>CAWKFJ010000001.1:0-94934 GCA_963848875.1 uncultured Acidobacteriota bacterium
TGCGCCTGTGGCAGACTCAGGATTAATACGGCCGCCCGTGCGCCCCTCGTTAAACCTCACGTCGCGGACGAGCCCTGGCCGGTCTCTACGACTCCGCTGAAACTGCGGGGCGGGAACCGGTTTCTGTACGTCCTCATCCCTGTCTCGCGCCGGACGCTGCTCGTCATTCTCAGCAACGCTTTCATCTTCCCTCCAGACAGGCGCCGGGACAGGAGCCGGCTCGACGGCGGACGATGGCTGCTTCGCCGTTTCCTTCGCGCCGGCCGGAAGCAGGCGCACGACCGCGAAGGTCGAGACGACGAGAATCGCTGCCGCCGCGGCGACGGCCCACCACGCACGGCGCGGTCTAATGGCGGCAACGGGCGCGCCGGCTGGCACAAAATTGGGGCCTTGACGAAAAGTTGCGAGGAGCTTCTCTTCGACGCGCACGGGCGTCTGCGCCGCCGCGGCGCTGGAACCCAATGCGCTCAGGCCCGCGCTGAGGGCTCGCTCGTTTGCCAGGCGCGCTGCGCAGCGCGCACACGCTTCCGCATGGGCCAGCGCGTCCGTTTGGGCGCGGGCGTCGAGCATCTGGCCGCGCGCCACCTCGGTCAAAATCGTTTCGTAGTTTCGACAGCTCATGCGAAGCACCTCGCCGTGTTGACGATTGAGGAAGCCGTGCCCGGCTCGTTCGTCGCGCGCAGTTTCTCTATCAGCAGGGAGCGCGCCCTGTGCAGTCGCGAGCGAATTGTGCCAACGGCGCATTTCAAAACCTCTGCCGCCTCCGCGTAACTCATCTCGTGCAGGTCGCACAGCACCACGACCTCGCGGTAGTGCGCGGGCAGCGCCATGACCGCCTGACGGACGGAGTCAATCGTCTCTGCCCTCGTCAAATCCCCCAGCGGGTCGTCATGCGCCACCAACTGCTCGTGTACCGCCTCACCCTCCTCTTCGCCGTAGCCCTCCGCGATCTGCACGAACGAGCGGTCGCGGCTCAAAGCGCGCAGCACCTGATTGCGCGCGACGCCGTAGAGGTAGCCCGCGAGAGTCCCCCTGGCCGGGTCGAAATTTTTGACCTCACTCATCAAGACCATGAAAACCTCTTGCGTCACATCTTCGGCGATGGCCTCGGAGCCGCTCATCTGGAGCGCGAAGCGATAAATCCCGCCCTGCCGCCGCCTGTAGAGCGCGAGGAACGCGCCCTCGTCCCCGGCCGCCATCAGCCGCAGCAGTTCGTTGTCACTGGGAGTTGTGAACAAAGTCATCCGCCCGATTCGTCGTCAGCAATTACCGGCCGTCATCCTAAATTCGCGCGGCGCGCCCGAAAAGTTCCAAAAAGAGATTGTCAAATGAAAAACCGAGGCGGAAGCCAAGTTTAAGATGACTGGCTTCCGCCTCGGTTTTTCATTTTACCTTTTTAATGTTGAATTCTTTACTCGCTCCCGTAACTAATCTCCATCCGACGAATCCGCAGGCTCGCCAGCGCGAGCACGGCCGCCGTCACGATCATCAGTCCTGGGACTGTCAGCCAGGCCGAGGTCGGCTCGGTGACGATGGCGAAGGGGCCTTCGTTAATTGGCACAGGCGTCAGCGAGTGGAGGTAGTGTATGACGCTCAGTTTTTTCAGCATCGGCGGCAGCAGGAAGTTGATGAACTCCCAGCCGTAGAGCAGGATCGCAGGGATGATGGGGTTGCGGAAGAAGAGGCCGATGACGAGGAAGACCGCGCCGTAGCCGATGCAGGCGAGCGCCGTGATGCCAAGGTAAGTCAGCGATTGATTCAAGCCAGGCCCGTCGAACAGGTAGCTCATCGCGCCCGAATAGCCGAGCGGCAGGTAGATGAGGAAGACGCACAGCGCCGTCACCGTCACGAACAGCAGCAGCGAAGTGACGAGGCCGGAGATGTACTTGCCCGCGACGAGCACCTCGCGCCTGACCGGCGAGAGGAAGTAGTAGTGCAGGCTGCGGTCCACGACCTCGCCGCGGAAGAGGTTCATGAAAATCCAGGCGCAGCCGAAGAAGACGACCGTGCGCAGAATCATCCCCTCGTACAGGTTGGCGAAGATGACGGAGGACTCGGCGAAATTCTCGCGGATGTCGTCGTAATTCGCCGAGACGAGCGCCGTCATGATGAAGACCGGCAGCAGCGCCAGGAGATACATTAGGAACGAGCGCTTGCCCGTGAAATTCTTCCGCACTTCGAGCCGTAGGATGGAGGCGATCTGTCGCCTCCACAGCGCCCAGCGGGAAGCCTTCATAGCGGTCTTTTCCATAACGACTGTCTCTGCCCTGGAACTCATGCGCGGCTCCCTTCGGTTTCCGACCCGATCAAATACTGGTAGACAGCGCTCAGGTCGTCGTCCACCGGCGTCACGGACTCGATAGTGACCAGCCCGTCGGCCGCCGCGCGGTTCAGGAGCAGATAGAATTTATCCGCATCGCGCGTTTTAATAAAGAGGCCGCGGCGGTCATCCTGGATTTTCGCCTCGACCACCTCCTCCTGCCCGAAGGCGTGCGCCGCCAGCCGGCCCGGCTGGTCGCACCGCACCAGAATCTGCATCGGGTGCTCTTCCATCTCGTCGCGCACGTCGCGCACGTCGCCTTCGGCTACGACGTAGCCGTTGTTCAAGAGCACGACGGCGTCCGACATCATGTCAACTTCGTGCAGGATGTGGCTGGAGATGACCAGATGTAAACCTTCGTCCGCGAGCTGGCGGAAAAGCCGAATCGTTTCGGCGCGCGCCATCGGGTCGAGCCCGTTGAGCGGCTCGTCCAGAATCAGCACCGAAGGATTGTGCGCGACCGACTGTGCCAATCTCACGCGCTGGCGCATCCCCTTGCTGTAGGCGCCGACCTTCTTCTCGGCCGCGTCCGAGAGACCGACGCGGTCGAGCGCGCGCGTCGTCAACGTGGCGGATTCTTTCTTCCCGAAGCCGTGAACGCTGAGGTACATCTCCACGAACTCGCGCCCGGTCACGCCGCGCGGGAACGAGTCGAACTGCGAGCAGTAGCCGACGCGGCGGAACAGTTCTTCAGGCTCTTCGGGCGCCATGCCGAGGATGCTGATGCGCCCGCGCGTCGGGCGCAGGAGTCCCGTCATCAAGTTCATCAGCGTGGTCTTGCCGGCTCCGTTCGGCCCGACGAGGCTCGTGATGCCCGGCGCGATTGACAGGTTGACGCGGTTGACGCCGAGAATCTCGCCGTAAAACTTCGACACGTCCTCGAAGACGATCATCTGCGAATCGTGCTCTTTCATCAGCGCACCACCTCGTAAGCCCTGACCTTGCGGACGAGCAGCAGCAGACAGAAGGCGCAGATGGCGAGCAGCACCAGCCAAGAGGCCCACGGCGGCGGCTCGTACATGACGAAGTTTCTGAACCGCTGCCCGCGGACGAAGCCGCTGATGCGCCCCGTCTCGTAGACGAACGTCCCGAAGAGGCTAGACCACGCCGCCTTGATTAAGTTCGGCAGGCCGACGAGGTGCCCTATGCGCGTGAAGAAGATGTTGTTGATGGCCTCGCCGAACGCCATCGGGATAAAGAAAATGCCGATCAGCGCGGCGCTCGCGGCGAGCCTCCACTTGAGCCACGAAGAGATGGCCAGCGACATCAGCGCGAGTAGCAGAATCCAGACCCAGCTCCCGATAAAGATCGCGCCCGCGATTCTCAAGTTCGACGCGAACCAACTCCAACCTTCGAGGTACGACTGGAAGAGGAAGAGGAGCAGAATCGGAACCCACGTAATCAAGGAGAGCAGAATCAGCAGCACGCTCATCTTGCCGACGACGTACTCGGCGCGCGAGAACGGGCGGCAGAGGTAGAGCGGCAGCGCGTTGTTCGTCATGTCGCGCGAGATGAGCGGCGGCCCGATCAGGAGCGTGATGAAGAAGGCCGACATCCCCTGCCCGACGACCAGATTCTCGAAGAACGCGGCGTCAATCGGCACGAGCCTGCGCACCGCCGTCTCCAACACGGCCAGCGCCTCTGCGTTGTGGTGCAGGTAGATCAGGACCGACGCGACCAGCGGGTAGACGAAGCAGGCGACGAAGATGGCTATAAAGAGCTTCGACTGGAAGATGCCGCGGTACGAGTGGCGCGGCAGGATGAGGAAGCGCGACCAGCGCGGCGTCTCAAGGCCCGCGTACTGCTTGTAGGTGTGCTCATAAACCGCCATTGTAATTCTCCGTTAGAAGTCAGGAGTCAGAAGTCAGAAGTCAGGAGAAAAGAGAAGCTGTTGACGTGGTTCTCCGCCTTATCATTCTGACTCCCGACTTCTGTATTCTGACTCCTCGCCGTTTTCCTCCATCGCTTTGAGGAAGATGTCTTCGAGCGAGTCGCGCTTGTAGTTGAGACGGCGAATCTGCACCTCGCGCTCGGCGGCGAGTTTATACAGGTCGCGTATCTCGACGCCGCCTTGCAGGACGAGCTTCAAACGGCCGCCCGCGAGCGCGTACTCGCAGCCCAACTTCCCGACGGCCTCCGCGAAGGCGCGCGTGTCGCCGCGCGTCTCCATCTCCAGGAACTTGCGGTTGGCCTTGCGCTCCTCCTCCAGATTGCAGTAGGTGGCGATGCGCCCGTCCTTCAAAATCAGAATCTCCTCGCAGCACTCCTCCACGTCGCGCAAGAGGTGTGACGAGAGCAGGACGTGCGCCTGGTGGCTGTCGCGGATTTCGCGTATCAGGCGAATCATGCGCTGGCGCGTCGGCGGGTCTAATCCGTTGGTCGGCTCGTCCAGGATAATCAGTTTTGGCCCATGAACAATCGCCTGCGCGAGCTTCGCCAGTTGCTTCATGCCGAGCGAGTAGGTTTCGAGGTTGCGGTAGCGGGCCTCGCCCAGGCCGACGTAGAAGAGAGCCTCGTGCGCGCGCTCAAGCGCCGCGTCAGCCGGCAGCCCGGACAATTCCGCCATCAGGCTGACGAAGCGCACGCACGACATCTTGGCGATGAACGAGTCGCGCTCAGGCATGTAGCCTATGAAGGCGCGAATCTCTTTCGCGCCCGCCGTGATGTCCTGGCCGAAGATGTGGGCCGAGCCCGACGCGGGCGGATGAAAGCCGAGCAGCGTGTGGATGAGCGTCGTCTTCCCCGCCCCGTTCGGCCCGAGCAGGCCGATAGCGCGCCCGCGCAGCTCGGCCTTCAGGTCTTTCAAGATAGGCTTGTCGCCAAACTGCACGCTCAGGTCGTTGAGGTCTATGACAGGTTTCATATCAGTCTTCCGAACAGCAGAAGGCGGAAGACAGCAGGCCCGCCGCCTTCCGCCTTCTGCTTACTGCTTTCCGTCTTTCCCGCCCATCGCGCTGTGTAGGATGTGCTGCATCTCGAAGGAGCTGGGCAGGCCCATCAGCGTCGCAGGACTCAGCCCGAAGGGGCCGCCCTCGCTATCCGCGGCGAGGACGAGCGAGTCGCCCTGCGCGTAGGCATAAGCCAGCGTCGGCGGGGCCTCGGCTGTCGCCTTGATGGCGCGCTGCTGCTCCTCCGTCATCCCTTCCGCGGCTCGCTCCAACTGGCCCGAAACGGGCGCCAGGAGCGGCGCGAGGTCGTGGTAGAAGATGGCCGAGAAGTTGACCTGTCCGTCCGCCGGTAAGGTCGAGGTGAAGCGCGGCGAGTTGAGCAGCGTGTAGCCAGACTCGCGGTACTTCAGCGCGCGGTCAACCAGCGCGCGGCTCGGCGCGGCGACGAGGTAGCCGTTCGCGTAAGTGTAGTGCAGCTCCACGCCATAGGTGACGGACTTGAGCGCATAGAACGTGCGCCCGCCCGACTCGCTGCGCTCCCATTGCAAGCCGCCCGCGCCGACCTTCGCGGCCCGCTTGTTGACCTCATCGACCACGCGCTCGAAGGTCTGCTGCAAGCGCCCCTGGTCGTAGACCTCGAAGATCATCTTCCACGAAGGCGTCGGCAGAACTGGCCCATCCAGGGCGAAGGCGAACTCGCCGCCGAGCGGGGCTGCGAAATCATCCCGCAGCTTCAGGCCGGACTCGCGCTCAAGTATGTTCAGGTCTTCCCGCATGCGCGGGCTCGCAGTGTTCAGGTAACCCAGCAATTCGTCCACGAGCGCGGACGGCTCGCGCACCACGAAGGCTGTGACCACGTTGGCGTTGGGCGAGACGAAGTTCAGAGCGCCCATAGGCCCAGGCGCGGCGAGCCAGGAGGCTATGCCCGTGCGCTGCTCCTTGAAGCTGACGGCGGCGCGGCTGCTCGTCTTCCCGTCCACGTCCTTCTGCTCGGCCACGAAATGTTTGAGGTTCAGCAGGCCGAGCTGCTTGTAAGTCTCGTAACGCTTCCTGGCCTCCGGGCTCGTGCCCTCGTTGACCAGCCGGCCGATGATCTTCTCCAGGTCGGCGGCGACGATCAGCCCGGCCCCAGCCTTGTATGTCTCTGCGAGGCGCGCGTAGAACGCGGTCGTCTTGAAGTTGTTCGTGCCCTTCAGCGCCTCATTGAACTGACGCAACTGTTCAAGTCGCGGCGCGGCTGCCATCAGGTCGCCGTTAATCCAGACCAGGACTTCGTTCGGCTGCGTCCCGTCCTGAGTCGCGCTCGCGGGGTCTTCAATAATGCGAATCCGGGGCGCGTTCTTATCAGGGGCCGTCACTGCCGCGAGCTTCTGTTCGAGGTAGGCGCGGAAGCCCGCGCCGTCGCTCAGCTCGGCCAGCACGAGCGGGTCTTCCGGCCCGCGATCGCCTATCTTCGCGCTCGCTACGATCTCTGTCCCCAGGTACTTGCCGAACTGGTTGATCTCTTCGATGATCTGGTCAAGGCCGGGGGGCTGGTCGGGTCTCTCTTCCTTCCACCACTCGCTGAGCGCGGCGTTCTGCCGTATGCGCTCGCGCATGATGCGGTGCGATTCGACGAGCGTCTCCGTCAGGTTCGGCAGCGCCGCGTAGAGCACAGTGCCATCCGGCGTCAGGTCTAGCAGCCGCGTCGAGTTGCGCACGCCGGGGCGCGGGACTTTCTGATCCAGCTCACGCCTGAGCGAGGTCAGCTCCCCTACGAGCTTGACGTAGCGCTCGGCGTTGCGGCTCCAGGCGATCTCTTCCTCAATCGGCACGGCCTCAAGGCTCGCGCTCGTCGTCGTCTGGTCGCCGGGATGCAAGACCTTCTCGTTGCCGCCCTGGTTAACGTGGACTTCGCCCTCGACGACCGAGACACGCGAGCCCTTCGTACCGTTGTTGACGGAGAAAATTGTGCCAGTCACGGAGACGAGCGCGTCCGGCGTCGCCACGTAGAGGTGGCCGCCGCGCTGCTTGGCCGCCTCGACGATAACGTTGCCGCGGTTGAGATGAATGGTCGTCCCGTCCGCGTTCTTCGTCAGCGAGAACTCGGAGCGCTCGCGCATCTCCACGAGCGAGCCGTCTTCGAGTTTGACGACTGCGCCAGAGTCCTTCGTCGTGCGGATGATGTCGTTACCGCGAATCTCGTCGCCGACGCCGAGCGCGCGGCTCTCCGTGTCAGTGACCTTGTAGACCGCGCCGCTGGCGATCTCGACGGTGGCGCGCGCTTCGACCCCTATGCGGCGATAGACGTTGTAGACAACGAGGCCGACGGCGACGAGGAACGCCGCGGCGATGGCCCATTTCCAGACGGGCGTCTGCACGCCCGCGCGCACGGGTTTCGCGGCCGGGCTGACGACGCGTGTCGCCTGAGCGCCGCCCCGCACAGCCTTCAGGGCCTTGCGGCAGGGGATGCACTCGCGCGTGTGGTCTTCGACGAGAAGCTGACGCGCCTCGGACAACTCTTTCCGCAGGTAGGCGGGAAGCAGCGATTGGAAGTCGGCGCAGCCGCGAATCTCTTCCGCGGGCGTCACGGCTTCGGGCGCGGCCTCGACGGCCTCCTGCCGGATTCGCGCCCAGACGCGGTCGGCGGCGCTGCGGCCGAGCGCGGCGTCCGGCTCTTCGCTGCGGATTCCGGCAGCGACGCGGTCGAGGATTGAATCAAGCTCTTTCCGATTACGCTTCATGATGTTTCTCCAGATAACTTCCGATTTCTTTGCGGAGCTTCGCGCGGGAGCGGTGCAAGGTGACTGCGACGACCATCGGCGAGGCTCCGAGCAGCTCCGCGATCTCGCTGTTGCCGTAGCCCTCGAAGTAGCGCAGGACGAACATCTCAGCGGCCGAAGCGCCGAGGCGCGACACTGCCTGCTGAATCAACTTGCGCAGCTCGCGGTCCTGCTGCCGCGCTTCGGGGCTCAGCGAGGAGCGCTCTGGCAAATCGTCCATGACGTCATCAAGGGCGACGGCGCGGGCCGTCGTGCGGCTGCGGACTAAGTCTAACGAGGCGTTGATGGCCGCGCGGTGCAGGTAGCTCGCGGGACTCGGGGCGAGGTCAACCTCCTCGCGCCGCGCCAGGCGCAGGAAGACCGTTTGCAGCACGTCCTCTGCGTCCTCGGCGCTCCCGGTCACGCGATAGGCCGTGCGGAAGACCAGTTCGTTATGCTCGCGGAAGAGTCTTTCCAGCTCCTTCGGCGGTTCGGGCAATGGTTTGAGGTGCGTCACAGCAGCTTGCACGGGTCCCTCCTTCAGGTTGTCTCCACCCATAAAACGCACCTCGCGCAAGATTATTAACACCCGTGGACGAGAAAAATCGGCAGGGCCTGGAGGATAGCACTTTTCCCGGAGGGCTGGAATTAGAGAGAACGGCAGCGGCGGGCCGAAGCCCGAACGATAAACTTCTGCGACGGACGAGGACACTGATGTCAGTCTGGGCCCGCGTTCGATCTACGTTTCGGCGGTTTGTAGTCGGACTTGCGCTTGAGGCCGAGGGCTTCGACCTCAGTGGAGTCTTTGCCGAACTGGGCGATGACCTGCTCTTTGACGCCGAGCATCAGGTTGTGGAATTCCCACTCCTTGGCGACGGCGCTGTCGCGCGCGGCCTGCGCTTCGGCCTGAGCGGCGGCGGCTGCGTGGCGCAGGTCGCGCAGTTCTTCGTGCGCGGAGCGGACGGCGCCGAGCGAGTATGTGTTGTTGATGGGAGTGTAGCCCTGGATTTGTTCGAGAGCGGCGAAGCCGTTTTCGTCGGCCTCGATTTTACCGGGAGGCAGACGCTTGTGCTGGTTCTTGGCCATCTGTGGGACATCTCCTTCTCGGGTGGGAAGGGATGGGTGGAAGGCCCGCATTTTATGAAATACACCCCAGGAGCGCAAGAACTAATCCATGAACATGACTCAACCCTTTGCGCCTTTAGTTTTTACTTTGCGCCTTTGCGAGAAACAGACGGTTCACGCAAAGGCGCAAAGTTAAGACGTAAGGCGCAAAGGGTTGAGCTTGTCTCTCAAAGCGCAATACTTATTGGGTTGGTTGCGCGGGGCAGTTTTTGGCGGCCCTGAAGCCTGCGGCTTCGGCCTCCTCGACGCTCTTGAATTTAACCTGATTCTTTTCCGAAACGCTCTTGTAGCCGGGGCAGTCCGGCCGGTGATAAATCTTGCTGTTCTTGTTGCCGATGATCTCGCCTGTCGCCGCAGGCGTCTCGGCCGTGTTGGTCGTGGCTTCGACCGCAGGCGCGACTTTCCCCTGTGACGGTTTCTTTTCCTTTTCGGCAGTACCGGAAGACGGAGTAGTGCTCGGAGTCTCGCCCGACGCTTCGCTCGATTCTGAATCGCCGGCCTTGCAGTTCTTGGCGCGCTTGAAGCCCGCGGCCTCAGCCTCTGCCGCCGTCTTGAAGAAGACGCGGTTCTTCTCCGAGACACTCTTGTAACCGGGGCAGCCTGCTTCGTGATAAATCTTGCTGTTCTTGTTGCCGACCACATCTCCTGACGCGGCCGTGTCGGTCGCGCTCTCGGCGGGCTTGGGCGTCGGGGTCGTCTTAGGCTTCTCTCCCTGAGGCGTCTCCTGCGGACTGGCCGCGACCGCGGAAACCTTCGCTGTCGTTAAAGACATGGACGCTTCGGGCGGACAGTTGCCCGCGCGCTTGAAGCCTGCGGCCTCAGCCTCTTCGACTGTCTTGAAGAAGACGCGGTTCCTCTCGGCCATGTCGCGGTAGCCGGGGCAATCGGGCCTGTGATACTTCTTGCTGCTCTTGTTGCCTATGACTGTGCCTTCGGGCGGCGGCGGCCCCCAGCGCTCAGTCTTAGCCTCAGCACGCCACTCGCCCGGCGGCGTGGGGTTGGGGTCCTGCCACAGACCGAGCTTGGCCGCGCGCGCCTCCTCCTCGGCCTTGGCGTAAGTGACGCGGTCCTCGGCCGGCTGCTCCTCCGCATATTTCTTGTAGTGCCAGGCGAAGCCGGCCTTGATCTGCTCTATGTTGATGTCGCGCCCGTCCAGGAGGACTTTGCCGACCGTGCGACGGTACTTGTCCACCTTGTCCCAGGTGACCGTCACCTGTTTGCCGAAGACCATCTTCGATAGATTCTCTTTCGAGGCTTGGCCGTACGCCTGCTTCGATTCGGGCGCGTCGATGCCCTGAAAGCGTATCCGGTGCTGCTTGTTGTCCGCGTCCAGAACCGTGATGGTGTCGCCGTCGGAGACGCGCACGACCTTGCCCTCTATGACTAGCTGGACGTTATTCGCCTGCTGCGCCGCGCCTGTCAGGACACAAGCCAGCACGAGCGTCAAAAACAGAGCCGCATTAATTTTGGATTTCACGGTCTTCTCCTCCCGAGAATGAAAGGAATTCTGGAATCTTCCGTTGGGAGCTTGTTGTCTTCTTTCAGAAGCATAATTGCTTATTTGAGAAGAACGATTGTTTCTTTCGGAAAACCAAAAGTTTCCGAAGGAGGCAAAGGGGTTTCCTCTGGAAGCAGAGGTGTATCAGAGAAAGTGGATTGTGGCAAGAGTGTGGAGCGCACGAAACCTTTTTCTTTGGGGCCGGAATCGAATAGGATTTCTTCAGAGGCGAGCCGAAGAGAGATGAAACGCGTGGCAAACAGGCCGTTTTATGGGGAGTACGCCTGGGCATACGACTTGGTGTCGGGGCGTCCCGTCGAGCGGCTGTGTGACGGCATAGAGGAGCTGCTCGACGCGCGCGGCGTCCAGGTCGGGGCGCGGATTCTTGATGCGGGGTGCGGCGCGGCGACTTTTACGCTGGAGCTTGCGCGCCGAGGCTATAGGCCCTGCGGGCTAGACCTATCGGCGGAGATGCTCGCCGTGGCTCGCGGGCGCGTTAACGACGCGGGCCTGGCTCTCCCGCTCGTGCGAGGCGACATTCTGGCGCTGCCTTTCAGGCGGCAATCGTTCGACGGCGTGCTGTGCCGCGGCGTGCTCAACGACCTCTTGGACGACGCGAGTCGCGCGGCGGCGTTAACCGCCTGCGCCGGGGCGCTTCGTCCGGGCGGAACGCTTGTCATGGACGTGCGCGAGTGGCACGAAAGCGTCAGCCGCAAGACGCGCGAACCCGTCCTTGAGAAAACTGTCAACACGCCGCTGGGCGCACTCACCTTCCGCAGCGTGACGCGGCTAGACCACCAGACGCGCCGGCTGCACATTGCGGAACGGCACGTTCTCAAAACTTCCGGCGGCGTCGAACACGTCTCCGACTACGACTTCGTCATGCGCTGCTGGACGATGGAGGAATTACAGAGCCGACTGACGGCGGCCGGCTTCGAGTCCGTGGAATATTTCGGCGGCTACGAACGCGGGACCGGCGTCGGCGCTACTGACCGCATCGTTTGTGTCGCCACTACCGGCTGACGGCCTCACTTTCTCAAACACGCGGACTTCCGATAGACTAGGCGGACGTGATTAACGATAGTGAATCTGTCAGGGACGGCTCGCCGGACGAAGCTCCCGCGAAAGCCCCCGGCCCCGAGCCGCCGCTCGTCGAGGGCGAAGATTTTTACGTCGAAAACGGTCTCTACGTGTTCACGGCCCAATTTCTTCTGCGCCGCGGCTACTGCTGCCGGAGCGGGTGCAGACACTGCCCCTACCCTAAGGAGTCATAACCAATGATGCGTCGCGCTTCCCTGCTCTTCGCTTTGCTCACGTGCTTTACCGTCCACGTCGCCGCGCAGAAACGCGCGTTCACCATCGAAGACCTTTACCGCATAAAAAATCTTTCGGACACGCACATCTCGCCCGACGGGCGGACGATCATCTTCGTCGTCACGACCTCGGACCTGGCGCGGGCCAAACGCGCGAGCCGCATCTGGGCGATGGACGTTGACGGACAACACCCGCGCCAGTTGACGGTCGGCGACGTGAACGAGTTTTCGCCCAACTTCTCGCCGGACGGCCGCCAGATTCTTTTCATCAGCGCGAAGGAAGGGAGCGCCAACCTTTATCTGAGAGACGCGGGCGGCGGCGAGCCGCGCAGGTTGACGAACCTCTCGACGGGAGTCTCTGACCCCTTGTGGTCAACGGACGGCAAGTGGGTGGCCTTCTCGTCGGATGTCTACCCAGAGTGCAACGGCGACGACGCCTGCAACAAGAGAATCTCCTCGCGCTGGGAGACGGGGCCGCTCAAGGCGCACATGGCGGACGAGCTGCTCTACCGCCACTGGACCGCTTGGAAGGACGGCACGCGCACGCACACCTTCGTCGTCAACGTCGCCACGGGCGAGACGCGCGACGTGACGCCGGGCGCCTACGACGCGCCGACATTCCAGCTCGGCGGCCCACTGCAATACGACTTCTCGCCGGACGGCGCGGAACTCGTCTACGTCTCGAACCGCGACCGCGTGCCCGCCGCCTCGACCAACAACGACTTGTGGCTCATCTCGCTTAACGACCGCGCGTCCGCCCCGCGCAACATCACTGCGTCGAACCCAGCCTACGACGGCAGCCCCAAGTATTCGCCCGACGGGCGCTACATCGCCTACCGTATGCAGAAGCAGCCAGGGTACGAGTCGGACCTCTTCCGCCTGGCGCTCTACGAACGCTCGACGGGCAAGACGACCGTCCTGACCGAAGCCTTCCGCAACTGGATAGACGATTACCACTGGGCCAACGATTCGAAGACCATCTACTTCACAGGCCCCGTCGAAGGACAGAACCCGATCTACAGATTGGACATCAACTCGCAGGCGATCACACAGGCGCTCGCCGACAAGACGATTGACGCTTTCGAGTTCGACTTTTCCGAGCGACGCTTGATCTACATCAAGCGCTCGGTCGGCGAGCCCAACGAGATTTACGGCGCGGAGGTGTCGAATGGTAAAGCCTCTACGCCTGTCAAACTGTCCAGCTTCAACGAAGCCCTGATGAATGAGGTTGACGTGCGCCCGGCCGAGACGATGTGGGTGACGGGCTCGAACGGCGCGAGGATTCAGGTCTTTATCGTCAAGCCGCACAACTTCGACCCCGCGCGCAAGTACCCTGTGATTTTGAACGTCCACGGCGGGCCGCAGTCGCAGTGGGCCGACGCCTTCCGCGGCGACTGGCAGGTCTATCCGGGCGCGGGCTACGTCGTGGCCTTCCCGAACCCGCACGGCTCGACCGGCTACGGGCAGGATTTCACTGCTCAGATTTCGGGCGACTGGGGCGGGCGCGTCTACGAAGACTTGATGAAGGTGACGGACGCGCTCGAAAAACTCCCCTACGTTGACCGCGACCGGATGGGCGCGATGGGCTGGTCTTTCGGCGGCTACATGATGATGTGGATGCAGGGGCACACGAACCGCTACAAGGCCATCGCCTCTATGATGGGCATCTATGATCTGCGCTCGTTCCACGGCGCGACCGAGGAGCTGTGGTTCCCTGAGTGGGACTTGAAGGGCACGCCGTGGGACTCTAAGAACTACGAGAAGTGGTCGCCGTCGAACTTCACCAGGAACTTCAAGACGCCGACGCTCATCATCTCCGGCGAGCGTGACTACCGCGTGCCCTACACGCAGTCTCTACACTTCTACACAGACCTGCAAAAGATGAACGTGCCCTCGCGTTTGCTTATCTACTCGAACGCGGGCCACTGGCCGAACTGGTACGAGATGGCGCTCTACTACACGGCCCACCTTGAATGGTTCCAGAAGTATCTTAATGGCGGCGGCCCCCCCTGGACGACCGAAGCTTTCTTACGCAACTCCGTCTTCGACCGCGCCAACGGCCAGCGCTTCCCCGACGCGGCGAAGCCCGAAGACCAGCCGCAGACGCAGCAAGGCAAGCCTGACCAGAAACCGAAGACCCCGTAAAAATAAGGCAAAGGGAGGACGAAAGATGCGCTCTCGTCCTCCCTTCTCCTTTTTACTTTCACCACAGGCCCACTCAAGCGTGAAAGTTCGATTCAAGTTCTCGATAAAAGCAATGCTCTTCGCGCTCCGGTTGAGTTAGGTGTGAGGCCAAGTTGTGCCGCACTACAAACCGGAGAGATAAGATTCGATGTCATTTCGCGGGTAAAGACGTATGCGGTTATGGCTGTCCCTGTCATATAATGTAACCCCAATATCGGGCTTGGGGCTCACGTCCCTGAGACTCTCTTGTACATACTCTAACGCAGCCTCCACCTTCGAGAACGATAGAGTACAATCGAATGCGAACTTTCCTGCAATGACCTGCTGAACGCCCCCGATTTCCACGCTCTGGGGTAGAAGTATCTTCGGGACACCACACTGACCGAAGCCGGCGGCGGCAAATTTTTCGCTGAAGCCTATGTAATACTGAAGGAGCGGATCTTTCATTGACTCCTGTTCAAGCGGGAATGAGACACTCACCGTCAATTCGCACCTTGCATCCAAGATAAATCACCCTCCTCATATCATCTAAAAGTGGCCTAACGCTACGGTTGACGCGGCCCGCGCGGAGCACTCTAGGCGGCGACCTGTTCAGCTGGAGGTTTATTCCCAGCCTTTCTTCAGCATTAGCTCTTCTATTCTGTATCCGTGAAGCATCTCGTGCATTAGTAGTTGCCTGAACATTATCATTACTGAATAATGACTGTACTCTTCATGCTCCGCCGTCCGTTGCCAATCTTCTACAGATAGCTCTTGCAAACGCTTAACGAGGCGCGCCCGTTCTCGCACATACAGGTCAAGCGCTTCGTCTAAATCAATGTTTAGTAGTGAGCCAGCTTCCTCCTCTGGAGATGGAACCATAGAGCTTATGTAAGGCGCTGGATCAGAGAGCATCAACTCCAGGCGCGCAAGATAAGCTGTGTCCGCGGTAGATATGTGGCAAGCATGTTCGTGAGCGGACCATTTGTTAAGGCTGGGGCGACGCTTCAGATGCTGTGGCGGCACCTCGCGAACGAGGCTAATAATAATATCAGGAGCGCCCTCTAAAGCAGCTATCAAGGTTTGTGTATTATTCATAATCTCCTCCGAGTTTCGTGACGCCGGTAAGCCGCCTAACGCCGAATTAACCGGGCGGGAAGCATTGTCGAGCAGCATCCAAGTTCTCGATGACAGGTCCGCTCATTCCGGTCGGGTCGAATGAGTTGTTCGGCGGCGCTTACGACGTGAGCATTCACCGTTGATTCTGTTTTTGCTCTCACCTTTGACTCAACGTCACTTCCGTTTGAAGGCGGAGCCGCCGAACGCTGGGCATCACCCGCCGCGCACAAAACTCCGCTAGCGACAAGTCTTGCGGATGAAAGCCGCGCCATTCGCGGTCGGGTGCATGCCGTTGTTAGGCTGCTGCGTTGAAAGACCATGGACATGGGTAACAAATCAGTGGGCAGACATGGGTTACACATTTCTCCTTTTCAGCCTCCCGAGATGATCTTCGATTCGGAAGCTTGCTTCAAGTAGCCGGCCCAGTTTTACTGGTCCCAGGTATACATCCCATAACCCGTGATCGATTTGCTCTAGCCCGATGTGCAGTCCCGCACATGTATGACTGACTGCGACCCACCGATGATTCCACCGGATCCCACTGTTCTTACTGACCAACCTCGTCTCGAAGTGCGCCGGATAGATCAGCGGCGGTAACGCTTTGGGCATCAGCCGTCTTGAAGTCTCGTACAAAGATGCTGGTGTCTGCAACTCTATTCCTTCGTGCGGCCGGACCTGGTTGTACTCGCGCCTGAAACTATTAAACAGTCGCTGTTGCTGGTTGAGGTTGGCTGCCGGTGGACGAGTCGTCTCAGCTTTCAGTGTCCGATGCATCCGTTCGTGCTGCCCGTTCTGCTGCGGCTTGCCTGGTTGTATCAACTCTGGTCTGATGCCCAGTTGGATCCACCAGACTGAGAGTTCTGAGAGCCTGCCCAACGCCGACGAGGCAAACGGCGTCCCGTTGTCAGAGCGGATCGCATCAGGCAGACCATACTTCTGAAACAAATGACTGAAAACCTCTTTGGCTCCAAAGGTGTGGATTGAAGGCAGGCTTTGGCAACCGAGCAGATAGCGCGAGTAGCGATCAGTCACGGTCAAAGGATAGCAGTAGCGCCCGTCGCGAGTCTTGAACTGCCCTTTGAAATCGACGCACCAGAGTTCATTGGGAGCTGTGATAATGGAAGTAGGTTTGCCGGAATGTCCTGGCTTGCGCCTTTGAGTTCGCTGTCTGACAAGCCCTTCTCGTTTGAGAATCTGACATACTGTCCAGCGCGAAGGCCAAGCTGCTTGAGGCTCTTTTCGGGCCAGCAGCTTGAGCAGTTTCTTTGCGCCCCAGGAGGGATGACGCCGCCGTGCCTGGATGATCGCCCGGCGCAGAGCCTCGGGCGTCTTCTCTGGAGAACAATGAGGGCGACGAGAGCGATCTACCAAGCCTGAAGGGCCGTCCGCTTCGTAGCGAGCGATCCATTTATAGCCGGTCTTGCGCGAGATGTGGTAGCGTTGGCAGAGGTCGGAAAACGAGAGGGAGTCTCGGAGATATTCGGAGACAAAGTGTGTTTTTTGATCCATCGGTAACAGTTCTTTCCAGGGCATGATGATCGCCTCCTTAAGGAGGTAAATCTTGCCCTCAAAGTGTTACCCATGTCTCCCAACACTTTTGTTACCTATGTCCCCAGACTATACCCGTGCCGACACCGACTGCGCATGGCTAGTATCTGACGAAGGTCACTGCGCACGCGTCATCCCAGACTTTGTCACGCCTGTAGAGCAAAGATGCACACTTCCGGCACGTTACCGTGGCGTGGTCATCCGTCGCGATCCTTCCATACGGCTCGATGAGAGGCTTCTTGGTCTCGCGGATTACACACGACCCTTATAGAGAGTAATGTCTATCGGGGCCGCGACCGCTTTATTCCCCACAGCGACGTGCCACAGTTAGGCGCTCGAGCGACGTAGATCGGCGCATTCAGTGCTTCCAGTCCCGAATAAATAATTTGGCTCTTCTTTCCCTTCTTCGCACGGCGACGAGCAGGAGCAGAGTTAACCCGAAGATCTTCATTGAGTAAGTACGACTCGGTTGTGCCGGAGTAAGCAGGTGTGCCGGCATAGTCGGAGGAATACGTTGGCACCCCGCTGTAACGAATCGTGGATGATGGGCAGTAGCAACTTTCGACCTGATAGGTGGGGGCAGTACTGGCCCTGGGAGTAACGTGGTTCCGTGCCATTAGATTGATACCGCCAATGATGACAGCCGGCCAAAATATAACAGTAACTATGCTGACTACGCCTTGAACAAGCGCTCCAGCAAAACTCTCAAATTTCCGTCCGATTACGTGGAGCCAGGAGATGTTCATAAAAGCCGAATATATTTTCGAAGCCGCCCGAGAACACGCGGCCATCGCCTTAATTACATATTGCTTTAATGCAGGGTAAGAGTATCTGAGGACTGCCCAGATGGCCGCAGCGATAAGGGAGCCCAATATCCCGATGTTTAAACTACGCCAATCCTCATTATTCCAATTCATGGTGCCTCCATTCACGTGCCAGAATTGAAAAATTATGCCTCCCCTGTGCAGATGTCAATGTTTTTGGAAACGGGAAAAACATATCTCATTCGGGCATTACGAATGTAAGAGCGATCAGAAGATGGGAGACAAATGTGTTTCATGTTCATTTCTCTCTTTTCAAGAATTGAGTTAAGCGAAAGCACCTAGACATAATGGCTGACAGAGCGAAAGAGGCTTGTCCCTTCACCGACGTGGATTATGCTGTGAGTGTTCGACCAACCACGGCACAGAGCCACCATGAAGGAGACAAGCCATGCCAAAGTCTATCATGTACGTCGGCCTCGATGTCCACAAAGATTCCATTGATGTCGCCACTGCCGATGAAGGCCGCACGGGCGAGGTCCGCCACTTCGGGCGCATCAATGGTGACCTTGATTCTCTCGTCAAAGTCGTGCGCAAACTGGCCCGAACGCGCAAGACCCTCCACTTCGTCTATGAGGCCGGCCCCTGCGGCTACACCGTCTATCGCCACCTGACGCTGAAGGGCTACGCCTGCGTGGTCGTCGCTCCCTCGAAGACTCCTCGCAAGAGCGGAGATCGAGTCAAGACTGATCGCCGTGACGCCATCTCCTTAGCCCGGTTGGAGCGAGCCGGGGAACTGACAGCGGTCTTCGTCCCCCGCGAAGAAGACGAGGCGATGCGCGATCTCTCCCGCGCCCGTGAAGACGCCATGTACGCTGAGCGCCGAGCGCGCCAGCAACTATCCGCTTTCCTGCTCCGCCACGGCATCCGCTACGCAGGCAAGAGCGCCTGGACGAAACCGCACCTGCGTTGGCTCTCTGAGATCAAGCTGCCTTCACCCGTCCAGCAGGTCGTCTTTCAGGAGTATGTGGATGCTATCTCGGAAGCGGCAGAGCGCCTCGCCCGCCTGACTGCACAGATCACGACGCGACTGCCTGCATGGCGCATGGCTCCGGTGGCCGCGGCCTTGCAGGCGTTGCGCGGCGTCTCGCTCGTCACCGCCGTCACCTGCGTGGCCGAGATTGGCGACCTGAGGCGTTTTGAGAACCCGCGCCAACTCATGAGCTATCTCGGGCTGGTGCCTTCGGAGCACTCCAGTGGTGCGCGCCGCCGCCCCGGCCAGATCACGAAAGCGGGTAACTCTCACGTCCGGCGCGTACTGGTCGAGAGCGCCTGGGCTTATCGGTTCCCAGCAAGAGTCACGCGCATCATCCAACTCCGGCAGGAGGGCTTATCAAGGAAGGTGCGAGAGGTGGCGTGGCGTGCGCAACTACGACTCTGTGCTCGCTACCGACGACTCTCAGCCAGAGGCAAGCTCAAGCAGCAGATCGTGACGGCCATCGCCAGAGAACTCTCAGCTTTCATTTGGGCGATAGCCAGGGAGGTGCCTGTCGGTTAAGGAGTCGGAACGAACAAGGGGGCAACAGGATAACTCAGCACAGTGGCAGAGGCCGCGACCACGATCAGGGGAGAATCTTCGAGGGCGTTAGGAGCCACACCGCTTGCGGTCTGATGCTCGGGCCTAGATCGAAGTAGCTCCCCAGGACGAACTCAGGCCCGGTGGTAGCCAACCCACGAATATCAGCAGGATCAATCGTCGCTTTGGAGCTGAAGGCCGCGGCCTCTGCCACTGTGCTGAGCTTGATACGAGCTATTGAATAACCCGCGGCTGGTGAGCGGGGACGGGCGGAGTCTTTTCTAGTTGACTTCTGTCAGCCATATCAACGCCCGAATTGACCCGCCGGGAAGCATGTCCGGCCCGGACAAGTTCACGATGAGAAGCAAGCTCATTCCGGTCGGGTCCAATGAGTTGTTCGGCGGCCCTTGCGACATGACTAGCCAACGCTGATTATGCCTTTGCTCTCACCTGTAACTCAACGACACTTCCGTTTGAAGGCGCAGCCGCCGAACGCCCGAATTGACGCGGCGGGAAATATCTGCGAGCAGCATCCGAGTTGACGATAAAAGCCAGGCTCATTCCGCTCGCGTCGAATGAGTTGTTATGCTGCCCATCACTGGAACGGGCCTCTTGTATTTTCTTTATGACTTCAAGGTGCGTCAACGCCACGGCCCTGATTTTAGCGGAGCGGCATAACGCTCGAATTGACCGGGCGCGGAGACAACCGACCAGGCATTCAAGTCTCGCGGATGAAAGCCAGGCTCTTCGCGCTCCGGTCGAATGAGTTGATATGCCGCGCAATGCCGAGACGGGCCGCTTGTCTTTGCTTTTGATCTGCGACTCGCGTCAACGCCACTGCCTTTGTTTGAGCGAAGCGGCATATCGCTGGAATTGACCGGGCGCGGAAGCAACTAACCAGCCATCCGAGTCCTGCGGATGAAAGCCCGGCTATTCGCGCTCCGGTCGAATGACTTGTTGGGCCGCCCTTGCGACGTGAGCATTCAAGCGGCGACTGCTTTCCTCTGTTCCGTCACATTCATCTCAACTCTCTATTGTATGCGCAGCGGCCCAACGCTCGAATTGACCGGGCGGAAAATATTGTATCAAGCCTTCAATCTTGCGGATGAAAGGCACGCTATTGCCGCTCCGGTCGAATGACTTGTTATGCCGCCCATCATTGAAACGAGCCGCTTGTATTTTCCATTTGACCTTCGACTTGCGTCAACGTCACTGCCTTACATTTGAGCGGAGCAGCATAACGCTGGAATTGAGATGCGCCCCGCGAGCAGCATCCAATCTTATCAAAGGGAAGCATCTTGAGAGAATTGCTATCGGGGCGTCATCTCGAATGACTTGTTAGGTGTGATGCTGAGCGCCTAAAGCCCCCTATCCATAATGCTTCGCGCAATATTCTCTTTCTGTGAAACCCAATCTTAAAATCGTGATGCTCGTATTTCGTATCAAAGACAAGGCCGCCTTTTGTCGATAAATTCTTAATCGCAGCCTGCATAAACCGCATGGGCTTGGGCAACTTGTATTCGTACTCGACAAGTTGCGATGGCTGTCGCTTTCTTTCTGCGATATACGCATCAAGCCGTGCTTGGAGCATTTGACTCGAATCGCTATCTCTCCACAATCCCTCTTGACGCAAGCGGGATTGATTGGTCGTAGACCTTAGCTCTAACCAGATTAGATCTATTGGTAGCGCAATCAGACCAATGTGCGAAGTCAAGGGATATTCTCGTTTGCCTTCTTGTGTAAGCGTATTCGCGTGAGGGAAATAGTAGATAACTCCATGTGTGATAATTAGGTCGCCGCGAAATGAATTTCTGTAATATGGAACATCATCAAACGATATTGGTAAAGTTATGTTTTTCATTCTGTTCAACTCAAGCGTTTTAAACAAGTGGAACACCTAACGCCCGAATTAACCGGGCGCGGCGAACCGCAGAAACAAAGCAAGCCTCGCGCATGAAAGCAATGCTATTCGCGCTCCGGTTGAATGAGATGTTAGACCGCCCGTTGATTCTACCATTCAACGTGCATCATAGCTTTTCTCGGCTTCGTTACTCAATGCTCGATAGTGTCCTAAAAGTGTGTTGCTGGACTTAATGAATCTCTAGCCTTCTCACTCCCGCTGTGCTATATCCTCACCATGCCAAAGCGTGCGACCAAAAAGCAGAGCCGGAAACGCATCACGGACGAAAACCAAAAGGAGATGCTATGTGGTATGCGATATTGTTTTTAGTCATTGGTTTAATAATCACTGCATTCGGATGGTGGTTGTGGAGGGATATTGAACGTTCAGGTTACGAGAAGGACAAGATGGAGAAGAATCGAAAAACGGCGCTTGCCACTATATATATTGGAATGGCAATAACAGGAATTTCGATATGGCAAATTATAGAGGACATTTAAAAATTATTTTAGTTAGCAACACAGATTTAGGACACTACCCAATGCTCAACTCTCTTGTGATCCGATGCGTGTCTAACGCCGCGATTGACCGGGCGGGAATCAACTACGCAGCCATCCAAGTTGTCGATAACATCCAGGCTCATTCCGCTCCGGTCGAATCGCTTGTTAGGCAGCCCGTTGACTGTGTCATTCAACTTGGCGTCCGGTCGTGTGAGCCCATCATTCGACGCTCACCTCTTTTTTAGCAGAGCGGCCTAACGCTGCGATTGACCCGGCGGGAGACAACTGCGCGACGGACAAGTTGACGATGAAATCCAAGCTGATTCCGCTCGGGTCGAATCGCTTGTTAGGTTCCGTACAACGCAGCCCTCTGTTCCCTGAGCCTTCAATCTTGAGTCTATCATTCAACGCAACCAGCGCTGCATGGCGATTCAATCTACCGTTGCATTAACTCTCGATTCAAAGCGCGAGGCTCACGGCATTCAAGCAGCATCAGCATCCAAGAATTCTTGACTTCCCTAGAATTCAAGACAACTGATTCAGTGTTTAAGCCTTAGCATTCAACAGGAACCTAACGCTCGAATTGACCCGCCGGGAGACAACTGCATCGTGCGACAAGTTGACGATGAAAGACACGCTCATTCCGGTCGGGTCGAATGAGTTGTTCGGCGGCCCTCTCGACGTGAGCATTCAACGCCGATTATATTTTTGAGCTGCTTTATCATTCAACGTCACCTCCGATTAATGTCGAAGGCGCCGAACGCTCGAATTGACCGGGCGCGGAGACAACCGACCAGGCATTCAAGTCTCGCGGATGAAAGCCAGGCTCTTCGCGCTCCGGTCGAATGAGTTGATATGCCGCGCAATGCCGAGACGGGCCGCTTGTCTTTGCTTTTGATCTGCGACTCGCGTCAACGCCACTGCCTTTGTTTTAGCGCAGCGGCATATCGCTCATTAGGCCGCCACTGGCGGTATTTCTCGACTCTCGACGACTATTGCCGCCGTCGGCGGTCTAACCACACGAAAAGGCCGACAATTGCTGCCAGGGGCGGCATAATACACCCTGGGGGCGAACTTGACCGCACGTGGCCGGCCTCATTTCGCCTGCCTGAGCTGCATCAGGAAGTAGACGGCGGGGCCTGGCACAAATGATTCAACTGGAAGTCACGAATTATGCAGCCTCTCCTGAATACATGCTCAAAGCCTCGCTTCCTCGCACCGCTCCACAGTAGATACACGCTAAACACAGCCTCTCAAGCGTGAAAGTTGCTCTCTCAAGGGTGAAAGTTACTCTCTAAGGCGCGTCAGACTTCCTCTCAAGCTGTGTAATCCATCAATTTCGATAGGTTTAGGCGTACCACAGTTTCCGCCCTTTTTTTCCTTCCCATGTATTTTCTCACGCGCCTCCCGGACTGTTGGCACATCGGGGAAAGTCTACCCAGCGTTTCCGGGCCATTTTTGTGAACTTCAACTGAAGAGGGGGACGTGTCATGACGAACAGAGTTAAGTGCCTGCTGTTTATCATCTCGATTCTGGTGGGGGCCGTGTGGCTGGTGTTCAGCGCGGATTTCCGTGCGGCGGCGGTCGCGCCGCGCATGTCCCTGTCGGCGGACTTCGAGCGTAAAATTCTGGCCACAGGGCGCGAGGCCCCGCTGCCTCTGCGCCTGTTCATCACCGCCGTCAAGACGGATTCAAGGGGAAGGATCATCACCGGGCCGAACAGCGACCCCGTGAAAAATATCGTCGGGGCCGAGCAGGCCGGCGTCCGCGCGGGCCTGCTGCGCTACACCAAGATCATGCACGGCGCGGCCTACATTGACGGCCGTCCCGACCCCGGTACGCGCATCGATCCGAACAACCCCGTAGTCAAGAGCGGCAACCAGCTCTGGCCGCACGTCAAGCAGCCGTTCCGCAGCCAGCCTCGCGCGCTGGCTCTGACGCAGGACGGCAAGAAACTTTACGTCACGCTCCCCGGCCGCGAGGGCTACCCAGACTGGCGCGTGGCGGTCGTGGACACCGGCAGCCGCCGCGTCATCTCATGGATTGACCTCAGACCAACAGCTACCGGGCGCGGCACGCGGCCCATAGGCGTGCGCGTGAGCCCGCTCAACACGAGCATCTACCCGCGCCCCTACGTCGTCGTGCTCAACCAGTACGGCAACTTCGCGAGCGTCATCGACACCTCGACGGACACCGTCCTAGGCGAGTTCGAGACCGGCTTTTATGGCGAGAAACTGATTTTCAACCGCGACGGCACGCGGCTCTACATCACCGACCGCTTCAAAGATCAGGTGCGCGCCTTCCGCGTCGATCCTGGCCCATTTTTCACGCAGCTCGCGGAAATCCCTACGGGCCTCAACGACCTTGAGCGCGCCAACCCGCGCGACCTCGACTTGAGCGCAGACGGCCGCACGCTCTACGTCGCCAACACACTCGGTCACACCGTCGCCGTCATCAACGTCGGCGACGACACCAACACGCTCACGAAGGTCATGCCGGTCGGCGGGCTCTCGACCGACGTGAAGATCGCCGGGCGCTGGGGCATCGTCAGCGGCCAGGACACCAACACCAAGTTGAACCAGCGCGAGACGGGCCACGGCCTGCCGACGAAGAATTCGAGCGGCGTCGTCATCAAGAACAACGGTCAGCCGCTGGGCTACACGCCCGTCATGACAGACGCGACCAAGGCCACGACGTTTGACGACATAGGCTCGGAGCTGAACATCTTCGACACGGCGACCAACAAGTTCGTCTTCCGCTACGTGGACGAGGGGCGCGACCTCTCGCAACTCGTCACGCCCGGCCAGTTCGTTGACCTCAAAGACCACACGGCCGCGCAGAAAAAGATTAAGGGCAGCGGCCCCGAACAGATGGCCCTGCGCGGCAACATGCTCTTCGTTACGTTCGCGCACACGGAGAACGTCCAGGCGTTTCGCATCAACGCGGCGGCGACGAGCCCGTCGCAGCTTCTGACGCCGACTGATATAGAGTTCACCGGCGGCATCACGCCGCAGGGCGTCGAAGTCTCGCCCGACGGCCGCACTATCTACGTCGCCAACTTCCAGACAGAGGACGTTTCTTTCCTCAACGTGGACGCTACGGGTGCGCTCACGCGCGCGGGCTACCTGCCCGTCGGCGTCACCAACACCACGCTCGACCCGACGACGGGCAGCAACGGCAAGAACCTGTTTGCGACCGCGGAGGAGCAGGGCTTGAGATGGTTCTTCTCTTCGGCCTACTCGGACGACGGCCAGAAGTCCTGCGGCTTCTGCCACTGGGACGGCCGCCAGGACGGCTGCCAGTGGAACGTCGCGGCCAACGCCGTCGGCGGCACCAAAGTCTGCCCGCAGAACAAGGACATCTCGGACAACTGGCCCGAGTGGTACGAGGGCTTGAACAACGACTTCATGGCTTACGCCTCCGCGTGCAACGGCGAGGTGCTTCTGGGCGAGCGCACGCCGACGCCGCTCTTCCCGCAGGCGAACGCCGTGGACCGCTTCAAGGCGCGCGAAGAGTTCGTGCTCAGAAAGACGGAGGAGAACTCGCGCGCCATCGGGCGCACGGACTTGAGCAGCAAGGCTTTCAAGGTCGGCTACTACGACATGGCCTACCTGCAAATCCTCTGGTCGCAGAACGAGACGCGCAGGCTCCCGAACCCGCTCGAACAGTTC
The DNA here is from genome assembly GCA_963848875.1 of uncultured Acidobacteriota bacterium. Taxonomy (GTDB): domain Bacteria; phylum Acidobacteriota; class Blastocatellia; order Pyrinomonadales; family Pyrinomonadaceae; genus QHXM01. The sequence continues at coordinate 25,124 of CAWKFJ010000001.1, forward strand.
CCGGACGAGGCCGAGAAGGCACGGATTGCGCGCGGCAAGGAGCTTTTCACGAAGGAGGTTTCAGCAGGCGGCGCGGGCTGCGCCTCGTGCCACCATAACGGGAACAAGTTTTCCAACGGCGTCATAGACGACACCTTCCAGGACTACAACATTCACGAGCCGGGCGTCATCAGCGAGACGACCGTGGACGGCGACGGCCCGTTCTTCCGCCCCGGTAATGACTACTTCTTCGTGCGCTTCGGCCCGCCGCAGGATGTCGGCACGCCGCAGAATTTCAGCAGCCGAAACACGAAACACTTGCGGACTTTCTGGGACTCCGTGCCGCGCTGGCTGCACCACGGCTTCGCCCATTCGGTGCGGGAGATTCTGCTCACGCCCGACTCTCCGCTCTTGAAGCCGGGCGAGCGCGGCTTCAACTTCCGCACGGTTCGCACGGACCACAAACGCGGGCCGAATAACCTGCCGACGGAAGTTCCCATCGTCGCGGGCCACAGCGCGGGCGGCCTCGCCGGCGACGGCTTCGGGCCGATCTACGTCAGCCTCGACAGCCCGCAAATACAGGAGAACGGCAAGCCGCAGATCGACCGCCTCGGCACGAGCAACGTCGCGCCGCTCGTCGTGGGCGGGCAGATCAATCCAGAGCTTGCGGCCAACAACATACGCGTCATCAAGGACACGCACGGCAAGACCTCGCACCTGTCCGCGAGCGACCTCGACGCTTTGATCGCTTACCTGCTCTCAAACTCCGGCGCGCCCTCGTCGCTCGTCAAGCCGACGACGACAGCCGCCGCGGTTAACCCTTTGACGAGCAGGCAGGCGTCAAGCTTCCTCGCGGCGAACGTGCCGGGCGGCGCGATCCTTTTAGCCGCAATGGGAACGTAAGGTTAAGCCACGGCCACAGGGGCCGCGAAGCGACACGAAAAGGGCTTGCTCTTATTTCGTGTCGCTTCGCGGCCCCGTCTGTTCTTCTGATGGGTCTACGAGCTATCGCACGCCTTCCACAAAAATCTTTCTCGCCGTATTTCTCATTCCTTCTGCCGCACTGTTGAGCCGACGGACGATCTGACCACGCTGTCGCAAGACAACTCTTCAAAGAAGGATTAAAGACAATGCGAATCAAGAGAACATTAATCGCAATGGCTATGACTGTGGCGACGGGGCTGGCCCTGGCCATCGCCAACGTGACGGTCAACGCCGGCGACGACGAGGTGATCGTCACGACGTTTCTTTCGGGCGCGGCTTTGAACGGCCAGACGCCCAAAGGCGACGCACGCTACCGCACGCGCCCGGACCGCAGGGACTTGCGCGTCCAGGTCGAGAACGTCAACCTCCCGGCCGGCACGGCGCTCAACGTCTTCGTCGATGGCTCCCGGATCGGCGCGCTGACTATCAACTCTTTCCGCCAGGGCGAGCTTGAGCGGAACACCAACGACGGCCACGTCGTGCCCGTCATCAGCACGGGGACGACCGTCGCCGTGAGAACTTCCGCCGGCGCGACCGTCGCCAGCGGCACGTTCGGCTCCGTGACGACGCCCAGCCCGAGCCCGACGGCTTCACCGAGCCCCACGGCCTCGCCCAGCCCCACGCCTAATCCTTCGCCATCTCCATCGCCTTCGCCGGGCGGTGACGAGAGGTACGTCGCCCGTTTCAGCGCCTCCGGCTACCGCGTGGCCGAGAACGCAGGAGGCATCAGTATCACCATCACACGGAGCGGCGATGTCTCGCGCGACGCCAAGGTGAGCTTCGCCACCGCCGACGGGACGGCCTCGGCCCGCACGGACTACACCGTCGCCTACGGCAGGCTCTTCTTCGCCCCCGGCGAGACGAGCAAGTCTTTCCGCGTGCCCTTGACGGACGACTCTCTGTCCGAAGGCAGCGAGACGTTCAAGGTCAGGATTGTGGAGGCGAGCAACAGCGGGACTATCGGCGCGCCGGGTGTCGCCACCGTCACCATCAGCGATAACAACACGGTCCCTAGCGCGAACCCGGTTGACACGACCAAGTTCTTCGTCAGCCAGCACTACAAGGACTTCCTCAACCGCGAGCCCGAGCCGGCGGGGCTCAATGGATGGAGCAAGATTCTGGACACCTGCCCCAACGACGACTCGAAGTGCGACCGGATAGAGGTCTCGTCGGCCTTCTACCGCTCGGCGGAGTTCCTGGCGCGAGGCTACTTGATCTACCGCTTCTACGAGACGGCCTTCGGCCGCCGCCCGACTTTCAACGAGTTTACGCCCGACATGGCGCGGCTCAACGGCGCTCAAACCGAAGCCGAGCAGGAGGCCAACAAGGTCGCCTTCATCAACGAGTTCACCTCCCGCGCCGCGTTCAGGACGAAGTACGACGGCCTGACTTCGACGGCCTTCGTGGACACCCTGCTCAGGACCGCGGGCGTCTCGCTCCCGCAGCGCACGACGCTGATTAACGACCTGACTGCCGGGCGCAAGACACGCGCCCGCGTCCTGCGCGAGATCGTCGAGAGCGCGGAGGTCTTCCAGAAGCTCTACAACAAGGGCTTCGTCGCCATGGAGTATTTCGGCTACCTGCGGCGCGACCCGGACGCGGCCGGCTACAAGGGCTGGCTGGACTACCTGAACGCGACCAATGATTACAGGGGGCTCGTGCATGGCTTCATCTACTCGGCCGAGTACCGGCAGAGGTTTGGGCCGTGATTGCTGAGAGCGAGCCAGGTAAGCTAAGTGTTATCAAACTTGCCGCTCGACTCGTTGAGCGCCGGCGATTCGCGCGTCCGCGGAAGCGCCGGCGCTCCTTTGTGCAGGCTAGACAAAACGGGAGTTACCCCCCTATGCTTTGCGACGAGAACACTATCTGGGGAGGCGGATGGAACAGAGCGACAGGGAGTTGATACTTGCCTGCCGGCGCGGCGACCAGGCCGCGTGGGAATCGCTCGTCCGTCGTTACCAGCGCCTGATCTACACCATCCCGCGTCGCGCCGGGCTCAACGAAGACCTCGCGGCCGACGTTTTCCAGGAAGTCTTCGCCACCCTCTTCGAGAAACTGGACGAAATCGAGAGCCCTGAAAGATTGAAGGCGTGGCTCGTGACGACGGCGCGGCGCAAGACCTGGCGCTCGATCACGCGCGAAAACAGGATGCCTTCCGTGGGCGACGGCGACGAGGACGACGCGGGCGAGGACAACCTCAGCAGCCTGGCCGACGAGGCAATGCTGCCCGACGAGGTGATGATTCAGCTTGAGGAACAGCACAGCGTTCGGCTGGCCGTCGGCCAACTGGACGAGCGCTGCGGCAAGCTCCTGGCGCTGCTCTTTTACGAGGACGAGCCGCCGCCCTACTCCGTGATCGCCACCCGCATAGGAATCCCGGAGGGCAGCATCGGCCCGACCCGCGCCCGCTGCCTGCAAAAACTGCTGAAAATACTTGAAAAGGGCTAGGCGGAGGCCCGGCCCCTAAAATATTTTTCCCCGTGTATTTTTCAACTTCCGGGGCGCACTGTTGGTCGTGTAAGGAGTTCACCTTGCGCCGACTGGAGCAGAAATGAAGCCGATTTTTCAACATCTTCCGTTCGCAGAGCTGGCCGATTTGGCCGAAGGGCGGCTCACGCCCGCAGCGCGGGCGGCCTCGCTCGAACACGTCTCGGCCTGCTCGCGCTGCTCCGCCAAGCTCGGACGGCTGGAGCAAGTCCTGGGACTGATGCGGACGGACGAGGGGCTGGACGCGCCTCCCGCCCTGGTCTCGCAAGCCGTCAACCTTTTCCGCGCGCGCGCCGCTCGTGACACCTCGCCTTCGCTCACGCGGCGCATCCTGGCCGCGCTCAGCTTCGACAGCCTACAGATGTCGCCGGCTTTCGGCGTGCGCTCGGGCCAGGCGACCGCGCGCCAGATGCTCTACAGCGCCGGCGAGAACGACCTGGACTTGCGCGTCACGCAGAGCGGCGAAGGCTGGGTCATCGCCGGTCAGGTGCTCGGCGCGAACTGCGCCGGGCTGAAAGGCTCTGTCGAGTTGCAGGGCGCTGAGGCCAAGAGCACAGCCGAGTTGAACGACCAGTGCGAATTCCGCCTCCCGCCGGTCGGGGACGGGAGCTACCAGTTGCGCGTGCGTTTCGGCGACGATCTAATCGAAATCCCGGAGTTGGAATTAAAGGCGTAAATTAATGGAGCGTGCGGAGCTGGCGGCGCGTCTCGTGGCTGCGGGCAATGCCGAGCGTGAGGCGTTGCTCAGGCAGCACTCTGCCCTGGCCGACGCACGCCTGGCCTACGCCCTCAAAGACATCTGCTTCGACGACTGGACTAGCTCGCCCGCGCGCACGACGGGCGCGGCCGCCGCCCTCAAGACCCTCTCGTCCACCGCCGACGATCACGAAGTTGAAGCCCTGGCCCTCTGGGTGGCAGGCTTCGCGGCGGTCGCCGCCGAAGGGCAGATCGAACGCGGCATCACGCTCCTCAAAGACTCCGAAAAGCTTTTCCTCTCCCTCGGCAAGCCACACACGGCCGCCCTCACGCAGGTCAACAACCTCTACGCCCTGGCGCTGCTGGGCCGCTACGACGAGGCGGTCGCCTGTGGCCTCGGCGCGCGCGCCGTGCTCATAGCCCACGGGGATTTAAGGGCGGCGGCCAAGATCGAAATGAACGTCGGCAACATCTATCTCAGACGCGACCTCTACCAGGAGGCCGAAAAGTTTCTGCTCGCGGCGCGCGAGCGCTTCGCCGCGCTCAACGACCAGAAATATCTCGCCAAGATAGACAACAACCTGGCTATCATCTACTCATCCCAGCACAAGTTCCGTCGCGCCGAAGAGCTTTACGAACAGGCCCGCAAGCGCGCCCAGGACGGCGGGCTCGTCCTGACGCAGGCCGAGATAGAGGCGAGCATGGGCAACCTGGCTCTCTTTCAGGGCCGCTACGACCGCGCGCTCGATTACCTGGAACAGTCGCGCCGCAAGTACGCAGCCCTCGGCATGCCGCACCACTCGGCCGTCGCCCAGCAGGAGATTGCCGACGCCTACCTCGAACTGAACCTCGCGCCGGAGGCTGCGGAAATCTACGAGCGCGTGACCAGGACTTTCAGCGAGCTGGGGATGCAGGGCGAGCGTGCGCGCGCTCTCGCCCAGCACGGTCGCGCTCTGATTCTGCTGGGCCGCATGGAGCAGGCGCACGCCCTGCTGGCCGAAGCCCGCAAGCTCTACGCGGCCGAAGGCAACCCCGTCGGCGAGGCGATGGTCACGCTCACGGAGGCCCAACTGCACCACGCGGAGGGGAGCTACGAGGAGGCGAGCGCCTCTGCCCGGCTCGCAGAGGAGCCGCTGGCCGCGGCCGGGACGTGGCGGCGACAGCTCCTGGCGCGCTGGCTGCGCGGTGAGGCGGCCCGCGCGCAGGGGCACGGGGACGAGGCGCGCGACCTGCTCGAATCCACGCTCGCCGACGCCGAACGGCTCGCGCAGCCGGACATCGCACAACGCTGCTACACCTCGCTCGGCCTGCTCGCCGCGGCGGCAGGCCAAACCGAGTCGGCCGAAGAGGACTTCCAGCGCGCCGTCTCTTTGATTGAGGATTTGCGCGCCCCGCTCCCGGCCGAAGAGTTCCGCACTGCGTTCTTCGCGGACAAGCTGATTCCCTACAATGAACTCGTCCGCCTCTGCCTCGACGACGCGAGCCGCGACCGTACGAGCGAGGCGCTCTGCTACGTCGAGCGCGCACGGTCGCGCGCCCTGCTCGACGTGCTGGGCGGTTCGCTCAGACTCCGCGTTCAGGCGCGCGACCCCTTCGAGGCCGAACTGCTGGCGCGCCTCGAAGAGTTGCGCGAGGAGTTGAACTGGTTCTACAGCCGCATCAATCGCATGCCTGGCAGTGACGCGGGCGACGGCGGGGCCGGCGAGATGACGCGGCTGCACGATGCCGTGCGCGAGCGCGAGAGCGAGACACTGGAGATCACGCGCCAACTACAGCAGCGCAAGCAGAGCATCCTGACCCACGTGCAGACGCTCGACACGGCCGAGCTACAGCGCAGGCTCTCGACCGACACGGCCCTGATCGAGTACACGAGTTTGGACGGCGAGCTGTTGGCCTTCGTGGCGACCGACGAGGGCATAGAGGTCGTCCGCGACCTGGGCGACGAGGACGAGGTCAACACACTGCTCGGCCAGCTCAGGTTTCAGATAGACGCCCTCAGGTTCGGCGCGCGCGCCTTGCGTAAACACCTCCCGAACCTGACCGAACGCATTCAGCAGCACTTGCAGGCGCTCCACGCCCTGCTGCTCGCGCCCATCCTGGAGCGCACGGGCGAGCGGCGGCTCATCATCGCGCCGCACCGCGCCCTCTATTACATCCCTTTCCACGCCCTGCACGACGGAACGAGCTACCTGATAGAGCGCCGGGAAGTCGCCTACGCCCCGAGCGCCGTCGTGCTGCTTCACTGTCTGGCGCAGCCGCGCCGCCCCCTGCAACGCGCCCTGCTGATGGGCGTCGCCGACGAGCAGACGCCGCGCGTGAGCGAGGAGATCGGCGCGCTCGCGCCGCTCTTCCACGAATCAATCGCGCTGCTCAATGAGCGGGCCACAACCGCCGCCCTGCAAGAGTACGCCCACGGCGCGGACATCCTTCACCTGGCCTGTCACGGCCAGTTCCGGCCCGACAACCCGCTCTTCTCTTCCCTGCGGCTCGGCGACGGCTGGCTGACGGTGCGCGACACCTACAATCTTGACCTCAAGTGCGGCCTGGTGGCTTTGAGCGCCTGCGAGACGGGGGTCAACGAGGTCGCGCCCGGCGACGAATTGATAGGGCTGGCGCGCGGCTTCTTCTCGGCCGGCGCGCCCTCTCTGCTTCTGAGCCTCTGGACGGTTGACGACGAGGCGACGGCCGAGCTGATGGTCTCGTTTTACAAGCTTTTGCTGGCCGGCGCTGCCCCGGCCGCCGCGCTGCGCGCCGCGCAGCTTGAGCAGCTCGAAAAACAGCCGCACCCCTTCTTCTGGTCGCCCTTCATGATCGTCGGCCGCCCGTGAGCTTTCGCCCATTTCGGGGGCCGAATTTTTCCGTGTTGCAACACTTTTTCGACCTTTCCCTAGCAGCCATCAGCGCCGGGGCCGCATCATATGGGGCCCGATTGAACGGCCGCTCGCGGCAAAAAATCCCCTGACGATGTATTTTCGGCTCATGAGGCTGCACTGTTCCCCCGGTAAGGGACAAGTCGGGGCGGCATTTGTCTTTAATTTCTTAATTTTCCGACGGAAATCATCTTGTTAAATCAAATCCCAACCAGCAGACCGAGCGTGCGACAGGGCCTTAGCCTTTGGCGCACGGCCTGGACGCGCTCGCTGACCCTTACCTCGCTCGTCCTGACGTTCTTCTGTTTCGGGGCTGCCGTCCAGGAAGCTCGCGCCGACGGCGGAGAAGAGTTCATCGCCGGCGAGGTCGTCGTTAAGTTAAGAGCCGCCAGCGACCTGTCGGGCGTGGCCTCGCAGTACAAGCTCAGCCCAACGCCGCTCGACCGTTTCGGCAGCCGGCCCATCTACCGGCTGAAAATCACAGACGGCATGGATGTCGAGCAGAAGGTCGCGCAGCTTCAGGCCGACCCGCAGCTACGCGTCATCTACGCCGAGCCTAACTACACTATGAAGCCGCCGGAGGGCGGGGGAATCTCATGGGCGGAAGGAATCTCCTGGGCGGAGGGCGGCGACGCGGGCACATACGCGGCGCAGTGGGCTCCTGGGGCGATTAACCTTTCGGTCGCGCACGGCGTATCGAAAGGCGCCGGCGTGCGCGTCGCCATCCTCGACACGGGTTTTGAAGTGACGCACCCTGCCCTGGCCGGCCACATGCTGCCGGGCTACGACTTTGTGGACGACGACAGCAACCCGAGCGAAGTCGGTAACCAGCAGACAGGGCCTTACGGCCACGGGACGCACGTCGCTGGCCTGGTCGCGCTGGTCGCGCCCGAGGCGAAGATCATTCCGATACGCGTCCTCGCGCCGAACGGGCTGGGGAACATCTGGGTGCTGGCAGAGGCCCTGGCCTACGCGATTGACCCGGACAGGAACCCCTCGACCGACGACGGGGCCGACGTCATCAACATCAGCATCGCCACGCCGCGCCGCACGAAACTTCTGTCCAGCATCCTGAAGAGGGCTTGCGACGACGTGCCGGGAACGGCCGCCGAAGACTCGCCGATTAACGCCAGCTACTTCAACGTCGTGGTCGTCGCCGCGTCCGGCAACGAGGGCGACACGACGCCGCAATACCCTGCGGCCGAGAACATAGGCGGCCTGCTGGCCGTCGCCGCCACGGACCAGAACGGCGACCTGACAGACTTCTCGACCCGCGGCTCCTGGGTGCAGGTGGCCGCGCCCGGCGAGCTGATTACGAGCAGCGTGCCCGGCGGTCACTACGGCACCTGGCGCGGCACCTCTATGGCCTCGCCGATTGTCGCCGGCGAAGCGGCGCTCCTGCGGTCTAAGTACCCGGCGCTGCGCCCGACGAAGCTCGTTGACCACATCGTTGACACGGGCGACCGCTTCAGAGACGGCCCGGTTCGCTCGCGCATCGACGCGGGCGAGGCGCTGACGACCCCGCCCATGGATTTCACCATGACCCTGAGCACGGAGACGCCCATCGGCACTAAGGCGTCAATCGGCACGATCACGCTCAACGAGCCGGCCCCCGCGGGCGGGACCGTGGTCAAACTCCTGAGCAGCAACACGGCCGTCGCCACCGTCCCGGCCAGCATCACCATCGCCGCCGGGACCATCAGCAAGAATTTCACAGTCTCGACCAAGGCCGTGACCACGCCCACGCTCGTAGAGATTACGGGGACCAGCGAGGACGGTGACGAGGACGTCGAGTTGACCGTGCAGCCGCCGACGCTGACGGCCGTGACGGCGACACTCTACACGCTCAACGGCCCGTGCCAGACGACGACGGGCCGAGTCACGCTCAACGGCCCGGCCCCGTCCACCGGCGCGGTCGTCGCGCTCAGCAGCAACAACGCCGCGTTGAAGGTTCCGGCCAGCGTCAAGGTCGCAGCCGGCGCAACCTACGCGACTTTCACCGTGACGCCGACGGCCGTGAGCAGCAAGCAGACAGCCACACTCACGACGAGTTACCGCGGGATCGTCATCAAAAAGACGATCTACGTGATGCCCGTGAGGGTCGCCACACTGGCTTTGACGCCCAACCCCGTGACCGGGCCGAACAAGGTGACGGGCACGTTGACGCTCACCTGCCCCGCGCCGGCCACCGGGCTGGTCGTGACGCTCTCCTCCAACTACAGCTCGGTCGCCTGGCCCACCGTGAGCAGCATCAAGATCGCGGCCGGGGCCAAGACGGGGACTTTCAGCGTCAACACGGCAGACGTTACGACGACCAGGAACGTGAGCATCTCGGCGATAGCCAACGGCGCGAGCAAAGCCGCGGGCTTGCAGGTCAAATAAAGGTCAAGTCGAATTCCAGTCCTTCGGCTGCCGGACCCCTTGTGGGTCAGGTCAGCGGCAGCCGAAGTGCGCTCGGTGAAACTGCCACAGGGGGGCATAGCGTGGCGTAGCAGAACTGCCGCGCCGTCGCTAAAGTTTCACCGGGCGCGCACAAAACAGAAGGCGGAAGGCGGAAAGCAGCAGGCAGCAAAATATTCTCGCTAATGCTGCCCACTTGTTTTCCCGCCTTCCGCCTTCTGTCTACTGCCTTCCTTTCTTGCTGCGTCTCAGGGCCGGCCCGAGGCGGCGCGCGACTTCCTCTTTAAGATTTTTCTCGACGGCCGGCGGCTGTGAGGTCTTCTCCGGCGCGGCCAGGAGCGAGCGGAGCAAGTCTGATTGCTTTTTCTCGCCACCCTCCGCCAGGACGAACGGCGCGCACTTCGAGCACTCCGGCATGATACGCACGCCGATGTCCTTCACCTTGCGCCGCGTGAACAGTGTGCCCTCGCCGATCTCCGTCCCGCACGTCGCGCACAGGAGCGCGCGCAGAGCGCGGTAGACCTCCGCGCTCCGGCCGCCCTCAAGCTCAGCCCGGCCCACAATTTCGCTGACAGCTTTCATGACTTACTGAATCCGGCCCATGATGACGGAGCCGCCGAGCCTGCTGGGCTGAGTCTGTTTCGACGACAACACGCTCTGGGCGACGAGCAGGCGCGCGATGGTGCGTATCTCCGGGCGCTGGAACCTGTTGGCCAGCGCGCGGGTCCGCTCGAAGTCCGCGCGCGCGAGCAGGCCGAAGTCGCCCACGTAGCTGTTGAAAATCTCGTTGGAGACGGCCGTCAGCGGCTCCATCATGATCTCGTCGTCCTGCACCAGCTCTTCTGCGAAGAAGCTGCCGAGCACCACGCCCGCGGCGAGCAGCTCGTTGAGCTGATCCACTGCCGGCTCAAGAATCGCCAGGCTGCGCGAGGCGTCGAGCGAGCCGTAAGCGCGCGCGACGGCTAACTGTGCCAAAAGCTGCTTAGCGTTTTTGGCCCTCGCGCTGCTCATCTCGCGCGCCTCGTCGAGCAGCGCGAGCGCGAGCCCCTTGTCGCCCTTCGTGGTCGCGCCTTCGGCAAGCTGCACGAGCGCCAGCACGCGCTCCTCGCTGGTGCGCAGCGTGGCGATCAATTTTCTGGCCTGCTCGACGTTGCCCTGCTGCGCCGCCGAGAACGCGGCCTGATCGTCCAGCTCCGCGAGCATCGCCTTACGCTGCTCTGGGTTTTTGACGTGCTCGTTGATAATCTGCCGCGCGCGCGCCGTGTCGCCCCCCTGCATTACCTTGACGGCGGCGTTCTGGTACAGCGCCTCGCGCAGCCCCTCCGGCGCGTCGGCCGCAGCCGCCAGAATCTCGTCCGCGCTCCCTTTCTCGATCACGGACTGATAGCTATTCCAGTCCACGCCAGCGGCCGGAATCACCTGCGGCGCTTCGACCACAGCTCCGTCGCTCTGCTCGACCTTACGCCGCACCTGCGCCGCGCGCGCCGGCGCGTACTTCTCCACGGCCGGCATCATCTCGTTCAGCACACCCAGCAGCTCCGGGCTGGTCGAGTTCGTGCGCAGCGCCTCGGCCGCGAGCTTCTCTATCAACTCGTGCATGGCCTGCTGGTCTAAGAGCGGCTGGGCGCTCTTCGGGGCCTTCGGGTCGTCCGGGATCTGTATCGCCAGGCGGAGCAGTGAGACTGCGACCGACTTGGCCACGTCGCTATCGGCAAGCTTCTCCGTGCGCAGCCGCGCGACGATCTGGCTCGCCAGCTTAGAGGCCGCCGCGGGGTCTTTCGCTTGAAGCGCGGTGAGCACGCCGGGCAGCTCGTAAGAGAGTCCGCCGTCCAGGGTCTCCTGGGCGATTTCGAGCGCCTGGTCTGGATCGTTCTCCGCAATCTGCGCGGCCAGACTCAGTTCGAGGGGGCGGTCAGCGAGCACGTCTCCGCGTCGCGCGCGCCCGTCGGCGTCCTGCGCCCGCGTGGTGCGCAGCAGCTCGCGCGCCAGCCGCGGGTCGCGCTGCGCCAGCGTCTGCAACAGCTCGCGGCGCAGCGACCGCGGTCCCTGCAACATGCGCGACTGCTCCGACTCGTCGCCCGCCTCCTGGTTGTTGAGCAGGTCTGCGAGGCCGGCCATCACCTCTTTGAAGAGCAGCCGGGCGCGCGCCTGGTCGTGGTCCCAGAGGACGTTGGCCGCGGCCGCCCTGACGCGCAGACGGTTCTCGGCGTGACGAAACAACTCGGAGTCCTTAATCACATCTTCGAGCAGACCGAGCGCCTTCTGCTTCAGCTCCTGCTGTGCGGACCCGGCTCTGTCCGTTTCCAGCGGCGTCTCCTGCGCCAGCGCGGGCGCGGCGACGAGGAGCGTGAGGAGCAACGTGCGGATAAGATGTCTTGAAATCATATCAACCCCTTCGGCGTGGAATCATAGCAGAAGCAGCGGGCGGGCAGCAGGCAATAAGAAAAGGCTTGACGGCGGGCGCGTCAGCCCGCCGTCAAGCCTTTTTCCCGGCCGTTCCTTCTTCGGCATCACTTCATAGATGCGCCGAAGCGGGAATTATTGCGCTGGCGACTCTCTTAAAACGTGACCCGCGCAGCGAACTGGAAGGCGCGGGGGCCGCCCGAGCCGAAGACGCCGCCGGCCGTGTTCACAGGCTGCCCGAAGCGCGGGGAGCGCAGGAAGCCTGGGTCCGCCGGGTCGTTGCTGTCGCGCGCGAGCACGTTGAAGAAGCCGGAGTAGTTGGACTTCGACGTGCCGAGCACGTTCGTTATGTTGAAGAGGTTGAAGACCTCCACGATGGGCTCGACGGTGAAGCGCTCGCCGAGCCGGAAGACCTTCGAGACGCGCAGGTCCAGTGAATTGAAAGTGTCGTTGAAGCGCGCGTCGTCAGGCACGAAGGGCAGCGGCTGCCCGCCCACGCCGCCGGCCGCGTTGAGCTGCTCTATGAAGGCGTTCAACTCCGCACCCGTGTTGAAGAGACGGCCGCCCGCGTTGCGCTGAAGCGAGGGGATGCGCGAGGAGCCATCCGGCAGGAGGATGTCCATCGGCACACCCGAAGCGAGGGTGTAGATGGGCGAGAGCCGTATACTGTACGGCATCTCAATCACGCCGGAGAAGGTGAAGCGGTGGCGCTGGTCGTTCGGCGTCGGCCCGTACTCCAGTTGCAGGTTGTTCGAGTTGATGGGTCCGTTCGAGAATGGAATCTGGTCGTCGTTCGCGTAGTTGAAAGCCTTCGAGAGCGTGTAGGAGGCGCGCAGTTGGTAGCGGTTAGAGTAACGCTTCTCGACGCTCAGGAGCAGCCCGTCGTACTTCGTCTTCACCGAGGACTCAAGGTTCTTCACAAAATCCGGCCCGCCGACCACGGGGTTGAAGACCGAGCCGATGGTGCGCCCGATGATGAAGTGCGTGCCGAAGTTGTGCAGGTAGTCCGCGCGCACCACGAGGTCGCGCCCGAACTGGCGCTGGAGGCCGAGGTTCATCTGCTGCACCATAGGGTTCTGTAGGTCGTTGTCGATGATGTTAATGCCGCCCGCCCCCTGGCCCGCTTGGATGAATCCCGTGAACGGATTCGCTAATGTCGGAGCGCCTGGCGGGAATTGGCCGCACGCTGGGTTGAAGAGGCACTGCGGCCCCTGACTCATAATAATTGATTGGAGATTGCCCGTGCGCACCTCGACGGGCAAGGCCCGCCCGTCGAGCCCGCGCTCCAGCGTCTGAATCTCAAGCGTCACGCGGTCGTAGTAGATACCGTAGCCGCCATGGACGCTCGTGCGCTCGTCGTCGAACGAGTAGTTGAAGCCGAAGCGCGGCGCGAAGTTGTTCGTGTCGCGCGAGCGCGTGCCGTTCAGGAACGGCAGGATGAGCGGATTCAGCTCGTCCACGCGGCTGTTATTTTTGACGTCCGTGTCCAGCTCGTAACGCAAGCCCAGGTTCAACGTCAGGTTCCGCGTGACGCGCCAGTCATCTTGCACGAAGCCCGCGAAGTAAAAGTTATTGGCGTCAGGCAGGACGAGCGGGCGGTCAGGGAAAGCGCTCCTGAGCGTGACGGCGAACAGTAGGTCGTTGTCTGTGACCTGCCCGTCGCCGTCGCGGTCGAAGTCCGGGAAATCTTCTATGAAGATGATACGCCCCTGCTGGAAAACGCGCAGGTCCAGGTCGGAGCCGACGCGCTGCACTTCACCCCCGAAGTTCAAGGTGTGGTTGCCGCGGACCATCGTGTAGGTGTCGCTGAACTGGAGGCGAAACTGCTCGGTCCCCTGTGGAACGCGGAAGGATGCGCCATCCTGTATGCCCAGGAAGTCTAGCTGTGGGCCGGGCGTGACCGGCAGCGTCTCGTTGCTGAAGGAGTTGAGACTGAAACTGAAGCTGTTGAGATCGCGCGGCGAGATGACCCGCGTGTAGTTGGCGATGAACGACTGCGCGCGGTTGTCGCTCGCCTGCCGCTGCGCGGCCGAGCCGATGGGTTTGTCCAGCGTGCTCGCCGCGATGTCGTCCTCGCGTTGCAGCGAGTAACGGAAGCTCAGGCGGTCGGCGTCCGTCACGCTCCAGTCGGCGCGCGTCGTCAACAGCAGATCGTTGAGCGGCGAGGCGCTGAAGCCTCTGACAATCGAGCGCGTCGCCAGGTTCCTCTCGCCGACCAACACGGCCCCATCCTGATTCCTGTACTCGAACGCGCCGAAGAACCAAGCCTTGTCACGCTTGATCGGCCCGCCCAGCGTGAACACGTACTGCTCGCGGTCGAAGGGCGGGTCTTCCGTCAGGCCGCGGTCGAAGGTGGCGGGCAGGCCCTGAAGCTTGCGGTCGCGGAAGTAGAAGGCACCGGAGCCGTGGAACTCGTTGGTCCCGGACTTGGTGACGACGTTGATGACGGAGGAGCCGGAGCGCCCGAGTTGCGCGCTGAAGCGGTTGGTCGCAATCTGGAACTCCTGCACGGCGTCCTGCGAGATGTTCTGCACGGCCCCGCCCACCACGTCGTCGTTGATGTCCGCGCCGTCAACAGTCACGCTGCCGCCGCGGCCCAACTGTCCGGCCGAAGAGATGACGATGGTGTTGGTCTTGGTCGGGTCGAAGTTGGGCGCGGGCGCGTTGCCTGGGATGAGCAGCGCCAATTCCAGAAAGTTGCGCCCGTTCAGCGGGAGGTTCTCTATCTCGCGCTTGTTGATGACGCCGTCAACGTCGGACGAGAGCGTGTCGAGCAGGGGTACGTTGCTCACTTCGTCTACGATGACGGTCGATGTCGTGGATGCGATCTGGAGCGTCACGTCGAGCGTCGTGCCCTGTCCGACTTGTAAGGCGATGACCGCCCCGACGATTTTGTGGGCGAATCCCTGCGCTTGAACCTTTACTTCATACTCGCCGGGCGGCAGGGCCGAGAGCGTGTAGAGGCCGTCTTCGTTGGTTGTCGTCTCCCGCTTGACGCCCGTCGCCGTCAGCGTGGCGGTCACCTGAGCGCCGCTGATGACGGCCCCGTTTGGGTCCGAGACCACGCCGCTCAGCGTCGCCGTGGCGGACTGCTGCGCGCGAGCGGGCACGACGATTAAGGCAAACGCGGCCAGGGCGAAGACTGCGCGCCGCAAGCTCGCAAAAAAGTGTGAACGACTGCCCATTTTAAAAATCCCTTTCGAGTGTTTTTTTATTATTGCGCCCGCGCCGTAAGGATGAAGGCCCGGTCCTGGGCTAATGACTGCGAGCCAGAAGGGTTTCGGTCAAGGCCAGCAACAAACTGAAGGAAGGGAGAACTAACTTCTGGCTCACCAAACCCAGGACCGGGATTTTGTTGAAGTGCATACGGAAAGTAACACCACTTCGCCGGTCTGTCATGGGTCTGATGGTTGACCATCATCTCCAACTTTAGTTGGAGACGGCTAAGCAGTGGTTTGGATTGAGCCTGAGTGATTCGCGGAGCGGCGTTCACCGCAGAGACGCAGAGGACGCAGAGATAGCGCAGAGAGTTGAGTCAACACCTCTGCGCCCCCTCTGCGCTCTCTGCGTCTCTGCGGTGAGTCTGACGCTCCAGACACTCAACATCAAACTGACCCACTACCGACTGCTAAGAAAGATGAACGATGCCGCGCTGCAAGGCCGTGGTCGCGGCCTGTGTCCGGTCGTTCACCCCTAGTTTGCTCAGGATGTTGTTGATGTGGCTCTTGACGGTCGCCTCGCTGATGTTGAGCTGGCTGCCAATCTCTTTGTTGCTCCTGCCCCGGACGATCTGTTCCAACACTTCCAACTCCCTGGCCGTCAGGTCCGAGCCGCTCATCCTCTCGGCCAGCTTCTCGGCCACGGCCGTCGGAATCCGCCGCGAGCCTGCATGCACCTTTCTGACGGCCTCCTCCAACTCGTCGAAGAACATGTCCTTTAAGAGGTAGCCCTGCGCGCCAGCCTGTAGCGAGCGGTAGATGTCTTCGTCGCCATCGAAAGTTGTCAGCACGATGATGCGCGCGCCCGGAAACTCGCGGCGGATTCGACCGATGGCCTCGACCCCGCCGACGACCGGCATACGCAAGTCCATCAACGTCACGTCCGGCTGGCTCAAACGAAACTGCTCTATAGCCTCCTGCCCGTTCGTGGCCACGGCGATGACCGTCATGTCCGTGACGGTGTTTATCAGCGCGACGATTCCCTGCCGCACGACCGCCTGGTCGTCAACGACCATCACCCGAATCTGGTTTTCACTCATAGAGCCGCCCTTTCAAAATTCGCTCAGCCGCCGATTGGGGCCTCGACGACGACCTCTGTGCCCTGCCCCGGTACGCTCTCGACGCGCAGCTTGCCGCCCATCTGCTCCGCCCGCTCGCGCATCCCGACCAAGCCGAAGTGACCGTTTCCGCCCTGGCCCCGCGCGTCAAAGCCGCGGCCGTTGTCGCGCACGCTGAGCGTGACGCTTCCTGCGTCGAACTTCAGGTTGACGAGGATGCGCTGGGCCTGCGCGTGGCGAACGGCGTTGTTGATGGCCTCCTGGCCTATGCGCAAGAGGTTGCTCTCGATCACAGGCGTCAGGGGCCGGAACGTCCCTGTGACCTGCACCTGCGCCTGTATGTTCGTCTCGGCCGTGAGCCGCCGCGCGGTGTCCGTCAGCGCCGACGGCAGGTCTTTGTTTTCGAGCGCCTGCGAACGCAAGTCCCAGATGTAGCGTCGCGCCTCCGCGATGCTGTTGCGGACGAGGACGCGCGCGCGGTCGAGGTGCGACCGAGGGCCTTCGGCTCCCGGCGGCATCGTCCGCGAGACCAGTTCGAGCTGAATCGAGATGCCCAGAATTTCCTGTGCCAGATTGTCGTGAATCTCGCGGGCGATGCGGTTGCGCTCTTCGAGCACGGCCGCGAAGCGCCGCTTCACCTGGCGCACGCGCAAAAGGTAGAGCTGCCAGACCAGCAGGCCGAGCGCCGCCGCGCACAGCGCGTAGAACCAGTAGGTCTGGTAAAAATTGGGCCGGAGGTAAAAGTCCAGAGACGCGCCCGTCTCGTTCCAAACGCCGTCGTTGTTGGCGGCCATCACGCGGAACTTATACTGGCCCGGCGGGAGGTTCGTGTAATAGGCGACGCGCCGCGTCCCGCCGTCAATCCAGTCCTTGTCGAAGCCGTCGAGCTTGTACTTGAACCTGACCTTCTCCGGCGCGACGAAGCTTAGTCCCGTATAATAAAAATCGAAACGCGTGCGGCCGGGCGGCAGTTCCACTTTACCCGCAGGCGTCACAGACTCGCCGTCAACGCGCACCTGTTCGATGACGACGCCCGGCGGCTGCACGTTAATCTTCAACCCCGCAGGGTCCAGCATGGCGACGCCCTTGAGCGTCGAGAACCAGAGTTTTCCGTCGCGCCCCTTCCAGCCCGAAGGGTGCCCGCCGCCGCTGCACTCGCGCGTCCGCATCCCGTCGGCCGTCCCGTAGACGACCGGCTCTATCGCGTTAATCGTCCCGGCCGCGAAGTCGTCCAGTTGTCTCCTGTCTAGATGAAAGACGCCCTTGTCACCGCTCAGCCAGAGGTTCCGCCTATCGTCCTCCATGATGCTGTAGACCACGTCGTCCAGAAGGCCGGCCTGAACCGTGTAGGCCGTGAACTTCCCGTCCCTCAGCCGGTTCATCCCGCCGCCGCTCGTGCCAATCCAGAGGCTGCCCGCCGCGTCCTCGTAGAGCGCGATGACGGTGTCGCTCGACAGCCCGTCGCGCGTCGTGTAAGTGGTGAACTTTTCGTCCTTGAATCTGCTCAGGCCGCGCAAGGTTCCGACCCACAAATTGTCCTCGCGGTCTTCGTAAATTGTGCCAACGAAGTCGTCGGCCAGCCCGTCCTCCGTGGTGTAGATTTTGAAGCTGCCGTCCTTCAGGCGCGTCAGCCCTCCGCGCGTGCCGACCCAGAGGGCCCCGCTGCGGTCTGCGCGGATTGAGCGCACGAAGTCGTTAGCGAGCCCGTCGGCCGAAGTGTAGGTCGTAAACTTGCCGTCGCGGAAGCGGTTCAATCCGTCGGGCGTGCCCACCCAGAGATTGCCCTCGGCGTCGTCCGCGAGCGCGAGCACGAAATCGCTCGACAGCCCGTCGCGCGTCGTGTAGGTCGTGAGCTTACCTTCCTTGAGCCGGCTGAGGCCGCCGCCGTATGTGCCAATCCAGACGCTACCCTCGCGGTCCTCGTAGACGGATTTGACGAGGTCGTTCGGGAGCCCTTCGGCGACCGCGTAGGTCGTGAACTTCTTGTCCTTCAGGAAACTCAGGCCGCCGGATTCCGTCCCGACCCAGAGGCTCCCCTCGCGGTCCTCGAAGATGGAGAGGATGACGTTGCGCGCGAGTTCGTCCTGTCCCTCGAAAGTTTTGAAGCCGTCGTCCCGGTAACGGCTCAGGCCATTCGACGTGCCCACCCAGAGGGAGCCCTCGCGGTCTGTGTGCAGCGCCGTGATTCGATCACTCGGCAGGCGGTCGCGCGCGGTGTAGGTCGTGAACTTTCCGGCGCTCAAGGAAGAGAGGCCGTTGAAGGTGCCGACCCACAGCCGCCCCGCGCGGTCCTGCGCTATCGACGAGACGCTGTTGCTGGCGAGGCCGTCCGGGGCCGTGTAGTTCGTAAACTTCCCGTCCTTCAAACGGCTCAGGCCGTCGGAGGTTCCGACCCAGAGGGCTTGCTCGCTGTCCTCGAACAGAGCCTTGACATCGTTGCTGACCAGCCCTTCCTTCGTCGTCCAGTTTGAGAACTGGCCGTCCCTGTAACGGCTCAGCCCCGCGGGCGTGGCGACCCACACGCTGCCTTCGCGGTTAACGTGAATTGCCTGCACGTCGTCAGAGCCCAGCCCCTCGCGCGTCGTGTAGGAAGTGAACTTCCCGTCGGCGAGGCGCAGCAGCCCGCCGGACGTGCCGAGCCAGAGTCCGCCGCGGCCGTCCGATGCTAACGCGCGTATGTCGCTGTTCGTGAGCTGGGGAGTGTTCTGTTTGTCGAAGACCGTAAAATTGGTCCCGTCGAAACGCGCGAGCCCTTCTTCGGTTGCGACCCACAGATAGCCTTCGCCCGTCTGTGCGACGGCGCGGACAGTGTTCTGCGGCAGCCCGTTCTCCGTCAGCCAGACGCTGCGGCTGTACTCGGACAACTCCCTGTGCGGGTCCAGGGCGAGCGAAGGCCCGCCCCAGCAAAGCAGCAGGAGGAGAAGTGGGCTCAGGACGCGGACGGCATGTCGGCGTGCGAAACCTTGTAGGCTCATCTGACTTCGGCAATCGCGGACGGCCGCGCGGGAGACCTGTGCTGGCGGCGTCGCCTGCGTATAATGTAACATTCTATGTGTCGGGAGCAGTTATATTCAACGCCAAAGGTCAGAGACGACTCGATGCAGCTTTCCAAATCGGCAGCCCTTTTTCTTCTGGCATCTCTCTTTCTCGATAGCGCGGCGGCGAGCGGGCAGTTGCGCTGGCGCGCTGCCACGGAGCAGGAATTGAGGAAGGTCATTCCGGCGCGAGCGCCCGTCGTCAAGGAGAACATAGAGACAGAGTTTCGCACAGCCTCCGGCGTCACGGACGGCCGGGGCCACTTCATCGCCGGCGCGGTGATGATCACGGCCGGCTACTCGGCCGAGGGCAAATACTCACACTTCTTCATCACGCAGACGCCCCTCAGGATTGACGACCTCCTGTTACAGCCGGACGAGTACGTCTTCGGCTACCAGCGTGTAGACGACGAAACCATGCGCGTCGTCTTTCACAAAGCCTCAAGCGGGAAAGTGGTCGGTGAAGTGAAGGCCCGACTCAACCAGAAAAGCAGCGCCGTCCGCTCGCTCCTCATCAGCCCCCCGGCCAGTGGCCGCGGCTCCATCCAGATCGGCCGCTTTTTATTGGACTACAGGCTCGATTGAAAGCATTTACGGCGAAAAGCGAATTGCTCATTGACCAGATGCGAGCTGATAGTTTAGATTGGTTTTGCCGGCGTTTAACCCGGCCTCTCACGAGTTTCAATCATCACCCAGGTTAGAGTCACTTATTACCTTACAGGATACATAGAAAATCGGTCGCCGCTCGGCCTCTTCGCCGGCCCGTCAAACACGCCTGCACGTCACGTAAACGCATAAACCATTAAGGAGAACCTCGCATGAGGCCCCAGACTGCCTTGCTCAAGCTCTTATTCTGTTCTTTCATGCTGTCATTGGCGGCGCACACGGCGCTGGCGCAGGGCAACGCATTCACCTACCAGGGACGTTTGACCGACGACGGCGCGCCCTCGAACGGCAGCTACGAGCTTGAGTTCAAGCTCTACGACGCACTGAGCGGCGGCGCACAGCAGCCGCAGCCCTCGCCCGTGACCGTTCAATTCACGGGCGCGCAGGCCGTCTCGGTCGTCAACGGCCTCTTCACTGTGCAACTAGACTTCGGCGCGGGCGCTTTCCCCGGCGCGGCGCGCTACCTGGAGGTCGGCGTCCGCAAGGCGGGCGATTCCACCTTCACGACCCTCACGCCGCGCCAGCCGATCAGCTCCACGCCTTACGCGATTCGGAGCGTCTCGGCCGCGACCGCCACGGACTTCAGCGGCAGCCTCGCGGGCGACGTGACGGGCACACAAGGCTCCACAGTGGTCAGCACAATCGGCGGCCAGAGCGCGGCCAACGTGGCCGGCGGCGCGGCGGCGGCCAATTCGGCGACGGACGCCAACACGGCAGGCGCAATCGTCAAGCGCGACGCCTCGGGCAACTTCTCCGCCGGGACCATCACGGCCGCCCTGAACGGCAACGCCTCGACGGCCACGACCGCCACGACCGCTTCGGGTGTCAGCGCGGCGGCGGGCGACAGCGTCATCACGGCCATCAACGCCAGCTCCTCGACCGTCACGACCGCGCACGTCAGCGGCGACGTCGAGTTCGCCCCGTCCGCGCAGCAGACGACGAGCAGCACGGACCATCTCATCAACCTCAAGCTCGTCAGCACAGACCCGGTCAATCACAAGCTGGGCACGCCGGGCGTGAACGCGCTCATCTCGCTCAGCGCGAGCGGGACGTACCCCGACAACAGCACCCACGACAAGGAGCGCTTCCGCGTAGACAACGATGGCTCGATCCTGTCCGTCGCCGATTACACCGGCGGCGTCAACACCACGGCCCCGATTGAGGGGTCGGGCACGCGCTTCATGTGGTACGCGGCCAAGGCCGCGCTCCGCGCCGGCCAGATCAACGGCACGCAGTGGGACGACGCCAACATCGGCCTCTACTCGACGGCCTTCGGCGAGAACGTGCGCGCGCTCGGCGACAACGCCATCGTGGTGGGTAAGAACTCGGTCGCGGCCAACACCGGCACGGTGGCCCTCGGCGAGGGGCACACGGCGACCGGGGCCAACTCGGTCGCCCTCGGCTACGGCGCGTCCACCTCGACCATCAACGGGTCGCCGCGCACCGGCACGTTCGTCTTCTCCGACCGCTCCGTCCCCCTCACTTACTCATTCAACGGCACGAGCCCCGACATCGAGTCGCAGTTCCACCCCACGGTCACAAACTCCTTCAACGTGCGCGCCGTCAACGGCTCCTTCTTCTACACGAACACGGCGCTCACCACGGGCTTCATCTTCAACAGCACGACGGCGACGATGACGCTTACGAACAGCAGGCTCTCGATGGCGAGCGACGGCTCTACGACGCTCACGTCAAACTCCGGCGGCTCGGCCGGCGTGACGCTCCCGGCGGGCGGCGGCTCCTGGAACAACCTCTCCGACCGCAACATGAAGGCCAACTTCTCGGCGGTCAACACGCGCGCAATCCTGCGCGGCGTCCTCTCGCTCCCGATCTCGACCTGGAACTACAAGACGCAGGACGCCTCAATTCGGCACATCGGCCCAATGGCACAGGACTTCTTCGCTGCCTTCAATGTCGGCGAAAGCGACAAGACCATCGCGACCATAGACCCTGACGGCGTGGCCTTCGCAGCGATTCAGGGCCTGCACGAGGAGCTGAAAGACCGCGACGCCAGGATCGACACGCTCCGGCAGCAGGTCGAGCAGCAGCAGAGCCAGATAGAGGACTTGAAGAAGCTTCTCTGCCTGGATCACCCGACGGCCGCCGTCTGCAAAGAGAGCAAGTGAGGGCCATGCGCCACCATCTAAAAACCCTCATCCTCCTGCTACTGATCTCGGCCGCGCAGGTCGCCGCGCAGACGGGCACGCAAATGACGCAAGCGGTCGTCGCGGGCGGCGGCGGCGTGAGCACGCAAGGCTCCATGCGCCTAGACGGAACCATCGGGCAGGGCTCGGCCGGGACTTCCTCCGGCGGGACGTTCTCGCTCGAAGCTGGCTTCCCG
Source organism: uncultured Acidobacteriota bacterium (assembly GCA_963848875.1). GTDB lineage: Bacteria > Acidobacteriota > Blastocatellia > Pyrinomonadales > Pyrinomonadaceae > QHXM01. The sequence continues at coordinate 47,261 of CAWKFJ010000001.1, forward strand.
CCCTCGCTCGACAACCAGCCGCCGGTCAATTCAGTGCCCGGCGCGCTCGCCTTCAGCGCGAACGCTTACACGGCCGGCGAGGGCGCAGGCTCCGTCTCCGTCACCGTCACGCGCACAGGTGGAACGGCCGGCGAAGCGTCTGTGACCGTCGCCACGAGCAACGGCACGGCCTCGGACGCCTCCGACTATACGGCAGTCTCGCAGACCGTGACCTTCGCCGACGGCGACGCCGTGGACAAGACTGTCAGCATCAACATCGCGGACGACGGCGACTACGAAGGCCCGGAGACCATCAACCTCTTGTTGTCGAATCCGACCGGCGGAGCGAGCCTGGGGGCCACGACCACGGCAGTCCTGACGATTGACGATAACGAGCCGGTCCCCGCGACCCTGGTCGTCAACACCACTAACGACACAGACGACGGTCAATGCACGGCCGTCCACTGCTCGCTCAGGGAGGCCATCAACGCCGCCAACCAGAGCGCCGGGGCGAACACCATTAGCTTCAACATACAGGGCTCCGGCGTAATGACCATCTCGCCGGAAGTGAACCTGCCGGCCGTCACAGAGGCCGTGACCATTGACGGCTACACGCAGCCGGGCGCGAGCGCCAACACGCTCTCGTCAGGCACGGACGCCGCCCTGCTCATCGAACTGGACGGGAGCCTCATCACGGCCGAGGCCACGGGCGTCGGCATAGACCTCGCCACGGGCGGTAGCACGATTCGCGGCCTCGTCGTCAACAACTTCAACTTCGCCGGCCTGCGCTCGCAAGGAAACTCCGGCGGCAACCTCATCGAAGGCAACTTCGTCGGCACGGACTCCGGCGGGGCCGAACCCTCCGGCAACACCACCGGCATCCTCATCGGCAACTCGTCGAACAACACCGTGGGCGGCACGACGCCCGCCGCGCGCAACCTCATCTCGGGCAACACGCTCACAGGCGTCCTCATCGGCGGCGACTCCGCGGGCAACAAGTTGCGCGGCAATCTCATAGGCACGAAGGCCGACGGCACGGGCGCGCTCGGCAACGGCAAGGAGGACACGACGGCCCCGACCGGCGGCGTCCTCATAAACTCCAGCGAGAACACCCATGGCAACGTCGTCGGCGGGACGGAAGCCGGCGCGGGCAACCGTATAGCCTTCAACTACGGGGGCGGCGTCGTCATTACCGGCGTGCAATCGAGCGTGGGCGGCAACGCCGTACTTTCAAACTCCGTCTTCTCCAACCCCGCGCTTGGCGGCGGCACGCGCGGGCTCGGCATAGACCTCGGCTCCGACGGCGCGACACCCAACGACGCGGGCGACGAAGACTCCGGCGTCAACGGCTTGCAGAACTCCCCCGTGCTGACTTCGGCCGTCACCGAAGCCGGGGGCACGACCATTCAGGGGGCGCTGGGCAGCACTCCGAACAAGGAGTTTCGCCTGGAGTTCTTCTCCAACGCTTCGTGCGACGAGGCGGGCTACTGCGAGGGACAAAACTTCATCGGCTCGAAGACCGTCACGACCGACGACAGCGGGATGGCCGTCTTCACCTTCACGCCTGTGTCACCGCTCGCGGACGGCCAGATGGTGACGGCCACGGCCACGGACCCGAACAACAACACGTCTGAGTTCTCACAGGGCCTCGCGGTCGAGGCCCCTAGCGGGACCCTGCAATTCAGTTCACAGACTTACACGGCGGCCGAAGGCGGCGTGGGAGTCGTCACGGTCACGCGCACGGGCGGCAGCAACGGCGCGGTCTCCGTCAACTACGCGACCAGCAACGGCGCGGCCAGAGCCGGCGCGGACTACACCGCGGCGTCCGGGACACTCGACTTCCAGGACGGCCAGAAGAGCCGTAGCTTCTCGGTCACGCTCCTCGACGATTCACTCGGCGAGGCGGGCGAGAACCTCAAGCTCACGCTCTCCAACCCTGCCGGCGGGGCGAGCCTCGGCGCGCCCGCGCAGGCGAATCTAATCATCACGGACAACGACCCGCTGCCCACGCTCTCTATCAGTAACGCGACTGTGACCGAGGGCACCGGCGGGACTGTCTCGGCGACCTTCACGGTCACGCTTTCGCCCGTCAGCGGGCGGCAGGTCACCGTGGCTTACGTGACGGCCAAGGGCACAGCAACGTCACCCTCCGACTACACGTACAAGAGCGGCACGCTCACCTTCAAAGAGGGCGAGACCACCCAACAGGTCACGGTCGCGGTCGTCGGAGACATCTCGGTCGAGCCGGACGAGCACTTCTTCGTCAACTTACTCAACGCCTCTGGCGCGACCATCACGGACGGCCAGGGAGTTGGCACAATTATCAACAACGACCGGCCGTTCTCCATCAGCGGGCGCGCGCGCTTAGGGATCAACGGCCTCGCCGACGTGACCGTCACGCTGCGGGGCACGCAGGCGGCCGTCACCACGACCGACGCCGAAGGCAAATACACCTTCACGGGGCTCAAGCCCGGCGGCAATTACACCGTGATCCTGTCGAAGTCTCATTACAGTTTCACTCCGCCGAGCCGCAGCTACACGAATCTCGGCGCCGACCTGATTAATCAGAACTTCGCGGCCACGCTCAACAATCACACCATCAGCGGCGTCGTCAAGGTCGGGACCGTTGGCCTCGCGGGCGTCCTGGTCAGGCTCACGGCCCCGACATCATCAGGCGTCAGCCCGCGCTACTCCACGACCACGGCCACGGGCGCGTACTCGTTCCCCAATCTGCCCGCGGGGCGAACCTACATCGTCACGCCGGTCAAGACGGGTTACAACTTCACGCCCGCGACACGCGCCTACTCCGACCTCTCCGCGAGTCAGACGGCGGCCAATTTCGCCGCCGCCCTCAAGAAACACTGACGGCAGCCACGTTTCGCGTGGCTGCCGCCTTTTTATCCGCGCCGGGAATTTATCCAGAGGGGCTTGGCGTTGCAGCCGGAGCCGTCGCTGCGCCAGCGTGGGCAAGACCAGAAGTAGTTCCCGCTGCTCGCCGGGCCGCGCTTGACCGTCGGCGTCTTGCACAAGGGGCAGGGCGGCCCCGTCTTCGCGGGCGTCGCAGGCTCTTCCAACGCGCCCTCCTGATTGAACCAGCGCACGCCCTGGCACTGCGGTTGGCGCGTGCAGCTCAAGGAGATTTTCCGCCCCTTCTCTTTGGGCAGCCGGAGGCGCATCGCGCCGCCGCAGACGTGGCAGGTGGTGGCGGAGAGCGCCTTGCGCTGCTTCGCGTTCTTCGGCGCGTCGCTGATGAAGCCGCACGCGTCGCGGCCCGCCGAGCAGACCAGGAACTTCCCGTTCGCGCCGCTGCGCTCCACGAGGAACCCTGCGCGGTTTTCGACTTTGCACTTCGGGCAGTCCGTGGCGTCGTCCGGGCGGGCGATAGCTCGCGTGGCCGCGCCGGCGTTGCTTTCAACTCGCGCGGCCGCGATCTCCCTGACCAGCTCGCCAACCATCTCTTTGACCTCGCTCATGAAAAGCTCGCGGGCGTAACGCCCGCGGACCATCAGCGCCAGCTTCTGCTCCCAGCGGCCCGTCAGCTCCGCGGACTTCAGCAGCGGCGTCGGCAGCATACGAATGAGCGCCGCGCCCTTCTCCGTCGCCGAGAGCGTCTTCTTGTCGCGCGAGATGTACTCGCGCTTGATGAGCGTCTCGATGATGGAGGCGCGCGTCGCGGGCGTGCCCAGCCCGGAGTCTTTCATGGCGAGACGCAGCTCCTCGTCCTCCACCTTCTTGCCCGCCGTCTCCATCGCGCCCAGCAGACTGGACTCCGTATAGCGCGGCGGGGCCTTGGTCTGCTTCGCCACAGCTTCCGCCTTGAGCGTCTCCACATCCTCTTTGGCTTCCACCTTCGGCAGCTCCGCGTCCTCGGAGTCCTCGTCCGCCTTCTTCTCTGGGCGCGGCGGGTCAACTGCGCGCCACCCCGGCTTGAGGACGACCGTCCCGCGCGAGATGAACTTCTCGCCCTCGACGTTTGTCACAATGGTCGTGCGTTCCAACTCTGCGTCAGGGTAAAAGGCCGCGAGGAAGCGGCGCGCGACGAGGTCATAGATGCGCTTCTCGTCGGGCGCGAGCGCCTCTGAGCTGACGCGCTGCCTCGTGGGGATGACGGCGTGATGGTCCGTCACCTTCTTGTCGTCAACGTGCCGGCTCGTGAGTTTGACCTCGCCTCTGGCGAGGATGGCTTCCACGAAGGGGACGTAGGGGCCGACGCTCGTCGCTTCGACATGCGCACGCAGTTCCTGGTTGACGCTCTGTGAGAGGTGGCGCGAGGAGGTGCGCGGGTAGGTGATGAATTTTTTCTCGTAGAGCGATTGTGCCAATTCCAGCGTGCGCGCGGCCGAGAAGGAGAAGCGCACGTTGGCGGCGCGCTGAAGCGCCGTCAAATCGTAAAGCAGCGGCGCGCGCTCTTTGACAGACTTCCTCTCGACCTTCTCGACGCGGCCCGGCTTCGCGTTGACGCGCGCCGCGACGGCCTCGGCCTCTTCTTTCTTGTCGAAGCGCGTGCCGTCCTTGTTGAACCAGAGCCCGCGATAATCCCCCGCGGCGGCGCGAAAGTCCGCGGCGACCTCGAAGTAGGTCGTGGGCACGAAGGCCGCTATCTCGCGGTCGCGCTCGACGAGGAGCGCGAGCGTCGGCGTCTGCACGCGGCCCAGAGAGTAGACGCCGTCGTGTCCGGCCTGACGCGCGCGCACCGTCTGCGCGCGCGTCGCGTTCATGCCGACGAGCCAGTCGGCCTGCTGGCGCGCGTGCGCCGAATCTCGCAGCCCCGTGTACTCTTCCGCGGGCTTTAGTTCCTCGAAGCCGCGCAGGATGGCGTCGCGCGTGAGCGAGGAAATCCAGAGGCGGCGCACCGGCTTGCGACAGCCGGAGAGTTTGTAGACGAGGTCGAAGATCAACTCGCCCTCGCGCCCCGCGTCGGCGGCGTTGACGACCTCCGTCACGTCCTCGCGCTTGAGCAGTTGTTTGATGACAGTGAATTGATCTTTCGTCCTGTCGGACGGGTGGTACTTGAATTTTTCGGGGATGATGGGCAGCGTCTCAAGCCGCCAGGACTTCCACGCGGGGTCGTAGCGTTCCGGCTCGTCCAGCTCTACGAGGTGGCCGACGCACCATGTAACGATGTCCGCCGTGCCTTCGACGAAGCCTTCGCCGCGGCGTGTCGCGCCGAGCGCCGCGGCTACGTCGCGGCCCATGGAGGGTTTCTCAGTGATAATCAGGCGCATGCGCCTCAGATTGTAGCATCGTGGGCAAGCGCGCAGATTCCGTCGCTTTTTGTAGGGGCTGAGGACAAGTCCTCTGCCCCTACAGTTCTTCCGGTTTCGTCAGTGGCTCTTAGCGGGTCTGTACGCTGCCGCTTGAGCGCAGGCCCATCAGCCGCGCCGGGTAGACGCCGAAGTCTTCGACCTCCCAGGTATTGCCGTCGCGCAGCCGGATGCGCGCCGAGGGGATGAGCGTCCCCTGGCCCTTGCCTTTGGCGTCCAGAAAAATCTCCGCGTAGCCGAAGCGGTAGTTCTCCGATCTGGTGCCGTAACGCAGCTCGAAGAAACGAATGTTGCGCTCGTAAAGGACCGTCAGCTTCGTGCCTCCTTCGCCCCAGGGGTCTGCGATGATGGCGTTGGCCGTGACGCCTATGTCCGAGCCGAGCTGTATCCTTCCGGCGTCCATCCCCGACAGGACTTTCATCAGTCCGTCCTGCCCGCCCTGTTGCAGCGCGTCGTTCAACTCGCGCGCCTGCCCCGGCGTGGTGTAGCTGTTGACGATGAGGCGGAACTGGCCGGTCCAACTGCCGCCCCGCCTGCCCCTGCCGATGGCGTAGACCGTGCCGTTGATGGTTTGCCTGGACTGCCCCTTCGCCTCGGCCGCCGGGTAAAGGAACATAGTCCCCAAGCAGACTAACGTGCAAAACAGACTGGTCACTCTTCTCTTCATCAGAAGCCTCCTCTCAGTCACCCGAAATTTTTCATAAATGATGCCACAAAGTATAAAGCGAGTGGTAGCCAAGCACCGTACGGAAATGTACAAGCCTCCGCTATTGAATGAACGGCCGCTCGCTGTTAGCATCTCCGTATAACAATTCGTACAGAAAGGGTGGGATCAAGGTTATGGCTTCAACGAAGAGGGCTGCGAGCCGCGCGACGGCCGCGCCGCCCGCGACCGCGGACGCAGAGGAGCCCAGCAAGGCTGAGCTTCAGCGCCGCATGGAGGAGGCGCGCGAAGAAATCTCGCAGACCGTCGAGGAGATTAAGGAGACCGTCACGGAGCAGTACGAAACCGTCAAGGAGACGGTTGCCGAGGCGTTCGACTGGCGCGCGCAGTTCCGCAAGCATTCGGTCGCCTGGAGCCTGGGCGCGCTGGCCGTCGGCTACGTCGTCGGCACTGGCCTTGCCGCGGCCATCAAGGACACGACCAAACAGCAGAAGGGCCGCCGTAGCCACGGGCTGCTCGACGACCTTTACTCCTACGGCGAGACGCTGGCCGAGGAATTTTCCGGCGTGGCGCAGACCGTCCTCCTGCCTCTCATCAACAAGCAGATCAAAGACAAGCTCGGCATAGACCTTTCGGACAAACTGTTGACGACGAGGGCCGCGCGCGTCGCGGCCGTCAAGCGGCCGGCGAAGAAGGCCGCTAAAAAGTCCGGCGCTAAAAAAGGCGCGGCGAAAAAGAGCGCCGGCAAAAAGGGCGCGGCGAAAAAGGGCGGCTCGAAATAAGCCGCCCCAAACCGTAACGCTTCCCCGCCTCGTACTTTCGATATCGGGACGGGTTCCGCTGTCAGGATTCGCGCCCCGTTGCGACTAATGAATTGGGGGCGCGAGTCCCCTCGCCCTTTTTGAAGCGTTATGCTGATTAAGAAACCGGAAGACATCAAGGCGAGCGAGATCACGCCGCCGAAGCTCTACGTCGCGCGCCGCACCTTCATCCGCGGCGCTGCGCTTCTCGCCACGACAGCCGCGACGGGCTTTCTCTACAGGAGTCTCAACGCCCCGCCGCAGCCGCGCGTCGAGGGCACGAAGCTCGGCGGCGTCGTCAAGCCCGTGGACGCCGAGGCCCTTAGAGCGGGTTACATCGTCGATGAAAAGCTGACCCCGTTCGAGAACATCACGACCTACAACAATTTTTACGAGTTCACGACCGACAAAGAGGACGTGGCGGACGAAGCGCGCGGCTTCGTCACGCACCCGTGGACCGTCTCGGTCGAAGGGCTCGCCAACAAGCCGAAAGTTTTCGACCTGGACGACCTCGTCAAACTAGCGCCGCTCGAAGAGCGCGTCTACCGTATGCGCTGCGTCGAAGGCTGGTCGATGGTCATCCCCTGGGTCGGCTTCCCGTTGGGCAAACTGCTGAACGCGGTGGAGCCCAACTCGGCCGCGCGCTTCGTACAGTTCGAGACGCTCTACGACCCTGAGCGTATGCCGGGCCAGAACGGCGGCGGGCTCGACTGGCCTTACGTCGAGGGGCTGCGGATGGACGAGGCGCTGCACCCGCTGACGATTCTCGCCGTCGGGCTCTACGGCGAACAACTGCCGCCGCAGAACGGCGCGCCGCTCAGGCTCGTCGTCCCCTGGAAGTACGGCTTCAAGGGCATCAAGTCAATCGTCAAGATTCGCCTCGTGCGCGACCAGCCCGCGACGACGTGGAGCGCCTACGCGCCGCGTGAGTACGGCTTCTACTCGAACGTCAACCCGAACGTCAGCCACCCGCGCTGGAGCCAGGCGACCGAAAGGCGCATCGGCGAGTACGGCCGGCGCGACACGCTCCTTTTTAACGGCTACGCCGAACAGGTCGGCCAGCTTTACGCGGGGATGGACTTGCGCGTTAACTTCTAATCAAGGTGAAAGAGATCAAGTTCTACAAAGTCGTCGTCTTCGTCAACAGCCTCGTGCCGCTGGGGCTGATGATGTGGGACTGGACGCAGGGGAAACTGGGCGCGAACCCGGTCGAGTTTCTGACGCGGACGACGGGGATGCTGACGCTGGTCTTCCTTCTCATCTCGCTCGCCGTCACGCCGCTCAGAAAGCTGACGGGCGTCCAGTGGCTCATACAGTTTCGCAGGATGCTAGGGCTCTACGCCTTCTTCTACGGCTTCCTGCACCTTCTGACTTACGTCTGGTTCGACCGCGGCTTCAGCCTCAAGGGCACGGTCGCGGATGTCTACGTGCGCCCCTTCATCGCCGTCGGGATGCTCAGCTTCCTGCTGCTCGTCCCGCTGGCGATCACTTCCACCAAGAAGTGGATCAAGCGGCTCGGCGGCAAACGCTGGGCGCGCCTGCATAAGCTCGTCTACGCAGCGGCCGCGGGCGGCGTCATTCATTTCTGGATGCTGGTCAAGTCGGACACGAGGCTTCCGCTGCGCTTCGCCTTCGTGCTCGCCGTCCTTCTCGGCGCGCGCCTCTTCTTCAAACAGATGAAGCAGCAGTCGCCGCCCCGCACCCTCGTCCCGCGCCCCGACGGCCAACTCAAACCGTAAGGCGATTGCAACAGAAGCGCAATCATCAACGCCTTCGCGGTGTGTATAGTAGCGAGCAATTCATAACTCTCCTTCAATCTTGAACGAGTGAAGGAAAAAGAGAGCGCCGGATTTGGGGGAATCCGGCGCTCTCTTTTTCTATGCAACTCTGAAGGTCGCGTCAGCGCACGCGCTCGAACTCGCCCTTCGTGTGCTCGCCCGCCACGCCGTCTAGCAGGACGCGGTCGCTCGGCAGCAGTTCTTTGACGTGAAAAGTTCTCTCCGAGCCGTCGCGGCCGGGCATGAGTTCAGCGCGGAAGGTGACAATCATTCCGGGCCGCGCCCAGCGGTTGCCGTTGGCGTCTCCCTTGCTTCTGGCCCTTTTTCGTATAAAGAGGGCTGTGCCAATTGTGCCGGCGGCCACCGCGATGCTGCTTAATAGCCGCTTGGTTTCTCTTCTCATGTCCTGCCGGTTCTCCAGTACCAACCCCTTGATCGTCTGCATCACAATTCCCGCTCTCTACAGGTTTGGTCTTTCCGACCTGAGATGAGCGGCGGGGGCGATTGGATGTCGGCGGCCTTTGTCTTACGCGTCAGCCGAAGAGGGGTTGGCCATCGAAGACGACTTCCCAGCCGTTCTTGCGGCTCGTCGCGAGGCTGCGGTTGAACCACTTGACGGCTGCTGCGGCGTCGTCGTAACGCTGCGCGGCGGGGGCCGGCTGGCGCGGGTCCACGCGGACGATGACGCCCGCCTCGTCAGACTTCTTCAGGCTGAGCAGCGCCAGCATATCGTTCTTCGCCAGCACCACGGTCCGCACCTCCGCGTCCTCGTCGTCGTCCTCTTCCTCGTAATCGCCCTCGAACTCCTCCGGCTCTTCCTCATCCGAGATGATGTCGTCAAAAAAGTCTTCCTGATTATTCATAGCCTCTCCGTTCTATCTCGTCTGCTTATCTCTTCCGCTTTTGCGCCTCGCTCTGCGATGACACTTTCAGGATGCCGCGGTCGTCTTTATAAACGGCGTACTTCACCTCTTTGATCTCCCCGCCCTCGCCCTGAATCCTGACGGAAAAAGTCTTGTTGTCGCCCTGCCCTTCGACGCGCAGCGGGAGGTAGCCCTTCACGTCCTGGCCGCGGTAGGCCGTGTAGTGCTCCTGACGGTACTTGTCGTAGCCGAGCACGTAAATCCTGTCGAAGTCCGGCTCGTCCGGCTCGCGCGGCCCGGACGCCGCGCTCTTCTCAAGTATCACCCAACTGCCGGGCTTCTCCTCCTTTGCGGCGTCCTTGTCGCGCGAGGTGTTGGTCGTGCTCCCAGTGTCGTCGTCGAGCCTGCGCCAGGCGACGAACTCGCGGCCCGTGCGGTAGAAGATGATGTCGCTCGGCACGGTCAACTCGACCTGCTTGCCGTAGACCCAGCCTGCGGGCGCGGGCGAGACCAGAGGCGGGAGCCGCACCTTGTACCAGAGATCGTAAGCCTCTTCGGGCTCCTTCTCGGCGTCCTCGCCACGCGCGCCCGCGCGCGCCGTGTCCGTGCGCGCGCTTCCAGCCCTCGGCGCGTCGTCGCTCTCCTGCGTCTGCACGCCCTTCGGTTTTGGCGCACGCTTCCACCCGACGATCTCGAAGCTCGAACCGCTTTCGAGTTTCATCAGGATGTTCTCGTTGTTGGTGTAGTCCGGGGTCAGCCGCAGGTTGCTGACGGCGCGCAGTTGCCCGCTCGCCTGGGGCGGAATCTCTTTATCCTCCTCTGCGAGCTTGCGCGCCTTGTCCAGGACCTCCTGCGGCATCACGTTGCGCGCCTCGATCCACCCTTCTGTGTTCTCCACGTCGTGCGCGCGCACGAGCAGCCACTTCTCGCCGTTCTCTGCCGTGTCCGAATCCAGTATGTCCACGACATCGCCGCGCGTGACTTCGACGAGGTCTGCGGCGACGACTGCGACAGAGCTGCGGACCTGAGCCCGCTTGGCGATGACGACGCCCGTGTCCGAGTTGATGTTGGCGAGCGTGCTGCACCCGGCCGTCAGGAGGGCGAGGGAGCAGAGGAAAAGAATCTTCTTCAGGTAACTCATCTTTAGTTGACGGCACGCGCCGATTCCTGGGGGCAATTAATTTCGCGCGGGGGCGCGCCTCCTAGCGTTTGTCCCGTCCAGCTTTTCATTGTAACCGAATTTGCGTAACAAATCGCGCTGCGAGCCGCTCAAGCCTTCCGCCACGCCGAGCCGCGTCCGCGCGCCGAACGTCTCGACCTTGAGCCCGAACGGCGCGAGCGCCCGCCCTAGTTCTATCTCGCCCGCGTCCTCCACGTATTTGCGGGTCAGTTCCCTCACGTCTCCCGCTTCATTCAACGCCGCGAGCGCCGCCGCGTTCCCGTCCCTGGGCGCTTGAGACGCGCGCGCGAGGCGAAACAGCTCGCGGTAAACGTCCGTCAGCGAGCGCTTGTTCTTCGTCTGCTGCCTGAGCGTCAGGTCGTAGAGGAACGCGACCAGCATCCCCTTGTTATAGACGAGCGCGGGCGCCAGCGTCCAACGCCGCTCCGACGCCTTGAGCAGGCTCAAGCCTTCGCGCCCCTGTGAAGATTTGTAAGCATCGAAGGCGCGCCCCATGGCATTCAAATAATCTTGAAACGTCAGCAGCTCAAGGCGGACGGCCGCCGCGAGCGCCTGGTAGAGCGTGAAGCCTTCGTAAAACCAATCGTAACTGCCGTCGAGGCCGAGCGCGTTCGGCACCCAGAGGTGAAACAGCTCGTGCGCCAGCGGGAAACTTAATTGTGCCAGCGCCGCCGTGCGCGAAGGCGACTTACCAGCGAGCAGCGTGACTGTCGCGCCGCGCGTCTCCGCGCTCCAGCGGTCAGCGCCCGCCGCACGCGGGAACGGCGAGAGCGCGAGCATGACTGTGTCGCGGGCCGCGCCGCCGAACGTCTCTGCGTGCTCCTTCAGAATCCGCGCAGCCACGTCCGTCACCTCCTCGTCAGAGAAGGCCCACTCGCCCGCCGTCACAAAGAGGAACTCCATCGCGCCGACGCGCCCGCGCCGCTCGCGCAAGTTTTGTCCGACGAAGAAGACCGCGGGCTCTGAGTCCGCCAACTCGTAGACGCCGCCCGCGCCCGCCTTCGCGCTCGACGCGACGGCCCATCTTTCAGGCAGGTTGAGACTCACGCGCGCGCCGCTCTTTTGCTCGCCTCCCGCGAGCGGCAGCAAATCGCCCAGCATCAGAAAGCCGCGCTCTGTCGTCAGCCACGAGACGTGCGCCGCGTCACCTTCAAAGAGCGGCGCGTCCAGCTTCATCTCGTAAACGAATCGCGTAGCCGCAGCCTCCGCCTCATACTCTCCCGGCGCGAGCCGCCTGACACCGACCTCCCTGCCGCCGCCGTCGAAGAGCTTCAAATTCTCTATCCGCTCGCCGAGGCCGACGACGTTCGCGTACACGTTGCGGAACGACCAGGCGCGCGCAGCCCTTTCGCGCTCGCCCTCCACGCGCACGCGCGCCGGGGTCGTCGAGACGACACTGACCCGCGCCGTCAACGTCTCCGCCCGAACTGAGTCGGTGAACGAGCACAGGGCTGCGAACAGAAACAGACGAAGGCAGGCTCCGACTGTGCCAATTTGGCGCTGCTCCGGGCTCGACTGTTGATTGAATAGCGACGTACGAAAGGTCATGCTGAATCTGTTAATCAGGAGGGCAAACCGGCAAGCAAGAGAGGCATCAAATGCTCATTTGACACCCCTGCGCGCGGGTGTTTTAATTCCTCGTTCGGGTCAGACTCTAACACAGCGCTCTATCAAGTGACCAGCAACACCGTCTCAGCAACACGACACCGGCACGCGCCCCTGGCGCGCCTGCTGGCCTTCGTCTTGCTCGCCTTCGTCACCTACACGACGACGGCAGAGTCCGTACACCGCCACGGCGGTCTGGCGCTGAAACGCGCGGATGTTTCCGCCGCGTCGGTCAGCTCCTCCGGCGACGCCAACCCTTCGGCGAACGATTCGCCAGCCCTGGGCGACTGTCTGATCTGCCAGCTTCGCCAAAACCTTTCCTTCAGTCTCCTGAGCGCCCTGCCGCAACTCGTCGCCCCGCAAGTTTCGGCCGAGCTGTCGCAGGCAGTAGCCCTGCTCTCTGCTTCCAGGTTTGAAGCGCCCAAACGTGGGCGCGCCCCGCCCGCCACTTCTCTGTCTTAATCGCTATCAGGCCCACGCGCGCCCGTTTTTTTACGGAGCCGCGCGGCCCCGACCGTCACCTGCTTTCTGCCGGGACGGGCGGCACAGCATTACGGTTTTATTCAGAGAGGTGGTTCGCAATGTTTCTCGGAAAAATTTTCTTCACGGCCGCTGTCCTCCTCGCACTCCTCAACTTCTCGCCGGCCTCGGCGCAGACGCGAATTGGCACAGTTCAGGGGACAGTCAAAGACCCGAACGGCGCGCTCGTCGCCGGCGCGACCGTCATCATCACGCAGCCCAATACGGGCTATAAGCAGACGGCGCAGACGGACGATCAGGGAGCTTTCAAGCTCGTCAACGTTCCCTTCAGCGACTACAACGTCACGGCTGAAGCGCCCGGCTTTCAGCTTGCAGAGCAGCACATAGACATCGAAAGCGCGCTTCCGCTTAACCTGGACTTCGCGCTCGCCGTCGGTGGCACGGCCCAGACCGTCACCGTCGAGGCGGACCCGGACCACGCGGAGCACGACAAGGTCTCCTCCGACACGGACATCAACCAGGCGATTCTCGAACGCCAGGCCGGGGCCGCGCCCTCGCGCGGCATAGAGGCCATCGTCGCCTCCGCGCCGGGCTTCGCGCCCGACGACAACGGACGGCTCCACCCGCGCGGCTCCGAATCGCAAGTTCAATTCGTCGTAGACGGCGTGCCGGTCACGGACAACCTCTCGGCCATCTTCTCCACGAGCCTGGACGCGCGCACGCTCCGCACGGTCGAGGTGATGACCGGCGGCATCCCCGCAGAGTTCGGCGACAAGCTGGCCGGCGTCATCAACGTCAACACGCGCTCGGGCCTGGAGACGCCGACGCAGGGCGGCGTCACTTTCTCCGGCGGCAGCTTTTCCACCGGCGAAGTCGGCGCAGACTTCTCTACGCGCACAGAGAAGTTCGGCTTCCTGACGAACCTCTCGGCCAGCACCTCGCAGCGCTTCCTGGACCCGCCGACCATCGGAAACTTTAACAACTTCGGCCGCACCGGCAAGGCTTTCTTCAGACTCGATTACCACTTCGACCAGAACAATAGCTTGCGCGGCACGTTCCTCGTCGGCGGCTCGAATTTCCGTGTGCCGAACCGCGTCGAGCAGGAACTGGCCGGGCAGGATCAGCGCCAGCGCCTGCGCGACCACTCGGAGTTCATCACCTTCGAGCACATCTTCTCGCCGACCATGCTCGGGCAGTTCTCTTTCTTCAACCGCGACAGCACGGCGCGGCTCACGAGCAACCCGCAGTCAACGCCGGTCGTGGCCTTTCAGGACCGCTCGCTGCAAAACATCGGCGGCGTGGCGGCCGTCACCGTCTCGCGCGGCTCGCACAACCTCAAGTTCGGCGGCCAGCTCACCATCACGCCCGTGCGCGAAGACTTCAGCTTCTACACGACCGACCCGTTCGACGACCTCGTGGACGAAGACGGAAACATTGTGCCAAATCCGGTCAACGCCTTCACGGCCGCGGACCCTTTCGTCTTCAGCGGCCGCCGGACGGGGAGGAGTTTTAGTTTCTACGCGCAGGATCAGTTCACGCTCATTCGCAACCTGACGATTGCCGCCGGGCTGCGCTACGACAACTACAAGCTCGTCATACAGGACGACGCCTTCAGCCCGCGCGTCGCCGTGGGCTACTACATCCCGCGCACGCAGACGACGCTCAGGGCCTCTTACAACCGCTTCTTCCAGTTCCCGCCGGCCGAGAATTTGCTGCTCGCCAGCTCCGAAGAGGCGGCCGCGCTCTCGCCGCTCGCCGTCCTGCAAGGCCAGTCGGGCGTGCGGCCCATTCTGCCCGACAAGCAGCACGTCTTCGAGGCCGGCTTCCAGCAGCAGCTCTCAAAGTACGCGCGGCTCAACGCCGTCGCCTACCAGAAGCGGATCACGAATTTCGGCGACAAGGATCAATTCTTCGACACGGGCGTCATCTTCCCGATCTCCATTTCCCGCGGGCGCGTCACTGGCACAGAAATCCGCCTTGAGTCCTCAGACATCCGAGGCTTGCGCGGCTTCGTCTCCTACGCCAACGCGCGCGCCTACGGCGTCACGCCTATCAACGGCGGACTATTCCTCGGCGAGGCCGTCGAGAGCCTCGAAGAGCCTGGGCTGATCTTCGCCAACGACCACGACCAGCGCACCTCCATGCAGTTCCAGTTGAGCTACAACCACAGGCGCTCTGGCCTCTACGCCATCTTCGGCGGGCGCTACGATTCGGGCTACCCGACGGAAGTCGAGCCGGGGACGACGCTCTCCGACTTCGTCGCCGCGGGATTCGACCCGCGCCTGTACGGCGAGATCGATTTCCAGCGCGGGCGGACCCGCCCCCGCACGGTGCTCAATCTCTCAGTCGGCGCGGACATCCTGCAACGCGAGCGCGCCTCGCTCAACCTTCAGCTCGACATCCAGAACCTGACGGACGAACTCTTTCTCTACAACTTCGAGTCGGTCTTCAGCGGCACGCACGTAGGCTTCCCGCGCCTCCTCAGCGGCCGCGTCTCGCTGAGGTTCAAATAGGGGCTCTTCTTAGACGGTTTCCAAATTTTCGGAACACTCTCCGCCCGCCCTGCGTATTTTCCTTTGAAATACAACAGCAGCGGCGGGCGGCCCGCGTGTTCGCCGCGTTGACAGGCGCAATCGCGCGCCACTAGAATGCAGTTTCGTTTGACTCGCGTCATGTTTCGCGGCCCCCCGGCCGCAGAGGAAACGATTGTGAGCCTGGTTAAGATCATCGTCATCACGCTCGTCCTGCTCCTGAGCATCCTGTTCTTCTGGCGCTTCCTGTTTTAGTGCGGCATGACCCCTGACTCCGTAGCGCCACGCCCATGTAGACTTCCCCCAAGTCCCGCACGCTCAATCCGTCGCCCGCGCCTTTCTGCGCTCGCTCTCTTTCTGGCACAGTCTCTTTTCTGCGCCGCCTTCGCCCAGGGTGTCGATGACGTAACGCCGGACGACGTGGTGCGCGTCCGCACGGACCTCGTCACCGTCCCGGCGCTCGTCACGGACGGGGACGGGCGGCGCGTCCAGGGCCTGACACAATCCGATTTTTCGGTCCGCGACAACGGGCGCGTCGTGACTCTCTCTTACTTCGCCGCCGGCACGGACAGGGTCGCGCTCGCCTTCGCCCTGGACGCCTCCGGCAGCATACGCGAACTCGTCGCACGACAACGCGCCGCTGCCCTCCAACTCTTTTCCCGCTTCGGCCGCGGCTCGCGCGTCGCCGTCTTACACTTCGGCGAAAGGGCCGAACTGCTCGCCCCTTTCACGACCGACGCGGCGCTGGTGGAGCCTGCCTTCGTCGCGCATCTGCCCGCGAGCCGTCGGACGGCCATCTTCGACGCCGCCGCCGCCACCGTGCGCGCCTTCGCCGCCGAAAAGGGCGGCCCCGCCGAGCGCCGCATCGTCGTCCTCATCAGCGACGGGCTCGACACGGCCAGCTCCGCGCGCGCCCAGACCGTCATCGCCGACGCGCGCGCGCAGAACGTCTCCATCTACGTCATACACCTGCCGCTCTACACACCGCGCGACGGGCGGCTCGTCGTGCGCTCACCCGCCAAAGGCTTCCGCGACCTGGCGGAAAAAACTGGCGGCCGCTATTTCGTCATCGGCGACGTGAAGGACGCGCTCGACGCCTCGGCCCCAGCGCCCGACCTCGCGCCCGTCTTCCGCGCCATCGAAGAAGATTTACAGGGCCAGTACGTGCTCGGCTACTACCCGGACGAGGCCACGCGCGCCGCCGCCTCGCACCGCATCGAAATCAACCTGACCGCGCGCGGGCGGCGAGGCTTACGCGTCCGCGCGCTCCGCGAGGAATACAACTTAAGGCAATGATGAATGCGGAGTGATGAATGATGAATTAAAAACAGCTTGTCTTTAATTCATCATTCATCACTCCGCATTCCGCATTTTTTTATTATGGATCTGAGAAAAATCAAACGCGCTCTGTTGAGCGTTTCGGACAAGACGGGGCTGGTGGAATTCGCGCGCGAGTTGCGCGGCTTCGGCGTCGAGCTGATTAGCACGGGCGGGACGGCGCGCGCCCTTCGCGAGGCCGGCGTAGAGGTGCGAGACATCTCGGACGTAACCGGCTTTCCGGAGATGATGGACGGCCGCGTCAAGACGCTGCACCCGCGGATTCACGGCGGCCTCTTAGCCCTGCGCGACAACGCCGAACACGTCGAGGCCATGCGCGAGCACGGCATCGAGCCGATTGATTTGGTCGTCATTAACCTCTACCCGTTCGAGCAGACGAGCGTGCGCGAGGGCGTCACGCTCGAAGAGGCCGTCGAGCAAATAGACATCGGCGGCCCGGCGATGATTCGCTCGTCGGCGAAGAATTTCAAGGACGTGGCCGTCGTCGTCTCGCCCAAGATGTACGCGGAAGTCATAGACGAGATGAAGCGCAACGACGGCGCGTTGTCGCTCACCTTGCGCGGCCGGTTGGCGTGGAGGGCTTTTGAGCGTACGGCGCTCTACGACATGGCGGTCAACGCCTACCTGCTGACAAAGCTTCCCACGGAAGACGACCCGCCGTCGTCATACCCTCTCTCGATGTTCGGCGTCGAGGAGAGCCAGGAAGGTTTCATGTCTTTCATCTCCAAACTCGCCGGGGCAGAAAGTCCCGAAGAGCTTTTCAGCATTTCGATCAGTAGCCAGAAAACCGAAGGGGCGCCGGAGGAAGAAGATGATTTCCCACTCGTCCGCGAACTGCGGCTGATTAAAATGGCCGACCTGCGTTACGGCGAAAACCCGCACCAGGCCGCGGCCCTTTACGGCCACAAGATAGGCTTCATGCCGCTCGCCGAAGTCCTCTCCGGCAAGGAAATGTCCTTCAACAACTACGTTGACGCGGACGCCGCGTGGCAGCTCGTCTGCGACTTCGACGAGACGGCGTGCGCCATCATCAAGCACACGAACCCCGCAGGCGTCGCAACCGCTCTCGAACCCGAAGGGGCTTACCGCCGCGCGCTCGCCACGGACCCCGTCTCGGCCTTCGGCGGCATCGTCGCCTTTAACTGTCAGGTTGACGAGCGTGCGGCGCGCGCCGTGACGGAGATTTTCACGGAGGTCGTCATCGCGCCGGATTACGACGAGGCGGCGCTCAAAACGCTGCGCGCGAAGAAGAATCTCCGCGTGCTGCGAGCGGGCGAGATGAGCCGCGCGGAGGGCCTCGAATACAAGACCATCACGGGTGGGATGCTCGTCCAGACGCGCGACACGCACCGCCTGTCGCCGGACGCCTTGAAGGTCGTGACCGAGCGCGCGCCGACCGACGAAGAGTTGCACGCCCTGCTCTTCGCCTGGACGGTCTGCAAGCACACCAAGTCGAACGCCATCGTCTACGCGCGCGACGGCCAGACCGTCGGCGTCGGCGCGGGCCAAATGTCCAGAATTGACTCGGTCAAAATCGGGGCGATGCGCGCGCAACTCCCCGTGGCGGGCTCCGTGCTCGCCTCCGACGCCTTCTTCCCCTTCCGCGACGGCGTGGACGAGGCCGCGCGCCACGGCGTCACGGCCATCATCCAGCCCGGCAGCTCCGTCCGCGACGACGAAGCAATCGCCGCCGCCAACGAGCACGGCTTAGCGATGGTCTTCACCGGCGTCAGACACTTCAAGCATTAGTGGTCAGTGATCAGTGATCAGTTAAAAGTAAAACGCCTTTGTCTTTAACTGACCACTGATTCCCGCTTGCCCTCAAGCCTGAGATTCGTTAATACTTGCGCCAACGAGCCGCCCTTTTCGAGCCAGTCTTCCCGGCGGGCGCGCTCTTCAAAGACTTTCGGAGAAGGAATTAGAAGATGCCAGAGAACGAAGCCGCCCCCGCGGAGGGCGGGCGCGATTCAATCCGCTGCCGCTACTGCGGTCAGCGCAACCAGACGCGGGACAACGGCGGCACGGCCAAGTGCGGGCGCTGCCGCCTGCCGCTCTCGGACGAGCCGCACAAGAAGTTTGCGGAGCTGAACAAGCACGACTACGTACACCCCGCGGACAGCAAGGCGCTCGCGGCCCTGCGCGCCATCCCCGGCATTGACTCGGCGCTGAAGAAACTGCTCGCCCTGACAGGCGAGTCTGCCCTCCGCGTTATCTTCATGGCGAGCGCCGTCAAGGTTACGCCGCAGCAATGCCCGGACCTCTACGCCAAGTTGCAGGTCGCCTGTACGACGCTCGGCGTTGATATGCCGGAACTCTTCGTCCAGCAGTCGCCCATCGTCAACGCCTTCACGGGCGGGGTGGAGCGCCCCGTCATCGTGCTCCACTCATCCTTAATCGAGCGCCTGACGGATGAAGAAGTCCTGGCGGTCGTCGCCCACGAGGTCGGCCACATACACGCCGAGCACGCCCTCTACCTGACGGCCGCACGGTTGCTTGAGCTGCTCGCCTACGGCGCTCTCGCCGCCACGGCCATCTCCAGGATCGTGCTCGAACTCCTCTCGATGACGATGCGCTCGGCGCTGCTCGCGTGGGCGCGGCGGGCGGAACTCTCTTGCGACCGCGCGGCGCTGCTGGTCACGCAGGACCCGCACGTCATCGGCCGCACGATGATGAAGCTAGGGGGCGGGACTTTCGCCTCCAAGGTTGACTACGAACAATTTCTCGTCCAGGCGCGCGACTTCCAGAAGAACTACGACGAGAAGGCGCTCGACCGTTTCTGGGCCGACATCATCTCTTCCGGGATGACGCACCCCTTCCCCGTCTGGCGCGTCTCCGAAATCCTGAAGTGGGTTGACAGCGGCGAGTACAAAGCCCTGATGGCTGGCGAACAGGAGAGCGCGGCCGCCTAGAAGTGCGGTCTTTCTTTTACGAACCCATGCTACACGTCCATAACGGAGATTCATCGGCGGACATTCTGCGGCGCTCTGGGTTGGCGGGTGAGCGCCTGGTCTGGCGCGAGGCGCTGATCGCCGGCCCGACGCCGGCCAACGCCTCGGCTGACGAATGGCGCGAGTTGCGCGCGCGCCACCTGGCTGAAGATTACGGCGCGGACTTTGAGGAGTGCAGGAAAACCCTGGCCACGCAGGAGGAGAGCCTCGAAAGATTCCGCGAGCACGAAGAGGTCGTCCTCTGGTTCGAACACGACCTGTTCTGCCAGACGCTGCTCGTCTACCTGTTAGACTGGTTCGCGCGGCGCGAGCTGGGCGCGACGAAGCTGAGCCTCGTCTGCGCCGGGGAATTTCTGGGCCAGTTGACGCCGGCGCAGATGGCCTCGCTCTTCGAGACCCGGCGCGAAGTGACAGCGGCTGAATTGAGCCTCGGGGCCGAAGCTTGGCGGGCCTACTCTTCGCCCGACCCGCGCGCCATCGAAGAACTCCTCGCCGGCGACACGTCCGCCCTGCCTTACCTGCGAGACGCGCTGCTGCTGCACCTGGCCCGCTTCCCTTCGACGCGCAACGGCCTCGGCCGCGTCGAGAACCTTGCGCTCGAACTCATAGAGAGCGGGCACGCGGAGTTCCCCTCGCTCTTCCAGACCTTCGGGCGCGCCGGGGCGGCCTACGGCCTCGGCGACGCGCAGTTCTGGAACGACCTGAAGCGTCTCGCCGAAGCCCGCCGCCCGCTGCTCGAACGCTTTGGCGCGGGCGCAGACGAGGCGCGGGAGTTCGCCGCGAGCGCCTTCAAGCTGACCCCGTTCGGCGAGGCCGTGCGATCTGGGCGCGACGATTTCCTCAAGTCCAACGGGATAGACGCCTGGCTCGGCGGCGTTCACCTCTCAAGCGGCCGCGACCTCTGGCGCTGGAACGAACAGGAGCAGAAACTAATTTTAGAGCAGTAGTCAGTGGTCAGTGGTCAGTGGTCAGTTAAAGACAAAACCGTTCTTCTTTTAACTGACCACTGGCCACCGACCACTGACCACTGACAACCACGGAGTTTCCCCATGCTTGAGAACAAATTCGGCATCATCTTCGGCGTCGCCAACAAGCGGTCAATCGCGTGGGCGACCGCCCAGGCTTTAAGTGAGGCCGGCGCGCGGCTGGCCTTCACCTATCAGGGCGAGCGCCTGAAGGAGAACGTCGAGAGCCTGACGCGCGACATGGCGGGCGCGCTCGTCCTGCCCTGCGACGTGACGAAGTCTGAGGAAGTCCAGGAGACCTTCCGCCACGTGGGCGAAAAGTTCGGGCGTCTCGACTTCCTCATCCACAGCGTCGCTTACGCCCCGAAGGAGGAGTTGGAGGGGGCGTTCGTGGACACCACGCGCGACGGTTTCCTGACGGCGCTCGAAGTCAGCGCCTACTCGCTGACCTCACTCGCGCACGCGGCCGTGCCGCTGATGACCGACGGCGGCAGCATCGTCTCTATGACTTACTACGGTGCGGAGAAGGTCGTGCCGAACTACAACGTGATGGGCGTGGCGAAGGCCGCGCTCGAAGCGAGCACGCGTTATCTGGCTCACGACCTGGGCAAGCGCAACATACGCGTCAACACCATCAGCGCCGGGCCGCTCAATACGCTCTCGGCGCGCGGCGTCTCGAACATGGGGACGATGCTCAAGCACCACGCCGAGCGCTCGCCCTTAGGCCGCAACGTAGAGGCCCGCGAGGTCGGCAACTGCGCCCTCTTCCTGTGCAGCCCACTCTCCTCCGGCATCACCGGCGAAGTCATACACGTGGACTGCGGCTACAACATCATGGCGGTATAACGGAAATGATGAATGCGGAATGATGAATAATGAATTAAAAGACAAACGCCTTATTATTCATCATTCATCACTCCGCATTCCGCATTGCTTTTCTTATGGCTGAGACTGAGAATAACCAGAGTCCCATCGTCACGCAGGACGAGCAGCTTCTTGAGACGCCGAAGCAGGATGAGTTCACGCACACGGACACGTGGCGCGTGTTCCGCATCATGGGCGAGTTCGTGGAGGGCTTCGACGAGTTGGCGACCGTCACGCGCGGCGTCTCGATCTTCGGGTCGGCGCGCGTCAAACCCGATCACGAGCAGTACAAGTCGGCGCAGGAGACTGCGGCGCTCCTCGTGCGCGCGGGCTTCGCCGTCATCACTGGCGGCGGCCCAGGCATCATGGAGGCGGCCAACCGCGGCGCGTTCGAGGCGGGCGGCGTCTCCATCGGCTGCAACATTGAGCTGCCCTTCGAGCAGAAGGGCAACGACTACGTGACGCGCTCGCTCACCTTCAAATACTTCTTCGTCCGCAAGACGATGTTCGTCAAATACAGCACGGCGTTCATCATCTTCCCCGGCGGCTTCGGCACGCTAGACGAACTGTTCGAGGCGCTGACGCTCATCCAGACGCGCAAGATCAAGAACTTCCCCGTCGTCCTGTTCGGCTCGGCTTACTGGGGCGGGATGGTCAAGTGGGTCGAAGAGGTGATGCTCGCCGACGGCAAGATCAACGCCGACGACCTGCGGCTCTTACACCTCACAGACTCGCCCGCCGAGGTCGTTGACATCGTCGTCCGCAGCCAGGACTCGCTCCGCAAGATGGACAAGACCGTAGCCGACGATTATTAATTTACTGGACGAAAATCCTGTAGCCCCACGGCTTTAATTCCAACTGTGTCGCGCCGTCCAGCTCGATTGTCTCGCCGCCGAAGTAGTCCCTGTATTTCCCGTGGTACAGGTTCTCCTTGAAGGTCACCTTCTCCGGCCGGCCTGAGAAATTAAGCACGACGAAAACCTTGTCCTTCTCGTTGCGGCGGACAAAGCTGAACACTCTCGTGGGGAAGCTGTTAGGAACCAGAATCATCCTCGCGCCCCACTGCGCGTTCCACAGCGCCGTGTTCTTCTTCTTCAGGGCGAACAATCTTTTATAAAGCTCGCCGTTCGGGTGCTCCCGCCAGACGATGGGGTCTTTCTCGAAAAAGAGGAGCCGCTTGGTGTTGCCCGCCTCCTGCCCGTTATAGACGAGCGGCATCCCTTCGCCCACGGCCGAGAGCACCATCGCAGGCTCCAGCCCCTTGCCGAACTGCTCGAATTCCGTCCCCTCCCAAGAGTTCTTGTCGTGGTTGCTGACGAAAGTCATCCGCATACTTTCGGCCGGGTACGAACTCTCGTTCCAGGAGTAGTAGACGAAGAGGCCGCTCAGGTCCGTCTTCTTCCCCTGCGCGATGTCGCGCACCGCGTCGTACCAGCTCCACGCATAGGTCATGTCGAAGGCTTCGGCGTGCAGGTCTCTTGACTCCCACTCGGCCAGCATGAAGACGGGTTTGATGGCGTCCAGTTCCCGGCGCGCGTTGTTCCAGAAATCAACTGGCACAAAACCAGCCACGTCGCAGCGGTAGCCGTCCACGTCAGCCTCGCGGACCCAATACTTCAGCGCGTCCGTCATGTACCTGCGAAGCCCCTCGTGGCTGTAGTCCAGGTCTATGATGTCCGACCAGTCCCACCAGGGCGTCGGCCGAAAGTCGCCCTTGTAGTCGCGCTCGTACCACTCCGGGTGTTCGGTGACGAGATTGTTGTCCCACGCCGTATGGTTGGCGACCCAGTCGAGGATGACGCGCATGCCCTGCTCGTGCGCGGCCGCCACGAAATGCTTGAGGTCTTCGAGCGTGCCGAACTCCGGGTTGACGCTGTAATAGTCTTTGACCGAGTAGGGGCTGCCCAGCGTGCCCTTGCGGTTCTTCTCGCCGATCTTGTGAATCGGCATCAGCCACAGGATGTCCGCGCCCAGTTCCTTCAGCTTGGGCAAGTGTTTCTCCGCCGCGCGGAAGGTGCCCTCCGGTGTGAACTGACGCGTGTTGATCTGGTAGATGGTCGCGTTCTTCGTCCACTCCGGGTGCTTGAGCTTGACGTAGGGCGTCGGCTGGTATGGGTTCTGGCTCATCTGCTGATTGGAATTCTGGCCCGATGGGCCATTTTGATTGGGCGTGCAGCCGGCCAGCGCCGAGAGACACATGGCCGTAACGAGCAGGGTCGAGCAGCGCATCCGTCTGACCTCCTTCAGGGTGCAGTCAGTACCGCCTGCGGCTACGGCTGATCGGCGGCTTTGCTCTGGGGGATGACGTTGGAGGTCAGCCATTCCAGGTAGGGCGCGGAGGCGGCCGTGATGGGCAAGGCTATGATTTCGGGCGTCTCGTAGCTGTGAAGCGAGCGGACGAGGGCTTCGAGCGCCGCGAAATTGGCCCCGGTGGTCTTGGCCAGCAGCAGAATCTCTGGCGCGCGCTCGACCTTCCCCTCCCAGTGATAGACAGACTCCATCTCCGGGAGAATCTGCACGCAGGCCGCCAGCCGCGCGACGACAAGAATGTCCGCCAGCCGCGCCGCCTCCTCGCGGCTCCCCGCCGTCATCAACACCACGATGGCGTCTGTCGTCTCCATAAAATTCAATGCGGAATGCGGAATGCGGAATGATGAATTAAGAAAACGTCTTTAATTCATCATTCCGCATTCATCGTTCATCATTGCTCTTCCGCGTCTTCTTCCATCGTCGTGCCGGTGAGCGGGGTGGTGTCTGTGCCGAAGTAGGCGTTGTAGAGTTCCTGGGCGCGGTCCAGGTCGCGCTCGTCCACGAGCACCATCGCGCCGGCGGTCGAGGCCAGCAGCGGCGAGAAGACGTCCTGGCCGCCGGCCTGGACGGCCGAGCGGATGTCGTTCTGTTGGAGCAGGTCGTTAACCATCTCGGCCTCCGCTGGGGAGCCGAAGTTGTGCAGATTCACGAAGCGGGCTTCAGAGTCGTCGTGCAGCTTGTTCTCGGGCGTCAGCCGCTCGACCAGCTCGCTGTTGTCGTCCGGACAGTTCGTCACGCCCGCCTCGTACTCAGACTCGCAAACAGGGCAGAACATAGATTCCCCCATAAAAAAGTTTCAGGTTCAAAGTTGCAGGTTAGTCTAAGACCTAACACCCGAAACTTCAAACCTGAAACCGCATTTACCGCGCAGCCTGGACGGCGCGCTCGAAGGGGATTTCCTCGAAGTGTGTCATCCGCCTGAAGGCGCGGAAGCGCTCGTTAATCTCGTCGTGCGTCAGGCGCTGGACGCGTTCGGTCCCGAACTCCTCGACGTTGAAGGAGGCCATCACGGAGCCGAAGATCATCGCGCGCCGCATCGCCGCCTCGTCCAAGGTCTCCTGGCTCGCCATGTAACCCATGAAGCCGCCGGCGAAGGTGTCGCCCGCGCCCGTCGGGTCGAAGACGCCTTCGAGCGGGTAGGCCGGGATAGCGAAGTAGGTTTCGGGCGTGAAGAGCGCCGCGCCGTACTCGCCGCGCTTGACGATCAGCGCGCGCGGCCCCCAAGAGAGAATCTTACGCGCGGCTTTAATCAAATTCGGCTCGCCCGCCAGTTGCCGCGTCTCCGCGTCGTTGATGATGACGACGTTGACGCCGCTGACCGCCGCCTTGACCTCTTCGGGGACGCTCGAAATCCAGTAGTTCATGGTGTCGAGCGCGATTAGCTCTGCGCCCGACAACTGCTCGCGCACCCCGCGCTGCAAGTCCGGCTGGATGTTGCCGAGGAAGACGAGGCGCGCCTGTTTAGCGGCCTCTGAAATTTTCGGCTTGAAGTCGGCGAAGACGTTCAACTGCGTGTCCACTGTATGCGCCGTATTCAAATCGAAATCGTAGCGCCCGCTCCAGAAGAAGCTCTTGCCCTCTGGGATGCGCTCCAAATCATCCAGGTTGATGTTGTGGCGCTCGAAGACCTGCTCCTCCTCGCGCGTGAAGTCGCCGCCGACGACCGCGACCACGCGGACGTTTGTGAAAAAGCTGGCCGAGATGGAGAAGTGCGCCGCCGAGCCGCCCAGTATCTTATCGCGCTTGCCGAAGGGCGTCTCCACGGCGTCGAACGCCACCGACCCGACTACTAACAATGACATATGTTCTCCTGAAAGGAGTCAGGAGTCAGAAAACAGAAGTCAGAATGGATAAAGCGGAGGACCGCTTTCACAGCTATTCTTCTGACTCCTGACTTCTGACTCCTGACTTCTATTGTTTTGGTAAGGGTCCGCCCAGCTCGCGCAGGGCGTCTTGCGCCTGCTTGTTGAAGTCGCTGTCGGGATGATCGTTGACGAGCTGCGAGAGGTAATTGCGCGCCTCCTCGCGGTATTTTTCGGGCGTCATGCGACGCTTCTCGGGGATGGACTCGACCTTCTGCTTGCCCTGGTTCCTGGACAGATAGAAGTTGCTCATGCCCGCGTAGTAGAGCGCCTCGTCGATCCTGGCGAAGTTGGGGTTGCCGGCGATGATCTCCTCGGCGCGCTGGAGCGAGGCGAAGTAAGCCTTCTTCAGCTTGAAATACTGCCGCGCGACCTCAAGGTTGTGCAGCGAATCCTTCTCCATGTCCGCGTCGCGCATCGTCGCAGGGTCAGGCCCGCGGCTCGCCCCGCCCTGCGCCCGCGCCTCAGCCCCCGCGCAAACAAGCGCGGCCGCGCACAGACCGATTATCAATGCTATTTTCTTCATAAGACCTCCGATCATTTCTTACCGTACTTCCCGATGATTGCCTCAAGCTTCTTCTTCGTCGCGTCGGGCCAGAGGTCCGGGTCGGTGAAGATGGCGTCCTTGAGGGCCGAGCCGCAACCGCAGGCGCGCGGCCTCGCGGCCAACTGCTTAACGGCCTCACGCATGATGATCTGCGCGTTGCTCACGTTCTTGTTCAGGTACTCGACCACGGTCCCGACCGAGACGGCGTCGTGCTCCGGGTGCCAGCAGTCGTAGTCCGTGACGAGCGCGAGCGTGGCGTAACAGAT
The DNA here is from genome assembly GCA_963848875.1 of uncultured Acidobacteriota bacterium. Taxonomy (GTDB): domain Bacteria; phylum Acidobacteriota; class Blastocatellia; order Pyrinomonadales; family Pyrinomonadaceae; genus QHXM01. The sequence goes on from CAWKFJ010000001.1 coordinate 73,505, forward strand.
TTCGGCCTCGCGCGCCAGCTTCGCCTCCTGAAGATTCGTCATCCCTATCACGTCCATGCCCCACATACGGTAGACGTTCGACTCGGCCACGGTCGAGAAGGCGGGGCCTTCCATGCACAGGTACGTCCCGCCGCGGTGCGTTTTAACGTCGGCCGCGCCGCACGCCGCTTCGAGCACGTCACCCAGCTCAGCACACACGGGGTGCGCGAACGTGAGGTGCGCGACGATGCCGTCGCCGAAGAAGGTTGACTCGTGCGCGCGCGCGCGCGTGCGGTCGAAGAACTGGTCCGGGATGACCATGTCGAGCGGCGCGTACTGTTCCTGTAAAGAGCCCACGGCTGAGGCCGACAGAATCCGCTCGACCCCAAGCAGCTTCATCCCGTAGATGTTCGCGCGGAACGGGAGGTTGGTCGGCGTGTAGCGGTGCCCGCTCCCGTGCCGTGGCAGAAACGCCACGCGGACCCCTTCGAGCGTGCCGACGATGAACGCGTCCGACGGGCTGCCGAAAGGCGTCTCGACCCTGACCTCTTCTACGTCCTTCAACTCCGGCATCTGGTAGAGGCCGCTCCCGCCGATGATTCCGATCTGTGCTGTCGTCATGCGTAGATTAACCGCCCTTTCGGTTCGGGAATCGGACGGCCCAGTTCCCGCGCCGTTTCAATCCATTCGTTGATGATGACTTCTGCGTTAGCTATCGCTTCTTGATAGGTCGCGCCGTCTGCCATGCAACCAGCTAATTCAGGCGCCTCAACGATGTACGCCCCGTCCGCGTCGCTCCAGTAGATAATAAGCTCGTACCGAATCATCTCACTCGCCCGGAATAAATCCGTCCTGCGCCTCTTCAAAACCAACCGCGCGCAGCTTGCCGTCCTCTTCGACGACGCGGCAGAGTGGCGCTTCGGGGTCGTGGTAGAAGAGGCAGAGCCAGTCTTCGCGTGCGGCTTGCGGCAAGAGCCGCTTCTTGGCTTCGAGCGTCTCCACGGGATAGAGGTCGTAGCCCATGATCCAGGCGAAGGGGACGTGGGCGCGCGTCGGGACGAGGTCCGCGAAGCCGTAGAGCGTGCGGCCCCCGCGCTCCAGCCGCACGCACTGCATCGTGCGCGAGTGGCCCGCGACCGTCTCCATCCGCAGCCCCGGCGCGACCTCGTAGTCCGCGTCCTTCAATTCGAGCTGGCCCGATTCCCTGAGTGCGCGCCAGTTCTCCGGCAGGTAGCTGGCGCGGTCGCGCTCGTGCGGGCTCTCGGCGTGCTCATACTCTGCTCGTGAAACGAAGTAGCGCGCGTTCGGGAACACGGGGACGATTCGCCCGGAGGCGTCGCGCGTGGTGTTGCCGCCCGCGTGGTCGAAGTGCAGGTGCGTGTTGACGACGATGGTGACCTCTTCGGCCCGAACGCCCGCGACGGCGCGTAGACTCTCCGCCAGCGAGCGCTCACGACTGAAGCCGTAGATGGCTTCCTGCTTCGGCGTCCACTTGTCGCCCGCGCCCGTCTCTATGAGAATGCGCTCCGTCTCGGTCTCGACGAAGAGGCAGTTCATGTTGAGGCGGACGCGGTTCTCGGCGTCTGGCGGGCACACGCGCGACCAGAGAGAGCGCGGCACGACGCCGAACATGGCCCCGCCGTCCAGGCGGAACTCCGCGTCGGGCACGACCAGCACTCGGTAGTCGCCGAAACGCATACGCGGCGGCCTACTTCTGCGCGCCTCCGGCGGGTGGCGCAGTCGGCTGATCCATCTCCGGCGGCCCGACTTCCATCCCCGGCGGCAGCCCCTGCGGAGCCTCTGGGGCCTTGACGGTGAAGTCCTCGGCGACTGTCACGTGCGACTTCTGGACGATCTCATCGATGACCTTCTTCTGCTTCTCTTTCTCGATGGCCGCCTTGGCCTGGTCGCGCGGCGACTGCGGGCCGGCAAACGGATTGGATGGGTCCGCGGCCTTGTTGGAGAAGAGAATGTGGCGGGCGTGAACCTGCTCCTCGGGCTTACCGTCCGGGCCGGGCTTCGTGCCGCGTTCCTCGACCTTGATGATGTGGAAGCCGAAGTCTGTCTCGATAACGTCGCTGATCTGGCCCGCCTGGAGGGCGAAGGCCGCGTCCTCGAACGGCTTGACCATCTGCCCGCGGCCGAACCAGCCCAGGTCGCCCTCGCGCTCCTTGCCGCCGGGCTCGGTCGTGTACTCGCTGGCGAGTTTCTTGAAGTCCTCGCCCCCGCGCGCGCGCTTCAGAATCTCCTCGGCCTGCGTCTTAGCCTTCGCAGGGTCAAGCTCCGGGTGATTCTTGATGTACTCGTCAATCTCCGCGTCGGTCGCCTTGACGCGCTCGACCAGCTTCTCCTTGGCGTATGTTTCGGCCAGCGCGCGCGCCTCCTGCAACATGATTTGAAGCTCGACCTTGCGGCTCTTGTCCAGGCCCGCCTGCGTGCCCTTCTTCTCGGCGACCATGATCTGCGCCCACTGCTGCTTGAGCTGATTCTTCTGCTCGTCGGGCAGGTTCGCGGCCTGCGGGTTGCGCGCCTTCGCGTCCGTGACGAACTCCTCGAACCGCTGCTCCTGGCCTGGCTCCTTCAGGAAGGCGTCAACCTCAGCTTGCGGGATGGCGGAGGCCCCAGGGTTCGTGGGCGCCTTCGTGCGCTGCTCTTCCAGGTAGGTCTGCCCTATGACGAGCGAGCGGGCGAGCGACAACTGCCGCTTCATCTCGGGGCGCTCGTCGAACTTTTCGGCCCTGGCCGCCTCGGCCAGTGCGAGCATCTGGCGCACGTTGACCGCGAAGTCCTTGCGCGCCTCCTTGTCGGAGGCCATCTGCGCGCGCATCTGCGGCGGGAAGCTATCGACGATGGTCGCCATGTCTTCGGCCGACAGGTTGGTGCCGGCGCTGCGGCCAGCCCTCACCTGCCACACGACCAGCGCGCCCGCGAACAGGACGGCGACCCCCGCCACGATCAGCGCCTTCGCCGTCGCGCTCATGCCCGTGTTCTTCGACTGCGCAGCCTTACGCGCCTTCGGGGCTGTAGAGGCTGACTTGCTTTTCGCGGCCTGCCCCGCCTCGGTCTTCAGCGCAGCCGTTTCATTCACCAACACCTGCCTGGTCGGCGTCGCCGCCTCCGAATTATCCGCCCCGCACTCCGGGCAGAGGCGCTGCCCTTCCTCCAAAGTAGTTCCACATTGATGACAAACGCTCATTCTTATCTCCTTATCACGAACCGCACTTTAAGGCGGTCAATCAACCATTACAGAATCAGTATGCTCTACCAACTCCAACAACACCCCGCCGGCCGACGACGGGTGGACGAACGCGACGAGGCAGTTGTTCGCGCCAACGCGTGGGGCCTCGTCAATCAGCCTCGCGCCGCTCTCCTTGAGCCGCGCGAGTGCGACGCGAATGTCGTCAACGCGCACGGCGACGTGATGAATGCCCGCGCCGCGCTTCTCCAAAAACTTCGCCACCGGCGAGTCGTCTGCGGTCGGCTCCAACAGCTCTATGCGCGGCTCGCCCACGGGCAGCATCGCGACGCGCACCTTCTGGTCCTCAACAACTTCCGTGTGCGTCACCTCAAGCCCCAGCGCGTCGCGCCAGAACCCCAGCGCCTCGTCGAGCGCCCGCGTGGCGATGCCTATATGCTCAATCTTCATAAAGCAGGAGTCAGAATCCCTATGAAAGTCTTAAGCCCCGTCAGGGGCGACTGACAATAGCCCAGCACTTCAGTGCTGGGTAGGGGTTCGTAAAATATATCGAGTCCCGTAGGGACGATAGAAACATTCGGTCGTCCTTACGGGACTCAAATGTTTTTGGCACTATTTCCCAGCACTGAAGTGCTGGGCTATTTTCAACTGTCCCTGCGGGACATCAATGAATTACTGCTGCTTGCTCGCCGCTTTCATAATTTCTTCCACGGCCGAGTAAGGGTCGCGGCGCTTGGCGGCGACTTCGGCGGCGAGCGAGTCGAGCCGCGCAGACGCGCCGTCGCCGCTCAAGGTTCGCGCGAGAAGTTGCTCGCGCAGGAGTTCCAGGATGCGCCAGCGCGCGACCGCTTCGCGCCGCTCCAGGCTGGCCCCGGCCTTCTGCTGAAACTCACGGTAACGCTCGACGGCCTCCAACAGGTCCGTGACCCCTTTGCCTTCGGTCGCAATCGTCTTGACGATTGGCGGCTGCCAGGCGTCCGGCCGCATGGCGAGCGAGAGCAGCGCCTCCAACTCTTTCTCCGTCCTGAGGACGCCTTCGCGGTCGGCCTTGTTGATGACGAAGACGTCGCCGATCTCCATGATGCCGGCCTTGATGGCCTGTATGTCGTCGCCCATGCCTGGCACGAGCACGACGACGGAAACGTCCGCCGCCTTCACTATCTCAACCTCGTCCTGCCCGACGCCGACCGTCTCGACGATGATGCGGCCGTAGCCCGCCGCGTCCAAAATCGCCACCGCGTCCACGGTCGCGCGCGCCAGCCCGCCCAAGTTGCCGCGCGTCGCCATCGAGCGGATGAAGACGCCTGGGTCCAGGCCGAGCGTCTGCATGCGTATGCGGTCGCCCAGGATGGCCCCACCCGAGAACGGGCTCGACGGGTCAACGGCCACGACGCCGACGCGCTCCCCGCGCCGCCTGTATTCCAGCGCCAGCTTGTCAACGAGCGAAGACTTTCCGGCGCCAGGCGCGCCCGTAATCCCCACCACCGTCGCGCGCCCGGTCCGCGCGAACACGGCCTTCATCAACTCGCCCGCGCCCTCAGCCCCGTCCTCAACCTTCGAGATCGCACGCGCCACCGCACGCGCATCGCCCGCCTCCAGACGCTCTATCAGTGTGGGACTCGACATAAACCAGTGACAGGTGACGAGTGATAAGTGGCAAGCAAGACGGTTTTACTCGTCACTTGTCACTCGTCACTGCTTCAACAGCTCGCGCGCGATGATGATGCGTTGGATTTCGGACGTGCCCTCGCCGATGGTGCAGAGCTTGGAGTCGCGCCAGTATTTCTCGGGCGGATAGTCTTTGGTGTAGCCGTAGCCGCCGTGAATCTGGATCGCCTCCTCGCAGACGCGCACGCTCACCTCCGAGGCGTAGAGCTTCGCCATCGAAGACTCTTTCGTCGTCTTCTTGCCGATATCCTTAAGGTACGCGGCGCGGTACATCAGGAGGCGCGCGGCCTCAATCGACACGGCCATGTCGGCCAGCTTGAACTGTATGGCCTGGAACTCGGAGATGGGCTTGCCGAACTGCTCGCGCTCCTTTGAGTAGCGCACAGCCGACTCGTAAGCGCCCTGCGCGATGCCGACCGCGAGCGCGGCAATCGAGATGCGCCCGCCGTCCAGGATCTGCATCGAGTTAACGAAGCCCATGCCCTCCTCGCCGAGCAGGTTCCCTTCCGTGACGTGGCAGTCCTCGAAAACGACGCTCGCCGTCTCGGACGCGCGCAGGCCGAGCTTGTTCTCCTTCTTCGACGGCGCGAACCCCTTCATCCCCTTCTCGAAGATGAAGGCCGAGATGCCCTTGCTCCGCTGCGAGCGGTCGGTGACGGCCATCGCCACGCAGGTGTCTGCGTGAATCGCGTGCGTGATGAAATTCTTCGCGCCGTTGACGACGTAGCCGCCATTCTGCCGGACGGCGGTCGTACGCGTGCCCGAAGCGTCCGAGCCAGCGCCCGGCTCCGTCAGGCCCCACGCGCCTAAATGTTTTCCCTGTGCCAATGGCACAAGATATTTCTGCTTCTGCTCCTCGGACCCGTACGTGTAGATGTGGTTCGAGCAGAGCGAATTGTGCGCCGCGACCGAGATGCCGACCGAGCCGTCCACACGCGACAACTCTTCGATAATCGTCGCGTACTCGACGTAACCCATCCCCGCCCCGCCGTACTCCTCCGGGAAGATGACGCCGGTCAGCCCCAGTTCCGCCAGTTTGGGCCAAAGCTCTATAGGGAAGTGCTGCAACTCGTCCCACTCCATGACGTGCGGCGCGATCTCCGCCTCGGCAAACTCGCGCACGCTCATCTTCACTTGCTGTTGCTCTTCGTTCAGCTCGAATTCCATAAATAAAGCCTCAAATAAAAGTGCTGGGGTTTCGGTCCTTATTCTACCCTAGTCGCGCCGCCCGCTGTTACCCGCGCCGCGCTCTTTGGCCTTCGCCTGCGGCCTCTTTTTCCGCCGCCCTTTGCTCGTCAGGCGCGCGACCTCGGCAGGCGCGAGCAGACGCCACTGCTTCGGCGCGAGGCGCTCGTCGCGGAGCGTGCCGATCTGCACGCGACGCAGCTTCAGCACAGAATGGCCCACGGCGTCGAACATCTTACGGATTTGCTGGTTGCGCCCCTCGTGCAGCACGACCTCGAACCACGCGTTGGTCGCGCTCTCTTCAATCCTGGCGATCTCGGCCGGGGCCGTGCGGACGCCGTCCTCCAGGACTATCCCGCGGCGCAGGCGCTCGATGGCTGCCTCGGGCGGCACGCCCTTGACCTTGACCTCGTAAACCTTCGCCACGCGGTTGCGCGCCGCCGTGACGTAGTTCGTGAACTCGCCGTCGTTGGTCAGCAGCAGCAACCCCTCTGTGTTGAAGTCGAGGCGGCCGACGGGATGAAGCCGGCCGAGCGATTTCGGCAGCAGCTCCGTGACAAGGGGCCGCCCCTCCGGGTCCGCGAGGCTCGTCAGGTAGCCGCGCGGCTTGTTCAAGAGGACGTAGACCTTCTCTCGCGCGAGCAAGAGCGGATTAATCAGCTTCCCGCGCACCTTAATGTGGTCACGCGCGGGGTCCGCTTTTGTGCCAGGCTCGGTGACCACCTGGCCATTGACCGTCACCAGGCCCGCCGCGATCATCTCCTCGGCGTGCCGGCGCGAGGCTAGCCCTGCGGCGGCGATTAACTTTTGTAATCTTTGTTCCAATGAAATCCGTCACGTATCGCCGCTAAGCCGGCAAGCCAAGGGACGAACGCATAATACCGCGCACCTTTTCACATCGTTCAACTGCCTCGCGAGCATCGGTCTCATCTGCGGAGTCTCCAGGATAACGATATGTAACAGCGAAGACGGTTAAGGCTTGCAAGTCTGCGCGTAGAGTATCCCAGGTTGTTTCAGTGGGCAGGATGAGATCGAGCAGGGTTGAAAGATCGTGAGTTTTCCCAAACGGGACGCCAGATTCCTGCAACCGTGCTTTCAAATATTTTTCTATGCACTGCTGCGCATGGAAGCAGACAGCATCATAATTGGGATTGTCAGGCACTTCCAGTTCTCGCCGTGCGGTGGCAAAGTCACCTTCCGCCTTGTTCACCCACTCATTTGTGATTGGATTCATATAAGATAATGCCCTTTTCGAGTATTTCCGATATAAACCAATCTTGATTATCGAGTCTCTCCTTTACCTGCTCCGGTGTGCGGACAAGCAAGTCCAATGAAATTCTGGGCTGTGTTTTATTCAGAATCTCCAGGGCTTTACGTGTCGGCTTCCCGTCGAAGGGGAGAATGACGAGAAGGTCAACGTCGCTATCATCATTTGGCGTGCCGTAGGCATACGATCCAAACAAAATGATGCGCTCAGGCCGAAACTCACGCGCGATGCGTTGACTTAAGAGCCTTATTTTAGCCATCTCAACCATAGCGCCTTACTCGCGGCTTGAAGTCCTGGTTAATTTTATCAAGCGCTTACGTCGTTCCTCCTGCCAAGTCCTCGAAGTCTTCGATGCTCGGCAGCTCGGACAGGTCTTTGAGGCCGAACTGGAGGAGGAACTCTTTCGAGGTGCCGTACATCATGGGCCGCCCGACGGTCTCCTTGCGGCCGCAGGCTTTGATGAGCCGCTTGTCGAGCAGCGTCTTGATGGCCGAGGGCGACTGCACGCCGCGGATGTCAAGGATTTCTGGCACAGTAATCGGCTGCTTGTAGGCGATGACGGCGAGCGTTTCGAGCGACGCGAGCGAGAGCTTCGCGGAGGGGCGCGACTTGAGAAACGCACGGACGTGCTCGTGATGCTCTGGGCGCGTGGCGAACTGCCAGCCGCCCGCGACCTCGCGCAGGTGCAAGCCGCCGTTGCGCGCGTTGAACTCTTCGGCGAGCGCTTCGAGCGCCGTCTCAATCCAGCCGCGGTCCTCCTTGAGCACGTCCGCGAGCGCCTTGACGCTCAGAGGCTCCTCGGAAACGAAGATGAGAGCTTCGATGATCGCCATCATCTCGGCCATGCTGCGTACGCCGTGCGGATCGTCCGTCTCTTCCGCCGGCGCGGCCTCTTCGCCTGCGGCCGCGCGCTGAAGCAGCGCCTCTTCCAAACGGTCCTCGGCGTCCGCGTCGTGGATGATGACATCATCCTCCCCGGCGTCGAAGAACGTGTCGGCCTCAAGCGTCTCGGTCGTTTCGCTCACTTCGTCTAAAGGTTCGTCTTTGATTTCTTCGTTCATAATTTTCTATGCGCCGGCGCGCGCGATGATTTCGCCGAAGGTTTCCTGCTGAATCAGTGAGATTTCGGTCGTGCGAACCAGTTCCAGGACGGAGAGGAAGGCGAGCACCAGCTCGCGCCGCGAGCTGGCGCGCTCGAAGAATTTGCGCAGGTTCAGCTCGCCCGCCGAGAGCACCATATTGCGTAGGCGTTCCAGCATCTCCGCCATAGAGATTTCCTCGCGCTCGATCTCCATCAAGACTTCTTCTTTGTGGCGCGCGAGTATCTGCTGGAAAACTTTGAGGAGGTCGAAGAGTCCGACCGCCACCTCCGGGTTCTGTTTGTCCGTCTCAAGCTCGCCGCGCGTGAAGACGGCCTGCTCCACGGTCGCGCGCGACCAGAGCATCTGCGCAGCCGCCTTGTACTTCTGGTGCTCAAGGAGTTGGTTGACCAGCTCCGAGCGCGGGTCGATCAACTCCTCGGCCGCGGCGTCCGCCAGCGGGTCGCGCGGCAAAAGCATGCGCGACTTAATCTCAATCAGCGTCGCCGCCATCACTAAAAAATCGCCGGCGACGGCGATGTCCAGCTCCTGCATCAACTGTAGGTAGCGCAGATACTCGTTCGTAATCCGCGCGACAGGGATGTCGTAGATGTCCACCTGCTCCTGCCGGATCAGGTAGAGCAGCAGGTCGAGCGGCCCCGTGAACTCTCCCATGACGAGCTTCAGCTCGTCGCCCACGCCGGCCATGATTTCAGGGCGCGCGCCCGCGACGCTGATCGTCGTCGCAGCCGCGGGCTGTTGAGCCGGAGTCAATGTCTCCGCCGTTTCTTCCATCATCCCTCCCGTCTCAACTTCCGGCGCTGTGCGCGCCGTGTAGGCCGAGCCGCTTCTTGACCTCTTCCATCGTGGGGCGCGCCACGCGGCTCGCGCGCTCGCGGCCCATTTCGAGGATGCGGTCGAGTTCTTCGTCCGAGATGCCGCGCACGCGCTCCTGAAAAGGCCGCAGGAATTCTACCACCAGTTCGGCCAGTTCGCCCTTCAACTGCGCGTAGCCGCGGCCCGCGAAATGACTTTCGATCTCTTCGGGCGATTGGCGCGTCAGAATCCTGTAGATGGTCAGCAGATTCGTGACCGCGGGGCGCGACTCGTCAAAGCGTATTTCTGTGCCAGAATCGGTAACGGCGCGTTTGAGCTTGCGCCTGATGGTGTCGGCGTCGTCCAGCAGCGCGATGCTCCCGTTCGGGTTCTCGTCCGACTTCGCCATCTTCTTCGTGGGATCGCTCAAAGACATGATGCGCGCGCCGACCTTCGGGATGAACGGGTCTGGGACGCGGAACGTCTCGCCGTAGTCGCGGTTGAATCGCGCTGCCAGGTCGCGCGTCAATTCGAGATGCTGTCTTTGATCCTCGCCGACGGGCACCAAGTCCGTTTGATAAAGCAGGATGTCTGCGGCCATCAGGACGGGATAGTCGAAGACGCCGACGCCGATGTTCTCCCGCTGCTTGCTGCGCCCTTTCTCCTTGAACTGGGTCATGCGATCCAGTTCGCCGATGCGCGTCATGCAGTTCAAGACCCAGGCCAACTCGGCGTGTTCGGGCACGTCCGACTGGATGAAGACGGTCGAGACCAACGGGTCGATGCCCGCGGCCAGGTAGAGGCGCGCGACCTCGCGCGTCTTCTCCGCCAGTTCTTTCGGGTCTTGCGGGTTGGTGATGGCGTGCAGGTTGACGACGCAGAAGAAGCTCTCGTACTCGTGCTGCAACTCGACCCAGTTCCGCAGCGCGCCTAGATAGTTACCCAAATGGAAGCCGCCGGTCGGCTGTGCGCCGCTGAAGATTCGTTTCATCAGACTTTCTTATGTGCCAATAAAGACCAGGCTCTCCGCGACATTTAGCGCGACCCTGAAGATCGGGTTGAGCGCGCGGGTAAAGACGACGATCATCAGCAGGATGAACCCGTATTGCTCCAGCGCTTCGAGAGCCGGCTCGAAACTCGACGGGAGGATGCTGCCTAAAATCTTGCTGCCATCGAGCGGGGGAATCGGGATCAGGTTGAAGACGAACAGCCCGACGTTCAGAGTAAAGAAGGCGGTGAGCAGCTTGACCCCGCCGATAGCCAGGTCGGATTGGAGGTTGAATAAAAGCCCGAGCGAGTAGAGGACGCGAATAGTTATCCCGGCGACGATGGCAATCAGCAGATTGCCGAGCACACCCGCAATCGAGACCCAGAAATTCGCCACGCGCTTGTCGCGCCAGCGCAAGGGATTGACGGGCGTCGGGCGCGCCCATCCGAGGAGCGGAGCCCCTGTGAAGAATGCTATTCCAGGAAAGAGCAGCGTCCCGATGGGGTCTACGTGGCTGACGGGGTTCAGCGAGACGCGGCCCTGCGAGCGCGCCAGATCGTCGCCAAACCTGCTGGACATCCACGCGTGGCCGGCCTCGTGCAGTGAGAGCGAGAAGACGAGCGCCACCATGTAGAGGATGAATTGTCCTATGTCGAAATCGCCCATTGTCTAAAAAGGAGAACGAACACACGCTCCAGAGCAGCCCATCACACTAACATGCACCCACAGAAGAGTCAAAAATCGTCACAACAATGTCCCTTGGATGCCGAGTGGGAGGCTGTAGACTGCCTCGTTCGTGGCGACGACCATGTCACCCGCAGCGCTGAAGGCCAGGCCGACGACGTTGACGCCGGCGACGAAAACTTCGGCGTCGCTCCCGTCAGGCGTGATGCGGACGATGCCGCGCCGGCCGCGCAGCGAGGCCGCCACGTAGAGGAAGCCTTCGCGGTCGAAGGCCAGCCCGTGCGGGCGGCCGAGCCCCTTGTAGAAGACGCCCACCTCGCCGTTGTGGTCGATGCGCGTCACCGACTCGAAGCTAGAGACGGTCGGCCCCGTCACGTAGAGCGCGTCGTCGGGGCCGAACGCCAGGTGATAGGCCGAGACCGAAGGCTCCAGCTGTGCCCAGGGCTGCTCCTCGCCGATGCCGTTGACGCGGTAAATTGTGCCAGTTCGGTCGCCGACGTACATGCGCCCTTCGCGGTCGAAGGCGAGCCCCGTCGCCACGCCCAGGTTCCTGGCGAAGGCGACGGACTCTTTGAAGGGCGTGATGCGGTAGACCGTCCCGTCCATCCGGCTCGTGACGAACATCTGGCCCGATTTGTCGAAGGCGATGCCGGTCGGGTTGACGATGTCGCCAGAGAAGTCCGAGAGCGCGCCGCCCGTGTCCACGCGGAAGAGTGTGACGGGGAGTTCCTGGCCGCGCGAGCCCGAGCGCGTCACGAACAGCGAGCCATCGTCCGGGTCGAAGGACGGGTTGGCGACGAGGTGCAGGTCGCCCGCCAGCTTGACGCCGGCCGTGAATTTCGCGGGCTCCGTGCGCCGCTCGTCGCTTTCAAGCGTCAGGTCGAGTTCGCCGCCCGCGCCTTCCGGGACGACCGCGAGGACGCGGCGGCGGGAAGCGCCGACCAGGCTCGCGCGCGCTTCCCCGAACCACGCTCCGCAAGTCCTGACGCGGTCCGTGTCGAAGTCGGAACACTCGACAACAACCTCCCCGCCCTCAATCCCGGCCGCCGGGTTGACGCGCACAATGCGCCCCGCTTCGCTCATCACTGCCCCCGTAAATCGTGAATCGTAAATCGCACAATCGGTCGCCGCCAATCATACGCTGTGGGCCGGACGGGTGTCTAATTCCGGCCCCTGAATTTAGCCGGCCGGCCGCCTGCGGCGATTCGATGCTTGCAGGCGGGCGCGCTGTGCTATAATCCGTCCCGGTCAAGCCACTGCCCGGCGCGAGAGGTCGCAAGAAGCGACGTGCCCGCGCCCGCCTGACCGGACTATCGCAATGCTCAAGCGACCAAGCGAATTGATTTCGCGGAGCAACATCACCGGGTTCCACACAGCGTCCGACGCCCGCCGCCACCGCTCGCTTCAATCGTTCTGTAACTTCAATCAGTTTTCATTTTTCAGTTCTCAGTTTTCAGCTAAAGAGCTGATGGCTGGTTACTTTAATGGGAGACGATAACCATTAGTAACGTACACGGGAACACGCAAGGGTTAAAGCCGAATCAGTTGCGCCGCATCGAGAAGCTCTACTCGCGGCGCATCGCACCGCACCAGATCGTGACGCCGGAGTTCGCCCGCCAGATGACGGAACTCTCACACGAGACGCGCCGGCAGATCGGCGCGCTAATTGACCGCAAGGGCTACGTCTCGTCGGTCGTCGTCGGCGACGCGCGCCGCATAGAGTGGCCTGACCTGAAGCGCACGCGCGTCGCGGCCGACCGCTTTCGCGGCCTGCGCGGCGTCCACACACACCTGCGCGGCGAGGAGCTGACGCAGGACGATTTGACGGACCTCGCGCTCCTCAGGTTAGACCTGATGGTCTCGCTCGACGTGGACGAGCGCACGGGGCTGCCCGGCATGGTCAGGGCCGCACATCTTCTGCCGACGACCGCGGCTGAGCTGGACACGAACGGCCGCGCCGTCGCGCCTTATGCTTTTTTAGAGCCGCAGATTCCGTCGCAGCTCGACGTGGACTTTCTGGCCCTCATCAACTCGCTCGAAGAGGAGATGGCGCGCAACCGCAGGGCCACGCGCCGCGCGGAGGTGCGCGACCGCACGATCCTCGTCGGCGTGACGACCGGCTCAGTGTTCGAGGCAGAGGAGTCCATGCAGGAGTTGCAGGAGCTGGCGACCTCTGCCGGCGTCGTCGTGCTCGACAGCGTCATCCAGCGCCGCAGCGCGATTGACCCGCGCACCGTCCTTGGGCGTGGCAAGCTCGAAGAACTGCTCGTGCGCGCGCTTCAACTCGGAGCCGACCTGATCGTCTTCGACCGCGAGCTAGCGCCGGCGCAGGTGCGCTCGCTCTCGGAGGCTACGGACTTAAAGGTGATCGACCGCTCGCAGCTCATCCTCGACATCTTCGCCCAGCGCGCGCAATCGCGCGAAGGCAAGATTCAGGTGGAATTGGCACAATTAAAATACCTGCTGCCGCGCCTCATCGCCGGACAAGACTCCGCGTTCTCGCGGCTCGCGGGCGGCATAGGCGGACGCGGCCCCGGCGAAACGAAACTCGAAACAGACCGCCGCCGCGTGCGCGACCGCATTCACCGGCTCGAAAAAGAGATTCAGAGCCTGAGCCTCCGCCGCCAGGAGCGGCGCAAGGAGCGCGTCCGCCGCGAGTTCCCCGTCATCTCGATTGTCGGCTACACAAACGCAGGCAAGTCTACGCTGCTGAACACGCTTACTTCGAGCGCGGTCCACGCCGAGCAGCGCATGTTCGCCACGCTCGACCCGACCTCGCGCCGCCTGCGCCTGCCGCGCGAGCAGGAGGTCATCGTCAACGACACAGTCGGCTTCATACGCGACCTGCCGCCGGACTTGCTCACCGCTTTCCGCGCCACGCTCGAAGAGATCAGCGACAGCAAACTGCTCATACATCTGGTGGACGCGTCCAACCCGCGCTGGGAGCAGCAGCTCCAGTCGGTCGAAAGAATCCTCGGCGAGCTGAACTTTAATCAGATTCCGCGCCTCACGGTCTTCAACAAGTCGGACCTGCTCGAACCGGGGGCAGTCGAGTCCATCCTGCGTCAGGCCGCGCAGAAGGACGCGCCGGAGCCGGTCGCCGTCGCGGCCGTGGAGCCAAAGAGCCTGCGCCCGATGCTGGAGCGCGCGAGCGCTATCCTAGCCCGCGATCTGGTCACGCGCCCAGAAGACAAGGAAGAAGCCGAGTACGCCGCGCAAAGTTGAGATGAGCCAGAAACGTCACCGACAACGCTTCACTTCCCCGCTGGACCGTGCGCGCAGCGCCGTCCTCGGCTTCCTCTTCCGACCCTTCAGCCGGTTCCGCCCACGCACGCGCTTCTTCATCTTCTATGGCCTCTTCGTCGTCGCGACCACGCTCCTGCTGGTCAACGCCAACTCGCGCGTCTCGGTCGAGAACTACTACGAGGGCGACGTGGTGCGCCGCACCGTCATCGCCCCGACCGACATCAGCGTGCCGGACCTGGCCGAGACGGAGAAGCGACGCGAGGCGGCCAGGGAGGCCACGCGCCCCGTCTTCGCCTTTGACCCTGGGCGAGCGGAGAGCGCCGCCCAGAGCTTCCGCGCCGCCTGGGAGGACTTGCAGAGACAGGCCGCGCAAGCCGGCGGCGCTAACAGCAACGCCAGGAAGGAGCCCAGGTGGACCGGCCCCGCCGGCACGGACGCGGCGGCCAGGGCCATCATCGCGCACCGCTTCGACCCCGCAGAGCTTGAACGGCTGACGCGCATGCTGCGCGAGACGAGCGACGGCTACATCTACGAGGACGGCGACGCCGAATACCTCAAGCAGGACATCGTGCTCGCGGACATGCGTAACCCCACGGCGCAGTCCGTCCTGACCATGCCGCAGAGCCACATGACGCCGCTCTCGGAGGCGCGCAAGAGCCTGCGCTCGCGGATTTCGCAACTCACGGGCTGGACGACAGACGAGCAGGCGGCGCTCCTGACGGCGCTGACGCCGCTGGTACGCCCGAGCGTCTTTTACGACCCGGCGGCCTCGCAGGCCGTGCGCGAGGGGGCCGCGGGCAAGGTCGAGCCCGCCTACGTCCAGCTCAAGCGCAATCAGGTCATCGCGCGCGAGGGCGACACGGTCAACGGGCCTATGCTGGCGCAGATGCAGGCCGTGCGCGATTACGCGCGCCAGGGTCGGCGCTGGTGGAACCAACTCTTCGGGCTGCTCTTCCTCGTCGGCGCGCTCTACTGGCTGACCTGGAAGTTCATAGAGCACCGCTCGACGGCCGTCACACTGAATCTTTCGCCGCGCAAGGCGTTCGCGCTCGTGGGCTCGGCCGTCGTCGTCCAGACGATTCTCGCGCGCGTCGGCTTCACGCTGGCCGAGAGCGTCGCCACGCGCGGCATGAGCGCGCCCCTGAACGACCCCGTCATCTGGGACTTCGCCGTCCCCTTCGCCTCGGCCACGCTCCTCGTGGCGCTTTTGGTGGACACCAAGCTGGGGCTGATTACGGCGCTCGTCACGTCGCTCTTCGCGGGGCTGCTCGCGCCGACGGGCATCCTCGTCACCATCTACGCCGTCATCTCCTCGACCGCCGCGCTCTACGGCATCGGCCGCTACCGCGAGCGGCAATCGGTCACGGTCGCGGGCCTGCTCATCGCCGGGGTCAACGCGCTGACGGCCGTCGCCATCATCGCTTACGCGCAGCAGCCGCTGACCTTCAAGAGCGTGCTGTTCACGATGGGCTGCGGCGTGCTGGGCGGCCTGCTGACGACGATCTTCACGGCCGGGGGCTTACCGATTAACGAGTCGGCGTTCGGCATCCTGACAGACGTGAAGCTCTTGGAGCTATCGAACGCGGACCTGCCCGTTTTGGGCCAATTAGCCTTGCGCGCGCCGGGCACGAACCAGCACTCGCACGCCGTCGGCCAGTTGGCCGAGGACGCGTGCCGCGCCGTCGGGGCCAACCCTCTGCTCGCGCGCATCGGCGCGCTCTACCACGACATAGGCAAGACGGCCGCGCCAGACTACTTCGTCGAGAACCAGACGGGCGAGAACCCGCACGACCGCCTGAAGCCTACGCAGAGCGCGAAGATCATCACGAGCCACGTCACCTACGGCCTCAAGCTCGCCAAGGAGATCGGGCTGCCCAAGCAGATTTCCGACTTCATCCCGCAGCACCACGGCACGCGCACGCTGCACTTCTTCCTGCGCAAGGCGCAGGCGCAGGCCGCGCCGGGCGAGGAGGTGGACGAGTCAGAGTTTCGTTATCCGGGTCCGAAACCTCAGTTCAAAGAGTCCGCCATCATGATGATCGCCGACTCGTGCGAGGCGGCCGCGCGCTCGCTGGCGCAGCCGAACCCCGAAAACATACGCACCATCGTCACCAAGATCGTTGACGCCATCATCAGCGACGGGCAGTTGGACGAGTGCAACCTCAGTTTGAAAGAGCTGACGACCATCCGCGAGGCTGTCATCACCTCACTGACGGCCATCTACCACGCGCGCATAGACTACCCAGGCTTCAACCCGCCGCCGCTGACGAGCGGGCTGGCACAGCTTCCCCGCCCCGAGCTGGACACGGAGGAGCGTGGCGTGAGCTACAACAGGACTTCGGAGATTCCGATCAACAGGGCCGGCGAGGTCGAGGACGAGGCGCTCCCGCGCGGCGCGTCGAAGCGTTAGGGTGGGTGGGGTGGATTAGTTACTTAGGAGCCTCTCGCACTTCGAGCTTGTCCAAACGTTCTACGATGTCTTCCTGACTACGTACCAAGCTAGAGAAGGTGGAACTGAACAAACGCCGGAAATCTTTGTAATCGTTCTCGACCTTAGTTAGCCGCGCATTCATTTCCTTCATCTGCTCAAGCACGCTTTCCCAGATCGGGCGCGTCTCCTGCAAGCGCCTGTCAACCTTCTCTTCGAGCGCAGTTAGACGCCCGTCCATAGAATTAAGACGCGCGTCCACGGAATCAAAGCGCTTATCCACGGAATCAAAGCGCTTATCCACGGAGTCAAAGCGCGCCAGAATGAGTTTCAAATCGTCGCTCGGCAATTTGCGTGTGGTCTCTTCGCTCATCTCTTTCCTCCGTCCTTCTTGACAGTCTCCTGTTAAGGGTGGGCGGGTGGATGGCGGAATTATACGCCTCGCCGTAACGTTCCTCAAAACTTTTCGCGGAGCTTCTGGTAGGTGGTGGCGAGGTCTTCGGGGTGGACGCGGGTTTCGCCGACGGTGGTCATGAAGTTGGTGTCGCCCACCCAGCGCGGCATGATGTGCAGGTGGAAGTGGTCTGCGACGCCAGCGCCGGCGGCGCGCCCGAGGTTCATGCCGAGGTTGAAGCCGTCGGGGCGGTAGACCTCGCGCATCACGGCCTGCAAACGCTTGGTCAAGTCCATCAACTCGTCTGTGGTCTCCTTGGGCGCGGCCGCGAGTTCCGCGAGGTGCGCGTAGGGCACGATCATCGTGTGGCCGCTGACGTAGGGGTAGATGTTGAGGACGACGAAATTATGCGCGGCGCGGTGGACGATGTATTTGCCCTCGTCGTCGCCCTCGGCCGCGAGCATCGCGCAGAAGACGCATGAGGGCTGACCGCTCTTTTCGGCTGACCCGGATTTGATGTAATCGTACCGCCAGGGACTCCACAGCCTGTCCATGAGCGCTCACCTCGCGCGCGTCTCAGATGGCGGGAGGGGCGCCGTCGTCCGTGGGGCCAGACTCGGACGCGGCAGCGCCGGAAGCGCCCTCTTCGTTGATCAGCTCTTTGAGTTCTTTGCCGGGCTTAAAGTAGGGGACACGCTTGGCCGGGATGTTGACCGGGTCGCCGGTCTTGGGGTTGCGGCCGCGCCGCGCGCCGCGCTCGCGCACACGGAAACTGCCGAAGCCGCGCAACTCTATTTTCTCCCCCTGATTCAGTGTCTCGATGATGCTCTCAAAGACGATCTCGACGAGCCGTTCGGCGTCCTTCTTGGTGAGTTCGGCCGCCCGCGCGACGTCTTCAACCAGTTCCGCTTTAGTCATGCCATCACCTCGCTGCTTCACAAGAGAACAAAGGCCACCAAGGGCCCAAAGCCTCGAAAGGCCAAAGGGCGTTTCCGCCCACTCAAAAAAAGTGAGGTCGGTCCAAGTGAGCGTACAGTAGCAGAAAACGGCGGCCCGCCGCAAGACAAACTATGCGCGGCCAATATTTTAAGGAAAGGCGGGAGTCAGAAAACAGAAGTCAGGAGTCAGAAGAAATCCCGTTTCCCTTCTGACTCCTGACTTCTGACTTCTGACTTCTGTTGTGATTACTTTTCGCTGTCTTTGTCGTCGTCCGCCTGGGAGCCGCCGGAGGCCGGGCCGAAGAAATCGGCCAGTTCGCTGAGGGACGCCATGCCGCCCTTGACCTCCGTCGAATAGGTCTTCGTGTCCACGACGTGCTCGTCCGAGGTGACGGCGCGGGCCGAGAGACCTATCTTCTTGTTCTCCGGGTCAATCCGCAGGATTTTGAAGTCCATCTCCTGACCCAATTGGACTACGTCCTCAGGCTTGTCCACGCGGTCCTCAGAGAGTTCCGAGATGTGGCACAAGCCTTCGAGGTTATCTCCCAACTCGACGAAGGCCCCGAAGTTGGCGAAGCGCGCGATCTTGCCCTTCACGACATCGCCCGGCTTGTGGTCCGTGACGAAGCGCTCCCAGGCGTTCGGCTCAAGGTCTTTGATCGAGAGCGAGAGTCGGCGGTTCTCGGCGTCGATGCTGGTGATGACGGCCTCTATCTCCTGCCCCTTCTTCAGGACTTCGCCGGGATGCTTGATGCGCTTGGCCCACGAGATGTCGGAGACGTGAACGAGCCCGTCAACGCCGTCCTCGACCTCGATGAACGCGCCGAAGTCCGTCAGGTTGCGAACGCGGCCCGAGACGCGCGAGCCTATCTGGTAGCGTTCCTTCAAGGTCTGCCACGGGTTGGCCTGCACCTGCTTCATGCCGAGACTGATGCGCCGCGCCTTCGGGTCAACGCTCAGGACTTCCACGTCCACGTCGTCGCCCGGATTGACGAGCTTGCTGGGGTGCTTGACGCGCTTCGACCAGCTCATCTCGGAAACGTGAACCAGGCCTTCGACGCCCGGCTCAAGCTCTATGAACGCGCCGTAATCGGCGACTGAGGCGACCTTGCCGCGCAGGCGCCGGCCGATGGGATAGCGCTCGTCAATGCTGCTCCACGGGTCCGGCAAGAGTTGCTTGTAGCCCAAGCAGACGCGCTCGCGCTCGCGGTCGAACTTCAAGACCTTGACCTGCACGTTGTCGCCGACCTTGAAAAGCTCGGCGGGGTTTTGCAGCCGTCCCCAGGACATATCCGTGACGTGAAGCAGACCGTCAATGCCGCCGAGGTCAACGAACGCGCCGTAGTCGGTCAGGTTCTTGATCTGGCCCTCGACGATGATGTCTTCTTCTATCTGGTCGAGCGTCTGCCCCTTCTTGCCAGCGTTCTGCTCCTCTATGACAGCCTTGCGCGAAAGCACGACGTTCGAGCGCTTGCGGTTGAGCTTGATGACCTTGGCCTCGATCTCCTGATTGCGCAGACTGTCGAGGTTGCGCACGGGGCGCGTGTCAACCTGCGAGCCGGGCAGGAAGGCCGGGATGCCGTCAATGTCTACGCGCAGGCCGCCCTTGATGCGCTCGGTGATGCGGCCCTTGACGGGCGTGCCTGCGGCGTAAGCCTTCTCAAGTTCGTCCCAGGCCTTCATCCGCACGGCGTCGGCACGCGAGAGGACCGGAAAGCCTTCGCTCGTCTCCATGCTCTTGACGAGCACTTCGACTTCGTCGCCGGGCTTGACCGTCAACTGGCCGCCCTCCATGAACTCGGCCTGGTTGACGATGCCTTCGGACTTGTAGCCGAAATCAATGACGACGCCGCGCTCGGTGATGCCGACGACAGTGCCGCGCACGACTTCGCCTTCCTGGAAAAGCCCGCCTGCTCCTGCTCGAACTGGTCGAGCATCGCGCCGAAATCCGAGCGGGGCTCTTCCTCCTCGTCCTCCGCGGGCGCGTCCGATGGCGGGGCGGGGGCGGCGGTGGCGGCCGGAGCCTCTCTCCTCGGCCTTGTGGGTGGCTTTGAGGGTGCGGGTGCGGCTTGCGCGCCCGCGCCCTGCTGGTTGTTCGGTTGCGGCGCGCCGCCAGCGGCCTCGCCGGTGGATGGTTGGTTGTCTTGCACCTCGCCGTCGGCCGGCTTGGTTTCTTCAGTGGACATGCGGATTATTTGTCAGACTCCTCCTCAAAGTTGCAGCGCGGCACGAAGGCTCGCGCGCCATCCCGGTTCTCTTCTTTAGCCCCGCGGCCGCGCGCTCAATAGATTCGCGGGCAGCGCGCGCGTCCATGCGGCTTGCCTATAGTTTCTCCGGTGACTTGGTCGGATTAGCGAACTGAGGTGAGGGGGATTGCGAGCCGATGAGATTAGGAAAAGGAGGTTAATTATTGTTTCGATTTCCGTCGTGCCCGTAGTCACCCTTCTGCTCCGACTTCTGATCACCAGCCGCTTGACCGGGTAGGGCGGAAATGTACACGCCGAAACGACGGCATGTCAAGGCTGTAAGCAGTAGTCAGTGGTCAGTGGTCGGTGGTCAGTTAACGGAAAGACGAAGGCAGCCGGGTTAATTTCACCCGGCTGCCTCCTGCTTTTGTTCTTAACTGACCACCGGCCACTGACTACTGATCACTGTTTGAGGCCGTACGGCCGCCTCGCTCTCCGACGTAGACGCCCGCCGAGTGCGAGCCGACGAAGAGGCGGTTGGAGTTGCCCGGTCGAAGGCCAGCGCCCAGATGCGCTGGCTCGGCAGGCGCACGTCGCTCGGGTCAATCCGCATCCAGGTCAGCCCGGCGTCGGCCGAGCGGTAGATGCCACCGCTGTTGGCGGTCGTTGTGCCGCCGCCCTGGTTCTGATAGGCGTTGCCGACGAAATTTCGTTCGGGTTCTGCGGGTTGATGAGGATGGCCGCGTAGTCGCCGTAGGGCAGGTTGCCGCCACGCCGTATCCAGCGCTCGCCGCCGTCGTGCGAGTAGTAGAGCGTCTGCTTCGTCCCGACGTAGATGTAGGCCGAGCGCTTCGGTCCTGCACGATGGTCGAGACGGGCGCGGTCGCAGGGATGCCGGGAACCTGCCGCCAGGTGCGACCTGCGTCGCGCGAGACGAGCACGCCGGAAGTGGCCGTGCCGACGTAGATGGTGCTCTGGTTCTGCATCGTGGTTGAGACGGTGGTCGTGCGCTGATCCAGCCCAGAGCCGTAGCTGAGTTTCTCCCAGCCCTGCGAGGGGTCGAACGTGCGATAGAGCCCGGCGTTGGTCGCGGCCAGGATTCCGAAGCGCCCGCCCTCGTCCCAGGTGGGCGCGAGCGCGTTGACGATGTCGGTCAGGAAGACGGCCGGGGTCGGCAGCTTCGCCGCGGGCGTCGAAGTCTGCACGCCGCCCGCGAGGCCGAGCGCGGACAGCGTGGCCTCGTCCAGCTTGCCCGAAATCGGAATCCCGCGGTCGGCCTGGAACCCGCGGATGGCCGAGACGGTGCGCGTACCGGCGTGGCCGTCGGGCACGCCGACGTTGTAGCCTGCGGTGTTGAGCGCCTCCTGCGCGCGGCG
>CAWKFJ010000002.1:0-338917 GCA_963848875.1 uncultured Acidobacteriota bacterium
AAGTTGCCTTAAGTCTTGAGCCGGGAAATTTAAAAGTCGTTACCTCTTGGCAGGTGCGTAGAATGAAGTTGCGATGCTTTATCTACGTCTGCTGGAGGACAACAGCTGTGAATAGCATAAGACGTATTAAGATCGCCCAAATCTACTGCTTCATTGATCATTATTTGAAACCGTATCTCAGGGCGACGCTCGAATCATTTCAAGGCCGGTGCTTAATAATGCTACGTTTGCGGCGCTTCACCGGCGTCCTGGCGGTGACTAAATCTTTATGCCGCCCTTGCAGGATGCTCGACAGCCTCTGGTGTGAGATTCCCAAGAGCCGCGCGGCCTGCGTGACCTGCCCCTGCGCGGCTTTCAGCGCCATCTGAATCAGGCTCCTCTCGTACAGCAACACCTCCTCGTCAAGCGAGCAGCCCGCCCAAACATCAGCAAGCCAGCGGTCTGTTTCTGACGCACCACCAGCGTCTCGACCGCCTCCCGTGTGATCGTCGCCCCCTGCGGGGCTATCAGCACCGTGCGTTCAATCAGCGCGCGCAGCTCCCGCACGTTGCCTCTGAGCCGAAACTCTCGCATCGCCTCGATGGCTTCCGGCGTGAAAGTCACCCGCTGGCCGTGCCTAGCAAAAGCCTCTTTAATGAAGTGCTCGGCGAGAACGGGAATATCGTCGGGGCGCTCTCTGAGCGGCGGAATCTCCAGGTGAAAAGTTTGCAGCCGGTAGAAGAGGTCGCTGCGGAACAGACCTCGCTTACTTCTTCTTTGAGGTTGGAGTTGGTGGCGGCGACGATCCGCACGTCTACCTGCTCCGGCTCCGGCGCTCCGATTGGATGAACCTCGTGGCGCTCGACCAGGCGCAAAAGCTTACTCTGATTGCCGCTGCTCAGTTCCCCGATCTCGTCTAAGAAGAGTGTTCCGCCCCGCGCCTGAGAGACCGCGCCCGGATAATCCGCGACGGCGTCAGTGAAGCTACCTTTACGATGGCCGAAGAGCTGAGACTCGATCAGCGTCTCGGTCAGGATGCCGCAGTTGAGGGCGACAAACTCGCCCGAGCGCCCGCTCCACTGATGAATCAGGCGTGCGAGCAGTTCTTTGCCCGTGCCGGTCTCGCCGGTTATCAGCACGGGAGCGGAGGTGGCGGCGATGCGTTGGGCGTCACGCAGCAGAGATGCCGTCTGCTCGGAGGCGTGGACAAAGGCAGTCGTCTGCTCTGCAACTCCGCTCTGCTTGATAAGAGCGCGCGATTGTTGGGCGCTCACTACTCGTCGCGCGCACGAGCGCAGGCGTGAGAGTGTAGCCCGATCTGGCGAAGAACCTAGTAGGTCATCCGCCCGATCATAAATGGAATGCATCTCGGCAATAGTGAGGTGGTCACCTAACTCTTCAATCATTGTCAGTGCCGCTTGTCCTGCGCGGTCAAGGCTGCCTGCCTGGTCAGCTACTTCGATGGCGCGTTGCAGCGTCGAGCGTGCCTGCTCGTAGTGGCCGAGCCGCGCCAGCGCTGTGCCATGCGTCGTCAACGCTTCTGCCAGGACACATCTTTCATCGCCTTTTTCGAGCGTGCGGACGGCTAAACGGGCGATTCTCTCGGCTTCTGCATTTCGCCCCTGTGCGAGCAGGGCACGTGCTCGCGTCTCATCTACCTGCGCAACGCTGCCGCTCTCTTTAAGGCTAATGAATAGTCGGCGCGCACGATCCAAGTGTTCGTGAGCTTCGTTAAATCTTGCAGCTTTGAAGTAAAGGAAGCCTAGATTGTTTTCATTACGGGCGCGGTAGCGTGTATGTCCCGCTTGCTCTAAATGAAAACTGGAGGCGGCACATTCGACCAGCGCGCGGTCACGGTAGTCTTCGCGCTGTTCATCATTGCTGAGGTTCTTCAGGATGATTCCAAGATTGCCGTGATATTTGCCCTTTAAGGCATGGTTGCTGCTCGCCTCGATCAAAGGAGCAGCATCAGTTAAAAGGCGTAATGCGTCATTAGTCCGATTGGCTGATAGTTCCACGATGGCGCTACGAATTAAAGCGACGGCTTTTACTTCACCTTCTGTATTATCAAGACGCCTGAGTACATCCCGCAGTATCACACGCGCTTCCTCAAATGCGCCTTCTCTCCAATAGCAATACGCTAAGTCTGTCTCCGCTTCAGCAGCTTTCTCCGCCTCTCCTAATGACTCAAACACGGCCATGCTCTCGCTAATGAGATTCTTTGCTGTCTCCTGTGCGCCTTCAATCTGCTGCGAACTGCCAATCCAGCCCGTTAGGGAACCGGCGCGCAGTAGCACTTCAGCAGCAATATGCTGGTCTAAGCCTTCAATCTTCGGGCGCTCACCGATGCGCTGCCACAACTCGCCCAGAGCACTGCGGGCAGCTTCGTAGTTACCCGCCTCTTCCAGTTCTTTCGCCAGCCGGCAGCGCAGTTCCGCCCGCTCGTTGCGGGTGAGTCTGGGGTTATCCAGTTGGCGCAGCAGTGAGGTGTGTAAGTGCATGTGAGACTGACCTTTCTTTAGGGTTTGAGCAGGAACTCGGAAACCGCCGCGGTGGTGATACTATACGACCCGCTCAAGGGGCTTGCAAAGATTTTTGCAAGCCGTTTCTGGTTTCGGTTAGCCGTCCTCATTTTGATTGCTAACCGCTAAAAACTAAAGGAGATGAGTAATGAATCGGGTTCGCCGACTATGCGCGACAACT
The DNA here is from genome assembly GCA_963848875.1 of uncultured Acidobacteriota bacterium. GTDB lineage: Bacteria > Acidobacteriota > Blastocatellia > Pyrinomonadales > Pyrinomonadaceae > QHXM01. The sequence continues at coordinate 2,683 of CAWKFJ010000002.1, forward strand.
CTGCTGACTGTGGTGCTGGCAGCCTCTCCGGCGTTAGCCGGTGATATGCCAATGGGAATTACCTCATCGTCACCATCATCGGAGGCTTCGGTGACTGGCGAAATGCCGCAGGGTGTCACGTCAGCGATTGATCCGGCGATGGAGTTCGCGCTGAGTCTGTTGCAAAGCGTGCTCTCGCTTTTCTAAGAGTATTGCTTAATTACAATTGATTTAGGCTGCCGTGAATGGTTCACGCGCAGCAAGGTTGTGGTGTGTCCGCTGAGAACATCCTAGGCCGAATCTGAAGGTCCAGACAAAGCCATTGGTGTCTACGCCAAGGGTAGCTATCTCATAAAAATAGCCTGTGCGAACAGTAGAAATGTTCACACAGGCTTCATTTCACCACACTGATTCATCAGGCGACATTTGCTTGCTCAACTAACCAATCGTCGATTTCGTCATCCTGTTTTCCGGTATGAAAGATTGATTCTGCTAATCCCTCTGGATCATAAATGCCTCGTCGCCCCAACACCTCTTTCTGGTAAGTGGTAAAGCTGTGGCACGTTTCAAAGGAATGTCGCGAGCGTGGGCTTCCGAACCAGCGCTTCCTTCGTCTTGACCTAGCAGATTGAGTGGGCTTCTTATGTGCCGTTGCCCGTGATTCTGTTGCTCCTACTAAAACCGACTCAACAGCAAAAAGTGGGGCCTGGGATTCTCTGTCAGGACTCCCTGAAGAGGCGACGGGCGAAACGCGTGGTAGTTCGGCGTAGCCCCTCAACCACGGATGGCGAGGGAAGGAGATACGTACATCTTCTTTATTGACATTGCCGCGAGAAGACTCAATGAGCGTTGCTTCTTCCAACTCCGTCAAGTAGCGAACAATATTTCCCTCCGACTCGCCGATAGACGAGGCAAGCATTGGCAGGTTCAGTTGAGCTATGCCACGGACGTTGGTCTGCTGTGCCAGCACCGCGTAGCATATCTTAGCGCCAGCGCTGAGCTTCCGGAGTGAGAGCAGCCCATGTGGAACGAAGCAACCGGCGAATTGATGGAAATCATTAAACTGAAAAGACTCTTTCACGATGAAACTCCCTTCCAAGATGTTAAATCCCTATATTTTTCCCATGAACCTTTTCATCCGTTTTCCATCAGGTATTTTCCAGCTTTGCGCTACATCACATCTTAAAGACTACAGGCAAGCGAATGATATCGCTTGCCTGTAAGAAGTTTGGTTTATTATTGAGCAGCGGCGAGCGCGAGTCAGCGACTGCGACCGTGGCCGCCCGAAATGCTCCGTTCTGTGCGCGTTGTTTGTCTGTCCTGTGAGAGTTTTTGAGAGGGTAAAGAGTCAGCTCGATCTTTGCCGCTCTCAAGTGGTGCGCGATTTCCTACTGATAGCCCTTCTAATCCCTCGCGGTTTGACATTCCTCCTGACATAGCCACGTCAGTCTCTTTTCGATTGTTCTCCTTTCCTTTAGTACGGCCTCCCTGCCTTATAACGGCTGCGGATTGATCGGCTACAGCTTCGAACGAAGACGAGTGGTTCCACAATGTCTTAATGACTTCGTCCACAGCAGAAGTCTGTGGGACTTCGCTTGTTTTACTGTCAGTTAATTGAACACGGTTCCTCGCCCTCAAATAAATATTACTGTCTTCTTTGGACCCGGTATTCATCGTGGAGTTTAACGACGGGTTTCCTCGGTTTGATGTTGCTTCATTTGAATCCACATTGCGCCAGCCATCGTTCCTGCGGCGAAGGCGCACAGGAGAATGACTATCGTCCCGATGATGATTAATTTGCTCAGCCGGTTGTAAATCGCTTGGAAGTGCTGCGCTTGAGCTTCGATTCCCTTGCGATGTACATCGGCTGCGACCTTTAGATGCTCCTGGGTCTTCTCTGACACTTCCTGTACTCCCGCGCTGCCCTTGTTGTAGATAGCGCTGCTCGTCGCCACCATCTCCTGACATCCTCCCACCATTTTCTCGTTCTTGTCGCTTATCTTCATCGTCTCGTCGAAGAACACCTGAAGAATCTTGAGCTGGTGTTGGAACTCTTCTTTGATCTGACCTGCGGTCGCCGTCACTTGTGTGCCGTACTGGCTGAGATTTGTTGCTATGTTCTTCTTGTGCTGCTCTATCTCCTCGCGCAGTTCCTTTCCCGCGAGGACAATTGTCGCGAACTGCTCCTCTGCCGTCCTCACCGACGGTAAGAGTTTGATGAGCTGGTTCTCTATCCGTGCCTGCCGGGCGTTCAACTCTTTCAGTTGCTTCTCCACCTCGGCTAACTGCTCCCACGAGTCGCTCTGACTCTCCGGGTTTGTTTGTGTCTCCTCTTCCCATTGCGCTGCTTCTTGCGCGGCAAAATGCCGCATGGTCTCTCTCTGGCTCATAATTCATCCTTCCTTTTCTTTCTTGCTGATCCGGCCAATCTCGTTGCAAACCCGTCCACGTGTATCCGCGGCCAAGCCTGCGCCCTCTAATGTGCTTCTCTTCAAATTTGTAAACGCTGCCCACCACTGCGCCTTCATCGTTGACTATCAGATTTAAGTCCACGCCTCTTCGATTTAATCTCTCCTTGAATTCCGTGAACGTGACCTCGCGATTGAGCGCAGAATCGACAAGGGCTTGCAGCCGCAAGGGTCGGCTGAGTTTTCCTGTCCGCTCGTGCTGCTTCCACTCGCCCTGCGTGGGAGAGCGCTGCATCGAATCTCGACTCGACTTATTGCGCTTGAGATTAAACTCTTTTTCCAGTTGCCGAGCGATGACTTCCCCCTTATCGTAGTCAAAGGAATCGGACGGCAGCTTGCCTTTGAAGTTGATCGTCGATGAGGCGATGTGCATTTCAGTATGTTCATGCTCATCGTGGCCGACCGCGGCATACATCGTCTTATCCAGACCTTTGAGTTCGGCGAAGCGCATGATGATCCGGGCTTTTGTATCTCTTGAGACATGATCCTCTTCTGGCAGGCTGATGATGGCGTGTAAGACGTTGACTTCAACGTCAGGCCGTAACGCCGCCAGGGTCTCGAACTCCTCAAGCAACTCCCTTTTGTTGCGGCCAGCCATATTGGTAATAATGAGGTCGCCTCTTTGCTCACGTTTAATCTCCTCTGCATCGTCTCGATCTCTACTATGTTTACTCGCGGTCAAATCGGACAATGACTTCTTTTCGTCTAGCCCGGCCCTGTCCTTTTCGCTGCGATTACTTTTGTCCAGTGACAGCTCGTCGTTCCGGCTCGGGTTTCTTGGGGAGCCTCTCGCCTCGATTTCCGTCAGCGGGGACTTATCCTGCGGGTTAAAGAGATATTCCAGAAGTCCGCTAAAGCTTCTCCCTTTCAGAATTTTAATGATCACTTTGAATCTCCTTTCCGTAACAGGTCTTGCATCTGATGAATTTCGTTCAGAATCTGTGTGGCTAGTTGGCGATCAATGCCGACGCTCTTTCCAGCGTCAATTAGCAGCAGCACATGACTGAAACTTGCGGCCAGGCGACCCAGTTGACGGTATGCCCGATAGTTGATCGCTGGCACGGGGCGCTGTGTTCGTTTGCCCAGCCCGAGGTGGCGTAGGAAGACGCCTTTTTCATATAGACGGCAGCCGCTTTACACTCAATTGCCTTCTCTTCCTCCTCGTTGACGGGGACACCGATTCTGCCTGTCCGCCGGTCGTGGTCTTCCAGCCGGGGCCTGCCTCCGCGCGCCCTACCGATTACCGTAGTGCGACCATCGTCCTTTTTAGTTCTCATGACATCCGCCTTTCTCCGGATTAGACGGAAGATGGTTTTCGTTTCCTCGAAACATTGCTGGCTGCTGCGGCTGCGGAGACATTAGAGCTATGAATTGCGTCGCGAAGTATTGCTTGCTTGATTTTTGTGATTGACTGCGCTGGCTGGAGTACGCATTGAAATTGAAATCTGAGTTTTTATCGTCGGTAACGCTAGCTGGATTCATGGATAAGTTGGGAGCTAAAAATTCGAAGAGTTGAATGCATACTGCCGGGATGAGCCGACGGTGAGCGTCTGTTGGATGGCTGCCGGTGATATCAGATGGTCGCGGGAAAAGCTCGCGCCTGCTTGTGTTGGATTGGGCGTAATGCAAGAGAAAGGCTGGCCGGTCATTCGTGCTTGCTGAACCCGTTGGATTGAGATCATGGGGGAACGACATAAATTTAATGCTATGCGAATGTTATGAGCGGTTAGGTTATTGAAGTCCTAATGTTAGCTGTCGGCTGTCCTGCGCGCTGGCGGACTGCGGCTTCAGAGTTTTAGGGTAAGCTTTAGATCTACTGGACTTCTCATCCTTGATGGCATGATGAAGCAAGGTAATCGCCTGAGCCAGAACCTCGCCTTTGCCTTTACCCGTTTGTTCTTGAATCTCTAAGAGCAAAAAGTGAATGTCTGCTGGAAGCAACGCGCGTAGCGGAACAAGCGGCTCGGGACTCACGTTTATGCTGTTTTCACTTCGCTTGAGACCGCGCACGTACGCTCTGAATCTCTCACGTCTGTAATGCGGGTCTTCGCACTGTTTGATAGCGATTTGAATTGCAGCGTGAGGATCAGGCGCGCCAAGCGCGATCACGTAAAATTCACGCGCGAGGAGAGACTCGCGCGCGAGTGTAGTTTCGCAGCCACGCTGGAAGAAGGTTTCGCAGATGCGCGCGTCTGTATTTAACGTAGAAAGGTCAACACCCGTAGCTTCCGCGAACCGGCTCACCTGAGCCTGTATGCCTTTGCCGGATAAGTCACGCTTACCCCGCCCACCCGTAAGTCGCTCTTTATTACGCCGTCGTAATTCCAGTACGCACATTCCGCGAGCAAGAAAAGATATTCGCTCACAACTACTAGCGTAAACGACAGCTTGGACAAGTTGCTCTTCAGTCATATCTCGAAGATTTGTCAGCAGGAGAATCAGTTCTTCTGCCATCCCTCTGAACTTCAGCATTAAGTTATTTGTTTCAGACATAATCTTGATCTTTGAATCATGTAAAGCAACATCTATTCATCCAACTGACTTGTTAGTCGGGATGAGCGGGCAGATAAGTGTAGTAATGAAGAACAACTACGATTAAGGATTTACGCCCTGGCTTCTGGAAAGTAATCGCTTAGGCTCGTTCTGTGGTCGCTGGTGGACGAAGATAAACTGATTGATGTGTTCTTGTGTGTATAAGATTTTACTCCCGACGCGGCAGTATTGAAGCTTACCCTTGCGACGGAGATTCCAGGCCGTGGTTCGGCTGATTCCGACGGCCCTGCAAAATTCAGCCTCCGTAAACGTAACTTTTTCCATTCCAATTTCCCTCCGAGCAGTAGTCAGTTGTCAGCAACTGTTGCTGACGGTTTATTGATTACTAGGCGGAATCGGAGCAAATCAAATTTATTTGATTTTAAGTGAAGGAAAGCATCGGTCGTATATTTTCAAGTTCACTTGAAAATATACGACCGATGCTTTGACCAAATTGTTGAGGATTGGTGAGATTTAATGAAGCTTCTTGCTGACAATCTGAGGCTGATTTTTAGCGTGTTGGAAGCGCGCTCTAATAGTGTTCGGCTTTAATTTAACGTTCAATATTTGTCGGGCGTGCTCAATGGCTAGACTTAGAGGCTCAAGTTCGGGCTTACGAGAATTCTTACGCCTAAACACCTTCTTCAGTAAAGCATCCGGCACCGCGTATTTTTTAGAGAGATTCTTGAATTCCGAAGATGCTTTCACCATTTCCACGCACCCTGCATCATAATCAATTATTTCAAAAAAATTGGTGACGTATTCCCATAGCTTATGCAGATCATCTACGATTCGCACTAATTCTTTTAGCTCATCCGAGGATTTTAATTGCGTTGATTTTCGTCTACTTCCTCCATGCCCCGTTTGGAGGCCAAAACTTTGCTTTGTTGATTTATTAAAAGCATCCAGTACGTGCTTGATAAAACCTTTATCAACATTCTCTAACGTGGAACGCCCACTCGCTATCCGTCTTAAATTCTCCTGATCGATTCCCTCGCGATGAAGTATTCCTACTGATAGGAGAAACAAAACGTCCAACGATCTTCGCATCATCGGGAGAATTTGCTTTAAAATGAGATTGAGGCAGAAAATAACGGCAAGCGTCATTTTCTCTTGTTCTTCGGGAAAGAAAGCGTACTCTTTGCGCTGTACTTTCCCCTTTAAGAAGAACTCCGTTAAGCCCGCCACCGTAAGAGCAGGCTCATATTCACAGTAAAGCCGACCTGTCTTCTCTTCGACCGTGAAAGCAAAACGAATCCCGCGCTCGTCTTCGATTTTGGTTAGAACAGATGGCAACTCCGTGAAATTTGAGGCCAGATCGATGATTTCTTTTACCGTAGCTAAGATTTGCTGTTTTTCCTCTTCTCCCATTTCTTGAATTAGTCCTTATAGCAAGAATTTCGTAATCCTGTTCATGCAGGCGGATAGAGCGCTACATTAGCTTAGATAGAATCAAGGAGTTTGATGAAGTGTCGCTTCGGCTTGTGTTTGATGCGGAGGTTGTTGGTGAACTCTCCAAATTCAGAGGCGCGTCCTATTTGATCCATCAACTTTCCGATCTTCTGAATGCGCCCGATGGCTTCTGCGTAAGCCTGATTGTTTTTTCGATTAATGACTGGTTCGAGGCTCTCGCGGTAGATGTGTAAAGCCTCTGATGGGCGCGGCTTTTCCAAGGCTTCCGCGAGTTTCATCCAGTGCGCGTCGGAGCATCCGTGCGCTTCTGCTGCTGTCAGGGCCGCGTCAATATCGCCCTCCCACAGGCAAATCTCGACGAGCGTTGAGTTGTCACCTGCTCCCCACCATACAGAGGAGACGCCGCGATTCTTTATACCCTTCCGCCGCTCATCAAGCATAGCGCGTAAGTGGGCCAATGCCCGCCCGCGCCATTTCTCCCATTCTTCCTTTTGCTCGCGAATGGATTTTCCGGCGCTGCGTGCAGCATGCTCTTTGAGTTGGCGATAAGTCCCAAGGCTCGGCTCATCAGCATATAAATTCCAGATTTGTTCCATCGCATCCATATGATGATGTTGCCGGTGATACTCTTCGGCCAGGAATTCGCGTAGACGGCTATCCGTCTTATCGGGGAAAGCTTGCGTACCGCGTTCAGCCCAATCAAGCGCCTTGTCGTGCTGCCCGGCTTCACGATAGATTTCGGCAATTCGCAGGAAAGAGTAGGCTGATGACAGATCACGACTCTTGACTGCGACCAGCGCTTCCACATCGCCTGTGGTGCGTGCAAGCGTCTCCATGATGCTCGTGATGCGAAAGCGCCTGCCGTATTGCGCGGCGTTCTCAAGGTCTTCAGTGGTCAATCTGTGAATAGCAGTAAAGTTGCCGACGCGCCTTGCCTCTTTACTCTCCGGCGGAGCGATTGCAGGCACTTTCGCCCATTCGGCTTCGGCCAATCGGCGATACTCGGCCAATCCTTCTTTACCAAAAACTTTTCGATAAGTTTCAGCCGCACCGTAGAAGACTTCCCACTGACTCTCCAGTTCCGATTTGAACAATCGGCGCGCGAGTTTCACCCCGTCCGGTTTAGCTTGTTTGCACGCTTCCAGGTGCAGCACTTGCAGATCATCAAGCACGCCTCCAACCTGCCCGTTAGAATCGTCCACCTGCCCAAGCGCCCGCTCGATCTGCTTCAGGGCGTACTCTGTAAGATCAATACAAGCTGCGGCGTGCCCGTCGCGCAGCAGACCATATAACTCTCTGAGTCACTTTGCTGATGCCATGCGCGTAAGCTCCAGCCTCGTAGTAATCAACGAAGCCTCCAGTCTTCACCGCACCCTTGATGGCGCGGCGATAGGTCTCAAGATCAAGCCCCGCAGGATTGGAGCGTGCGGCGTCGAGCAGGAGACGCTCACGCAAGCTCTTATCTTCCAGAGCATGCTCCAAAAGGAGTTCGATAAGCGACTCTTTACTCTGTCGTTCAAGGTGCGCGCGGGCGTCGTCAAGCGTTCCGGTTCGCGCTCCCGCTTTAGCGCCGCCCTTAATCTTTTTCTCGCTTCGCCCTTGACCGGAGCTTTTTGTTTCGTCCGCCCACACCAGCGCAGTCGCAACGCAGTGCTTGCAGAACTCGCCCATCTCACCCATCGGGCAGGTGCAATCGGATTCGAGTTCGCCATGCTCAACCCACAGCTTGACCTGATAATCGTGCGTGCCGGTGACGGTGGCGACGAGTTTCCCCTTGTACTCTGTCATGGAATGCACGTAGCCTTCAGCCGCGTAACCGACGCCGCGCTCGTAGCTGCGCGGGCCGGCCAGATCACGCAGGAGTTCCGCATCACTAACCAGTTCAATGAGAGTTGCCACCATTCGCTTTCTCCATTAGCTCGCTCACATTGCCCTCTCTATTACCCCTTTTTAAGGGTATTACCTCTTCTTACGCCATTGCGCGCCCGGCCCGCGACCCAAAGGCTCGACTCTCCCTGACTCTTTGAGTTGACGAAGCACGCGGCGCACCATGTCGCGGCTCACGCCCGGACATGCTCTTTCAAGATCATTAATTGTAAATGGCTCTTGCTGCAACTCAATGACGGCTTCAACCATCTTCGTCTTCGCCCCCTTGGGAGAAGCCGTCTGGCCTACCCTGCTCTCGAACTCTCCATACGCGAGTTTCAGAATGTAGAGCAAGAAGTTTATCAACGGCCAAGGGTCATGTTTGCCTTCGTGCCACCCTGTCGAGCTGAGTTCAAGCGTCTCGTAATATCGTTCTTTGTTCTCTTCTATCAACCGTTCAAGACTGATATAACGACCCACTTCGTAGCCGAGTTGATAGCATCCGAGCAATAACAGGAGCCGGGAGACGCGACCGTTTCCATCACGAAATGGGTGAATGCAAAGAAAGTCCAAATTGAAAGCGGCGAGGGCGATTAAGGGATGAACCCACCGCTCGTTGAGATTACGGTTCCAGTAATCAATGAGCGCGCGCATGTACTGCGGAGTTTCGGTGACGCGCACAGTCTTGAAGCGCACTCTCTGCCGCCCGTCCTTGTACTTCTCAATAATGTCGCTATCACGCTCTTTATACTGCCCGGCGTCTCCCAGGCCCGCTCTGCTCAGGCGATGTAATTCGAGTATCAGGTCTTCCGTAAAGCTCAGCTTCGCGCCACGCTCGTGAATCAATTTCAGGGCATCACGGTAGCCGCGCACCTCTGCTTCATCTCTATCTCGCAGATGCGACTGCCCGAGCACAACAGGCTTGATGCGCGCCTGATCTATCTCAACGCCTTCAATGCGATTCGAGGAGACCGCGCTCTCGATGAGAGCGTGCTCGCGAAGCACCTTCAACTTTTGCGGCGACTGTCTGGTGAAAAGCTCCTGCCTGCCACGCATCTCGCCGAGGTCTGCAAGATACCAGCTCGTAGTCAGCGGAATTGTCTCAATTGATTGTTCGAATTGCTGGAAGGTTTTCATTCAGAATATGTGCGCTTCAATATTGTGCAATCTGCGGAAGATTTCCATTAAGGTAGAAGCGCTGCATTATGGTTCATCCCCTTCATTGGCGACGATCTGTTGCTCAATCTCACTCCGGTGGCTCCGAACATAAGCCCAGGCATTAACCAGGTCATCAGCGCGCAATGTGGGATAGGCGCGAAGCAAATCCGCTTCACTCGTACCAAGTCGTCGAGCTTGTTCGAGAAGCCATACCGGAATGCGCGTTCTGACGATACATGGAGCGCCTCCGGCAACACCATCGTAGCTCTCTATTCCGGGGAACGCATCACCGAGATCGCGAGCGATTAGTTGGAGCAGATGAGCCTTCTCTGCGCGGGTGAGATTGGCTAATAGCTTTTCCGTCTCTTCTATCGCCATTATCTACGTCTCCTCACACCTAACAGGAAACTACATTCTAGCATCCTTCGGGCAAAGTTATTGCTGTGCAAGTTACGGTTAGATACAGGTGAATGCCTATCGGAGATCAATGAATTACTTCGTCTCCTTCACGGATCGTGACACTCGATTGAGCGTTGAATGCGCTCAACATCTCTGCGGCGCGTTTCAGTGAGTGCTGGTTCGGATTGACGTACCTGGCAAAAGTGGACATCTGCGTGTGACCGCTTATTTTCATCACCTCCATCGGCGGGGCACCCGCGGCGATCATGCGAGTAATGGCCGTATGGCGGCAGTCATGCAATCGGAAGTCATCAATCTCCGTCTCGCGCAGCAGTGACGCAAAGCCATGCTTAACCGTGTCCGTGATGCCGAAGACAAGCGCATCCTCGTCCTGCGGCGAGCGATTCCATAAATCAACCAGCACTTCATAAACTCGGTCGGTCATAGATACATTACGCGCTCGCTTCGTCTTGGTATTCATCGCGATGATGGTAATCTCCCTGTTATCTAAATCCACATCTCTCCAGCGCAATTTGAACATCTCACCACGGCGCATTGCAGTATCGAGTGCAGTGATTAACAGGGGCCGTAGATGCTCGCGACGCCCTGTACAGGCTGCCAGTAGCCGCGCCTCTTCTTCATGTGTCAGGGTGCGCTCGCGCTGAATTTCGTCAGCCTTGCTGATTAGCGGTGAGCCTGTCTCGAACGGGCTGCGCGCGATCCATCCCTGACGAAATGCGTAGCGCATCAACGCGCGCATCAGTTCCATCTCCCGATTGACGCTCGCAATCGTTCTCTCATTGTCTCTGACGGTTCTGGTCTTGAGCCTCTTCATCTTGTACCGCTCGATGTCGGCATGTGTGATGCCCTTGAGTGTTTTATTGCCGAAGCTGCTGACCAACATCTTGAGCGTGCCGCGCAGGGTCTTCCATGAACTGAGACCGGCAACCTTTCTCCCTCCGTGATACTGAGGCGGAATGAGCTTCGTCTCTTCGTAAATGTGGGCAAGATCACGGAATCGAAGACGGTCGCCTTCAAGCGATTGTGGGCCAGTCTCTTCAATATCGCGTAGCAACTGCCGGATGATCTCACGCGCATGAGTTCGCGTCTCCGCGCGGCGCCGTAACTCGCGCCGCTTTCCGTCGTCGCCAACATAAGTCACACGCGCCCAGATGGAGCCATCCTTGCGCTCCTGAACGTAGCCTTTACGCTCTCTCGCCATAGCTTCTTCTCCCTTCTCGAATGGCCCTCATTTGAGACCCAAAAGGTCGGTCGCGCCCACATTCGCGCCCACATTGGAGCTTAACATCAGCCACCAAGCGACTACAATGGAACACCTCACCTTGAGCGTAAGTGGAGAAATAATGCTGCTTACGGGATTTTTCTAAACAAAGGCGAACAGCCGAAAACAAGGGCGGGACTGGCTTTTAACCAGTGGGTCGCAGGTTCGAGTCCTGCTCGGCTCATTTTAGTTTCAATAAGCTACGAGCGTCCCGCGGGACGCCCGTAGCTTGTTTGGGGGACAAATTGGTAGACTTTTTTAGCCTGCTGAATTTGAGCTTTGGAGGGACTGTCTCCCTTCACTTGAACGCCCTCGTTGTATGCCTCATCCAAAGATGGCGTGATCCTCCCTGGGCTCTTTCACGGTGTGGGCGCTAAGGCTACTCTCCGAAGCGTATTCGTCAACCGACAAACTGCTTCTCACCGGCTTCATTATCCAGCTTCTGACCAATCTATTCCTGTACATGGCGGGCAAAGAACCCAATTGGAAGAGCTGACCAACGTTGCTTCCATCCTCAAGTATCCGCTCTGAATAAATGTGCAAACCCAAGCCGCAGCACCTCCCGGCTCTCGAACGTGGGGCGGTGAATCTGCGGGAACTCTCCTTTGAGCAGCAGATCGATGATGAGCCAGAGGTGACTGCTTCTAGTCACGTAAGATCCGTCGCGTAAGCTTGTTGGTAAATTTGCTCTCAGGGTCATACTCCGCGACTAACTCTCGGAACCTCGTAAAGTGGTTCTCGTGCAACCTCTCCAAATCGGCTTTGCGGAAGCTCTGGCAGAACTTCCCGAGGTGGGGTCGGGCGCCGACCTCTTTCATTAATTCTTCGGCGGCCGCGTAGTATTCTTCAAAGCCATCCGAATCATTGCACACAAGATTAATCCACGTGGACCGGCGCTGTCGTCCAGCGCCAATTAACGTTCCGTTGTGTCCCGCCGGAGTGAATCGAACTTCGAGAAGCGTGTAAGGTAATTTCCCTGCCACGTACATCTTTTCATAGAGCTTGATAAAGCGCTCACAGACCTCGAAGGTGTTCTCGAAGGGGATTGTGAATTCCAACTCCTGATGTAAGGGATAGATTGTTCGGTTAAAAGCTTTGTAGCTTTCTAACACGAGGTCTGTCCCTCGTTTGAAGGCATAGGAGAGCGAAGATAACTTCGGTAGCAGCCCCGTGGACGCCATAAGGCCTCCGAACCATGCCGAAAGCAAAGCGTCCTTCGAGATGCTGAGAAACTCGCGCAGGGGTCCTAGAAACGACTGTTTCTTCTCCGTAGGGTTCCAGGTGTTGATCTGGCACCTCTCCGTGAACGGAAAGAGGTAAAGACTGAAGTGTTTGTTGTTTTGGGAAAGACCCTCAAAATTATTCTTGACGAAAGTCAAGTTTGACATCTCGACCTTTTGCTCGACGTTGAAGCGAGCCACCGCCTTGATTACTACTTCGGAGATGATGCCGACGGCCCCGACCCCTCCGATAGCTGCCTTGAAAAGATCGTCTGACGGCTGGCATTCGTGAACATTTCCCTGGCCGTCGATAATCTTCAAACGCACGACCCACTGGCTGACGAAGCCCCAGTCTCTTCCTGTCCCGTGTACGTCTGTAGAAAGAATGCCCGCGATGCTCTGGGCGTCGTGGGAAGGTAGAGCGCCGAAGGCCAGCCCCTCGCCCAGTAATAACTTCGATACGTCCCGGACCCGCGTCCCCCCCTTGACGCAAACTTGCTTGTTTTCTAAATCCTTCCAGATCAAGCCGCTGTATCTGTCCAGTGAGACTAGTGTCTCGTCTGCGACCACCCCATCATTGAAGGAATGTGCTGCGCCAAAGAACCTCAACTCCTTTGAATTCCTCACGAGGGAAATAATCTCCTCCTCAGTGGTCGGCTGAGCAAAGTTCTTAGGTTTGTAGCGAAACCTCCTGCCCCAATTTCTAAAGACGCCTTGGCTTACACGCCCCTCAAGCCAGAGGTAGCGTCCGAATGTCAAAGCGTAAACTATAATGTTAAATGTGGTGGCAAGCGCGACGTACAGGTAGCCTCGTGACTTCATTGCCCCTTCCTTTCCGCGCGAGGTGAGAAACCATCAGAGCCCGTAGGCTTAACTTGGTTGAGAGTTAAGATTAAGACGAGTCCATGCCGGAAGCTGAGTGTTGAGCCTCAAAGCAAGAATGAGGTCAGGTTAATAAATCCTTGCCGCACGGTTTGGATCTATAAACAGGGTGTGAGTACACCGCGCAGCGTGAGTGTCATTCGTCATCAAGCCTCCACGACGACGCGCGGATTATTTCACCTGTTTGTTTATGGGTCAAGCGTTTGACCTGCTGATTTCCACATAACGGAAATAGATCCGAAGGTAGTGGGTCAGTTCGAAAAGGCAACTCCAATCTTCCTCTACCGCGCAGGCCGCCCGATGAAATGTTTTGTGCCAAAACGACATTAACATTTAGAAACCGGTAACTCGGACAATTATCAGTTCTCGTTTAATTTGGAATTGACCCACTACCGAATACCGCGAACTCGTTGTTTGCCAGTTAGGTCAGCGAAAGAGGCCGCATAGTAAGGAATTGTCAACATCAGAAGACATATATTCAGGTCATCCTGTCTCCTTTAGGAGACAACCCACATGTGTCTGCCTCGATTAAGTACCTTTTTGTATACCAAAAGCGCGGGACGGAATCGGGGCCAAAACTGGCATGATTGTTGCTAATTAATAAGGTGCTACCTGCGACTGATGTCCCCGCTGAGGAACTTCTCATTTCTGTCAGTCTCACGCTAACCGTTACAAGAGGAAATGAGAAGGTGGTTCATGATTGCGGGGCGGGAGGCCCGCCCCTGACCGGCCGCAACCGGCCACCTCACGATATAAAGGGTTCGTTTGAAAGGAGAGTTCCCCCATGTTACGCACTGTCACTCCAACAGTATTTCTCCTCATCAGCTTGCTCTGGACCTCGCCCGCCCTCGCACAATCGTACCCGAGTTTGCCTTCCAGAATCATGATCTCAAGCACCGCGCGGACGCTGAAGGTCGGACAGGTGACTGAGATTCGTGTAGCCCTTCTTGATGAGCAGGGCCAGGAAATTGCTCCCGGCTATGAGACGCCGATTAACTTGATCTGCACGAAGCTTAAAGACTTGGGCAGCGCCAAAAGCGCGGCGCAGGAAATTAAAGACCTGCCGGACGGGGTGGTTGAGCTTCCGCCCGGGGAAGAGAGCACAGTTCAGTGGTCGTTCATCATCCCGAACGGGGAGTCCGCGGCGACAATAAAATTCAGGTCGCAGCAGTCGGGAACGATCCGAATTTTTGCCGAGAACGAAAAACTCGTCGCGGGTTCCACTTTGATCGGCGTCATCAGAGAAACCAGCCGAGCGGCACAGACAAGCATGTTCAGGACGGTCTCCTTCCAAGAAGGCCCGCCGCCCCCCGCGTACGTCCTCGAATTTGAAGGGGACGGGACTAACATCCCCCCGCTCATTAACGGGAAGTGGGTGCGCAAGTTAACTGTGACGCTCAAATCGGAGGGTGAACTGGTCCCCGCCAAAGAACTGCTCAAGGTTTACCTGAAAATCGAGAGCGGCCCCGAGGTGGAGTTCTCGCATCCTTCGCCTGTCATTATTCCCCAGGGCGAAGCCGGCAGCGAGGTGATAGAGTTGCGGTCAAGGGTCGGCGGGGAGGTAGAGGTTTCGGCCCAAGTGCAGCGCGTTGAGTCAATGAAGATCAGCCCTGCTCGAGCCACCTACAAATTCCCCAAAGACAAGCGGGCGACCAAGCTGTTGGTGGACGCACAGCCTTCTGTCGGAATGGCTAACGGGCTCGAACCTATTCAATTACGGGTCAGGGCTGTGGACGACGGCAATAATGCAATCCGGGCCGGGGACGAGAAGCTGGAGGCGAGGGACGTCATCTTTAGGCTTGAAGGTAACGCCTTCGGCCTCAAGTTCGACGAAGGAATCACGAAGCTAACGATCCCTAAAGCTGAAATGGCCGCTGTCATCAAGGTCTTCGGCTCAGCCCC
The DNA here is from genome assembly GCA_963848875.1 of uncultured Acidobacteriota bacterium. GTDB lineage: Bacteria > Acidobacteriota > Blastocatellia > Pyrinomonadales > Pyrinomonadaceae > QHXM01. Next base: position 17,784 of record CAWKFJ010000002.1, read on the forward strand.
GCTGAGCGGGACGCAGATCATCGCGGAATCGGAGGACGGCGCCGGCAAAGTCATCACCGGGACGACGAAGGTCGCGTTCCGCTTCCCGTGGTGGCAACTCGGGCTGGCTATGCTCGGCGGTTTAATTACGCTGCCGTTGCGTAAGCCCCCCTTGAGCAAAGCGGCCCGCCGGCGACGGCGGAGGAAGACCGAGACCGGCACGAACCGCATTGATTTGGCTAAGAAATGTCTCACCGCACTGATGATGGGGGGGCTTTTCTACGTACTATTTTTCTTCAGTGCCGCCGTCATGAGCAGCTTTAATTGGAGCGGAATTACGATCAATCTCACCCGTCTCCCGCTCCAGAACGTGGTGGCCGCATTCACGATGGGCTTCTTCGGCGTCCTCTTAGTTGGCGCGACACCGTTCTTGGTCGAGAAGGCCGAGAGCGCCGTGAATAAGCTGAAAGCGCTCCGCGCCAACCAGCCGGTCGCTTAAATTTTGCTTTGAACTACTTGCTGAGCGAGGGGAGGTTCACGCTGTCGGAACGTCGACTGAGAAAGGAAATCCGTCCATGTCCGCTCAGACTCAGAATAAGCAAGCCACGAGGGATGTTAAGGATGAACAACTACTGAAAAAGCCAGCCTGGAAACTTCCCTCGCCCCCGCCTGAGGACGAGCGGCTGCCGATGGTCGGATGGTACGACCCGCGGCAACTCGCCAAGACGGGCGTCGAAGTCGCCATCTCGACCATCTTCGGGCGGCACTCCGACCATCGCCTGGTCGAAGCCATGGGCTCCGGCGACAAGGCGCCGAAGTTTTATGACTACACCTGCGAGTATAAAGATGACGGGAAAGAGGTCTGTGAGCCGGATGCGGCGAAACCGCGCAACTCGATCTGGATAGATTACGTCGGCGATGTCGGGGACGGCTGGAACTCGACCTACGCCGTCGCCTACTACCTGGCCGAGCCGGGCCGCACCTTCACCTTCACAGATAAAGAAACAAACACCAGGCACGAGGCGGAGACGAAAAGGGGGGACCTTTTAATCTTCGGCGGCGACGAGGTGTACCCCACCGCAAGCAAGGAGATGTACAACCAGCGACTGCTCGCGCCTTACGAAACCGCGCTCCGTTACACCTTTGAGACGCACCCGCACGTCTTCGCCATCCCCGGCAACCACGACTGGTATGACAGCCTCGTGGCCTTCACCCGCCTCTTCACCTCGCATCCCTGGTTCGCCGGGTGGCGCACGCGGCAGACACGCAGCTATTTCGCCCTGAAGCTCCCGCATAACTGGTGGCTGCTCGGCACAGATATGCAGCTCGGCTCGGACATAGACGCGCCGCAGCTGAAGTATTTCGAGAGTCTCACCGACGAGATGGACAAAGAGGAGAAGAGGAGCGGCGAGCCGGCCAGTATCATTCTCTGCCATGCGGAGCCGCACTGGATTAGGGCGGCGCAATACGGGGGCTACGACCCCAACTACAACGAGAGTAATCTAAAGCTGCTCGAAAAGAGGCTACAAGGAAACGCCGGAGGGGCGCGCAATGAGGAGGAGAAGGACACGGCGGCCGTCTTCATCGCCGGCGACCTGCACCACTACCGCCGCCACGAAGCCTACGACCACTCGACCCAAAAGATCACGGCAGGCGGCGGCGGCGCATTCCTCCACCCCACGCATTACGGAGTTCGCGGGACGAACCTGAATGTCATCGTCGAGAAGGGGCTTAAGGGGAGGGAGCGAAAGTTCTACCTGAAGGCTTGCTTCCCGCCGACGGAGGAGTCGCGGAAGATTACCTGGCGCAATCTCATCTTCCCTTATCTCAAGGGGAACATGAGCAGGACGTTCGGGTTCGCGATGGCAGTGCTGTACCTGCTTCTAACGTTATCGCTCATCGCCCACATTAATGATTTCATTAGTTTGAGGCTCCAAGCCGGCACTGTCAGCGGCACGGCTATTAACACGGCGCTGCACAGCCCCCCGACTCTGTTCTTTGCGCTGTTGACGATTGTGGGGTTCATCTTTTTCACAGACACCCACTCCACCGCTTACCGAATCATCATGGGCGGCTTGCACGCCATCGCGCACATCCTCGCGGCGTTTCTCATAGCGCTGGTCTGCGTCTACATCGTCTTGAAGATTTCGACGCCGGGGGGATGGCGGTTCGGCTTCCCCTGGTTCAAAAGCGGCTACACCTTATTCCTGGACATGCGCATGGTGCTCGCCTCGCTGATGATCATGGCCGGCGGGTTCATAGCCGGGTCGTTCATCATGGGGGTCTATCTGCTCCTGTCGCTTAACTTTTTCGGGCGGCACGGCAACGAGGCTTTCTCAGTCCTGGCCGTCGAAGACTGGAAAAACTTCATCCGCCTGCACATCAACGAGCAGGGCGACCTGACCATTTACCCGATTGGCATTAAGAGAGTGCCACGCAAATGGAAAGACGGCGAGGAGGGGAAAATGCCCCAGTTGAAGCCGGACGACGAACGCGCGACCGACCCGGAACTCATCGAGATGCCTATCGTCATGCGGAAGGCCAAGAAGAAGGACACGGGGGCGGAAACCAGTTCCCCTGACCTGAAGCTCGAAAGCTCTACCCAATCATCGAGGCCGTCCGAAAGCTGAAGTCTTTCAGCCGTGGCTCCCGACTTGCCGGCCCGGCTTACGACCCGGGTTTACACAGTAACATGAGGGTGCTTTACAGACGGGATGACAGGGCACCGCGCGGGCCGCTCCCTCATAGCTGAGAGGCACTGCCAAAATGAGCGACGAACATTTCGATGCCGTCATCATCGGCTCAGGCTTCGGCGGGTCCGTGATGGCTTACCGGCTGGCGGAGGCCGGCCTGAGGGTCTGCCTGCTGGAGCGCGGCAAGGCGTACCCGCCCAATTCCTTCGCCCGCGCCCCCTACGACTTGAGTAAAAACTTCTGGGACCCGAGTAACGGGTTGTACGGGATGTTCAACGTCTGGTCGTTTAAGGGGTCGGGCGCGCTCGTCTCCAGCGGCCTCGGCGGTGGCTCGCTCATCTACGCGAACATTCTCATCCGCAAAGACGCGAACTGGTTCAAGGAGGACAAGCCCGACGGCGGTTATTTACCCTGGCCCGTATCCTACAAGGACCTCGAATGCCACTACGAGCGGGTCGAGAAAATGATGAACGTCCAGAAGTACCCGCTCAAGCACCGGCCCTACAACGAGACTCCTAAAACTCTGGCGATGCAGGAGGCCGCCCAGAACATGCGACTCGGCGACCAGTCAACGCATGAGTGGCTGCCGCTGAATCTGGCCGTCAGTTTCAGGAGCAGGCAGGTCGGTGACCCGGACGACGACGACCCCGCTAACCCGCCGCTGGTCGGCGCGAAGATTCATGAAGATTATCAGAATTATCACTCGGTCGTGATGAAACGCGAGATGCAGCGCTCCACCTGCCGTCTCTGCGGCGAGTGTGACATCGGGTGTAACTACGGCAGCAAGAACACACTCGACTACACTTACATCACCGCCGCCATTCATCAAAAACCTTATCCCGCCAAGGTGGAAACGCTGTGCGAGGTGAAGGAAATCAAGCCGCGCGAAGGCAAGGGCTACGCGGTCACGTTTGTCCGGCACGACCCCGAACAGGTGGACCCTGAAACCGGCAAATGCCCACCGCCACCGAGAGAGACGATCACTTGCGACCGCCTGGTTCTTGCCGCAGGCACGTTCGGCACGCCCTATCTCTTATTGAAGAACCGCGACGCGCACTTCCCGCTCCTGAACAAGGCGACGCTCGGCTCGCGCTTCTGCGTTAACGGCGACCTGCTCTCGTTCATCATCAAGAGTATGGAGCGCAAGAACGGTAAGAGCGTGCCGCGCCGCCTCGACCCGAGTTTCGGGCCGGTCATCACCAGCGCGATTCGGCTGGGCGATACGCTGGACGGGCAGGGGGAGCAAGGGCGCGGGTTCTACGTCGAGGACGGGGGCCAGCCGTATTTTCTGAGCTGGCTTTCGGAAGTGTCGGGTTTCCCCGGCTTCGTCCGGCGCACCATTAAATTCCTGAAGATTATTTCCAAGTATCGTCTGGGCCTCTGGAACGACGCGGAACTGAGCGCAGAAATCTCCGAGCTGATCGGCCAGGCCAATAGCTCCAAAAGCTCATTCCCCGTCCTGACGATGGGCCGCGACATTCCGAACGGGAGGCTCTTCCTGAAGAAGGGCGGTTTCCTCGAATGCGATTGGGAGATAAAAAAATCTAAGGAATATTTTGACCGCGTCAGGAGGGCCGGTAAGGCGATTGCCAGGGCCTTGAATGCTGAATACTTGGACAACCCGTCCTACGCCTGGAACTTCCATCAGGTGCTCACGGCCCACCCGCTCGGCGGTTGCCCGATGGCGGCGAGCACGGAGATGGGCGTGGTTGACTCTTACGGCGAGGTTTTCGGTTACCCTGGGTTGTATGTCGCCGACGGGTCCGCGATGCCCGGCCCCGTCGGCCCCAACCCCTCGCTGACCATCGCCGCTTTCTCTGACCGATGCGCCAGTCACATCATCGCCCAGCACAAAGGAGTCCGAGATGAGTGCTAAGACGAACGGCAAAAAACGCTCGCTGATTCTGGCGGGCGGCGGAATCAAGGTCGCCCTCCAGGCGGGCGTGTTGCAAGTCTGGCTCGATGAGGCGGGGTTGACCTTCGACCACGTGGACGCGGCGAGCGGCGGCGTCTTTAATCTGGTGATGATGTGCCAGGGGATGAGCGGGCTGGAAATCGCAGACAACTGGCGCAATCTCAACCCGCGAGCCGGCATCAGCTTCAACGCGGCGGAATTCCCGAAGCTCCTTTACGCCGAGTCGCTGTTTACGCTCGATAATTATCGTAAGCACGTGTTCACCGGGTGGGGGCTGGATTGGGAGAAGATTCGCTCGTCCACCCTCAATGCCACGTTCGACGTCTTCAACTTCAGCCGCAAGGAACTCCAGGTAGTCGAGCCGAAAGATATGAGCGAAGACATGCTTTGCGCCTGCGTGTCGCTCCCGATGTGGTTTCCTCCGGTGCGCATGAACGGCGAGACTTACATTGACGCCGTGTTTATGACTGACGCCAATATCGAAGAGGCTATCCGCCGCGGGGCCGACGAACTGTGGGTGATCTGGACCGTGAGCGACAAGGACGAGTGGCAGCCCGGCTTCGTCGCCAACTACTTTCAGATCATCGAGACGAGCGCTGACGGGCACTACAAGGCCAACCTCAAACGGATTGCAGAGAACAATGAGGCAATCGCGCGGGGCGAACGGGGCGAGTACGGCCGCCACATCGAAGTCAAGGAGTTGAAGGCCGATGTCGCGCTGCACTACCTGATAGACTTCAGCAAAGATCGGATGACCGAGGCCGTCAATCTTGGCGTCGAGAGGGCGCGGGAGTGGTGCAAGGAGAATGGCGTCCCGTTCAAGCCACTGGCAGGCGACTTCCCGACCGAAGTTTATCAGACGAAGACCAGCGTGAGATTCACGGAGGAGATGAAAGGTTTCGTCACCTTCGGCGAGCTGGATTACGACAAAGGTTTTCGCGCGGGCAAGGAGAGCGGCACGTCCATCATGTTCCACCTGACGATTACCGCCGACGATGTCGACCGCTTCGTCAGCCAGCCACAGCATGCGACGAATGACGTGAAAGGCTATATCGAATGCGAGGCGTTGGGCGGAAGGCTGCCCGTCGAGCAGGGGACGTTCAACCTCTTCGTCGATGACCGCGACCCGGCGGTCAAGTGGATGCTCTATCGTCTTTTCTTCCGCGACGGCGAGGGGAAGGCGCGCACTTTGAGCGGGTTCAAGTATGTTAAGGATGATCCCGGCATGGACCTCTGGCACGACACGACCACGCTCTTCACGCGCGTTCTCGACGGCCACGTCAGCGCGGAGGAAGAAGGGGCGCTGGCGAATGAGCCGGAGCAGCTCAGGCAGAAGGTGTTGGCCTCGGGCATCATCATCATCCATTTCTTCGACTTCCTGAAACAACTGACGACCTTCCGCACGGAAGGCCCGACTCTTTCCGACAGGGCTTCGGGGCTGGCCCGTTTCGGGAGGCTCTTCATGGGCAAGCTGTGGGATGTTTACGCTCGGAACGTGCTCACGTCCGGCCCGATCTAATCAATTGTAGTTTCGGACGAGAGCCTCAATCACACCGGCTGCGTTTGCGAAAGAAAGGCGGAGGGCCATATGGCAAACGACATCATTTTTGAGCCACTCAAGTTTCGCAACCTCACCGTGAAGAATCGTATCTTCCGCTCAAACATTTCCGGCAGATTCGATTTCTACAACGGCATCGGCACGCAGGCGCGCATTACCTGGGAGGAGAAGTTTGCGCGCGGCGGGGTCGGGGCGATCATCTCTTCGCACGTTCCCATCTCAGTCCGCGGGCGCATCCTGCCCAACTACGCGTTCATAGATAGCGACGATAAGATTCCCTTCTGGCGTAAGCTCGGTGAAAAGCTACATGAGTACGACTGTAAGTACATCATGCAGCTTAGCCACGGGGGTCGCCAGCGGGACGTCGCAGGAGTCGAGAACTCTTTCAATAGGGGCTTAAGCTCGACCAGCAATCCAGACTCTTTCCACGGCCTGCTGTGTCAGGCGATGACCCGCGACGAGATCAAGATGGTCGTCCAGCAGTTCGCCGACGGCGCTCGCCGCGCGCGGGAAGCCGGCCTCGACGGCGTTGAGCTTCACGCCTGCAACGGCTACCTGATTAATCAATTCTTAAGCTCCGGGATCAACAACCGCAAGGATGAGTACGGCGGCTCGCTGGAAAATCGCGTGCGATTCCTGCTCGACATCATGCGCGCCGTGCGCAAGGAGGTCGGCTCTGACTTCCACTTCCAGGTTAAAATCAGCGCCGTCGATCACAACAACGCGCTCGCCTTCTGGGAGAAGAAAGGCAACACGCTGGAAGACTCGATACAAGTCTGTAAATGGGTCGAGGAGGCCGGGGCCGACGCCATACACGTCTCGACGGGCAGCACTTTCCCGCATCCCCTGAATCCTCCCGGCCCCTTCCCTATCGAGCACGCGGCGCGCGTCTACGGCGCGATGGTCCATAGCGGCATAGACGCCTTCCGCAACTTCCTGCTGTTTCGCTACAGGCCGCTTCGGCCCATCTTTCGGTTTCTTTGGAACCGCACCAAGCCCGACATCATTGAAGGCATCAGCGTGGATGATGCGCGCGAAATCAAGAAGAACGTCAAGGTTCCAGTGCTCTGCACCGGCGGCTTCCAGACAGCTTCGTATATCCGCAAAGTAATCAGCGAAGGCTACTGCGACGGCGTAGCCATCGCGCGCCCGCTGGTGGCTAACAATGACCTCGTCCAAATCTACGCCTCCGGCAAAGACCTGCCGGACAAGCCCTGCACTTATTGCAACAAGTGCGCGGTTCATGCGATTGCCGACCCGCTTGGTTGTTATGAGTTGTCACGTTACGACGGCGACTACGACCGGATGATTAAGGAAATCATGTCCGTCTTTGAAGGAGCGCCAGCGTTTTAGCGCCGTTCAGGAAAAGCTTGAGCTGTTTTATCGTAAACAAACATCGGTCGTGCCCCGCCAGAGTGCGTCGTTAGCTTGCATAAAGGAGGAGTTCTCCTGATGAAAGAAATAGAGCCACTGACGCCCGTCGAGAAGGCCGAGCGGAGAAAGGTCACGGTCGCGCTCATCGTCGTTGCCATTGTGATTCTCGTCGCCGGCGCTTTGCTGTATTGGGCCTTCAACCCGAATCGCCCTGTTGACTACGCTGACATTCAGGAGCACTTCAAGTACGGCTCCATCGGAAGCGAACCGGCCAACGGGATTCCTTACTGGATTTTTAAAGTTCTCCCGGAGATGTTTCCTGAGAAACTGCCCGGCAAAGGTTATGCATCGCTCGGATTCATCGAAGAGCCGGGGCGAGACCTGCCCATCGGCTTTTCCCAGCGCCGGGTCTTCTTTGACCGCGTCGGGCTGAATTGCGCCGTCTGTCATACCGGCACAGTCAGAGATGCGCCGGAGAGTCAGCCGCGTGTCATCACGGGCATGCCCGCCAACCGTCTAGACCTTGAGAACTACATCCGTTTCCTGACGGCCTGTGCGCAGGATCCGCGCTTCACCACAGACAATGTGATGCAAGCCATCGAGAGCCGGTATGGTCTCGGGCCGATTGAAAGTCTCATCTACCGCGCGGCGATTCCGCTCACGCGTGAAGCCTTGCTTGAGCAAGGAAGCCGCCTCTCTTTCATCAATAGCCGACCGGATTGGGGGCCAGGGCGCGTCGATACTTTCAATCCTTACAAAGCCATCCAGTTCCACTGGCCGATGGAGCATGACACGAGCATCGGCACTTCCGATTATCCTTCCATCTGGAACCAAAGGCCGCGCGAATGGATGCACTTACATTGGGACGGAAATAACACTTCGGTCGAAGAGCGAAATAAGAGCGCGGCCCTCGGCGCGGGCGTCACACCCGCCACCATTGATCTTGACCGGCTCAAGCGGATAGAGGACTGGCTGCTTGATTTCAAAGCCCCGGCTTATCCCTACCCTATCAACCAGAGTCTTGTGATCAGAGGAGAAGCCCTCTACAAGCAAGGCTGCGCCAGTTGCCATGAGTTCAATGGAGCGCAGGTCGGCCACGTCACGCCGATCAGCGAAATCGGCACTGACCCGCACCGCCTGGATTCCTACACGTATACCTTGTCCTCAAATCAGAATTTGCTCTACGCAGGGTATCCGTGGCGCTTCTCGCATTTTCGCAAGACGGACGGTTACGCCAACATGCCGCTCGATGGCATCTGGCTGCGTGCGCCTTACCTGCATAATGGCTCGGTGCCGACTTTGAGAGACCTCCTTGAGCCTCCTGAGAAAAGACCCAAAGAGTTCTATCGCGGCTATGACGTTTACGATCAGAAGAACCTCGGCTTCATCTCGAATGTTCCCGCGGAAGGGGCGCACCAGTTCTTCCGTTACGACACGACGCTTCCCGGTAATAACAATAGCGGTCATCTCTACGGGACCGATCTTTCGCCTGAAGATAAAGAGGCCCTCGTCGAGTACATGAAGGGACTCTGAACCGGCTCGTTGTTAGCTGACGATCTTACCCTGGCAGAGTCGCCTGAGTGATTCTCTGAGTTCCCATCAAGCGCGCCGATTCCGCTGGCGCGGAAGGGTGAAAGAAGGAGCGATAGGATGAGAAAGAAGACAAAAAGGCTGATCGTCAAACTGCTCACCGTCGTCGTTATTCTGGGCGCCATCCTGGGAAGCTTTGTCTGGTATAAACTCTTCCGAAAAGTGCCGCTCCACTACGAAACGGCTGAGGAGCATTTCAAATACGGTTCGGTGGGCGCGGAAGAACCGTCCGGCGTCCCATATCTCATCTGGCTGGTTCTGCCACGTATGTTTCCAGAGAAGTTGCCAGGGCAAGGTGGTTACAGTGCGCTGGGGGCTGTTTGGGAAGAGGGCCATGAGTTGCCGATTGGTTTCACCAAGATGACCATCGGCTTTCCTCGCGTCGGGGTCAACTGTGCCGTTTGCCATACCACGACCGTGCGAACGACGCCCAAAGATAAGCCGATGATTTTTCTGGGCGGCCCGAGCAGTCGCTTTCGGTCTCAAGACTACCTGCGCTTCCTCTTTGCCTGCGCGAGTGACCCCAGATTTAATGCCGACAACGTGCTTCAAGAGATAGATAGAGTTTACCGACTTTCCTGGGTAGACAGGCTTCTCTACCGTCACCTCATCATTCCGCAGACTAAGCGGACACTGATGAAGCAGCAACAGGAAGACTATGCCTGGATGAATAGTCGCCCTGACTGGGGGCCGGGCCGAACCGATATGAATCCATTCCAGCTAGTCGTCATGAAGCTCCCGGACAATCATACTATCGGGAGCACAGACATTATGGCGATCTGGAATCAAAGAGCCCACGAAGGCTTTCTCCGTCATTCGGATGGTCTGAATGCAACACTGATCGAACCGGTCCTGAGCGCCGCCCTAGCTGCCGGAGCGACAAGAGATTCGATTGACGTGGATGGCTTGCAGCGGGTTAATCAGTGGTTGCTGGACCTTCCGCCGGCCAAATATCCTTATCCCATAGATCAAGCTCTGGCTGCCCGTGGCAATGAAATCTTCACCAGCCAGTGCGCTTCGTGTCACGCGTTCGGCGGAGCGAACACCGGAAAGATTATCCAGATTGAAGAGATTGGGACCGACGCCAATCGCATGAGGCACTGGCCGCAGTCAGCCGCCGATGCTTTCAATAAGTACGCTGAAAAATATCCCTGGGGCTTTCATAATTTCCGCAGCTCAAACGGATATGTCGCCCTCGCGCTCGATGGAGTGTGGGCCAGGGCTCCTTACTTGCATAATGGCTCGGTGCCAACCCTTCAAGACCTCCTGGAAGTTCCAGAGAATCGTCCCGCAGTCTTCTACCGCTCATACGATGTCTACGACCAGGAAAAAGTCGGCTTTATTTCCAGCGGGCTTGATGCCGAGCGAGAGGGGTGGCGATACGATACAAGCGTGATAGGAAATGGGAATATGGGCCATCGCTACGGGACTGCTTTATCCTCTGAAGAGAAGAGGGCGCTGCTCGAATATCTGAAAACCCAGTAGTTCAATTTTCCAGGCCGGCACTGGCCGCACATGGGCCGACTTTTCCGCTTGGTGTGCGTCCTAAGGAGGAGCCAACGATGATTAGCTCGCGATTAAGAACTTCCATCTATGTCCTGCTCGTGTTCCTGGTGATTCTGGACATAGTCCTCTCCACCACCTGTCTGTTGTCTCCCGAGACGTGGTTCAAGGTATTTCATAACGCGCCTTACGTTGACCCGCAGGGCCTGCTCAAGCGCACCGGCGCGGTCTGGGTGGCTTTCACGCTCTTCCAACTCATCGCGGTCTTCCGGTGGGAAAAGCAGCCCTGGTGGCTAGTCTTAATTGCCGGCGTGCGCCTGACGGAAATTTTCTCCGACTGGGTGTACATCTATGTGTCCCAGAGCATGACCACGTTCGGCTGGATCGGCCTCTTCGTCTCGCCTCCGACCAATCTGCTCTTCGGCTGGTTTCTAGTCCGGTCTTATCGCAAGATTATGAGAGACAGGTATAGCGCGGGAACGATCTCTGGGGCGATTTGAATCTGGCCCATCTCTGACAAGTTGAGCCCTTACTTCTCTCGGCCGAGTACGCAACACGCGAGGGCGGTTCATTTCTGCCAGTTTATGTTTGCGTCGAGGTAAATATCATGAAAGAAGTCTACGACGTGGTTGTCATCGGTTCCGGGTTCGGCGGCGCGATTAACGGCTGCCGCCTGGCTCAGGCGGGCCGCTCCGTGTGCATCCTCGAACGCGGGAAGCGATGGGGTAGGAAGGACTTTCCCAGGACGACCGGCCAGGTCGCGCGGGCCTTCTGGAATTATAAAGACTTCGGACTGTTGGATTATCGCGCCTTCAACAAGATAGATGTCATTCAAGCGAGCGGCGTCGGCGGCGGCTCGCTGGTCTACTTCAACGTCCACATCAGAACGCCCAAGGAGATTTTTGAGCAGCCTCGTTGGCCCAGAGGCGTCAAGCGTGACAGGCTCGACCCATACTATGACAAGGCCAAAGACATGTTGGAAGCCAAACCGCTCTCTCCTCCGGCGGAACTGGACATGCCCAACCGCACTCAGTCCTTTTTGGCGGCGGCCGAGGGGGCCGGGAGAAAGGCCGAACTGGTTGACATTTGCGTCTATACTGGGCCGGAAAAAGTTAATCGTCAGGGCATCCTTCAGGACGGATGCGTCTATTGCGGCAATTGCATGCTCGGCTGCCACGTCCACGCCAAAAACACCTTGGACCTTAATTATATTCCGCTTGCCGAGCAGAACGGCGCTGAAGTTTACCCCCTACATCTCGTCGAGAAGATCGAGCCGATAGAGCCGGTTGAAACCAACGGCTACCGCGTCCACTTCAAACGGTTCGATTCGGAAAAGGGCGGCGAGTTCGAGAGCGGCTCAGTAGTCGGGCGGAAAGTCATCATCTCTGCCGGTTCGCTCGGCTCAACAGAGATTCTTTTACGCAGCCGCGACCTGCACCGCACGCTCCGCAGGCTGAGCCCGGCATTGGGCACAAAGTTTTCAGGCAACGGCGATTTCCTGCTAGCCGGAACGTTCGAGGCAAACCGCGAGGTAGACCCCGGTTCCGGGCCGAGCATTACTGCCGGAGTGGACTATTCGACCGACAAGAATAGAATCTTTATAGAAGACCTCGGATTTCCCGATCCCTTCCTGTGGTATCTGGAAAGTGCGCTCCCCGTACCGAACCGGCTCAAGAATTTGCATCTCTTCTTAGAGAAGTACGTCCTGCGGACGCTAGGGCTAAGTCACGCCTCGGCCTTCACCGACGGCGCGGACAAGCTATTCCAGGGCGGTGTGACTCCCAGATTCTTACCTTATCTCGGCATGGGCACTGACGCCGCAGACGGCAAGATGCAGCTCTCTGGCGGGAATATAGACATCAAGTGGAATAGCCGGCGAAGCCGGGAGATGTTCGACGAGATGGAGGCGGCCCTCAAAGAATTGAGCAAGGGGATCGGTGGTAAGTACAAAACAAGTATACTCTGGGGATGGCCGCTCCGTAAGCTGCTCACCGCGCACCCTCTGGGCGGGTGTGTGATGTCTGATGATAAGGAGCAGGGCGTGGTTAACGAGTACGGCGAGGTCTGGAACTATCCGAACTTATACGTCTCTGATGGATCAATCATCCCGACAGCGTTAAGCGTCAATCCGTCAGCAACCATCAGTGCCTTATCGGAGAGGACCGCGGATCACCTCATCAATTCTTAAGACGAATCAATTGCCGGATGAGGCTCGGGATTTCCTCTGTAGTAAGCCGGAATCAAATAGGCCGCCCTCAATCACTCAAAGGGAATCGCCTCCCCGCCGATGAAGGCTTCACTCCTGATCCGACTCAATGCCGGGGCGTATCAGAAATGGGAGTCTGGATTGCGTAAGGGAGCCGTTCGGTCGCATGTTCGATCTACCGAAACTGAACCCGCTGGGAGACAAATGGGGGACAAATCATTCAAGCCTGTTCATCGTACTCAACACAGTTAGACTGGGTGGAGAAAAAAGCTCAAATAAATGGACCGTGTTCAACTTAATGCGCCATAGTAATCTCAGTGAAACGTCCCCGCATCGTTCTTTTAACCAGTGGGTCGCAGGTTCGAGTCCTGCTCGGCTCATCTTTAATATCAACGAGATACGAGAGGCCGCTCAGCCTCTCGTTTTTCATTCCCCCGTTATTTTCCCCGTTTCGATTCATCGTCGCCGGTATCATCATTAATCCGATTTCATTTCAAGAAACACGCCGCTAGACCGATATGCAGACTCGCGGCAGCCATGCCGTGCTTACAGGCGATGCCGTCGTGGGTCGCGCAGGTGAAGTCAATCGTTTTCAAGCCGCGCCGGTCGCGGTAGCATTTCACAGTGTAATCACTTCCGTTAGAGCCGCTCACATAATATTCGCCTAAGCGGATCATCCTGACTTTAGGGTGAAGCTGCCTGGCGTTTTCAATCGCCCGTTGGATTTCTGTTGTCTCTAATGTGAATATCTCATCTGCCTCTCTTTTTGCTTGTCGGATTCCCTATCCGATGTTAAGATTATTATATAGTATACCTATCCATCGTCAAGAGATAGGTGATAAATAATGAAGAAAAAAGTCACTAATCCCCAGTTGGATATGGCTGATTTAATCAGTCAGGCCGAGGCATCTCGGATTCGAGGAGTATCTCGCGCAGCAATCCGCGACCTAATACGGCGAGGCCGTATTAGGTCTTTCGAACTCGGCGGACGTGAGCTTGTTTACCGGAGCGAGGTTGAAGCGTTTGAGAAAGATAAGCCAGGGCGTAAAGTAGGCGACAAATAGTTCTTTTATTTGAGGCTCAACATATGAAAATGCGGCTCGAAAAAAAAGCAATCGATAAGATTTATAAACGTAGAGATCGAATTGACATGCCAGAATATCAGCGCCAGAGGGTGTGGCCTGATAAGAAAAAGCGTTTGCTCATTGATTCAATCATCAGAGGTTGGCGGATGCCGAAATTTTATTTCGTGAAACTCGATGTTAGCAGCTATGAGTGTGTTGATGGTCAACAACGCCTTAACGCGATATGGGAATTTTACGAAGATACTTTAGAACTTGATGATGATCTTGCCGGGAGGCTTGGGGGATCGAAGTATAGCGAATTGTCACCCGATATTACAGATGCTTTTGATGATTACGAAATTGACATAGAAGAGATCGAAGATGCGTCAGAAGCTGATCTTGAAGAACTGTTCAAGCGATTGCAGCTTGGTATGCCGCTTAATACTCCAGAAAAACTTAATGCTATTAGCGGCGGCATCAGAACTTTCGCACAAGACGTTATCAAGCACAATTTTTTCAAAGAGAAGGTTCACCTTAAAGATACTAGATATGCACACTATGACATTGCCGTGCGATGGCTTTATGCAGAATCAAGGGGCATTGATCAGCGGACACGTTTGGCTGATCTAGAATCTTTTATGAGGGAGAACAGGACTTTCAGTAAAAATTCCACAACCGCTAAAACTGTCCTAACAGCTCTAGATTACTTAAATGATGCTTTTGCTAAAGCATCAAAATCAACCAGGAATAAAGCAAATACGCTATCAGTCTGCATGCTAGCTGGGCGGGTTGTGAAACAGGGTCTTTCTAGAGAAACCGCAACAAAATTTGGTGAATTCGCAGAAGATTTCTTCACTAAGCTGACTAAAGAGGTCGAGAAAGGGGCTAGGAGTAAAGATAAAGAGCTTTTAAAGTATCAAGAGGCCATAAGAATGGGCTCGGCAGAGGGACATTCAATTAAAATCAGATTAGACATTCTAACAAACCGTCTATCCACTTACGATCCTGCATTCTCTGGGTTGCTGGGCGCTTACCATGAGGCGGCAACGTCAGCGACGAGAGGGCTTACACAACAGGCCGAGGTGCTCAGTAACCTCATCTATAGTGTTAATAGCAAATACTCCGCGACGGCGGCGGCAGGCAATGGCGAAGACTTGTTCAAGCTAACAAATAAAACAGCTAAGGCGATACAGAGCTTTTCTAAGCCAACTAATAGTCAAAGCAAATTTGAGAGACTTATCGATGACTTATATTTCTTGGTTTACGAAGGTTCGGGGGACTGTAAAAGGTTGCCACCATCGAATCTTGACTTTGTGATGGATGTTAAGCATTACTGAAATCGCAAAAAAGAGAAAGAGGGCGGCAGAAATCTTCAAGAAATATAGTGGTAAAAGCTCTCCGGGAGAGTGCGGTCCGGAAGAATTTCTTGCCGCTCAGTTAAGAATTTTCAGAGAGATGCAATCTTTCTTAGAGAAATTGTCATAGCTATTACCCTATACCGCGGAAGAAAAAAAATGAGCCAAAATTCGCAGCAACTTGCTTTTGACCAGTTAGCTCAATATCAGCAAATTAAACCCGCAAATCCAAATCAAACTGCTACCAATAAAGAGCGCGTAAATCTCCATTATTGGTATGCTGATAAATTAGTTATAAATCCTGAACTTAACCGATCATTAGTTTCATTTCAGGCTAATAGGAGCACGCCCTTTTACAGATGGTTCAAGTACAGAGAAGGATTCTCTTCCGAATTAGTAAAATATTTTTTTAATAAGTTACGCCCTAGCGTGGATCAGCCTCTACGCGTATTAGACCCCTTTGCAGGAGCAGGCACTACATTAACAACGGTAACTAAAGAAGGTTGCCAGGCGACAGGTATTGAGCTACTCCCCGTCGGTGTGGCTGCTATACGGGCTCGTCTCGTAGCAGATACTGTTAGCATAGATACTTTTCAACAGCACTTAAAAAGACTTACGGATTTCCCTCTCAATTCTTCAACATCTAGTGATTATCGATTCCCTCATATTCGCATTACCGAGAATGCGTTTCCGGAAGAGACTGAGCATGCGATATCCGCTTATATGGCTTTTCTGGATGAGATTACCGATGTGGACGTGCGCTATTTGTTTTGGTTCGCCTGCTTTTCGATACTTGAGGATATAAGCTACACGCGCAAAGATGGTCAATACTTACGCTGGGATAACCGCTCGGGCAGACAGTTGAAAGCGACCTTTAACAAAGGAGTAATTCAAGATTTCAGGACAGCAATCCTAAATAAGTTGCAGATTATGATTGCAGATATTAAGAAGCGAAATGACGGGACGTTTTCGCGTCAAGTAAGAATCATTCACGGAACCTGCCTCGATTCACTACAAACTTTTGAAGAGGCCGCAATTGATCTAATTATCACCTCACCACCTTATTGCAATCGCTACGACTATACTCGAACATACGCCCTCGAATTGGCATTTATGAATCATGGTGAGGATGACATAAAGCGACTGCGTCAGACTCTCCTCTCAGCTACAGTAGAAAATAAGAGCAAGCGGGATTGGTTAGTCCAAACTTATCGTGAACGGCAGAATGAAGGCCGCTTCAGCACCGCAGCCGGTGCCTTCGCTAATCAGGCCGCATTGCAGGAGGTGTTGGATTTACTCTATTCCGCTCGTGAACGTGGGGAACTTAATAATCCCAAAATACCTGACCTTGTCGCTAATTACTTTTTTGAAATGAGTTTTGTTATTCATGAACTGGCACGCACCTTAGCTCCAAGCGGTCGTATTATCATGGTAAATGATAATGTTCAATATCAAGGTGAGGAGATACCAGTTGATCTAATCCTTTCAGATTTTGCTACGACTGCTGGATTATCAGTAGATTACATTTGGGTGTTACCGAGAGGGAAAGGAAATAGCAGCCAGCAAATGGGCATACATGGAAGAAATGAGATTCGTAAGGGTGTTTATGTATGGTCCAAACCTGTTTAGCGTTGAACTATAATGCCGTAAGCCAAGTAGCAAGATCGGCCACCTGATCCTCCACTGTCAGATTAGCCGTGTAGGTGAGCTGTCCACTTTGTAGGTCGTCGAAAATTTCACCAGCCATAGCAGGAGCAATAGCAGCGCCCACGAAGAAAAGTTTTGGGATAGGCATACTTCTGGAACGGAAAACTGTCCTTATCCTTTCGAAAGCTTTGTTGGCTGTCTTCCAATGCTCATCAGCTCCTGCTGGATCAATACCACCCTTTAGCTCTCCGCAAGCAAGATAATACTCAGGAGTTTCGAGAATTTCATTTTCCGGCCGCCCGGAGGAAGTATCAAGGAGAATGAGATCAATATTTTTATCGATGAATCTAGGTTTAACATCAAATCGAAGTAGACGATGATCCCACTTTATCTTCTGTGTTTTTCCGCTAGTTTCATCTCTTTGAATAATAATGGTGTCATCTTCTGGAGGTAATGCAGCGATCAAAGCGCCGGCGAACTTTGCTCCCGCTTGAGCCCCTGTAAGGTTACGCATACTCCCGCCCAAAGTATCACCCATTGTTAACAAATAGCGATAAACAATCTCCTCACGAAAGTGCTCACCGAAACCCGCAAAGCTTTTTCTAAATACATCTCCAAGAGCATCTAAAAGCTCGCTTGAAGAGATATTCCTTCTCAAATTAGCAAGAGCCTTGTTGGAGAATCCAGCCGCAGCAAAGAGAGCCTCTCTTAATTCTAGATCTTCAGTCAAGCTGTCTAGTTCCTCAATATTTTGTATCCCGTTCAATGCTACAAGCAGGCGTTTTGCCTTCTCAACATATGGAGTCGCTTTTTCAGTTTTAGCCCTTGCTTGCGCTAAGAAGCCTGTGCTGACTGCTTGATGAGAAGTAACTAGATCACTGGCGCTTCTTATATGGGTTGGAGGCACTTGTCCGAGACCTTTCGATAACGAGTGAGCAAATTGTGGGTTACGGTTATAACAGTCTTCCTTATTGGCCCGTAGTTTGGAAATTCTTTTTCGGTTAATTAAGGCTTGTGTCCTTTGGCCGGTAGTTTCGGCAGGTCTAATTCGTCATCTACCAACCTCTCTAAACACACTCCGGCAAGCCTCGCATACTTTAAAAGAACTGGTAGGGGCGGCTCGCCTGTTCCAAGCTCGTAAGCGGATACAGTGGTCCTGTTAAGGTGGTCAAGTCCCAATCGGGACAGCATTTCATTTTGAGACAAGTTAAGGGCAAGCCGGATTTGGACAAGCTTTTCCGGCAAATGGATTGACTTCGGCCGAGGCTTGCGCGCCATCAGGGGTTGCCTCCCGATGACGATTTACACTTGCCCCTAGCCAGATATGTGGCTAGAATGCTGCCGCTCAATTGAGTTGCCGTGAGTATGAACCTTTCATGCTCAACGGCGATGCTCATTACTCCTTTGAGGTTCTGAGGTGTCGCATTTAGCCGTCGCTATATTTTCAAACAGACCGCGCGCCATCTTATCACAGGCGCACAAGGACTCACATGAAAAGACGGGAAGAATATCGGGCCAAAATCACGGACGATAGGGGCGTTATTAGGAGTCGTGTCCCCTCACCCCTATTGCAGCAATTAAAAGCAACGCCTGGGGATCAAGCTACCTTCCGCTTAAACGGCTCGACCGTGACAATGACAATTACTAAAAAGAAGAAAAAGAGGCTGGCACGCTCTTAGGGGCTGTGCCGATACCGCCACGTTAAATGGGTGGGGAGGCGTGGCGGATTGGTGGGGCCGCTAGCCCAGGCTCAGTAGTGGTTCCATCTAAAATGGAAAAGACTCTCGGCATTGGGTGGGGTGTCGGGGGTCTTTTTCTGTTTGTCAGTAGGGATTGTCCATTAAATACTTCTCTTATGATACAAACACTCAGCAATAACTTATTCAAACGAGACGCTAATAGACTACATCGGCACGGAAACTATTTATTGCGGCGCGTTAGTCAACCATATCAGAGTGAAAGTTGAGCATATCGGCGCAAAACCTTGCAATATCAGGTGAGAAGCCAACTATATCAGCGTGAATGTTTGCAATATTGAGCGCATAGCTGAACATATCGGCGTGGGCGAAGTCCATATCACGGTGAACGAGTTTCATATCACGGTGAACAGTTACTATATCATCGTCCCAGTCGAGCTTGTCTAAACGCTTGATAAGTGTATTAACTGAAATTTTAATCCTCGAAAGATAAAAAAAATTCTCACCACTGACTGCGGGAGGGAGTATAATCGCGCGCGTTCGACCTCAGGGACGTTGGCCTCGCAAACTCACAACCCGCTATAGGAATACTGTCGTATCCTTTGGCTTCATCTGAAGGAGATCCCTCATGAAAGACTCTGTCGCTCGTCGTTTCGATATGTTTATTCGTGTGGGCCAGTACGGGGAGACGCACGCGGAGGCGTTCCCTGCCGGGTCTCGTGGGAACGAGGTTTTCGCGGAGCTTAATTCCGTCATCACGCAGTTGGAGGAGCACGCTTCGGCGCAGGAATCAGGCGCGCGTGCGGCGAAGGAAGGAACGACGGTGAAGGCCGTCGCGCGCGCGGCGCTACGCGAAGACATGGAGGCCATCGCTCGCACGGCGCGAGTGATGGCGCTGACCACGCCGGGCCTGGAAGACAAGTTCCGATTGCCGCGGAACCTTGGCGACCAGGCGTGGCTCGCCGCGGCGCGGTCATTCGCCACCGAAGCTGCGCCGGTTCAAACTGAATTCGTCAAGCGCGGGCTGTCCGCGGACTTCATCGCCGACCTCAACGCGGATATAGAGGCTTTTGAAGAGGCTGTCAACACACGCGCGCAGAAGACAGGTGCGCGCGTGGCGGCCGCGGCGGCCATTGACGCGGCTGTAGAGCGCGGCGTCAACGCCGTGCGCGAGTTGGACGCCATCGTGAAGAACGTTTTTCGCAACGACCCTGCGGCGCTGGCCGCGTGGACGAGCGCCAGTCACACGGAACGCCAGCCCCGACGTGCAAGACCTGAAACGTCGTCCCCCTCACCTACGCCTTAGACCGGACAAGAGGAGTGGCGAAAGAATTCTACGTCAAGCTAACTTTATTTAGGCGTTGCCCGTGGGAGGCGTTTCGGGCTCCGCTATGAGTTCCCACTTGATGCCGCTGCCCATGTCGATCTGCTTGAGCAGGTTGCCCCTCTCGTCGTAGAAGTCGTACATGCCCTCGTGAAAATTCTGCTGGTCAACGCGGACGGCGTCGGCGATGACTTCGGTCGAGCCGTCCGGGTAAGTGATGAGCATTGACATTAATCGTTCCTCCGTAGATGGCGTTGGTTCGGCATTGATAAAGATGGCGGTCGCTCAAGGCTTCCCCAGGACGAAAGCTTGTCGCCCATTTGCAGAAAGAGGCGGCCGCCGGCCGAGTCTACCTTTAACGGTCTGACAATTGGGCCAATTCTACAGGCTTCGTCCTCGACCGACACACGAAACTTTACCTTTACCGCTTCGCGCCGTTGGTATATAAGTCAACAGGTGGGCGACCTGACGGCCCGGACTCAATGAGCAACGAACCTTCAGCGACCGAGCGGCGCGCGCAGTTAATCCTCCAGGAGTTGCTGCGCTCAGGGGAAATCTCCGTCGGCAAGATGGCGAAGCGGCTGAAGGTTTCGGCGGCGACCATCCGGCGCGACCTGAGCGAGATGGAGCAGCGGGGCTTGCTGCGCCGCAGCCACGGCGGCGCGATTCCCATACAGCCCCTGCTCTACGAGCCCTTCCGCCACCTCTCCTATTACCACGAGCAGGAGCGCCAGCGCGGCCCGGAGAAGCGGCGCATCGCGCTCGTCGCCGCCGAGTTCGTCACAGACGGAGACATCATAGCCATCGGCGCGGGCACGACCGCCACGCAGGTCGCGCGCAGCGTCTGCCTACACAAGGGCATCACCGTGCTGACGAACGCCGTCAACGTGGCGATGGAATTGAGCCATCGCAGCGACCTGAAGATTTTCGTCACCGGGGGCGATTTGAGCGGCGACTGGTTCGCGCTCGTCGGCCCGGCCGCCATCCAGAACGCCAGCGAGATGTTCGTGGATAAAGTCTTCATCGGCGTGGACGGCATACACATAGAGCACGGGCTGACGACCAACTACTCCGACCAGGCCAGTATCCATCGCGCCATGATGCGCCAGGCCCGCCAGAAGATCGTCGTCGCAGACCACCGGAAAATCGGAGCCATCGGCACGGCCCTCATCTGCCACTCCGACGAAATCGACGTCCTCATCACAGACAAAGGGGCCACAGACGAAGACATAGCCCCCTTCATCGCCAAAGGCATCGCCGTGCGACGAGCATAAGGGATGAGGGATGAAGTAAGAACTCTTTCTTTACTTCATCCCTCATCCCTTACTTTATTGTCGGCCAGCCGGCGGCGTCCCACATGAGGGGCGTGATGCGGAGCGTAGGCGTGCCGCGGGCTTCGGCGTCGTAGGCGTGATAGACCAGTAGGTCTGTGCCCTTATCCTGCAAAATGGCACAGTGGCCCGGCCCGCGCCAGCGCCCTTCGCCGGCCAGCAGAATTGTGCCGCCGTCCTCCATCAGCGGCCGCCCTTCCCTGTCCACGTAAGGCCCGGTCACCTTGCGCGAGCGGCCGACACGTATGTTGTAAGTGCTGTTCACGCCGCGGCAGCAGAAGTCGAAGGAGACGAAGAGGTAGTAATAACCGTTCCTCCTGACGATCAGAGGAGCTTCGATTGCCCCTGGCTGCTCTTTCGTGCGGGGGCGGCTGGCGAGCGAGTAGAGCGTCTGATCGTCCGCCGAGAGCTTGCCTGTGGCGGCGTCAACCTTGCGCATCTTGATGCCGCTCCAGAAACTGCCGAAGGAGAGCCACGGCTGCCCCGCCTCGTCCAGCACGAGGTTCGGGTCAATCGCGTTCCAGTCGTCGGCGGCCGTGGAGCTGATGACCTTCCCCTGGTCTTCCCACCTGTACTTCTCGCTCGCGGGGTCTAATGTCCGGTTGGTCACGAGCCCTATGCTCGAACGGTTGCTCCCGAAGGTGGAGGCCGAGTAGTAGAGGTGATACCGGCCGTTGAAATATGAGACGTCGGGAGCCCACAAGCCGCGCAAGCCCTTAACGTCCTCGACGGCCCAACCCGGCAGGTGGCCGAACACGTCGCCGCAGAGCCGCCAACGCACGAGGTCTTCCGAGCACCTGACGACAATACCTGCCCGCGTCGAGAAGAGATAATAAACGCCGCCCTCCCTGATGACCGTCGGATCATGAACGTTACGCACGTCGCCCACAGGCTCGGCTAATTTCTGTGCCAGCTTCCTCTGCCCGGAAACTTGAAAGCAAAGCAGCAGAATGCAGCCCGCGACCGCTCCCGCGTTAAGTAGATTTTTCCCGCGCATCTTCGGCTTCGGGTTTCCCTTTCAGCATCCCCTCTTGACTTTCTGCTTATTTGTAGTTAAAACGAACAAACATCCTGAGCACTATTCGGACCTTTAAGCAGATTGCCCGGAAATTTTCGACAGTACCTCTGTCCGAGTCGCTTCGGCGTTTGAAACCGCCTTCGTTAACTTGGGATGTCTTGTAGCTTCCCCGTTTTAATCTTTAATTGGCAATTTAGCAATCCCCCTACACCCTTTGACATCTTTCGGGCCATAGAGTGGGCAAAGTCTGCTCATCATCACAGGGAGCGAACGAGAGATAATGAGAATCAGGAGACGCGAATTCTTAAAGACGGCCGCCATCGGCGGCGCAGGGCTCTTGGCGCTCCGGGCCGGCGGCTTGGCGCAAACCTCGCGCGCCGCGGATTCGCGCGTCGAGGTGCTGCTCGGCGAAGAGATTGCCACCATCAACCCCGACATCTACGGCCACTTCGCAGAGCACCTCGGCGG
Source organism: uncultured Acidobacteriota bacterium (assembly GCA_963848875.1). Lineage (GTDB taxonomy): Bacteria > Acidobacteriota > Blastocatellia > Pyrinomonadales > Pyrinomonadaceae > QHXM01. Next base: position 40,506 of record CAWKFJ010000002.1, read on the forward strand.
CGTCATCTACGACGGCATCTGGGTCGGCGAAAACTCCAGGGTGGCGAACGTCGGCGGCATCCGTTCCGCCCTCGTAGACGCCATGAAGCTGATCAAGGCCCCCGTCATACGCTGGCCCGGCGGCTGCTTCGCGGACAGCTACGACTGGCGCGACGGGACCGGGCCGCGCGACAAGCGGCCGCGCCGGACCAATTTCTGGGTGGACGCGCCCGAGTGGCCGAACGCCGCACCAAGCGAGAGCCCAGGCCGCTACGAGCCGAACCATTTCGGGATTAACGAGTTCATGAAGTTCTGCCAGTTGAGCGGGTCCGAGGCTTATCTGGCCGCCAACCTGCGCAGCCTCGGCGCGCAGGAGTTCTACGAGTTCGTCGAGTACGTCAACTCGCCGACGGGCTCGACCACCTGGGCGGACGTGCGCGCCAGCGGCCCGCTCGCGAGCCGCGACCCCTACAAGGTTCGCTTCTGGGGAATCGGGAACGAGTCGTGGGGCTGCGGCGGCAACTTAAAGCCAGAGGAGTACGCGACCGAGTACCGCCGCTTCACGGCCGCGGTCCCGCGCTACGGCGTGGACTTGAAGTTCATCGCGTCGGGCGCGAACGTGGACGACTTCAACTGGACGCGCGGCTTCTTCGAGAAGACGGCCGAGAAGGGGCCGTTCCTCTTCGGCGGCATCTACGGCTTCGGCCTGCACCACTACGCCTGGAACGTCTCGCAGGGAAGAACCAACGACTGGTTCGCCGGCAAGGGCGACGCCCTCAAGTTCGATACGGGCGAGTATTACGAACTGCTCCGCGAGGCCGACCGCATGGAGTCCCTGATCAACCAACACTGGACGATCATGGGCGAGTACGACCGCCAGCACCGCGTCAAGCTGGTCGTAGACGAATGGGGAGCCTGGTACAAGAAGGGCTCGGAGGTTCACCCGACGCACCTGCTCGGCCAGCAATCTACTGTGCGCGACGCGCTCCTGGCCGGGTTGACGCTGGACACTTTCAACCGCCACGCAGACAAGGTGGCGATGGCGAACTGCGCGCAGCTCATCAACTGCCTGCACTCGCTCTTTTTGGCCCACGAGGACAAGTTCGTCCTGACGCCGACCTTCCACGTCTTCGAGATGTTCGTCCCGCACATGGGCGCGAAATCTGTGCGTACACTCTTCAGCGCGCCCGAGGCCAAGTACACGCGCGTTGATAAGCCCGCGGAGTTCTGGGGCCTCTCAGGCTCGGCGTCCGTCAACGGCAAGCAGTTGACCTTGACGGTGACGAACCCGCACATGAGCGAGGCGCGCGACGCGGAGGTCGTCGTGCGCGGCGCGCGGGCGCAGAGTGTGCAGGCGCGCGTGCTGACCGCGCCGGACGTACATGCGCACAACACGTTCGAGAACCCGCGCGCCGTCGAGCCGCGCGACGAGACGGTTCGCGTCGGAGCCGGTGGCGCGCTCTCGTTCCGCTTCCCGGCCGCGTCGGTGACGCGCCTTTTGATAACGCTGGCATAAAGAAAGAGAGCTATGTACTGGGAAGAACGCTGGCACCCGCTTCGAGAAGAATGGGTCATCATCGCCGCGCACAGGCAGAACCGCCCGTGGAGCGGTAACACAATCGAGCACGAGGAGGAGCCGCCGCCCGTTTACGTGCCGGACTGCTATTTGTGTCCCGGCAACGTGCGCGTCAGCGGCAAAAGTAACCCCGACTACACGTGTACTTTCGTCTTCGACAACGATCACCCGTCGGTCGGTCCCGACGCGCCGCAGAACTTACAACCACCCGCGGGCATCTACCGCAACCAGCCCGCGCAAGGCATCGCGCGCGTCGTCTGCTACAGCCCCAACCACGGCCTGACACTCGCAGAGCTTGAGCGCGAGGAGGTCGTCAATCTGCTACGCGTCTGGCAGGAGCAGTACAAAGACCTGGGCGGACGCTCGGAGGTCAACCACGTCCTGACCTTCGAGAACAAGGGCGAGGCCGTCGGCGTCTCTAACCCGCACCCGCACTGCCAGATTTACGCGACCAATTTTGTCTTCAAATCCATCGAGACGGAGGCTCGCGCGGGCGAGCGTCACCTGCGCGAGACCGGCCGCATTCTTTTCCAGGACATCATCGCCGCCGAGCGCCAGGACGGCCGCCGCATCCTCTTCGAGAACGACTCGGCCATCGCCTTCATGCCCTATTTCGCACGCTACGCCTACGAGGTCTACGTCGCGCCTAAGCGCACGCACTCGAGCCTCGCCGCGCTGCCCGACGACGAGCTGACGGATTTCGCCGCTGCGCTTCAGAACGTCGTTATCCGCTTCGACAACTTGTGGCGCATGCCCTTCCCTTACGTGATGGTGCTGCACCAGGCCCCGACGGACGGAGGCGACTACGGCGCTTACCACTTCCACATACAGTTTCACCCGCCTCTGCGCCGGCCCAATCTTCTAAAATACCTGGCCGGCCCGGAAATCGGCGGCGGCAACTTCCTCTCCGACACAGCGCCCGAGGAGAAGGCCGCCGAGCTGCGCGCCGTCTCGGACGTTCACTACAAGCGCGCGGCCGCGGAGGGCAAGGGATGAGCGCCGGAATTGGCACACGCGAGCTGCTTGAGATCATCCGGCGCGTACACGAGCGCGTGCGCGACGCCGTGGTGGCCGAGAGCGAGCGCGCACGCGTGGACGAGCTGGCCGAGGTTGCGGACGACGAGTCAGAGGGCGACACCATCTACGCCGTGGACCGCGTCAGCGAAGAGCTGCTGGTCGAGATGTTCGAGACGGAATTGGCACAGCAGACCTCACTCGTCCTCGTCGCCGAAGGGATAGAGGGGGGCTTCCTGGTGCTGCCGCGCGGGTCTTCGGAAGACGAGGCCGCGTGGCGCGTCGTCGTTGACCCGATTGACGGGACGCGCGGCATCATGTACCAGAAGAGGAGCGCGTGGGTGCTGACCGGCGTGGCGCGCAACCGCGGCCCCGAAACCAACCTGCAAGACATAGAATTGGCCGTGCAGACGGAGATTCCGCTCGTCAAGCAGCACCTGTGCGACGTGCTCTGGGCAATTCGCGGTGAGGGCGCGCACGGCGAAAGGCTCAACCGCCTGACGGGCGAGCGCCAGCCCCTGAGCCTCAGGCCGTCGCGCGCGACGACCATCCGCCACGGCTTCGCCATGATCGCGCGCTTCTTTCCGGGCGCGCGTGACGAGCTGGCGGCGATTGATGAAGAGATCGTGCGCGGCGCGCTCGGCCCCGTAGAGCACGGCAAGGCGCACTGCTTCGAGGATCAGTACCTGTCGTCCGGCGGGCAGCTTTACGAGTTGATGATGGGGCACGACCGCTTCGTCGCGGACCTGCGCCCGCTGGTCGAGGCGTTGATTAACAGACGCGGGGAGACGCTCGGCATCTGCTGTCACCCGTACGACATGTGTACCGAGCTGATCGCGCGCGAGGTGGGCGTCCATGTGACGGATGAGCGTGGCGAGCCGCTGCGGTCTGCGCTTCGCATAGAGCCCGACGTGGCCTGGGCCGGCTACGCCAACGAGCACATCCGCCGCGAGATCGAGCCGCTCCTGCGCGACGCTCTCAAGCGGCGCGGGCTGTTGAGTGATTAGAGAGATGCAGCGCGAAAGTCAGCAGGCCGCGTACAAGATCGTTCGAGGCGTCGAGCCGCTCCCGCCCGACGTGGCGGAGTTCCTGGAGAAGCTGGGGGCGCTCGAAGCGCATCCTGTGCCCGAAGTGAGCGGGCTCTTCGACGTGGGCGCGGAGCTTTTCGTCGCGCGCGCGCCGGGCCGCCTAGACGTGATGGGCGGCATCGCGGACTACTCCGGCTCGCTCGTCCTTGAGCTGCCGATTGCGGAGGCGACCTTCGCCGCCGTCCAGCGTGACGACTCGAACAGGCTCCGCATCGTCACGGTGACGCGTGACGGGAGCCGCGCGAACGCCTTCGAGATGCCGCTCGCGGACTTCGAGAGCGGGGGCGCGCCCATCAGTTATGAAGCGGCGCGGAGTTACTTCGCGTCGGAGCGCTCGCGCCAGTGGGCGGCCTACGTCGCGGGCGTCCTGCTTGTCCTGATGCGCGAGCGCGGCGCGCGTTTTCAAGGCGGCGCGCGCATCCTCGTCTGGTCGCGCGTGCCAGAGGGCAAAGGAGTCAGCTCGTCGGCCGCGCTCGAAGTGGCGACGATGAGCGCCGTGACCGCGGCGTTCGGGCTTGAGATTGAGGCGCGCGAGCTGGCGATTTTGTGCCAGCGGGTCGAGAACTTGGTCGTCGGCGCGCCGTGCGGCGTGATGGATCAGATGACCTCCGCCTGCGGCGAGGAGAACCAGTTGCTCGCGCTTTTGTGCCAGCCGGCGGAACTGCTGGGGACCATTTCGCTCCCCGAAGAGTTGGCCGTGTGGGGCGTGGACTCGGGCGTGCGCCACTCTGTCGGCGGCGGCGACTACGGCTCCGTGCGCGTCGGCGCGTTCATGGGCTACCGCATCATCGCGGCGCTCTCTGGCCTGGGCGCTGAAAGGTCTGGCGAGACGGTTTCGATTGACGACCCGCGTTGGGGCGGCTATCTGGCGAACCTGACGCCGTCAGAGTTCGAGGAGCGTTTCGCACAGCGCCTGGATGAAACACTGCGCGGCGACGAATTTCTGGCGCTCTACGGCGGGACGACGGACACCGTGACTCGCATCGAGCCTGAGAGGACTTACAGTGTGCGTACGCCCGCGGCGCACGCCGTCTACGAGAACTTTCGCGTCCGCGCTTTCGCAGAGCTGTTGCAGGCTCGCGGCGGCGAGAGGCGGAACGAGCTGCTCGGCGAATTGATGTACCAGTCGCACGCGAGCTACGGCCGCTGCGGCCTCGGCTCTGCGGGCACAGACCGAGTGGTGGAGCTGGTCCGCGAAGCGGGACCGGCGGCCGGCCTCTACGGCGCGAAGATCACTGGTGGCGGCAGCGGCGGCACGGTCGCCGTCCTCGGCCGGCGCGACGCTGCGAACGCAGTCGCTGAAGTCGCGCGCCGCTACGGCGAAGAGACGGGCCACGCGCCCTACGTCTTCAGCGGCTCGTCGCCGGGCAGCGCCGCCTTCGGCCATTTGAGACTCAAGAGGAAGGACGGAATGATGAATGCGGAGTGATGAATGATGAATTATAAGACAATCGCTTTTAATTCATCATTCATCATTCCGCATTCATCATTTCTTATCCTGGGGGTGGAGAGGTAATGGCGATTTTAGTGACGGGCGGCGCGGGCTACATCGGCAGCGTCACGGCTGAGTTGTTGCGCGGGCGTGGCGAGCAGGTCGTGGTGCTCGATAATCTGTCGCGCGGGCACCGCGGGGCGGTCGCGGCCGAAGTTCCCTTTTACGAGGGCGACGTTGGCGACCGCGACCTCGTCACACGCATCGTGCGCGAGCATGAGGTAGACGCCTGCGTCCACTTCGCGGCCTTCGCCTACGTCGGAGAGTCCGTCACGCAGCCGGCGCTCTACTACGAGAACAACGTCGATCAGAGCCTGCGGATGCTGGGGGCGCTCATCGAGGCGGGCGCGCGCCGCGTGGTCTTCTCCTCAACTTGCGCGACCTACGGCGAGCCGCAGCGCATCCCGATTGACGAGGCCCACCCGCAGAGCCCGACCAACCCTTACGGCTGGTCGAAGCTCTTCGTTGAGCGTATTATGGCTGACTACGACCGAGCCTACGACCTGAAATTCGTCGCCCTCCGTTACTTCAACGCGTCGGGCGCGATTCCCGAACGCGGCGAGCACCACGAGCCGGAGACGCACCTGATTCCGCTCGTCCTGCGCGCCGCGCAGGGCGGCATCCCTGCCGTCACAGTCTTCGGCTCCGACTACCCGACGCCGGACGGCACGTGCGTCCGCGACTACATACACGTCGCCGATCTGGCCGAGGCGCACGCGCTGGCGCTCGACTACCTGCGCGCGGGCGGCGATTCGACGGCCATCAACTTGGGGAACGGCCAGGGCTATTCGGTGCTGGAAGTGGTCGAGGCAGCGCGGCGCGTGACCGAACGGGAGATCAAAGTCGAGATGCAGGGCCGGCGCCCTGGCGACCCGTCGCACTTGGTCGCGGACGCGCGGCGCGCGCGCGAGGCGCTCGGCTGGCAGCCGCGCGTGCCCGACATCGCCGCCATCATCAGCTCGGCCTGGGACTGGCACACGAGCCACCCGCGCGGCTACGACGAGAGTTAAAATTTTATTGGAGGAGAGCATGAAAAAATTCTTTCTGAGCGCACTGGTTTTCACCTGTCTACTGCTTCTGGCCGCGGCCTGCAATCAGGGCGGGGGCAGCGGGTCCGGCGGGGCCGGAGGCGGCCGCCGCCTGGCCTTCGTCACCAACAACGCTTCCGACTTCTGGACTATCGCGCGCAAGGGCACCGAGAAGGCCGACGCGGAATTGAACGACGTGACCGTCGAGTTCAAGATTCCGTCGGACGGGACCGCTGCCGAGCAGAAGCGCCTCGTTGACGACCTGCTGGCGAAGGGCGTCGAGGGCATCGCCATCAGCCCCGTGGACCCTGACAACCAGACGCAGATGATTAACGAGGCGTCGGGCAAGGTGCTCGTCGTCACGCAGGACTCGGACGCGCCCACCAGCAACCGCGCCTTCTACGTCGGCACGGACAACGTCGCGGCCGGCCGCCAGGCGGGCGGGCTGATTAAAGAGGCGCTGCCGCAGGGCGGCAAGATCATGCTCTTCGTCGGCAAGCTCGACGCGCGCAACGCGAAGGAGCGCACACAGGGGATCAGGGAGGCGTTGCAGGGCTCGAACATAGAGATTATCGACATCAGGACCGACGACACAGACCGCGTGCGCGCCAAGTCGAACGTCTCCGACACGCTGGTCAAGTATCCAGAAGTCGTGGCTCTCGTCGGCCTCTGGAGCTACAACGGGCCGGCCATCGTCAACGCCGTGCGCGAGGCGAACAAAGTGGGCCAGGTTAAAATCATCGCCTTCGACGAGGAAGACGAGACCCTGGCGGGCGTCAAGGATGGTTCGATCTACGCGACCGTCGTGCAACAGCCTTACGAGTTCGGCTACCAGGCCATCAAGATGATGGATCAATACCTCAAAGGTGATAAGGCGGCGATTCCCGCCAGCAAGCAGGTCTTCGTCCCGACGCTCGTCATCAAGAAGGCGGAGGTGGACGCGTTCACGACGAAGATCAACCAACTTCGCGGGCGCAGTTAAGTCAGTACCGCCTGCGGTACTGGCCTGAACGCATTTCGAGAGGTGAATTGATGGATGCTCCGGTCTTGCAGATGCGTGGAATCGAGAAGCGCTTCGGCGGCGTGCGGGCGCTCAAGGGCGTTGACTTCGAGATCGCGGCGGGCGAGGTGGTCGCGCTCGCCGGCGAGAACGGGGCCGGCAAGTCCACGCTCATGAAAATCCTCGGCGGCGTCTACCAGCCCGACGCTGGCGAGGTCATCGTGGACGGCCAGCCCGTCAAGATCAACGGCGTCCCGGACGCCACGCGCCTCGGCGTCAGCTTCATACACCAGGAGCTGAACGTACTCGAAAACCTGGATGTGGCGTCCAACGTCTACCTCGGCCGCGAGCCGGTCAAGGGCGGCCTGCTCAAGCTCGTCGATAGCCAGAAGATGCACCAGGATGCGGCCGTCTACGTCAAAAGGCTGGGGCTGGAGATTCCGACGACGACGCAACTCTGGCGGCTCTCCATCGCGCAGCAGCAGATGGTAGAAATCGCCAAGGCGCTCTCGCTCGACGCGCGCATCCTGATTATGGACGAGCCGACTTCGAGCCTGACGCTGACGGAGACAGACCGCCTGCTCGCGCTCGTCCACGAATTGAAGGCGCAGAACGTCGCCATCATCTACATTTCGCACCGCCTCGGCGAGATCGAGCAGATCGCCGACCGCGTCGTCGTCCTGCGCGACGGCGCGAACGCGGGCACACTGGGCAAGGGCGAGATTACGCACGACCGCATGGTCAAGATGATGGTCGGCCGCGACATAGAGTCCTTCTACCAGCACCCGGAGGGCGAGCGCGCGCCCGGCTACGTCAAGATCAAGGGCCTGCGCACCTTGCGCTACCCGAAGCACGAAGTCTCTTTCGACGTGGGTCGCGGCGAGATCGTGGGCATGGCGGGCCTCGTCGGCGCGGGGCGCACGGAGGTCGCGCAGACACTCTTCGGCATCGACGGCCCCGTGCAGGGGCGCATCACCATCGGCGGACAGGAACTGCGCATCCGCACGCCGCAGGACGCCATCAGCCACGGCATCTACCTCGTGCCGGAGGACCGGCGGCTCGCCGGGCTGATCACGGAAATCGCCATCCGCGAGAACGTCACGCTGCCCTCGCTCGACCGCTACAGCCGCACGTGGCTCATCGCCAAAGACAAGGAGCGCGAGGCGGCGACCTCGATCTGCAAGAAGCTCAACGTCAAGACGCCGTCGGTCGAGCAGAAGGTCATCAACCTCTCTGGCGGCAACCAGCAGAAGGTCGTGCTGGCGAAGTGGCTGGCGCTGGAGCCTAAGCTTTTAATCTTCGACGAGCCGACGCGCGGCGTGGACGTGGGCGCGAAGGCCGAGATTTACACGCTGATGCGGGAGCTGGCCGAGAACGGCGTCGCCATCCTGATGATCTCCTCGGACATGGAGGAGGTCTTGCACATCAGCGACCGCGTGGCCGTCATGCACGAGGGCGTGCTGACGGGGATACTGGAGCGCAGCGAGTGCATCGAAGAGAACATCATGCAACTCGCCGTGGGCAAACGCGCGGCGTGAGACAAGGGGGCGCAAGGTCGGGTTATCAAATTCACAGTCGGGAGGAGTTGAGATGGGCATATCATGGTTGGTGCGTCTCGCCTGGCGCATCCGGCAGGTGGAAACCCTGAAAAAAGAACTCGGCATATTCATCCTGCTGGTAGTCCTGTTCATCACCGTGCCCATCGTGGAGCGTCTGCTTGACCTCCCCCCTGCGTTTCTCTCGGCGACTAATCTACAAAACATGGCGCGGCAGATCGGAATGAACGGCATCTTCAGCATCGGCCTCGGAATCATCATCATCACCGGCGGCATAGACCTCTCGGTCGGCTCGGTCATGGCCCTGCTCGGAGTGTTTATCTCGATGATGTTGGTTGATTGGGGCTGGCCCTCGGCGCTGGCGGTCTTGGTCATCCTCGCCATCGCGATGGGGATCGGCGCGATCCACGGCCTGCTCATCACGAAGCTGCGCTTGCAACCATTCATCGTGACGCTCTGCGGGCTCCTCTTCTACAGGGGGCTCGCGCGGTTCATTGCCAAAGACGAGACGAAGGGCTTCGGTATTCCCGGCTCGTTCAACTGGCTGCGCGATCTCGCAAACGGCAACACTTTCGGCATCCCGACGCCTTTCATCCTGCTCATCATCATCAGCATCATCATGGGGGTCGTGCTCCACCGCTCGGTCTTCGGGCGTTACCTGTACGCCGTCGGCCGGAACGAGACGGCGTCGCGCTATTCGGGCATCAACTCGTCGCTCATCATCGCCAGCGCTTACGTTATCATGGGGCTGCTCGCAGGCATCGCGGCCATAGTCTTCGCGTTCTACACGTCCTCTGTCTCGCCTTCGTCCCACGGCCAATCGTACGAACTCTACGGCATCGCAGCGGCGGTCCTGGGCGGCTGCTCTTTGCGCGGCGGTGAGGGCTCAATCGTCGGCATCGTCATCGGCGCGGCCTTGCTTCAGGTCTTGCAGAATCTGGTCAACCTGCTGGGCATCCCCTCGTCGCTCAACTTCGCCGTGATGGGCGCGGTCATCCTGCTCGGCGTCATCGCGGACCAACTGCTTCAGCGGCGCGCGGCGGCGCGCACGGCGCGCGTGTGAGGGACGAAGGGCGATGAAGCTGCTGGGCATAGATGTTGGGACTGGCGGGACGCGGGCCGTGGTCGTGGACGAAGCGGGACAGGTTGTCGCGTCGGCGACGGCCGAGCACGAGCCGTTCGCTTCGCCGCAGATTGGCTGGGCCGAGCAGGACCCGCGCGACTGGTGGCGCGCGACGACCGAAGCTGTGCGCGGCGTTTTGGCACAGGAAGGAGTCAGCGCGGACGAGATCGCCTGCGTCGGCTTTTCGGGCCAGATGCACGGCGCTGTTCTGCTGGACGAGCGCGACGAGGTGCTCAGGCCCGCGCTTATCTGGTGCGACCAGCGCACGGACCCGCAGTGTAAGGCCGTCACGGAGCGGGTCGGGGCCGAGCGGCTGATAGAGTTGACCTCGAACCCCGCGCTGACCAACTTCACGCTGACCAAGCTGCTCTGGGTGCGCGAGCACCAGCCCGAGTTGTGGGCGCGCTTCCGCACCATCCTGCTGCCGAAGGATTACGTCAGGCTGCGGCTGACCGGCGACCGCGCGACCGACGTGGCCGACGCCTCTGGGACGCTTCTGCTCGATGTCGCCAACCGCCGCTGGTCGGACGCGATGCTCGACGCGCTTGAGTTGGACCGCAGTTCTCTTCCCACGCTCTTCGAGTCTCCCGAAATCACAGGGCGCGTGTCCGCGTTGGGCGCGGAGGCGACGGGACTGCGCGCCGGCACGCCGGTCGTGGCTGGCGCGGGCGACCAAGCCGCGGGCGCGGTCGGCATGGGCATCGTGCGGCCCGGCGCTGTCAGCGCCACTATCGGAACCTCCGGCGTCGTCTTCGCGGCCACCTCGCGCCCGGCGCTGGACAAGAAGGGACGCGTACACACCTTCTGCCACGCCATCCCCGGCCGCTGGCACGTGATGGGCGTGACGCAGGCCGCGGGCCTTTCGTTGCGCTGGTTCCGCGACCGCTTCGGCGCGCGCGACGGCGCGGAGGGCGCTGACCCTTACGAACTTTTGTCGAAAGAGGCGGCGACTGCTCCGCCCGGCTCCGACGGCGTCCTGTGGGCTCCCTACCTGATGGGCGAGCGCACGCCGCACCTGGACCCACGCGCGCGCGCGGCCCTGGTCGGGTTGGCGGCGAGCCACACGCGCGCCCACGTCGTACGCGCTATCCTCGAAGGCGTGGCGTTCTCTTTACGCGACACGCTGACGATCTTCGCGGAGATGGACGTGCCCGTGGAGAACATACGCCTGGGCGGCGGCGGGGCGCGCTCCCCGCTCTGGCGTCAGATTCAGGCGGACGTGTACGGGCGCGCGGTCGAGATTCTGGCGGCCGAGGAGGGCGCGGCCTACGGCGCGGCGCTCCTGGCCGGCGTCGGCGCGAAAGCGTGGCCCACGGTTGACGAAGCCTGCGCGAGCGCCGTCCGCGTCGCCGAGCGCGTCGAAGCCGACGCCACGTCGGTCGCCGCGATGGATAAAAGTTACGAGGCTTACCGCGCGCTCTACCCAGCGCTGCGCGAGATAACAAGAACGATGAATGATGAATGATGAATGCGGAATTAAAAACAGAAGCCTTTAATTCATCATTCATCATTCATCATTCCGCATTTTTTCTGACACGGAAGTGAGGGTTCTTAAGATGACACAAGACAAGTACACACCGCGCCCCGAGCACAAATTCACTTTCGGCCTGTGGACCGTGGGCAACCGCGGGCGCGACCCGTTCGGCGACGCCGTGCGCCCGCCGATCTCGCCTGTCGAGATCGTGCGGATGCTCGGCGAGATTGGCGCGTGGGGGACGAACTTCCACGACAACGACCTCGTGCCGATTGACGCCACGCCGCAGGAGCGCGACCAGATCGTCGGCGACTTCCGCCGCGCCTGCGAGGAGAACAATGTCGTCGTCCCGATGGCGACCGTCAACCTCTTCTACGAGGCTGTCTTCCGCGACGGCGCTTTCACCGCCAACGACCGCGCGGTGCGCTCTTACGCCCTGCAAAAGACGATGCGCGCGATGGACCTCGGCGCGGAATGCGGCGCGAAGATTTTCGTGCTCTGGGGCGGGCGCGAGGGCGTCGAGACGGACGCCTGCCGTCGCCCGGACGAAGCCATCAAGCGGCTGCGCGACGCGCTGAACTATCTTTGCGAATACAACGTCGAGAAGGGCTACGGCTACAAGTTCGCACTCGAAGCCAAGCCGAACGAGCCGCGCGCGGACATCTACATGCCGACGACGGGCGCTTACCTGCACTTCATCACGACGCTCGACCGCCCGGACATGGTCGGCGTCAACCCGGAGGTCGCGCACGAGCACATGCCCGGCCTCAACATGACGCACGCGGTTGCGCAGGCTTGGGAGGCGGGCAAGCTCTTTCACATAGACCTGAACGATCAGGTGCCTGGCCGCTATGACCAGGACTTGCGCTTCGGCTCGGCCAACCCGAAGGCCGCCTTCTGGCTGGTCAAGTTTTTGGAGGACGTGGGCTACGAGGGGCCGCGCGCCTTCGACGCGCACGCCTACCGCACGGAGGATTACGACGGCGTTAAGGACTTCGCGCGCGGCTGTATGCGCACCTACCTGATCCTCAAGGAGAAGGGCGAGCGCTGGAACGCTGACCCTGAGATTAAAGCTTTGCTCGCGGAGATTGCCGAGACGAACGGCGACCACAATGGCACAAAATATTCGCAGCAGGGCGCGGGCGAACTGCTCTCCGCGAACTTTGACCGCGCGCAGTTGTCCTCGCGCGGACTCAAGTACGAGCGGCTCGACCAACTGACGATAGACATCCTGCTCGGCGCGCGGTGAGGCGAAGAATTTAAGGCCGCATGTGTCTCGTAGGGACGGCTGATATTCCATCAGCTTTTTCGGCCATCCCTACGGGACTCAAAACATTTGCTCCCCGATTCCCAGCACTGAAGTGCTGGGCTATTTTCAATTGCTCCTACGGAGCAGAAGAAAGAGCCGCGCTTTCAGGTGCGATGTTAAGAAGAACTCTCGCGCTGTTTCTCCTCTTGTGCCTCGCCGGTCTGTTGCCGCCGCAGGTCTCCGCGCAGCCGCGCGCCTCTTCCGCCCAATCCAAATCCCGTGGCCTGGCGCTGACGCCGCCGATGGGCTGGAACAGTTGGGATTGCTACGGCCCTTCCGTGACCGAGGCGGAAGTCAAGGCCAACGCCGCGTACATGGCCCGGCACATGAAGCAGTTCGGCTGGCAGTACGTCGTCGTGGACATACAGTGGTACGAGCCGAAGGCGAAGGCGCACGGCTACCGCCCGAACGCCGAGCTGGTGATGGACAAGTACGGGCGGCTCCTGCCGGCCCTGAACCGCTTCCCCTCCGCGGCCCGCGGGCGCGGCTTCAAGCCCCTGGCCGATTACGTCCACCGTCTCGGTTTGAAGTTCGGCGTACACATCGTCCGCGGCATCCCGCGCCAGGCCGTGCGCGCCAACACCCCGGTTTTTGGCACAAACCTCCGCGCGCGCGACGTCGCCGACACCGAAAGCACCTGTCCCTGGATTGACGACATGTACGGCGTGCGCGCTGACACCGCCGGCGGCCAGGCGTACTACGACTCCGTCGTCAAACAGTTCGCAGAGTGGGGCGTTGATTACATTAAGGCCGACGACATGTCCGCTTACACGCCGGACGACAACAAGGGGGCGGACGAAGCGCGGCTGCGCGAGATTGCGGCGCTGGGGCGCGCCATCAGGAAGAGCGGGCGGCCTATGGTCTTGAGCCTCTCGCCTGGGCCGGCGTCGCCGCGGCAGGTCTTGACCTTGCGCGAGAGCGCACAGCTCTGGCGCATCTCCGGCGACTTCTGGGACCGCTGGGATGACCTGCGCCGTCAGTTCGAGCTGGGGCGCAGGTGGATCGAGCACACTGGGCCGGGCGGGTGGGCCGACGCAGACATGCTGCCACTGGGGCGCATCGCAATTCGCGGCGAGCGCGGCGACGACCGCATGTCGCTGCTGACGAAAGACGAGCAGGTGACGTTGATGACGCTGTGGTCTATCTTCCGCTCGCCTCTGATGATGGGTGGCGACCTGCCGAGCAACGACGAGTTCACGCTCTCGATTCTGACCAACCCGGAGGTGCTCGCCGTCAACCAACGGAGCACGGGCAACCGCGAACTCTTCGCGCGCGGCGACCGCATCGCGTGGGTGGCCGACGTGCCGGGCAGCACGGACAAGTACCTAGCCGTCTTCAACGTCGGCGATAAAGAGACGCTGATTAAAATTAAGTGGGAGGAGCTTGGACTGAGCGGCGAGTGCCGCGTCCGGGATTTGTGGGCGCGCCGCCACACCGGCATCGTCGCCGACGAACTCTCCGAGACCGTCAGCCCGCACGGCGCTCAACTCTACCGCGTCAGCCCGCTCCGAGCGGGTCGTTAGAATCAGATGAGGAGTTCAGTATCACACGTTAAGTAATTCTTTGGAGTCATCAAGGCAAAAGGAGAGGTCAAGACAATGTTTAGAAAAGCAACGCAGGCGCTCGTCATCATTCTCTTCGTCTGCGCAGCCGCAATGGCGCAGGGGCAGAGGTGGACGGAGCAGCAGGCGAAAGACTGGTACGCGAAGCAGGGGTGGCTGGTCGGGGCCAACTACAACCCTGCGAGCGCGATCAACTCGCTGGAGATGTGGCAGGCAGACACCTTCGACCCGAAGAGGATTGACCTCGAACTGGGCTGGGCCGAAAGTTTGGGGATGAACACGATGCGCGTCACCATCCACGACCTGCTCTGGCAGCAGGACGCGGAAGGCTTCAAGAAACGGCTAGACCAGTTTCTGACCATCGCGGCGAAGCACAAGATTAAGCCTATGTTCTGCCTGTTCGATTCGGTCTGGGACCCGGACCCGAAGCTCGGCAAGCAGCGCGACCCGAAGCCCGGTGTACACAACTCCGGCTGGGCGCAGGGGCCAGGCCGCGCTGCGCTGCAAGACCCCGCCCAGTACGCGCGCTTTGAAGCCTACGTCAAGGGCGTGATCGGAGCGTTCGCCAAGGACGACCGCATCTTGGCATGGGATGTCTGGAACGAGCCGGACAACGAAAACCACGGGAGCTACAACGAGCTTGAGCCGAAGAACAAGGTTGACCTCGTGCTGGCCCTCTTGCCGAAGGTGTTCGCGTGGGCGCGCGAGGCCGGCGCGACGCAGCCGCTGACCGCCGGGCCGTGGAAGGGCGACTGGTCAACGCCCGAAAAGATGTCGCCGACGGATCGCCTGCTGGTAGAGCAGTCGGACATCATCACTTTCCACAACTACGATCACCCGACAGAGCTTGAGAAGCGCATCAACTGGCTCAAGCGCTACAACCGGCCGATGATCTGCACAGAGTACATGGCGCGCGGCAACGGCAGCTTCTTCTCCGGCGGGCTGACGGTCGGCAAGGCGCACAACGTCGGGATGATTAACTGGGGGCTGGTGCAGGGCAGGACGCAGACGCACCTGCCGTGGGACTCGTGGCAGCGGCCTTACACCGACCGCGAGCCGACCATCTGGTTCCACGAAGTCTTCCGCACGGACGGGACGCCCTACATGCAGGAGGAAGTGGACTTCATACGGCGCATGACCGGCAAGGCGAAGGGTAAGACGAAGTCGGCGCGCGCCGTCGTCCCGTCCCTCTTCACCCTGCCGACGGAAATGATAAGGCAAAGCGCGGCGCTGTGAAGAGGCTCAACCCTTTGCGCCTTACGTCTTAACTTTGCGCCTTTGCGAGAAAAGCAGTTCCTGCAAAGGCGCAGTAAAAGAAAAACCGAAGGCGCAAAGGGTTGCGTCGTCCTTCCCGTAGTTCATCAAGGGGGGGTTGAAAATTATGAGGCAGCGTTTGTTCAACCGGACGGGGGAAGAGGTTTCGGAGATTGGGCTGGGGACGTGGCAGCTCGGCGGGGCCGACTGGGGCGAGGTGGATGAGAGCCAGGCTCTTGAGACGCTGCGGGCCGCGGCCGCTGGGGGCGTCAGCTTCTTTGACACGGCCGACGTTTACGGGCTGGGCCAAAGCGAGCAGTTCATCGGCAAGTTTCTGCGCGAGACGCCGGGGCGCAAGTTCGTGGCGACAAAGCTAGGGCGCTTCCCGGAGCCCGGCTGGCCCAAAAATTTCACGCTCGACGCCATGCGCGGGCACACGGAAGCCTCGCTCAGGCGGCTCGGCGTGGAGGCCCTCGACCTGACGCAGTTGCACTGCATCCCGACGGAGGTCTTGCGCGACGGCGAGGTCTTCGAGTCGCTGCGTACGTTGAAGCGCGAGGGCAAGATCAAGCACTTCGGCGTCAGCGTCGAGTCGAACGAGGAGGCGCTCATCTGCCTGCGGCAGGAAGACCTCTCTTCGCTCCAGATAATTTTCAGTATCTTCCGCCAGAAGCCGATAGAGTTTTTCGAGGAGGCGAAGCGCAAAGAGGTCGCGCTCATCGTGCGTCTGCCCCTGGCGAGCGGCCTGCTTTCGGGCAAGTTCACCAGGGAGACGCAGTTTGCGGCGACCGACCACCGGGCCTACAACCGCGACGGCCAGGCATTCAACGTCGGGGAGACTTTCGCGGGGCTGCCCTTCGAGAAGGGCGTCGAACTGGCGGACGATTTGAGGGCGATGGTCCCTGAGGGGATGACGATGGCGCAGATGGCGCTGCGCTGGATTCTGGACTTCGACGCCGTCAGCGTCATCATCCCAGGCGCGAGCAGCCCGCGGCAGGCGCGCGCCAACGTCACCGCGAGCGACCTCGCGCCGCTGGGGCCGGAGCTGCACCGGCGCTTGAAAGAGTTTTACGAACAGGAAGTCGCCGCCCACATACGCGGGCCATACTGATTCAGGGAGTATTGAGTGATGAATGCATCTCGATTCGGACAGACATTTCGCGCGCGGCTCGTCGCGCTGCTCTGCGCGCTCGGCCTCGTTCTGGCACAGGCGCAAGCTCTTTTCGCGCAGACGCGCACCATCAGCGTGCAGGTTGACAAGCCCGGCGGCAAAATCCCCGGAACGCTCTTCGGCCTCTTCTTCGAGGACATCAACTTCGGAGCAGACGGCGGCCTCTACCCGGAGCGCGTCAAGAACCGCTCGTTTGAGTTCCCCAACCCGATGATGGGCTGGAAGCAGGTCGAGCGCGGCGGCGCGAAAGGTGTGCTCCAGGTCTACGACCTGACGACAGAGAGCGACGCGCCCAACTCACACTACATGCGTATCAAGGTCGAGACGCCCGGCGAGGGCTTCGGCGTCACGAACGAGGGTTTTAGAGGCGTCGGCGTCGAGAAGGGGGCCGAGTACACTTTCTCCTTCACGGCCCGCCGCGTGGAGGGCGCGCCCGCCGCCCTGCGCGTCGAAGTCGAGGACGCCCAGGGACGCCAAATTGGCACAGCCAAAGTCTCCGGCTTCACGTCGGACTGGAAGAAGTACACGGCCAGCTTGCGCGCCACGGAGACAAACGCGAAGGCGCGCGTCAACCTGCTCGTGGACGGAGCGGGCGCGCTCGACGTGGACACGGTCTCTCTCTTCCCGAAGGCGACGTGGGGCAACCGCGAGAACGGCTTGCGCGCGGACCTCGTCAAGCTGCTCAAGGAGATGCAGCCCGGCTTCCTGCGCTTCCCCGGCGGCTGCATCGTCGAGGGCAGATACCTTGAGCAGCGTTACCAGTGGAAGACGACCATCGGCGAGCCGGAAGACCGCAGGCTCATCGTCAACCGCTGGAACACGGAGTTCAACTGGCGGCTAACGCCCGACTATTACCAGTCCTTCGGCCTGGGCTACTACGAATACTTTCTGCTCTCTGAAGACATCGGCGCGGAGCCGCTCCCGATTATGAACTGCGGGATGGCGTGCCAGTTCAACTCAAGTGAGTTGGCCCCGATGGAGGATTTGGATCACTACATACAGGACGCGCTCGATTTGATCGAGTTCGCCAACGGAGGCCCGACGACGCCGTGGGGCAAGAAGCGCGCGGAGATGGGACACCCCGCGTCCTTCAACCTCAAGATGATCGGCGTCGGCAACGAACAGTGGGGGCCGCAGTACGTCGAGCGTTACCGCGAGTTCGCCAAAGCTTTGAAGGCCAAGCACCCTGAGATTCAGCTTGTCGGCGCGGCGGGGCCAAGCCCTGACGACGAGCGGTTCCACTTCCTGTGGGGCAAGATGCGCGAGTTGAATGCGGACTTGGTGGACGAGCACTTCTACATGGCCCCGAAGTGGTTCCGCGATAACGTCGGGCGCTACGACAACTACCCGCGGACGGGGCCGAAGGTCTTCGCGGGCGAGTACGCGGCGCAGAGCGTAGGCATCGCTAGCCCGGACAACAAGAACAACTGGGAGACGGCTCTCTCGGAGGCGGCCTTCATCACGGGCATCGAGCGCAACGCAGACGTGGTGCAGATGTCTTCGTACGCGCCGCTGTTCGGCCACGTAGAGGCGTGGCAGTGGACGCCCAACATGATCTGGTTCGACAACCTGCGCTCCTACGGGACGCCCAATTACTACGTCCAGAAAACCTTCAGCGTCCACAAGGGCACGCAAATCCTGCCCGTGCTGCTCGACGGCTCCGCGAAGAACGGCCAGAACGATCTCTTCACCAGCGCGGCGTTCGACGGTAAGACGAACGAGGTGGTCTTGAAGGTCGTCAACACGGCGCCCGCGCAGAGCGAGGTCCGCGTCAGTCTCGCGGGGGCCGGAAAGCTGGGCAAGCAGGGCAAGGTCTTCGTCCTCACCGCGCCCGAGCTGAAAGCCGAGAACAGCCTCGACGCGCCGACCAGAGTCGCGCCCGTCGAGAAGCCGCTGGCCGTCGCGTCAGGCGACTTCACCTACACGTTTCCCCCGAACTCCCTCACCGTGATTCGCGTCGGCGTCGGAGGCAATCAGGCGCGTCGTTAAGCTTGCGAAACTCTTCTTAGCGCCTTAGCGTGAAACCTAATCTCACGCTGGAGGCGCTAAGGGGTTATCGTGCTATTGAAGCTCAAGCACGACGACGGACTTCGCTGGTACGCTCAAGGTCAGTTTGGAGTCTTGAAGCTTGTAGCCGCTGAACGGCGCCGGTTTGATTGCGTCCGGTTTGTCGAACGTGTTCATGGCGTTCATCGCGGGGGCCGTCAGCACTTCTCCGTTGACGCTCCTGATGGTCGAGCCCGCGACTGTCGTCGTGATCTCCGCCGGCCGGTTCGGGTCTAGATTAACAATCGACAAGTGCAGCTTCCCTTCCTTGTCACGCGAAGCCGAGGCGTTCAGCGAGGGCACGGACGACTGCGCCATCTTATACTCCGGCGCAGACAGGTCTATCGGAATCAGTGTCGCCCCCTGGTGCGCCCTGTACATCCTGAAGACGTGGTACGTCGGCGTCCGGGCCATCCTCTGCTTGTCGGTCAGGATCATGGCCTGTAGGACGTTCACCATCTGAGCGATGTTAGCCATCTTCACGCGGTCGGAGTGGTTGTTGAAGATGTTCAGGTTGATGCCGGCGACGACCGCGTCCCGTAGGGTGTTCTGCTGGTAGAGCGCAGTGGCTCCCGGCTCCGAGTCGTACCACGTGCCCCACTCGTCCACCATCAGCCCGACCTTCTTCTCCGGGTCGTACTTGTCCATGATCGCGCTGTTCTTCTTGATGACCTCCTCTATGCCCAAGGTCCGGGCGAGCGTCGCGTGCCACTCTTTCTCTCCGAACTCGGTCGCGGAGCCCTTCTTCCCCCAGTCGCCTGTCGGCAGCGTGTAGTAGTGCAGCGAGAGGCCGTCCATCTGCTTCGCCGCCTGCGCCATCAGCACTTCCGTCCAGGTGTAGTTGTCGCCGTACGGGCCGACCGCCAGCTTCTGGATGCGGTTCCCAGAATGTTCCTTGACGAAGGTGGCGTATTGCCGGTACAGGTCTGCGTAAAACTCCGGGCGCATGTTCCCGCCGCAGCCCCAGGTCTCGTTGCCGACCGCGAAGTACGGAACCTTCCAGGGCTTCGCACGCCCGTTCTGGCGACGCAGGTTGGCGAGGGCGGTGTCTGAGTCCGAGGTCATGTACTCGATCCACTCCATCATCTCCTGCGGCGTCCCAGAGCCCAGGTTGCCGTTGATGTAGGCGTCGGCCCCCAGCATCTCTGCGAGGTCCATAAATTCGTGCGTGCCGAAGGCGTTCGTGTCAATGCCGCCCCAGCTCGCGTTGGGCCGCCTGGGGCGCGACGCGCGCGGGCCTATGCCGTCGCGCCAGTGGTACTCATCTGCGTAGCACCCGCCGGGCCAGCGCAGGACGGGGATGCGCAACTCTTTCAGAGCGCCGACCACGTCGTTGCGCAGACCGCGCGTGTTCGGGATGCTTGAGCCTTCGCCCACCCAGAGGCCCTCGTAGATCAAGCGCCCAAGGTGCTCGGCGAACTGGCCGTAGATGTTCCGGTTGATAGCGCCTTTGGGCTGGTCTGCACGAATCACCAGCGTGGCTTTACCGGGTTCGGGACTTTGAGCTTGCGCGTGATGAGAAACGAGTGTGGTTAGAAAACAGACCGACGCGGCGAGCCACAACACCCGACGCCCCTTTAGAAACATCCCATGACTATGCGCCAATGTCGTCTCCTCCAGATTAAATTTTTACTGATTCCGCTATCGCTTCACCCTCGGCGCTTCCATCACCATCGATGGGCTGCCCTCGCTGGTGGCGAGAATTGACTGGCCGTCGAGCGTGTAGCAGACGGCCTCGCCCTGCGGGCGCGAGCCCAGCCGGATGACCGTGGGCTTCTGCTTCCAGACTTCGTCCAGCGCGCCGCCCGTCGAGACCAACTCGTAGGCGTTGAAGTAGTCGCAGAGGACGACGCGCGAGCCGTCGGGCGAGATGTCCGCGCCGGTAATCATGCCTGGGAACAGGCTGGGGACGCGGACCTCGCCGATTTTTTGGAGCGTGTTGACCGACTTGATCGAGTAAGGCGCGGCGAGCTTATAGATGCCGGCGGCCGTCGCAGGGTTTCTGGTCTTGGTAATCAAGTAGAGGTCGCCCGTCGCCGGGTGGACGGCCAGGGCCTCCGCGTCGTGACGGCCGTCCGGGTACTGCAAATGAATCGCCTCGGCGGGCGCGGTCTCGTAGGGCTCGACCAAGTTGTTCACCACAGTGTCGCCCGTGATGGCTGGCTCCGCGACGCGGTAGACGATGATTTTCTTTCGGTCCCTGTCGTTGTCGCCTATGTCGCCGACATAGAGGTAAGAGAGCCCTTTCTGCGGGCCGGGTCCGGCGGCCACGTCCTCCCAGTCGTTGGCTTTCGCGCCCGCCACTTTCCAGACGCCGCGCCTGCGCCCCTGGCGGTCGAAGGCGTAAAGGAACGGGCCGTCGCCGGAATCGTTGTGCGTCCAGAAGAGTCCTGGGTTGCGGCGCGAGGCGACGACGCCGCTGCTCTCGTCCACGCCCTTCTCTTCGAGGTCCGCGAGGTGAACCGGCGCGCCGTAGTCCTTCGACGGCTCGCCCGCCTCGACCGTCCGGGCCTCCGACCCCCGCGGCTGGTCGGACAGAAGTTGACAGGCGCTCGCAAAAGAGACGACGAGCGCGGTGACGAGGATGACGATTGCTCTCATGCTGCGACGAATATACAGCAACTGAAACGGCAAAGCATCGGGTCGGGCGCTTTTGCCTAACGCGATGTATTTAAGATAATCTCGAAGCGTCCTATCTCTGTCGAAGAGGATGTTTTGTATGCGGAGTCAAGTTTTCAAGCTCGCCCTGACTTGCGCCGTCGCGCTGCTCTGCTCGACGCAGGTTTTGGCACAGCGCGCGCCCGAGCAGGACTATCTGGTCTACGTCGTCTCGGAGTCCGCGGACAAGATCAGTCTCGTGCGGTTCGGCCCCGCCGGGGCGAAGGTCGAGCGCACGTTCGGGACGGGGTTGATGCCGACGGACGTGGACGGGCCGCACGGCGTCGCCGTCTCGCCCGACAAGAAGTTCTACTACGTCTCGCTCGGCCACGGCCGCCCCTTCGGCTACGTCTGGAAGTACGCGGCCGATGACGACAAGGTCGTGGGCCGTGTGAAGCTCGGCCTCTTCCCCGCGACGATGGATGTCTCGCCCGACGGCGAGTTCGTCTACGCGGTCAACTTCAATCTGCACGGCGACATGGTTCCTTCTTCAGTCTCCATCGTCGCGGCCGGCCAGATGCTGGAGGTCGCGCGCGTCCAGACCTGCACGATGCCGCACGGCTCGCGCTTCAACCCGCAGGGGACGAAGCACTACTCCGCGTGCATGATGGACGACATGCTCGTCGAGATAGACACGCGCACGCTCAAGGTCTCGCGCCACTTCATGCTGACGCAGGGCAAGGAGATGGGCATGATGGGCGCGCCGCCCGCGCGAGGAGGCGGCGGTCACGCGGGGATGCACGCGATGGACACGGGCGGGCACGGGATGGAGATGCCGAAGCCCGGCGACGTGTCTTGCTCGCCGACCTGGGCGCAACCCTCCGCCGACGGCTCGAAAGTTTTTGTGGCCTGTAACAAGTCGAGCGAGATCGTGGAGGTGGACGCCAACACCTGGAAAGTCACGCGCCGCATTCCGGCCCGGCAGGGCGTCTACAACCTGGCCGTGAGCAGGGACGGGCAAAAACTGGTCGCAACCAACAAGCGCGACCAGTCGGTTTCGGTTTACGACGCGAAGGCGGGTAAGGAGCTGGTGCGGATTCCGACGAAGCGCAAAGTGCTCCACGGCGTCGCCGTCTCGCCCGACAGCCGCTACGCCTTCGTCACGGTCGAGGGCGTCGGCTCTGAGCCCGGCACCGTCGAGGTCATAGACCTCGAAGCCCTGAAGACCGTCGCCACCGTAGACGTAGACCCGCAGGCCGCCGGGGTGGATTTTCTCAGGACGGAGAAGAAACAGTAAGCGGCGGGCAGCGTCAACAGCCCCGTAGGGGCGGTAGATAATAGCCCAGCACTTCAGGGAATTGAGCCAAAAAATATTTGAGTCCCGTAGGGACGGCCGAAATCTTCTGTCGTCCCTACGGGACTCAATTCTTTTTTCACGTCCTTACCCAGCTGAAGTGCTGGGCTATTTTCACCTCGCCCCTGACGGGGCGGGAACTTGTCCCTGCTCGCTACCTTCCCGGTTCTGTCGTCGAGCCGGTGTCTCTGCGCGGGCCGCCGAGTTTCATGATCCAGAGGCCGCTGTTGATGTCGTTGAAGAAGATGAAGCCGTTGTGCGGCTGCGCGCCCCAGGCGAAGGGCGAGTTGGCGCGGAAGCCGTCATCGGCCCCGGTCCAGTAGCGCGCTATCTCCCTGCCCTGACGATAGAGGTCGCCGCGCAGCTCGCCCGACACGTCGAGCACGCGCGCGCCGCCCGTGTAGTAGCCCATGTAGAGGATGTCGTCCTCGACCCAGACGTTGTGCGAGCCGGCCTCGGGCACGCCGTACTCGGCCACCTTGCGCGGGCGCGTGATGTCCGACACGTCCACGACGTGAACGACCCCGCGCACGGGAGTGCGCTTCTTGCCGGCGAGGTCGAAGATTTCCGGGAAGACTTCGTCGCCGACGAAGACGTAGTTCTTGTAGCGGAAGACTGCGTGCGCGCCGGAGAGCCACCCGTTGCCGTAAAGCTCGTGGTAGTTGAAACGCAACTGGCTGACGAGCTGCGGCTTCTCAGGGCTGCCACCCTTGACGCCGTTGCCCACGTCTAGGATGACGAGTCCGTCGCGCCAGTAGGCCAGGTAGGCCAGCCCGTCTTTGACCTGCACATCGTGGACGTAACGCCCGCCCTGTATGCCGCCCGCGTCGCGTGCGACCAGGGGGTTCTCGACCTGCCAGCGCGCGACCTCCTTCGGGGCCTTCGGGTCTTTGAAATCAATCACGCGCAAGGAGCCCGTCGCGTCGTCCGTCAGGTAGACGTAGTGGCTGTCTATGAAGGCGCTGTGTACGCCGCCCGTGACCGTCTCGGTGTACTCGGAGAGGATTTTCGGGTGCGCGGGGTCCGACGTGTCCAGAAAGACTATGCCGTTCTTGCGGGACGACGCGCCCTCGCGTGTGATGACGCCGATCTTACCGTCGGCGCTGACGCTCACGTCGTTGATGGTGTGTGCGTCCACCTTGATCGTGTCTGTCAGCTTCGGCTTCGCAGGGTCGGAGATGTCGTAGACCAGTAGCTTGTCCGAGATGGTTGAGACGTAGGCGTAGTTCCCGAAAATCCACTGCTCGGCCGTCATGTCCGTGACGGGGGCGCGGCCCACGAGCGTCAACTCGCGCTCGACGCTGCGCGGCGCGACGACGACCGTGGCGACCGCCGTCTGGCTACCGCTCGTAGCCGTCACGAGATATGAGCCGGGGCGCTCTGCGACGAACCCGCCGTCTGGATAAATCTCCGCCCCGCTGCCGCTGACGGCCCAACGCACGGAGGGTTGAGTGACCTGACCGCCCTTGTCGTCCTTGCCCTGTGCTTTGAAGAGCACCACGTCGCCCGTGCGCGCGTTCGCCTGACCGGGCTCTATTGAAAGCGAGCGCACGGGATTGGAGACGATCTCGACGGTGACGGTGTTGCTCGCGCCCTCGGCCGTGGCGCGCAGCGTGGCGCGGCCTGGGGCGACGCCCGTGACAAAGCCCGCGGCGTCAACGACCGCGACGGCCGGCGTGTCGGAAGCCCAGCCGACGACGACATCGTTGCGCGGGTCGCCGTTGGCTGCGCGCGCCGTCGCGTTGAGCCTGACTGTGCCGCCCGCCATCACAGGCCCCGCGACCGGGTCAACGTCTATGCGCGCGAGGCTCGCGGGCTTGACCATGACTGTGGCGAAGCCGGGCTTGCCGCCGACGACGGCGACGACCTTGATCTCGCCGGGTTGGACGAAAGTGACTGTGCCGGACTCGTCTGCGAAAGCGGAGTCAACGGGGAGCGCCACCCAAATGTCCGGCTTGACGTTGACGGTCTGGCCCGCGGCGTCCTTCGCCGTCACGGTGAAACTCTTCTTCTGCCCGACGACGGCCTCGGCCGACCCAGGGCTCAACTCGACGGCCTCGACCTTCGGCCCCTGCGGGCTGGTGGTCGGCTCCTGTGCCAAAATGCCGGCGCTGGCCGCGAGGCCGAACGCGGCGAGCAAGAGCGCCCTCATGGCACACGTATAAATCGTCTTCATCTATTTTTCTCCAATCAACGAGAGTCGCATCCAGTCGGATTCCTGCGCAGAGCGGGTTAGGCGGAATCTAACGCCGGGCGGCGGCCATGTCAAGAAACGGCACGGCCCCGTCATACACACTGACGTTCGCGCCTCCGTCTGTGTTAACACTCGCCACAACCTTTGACGCGCGGCGGACGTATGGTAAAACGATTACTCAAATTCAATCTGAGACTGGGGGGGGAAAAGGGATGCGCTACGTCCTGTTTATTTGCGCCCTGCTGGCCTTGGCCGCGCCGCACGCGCGGGCCGCCAAGGTGAAGACGGGCGAAGATGTGATCCGCGAGATGCAGAAGAAGCACGCGAAGAATTGGTACAAAACTCTGACCTTCACGCAGAAGACGACCGAACACCAGGAGGACGGCACGACGAAAGCCACCATCTGGTATGAAGCCTTCTCGGCCCCAGGCCGGCTGCGCATAGACTTCGACCCCGTCAAGGACGGCAACGGCATCCTCTTCGCAGGCAACACGCTCTACAGCTTCAAGGACGGGAAGCAGGCCGCCACGCGCCCCTTTGTCCACCCGCTCCTCTTGCTCGGCTTCGATGTCTACTTCCTACAGCCCGAAGAGACCATCGGCCGCCTCAAGGAACTCAAGTTCGACCTGGCACAATTTCACGAGGACACGTGGCAGGGCCGGCCCGTCTACGTCGTCGGCGCGAAGGCGGGCGACCTGCACACGCGCCAGTTCTGGATTGACAAGCAGAACCTCTACTTCGTCCGCATGATCGAGCCCGGCACGAAAGACCCGTCCATCACGCAGGAGACGCAGTTCAACAAGTGGGAGCGCGTCAAGGGCGGCGGCTGGGTCGCGCCCGAAGTGATCTTCATGGTCAACGGCAAGCCGGTCGTCACCGAAGAGTACACAGACATACAGGGCGGCGTCGCGCTCGACGAAAAACTGTTCGACCCGCAGCACTGGACGACCGCCGCGCACTGGAAGAAGTAGATGAGTGGGGCCGCGGGAAAGCCCAGGGTCAAGATTTGCTGCATCGGGAGCATTGATGAGGCGCGCCTCGCCGTCGCGCACGGCGCGTCCGCCCTGGGCCTCGTCTCCGAGATGCCGAGCGGCCCCGGCGTCATCCCGGACGATTTGATTCAGGAGATCGCGGCCGCCGTCCCGCCCGGCGTCTCCTCCTTCCTGCTGACCTGCAAACAGGACGCGGCCTCAATCATCGAGCAGCAACGCGCGGCGCGCGTCAACACGATACAGATTTGCGACTGGCTCGCCATCGAGAGTTATCGCGAGCTGCGCGACGCCCTGCCGGGAATCTCCCTCGTCCAGGTCGTACACGTCACAGGCCCGGAATCCGTTGACGAGGCGGCCGCGGTCGCGCCGCACGTTGATGCCGTCCTGCTAGACTCCGGCAACCAACTCCTCGCCGTCAAAGAGCTGGGCGGGACGGGCCGGACGCACGACTGGGCTCTGAGCCGCAGGATACGCGAGACGGTCGCTGTGCCAATTTTCCTGGCCGGCGGCCTGAAGCCCTCCAACGTCGCGGAGGCCGTCCGCCAGGTCGAGCCCTTCGGCGTTGACGTGTGCAGTGGCGTCAGGACAGACGGGAAACTGGACGAAGCGAAGCTCGCGGAGTTTTTCAGGAGCATTCGCGAGGAGCCGGCTCTCATAGCATCCAGAGGAAGCGAAGCGGTCTCCAACTAAAGTTCGACACCCATCCCCAACCTCAGTCGCATGACAAGGGGGCTGTGCCATGCTAGCTTTCTTCAGCACGAACTCCTTCAGCCTGTTGCGTGCATTCATACTGTAACGCTGACAAGAGAAAATTCTTGCCGCCGCCGCGATCATGTGGGCGCTGCTGAGGGCGGG
This sequence comes from uncultured Acidobacteriota bacterium, assembly GCA_963848875.1. Taxonomy (GTDB): domain Bacteria; phylum Acidobacteriota; class Blastocatellia; order Pyrinomonadales; family Pyrinomonadaceae; genus QHXM01. Next base: position 67,171 of record CAWKFJ010000002.1, read on the forward strand.
ACTGTAGCCGCGCTACAGTCCTAAACGATAGGAAGCCGGTCGGCAATGATTTCAAAAGACGAGGTACATTTCTCTCTCCCTTGACTTTGGATGGAGGTGAAGCTGTGCGCAAATTGGCTCCGCTGTTTCTCTTCTCTTTTCTCCTGTTAACTTCGGTGTCGGCTTCCGGTCAGAGCAATTACGCAGTTCTGAGCGGCACTGTTTTCGATCCACAGCAGCATGCCATCCCAGGCGCCACTGTTGGACTCACGTCGGTGAGCACTCAATCGGCACGCCACGTCAGCAGCGACGAACAGGGCAACTTCCAAATCTCCGGCCTGCTGCCCGGCGACTACGACCTCAACGTCCAGGCTTCGGGTTTCGCGCCTTTCACACAGACCCTGCGCCTGGAGGTCGGCCAGCAACTGACCCTCGACGTGAGTCTACAGCTAGCCGATGTCAGGAATGTAGAAGTTAACATTCAGGCGGTCGAAGTCCTGCGCACGACGAAGGCTGACGTGGGGGAGGTCATCGAGTCGGCCGCGATTCGCAACCTGCCGCTCAACGGCAGAATGCTGATTGATCTGGTGCTCACCGTGCCGGGCGCGCACGTTAGCCACGGCGCGCAGACGGGCGACATGAATCCGTTGTACTGGCGTCCGGGGCAGCGCTCGGCCGTGAGCATCGGCGGGAACCGGCCCAACGCGAACTATTTCCTTCTGGACGGGACCACCAACACGGACCCCACCTTCAACACCCTCAACTTGAGCCCCTCGCCTGACGCCGTGCAGGAGTTCAAGGTTCAGACCGGCAGCTATTCCGCCGAGATGGGCGGAGCCGGTGGCGGGCAGGTCAACATAGTGACACGGTCCGGCAGCAATGAATTCCACGGAACTGTCTACGAGTTTCTGCGCAACAGCGCGTTCGACGCGCGCGCCTTCAACGAGATGGGTTCGTCCAATCACTTCGTCCAAAACAATTTCGGCGGCTCAATCGGCGGCCCTATCGTCCGCAACAAGACTTTCTTCTTCTTTAACTATGAGGGCCTGCGACGCACCAAAGCCGACACGATGATCGCCACCGTTCCCACCGAAGAGGAGATAGCGGGCGATTTCAGCATGAGCGGCGCGGACATCTACAATCCGTTCAGCGCTCATCCGAATCCGAACTTCGACCCGAGCAGGCCCGTCAGTCCGAGTAATCCGCAGATCATCCGCGACCCCTTCCCCGGCAATGTCATCCCAGCGAATCTAATCAACCCGGCGGCGAGTCTGTTCCTGCAAAAGTACGTGCCCCGCCCCAACATGGAGATGGGAATGAACGGCTGCGGGATGACGATGATGGGGGCGCCGACCGTCGTCGGGGCGGGCATGGACTGCAACAATTATCTGGACGTGCGCAACGAGCGCCACGTGACGGACCAGGCCACGATCCGCGTGGATCAAGTTTTCAAGGGCGGCGACAGCGTTGTTGCGCGCTACTCGTTCAGCGGCGAAAACGGCTTCATGCCGCAGAACCTGCCAGGGTTCGGCGCTCTTCACGACAATTTTTCGCAGCACGGCAGCATCGCCTGGAATCACATCATCAGTCCGCGGATGGTGAACATCGCGGCCATCACTTTCTCAAGGCTCTCGATGCACCGCACCTCGGAAAACAGCGAGAGTAACGATATCGTCTCTGAGCTTGGGATTCAGGGAGTCGGCTTCGGCGGTCAAGGAGCATTCGGGGCCCCGTGGTTCAACGTCCAGGGCTACTCCGGGATGGGCGACAGTTTCGCCGCCACGCCGATGCACGCCTGGGACACGATTCTCGAAGCCCGCGATCTGCTCAACTGGCAGGTCGGCCGCCACAGTCTCAAGCTGGGCGGCAGCTACCGTCACTACATCTGGCCGATGTGGGGCTTCTTCCAGAACCGCGGCTATTACCAGTTCACCAACGGGTTCACCACTCGGACGGCGACGAACGACGGCACGGGCGCGGCCCTCGCCAGCTTTCTGCTGGGCTTGCCCGCCGTCAAGCAGCGCCAGGCCGGCATCCCACAGATGCAGCTTCGCCAGTGGTACACGGACGCCTTCATTCAAGACAGCTTCCAGCTCACGCGCAACACGACTATCGAGATAGGGCTCCGGTATGAATACATGAGTCCGCTTGTTGACATACGCTTCGCCAACACGAACCTGATTTTTCAGGACGGCAAACCTTTTGTTTTTTTTGGCGGACAGCAGGGTTATCCAGAAGGCTTGATGTACTCCAACAAGCTCAACTTCGCCCCCCGGTTCGGCATTTCTCAGAACATCCCTAGCTGGGGGACGGTCCTGCACGCGGCTTTCGGCATCTTCTTCACGCCCGTGGACATGAACACTTGGTGCAACCAGCGGCACAACGTGCCCTACGTCTTCCCGGAAACGCAGCAAGCGGATAACTTCACACCTCCCGCTGCGCTAATCGCTTCACAGTTTAACTTCGGGCCGCCTGTGCTCGGACAGACGACCGTCAGCTTCGCAGCCTTCGACCCGCACGCGCCGTCACAATACATACAGCAGTGGAGTTTCTCCGTGGAGAAGAGCCTGGGCCGCGAGACCACGCTGGAAGTTGGATATTTGGGCTCACACGGAGTACACCTCCAACGCTCCCACCTGATTAATAACGCGCGGCCGGGTCCGGGGGCCATCGGCCCGCGCCGCCCGTACAGAGTCCTCTCTTTCCTGCCTGGCACAGTTTTGCCGGACGACATCAACGTCGTGAGCACGACGTTCCCCGTCAGCGGGATCAACTTGCTGGAGAACTCCGCGCAAAGCTGGTACAACGCGGGCTACGCCAACATCCGCCGGCGTTACGCGCGCGGATTTACGCTGCTCGTTAACTACACTTGGGCCAAGAGCCTTAGCGACGCGCCAGACTTCCGCTCCCCCATGTTCGAATCGGCCATTCCGCAGGACAACAACAACCTGGCCGCGGAGAAAGGTCCCGCCTGCGACATCCGTCACCGCTTCGCGCTGAGCGCCGTCTACGATCTTCCGGCGTTGAACTTTTCCCGCGCGTTGCGCACTGTGACGAAAGGCTGGCGCCTCTCGGCCATCTTCCAGGCGCAGACCGGGTTCCCATTCACCATCTCTGTTTTCGGCGATACGGCCAATGCAGGAACTTTGCTCGGCGAGAATCCCATCCGCGCCAACTACACAGGCCAGCCGATCTTCGATGAGGGCAGCCACACTGCCGACCGCTGGTTCAATCCCGCAGCTTTTGCCGCGCCGCCCGCCTTCACTTTCGGGAACGTGGGGCGAAACACTCTTTACGGCCCCGGAATGCAGACGCTCGACCTGGCCCTGCAACGTGAGTTTGCCGTCACCGAAAACGTAAAATTCCTACTCCGCGCGGAGGTCTTCAACGCGCTCAACCGCACGAACCTCGGCACGCCCAACCGCTTCGTCAACACGCCGCAGTTCGGCACCATCACCGAAGCGGCGACCCCCAGCCGCGAGATTCAGTTCAGCGGGCGGATATCTTTCTAGCGCCCGCCGCGCTCCAATATCTTCAAGCGGCTGACCACTTCTCCCTTTCGGAGAGTGGTCAGCCGCTTATCAGTAATACACTGGGTTTTGGAGCGCTTATTTGATTGAGGAATAATCGAGGATGCCCGTGTGCGCGGTCATCTTCCAGCGGCCGCCGACCTTTGAATAGATTTTGCAGACGCGGCCCTTCCAGTGATTGTGTCGGCCGTCGCGGTCTATCCAAAGAGTGTCTATGTCCACGACGGCAAAGGCCCCGTCGCTCTCTGTGGAGACGACGATTTTTTTAATCTCGCGGCGGTTGTGCGCGAGCGTGTGCGTGTCGAACAACTGTTGCCAGCCGCGCTTCCAGCGGTCGTAGTCGTATCTCCCCCACACCATGACCCAGTCCGCGGGGTCGTGCGATTGCGGCGTCGGAGGCCACGGCCAGACCATGTCCTCGTGAAAGACGCTGATGAGAAGCTCCGCGTCCTGCGTGTCCCAGGCCCGCGTCTCGCGGTGGACGATCTCTTCAATCTCACTTTCGATGTCGTTCATAAACGGACCCTCAACGAGCGGGCCTCGCGGGATGTCGCTCCCGCGAGGCCCACGCTTGCTTCAAGCCAGCCGCCAGCGTCAGAAGACGAACTTTATTCCGAGCTGAACCTGGAGCGGGTCGCCGACGCCCTGGCGCAGGAAGCCGTCGAAGTTGAACAGCGGGTCGCCGATGGTCGGGTCGATGTTGTTATCGTTGTTGAAGGTATTGAACATCTCGAAAATCGGGATGAGCTTCATGTTCTCGCTGAAGCTGAAGGGGCGCTGCAAGCGCCAGTCGAACGAGAAGAACTCGTTGTTCTTTCTTATGGCGTTGCGCGGGAAACAGCGCAGGGGAAATCCTGGGGTGCATTGCGTCGGGTCCGATTTTGGTTGCGCGGTGCGCGCCTGAACGCGCGCGTTCAGATCGAAGCCCGCTGGCAAGTCCACGTTCGTATAGAAGTTGAACCTGTGCCGGATGTCGCGGTCCGCGAGCGTGTAGTCGAGTTGCAGGTTGTCGAAGTTGAAGGCGCGGTCGGTGAACGGGTCACGCTCGTTCGAGTCGTCGTCCTGGTCTTTCGAGAAAGTGTAGTTCATCTCGAACTGGAAGCCGCGGCTGTAGCGCTTGCGCAGGCCGGCGGTGAAGCCGCGGTAGAGCGACTTGCCGACGGCGCTGGCGACCATCGTCTCGCCGAGGAACGGGGCGAAGAAGCCCGTCCGCTGGTAGTCCAGAAAGCGCGTCATGTGGACGCCCTTCGCGTGCGTGAAGTCGAGGTACATCGAGAGGTTCGACGCCAGCTCCTGCTCGAAGGCGACGTTGGTGGTGTAGACGCGCGGGTTGGCGTAGTCGCGGCTGAAGACGCGCACGCCCGAGAAGCACGGAAACGGGCTGGTAATCACGCCGTTTGAGCACGAATCAGCCGCCGGCGTCAGGCCCCCCGGCCAGACGGGCGCGACAGCGGCCGTGGGTATGCCGAAGCCCAGGAGCGTGTCGATGAGCGCCGTGTTGCGGAAGATGGTCTGCTGCTGGACGCCGTTGGTCGTAATCGAGCCGACCTGCGTCAACATGTTCTGGCGGGCGAAGTAGACGCCATAGCTCCCGCGCAGGACGGACTTGCCTTTGCCGGTGATGTCCCAGGCGAAGCCGAACCTGGGCTGGAACATCTTCTTCTGGTCGTGCAGCGTCCCGTCCGAGGGGAAGCGCGGGTCGCTCAGGAAGATTCCGTAGGCCGTCTCCGAGGGGTCAACGACCGGCTCGGGGAACAACTGAGCCTCCCAGCGCAGGCCGTAGTTGAGCGTCAGGCGCGGATGCACCTGCCAGCGGTCTTGCGCGAAGAGCGCGAGGTCTTCGTTCTTGATGTCGGAGAAGCCGGCCTCGTCGGTCGCGGGGCCAGTGCGGCCCGCGCCCTGTAGATAGAGTAGGAGTGGGCCGCCTGTGAATGCTATGTCGTCGGGCGTGTCCGGCGTGGCGTCGGCTCCGAAACCGCACACTCTCAGCCCCCCTGGGGTCGTCAGCAACGCCGTCGCGGCCGTGTAAGTGCCATTCGAGCAGCCGACCGCGGTCGGGCCGAACCCGTTGCCGAGGGCGGCGGGCGAGGCGTAGCGCAGGAAGCCCGTCACGCTGTCGAAGATGTAGCGGCTCTCGAAGAAGCCGCGGAAGATTTGCGAGTTGCGGCTGTGGACCCACTCGCCGCCGAACTTGACGGTGTGGCGGCCGGTGACGATAGAGATGTTGTCTTTGATCTGCGTGCGCCAGAAGGTCTCGTCCACGTTCGGCCCCAGGAAGAAGGGGTGGCCGAAGCGGAACGTTGTCCCAAATCCCATCGCCGTGTCCGCGGGGATGTTCGACTCGACGGCCGAGCGCGGGCGCTCCTCGCGGCCGTAGGTGAAGTGGAACTCGTTGACCTTGGTCGGCGAGAGCGTCGAGAAGAAGTTGGCGTTGAAGGCGTTGATTTTCGACGGGCCTTCGATGCCGTTGGCCGAGTTGCCGTAGGTCGCCACGTCGAACGTCTGGTTGGTGTTCTTCGAGTAGTCGAAGTTGTGCGAGATGGTGAGCCGGTTGTTCGAGTTCAAGTCCCAGTCCATCTTGCCCAGGATGGCGGAGTTTCTGATGGGCCGCTGGATGGGCAAGCCCTCCTCCTGGTCGCGCGTCGTGCGGAAGAAGTCAATCAGCGCGAGGCGCTGGCAATCGGTGTTGCCGTTGATGAGCGCTTCGTTGGCGAGAATGGTCGGCGCCGGAACCGGGCAGGGCGTGTCGCCGACGGGCTCAGACAGGTTGGCGCGCGTCAGATTCTCGCGGACCGACTCGAAGGAGAGGAAGAAGAAAGCCTTGTCTTTCTTGATCGGGCCGCCAACGTTGCCGCCGAACTGCTCGCGGTGGAAGTCAGTCAGGGCCTTGCCGTCGGAGGTGTTGGCCGTCAGGGCTTCGAGGCGCTGGAAGTGGAAGAGCGAGCCGTGGAACTCGTTTGTGCCGCTCTTGGTGATGACGTTGACGACGCCGCCGGCCGTGCGCCCGAACTCTGCGCTGGCTCCCGTGGCGATGACCTGGAACTCCTTGACGGCGTCGAGCGGGATGTCTATGGCGGCGCGCTGGCCGCCGGCCTGCTCGCCGAAGAAGCCGTTGTTGTAGTCGCCGCCGTCGAGGCTGACGTTGTTGAAGACGCCGCGCTGGCCCGCGAAGTTGATCTCGTCGCCGTCAGGCCCCTGGACGATGGAGACGTTCGGCGTGAGCGTCAGCAGGTCTTCAAACTTCCGGCCCAAAACGGGGAGGTTGCTGACTGCCTGCTCGTTGATGGTCGTGCTCGACTCGGTCTTGACCGTGTCCACGGTCGGGATTGAGGTGATGGTCACCTGCCCCTCGACGCCCGTGACCTTCATGTCCACGTCGAGCGAGATGGTCTGCCCGACGGTCAGCGGGAACTCCTGCTGGATGAGCTTGGCGAAGCCATCCTTGGTGACTGAAAGGGAGTAGCGCCCAGAGGGCAGTTGCAGGAACGAGAACCGACCGTCGTCGTCCGTCGTCACGTTCCTGGTCAGGTTGGTGTCCAGGTTTTTGACCTCGACGGTCGCGCCCGGCAGGACCGCCCCGTTCGGGTCCGAGACCGACCCCTGTATGACGCCCGTGGTAATTTGCGACTGACTGTAAGCCGCGGGGGTAAGCGCGAGGGCGAAGATGGCGACGGCGATAACGGGAAGTAAGCGACTGCGCATAGTTTCTCCTGTAGGGGTATGCTCGAAGGCGAAAGGGTTGAGACTCATGCTAAAGGGTCAAAAGGCCGCGGCAGGTAGGCAGATAGACTCCGCCGCCCGGCTTTACGCAAAGTTTTCAAGATAGCGCTAATGCGAACGAGGAATGCCCCTGTGTGGTTGCCCTTTTGATCTCCCGGTGTGGTGGCTCATCTTAATGAGACTGGACGCGCCTGTCAACGATGTCTTTTCCCTTTACCCAAAACTATTCTTGCCGCAGGGGAGCGAGTCGAAGCGTTCGTTCACGCGCGCGTAGAGCGGGTCGCAGACTTCGGGCAGCACGGGGCCGACCCACGCGGGCACGCCCGCGCCGCCCGCGTAATAATCGGGCAGGTGCGAGAGGAGCGCGCCCGCGCCGCCTTCGGGGTCGAGCGCGCCGAAGACCACGCGGCCGACGCCATGCAGCAGCAGCGCGCCCGCGCACATGACACAAGGCTCAAGCGTCGTGTAACAGGTCATCTCTTTCGCGCGCGCCCACAACGCGGGCGGCACGCGCCCTAGCGCCTCAATCTCCGCGTGGCGTCCGGGGTGATAATGAGGAACCAGCAAGGCGTTCCCCGCCTCCGCGACCACGCGGCCGTCGAGCGTGAGGACGCAGCCTATCGGCAGATTGCCCACGGCCTCGGCCTCAAGCGCCAGCCGCACGGCCCGCCGGACGAACTCCACGTCCTGCCCCGTCGCACTCATCACTTTCTTTGAACTCATAATGATGAATACGGAATGATGAATGATGAATTAAAGACAGATTGCTTTTTTAATTCATCATTCCGCATTCCGCATTCCGCATTGCTCTTCCTTACTGCCAGCGGAAGACTTTGAGGGCGACGGCGAATGTGCCGACGCACCACGCGAGCAGGATGAGGACCGCTATCCAGGCGACGCCGACCGACGCCCCGTCGTTCATCACGACGCGCAGCGAGTCGTTGAGCGCGGTGAGCGGCAACGCCTTGATGAACGGCTGTAGGATTTCCGGGAAGCGCGCCGACGAGAAGAACGTGCCCGAGAGCAGCCACATCGGCATCATCACCAGATTCATCAAGCCCGACACGCCCTCAATCGTCCGCGGTCGCGCGGCGACGAGCAGCCCTATGCCGGCGAACGTCATAGAGCCCAGCAACAGCAGGAACGCCATTTGGAGCCACGAGCCGCGCACGCGGAACCCGAACGCGAGGTAGGCGAACGCGATGACCGCCGCGACTTCGAGCACCAGGAAGAGGAGCCGCGAGAAGACGAACGAGAGCAGGTAGTGCGACCGCCGCATCGGCGTCGCCGCGAAACGTTTTAATAGCTTTTTGGTCCGCGCGTTGACGACGGTGAAGCCCACGCCCCACAGGCCGCTCCCCATCAAGTTCATCCCCAGCAAGCCCGGAATCAGAAAGTCTATGTAGCGCGCGCCCGGCTCCGTGAATGTCTCGTCGCCCGCGCTCACCACGTCCGCCCTCCCGGCCGCGCGCTGCAAGGCGTCGTCAATGGCGAGCCGCGCCTGCCTGCTTCCGGGGCGCGAAGGGTCGTAGCGGTAGACTGGTGAGGTCGGGAGATGATTCGAGGCGCTCGCCGAGCCTCCGCCCGCGGGGCTTACCACCAGCGCGACCTTGCCGCTGCGCAGCGCCTGCGCCGCTTCGGCTGGCGAAAGCAAAGTAGCTTGTACGTCGCCCGAGCTTGAGAGCGCGTTGAAGAGCGCGTCCGCCTCGGCCCCACGCGCGTCAAGCTTTTCGACGGCGACCGGAATCTTTTCCGGCCCTGTGTTGCTGAAGGCTATGCCGAGCGCGCAGACGAGGAGGATTGGGAAGGCGAAGACCCAGAAGACGGCTTCCGGCTGGCGAATGAACTCGCGCACGCGCGCCAGCGTCAGCTCGACGAGCGGGTGGAAGCTGGTCGGGCCTTCGGGGTCGCCGCGTTGCGCACGGCCCCGCGCGTCGTCCGTCCCCTTCTCTTTCGCGGGCGCTTCTTCCGCCTCGACACCCGCGCTCTTGATGATTGCCTCGTCAGACATCGCGTAACATTCTTCCCGTCAGACTCACAAATACGTCTTCGAGCGTCGCCTGGTGCGTCGTCAGCGACAGCATCTCTGCACGCTGCCGCCCGATCTCCGCGAGCAGCGCCGGCAGCGCCACCCCTATGTCGATGACCGTCAGCGCGAAGCCGCTTTCGGTGGCGCGCACGCCGCGGACGCCGGGCAGACTCTCCAGTACACTCTCGTCCATCTCGCCGCGCACGCTGAACTCGACGATCTGGTCCGCGCCGAGCGATTCGATCAGATTCGCGGGCGTGTCGAGCGCGATCACGCGCCCGTGATCCATCACGCCCACGCGGTCGCAGAGACGCGACGCCTCTTCCATGTAGTGCGTCGTCAGCACGATCGAGCCGCCCTGCGCGCGGAACTGCTCGACGATGTCCCACAGCTTGAGGCGCGCCTGCGGGTCCAGGCCGGTGGTCGGCTCGTCCAGGAAGAGCAGCTCCGGGTCGCCCGCGAGCGCGCAGGCCAGCGCGAGGCGCTGCCTCTGTCCGCCGGAGAGTTTCCCGACGCGCGAGTCGCGCTTCTCCTCCAGCTCGACCAATTGGATGATGCTCTCGACCTCGCGGCCTCGTGTGTAGAAGCTGCGAAAGAGGCGTATGGTCTCCGTGACGGTCAGCTTTTCGGCGAGCTGCGTCTCCTGCAACTGCACGCCGAAGCGATTACGCAAGGCGCGGTCGTCGCCAGCGCCCCAGCGTTGGCCCAAAACTTCGACCGTCCCGCCGTCGGGCCGCGTCAGCCCCTCGAAAATCTCGACGGTCGTCGTCTTCCCCGCCCCGTTCGGCCCGAGCAGGCCGAAGCACTCTCCGGCGCGGACCTCCAGGTCTATGCCGTCCACGGCCCTCACGTCCGGGTACTGCTTGACCAGCCCCTCGCACCGCAGCGCGACGCCGTTTGGCGCGGCCGGTCTGGATAGTGTCGTGTCGTTTGCCATCATTAAGCAGGTCTACTACGCACGAGAATGTCACGAAGTTTTGGAAGTTACCAGAAGGAAGGTTGGAATCACAAGCAGAGGGCTGACCCCGGTTGAAAAAAGAGCGCGCGGGATGTTACCGTCGTGCCCGTTTTGAGCACATTGATGACAGATGAAGAAGAGCGCGCAGAGTCCGCGCTCGACCACAGTCTACGGCCGCACTTTCCCGAGTGGGAGAAGTTTAACTCGACGCGCGAGCTGGAGGCTTCGCCGCTCTACGCGCGGCTTCGGCCCGAAATCGAGAGAGTGCTGGACGGCGTCGTCCAGGAAGAGTTCGCGCCACCGCCACAGGCCGTCCGCGCCGCTACGGTGCGCGCGACCGCCTGGAACATAGAGCGCGGGCTGCGCCTCGACAGCATCATCAGCGTTCTGCGCGACCACCCGGAGCTGGGCAGCAGCGACCTGCTGTTGCTCACGGAACTTGACTACGGGATGGCGCGCTCGGAGAACCGTTTCGTCGCGCGCGAGATCGCAGAGCAGTTGAAACTCAACTACGTCTTCGCGCCGTGCTACATCAATTTGAACAAGGGCAGCGGCCTCGAAGTACACACCTCCGGCGAGAACCGGCAGGCGCTCCACGGCAACGCGCTCTTTTCCCGCCACCCGCTCGCGCGCGTACACTCGCTCGCCCTGCCCAACGGCAAAGACAAGATGAAGGGCGGCGAGAAACGGCTCGGCTCCCAGCGCGCCGTCATCGCGGATGTGGAGCACCCGGCCGGGACTTTCCGCACCGTCAGCCTGCACCTGGACGCGCACTCTACGCAGCGCCACCGCCACCGCCAGATGAAGCTCGTGCTCGATCATCTAGACACGCTGAGCCCGCAACTGCCCGTGCTCATCGGCGGCGACTGGAACACCTCGACCTACAACTCGCGCCGCGCGGTCTACTCCATCGTGGGCTTCTTCCGCCGCGTCATGATGGGCGTCGGCCACGTCATAGAGAACCACTACCTGAACCCTGCGCGCTGGTTCGAGCGTGCGCTGTTCAAGGAGTTGGAGCGGCGCGGCTACGACTACCGCAACCTGAACGCGCCGGGGGCGGGCACGCTGCACTACGACGTGAAGGATTTGGCGACCAACACGAACATGGCCGACTGGGTCCCAGGCTGGTGCTTCTGGTTCATCAACCGCGCGCTCGCGCCCTACGACGGCCGCTGCTCGCTCAAGCTGGACTGGTTCGCAGGCCGTGGCTTGCAACCCGACGCCGCGAGGCCGCCGCGCGTCATCGGCGGCCTCGCAGACGAAGCCGGTCGCCTCTCAGACCACGACGCGATTGTGCTGGACTTTGCTCCCTCGAAATGAACTATACTTAGTCGAACTATTCATCACAGGGACACTTTCGGTTTTCTCTGTGCCTCTGTGTCTGCGGTGGTCAACTTGAGTACACGAGGAGCGACATGAAAACTTCCCTGTCAGAGGAAGCGACCCGCGAGATTTCGGGCAGGCTGCACGAGGCGAATACTGAGTTCGCACAAAAGTACCCAGGCGAGTCCGGAAGCCGCCAGCCGGTTCACACGGTCTACGGCGGCGCACACCTCTTCAAGTCCGATTCGGCGCGCAGGCTCGGCGAGCTGGCCCGCCGTGCGCTCGAACAGTTCGCGCCGGACTCCCTGACCTTCGCCAGGGCCATAGGGCTGCCCGGCTTCGAGACCTTGCCTGACACCCTCGACCAATCTTCCGAGATCGCCGCGCGCCTCTACGTCACGCCCGACTCAGTCCGCGGCGAGAACAAGGCGCTGTGGCTGGCGCACACCATCTATCACAGGGTCGCGGACAAGCTCAGGCGCGAGGCCGTCGAAGACTTTCGCATAGACTTCGAGGACGGCTACGGCAACCGGCCCGACCAAGAGGAGGACGGCCACGCCGAGGCGGCCGCGCGCGAGGTCGTAACAGGGATGAAGGAGAAGACGCTCCCGCCCTTCATAGGCATCCGCATCAAGCCCCTGACTGAAGAGCTGCGCGTGCGCAGCCTCCGCACGCTCGACATCTTCGTCTCTACGCTCTGCGCCGGGACCGGGGCCCGACTCCCCGAAAACTTCGTCGTCACGCTCCCCAAGGTCGTCATGCCCGAACAGGTCGCGGCGCTCGCGGACATCTTCGACCTGTTGGAGCGCGAAATCGGCCTCGCCGCGGGCTCGCTCAAAATGGAGCTGATGATCGAGACGACGCAGGCCATCATCAACGACCGGGGCGGCTCAAACCTGCCGCTGCTCGCGGAGGCCGCGCGCGGCCGCTGTACCGCCGCGCATTTTGGCACATACGATTACACGGCGAGCTGCCAGATCACGGCCGCGCACCAGCACATGACGCACCCGGCCTGCGACTTCGCGCGCCACATGATGCAGGTCGCTTACGGCGGCACAGGCATCTGGCTCTCCGACGGCGCGACCAACATCATGCCGGTCGCGCCGCACCGCGCGGCCGAGGGCTCGACGCTCACGCCCGCACAGGTCGAGGAGAACCGCGCGTCCGTTCACAGAGCCTGGCGGCTGCACTACGACCACATCTGGCACTCGCTGACGAACGCTTATTACCAGGGCTGGGACTTGCACCCGGCGCAGTTGCCGACGCGCTACGCGGCCGTCTACGCCTTCTTCCTGGACGGACTGGAAGCGGCGTCCGAGCGCCTGCGGAATTTCGTCGAGAAGGCTGCCAAGGCCACGCTCGTCGGCGACGTGTTCGACGACGCGGCGACGGGGCAGGGCCTTTTGAACTACTTCCTGCGCGCCGTCAACTGCGGGGCCGTCACGGAGCAGGAGGCGCTCAAGCTCTCCAGCCTGACGGTGGCCGAGTTGCGCTCCGGCTCGTTCGTCAAGATTCTCAAGAACAGGCAGAAGTGATGAAAGAAAATTTTCCCGGAGGACTCAGAAAATGGCACAACACAACTATGAAGAACTCAAGGGGAAGACGCTGGCGCAGTTGCGCGAGATAGCCGCGGAGATGGGCGACAACGACGCGGTCAAGGGCTACACGCAGCTCAACAAGGAGCACCTGCTGGTGATGCTCTGCAAAGCGCTCGGCGTGGACATGCACGAGCACCACGAGGTCCGCGGCATCAACAAGGCAGACATCAAGACCCGCATCAAAGAACTCAAGAAGCAGCGCGACGCAGCCATCTCAGCCCACGACCACGCCCTGCTCAAGCAGGTCCGCCGCAACATACACCACCTCAAGCGCAGGATGCACAAGGCGACGGTGTAAGAGCAGTGGGCAGTAGGCAGTGGGCAGTGGGCGGCTATAAGCCCCGTCAGGGGCATTGTGAAAATAGCCCAGCACTTCAGTGCTGGGTAACGGCGTCAAAAATAGATCGAGTCCCGTAGGGACGGCCGAAGCTAGGCTCGCTTCTGTTCGGTCGTCCCTACGGGACTCGATCTATTTTACGAACCCTTTCCCAGCACTGAAGTGCTGGGCTATTGTCAGCCGCCCCTGACGGGGCTTAAAACCGTCACCGCCTTCTGCCTTCTACGCTCTTCGGATGATCTTCGCCGTGCCCCAGCCGGCGAGGACGAGGGCGGAGAGGATGAGCCAGTTGTAGCGGCTGCCGTAGGTGTGCGAGTAGTGGTTGCTGATCATCAGGAAGACCGTGGGAACGACGATGAAGGTGTTGTGCTTGGAGCGCAGCTTGGCGCGCGCGCCGAGGTTGGCGTCAGGCGTCCGCCCCTCCCTGGTCGCCGCGATCATCTTGCGCTGCGCGGGCAGGATGCGCTGCCAGACGTTGGCCGCCATGATCGTGCCGAACATAGCGCCCATGTGCAGGTAGGCCCAGCGCCCGCTCAGCGTGCGCGTCAACCCGTAGGCCGCGCCCACGACCAGGGCGTAGGCGACGACGGCGAACAGCAATTCATTCCTGCCGAGCGGCGACTGCACCAGCAGGTCGTAGACGACCCAGCCGACGACGAGCGTGCCCAGCCCGATCAAGATGGCCGTCCTGCCAGAGATATCCAGCACGTCCGTGTCTACTATCCCGCTGCCGCCGCCCAGGTAGGCCATTAGCGTGAGCAACAGAAAGCCGCTCAGCCACGTCACGGCCGCCTCCCAGCGGAACCAGTGCAGCGTGCGCGCGCCCGGCTTGGATTCTTTCTCGACGACATAGAAGCCGCCGCTGTGAACCATCCAGACCTGCGCTTTGTCGTGGCCGCCCGCGTCCTCCTCCTCGTGCAGGCGCGCGTCTAGCCAGGTGAAGTAGTAGGTCGTCCCGACCCACATGATGGCCGCGAAGATGTGTACCCAGCGCAGAATCAAATTGAGCCAGGCGTTCAGATCGGGATCGATGTCCATCAATCAACTCCCACGATAGGTAGAGTAGCCATAAGGGCTGAGCAGGAGCGGCACGTGGTAATGCTGCTCGGCGTCGCGCACAGTGAAGACGACGACCACGGACAGGTAAAAACTCTGCACGCCTTGCGCCGCGAAGTATGTCCCGGTGTCGAAGGTCAGCCGGTAAACGCCCTCGCCGATGACGTAGCCCTGCGGAACAAGGTCTGTCAGACGTCCGTCCGCGTCGGTCACGCCCTTCCCGATTGGCGTCCAGCCGCCCTCCGCCAGTTGAGTCTCCAAACTCACGGGCACGCCATCGGCCGGGCGGCCGCGCGACGTGTCCAGCACGTGTGTCGTAATCGAGCTCATGAAAAGCAGAATGCAGGAGTCAGAAGTCAGGAGTCAGAATAAGATGCCGAAAGCCGTTCTTCTGTTTTTATTCTGACTCCTGACTTCTGACTCCTGACTCCTCTCCTAATAGTTTCCGCAGACGCAGGTGCGTGATGCGGCGCTGCTCTTCGGCGGCGACGCGTAGCTCTTGGTCTGGGTCGTTGCTTAAACGTTTCGTGCAAAGCGAGAGTATCTCGGCGGCGGTCTTGCCCGTCGCGCAGACGATGTAGATGTGGCCGAACTTGCTCTCGTATTCGCGGTTGGCCGCGGCGAGCTGTCGTTTCGTCTCCTCGTCCGCGGATTTTGTGCCAGCCTGCTCCTGTTCCGACCAACTGCGCGCGGCGCTCGCCTGCTCCCGCGCCGCCTCCCGCTCGCCGATCTTGGGGTGGCGGCTGAAGGCTTCGAGCCAGTCTTCGGGGTCGAGCGCCCACCACTCGGCGTCGGCCTGCGCGAGCAGTTGCTGTAGATCATGAAAGGGACGCTCTTCGGCCATGCGGCGCGCCCAGAGAGTCGAGCCGCAGCATTTTAAGAACTCCGCCTCCGCCTCCTCACGCGGGAGCGAGTTCAGCCTCTCCAACGCCTCTTTCAACTCTCGCCGCTCAGCCTCCCGTAAAGCCGCAGCCGGCTGACGCCGCCGTCCGGGTAGATGTTGAAGCGGACGTGCGTCACTGCGCCGACCTCTGTTAGCTCCGCCTCGTAGAAGTGGCGCGTGTGCGCTTGCAGCTTCGTCCGCGGCAGAATCTCTTTCCACTGAAGCGTCTCAATCAACACCTCGCCCGCGGCGTCTGCGGCTTCGAGCGAGCAGGTGTCGGGGTAGTTGCCCTTAAAATGCGCCGTGTCAACTTCGACGCGCCGAATCTCTCCGCGCGCCGCGAGCCGTATCACAGACCAGTCGTAGCCGGGGCCGCGCCGCCGCTTCGTCTCCCAGCCGTCGCTCATGTCCGCTGCGCGACCGGGCATGATTAAGTTATGGCGATGTCCGAAGAACATGTCGCTGCACGCGAGGACGAGCGCGCCGTTCTCGGCGGCGGCCAGGTCGATCTCGCCGCGGCGCGCTAAAGCGTTCCAGTCGGGCACGACCTCGCCGTAGACACGCAGCCGCGCCACGCCGCCGTCCGGGTAAATCCTGAAGCGCAGGTGCGTGAAGCGCTCGCGGCTCGCTATCTCGAAAGGGTTCTGCGAGTCGCCGCGAAGCTCAGAGACTGGGAGAATCTCCGTCCAGCGCGTCGTCTCGCTCGTCAACACGTCAACGTCCGGGTGGCCTTCGAGTGCGACGGCTTCGAGCGAGCACTGCTCAGGGTAGTTGCCGCGGAAGAAGCTCGTGTCCACGACGACGCCGCGAATGATGCCGGGCAGGCCGAGGCGTATCAGGCACCAGTCGAAGCCGGGCGTGCGGCGGCGGCGCGACTCCCAGCCGTCCATCCACTTGCCGCGATCCGTGTACTTGCCTTCGATGAAGATGGGCACGGACGGTTTTAAGAGATTCTCCTTCGGCGCGAAGAAGTCGTCGTTCGCGTAAAGCACGGCCCCGCCCAAACGCTCCGACGCCAGGTCAATCAACTCTGTAAACTCGCTCATGTTGAGCCTCGCTTCAACAGCCTGCCCGCGGGGCTTGTGGAAAACTGCCCGCGGTCGTAAATTTTCTCGCCGCGCAGAAACGTCTGTTCGACCACGCCGTAGAGACGCTGCCCGTTGTAAGGCGTCAGCTTGTGCCTGTGGCGCAGCATCGCGGGCTCCACGCGAAACTCTGTCTGCGGGTCCCAGATGACGAGGTCCGCGTCCAGACCCACGGCAATCGCCCCTTTGCGTCCTTCCAACCCGACGAGACGCGCGGGCGCGGCCGAGAGCCATTCGGCCAGATGATTGAGCGTGTAATCGCGCTCGCGCGCCATCGTCCACATCACAGGCAGCCGCAGCTGCAAGGAGGAGACGCCGCCCCACGCCTCCAGAAAATTGCCCGTGCCCAGAGCCTTCATCCCAGGCGGGCACGGCGAATGGTCTGAGACGACCATCTCGATTAAGCCCTCGTCGAGCGCGCCCCAGAGCTGCTCGCGGTTCTCACGCTCGCGCACGGGCGGGCAGCACTTGAACTCCGTCGCGCCGTCCGGCACGTCCTCCGCGGCGAAGCAGAGATAGTGCGGGCACGTCTCGACCGTCAACGCCAGCCCCTCAGCTTTCGCCTCCCTGAGCGCGGGCAGCGAGTCGGCCGAAGAGTGATGAACGATGTGGACTCGCGCTCCCGTCTCGCGCGCCAGGCGAATCATCAAGGCCACGGCCCTGTCTTCCGCCTCGCGCGGGCGCGACTTGAGAAACGTAGAATACTTGCGCGCGTCGGCCTGAGCCACGCCCTCTTCCTTCAGAGCCTCGTCAATCACCTCTGGAACTTCGGCGTGAACGATGAGAACCGCGTCCAGACGCTTCAGTTCCGGCATCGCTTCCAGGAGGTCCGCCTCCGTTACGTTCGGAAACTCGTCAACTCCCGAAGGAACCAGGAAGCATTTGAAGCCGAGCACACCTGCTTCGGTAAGAGGCGCGAGTTCTTCTAAATTCCCTGGGACGACGCCGCCCCAGAAGCCCACGTCCACGGTACATTTCCCATCGGCGGCGGCCAGTTTCTCCCGAAAGCCCGCGAGCGTGGTCGTAGGGGGAATGCTGTTGAGCGGCATCTCGACCAGCGTCGTCACGCCGCCCGCCGCGGCCGCGCGCGTCGCCGTCTCGAACCCCTCCCATTCCGTGCGTCCAGGCTCGTTGATGTGTACGTGCGTATCCACCAGCCCCGGCGTCAAGATGGAATGCTCGCCCGCGTCAATCACCTCGCACCCGTCCGGGATTTCGTCGTAAGCGCCGACCGAAGTGATACGGCCGCCGCTCACGTACACCGCCGCCGGGGCGACCCCTTCGGGCGTCACGACTTTCCGGGCGCGAATGACTAGATCAGGCGAAGGCATGGCCCCCTACAATTCCGTCAAGAAGTCTTCGAGGACATTCTGGGCGACTCGAAGGCGGTAGTTGGCCGTCGAGCGTATGTCGTCTATGGGTGAAATCTCGCGGGCGAGTGCGGCACGCGCATCTTTCAAGAGCGACTCGTCCACCTGGCGATTCCTCAAGGCGTCTTCCGTCTGCGAGCACCTGACGACGACGGGCGCGACGCTGGCGAGAGCTATGCGCGCGTCCGCGATTGCACGGCCTTCGAGGCGCGCCAGGCCCGCGAAGCAGATTTTCGAGATGGCCTGAGCCTTGCGCGTCCCGACCTTGCGATAGTAGTGACGCCAAGGCCCGACAGAGCGCGGGAACCGTATGCTCTTAATCAACTCGTCCGGGCGCATCAGCGTCTGCTTGTAGCCCGTGTGAAAGCCGTTGTAAGGCAGCCGGCGCGAGCCCGCGGCCGAGACGAGTTCGAGTTCCGCGTCGTAAACCAGCAGGGCCGGGGGCGAGTCGCCCGCGGGCGAGGCGTTGGCGATGTTGCCGCCGAGCGTGCCGCGGTTCTGGATGGCGAGGCCGCCAGTCTCAGACGCCGCGCGGCACAGCAGCGGGAACTCTTGTCGCAAGACCTCGCTCGCCTGCACCTCTGTGTAAGTCGTCAGCGCGCCGAGCGTGACGTGTTCGGGCGTGACCTCCACGCCGCGCAGCTCCGGCAGGTTCCAGATGTTGACGTACTTCTTGTGCTCCAGTCTCCCGGCCTCGAACAACACCATCAAGTCCGTGCCGCCCGCGAACGGCCGCCAGACGCCGGGCTCGTTCGACAGCAACGTCAAAGCCTCCGCCAGATTCCCGGCAGCCTTCAGCTCATAGTCTGGGAGATAGGCTCTCATGCTTTAACTTTTGTGTTCTGGCAGGCGCTCAAGACGGCCTCGAAGATTTTCATGTAGCCGGTGCAGCGGCAGAGATTCCCGGCGAGGCCGTTGCGGATGTCTGCTTCGGTCGGCTGCGGCGTTCTTTCGAGGAGGTTGACGGCGGCGAGCACCATGCCGGGCGTGCAGATGCCGCATTGCGCGCCGCCGCAGGCGATGAAAGCCTCCTGAACTGCGTGAAGGCGCTCGCCGCTTGCCACACCCTCGATGGTTTTAATCTCCGTCCCTTCGGCTTGAAGCGCTGGGACGAGACAACTATTGACCAGCACGCCGTCAATCAGCACGGAGCAGGCCCCGCACTCGCCCTCGCCGCAGCCTTCTTTAGTGCCGGTCAGGCGCAGCTCTTCGCGCAGCACGTCTAGGAGCCGCGCCATTGGGTGAGCGCCCAGCGTGCGCGCCTCGCCGTTGACGGTGCAGTTGATTGCGGTTGTCGAAGGGCGCTCAGCCAAGCTCACCTCCCAGGGCTTCCATCAAAGATTCGGGCATGAGAGGAATGTGGTTGATGCTGAACCCGGTCGCGTGCTCTATGGCGTTGAGGATGGCCGGGGCAGGCCCGTCCATAGGCAGCTCGCCGATGCCCTTCGCGCCGGCGGGGCCGTAGGCGTAGGGGTTCTCGTCGAAGAAGACGCGGATGGGCGGGACATCCGCGGCGGTCGGGATGATGTAGTTGGTCATCTGGTTGTTGACCATGCGCCCGCCGCGCCAGACCACGTTCTCGAAGAGCGTGTAGCCTATGCCCTGCGCCACGCCGCCTTCAATCTGTCCGGCGGCCATGACGGGGTTGATGACGCGCCCCACCTCCTGCACGGCCACGAAGTCGTCAACGCGCGCCTCGTAGGTGACGGTGTCAACAGTCACCTCCGCGACGTAAACGGCCCAGGCGTATGCGCCGTAGGCGTCGCCCTCGTATCGTTCGTCGTCCCAGTTGACGCCGGGCGGGGCCGTGTACTTGCTGAAAGACTTGAGCGCGCCGTGTTGCGCTATGTAGCCACGGCAGGCGGCGCGGAACTCTTCGTCCGAGTAGCTCTCTGCGAGCAGCCCGCTGTTGGTTAAGGTCTGCTTGAGGCCGAGCGCGGCCGACTCGACCAGCTTGCCGACGATCATACAGGTGCGCGAGGCGACGGTCGGGCCGCTGTTGGGGACCGCGCCCGTGTCCGGCTTGGCAACTTCGATGGAGTCGTAGTCTATGCCGAGGGCGTCGGCCGCGATCTGCGCGAAGATGGTATTGGTTCCCTGCCCAATCTCCGTGCTCGCCGCCAGCACGCGCACGCGCCCCTCGGGTGTCGCCTCCGCGCCGACGACAGACTCCAGGTATTTCTCGCCAGAGCCCGTGAAGCCCGCGCCGTGCATGAACGAGGCGAAGCCAATCCCCTTCTTCCGCCGAGAGTGCTTGTTCGACTCGGCGAACTGCTTTTGCTTCGCCTGGTAATCGGTCAACTCGAAGGCGCGGTCCAGAATCCTGTCCAGGTCAACTTTCTCGCGTATGACCTGATTGGTTGCCGTCGTCTGCCCCTCGCGGATGAAGTTGCGGCGGCGGAACTCTTCGGGCGAGAGGCCGACCGCTTTTGCAACTTTGTCTAGATGCCTTTCAAGGCCGAAGATGCTTTGCGGCGCGCCGAAGCCGCGGAAGGCTCCGTGTGGCGGCGCGTTGGTGGCGACGGCGCGGGCGCGTATGCGGACGTTCGGACAGAAGTACGGGCCGGCGGCGTGAATCGTCCCGCGCGAGAGGACGACCGCAGAGAGCGTCGCGTAAGCCCCGCCGTCAATCACGAAGTCTATCTCCATGCCGAGCAGCTTGCCGTCCTCAGAGACGGCCGTGCGGTGGCGCGTGCGCGAAGGATGCCGCTTCGTGGTCGCGGCCATGTCTTCGGCGCGGTCGTAAACAATCTTGACGGGGCGGCCCGACTTCCACGCGAGCAGCGCCGCGTGGCCCGCGATCATAGAGGGGTACTCCTCCTTGCCGCCGAAGCCGCCGCCCGTCTCGACCTGCACGACGCGGATTTTGTCCTCCGGCAAGTTGAAGAGTTTCAGCAGCGCCTTGTGAACGTAGTAGGGACACTGCATCGAGCCCCAGACGGTGACGCCGTCCGCGGGGCCTGCGACGGCGATGACGCCGTTGTTCTCGATGTAAAGCTGCTCCTGCGCGCCCGTGTGGTATTCGCCCTCGACGACGTGCGCGGCCGCGGCCCAGACTTCGTCCACGTTGCCCTTCTCGACGCGGTAGGACTTGAAGGTGTTGTCCTCGCCCCAGATGATCTCTTTCTTGTCGAGCGATTCTTCGAGCGTAAACAGAGCAGGCAACTCCTCGATCTCGACGCGGACGTGGCGGCGCGCTTCTTCGAGGAGATGCTTGTCCTCGTGCGCGAGCAGGAGGATGGGCTCCTCCGGGTGGTTGACGAATTGGTCTGCGAGGAACGGCTGATCCAGCAGGATGAGCGCGACGGCGTTCTCGCCTGGGATGTCGCGGGCCGTGACGACGACGAACTCGTCCCAGGGGATGTGCGCGCCCTCGAAGGAAATCTTCTTGATGCGGCCGCGCGCAGCGGGGCTGCGCACCGTCGTCCCATAGAGCATTTCGGGGAAGCGCAGGTCGTCCACGTAGCGCGCCTGCCCTGTCACTTTGTCGCGCCCCTCTTTGCGCGGTACGGGTTTCCCGACGAGTCGCATCTGGTTTGTCCTTCGGGGTTCAGTTGTGTATCGCGAGACGATGCTCACCGCAGAGACGCAGAGAGCGCAGAGGGGGCGCAGAGAGTTGACTCAAGCCTCTGCGCCACCTCAGCGTCCTCAGCGTCTCTGCGGTGAGTCTGACTTTCATCTCACTCAACCTCATACTGAGCCACACTATTCAAACATTTCTCTTGGCCGCATACTTTACAACGTCTTGAGCCTTTCAGGAAAACTTTCCGTGCTCCAGCGCGAGCAGGCCCACGGAGACGAGCGCCAGCGCGTACATCACTGGATGAAGCTCGCGGCGGCGGCCGGCCATCAGGTAGAGCGCCGTGTGCGAGATGAAGCCCCACAGAATCCCCTGCGTGATAGAGAACGTGAGCGGGATGAGGATGATCGTCAGAAAGGCCGGCAGCAAATCCTCCATCCGCGCAAACGAGAGCCCCGCCACGGACGCGAACATCGAAGCGCCGACGAGAATCAGCACGGGCGCCGTGGCGTAGAGCGGCACCATTCCGGCGAGCGGCGCGAGGAAGAAGCATGGGAGAAAGCAGAGCGCTGTGAAGACCGAAGTCAACCCCGTGCGTCCCCCGGCCTGAATCCCCGCCACAGACTCTATGTAAGCAGTGCCCGAAGATGTGCCCGCCAACCCCGCGCCGAGCGTCGCCCAGGCATCCACAATCAGACCTTGTTTAAGGTTCTTCGGATTCCCTTCTTTGTCCAGCATCCCGGAAGCCTGCGACACGCCTATGAAGGTCGAGATCGAGTCGAAGAGGTCCGTCAAGAGTATCGAGATGATGGCGGGCAGCAGCGAGAGCTTGAGCGCGCCCCAGACATCTAATTTGAGAAAGACGCTCCCGAAATCCGGCGCGCTGAAAAAGCTGGCGGGGGCTTGGACGAGCCCCGTGAGCCACGCGATCACAGTCACCAGAAAAATTCCCGCCAGGAACGCGAGCGAGCTTTTCATCTTCAGCAGCCAGACGATGACGGCGAGGCCCAGGATGGCGAGCAGCGCCTCGCGCCCAAGTGTGCCAAGTTTGACGAACGTCACCGGGTCGGACGTTATCAGCCCAGCGTTCTTCAGTCCGATGAAGGTGAGGAAGATGCCTATGCCTGCGGCCGTGGCGATTCTCAGCCCCTTCGGGATGGCGCGGGCGATTGTTTCGCGCACGGGCGTGATGGACACCAGCAGGAAGAGCACGCCGGCCCAGAAGACTATGCCGAGCGCCACCTGCCAGGGGATTTTCTGCGTGAGGATGATGGTGAACGTGAAGAAGGCGTTGATGCCCATGCCGGGCGCGACGGCGAAGGGGAGCTTCGCGTAGACGCCCATCAGCAGCGTCATCGTGAAGCAGATCAGCACGGTCGCCGTCAGCACGCCGCTGAAAGACATGCCTGTGCCAGCGGTCGAAAGAATCGCCGGGTTGACGATCAGGATGTAGGCCATCGTGAAGAAGGTCGTCACCCCCGCCACGGCCTCCGTGCGGACCTTAGGCTTCGGATTCTTCTCTTTCTTCATACTCTGGCGCGGGGGCGCGGGTGCGAGATAGAATTGCTTATACCGGAGACGCGGCGGCTGGCGCAAATCCGAAACGGCCGCGGCCGCGTAAGAATAGAAGATGTCGCTTGCAGCGGGTACCCGACTCGGCCGCTACGAAATCCGCTCGCTCGTCGGCGAGGGAGGGATGGGCGAAGTTTACCTCGCGCGCGACTCCCAACTTGAGCGCACAGTCGCTCTCAAAATCCTGCGCGCCCAGGTCAGCTCTGACCGCGACAGGATGCGCCGCTTCGTGCAGGAAGCCAAGACCACCTCGGCGCTCAACCACCCCAACATCCTCACCGTCCACGAAGTCGGGCAAACGGAATCCGTCTTCTTCATCGCCACCGAGTTCATAACGGGCCGCACCCTGCGGGCCGAGTTGAAGCAGGGGCCTATGCAGTTGGGCGCCGCGCTCGACGTGGCCGCGCAGGTCGCCGCCGCGCTCGTCGCCGCGCACGCCGCAGGCATCGTCCACCGCGACATCAAGCCGGAGAATATCATGCTCCGCCCGGACGGCTACGTGAAAGTGCTCGACTTCGGCATCGCCAAGCTGACCGAGAAAACTATACAAGAGGAAGACTCGAAAGCCCCCTCGGAATCCAGACTCTCCGGCGCGGCCGCGCACAACGGGAGCCACGAGGACGCGCCCACTGTCTTCATAGGCAACACGGAGTCCGGGATGCTGCTCGGCACGGCGCTCTACATGTCGCCCGAGCAGGCGCGCGGGCTCGCGGTGGACGCGCGCACGGACATCTTCTCCTTCGGCGTCGTGCTCTACGAAATGATCGCGGGGCGCGTCCCCTTCAAGGGTCGCGGGACAGGCGAAGTCATCGCCAGCATCCTTAAGAGCGAGCCGCGCCCCCTCAGGCGTTACGCGCCCGAAGTCCCCGACGAGCTGCAAAGAATCGTCTCCCGCGCGCTCGCCAAAGGGCGCGCACAGCGCTATCAGACAATCGGCGAAATGGCACAGGACGTACTCAACCTCCGCCGCGAGCTTGAGTTCCGCCGGATACTACAGGACTCCGGGCGTGCGGCCACGCCCTCGCCATCTTCGGGCGACGTGCGGGCCGCGAGTTTCGAGCAGACGAATGAGACGACCTCGGCGCGCTTTCAGACTAACCTCCCGACGCACCCGACGCCGCTGATAGGGCGCGCGGAGGAGCTGGCAGACGTGTTGTGCCTGCTCAGGCGCGAGGACGTGCGACTGCTGACGCTGACGGGTCCGGGCGGCGCGGGCAAGACACGGCTCGCGCTCGAAGCGGCGATAGACCTCCAAGAAGAACTCTCAGTCTTCTTCGTCGCCCTGTCCTCCATCGTCTCGCCGGAGCTGGTCGCCTCGGCCGTGGCGCAGGCGCTCGGCCTCAAGCCGAGCCCGTCCGTGCCGCACCTGGAGTTTCTCAAGCAGCGCCTGCGTGCGCGCCGCGCTCTGCTTGTTCTGGACAACTTCGAGCAGGTGCTGCCCGCCTCGCGGCTCGTCGCGGAGTTACTGACAGACTGCCCGCAGGTCAAGTTTCTGGTGACGAGCCGCGCCCCTCTGCGGCTGCGCGGCGAGCGCGAGTTCGAGGTCCCGCCGCTCGCGCTGCCCGTTGAATCCGAGCTGTCTTCGGCGGGCGCGCTGTCGCGCTGCGCGTCAGTCGCCCTCTTCACGGAGCGCGCCGCGTCCATTCGCCCAGACTTCGCCCTGACCGACGAGAACGCCCGCGCCGTCGCAGAGGTCTGCATACGGCTCGACGGATTGCCGCTCGCCATAGAGCTGGCCGCCGCGCGCCTCAAGCTGCTCTCGCCCGCGGAGATGCTCGCGCGACTCGACAACAGCCTGAAACTTTTGACGGGCGGCGCGAGAGACTTGCCCACGCGACAGCAGACCATGCGTGGCACAATCGGCTGGAGCTACGATCTGCTGGACGCGTTCGAGAAGCGCCTGTTCCGCAGGCTCTCCGTCTTCGCGGGCGGCTGCACGCTCGAAGCCGCGGAGGCCGTCTGCGGCGAAGATTTGGGGACGGACGTGCTGGACGGCCTCAGCTCGCTCGTGGACAAGAGCATGCTCCGGCAGAAGGAGCAGAAGGCGGGCGGCCGCCGCTTCCGCATGCTCGAAACGATACGTGAGTTCGGTCTCGAAAAGCTCTCATCGAGCCGCGAGGCTGAAGAGGTGAGGCGGCGTCACGCACTCTTCTTCCTGGATTTTGTAGAGCGTAGCGAGCCGGAGCTGACCGGCCCCGAGCAGGTCTTGTGGCTCGAACGGCTGGAGGGCGAGCACAACAACCTGCGCGCGGCGCTCTCTTGGTCGAAGGAGCGCGGCGAGGTCGAGGTGGGCTTGCGCATGGCAGGGACCATGTGGAGGTTCTGGGAGGTGCGCGGCCATCAGAGCGAGGGGCGCGACTGGCTCCTGCGCCTTCTGGGAGAGAGCGAGGGCGTGTCGCCCGCCGTGCGCGCCAAGGCGTTCGGCCGCGCTGGTGCGCTCGAAAGAGACCACGGCGACTACGACGCGGCGCTGCCGCTCTTTCGACAGGGCCTCGCGCTCTATCAGGAGGTGGGTGACAAGTGGGGCGTGGCGGCGACGCTGAACGGCCTGGGCGACATGGCGCACCAGCAGTGTAACTACGAAGAGGCGACGGCGCGCTACGAGGAGGCGTTGGCGCTCTTCAAAGAGATAGACAACCGCCTGGCCGTCGCCTACGTGCTCAACAACCTGGGCAACGTGGCGAAGGACCGCGGCGACTACGTGCGCGCCTGGGTGCTGCACGAAGAGGCGCTCGCCCTCTTCCGCGACCTGGGCGACAAGCGCGCGCTGGCGACTTCGCTTTATAACCTGGCGGAAGTGGCACAATACCGCGGCGACTACGCGCGCGCGTTTGCGTTGCAGACCGAGAGCTTAGTTCTCAAGCGCGAGGTCGGAGACAAGCGCGGCATCGCGCTCTCGCTGACCAACCTGGGCGACATCGCGCGGCTGCGGGGCGACGACGCGGGCGCGGCCTCGCTCTACCGCGAGAGTCTCGTCCTCTTCCGCGAGATAGGCGACAAGCGCGGCCTGACCTTCTGCCTGGAGGGGCTGGCCGAGGCGGCCTCCAAGCTGGGCGAGTACGAGCGCGCCGCGCAACTGTTCGGCGCGGCCGTCGCCCTGCGTGACGCCATCGGAGCGCCCCTGCCGGCCGCCGAACGCACGGACTACGAAAGCAACCTCGCCGCCGCCCGCGCGGGTCTGAGCGAAGAGGGATTCACAGCGCTCTGGCAGCAAGGGCGCGACATGAAACTGGACGCCGCGATTGCTTACGCGTTGAAGTCTCCGCGGGATGATTAGAGCGGCTTCTTAAAGGCGCGCGGCCGGAAGCGGCGGACGTAATCGCGGTAGTCGTCAACCTCGCGCGCCGCGCGCGCGTCGTCCCAATTCAGATACTTGCGCGCCACCTCGCTTGCGGCCTCGACGGCGTCCAGACCCGCCTCTGCGTTCATCCCGACCATCGTCCGCCGCCACAGGCAGTCCGTCAGCGTCTGTGCCATTTCCTCGCGGAAGGAGAAGACGACCTCCGCCGCAATCGCGCCTGAGATTTTACTGAAAGGCTCGCGCAGCCCTTGATCCTCGGAGGCCAACTTCAACACCTCCGCGGCGCGCGCGCCGTAGATTTTGAGCAGACGCTCCGTCACCGCCTCGGTCAAATCACTTTTCATCTTGAACGGCCCCGCGCCGGGCAGAGGCTCCTCAGCCGTGCGGCATTCGGGCGCTTCCCTCCCCAGTTTTTTGAAGACAACGCCCACGGCCTGCTCTGACAGGCTGCGGTAGGTCGTCAACTTCCCGCCGACGATGGAGAGGAAGCCTTCGAGGGTGGGCGCGTGGTCGCGTATAAAGTGGCGGCGCGTGACGCCCGAAGGGTCGCGGCTCGTGCGGCACGGCAAGGGCCTGATGCCTGAGTAGGTGTAGCGTACGGCGGCGCGCGTCAATTGCGCTTGCGGAATCACGCGATTCGTCTCGGCGAGCAGGTAACTGATCTCGTCTTCGCTGGCTTCGGCCTCGTCCGGGCTGCCGTCGAAGGGCAGGTCTGTAGTCCCTATCAGGTAAGCCCCGTTCCAGGGGATGATGAAGAATGGGCGGCCGTCCGCCTGCGCCTCCACATAGAGCGCGCTCGCTGGCGCGCCTGCGAACTCGTCAACGACGAGATGGCTGCCCTTCGTCCCGCAGATCAGTCGCTTCGCCGGCCACCCGCTTCGCGCCAACACCTCGTCCACCCAGGGGCCGGACACGTTCAACACCACGCGCCCGCGCGCGACGTGCGTCGTGTCGTTGACAAGGTCTGTGAACTCCACGCCGCGGGCCGCCGCCTCTTCGACGATCAGGTTATCCACGCGCGCGTAGGTCAGGACTGTGGCCCCGTGGCGCGCGGCCGAGAGGGCGTTCTCGAAGACGAGCCGCTCGGCGTATTCGACCTGCGCGTCGTAGTAACGGGCCGCGCCGCGCAGGTTTTCCGCAACAAGACCGGGCGCGCGTCTCAGCGTCTCCTGCGGCGAGAGCATGCGATGGCGTTCGAGAGATTTGCCGTGGGAGAGCAGGTCGTAAAGAATCATCCCGGCGCGGACGGCCATGAGCCCGCGCCGCGCGCGCGCGTAGACGGGTATCAACATCGGCAGTGGCCGTACGAGGTGCGGCGCGATTCGCAACAGATGCTCGCGCTCGCGCAAGGATTCGCGCACCAGCCCGACTTCGCCGTGTTCCAGGTAACGCAGCCCCCCGTGAATCAGCCGCGTAGACCACGCGCTCGTTCCCGAAGAGATGTCGCCCTTGTCCAGCAACAGGACTTTGAGGCCGCGCATCGCCGCGTCGCGCGCAACGCCAGCGCCGTTGACGCCCGCGCCGATGACTATCAGGTCGAAGGTCTGGCTGGCTGTGTCCGAGGGGTTTCGCTTCACCGTTGTCGCTTCGTCACGCCCGAATTATCCACTCCGCGCGAGCGGCCTTCAATCTACACCACAAGGAGCGGTGATAGAAAGAAGGCCGTTCGTGGTGAGTGAATTGTTAGTTGCGGGTGAGCCGGGCGGCGACAGCGCCGTCAGTTGAAGCGCCAGTAATGGCTGCTTACCCATATTTCTTGCGCCCACAAGAGTCTGCCCAACAATTCCTGCCCTTAGATAAAGCAAGGCCACCGCGCGCTATCAGGCTAGCGGCTCACGCGGCGGCCCCTCCGCACAGCCTGCCCCCACCCTGTAAGCAGACGTGCAGGACTGGATTGTCAGCGACGTTTCTTGCCCGGTTTCTTTCTAGGACGTGAGAGGCGCATGGCAACTTGCCCGGACTCGTCAACGCGGAAGATCAAGCGGTCGCCCGGTCGTGCGCCTATGTCTTTAAGAAGCGGCGCAGGCACACGGCCGCGAGTTAAGCCAGTGTCAGCCGTGACTTTCGATTGGTATTCGTCTCTTTTTCTCATGTGAAGATGCGCGCTTGTTTGGTAAGATGCGCTCGGTTTGTCTTTGAAAATTAGCAACGGCCAAATGCGACGCCTCAGAGCCTCAGAGTGAGTTATGAGCATCGCCGTGCGAGAAAGGCTACTTCTCACGGCGACCCTGTTGAGCGAGCGCACAGTATATGTAGTTACGCATAAAGGCAAGTCGCTTCCTGCCGCTTTCCCATTAGGAGGGCAATCCTGATGGGACACGCGCGCCCTCGTTTGGAGCGGCTTGCCGAGAAGTTATTGCAGATTCGACTGGCTCTCGGCCTGTCTCAGACGGAAATGCTTTACCGTCTCGGAGCGGAAGAGGATATGACTTACCACCGAATCTCGGAATATGAGCGAGGGAAGAATGAGCCGCCGTTAAAGATTCTGCTGCAATACGCGCGAGTGGCTAACGTGTGGGCGGACGTGCTGATTGATGATGAGTTAGACTTGCCCGCCCACTTGCCAAGTCGGGCGAAGAGTGGCGGCGTGAGGCGTCGTTAATTGTCGGGCAGGCTGAATAATTATCGGGCAACAAGAGATTGTCGGGCAAAGCTCGCCCGATCAACCCTTCAAGACTTCTGCCCGACGCTGCTCTAGTGTTCCTCCCAATCCCGCGCGCGCTCGACGGCCTTGAGCCAGCGGGTGTAGAGGCGATCACGTTCGGATTCGCTCATGCGCGGTTCGTAGCGGCGGGCGACTTTCCATTTGGCGTCGAGTTCTTCCCTGCTCTCCCAGAAGCCTACGGCGAGGCCGGCGAGGTAGGCCGCGCCGAGGGCGGTCGTCTCGGTGATGAGGGGGACGGCGATGGGGACGTTGAGGATGTCAGCCTGAAACTGCATCAGGAAATTGTTGTTGACGGCCCCGCCGTCTGCGCGAATCCCCAGGAGGCGCACGCCCGAGGCGCGCTGCATCGCCTCGGCCACGTCGCGCGTCTGGTAGCAGATGCTTTCGAGCGTGGCGCGCGCGAGGTGTGCGCGCGTCGTCCCGCGCGTCAGCCCCGTGATCGTGCCGCGGGCGTAGGCGTCCCAGTGCGGCGCGCCTAAGCCCGTCAGCGCTGGCACAAAATAGACGCCCGCGTTCGACTGGACAGACTGTGCCAAAACTTCCGTCTCCGCCGCAGACTTGATGATTTGTAAACCATCGCGCAACCACTGCACGGCCGCGCCGGTGATGAAGACCGCGCCCTCCAGGGCGTACTCGACAGGCTCGTCTCCTATGCCCCACGCGATGGTCGTCAGCAAGTCTTCGCAGTTGGTGACGGCCTCGCGGCCCGTGTTGAGCAGGATGAAGGAGCCTGTGCCGTAGGTGTTCTTGGCGAGGCCCTCGCCGTAGCAAGCTTGACCGAAGAGCGCCGCCTGCTGGTCGCCCGCGATTCCCGCGACCGGGACCGCTTCGCCGAAGAACGCTGCCCTGTCAGTGTAGCCGTAGATGTGTGCGGAGGGCGCGACCGACGGCAAGACCTCTTCCGGTACGTCCAGGATTTCCAGCAGCTCCGCGTCCCAGCCGAGGTCGTGTATGTTGTAGAGCAGAGTGCGCGAAGCGTTGGAGTAGTCCGTGACATGTGTGCGCCCGCCCGTCAGCTTCCAGACGAGCCAGGAGTCAATCGTCCCGAAGGCTATCTCGCCGCGGCGCGCTCGCTCGCGCAAGCCCTCCGTGTTGTCCAGCAGCCACCTGACTTTTGTGCCAGAAAAGTAGGCGTCCACGACGAGCCCCGTCTTCCGGCTGAAGAGTTCGCCGAGCCCGCGCGCTTTCAGCTCGTCGCAGAGGCCGGCCGTGCGTCGGTCTTGCCAGACGATGGCTCTGGCGACTGGCGCGCCCGTCTCGCGCTCCCAGAGCACGCTCGTCTCGCGCTGGTTGGTGATGCCTATGCCGCGGACCTCGGCCGCGGAGACGCCCGCGCGCGCGAGGGCCTCCGCGACCAGCCCTATGGTGACGGCCCAGATCTCTTCGGCGTCGTGCTCGACCCAGCCGGGACGCGGGTAGTGCTGCGTGAACTCCGCGTACGCCTGGCCGCGCACGTCGCCCTCCCAATCGAAGACGAGAACCTTCGTGCCCGTCGTCCCCTGGTCAATCGCCAGAATGTAGCCGTTCTTCATCGGAACCCTCCGCGTTATAATGCGTCCTATGTTAAAGCGTAGAGTCACAATCGAGGAAGCAATGTCGCTCGTGCCGACGCCGGAGGGCAAGCGCTTCGCGACCGTTTTGGAGCGCGGCGACTTTCTGGTCGAGATTTACGCCCCGCGCGGGACGGACCCGCAGCAGCCGCACACGCGCGACGAGGCGTACATAGTCTTCAGCGGCACGGGCGAGTTCATCAACGGCGAAACCCGCGAGCCCTTCGGCCCTGGAGACTTCCTCTTCGTCCCCGCAGGCGTCGAGCACCGCTTCGTCAACTTCACGGACGACCTCGTCGTCTGGGTCATCTTCTACGGGAATGCGGAATGATGAATGATGAATGATGAATTAAAAAGCAATCGTCTTTAATTCATCATTCATCATTCCGCACTCATCATTCGTTCTTCAGTGGTATGGCCTGGATTCGTTCGAGGATTTGCTGGAGGGGTTCGGGGGAGACGCGCAGGCTGCCATGGAAGGGGTTGTCGAGGGCGACGATGAGGAAGAGGATGAAGGCGACCTGGCCTGCGAGCGCGGCCGTCATCAGGGACTGCGCCCTGACGCTCTTGACGCCGAAGAAGTAGGTGAAGGCCAGCACGAGCAGGCCGCCGCCCCAGAGCAGCACTTGTACCAGCGCGGGGATGTCGTCCTTGCTGATGAAGAGTCGCTCGCGGCGGCTGTTGCTCAGCTCGTTCAAGCGGTCGAGCGACTCGGCATAGACGAGCGACGCGCGTCCGCCCTGCGGCTCGACATCCGTGTAAATCCGCCAGAGGTCGTCCATCGCCGCCTGCGTCCGCTGGCTCGGCTGGCCGCGCGACATCGTCTCCCACTCTTCGTCCACGGCGGCGCGCGCGTAATTTTTGAGCCCTTCGAGTGTGCGCCGCTGCGTCGCGCCGTCGAAGCCCTGCGCCATCCGCGAGAGGTCGTTCAGGTGGTTCGCCTCCCTTTCGACCACGAGCTTGGCGTCGCTGAATTGGTCCCACACGGCGACGACGACGAACGCGAGCAGCACAGCGTAGATGGCCCCCATCACGCCTATGATGAAGCCCCCGACCTCGTGCTGCGTCTCGTGAACAGGCAGCGGGATGACGCGCCGCACCAGGCGCAAGCCTACATACGCCAGCACCACGCTCACGCCGACGATTGCCAAGCCTAAGAGCCACGTCTGCATGTTTCGTCTCTAACTACTGAAGAGCGTTCGCTCGTGGTAGTAGATTGTCTTCGGGTCGTAGTAGGGCTGCCACCACTTGTCCTTCGCGTCCGGCCCTTGCAGGCAGAGCGGGCTTGAAGCGTCGGACACCTTCATCTGCGCGCGGAAGTGGTAGTGATCCACAAGCCGTATCGCCTCGACGGCGTAGGCCGACGCCACCGCCGGGTCGTAAATCGCCAGCAGGTTGTCGCCGTTCGCTTCCTCGCCCCCTGCGGCCAGGTTCGACGAGCCGGTGAAGACCGCGGGGTTCTTGCCGTTGAAGTCCACGACGACGAACTTGTCGTGGATGACGATGCCGGACCCGCCGCTGTACTCGTCCTGGAACGGCGGCGGCACCTTCCCCTTCAGGTAGTCGAAAGGCACGATCATCCCTGTGGACTGGCCCGGCTTGTAGACCTTGACGCCACCCATCGTCTGCGTCATGCCGTAGGAGAACATCTTCTTTTTCTCTGGCAGCGCCTTCAGCTCGTCCATGACCGTCCCGCCGCCCGCCAGTTCCATCACGGCGAAGATGACAGAGCTTTCGGCCGCCGAGATGGCGTCCGCGACTCTCTTCAGCGAAACGTCCGCGGACTTGTGCGGCGAGAAGGCGACTGCAAACTTCGGTAGGTCGTCCGCCTCGACCTCGTGCCACCCTTCGGCGATCTCGGAGGTCGCAAACTTGTCCGGGGCGTTGAACGACTGCTCGAAGGCGGCATCGTAGAGCGCGGCCGTCTGCGGGTCGTCTATGACGAGAATGTTGTTAGCCTGGACGTAGAGGCCGCGCACAGAGAAGTTGGCCGAGCCGGTCAGCACCTTGACGGGCTTGCCGTCTCGCTTCTGAATCAGAATCTTCTTGTGCGCGAAGCGATGAAAGTGGCCCTGTTTGACGTTGGCTGCGCCCGCGGATTTGACCAGGAGCTTGTGCGCGTCGATCTCCAGCGCCCCTGGCTTCGTGTGCAGCGGCGCGTTGTCCAGATAGGCGCGCAGGCGCTTGCCCATCTTCTGCATCGCGCGCACAAAGTCCGGCTCGTCCAAATCATAAGCGAAGAGGTCAACCGTGACGCGCTTGTCCGTCAGGCACTCCTCCACGAAGTCGAAGACCATCTTGCGCGCGTGGTAGCCGAGCCACTCGTACTGCTTCGCGTAAGCTTTCGTCTTGTAATCCAAGGACTTTTTCGCCGGGCGGATCGGCGCGTTCTTGAAGAGATTGGTGTAAGCCTGCGAGGAGAGATAGGCGCGCGTGAAGCCGAACTCGAAGCGGCCGATCTTGCGCGGCTCGATCTCCAGTTCGACGGCGACGGACGGCCCCTCTTTCAGTTTCCCGCCCTTGTCGAAGAACATGGCCGTCACCTCGTAGCGGAAGTCGCCCGGCATCATCTCTTCGGGGAAATCTGTCCAGCGAAACTTTTGCAGCGGCGCTTCGTTGGTCGGGTGGAGGCCGAGTTCCTCTATCTTCGTGTCGGCCGTCACGCAGCTCGTGAAGTGCAGGCGGTTGTGCAGGTAGTCGGACTGGCCTTTGGGAGTGGTCCGCTTGACGCTGAAGCCGGCCAGGTTCTGTGCCAACTTCTCGTCCAGGTCGAAGGCCAGCAGCGCCGCGCCGTCGCCGCGGTAAACTTTGGCCGTCAGCCCGTCCTTCGTCGCCGAGTTGTGAATTTTGTGGGGACTCTTTTCTGTCGCAGTCATAACGAGTCAACTCCTCATCAAGGTGTGGGAAAGGCCGCCCGGCTCGAAAGCTAATCCAGGTTGAATGGCGATTGTAGTGATGTCAGCAGGAAAGCGCGCGCAAACAGTTGAGACAATATTCTCGCCGCTCGGAGGTTGTCAACAAGATTATTTTGGGCCAGTTCTGCGTCTCACTTTTTCGGGAACAGAAACTTCAGCATCGGCTCGACGCG
Source organism: uncultured Acidobacteriota bacterium (assembly GCA_963848875.1). Classification (GTDB taxonomy): domain Bacteria; phylum Acidobacteriota; class Blastocatellia; order Pyrinomonadales; family Pyrinomonadaceae; genus QHXM01. The sequence goes on from CAWKFJ010000002.1 coordinate 100,735, forward strand.
GGCGGCCCAGGAGCGCTCGTTGTGCTCCGCGCCTTCGGCCTCGAAGTACTTCAGGTCCGAGCCCTCCTTCCAGCCCTTGCGGACGAGGGCGTCGCGCAGGGCGCGCGCGTTCTGCCTGTGCTCCTCGGCCTCGTTGCCGCCCTCCTTAGTCCCCATGTCGAGCCAGATGCGCAGGTGCGGCCTCTTCTTCAACGCTTCGACCTCGCGCAGAATCATCCGCTCGTCCCACCAGACCGACGGCGAGGCAACGATGACGCGCCCGAACGTCTGCGGATACTTGAAGGCCAGGTAGAGCGACACCAGCCCGCCTAGGCTGGAGCCGCCGAGCCCCGTGTGCTTCGCGTCCGGGCGCGTGCGATACTCGGAATCAATGAACGGCTTCAACTCCTCCACGAGCATGCGCCCATATTGGTCCGCTTTCCCGCCCACTTTGTGCCTGGCGTCTACGGTGGGCGTGTACTCTTCGACTCGGTCCTTGCCCGCGTTGTAGACGCCGACGATGATGAGGGGCTCGATGTGGCCGGCAGTGATTAACCTCTGCGCCGTCTCGTCCACCTCCCACTCCGCGCCCTTGATGAACGATGTCGCCCCGTCGAAAAGGTTCTGCCCGTCGTGCAGGTAGAGCACCGGGTAGCGTCTCCTTTTGTCGGCGTCGTAGCCGGGCGGCAGGTAGACCAGCACGTCGCGGTCGCTCGTTAGATAGCGCGAGTGAAAATTCTTGTGCGTGCGGAACTCGCCCGTCAGCGTGTGCCCATCTTGCGCCCTGGCAATCGAGTAGAAGAGGCTGATGTGTATGAGCATGAGAACAAGCGGCGCGAGGCGCGTTGACCGCAGGTGCATGAAGACTCCTCCGAGAAAATTAAGGGGCGCGTGGTTCCGGCCCGGAACTGACGGCCTGTGATAATAGCACGCGGATTTATCCTGACGCCTCGTCCCGGCCACCGTCCTCGGCAAAACCCAACTCCTTCCGGCGTCGCAGTAGGTCCGGCCGGAAATCTCTCTGCCGAGACGTTACATCATCTGTGGCTTGTCAATATATCTTGACACTTTCAGTCTCCGGGCATAGATTCAGGAGCCGTCGCCCGGCTCGTCCTACCAGCAGACTTAAGACTGTCGCCGGCCGCCCGAGACCGATTGCACGTTCGCCGCCCAGCGCTTCCCTCTTTGGTCGGAGGTCAAACTTAATGCCCCCCATTTCACAGCGCCCGTCCTTCTCTTTCTGCTTCAAAAATGGCCCAGCTTACAGACTGCGCTTCAGCCTGCTCGCGCTGGTGTCGTGTCTGCTGTTGAGCCTGCCCGCACGCGCGCAAGAGGCGGCGGTCTCGCCCCCGCCGTCTCCAGCCCAGAGCCCTGAGCAGGCCAAAGACATGGGCGCGCTCGTAGTCGGCAAGGAGGTTGATTTCAAGCTCGCCGGAGGTGAAGTCCACGCTTTCAGTTTCGATTTCAAGCACGGCGAATTCCTGTCAGTGCGCGTCGAGCAGAGCGGTATTGATGTCGGCCTGGCCCTGTACGGGCCGGACGGGGAAAAGCTGGGCGGGTTTAACGTTCAGAAAGGATTGACAGGGCGTGAAGTTCTCTCTTATGAGGCCCTCAGGGCCGGCGCATACCGCTTCGAGGTGCGTCCCACCACGCCGGATGTGGTTGCCGGTGGTTACAAGATGCTGGCCGAAAGAAAGACGGCCGCGACGCAGCAGGACCGAGACCGTGTGACGGCGGAGCAAGCGACAGAGGAACTGGCACAGGTGTGGCGCGCGCGCACGAAAGACTCCCAACTTCGGGCGATTGAACAGGCCCAACAGGTCGTCGCGCTCTGGCGCAAAGCCGCCGATTCATACTGGGAGGCTCACGCCCTCAACTCCATCGGCATTCTGAAGTACTCGCTCGGCATGCAGAAGGAGTCTCTGGATTTTTTCAACCAGGCGGTTCAGATTCGGAGGGCGATTGGTGACCGCATCGGTGAAGCGCAATCGCTCCACGGAATGGCCGGCGTCTATATGACGACAGGCGATTCGGATAAAGCACTCGAAGTATTCCACCAGGCGCTCGCCATCGCCCAGGCGCTGGGGGAGCGCAGGGGCGAAGGACTCGTCCTGTCAAACATCGGGGCTGTTTATTTGAATCAGGGTGAGAGGGCAAAGGCGCTGGAGTATCTTGACCGCGCTTTACCGATCTTGAAAGCGGCCGGGGATAAGATTGGCGAGGCCCACGTGCTCAACGTGCTGGGCAACCTCTATTTCTATGTGAACGAGCGCCAGAAAGCTCTGGACTACTTCCGGCAAGCGTTACTGACCGCGAGGGCCGCCCGCGACCGTTTCCAAGAAGCGATAGCTCTTAACCGGATCGGTCTGGTTCACCACGAACTAGGCGAGAACCAGAAAGCCGAAGAGTTTTACAATCAAGCACTCTCACTCTCCAGAGCGAGCGGCCGAATGAGAGATGAGGCCCACGTGTTAGATGAGTTAGGCAATCTCTTCAGTGACCAGGAACCCCAGAAAGCTCTCCAGTTTTTCCAGCAATCGCTGGCGATCACCAGGGCCATCGGCGAGCTGAGGACGCAGGCCCTGGTCTTGACCAATCTCGGCCGCTGCTATCTCAGTTTGAATGAAATGCCGAAGGCTCAGGATGCTTTATATCAGGCGCTGGCAATTTACCGGCAACTTAACGCACCTGACAATGAGGCTTACACGAACAGAGTTCTGATGGACTATTGGAGCGCCAAAGGCGAGCCGGCCGTCGCTGTCTTTTACGGCAAGCAGGCGGTCAACATCCACCAGGAGATGAGAAGTATCGTCCAAGCGCTTGACGAAAGGATACGGCACGGATACCTGAAATTAACAGAGGACGTCTACCGCCGGCTCGCCGACCTGCTGATAGCGGAAGGCCGCCTGTCTGAAGCGCAGCAGGTGATCGGGATGCTCAAGGAGGAGGAGTATTTCGACTACGTCCGGCGCGACGGGACAGAGGGCAAATCACTCAAGGGGCGGACCGTGCTGACGCCCGCGGAGAGCGAACTTGACCGCCGCTACCGCGAGATCGCGGACCGCCTGGCCGCCCTCGGCAGGGAGCGCATGGAGTTACGCAGCAAGAAGTCTCTCACGCCCGAAGAGGAAAAGCTCCTGGCAAAACTCGACGTGGACCTCGAACTGGCCGGCCAGGTCTTTCAGCAATTCCTGGACAAGCTGGCCGGCGAGTTCGCACGCTCGCCGCGCATGGGCGACAAGGTTTTTCAACTGCGCGAGTCGCAGGGTCTGATGGAGACCTTGCGCGAATTGGGCTCTGGCTCGGTCGCCATCTACACCATCGTCGGCGAAGACAAGTACCGCGTCATCCTCATCACCCCGGAGGTGCAGAAGGCCGCCGAGTACAGGATCAGGGCCGCGGACCTCTACCGCAAAGTTGCAGCCTTCCGTCAGGCCATCGAAGACCCCAGGACGGACCCGCGCCCGCTGGCACAGGAACTCTACCGCATCCTCGTCGGCCCCGTCGCCCGTGACCTCAAAGACGCGCACGCCGAGACGCTGATGTGGTCATTGGACGGCGTGCTCCGCTACTTGCCGATGGCCTCCCTGCACGACGGCGAAAAATACTTGGTCGAGCGATACCGTAACGTCGTCTTCACCCCGGCGAGCCGCGACCGGTTGAAGGACGCGCCGAGCGCGACGTGGAGTGGCCTGGGCTTCGGCGTCTCGAAGCCCCAGCCTGGCTTCGGCGCGCTGCCGGCCGTGCCGCTTGAGCTGCGCAGCATCATTCGCGACGAAGGGGGTCAAGGCGCGGTGGAAGGCATCCTGCCCGGCAAGGTGATGCTCGACGAAGCGTTCACGCCCGAAGCGCTCAAGACTTCGCTGAGACAGCGATACCCCGTCATACACATCGCCAGCCATTTCCAGTTCCTGCCCGGCGACGAGACCCAATCTTTCCTCCTGCTAGGGGACGGCAGCCATCTGACGCTGGCTCAGATCAAGTCCTCCACCAATCTGTTCAGCGGGGTCGAGCTTTTGACGCTCTCGGCCTGCGACACAGCGTCGAGCGGCGCAGGCGCCGACGGGAAAGAGGTTGAGGGATTCGGCGTTCTGGCACAGCGGCAAGGGGCGAAAGCCGTGTTGGCGAGCTTGTGGCCCGTGGCCGACGACAGCACGCGACTTCTGATGCAGAATTTTTACAGGCTGCGGACAGGGCAGCAGGGGATACACAAGGCCGAAGCCCTACAGCAGGCGCAGGTGGCGCTGCTCACAGGGGCCGCCGGTAAGGAAGCCTCTGGCAAGGGGCAAAGAAACGTCGGCCTGAGCGCCGAAGCCAGCACAGGCCACAACCCCGCCGGCCGGCCCAATAAATACTCCCACCCATTTTACTGGGCTCCCTTCATCCTCATCGGAAACTGGAGGTGAGCCTGGTTCACGCGCGTTCGTCTTAAGTAATGCGGCTTTCAGACTTGCATTGGGGGCCGAAGGCTGGGCACTATTGCGCCATCAGACCTGACGGAGAGGAAACACGCGATGGTCGCTGCCTTAGTCCCCCAGGGTCCGAGAGGACATTTCCTGCTCGGCGTCATGCCGGAGTTCAACCGCGACTCGCTGGGCTTTATCGAGAAGCTCCGCCGCGACTACGGCGACGTGGTCAGCGCGCGCTTCTTCTACGTTCCGTCCTACTTTCTCTTCCACCCAGACCACATAGAGCAGGTGCTGGCGACCAACAGCCGCAACTTCATCAAGCCGCTCTCGTTCCGCACGCCCTTCTTCCACAGGCTCGTCGGCCGCGGCCTGCTGACGAGCGAGGGCGACTTCTGGCGCAGGCAGCGCAGATTGGCACAGCCCGCCTTCCACCGCGAGCGCATCGCCGGATACGCCGCGCGCATGGTCGCGGACGCGGAGGCGCTCACGAAGACCTGGCGCGACGGCGAGATACGCGACATCCACCGCGACATGATGCGCCTGACGATGGAGATCGTCACGCACACGCTCTTCAACGTGGATGTCACCGACGACGCCGACAAGGTCGCGCGCGCCCTCTCAATCCTCGTGGAGCCATTCGGCTCGCAGGCCACGCTCAAGTGGATTCTGGATAACCGCTTTCCCACTCCGGCCAACCGCCGCTTTCATAAGGTGGCCGCGCAGTTGGACGAAGTCGTCTACCGCATCATCAGCCAGCGACGCGCCGGGAATAAAGACCAGGGCGACCTGCTCTCGATGCTGCTTCAGGCGCACGACGACGACGGCAGCCAGATGACTGACCAGCAACTGCGCGACGAAGTCATCACGCTCTTTTTGGCGGGGCAGGAGACGACGGCGCTGACGCTCTCGTGGGCCTGGTACTTGCTGGCGCGCCACCCCGAAGCGGAGCAGAAACTGTGGCGCGAGCTGGACGAAGTGCTCGAAGGGGGGCGCGCGCCCGCGGCGCAAGACTTCCCGCGGCTCAAGTTCACGGAGATGGTCGTCAAGGAATCCATGCGGCTCTACCCGCCCGCTTACATCGTCGGGCGCGAGGCCGTAGAGGACTGCGAGGTCGGCGGATACCTTGTGCCCGCGAGCACGCAAGTCTTCATGCCCACCTGGGTCGTACACCGCGACGCGCGCTTCTTCGACGGGCCGGACCAATTCAGGCCGGAGCGCTGGACGCCTGAGTTCACGGCCGCGCTGCCCAAGTACGCCTACTTCCCCTTCGGCGGCGGGCCGCGCGTCTGCATCGGAAATTCCTTCGCGCTGATGGAAATCGTGCTCGTGATGGCGGCCATCGCGCGCCAGTTCCGCTTCGAGCTGGTCTCAAGCCGCCCCATTCCCCTCGTCCCGGCGATGTCCCTGCGCCCCCGCGACGGAATCAGAATGATCCTTCATCGAAGATCGTGAAGCGAAGAACGGCCTTTCTTTTTCCATTCACGATTTACCATTTATCATTTACAAGTTAGGATGCTGAGCATGGCTCGCAAAAAGAAGGCGAAGGCGAAAGAGGCGGACGACGACGACGGCGCGCAGGCGACAGAGGCCGCGCCGCAGCCGAAGGGTCCGCCGAAGAGTGTGTGGCGCGAATACTTCGAGTCGGCCATCTACACGGCCATCATGTTCGTCTTCTTCATCACGTTCATCGGCCGAACCGTGGGCGTCCCCACCGGCTCGATGCAGAACACCATCTACATCGGCGACCACTTCCTCATCGACAAGTTCATCTTCGCCCCCGGCTCGGCCCCATTCTTCCTCCCCAAGCGCGAAATCCGCCGCGGCGACATCATCGTCTTCAAGTATCCCGGCGACCACGACAACCCAGACCGCGACAGGCTGAGCGTGCCGCCCGTCACGCCCTACTCAGACTACTTCATCAAACGTGTCATAGGTCTGCCGGGCGAGACCATAGAGGTCCGCGGCGCGCTCGTGCTCATCAACGGCCAGCCGCTCCCAGAGCACCGCGTCAAGGCCGAGTCGGGCGTCAACGCCAAAGCCCCGCTCGTCATCGTCGAAGATCCGCCGCGTCAGCCGAACGAGCAGCCTTACACCGTCTACTACACCGCCAAGACGCTCGCCGCCACCGACGCGAGCCAGCTTGAGAAGCCGCCGGAGATTTTTCACTACGCCGTGGGTGGGAAGCCCTACAAGATTCCTGACGGCCACTACTTCGTGATGGGCGACAACCGCGAGGACAGCGCCGACAGCCGCGCGTGGGGGACTGTCGCCGGCGAACTCGTCATAGGGCGCGCGCTCTTCGTCTTCTGGTCGAAGGACGAGAGCCGCGAGCCGAAAAATCTCCTGATAGACTTTTTCACGAACACGCGTTGGAGCCGGACGGGCACGATGATTAAGTGAGGGGAGGCGCGGACAACTCCTCTATCTCCGTCTCCAGGGCGCGAAGCGTCCGTTGCAGCATCTGGCGGTGGGCCGGGCGGGTCGCCCCTTCGAGTTGTGTCAGCGTGCGCGCGCGGGAAAGTCTCAGCGATTCCAGGCGGGCGCGGCGGGCGCGCTCCTCGGGCGACAATTCATCTTCAGGTAACTGCCGGCGCGCACGCTCGTCCGCCGCCTCCTGCTGATCCGCGACCGCCTTACTCTCCCACCCTCTCGCCATGACCGTCCCCCTTTGTGTGCCACTTTACCACTTAATCGCGGTTAGTGACGCCCGCGTCAGCGAAGGTTTCTGACCGGCATTTTGTCACGCCAGAGCGAGGCTGTTATCTTCCGTGGATGAAGTTCGTCAAGGAGAGCGTCATCGAAGCCAGCCCCGAGCGCGTCTTCGCGTTCCACGAATTGCCGGACGCGCTCGTGCGCCTGACGCCGCCGTGGGAATCGGCGCGCGTCGTCCGTGCGGCACAGAGCCTGCGACCCGGCGAGCGGGCCGTCGTGGAGACGCGCGTCCTCGGCCTCTTCCCGGTCCGCTGGGAGGCGCTGCACACGGCCTACGACCCGCCGCGAATGTTCGAGGACATACAGACGCGCGGCCCGTTCCGCAACTGGCGCCACCGTCACCTAGTCTTGCCACACGAACGCGGCGCTCTCCTGCGCGACGAGATAGAGTACGAGCCGCCGCTCCGGCCGCTCGGGCGCTTGGCGGCCCCGCTCCTCATCGTCCCGCGCCTACGCCGTCTCTTCGACTACCGCCACCGCGTGACAAAGGAATGGGCGGAGAAAAGCAATGATGAATGATGAATGCGGAATGATGAATTAAAGACGGTTGCTTTTTAATTCATCATTCATCATTCCGCATTCATCACTTGACCATTGTGCCAGTTCTGTTCCAGCGGGTGTTGTTTATGAAGTCCATGATGGGGTTGGTCGAGGGGGCGCTCTCGTCGTAAGACCAGTAGACGAACATGGCGCGGCCGACGATGAGGTCTCTGGGGACGAAGCCCCAGGCGCGGCTGTCCTGGCTGTTGTTGCGGTTGTCGCCCATCACGAAGTAGTGGCCGTCGGGAACGACCTCGTCGAAGCCGCTCTCAAGCGTCCGGTCCGTGCTGTAGTAGACAGAGTAGGTCTCGCCCTCCTTGCGCGGCGGGCTCGGCAAAATCTCCAGCTGCTTGTTGCTCTCAACCTCTTCCGTGCGCTGGTCGTCGAAGTGGTCTATCGCCGCGATGCGGTGCTCAGGCAGTTCCTGGCCGTTGATGAGGACGCGCTCGCCCTGCACCTGAACGTGGTCGCCGGGCAGGCCGATGACGCGCTTGACGTAGTTGGTCTTGAAGGGGAGGTTGTCTGGACGCCGGTCGCCCTCTGGGTTGTCCGGGTCGCCGGGGTACTTGAAGACGATGATGTCGCCGCGGCGGACCCTCCTCTGCGGGAGCAGCGGGAAGGTGTCGCCCGGCCCGAAGACGAACTTGTTGACGAGCAGGTGGTCGCCGATGGTGATCGTGTTCTGCATCGAGCCGGTCGGCACTTTGACGGCCTGGACGATGAAGGTCATCCCGAAGAGCGCCATGATGACCGTCACGACGGCCGACTCGAAATACTCGCGCAGGATGGTCTTGGGCGGCCCCTGCGTTCTGCGTTCGACCGCGGCGGCCTGGCGCTCGAAGCCGTTGCCGTTCGGCTGGACGGCCTGCGCGCCCACGCGCGTCTGTACCTTCGGCTCCGCGATGGGTGCAGCGACTCCCCTGTTCGTCAAATCGTCACTCATGAAAACATCCTAAAGAAGCCGGACAAGATAGGTCAAGCAGGAAAGCAGTGGTCAGTTAAAGACAAAAGCGTTCTTCTGTTAACTGACCACTGACCACTGACCACTGACCACTTTTTTCCGCCTACTGCCCATCGAGTTCGTCGAGGGCGAGGCGGGCGGCGCTCGTCTCGGCGGCCTTGATGGTGCGCCCTTCGGCGCGGACGGAGCCGCCTTCCCAGTTCAGCTCGACGTGGAACGTGCGGCGGTGCGGCGGCCCCGTCGCCTCGACGACCGTGTACTGCGGCGCGGCCAGGTGGCTCGCCTGGAGACGCTCCTGCAAGAGGGTCTTGAAGTCTGCGGCGGCCGCCGCCACCGGGTCCACCTGCTCAAGCTCGTCGCCGAGTGCGCGGCGGACGAAGTCGGTCGCGGCCGCGAGCCCGCCGTCCAGAAAGACGGCCGCCAGCACGGCCTCGAAGGCGTCGGCCAGGAGCGCGCGCTTGCGTCGGCCGCCGCTCTTGTCCTCGCCACGGCCGACGCGCACGAACCGCCCAATGGTCAGGCGCTCGGAGGCGCGCGCCAGCGTGGGCGCGCTGACCAACTGGTGCTTCATGCGCGACAGCTCGCCCTCCGTCACGGCCGGGTAAGACCTGAACAGACAGTCCGCGATCACCAGCCCGAGCACGGAATCGCCGACGAATTCGAGCGCCTCGTTGTGCAGGCGGCGCGCCTCCTCTTCCTTGCCCGGCGCGACCTGCTCGTGCGCCCAGGAGCGGTGCGTCAGCGCGCGCTCCAGCCACGAACGATCGGAGAAGGTGTGGCCGAGCAGCTCTTCCAGCTCCGCCAGGTTGTGTGCGGTCTCTTCAGAATTTTTCACGGTGGGGCAGATTCTAACAAAAGCCGGGCGCAACGTCATCGACGTTGCGCCCGGCTGCTTGCTTGCTCGGAGGAGAGTGACGCGAAGCCCCGCGGCCGCCTTTAGCGGTTGGGCTTCGGCGTCGTGCTCGACGTCGTGCCACCGTTGGCCGGCGTCGTGGGCGTCGTGGTCGTCGTGTTGTTCGGCTGCGTCTGCGGCGTCGTGGTGTTCGACGACGGCGTGGTCTGCGGGGTCGTCGAAGGCGTGGACGGCGCGGCCGGCCGCGGGAGCGGCTTCGAGGTCACGCTCGCGATCATCTCGTTGAGGCCGGTGTCGGCCCCCTCGTGGCGGTACTTGTAGAGCGCCGTCAACTGCTCCATCCAGGAAGTGCGCGCCTGCTCGAACTTGGCCGCGTCGGGGCTGCTCTTGCTGTAGGAGACCGCGCGCGCCAGGGCGTCGATCATGCGGTCAACGACGTCGTTGACCTTCGTGGTCAGCTCGGCGCACTGCGGGCTCTTGAGCTGCTCCTCGGTCTTACAGCCGGCCTCGTACTGCGTCCTGAGGTTGGCGTACTCGGCCTGCTCGTAGGCGCCGGCCAGGAACGAGTAGGTGTACGGATCCTTCTGCGAGACGCCCGGCGACTGCGCGGCGGCAATGATATAGGGCACCGCCTGGGCCGGCTGCGACTCGCGCAGCAGGAAGCCGAGTTCATAGTTGAGGCCGCCGAGGATCTCTTCCTTGTTCGCAATCGGCTTGTCCTTCTCGAAGGTCTTGCCGGCCTGGATCATTTGGAGGGTCCGACGGGCATAGTCAATAGTGGCGGCGTTGTTGGCGGTGTTACCCGAAATGGCGGCGGCCAGCCCGCCCTTAGACAGCTCGAAGAGGAGCCCCAGGTCTTCCGGGTAGTCAACCAGAACCTGCTTGGCCCCGTTGAACGCATTGTTGTAGTCCTTGGCGGTCAACTGCTGGATGACCTGATTGCGGCGCGCGATCTTGTCGTAGGAGGCGACCCACTTCTTGATGTAGCTCACGTACTGATCGTTCGGGCCGTCAGTGGCTTCGTACTTGGACAGATACTCTTTGCCGGCTTCGTAAGCGACCGCCGGGTTGTCTTTGAGGTTGTTCCTAAACTTCTCGTAAAGGGCGAGCTTCTCCGGGTCGTCCTGCGCGGCGGCCGCCGTCCCGCCGGAGCTGGGTGTCGTCGTTGTGTTCTGTGCCAGCGCGGGCAGCGCGAGCGTCGCCACGAGCGCAGTAAATACTAACAATCGAATCAGCTTTTTCATCGGTCGCAATCCTCCAAGCAATCTTCTTTTCTGCAACTCTTATCAATCCGGGGGGTGAGCAGCGTGACGGCCTCCGCAACCGGCGTCGCGCATCTTCAGATGCTAGGCTCGCGGCCTACGTTGCCGCCTTCCGGGGGCGCGCGCACCCTATCCTAACAGAGAGGGAACCCAGGCGCATCGGTGTCAGATAAAACAAACGCGATGCATAATCATCCTGCAACACTCCGCCGCCTGTCAAGGCAGAAAGGAAATGCAAAATTAAAAATGTAAAATGCAAAAAAGAAGGCGGAGAACCACAATGAATCGAGATGTGGTCTCCGCCTTAATTTTTCATTTTGAACTTTTAATTCTGCATTTCTTACGGCTTGGCCGCGTGGACGCGGCGTGGCCGCTGGGCGTTGTTCTGCGGCGCGGTGGTCTGCGCCGGAACGCCAGACTGCGGCTGCGGCTGCGGCACGGTCATGATCACGCTCTTGACGTTGTTGCCGTTGGCGGGGCTGGCCCCGCCTGCGCCCGCGGCCGCTGCGCCTGTCAGGCTGTCTTCGCCCACTTCGCCCGCCTCTTCTTCCCTGTCCTCGTCGCTGAGGGCGGCCGCCACTTTCGCGTCAATCTTCGGACGCGGAATCATGGGCGCGGCGGCGTAAGGCATGCCGTCCGTGCCGGGGCCGAAGCGGTGCTTGAGCGAGCGGTAGATTTGCCCTGCGACGAAGGCCGGGAAGTGGCGGCGCGCGTCCGAGCCGCGCGTGACGACGACAATGGCCAGGCGCGGGTTATGCACGGGCGCGTAGGAGGTGAAGAGGCCGAGCCAGGAGCCCTGGCCGATGCAGGTGCCCGTCTTGCCGGCGATGGTCTGGCCGGCGTCGAAGGCGCGCTTGCCAGAGCCGTAGTTGACCGACCCGATCATGCCGGGGACCAGTTTCTGCATCGACTCCTGCGGGATGTTGACCTTGCGGCGGACGATGGTCTTGAACTGAGCCTCCTCCTGCGGCGTGCGCGGCAGGTGCGGGACCAGAAGGTTGCCGCCGTTGCCGATGGCCGAAACCATGTTGGCGAGCTGAATCGGCGTGACCTCGAAGTCGTCGCCGTGCGAGCACATGCGGCGGGCGGCGAAACCCGTCTTGAATAGCGGGACGCGGCCGGGCGATTCGTTAGCGTGGTTGATGCCCGTGCGCTCGCCCAGGCCAAGCTCGCGCGCGTAAGAGATGATGCGGTCGAACCCGACTTGGCCGCCTATGTTCTGGAAGTAGCCGTTGTTGGAGTAGGCTAGGGCGTCCGTCAGGTCTATGGCGTAGCGGCGGTCCGAGACCGAGACGGTCTGCACGGGGTCAATCACCTTCTCCGTCAGCCCGGCCATTCCTGTCATCAGCTTGATGGTCGAGCAAGGCTTGAAGCCGCGGCGCAGCGCCCAATCCTGGTTGACGACCGTGTAGACGCGGCCGGTCTTCGGGTCCATGACGACGACCGTGCCGGCGTGGTTGCCGAGGGCGGCGACCGCCGCGCGGCGCACTTCCAGGTCTTCGCCCGTCGTGTCGTCCTTGGCGATGTTGGACATCGCCTCGTCGCGCATCGCCTGCTCCAAGGCGCGCTGGCGTGCAATTGCGGCCTGGCGTGCGATCTCCGCGCGGCGTCTGGCCTCCGCGATCTCGCGCCGGCGCTGCTCGGCTGCGCGACGAGCCTCGGCCCGCTGCTCGCGCTTCGAGAGGCGCCCACCGCGTCTATCCCTCTCCTGCTCCTTCTTCGCGGCCTTCAGCTCCCTGGCCGAACCCCTGCGGTCGCGCCGCTTGTCAACGCGCGCCTCCTTCGCCGCGGCCCGGCTGTCGCGCTTCTTGTCGGCGCGCGAGTTCTTACCAGCCTTAGCCGTCTCGCGCGCCTTCTTGTCGTTGCGCGCGCTCTTCTGATTCTTCTGCGTCTTCGCGGCCGGGGCCTTAGTCTTGGCGGCCGCTTTGGCTTTTTTGTCTTTGGCGAATGCTGTGCCTGTGAAAATCAGGCTGACGAGAAGGAGAATGGCAGGCGCGATGCGCGCGGGGTTCAGGGTTCGCTGGGTTTGGGTCATTGACTGGTCCTCGCAGTTAAATTAAAGCTCCGGGGTTAACCTCGCGAGTTAGGGTCTCGAACGCTTTCGGGTCACGAACGAATGCCTAACGCTTATTTTTCGAATTATTCCAGCCGTGCGTACTCTCGCGGCGCGCCGCGTCGTCAAGTAACAGAGATAAATTTTGAAGCTTCAAGCACCTTCAAAACAGTTCCTTCAACGAATTGTCATTTTTCGTCTTGCGACCTTCGCACTTTTCGGTGAGGCTTGGGAGAGTTCCCGTCGATGCGGTCTCTGGGGAGTTTGCGTTGAGACCGCCGCGAACTATAACATCTGAAAGGGCTGAGGGCAACGAAAAAATAATATTGCCATCTTTAGTTTATAATGGCCCCGTGCTCCCCCTTGCGACCTAAAGAGTATGAAAACGCCCCGTCTAATCTCCAGTTTCCGCGCGCGGCTGTTGCTCGTGCTGGCCGCGCTGCTCGTCCTGACGCTCGGGACGCAGTACGTTCTGAACCTGCGCAACGCGAGGAATAATAGGCGGATGCGCGAGGTTCAGACGCAGGCGCTGGTCGCCGCCGTCGCACTCGGGTTCGAGAGCATCTCCGCCAAGCCCCGCCTCGTCGCGCTGCTCCAACAGAGGAACAATCCGCTCCTCAACCCGCAGACCGGCCGCGTCGCCAACATCATCGTCGTGGACAACAACTGGCGGCTTTCGGACAGCCTCGATTTAGAGCTGTTGAAGGTCAACGGCGAGTACGCCGACCGCTATCTACAGGAGCTGACGACGCTTCCCCCCGTGGTCAATCTCAACGAGCTGCCGGCCGAGGACCGGGCGCACTTCCCCGTGACGACGGCTGATCAGGCCGGGGCCGAATCTTTCGCCGTCTCCGTCGAGACGGTGGACGGCCGCTACTACGTGATAGTCATCCTCAGGTCGTACCGTGAGGGCCAGAGCTTCTGGAGCATGCAGGCCCTGCGGCCGCTCCCCTACATGCTGGGGGTGTTCCTGGCGGCCACGCTCGTCGCGGCCGTCCTGGTCTGGCGCTTCACGCGGCCGATCAAGGACTTGTCCAACGCGGCGCGGCGCGTCGCGGCCGGCGACTTCGATTTCCGCGTCCCGGCCGCCGACCGCACGGACGAAATGGGCCAACTCGCCTCGCACTTCAACGAGATGATTGCGCGGCTCGGCCACATGCGCGAATTAGAGGGCCTGCTCCACCAGGCCGAGCAGTCCGCGGTCGTCGGCCGCCTGGCCTCTGCCATCGCGCACGAAATCCGAAACCCGCTCAACTACATCAACCTGACCTTAGACCACCTGCGCACGGCCTTCCCGCCCGACGATCCCAAAAAGCGCGAGACCTTTGAGCGGCTGGCGCAGCAGCTCAAGCTGGAAGTCGCGCGCATCAACACGCGCATCTCGGAGTTCCTGAACTACTCCAGGCCCTCGACCCTTGAACTGCGCCCGCTCGATCTGGGCGAGACCGCACGCGACGCGCTACAGATGGTCGAGGTCAAAGCGCAGGAGAGCGGCATAGAGACACGCGTCGAGGAGGAGGGCGACGTGCCGCCCGTGATGGGCGACGCCGAGGCGCTGCGCTCTGTCTTCACCAACCTGATTATCAACGGCATGCAGGCGATTGACGGCGAGGGCGGGAGCCTCCGTATCAACATCTACGGGGACGAAGGGGGCCGGCGCGCCCGCGTCGAGGTGACGGACACAGGGCGCGGCATCGACCCCGAAAACATCTCAAAAGTCTTCGAGCCCTATTTCTCGACCAAGGAAACTGGCACAGGTCTCGGCCTCGCCATCGTCAAGAAGGCCATTGACGATCACAGCGGCACGATCTCCGTCCGCTCGAAGCCGGGCGAAGGCACAACTTTCGTAATCACACTTCCGACAACCGCGACCGCTGACAAGTGACGAGGTGACAGGAGCGCACAATTTTTCTATCCTGTCATCTATCATTTGTCATCTGTCACGCTGAGGAGCTTTGAATGGCACGCAAGAGCATACTCGTGGTTGACGACGAAAAGTCGCAGCGCGAAATCTTAGAGATGATTCTGTCGGGCGAGGGCTACGACGTAACGACGGCCTCGTCGGGCGAGGCCGCGCTCAAGTTCGCCAAGGAGCGCCGCTTCGACCTGGCCCTGACCGACTTGATGATGACGGGGATGGACGGCATAGAGTTGTTGCAGCACCTGCTCGCGCAGGACTCATCCATCATCGTCATCCTCCTGACCGCGCACGGCTCCATCGAGTCGGCCAAGGACGCGCTTCGCCGTGGGGCGTTCGACTACCTGCAAAAGCCTTACGACCGCGACACGCTGCTCGATACCATCCGGCGCGCGCTCAAGCGGCTCGACGCGCTCGACGCGGAAATCATCTCGGCCTCGTCCGAGATGGAGGCCGTCAAGAAGATGATTCTCAAGGTCGCGCGCTCGGCCTCGCCTGTTTTGATACGGGGCGAATCTGGCACAGGCAAGGAGTTGATCGCGCGCTCCATACACAACCAGTCGCCGCGCGTGGCCGAGATGTTCCAGGCCGTCAACTGCGCCGCCATCAACGAGAACCTTTTGGAGTCCGAACTCTTCGGCCACGAGAGGGGCTCTTTCACCGGCGCGCACGCCGAGAAGAAAGGTCTCTTCGAGGTGGCAGACCGCGGCACGCTCTTTCTGGACGAGATCGGCGAACTGGACATAGGGATGCAGGCGAAGCTCCTGCGCGCTCTACAGGAGCGCGAGATTCGCCGCGTCGGCGGCACGCGCACTATGAAAGTGGACGTGCGCGTCGTCGCCGCCACGAACCGCGACCTGCGCGCGATGGTTGGGGACGGGAGGTTCCGCGACGACCTCTACTATCGCATCAACGTGCTCTCTGTGGACGTGCCCCCCTTGCGCGAGCGGCGCGACGACATCCCCGTCCTGATCGACTACTTTTTGAAGAAGCACACGCGCAACACCTCAAGGCTCGTGCGCGGGCTGACGCCGGAGACGCGCCGGCTGATGATGGGTTATAGCTGGCCGGGCAACGTGCGCCAGCTTGAGTCGGCGATTGAGCGCGCGATTCTGCTCTGCGAGGGCGACCTCATCACGGTCGAGGACTTGCCGCTCGAAGTCCGCCAGGAGTCGAGGCCCATGACCGAGGGGGCCTTCAAGCTCCCGGCCGAAGGCATCTCGTTCGAGGACGTCGAGCGCAGCCTCATCGTGCAGGCGATGGAGCAGACGGACTACAACATCACCAAGTCCGCCAAGCTCCTCGGCCTGACCTTCCGCACCCTTCAGTACCGCCTCGAAAAGTTCGGCATCAAACGGCCGGACGGGAAAGGCAAGGAGGAAGAGGAGGAAGAGTGAAGAACAGGAGTCAGGAGTCAGAAGTCAGAAGTCAGAATAAAAAGCTCTCGGCCCGTCCTTCTGATTCTCTTTTCTCATGATTCTCTTTTCTCCTGACTTCTGACTCCTGCTTTATGAGCACCGTCTCCATCCTTGGCTTGGCGTTCGGCGCGGCGTGGTCGTCGGGCATCAACGTGTACGCGACCGTGGCGACGCTCGGGCTCTTGCAGCATTACAAAGTGGCACAGCTTCCCGGTGGGCTCGAAGTCCTGGACAACTGGGTCATCATAGGGGCCGCGCTCTTCATGTACGCCGTGGAATTCGTCGCGGACAAGATTCCGCTCGTGGATACCGTGTGGGACGCCTTGCACACGTTCGTGCGCGTTCCGGCCGGCGCGGCCGTGGCGGCGTCCGCGACCTCGGACCTGAACCCCACGGTGCAGGTCCTGGCGCTACTGCTGGGCGGCGGCCTGGCCCTTTCGACTCACGGGACGAAGGCGACTGTGCGCGCCGCTGCGAACACGAGTCCTGAGCCCTTCTCGAACTGGGCGCTGTCGCTTCTCGAAGATGTCATCACGGTCGCGGCGGCGCTGCTGGCGGTCTTCAAGCCGGTGGTGATTCTCGTGGTGATACTTGTTTCCCTGCTGCTCGTCGCCTGGCTTCTCCCGAAGATCGTGCGGCGGCTGCGGCGCATGCTCGCGGCGGCGCGCAACTTCGTGCGCGGCCGCCCGCTGGCAGACATCCAACGCAACTGAGAAACTATGACCCGAAAAAATTTATTCCTGGCTCTCGGCCTGTGTGCCATTTTTCTCTCGGCCTGCTCTCAAACGCAGACCTCTAACTCCGGGGCGAACGCCTCGTCCGACAACACGGGCCAGATTCAGACGACGAACGAAGCCGCGCCCGTAGACGTGGTGCTCGTAGTTGTGCCCACCGTGGGGATTAATGCGGGCGGCCAAGCCGAGGCGACCGTCGAACTTCACATCGCGCCCGGCTACCATATCAACGCCAACCCGCCAACCTTCTCCTACCTGAAGGCGACGGAATTGACGGTCGAGCCAGGCCAGGGCGTTACAGCGGGCAAGCCCACGTACCCCGCTTCGGTCACGAGGAAGTTCTCCTTCTCCAAAGACCCGCTCGCCGTCTACGAGGGGGAGACGGCCATCAGGCTCCCGCTCGCGGCCGCGACCGATGCGAAGAAAGGGGCGCAAACGCTGAAGGGCAAACTGCGCGTCCAGGCGTGCGACGACGAGAAGTGTTACCCGCCGCGCACCCTTGAGATTGCTGTCCCGGTGATGGTCAAGTGAATGATGGCGTGTGGATCGTCGTCTCGATCCTGGGGCTGGGGGCGGCGGCCGTGCTGCTGCTGATGGGGCAGTTCAACGCGGCCTTCGTCGCGGCCACGCTCGGCGCAGTCGCCTGGTTTCTCAACTACCGCGCGCGCATCAAGCCTGAGACTCCGCAGGAGGACGGCGACGAGGGCGACGCGGATGAAGATGACGCGGACGAGGGGGAGGGTTCGGACGAAGATGAATAAGAAGAGACTCGGATTCACGCTGGCGGCGCTCCTGCTCTTGACGCTCGCGCCGGCGCGCGCCGCTGCAACGCAGTCCGACGAAGTGCGCGCCGTAGTGCAAACCGTCTTCGAGCAGTTAAAGACGGGCCGCTACGGCGAGCTTTACGACGTGCTGCCCAACGCCTCGCGCTCGCGTCTCACGCGCGAGCGGTTCGTCGAGTTGCTGCGCGCCTCGGGCGGCATGTACAAACTGGACCGGATGGAGATCGGCGCGGTGCGCGTCGCGGGCGACCTGGCCGCCGTGGACACGGTGATGTACGGGAGCGTCCTGCGCCCCGTCGAGGCCGAAGGCAAGATCGTCGCGCAGCAGTACCTCGTGCGCGAGGACGGACGCTGGCGCGTGGCGACGGGCGACCGCGCGACCGTGCGCCGCTTCCTCGCCGCGCAACCGGGCTTCGCCAAACAATTCCCCATCAAGGAGCCGCGCATCTACGTCAAGCGCGACGGCCGCTGGGTGGAATTGACCGGCGCGTTGAAGGCGGGGCGGAGACGCGCGGGTGAATAAAGCTGACCGTTAAAGATAGCCACCTGCTCACATGTGGAACGAAGAGAAAAGAATCATTGACACTCAGCTCGTACCCGGCGAGCGTCTCCTGTGGTCTGGGCGGCCGCGTCAAGGTGTGTATCTGAGAGGTGCGGACGCGGCCCTCATCCCTTTCAGCCTTCTGTGGTGCGGCTTCGCCATCTTTTGGGAGGTCAGCGTTTTTAAGACCGACGCGCCTTTCTTCTTCAGGCTCTGGGGCATCCCGTTTGTGCTCGTCGGCCTGTACATGGTCTTCGGGCGCTACTTTGTAGACGCCAAGCTGCGGAGTAAGACTTACTACGGGGTGACGAGTGAACGCGTCATCATCGTCTCGGGGCTGTTTAGCAGGAAAACCAAATCGCTTAACATAGGCGCCTTGACCGACGTTACCCTAGACGAAAAATCGAATGGGGGCGGAATCATCACCTTCGGCGCGACTCCTCCAACGTCGCGCTGGGGTGGCGGTGCGGCCTTTCCGGGATGGGGACAGCAACAGGGGCCGCCGAATTTCGAGTTGGCGCAGGGCGCGCGAAAAGTTTACGAAACAATCCGAGCCGCGCAGCGCCAAGCCCCACAGAGCGAAGCGCAACTATTCATCGAGCCCCCACGCCCTTATTGGTAATAAGAAGCCGCAGCGCCAAACAGTGGGTTTTACTTCCGTGGATACAACCTGCCAGTCCTGTGGCTCAGGAATAGATAGACCCTACATCCTGCTAGGCGCTCCCGTGGTCTGCCCGGCGTGCGGAGAGCTTACCGTCCCGAAAGCCGCGGCAGGGGCGCGGCCCGCTAATACAGGTTATGCGCTGACCTTCTCAGACTTTCACCGGCTCGTGTCTGACCCGGATTATATTCCAGCCATAGCGCCGTTGTTGCGCGAGTGGTTCGGGTATGAACTTGAGCCTCTCAACCGTTCCGCCCGCATCCTGGCGCGCGATGGCCTTGAGATAGACGAAGTGACCTTGCACCAGCGCATACAGGCCGACGAGCCGAAGCAGTCAGCCCTCTATCGCGCTGCCATGACGCTATGGCGTTAGATCAAGTCCGCGAAGGAGAGTTGGGCGCTCTCGACTTCGCCGTCGCCGGGGTGGCGGCGCGAGCGTTTAGCGCCGTCGAGTGCTTCGCGCACGGCCTTGAGGTGGAAGCGTATGATGTGTGGCGTGATGCGGACTGAGGGGATGCGTCCCTGGCGCGCCAGGCGGCGCACGGTGGACTCGCTGACCTGTAAGACTTGGGCCAACTGCTGCGCGGTCAGAAACTCCTCGCGCTTCTGGTTCTCTGTGGCATCGCTCATCGGGACACCCGACGGCGCACGCCTCACTACTGCGGCGTGCGCGCGACTGAGAAGGCTACGCGGTAAATCAGCGCGCCGTCAATCTCCACGTCCTTGGTCTGCGGCGCGGAGCCCTGTGGCTTGATGGTGACGCGGTAGGTCGCCTTGTCAGGCGAGACGCGGAAGGTGAACTGCCCGCTCTCGCTCGTGAGCCGCCCGTCGATCTTCTTCGCCGTGCCGTCTGGCCCGACGCGCGCCAGCTCCACCGGCACGCCGGGAAAACTCCGGCCCTCTTCGGTGAAGACGCTGCCCGCGAGCCGCGCGATTGACGCCTCGTTGGGGGTCAGGAAGAGGCCGCCCGGCAGACTCTTCGTCTTCCCAGCCTTGATCTCTATCCCCTCCAGCGCGCCGACGCTCAAACCCGTTTTGCGGAAAGTTACGCCGTAGACGCCCGGCTCCAGGTTCGTGATGACGAACGCGCCCTTGGCGTCCGTGACGGCGTGGGCCACTTCACGCTCGCCGCGGCGGACGGTGACGGCGACGCCTTCGGCCGCCTCCTTGTTGGCCAGGCGGACCCTGCCCTTGAGGCCGCCCGTGCCGCGGTCCTGTGCGAACGACGCGGAGACGGCCAGCAGGATGGCGGCGAGCGCCGCGACAATCGTTTTCGTTCTGCTCATAACTGTTCTTTCGCTATTACTGACTTTCGCACGAGAGCGAATCGGATTGTGCCTGCATTATAGCACGCCGGGGCGAGCATAATCTCGCGCACTCATTGATGCGGCGCGCGGTGTTCGGTGTTGCCCCGAAGTGGTGCTACAATCCGCCCGGAGGACGTAGCCTGTGGGGTGAGCCGCCCCAGGCTCGACCCATCGCCCGCGACTCTTTTTCTATATGTTCCCTTCGTCTAGACGGCCAAGGCTTCCCCACTCTGAGAGTCTGCGCCGCGCGCCCGCGCTGCTCCGGTCTCTGTTGCTCATGATGGCGTGCGCGCTCGCCGCGCCGCCCTGCCTCGCGCAGGAAGAGGAGGCCCCGCCGCCGCCATCGCCAGCGCAGCAGCAGCGTCCGCGCCGCGTTCTTCCCCCGGAGCCGCAGACGGAGCCGGACGAAGTCCTGCGCGTAGACACGGACCTCGTGACCGTTGACGTGACGGTGACGGACGAGGCGGGCGAGCCGGTCAAGAACCTGCGCGCCGAAGACTTCAAGCTCTACGAGGACGACGCGGAGCGCCCGGTCTCCTTCTTCAACGTGGAGAAGCGCGCTGGCGGTCAGCGCCCCGCGGCCGTCGTCTTCGCCCTGGACGTGTCGGGCAGCATGACCTCTGACGAGATCGACCGTTTGCAACGCGCGATGAACGTTTTCACCAAGCGCCTCTCCGCGGATCGCTTGTCCGTCTTCGCCGTGATGACTTTCGGGATGAACGTCAAGACCTTGCAAGGCTTCACGGCCGACCAGAGTAAGTTGGAGCGCACTTTCGCGCGACTCTCGGGCGAGCCGAACGGGCTTTCGACTCACACCTACGACGCCGTGGACGACGCCGTGCGGCTCCTGGTGCGCCAGGCCCCGCGCACGCGCGGACGCCGCCTGATGAAGCGCGCCGTCATCGTCGTCACGGACGGCTTCCCCGTCGGCGACACGGTCGCGCCGCGAACCGTCATCGAGCGCGCCAACGCGGCGGACGTGAGCGTTTACACGGTCGTGCTGCCTTCGTTCTCAAGGATGCTCGCCTCGGCCGAGCGCCAGCCGCTCCCCACCCCTCTAGACGTGAGCGGCCTGGTTGAAAAGACCGGCGGCTCCAGCGTCTACGCGACCGACAGAGACTTCGAGCCGCTCTTCCGCGCGCTGGCCGAGGAGGTCACGTCGGCCTACGTCCTGGCCTTCTACCCGCCCGAAGAAAAACGCCGCGACGGCCGCTTCCACACCATACGTGTCGAAGCGCCGCGCGGCCTCACCGTTCGCCAGAGTCGAACAGGATATAAGAACAGTGGGCAGTAGTCAGTGGTCAGTGGTCAGTTAAAGACAAAGGCGTTTTTCTTTTAACTGACCACCGACCACTGACCACTGACCACTAATACTCGTCCTCGTCTTCGTCTTCGTCGGCGAGGTCTTCCTCTTCGACTATGTCCAGCTCGACGGGGTCTAGACCAACAATCTCCAGATCGGTCCCGCACTCCTCGCACGCGACGACGTCACCTTTGTCCGCGTCGGTATCAACGTGGACATCCGCTTCGCATTCAGGGCATGTTCCGGTCGGCACTTCTCTCTACCTCCGCGTTAATGATGACGTAGAGGCACACCCTTTCGACTTCGGGGGGAGAACCTCCACCTTGTTGTTACGGTAGAACCGCGCTCAATCTAACCGCGCTCGCCGGATTTTGCAACATTCTTTTTTGGGCGATAACCATCCTGGCACAAAGACACACAAAAGGGAGATTTTCCGAAGCCACGAGCGGTTCCGCGGGCGTCAACGGTTAAGGACAGGGCTAAGCGGCGGCCGCCGCGTGAATCGCGCTGATGCGTGCGACGAGTTGCGGGAGGTCTTGCGGCGTGTAGACGGTCAGGGTCTTCAGCAGCTCCGCGTCGGGAGATGTCTCACGCCAGGCCGCGAACCGCTCGCGCATGGACGCGGGCTCTTCCTCACGCCTGCCGAAGAGATAGAGGGCGTCGGTCATTGCGAGCGCGCGGCGGGCCGAAGGCTTGATCTTTCCCCCTTCGGGGCGCGCGGCCATCAGGGCTAAATCAACGTCCAGGTATTGCAGGAAGCTCGTCCCCTCCACGAAGACTCCGCCCGCGCGCACGCGCTCCAACGCGAGGCGGATGCCGCGCTCGACCTGCGCGTCCGTCGCTATCAGCCAGTGGACGTTCGAGGCCCCTGCGTCCCAGTAGCGGCCCGTGTCCTTGCCCGGCGCATAAGTCTCGGCGCGGCCGGAGCGGACGAGTGGCTCGTCGCCGAGCAGGTGGCTGACGCAGCAGGCGTGCGGGTCCTTGCCGCACGAGCGGTAGTGCCCGCGCGTTATCTTGACGGCCTCCCAGCCGGGAAAGGCGCTGAGCAGCTCGCAGAGGAGCGTCGTCTTACCCGCGTCCGACGAGAACCCGCTGATGGCGACTATGGTCCGATTCATAACCCTCCCGCACATTGTACAAAACAGGGCTTTATGCTACTACCGTTGGACGAACGAAATCCACACTGAGAGGAATCCGCACATGATACGGCGACCATCACGTCTCGTCCTTCTTTTCGTTCTCCTGACGCTCGCGCCCATCGCGCGTGCGCAGACTCTCGAAGCGCGGCTCAAGGAGATTGACGACTACGCGACAAAAGCCGGGAGGGACTGGAACGTCCCAGGCTTCGCCATCGCGATTGTCAAAGACGACCGCGTGGTCTTCGCCAAAGGCTACGGCGTGCGCGAGCTGGGCAAGCCCACACCCGTTGACGACAAGACGCTGTTCGCCATCGCCTCGAACACCAAAGCTTTCACGGCCGCCTCCCTGGCGATTCTGGTTGACGAGGGCAAGGTGAAATGGGACGACCCCGTGACGAAGTACCTGCCGGAGTTTCAGCTCTACGACCCTTACGTCACGCGCGAGATGACGCTGCGCGATCTGCTCAGCCACCGCAGCGGGCTGGCCACCTTCGGCGGCGACCTGCTCTGGTACGAGTCCGGCTACGACCGCAAAGAAATCCTGCGCCGCATACGTTACCTCAAGCCGACATCCAGCTTCCGCAGCCGCTACGGCTACCAGAACATCATGTTCCTCGCCGCGGGCGAGGTGGTGGCGGTCGTGACGGGCAAGAGCTGGGACGAGTTCGTCCGCGAGCGCTTCTTCGCCCCGCTCGGGATGACGACCACGCAGACGAGCGTCCGCGGCTTCAAGCCTACGGACAACGTGGCGACGCCGCACAACGAGGCTGGCGGGCAGTTGCACGCCATCAGGTACGGCGTGGTTGACCAGGCCGGAGGCGCTGCGGCCATCAACTCGAACGTCTCGGAAATGGCACAGTGGCTCAGGCTCCAACTCGGCCGCGGGACGTACGAGGGCAAACAGTTTTTCAGCCGCGCCGCCGCCCGCGAGATGTGGACGCCGCACACCGTCATCCCCATCAGCGAGCAGGGGGAGAAGCTCAACCCGACGCGCCACTTTAACGCCTACGGGTTGGGCTGGTTTCTGAGCGACTACCAGGGGCGCAAGGTCGCCTCGCACGGCGGGGGCCTGGACGGGATGATCTCGCAGGTGGCGCTGATGCCTGAGGAGAACCTGGGCGTCGTCGTCCTGAGCAACAGCGAGACGGGCCTGCCGTCGCTCATGGTCAACAAAATCTTCGACGTGTTTTTGGGAGTCCCGCCGAGGGATTGGAGCGCGGAGGCGCTGGCGAGGGCGAAGGCCGCGAAGGAGGCCGAGAAGGGCGAGGAGCAGAAGTTGGAGGCCGAGCGCGCGAAGGAGACGAAGCCCTCTCTGGCGCTCGATAAATACGCGGGCGCTTACACGGGCGCGATGTACGGCGACGCGAAGGTCGCTTTGGAGAACGGCAAACTCGTGCTCCGGCTCACGCCCTCGCCCAACTTCGTAGGCGATTTGGAGCACTGGCAATACAACACCTTCCGCGTCAAGTGGCGCGACACGGTCGTCTACCCGTTCCCCAAAGGCTTCGTCACCTTCACGCTCGACGCCCGAGGCCGTGTGGACGAGATGAAGATAGACGTGCCGAACCCGGACTTCGATTTTAAGGAATTAGAATTTAAGCGGGCGCAGGAGGTGGGGGGAGCATCCCGCTAGGAGCCCCCTCTTCAGGGACGCCCCTCGTCGCCCGCGGGGGGCGTGTGCCCAAGCAGACGCAGCATATCAGGTCTGTCTTTAACCAACAGGTAAAGCACGCTCCGCAGACGGCTCACCTCCGCCTCGATGTTATCGAGTCTCATACGCAACAACTTCTCGACAGAGTCGAGCCGCAGGTGTATTTGCTCGATATCGCCTCGAATGGCGGCGGTCTCGACTTCTAGCCTAGCTTCCAATCGCTCAACATCGCTTTTGGTCGCCATCTGGTCGCGCATAGTTTCGACTTGACCGCCGAGATAGGCTACCTGATCGCGTAGAGACTCAACGTCGCTCTTCGTAGCCATTTGTTCGAGATCGCTCTTGGTAGCCATTTGGTCACGCATCTCGGCCATGTCTTTGCGCGTCTCGAACATCTCTCCGCGCATCTCGGCCATCTGGTCGCTCAGGCTTTCGACCGTAGTGGCGATGAATTTGATCAGGTTGTTGTTTTCAGGCTTTTGGTCACTCATGGCTTGCTCCTATAGTAGCACGGATTGAAAACCCGTGGTCAGGCCGGTTGTTGTTTCGGTAACAGTCGGCACACTCTGAGTTGCCCGCCGAGCGTGTCGGCGGTAAAGGACGACGATGCGAGGTCGATCAAAAACTCAGCGCGCCGGGAGCGCTGCGAGACGCTTGCGCGCCTCGGCTGCTTCGGGGCTGCGTGGGTGGCGGCGCAGGATTTCGCGCCACGCCGCGCCGTCGTAGTGAAACTGTTTCGCCGCGCGGTCGAAGACGAAGGCGACGCCCTGCCTTCTGTAACGGTCCAGGCCGTTGAAGTTGAGGAAGTAGCTAAAGACGGGAGCGCCGCCGGCCGCCATCTCCTTTTCGTCCAGACGGCGCGCGGCGTCGCGCGATAATCTCGCGGCGCTCTTTTCAGCCTCGTCGCCCAACAGCAGCAGCACCTCAGGGCGCAGGGGCGAGCGCTGGAACACGTCCAGGAAGATGCGCGCCCGGGCCAAGCGGTCGAAGTCTTCGGAACTCCGAATCAGCCTGAGCAGCCGCGCCTCGTCCTCTTTGCGCGCGGGCGAAACCACAGCCTCGCTCTGCACCCAACCGCCTGTCCTCCTGGTCACCATCACACGGTAGAAGGTCACGCCATCGGGCGTGCGCTTCACGCCGCGGACGGCGACGACGCGCCCGCGGCTCATTCTCTGCAAGAGGTTCGCAGTGAGGTCCGGCTCGTCGCGCAGCGCCGCGAGCCTTTCGTCAACGACGACGGCGCGCTGGCCGGCGACCGGCGCAACAGTAGAGAGCAGGCACACGAACAACGATGCCGAGAAGAGGTTGATGATTGAGCGTTGAATGGACATGGCACGGCCTCCGTTGGTTGAGAGGGTGGAGGTTGATTTAACTGCGGGCTCGTCAGGGTGGAACGCGCTGGCTGGGTTAACGCGGCGCGCGGCGACGAGTCGCTGTCGAAAGGGTGGAAAGTTTTATGCGGGCCTCGGCGGCCAGGATGCGGTCCTTCACGCCAGCGTGGTGGAAATGGCAGATGGCGATGGCGAGCGCGTCGGCCGCGTCGTGCGGCTCGGGCACGTTCTGAAGCCCGAGCAGCACGCGCACCATCTCCTGAACCTGATGCTTCTCGGCGTTGCCGTAGCCGACGACCGTCTGCTTGATGAGCCGCGGGCTGTACTCGTGAATCTCTACCTTGGCGCGCTCGGCGGCGACGAGCAGGACGCCGCGCACCTGTCCGAGCTTGAGCGCGACCTTGACGTTGGCCGCGTAGAACGCCTCCTCGACCGAGCACGCATCCGGCTTGTGGCGCGCGATGACAGCCTCTATGCCATCGCTGATCTTCAAAAGCCGCGCCGAGAAGCGCTCGCGCGGCGAGGCTTTAATCGTCCCATACTCGACGAGGCGGTAGCGGCGGGCCTCGCCCTCGACCACGCCCCACCCCGTCGTCTCGCTCCCCGGATCAATCCCTAATACGCGCACAAGATTCCCGTCCTGAGTTTTTGCCGCGTGCCCCCAAAGAATAACTGCCGCCCTTCTGAGCCAGGCGTCCCCTTTGGCGGGCCTGGCCGAGGCGGGCGACAGCATACCACAGCCGAATGTCCCTCATTGAAAAGTTATTGAGGATTTATCTGTCTCAATAGAAAGGCCAAAACGTTTGATAGCTTGGCTTGTTATTGAATCCGCGCTCGGCTTCATGAAAAATCCTCCTCACGCCGTCAGGCGACAGTTCCCCGTCGCCTTTAACCTTCGCGACGGCCCTGAGGCCGCCGAACGCCGTCTCGGCGCAGGACTGCCCGAGTCGCCTGTAGCTCTCAAACTGAGCCTCGTCGAACCACTGGTTGGTGGTCGCCTGCTGCGGGAAATTGCTGTTCTCGATGGCGTACTGTCGGACGTCGGCCGGCCCCTGATCGACCATCGAAGGCTTGACGTAGACGATGACGCCCACGCGTGAATCTTCGTCCGCCTCCCCGGCCGTCCGGCCCGGATTGAGAGCCGCGGCGTGCTGCTCCGAGTAAGTGATCGTCCCGACGACGAAGCAGCGGGCGTCTTCCTTCTTCCCCCCGCCCTTCTCCTTATTATTGATGAGCGGCTCGATGGGCAAGTTAATTTCCGCGCCGAAGTCTATCCGGCAGCGGCGGATCGCGTCGCCCAAATCCTGGAAACACGGCTTCGGGTCAGCCGTGCAATCGACCATCACGATAAAGCGGCAGCCGCGCTCGACCAGCGAATAGAGCCCCGTGTTGTCGAAATGCCCGCCGTCGGTCAGGTAACAGTAAGTGGAGAGGTCGTTGGTCTGCGACGTGAATTCGCGCAGCAGGTAGAAGGGCCAGAGGCGCGGCTGTGACGACTTCCACCTCTCCTTATTCGGCGTCGGAGCCCAGTAGCCGAGCCTCACGTTCAAGAGCGTCATCAGCATCGCCAGCGCGGCCGTCGGCTTCTTGGCTCCCATGCTGGGGCTGACGGCCGCGCCGGAGGCGGCGACCGCCGTGCCCACCGTCAGCCTCCCGTCCATATACTTTTTCGTCGGCCGGTAGGAGGTGCGCGGCGAGCCGCAGAATTTTTTCGACAGGACGAACGAGGAGGCAGAGCGCTGCGCCGTCGCCAGGTCGCGCCCGGCGACCAGATTGAGCGTTGTGTTGATGAGGTGGTAGGGCGCGCCCCTCTGGCAATTCTTCAACTCCTTAAGATGTATGTCGTCGCCCGCGACCGCCTCGGCGATGTCCTTGTTCTGGTGGAAGCGCGTCGCGTTGGACGCCCCCAGGTAGGCCCGCACCAGCCGCCCCTTATAGAACTGGTGCATCGAGACCATGTTCGGGTCAACCATCCAGCCGAGCGCCATGACCCAGACGAGCGCCGCGGCCAGCACCCCGAGCGCCGCGAGTAGTCCGGGGTTAGTCGTGTAGTTGCCCATGCTGATCCCAAGTAGGAAGAGTATGGACAGCGTGACGTAATTGCATAAGAGGAGCCAGAGCGAGCGCCGGTTGTCGCCTTTGCCCCACCAGATTTCGAAGCCCGAGAGGGTAAAACAGGTGAGCAGGCCGGCCAGGGCGAGGCTCGCCAATTTCTCCGCCTTGATGTTCCTGACGATCTCCTCGACGTGCGAGAAGACCTGGCTGGACATCAGTCCGACTGAGACGGCGGCGGCGACGCAGAGGATGCTGAAGCCCCAGACGGCGAGCTTGCGTTCCTGATACGAGGAGTCCGTGCCTTCCCCCTGAAGGCCCCACCCATTCTCCGGTTCGCCGCCCGCGTCAATCTCGTCTCGCCTTTCGCGGGCCTGGACTGACGAGAGCCCGAGCAGGACGACGCTAAGAATGGTGGCGAAAATCAGCGAGATGACGAACGCCGGCAGGGTCATCGTCGGCCACAACAGGCTGGCCGTCTCTTCGACCGAAGTTTGCCGGAGCGTGGGGACGCCGTAACTCACGGTCAGCAGGGTGACGACGACGACGCCCACGAACAGGCGCGACGCCTCCTGCGACTTTTTTTCCGAGAAGATTACTCCGAGCGCCTTCCCGA
Source organism: uncultured Acidobacteriota bacterium (assembly GCA_963848875.1). GTDB lineage: Bacteria > Acidobacteriota > Blastocatellia > Pyrinomonadales > Pyrinomonadaceae > QHXM01. The sequence goes on from CAWKFJ010000002.1 coordinate 128,957, forward strand.
AGAAGCCCGCGCGCCGGCCTCCGCGAGCTTCGCCGCCCTGCTCGCCGTCAATCAACCCGTGCGGTTGTGTGACGTACTGGCCGACGTGCGCGTCGGCCAGCGACTTGAGAAAGACGAGGAGATACGGGAGGGCCGCGAGCGGGAGGATGAAGAACAGAAACGTCATCACGATCTGGTAGGGCTCGTCGTGGTGGACGGGCGTATGCAAAAAGTAACCGAGGGTGAGCGGGACGGCGAGGCACACGGAGGCCAGCCCCCACAGATTCTCCGACTCCGTCTCTACCTTCTTCCTCCTCCACCTGGGCCGCAATTTGAAATCGTTTTTCCTGTCGGGCCTGACGACGAACATCCTGAACAGGATCATGCTCCCGGCCAGGGCGGCGACGATGACCATCATCGGGTAGATTTTCTGGGCCAGATTCAAATCCTTCTCGCTCACCAGGCTGAGAACGAAGACGCCCCCGACGATTAAGACGAAGCAGAGGAATGGGAGGATAGAGATGATGAGTTGGCCCGGCCGCCTGCGGCTTTCGGCCATCCTCCTGTAGCCGCGCCTCCAGCGCCCGCCGCCGAGGACGCGGAAAAAGAAGATGACGGGGATGAGGCCGGCGACGATCAGGGGGATGACTAGCACCCCCACCCCGCCGAACTTCAAATGGACGAGGAACGGGACCTGCCGCGACTCGGCGAAGGCGAAGACCTCTCTGGCCGTCCAGTAAAAAGTGAACACGGCGAGGCAACTGAAGACGGACGACCTCAAAGAAAGGTCGAGCTTGGGCCAGGACATTTCGTAAACGGCGAGCGCGAAGCAGAGCATGATGCCGCACAGGATGGCGACCGTCACCACGGGCCTGATCTGCTCGTAGCGCAACTGGCTGAGGTTCAGCCATCTCTCCAACTGTAAGAAGGTCCAGCCGGGGTCCAGCCAGTTCAACAGATGCCCCCCCAGCCACGCCGCCCCCAAAGCCAGCATAATGATCATCAGCCCCGGCGTGACGGCGAACACTATCCGGCTGATTAACGATGGGTCGCGCGGCTGCGGGGTGTCGCCGCCGCCTGAGGGCGACGCCTTGAAGGCTGTGAAGATCGAACCCGCGACGGCCGTCAAGAGCGGGAGCAAGCCCAGGCCGAGCTTCCCCAGACTGAACTCCCGCGTGCCGCTACTAAACACGCCCGCGACAATCCGGTGCCCGTAGCCCGAGATCAGTAAGACGATGAAGAGCAGCACCATCCACGTCATCAACTTGCCGTGGACGCGGCTCAGCCGGTTGTGGCGAACCTGCCTCCTCCACTCGCGCTTCAGCTCGGGCTGGTTATTCGGCACGCCGCCGCTGCTCGCCGGCAGGATGATCGAGAGCACAAGGAGGACCGGAATCAACAGCAACAGCCAGCCCCACCCGCCGAGTCGCTGTTTGATGGCGGCGGCGACGCCCCCCCGCTGGAGGTAGAAGTCCAGCCCCGCGTAGACCAGGAAAAGAACTGCCCCGATGCAAATCAGGTGGACGACCATCCCGTCAAGGCTGGGCCTGTCCGGGTTGTCTATCAGCCAGACGATGGTTATCACGACGATCAAAACCAGCAGGGCGAGGACGGGGATGAGCAGGTAAAGGAGGGGGCCGTCGAAGGCGGTTCCGTCCGGGACGCCGAGCAGGGACTTGAGCGCACGGGGGGCCAGCCTGAAATAGAGCTGCCCGAATAAAACGATGACCATCAGCACGGGCAGCAGGACGAGCCACGTCAGCGCGAGGTTGCGCGTGATGACGGAGACGGCGCGCCACGTGTCCGCGCTGAGCGCGCCGCGGCGGGGCGTCAGGTAGCTGGCGAAGAGGCGCAGGTGGTGGAGCGGGTCTATCCACGCGGACGAGGACCCTTCATCCTTTTGGCCTCGCCCCTCCCGCTGCTGCGGCGCGCGTTCCGACTCGATTTTCTCCGCGGGCGGGAAAATGTCCTGCGGAGTTTCCAGCGGCCGAACCCCTTCCGAGAGGAACGGCTGAACCCACTTCTCGTAATCCACAGGGTCCAGTTCACAGGCCGCACGGTTCAGCTCGCTTAATAGCTCCCCAATCAGCCTGTCCCTGTCCGGCCCCGGAACGACCGACGGGTAAAGGCGTATCAGCTCCATGGCGTTCGGGCCGAGGCGGCGGCGCAGGTCCGCGGCCGTACCCTCTTTAGCTTCGCGCAGGCTCCGTATCAGGCCGTCCGGGTCTTTGATGTCTCCCGCGACGAGGGGCTTGATCTGCCGCTCGCGCGACAGCCACGCGCTCCACCACCCGCCGACGTACCCGCCGCCCGACACCGTCGAGAGGTAATCGAAGATGCGCAGCAGCCCGAGCCCGTGCAGCCCCTGTAGGAAGCCGAGGCAGAAGGTCGCGCTGCGAACGCCACCGCCCGATAAGGCGAGCCCGACCAGATTACGCGGCGCGCCTTCGGGGGAATCGTTCTGGTAAGCCTGGGTCTTCCTGCGCTCGCGGATTTCCTTACACTCTTCCCTGTAGACCTTGTCGAATGACCAGGGTTTGGGTTTGCCTTCCATCTACCGCTCCTTCATCAAGCACCCGCCTGCTAAAAAGCCCGGTGTTTATTGAGAAAACGTCAGTGCCCCGTCAAGGCGGTGGGGTTTCAAGTATCCGGTCGGGTGATCCGCCGACAGCCGACGCCCTCTATAAAGTTATGGCGCGTCCGGATGAAATATTTCGGGCAGGTCAGGCTTGTCTGGATGGACGGGCCGGACTCCGTGAGAAATGAGCGTCGCCATCCGGTCTGACGACAAACTGGCGGCGCACGCCACTCGGCGGCGGCCTTCAGTCACGCGAGTTGCAGAGAACTTTAGTGTCCGCCGGCATGCGCCCGGATTGAGACGGGCCGCGCGTTTGTAGAGCCTGTCAACTTGGGGTCAACGTGCGCGGCGCGCGCATGAAGAGTTCGGCGGACGGCGCCGATTATAGCCGCGCCGTCCGCCGAGTCAAGTATTTGAGGGATATTCCGAGGCCGAGGCTTGAGTCGCGTCACGCGCCGGCCATGTCCGCCTCGCTGATGTCGAAGTTGGCGGAGACCTTCTGCACGTCGTCGTGGTCTTCGAGGGCCTCCATCAGCTTGAGCATCTGGCGGGCCTCGTTGCCTTCGAGTTTTTTGTACTCCTTGGGGACCATCTCGACTTCGGCGACTTGCGGCTCGACACCGGCGCTCTTGACGGCCGTGAGGACGGCGTCGAAGTCCGACGGGGCCGTGATGATCTCGAAGTTGTCTACGTCGTCGCGCAAGTCCTCCGCGCCCGCGTCCGTCACTATCTCGAACAGCTCGTCCTCGGACTTGGACTCCTTGCCGATGACGATGTAGCCCTTCTTCTCGAAAATCCAGCCGACCGCGCCGCTGGTCGCCAGGTTGCCGCCGTTCTTCGAGAAGATGTGACGAATCTCCGCCACCGTGCGGTTGCGGTTGTCCGTCATGGAGTCCACCATCACGGCCACGCCCCCTGGGCCGTAGCCCTCGTAGGTGATCTCCTCGTAGGTCACGCCATCCTCCGCGCCGGTCCCGCGGCGGATGGCGCGGTCAATCGTGTCGTTGGGCATGTTCGCGCCCTTAGCGTCCGCGACGGCCTTGCGGAGCCGCGCGTTGGCGTTGACATCGCCGCCGCCCGTGCGCGCCGCGACCTGGATTTCTTTAATCAGCTTTGTGAAAAGCTTGCCGCGCTTGGCGTCGAGCGCGCCCTTCTTATGCTTAATTGTGTGCCACTTCGAGTGTCCAGACATGAGATACCTTCGATTGCGGATTTTGGATTTCGGATTGCGGATTTAAGAATAAACCGAGTCTATTTTAATCCGCAATCCGAAATCCGCGTTCCGCAACTCAGTTGACCTGGCCGTAGGGCGTGAGTTGCTCCGCGACCTTGCTCTTGTCGCCGACGACGACGAGCGTCATCTTGTCGCTCAACAGATAAGTCTGCGCGATGCGCTGCACGTCCTTCGGCGTGATGGCGAAGACTTTCTGCACGTAGGTTGTCAGGTAACTCTCGTCGAGCCCGTGCAAGTCGAGGAAGGCGAGCTGGCCGATGACGCCCTGCCGCGAAGAGTTTTGCAGGACGAAGATGCCCGCCAGGTAGTTTTTGATTCCCTGCAACTCCTCCTCGGTCGGCGGCTCCTTTTGCAGCCGGTCAACCTCGTAGAAAATCTCCTTGAGCGACGGCCCCGTCACGGCCGTCGTCACGTCTGCGACCTGCACCCAGTAGGCGTCACGGTAGCGCGTCGAGTGCTGGCTGAAGGGCGCGTAGGTGTAGCCCTTGGCCTCGCGTATGTTCGCCGTGATGCGCGAGCCGAAGGAGCCGCCCAAGAGCGCGTTCATCACCTGGAAGGCGATGTAGTCGTTGTGGCCTGGGGCGAGGACCGGCAGGCCCAGGTAGATTGTGGACTGCGCCGCGCCGGGGCGGTCAATCAGGGTCAGCGAGCGCGCCGAGACGGGCTTCGGGATATTCTCCACGGGCGCGCTCCCAGGAGCCCAGCCCTCGAAAGCCTGCGTGATGGCCTTCTTCATCGCAGCCGCGTCGAAGCGGCCGGCGACGTAGAGGTGCGTGCGCGTGGCCCCGTAGTTCTCCTTGTAGAACTTCTGCACGTCCTCGACGGTGAAGTGGTTGATCATCTCCTCTGTCGGGAAGAGGCGACCGTAAGGGTGGTTCGGGTAGAGCACCTTGCGGAACTGTTCGTTGGCGATAGGGCCGGGCTGCGTCTTGCTGATAGTCAACTGCCGCAGGCGGTCGTTCTTCAAACGCGGCAGCTCGGAGGCCGGCAGGAGCGGGCGCTGAACTACGTCCGCGACCAGGCCGGCCAGCTCTGGGCCGAACTCCGAGAGCACGTCGCCGCCGATGGTGGTCAGGTCCGCGCCGACGTTGACGTTGAGCTGGCCGCCCATGCGCGCGGCTTCCTGTGCCAATTGCTCGGACGAACGCGTCGCGGTCCCCTCCTTGAGCATGGCGCCTGTGATGGTTGAGAGCCAAACCTGCTCCGGGCCTTCGTTCAGGCTGCCGGCGCGGACGGCCGCAGTGACCGTGACCTTCGGCACACTGCCGTAGGGCACGAGCGTGACTTTCATGCCGTTCTTCAGCGTGAAAGTGTCTTTCTTCGGGAGCGTGAAAGGCTTCGGCGTGCCGCCGGCGGGCGGCGTCTCCTTCTGCCGCTGCTGCTCCTGTGCCAACGCCGCCACGGGCGCGCTCACGAGTCCCGCGACGAGGGCGAGGACGACTAGCAAATGTTTCTTCATCTTCAATTCTCCATCTCTCGTGTGAAGGGCGCGCGCGGGCTACTTGCCGGCGGCTGCGGGCTCAATCGTCAGGACGGTGCGGTTCGTCTTGCGCAGATACTCGCGCGCCGTCTTTTGCAGCAGCTCGGGCGTAATCTTGCGGAACTCTGCTTCGAGCGAGTTGATGCGCTCCGGCTTGTCGTCGAAGAGTGCGAAGCTCGCCAGGAGGTCTGCGCGGCCGAAGCCGTTGAGCTGCGTCATCACGTCGTAGAAGCCTGAGCGCAGCTTGACGATGGCGCGGTCGAGCGCCGCACGGTCTAAGGGTTTTGTCTGCACGCCCTCTATGACCGTGTCAACGGCCGCAAGAATCTCGTCCGGCGTCTTGCCGTTGTCGTGGAACAGGTAGCCCATCCACAGCATCGGCCCGTTGTAGTTGTACATGTTGCCGAGCAGGTTGATGCCGCCTGGAACGTTCGCCGCGAGGCCGCGCTTCTTGACCAGCTCCTGGTGGAGCAAACTGTCCTCGCCCTGAAGGAGAATCTGGTCGAGCAATCCCATCGCGTAATACTCTGGCGTGTTGCGCTCAGGCATGTGGTAGGCGAAGGCGAGCGCCGGGCGCTTGGCGAGCGGGTCTTTCTTCGTGGAGCGCTTCTCCTGCTCCTGCCGCGGCTCGGTCAAATCGGCCGGCGCGGGCTGCTTGACCGAAGGGATGCCGGTGAAATACTTCTCGACGAGCTTGCGCGCCTGCGCCACGTCGAAGTCGCCGACGACCGTGAGCACGGCGTTGTTCGGCGCGTAATAGGTGTTGAAGAAGTCCTGCACGTCCTTGAGCGTCGCTGCTTCGAGGTCTTTCAGCTCGCCGTAGAAGTTGTGCGCGTTGTACCAGTTCGTGTTGGCGTGCTGCGGCATGTCGAGCCAGGGGAAGCCGCCGTAGGGCGTGTTCAGTACGTTGACCTTGACCTCGTTGCTGACGACGCCCTGCTGGTTCTTCAAGTTCTCTTCGGTGATGGCGAGGCCCTTCATGCGGTCGGCCTCGGCCCAGAGCGCCGTCTCCAGCTTGTGCGCGGGCATGATCTCGAAGTAGTTGGTGAAGTCGAAGCGGGTCGAGCCGTTCAAGACCCCGCCGTTCTGCTGCACCATCTTGATGAACTCCATCTTGCCCAAATTCTGCGAGCCCTGAAACATCATGTGCTCGAAGAGGTGCGCGAAGCCCGTGCGGTCCTTCGGCTCGATGCGGAAGCCGATCTTGTAGTAGACGGCGACGGCCACTGTCGGCGCGCTCTGGTCTGGCGAGAGCACGACGCGGAGCCCGTTCGGGAGTTTGAAATAAGTGACCGGGACGTTGAAAGTCTCCGGCGGCGGCGCGGCCCACGCGCTTTGGGCGGCGGAGAGGGCGAGCAGAAGCCCAACGGCCGCGGCCGTCAGCCGCCTACGAAAATTGATCTTCATAGAACCTCCATCTGTAATTTGGCGACTTATCAACTCAACCCTTTGCGCCTTACGTTTTTACTTTGCGCCTTTGCGAGCAAAAGCGGTTCACGCAAAGGCGCAACTAAAGAAAAACCAAAGCCGCAAAGGGTTGAGTTTTAGTTTAAAACGCGCTCTTGCGTGAGTAATGAGTCGTACCTGTTATGTACGCCGACGCCGACGATTAGTTCCCTTCCGAATTGCAGAGTTGTTCGAGCCGCTCGCGTGTGGCATTCAGGACGCGCACCTGTTTGAGCTTTGACGAATGGCCGCTCGTAATCAACACGTCGCGCGCCGGGACATTCAGGGCTCTGGCCAACGTCCGCACCAGTTCCTCGTTCGCCGCGCCGTCCACGGGCGGCGCTGCCACGCGCACGCGCAGAGCCCCGTCGTGCTCGCCCGCCACCTGGCTCCGCGCGGCGCGCGGCACGACACGCACCGTGAAGACGAGCGCGCCGTCGCGTTCGGAATATCGAATCAACAGTCGCCCCCGGCCCTAGCGAATGAGCGTCCCCATGATGGCCCGCTGGAACAGGCTGATGAGCAGCAGCACGACGATGGGTGAGATGTCGAACATCCCGAGCGGCGGGATGAGGCGACGAAACGGACCCATCACGGGCTCCGTCACGCGAATCAGGAAACGCAGCACGCGATTGGTGGAGCTGACGCCCCACGAAAAAACTATCCGCATAAAGATCATCAGCCCGAAAACGGCCAGCAGCCCGAACAGCACGTAACCGACCAGCGAGATGAGATACCCCGCCTGCAAACTCACGACGATGCCGTTCAGGGTGAAGAGTACGTTCCAGACGAGCTGGATGGCGAACCAGCCGAGGAGCACTGCAATCAGGATGGTCAGCAGCGGGGCCAGCTTAGGTTCCAGCCCGGAGCGCAGGAGCCCGCGCATGACCGGGTTGACGAACGGGTCTGTCAGGTTGCGGACGGTGCGCGCCGGCCAGCCGAACGGGTTGAGGTCTGCGTAGTTCACCAGCGTGCGTAGCAGTATCAACGCCACGAGCAGCAAGATGGCGGCCGCCACCACGTACCAGAACCCATCGTAAATCTCTGCTAAAATAGGCATCAGTAAAACTCGGAAACCGTTTTCAAATCACGAGCGCCGCTCGCCGAAGATCGCCGTCCCGACGCGCACGTAGGTCGCGCCCTCCTCAATCGCCACCTCGTAATCGTGGCTCATGCCCATCGACAGCTCGCCGCGCGCTGTGCCAAAACGCCCACGCTCCTCAAGCGCGTCGCGCAGCTCACGCAGGCGGCGGAAGAACGGGCGCGCCTGCTCCGCGTCCTCGAAGAAGGGCGGGAGCGCCATCAGCCCCGCGAGCTTCAGACGCCGGCACGCGACGACCGTTTGTGCCAATTCATCCAAACCTTCCTCGCCCACCCCGGACTTGGTCGCCTCGCCCGCGAGGTCAACTTGAATCAGCACGGGCAGCTCGTCACGGCCAGCCTCTTCGCACAAACGGTCAAGACGCTCGGCCAGCGCCGCCGAGTCTAGCGAGTGAATCATGTCGAAGAGCTGTACGGCGCGGCGCGCCTTGTTCGCTTGCAGGTGGCCTATGAGGTGCCAACTCGCGCGGTCGCGCCCGACCTCACGAATCTTCGCGTCGGCCTCCTGCACGCGGTTCTCGCCCAGGTCCGTGACGCCCGCGTCGATTGCGCGCCGCAGCGTCTCTGGCGGGTGCGTTTTGCTGACGGCGATCAGCCGGACTTCCAGGGGGTCGCGCCCAGCCTTGCGCGCGCGCTCCTCAATCCGGCGGCGCACCTCCGCCAAACGCTCGCGCAACTTGTCAGAACCTGACGCTACGGTGTCGGACATTCTTGTTCGGACGACCAAATGAGAAATTTAACTATAGCAATCACGCGACTGGGGCCGCAACCGCGTCGGGTGAGCCTGCTTGACACGTTTTCGCGGCGTCCGTAATATTCAAACATCGGTCAGTGAGCGGATGTGGCGAAATTGGCAGACGCGCAGGTCTCAGAAGCCTGTGGTGGCGACACCGTGGTGGTTCAAGTCCACTCATCCGCATGCCATCATCCCAGGGTCTAGACGCGGAGGCGAGTCAAACGACTCGCCTCTTTTTTCGCCCGTCCACACCGGCTTTCGGATTAATTCCCGAATGTCGTAGCGGCGCGAGGTCATTAACCTCTCTGGCCCAGAACTTTCCACCGGCCCGCGAAATTTTTCGGAACTTTTTTTCCCGGCGAGCGAATAATTAGTTGCCGTACAACTCTGCCTACTTGCGCTGGTTTGTTTCCACCTCGGGGGAAGGAAGATGAGCAGAAACGCTGTGGCCTTAAAGCATCTGAGGAAACCCATACGCCGGCTGCGCCCTCTGGCGCGAGCGCGCGCGTTCGACGAATCACCGCAACTCGCGGACAGGGTTCAGGAGCTGAAAGATTTGGCGCTGACCCTGCTGAAAGAGACTCAGAGCCTGGAGCGCGAGTCGCTGCTCTACAGTCTGACCTCCCCGGAGGGGCCGAACCGGCTCGACATCGAGAACGGCATCAAGCTCGACGACGCCGTACGCCAATTCGAGTCGGGCATCATACAGCAGGCGCTCCTCATCACGGGCGGCAACCAGGCCCGCGCCGCACGCCTGCTCGGCATCAAGGCCAACACCCTTAATTACAAGGTGAAGATTTACAACCTCTGAAAACCTGCGCGCCGGCTCAGTTGACGGCGTCCGAGAAGTTCTCGGTCGTCTGCGCCGCCTGCGCGTCGGCGACGATGAGCGGCTGCTCGTCGAAGAGTGAGGAGTTGACGAGCGTCTGCACCCAGTACTGGCCCGCGACCGGGAAAGTCACGTTGACGAAGAAGCTGATGTTGTCTGCGAAGCCGCCGGGCGCGATCTCGAACGGCGTCGGCTGGGAGACGACCACGGGCTGCTGGCGATCCGGCGTCAGGATTCTCACCTCCGACAGGTGCGCCCCCTCGCCGCGCCAGTGATTGATGACCGCGAACTTAATCAGCGACACGGGCAACTGCTGCACCACTATGTTCTGGAAGACGCCCATCAGGGAGAGCTTGTTGCCGACCTCCAGGCGCACGTCGTCGCAAAAGAGCGTGTAGATCAGCTCCAGTTTTTTCTTTCCATCTTCAGCCACTATCGTTTCCCTCCCGTAGTCTTCCTAGCCGAGCATCTCCCTGAGAGTCGCTTCGTCTATCACGTGCAGGCCGAGCGCCTGCGCTTTGTCCAGTTTCGAGCCGGCCTCTTCGCCTGCGACGACGTAGTCCGTCTTCTTACTCACGGTGGACGTGACGCGCCCGCCGCGCGCCTCTATCAGCGAGCGCGCCTCGTCGCGCGACCACGTTTCGAGCCTCCCTGTCAGCACAAACTGCTTGCCTGCGAAGGCCGCGTCCGGCTCTGACGCCGCGGCCCCCTCCATCTCCGTACGCACGCCCGCCGCGCGCAGCCGCTCGCACAAATACAGGTTGCCCGCGTCGTCGAACCAGTCGCGCACACTCTGCGCGACCGTCATGCCTATCTCGTGTATGTCGTCCAACTCTTCGACGGTCGCCTTGCTCAGGCGTTCGAGCGAGCGGAACTGGCGCGCCAGGATCCCGGCCGTGCGCTCGCCTACGTGGCGGATACCGAGGCCATAAATCAACTGCGACAAATCGCGCGCCTTGCTCGCCTCGATTTGTGCCATTAAATTCGACGCAGATTTCTCCGCCATCCGTTCGAGCGCCGCAACCTCTTCCATCTTGAGATGGTAGAGGTCGCCGATGTCCGCGACCATCTTCTTGCCGACGAGCTGCTCGACAAGTTGCTCGCCCAGGCCCTCTATGCGCATCGCGCGGCGCGAGGCGAAGTGTAAGAGCCGCGCCTTGAGCTGCGCCGGGCAGTCGGCGGCCACGCAGCGCGAGACGACCTCGCCCTCGGGGCGCGAGATGACACCGCCGCACACGGGGCACTTCTTCGGCATGCGGAAGCGTTTCTCCTCCCCGGTGCGCTTGGATTCCACGACCTTCAGCACCTTCGGGATGATCTCGCCGCTCTTCTCTATCAGCACCCAGTCGCCTTCCCTCACGTCGAGCCGGCGGATTTCGTCCTCGTTATGCAACGTCGCGCGAGCCACAATTGTGCCAGCCAATTCGACCGGCTCAAGGTTGGCGACCGGCGTGAGCGCGCCCGTCCGTCCGACCTGGACGACGATGGACAGCACCTGCGTGGTGGCCTGCCGCGCCGGATACTTGTACGCGATGGCCCAGCGCGGCGCTTTCGCCGTCGCCCCGAACTCGTCCTGCAAGGCCGTGGAGTTGACCTTGACGACCACGCCGTCAATCTCGTAGCCCAGCTCGTCGCGCCGCTGCTCCATGCGGTTGCAGAACTCTATGACCTCTTCAATAGAGGGGCAGAGCGCGCGGTTCTCGTTGACGCGGAAGCCCGCGCTTTCGAGCCAGTCGAGCGCCTCCCAGTGCGAAGCGAAAGGCTTACGGTCGCCAGCGATGATATCGTAAGCGAACATGTCCAGGCGGCGGGCGGCGACGATCTTCGGGTCTAGCTGGCGGATGGTGCCGGCGGCGGCGTTGCGCGGGTTGGCGAAGCGCGGCAGGTTCTCCTCCTCGCGCTCCACGTTTATCTTCTCGAAGACGGCGCGCGACAGATACGCCTCGCCTCGCACCTCGACCTCCGGGTGGTTGTCCGCGCGGAGCCTCAGCGGGACGGTGCGAATCGTGCGCGCGTTCTGCGTCACGTCCTCGCCAACGCGCCCGTCGCCGCGCGTCACGCCGCGCACCAGCACACTCGCCTCGTAATGGAGCGAGATAGAGAGCCCGTCAATCTTCAACTCCGCCACGTACTCGAAGCTGCGGCCGTCGGCGAGCTTTCGCGCGCGCTCGTCAAAGGCGCGCAGGTCTTCTATGTTGTAGCTGTTGTCGAGCGAGAGCATGGGTCGGCGGTGTACATACTCCGCGAACCCTTCGGCGGGCCGCCCGCCCACGCGCTGCGTCGGGCTGTCCGGCGTCAGTAACTCCGGGTACTCCGTTTCGAGCTGCTGTAGCCGCGCCATGAGCGCGTCGTACTCGGCATCGGAGATTTCCGGGTTGTCCTGGACGTAGTACAGCTCCTCGTGCCGGCGAATCTCCTCGCGCAGGCTCTGAACTTCGCGCTCGACCGCTTGGACGTTGGCAGTCAACTTCCCTCTCACCCTTCGCTGTGGGATTAACGCCCTCATCATAACCGAACCCCGCCGCGCGGCAAATCTACCCACCGGAGAGGACGAGCGCGGTCGCGCTTTTGTGGCCGCCGCTTTTCGAGTGGCGAACGTGCTGGCCGAGGCGATGTATGACGCGGCCGAAGAACTTGACGCTCTGTAGGAAGTCGTCGAGGCGTATGTTCTCGTCTGGGCCGTGCGGGTTCGAGCCGGCGTAGCCTGTGCCGAAGGAGACGACGGGCAGCGGCGGGTCGGTCGCGCCGCAGATGACGGCGACGGGGCCGCTCGCTGGGTTGAGCGGGTAGACGACGGGCGGAGCGCCGTAGACTTCGGGCGCGGCCTCGATTGCCGCGCGCGCCACGGCCGACTGCGACGAGGACTTGATGACGGGCGCGCTCCCAAGCTCTATCACCTCCACCTCCTTGAAGCCGCGCACGTCCAGGTGCTCGCGCAGGAGGCGCACGACCCCCTCCGGCGTCAGGTCCGGGACCAGACGAAAATCGAGCCGGGCCATCGCGGAGCTGGGCAGCACGGTCTTCGGCCCGGCCTCCGTGTGCCCCGTCTGAATCCCGCAGATGGTGCAGGTCGGCCCGAAGATGTGCTCGCGCACCAAGCTGCTCCCGCGCATCCCGCGCACCCAATGGTTGATGCGGAACTCGCGCTTGAGGCCCGCCTCGTCCAGCTCTATCTCTTTGAGCGACTCGGCGTCCTCGGGCTCTATCGGCGCGACGTGCGACGAGAAGCCGTCAATCGTGATGACGCCCTTGGGCGAGGTGATGGTGGAGAGCGCCTGCACGAGCCGCCACGCGGGATTTGGCACAATCGCCCCCCACTTCGAGTGCAGGTCCGTGCGCGCGCCGTGGACGCGCAGCTCGACGAAAGTGATGCCCTTGAAGCCCAGGCTGACGACGAAGCGCTCCTGCGTGTCCTTGTTGCCCTCCTCCCAGATGCAGCCCTCGGCGCGGAGCAGTTCCACGTTCTCCGACGCGAAGCGGTAGAGGCTAGGGCTACCGATGCCGGCCTCGCCCTCGACGACGAAGCGCAGGCAGACCGGCAGCTTGCCGAAAGTCTTCTGATAGGCTTCGACGGCCGCGAGCCGCGCGACCAGATCGCCCTTGCTGTTGGCCGAGCCGCGGCCGTAGAGCTTCCCATCCTTGACCTCGGCGGCGAATGGGCCAGAAGACCAGCTCGTCAGGTGGCCGACGGGCGCGACATCGTAGTGGCCGTAGACCAGGAAGCAGTGCGAGCCGGCCCCGCACTCGCCGAAGATGACGGGAAAGCCGCTGCCGATTTTGAAGGCGCGCGTGCCCGCCCCGCTGCGCTGCATCAGCTTCTCAACCGCCTCGGCCATCGCGCGCATCCCCGTCCCGCGCGCCGCCACAGACGGCATCCGGCACAGCGCCTGGAGCCGCTCCGTAAAGGAGCGCGCGTGGCGTTCAACGTAGCGGTCGAAGCGTGCGAAAGACATATGAAAAGCAATGATGAATGCGGAATGCGGAATGATGAGTTAAAAACTCTTTCTTTTACTCATCGCTCACCACTTCATAAAGTAGATAACGCGGGCGCGTCTCGTCGCGCTGGAAGCCGGCGCAGACGAGGCCCGCGGTGAATGCGTCCTGGAACTCGGCGCGGACGCGCAACTGCTCGCGGCGCGCGCGGGCCTTGTCCTGGCGGACGAGCGTGGCCCAGTCCGAGGGGATTTCGATGGTCTGAGCGGGCGCTGGCGCGTAGTCAACGGGACCGCCTTCCGCGAGCCGGCCGACCCTCGCGGAGTCCAGGCTCCACTCGGCGAAGAGCCGGTCGCTGTCGAGGCTCACGCCGTTCACCGTCTCCTCGCGCGGCATCGTGATGTAGTCCGTGCCGTAGAAGTTGACTGCGTAGGAACGGACCTCAACGCCCAGGCGGTTCAGGTTGAAGTGCGCGTTGCGCGCCTGCATAGGGTCCCACGTCCACCGGATGAGCCGCTGCCCTTCGCCGAGCGCGCGCGCCCTTTGCGCCCACTTGAGGCGCGCGCCGACGCCGTGGTTCTGGTAGGCGCGCGCGACCGCCATCATGTGCGAGTAGCCTATGACCTCGCCCTCGCCCGTCACGGCGACCATGTGATGGACGAAGCCGACCATCTCGCGGCCGCTGAACGCGCCGAGCGTCCAGCCGCCGGCGCGGCGCGTGACGATCAGGTGGCGGCGCGGCGTGACTTCGAGGTCTGGGAGCGCGAACGCCTCGCGCTGCAACTCTATGCAGCGGTCGAACTCCTCAAAGGTCGCGCAATCGCGGACCTCTATCTCCGCGGCCGTGTTCTGGGCTGAAGGCTGCTCCATGCTGTTAACGGTAAATAGTAAATGGTAAATGGTGAATAGACAAAGCCGTCCATTCAGCATCTACCATTGACCAGCTCTTACCTTCCTTCGGTGGGGCGGACGGGGAGTTCGATGATGACTTTGAGGCCGCGCCCTTCGGGGCTGGCGAGCGTCACGGTCCCGCCGAGGGCGTCTATCAGGCGGCGCGCGATGGCGAGTCCCAACTCTGTCATGCTGGTGGCCTTCTCGCTCGGCGCGTCTATGTCCACGGGCTCGAAGATGCTGGACATGTCGTGAATGCTGTCGCCGCCGTCCTCGATGATGATCTGGAGGCGCGACGGCGTCGGGCTCTCTGCGTGGACGTGGACGGAAGCGCCTTCGGGGCTGCGGCTGATGGCGTGCGCGAAGAAGTTGTAGAGCACCTGGCGCAGCTTCCCTTCGTCCGAGACTATGGAGGGGAGGTCGGCCTTAGGCTCGCAGACGATCTCAACGTGGCGCTTCTCGGCGAGGCGCGCGACCGCCGTACACGACTCGCGCAACACCCCGCGCAGCGAAAACTCGTGCAGGAACAGTTCCGACTGCCCCGCCTCCAGCCGCGAGAGGTCAACGAGCTGCGTCAGGCGCGTTTGCAGTTGCAGCCCCGAAGACTGAATCTTCTCGCAGAAGCGGCGCTGCGCGTCGGTCAGCGTCTCGTGGTCGAGCATGATCTCCGCGAAGCCGAGCATGGAGGTCAGCGGCGTGCGCAGCTCGTGCGACATCCGCGCCAGAAAGAGCGAGCGGTAATGGGCCACGCGGCGCAGCTCGCGGTTGGCCTCCTCGAACGCGTAGCTCTGCTGCTTCAGTTCGTCAACCAACTGTTCGATGCGCTGGTTCTGGTCGCGCAGGGCTTCGGCGCGGCGCGCGTTGCCGACGCCGATGACGACGGGCGCGGCGATGAACCGGAGCCCGTTCATCGCGGCGCGCAGCCGCTCCGGGTAGAAGCTGACGGCGACGAGCGCCCCGACGATCATCCCGCGCGCGTGAATTGGCACAGCCGCGCCCGCGCGCAAACCAGCATCTTCGAGCGCGCAGCGCAACTGCCCTTCGTCGCGGTCGGCCGCGCCGGCTCCGTTCTCGTCCAGACAAGTCTGAACCTCGCCGCCCGTGCGCTCGGCCGCCGCCGCGAACTGCGCCCCGGCGGCCCGCGCCTTCTCCTCGTCAACGTGCTCGTGCGTGTGGACGGCCGTTTCGCGCAGTTGCCCGCCCTCGTCGCGCAGGTAGATGACGATGCAGCACAAGTCCCAATGGCGCAGAATCATGTCGGAGAAGGCGGCGCAGACCTGCGCCGGGGTGCTGATGGCGTCGGGCGAGAGCGTCTGCGTGTAGAGCAGGTCTACGATCTCCGCGCTCAGCGCGCGGAAGTCTTCAGGGCACGCGTCGGGCGCACGGTCCTCGTCGGCTGCTTTGCTGGGCATACGTCCCGTAATCTGTTCGCTCATCAACAGTCCGCAACGGAGCGCCCACGCCCATCGGGTCGCGCGGGAGACTGTCCGGTTTCTCTGGATTAATTTTGAAGCTAACTATATGCGCCGCCCGCGCGACTGTCAAAGGCAGGGGTCAGAAAAAGTGGTCAGTGGTCGGTGGTCAGTGGTCAGTTAAAGACAAAGACGTTTTCTCTTAACTGACCACTGACCACCGACCACTGACCACTGTTCATTTGCCGTGCGCGTGCGTTATGATGCCTTAAGGATCGAGGGGGCTCCCGCCACAGCCGAGCGCGGAAAGGTGATGACTGAGGCCAGAGGCTCGTTCGGGAAGCTGAGCGCATGTCCGGTCAATTAAACAAAACCCCGCTGGCGGAACTGTTGCGCGAAATCTCCGGCGAGAGCCTGTCGGGCGCAGTGCGGCTCGCGCGCGAACGGGCCAAGGCGGTCATCTACTTCGAGGCGGGCGAGGTCGTGTACGCCGCCTCCAACCTGCGCGCCTTTCGTTTCGCGGAGTGCGCGCGCCGCTGGAACCTTTTGACCGAGGCGCAGCTCGGCAGCGTCAGCGCGGGCGCTTCCGATTTGGAGGCCGGCGCGGCGCTCGTCAGTTCGGGCGTGCTGAGCCGTGAGGCGCTCGACGAGCTGACGAAGCGCCAGGTCTCGGAGCTGCTCTGCCACGCCCTACTGTGGACGGACGGGCACTGGGAATTCGACCCGCGCGTGCGCCTCGCGGGCCAGGTCCGCGCCGGCGTCAACGTCAAAGCGCTGCTGGTCGAGAGCGCGCGCCGGCTGCCCGAACGCTTCGTCGCGGGCAGACTCGCCGACGAGGGCGAAAAGTTTTTCCCCGAAAGCAGCGTGCCCGACGACATCAACCTTTCCCCGAGCGAGGCTTTCGTGCTCTCGCGCGTTGACGCGCCCTTGAGCGTGCGCGACCTGATCATCATCTGCGGCCTCCCGGAAACGGAGACGCTGCGCGCCGCTTACACGCTCGCGCTCGGCGGTTTCCTGCGCCGCGCGCGTTGGCCGCAAGCGCTGACCGACGAAGAGAAGTCGAGGGCTCACGCGCTGGAATCGGCGCAAGCGAAAGCGCCGCCGACGCCCGTGCCAGAGCCACAGCCAGAGCAGAAGACCGTGGCCGCCGCGCCGCCGCCCCAGGCGCCCCCCCCAGAGGTGAAGCGCGAGGAAGAGCCCAAGCCCGAGGATCTGTTCGACCGGCTGAACAACGCGGACAACTATTACCAAGTGCTCGGCGTCGTCCGCTCTGCGAGCCAGGCCGACATCAAGCGCGCATACCACGGGATGGCCAAGCGCTATCACCCGGACCGCTATCGCAAAGAAGCGGACGCGGCGCTGCTGGCGCGCATCGAGTCCGCCTTCGCGCAGGTCGCGCAAGCTTACGAGGCGCTCAAGGACTCTTCGTCGCGCGCCAGTTACGACACCAAGCTGTTCCAGAAGGAGGCCGCGAGCCGCGCCGCGCGCGCGCAGAGTCCGACAACCGCCGGGGCCGGCGCGGGAGGGACCGCGAGCTTTAGCCCGTCTGCGGCCGAGGGCGGGCAGACGTCCGCGACCCCCTCGTTCCGGGCCAAGGAAGTTTTTCAGCAGGGCTTGTCCGCCTTGCAGCAGGGCAACAATGCGTCGGCCATCGCCCAGCTTGGCGAAGCCGCTCGGCTAGACCCGACACAGCCGCGCTACCACGCCTGCCTGGGCCAGGCGCTGGCGAAGGACGAACGCCTGCGCCGCAGCGCCGAGGCCGAATTCAAGGCCGCCATCGCGCTCGACGCCAACAACGCCGCCTACCGCATCATGCTCGCGGAGCTGTACAGCGACCTGGGCTTAATCAAGCGCGCGCAAGCGGAACTGGGGCGCGCGCTCACGCTGGAGCCGCAGAACAGGATAGCGCGCGGAATGCTCGACCAATTGAAAGGGAAAAACTAGTGGTCAGTGGTCAGTGGTCGGTGGTCAGTTAAATGAAGAACCTTTCCGACCTCCGAAGACAAATTCTGGCACAATTGCTCTACTGTTTCTTAACTGACCACTGACCACTGACTGCTGACCACTGCTATGTCCATTCACCTTGATTTCGCGGAAAGCGAGCGCGTCACGGGCGAGGCGTTTATGCGCCTGGCCGCGGCCTCGGACGAGTTCGAGGTTTACGCGCACCCGCACGCGGCGCGCATCGCCAGGCTCGCCGACGCCGTGGCGAAACAGTTTCACCTCGCGCAGCAGGACCGCGCCTCCCTCAAGCTGGCCGCGCTCGCGCACGACCTCGGCGAGGTCGCCATGGAACGCGACTACATCAAGCGCGCCGGGCCTCTGACCGAAGACGAGCGGCTTGACCTCGCGCGCCACCCCGTCATCGGCGAGCAGGAGGCGGCGCGCGCAGGGGCCGACCGCGCCGCGCAGCTCCTGGTGCGCTGGCATCAGGAATGGTGGAACGGCGCGGGCTACCCGGACGCCCTGCGCGCCGAGCAGATTCCGCTCGGCGCGCGCATCCTGCGAGTGGCCGACGCCTACGCGGCGCTGACGGACGCGCGTCCATTTCGGCCCGCGCGCACCGAAGGCGAGGCGCGCGAGCACCTAACGGCCTGGGCCGGCCTCGAATTCGACCCGCTCGTGGTGCGCGCCTTCCTCGCGCTCCCGCAGATTCCCGAACTCAACTCTTACGCCAAACAGCAGGAGACTGAAGAAGCCCCTGCACTTCAAACTTCTGACTCCTGATGAAAAGCAACGGCATCATTCCGAATGGTTGGCTCGCCTTCGAGTTGGGCGTGCTGCGGCGGCTCAAGTTCAAGTCCGTCTCGCTGCCCTTCGCGGGCGAGCCCGAACTGGGCCTCTACCTCAAGCGTTGGGGCGTGCGCGTGGCCGCCAACGATTTGGCACAGTGGGCCGCGACGAAGGCGGCCGCCTTCATCGAGAACAACGAGGAGCGGCTGAGCGAGGAGGACATCGCCGCGGTCCTCGAAGACGCCTACGTGCCGGGCCACAAACTCACGAACCAAGGCTTACGCAAGTGGTTCGGCGAGGCTGACGCCTGGTGGTTCGACAACGTGCGCCGCGGCATAGCGGGACTGGACTCGCCGGCCCGGCGAGCGCTCGCGCTGAGCTGCGGCATGGCGGCCGGCGACTACGCGCTCTCGTTCGACGAGGAGACGCGCGAGCTGCGACAGCCGCTCTCGCGCGTCTTCCGCAGAATCTGGGAGTCGCAGCCCGCGCCCGTCAACAACTCGCAGCGCAACACGAGCGACAACCGCGAGGCCAGGGACTTCATCGCCGAGCAGCGCACGGACCTGCTCTACCTCAGGCTGCCGCGTGCGCGCGGCGTCTCTGATCAGCGGCGCGGAGCGCCCTCCGCGTGGCGCGAGGAGTGGGTGCGCGGCGGCGACGGCTTCTGGGAGGAGCACGAGCGGCGCGGGGCGGGCCGCCTCGGCGCGAGCGTCGTCACCAAGCAACAGTACCTGCGCCTGGTCGAAGACCTCTTGCGCGTCGCCCTGCACCTGCCGGGCTGGGCCATAGCCCACGCCGAAGACGGCTTCGTCCCGACCACGGACCTTGTCGAAACCGTCAACCGTGTCCGCAAAGTCGAGACAGTCTATTCCAAAGATTTTTCCGAGCTGACCGGCCTGCGCGCAACGATCATCACGGCCTAGGAGTTTTCAGCCCCGTCAGGGGCGGCTGAAAATAGCCCAGCACTTCAGTGCTGGGGAGAGGTTCGTAAAATAAATTGAGTCCCGTAGGGACGGCCGAAACATTCGGCCGTCCCTACGGGACTCAAATATTTTTTGGCTCAATTCCCAGCTTAAGTGCTGGGCTATTGTCGGTCGCCCCTGCCGGGGCTAAGAACCGATTACTTGACTTTGAGAATCACGAGCGTCTGATCGTCGTCCCGTTCTTTCTTGCCCGACCAGGCGTCTATCTCTGTGAAGACGGCCTGGCGAAGCTCGTCGGCGGACAGGCCGCGGTGGGTGGCGGCAAAGTGTGCCAATCTCTCCTCACCGTACTCGCAGCCTTCTTCGTTCTCGGCCTCGCTGATGCCGTCGGAGAAGATGAGCAGCACGTCCCCAGGGGAGAGCGCGGCGGCGTCCTCCTCGTAGTCCGCCCAATCGAAGGCCCCGGCCAACATCCCGCCCGTTGTCAGCCGCTCGATTGATCCGCCCGCCCGCGCGAGGATGGGGGCGTTGTGGCCCGCGTTGGTGTAGCGCAGCCGCCGCGTGCGGTCTTCGTAGATCGCCAGGAAGAGCGTGGCGAAGCGGTTGGACTCCGTGCTCTGGCACAGTTGGCGATTGATGTTGGTCATCTTGCGCGCCACCGCGCCGTCAATCTCCGCGGCGCGCACGTCCCCTGCGGCGGCAGACTGTGTGTGATCGCCGCCCGCGGCGACGTGGGCGCGCGCGGCCATCTCCATCCGCTCGGCCGTGATCGTCGTCTGCGCGCGCAAGGAGGCTTGCAGGTTGGACATCACGAGCGAGGCCGAGATGCCCTTGCCCGACACGTCGCCGAGCGCGACCGCGACGAGGCCCGGCGTGATCTCTATGTAGTCGTAATAGTCACCCGCCACACCGCGCGCCGCGCGGCACTCGGCTGCGATCGTGGCCGTCAAAAGCTCCGGCACACGTCGCGGGAAGAGTTGCGCCTGCACCTCCGCCGCGATCTCGACCTCGCGCTCCAGCCGCTCGCGCTCGACGCGCTCTTCCAGGAGCGACTCGATGTTGGCGGACATGTCGTTGAAGGCCGCGGCCAGCTCGCCCAATTGGTCGTGCGAGCGGACGCGGACGCGGTGCGAGAAGTCGCCGCGCTTGATGTACTCGACGGCGCGGTAGAGTTTATGAACTGTGCCAGTCACGGCCCGCGTCATCCAGACCGCCGCCGTCAGGGCCAACAGCTCCAGGACGAGGAAGATGATAGCGACGTACTTGAGCGCCTGCCGCCACATCTCACCCGGCTCGCTCCCGCCCCAGAACTGCCTGCCGGCCAGCCCCCAGGACCAGTCGAAAAGAAAACTCAAGTGGTTGCTCGCCTGCCCGCTCTTCCACTCGGTCACGGGCAGAACGACGAGATAAAAGCTCCCAGAGGGCTGTTCGCCGAACTGGTCGCGGCGGAACATCTCCTCAACCCTGGCTTCGTAATCGCCCGCCTCGCGCCGCTGGCGTTCCAACTCCTCGCGCGTGCGCCTGTCGTTCGACCTGACGACGATGCGGTTCGCCTCGTTCATAGGGGCGCTGACGAAGAACGGCCGCACGTAGATGCCCGTCGCCTCGCGGTAGTGCTCGACGAGGGCGCGGCTCACCGGCACAGTCAGCAGCAGCGCGAACGGGCGCTCGCCTGCGGCCGTGCCTCGCGCGACGGCGCGCATCGAAGGCGAGCCGAAGCGCTCGTCGGCGTTCGTCGCAGGCGTGAAGGAGAGCCCGCCCCACTCGGCGCGCCCGCGGAGCCAGTCCGGCAGCGGCGCTCCGGCCGACGCCGTGTCGTCCCCAATGCCGCGCGTCCTCTCGTCGTCGCTTGCGCTGACGAACTGCGCGGCGCTCGTGTGGCCGACAGAGTTTTCCTCCGCGCCGGTCGCGCCGCGCCAGACGGCCACGCGCGCGCCCGGCAGAGAGGCTTGCAGCAGGGCGGCGCGGTCGTCTAGCCAACTCTGAATCGCGCGGTCGTCCGACGCGGCGGGCAGAGACTTGAAGGCTTCGGCGAGGCCACGCGCGGCCGCTGTGGTCTGCCGCTCGGTCGCGTTGACCTGCGCCGTGATGATGCGCGCCATCCCCTGCCCGGAGCCACCGAAGGCCGAGAGCAGACCGAGCAGCGTCATCAGGATGATCGGCGTCAGCCCTATGAAGAGGTACGTCACGATCAGTCGGCGGCGCACGCGCCAGAGCAGTTTCCGCTTCAGCCAGACGAGCGCCTTGAGGCCGTAGTAGACGCAGGTCAGCGTGGCTGCGCAGAGGGTGAGAAAGCGCAGCGCGGGGCCGACGACGGATTGACGATAAAGAGCTGTGTCGCCGAAGGAGAGCCAGAGGACTACTAGGAACCCGGCCGCGAGGGCCACGCGCGGCATCACGCGGCGCAGCCACAGCCGCGCCCCCGCGACCGAGCGAGAGAGCCCACGCTGTTTCCCTTCAATCTGTTTCTGCATCGCGCGATGAAAAAGTAGGGCAGGGGTAAGCCCTGCCCCCACAAAAGACTCGCTGCATCTTACGACAGAAACGAGTCCGTTTCACCCGGCCGAGGCGAGGAGAGCCTCGCTTTCGTCCTCCTTCCGTCCCGCCCCGGCCTGCGCCTTCGCAGGCATACGCAGTTTGCCTGTGGCGAAGAGCGCGAGCCAGATGACGCCGGGGCTTGCCGAGAGCAGCCCCGAGATGATGGTCAGCGTCCGCGGACTGATCGCGCGCAACGACCACGCGGCGAGCACGACTGAGAAGCTCATCACGAGGATTTCCGACGCGCGGTCGGTCGTGATGACGCGCCCGCGCAGCTCATCCGGCACGAGCCGCTGCAACAAGGTGTCCTGCACCGCGAACTCCATGCCGACGATGAAGCGCGACAAAAACAGCAGCGCCCCGGCCATCCACAACTTCGGCATCAGCCCCGCGAGCGCGAAGACGACGCCGTGCGCTAGTAGCATCCAGCCTATGAACCCGGCCGTCAGCCCGTGCAGCTCGACGTGGTAGCCCACGCGCCGCGCGAAGAGCATCCCGAAGAAGACGCCCGCGCCCACGGTCGCGTAGAGCGTGGCCACGCCCGCGTCGCCTTCGAGTCCGCCCTGACCCGCGAAGACCACGCCGCCCAGCCGTTCGTAAACCAGATTGCACGCGCCGCCGCCCGTGGCCCACAGCACGTTGATGCCTATGATGGCCAGGACGAGCGGGTAACGCGCGATGTACTTCCAGCCCTCGCGCACGTCAGACCAGTAGCTCGCGCGCTTCGCGCGGCCCTTCGCCCCTTCGCCCAGGGGGCGCTCCCTCATCGACTCCGCGGGAATCTTCCAGACGGAGTAGGCCGAGACGAGGAAGGAGGCCGAGTTGATGACGAAGGCTGTGTGGTAGCCGAAGCGCGCAGACGCCCAGCCGCCGAGCGCCGCGCCGAGCGACATCAGCAGGAAGCGCGACGAGAACATCAGGGCGTTGCCCGCGAGCAGCCCGTCCGCGCTCGCCACGTTCGGCATCGCCGCGTTCTTGGCCGCCTCGAAGAAGGACGACAGCAGAGAACCTGTGACCGCGCAGATGTAGGCGATCCACAAATCCTCCGGGCCACGGACCAGCAGGTAGCCGAGCGCGACGACGGCGCGCGCCAGATCGGCCGCGAGCATCACCGTGCGCCGCGACCAGCGGTCTGCGAACGCGCCCGCCAGCGGCGCGAACACCGCGAACGGCACCAGCAGCGCGACGAGCATGATGGCGGTCGCCTCAGGCGCAGCCCCCGAAACCGAGCGTATCAATCCCAGCCCGGCGATGAAGTTGAACCAGTTGCCCAGCTCCGACACCACCTGGCCAGACCACAACCACCTGAACGGGCGGTTGCCCCGCAGCAATTGCATGTAGGTTAGTGAAGCCATAACGAACTCCAGGAGTCAGGAGACAGAAGTCAGAAGTCAGAAAAAAAGAGAAACCGTCCGTGCTTTTCCTTCTGACTTCTGACTTCTGTCTCCTGACTTCTCAAAGAAATGAGCCGCCGGATTTTGTCCGAGCGGCTCGCAGCCTTTGGAAAACTTTTCGAGAAGCGTTTCACCCGCCGGTGAACTTCGGCGGCCGTTTCTCGATGAAGGCTGCGACGCCCTCTCCGAAATCTTTCGTCTGTCCTGACTGGAGCTGTGCCTCGTGCTCCAGTTCCAGTTGCGCGTTCAAATCGTTCGCCGCGCTCGCGTCCAACATCTTCTTGATCCGACCGAGCGCCGCGGTCGGGGCCGCTGCCAAACGACTGGCGAGGTTGAGCGCTTCCGCCATCAACTCCGCGTCCGGGACCACGCGGTTAATCATCCCCATCTCGGCCGCCCGCCGCGCGTCAACCATGTCGCCCGTCATCAAAAGCTCTGCCGCGCGCTTCCACCCGACGAGGCGCGGGAGGATGAAAGTCCCGCCGCAGTCCGGCGTCAGTCCGACCTTGACGAAAGCCTGGTTGAACTGCGCGCTCTCGGCGGCGAGGACGATGTCGCAGGCGAGGGCGAAGTTGCAGCCGCCTCCCGTCGCCACCCCGTTGACGGCGGCGATGACCGGCAGAGGCGTTTCTCTGATGAGCCGGACGCAATCGTGAATCATCCGCAGCGGCTCGTCGAAGAAAGCCTCTATACGCCCCTCCTTCTCAGCCAACTGGCGCATCTCGCGCAGGTCGCCGCCGGCGCAGAAGGCGCGCCCGGCCCCCGTCAGCACGACGGCCCGCGCCCCGCGCTCGCGCGCCTCCGCGAGGGCCGCGCGGAACTCACGCCCAACCTCCACCGTCAGCGCGTTGAGCGCCGCGGGGCGGTTGAGCGTGATGACGGCGACGGCGTCGCGCATCTCCAGTTGGATGGTCTCGTAACTCATAAAGTCATTAACCCAGTCCAGCGCCAATGCCTCGAAGCATCCGTCGCCCGGTCGAGTAGCGGATGTTTCAAAGTCGTCGGGACTGAATGGTCAAATTGCCTATACGGCGGCCGCGCCAGATTTGTTCGCGCCAAATCCACGCGCCCTTAACTACTCTAAGGCTACTGCGCGCGGCCGGCCGAGAAGCACTCGCCGCAGAGCACGGGCCGCCCCGATGAAGGCTTGAAGGGGACCGAGTCGGTCTTGCCGCACTGGTCGCAGGTGATCTCGAAGCGCTGGCGGTCGCCGCCGGCTCCGCGCCCGCCGCCGCCCCCGCCGAAATTGGCCCGGCGCGCGTCGCGGCACGCCTTGCAGCGCTTCGGCTGGCTCAGATTTCTCTCCGCGTAATACTCCTGCTCGCGTTCGGTAAACGGGAAGGCCGAGCCGCACTCGGCACAGGTGATCTCTACGTCTGGCATGTTTATCTCCCTGCGGGAAGCCGTGTGCGAGGTCAAAAGGGCGGCTCCCCTCTCTCGTCGAAGGGCTTGGCGCTCATCGTATATCTAGGCACGAAGCTGAAGGTCATCGAGCGCGGAAGGACGGACAGCTTATTGCTCGCAGGGTCTACGGCGCGACACCGCGCGCCATAGCCTTTTCGAGCATCACGGAGTTTACCGCAGCCCCGTCGCGGTGTACAGGAATAATTCAAGGACTCAGGGGCTGCGGTGTGAGCCTTGCGGACTGGCCCCTGCCATTTATTCGAGTCCCGCCGCCCCTGAACTATTCCCGCATCAACTCGCGGACGTGTGAGCGCACCGTGCCGCCGAGCGTGTCGAGGTTGTAGCCGCCTTCGAGGCAGGAGATGACGCGGCCCTGGCAGGCGCTCGCCGCCCATTGCTTGACGGCGCTCGTCATCCGCACGAAGTCTTCGTCGGTCAGCAGGAGTTGGCCCAAAGGGTCCGCCGCGTGCGCGTCGAAGCCTGCGGAGATGAAGATGAGGTCGGGGCTGAATTTCGCGCCGATCTCTTCGAGCGCGGCGTCGAAGGCGTGGCGCTGGTCGGCGGCGCGCGTCGCGGCGCGCACGGGGACGTTGAGCGTGTAGCCGCGCCCGCGCCCAAGCCCAGTCTCGCCTCGCGCGCCCGTGCCCGGATACCACGGGTACTGGTGCATCGAGAAGAAGAAGACTGTCGGGTCGTCGTAAAAAATTCCCTGCGTCCCGTTGCCGTGGTGTACGTCCCAGTCTACGACCGCCACGCGCTCGATTTCGGGGTACTGCGTCTGCGCGTAGCGCGCGCCGATGGCGACGTTGTTGAAGAGGCAGAAGCCCATCGCGCGCTCGGGCGTGGCGTGGTGCCCCGGCGGCCGCACGGGCAGAAAGGCATTGTCGGCCTCGCC
Source organism: uncultured Acidobacteriota bacterium (assembly GCA_963848875.1). GTDB lineage: Bacteria > Acidobacteriota > Blastocatellia > Pyrinomonadales > Pyrinomonadaceae > QHXM01. Next base: position 154,463 of record CAWKFJ010000002.1, read on the forward strand.
CTGCATCAACGCGTCCACGGCCCTGCACACGCCGCCTGCCGCGTTGAGCGCCGCGTCCAGCGAACGCATCGAGACGACCGTATCCGCGTCCAGAAACCTAGTGCCTTCGCTCACCACGCGCTCGATTGTTTTGTAGTGCTGTGGCGTGTGGCAAGCCTGGACAGCCCCGCGCGGCGCGGGCGTGGGCTGCAACTCCAACAAACTGGGCCACAACTCCTGATCGCCGCGCAAGGCATCCATGATGGCCGTGTAACGCTCAGGCGTCTCCGGGTGATGCTCCCCCGTCTCGTGCTCCTTAAAAATCGGGTGATGAATAATAGCCGTCCTCATGCCTCGGATTATGAGAGCCGCAGGCGAACAGGTCAACAGCGCTCTTGACTTCTGACCCCTGACTCCTGTTTTCATTGCATACGGTCGCTAGTCAAGATGATGCAATCCACGGAGGCGCAGGCCGGGCCGATTCCTCGAAAACTTGAGCGTTTCGGCTTCGTGCTTCAGGTCTGTCTTTTCGGCGGGCCGCGGAATAATAGTTGCTGAAGCGCGTGTTGATTGGGTGAGGATTATTTTTTAGTATGCAGGAGATTGAAGCAATGGCTTACGACGAAGAGCAGGTTAAAAGAAGCAGGGTGGTGATTGAGACGACGCCGGAGGCGCGCCGCGAGGTGGTGCGCACGGTGGTGGCGCGCGAGCCCGTGCGCCGCGGTATTCCGGGCAGCGTGGTCGCCGTGATCGTCATAGGGTCCGTGGCCCTGGTCACGCTCCTCTTTCTATTCATCTTGAACAGGCAGCAGGACACCGTGACGGAAGTCAACGCCAACGTGCGCGCCAGCTCGGCCCCGACGCCGGCCCAGCAGCCCGTCATCATCGAACAGGCCCCGCAGCCGCAAACGCCTATCATCATCCAGCAGCCGGCGACGACGACCACGCAGCCGCCCATCATCATCGAACAACCGGCCCCCGCGGCCGCGCCGCCCGCGTCAACCGCCGGGACCAATGGCACAAACGACGCGGCGATTCAATCCGAGATAGACAAGAGGATGGCGGAGAACGCGGACCTCTCCACACTCGGCGTCACGGCCACAGTGCTCGACGGCAAGGTCACACTGATCGGCACGGTTGAGACGCCGGCCCTCAAGAGTCAGGTCGAGCGCATGGTCAAGGCGGTCAAAGGCGTGCGCTCCGTGGACAATCAAGTCATCGTTTCCGCCGGCTGACCTTTGGGAGAGTCCGGCAGGTAGGAAAGGGCGACGCGGCGGGGACATTAGTAGTCCCGCCGCGTCGCCCGTTTTTACGCAGTCTGCGGCCTGCCGCCGGGCCGCTGTCTGGGGCGGCCGGCGGGGCGCACAAGAGGTTAAGGCGCGGCGGACTTGCCAACCGAACGTCCGCGCAGCGCAACTTTTTCCGCTGGCGTGAGGCGAGGGTGTATTAGTCTTGGCTTATCCGCCTGATTTTTTACCGCCGCGCCCGGCCTTCTTAGACCCGCCTTTCGAGCGCGAGACTTTGACCGTGACCTTCCCCGAACTATCCAGGCTGAAGATCATGTAATCGCCGGGGCGCGCGCCCATCTCCCGCACGAGCGGGGACGGAATCTTTCCGCGGACTACGCCGGAATCGTCTGCGATTCTGGCACGGTAATCAACCGGTTCTCTCTTCGCCATATCAACCCTCCTGACGATAGCCTAAGTGGTTGAAATTTCCCGAGCGCGAACCGTCCCTGCCGATGCCCGCTTAGTACCCTTCAGTGTGTTGGCGCAGCCATTCGTCCAACTCACTCTCGGTCGGCTCACGCTGCAACTCTTCACGCAAACGTTGCCGCACGTACTCACGCTCGCCGCGGGCCGCATCGTCGAGCGGCGCGTCCCCCGTGTCGTCCGGCTCGGTCGTTTCTTCTGACAAAGCAAACGTGAAGATGTGTTTCTCTCTGAAAGACAAATCCCCATGCTTCTGTGGAAGCATCCCCTGGTCCCTCCCGTAGTTCTCTTCTGATTGAGCTTGAGCGAAAGCGATTATGTCATGCGAGGTCGCTTTCGTTCTGTACGACAGCGATGTGAATTTCGCCCGTCAGAAGCGAGGTGTCTATTACGAGGCTCGATCCTTCGCCCGTAATCGTTAGGCGGCGGCGGTCGCCGCTCGCGTGGAAGCCGACTTCCGTAATGAGGCAGTCGTCCGGCGCGCGTGTGACGCGCCTGAGCCCCCTGGGTTCTGGCCCACTTTGCAGGGCCCACACGTCCGCCCGCAACTCCTCCCTTGCGTCGGCGTCAATTTCAAGCTCGGAGAGGGCCATCGTCTGCGGGACGAGCCCCATCTCGCCGTCGGCGTAGACCGTCCAGATGAACCCTATGTCCAGCGACAGGTGCGCGGCCTGGTCGAACACGAAGTAGCCCAGGACGGTCGCGCCGAGGACGTGAGCGATGACGTGATCCTGGTGCGTGCTGCTGTCATGCGGCTCCCAGTCGAGTGACATTCAGAAGACAAAACAGAGGTCGTACTTTTCGCCCGGCAAATCTATGTACAGCTTGTGCTCGTCGGCGTCAATCTTGATGATGTCCTGGCAGATCAGGACGAAGATGCGTTTGCAGCCGCGCAGCGCCGAGCCCTCCTCGAACTTCAGCGTCAGAGAGGTCCGCGTGGTGACGTAAGTACCTGCCAGCGTCGCTGGCACGACCAGCGTCAGGCCCTCGCCCGTCGCCAGCTCCTGCTCGCCACCCTCGTTGGAGAACTCCCCGTGCGAGGGGCCGCGCGGGACGAACCGCACGAGGCCGCGCCCGTGCAGTTTCTTCCACTCAGACTTTTTCAACGTCAACCCGAAAGCCTCGAACAGCTCGGCCATAGGGATTGCGAATTCGCCGCCCTCGTGCTCGGTCGAGACCCTGCGGATCAGACCCAGGACAGGCTCTCTAAGCTCCGGGCGCGCCACACACTCAACAAGCATCAAGCACCCCTTGTCGGTCCACACTTCATAAATGCGGGCAGATAGTACACTCATGGGACACCGCGCGCAAGAGATAAGTTCCCGCGCGGGCCAGTGGGTTGGACCGTAGCCACCTGACACTGCCACAACACATCGCCCGTCCTGGTATGATGGACAAAGGCGCTTCTTGACAACTGCGCCCGACCGCTTCTACTTTCTACCGCATTCATCTATGAACGTCCTGCTTCTCAGCCACGACGAAGTCGCCGCGCTCCTCCCGATGGGGGAGTGCATCGCGCTCATGCAGGAGACGCTCGTCTCGCTTGCCGAAGGGTTGTTTCATCAGCCGCTGCGAACTATCGTCCGCCCGCCCGACGCCGCGGGGGTCATGGGACTCATGCCTTCTTACTCTTCGGGCGCACGCCAGGCTTTCGGCCTGAAGGCCATTTGCGTATTCCCCGGAAATGCGGCGCGAGGAAAAGACTCGCACCAGGGGGCCGTCCTACTCTTCAGCGCGGAGTCGGGCGAGCTGCTGGCGGTCGTCAACGCATCGGCGGTGACGGCCGTGCGCACCGCGGCCGTCTCGGGCGTCGCGACACGCGCGCTCGCACGCGAGGACGCGGGCGACCTGGCAATCATCGGCGCGGGCGTGCAGGCTCGCGCGCACATCGAGGCGCTGTCTCACGTCCGCCGTATCAGGCGATGCCGCGTGGCGAGCCGCAGCGTCGAGAGCGCAAGCCGACTCGCCGGAGAGCTGAGCGGGAAGTACGCGTTCCCGGTCGAGCCGGTCGAGACAATCGAAGCCGCGCTGCGCGGGGCGGATTTGATAGTGACGGCGACGAACTCTGCGGAGGCGTGCGTGCGACGCGAATGGGTTTCGGAGGGCGCGCACTTGAACGCGGTCGGGGCTTGCACGCCGAACACGCGCGAGCTGGACGCGGGCTTGGTGGCCGCGTCGAGTCTCTTCGTGGACAGGGTCGAATCGGCAGTCAACGAAGCCGGCGACTACCTGCTCGCCGTGCGCGACGGAGCGATAGGGCCGAGCCACATCCGGGCCGAGTTGGGAGAAGTCCTCAAAGGGACTCAGCCGGGTCGGACCTCGCAGGACGAGATCACGCTGTTCAAGTCTTTGGGGCTGGCCGTCGAAGACCTCGCGGCCGCAGAGTATCTGTACAGTAAATGTAAAGAGACGGGCGCGGGCGCCTGGGTGAATTTCTGATGCTGCGGAAGACGAAAGGAAACTGCTGATGATGCCAACGCTCGCCGCCATAGAGGAAGCGCGCCGCACCATCAGCGGGGCGGCGATACGGACGCCGCTCGTCCGGCTAGGCGTCCCAGACGCGCCCGCCGAGATCTACCTCAAGCTGGAGAATCTACAGCCCATCGGCTCGTTTAAGATACGCGGCGCGTCGAACGCTATGGGGCGCATGAGGCGCGAGGCCCTGGCCAAAGGGGTGCTCACCGCGTCGGCCGGCAACATGGCGCAGGGCGTCGCGTGGCGCGCGCGAGAACTCGGCGTTCCCTGCACGGTCGTCGCGCCGTTGACCGCGCCCGAGACTAAAATCAAAGCCATCGAGCGGCTCGGCGGCCGCGTCATCAAGGTCCCGTTCGAGGAGTGGTGGGGAGTCTTCGAGAGCCGCGCCTACGCGGGCATCAACGCACATTTCATACACGCCTTCGACGACCTTGACGTGATGGCCGGCAACGGAACAATCGCCCTCGAAATCCTCGAAGACCTCCCCGACGTGGAAACCATCATCATCCCCTGGGGCGGCGGCGGGCTCGCCTGCGGGATCGCGGCGGCGGTGCGAGAGCTGAGGCCCGCGTGCAAGATATACGCGGCCGAGGTCAACACGGCCGCGCCCCTCGCCGCTTCGCTCGAAGCGGGCAAGCCGCGTGAGGTCGTCTACCAGCCATCCTTCGTGGACGGCATCGGCGGCCGAGGCGTCTTCCCTTCCATGTTCGAGCGTGCGCGCGCCTTGCTCGATGGCTCACTCGTCATCAGCCTTGAACAGGTCGCTGGCGCGCTGCGGCTCCTCGCCGAGCGGAACCGCGTCATCGCCGAAGGCGCGGGGGCTTGCCCCGTGGCCTGCGCCCTCGAAGGTATGGGCGGAACAGGTAAAGTCGTCTGCGTAGTCTCCGGCGGCAACATCGACCTTACAACGCTCTGCGCCATTCTCACGGATTCGCAGAGATAGCGGACCTATAAAAAAGAGGGTGCGACGCGTGAGTCACGCGTCGCACCCTTTTTATCACCCTTGCCTTCAGGCCAGGGCTTTAGTGTTTAGAACACGCCGCAGGCGGACCAGGCGTTCGCCACCGCGTTGTACTCGGCGCTGCCCGCGCCGTAGAGGTCCGTGGCCGCGTTCAGGGTCGCCGTGCGAGCGCCCGCGAAGTTGGTCGAGGAAGTCATGTAGGTGGTGATCGCTTTGTACCAAATCTTCGCGCCCTTGTCAGTGCCGATGCCCGCCACGAAAGGCCCGGAGATGTGCGCGTGGTTGCCGCCGTGGGCGACGAGGTAGAAGACGTGGTTGGCGATGCCCGAGTTGATGTGGACGCCGCCGCTGTCACCCGTGCCCGTGTAGCGCTCCGAGTAGTGGTCCGGGTCATCGTTCGCTGTGTAGCCGTAGTTGCCGGCGCTGTGCGGCGTGTCCATGTAGCGCAGGGCGTCGCCCGCGGTGGCCGGCGTGTAGGCGTCCTCGCCGATCCTCCAGGTGTTCGTCGTCTCCACCCCGCCCTCGGCGTAAAGCTCAACCATCGCGCCGAAGACATCAGACCAGGACTCGTTGAGCGCGCCCGACTCGCCCTGGTAGACCAGGCCCGCCGTGCGCGAGGTGATGCCGTGCTGCATCTCGTGGCCGCAGATGTCGAGCGTGACGAGCGGCCCAAACTGCGAACCGTCGCCGTCGCCGTAGAACATCTGGTTCCGGCTGTTGCTCCAGAAGGCGTTGTTGTAGCTCTTGCCAAAGTGGACGATGGAGGCGGTCATCGTGGTCGTGCCGTTGATGGAATTGATCGTGCGCGGGCCGCCCGCGCCGTCAATGCCCATGCGCCCGTGGACGTTGAGGAAGTAGTCGTAGACCTTCGACGCGCCGAAGTGGGCGTCAACGCCCGCGCGCTGCGTCGTGCTGTTCCAGATGTTGTCGGCGTCGGTGTAGTGGTAGATCGAACCGTAGTTGACGATACCCATCTGCGTGATCTTCGCCGAGTTGCGGTTGTCGTAGGTGCCGAGCAGGCGCGAGTGGTCTTCCATGTAGTAGTTCGCGCCGGACTTGAAAGTATTGATGGACTGCGTGCCGCTGTAGAGCGAGGAGCCTGTGCCCGTGGCGCTCTGCGTTTGCAGGTTGTCGTAGCTCCAGACGAGCGCGGCCGTGTGCGCGTCAATGAAATAGAGGGGCTCGGAGGTCTCTTTCGAGCCGTCGAGGCGCGCGAGCTGGACGCGGTAGACGAGGTGGTCAACTCCCTCGTGGCGCAGGACCCAGAGGTCGGCCTTGGGGGTTCCCGTCAGGCAGGTGTCGCAGCCCTTCTTCTCTTTGTACTTGCCCTTGGCCGAGGCGACGGCGTCGTCGGCCGTCAGGTTGGGGGTCGTGTTGACGGCGATGCCCTCGACCAGGCTGTCGGTCGCCGCGCGGAACTCGGTCTCGTCGGCCGAGTTGAGGTGGATGATGGCCTGGCCGCCGAAGACGGGGACGCCGTTGTGCGTCTGCTGCACGTGAGTGTGTACGCGCTCCGCCTTATTGCTGTCCTCGAAAACGCGCAGCGTCTTCACGTCGTTGGTGGCGATGCCCTTCCCGGCGAGCTTCTTCTGAAGGCGACGGAGGCTGGCCGCTTCGGCCCTCGCCAGTTTTTCGGACTTACTTAACTTCTGACCATGAACGAGCCCCGGCACAATCATCGAAGCGCCCAGGGCGATAACGAAAAGCAACGCAAAAAATTTCTTCACATCTTCTCCTTAGTAAGGGTTATTAGGTTTGGGTGAGAAAGGAGCCCGACCGCGAGGCGAGGCCCTTGTTGAAATCGGTGCGACTACACAGAGATACCTGCAAAGTTGATTACGGGTGAAGAATCCGCAACTCTCCGCCGAAGCGCGAGGTCTTGAATTTTTTGTTTATCGTACAACCAGATGCCGAATCAAAATTGAGTCTCGGCAAACGGCAAGATGTGAGTTACAAGGGAGCAAGCCCTTCCGTATGGGGGACGGTCATTATACATACTTTCCGAGACATTGCAAGATTTTTTGTAAGATTTTTCATAAACCAGACACATTTTTGATTTCCCCAATAAATCTCGGGAAATCCGCCGCGCCCAGAAAATTTTCGGCCCCTGAGTTGTGTAACTCAGGGGCTGAAAATTTATACGCCGGTTGACCGCCGGGACTTCACTTACACTTCAAGAGTGGGGGTTTCCAAAAAGTATGCGGCATACTATGGCTGCTAAGTTGTCGATAAATATAACTTTACGAGCTACGACCTAGCGTCGGGTTTATAAAAAACTGTCCCAAAAGTCAGAAGGCGTCCAAAAAGGGACGCTGTTCTGAAATTACCCTCGTCGCAAAGTAGACTTTATCCGTACACTTGCTACACTGGGATCATCGCTCATACGCCGTCGATCAAATAGGATGAAACCATGAATTCTTCTTCGCTCACACGTCCATCATATCCGAGCCAGCGCAGAGCGGCAGCGCAACCACTGAGGGCAGCCCTCACCTCCTGCGGATAATCATTGCCTTTCTTGACGAGCAAAGATTGCTGAGTCTCCAAGTCGGCGAAGGCTCCTGCGGCGAACGCGTCACCACATCCACAAACATGCGTCGGGTGGCCCGCGACCAGAGCTTTCATCTCCGCCGAGAGACGTGCTTGAGGGTTGAGATAGACGTGCGTGACAGTCGCGCGATCCGCCTGCGAGATCACAACGCCGTCGCTGCCCAGGGTAAGAAAGATCATCGCGGCTCTCGCACGGTCGCGAAGACAGTTGAGGATATGCAGCGCGTTATCAACTGTCTTCCTCACATGCACGCCGCCGATAAACATCACATCATCCCAACTGATAAAGAGGTAGCTGGCCGCAGGCAAGACCGTCTCATTGACGAAGTCCGGCGGCAGCGATCCCGTCAGCACCACGTAAATACGGAGTTGGCTGCGCGACGCGCGGGAGGCCAGGTGCGACATGAGCCGGATGTCTTTGGCACTGTTGGCGAGTATAGCGTCACACCCGGCCAGGCGATCCAAATACGCTGCGGAGACCTGCATGTCCGGGCCGATGACAAGAGGGTATTTGAAAATAATTTTGTCGCCCCGCTCGCCGAGAACGGCACTGGTCGGGATGGGATGTAAGCCGCCGAAAAAGACCTCGGTCGTGGCGCTGTTCAGTTGGGCCTCAAGTCCTTTATCGGTTGAGCAGGTATCGAAATAGAGCACTCGGGTTTCGGGAGCGATCAACCTGAAAGCGGCGTAAGAGTTGAATGCGCCTCCGCCGTAGGCGGTCTTCTGCCCTTGAGCCAGTAACTCCGGTGGCAGGGCGGCGACGTTCACTTTCGCGCCGGGGCTCGCCGATTCCCGCGGGTGGAACTCGTACTCTTGAGCGCCACACTTCACCTCGACCTTGCCGTTACTGCGCTTGATTGTGGCCTGTGGCAAGTAACAGTCTACGGTCGCGTTGCCGACGATACCGAGGGAGAACACACCTTTGCTTTGCATCTCGCTACCCCCCATGCCTCAACGTGCGCCCCCTTTCGGGGGACAACCACTACATTCGATTAAAGGTCTTCGATCACCGATAAGCCGTGGGCTTCTCAACGACGACTCTAACTAATCAGTAGGTAGTGGCCTGTGGCCGCACGCCGCCCTCCCGCCATTACCCAAGATTTGAAAGAGGTTGAGGGGCAGTCATTCGGCGCCAGGCATCTTTTTACTGCCCGGTGTATCAGCGCCAGCCAAGTTCCGCGCCTTCCCCTTCGCCTCGTGCTCAAGACGTGAAAAGTAGCCGAAGCGGAGCGCACATGGTCTGGCCCTAAACAACCGTTGAAAGGAAGGAACGAAATGAAGCAACTCGCACGTCAACCTATACTGATGTTCGCGCTACTGGCTTTTATCACCCACGGCCTGACGGCGAATAGCCTGTGGGCGCAAACGTCGAATGGCGCATCGTCACAGTCGGCTCCGACAAACTCTAGTTTCGAATCTGGCGCTTTTGCGGGCTTCACTCCGCTCGATCAGTTATCACCGGGTGGCGGGCCGCCTCCGCCGCCTCCGATAAGCGAGGTCGTCAGCACGTTGGGCACACAGAGCTACGAGGTCGGCATGTCAGGGACCGAGGACTATGAGAGGAACAGTCGGCTCACCCTCACTCCGACGGATGGTAATTTCTTCGCTATCGTCAACACCGTGCGCGACGTATATCGCCTCCGTCAATCTCTGCTTATTCAGGAGAGCTTTGCCATCACCGTGTCCGGCGCCAAGCTACGCGTCGATCTGGATTTTCTCACCGACGAGTTCAACACCGGCCCCGCGACCAATGACACGGCAGCTGTCTATCTCACCATCAACGAAACCGGCCAAGTGATTCCGGTGGCCTTCTTCAACCGCGACCAGCTACAGCCTGGCGGTGCGGGCGAACCCGGCCCTGGGGTAGTTCGCGACGTTGGGGGGTTTAAACTGTCGTCCGGCTGGAAGACTTATGAGGTCAACTTGGCCCAGTATGCGGGGAAGTCGGGATTTCTCACTTTTAGCGTCAGAAAGGCCACGCCGCTATTAGGGTCCGAGGCACGAAACAGCGCGTTAGCAATTGACAGCATCAAGCTCGTCAACTGACCGTGTCTCCATTGGCTGCGGAAAGAGGAATCAAGCGCTAGAACCGAGAGCAGGAATCGGAGCCTGGGAGTCAGGCGGCGCACGCAATTTTAAGCATCTCCCGGTCTCCAGATTCCTGCTCCGTGCGTTCAGTGGAGCTGGATTAAAACAACGTCACTGGCTACAGACCCGCGCGCCAGAGCAAGCTGTTTGTTGTCGGGTGACACCGCGAAACTGAAGATGTGCCCCGAGGTGAAGTCGGTAAGCGGCTTCGGCGGCCCGCCGGCGACTGGCTGAGTCCAGATGTTTGAAACGCCATTCCGTTCGTGAATATATATCAGAGCCTGCCCGTCTGAAGTCCATTGAAGTGGTTGTAACTTACCGCCAGGTGCGGCGAAGGTAGCGGCCAACTCCCCACCCTCCATCCCCATGACGGCCATCTTGAGTTCGAACTTTGAGCGATCGTCCTGGAGATAGCAGGCGATTAGATTCCCGCCTGGCGAGACGACCGGGAGCATCGAGAAGCGTTCACTCAGTTGCACAGGTGCGCCGCCGTTAATAGAGACCTTCCACAGTGTCGGCTGGCCGCTTGCGAAGGACGCATAGATCACCCAGCCGCCATCCGGCGAAATGCTCGGCCACCACTCACTCGGGCCACTGGTCAATCGCCGCGGGTTGCCGCCGTCAATATCTACCCTCCAAATGTTTGACGACCCCGAGCGGGTCGAGCCGAAGACGACGTAACGCCCGTCCGGCGAAACGGCCGGGTCAAGGTTATTTCCCGCGGCTTCGGTCAACTGCACGCTCCGGCTCCCGTCCGCATTGATGCTCCAGATGTTCCAGTTCTCGCCCGCCCGGCGTAAGGCGTGTACGATCCTGCCGTCAGGCGTCCAGGCCATCCCTGACAACTGATCATATTTCGTCTGCGTAATCAGTCTCGTGTGTGTGGCATCGCCGACCGGCGTAACCCAAAAGTCTGAAGTCTGCGTCGATTGCACGGCGATCAGGAAGTCCCCGCCCGCCGTCACACTCAACTCCCGATAGTCGTTCAAGTCCCTGGTAATCTTTTGCACCTCCCCGCCGGGATAAGTGATGTGTGCGATGTAGGACGGCAGCCCAGCCGCCTGATCCGTCGCCATCAGGAATAACCCGCGGCCGTTAGACCGCCACGCCAGGCGTCGCACCGACCACCACCTCTGCGGCGTTAAAGGCTTCTCAACACCGTCGCTCACCCGCACGTTAACGACGGTCATAAAAAAGCCGTCGAGGTAGCTCCCCGCCACGCAGGCGATGGTTTCGCCGTCAGGCGACCACGCCGGATTCATAAAGAAGTTCGGGTATCTACGCGCGGCGAGATTCACGACGTTGGTTCCGTCGGCGTCGGCGAACTTCAGAATCTGCTCTCCATCCACTTCACGACTGACAAACGCAATCTTCTGGCCGTCCGGGGAGAAAGTGACCGGAGTCTCAATGTCACCGACGTGCAAATATCTAGCCGTGCCGCCGAGGGCGGGTATGCGATAAAGCGCGCCTTCAGGGCCGCCCTTCTCTTTCACAACATAGTAAACGTATTTGCCGTCGGGTGAGAATGACAGACCCACATAACCGACCTCTTCAAGTGGCAAGAGTTGCCGGTCTGTCTCTGCTCCGCTGCCGACCTGCCGCCCCCGCAGGCTCTGCCGACCGGCGTCCTCCATCACATAAACGAAGTACGCGCCGTCAGGAGAAATGGCTGCGGTGATAGCATTCCCCGTCGTGGTGAGCCGAGTGATTTTGATGATCTCGACTGACGGGGTGAGTTGACCGTAGAGACCACGCATCCACTGAAGTCCGCTCAATAGGGTCGCGGCGACAGCCAGAGTAATTACCAACCCCATCTTGTTGCGCGCGCTTTGAGCCACTCGGCGCGGGCCGCGCAATATCTTGGACGCCGTACCTGGCCCCGTAGCCCGCGTCGCGGAGGCTAGTGTGGGCAAGGCCGCATGCCATTCAGGCTCGCGGCGAGGCAGTACTTCGTGGAGACATGTCAGGCCGTCGTGCTCCAGCTGGTTGGCGAGTTCTAAATGTTGCTTGAGCTGATGCAAGTCGGCAACTAGCTCTTCTACCGTTTGGTAACGCCCCTCGCTTTGCTTACACAGCGCTCTGCTCACAATCCGCTGAAGCCCGGGCGGTGTTTCGCGTCCCCAGCTTTCCAAAGGCCGCGGCTCTTCTTCCAGAATCGAGGCCACTGTGTAACTAGCCGTGGTCCCGCTGAATGGCACTCGCCCCGTGAGCATCTCGTAGAGGATGACGCCCAGGCTCCAGATGTCCGTGCGCGCGTCCACCACCTGACCCTGTGCCTGCTCTGGCGACATGTAGTTGACCGTGCCCATCACGCCTCCTGAGCCGGCCGTCGCCGAGGATACTGTGGCGACTTCAGCCGCCGCGAACGCTTGCAGTTCGGTCTGCCTTGCGAGGCCGAAGTCCACGACCTTGATGTAGCCGTCATGGCGGACCATGATATTTTCCGGCTTGATGTCCCGGTGTACGATGCCCGCGGCGTGCGCCGCCGCCAACGCGGACGCGACTTGCACAGCCACGTCGAGAGCTTTGCCAGCATTCATCTGGCAGCTCGCCATGTGTTGTCGCAGCGTCACACCCTCGATGAACTCAGTAGCGATATAGTGCATCGAGCCGGTTTCGCCAATCTCGTAAATCGTCAGGATGTTGGGGTGGTTCAAAGCTGAGGCGGCGCGCGCCTCACGTTTGAGACGGCGCACGCACTCGTCATCCGTAGTAAAAAACGCAGGGAGCAGCTTGAGCGCAACTTTGCGCCCCAGCTTTAGATCATGTGCTAAATAAACCTCACCCATGCCGCCAGCCCCAAGCAACTCGATACATTGGTAATGGTCGAGCTGTTGACCGGCGATTAAGTCGGTCTGCTTTACGGCGAGCCGTTGGACGGCGTCAATGACTATCGGTTTCTGAAGGAAATCGGGGGGCTGCTTATGATGCGCCGCGAGCAGCGACTCAACCTCGTGGAGCAACAACTCATTACCCTCACAGGATTGTTCGAGAAAGGCCGCGCGCTGATCCGCTTCACGCTCCAGGGCGGCGTGGAATAGCTGTCCAACTTTCGGCCACCACTCAGATTTCATCATCTCTCGCTGTAGATAACTCGCGGTAGAGCCACGCGCGCGCCAGCGTCCACTCGCGCTCGACCGTCCGCGGTGCGACCTTGAGCACCTCGGCCACTTCTTCCACGCTGAGCCCGCCGAAGAATCGCAACTCGACGATCAGACTCTGGCGACGGTCAATCGCCGACAGACTTGTCAGCGCCTCGTCGAGTGCGACAACATCCTCGCCTCTCTCGTGTGCGACGGCAACCGCTTCCTCCAGCGATACCTTGATCGCCGCGCCGCCTCGCTTCAAGCGATGTTGTTTGCGGCCATAATCCACCAGAATCTGCCGCATCAACCGTGCCGAGACTCCAAAAAAGTGGGCGCGGTTTTCCCACCGCATCTTCCTCCCCTTAATTAATCGCATGTATGCCTCGTTGATTAAAGCCGTGGTTTGAAGAACACAATCGGGTGATTCCTTCCGCATGTAACGCTGGGCGAGCCGGTGCATGTCGGCCTCGACCAAAGGCAGCAACTTCTCAAGGGCTGACTGATCCCCGTCGCTCCAATCCTGGAGCAACTGAGTAACCTCTTGAGGTGAGGGTGTTGCCATAAAACCACCGTAGGCCAGTTGACCAATTCTTAATGGCGCAATTTTAGCATAACCACGGGGGACTATTTATTTTTCGTGCTCCTGGAAATTATTTGCAAACGGATGGCGCATTTCGAGCGCTGTCGGCGCATTTATAAGTAAGAGGAGCCATAGAATTGCGCCCGTCCCGCCGGCTCAGTGGGCGGGGATAGTCGCAAGGGAATGCTTCAGCCGGCAGCGGGCACCTTCAAAGTTAGCGCAGGTCTTGTCGGAAGACGCACGCCATGAAAAAGCTGGCGACCATCACACTGTTGTTTTCCATCGCAGCCGCGCCAGTGGCTTTTGCCCAGGGCGCTAAGAATAGCCCGCCGCCCTCTCCCCCGATGTGCGTCAATGATACTCGCTTAACAAACAAGAGCCTGAAGGCTATTCGGAAGGAGATACGCGACTTGACCGGTCCCCCCGCACCGCAGGACGCGTATACCAATTGTGTTATAGCCGAGTTGATGAAACGAGTTGGAGATAGTCGTGCGGAGTCTCACTACCAGAAAGCCATCGAGGCCGAAGACGCCGAGCCCGAATACGAGTTGCTCTACGCCGATTATCTCCGAAATTTCAGGGGCCCCCAACGGCCTCTGTTCCCACAGGCGGAACGACATTACATGGAAGCCTCCAGGAAGCTCAGGCAGCTTCAAGCGGGCACGCGATGGAATCGGGGTTATGACCAACTCCGGATGCGAATCGAAAGAGGGCTGGTCGCTCTTTACCAGGAGGACGGCATACCGCTTCTTTATAAGTCGGATCAAACCGACGGGAAGCCCGCAGTCGAAAGACCCGTCATGTTTTTCAGCACATTCAATCGAGCCGCCAGATCAACCCGTGACTTTGAGAGAGTTGACGATGTCCGGTCGTTCACTTCGGAAGCTCTCTTTGTTGCCAGCAGGCAGAGGTTGAACAGACCCTTATCCGAGGACGAGCTAACGAGACTTATCAGGCCGAAGCGACAATTCGAGACCTTTAACCGAATTAGATTCCGCAATCACCACTGGCCCGTGCTGGACATCTTCCACACTCATCGAGAAATAGACGACTCCCAAGTCACTAACTTTTTCAGGCCGGGTGAATTCAACGACTTTCGCCTCAGAGAGATTGGCGTAGCGGTCGAAAAACCGTTCGATGCGTCACCCTACTTCGATCTCTATCTGAGGGGACTGTATAAAAGGTCGGAAAGAAGGGGTCTCATCGAATTCTTTCCCGGCAATAAAGAGCATCTCAATCACTTCGAAGCCAACGCAGCCGTCTCACGTTTTGTCGGCCCGGACAAGGTTATCCTCGAATCCACATACGTCTATCAAGACATCAATCCCGACATCACCAACCCGCCTGAAAGGAATCGGCAGATTTTCGCGGTAACCTTCACGTATCAGCTATTCAGGCCCTTACCATTTCTAGACCCGGTTTACGGGGAGCGTTTCAGACCGCGCGGTCTGCATTTATTCAGCGGCGTGGTCTTCGACAAAGAGAGGTTCGGGACTGTTGATATCAAGAAGCAGGATTTTTTCATCGGGTCGTCCCTGAGGGGTCTCGGGAGAGTTGACCTGACACTCCAGCCGACTATTTTTAAAGCCAGAGTTACGGGTGACGCCTCGCAAAGCCATTCACAATATCGAACCAATTTTAACTTGCTTTATCGGATTCTCGACGAAGAATCGGAACCGGGCTTGCCCGAGAAAAAGATGGGGGTGCGCTGGGCGTTCGTTCACCTGATAGCCCCCTTCAAGCACGACGTAGCGATGAAGGGCCTCAGGGATTTCGAGAATTTCGACGCTGGTATTCAACTGGATACAAAATTCTTCATCGCAGGGCATCGCCGGACGACCTTCCTGGCCTCCTTCCGCTACAGCTATCAGCGATTTTACAGGTTGAATAAAGACCTGAATCTTTTCGGCTTCGACATCGGCATGGGTTCTGATTTCGCTCTTCCTCCGGGCGACTGACGCCATTACTGTTAGGTTGGGTGTCTGATTCGCGGAGTTAATCACCTATGTGTACCCACAATCTCGATGCCATAAAGCCTGCTGTTGATAAGGCACGGCGCGAGAAGGAATGGAACAGCACGAGTCCTCTGGTTAATCAGGATTTCTTCGTGACTACGAACGAGTTCATGACTTTTCTGGACGAGAATGAGTTCGACTGCCCTGATCGGGCCGAGCGTGCGGTGCTGGTGACGCTGGCGGTGGTCGCGGCTTCGTGGCCGCCCCCGACCGAAGTTATTGAAGAAATCATGAAACTCCTGCGTGAAAAGATACCTGATCCCCGCGAACAGCCCGCTCGCGCCCCGGAAATCGTCATCGCCTACCTTCTCGGCTGGCCCCGCCCTGATTTGAACAAGTCCGGCATTAGGTGGGAGAGCGCCTTGCCTGAGGCGAGCGCGTGCCTGCGCGCCGTGATGTCCGTCTGCACTAACTCCTGCCTCACGTGGCTGAACGAGTCCGTTATCGGGTTCCCCTACGAAGACCCCGGTTATTGGGCCACGCGGATTTTCAACCTCTTCACGGCTTCCCACCCCGAACTGCGCTGCCAATGTTTTCTCCGCGTGTCACCTCCGGGAACGACACTACAGAATATTGAGAACCTGAGAGGGAACGCCGCGAGCAAATTCATAACGTGCTTCCTCCAACAACATCACCTCTCACATTGGAATCCTCTTGAGATGCCGCTCTGGCACTTCGCGGATCGCGCCGTGAAAGGCTTCAACGGAGAGTTCAAGTCGAGGTGGGGCAGCTTCCCATCAGGGATGCTCTACGACCTGCTCTGGCACTCCGGGGAGAGGCCGGGAAGGGTGGCTCTGGTAAAAATCGCCCGCCGCTATTGTGACTCGTGCGCACATTGGACGATTTACTCGTTCTGTCCGAGTAAGGGATGCGACAAGCGGCAGTTAGACCCCAGACACGCTCGCGTCGCCGCGCAACGCTGGCTCATCCTGCAAGGAGAAGCCGGAGGGTTCTGCCCACTGTGGGTGTGGGCTTGTGCCGGGCATCCTCCTGAGCCGACGGCTGAGGTGCGAAGGCAGACCGCGAATCGGTGTAGAAACATTTACGTTCAGGAGCATTGCGATCAGACGAGCTGTTCGGAGCCTCACGATTGCTGTCCGCTGTGCGGGACGCAGCACCCGACCGGACGGCAGCGTAAGCTCAGTAAAGTTTATTTTTACGAAGGGCTACACGTCTTAGAGAACATTTAACGATTCAACGCGCTTGGGAGAAGAGGAAGAGGGACAGGAATGAACGAGCTTGCGCTGAAAAAAATCCGGCGGGACGTTAGCCGTATGCTCAAAGACCTTCGTTTTAATTCGAGCGAGGGCGCATACGTCGAAGGCGAGTTGGCGGCCATCGAGATCGTTCCGAAGCGGAAAAAAGGGTCAACCCTCTGCGACCTGCATTTCCGGATCATTCCATATCACATGGAAAGGGATGCCCCGACGGAGATATTGGCCGGAGTACGCGAGGCGTGTCTGGAAGCGCAATTTGACCCCAACCCCAACGTGCAATTCGCAGCCCGGCATTATCTCGCCAGCCTCAAGGTTACCGAACGAGTCCGCCCCGGCGACATGGAAGGGCTGTTCGTGAGTCTCTCTGCGAAGTCCGAGCGCGGAGATGAGCTTGCTCTAGAAGGATCAACCGACAGGGACGGGGAGATTTGGTTCTTGGATGTCTCCCTGTCGGGGGTCTGCCACCTGACGATGGCGGAAAGCGAACGATTGCAACCCGTCGTCGTCGAGGCCGGGGAAGAGTCGTCACCGACTTTCGCTTACGCTGCTGAGCTACCGGATGAGCCGCCGCCTCGACCTGTAGGGAGGTCACGGGTCTTTACTCTGCCCGACCGGCCCGTCATCGCCGTGTTAGAGGAGATCGTGGGAGGCGAGGCGATGCTGACGTTAGAAACGGGGGCGAAAGAACTCAGTGGCGCGACGGTGCGTTTCGAGTGGGGGAAAGAGAGAGGCGAGGTCAAGCTAGCGCCGGGCGAAACGGGCGGAGCCTGGAGCGGGCAGTGCAGGCTGACTCGCACCTTCAAAGAGTTGGCGTCAGCCATGCCGACCTTCGAAATCATCTCGCCGCACAAGAAGAGTGAGCGATGACTTTCAGAGAAATCATCGAAGCCTGGCGAACGCTGCCAAGACATCCCGACACGGGAAAACCGATTCGTGCCAGCGTGGCGATGCGCGACTTCATACGAACTCTGACGGCTTCTGACGAGCGCGGTTGGTTCAAAGCCTGCCACGCCTGGCATAGAGGCGGCCCAGCGCCCGATGGCTATCAAGAAATTGACGACATCCTCGACTGCCTCACTCCGTTTCAGCGGAACATGGCACACGCTCATCTCGACTGCGCGCGTCTTGTGAGATGCCCTTGCGATGAAGCGTTTGCTCTTGAAATAAAGTCTGTTGCCGAGAAGAGGAAGTTACCCGAATTATTCCTGCTCGAATTGGCACAAGAAATTCGTTGCGGGCAGCCACGTCAGCCGGTTGCTCCTCCCGCGTACATCACATGCCCGCTGGTGTGGAAGGAGAGAGGAATTGGTGTGTTGGCTCGATTCGTGCTGGAAAAACTGTCCGACGAAGAGAGACTACTCGGAACTGAGGGGCGCGTGTTTCCGGCCCCGGCACAGTTCTTCTTCATTGGGATGGACGAACAATTTCAGGATACTTTCACCACCGCTCTTGCCGCGGTGCGGGAGAGTTTCGACATCGCCCCTGCCGCGTCGCGGTCGCGTCCTCTCGAAGATATTCGAGTCAGTATCGAGCCGTTCGGCAGGGGAACACGGCCTGCGGTGATCAGACTTGAGGGATCGTCAGCCAGCGCCGCCCTCGCCCTAAGCGTGGCGAAGTGTTGGATTGATGGGAATGAAGAAGTTGACGGAAAAGGATTGGAGAGCAACAACTCTCCCCTGCGCCATCTGGATTTGAGAAGCATCGCTATCACAGCCGGGGTGACGCCGAAAGGATGCCTGTATGGTGTCGGGGGAGTCCACCTTAAGGCCCTTGAGATACTGCTGACCCGTGAGGCACAAAGCCATGAAATCAACGTGCTGGTTGTCGCTCAAGACCAGGCTCATCTCTTCGGGACCGACGATCAAGGGCCAAAGTCTCAGAGCTTTTTATGGCCGAAAGGCGATTCGACCCCGAAGAATCTCACATCAGACGAGGTGTTACGCTCGCCCGAATCACTTCTTGTAATTCACGCAGACAATCTGTCAACTGCCGCCGGGACACTGGACGCATTGCAAGCTAATACCTTGTTGAGCGTGTTGGAGAAGCCATTCCTCGTCGGCGCGTATTTACTGGCTGGGAGCCGCTGGTTCGCGCCTGCGCTGGTAGCTCTGATATTCGCGGGCTGGTATTTCTTGCCGGCTTTATGGTTCGTGCTGATTGGCGCTGCATGGGTCGCCGCCGGCATCACCTTCGTGCGATCAAAAATCAAGAAGATAAAGCGCCGCGCCGAGGTCTGCATCCTACCGCAAAGAGCGTCTTACTCACCCCAGACATGGGCTGACATGGCGGAGACACTTGAGGCTCGTCAGTCCGCCCGGTCTTTCACAAACCTCTGCCACTGGTTCAAAACGCTGCTGAGTAAGACATCGGATGAGCGATTGACTCTCAGATTCTTGCCCTGGCTCTGGTGTGGCAGCAAATCGTTCTGGTTTCGTCTGCTCATCCTCGCCCTGCCGCTGGCATTGTTGTTCACTCCGCTTCAAGATTGTTTGGCGGAGCATCTGTTCCCCGGCACGGCCAATATTTTACGCGGCGAAAGTCGCAGGGGCGACGGGAACAACGTCAGGTACGCGCCCATCGAGTCGGAATGCGGATCGGGCCTGTGCGTTCACAGGGCGACCATCGGCTCTTACGGTTTAATCAGGCTCTTCCTCGAACACAAAGCACGCACCTCCCGCTTCCTGCGCGTCACCTGCGTTGACACGATGTCATACGTGAAAGTTGATGACGACGGCCCCGGCAGCAAGCAAATTATCGTTCCCGTGATAAACGACGAGGCGAAGTTCTATTACGGCATTGACGAAAATACCCCGTGGGAAATTGAGTTAGACGTAGAAGTTCTATGTCGCTGCAACACCAGTTTAAGCAATGCGCGGTTCACCGGCGACCGCGCTCCGCCGCGTGAATAGCGACTTAGTCTGAGGCCCGTTTGAGTACATGGAAGTCACACATTCCCGAATAGGGATAATCCGTGGCTGCATAGAAGCACTGCTCGCTCTGAGGCAGGCAACACGAAGGAGGTTAAGAGAATGTATACGCAGAATAGTAAGGGCCGCCTCGCTGTGGCGGTTGTGATAAGTGTCTGGCTGTTTGCTGCCCCTGGCTGCGGCAAGGCATTGACGATTGATCGAGTGAGCATCACACCGTTCCCGCCGCCCGGTCAGCAGGCCCAGCGGATAGAAGTGACACCGGGAACACCTCCCACGTCGCTCACACCCGACCAGCAAGCAGAGTTGTCTGTGGACGTTAGTCAACAAGGCTCTAGTCTCAGAGTCCAGTGGCTCGCGCCTCAGAACAGAGGCCACTTCACCCGTCCCACAGATAATTTGTCTACGACCTTTGTTGCTCCGCATGAACCGGGGCCGGTTGCAATCGCATGCCAGGTAGAGTCGAACGGCGAAACCAAGGTCGTGCATCTGCCCATCTTAGTGGTTGGTCAAACTACGCCTTTACCGACTACGCCCGTCAGTTCGACACCCCCGGAAACGCCGCAGAATACTGCGCCTTATGATGTTGATCGCGGCAGCTTTGTGCCGTGCGGCTGGATGGGCGATGGCGAGGAGGGCAAGACGTATCTCCGTGTAGAAGACACCAACGACCGCACTCCGTCGGAAGCATCCACCAGCAAATGGAGCTTTAGACCCGGCGGTAAGAAGGGGTGGCTCGCCGTCGGCTGGCAGTTGGGTGATTGTAATTGGGGCGATGCGAAGGGCGCTGACTTGAGGAACCGCGGGTTCAAACGCGTCACCGTCTGGGCCAAAGGCGTACCGGACAACGAAAATAGATTGCCGGTGATTCAATTCAAGGCCGGCGGTAACGCTGACCCTGCAAAGAAGTACAAGGCGTCCTTCAACGTTGCGAGTGAGTTCGTCACCCTGACTTCCGACTGGCAACAATATCATTTAGACCTGCGAGATGAAGACCTTTCGAGTGTCATTTCTGCATTCACATTCGTGCTCCGATCCAAAGATAACCCTAAAGGCGCGACCTTCTATCTGGGGGGAATAAACTATAACGCGGGTAACTAGTTGCTCATCCGGCAGCTTCATCAATATCTCCGGCGGGCGTAATTAAGAGAAGCCCGCCGGAGTGCCGGCGTCCGCACCCATCGTTCACGAGGCAACGGCAACAAGCACGTTGAAGCTTGAAACTTTGAGAGGGCCTTTTCAAATGCGAGAGCGAGCGAGTCTCATTGCGTGTCTAATTGGGGCGGCAACTTTGACGAGTGCTTTCTTGTTGGCCCGCGTGATATGGGTCGCGCGACCAGGGGCCGCTGAGGTCGAGGCCGGAGGGCCGCAGGCGACTACAGACAAGCACAGCTCACTCAGGGATCAACTTTTCGGGCTACGTTATGTTGCCTATTCGCCTACCGGCTGGAATCCCGAAAACCCCAAGTCTGTTTTCCCAACTGATGAAAGCTTGCGAAAGGATTTAAAAGTTTTACGAGAAGCTGGCTTTGACGGGTTGGTCACTTATGGCGGGAGAGTCAGCACTGCCACTCCTAGAATAGCCGAGGAATTGGGTTTTCGAGGGATTCTGCTGGGCGTTTGGAACCCCAATGATGTCGTCGAAATGGAAGAAATTAAACTGTCCGCCCGGAGCAATATTGTAGTTGGAATCATAGTTGGGAATGAAGGCTTGATGTTCAAGCGCTACGACCTTCAATCGCTTCAGAACGCGATGGACACAATGAAACGCGCTACAGGTAAGCCCGTCTCCACCACGGAGATCATCGAGTCCTATCTGACTTCCGGGGAGTTGATCGAGTGGAGCGATTTCCTTGCCCCGAATGCACACCCGTTCTTCCACGGTAATGAAATGAAGCAACCACGTCGAGCGGTGGAATGGACCTACGCGGCGTATCAAGAGCTGTCGAAGCGCGCGCGTAGCAAGCCTCTCTTATTCAAAGAGGTCGGGCTACCTTCAGACGGCGATGTGGGACTCAGCGAAGAGTATCAAGCTGAATACTACGCGCTTCTACAAGAGACCGACACCAAGTTCGTTTTCTTTGAATCATTCGATTGCCCCTGGAAGAATTCCGGGACCGTTGAACCTCACTGGGGTTTGTTCCGCGCCGACCGTTCGCCTAAACCTGTCGTGAAAGTAGTTATGGGAAGACGCTTGGGGAGAGCTTTCCATTCATGGTTGGATAGCGAGTCGTTGCGCTACTCGAAAAGACGATGAAACAGTGGGGCCATTTCAGGAGCCGGGGCTTCTGGCCTGCTATTTTCCTACTCGCAGTCGCGGCCACCGGCATCGCGGCTTCGTCCTTCGGTACACAAAAAAGAGCGCCGCTTAATTCTCAACTGACCTCGCGGGCATGGCAGGCATTGAATAAGGGTGATTACCGGCGCGCGATTATGTATGCCGATAAATGCATTGATGAATTTCGGGGTGGTGCAAACAGAGCGCAGGCACGGCTTGAGAAGGAGACTGCTTCGCTCCCCCCGACGGGAAAAGTCTCCGCTTCGGAAAAGAATATAATCTTAGCCAGAGGACTGCTCAACGACGTTGCCACGTGCTTCTTCATTATGGGTCGAGCGGCGGAATACCTCGGGCGCAAAGAAGATGCGAAGCAGGCATATCAAGCAGCCTCAAAGTACACGTATGCACGGTGCTGGGATCCGAAAGGTTGGTTTTGGTCGCCAGCCGAAGTGGCTTCGGAGCGTTTAAGTCGGCTCCAATGATCGGTCGTCACGCTAGTGCCTTTGGTACGTTCGGTAGAGATAGAGCCGTCGCGGTTGCTGGTGAATAAATATCAGTGATTTACCTTTTTGCGGTGCTTTCTCACGTACTCCCCACTAGAGATACAAAAACTAAAAGCACTCACTTGCACTTGGAATAACCGCAGTCGCGGCAGACGTCGCAGCCCGATGCGTGCTCCAGTTGGCCGCGGCACTCAGGGCAGGTCCCGATCAGGTTGGACATGACGGTCCCGTTCGCGCCGAGTTCAATGGCGGTCTGCGCCTTACCGGCGGCGCGCGCCGAGTCCGGCTGCCCTTGCAGGCGGCGACTCGTCAACATGATGCACTCGGCCACGGCCTGCTCGGGCGAAGTCAGCAGACGCTCGTTGAACCAGACGGAGTGCGTGCCGGTCACCTTGTTCAGGCTGTGCGCGACCTCGGCCGCGTCGAAGCCGCCACGCAGCATCTTCGAGGCCAGGAGGCCCACGCCGCCTGAGATCGGACCCGTGGCGAATACCTCCTGAATCATCTGCCCGTCGTGGTTGACCGTGACGTAGAGGTTTTGTCCGTCGAAAGGTATCTGCCATGTGGCGCCGCGAAGCTCGCGCGGGCGTTCGATGCGTACAGCCGCCTGCGACTCTCTCTCCTTGATGGCCCCGACCGGCGCGACGTGAGCGGCGTCTGCGTGGCTCGCCGGCGGCTCGTCCAAAACTTCTGCCGTCGCCTCCGGGTTGCAGGCTAGCTCGCCCTTCTCCTCCTGCTTCATGGAGGTCAGGACCTGCCCCTCGCGCGAGCCGTCGCGGTAGTAGCTGACGGCCTTGCACCCCAACTGGCGCGCGAGGCGGTACAGCTCGTCTACGGATTCCACAGTGTCCGTGGTCGCGCCGTTGCAGGTCTTCGAGACGGAGTTATCGACGTTGCGCTGCGCTGCGGCCAGGACGTGTACGTGCTGCTGCGCGCTGATCGCCATCGCGGAGATGAAGTAGCCGGGCAACTCGTGCTCGTGCTCGACGACGTAGGCCGCGGCCTTGTTGATTGACTCCTGGTCCGTCTGGTCAACCTCCATGCCGAGTGCGCGCGCGGCGAGCGTGTGGACGTAGGTGCGCGTCCCCAACGTGTCCTGGCGCACGTAGGCCCAGGAGAAGTTCGGCTCGACGCCGGAGGAGGTCTCGGCGACGAGCGAAATTGTGCCAGTCGGCGCGATGGTCGTCACCTCGTAGTTGCGCAAGGTCAGCGGGATGTCGCGCGAGATGCCGATCTGGTTGTAGATGAAATCGGCGTAAGCTTCCTTGTTCGGCTCAAGCTCCGAGAAGACCCCGCGCTCCGCGCCGAGCCGCAGGGATTCTGTCCACGCCTCGCGCCGCACGAAGCCCATCACCTCGTCCATCAGGTCTATGGATTGCGGCGAGCCGTAGGTGATCTTCAGGCTCAGGCAGAGGTCCGCGAAGCCCATGATGCCGAGGCCCACGGGGCGCGTCCGCTTGACCGTGTCTTCGATCTCCGGCAGCGGCCATGTGCAGGTGTCAATCACGTTGTCGAGGAACCTAGTGCTCAGGTGCGTGGCCTCGCGCAGGCGGTCCCAGTCAACGCGCGTCTCCGGGTCGTAAAACTTCGCCAGGTCAATCGAGCCGAGGTTGCACGAGTTGGAGAAGTGCAGGAACTGCTCGCCGCACGGGTTGCAGGAGTAGATCGGCCCCATCGACTTCATCATGTGGTTGTGCCGATTCACTTCGTCTATGAAGGCCACGCCCGGCTCGGCGTACTTGTGTGCGGAAGCGACGATGCGGTTCCACACGTCTGGCGCGTAGACCATGCCGGGGCGCGGCGGCTCTTCCCTGAGACAGTTGGAAAGGTCCGCGGCCTCGTAGGCGGCCTTGTCGCGGAAGGTGACGGTCGAGCCGTCGGGCCTGCGGTAGACAGAGTAGTCGCCGACGACGACCGGGTCGTAGATCGGGTCGGTCCAGGGCTTGCCGTCGAACTCCAACTGGAACCACTCATGGTTATCGACTGCTTCGAGGAACTTGTCCGTGACGTTGACGGAGATGTTGAAGTTGGTCAGAGAGTGCTGGTCGTTCTTCGCGTGGATGAAGCGCAGCACATCCGGGTGCGTGACGCGCATCATGCCCATGTTCGCGCCGCGGCGCACGCCGCCCTGCTTCACCACGTCCGTCACTTGGTTGACGATGTTCATGAAGGAGACGGGACCTGAGGCCACGCCGCGCGTCGAGCTGACCATCGCGCCCGCGGGGCGCAGGAACTCGTAGGTCATGCCGGTGCCGCCGCCCGTCTGGTGAATCGTCGCCGCGGCCTTCGCGTGCTCCATGATGCCGGCGATGGAGTCGGGCACTTTGAGGACGAAGCAGGCAGCGAGCTGCCCAGTGGACTTGCCGGCGTTGACCAGGCAAGGCGTGTTGGGGATGAACTCGCGGTCGAGCATGATCCGCGTCATGGCAGAGTAGAATTCGTCGCGCTGCTGCGGGTCTGTCTCGGCCACGGAGACGTGGCCGACGACGCGCCGCACGATGTCCGGCCACTCCTCTATGCCCTCGCCCTGCGCGTCCTTCAGCGAGTAACGCTTGCTGACGACGCGGCGCGCGTTGATACCGAGCGGGTGGCTCTGGCGTTGCTTGGCTGGGGCTGTAGCTGCGGAGGCTAAATTCTGGTTGGCGGCGTTTGGGTCGATTACCGTGCTCATCTGCTCTGCCTTTCCCGCGCCCGTTCGCAGGCGCGAGGTCCCATTCTCTAATATATTCGGCACGGGGGCCTGGCCGGCCGTGCCACTGACATTACGATTGTCTTTCGGATACTGCGGTTGGCCTGATTTGAAGCGATAAAAATCCACGCAGAGCACGGGTTCGGGCACCCTGTGACTCCACTTTTAGCCTTCCTCGTCCCAGGCGGAGCGCACTATACATTTTTATAAGGACGATGTCAATATATTGTGGCTATCTTTTTTTTCAGTGCAATAGAGTGTGTAAGCTAAGAATTTACCTCAACATCTAAAAGCCTTTGCCCGGCATCAAAATAGCGTCGAGAGCGGACGCGTCGAAGATTTTATACAGGCTAAGCGGCCGGACTGGGAAACTGGTCCCGGCTTGTCGAACTCGCGGCACAAGGGGCACAATCTTCGGGCTCTCAAATTTATCAATTCGAGGTTTAAGAATTTCGCTCATGAGTGAGAAGGAGATCGATCAAGGCACTTTGGAGAACAGGAAAGAGTTTCAACAGGACACGCTGATTCACGGGACTGCCGCAGATGGGACGGTGCGCTGCATGGCGGCCGTGACGACCGAGTTGGTGGCCGAGGCGGCGCGACGCCACGACCTCTGGCCCACGGTCGCCGCTGCGTTGGGGCGCACGCTGACGGGGACGCTGCTCTTGGGGTCGAGCCTCAAGGAGCTGGATCGTTTGACCGTGCAACTCGTGAGCGACGGCCCCGTCGGCGGCATCACGGCTGAGGCGAACGTGCGCGGTCAGGTCCGCGGCTACGTGCGCAACCCGGAAGCGCACGCGCCGTACAACGAGAATGGCAAGTTCGATGTGCGCGCTATTGTGGGCCAGGGGATGTTCTACGTGACGCGCGAGTCGGGCTACGACGTAGGGCTTTATCGCGAGCCGTACCGCGGCTCGGTCCCGCTCCTCTCAGGGGAGATCGCGGAGGACTTCGCCTACTACCTGATGAAGTCGGAACAGATTCCTTCGGCGGTGCTGCTCGGCGTGCATCTACAACCCGAAGCGCCGTACGTCTCGGCAGCGGGCGGCGTGATGATTCAGATGATGCCCGGCGCGAGCGAGAAGACCGTCGCCGCAATAGAGGCGTCCGTCAGCCGGATGCCACAGGCCACGATGATGATCCGCGAGGGAGCGAGCCCGGAAGATTTGTTGCGCGCCGCGCTCGGAGACATGGAGTTCGTAGTGTTGGACGAGAAGCAAGTGAGCTTCGCGTGCCCCTGCTCTTATGAGCGCGCCGTCTCCATGATCTCGTCAATTGACCGCGCCGAGCTGGAGTCGATGCTGCGCGAAGACAGGGGCGCGGTGATGACCTGTCACTTCTGCAACGAGTCCTACAGGCTGGATGAAACGGAGTTAGAGAAAGTGATGAATGCGGAATGATGAATGATGAATTAAAGCGAATCTGTTTTTAATTCATCATTCATCATTCATCGTTCCGCATTTTATTTCGTGCCGGGCGTGCCGGGGAGCAGCATGTCGTAGTTGCCGAGGTCGCGGTTGTGGCTGTCGAGCGCGCCGAAGGTGTCGGAGGTCTCTTCGAGAATCTGCCGCGTCATGG
Organism: uncultured Acidobacteriota bacterium; assembly: GCA_963848875.1. Taxonomy (GTDB): domain Bacteria; phylum Acidobacteriota; class Blastocatellia; order Pyrinomonadales; family Pyrinomonadaceae; genus QHXM01. The sequence continues at coordinate 181,098 of CAWKFJ010000002.1, forward strand.
CGATGGAGTCGCTGAGCTGCTCGAAGTCCAGGGCAGACACGCGCTCGGGCGTCGGCAGCGTGACGACCTGATCGTTGACGAGGCCGAAGAAGTTTTCGATGGACTGTAGTTGTCCTTCAACCAGCTTGACGGATTTCTCCAAATCGTTGAATGCCGCGATGCGGCGCTTGAGGATTTCGACGTTCGCTTGCTGGACTCGGCGGCCGCGATCGTCTGGCGCGCCCTCGACGGCGCGCTCGGCCTGCGTCAATTGATTCTGGACCGCCTGCCGGTTGATCGAGCGCAGGTGGCTCTTGCGGCGGCGGTAGATGTCGAGCAGGTCAACGAAATCTTCCCACCGCTGATCCAGGCTCTGGATGTTGGAGGGAATCTCCTTCGAGCCGGTGAACTTCCGGTAGTTAGAGTAGATGGTGTTCTTCATCCAGCGCAGGTACTCGACGGCCTCGCGCTCGCGCGGGTCGAAGCCTTTGATCAAGTCCTCGCGCTGGCGCTCGCGCAGTTTGCGCAACTGGTCCTTCCTGCGCTTGTCGACAAGGCGGCGATAGAGTGAACTTGCGGGCACGGTGATTAAATAGAGTCCTTCCGCGGCCAGAGCCGCGCCGAGAGGGATGATCGAGCCCGTGTAGGCGGCCGCAACGGCGAAACCGGCCATGCCCCAAAAGTTGACGGGCTCCTTCACAGCTTCCTTCAGGTAATGAAGATTGATCTTGGATAAATCTGCCATGATCTTTGGTTACAGCTAACGACCACTTATGCACGCCTGACGCCCGCCGTCCTCCGGTTTTGCGTCCGCGCTTTTTCTCCTACTCCTTGGCCCCTTCCTTAAGCACCGCGTCACCGGCGAGCCCTGTGCCAGTTTCGCCCTGGGCCGGGAGCGCGCCGGGCTGCGCGGTCCCGCTCGGCAGGAGTCCCATCTCGCGCTTGTATTCGAGCAGGCGGTCCTGGAGCTGCATGTCCATCGCCTCGCGCTCGATCTCCTGCATCTGCGAATCAACTGAGGCCGCGCCGAGCTGCATCTTGGCCTCGGCGGCCGCCGCGCGGCGGTCAATCCGCTCGCGCATCTCGTTGAAGGTCGAGGCGTCGTCGCCGAGATTGAACGTCTCCATCGTCTGCGCGAGTTGCTCTTGCAGCTTGGCTTGCTTCGACTGGTTGATAAGCTGCATCGCCTCAGCCGAGCGCTTCTGCATCTGGAGCACGTAGTTGTCGCGCGCCTTGACCGCCTGCTTCGATGCCAGCGTCGCGTGTTCGAGTTGCTGACTGGTCTTCTGCAAGTCAACCTGCGCCTGCTGGAGCTGACCGATGTAGGCCGTGGCGATGTCGTCGCGCCCCATCTTGACCGAGGCTTTGATCTTCGCGTCGAGCTCGACAACCTGCGATTCGAGCCGCTCCCTGTTCTTGGCGAGCAGTTTTTCGGTCGCCATTACCTGCGCCACGGAGTTGTTCAGCTCGGGCACGCGGTCGCGCATGTCGCGGATCGTCTGCTGAAGGATACGCTCAGGGTCTTCGGTCTTCTCGACGATGCCGCCGAACAGCGCCCGCATCGAGCGCTTAAATCTGCTCCACAGTGACATCTTTCCTCAACACCTCCAGCTCTCTTCGGGCCGAGCGAGTTTCGAGCGCCCCAAAACTGCGCCGCTCATTGTACGTCCGTCCGCCCCGCACGGTTGCATTTTCCAAAGCCTCCGCAGCCGAGTATAGCAGAGACAGTGGTCAGTAGTCAGGGGTCAGTGGTCAGTAAAAGCCCCGACGCGAAATTTTGAGGGTTTGCCCACTAACTGACCACCGACCACTGACTACTGACCACTGAACTTCCCTATGTCGCGCCTGAAATGCATCCCGTCCCAGTGTATGTCGGAGGCCACGGCGTAGCAGCGCGCGAGGGCGTCGTCCAGGGTCTGCGCGGCGGCCGTAACACCGAGCACGCGCCCGCCGGCCGTCAGCCAGTCGCCCGTCTCGTTGCGCCGCGTGCCGGCGTGGAAGACGCGGACGCCTTCGTGGCGTGCGGCGCGCTCAAGACCTTCTATGCGCGCGCCGGTCTCGGGCCGCGCAGGGTAGCCGCGCGCGGCCAGCACGACGCAGGCCGAAGACTCGTCCGTCCAGCGGACGTGGATTTGCCCCAGGCCGCCGCCCGCGACGCGCTCGAAGACGTCAATCAAATCCGACTGCGCGCGGACGAGGATGGCCTGCGCTTCGGGGTCGCCGAAGCGGACGTTGTATTCGAGCACGCGCGGGCCGTCCGCCGTCAGCATCAGGCCGATGAAGAGCACGCCGCGGAAGGGGAAGCCTTCGGCGCGCGCCCCTTCGAGCGTGGGCTCGACCACGTCGCGGATTACCTGCCGCAGCGTCGCCTCGTCCAGCACGGACGGGTCGGTGATCGCACCCATCCCGCCTGTGTTCGGCCCCGTGTCGTTTTCGCCGACGCGCTTGTGGTCGCGCGCAGCGGGCATCAGCGCGTAGTCGCGGCCGTCCGCGAAAAGCAGCAACGAAGCCTCGCGCCCTTCCAATGCTTCTTCGAGCACGACGCGCTTGGCGGCGTCCGAGCCGACCATTCCGCCCTCCATCAGGACGTTGACGCCGCTCGAAGCTTCCGAGCGCGAGCGCGCGACGATGACGCCTTTGCCCGCGGCGAGGCCGTCGGCCTTGACCACGACGGCCGCGTCCTCGTGGCCGAACTCGCCGCTCGCGAGCACGCGCTGCGCGTCCCGCGGCGAGTTGACGATGCGGTAGCGCGCGGTCGGAACCTTGTGGCGCGACATGAAGTCTTTGGCGAAAGCCTTGCTCGACTCTAGGCGCGCGGCGGCGCGGCTCGCGCCCGCGACCCTTAGGCCGCGCCGCTCGAACTCGTCAACGAGGCCGGCGGCCAGCGGGGCTTCGCTGCCGACGATTGTCAAATCAATCCCCTTCTCCTCGGCGAATTGTGCCAGCGCCTGCACGTCTGTCGCGCCGATCTCAATGGTGGTCGCAACCTCCGCGATGCCCGCGTTGCCGGGCGCGCAGAAAAGCGTGAGCGGGCGGCGCGCACTTTTGCTGAGCGCCCACGCGAGCGCGTGCTCGCGCCCGCCACTGCCGATGACGAGGATGTTCATGGTGTCTCTTGTTGGAGCCTCAAAGTTTTTTTCAGACTGGAGCGTGCCGGATGCTGGCACGCTCCCCTTCCGCTGTCAAGACGCGAGCCCCGGCCACAGGCCCGGAACTTACCACATCGACGCCCAGCCCTTGACACAATTTTGTGATAGTTATACTTTTCATCCGTAGCGGTCATCGCCCTCAAGTTCCCCGGCAGCAGGGCGGCCGCGTTGACAAGGGGTAAAGGCGCGGAGGCAGTCGAAGAAAACCCGCGCCTGTCCTGCGGCGTCTGATACGCCTCGCCCGACTTTTTCCGAGACCTCCGGGACGCCCGAAACCTTCTACTTGAAACCAGGCGTATAGAGCGCACGCCCGAGTCGGCAGTCCCACGACCAGTGGGCTCGCTCGAACGCTATTTGCTCTTTGGTCTAGATACACGGCTCCTCGCTAGTCACATTTAACAAGCTGGTCGCCCGGCGGGCGCTTACTTCACCGCCGCCACATAGACCGGGCAGGCGCACATCGGTGGGGGTATACGTCATGTCACAAACTCAGCTCACGGACAGCTCGAACGGGAAGTGGAGTCAACCGAATTCGGAGGTCGAATTCGAGGACCGCACGATCAAGTGCGTCGATTGCGGCGACGATTTCATCTGGACGGCCGGCGAGCAGGTCTTCTTCCACGACAAGGGATTGAAGAACGAGCCCAAGCGGTGCAAGCCGTGCAAGCAGGCCAAGAACGAGCGCCTCGCGGCCATCGCCGCCGCGCAGGCTTCCGGCGTGCGCCAGCGCATAGAGGTCTCAGTCCAGTGCGCGCAGTGTGGGCAGCAGACCACAGTGCCCTTCTACCCGTCGCAGGGCCGCCCCGTCTACTGCCGCTCCTGCTTCCTGGCGGGCCACAGCCAGAGCGCAAGCGCGTAAAAACAGTTACCAGTGACGAGTGATGTGTGACGAGCAAAGACACGCTCTTGCTCGCCCCTGTCGCTTGTCACTGCCTTACACACCCAGCCCCCCCAGAACTCTTAAATCTCAGCCGCCGACGTGGACGGTCGGGCGCTGCGCGGGGTTCTTCTCCGCCTGGCGCAAGACCTCGTGCGTCACGGGCGCGGTGTCGCCCTCGCCGAAGGCGACGTACTTCAGAAGGTAGGCGAGCGGGTTACCCTCGCTCCACCCGAAGTAGATGTGCGGCAGCTTGCCCGTCCGGTCGCGCAGGTGCAGCAGGAAGGCCGCAATCGCATTCGGCACGACGGGGCTCTCGGCCCGCAGCACGCGGAAGCCGTCAACGTTGTCGCCCGTCACACGCAGCACGCCGGCGAACTCTGAGGCGTCGCCAAGGTTGACCTCGAAGAAGATGACCGGCTCGTCGGCGGGGATGTGGTTGTCCTCGCGTTTCTCCTTCTCCTTCACGCGGTACTCGTCCGCGTCGCCGCGGTCACAGCGGTTGGCGATGATGCGAATCGTGCCCTTGCTCGCCTCGCTGATAATCTTCTGCGCCCGCTCGTCCAACTCGACACGCTCGACCCTCAGCTCCGTCGAGCGCCACACGCGCGAAACCAGCGACGTGACGACAATCGCGCCGATGAAGAACCAGGCGATCTTGATGCCCTCCGGGCGCTCGATGATGTTGACGACGGTCGTGTAGCCGAAGACCAGCGCGATGACGAGGTAGGCCCACCACCTCTTGCCCTTGCGCCACGCCGAGATGGTGACGGCCACGGCCGCCGAACTCATCAAGACCAGCACGCCCGTCGCGTAGGCCCCGCCCTGCGCCTCGACGTTCGCCTTGAAGGTGACGGTGACGGCGAAGGCAATGATGGTGAAGACGAGGACTAAGGGCCTGGTCGCCTTGGCCCAGTCGGGAGCCATCCCGTAGCGCGGCAGGTAGCGCGGCACGATGTTCAAAAGTCCGGCCATCGCCGACGCGCCCGCGAACCAGAGGATCGTGATCGTGCTCAGGTCGTAGACCGTGCCGAAGACGTCGCCGAAGTATGAGTGCGCCAGGTAGGCCAGCGCACGGCCGCTCGCCTCGCCCCCCTCGCGGAATTGTTCCGGCTCGATGAGCAGCGCCGTCACGAAGCTGCTGGAGATGAGAAACACGCTCATGATGAGCGCGGCCGTCATCAGCAGTTTGCGCGTGTTGTGGATGCGGCCTTCGAGGAGCGCATGCGCGCTCGGCGGCGGCAGCCTGCGCCCCGTGCGCGTCGAGTGTATGTCGTGCAGGTCTTCACGGGTCAGGGCCCTGTGGCCTTTGACGAGCGGCATCACGGCGACGCCGGTCTCGAACCCGGAGAGGCCGAGCGCGAGCTTCGGGAAGAGGTAGAGCGCCACGCCGATGATGAGGAGCGGGTTGCCGTGAACGCGCGGGTCGAGCAGGAGCAGGCTCTTCCACTGCGCGAAGTGGTAGGCTTGAGTCAGCAGGTGATAGACGCCGAAGCCGACGACGATCAGGTTCAGCAGCAGGTAAGCGCCGACCAGGATGACGGCGATGCCGATGGCCTCCTTGAAGCCCTTAAGGAAGATGCCCCCAAGGATGGTGATGAGTCCGAGCGTGATCCAGACCGGGTGGTTAAGAAACGGGAGGTGCGCCTCGACGAAAGGGTTCTCGATGATATGGGCCGTGGCGTCGGCCGCCGAGAGCGTGATGGTGATGACGAAGTCTGTGGCGACGAAGCCCAGGAGCGCGAGCACGAACAGCTTCCCCTTCCAGCGCGGGAGCAGGTGTTCGAGCATCGAGATCGAGCCTTCGCCGTGCGGGCTCTCTTCGGCGACACGGTTGTAGATGGGGAGCGCCCCGAAGAGAGTCAGGAGCACCAGGATTAACGTGGCGATGGGCGAGAGCGCGCCGGCGGCGATGAAGGCTATGCCGGGCTGGTAGCCGAGCGTGGAGAAGTAGTCCACGCCCGTCAAGCACATCACCTTCCACCACGAGTGTTGGTGGTGCTGGCCTTCGGGCTCGTGCGGCCCCTCCGTCTCCTGAACACTCCCGAACAGCCAGCGCTTGAAAGGCCCCCGCGCCTTCGCTTTTGAATTTGCCATCGCAGTAATGTTTGACGGGCACGAAAAAAGGCGTGGAGCTATGAAAGCTCCACGCCCTCTCGAAATCACTCGTGGCAGCCAGCCCTTCCATCGAGCCTGCGAGGTTAGCTGACGGGCTTGGACTGGAAGTGTCCTACGCGAAGCCGAACTTATACGGCCCCGTGATGCGCCCCGTGCCCTGCTCTGTCGGCAGGACTGTGGTTCCCCCGCGCCGCCCCTCTCGCACAGACGCTTCGAGAGCGCGCGCGGTGGGCGACTTCGGCAGACAAATTTTCAACGGCGCGATACTACGCCTCTGCCTTCTACAAATCAACCGCGACGCACGCGCTCTTCGCGTCAGCCGCCGACGTGGACGGTCGGGCGCTTCTCCGGGTTCTTCTCCGCCTGGCGCAAGACCTCGTGCGTGGTCGGGGCCGTGTCGCCTTCGCCGAAGGCTATGTACTTGAAGAGGTACGCGAGCGGGTTACCCTCGCTCCACCCGAAGTAGATGTGCGGGAGTTTCCCCGTCTTGTTCCGCAGGTGCAGCAGGAAAGCCGCGATAGCATTCGGCACCGCCGGACTCTCGGCCCTGAGCACGCGGTAGCCGTCAACATATTCGCCCTGCACCTTGAGCACGCCCGCGAACTCTGAGGCGTCGCTCGGCGTCACTTCAAAGAACAGGATCGGCTCGTCGGCTGGGATGTGGTTGTCCTCGCGTTTCTCCTTCTCCTTAACGCGGTACTCGTCCGCGTCACCACGGTCGCACCGGTTGGCGATGATGCGAATCGTGCCGCGGTTCGCCTCGTCAATAAATTTCTGCGCCGCCTCGTCCAGCTCGACCTTCTTGACGCGCAGCTCGGTCGTGCGCTGCACGCGCGAGATGAGCGAGGTAAGAATAATTGCGCCGATGAAGACCGAGGCGATCTTGATGCCCTCGGGCTGCTCGATGACGTTCGTGACGGTGGTGTAGACGAAGACCAGAGAGATGAGCAGGAACGCCCAGCGAATCCTCTCCCGCTTGCGCCACGCCGAGAGCGCCACGGCGATGGCCGCCGAACTCATCAGGGCCAGCACGCCCGTCGCGTAGGCCCCGCCCTGCGCTTCAACGTCGGCCTTGAAAACTATCGTCACGGCGAAGCAGACGAGCGTCAGGACGAGCGTCAGCGGCCGCACAGCCCGCGCCCACTCCGGGGCCATCCCGTAGCGCGGCAGGTAACGCGGCACGATGTTCAAAAGCCCGGCCAGCGCAGACGACCCCGCGAACCACAGGATCGAAATGGTGCTCAGGTCGTAGATGGTGCCGAAGATGTCGCCGAGGTAGGTGTGCGCCAGGTAGGCCAGCGCGCGGCCGCTCGCCTCACCCGCCTCGCGCCCCTCAGCCTCGGGCAGGAACGCCTCCGCGGGAATCAACAACGTCGTCACGATGCTGCTTGAGATTAAGAGCACGCACATGATGAGCGCCGCGACCTTGAGCAGCTTGCGCGTGTTGCGGATGCGGCCTTCAAGCAAAGCCTGCGCGCTCGGCGGCGGTGCGGCGCGTCCGGTGCGCGTCGAGTGGATTGACTCCAGCTCCTCGTCTGTCAGCTCCTTGTCGCCTTTGACGAGCGGCATGACGACCACCCCCGTCTCGAACCCAGAGAGGCCGAGCGCGAGCTTCGGAAAGACTAAAAGCGCCGCGCCGATCATCAGGAACGGGTTGGCGTACCCCTGTTGGAAGAGCGCGTTCTTCCAGTCCCCGATCTTTTGCGGGTTGACGGCGATCTGGTAAAAGCCGACGGCGAGGACGACGAGATTCAGCGCGATGTAGACGACCACGATGACGACCGCAATCCCGATGGCCTCCTTGAAACCCTTAAGGAAGATGGCTCCGAGGAAGGTGATCAGGATCAAGGTGACTGCGATCTGGTGGTGAAAGAATTTCGGCGCGTAAGGGTTGTCCGCGATGTGGACGGCGGCGTCGGCCGCCGAGAGCGTGATGGTGATGATGAAGCTGGTCGCGGCGAACCCGAGCAGGCAGAGGACGAAGAGCTTGCCCTTCCAGCGCGGCAGCAAGTTCTCAAGCATCGAGATCGAGCCGTCGCCGTGCGGGCTTTCGGCGGCGACGCGGTTGTACATCGGCAGCGCGCCGAAGAGAGTCAGGAGCACCAGGATTAACGTGGCGATGGGCGAGAGCGCGCCGGCGGCGACGATGGCTATGCCGGGCTGGTAGCCGAGCGTGGAGAAGTAGTCCACGCCCGTCAGACACATCACCTTCCACCAGGGGTGCTGCTGGTGCTGGCCCTCGTGCTCGTGCGGCCCTTCGGGTTCCTTAACGCCCTTGAATAGCCAGAGTTTGAATCGTCTCTTCGAACTGTCCTTGAGTATCGACATGGTGACCACTCGCGGCTGCCGTAGCGAGGCGCAGGGGAGCGCCGACCGTGACAAAGCGACGAAAATTCAGCTTTGAAGAGCGCGGGAAATATAGCACGAGGCGATGAGGAATGCGGAGAATTTTCCGCGGGGCGGCGGCGCGAGTTTTTGTCCAAAAAAATAAGCGGGCGGGGGTCTCCCACAACCCCCGCCCTAAGGCCACGTGTCCTCACCCCACGCGACCACTACGCCCAACGGGGAGTCGGGCGCGGTTTGATTATGCACAACTCGCGTGTAAGTTTCAACCGCCCGATGCGTATTCATCCACCGGCGACAGACGCGCCGCGTCCGCCTGCGCTGAGTCCGATTCGGAGGGCTCTACGGCGCTCCGCTCGGGCACATCAACGGTCAGGCCGCCGACCACGTAGGCCACCTCGCCCGTCTGCGACTGGAGGCGCAAACTGTAGTCGCCAGCGCGCGCGTCGGCCGCGACGTACACGTCGAAACTGACGACGGAAAGCTCCTTGCCGAAGTCCTCGTCGCGCAGGCTCGCCTGGTCTACGACGACGAAAGGCGAGGTCGCAGTGACGCCACCGCCCCGCGTAAGCTGTGCGGCCGTGACGCCCGCACCCGCGACGAAGATTCTGTAGGCGCGCGCCGGCGCGAGTTGAACGGCGACGGTCGAGAGCCGCTCGCCCGCCCCGACGAGCGATGGGTTGAGCAGGGCCGCGGAGCCTGAGAGCTGCGCGTTGAGCGTCGCCGCCTGGTTGGCCTTGACCGTGACTCTCCCCAGCTCCTCGGCGCGGAAGGGCAACTGCTGGTTGAGGCCGAGCGCCGCGTAGGCCCCGCGCTGCGAACTTATCTCGGCGGCCGAGACAGCGCCGTTGAGCGCCTGCGCGAAGACGCGGTAGCTGCCGGGCGCGAGACCTTCGATGCGATAGGCCCCGCTGAGCAGCGTGATGTTGCTGGCCGCGACGCGCCCGGTCGTTACCTCCTCGGCCCAGACGTTTGCGCCGAAGACGGGCGCGCCGCTGCTGAAAGTGACTGTGCCAATAATCGCGCCGCGCAGGCCCGAGCCGAGCCGCGCGCCGTAGATGGCGCGCACGCCCGCGCGGTCGTCCTCGGAGAGCGTGCGCGGCGGCTGCGTCGGCAGGTTGTGGATTCCGTTTCTGGCCTGCCGCGGCTGCATCGTCGCGCCGAGCACGGCCGAGTGCTCCAGGCCGAGCAGGTGGCCGACCTCGTGCATGAAGGTTGCCTCCAGGTCGTAAGTCCCAGGGCTCCCGTCGGCCGAGAAGGACTGGGCCGGATTGAGCACTACGTCGGCCTCGGTGATGGAGCCTGCGACCGTCGAGAAGACGCGCGTGCGCCCGGCCGCATCATTGCCCGCGCCCGCGAACGGGGCCGAGTTCTCAGCCGTGTGAGCCACGGTGATGAGGCTCACCCCGTCGCCGCGCGTTCCAGGCGCGCTGACAGATTGTAGGTCGGACGGCGTGACGACGAAGCGAATGTTGGCGGCCTCGGCCCAGCGCCCGAGCGCGCGCCGCGCCGCCCCCGCGACATCGCTGCCCGCCTTGATGTTCGGCTGCGAAGCATTGAGCGAGGACGAGAGCGCGACCCTGATGGTGCGCGTGGGCCATTTTACCTGGGCGGAGTTGGAGGCGTCCGTGAACTGTAGCGTGTAGGGGCGCACCGTCGCCGCCGACAGCAGGACTGCCGGGAGGAGGAAGAGGGCGAGAAGGCTACGGCGCATTTCGGGTCTCGGAGGCTTCGGGGAGAAAGACAAAATAAAAGGGACCGGCCAGGCTCTTGCCGCGAAGAAGCGCGCCCGCCGGCGCATCACACGGGGCAACCCGAAGATAACACAAATTTAATCGAATTTCGTCCCAAAAACTTAGCCCCCTGCATCGAAGGGGTACGGAATCGTACGGGGGAAACGGGTTTTGGCCCTATTTTTCAGCGGCACGATGGTTGATTAGTTCAAGCGGGTTTACGGCCCAGGAGGTTTCCAGCAGGATTATGAGTAGTGAGGCTCTTTCGCAAAACGAGATCGTCAGGAAGAACACTGTCGCCATCGCCGAGATGCAGCGGAAGGTGACAGACGCGCGCAGCGTGGGGGGTCGCATCGCCGACGCCATCACGGATTTCACAGGCTCGCTGGCTTTCGTCTACCTTCACGTCGTCTGGTTCGGCCTCTGGATTCCGCTCAACGTCGGGCTGGTGCATATCCCGCTCCTGAGCGAGTTCGACCCCTTCCCCTTCGGCCTGCTGACGATGATCGTCTCGTTGGAAGCTATCTTCCTTTCGACCTTCGTGCTGATCTCGCAGAACCGGCTGGCGCAGGCTTCCGAGAAGCGCGCCGAGCTGGACCTACAGGTCAACCTGTTGTCCGAGCAGAAGGCGACGAAAGTCCTGGAGATGTTGGATCAGATCACGATCCAGCTAGACCAGATGGGCAGCCGCTTCAACTTCAAGCACGACCCGGAAGTCGAGGCGCTGAAGGTCTCGCCCGAGCCGCAGGAGGTGTTGCAAGTCATAGAGGAGACGGTCAAGGAGGACGTGAAGGTCCGCGAAGCCGTCGAAGACGTGACGGACGAGGTCGAGGCCGTACACGAAGAGGTCAAGCGCACGAGCGGCAAGCTGGACGAAGTGGCCGAAGACGTGGAAGAGATCAAGCAGGAAGTCAAAGCCAGGACGGGCGAGCAGAAGCGCCTCTCTCTGGTCTGACGCGGTGAGTCAGGAAGCAAACACAAAACGGCACGAAGACGGAAAGGTTCTTCGTGCCGTTTCTTCTGGTCTATTTCCGCCCGAGCTTTTTCCCGCGGAAGTCTGACCGCGCGCCTGAGGCCGTCGCGGGGATTCCGCTGCCGATGGAGGCCGCGTCGTCGCCGAGCGCAGTCTCGTCAACGCCCTTCCGGCCCCCGCTCAGGTCTGCGAGCGCCACGACGACGAGCAGCGCCGTCACGCTCAGCGTCGCCAGCACGTAAAGGATGTCGGCCCGCTCTTTAATGAGCAGGAAGATGATGAGGGTCCCCAGCCCGACGACCCACGCCAGTGTGATCAGGCGGCGGTTACGCTTCTTGCGCTTCTGGTCCGCCCTCGATATTCTTTGACTCATCAGTTACCTTCTTTAAAAAATTGCAGCCCCGCGAAAGCCGGATAATTTACCACACCGCGGGACGAAGAGCTAATGAGAAGAGGTTGGCCGACAACGCCTGTCGGCCAACCTCTCGTCCCGCGAGCCTCTCGCCGCGCTCAGCTAATTAATCACCCTGTAAGACAACGCGCGCGCAGGGGCTCCGGCGAAGGCCGAGATCGAACTGGTGGCCCCGCCCAGTAGCATTTTCGTGATGTTCTTCAGACTGAAGTCGCCCTCCTTCGAGACCTCGATGATGTCATAAGGCTGGAGGACGATGTCCTCCGCTTTTCTCTTCCTGATGGCGTCGAAATCCACCTTCACCAGCTCAGGCTCTGGAGCCCCCGGCTTAGTGCGGTAAAGGCGGATGTCGCTCGACTTGGCATCTGGCCTGAGCCCGCCGGCTATGGCCACCGCCTTAAGGAGCGTCATCCCGTTGTTGCCCAGCAGGATCGGCTGTGGCGAGACCACTTGGCCCGTGATGTAGACGGGCTTGGCGTCCATCACGTTGATGATATCGCCCGGTCGAATCATGGGGTTGGCTTCGGGCTTGCCCTCCACAAGGTCCTTCCACTTATAGGTTTGGATGGTGCTCGGATTCATCGTGCTCCCGATGTACAAGGGCTCGGCCGTCTCGCCCGGATCGGGGCACCTGACGGGCTCCGTGTGCAGCACCTGTATGTCGCCGTTGGCGCGCTCGGTCAGGCCGCCGGAGGCCGCGATCAGCTCGTTGAGCCGCACGCGGCGCTTCATCTCGACCCTCGCAGGGGAGAGGACCGCGCCGAGGACGGTCGCCGGCTGCCGGCTGTTGCGCCCTGTGACCCGGACGCTGATCTGCGGGTCTTTGAGCAGTTTCCCGTAGGCGGCGGCGATCTCCTTCTGGATGTCCTTCTCCGTCCGGCACTGCGCGACTATCGGCGTCGTGACGAAGGGCAGCGACGAGATGTTTCCGTCGGAGTCCACCTCGCCGATCCAGTTCAAATCGGGCTGGCCGAAGACGCGTATGTCGAGCGTGTCGCCGGGGCCGAGCAGGTATTTCACAATTCCCTGCTCGTCAATCGAGGAGGCGGGAACCACGGTCGCCTGTCCAGACTCCTGCGCCGACAGCGATTGCGGCGCGGCCAGGCAAAGGGCGACGAAAAGGAAGAAGTAGATTTTGGCTTTCATCTTTATATCCTCAGAAACTGGGCCACTACCCGCGCGGGCGGTGAAGACTAACGAGATGCGCGCCGCCGGCGGAAGGCTGCCCGCCTACCTGTTGCTCTCCTCAGGGGCGCGCGACACGCGGTGCTTTTTCTTCTTGCCAGCGTGCTTGGGCACGCTGCCGGGGATGATGAACCCCCTGAAGAGCAGGTTGCAATCATCGCACAAAAGGCTGTAATAGCCAAACATACGAAGCACCCAGGCGGTCGGCTTGTAGCCACGCCGGATACGTGAGCTTCGGCATTTGGGACACCGTTGTCCGATCATTCTTTTTTCATCCTGTGAGAGCTTTTTTCCGGCTCATGCGGCGTCGGGTCGAGGGTTATTTTGCTCATTTCGAGGCGCGCTCGCAGCATCTCGATCTCGCGCCCGATGCGCTCGGCCGTCTCGACGCGCATCTCCTCCCTGAGGCTCTCGCGCGAGAGGTAGAAGAGCGCGTCACGATAGCGGTCGATGGCGCGGGCGTAGCGACCTTTGAAGGCCGCGCGCTCGGCCAACTCGACCCAGTGGGAGACTTTCGCGGAGGCCATGAACTCGCGCACGGCCGCGCCTGACTCCCGCAATTCGGCCTCGTCAGGGTAGACGCCGAGCGCCGACTCGATAACGTCGAGAGCCCGCGCCGCCGTCTCTATCTTGTCCGAGAGGCGGACGCGGCGCTGCGCTTCGTGCGTCAGCGAGCGCGACGCGCCGCGCGCCCAGCTCAGCAGGTGTTGGCGCGCGAGGGAGCGTGCGCGCTCCTGCCCTGCGCGCAGCGTGACGCGATTCTCGCTGCCAGCCGAGCCGCCCCGCAAAGCGTCCTCTGTCCGCTCAAGATAGTCCTGGCACGAAAGATAGGTTTCCAGGTGCGCCTCCGGCAGCGCTCCGGGGGCGTTCGCCTCCGCGCTCTGCCTTTGCAGCGCGCGCAACGAGGTGGAGTAACTGTCCGAGGAGCGTCTCCTGACGCCGGCCACGACGGGCTGCGGCTCTGCCTGCTCGCGCCGGTCGTATTCGAGCAGGTAGCGCGCCCAAGCCCGCCGCATCACCACCTCGCGCGCCGCGACCGCGACCAGCATGACCACGCTCGCGGCGAGCCCGGCCGGAACCCAGGGGGCCTCGTCGCCGTTACTGTGGAGCATGAACCATAGCAGGAAGAAGAGCGACGCGGCGGCCGCGCCCGTGGCGAGCATGTAGCCGGAGGCCGACGGCATGCGCGGGCGCGGCGACGGGCGGTACGCCGTGGCGGACGAGACGCCTGCGCGGCGGGTGCGCGCTCTTCTGGCGAAAGCCTGGTTGACCGAATCGCTAGGCAAACTGTGTTTCTCCGGGACAACAGGGGACGTGACCGACGGCCAGATGGAAGGCTATAGTCTGACGTTTTGGCTCGTTCTGTCAACTATCCTGTGAGCGGGCCGCGGCTCGTAGTAGCATGTGGGGCGATAGCGCACGGGACTGGTAGAAAAGGAGCTTCAGATGGAGAGAGAGTTGGAAGGAAAAGTGGCGGTCGTGACGGGGGCCACGTCCGGCATAGGGCGCGCGACGGCGCTGCGCTTCGCGGAGGCGGGCGCGCGCGTCGCCATCGTCGGGCGCAACGCGCAGGCGCTCAAGGAAGTCGCAGGCGAGATCGAGATGGGTGGCGGCGAGTCGCTCTCGGTTCGCGCCGATGTGACCGTGCAGCCCATCGCGCGGCGCGTCGTCGCGCAGACAGTCGAGCGCTTCGGCGGCCTGGACGTGCTGGTCAACGCGGCCGGACACCTTCTTTCGGGGACGGTCGAGACGACGACGCTGGCGGCTTGGGACGCGATGATGAACGTCAACTTGCGCGCCGTCTTCAACCTGATGCAGCAGGCGGTCCCGCACCTCGCAGAGCGCAAAGGGAACGTCGTCAACGTGTCGAGCGTGACGGGGCTGCGCGCCTTTCCGGGCGTCCTGGCCTACTGTGTCTCGAAGGCCGGGCTCGATCAACTGACGCGCTGCGCCGCGCTGGAATTGGCCCCGAAGGGCGTGCGCGTCAACGCCGTCAATCCGGGCGTCGTCGTCACGGAGATTCACCGCCGCGGCGGGATGAGCCACAAGGACTACAAGGCGTTCCTCGAACGCTCGAAGGAGACGCACCCGCTCGGCCGCGTGGGCCAGCCTTTCGAGATCGCGGAACTGATTCTCTACCTCGCCTCGGAGCGCGCCTCGTGGGTCACGGGCGCGACCTACTCGATTGACGGCGGCCGCGCGCAGACGTGCGCCCGCTAAAGTGAATGCCCGTCAGTCGTCGTCCGTGATGGTGCAGACGCCTTTGTCGTCGGAGATTAAGGCGTTCGCGGGCGCGCTCAAGAGGAGGCGGAAAGTCTCGTTCGGCTCGTCGAGCGTGTCGCCCCTGACCTTGACGGTGACGGCCTTCGTGGTCTCGCCGGGGGCGAACGTGAGCGTCACAGGCGCGAGCGCCGTGTAGTCCGAGCCGGCGGTCGCTGCGTTGGTCGTGCCGTCGGCCGTCTGGTACGTGACCGTGACGGTCTGCGTGCTCGCAGGCTGTAGAGTCACGGTGAAAGTGGCCGTCACCGCGAACCAGTTGCGCTCCGTGACGGCCGCGTCGCCGACGGAGAGCGCGGGCACAGTGAAGTTGA
The DNA here is from genome assembly GCA_963848875.1 of uncultured Acidobacteriota bacterium. Classification (GTDB taxonomy): domain Bacteria; phylum Acidobacteriota; class Blastocatellia; order Pyrinomonadales; family Pyrinomonadaceae; genus QHXM01. Next base: position 196,458 of record CAWKFJ010000002.1, read on the forward strand.
CGCCTGACAGGCTCGCGTTCAGGTCCGTGAAGCTCTGGCTCGTGGGGACAAACGAGAGGTTGGTCTTCGATGGGGTGACGGTGTAGTCGCCGCCCGGCGTCAGCCCACTGAAGATGTAGTAGCCGTGAGCGTCTGTCAGTTTAGTGATGGTCTGCGTGCCTGTGAGCCTGACGGTGACCCACGGGACGCCGTTCTCGCCCCTCGGGCCATTGATGATGACGCGCCCACGGATTTTGGGCAAGAGGTTCATCTTCGTCACGAAAACGTCCTCGCCGCCGCTCTTCTTGCTCTGGATGGCGCTCGCCGTCGGGAAGTTAGTCGAGTCAGTTAATCCCGTAACGTAGACATCGCCCGACGAGTCCACGGCAATGTCCCTGGCCTCGTCGCGGCCGCTGCCTCCGAGATAGGTGGAGTAGACGATGGCCGAGCCATCCGCGTTGAGCTTCAAGACGAAAGCGTCATCGAGGCCGCCGGCGCGCACGCCCTGGTCGGCCGGCGTCCGCTCCCGGCGCGACCTCGAAGTCGTACTCCATCTCCCGCCGCTGGTTGCCGTAGTAAACCAGATCAATGCCATCGTAAATCCCGCGGTAGCGCACCGCGCTAAATGTCAATCACTATAGTTGTCGAAATGTCGGGCGCTCACACGTGAGTAAAAACAAGCAGCAGTCCCGTGGAAGGACTGCCGCTCGTCTTGTTGAGGACTAAATACGCCTAACAAAACCGCGGCGTAAGTGGGCAAGGAAGCAGAATAGGAGTCATGGAGGACAGAGCCATGGCGAAGGAGCTGTTGCCTGATGCGTTGTGGTTGCGGATCGCGCCCTGCTAAACTAGGGACATGACGATCAAGAGAATGGACCATGTCAGCGTCGTCGTCAACGACCTCCCAGCCGCCATTGCCTTCTTCACCACCCTCGGCATGGCGCGTGAAGGCGAGGCGGCCGTCGAGGGCGATTGGGTGGACCGCGTCAACCGGCTCGAAAGTGTCCAAGTCGACATCGTTATGATGCGAACCCCGGATGGGCACGGGAAGCTTGAGCTGACGAAGTTTCGCAATCCAAAACTGGTCGAGATCGAACCGGCGATCGCACCGCCGAACACGCGGGGCCTCCGGAGCGTCATGTTTACAGTCGAAAGCCTCGACGACACTATCGCTCGCATGCGCGCCCACGGGGCCGAACTCGTCGGCGAGGTGGCCCAGTACGAGGACAAGTACAGGCTCTGCTACATGCGAGGCCCTGCGGGCATCATCGTCGCGCTGGCCGAGGAACTCTTCTGACGCGTGTACCGCCTTCGGGGACACCGGTGGCGCGCCTCAGGCGCTCCTTCTACTCGACACCCTGTTTGGCAACCATCGTCTTTCTCGCCTGCTTGCGCCGCGGTTTTGTTAGGCGCACTAAGCCGCGGACGGCTCGCGTTTGGCCCGTAAACTTAACCGCCGGCCGTACGTTAGTTGCCGCCAAATCCACTCCATCGGGCCATAGGTGAAATACTTCAGCCAGAGCGTGCTCACCAACACCTGAAAGAGAAAGATGCCGAGCGCGACGAGCGTCGCCGTCGTCGCGCCGACTCTGCCGAACTGGCCGAAGCCGTAGCCGTAAAAGATGAGGACGCAGATGACGGTTTGCAGTAGATAATTGGTCAGCGCCATGCGCCCGACAGGAGCCAGGAGGGCGAGCGCTCGCCGCCACGCCGCCCGCTGCCAGAGTGTGGCGACCAGGGCGATATAAAAGAGCGCCAGCGCCGGAACGCCGAAGGCGTAGCTGACGACGCCCACTATGCCCGCGGGCGTCGGCGGAAGGACTGCTTCCTTTCCCGCCAGCGCCGCGAAAGCAATGTTGCCGACGAGACCTAAGACGAGTCCGTAGACGAGCACGCGGCGGATGAACGTCTGATGCTTTGATAAGTTCTGGAAGAAGCCGCGCCGGTACGCGTAAAAGCCGAGCAAGAACATCGCCAGGATTTTCGGCGGGCGCATCTCGAAAATCAGACTCATGTACCTGCCGACGATATAATTGAGGTTGAAATCGCTGATGATCTGCCCGTAACCGCTCTGCTGAACCTTCCTGACGGCCTCGTGCCAGAAATCACTCCGCCCGGCCTCCAGCATCGCCCCAGCCGTGGGCGGTGCGAAGGCGACGAACAAAACATAGAGTAGAAGGTAGGTCAGAATCGGGACCGCCATCATAATGAGCGCCCACTTGAGCAGCGCGCCGTCCGACTTCTTGCGGAACAGGAGGAGCAGAAAGCCCATCACGGCGTAGATGCTGAGGATGTCTCCCGCCCACAGCAGGTAGGCGTGAAGCAGACCTATGACCAGCAGCCAGAACAGACGCCGCTTGAAGAGCGAGGCGTTGAGGTCGCCCCTTTCCTGCGCCCGACTGATTTGCAGCGCGAAGCCGAAGCCGAACAGAAACGAGAAGATCGAATAGAACTTGCCTTCGACAAAGAAGTGAACGAGAAAATTGATGACCCGATCGGCATACGGCGTTTGCGCGACGAGCGCCGGAGGCATCATCCCGTAGCCTGAGAACCACTGCATGTTGCCTATGAGAATGCCGCAGACGGCTAACCCGCGCAGCACGTCCAGAACTTCGATGCGTTCCGGCAAAGCAATCGGGCCGATCTGGCTTTTAGACATGATCTCATCCTTCGACTTTAGTCTCACGCGTGTTCGGCCGATTCTACGGGCGACGGGGGAAATATGTTTCTTCGCATCGGGCTAGAAGTGCGGCCGCAAAGTTGGCTATACTGGCGCGGCTGAGCCTGACGCCGGAAGGAGCTTTGAGCTTGACGGAAACTAACAAGTGTACGAACTGTGGGGCGATTGTCGCGGCCGAGAAGGCGTTCTGCCCGAATTGCAGCGAGCCTATGGAGCCCGAGGAGGTGGCCGCGAACCGCCTCGATTCGATGAGCAGCGAAATGATGTCCACCGTCCGCGACGACCCGGAGAGTTACAAGGAGTTGCTCGAACAGCTCAAGCAGAGCCGCGCGGCGGCCAAGCAGCAGGCGCAAGATCAAGGACGCGCTCAGGCCGCGCCTCAGGCCCAGCCCCAGGCCCCGCAGCCCGCGCCGCCGCAGCCTCCGCCAGTTGCTCCCGCGGCCCCGCCGCCGAAGTATTACAACTACCAGCAGCCCGCCCCTTACAACTACCCGCCGGCCGCGCCCTATTACCCCGCGCCGCCCGCGAAAGGTGGCAGGCTCGCGCTCGTCCTCGGCCTGGCCGCGGCGGCCCTCTTGATTATCGTGCTGCTCTTCGTCTTTAAGGTGATTCGACTCTGAACTTTTTTCTCGTCGCGCGAGGAACGTATGACAAACTACGGCGGCGCTTACCCCCCTCAGGGCTACGCCATCATGCCGCGGGCCAACAGCCAGGCCCTCAAGTGGACGCTCGTCTCGATAGGGATTCTCTTCGCCCTGCTCGCGGGCGCGCTGACGCTCTACATCATAGGGTTTGCGACCGGCCCGGCGGGGCTCGCCGCCGGCATGATCGTCGCCACGCTCCCGCTCCCCATCTACATCCTGCTGATTCTCTGGATTGACCGCTACGAGTCGGAGCCCCTCTGGATGCTGGCGACGGCCTTCTTCTGGGGCGCGACCTTCGCCGCCTTCATCTCGATCATCATCAACTCGCTGGTCGGCCAACTGCTCTCAAACGCGTTCGACCCGTTCACGGGCCGCTACTACGCGATGATCGTCTCCGCGCCCGTCGTCGAAGAGTTCTCCAAGGCGCTCGTCCTCTTCGCCCTCTTCTGGTGGAAGAAGGACGAGTTCGACGGCATCCTCGACGGCATCGTCTACGCCGGGATGGTCGGCCTCGGCTTCGCCATGACGGAGAACTTCAAGTACTACGGCGAAGCGGCCATGATGGGCGGCAACGCCTTAACGGGCCTCTTCATCCTGCGCGGCACCATCTCGCCCTTCGCCCACCCGCTCTTTACGTCCATGACGGGCATAGGGCTCGGCTGGGCCATCCAGTCGCACAACAAGGCGATCAAGGCCACGATGCCCTTTCTCGGACTTGCCTCGGCGATGCTGCTCCACTTCTTCTGGAACCGCTCGGCGCTCGCCGGGGCCACCACCTTCTTCATCGTCTACGCCCTGCTGATGGTCCCCATCTTCGCCAGCGCCATCATCGCCATCGTCTACGCGCTCAGGCGCGAGGGCCGCATCGTCAGCTACCACCTCTGGAACGACTGCCAGCGCGGGCTCTTCACGCCGCACGAGTATTACCGTCTGTGTACCGTGCGCGGGCGGATGGGCGCGTCCTACAGGGCGCTCACGATGGGGGGCTTCCGCCTCTGGCGCGCGCGGATGCGTTACAACCAACTGGCGAGCGAGCTGGCCTTCCACCGTAGCCGCGTCCACCGCGGGATGATTACGGACCCGCACGCGGCCCACGAGCGCGAGATGGCCTTCGTCAACCACCTGGCGGAGCTGCGCCGGCAGCTCGGCCCGCATTGAAAACTGGAAAACTTGCTCGCGCGCTTTCCCCAGGATAGCTTATACTGAGGCGTTCTTTGGACTGAGGCTGTTTCGGAACGGCACCGACCACGTGAAGATTCAACTCTTACCCAGTACGTTCGACGCGGAGGGGCACGCCACGCAGGAGCAGCGCCTGACCTGCTATCTGGTGGACGACCGCGTGGCGATTGACGCCGGGAGCATCGCCCTCTCGATGACGCCCGCCCAGCGCAACACGGTGCGCGACATCATCGTCACGCACCCGCACATGGACCACATCGCCAGCCTCCCCATCTTTATAGACGACCTCTTCGGCTTCCTCGAAAGCCCGATTCGGATTCACGCCACGCCGGAAGTCATAGAGCTTTTGGAGCGCGATGTCTTCAACTGGACGGTCTACCCGCGCTTCTCCGAACTGAAGAACGAGCACGGGCCGGTCATGGAGTACGTGCCGTTCCACGCGGGCGAGGAGTTCCGGGTCGCGCACCTGACCGTCACGGCCGTCAACGTCAATCACATCGTCCCGACCGTCGGCATGATCGTCTCGGACGGCCGGACGACCATCGCCTTCAGCTCCGACACGGCCGAGACCGAAGACTTCTGGAAGCTCGTCAACGCCACCCCGCGCGTGGATGCGCTCCTGATAGAGGCGTCGTTCCCGAACTCTATGGCGAAGCTCGCCGAAGACTCGCGCCACTTCACGCCCGAATCCCTGAGCCGCGAGCTGCGCAAGCTGGATCACAACGGCCTCGACATCCTGACCGTCCACCTCAAGCCCGCCTACCGCGAACGAGTCGCGCAGGAACTCAAGGCGCTCGCCATCCCCAAACTTGAGATTATGGAAATCGGGCGCGCTTACGAGTTGTGAGACTGTAAAATTCTCAGTAGACAATGAGCCAAAACGACGTGTCCGCCGAGTTTATGTCATTATCGGCATCTCGTACGTAAGAACTCACCCGAACCTCGTTTATCGAGGTTGCCTGTGAGAGATTCGCTACAATCGGTTCCGTGTTTCCTGATTTATAAGCGACGAGAGAAAAGAAGCGGTCGCTAACCTGAAAACCAAAGTTAACTGAATAAGAGCCTACGAAAGTACGTGAGGCGACAAACCCGCAATTCCCGCTGGAAGCGGCGCTGCCGGTCAGGAACGAGTTGTAGCACCTGTTGATTGTACCGTCCGCATTGACAAGCACCATCGCCTTGACGAAACCGCCCTTGTCGCGGTTCTGCCCGACGTTGTTCTCCGAGTAGAGGCCGTAGCCGCCGCCCGTGTTGCGCCCGTAGAGCCCGAAGCCTTTTGAACTCGAAGTCACTCCCAGCACGCCGACCGCGCTGTTGACGTTCGCCTCCCCTATGACGCCCACGCCGTTCGCCGCCTTTCCCCGGCCGAAGACGCCCGCCTGAGTTGCCGAGCCGCCAGCCGACGACTCGCCGTACACGCCCGAGCCGGTGGTTCCCAAGCCGGTGACACCCGTGACTCCCTGAGCGGCCACACCGACCCCGCTGACACTCTCACCATGCACACCCTCCCCGCTGTCGCTCTCGCCGAAGACGCCGCGGCTGCCGCCCGTGCTCTTGCCCCACACGCCCCGCCCCGTCGTGCTCTCGCCGTACACGGCCGAGACGCCGCTGGCGCTGCTCAAGACGTGCAACTGATTGGTCGGGGTGATAGTCCCGATGCCGACGTACCCCTTGTCGTTGATGACCATGTCGTAGAGAGAGGGGCTGCCCGTGGTCGCGGGGTTGCTGGACGTGCGGAAGAAGTAGAGCCCGCCGTTGGTGTGCCCGATGCCCTGCCTCCGGCCGGCTGAGTTCGTGTTCCAGGCGATGGCCGAGCCGTTGGACAGGGCCACCGCGCCGAGCCAGTTGTTGGAAGTCCAGTTGGGGCCGCCACCGAGGGTCAAGGTGTGCGTCGGGGCGGCAGTCCCGATGACTATCCGGCCCGCGTTCTCCGTCATGATGGAATTGCCGACGACGTTCGTGCCCGTGAACTTCGCGATCTTGTTCAATGTGCCCTGACCCGTGACCGACGCTGCCGCCGTTGGCGAAGGCCCCGATGCTGCCTGCACCGTCGCTCTTTCCCTGCCCTCGTCGCTCGTCACTGCTTCAGTCACCAGCACCTGCTCGATCCTCTTTCTAGGCTTGCCCGCCTGTGTCAGGTAACTGACCATCACGCTGTAAGTGCCCGCGTGTACTCTCCGACCCTGAGCGTCTTTCATGTTCCAGTCGAGCGGCTGGCCTGCGACCTGCCCGCCCTCGAAGACCGTCTCGCCTGACTCGGCGACGACTTCGATCTTGAGATCGAAGACCTCACCTTGCGTTGAGACATGCACCTTGTCGGTCTCGGCCGTCAGGTTGACGCTATTGAGTTGCGGCGTCTGCGCCTGTGCGTTGAGGACGAGCGCGCAGAAAGTAAGAACGAGGGCGGAAGTAAGGCGTTTACAAGTGGTCATGGCGGGCGATTCTCCGTTGCCGGGCAAAAAAAGGCCGCGCACTAGATGCGCAGCCGTGGACGGTTGGGGCAGGCGAATGTCGGCGTCTAGGATTTGGGCCTGCCGTTGAATTAGACACTAAGCTAATTATGAGGGCAGGTCAATGGATAGAGGACCAGAGCGCGGACCTGGCGCACATCCAGAGTTTGCTCAAACAAAGCAAGGCCGCTCTCCAGGATTGGAGGCGGCCTTGTTAATCAGAAGCCCTGGAATGTTGCTCGCCTCAGCAGAGCGGGTCTAACTTCTCGCTGATGGTGGGCAGGCCGCTCAGCGACTTCTCGGCGTTGATCGCCGTGTAGCTCACCCACTCCTCGGGCACCTTGTCTTCCGGGAAAATAGCCTCGACCGGACATTCCGGCACGCAGGCGTCGCAGTCAATACACGTCTCCGGGTTAATCACCAGCATCTCATCGTCCAGGTGAAACGCCTCCACGGGACAGACCAGGGCACAGTCCGTGTAGCGGCATTTTACGCAGGGCTCCGCGACAACGTAGGTCATGAAATTTATCTCCTCCGGCAGGTTCTCTTGCGGTCGTCAGGCGCAGGACTTCGGCGGCCCGGCCCTCACTCACCGCCGAAGGCGCGCTCGCTCTGCAACCGCAACTGATGTTTAAGTCCGCGACTATATTAAGCACGAAACGGCGGGATTGAAAAGGGGAAACAGGCGGCCGCCTGCGGCCGCGTTCACACGTCTGCTTTCCATGCCTGCCTGGGCTCGCCGCCCGAGAAGTCGTAGAACTTGAGGTCCGCCCCCTTGAGCAGCTTGGTCAGCAGGATGATCTGGCCCGTGTGCATGGAGAAGTGCTCTACGACGTGGAAGACGGCTTCGAGCACCGTCACGTCGCAGTCCTGTATGCGACGCGGCTCCAGGACGCTCGCCGGGTCTAGCCCGGCCAGGACATCGTCCACCTCGGAGAGCGTCTGCCTGAGCCGCCCGAGCAACTCCCCGCGCGGGACCGCCTCCCGCTGGTCGAACTCCAACTGGCGCACGCGCGCGTCCCGGTCGCCGCCGACCCCGCTCACGATCCACTGGCGCACGTTCCCCGCCAGGTGCAGGAGCAGATTGCCTATGCTGTTCGACTCCTCGTTGGCCCGCCACCAGACCTGCTCGTCGCTCAACTGCTCAAGGCAGCGCTCGATCTTCGGCAGATAATCCTCGATGAGGTATGACCTGGCTTTAATGATGAAGGCTTGCGCGGCGTCGCTCATGTGGACTAGTTCTCTTCCTCGGTTGATGGGGGACGTTTGTGCTTGGCTTTACGCATCGCGGGCCGCGCCCTGTCGTCCGGCTTGGCCTGGCTGAGCGCGTGGCCTGGCGGCGCGAGCGGCTTGCGTATCGAGTCGAACACGGGCCGCGCGGCCGCCTTCTTGCCGGCTTTGTGTCGGGTCTTCTTCAAGGCGCTCCGGCCTCACTTTCGTTCCGGTGGCGCGATGCTAATTTCTAAGCCGCCCGCCTGTCAATGGAACTGGACAAAATTCGAAGGGCGACCCCCCAAAGGATCGCCCTTCGCCCTTGTGCCCGCCCCTTGCTCGAATTCGTCTGCCCTGGAACGAAAATGGTGTGTCGCGCGACGCGCCGCTCGCGCGGGAAAATTTAAGCCTCGTTCGGCTGCGCCGGTTCCGGGAACAGCGACTGGATGGCCCGCGTCGTCTCTGTCCGACGCTTCTGCTGAAATTCCTGCACCCAGTTGGACACTGTGCTAACCATGTCGCGTGCAGTTTCCTGGGCCGTTTTCCTCTGGGGTTGTTCGGCCGCACTCTCTTTGCGGTTGCGCTCGTCGCGCTTGATAACTCTGATCGGGGTTTTCTGTGCCATGACCTTTTACTTTCTTTCCTATGATTGCCTCTGTCGTTTCTTTTAACGAATTTCCTCTCGCGTAGTTCCTTTTATGTTCGCTAGAACGACTACGCGCCGTCATTCTTGCAAACGCGAGGCCACAATTTTATAAACGTCGCCCGCCATCGCCCAGTTACATATTTAGACGCCGTTCCGCGCGTTTCGGACCAAGATTTTCCGAAGGGCTTCGATGCCGAAGGTATCGGCCGGACGGTCGGGTCGTGGCTTCAATGCGTACATTGGGAGTTGACTGCCCGTTTGATTTCGGACAGCGCCGAAAAGTTGCCCGCACGGCTTTGCAGAATGCCAAAGCGCATGAGGCGCTCGCGCGCTTTGCCAAGCCGCGGGAGCCCCGGCCGCCCCCTCAGACTCCAAGAACCTCACGATTACAGAGGAAAGTCGCACCTCCCCCGAATCCTTCCCCGATGGCTTGAGCTGGCATGTCCGTTGCCCTAACACCTTACGCCATGCGTTTGAGCGAACTCATCACGATTTATCTGGCGGCGGGCGCGCCCTTCGGATTCCAACACCTTCTCTGCCGCCGCCCTCGTTCCCTTTCGAGGGCCATTCGCGCGGCGCTGCTCTGGCCCCTGGCCGCCGTCAAAATTCTCTTCTCCCGCACGCGCTCCGACGACGCAGGCGCGGCTGCCGCGCTGCTCAACGAACAGGTCGGCCACGCCCAAGGCAAACTCCTCTCGTCGCTCTACGCGCTCGCGGAAATGGCACAGGACGCCAAAGTGGAGCGCGCCGTCCGCGCGGCGAAGGAGGCGGTTGAGAAATACGTCGGGCTGACGCTGGCCGCCGCCGAGATGGACGTAGCCGGGGAGCCATCGGGGCGCGAGCTTGAGCTTTACCGCGTCGCCGGACGCAAGGGCGCGGACCTCTTACTCGCTGGCCGCTGCGCGCGCAGGCGCAACGCCGCGCGCCTCGCCAGACACCAGGCGCGCTCCCGCGTCGAACTCCTGCACGCCCTGGCCGCCGTCCGCGGAGCGCTCGGCCCCGCGCCCGCGCGTCACGCATGCGAAATGATTGTCAGGCTCTACGCCTGCGCGCTCGACCTGCTCTCTCTGCTGGAAGACGAAGAGGCGGCGGGCGGCGTGGCGCGACTCCTGGACGCGGAGCGCGCCACGAAGGAGGAACCATGTACACCACATACCACGCAGAAAATCTTTCCCGGCCAGACACAGACGCGAGTCTTGAATCAAGGCTGAGCTGGCTGCTCTGGGAGAACGAGTTGGCGGAGAATCAGGCCCGCCTCTGGCGCGACGCGCGCAAGCGTGAAGAGCTGCTCTTGATGCGCCGCCCGGTCGAGGCGAAGCGGGCGTACGCCACCTTTGGCCTGCTGCTCGGGTCGTTTCCGCCGGCGGCAATTTTCTTCAAAATGTCCGGCGGCGGGCTCGGCGTCCATCAATCAGGTTTGATCTACCTGTTCCTCCTTATGAACATCGCCTGCGCTCTGGCCGGGCTCTTCTTCGGCTCCAAGCTGAGTCGCCTGACGGCGGCCGCGGAGGACTCGCCCTGGCTGGTGACGCTCGTCGGCGCGCCGTGCCTGGGGTTCCTCTGGGGCGCGGCGACGGGCGCGGCGGGCGGGGTTCTGGCCTTCGGCGTCGGCGCGCTCCTAGGGGCCATCTGTGCTGTCCCGGTCGGCGCGCTCGCCTTCGCCCTGTTCCTGCCGCTTCACCGCCTCCTCGCGCGCGGTGGTATGATTGACGCGCGCCACCTCTGGCCGCTCGCGTGCGGCGTCGTGGCCATCGTCACCGCGCTCATTCTCGGGATGTAAAGAAGTGGTCAGTGGTCGGTGGTCAGTTAAAGACGACCGGCTTTTAACTGACCACTGACCACCGACCACTGACCACTGCTCCATGCTCGTCGCCCTGCTGCTGCTTTCGTTGTTCCTGATCGTCCTGCTCGGCTTCTACGTCTTCGTGGCCGCGCCGCGCAGCCGCACGCACCAGACCTTCGCGGCCTTCGTCGCCTGCCTGGCCCTGTGGACGATCAAGGACATCGCGCTCTGGGGCTTCGAGGCCAGCGACCGCTTCGCAGCCTGGTGGGCGGGCGCGAGTTTCGTCATCGCTCTCTTCCTGCAATACACGCTCGTCGTCTTCGCCTGGGTGTTCCCCGAAAACAGGCCCGTGCCGTGGCGGCGCGCGCTCGTCATCTTCGCGCCCGGCGCGGTCCTGATTCCGGCCGTGCTCGCCGGGTGGATGTGGGAGCGCGTCGGCTTCACTGGCACAGAATTCGAGGTCAGGCTAACGCCGCTCGCCTACGCCTTCGGCCTCTACGCCTACGGCGTCATGAGCTACGGCTTCTACCTGCTCTACACCAAGTACCGCCGCTACCGCGGCCAACTCTGGGCCAAGCAGACGGGCGCGATCCTCTGGGCGCTCGCCATCACGGTCACGCTTAACACGCTCGCCAACAATCTGCTCCCGCTCTTCGGCTTCTACTCGCTCCTGAAAGTCGGCTCGCTCTTCGTCGTCCCCGGCGTGCTCGTCTTCGCCTACGCCATCTCTAACTTCAAGCTCTTCTCGCTCCAGTCGGCGCTCGATCAGTTCCGCCTCTTCCCCCTGGCCTACAAGGTCGCACTCTCGATAGCGGCGGTCGCCGTGCTCAGCTTCGCGCTCCTGCAAGTCCCGATTGTCTGGTGGAGCTTCGGCACGGGGCCTGCGCCCGAAGCCTGGCGACGCTACTTGGTCTTCAGCGTCGTCACTGCTCTTGTGCCAAATTTGATTCTGGTCGCACTCGTCATCCGCACCATCTCGCGCCCCGTCCGCCGGCTGACGGAGGCGGCCGTCGAGGTCGCCGGCGGGGCCTACGGCACAGAGGTCGCCATCGAAAGCAACGACGAGATGGGCCTGCTCGCCGCCTCCTTCAACGAGATGAGCCGGAAGATGCGCGCCGACATAGAGCAACTACGCCGACTCAACGAACACTTAATCCGAACCGAGAAGCTGGCCGCCGCCGGCACGCTCGCCGCCGGCGTGGCGCACGAGGTCAACAACCCACTGGCCTCCATCTCCTCGCTCGTGCAGATTCTCCAAACTCGCTCGGCTGGCGACGCCGAAGCCGTCGAGATGCTGAGGCTCATCTCGCAGCAGATCGCGCGTATCACGCAGGTCTTGCGCGACATGATGGATTTCGCGCGCACGCGCCCGCCAGAGCGCGCCCCGCTCGACATCAACTCGGTCGTCACTGCCAGCCTGCGCCTGGCCTCCTTCGACAAAGCCTTCCAGCGCCTGCGCGTCACCACGATCGCCGCCACGGAAGCGCCCGCGATTTCGGCCGACGCCGGCCAGCTTCAACAGGTGTTTCTCAATCTTCTTTTGAACGCCCGCGACGCCATGCCCGAAGGCGGCGAGCTTCGAGTCGAAACGCGCTACGACTCGAAGGAGGGCGAGATAGCCGTTGAGATCAGCGACACGGGCACAGGCGTAGCGCCCGAGCACCGCGCGCACGTCTTCGACCCGTTCTTCACGACGAAGCCCGCGGGCGCGGGCACGGGCCTGGGGCTCGCCGTCTGCTACGGCATCGTCACGGCGCACGGCGGGTCGATAGAGGTCGCGCCGAACGACGGGCGCGGCACGCGCGTGAGCGTACGGCTGCCGGCACGAGAGCAATCGGCCAAACATTCTTATGCCGAAAATCCTTCTTGAGACTTTCATCAGCACGCCCGCCGAACTCTGCTTCGACCTCTCAAGGAGCGTTATCAAAAAACTCGCCGAAGCCCGGCAGGCGCGTCCGTGATAAACTTCGTGAACCGTGGGTGGATCATAGATGAAGACAGCGCCTTTAATCTTAATCGCCGAAGACGAAGACCTGATGCGCGCCATCCTGACGCGGCTGCTCGAAGAGGCTGGCTACCGCGTCGCTGCGACGGCGAGCGCCGAAGAGGCGTTGGAGCATTTCGCCGCCGAGGAGGTCGCCGTCACGCTCACGGACATACGCATGGCCGGGATGGATGGCCTCGCGCTCCTGGATCACCTGAAGAGCGTTGACCCGGAGGCGCTGGTCATCGTGATGACCGCCTACTCGTCTGTGGACTCGGCGGTCGCGGCGCTGCGCAAAGGCGCTTACGACTATGTCACCAAGCCTTTCGTCAACGAAGACCTCTTGCAATCCGTCAAGAACGCTTTGCGCCAGCGCGAGCTGTTCCGCGAGAACCGCCACCTGCGCCGCGAGTTAGACCGCCGCTACAGTTTCTCTGAAATCATAGGCACGTCCACGGCGCTGCAAGCGGTCTTCCGCCTGGTCGAGAAGGTCGCCCCGACGAGCACCAACATCCTGATTCAGGGCGAGAGCGGCACGGGCAAGGAGCTGATCGCGCGCGCCATACACCACAACAGCCCGCGCACCGAGCGCCCCTTCGTCGCCGTCAACTGCGGCGCGATTCCAGAGACGCTGCTCGAAAGCGAACTCTTCGGCCACACGAAGGGCGCGTTCACAGGCGCGGTGACGAACAAGCTCGGCCTCTTCCGCTCGGCCGAAGGTGGCACAGTTTTTCTGGACGAAGTCGGCGAGATTTCCGCCGCGATGCAGGTGAGATTATTGCGCGCCCTTCAGGAGCACGAGGTGACGCCACTCGGCTCCTCAGCAGCCGTCCAGTTCGACGCGCGCATCATCTGCGCCACCAACCGCGACCTGGAGAAGGAAGTCTCCGAAGGGCGCTTCCGCGAAGACCTCTTCTACCGCCTCAACGTGATAGAGATTTACCTGCCCCCTTTGCGCGAGCGGCGCGAGGACATCCCGCTCCTAGCCCGCAGCTTCATCACGCGCACGGCCCGCGAGCAGCAGCGCGAAGAAAAACCCGTCGAGCCCGCCGCCCTCTCCGCGCTCATTAACTACCACTGGCCCGGCAACGTCCGCGAGCTACAGAACGCCATCGAACGCGCCTTCACCCTGAGCAACGACCGGATCGACCTCGACAGCCTTCCCCCCCGCGTCCGCGACGCCGCCAGCCCCGCCCCCATGCGCGACCCAGACGGCCTCCGCCCCACCCTCGAAGAAGTCGAACGCCGCCACATCCTCGAAACCCTGTCTGCCGTCAACCAGGACAAGGCCCGCGCCGCCAACATCCTCGGCATAGACCTCTCGACGCTCTACCGCAAACTGAAACGCTACGACGCTGTTTAGGTTGAACTCATGGGAATCGAAAGCAAGATTGTGAACGGCCACTTACTGACCGACATCTTCGGCAGGTGGCCGTCTTTCCACGACGCCGAAGTCCTGCGCCTCACGCTGGACAGGGGCGAGGATTACTCAAACAGGCCGAACTTGCAGGCGCTGATTCACGTTTACGAGATGACCTCACAGGTTGACGAGCGGAACATGTATGTCCTGAAGAATCATGTCATCGTCACCTTCCGGTTCTTTGAGGTCGTCGAGGTGAGGCTTGAGGGTTTTAATCAACAGAACGTGTTGCGGGCTTTATCGATCATAGACATTTCGGATCGCCAGCTCGAAAGGGTAAAGTTCGAGGTCTCATTCGACGGGACGTTCGGCGTGGATGCAGAATTCGGTTGCCATTCCGTCAGCATTGAAGCGGTCGAGCCGTATACGACTCGCGGGGGCGCCTGAGGCGAAGCAGTAAGTCATTCGAGCGGAAGCTTCACGTCACTGCCGGTTCAACGTCTCGAAGCTCTCATAAAAGAGGTGCGCCGTCTCTATAATGCAATCGTAATCCTGGTCTAGAACGCCGGCATTCAAGTAGGAGGAGACGGTCAGCCAGCCGCGCTCCCGGTTCAAAGTTAATGAGCCGTGAGGTCTTCCGAACTGGATTCTCAAGTACGCCTTCTCCGACTCTATAAGTTTGGTCCGAATCTCCGGCGTCAAGACGCGCCGGACGAATGAAATGTCGTCGCCCGACACGACGTACGTCTCGCCGAACTCCTCCTCGAAGAGTTCCAGCCTGGAGCCCGCGAGCAACGCCGGGCGGAATAACAACTCTTTCCAATAGTAGATTCCGAACTTCCGGTCGGTGAATGCTTCTGTCCTGAAGGTGGCGTAGGTGTGCGACTCCGCTCCGTCGCTGTCTTCGACGAAGGAGACCTTGATCTCGACCGTCTTGTGCGGGATTGTGAGCACCCGGCCGAACAACGCGCCGTTACGCTTCAGCGCCTGCCGGCTCAGGCAGTCCACGATGGCTTGATCGTGTACGCTCTCGGCCGCGCCGAAGAAGAGCAGATGGATGGCCCAGGCGAGGATGACTAGACAACCAATGATCAGGAGATACAGCCAGCCGTCCATCGTCGCGTAAGCTCCGGCTTAGAGCGAGGGGATCAAAAACCTGCGGGCGAGCGTCAGTGGTTGGCGTTCCACTCGCGGGGCATGAACTCGACGGCGATGACAACGCCGTCCGACTGCGCGGCGGGCGACCTGGCAGGGCGGTAGGTGACGAGGACGGGGCTTTCGGGCGTGCGCTCGCCGCAGGTCACTTGGCCGCGAACCTCCGTCGTGTAAGTGACGAAGCGTATGTTGCTGGTCGAGTCGCTGCGAAGACGAAGCGTGCGGCCGTCCGACTCGACGACGAGCAGGACGCCGCGCTCGTCGCACTCGAAGCGGACGAGCAGGCCGCAAGCCTGTTGTCCTGAGAAGCGCAGCTTCTTCAGTTGCGGGCCGGGCTGTGGCGCGTCGCACGGCTGTAGCCGGACGCCTGCGAGTGGGGCCTCCTCGCGCGCGGCAGCCTCCGCGTTCTTCTTGTCCAACTCGCGCACGCGGGCCAGGTATTCCTCGCGGGCCGCGGCCGCCGCGAGCAGCCTCTGGGCCTGCGAGCGCACGGCCGGGCTGCCACCGCCGACGCCCGTGGCGAGCGGCTCCAGGATGCGCCGCGTGTCCGCGAACTCGTCGCGGCGCAGGTGGATTTGTGCCAAAAGCAGCGCGTACTCGCGCCTGCGTGGCGAAAGCTCTATAGCGCGCTTGAGAAGATTGAGCGACTCGTCCAGGCGCTCGTCCCTCACGAGATTGACGAAGGCCAGCAGGCGGTAGGCTTCGGCGAAGCCGGGGTTAAGGCTAATCGCCTTTTCCAGCTCGGCGCGCATCCTGGCGGCCGTCGCGTCGCCGTAAAAAGTCTCGACGAAAGTGTCCGCGGCAGAGCCCTGGCGGCTGAGCGCGTAGGCGCGGTAGTAATGAACCAGATAGCCGCCGCGCGCGGGGTCGCCGTCCTTCTCGCCGTCAAGAAGTTTCGCGGCCTCCTCGAAGTCGTTCTGCCTGGTGCGCAGCACGGCGAGCGCGGCGCGTGCGACCGCCAGCCCAGGGTCTAGCGCCGTGGCCCTTTCCAGCCGGGCCGCGGCCTCTTCCACCCTGTTCGTGTGCAGGAGCAAATCGCCTAGGTAGAACTCTTCCTCGGCTTCTGTCAAAGAGCCTGCGAGCGCGCGCGGGTCCGCGTTCAGGCGGCGGTCGAATGCAATCTCCTGCGGCCTGTACTTGCCCAGGCGCACGTAGTCGCGCAACTCACCTTCGAGCGTGGCGAAGTCTGTTTGAAAAGCCTGCCGGAAGGCGTCCGCTAGTTTCGCGCCGCGCCCCAGCTGTTCGAGGAAGGCCGAGAGCTGCGCGCGGCGCGGCCCGCTCAAGAGGTAGTGGACGAGCGCCCAGGACTGCGCGTAGAAGATGGCGCGCTTCTCCGGCTCCTTGTAGTAGGGCGAGTCGTCATCGACGGCGAAAAGCGTTTCAAGCGGTATCAGCTCGCGCTCCTTGAGCGTCCTCAAGCGAGTCTTGACGGGCCGGCCGAGCGTCACGCCGCGGCCGCCGTCTTCTACGTCGAAGGTGCTGTAGTATTCGGCCAACCCCTCGTTGAACCAGAGGGGCACGCTGCCGAAGCCGTTGCGGACGAGCAGGTGAACGTACTCGTGGAAGGCCAGCTCGTCCGCGTCGCGCGCGCGGCGGCGGTCGAGCGAGAGAGCAATGTAATCAACGTCCGGGCCGGACTGGAAGAAGCCTGAGACGCCCGCGGGGCGGCCGCTGTAGACCGGCTCGAACTGGCCGTAGGACGCGTCGTCGCGGAAGACGACGACCGTCAGCGGCACGGACGAGTCGAAGTGGCTGACGGGGAGCAGGAGCAGGAAGGCTGCGCGGAACTGTTCGAGGCGCGCGGCGACCCTCAACATGTCGCGGCCGTCGGCGTCGCCGACGAGGAGAAAATTTTCGGACCTGACGCTCGCCCAGCGCGCGGGCGGCGCGTCGTCGCGCTGGCGCGCTGTGGCGGCCGCAGACGACAACAGCACACACAAAGCCGCGGCCGTCAGCGAGGCGAATCGTTTGCGAGCTATTTTCATCAGCATGGACGGGGGCGTCCTGGCCGGACCGGGAATGGACGCCCCGTACTTCTGCTCTGGATTGTACAGCACGAGTCAAGGGGCAGGCGGGGCGGGGGCTGGCAAGGTGGGTTGCCTCACCCCCGATTCGTAGTTGTTAACAGCCGTGGACGAAGCCGACGAAGACGATGACGCGTTTGCCGTCCGGGCTGGCGCTGAGGCCGTAGGTCGTGAGGTCTTCCGCGCTGGTCTTGCCGCCGCGCATTAGTTCCGGGCGCGGTATCGGCAAGCTGGCCTTGACGCCGCCATTCTCGTCGAGTTGGAAGAAGCGCGTCCCATCTTCGTTGATCGCGTAGCGTGAGCCTGCTGCCTCGGCCGCGTAATAGACTCCGCGCGCGGCCTGGGTCGCCAGGCGACCGTCAACCCAGAAAGCCGTGGGCAGTTCATGATTCCAGGTCGCAAGTAACAGCGACTTCCCGACCAGATTCGACCGGAGGAGATGGAACCAGCCCTCGCCAGGTGTGGGAAGTTCGCGCACGCGCGCGCCCGTCCGCGTGTCTATCACCGCAATCGCGCCCGACTTCTCGGTGAGCTGTGTGTAAAGCTCCGTCCCGTCGCTGCTCACGACGAAGCTGTCCGCGCTCCAGGGCAACTCCGCGCCCGTGAGCGTCAGCGTGTTGAGGAATTGCCGTGTCGCCACGTCATATACGTCAACCTTCAATTCGCAATCGCCTTCCTGGCGCTCGCGGGCGACGAAGACTTTCGACCCGTCCGGCGAGGCGGCTAGAAATTCGTAGTCTTCGGCCGCCAGCCCCGTCGCCAGGTTCGGCCCTTCGTCCGACCCTATTTTCACCAGGCTGACTTTATTGCCGTCCACCATATTCGCTTGCTTGTATGCGGCAACGTAGACGGCCCCGTCGGGTCCGTAAAAAGGGGACGAGAAATTTTCACCGACCGGCGAGGTCAGGGTGCGCGCGTGCGTGTAGTCGCTCGTCCTCACTTCGCGCGCGAGTGTGCCGCCGTCGCTCGTGTAGAAGAGCGCCTTTGAGCCGTCAGGCGAGAAGATGACGGAGTCCATCTCGTAGTCGAGCGGGACGCGCGCGACGACCGAGCCGCTCTCCGCGTCGAGGACGATGGCCGTCACGCTCGGGACGATTGAGTCCCACGTCGTCCAGCCCTCGTAGTCGCGCCCGCGCACGACGCCGCCGTTGTTCGTGCCGTCGTCGGCCGCGATTTTGACGCGCAGGAAGTCGCGCGTCGCCTCTAAAATCTCCACGCCCTCGTTCTCGCCAATTTTGAGCCGCGCCACAACTTCCGGGCCTTGACGCAGGACGAGCGTTCTCTTGTTGACGTAGCCCGACACTGTAGAAGGCGGCCCGAACTTGATCGTCTGGCCTAGAGAGTCGTCGTCGTCGTGCGTCTTAGCTCTCCGCGGCCCGGCGTCGTTCGGCACGACCGTCGCCGCCGGCAGGGTTTCCGACGCGGGCGGCCTGGGCAGGCTTGAAGTGAGCGAGGAAGCCTGTGTGAGCAAGTACCAGAGTGACGTGCCCAGACCGAAGCACAGGATTAAGGCGGCGCGTCTGATGAGCCAGGGCATTTGCGGTCTCCTCCTTCGGGCGGTACAAACAAAAACTTCGGCGAAACGATTCGCCGAAGCACATTCTCCGCGAAGAAGGGGTCGCACGCCCACGCGCGCAGCAACGTCGGGCGGGCGTGAGGCCGCGCAGCGTCAAACTGTGGGCAGCCACAATTGAAATGAAAAATGTAAAATTAAAAATGCAAAATGGAAGACCGGGAGCCGCGCTCTCATCTTCCATTTTGCATTTTTAATTTTTAATTTTTCATTTATTGAAGATGTTGCCGATGAGGTCGCCGGCTTTGTCCACGATGGTCCCGCCGGCGTGCGAGAGGGCGTTGTCCACCTGGCCGGCGATGGGGCCGGGCAGGCGTTCTTTCAGAAACCCGACGACCGTGTCAATCGCCGTCTTGGCCTTGTCCTCCGACAGCCCGGTCCTTTCCGAGACCCTTTTCACCAGTTCTTCCATAGTCGAAGCTCTCCTTTCAGATGAAGACGACCGACTGCGAGTTCGGAATGTCGAAGCGCTTGCGGCAACTCTTGCAGGCCAGCATGTCGTCGATGCGGACCATGTAGTCGCGCGACTTCTGGAACCGCGCGCGGTCCTGTTCGTTCATCCCGCGCGGCGGCGCGCTCTTCTTCGTCCGCCGCAGCCAGCGCACGTCGTAATCGTCGCGCTGGCGGCAATGCGGGCAACTGAAGCTCGCGCGCTTCGTCTCCTGCCGTTCGTCAAAAAAATCTTTCTCGTTCATAACTCAACTCCAGAAGTCAGAAGTCAGGAGTCAGGAGTCAGAAGAAAAGAAAAACCGTCCGTGACTTTCATTCCAACTCCTGTATTCCGACTTCTGACTTCCGCCTTATCCCTTCTGGCTTCTGACTTCTGACTTCTGACTTCTGCTTTTGTGGTGCAGGACGATGCCGAGGCCGATCATGCCGTTGACGACCATGATCAGGTTCGTCACAACGAAGACCCAGTTCGAGACGAGCCAACTGTAGACGAGGAAGCCCAAAGACGCGGCCATCTGGCCGATGAAGAGCCACTTCGAGACGTTCTCGCTCGAACCCTCCTGCCACTGCTTGTAAATCTGCTTCCCGATGGTCAGCACTAAAATGAAAGAGCTGACCCAGCCGACCAGTTCCGTCTTGTTCATCCCTCTTGCTCGATCAGGCGCTTGACGGTCGCCATGAAACTCTCCGGGTTAATCGGCTTCGGCTCGTAGGCGGTCGCGCCCTGCCCAAGCGCGAAGGTAGCGCTGCCGCTGCCGAACCCGGTCGTCACCAGAATCGGCGTCTCCTTCAACTCTGGAGTGTCGCGCACGCGCCTGACGAGGTGTACGCCGTCGGCCGCGGGCATCTTGATGTCCGTGATAATCAGGTCGGGCCGCGCCCGCGCCGCCTCGTCGTAACCCTGTATCCCGTCCTCGGCCGTCAGAACCTTGTAGCCGCGCATCTCAAGCGCCATGCGCATCAACTCGCGCGCGACCTCGTCGTCCTCGATGACCAGAATCGTTTTCATCAGAATACAGGAGTCAGGAGTCAGGAGTCAGAAGAAGAGCTTGCCTTTCATTCTGACTCCTGACTTCTGACTTCTGACTCCTGCCCTTCGCAGAGCCCTCGCAGGTAGCGGAAGCTGTAGATGCCCGTCTCGTGGCCGTCGCTCCAGCGGAAGTTCAGCGCGTAGCGCCCGACGACCGCGAGGTCCGTGATCGAGAGCGCGTCCGAGACGGCCTCGGGCTGTAAGACCCTCTCGCCCGTCCACTCGTTGACGCATTGGGCGCAGGGGCAGGCGCGTCGAAGTTCCGGGGCCGTGAAACGGCACTCGCGCCCGTCGGCCCAGGTGATGCGCAGGCCCGCCTCGCCCTCCTGCATAATCTCGCGCGGCTCCACGGAAGGCCCGCGCCGCTCCATCACGTCACTCATACTGGCGCATGGCCGCCTCGACGGCTCCCGCCGTGATGTCGAAGTGCGAGGCTGACCAGACGGCCTCGCCGTTGCGGAGCACGATGGCCTGCGGCGACTCGTGGCGCACGCCCGTCACCGATGCGATCTCGCCCGAAAGGTCGCGCGCGCGCTGCACGACGACGAGCGAGACATCGCGCTCGACCTGCGACATCTGTTTGTAGGCGTGGCTGCTGATAGGGCACGTCGAGCTGTGCTTGAAAAGAACGACAGGCCCTTCGTGCGAGCGGGCCATGAGCTGCTCCAGCGCCTGCTTGTCCGTAATCTGAGTAAAAGGATCTCCCATGAGAATCACCCGTAAACCGTATGCCTCTGTTGAGTCGAAGGGGGCGCGTTCGATATTAGCCTAACGGAAGGGATTTAGGAAATGATGAATGCGGAATGCGGAATGCGGAATGAAAGACAGATTGCTTTTTTAATTCATCATTCATCATTCATCATTCATCATTGCTTTTCCACGGTGAAGTTTCCGCTCTTCTGGTCTTTCTGCTCGCCGCTCTCGGTGAGCATGGCGACTTCGACGCGGTAGCGGCCCACGGGCCAGCCGGCCGGCGGCGGCGTCAGCGTGAAATAGCCGTAGCCGTCGGCCGGCAGGTCGAGTGAGACGTCGAAATTGGGGACGGGCGCGTTCTCCGGCTGCCCCTCAACCTTCTCCGTGAAGAGGCGGAACTTGAGCGTGACTTTGCTCGGGACGTTCGAGACGGTGGCGGTGGCGTAGATGGTGTCGGCGGGGGCGAAGTTGTTCGTCTCGACTTTCCCTTCCTTATCCTTACTGAACTTGAGGTTGCTGATGTTGGCCGTGGTGAAGCTGACCTTGCAGCCGGCCGCGGCCGCCAGCAACAACACCGACAGGTAAAGAGTCATTCTGCGCAGGCGCATTCTTTTCTCTCCCTAAAGACGAAACGCAGGGGCCCTGGGAAGCAAGCCCACGGCCCCTACGCTGCTTAGCTGGTTTTACCTTACTTCCACTCGCCGACGAGGACGAACGGCGCCCAGAAGAACGGCGGCGCGAACCTCTTGCCGTCTATCATGGCGATCTGCGCGGCGCGCAAGCTCGCCGACGGCGAGGCGTCGGGCGTCGCCAACAGCCGCTTGTAGAAGTCCGTCATCAGGTCCGCGGTGGATTTGTCCGCGACCGACCAGAGCGAGACGCCGACCGTCGGCGCGCCCGCGTACATGAAGGCGCGCGTCAAGCCTATGACGCCCTCGCCGCGTTTCTCTTTTCCTAAGCCCGTCTCGCAGGCCGAAAGCATGACGAGGGGCGAGCCCAGGTTGAGGTTGAAAATCTCGTCCGTGCGGACGAAGCCGTCGCCCGTCTTGTTGCCGACGAGCGAAAGCACCACGCCCGTGAACTGCGGCCGCTCGGCGTTCAGGAGCCCGTGCGTGGCGACGTGGACGACGCGGTATTTCTTCATGTCCGCGGCCGCGACCTTCGCCTCGTTGGCGTCAAGGTCGAGCCACACATCGGCCGTCCCGCCGCTGGCCTTGGCGAGCGTGGAGATTTGCTGCGCCTCGACGCGCGTCCCGTTGAGCCGCGCCAGTTGCAGCCCCGTCGGCGGGGCGGAAGCCCCTGCGGGCGCAGCAACGTCCGTCAGCGCGCTGGACAGGCCAAGGCCGCGCGTGTCTGCCCCGGCTTGCGCCGAGCCTGCGGCCGCGCCTTTCGCTCGCGGGTCGGTCGAGGTGAACACAGGGTCCGCGACGATGAGCATGGCCTTGCCCGCGGGCTTCGCGGACTGCTGGCGTATGACGGCGATGACCGAGGCCGAGGGCGCGTAGACGACCTCGTTGGTCTTGACGAGGTAGGCCAGGCTCGGATAATCGGTTGGCCCCGTGGCCGTGACCAGCGCCTCGAAGGGGATGTAGTTGAGGCCGCCGTCGGCGACGACCAGGATACGCTTGTCACCGACAATCTTCGCCGCAGGCTCGACCGCGGTCTTGTAGAGCGCGTTCGACACCGTAGCGAACGAGGCCGCGGGGCCTGCGTTGGTCGGGTCACTCACGAGGCCCAGGCCGCGCGTCGCCTCGGCCACATCGATGCCGGCGATGCGGCGCTGAAGTTTCGGCGGAATCAGTTCCGCGCGCAGCGCCTGCGTCTGCTGGTCAACGGCCGAGCGCGGCGGGAGCTTGAAGAGCGCGACGCTTCCTTGCGTCACCGCCCACATGTACGAGGCGTCCGCGCCCAGGCTGTACTCAAGGAGCGCCGTCTTGTCGTCCAAAACTTTCTGCTGGACTTCGGCGAGCGTCAGAGGCTGCGGCGCTGTGAGCGACGCGTACTTCGGGCTTGCCGAGCGAATCTGGTTCTCGATGTTGTCGTAATCGACCGAAAGCTGTTCAAGCTCGGCTTCGAGCTTCTCCGTGCTCGGCTTGTCCTTGTCGTCGCCCTCGCCGACGGAGACGCCCGTCAGCTCCTGCGCGATCTCCTGCTGGCGGTCCAGGTTGTCCTGCTTGCGCTTCAATAACTCCGGCGGCACGCCCGCCGTGATGTCCGAGCCCGACTCGCCGAGCATGTCCAGGAGCGAGCGCGCGCGGCCCTGCTCCACGATCTTGAAGGCTTCGGCGGCGTAGGTCAGGGCCTGCCCGTCGAGCGGTGCGCCCGGTGTCGTCGCGGCCATGAGCGCCATCTCGGCCAACGCGTTCGAAGTCTCGTCGTAAACGTCCTTGGTCGTCGCCAGGAAGGTCGTGCGCGATTCGTCCGCGCGCAAGGAGCCGGCGCGAATCGTCTCGATGGTGGTGAGCGCTTCACGATAAGAAACGACGGCCTCTTCCCTGCCCTTCAAAGATTTCTTGGGGTCCTTGTCCTGCGCGGCCGTCATCAGGCGCGCGCGGCCCAAACCGCGCTGCGCGGGCCACATCAAATCGAGGCGCTTGTCTTCGCGCGCGCCCTTGACCGCGTCGCCGTAGAATTTCACAGCGTCCTTCAAGCGGTTCTGCTTGAGCGCGATGTCGCCGAGGCTCGTGCGAGCGGCGGCGCGAACGCGGCGCGACTGGCCGAACTTGCCGATGATAGGCATCCCGGCCGAAGAGAGCGCCGCCTCGAAGTGCGTGCGCGAGCCGTCGTAGTTGTTGTTGTAATAGTCTATGCGGCCGACGCCGATCTCGTGCGTCGAGTAGAGAATGCTTTGGCGGTAAAGCTCAATCGCCCCCTTGATCGCGCCCGCGGCGGCAATCGCCGTGTCGGCCCCGCCGGAGGGTACGCTGCCGCGAAGCCCGCCCAAGCCCCCGCCGCCGAGAATCCCGCCGACGCTGGGCTTTTTCACCACGCCGCCCGTCAGCTTCGACGGGTCAGGCTTGACGACCTGCATCTGGCTGTAGGCGGCCGACGCCTCGGACACTTTGCCCGCGCGGTAGTTGGCCTCGCCCACTTTGGCGAGCATCAGCTTGGCGTTGTACGTGTTGTCGGGCATTCCCAGAACGGTCTCGACGCCGCTCTGCTGCCCTGCGGCCTGGTTGAAGGCGTCATGCGCGTCCTGGTAATACTTGACGGCGACCGCGTACTGGCCCTGCCGCATGTAGAGGTCGCCGAGCGCGTCGTTCGAGGCGGCCACGCCCTTATTGTTTCCCGCTTGCTTGAAGCCGTTGAGCGCGTTTTGAAGTTGCGCCAGCGCCTGGTCGGCCTTGCCGCGTTTCAGGAGCGCGCGGCCCTGCTTGAGCGACTGGCCGGGGCCGCCCTGCGGCGTTGCGGGCTGGGCGGCCGCGCCCTTCGACGCGGAGCCTTCGGCGCGCGCCGTGACGATTGCACTGCCGGGAACGATGGTCGAGAGTAACGAAAGTGAGAGCAGGTAAGCCAGGGGTTTAGATTTGTGCTTCATGGCGATCTCCGGGAAAGAAAGCAGGAGTCAGGAGTCAGAAGTCAGGAGTCAGGAGAAAAGAAAAGCCGTTCGTGCTTTTCCTTCTGACTTCTGACTCCTGACTCCTGACTTCTATCTATGTATCAGGTCAACCGCCGTCACTAGAATCGGCAGGTTGGAAGAAGCGTTCATGCGTATGACGGACGGCTCGGGCGCGCTCTGCTCCAGGCCGAGGCCGCGCGTGACGGCCACTTGCTCCGTCTGGCTCTGCTTCTGGCCGTAGGTCTTGCTCTTGACGACGCCGACTTTGGCCTGGCCGCTCGCCTTGAGCTGAGCCCACGCGCCCGCCGGGGCACGCCACGGGCAGCGGTTCTGTCCGCAGTAATTGACCAACTGGTCGCCCGTCGGCACGCCCGGAATCGGCTCACGCGTCACGACTACGTAGAGGCGCTCGTTGGCCGGGTTGGCGTCGAACTTGAACCAGTTCTCCACGCCCGGCTCGTTCCACGGAATCTCGTAAGGCACATGCGCCTCGATGCGGTTGTCGCCGCGCTCCAACCGCACGTCCGGGTAGAGCATCTGCGGCTCGCCGTCGTTCTCCGTGTGGAAGATATAGAGGTAGCCGTCCGTGTTCGTTTCGAGCGCGAGGCGTATGCGGTCGCCGGCGCGGAACTCGCGCGACGGGTCCACGCGGATAGCGTTGCCCTGGTCGTCGCGCATGTAGAGCGAGTAGCCGAGGCCGATGGCCCCGGAGTAAGTGGGCGAGCCATTCGTCGTGTTGGTGACTGTGACGTTGCCCTGCGCCGCGACGGTTGTGTTGTTGGAATTGGCCTTGCCGCTGCTGCTCGTGCGCCCGCTTGAAGTGGTGCGGCCGGACGATTTTCTGCCGCCCGTGCGGCCCGAAGAGGTGCGGCTACCGCTCGAAGTCCGGCCCGTACCAGTGTTGCCGGCGGAGGCCGCCTGGCTGGCGCTGCTGGTGATCTGGCTGCTCGTGGACGCGCCGGAGGAGGTGTTGACGCGCGTCGTCAGGAACGAGCCGCGCACGAGTTCCTCATCGTCCTGGGCGCGGGCGACCGAGGCCGCCCCGACGGTCAGTGTCAGGGCCAGGAGGGGAACGAATATTTTGAGACGCATAATTACTCCTGTTGTGTGTCTGGGCGGTGGGTTCGGGTCCCAGCCGGTTAAAGGACATTTCGCTATCTGTAAACGCGGAAAGCCGCGCCCGTTCGGATCACTACTTGTGCTCGACGCGGACGTCGAAGATGACAGGCTCGCTGACGGCGGCCTGCGGCACTTTGACCGAGACTAAGGGCTCTGTTCCACCGCCGTTGAGGACGTTGGTCGTGGGCGCGTTTGCCTTATATTTCGCCCGAAAATCCTCAAGCTCCTGCTGCTCCAGCGACGACAGCTCGCGCCCTGCCTCCTTGGTCAGGAAAGCCGGCGAACTCAGCTTTTTCGGCGCGAAGATGACGGTGTAGTTTTCCGTGCTGGGCTTTTTGTCGAGCGTAATCCAGTGCGCTACGTTCTCCGACTCGTCTTCGGGGAAGGCGAACTCGGCCCCGCTCTCGACCTCGTTCGATTCGACCCCGCTGTCGGCCACGGGCACTTCCGTCAGGAAGGTCATGGGCTTGCCGTCCTCGCCGGAGCCTATGATGTAGAGGTAACCGTCGCGCTGCGGCATGAAATGGAACTTGAAGGACTGCCCGGAGGCGAGCGGGACCACTGGCGCGACGCGCGCCGGGCCGCCGTCCGGGCCGGCCCCTTCTATCTCAAGCCAATACTGCACGGCCTCCACCCCTTCGGCGGTCGTGCCGCCGGTGTTGGAGTTCTCAGTGTTCGTGTTCCCGCCCGTGTTCGCGTTCGAGTTGTTCGCGTTCGCCGTCGTCTCGCCTTTGTTGCCCAGGAGGAAGAAAGCGCCGACGCCCCCGCCTATGAGCAGGACCGCGACCAGGGCGATGATGAGCGGCGTCTTGGAAGAGGACTTAGGCGCGGGCGCGGCTTCGGCCACGCCGTAGGGGTTCGGCGGCGCGCCGTACGAAGGGGTGGACTGGACGGTCGCAATCGTAGGGGCTTCCGGCGGCCTGTTGTAGCTCTGCTCGTGCGAGGCGGCCGGCATGGGCGGCATCATCTGCGCGAGCGAGGTCGGCGCGAGCGGAGGCTGATTGTCTGGCTGCGGCGCGCGCGGCGGCGCGTCAACCGTCACGATGGTCGGCGTGACGAGGTCCGCGCTCGTGTTGCGCGCTTCGGAACCGTCGCCGACGTTCGTCGGCTGCGGGGTCGATCCGCCATGCGTGTCGCTGGCCAGGTTCAGGCTGGGCGAGGAGCCCGCGAGCGCGGGCAGGCCCAGCGCGGCGCGCAGCTCTGCGGCCAGTTCCCCGGCGGTCGCCTGCCTCTGGCCACGGTCCTTAGACATCGCGCGCGAGATGGCGCGGCCGAAAGCTTCGGGCACGTCTGAGACGACTTCGTTGAGCGGGCGCGGCGTGACCGAGACGTGCTCGCGCCTGAGTTCCTGAAGCGTCAGGCCGACGAAGGGGCGGCGTCCCGCCACCAGTTCGTAGATGACGACGCCGAGGCTGTAAATGTCCGCGCGCCCGTCAATCTCCACGCTCCCGTCGTCGGGCACCTCGCCCCACTGCTCTGGCGACATGTAGAAGGGCGTGCCGAGAACCTGTCCGGCAATCGTCAGCGCGGTCGTGCCGGAGGAGTCGCCGCCTGCGACCTCCTTCATCTTGGCGATGCCGAGGTCTAGGAGCTTGGTGACGGGCTGGCCGTCCTCGCCGGGGCGGCCGAGCATGATGTTCTCGGGCTTGAGGTCGCGATGAACGACGCCCATCGCGTGCGCGGCGTTGAGCACGCTCATGATGGGCTCAAGGATGGTGAAGGCGTCGAGCGCAGTCAGCCGCCCGCGCCTCTTCAGCTCGGCGTCGAGCGTGTGGCCCTCGACGAACTCCATCACCATGTAGATGAGGCCGTCGCTCGTGGTGCGCAGGTCGTAGACGGTGACGGCGTTGGGGTGGCGGAAGCGGCGCGCGGCCTGGCCCTCGCGGCGGAAGCGGCGCAGCCACTCGGCGTTGTTGCGCATCTGCGGCGGCAAGACCTTGATGGCCACTTTGTCGCCGAGCAGGATGTGGCGCGCGCGGTAGACCGCGCCCATCCCGCCTTTGCCGAGCATGGACTCTATGTGGTATTGGCCGTCGAGGACGGAGTCAACGATAGTGGTCGGGTCATCTTCGAGCACCTCGCCGTCGTTGGCGCAGAAGCTCACCGTATCTTCGTACTTCGCTTTACAAGCGGGACAATACTTCATAGGGGAATCTTCGCTTCACCGTCCAGTGTTGACAAATCACTCGCGGCTCGCCAACGCCGAATTTCAGAGGAGCCTCCTGGGCAGAACGCACAGTCTAGCACAGACCGCGTGCGAAGTTCGATTCTCAGCGGCGAGGCTCGCACGTGCCGGGTCAATTCGTCGTCAGACGCTCTCCTCTGCGTATTGTTAAGTCAATTTGATAAAGCGTAAAATGAGCCGGACGGGAGAAGCGGTATTATGAGCACCAGGACCGAAGCGACAATCGAAGATTTATATAGCCTGCCTGAGAACGGCAAGGCCGAGCTAGTCAACGGAGAAATCAGAGAGATGGCGCCTACAGGCGGTGTGTCCGGTCGTGCGGGCGGTAAAATTTATCTGAGTTTGGACGCGTACGAACAGAGCACGCAGTCGGGTTATGCATTCCCGGACAATGTCGGGTTCGCCGTCAACTTACCTCATCGCAAGTCGTTCAGTCCCGACGCGGCATTCTATGTCGGGGAGCTTAAAGGGGGCGACTTTCTGGACGGCGCTCCCGTCTTCGCCGCCGAAGTCAGAAGCAAGAATGATTACGGCGAAAAAGCGGAGGCGGCGATAGCACAAAAGCGGGCCGATTATTTCACGTGCGGGACGCTGGTGGTGTGGGATGTTGATGTCTTGAGAGAGAAAGTTGTTCGAGTTTACCGCGCCGGTGACCCGGATAATCCAACAATCTATCGGAAAGGCAACGTTGCGGAAGCGGAGCCGGCGCTGCCCGGTTGGCAAATCGAGGTTGACGCATTTATCCCCTAGCCTGCATACGACAAATCACACATGCAAGTCGAAAATCTAAGCATCCGCCGGGCAGAGCCGGACGATTCGGCGGCCCTGTATGAGATGTTCACGAGCCCGAAGGTGTACGAGGGCACGCTCCAGTTGCCGTACCCGTCGCGCGAGATGTGGCGGCAGAGGGTGGCGGAGCCTGGCGCCGGCACGTACAATCTGGTGGCCGTCGTCGGCGACCGCGTGGTGGGGATGTTCGGCCTGCACACGTTCCCAAACAGGCCGCGCAGAAGGCACGTGGGGGCGATTGACATCGTCGTGCATGACGAGTGGCAGGGCAAGGGCGTCGGGGCGGCGCTGATGCGCGCGGGCCTGGATTTGGCGGACAACTGGCTCAACCTCACGCGACTGGAGCTGGAGGTCTACACGGATAACGAGGCGGCGATTCATCTGTACGAGCGGTTCGGGTTCGAGCGCGAGGGGACGCTGCGACAACACGCCTTCCGCGACGGGCGTTACGTCGATTCTAACGTGATGGCCCGCCTGCGCGCCCCACTACCCTAGATAAATCTTGCGCGCGTACTCCTCGACCATCCGGTCACTGTTGAAGGCCGGGACGAGCGTCTCTATGGAGCGGCGCATCATCCCCACCCAGCGGCGCGGGACGTTTTCGGGGTCGCGCTCGTAGTACGCGGGCACGACCTCCTCTTCGAGCGTGCGGTAGAGCGACGCGGCGTCCGCCTCGTCAACGTCCGCAGCCTCCACGCCCTCCGCGTCGTCGCCGATGGCGAACCCGTTCGTCCCGTCGTAGCCCTCTATCCACCAGCCATCCAGCACGGACAGATTGAGCCCGCCGTTGACGGCCACCTTTTCGCCGCTCGTGCCGGAGGCTTCGAGCGGGCGGCGCGGGACGTTCATCCACACGTCCACAGACTGCACGAGCTGGCGCGCGATCTCCTGGTCGTAGTCCTGTATGAAGACCGCGCGGCTGCGCACGAGCGGATCGTACTTCCATTGTGCCAATTGTTGCAGGATGTACTTCGCGCCCTGATCCTGCGGGTGCGCCTTGCCAGCGAAGACGAACTGCACGGGGCGCTCCGAATCGTTCATCAAACGGAGCAGGCGGTGCGGGTCTTTCAAAAGCAGGCTCCAGCGCTTGTAGGCCGCGACGCGCCGGGCGAAGCCTATGGTCAGCGCCGAGGGATCGAACATCGTCCGCGCGGACTCCGTGTAGTCCATGCTCTCGCTGTTGCTGAGCCGCGTGTGGAACGAGCGGTGGCGGATGAAGGCGACGAGCCGCTGCTTCAGCAAGAGGTGCGCGCGCCACAGCTCCTCGTCCGTGATCTTCTTGACGCCGCGCTTCCACTCTTCCGCGTTGAGCGCCGTCTCGCTCCAGTTCCGCCCGACGTGCTTCTCGTAAAGCTCACGGATGAGAGGCGCGACCCAGGTCGGCGCGTGGACGCCGTTGGTGATGGAGGTGATCGGGACTTCTTCTATTGTCCGCTCAGGCCAGATTTTGTGCCAGAGCGTGCGCGAGACTTCGCCGTGCTTGCGGCTGACGCCGTTGGTCGAGCGGCACATCTTGATCGCCAGTGGCGTCAACCCGTACAGCTCCTCCTCGTTGTCCGGCGTGATGCGGCCCATGTTGATGAACTCGTCGTGCGTGAGGCCCAGTTGCTGCTCGAACGACGGGTCGAAACACTTCTCGACGAGCGGCACGACGAATTCGTCGTTGCCGGCCGCGACCGGCGTGTGCGTCGTGAAGACGCAGCGCTCCTTGACCCAGCGCGCGGCCTCGTGGAACGAGAGGCCCTCCGCCTTCTCGCGCATCTCGCGCGCCAGTTCCAACGTCAGGAAGGCCGAGTGGCCCTCGTTCAAATGAAAGACGTGCGGCTCTATGTTCAGACGACGGAGCAGGCGCACTCCCCCGATGCCGAGCATCATCTCCTGCACGACGCGCGTCTCGCGGTCGCCGCCGTAGAGGTGACCCGTCACGAGCCTGTCCGTCTCGTGGTTCTCTTCGATGTTCGTGTCCAGCAGGTAGAGCAGGACACGGCCCACCTCCACGCGCCACGCGCGCGCGCGCACGTTACGCCCGCGCATCATGACTTCGACGAGCACGGGCTCGCCCGACTCGTCCTTGACCTGCTTGATGGGCAGCACCGACGGTTGCGTCTCGCCGTAGTGCTCCTCCTGCCAGCCGTCGCGCCTGAGCCGCTGGCGGAAGTAGCCGTAGCGGTAGAGCAGGCCCACGGCGACTAAGGGCAGGTGCAGATCGCTCGCGGACTTCAGGTGGTCGCCGGCGAGCATGCCGAGGCCGCCAGAGTAGAGCGGCAGGGAGTTGTGTATGCCGTACTCGGCGCAGAAGTAGGCGACGGGGCGCTCCCAGGTAAGTTTCTTGTCCGTGCCGCTTTCCCACGTCCGGCCGTCGGCCATGTACTCGTCGAAGTTGGCGGTCAACCGGGCGACGCGCTCGTTGTAAACGGGGTCGGTCGCCATCTGCATGAGGCGAAACTCAGAGACCTCCGCCAGCAGGCGGCGCGGGTTGTGCTCGCACTCTTCCCAGACGCCAGGGTCCAGGTCGCGGAAGACGGCCGCGCCGTCCGCAGCCCAGCTCCACCAGTAGTTCCAGGCCAGCCGCCCGAGCGCGCGCAAAGGCTCCGGCAGAGAGCGCTCGCGCGGCGCGGCCCGCCGCTCAATCTCTTCGTCCGCTTGCACCATTTAACTTACCCTGTTCCCCCCTCATCGAATTTGTGGTTCTCTAAAAATACTTTCAGATCGCCCGCCGAGAAAAAGACGAGCCGCACCTCGCGTATCGCATTCTCGCTCGCCAGAAAATCGGCGACCGCGCCAGAAGCGACCACCGCCGCCTCAGCCAGCGGGTAGCCGAACACCCCCGTCGAGATGGACGGGAAGGCGATGGAGGTCAGCCCGCGCTCTTGCGCGAGCCGCAGAGAGTTTCGATAACAGGAAGCCAACAGCTCGGCCTCGCGCCCGCCGTGCCGCCCGTAAATTGGGCCAACCGTGTGAATCACGAAGCGCGCCGGGAGCAAGCCCCCGCCGGTGATGACGGCCTCGCCCGTGGGCAGGCCGTCGGGCAGCAGCGTGCGCCGGATTTCGCGGCACTCCTCAAGAATGCGGGGACCGCCCGCGCGGTGAATCGCCCCGTCAACGCCTCCGCCGCCCAAGAGGCTTGAGTTCGCGGCGTTGACAATCGCGTCCACGTCTTCGCGCGTGATGTCGCCCGTCAGCGCGCGCACCCGGCCGCCCAAAAAACTCTGTGTGGTTTCTTCGGGCATCAGCATAACAGTCCACAGCCCGAAGCCCAAAGTCAGCGAGCCTGTTTTTCAGACTTCAGACTGTGGACTCAGGGTTCCTCGTCTTCCTCGCGCGGCTCGACGGAGACATCGTCGAACATGTCCTGGCGGCGCAACGCCTGTGCGACGCCGCGCGCCTTGTGCTCCGTGAGCGGGTGCTCCGGGTCGTTGCTGGCTATCTCGAACAGTCGCTCGTCCAGCATGACCACGCCGAGCATGCCGAGCGCGACTCCGGGCGCGACCTCTATGTCGCCCATGTTGTGTATGCGGAAGCGCCCGGTCTCCTCAACCCAGTCCTCTATGAACGGGTCGCGCAAGGCGTGCTCGGCTTCAGATTCGGTCAGGTATGCCCCCTCGACGATGAGACAGTATTCGCGTCCTTTTTCGGTCTTCATGGCGTGAGACGGAAGCCTCTTGACGATTCAACCGGGCCAATCTGGCGGAACGTGAAGCCGTAATTTACCACAAAGGCGGAGGGGGCAGGAAGAGAATCTCTCCCCCTGCCCCCTCCGCCTTTAGCGGGTTCGGGTTAGGCTGCTCAGTAAGCTTCGTTGAGCGACTGGCGCAGGCGCTCGAAGTAGGAATCGAAAGTCACGAAGGTCGTGCCCTGGAAGAAGGCGCGGCCCCCAGTCTCATCCGACAGGCGGTTGAGCGAGCTTTGGCCGTAGCTCACGGCCCTGCGGTTCCAGCTCGTCAGCCCGACGGTCGGGGCGTAGAAGGAGTAGATGGCGACGTTGCGCTTCTGGGCCTCCTTGATGGCCCGCATCAAGTCTATGGTGTTGCCGGCCGAGTCGATGTCGAAGCCGCGCGACGTATCCAGTCCGTCCGAGATGAGGAGCAAGGCGTTACGGTTCTGGTTGCCCTCCTCGAACTTGCGCAGCGCCTCTACGACCTCGATGTAGGGGTTATAAGGCGCGGCCGATTCGCTGCCGATGGGCGAGCGTAGAGACTTCGCAGCCTGCTCCAGGTCGTTCGTAAACGGCTGCCGCACCTGTAAGGAACCGGCGCGGACGTAAGCCACCATCACGCGCGAGCCCGCGGGCAACGAGCGTATGAAGTCGCGCGTCGCGTCGAGTTCGCTGCCGACGCGTGCGACCAGATCGTCCTGAACGAGGATCGCCAGATTCAAAGGCGCTTCGACGCGCGTCGCTGCCGAATTTTTATCTTTGTCCGAAGCAGCGCTCGTGGCGAGCGCGCTTACTGAAACGGCACACGCGAGGAGGAGTGCCGCGAAAACTGAGAATACTTTTCTTCCCAACATGGTCTTCAAATGCTCCCTTTCAACTGAGCCAAACAGCCCCCGCGGGCAGCCCTCGTTTCATCAACCGAGCGTCGCTGCCGAGGGAACTTTGTCGCGTCTTAAGATGCTACGAAGGGAATAAAGGTGGCTTTGAAAGGAAATTTGTAGGGGCAGGGACAAGTCCTCTGCCCGCCCGGTTTCGCCAGCACGCGAGCGGGGACAAGCCCTGCCCCTTCAACTCTATTTGTGCGGCTCGCAGACGCCCTCGCCGATGGGTTTTTTCGCCCCGTTTGCCCGCTTGCCTTCCCCGCCCCGCTCGGATAAATTACCGTCTCACATTCGGAGCGCATCCCGCCCAAAATCATTCGGCAAAGGTTCACAGACCAGGGATGGCTATTCTTCTCCAAATACGAATCTCGCGAAAGGAAACTCTTTCTTACAGCTATGAAACCCTATCCGACCGACATGATTCGCAACCTCGCCGTCATCGGCCACGGCGACGCCGGCAAGACCCAGCTCATCAGTTCCCTCCTCTACGTCGCCGGCACCACCCCGCGCTGGGGCAAGGTTGACGAAGGCACGACCACGACCGACTACGAGGAGGACGCCATCGAGCGCAAAGTGACCCTCAACACGGCGCTCGCGCACCTGGAGCACAGGGAGACGAAGCTCAACCTGATAGACACGCCCGGCTACGCCGCCTTCGTCGCCCACTCCAGGCCCGCGCTGCGCGTCGCAGACTGCGCGCTCGTCGTCGTCCACGCCGTCAAGGGCGTCGAGGTGCAGACGGAGAAGACCTGGGCCTACGCCAACGAGTTCATGCTCCCGCGCATGATGGTCATCAACATGCTCGACAAGGAGCACGGGAATTTTGGCACAGCCCTGGCGAGCGCGCAGCAGGTCTTCAGCCGCGCCATCATCCCGTTCACGCTCCCCATCGGCAAGGAGAAGGATTTCCGCGGCGTCGTCGATGTCGTCCACATGAAGGCTTACGAGTTCGACGCCAACGGCAAGGCTAAGGAGGTCGAGTTGCCGGCGGAGGGGCGCGACGTGCTCGACAAGACGCGCGAGAGGCTGGTCGAGCTGGTTGCCGAATCCGACGACGCGCTGATGGAGAAATATTTCGAGGAGGGCACGCTGCCGGATGAGGACGTGATTCCGGGCATCAAGCGGGCGATTTCGCTGAGCAAGCTCTGCCCGGTCTTCGCCGTCTCTTCCACGACGCTCGTCGGCCTGAGCAACCTGCTCGAAGGCATAGTGGACTACGCGCCGAACCCCGCGACGCACGAGGCCGAGCACGGGCGCTCGAACGCGGACGGCGACGGCGACCAAATTACCCGCAAATACTCCGACGACGAGCCGTTCTCGGCCTACGTCTTCCGCACCATCGCGGACCCTTTCGCCGGCCGCATCAACGTCATGCGCATCATCAGCGGCAAAGTTCATTCGGACGCCAACGTCTTCAACTCGAAGCGCGGCGCGCAGGAGCGCCTCGGAGCGCTTCACTCCGTGCAGGGCAAGCAGCTCGACAAGATTGAGGAGGCGCACGCAGGCGACATCATCGCCTGCGTCAAACTCAAAGACACGCAGACGGGCGACACGCTTTCTGATAAGGCCGCGCCGATTGTCTACGACGGCGTGGAGTACCCGGAGGCGGCCATCGCCTTCGCCATAGAACCCAAGTCGCGCCAGGACGAAGAGAAGATCAGCGTCGCCATCCACAAGATTCTCGAAGAGGACCCGGCCCTGACCTTCACGCGCGACGCGCAGACTAAGGAGTTCCTGCTCGCCGGCTCCGGCCAGTTGCACGTCGAGACGGTGATCGACAAGTTGAAGAAGCGCTACGGCGTCGAAGTCGCCTTGCACCCGCCGAAGGTGCCGTACAAGGAGACGATCACGCAGCGCGCAGAGGTGCAGGGCCGTCACAAGAAGCAGACGGGCGGGCGCGGCCAGTTCGGCGACTGCAAGGTGGTCTTCGAGCCTTTGCCGCGCGGCACAGGCTTCGTCTTCGAGGACAAGATTTTCGGCGGCTCGGTCCCGCAGAATTTCAGGCCGGCCATCGAGAAAGGCATCGTCGAGGCGGCCGCGGGCGGCGCGGTCGCAGGCTACCCCTTGATAGACTTCAAGGCCGTGCTCGTGGACGGCTCTTACCACACGGTTGACTCGGACGAGCACTCCTTCCGCGCGGCGGGGCGCAAAGCCTTCCGCGCCGCGATGGAGAAGGTCAAGCCCACGCTGCTTGAGCCGATCATGGATGTCGAGGTCGTCGCCCCGCAGGAGTACAGCGGCGACCTGATGGGCGATCTCAACTCGCGCCGCGGCCGCGTACAAGGGATGGAGATGCGCGGTAACCAGCAGGTCATCAAGGCCCAGGTGCCCATGTCCGAGATGCTCAACTACCAATCGACCCTGAACTCCATCACGGCGGCCCGCGGCTCCTACCACATGCAGTTCTCGCACTACGACCAAGTGCCCGGCCAGATCGCCCAGAAGGTCATCGAGCAGGCCCGCGCCGATGGCCGAATCAGGGCCGAAGAGGAAGAGTAAGAGCGATGTCGAGCCAGTTAGCCAAACACTGGATCACTGTTGATGAATACGAGCGCATGGGCGAGGCGGGCATCTTCCACCCCGATGTACGTCTGGAGCTTCTCGAAGGAGAAATCTACCAGATGTCACCTATCGGCATTACGCACGCGGCGTGCGTTGATTACCTTAGCCGTTTTTTTAATCGTTACTTCGGGGACAGGGTGATCGTCCGAGTGCAAAATCCGATACGGCTTAACGACCTTTCAGAGCCGCAGCCGGACGTTGCGCTCTTGCGCTGGCGCGACGACTTCTACCGCCGCGCTCACCCGACGCCGGCCGACGTGCTGCTCGTCGTAGAGGTTGCTGACTCGACGGTGGAGACTGACCGCTCGTACAAGGTCCCGCTCTACGCGCGGGCGGGAATCCCCGAGGTTTGGCTCGTCAATTTGCCGGAAGAACGAATCGAACTCTTCGCGGAGCCGGACGGCGGCGCTTATCAGGTCACGAGGGATTTCGAGCGGGGCGAAGATGTAGAATCGCACGGCGTGGCCAACTTGAGGGTTGGCGTCGCGGACGTGCTTGGTTGAGATAATCTTAAAACCCCGACAGCGTGCTCTTCTATCTTCCTGTGGACTAAGGAAAGGCTCAGATGATGAACTTGCGAAAATGGCTGGCCGCGTGCCTCTGTGTGGCCGCGGCGATGGCGCTGGCGGGCTGTGGAAACAAGGAGGGCGGCAATAATTCGTCGGGGGCGTCCGGCGCGTCTTCGACACCCGTTTCGGCGGACAGCGGTGGGGCCGAGACAGGCGTCGAGAAGATCAAGCCTGCGCCGGGGACGGGCAACGTGCAGGGGAAGGTCATGTATAACGGCAAGCCCGTCGCCAATATAGAGGTCAAGCTGTGCGAGAAGTTTAGCCAGTACATAGGCGGGTGCAGCGGGAAAATCTATACGGCCAGGTCGGACGCAGACGGCGACTACGTCATCACGAACGTCGAGCCGAAGACGTACGAGGGCTTGACGGTCAAGGTCTTCGAGACGGACATGTACGTCTTTGCGACGACAGGGATCGCGGGCGTCAGCGCGTCCAAGTACGAGGTCGCCGCCGACAAGACACTCTTCATCAGGCCGACCCATCTCTTCAAGGCCGACCTGAAGACGCTCAACCCGAAGGCCGGCTCGAAGGTCAGCGCGCAGAACCTGGAACTCAAGTGGGAGGCTTACCCGGACGCGGCCTACTACAAGATCAGCCTCTACCCGGACGAGATGAGCGTCACCTCCCCTTACATCGGCCAGCGCGTCGAGGGCAACTCATTCGTCCTGGACAAGCCGCTGCCGAAGGGCTCTTACCGCTGGAAGATTGAAGCCTACAACGGCGCAGACCAGAAGCTGTCCGAAGGCCCCGACGACTTCAAATTCACCGTCACCGACGGCGCTTGATCGCGGGGCCTGGGCGGCGAGGGGCGAGAGGATGCGTCAGGCCGCGTAGGTAGGAGGTTAAAGCTGCGCGGGGCAATCAGGGGCTCGTCCCCGTTCGGTAATCCGAATGGAGATTAAGCCCCTGACCGCCTGGGGCTATTCCCTGAGGCCGGATTTAGCCATGATCGTCGCGACGTAGCCCGCCATTATCTGCGCGTGCCTGAACTTGCTGAGGAGATCCGGTTGCCCTACGGCCTGAAACTTATGAAGGTGCTCCGTTAACCCCTCATCGTACTCGGCGACCAGCGCCTCTATCTTTTCCTCAGGCGTTTTATTCAAAATCGCGATAGCCGCCGAAAGGTTATGGCGTGTGCCGTCAAACTCGCTCTGACTGACGCTGCCGTTTGTTATGAGGTCTTGATAAAATGCCATTTCCAGAGCGGCGGAAACCCCCTGGAGCATAACGGGCAGGCCCTTTGCGTTCATGTCGTCTCCTCCTTTCGAGAAAGACAGAAGATTCGGATGGAGCCGGCGGATAAAGAAGTCCGTCGGCAGACGGTGAGGTGGGCCAGAACAATACTTGCCCCGACTACGGCTGTCAAACGTTTCGGGACTGAGCGTGGAGCAGCCTAACGCCCGAATTTGTATGTTGACTGAAGTCGGTTGAAGCGGCAAGCTTCAACTGCCAAAGGCATCGGCGAAGCTGTGCTCGAATTATGACTCGGAGTCAGTGGGTTAGAAAAGCTCCCGGTGCCTTATTGCAGCGCCACAAGGTCGGACAGTATCCAAAGCCGCTCACACCTTGAGCTGAGCTTGCATCCGCAAGTTTGACCAAGCGCCGCAACAGATTCCACCAAGAGGAGTCCAGCACCATGATAGAACCAGTGCTCGGTATTGACATCGCGAAACTCAAGTTCAATGTCTGTCTTATCAACATTAATGGCAAGCTCAAGCATAAAGTCTTTCCCAACAATCCGCCCGGCTTCGAGCAACTCAAGCAGTGGCTCTCGAAGCAAGGGGTTGAGCGTGTCCACGCCTGCCTGGAAGCAACCGGCACTTACGGTGAGGCGCTTGCGCTCTTTCTTCACCAGGCGGGCCACGCCGTCAGCGTCATCAACCCGGCAGCCATTAAAGCCTTCGCTCAAAGCCGGCTCTCGCGCACGAAAACAGACCGCGTGGATGCTGAGCTAATTGCACGCTTTTGCCAGGCTCAAGAGCCCCCTCGATGGACACCGCCCGCTGTGGAAGTGCGAGAACTACAAGCGCTTGTCCGACGCCTGGAGTCGCTCATCGAGATGCGTGTGATGGAAGAGAATCGGCTCTCTTCAGGGATCACCGTTGAGGTGGTGCGCCGGAGTGTCGAAGAACTGCTCAATCACCTCAATGAGCAAATCAAGCACTGTGAAGAGTTGATCCGCCAGCACATCGACAAGCATCCCGGCCTCAAGCGCCAGAGCGAATTGCTCGATTCTATTCCCGGCATCGCAGAGCCGACGGCGGCGGCCCTGCTCGCGGAGATCACAGACATCAAGCAGTACAGCAGCGCACGACAGGTCGCGGCTTATGCTGGCCTGGTGCCGCGTGAGCGCCAATCGGGGACGAGTGTGCGTGGACGAACTCGGCTCTCAAAGATCGGGAATGCTCGGCTCAGGCGCGCTCTCTACTTCCCGGCCATCACGGCGCTCAGATGCAGTCCGTTCTTTCAAGCCTGGGCGAAGGGCTTGCAAGAGCGCGGCAAGAGCAAGATGAGTGTCATCTGTGCTGTGATGCGTAAGCTCATTCATCTCGCTTATGGCGTCTTGAAGACTGGTAAACCATTCGATCCCGAATGGGCAAAATCTGCTTGACTCTCAACACAGTATCTAACCCGGCCCGTCGCAAGTCCGAAGCCCGGAGTCGCAATCCCCTTGCGGCGGTTTCATCCAACCGGCCGCTTGTTGAAATCATCGAACCTGCGTGGCCCGCGAATCGTTAAACTCTCTCGGCCGGCCATCTCTTTCAATTAAGGATAATTCGAATCAATGCGCAGCATCTCACTTCTTTTTCTTGCTATGACAATTCTCTCTCCTATCGCGGGCAACGGCGCGAGCAAGAGCGGCGACGACGCGCCATTCTGGACGGGCAAGCCCGATGCGACCACCTTCTCCAAGACTCAGGACGAGCGGCTGGCGAAGTCCAAAGAGGTCATCGACCGTATGCTCGCCGCCAAGGGCAAGCGCACCGTCGAGAACACGCTCAAGCCCTACGACGAGGCGCTCGTTTACCTGAACGCCGCCAGCTCGCAGGCCAATCTGATAGAGGAAGTCCACCCGGACGCGGCCGTGCGCTCGGCCGCCGAGAAGGCTTCGCAGAAGGCGCAAGCCTTCGGCACGGAACTCTCGCTCAACCGCGCCGTCTACGACGCGCTCTCTTCGCTAGACCTGAAGGGCGTGGATGAGCAGACGCGCTTCTACGTCGAAAAGACCTTGCGCGATTTCCGGCTCGCGGGCGTGGACAAGGATGAGGCGACGCGCAAGCGCATCAAGGCGCTGCGCGACGAGCTGGTGCTTATCGGACAGGAGTTCGGGCGCAACATACGTGACGACAAGCGCACCGTCGTCGTCTCGGACGTTTCCGAGCTGGAAGGTCTGCCCGCGGATTATATCGCGCGCCACAAGCCAGGCCCCGACGGCAAGATTACGCTGACGATTGATTACCCGGACTCGCTCCCCGTCTTCTCCTACGCGAAGAACGAGAATCTACGCAAGCGGATGTACTTGGAGTACAACAACCGCGCGTTTCCGCAGAACATGGCCGTGCTGGACAAACTGGTCGCCAAGCGGCACGAGCTGGCGGGCCTGCTCGGCTTCAAGAACTGGGCCGATTACATCACCGCGGACAAGATGGTCGGGTCCGGCAAAAACGCCTCGGACTTCATAGACCGTATCGTAGACGCCTCCGGCGCGAAGGCCGCGAGCGAGTACCAGACGCTGCTCAAGCGTAAACAGAAGGACGTGCCCGACGCACAGGGCGTCAACGCCTGGGAGGCGTCCTACTTCTCGGAACTGGTCCGCAAGGCGGATTACGATTTCGACTCGCAGAGCGTGCGCCCCTACTTCCAGTATTCCAGGGTCAAGCAGGGTGTGCTGGACATCACGAGCAAACTCTTCGGCGTCACCTTCCGCGAGATTAAGGACGCGCCCGTCTGGCACCCGTCCGTCGAGGCTTACGAGATGCTGGAGAATGGCAAGCTCGTCGGCCGCTTCTACCTGGACATGCACCCGCGCGAAAACAAGTTCAACCACGCGGCCGAGTTCCCCGTCCGCACCGGAGTCCGCGGCCAGCAGATTCCAGAAGCCGTCCTCGTCTGCAACTTCCCCGGCGGCGACGCGGGTGACCCCGGCCTGATGGAGCACGACGACGTGGAGACCTTCTTCCACGAGTTCGGCCACCTGATTCACGAACTCTTCGCGGGCCGCAACGAGTGGATCGGGACGGGCGGCATCAGCACCGAGC
The DNA here is from genome assembly GCA_963848875.1 of uncultured Acidobacteriota bacterium. GTDB lineage: Bacteria > Acidobacteriota > Blastocatellia > Pyrinomonadales > Pyrinomonadaceae > QHXM01. The sequence goes on from CAWKFJ010000002.1 coordinate 236,878, forward strand.
AGGACTTCATAGAGGCCCCCTCGCAACTGCTCGAAGAGTGGACGTGGGACGCGCCCGTGCTACAGACCTTCGCCAAACATTACCAGACGAACGAGCCCATCCCGGCCGCGCTCGTCAAACAGATGAGGCGCGCAGACGAGTTCGGCAAGGCGCTGACCGTGCGCCGCCAGATGGTCTACGCGAAGCTCTCGCTCTCGATCTTCGACCGCGAGCCCTCGCAGGTCAATACGGACACGCTGGTCAAGAACCTGACCGAGCAGTACCAGCCGTACAGGTTCGTCGAAGGCACACACTTTCAGACCTCCTTCGGCCACCTGGATGACTACTCCGCCATCTACTACACGTACATGTGGTCGCTCGTCATCGCCAAGGACTTGTTCAGCCAGTTCGACCGCGCGAACCTACTGTCGCCCGCGGTGGCGAAGCGCTACCGCGAATCAATCCTCAACCCAGGCGGGAGCCGCCCCGCCGCCAAACTCGTAGAGACCTTTCTCCACAGGCCCTTCAACTTCAAAGCCTGGCAGCAGTGGCTCAACGAAGGGCAATGATGAATGCGGAATGCGGAATGCGGAATGATGAATTAAAAACCAAACTGCCTTTAATTCATCATTTTTCTGCTCGCCTTCGCGTGGGGACTCAAAAAATAGTTGCGGGCTGCGGATTAGAAAGGCAAACGCTCTTTCAATCCGTAGCCCGCAATCTGTTGGGAGAGAAGTTCAGGGTCTGAAGGCGCGCGGACTAATACCGCTGCCCCCTCCTGTTATTACTCCAGCGATGTCTAAACTGGGCCTGCTGCTGGCGGCTGTGAAGCCTGCGGGCCGCGAGTGTCTGCCGGCGGTAGTAGCGCGCGCGGCGCGTCCGGAGAGTGTTAGACCACCACTGCTGGCGCTGGCGGAACTGCGCCCCGCGCCTGCGTTGGACGTTGGCCCACCATTGCTGACGCTGGCGGAAACTTCGCGCCTGGCGAAGCCTGGCGTACCGGCGCTGCCTGTTCAGGCGCGAGGTGTAGACTTGCCTGTGGCGCCGGTGGGTCCGCCGCCAGCTCTGGCGCAGTCTATTCCGACGGTGTCTGCTGGCGCTCACCATTTGCCCGTAGTTCTTCGGGCGCCAGTTGTCATTATGCCGCCGACGCCGCTGCGCTTCCGCCTGTATGCTCAGCCCCAGCAAAAGCGCCACGCCGACTGAGAGAGTACACAAAAACTTCCTGAGTGTACCGATTTCCATACTGAACCTCCTCCAGGATTTTCACTTTTTGCCGTGCAAAACGGCATTTTTCGGGTTATTCCCCTTCAGGAGGCTGCAACTACCATTCCCCGCGGGAGGCAGAAAAAGGTCAGATTGACGCTCACGCTTCGGCTTGACGGTCGTCGCTTTCGCCGAACCGCTCGCGGAAGTCTTTCGAGCGCCGGCGCAGTTCCAGCCAGTCGTCGAAGATTTCGGGCTGGCGGAGCCAGACGGCGAACCACTCGGCGATCTCTGCCTTCTCGGCGCGCTTGCGCTCGTCCACGTTGCGGTTGCGCGAGATCATCTGCGCGCGCTTTCTTCCCTTCAACGCCGTCTCGTGTACGCGCCGCACGCCCGCCTCGTCCTTCTTCCGCTTGAACTGCCGCCGCAGGTTGTCTAGGTTCTTGAGCGAAGAGGCGGCCTGCGCGAAGGTCGAGAACTTCAGGACGTTGCGGAACATGGCCTCGTAGGGGTCTGCCGAGCGGTGGCGCGTGTCCAGCTCAAGCACCTCCGCGTGGCGCAGCTCCGCCCCCTCGTCCGCCAGAAGACGCGCGACCACCGCCGGCGCTTCGACCGCGCCCTCGCCAAAGCGCTCGCGCACCACGCTCGCAATAGTCTCCAACTCTGCCGCGCCCACACTCTCGCAGTCGAGGTGCTCCCAGACCTCTATCATCAGGTCGTGCTTGGTGCGCGCCTTCCACTCACGTTTTTCCATTGCGTCAGCCAAATTACAGAAAGCGGTGGCGGGTGACAAGCGGAGGGGGACAAGTTAAAATCTTACACGTCAAACATCACTTGCCACCCTCCACTGTAGTTATGGCGAATGTAGAGAACGCGCTCGCGGCGCTGCGGGAACATTTCGGCTTCGAGGATTTCCGCGAAGGCCAGCGCGAGGTCATCGACGCAATCCTGGAAGGCCGCGACACGGTGGTCGTCATGCCGACTGGCGGCGGGAAGTCGCTCTGCTACCAGCTCCCTGCGCTGATGAAGCCGGGCGCAACAATCGTCATCTCCCCTCTTATCGCGCTGATGAAAGATCAGGTGGACGCGCTCGCCGCGCGGGGCCTCCCCGCGACTTTCATCAACAGCTCCATCCCCTTCGAGGAACAGAAGGCGCGCATCCAGGGCGTGCGGCGCGGACTCTACAAGCTCGTCTACGTCGCGCCCGAACGCTTCCGCAGCGTACACTTCGTGGAGACTTTGCGCTCGATAGACATCTCGCTCTTCGCCGTTGACGAAGCGCACTGCATCTCACAATGGGGCCACGATTTTCGGCCCGACTACATCAGACTTCGCCAGTCCATCGAAGAGATCGGGCGGCCGCAGGTCGCCGCCTTGACGGCGACCGCCACGCCTTACGTCCGCGCGGACATCATCGAGCAACTCAATCTGCGCGAGCCGCGCGCCTTTGTCAGTGGCTTCGACCGCCCCAACCTCTCCATCCGCGTCGTCCACACGCAGAAGGAGCGCGAGAAGATCAGCCACATCCGCGCGCTCGCCTCCGCACATTCTTCGGGCTCTGGCATCATCTATGCCTCCACGCGCAAGGCCGTCGAGCAGGTGACCAATCGGCTGCTCAGCGCGGGGCTCAACGTCATCGGCTATCACGCAGGCATGGACGAGGCGGCGCGCACCAGCGCGCAGGAAGATTTCATGGCGGGGCGCGCTCAGATGATCGTCGCCACCAACGCCTTCGGCATGGGCATAGACAAGCCGGACATACGCTTCGTGGCCCATTACCAGATGCCCGGCTCGATTGAGGCTTACTACCAGGAGATCGGACGCGCCGGCCGCGACGGGCTCCCCTCCGACTGCGTGCTCCTCTTCAACTACGCCGACAAGCGCACGCAGGACTACTTCATCGAAGGCTCCTACCCGCCGCCCGAGACGGTCGCGAAAGTTTATCAGGCGCTCGTCGGCGCCAACCAGAAGCGCATAGAGCTTTCCGTCAGCGAGATCGCCGCGCGCGCGGGCCTTCGTAACGAGATGGCCGTCCAGTCCGCCCTCGTCATTCTGGAGAAGGCCGGCCACATAGAGCGCGGCGCGAGCGGCGAGAACCGCGCCGCCTTGCGTTTGCAGATGAAGCCTACGGACGCGCGCGCGGCCGTCGGCGCACGCGAGACGCAGGCGCGCCAGGTGCTCTTCGGCCTGCTCGGCGGCTACGACCTGAACGAGCGCGCCGACATAGAACTGGACGTGACGGAGTTCGCCGAAAGCCTCGGCCTCGAACTGTCGGCTGTGCGCCGCTCTCTCTCGCAGCTCAGCTCCTCGGGCGTCCTCTCTTACAACCCGGCGCGGCGCACGCGCGGCGTCCTGATGCTGGACGAGCGGCCCGCGACAAGCCTCCGCATACGCCCGCACGAGGTCGCGCGCCGCGCCGCGCTCGAACAGCGCAAGCTCCGCGAGGTGATCAGCTTCTGCTACACGGAGAGTTGCTACCGCGCCTTCATCCTAGACTACTTCGGCGACGCGAGCCACGCCGCCAACTGCGGCACGTGCGGCAACTGCGTCGCGCCCACATCGAGCAGGTCCGCGCCGATGACCGAGCCGACCCCGCTCGACGATTTCGTCAGGGGGCACGTTCCGACGGGGCTCGACCTGGAACGCGAGTTGGACGAAAGCTCGCGCCTGCGTCGTGCGAGCGACGAGGCCGTGGCCGCCGCAGACTCGACAGCCGAAGCGCGCGGCGTCCACGTCACGCAGGCGCGCGTCCTGACCGACGAGGAAGCTTTGCTCGTCAGAAAAATCCTGGCCTGCGCGGCGCGTATGCAGGGGCGATTCGGCAAGGGGATGCTGGCCTCTACCCTGCGCGGCTCGCGCGCGCGCACCGTCCTACAGGCCGGCCTCGACCAGCTCTCGACCTACGGGATTCTGGACGACATGACGCAGGACGAGTTGATGGATTACATCGACGCGCTCGTCTCGGCCGGCTGCCTGCACGTGACGGGCGGCTCGTACCCCACAGTCTCGCTGACCGCGCTCGGCGGCGATGTGATGCGCGAGCGAGCAGCCGTCGAGCTGGCGCTGCCGGAGACTTTTCTAAGCTCGCTCGCGACCACGAGTTTTGGCCCAGCGAGCGCCGCCGCGGCCAAAGCGCCCAAGGCGAAAGCGGTCAGCACGGTTGACGAAACTTATCGCCTTTACAACGAGGGCTTGTCCATCGAAGAGATTTGCCAGCAACGCGGTCTGACGGCGATGACGGTCGAGAAGCACCTCGCCGAGTGCATCATGCAGAACCGCCCCTTCGACCTCGCGCGCCACGTCTCGGACGAAGACCGCGCGCAGATTGAGCGGGCCATCGAACAGGTCGGCACGGACCTCCTGCGCCCCCTGCGCGACGTGCTGCCCTCGCGCATCAACTACCGCATGATCCGCTTCGTCGTCGCCGACGTTCAGCGCAAAAACAGGAGTGAGCAGTAAAAAAAAGAGAAGGGAGTTCTGACATGAGCCGTAATCCGAATACTGATCCGCCGCAGCCCACAGAGCCTTTGCCGCAGCCGGGTGAGCCCGACCCGCCGCCGATTGGGCCGGACGTTCCGGTCGCCCCGGACCCGTCGCCTGTGCCGCTCCCGCCGGACGCGGACCCGTCGCCCGCGGCCCCCGTGCGCGAGCCGGGCGGTACGCCGCCCCCAGCGGGCGATCCGCCGCCGGGCGAGCCGACGCGCCTGGCCTGACCGTGCGGCGCTTCCGCAAAGACGGCCCGGCACGCCCGTCTCTCTTTCCGTTGATTGACGGCAAGCCTTCCAATAAGCCGTCTCCGCGCCGGAAAGAGTGCCAAACCTTTCCAGGCGCTTCTCTCACAAGCCGTTTGTGCGCGGGCGTCGCCCCCTTGAGCGCCCGCGACACGGCACAAGCTGGTAACAGTAAATGGTAAATGGCGAATAGGAGAACAGTTTCCTCCATTCGCCATTTACCATTTACCATTTACGATTTACAATACCTGCAATCCGGTGTGGTGAGGCCCGCGCCTCCCGGCTAGCGAACGGTTCTGACAGCCGCCAGAAACGGAAGTGGCCCAAACCCACTCGGCCCAGACTCTCCGCAACGAACTCTCCAAGAGAGCGTCTTAACGCCCGGAGTGACTCAATCAATAGAGAGAAGATGAGCGCCGATTTTAACGTCACAGAGCGAATTGTTTTTCAGGGCAGCGCGCGCCAGGGCAGACGCATGCACGCCGAAGCGACCCCACACGAGGACGCGCCCCCTGCGTTTCTCGAAGAGGCCGCGAGCGTGCTTCAGATTAGACCCTTCACGCCGCACCCCAAGTTTACGAGCGGCCACGCCCAGACGCTCGCGGGCTACTACTGGCCCCGCGGCTTTCTCAAACGCGCCCACCGCGGCGACGAGGCGCGCATCTTCGAGGTCGAGCCGAACGTGCGGCTGCTGGCACACTGCCGCTGGCAAAAGGACCGCCTTCATCACCCCACCCTGGTTCTAGTGCATGGGTTGGAAGGCTCTGACACGTCCGTCTACATGCTCGGCACGGCCGAGAAAGCCTACGGCGCGGGCTTCAACGTCGTCCGTCTGAACCTGCGCACCTGCGGCAATACGGAGCACCTGACGCCGACGCTCTACAACAGCGCGCTCACGGGCGACCTGCGCGCGGTCCTGCGCGAGTTGATCGAAACGGACGGCTTCTCCTCTGTTTACCTAACGGGCTTTTCGATGGGCGGCAACATGTGCCTGCTGCTCGCGGGCGAAGACGCCCGGAGTGTGCCAAAACAGTTGAAGGGCGTGTGCGCCGTCTCGCCGACCATTGACCTCCGCTCCTGCTCCGAAGCCATCGAGCAGCGCACGAACTGGCTCTACAAGCAGAGCTTCATTCGCAGCATGCGTAAGCGCGTGCTCCGCAAGCGCAAGTTCTTCCCAGAGCTTTATGACACGGAAGCCCTCAGCCACGTCCGCACCTTACGCGACTTCGACCAGCACTACACCATCGTGTACGGCGGGTACAGCAGCGTGGAAGAATACTACGAGCGCGCCAGCTCGCTCCCGCTCCTCTCGAAGATTCGCACGCCGGCGCTGATGATCGCAGCGCAGGACGACCCGTTCGTCCCCTTCCACCCGTTCCAACACCCGTCCATCGCGGAGAACCCTTACCTCATCTTCCTGGCCCCGGAGCACGGCGGGCACGTCGGTTTCGTCGGCGCGGACACCACGGGCGAGGACCGCTTCTGGGCCGAGAATCGCGTCGTGGAGTTCTGCCGTCTAGTCCAGGACAGGACCGCAGGAGATTGACGGCCGGCGGCGCTCAATAGACAATAAGAGCCTCTTTCAAAACTCGTCGCGCTGTTTAGCGCCTTTTGCAAGTGGGGCTCTGGCTGTCGCCGGTTTATGTTCTGGACGGTTCTTAATATCTTCGCGGTCTTCTTTCTCGTTTTCGCCAACGGATTCTTCGTCGCGTCGGAATTCGCGCTCGTCGGTGTGCGCCGCTCGCGCGTCCACACACTGGCCCTCCAGGGCGACCGCCGCGCCGAGCGCCTGCTCCTCCTGGTAGATAATCTCAACGCCTATATCTCCGCGACGCAGCTCGGCATCACGTTCGCCTCGCTCGCCCTCGGCTGGCTCGGCGAGCCGGTCATCGCGCATCTGCTCGAAATCCCGCTCGGCGGTTATGTCTCCGAAACCAACCTGCACATCATCTCGTTCGCCGTCGCCTTCGGCGTCATCACCTTCCTGCACATCGTGCTCGGAGAATTGGCCCCGAAGACGCTCGCGCTCGAACGGGCCGAAAAAGTCGCCATGGCCGTCGCCCTGCCGATGCAGTTGTTCTACAAGACGTTTTACTGGCCCATCCGTCTGCTCGACTGGGCGGGAACGCGCACCGTCCGCCTCTTCGGCCTCCACGCCTCGGCCGACCACGGCTCCATCTACACGTCCGAGGAGCTGCGCCAGCTCGTCGAGGCGTCGCACAAGAGCGGCCACCTCAAGGCCGAGGAGCAGCGACTGATTAACAGCGTCTTCGACTTCTCCGCGGCCGAAGTCCGTGAGGCGATGGTCCCGCGCACGAACGTCGTCGCCCTGCCCGTGACGGCCACGGTCGCTGAGGCTGAGAAGGCTTTCTGCGACCTGGGCTACTCGCGTCTGCCCGTCTACCGCGAGCGGCTCGACAAGGTGATCGGCGTACTGTTTCTGAAAGACTTGGTGCCGTGCCTGCGCGAGGGCGGGAAGGAGTTTGAGATGGAGAAGCTGCTCCACCCGCCGACGTTCGTCCCTGCGACGGCGCGGCTCGGGGCCGTGCTCACGCAGATGCAATCGACGCAGACGCACATGGCCTTCATCGTGGACGAGCACGGCGGCGTCGAGGGGCTGGTGACGCTTGAAGACTTGCTTGAAGAGATCGTCGGCGAGATTAACGACGAGTACGACGAAGAGGTGCGCGCGCAGATCGTGGAGGACGGCGACACTTTCATTCTGGACGGGATGCTCGCCGTGCGCGACGCGAACAGGCGCTTCGGCCTGGGGTTGCCGGAGGAAGGCGGGTTCACGACGCTGGCCGGGTTTCTGTTGACCAGGGCGGGGCGGCTGCTCCGCCAGGGCGAGTCAATCGAGCACCACGGCGCGCGCTTCACGGTCGAGCGCGTTGACCGCCGTCGCATCCGCCGCGTGCGATTCAAACCCGCCGCCGACCACGGGCGGGCTTAAGGTCTGCGAGTCGTCAAAACTGTAGGGGCAGAGGACAAGTCCTCTGCCCCTACAATCATCCTTCACTCGCCCTCTTTGTTCTCTGGTTCTTCCCCACCCTTGGCCTCGTCCTTCTTCTCGAAGTCGTCGGCGGGGGCGTGGTAGGCGAAGACGACATCGCCTTCGGAGGCGGGGAGCACGCGCGCGGCGAGGTCCGCGAGCAGCCGGCGGATGCGCCCTGGTTCTTCCGCCTGTGGGGCGGGAACGGGCGCGTCGGCCAACGCGAGTTCCGTGTCGAGGCGGATGAGCTGGGCCGTGATGTGGCGGCAGGAGACGCAGGCGACCAGATGGCGTATGAACGGCGCAGCCTCGCTCTCGCTCAGGCGGCCTTCGACGAAGACGGAGAGCGCGTCTTCGTCCAGGTGCGCGCCCACAGCGGCCGTCGCCGTAGAGGCGAGCGAGCCGCGGCCGGCGATGTGCTGATGCACCATCCGTCGCACGCGGTCACTCTCTTTGTTGCTCTTCGGTCTCGGCATCTGCCGCTTGTCTCCTTCCAACTTCGTGGACGCTTCTTGCGCTCTTAGTTTGCCCTACCGCTCTGCGGCGCGTCCGTCAAATGCCTGCGCACGTCCTCGGGCGCTAAATCTTCTGTCGCCATCTCGACGCACAACTCTATCTCGTCCGCGCTGAGCCCGCTTTGCTCTTTCAACTCAGACCGAAAGCGGTCGAGAACTTTGCCGTAAACTTTCTCCAGCCAGCGCATCACCGTTGACTCGTGGACGCGACTGTCCGGGACGGAGATGCGCCGCTTCGACTGGCGCTGGAACCAGCGGCGCAAAGGCGACTGCGGCTCCTCAACGAGCCGCGCAATCTCACGTAGTTTCAAGCCCTCTACGTGGTAGTAGAGCAGCAGCAGCTTCTCGTGGTCGTCGAGCGTCGAGAGCGACGCGTCGAGCGCCTGGACGGTCGCCTCGCGGTAGCGCTCGCGCGCCACGCGCTCGATCATCGAGCCCTCACCGCCGCGGGCCTCCGCGCGCCAGCCTGGCCGGTCGCGCACCTCGCCGCCGCTCTCGGACCAATCCTCAATCGAGACCTCGTCACGCCGCGCGCGGTGCAGGTCTATGACGGCGTGCCAGACCACCGTGCGGAGCCACCCGCGCAGTGTCCCGCGTCCCGTGTAGGTGGCGAACTTGGACTGCCGCACGTCGTTCACGACCCGCGTGCCGTAAAGCTCGACGTAGACCGAGTCGATCACCTCCTCGGCGTCCGTCTCGGCGCTCGCCAGGTGGCGCGCGATGCGCTCGATGTAGCGGCGGTAGCCCTGGTCGAACTCCCACCACGCGTGCTCGTTGCCGCGCGCGCAGGCCACCGCCAGGTAGAGGTCCGTGATCTGAAGCTCACCGATGAACTGGCGAATCTCGTCGGGCGTCGGCGCGCTCTGTCCTTGCGGGTCCACGAGGTACTTATCGATGGCCGCGCGGACGGCCGTACGGAACGCGTCCGGCTCGATGTCGTAGTTGGGCGCGGTCGCGGCGCAGCGTTCGTGGAGCGCACTGATGTCCGCGGCGCACTCCGCCATCGCGCTCTCAAGTTGTTCGAGTAATGAGACAGTCACTGACGCGCGATTATAGATTAAACGGCGCGGTTTCGCACCCCGCTCCCGATTGGCAAAGAACTACGCGGGCCGCACGCCCGCCGGATAAAGCCCTCCCGGCGCGCGTCAGCCGCATTTGCGCTTTCGTTCCGGGGAGAGCGAATTTTCTGATTCTGCCGAGCGGGCTCGAAGGCATTGCGTGTGCTGCCGCTCACGCCTTTGGTGACGGAGGGGTCCGAAAAATTTTGCCCAGGAGATGAAGAAAATTTGAGGGACGAACTTGCGGTCACTTTTCCAGCTTCTTCAAGATTCTTCCGGCGTGGTTGCGGGCCATCAGCGGGAGGCGCTCGTCCGTGCTCAGGTCGCGCAGGAGCGGGACGAGCTGCTGCGGGTCGGTCAGCTCGTTCATGCTGAGGAACTTGTCCAGGCGCTCCATGAGCTTCGGCGAGTTGAGCGGCTGAAGCTGGCGCGCGAGCGTGACGTCGAAGACGAAGACAGACTGGTTGGAGACGCGCCGGTACTCGTCGGCGAGCGCCTTGGCGCTGGGGTCCGCCGTCCAGTTGAACTCCGCCTCGCGCGTGCGCCCGCCGCGCGTCATCACGAGACGAATCGTGCCGAGGTGTGAGTAGTCCCTCTCGGACTGGTAGTTCGTGGTCGAGTCCAGAAAGCGCAAGGCGTCCCACAGACCCTTGATGCGCGCCAGCGAGGTCTCCGACAATTCAAGAGGCTCAACGACCTGCTCCAGGTCGCCCTGGCGCTCGAAGGTAATCTCGCCGCGCCCTGCGGAGTCGTGCCTGACCTTGATGTGGCGTATGTAAAAGGCGGGCTGGTGGAATTCGTAGGCGTAGACGGCGTCGTCCGTGGGGGCGGATTTTTCAGGCGTGGCCGCGACCTTCGCGTCCTCGCCCGCGCGCCGGTTCTGTTTCTGCGGCCCGTCGTTTTGTGCCACAGCGCAAATCGCCGCGCCCAATATCAGGAGCGCGGCGACACCTGCTTGCAAGAACAGTTTTCTAAAACTCACTCAAACTTCACCGAGACGAGCTTCGAGATGCCCGCCTCTTCCATCGTCACGCCGTAGAGGGCGCGCGCCATCTCCATCGTCCGCTTGTTGTGCGTGATGACGATGAACTGCGTGCTCGCGGACATCGCCGCAATCTTGTCCGTGAAGCGCCCGACGTTGGCCTCGTCCAAGGGGGCGTCCACCTCGTCGAGCAGGCAGAACGGGCTCGGCCGGTAGTGGAAGATGCCGAGGACGAGCGCGAGCGCCGCCATGGCCTTTTCGCCGCCCGAGAGCAGCAGCACGTTTTGCAGGCGCTTGCCCGGCGGCTGCGCGATGATGTCTATGCCAGACTCAAGCACGTCGTCGGCGTCAATCAAATTCATCTCGCCGCGCCCGCCGCCGAAGAGTTCCTGGAAGAAGTCGCTGAAGTTGCGGTTGATCTGCTCGAAGGCGTGGCGGAAGCGCTCGCGCGAGCGGCGCTTGATCTCGCGCAGCGCCTCTTCGGTCGAAGCGATGCCTTCGGTGATGTCTTGCCGCTGGCCCGTCAGGAAGATGAATCGTTCCTCGGCCTCGGACAGTTCTTCGAGCGCCATCATGTTGACCGCGCCGAAGCCCTCGACGCGCGCGCGCAACTCTTCGACGCGCGCCTTTCCCGCCTCCAGATCGAACTCTTCATCCGCGGGGTGCTCGCGCGCCAACTCTTCGAGCGACTGGTTCAGCTCCGTGTGGCAGGCTTCGCGCACGTAGCCCAGGCGCGCCGCGCTCTCGGCCCGCTGGACTTCGAGCGCCGCGCGGGCCTCGCGCGTTGTGGCCGCGCGTCGGTTCAATTCACCCAGTTCGACGGAGAGCGCATCCGCGCGCTCGCGCGCCGCGGCCAAATCGGCCGCGAGGCCGACTATCTCCTGCTCCTCGCGCGCTCGCTCGTCATCAACGGTCCCTGCGCTCTCTTCCATCTCACCGATAGAGCGGCGCAATTCTTCGAGGCGCGCCGCGGCCGCGGCCACCTCTCGCTCGTGCCGTTCGAGTCTCTCTTCCAGCTCGGCGCGCTCGGCCTCCATGCGGCGCAGCTCAGCCGCCGTTGCGCGCCGTCGCTCGGCCGCGGCGGCCGCCGCCGCGCGCTGCTCGCCCAAACTCTCGCTTTCAGTCTCTGCCGCGCGGCGCGCGATTGCCAGCACGCCCGCGGCTTCAGTAATCAACTCCGTGGCGGCGAGGCGCGCTGCTTCGGCTGCCTCTGCCTCCGCGAGCGCGGTCGCGCGACGCTCTTCTAATTCGAGCCGCTCCTGTGCCAGTCGCGCGGCGTCGTCCGCGACCACGCGCAGGTGGCGCTCGGCGCGCTCTATCTCCTGTGCCAATTGTGTCGCCGAAAGCTCGCGCGCCACGTGGTCGCGCTCCTCGCGCCCGAGGGCTTCGTTCAAGAGCACGACCGCGTCTTCGAGTTCGTTGAGGCGCGAGCGCGCCTCGCTCACGGCCTGCGAGGCCGACGCAACTTCCTCCTGCAACGCGGGCGCGCGGCCTTCCAGCTCGCGCAGCTCGCGCTTGAAGGCGAGCAGGCCCGCGCCCTCTTCGACCGAGCGCGTGTCGCCGGCGTTGACGAGCTGTCCGCCCGCGACCCAGTCGCCGTCGAGCGTGACGCACATCTCGCCCGTCGCCAGGCTGACCGTCATCGCATGATCCAGACTGTGGACGACGCGCGCGTTCATGCGCTGCGGGAGCGTGCGGTTCAAGACCGCTACCAGCTCGCGCGGCGCGCCAAGCAGATCGCGTATGCGTACGTCGCCCGCGACTTCGCCGCCTGTGCCAGTTTCGCCGCCCGCGGCGGCATAGACTCTGTAGGCCGCGAGAAGGTCTGCCTCTTCGCTCGCGCCGTGGAGCCCCGCGACGAGGAAGCTCGCGCGCCCCGCTCCGTGCTCCCTGAGCCACTGCGCCGCACGCGCGGCGTCGTCAGGCGTGGGCACCAGGACCGCCTGCAAGGACGGGCCAAAGACGCCTTCGACGGCGCGCTCCCAGCGCGGCTCGACGTTGAACATGTCCGCGAGCGTGCCCATGAAGTGAAACTCTTCGGTCGGCGCGTCGTCGGCGGCGAACAGGCGCTGGACGGCGGGCGAGTAGTGAGCCCGCTTGGCGTCCAATTCCATCAAAGTGTCCAGGCGATGGCGGACCCTGGAAAACTCTTCGCGGGCGCGGGTCAGTTCCGCGTCCGTCTCGGAGACGCGCTCGTGGCCCAAAACGACCTTGTGGACGGCCGCCTCGCGCTCGGCCGCAAGCTGTGCCAAATTTTCGCGCGCGCGCGCGATCTCGACCGCCAGCGTCTCGGCATCCGCCACGCGCTCGGCGTGGACGGCCGCAGCGCGCTCGCCTTCGCGGGCCAGCCCCTCTGCCTGAATCGCAAGCCGTTCGAGCGCGGCTTCCAACTGGCGGCCGATCTCCATCAGCCTCTCGGAGACGGCCGTGTGCGTGAGCAACTCCGCACGCGCTCTCTCGATTTCGGCCTCGGCCACAGAGACTTCGACGACGCGCTGGCCGTAGGCTGCCTCTGCGGACTGAAGGACGAGGGCGCGCTCCTCGCTCGCCGCGCGCATCTGCGCGTCCTGCTCTCCCAGGCGCGCGCATTCCTCTTCGACGCTCTTCAGCCGCGCGCGCACCGTCTCGATCTCGCGCTCGACCTCGGCGCGCCGGCGCTCCAACGCGCCGAACTGCTCCTCCTGGTAAGTCTGCTCGCGCGCCTGGCGGTCGCGCCGCAACTCCGCCTCGGCGGCTGCGGCGCGCGTTTCCGCCAATTCTTCTTCCAGGTTGCGCGCTGCCTGCGTCGCCCCGCGCGCTTCCTCTTCGCGCGCGGCCAACTCCTCGCCGAGGGCTCGCTCTTCGCCTGAGACTTCTTCGAGGCGCACGCGCGTCTCTTCCAGCAGCGCCGTCAGCGAACGCTCTTCGGCGACGTAGGCGCGGCGCAGAAGCTCGCGCAGCTCTTCGCGCAGGATGCGATAGCGACGCGCCTTCGCGGCCTGACGGCGTAGGCTGTTCACCTGGCGATCTATCTCGGAGATGATGTCGGAGACGCGCGAGAGGTTCCCGCGCGCAGACTCAAGCCGTGCCTCGGCCGCGCGCTGGCGGACGCGGAACTTGGTGATGCCGGCCGCCTCTTCGATGAGCGTGCGGCGGTCCATCGGCTTGGCCGATAGAATCTGCCCGATGCGGCCCTGCTCGATGATGGCGTAGTGCGCGCCGGAAAGACCTGTGCCAGAAAATAGGTCTTGTATGTCGCGCAGACGGCAGATGCGGTTGTTGAGCAGGTACTCGCTCTCGCCCGAGCGGTAGAGCCTGCGCGTCACGGAGACGGCCTCGCCCGGCGCGAACTCCAGCGCCAGACGGCTCGGCCGCCAGTGGCGCTTGTGATGAATCTTCAGCGCAGTTGTCTCGGCCGCGGCGGCCGCAGGCGACTCACCACCGCCGTCCGCCTGCGACGCTTCGCCGCCTTCCGCCGGCTGCGCCTCCGCGGTTTCACCTTCGGGCGCGGGCTCCGCCGCCGTCAACTCCTCTATGTTGACGCTCTGGTCGTCAATCTCTTCGAGTGTGGAGTCTATGTCTTCAATATCCGGCTCGTGCTCGATGGTTTCGTCGCGCACCAGATGGAGGACGACTTCGGCCATCCCGCTCGGCTGGCGGTTGCGCGAGCCCTGGAAGATAACGTCCTTCATCTCCGCGCCGCGCAGGTGCTTGATGCGCTGCTCGCCCAGAACCCAGGCGATGGCGTCGGCGACGTTGGACTTGCCGCAGCCGTTCGGGCCGACGACGGCCGTGATGCCGTCGCCCGTGAAGACGATCTCCGTGTGATCGGCGAACGACTTGAAGCCGGTGATTTCTAGGCGTTGAAGTTTGAACATCGTCAGGTCTGAAGCGAACCATCGGCCCAGGGGCTTAAGAAAACCGAAAGCGCAGTCCCTAGAGCGCGAACAACAAGAGGCACACTATATGTTGGACTTCGCGGGAATGTCAACCAATGCTTCAGGCCAAAGGGGGTTACTGTTGCAGGCGGCAGATTTAACTTTACGGGCCGCCTTCCACTAGGTCGCGCCGCGCGTAGAGCACCAGTGTGACGCCGGGCCTGAGCGGGTAGGAGTTGACGCGCGCGTAGCCGTCGCCGAGGACCGCCTCAAGCTCCGCGTCCTGGTCGTCCGACCCGACCACGAGCGGCTCTTTCGTCTCGGCCATCCGCCCGAAAAACCCTGTGCGCTCGTACTCGCGCAAGTACCACGGCAGCGGCCAGTATTCCGGCGCGGTCACGGTGATGCCCGTCTTGCGCCCGCTCCCGGCGCGCTGTGCCAATTCGTCGATCTCACTGATCAGCGGGAGTAATTCACGGTAGGTGTGCGCGTAGACGTAAGGGTATCTGTCGTCGTCGTAATGGTAGAAGTTGAGCCGCCTCATCTGCACGCCGCAGACGGCGAGCGCCGCCAGGGCGACCGCCAGCGCCGCCACGCGCGCAGGCCACTCCCGGCTCAAATCATAAATCGCCTGGACGGCGTAGCCGCCGATGATGGCCAGCGGGACCGTGAAGCTAAGCATCAGCCAGGGCGTCTTGTAGGGGATGAGCGAATAGGCCGCGAGGGTCCCGAAAGCCCACGCGCCTACGAAGACAGCGAAGCGGCGGCGGAAGATTAACGCCACGACCGCGCCGATGGTCCCCAGTATCAGGAGCGGCGCTTCCTCCTGCCAGAGCCAGTCTAGATACGTGTACCAGGGGTGCCCGTGATCCTTCGTCCCCGTTTTGGCCCAGATTTGCAAAGACTCTACGGCCCCGCCGACTCCCTTCCAGTAGGTAAAGAATGAGGAGTAGAAGAGGACGTTGATGAAGATGAAGAGGACGAGCGCGAGCCCCGCCATCGACGCGACGCTCTGCAAGCCGCCGAACCTTTCGAGCGTCGCGCCCCGCTTCCTGCGGCTAGCCTTGCCCTTCGCCGACCGCGCCTGCGGCTCCCACGGCACGCGCCCCCCGCCCGTCAGCCTCACGTAAAAGTGGCCGACGGCCCACGCGAGGCCGAGGACGATGAGCGAGATGAGCGCCGTCTCCTTCGTCGCCGTCAGGAGCGCGGCCGAGATGGCGGCGAGCAGCAGGTAGACGGGGTCGGCCGTCTCCCAGTAGCGCAGCGCCGCGACGACGATACCGAGAGTGAAGAAGACGAAGTGCGCTTCGTGTATGAAGTAGCGCGAGATGAAGACGTGGCCGGGCGAGAGCGCGATGAGCGCGGCGGCCGCGAGCGCGCCGACGGCCCCTATGTGGCGGCGCAGGCAGAGCGCGAGCCAGACGGTGGCGACGCCGAAGGCCGCGGGCACGGCGCGGACGGCGACCGTGCCGAGCCCCGGCTCGCCAAAGAGGAACGCTTTCAGCTTCGTGATGGCCAGCGCGAAGTAGTAGAGCGTCGGGCCGTGGTAGTTAGAGGGGTCGTAGTGATAGACGCCGTCGCGGTAGAGCGTCGTGAGGAAGAAGCCGTTGACGCCCTCGTCGTGGTGCATGGGCTTGAGGCCGAGCGCGTAGAAGCGTACGAAGGCGGCCACGGCCATGACGAAGATGGCCGCTGCCCACCAGAC
Organism: uncultured Acidobacteriota bacterium; assembly: GCA_963848875.1. Lineage (GTDB taxonomy): Bacteria > Acidobacteriota > Blastocatellia > Pyrinomonadales > Pyrinomonadaceae > QHXM01. The sequence goes on from CAWKFJ010000002.1 coordinate 252,903, forward strand.
TCGCGGCGAGATGCCCGAATAGCCTGTGTCCTCCGGCGGAAGGACTGCCGGCTCATTCGCCTTGCGGGCGCGTGATTTTGTAGAGCTTGTATTCACCCGTCTCCCCGACCAGCTCAAAGTGAGAAAAGAAAGTTTCGTTGACTGGGGCCTCGCGCCGCTCGTGCGGCCCCACGACGACGAACTCGACGCCGTACTTCGCCAGCAACTTTTCGGCGGCCGCCGCGCCTGAGTAAATCTGCTTGACCTCGCGCCAGCGTCCCTCCCAGTCGATGCCGTGCGAGCCTATGTGGCCCGGATAACCCATGACGGAGCGGCGGCCCGTCAGGAAAATCGGCGTGTCGAACGTCGGCTCGTGCAGGATGGTCGCGCGCGGTCGCGTGACCTGCTTGACCGTCTCGGCGAACCTCACGCCGTCTGCGTCGAAGATTCTAAACTCGGTCGCGCGCGACGCCACGCTCCACACGTCGAGCGCGCCCGCGAGCGTCAGCGTGAGCAGAAGCGCGATTGCTCCGGCACGCATGTACCGATTCCCGCGCATGAGCCGCGCCAGCAGAAGCGCGACGAGCGGCACGGACGCCAGGAACCAGAAATAGATGACCTTGATATTGTCCCACACCCACGGGGCCAGTTTAATCAAATTCGGGACGATGAAACAAAGCGTGAACGGCAGGTAGAAGAGTAAAAGGCGGCGCGGCACGAGGGGCTGCGCCGCGTCGCCGACGCGCTCGCGCCAGAGGAGAGCGGCAAAGAGGAGCGGGATGAACAGCCCTGTGTTCTTGAACCAGAACCACAGGACGTTCTCCTCGCCGCGGTCCCAGCCGAAGCTCCAGCCGAAGAAGTCCGACGCGCGCACGGAGCTGCCGTGCGTCGCCCACCACATCTGCGGCGCGGCGACGACGACCGCGACCGCGAAGAACGCGGCCCACGCGCGCCAGTCTTTCAGCCCGCCGGTCAGCAGCGCCACGCCCGCGCCCACGACCATCACGACGACGAAGCTGTGCGCGTGGACGAGCGGCAGGAGCCCCGCGACCGCGCCCGCCATCGCCATCCGCCGGACGCAAGGCAAACGGAGCGCATGAACAAGTGAAGACGCAGAGGGCGCAGGCGCTGACGTTTGTGCTTTCTTATTCTTGACCTTTCTATTTTTTCCTTCACTCTTCCCTTCCTCGTCCCTTTCCGACAAAGCCCACCAGATTGTGAAGACGATGAGGGCGAGCGGGAAGCCGAGCAGGATGCCGCGCTGCGGGATGAGCAGCGTTGTCAGGGAATTGCCCCAGCGATAGCCCGTGTCGGGCGTGATGGTGTACTGCTGCGGCAAGTCCATGAGGATGCCGACGAGCCCCTTCTCCGTCCAGCGCGGGTCGTTCCAAATGTGCCAAAAGCCCAGGCCGCCGCTGAAGAGAACGAGCGCCGGGGCGATCAGTCCTGCCGCCCAGTCGCGCGTCAATTTCAGCGTGAAGCGGTGCAGGACGCCCACGAACGCGAGGGCCAATACGTAGTTCTCCAACATCAGCGCCTGCCGCAGCGTCGCCCCCGCGCGCACGAAACAGGCCGCGACTAAGTCCACGATGAATGGATACGTGAAGCGCGCGCCCGCGAACGTGGGGTCTTCGGGCGGGAAGTTCGCGCCGTCGGCGAAGCTCGTGATGATGCTCAGGTGAAAGGGCAGGTCACCGTAGTTGTTCTGCACGCCCGTGTAGACGCCGTCCGGCAGCTCGACCATCGCGCGGTCGAAGACCAGCCACAAGAGCGCCGCGACCGCCGCGTAGAAGATGAAAGAGAAGCTCGCCCGCCGCGTGGGGTGCAGCACCGAACGATGCACGGCCCGCGAAGCCTCTTGGAAATCCCGGCGCACTTCGGCGCGCAGCCGCGGCCTCGCAAGCAGCGCGAGTGGCGAACTGATCGCGGCGGCCGTCAGAACGAGCGCGGTTAAACTGAAGCCGATGACGGAGGCGACGATGAAGCCCAAGAGGCCGAGCGCCGCGAACCCGACGCACGCGCCCATGCACAGCCGGGCGGCGAGCGGCGCGTCCTCGTCCCACAGGTAAGTGAGCGCCGCGCCGCCCGCAATCGTAATCAACGCCAGCGCCAGAGCAGTCAGCATAAAGGCTTGGATTATACGACGCGTGTCAACGATGGCGGCAAAGCCCGTGAGGGGCGCGCCCGTATACAGTATAATCTCGGCCCGGAACCTCGGCCCCGTTCGGAAGGGAGAGTTTTATGACTGACCGGAAATCCCCCGGATACTGGCGCGCTCTCGCCTGCCTCTGCGTGCTCGCCTGCGCGTGCGCGCCCGAAATTTTGGCCCAAAGTGATTCCATCCACGAGGTCGAGGTGTTCCTCAGGGGGCGTGGCGCTTCCGTCGCCGGGGTGCGCGTCCGGCTGGTCAGGCAGTCCGGGATGATGCCCGTCGCAGACACTTTCAGCAACCAGGATGGCCGCGTCAAGTTCACGGGCCTGCTGCCCGGCGAGTACATCGTCGAAACCATCGAGAACGATAAGTTCGAGGCGACCGCGACGCGCGCGACCGTCAGGCCAATCGAATTTACGGAGCCGAAGCCCACGAGCGTGACCGTTTACGTTGAACTCCCGTCGCGCAAGCAGCCGGAGATGGCCGCCCCCGGCGTCGTCCTCGCGGACGTTGACCTCAAAGTCCCTGAGGCCGCCCTCAAGCGTTACCGCAAAGGCATGGAATACCTGCGCCTCGGCAACCGCGACGAAGCGACTCTGGAGTTCAAGGCGGCCGTCGAAGCTTATCCTCAATACTACGCCGCGCGCCTCGAACTGGGCCGGCAGTTGCGCGCGCAGCTAAACTTCGGCGAGGCCGAGGAGGCGCTCAGGCCGCTCGGCGAGATCGCGCCCAGGCGGGCCGAGCCGCGAATGGAGTACGCCATAGTTCTGCTCGCCCTGAAGCGGCCCACGGAGGCTGCCGTCCAGTTGCGCCGGGCGCTTGAGTTGGAGGAGGCCGACTGGGCCGCGCACCTGCACCTCGGCTGGGCCTTGCTCGAAACAGAACCCGCGGAGGCCGAGCGCCACTTCAAGCGCGCCGTCGAGTTGGACGAGCGTAAGGCCGCGCAGGCGCACCTCTCGCTCGCGCGGCTGGCTTACAATAGGGGCTCGCGCCAGGAAGCAATCGGCCACCTCGAAACTTACCTCAAGCTCGCGCCCGACGCGCCCGACGCGCAGGACGTGCGGCGTCTCCTCAAACAACTGCAAAAAAGTGATAAGTGACATTGCGTGATTACCGAAAGCTGTGGCCGTGGCTGACCGTCGCCGTGATTGTCGCGGGCGCTGTGTTGCTGCTGCGCGGCCAGGGGCGGCTCTGGTTCTGCGCGTGCGGCTATTTCCTGCCGTGGTCGAGCGACGCGTGGAGCGCGGACAACTCGCAGCACCTGCTAGACCCCTATAGCTTCACGCACGTCCTGCACGGCTTCATGTTCTGGTGGTTGCTGGCCTGGGCGCTGCCGCGCGTGAGCGTCTCCTGGCGGCTGTGCCTCGCGGTCGCCCTCGAAGCCGCTTGGGAGGTTCTAGAGAACACGAACTTCGTTATCGACCGATACCGCGAGGCGACGCAGGCGCTCGGCTACCACGGCGACACGGTGGTCAACTCGCTCGGCGACATTCTGATGTGCGCCCTTGGATTTCTGCTCGCACGGCGCATAGGCTGGCGTCGCTCGCTCGCCCTGTTCGTCCTGACGGAAGCCGTGCTCCTCTTCTGGATCAGGGACAGCCTGCTCCTCAACATCCTCATGCTGCTCTACCCCATCGAGGGCATCAAGACCTGGCAGGCCGGGCATTGAGAAGGATTGGTTGTTAAGCGTACTATTCATCTACGGAGGACGAGAATGGTTGAGTCAAAGAGAGCGTCTGCGGACGTGTGGCCGAGTTTGCCGCTGGAAGAGTGGCGGGACACTTACGCCACCTTGCACATGTGGACACAGATCGTAGGGAAAGTCCGGCTCGTGTTGAGCCCGAAGCTCAATCACTGGTGGCAGTCCGCGCTCTACGTCACTTCGCGCGGCCTGACGACTTCGCCGATCCCGCACGGGGCCGGGGCCTTCGAGATCGACTTCGACTTCATAGACCACCGCCTCTTCATTAAAACAAGCGGCGGGGCCGAAAAGGTCCTGGAGCTTCGGCCGCGCTCGGTCGCGGACTTTTACAAAGAGCTGATGGCGACGCTCAACTCGCTCGGCATCGAGGCCAGAATCAAGGCCCGCCCGGACGAGGTGCCGGACCCCATCCCCTTCGCCGAAGACCACACACACGCCTCCTATGACCCTGAATACGCCAACCGCCTCTGGCGCATACTGGTTCAGACAGACCGCGTGTTCCGCGAGTTTCGCGCCCGTTTCATAGGCAAGTGCAGCCCCGTACACTTCTTCTGGGGGAGCTTCGATCTGGCCGTGACGCGCTTTTCCGGCCGCCGCGCACCGGAGCGCGAGGGCGCAGACGCCATCACGCGCGAGGCGTATTCGCACGAAGTCATCAGCCACGGCTTCTGGCCCGGCAGCGGCAACGTACAGTATCCAGCCTTCTACTCGTACACGGCCCCGGAGCCGCAGGGTCTGCCGCAAGCGAAAGTGCGCCCCGCCGCCGCGTTCTATAATCCAGAGACCTTCGGCTTCGTCCTACCCTACGATGACGTGCGGCTGGCCGACTCGCCCGACGACGCGCTGATGGAATTTTTACAGTGTACCTACGAAGCGGGCGCAGACCTCGCCAACTGGGACCGCGCCTCGCTGGAGCGTGAGCCGCAGACTTAAAAGCTGTTTGAGAAGTCCCCGCAGGGGACGACTGACAATAGCCCAGCACTGATGGTCTTTGACAATTCAATCCGCTAATATCCACTGATCTGACAGTGGAGGGATAAAGCCATGTCGCGCCGTAAACGTGTCTTGGAGTTAAGCGAGGCCGAGCGCCTGACGCTCGAACAAGCGCGTGACCATCACCGGCTGCCTTATGTCCGCGAGCGGGCGGCAGCCCTGCTCCGGATCGCCAATGGGGAAGCCGCTTACCGGGTTGCCGTCACAGGCGTCTTGAAGCCGCATCACCCGGAGACCCTCTACTCGTGGCTCACCAACTACGAGCAGAAAGGCATCGCCTGGTTACGCCAACCAGCCCGCCGCAAGCGGTCTTTTTCCCCCTGAACAAGTGCGCGCCATCTGCGCGCAGTTCTGCAAGAGGCCGCCGGCCGCCGACGCAGCGTCGGGCGCGCCCGCGCGTTGGTCATTGGCACACGCCCGGCGAGTCATGACGGCCTTGAGTCGGTACAGCCTCTCCGGAGTCTGGCGTCTGTTGCGAGCTTGGGGGCTGCGCTACAAGCGGGGGCGCTCTTACGTCCACAGCCCCGACCCGGAGTATGACAACAAGTGCCAGCGGATCACTGTGGCTTTGGAGGAGGCGGCAGCCGCGCCCGGTCGCGTCATTGCGCTCTACCTGGATGAGTTGACCTATTACCGCCAGCCGAGTGTGGGTCCGGACTGGGCGAGAGTCGGGAGCCGCCACCAGCCACTGGCCCGTTACTCCTACGCGGCCAACCGGAGGAGTCGGGTGGTGGGCGCGCTCAACGCCTTGAGCGGAGAGGTCAGTTACCACCAGGCGGCGCACATTGGCGTGCGAGAGTTGCGCGGCTTCTACGCGCACCTGCGCGCGGCTTACCCGCGGGCCCACACGATCTACGCCATCCAGGACAACTGGCCGATTCACTTCGAGGGGCGAGTCGTCGAGGCGGCGCACGAGGCAGGCATCACGTTGCTGCGCCTGCCGACCTACGCGCCGTGGCTCAACCCCGTCGAGAAGCTGTGGCGCAAGCTCAAGCAGGAGGTCTTACATCTGCACCGCCTGAGCAGCGAGTGGGAGACGCTCAAGCACCGAGTCGCCACTTTCTTGGACGGCTTCGCCCGTGGGTCTGCACAGCTCTTGCGCTATGTCGGGCTATTGCCGGTTTGAATTGTCAAAGACCATCAGTGCTGGGGAAGTGTCGATAAAAAGTTTGAGTCCCGTAGGGACGACTGAACGTTCAGTCGTCCCTACGGGACTCCATAATTATTCCCACCTTGTTCCCAGCACTGAAGTGCTGGGCTATTTTCACTGCGTCCCTAACGGGACGTCAGATCGCGGCCGAGCGGCTGGACAGCGGCGCGTCGGGCGGTGTAAAAATTTAAGTTTAAGTCTAACGCGCTGATTCGTTCCGAGGGGGTCATCTAATGCTTCGCGCCGGTATCGTCGGTCTGCCAAACGTCGGCAAGTCCACACTCTTCAACGCGCTCACCAGCCAGCAGGCGGCGCTCGCGGCCAACTACCCGTTCGCCACCATCGAGCCGAACGTCGGCGTCGTCCCCGTGCCCGACGAGCGACTTGAGCCGCTCGCCAAACTCGTCAAGACGACGACAATCATCCCCGCGACGGTCGAGTTCCTGGACATCGCCGGGCTGGTGCGCGGCGCGTCCAAGGGCGAGGGGCTCGGCAACCAGTTCCTCGCCAACATACGCGAGACGGACACGGTCGTGCAGGTCGTGCGCTGCTTCGAGGACGAGGGCATCGTCCACGTCGAGGGCTCCGTAGACCCGCGCCGCGACATCGAGACCATCCAGATAGAGCTTGCGCTCGCGGACCTCGCCACGGTCGAGCGCCGCCGCGAGCGCGCGCAGAAGACAGCCAAGAGCGGCGACAAGACCGCGCGGGCCGAGCTTGAAGTCCTGGACAAAATCCAGCCCGTCCTCGAAGAGGGCAAGCCCGCGCGCGTCGTCCGATTGACGGATGACGAACGCGCCATCGCCCGCGGCTTTTTCCTGCTCACGACGAAGCCGACCATCTACGCCGCCAACGTAGACGAGGCGACGCTCGGCGAAGGCGCTGAAGCAAACGCGCACGTCCAGGCGGTGCGCGAGATCGCCGCCAGCGAGAACGCGGAGTTCGTCATCATCTGCGCGCAGCTCGAAGCCGAGCTGGTCGAGCTGCCGCCAGACGAGCGCAAGGATTATCTGGAAGCCCTGGGCGTAGAGGGCAGCGGCGTTGACCGACTGATTAAGAGCGCCTACAGGCTGCTGGGGCTGATGTCATTTCTCACGGCGGGCGAGAAAGAGGTGCGCGCCTGGACGATCCCGCAGGGCACGCGCGCCCCGCTGGCCGCCGGCACAATTCACACAGACATCGAACGCGGCTTCATCCGCGCCGAAGTCATCTCCTACGACCAACTCACGCGCGCAGGCTCCTACACCGCCGCCCGCGAGCAGGGCCTCCTCCGTCTTGAAGGCAAAGACTACGTCATGCAGGAGGGCGACGTCGTCCACTTCCGCTTCAACGTCTGAAGCCCGGCATCAACTAACGCTTGAATTAACCGGGCGGGAAGAATCTAACCAAGCCTTCAATCTTGCGGATGAAAGGCAAGCTTATTCCGCTCCGGTTGAATGAGTTGTTAGGCGTGCCTTGGCCGCATCACTCCTTTACAAGTGAGCGTATCCATGCCGCACTACAGGATAACTAGCACGCCCAATCCAGAATATCAGAGTCATCGGGCGCATCTGGCGGGAACTTTTTGCAATTTCGCATCCGCCACGATTCAGCTTCTTGCTGACTGCCGAATACGGGACTCAGTGGTCGGTGATTAGGAAATGTATAGTTCGGTGGTACAACTGGATATATTACACAGTAACGGTCCGGGCTACAGAAGACTCTCCATTTAGTCTCGTCGGACATTGGTTTTCTCCTTTCAATGGTTTTGGCGAAAGAAACCACCACAGCTTCTACATTAAATCCGCCATTGAATCAATAAAAAGACGCCTAACAATAATTGGACCGTTAGCGGTATTTGTCATTTAGGGTGACTGCGGCCTAATCACTCCTACAGAGATAAATTACCGCAGCCGGCGGACTAAGACCACGAAAGATGAGGGCGGCGCGCGCGTCTGAATTACTGATGAACGAGCGCGCCGCTGTTTGGGTGTCAGGTAGTTGTGGTTGTTGGTTTGCGTTTGCGGGTCAGGCCGGTCTTGCGTTCGCTCTTGCGGGTGTAGCCCATTGATTCGTAGAGGGCGCTGTCGGGGCCTTCGGTCGGGTCGGCGAGGACACCGGCGATGACCTGTTGCATTTTGGATTGCAGCGCGTCGTCTGCGGCGTCGCGCTGGGCGATGGCCTGTTTCTGTTGGTCGTCGAGTTCCTCCAGCCTCTGGCGGGCGGCCTGGGCCGGTTGGGCCGCGGTCTTGAACTGTTGGAGCGTCATCCCGGCGAAGGTCTTGTCCGGCGCGAGCGTCTCCCAGCCGTTCAGCATTCTCTGTAACTTGAGTTCTAGGTCTTTAGGACTTCCAGCCATTGAAGGATTCCTTTCTGTGCGCTTCGGAGCGGCGCACCGTCTGGTTAGGTTTGGCGTGCTTTGTGAGGCACGTTGGGAAGCCGTTACGGTATAGGCGATTTTGTTGAGAGAAACCGCGAAAAGCTCGCTCAGGAGAGAACATTCCGCGTCAGGCGCCGCCATCTTCGCACCCGGAATCGCAATTTTCAAGAAAGAAATCGCGGCAGAAAGGCTCTCTATCGTAATCCACTAACCGGGAACACTCGCCGGAAAACTTTCTGCCGCATCTCTCCGGCACGGAGTCTTGACAGAGAAGCCTTCTATCAGGACAGAAAGTCCTTTTATAGTGATAGAAAACTCTTCTACTGAGGTGGAAAGCATTTCTATCGCAATCTAAGTTGCCATTTACATCCCGGAGGGATGAAGGAAATTAGCCGGTGGTGCAACCACCGGACGAGTCAATCAAACACGTCCCCGCCCCGGAGGGGCGGCGGAGTCTCTCCGGCGTCCCTGCCGGGACGCGATTCTTTTCCACGCTATTCCGGTGGCCGCGCGAACTGCGTTCGCTTGCCACCGGCTAATTTCCTTCATCCCTTCGGGATGACTGTGGACTGGCAACTTGGGTTAATTAAAGACGCATCAACATTGACCCCGCCGCCTTCTTTGGCTTATTGTTCTCCTCAACCGACGCGCATACAAAGCCCCGACACACATCTTCGCTCGATGCTCTACTCTCTGCGCAGGTCTTTTGCGCGGGGCCTTTGCTTGGATTTCTGACAAAGGAGATCTCGCCATGCCCAGGATCAAACGCTTCGCTGCCGTTTCCGCTCTCACCTTCTGTCTCTTTGCTGGCGCATCGGCCCAAACGCCTACGGTCTCAGCCGTCAACCTCACGCCCGATGCGGATAAGGTTCGCATCGCCGCGGTCGGAGACGTGCTCGACATGCGCGTCGCCGTCAGCGACGAGTCGGGCGATGTCGTCTTCGAGAGCGGCCCCGTGACGGGCGACCACCTGGACTGGGCGATGAGCGACCCGCAGGGTCAGAGGATGCCCGCCGGCTCGTACACGCTGACGGTCACCTACCGGACCTCCAACGGCAAGCTCAAAAGACGCGTCGAGCAGGTACACGTCACCGAAGAGGTAAAGGGCGAGGGGGCGCAAGCGTCATCACCGCCCACGCCGCAAGCCGTCGCCACCATCACGGGGACGGGCACAACCGGCAAGCTGGCGAAGTTCACCGCGGCGAACGCTATTGGCAACTCCGTCCTGACCGAGAGCGCTGGGAGGATAGGATTGGGAACGGCTGCGCCGACGCAGAGCCTGCACCTGCTCGGCGTTTCGTCGCGTCTGCGGCTGCAATCCACGGGCAGCGCCTCGTTGACCGGCACAGAACACGTCGGCAACAACCATGTCTGGATGAGCGGCGTGGGCGGCTCGACGGTCCCCAGCTTGGGGGGCAAGTATTTCGTCTTAGACCAGTCGGCCAACCAGTACCGGCTCGTGATCGACACCGCGGGGAATGTCGGCGTCGGCGCCACGACGCCAGCCTCGAAGCTCACCGTCAACGGCGGGATTCAAATCCTGGGTGCGAGCAACGGCATCAAGTTCGCCGACGGCTCCATCCAGACCAAGGCCATCGCCGGGACGATCAACGGGACGGGGACGACGAACAGGCTCGCCAAGTTCACAGGCCCCAACTCCTTCGGCAACTCCTCCATCGCCGATGTCTCAGGCAAAGTCGGCATCGGGACGACCTCGCCTTCCTCCCTGCTGACCGTCACCGGCAACGTGACGACGCCGGTCGTGGCGGCTACGAACAACTCTACGAGTGCGACCAGTTCGGCCATCAAAGGAGTAGGCAATAGCGGTTACGGGGTGGTTGGCGAAACTTCCACTGGCACTACCGGCGCTGGAGTCTATGGCGTTTCTACGGCCACTGACGGCAACGGCATCCTCGCCGAGGCTAATACCGGCACGGAGGCTTTCGCTATCTGGGGCAAAAGCACCAACGGCGAGGCGGGCCATTTCACCGGCAAGGTTGTCGTCAACGGCGATTTAGATGTTCTAGGCACTATCTCCAAGGACGCCGGCTCCTTTAAGATTGACCACCCGCTCGACCCGACTAACAAGTACCTCTACCACTCGTTCGTCGAGTCCCCAGACATGATGAACATCTACAACGGCAACGTCACGCTCGACGGGCGCGGGGAGGCCGCCGTGACCATGCCGCAGTGGTTCAGCGCCCTCAACAAAGAGTTTCGTTATCAACTGACGGCCGTCGGAGCGCCGGGACCCAATCTCCACATCGCTGAAGAGGTGAAGGGCAACCGCTTCCGCATCGCCGGCGGCAAGCCCGGCATGAAGGTCTCCTGGCAGTTGACGGGCATACGCAAGGACGCCTACGCAGAGGCCCACCGCATCCCCGTCGAACAGGATAAGCCGGAGAGGGAGCGCGGCTCGTTCCTGCACCCGGAGCTACACGGGCAAGCTGAAGAGAAGAGTCTGGAGCGGGCGCGGTATCCGGGAAAGATGAAACGGGCCAAGGAAAGTGAGTCGCAGCAACCTACGGACGAACAGTGAAACCAGCTTCCGGGGTGTGTGTCGGGCGGCGCGTTCGTCTGGATTGCGAAGGGACGAACGCGCCGCCGTTTGTGTGTCAGGCCGGTCTTGCCGCTCTGTTACTATAAGAGCAGCATCCCTTCAAACTCATCGACCGCGTCGCGTCGCAGCCAGGGATCGATTTCGTGCCTCTTGACCGGCCCGTGGTGTTGTGTGGTGCGGCGCAGCAGCCGTGCGACGTACTCCATCGCCAGGGTGTGTTTCTCTTTCATGGCCTTTCTGAAAGCCTCTCCGTCGAGCGAGCCGACCTTGGCGAGCACGAGGTCTTTGAGTTCCTGCCCGAAGCTCATCGAGTTTGCGCTCACCTGCCAGGCGCCCGCCTCTTTGGTTTCCGGAGTCACCGAAGTCGGGTTGGTGGTGTCCACGTCTGCGTTCCAGTCCCACGCCGACTCAAAGCCCGCGAGGACGCGCATCACTTCCAGCAGGACCGCGCGGCGGTGCTTGTTGTCCCTCCAGGGGCCGAGCGTGTTCCTCACACTAGAGTAGATGTCGCTGAATTCATTGCGCTCGAATATCTCGTCGGGAGCCTGCTTCCCCCAGGCGATGAGTTGGTCTAGAAAGTCGTCGGGCGGGACGCCGCGGTTAAGGACGTGCTGTTTCGTGGCGATATATTTCATCAGTAGTCTGGCCTCCACTTCCTCGTGACTGAGAAACTTCTTGACCTCAAAATGCATGGGGTCGTTGAACGCCTTTCCCCACCTGAATCCGAAAGCCTCGAAGACGGGCGCGACGGGCGCGACGGAAGCGCCGAACCCTTCGTCGTTTTCATTCAGGTCGATTGCGGTTCCGAAGGAATGATTTGATGGAGTCTTGCTCAAGACGCCGCTCGTCGGCCTCTTCAAGCGGGCGTTGAGTGTTCCCGCGCAAGTCTTAATGACGGGGAGCTGCCCCCTGGTCTCAATCATTCTGAAGACCGCCAGGAGTTGTTCGTGAGCCCGTTTGTGAACGCGCAGCTTCCCCTCGTTGGAGCCTGGAACATTCTGGAGTTGCGGGACGAAAACGCGCGTCACATCATTCAGGTCGAACCCGCTGGTAAATGTTATCTTATCGCCCCGCTTCCACTCGGGGCTCGCGGTGCGAAATTCGACGTGACCGAACAACGGATGGTTAAAGCTACTTTGAGGCATAGTTTTCTCCTGTGACAAATAGGGTCTGGGGCTGACTTGTACCGCGCAGCGGGCCGCTCTGAAATGTATGCCAATAGGCGGCGAAACATTTCGCCCATGCTAGACTGTTGCCGGGAAGAGTAGTTTTGTGATGGTGAAGCCAGTCCTCCGACACTGGGAAAGTATCAGCGACATTTGGGCGCACGTGCCTGTGTACTTGAAGCCGTGCGTGCGTTTGAGCTGCCCGGACAAGGGCTATTGTTACCTGTACCCGGACGGGACGCTCGACTTGAGGACGGCCGAAGGCAGCTACACGGACCCGCTCGGCGCGTTCGGCCCGCGGGGTTATCAGTTCTGGGTCGAGCTGCTGGAAGAGGCGCGGGGCGTGGCGCGGCACTATTACGGGGACGATTGGGGAGAGCAGCCCGAAGACAGTTAAAGGCGGTGAAGAGATGACTCCTGCGACTCTGCGTTTGATCGGCCTGGCTTTTATGGCGGGGGCCGCCGTGTTGATGGTTCTCAACCTCAAGCGGGTGACCGACCTCGGAACCTTCTGGCTTGGGCTGGCGCTCTTCTTCATCGGCGTGGCCTGCGTCGTCCGCGCGCGTAAGGCGCGGCTCTAGCGGGGCCGCGCCATCTTCATTGACCATCCCGTCAGAACTGGTTTATTGTTGCCCTCCACAGCAGTCTGGACCCAGATTTCCAGCCTTCGCGCTGCTGCCCTGTCCACCCCGCGCTGCAACCCTCGCAGCAGACCTTCTTCCATGAGGAGCCCTTCTGATGATGACCCCCAAGCGTCTCGCTCTAGCCCTCGCAGCCCTTTGCGCGCTCAGCCTCAACGCCGGCGCGCAGACGCCTTCAATCGAAGTCTCGACCGACAGCTTTGAGTCGCAGTTCGCCGTCGAAGGCCCCGCGCGCGAGGTGCGCGTCGAAATCTTCTCGCCCGCCGGAGAGCTTATCTTTGAGGCGGACGGCGCGGGCGGCCAGTCAATCCGCTGGCCGATGGTCACGGCCGCGGGCGAGCGCGTGGCCGACGGCGTCTACCTCGCCACCATCACCGTGACGGACCCTTCGGGCAAGCGGCGCAAGCGCATAGAGCAGCTCACCATCAGCAGCGCGGCGCAAAGCAACACGACCACGAGCGCGCCCTCGCCCCAGCCCGAGCCGTTGACGACGCCGTCAGGCAGCGGGACGACCGGGAAGATTGCCAAGTGGACGGCAGGGTCCGACCTCGGCAACAGCATCATGACGGAGAACGCCAACAGAATCGGCGTGAACGTCACACCATCAGCCACGCTCCACATTAACAACCCTTTGCCGCCGTCGGACGCGTTGGGCAACGGGGTGGGGGCGACGATGCTCTTGCAGACGGGCGGAGGCAAGGGCGGTAATACCGTAGGCACGACCGGGCAGAAGGGCGGCACAGGGGCCAGCATCAATCTCACCGCGGGCAACGGCGGCGACGCGCCGACAGGAAGCTTTCGCGGCTCGGGCGGCTCAATCACCTTACAACCTGGCGGAGTCGGCGGCGGCGCGGCCGGGGCGAGCACGAACGGCAACGTCCTGCTCGCGCCCACAGGGGTCGGCAACGTCGGAATTGGCACAACCGCCCCGGCCTCAAGGCTGACGGTCAAAGGCACGTCGGCCAACGTCCTCGAAGTCAAAGACACAGGGGTCGTGCTGATCTCGCCGACGGCGGCAGGGTTCGTCGGGATTGGGACGACTACCCCCACCGTCAAGCTGCACGTCATCGGGGCGACCACGGCCGCGAGTAAGAACCCCGTCATCGGCGGCGACAACACGAGCAGCGGCATCGGCGTCATCGGCCACAGCAAGACCGGCGACGGTGTGCTCGGCGAGAGCGCCGGCGGCGGCAACGGAGTGAAAGGCAAGAGCCTCAGCGGGCCGGGCGTGTACGGCTCAAGCACCAGCGGCATAGGCGTGTGGGGCCAGAGCAGCGGCGGCAAAGCGGGCCAATTCGACGGCCCAGTGACCATCAGCGGCCTGCTCACCGCCAGCGGCTGTAACGGTTGCGGGCCGCCGTCCGACCGCAATCTCAAAGCCAACTTCTCTTCCGTCAACTCGCGCTTCATCCTAGACCGCCTGGCCCGACTTCCCATCCAGACCTGGAGCTACAAGAGCGAGCCGGGCGTTCGACACATAGGCGCGATGGCGCAGGACTTCCGCGCGGCCTTCAACTTCGGCGTGGACGACAAGACGCTCAGCGTGGTGGACGCCCATGGCGTGGAGATGGCGGCCATCCAGGGCCTGTACGAGCAGAACCGGGAACTCGCGCGCCAGGTCGAGCAGCAGGGTCGCCGCATCGAGCAGTTACAGGCGCAGCTCAACCGCGTGCGTCATGGCTCCGGGAGGCGGCGCGCGGCGGCGAAATAATCCCGTCAGCTATTGATATTGGCCCTCTTTCGCGGTATAAGCAGCCTGCTGCCCTGTCCTCGCGCCCAGAGTCTCCACACAGGACACGCCTGTCCGACAGGGCCGCCCGAACTGTTCTCCTCGCACGTCCGCAAAGTATTGATCAAGAGGTGATGACGATGCCCCAAAACTCTCCTACGCGAATCTCTCTGATAACCCTCGCGGTCGTCGTGCTCTACTGCGCGGCCGCGCTCACAGTCGCAGCGCAATCCAATCCGCCGACGCGCGGGATGGGTCTCTCGTCCAACAACAACGAGAGCCGCGTGGCGCTGGTCATTGGCAACAGCAACTACGCGTCGGCCCCGCTCAAAAACCCCGTCAACGACGCCAACGCCGTCGCCGGCGCCTTGCGCCAGCTCGGCTTCGACGTGATCGCGCGCACGGACGTAGACCTGCGCGCGATGCAGCAGGCCGTGCGCGAGTTCAGCCGCAAGATTCAGAACGGCGCGGTCGGCCTCTTCTACTACGCGGGCCACGGGATGCAGACCGGCGGCCGCAACTTCCTGATTCCCATCGGCGCGCAGATCGAGGCCGAGGGCGATGTCGTGCTCGAAGGGCTCGACCTCAACTCCGTTCTGGAGCAGATGGGCGGGGCGCAGAATCGCCTCAACATCGTCATCCTGGACGCCTGCCGCAACAACCCTTTCACACGCAGCTTCCGCAGCGCCTCGCAGGGCCTGGCGCAGGTCAACGCCCCCGCGGGCACCTTCATCGCCTACGCCACCGCGCCGGGGCAGACCGCCAGCGACGGGAAGGGCCAGAACGGGCTCTACACGCAGGAGCTGCTGGCGAACATGCGGGCGCCTGGGCTCCCGATTGAGGAGGTCTTCAAGCGCGTGCGCGTCGGCGTCAAACAGCAGAGCGGCGGCGTGCAGATTCCTTGGGACGCCTCCTCGCTCGAAGGCTCTTTCTTCTTCGTCCCCGGCGCCCCCGGCGCTGCCGCTCCGCCGGCGGTCGCGGCCGCGACGCAGCCACAGCCCACTTACACGCAGCCCATCTCGCAGCCTGTCTCGCCGCCGGTCGCGCCGCCGAGCCGCTCGCCCACGGTGAGTCTCGAATTAATCGAGAGCAACTTCCAGAGCAACCTGCTCGACGAGGTGATTAAGGACGGGCAGAATTTCCTGGCGGCGCAGCCCGACAACGGGCGCGTCAACCTGCGTGTGGGCCAGAGCTACTTCGGGAAGAACCAGTACGGCGAGGCGATGCCGTACCTGGAGCGGGCCGTCGTGGCGGGCGAGTCCTTCGGCTTCGTCGTCAAGCGCCACCGCAAGTCGCTGGGCATCTTCGACGACCTGGAGAACGGCTCGCTCTCGGTCACGCCTGCGGGGCTCCAGATGCAGTTCGGCGACGACACCTACCAGATGCCCTTCGCGCAGATTGAGCGGTTGGAGGCGCAATCGGACCCGACCCGCGGGGTCTTGATTTACCTGAAGGGCGCGGTCATCAACAAGAAGGGCAAGTCCGAGAAGAAGGACTACAAACTCTTCGCGCCGAGCGCCGGGATCGTCCAGATGATGAACAACGCCGGCCAGCAGATTCCCGTCGCCGTCTGCCGCGGCTGCGAATCGTGGACGGCCTCAGTCGTCAGCTTCATCAACCGCACCAAGACTGCAAAGCAATGATGAATGATGAATGATGAATGATGAATTAAAAGCATTTTGTCTTTAATTCATCATTCATCATTCCGCACTCCTCACTCAGCATTCTGAATGCGATGACCTACTCGACTCACGACAGGCAGCCTGAGGCTGCGAGCCCGCCCGGTCAGCGGTAGTTTCCGAACACGTCTCCTGCCGTCTTCAACGAGTTGGTCATCACCCGAAATCCCCCTGGGGTGGTGTCCGCGCAAACAAGCCCTCGCGGGAGTCCGTTTCGCGGGCTCGACCCGAAAGAGAGGCATTATGGAGAAGCTAACGCTACAGGACCCGCAGCCGCGGGTCGCCAACATTGATAACGAGTCCCTCAAGCTCGTCGAACAGATCACGCTGATCAACCTAGACTACGCGCGCGCGTTCCTCACCGAGCACGAGAAGCGGCGCTCCGGCGTGAGGCTGGACTTAAGGCAGGAGCTAATCCAGCTCCTGGAAGAGGAGCCCGGACTGAGGACCGAGCTGCGAGCCCTGCTCGACGAGTTAGACCTGTGGGGCAACCAGCGAATCCGCCTGAGGCACTTCCCCCAAAGCATGTTGAGGGATTTAAAGACGCCCGAGGCGGTGAAAAAGAGGGCCAGGGCGGAGGGGATGTCCGGCCTGCTGAACGGGAAGGTTGCCCTGGAGCCGCCCGAGCAGACAACCCCCATGTCAATCTCGTATGAAGAGAGGGACAAGGGCCGGTTTCTTAAACTCGTCGCCGCCAAGACGCGCGTCCGGTACGTCCCCGTGCCCAACACGAAAGTGGTCAGGTTCGACGAGTACCCCGACATGGTTTTCAGGATGTTCACCGAGGAGAAGCAGAAGGTCGTCAACTTCGCGGAGATAAACCTGGACACAGGGCACGCCGTCATCAGCAGCCCCCTCGTCCGCCCAGGCTTTACGACGACGACCGACTTCACAGACTTCTACGACTGCTTCAGCTCTTTCCTGCCCCTGCGGGACGGCGCGATGACCTACCTTTACGACGCGACGCATCACATACGCCATCTGCTGCGAACCACCGACGTGATAATCAGCGGGAGGAAGACGCGCACGGACATCGGCGGGACGGTCAACCTCAGGGCTTTCGCGCCGGAGCAGGACATCAGGAAAGACCCGCAGTTGCGCAAGGTCGAGAAGGTTCTGCCCGACGCGCGGAGCCCGCTCTGCAACTGTTACTGGGCTCCGGTCGAGGGCCTCGAAGAGATTGTCCACACACACGTTCTGGCCGAGGGCGAGGTCGTCATTATGGGCCAGGCCAGAGAGCGGAGCGTCCGCCATGTACTACGAAGAATCCACTCAATTAATCGAGCAAAACCCTAGGGACGAGAGCCTGATCGGCGTGCTCGACCGCGAAGTGGCGCACGCCTACGCCCCCGGCGGCGGGTTCACCGAACTGCCCTTGCTCGTCGTTGCGTCCGGCGCGCGCCCCGAGGTGATCGAGATGCTCATGGGCGAGTACGAGGGGCTCGGCGTCGTGGAGTCCTACCAGGAGGTCGAGTGCCCTCTCGGCGAGCGGTACGACGGACGGCAGCCCTCGTGCCCAGAGTGCGGCAGCGAGACCGCGGGCGCGCGGGAGACGGGCGTCACGTGCTACGTCGTCAAGAAGCCGCCGCTCAAGCCTGCCTTCGACCCCGAATCCCTCTCCCGGACGCCGGACGTTTTCATCAGCTACCGCCACGCCGACGCCGAGGCCCTCGCCATGGACATCAATCACTCTTTACAGGACGAGAAGCTGGAGGTCTTTCTGGATACGGGGGACATCCCCGTCGGCGCGGACCCGCCGGAGGTCTACCTGCGCGCGGCGAGCGCCGCCAAAGTTTTCGTCGCCCTGGTGAGTGAGAACTACTTCGAGAGCCCGTACTGTAGGAAGGAGATTGCCCACGCGGCGCGGATGGGACGGCGGCTGATTCGCGTCAACCTTTCGCCAGAGGTACCGCCCGCGCCGGCCCAGATGCCCTGGCTCGGAAGACCGAACTGGCTTAAGCAGGAGGGGGACGGCGGCCGGCTGACTCCCGAACTCGATGCGGCTTTGAAAGACGCGGTGCGGACGCCGCCAGGGGCCAACGTCGCAGACCTGCGCCGCCCTGCCTGCGTGTACCTTCTGAGGCAAATGTCGCGGGATGAGATTGACGGAGTCTGGATCACTCTCCACTGGATGTCCGAGATTGATCAAAAATCCAGCAATAAGGAGAAGATCAATCAGATTATGAGGGAAGTGACGGAGGAGCGTTTACCCGAGCTGTGCGCCGCGCTCGCCCCTTGAGGCGGGCGCTCAAGGTGTGACCTGACCTTTCTCGACGGTACACTTTCCGGTTTCCAGGTTTATGTAACCGACGTTGAAGGTGACGCCTTCGACTTCGTCCTCGGGCTCGTCCTCTTCTTCGCGCTCTCTGCGCTTCTCGCCGTCGGGCTCCACTTTGGCGCGCGCGGTGAGGTAGAGCCCGGCCTTGCCTGGGGCTTTGAGGGCGCGATAGACGACCGAAGCGTCCGTGTATTCGCCTATGCAGGATTTGAGCGCCGCCTCGGCCCTGCGCTTCGGGATCGTGTACTTGATATCGTAGGCGGAGAAGAGTTCATTCTTGATGGAATGAACGTCCACGCGCTCGCCGCTCTCCGAAGTGTGGAACCCCACTTCATCTACGAGCAGGACTTCGTACCCGCCAAGCGAGAACTTCCAATCGACGCGCCTTGCTCCCTCTTCGGCGACGACGCGCGCGAGGCGGAAATGTTTGTCGAAGTAGCGTTCGGAAATGCCTGTTTCGAGGATCGCTTTCCTGGACCCTGCGGCGAGGTCCGAGTCCTGCTGCTGCCCTGCAATCGAGCCGGCCATGGCACAAAAGAGCGCGACGGCGAGCAACAGCCCTGTCAATCTTGTCCGCTTCATAAAATGATTTAAGCAGATATCTATAGAAAACTGAAGGCAGCTCTTTCGTGTCTCTAGAGACACGAAAGAGCTGCCTTCAGTTTTCTATGATTGACGGCGGCTAACGGAGGATGGCGCGCACGCCCACGAGCACCAGATAGATGATGGCCAGGAAGACGGCCAGTTTGATGAGCCCCACGGCCAGCGACGTGATGAAGCCGAGCGTGATGCCGACCAGCGACAACATGAGCGGCACGCCGACGACCAGCACAAACAGGCAGAGCATCACAATCCCGACGATTTTTAACGTGTCTTTCGCGTTTTTCATTTCAAGCCTCCCGACGTTCCCTTTACTCTTCGCCGCGCGCCGCCCGCCGGGTCTGATTCCACGGCCCCTTCGGCGCGCTCGCGAACACTTATACGATGAACTTCCGGCCCGCGTTCCGTCCAAGATTTTTACGCCATTTTAGCACGCCTTGATGCGCCGAGAGCATTTTGCTCCGCCGCAGGATTTCTGTAAAGTAATGCCATGCCGCGACGCGTCACCGGAAATCTTTTCGCCGAGGAGGAAGAGTCCTCGGCCCCCGAAGCCATACCGACGGCCCCGCTGGCCGAACGTATGCGGCCGCGCAATCTGGGGGAGTTCGTCGGACAAAACCACTTGGTCGGCGAGGGCCGCGTCCTGCGCCGGCTGATTGAAGGCCAGGGCGCGCTGCCCTCGCTCATCCTCTGGGGCGCGCCCGGCACAGGCAAGACGACGCTGGCGCGGCTGCTCGCGGAAAAGAGCGGCGCGGAGTTCGTCGCGCTCTCGGCAGTCTTCTCCGGCGTCAAGGAGGCGCGCGCGGCAATCGCCGAGGCGCGCCAGAACCGCCGGCACGGTCGCCGCACAGTCCTCTTCATAGACGAGATTCACCGCTTCAACAAGGCGCAGCAGGACGCGCTCCTGCCCGCGGTCGAGAACGGGACCGTGACGCTCATCGGCGCGACGACCGAGAACCCTTCGTTCGAAGTGACGGGCGCGCTCCTCTCGCGCTCGCGCGTCCTCATTCTCAATCCGCTAACGAACGAAGACGTGGAGACTATCTTGCGCCGCGCGCTCGCCGACGAGGAGCGCGGGATGGCTGCGCTCAAGCCGGAAGTCGCGGACGAGGCGGTCACGCGATTGGCACATTCCGCGCATGGCGACGCGCGCGTCGCGCTGGCCGCGCTCGAAGCGGCGATTGAGTCTACAGCGCCGGAAGCTGACGGCGCGCGGCGCGTCACGCTCGACACAGTCGTAGAGGCGCTGGGCCGCGCGCACTACGCCTACGACAAGGGCGGTGAGGAGCATTACAACCTGGCCTCTGCGCTCATCAAATCCCTGCGCAACTCGGACGCGGACGCGGCGCTCTACTGGCTGGCGCGGCTCATAGAGGGCGGGGCCGATCCCGTCTTCATCGCGCGCCGCCTCTGCATCCTGGCCTCCGAAGACATTGGGCTCGCGGACCCGCAGGCGATGGTGCAGGCCGCGGCGGCCGCAGACATCACGCGGCTGATCGGACTGCCCGAAGCGCTCTACCCGCTCTCGCA
This sequence comes from uncultured Acidobacteriota bacterium, assembly GCA_963848875.1. GTDB lineage: Bacteria > Acidobacteriota > Blastocatellia > Pyrinomonadales > Pyrinomonadaceae > QHXM01. The sequence goes on from CAWKFJ010000002.1 coordinate 273,421, forward strand.
GGCGACCATTTATCTGGCCCGCGCGCCGAAGTCGAATGCGGTCAAGCGCGCCTACACGGCGGCGGCCGAGGACGCGACCGAGACGGCGCGCGAGCCCGTCCCGCTGCACTTGAGAAACGCCATCACGCCGCTGATGAAGCGCGTCGGCTACGGCAGCGGCTACCGCTACGTCCACAGCGACGCGCGCGCCAAAGAAGAGATGGAGTGTCTGCCCGAAGCCCTGCGCGGCCGGGTTTATTACGACGAGGAGCAGCCGTCGGACGACCGCGCGTCGGAGGAGCACTGTTGAGCACAAGGCTGTAATACAACTAAGGGAGAAATCGAGATTGGCATCGAGCAAATCTGACAAGGAACTGGCATTCTTGCGCGACCTGTACGTGGCGACCGACTGGGGCGAGAGGTTCGCGGAGTTGATGGACGAACACGTGAAGCTGCCGAAGAAGGGGAACATGCTCTACGTCGCGGCGGGCACGGGCGCGCACGCCCTGGCGCTCGCCGAGCGCGCGGGCGACAAAGTGTCGCTCGTCTGCGTGGACGAGAGCGAGGAGAGTCTTGAGCTGGGGCGTGTCAAGGCCGTGGCGGTCAGGGCGGACCCTGAGTTCCGGCGCGAGCAGTTGGAGGCGCTCGGGTTCGAGGACGACCAGTTCGACTTAGTGGTGGGCGACGCCTCGCTGATCGCGGCCGAGCGGCTGCCGGAGATTATAGGCGAGATGGTGCGCGTGGCCGCGCCGGGCGGCACGGTGGCCCTGACGCTCCCGACCTCTTCGAGCTTCGGCGAGTTCTTCTCCGTCTACTGGGAAGCGCTGCGCAACGCAGGCATCACGAGCCACGAGCACGACGTAGAGTCGCTGATTACGGAGTTGCCGACCGTCTCGGAGGTCGAATCGCTGGCTGGGCGCGAGGGGCTGGACAACGTCTCGTCTTGGACGCGGATTGAGGAGTTCGACTACGAGTCGGGCGAGGATTTTTTGAACGCGCCGCTCATCACGGACTTCCTGTTGCGCAACTGGCTCGACTCCCTACCCGAGGCCGCCGACCAGGAGCGCGTCACTAAAGAGATCGAGCGCATCATCGACGCCGAGCGCCAGGACATGGACTTCTCCCTCTCCGTCAAAGCCACGCTCGTCGTCGGCAGAAAGACGAAGTAATGCAAAATTAAAAATGGAAAGTTAAAAATTGAGGCGGAGAACCACTGTTAATAAAATGTGGTTCTCCGCCTTAATTTTGCATTTTACATTTTTAATTTTGCATTACTTGTTATTGTATTTCTCGCTCGCCAGACGTTCGTCTTCGAGGCGGTCGGCGTCGGCGGCGCGGAGGCGCTCGCGGCGCTTGGCGGCTTCGAGGCGCGCTTCTTCGTCGGCCTCCTCCTGGCCCTCCTTGAAGGCGCGCTTGCTCTGCCCGAGGGCCTTGGCGAGCTGCGGCAGGCGGCTCGCTCCGAAGAGCACGACGACGATGGCGAGAATGATAAGTAGCTCTTGATAGCCCAGTGCCATTTGATTCATCACGATAATCCTCTGAATAAATTTCCGGCGCGCGCCACTGCCACTACTACTGCTCGGCGGCGTCCGACTCGTAGAAAAGATATTTGCGCCAGGTCTCGTCGGCCCGGCCGAGATAGCGCATGATCTGCCGGTTGACGTGGAGCGAAAAGCCGCGCGGGCGGCGCAGGAGATGCATCCCTGCCTCCTCCGGCGTCCGGTTGCCCTTGCGGTGATTGCAGCGCTTGCAGCACGCCACCAAATTGTCCCACGTCGAGTCGCCGCCGCGCGAGCGCGGGTGTACGTGGTCGAGCGTCAGCTCCGCCGGCGTGTAATGCTTGCCGCAATACTGGCAGGTCGAGTGGTCGCGCAGCAGAATATTTTTGCGCGAGAGCGATTTGCGCTCGTAGGGGATGTGGATGTACTCGGTCAGCCTGATGACGGAAGGCGCGTGAATCTGGAGCCTGGCTGAGTGGAGCATGTGGCCGTTGTGCTCCTCCATGCGCGCCACCCCCTTGAAAATCATCACCACCGCGCGCCGCTCTGTGCACACGTTAATCGGCTCGAAAGAAGCATTCAGGACTAAAACTCGTCCGTTCATATTGCCCTCTGATATTACGTGAGCCCGCGCGCCAGTGTCAAAAATAATTACCGCAGCACTGAGGCCCTCACTCCGCTCCTTTGAAGCGGTCAGTGGCTTCGACGAGCGCGCTGATGTTGCCGGCCTCCATCGCGGAGTGGCCGGCGTCGGGCGTGATGTGCAGGTCCGCCTCAGGCCAGGCGCGGTGCAATTCCCAGGCGCTCATCATCGGGCAGACCACGTCGTAGCGCCCCTGGACGATGACGGCCGGGATGTGCCGAATCTTCCCGACGTTTTCGATCAGGTAGTTGTCTGTCGGGAAGAAGGCATTGTTCATGAAGTAGTGACACTCGATGCGCGCGAACGCCATGGCGAACTCGGCGTCGGCGAACTTCTCGATCATGCTGTGGTCGAAGAAGAGCTTCGACGTGCTTCCCTCCCAGATGCTCCAGGCGCGCGCCGCCGCGAGTTTTGTCACCGCGTCGTCGCCCGTCAACCGTCGGTAGTAGGCGCTGACCATGTCGCCGCGCTCACTTTCGGGGATGACGTTCACGTACTCCTCCCACACGTCCGGGAAGATGGCGCTCGCGCCCTCCTGATAGAACCAGCGAATCTCCTTCGGGCGACAGAGGAAGATGCCGCGAAGCACAAGTTGGCGCGCCCGCTCGGGGTGCGTCTGCGCGTAAGCGAGCGCGAGCGTGGCGCCCCACGAGCCGCCGAAGACTTGCCAGCTCTCGATGCCGAGATGCTCGCGCAGCTTTTCGATGTCCGAGACGAGGTCCCAGGTCGTGTTCTCTTCGAGACCGGCGTGCGGCGTGCTCTGGCCCGAGCCGCGCTGGTCGAAGAGGACCACGCGGTAGGCCGCGGGGTCATGAAAGCGTCGGTACTCTGGAACGATGCCGCCGCCCGGCCCGCCGTGCAGAAAGACCACCGGCTGGCCGTCAGGGTTCCCGGCCTGCTCGTAGTAGATGTTATGAATAGGCGAGACCTGCAACCGGCCCGTGTCGAAAGGCCCAACGGGGTCGTATAGAGTTTTCATGCGGGCATGATACAGCAAAACAGTGGTCAGTGGTCAGTGGTCGGTGGTCAGTTAAAAGAAAAACGTCTCTGTCTTTAACTGACCACTGACCACTGACCACTGACTACTGACCACTGCCCTTGAGCGCGGACTGCACCTGCTCGCGGCGGCTGCGGCTGAGCTTGAGTTCTGTGCCATCGCGCAGGACGACGAGGTATTCGCCGTTGAAGTACGGGTGCAGCTCTTTAATCCGTTCGATGTTGACGATGGTCGAGCGGTGTATGCGGATGAACTTCTCTGGGTCGAGCCTCGTCTCCAGGTCGCTCAGGGTCTCGCGCAGCATGTGCGTCTTGCTGCCGGTGTGAAGCTTGACGTAGTAGTCGTCGGCCGCGATCCAGTCCACGTCCTCGGCCTTCAGGAAGAGGACGCGGCCCGCAGACTTAATCATGAAGCGCGTCAGGTGGCCCGCGCCCCTTTTCTCCTGCGGCGCGGCGCGGTCTTCGAGTAGCGCGATGAGCTTGCGGCTGAGCTGGTTGATCTGGCGCTGCTCGATTTGAGTCTTGGCCTGCCGGAGCGCCTTCTCGAACCGCGCGTCGTCGAAAGGTTTTAACAGGTAGTCGAGCGCGTGTACCTCGAAGGCTTTGAGCGCGTACTGGTCAAAGGCCGTGACGAAGACGACCGCCGCGATGCGCCCGTGCTCGATTCTCTCCAGAACCTCAAAGCCGCTCATCTCGGGCATCTGTATGTCCAGAAAGAGAAGGTCGGGCGGCTCGTCGTTGATGACTTCGAGCGCCTCGTGCCCGCTGCCGCACTCGCCGACGATCTCTATTTCGGGGTCGTCCTCCAACAGCACGCGCAGGTTGCGGCGGGCCAGCGGCTCGTCGTCTACGATCAGCGTCTTTATCTTCTTCCGCTCCATCCAGGTTTCAGGAGTCGCCCGCGTCCGAGCGCCAGGGGATGAGGAGCGCGGCCTCTACGCCGCCGCCCTCGCGGTTGCGCACCTCGAAACGGTGCTCCTTGCCGTAGAGCTGCGTCAGGCGCTCGCGCGTGTTGCTGAGGCCGATGCCGCCGTCCTCCATGCTCCAGCCGCGCTTCAGGCCGGGGCCGTCGTCCGCGACTTTGAGTTCGAGCGCGCCGTTCTCGCGCCGTGCGCTGATGGCCACAAGCCCTGCCGAGACGCGCGCGGCGACGCCGTGGCGGATGGCGTTCTCGACCAGGGGCTGTAGGATGAGGTTGGGCACGCGCGCGTTCAACGTCTCTGGCGCGACCTCCATGCGCACAGTGAGCCTGTCGGAGAAGCGCATCTGCTGTATGTCCAGGTAGAGTTCCAGAAAGTCCAGTTCCTCGTGCAACGGTATCTCCTGCTTGCCGGAGTTTTCGAGCGTGTGGCGCAGGAGGTCGCTGAGGCCCGCAATCATGCTTACCGCCGCCTTGTCCTTGCGGTCGCGCACGAGCCCGGCGATGGCGTTGAGCGTGTTGAAGAGGAAGTGCGGGTGAAGCTGCATCTTCAGCGCGTGGAGCTGCGCCTGCGCCAGTTGCGCTTCGAGCTGTGAGGCGCGGAACTCGCGCTCGCGGTAGCGCGCGTAGTAGTCGAAGGCGTAGCCGACGCCGACGATCATCCCGTAGGCGATCAGCTCAAGGTGATACTCACTCAGGAAGCGATCCCAGTAGCCCGTCCAGAACGGCCGCTCGCGCATCATGTCGTCGAACGGCCGGAACAATCTGGTCGAGACGCCGACTTGCAGCGAGTGGACGGCTGCGAGAATGGTGCTCGCGGCCAGGTGTATCGGCAGGCTGCGCTTCAGCGAACCTCTTTCGAGCGGGAAGCGCCGGGCCAGCCGGAGAATCAGCGGCGTCAGGAGCGGCCAGAAGTACCAGCAGCCTATGAGCTGCCACGCCAGCATACGTACGAAGGAATGATCCATCCCTTGCAGGGTCATCGCAAGGTAGACCTGGCTGGTGTAGAGGAGGCCCAGCACAGTCCAGAACGACCAGATCAGGCCCCACTTCAACAGCCAGGCGCGCCGCCCGCCCGTTTCGCTCGGCGCGCCTGCTTCGACGAGTTGTGAATCCGAGACTCGCATCAAACGTGAGAACCCTTCACTTGAGCTGCGCCCGCGGGCCGCCCGCCGCGCGCACGACCTTCAGGGTCAAGATCAGACGGTTGGCGGCGGCCGCAGGCTGCACGCTCGCGGAGGCTTCCCACACCTGCCCCTTCTCATCCGTCAACTTCCAGACGCTCGTCGGCGCGGCGCTGCTGGCGTTGACAACGTCGGCCTTCGCCCACCTGGCGTCCGTGGCCCAGTTTTCACCGATGCGCCCCAGCAGCTCCGGCGCGGAAGAGGACGGCACCTCCCACTTCTCTTCCCAGTTCTCGACGCCACCGACGAAGCTCAAAGGCTCCGCGCCCGGATAGAAGGCGTCGTAAATCTTTTGCGGCAGCTTCATGTCGGCGTGTGCGGCGCGCGCGTAACCAGCCTCGGGTCGCCAGTCGTATTCGATGCCGAAGGCGACTGCCTGCGCCCAGCCCTTGCCGTCCACCTTCTCGACGAGGTGGAGCGCGCCGTCGATGCCCGACGAGAGGCCGCCCGCCGTGATGATCTTCCCGTTGTCCACGAAACGCTTGTCCCTCACGACCCGCGTCTTCGGAGCCATCGCCGCCAGCTTATCTATGAGGCCGGCCGTCGTGGTCGCTTCGAGCCCGTCGAGCAACCCGGCCTTCGCCAGAAAGAACGCGCCGTTGCAAACGGACATGACGTAGCGCGCCTCTTTGGCGCTCTCCCGAACCCAGTTGATAACCTTCTGATTTCCGAGGTGCGCGTCCACGCCCCCGCCTGGGACGATAATAATATCCGGCTTCGGCTGGTTCTCGAAAGTGTAGTTGGGGACGACGCGCATCCCCATGTTCGTCGTGATGGGGTCGGCCTTCTCGGCGACCGTGTAGACGTGGCGTTTGCCCCACCCGCCCAAGACCTCGTAGGGTCCGGTGTAGTCAATGATCTGCACCCCATCAAAGATGAGGATGGCGACGTTCGGCTTCGGCTTCGCGGCCTCCTGCGCCTGCGTCTGCACGCTCGACGCCAGCAGCGACCCGAACAGGATCAACGCGGCGACCGCTAAAGTTCTCTTCATGGCTCAATCTCCTTCTCAAGAATTCCCCTTGTAAACTGGCCGGAGTTTACGCGAACTCTTTCAAAAGGCGCTCGGCCATTCAGGGAACCGACTCGAAAATGCGGCGGGCGGCCGTTTTCACGCGGCGAGTTGCGGCGGGCTTAAACGACGATTACGCGGGACGCGCCAGGGTCAGGACGAAGACGGCGCGCGCTCCGGCGGCCGTGAGAGCGACGGCGCAGGCGGAGGCGGTCGCGCCCGTGGTGAAAACGTCATCGACGAGCAGGATGCTTTCATTCTCGACGAGGCGCGGGCGGCGGACGGCGAAGGCTCCCTCGACGCTCTCGCGCCGCGCACGCTCGTCCATCCCGGCGCGATGGCGCGCCGTGTGACTCGTGCGGACCAGACTCCCATCATCCAACGAGAGGCGCGCGAGTCGCGCCAGAGCCTCCGCGAGCACAGCCGCCTGGTTGAAGCCGCGCTCGCTCAAACGGTCGCCGGAAAGTGGCACAGGAACGACGCGCGTCGCCTCCGAGAGCGGCTCGCGTTGCTGTGTCTCCAACATGAGCTGCGCGAGGCGCGCCGGCGCGTGCGGCTCGCGCTTGAGGGCCAGGACGCTCGCACGCAGCGCGCCTTCATAAACGCCGCACGCACGCGCGGCCGTGTAATGCTCGTCATCGCAGCGCCGGCACCGCACGTCACCACGATTCTCTTCCGGCACGACGCCGCGCGCGGGAGCGCCGCACTTCCAGCAGACCAAGTCCTCCCCGCCGAAGACGCGAGTCCTTTGCCAGCACGCCGCGCACGCCACACCGTCTGCGCGCGCCTCGACGCTACGGCCACACACGGAGCACGCCTGCGGGAAGACCAGCGCCAGGCCGGCGTCCGCGAGCGCGCTGACTTTTCCGACGAAGTCCATAACAAACATGAAGCCCTCAGGGGTTGACCGCGGTCAACCCCTGAGGGCTTCGGATTATCTCACGCCTCGCAGCGTTTCTTCTATTCGTCGTCCTGGTTGAGCAGGCCGCGCTCCTGCAAGTCCTGGCAGCGCAGGCAGTGACGCGCCCACGGCACGGCCTCCAGCCGCTTGTCCTGGACAGGCTCGCCGCAATGCACGCACTCGCCGTAGCCGCCCGCCTCAATCCGCTCCAGCGCCTCGTCAATCAGTTCGAGCAGCCGACGGTCGTTAGCCGACATGGAGAATAATAGCTCTTTAGTGTATGCGTTGGCCGCCATGTCCGCGGGGTCCTGCGTGGCCTCGGAGTCGCGCTCGCGGCTGTACTGCTCGGCCTCCATGACCTGACCGACCAGACCCTCGCGCCTCCCGAGCAGGCGGTCCCTGTAAACTTTTACTCTTCTCTTATCCATCGTTATCAATTTGCCCTCCGCACTCTTCCTTATTTTTGGTACGGTAAACCCTGAATGATCGTGTAGGCCCTGTACAACTGCTCGGCCAGCACGACGCGCGCCATCTCGTGCGTCAGCGTCAGGCGCGAGAGCGACCAGAGCAGTTGCGCCCGCCGCGCCACCTCGCTTGAGACGCCGTTGTGGCCGCCGATGACGAACGTGACCTCCTTCGTCCCGGCGTTCTGCCACTTTTCAACCTCGGCCGCCAACTCGTGCGAACTCCACTCGCGTCCCCCCACGTCTAACAGGACGACGAAAGCGTCGCGGTGGAGCGCGCCTATGATGCGTTTCCCCTCGTCTTCGATGCCTTCACGCTCTGTACGCGCGCCACTTTCTCGCAGTTCCGTGACTTCGCACCGGACGAAGCGCCTGAGCCGGCCCAGGTAGTCCTCAACGAGCGCCCGCAAGTGCTCGTTCCTAGTCTTCCCCACCCAGACCAGACGAAAAATCATAAGCGGTTAGGGTCAGACTCGTTTTTTCCGGCTGCGGCTCTCGCAAGCTTCTCGTAAAGGTTCTTGCGGCTGATGCCGAGCAGCCGCGCAGCCGCGGCCTTGTTCCCCTTGGTGGCAGCCAAAGTCTCTCTGACGTACTCTGCTTCAAGCTCCGCGAGCGTCAGCCTCTGCCTCGCGCGCCGCCGCAACTCGACAGAGGCGCGCATCGCCTCCGGCAAGTCGGCCGCTGTGACGGGGCCGCCCGCCGACGCGACGATGACGGCCCGCTCGATGGTGTTCGCCAACTCGCGCACGTTGCCGGGCCAGTCGTAAGCTTTGAGAATCGCCAGGGCCTCGGCCGAGAGCGCGGGATGCGCGCGCCCGTGCTTCGTCGCGTAAGTTTTCAAAAAGCCGCGGGCCAGTTTTTCAACGTCGGCCCCACGCTCGCGCAGCGGCGGGACGTGGACCCGCACGACGTTGAGTCTGTAGAAGAGGTCTTCGCGGAAGGCGCGGCGGCGCACCGCGTCGTCCAGATCGACGTTGGTCAGCGCGACGAGCCGCGCGTCCACGCGAATCGTCTTGCGGCCCCCCAGCCTCTCGAACTCGCGCTCCTCTATGACGCGCAGGAGCTTAGCCTGTGCGTCCGTCGTCAGGTGCGCGATCTCGTCCAGGACGAGCGTGCCTTTATGCGACCCCTCCAACCTTCCGGGCCGTCCCTCGGTCGCGCCCGTGAACGCGCCGCGCTCGTAGCCGAAAAGCTCCGCTTCAAGTAACTCGCGCGGCAGCGCCGCGCAGTCAATCTTGACGAGCGGGCCTTCGCTGCGCGCCGAGCGCGCGTGGATGAAGAAGGCGAGCGCGTCTTTGCCCGCGCCCGACTCGCCCGTCACGAGCACGTTGGCCTCCGTCGGGGCGACGCGTTCGGCGAGGCGCACGGCCTCGCGCATCGCATCCGACAGCGCCACGAGTTCGATCACGGTCGTCAGTTTCTCAAAGAGCTTTGATCGCCGCCGCCCGCCACGTCCTCCGAGAGCGGGACGCGGCGCGCATCGCGCCACAGCCTTTCGAGGTCGTAGAACCGACGCGCCTTGTCCTCGAAGACGTGCAGGATGAAGTCGCCGTAGTCAACCAGCACCCACTCGGCCGTGTTGTAGCCCTCGACGCGCGCGGGTCGCGTGCCCTGCTTCTTGAGCTGCTCGACGACCTCGTCCGCGATGGCTTGCACCTGCCGCACGTTCGTCCCGCTCGTGATGAGGAAGTAGTCCGTGAAGCTCGCCACCTCGCGCAGGTCAAGCACGACCATCTCCAGGGCCTTCTTGTCGCTGGCCGCGACAAGCGCCGTGCAGATGCGCTCGTCCAACTGCTCGGCGCACTCCTCCAAGCCGGCCGCGTCCTTCGCCGACGACGCGCGCCCTTTGGCCGGGGCCGCCTTCACGCCGCTCTGCTCCGGGTGCAGAACCTGTTCCTTAATTGATGAATTCTGTTTCATACTCCTCTGTAGAGCCCGTACTTTCTGATGTAGTCGGCGACCGGCGGCGGGACCAGTTTGGGCCAATCGCCCTCACGCCCCTCGCGCACAGCCTCACGAACCTCCGTCGCCGAAATGTCCAACTGCACCGCGTCCGTCACGTAAATCTTAGGGGGGCTGCTTCCCTCATCAACCTCGCCTGCGCCCTTCTCACCACGCAGGTCAACGATTCTTTCCCTGACCTCGGGCGTGACGTGCCTCGTGCCCAACTCGTAGCCGGGCCGCGTGACGACGATGTGATTCGAGAGCGAGAGCACGCGCTCCCACTCGCGCCAGCTCGTGATGTCTGCCCACGAGTCCGCGCCCATCACGAAGAAGATCGCCGCGTCGCTCCCGAGCGTCTCGCGCATGCGCGAGAGCGTCTCCCAGGTGTAGGGCCGCTCAGGCTGATCCAGCTCCACGGTCGAGACGCGAAAGCTCTCCGTGGACTGCGTCGCCAGCGCGAGCATGGCGTAACGGTGGAGCGCCGGCGTGACCTCCCCCCCGCGCTTGTGCGGCGCGACGCAGGCCGGGATGAAAACAACCTCGTCGACCGCGAAAAGTTTTGAAAGAACTTCGGCCACCGCGATGTGGCCTTTGTGAACCGGGTCGAACGTCCCGCCGTAGAGAGCTATGCGTCGCATCAGTCACGAAGCCGCGCGCATCTCGCCCGCGTCGAACTGCGTGGAATCGTTGACCTCGTCCAGGGCGCGCGCCACGGCGCTGACCAACTCTTTGACGCCCTGCTTCGTCGCAGACGAGATAGCGTAGAAGGCGCGGCCGTCCGCCTCGGCCCGCTTCTTCAGACTCTCAAGCCGCTCGGGCTCGTCGAGCGCGTCCACCTTGGTCGCGACGACGATCTGCGGGCGCGCGGCCAGCCGCGCGTCGTAAGCCGCCAGCTCCCTGTTGATCGTCTCGTAATCGCCGACCGCGTCGCGGCCCGACAGCGACGACACGTCAACGAGGTGGAGCAGCAGCTTGGTCCGCTCGACGTGGCGCAGGAAGCGGTCGCCGAGGCCCGCCCCTTTGTGCGCGCCCTCTATCAGCCCAGGGATGTCCGCCACGACGAAGGTGCGGAACTCGCCCAGGTCAACGACGCCGAGGTGCGGCTCAAGGGTCGTGAAAGGGTAGTCGGCGATCTTCGGCTTGGCCGCCGAGATGGTCGAGATGAGCGTGGACTTCCCTGCGTTCGGGAAGCCGACCAACCCCACGTCCGCGAGCAGTTTCAATTCGAGTTGCAACTCGCGCTCCTCGCCCTCGCTCCCCTCCTGGTGATAGCGCGGCGCGCGGTTGGTCGAAGTGGTGAAGTGCGCGTTGCCGAAGCCGCCGCGCCCGCCCTTCGCCGCGAGCCAGCGCTCGCCGTGCTCCGTAAAATCCTTGAGCAACTCACTCGTCGCGGCGTCAAAGACCTGCGTGCCGACGGGGACGCGCACGGTCGTATCCAGGCCCTCGCGCCCCGTGCGGTTCGAGCCCTCGCCGTGGCGGCCGCGCTCGGCGATGTGCTCAGGGTTGTAGCGCAAGTGGAGCAGGGTGTTCAGAGACTCGGCGGCCTCTATCCAAACATCGCCGCCGCGGCCGCCGTCGCCGCCCGAAGGCCCGCCGCGCGGGACGAATTTTTCCCGACGGAAGGCCGTCACGCCGTTGCCGCCGTGCCCTCCCTGGACCCGAATCTTGGTGCGATCAATAAACACTCAAATCGAAAGCGACGCCCGGCGCGCGAAGTGTGAAGTCACTCGGCGCGGGCGTCGCGGGTGTTCGCAAGGTTGTTGAAGACGGGGACGCCCTACGCGGCAGCGGCCGGCGCTTCCATGCCGGCGGCCGCCTCCGGGTAGACGCTGATGAACTTGCCCGAGCGGCCCTTGTCCTCGAACTTGACGATTCCGTCCACGAGCGCAAACAGCGTGTCGTCCTTGCCGCGCCCGACGTTCTTGCCCGGCTTCCATTTCGTGCCGCGCTGGCGCGCCAGGATGTTCCCGCCGAGCACCCGCTCGCCGCCGAACTTCTTCAACCCCAGTCGCTGCGCGTTTGAATCCCGCCCGTTACGCGACGAGCCGACCCCTTTTTTGTGTGCCATTTCAAACTCCTAATGATGAATGCGGAGTGATGAACGATGAATTAAAGACTATTGCTTTTAATTCCGCATTCCGCATTCATCGTTCATCATTACCCTATTGAGTCTATCTTCAAGGTCGTGTAGCCCTGGCGGTGGCCCTGCTTGCGCTTGTAGTGCTTGCGGCGCTTCTTCTTGAAGACGATGATCTTGTCGTCGCGCCCGTGCTCGACGACCGTCGCCGCGACGCGCGCGCTCGCCGAGTCGAGTGTGGAGCCGACCTTCGGCCCGTCCTCGCCCGCGACCAGCATCGCATCCAGCTCGACCGTCTCGCCGGCCTGCTTGTCGATTGAAGGGACGCGAACCGTCTTGCCCTCCTCGACGCGGAACTGTTTGCCGCCCGATTTGATGATTGCGTAAGCCATTTCTCTAGTTCTCCTGCTCAGGCGGGCCAGACCCGCCTTAGAAAAGTCGTTTATTATACGGGCCGTCATACCCTGCGTCAACGCGAGGAGGCGGCGATTTCAACCGGCTTCTTCGTCCCGTTTTTTTTTAGGAAATCTTCCATAAACTTGGTCGAGAACTCGCCCGCGCGGAAGTTCGCGTCGTCCATGATTTTCAGGTGCAGCGGAATCGTCGTCTTGATGCCCTCGACGACCATCGCTTCGAGCGCACGCTTCATGCGCGCTATCGCCAGCTCGCGCGTGCCCGCGTGGACGATCACCTTGGCGATCATCGAGTCGTAGTAGGGCGGCACCTTGTAGCCCGGATACGCGGCCGTGTCCACGCGCACGCCGGGGCCGCCCGGCAGGTTGAAGGCCGTGATCGTGCCCGGCGACGGCGTGAACGTTTCGGGGTCCTCGGCGTTGATGCGACACTCGATCGCGTGGCCGCGAATCACCACGTCCGACTGCGTGTAGGCGAGCGGCTCGCCCTCTGCAATCTTAATCTGGTTGCGCACGACATCGGCGAGCGTCACCATCTCCGTGACAGGGTGCTCGACCTGGATGCGCGTGTTCATCTCCATGAAGTAGAACTTCTCGTCCTCGTCCAGGAGGAACTCGAAGGTGCCGGCGCTCGAATAGCCTATCTTCTTGCAGGCCGCGACGGCCGCCGCGCCCATCTGCTCGCGCAAGGAGGGCGAGAGCACCGGCGACGGCGCTTCTTCCAAGAGCTTCTGGTGGCGACGCTGGATAGTGCATTCGCGCTCGCCGAGGTGGACGCACTCGCCGTGCTCGTCCGCCAAAACCTGAATCTCTATGTGGCGCGGGCGCTCTATGTAGCGCTCGATGTAAACGTCGCCGTTCTTGAAAGCGGCGGCCGCCTCGTTCGACGCCGTCTCAAGCGCCGGGCCGAGTTCCTCTTCGGAGCGGACGATACGCATGCCGCGCCCGCCGCCGCCGGCCGCGGCCTTGACGATGACGGGGAAGCCTATCTCGCGCGCGAGCTTTAAAGCCTCCTCCTCGCTTTCGAGCGGGTTCTCGCTGCCCGGAAGAATTGGCACACCGGCCTCCTGCATCGCGCGGCGCGCCTGCACCTTGTCGCCCATCATCTGGATGACGCTGGAGCGCGGGCCGATGAACTTGATGTTGCACGCCTCGCAGATTTCCGCGAAGTAGGCCGACTCGGCCAGGAAACCGTAGCCAGGGTGGATCGCGTCCACGTTGTAGATTTCGGCGGCGCTGATGATGGCCGGGATGTTGAGATAGCTCTGCGCAGAGGGCGGCGGGCCGATGCAGATGTGCTCGTCGGCGAAGAGGACGTGGAGCGAGTCGCGGTCGGCCGTCGAATGCACGGCCACCGTCTTGATGCCCATCTCCTTACACGTCCAGATAATCCGGCACGCGATCTCGCCGCGGTTGGCGATCAGGATTTTTCTGAGCGGACGAGTCATAATAAAGTTTCAGGTCTTCGCTTCACCTTGAAACTACTTCTTTACTCCGAACAGCGGCTGGCCGTATTCGACCGGCTGCCCGTTCTCGACGTATATCTTGGCGATCTCGCCCGAAGTCTCGGCCTGAATCTCGTTCATCAGTTTCATGGCCTCGATGATGCAGACCACGGAGTCCGGGTCTACGTGGCTGCCGAGCCGGACGAAAGGCTCCGCGGTCGGCGAGGGCGAGCGGTAGAAAGTCCCCACGATGGGCGAGATGATGACGTGCAGGCTCTCTTCCTCTGCCGGCGCGGCCGCTTCCGTCGCGGGCGGAGCCGAAGTCGCCGCGCTCGCCTGCTGTTGCTGCGCGCCCGAGGCGGGATGCGGCGCGGAGGTCAGGGCGGGCGCGCCCGCTGCCTGCGGCGCGACAGCGACCACCTGCGGGGCCAGGTTCCGACCCAGGTGGACACGCATCCCCTCGCGCTCGATTTCAAACTCCGTCAGGCCGTGCTCCGTGAAGAGCGCGAAGAGGTCGCGCAGTTCCTCCATCGGGAGGTGCGGTTCAGAGCGACGCGCCTGGTTCTGCTGCTGCTGGTGGCCGCTCCCGCCGCCCCCGCGCCGACGGCCGCCGCGCTCGCGCTCGTTGCGCGGCGCGCCCGCGCGCTGCTGCTGCTCGGGCTGCGGCTTAGGCGTCTGCTGCTGCGGCTGCTCCGGCCGCTCCTCGCGTGCGGGTTGTGTTGCGCCTTCCTGATCGTTCATTCTTTTCGACTCCAAGCTGGGCTCGCGCGTTTGCACGCTTGCGCCCGTTCCTGTTGACGTTGAACAAAGAGAAGAGCCTCAACCGTCCCGTGGGGGCATCTGCCGACGGTCAATTGAGGCTCGGGGCCGGCGGCCGGGCGCAGCGCGAGGCTTCGGCGGCGCGCCCGGTCCGAATACTTTCCGAAACTACTCCGTATCCTTCTCTTCGGCCGTAGACTCTGTTTTCTTGGCGCGGCGGCCGCCCTTCGGCTTCTGGTCCTCAAGCCCGGCGTCTGGGGCCTTCCCGCGGCCGCGGGCCTTGGTCGTCTCTTCCTTCTCGAAAGTCCTGTCGGCCTTGCGGCCGCCGCGGCGGCTGCCAGTCTCCTCGACCTCTTTGCCCGCCTTGGCCGTCTTCTTCTTGCCAGTGGCGGACTTCGCGCGCTTGCTGGACTCCACGGCCTCGCGCTCGCGCCGGTTATCGACCAGCTCGATGATGGCGAGTTCCGCGTTGTCGCCGTCGCGGCGGCCGAGCTTGATGATGCGCGTGTAGCCGCCCGGACGGTCCTTGAAGCGCTCGCCGAGTTCGTCGAAGAGGCGGCGCAAGGCGAGAACGCCCGCCGTGCGCGGCGCGCGCTCCTGGTTGCGCCGGCCTGTGGAAGCCTTCTGCTGGCGGTTGCCCGCGTGGAAGAACCCCGCGGCCTGCCGGCGCAGGTGGACGGCCTGAACTTCCTTGTTGTCGCCTTCAAGTGCGGTCGCGTGGCGCGAGAGCGTGATGGCGCGCTCGACGAACGGGCGCAGCTCCTTCGCCTTCGGCAGCGTGGTGATGATGCGCTCGTCCTGCGCGTTGATCAGCGAGGTCGCGAGGTTGCGCAGCATGGACATGCGGTGCGCCGTCGTGCGGCCCAGCTTTCTGTGTGCCTTCTGGTGTCTCATTGTCTTAGTGGTCAGTGGTCGGTGGTCAGTGGTCAGTAGGAATCAGCTTTTAACTGACCACCGACCACTGACCACTGACCACTGTTTTATTCTTCGTCGTTATCCGTGAAATCGTCCAGGTCCGAGGCGTCGCGCCCGCCGGAGCCGGGGATCGGGTTACCCTGCGCGTCGAACTCCATCCCGAAGTCGAGTCCCATCCCGTTCAAGATGTCCTTGATCTCGTTCAAGCTCTTCTTGCCGAAGTTCTTCGTCGCCAGCATCTCGCGCTCGCTGCGCTGCACGAGGTCGCGGATAGTGCGAATGTCGGCGTTCTTCAGGCAGTTGTACGAGCGCACGGACAGTTCGAGTTCGTCCACGGAGCGGTCGAGCTGGTCGTTACGGGGAAGCGGCGGCCGCTCCATATTGGCGTAGGCGAAGTCGTCCGTGTCCTCCTCAAAGTTGATGAAGATGGACATGTGGTCTTTGATGAGCTTCGCCGCGAGGCCAATCGCGTCGTCCGGCTTGACGGAGCCGTCCGTCCAGACCTCTATGGTTAATTTATCGAATTCAGTGTTTTGGCCCAGGCGCGCGGCCTCGACCGTGTAGTTGACCTTCTTGACCGGCGTGTGAACCGAATCAATCGGGATGTAGCCGAGCGACAGGTCTTCGTCGAAGTTGCGGTCTGCCGAGACGTAGCCGCGCCCGCGCTTGAGACGCATCTCGATGCGAAGAGAGCCGCCCTCGCCGACGGTCGCGATGTGGACGTTGGGGTCCAGAACTTCGACGTCGGCGTCCGCCTCGATGTCGGCGGAGGTGACTTCACCCGCGCCGTCCTTGTTGATCGTCAGGGTCTTGGCCTCGCCGCCGTGGAGCTTGAAGGGCACCTGCTTGAGGTTCAAGATCACGTCGGTTGCGTCCTCGACCACGCCGTTGATCGAAGAGAACTCGTGCTCGACGCCCTCGATTTTGACGGCGGTGATGGCCGAGCCCTCGATGGAAGAGAGCAGCGCGCGGCGCAGAGAGTTTCCGACGGTCGTCCCGAAGCCACGCTCGAACGGCTGCGCGGAGAAGCGGCCGTAGCGGTCGGTCATCGTGTCGGCGTCGGCCGCCAGGCGGCGCGGCATCTGAAATCCTGTCCAGAGATTATTTTGATCCATAGCCATAATGTTTCGGTACGGGAAAAAACTATTAAATGCACGGCGGCCAGAGGCGGGAGCGCGCTTGCGGACGCACTCTCCCTCCGGCTCGCCTCTGCTCGGTTACTTGCTATAAAGCTCGACGATCAACTGCTCGTTGATCGAGCGGTCGATGTCCGCGCGCGTCGGCAGCGTATCGACCCGCGCACTCATGTCCGCGCCGTCGGCCGGGGCGATCCAGGAGGGGCGGCCGCGGCCTGCTGCCGTCTGCCAGGCTCCCTCGATGTGCGGATTCTTCCGGCTGTTCTCTTTGACGCTGATCGTGTCGCCCGCCTTCACCTGGAAGGAGGGGATATCGACCTTGCGCCCGTTGACTTCGATGTGTCCGTGATTGACGAGTTGGCGCGCCTGACGGCGCGAGGTCGAGAAGCCCGCGCGGTAGACCGCGTTGTCCAGCCTGCGCTCCAACAGGAACAACAAGTTCTCGCCCGTGATGCCCTTCTGGCGCGCGGCCTTCTCGAAGTAGTTGCGGAACTGGCCTTCGAGGATGAAGTAAATGCGCTTGACCTTCTGCTTCTCGCGCAACTGCTGGCCGTAGCCGACGAGCGCCTTGCCGCGGCGCATCGAGTTGCCGTGCTGCCCTGGCGGCTGCGTGCCGCGCTTCTCAATCGGGCACGAAGGCTTGTAACAACGGTCGCCCTTCAGGAAAAGTTTTGCACCTTCGCGGCGGCACAAACGGCACACCGCGTCTCTATACCTAGCCACTCTCTTTTTCGCCTCCTGCCCGGCGCTCCGGCCGGGCGGAAAAGTTTACAGGCCGCGCACTGTGGCGACTGAGCCCTTCGTCCTTTAGGTTAATAAAAACAGTTTTCAGTTTCCGGTTCTCAGTTTTCAGCCAAGGTCTATTGCGCTTATCTGAAAACTGAGAACCGGAAACTGAAAACTAAACACGTCTGCGCTTCGGCGGGCGGCAGCCGTTGTGCGGGATCGGCGTGGTGTCGCGGATCACCGTCACGCGGATGCCAGCGTTGTTGATGGCGCGAATCGCAGACTCGCGCCCGCCGCCGGGCCCCTTAACGCGCACCTCGCACTGCGTCATCCCGGCCTCCTGCGCCTTCTTGGCTGCTTCCCACGCCGCCTGCTGGGCGGCGAACGGGGTGCCCTTGCGCGAGCCGCGGAAACCACGCGCGCCCGAAGAGGACTGCGCGATCAGGTTCCCCTCAAGATCGGTAATCGAGATCATCGTGTTGTTGAACGACGCCGCGATGTAAGCGATCCCGCTCGGGATGTTCTTCTTCTCTTTCTTCCGAAAGACCTTCTTTTTTCCGCCTGCTGCTTTTGCCATAATTCAGTTATCGGTGGTCGGCTACTACTTCTTGCCAGGGGCCTTCTTCTTGGCGATGGTGGCGCGGCGCGGTCCCTTGCGGGTGCGCGCGTTGGTGTGCGTGCGCTGCCCCCGCACGGGGAGGCCGCGACGATGGCGCAGGCCACGGTAAGCGCCGATGTCCATCAAACGCTTGATGTCCATCTGGACGCGCTTGCGCAGGTCGCCCTCGATCTCGCCCTGCGCGTCGAGGATGGAGCGGATGCGGCCCAACTCGTCCTCGCTCAAGTCACGGATGCGCGTGTCCACGCTGATCTGCGCCTCGGTCAGGATCGAAGTCGCGCGCGAGCGCCCGATACCGTAAATGTATGTCAGCCCGATCTGCGCCCGCTTGTTCGGCGGAAGATCGACACCAGCTACACGAGCCATTTTCTTTTACTCTCCGAAATTAATGCTGATTCCCTACCCTTGCCGCTGCTTGTGCTTCGGGTTGGCGCAGATCACGCGCACCACGCCTTTGCGGTGGATGATCTTGCAGTTGTCGCACATCTTTTTGACTGAAGCCCGTACCTTCATCGCCCTAGCCTCTTTCCCGATCGCTTATTTGTAGCGGTAAGTGATCCGGCCGCGGTTGAGATCGTAGGGCGAAAGCTCTACGAGCACGCGGTCGCCTGGGAGGATGCGTATAAAGTGCTTGCGCATCTTGCCGGAGATGTGTGCCAGCACCTGATGCTGGTTGTCCTCCAACTCGACGCGGAACATCGCATTCGGCAGGGTCTCCAAGACCTTGGCCATCACTTCAATCGCTTCTTCCTTCGCCATAACCTCTACAGTTAGAATTTTGCGTCCACTCGCAAACTGCACATATTATCACAGGCTAACAACCTTTGCCAAGCCGCGGGCGCTGGGCGCGTTATGCCCTATGCGCCGACTACCGCCACGGGCTCCGGCTCGGCCTCGACCACGCGGGTGAAGACCTCCGGGCCGTTCTCAGTGACGGCGATGGTGTGCTCGCAGTGCGCGCTGGCGCGCCCGTCCAGGGTCACGACCGTCCAGCCGTCCTTGAGGACTTTGGTCTGGTGCGTGCCCAAATTTATCATCGGCTCGACGGCGAAGACGTAGCCCTTCTTGATCTTCGCGCCCTTGCCCGGCGTCCCATAGTTAGGGATTTGCGGGTCCTCGTGCATCCGGCGGCCGATGCCGTGGCCGACGTACTCGCGCACGACCCCGTAGCCGTGCGCCTCGGCGTGGCTCTGGACGGCCCAGCCTATGTCGCCCAGGCGCAAGCCCTCGCGGCACTGCTCGATGGCGCGCTCCAGGCACTCCCCGGTCACGCGTATGAGCTGGAGGAGTTCCGGGCTGACCTGGCCCACTGGCACAGTTGTCGCCGTGTCGCCGACGAAGCCCTGAAGGGTCGCGCCCACGTCAATCGAGAAGATGTCGCCCTCCTTGAGCACGTAGTCGGACGGGAAGCCGTGGACGACCTGCTCGTTGACGGAGGCGCAGATGGAGTAGGGGAAGCCGTGGTAGCCCTTGAAGGTCGGGAGCGCCCCGGCGTCGCGGATCATGCGCTCGGCGGCGCGGTCCACGTCGAGCGTCGTCACGCCGGGCTCTACCATCCGGCGCAACTCCTGGAGCACGCGCCCGACCAACTGGCCTGCGGCGCGCATCTTCTCCAACTCTTTTTTGGACTTCCCGATTATCATTAGCTGGTGAATGGTGAATAGTAAATGCTAAATGGACAGACCGTTCCTCCACTTACCATTTACTATTCACCATTCACTATCCTTTCAATGTCCGCGTAGATGGCCTCCGGGTCACGCGTGCCATTAACGCGGTGCAGGCGGTTCGACGCCTGGTAATAGTCCAGGAGCGGGCGCGTCTGCTCGTCGTAAGTGGCCAGGCGCGCGCGCACGGTCTCGGGGTTGTCGTCGGCGCGATGCTTGAGTTGCGCCTCCGGGTGCAGGTCGCAGACGTTGTCCACCTTCGGCGGCCTGAAGTAGATGTTGTAAATCTCGCCGCAGACGGGGCAGGAGCGCCGGCCGACCGTGCGCCGCTCAAGTATCTCCAGCGGCACGTCCACGAGAATCGGCTGAATCCTCTTGCCCTGCTCCATGGCCAACTCTTCGAGCATCGCGGCCTGCGCCGGCGTGCGCGGAAAGCCGTCCAGGATGTAGCCGCCTTTGCTGTCCTCGCGCCCGGTGCGCTCGCGCACGGCCCGAATGGTCACGTCGTCCGGGACGAGCCCGCCGGCCGCCATGATGGGGCGCACCTCCTCGGCCAGGGGCGTCTTCCCCTCCTTCAGCGCGCGGAACATGTCGCCCGTCGAAATCTGTGGCAGTCCCAGGCGCTCCTGGAGGAGCCGCGCCTGCGTCCCCTTCCCCGCGCCCGGCGCACCCATTAAGACAATGATTTTGGACATAAAAACAGTGGTCAGTGGTCAGTGGTCAGTGGTCAGCAAGAAATCAGTTTTTCAACTGACCACCGACCACTGACCACTGACCACTGTTTTACGTTCTGCGCCCGCGCAGCCGGCTCCCGCCGCCGAGGAAGCCCTCGTAGTTGCGCATCACCAACTGGGCCTCTATCTGCGCGACGGTGTCCATCGCCACGCCGACGAGAATCAGTAAGCTCGTGCCGCCGAAGTAGAATTGATACTGCATCCCCTCTGGAATCCAGTTCAGGCCGGGCGTGGCCATGAAGAAGTTGTAGACCGTCTCGCCGATGAACGGCAGCCGCTGCACGCGGAAGCCGCTGAGCATAATCTGTGGGACGAGCGCGACGAACGCCAGGTAGACCGCGCCGACAATCGTCAGGCGGGTCAGGATCGTGCGCAGGTACTCGGCCGTCGCCCGCCCAGGGCGAATGCCCGGCATGAACCCGCCGTGCTTGCGCAGGTTGTCCGCCACCTCCTCCACGTTGAAGACGATGGAGACGTAGAAGAACGTGAAGAAGATGATGAGCGTGACGAAGATCAGCTCGTAGTAGGGGTCGCCGCCGTGAAACAACTGAAAGAAGTTGTGGACCTTGGCCCAGAATGAGTTTGGATTGCTCGGGTCTGGCGGGAAGGCCGAGAACAAGCTCTGCGGCATCGCCAGCACGGAGGACGCGAAGATGACGGGGATGACACCCGCCATGTTGACCTTGAGCGGCATGGTGGTCTGCTGGCCGCCGACCATCTGGCGCCCGACGTGCCGCTTGGCGTAGCTGACGGCAATCTTGCGCCGCCCAGACTCGACAAAGACGATAAAAGCGATGAGCGCGACGAGCGCGATGACGAGCGCGATGACGCCGATGGTCGCCAGCGGGTCGCCGCCACTCAGGCGGCTCGCCACCTGCTGCACGCCGTTCGGCAGCCCGATGACGATACCCGCGAAGATCAGGAGCGAGATGCCGTTGCCGACCCCGCGCTCGGTAATCTGCTCGCCGAGCCACATCACGAAAATTGTGCCAGTCGTCAGGGTCAGCGCCGTCCCGATCAGAAAGCCCTTGCCGGGAGTGTTGGCGACGTTGTTGTACTGCAACCAGTTCGCCACGAAGAAGGTTTGGACGAGCGCAAGCCCGACCGTCAGGTAGCGCGTCCATTGGTTAATCTTCTGCCGCCCCATCTCGCCCTCTTCCTGCAACTTCTTGAGCTGCGGCGAGACGACCGTCATCAACTGGAGGATGATCGAGGCCGTGATGTAGGGCGTGACGCCCAACGCGAAGATGGAGATCGTGCGGAAGTTGCCGCCGGAGAAGAGGTCTAGGACGCCGAGCAAAGTGTTGCCGACATCGTGCCAGACCTCTTCGAGCCGCGCCTTGTTGATGCCGGGCGCAGTGACGTGCGCGCCGATGCGGTAGATGGCGAGCAGGCCGAGCGTGAAAAAGATGCGCTTACGCAGGTCCGGGACCTGGAACATGTTGCGAACGGCGGCGAAGAACTTTTCCATAACGGGTGTGCCTCTGACTCTCGGTTTACTCGTGCGCCATTTCGGAATTGGGCCGTAATTATCGCCCCCGCGGAGCGGCGCGCGCAAGCGCGGATTGACGCGGAAACCACCGGAGCGTCTCCCACGCAAGAGGGGGACGCGCTCCAGTGGTCTCCTTAAAACGTCGCTCTCAACTTTTTTTACTGCTCGGGCTGCGGCTCGGGCCGGCGCTCGATGACAGTCGCCGCGCCGCCCGCGCGCTCGATCTTCTCGCGGGCGCTCTTGGTGAAGCGGTGCGCCGAAACTTTCAGCGCCTTGGAGATTTCGCCATTGCCGAGGACGACCACGTCGCGCTTGGCCTTCTTAATCAGCCCACGCTCGTGCAGCACGTCCGGCGTCACCTCGGCGTCCGCCTCGAAGTGCTGGTCGAGGGAGGCGAGGCTGATCTCGATCCACTCTTTCTTGAAGATGTTGGTGAAGCCGCGCTTCGGCAGCCGGCGGTGGAGCGGCATCTGGCCGCCCTCGAAACCGATTTTCGACGAGTAGCCCGAGCGGGACTTCTGGCCCTTCTCGCCGCGCCCCGAAGTCTTGCCCAGCCCCGTGCCGGGGCCGCGGCCGACCCGCTTCTTCTTGTGCGTCGCCCCCTTCGGCGCGCGTAAATTATCAAGACCGATTGCCATGATTTACTCCGTTGTCCCCTATTCTATGATTCGGATCAGGTGCGGGACTTTAGCGACCGCGCCGCGCGCGGCGGGCGTGTCCGGGCGCTCGACCACCTGATTGAGCTTCGTCAGGCCGAGGCTCTTGACGATCTGCTTCTGTGTCTTTGGCGCGGCGATGAAGCTGCGGTAGTACTGTATGCGAACCGTCCCGCCCTCGCCCGATTGCTCTTTCTTCTCGTCTGCCATTTCAAAACCTCTTTAAAGTTCTTCCACCTGCTTGCCGCGCAGGCGGGCCAGTTCCATCGGGTCCTTCATCTTGATGAGCCCATCGAAAGTGGCGCGCACGACGTTGTGCGGGTTGGCCGAGCCGAGGACCTTCGTGCGGACATCGCGCACGCCGACGGCCTGCATGACCGCGCGAACCGCGCCGCCGGCGATGACGCCCGTGCCCTCGCTTGCTGGCTTCATCAGCACGCGGCCCGCCCCGAACTTGCCGATCAACTGGTGCGGCAGGGTGTGGTTGATGAGCGGCACGCGGATCAAGTTCTTCTTCGCCGACTCGATGCCCTTCTTGATGGCGAGCGGCACTTCGCGCGCCTTGCCCGTGCCGAAGCCGACGTGGCCAGCCTCGTCGCCGACGACCACGAGCGCCGCGAAGCTCAAGTTCTTTCCGCCCTTGACCACTTTGGTCACGCGGTTGATCGAGATGACTTGATCCTTGAGGTCAAGCCCCTGTGCCGGTATACGCTGTCTCGGTTGTCTCATTAATGCTCCCTGTTATTCTGCCGCCGCAGCCTCTGTCTCGCCGCCGCCCTCAGTGTCCGCCTGCGCGGCCGCCTCGTCGCGGTTCAAGCCGGCGGCGCGCGCCGCGTCCGTCAAAGCCTTGACGCGGCCGTGATAGAGGTAGCCACCGCGGTCGAAGACGACGCTCGTGACGCCAGCGGCCAGCGCGCGCTCGGCGATGGTGCGCCCGATGCGCTCGGCGGCCTCTATGTTGCCGCCGGCGCCGCCGCGCAAATCCTTCTCGGTCGTCGAGGCGGAGACGATGGTCTGCCCGCGCTCGTCGTCGATCACCTGGGCGTAGATGTGGTTCAGGCTGCGGTAGACCGCCAGCCTGGGGCGCTCGGTCGAGCCGCGCACCTTGCGCCGGATGCGCCTATGCACCGCGTTGCGAACTGCCGCTCTGTTTC
Source organism: uncultured Acidobacteriota bacterium (assembly GCA_963848875.1). Classification (GTDB taxonomy): domain Bacteria; phylum Acidobacteriota; class Blastocatellia; order Pyrinomonadales; family Pyrinomonadaceae; genus QHXM01. Next base: position 296,749 of record CAWKFJ010000002.1, read on the forward strand.
TCTGTGCCATAATTACCTCAATGATGAACTTTGCGGGATGAATGATGAATTAAAGACAAAGGCTTTCTCATTCATCCCGCAAAGTTCATCATTCATCATTTATTTCCCTGTCTTGCCCGGTTTCAGCTTGAGCTGCACGCCGGCGTAGCGCACGCCCTTGCCCTTGTAGGCGTCGGGCTTGCGGAGCTTGTGCATCTCGGCGGCCACCTGGCCGAGCTTCTGCTTGTCTATGCCGGAGAGCGTCAGCGTCGTCTGATACTGCTGGATGCTCGCCTTCGTCGGCATGCGCTCGGCCTTGGCGTCTATGCCTTCGGGAAGCTGATACTCAATCGGGTGCGAGTAGCCGAGCGCGAAGACGATCTTCTTGCCCTGCACGTCCGCCTTGTAGCCGACCCCGACCACGTCCATCTGCTTCGTGAAGCCCTCGGTGACGCCGACGATGGCGTTGTTCGCCAGCGCGCGCGCGAGGCCGTGATGCGCCGCCAAGTCGTCCGACGTACGCTCGGCCACCAACTGGTCGCCATCCTGCTTGAAGCTGATGCCCTCCGGGACAGGCGTCTTCAGCGTGCCCTTCGTCCCCTTCACTTCCAGCTCGCGGTCGCCAATCGTGACCGTGACGCCCTTCGGGACTGTGATAGCTTTCTTTCCAATGCGAGACATAATAACCTCAGTGGTCAGAAGTCAGTGGTCAGTGGTCAGTCAGCAAATCAGTTTTTAACTGACCACTGACCACCGGCCACTGACCACTAATAGATTTGTGCCAGCACTTCGCCGCCGATGTTCTCGCGGCGGGCGGTCTTGCCGCTCATCAGGCCGCGCGAGGTCGAGACGATGTTGACGCCGTAGCCGCCCAGCACCTTCGGAATCTCCGTCGCCCCCATGTAGACACGGCGGCCGGGCCGCGACACCCGCTCCAAGTGCGTGATCGAGCTAGTCCCGCGCGCGTCGTAGCGGAGGAAGATGCGGATCGTGCGCTTGGTGCCCTCGCCCTTCGTGACGAAGTTGTTGATGTAGCCCTCCTCCTTCAGGATGCGGGCGATCTCCAGTTTCAATTTCGAGGCCGGGATGTCCACACGCGAGTGCTTCGCGGCGATGGCGTTGCGGATGCGCGTCAACATGTCGGCGATTGGATCAGTCATTACTCAAACTCCAGTTTTCAGTTTTCGGTTTTCAGCTCTCAGTTGTTGGCCTTCAGCTTTTACTGAAAACTCAAAACTGAAAACTGAAAACTGACTACTTACCAGCTCGATTTCACGACGCCGGGGATCTGCCCTTGCAGCGCCAGCTCGCGGAAGCAGATGCGGCAGAGGTTGAACTTGCGCAGGTAGCCGCGCGGCCGTCCGCACCGCTTGCACCGCGTATAGGCCCGCGACGAGAACTTCGGTTTCCGGTTCGCCTTGGCGATCAGTGATTTCTTAGCCATGAAACTCTCTCTCAGGTTGTTACTGACGGAACGGCATGCCGAGCGCCTTCAAAAGCGCTCGCGCCTGCTCGTCGTTGCGCGCGGTCGTGACGATGGAGATGTTCATGCCGCGCGTCTTCTCCACTTTGTTGAAGTCGATCTCTGGGAAAATCAGTTGCTCGCGGATGCCGAGCGTGTAGTTGCCGCGCCCGTCGAACGCTTTAGGGCTGACGCCGCGAAAGTCGCGGACGCGCGGCAGGGCGACGGAGACCAGGCGGTCCAAGAACTCGTACATCCGTTCGCCACGCAGCGTCACCATCACGCCGATGGGCATCCCCTGGCGCAGCTTGAACGAGGCGATGGACTTTTTAGCCTTCGTGACCACGGGCTTCTGGCCCGTGACGGCGCGCACCTCGTCGGACGCCGTGTCCAGAATCTTCGCGTTGGCGATGGCCTCGCCCATGCCCATGTTGATGACGATCTTCTCCAGGCGCGGCACAGCCATCGGGTTCTCGATGCCGAACTCCTTGGAGATCGCCGGGGCAATCTCTTTCGTGTATCGCTCTTTTAATCTCGCTGCCATTTTCTCTTCACCTTATTCGTCTGGGTCTCGCTTCGTCGGGCGTTTCCAGACAGCAACCGAGGACTCGCGCCCCCTTACTTCTCTAAACTCTGCTTGCTCTTTGATGCGACGCGGGTCTTCGAGCCGTCGCCCTCGACCAGATACTTGACGCGAGTCGCCTTGCCCGTGTCCGGGTCGATCAACTGCACGTTCGAGATGTCGATCCAGGCTTCCTTCTCGATGATGCCGCCGCCCTGACGGCCACCGCCGGGGTTGGCGCGCTGGTGCTTCTTGACGACGCCTGCGCCCTCGACCTTGACCTTGCCCCTGGCGGGCGACACTTCAAGGACGCGGCCGCGGTGCGGCACGCGCTCGCCCTGCTTGTTGTACTTGTTGTGGTCGCGCCCGACCATGACGATCACCTGATCGCCCTTCTTAATCTTGGAGCGCTTGGTTCCCTTTTTCATATCACCTCCGGCGCGAGCGAGACGATCTTCATGTAGTTCTTGTCGCGCAGCTCGCGCGCCACCGGCCCGAAGACGCGCGTCCCGATGGGGGTGCCGTCATCCTTGATGAGCACGGCCGCGTTCTGGTCGAAGCGGATGTAGGTTCCGTCCTTGCGGCGGACCTCTTTGCGCGTGCGGACGATGACGGCGTTCTGCACAGTGCCCTTCTTAATCGTCCCGTCCGGCGTGGCCTCCTTGACCGTCACCTTGATGCGGTCGCCGAGAGAAGCGATCTTGCCGGTGGATCCGCCAATCGGCATGATCATCTCCACGCGCCGCGCGCCCGAATTGTCGGCCACCTCCAAAGAGGTCTGCATCTGAATCATTGCTTGCTCACTCCATCTGGTAAATGGTCAATAGTAAATGGTGAATAGGAGAACGCTCTTACCATTTACTATTGACCATTGACCATTCACTATTTTTCAGCCTTCTGCACGATCTCGACGACGCGCCAGCGCTTGCGCGCCGAGAGCGGTCTGGTCTCGACGATGCGCACCTTGTCGCCGATGCCCGCGCCCGTCTCGTCGTGGGCCATGAACTTCGACGTGCGGCGCACGTAGCGGCGGTACTTCGTGTGCTTGACGAGACGGTCAACGCGCACCACCACCGTCTTCTCCATCTTGTCCGAAGCGACGATGCCGACCTTCTGCGAGCGTTTCCCGCGCTTGCCGGCTTCCGCGCCCGAGGCGTCGCCCGCCTGCGAGTCCACGTTCGGGGCCGCGGCGTGCGCCAGCGTCTCGCCGGCATCTGTGCCTTCGGCCACCTCAGCGTCCGTGCTCGTCGGCTTCAAGTCTTCCTGATTCTCTTCCGTCATCTCTCAACCTCTTACTTGGTGGCTGCCGTCTGCGTCGTCTGGCGCTCGCGCAGCAGCGTCTGAATCCGCGCCAGTTGTTTCTTCTCCTGCCGTATGTTCTTGATGGCGTCAACCTCGCCGAGCGCCAGCTTGAAGTTCAGGCGGAAGAGCGACTCTTTGAGGCGCGCCGCCTCCGCGCTCAAGTCGGCGTCCGACGTTTCGCGCAGTTGTTCCAATTGTTCGCGTCTCTTTGCCATTTAGATAGCCCCACCTTCCTGGTCCCTGCGCGAGACGAACTTCGTCTTAATGGGAAGCTTCTGCGCGGCCAGGCGCATCGCCTCGCGCGCCGTCGCCTCGTCCACGCCCTCGATCTCGTAAAGAATGCGGCCCGGTTTGACCACGGCCACCCAGTATTCGGGAGCGCCCTTGCCCTTGCCCATACGCGTCTCGGCGGGCTTCTTCGTGATGGGCTTGTCCGGGAACATGCGAATCCAGATTTTACCGCCGCGCTTGATGTGGCGCGTCATGGCGATACGCGCGGCCTCTATCTGGCGGTCCGTGATCCACGCGGGCTCCAGGGACTTCAGGCCGTACTCGCCGAAGCTGATCGAGCCGCCGCGGTGAGCCACACCGGTCATGCGCCCCTTCATCTGCTTCCGGTGCTTTACTTTTTTCGGCATCAACATGATGAATGCACCCCTTTGAGAACCTCAAAGCTGAGATTTCAAATTTAAAAATATTTATGAACGGTCGCCGCCGCGCCCGCCACGGCCACCCCGGTCGCCTCTATCTCCGCGCTCACCGTCGCGGCCCTCGCGCTCGCGGCGCGTGCGTGGACGACGCTCGCGCCCGTCGCCGCCGCGCGGCTCGTTAATCGGGTCGGTGCCTGTGCCGCGCGCCATCGCCGCCTTCGGGTCTAGAATCTCGCCGCGGTAAATCCAGACCTTGACGCCGATGACGCCGAAGGTCGTGTGCGCCTCCGCGAGCCCGTAGTCCACGTCCGCGCGCAAGGTGTGCAGCGGCAACTGCCCCTGCAAGTGCCACTCGCTGCGGGCGATTTCGGCCCCGTTCAGGCGGCCCGAAATCTTGACCTTGATGCCCTGCGCGCCGAAGCGTATGGACTCTTCGACCGTCTTACGCATGGCGCGGCGAAAAGCGATGCGCTTCTCAAGCTGCACGGCGATCTTTTCCGCCTGGAGCTGGGCGTTCAGTTCCGGCTTGTGAATCTCCTGGATGGAGACCAGCACCTCGCGGCCCGTGCGCGCCGAAAGGTCGCCCTTGAGCTTGTCGATCTCGGCCCCCTTGCGCCCGATGATGATGCCGGGGCGCGAGGTGTAGATGATGATCTTCAGGCGATTGGCCGCGCGCTCGACGTCAACGTGGCTGACGCCCGCGCCCGCGAACTTGCCCTTCAACTCGCGCTTGAGCTTCAGGTCTTCAAGGAGGTATTCGCCGAACTGCCGCTTGGCGTACCAGTGCGAGTGCCAGTCCTTGTTGTAGCCGAGGCGGAAGCCGTATGGATGAACTTTCTGACCCACTCTATTTCTCCGTTTCAGTCCTGAGAAATTTGAGATTTGAAATCTCAAATTAAGAATCTACTCTTCAGTCGCGGCCGTCTCTTCACTGCCGCCGGTCTTCTCCGCGGCGGGCTCGGCCGGCTTCGTCTCGGCCGGCTTGGCCTCGGCCTTCGGCGCGGTGCGCTTGGCGCGCGGAGCCGAGGCGGCCCCGCCGCGCTTGCGGCTCTTGCTCTCTTCGAGCTTGGCCGGCCTGGCCGCGGCGCCCTTCTTCGTGTCGGCGGCCGCGATCTGGTCGTCGCTCGACAGAAGGATGGTCACGTTGCAGAAGTGTCGGCGCTCGCGGTAGGCGCGGCCTTGCGGAGCGGGCCTGACGCGGCGACGGTTCTTCGTCGGCCCGCGGTCAACGAACGCGGCCTTGACCCACAACTCGTCCGGGTCGATGGCGATGTTGGCCTTCTCGGCGGCCTCGCTCGCATTGGCGATGGCCGAGCGCACGCACTTCTCGATGCTGTCGGCCGCGCGCTTGTTCGTGAACTGCAAAATCGCCAAAGCCTGGTTGACGTTCTTGCCGCGAATCATATCCACGACCAGCCGCGCCTTCTGCGCCGACCCTCGCAAATATTTCGCACTCGCTCTTGCTTCCATTAGCTCACTCCGTTCGCAGTTTTCAGTAAAAGCATTTCGCCCCTTCTGAAAACTGAGAACTCAAAACTGAAAACTATTTCTTCGCTACTTTCGCCGTCTTCTCGGCCTTCGTGCCCGAGTGGCCCTTGAAGGTGCGCGTCGGCGCAAACTCGCCGAGCTTGTGCCCGACCATGTTCTCCGTCACGTAGATCGGCAGGTGGCGCTTGCCGTTGTGTACGCCGAACGTCAGCCCGACCATGTCCGGCGTGATCGTCGAACGGCGCGACCAAGTCTTGATCGCGGGGGGACGCGCGCCGCCCGTGCGGATGCGCTCCACCATCTTCGCGATGCTCTTATCTACGAACGCCCCTTTTTTAACTGAACGTGCCATAAATTCTCCAAACGATGAATGCGGAATGATGAATGATGAATTAAATGCCTTTCATTCAGCATTCATCATTCATCGTTCATCATTTCTTATTTAACCCTACGGTCACGCACGATCATCTTCGTCGTGCGCTTGTTCTTGCGCGTCTTGTAGCCGCGCGTCGGCTGGCCCCAGGGCGTGACGGGGTTGCGCCCGCCGGAAGTCTTGCCCTCGCCGCCGCCGTGCGGGTGATCCACCGGGTTCATCGCCACGCCGCGCACGTGCGGGCGGATGCCCTTCCAGCGCGAGCGCCCGGCCTTGCCGTAAGAGACGTTCTCGTGCTCGACGTTGCCGACCTGGCCCACAGTCGCCATGCACACGACAGGCACGCGCCGCACCTCGCCCGAAGGCATACGCAACTGAGCGTAGTCACCTTCCTTGGCGACCAGCTGCGCGAACGCGCCCGCGCTACGGGCCATCTGGCCGCCCTTGCCGGGGCGCAGTTCGATGTTGTGAATCTGCGTGCCCAGCGGGATGTTGCGAATCGGGAGCGCGTTCCCCGGCAGGATGTCCGCATCGGGGCCGCTCACGACCGTCTTGCCGACTTCGAGGCCGGCCGGCGCGATGATGTAACGCTTCTCGCCGTCCAGGTAAGTGACGAGCGCGATGTGCGCCGAGCGGTTCGGGTCGTACTCGATCTGCGTGACGCGGCCGGGCACGCCCGCCTTGTCGCGCTTGAAGTCGATGATGCGGTAGAAACGCTTGTGGCCGCCGCCGCGACGGCGCACGGTGATGCGCCCGTCGTTGTTGCGCCCAGAGATGCGCTTCTTCGGCTCCAGCAGCGACTTCTCAGGCTCCGCGCCGACCGTTAACTCATCGCGCGTCAAATAGGTCTGGTAACGACGCGCCGGCGATGTCGGTGTCAGTTTTTTGATGCCCATAACTTTTCAGGAGTCAGGAGTCAGGAGTCAGAATTCAGAAGGAAGGCGACCAGAGTTTTTATTCTGACTCCTGACTTCTGTCTTCTGACTTCTGCTCTTAGATTGCTTCGCCGTAATCGAGCGGTTTCTCGCCCTGTTTCAAGGTGACGTAGGCTTTCTTCCACGCGGGCTTGCGCCCCTCGTAGCGCCCGCGGCGCTTGATCTTGCCCATGTAGTTGACCGTGCGGACGGCGTCTACCTTGACCTGGAAGATGGTCTCGACCGCGGACTTGATCTCCGGCTTGGTCGCGTGGCGATCAACGCGGAAGGTCAAAAGCTGCCGCGCGTCCTGCGACTCTTCTTTCGCCGCGAGGGCCTTTTCCGTGATCACGGGCGACTTGATGATGTCCCAAACTGTTCTCATCTCTTACGCCGCCTCCTCTGTCGCTTCTTCGTCGCCGGCGACCGCAGTCTCCGCCGCGTCCGTGTTCTCTTCGGCCGCGCTCTCTTCCGGCGCAGCTTCCTCGGCCCTCTTCGTCTGCGGGTCGAGCAGCTCACTCAACTCCTCGGCGGCCGCGCGCGAGAGCACCAGCTTCTCGTGGTAGAGCAGGTCGTAGATGTTCAGGCTGTAGCTGTTGACGACCTTCGCGCGCTTGACGTTGCGCGAGGCGCGCAACAGGTTCTCGTTGTCGAGGCTGTCCACGATCAGCGTCTTGCCTTCGAGGCCGAGCGTGCCGAGCGACTTGACGAAAGCCTTCGTCTTCGGCTCGTCGAGCGCGAAGCCGTCCAGCACCACGACGTTGCCCTCACGCACGCGCTCGCTCAAGGCCGAGCGCAGGGCTCCGCGCCGCATCTTCTTCGGCAGGTTGTAAGACCAGTCGCGCGGCTGCGGGCCGTGTACGTTGCCGCCACCCTTCCAAAGGGGCGAGCGGATGCTTGCGATGCGCGCGCGCCCCGTGCCCTTCTGCCGCCACAGCTTCTTGCCAGACCCACTCACGTCGCCGCGCGTCTTGGTCCCGACGGTCCCGGCGCGCGCGTTCGCCATGAAATTCCTCACGGCCGCGTGGATCAGCGCCTCGTTCAGCTCCGCGCCGAACACGGCGTCCGACAGCTCCAGGTCGCCGACCTCTTCGTTCTTCAGATTGCGCACCTTAACGGTAGGCATTAGTTCTACTCCGTAGAAAATGATGAGTGCGGAGTGATGAATGCGGAATTAAAGACAACCCGTTTTTAATTCATCATTCATCATTCATCATTCATCGTTGCTTTTTAATAATCACCACGCTGCCGGTCGCGCCGGGGACTGCCCCGCGAACCATCAGCAGATTGTTCTCGATGTCAACGCGCGCCACGGTCAGCCCCTTGATGGTCACGCGCTCGTCGCCCATGTGGCCGGAGGAGCGTGTGCCCTTGATGACGCGCGACGGGTAGGCCGACTGGCCGATTGAACCGGGCGCGCGGACGTTCATGGAGCCGTGCGACTCTGGGCCACGATTGAAGTGGTGCCGCTTGACCGTGCCGGCGAAGCCGCGCCCCTTCGAGCGCCCTATGACCTCTATCCGGTCGCCGTCGGCGAACTGGTCAACCAACACCTTGTCGCCGACGTTGGTCGGGTCCGCAGAGTCTTCCAGGCGGAACTCTTTGAGGATGCGGGTCGGGGGCACGCCGCCGCCCGTCTTCTCAAAGTGGCCGCGCATGGGCTTGTTGACGTTCTTCAGCTTGACGGGCTTGTCCTCGACGAGCCCGAGCTGGACGGCGTTGTAGCCGTCTTTGCCGGCCGACGATTTCTTCTGGACGACGACGCACGGCCCGGCCTTAATCACGGTCACGGGCGTGACCGTCCCGTCCGCCGCGAAAATCTGCGTCATCCCGACTTTCTTACCGATGATTCCGTTAATCATCACTTACCTCAGTGGTCGGTGGTCAGTGGTCAGTGGTCAGTCAGAAATCAGTTTTCAACTGACCACTGACCACTGACTTCTGATCACTCTTTTATTGTCTGCCGAACGCCTTGATTTCGACGTCAACGCCCGCCGGGAGGTCTAGCTTCATCAGCGCGTCCACGGTCTGCGGCGTTGGGTCCAGAATGTCCATCAGGCGCTTGTGCGTCCTGATCTCGAACTGCTCGCGCGACTTTTTATCGACGTGCGGCGAGCGCAGCACAGTCCACTTGTTTTTCAAAGTGGGGAGCGGGATCGGCCCCGCCACGCGCGCGCCCGTGCGTTTCGCCGTCTCCACGATCTCGGAGGTGCTCTGGTCGAGCACGCGATGATCGTAAGCCTTGAGTCTGATTCTGATTTTTTCGTTCAGCATAGTTATCTCAACTCAACTTCAATGGACCGAGCTATTCGACGACCTCGGAGACGGTGCCAGCGCCAACCGTGCGTCCGCCCTCGCGGATGGCAAACCGCAACCCCTTCTCCATCGCAATCGGCGCGATCAACTCGATCTCCATCGCCACGTTATCGCCTGGCATCACCATCTCCACACCTTCGGGCAGATGCGCCACTCCCGTCACATCTGTCGTCCGGAAGTAGAACTGCGGACGATAGCCTGTGAAAAACGGCGTGTGCCGCCCGCCCTCTTCCTTCGTCAGGACATACGCCTCGGCCTTGAACTTCGTGTGCGGCGTGATCGAGCCCGGCTTAGAGATGACCTGCCCGCGCTCGATGTCCTTGCGCTCGACGCCTCGGAGCAAGAGCCCCACGTTGTCGCCCGCCACACCCTCGTCCAACAGCTTCTTGAACATCTCGACTCCCGTGCAGACGGTCGTCCGGGTGGGGCGGATGCCCACTATTTCCACCTGCTCGTTGACCTTCACTCGCCCACGCTCGACACGGCCTGTGGCCACCGTCCCACGCCCCTGGATCGTGAAGATGTCCTCGACAGGCATCAGGAAGGGTTTCTCCACGTCTCTCTCCGGCGTCGGGATGTAAGAGTCCACGGCCGCCATCAACTCGTCGACGGTCTTCTCCCACTTCTCATCGCCCTCTAAGGCTTTCAGCGCAGAGCCTTTGATGACCGGAATCTCGTCGCCGGGGAACTCGTACTGCGACAGTAGTTCACGGACTTCGAGTTCGACCAGTTCCAGCAACTCCTCGTCGTCCACGGCGTCCGCTTTGTTCATGAAGACCACCATCGCAGGCACTCCCACCTGCCTCGCCAACAGAATGTGCTCACGAGTCTGCGGCATGGGGCCGTCGGTGGCGGCCACGACCAGGATGGCTCCGTCCATCTGGGCCGCGCCCGTGATCATGTTCTTGACGTAATCGGCGTGGCCGGGGCAATCGACGTGCGCGTAGTGCCGGTTCTTAGTCTCGTACTCGACGTGGGCGGTCGCAATCGTGATCCCACGGGCTTTCTCCTCCGGCGCGTTGTCAATGGAATCGAAGGCCCGGACCGTGATCTTCGGGTTGTTCTTGGCCAAGACTTTCGTGATCGCGGCCGTTAACGTCGTCTTCCCGTGATCCACGTGCCCGATCGTCCCGATGTTCACGTGCGGCTTCGACCGGTCAAACTTTTCCTTGCTCATCTGTTTATCTCTCGCTCCTTAACTTTGAAAGTTGTTTCATTGTGGGTCGCCGCGCTTTTTAGCAGCGAGAGAAGCGACCCGCTTGTCCAAAATTTACCTGGCGACTCCCTGCACCTTCGCGATCACCTCGTCGGCGATGTTCTTCGGGGCCTGGTCGTAGCGCTCGAAGTGCATCGTGGAAGTCGCGCGCCCCTGCGTGGCCGAGCGCAGGTCTGTCGTGTAGCCGAACATCTCCGAGAGCGGGACGTAGGCCGTCACGACCTGCACGCCGCCCGGTCGCGGCTCCATCTTCTCGATCTGTCCGCGCCGCCGGTTCAAGTCGCCGTTGACCGCGCCCATGTAATCCTCAGGCGTCACGACCTCGACGCGCATGATCGGTTCAAGCAGCACAGGCTTGGCCTTCTTGACAGCGTCCTGGAACGCCAAGGAACCCGCGATGTGGAACGAGCGCTCGTCGGAGTCAACCTCGTGGTAAGAGCCGAAGACCAGGCGGACCTTGATGTCCACCAGCTCGTAGCCCGCGAGGAAGCCGCGCTCCATGGCGTCCTTGACGCCCTGCTCGGTCGGCTTGATGAACTCGCGCGGGATGGCTCCGCCCGTGATCCCGTTCTCGAAGACAAAGCCTTCGCCCGGCGCGGGCTCGATTTCCAACTCGACGTGGCCATACTGGCCGCGACCGCCCGTCTGCTTCTTGAAGACTTCCTTGCCGGGGGCGGGCTGCGTAATGGTCTCGCGGTAAGCCACCTGCGGCTTGCCGACGTTGGCCTCGACGCCGAACTCGCGCTTCATGCGGTCAACGATGATTTCGAGGTGAAGCTCGCCCATGCCCGCGATGATCGTCTGGCCTGTTTCGTGGTCGGTCGAGACGTTGAAGCTGGGGTCTTCCTGCGCCAGGCGGTTCAAGGCGACGCCCAACTTGTCCTGGTCGGCCCGCGTCTTGGGTTCGACGGCGACGCGGATGACAGGGGCCGGGAACTCCATCGCTTCGAGCACAATCGGCTTGTTCTCGTCGCAGACGGTGTCGCCGGTCGTGACCTGCTTCATGCCGCCGATAGCGATGATCTCGCCAGCAGACGCCTCTTCAATGTCCTCACGCTTGTTGGCGTGCATCCGCATCAGGCGGCCCACGCGCTCCCGGTTATCCTTGATGGGATTGTAGGCGTAGGAGCCGGCGCGAATTGTGCCAGAATAGATGCGGACGAATGAGAGCTGGCCGAGGTGCTTGTCGGCCATGATCTTGAAGACGAGGCCGCTGAACGGGGCCGCGGAGTCCGCGGGCCGGGCCTCCGTCTCACCCGTCCTAGGGTTGACGCCCTCGACCGCCGCGATGTCGAGCGGGCTCGGCAGGAAATCGACCACTGCGTCGAGCAGCGTCTGCACGCCCTTGTTCTTGAAGGCCGAGCCCGTGACGACGGGGACGAGCTTCAGGGCAACCGTGCCCGTACGCAGCGCCGCGCGAATCTCTTCTTCCGTGATGCTCTCGCCCTCGTCTTCGAGGTACTTCATCATCAACTCTTCTTCGACGTCCGCCACGGCTTCGATCAGCTTGTGGCGCGCGGCCTTGGCCTCTTCCAAGAGGTCAGCCGGAATCTCCGTCGTCTCATACTCCGCGCCCTTCGACTCGTCTTTCCAGATAAGCGCCTTCATCGTGATCAGATCGACGACGCCCTTGAACTGGTCTTCGAGGCCGATGGGAATCTGGATGGCGACGGGGTTCGCGCCCAAGCGCGTGATGATGGAATTGAACGAGCGCTCGAAGCTCGCGCCCGCGCGGTCCAGCTTGTTAATGAAGCAGATGCGCGGGACGTTGTACTTGTCGGCCTGACGCCAGACGGTCTCACTTTGCGGCTCCACGCCGGCGACGCCGTCGAACACTGCGACCGCGCCGTCGAGCACGCGAAGGCTACGCTCAACCTCCATCGTGAAGTCCACGTGGCCGGGCGTGTCGATGATGTTGATGCGGTACTCTGTGCCCTCGCGCTTCCAGAAGCAGGTGGTGGCGGCGGACGTGATCGTGATGCCGCGCTCCTGCTCCTGCTCCATCCAGTCCATCGTCGCGGTGCCTTCGTGGACCTCGCCAATCTTGTGCGAGACGCCCGTGTAGTAGAGCACGCGCTCGGTCGTCGTGGTCTTGCCGGCATCGATGTGCGCCATGATGCCTATGTTGCGGAACTTGTTGAGATCGTGCTTAGCCATTTTGAAAACCTTAGGTACTCAGGAGTCAGAAGTCAGAAGTAGGAAAGCGCCCCCCGCTTTTCTGCTGACTTCTGTATTCTGTGTTCTGACTTCTTCGTTACCACTTGTAATGGGCGAAAGCCTTGTTGGCTTCAGCCATGCGGTGCGTGTCTTCCTTCTTCTTGACCGCGTTGCCGCGATTGTTCGCCGCGTCCAGAAGTTCGCCGGCCAGGCGATCCGTCATGGTCTTCTCGCCGCGGCCGCGCGCGTAGGTGACGATCCAGCGGATTGCCAGCGCGCCGCGGCGCTCCTGGTGAACCTCGACGGGGACCTGATAGGTCGAACCGCCGACGCGCCGCGACTTGACCTCGACGGTCGGCCGGACGTTGTCAATCGCGCGCTTGAAGACCTTGAGCGGCTCGTCGCCGGCCTTCTCGCCCACCTGGCGCAGGGCGGTGTAGAAAATCCTCTCTGCCGTCGATTTCTTCCCGCCCCACATCACGCCGTTGATGAACTTGGTCACCAACGGGCTGTTGTAGACCGGATCGGGCAGCACCTCGCGTCTCTCGGCAACTCTTCTTCTAGGCATAATCTGTAGTCAGTGGTCAGTGGTCAGTAGTCAGTGGTCAGTGTTCCGGCGTCTGCGGTCTTTCTAACTGACCACTGACCACCGACCACTGACCACTTCGCTATTTCTTAGCCCCGGCCGCGCCCGCCTTGGGCCGTTTCGCGCCGTACTTGGAGCGCCCCTGTTTGCGGTCTGCGACGCCGACGCTGTCGAGCGTGCCGCGGATGACGTGGTAGCGCACGCCCGGCAAGTCCTTCACGCGGCCGCCGCGGATGAGCACAATCGAGTGCTCTTGCAGGTTGTGGCCGACGCCTGGGATGTAGGTCGTGACCTCTATGCCGTTGGTTAGGCGCACGCGGGCGACCTTGCGCAGCGCCGAGTTCGGTTTCTTGGGCGTTTGCGTATAGACGCGCGTGCAGACGCCGCGGCGCTGCGGCGACTCCTGGAGCGCCGGGCTGGCCGTCTTGTACTTGACGGCCTGGCGTCCCTTGCGAACAAGCTGATTGATGGTCGGCACTGCTCGTTATCCTCTTCTTCCTGGTGCGCGCTCTTTTTCGGTCTTAAGCGCAAAAAGGGGCTCGACCTGCCTCTTTCCGAAACTTGTTCGGCAGTCAGCGCAGGCGGCTGTCCTGTTACAAAAGTATGATTTTTAGGGGACGTTCTGGTTACTAACGGGTGCGGATAATGGCCTCCCCCGAAGCCGAAACTTTTCTGTGGCGTCGCATCTCTCAGGATGAGCGGGTCCGTTCAAGAACCCTCGTCGCGCGCCCGGAGACCGTAACGAAGCAGGCTTGACTGCCCTGTTCCGCCGCTCGCAGGCGTTTTTACGCCACAATAATTGTCAAGCGGCCGTCCTCACAACCCGCGCGACAGCCGGGCAACGCCTCCACACCGACCAAAACCTTCCAAGCGCTGCACAGTTGGGTTCAGACTGTTAGTCCGAAACGACAGACTATAAGGGTTAAAGCCCCTTCTGTCAAGCACCGAACGGGGGTCGGAAGGCGCGGACAGACGCGTACTTTTGCTTACAGCCTTCCGCCTTTACTGTGTGTCCGAGAGGGCGTCACTGGTCTCGGTCGCCATTTTCTCGGCGAGGCGCGCGGCCGCCTCGTCCGGCAACTCTTTCAGGAGGTCGCGCAGCCTCGCCAGAATGGCCTGCGTCACCTCAATCGTCATCGCGTAATCTTTTTTGTTCCGCTCCACTCGCTCAGGCTCGCTCCCTTCCGTGAAGGGCTTGCGGTCGGGGGCCGAGAGCCAGCGCTGAATCGTGGCGAGGCTCGTGTTAACCGAGCTGCGCGCGCTGGGACTCCGCTGCGCGGGCGCGGCGAGTGTGCGTATGAAAGTCTCCATGAACTTTTCGCGCTCGGCGTAAGCGCCTGTGCTGATGAGGCTCCACATGGTCCCGCCGCCCGCCTCCATGTATTTCAGTTCCCAGATCGCCGTGCCGTATTTGTTGAACTCTCCGCGCGCGGCTTCCACCTGCCTGCGCCTTGCTTCAGAAAGGAGCCGCGCGGCGAGCGCGTCGTTGGCGGGGCGCTTGCACTCGACCCAGTACTCGAACCCCTGCCTCTGCCCCACGGTCGAATAGTCCTCGGTCTGCTTCCCGTAAGCGTCCATGAACTTATCCAGCCCGAGTTTCAAAGCCTGTTCGCACGGCATCTTGAACTCCGGCTTCTCATCGTCCTGCGCCTGCGCCGCGGGCGCGAGCGCCAGCAGCAGGAGGAGGAGCAACCCGTGTTGAACTATTCGCCAGCTCAGTTTCCGCATCCCTTCACCTCAACTTTAAAGGCCGGCGAAGCTTTGCCGGCCTTCTTTTACTTATCTTCCGTTTCGCGGCGCGCCTTAATGGACTTCGGGCGTGGAGGCCGGGGACGGTGATGTGCCCGTGTTGGCGCTCGCGTTCGTGCTGTTGGCGTTGGCGTTCTTGGCCCCCTGCCGCTTCGCGATGACCTCTTGCTGCTTCACCATCGCCTGCCAGCGCTGCAAATTGATCTTCGCCTTCTCCAGGGCCTCCTGCGCGCGGTAGTTGTCCGGGTCAAGCTCTGTCGCCTTCTGTAGCGCCAGCACAGACTCCTGATACTGCGCGGCCTTGCCCAACGCAATCCCAAACTCGTACTGGCTGTCGCTGTTTTCCGGCTCCAGCCTGACCGCTTGGCGGAACGCCTTGACCGCCTCGTCAGGCTTGTGCAGGCTGTTGAAGGCCATCCCCATGTTGAAGTGCGCGCGGGCGTCTTTCGGATGGCGGCGGACGTACTTTTGGTACGCGTCGGCGGCCTTCTTGTACTCTGCCTCGGCCTCGTCCTTCTTGCCCAGCACCTCGTAACTCATCGCCAGCTTGAGGTGCGCTTCCCCAAACTCTGGGTCCAGCTTGAGGGCCTGTAGATAGAGTTCGGTCGCCTTCTCGTCTTCGTCCTTGCGCGCCAACTCCTTGCCCTGATCGAAAAGCTTGCGGGCCTCGACCTGCTCCGGCGTCAGTTCCTCGGGCGGCGCTTCTTCCTCTTCCTCCAACATCGCGCCGCCGGCGGGCTGCGTGCCGTCGGAAGAGGCCACTTCCGCTGTGGCCGGCGCAGGCTGCGCGGGCTTGGACCCGCAGCCTGCCAACCCGAGCGCCAGGCACACGAAAATAATTCCGCAGGTTGATCTCATAACGACCGCCCGTCCGAGGAGAGAAATAAATTATTCCAGCAGGACGTATCTACGCCAATTCCGGCCGCGAGTCAATTGCGGCGGGCGGGCCGCCGCGTTTGGACTTAATTTTGCCTCTTTCACTTCTCTCTCCCTCACATGTCTGGTTTGCAATCAATGAAAGGGATTTTGGAGCTAAGATGAACGATATCGAGCCGGTCACTGCTGCAAATAAATCGGAGAGGACTGTCGTCGCGGGCCACGAGCGGACGAACGTGACCCCGCATTTCGACTCCGCCGCGGTCGAGCACGCGCGCCCGGCCGTCCCCCTCTCGAAAGTCTATTCCGGCCGCGCGTGGTGGCCCACTTTAGTCGTCGCCGCGGCGATAGCCGGCCTGACCGGCGGCGTCATAGGCAGCCTCCTGACCACAAACTTTCTGCGGCCCGCAGCCCAGCAGCCGCCCGCCGCTGTGCAGAACTCCGAGATTCAAACTGAGGACGACGCGCCGGCCTTGAGTCCCGCGCCGCCAATCGCCGAGGAGGCCGCGCCCGAAACTGTGGAAGCTCCGCACAAGGAGATTATTGAGACGGCGACCGGGCGGCAGTCGTCCGCGAGAAGTGATAACGCTGCGACGAAAGATGAAGAGACGACCTTGCGCGGGGCTTTGGAGGATTGGGTTGCGGCGACCAACGCGCGCGACATAGGCAGGCAGATGACGTTTTACGGTCCCACCGTCAACGCCTTCTACCGCGCGCGCAACGCCACGTCCGAACTCGTGCGCGCGGAGAAGGAGCACGTCTTCCGCAACGCACACTCGATTGACATCCGCGTCGCCGAGCCGCAGATCAACGTCGCCCCGGACGGCCGCTCCGCGACGATGCGTTTCCGCAAGGCTTACAACATCGCCGGCGGCGGCCAGGACCGGCGCGGCGAAGTAATCCAGGAACTGCGCTGGCTCCTGGTTGACGGCAAGTGGAGAATCGTCAGCGAGCGTGACCTCAAGGTAGTGCGCTAAACTCGCCGGAATGATGAATTAAAGACAACTGCCTTTTCATTCATCATTCCGCATTCCGCATTCATCATTTATTTGGCGGCGCTCATAGCCTTCTTGCTGCGCTGGTTGACGACGACGCCTGAGTCAACTGTCTCACCCGTGCGGGAGATGGTCTGGAAGTGCATCTCGTCGCCGGCGATTTCGAGGATCATGAAAGACATGTCCTTGTCGAACGCCTTCGCCGTCAGCGGCGAGTTGTCTTTCACGTCGCCGTCGCGCAGCTTGCCGCCCGCGCCAGAGATGAAATAATAGATGCCTTTCTGCGGCTTGATGCGCTCGTAGAAGTGCTCGTGGCCGGCAAAGACGACGTTGACGCCGTACTTCAGGAAGATCGGCTCGACGACCTCGCGCAGCTTGGTGTCCGAGCCGTGCTTGCCGCCCGAAGAGTAGGGCGGGTGATGGAAGAAAGCTATCTTCCACTCGGAGGTGTCCTTCGCCAACTGCTCCTCCATCCACTTGAGTTGCTTCTGATCCATGTAGTTGCTGTTCAGCGAGTAGAAGGCGACGTTCCCTTTCGTGAAGCGGTAATACTCCTCGCCGTTCATGTTGAAGTTCTCGTAGAAGCGCTGGTTCGACTCGTCGTGATTGCCGAGCGTGGCGTAGAACTTGACCTTGTCGTCGAGCAGCCTGCGGTAGACATCCTCGAACTTCGTCTTGTAGTCCTCTGCCTTCTCACTCTTGTAAAGGTTGTCGCCCATCATCAGGACGAACTCGAACGGGAAGGCAGCCTTGGTGCGGACCATCAGGTCCCCCACTTCGTGCTGCTTCTCCGTGCCCGTGCCTGTGTCGCCGATGACGGCGAAGCGGAGCGAGCCCTCCTTCATCGGCAGGCTGATGCGGACGGGCGCGCCGGCCGTCGCGGTGCTCTTAAGATTCTTCGACGCAGAATCTTGGGCCAGAGTTTCGTGCGCCAGGCCGCCGAAGAGTAAGACTGCCGCGGCCACAATCGAAGCAAAAAAGCGTTTCATGACTCTCCTCCTCGCGCGCCTATGGGACTGCGTTCAGCATGTAATCGATGATCAGACCGTTTTCCCTGTCAACGAGCAGCAGGTTTTTGCCGACAAAGCGGTACTTCACCTGCTTCGGCAGTTGCGGCAGACGGAGCAGGAGCGTGGGCGGCATGTCTACCAACTCTTCCGACTCCGGGTAGGGATAATTGACACGCAAGGGCACGGCCTTCGTTTCAGCTTCGACCAGGACTTTTTCTCGCAGCTCCTGACGCTCATGCCCTTTGAACTCGTCGCGGATCGTGAGCTGTATGTATTCGATTATCTGTGGATTGAAAATGTCGCCCTGCTTCGCGCCCGTCCTGGCCGTTCGCACAGTCTCCTGGAAAGAGACCTTGTGCGCCTCTATCTGCTCTGGCTTGCTGTCCGCGGCCAGCTTCGGCAGCTTGTCCTCCAGGGCCTCGCGCATCTTAACGTAATCTTTGACGTGCTGCTCGAAAGTCGCAATCGCCTGCTTGTCCCTGGCCGAAACCTGAGCGCCCTGTTCCTGCGCGAGAGCGGGCGAGAGCGCCAGCGAGATGATCGCTGTGGCGGCGATGGCGAAGATTGTGTTGCGATTCTTTTGCTGTCTCATCGACCCGCAAATGAGCAAACACGGCGCCATAAGGATGCGCCGCCGGGCCAAGCTCTCCCGGCGGCGCAGATGTTTGAAACACTTGCAGTTGATTGGCGCGATGGCTCAGGGATTAAACGCGGGAGGCTGGGGGCGGCGTATGTTTGTCGAACAACTATGTACGCCTTCCTACCCTCTGCACTCACTCGTCAAAGATGGTCCCCATCTTGACGACCTCGAAGTCCGACCCCTTGATGGCCGAGAGCGTGTGCAGTTCGTCGTCGTTCCAGCGCGGGTCGGGCGCGCCGCTGACGTACCAACTGCTGCCGTTGTCGGCCAGAATCATTCCGTACTTTTTCAGCGCCTTCAGGATGACCTGCATCGCCGGCGAGAACCCGCTGATGTTGAACGAAGCCTTGAGGCGGACGCGCATCCCCATCGGCGGCAGGTTCGCATCCGTGCGGCTGCTGGCGAAGTGGCGCGCAGGGGCTACGTAGGCCCTGCGCGTCGTCTGCGCCGTGAAGCGCAGGGCGTGCGCGATCTCACCGCGCTCGTAGACCTCGTCGTAGCGCACCAGCCCTGGGAAGATAGGGAGTCCCGCCGCGTCCGCAGAGGTCCACCCAGCCGGCCTCAGCGCATTTGAGTTCAAATCAAAGACCGCGCCGCTCCCTGCGCGCCACGACGCGCCGTTGTTGACTGGATGAGCCGTGTACAGCTCGTAGAGCTTCCAGTTGTCTCGGTCTATGACGATGACGTGGCGGTCGCCCGTCCCGCCTGCGCCGCCCTCTATGGGCGCGTCCGGCGGGACAGGGTACGGGCCTGGGTCGCTCTCGTCGCCGTAGTCCGTGAAGGTGATGGGGACTTTCTGCTGCACGCCGGAGACGACCACGTAGGGGATGCCGTTGGGCGCGCCATTCCATACTGTGCCAAAATCCGCGTGTACCCCCGTGTTGAGCCCTATGCTCGAAATAATCGCGTTGGAGTTGGGGTCTACGGCCGCAGCCGAGATGTCTTCGTTCCAGGGGTTGTCCGCGGGGAAGACCTGCTTGCCGTGCAGGCTCGCGTTCGGCCCCAGGTCCGGTTGACTGCCTGGGTCGTCGTCGGGCGGCCCGCCGCCGACGTGGCTGATGCCGACGCGCACGCGGTTGCTGGCGACCTCGCGCAGGCGTATGCCTATCAACACGTCCCCGACGTTGCCTATCGCGTCGTGCAGGCGGACTACGACCATGCCCAGCCAGTCGAAGCCGGGCACGCCGCCCGCGTACTCGACCACGAGGGGATAGCGCGTGCGCGTAGAGTCTTCGGCCTCGGCCGTCACGACCGAAGCGCCTTCGCCGGGCTGCAAGTCAAGGTTCCGGGCGAAGAGGATGAGGCGCGTCCGGTTGTCCGTGCCGAACTGGTTGACTTGCGTGGGCGAGAAAGGCTCTTTGCGCCAGGAGACGGATTCGAGGGCGACGCCGCGCGTCGTCGTGCCCTGTGTCAACAACTCCGGCGCGCCCGCAGCCGCACGCGCCCGCCGCGCGGGGACGCAGAAGACCAGCGCCGTCAGAAAAGCCAGTAGGACGCAGACAGTCAGCGCCGAACGCCCCTTGCCCCTTGGGGAGACAGAATAGACCCTGCTCATAAAAAAGCTTGACCTCGTTTGTCGAGATATTCGGTGAGGGCTTGGGCAAGTCTTGCAACCGACGACTATACTTTAATACGATTTGCTGAACAGGGGCAATCATTTTAAGAATTTTCAGTAGTGATTCAGTTTGGAGTTGAGTGTGAGGCAGGTCAGACTCACCGCAGAGACGCAGAGAGCGCAGAGGGGGCGCAGAGAGTTGACTCAAGCCTCTGCGCAACCTCAGCGTCCTCTGCGTCTCTGCGGTGAACGCCGCATGGGCACACACTCAACTGCAAACTAACCCACTACCGAATTTTCAGATGGCCGCGGCCCGAAACGCCGCTATAATGCGCGGGTCTGTTTCCACGCCACTACAAAGAAGGACCGTGATGCTGAATCATCTCGTCAGTTTCTCGATATTTCTGGCCCAAGCACCGGCGCATACACCCGAAGAACCATCGGCGTCCCCGCTCATCAGCGGCCCCTTTTTTCTGGGTTTAGTCCTGGGCATCATCATCGGCGCGCTCGCCACCCTGGTCATCAAGTTATCCAGGAACAAGCCAGAGCCCGCGCCAAGCCCTTCACCACCCAGGCCAACAGAACCAGCAGTCAAGAGCGCCGCGCCGAGTCGGATCAGGCGCTGCCCGAAGTGCAATAGCAGTTACACGGATGAATCCTTGCTCTACTGCGTCAGCGACGGCACGGAGTTGGTTGCAGCGGGCGGGCAGACATCCGACCCTAACGCGACCATGCTTTACCCGCAGGCGCGGCGGACAGACTGAGCGCGGAACTTTAAGGAGGGTTCTGACGGTGACCTGGCTCATGCAACTGGAGATTATCGGCGAAGTCGCGCTGGCGATGCTGCTCGGCGGGATCATAGGGATGGAGCGCGAGCGCGCCAACAAGCCCGCGGGTTTCCGCACGCACATGCTCGTGGCCGGCGCGTCCGCGCTGCTCGTGGGCCTCGGCGACGCAATGCTGCACCGCTACGCCATGGGTGGCCCTGACGGACCCATCCGCTCCGACCCGATTCGCATCGTCGAAGCCATCATCACGGGCATCAGCTTCCTCGGCGCTGGCACAATTTTCCGCCGCGGCGAGACGCGCGCCGTGGAGGGCCTGACGACCGCCGCCTCACTCCTTCTCTCCGGCGCAATCGGCATCGCGGTCGCGCTCCGCCAATTCATCCTCGCTGGTGGAATCACCGCCCTCGCCCTCATCGTCCTGTGGGGCCTGAAGTCCCTCGAAAAAAGCGGCGCGGATAAGAGCTGAACTCACCCCCCCTTTGCGCCTTTGCGTCTCCAGCGTGAAACTATTTCTCACGCAAAGGCGCAAAGATATTTTCAGGTCGCCGGTGGAGGTATCGGCGGCTTCTTCTTTCGCGGCAGTCTCTCGACGCGGCTGGCGCTCTCCCAGGCGGCGAGCGTCGCATGGTCCTTGCGATACTTGTTACTGACGATGGCGTCCAACTCGCGCACGATTTGCCGCCCGCGCTCTATGACAGCCTCAATCGCGGCGGTCGCCGTCACGCGCCGTCCCGTATTCTGATTCTGGCTGCTCAGCGCGCTCTCGAAAGCACTGCGGGCCGCGTTGAGGTCTTCCAGAAACGTCGCGGGCAGCTCGTGCCTGATAAACTCATTCTTCAAGGGCTCGGCGGCCTCCACGAAGGCCCCCGCGGCAGTCAAGAGCGCCTGATCGCCGTTGGTATTCGGCATACGGAAGCTCGCTGCGAGTCCGGGCCGTGCGGACTCCATCGCCCGCGCCGTCTCGCTGATGGCGGCCATCTGCTGCCTCAACTCTTCGCGCGCCGCGCGCTTCGCGCCCGTACTGGTCCGCGCCGCGCTCCCACCCGCGCTCTGCGCCGTCCCCTGCTCCTCCAACTCGTCAATCACGCCGCCCAACGCAGCAAACTTCTCCCCACCCAGACTCGAAGCCGGAAAGTCCGCGGCGCGCTCCGCGCCGAAACCATCGACACGCCTGAACATCTCGTATGTCTTAGTCTGTGAATCATTCATGAGGCTCTCCTTTATCTGAGGTCAAAAGGAAGGCGAGGGACTTCCACGTTCGATAACTTGAGGAAACGCGGCCCTTAGTTCCCTATTGCACGAAATCAGCACATCCCTACGCCCGACAACCCTTTTTCACACCACCACGAACAAATTTTCACGCTCGACAGGGTGCTTTCGCACGCCACCAGCCAATTTTGACTCCCCACGAGCCTTCTTTGGCGCCCGACGAGTCTTCTTTGACAGCCCACGAGCCAATTTTCACCCGCCACGAATGAATTTTCACGCCCGACAGCCTGCTTTCGCACGTCACGAGCCTTCTACGCACGCATGCACGCAAATTCGCAGGCGGCTTCCGACAATTCAACCCGTTCCCATATAAGACTTGCGTGAGGCTCACGAGTGTTTGTCACTCGTCAGCAGAAATGTCATGCGAGGATTCGAACCGCTTGTGAAGAACGCCGAAACTCTATGCCCGGCGGCGGCCTCTGTCAACTAAAATTTCTCTTTTCTCAAATCACTTCCGGCCGTGCTTCGGCGCACCCGGCAACTTGGCGGGCAACTCAAGCCGGTCGTCAATCAACACATCCACACACACGCCAGCCACGCGAGCGTATTGCAGGAGAACAATCAGCAACGGCTCGCGCTTCCCTAGCTCGTACTCCGAAATCCTCTGATACGCGATCAGGTCTTCGACTCCCAGCCGCTTGAGCATTTCCGTCTGAGATAGACCGAGAGCTTCCCGTATCTGCCGCAGCTTTTGGGAGAGCCGCTCAGGTTGGTGGCGCGTTCCTCTACCCATCAGGAGTTACCTCCTGACAGGAAAAGAGAATTTTCAGCTTGCCTCTACACTCAAATAGGCATAGAGTATGCTCGTTCAAATTGTCCGCCGTGAGAATCCTTTTCTTCTCAACGGCGGCGCTCATCACTCAGCTTTTGAGGTTGAGGCTTGAGACGACGCATGGTTGCCGTTGCCAGATTTTCAAATAGACCGCGCGCATCTTACCAAAAGGAAGCTCACGAATGAAAAGAAGAGAAGAATATCGGGCCAAAATCACAAACGACAGAGGTCTGACCAGAGGCCGTGTCCCGTGCCCGCTCTTGAACGAAATAAACGCGCATCCCGGCGACTACCTCATCTTTCGTCTGAATGCTTCGGGCCAGGTCATCGTGAGACTATCCCGGACGAGAAAGAAAACGGTCAAAAGAAGTCGCCGCTAAGTCTGGGAGCGCACACCTGTTTTAGTGGAAGAGACAGGCTGTGCGGAGAGGCCGCCACGTCAAGCTGCTTCCTACAACGGCGTGGCGGCCTTGCTTTTGCTGCCTGAGGCATTCCTGCCCATTGACATCAACCTTTCAACAGGAATATCGTGCGCCCGCGTCTGCTCCTCGTACGTCTCGCTAATGAGTGCCTTTTCTCGTTAGCCTCACGCTAACCTTTAATGCACCTGACAAGGAAGGATAATCACGGGAGAGCGTGGAATTACTGAAGGAAATCGCAAACCGCCGCGTGTTATGCTCCCTAAAGAGCGTGTTATAACACCACTTTTAGTGAGTCTATTACTTAGTTAGGCGCTTCCCCTAGAGTGAGTCTAATTAGGAGCGGAGTAAATGTTCTGGAAACAAGTTGAATACTTATTTTCTAAGGACGGAATAAGGGATCTGCTCACGCACTTCCTTATGGCGTTTGGCATTATATGGCTCTCGATTGAATCATTATCGTATTTCTTCCCAGATAAACTACCGAGAGGACTTGGGCTATTTTTGGCATCTGTGATTATAGCTGTTCTTTGGGCTACGATACGTTCTCTTCCGCCGCGAAGATATAGCCGCATATCAAAAGCATCGAATGTTGAAGTAGAAATAAAGATCGGGAAACTTCTTGACCAGCCTTGCAATATAGCAATGGGAAGCAGCGACTATTTTGACAGTGCTCCAGATGTAATCAGCAATGAAACTCTCAGATATAAATTGATCCAGAAATCATTTAACGGAAACCATACGCTTTTTGATAAAGCAATTAGCACTTTTTTGGATGAACATCATATTACAGGGACACTTGACCCGAATAAGACCTTCGGTAAAAGAATCAAGTTCCCTATTGGCACTGTTGTTGTAATTCCCGATGGTAGCAGGAAGACATTTTTAACAGTATTCGCCAAGATGTATCCTGATAAGACCACTATTGCAAGTAAGGAAGCTATGTGGACAGGTCTTTGCTGTCTCTGGACAGCAGTAAGACAGCATGGCTCCTTAGAGCCAATCGCTCTACCGCTTTGGGGCGCTGGACAAGCTCGCGCTAATGCCTCTCGTCTTTTACTGGTTCAACTCATATTGATTTCATTTGCGATGGCGACAAGGGAAACAAAAGTATCCAGAAAGTTATCAATTCTAGTTCGTGAAGAAGATTATCATCCAAGCGAGATGATGGAAGTCATCAAGCTGTTAGGGACACTTGAATTTTGATGGAGTGCTCTGTTTTACAGCTAAACCAATGACCCGTAACGCGCCTAGCAACTCATTCAACCGGACTCGCAGTTAGCAGGTCTTTTATCTTCGACATTGATTGCTCGCCGGTTAATTCGGGTGTTAGGCGTTTTTACGTTTGTGAAGAATTCGATCATACAACACTACCTAGGAGAACTATTATGTCCACTATCCATCCTGGTAATTTTCAACCATCGCGCGGAACTTCAGTAAGCCGAACAACCGTAAGGAGCGCGGCGAGATGTGCCGTTATATGGGTGGCGGGTCTCCTTATCGCAGTTGCAGCCATCATCGGAACACTCTTCGGAATCTTGGGTCGGATTACAGGTTCGATGGTCATCATCGCGGGCATCTTACTCCTCATTGCTGGGGGCGTTGCTGAAAAAGACCGACGAGCAAACAAGGTGCCTTCCGATGGTACACGTCCGGGAGGTGAAAGCGACCTTGGTTGTTTCTTCATTTTGGCAGTTTTATTGCTTGTTGCAGCCGCTATCGGTGGACTTACTGGCCTTACAAGTCCGCCTCCACAACAATGAAATCACAATGCCTAACAAATCGTTGGACCGGAGCGCAGGGAGCGTGTTTCGCAACTTGATCGGTTCGGCGAATGTTGGTGTGATCGCCGCGCCCGGTCAACTCGGGCGTTAGGCTGCTGTAATCTTGAGGTCTTCAAAGGAATGTTTTACGCGCTGGTTCATTACCCGAATGTTGATACTCAGCCAATCAATCTATTGAGAAAGAGATATGATCCGCAGGTTGATTTGATTGAGCCGCATATCACACTGATGTTCCCTGTGCCGGAGTCCATCGGCGAAAATAATCTCGTCTCTCACCTTCATAGCGTCTTGGATGGTTGGCAGCCGTTTCCTATTCATCTACAGGGTTTGCAAAAGTCGTGGGATGATTATCTCTTCCTTATGGTGGAGGAAGGTAATGCGGCGATTATCGGCTTACAGAGCGAAATATATACAGGTGTGTTAGCTGATTACCGAAAAGAAGATAGACCGTATGTCCCGCATCTGACGCTTGGCGCGTTCGCTAAAAATGCGAATGAATATGCTGAGGCGCTGGAAGAAGCGAGACGGCTCGATTTAGATTATCGTTGTGTGCTGGATAAGGTACATCTGGTGAAGGTCAATGATGAGAGGACACAAATCGTCTGTAGCAAAGAATTCTCGTTGCTGAAGCAGCGCGCATGAGGCCGCCTCACAACTCATTCAAGCGTTAGATAGCTTGCGCGTGCCTAAGGTAATATCTGAGATATGCTAAGAGCTCTCACCCACAAAGTGTCGCCGAGGATTGCTGAATGCGAGGTGACGTTTGTTGACAGAGCGCCAATCAATCTACAACTAGCAGGACGCCAGCACGACGATTATTGTGCTGCGCTTAAGAAGCTCGGCGTTATCGTCAAGGAACTCTCTGAAAATGAGTCGTACCCGGATTCGTGCTTTGTGGAAGATACTGCGATTGTCGTCGATGAGCTTGCGATAATTTGCAGCATGGGAGTTTCCTCTCGTCGAGGAGAGACCGGGCTCATTGAGCGCGAGCTATCTAAGTATCGAGACATAGCTCATATTTCTCTCCCCGCTACAATCGAGGGCGGAGACGTGCTACGAATCGGGAAGAAGATATTTATAGGTCAATCGAGCCGCACCAACCGGGAAGGTATTGAAGAGCTGGCGAGAATATTGGGGCCCTATGGCTACCGTGTCGTACCTGTGCGGACAAAAGGAAGCTTACATCTGAAGTCAGCCTGTACTGCGATAGATGAAGAGACGTTGTTTGTGAATCCAGATTGGGCTGAGCTTGATGCATTCAGAGGGTTCAATCTGGTATACACCCCGGCGGAGGAGCCCTGGTCAGCAAATATCTTACGGGTTGGCGCTACGGTATGTGTCCAGGCAGGATTTCCAAGAGCGATAGAGTTGATAGAACGTGTGGCCGAGAGAGTCGAGATCATAGATATTTCTGAGCTACGGAAAGCAGAGGCCGGTCTAACCTGTTCAAGCATTATTTTTGAAAGCGCCATCTAATAACTCATTCAACCGGGGCGGTGTGAGCCTGGCTTTAATTCGAGCGTTAGGCGGCTTCCTTACGGTATCAAAGTCTATGCCCAAATATATCGCAATCCTGCGAGCCATCAACGTTGGCGGCCACAACACCGTCAAGATGGATTTTTTGCGTCGTCTCTTTGAGTCACTTGGATTTTCAAATGTCGAGACCTTCATCGCCAGCGGCAATGTCGTGTTTGAGGCTACGTCGAAGAACGCTCAGGCTCTCGAACGAGAAATAGAGAACAGGCTGCGTGAGGCGCTCGGCTATGAAGTAGCCACGTTCATTAGAACGAATACAGAATTGGCAGCCGTTGCGAGTTACAAGCCATTCAGCCAATCCGAGCTTGATGGGGCCGCGGCGTTGAATATTGCTTTCCTCGCCGACGGGCTTGATGATAAATCAAGTCAAAGGCTGATGACGTTGAGAACGGATATTGATGACTTTCATATTCATGAGCGTGAGATTTACTGGCTATGCCGTAAGAAGCAGAGCGGATCTAAGATTTCAAACGCCGTGCTTGAGAAGGCCATCGGCCAGAAGTCAACGTTGCGCGGGGCGAACACGGTCCAAAAGATGGCCGCGAAATATTCTTAATCGGAGCTTTGGTATGTATTACGCGCCGCCTAACAAGGGATGAACCGGACTCGCAATAAGCAGGCTGTTCATCCTCAATCGCTTGTGCTCGCCGGTATCCCCGGCGTTAGAGGCCGAGTCGCGGCGGCCGTGAAAGAAGTTCGGCCTTCGCTTCCCATTTCGGGAAGCGAAGGCCGAAGTTGTTACCAGTTCTTCTCAGATTTAGAAGTTCTGGAGGTTAAGAATCTGGCTCAGGATGGTTCCGAGAATGTTCCACTTCCCGTTGCCATAGTTGCCGTACTGCTGGCGGCTGTAGAAGCCGTCCTCGTAGCCGCGGCGGAAGCCCTCGCGGAAGTAGTTGCGGTACTCGCTGATGTCAACGTAGTAGCCGTCGTAACCGTAGCTCGCGTCCTGATAGGCGTCCGAGTTGCGGTAGTCCGCTTGCCAGCCGTCCTCGCGGTCCGCGCGGCCAGCGTAGTAGCCCTGCTCGTAGCCGGAGTTGACCGCGCGCTGAAGCATCTCGGCGCCGTAGCGGTTCGTCTCGTAATACCTGCCGTCACGGTTGTAACGGTAGTAGGTATTGTACCCGGCGTCGTTGTAGTAATAGTCGTCGCCGTAGTTGCGCGCGTTCTGCAACCGAATCTGGTCCTGACGCAGACGCTCCAGGTACTGCTGCTGGTAGCGGTACTGTGCCAGACGACGCTGCTGCTCAAGTATCTGCGAGCGGCGCTGCAAGGCTAGTTGTTGCTGCTGCACCTGCTGGCGATACTGCTGCTGGCGCAGGGCCTGCTGCTGGCGCGCTAGTTGGATATTCTGACGCTGACGCGCCATGTTCTGCTGCTGAGTCTGCAAGCGCTGGCGCTCAGCTTCGAGCTGGCGCTGCTGCCCCTGGGTGTAAACCTGCTGCTGGCGCTGCCGGGCCGCCGCAGTATTCGCACGCTGCTGTTCGAGGCGGGTGCGCTCGTACTGCTGCTGCTGCTGCTGCCATTCCCGCTCACGCTGGGTCTGTGCCTGCTGCTGCTGGCGCTCACGCGCCTGAGCAGCTTGCTGCTGCTGACGCTCACGAGCCTGCACGGCCTGCTGCTGCTGACGCTCGCGCGCCGTGGCTTGCTGTTGCTGCTGGCGCTCGCGCGCTGCGGCCTGTTGCTGCTGTTGACGCTGCTGCGCCGCGGCCTGCTGACGCTGCTGAGCTGCTGCCTGTGCGGCCTGCTGACGCTGGGCCTGCTGCTGTGCCTGCCGCTGCGCATTTGCGGCCTGGCGCGCTGCCTTGCCGTCGTCCTGTTTCGGCTGCTGTTTCTGAGCTTTCTCCTGCTGGCGCTGCTGCGCGCGCGGAGCCTGCGCATAGGCCGCGCCGCCAACCAGAGAGACCGCGGCGAGAGTAGCCGTCGCGGCCAGTCGTTTGATCAAATTACTTCTCATTTGCCCCTCCCTAAAATCGCTACCGGAACCCCAATTGATCCCGCCAACTCTTGGCAGCATCCTATTGGCAAGAGCCGTTCCAAAGCGTTTGCCTAAGAATTTTTAGTGTTTTCGGCGGCACGGGACCCCTGAAAAGTCATCTTTTCGTACACTAATAACCCATATAGGGTAGGGTCGGGGCGCGTCGTTTTAATACAAAAAGGCCCGCGGGGGCTGTCAACAACCTCCGCGGGCCTTTTTTCCGGGGCCTGACGTTTCTTAACCGTCAGGCGGTTTTTAGAGCCTACTCCTCGTCCTCGGCCGACCCTGCGTCGCCGTCGCCGCCGGCCGCGACGGCCGTGCGTGTGGCTTCGGCGTCTGGGAGGTCCACGCCGCCGACGATTTCGGGGAAGTCTTCGAGGTCGCGCTCGCGGCTCACCTGATCAATCGTCTCGTCACGCTCGACCTTGACGTTGCGGTAGAACTCCATCCCTGTGCCGGCCGGAATCAGGCGGCCCATGATGACGTTCTCCTTCAGGCCGCGCAGGTAGTCAATGCGCCCAGAGATCGCAGCCTCCGTCAGCACGCGCGTCGTCTCCTGGAACGAGGCCGCGGAGATGAATGAGTCCGTCGAGAGCGAAGCCTTCGTGATGCCGAGCAGCAGGGGCTCTGCCTGTGAGGGCTCGCCGCTGGTGTCGGCCACGCGCGCGTTCTCGTCTGCGAAGCGGAAGCGGTCCACCTGCTCGTCGAGCAGGAATTCCGTGTCCCCGACCTCCTTGATCTTCACCCAGCGCAACATCTGGCGGACAATCACTTCGATGTGCTTGTCGTTGATGTTGACGCCCTGTAGGCGGTAGACCTCCTGAATCTCGTTGACGATGTACTCCTGCAAGCGGTTCATACCGAGAACACGGAGAATGTCGTGCGGGTTCAGGGGGCCGTCCATCAGGGCCTCGCCGGCGCGTACACGGTCGCCTTCCTGCACGTTGATGTGCGTGCCGCGCGGGATGTCGTACTCGCGCTCCTCGCCGTCGTTGCCCGTGATGATCAGCTTACGCTTGCCTTTCGCGATCGGTCCGAGCTTAACCGTGCCGTCAATCTCAGACATGATGGCCGTTTCCGACGGCTTGCGGGCCTCGAAGAGTTCGACGACGCGCGGCAAACCGCCCGTGATGTCCTTGGTCTTCGTGGTCTCGCGCGGAATCTTAGCGATGATGTCGCCGGGCTCCACCATGTCGCCGTCTCCGACCATCAGGTTAGCGCGAACCGGCATCTGGTAAGTCTTCAACACCTTGTTCGCGGCGTTGCGGATTTCCAGACGCGGTTGCTTCTTCTCGTCCGGCGAGTCCTTGACGACCATGCGGGACTGGCCCGTCACTTCGTCTACCTCTTCGTCAACCGTCACGCCTTCCTTCAAGTCCTGGAACTTAATGTGGCCGGCGACCTCGGTCAGGATGGCGAAGGTGAACGGATCCCACGTCGCCAGCATTTGATCCTGGCGGACGCGTGCGCCGTCGGCGATGTGCAGGTGCGCGCCGTAGACGATCTGGTAGCGAGCGACCTCGCGCCCGCGCTCGTCCATGATAATCAGGGCGCCGTTGCGATTCATGGCGATGATCTCGCCCTTGCGGTTCTTGACGGTCGTCAGGTCAACGTAGCGAATCGTCCCGTCAACGCGCGCCTCGTGCTTCGAGGACTCTTCGAGGCGCGCCGTGCCGCCGATGTGGAACGTGCGCATCGTGAGCTGCGTGCCGGGCTCGCCGATTGACTGGGCCGCGATGACGCCGACGGCCTCGCCGATGTCCACGGGCCTGCCCGTGGCAAGGTTACGACCGTAGCACTTGATGCAGCAGCCGCGGCGCGATTCGCACGTCAGCACCGAGCGGATGCGGACGCGCTGGACGCCCGAGCGCTGAATCTCGGCCGCGAGGTCTTCGTCAATCTCCTCGCCGATTTCAACGATCACGCGGCCCTCGACCGGGTCAACCACGTCGTCCAGCGAGGTGCGCCCGACGATGCGGTCGCGCAGCGATTCGATCTCCTCGCCGCCTTCGACAATCGCTGTCGCGCTAATGCCTCTGAGCGTGCCGCAGTCGGGCTCGGAGATAATCACGTCCTGCGCCACGTCAACCAGGCGGCGGGTCAGGTAGCCGGAGTCGGCCGTCTTGAGCGCCGTGTCCGCCAGACCCTTGCGCGCGCCGTGCGTCGAGATGAAATACTGCAAGACGTTCAGCCCTTCGCGGAAGTTGGCGTGAATCGGAGTCTCGATGATTTCGCCGGAGGGGCGGGCCATCAGGCCGCGCATCCCTGCGAGCTGGCGAATTTGCTGGGCCGAGCCGCGCGCGCCGGAGTCCGACATGACGAGGATCGGGTTCAGTTCATCTAGATTCTTCTCGCGCTCGTCCATTGCCTTGAACATCTCTTTGGCAACTCTATCGGTCACCTCAGACCAGATGGCGACGACCTTGTTGTAGCGCTCGCCGTTGGTGATGACGCCGTCCAGGTACTGCTGCTCGACGTCGATCACGTCGCGCTCGGCCTTCGCCACGAGCGTCTTCTTGGCCTCCGGCGTGACGAGGTCGTCAATGCCGATGGAGATGCCGGCCTTCGTCGCGTAGAGGAACCCGAGGTTCTTCAGGTCGTCCAGCATCTTGACCGTCATCTCGTGCCCCAGACGGATGTGGCAGTAGTTGACGATTGCTTGCAGGCCCTTCTTCTTCAACGTGCCGTTGATGAAAGGCAGGCCCTCTGGAATCGAGTCGTTGAAGATGACGCGGCCGACAGTCGTGTTGATGACGCGGCGGACGTTCTCCTGGACGGTCGCGCGCATCACGTCCTGCGTGTCGTGCTCCTGCGTCAGGTCGATCAGGTCGCCAGTGATGCGCAGCTTGATGGGCGTCTGCGTCGTCACTTCCTTGGCGTCGAGCGCGAGCAGGACCTCTTCGAGCGAAGCGAAGACGCGCCCCTCGCCCTTCGCGCCAGGCTTGTCACGCGTCAGGTAGTAGCAGCCGAGGACGATGTCCTGCGAAGGCACGGCGATGGGCTGGCCGTTCGCGGGGCTCAGGATGTTGTTCGAGGCGAGCATCAGGACGGCCGCCTCTATCTGCGCCTCAGGCGAGAGCGGGATGTGGACGGCCATCTGGTCGCCGTCGAAGTCCGCGTTGAAGGCCGTGCAGACCAAGGGGTGAATCTTGATGGCCTTGCCCTCGACCAGCACGGGCTCGAACGCCTGGATGCCTAAGCGGTGGAGCGTCGGCGCGCGGTTCAGGAGAACCGGGTGCTCACGAATCACCTCTTCGAGGATGTCCCAGACGACGGGCTCCTGGCGCTCGACCATCTCGCGCGCCTGCTTGATGGTCGCGGCGTGCTGCTGCTTTTCGAGCTGGTTATAGATGAACGGCTTGAACAATTCGAGCGCCATCTTTTTCGGCAGGCCGCACTGGTGTAGCTTCAGCTCGGGGCCGACGACGATGACGGAGCGGCCAGAGTAGTCCACGCGCTTGCCGAGCAGGTTCTGGCGGAAGCGCCCCTGCTTGCCCTTGAGCGTGCCGGAAAGCGACTTCAGCGGGCGGTTGTTGACGCCGCGCAGAACGCGGCCGCGCCGGCCGTTGTCGAAGAGCGCGTCCACGGCTTCCTGAAGCATGCGCTTCTCGTTGCGCACGATGACTTCGGGCGCGCGCAGCTCCATCAGTTTCTTGAGACGGTTGTTGCGGTTGATGACACGCCGGTAGAGGTCGTTCAGGTCCGACGTGGCGAAGCGCCCACCGTCGAGCGGCACCAGCGGCCGCAGCTCAGGCGGGATGACCGGGATCACGTCCAGAATCATCCACTCGGGGCGGTTGCCGCTCTTCAGGAAGCTCGTAGCCACTTTCAGGCGCTTGGAGAACTTCAGCTTCTTCTGCTGCGAAGTCTCCTCCTTCATGCGTGTGCGAAGCTCCGTCGCCAACTCCTCGACGTTGACCATCGTCAGAAGCTCTTTGATAGCCTCCGCGCCCATCTTCGCCACGAACTGGCCGGGGTGGTCGCGCATCAGCTCGCGGTAACGCTCGTCGGTCAGAAGCTCGCGCTCCTTGACGGGAGCGTCACCTGGGTCGATGACGATGTAGGACTCAAAATAGAGAACCTTTTCCAGCTCGCGCAAAGGGATATCGAGCAGGTGGCCGATGCGCGAGGGCAGTCCCTTGAAGAACCAGACGTGCGAGCAAGGGCTGGCCAGGTCTATGTGTCCGAGCCGCTCGCGGCGCACCTTGGCCTGTGTGACTTCGACACCGCACTTGTCGCAGATCACGCCGCGGTGCTTCATCCGCTTGTACTTGCCGCAGAGGCACTCCCAGTCGGCCACTGGGCCAAAAATGCGCGCGCAGAAGAGGCCGTCGCGCTCTGGCTTGAACGTCCTGTAGTTAATCGTCTCCGGCTTCGTCACCTCGCCGTGCGACCACTGGCGAATCTTTTCGGGCGAGGCGAGAGAAATCCGAATCGCTTCAAAGTCCGGCGCAAGTTGCGTCTTTTGTTCTTGAAATCTGAACATCTTTTTCTCCGTGACAGGTAACGCGTGACAGGTGGCAGGTGAGAACAAGCTTTTTACTTGTCACCCGCCACTTGTCACCGTTCACCGCTCTTATTCCGTTGCCGTCCCGCTGACGAGAATCGCCTCGCCCGTGCCCGCGCCGTCGCCGTTGCCCGTGCCGTCGTCCTTGTTGATCAACTCGACGTCGAGGCAGAGCGACTGTAGCTCGCGGACCAGGACGTTGAAGGACTCTGGCAGACCCGGATCGAAGTCGGCCTCGCCCTTGACGATGGCCTCGTAAATCTTCGAGCGCCCGGCCACGTCGTCCGACTTGGCCGTCAAGAGTTCCTGTAGGATGTGCGCCGCGCCGTAGGCTTCGAGCGCCCACACCTCCATTTCGCCGAAGCGCTGGCCGCCGAACTGCGCCTTGCCGCCCAGGGGCTGCTGCGTGATGAGCGAGTACGGCCCGATGGAACGCGCGTGAATCTTGTCGTCCACGAGGTGCGAGAGCTTCAGCATGTAGATGTAGCCCACGGTCACCTTCTGCTCGAACGGCTCGCCCGTCAGGCCGTCGTAGAGGACGGTCTTCCCGCTCTCGTTGACGATCTCCGGCAGACCCTCGGCGCGCAGGTGCGCGCCGGCCTCTTTGAGCTTGATCTTGATCTCTTTTTCGGTCGCGCCGTCGAAGACAGGCGTGGCGAAGTAGAGGCCGAGGACGCGCGCGGCCCAGCCGAGGTGCGTCTCAAGAATTTGGCCCACATTCATACGCGAGGGCACGCCCAGGGGGTTGAGGACGATCTCGACGGGCGTGCCGTCCGGGAGGTAAGGCATGTCCTCCTCGGGCAGGATGCGCGCGATGACGCCCTTGTTGCCGTGGCGGCCGGCCATCTTGTCGCCGACAGAAAGCTTGCGCTTCATGGCGATGAAGACCTTGACCATCTTGATGACGCCGGGCGCGAGTTCGTCGCCCTGGCGGAGTTTCGCAATCTTCTCCTCGTAGATGTCGGAGAGAATCTTGATCTGCCGCTCGGTGCGCTCCTCGTACTCCTTAATCTCCGCCCCGATGTCCACGCGCGTCGAGCTTAGCTCGGCCTTGCGTAGCGCCTTCGGCTCGACGCCGACCAGCATCTCGCGCGTGATAGTCTCGCCCTTCGGGATGACCACCTCGCGGTTGACCGTCAGGTCTTTGGCGAGCTTGCGCCCTTCGAGCAACTCGTAGATGCGCGCGTCGCGCTGCTCGCGCAGGATGCGGATTTCGTCTTCGAGGTCGCGGCGGAGGCGGTCCTCCTCCTCCTGCTCGATGGCCTGCGAACGCTGATCCTTCTCCTGCCCCTTGCGCGTGAAGACCTGCACGTCAACGACCGTGCCGTCTATGCCCGGAGGCGAGACGAGCGAGGCGTCCTTCACGTCGCCAGCCTTCTCGCCGAAGATGGCGCGGAGCAACTTCTCTTCGGCCGTCAACTGCGTTTCGCCCTTCGGCGTCACCTTGCCGACGAGGATGGAGCCGGGCTTGACCTGCGCGCCGATGCGGATGATGCCGCTCTCGTCCAGGTCGCGGAGCATGTTCTCGCCGACGTTCGGGATGTCGCGCGTAATCTCCTCGGGGCCGAGCTTCGTGTCGCGCGCCTCGATCTCCAACTCCTCGATGTGAATCGAGGTGTAGAAGTCGTCCTTGACGAGACGCTCGCTCACGAGGATCGCGTCCTCGAAGTTGTAACCGCGCCACGGCATGAAGGCGACGAGGACGTTGCGGCCCAGGGCCAGCTCGCCCTTGTCCGTACACGGGCCGTCGGCTATGACCTGCCCCTTCGCGACACGCTCGCCGACGTGGACGATGGGCCGCTGGTTGATGCAGGTGTTCTGGTTCGACCGCTTGAACTTAATCAGCGTATAGATGTCCGCGGTCACTTCGCGCGAGATCGTGCCGTCCACGTTGTGGTCGGCCTTGATGATGACGCGCTCGCTGTCCACGTAGTCCACGATGCCGTCGCGGCGCGCGACGACGACCGCGCCAGAGTCCTGCGCCGTCACCTTCTCCATGCCCGTGCCGATGTACGGCGCTTCGGCGCGCAGAAGTGGCACACTCTGACGCTGCATGTTCGAGCCCATCAGCGCGCGGTTCGCGTCGTCGTTCTCAAGGAACGGGATGAGCGAGGCCGCGACGGAGACGAGCTGTTTAGGCGAAACGTCAACGAACACGATCTCCTCACGCCGGGCGAGGATGAACTCGCCGGCCTTGCGAGCCGCGTTGCGGTCGTTGACGATGTAGCCGTTCTCGTCCAGTTGGATGTTGGCCTGCCCGACAACCCACTTGTCCTCTTCCCACGCGGTCAGGTAGAACGGCCACGGCTCGGACTCGGCCTTGCGCCCGTCGGCTCCGACGCGCTTGTTAGCCTTCTCAACATCCTCCTGCGGCACATGCTCGCCCGGCTTGAACTTCGTGTCGCCGCCGTTGACGATGCGCACGTACTCGATGACGCGGCCGTCAACCACCTTGCGGTAGGGCGACTCGATGAAGCCGAACTCGTTGATGCGCGCGAAGCACGAGAGCGACGAAATCAGACCGATGTTCGGGCCTTCAGGCGTCTCAATCGGGCAGATGCGGCCGTAGTGCGTCGGGTGAACGTCGCGGACCTCGAAGCCCGCGCGCTCGCGCGACAGACCGCCCGGCCCGAGGGCCGAAAGCCTGCGCTTGTGTGTAATCTCCGAGAGCGGGTTCGTCTGATCCATGAACTGCGAAAGTTGCGAGGAGCCGAAGAACTCGCGCACCGCGGCCGTGACCGGCTTCGCGTTAATCAGGTCGCGCGGCATCGTCGTCTGCATTTCCTGGTGGATGGACATCTTCTCCTTGATGGCGCGCTCCATCCTCTCCAGACCGATGCGGAACTGGTTCTCCAACAGCTCGCCGACCGCGCGGACGCGACGGTTGCCGAGGTGGTCGATGTCGTCCGCCTGGTACTCCGCAGGGTTCTTGCGCATCTTCAGGACGTAGCCGACGACTTCGACGAAGTCACGCGCTGAGAGCAGCGGGTCATCGATGCGGTCACGCTCGGGCTTGTCCATCTTGATGTTGAACTTCAGCCGGCCGACACGCGAGAAGTCGAACTTGCGCGGGTCGAAGAACATGCCTTCGAGCAGGCGGTAAGCCGTCTGCACGGTCGGCGGGTCGCCCGGACGCATCTTGCGGTAGATTTCCAGCAGCGCGTCCACAGGCTTCGTGATGACATCCTTCTTCAAAGTCTGCGAGAGCACCGGGCCGAGGTCGTCGCGCTCCGGGAAGAAGATCGAGAAGCGCTCGATGCCGGCCTCCGCGATCTCTTGAAGCTTCGCGGGCGTGATCTCGTTGTTGGCTTCGAGGATGACCTCGCCGGTCTCCGTGTTGACGATGTCGGCGAGCGAGTACGCGCCCTCGAACTGGGCCGTGTCGATCTCGACCTCGCGGACGTGCGCCTTGCGCAGCGCGTCCAAAGCCGAGCCCGTGACCTTCTTGCCGGCGCGCACGATCACGTCGCCGCGCCCCTTGATGTCGGCGTCAACCTTCATCCCGGTCAGGCTCGAAGGGCCGGACTCTGGAAGCTGTATGAAGAGGCGGCCCTGCTCGACGCGGACCTCGTCGGCCACGTAGAAGGCGCGCAGCAAGTCCTCGTCCGAGAAGGAAGAGTTCTTGACGGCCTCTTCGAGCTGCCCGTCCGTGTGGAACGACTTCGGGTCAAAGCTGCCGTCGAGCCAGATGCCCAAAGCGCGCAGGAAAATCGAGGCCAGGAACTTGCGCTTGCCGACGCGGACGTACAGGAGGTTCTTCTGGTCGTACTCGAACTCGACCCACGAGCCGCGGTACGGGATGACCTTGGCGACGTAGAGCGGCCCGCGCTTGAAGAAGACGCCGGGCGAGCGGTGTAGCTGCGAGACGATGACGCGCTCCGTGCCGTTGATGATGAACGTCCCGTTGTCTGTCATCAGCGGGATTTCGCCGAAGAAGACCTCCTCCTCCTTGATGTCGCGGATGGAGAGCGTCTCTGTCTCCGCGTCCTTGTCGTAGACGGTCAGGCGGATTTTGACCTTGAGCGGAACGCTATAGGACATGCCGCGCTCCTGACACTCCTGCTGGTCGTGCTTATGCTTGAGGCCGACGGGCTCGCCGCAGTTGTCGCAAAGCTGCGGGCGTACGGCGTTGAACGTGCCGCAGTTGTGGCACAAGGTCTCGCCGGGCACGAGCGGGTCAACCTTGATGGTCGAACCGCAGGACTTGCAGTTGGCGCGCAGGTAGTTCAAGCCTTCGAGCCGGCCGCACTTGCACTGCCAGTTGCCGATCTGGAACTCGACGAAGTCGAGCGTGGCCGTCCCGCGGAAGTCAGAGATCGGGAAGACCGAGCGGAAGACGGCCTGGAGGCCCGTGTTCTCACGCTCCTCAGGCAACAGATCCATTTGTAGAAAGCGGTTGTAGGACTCCCTCTGAATCTCGATCAGATTCGGGATGCGCACGGCCGTGGCGATCTTGGAAAAATCCTGACGCTCAGGGGCCTGGCTCGTGCGCCGCCCCGTCCCACCGAAAGTTACTTGTAGCGGATTTGCAGACATCGGACACCTTTTATGAAGCGACCGGCCGTCAGCAAGCGGCCCGATCAGCCTAAATGCAGATAAACCCGGCGACCTATCGGCTGCCCTCCTCAATCAGCCTGCTGAGAGCTGATTGGCGGCGGCCGAAAGCTTTAGAAATGCCAAATCGCGGTCGGGGCGCACAATGCCCTGACCGCTTTAGAGCGAAAGCAGTTCGAACTTTTAATCAAATTTTTCGGGGGCAACGCCAGCGCCTCAATACTCCCCCACCTTAAACGCTACCAATCAGACTGTCAAGCCGACAGTGGCGAGTGACGAGTGACGAGTTAAGTGCTTTAACTCGTCACTCGTCACTCTTAACTTGTCACCGTTCTACTTTACTTCGACGGTCGCGCCCGCGTCGGCGAGCTTCTGCCGGATGGTCTCGGCCTCTTCCTTCGAGACGCCCTCTTTGACGGCCTTCGGGGCTGCCTCGACCAAGTCCTTGGCTTCCTTCAGACCCAGCGCCGTGACCTCGCGGACGACCTTAATGACGTTGATCTTGTTGCCGCCGGCGGCCTGCAAGATCACGTCGAACTCGGTCTTCTCCTCGGCCGGGGCCGCAGCCTCGCCGCCGCCCGCGCCGGCCGCAGGGGCCGCCGCAACCGCCGCCGCGGCCGCCGAAACGCCGAACACTTCCTCAAGCTCCTTGACGAGCTGCGAGGCTTCCAGAAGGGTCATGCCCTTCAGATACTCGATTACATCTTCGCGTGTTGCTGCCATGATAACTTTCCAATCCTCCTCAAAGGGGTTCTAGTGCGCTTGTTGTTAGTTGTCCGCAAGCCGAAGAACCCACGGGACACTCTTTTTCGCTTGTTGCATCCAAGCTCGAAAAGCGTCCGAGCCGAAAAGAACGACCTGACAAATCGCCCCGCTCGTTTTCCGCGTCCGGCTGACTATACGAGAAATCTCAAATTTGAGATTTCGGATTTCAAACTCTTATGAGGCGGCTTCCCCGCCGCCCTTCTGCTCGCCGATCTGTTTGACCACAATCGCCAGGTTGCGCGGGACGGCCGACAGCACCGTCACGAGCCGCTGCGCCTGGCAGTTAATCAGGAACATGATCTTCGAGATCAACTCTTCCTTCGACGGCAGGCTGGCGATGGCCTCCACGTCACCGAGCGCCACGACGCGGCCTTCGACCACGCCGACCTTGAACTTAAACACGTCCGGGTTGGCCTTCGTGAACTTGGAAATCGCCTTCGACAGGGTCACCGGGTCGCCCTCGCTCATGGCAATCGCCGTCACGCCTTTGAAGTGCTCGGCGGCCTGCTCGAACGGCGTGCCCTCGGCGGCCTTGCGCGCCAGCGTGTTCTTGACGACCTCGTAGCGGACGCCCGCCTCGCGCAGTTGGTTCCTCAGCTCCTGGTCTTTCGAGACCGTCATCTTGTTGAAGCCGACGATCATCGCGGCCTGCGCCTTCTGAAACTGCTCCGTGAGGGCGACTAAGTCTTTCTGTTTTTGCTCTCTAGTCTTCATCTCTTTCCTTCACGCTCCTCACTTATTTGGCGTAAGCCGCCTCGTCCAGGAGCACGCCGGGGCTCATCGTCGCCGCCAGGTTCACCTTCTTGACGTACTTGCCCTTGGCCGTGGCCGGCTTGGCTTTGACGACCGCATCCAGCAACACCCGCGCGTTACCCATGATCTTGTCCGACTCGAACGAGACCTTGCCGACGGGGACGTGAATCACGCCCGTCTTGTCCACGCGATACTCAACCTTACCGGCCTTCGTCTCCTGCACGGCCGTTTTCACGTCGAAGGTCACCGTCCCCGTCTTCGGGTTCGGCATCAGGCCGCGCGGGCCCAGGACTTTTCCGAGCTGGCCCACGGCACGCATCATGTCCGGGGTGGCGATGACGGCGTCGAAGTCGAGCCAGCCGCCCTTGATGCGATCAACCATCTCCTCGCCGCCAACGAAATCCGCGCCCGCCTCTTCGGCCTCGCGCTGTTTGTCGCCCTGCGCGATGACGAGCACCGTCTTCGATCTGCCCAACCCGTGCGGCAGCACCACCGTGCCACGAACCAACTGGTCGGCCTTGCGCGGGTCTACCCCGAGCCACATCGTCAATTCAACCGTCTCGTCAAACTTTGCGAAGGCAATCTCCTTGACCTTCGCCACGCCGTCTTCGAGCGTGTACTTGCGTCC
Organism: uncultured Acidobacteriota bacterium; assembly: GCA_963848875.1. Taxonomy (GTDB): domain Bacteria; phylum Acidobacteriota; class Blastocatellia; order Pyrinomonadales; family Pyrinomonadaceae; genus QHXM01. Next base: position 336,329 of record CAWKFJ010000002.1, read on the forward strand.
GGCCTCTATCTTCTCCTCGGCCGCGCGATACTTCTTTCCGTGCTTTCTCACTTCTTCATCCTCCGAGGTGCAAGCGAGCGCGTGGCCGCGGCCGTCGCGTCTCTCCCTCTTCTTAGTTACTCGATAGTTAATCCCATGTTCTTGGCCGTGCCCTCGATGGTCTTGACGGCCGACTCCAGACTCGTCGTGTTCAGGTCCGGCATCTTGGTCTTGGCGATCTCCTCAATCTTGGCGCGCGAGATCGTGCCGACCTTTTCACGGTTCGGCTTGCCCGAACCCTTCGGGATGCCCGCGGCCTTCTTCAAGAGGTCGGCCGCCGGCGGCGTCTTCGTCTCGAAGGTGAAGGAGCGGTCGGCGTAGACCGTGATGACGACCGGAATCTTCATGTCGGGGTCCATCTGCGCGGTCTTCGCGTTAAAAGCCTTGCAGAACTCCATGATGTTGACGCCGTGCTGGCCGAGCGCCGGGCCAATCGGCGGCGCAGGGTTGGCCTTGCCCGCCGGAACTTGCAGCTTGATGTAGCCTGTTATCTTCTTTGCCATGATTTCAAACCTAAAAAATTATTCCTCTTCAGCGAACGTCACCTTCTCGACGTCCAGGAAGTTCAGCTCGACGGGTGTCGAACGGCCGAAGATCGTGACCGTCACCTTCAAAGTTGACTTGTCCTCGTTGACCTCTTCGACCTTACCCGTGAAGCTGGCGAACGGGCCGCTCTTGATGCGGACGGTCTCGCCTGCGACGTAGGAGAACTTCGGCTTGGGCTTCTCGGCCGCCTCGGTCACGTTGTGGACGATCTGGTTGACTTCCTGCTCGGTCAAAGGGGTCGGGTTCTGCCCCCCTACGAAGCCCGTCACCTTCGGCGTGGACTTGATCGCGTGGAAGACGTTGTCGGGGATGTGCCCACGGTCGTCGCACTCAATCTCGACCAGCACGTAGCCCGGATAGAACATGCGCGAGGACTCGACGCGCTTGTTGCCGCGCATCTCGACAACAGTCTCCGTCGGGACGAGCACTTCCGTAATCTCGTCCTGCAAGTCCGTGTCGCGGATGCGCGCCTTCAGGCTGTCGCGGACCTTCTTCTCGTGCCCCGAGTAAGTATGAAGTATGTACCACTGCCTCATTCGAAAACCTCTCGCGTCAGGCCAACCCGACCAGCGACAGCAGCCAGCCGCCGAAGCGCCCGATCTGGACAATCGCCTGGTCAACGCCCCACAGGTAAACGGCGAAGAAGATGACGGCGACGACCGTGATAATCGTCGTGTTCTTGACCTCGCGCAAGGAAGGCCACGAGACGCGCTTCATCTCGGCGCGCACGTCGCGGAAGAATTGCCCTATGCGCGTGAAAAAGCCCGCGCGCGAGCCAGACAAGCCCCGCTCGCTGCGCGCGCCCTTACCCTCGACGCCTTCACCGAGCGGGCCACGCGCGGCGCGGGCACGCCCGGCGGCACGTCGGCCGAACTCAAGCGCCCCGGCGGCGGCTCAGCCACCGGCAACTCATCCGAGTCTTCTTTGTCAGCCATATTGTTGTCGGCTCTCTCGGCTTTCTTCGACACCAACTATTCCTTCTCTAAAGAACATTCAGATTCGAAAGGTGGCAGGGGTACCAGGATTCGAACCCGGACTTTCGGTTTTGGAGACCGACGTGCTAACCGTTGACACTATACCCCTACAGAAATGATGAATGCGGAGTGCGGAATGATGAATTACTGCTTTTCATTCATCGTTCATCCCGCAAGTTCATCATTTCGTTTCCTTGTGCCCCGTGTGCTTGCGGCAGCGGCGGCAGAACTTGCTGAACTCCAGGCGCTCGGGCGTCGTCTTCTTATTCTTCGTCGTCGTGTAATTACGACTCTTGCATTCGGTGCATTGGAGCACAATGTTATCGCGCGGCATAATTCAATCCTTTATTAAAACCGGCCGAAGCACGAGGCTCGGCCATTACTCAACGACCTCGGAGACGGTGCCAGCGCCCACCGTGCGACCACCCTCGCGGATGGCAAACCGCAACCCCTTCTCCATCGCAATCGGCGCGATCAACTCGATCTCCATCGCCACGTTATCGCCTGGCATCACCATCTCCACACCTTCGGGCAGATGCGCCACTCCCGTCACATCTGTCGTCCGGAAGTAGAACTGCGGACGATAGCCTGTGAAAAACGGCGTGTGCCGCCCGCCCTCTTCCTTCGTCAGGACATACGCCTCGGCCTTGAACTTCGTGTGCGGCGTGATCGAGCCCGGCTTAGAGATGACCTGCCCGCGCTCGATGTCCTTGCGCTCGACGCCTCGGAGCAAGAGCCCCACGTTGTCGCCCGCCACACCCTCGTCCAACAGCTTCTTGAACATCTCGACTCCCGTGCAGACGGTCGTCCGGGTGGGGCGGATGCCCACTATTTCCACCTGCTCGTTGACCTTCACTCGCCCACGCTCGACACGGCCTGTGGCCACCGTCCCACGCCCCTGGATCGTGAAGATGTCCTCGACAGGCATCAGGAAGGGTTTCTCCACGTCTCTCTCCGGCGTCGGGATGTAAGAGTCCACGGCCGCCATCGACTCGTCGACGGTCTTCTCCCACTTCTCATCGCCCTCTAA
>CAWKFJ010000003.1:0-1372118 GCA_963848875.1 uncultured Acidobacteriota bacterium
GCGGCTACGTTTCTGGGCCAGTTCTTTTGACGGCCGCGCTGCTGCGCGTGCCGACGCTCGTGATGGAGTCGAACGCGCTGCCGGGGTTTACGAACCGGAGGCTCGCGCGCTTCGTGGACCGTGCGGCGGTGACGTTCGAGGCGGCGCTGCCTTACTTCCGTGGCAAAGGGGTCGTCACAGGCAACCCCGTCCGGCGCGAGTTCTTTGACATTCCGCCGAAGGCACGCGATGCTAGCCGCTTTTCCGTGCTCGTCTTCGGCGGCTCGCAGGGCGCGCGCGCCATCAACGAGGCGTTGGTCGCGGCGCTCCCGCACCTCGAAGCCCGGCGCGATCTGCTCCGCATCACGCACCAGACGGGCGAGGCGGATTTTGAGAAGGTGAGCGCCGGCTACACGGACGCGGGCTGGGGCGAGCAGGCGGACGTGCGGCGCTACATTGACAACATGGTCCGCGAGTTCGCCGCCGCCGATTTAATCGTCTGCCGCGCGGGGGCGACGACGAGCGCGGAGCTGGTCGCGGCGGGCAAGGCCGCCGTCATGGTCCCTTTCCCGCAAGCGGCGGACGACCACCAGCGCAAGAACGCAGAGGCGCTGGAGGTGGCCGGCGCGGCTCGCATGATCTTGCAGCACGAGTTGACGGGCGAGAGATTGGCACAGGAAATCGGCGCGCTCGTGGACGCGCCCGAAGAGATAACGGAGATGGAAGAGGCGAGCCGCAAACTCGCGCGCGGCGACGCGGCCGCGGCGGCGGTGGATTTGATGGAAGAACTGGTCGGTAGGAGTCAGGAGTCAGAATGAATAAGGCGGAGAGCCACTTCAACAGATTTTCTTTTCTTCTGACTTCTGACTCCTGACTTCTGACTCCTGTAGTTGAATATGTTCCGTACCATTCAGCACATTCATTTCGTGGGCATCGGCGGCGTCGGCATGTCCGGCATCGCCGAGGTCTTGATTAACACCGGCTTTAAAGTTTCGGGGTCGGATTTGAAAGGCTCAGAGGTGACGAAGCGCCTCGAATCCCTCGGCGTGGATTTCAAAGAAGGGCACCTCGCGGAGAACGTCGGCGAGGCGGACGTGGTAGTTCGCTCGACCGCCGTGCGCGAGGACAACCCGGAAATCGTCGAGGCCAAGCGGCGCTCCGTGCCGGTCATCCCGCGCGCGGAGATGCTCGCGGAGTTGATGCGCTTGAAGCCCTACTCGGTGGCCGTCGCCGGCTCGCACGGCAAGACGACGACGACTTCGATGGTCGCAACCGTCCTCGGCCACGCGCAGCTAGACCCGACGGTCGTCGTCGGCGGCGTGGTCAAGTCGTTCGGCTCGACGGCGCGCATCGGCCAGAGTGATTTGATGGTCGTCGAGGCGGACGAGAGCGACCGCTCGTTCCTGATGCTGACGCCGACCATTGCGATTGTGACCAACATAGACCGCGAGCACATGGACTACTACGACGACATGGACGACGTGCGCGACTGCTTCGTCAAATTCGTCAACAAGGTTCCGTTCTACGGCACCGCGGTCCTGTGTCTGGACGACCCGCACGTGCAGGCCGTCATCCCGCACATCAAGCGCCGCCGAATCACTTACGGGCTGAGCGCGCAGGCGGACGTTTCGGCGCACGGGATTCGCTTCAACCAGGGCTACGGCTCAAGCTTCACGGTCTGGCGCGGGACCGAGGCGGTCGGCGATGTGGTCTTGCGCGCGCCAGGGCTGCACAACGTCTACAACGCGCTGGCGGCCATCGCCGTCGGCTTCGAGTTGAAAGTCCCGTTCGAGCAGATAGCGTTGGCGCTCTCGGAGTTCACGAACGCAGACCGCCGCTTCCAGTTCAAGGGTGAGGAGATGGGCGTGCTCGTGGTTGACGACTACGGGCACCACCCGACGGAGATCAAGGCGACGCTCGCCGCGGCGAAGATAGGCTCAGCGGGCCGCCGCATCGTCGTGCTCTTCCAGCCGCACCGCTATTCGCGGACGCAGGATCAGATGGACGAGTTCGCGCGCTCTTTCAATAACGCCGACGTGCTCTTCGTCACAGACATCTACGCGGCGAGCGAAGACCCGATTGAGGGAGTGACGGCCGAGACGCTGACCGACGCCATCAAGCGCTACGGCCACAAGAGCGCCGAATACATCGGCCCGCTCGAAGGCGCGGCCGAGGCGTTGCGCGATCATCTGCACGAGGGCGACATGCTCATCACGCTCGGCGCGGGCTCGGTCTACCGCGTGGGCGAACAGGTGCTGGGGCTGCTACGTGAGCGCGGGGAGGCGCGTGCGGGCTAACGAAAAATTTTGAGAATCCAGACGAGTTTCAGTTTGAAACGGACGTTGGCCGACGATTCATTGAGTTCGATGGTCGTTGACGAGATGAAAAAAGAGTTGACTCTCAGGGAGCGCGACGCTGCGATTGAAGAGATCGCGGCGCGCACGGGCGTGCGCGCAGAGCGCGGCCGGCGCTTCGCGGAGCTGACCTCTTTGCGCGTCGGCGGCGCTATCGACTGGGTCATCTCGCCCGTCACAGAAGAACAGGCGGCCCAGGTGGTCTTTGAACTAGACGAGGCCGGCGTCCCCTGGCGCGCGCTCGGTTCCGGCAGCAACGTGCTCGCGGACGACGCAGAGCACCACTACGTCGTCGTCAGTCTCAAGGAGTTGAAGGGCGAGGTCCGCTTCGACGGCGAGCGTGTTTCGGTGAGCGCGGGCTACTCGCTGCCGCGCCTGTGCATCGACGCCGGCCGCCGCGGGCTCGCGGGGATAGAAGGCTTGGGCGGAATTCCTGGCACAGTCGGCGGCGCGCTCTGGATGAACGCGGGCGCTTACGGGCAGGAGATAGGGCGCGTGACGGAGGTGGTGAGAGTGGCGCGCGGCGGGCGCGTGGTCGAAGTGCCGGGCAGTGAAGTGAAGTGGGACTACCGTCACACCTCTTTCCGTGAGGGCGAGTTGTTGCTGGGAGCGACCTTGCTGCTCACGCGCGACGACCCCGAAAAGATCGGCGCGCGGATGCTCGAAGCGAAGAACAAGCGCATGAGCACGCAGCCGCATGGCGCGCGCTCGGCCGGCTGTTTCTTCAAGAACCCGCCGGGGAGCGCAGTCGGCACGGGCAAGATGATCGACGAGATGGGGATGAAGGGCGCGAAGCGCGGCGGCGCGGTCATCTCGCCCATCCACGCCAACTTCATCGTCACGGAGGGCGAGAACGCGAAGGCTGCGGACGCGCTCGCGCTCGCCGAAGAGATCAGGGAGCGCTTCAGGCGCGAGAAGGGAATCGAGCTGGAGTACGAAGTCGAACTCTGGCGCGCCGGAAACGAGGAAGAGACGGCCGAGGCGGCAGACTCCGAGACTGAGCAGGCGGACGACGCGGCGGACGCGAAAGACTTATGAGGGAGCAGGTCATCACACCGAGGGCTGGGCGCGCCGCGGCCGGAGCGAACAAGGCGCGCGCGGGCGAGATGGTGCAGCGGCCGGCGAAGCGCGGCGCGTCCTCGTCGCGCGCGAAGGTCGCCGGCTGGCGCAAGGCGCTCGTCTACCTCCCGCTCGCCGGAAAGATCGCGCTGGCCGTCATCGCGGGCGTCCTGCTCTTTGCAGGTTACCGCGCGGCGGCCTCTGCCTCCTTCTTCCAGGCGCGCAGCGTGGACGTGAGCGGCGCGTCGCGCGCCTCCGCGGACGAGATCAGGGCGGTCGTGCGCGCGCGCGTGGCGCCGACGGGCGTCTGGCGCGCGGACCTCGACAGCATCAGCCGCGAGCTGAAAAAGATTCCGTGGGTGCGCGAGGCCGTCGTCTCGCGCGTCCTGCCGGACGGCCTGCGCGTTCGCATCACGGAGAGAGTCCAGCGCGCCGTCGTGAGGACCGGCGGGGGCAAGTTCGTCTGGGTTGACGAGGACGCGGTCACGCTCGGCTCGGCCTCGCCCGCCGACCAGATTTTCATGCGCGGGTGGGACGAGGACGGGACCGAAGGCGCGCTCGTCGAGAACCGCACGCGCGTCGAGAAGTTTCTTGAGATGACGCGCGACTGGGAGACAAGAGGCATCAGCCGCCGCGTCAGCGAAGTCAACCTCTACGACCTGAGCGACGTGCGCGCGCAGTTGACGGGAGACGCCGACGCGCAGGTAGAGATACAGCTCGGCCGCGAGGGCTTCGGCGACAGGCTCAAGTTCGCCCTCGAAGAGTTGGACCGCCAGCGCACGACGCCCATAGGCCCCTTCATCCTGCACATCAACGTCGCGCAGGGAATCGAGAAGGGCAACCACGTGACCATCGGCCTCAGCCCCGACGCCCCCAAGTTCAGCGCGGGCGGCGGCGAAGAAGCCGGCCCGGAGATTGAGAGCGCGAAAGTTGAGCACCCGAAGCCGGCGGCGAAACCGAAGGCCGAGGGCCGGAAGAGTAAAGATAAGGAGACGGTCGCGCGCAAGGACGACGCGCGGGACCGCAAGAAAGAGGCCGAGAAGAAAGCTAAGAAAGATAAGAAGGACAAAGAGCCTGAGCGGGCGCGTACGGAGAGCCGCCCGCGCCGTGTAAGTGAATAAAAGCTTCAGGCTTCAACGTTATGGCTAAACGCGCGTCACACACTGTCGGACTCGACATCGGCACGAGCAAGGTGACGTGTATCGTCGGCGAGCCGGGCGACGGCGGCCTCCTGGACATCGTCGGCATCGGCGAGGCCGAGGCGCGCGGCCTGCGCAAAGGCGTCATCGTCAACCCGGACGCGGCCGTCGAGGCCATCAAGCGCGCCGTCGAGGACGCCGAGCGCATGAGCGGCCTGGAGGCCGAAGAGGTCACCATCAATCTCGCCGGCTCGCACATCATGGGCTTCAACGGGCAAGCGATTGTCGCCGTCTCTGGCCGCGACCGCGAGATCACGCCCGACGACGTGCGCCGCGCCATAGACTCAGCCTGCGCGATTCAACTTCCGGCGGGCCGCGAGATCGTTGACCGTCTGCCGCAGGAGTTCATCGTAGACGACCAGGACGGCATCAACGACCCCGTCGGGATGATCGGCGCGCGCCTCGCCGTCAAAGTCCACATCGTCACGAGCCCTGTCACAGCGCGGCAGAACGCGATTAACGCCGTCAACCGCTCGGGCCTCGTCGTCGCCGACATGGTGCTCGAACAGTTGGCGGCGGCTGAAGCCTCTTTGACGGAGGACGACAAGGAGTTTGGTTCCGCCTTGGTGGACATCGGCGCGGAGACTACGGGCCTGATCATCTACCAGCGCGGGGCCGTGCAGCACACGGCCGTCTTCGCGCTCGGCGGCTCGCACTTTACGAACGACATAGCCTTCGGCCTGCGCACGCCGATTCCAGAGGCCGAGAAGATCAAGCGCACCGTGGGCTGCGCCTACAGCGCCTCCTTAAACGAGATGGCGCGCGGCGAACTGGTCGAGGTCCCCTCGGTCGGTGGGCGCGCGCCGCGCCAACTCTCGCGCCAGATTCTCTGCGACATCCTTCAGCCGCGCGCCGAGGAGGTCTTGATGCAGGTGGCCGACGAGATCAGGGAATCGGGTTGGGAGCGCCAGTTGTCGAGCGGCGTGGTGCTGACGGGCGGCGGCGCACTCCTCGCGGGGATGTCGGAGATAGCCGAGCAGGTGTTCGACGCGCCCGTGCGTATCGGATACCCGGAAAGAGACCGTTTCGGCGGCCTCATAGAGGACATTCAGAGCCCCGTCTGGGCCGCGGCCGCGGGGCTCTCCCTGGTGACGCAACGCGCTCAGACGGCCGACGCTCGCTCCGGCGCCGGCCGCCGCGGGGCCACAGGCCGACTGACTAATTTAGTCTCGAAATTTCGTGATCGTTTTAGTGGCATTTTCTGACAAGTTGTTGTATGCTGCCGCGCCAGCCGGCACAAGATGTAGTCCGCAATATTTAGTTGCCTCCGGCGCGCACAGCCCAAGATAACCGTAAGTTGGGTTTCGGGAGCCTCACTGGGCTGCCGAGAGAGAGGAATGCGAATGATGACACCGGACGGCCGTCAACCGGGCAACGGCATTAATATTTTCATAGATGACGACCCACCAATCACCGGCGCGCGAATCAAAGTAATCGGCGTCGGGGGCGGCGGCGGCAACGCCGTCAACCGCATGATCGAAGCCGGCATCGAGGGCATAGAGTTCCTCGTCGCCAACACTGACCTGCAAGCTCTGAAGCGCTCGCGCGCGCCCATCAAGATTCAATTGGGCGGCAAGCTCACCAAGGGCCTCGGCGCGGGCGCAGACCCGAACATCGGGCGCAACGCCGCGCTCGAAGACACAGAAAAGATTATCGAAGTCCTGGAAGGGGCCGACATGGTCTTCGTCACGACGGGTCTCGGCGGCGGCACGGGCACGGGCGCGGCTCCCATTATCGCGAGTTTAGCCACAGAGCTGAACGCGCTGACGGTCGCAGTCGTGACCAAGCCCTTCCACTTCGAGGGCAAGCGCCGTATGCATCAGGCCGACCAGGGCCTGAGGGAGCTGCGCGAGTGCGTGGACACCGTGATCACGATCCCGAACGAGCGGCTGCTGCACACGGTTGAGCGCGGCGTCTCGCTCGCGGACTCGTTCAAGGTCGCGGACGACGTGCTCAGGCAGGCCGTGCAGGGCATCTCGGATTTGATCACGGTGCCCGGCCTCATCAACCTGGACTTCGCGGACGTGAAAGCCATTATGCAGGGCATGGGCCTCGCCCTGATGGGCGCGGGTCGCGCCAGTGGCGAGCACCGCGCGATGGAGGCCACGCAGCAGGCGATCTCAAGCCCGCTTCTGGAAGAGGCGACGATTGAAGGCGCGAAGGGCGTGCTCATCAACATCACGGGCGGGACCGACCTGACGCTCTACGAAGTGAACGAGGCTTCGTCAATCATCCGCGAGGCCGCGGACGAGAACGCCAACATCATCTTCGGCGCGGTCATAGACGAGACCCTGCACGACGAGATGAAGATCACGGTCATCGCCACGGGCTTCGACAAGGAGATTGCCGACTTGGGTACAACGGCTGCGAGTGCCGGCGTGCCCGCACAGCCTCCGCGCTACACGCGCACGCCGGGCGACGACCTACAGCGCCCGACCGTCAACCCAGGCCGCACGGACGACCTGGACGTCCCGACCTTCATCCGCAAGAAGGCGGACTGAAGAAGGCAAAAGTAAAAAGGCAAAAGGCAAAAGTGAAGAGACGCGCGCGCGGCCCTTCTTACTTTTACCTTTTGCCTTTTACCTTTTGCCTTCTTTAGTGTAGTATGTCGGGCAATTCCTTGATGGAAATTCTATTCGGGTAATTTTCTACGTCTCTCCTTGTGCGGCCGCTGCCTGAGTAGAGATGTGATTTGATTGGTCGGGCCAGTCCAGACGCGCCTTCTCAGACGAGCGTTGGGCGCGTGGCGCGGCCGCCACACTTATTCCCCTCTTTAAATGGTGGAGGTCTAGAAAGTCACAGTGAACCGCAAACTCATCCGAACGACTTTAGCAGAAATCAAAAATAAGGATCGGGCCTTGCCGCAGCCGAAGGAGCGCGTCAACAACGGCGGCGGGCCGCGCCAGAGCGAGGGCGGGCACGCCCCCTCGCGCCCGGCGCAGTCAGCCCCCTCGCCCGCGGTGCAGGTCCGCAAGCGCACGCCGCCCCCCATCGAGACCAACGCGGAAATCTTCTACTACAAGAAGCAGATTGACGCGCACACGCTGATGATCATCGTGCTCCTGGACGGCGAGGAGATCGAAGGGACCATCGAGTGGTACGACAAGGGCGCGCTCAAGGTCAACCGCAAGTCCGCCCCGAACCTGCTCCTCCTGAAGCACAACATCAAGTACATGTACAAGGCCGACGAGCGCGAGGGCGACTGAGCGCGCGCGCCGCGCGGCCCCTTGAGCCGGCCACCCGTTACCGGCTGACACTTCGAGCGCCCCCTCACCTGAGTGGCGTCCGGCTATGACAGAGATGTTGCACAACTCATCGCGCGCCGACTCGCGTCGTCAGAAGCCGCGGTTGCCGCGCGTCGGCATCACGATGGGCGACCCCGCGGGCATCGGCCCTGAGGTCGTTCTCAAGGCCGTCGCCGAGGAGGATGTCCGCCGCGCCTGCGTCCCCGTCATCATCGGCGACGCGCAACTCCTCGCGCACACGGCGCGCACCCTGGACCTACAGTGCGGCTACGACATCGTGCGCTACGACGAGCCGCTGCCCGAGGACATCTCCGACCCGGTCATCTTCCACCTGGACAACGTCGGTGGCTATGTCGAGCCCGGCATCGAGTCGGGCACGGCGGGCAAGGCCGCAGCCGGTTACATAGAGGCGGCCGTCCGCCTGTGCGCCGCGGGCGGCGTGGACGCCATCGCCACGGCGCCCATCAACAAGCGCGCCCTCTTCCTGGGCGGCTACAGTTTTCCAGGCCACACGGAGTTTCTGGCCCAGTTGACCAGCACGGAGGAGTACGCGATGGCCTTCGTCGCCTCGAACCTGAGAGTGGTGCTCATCTCGACGCACGTTCCCTTAGCCGAGGCCATCCGCCTGGTCGAGCGCGACCGCATCGTCCGCATCGCGCGCCTGACGCACAGGGAGCTGCGCCGCTGGGGCATCGAGCGGCCGCGCATCGCGGTCGCCGCGCTCAACCCGCACGGGGCCGAGGGCGGGCTGTTCGGCGTCGAGGAGGCTTCGGAGATCGCCCCGGCCGTCGAGGTGTGCCAGCAGGTGGACGGCGGGATGGACGTGCGCGGGCCGTTCTCGGCCGACACGGTCTTCCTGCGCGCCTCGCGCGGCGAGTTCGACGCCGTCGTGGCGTGCTATCATGATCAGGCGATGATCCCCGTCAAGTGCCTGTCGTTTGGCGAGGCGGTCAACGTCACTTTGGGCCTCCCGTTCATCCGCACCTCAGTGGATCACGGGACGGCGTTCGACATCGCGGGCAAGGGGCTGGCGGAACATTCAAGCATGGTGGCGGCGATCACCCTGGCCGCCGAGTTGTCTACGCGCGCGGACGAATCGAGCCGCGCCGTCGAGGCTTAAACTCCAAGGAGAAAGATTGTGGTAAAACCTCCCACACCAAACTCTCAGCAGCCCTCACGCCGAATCCTTGTCGCCGACGACGACCCGGCCATCCTCCGCCTGGTGACGGCGATTGTCGAGAAAGAGGGCTACACGGTGGTGCCTGCGCGCGACGGGCGCGAGGCGTACAAGTTTCTGCAAGGGGACGCAGACTTCGTCGCCGGCATCTTCGACGTGGTGATGCCGCACATACAGGGGCCGGAACTGGTCCGCTACATGAAGACCGAGAAGCGGCTGATGAAGATTCCCGTGATGATGATGACGGCCGAGCAGAACCCCAAGCTCTCCTCCGACAGCTTCTCGGCCGGCGCGGTCGTCTTCCTCCCCAAACCCTTCACCACCGCGCAACTCCAGATCATGCTGCGAATGCTGATCGCCAAAGGCGCGTCGTGAACCGACGCCCGTCTCTCTAAAAACTGTAAGGCGGAGGGCGATGAATAGACGAATGCAACCAGTGTTGTCGGTCGCGGGACTGACGGCCGTCTGCCTGCTTTTGGCGCTGGCCGCAGCCTCCGCGGCGGACGAGTTGAGCGCGAGCCAGGCGCGCAAGTTGATTGCGAACATGGCGGGCGCGAAATTGCCGACGAGCGCCGTGCGCGTGCGCGAGGTCTCGACGATGGGCTCGTCGGCCGTGGTCGTGGCGCAGGTCGAGACGGCGTTCCGCTTCGAGAAGGGGGGCGACGGCAAGTGGCGCGTGGCCGAGATTCGCACGGGCGACGACCGCTGGGAGGACGTAGGCGCGATTGAGCGCGCCGTCAACAGTGAGAAGGCCGCGCGGGCGCGCGCCGAGCTGGAGACTTTGGCGACGGCGCTCGAAGCCTACCGGCGCGAGCGCGGCTTCTACGTGGTCGCGGCGGACGAGCGCGCGCTCGAAGACCACCTCAACCCGCGCTATTTGGCGCGCATCCTACGCGTGGACCCCTGGCACAAGCCCTACCTCTACGACGGCGCGCGCGACTCCTACACGCTGCGCTCGGCCGGCCCCGACGGCAAGGAGAACACAGCGGACGACATCGTCAGAAAGCAATGATGAATGCGGAGTGCTGAATGATGAATTAAAAGGCAGTTTGTCTCTATTCCGCATTCATCATTCCGCATTCATCATTTTTCTTGACGCTCTATCCTCGCGGGTGTTAGGTTCAGAAGTGGCCGCCTGAGCGTGGGAGAAAGCGTTGGCGGGCGGCCGCCCGATCACATGCCCCGCGCCATGCGTATCGCAGAACAAAAGAGTCCCGCTCGCAGGCGCCCACCTCAAATGAAGGAGTCCGGTCTTGGTCACGGGACGCAAGCTGTTGCTCGCGGACGATTCCGCCACCATCCAGAAGGTCGTTGACCTGACTTTCTCGGACGAGGGGATGGAAGTCATCACGGTGGGCGACGGCCAGCAGGCGTTGGAAAAGCTCGACGAAGTCGCCCCGGACATCGTGCTCGCAGACGTTTTCATGCCCGGCTTGAGCGGCTACCAGCTCTGCGAGTACATCAAGCGGACCGAGCGTTTCAGTCACATCCCCGTGATGCTTCTCGTCGGCTCGTTTGAGCCGTTCGACGAAGCGGAGGCGCGCCGTGTCGGCGCGGATGACTACTTGACGAAACCCTTTCAATCAATACGCACGCTGATCGGCAAGGTGGGCGGCCTTTTGAGCGGTGGCGGCGCCAGCCAGGAGGCGACGACGCGCAAGCTGACCCCGCCGCCCGAGGCGGAGAAAGAGAATCGCCCCGAGACGGATTTCCTGGAACGCTCGACGGCCGACACGGCCCCGCTCCCGCAGCACGAGCAGGAGCAGCGACGAGCGCGCGAGGCCGCATACAAAGATTTGAGTATGGACGACGAACTGATAGAAACGATGCCCGGCTACGGCTACGCGGGCGGCGGCTCCACGGGGACCGACGCGCAAGACCCGCGCATGACGGCCCAGTATTCGGCCGCGGATTTCGCGGAGGCCGGAATCAGCCCCGCGCAGGAACCAGCCCCCGCGCCGCAGGAAGAAGAAGCCTTCGACGGCTACGCCACGACGCGTATGAGTGAGCCCGCGCCGGCGCCTCAGCCCGCGCGCAGCAGCCAGCCGGCGAGCGTCGTCGGCCGCGCCAGCGCCCTTGCGTCCTCTGACGACGCGTTGCTGGACCTGGGCGACCTGGACACCCCGCCTGCGCTCGTGGAGGCGGACGACTTCATACTGGACTTACAGGACGAGGCCGCTGGGCAGCCGGAGATGTTCGAGACACCGGTGTTCGAGACTGCTGACGCGCCACCCGCCGCGCAGGAGGAGGAGGAGGACGCAGGCCAGCAGGCATACGCTGCTCACGTAGCAGAGGCGGCTCCTGTTTCCGAGTATCAGCCGGCCGACGAAGCGACGCCGCGCGAAGGAGCTTACGCGGACGAGCAGACGGCCCCGACCGAGCGTCTCCCAGAAGGCTTCCAGTTCGCGGGGGCTCCAGCGGCCGCCGCCCCTGCGGCCGAGGACGAGAGCAAGGCTCCTGCCGCCGCCGCCACCGCTGGACAGATCACGCTTGAGCAGTTGTCTCCGGAGGCGATTGAGGCCATCGCGCGCCGCGCCGCCGAACTGCTCTCCGAGCGCGTGGTCGAGCAGATCGCCTGGGAAGTCGTCCCGGACCTTGCCGAGCGCCTCATCAAGCGCCGCCTCGAAGAGGAAAAGCCGCAGACATAGAAGACTCACGCTGGAGGCGCAAAGGCGCGAAGAAAGCTTAATTGCTTTCTTCGCGCCTTTGCGTCTCCAGCGTGAAATAACTAAATCTGCGGTGCGATAAGCGCCTTCGTGACTTTGCCCGCCGCCACGTCGGCCAGCGCCTCGTTGGCCTCTGCGAGTTTGTAACGGTCCAGTTTTAAGAGCGACCAGGCCGCGGAGCGCGCGGGGTCGGCCATAATCTGCACGCCCCTGTAAAAATGAGAGAAGTCCGAGCCCCAGCAGCCGCGCACGGTCAGGTGCTTCTTGTTCAGTTCGAGATGCGGGTTGAAAGAGACCTCGCCGTGGTCTGTGTATTGACCGACGATCAGGACGCGGCCCGCGTCGCGCGTGTAGCGCATCGCCTGCACGACCGCGACCGGCGCGCCCGTGGCTTCAATCGTCACGTCGGCCCCGCGGCCCTCCGTGTGTTCGAGCACCCATCGCACGCGCGTCTCTTCGTCACTCGTCTCTACGTTGAGCGTGGCTGCGGCCCCTAACTTCAGCGCCGCCTCAAGCCTGTGCTCCGGCGCGCCGATACACAAAACGCGCAGCGCCCCGCGCATCAACGCGAAGATAACGACCGAGAGCCCGACCGGCCCGCTGCCCAGCACCAGCACCGTATCGCCCAGCTCGACTTCCGCGCGTTCGACCGCGTGCAGGGCCGTCGGCAGCGCGCAGCCCCCGGCCATGAACTTTTCAAAATCAATTTCTCCGAGCCTGATGCAGCGCGTGTCCGGCTTGAGGTAGAGCTTCTGCGCCCAGCCGCCGGTCAGCCCGTCCGCCAGCCCGTAAGTGATGCCGTAAACCTTGCGGTGCGGGCAGCGCGTCGTGGCCTTTGCGACGAGACAATACCAGCAGGCGTTGCAGGTGCGATGAACGTCCAGGAAGGTCACGCGCTCGCCTTCCGCGAAGGGGCGCCCCGCGACATCCAACATCTGGCCGCGTATTTTGCTCAAGCGGCCCACAGAGACGTGCCCCGGAATAAGCGGGTACGGCACGCCCGCCAGCCGCCCCTGTTGCAGGTAAACGTCAGTCCCACAGACCTCGCTCAGCTCAACCTCTAGCAAAGCCGAACCCTCTTCTAATTCTGGCTCAGAAAGCTCCCGCACCTCGACGGGCGCGTGCGGCTTCGGTATCACGGCTGCCAGGACTTTTGCCATAGTGGGGTCAACGCCTGAATTCAGAAGGAGTCGGGTTCCATGAGTTGTTCGGCTGCGCCCCGGCGGCCATCTGGCAGTATTTCATCAGCAGCTCGAACACCTCGTCAGTCTTCACATCAACGCCGGAGAGGTTCAGGTTGAAGTCCGTGAATCCTAAGCCGCGATTCGCCGCCGCCATCGCGCGCTTCACCTTCGACAGCTTCTGCGAATACTTCTCAGGATTTTTCAATTCCAGACAGATGAAATCATTCCCGGAGATAGACCTCACGTAAGCCGCCTCAATATCGCTCCAGTCGATGCGCCCCACCCCCAGCGTCCGGTCTAGGACGCCGCGCTCATCAATTATCAACCGGGGGCGGGCGTCTGCGATCTGCCAGACGGAGACCATGATGCCGGTGCCGAAGAACACGATGGGCACCCAACCGAACGGCTTGCCGTGAGCGACGATCCAGACTCCGACGGCGACAAAGCCTATACAGCCGAGGAGCAAGCGCACGTGTCTCCAACGGGAATTTTTGATAATCAGCTTTTCCATTCAACTCCTCAACAGCCGAACGCATATTAGACAACCGAACGGGCGTCTATCTCCCTGAGCCATCTAAATTCTTATCACTTTTCGGCGCGTTACGGAATCGGCCGCGGCCATAAAGTCTTGTCCTCAGTTTCCATCCTGAAACCCGATTGCTTTACAATGCCCCTTTACTGAAAACTGAAAACTGACGACTGAAAACTGTTCTATGGAGATTCCGAAAACTTACGACCCCAAGCAGGCCGAGCAGGAGCATTACGCGCGGTGGGAGGCCGAAGGCTATTTCGCGCCAGAGATCAACCGCGACCCGTCGGCCCCAGTCTTCTCCATCGCCATCCCGCCGCCGAACGTGACCGGCTCGCTCCACATGGGCCACGCCCTGCAACACACGCTGATGGACGTGATGACGCGGCACAAGCGCATGTGCGGCTACCGCACGCTCTGGCTGCCGGGCATGGATCACGCGGGCATCTCGACGCAACTGATGGTCAACCGCGAGTTGAAGAAGGAGGGGCTGACGCGCCACGACCTGGGCCGTGAAAAATTCGTCGAGCGCGTCTGGCAGTGGAAGCACGAGTCGGGCGGGCAGATTCTGAACCAGATGCGGCGCGAGGGCGCGAGCGTGGACTGGTCGCGCGAGCGCTTCACGATGGACGAGGGTTTGTCGCGCGCCGTGCGCGAGGTCTTCGTGCGCCTCTACGAGGAGGGCCACATCTACAGGGGCGACCGCATCGTCAACTGGTGCCCGACCGACCAGACTGTGCTCTCGGACCTCGAAGTGGACAAGACGCCGCAGGCAGGGAAGCTCTACTACCTGCAATACCCCGTCAAGACCAGTGACGGGACTGAGCGGTGCGTGACGGTGGCGACGACGCGCCCCGAGACGATGCTGGGCGACACGGGCGTGGCGGTCAACCCGTCGGACGAGCGCTATCGTGAACTGCTCGGCGCGACCATCCAGTTGCCGCTCACGAACCGCGAGATTCCGCTCTTTGCAGACGAGTACGTGGACGCGGAATTTGGCACAGGCGCTGTCAAGGTCACGCCCGCGCACGACCCGAACGACTATGAGATGGGCGTGCGCCACAACCTGCCGCAGGTCGTCGTCATAGACCAGCACGCGCGGATGACCGAAGAGGCCGGCGCGGAGTTCGCGGGGCTCGACCGCTACAAGGCGCGCGAGCTGGTCGTGCAGAAGTTCGAGGAGCTGGGGCTGCTTGGAGAAGGTCGTGGACTACGAGTTCTCCATCTCGAAGTGCGAGCGGTGCAAGACGGTCATCGAGCCGCTGATCTCGACGCAGTGGTTCTGCCGCATGACGGAGCTGCGCGACCTCGCGCTCGGCCTGATGCACGAGACCGGCGAGCCGCGCTTTACGCCCGAAGTCCCGTACACGAAGATTTACACGGACTGGCTCGAAAACCTGCGCGACTGGACGATCTCGCGCCAGCTCTGGTGGGGCCACCAGATTCCCGCGTGGTACGACGAGCAGGGCAACGTCTACGTGGCGCGCTCGGAAGAAGAGGCGCGCACGGCGGCCGGGACGAGCGAGTTGACGCAAGACCAGGACGTGCTCGACACGTGGTTCTCGTCGTGGCTCTGGCCGTTCTCGACGCTCGGCTGGCCGGACGAAACCGCAGACCTGAAGACTTTCTACCCGACATCGGTGCTTGTCACGGCGCGCGACATCATCTTCCTGTGGGTCTCGCGGATGGTGATGGCCGGGATGAAGTTCATCGGCCAGACTCCATTCCACGATGTCTTCGTCACTGGCACAGTTTTGGACAAGCACGGGCAGCGCATGTCCAAGACGAAGCTGAACGGGATTGACCCGCTGGACGTGTTCGACAAGTACGGCGTGGACGCCACGCGACTCGTGCTCGCCTCCATCGGGAGCACCGACACGCGCTGGAGCGACAATCAGGTCGAGTCCTACCGCAACTTCGCCAACAAAATCTGGAACGCCGCGCGCTTCTGCCTGATGAACTCAGAGGGCGCGAGCGTTAACAGCGAAGCGTTCAAGACGGAAAATGGCACAGAGCTTCCGCTTCATGATCGCTGGATACTCTCGCGGCTCAACCGAACTGCGTCTGAAGTTGAGAGCGCCCTGAAGGGCTATCGATTCTACGAAGCCGTGCAGACGCTCTACCACTTCTTCTGGGACGACTTCTGCGACTGGTACATAGAGTTGACGAAGCAGGACGTGACGGCCGAAGAGGCACAGCCTGCGCGCGACGCGGCCCGCACGCGCCTCGTCACCGTGCTCGAACAGGCTCTCAGACTCCTGCACCCGTTCATGCCCTACATCACGGAAGAACTGTGGCAGCGCCTGCCGGGCGTTGACGAGCGGCTGCTGCATCCGGCTTACGAGGGCGCGCGCCCGACCGTGATGCTCGCGGCGTACCCGCAGGCGGACGCTTCGTTGATTGACGAGCGCGCCGAAGCAGAGATGGCCGCGGTGATTGACTTGATTTCGCGCGTGCGCAACATACGCTCGGAGCTGAACGTCAAGCCGTCCGACCGCGTGCGCGTGCTCGTCGGCGCGGGAGACGAGAGGACGCGCGAAGTCTTCGAGGCGAACCGTGAGCAGATCGCGCGCCTCGCCCGCGCTTCAGAAATCAGCGTCCGCGAGCGGCTGGACGCGCCGCGCGCTTCGGCCCGTGCCGTGCTCGGCGGCGGGGCCGAAGTCGCCGTGCCACTCGAAGGCTTGATCGACTTCGAGCAGGAGCGTGGGCGGCTCGCGCGCGAGCGCGAGAAGTTGCAGAAGGAGGCGGCGAAGCTCGAAGCGCAACTCAGTAACCCGCAGTTCGCGGAGCGCGCGCCCGCCGAGAAGGTCGCAGAGGTGCGGGAGCGTTTAAGTGACATCGCGCGGCGCTCGGCGGCGCTACAACAGATGGCGGAGGCCCTGAAACAATGAACTGGCTCGACGAAGGCGCGCTCTTTTCGCAAATCGGCTCGTTCCTCAGCGAAGACCTGGGGCGCGGCGACATCACCACGCAGGCGACGGTCGCGCGCAACGCGCGTGCGCGGGGCCGCTTCCTCGCCAAAGAGCCGATGGTCGTCGCCGGCCTCGAAGCCGCCGAGGCCGTCTTCTCCACCCTGGACTCGCAGCAGCAGCTCGAAGCCTTCGCCTCCGACGGCGAAGAGGTCGAGGCAGGGAAAGTCATCGCGCGCACGAGCGGGTTTGCGGACGTGCTCCTGGCGGGCGAGCGCGTCGCGCTCAACTTGCTTCAGCGCCTGTCGGGCATCGCCACGCTGACGCGCCGTTACGTCCGCGCCGTAGAGGGGACGAACGCGCAGATCGTGGACACGCGCAAGACGACGCCGGGCTTGCGGATGCTTGAAAAATACGCGGTGGTTTCGGGCGGGGCGCGCAACCACCGCTTCGGCCTGGACGACGGCGTGCTCATCAAAGACAACCACATCGCGCTCGCCGGCGGCGTCGGCGCGGCCGTCGAGCGCGCGCGCGAAACGGTCGGCCACCTGCACAAGATAGAGGTCGAGGTCTCCACCGAGCGTGACCTGCGCGAGGCCGTGAAGAGCGGCGCGGACATCCTGTTGCTGGACAACCTGAGCCCGGAGGAGACGGCGCGGATGGTCGGAGTCGCGCGCGAGTTGGCCTCGCACGTCACGCTCGAATCCTCCGGCGGCATCACCATCGAGAACGTCCGCGCCTACGCAGAGGCCGGCGTAGACCTCATCAGCATCGGCGCGCTCACGCACTCTGCCCGCGCCATGGACATCAGTTTCAAGATTCAGGCGGGATGAGTAAGAATGCAAAATTAAAAATGAAAAATGCAAAATTATCGAGGCGGAGAACCACTTTTTATTTAATGTGGTTTCAGCCTTCCTTTTGCATTTTTAATTTTTAATTTTGCATTCTGCCTTCCTCGGGCGTGTAAACCAGGGGGTGCGCCGCCGCATCTTTAGTGGTAGTCTTGAGGTACAGAAAATCGCGTTGGAGGTTTCAGCAATGCGTTCCCAGTTTGCTCGCCGTTTGACGTTCGCGCTCGCGGTTCTGTTGGTAGTGGGCCTCTGTTTCGACGAGGCGGGCGCGCAGCGTAAGCGGACACGCCGCTCGCGCCGCGCCACCAGGCCCGTCGTCGTCACCACGCAGCCCATCGTCACCCCGACGCCGTCCACGGCGGACCCGCAGATCATCAGCACGGCCGAGCAGCAGGCAATCGAAGAAGAGGCCGGCGTGGCTCCGACGACGCCCGCGCGTCGCTCGACGCGCCGCCGCGCCGCCACGCCTGCGGAGGAGGACGAAGACACGGTGCGCCGCACCGTCAACGACCTCTCCACGCAGGTCACGAAGCTCTCTGAAAAATTGAGCCAGATGGAGCAGCAGCAGCGCACGCTCGTTGACCTCGAACGCCTGTCGCGCGCCGAGCAGCGCGCCGAAGGGCTGGGCGCGCAGTTGGCCAGCGCGCAGGAGAAGGAGACGAACCTGACGGCGCGGCTGGAGCAGATCGAGTTCGACCTCCGGCCGGAGAACATAGAGCGTGTCGCGGCCCCCTACGGCTCGACGCGCCCAGAGGACGCACGCGAGGCGCGCCGCCGCGGCCTGGAGACAGAGAAGAACCTGCTGCGCGCCCAGCTCGACACCATCCGCGCGAACCGGCTGCGCCTGGAGTCTGCAATCGTCACGGCCGACGCGGAAGTGGAACGCCTGCGCAAGCGCATAGAGGACGCCGAGCCACGGCCTGACGACACGGCCGACGGCAGCGACTTTGACGGTACCGGAACCACTACGACCACGACGACGACCACCACGGAGCCGTCGCCGGACAACCCGCAGTAAGAGCAGTGGTCAGTGGTCGGTGGTCAGTTAAAAGAAAAACGGTTTTAGCTCTTAACTGACCACCGACCACTGACCACTGACCACTGACTTAAGATTATGGGAACAATCGCTCAGGCCGAAGTCTATCGGTTGATTGGTGAGGCCGCGGCGCGCGGCGAGCGCGTGGTGGTGGCGACCGTGGCGCACACGCGTGGCTCTACGCCGCAGCGGCGCGGCGCGAAGATGCTCTTCTTCGAGAACGGCGAGGTGGCCGGAACGGTCGGCGGGGGCTGCATAGAGGCCGAAGTCTGGGCCGAGGCGCGCGAGGCCCTGCGCGGCGGCTCCTCCGGCCTGCACCGCTTCAGCCTGACGGCCGACGAGGCCAGCGAAGAGGGCATGGTCTGCGGCGGTACGATGGAGATTTTCATAGACGTGTGGGATGGTGGATGAAATAACAGCTCTCGTCCTTCATCCCTCATCCCTTCTTTCGGAGGTGAGTATGCAGACATCTTTCATGGAGAATTACAAGGAGAAGCATCGTCACCCCTTGAACAAGCTCTGCCACAGCATCGGCATTCCGATGATCGTGGTGAGCCTTCCGCTCTTCTTCTTCAACTGGAAGTGGGCGCTCGCGCTCTTCGTCATCGGCTGGATTTTCCAGTTCGTCGGCCACGCCATAGAGGGCAACCAGCCCGCGTTCTTTAAGAACCCGGCCTACCTCATCGTCGGCCCCATGTGGCTCCTGCGCCGCGCGCTCGGTCTGGCCAGGGAGCCCGTGCGGAAAGAGCGGGAAGTGAAGTAGGTTCTGCCCCGAGCGGATGCAAGAGCCTTCCACACAGTCTGCAACAATCGCGCGCGCGGTCGCGCGCACACTCGAACGTAACTCAATCGCCGCGCTCGCGACGCTCGTCGCCGCGCCCGCGGGCGTCGGCCTCAAGCTGCTCATAGACGAAGCGGGCGCGCGCACCGGCGGCTTCGGCGACGCCCGGCTCGACGAAGCGGTCGCTTCATACGCGCAGCCCTTTCTAGACTCACGCGCCGAGGCGCGCACTTTCACGGTCGAAGAGCTACCCGGCGCGCCCGACTCGCTTGCGGGCGCACGCGTCATGTTCGAGCGCATAGAGCCTGAGCCGCGCCTCGTCATTTGCGGCGCGGGCCACGTCGGCGAGGCGCTCGCGCGTCTGGCTCACTTCATAGGCTACAAGGCCACGCTGATTGACGACCGCGCCGCTTTCGTCTCGCGCGAGCGTTTCGCACAGGAAGAGGATGTCGAGCTGGTCTTGGCCAAAGACTGGGCCGAGGCCGTGCGCGCGCACGTCCGCCCTGGGCGCGGCGTCGCCGTCGCGGTCGTCACGCGCGGGCACAACGAGGACGAGGAGTGCATGCGGGCCGTGATGGACGCCGGGCCGGATTACGTCGGGCTGATTGGGAGTAAGCGGCGGACGAACATCGTCCTCGAACGGCTGCGCGAGGCGGGTGCAGACGAGGCTCGCCTTCGACAGGTGCGCGCGCCCATCGGCCTGGACATCGGCGCGGTCTCGCCGCAGGAGGTCGCGCTCAGTATCCTCGCCGAAATCGTCATGCGCCGGCGCGGTGGGACGGGCTCGCCGCTCTCCGCGTGGCGGCGCGAGTAGGCCCCGAAATCTTTACGCAGGGGCGTCGGCGCGCGCCTCGGCCTCCATGCGCTCCGCGATTCTCTTCCGGCGCTTGCCCATGACCATGCCGTTGACGTATTGCACGGGGCCTATCAGCCAGTACATCAACCCCGCGAGCCCGGTCCTCATGACGAGCGCGATGGAGATTGAGAGCACCCCGATCATGACGTTCAGCAGGTTCTCCGAGATGTTGTTCCATGTGTCGTGAATCTCCAGCTCGTTCAAATCCAGTTGCGCGCGCTTGCGGTAGGCGTGGTAGTAGAGCAGCGCGAAGATGAGGGAGATGGTGACGTAGCCGGCTCCGAAGATGGCGAGCAGGGTCGGGATTTGGTGGCCCTCGATGGGCGGCGCGCCGCCGCCCTTGGAGAAGCCGAGCACGTAGTTGACCAGAAAGGTCCAGAGGAACTTGAGCGGGTAGACGTAGAACAGGACGACGAAGAGCAGTAGAGCGTTGATCCAGATGGTGAAGTTGTCGTTGAGGCCGTAACGGCGGAAGAACTTGTACTGCGTGAGCCAGATGACGAAGAGCAGGACGAAGCTGATGGCGAAGGCTACCAGTCCGCGCATCACGACCAGCAACTCGTTGAAGGTCTGCGGCACTTCGAGCGAGACGACCAGGAGCGTGATAGCGAAGCCGAAGACGGCGTCGCTCAGGGCTTCGAGGCGCGAGACCTCGCCCGTGCCGCGCATCCGAAAATCTTTGTCGAGGCCGACGCCCTTTTCGATTAACTTCTCCCGAATCATTCAACGTCTCCCGCCGGTTCGTCACGGCTGAACGGGATGTGCTAACGTGAGGGCGAATTAGAAGTGAAAATGGGCATCTTGGCAAGGATTTTTTCTGGGGGCCGGCTTCACGGCTCATAACTCAGGCATGGCGGCACGGGTGGAAAAGGTCGGGACGGCTGGCGGAATGTTCCGCGCGCTCTCGCACCGCAACTTCAAATTGTTCTGGGCCGGCGCGTTCCTCTCGAACACGGGGACGTGGATGCAGGCCGTGGCGCAGAGCTGGCTCGTCTACGACCTGACCAAGTCTCCGTTCTGGCTCGGCGTGGACGCCTTCATGTCCACCGCGCCGGGGCTCGCGCTGACGCTGCTGGCCGGCGTCTTCGCGGACCTAGTTGACCGCCGCCGGCTGCTCCTCTTCACGCAGGTCGGAGCGGGGCTCTCCGCGTTCGTGCTCGCCGTGCTAATCGTGACGGGCGTCGTACACGTCTGGATGATTCTGGTGCTCTCGTTCGTCACGGGCTGCTGCTTCGCCATCGCCGGCCCGTCCTACCAGGCGATCACGATTGACCTAGTGGGCCGCGAAGATTTGGCGAACGCCATCGCGCTTAACTCCACGCAGTTTCAATTCTCGCGCGTCGTCGGCCCGAGCCTCGCAGGGGTCGCGCTGAAGGTGTTGGGGCTGGCCGGGTGCTTCTTCGCCAACGCGCTCTCGTTCGTTGCCGTCATCATTGCGCTGATGATGGTGCGCTTTGATGAAAAGAAGGTGAACGCGCCGGCGCATTCGGTCAGGGACGCGAGGGCCGTCTTAGGCGATCTGGTCGAAGGCTTGCGCTACGTCCGCCGGCGGCGGCGGGTCTTCATGCTGCTCCTGATATCGGGGATGACGAGTCTTTTCGGCGCGCCCTACTTCTCCATGATTCCGGTCTACGCGCGCGACGTTTTTCATCTGGACGAGAGCGGCAACGCCTTGCTGATGGGCTTTTCGGGCGCGGGCGCGTTCGTCGGCGCGCTGGCGCTGGCCTACCTGGGCGACTTCAGGCACAAGGGCTGGTCTGTCTTGTGCGGCTCGTTCGGGTTTGCGGCCTGCGTCGTCGGCTTTGCCTACTCGACGCGGCTCGCTGTCTCGCTCGCCTTCCTCTTCCTGATGGGCTTCGCCATCGTTAGCTGCGTGGCGGTCATCAACACGCTCTTGCAGAAGCTGGTCACGGACGAGATGCGCGGGCGCGTGATGAGCATGTTCATCCTCTCGTTTATTGGCACAATGCCCATCGGAAACCTCATCGCCGGGGCCGCCGCCGAACGCTTCGGCCCGCAGCCGACGCTCGCCGCCGGCGGCATCATCATCGCCGGCTTTATCACCTTCGTCACGCTCCGCTACAAGCGCCTGCGCGAGCTTTATTGAAGCGAGTCCGCAACCAAGTCAGTACGGCAGGCGGTACTAACTTGGTTGCGCCCGGCTGCGAGTCGCTATAAGCTCTGCAAGAAAACCCCGCCCAGGCGTTCTTCAAGCTAAAGCGCCGGGACTATCCCGCGCATCTGGAGCCTTCAGAAGGAGAGTGTTATGCGTCACAGAACAGTTTTCGCCTGCCTCGGCTTTATTTTATTGCTCGCGGCGGGGGCGGCCGTCGCTTCGGCGCAGGGCGTGATCGTACCTGGGCCGTGCCGGCGTTGCCCCACGCCCCCGCAGCCCGTCACCCTCCCTCGCGCCCTGCCCGTTAAATCCATCAAAATCGACACCAAAATCGCTGGCCAGATCGCCACCACGCACGTCGAGCAGGTCTTCCGCAACGACACCAACGCCGTCCTCGAAGGCACGTACCTCTTCCCCATCCCGGAGACGGCCTCCATCGTCGAGTTCGCCATCTGGGACGGCGACCGCAAGCTCGTCGGCGAGGTGCGCTCGCGCGAGGAGGCGCGCCGCATTTACGACGAGATAGTGCGCCGCCAGCGCGACCCCGGCCTGTTGGAGTATGCTGGCAAAGACCTCTTCCAGGCGAGCATCTTCCCCATCCCGGCGCACTCGGACAAGAAGCTGGAGCTGACCTACACGCAGGTGCTCAAGGCCGAATCTGGCACAGTTTCATATCGCTACCCGCTCGGCACCGGCCGCAACCTCGCGGAGATCGGGCTGGTTTCGGGCCGCGTCGAGATCGACGGCAAGGAGCCCGTGCGCAACGTCTACAGCCCTAGCCACGAGATTGACCTGGCGCACCACGGGTCGCGCAGCGCCCGCCTCTCCTTCGAGTCGCGGCCGGGCCGCGAGCCGCAGGACTTCCAGCTCTTCTACACCATCTCGCGCGAGGACTTTGGCCTCTCGCTCCTGACGCACCGCGAACCCGGCAAGGACGGCTACTTCCTGATGATGCTCTCGCCGAAAGACGAGTGGACAGAGACGGAGTACGCGGCCAAGGACATCGTCTTTGTCCTGGACACGTCGGGCTCCATGAACGACGAGGGCAAGATGGAGAAGGCGCGCGCGGCGCTGCTGTTCGGCGTCAAGAGTTTGCGCGACACCGATCGCTTCAACGTCATCTCGTTCGCGGGCGAAGAGCGTTTGATGGAGCGCGAGATGATTCAGGCGGACGCCGCCGGGCGGCAACGCGGCGCTGACTTCGTCGGCAAGCTGAAGGCCACGGGCGGCACCAACATCAACGACTCGTTGCTCGCCGCGCTCAAGCAGTTTAGAACGAGCGAGCGTCCGAAGCTGCTGGTCTTCATGACGGACGGCCTGCCGACCGTCGGCGAGACCAACGTCAACCGCATCATCGAGAACACGCGTGGCGCGCGCGTCGCGGGTCTGCGACTTTTCACCTTCGGCGTCGGCTACGACGTGAACACGTCGCTCCTCGATAAGCTCGCCGCGGAGAACGGCGGCGTGGCCGACTACGTCGAGCCCAAAGAGAATCTGGAGATTAAAGTCTCGAACTTCTTCGCCAAGATCAACTACCCGGTCCTGACGGACCTCGCGCTCAACCTGGGCGGAGTCGAGACGGACCTCGTCTACCCGCGCAGCCTGCCGGACCTCTTCAAGGGGACGCAGATCACGCTCATCGGCCGCTATCGCAACGAGGCCGACTTGCGCCGCGTGGCCGTGAGCCTGCGGGGCAAGACCGGGAGCACCGCGCGGACTTACAGCTTCGACAACCTGAGTTTCCCGCTGCGCGAGGAGGAGAACGACTTCCTGCCACGACTGTGGGCGACGCGACGCGTCGGCTGGCTGATGGAGCAGATTCGCACCAACGGCGAGCAGAAGGAGCTGCGCGACGAGATCGTTGACCTCGGCACGCGCTACGGCATCGTCACGCCCTACACCTCCTACCTCGCGCTCGAACCGAACGCCGTCGTCACAGACGCCACGACCGCGCAGCCCGTGACGAGCGGTACACGGCGCGACGAGGGGCGCGGCCGCCCGACCGCGAATCGCGCTCCGTCGGGTTCTTTCGGCGGCGGCGGGTTGGCCGCGCCGAAGGAGAGAGAGGCTGCCGCGAAGGCCAGCACGGGCCAAGTGGCCGTCGAGGAGAGCAAGCGCGCACGCGCGCAGCAGGAGGTCGTGACCATCACCGGCGACGACAAGGACACGTCTTCGGCGGCCGTGCGCAACGTGGGCTCCAAGACCTTCTACCTGCGTGATGGCGTGTGGACGGACGCGGAGTTCAAGCCGGAAGCGGGCAAGCCTGAGACGAAGCTCACGTTCAGCAGCGACGAGTATTTCGCCGTCCTCCAACGGCTGCCGCGCCTGGCCGAGTTCTTCGCCCTCGGCGAGCGCGTCATCGTCGTCTACGAGGGGCGCGTCTACCGCGTCAACTGAAAAGCAGTGGTCAGAAGTCAGTGGTCAGTGGCCAGTTGGAAATCAGTTGTCTTTAACTGACCACTGACTACTGGCCACTGACAACTTTTCTTTGCGCCTTAGCGCCTTCGCGTGAGATATTTAATTTGTCTCACGCCGTAGGCGCAAAGGCGCAAAAGGCGTGAGTCGTAGAGTCTCTTCAGCGGTCGGAGTTTTTTTGATTTGATGAGATACGCCCCCACGAAAAGTTTGCTACGCAAGGCAGGCGCGATGCTTGCGCTCGTGCTTCTCGGCGTCACGGCCGCGCAGGCACAGCAGGGCTGGGCGGCTGTCGGCAGCAGCCCCGGCGCGAGTGATTTGAACGCCGTCTATTTCGCGGACCAGAAACGCGGGTGGGTGGCCGGCGACGGGGGCTTCGTCAGCCGTACCACGGACGGCGGCCTGACCTGGGCGCGGCAGAACATAGAGACGAAGGACGCCGTCAACGACATCTACTTCCGCAACAAGGATGACGGCTACCTGCTGGCCGGCAACAGCATCTTCCAGTCCGAGGACGGCGGGCAGTCGTGGCGCGAACTCCGCCGCTACTTCGCCACGGACTTCGGCGGCGCGACGCCAGAGCTTTACAGCGTCCGCTTCTCCGGCAAGAAGCGCGGCTGGGTCGTCGGCTCCATCAGCAACGACGACGGCGTGGTCGTTGACAGCCTGGTCATCTACACCAACGACGCGGGCAAGTCCTGGCAGCGCCTGCGCGTCCCGACCAAGCAGGAGTTGATTCACCTGGACTTCGCGGACGAGAAGCGCGGCTGGATCGTCGGCGTCGGTGGCACAATTCTGCACACCGAAGACGGCGGAGAGAGCTGGATGGAGCAAGCCTCGAACACGAAGGCGACGCTCTACCACGTTGACTTCCGCAACGAGCGGTTGGGCTGGGCCGTCGGCGAGCGCGCCACGATCCTGCGGACGGGGGACGGCGGCGTGACGTGGACGGCCATAGAGGCCCCTGTGCGCGCCACGTTCCTGAGCGTCGAGTTCCCGGACGAAAACGCTGGCTGGCTCGTCGGGCGCGGCGGCGTCATCCTGCGCTCGGACGACAGTGGCCGCACCTGGATTCAGCAGGAAACCCGTACGAAGAACAACTTCTACGCTCTCTTCATGGACAAAAAGAAGGGCTGGGCCGTCGGCGGCGGCGGAATCGTCTTGCAGTATGATCGGTGATTTGTCCCGGAGGGACATTCGAAAATAGCCCAGCACTTCAGCTGGGAATGGCGTGGTAATAATGACCGAGTCCCGTAGGGACGGCCGAACAGTTCGGTCGTCCCTACGGGACTCAAATGTTTTTCACACCTTAACCCAGCACTGAAGTGCTGGGCTATTTTCGGCCGCCCCTGACGGGGCTATTGGAGGAAAGCAACCGCAGGTGAGGGGCCGGGCATCTGAGGGTTTGGCAAGGTTACCCCTGAAGAGAGCCGCCGAGGGAAAAGCGGCGGGGTAACGTTCGATTCCTCCTGTGTTTCCGCCCGGCGTGAAAAAGCCTCGCGCCGGGCGGCTTTTTTATTCCTGCCCAGGCTTTTCGATAATCATCCCGCGCAGCTCCGCGCGCAGGCGTTCGATCTCGGCCAGCTTCTGTTGCACGCGGTCAAAAAGCGCCGTCTGCGTCTTAATGCCCTCGTCAATCAGGTAGGCCGCGGCCTCCGCGCGGTTGCGGAAGACTCCCGCCTGCACGAGTTGTTCGAGTTTGTCCTGCGCCTCGTGCGAGACTTTGACGGCGACGACGTAATCGTCCTTGGCCGAGATGGCGCGCTCAATCGTGCGGCTGATGTCGCGGCCGATGGCGCTTAAGGATTCAGGGATGCGCGAGGCGATCTCGCGCACGGAAGAGGTATGGCGTCCCGTCTGGTGCTGCCCTTCGGGCTCGTCCTCGGAGGCCATCAGGTCGTCTATGGGCTCCAGCGCCTGCGGGTTGCGGCCGGGGGCGTCGTCGTAATTACTCATCGTCTCTTAAACTCCTTTGCTAAACTGTGGGCATTCTAGGGAGCGGCGGAACCGCCAGTCAAGGATTGCGGCCCGCGCAAATCTCTTCCGGCGCGTTTCTTCGTACTTCAGGTGTTCTCTTTCTTCCTCGCGAACTGGGCCGAAACCTACGGAGAATCATTACATGCCCAACGGTAAACTCGAAATCCACGAGCGCGAGTTGGAAGGCGGCGTGGCGCTGGACGTGGCCGGCGAGCTGACGGTCGCCGGGGGCCACGAGCTGTTGCTGACAAAAGTTCACGAGCAGCTCGAAGCGGGCCGCCGCCTCGTCGTCGTCAACCTGGCGCAGTGCAGACGCGCCGACAGCGCCGGCCTGGGCGAGTTGGTGACCTGCCTCGTCACGGCCGCCCGCCACGACGCCGCGCTCAGGCTCGCCGCCGTCCCCCAGCCCATCCGCGGCCTGATGAAGATGACCAACCTCCTCAAAGCCTTCGAGGTCTTCGAGACTGAAGAAGAAGCGGTCAAGCAGGAGTCAGAAGTCAGGAGTCAGAAGTCAGAATAAAAGAAAGACAGAAGAACGGTTCTCGGCCTTTCATTCTGACTTCGGACTCCTGACTTCTGTATTCTGTTTTGCGATTGCGTAGAGGATGGTTTTGACCTGGAAGGGCGTCAGGTCCGGGTAGGCTTCGATGATACGGGCGATGATGCCGACGACGTGTGGGCAGGCAAAGCTGTTGCCGGTCAGTTGGCGATAGCCGCCGCCGGGCCAGGTGGTTCTGACCTGCACGCCCGGCGCGACGATCTCTATCACCTCGCCGTAGCGGTAGCCGAAGTTGAAAGGGTCCTGTCGCTCGTCCTTGACGACCGAGACGAGCGAGGAAGAGAAGACGGAAGGGAAGCTCGGCTGCGGCAAATTGTTAGCGGCCGCGACGACGATGCAGCCGACGTGGTACGCCTTGTCCAGAAGGTCGTGCAGCGGCCCGTGGTACTGCGGCTTGGTCGTCCCCAGAGAGAGGTTGATGACCTGCATCCGCTGGCGGATGGCGTAGTCCAGGCCGGCCAAAAACATCTCGCCTGAGCCGGAGGCGTTCGCGCCGAGGACCTTGATGCTGTACAGCTCCGCGTCGGGCGCGACCGAGGTGATGATGCCGGCGCAGGCCGTGCCGTGCCCCGCCGCGTCGCCCGTCTCCGAAGGCCGGAACGTGATGCGACCCCCTTCGACCGCCGCCTCAACCGAAGCGGTCACCTTGCCCTTCAAGTCAGGGTGCGTGGTGTCAATCCCGCTGTCCACGACGCCGACGCGCACGCCGCGGCCCGAGCGTCCCTGCCAGACGGCGTCGGGTGTGATCGGCTCCCACAAATTCAGGAGCGCGCTGTTCAGGCTTTGTCTGGATTTGGACTGCGCCATGCGGCATCAACCCGATAACGACCGCGCGATTCTGGGAATTTCAGGGCGCGCTATTGTACGACGCGCGCCGCCCCTTTAGCACGAAGAAAATCCCGCCCGGCCATCCCGAAATGGGCCATCGGCGGAAAAGAAGGCCGCCACGGCGCGCGCAACCTTGCCCGCGCCGCGCGCATCCGTGTACTATGCAAAAAGCCGAACACGCTCGGCCTGTCGCACGTATGACATTGGCGTGCCATTCCTTTGGGCGCCCGGACTGCCAGGATTCTTAACAAGAGGCTTTGCAAGCAGTGAAGAACAGATTTTCTCTCGCCCTGGTCGCTTTACTCATCATCGGCTTAATCGTCCCGGTCTTCGTCTCCGCGCAGCAGCAGCGCCAGTCGCAGGCGGGAGAGCCCACCACGACCACGAGGCCCGCCGCCCGTCGCGGGATGCGCGCGCCACGCGTCATGTCTGAAGCCGCCACCGGCGTCGAGCAGGACTTCTCCGAGGCCCTGACCATCATCCAGGAGAACTACATAGACGGCAACAAGCTCGAATACAACACCGTCTTCAAGTCCTCCATCATCGGGATGCTCAGGTCGCTTGACCCGCACTCGAACTACTACGACCGCGAAGAGTTCGACGAGCTGAAGACGGACCAGCGCTCCGAGTATTACGGCATAGGGGCCTCGATCCAGAACCAGACCATCGGGGACAAGACCGACACCTACATCATGGCGACGTTCGACCGTAGCCCTGCGGCCCGCGCGGGCCTGCGCTACGGCGACAAGATCGTGGCCGTGGACGGCGAGAGCATGGCTGGGAAATTCTCGTCCGAGGTGAGAGACAAGATTCGCGGCCCGCGCGGCTCGACCGTCAAGGTCACTGTCCAGCGCGCCGCAAACCTCAAGGATGAGACGGTCGAGATCACGCGCGACGCCGTCCCGCAGCCCTCCATCCCTGACGCCTACATGCTGCGCCCCGGCGTCGGCTACATCGGCATGACGCAGGGCTTCAACTACACGACGGCCGACGAGCTTCAGACGGCGCTCGACGACCTGCACGCTCAGGGGATGCAGTTCCTCGTGCTCGATTTGAGGAACAACCCCGGCGGGTTCCTGGACCAGGCGATTCGCGTCTCCGAGAAGTTCTTGCAGCGCGGCCAGACCATCCTGACGCAGAAGGGCCGGAACGGGCTCGGCGACAAGTCTTACGAGTCCAGCAACCGCAACCCGGACCCCGTGCCGCTCGTCATTCTGGTGAACGGCAACACGGCCTCGGCCTCCGAGATCGTCGCCGGCGCGATGCAGGACCACGACCGCGCGCTCATCGTCGGCCAGACCAGCTTCGGCAAGGGGCTCGTCCAGGGCATCTTCCCGATGGAGTACGGCACGGGCCTGACCCTGACGACCGCCAAATACTACACGCCTTCGGGCCGCCTGATTCAGCGCGACTACTCGAACGGCGGCTTCTACGACTACTACACGCGCGGCGGCACACTGGCCAACGAGCAGAAGGAAGAGGCGGCCAAGCCGGCCGGCCCCGCGAGCAAGACCGACACGGGGCGCGAGGTTTACGGCGGCGGCGGCATCTCGCCGGACGAGGCGATCAAGGCGCGCACCATTCAGCCGGCGCAGGCGCGGATGCGCAACCCGATCTTCGCCTTCACGCGCGAGCTGATCAACGGCCGCATCACGGGCTTCGACAACTACAAGGTGCAGCGCGGGATTGACTTCGAGAAGAGGCTCGAAGCGGCCGACTACAAGGTGACGGAAGACCTCTTCAAAGCCTTCAAGGATTTCGTCGCGAAAGACCCGTCGTGGAAGATGACGGCGCAGCAGATAGACCGCAACAAGCAGTTCATAGAGCTGGAGCTGCGCTACAACATCGTCACCGCGGCTTACGGGCGCGTGACGGCCGATCAGGTGCTCGTCGCAGACGACCCGCAGGTCGCCAAGGCCCTCGACGTCATGCCCAAGGCCCGCGAGCTGGCCATGGCCGCCATGAGCCGCAGGACACAGCCGGAGTAAGGCAAAAGTAAATAATAGGTAAAAAGCAAAAGGGAGGATGAGAGCGCGGCTCTCATCCTCCCTTTTGTCTTTTGCCTTCCCTCAGTCTTCCGTCTCGCTGTGGGCTGCGTCTACGGGTTTCGATTCGGGCGAGCCTTTTTGGCGCAGGAAGATGGAGAGGACGACCATCGAGAACATCGCCAGGAATTCGCTCTGCCAGTTTTGGAAGGACTCGAACCAGAAGCGCGACGTGCCGATGTACTGCGCGGCGGAAGAGAGCAGTTGCCCGCCGTGCTCCGCCTGCTCTTCGTTGTAGACTCTCACACCGCCAACGGCGTGGAGCCAGAGCGAGAGAAGAAAAAGCAGCACAAAGGTCAGGAAGAGGGAGTTCTCGTAGAGTGTCAGGATGAAGCCGCCTTTACGCACAGGCCAAGGAGCATCCTTTTTATTGCGGAACTTGCGCGGGTCGCGGTCCACGGGCTCCTCTTCGTCCAGCTTCTTCGATTCGGACGAACCCTTCTGGTAGAGGAATACTGTCAGGATGACGTAGGCCGCCATCTGCAAAAACTCAGACTCCCAGTTCTCCATCGTGGCCTCAAGGAAGTGGCCGGTCCCCAGGTACTGGCCGAAGCTGACGGCCGGCTGCCCGTGCTCCTGCTGGTCGTCGTTGTACTCCTTGTGCCCCGTGAAGGTCTGGCCGACGAGGAAGATTAAAAAGAACGTGAACATGACAATCGAGAGGCCGTTTTCACGAAGGATGCGACGCATGAGACTCTCCTGTCCGGGGATTTGTTGCGGGCTTACGACGCGGGGGCCGTTAATCTTTTTGGGCGAACTGCGCCGTCGCGGGCTGCGGGTCTTTGGCTTCAGTCTCACCCGGCGACGCGCGTTTCAACTCTTCGAGGTCTAGCTCCTCCGAAGGCGTTGTGTCTGCCTTGAGCACCTGCTCCATCAGCTTGAGGGCGTGTTCGTTCTCTTCGGCTATGTTGGAGGCGACGCAGTCGCGGGGGATGACGAGGCCGAAGTCGCGCATGTAGGCGTCGTTGGCCGTGAACAGCACGCAGATGTTGGCGGCCATGCCCGTCAGAATAAGGGTCTTTGCCCGCAGATATTCGAGCAGCGTGTCGAGCGTGGTGGAGAAGAAGCCTGAGTGCTTGGGCTTGAGAACGAAGTAGTCGTCCTCGTCTGGTTTGAGAAGTTCGACGACCCGCTGGCCGCGGACATCGTCTTCAAGGCAGTGTTTGAGGATTTTCTGGAAGTCGGACTGCCACTTGCCGAAGTTGTCGTTGACGTAGATGACAGGAATTTCGGCCCGCTTGGCGCGCCGCTTGAGCGCGGCGATCTTTTCGGCCATCGGGAGCGCGTGCTTGAGCAGTTCATCACCGCCCTCGAACTCCAGGTCGTTGATGACGTCAATCAGCAGCAGCGCGACTTCGGCCTTGTCCGGCACGTTGCCGTGCAAGTCTTCGTTCCTGGCTGGCATCCCCCTGTTCCCCCCTTGACTTCATTCTGTGCCACCTATTTTTCGCGGTTAGAAATACCACAAAGGCCCGCGCGAAGCCAAACCTACTCAGACAGGGGGTGGAAGGTGAGGATGCTTCCATGGGGCTGAAGTAGGTGGCGTCGTCGGTCATAAAGTCTGCGAAGAACGCCTAGTCCTTGCGAACCCCAGGCGTCCACGGAAGCCTTCTCGCGGGCGATGATCTGCGCGGCGACTGATTGCGGCGAATCGGCGGAGCGACCCCGCGAGGCCAGCGTGGTCAGAATCGAAAGGGCGAGGAAGGAAAAGGCGAACAACAGGGCGAAACGGTTTTTCATCTCGGCGCTCCTTTCCGCGTCAAGTTTTCGTGTGCGGCGCAGGGTGTCTGCGCCGCACAGAAAGTTGAAAGCACGTTCGGGAGATGAACTAGCCAGGAGCGAAAGGAGTCGGACCTCAGCCGCCGAGCTTGATGAGCGAGATGGTCGCGCCCGTCGGGTCGCTGATGATGCAGAAGCGGCCGACGTTGGGGATGTCCATCGGCTGCATGACGACCTTGCCGCCGAGTTCTTCGGTGCGCTTGGCCGCCGCGTCCACGTCGTCAACCGCGACGTAAGACATCCAGCGCGTAGGCGCGTTCGCCTGCTGCTCGCACTCTTTGTCCAACTGGTAGATGCCCCCGACGTGCTTGTCGCCGACGACGATCTCTGTGTAGTTCATGCCGGCCGCCTGGCTCGTTTCGAGCTTCCAGCCGAGCAGCTCGCCGTAAAACTTCTTCGCGGCCTCGGCGTCATGAGTCGCCAGCTCCGTCCAGCAAATCGAGCCGTGCGGGTAGGGGTTCTCACCTTGCGTCGTCTCGGCGCTCGCGGTTGCGGTCTGTTCTGACATAGTTTTCTCCTCTGAAAAGTTTGAAGTTTGGAAAACCTATAACGACAGAAATCTTCTGTCTCAGACCTCGACCCTCCGAAGAAGGGCCGGGCCAGGCGAGGTAAGTTGGACAGCGAGGACTGCCGGAAAACGAAAAGGTGAGTCGTAGTCCCTCAGACTAACTCACCTTTTCAACCCACCCATTGCTCGTACTTTTTGCGAGGGACTAATGTGTCACCCTTTGATAAATCACTCGGCTCTTAGTGCGTGGCGAGCCATTCGTTGAAAATCTCGGACTCTTCCTGCTTGCCGCTCCAGCGCGCGCGGTTCTTGCCCGTCAGGGCCAGGACCATCGCCTGGTGCTGGCCGGCGCGGTCGCCCAGGCGCTCGAAGTAGTTGTAGAGGCGGTCAATCCTGCGGACTGACTCTTTCGCCGTCTCAACGGTTTTGAACGACAGCACGTTGCGGAAGAAGCGTGTGTAGACGTTCTGCTCGCGCGCCGTCGTCGTGTAAAGGTCGAAGTAACCAGTAAGCAGCCCCGCGCCCTGTAGAACCTGCGCGACGTAGGACGGCCGCGCGCCCACGCGACGAACGATCTGCGCGATGTCCGTCACGCCGCTCTGGTAGTACGCGATGATCTGCTCCTTCTTGGAGCGGGGCTCTTCGGTGTTAATTGTCTCGTCGCCCGGCTCCGTGCGCGTTTCCGTCCGCGGCTCGTCCGCGAAATCCAGCTCCATCGTCAAAGGCCGCGCGTGCTGCTCAATCATCTCTTCCGTAGTCATTTCCCTTGTACCTCCCCGAAAGCAGCGGTCAGTGGTCGGTGGTCAGTAGTCAGTTTTTGGTCTTTAACTGACCACCGACCACTGACTGCTGACAACTGTTCCTTAGCTCGCGCGGCGCATCCCGCCGGCGGCCTCCTGCTGCAAGCCTTTCAGATGGTCTATGAAGCTACTGGCAGCGCGCTTCGACAGTTCATCCGTCTTGCAGCGGAGCACCGACTGGCACTCTTCCTCAACGTCCACGCCGGCCTCGCGGGCCAGCGCGCGGATCATGCCGAGCTGCTTGGGCGTCACCAGATCGGCCATCGACTTGGCGAGCGGGTCGCGCGGGAAAGCCTGCGGCTCGGCCGCGCCTTCCTTCTCGATGACCTCGCTCTCGCGCTGGTACAGCTCGCGCGCGATGCCGAACTTGACGGCCGCACGCTTCAAGGCGTCGTGCTCTGCCTTCTTGATGCCCATCTCGGAGTCGGCCGTGCCGGTCCCGACGCCCTCGCGCGTGACGCCGTCAATCGTGATGGCGCAGGTGACTGCGACCATCTCGCCGATCTGTGCGACGTTGCGGACGGCGTGCTGCCAGGTCGGCGCGACGCGATCCAGGATGTCGGCGACGGTGTGCCACTCGACGTACTCGACCATGTGCGTGTTGCCCTGGCGGTCCTTCCAGCCCTCGCGGGTCTTGATGACGTTCGGGTCAACCTGCTGCTTGAGCGCGCGCAGGGTGTTCGTGAAGGCTAAGGGGACGACGGGCGCGACCGGCTCGGCCGTCAGCGCCAGCTCCTCGTTCTCTATGGCCTGTGCGATAGCGATTTTGTCTTGCTTCTTGTTCATCTCTTGCTCCTCGGTGTTTGTGTGTTTCGCAAGCGAACGGACGTTGGAGACTGGGGCTTGCGCCTCCACTTTCTCTTCCGCCTCGTTCAGCTCTCGTTCGGAGCCAACGGCCTCGACCACGCGCGCTTTCGCGACTTTGCGAGACGTGCCGGACTCCTCGGATGCGTTTGCGTCTTTGTTGGGCTGAGCGGCCGGCGCTGCCGCCACCGTGGCGGCGGGCTGCGACGGCTGCTGCTTGGTTACCGCTTCCGTATTTTTAGCCAGAAGCGAATGCTTGACCGCGAGAATGTGCTCGCAGCGGAACGAGGGGTCTTCGGAGGCCGCCTCCTCGAATTCGAGGCAAGAGCAGCGCACGCGGCCCACTTCGTCGCGCCAGACCTCATACTTAGAGGTACGCCCGCGCAAAGTCGGGGTCGCCACGCGGAAACGGTCGCCCTCGCGCGTCACCAGCCCCATCGCGGCGATGCCCTGCGCGCGCTTGTCGCGCATGATCGCTTTCCGGTCGGTTGCCACTGCCGTGTTTGACATTGCTCTCACTCCCTCCAAAAATTCTTAGGCCGCGCGCTCGGCGGGCATCTCATAAGGGGTCTTAGTAGACTGCTGCTCGGCCTTCTCATTCAGCCGGCGCTCCAGGTCAACGATGCGCGCTTCCAACTCCTCCACGCGCCGCCCCTGCCGGTGTACCGTCTTGAACAGGCTATCGAACGTCTCCCAGATGTACTCTTGACTCACGACCCTTGTCCCTCTTCTCTCACAGGTTGTCACGACCTGCTGTTTCATACGTGAAACAGTGTACCATTGTTCCGTGGTTGTTGCAAGTATAAAACAAAGTCTTGCAACTAAAATTTTCCTGTGCTATGTTCTAGGCGTGTTAGGGCGCGGGGGCCTGCCTCAAAGCAGGGACACGCGCCAGAAGGAGGCCAAAAATGGCGCAATCTGGTGGAAAAAGTTTGGTGAACACGGTCGAATTGGGGCGGGCGATCCGCCGCAAGCGTGAGGAGATGGGCTTGAGTCTGCGTGACGTGGCCGATGAAACAGGCGTTTCGGCCTCGACGCTCTCGCGCATAGAGAACGGCACGGGCAAGCCCGACGCGGACAACATCGCGCGGCTGACGGCCTGGCTCAACGTCCCCGTCGAGCGCATCATGAGCGGCCGCGACACGGAGAGCAACGAGGAGCGCGCGGTCGTCTACTTCCCGCAGGAGTCCACGCCCGAGATCGTCGAGGCGCACCTGCGCGCCGACCGCAGCCTCACCCCCGAGACGGCCAAAGCCCTCTCGGAACTCTTCCGCGTCGCCTACGCCCAGTTCAGCCACCCCGGCGAAGACACGCGCGGGCGCAGACGAAAGTAAGCGAAACAAAGTCTCAGGCTCAGAAAGTTCGTTAGGCGCTCGGCTCGTGGTGAGTTGAGCGCCTGTTTCATTTTCAGAAGGAGGTTTATATGAGCCGTAGAAATTTTGACGATGACCAGATTGATATAGCATGGGCAAGGCAGAGCGGCTATTGTCCTTGCTGTAAACGCTCTTTGTCTCACGTTGGCTGTGGCTGGGATGCTCATCATCGAAATGGAGTTAACAGCGATAATCGTACGTCCAACCTACTTCTTGTCTGTGTAAGTTGTCATCACAACTGCTACCATGATGAAGCTGGGATTTCCCGTCAGCCAAGGATGTGCCGAATGGTCGCCACAAAAATTGGGGTTTAACTCTGACTTTCGCGAGGTAAATCAATGACTATCACGCTAACGGATGAACTTGAAGAATTGATAAATGAAAAGGTCAAAAGCGGGGAATATAAGACTGCCGATGAGGTGATTATGGCGAGTCTGCGGTTGCTCAAAGCGCAGGAGAAAGGGATGGAAGCTCTGCGCGGGGAGATAATGCGTGGCGTTGAAGATGTCAGGCAAGGACACTTTGCTGAATACCAGACTGACGCTGAACTTGAAGCCTTATCCGAGGAAATCATCAGGCAGGGGCAGCAAAGACAAGATGCTTCAAGGGGACAGTGATGCCTACGGTCAAAGTCGCTGCTGCCGCCGAGGAAGACTTGCGAAAGATTTGGGCATACGTCGCCGAGCACAACAGGGAAGCGGCGAATAAACTCGTCAAAGATATAACGGGCAAATTTGCACTCCTACGCGACCATCCACACATGGGGCGAGAGCAATCCAGGCTGCTGGTTAATCTACGCAGCTTCATCGTCAGGGATTATTTTATCTTCTATCAGCCTTTCGATGATGGTGTTGAGATTCTGCGTGTGTTGCATGGCTCGCGAGATATAGAAAGCATCTTTGACGGTTTTCTTGATTCTCTTTAGAGCATTAAGGCCCGCATTAAATATCAACTACTCAATCTATCCTTGGAGGCGAACATGAAAAAGCTTCTTTCCATCCTGCTCGTTACGCTTTTCTTTTGCGGCGCGGTCATCTCGCAAGAGTCGCAGAAGACAGATAAAAAAAAGCAGTTCATCTATGTCCTGAAGCTAATCCCCAGACTACTGGACGAGAAGAATTGGACGAAAGAGGACGGCGAGATCGTCGGGAGGCATTTCCGCAGGCTGCAACAATTACATAAAGAGGGCAAAGTTATTCTGGCCGGAAGAACCTTGAACGAATCAGACCCAAGCCAATTTGGAGTAGTGATTATTGAGGCAAATTCTGAGGCTGAAGCTCAAAAGATGATGGAGGAAGATGACGCCGTGAAGGAGAGAATCATGACCGCGCAGCTCTTCCCCTTCAGCGTCGCCCTTATCAAGTAAGCCAGTCCGGGAGGAAGTTATGAGAGTTGCCCTGCTTTGCTGCTGCCTGTTGCTTCTGCTCTGCGGCGTGGCCGCCGGACAGGAGGGCCGGCCGCGGTTTGAAGAGTTGGTTCGTGAGTACGATTACGACGACAAGGCTCCGCTGGACGTGCGCGAGGTCGGCCGCAAGCGCGAGGGCGGCGTGACCGTCGTTGACCTGACCTACGCGAGCCCGCGCGGTGGGCGCGTCCCGGCCTATCTCGTCGTCCCCGGCGGGCGCGGCCCCTTCGCGGCCGTCCTCTTCGGCCACTGGATGATGGCCGGCTCGCCGCTCGCCAACCGGCGCGAGTTTCTGGATGAGGCGGTCGTGCTGGCGCGCTCCGGCGCAATCTCCCTGCTGATTGACGCCCCGCTCGTACGACCGGGGTTCGTCGAAGATAAGGACGAGGTGCGCGCACAGGTGCAGAGCGTCGAAGCCTCACGCCAGCAGGTGATTGACTTCCGCCGCGGGATTGACATGCTGGCCGCGCGCCGCGACGTTGACCCGCAGCGCATAGCCTACGTCGGCCACAGTTATGACGCGCAAGTCGGCGGCGTGCTGTCGGCCGTGGAGAAGAGAATCAATTCGTTCGTGTTCATGGCCGGCGGCTTCAGCGACGAGGAGTATGTCTTCGACCCGGAGAACCCGGCGATGCAGAAGCTGCGCGAGAGAGTCGGCGAGGAAACGCTCCGCGCCTTCTTCCGCAAGTACGCCTACGGCGACCCCGTTCACTTCGTCGGGCACAGCGCGCCGGCCGCCGTCTTCCTACAGTTTGGCCGCAGGGACGACCCGATCCCTGAAAAATGGGCACGCCGCTTCTACGACCTGTTCGCGCAGCCGAAAAAACTGGCCTTTTACGACGCCGGCCACGCGCTCGACAAGGTGGCGCGTGTGGAGCGTACACGCTGGTTGGCCGAGAGGCTGTCGCTCAAAAAGGTTGACGAAGCCGCGCTGAATCGCATTCCCGATTTGAAGTAAGAGTTAGCGTCTCCGCTTGCGGGACGGCTGCACCCTTCCTTCACCGGAAGGGGCGCGTAGAGGTACGCCGCGCGGGACGGGACGGCCGAAGTCTGGTGTGCCGTCTGCGCGCCAGGTGAGCTTCTGCGCGCGCGTCGTCCTCCCGCGGTACGTGTATTCGCTCGTCTCCTTGCCGTGGTAGATGACCCAGTCCTCCGTGCCGTCCAGCGATTTGAAGAAGCCGTTGTGGCCTGGCCCGTAGACGTTGCCGTCCGCGCCAGAGTAGCGGCTGAAGACAGGGGCGGGCGACTTCTTCCAACTCTTAGCGTCCAGCAGGTCGCCGCCTGTGTGAGTCAACATCCCGAGCGAGTAGTCTGGCGTGCCCGTGTCGCTCGCGGAATAGATGAGGAAGAGGCGGCCCGCGCGCCTGAGCACGACGGGGCCTTCGTTGATGGGGTAGCGCACGCGCTCCCAATCGTAATCGGCCTGCGCTATGAGCGCGCTCTCGCCGGACACGGTCCAGGGGTTGCTCATCGGCGCGATGCGTATGCCGTTGCCGTTGCCAGGAACGTGCGCGACCCAGAGCAGGTAGAGGCGGGTGCCTGGCGCGCGAAAGACGCTAGGGTCTAGAGCCCAGCCGTCGTGTTTGGGGTCGAAGACGCGCGCCTTAAACGTGTAGGGGCCGAGCGGGTCGCGGCCCTTGCTCTCTAAAACGTAGAGCCGGTGGTTCTCGTCCACGCCGTCGGAAGCCGTGTAGTAGATGTACCAGCGATTGTTGATGAAGTGCAGCTCGGGAGCCCAAATCTGCTTTGAGCGTTCTCTGGCTTCGGGCGTGTGGACTTTGATTTTTGTGCCAGCGTCGAGGCCCGCGAGCGTGCGCGACTTCCAGACCCA
Organism: uncultured Acidobacteriota bacterium; assembly: GCA_963848875.1. Taxonomy (GTDB): domain Bacteria; phylum Acidobacteriota; class Blastocatellia; order Pyrinomonadales; family Pyrinomonadaceae; genus QHXM01. The sequence continues at coordinate 38,266 of CAWKFJ010000003.1, forward strand.
GATGCCGCCGTCGGGTTCGAGCGTCGCCGTGAAGTAGTAATAGCCTTCGTGGTAGACCATCCACGGGTCGGCCGAGTCTCTGGAAGTGACGAGCGGGTTTGTAAAAGTATTCTGAGCGTGAAGCGCCGTCGTGAACAACACGAGAGCGATGGCGACCAGCAGAGGCGCTATCGGCGGCGAGTGATGCGTCACTGTTGTTGCTGCTGCTGTTGCTGCGCCGTGTGCTCTGCTTCGGGCGGCTGCGAGAGCGAGGCCATCAGGCGCAGCGCCTCTTCGGAGTCGGGTTCGTCGGCGAGCTTGACCTGCACGGCGACGCTCAGTTCGCTCTCGGCCGTCCCCTTGAAGACGCCGCGCGTCGGCGGCACGTCTGCGTAGTCGCGCCCGACCGCCACGCGTATGTGGCGCTCGCCCGCGAGCAGGTTGTTGGTCGGGTCGAAGCCGACCCAACCGAGTTCGGGCAGAAGCGCCTCGACCCACGCGTGCGTCGCGTCCTCGGCCGAGCGGTCGTTGTACTCTACGCGGTGAAAGAGGTAGCCGCTCACGTAACGGCAGGGGACGCGGAGGGTCCGCGCCAGCGCGATCATGATGTTCGAGTAGTCCTGGCACACCCCTTTGCGCGACTGAAGCGCCTCGTCTATCGGCGAGTCTACGCTCGTGCTCTGCGGCACGTAGTCGAAGGCGTTGTAGATGGCCGCGTTCAGCTCGCGCAGCACCGTTAAAGGATCGTCGCGCCGCCGCACGTCCAGCTCGCGCGCAAACTCTTGCAGCCTGTCTGTCGGTTGCGCGAAGTGGCTCGGCATCAGCATGTCCCAGTAGTCGCCTTTATCCACGAGCGCGTCCAGCTCGTCCCAGGCCGAAATGTTGAGCGCCGCGGGCGGCTCATCACGGGGAAGCGACTCGACGAGCGACTTGGCCGTGATGACGAGCTGCGTGTGCCGGCCCGGAATGTCGAAGTGGTGTACGCCGTTGCCCAGGTGGTCGCGGTAAGACGAGACGCGCGCTGGCGGGCGCAAGCTGACCTCGAACTTCAAACAACGCTGCGCGCCTTCGCTCAAGGGCTGCATCCGCAGCTCCATGACGCTCTCCGTGATCGGCGCGCTGTACTTGAACTTGGTGACGTGATTGATGGAAACGTGCATGTGGCTTCGGAAAAACTTCCCCCTTGAAAATTGAACTCAAGTCGCCAGCGCCGTCTCGACCGCATAGGCGACGTAGGTCTGGACGATGGCGTCGTGAATCTGCGCGCACTGCCTGCGCACGTCGTTCAGGTACGCGTGCAGCCCCGTCTCGATGATCTCGTCAATCTGTCCGAAGCCGAGCGAGGCCCGTAACCTTCCGGCGAGCCGGTTGACGCGGCCGGAGCTTCGGCGCGTGCCGGTCGCCTCCGCGATTGACTGAAACGCCGCCTGCATCACGTCCGCCGCGAAGCGCACGGAGCGCGGGCACTCTGCGTTCAGGAGCAGAAACTCCGCGATGCGCTCGGGCCGCAGGTCCGCCGTGTAGACTTTACAGTACGCCTCGAACGCCGTACAGGCTTTGAGCAAGCCCACCCAGTCCAGATAAGTTTTTGGCCCACCTGCGTCCGCGCTCTCAGGGGCCATAAACTCACTCGCGTAAACGTCGAGCAGCGTGGCGGTCGCGTTGGCGCGCTCCATGTAGCGGCCGACCTGCATAAACTGCCAGCCCTCGCCGTGGTTCATCGTTGCGTCTGTGATGCCCTGGAAGAGGTGCGCGCCCTCCTTGACCGAGCGGAAGAACTCGTGCGTCGAGACGTTCCAGATGTCGTCGAGGCGCGTCTCCCTGACTTGCAGGTAGAGACGGTTCAACTGCTCCCACATCTCTGAGCTAATCTGCTCGCGCACCTGGCGCAGGTTCTCGCGCGCGGAGGCGACGCACGAGACGATGGAAGTGTCGTTCGCGCCGTCGAACGTCATCGCCTGCGTGATGTAATAGGCGTTGCTCGCGCCCGCCAGTTGCGGCGGCGCGTGCAGACTCCCCAGCAGCCGCCCCCAACGCCGCTCAGCCGCGGCGGCTGTCTGATCCAGCATCAGGTTCAGCCCGACATCAATCAGCCGCGCCGTGTGCTCCGCGCGCTCAAGATAGCGGCTCATCCAATAAAGACTATCGGCAACACGAGAGAGCATAACGTAAGCGACTGTCTTAAAAGTCCCGTCAGGGACGACCGACAATAGCCCAGCACTTCAGCTGGGAAAGGTCGCAGAAATTTATCCGAGTCCCGTAGGGACGACCGAAGGTTCTGTCGTCCCTACGGGACTCAATCATAATTCTCATTCGTTACCCAGCACTGAAGTGCTGGGCTATTTTCAACTGTCCCTGACGGGACATCATTCGTTGAGTACCCAGGTGTCCTTGCTGCCTCCGCCCTGGGAGGAGTTGACGACGAGGGAGCCGCGGCGCAGGGCGACGCGGGTCAGGCCGCCGGGGACGATTGTGATGTCGTCGCCGTAGAGGATGTAGGGCCGCAGGTCTACGTGGCGCGACTCGACCTTGCCTTCGATGAGGCAGGGGGCTTGCGAGAGCGCGAGCACGGGCTGCGCGATGTAGTTGCGCGGCTCCATCTCTATGCGGCGGCGAAACTCCTCGCGCTCAGGCTCTGTGCTCTGCGGCCCGATCAGCATTCCGTAGCCGCCGGATTCGCCGACGGCCTTGACGACCAGCTTGTCCAGATTGTCCAGAACGTAACGGCGCTGCGACTCGTCGTTGAGCAGATAGGTCTCGACGTTGTCTATGACGGGCTCCTCGCTCAGGTAGTAGCGTATGATCGCGGGCACGTAGGCGTAGACGGCCTTGTCGTCCGCGATGCCCGTGCCGACGGCGTTGGCGAGCGCGACGTTGCCGGAGCGGTAAGCGTTGAAGAGGCCCGCGACGCCGAGGGCAGAGTCGGCGCGGAAGGCGAGCGGGTCCAGAAAGTCATCGTCAATCCGGCGGTAGATGACATCCACGCGGCGCGGGCCCGCCGTAGTACGCATGTAGACGACGTTGTCGTGGACGAGCAGGTCGCGCCCCTCGACCAGCTCGACGCCCATCTGGCGCGCGAGGAAGGCGTGCTCGTAGTAGGCGGAGTTGTAGACGCCGGGGGTGAGCAGGATGATGGTCGGGTCGGGGCGGCGATTGGGAGCAAGCGCGCGCAAGGTCGAGAGCAGCGCCGTCCCGTAGTGGTCTATCGGCCGGACGCCGTAGTTGCCGAACAGGCGCGGGAAGATGCGCTTCATAACCATCCGGTTGGCGAGCATGTAGGAGACGCCGGAGGGGACGCGCAAGTTATCTTCGAGCACGACGAAGCGCCCGTCTTCGAGGCGCACGAGGTCCGTGCCGACCACCGAGATGTAGATGTCGCGCGGAACTTTCACGCCGCGCATCTCGCGGCGAAAGTGGCGACAGGTGTAGACCAGCTCCATGGGCACGACGCCGTCCTTCAGGATGCGCCCGTCGTGGTAGATGTCCTTGAGGAACAGGTTGAGCGCCGTGATTCGCTGCTTGAGCCCGCGCTCTAATGTAGCCCACTCCGCGCCGGTGATGATGCGCGGCAGCAGGTCGTAAGGGAAGATGCGCTCGGTCCCTTCCTCGCGCCCGTAGACGGCGAAGGTGATGCCCTGGTGCAGGAACGAGAGGTCCGCGGCCTTCTGGCGGCGGCGCAGCTCTTCGGGCGGGATGGCGTCCAGCCGCGCGTAGAGCGCCTCGTACTGCGGGCGGCGCAGGCCGTCCGCGCCGAACATCTCGTCGTAGGGCGTGGCGGCCGTGGCGGTTTCGTTGAGTGTGTCGCTGGGCATTAGTTAAGCACGCGTAGTTTACCGCAAGACGGTGAGTAAAGGGAGAGAATGCTAAAGAACAGACACTATAAAATCTAAAGTGATTATATTTATGAGCGGATAAAAGTCGTTTAGGACGCGTGACCCTTCGCGCCTAAATTTTGCGCGTTACGTGTTAGAGGTTTGACTGCCACGGACTGAAGGAGAGAGACGGGATGAGTTCAACGGTCGCGCCGGACACAATCATGCAAGTGGGCCTGGGCTTCTGGGCTTCCAAGACGCTCTTGAGCGCCGTCGAGCTGGGGCTCTTCACGGAGCTGGCTAAAGGCCCTGTGACGGCAGAGACGGTCGGCGAGCGGCTCAGTCTGCACCCGCGCTCGCTGCGCGACTTTCTGGACGCGCTCGTCTCGCTCCGCCTGCTTGAGCGCGACGCCGCGGGGCTCTACAGCAACACGCCTGAGTCCGACACGTTTCTGGACAAGGCGAAGCCCACGTACCTCGGCGGGATGTTGGAGATGGCGAACGCGCGCCTGTACGGCTTCTGGGGCTCGCTGACGGAAGGCTTGCGGACGGGACGGCCGCAGAACGAGATCAAGACCGGCGACAATTTGTTTGAGGCCCTCTATGCAGACCCCGAGCGGCTGAAAAGTTTCCTGAGCGCCATGACCGGCCTCAGCCTCGGCGCGGCCCGCGCCATCGCGCAAAAATTCCCCTGGAACGACTATCAGACTTTTATAGATGTCGGCGCTGCACAGGGCGGCACGCCCGTGCAGATAGCCTTAGCGCACCCGCACCTGACGGGCGGGAACTTCGACCTGCCGGGCGTCGGCCCTGTCTTCGAGCAGTACGTCGCGCGTCACGGCCTCTCCGACCGGCTGCGCTTTTACCCCGGCGACTTCTTCACAGACCCTTTGCCCTCTGCGGACGTGATCGTGATGGGGCACATCCTGCATGACTGGGACCTGGCGGAGAAGCGTATGCTGCTCAAGAAGGCTTACGACGCGCTTCCCGCGGGCGGCGCGCTGATAGTGTTCGAGGCGCTGATAGACGACGACCGGCGCGAGAACACGTTCGGCCTGCTGATGAGTCTTAACATGCTGATCGAGACGCCCGGCGGCTTCGACTACACGGGCGCTGACTGCTCCGGCTGGATGCGCGAGGCGGGCTTCAGCCAGACGCGTGTCGAGCACCTGGCGGGGCCGGATTCGATGGTCGTCGGGATTAAATGATGAAAGTTAAGCTCACGCGCGTCGTGTTTGCCGCCGCCCTCGCCCTCTGTTTCGTCGTCGCCCGGTCTCAGCAGGCGCATTCTTCGGCCGTCGGCACGTGGCGCGGCGAGTCCATCTGCACGGACAAGAGCCGTACGGCGTGCAAGAACGAAGTGGTCGTTTATCGCTTTGAGGAAGTCGCGGGCAAGCAGAATGTCTTGACGCTCCTGGCCGACAAGATAATCGACGGCCGGCGCGTGCCGATGGGCAAATTGGAGTGCGAGTACGACGAGGCCGCGGGCACGCTCTCCTGCGAGTTCACCATCCGGCAGACTCACGGCCTCTGGGAATACAAAGTTTCCGGCGACACGATGGACGGAACGCTCGTCCTGCTGCCCGCCAGGACTCTCGGCAGGCGCGTCCACGTCACGCGCGTCAGCGACGACCAAGTCCCCGCGGCCCCTGACCGGAAGGAATATGAAGGCAGTTAAGGGCGTGAGAGGGCTGCCCGACAAAGCTCTATGATGGCCTTCAGCCGGGCGACGCGATTCTTCAGGTTTTGAACGTCGCTCAGGGCCGTGTAAATGTCCTTCCGGCCTTGCCGCCTGACCGCCTCGGAAAACGTCAGCTTGTCGTCGTACAGGTCAAAGGCGTACCAGAAGCCGCCGAACTCTATGGACCGATTCACGGGCGCGTCGCCTGTGAACTCCAACAGCTTGTTGGCCGCCTTGATGGCCTCCCTGAAGAGTTCGGCCGACCGTACGTTCTCGAAGCCCGCGAAGACTGTGGACGCGCCCGCCAGGGTCGAAACTTTCTCCGCGCCAGAGTCCAGCTTGCCGCCGATAATCTCGACTTCATTCAAGAGCGCGGCCGCTTTATTCAAGTCCCTGTGCTCGCCCTCGGCGGCGGCCGCCCTGGCGATGACGTTGAGCAGAAACGCGCGCCGCGCCGGGTCGCCGTCGCGCATGGCTATCTCCTCGGCCTTCTCCAGCCGGCCCTCTTTAATCTCCTTCAGCGCGATTTCGAAAAGGATGAGAGGACGGGCCGCCTCGCGGGTTTCGGGCGACATCTTGTCGGCTATGTCCAAAGCGTCGTCGTACCGTTGCTCGCCGACCGCCGTCGAAGAAGCGTCGAAGTAGATCCGATCTCTCTGAGTTGGATCTGTCATTTCCTCCGCGCGCCGCAACTGCTCCTCCACGGTCGAGCGTCCCTTCGTCTCCGTCGGCGTCCCGTCCGGCGCAGTCTTCAAGAGGTCCATTGACGCCTGTAGCGATTCGCGTTGATTCTGGCTCAGGTATTGGAGCAGCAGTGTACGCTGGGCCGTGAAAGCCGCGGCGCGTCCGGGCAGATAAGTTTTAACCAGCGGCTCGACGAGTTGCAGAAAATAGAGGTCGCCTTCAGCCCCGGCCGAGAGGCGCCGCGGTCCCGCCTCAAGGCGAGCAGGATTCAGGATGACTTGCGCCGCGGCTTCTAAGAACTGTCTGGCCGCGGCGCTGTCAACCGGCCGCTTCCGTGCCACGCTTCTGTATTCCGGGATTTCAAGAAACCCTAACGACCCGGAATCCACGAAGGGCACACGCTCGGACGAGAAGGCATAAGGGTACAGCAGCAACAGCTCGTTGAGGTCGTTGCCCTGGCGCGACAGGATGCTTTGCAGCGCGGACGACAGGAATTTGTTAGCGAGCGCAGCGTCCTTCTGCCGCAAGCTCTCAAGAAAAGCCAACGTCCTCGGGTAGACACCAGTCGTCAGAGACTTCTCCGCGGCGGAGACCGCGAGGGCCGGGTTCTTTTCAATCAGCCCGAAGGCCAAACCCAGGTACACGTCCGCCCTCAGCGGAAAGGGGCTGGAGCCCGAATCCTCTGCGTCAGTCTCCTTGCTTCTGGCGTACCTCTCAGCGAAGTTCTGTGCCAGTTTCGGGTCGTAGTCCGCGGCGACGGCGATTATCTTTCGCAAGACGCCGGGGGCGGCTGCGCGATCCGGCTTCAGGGTGTCGCCGAACAGCGATTCGAGCAGTTGGCGGCAGCGCTCTGGCCTCTTGCCAGCCAACAGCTTGATGATGCCTTCCGTCAGCGCGACCCGCGTCGCGAGGTCCTCGACCTCCTGCAACTCGTAGGACGCGGCCTCCAGCGCCTCAATCGCCACGGACTGGACGGGCGACTTCGCGTCCCTGTTCTTCTTGCGCGCCCCCTGCGAGTAGGCAAACGGGGATGCGAGCACGAAGGCCAGGAGGCCGGCTGCGGCGCGGCTGTGAGAGAGTTTCATCATCATCTTACAGGCCAGCGGGGGGCTGACACTCACGGAGGCGAGCTTATCACGATTAAGGTATAATCGGCCTCGTGGACGAACAGGTTTTCCCGCCGACCTTCAAAGGAAAGCAGTATGAGTTGCGTGCGCTCGGGCTGCGTGACTTCGCGCGCGTCCACGGCGACGAGCCCTTAGACCCTTTCGCGCTGGCGCACTTCGCCAAGTTGATGGTCATCAACTTCGACGAGATCAAAGGGCTCTCCGAGGAGACACGGGCGCACCTCCTGGGCGAGGGGGCAAACGCGTGGTCGGGCGGGACGGCGTCCCGCCCGCTGCCGAACGGCTGGCGGCTCGTCATCCTCAACCCGAAGCACGGCGCGGCGCGCAACAACGCGACGCTGATGGAAGAGGTCTGTCACGTCTTTTTGGGCCACAAGGCCAACCGCCTGCACATCGTCGCCGAGGACAAGAACGGCAAGACCGTCTCGCGCGACTACAACGAGGAGGACGAGGAGGCTGCTTACGCCGTCGGCGCGGCCGCGCTCGTGCCCTACGCCGCGCTCAAGCGCTTCGTCGTGCGCGGCAAGACCTCCCGCGAGATCGCGCAGCACTTCAACGTCAGCCGCGACCTCGTCGAGTACCGCATCAAGGTCTCGCGCCTTTGGGCCGAGTACAAAAGACTACACCCCGAAGAGATGCGCCTGCGCGAGCAGTGGGCCGGCAACGGAAGACAAAAGTACGGTCTTTAGCCTATCTCTTAAAGCGGCGTTTGAGAATCAGGTAAGCGACGATGAGGGCAAAGATGATGGCCGGAAAGTAGAGCGCGACGCAGCGTATCTGCTCCTGCGTGCTGGGCCAAAGTAGAACTGCCTCCATGCCGCATCACACTCGCCGCGTCCGCGAAAGTCCCACAAGTTTTCCGAAGAGCATGGAACAGGCTGGTCGAAACCTGAAACGGCTGCGCCAATTGAGCGACGAGGTCAAGTCGCGCCTCGATTATCGCTCCTTCTATTTGCGCTTCTGCCCGGACGGGCGACCTTCCGGCTCACGCATGCAGTCGCTCTGCCCGATCCCCGCGCACGGGCACAGTGGCCGTGGCCACCCGAGCCTCTCCATAGACCTGCAACGCGGACTCTTCCACTGCTTCTCGCGCGACGAGGGCGGCGACGCCATCCGGTTTTACGAGCTGATGCGGAATGTGCCATTTTCGCGGGCCGTGCGCGAGATGGCCGGCGAGCTGGGCATCACTGCTGACGGCCGTCCGTCCCCGCTCGCCTTCCGCGCCGCGCCCGACCGCGAAGCGCCGCCCGAATCAGAACCGCTCGCGCCCGCGCGCCTCACAGTCGTCTGCGAAAAATTCCTGGACGTGTGTCGCCAGGAAGAGCAGACCGAAGGCGTGAACTACTTACAACGGCGCGGAATCGACTCGAAGACGATCAGGCGCGCGGGCGTCACCTATTTCCCGCGCCGCGCCTACCGCCGCGTGATGCGCCGGATGATGGAGAAGTTCTCGCTCGACGAGTTGCAGCGGAGCGGCCTCTTCAACGCGCAGGCGCACCTCACCTTCTACCGCCACCGCCTGCTCTTTCCCTTCCACATAGAGGGCCGCGCCGTCTACTTGCAGGCGCGCACGACCGCCTCGGGCGTCGAGCCGCGCTGGCACAATATGCGCGGCGGCGTGCCCTCGCTCTACAACGTGGACGTGCTCGACGAGCTGCCGAGCGAGCGGATTGTTTATCTCGTCGAGGGGTTCACGGACACGCTGACGCTCACGGCCAACGGCTTCACGGCCGTCGGGCTGGTCGGCGCGGGCGGCTTCCGCGAGGAATGGCTCGCGCCGCTCGCGCGCTTCCGCATAGTGGCCGCGCTCGACGGCGACGAGGCTGGCCGCCGCGCCTCCACACGCTATCAGGAGATGTTCGCCGCGCGTGGGGCGCGTATCGCCCGGCTCAACCTGCCCTCGGACGTCAACGACTTTTTCCAGCACAAGCCCGCGGCCGCGCTGGAGTTTGAGTTGCTGACGGAAGCCGCGCTCGGAGAAGCGGCCGAGGCGTGAGGCAAGCAGTGGATTACACCAACGGGCGCGCATCGTTTATAATCTGACTTGGCCTCGCGCTTTGACTGACGGCCCGACCGATTATGACGGAACAAGTAAAAGGAGCGCTCGCGACGACGGCGGAACTGACCGTCACGGACAAGCTGCGCCTGCTCCTCGACATCACCAAGAAGATCAGCCGGTCGCTCGACCTCCAAGAGGTGCTCAACCTCGTGATGGACACGCTCGGCTCGCTGATCCCTTACGACGCGGCGGGGATTTACGTCCTCAAGTGCGCGAAGATGCCGGACGGCACGCCGGCTCACTCTTGCGTCTTTCACACGGAGGCGGTGCGCGGCTACGACATAGACGACCTCAGGGAGCTGCGCCTCAAGATGGGCGAGGGGATTATCGGCCACGTCGCGCTCTCGGGCGAGCCCATCATCTCGCCGGACGTGCGGACGGACCCACGCTACGTCAACGCACGCTCAGAGACGCGCTCCGAGATGGTTGCGCCCATCATCTCGAACGACGAAGTGATAGGCGTCTTCGACCTCGAAAGCGACCGACTGAACGCCTACGACGAGGACGACCTGCAAGTCCTCCTGCTTCTGGCCTCACAGGTCGCCATCATCATCGAGAAGGTGATGCTGCACCAGCAGATGATCGAGAAGAAGCGGCTCGAAGGCCAGCTCGAAGTCGCGCGCCAGGTGCAGTTGGAACTCCTGCCGCCGCGCGACCCGAAGCTCGAAGGCTTCGACATCTGCGCCTGGAACTTCTCGACCGAGGAGGTGTCGGGCGATTACTACGATTGGGTCAGCATCTACGAAGACCAGATCGGCATGGTCATCGCAGATGTCTCCGGCAAGGGCGTCCCGGCCGCGCTCCTGATGGCTTTCCTGCGCGCCAGCCTACGGGCCGCGATTCACATCGGCTACGCCCCGCACATCTCCATGGCGAAGGTCAACTACCTGCTCTGGGAGTCAATCGAGCGCCACCAGTTCGTCACGGCCTTCTACGGCGTGCTCGACGCCTCGAACCGGACGCTCGCCTACACGAACGCCGGGCACAACCCGCCGCTCCTGATGGACGCGGACGGCACAGCGCGCTTCATAGAGCGCGGCGGACTCCCGCTCGGGATGTTCCGCAACACGCGTTACTACGAGTATTACCAGGCCATCGAGCAGGGGCAGCTTCTGGTGCTTTACACGGACGGGGTGACCGAAGCGATGGGCGCGGGTGGCGAGGAGTACGGGCGCGAGCGCCTGGAGACGGCTGTGCGCGCCAACCGCGACTTGAGCGCGCGCGACCTGATTACGGCGATTCAGCAGGACGTGCTCCGCTGGACCGAAGGGCGCGGCGCCAGCGACGACATGACGTTCTTCATCGTTAAGGCGCTATGAATAAAGCAAAAGGGAAGACGAGGAGCTTGCCTTTCGTCTTCCCTTTTGCCTATTACCTACTTACTTTTAACTTACGCTAATGCGCCGTCAACGAGACGTGCGCGCGGTCGCCGCCCGGCGCGAGCGGGGCGCGGTAATCGCCGAAGTGAAACTCGGCGTCGGCGTCGGAAAAAGCGTAAACATCAAATCCGTATGCATCTAAACACGCTGCCAAATCATCGTTCGAGACGAGATAAACAACGGGAGAGAAACCCGCTTCGGCACGAATTTCCAGCAGGCGCTCAATGACTTCCAGCGGAGCAAAGCATCTGACAGGGTCTCTGTAAGTTGCCATGACTTTTAGCGCCTCTCTTTCATAAATTCGGGGCCGCCTCTAAATGCCCGGAAGGCTGTCCCACCTTGCACCCTTTTGGATGTACGCCCATTATATGGTAGTTGTTCGCCCCGGAGATTTATTTTCTGTCACGCCACTCTGCTGAAACTTTGACGCCGCGGCGAAAACCACAAATACTGGACGGCAACAAGTCGGGGGTTCTTTGACGACTGACGACTGACGACTCACAATTTGCGAACAAATGAGCACACCAGAACAACCTTCGACTCCGCAACCGCCGGCCCCGCAGGGTCCGCCCGCCGCCCAGCCGCTGCCGAACTTCATAGAAGTGCTCAAGCAGATGCTGGCGGTCTCGGATAAAATCAGCGACCTGATCTTTTCGCCGGGCCGCCCGCCCCAGGTCGAACTGGTCGGCAAACTCCAGCCCGTCCGCGTCGCCGGCCTGGAAAGGCTGCTGCCCGCGCACACGGCCGCCATCGCCAAGCTGATTATCGGCAGTCACCTGCGGGCCGGGCACAACGCGGCGGCCGCGCAGAACCTGGAGCAGTACGGCTCCACGGACCTCTCGTTCAGCGCGCCCGGTCTCTCGCGCTTCCGCGTCAACATCTTCATGCAGCGCGGCACGCACGCCATCGTCATGCGCGTCGTCCCGGCGCGCGTACCCTCCTTCGAGGAACTGAACCTGCCGGCGCAGCTCAAAAACATCGTCGAACTCAAAAACGGCATCGTCCTCGTCACCGGCCCGACCGGCTCCGGCAAAAGCTCCACGCTCGCCGCCGTCATCGACTTAATCAACCAGACGAAGTATTACCACGTCGTCACCATCGAGGACCCGATAGAGTTCCTCCACGTCCACAAGAACTCCACGATTCACCAGCGTGAACTCTATTCCGACACGTCCGACTTCTCGCGTGCCCTGCGGGCGGCGCTGCGCCAGGCCCCGAAAGTCATCCTGGTCGGCGAGATGCGCGACCGCGAGACCATAGAGGTCGCGCTCGAAGCCGCCGAAACCGGCCACCTCGTGCTCTCCACTCTACATACGATTGACGCCAGCAAAACGGTTGACCGCATCATCGGCGTCTTCCCCAAGAACGAGGAGCACGTCATCCGCGCCCGCATCGCGCAGTCGTTCCGCTACATCGTCTCGCAGCGCCTGATCCCGCGCGCCGACGGCCGGGGCCGCGTCGCCGCCATCGAAATCCTCAAGTCCACGGCGCGCACCAAGGATTACATAGAAAAGGGCGAGTCGGAAGGGAAATCCCTGCTCGACGCGATGGAGCAGGGCGATCAGGAGGGGATGCAGACCTTCGACGGCGTGCTCGAAAACCTGATCCGCCAGGGCGTCGTCAACAAAGAGGACGCGGTGGCCTACGCCACGAACATGAACAACCTGCTCCTGCGCCTCTCGGACTGGGACGGGCAGCCGGAGGTCGAAGCCGCCCCCGCCGCGCAGGACCCGCTGCTCGACGTGATTGAACGGTAGGCCGCACGCCGGGGAGAAACCGAAATGGCACAATCCAGGTTGGACATCTTCGCGGAGATGGCGCGCCAGCAGCCGGACGACGCGATGGTCTGGTACGGGCTCGCCAGCGAGTACGCGAAGGCCGAGAGGTGGGCGGAGGCCGCGGCCGCGCTCCGCAACGTCGTGCGCGTCAACCCGGACTACACGGCCGCGTACCAACTGCTCGGCACGGCGCTGATGAACCAGGGCGACCCCGAAGAGGCTCGCCGCGCCTGGGCCGAAGGCGTCGGCGTGGCCGAGCGCACAGGGGCCTGGAAGGCCCGTCAACACATGGAAGCCCTGCTGGCACAATCCGGCGGCGAGCAGCCGGGCGCGGAATTTTGTGAATAGCAGGGGCGCGCACGTTTCAGCGCAAGGGCGGTCTCTGATAACGTCTTGCCAGCGGGCGGTTTGATGATGTGCGCGCGGTCGTTTATCCTGTCTTCAGGACGCCGCCATCTCCCCGCTTCCGCGCCGCGGAAGTGAAATTCACGAGTTACGACGAGATTGAGTCATGTTTTATTCACGAAGACTTATCTCTCCCTTGTTGACCCTGTTGCTGTGCGCTTCATTCCTCGCGGCGGCACAGGACGACGGCGTGCGCGCAGACCTGCCGGCGGGCGGGGAGGTGTTGATCAGCAACTCGCGCGGCGGCGTGAGGGTGGAGGTCTGGGGCGAGCGGCACGTCGCGGTCACGTACACGGTTCGCGGCGAGAAGCCGCGCCGCGCGCCCGTTAGCATCAGCCGGACGGAACAGTTGCTGACCGTCAGCGTCTCGTCGCGCGAGGTCGGGATGCTGACGCGCGTTGACCTGACGGTGCGCGTGCCGGAGCGAACGCGCGCTTCGGTCGTCTCCGAAACTGGCACAGTCGTCGTGCGCGGCTTGCCCGCGGAGCTTTCGGTCGAGAGCGCCTACGGCGACATACGCGCAGAGCTGCCCGCGTCCGCCAACGCAGACATCTGGGCCGAGTCCGTCAACAAAAGGGTCGTCTCGACGCTCAGGCTGCCCGCGGGCGCGTTCGATGGCGGCAGCGTCCTGCGTGCGCGGCTCGGCTCGGGCGGACGCAGCGTGCGCCTCGTCTCCAAGCGCGGGGCCATCGCGCTCGCTTCATACGACGAGCCCGAAGCGCCCTCCGCGCCCGTTGTGGAAACGCGGCCCGCGGAGACGGGCGCGAAACCCGTCCTCATCGGGGCCGAAAGAAATGGCACAGGGGCCGGCACGCCTGCCACGCCGCTCGAAGGGCCGGAAGAGGTTGACGAGGGCGACATCGTGCGCGTGGACACGGAGCTGGTCACGCTCAACGTCAGTGTCATCGACCGCGGGACGAACCGCGGCCTGAAGGGGCTCGCCGAGAATGATTTCAAACTGTTCGAGGACGGCTCGCAGCAGCGGCTGGCGCACTTCGAGTCGGCCAACGCGCCCTTCAACCTCGTGCTGCTGATAGACCTCTCGCTCTCCACGCAGGACAAGCTCGCGCTGATCCGCGAGTCGGCGCTCCGCTTCGTCGAGGCCGCGCGCCCGATGGATCGCATCGCCATCGTCACCTTCACGCACGAACCCGTCGTCGTCTCGCGCCTGACGAGCGACCGCGCTCTCTTGCGCGAGCGCATCAACGCGATTGAGAAGCCGAAGGGCAGCACCAACGTCTACGACTCCGTCGCCTTCGTTATCAACGAGGTCTTTAAAGATGCGAAGGACTCGCGCCGCAACGCCATCGTGCTGATGAGCGACGGGCTCGACAGCACGATGGAGAACGTCCCCGGCCCTGGCTCCGAGATTCCTTACAACGAGCTGCTCTCGCGCCTGCGCGAGTTCGATGGCGTGCTGTACAGCCTCTGGCTCAACGTGGAGACAGAGTACAGCAGCCTGAGTCCGCTCGACATCCAGCCGGAGACTTACGACCTCGCGCACGACCGGATGGAGGAGTTGGCGGACGCGGGCGGCGGCCTCTTTTACGAGGTCGATAAGCTGGAGGACCTAGCGGACGCCTACGAGCGCGTCGTCGCGGACCTGGGTACTGTCTACAGCCTCTCTTACCGGCCGACGAACAGGCTGCGCGACGGGAAGTGGCGCGCGATCCGCGTCAACGTCGAACGTCCGAACGCCGTCGCGCGCGGCAAACGCGGCTACTATGCTAATTAATGTAAAATTAAAAATTAAAAATGCAAAAAGGAAGACGAAGAGCGTGCTTCTCGTCCTCACTTTTGCATTTTTAATTTTTAATTTTACATTACCCGTCCGGGCTCAGGGGGAGGACGAGGAGCCGCCGCCCCCGCCACCGATTGCGCGTGGGAGCGACGGGGAGGTCGAGACGATTCGGGTTGACACGGAGCTGGTTGACCTCAACGTCAGCGTCTTCAGGCGCGGCGACGTTCAGGCCGCCGTCGGCGAGTTGAGCAAGCAGGACTTCACGGTGATGGAGAACGGCGCGCTCGAAGAGATCAGCTTCTTCGCCTCGGCCTCGACGCCGTTCGACCTCGTGCTCCTGCTCGACCTCTCAGGCTCGACCGCCGACAAGCTCAACCTGATACGCAAGTCGGCCGCCCGCTTCGTCGAGGCGGCGCGCCCCGCGGATCGCATCGGCGTCGTCACCTTCACGGACACGGCGACGGTCGTCTCGCCCCCGACGCTCGACCGTCAGCAGCTCATCGAGCGCATCAGGAAGATAGAGAAGCCGCGCGGCGGGACCAATTTCTGGGACGCGCTGTCGTTCGTCCTCAAGACGGGCCTCGGGTCGCGCGACGGGTCGCGCCGCCAGGCCGTCGTCATCATGTCGGACGGCGTGGACAACGGGCTGCCGGGCGTGCCCGGCCCCGGCTCGACCGTCGAATACGAAGACCTGCTCGAAACGGTCAAGGCGTCCGAGACCATCGTCATCCCCATCTACCTGGACACGGAGCGCGAGATGCTCAAGGAGCGCAAGGCGACCGCGGAGGCTTACGGGCTGGCGCGCCAGCAGCTCCAGGAACTCGCCGGCGAGAGCGGGAGCCTGCTCTACAGCGCGCGCAAGGTGGAAGACCTGGACGGCGTTTACGAGCAGGTGATACGCGACCTCGGCACCGTCTACAGCATCGGTTACCAGCCGAAGAATCGGCGGCGCGACGGCTCGTGGCGCAACGTCTCTGTCCGCCTCGTCAACCGTCCCGACCTCGCCGCGCGCACCCGCCGCGGCTACTACGCCAGATAACTCGGACACGTCAGATGAGCCGAAAACTTTGGGCGCTCTGTCTGCTGATTCAACTCGCCGTCAGTTGCGCGTGCGCTCATCCGGCCGCCTCGTCTCTGGGGGGTGAGGCGACGGCTGACAAGTCTAGCTCCGTCCTGCCCTTCGACCTGATCGACAACCGCATCATCATCGACGTCCGGCTCAACGGGAAGGGGCCGTTCCGCTTCATCTTCGACACGGGGGCGGGCGCGGTCGTCGCGCCGGAGGTCGTGTCCTCGCTCGGGCTGAAGATCGAGAACCTACAGACGGGCAGCGGGGGCGTGGGCGAGCAGGTGGTCGAGCGCGGCGAGACGAAAATCTCCACGGTCGAGGTCGGCCCCGTGCGCCTCGCGGACGAGGAGTTCGGCGTGCTCTCCTTCGCCGACACGAAGTACGTCTTCGGCGCGCACAGGATTGACGGCATCCTTGGCTTCCCCGTCTTCAAGAATTACGTCGTCCACATTGACTACGAGCGCCGGAGGCTGACCTTCACGCCGCCCGCCGAGTTCGCCTACAAGGGAACTGGCACAATTGTCCAGCTCGACTTCGACCGCCACCTCCCGCTCGTCAAGGGTGAGCTGGACGGCGTCCCCGGCGATTTCGTGATCGACACGGGCGCGCGCTCGGCGCTGATTCTCTACGGGCCGTTCGTCGAGCGGAACGACCTGCGTGCGAAATACGGCGCGCGGTTCGAGGGCGTCACGGGCTGGGGCATCGGCGGGCCTGTGCGCTCCCAGATTGTGAGGGTCAGAACGCTCAAGCTCGGCGGCGTCGAAGTCCGCGACCTCGTCGCGCGCCTCTCGCTCCAGAAGAGCGGCGCGCTGACGGACACGTCGCGCGCGGCCCTCGTCGGCCCGGACGTGCTCAAGCAGTTCACGACCATCTACGACTACAGCCGCCGCCGGATGATCTTCGAGAAGAATAGTCAGTACGGCAGGCCAGACTCTTACGACCGCTCTGGCATGTGGTTCGGGCTGGCCGGCGACCACTTCGAGGTGATCGACGTCGTCGCGGGCGGCCCCGCGGCCGATGCAGGGTTGCGCGTCGGCGACCAGATTCTGGAGATTGACGGCCAGAGGGCCGCCCGCCTGGACCTGCCCGCCGTCAGGCTCCGCCTCAAGAACGACCCGCCCAAAAAGCGCGTGCGCCTCGTCCTCAACCGCGACGGCCGGAGGCGCGAAGTCGTCCTCGTCCTCAGAGACCTCGTCTGACGCCGGAAACAAGCTTGACAATCGAGCGGGCCGGGATTATTTTGCCCATGCTCAAAAGGCGACCGTCACGCGCATCAAACTTTCCTACGCCTCGCAGTCTTAAAACAAAGGAATCCTCGGGAAGACCAGCGGGCTCTGAACCACTTAGTCCTCGCAGAGTTACTAATCCCCAAAAAGAGGAGTCTCAGCATGGCAATGCAGACTTACATTTATGACGGCACGACCGAGTGGGCTGCGAGCGAGGCGGAGGCGTTCGCCATCAGCTACGGCACTCCCGTGCAGGTGACTTGCATCTACGACATTTCGGAGGTGCAGCAACAAGGCGAGTACGCCTGGGAGACAAATCTGGGCCAGAATGGGTCCATTGCAATCACCATCGGTGGTTTGAACCTGTCGCCGGACGGGGACACCAGCGGCAGCCCTGGATGGCCTCTCATACAGTTTGACGCGGGGCAATTCGCCGGGATCAATTACGTCGCCCTCTTCCCCGGCGCCGGCATTCAATACCAGTTCACCGCCCAGGGGCCGGAGTGGTCTATCAGCATCCTGGGGGCGGAGCAGACGGAGATAGCGAACGGCTCTATCAGCCTGACCGCGTCCGATTCAGCCAGCTCACAGTCAGCATGAGCTGAACAAGCAATGATGAATGCGGAGTGATGAATGATGAATTAAAAAACAGAAGTCTTTAATTCATCATTCATCACTCCGCATTCATCATTATTTTTTGTAGACGCGGACGTAGTCGACGTACATCTTCTGCGGGAAGACGGTGGTAGCGTCCGGGTCGCCGGGCCAGTAGCCGCCGACGGCGACGTTGAGGATCATGAAGAACGGGTGGTCGAAGACCCAGGCGGAACCGGCGGGCAGGTCAGCGGGTGTGCGCGTCTGGTAGAGGTTGCCGTCAACGTACCAGCGTATGACGTTCGGCTCCCACTCGACGGCGAAGACGTGGAAGGCGTCCGCGAACGTGCCCGACGTGAGCGTGTAGGCCGCGCCGATGCCGTTGGCCCCGGAGTAGCCCGGCCCGTGAATCGTGCCGTGGACGATTGACGGCTCGCGGCCGATGTTCTCCATGATGTCTATCTCGCCGCAGGTGGGCCAGCCCGCGCGCTTTATGTTGTTACCGAGCATCCAGAAGGCGGGCCACAAGCCTTGCCCGTATGGCAGCTTCAGGCGCGCCTCGAAGCGTCCGTAAGCCTGCTCGAACTTGCCCTGCGTCTTCAGACGCGCGGACGTGTACTGGCACACCCCGTACCAGCAGCGGAACTTGTTTCCGAGCTTCTCCTTGATAGCCGTGATGACGAGGTTGCCAGCTCCGTCCATCGCCGTGTTCTTCGTCGTGTTGGTGTCGTACTCAAGCTGGTGGTTGCCCCAGCCGTTCGAGCCGTTGCCGACGTCGAAGACCCACTTCGTTCCGTCCACGGCTGCGCCGGCCTGGCCGTTGAACTCGTCACTCCAGACGAGCGTCCAGGTCGTCTGCGCCCCCGCACGACCACCCGCCGCCAGGAGGACAAAGGCCGCGAGACAGAGGTGAGTTAACGACCGGACCTGGCTTTGGTAAGGCATAAGTTTCTCTCCCCTCTTTGAGAATTTGGCACAGGACTAATCACCCGGCGCTGAAGTCCGCAGGGACGTTGCTCGTCTCGTACTCGCGCAGCTTGCGGTAGAGCGTGCGCGCGGAGATGCCGAGGATGGCCGCGGCGCGCTCGCGGTTGCCGCCCGCTTCGGCGAGCACGCGCAGGATGTGCTGGCGCTCCAATTCGTAAAGCGTAGAGGGCTGCGCGCCTGGGGCTGTCGGCTGGCTCTGCTCGCCCGCGTCACCCTGTAACATCAACTGCCCGACCTCAATCGTGTCGTTCGCAGAGAGCGCGATGGCGCGCTCCAGGCAGTTGCGCAACTCGCGCACGTTGCCGGGCCACGCGTAAGTTTCGAGCCGCCTCTGCGCTTCGTCCGACAGAGAGAGCGCGGGGCGGTTGAAGCGCTGACGGTAGAGCGTCAGGTAGTAGTCTATGAACGCCGGGATGTCCGCGGTGCGGTCGCGCAAGGGGAGGATGTGGAGCGAGACGACGTTGAGGCGGTAGAAGAGGTCTGCGCGGAAGCGCCCGTCGCGCACGTCCTGCGGCAGGTGGCGGTTGGTGGCGGCGATGACGCGCACGTCCACAGACTGGTCGCGGGTGGAGCCGACGCGGCGAAAGCGGCCCTGCTCCAGAAAGTGCAGGAGCTTGACCTGGACGGGGAGCGGCAGGTCGCCGACCTCGTCTAAGAAGAGACTGGAGCCGTCGGCCGCCTCAATCAGTCCGCGCTTTAGTGCGCTGGCGCCCGTGAACGCGCCCTTCTCGTGGCCGAAGAACTCCGACTCGAAAAGCGTCTCAGGCATCGCGCCGCAGTTGACGGTGATGAGCGGCGAATCCCTGCGCGCGCTCCGGGCGTGTATGAAGCGCGCGAGCACGTCCTTGCCCGTCCCGCTCTCGCCCGTGATGATGACGGTCGAGTCGAGCCGGGCCGCCGCTTCGGCCAACTCGACCACGCCGCGCATGTGCTCGCTCTCGTAGACGAAGGCTGGCTGCTCGTCCTCGGCCGACGCGGGCTGGCGCACGACCGAGCGCAGAGAGGCGTTCTGGCGGATGAGGCGGCGCTTCTCATCGGCCTTGCGGATGACGGCCTCCATCTCGTCCAGGGTGGCGGGCTTCGTCAGGTAGTCGTAAGCGCCGAGCCGCATCGCCTCCAGCCCCGTCGAGAGCGAGGTGTCGGCCGTGAGCATGATGACCTGGGGCGCGTCCTCCATCAGCCTGATCTGGCGCAGCGCTTCGAGCCCGGAGAGTCCGGGCATGTTGATGTCCAGGAGCACCACGTCGCAGTCGGTCGTGCCAAGCGACCGCAAAGCCTCCTCGCCGCTCCCGACCGCCGTCGCCTCGATGTTCGAGTCGTTGAACTGGTCGGCCACCACGTCGCGAAACATCTTGTTGTCGTCCACGACCAGCACACGAATCTTACGGCTCATGCTTAACTCCTAAAAGCAGAAGTCAGAACCCAGAAGTCAGAAGTCAGAATAAAATAAGGACGGGCCACAGCTTCTCATTCTGGATTCTGAATTCTGGATTCTGAATTCTCCCTTCTGACTCCTGACTCCTGACTCCTGACTTCTGTTTCCGGTACGCGGCGCGGGAGCCAGAGGCGAAAGCGGCTGCCCGCACCCTGCTTCGACTCGACCGTGAGCGCGCCGCCCAGGGCCTCGGCCAGCGTGTACGAGATGGCGAGGCCGAGGCCGGAGCCTTTGCCCTGGTCCTTGGTCGTGAAGAAAGGGTCGAAGATGCGCACCAGCATCTCCGGCGCGATGCCGTGGCCTGTGTCCGCGACCTCTATCGCGATGCGCTCGCCGACGCGGTGCGTCGAGACAGTAATCAGCCCCTGGTCGCCGACCGCGTCGAGCGCGTTGCTGACCAGATTGTCCAGCACCTGCCTGACCATCACGGCGTCGGTCGCCACCTCGCCGGCCTCCGGGTCCAGGCTGACTTCGAACTTGACCGCGTCGGACTGCGCGCGGTCTTCGGCCAGGCGCGCGCACTGTGCGGCCATCTCGTTGATGTCGCACGCCTGGCGGTGCGGGCGGCGCTGGCGCGAGAGGTCTAAGAGCCCGCGCGTGATCTCCTTGCACCTGAACGCCTGGCGCACGATCTCTTCCAGGTAGAAGGAGTCGCGGCTCTCGCCGGCGGGCGCAGCAGCGCCGGCCGCGGCGCTCTTGCGCATGTTGCGGAGCGTAGCCTCCGCGCAAGTCGTGATGGTGGCGAGCGGGTTGTTGATCTCGTGCGCCACGCCCGCGGCCAGTTGGCCCACAGTGGCTAGGCGGCGCGAGCGCGCGAGCTGCTCCTGCATCTCAGACAACTCCGTCACGTCGCTCCAGGTGATGACGCTCCCGCCCTGTGCTTCGCGCTCGTCGAGCGGGGCGACGGCGACCAGATAGCGGCGGCCGTCCTCGGCCTGCAACTCGAAAGAGGAGGCCGTGCCGCGGCTCTCGCCCATGTGGTAGGCGGCGGCGCGCTCGCCGAAGAGGCGCGCGAAGGCGTCGGCGCAGGTCAGGCCGATGGCTTCAGCCGGCTGCATGTCCATCATCAGCGCGGCGTGCTCGTTGCAGCGCACGATCTGCATCTGCTGGTCGTGGACGATGATGCCGTCCGGGATGGCGTCGAAGGTTCTTTCCCAGATTCTCTTGGCCGACTCAACCGTCTCGAAAAGTCGCGCGTGGTCGAGCGCCATCGCCGCCAACTCCGCCAAGCCTTCGAGCATCGTCTGCTCCTCGCTCGTGAAGCTGTGCTCGGAGCGGTAGCCGACGACGAGCGCGCCGAGCGTCTCGCCGCGCGCGTAAAGCGGCACGACCGAGAGGTCGCGCACGCCTTCGGCCCCGTGCAGCGGGAAGTCCGCGGCCGAGACATCCGCGCGCGTGCCGATGCCTTTGATAATCATGGGGGCGTCGGTGATCGCCACCAGCTCCAGGAACTTCCCGCCGAGCGGCATGACGAGGTCCAACTCTTCGTCGCCGCGCGCGCGGAAGCCGCTGCGGGCCTTCCACGTCACCTTATTCTCGGCGGGCGAGAAGCTGGCGACGCTCGACGTGTCGGCGCGCATGATGCGCCGCACCGTGTCGGCTATCGTCCGCAAGGTGGCCGTGGACGACTCCGTCTGGGTTGCCTGGTCTAAGCCCATCTATGCTTCCTGGAAAACTCCCTTTACAAGCGAATCGGCGGCGGGCTTTGAGAGTCGGGTATAGAAGCCCTCGGGCCGCGCGCGAAGAGTTGCGACCCGGCGCGGCCTTTGCACATCTTCTACAAGGTAAATAGTAAATGGTCAATGGTCAATGGAGGCTGGTTGCTTCCATTGACCATTGACCATTTACTATTTACCGGCTATTGCCTTAATCGTTCTTCGGCGCGACGGCGCGGACGGCTTCCGAGACCCCGTCGGCGTACTTCTTGAAATTCTCGTTGAAGCGGGCGGCCAACTCGCGGGCCTTCGTGTCGTAGGCGTCCTTGTCCTCCCAGGTGTTGCGTGGGACGAGGACTTCGGCCGGGACATCTGGACAAGTGGCTGGGATGTTGAGGCCGAAAACAGGGTCTGGGCTGGTCTCGACGTTGGCGAGCGTGCCGTTCAAAATCGCGCGGATCATGGCGCGTGTGTACTTGATCTTCATGCGCTGGCCCGTGCCGTAGGGGCCGCCCGACCAGCCCGTGTTGACGAGCCAGCAGTTGGCCTTGTGCTCGGCCATCTTACGGCCTAAGAGGTCCGCGTAGACGCCTGGGTGCAGCACCATGAAGGGCGCGCCGAAGCAGGTCGAGAAGGTCGCCTGCGGCTCGGTCACGCCGCGCTCCGTGCCCGCGACCTTCGCCGTGTAGCCCGAGAGGAAGTGGTACATAGCTTGCTCAGGGCTGAGGCGCGAGACGGGGGGCAGCACGCCGAAGGCGTCGGCCGTTAGCATGATGATGTTCTGCGGGTGGCCTGCGTAGCCCTCAGGCATGATGTTCGGGATGCTGGTCAGCGGATAGGCCGCGCGCGTGTTCTCCGTCTTCGACGCGTCGTCCAAATCGAGCGCGCGCGTCTCGGGGTCGTAGACGACGTTCTCCAGGACGGTCCCGAACATGCGCGTCGTGCGGTAGATGTCGGGCTCGGCCTCGGCCGAAAGCTTGATGACTTTGGCGTAGCAGCCGCCCTCGAAGTTGAAGACGCCGTCGTCAGACCAGCCGTGCTCGTCGTCGCCTATGAGCTTACGCTCTGGGTCAGCCGAGAGCGTGGTCTTGCCCGTGCCAGAGAGGCCGAAGAAGACGGCCACGTCGCCGCGGTCGCCGACGTTCGCGGAGCAGTGCATGCTCATCACGCCACGCTGCGGGAGCAGGTAGTTGAGAATGGTGAAGACGCTCTTCTTCGTCTCGCCGGCGTAGGAAGTTCCGCCGATCAAGACGAGGCGCTGGCTGAAGTCCATCAGGATGAAGGTCGGCGCGCGCGTCCCGTCGCGCTCGGGCTCGGCGCGAAACGATGGGAAGTTGATGATCGTGAACTCCGGCTCGTGCTCGGCCTCGGCGTCGTTGATGAACATCGTGCGCGCAAAGAGCGAGTGCCAGGCCAGCTCTGTGACGACGCGGACGGAGAGGCGGTAGCGCGGGTCAGCCCCGGCGAAAGTGTCCTGCACGAAGAGGTCGCGCCCCTCCGCGTGAGCCATCATGCGCTCCTTGAGCGCGTTAAATTTCTCTTGCGAGAATTCCTTGTTGACTTCGCCCCAGAAGACAAGGTCTTCGCTCGACGGCTCGCGCACGATGGCCTTGTCCTTGGCGGCGCGGCCCGTGTGCTCGCCCGTGTCCACGATGAGCGCGCCGTGGTCTGAGAAGATGCCCTCGCCGCGGCGCGCGACCTCTTCGTAGAGTTCGGGCGCTGTCAGGTTCCAGTAGACGGCCGCAGGGTTCCTGATGCCATAGTTGTCCAGCCCGTGGCTGGTGCGCTTTCTCCCCTTGTCCACAGGTATTTTCTGCGCGCGAAGTGAAGTCATAGATACTCCGATAAAATGATGTGGATGATGTCAGAAGCGTAGTCGGGCCGAGGCGGCGCAAAAAAAGGCCGCCTCGGTCCCCGATCAGGACTCGTCGGCGGCGGCGTGGCGCTCGTGCGCCAATTCGCGCAGGGCGACGGCGAGGTCGCGCGCGGCCCGCTCCAGGCGGTCGGCGCACGCTTCGAGTTCATCTATGTCGGACGTCGAGCGCACGGCCACGGCCGCGCGCGCGCTATCGATTTGCGAGGTCAGACGCTCCGCCGCAGTCTCGGTTTCGGCCTCGGCACGCGTCTTCTGTATAGGTGACATGCTGGTTCCCATAGTGACAAAATATTAAGGCCAGCGCAAGGAGCGAAAAACCCTTGCGACACATTTCAAATTCGACCTGGGGCAAGATGAGTAAGCTATTTCTTACATCATCAGCAGGCAAAAGGCAAAAGCTGGTGAACGGTAAATGGTCAATGGTGAATAGAAAAAACCGTTCTCCTATTCACCATTGACCATTTACCGTTCACTTCCTTATCCTCTCCATCGCAACTTCTGACATCTCGAACCCAAGCTTTTCCCAGAAGCCGCGGCTGCCGCGCCCGGCGCGCAGGACCCAGGTGACGCCGGGGTCGTCGCCCGTCAAACGTTCTACGAGTTGGCGGCCTAGCCCGCGGCCGCGCCGGTCAGCGGCGACCGCGACCATAGAGATGTAGCCGTTCGACACTCCGTCGCACAGGGCGCGAGCGAAGCCTATGACGCGCGTGTCTTCCCAGGCGGCCAACGCTCTTGTGGTCGCCTTCATCATCTCCCGAAATCTGACTGGGTCGGACACGCGATGCCGCCAGCCTTCCTCCGCGAGAAACTGGCGGACGGCCTCATACTCTTCCGGCTCGACGGGCCTGATCTCCATCTCACTCCGCGTACTCGTCCGAGCCCTGGACCCACATGAAAGATTGCAGGTCTATCATGTCGCGGGGCTTCAGGTCGCGCTGGTCGCGGCGGATCGTCTCGGCGAACTCCAGGTAGTTCGCGTAAACCTCCCAGGACGGCCTGGACTGGTAGCGAAAGTCGAAGCCGTACTCGCGCGCCGCGATGCGCGAGACGTTCGGCTTGAGGAAGATGTGCGTCTCGGGCTGTGCGATGAAGCCGAAGACCGTGACGAGCGGCCACGTCAGCACGCGCGTCTGCTTGCGCGGCAAGGAGGCCACAGTGTCGCACCAGCGGTCGAACCTGCGCTCCAAAGGGGCTGAGCCGTGCAGCAGGTCGTAAAGTCCTTCACTAAACGCGCGCGCGCCCTCCGGGACTTTGACGGCGTCGCGCAATGCCATCTTCTCGAAGGAGAAGATCATGCTGTGGCGCGAGCGCTGCTCGACGCGCACGGCGCGCGCCGCGACCTCCGCGAACTCGCCCCGCTTGAGCAGCCGGCGAAACTCGTCGCGCGCGAGCGCCTCCTCCCAACGCTCGTGCGTCTCCCACTTGTAGCCGCGCTCCCAATCAATGTACGTCTCGTCCCGGAAACCCCCCGGGAAGAACCGCAGAAACTTTGCACGGCACCGCGCCGCGCCCTCAGACTGTTGACTGCTGCGCCCGACCCTCGCGCTGACAGCTTTGCTGCTTCCCATTGCTCGGACCCTCCTTAATCGTTAGTTATGCGCGTTATGCAAGAATGAGCTAGAGTATTGGGCGAGCCAGTATGAAAGAGACTCTCAAAATTATCAACCGGATGGTCAAAGACGGGGTGGTCGAAAAGTACGCCATCGGGGGGGCCGTCGCAGCCATCTACTATCTGGAGCCATTCGATACGGCGGACCTTGACATCTTCGTCCAGGTAAACCCCGGCGGAGAGAGCCTGGCGATACTCGCGCCCATCTATGATTATCTGGTCGAGCGCGGCTGCGAGCCGAAAGCTGAATCCATTTATATAGAGGGATTCCCCGTGCAATTCCTCCCCGTCTTTAATCCGCTGACGGAGGAGGCCGTCGAGCGGGCGCGAACCATCAAGTACTCGCAAGTGACGACGCGCATCATGCGCCCCGAGCATTTAGTGGCTATAATGTTGGACACCGGCCGCCTCAAAGATTACCTGCGGATCGGCATGTTTTTAGAGCAACGCGCGGTCAACATGCGGCAACTGCGTGCCGTTCTGAAGAGGCACGGTTTGCTGAAAGCTTGGGAAGATAACGAACACCGGTTCAGACGATGAAGAAGTACCCGGACATCAGCGAGATTCTTAAGAAGAAAGAGAAACACAGGCGCTCCCTGGCGGCCCTTCCGTTTGAAGAGAAGATCGAAATGGTTTTCAGACTTCGGGAGCGGCGCGCCTTTATTAAATCCGGCCGGGCAGTAAATAGCTCACGCAAATCCAAGTCGAAAAGTTCCTGACGCCGGCGACCCAATTAAAATTCAGAGAACCGAAGTCTCTTCGAGGAGTTGGCCTTCGGCGAAGCGCTCGGCGCGGAGCGGGGTGGCGTCGAAGAGGCGCGTTTCATTGTGGAGGATGAGGTCGGAGACGAGGCGGCCGGTGGCCGGCGAGTGCATGACGCCGTGGCCGCTGAAGCCGTTGGCGAGGAAGAGGCCGCCGACCGTAGGGGCGCGGCCGATGACGGCGTGGTGGTCTGGCGTCATCTCGTAGAGGCCGGCCCAGGCGCGCCCCGCGTTGACCTGCGCCTCGGCCAGGCACGGCACGCGCGAGGCGGCGCGCGTCAGAATCTTTTCGATGAAAGAGGGGTCGAAGTCGTTCTTGAAGCCGGGCGTCTCTTCCGGGTCGTTCCAGGCCAGGAGGATTCGCGTACCCTCGCGGCGGAAGTGAAAGCCCGTGGACATGTCTATCACCATCGGAAAGCGCGCGGGCAATTCACCAAACGGTTCGGTTGGCACGAGTTGACGACGCAGAGGCTCGACGGGCAATTCCTCGCCGGCCAGCCCTGCGACGCGCGCGGCCCAGGCCCCCGCCGCGTTGACGATTGTGCCAGTTCTTACGCGCCCGCGCGTGGTGCGCAACCCGGTCACGCGCCCCCCTTCGACATCAATGCCCGTGACCTCGGCGCCCAGCCAGAGCCGCGCCCCGCGCTCGCGTGCGCGCAGCATGAAGCCCATCATCACGCTGTGCGGGTCTACGAAGCCGTCTGTCGGGCAGAACGTCCCGCCCAGAATGTCGTCGCCGCGCAACTGCGGCACCATCTCAAGAATCTCTTCCCTCGTCACCAGCGAGACGTTCTTCAACCCCAACGCCGCCTGCCGCTCGCGGTTCGCTTTGAGATAGGCGAGGTGTGGTTCAGACGTGGCGACGAAGAGGTAGCCGTGCGGGCGATAGTCTGCGGGGTGGCCGATTGTTTCGTCGAAGGCGGCGAAGAAGTCAATCGAGTAGAGCGACATTTGGATGTTGACGTCGGTCGCAAACTGCGCGCGCACGCCGCCCATGCTCTTGCCGGTCGAGCCCTGGCCCTGGTGCGCCTCGCGCTCAAGCACCAGGACGTCGCGGCAGCCCGCTTCCGTCAGGTGGTAGGCGATGCTGGAGCCGACGATCCCGCCGCCGATGATTACGACATCCGCAGTCTCAGCCGTCATGGGCACGTAGCTTGGACGAAGACGGAAATTTATGCAATCTCGAACGGGCGGCCGTGAAGCGCTTCTAATCCGGCCGCGGGGTGTGTTAAGGTGCTGAGCCAAACAGCCGGCAATTCAAATTGATTCGGAGGAGACCTGAGATGGCGGACGATAAGGATCAAAAAATCTGCAAGAACCCACCCTGTAGCTGCCCGGCGACAGAGGGCAGCAAGTTCTGCGGCCCTTCGTGCCAAGGCACAGGCGACACCATAGAGATCGACTGCGACTGCGGCCACGAAGCTTGCTCCGGCAACTTCTGAAGCCTGCGCGAGAAGAGAGACGAGCCGCGCGCGGCGCGCGAAATTAAGACAGCAGGCGAGGATGCTTACTGTTATTTCGCGTGACGCTCGCGGCTCGTCTCTCTCTTTACTTGCGGCTCGTCGCTTTTTTCTTGCCCGCGGATTTTTTCCGAGCAGCTTTCCTGGCTGACTTCTTCGCGCCGGCCTTCTTCGCAGGCTTCCTGGGCTTTGGCGGGGTCGCCCTGATGATCGTCCTGCCGGTTACCTTTCGCGGCGGCGCGTCCACCGTCTCGCCCGTCGCACTCTGAAGCACTGAGGCGGCGGGAGGTGTCGTGTCCAGGTCGGCCGCGGAGAGTGTGGCGCGGGCCGTTTCGGCGACGTCCGAAGCACGGCCGATGACCTGGCTCGCCAGTCCCATCGTGCGGCCCAGGACTTCACCCACCACCTTGAGCGGCTCGGTCAGGATGCCGCCGACAGACTCTCTGCTTTCGCGGGCCGCGGCAGCCGCGGGCCTTCTTTTGCGCCCGGTGCTGCTGCGGATTCTGGCGACCTGCTTGATGAGGAAAGCCTTGATCTTCTCGCGCATGACTTCGGGGCTGTTCTCCTGCCCGAACTGGTTCTGAAAATTGTCGCAGAACTGCCCGTACTTGCCCGAAAACTGCACGCACCACTCGCCCGCGTCCGACCCCTTGCAGACCTGATTGATCTCGCAATCCACGCCCAGGTCGCCTATGGCCTCAATCGCCGCCCCGTTGATCGCTCGCTCGTCCATGTGTGTATGCGCCTCTACCGTTTTTGTGCCAGCGGAAAGATGGGCTCGATGTCCACGGGGACGGAGCCTAAGCGGTCGAGCGCCTTCTGCATCTGCGGGCGGATGACGCCGTACTTGTCGAGCATCGCCTTGGCCTTGTCGTACGAGCCTTCGGCCTGGATGGTCATAATCTCGCCGGCCAGCTTCTTGACTGCGTCCTTAATCTTCGCCGGGTTGACGCTGAAGAGGCCCGTCGCCTCGTCGTAGCGGAAGCCGCCCTCGTCCATCAGGTAGTTGAACTGAAGGGCGATGCCGCGGCCGTGCGCCTCCTCTATGCCGAAGCGCACGGAGCGGAACGCGCTCGCCAGAAACGTCGTGTAGAGCGCGCGCTCCATCTTCTTATCGACGACGCCCTTGTCCATCAGGTACTGCAAGGCCCAGAGCCCTGTGATGTCCGCCTTCGCCTCCTCGAAGGCCGAGGAGAGTTCCTTGAGCTGCTTACGCACGGTCGTCTCCGCGCCGCCGGCCGTGATGTTGTGCGGGCCGAGGCCGTGCATCAGCTCGTGTGCCAGAATGTGCGTGAAGAACGGCTCGAAGGCGATGTCGCGCTGGTCCGCGGGCGCGAGCACGACCTTCGAGATAGGAATCAGTGTCTGCTTGAACTTGGCCTCCTGCACGTTCTTGAGCATGACGCGCTTGGAGCCCTTCTCCTGCACGACGCGCTCGTCGTTGGGCAGATTGTAGGCCGCGGTCTGCACGCCGCTGTTGCCCTCGCCCGAGGCGAAGACCTCGTTGACGACGCGGATGGGCGAGGCTGCGCCGAGCTTCGGGTTGCGGTAGCGCGCCTCAATCGGCAGGTTGTTCTCCAGGTCTTGCAGGTGGTGCGAGAACATGGCGAGCTTCTGCGTTTCCGCCTCGTCGCGCAAGGTGACGTAAGACTCGAACGAAGCCTTGTAGCTGAAGAGCTTGTCCTCGTAGGTCTCGTACGGCCCGATGGTCACGTCAATCGGCGCGTCCAAATCCAT
Source organism: uncultured Acidobacteriota bacterium (assembly GCA_963848875.1). Taxonomy (GTDB): domain Bacteria; phylum Acidobacteriota; class Blastocatellia; order Pyrinomonadales; family Pyrinomonadaceae; genus QHXM01. Next base: position 67,320 of record CAWKFJ010000003.1, read on the forward strand.
CCAGGCCACGTCCGACGCGTAGTAGTCGTTTGACGCGAAGGCGTCGGCGCGTTTGTTCAGAAAATTCCTGAGCGTCTCGTTGGTCGTCAACGCCGCGGCCTCGCGTAAGAGTTTCGCCGCGGGGTCCAGGAACTCTTTGTACTCCTGGCTGTAGGGCACGACCTTGAGCTTGCGGTCGGCGTCGCGGCGGATGGTGTAGAAGAAGCCGAGGGCGCGCTCCCTGGCTTCGAGCGGGAGCCCACCCGCCCACGCCTCGAACTCTTCTTTAGTCATATCCTCCGGGTAGAAATTGGCCCCCAAGGGCTTCTCCTTCGGCACGCCTTCGATGAAAGGCTCGTCGCCGTCCAGGCGCGACCAGGGGCCGTTGTTGATGCGGAAGTAGTGCAGCCACTCTCGGCCCGCAGGCGTCTTGTCGCGTTCGAGCTTCGCCTGGAGCGCAGGGTTCCCGCTCCAGACCTGGCGCAGGAAGAGCGGGTCCAGGATTTTCGCGGCCTCTATGATCTTCATCAGCGCCTTGCGATCGCCGGGCGAGAGGCGCGCCGTGTCGGCCGTGATGACGGTCGGCGCGAAGCGCTTGATCTTGGCCGTGAGCGTGGACTGACGACTCATCTTCCGCTTCTTCTCCTTACCAATGAGCGGGACACTCATGCTCGCCACGAAAGTGACAACGAGCGCGAGCGCGCAGAACTTTAGCCGTGTGCTTTTCGTTCTCATTATTCTCTCTTCTCCGAATCAAGATAGACAGTACGTTTCTAAACCGCTTCCGGCGAAGAGTCAACAAGACGGAAGGCAGCCGTCAGGGTTTAAGCCCCGTAGGGGCGACTGAAAATAGCCCAGCACTTTAGTGCTGGGTAACGGCGGAAAAATTGTGCCGAGTCCCGTAGGGACGACCGAACACGGGCTGACCTTTCTTCGGTCGTCCCTACGGGACTCAATCAACTTTTCGCATTCTTACCCAGCACTGAAGTGCTGGGCTACTTTCAGTCGCCCCTGACGGGGCTTAATCTTTACTGATTGCCAACTGCTGTTATAATGCGCCTCTACCCACAGCTTTCTTTCTCAACCTCGAAAGGAGTTCTTCTTAAAATGCACAGGCACAGGAATCTCTCTCTGCCGCTTGCTCTGCTTCTGCTCTTGGCTCAGGTGCTGCCCGCCGCCGCGCAGCAGACGCGCGATGCGGGCACGGTCCCGAAAATCACTTTTGAAAAATATACGCTGCCGAACGGCCTGCAAGTCATCCTGCACGTTGACCGCAAGCTGCCGGTCGTCCACGTCAACCAGTGGTTCCACGTCGGCTCGAAGAATGAACGCATCGGCCGCTCGGGCTTCGCGCACCTCTTCGAGCACATGATGTTCCAGGGCTCGAAGAACGCCAACAGGGAATATTTCGAGTACGTCGAGGCCGCGGGCGCAAACCTCTTCGAGGGCGGCGTCAACGGCACGACCAACCAGGACCGCACGAACTACTTTGCGACCGTGCCGTCTGGAAACCTCGAACAGATTCTCTGGCTCGAATCGGACCGCCTGGCGACGCTGACCGACGCGCTGACCGTGGAGAAGCTGAATAACCAGCGCGACGTCGTCAAGAACGAGCGCCGGCAGGGACTCGAAAATCAGCCCTATGGCCGCTGGTTCAAGCTCGTCATGGAGAACATCTACCCGAACCGTCACCCCTACGCCAACGACGTGATAGGCGTCCACGAAGACTTGACGGCGGCGAGCGTGGACGACGTGAAGGACTTCTTCAAGACCTACTACACGCCGAACAACCTATCGCTCGTCATCGCCGGCGACTTCGACCCGGTCGAGGCCAAGCGCCTCGTCGAAAAATATTTCGGCGTCATCCCGGCCGGCCCCGCGCTCGATCGTCCCGTCAAGGGTGTGCCAAAAATGGACGGCGAAAGGATCGTCGAAGTCAGCGACCGCGTGCCGCAGGAGCGGACCTACTTCGCCTGGCACGCGCCCGCCTTCTTCGACCCAGGCGACGCCGAGCTTGATTTAGTTTCTACTATCCTGACCGACGGGCTCTCGGCGCGCCTCAACAAGGTGCTCGTCTACGACAAGCAGCTCGCCTCGGACGTCGTCTCGTTCGAGTGGTCGCGCCAGCTCGCGGGCACCTTCATCGTCTGGGCCACGGCGCGGCCCGGCGCGTCGCTTCAGCAGATAGAGCAGATCGTGACGGACGAGATCGCACGCCTCGCGCAAACGGGGCCGACCCAGGCCGAGTTGAATCGCGCCAAGACGAAATGGGAGTTCGGCTTCGTCACAGGGTTGGAGCGCATCGGCGGCTTCGGCGGCAAGGCCGACCGCCTCAACCAGTACAACACTTTCTTAGGCGACCCGAACAAGTTTGAGGCAGACTTCGCGCGCTATCGCAACGCCACGCCCGAGAGCGTGCGCGATGTGGTCGCCCGTTGGCTCAACACGCGCAACCGCCTGCTCGTGCGTTTCCACCCGGAACCCTCTGGCCGCGAGTCGCAGATCGCCCTAGACCGCTCGAAGCAGCCGCCGCTCGGCGGTGACCGCCCGTTCATGGTCCCGCCCGTCAAGACTGCGAAGCTCGAAAACGGCATGGACATCTTCGTCATGGAGCGCGCGGACTTGCCCAAAGTCGCGGTCAGGTTCGTGACCAAGGCGGGCAGCATACACAACCCCACGGGCAAAGATGGCCTGGCCGACCTCGTGGTCGAGACGATGAGACGCGGGACGAAGACCCGCAACGCCCTTCAGGTCGAAGACCAGCTCGGCGATTTGGGCACAGGAGTTTTCGGCGGGGCCGGCGCGGAGTCTTCGACAATCTCTTTCGAGGTCTTGAAGAGAAACCTTCAGCCTGCGATGACGATTTTCGCGGACGTGATACGCAACCCGGCGTTCCCGGCCGACGAGGTTGACCGCGAGAAGAAGAAGCGGCTGGACGCGCTGGCACAGGAAGCGGAAGACCCGAACGCCATCGCGCAGCGCGTCGGCAAGATGCTCGCCTTCGGAGCCGACCACCCTTACGGCCGACCCGAGAGCGGCTTCCCCTCGACCGTGCAGCAGTTGTCGCGCGAGGACTTCACGCGCTTCCACGAGGCCAACTGGAAGCCCGGAAGCTCCGCCCTCATCTTCGCGGGCGACATCACCGTGGAGGAGGCGACCAATTTGGCCCGGCAGAATTTCGGCGACTGGCCTGCGGGCTCTGCCCCGACCGTCTCCATCCCGGCTCCGAAACCCGTCGGCCCCGGCAAGGTCTACCTCGTTGACCGCCAGGACGCGGCGCAGACGGTCGTCATGCAAATCCTGCCCGGCGCGCCCAGGAAGACCGAAGACTACTACGCCATACAACTCGCCGACGCAGTCTGGGGCGGCGGCTTCGGCACGCGCCTCAACCTGAATCTGCGCGAAGACAAGGGCTACTCCTACGGCGTCTTCTCCTTCCCAGTCTTCTACTCCGAGTACGGCGCGTGGCAATCTTCCGGCGGCGTACAGACGAACAAGACGACGGAGTCTGTGACGGAGTTCGTCAAGGAGCTGAAGTTCCTGGCGGGCGAGAAGCCGATCACGGAGAAGGAACTCCTGAACGCCAAGGCCAACCGCATACGCGGCTACGCGCAGCAGTTCGAGTCCGTCGGCCGCGTCGCGGACGAGATCGCGGAGCTGTGGGCCTACGGCCTGCCGATGTCCGAGTTGCAACGCGAGACGACGGAGCTTGAGCGCGCCACGCTCCCCGCCGTTAACGCCGCGGCCAAGAAGTACGCCGTGCCCGCCCAGACCATGATGCTGCTGGTCGGCGACCGCTCGAAGATCGAGGCCGGCGTCCGCGATCTGAAAGTCGGCGACGTAGTGATTCTCGACGCGGAAGGTAAGCCGGCAGGGAGGTAGATAGGGAATTAAAAAGGCAAAATTAAAAATGCAAAATGGAAGACGAAGAGCGAGCTTTTCATCTTCCATTTTGCATTTTTAATTTCTAATTTTGCATTGCCTCACGCGCGCTTGAGGTTGCGCGCGGCCTGGGCTTTCGTGTCGCCCGCGGCGGCGGCCTCCTTCTTCAGGCCCTCCGCGCCCTGGGCGGATTTCATCTTCTCGACGCGGGCGGTGATGCGACGGTCCAGGTCCGCGATCTGCTCAGGGGTGAGGCGGTAGATGTTGGTCTGGTTGTGGTAGACCTTCGCGCCTGTGACGATGTCGGCCTGCTTGAAGCCGAAGCCCTCGGCCTTGGCGATCAACTCCTGAATCGTCATCTGCGCGGGGACGATGCTCATGGGCGACGCCTTCTCTTCGAGCACTTCGGGCACGGTCACGGGCTTCGGAGCTTCGAGCGGCAGGTCCTCGCCGTGCTCGCGCTTCATGTGCTCCAGGAAATCCTTGAAGGTCACGTTGCCCGTCAGCTCGAAGCCGACCTCGAAGGCGGGGCTGTTGGACTTGACCACCTGGAAGACGCGTATCACCTCGCCGTCGCGCTCCTGGACAGAGACTTCGACCATGATGTCCACGAAGTATTCGAGGCCGCTCGCCGTCATCGGCAGCACGCGCCCGATCTCGTTGTCCTCCTTGGCCTCCTTGCCCTTGGCCGGAATCTGGTCCGCGATGACGACAGACTTCCCGCTCTCCATGCAGAGCCGGCGCAGGACGCCCTGTAGAATCATCTGGTCCGCGGCCAACTCTTCGGCCGAAGGCTGCGCCAGGTGATCGCCGGTGCGCTCGCGCACGGCCGCGACCATCTCGCTGTGCTTGGCGCTGAAGTAGGCGGCCCACGAGTCGAGCGCGAAGCAGCCGTAATTCTGCTCGCGCCCGTCGCCCGAAAGCGCCCAGTCTATGAACTCCGGCAGTTCGTCCGCGTGCTCGATTTCGAACGCGTCGAACTTGGTCCCGACGCCTTTTAAGAGCCGCGCCTTGCGCTCGACATCGAAGATGCAGAGGCGGCCCAAACCGGCCTCGGCCATGCTTCGCAGGAAATGGCTCTTGCCCACCCCGGCTCCGCCACGCACCGCCATCACCAGCCGCTGCTGGCGCGGCCGACGGCTGAGCGGATTAACTTTGGGTCTCGTCTGTGTACTCATCTCTCACTCCTCTATTTGGCAGGTGACAAACCTTCCGAACTCATCTCCAAGGGGGAACACTGGAAACTCACACTTGAGCCGTTGCCGGCCCGCCCTTCCGAAGCGACGCCCCGGAGTCTACCACACTTAACACGCAAATGGAACAATTTTTCATCGATGAAACAAAAACAGAAGTCAGAAGTCAGAAGTCAGGGGTCAGAAGGAAAGCCCGGAACCCGCTTTTCTTTTATTCTGACTTCTGACTTCTGACTTCTGTCTCCTTCTTTCCTGCTTTTTTTCTTGCCAGCCTCGCCCGGTTTCATTATTATGTGCGGGCATTTTCACCGGATGTCTGCTCTTTATCGAGGTAAGTCAAGCTTCCGGTCTAGCCTTCAGCAAGCTAGCCTTTAACTGAATCGTCCTCGACATCAACAACATCTTTCGGCCGCCTCGTCCGGCACAACCGTCGCCTGTAGGCGGTCTACAGGCGACCACTTTAGCGGAGGTTTCTGTTATGCTCAGAATGGGAAAAACCACAAAAGATCAGACGGAAAGCGAACAAACCACGGACAGCCAGACCACGCAGTTCAACGCGTCGCGCTCCGCCAACACCAACAGCTACAGCGGTGGCTCGTCCTACCAGACGAGCGACACGCAGTACCGCCCCCAGGAATCGGGCTCCTCGTCGCGCGCCGTCACAGAGAGCGAGTCGCTGGCCCGCGACATCAAGGAAGGGCTCCTCAGTGGCTTCGTCGGCAACGGGACGACGCTGACGGGCGAGGCCAACTTCAAGGGGATGCTGCGCGTGGACGGGCACCTTTCGGGCCAGGTCAAGTCCGAGGGCGGGACTTTAATCGTCGGCAACAACGGGCAGGTTGACGCCGACATAGAGGTGGCGGTGGCCACCATCCACGGCTCCGTCAACGGCGACATCATCGCCAGCCAGCGCCTCGAACTCGGCCGCGCCGCCAAGGTCAACGGCAACATTCAGACGCCGAGCCTGGTGATCGAGCAGGGCGCAGTCTTCGAGGGGAGCTGCCGCATGGTTCAGCAGCAGAAGGCCGCCGCAGACAGGCTGCGCGAAGGGGCTTCGCGCTACACGGACACGTCCAACTCGGCCGACAACGGCGCGAGCAGCAGCAGCGCGTCGTCCGACTCCGAGACGAGCGCCGACACGCCCGCCTACACGGAAACCTCTGAAGCGGCCGCGAGCTGAGCAAAGAAGCGCTGATAAATAATAATGGTAAATGGTGAATGGACGGCTTTGTCCATTCACCGTTTACCATTTACTATTTCCACTACCATGACTCGACCCGGTGGCGACAACGGAAGCAACGGGCGCGGCCTGACGATTGTCAGGGCCGCGTGCCCGCACGACTGCCCGGACACGTGCGCGATGCTGGTGACGGTCGAGGGCGGGCGCGCAGTGAAAGTCGCGGGCGACCCCGCGCACCCCTTCACGCGCGGCTTCCTCTGCACTAAGGTCGCCAACTACGACCAGCGCACCAACAGCCCGGATCGCGTCCGCACCTGTCTGCGCCGCACGGGCGCGAAGGGCGAGGGGCGCTTCGAGCCGATTACCTGGGACGAGGCGCTCGACCGCGTCGCGGCGCGCTTCAAGGAGCTGGCGGCATCAGCCGAAGGCGCGGAGACGATATTGCCCTACAGCTATTGCGGCACGATGGGGCTCGTGCAGTCGCAGTCTATGGATCGCAGGTTCTTCCACCGTCTGGGCGCGTCGCAGTTGGACCGCACCATCTGCGCGACCGCCGGGACGGCCGGCTACAGGGCGACCGTCGGCGCGAGTATTGGCACAGACCCTGAGCGCTTCTCCGAGGCCCGCCTGATAATTCTCTGGGGGACGAACACCATCAGCGCGAACGTACACCTCTGGCCGGAGGTCTTGGAAGCCAAGGCCGCGGGCGCGCGCCTCGTCTGCATAGACCCGCGGCGCACGCGCACCGCGGACCAGTGCGACGAGCACATAGCCCCTTTGCCCGGCACGGACGCCGCGCTCGCGCTCGGCCTGATGCACGTCATCTTCGCCGAAGGGTTGGAGGACCGCGACTACCTGGAGCGTTACACGACGGGCGCTGAAGAGTTGCGCTCGCGCGCGGCCGCATACTCGCCCCAGCGTGTTGCCGAAATCTGCGGCCTCGAAGCCGAGACGATCAAACGCCTCGCGCGCCTTTACGCGACCACGAAGCCGGCGGTGATACGCATCAACTACGGTCTACAGCGCCACGCGGGTGGCGGGATGGCCGTTCGCACGGTGAGTTGTTTGCCCGCCGTCACTGGCGCGTGGCGCGACCCGGCAGGCGGCGCGCTGCTTTCGACGAGCGGCACGTTCCCGCTCAACTACGCCGCGCTCGAACGACCCGACTTGATGCCAAGCCCGCGACCCCGCACGCTCAACATGTCGGAGCTGGGCAACCTGTTAACTAAGACTGACGACCCGCCTGTGCGCGCTCTCTACGTCTACAACTCCAACCCCGCGGCGGTCGCGCCAGACCAGCGGAGCGTGCTCGCGGGCCTGAGCCGCGAGGACTTGTTCACGGTCGTCCACGAGCAGTTCATGACCGACACGGCCGATTACGCGGACATCGTCCTGCCGGCCACGACGCAGCTCGAACACTTCGACTTGCACAAGGCTTACGGCCACCTCTATCTCGTCATCAACGAGCGCGCCATCGAGCCGCTACACGAGTCGCGGTCGAACTCTGAGGTCTTCCGCCAGCTCGCCGCACGCATGGGTTTCGAGGAGGAGTGTTTCAAGGACACGGACGAGGAGATCGCGCGACAGGCCATCTCGACTGACCACGCGGCGCTGCATGGCGTCACGCTCGAAGGCTTGCGCGAGCGCGGGTGGATGCGTCTCAACCTGCCGGAGACTTTCGCGCCGTTCGCGGAAGGGAATTTCCCGACGGCCTCCGGCAAGTGCGAGTTGTACTCGGCCGCGCTCGAAGCACAGGGGCTGCCGGCCGTGCCGGAGTTCATCCCGCCGAACGAGTCTGTGCAAAGCGCGCCCGCGGCCGCCAGCCGCTACCCGCTCGCGCTCATCAGCCCCGCGGCGCACGCGTTTCTCAATTCGACCTTCGCCAACCTGCCCAAGCAGCTCAGGCAGGAGCTGCGCCCGTTCGTGGAGATACACCCACAGGACGCCGAGGCGCGCGGCATACAGGAAGGCGACGCCGTGCGCGCCTTCAACGAGCGCGGCTCGTGCGAGCTTCACGCCGTCGTGACGACGCGCGCGCGCCCAGGCGTCGTCGTCTCCCCCTCCGTCTGGTGGAACAAGCTCTCGCCCGGCCACACGAACATCAACCAGCTCACTTCGCAAGCCCTCACGGACATGGGCGGCGGCGCGACCTTCTATGACGCGCTGGTAGAGGTCGAGAAGGCAGTGAGTAATCCCTAAGCCCCGTAGGGGCGCGCGGAAATAGCCCAGCACTTCAGTGCTGGGTAAGAGTGCGAAAGATGATTGAGTCCCGTAGGGACGACTGAAATGTTCGGTCGTCCCTACGGGACTCAAATGTTTTTGGCTCAATTCCCAGCACTGAAGTGCTGGGCTATTTTCAACAGCCCCTGACGGGGCTTAAATCTTATTGATAGCCCGCCGCCCGCCGCCCACTGTGGTATATTGTTTACTCCCGCCGGAAGCCCGATCAAAAATTTGGAAATGTGCCGGGAACACGAAATGGAGAGTCGTCAAAGAGGAGTCTGGCGTGCGTGCCGTCGCTTGTTGGCCGCCCTCGGCTGCGCCCTGATTCTCTGGGCCTGGGGCGCGTCGGCCGCCGCGCAGCAGAAGAAGAGGTCCACCCCGCAGCGGCCTCCGAAGCCCGCGCCCGCGAAGCCCGTCCCCGCGGACGTGATGCTCAAGATAGTGCGCGCGGAGGACGAGCGCCGCTGGGACAACGACCTCGGCGTGCTCCTCTTCGACAAGGAAGCGTCGGTGCGCGCGCGCGCGGCGCTGGCCGCGGGTCGCATCGGCGACGAGCGCGCCGTAGCCTCGCTCAGCGCGCTGCTCCAAACAGACAAGGAGGCGTCTGTGCGCGCGCGCGCGGCCTTCGCGCTCGGCGAGATCGAATCGCTTGCGGGCGCGCCCTCTCTACAGGACGCCGCGCAGAAGGCGACGGAGTCTGTGGACGTGCGTGCGCGCGCCGTCGAAGCGCTCGGTAAAATAGCCGCCCCTCTGGACAAAGAGGACGAGGCGCGCGCCAAAGAGATCAGAGACGCTATCCTCAAGTCCCTCGAAGAAGAGCGCCGCGCCGCGAAACCCAGCCGCGCCCTCATCCTCCTCGGCCTGACCGCAGCCCTGCGCGCGCGCCCGGCAGGCGCAGGCCCCGTCGTCGCGCGCTTTCTCAACGCGCCTGACGCGCGCGTCCGCGCCGACGCCGCGAACACGCTGGCGCGACTTCGTGCGAAAGACGGATTGGCACAATTGCGCGCGCTCGTCGTGAATGACCCTGACCCGGTCGTGCGCGCCAACGCCGCGCGCGCCCTCGGCGCGGCTGAGGACGCGGGCGCGTTAGACCAGCTCGCGGCGCGCGCCATTAACGACGCGGACGAGCGCGTGCGCGTGAGCGCCATCCGCTCGCTCGGCGCTCTGAAAGACGTGCGCGGGGCCACGGCGCTCCTTGAGCGCGCGGCCGCCCTGCTGCCCGCGCACCGCGCGGCGAAGGCGAGCGCCGGCGCGCACCCCGCACAGACCAACGAACTCCTGGAGGTCGCGACCAGCCTGGGCCGCCTGCTCGCCAACACGAACGACGAGCGCGCCGTCGCGTGGCTCCGCACGCTGCGCGAGATGGAGCCGGCCGCGCCAGAGGTCGAGACGGCCTTCGCGCGCATCGCCCCCTTCACCTACCTGCGCGGAGCCCCTTTTAATAGACTTTCGGACGAGCGCGTGCGCGCCGAGACGTTGAAAGACTGGCGGCGCGTGGCGGCCCTCTCGCAGGCGCTCGCCGAAATCGCCGCCGTCAAGGCAGAGGCGGCCGGCAGCGGCATCGTCAGCCTACAGGCCGACGCGCAGATCATCCTGCGTTCCTGGATTGACGCTCCCGAGCTGAACCAGATGGCCGCGCCCGACGTGCTGCGCGCTCTCGCCGCCTTCAAGGCCCAGGATTTGGCCCAGGTCTTGCGCCGGCAGTTGGGCGCCAGAGACGTCATCGTGCGCGCCACGGCCGCAGAGCTGCTGGGCGAAGTCGAGCCCGACGAGTCGAACGCGCGCCTGCTCGCGGAAGCCCTGCCGGTGGCCGCGCGCGACGAGCTGAACGACGCGGCGCTCTCCATCTTGGACTCGCTCGCCAGGCAGAAGAGCACGGCGGCCAACGAGGCGATCAAGACGATGCTCGACTCGCCGGACCCGCTCGTCCGCCGTCGCGCCGCCGCGCTGCTGAAGGCGAACGGCGCGGGCGACTTCTCCCAGCGCGCTGCCGCCAGAGAGCACACGCGCAACACGGACGCAGACTACGGGCGCGCGCTCGCGCGCACAGGCCGCAACGTGCGCGCCGTGGTCAACACGGAGAAGGGGCCTTTCACCGTCGAGCTGCTGGCCGACGACGCGCCGCTCAACGTGGACAACTTCGTCCGGCTGGCCCAAAGCAACTATTTCAACAACGTCACGTTCCACCGCGTCGTGCCCAACTTCGTCGTCCAGGGCGGCGACCCGCGCGGCGACGGCAATGGCGGCCCAGGCTACCAGATTCGCTGCGAGATCAACGAAGTCCCGTACGAGCGCGGCGCGGTCGGGATGGCGCTCTCTGGCAAGGACACGGGCGGCTCGCAGTGGTTCGTCACGCACAGCCCGCAGCCGCATCTGGACGGCGGCTACACCGTCTTCGGCCGCGTCACCAGCGGCATGGACGTGGTTGACCGCATCGCGCGCGGCGACCGCATCCTGAGCGTCACCATCACAGAGACCGCGCGCGACTCGTCCAGGTCAGACAGAACCTCCCCACGCGACAACGGCAGGAACAAACGCAAGGGGCAACCGTGAAAAGATTTCGGGGACAAAAGGACTGGGCCGGCGAGCTGATGGTCGCCAACGCCATTTTAATCGCGCTCGTCCTCGCGGGGGCGGTCGCGCACGCGCAGGACGCCGCCGAAGCCGTCCGCCAGCCGGCGCAGCCCGAGAAACAGTCTGAGACGCAGCCCACCCGCACGCGCTACCGCATCAGCCTCCAACTGGACTTCGACAAACGCGCCTACTCGGGCAGCGAGCACGTCAGCTTCGTCAACCGCGACGACCGCGCGGCCTCCGTCCTCTACTTTCACCTCTACTCGAATCTGCGCAAGCCCGCGCAGCGCAATAGTCCGCAGCCGCAGCAGCCCGCGGCGGACGAGCCGCGCCTGGAGGTGACGGAAGTGCGCGCGGCCGCGAGCGGGGCCGCGCTCTCTTTCTCGCTCGACGAGCAGGGCACGATCCTGCGCGTCAACCTGCGCGAGCCCGTCCTGCCCAACTCGTCCGCGGAAGTCTTGATCAAGTTCAAGGGAACTGTGCCAGAAATTGACCCGGAGGAGACGGGCCTCTTCGTTCACGTCTTGCAGCAGGTCGGCGCGGCGCTCAGAAGCGAGCGTGAGTTGCGGCGCGCGCGAGACATCAACTACCTCTGCCGCGGCGTGATGCTCTTGGGGACGTTCTACCCCGTACTCGCCGCGCGTGAGGGCGACGAGTGGCAGCGCAAGGTCGAGCCGACCATCGGCGACGTGGTCTTCGCGGAGGCGGCCGACTACGAAGTCGCGGTCGAAGCGCCCGCGGAAGTGGCCCTGTTCGCTTCCGCCCCGTCGCGCGAGACCATTGCCGGGAGCGAGCGCGAAGGCTTCCTCGTGCGCGAGTTCGCGGGCGAGAATCTGCGCGACTTCGCGCTGGTCGGAGGCCGCACGTTGCGCTCGGCCGAGCGCACAGTGGGCGATGTCACCGTGCGCTCCGTTTTCGTGCCCGAGCACGAGACGACGGCCCGTCGCGTCCTGGCCTCTGCCGCGGAGGCCGTGCGCGTTTACGGCGAGCGTTTTGGCCCAGCGCCGCACAAGCTCATGAGCATCGTGGACGCCCCGCTTGTCGCGGGCCTGGGCAGCACGGAGTTCTCTGGCCTCGCCGTCATCGCCAGCGCCTTCTACGTAGACTTCGACTCGCCCTCGATGCGCAACCTGCCAGAGATCGTGCGCGAGCAGCGCGAGTCGCTCGAAGATAGTTTGGAGTTCACGGCGGCCCACGTCGTCGCGCAGCAGTGGTGGGGCGTCGGCGTCGGGAACAACCCTGAGCGCGACCCCGTGCTGGATGAAGCGCTGGCAAACTGGTCCGCGCTCCTCTACTACAAAGAGGTACACGGCGAGGAGCGGGCGGCCGCCGCGCTCGACGATCAATTGCGCGGCGTCTACAAGGTCTACCGCACCTTCGGCGGCGAGGACATGCTCGCTAACCGGCCGGCGCGCGAGTACCGAAACTTCTTCCAGTACGCGGCGATTGTGGCGAGCAAGGGCGCGCTGATGTTCGTGAGTTTGCGCCGGCTGATGGGCGACGAGAAGTTCTTCGCGGCGCTCAGGAGCTACTACGAGACGAACGTCTACGAGGTGGCCGAGCTGGACGACCTGCGCGGCGCGTTCGTCGCCGAAGCCCCGCGGGCGCAGCGCCGCGCCGTCACGCGCACCTTCGCGCGCTGGCTCGCCAGTAAGCGCGGCGACGAGGACATCGCGCCGCCAGACCCACGCCTGGCCGTCGCGCTCGGCATCAACCCCAACTTCGAGAAGAACGACCGCAACGCCTTCGCCCGCCTCGGCCGCTTCTTCTGGCAGCAGATGACCAGGCTCCGCTGAAATCCCCAGTGTTCAATTTTTAATGGGCGGCTTTCCCATAGCTGCAAGTTTTTGATTCAACCTGTTTCTTCTCTCCTGAAGCTTTCGCGGCTGAACGAATGTGAAGTCGAACAAAGCATCAAGAACCTCTAGTAACCATTCGGCCTCGCCCGGTTCTACCTCAACAATTTCTCCTGAATTTGTATCTTTGAGAGGATGAGCAGCGAAATTACCAATATTCCTTACTGCATCTACAGCCTCACTAATATGGGATGGTACGTTCCCACGATGAATAAACTCCTCAATCTCTTTATCCAAACTCTTTTTTGTAATTTTGTGCTCCTCCCTAAGCTGGACTTTATCCATTTACGCTGCATAACACAGCGTCTCTGTCAGGCGCTCTAGTAACGAGCGCGGGACTTTTATCATGTCGCCGGTTATCTGCGACATCTGAAAATGCTGATGATCCCACAAGCAGCGGCGAATAAACGCAATCGTGTCGGAAAAGGTCGCGCCTTGTTTGGCATACCACGCCGCGCCTCGTGCTGGCAGTTTGCGCTGCTTGAGCAGCCGAGCAGCCAGCAAGCTAATCAACGAATGCAGCCCCAGCAAACACGGGGTGGTGCGCGCAATCGCTTTCTCCGACCATTGGCGTTGGGTCTCCACTCCCAGATGTGCACGGACTTCTTCAAAGGTCACTTCCATCTGCCACCTGCGGACGAACCATTCCAGTATCTCGCAAGGCTCAGCCTCGAGCTTGGTCGAGAGCAGTGCCTGGGTCGAGAACTTCTTTTGCGGGTCGCGCACCAACACCCAGCGAATGGGAACAGGCGGCAAGCCTCTGTGATACCAGACGCAGGTCGAGGAGACGACTTCGACCATTCGTTCACCTTCGCCATACCAGTTCTTGACCTTCAACTTCTGCCAGCGCGTCTCGCGCCGAGCCGCCACACCTTGAAGTGTCGGCAACCTACGGCCTGTCTTGCGTGGTCGCCCGACCTGTCCAGCCCTGCGCGCCGCGACTGGTTCATACAGGGCCGCATCCAGGCGCAGCCGTGTCACCACTGTGACGGACGAGCGCACGGCCGCCAACAACTCGAGGGCCGCGAAACTACTGTCGGCCGTGATGACCACCTCACGCTGTGGCAGCCAGCGCGCCGCCAGAAGAAGCATCTGGCGCGCACGCTCGGTCAACTTGCGGTGGGCGCGCCCGCGCTCACGACAGTATCGCTCCGAAGGGCACAGCGCGGTCATAAATGGCAAGGCCCAGACTCGCCCGGCCCACGGAATCTCACAGAGCAGCATCAGGGAGAGCCAGCGCAAGCCGCTCGCCTTGACGAAATGCGAATGAGAAGAGCGTACCGGGTCACGGTAGATGCCGAGGGCTTTGATCTTCTCGCCGCGGCGTCGTTCGATGGTGTCATCGAGCCCCATCACGATGGTTCCCGTCGGCGAGAATGTGCTGACCAGCAACGAAAGCAAGAGATGACTAGCAGCCAGACTCGACCAGATGGCGCGGCTCAAGACGCGATGATAGTTCTGAAAATGCTCGTCCTGACTCTTGCCCATGACGCGCAAGGCCGAGGTCACGGTGCGCTTGCCGGGCGCGAGAATCGCACCCATGAGCAGGACTTGAGCGTGTCGGAAAACAGGCTTGGAGAAGAGCGGCGCGAATGCTACTATCAGATTCATTAACTCGCAGGGCATGGTGAGCCTCCACTGACTTTTTCTTGGCGGAAACGGTCAGCAGCTTACCGGCCCTGCGTTTTCTTTTCAAAGATCAAAAATGGATAAAGTCCAGCTAAGGAGATGCTGCAACAATCGCCTGCTGATAGCGGCGCTCGCTTTAGGACTTATATGGAGAACCGAATAGGCTTCCAAATAGTCATTCCTGTATTTCTCCGGGATTTCAGGCTCTAATATTTTGGGCATAATAATTTTAGGGTAAAGCACTTCCTCTTTTGTTATTTCAGTTAACTCTGCTCCGTGTTGTCCCCTCTTAAACTTGCCTTCATTTAAGATTACAATTAACCTTTCGCAGGCAGGACAATGACCGTGAATCAGCTCATATCCGAGTCCCGATTTCTCCGACTCGTTATACTGATAAGTTGCATTGTATTCATCTTGCTCTTCAAAATTGATTCCCAATCCACAATGTGGGCATTTCATATTCTTACCCTCCAATAATACGATTCCCTAACGCTAATTATAGCCGTTGTCGCATCCGACTGATTATGCCGCTTGGGGTAATTGCCGGCAAAGGCGACGGCGGCATAGTGGTGCGATTTGAAACCAATTCTTTCCTCATCTACGTGTTGCCTGCTCATCTTCTCTGCCTTATGATAGCTGTAACCCCTTTGGATTTGTTGGCCGCTGCATCCTCTCGCAAGGTGCTTCCGCTGGCGAGCGTTGACGGACAGGCTCAGGTGACAAGAGATGAGGGAACTGAAAGAGAAGATAGGGACGCTGGCGGGCCGCGCGGCGCGCAAGCCTGAGAAGGTGGAGGTCGAGCGGAGCCTCGACCGGCTGAGCAATTTGCTCGACGGGTTGTTCCGCATTCCGGGGACGAGCTGGCGCTTTGGCCTGGACGCCATCGTCGGCCTGATCCCTGGCGTGGGCGACACGTTGACCTCGCTCGCCTCCTTCTACATCCTGGCCGCGGGCGTGCGCTACCGCGTCCCGAAGGTCACGCTGTTGCGGATGGGGGTCAACATAGGGATTGATTATCTGGTCGGCGTCGTGCCGTTTTTCGGAGACCTCTTCGACTTCGTGTGGAAGTCTAACGAGAAGAACATGGAACTGATTCGCCAGCGGGCGACCGTCTCGGCGGACCAGGCCAAGGAGGGGAGGAAGAGCGACTGGATTTTCGTAGGCGTCATTATCCTCGCCCTCGTCGCCCTCCTCGTCGGCACCATCTTCGTCGGCCTCTGGGTGCTGACCTGGCTCATCAATAAGATTGTTTACTAAAACCATTCAACCCTTTGCGCCTTTGGTTTTTCTTTAGTTGCGCCTTTGCGAGAAACAGCCGTTCACGCAAAGGCGCAGAAACAGAAAAACCAAAGCCGCAAAGGGTTGAGTTTTTATCAACCTTGTGCCGTCGTGGCCTGCTGCTGTGTGGTGGCGAGCAGGCGCTCGACGGCCGAGGTGAGCATGTCCAGGCCGCGCTCGCCGGCCGCGAAGCTCTTGAGCTTGCCCTGCGCGTCGAAGAGGTAGTAGGCGGGAACGTACCCGTGTTCGTTCTGGAACGCGTCCCGCAGTTTGTGCTGGTTGTCCACGGCGCACGGCTCAGAGATGTTGTACCGGCTGATGGCCTCGCGCACGGCCTCTACGTCCGTGTCCGCCTCGTAGCGCGGCATGTGGACGGCGATGACGCGCAGTCCCTCCTCGCGCCGACTGTCGCGCCACTCCGCCACCCGCGGCATGTTCTCCTTGCAGATGCCGCAGCTCACAGACCAGAAGTAGACGAGCGTCGGCCGCCCCTCGACCTCCGCCTCGGTGTGCGCCTGCGTGCTCCCGAACCACTCGGTCGCGCCGTCCAGCTTCGGCATCTCCGTCCCGATTCTCATTGGCATGGCAAAAACCTCAATGATGAATGAGGAATGATGAATGCGGAATTAAAGACAACCGCTTTCTAATTCATCATTCCTCGTTCATCGTTCATCATTTACCCTTTCAGCGTTTCCTGCCCCGGCTTCCACTCGGCCTGGCAAAGGCCGCCGGTCTGTAGGGCCTGTATGACGCGCAGCGTCTCTTCGGCCGAGCGGCCGACGTTGAGGTCGTGAATCACCTTGTAGCGCAGGACGCCCTCCGGGTCGATCACGAACAGGCCGCGCAGCGCGATGCCCTTATCCTCGACCAGCACGCCGTAGTCGCGCGCCACCTGCTTGGTCGCGTCCGCCGCCAGCGGGTACTTCAAGCCCTCGACGCCAGACTTGTCGCGCGGCGTGTTGAGCCAGGCGCGGTGCGAGTAGACCGAGTCGGTCGAGACGCCTATGATGTCCGCGCCGATGCCCTGGAAGTCCTCGTAGCGGTCGCTGAAGGTGGTCAACTCCGTCGGGCAGACGAAAGTGAAATCCAGCGGGTAGAAAAGGAGCACGAGCCACTGGCCCTTATAGTCGGAGAGCTTGACGTTCTCCTTCAAAGTCTCGACGTTCTTGGTCGAACCCATGTCGAAATCCGGCGCGGGCTGTCCGACCATAGCTTTCTCAACTGCTGTCGCTGTCGCTTGCATTATTTCTCCATCCTTTGTGCAGAAAGTTGGTTCCTAAAGGGCGCGCGCGGAATCCTAGAGCTTACGCCCGCGCTGCCCGTAAATCCATCAAACTCATGATTGCTGCTCTTCACGACAATCCGGGCACAGACCCCTTAGCGTCAGGTGAATCGACTCGGGCTTAAAGCGCGTCTTGCGCACGGCCGCGCGCACCACGTCGCCCCCGACCGTCAGGTCGAAGTCCACGAGCTTGCCGCAGCAGGTGCAGATGGCGTGGTCGTGACGGGCCGTCTCGCGGTCGTAGCGGTTCGCGCCTGCCACGCCGAAGCTGATTTCGTGGATGAGCCCGGCCTCCTTCAGGTACTTGAGCGAGTTGTAGACGGTCGCGTAGGAGATAGAGGGCAGGCGCTCACGCGCGGCCTCGTAAATCTCGCTGGCCGTTAGATGGTTCTCGCTCTCGCGGATCACCTGAAGCACCGCCTCGCGCTGCTTCGTCAGCGCCCGCGCGCCACCACCAACCTGATCTGTGTCACCTGATCTCATCGTCGTTTCGAACTGGAATTAGAATAATTCTAAATTGGGAGTTTGTCAAGCGGGGCGAAGCCGTTCAAAAATCCTTTAGAGTTTCGGGTGCTGTGCGACGAATCGGACGAGCGCGCCGACGTAGTCGCGGAAGGGCGGGCAGCGGACGCCGTGTGTCGAGAGCAGCTCGTGGGCGTGGGCCGTGTCGTAGGTTTGATCGAGGAAGAAGTAGGGGACGCCGGAGTGTGGGAGGCCCGTGATGGTGGGCGAGAAGGGGAGCGAGAGGCTCTTGCGCACGAGGCCGGCGGGGACCGTCAGGCGCGAGCCACGCCCCACCAGCGCCTGGGCGATGGCCTCGAACAGCTCGTGCGTGTTGAGCGGGTTCGGGTCCGCGAGTTGTACGGTCGCGCCCGCGGCGCGCTCGTCTTTGGCGAGCGCCGCCATCGCCTCGACGACGAAGTCTACGGGAATCAGGTTGAGCGAGACGCGGCGGTTGCCTATGTTGGCGAGCGTGAGCAGCGAGGGCCGCTTGCGCAGGTAGTGTATCAGGTAGTAGATGCCGTCGTATTTGGCCGTCTCGCCCGTGCGCGAGTCGCCGCAGACGACTGCCGGCCTGTGGATCGTGACAGGCAGGTTTGCTTTGAGCGCGTCCACCTCCAACTCGGCCAGGTACTTCGTCTCCTCGTAGAAGTTGCGGAACCCGGCCTCGTGCCTCAGCTCCGTCTCCAGAATCCGCCCGGTGCGCAGGCCCGCGACGTAGCAGGTCGAGATGTAGTGATAGCGGCGCAAGGCGGGCAGCGTGAGCGCGAACGCGTTGACGTTGCGCGTGCCCTCTACGTTGACGCGCATGGCGAGATCGCGGCTCACCGCCAGGTCGTAAACGGCCGCGAGGTGAAAGAGCACGGTCGTCTCCCCTCGCGCCCTCTCCAACTCCACAGGCGCGACGCCCAAATCGGCTCGCGTGATGTCGCCTTCAATCAGACGAAAGCGCTCCGCGGGGAGCTGCATCTCCGACGCGAGGCGGGCCGCGTCCTCGCGCGCTCGCTCCATGAAGGCGGGTTGAACGAGCAGCAGAAAGCGCGCGCCTTCCGACGCCAGCCGCCTGACCAGCCGGCCCGCGATGAAGCCCGGAAAGCCCGTGAGAAAGATGGTTTCGTCCAGAGCCATGTGCGACCTAGCTGACCGGGCCTAACTTTCGCCGCAGACGAGTTCGACGAGCGTGCGCACGCCCGCGCCCGTGGAGCCTTTGGGCGCGTGGGGGCGCGGGTTGTCGAGCCAGCTCGTGCCGGCGATGTCCAGGTGAACCCAGGGGGTGTCTCCTGCGAACTTGCTGAGGAGGAGCGCGGCCGCGGTGGCGTCGGGCCGCCCGCCGTAGTTCTTAAAGTCTGCGATGGGGCTCTCGATGCGCTTCTTGTAGTCGTCGCTGACGGGCATACGCCAGGCCGGCTCGCCCGCGCGCGCCGCTGCCCGCTCTACAGTTTTGGCCCATTCGTCGTCGTTGCCGAAGAGACCCGCGCGGTGGTCGCCGAGCGCGACGATGATGGAGCCGGTCAGCGTCGCCAGGTCTACGAGGCGCGTCGCGCCCAGTTGTTTGGCGTAAGCGATTCCGTCGGCCAGCACGAGCCGCCCTTCGGCGTCCGTGTCGACGACCTCTATGGTGTAGCCCGCGAGCGTCTTGATAACGTCGCCGGGCTTGATGGCCTTGCCCGAAGGCATGTTCTCGGCCGTGGGCACGACGCCGACGACGCGCCGCGAGGGCTTGAGTTGCGCCAGGGCGCGCAGCGCGCCGAGGACGGCCGCGCCGCCCGCCATGTCGGTCTTCATCTCGTACATGTCCAGGCCGTGCTTGAGCGAGATGCCGCCCGTGTCGAAGGTGATGCCCTTGCCGACGAAGCCCCACAGCTCGTCGTCGTCCGCAGCGCCCTCTGGCTCATAGCGCACGACGATCAGCGCAGGCGGGTTGTCGGAGCCCTTGCCGACGCCCCAGAGCCCGCCCATCCCGCGCGCGCGGATTTCGTCCGCGCCCAAAGTCTCGACGCGCAGGTTAAATTCCTGTGCCATTTCCGCGGCGCGGCGCGCGAACTCCTCCGGCGGGAGCGACCCGCCTGGCTCGTCCGCGAGCGCACGCGCCCAGTTGACTGCCTCTGCGACGACCAGCCCGCGCTCGATCTGCTTGAGCAGCTCGGCGCTTTGTACGGCGTCGGCTTCCGCCGAAACCAGATTGAGCGTTTCAAGCCGCGTCTCGTCTTCGCGTTTCTGGTAAAACGAGTTCTCGTAAAGCCCCAGCGCCGCGCCTTCCGCTGCGGCGTATGTCAAACGCCGAGCGTCCGCCGAAGGCGGCAAAAAGAGATGCAGTTGCTCGATGCGGCTCTTACGCGCGCGGCGCACGGCCTCGGCGGCGGCGCGGCTCATCACGCTCGCGTCGAAATCCGCGCGCTCTCCCAGACCGACGACGAGCAGACGACGCGCGCCATTCGCCCCGGCGGCGTGAACGAGCAGTGAAGTCGCCGCTTCGCCCTTGAACTCGCCGTCACGCCTGAGACCTTCGACCAGCTCTCTCAATTCGCCGTCGGGCACGCCCGCCCCGTTCGGCTCGTCCTCGAAGACGAAGACGGCTATGTCAGAAGCTTCCGGCGGGAGCTTGGCGCTCAACTCGATAGCGAGAAAATTTTTGTCCATCATGGCTCGGTCTGAAAACGTAGTCAGCAATCACACTCTGGAACTAGCTTGGACGGGGACGGCTGAGTATAATGCAGCCTCTCGAATTCGTCCTAACCGCTGAAACTTTCTCATCCCTTCACGGAGGAATTTTGATGGCACAGCTCCGAACGTTCGCGCGCCGCGCAGCGCTCTTACTGGCGCTCGCGCTCGTCGCCGCGCTTCAGGCTCTGGCGCAGACGGCCCCCAACACGGAGCGCACCGTCCGCATCACGCTCCTGCAACTGAACGACGTTTACCAGATTTCGGCCGTGGACAAGGGCACGCGCGGCGGGCTGGCGCGCGTGGCGACGCTCCGCCAACAGATCATGGAAGAGTCGCCCAACACGCTCTTTCTGCTCGGCGGCGACACCATCGCGCCTTCGGTCGCGTCCAACATTTTCAAGGGGCAGCAGATGATCGCCGTCTGGAACATGATCGGCCTGGACTTCGCCGTACTCGGCAACCACGAATTCGATTTTGGCCCAGATACCCTGCGCGACCGCATCAAGGAGTCGCGCTTCACCTGGCTCGCCACCAACGTCATAGACAAGAAGACCGGAAAGCCCTTCGCCGACACGCCCCCTTACGTGGTGCGCGAAGTCGGCGGCGTCAAGCTCGGTTTCTTCGGCCTGCTCACGCCCGAGACGGCGCAGTTTTCGAGCGTCGGGCCTGACGTGACCTTCCTGGACCCTTGCGAGACGGCTCGACGGACGGCCGCCGAGCTGAAGGCGAAGGGCGCGCAGGTCATCGTCGCGCTGACGCACCTGGCGATGCGCGAGGACAAGCAGGTCGCGCGCTGTGCGCCGATAGACGTTATCATCGGCGGCCACGAGCACGAGCTGTTGGAGTCGCTCTCGGGCCGCACGCCGATCTTCAAGTGGGGCGCGGACGCGCGCGACCTCGGCCGGATAGACCTCAACGTCAAACTGCCGTCAGGCGAGTTGGAGAGCATCGACTGGGCGGCCGTGCCCGTGGATGACAAGGTGAAGGACGAGCCACAGTCTGCCGCGCTCATCGCAGACTTCGAGAAGAAAGTCTCCGCGGACGTGGACAAAGCCATAGGCAGCACGAAGGTCGCGCTCGAAGCGACCAGCGGGGCGAGCCGCTCGCGCGAGACGAACCTCGGCAGCTACATCGCCGACGCCTACCGCAAGGCCACCGGCGCGGACGTGGCGCTCTACAACGGCGGCTCCATCCGCGCGGGGCGCGTCTTCAGCCCTGGCCCCCTGACCAAGCGCGACGTGATGGCGATTCTCCCTTACGAGAACCCGATTGTGAAGATAGAGGTGACGGGCGCGACCCTGCGCGCGGCGCTCGAACACGGCGTCAGCCGGAGCGCGGAGGAGAAGGAGCCCGGCCGCTTCCCGCAGGTCTCAGGCGTGCGCTTCACCTTCGACGCGCGCAAACCCGCCGGCTCGCGCGTCACGAGCATAGAGGTGGGCGGCCAGCCGCTCGACGACAAGAAAATCTACACGCTCGCCACCAACACTTTTATCGTCCTCAAGGGCGGCGACGGCTACACGATGTTCCCCAACCCGAAATTCTTAATCAACCCGGAGAACGGCCCCGTCGAGCCCGTCGTCCTGATGGAAGCCATCAGCGCCGAAAAGGAGATCGCGCCGAAAGAGGACGGGCGCATCAAGAGACTCGATCAGTAGGCAACAATAGCCCCGTAGGGGCGATTGAAGATAGCCCAGCACTGATGGTCTTTGACAATTCAATCCGCTAATATCCACTGATCTGACAGTGGAGGGATAAAGCCATGTCGCGCCGTAAACGTGTCTTGGAGTTAAGCGAGGCCGAGCGCCTGACGCTCGAACAAGCGCGTGACCATCACCGGCTGCCTTATGTCCGCGAGCGGGCGGCAGCCCTGCTCCGGATCGCCAATGGGGAAGCCGCTTACCGGGTTGCCGTCACAGGCGTCTTGAAGCCGCATCACCCGGAGACCCTCTACTCGTGGCTCACCAACTACGAGCAGAAAGGCATCGCCTGGTTACGCCAACCAGCCCGCCGCAAGCGGTCTTTTTCCCCCTGAACAAGTGCGCGCCATCTGCGCGCAGTTCTGCAAGAGGCCGCCGGCCGCCGACGCAGCGTCGGGCGCGCCCGCGCGTTGGTCATTGGCACACGCCCGGCGAGTCATGACGGCCTTGAGTCGGTACAGCCTCTCCGGAGTCTGGCGTCTGTTGCGAGCTTGGGGGCTGCGCTACAAGCGGGGGCGCTCTTACGTCCACAGCCCCGACCCGGAGTATGACAACAAGTGCCAGCGGATCACTGTGGCTTTGGAGGAGGCGGCAGCCGCGCCCGGTCGCGTCATTGCGCTCTACCTGGATGAGTTGACCTATTACCGCCAGCCGAGTGTGGGTCCGGACTGGGCGAGAGTCGGGAGCCGCCACCAGCCACTGGCCCGTTACTCCTACGCGGCCAACCGGAGGAGTCGGGTGGTGGGCGCGCTCAACGCCTTGAGCGGAGAGGTCAGTTACCACCAGGCGGCGCACATTGGCGTGCGAGAGTTGCGCGGCTTCTACGCGCACCTGCGCGCGGCTTACCCGCGGGCCCACACGATCTACGCCATCCAGGACAACTGGCCGATTCACTTCGAGGGGCGAGTCGTCGAGGCGGCGCACGAGGCAGGCATCACGTTGCTGCGCCTGCCGACCTACGCGCCGTGGCTCAACCCCGTCGAGAAGCTGTGGCGCAAGCTCAAGCAGGAGGTCTTACATCTGCACCGCCTGAGCAGCGAGTGGGAGACGCTCAAGCACCGAGTCGCCACTTTCTTGGACGGCTTCGCCCGTGGGTCTGCACAGCTCTTGCGCTATGTCGGGCTATTGCCGGTTTGAATTGTCAAAGACCATAAGTGCTGGGTAAGGAGCCAAAAGTCGGCCGAGTCCCGTAGGGACGACAGAACATTTCGGCCGTCCCTACGGGACTCGATAACATTTCTCGCACGGTTCCCAGCACTGAAGTACTGGGCTATTTTCAATCGCCCCTACGGGGCTGAAGATACGCGCCACGCTTCAATGCCGACTGTTTCTATGTTTGCTGAAGAATTCCCAACCGGCCCAAGGGGCGAGGCGATAGAGCTGTTCAGGCGCGCGTTCGAGGCGCAGCAGATGGAGGACTATGCGGAGGCGATTGATTTGTACCAACGCTCCATCGCCACGTACCCGACGGCCGAGGCGCACACCTTCCTCGGCTGGGTCTACAGCTTCCAGGGGCGCTACGACGAGGCGATTGACGAGTGCCTCGAAGCCATCCGCGTGGACCCCACGCTCGGCAACCCCTACAACGACATCGGCAGCTACTTGGTCGCCAAGGGGAACCATTACGACTCTATCAAATGGTTCAAGCTGGCGCTCGCGGCCACGCGCTACGAGGCGCGCGCCTACCCGCACATGAACCTGGCCCGCGTCTACGAACAGCGCAACCACCTGCTCGCCGCCGCGCGACACTACGGCCTCGCCCTCGAAGAGGAGCCCGGCTACGCGCAGGCCGCCACCGCCCTGCACCGCCTCCAGACGCGACTCAATTAAGACTGATGGGAAAGATCCTCCCTCTCATCACTCATCACTATTTTGGTTTTCTTCCTTTTCTCGTCCACGGCGACGTAGATGACTTCGGCTTCGGTGACGCGGACGCGGTCGCGGGAGGTGCCGCCGTGACGCTCTGTCTCGACGACGACGCGGATGGTGATGGAGGTCGTGCCGATGCGAACCGTCTCTGCGTAAAAGCTGACGAGGTCGCCGACGAAGACGGGCTGGTGGAAGATGACTTCGCGCATGGCGACCGTGACGAAGCGCGGCATGGCCGTGCGGCGGTGCGCCTCGATGGCCCCGGCCATGTCTATGTAACTCAGGATGATGCCGCCGAAGATAGTGCCCTGCGGGTTGGTGTCGCGCGGCAGGAGAGTGATGCGTATGGCCGGGTCGTTATAAGAATTCATAGGCTGGTCAATGGTCAATGGATAAAATCCGTTCTCCTATTCACCATTTACTATTTACTGTTTACTACTATCCATTTACCCAATCCGTAATCGCGCGCTTCAGCTCGTCCAGGCGGCCCTCGAAGAAGTGGTCCGCGTTTTCGATGACGACGAGGCGCGCGTGCGACTCCGCGGGCAGAGATTCGACGAGGGTGCGCAACTTCTCGACGCTGCCGAACTCGTCGCGGTCGCCGTGGACGAAGAGGATCGGCTTGCGGCAGGCGCGCAGGAAAGAGAAGTCGTACTTCTCGACGGGCGTGCCGATGCTGATGAGGCGCGCGACGCGCGGGTCCGCGATGCCGACTTCCATGCCGACGCGCGCGCCGAAGGAGAAGCCCGCGAGCGTGACCTGCCTGCCCGGATACCGGCCGATGAGATAGTCCAGCGCCGCGCGCGCGTCGTCCAGCTCGCCGCGCCCCTCGTCGTGCTCGCCCGTGCTGCTGCCTACGCCGCGGAAGTTGACGCGCAAGGTGACAAGGCCCGCGTCGTTCAGGGCCGCGGCCGCGCGGAAGACCACCTTGTTGTGCATCGTGCCGCCGCCCAGAGGGTGCGGGTGCAGGACGAGCGCGACGCCACGCGCACGTTCTGCCCCCTCGCGCGGCTCCTTCAAAATAGCTTCGAGGCGGCCGTGCCCGACCTCTATAAAAAGATTGCCTGCCGGATACATAAAGTAGTGGTCAGTAGTCAGTGGTCGGTGGTCAGTAGTTGAGTGTCGGCGGCCTCGAATGCTGACGGTTAAAAATCAAGATAGGAAGTCATTCTTTTAACTGACCACCGACCACTGACTACTGACCACTGTCAGAGGTAAACTATCAGAAACGGAGGGCAGTGGCTAATGAACTCGGGCGGCAGGGAACTCGTCTTCGTTCTGGTGGCGATGGCTGTGCTGCTCGTCTTCGCCATCGTCGCGGTCGTCGTCTTCGTGCGCACCTGGCGCAAGGAGCGAAAGTAGGGCGCGGGCGGAGTCACGAAGACTCCGCCCGCGCCCTACTGTTTTCGTGAAAGCGGGTGGGGCTTACTTGCCGCCGCCGGACCCCTGCTTCGCCTTGTCCTCTTCCGTCACGCCGGCCGCCTCTTCGACGACGGGGACGACCTCTTCGACCGCGCCCTTGACGGCCCCGGACAGCGCCGCCGAGATCACCTCGCCGGCCAGCTTCTTCAACTTCTTGCCGGCCGAAGGCTGCGCGCGTTTGCCGCCCTTCTTGCCGCCGCCTTTCTTGGCTGCGCCTTTCTTGGCGCCGCCTTTCTTCGCGGCCGTCTTCTTGCCGCCGGACTTCTTGCCGGCCGCGGCGCTCTTCTTCGACGCGGACTTCTTAGCCGCGCCCTTCTTCGCGCCGCCGCCCTTCTTGGCCGCCACCTTCTTCTTGCCGGATGATTTCGTAGACTTGCCGGAAGAGGACTTGCCCGCCTTCTTGCCGGACTTCTTGCCAGATTTCTTAGTTGCCATGTACCCAAATCTCCTTCCCCGTAATCGAACTACTCGTTTCTGACAAGCTACCAGACTCTGGACGTGATGGGAAGAAAAAAGTATTGCGCGCGCCTCGGCCGCTTGAGATTGCCCAACGACGGGTTTTGAGCTAAATTAGGCGACACCACAAGTTCACTTTCAAGAGACGGCCCGGCTCTAGTTGGTAGTAAGGCCGAGAGGATTTGATTATGCAAGTGTCCCCAACTCCTCAGCCCGTTGACCCTCTGACCGCGGCCTACTGGATGCCGCCCACGCAGAACTCTCAAGGGGGCAGGGCTCTGCCGGAGAGCGGCGCGGGCGAACAGAAGAATGAGCGCCGACCGCGCGCCCTCGTCGTTGACGACGCGCCCGATGTCACGGAGATGATCGCGATGTTCCTGCAATACGCGGGCTACGACGCGGTGATGACCTTCTCGGCGGCCGAGGCGCTGGCCGTCGCCCAGTCCGAGCAGTTCGAGGTGATCGTCTCCGACATAGGGATGCCGGGGATGAACGGCTACGACCTGGCGGTCGCGCTGCGCTCGCTGCCCGGGTACAAGAACGTCCCCCTGATCGCCGTCACGGGCTTCTCGATGTACGACGACCGGGGCCGCGCGCTCGCCTCCGGCTTCGACGCGCACCTGACCAAGCCCATCAACCCCATGACCCTGCTCGACCTGATTAAAAGCCTGAGAGACTGAAGGAGAAATGATGAATGCGGAGTGATGAATGATGAATTAAAAACCGACTGCTTTTTAATTCATCATTCATCATTCATCATTCATCATTCCGTTATATGGCTGTAGATAACCTTGAGGCGGGGCGGGGGCGCAAGCTGGGCAAGTTCTTCGGGTCCGAGTGGGCCGTCAACGCCGCGCTCCTGCTCTTCGGCGCGGTGGTCATCGCGCTCATCTTCCGCAAGCTGCAATACAGCACACAGTCCGTCTGCTGCGGCGACTTCGACGGCTACTACCACATCCGCTGGAGCCGCCTGCTCTGGGAGGGGATGAAGGAGGGACACTTCCCCCCTTCCTTCCAGTGGCTGCCGCTGACCACGCTCAACCCGCGCGACTACGTTGACCACCACCTCTTCTTCCACTTCCTGCAAATCCCTTTCACGTGGTTCGGCGACCTGCGCGCCGGCGCGAAAATCTCCTCGGTGATCTTCGCGTCGTTGGCCGTCTTCTCCTGCTACTGGCTCGTCGTCCGCTACCGCATCCGGCACGCGCTCGTCTGGCTGGTGGCGCTCCTGGCCTGCTCCGCGCCGTTCCTCTACAGGCTGAACATGGCGAAGGCCCCGCCCGTCGCCATCATCTTTATGGTGGTCGGCATTTACCTGCTGTTCGAGAGAAGATACCTGCTGCTCCTGCCGCTCGCCTTTCTGTTCGTCTGGACGTACAGCCTCTTCATCACGCTGCTCGGGATGGCCGTCATCTGGACGTGCGTCATCGCGTGGAGCGAGCGACGTTTCGAGTGGCGGCCTGTCGTCTGGACTCTGGCAGGGACAATCGGGGGACTCGTCATCAACCCGTACTTCCCAAAAAACGTCCGGCTCTTCATAGAGCACGTCGCCATGAAATTCGCGCCGGCCGGTTTCCAGGTAGAAGTGGGCCAGGAATGGTACGCGTATGACAGTTGGTATCTACTGGGGAGTTGTGCCGTCGCCTTCGTGGCGATGTTCGTCGGGTACGCGGCCTACGAATGGTCGGACAGGAAGCGCGCGGCGCGGCCGCTGTTCCTGATGTTCTTCGCGACGACGCTGATGATCGCCAGCTTCGCCCAGCGCCGCTGGGTCGAATACTGGCCGCCCTTCGCCGTGCTCTTCGCGGCCTTCAGTCTGCGGACGCTGCTGGAGGGCGCGCGCGCCGCGGTCGGGCGGCTGCCGAGCGAGCTGATGCAGGAACTAGAACCCTTCCTCGACCGCCACGAGTTGCCCGGCGTGGCCGAGGGCGAGCGGCGCAGGGATTTTTTGCAGGAGATAGAGGTCGCCGGCGTCGGCATCCTCCTCGGGCTGGCGGGCTACTTCTTCTTCAAGCAGCTCGTCTACCCGCCGCCCGAATTCCACACCGCCGACTACGTCAAAGTCATCGCGGCCGTCAGTCTGGGGCTCTTGGTGGTGGCGGCCTACGCCTTCTGGCGGCGCAGCCTGCTCAAGAGCTTCGCCGTGCTGCTGGTCGGAGTCCTCGTCATCGTCATCAACTTCAACGTGCGCGAGACGCGCAGGTCCATCGAAGGCGACGCGCCGCCGGAGCGCTACGAGGCGTCAATGGTCTGGCTGCGCGAGAACGTCCCCGCGGGCGAGAGAATCTTCAACACGGACTGGGACGACTTCCCGAAGATGTTCTACTACGACACGAGGCACGCCTACGTTTCGGGCCTGGACCCGACCTACCTGTTCAACATGGACAAGAAGCTCAAGCGCGAGCCGCAGCTCTGGGAGCTTTACAAGAAGATCACGCTCGGCGAGCAGGGAGACCCCGGCCCGCTCATCCGCGACCACTTCGGCGCGCGCTACGTCTTCTCCGACAACGAGCACGAGAATTTCTACGTCAAGGCGATAGACAGCGGTTGGTTCGAGCAAATCCACGTCTACACCTTCGAGCGCAAGGACGGACGGCCGCTGACGCCGGCGGAGCTGGACGACATCAGGCAGCATGCGCCGCCCGAGCTGGACAACTGGGCGGTCGCGGGCGGTGGCCGCCTCGCCGTCTCCGGCTCGACCAGGGATTTCGTCTGCGCGGACGTCAACAACCTCTGCGACCGCTTCGCCGTCAACAAGGACACAGACTCGACAGTGCTCCGCCTACGCGACCAGAAAGGCACGGCCCCGGAAGAGGCGCCCGAAGAGATGGGCGATGATGCTGATGAAGAAGGGACTGTTGAGGGTGGAGACGAACAGCCTGAAAATCAGTGAAGCTCGCAAAGGGTGGATGGGAATGCGAGCTTAAAGGGCGCGCTTAACCTGCGGGCGTGCGCTCGCGCCTTTCCAGTAGGGCGATGCGCGACCGCACCTCAATCGAATCGCCGTAAAGCTCGCCCAGCGCCACCTGTATGAGGGTGAGCGTCTTCTCCATCGCCGCCATCCGCGTCGCCACCTCCGTCAACTGCTGCTGCATGCTCTCCCAGATAGGCCGAGTCTCACGCAGCCGCGCGTCAACTTTCTCTTCCAGCGCCGTTAGTCGCGCATCAAGCGCCGCTATGTCCCGACGGGTCGCCGTCTGCTCCGAACGAATCGCGGCGAGTTCGGCCAGAACGCGCTCTTCGAACGAGGGCGAGTCCGGCAGTTTTTGTGTCAGGTCTTCACTCATAACCTCACCTCCTTGGTCGAATAGTAACGCTTCGACGCCCCGACATCAACGCCCTGCATTACCACAGCCACTTCTTCACGGGACGAGGACGAGCTTGCCGAACTGGGCGCGGTCTTCCATCAGCTCGTGCGCGCGGCGGGCTTCGGCGAGCGGGAGCACGCGGTCTACGACGGCGTGGATCTGGCCGCGCTCGACGAACTTCATCGCGTCGAGCAGCTCAGCCTTGGAGCCCATGAACGAGCCGAGGAGCGTGAGGTGGCGGTAGAAGACCTGGCGCAAGTCCGTGCGCGCGTCAAAGCCGCTGGTCGCGCCGCAGGTGACGAGCCGCCCGTTCTTCGCCAGCGCGAGAATCGAGCCGGGCCAGGTCTCGGCCCCAGTGTGCTCGAAGACCACGTCCACGCCGCGCCTGTTCGTCAACCGTCGCACCTCTTTGGGCCAATCCTCGCGCGTGTAGTTGACCACTTCGTCCGCGCCCAGCTCCTTCGCCTTCTCCAGCTTCTCGTCCGACCCGGCCGTCGCGATGACGCGCGCCCCCCGGAGCTTCGCCACCTGTATGCCGATTGAGCCGACGCCGGAGCCCGCGGCGTGAACGAGAACGTCCTCGCCCGGCTGAACTGCCGCGCGCGTGACGAGCATATGCCAGGCCGTCACGGTCACGAGCGGCAGCGCCGCGGCCTCCTCCCACTTCAGCCCCTGTGGCTTCGGGATGACGTTGACGCCGGGCGCGGCAACCAACTCCGCGTAGCCCCCGTCGCGCCGGTATCCGAGCATGTCGTACTCCGTGCAGAGATTGTCCTGCCCGCGCAGGCACTCCGCGCAGTGGCCGCAAGAGACGCCCGGCTGCAACATCACCTCGTCGCCGGCGCGCACCCACGTCACAAGCTCCCCGGCCTCGCGCACCACGCCCGCGATGTCGTTGCCGAGGATGTGCGGCAGCTTAATCTCTATGCCGGGCAGGCCGCGCCGCGCCCACACGTCCAGATGGTTCAGCGCGCACGCGCGCACCTCGACCAAGACCTCGTTGGCCCTGATGCGCGGCTCCGCGACCTCGCGGTACTGCAACACCTCCGGCCCCCCGTGCGCGTCAAACACCACAGCCTTCATGAACGAAAACCCCCTTTAGAATGATGAATGCGGAATGATGAATGATGAATTAAAGACAGATTTTTTAATTCCGCATTCCGCATTCCGCATTCATCATTTACTTCAGTGTCCTCCGCTGCACCCGGTGCCGAGCACGAGCTTCGGCTTCGGCCCCTTAACGTCGTAGACGGACTTTCCGGCGTCCCAGATCGACCGATAGCTCGTGATGACTTCCATCACGCCGTCGCCGTCAACGTCGAGCAGCGCCGCAACCGTCTCCTTGTGATGCCACTGGCCCGTCTGCACCGGGTCCCTGTGGCTCTTAAGCTCCACCTCCGAGACGACCGGAATCGTCTGCGCCTTTCCGCGCGCAACTTTCCTGAGCAGCAGGACGGAAAAATCTCCCCTGCTCATAAAATTCCCAGGCGTGTCTGTGCTGTTCGCGGAGATCAAGACCTCTTCGGTCCCGTCGCCGTCCAGGTCTACGCGCAGCAGTTGGAGAATCAACACGCGCGGCCTGGCCAGCCCGACGCTTCGCAGGTAGCTGCTGACGATGTTTCGATACTCCGGCTGATTCGTGCCCTGAACTTTCGGCAGCCTTGGCTGCGCGTCCCATGAGCCGTTGACGCCGAGCACGTCGCCTTCGCCCGCGGGGAGCGGGGAGATTGTGACCGGGATCACGTCCTCGCAAGGGTATTCCGGCTCCGGCTTGGCGGTGACTGTCCCGTTCCCGGCAGGCCCCGTCAGCGAGTAGAGGCGAAACTTCTCGCCCTCTTTCAAGAGCGGACCCGCCTCGACGGCCTCCGCAGCCTTCTTGCCGTCGTAACTCCCGAACAGCTCGCCCCCCCGCGCGTCAACCAGGAAGTGAGACTCCTGCGCCCGCGCGCCGTTAAAGCCGGAAACCACCAGGCAGACGAGAATGAAAAGCAAAGGCTTTCGCATGAAAAGCTCCTTTCCCGCTTCGTCGGTTTGTCCCGGCTTGTCAGTTAATTTCTGGTCGCCGAGCCCGCGCCTTAAAGGGCGGAGGCGAGAGTCGCTTCGCTGATTTCCGGCGACGGCTCTGCGGCCTGCTGGCGCGCGTGATAAGAGGAGCGCGTCAAGGGGCTGGACTCGACGTGGCGGAAGCCCAACTCCATGCCGACCTCGCGCCAGCGCGCGAACTCTTCAGGCGTGACGTAGCGCTCGACGGGCAGCCGCCGCTCGTAGGGTTGCAGGTACTGGCCGATGGTCATGATGTCGCACGAGACAGAGCGCAAGTCCTTCATCAACTCGACCACCTCGTCGAAAGTCTCGCCGAGGCCGACCATGATGCCGCTCTTGGTGAGCATCCCGCGATTCTCACGGTCGCGGCGGCGCGCGGCGCGCTCCAGGAGCGTCATCGTCTGTCGATAGTCCGCGTCCGGGCGCACGCGGCGGTAGAGCCGCGCGATGGTCTCCGTGTTGTGGTTGAGCACGTCCGGCTGCGCGTCGAGCACAGTGTTGAGCGCAGCCTCGTCGCCGTTAAAGTCAGGAATCAGAACTTCTATCTTGCACGCGGGGGTGAGCTGGCGCACCTCGCGGATGGTCTCGGCCCAGTGCATGGCTCCGCCGTCCGGCAGGTCGTCGCGGTTGACGGAGGTGATAACGGCGTGGGCCAAATTCAGATGACGCACCGCCTCCGCGACGTGGCGCGGCTCTTCGGGGTCCAGGCTCCCTGGCTTGCCCTTGCCGACTGCGCAGAAGCCGCAGTGGCGCGTGCAGATGTCGCCGGCGAGCATGAAGGTCGCCGTCCGGTCAGACCAGCACTCGAAGATGTTCGGGCACTTGGCCTCCTGGCAGACCGTGTGCAGGTTCAGGCCCTCGATCAGCTTGAGCACATGATTCTGATTCGTAGGGTCGCCCAGCCGAATCTTCAACCACTCTGGCTTCGGCTGCCGCGGCCTGTTACTGATGACTCTGAGTTCGCGTCCCATGATGGCTTTATCTTACCATTGAAGCGCGGCTCAGAGCAGTCGCGCCAGGGCTT
Organism: uncultured Acidobacteriota bacterium; assembly: GCA_963848875.1. GTDB lineage: Bacteria > Acidobacteriota > Blastocatellia > Pyrinomonadales > Pyrinomonadaceae > QHXM01. Next base: position 99,380 of record CAWKFJ010000003.1, read on the forward strand.
GCGGATCGATATTGCCGCCCGAGAGGACGACGCCTACGCGGCTCACGTCCGGCGGGATTTTCCCGTGGAGGACGGCCGCGGCGGCCGCGGCCCCGCTCGGCTCGACCAGAATCTTCAGGCGGAAAAGCAGGAACTTGAGCGTGGCGATAATCTCTTCCTCCGTGACCGTCAACACGTCCTCCGCGTTGGCGCGCGTGACGGGGAAGGTGAGCGCGCCGGGGCTCTGCACACGCAGCCCATCGGCAATCGTCGCGGACGGCGGAATCCTGACGCGCTCGCCCGCTAAGATAGAGCGGCGCGTGTCGTCCGCGAGCGCCGGCTCTGTGGCGAAGCAGCGAATTCCCGCGCGCACGCCTTTGGCCGCGGTGCTCGTGCCCGCGAAAAGCCCGCCGCCGCTGCATGGCGTGACGAGGCAGTCCAACTCCGGCGCGTCCTCCAACAACTCCAGCGCGCAGGTGCCCTGCCCGGCCATAATCAGATAATCGTCATAGGGCGGAACCATGACCAGGCCGTCGCGCTCGGCTATCTGGCGCGCGATTGCCTCACGGTCTTCGCGCAGGCGGTCGAAGAGGACGAGTTCCGCGCCGTAACCGCGCGTCGCCGCGAGCTTGGCCTGCGGCGCGTCCGACGGCATGACGATGACGGCTCGTGCGCCGGCCTCGCGCGCCGCGAGCGCCACGGCCTGCGCGTGATTGCCCGAAGAGTGCGCGACCACGCCGCGCGCCAACTCTGCGCGCGACAGCGAGCGAATCTTATTCGTCGCGCCGCGAAACTTGAACGCCCCGACGCGCTGCATGTTCTCGCACTTGAAATAGACGCGCAGCCCCTCCGCGCCGTCCTGCGACGCGGCCTCGTCGAACGCGCGTGAAGTCAGAACGGGTGTGCGATGCACGTGCGGCCGGATGCGCTCGTGCGCCTCTTTGATTAATTCGAGTGTCAGCATCAGATGATAAAGAGTCTGCTCAAGAGGTGACTGCCTCCGTGCGCTCCTCCTGCGCGGCTTCCTCAAGCGACATCTCAAAGACTTCGGCGAAGCGCGCGATGAGGCGGTCTTCGACTTCGCGCAGGTCAACGTCGCGGCCCAACAGCTCTTTCATGGAGGTGACGGGCTCGCCCTCGCAGGCGATGATCAGGTCGAAGAAGCTGAGGTCCGTGTTGACGTTCAGGGCGAAGCCGTGCGTCGTCACCCAGCGCGCGATGTGTACGCCGATGGCGGCGACCTTGCCGCGCGCAGTGTGTACGCCGGTCAGCCCCTTGATGCGGAAGCCCTCTATGCGGAAATCCGCGAGGGCGCGCATCAAGACCTCTTCCAGATCGCGCACATACCGATGCACGTCCTCGCGCTCCGGGCTCAAATTGATAATCGGATAACCGACCACCTGCCCTAGGCCGTGGTAGGTGACTTTGCCGCCGCGGTTGGTCTCGAACACGGTCACGTCGCGCGCGTCCAGCGTCTCCTGCGGGGCGAGGATGCCCGCGTTCGTCGCGCCGCGCCCGAGCGTGAGCGTGTGCGGGTGCTCGACCAGGAGCAGCGTGTCCGGCTGCTCGCGCGCGAGTACCCTGCGCTCCGTCTCCTTCTGCACACCGAGGGCCGCGCCGTATTCGACGCGTCCCAGCCGACGGACTCTAAGTGCGCGTAGTCTCATGATGAAAGTTCGACTCATTCTAGCAGGACGGGCGCGGCCGTGACCAACCGGGGCCGGCGGCGCTTGACTCGCGCAACCATTTGGCAGAATAGTCTACTCAAAGTCCCCGCGCAGTGCAGACGACTCTTGAATGGAGGATGAAAGTAACTTGAGACGCGCTATTATCACGACGACCATCGGCCTGCTCCTCTTGCCCGCGCCGCTTTTGGCACAGAACCGGCAGCGTAGAACTAGAAGCACGTCGCGGACGAGCCGCGCGGCCCAGCCAGACAGGGGCGCGGAGGAGCGCAACGCCGGGGCCGCCCGCGTGGCGGATCAGATCAAGGTGCTGACGCGCTTCCTGTATTTGCTCGGCGGGGTGGCGAAGGGCATAGAGGCAGCCGACGTGGCGGCGCGCGCCGGCGAGGCGACGCCCGCTCAGGCGCAGACGACCGAGCGGAGCAAGGCGACCGTCAAGAACAGCCTGCGCAACGTCCGCGAGGGGCTGGATCAGTTGGAGATTGATTTCCGCACGAAGCCCGAATTGCAGCGCTTCTACACGCGCCTCGCCGGCGTGGCCGCAGGCGCAGCCACGGCCGAGGACCAGGCCGCCGCCAACCAGTTCGACCAGGCCGGCCGCTCGCTCCTCAACGTCGTCAACCGCCTGACCGACGTGCTGCTCGAAATGCGCTGAAGAATGAAAAATGCAAAATTAAAAATGTAAAAGTGAGGCGGAAGCCCTTTTATTAAAATTGGCCTCCGCCTCACTTTTGCATTTTACATTTTTAATTTTGCATTCACTTCTTCTTCGGGTAGTAGCCTTGGCGCGCGCGCACGCGGAGGGCGGGCTGTGTGGGGAGTGCGACTTTGATGCGCAGGTATCTGCCGGCCGCGCCTTCGTTGTTCGAGTAGTATTGGAGCAGGTACTGCGAGCGCAACTCAGAGGCGATGCGGTTGAACATGGCCGGCAATTCTTCGAGCCTGGCCGGGATGAAGGAAGTCCCGCCGGTCGCTTCGGCTATCTTCTCCATGCCCTGCTGCGAGCGCGCGGTGCGGACGTTGAGGTGCATGGTCTGACCGCTCGGGTTGATCGAGTAGAAAGTGACCTCCGTGCGCTGCACCTCGCGCTGGACTTCCGAGATCGAGCGGTCAATCAACTGTCGCTGCGCGTCCTTGCCGATGTACTGCGGGTCCGCGTCCTTACTCTGCGGCCCCGACGCGTCCACGATGCGCGCCGTGTCGTCGCCGTCGGAGATGACGACGATGACCTTGCGCCGGCCCGGCCCTGAAGACGTTTCAAGGTAGCGCGAGGCCGCGAGCACCGTGTCATAGAAGGCCGTGTAGCCCTTGGCGGAAGTGATCGCCATCACCTTCTGCGACGCGTTCTCGGCCGTGGTCAACCCCTGCACAAAGCGCGGCGACTCGTCTATGGCGTAGACGGTCGCGCGGTCCCCACTCTTCAAGACCTGTTTGAGGAAGCCTGCGGCCGCCTGCTGCTCGAAGGTGAAGCGCGCGTCAACGCTGCCGGAAACGTCCAGCAGGAGCGCGATGTCCAAAGGGACTTGCTCGGGGTCGCCGATCTCCGCGATCTCCTGCGCGCGGCCCTCCTCTTCGAGACGAAAGTCCGGGACCTTGAGGCCGAGCACGGGCTTGCCCGCGGCGTCCGTCACGGAGACGGGCACGACGACCAGATTCGACGTGACGCGCACCACCTCGTAGTCCTCGTCCTTCGGCGGCGGTGGCGGCTTCGGCGTCGGCCGCGGCATCACGGGCGGCGCGTCGGTCGGAAGCTGTGGCTCCTGCGCGCGGACCCCCGCGGCCGCTAAAAAAAGAAAAGCCAGCGCCGCGGTGAGCGCCAGCGTAGAGCGTCTCGTTATCTGCATTCGACTAGAAATCATCCGGCCAACCCCCCAGGACAGTCACAAGTGAAAAGTGACAGGTGACAGGAATGACGTTTCCTCCTGTCACCTGTTGCCTGTCACCGCTATTCCGGCGTTGACGTGCTGGCCGAGCCGCTCGGGGTCGTCATTTGGGGCGCGCCCTGCTGTAGGCCGCGGTTGACGAGGATTTTGACCTCGACGCGGCGGTTCTGCGCGCGGCCCTCGCGCGACGTGTTGTCCGCCACTGCGTTCGACTCGCCGTAGCCGAAGGGCGTGACGATGCGGCGCAGCGGAATCCTGTGATTCTCGGCCAGGTAGCGGACCACAGCGTCTGCGCGCTGCGTGCTCAGCATACGGTTGCGGGCGACGCTGCCGGTCGCGTCGGTGTAGCCGGAGACTTCAATCACGTAGCCCTTGGAGTTCAGGGCCTTGGTCGCAATCTCGTCGAGCTGCGCCTTGGCGTCGCGCGAAAGAATGGCGCTGCCTGAACGGAAGGTGATGGCGATTGACTCCTGCGGGACGTAGTCGTCCAGCGCGGAGATGCGCTCGTTGGTCGCGTTGACTCCGGCGACCGCTGCGTCCGCTGTCTCCTGCGCGGCCTTCGCGCCGCCGCGCGCCGCGTTCGAGACGGCCGCCAACTCGTCAATCTGGCCTGAGAGGCGTTGAGCGTTCTGCTCGACCTGCTCGATGCGCCCCTCGGCAGAGCCGACGCGCGTCTCAACGGGGTCAACGCGCGACTCGACCGTGCGCGCCACTCTCAGGTCCGAGTTCGAGAAACGGATTTTGTTGGCGACCAGTTCGCCAGAGGAGGAGCCGCGCCCCTCGACCTCTACGTTGAGGCCGCGGAGGATGGTCGTGACGCCATAGCGCGTGCCGCCGCCGAAGAAGCCGCCCTTGGATTTGACGCTGGTCGTGTCGGTCAGACGGACGACCGTATCCACGCCGTTCATGTCGCGGACGACGAAGGTGTCCGCGTCGCGGCGCACGACCACGCCTTCGACCTTCATCTTCTGCCCGTCGGAGACGGTGCGGACGTTGCCCTGCTGGGCCACGCTGGTCGGAGGCTTAATCGAAGCGGGCGTCTGGTTGACGGTGGAATCTGGGCCAGCCTGTGCCAGCGCCGCGCCGGCGGCCGCGCACACGAGGGCGAAAGCGAGAAACAGTTTGCCGAAGGGTCGGGAATTGTCAGCACTCATAATCTTTTCAACTCCATATCAGCGGGGCCTATTTGGTCGGGCTGCCCGCAAGTTAAGGCGACAAAGCCGGACGGTCGGGGGCCACCGTGAGCCGCAAGCCGCAGGTCAAATTTGATTCGCACACTAAGAGTTCGCGTCCGGGTAGATGGACGGGCGCGAACCCGAACAATTGCGAGGTGTCTCGAACCTGTTAACGATTAACCTGATCGTCTGAGGGCGAATATTAATGAACAATCGGGGGAAGTCAAGCACCTCGCGCGCGAAAACCACCCGGCGGCCCGCCCCGCAAGCGCTAAATTAGGTAATTGCCACCGGAATGCAAGAAAGAAGTGGTCAGTGGTCAGTGGTCAGTGGTCAGTTAAAAACTAAAGAAAGAGGCAGCCGTGTCAATCCCACGCGGCTGCCTTTTGCTTTCTGTTAACTGACCACTGACCACTGACCACTGACCACTGTTCCTCAGACCTGGAACTCGCCCCGCTCCAGAATCTCCTTAACATAGCCGAGGAACTTTTCGGCGTCCGAGCCGTCGATAATGCGGTGGTCGAAGGTCAGGGCGAAGTAGGCCATCTGGCGGATGGCTATGTAGTCATCGCCCTCTGGCGAGGTGACGACTTTCGCGCGCTTCTCGATTGTGCCGACGCCGAGGATGGCGACCTGCGGCTGGTTGATGATGGGCGTGCCGAAGAGGCCGCCGAAGACGCCTGGGTTGGTAATGGTGAACGTGCCGCCCGCCACCTCGTCCGGCTTCAACTGCTTGGCGCGGGCGCGGTCGGCCAGGTCGTTCGCGGCCCGCGCGAGCCCCGAAATAGAGAGGTCGTCGGCGCGCTTGATGACTGGCACAATAAGTCCCCAGTCGAGCGCGACGGCCATGCCCAGGTTGATGTCGCGCTTGTAGATGATCTGGTCGCCGGAGACCTGCGCGTTAAAGACCGGGAACTTGCGAATGGCGGTCGTGATGGCCTGGAAGATGAAAGGCATGAAGGTCAGCTTCGTGCCCGTGCGCTCCTGGAACTCGCGCTTGAAGCGGTCGCGCAGCCGCGCGATTCTGGTCATGTCGATCTCGTAGACGGTCGTGACGTGCGCCGAAGTGCGCCGCGACATGGTCATGTGCTCGGCGATCTTCTTGCGCATGACGCTCATCTGCTCGACGCGGTCCTCGGCCGCGGGCGGCACGACCGGCGGCGCTTGAACAGCCGGCGCTTGCGCGGGCGCCGCCTGCTGTGACGAAGTCGCGGCCGCCCCTTGCATGGCCTCCTGCGGTGTCATCATCGCGCCGGACTCTATGAAGCTCAGGATGTCGTTCTTGGTGACGCGGCCGCTCATCCCTGTGCCTTCGAGGCGCGAGATGTCTATGCCGTGCTCGCGCGCGATGTTGCGCACGAGCGGGCTCGACTTCGTGCGGCGCAACTCTTCTGCCGTCTGCTCGCGGCCGTTGCCGCCAGCGGACTCTTGCGCCGGCTGCTGCTCCTGTGCCGCAGGCTGCGGCGCGGCCTTCTGGCCCTCGTCCACCTTCGGGGCGGGAGGCGCGGCCTGTTGGGGCTGCGGCGTGGCTTGCGCCGGAGGCGGTGGCGGCGGAGGCTCTGGCGACACGGCCGCCTGTGACGCGGGCGCGGGCGCTGAGACTTCCGCGGCGCTCGCGCCGCCGTTCGCGCCGGACGCTCCATCGCCGCCGTCCAACACGGCGACCACCTTGTTGACCTCGACCGTCTCGCCCTCCTGGAACTTGATCTCCGTGAGGACGCCCGCGGCGGGGCTCGGAATCTCCGCGTCCACCTTGTCGGTCGAGATTTCAAAGAGCGGCTCGTCGCGCTCCACGCGGTCGCCGACCTTCTTCAGCCAACGCGTAATCGTCCCCTCTGCGATGGACTCGCCCATCTGCGGCATGACAACTTCTGTGCTCATAAATGCTCCTGGGAGTCAGGAGTCAGAAGTCAGAAGTCAGAATAAAAGAAAAGCGGGTTTCGGCCTTTCCTTCTGACTCCTGACTCCTGACTTCTGTTTCATCCTTCTGCTGTGGTCGGATCGATGATTGTCTTAACTTCTGAAACGCTGTTCGCGGGGAAGCCGCCCTGCGCGGCGTGCTCGCGCACGGCCTCCGCGTCGGGCGCGATGTAGACGCAGTAAATCTTGTCGCCCGTGACGTAACTCTGCACCCACTGAATCTGCGGCCCCATGCTCTGCAAGACCCCGCAAGACTTCTGCGAGACGGCCCGCAACTCCTCGGCCGTCAAATCGCCCGCCCCCGGAATCTCCCGCTCGATAACAAACTTCGGCATGACTTGATGCTCCTCTCGTAAACAGTGGTCAGTGGTCGGTGGTCAGTGGTCAGTGAAAAGAAAAACCTTTACGGCCCGGAAGTCAGTTCTGGCACAGCCGAATAATGCTGTTTCTTAACTGACCACCGGCCACTGACCACTGCTAATATGCTGCAAGCCGCCGCGCCGCGTCGAGCACGTCCCTGGTCTGCGGCAGGTAATACTCTTCGAGCGGCGGCGAGTAGGGGACGGGCGTGTCGAGCGAGGCGACGCGCACGACCGGCGCGTCGAGCCACTCGAAAGCCTCCTCGCCGATGGTCGCGGCAATCTCGCCGCCGATGCCACCCGTGCGCGACGCCTCGTGCAGCACCATGACCTTGCTCGTCTTCTTCACAGACGCCAGAATCGCAGGCTTGTCCATCGGCGCGAGCGTCCTTAGGTCTATGACCTCAACATCCAAGCCTTCCTTCTCCAACTCGGCCGCCGCGTCGAGCGCGTTCAGGACTTGCGCGCCGAACGTGATAATCGTGAGGTCGCGCCCCTCGCGCGCCACACGCGCCTTGCCTATCTCCACGACGTAATCCTCTTCGGGCAACTCCTCGCGCAGCCGCGGCAGGCGGTAGAGCTTCTTGTGCTCGAAGAAGAGGACGGGGTCCGGGTCGCGGATCGCGGCCTTGATTAAGCCCTTCGCGTCGTAAGCGGTCGAGGGCTCCACGATCTTCAGCCCCGCCGTGTTCAGGAAGAACGCCTCGGCGTTGATCGAGTGGAACGGGCCGGCGTGGACGCCCGACCCGCACGGGCCGCGGAAGACGGCCGCGATGCCAGCGCCCCAGCGGTAGCGGCACTTCGCGGCGTAGTTGGTCAGCATGTCGAAGCCCGCGGAGATGAAGTCTATGAACTGGAACTCCGCGACGGGCCGCATCCCCATCAAGGCCGCGCCGCACGCCGCGCCGACAATCGCCGCCTCAGAAATAGGCGTGTCGATCACGCGCCCTTCGCCGAACTCGTCCAGCAAACCGTCCGTCACCTTGAACGCGCCGCCATACGCGCCCACGTCCTCGCCTATGCAGAAGACTGTGGGGTCGCGCTCCATCTCTTCCCACAGCCCCTGGCGTATGGCCTCGACGAAAGTCGCCACGCCGCCGCGCGCAGGCTTGTTGGATTTGTGCTCTTTCTTGACTGCTGATGACATGAATTTTAGGTTTCCAAAACTTTCGGCCTGAACGCCGGCGGTACCACGTTGTTATCAAAGACACGGTAAGCCGCCTGCTCCGCTTCGGGCATCGGCGAGGATTCGGCCCACGCCACGTCTTCGTCTATTTCACGGTTGATGCCGGCCGTGATCGCTTCGAGCCTCTCGCGCGTGGCGACGCTGCGCTCAAGCAAAAACCTCTCGTAGCGGTCCACGGGGTCGTTATTCTTCTCCCACCACTCGATCTCGCCCTCCGAGACGTAGCGCTGGTCGTCGTGCTCCGCGTGCCCTTTGCGCCTGTAGGTCTTCGCCTCTATCAGCACAGCGCCCCCGCCGCCGCGCGCGTACACGGCCGCTTTCTTCGTCACCTCATAGCAGGCGACGATGTCGTTGCCGTCAACGATGTGGCCGGGGATGCCGTAGCCCGCGGCCTTCTCCGCGAGGTCTTTGACGGCCGTCTGCTTAGAGGTCGGCGTCGAATACGCGTAGTGGTTGTATTCAGCGACGACGATCAACGGCAGGCGCTGGACGGCGGCGAAATTCAGACCCTCGTGGAACGCGCCCGTGCTCATCCCGCCGTCGCCTATGTAGGCTATGGCGACAATCTCCTGTTGCCGCATGCGCGCGCCCAAGAGCACTCCCGTCATCACCGGAATCATGTCGCCTAAATGCGAAATTGGCCCGATGAAACCTTTGGACATGTCGCCGAAGTGTATGTTGAGGTCGCGCCCGCCCGAAGGCCCCCAGGCTTTCGCCATGTACTGCGCGAAAATCTCACGCGGCCGGATGCCCTTGACGAGCACCGCGCCCAGGTCGCGGATCAAAGGGGTGATGAAATCGCGGGGTTCGAGCGCGTAGGCCGTGCCCACGGCCGTCGCCTCCTGACCGAGCGAGCGGAACACGCCGCCGACCACTTTTGTCTGCCGGTACAGGTTGACCAGACGCTCCTCGACCAGCCGCGTCATCTTCAGGTGGCGGTAAAGCTCCAGCATCTGCTCAGGCCCGAGCGTCGTCTCCGCCGTGCAGGACAAAGGCTCTTGAGCCGTCTTGTTATCTTCGTTGCTCATCAAATCACATGTGAATGGTTAAGCCGTGGATGCCTTCGGCGGCTTCCATGACGGCCTCGGAGATGGTCGGGTGCGCGTGCATAGTGTTGCCCAGTTCCGCTGCGGTTGATTCGAGCTGCATGGCGACGCAGGCTTCGGCGATCAGCTCGGTCGCGTGCGGGCCGATGATGTGGACGCCCAAAAGCTCGTCGTACTTCGTCTCGGAGATGACTTTGACGAAGCCCTCCTCTTCGCCGAGGATGCGCGCCTTGCCCGAAGCGGAGAAGAGGAACTTTGCGACCTTCACGTCGTAGCCCTCGTCGCGCGCCTTCTGCTCCGTGAGCCCTACGCTCGCCACTTCGGGGTCGCAGTAAGTACAGCTCGGCACGTGGCGCAAGTTAATCGGCCGCGCGTCCTCGTGCCCGGCGATCTGCTCGACCGCGAGGATGCCCTCCTTCGAGGCGAGGTGCGCGAGCCACGGCGTCGGAATCACGTCGCCGATGGCGTAAACATTCGGCTCGCCCGTGCGGCAGAACTCGTCCACGGAAATCGCCCCGCGCTCGACCTTGATCTTCGTGCCTTCGAGACCCAGACCCTCTATGAACGGCATCCGGCCGACGGCGACCAGCAGCATCTCTGCTTCGAGCGTGACGGCCTCGCCCTTGGAGGTCTTGCCCGTGAGCACGACGCCCTTGCCCGTCTTCTCCAACTTTTCGAGCTTGGTGTCCAACTGCGACTTGATGCCGCGCTTGCGGAACGCCCTTTCCAGCTCCTTGGAAACCTCCTCGTCTTCGAGCGGGAGCAGCCGCGGCATCAGCTCTACTATCGTCGTCTCGCAGCCGAAGCGCGAGTAGACGGAGGCGAACTCGACGCCGACCGCGCCCGCGCCCATGACGATTAAAGATTTCGGGACTTCTTTGAGTTCGAGGATGTGATCGGAGTTGACGACCTTCGAGCCGTCTGTCTCGAAGCCTGGGATGGGGCGCACGACGGAGCCAGTGGCGATGATGATGTTGCGCGTGTTGATGGTCTGCTCCTGCCCGTCCGCGGTCTTGACGATGACCTTGCCCGGCAGGGCGAGCCTTCCTGAGCCCTTGAACGTCGTGATCTTGTTCTTCTTCATCAGAAACTCTATGCCCTTAGAGTTCTTCATCACGACCTTCTCCTTGCGCTTCTGCACGTCCGCGAAGGCGAGCTGCACGCCGGAGACCTGTACGCCGAAGTCCGCGAGCCCGTGCTGCGCCTTCTCGTAGTAGTGCGCCGACATCAGAAGCTGCTTGGTCGGGATGCAGCCGCGCAGCGTACAAGTCCCGCCGAGCCGCTTGTCCTTCTCCACGAGCGCGACCTTGAGGCCGAGCTGCGCGCCGCGAATCGCCGCCACGTACCCGCCGGGTCCGCTGCCGATAACCGTCACGTCGAATTGTTCAGTAGCCAATGTGCTCTCCTTAAATGATGAACGATGAATGATGAATGATGAATTAAAAACCGGTTGTCTTTCATTCATCGTTCATCATTCCGCATTCCGCATTGCCTTTATCTGTGCCCCGTGGTGGGCGAAGTGTTTGAAGGTCACCGCTTCGATATACTTGTAGGCGGGCGAGGATTCGTCCACCTCTTCGGGGAGCGAGTCGATGATGCGCTCCATCTCGGCGTGCGCGGCGTCGAACTCCTCACGCACCTGCGGGAAGGAGCGCCCGTGGCGGTCCTCGACCGCTCGCCGGTTGAACTCGTCAATCATCTCATTATTCATCCGCTGCGGCTTCCACGTTCCGGCCTGAATCTCTTTGACGATGCGCGCCACCTCTATCTCCCAGGCGGCGATGTGTGAGAGCGCGTCCTTGATAGACCACTGCTCCGTGAGCCCCACGTGCGTCGCGTCATCTTCGGACAAGCCTTCGAGGGACGAAACGAACCCCTCGTGAGATTCGCGCACGCGTTCCTGCAATTCAGTCCTCTTCATCGCGGTCTTATCGCCAGGCCGGGCGCGAGGCGTGGCCCGGCGGCCTCCAGTTCTAGAAGGTGTTAAGTCTGGGTAATAGTATAGCCACGTTGTCAGTGCTTTTACAAAAGCGCGGCATTATAATCCCGGACACGAGATTCATCAAAATCCGCCCGAAGCGAGGACTTTGAACTGATGGAACACACCGAAGGATTCTTGAAACTGGTCGAGGAAGCCCGCCGCCGCATACACGAAATCTCCGTCGAGCAGACGCGCGAGCGCCTGGACTCAGACGAAGGCGCGCGCCTGCTAGACGTGCGCGAGGACAACGAGTGGGAGGCCGGCCACGCCGCCGGAGCCGAACACCTCGGCAAAGGCGTCATCGAGCGCGACATCGAACGCCTCATCCCCGACAAGTCCACCGAACTCATCCTCTACTGCGGCGGCGGCTACCGCTCCGCCCTCGCCGCCGAAACCCTACAGCGCATGGGCTACTACGACGTCTCCTCGATGGCCGGCGGCTGGAAAGCCTGGCAAGAGGCGGGCGCTCCCGTCGAAGGTGACAAGGGTTAATAATGAATCTCTGGTGGGTGATTCCCGACGGCAAGCCGCAGGGCTGTTGCTTGAGTCCGCGGGCGCGGTTTCGTATTGGGCGCGACTACTTCAAATCCATGTGCTTGATGGGGACTAGTCTGTGGCCGAGCATGTCAACGCCCGCCTGGCTCTGTTCAAGCACGATGTAGCCAATCAGCGGTTCGTAGATGCCGTCCTCCGGGTTCATCTCCACGAACAAGACTTCGTTGAAAATCGGGCGGAAGCCTTCGATCTGTATCCGAACGGGGCCGCGAATCTCACCCTCGACAGTCTCCTGCGTCGCCGTTTCGAGCGAAATCGTTTCGATTGCTTCCAAGTCTCCGAGCCTGTCTTTCCAGGCATTCGGCAGCACCATGAACGAAGCGCCTGTATCAACCAGAGCGTCGCACCTCAGACGCTTGGACGGGTCCGTGATATTAGTAATCGTTACTGAGGAAACTATTCTGCCCATAATCTTCTCCTCCAATGAAGCGCCGGGGTAAGTGTCAGGCGGCCGAACTGCCCTTTTCCGCTTCGAATAGATGCCGCGCTAATTCATGTAATTTGCGGAGCGTAGTGGCAAGGTCGTTGAATCTAAGCTGATGGCCAGCTATCGTAACTCGGTCACCTTCATCGCTAATTCCGAGCATGACTGGCCGTGCTGCTACCTCATCTTCGCGGATCCTCTCATCTATATGCTCAATGGCATCCCTAATAGCGGGAATGTTTCTGCTATATGCCCCAAGCGACCGGCGAGCCACTCCTGGGAGGCGCAAAGTTCCTCTTTCGCTATTGATTCTTTCTGCCAGCCTGAGCAAGCGCCTTGTTGTGATGATGCAGTTTTCAAGATGTCGAACAAAGCGGAAAAATGATGCCGCGCCGGTAGGTATTACTTTAGCTCCACCTTCTTCTATCTGCCTAATCAGTGCAGACCGAGCCTCTTGGTATTCCCAGATGGCATTATCCACGAGCCTGACAAAATTCCGACGGTAGAGACGCTCCCGCGAACTCAAGGCCGGCTCACCAACTAGGATAGGTAGAATGAGAAAGCGCGTTAATTGATTGTCTAGCTCAGATAAATCGGGCATTGCGCATATTCTTGGAATCATAAGCAGGGTCTCCTTAAAAACAAATCCTCCGCCCAGTCGCCCCACCGGGGCTTTGCCCAAAAATCGGGTCAACAGCCACTCTTGCCCAACAATTCAGCCGCTTGCCCAAGAATGGAGGGCTTACCGACGGGAGCGGATTTTTAGAGGAATAGATTTTGGCTTATCCAGGCCGTGCGAGATTCGGCCCCACTGTGGCACTTCAATGTAAAACGAGTCAGACGGGACAAGGGGCGCAAGATGCGGGTGCTCGGCACGCCGATGGTTGACCGCTATCGCGGCAGAGACGCCAATGAGGAAACCAAGGAGCGCGGTAAGAAGGTGGAGGGCTAGACGCTTCATGCGCCCATTATACAGATCGCCCCGCTCGGAGTGAACGGGGCCATCGCCTACTGACTGTTAAGCGGCGGCGTGACCACTTGCCCAACAATAAAATGTTCTGGCCAAGAATTCGGTCAGGGGAAAGTAATTTTGGGCAAAGCCTCGAAGGCGAGTGATGTTATAGTCTGGGCAGATTCAGAAAGGAGTTCGCGCGTCCGTGGCCTCTCAATCCACAAGCCCCGTCGAAGTCTTCTACTCTTACGCTCACGAAGATGAAAAGCTGAGAGACAAGCTGGATAATCACCTCACCCTGCTGCAACGGGAGGGGCTTATCTCTGAATGGCACGACCGACAGATTGAGGCCGGCGACGATTGGGAGAGCGAAATCAACGCACACCTGGATAGCGCCCAGGTCATACTCCTGCTGGTCAGCGATGATTTCATCGCTTCAGATTATTGCTACAGCGTCGAGATGGAGCGGGCGCTCGAAAGGCACGAGGACGGAGAGGTGCTCGTCATCCCCATAATTCTACGGCCCGTTGATTGGGAGACGAGCCCGTTCGGAAAACTGCAAGCGCTGCCGAAGGACGGCAAAGCCGTCACGCTCTGGTCAAATCGTGATAGCGCGTTCAAGAACGTCGCGCAGGGCATTCGGAAAGTCATTAGGGAGTTCAAGCCTAAGCCTAAGCAGCCATCAACCTCGACATTCATTCCACGCCCGCCCGTCGTAGGCTTTGTCGCGCGCAGGGACGAGCAGGGGCGAGACATCGTCGAGCGGTTGAAAGAAGAACTCGCGCCGCAGGGTAATCAACTGGTCACACTCTCGGGGCCGGGCGGCATCGGGAAGAGCACGCTGGCGGCCGAAGCCGCACGCGCGTTGAAGGAAGCATACGAAGGTCGCCTCGTCTGGAGCAGCGCCGAGAAGCGCGCAGACTTCGCCCTCCCCGCGCTGCTCGACGACATCGTTGCGCAGTTAGGGCGCGAAGACCTGCGGACGCTCGCGCCCGAATTGAAAGCCGCGCAGGTGCGCGAGTTGATTGCAGACCCGCCGGCGCTCGTCGTGCTGGACAACTACGAGCCGCTAGCAGCCGATGCGAAGAAGGGCATAGAGGACTGGTTCGCGCTCGCGCAGTGTTCCGCGCTTCTCACTTCACGGCACGGGATCAGTTGGACGCGAAACATCCCAATCGCGGCCATGTCGCGCGAAGAGGCGCAGGAGTATTTGGGGAAATTGGTCGCCGAGACGCAGGACCCGCAGCTTTTCTCCGCCGAAGTCCGCCAGCGCATTTACGACACGGCGGAAGCGAACCCCTATGTCATGCAATGGGTGGTGGCACAGATCGGCGCGGCGCAGGAACCTGTCGCTGTGCTGGACGAGTTAGCGCAGGGCGAAGGCGACGCTGCCCAGCGCGTCTTCGACCGCTCTTTCAACCTGGAACAATTAGGCGACGACGGACGCGCGGCGCTGCTCGCCCTCGTGCTCTTCGTGCCGAGCGCAACGCGCAGCGCGCTGGCAGAGGTCGCGGGGTTCGGCGGCGATTTGAAGCGCGTGAACGAAGCCCTCAAGAACCTGCGCGCGTTATGGCTGATTAAAGGATTAGATGAAAACCGGCGCTTCACCATCGAAGGCTTGACGCGCAGTTTGACTCGCGCGCGGTTACTGAAAGACGAACGCGCCTACAAGTTCTTTCAACGATTCATCGCACTCTTTCTGAATTACGCTAATGCACACGCACTGGCGACACCGGAAGATTTCGATGCATTGGAAGCAGAGAAAAACAACGTGTTAAGGGCTATAGATGTAGCATCCACTTTGGAGGATTGGCCGAGTGTTATTCTAATTCGCTCTCCGCTAAATGAGTTTCTGGATTTACGTGGTTACTGGGACGAAGCAATACGCACTGGTGAACAGGCGCTCGTAGCAGCACGTCATTCGGAGATTGAAAACCTTATCGCTACCTGGACACATAACCTGGCTACCATGCGCCAGAGACGTGTAGAACTGGAATCGGCGCGGCTGCTCTACAATGAGAGTTTGGAGATCAAAAGGAGGCTTGGGGATCAAAACGGCGTTGCTAGCACCTTATACCAACTTGCGATGCTCGCCCAAGATCAGGGAGACATAGAAGAATCACAGCGGCTCTACACGGAGAGCTTGGAGATCAGTAAGCAACTCGGTAATCAATGGGGCATCGCTCTCATCTCCCAAGAATTGGGGAGACTTGCCCAAAAGCAGGGAGAGGTAGAAAAAGCGCGACGGCTGCACAATGAGACCTTAGGCATTGCACAAAGGTTAGGCGATCAGAGTCTCATCTCTATCTCCTTGAACCACCTGGCGGTGCTCGCCCAAAAGCAGGGAGAGGTAGAAAAAGCGCGGCTGCTTTATAACGAGAGTTTGGAGATCAAAAAGAAACTCGGCGATCAAAACGGCATTGCCGTCACCTTGCTCCGGTTGGGCACGCTCGCAATAGTCGAGAATAACAAAGTAGAGGCCGCGCGGCTGTTTCGTGAATCACTCGATATCTTTGAGAAACTCAAGTCGCCCGATGCAGAAATTGCACGCCGGCAGTTGGAGAAAGTGGAGACGGAAGGGTCTTGATATAACTTTGTTTCAGCCCAACGCGGAGCGTGGGTCGGTGAAGTAGCTTTCCAGGCGTTCAAAGTAGCGGCCGACGTGGAGGCCGTCCATCAGGGCATGATGCGCCTCGACAGAGATGGGCATCATCAAGCGGTCGCCGTCGGCGCGATACTTGCCGAAGGCGATTTTAGGGATTGATTCCCCACGCGCCCCTCTGCGCGCGTGAGAGATGCTGGTGAAAGTGGCCCAGGGGATGACGGAGTGGTAGATGACATCGTCCCGCTCGGCGCGCTGGTGTAGTTGAACCCCTTCGGCTTTGGCGCGCTCAATACTCTCTCTGGCGCGGGCGTGAAAGACCTCGAAGTCGTCGTCGTAGTCGAAGAAGGCGAAGGAGAAGTTTTCGTCGTCAACCAGGATGGTCGTCCCCGCGTGGATGCGGTCGTGGACTAGGACGCGGTCGCCGCGCAGCCTGTAGCGGAACGGCTCGACCTCGTTGGCCGCCTTCAACGAACAGAAGTGATAGGCGACGAAGAAAGAGATATCCTCCCGCGCGCGCGTCCATTCAAGCAGCGGCCTGACATCGACACTCGTGCAGATATTGAAGAACGGGTTGTGATAGTCCTTGAAGAACTCGAACTGCTGCCAGCGGCCCCAATTTTCAGCGTCTAAATATCTGGACATGTGATTTCAAGCAAACAGTCGTTCCCGGCCTCAGCGTTTCTTCGGCTCCATGATCGTCCAGTTCTGGTTCGAGCCGGCGTTGGGGTTGAAGAACGGGTCGTTGGAGTGTTGATACTCGCCGGAGCCGTTCGTCCAGTGGTACTGATAGTTGTAGTCCTGCTGCGACTCGCCGTAGTAAGGGTCGTTGACGGTCTCCACGCCGCGGATGTATTCGTCGAAACCGTCGTTGGGCGAATAATCCTGCGCGGCGCGACGCTCGCTCGCTTGCTGCGCCGCTTGCTGCTGGCGTTGCTGCTCGAAAGAGGCCAGCATCCGGTCGTTGTTGGCGCTGATGGCTTTGCTCATTTCACCCGCCGCCCGAATGTTCGCGTAGCCGGCCTCTATCTGCCGGTCGAAGTTCGCCTGGAGTTGCTGCGACACCTGCGCGTAAATCTGCTCCCACCGCGGGTTCACTTTCACAGAGCCGGCGATGTGCCAGAACGTCTCCCGCGCCGCGTCGAGCGCGCCGTGCTCGGCCCTGAAACTGAGGAGCCGTATGAAGCCCCAGTTGGTCTGGAGCCACATCCCCTGCGGCCCGTTATAGGGCACGTCCTGTGAGACCTTCATACCGTAAAACTCTTCTTCAAACAGTCTGCCACTCTCTGTGTATTCGAGCCTGACGTAGGCGTCCTCTGTGTGCGCGCCGCCCAGATTGACGCCGAGCCTCTGCGCGAGTTGCGGCACGGGGCCGCCCCCTACGATTCTCAAGCCCTGGCGGTTGCCGCGATACTTCGGGACCACCCACTGCGCCAGCGCGTCGGCCGCCGGCATAGGCATCAGGAACACAGTCCCCTGAACCTCCTGGCCCGGCATATAGAAGCCGACGCCCTCGTTGAGCCAGAAGTAGATTTCCGGGGCCAGGAGCCCTATGGCCTCCGTGCCCGCAGGGTTATAAGCCTGCGCGAAGGCGGTCACGGGGACGGTCGCGTTCTGAAAATTCCAGATCACATCACTCCGCGCCTCCCAGCCGGCCGGGTACTCGAAGACTGAAACCACCACGCCGTTGTGCTGGCGGTCAATCACCTGATGCAGCCTGTAACGATTCTCACTCGCAGGGTCTGGATTCATATAGGCGCCTCTCAGCGGTCGGTCTTACGAATTATAGAAATTTCTTCCGCAACTACAAGGAATTTATCAAGTATGATGTCACCCGGACGACCCACCTTCGGGAGAGTGCTGTATGAAAGGCATCTACGTCGCGGCGTGTCTGACGACGGTGGCGGCGGTCGGAATATTTGGCACAATCGCGTGGACGATGAAGAAGCCTGTGGACAGGCGTTGGCTGCTGCTGGCTTTCTTGATTGTGCTGCCGATGCAGCCGCTGGCGTTTTATCTGGTGCGTGTGCCGCTGGATGTGTGGCTGGCGGGGCTGCTGGGGAAGCAGTCGGGGTTGTACCAGTTTCTGACGACCGTTTATGCGCCGCTGACGGAGGAGCCGGCGAAGCTCTTGCCGCTGCTTGTGCCGGCGATATTCCGCGACGTGCGGCGGGAGAATTTCGTACGGTACGCGGTGGCGATTGGGCTGGGGTTCGGGATAGGGGAGTTGTGGTTCATAGCCGAGCGCGTTTCGCACGACCCGCAGTTGGGCGGGTTGCCTTTCTACTATTACGGCGGATTCTTCGGGGAGCGGTTGTCGGTCTGTCTGCTGCACGCGGCGTTCGTCGCGGTGTCGCTCAGGCAGTTGCGAGATAAATTCCCGCTGGGCTTGTTGGGGGCGATGGCGCTGCATTACTTCGGGAACTTCCCGATCTTCCTGATGGCAAAGAACGCGTTCGCGTGGGGCGTGGGCGTGTGGCGTGTGATCGTGACCGTGTGGCTGCAACTCTACCTCATCGGCGGGATTTTTTTACTGGCGTACTTCGCGCTGGGCAAGTTCGATCCCGGCCGCGTTTTCTTCGGCAAGTCTCGTTGTCCAGAATGCGGGGCGGTCTACCCCGCGCCGCTGTTCGGCTTGAACCTCGGCCCCAAGCGTTATGAGCGCTGCCCGCACTGCCGCAAGTGGCACATGATTAAAACAATGCGGAATGCGGAGTGATGAATGATGAATTAAAGACGACCCGTTTTTAATTCATCATTCATCATTCATCATTCCGCATTGTATAATTAGAGTACCGTGTTCAAAAATTTCAGAGTAAGGGTGAAATGATGTCACAGGCGAAACAGGCTGGCGGGCAGACGCGCGTCGAGACGGACTCGATGGGCGAGATAGATGTTCCGGTCGATAAGTATTACGGGGCGCAGACGCAGCGCTCGCTGATTCATTTCGACATCGGCGACGACGTGATGCCGCGCGAGATGATAAGGGCGCTCGGCGTGTTGAAGAAGGCCGCGGCGCTGGTGAATCAGGACTTGGGAAAGCTGCCGGCGGAGAAGGCCGACTTGATCTCGCGCGCGGCTGACGAGGTGATTGAAGGGAAGCTGGACGAGCATTTCCCGTTGCGCGTGTGGCAGACGGGGAGCGGGACGCAGACGAACATGAACGCCAACGAGGTCATCTCGAACCGCGCCATAGAACTCGGCGGCGGAGTGATGGGCAGCAAGCAGCCCGTTCACCCGAACGACCACGTCAACATGTCGCAGTCCTCGAACGACACCTTCCCGACGGCCATGCACATCGCAGCCGCGGAGGAGATGAACAAGCTCGTCGCGGAAGTCCAGCGCCTGCACGACGCGATTGACGCGAAGGCCAAAGAGTTTGCCGGCGTGGTGAAGATCGGCCGCACGCACTTGCAGGACGCCACGCCCATCACCGTCGGGCAGGAGATGTCGGGCTGGGCGAGCCTGATAGAACGTGACATAGAGCGTCTGCGCCTCGCCCTGCCGGGGCTCTACGACCTGGCTATTGGCGGCACGGCCGTCGGCACCGGATTGAACTCGCACCCGGAGTTCGGCGAGCGCGCGGCGGCGAAGATTGCCGAATTAACGGGGCTGCCTTTTAAGTCACACCCGAACAAGTTCGCGGCGCTCTCGGCGCACGACGAGATGGTCTTTGCGAGCGGCGCGCTCAAGACGCTGGCGGCCTCGCTCATGAAGATTGCGAACGACATACGCTGGCTGGCCTCTGGGCCGCGCGCAGGCTTTTGTGAATTAATCCTGCCGGAGAACGAGCCGGGCTCTTCGATCATGCCGGGCAAGGTCAACCCGACGCAGTCTGAAGCGATGACGATGGTGGCCGTGCAGGTCTTCGGCAACGACGCCGCCATAGGCTTCGCCGGCTCGCAGGGCAACTTCGAGCTGAACGTCTTCAACCCGGTGATGATTCACAACCTGCTCCACTCCATCCGCCTCATCAAAGACGCCTGCCACGGCTTCGTGGACTACTGCGTCGCCGGCATAGAGCTGAACCGCGAGAAGATTGACGAGCACCTACGCAACTCGCTCATGCTGGTGACGGCCCTGAACCCGCACATAGGCTACGACAACGCCGCGAAGATCGCTAAGAACGCGCACAAGAAGGGCATCAGCCTGCGCGAGTCTGCCATCGGGCTGGGGCTTCTGACGGGCGAGCAGTTCGACGAGTACGTCAAGCCGGAGGAGATGACGCACCCGTAGAAAAGCAATGCGGAATTATGAATGATGAATGCGGAATTAAAAGACGATTGCCTTTTAATTCCGCATTCATCATTGAGCATTCATCATTGAGCGAAGTTGGGGTCTGTGGCGATGGTCACCGCGCCCTGTAGGTCCGGGGCGTTGAAGTAAGTTTTCACCCTGTAGACGGCGACGTTGGCGGCGTCGGCCTGCATGATTCCCGCTAAGAAGCTGTGAGAGATGGTCGTGTTGCGGATTCTCAGTTGGGAGCCATTGATCGCCTTGATGCCGTTGCCGTTGCCTGGGGTGGGCGTGTTAGTGGCGGCCGTGCCGATGCGGCGGCCGTTCGCGTTGAACTGCGAATTGCTGACGGCGACGCGCGCAGTCTCGGCGGCGAACACTCCGTTCTCCAGGTTATTCTCGAAGACGCAGTTGTCTATGTTGACTCTGGCAAAGCCGCGGGCCTGGACGCCGTCCGTGTAGTTGCTGATCTTCAGGTTCCGCAGGGTGACCGTGCGGTTCTGGAAGTTTCCCCCGTAGTAGATGAAGATGCCGGGCTGCGCTTGCCGCGCGTTGCTGCCGCCCGCGGGGTCGCCTTGCAGCACAGCGTTAATGTTCGCGTCTACGCCCGGCGCGGCCTCAAGCGTCACGTTGCCGGGGTTGACTACCCCGCCGCCGCCGGAAACAAGCTCCTCCCCGATATACAAAGTTTCGGCGAAGCGACCGGACGTGACGATCAGGATGAGGCCGTTGTGATTGGCTCCCGTCCCGGCGGCCGCGCCCGTGCCCGGCCCAAGCGCCGCGTTCAATGTGCCGAAGATGCGGTCGGCCCCGTCTGTGTCTTCTGCCGTCCCGATGCGGCCATCGCCATCGAAATCCCCGCAGGTGCCTGGGCTCACAATCGTCGTTCCCGGCACGGGGCTGTCGCAGTTGCCCTCGACTAAGACGGGGTGGTTGGCCTCGACTGTTGTGCCGCCCCAAAGGGCCGCTCCGGCCAGGAGCAGGGCGGTCAGTAGCAGGAGAAACCACATTCGTCGTAAGTTTTCCATGTTGCTCCTCCTCTCTTAGTTTGCGTAGTTCGGGTCGGGCGCGATGGTGACCGAGCCGGTGATGTTCGGGTTGTTGTAGAAAGTACCGACTTTGAAGAGCACGACATCGGCGGCCGTGGCGGAGTTGTTGATCCCCGCGCCCCTGTTGTGCGCGATGGTCGTGTCCGCGATTCTCAGCTTCGCGCCCCTCATCATCTGTATGCCGTCGCCCGGCTCGCCAGGGGCGGCGACAGAGCCTATGCGGAAGCCAGCCGACTGAATCTGCGAGTTGGTGACGACTACCTGTGAGGCGCCCCTCACACGGAGGTTCGTCCGGCTGTTATTCTCGAACCGGCAGTTGTCTATGTTGACGCGGGAGTTGCCGACCGTGTCCACGCCGATCAAGAAGTTGCGGATGGCAAGGTTGCGGAGCGTGACGACGCGGCCGGAGAAGGAGGGCGAGTAGTTGATGGTGATGCCTATTTTACCTTGCCGCGAATTGTTCCCGCCCGCCGGGTCGCCGTCAAACACGGCGTCAATGTTGGCCTCGACGCCGGGGGCGGCCTCAATGGTTACGTTGCCGGGGTTGGTGGAGCCTGGGCCGTTAGCCACGAGCGGGTTACCTATGGCGAGGATTTCGGCGAAGCGCCCCGAAGCGACGATGATAATTTTGCCGTTGTGATTCGCGCCTGTGCCCGCGGCCGCACCCGTGCCCGGCCCGAGCGCCGCGTTCAGTGTGCCGAAGATGCGGTCGGCGCCGTCGGTGTCTTCGGCCGTCCCGATGCGGCCGTCGCCGTCGAAATCCCCGCAGGTGCCAGGGGCGACGAGCGTGGTCCCAGGCATGGGGGCGTCGCAGTTGCCTTCAACGAGGACGGGGTGGTTGGCCTCAACTCGTGTCCCGCCCCAGAAGGACGCGCCGGTCAGGAGCAGGGCCAAAAGTAAAAACATGCTCAGCCGTGCGGAGCGGCCCGCCGACTTCGGTCGTAAGTTCATCATGAATCTCTCTCCTCTTCGTTAATCTCTCTCAAGGGTCGCGCCTACGGGTGCTCAGAACGAATGGTTGGGGTCGGGCGAGGTGGTGACCACTCCCAGGATGTCCGGCTTGTTGAAGTAGGCCGAGACCTTGAAGAGCACGACGTTCGCGGCCGGCGCGGAGTTGAAAATCCCCGCCCCCTTGTTGTTGGAGATGGTCGTCTCCATGAGTCTCATCTTCGCCTCGTTCGACACCACGACGCCGCGGCCTACGCCAGCGGAGTTGGCGGTCCCGATGCGAAAGCCAGCCGACTGAATCTGCGAGTTGGTGACGACCACGTCCGCGCTGCCCCCGGCCTGGAGGTTGATAACGAGATTATTCTCGAAGCGGCAGTTGTCTATGATGACCCGCGAATTCCCCGTGGCGAGAACGCCGATGTTGTAGTTGCGGATGGACAGATTGCGCAGCGTGACGACGCGGCCGGAGAAGGCCGGCAGATAGTTGATCTGTATGCCGGGGCTGTTCTGGCGCGTCGTGTTGCCGCCCGTGGGGTCGCCTTGCAGCACGGCGTCGAGGTCTGCGTAGACTCCCGGCGCGGCCTCAAGCGTCACGTGGCCTGGGCTGGGCGAGCCGACGCTCGGGTCCGGGGAGTTGTTCCCGATGTACAAGGTTTCGACGAAGCGCCCCGAAGTGACGATGATGATGCGGCCGTTGAATTGAGCGGTCGTGGCGTTGATGGTCGCGCCGAGGTCCACGGCCCCAAGCGCCGCGTTCAGCGTGCCGAAGATGCGGTCCGGGCCGTCAGAGTCTTCGTCCGTCCCGATGCGCCCGTCGCCGTCGTAGTCGCCGCAGGTGCCTGGGCTCACAATCGTCGTTCCCGGCACGGGGCTGTCGCAGTTGCCCTCGACTAAGACGGGGTGATTGGCCTCGACGCTTCTGCCGCCCCAGAAGCCTGGCAGCAGGAGCAGTGCGGCGGCCGCGAGTGAAAACACTATCAGCCGGAGGGAGCGTCCCTTCGGCTTCTTGTGCGCATGTTTCATGTGTCGTTCTCCTCAAGCAATTCCGGGGAGTGAAAGAGCCACGGCCGACACGCCTCCCCTGTGCGCCGTGTCGCGCGTTGTTCACCCTTCTGATAGTTAGACCAACTCTCCACCAAACTAATTGTCGGGATGAGGTAAGAGCGCCCAGGCCCGCTCAGTTTTGCCGTGCGCGGGCCCGGCCGGGGGATTATTTTTTTGAGAGGTTTTGTCTACCGATGATTTATATAACGCTTTGGCCCAATTCTCCAAGTTTTTTTAAGCGCCCCGGCTGGGGAGCTTACGTCGGCCACCCATCTGCCGCGCCCTTTGCCGCATCTAAATTCGTGCAGGCCACGGGAACTGGCAACGCTGGGCGGCCTGCTCGATTTTTGTGGGCGCGGGAAGCTTCAGCCGCGCGCTTGCGCTTCTTTTCGGCGGGCCGTATAGTTGCCCGTTCGGCGCGGAAGGGGATGAAAATGACGGCTATTCTCGACGTGAACAAAGCCCCGGCGATCGAAGATTACTTCGGGATGTCGGATGCGGAACTGGGCGAGCGCATCGAGACGGCGCGGCGCGAGCTGGGCAAGCGGCTGGTCATCCTGGGCCACCACTACCAGCGCGACGATGTTATCGTACACGCCGATTTCACGGGCGACTCCTTCAAGCTGGCGCAGCTCGCGGCCTCGCGGCCCGAGGCCGAGTTCGTGGTCTTCTGCGGCGTACACTTCATGGCCGAGTCTGCGGACATCCTCAAGCCGGGCGATCAGAAAGTGATTCTGCCGGACCTCGGCGCGGGCTGCTCGATGGCCGACATGGCTTCGGCCGAGCAGGTTGAGGACGCCTGGGAACAGCTCGGCGCTCTCGGCATCCACGACGAGTTCCGCGTGATGCCGATTACGTACATGAACTCGACGGCCGCCATCAAGGCGTTCTGCGGCGCGCACGATGGTGTGGTCTGCACCTCGTCGAACGCCGTGCCGCTCTTCGACAAGAGTTTGAAGGAGGCCGACAAGCTCTTCTTCTTCCCGGACCAGCACCTCGGGCGCAACACAGGCGTCAAGTTCGGCATCCCGCTCGACGAGATGGTCGTCTGGGACCCGTTCAAGGAGTTGGGCGGCAACACCGAAGAGTCGCTGCGCAAGGCGCGGCTCATCCTTTGGAAGGGACACTGTTCCGTGCATGGCCGCTTCAAGGCGTGGCACGTAGATCAGGTCAGGCAGGAAGTCCCTGGCATACAGGTGCTCGTCCACCCGGAGTGCATTTACGAGGTCGTGCAGAAGGCGGATTTGAACGGCTCGACAGAGTTCATCATCAAGACGCTGGAGGCTGCTCCGGCCGGCTCGAAGTGGGCCGTTGGCACAGAAGTCAACCTCGTCAACCGGCTCATCGCTCGCCACCCGGACAAGCACATCCGGCTGCTCGCGCCGGACCTTTGCATGTGCGCGACGATGTACCGCATCGCGCCGCAGAACCTGGCGTGGGCGCTCGAATCGCTTCTGGCGGGCGAGGTGGTAAACCAGATCGTTGTGCCGGAAGAGACCGCGAGCCTGGCCCGCGTGGCGCTCGACCGAATGTTGAAAATACAGTGACGAGTGACAAGCGACGAGCGATGGGATAGAATCCTCCCGCTCGTCACTCATCACTCGTCACCTTGTCGCTGCTCTTATGGCTGACCCGAACGACCGCGTTGAGGAGAACGTCTCCGGCGCGTATTACGTAGACACGAACTGCATAGACTGCGACGTTTGTCGCGACACCGCGCCGGACAACTTCACACGCTCCGACGAGAACGGCTACTCCTTCGTCTTCAAGCAGCCCGAGTCGGAAGACGAGCGCGTGCTCTGCGAAGAGGCGATGGCCGCGTGCCCGGTCGAAGCCATCGGTAACGACGGCTAAAAAAAGTGGTCAGTGGTCAGTGGTCGGTGGTCAGTTAAAGACAAAAGAAGAAGGCAGCCGCGTGGAACTAACCCGGCTGCCTTTTGCTTTCTCTTAACTGACCACTGGCCACTGACCACTGACCACTTCTTTAGACTTTGATTTTGATCCAGCCGTCTTCGATGATGACTTCGTAAGTCTCTACGGCGGCGCGGTTGGTGAGGCAGTCGCCCGTGCGCAGGTCGAAGCGCCAGCCGTGCCAGTCGCACTCGATGGCGTGGCCGCAGAGGCGGCCGTCGGCGAGCGGCGCGCCCTTGTGCGGACAAAAATTCTCTATGGCGTAGAACTCGCCGCCCACGTTGTAGAGCGCCAGCTCCGTCCCGTTCAAGAGTTCGACGGTCGCGCCGCGCCCCTCCGGCACCTGCTCCACGCGCCCGACCGTGACGAGCTGACCTTCGCGCTGCGGCCTTTTGAGATTCCCGAACTTAGGAGTAAAAGATTGCACGAGCGGAATCGTAGCAAACCCGACGCCGCGGCGCATAGCGGGGTGGGCGCAAGTCCGGGCGCGCCGACGCGTTCTTTGTTCCGCACGGGAGAACCCCCGCGCGTATCTCTCCCGCCAACTTTGAACCAGAGGGAGAACCAGAACGATGATGAAACGATTTTCGATGATGGCGAGCGCGCTCGCGCTCGTAGCACTTTTTACCATGCAGGCCGCGGCCCAGGAGATAAGCGTTCGCGGGCGACTGGCGCGAACGGTGGAGGCCGGCGGCTGGCTGATTCTCACGGATACGGACGAGGAGTCTTCCAAGTATCTATTGCTCAACGCGCAAAAATTTGAGAAGGAGAGTTGGTTCCGTTCCGGCACAGAGGTGGAAGCCGCGGGTGAAGTCAAACGTGACGCGGTGACCATCTACCAGGAAGGGACTCCGTTCGAGGCGCGCACGCTTCGCCCCGTGGGCGGTCAGGGTAGTGGCGGCGGCGATGTCTCCGGCGGTAAGCGCCCCGTCCGCGTGGCCGTCTCTGGCGAGGCCACAGTCGCGGCCCAGCCCGACACGGCTGTCTTGCTCATCTCGGTTGTGACGCAGAACAAAAACGCCCTCACCGCGCAAAGTGAGAACGCCGTCAAAAGCGACGCTGTGATTCGCGCCGTCAAGGCCGCGGCCGGCGCCGGCGCGGAGGTCAAGACGAGCGGCTACGTTCTGACGCCGCAGCGCGTTTACAGAGAGAACCAACCGCCGACCATTACGGGCTATGAGGTCCGCAACAGCGTGACCGTGACGATGTCTGACCTCACACGCGTCGGCGCGGTGATTGACGCGGCGGCCGGGGCGGGCGCGAACGACGTGGATAACGTGACGTTCACCCTGCGCAAGGACCGGCAGGCGCGCGGCGAAGCCCTCGCGGAAGCCACGCGCGCGGCCCTCTCCAAGGCGCAGGTTCTGGCACAGACGCTCGGCGGCCGCGTCACGCGGATCGTCGAAGTCAGGGAAGGCGGCACGCCACCGCGTCCCCTTTACACGGAGACGCGCGCAGACGTTCGCGTCGCACAGGCGACTCCTATCGAAGTCGGGACGCTCGACATCAGGTCCGAGGTTCAGCTCGTGGCGGAAATCGAATAAAAGGCAGAACGGGTCAATAGTCAATGGTCAATGGTGAATAGAGAAAATCGTTCTCCTATTCACCATTGACCATTGACCATTTACCAGCTTTGGCCTTCCAGCCGAACCGGGTATAATCGCCTTACTTGTCCCCTTCGTATTTTTTGTGTTCCGGCGACTAGCGGCCGCCAGGCATCGGCGTCGTCGTGTCGCCCGTGACCGCTCGCGGCGGTCAGCGTACGCATCGGGAAACCAGGGAGGCTGAAGATCATGTCTAGAAATCGTTACGACAGGGACGACGATTATTTCGGCGGGGGCTCGGGCGAAAGAGGAGGGGAGCGCGAAGGCTACAGGTCCGAGCGGGCCTACGGCGGCGCGCCCGACAGGGACTCGCGTGACTACGACTCGTACGGGCCGCGGCGCGGCGGCTATCCGGGCGGCGGGCGGCCCCTTCCGCCCCGCGACGACTACGGCCGCGGCGCTTACGGCGAGCGCGCGGACTACCGCACGGACGAACGGCGCTACGGCGGCTCCGAGGGCGAGGGCCGGCGTCGCCGCGAAGGCGGTGACGACGACGACCGCTCGCGGTACGAAGGGGCGCGCGATTACTATCGCGGCCGGAAGGAGGAGCGCGGCCACGGGGCCTCGCGCTCGCACGTCCGCTGCCGCGACATCATGACGCGCGACGTGACGGTCGCCACGCGCGACACCAGCCTGATGGATGTCGGCGCGATGATGCGCGACGAGGACACGGGCGTCATCCCCGTCGTCGAGCACCAGAACAATATCGAAGGCGGTGGCGGCAACGGCCGCGGCGAGTCGCGTGCGCGAGGCAACGGCAAGCTCATCGGTCTCATCACCGACCGCGACATAGTGATTCGCGCGGTCGCCGAAGGGAAGGACGCGCGCACGACGCGCGCCGAGGAGATCATGACGACCGACATCTACTCGGCGCGGCCCAACGACCGCGTGATCGACGTGATTCGCAAGATGGGCGACAAGCAGGTCCGCCGCATCCCCGTCACCGACGACAACAACAACCTGCTCGGCATCATCTCGATGGCCGACATCGCGCTCGAAACCGAGGAGGACCGCGAGCTGGCCGAGGCCCTCGAAGAGATTTCGAGCGGGGCCTCCTTCTGGTCGAAAATCTTCGGCTGAGGGGCCGGATAAAAGGTCGGGCGGTTGCGCGCAAGGGACACGCGCGTCCCTTGCGCGCAACACGTTTCTGGGAGCGGCTTGCCGCCGCCTTTGAAGCCGCTGTATATTCGCCTGAAGTATCTTCCGAAACACGAGGCTGAACGCTATGCAATCAAAACGGCCTACGGCCAAAACTTCCCCCGGAGACATCTTCGGCACCTACCTGGACACCGTCCGCGGGGGCGGTGAAGCGGAAACCTCGCCCGTCTTCTCCGTGCTCAGGCTGCTGAAGGTGGCCGGGCCGCAGCCGCTGGAAAAGGTGGTCAAAATCTTCGGCGCTGAGTCGCCGAACCTGATGGACAATCTTCTACAGGCGGCCGAACAGGGGCTGGTCACCATCGGTGACGACCCGAAGTTTCCGGGCGACACCGTCGTCACCATTACGCAGGAGGGGCGTGATTTCCTGGAAGATTTAAAGAAACAGAAGAGCTAAATTTATTGACGACCTTGAAGTAAGTCATGGACTACTTCCCGGACTATATGGCGGTGGCGTTGCTCGGCGTGCTGGTCGGCGTTGGCGAGCTTATTTCCCGCTACCGGGATGAGCCGACGCGGGCGCTCTTTGCGCGGCCTGGCTCTTTTGAACTTCGTCGGCATGGACGTGCTGGAGTCGGCTGTGAAGGCGCTCGGCGCCAAAATTACGAGAGCGCCACTTGCGGACATCACGCCAGTAACACTTTAAATGGCTGAATCGGTTGAGAGGTATTTTCGCATGATCCCTGTGGGGAGGCGGTCGCGGCCCGGTGGGCGCGCGTGGCGGCCCGACGCGGACGTCTACAGGACGGCGGACGGCTGGATCGTCAAAGTTGACTTGGCGGGCGTGAGCGCCGACGACGTGGAGATTGAGGTCGGGGGCCAGACGCTCGTCATACGTGGCTGCCGCCGCGACACCTTCTTCGGTGAAGGCGTCGTCTACCACCAGCTCGAAATCACCTACAGCCGCTTCGAGAAGACGCTCCGCTTTCCCTGCTCCATCGAGGGCGCTTCGCTCCTGCGCGACTACCGCGACGGCCTGCTGATCCTGCACCTGCGCGGTGAAGAGAACTGTGAAGGGCAGGAGTCAGGAGTCAGAAGTCAGGAGTCAGAATGAAAGACGCGCTCTTCTTCTGACTCCTGACTTCTGACTCCTGACTCCTGATTTATTTATGTCTGAGAACAGAGAGAACAAGCAAACGCAACAGGAGGAGGCGGCGGGGTCGTGGCCCACGCCGTTTGAGATTAGCGTGCTGCCCTTGCAGCAGACGACGCTCTTCCCGGAGACGGTCGTCCCGCTCTCGGTCGGTCGGCCGCGCTCGACGGCCGCGGTCGAAGCGGCGCTCGCCACAGAGGAGAAGCTGCTGGCCTGCGTCACGCTGCGCAACGACAGCGTGACGGGCCAGGACGCCTTGCCCGCAGACCTCTACGACGTGGGCACGCTCGTCATGGTCAAACGCATGATGCGCGACGGGGAGACGATGCAGCTTATCGTCCAGGGGACCGAGCGCATACAAATCCTGGAGTGGGTGCAGGAGCAGCCGCACTTGCGCGCGCGCGTCCAAATCCTGCCGCACCTCACAGTCGTGGACCCCGAAGAGGTCGAGGCCCTCAAGCGCAACATGCAGGGGCTGATTCAGCAGGCGCTCGCCATGCTGCCGCAAGTTCCATCCGAGGTGCGCATGGCCGTCATGTCTTCCGAAGACCCTGTGCGGCTGGCCTACTTCCTCGCCTCCGTCCTCAACCTGGGCGTCGAGCAGGAGCAGAAGATGCTCGAAGCCAACACGGCGGACGAACTGCTGCGCCTGGCGCACAGCCTGCTCGCGCGCGAAGTCGAGATCATGCAGCTCCGCTCCAAGATCGCGTCCGAGGCGCAGACAGAGATGAACAAGGCGCAGCGCGACTACATCCTGCGCCAGCAGATGAAGGCGATTCAGAAGGAGCTGGGCGACGACGAGGGGGGCGAGCGCGCAGAGGCCGAGATGCTGCGCGAGCGGCTTGAGCAGGCAGACCTGCCCGAAGAGGTGGGCAAGGAGGCCGAGCGCGAGTTGAAGCGGATGGAGAAACTGCCCGCGGCCGCGCCGGACTACCACGTCATACGCACCTACCTCGAATACGTCCTCGAACTCCCCTGGAAGAGATCGACGGAGGACAAGCTAGACCTCAACGAGGCGAGGCGCATCCTCGACGAAGACCACTACGGGCTCGAAGAGGTTAAGGAGCGCATCCTCGAATTCCTGGCCGTCATCAAGCTGAAGCCCGATGCCAAGAGTCCGATTCTCTGTTTCGTAGGGGCTCCGGGCGTGGGCAAGACCAGTTTGGGGCGCTCGATTGCGCGCGCGATGGGCCGACACTTCGAGCGTATGAGCCTGGGCGGCGTGCGCGACGAGGCGGAGCTACGCGGCCACCGCCGCACCTATATCGGCGCGATGCCCGGCCGCATCGTCCAGTCCATACGGCGCGCAGGCGTCAACAACCCCGTGATGATGCTCGACGAGATCGACAAGCTCGGCGCGGACTATCGCGGCGACCCTGCGGCGGCGCTGCTGGAGATTCTGGACCCGCAGCAGAACAACTCTTTCCGCGACCACTACCTTGACTTGCCCTTCGACCTCTCGAAGGTCTTCTTCATCGCAACGGCGAACCAACTGGGGCCGATCCCTGCGCCCTTGCGCGACCGCATGGAGATCATCCGGCTCGCGGGCTACTCCGACCAGGAGAAGATGCACATCGCGCGTCAGTACCTCGTGCCGCGCCAGGTGGAGGAGAACGGGCTCGACGCGGAGAAGTTCGAGATCACGGACGCGGCGCTCAAGCTCATCGCCGAGCGGTACACGCGCGAGGCCGGCGTGCGCCAGCTTGAGCGCACCGTCGGCGGCATCGTGCGCAAGGCCGCGCTGAAGATTGCGCAGGGCGAGGCGGAGCGCGTGGTGGCTGACGCCGCGGACATCAAGGAGTATTTGGGCTCACCGAAGTTTTACCCGGAAGAGGCGCGTAAGGAGTTGCCGGCGGGCGTGGCGACGGGGATGGCCTGGACGGAGATGGGCGGCGAAGTCCTCTTCATAGAGGCGACGCTTTTGCCGGGCGGGTCTGGCTTGACCATCACGGGACAACTCGGCGAGGTGATGCAGGAGTCGGCGCGGGCCGCTCGCTCTTACCTGTGGTCGCACGCCGCGGAGGTCGGCATAGACCCGGACATGTTCAAGGGCTACGGCGTACACCTGCACGTACCTGCGGGCGCTATCCCGAAGGACGGGCCGAGTGCGGGCGTGACGATCACGTCAGCGCTGGCGTCGCTCTACACGGGGCGCAGGGTGCGGCCGGACACGGCGATGACGGGCGAGATCACGCTGTCGGGGCTGGTCTTCCCCGTCGGCGGCATCAAGGAGAAGGTCTTGTCGGCGCACCGCGCAGGCATCCGCCGCATCATCCTGCCCGCGCGCAACGAGGGCGACCTCGAAGACATTCCAGAGGACGTGCGCAGGGAGCTTGAGATCATCCTGGTCACGCGCATCGGCGAGGTCCTGGACGCCGCGCTCGAAGTGCTCGTCGCCAACCCGCCACCGCCGCCAGCGCCCACGACGGCAGAGACCGGGCAGAAGCAGGCCGAAGGCGAAGTGGTCAGGCTGCGACAGGCTTAGGCGTTCAGCAATTAATAGGTGTCCTGAAGCAGTTTGTAGGGGCAGAGGACAAGGTCCTCTGCCCCTATAGTTTTATCGAACGTTCTGCGTCAATCTGAAAGTTATCCTAGTCGTCGTTGAGGATCGTTACCTGCCCCTGCGTGTCGGCAATCGTCACGTTGACGGCCCCGCTCAGATTAAAGAAAGCCCCCGACCGTGTGTCACGGTCGGGGGCTTTCGGTGGTTAAGGGGCGCGCCGCTCGGGGCGGGCGGCCCGTGGTTAAAGGCTCACGGCCCGACGCGCTTCCTGTATTCGTCGGAGTTGATGAACCCGCCGACGGTCTGACGCAGGTCGTGCGTCTTGAGGAAGCTGATCCAGTCGTTGAAGGCCGAGTCGGGCTGGCGGCGCAGGAGCACCAGATAGAGCATGATGACCTGCCCCTCGTCTATGAACTTGGCCGAGACTTCCGTGGAGTCCACGAACTGTCTGACCACGTCGGCCCGCGTCAAGGTCGGCGTCGGGCCGGTCAGCCCGCTGATCCACGCCGCGCGCTGCGGGTGGTTCGGCAGGCCGGCCGTCTGGAGCAGCGCGTCCACGAAGGCCGTCGGCGTCACCTTCGAGTTGTAGCGCGTCTTGAACTCCGTCCTCGTCATGAACTGGTCTATGAAGTCGTCCTTGTTGTCGGCCAGCTCGGCGTCCGTCAGGAACCCGCTGACGCGCGCCATGTCGGAGATGAACTCGTCGTAGCGCGGCGGCCGGCCCAGGGCGGCCCTGTAGACGAGGAAGACGAAGAGACCGCGGTCGTGGAACTCCGCCGCGTTGAAGAACGCCGCGGCCACGGCCGCCCGGTCGCAGTTGACCGGGTTGTTGCAGTTTTGCAGCGTGTCGAGCCACCCGGCCAGACCCGGCGCATCCGCCAGCCTGCCCAGGATGTCTATGTAGAGCATGCGGACGAAGAACTCGTCGGAAGCGATGATCGGGTTCGGCGCGCCGCCTGCGTCGTTGTCCGTGATGGTGATGGTGGCCGAGGAGGTCGGACCCAACTCGGCGTCAACCGGCCTGTCGAACGTGATGATGAAGTTCTCCGGGCCTTCCTTGTACACGTCGTTGATGATCGGGATGACGATCTGGCGGCTCGCCTGGCCCGCCGCGAAGCGCAGGGTCCCGACGCCCGTCTCATAGTCGCAGCGGTCGGACGCGTTCCCGTTGATCACCGAGCAGGCTGTCAGCGCCCCGGCCGAGTCCGAGGTCGCGTAGTTGACCGAGGCCGAGTGGGAGCGGTCGCCCGTGCGGTTGACCGTGATCGTCGCCTTCAGCGCGCCCTCGCTCACGGAGTAAGTCGCGGCCGAGAGGTTGAAGGTGGACGTGTCGTCGTTGTTGATAGTGCCCACGCCCTGCGCGTCGTTGATGGTGGCATTCGTCGCGACCGAGAGGTTGACGAGGAAGGTCTCGTTAGCCTCGAAGGCCGTCTCGCCCTTGACCAGGACGGCGACCGGCTTGCTGATCTCGCCCGGAGCGAAGGTGAGCGTGCCGGTCTTCACCGCGTAGTCCGCAGGCGCGGTGGCCGTCTGGTCCGCGGTCGCGTAGTTGACCGTGACCGCCTGGCCGCTCGCCGTCGAGAGCGTGACGTTGAAGGTGGCGGGCGTCGTGCCGGCGTTGCCCTCGGTGACGGTTACGTCATCAATGGCGAGCTTCGGCGCGGCGTCGTTGTCCGCGATGGTCAGGACGGCCGTGGCCGGGCTGCCCAGGTCGCCGTTGCCGTTGACGTTCGAGAGCGTCAGGTTGACGGTCTCGTTCGCCTCGTCGAGCGTGTCCTCCGTGATAGCGATGTTGAAGGTCTTGGTGACCTCGCCATTGTTGAAGGTCAACTGTCCCGAAGTGGCCGCGTAGTCCTGCCCGGCTGTGGCCGTGCCGTCCGAAGTGGCGTAGGTCACATGGACGGTCCCGTTGCTGCCGCCGATGCGCTTGACCGTGACGTTGACGCTCGTCCCGCTTTCGTTGACGGAGTAGGTCGTCGCGCTGAACGCGATCGAGCCACCGCTCGTCACCGAGATGGAGACGGTGTCGATGTCGGAGAGGGCCGCGCCGCCCGTGTTGCCCAGGTCGTTCGTGTTGATCTTCAGCGAGGCCGCGCCCGTGTAGTTCGCGGTCGGCGTGAAGGTCATCCCGGCGAGCGCCGCGTTGATGCTGGCGATTGTGCCGGTGAACGTCATGGACGCGTCGGCCGTGCCGTCGCCGACCGTGAAGGCCAGGCCGGCAGTGGTCGAGAGCGTGATCGTGCCCTTAGTGCCGAGGAGGGTCACACGGATGTTGTTGCCCCCGGCGTCGGCGTCGGCCACGGAGATCAGGTTCGAGTTGGCCACCGAGAAGGTGAGCGTGCCGTTCTTGTTGACGCCCTGCGCTCCCGGAACCGTGTTGACGGGCGCGTCGTTCGCGGCCGTGATGTTGAAGCTGACGACGGCCGTGGAGGTCTTGAAGTCGTCCACCCCGTTCGTCTTGCCGTTGTCCTGCAAGGTGTAGGTGAAGCCGGCCGGCCCGCTGTAGTCGGCCGTCGGCGTGAATAGCACGTTCGTCCCGCTGATGCTGACCGTGCCACCCGTCGGCGCGCTCACGCCGGTGATCGTCAGCGCCTGGCCGTTCTCGTTGGCAGGCCCCTTCGAGTCGTTGCCCGTGAGCGACGCGAACGAGATGGTGCGCTGCCCGGAGTCTTCGGCCACGTTCGAGATGGTGTCGTTCGTGCCCGTCGGCGAGTCGTTGACCTCGGTCACGGTCACCGTGAAGGTACGCGTGAAGGTGTCGGAGCCACCGCCGTTGTCCTTGACGGTAACGGTGATGATGGCCGACCCGTTGGCGTCCGCGACAGGGGTAAAGCTCAGGCTCCCCGTCGCGTTCGGGCTGGTGTAGGTGACGGTCGGGTCGGGGACGACCGCCGTGTTGCTGGACGTGGCCGTCACGGTCAGGGTCTGGCCCGAATCGCCCGTGCCCTGCGTGATGCCCGCGAAGTTAACGGTCTGTGCGGCCGCGTCCTCCGCCACGGTCCTGTCGCCGATGGCGTCCAGGGTCGGGGCGTCGTTGGCCGGGGTGACCGTGATAGTGAAGGTCTGCGGCCCGGAGGTGTTCACGCCGCCGTTGGCCGTGCCGCCGTTGTCCGTCACCGTGACAGTCACGGTGGCCGTGCCGCTCGCGTCGGCCGCAGACGTGTAGGTCAGGACGCCTGCGAGGCTGACCGACGGCTGCGACGAGAAGAGCGCGTTGTTGTCGTTGGTCGTGCTGATGCTGAGCGTCTGGGTGGACTCGTTGGCCGGCCCAGTAGAGAAGCCTGTCGCCCAGCTATTGACCGTGTGCGCGCCGGAGTCTTCGGCCACAGTCTGGTCCGGCCCCTTCGTGAACGACGGAGCGTCGTTGACGGAGTTGACCGTGACCATGAACTTGCGCTGGAAGGACTCCGTGCCGCCGCCGCCGTCGTTGACGGTGACGGTGATCTCGACCACCCCGAAGGCGTTCGCCACGGGGGTGAACGTCAGCGAGCCTGTGCTGTCAGGGCTCGTGTAGGTGACGGTCGGGTTGGGGATGATCGCCGTGTCGCTGGAGGTGGCGGTCACCTGAAGCGTCTGCGATTC
Organism: uncultured Acidobacteriota bacterium; assembly: GCA_963848875.1. Taxonomy (GTDB): domain Bacteria; phylum Acidobacteriota; class Blastocatellia; order Pyrinomonadales; family Pyrinomonadaceae; genus QHXM01. The sequence goes on from CAWKFJ010000003.1 coordinate 134,252, forward strand.
ACCGCCGCCCGCGGTGATGCCCGCGAGGTTGACGGTCTGGAGCCCCGCGTCCTCGTTGATAGTGCGGTTGGTGATGCTCGCCAGCGTCGGCGGGTCGTTGCCCGCGGCGACGGTGATGGTCGAGGTGTCGGTCCCTCCGCCCAGCGCCGCGAGGATGTTGCCGGTCGCGGCCTGGATGGTGAAGTGACCGTCGAGCGTCGAGTTGGCCGTGGGCGTGAACCTCAGCCCGCCGGTCGCGTCTGTGAAGGACACGAACGTGCCGTTCGTAATCTGCGTCACGCCGTCGGGCATGAAGAGCTTGCCGCCCGTGATGCCCGTGACGCGGAAGTGCGAGACCTCCGAGCCGTCAACCGGGTTCCTCGTGATGGCTATCGGCCCGCTCTGCGTGTCCTCCGTGGTCGCCGCGTCGGCCGCGTCCGGCGTGTCCGCCACGGGCGTGACCGTGTAGACGAACGTGTCGGAGAGGCTGACGGGGGTGACGCCGGAGACTAGGCCGGAGACGGTGACCGTGATGGTCGTCTGCCCGTGCTGGTCTGCGACCGGGTTGATTGCCAGGCTGCGCGTGTTACCCGCGCCGCCTAGAACCAGATTGGCCGGGTTGTTCGGGACGAGCGTCGTGTTGCTCGACGTGACGGTCACGTCGAAGTTGACGATGCCGATGTCCTGCGCGACCTCGAAGTTGAAGGCCGGGAGCGAGTTGTCTTCGGCCGTCCCCTTGTCGGCGATGTCCTCGACATCGACCTGGGCCTCGAAAGCGCCCACGTCCACTGTGGCGACCGTGCCCGCGTCGGTCGAATCGGCGATGCGGTTGAAGCCGGGGCCGCGCTGGTCGTCGGTCAGCGGGTTGCTGCTGGGGTCGACCGCGAGGGCGTTGCTGCCGGCGTCCAGCGCCGGGCTGTTCGGCTTCAGCGCGTGCGTCTCGGTCGGGCCGCCGTTGTCCTCCAGCTTGCGAAGCTTCGGATCGACGCCGACCTGATTGCCGCTGACGCCGTGGACGAGTGTGCCCGCGCCGCCAGCGCCGATGAGGTTGAAGGAACCCGTGACCGTACCGCTGATGTCGTCTGGGGTATTGGCCGGGTTCGCGTCGTTGAAGTTGTCGGCGACAATCGTGTTGCGCAGCGTGACGGCGCCGCTGATGCGGCGGATGCCGCCGCCGACGCCGCCGCCCACGCCGTTGACGGAGCTGTCGCTGTCGGCGCGGTTATCTGTCACGGTGACATTGGTCAGCGTGGCAGACCCCGGTGCGACGTTGCGCAGGCCGCCGCCGTCGTTCCTGGCGCGGTTGCCGCTGATGGTGCTGTTGGTCACCGTCAGCGTGCCGCCCGTGTTGGAGATGCCGCCGCCGTTGATGGCCTCGTTGTCGCTGAGGGTGCTCTCGGTGATGGTCAGCAGCGTGCCGGCGTTGGAGACGCCGCCGCCGAGGTTGGCTGCGGTGTTGCCGCTGATGGTGCTGCCCGTGATGGTCAGCGTGCCGCCGCTGTCGTTGCGGATGCCGCCGCCGTCGTTGTCCGTGCTGTTGCCAGAGACTACGACTTCGTCGAGCGTCAGCGTGCCGGCGTTGAAGATGCCGCCGCCGTCCTGGTCGGAGTCGCCGCCGGAGATGGTCAGACCAGAGATGGTGACCGTCTTGCCGGAGTTGACCCTGAAGATGCGGAACTGCGCCGCGCCGCTGTTGCGTTCAACCTTGAGGAGCGCGGCCCCTGGGCCGGTCATCGTCAGGTTGCCGTTGATGGCGTCGAGCGCCGCGGCGAGCGTGATGGTCTGGTTGTTGAGCGACGGGTCGAACGTGATGATGTCGTCGCTCGGGACGAAGTTGGCCGTCTCGATGGCGGCGCGCAGCGTACACTGCTCGCCCGCGGCCGCGCTGCTGTCGCAGATTTCGTCCGCGACGTTGGTGTCGGCCGCGTCGCCAAGCGTGTTGACGACGATGTTGAGCGACGGATCAACCGTCTGCATGAAGGCGGCGGACGTGCTCGTGTCGAACGTCGCATCGCCGTTGTAGGTGGCCGTGATCGAGTGGTCCGGCGGGCTGACGGCGAGCGTCGAGGTCGAGCAGGTCGCCTCGCCAGAGCCGTTGAGCGGCGCGTCGTTGCAGATCAGGGTCGCGCCGTCGAAGAAGTCAACCGTGCCAGTCGGCGGACCCGTGACGGCCGTGTTCGAGGTGACGGTCGCCGTGAAGGTCACGTTCTGGTTGTTGAACGACGGGTTGTTGTCCGAGGTGACGACGGTCGTCGTCCCGGACTTGTTGACCGTCAACTGGAACTGCCTGGTCACGGTCTGGCTCGTGCTGTCGGTCACCGTCACAGTCACCGTGTAGACGCCGGCCGGGGCCGCGTTCGTGATATGAACGTCGCCGTCGTCGTCGTCAACGGTGGCCCCGCCGGTGAAGGCGCCAGAGACCGTCACGTCCGTGTCGAAGCCGGGGTTGTCGTCCGCAGGCGGGGCCGTCGGCGAGACGGTCACACCCTGTGTGACGAAGATGGTCTGGTCACTGTAAGTGCCCAGGGTCGGCACGTCGTCGAACGGCGTGGTGTCGCTCGAAGAGTCGTTGCCGGACGGGTCAGGCCCGTTGTTGTTGTCGTCGTCGATGGAGGCCGTGTTGCTGACCTCGGCGCCGACAGGCGAGGCGGAGGTCGTGACCGCGAAGGTCACGGAGCCGCTGCCGCCGGCGGCCACCGCGCCGATAGTGATGGTGCAGGTGCTGCCTGGGTTGTTGTTCGGCGCGCAGACCCAGCCCGCGGTGCTCGCGCCCGCGTTGAAGGTCGAGTCGGCCGGGACGGTCTCGGTGATGACGACGCCGGTCGCGCCCTGGTTGCCGATGTTCTCGTAAGAGAGAGTGTAGGTGACGGTGTTGCCGGCCTGGACGCCGACGCCGCCGTCCGACTTCGTAATCTTCAGGTCGGAGAAGGCCGTGACGGGCGTCGTGTCGTTGGCCACGTTGTCGGTCGGATTGCCATCCACGCCCTTCGAGCCGTCGTCAGCAATCGCCGCGGAGTTGCTGATGTCTGTGACACCGGCCGGGAGCGCCGGGGTGACCGTCACGGCGAACGTCTTCGAGCTGCCGGCGTCGCCTGCGGGCAGTGCTCCGATGGTGATGGTGCAGGTGCTGCCCGCGTTGTTGTTCGGCGTGCAGCTCCAGCCCGCGGAACTCGCGCCCGCGTTGAAGGTGGTGTTGGCGGGGACGGTCTCGGTGATGACTACGCCCGAAGCCTCCCTCTTACCGTTCGTGTTGTTGTAAGTGAGCGTGTAGCTGATCGTGCCGCCCGGCACGGCCGTCGCGCCGCCGTCCGACTTGGTCAGAACGAGGTCGGGCTGCGAGTCAACGGGCGTCTGGGTCGGGTCGGTCTCACCTGTGTTGGGCCCGACGGCAGTGTCGTCCGTCAGGACGGAGAGCGTGCCCGTCGGCGGGTTGTTCGGGTCGTCGAAGGTGACGGTCCCTTGTGCGGAGACGAAGGCATTCGTGCCCGTGTAGCTGGCCGCGCTCTTGACCGTCACCTGGAAGGTCACGCGCACGGTCTTGCCGGCCGGGAGCGTGCCGATGGTGACGGGCAGGTCCGCGACAGGGGCCGCGGGCGCGAGAGGCTTGGCCGCCGGCTGCGCCTTGGCCTTCGCGCTCTTGACGACGCCCGTGGTCTCGTGGGCCGCTTGCCTGGCCTCTGCCTTCGGCTCGACGGAGAGGTAGTGCGTCCCTCCGTTCGCGCCCGGCTGCGCGAGCGCGGCTTGAGCCGCGACAGGCAGCCTGCGCTCGCCCGTGCTCAGGTAGCCGTACATCAGGTCGTCGCGGGATTGCGCCGCGTACGAATCGTTGAGATTCAGGAAGTGGCCGATCTCGTGCATGAGAGCGGTCAGCAGGTCCAGGCTGCCGGCCGGCGCGCCCGCCGGAGCAGTGTAGCGGCGTGCGCCGTTGGTGGCTCCGAACTCCACGTCGTCCATCGGGGTGGAGTCAACGAACCAGCCGCGGCCGTCCGCGTCTCTGTCAATCCTGATGCGGTCGCCGGAGACTTCCGCGACGTAACCGGCCGGCAGGTCTGCCAGCTCGAACTTGAGGCCGCGGATGGCGGCGACCTGTTCGGCGGAGAGGCCAGCGGCCGCCCAGCGTTTGATGGCCGCATCCGAGAGCGCGCCAAGCGCGGTCTCGGTCGGCAGGGACTCGGCAGCCACTGCGGCCGGCTTAACGTCGTCGGGCGAAGCGAGCAGCGGCGTCGCTGCGACCGTGCAAGGCGCAGGAGCGTTCGTGAACGCGCCGGCGTCAACGACGATGTCCGTCGTGCCGGTGTTGTTCTTGGTGACGTTGACCCAGTTGTCCACGGTCCCGCTGGGGAAGTCTTGCAGGCGGAACGTCGGGGTGGCGCGCTTGCGCAGGCGGTAGCCCTGCTGCGGCCCTACGCCCGCAGACGTGGCGACGTTATTGAGCATGTTCAGGCAGATGGTGTTCGCGTCACCACCCGCGCTGGAGCCCGCCTCGATGCTGACGGCGTCGAGGGTGTTCGGGTCGGTCGCGGTGACCGTGTTCGACGGGCTGCCGCTTGAGTCGCCGAACACGAGGTTCATCGTGCCGTTGCCCGCGCGCGACTGCGCGAAGACCGCGTTGGTGCCGAAGCGGCCGTTGACGGAGTTGTCCTTGATGTTGGCGTTGAAGGTGCCTTTGCCTTCCTGGATGACGCGGATGCCGACGACGTTCTGCGTGATCGTGGGCGACTGGGAGATGACCGAGTTGTTCTGGATGGTCACGTTCAGGGTCGGCGTATCCACAGACTCGATGGTCTGGACGTTGATGACGTTCAGACCGTTGCTTCCGGTCGTCCCCGTGCTGACGTTGGTGAAGTCCTGGACGAGGGCGAAGGTCTGCGAGTTGCCCTCGGACGCGATGTTGACGGCCGAGCCCAGGTTGCCGTTGTAGTTGCTGTTCGAGCCGTCTACGGTGACGCGCAGCGTGCTGTTGTCGTTGGCCGACGCCTGGATGCCGTCGCCCTGACAGGTGTTGAGGTCGTTATTGTCTGTGAGGTTGACGGTCAGGTTGCCCTGGTTGGGGCTGGCGACGCCGGTCTCTACGTTGACGCAGTCGCCGCCGTTCACGGCGTCGGTGGTCGTGAAGGTCGAGTTGCTGATGGTCACCGTCCCGGCCGTGTTGTTGTTGTTGCTGATCTTCAGATTGTTCGTCTGAGAGTTGGTGACGCTGGTGTTGTTGATCGTGCCCGTCCCGAGCAGGTTGGTGATGAAGATGCCGAACTCGTTGGCCCCGTCGCCAGCGCCGGCTATCGTGCTGTTCGTGATGCTGAAGTTGGTCACCGAGGTCGCCCCGGTGATGCCGTTGCCCAGCGTGTTCGTGATGCTCATCTGGTCGAGCGAGACGCCTGTGACGCTGGTCAGCGAGATGCCCGCGCTGGTGGTGCTCTGAATCGTGCCGCCAGAGGCGTTGACAGTGCTCCCGGTGTCGCCGGTGATGGTCAGGCCGCCGGCTGAGCCGGTCGTGTTCAGCGAGATGCCGTTGACAGCGCCGTTGGCCGTGATGCTCTTGAAGGTCAGGCCGTCGGCGAGGATGTTCGTGAACGCGACGTTGAGCGGCGTGCCAGAGGTCGTGGTGATGGTGTTGTCGGGCGCGGTGCCGTTCGCGTTCGGGTCCGTGATGGCGAGGGAGCCATTGCTGGTCGAGACGAACGCGTTGCTGGTGGTCGTCGCCAGGACCAGGCCGCCGTCGAAGCGGAGCGTCGTGCTGGCGTTGTTCAGCAGGTTGATACCCGTGCCGTTGTCTGTGATCAGGCCGTTGAAGTCCACGGTCCCGCCCGTCTTGTTCTGGATGTCAATCGAGCGAGCCTCGCCGGAGGCGTTCGTGATGGTGAAGGTGTTGGAGAAGGTCAGGCTGGCCGCGCCGCCTGTGACCAGCACGTCCGCGCCGGTCAGAGCGGACAGACTCCCGGCGTTGATGGTGATCGAGCCATCCACGTTGGTCAGGGCGATGCCGTTGACCGCGCTGCTCGATTCGAGCACGTTGAAGGTCGCGGTGACGTTCGCGGTCCCGGTGCCCTTTTGCAGGTTCAGCGCCTGGCCCGTGCGGGTGCTCGTGTCGTCAATGCTCACGTCCGCCACGGTCAACGCGCCGAAGCCGGCCTGGCCGCCGCCGGGGACGGCAAAGATGCCTGCGCCCGTCGTGTTACCGATTGTCAGGCCGTAAATCTGGCTGTGGTTGCCCGCGAAGGTGGCGGGCAACTCGACGGCGTTGGCCCCGCTCGTAATCTTCGTGATCGTCCCGTTGCCAGAGTTCATCACCGGGAACGCGCCGCCGCTCGGAGCCGGGTCGAGCCCTGTGCGCGTAGTGAGCGCCACGGTCGAATCCTGGCCGATAAGTTTCTGGTTGCCGAGGAGCGTGACGGGGCCTACGTAGGCCGTGCCGCTCTCGTAGATGAAGATGTTGTCGCCAGCCGCGGGGTTGTTGCCCGTGCCGTTGTTGACCAGTTGGAAGGCCGCCAGCGAGTTGAACGGCGAGGTCTGTCTGCCGTTGCCAGCCCCGGCCGTGTTGTTGATGAACCAGACCATGCCGCTGACGTTCAGGCTGACGGTCGCCGTGTCGCTGCCGCCGCCGTTGGTGATCTGGTAGGTGAAGCTGTCGCCGCCCTCGTAACCGGCCGGCGGGTTGTAGGTGTACTTGCCTATGTTGGCGCCGGAGACGGTCATCACGACCGTGCCGCCCGCGGCGGTGGACGTGGTGATCGTGTTGCTCACGACGTTCGTCTCGGCCTGCACCTTATCGATGGTCACGGGCGAGGCGAACACGTCGTTGGACGTCACGCTGAAGCTGATGTTGGCCGAGTCAACGATGACGTTGCCGACGACGTTGGCCGGGTGCGAATCGTTCTGCGCGTCGGGCGGGATGTTGAAGGTGAAGACGTAGTCGGCCGTCATGTTGTCGGGCGGATCGCCCGCGTCAACGTCCGTGATCTCGTCCTTGTCAACGGTCACGGTGCAGACGACGCCCTGCGGAAGCGCGGCGCTCGGCGTCAGCGTGAAGCTGGTGGCGGGCGAGGCGGTCTGCGTGAACGTCTTGTTCGTGCCGACGGGGCACTCGATCTTGAAGGCGTTGCTCGTGGCGTTGACGCTCTCCGAGAAGTTGATGACGACGGTCGTGTTCGGGGAGACGTTGTTCTGGTTGTTGGTCGGCGTCGTCGTGGTCACGGACGGCGGCAAATCGACCGTGAACGTGAAGACGTAGTCGGCCACCATGTTGTTGGGCGGATCATTCGTGTCCGTGTCGGAGACCTCGTCCTTGTCAACTGTCACCGTACACACTTCGCCAAACGTAAAGTCTGTGTCCGGGTTGATGGTGAAAGAAGTGGCGGGGCTGGAGGAGACGACGGTCGTGTGCGCGCCGCTCGTGGCGCAGGTGATGTTGAAGGCGGTGGCCGTGACGGCAACGCTCTCGCTGAAGTTGACCGTGATGTTGGCGTTCGAGGCGACGTTCGTCGCGGTGTTGGTCGGGACGGTCGAAGTCACCTGCGGCGCGGCGTCCGTCGAGAAGCTGAAGACGTAGTCGGCCACCATCTTGTCCGGCGGGTCGTTGCCGTCCTGGTCCGAAATCTGTAGAGCGATGACCGTCACCGTGCAGGTCACGCCGCCGGGCAGGTTGGCGGTCGGCGTCAGCGTGAAGGTGTTGCTCGGGCTGGCCGAGAGCGTGAAGGTCTGCAAGTTGCCGGGGGCCGGGCACTCGATCTTGAAAGAGTTGGTCGTGGCGTTGACGTTCTCCGAGAAGTTGACCTGGATGGTCGTGTTGGTCGCCAGGTTCGTCGCCCCGTTCGCCGGGGTCGTTGACAGCACGGCGGGCGCGGCGTCGGTCGTAAAGCTGAAAACATAATCGGCCGCCATGTTGTTGGGCGGGTCGAAGGCGTCCGAGTCGGAAATCTGTAGGGCGACGACGGTCACCGTGCAGGTCGTGCCCGCGGGCAGGTCGGCGGTCGGGTTGAGCGTGATGACGCTGGTGTTGGTGGACGCGCCGGTGTACGTGAACGCCTGCAAGTTGCCGGGGGCCGGGCACTCGATCTTGAAAGAGCTGGCGTTGGCGTTAATGTTCTCTGTGAAGTTGACGATGATGTTGGCGTCGGTCGTCACGCCGGTGGCGCCGTTGGTGGGCGAGGTCGTCGTCACGGCAGGCGCGGCGTCGGTCGTGAAGTCGAAGACGTAGTCGGCCGCCATCTGGTCGGGCGGGTCGTTGCTGTCCTGGTCCGTGACCTGTGCGGCGACTATGGTCACCGTGCAGGTCTCGTCGCCGACGAGATTCGTGTCGGGGTTGAGGGTGAAGGTGGTCGGGCCGCCCGTGACGGTCGCCGTGTGCGTCCCGCTCGTCGTGCAGGAGATGGTGAACCAGGCCCCGGTCACGTTAACCGGCTCGCTGAAGGTGACGGTGATGTTGGAGGTCGGGTCCACGCCCACCGCGTTGTCGACCGGCGTCGTGGCGGTGACGGTCGGGGCCGCGTCCACGTTGATCGTCACGGTCGCGGTCGAGTCGGGCGTCTGCCCGTTGGAGATGGTGTACTGGAAAGTGTCCGAGCCCTCGAAGCCGGAGGGAGGCGTGTAGTCGAAACTACCATCGGCGTTGACCGTCACCTTGCCGCCCGCCTGCGTCGTGTCGCAGTTGGTGAACGGAGCGGTCACGTCCGCGCAGCCGACGATGGCCGAAACGGTCGGCGCGGGCTGGCCCGAGTCGTTCGCCAGCAGTCCGGGCGCACCCGTGTTGAGCACAGTGTTCTTGGTCGCGACGTAAGAGTCGGCAAAGGCCAGCGGAGAGACTTTGACGGAGCCGGGGACGATATCCGTATTCGGGTCGAGCGTGGCGTCGAACTTGACGCCGGTGGCGTCCACAGGACCAGCGTTGGTGATGTCGGAGGTGTAGGTGATGGTCTCGCCAAACTCTGCCTTGGTGTCGCCGTCGCCGTCGGCGAACGAGTCGGTCAGCGTGGCCGAGATGTCAGGGGTCGCGGCGGGCAGCGGCGCGTTGAAGAGGAAGGCTTCCGTCTTCTGGTCCGCGGTCAGCTTGCGCTGGCCTTCGGCAGCCTCGGCCATCTTAACGGAGCCGGCCAGCGTCGCCACGGGCAACAGTAGCATCAGGAAGGAGAGCAGACATGAGGTAAACACTCTAAGGCTGCTGGGGGACGACGTGCGGGGGAATCTTTTCATGACTTCTCCTTCAAACAGGTGCTAAGCGCCCGGAGGCAGAGTTCGGCCACGCGGGGATAGGATTGCAGATGGGGTCGAGCTTATTTGCAACTTCGGACAACCGGGCAAAAAACCGTCGGGAAAGACCGCGCCTTGATCTAACGAGGCAAGGGAATGGTTAAGTTACGTGTGAGACTGACAAACTGTCCGGCAACTGCCGCCAAACTTGAAACAGGGATAATAGCCAAGCATTTTTCAGTCTAAGATAAATGGAGTGACCGTGAGCACAAAGCGCGGCAGCGCTCCTCCGCGAACGGAGGATAGAAATTAGCACAAAAGGGCCAATTACACAAAGAGTTTTGTACTGATTCTGTGAGAAATCGCCCATCTGAAACGCCCTGGACCGAAAAAAGTCAGGATTTCACCCTTTCCCGCCCGGCCGTGGGTTCTAACGCCGGCGCGGGGGAGCGGAACGCCGCGGCGGGGGAAGTCAAAATTGGCGCGGGGGATGGGAACGCGGCGGTGGGGGACGGGAACATAGGCACGGGGGAATGACACGCCGATGGCGTTCCCATCCCCCGCCGCCGCGTTCCCGCTCCCACTGCTAATGTTTTCCTCTTAACTTTGAGGCAGAAAGCAAGGCCGCCCGCGCCACTTATGGGAAACGGCTTGACGCGAGCGGCCTCTCCGCACAAGCCCGTCTCTTCCATGAAAACAGACGTGCGGCGCGTGAGCGCGCGGTCCACCCAAGCCGCGCGCCCCCGTTCTTAGCGGCGCTTATCTTGTTTGGCCGCTCTCTTTCTTGAGCGCGACAGGCACATGACGACTTCACCCGAATCAGCCAGCCGGAAAGTTAAGTAGTCGCCCGGACGCGCCTGCATCTCTTGCAGTAGCGGGCAGGGGACGCGACCGCGTTTGAGGCCGCCGTCGTCCGTCACCTTGGCCCGATACTCTTCTCTTCTTTTCATTGGCACAATCCTTTGTGATGTGAAGATGCACGCGCTTTTGGTAAGATGGCGCACGGTCTGATTGAAAACTGGCAACGGCAACATGCGTCGTCTCAAGCCTCAACCTCAAAAGCTGAGTGATGAGCGCCGCCGTTGAGAAAAGGCTACTTCTCACGGCGACAAAATTGAGCGGCAGCATCCTAGTTGAAAATACAACTAGAAGCAAGTGTCGGTGCGTTCTGTCAGGAGGTTACTTCTGATGGGGCGCTCTGCTCGTCCGAAGCCGGAGCGGTTGCCGGAGAAGTTGCTGGCTATTCGGTTGGCTTTGGGACTCTCGCAAAACGAAATGCTGGTGCGGTTGGGGTGGAAAGAGAAGCTGCAACGCGCCGCCGTGTCCGGCTATGAGTTGGGGATAATTGAGCCGCCCTTGCCCATTATTCTTCAATACGCGCGGGCAGTGAATATCAGCACGGATTTTTTGATTGACGATGAACTTGATCTGCCCGTCAGATTACCGAGCAAGCCGAGGCAGGGCCGAAAGTAATTTGAAAGGTAGTGGTTCAGTTTGAACTTTTCGTATTTCAATAAAGATTTAACCAGACTGCCCACATAGCCCATATTTAAAGCCTCATGATTTTAATAGCTAAACCCCTTCACTAAGAATATCCATATATTCACCGTAAACATATCGACGGTTGCGATCCTTCCCTGTTATCTCCCTTATGATCCGCAGTTTCTCAAGATGCTTGAAGCATGTATATACGGTCGGTTCGGTAAGTGTCAGCCCCTTTGCAGCTAACTTTTTTCGAGCATTCCGGACTGAGAGGACAGGGCTGCTTTGGAAAATATCATGAACTTGTAATACCGAAGTTGCGCGCGTTCCGAGAGCCGCTATCCGGCGTTTATCTGTATCGAAAAGCCTCAAAATATCTTGCGCGGCCGAAACCGCTTGTTGTGCCGTTTCCAATACTCCTGTCAAAAAGAACCGTAACCATCCCTCCCAATCGCCTGTTTCCCTGACACTCTGGAGGCGCGCATAGTATTCCTCGCGATGCCTCTTAAAATACAAACTCAGATAGAGCATCGGCTCTTTTAGTGCTTCTTCCGAGCAGAGCAATAAGGTAATCAGCAATCGTCCGACGCGTCCGTTACCATCCTGGAAGGGGTGGATAGATTCAAACTGCACATGAGCTAAAGCGGCTTTTATAAGCACAGGGGTGCGATATGGCTGGTCATATAGGAATTTTTCAAAAGCATCTAAACACTCTATTACTCTTTCAGCCGGAGGACCAACGTAGGTGGCCTTGCTAGGTGTTGGCCCTCCAACCCAATTCTGAGAGCGCCGGAACTCACCTGGCCCTTTATCACTACCGCGACCTTTCGCTAATAGGATGCCGTGAACTTCTGTAAGGAGTCGGAGCGAAAGCGGTAGGCGACCCTCTGCACGAATACTTTGAAGTCCATGATTCATGGCGCGCACATAGTTTGAAACTTCCAGCACATCAACGAGCGGAGTCCCAGGGGCTTCTTCAGTCTCAAAAAGTAGAAGCTCTTGTAGAGATGATTGCGTGCCTTCAATTTGAGAGGAAAGCACGGCCTCTTTGCGAACGTAAAAATAGGTGAATAGATAAGTCCCGGGAAGAAGCATCGTCACCCCATCAAGACGCCCTAATGCACGGTTCGCCTTTTCCATTAAATCGCATATCTCCTCATCCAAAGACAAAGGCGGATTAGGAGGTAAAGGGTATGGCACGAAGGCTTTGAAAGGGTCATATTTCCCAGAGCAAAGTACGTATTCGCCAGTAATTCTTTCCATGCTAAAAACCTTTTAGTAAAAAATCCATTACTTAAAAAGCATGACACATATTTAAGTTAAACACAAAATTTACGTCGGCTCCTTGCTCGTGCAAGCACGTACTCAGTTTCATGAGCAAGTTAACCGCCGAAGCCATTGTGCTGGACTCCGCCACGGTGATAGTATGCGCGCCGCAGGGTTCCGATTACTCTTCGACCTGTACCTCGCAGCACCCTCAAACAGTACGCCTTTCAGCCGCATCACCGCGGCAAGGAGAACCTCATCATGGCAGACTACATTCCACGACCGGACGCTGATTTCAACGTCTGGCAGTCTAGATTTCTCAACTACGTGGACGCGAACCAGGCTGCGCTCGGTTTGACGGCCGCGGACCTGACGCCGCTGACGGCGGCTCAGACTACCTGGGGGAACGATTACGATGCACACACCGCGGCGCAGGCGGCGGCTCAAGGGGCACAGCAGACCAAGAAGAACACGCGCGATTCTTTTGAATCATCCCTGCGCTCGCTCGTCCGTCGCCTACAGGGGCTGCCGTCGCTGACCGAGGCCCAAAGGGCGGAGATGGGGGTCGGCTCGCGCGACACGCCGCGCACGACGACGGGCGTGCCCACCACCAGACCCATCGCCAGCGTGGACACGAGCCAGCGGCTGCGTCACACCGTCAACTTCACGGACGAGACGACGCCGAACTCAAGGGCCAAGCCCGAAGGCATGATGGGCTGCGAAATCTGGGTCAAGGTCGGAGACCCCGCGCCGGCGGACCCGGACCAGTTGCAGTTTCTTGCGACCGACACACGCACACCCTACGTCGCCGTGTACGGCGGCGAAGACGCGGGCAAAGTGGCCCACTACATGCTGCGCTGGGTCAACAGGAAAGGCGAGCAGGGGCCGTGGAGCCAGACGGTCAGCGCGACGATCACAGGATAAGGCAGAAGCAACAGATCACAGGAAGAAGGCGGGGAGCCACTTTATTAAGTGTGGCTCCCCGCCTTCTCACTTTGACCTCTTGCCTTTCACCTTTCGTCTTACCCTCTGGGCGGGAAGACGCCTTGCAAGGCGATGCAGAAGTAGAAGGTCAGGTAGGGCTGAAGGTTGTTATGCGGCTGGTCGCCGCCCGCGGGGGCGAGCCCCTGGTCCGACATCTGGACGACGTTGGCGTTCGTCGTCGTTTGGAACGGGTTCCCGGTGCTGGTCCTCGCTATCGAGCGGCCGGTCGGGTCGGCCAGGTCGCCCGGTTGCGACACAGCCCGCATCGAGTGGGCGTGGGACGGAATCTCGGACTCCAGCAGCGTCACGGTCTCCGAGCCGCCCGTCTCGCCCAGGTCGTGCAGCGAGAGGCCAGGCCCCTGTCCGGGGTGCATCGGCGCGCGTCCCTGCAAGTCCGGCAGCGCGAAGTTGGACTTGCCGTTCCCGCCGTAGGTCGTGCCGAGCAGAGAGAAGAGCGCCGTGTTCTGCGACAACGGCAACAACTGCCCGTCACACCAGGCCCAGCCCTTCGGCGCGAAGTTGAAGGGGAAGATGCGGATTTCAGCGACAAAAGGGTCTGCCATAAATGTTCTCCTTATGTTGGGGACGGGAAAATCCCAAACAGCGAAATGATGAAGTCTACGCAAAGATACGGCTGGAAGTTGGTGTGCGGCTGGCTCCCGCCGGTTGGCGTGACGGCGACCGGGCTCATGGGCGTGTCCGTCACGTCGCCCGAGTACAGGTCAATGTTGGTCGTCTTCGCCAGGAGATTGGACTGCGCGGTCGGCAGACTCCCGATGGCGGAGGAAGCCAGCAGCGGGTGGGAGTGTGCCGCAATCTGGTTGACCGTCAGCGTAATCTCCTCGGCCCCGCCGGTTTCGGCGAGGATGAAGCCGTTGCCCTGATGGATCGGGATGCGGCCACGCAGGTCCGGCAGCGCGAAGGTTGATTCGCCGTCGCCGCCGTAGGTCGTGCCGATTAACTGGAAGAGCGTCTCGTTCTCCGAGATGGGGAGTAGTTGACCTTCGCAGAACATCCAACCGGCGGGGGCGAAGTTGCCCGCGAACATTCGGATTTCACCAACGTATGGTTGTGCCATTTTTTCGCCTCCTTAGTTGGGTGATGGGAAGATGCCTTGCAGGGCGATGCAGAGGTTCAGGACCAGGAACGGCTGCATGTTCAAGTGCGCCTGGCTGCCGCCCACGTTCGCTATCGTGCTCGGAGACATCGCCACCAGGCTCGACGGCGCGTTGTACACGTCCACGCCCTCTACTTTGGCAAGTAGATTACTGGTCGGGGTGAAGGCGTTGCCTACCGCCGACGAAGCCTGCGCGACGTGGGTGTGCGTCGGGAGTTCCGCAATCGAAAGTGTGTGCGCCTGCTCGCCGCCGCGCTCGCCGAGCGTGTGGCCTGAGCCGACATGGATGGGGACGCGGCCGCGCAAGTCCGGCAGCGCAAAGTTGACGCGACCGTCGCCGCCGAAGGTCGTGCCGAGCAGGCTGAAGAGCGCCTGGTTCTGGTTAATCGGCAACAACTGGCCGTTGCACAAGGCCCAGCCCTTCGGCGCGAACACGAAGCTCATGATTCTAATTTCAGACAGGAAAGGTTCGGCCATAGATTTCTCTCCTCTTGACTTGATTGCCAGGTGGAAGTGGAGACAGTTTTACAGGGTAAAGAGCGCCCTCTGGAAGAAAACTAACCGCATGCGTGGTGTTCGGGTGAAGCCTCTACTTTCGATGCAGATTTTGCACGGCCCAATAAAGTAGCGGCTCTCAGGGTATTGCTATTTCTACTGACGAGTTCACTAACGAGGCGCGGGGATTGTAAACCCTCGTCGCCGCCAACACAAGACAAATTTTATTGCTTCTGGCACAATTTATTGGTAGAGTGCTTCACCGGGCAGGAGACATCTCCTATCAAACCAGCATCCCGCGGAAGCGAAGAGTATAGACCCTCGCTGTTGCCCAGCCTACAAGACTAAGACTAAAGCCCAGGAACGAAGTGTGCCAATGAAAATCCCCCGCCGTACATTTATCAAGGCCGGCATTATTGCGGCTGCCTGCGCCAGCGTCCCCCTGACGCTCGGCCCCGCCTCCGCCCAGGACGCGAGCGGCCAACGGGGCGGGTACTTCCCGATCCCCACGGAGGTCCAGGACGACCCGACCAGCTACTACACCATGGCGACCTTCGTGCCCTACATCAAGAGCGCGTTCAAGCTTCAGGTCGGCCGCGTGTGGAAGCACATGCAACTCATCGAGGTCAAGAACCTCCGCCCCACGGCTCCGGGCGCGCCGGTCAACAACCTGGGCGAATGCTTCTCGCTCACCTTCATCGCCGCGCGCGGCCAGAAGATCGAGCAGAAGATCTACACCGTGCGCCACGCCGCGCTCGGCACGTTCTCCCTCTTCCTGGTCCCCGTCGGCCGCCGCACGCGCACCACCCCCGAATACTACGAAGCCGTCATCAACCGCCGGACGCAGTAGTCAGTGGTCAGTGGTCAGTGGTCGGTGGTCAGTTAAGAGAAAGCAAAAGGCAGCCGAGTGGAATTAACCCGGCTGCCTCTTTCTTTTGTTTTTAACTGACCACCGACCACTGACTACTGACTACTGCTCCTCCACTCCAGCAGGTAGTTGACGCCGTCGTCCTCCGGCCGGTCCACTTTCTCAAAACCCAGGCGCTCGAAGAGGCCGCGCGAGCGGTTGTAGCTCTCGACGTAGATGTTGAGCGGGAGCGCCGCGCGCGCAGCCTCCGTCATCAGGTCTCTGACGAGCGCGGTCCCAACGCCTCCGCCGCGGCGCTCTGGCAGGATGGTGATGTCCAGAATGCGAATCTCGTCGCGGCGACGCGCAACGTAAAGGCGGCCGATGGCTCGTCCGTCCAGGAGAATCACGTCGTGCGTGGCCGCCGGGTTGTGCGTACGGTAGTGAAGCTGCTGCGCGTCGAACTGCATGCGGACGAAGGCCGCGCGCTGCGCTTCGCTCCAGGGCACGCGCGCCAACTCGTCCGCCCGCGTGCTGGCGTAAACCTTCACGAGGAACTCTTCGTCGCCGGCTGCGACCGGGCGCAAGCTGATGCGGCCCTGAGTCTCTTCCTGCTTCATAAGGGGAGGGCGTGCGCGGCTCAGTCCTGCGGTTCGAGCGGGCGGTTGAAGACGGCCTCGTACTGGAACCCTTCGGGGCCGCGGCCGACGGGGACGATGAATAGGTCCAGCTCACCGAGCGCGTCGTGCTCCATGTGGTAGGTCATCTGCGGAAGGTAAATGTCCGCGGGGCCGCGGAAGTAGACGGAGAACTGTTCCTGCCGCGGCGTCGAGAGCGTGCTGACGACCTCAACCAACTCCAGCTCGACCGCGCCCGACGCTTGCAGCGGGATGCGGAACTTCGTCTTGAGGTGTTCGGCGAAACTCTCTTTGGTGAAAAATTCTGGCACTATTGGTGACCTCCGATAATAAGCCGTTTGCTAATTCTCCTCACGCGCCGCCCCTGGGCCAATACTCCATCTGGAAGTGCGTGTCGTTCTCCCCGGTGGTCGCGAAGCCCAGCCGCTCGTAGAGACGCCGCGCCGCGGTGTTCCACTTCTCGACCTGAAGCCGCAGCGGCAGGCCGCGCCGTCCGGCCTCGTCCATCAACTCTTTGACCAGCGCGGTCCCTAGCCCTGCGCGGCGGAATTCGGGCAGGAGGGCGATGTCGGCAAGGCGAAACTCATCTTCGCCGCGGACGACCAGGAGCCGACCGGCCGGCCGGTCCTCGAAGAGGATGACGCTGTCTTCGAGACCCTGGTAGTACATCCTGTACGAGCGGTCGCGCGCGGCGAGCTGCATCCTGAGGAACGCCTCGCGCTGCGCCTCGTCCCAGGGAATTTGTGCCAGTTCGTCGGCGCGCGTGCTGGCGTAAACGTCTAACAGCAGCCGCTCGTCTTCGGGCGCGACGGGGCGCAGCGCGACGGCTCTCTCCTCCTGTCTTGCGGGCGTGCTATTCATCCGAGTATCTCGTCAGCGGCGACGGTCAGGCCGGGCACAGCGCCGGAGTTGATGACCTCGCCGCGTCCGAGCCGGCGCACGTCCTGGTACGCGCCGCCGGCGGGCCGCGTGTAGACTTCGACCTGCTCGTCCGGGAGGTTGACGACCCAGACCTCCGGGACTGCGGCGCGCGCGTAGAGCGGGACTTTGATCTGCCGGTCGTATTCGAGCGTGGTGTCCGCGACCTCGACGATGAGCAGCACGTCGCCGGGCGCGGGCAGCGACTGCTCGTAGAAATCATCGCGCCGCCGGAGCAGCGCCACGTCCGGCTGCGGCTGCGCGTAGTCGTTCAGCACGATTGGATTTTGCACCCAGACGATGGCTGCGTCTGCGAGCGACTTGCCAAAGAGATTCGTCAACCTGCCGACACACGCGGCGTGACGCCTGCCAGTCGGTGACTTATCAACGACCTGCCCTTCGATCAGTTCGACGCGAGCAGCTTCCAGAATGCCGGCTTCGCCCATGCGGTTATATTCGGCGACGGTGAACAAACGTCTAGTGATCTGGACTGCCATGCTCCCTCGCTTTCCGGGCACGGATGATAACACAACCGGAATGCGGATTTCGGATTGCGGGATGCGGAATGAAAAACCGTTTTCTAATCCGCATTCCGCATTCCGCACTCCGCAATCAAAGGCGGCCGACGAGCGCGGCGCGGTAGGCGCGCGGCGTCAGCCCTGTGGCCTGGCGGAATGCTTTACTGAAGTGGCTCGGCGTGCCGTAGCCTACGCGGGCGCTGACTTCGGAGACGGAGAGGTCCGTCTCGGCCAGCAGAGAGCGCGCGCGCGTGACGCGCAGGGCCGCGAGGTAGGCGTGCGGGCTCACGCCCGTCAGCTTCTTGAAGAGGCGAGCGAAGTGGAAGGGCGAGAGGAAGGCCGCAGCCGCGATCTCTTCGAGCGGCAGCTCGCGGTCGAGGTGCGCGTGCATCAGCTCTATGGCGCGGCGGACGCGCCGGTCCACAAGGCCGACGCGCGACAGCTCCAGCTCTTCGGAGCGGCGCACGTTCGAGTGGTGGCGCAGGAGGTGGACGACCAACTGCTCCATCAGCGCCGCGACGACCACCTCCTGCCCGGCCTCTGCCTGGGCCAGTTCTCCCGCCAGGTCGCGCGCCAGGCGCGAGAGCCGCGCGTCCTCGTGGACGACGCGCGAGCGGAATTGGACGCTCGCGCCCGCGCCGACGAGACGCGTGCGCGCGGCCGCGTCGAGCATGAAAGAAGAGGAGAGCGTCAGCGACAGGTACTCGGCGCGGCGCGCGCGCGCAGTGGCGGCCGCCGCCACGCCTGGGTCCAGGAGCAGCACGCCGCCCTCACTAATCTCGAAGGCCGCTTCCTCGACGAGCAAGGGCAAAGTCCCTTCGAGCAGAAAGAGCGCGGCGTAATCTGCGCGCGCCTCGCTCGCCCAGGAGGCGCGCCGCGCACGCCTGTAGTGGAGCGCGTACTGCGGGCGGACGAAGACGCGGTCGAGTTGGGTTTTCGCGCGATCCATCGAAGGCGATAGTCTATCACCCGCCGCCTGCCAACTCAGCACGCCGCGCGCCGCAGCCGCGCCGGGTCGTTCGTGATGACGGCGTGGACTCCGCTCCGCAGTGCGCGCGCGACCCACGCAGGATTGTCGGCCGTCCAGACGACTGTTTGGAGTCCGCGGAGCGAAGCCTCGCGGACGGTGCGGCGCGTGGCCAGGCTGTGGTGCAGGGCGATCTCCTCCGCCCCGCACGCGAGGGCGCGCGTAATCATCCCGCGCGCCGAAGGGGCCGGGCGCGAGAGCCTGCGGTCGAAGAGCGCCGCCGTGCGAAGATTCGCGTCGAGCCGCTTGATCTCGACAATCGAAGGCAAGTCAAAACTCTCGACGACGACGCGCGCGGCGAAGGAGTGTGCATGAATTAGCCGGACGACCTCGGCGGCGAGCGGGGCGCGGTCGCGCGGCCCGCACTTCATCTCGACGTAGAGCAGCGCGTCGCGTTGCTTCATCAACTCGAAGACGGAGGCGAGCGTCGGGATGGCCGCGCCCACGTATTCGGCGCGCGCGCGACGCGGTCGCCACAGGTTGAACCAGGAGCCCGCGTCCATCTGGCCCAGTTCGGTCGAGGACAAGTTCGCCACGGCCCCGCGCCTCAGGGCCGTGCGCCTGAGCGTCGCGTCGTGTATGACGACGGGCACGCCGTCGCGCGCCAGCCGCACGTCGAACTCTACGCCGTCCGCGCCGTCGGCCAGCGCCCGCTCGAAAGAGACGAGCGTGTTCTCTGGCGCGACCGCCGCCGCTCCCCTGTGGCCGATGATGAGGACAGTGGGCAGTGGCCGGTGGCCAGTGGTCAGTTCGTTGAGCATCAGTAATCTTGAAGCGTATGGATTTTAACTGACCACTGACCACTGACTACTGACCACTTTTATAGTGGCTGTAGTCGAGTTCGGGGAAGATGTTGTCGCGGGATTCGATTTCGGCGAGGCGCTCGGCGTCTATCTGGCCGCGCTCGATGTCTGAGGCCAGGGCGTCGAAGCGGCGGATGTGCGAGCGGAAGCGGCGTGTGGCGTATTCGACCGTCGTGCCCTGGTAAATCTGGAAGGCCCAGTCGCTCGACTGCGCGAGCAGGAGTTCGCGCGCCGCCTGGTTGAGCGCGCGGCGCGTCAACTCGTCAGGCGCAGTGTGCCGGTTGGCGAGCGCCGTCATGCGCTCCTCGGCCGCCTGCTGGTGCGGGTACATCCAACTGTTGCGCTCGTTGAGCCAGACCTTGAAGTAGCCGTCCTCGCCCCAGGAGGATTGCGAGGGTCGCTGCGTCTGGATGGACATGTCCGAGTCCAGAAAGTCGCCGGGCGCTATGGCCTCGACCTCGTCGCGCACGCGATGAAACTCGCGGAAGACGAAGTCTATGAACTGCGGCCCCTCGTACCACCAGTGGCCGAACAGCTCCGCGTCGTAAGGCGAGGTGACGAGCGGCGGCCGCCCGCCGAACGTGTGCCGCAAATGTCTGGCCTGCCGGATGCGCTCCCCTACGAAGTGGGCCGCATGTTCGGCGGCGCGGTGGCGCGCGGCCGTCGGGTCGTAAGGCTGCTTGTGCTGCTGCGGCACGTCCTGTCCAGTGATGCGATGGTATTTGAGGCCGAGGTGACGGCGCTCGCCTCCTGCGTGCAGATGCGGGAGCAGGTAGTCGTGCGGCGCGTCCCAGCCGAGGTCGCGGTAGAACTCTCTATAAGCGGGGTCGCCTGGATAGCCTATGACGGAACTCCAGACCTGCTGGCTCGTCTCCAGGTCGCGTGCGAAGACGGCCACGCCGTTCGGGCAGCGCGAGGGCGAGTGGACGCCGTAGCGCGGGCGCGGCTCGCCGTAAAGGATGGCGTGCGTGTCTGCGATGAAGTATTCGATGCCGGCGTCCTTCAGGACTTCCTCGACGCCAGGCTCGTAGGCGCATTCGGGGAGCCAGATGCCGCGAGGTTTGCGGCCGAAGTGTTTTCGGTAGTTCGCCACGGCGACCGTGACCTGCGCGCGTTTGGCTTCCGGCGTCGAGATTAAGGGCAGGAAGCCGTGCGTCGCGCCGCAGGTGATGATCTCCAGCACGCCCTCGTCTTGCAGCTCGCGGAAGGCGCGGACAAGGTTGCGCGCGTAATGCTTGTCCCAGAGCGCGAGCGCGGCGGTCAGGCTCCCGACGTACATCTCGGCGGCCGGGAGAAACTCCTGCGCCTCGCGGCCCGTGCGCTCGACCTCTTTTTGTGCCAGCGCGAGCAGGTTTTCGAGGTGGCGCGTGTAGCGTTCCTGTAGGAGCGTGTCGGAGAGCATCTCGCAGAGCGGCGGCGAGACGTTCATCGCAAGCCTCGGCCGCATGCCGCTCTCGTGCAAATTCTGGAAGACGAAGATGAGCGGCAGGTAGACTTCCGTGATGGCCTCGTAGAGCCAGTCCTCTTCGAGGAACTCTGGGTGCTCCGGGTGGCGCACGAACGGCAGGTGCGCGTGGAGAATCAAACTGAAGTATCCAGTAACCACTAGAAAAAATAATGATGAACTTTGCGGGATGAATGATGAATTAAAAGACAAACGTTTTCTAATTCATCATTCATCCCGCAAAGTTCATCATTTCCTTATTTCCTTGCCATGCTTGGCATCCAGAGGTGGAAGGGGTTGCGGGGCAGGTTGACTTCGCTGGCCCCGACGAAGGCGCGCGGGGCGCGGCGCGCGGACTCGCGGTCAAACGCGGCGAGGGCCGCGCGGTCCAGCTCGAAGCCGAGCACGACGCGCAGGACTTCGAGCAGTTGCACGGCGTCAATGCCTTCGCCTCGCAGGCGTATGATTTCGTCAAGCCAGCCGCCCAGGCCCGCCGACATCATCATCCTCAATTCGTCCGGGCTCAGGCCCAGCGCGAGCGCGGCGAGCAGCCCGCGCAACTCGACCAACTCGTCCTCGCCGAGCGGCGGCAATGCTGCGCCGCCGAGGCGTCGCGCGACTTCCAGCGTCGCGGCGTTGCCCGTCTCCAGATCGGCCGCTTCGAGCGAGATTTCGAGCGCGTCGCCTGCGTAGCCCGCGTCGTCCAGCACGCGCGCGAAGTCGTTCGCGGAGACTTGAAACTCCGTCTCCCGGTCGGCCGCGCGCGCGACGGAGGCGCGCGGCGTGTGCGTCGTCGTGGACGAGAGCAGACGTATGAAAGCCAGCCCGCGCGCGTAGAGGCCCACGTCGGCGCGGTAGGCGCGGCCGGGTCCGGCGTCGAACCACTGCGAGCGCACGCCCGAAGCTGCGTGCAAGGTCTCAGCGCCTGTCTCCAAATCGACGAGCCGGATGGCCAGCTCGAAGCCGCCGGCCTGTTCACCGAAGGCGCGCTCCAGAGTCTCGAACGGGTTTTGCTCGAACTCCCAGTAAAGATAGAGGCGGCGCGGCGACTGCGGCAGCAGGCGTATGCGGTTGGCCGCGTAAGTCTGTGGCAGCGGCTCGTCGGCCGAAAGCTCGGCCAGCTTGTCCTCGACCGCGGGGACGGGCTCTGGCGGCGGCGCTGGCGGGGCCGCCAGTTGAGAGCTGCCGGGGAAAAATAAGGGCATTCGAGTAAACCTCTCTTCAACAGGTCCGTACGAGATGTTGAGCTGGGGTCAGGTATAAAGCAGGCTAGTTTTACGGGAACGCTCACCGCCCTGTCAATGCCGCCGTTCTTATTATTCAGCTTCAGCGGTTAGTCCGGCAGTTGAGGCTACGCTACTACCGCACCCATGTGAAGGCCGGCAAGTCGGGTCGGGAAGCGCGTACTCATATCTCAGGCCGAGCGTCACGATCCGCTGTCCGTAGTAACTGGGCGCCGTTTGGCTATTACCCCGCGCAAACGAATGTTTTGGCTGTAAGGCTACCTCAAAATCTCCAGCATTTTCCTCAAACGGTGCAAACAAACGTACCGTCTCGGCGGGAGTCTCGGATTCCGGCGAGGCTATGAGAGTTGAAGGCTTGCGCCGACGCACAGGCGGGATGTTTGGCGTTGAGCGCCGCGCCGTCACAATTTCAGGGGTGATAGAAGGCGAAGGAGTAGGAGCCGCATTAACCAAAGGTTCCGAAGTCGCGACTTCATCATCTGTCGGCATCGGCATGGGCATAGTCGAGGTGGAGTGCGGGAAAACTGCCGACTCCCGGTCGCGTACGGACGGATGCATGTCCCCCCAAAGGAAAAGGCAGGCAGTCACAAATATGACCATCACGGCTATCGCGGCCGCATTCGGTATCAGGCTACCCGTGACCCCGGACGGGGTCGCCGCCCTTGTGATCTGAACCGGGAAGTGTTGGAAATGTAGCCTCAGGAGGTCTTCCGGCGGGAGCGAGTTCGAGGGGTCCTTGGGCATGGGCTCTTCCCAGAATGTGGGGCGGATGAAGTTCCGTCGGTTCAGCTTCAGCGCGTACTCCCACTCCTGCCTGACGTACTGGGATCTCATCGAGTTTGAGGACCAAAAAAGCTGGAAGACGTCGGCTTCCTCAATCATCTCTTCCAGCCGGTCGCTCCAGACCTCCCCCGAGCGAAGGTCATTCACGTCACGAGAGTACCTGTCCCCTATGGTTTTGGCGAAAAACTCAAACTGCTCGACGATGCTTTTATCCTTGCGGGAGTAGGAGGCGAATATCTTTCGGTAGGGGGTGGCGGTGACCAGCCTCCTCGGCGCCTCCTGAGATTCCGAGGCGGCCGAACTGCTGACGTGAACGTGAAGAGGGACATCGGCCAGTATGATGTTACCGAGCAGCACGGTCATTCGGCCCCTGACATCTTGGCCTTCTAAATGCTCCGCGGCCCTCATTCGGAACGGCTCCTCGTGGACGTCCTCGAGCCAGAGGAAGCTGCGGCTTTTCGGATTGAACTCGACCCCCGTCCATGCTCGGCAGGAAAGTGATTTCTCTCCCCTCCGGCACGGCCGCCAGGCTATCCTGAGTCATACTCCTATAAGCCTTCACATCGGGGCCGATCAATTCCTCGGCACTTAGCCTGACCCTCTCGACCGGGTCGGGCTCATCCTCAGGCGCGCCGGCCGCTTCTCTGACAAGTGAGCATAGGCGACCAGCGTGCGCCACTCCATCGGCTTCATAGACTGGGGCCTGTAAACGCTAAACTGCACGTTCTCGTCCACGTACCTGGGCGGTTTCTCATTCCGGGAAACCTCCCGGCGGTTTTTATCGACCCGCTTGCGCAGCAAAAACTTTCTCAGCAGGAGGGCTACAATTAGCGCCGGGCTCAGTAGTATGAAAGGCAGTGGAATTATGTCGGCAAAGCCCAGACAGGCAATGAACACTCCCGCCAACGTGATGACAAGGTAGTTCGTTAGATTAAAACTTGTGAGAGGCATCTCGCAGCACCCTGACTGCCGTGAGCAACGTAAGATGTGAGCCAGCAAGAAAACTCCAGCGTTTCCAGCGTAGATTATTCCTGCCGAGTAGTGCTGTCAAGAAACAGCGTCGCCGACGCGGGGCGCAATTGTGCTGGACCATTGACGACCATTCCGGGAGGGGCTGCTGGATTGCGGCTTTACGCGGCCCCTCGACTCCCACTTGACCTTATTGCCCGAACCCGACACTTGTAAGTTAGAATGGCGGGGCCGTTAGAACATTCGCACGAAGGGGGCTTGATGAGGCGGCGTGTAACGTTCAGCGTGGTCGCGGGCGGCGCCCTGTTTGTGGCGACGCAATCCGCGACCGCGGAAGCGGCCGGGGGCGAAGCCGCGCACGGGCTGGACCCGGTCGTGCTGTTGGGCGTCGCCGTCATCCTCGTCGCGGCCAAGCTCGGCGGCGAGCTGTTCGAGCGGATGAAGCAGCCGGCGGTGCTCGGCGAGCTGGTCATCGGAATCGTTATCGGCAACCTGGCCCTGACGGGATGGACGGCGGCAGAGCCTTTGAAGGCGAACGCGATCATCAATGCGCTGGCGGAGGTCGGCGTCATCATCCTGCTCTTTGAAGTCGGGTTGGAGTCGAACCTGGGCGAGATGCTTGAGGTCGGCTGGTCTTCGCTCTTCGTGGCGATGGCGGGCGTGGTCGCGCCGTTCCTGCTCGGCTGGGGCGTGAGCGCCTACTTCCTGCCGCATGAGACGCGACTGGCCCATTTCTTCATCGGCGCGACGCTGTGCGCGACGAGCGTCGGCATCACGGCGCGCGTGCTCAGGGACATGAACCGGCTCAAGACGCGCGAGTCCAGAATCATCCTCGGCGCGGCCGTGATTGACGACGTGCTGGGGCTGGTGATTCTGGCGGTCGTGGCGGGCGCGATTCGCGCGGCCGCGGCCGGCGCGGCGCTTTCCCTGGTGGAGGTCGCCATCATCACGGGCA
The DNA here is from genome assembly GCA_963848875.1 of uncultured Acidobacteriota bacterium. Taxonomy (GTDB): domain Bacteria; phylum Acidobacteriota; class Blastocatellia; order Pyrinomonadales; family Pyrinomonadaceae; genus QHXM01. Next base: position 158,904 of record CAWKFJ010000003.1, read on the forward strand.
AGGCGGTCGCCTTCCTCTTCGGCGCGATCATCGTCGGCCGTTACCTGACGCCGCACGTCTTCTGGCGCGCCGGGAAGTTAGAGGTCGGCGGGGTGCTGCTGGCGCTCTCGATAGCCTTCTGCTTCATGCTGGCGTGGGCGGCGACGCTCGTCGGGTTGGCTCCGATCATAGGGGCTTTCGCCGCGGGCCTCGTGCTCGACGAGGTTCACTTCGAGACTTTCGAGGAGCGCGGCAAGCACGACTTGCAGCAGTTGGTCGCGCCCGTCGGCGCGGTGCTTGTGCCAATCTTTTTCGTGTTGATGGGGATGAGGGTTGACCTTCGCGCCTTCGCGCGGGTTGAGCTGCTGGGGTTCGCCGTGGCGCTGACGCTGGCCGCCATCATCGGTAAGCAGGTCTGCGCGCTCGTCGTCGCGGAGCGCGGCTTGAACCGCGCGGCCATCGGCCTGGGGATGATTCCGCGCGGCGAGGTGGGGCTCATCTTCGCGGGCCTGGGGACGACGCTCGTGCTGCCGGACGCGCAGGGCACGCCCGTCCCGGTGATAGACGCAGGGACGTTCGGCGTGATCGTCATCATGGTCATCGTGACGACGCTCGTCACACCACCCGCGCTCAAGCGTGCGCTCGCGCGCACAGCGGTGGCCGAAGACGCCATCAGGCGCACGGCGCAATGAGTCACTCAACCCTTTGCGCCTTACGTCCTAACTTTGCGCCTTTGCGAGCAAAAGCAGTTCACGCAAAGGCGCAACTAAAGAAAGACCGAAGGCGCAAAGGGGTTGAGTCTGTCCGTAGCTTGAGTCTGAAAGTTTTTCTTGATCGAAAAGAGGGAGGATTCGGCGTATGAGCAGCAAGAAGGCGCAGCAGCAGAAGGCGGGCATCCCGGCCAAGCCGCGTGGGCAGCAGACAGGGTTCGAGGGCAACCCGGACAAGGCGCGCGTGGAGAAGGAGGAGGAGACGCCTGCGCTGCGCGGCCGGCGCAAAGTCGCTAACAAGATGTTCGCGGACAAGTCCAGCCAGCACACGGCCTCGGACGCGACCACGCCCAAGTCGAACCAGCCATCCGTCCCCGCGCAGATCGGCGGCGGCAACGTCGGCGAGACCGGCGGCGAGATCGCTTTCAAGCGAAAGCAGACGCGCCGCCGCAAGACGGAGTGAGCGCGGGGACGGCGCGTGCATGACTGAGTACCGCGAGAAAACAGTCTCTTCGCGGCCCGGCCTGGCCGCCGGGCTGCTGCTGCTCCTCACGCTCGCGGCCGCCCCGGCGCGCGCCGAGCAGTTGCCCGTCAAGCACTACACCACGGCCGACGGACTCGGCAGCAGCAAAGTCACGCACATCTTCCAGGACTCGCGCGGCTTCATCTGGTTCAGCACGCGCGACGGGCTCTCGCGCTTCGACGGCTACAGCTTCGTCACCTACGACACCAGGCACGGCCTCTCGGCCCCGACCATCAACTACCTGATAGAGACGCGCGCGGGCGTCTACTGGGTGGCGACCAACGGCGGCGGCGTCTGCCGCTTCAGCCCCGACGCCGCTGGCACAATGGCCCAAAATAGTGGCCCGCTCTTCACCGCGTATAAAGTGGGCGACACGCGCGTCACCAACAACGTCAACATTCTCTACGAAGACCGCGAGAATCGTCTGTGGGCCGGGACAGACGACGGGCTCTTCCTGCTCGAAACTACTGCGGACGGACGGCAGGAGTTTCGCCGCGTCTCGCTCGGAAACGCGGAGTCCGGGCGCGGCGACACGGCCGTCTGGGGCGTGGCGCAGGACGCCGAAGGGACTCTTTGGGTCGGCACGGTGATGGGCGTGGCGCGGCTGCTCCCAGGCGGGCGCGTCCTGCATTACCCGGTGGCCCCCGCGGCGGACGGCAACCCCGTCCGCGACTTGATGTTGGACCGCGAGGGAAGAATCTGGGTCGCGCACCGCAGAGGGCTTTTCATGCGCGTGCCGGAACCGGCCGCGGCCGCGGCCGCCGCGGCGTCGCCCGACTCGCGCATGACCGCGTTCGCCGCGGGCGGGGGCCGCAGGTTCACCACGGCCGACGGGCTGGCGGACGACAGCGTGCGCTTCTTGTACCAGTCTTCGGACGGCCGCCTCTGGTTCGGCACGTCCGGCGGCCTGAGCGTCTTTGACGGCCGTGCTTTCCGCAACTACACGACCGCGCAAGGGCTCATCGACAACGTCATCGGCCGCATGTGCGGCGACCGCGACGGGAACCTCTGGGTCAGCGCCTACTCGGGCGGCGTAATGCGGCTGGCGCTCGGCGGTATGGTCAGCTACACGGAATCGGACGGCCTGGGCCGCAGACTCATCCACGCCATCTACGAAGACGCGACGGGCGCGCTCGTCGTCGTCAGCGACGGCTGGTTCATCAACCGCTTCGACGGCGCTCGTTTCACGGCCGTGCGGCCGCAGATGCCGCCCGACGCAGCCGTCTACTGGACAGGCCAAGCAGGCTTTCTGGACCGTGAAGGCGAATGGTGGTTGTCTAGCGACCGCGGCCTCAGCCGTTTCGGCAAGGCGGGCCGCCTGGAAGAATTGGCACAACAGAGGCCGCGCGCCGTCTACACCAGCCGCGACGGCCTGCAAGACGACTTCGTCTTCATGCTCTACGAAGATTCCCGCGGCGACCTGTGGGTCAGCACCGTGGGCGGCAACGAGAAGGGGCTCGTCCGTTGGGAGCGCGCCGCGGAAACTTTCCGCGCCTTCCGCACGGGCGTCGAGCTGCCGCCGTCCGCGCCGACCAACTCGCCTTCCGCCTTCGCGGAGGACAAAGACGGCCGACTCTGGATAGGGTTCAACGACGGCGGGCTGCTGCGGTACAGTGGCGGCCGCTTCGAGCAGTTCACTACGACCGACGGGCTGCCGGCTGGGGCCGTGACATGGCTCTACCGCGACCGCGGGGGTCGCCTCTGGCTCGCCACCAACCAGGGCGGCCTCGCGCGCATTGACGACACCGCAGAGGCGCGCCCGCGCTTCAAGACCTACACGACCGACGACGGACTGTCGAGCAACAACGTCCGCTGCATCACGGAAGACCTGGAGGGCCGCATCTACGTCGGGACGGCGCGCGGCGTGGACAGGCTTGAGCCCGCGACCGGAAGGCTGCGCCACTACACGCTCGGCGAGGGGCTGGCGAACGACTTTCTGACGACGGCCTTCCGCGACCGCGAAGGCTCGCTCTGGTTCGGCACGCTCGGCGGGCTCTCCCGTCTAGTGCCCGCGCCGGAGCAGCCGCCGCAGCCCAAGCCCGCGCTCATCGGCGGCCTGCGCATCGCCGGCCTCCCGTTCCCGCTCTCCGAACTCGGAGTCGCGGACGTGCCGTTCCTCGAACTCGGCCCCGGCCAGAATCAGGTGCAGTTGGACTTCTTCGCCGTCAGCCACAGGACCGGCGAGGACTTGCGCTATCAGTACATGCTCGAAGGGGCCGACCGCGACTGGGGCGCGCCGACCGCGCAGCGCACCATCAACTACGCGACCTTGCAGCCGGGCAGCTACACCTTCAAGGTCCGCGCCATCAACGCCGACGGCGTGGTTAGCCAGCGGCCTGCGACCTTCTCCTTCACCATCCTGCCGCCCGTCTGGCAGCGCTGGTGGTTTCTGGCCCTGGCCGCCCTCGCCATGACTGCGGTCGTCTACCTGACCTACCGCTACCGCGTGCGCCGGCTCCTCGAAATCGAGCGCGTGCGCACCCGCATCGCCACGGACCTGCACGACGACATAGGCTCGTCGCTGACGCAGATTTCTATCTTAAGCGAAGTCGCCAGCCAGCGCGTCGGCCGCGACGGCGGCGCTTCCGTGACAGAGCCCCTGGAGATGATCGCCAACACCTCGCGCGAGATGGTGGACACGATGAGCGACATTGTCTGGGCCATTAATCCGCAGCGCGACCGCCTGAGCGACCTGACGCACCGCATGCGCCGCTTCGCCAGCGACATCCTGGCCGCGCGCGACATCAGGTTCCGCTTCAACGCGCCGCCAGACGAAAAAGTGCTCAAGCTCGGCGCGGACCTGCGGCGCGAGGTCTACCTGATTTTCAAGGAGAGCGTCAACAACCTCGCCAAGCACTCCGGCTGCACGGAGGCCGAGCTGGACATCCACGTCGCCGGCGACTGGCTCGTCGTCAAAGTCTACGACAACGGGCGGGGCTTCGACCCCGCGGCGGCCGCCGGCAACGGCCACCACGACGGCATGGGCGGCCACGGTCTCTACAGCCTGCGCCGTCGCGCCGCGGCGCTCGGCGGCTCCTTCGAGGTCGAATCCGGGAAGGGAAGCGGGACGACCGTCACGCTCAAGGTTCCGGTGGGCGGGCGCGTGCGGAAAAAGTCACTACCTGAATAGGTGGGGACCGCGAGAGGGCCGCCGGGTTAAACTGCCGCCGTCGAGAACGGATTGAGAGTTGGGAGGCGGCTTGTGTTAGAGAGAGACTTGAGGCAGGAGGAGGTCAGTCCAATGTCGTCGCCGCCGGAGACCATCAGGGTCGCAATCGTCGAGGACCGGCGCGAGATACGCGACGGCCTCGGGATGCTCATCAACGGGACCGAAGGCTACCGCGTCACGGGGAGCTACCGCTCCATGGAAGAGGCGCTGGAAAAGATCGGCCACAACCCGCCGGACCTGCTGCTCTCCGACATAGGGCTGCCGGGGATGAGCGGCATAGAGGGCGTGCGCCTCCTCAAGGAGCGCCACCCGCAGTTGATGATCGTGATGCTCTCGGTCTACGACGACGACGAGCGCATCTTCGACGCGCTGTGCGCGGGCGCAAACGGCTATCTGCTGAAGAAGACGCCCCCGGCGCGGCTCATCGAAAGCCTGCGGGAGGCGGCGACGGGCGGCGCGCCGATGTCGCCGGAGGTGGCGCGCCGCGTCGTCCACCTCTTCCGCGAGTTTCGTCCGCCCGAGCGCGCGGACTACCAACTGACGCCCCACGAGACGCGGCTCCTCAAACTCCTGGTCGAAGGCCACAACTACAAGACCGCGGCCTTCGAGTTGAACGTCAGCGTCAACACCATCGCCTTCCACGTCAAACACATCTACGAGAAGCTCCAAGTCCACTCCAAGTCCGAGGCCGTCGCCAAGGCCCTCCAGCACCGCATCGTCAAATAGGAAGCCCAGCCACTCAACCCTTTGCGCCTTACGTCTTAACTTTGCGCCTTTGCGAGAAAAGGCGGTTCACGCAAAGGCGCAACAAAAGAAAAACCAAAGGCGCAAAGGGGTGAGTGGCTGTGTCCCTTGAGTGAGTTCTCACGGCCCGCAATCCTGAAATAGTTACTACCCAAATATGGGGCGCGCGCACGGCAACCCCCGGCGTACAACTCTGCCTGTGAACGGAAGTGGGTTGGAAACGATTTCCGAAGGAGAGAAGAGAGTGAAAGTAATTTACGCCACCTGTAGCCCGCGGCAGTTGGATTTTTACCTCACAGACAGTCGTGAGGCCGTCCCTGCCGGCGCGACCGTCTTCGCCATCTGCACGGAGGACCGCACCATCGAGAATCAGGACGAAGACCTCTTCGCCTCCATCACCGACGAGGAATACTACGCGCTCAAGCAGATGGTCAACGAGGCCGAGCGCCTCGAACAGGAGCGCCGCCACGCGCTCAGCGAGACACAGACTTCATTCAACAAATTCTTCGCCTGGATGCTCTGCGCCTTCGCGCGCAGCCGCACGGCAGAAAGATTGATGAGGAGATGAAACCGATGAGAATGAAACGGAATCAAAAAATGCGCTCACTTGTGATGGCGGCCCTGGCGCTCGCCTTCCTCTGCTTCACCGCGACGAGCGCCCTGGCCGGCGAGGGGGATTTGATGATCAGCGAGTTCCGCCTGCGCGGGCCGCAGGGCGCGAACGACGAGTTCATCGAAATTTACAACGACACGGACTCGCCCTACACCGTCCAGACCATTGACGGCTCCGCGGGCTTCGCGCTCGTCGCCTCCGACGGCGTCAAGCGCTTCACCATCCCCAACGGGACGGTCATCCCCGCGCGCGGACACTTCCTTGGCGTCAACTCGGTCGGCTACAGCCTCGCCAGCTACCCCGCCGGCAACGGCACGACCGCGACCGGCGACGCCACCTACACCATGGACATCCCGGACAACGCGGGCATCGCGCTCTTCAGGACCGCCAACCCCCTGCACTTTACGTCGGGCAGGCGGCTGGACGCGGTCGGCTCGAACGCGGAGTTGAATCCTCTTTACTACGAGGGCAACCCTTACCAGGCGTTAACGCCTTTCAGCATCGATTACAGCTTCTACCGCAACTTCAGCTACGGCTCGGAAGATCACTTCGACAGCAACGACAACGCTAACGACTTCAGTTTCGTGGACACTAACGGCACGTCCGCCGGCGCTGGGCAGAGGCTCGGCGCGCCCGGCCCCGAGAACCTCTCCAGCCCCACGCACCTCGTGGGCGTGAAGGCGATCTTCGACCTCGACCCTGGCAAGTGCGCGAACTGCGCGCCCAACCGCCTCCGCGATAAGACCTCGGACCCGGCGCACAACAGCACCTTCGGCACAGAGACCATCAGGCTCAAGTACACCAACCAGGGCAGCGTCGCCATCGACCGCCTGCGCGTCCGCCTACGCTCCGTGAAGACGTTCCCCTCTCCCTCGGGTGAGGCGGACATGCGCGCTATCTCTTCAAACCACGCGGTCGTCTCGCTCAACGGCGGGGGCACGGTCAACGTGCAGGGGACCAAGCTTGAAGAGCCTTCCTCGCAGCCGAACGGCGGGGCCTTCAACAGCTCGCTCTCGGTCGAGTCCGTCACGCCGGCCAACCCGCTCGCCCCAGGGGCCAGCGTGAACTTCCAGGTCGTCTTCGGCATCCAGCAGGATGGGGATTACCTGATGTGGATCTCCGTCGAGACGCTGCCGGGCGTCCCCTCAGGGCGCTACCAGGCCGAAGGCTCTACCGACGAGGCCCCGGATACGCCGCCCACACTCGACCTCAACGGCCCAGCCGCCGGCGACAGTTTTCACAGCGTCTACAACGAGAACAGCGCGCCCGTCGCCATCACGAGCCCGAACCTGGCCATCGAGGACACGACGAGCAAGAACCTCAAGTCCGCGCGCGCCAGGCTCACCATCCGGCCGGACGGCGCGGACGAAGCGCTCGCCGTCTCGACGGCCGGCACGCAGATCAACGCCGCTTACCACCCGTCCACGGGCGTCCTCTCCCTGGCCGGCTGGGACACGCTCGCCAACTACCGGAAAGTGCTGCGCACGCTCACCTACCAGAACAACTCGGACAGGCCGGACCAGACGCAGCGCCTCGTGGACGTGACGGCCAACGACGGCGAGGCCGACAGCGCCGCGACCGAGGCCACCATCCAGGTCAAGGCTGTTAACGACGCGCCCGTGGTCAGCGCCCCCGCCACCATTAACACGCAGGCCAACGCCCCCGTCGTCTTCAACGCGGGCGCCAAATTGATCTCAATCGCTGACGCCGACGCCGGGAACGCCACCGTCCAGGTGACGCTCCTCGTGGACAAGGGGCTCGTCACGCTCAACGGAGTCGCCGGGCTGGACTTCCTCTCCGGCGATGGCACGGACGACGCCGGCATGACCTTCACCGGCAAGCTCAGTGACATCAACGCCCGCCTCAAGGGGATGAGCTTCAAGCCGAACCAGAACTTCACGGGCAAGTCGGCCCTGGTCGTCATCGCCAACGACAAGGGCAACGCGGGGCAGGGCGGCGTCGAGACGGACAAAAAGGAGGTCGCTATCAACGTCGCCAATCCGGGCGTCCTGCAATTCAGCGCGGCCACTTACGCGGCCGGCACGGAAGGCAGCGCCGTCACCGTCACGGTCAAGCGCACGAACGGCACGGACGGGACCGTCAAGGTCAACTACGCCACCGCGGACGCGTCGGCGCTCGCCGGTCAGGACTACACTTCCAAACAGAGTACGCTCACTTTCCTCGACGGCGAGGCGAGCAAGACCTTCACGGTGGCGACCACCAACGACTCCAAGGTCGAGGCCAAGGAGACGTTCAAGGTCAAGCTGAGCAACCCGACGAACGGCTCGACCATCGGCGCGCAGGCCGCCGCGAGCGTAAGCATCGAAGACGACGACGTGGCCGCCCCGGACGAGAGTGTCCAGTTCAGTCAGCCCGCGTACGCAGTGGCCGAGGGCAAGGACTTCGTCACCGTCACGGTCACGCGCTCTGGCGACACCTCGAAGGCCGCCAGCGTCGAATACTCTTCGGACGGCCTGGGCTCGCTCGTCAACTGCGACGTGGTAATCGGCATCGCCACGCCGCGCTGCGACTACGCGACGGACCTCGGCGTCCTGCGCTTCGCGCCCGGCGTCAAGTCCAAAACCTTCACCGTCTCGATCATTGACGACGCTTACGTGGACGGGACCGAGACGACGCAGCTCCGCTTGAGCAACCCCTCGGGCGCAAGCCTCGGCGTGCAGTCGCAGGCGCAGTTAACCATCACGGACAACGACGGGGCCAACGGGGCGTCGAACCCAGTGGACTCCGCGCCGGACTTCGTGCGTCAACAGTACTTGGACTTCCTCGGCCGCGAGCCGGACCCCGCGGGCAAGAAGGGTTGGCTAGACGTGCTGAACAAGTGCGCGGCGGGCAACTCGGCGTGCGACCGGATAGAGGTCTCTGCGGGCTTCTTCCGCTCGACGGAGTTTCAGGAGCGTGGCTACTTCGTCTACCGTTTCTACGACGCGGCGCTGGGCCAGATTCCAGCGTTCGTCAAGTTCATGCCCGACCTGGCGAGGCTGAGCGGCTTCCAGAGCGCGGCCGAACTGGAGGCGAGCAAGCAGGCGTTCGTCGCGGCCTTCATGGCGCGGCCGGAGTTCAAGACCAAGTACGGCTCGCTGACGACACCGACCGCTTATGTGGATGAACTGCTACAGACGGCGGGGCTGCCGAACCATCCGAGCCGTGGGGCGTGGATCAACGGCCTCAAGAACAAGACGCTGACGCGTGGCGACGTGCTCCGCTCCTTCGCGGAGAGCACGGAGGTCTACCAGAAGTTCTACGACCGCGGCTTCGTCGTCATGCAGTACTTCGGCTACCTCAGGCGCGACCCGGACATCTCGTACCTCAACTGGCTGGACGTGATGAAGGCGACGAATGGGGACTACCGCGTCATGGTCAACGGCTTCCTCAACTCGGTCGAGTTCCGAGCGCGCTTCGGCAAACCGTAAAGAACTGAAGGCAGTTAGGAGCCCCGTCAGGGGCGGCCGAGAATAGCCCAGCACTTCACTGCTGGGTAAGAATGCGAAAAGTTGATTGAGTCCCGTAGGGACGACCGAAACATTTCAGTCGTCCCTACGGGACTCAACTTATTTAACGAACCTTTCCCAGCACTGAAGTGCTGGGCTATTTTCACTCCGCCCCTGATGGGGCTCAAGACTTGCACGTCGCTTCACTGCCTTCAGGTTTATTTGACTGCTTTCGCGTTGGCGGGGCGCGCGAAGAGCGTGTCGGCCACGGGTGAGTTGAATTCGATGGACTGGTAGTTGATGCGGCTCGTCTGCGTGCCGGCGGTGTAGTGGTCTATGACGAAGGGCGAGACGACGCCCTGCGTCGTGATGTGCTGCGCCAGGTGGTCTTCCTCGTCCGACTCCGCGCCGTCGGCGTCCGTCTTCTTGTAGAGAACCTTCATCGGCAGGAAATCTTTCGCGCCGAACTCGAACTCGACCGCGAAGCCGTTCGGGTAGGTGAGGCGCACGGCCTCGTTGCGCTTCGCCAGCCCCGCCTCGCGTCGCCCCAGGTAGGAAAGGGTCGCGCCCTCCTTGCGCCAGTAGCCGCGCAGCAGGTTGTCCACGCTCGTGCGCATCGCCCGCTTGAAGTCCGCGACCTGCTCCTTGGTCTGGTCCTTGAGCGACTTGGACGCGCCGTCGTAAATCCAGCCCGCCTCCCCGGCGTTGGTCTGAATGATCTTGCCGCTCTGGACCTTGAACTCCGTGCGCTCGCGGTCTGGGAAGACGATGTAGTCCACGAACGCGGCGGGGATGCCAGACTGCCCGTCCTTGTACTGCGTGAAGAGCCCGCGCCCGACCGATGAGCGCACGTTCAGGTACGCGCTCCCGCCCATCACCTCGACGGCGCGCTGTATGACCTGCTCGGCCTTTTCCGCATCGGCCGGCTTCGTCTCTGGCGCGGTAGCGGTTTGCGCGAACGCCGAGGTGCCCGACAGGCTCAAGGCCAGAATAAATAGTAACTGGATGGGGAGTCGAAAAAATACACGAGGGTTTCTCATCATGATTAGCTCACTAACCGGGCTCAGGGATACCGCCGGGCTAAAGACTTCAGGCGCGGCGGGAGTAACCATGTTTTCGCCCGACACCTCTGCGTGGCGTTGGCGGCCGCCTTCATCTTAACGACGACGCGTGAAGGCGCAATGCCGCCCTTCGTTAAAGTCCGCCTGGCTTCAGCCGCTTCTCGGCGCGCGTCAGAAAGACGCTCCCGCTCGCCGCGGCCGCAAGGGTAAAACTCAAGATAGGCTCTCCGCTGCGGCCTTTTTTTGAGTTCTTCAACCAGGGCGTCCAGCGTCGTCCAGCCGCCACAATATTCACACATGCCGGCGTAATCATAACCGGCGAATTTCAGGGGCGCGTTTTCATCTTCGGGCGGCGGCCCGGCGACCTCAGGCATCCCGGCCCCAGGAGGGACGAGCCACCCTTCATAGCGAAACTCGTTCTCGCGCCCGCCGTCGAAAGTGACAATCAGGTCGTCGGGAACTCCACCTCTGTCCCGCAGCCATTTCCTGACGGCCAGTAGATACCGCGCCACTTCGCCGAGTTGTCCGTAGGCCACGTACACGACCTTATCGTGCGGCCTCCCTGGCCTGATCTGCTCAAGATAGCGGAAGACCCCCGGCTCCTCCGAAAGATCAACCCGTACCCCGCGGCTTTCTCTGGAGTCGTAGAACCTCTCTGCTTTGGGAGCAGCCGGCCCCGGCTGAGTAGTTTCCTGTGCGTTAAGACCCGCGGCGGCAGACAGCAGCAAGAATAAAAGCAGGCTCGACTGAGTTAGGAACGAGCTGAGACTTGAGTTGCGCTTCATCAGTGTTTCCCGGCCCCAAGGCCAATGAAAAAGGGCTTCAATGACAGTGTATCACTGAAACCCTTCTTCACGGGAGACGCTGCTGTCGCGTCCACTCAGTTCATTTCGGGCGCGCCGTCCAGGGATTTAATCCTGACTTCGCCCTCCTCCACGTCCGCCAGGAAGCGCGTCGCGCCACGCCACATGGTCGTGATCGGGAGCTTGACCTTCTCGTCGATGTGGCGCTTGAGGAAGCGCGCGCCGTAGGTCGGGCTGAAGCCCTTCTCGGTCAGCAGGTCAACGGCCGCTTGCGTGACCTCGACCTCCTTGCCCTGACGCTCCATCTGGCGGCGCAGCTTCGACAGGTATAGTTCAGCAATCTGCCGCACCTCGTCCATCGTCAGCGGCGAGAAGACGACGATCTCGTCTATGCGGTTGCGGAACTCAGGCGAGAACCTGTGCTCGGCCGCCTTCATCACCTCGTTCTTAATCGCCCGCACGTCGCCCAGAGTCTTCTGACCGAAGCCCAGAGGCTTCTCGTACTTCTTGAAGCTCTCCGAGCCGAGGTTCGAAGTCATGATGACGATGGCGTCCGACAGGTAGACTTTCTTGCCGCGCCCGTCCGTCATCCAGCCCTCGTCGAAAGCCTGCAAGAACAGGTTCATCAGGTAGGGCGACGCCTTCTCGACCTCGTCCAGGAGGAGCACCGTGTAAGGGTTCTCGCGCAACTGCTCCGTGAGAATGCCGCCGCGCTCACTGCCGACGATGCCGCGCGGCATGCCGATCAGCTTCTCGATGCCGACGGTCCCGTCGCCGTACTCGGACATGTCTATGCGGACCATCTTCTCTTCGTCGCCGAACATGAACTCGGCGACGGCCTTCGCCAACTCGGTCTTGCCGACACCCGTCGGCCCCAGGAAGAGGAGCACGCCGTCCGGCTTGTAGTGGCTCTCCTTGAGCGGACCTTTGTTCAGGCGCAGGCGTCGCGCGACTCCCTCGATTGCTTCCTTCTGCCCGACGACGCGACGGCCGATGTCAGCCTCCATCGTCGAGAAACGGTCGTTGGTGTCGCGGAAGATCATGTCGCGCGGGATGCGCGACTCCTGCGAGATCACGTCGATGACGTGCTCCGGCTTGACGATCAGAGTCTGTGGCTCGTTGATCTCGACCTTGACGGCCGCTGTGTCCAACCAGCCGATGGCCTTGTCGGGCAGGTGGAGGTTACGTATGTACTTCGGCGACATCTCCAACGCAGTGTTGATGGCGTCGTCCGAGATGGTCACGGAGTAGTTCTTCTCCAGCCGCGGGCGCAGGCCCAACAGTATCTCGCGCGTCTCGTCTAGCGTTGGCTCGTCAACTTTGACCTGACGAAAGCGGCGAGCTAAGGCTTCGTCTTCCGCGATGTACTCCTTGTACTCGGTGATCGTGGTCGCGCCGATGATGCGCATCTCGCCGCGTGCCAGAGAAGACTTGAACATGTTGGCCGCATCGGAGGAGGTGCCGAGCGCGGCGCCCGCGCCGATGATGGTGTGCGCTTCGTCTATGAAGAGGATCAGGTTATCGCGCTCTTTGACTTCGTCGATGATGCCCTTGATGCGCTCCTCGAACATGCCGCGCAGCATCGTGCCGGCGACGAGGCCGCCCATCTGTAGCTGGACGATGTGCGAGCCGCGAAGCCGCGCCGGGACTTTCTCCGGCTCAAGCTCTATCAACCGAGCCAGCCCTTCGACGACGGCCGTCTTGCCGACGCCGGGCTCGCCGACGAGCATAGGGCTGTTGGCGCGCTCGCGGTGGCACAGAATCTCGACCATCTGCTGAATCTCGGCTTCCCGGCCGATGGTCGGCGGAATCTTGTCCATCCGCGCCAGGCGGTTCAAGCTGACGCCGAAGTGTTTGAGATAGGGCGGCAGCTCGAACTTCTTCTTGTACTGCTCCTCCTCCTGCTCGCGGATGTGGACGCGCGAGCGCACGTTCTCGACCACGGCCTCAGGCGACGCGCCCAGGCCGCGCAAAACTTCAACGAAGAGGCCGCGCTCGTCCTGCGAGAGGGCCGTGAAAATGTCTGTCGCCTCGATGGTCTTGCGCCCCTGTGCGCGCGCGCGCTCCATGGCGCGCTTGAAGAGGTCGGTCGTGTCGGGCGCGATCCTGAAGCCTTTGCCGACATGCTGCCGACTCATTTCGAGACGCTTCTCGATCTGCAAGCGAACCACGCGCGGGTCAACCGCGAGGTCGCGCATCGTGGCGTTGAAGAGGTCCGCCTCCTCGTCGGCCAGCGCCTTGAGGATGTGCTCGACGGCCACGTAATTCTGATCGCGGCGGCGCGATTCGTTGAGCGCGTGCTCCAGAATGCGCTGACCGCTATCGCTAAATTTATCTTTGTAAGCCCCTAGGTCTATCATTCTTGTTTCTCGACTAAATTAGAAGGCGATGCGACGCTCTCAATCAAACGCCAGGTTTGTGGCGAAAGTTTGCCGGCGAAGTGTCGTCTTGGTACTTCAAACATGAGCCGCACAAAAAAGCGAGGGCGACCCCCTTCAAGCCTTCCTTTAGATGCGAGGAGCGGAAACGCCGTTGCGTTTCCATGCAAGCCACTATACCACACCTCGCACCTGCAATTGGCAAGCCAATTTCTAAATGAAAAGTTCAAAATTAAAAATGCAAAATGGAAGATCGAGAGCCGCGCCCTTCGGTCCTCCATTTTGCATTTTACATCTCTAATTTTTCATTCTTCAGTAGTCGTAGTCCTCGCCGCCGGGCATCTGCGGCGCGGCTTTCTTCGGTTCGGGCGCGTCGCAGATGGCGGCGTCGGTCGTCAGCAGCAGCCCGGCGATGGACGCTGCGTTTTGCAGCGCCGTGCGGACCACTTTCGTCGGGTCGATGATGCCCGCTGCGACCAAGTCCTCGTACTTGCCGGTCGCGGCGTTGTAGCCCACCGCGCCCTTGGAGTCTTCGACGCGGCCGACGACAATCGCGCCCTCCACGCCTGCGTTCTCCGCGATGCGGCGCAAGGGTTCCTCCAAAGCGCGCTTGACGATCTGAACGCCCGTCAGCACGTCGCCGTCATCGTCCTGCACCTTGTCGAGCGCCCTGGCCGCGCGCAGCAAAGCCACACCGCCGCCTGGCACAATTCCTTCCTGGGCCGCGGCCTTCGTTGCGTTCAAGGCGTCCTCGACGCGCATCTTGATCTCTTTCATAGCGGTCTCTGTGGCCGCGCCGACGCGTATCACCGCGACGCCACCGGCCAGCTTGGCGAGACGCTCCTGCAACTTCTCGCGGTCGTATTCAGAGGTCGTCTCCTCTATCTGCGCGCGGAGGGTCGCCACGCGACCTTGAATCGCTTTAGCGTCGCCCGCGCCCTCGACGATGGTCGTGTCGTCCTTGCCGATGATGACGCGCTTGGCCGAGCCGAGGTCCGCGAGCGTCACGCTCTCAAGCTTGATGCCGAGGTCTTCGGTGATGACCTTGCCGCCCGTCAGGACGGCGAGGTCTTCGAGGATCGCCTTGCGGCGGTCGCCGAAGGCAGGGGCCTTGACGGCGCAGACCTTGATGGTCCCGCGCAGGCGGTTGACGACGAGCGTGGCGAGCGCGTCGCCCTCCACATCCTCCGCGATGATGAGGAACGAGCGGCCCTGCTGCGCGACCTGTTCGAGCACGGGCAGCAGATCGCGCATCGCCGCGATCTTCTTCTCGTGAAGCAGAATCAGCGGGTCGTCGAGCACGGCCTCCATCCGGTCGGGGTTGGTCACGAAGTAGGGCGAAAGGTAGCCGCGGTCGAACTGCATGCCCTCGACGATTTCAAGCTCTGTCTGGAGCGTGCGGGATTCCTCGACGGTGACGACGCCGTCCTTGCCGACCTGCTCCATCGCCTCGGAAATCAGTTGGCCGATCTGGCGGTCGTTGTTGGCGGAGACGGTGGCGACGTTGGCCAGCTCCTCCTTGCCCTTGACCTTCTTCGACATCCGCTCAAGCTCTGCGACGGCGCGCTCGGTGGCGAGCTGGATGCCGCGCTGCAAGGCCATGGGGTTCGCGCCGGCCGTCACGTTCTTGACGCCCTCGCGGTAGATGGCCTGTGCCAAAACGGTGGCGGTCGTCGTCCCGTCGCCGGCCGTGTCGTTGGTCTTGGTCGCCACCTCGCGCACCATCTGCGCGCCCATGTTCTCGTACTTGTCCTTCAGCTCGATCTCCTTCGCCACCGTGACACCGTCCTTGGTAATCACGGGCGAGCCGAATTTTTTCGCGAGCACGACGTTGCGCCCCTTCGGCCCCAGGGTCACGCGCACCACATTCGCCAGCGTGTTCACACCCTGGAGCATGGCGCTGCGCGCCTGTTCCCTGAACTTCAACTCTTTCGCTGCCACTTTGTGTTCTCCTTAAAATAGTGGTCAGTGGTCAGTGGTCGGTGGTCAGTTTGAAATCAGTTCTTAACTGACCACCGACCACTGACCACTGACCACTACTTCATTCCGCCACTGTCTTAGCTTCGCCCTGCGCGCGGCCGACCTGCACGCGCGCGGGGCGCAGCAATCGGTCGCCGAACTTGTAGCCGCGGCTGTACTCGGCCGTCACCACGCCGTCGCGCTCGGGCTCGACCTCGACCGTATCAACTGCCTCGTGCAACTCGGGGTCGAACTGCTCGCCGACCGAGGCGACGGGCTCAAGGCCGGCCGCCGCGAGCGCGCTCTCGAAACTATTCAAAGTCCCGCGCACGCCGTTTAGCAGAGACTCCACGGAGCCTCCTTGCTCGGCCGCGTCAATCGCGCGCTGGAGGTTGTCCGCGACCGGCAGGAGCGTCGAGACGAACTCGCCCTTCTCGCGCCGCGCGCGCTCGTCTGCCGCGCGGTTCAAGCGCTGCCTGGTCTCGTCCGTCTCGCGCTGCAACTGCGCGCGCAACTGCTCGAAGCGCGACTGCACGTCCGCGACCTTCTGCTCGGCCTCGCGCGTGCGCGCCTCCAACTGCTCGACGTAAGACGGCTTCAGGCTCGGCGCTTCTTCGCCCGCAGCTTCTTCGCCCGCCTCGCGGTCCAGGTTGATGCGGCGACGGTCAGTCACGCGTATCTCCTCTGGCGAGGCGGGCGCGGACGTTTCCATCCGTGCCTCTTCAGACACCTTGTCCTCTTCCATGCGACGCCTCTTTTTCCCCCTGCGAAAAGACACCATAATTGTGAATGGTGAAGAGTAAACGGTAAATGGTCAAGGCGAGCGCAGGCTCAACTGCTATTCACCATTGACCGTTTACGAGACTTTGATTTCCACACGGCGCGCCTTCGGCTCCTTGCGCTTGGGGAGCGTGACTCGCAGAACGCCGTCTTTGTACTCGGCGCTGATCCCTTTCTGATCCACGCTCGCGGGCACGCCGAACCTTCTGAGGAAGCGGCCGTGCGGTCGCTCCGTGCGGCGTTGCCCTTCGGCCTCCTCCGCGGCGCGCTCGCCGCGAATCACGAGCTTGTCGTCGTCCACGTTGATTTCCAGCGCCGCGCGCTCGATGCCGGGCAGGTCAACCGCGATGGTGAACTCCGTCTCGGTCTCGTAAATGTCCGCGGACGGAAACCAGTCGGCGCGCTCGATCTCCTGCTCGCCTTCCTCCTCAGCGCCGCGCGAGCGCTTCTCGGCCGCGTCCTGAAACAGACGGTTCATGCGATCCTGCAACGTCACCAAATCGCGTAACGGGTCCCAATGTCTAGTCATAACTTCTCCAAAAGAAGAGCGCGGAAAGATGACCGCCGAATGACCACGCCTACCGCATCGTTCCGCTCTCATATAAAGTCCTTTCTCACGCTGCCGCGGCAGCGACTTCGGTCGTGAATCTCATCTGGTCCCCGTTGGCGGAGGCCGTGACGATCTGCCCCGGCCCGATCTCGCCGCGCAGCAGCTTGACCGCGAGCGGGTTCTGGATGAGCGTCTGAATCGCGCGCTTCAACGGGCGCGCGCCGTACTGCGGGTCGTAGCCCTCGCGCGCCAGCAAAGCCCTGGCCGACTCGTCCAGCACGAGATTGATGTTGCGCTCCGCGAGCATCGAGCGCAGGCGTTCCAACTGCACGTCTATGATCTCGACGATCTGCTCGCGCGAGAGTTGGTCGAAGATGACGATGTCGTCAATGCGGTTCAAGAACTCCGGTTTGAAGTGCTCGCGCAGCTCCTGCGTGATGGCCTCGCGCACCTGCTTCTCATCACCCTGGGCGGCCTGTATCTCACGGCTCCCCAGGTTCGAGGTCATAATCAAGACGGTGTTCTTGAAATCCACCGTCCGGCCCTTCGAGTCCGTCAAGCGCCCGTCGTCCAGAATCTGCAACAGCACGTTGAAGACGTCCGTGTGCGCCTTCTCGATCTCGTCGAAGAGAATCACGGCGTAAGGGCGGCGGCGGACTGCTTCGGTCAACTGCCCGCCCTCCTCGAAGCCGACGTACCCTGGGGGCGCGCCGATCATGCGCGAGACCGCGTGCTTCTCCATGTACTCGGACATGTCCAGGCGCACCAGCGCGCGCTCGTCGTCAAAGAGGAACTCCGCGAGCGCCCGCGCCGTCTCCGTCTTGCCGACGCCGGTCGGGCCGAGGAAGATGAACGAGCCGACGGGGCGGTTCGGGTCTTGCAGCCCGGCGCGCGCGCGCCTGACCGCATTAGCGACGGCCGTCAGCGCCTCGTCCTGGCCGATGACGCGCTGGCGCAGGCGGTCCTCCATCGTGACGAGCTTCTGCATCTCGCCTTCGAGCATCTTCGAAACTGGCACACCGGTCCACTTGGCGACGATCTCCGCGATGTCCTCTTCGTCAACCTCTTTCTTGAAGTAGGCGCTATCTTTTTGCAGCTCGGCCAGCTTCACTCGATCTTCTGCGATCTGCTTTTGCAGCTCGGGGATTTCGCCGTAGCGAATTTCGCCGACCTTCCCCAGGTCACCTTCGCGCTCGTACTTTTGGGCCTGTATTTCTAAGTCTTCCTCTATCTTCTTCTCGGCGTCAGTAATGCGGTCGTGGACTTCCTTTTCCGACAGCCATTTGGCCCTCATCCCGGCAACTCGCTCGCTCAAATTGGCAATGCGATCCTCAATCTCCTTCAGCCGCGCCTTGGCGTGCTCATCCTTCTCGCGCTGTAGCGCCTGCCGCTCAATCTCCAGCTTCTTGGTCTCACGCTCCAGCTCATCTATCTCGACTGGGACTGACTTGATCTCGATGTTCAGCCGCGACGCCGCCTCGTCAATCAAGTCAATCGCCTTGTCGGGTAGGAAGCGGTCTGTGATGTAGCGGTGGGAGAGCGTTGCCGCCGCGATAATGGCCGACTCTTTGATCGTCACGCCGTGGTGCGTCTCATACCGCTTTTTTAACCCGCGCAGAATTGCGATCGTGTCTTCCACGCTCGGCTCGCGCACGAAAATCGGCTGGAAGCGACGCTCCAGCGCCGCGTCCTTCTCGATATATTTCTGGTACTCGTTAAGCGTGGTCGCGCCCACGCAGCGCAACTCGCCGCGCGCCAACGCGGGCTTCAACATGTTCGAGGCGTCAATCGCGCCCTCGGCAGCGCCCGCGCCGACGATGGTGTGCATCTCATCAATAAAGAGGACGATCTGCCCCTGCGCGCTCTCGATCTCTTTCAAAACGGCCTTCAGCCGGTCCTCGAACTCGCCGCGATACTTAGCGCCCGCGAGCATAGAGCCCAGGTCGAGCGCGATCAGGCGCTTGTTACGCAACGTCTCCGGCACGTCGCCCGAGACGATGCGCTGTGCCAATCCTTCGACGATGGCGGTCTTGCCGACGCCCGGCTCGCCGATGAGTACGGGGTTGTTCTTCGTGCGGCGCGAGAGCACCTGGATGGTGCGGCGTATTTCGTCGTCGCGCCCGATGACGGGGTCGAGCTTGCCGGCCTTCGCCAGTTGCGTCAGGTCTTTAGCGTACTTTTCGAGTGCCTCGTAGTTCGCCTCCGCGTTCTCGTCAGAGATGGGTCTGCCCCCGCGAACCTGATCAATAGCAGTGCGCAATGCGTCGGCGGTCACGCCGTGCTGACGCAGGATGGCCCCGGCCGTGCCTTCTTTCGTCGTCGTTTCGCTGGCGAGCGCCAGGAGCAGGGTATCAGTCGCGATGAACTTGTCCTGCATCTTCTGCGCTAGCTTGTCGGCGTCCTCCAAAAGCCGACTCAGTCGCGAGCTGATGTCTCTGCGCCCCCCCTCCACTTTCGGGAGACGGCTGATGGCGGCCTGCAAATCGGCCAGGATGGCCTGAACGTTTACGTCTAGGCGGCCCAGGACGGACGTGGCGATGCTCTCGGCCTGCGTGAGCAGCGCGAGAAACAGGTGCTCCGGCTCCATCTCTGGGTGCCGGTTACGCTGGGCCAGCTCGCCGGCCACCTGAAGGGCCTGCTGGCCGGGCAATGTGAATTTATCTAAAGGCATAATGAGACAGTGACAAGTGACGAGTGACGAGTGACGAGCAGAAAGCGTTTAACTTGTCACTCGTCACCCTTAACTCGTCACTGTGGTTATTACTTGCCGGACGCTTTCATCGTCTGGTCCGACTTCTCGCCGCCGGAGGATTCGGTCTTGGCCTCGATGGTGCGGGGCGTTTTGGCCTCAGCGCCCTCGCCGGCGATCTCTATGCGACGGGCTTTGATCTCTTCGCGCTTCGGCAGCGTGATACGCAGGACACCGTTGCGGTACTCGGCCGCGATGCCCTCACCTGAGACGGTCGGCGGCAGCGTGAACGAGCGCGTGAAAGAGCCGTAAGAGCGCTCGACGCGGTGGTAGTTGTCCGACTCGTCCTTCTTCTCGAAGCGGCGCTCGCCGCGCAGCGTGATCACGTTGTTCTCGAACGAAAGATCGAAGTCCTCGCGGTTCATGCCGGGCAGCTCAGCCTCTATGACGATCTGATCCTTGTTTTCGTAGATGTCTACGTTGGGGTTCCAGGCCCCGCGGGCGATGCCCTCGTCGCCGAAAACACGCGACAGATTGGTGGAAAACAGGCGATTGACCTCGTCCTGAAGGCTGCGCAGATCGCGGAATGGGTCGTAACGAACAATGCTCATGACGAACTTCTCCTTATCGGTAAATCTGTAGCTCGACAGCCGAAGGCCGGTCAGCAAATCGGAGCCTCGGCTTGTGAGCATGGCGGCATGATAAATGTTGAGTCCCTTTTTGTCAAGTCTCGTGCGGAAAAATTTTAGGCCGGTGGGGTCGGAGGGTTAAGTTGAAAAATAGTTGGAGTTAAGTCTGGTGGGCCGGGGAGGTTCGGACGGGCCTCAGTCGAAGCCGAAGAAGCGTTTGATGGAGGCTATGATGCCTTCGGACTCCTTTTCGCCGTCGCCGGCCACCTCGGTTTTGGCCGTCAGGCCGACGCGGCGCTCGGCAATGATGTGGCTGAGGGAGTCCACCAAGTCAGGGTTGGTGTCGAAGAGGTGTTTCATGGCCTGTTTGCCGATTTCCAGGACTTCGGTCTCTTCGAGGGCGACGACGTTGGCCGTGCGCGGCTCGCCCGTAAAGAGCGCCATTTCGCCGAAAAAGTCGCCCTCCTGGAGCACGGCGACCGTGCGCGGCTTACCGTTATCCGTGATCTGGACGCTGACGCGCCCGCTGTGAACGACGAACATGCTGGAGCCCTCGTCGCCAGCGTGGATGACACTTTCGCCGGGGGCGAAGACGTGGCTGACGGAGGCTGCGGCGAGGCGCGCCGTCTCTTCGCTGGAGAGCGGGGCGAAGATGTCCACGGCCGAGAGCCTGTCTATGAAGCCGCTGCCGTCCGCGCCCGTCCCGTCCGCCTTGGGTTGGCGCGTGATGTGCAGCGTGCGCGTGGGGAAGGCGAAGTGTATGCCGGCGCGGCGGAAGGCGTACCAGATGCGCTGGCGGACGAGCGCGTCCGTGTCATTATATTTAGCGTAGTCCACGAGCCAATATTTGACTTCCCAATCGATGGAGCTGTCGCCGAGGCTGCGTATGCGGACGATGGGGGTGATTTTGGGCGAGACGTTGTCGGCCTCGCGCACGGCCTCGCGGACGATGTGGATGGTCTTGGCGGGCGAGTCCGTGTAGAGCGTGTTGAAGAAGACGATGCGCGCGTTCAGGTTGTCGCGCGGGGCGATGTCTATGGACTCCTTGGAGATGCTCGAATGGCTCGCCAAGACGATGTGGTTGGTGAACGTTCTAATCTTGACAGCGCGCCAGGTGATGCTCTCGACCACGCCCGTCCAGGGGCCGAGGGCGATCACGTCGCCGACCTGGAAAGGTTTGTCTGCGTGGACGGAGATGCCTGCGAAGAAGTTGCCGAGCGTATCCTGCAAGGCCAGACCGATGATCGCGCCGAGGACGGCCGAGGTCGTAAAGAGCGCGCCGAGGCCGATGTCCGGGTAGAACGCCTTGAAGATGATGATGAAGCCGGCGATATATGCGACGACGGAGAAGGTGTTGCGGATCAGGACCGGCGCTTCGTAGCCCTTCCGCTGCCGGAAGAAGATGCCGAAGAGGATGGCGCTCAGGGCGCGCGTGATGATGATGGCGAGAATCATCCACAGCACGAGGCCGATGATCTTCATCACCATCACAAAATTCTCTTCCTGCCTGTGAACTTCGTCCGCCGGGTCGTTCAGGTGAACGAAGGTGGCCTTCAGCCGCGGCTCGAAGAAGTGCAAGGCGTAGAGGGCCAGGACGACGAGGGCCGTGACCAGGAAGAATAGAAGGATTCGATTTTTCGAGCGGGAGCTAGCCACGACGGCGTTGATTCCTCTGAAAGCTGAACAGGCAAGCCCGAGTAAATTGGCGCCCCATTTTTACCACTATCGGGCGCAAAAAGACAGTGGGCAGTTATCTGAACAGCTTCGTCGCGATGAAGAGGAGCGAGAGGGCTGAGACGACGATGGTGGTCAGCCAGGCGGCGACATTATAAAGGGGGCCGTTGGTATGCTCGCCCATGACCTCGCGGTCGTTGACGAGGCGCAGGACGGCGATGAGGATGACGGGCAGGAGCAGGCCGTTGATGACCTGCATGTTGAGCAGGGCGTCAATCAGGGGCAGCCCCGGCAGCATCGCCACAATCGCGCCGACGGCCACGAGCGAGGTGAAGATGCCCAGGAAAATAGGGGCCTCGCGGAAGCTGCGTGAGACGCCCTTCTCGAAGCCGAGGGCTTCGCTGATGGAGTAGGCCGTCGCCAGCGGCAGCACGCCGGCCGCGAGCATGGACGCGCCGAAGAGGCCGACGGCGAAGAGAACCCCGGCGTAGCGGCCGGCCAACGGCTCAAGCGCGCGTGCAGCGTCCGCCGCAGTCGCGATGTGAGCCGGGGGCGACTGCGTGTGCAGGGCGGCGGCCGTCGAGACGACGATGAAGAAGACGACCGTCATCGCGAAGGTCGTGCCCACCCACACGTCTGCGCGCGTCAGCTTGTAGTCCTCCGTCGTGACGCCCTTCTCGACGACCGAAGACTGGACGAAGACCTGCATGTAGGGCGAGATGGTCGTGCCGACGACGGCGACGAAGGTGAAGAGGAAGGCCGGGTGGAGGTCGAAGTACGGGGTGACGAGCGCGCGCGCCACTTCGCCCCAGTGCGGACGGGCTAAGAAGGCCGAGACGATGTAGCCCAGGAAGACGAGCGCCATGACGAGGAAGACGCGCTCGACGCGCTTGTAGGAGCCTTTGACGACGAGCCACCAGACGGCCGCGGCCGCGAGCGGGACCGTTAAGTAGCGCGGGACGCCGAAGAGTTCGGAGGCCGCGGCGATTCCCAGAAACTCAGAGATGGTGATGCCGCCGTTGGCGACCAGGAGCGCCAGCATGACCAGCATCGTCCAGCGCACGCCGAAGCGCTCGCGGATCAAGTTGGCCAGGCCCTTACCCGTGACCGCGCCCATGCGCGCGCACATCTCCTGCACGAGGCCGAGGCTCAAAGTGATGGGGATAAGAATCCAGAGGAAGCGATAGCCGTGGTCAGCGCCGACCGAGGCGTAGGTGGCTATGCCGCCCGCGTCATTGCCGGCGTTGGCCGCGATGACGCCGGGGCCGAGGACGGCCAGGTAGGCGAAGAGCCGTTTGCGCTTCGAGAACGTGCGCCGCACACCGCGAGCCCCGCGCCGCAGTAAGCGGCGGCCGGCAGCGCCGACGGCTGTGCGGGTCTCGGCCATTTGGAGGGTCGTCCATAAAAACTAACTTTGCGGGCGGAGTGATGAATGCGGAATTAAAGACAAAAGGTTTTTAATTCATCCCGCAAAGTTCCGCATTCATCATTTCTGCTTAATCTCTTTAACGTCGAGCAGCACCTTCGTGCGGTGGTGAGCCGTGTGCGCGTGGAAGAGCTTGCCCAGGGACACGACTTGAGGTTTCTGACCCCCCATCCTGTTGAGCTGTGCGAAATGGTTCGGCTGGAGGAGGAGCTGCAAGTCGGTGACGTTCTGCTCTGGCTCGTTCACGTCGTCGGTGTTGCCCGTCACGCAGACGGCCTTGTCGAGCGTCAGTATCCAGATGGTTTCGGGCTTGTCGCCCTTCTTGACGTTCTGGTAGTTGGGCGGGCCTGGGACGACCTGCTTGCTGATTGTGCCAGCGAGTTGCACCTCGGCGGGGTCGTACGACAGGCACCGTTCCTGCGCCTGCGCGTAAACGGCGGAGGCCAGGAGGAGAATGAGAAACGCGAAGATTTTCGTGTAAGTTTTGGGGAACATCTCTCTCTAAAATCCTTTGCGAATAATTTCTGGGCCGTACGCGGGACGCGAGAATCAGGGCGACTTGCGTTGGGACGTTGACGAAAAACGATACTATCATAACCCGCCGCGCGCACACACGCCTGTGGGGACGAGAGTCTGCCTGACTCTCGTCCCCACAGGTTTTGCTCGCAGCGTGTCCGCAGTCCCGGCCGCCGCGGGCCACAGGTAAACGTCTTCCGGGGCGTCTACCTGGGCCGCGCGCCGAGGGCGACGGTTGTCCGCTCGGGCGCGCGTTCCCCAGCTTTGCGCGCCAGCGTGCGCTCGCTGCGAGATGTCGGGAGGGCCAGCCCCGCGTCGAGTGCGGGCGTCCAGACCTCTGTCAGAAAATACTGCTCGCCGTAGCGAGTGAAGACGAGCCGCGCCGCTTCGGCCGCCCTGCCTTTATGAATGAAGCTCGTCAGCGTGACCTTGCCGCGGAGCCCGTCGGCGCTCTTAATCTCCAGCGCCACGCGGTCTGCGGTGGGGTTCAACTGCCTGACCCTGTAGTCGCCGGCCGGGAAACTCTTGTCGCCGACGTTGAATGAGAAAGGGACGCTCGCCGTCTGCTCGTGGGCGGATTGCGCGCGGGCCGTCGCGGCCGTCGCGAGGATTGCGAATAGACCGAACGTTAGGAAGATTCTCAGATAAGCTTTTCTCATACGGGCCTCCTTCAGGCTCCTGCCGAATTGCTGCCGGGCGGCTTCGTCTCTTGCCGCCTTCTATCTGGTAACGCGCAGGCTCGCGTCAAATTCCCTCACGGCCCGGAAAAATTTTGGAGTAAAGTGTTCCGGGGAGAAGACGAAGGATGAAGCCGCAAGGGGGCGTGACCCAACTGCTGAAGGCTTGGAACGAGGGCGACGAGTCGGCGCTCGAAAAGCTGATGCCGCTCGTGCTGGACGAGCTGCGGCGCCTCGCCGCGGCCTACCTGCGCCGCGAGCGCGCCAACCACACTTTGCAACCGACGGCGCTGGTGAACGAAGCCTACCTGCGGCTGGTTGACCAGAAGGCCCGTTGGCAGAACCGCGCGCAGTTCTTCGGCGTGGCGGCTCAATTGATGCGCCGCATCCTCGTTGACCACGCGAGGCTGCACCAGGCCCAGAAGCGCGGCGGCTCAGACCAGCAGCGGCTCTCGCTCGCGGACGTGGAGCGGGCCTCCGACAAGCCGGACGTGGACTTGCTGGCGCTGCACGAGGCCCTGAACGAGCTGGCCGAGCTGGACGCGCAGCAGGCGCGCATCGTCGAGTTGAAATTCTTCGGCGGCCTCTCGATAGAGGAGACGGCGGAAGTCATAGGCTGTGGTCACGCGACGGTCGAGCGCGACTGGAAGATGGCGCGCGCCTGGCTCCGCAGCAAACTGGCCTGAGGGAATCGCGCCCGCGCCCGCGCGTTAATATAATGTGATGACAGTCGAGCGGTGGCAGCAGATTAAGGAGATATTCCACGCGTCGCTTGAGCGCGAGCCGGGCGAGCGGCGCGCGTTTCTGGCACAGGCTTGTGCGGGCGACGACGCGCTCAGGGGCGAGGTCGAGTCGCTCATCGCGGCGCACGAGAGCGAGGGCAGCTTTATAGACTCGCCGGCCTACGAGGTCGCAGCCCCCTGGCTTGTCGGCGCGGGACGAACGGCCGCGCGGTCGCCCGTGGGCCAAAAAATCGGCCGCTACAAAATCCTGTCGGAACTCGGCGCGGGCGGCATGGGGGAAGTTTACCTGGCCGAAGACATTTCGCTCGGGCGCAAGATCGCGCTCAAGCTGCTGCCGGACTCTTTCACGCACGACGCTGACCGCCTGCGCCGCTTCCAGCAGGAGGCGCGCGCCGCCTCCGCGCTCAACCACCCGAACATCGTCACCATACACGAGATCGGCGAGCAGGCTGGCCGCCGCTTCATCGCCACCGAATTGATAGAGGGCCAGACGCTGCGCCACAGGCTCGCGGACGGCCCGCTGGACCTGGGCGAAGCCCTGGACATCGCGCTCCAAGCGGCCTCTGCGCTCGCCGCCGCGCACGAGGCCGGCATCGTCCACCGCGACGTTAAACCAGAGAACGTCATGCTGCGCCGGGATGGCTACGTCAAAGTCCTGGACTTCGGCCTCGCCAAGCTCGTGGGAACGAAGGGCGGGCGCGTCTCGGACCCGGAAGCGACGACCGCGATGCTCGGGGGCACGTCGCCGGGCGTCGTGATGGGCACGGCGCATTACATGTCGCCAGAGCAGGCGCGGGGGCTTGAGACGGACGCGCGTACGGACATCTGGAGTCTGGGAGTCGTGCTCTACGAGATGCTCGCGGGGCGCGCGCCGTTTGAGGGGGCGACGACCGCGGACGTGACCGTCTCGATTCTGGAGCGCGAGCCGCCGCTGCTCGGCGCGCCTGAGGGAGAGTTCCCGGCCGAGTTGGATTGGATCGTGAGAAAGGCGCTCCGCAAGGACCGCGGGGAGCGTTACCAGACGGCCCGCGAGCTGCTCGGCGACCTGCGCGCCGTCAAACAGGATTTAGAGTTCGAGGCCAAGCTAGGGCGCGCGCCCGTGTCAACGGTCAGCAGGAGTGGGCCGCCGCAGACAGGCGCCACGACTAACGAAGCGGCCGTCGCCGCCAGGACAGACGAAATCAAAGAGGCGCAAACTCCCACGGCCGCGCCGCGCAGTGTGAGGCGGCGTGCGTTCGTCTACGCGGCGCTCGGCGCGCTCGTGCTGGCGCTGGCCGGCGTCGCGCTTTACAAACTCCTCCCGCGAGAGAACCAAAGGGCCGTGCATTTCAGGGACGTGAGCATCACGCGCCTGACCAACCACGGCAAGGCGACGCAGGCGGCCATCTCGCCCGACGGAAAATATTTCGTCTACGTCCTGAGCGACGCGGGACGGCAGAGCCTCTGGCTCAGGCAGACGAGCGCCGCCAACGACACAGAGATCATAGCGCCCGCGCCCGGCGGCTACTTTGGCGTCACCTTCTCGCGCGACGGGAGCGAGCTTTACTACGTCATCAAGGCCAACGACGCGGGCACGCTCTACCGCGTCCCTGTGCTCGGCGGCACGCCCATCAAGGTGATGTCTGGGATAGACTGCCCCGTCAGTTTCTCGCCCGACGGCAAGCGCTTCGCCTTCGTGCGCGGCGACTACCCCGTTCGCGGCGAGAGCGGCCTCTTCATCGCGAACGCGGACGGCGGCAACGTGCGCCAGCTCGCCGCACGCAAGCTCCCCGAAGTCTTCTTCCCTATCTTCTTCACAGGCCCTTCGTGGTCGCCCGACGGGCGGCTCATAGCCTGCGCCGTGACGAACACGAGGAACGAAGGGCGCGTCCATCTCTTCGACGCGTCGGACGGGCGCGAGCAGGTCTTGACAAAGGAGACGTGGCCCCTGCTCGCGCGCGTCGAGTGGCTCCCGGACATGACGGGGCTGCTGATGAACGCGCGGAACCAGAACTCCACTGTGCCACAACTCTGGCTCCTCTCTTACCCGGACGGCGAGACGCGCAAGGTCACCAACGACCTCAGCTTCTACCGCGCCATCAGCCTCTCGGCGGACGCGAGCCGGCTGATGACTGTGCAGACGAGCGGCATCATCAACTTCTGGATTGTGGCAGGCGACGACGCGCGACAATTGCCCATCGGCAACGTCGGCTACCTGGGAGGTAACGAGGGCGTTTCGTGGACGCCGGACGGGCGGATAGTCTTCGTCACCGCCACCGGCAAGGAGAGTGACATCTGGATCATGAACGCGGACGGGAGCAACCGAAAGCAACTGACCGCCACCAGTTCGGGCCTCAACCACAACCCGGTGGTCACCCCGAACGGTCGCTACGTCGTTTTCACCTCCGGCCGCGCGGGCACGCGCAACGTCTGGCGCATGAACCTAGACGGCAGCGACCCTCGACAACTGACAGACGGCCAGGCGGAGTTCCTGCCCGCAGTCACGCCCGACGGACAGTGGGTCGTCTACTCGTCGCTGGAGTCTGCCGCCAGGCTGATGCTTCGCAGAGTACACATCGGCGGCGGGGCAGTCGTGGAGTTGAACAGGGAAGGCGTCAACCCGGCCGTCTCGCCCGACGGCCGCCAGATAGCCTACCTCTTCACGGAGGCGAGCGCGCCCGACGCGCCGCCCAACCGGATAGGGATTATCCCGTTCGAGGGCGGCGAGCCGGTCAGGACGTTCGAGATTCCGCCGGGCCTCGGCGGCGCGCGGACCATCCTTCAGTGGTCGCGCGACGGGCGCTCGCTCCTCTACACGGTCATCACGAACAACGTCAGCAACATCTGGAGCCAGCCCGTCGAAGGCGGCAAGCCTGTTCAAGTGACGGACTTCAAAGAGCACATCATCGCGGCCTTCGACTGGTCGCGCGACGGCCGCCAGCTCGCCGTCGCCCGCGGCCTCCTGATACGGGACGCCGTGCTGATTAGCAACGCGAAGCCATAGCCCCGGAGGGGCTGAAAACCTGCGCTTGATGTTAAGCGAACAATCTGGGCAGGCGATGGCGCCAGCCCTTCGGGAGCAACATCTCCATCGCGTCGTCCACGGTGATGATGCCGAGGATGTCGCCGACCTCGTCAACGACGGGCAGGGCGAGCAGGTTGTATTCGGCTATCTTCTCGGCCACCTCGCGCGCCGAGTCGTCGGCGTGCGCGGTCTGGAATTCGTCGCGCATTACAGCTTCGAGCGGGTAATCCGGCGGGGCCAGAATCAGACTGCGGAGCGCGATCACGCCGCAGAGCTTCCAGGAGTTCTCCTCCTCCACGACGTAGAGGTAGTAGATCATGTTCGGCGTCTCGGCCATCTCGCGTAAGCGGGCCAGCGCCTCGCCCACCGTGAGCGCGCGTGGCAGCGTCACGAACTCGGTCGTCATCAAGCCGCCCGCCGTGTCGTCATCGTAGGGCAGCAGCTCCGCCACGTCCGCCTGCTCCTCGCCCTCCATGCGGTTGAGCAAGTCCTCGGCCTTCTCTTCCGGCAAGTCGCCCAGCACGTCCGCGGCCTCGTCCGGCGACATCCATTCGAGAATGTCTGCCGCGCGCTCCTCGTCCATCTCGCCGATGATGCGCGCCTGGTCTTCGGCCGACATCTCTTCGAGCATCTCCGCGGCCGTCTCGTCGTCGAGCGATTCCACAATCTCCGAGCCGTGGTGGTAGGAGAGAGCCTCTGCGAGACGCGCGATCTCGACCGGGTGGAGCCGGGCCAATTTGTCGCTCGAAGATTTGAGCTGCACGGTCGCGGCGTCGGTCGCCAGGTAGCCCACGTCGGCCCAGTCTATGACCTCGACGGGGCGGCCGGAGCCGACGAAGCCGGCGGGCATCAGCCGTCGCCACAGCCCTTGCAGGCTCACGTCCGCGCCCGTCACGCGAAACTCGCCGCCGGCCTCGATCAACTGCACGTCGTTGACGCGCACGACGCGCTTGCCGTCCACGTCGATCAACTGCTTGTCGAGCACGTCGCGCGCCAGCAAGACTTCGCCCTCGCGCCGCGCGAAGGGCCTGAGGTCGAGGATGTCCGAGATGAGCCGCGCGCCGTGCTCGCCGAACTCGGCCATGCGCCAGCGCGGGAGGAAGAAGTCGCGCCGCCTGTAGCGCGCGACGAAGCCGGTCACGGGCGGGTGGTCTTCCTCGCCGAGCCTGACGATAACGTCCTTGATGGTCGCCACGCGCTCGCCGTCCAGATCGCGGATGGGCCGGTTCAAGACTTGAGAGAGGTAGAGCATACTGCGCGAAATCATATCATGGGCGCGGCGGAAATTTTTAAACCCCCGGACAACCATCATGCGCGCCAGTTTCGTCTCAGGCCCAAACCGCAAGGCGCGCCGTCCCTCGCAAGGCGGCCGCGGTTGTTGATGATGGCAAGGCCCTCGGGGCCTTCCGGCGTTCTCGTCTCCCCTCAAATCCTACCTACCTATTTAGTGAAGGAGACCGCCATGCCTAAACGGATTGCTGTGCTCGATCGCATTCACGTCGCTTCGCCCTGTTCAGCCGACTGGGACGAGATGGCGGGCGACGAGCAGGTGCGCTTCTGCAAGCATTGCAGCAAGCACGTCCACGACCTCTCGAAGATCACCAGGAATGATGTCAGAAAGTTAGTCGCGGCCTCAGGGGGCAACCTCTGCGTCAGATATCAGAAGCGCCCGGACGGAACTCTTAAGACGGCCGAGCGCGCAGAGCCCTTGACGCAGATCAAGCGCCGCCTGTCGCGCATCGCCGCGGGGGCCTTCACCGCGTCGCTCAGTTTGGCCCAATCGGTCGCCGCCCAGACGGCGCGACCCGCGGGCGGCGAGCGCCCGGCCGCGATTCAACATGTGACGCTCGGTCGAATGTTAATCAACCCCACCGCGGGCAAGCTGCCGGCGTCGCTCGTAGGGACCGTCTACGACCCGCAGCAGGCGGCCATCCCCAACGCGACGGTCGTGCTGATCAACCAGGCCACGGGGCAGGAGCAGTCTGTGATGACGGACGCCGACGGCTCTTATCAATTCCCGGAGGTGGAGCCTGGGACCTACACGCTGCGTATCGGGGCGGAGAATTTCCTGACGAACGAGCAGACTGAGCTGGTCTTCGTGTCCGGCTCGCAGAGGCGCATTGACGTGTCGCTGGAGGTCGGCGGGATCACCGGGGTGGTCATCGTCGTCTCGCCGATGACGCACCTCGTGCAGGCCATCTGGGAAGATGACATGGACGCGTTGAAGCGGTTGCTGGCCTCAGGCGCTGAAGTGAACGCGGTTGACGATGGCGTGGGGAGGACGGCGCTGGGGGAGGCGGTCGCCACCGGGAAGCTCGAATTCGTGCAGGCGCTGATACAGGCCGGGGCGGACCCCAACGTCCGGCGGCCCGGCGGGCGCACGCCCCTGCTGAGTGTTGACGAGGACGCCACGCCCGAGATCATAGGAGCCTTGGTCGCCGCCGGCGCGAAGGTCAACCTCAGAGACGAGGAAGGGAATTCGGCCCTTCACGCCGTGGCCGGCGTGGAGAAGAGCGAGGTCGTGCGCGCGCTGCTCAACGCGGGGGTCAGAGTTAACGGCAGGAACAAGAGGGGCCGGACGCCGCTGATGATCGCCG
This sequence comes from uncultured Acidobacteriota bacterium, assembly GCA_963848875.1. Classification (GTDB taxonomy): domain Bacteria; phylum Acidobacteriota; class Blastocatellia; order Pyrinomonadales; family Pyrinomonadaceae; genus QHXM01. The sequence goes on from CAWKFJ010000003.1 coordinate 189,577, forward strand.
CCGACGCGGGCTACCTTGATAACGTGAAAGAGCTGCTCTGGGCCGGAGCCGACACGAGCCGGAGAGACAACGACGGCAAGACGGCCCTCATGCTCGCCGAAGAGTCCAGCCGCGACGCGGTCGTCGCGTTACTCAAAGACTACGGCGCTCAAGAGTGATTTATGATTGCGGAATGCGGATTTCGGATTGCGGATTGGGAGACAGATTCAAGCCTTTGCGCCTTAAGTTTTCCCTTAGCGTCTTTGCGCGAAACAGCCGTTCTCGCAAAGGCGCAAATAAAGAAAAACCAAAGGCGCAAAGGGTTGAGTGCTTTCTTTTCAATCCGCATTCCGCAATCCGCTAGTCTCTAGAGGCGCGGCGCGAGGAGAGGTCGCGGGCCGTCTCGACCAGTTGGATAAACTCGGACCTGTAGCCCTGCGGGTCCGCGCCGACCGACGAGCGCGCCAGTTGCAGGACTTCGTTGTAGCTGGCGTCCGCCTTGTACTTCGACTCCCTCAAGAGCATCCCGAAGGCCGCGACCGCCGAGGCGAACTTGAAGTTCTCGGACGCCGCGGTGAGTTTCGTCCTGGAGTCCGCGAGGCTGACGCTGACGAGCTTGCTCTGGTCTTGCGCAGGCTCCTTGTAGCGCAGCTTGACCGTCATCAGCTCGTTGCTGTTCGCCATCTCGGACGGCTTGACGGGCTCCTGGTATTTCAGAGGGTCCACGCCGGGGTTCTCGAACTTCTGCCCGAAGGGGACGACTTCGTAGAGCGCCGTGACGGTGTGACCCGCGCCGATCTCGCCCGCGTCCTTCGTGTCGTCGTTAAAGTCGCGGTCGCGCAAGATGCGGTTCTCGTAGCCTATCAGGCGATAGGCCGCAGCCTGCTTCGGGTTGAACTCGACCTGAATCTTCACGTCCTTGGCGATGGTGAAGAGCGTGCCGCCGATCTGTTCGCCGAGGACTTTGCGCGCCTCATTAAGCGAGTCTATGTAGGCGTAGTTGCCGTTGCCCTTGTCGGCGAGCTTCTCCATCGTAGAGTCTTTGACGTTGCCTGTGCCAAAACCTAAGACGGAGAGGAAGACGCCGCCCTGGCGCTTCTCCTCTATGAGGCGGACGAGGTCGCCATCGCTGGTGACGCCGACGTTGAAGTCGCCGTCCGTGGCAAGGATGACGCGGTTGACGCCGCCGCGGATAAAGTTCTCCTGCGCGATCTTGTAGGCCAGCTCGATGCCTTCGCCGCCGTTGGTCGAGCCGCCCGCTTCGAGGTGGTCAATCGCGGAAAGAATCTCGCCCTTGCGGTCGCCCGAAGTCGAGGGCAGGACGAGGCCGCTTGAGCCAGCGTAGACGACCATCGCCACGCGGTCGCGCTCGGTGAGTTGTTCGGCCAGCGTCTTCATCGCCGACTTGACGAGCGGGAGCTTGCGCGGGTCGTTCATGGAGCCGGAGACATCCAGCAGGAAGACGAGGTTGGCGGGCGGCATGTCGGCAACGGGGATGCGCTTGCCTTGGAGGCCGATGTGGACGAGGCGGTGCTGTGGGTTCCAGGGCGCTTCGGAGATTTCGGCCGTGACGGAGAAGGGGGCCTCGCCGACGGGCTGCGGGTAGTCGTAAGCGAAGTAGTTGATTAACTCTTCGATGCGGACGGCGTCCTTCGGCGGGAGCTGGCCGTCCTTGAGGAAGCGGCGCGTGTTGCTGTAGGAGGCCGTGTCCACGTCAATCGAGAAGGTCGAGAGCGGCGCGCGCGCGACTTCCAGAAAAGGGTTCTCGTCGATGTGGCTGTACTGCTCCGTGGCGCCGACCTGCTCCTCGGCCTTGTCCAGGGGCGAGCCCATCGGCTGCGGCGCGACGGTGGTGGAGACGGTCCCGTCGGCGGTGTTCGCATAGCTCCCGGCCTGCTTATTGCGCCCAACATCGCCGCTGCCTTGCCGCTCCTTCACACACGACGAGAGAAAGAGCGCGGCCGCGACCGTGAGGGCCACGAGAAGCTGGCTCCTGCCGCCCCAGCGCAGTCCTTTTAATATAGAGTGATTCTTCCGCATCGCTAGTGTCCTCCGGCGCACGAATGGCGCAGACGAAAATTAACCCGGCCAGACACCGCCCTGCGCCCGGAGGGGCCGGGGAGCAGCAGCGGTGTCTGGCCGGGTGGCTGTTCAACCTTCACGCCGTCTTGAATGGAGAAGGGCGGCGGAACTTGCGTTCAGCGCCTAGTCTTGCGCTCGGCCTGAACGACGACGGGAACCATGGCCTCGAAGGGAATGTCGAATGAATCCAGCGGGTAAGTTTTCCCTTCATACTGGGCCGAGACGTAAACGTCTGCGAAATACCCCGCCTTCGGCGTGCCGGGCCGGTCGCACCAGTAGCACGTCGAAGTGGCCGTCACTTCGACACGGTCGCCCGTAGCGGACGGTCTGGAAATCCCGACCAGGCTCGTCCATTCCTGATTTTCCGCCCCGCCCGGCACGTAGAAACGAGTTTTGACCAGAATCTTCTCCGGGGCTGGCTGGCCCGGCCGGAGCTTGAGAGAGAGCGTCGTGTAGGTCTGGCCGTTGATGAAGTCCAGCGAGACCAGCCGCACGTCGTAGTCCAGAGGCTGCGCTTCGTAGGTCACGGACTCGGCGCGGGCGGCTTTACTTGGGAACGGCCCCTTGAAGTATTCGTAGACGCTGATGATGCCTGTAAGAATGATGACGAAGACCACAAAGCCGTGAATGTGCTTTTCTAATCGCATCGAAGTCTCCTTTCTGAAAGTTGCTCTGCCGAACGGGGGACGCGCGCCTGAAACCTCTTTTGCTACCACGCGAGAGGCCCAGGCAGGTTCCGGGAATGCAAATGACACCGTAAGAATGAACGTGCCGGGCGGTTCTTGCGCCGCTCACGGCTGGTCTGGGCGAAGGCGTTCGACGGCGCGCTCGAAGGCGCGGTCACGGCGGGCGCGCAGGTCTTGGCGGTCGAGCGTGACCAGCTCGTCCGGGACGAGGCCGGCCCCTTCGAGGCGCAAGCCGGCGGCCGTCTGGTAGTCCATCTCGCTCACAGATAGTTCGCCGCCGTCTGGCAGCGCGTGCTGGCGGCGGATGGCGAGGACACAGCCGCAGGTGCTCTGGCCGACGGTGGTTGCGCGGCCCGCCTCCTTCAAGGCCGCGACGAAGATTTCCGCCGCGCTCGACGTGCGCTCCGAGGTGAGAATGATGACGGGGCCGCGGAAGGTCTTGATGCGGTCGGGGGCGAAGAGCAGCGCGGCGCGCGTGTGCGGCTCGAACTGCAAGCGACCGCGGCGATCTGTGAAGCGGCCGAGGCTGCGGCCCGCGGGCAGGAAGGCCGAGGCGACCTCCGTCATCGCTTCCGTCTCGCCCCCGCCGTTGTAGCGCAGGTCCACGACCAGGCCGCGCACGCCGCGCAGCTCGCGGTCGAGCGCGCGCACCAACGCGGCCGCGACATCTTCCGTGAAGATGTCGAACTCGACGACGCCTATCTCGCCGCCGCGCACGCGCCGCACGCGCAAGCTTGAGTCGCGCTCGCGCCACTCGCGGCGCAGTCTCGTCGTGCGTTCGCGCCCGTCCGCGCCGAGCCAGCGGACGCTGACGGTGGAGCCGTGCGGCCCCTCGAACAATCGGGCCATGACCTGAAAGCGCGTGGAGGCTGTGTCGCCTGAGGCGGCCTGCTCCTTCAGGCGGCGCGCGAACAGCTCCAGCGCCGGCTCGTCGTCAACGGCCGCGACGACATCGCCCGCACGCAAGCCAGCGCGCTCTGCCTCTGACCCGCGCTCGACCGCCGCGACGACGGGCAGGCCGCCGACCTCACGCACGCTCAACCCGACGCCTATGAAGCGCGGCCGCCGCCAGTCGAATTTTTCGTCGGGCGCGAAGACGCGCGTGTGCGGGTCGCGCAGCGAGCTGAGCATCCGGCGCAGCACGCCGTACAGCTCTCTGGTGCTCTGCGCGCGCGCAGCCAGCGGGCGAAACTTCTCGCGCGTCGCTTCCCAATCGACGCCGTGAAACTCCGGGTCGTAGTAGCGGTCGCGCACCGTCTCCCACACGTCGTCGAAGACGGCGAGCGGAGCCTCGTCCGTTGAGCTGTTCTTCGTCTCCGCTGAGAGTAAGAATGCAAAATTAAAAATTAAAAATGCAAAAGTGAGGACGAGAAGCGCGCCTTTCGTCTTCCTTTTTGCATTTTTAATTTTTAATTTTGCATTCATTTCGCGGGCTTGCGGAAATTATAGCGCAGGAGGACGCGGACGGGAACGGGAGCGCCGTTCAGGCGGGCCGGCGTGAAGTGTAGCTGGCGCGCGGTCGCCACGGTCGCATCGTCCAGGCCGAAGCCTGCCCAGCGCACGACCTCGACGCGCGCGACTTCTCCGCCCTCGTCAATCTCAAGCTTCACGTCCACGGTCGCCTCGGCCTCCGCGCGCGCGGCCTCGTCCGTGTAGGCGGGCCGCAGGCGGCGGTAGGGTTGCGGCAGGCGCAGGCCCGCGCGCGCGGCCGCGGCCTCGTCGTCCGGCGCGTCTTCGATGACGGGGAGCGATGCGCCTATGCGCTCAATCGCCTGCGCGCGCTCGCTCGATTCAGACTCGCGCGCCCGGCGAATCGCTTCGGCGTAGCGCGCGGCCCTCTGGCCCAATTCTTCGAGCAGAGTTTTTTCGGCCGCTTCGGGCGAGGCCGCCTCGAAGCTCGGACGGTCCCACATGACGAGCCGGCCCGTGCGCGAGCTGACGACGAAGATAGAGGCGTAAGCCTCGAAGTAGTGCGGCCCCGTTGAGGGCGAGCGGCGCAGCGTCTGCGCGTCGCCCGTCAAGTAGAAGTCAGAGCCGAGCGCCCCGCCGAGGTCGCGCGCCTCGTCGAGCGTCATGTTGAGCGAGCCCGCGTAGCCCGCGCCCCGCGCCGCGGTTCGGCTCTCTTCACGGTCGGCCAGCGACAAGCCTTGCTCGGACGCTAAAGCGCGCGACAATTTTTCAGACGCACGCACGCCCGTCTCCGTCCCCCCGAAATCGAGCACGGCCACGCGCACCCTCGCCTGCGCCGCGGCGCTCAACGGAAGAAGCGCGCAGGCGATAGAAGCTAGAAGAAGATGGCGAGGCTTGAGCATCGAATCGACAGCCTCTCTCGTCTACTGCCTTCCGCCCGTGGCCTGGCGCTCTTCGTGGTAGAGCCTGTAGACCTGCTCTTTGACTTCGGGCGGGAAGCAGACGCGGTTGAGCTGGTAGCGTTGGAGGCCGCGCACGGCTTCGCTGACCTCGCTGATCTCGCGGACGACGGGGCGCGCGTAGCCGTCCTCGACGTAGATGCGCGCTTTCGGCTCGGCCCCGGCCGCCGTGTAGTAGTTGTAATAAGGCACGTCGCCCGCGTGGTCCTCTATGAAGTAGTAATCGGGCTCGTAGCCTGCGCGCGACACCTCGTCGCGCGCCGCCGCCAGAAAGTCCGCGCGTTCATTCTCCGGCATGTCCAGGTCGATGGCCTTGAAGAGCTTGCGGCCTGTGAAGCGGCGGCTCAGGTCGCTCAACACAGGGTCGTCGCTCCGCTGCCACTGCTTGATGTGAAAGAGCACGTCCGAGTCGTCTATCTCTAGATGCTCGTCGAGCGTGAGCGGCCGGCGGCGCAGCACCTTCTCGAAAGCCGTGCCCGGCGCGCACCAAACCTCGCGCCCTTCCTCAAGGAGCGCGAGCGCTCGGCGCAGGACCGAGCGCAACACGGCCTCCGCCGAGCGCAAGGTTCTATGAAAGTAGACCTGGCGGAACATGTAGTAGCGCGCCTGCAAATATTCCTCGACGGCGTAGAGGCCGCGCGCGGCCACAAAGATGCGGTCGTTCTCCTCGTCAATCTGAAGCGCGTTGATGACCCATTCGAGATCGTAGATGCCGTACTTCGCGCCCGTCATCAGCGAGTCGCGCAAAAGATAGTCCATGCGGTCAACGTCTAGCTGCGAGGAGACGAGTTGCGCGAGCGCGGCCGGCTGAAACTTTCCTTCGATGATGGACGCGACGCGCTCCGGTAACTCAGGCGAGAAGGAGCGCAGGAGCTGCCCGACCTCCGTCTCTTCGCTCATGACGGCGCGCACGGTCCATGCCTCGTGGTGAAAGCCGAGGACCTTCTCCATGACGTGCGAGAAGGAGCCGTGGCCGATGTCGTGCAAGAGCGCCGCCGCGCAGGCCGCCGCGCGATCCGCGGCCGCGATTTCGTAGTTCTCACCGAGGCGGTCCAGGACGCGCGTCATCAGGTGGAGCACGCCGAGCGAGTGCGTGAAGCGCGAGTGCTCGGCTCCCTGGTAGGTGAAGAGCGCGAGGCCCAGTTGCTTGATGCGGCGCAGGCGTTGGAACTCGGGCGCGTCTATCAGGCTGACCAGCAGCCGGCCCTCGTCCGTGTCCGTCCTGAGGCGGATGATGTTGTGAACAGGGTCGCGGTAGATGCGTTCGGACACCTGGCCGGCTCCACTTCGCTTGCGAGTTTGATGAACGAACCCGACGCGCCCGTCCTCACAGGGCAGGCGCGTGGGTTCGCCTGAGTCTAGCACAGATGACCTTGAGAGCTACGGGCGTTTGAATTTCTGGATGTAATTCATTTTTTCGGATTAACCGAGCGGCCGTAGCTTCTTTGCAGCGGCGACCAAGGCCAATAAATAAAGGGGTTCTCTCAGGGGCCGCGTTGCGGGCATGGGAGTTGCAGCCGACCGAGGGCATCACGGGGTTTCTCAGCCTTCGTCTCGACGTGGTGAAACGAGCCTGCCGTCGAGACTGTCCCTTCGATAGATGTCTCTCCAACGAGATTCAGGTCTTTGCAGAAATGACGCCAGCCTAACTAAAAAAGTTAGCAGAAAGGAACGTCTCATGAAGGTTCATGTGAGAGGCAGCCACTGGAGGTGGCTGCTGAGTTTCTCCACGCAAGTGCTCCTCGTCCTCAGTCTTTCCCTCGTCGCTTTCGCCCAGGAGCCCACCGGCTCAATCGAAGGCACGGTTCGCGACCCGCAGCAGGCCATCGTCCAGGGCGCGGAAGTGGCGGCCGTCAACACGGCCACCAAGCTGACCCGTACCGTCACGACCAACGACGACGGGCAGTACCGCATCACGCAACTCCCGCCAGGCACCTACGAGGTCCGCGTCGGCGGCGCCAACTTCAAGCAGACTGTCGTCTCCGACGTGAAGGTCGAGGTCGGCCGCACCACGCCGCAGGATGTCAGCCTGGAGATCGGCGTCGCCAGCGAGACGGTGACAGTGACGGGCGGCGGCGAGGCCCAGATAGACCGTACAGACAACACGGTCGCGGGCGTGGTCAACACCGTCCAAATTCAGAACCTCCCCTTGAACGGGCGCAACTTCCTGGACCTGGCACAACTCCAGCCCGGCGTCGAAAAGGTCGAGGGCGGGAGCTTCGACCCGACGAAGGCCAACTACACGGGCGTCTCGGTCGCCGGCCAGGCGGGCCGCTCCGCACAGATCGCCGTTGACGGCGGCTCGGTCGTGGACAACGTTGTCGGCACGACCGTCCAGAACTTCTCGCAGGAGATCGTGCAGGAGTTCCAGCTCGGCATCTCCAACTATGACCTCTCGACCGGGGCCTCGGCCACCGGCTCCGTCAACATCATCTCGCGCTCTGGCTCGAACCAGTTCCACGGCAACGCCTACATCTACGCGCGCGACGACAAGTGGGCGGCCTTCCCCGCGCTCTCGCGCCTGGACGCGGCCAACGGCATCCCTGAGGCGGCGCGCTCCGACAAGATTCCGTTCGACCGCCAACAGTTCGGCGGGACCATCGGCGGCCCGATCATGAGAGACAAACTCTTCTTCTTTTTCAACTACGAGCAGAACAACCAGGACGGGTCGGCGCTGCACAACCCGCCAGAGGGGGCGACGTTCGCCGGCTTCACGCCGAACCCCTTCGACGAGAAGCTGGTCACGGGCAAGATAGACTGGGTCGTCAGCAGCAACACGAACGTCAACTTCCGCTACTCGTTCGACGACAACGCGCAGCAGGTGCCGTTCGCGCCCGGCTCCGGCATCGTGCCGCGCGAGTCTGCCTCTGGCATCTTCCAGTCGAACGACCAGATCGTGACGAACCGTTCGCACAGCTTCGTGTCAGGCGTGACGCACGCCTTCAACCCGACGCTCTCGAACAACTTCGTCTTCAGCTTCGTGGACTTCTCCAACGTCATCCTGCCGGCGACCGAGGGCGTGCCCGAAATCCGCCTCCTCGGCTCGCAGCTCTGGAAGTCCGGGACCAACTACATCACGCCGCAGACCACCTTCCAGGAGCGCTACCAACTGCGCGACGACCTGACGAAGGTCTGGGGCGACCACACCTGGCGCTTCGGGGCCAACTACGAGCTGACCTCCATCAACGGGCAGTTCGCCTTCGCCAAGCCGGCGCGCATCCGCCTCTTCGACCCGGCGACGCCGGGGCTCGCGATCCCGACGACCGAGGCCGAGTTCCTCGCCTACCCCGTGCGCGACATCTCGATGGGCATCGGCACGGACATCCTGCCGTTCAATGGCGGCGAAGACACGCGCAACCACCGCCTTCAGGTCTACTTCAACGACTCGTGGAAGATTAAGAGCAACTTCACGTTCAACTACGGCCTCTCCTACCGCGTTGACTCGAACCTCTGGAACCACGACCTCGGCCACCCCGATGTCATCGCCCCGCTTTTCGGCAAGGGCACGGCCCCGAGCCCGAAAGACACCAACAACTTCGCGCCGCGCGTCGGGTTCGCGTGGGATGTCGCCGGCAACGGCAAGACGGTCGTGCGCGGCGGAGTCGGTATGTACTACGACAACACGATTGACAACCTGCGCCTCTTCGAGCGCGCCGACCTCGGCCCGCCGGGAGCGGAACTATTCCTCATCGGCAACGACCTGAGAAGCCCGCTGCTGCCGGGCGGCAACGGCCAGTTCGGGGCCACCCCCGCTTCCGCGAGCGGCTTCCTGACTCTCGCGCAGGCGCTGGCGCTCTTCCCGGCCGTGCGCGCCAATGTCGAGGCCAGCATCGCGACTTGTGCGTTCCCGACCGGCATCGAGTGCGAGAACGACTTGGGGCTCGCCCCCTCGGGGCCGCTCTTCTCGACCGAGTTCCAGGTACCCTACTCGATCCAGTACAGCATCGGCGTCCAGCGCGAGCTGCCCTGGAAGATGCTCTTGCAGGCCGACTTCAACTACCGCAAGGGCGTTCACGAGGTCATCACCTACGACGTCAACCACTTCTTCTCACTCGTCGGCGGGCCGAAGACGGCCTTCCCGAACTCTGTGCCGTACGCCGACTCGTCCGGCTTCTCGACCTACAAGGCGCTGCTCGTGCGTCTGGACCGCCGCTTCTCGAACGGCTTCCAGATGACGGCCAGCTACGCGCTCTCCCGCTTCAAGGCGTTCGGCGGTGACGCGCTCGGCCTCGGCGCGACCGTCACCGATCTGAACAACCTGCGCAAGGAGTTCGGGCCGGCGGGGCTCGACCGCACGCACCGCTTCGTCGTCAGCGCCATCTACGAGCTGCCGTTCTTCCGCAAGAGCAGTGACTCGTTCAAGCGCAACGTGCTCGGCGGCTGGCAGGTCTCGATGATCTCGACGGCCTTCAGCGGTCAGCCCTTCAGCGTCTTCCTGCCGGCCTTCGCAGACCTCTCCAGGACGGGCACGTTCCAGTCTTACCTGCCCGGCACTGGCGAGGGCTCGCTGGGGCGCGACATCAGGAGCGTGGCGGACTTGAACGCGGTCATCGACGCCTACAACGCGAGCATCCCGAATCTGGGCGAGCCGTGCGAGGCTGACCCGACCGAGCGCTGCGACGCCGGCGACGCCTCGGACCCGAACTTCTTCTTCCACGACCCGCTCCTGCGTCTGAACCACGTCCCCGCCGACACGCTCATCGGCAGCGACTCGCTCATCTCGCAGGACATCCGCGTCACCAAGACGTTCAGCTTCAGCGAGAACGTCAAGCTCGACGTCATCGGCGAGGTCTTCAACCTCTTCAACGTCGCCAACCTGACGACCGGCGGCGCGACCGCCTTCACCCTGAACCCCGAGGGGGATGGCGGCAATCCCATCGCCCCATCCGAGCGCACGACCAGTGTGTTCGGGACGGGCGGCCCCCGCGCTTTCCAGTTCGGCCTGAAGCTGAGGTTCTAACAGAGCCTCGACTTCCGACCTGACTGCTTGATGGGTGGGGCCCTTGCGAGTCGCAGGGCTCCACCTAATTTTTTTAGCCGCGGCGGCCGTAAATCTGCGCCTCCGCCTCTTCAGAGGATTAAGTGAAATGACAGCCCGCCGCGCCCTCCTCTTCCTCTTCCTCCTGTGCTGCTCCGCCGCGACCGTGCTGGGGCAGGGCCACGTCATCCGCGGCAAGGTCCGCAACTCGGCCGGCGCGAATATCCCGCGCGCGTCCGTCTCGCTCGAACTCAACGGCGCGATGGTGGATCAGACCGTCAGCAACAACGAGGGCGACTTCGCCTTCTCCGGGCTGATGGATACGAGCTACGTCGTCATCGTCTCCGCGGCCGACTACAACCTGGCGAGCGAGAGCGTCCAGTTCATCACGGTGCCGAGCGGGAACTCGATGGGCGAGACGCGCACGGTCGAGATCATGCTGACGGCGAAGGGCGGCGTGCGCCCGCCGCGCGCTGGGCTCAACTTCGTGCAGGATGTCCCGCGCGCGGCGCGCGAGGCTTTCGAGGCCGGAATCAAACTGGCGCGCGAGAACAAGGCTTCGGAGGCCGTCGCCGCCTACGAGAACGCGGTCAGGATTTTCCCGGACTACTTCGACGCGCGCTTCATCCTCGCCACAGAGTTCGCGCGTGGCGGCCGCTTCGACGACGCCATCAAACACCTGGACGAGGCGCGCCGCGTCAACCCGAAGGACGACCGCGTCTACGACCTCTTCGCGCGCATCATGATGGAGCAGAGAAAGTATGCCGTCGCGGCGCGCATCTTCGCCGAGGCCGCGCGCCTGAATCCCACGGACCCGCAGTACCCGCTCTCGCAGGGCGCGGCCCTCATCGAGCAGGCCGCCGCGATTGACGCAAACCGTTCGCAGGCGGCGAAGGACGAGCGCGCCTTCGCCCTCGACGAGGCGGAGAAGGCGCTCAGCCGCGCGGCCACGCTGGGCAACAAAAAGTCTGGCGAGGTACACCGCCAGTTAGCGCGCCTCTACGAGAAGAAGGGCGACCGCGCGCGCGCCGCAGACGAGTTGGAGCAGTATTTACGCAAGACCCCCGGCGCGAAGAACGCCGACGCCATCCGCGAAGCCATTAAGAAGCTGCGCGAGCCCGCCGGACAAGATTGAAGCCCTCGGCCGCGCCGCTTTCCCCGCCTCAGAGTTGTGATTTCTGGATTCTGACCATTTTTTTGGATACCAAAAATCCATTTCCCCTGCTCCGCCTCAGGCTAAACCTAAGATTTCCCGTGTATTGACCTCCAGTGGGGAGCAAGGCATAAGAGTTGCAAAAATGTGGAAGTGATGTGGATTTCAGTAATCTCAACGGTTAACAATCCAAACTCATGCTGCCGGGCCGTAACGGAGTCGCAGTCCCCTCGCCTTAGTTAGATAACCGCGGCACTCTGAATAAGGAAGCAGCATGCATAGCATACGAGAGATGCACAACAAGAAAGGAATAGTGAGCATGAAAATGCGAATCTTTACCATGTCGTTGCTGACTCTGTGCCTGGCGCTCTTTACTGCGGGCGCCGCTTTGGCACAGTCATCGACGACGGGTTCGATTGAAGGCTCGGTGACCGACCCTCAGGGCGGGACCGTGCCGAATGCCACTGTCACCGTCTCTGGGTCTAATCTGATTAGCCCCCAGACTACCACGACGGATGACGATGGACATTACAGAGTTTTGAATCTTCCTCCGGGAAGATATACCGTTACGGTCGGCGCGACGGCCGGCTTCGGCGAGGCCACGAAGAGTGACGTCGAAGTCAATCTTTCGAGAACCAGTTCCGCGGACGTCCAGTTGCAGATCGCAGGGACGAGCGCCTCGGTGACCATCACGGACACCTCGGGCGCCGCGGTTGACGTGACCAACAACACCACGGGCACCAACGTCTCGACCGAGCAGTTCTCGAACTTCCCGACGCAGCGCACCGTGCAGTCGCTCTACACGATTGCCCCGACGGTGGCCCGCTCGGGTCTGCGCGACGCTTCCGGTCGTGACCGCGACCCCTCGGTCGCCGGCTCCTCCGGTCCCGAGAACAACTACATCCTCGACGGCGTCAACACGACCGACCCCGCCTTCGGCGGCTCGGGCGCGAACCTGCCGTTTGAGTTCGTCCAGGAAGTGGAAATCAAGACCGGCGCTTACGGCGCTGAGTACGGCAAGTCCACGGGCGGCATCTTCAACGTCATCACGAAGTCTGGCAGCAACGAGATTCGCGGCGACGCATTTGCCTACTTCACGACGAAGGGCCTGGTCCGCGAGACCAAGAACTTCCCGTTCACGGGCTCGGCCCCGAACGGCTTCTCGGAAGTGGACGCCGGCTTCGACATCGGCGGCCCGATCATCAAGGACAAGCTCTGGTTCTTCGGCGCGTTCAACCCGCAGCGCCGCGAGAACAACTTCCTGACCCAGACCTTCCACGAGGAAGACAGCAACAAGATCACGACGCCGTTCTACTCGGGCAAGCTGACCTGGGGTATCAACACGTCGAACACGTTCACCTTCTCGACCTTTGGTGACTTCACCAAGCAGGAAGGGTTCCTGTTCGGCTCGTCCGGCTTCGGCCAGGACCTCAACAGCTTCCGCGGCGAGATTCAGACGGGCGGCCACAACTACACCGCGCGCCTGAACTCGTCCATCACGCCGACCTGGATCGGTGAGTTCGCCTTCGGTCTGCACTTTCAGCGCGCGAACACCATCCCCGAGGCTTCGTCCGGCGCGCAGTCGCTCGTCGCGGACAACTTCGCGGTCCTGCGCAACGGCGCCGTCGTGACCCCGTTCGAGAGCCCGAATACGCACCTGAACGGCGACCCGAACCTGATCCGCCTCGCCTACGTTGACGGCCGCGGCGGCGTCGTTAACCGCGGCTTCATCCGGCAGGGCTTCGGCCTCGTCTCGGACCAGGACCGTAACCGTTGGGAGTTCCAGGCCCGCTTGCAGAACATCGTCGGGCGGCACACCGTGAAGTACGGTTTCGAGTACAACGACAACATCTACAAAATCTTCACCCGTTCGAGCGGCCCGGGCAGGACGTTCGGCGATCCCTTCCACGAAGAGGCTGGCGTTCCGTTCCCGGCGACCGACATGCCGGGCGGCATCCGCGTCACCAACAACTTCGGCATCTGCATCGTGAACCCCGGCAACGCGGCGAACGTGCTCTGCCCGGCGGCGGCTTTAAGAAACCGCCTGGCCCAGGCCGTCGCGGCCGGTCAGGGTCCCGCTGGCATCACCAGCGTCACGACGACGGCGCTGACGCCCACGCAGTTAATCAACGGCTCGCCGATTCTCGTCCTTTCGAGCGTCCGCGTCCGCGACTTCCTGCTGAACACGGGCGACGGTGAGACCAGCACCAAGGTCCAGAGCTTCTACATTCAGGACGACTACAAACTCTCGAAGAACGTCCAGTTCAACTTCGGCCTGCGCTGGGACTTCCAGCAGGCGAGCGGGACGACCTCGTCTTACCTGAAGCTCAACGACTTCAAGGACAACACCCAGCCCCGCGTCGGCCTGATCTGGGACTTCACGGGCCGCGGCAAGGGTAAAGTGTTCGTCAACTTCGCGCGCTTCCTTGAGACGCCGATTCCGCTCGACATCAACGTTCGCGCGGGCGGCGACGATATTCAGCTCGACAGGAACGCCAACGTCAACCGCCTCAACGCGGCCGCCGGCACCACCATCGTCCAGGGCTCTGCCGCTGGCCTCGGTTGCCTCGGCTGCGAGGCGACGCCTGCCGACTTCGACCTGAAGCCGCAGACCGTCAACGAAGTGACCACCGGCTTCGAGTACGAGTTCCTCCAAGACCTGGCAGTGGGCGTCCGCGGTATCTACCGCTCCCAGGGCTCGGTCATCGAGGACGGCTCGTTCGACGACGGCAACCACTACTTCCTGTTCAACCCCGGCGAGAGCGAGACGGAGAGGTTGGCCTGCGCTGACGTGACCATCGGTTGCTTCGGCCGCGCCCGCCGCTACTACCGCGCGCTGGAGTTCACGGCGAACAAGCGTTTCACGAACAACTACCAGTTCATCGCTTCGTACGTCTACTCTTCGCTCATCGGTAACTACGAGGGCCTGTTCCGTAACGACAACGGCCAGTCTGACCCGAACATCACTTCCTTGTTCGACCTCGTCAGCCTGCTCCAGAATCTCTACGGCCGGCTCCCGAACGACCGCCCGCACCAGTTCAAGTTCGACGGCAGCTACCGCACGCCGTTCAAACTCCTGATCGGCGGCTCGTTCCGCGCCCAGTCGGGCATCCCCTTCAACCAGTTGATTCCGCACCCGGTCTACGGCAACAACGAAGGGTTCGGCGTCCCGCGCGGGACGGCGATTGTTCCGGTTCCCGACCCGTCCATCGACGTGGCAGGCTTCCCGAACGAGGTTGACTCGGTGGGCGACACCCGCACGCCGACGACCTGGAACCTGGATCTGAATGCTTACTACCCGATTCAGTTCGGCGAGAACAAGCAGCTCCGCTTCCAGGTTGACTGGTTCAACGTCTTCAACAACCAGCGCGCGATCCTCCTGGATCAGACGTTCTCGATCAACTCCGGCATCCCGGGCGTGGCCAACATCCCGGCGAACCGTTTCCCGAACCCGTTCTACGGGCGCGGCACGATCTTCCAGTTCCCGTCTTCGCTGAGACTGGGAGTCAAATTCCAGTTCTAAGCTGGCTTCCTTTCACGCGGCCTACGCCCACGGGCGCAGGCCGCGTGAAGGTTCTTTGCAGGGAGGGGCGCACTCAAAAGCGCTTCTCCCTATTCTTTTTTAGTGATATGCTCTGTCCACCCCTTGTCCTCCTTGATTGGTAATCGAGCTGCTGCGATTGCGATCCACTGACCGTCTGAGAAAGGAGTTAGCGGAATGTTTCTCCCTAAGTCCCGGGCCGTCACCGGCCGCGCGTGTCGCTACTTTCTTCAAGCTCTCTTCTTAATCATCTTATTTCTGCTGCCTCAGACTCCGGCGCGCGCTCAGGGCGGGATGGACCCGACGGGCACGGGCGGCGTCAACAAGATTCAGGGGCGCATTTACTTCCCCTCGGGGCGGCGCTCGGACGCCATCTCCGTCAAAGTCACCCTGGAGAGCTCTAGCTCCGAGAGACTTTCCGTCCTGGCCGACACCAACGGTTCCTTCACGTTCGGCTCGATGGCCCCCGGCTCCTACCTCGTGACCGTGGAGGCCGGCGAGGATTACGAGACGGCCAGGGAGTCGGTCGTGATAGAGACACTGAACGTGCGCAGCCGCAGCGTCTCGGCCGCCGACCAGGCGCGCATGAACATCCCGCGCACCTTCAACGTCATGGTCAACCTCCGGCCGAAGAAGGGGACCGCCAGCGAGGCCCGCGGCCAGGTCTTGAACGCCGCGCTGGCCAGCGTGCCTAAACCCGCCGTCGAGCTTTACGAGAAGGCTCTGGAGTCGGCCCAGGCGCGCGACACCAAAAAGGCCATCGAGCAGTTAAGGGCCGCGATCAGCTACTACCCGGAATTCGCGCTCGCCCTGAACGAGCTGGGCGTGCAGTACATGAGGCTCGGCGACTACGAGAAGGCCAAGGAATCGTTCCGCTCGGCGCTGAGGCTCAGGCCCGATGACTTTATGCCGCGGCTGAACTACGGCGTCGTGCTGCTCGAAACCAAGCAGACCGCCGATGCCGAGGCGCATCTGCGCCAGGCCGTGGTGAAGAACGACACCTCGTGGGCGGCGCACATGTACTTAGGGATAGCGCTCATCGGTCTGCGCAACTACGACGGGGCGGAGAGTGAGTTGCGGCGCACGCTCGTCCTCGCCGGCGACGAGTTGGCCCTGCCGCACTACTACCTGGGCGGAATCTACTGGCAGCGGGGCGACCACAAGCGCGCCGCCGACGAGTTGGAGAAATACCTGCGGCTCGCCCCCAAGGCCCCGGCCGCAGCGCGCATCCGCGCGACGATCAAAGAGCTGCGCGTCAAAAGTAACTCCTGAGCTGTGACCGGCCGGGCAATCAGTTCACGCCTCTACAAACGTGAGGCAATAAAAGTTGGAGGTCATGAAGATGTCCCTCAGCCGAGGGTGTGCGCCCCGCAGTAGTCGCCGCCCGTTCACACTCCTTTTACTTCCCGTCCTGCTCCTCTTCTACAGCGCGTCGTCTTTGGCACAGGGCGGCGTCGGCAGCACGCGCGGGCTCCCCGGCGCGGGCGACGGCATGCACACCATCAAGGGCCGTGTCTATTTCCCCGCCGAACCGGGTAGCCAGAGGCGGTTCAAGGTCACGCTCAAGAGCGCCGACGCGCCCGACCAGAGCACGAGCACGGACGCGGACGGCGCTTTCGTCTTCAACCGCATCCGTGGCGGCCAATACACTGTCATCGTCAATGGCGCGCCGGACTTCGACGACGCCATTGAGCGCGCCTCGATAGACCGCGAGTCGGCCGTCGGCGAGCGCATCGTCAACCTCGCCATCAACCTTAAGCCGAAGGGCACCGCCGAGGCGCTCAGCAAGATACCGAAGGCCGCGCGCGACCTTTACGTCAAGGGGATAGAGGCGGCGAAGAAGAACGACAGCAAGAAGGCCGTCGAGCACCTGAGCGGCGCGGTCGCGGCCTACCCCGAATTCCAGGAGGCCCTGAGCGAGTTGGGCGCGCAGTATTTGAAAGTGGGCCAGGCGGACAAGGCCGCGGAGTCGCTGGCGGCCGCCCTCAAGCTCCAACCCAACGACCTCCAGGCGCGCCTCAACTATGGCTTCGCCCTGATGAACCAGAAAAAGTTTCCCGAGGCCGAGGTCGAGTTGCGCGAGGTCTTGAAGAAGAACCCTGCCATCCCGACGGCGCACCTGTACCTGGGCATGACCCTGATGAGCGTGAAAAAGCTGGACGACGCCGAGGCCGAGTTCCAGCGCGCCGTCAGCTCCAACAGCGCCGAGGTGGCTTCGGCGCACCGCTACCTGGGAGGCATCTACTGGGGCAAGCGCGACTATAAGCGCGCCGCCGACGAGCTTGAGACTTACCTCAAGCTCGTGCCCAAAGCGGCGGACGCAGACCGCACGCGCGAGGCGATCAAGGAGCTACGCAGCAAGCAGTAACCCGGACGCCAAATGACAATTGAGGGGGCCGCGAACTCGAAACGGGTTCGCGGCCCCCTCTTTATTCCTCACCACTGTCCGGCCCTTAAACGTCGAATTCCAGCAGGTGCCCCATCTTCTCTTTCTTAGTCTTCAGGTAATGCGCGGCGCACTTGGGCGGATCGACCTCTATCGAGACGCGCTCGACGACTTTGAGGCCGGCCTCCTCGAGGGCACGAATCTTGAGCGGGTTGTTCGAAAGCACGCGCACCTGGCACAGCCCCATGTCGAAGAGGACTTCGCCGCACTGCTTGTACTCGCGCAGGTCTACGGCGAAGCCGAGCCGCTCGTTGGCCTCGACGGTGTCGGCGCCCTCGTCCTGAAGCGCGTAGGCGCGAATCTTGTTGAGGATGCCGATGCCGCGGCCCTCCTGCTGCTGGTAGACGATGGCCCCGCGGCCCTCCTGCTCGATCAACTCCATCGCGCGGCGGAGTTGCCGGCCGCAGTCGCACTTCGTGGAGCCGAAGACATCGCCCGTCAAACACTGCGAGTGGATGCGGACGAGCGTGGGGATTTCGGGCCGCAGCTCTCCTTTATATAGGACTACGTACTCCTCGTCGCTCGTGCGCGAGCGGTAGCCGGCGATCTTGAAGTCGCCCATCTCCGTCGGCAGACGCGCCTCGGCCACGCGCACGACCGACAACTCCTGCGCGGCCCAAGGGCACGCCGCTGTGGTTCCTTCTTCTTTCAACTCGCTTAACCTCAAAACCGCTTGCCAGGTCTTCACAGTGATTGCGTTGATTATATGAGACGGGCGGCCCACTCGACAAGCAACCTGCCCTTCACTGTGGTAGTGGGTCAGTTTGGGGTTGAGTGTGAGGCAGGTCAGACTCACCGCAGAGACGCAGAGAGCGCAGAGGGGGCGCAGAGGCTTGAGTCAACTCTCTGCGCAACCTCAGCGTCCTCTGCGTCTCTGCGGTGAGCCCGGCTTTCTCAGCACTCAATCTCAAACTGATCCACTACCTGCACTCTCATTATTATTGCCGCCGCGCCCTTCTCAAGTTAAGATGACGGCTCTAGATTAGTACACGCCCGCTACCGCAGGCGGTTGACTCGCAGTCGCGGTCGAAACGAGTTGAGCGAACACTTTAACAGCGACACTCTGGAGATGCCGGGGCGCGGCCGCGAGCGCCGCCCGGCGCTCGTCTTCCTGCGCGGCGAGCTGCTGGCGGTCCCCATCCCGCTCGAACGCGACGAGGTCATTCTGGGCCGGGCGCTGGAGGCCGACGTGCGCGTCAACGACGCTCGCGCCTCGCGCCTGCACGCGCGCATCACGACCGAGCGCGACATTGATACGGGCCTCACGCTCTACCGCATCACCGACCTCGGCTCCACCAACGGCACGCTCGTCAACGGGCAGCTCATCACCGACGCGCTCCTACAGGACGGCGACAAGATCGTCATCGGCGAGCACCTCATGCGCTTCGACATGCTCGACGAGATCGACCGCGAGTTCCAGCGCCAGATTCACCGCCTGCTCGCGCACGACGAGCTGACGGGGCTCCTCACGGGCAAGTCCTTCTTCTCGGAGCTGCGCCGCGAGGCCGCGCGCGCCGAGGCCGAGTCGCGCCCCTTCTGCGTGCTGATGATGGACATAGACTTTTTCAAGAAGGTCAACGACACCTACGGCCACCTCGTCGGCAACCAGACGCTCGAAGAGGTCGGCGCGGTCATCATGCGTTCCTTGCGCGCAGGCGACGTGGCCGCGCGCTTCGGCGGCGAAGAGTTCGCAGCCTTCCTCCTCGACGCGCAATACGCGCAGGGCCTCGTCGCCGCAGAGCGCGTGCGCGCAGGCGTCGAGGAGCACGCCTTTCCCATCACGCGCCACGGCTCGGCCGACCTCGGGCCGCAGACGCACTACATCACCATTAGCATCGGCGTGGCCGCCTACCCGGACGACGCGCGCGACCCCATCGAGCTGGTCGAGCTGGCCGACACCGCGCTCTACCGCGCCAAGCGCGAGGGGCGCAACCGCGTCTGCGCCTACAGCGCTGCGGCCGAAGAGAGCAACGACCAGGCGGCGCTCCCCGCGCGGCCCGAATGAAACTCTTCCAGCCGCGCGCAATCTCTGCTACTATTGGCGGCAGCCGAATCCCCTACATCTTCCCCTGTTCGTTCCTGGATGAGACCCGGCGGTTCCTTGACCCGCGAGGTGTTGGTGTGAGCAGGAAGCTAATCTTAAAAGCAGCCGTGGCGGGCCTGGCCTTCTTCATCTGCGCTGTGCCAATTTCCGCGCAGCGCCGTGCGAGAGCCAGGACGACGACGACGCCGCCCGCGCCCGTCCGGCGCGACAACGCGACGCCGGAGATTAAGAGAACTCCCGACGCCTCCGTCGAGTCGGCCGATGTCTCGATCACGGCGACCGTGAGGGCCAGGGAATTGACTTTCGAGGTCGTCCCGAACCCGACGGTCGAGTTCCCTGGAAGACACGAGCGCGAAACGGTCTGGGACGCGGTGCGCGAGAATCTGCCGCCCGCGGTCCAACCCGGCGTCACCTACCGCGACATAGGGATTCGCCTCAAGATCGTCAGCCGCTTCGCGGACATCGACCGCATCGTCGCGGAGGCGCTCGGCGAAGTCCCCGTGACCGACCAGGCCCCGCCGCCCGACGACGCGCAGCCGAGCGCGCCCGCGCCTCCTGCGCCAACGCCACAACCGAACGGAGGGACGCCCAGGTGACAAAGAATCTTCTCCGCCTCGCACTCGTCTTTCTCTTCCTGGCCGCTTCGTCCGCGCTCGCGTTGGCACAATCCGAGCCGCAGGCGAATCGCACGACCGCCGACGAGACCTTCGAGCTGAACATCACGGAGCGGCGCATCGTCGAACGAGACTTCGCGGCCTCGACGACGGTCGAGGCCGGCGACGAGACCGCGCGCGGGTTGTGGCTGCGCGTCGGCGTCTCGGTCGGGGCCGAAGAGATTAACGTGCTTCTGCGAAACGTGCGTGGGCGCGTCAGCTTCCGCGCCACGCTCGCGCGCGTGCTCGAACGACTCAACGCGCGCCGACCCCCCGCGGCCGCGCCCTAAAGACCGCGCTCTCCCTCTTCGATAGACGAATGATGTTTTAAAACTGAGTCCCCCGACCTTTCGACTGAAAGACGACTTCAAGTTTTCATCAACTACTCAGGAGGAGATCACCAGTGAACAAGCTCTCACGTTTCGGAGTAGCAATCTTGCTCGCCCTCTTCATGGCGGGCGTCTACACCGCGGCGGCGCAGGACACCACGACGACGAGCGGCGGCAATGACGCCTCGATTACGGGCAGCACGACCAGTCGGCCGCAGCAGGACCCTGCGCGCCCGCGCCCGACGCCACGACAGACTCCGCCGCCGGTCGCGCCCGTGCGCCCGCTCTCGCAGGAGGACATTCAAAGACAGCAGGCGGCCAGCGCGCGCCGCCAGCAGGAGGCTGCGAGCGGCGACCCGGACGTGCTGCTCGACGTGCCGAATCTTTCGGTCGAAGAGATCACTCTGGAAGTGGACAACCTGCGCGCACACGTGGCGCTGGACGCGCGGCTCGCCAACCTGCTCCAGCTCACGGCCGGGGCCGATGTCGGCATCGACAAGGTCAAGCTGACGATCAAGGGCGTGCGCGCCGAGGTGCTCTTGAAAGTACGTCTCGACAACGTCGCCTCGATCATAGACCGCACGCTGACGACCATAGACCGCAACCCGCAAATCCTCGAACGACTGTTGCAGACCGTGGACACCACCGTCGGCACGGTCGGGAACGTGGCGGGGCAGGCGGTCGGCCCCGGCGGCGCGGTCACGCAGACGCTCGGCAACCTGACCGCGCCAAACGGCCTGCTCAGCCAGACCGTCAACCAGCTCGGCCAAACCGTCCAGCGCACAATTGGCACAACGGGCTCCATCCTCGAACGCACGCTCGACACCACGGGCAAGGTCCTCAACGAGCGCACGCTCGGCAGCATCACGGACCTCGGCGCGACCGTCCTTAACGAGACCACGAACACCGCGGGCCAGGTCGTCCGCCGCGTTCGTGACACCTCCGGCGCGGTCATCGAACTGACGCTCGACGCCGCCGGCAAGGTCACCAACTCGCGCGTCGTCAGCCAGGCGACCGGAAACAGGTAAGACCCTGAAAGGGCCTTACAAGACAAGATAGCCTGGGGCAAGCGAGCTTTAAGCGAGCGCCGCCCCCGGTTAGACGAAAAAAATATTTCGACCCTGAAGGGGTCGCACTTCAAGATTGAGGCGCGACCCCTCCGGGGTCGGACGCGTTTTGGCACATTCTACCGGGGGCGGCGCAAACTCCGTTTGCTTGCCCCCGGCTATTATCTTTGACCCTTTCAGGGTCTTTACCACTGTCTTTCATCTTTTTTCGCAACCCGGCTCCGGGTGAGGCGTTCAAGTGTCGGCAGGCGGGCGAAAGGAGATGAGGCTAGGGCTCGCGCGGTTGCGCCGCTTGAACGCGCGCTGGTATGCTTTCGTGGTCTGTTGGAGGACGAAAGCTTCTCCATCATCGTGTGGGCGGTAATTCTGTCGTGAGCGCCAACCTCAATCTCGCCAGCCAGCCATTTCGCAATCGCGCCTTGCCGTGGTCAATCGCGGGCGTCATCACGCTCGCGTCTCTGCTCACGCTCGTGCTGCTCGTCAGTAAGACCAGCCAACTCAACCGGGACACGGCCGTCGTCGAGCGCGAGAGCGAAAGGCAGCGCCAGGAAGTCGCCAAGCTCGAAAGCAGGGCCGAGGAGATCAAGCAGGCGCTGACGCCGGAGCAGAAGCAGACGCTCCAGGCCGCGCAGGCGCTCGTCGAGCGCAAGCGTTTCTCCTGGGCGCGGCTGTTCGCGGACCTCGAAGGGGCGCTCCCCGGCAGCGTGCGCGTCAAGCGCATCACCGTCCGCGACGTGGCCATGCAAGGCGAGCGGACAGTCGCAGAGCTTGAACTGGTGGTCGTCAGCAAGAACCCCGCGGACGCCACCGGGATGATCATGGAGATGGACCGCGGCGGAATCTTCCGCGCCGAGTTGATCGAGCAGAATTTGCAGAAGGAGCGCGGCGAGGCTGGCACAGAATCGACCCTGCGCGTCTCCTATAACCCGCGCGCGGTCTACCCTGCGCGCGGCCCCGCGGGCAGCGTCGCGGAGATGAGATGAGCGAAGAGAGACCGACACAGCAGACCACCCGTTCGCGCCGCGTGCAGATTCGCGCCCGCGTGGACAAGCTGCGCCAGTCGCGCCAGCGCAGCGTTCTCGGCGTCACCGAGATTGCTGGCCTCGCGGGCAGCGCCGTCATGCTGCTCGCCGTCATCGTCTTCTACTTCTACTTCTATATCCCCGCGGGCGCGCGCCTCAAGGCGGCGCAGATAGACCGCGACAGGCAGCAAGATCGGCTCCGCGAGTTGCACAAGACGATAGAGGACCGCGGGACCATTCAGGAAACCATCGCCAACATCAACCAGAGCCTCGACGACTTCGAGAACGGGCGGCTGATCACGCGCGCCGAGGGACGCATCAGCCTCTACAACACGCTCATCCAGTTGATGCGCAGCAACAATCTGCGCAACACGTCCGGCCCCGTCTACAATTATCTCGAATCGAAAGCGGCCGGCGCGCAGCAAGCCACCTCGGCCCGCACCGTCAGCAGCCGTTGGCAGAGCCTCTACCCCGGCATCGCCGTCACCGTCACGGTCGAGGGGCAGTACGCCAGCCTGCGCCGCTTCGTGCGGGACATCGAAGCGAGCAATCAATTCATCATTATCAATGCGGTCGAGCTGGAGCGCGCGAGCGACGCAGGGCTCGTGAGCGCGGAAGGCGAGACGGCGGCTCCGCGCAACACGCTCGTCAGCCTGCGCCTGGACATGGCGGCCTACTACCGGCGCGACGCGGCCGGCGGCGAAGTTTTGACGGAGCAACCCGCGGGCGAGACTCGATGAAGGGCAGGTTCTAAAATCTCATGGCAGTAGTTGAAGGCACGAACCAGTCGGAGCGCAACAAGAAGATCGCGGCCATCGTCCTCGGCTCAATCGCCATCATCGCGCTGGCCTACATGTTCCTCGGCTCGTCCGGCTCCAAAAGGCCGGCCACCCCGCCGGGCGCCAAAGCTTCTCCCACGCCGCCGCGCAGCAACCTTCCGCGCGTCGGGGAGTTAAACGAAGACCCGCTGGCCGTGCTGCGTCCGATCCCGACAACCTTCAACCCACCCGCCGTCCCCGAAGCCGGGCGCAACATCTTCGCCTTCTACGTGCCGACGCCGAAGCCTACGCCCGACCCCAACGCCGCCGTGCCCGAGACGACGCCGGAGCCCACGCCCACGCCGAACGTGATGCTCGGAGGCATCTCGCCCGTCAACGTCTACGCGCACACGGGCGACTTCACGCTCGACGTGACCGGCGATAAGTTCACGCCAGAGACGCGCATCTACATCGGCGGCGCGCAACTGGAGACGCGCTTCGTCAGCGGGCAGCAGCTCTCGACGAAGGTGCCGGCGCAACTCATCTCCTTCGAGGGCGGGCGCGACGTGCAGGTGCGCTCCACGGACGGCCAACTCTTCTCCAACACGGCCACCCTCAACGTCATGCCGGCCCCCGTGCCGAATTACACTTTCATAGGGGTCAGCATCAAGCCACGCGGCAATGACGTGGCCATCGTGAAGGAGAAGAACGGGCGCGATCTGCTGAACGTGCAGCGGGGCGACATCCTCGGCGGGCGCTTCCGTGTCACAGGCATCTCCGTCAAGGAACTGACGCTGACGGACACGAACCTCAACATCAAGCACAAACTCCAGCTGGTCGGCGACGGCTCCACCCCGAACGTCGGAGGCGCCCAGCAGCGCTACCCGCAGCCGCAGCCACAGCCGCAGCCTGTCGAACCGCCCGCGGAGCCCATAGAAGTCCCCGAGGAAGAGGAGCCGACGGAGCCTTAAGATGAGCGCTGGAAAAGGCGAAAAACGGCCGGAAAACATTGGCCCGGCGCGCGCGGGCGAGCGCGGCTACGCGCTCGTCTCGCTGCTTGCCATGATGACGATCATGGCGCTGCTGCTGGTCAACGCCGTCCCGAACTACCGGAGGATGGCGCAGCGCGAACTCGAAGAGGAAGCCATCGCGCGCGGCGAACAGGTGGCTGAAGCAATCCGCCTTTACGTGCAGGCAAAGAACGCTCTGCCGACCTCTATTGAGCAACTGCTTGAAGGCATCCCGCGCGGGACGAAGAAAATTCAAATCCTGCGGGAAGCCGCCGCACGCGACCCGCTGTCAACGAGCGGCGAGTGGAAGCTCATCAGAAGGAACGACCCCGGCTTCATGGGGTTCGTGAGCAAGGTCACGGCCTACGCCGGGAGAACGCCGAATACGAACGACGCCACCTTCGTCAGGTTGGCAGGAGCCCCGCCGGTTGTAACTAACGTCCTCGACACCGGAAGAGAAGAGGAAGATGCCCCTGGCGGCGAAGACGACTCCGAAGACACTTCGGGACCATTCATCGGTGTCGCCAGTCGCAGCCGCCGCAACTCAGTCATCACCTACTACGGCATCGAGCGACACGACCGCTGGATCTTCACGCCCTACTTCCGCTAACGCGCGCCGGCTCGCATCAAGCAGTCAACTTATCATCCTTCACTTCATCGCACCGCGCGCTCGCGCAATCAAGAGTGTAGTCCGAAGAGCCTTGATTTCATCTGCGTGAACATCGAAGCTGCTCGCGCGCGCGTCGCGTGAAGAACGTTCGCGCATCAACGTGAAGAAAAATTTTTTCTCGTCTTCAAAAAAAAATTCATTTACAAGTAAAAGTTATTGACATCTATTCGCTTTAAGTTTATATACCAACATGTTGTGCGCCGCTTACTCTAGGCCACAAGAAGAAATTCGACACAGTATCTTGTGGTCGTTACTTTAAACTGAAAAGGAGCAGCAACAACCTATGGCAACTAAGAAAGGTGGTAAGGGCGGTTCAAAGGGTGGATCCAAAGGCGGGTCCAAGGGCGGTTCCAAGGGCGGCTCGAAGGGCGGCTCGAAGGGCGGTTCCAAGGGCTCGAAGGGCTCGAAGGGCTCGAAGGGTTCAAAGAAGGGCAAGTAGTCCGAGCGGACAACCAACAGCAACAACCTTCCATAGGCGCACGCAACACGACTGGCCCCTCAGGGCCATTCTTAAAGGAACGGCGAATGCTTCAACGAAGCGCGCCGTTCCTTTTTCTTGCGCCGCGCGCGGTGTCTTCATTATGCTCAAGCGAGAATCGAATCTTGGATCGGGGAGGCGGTAGTCGATGAGGGGCGAAAAGGACGAGAGGCCGTGGGGGAGTTACGAGGTCTTGGAAGAGGGCGCGGGCTTCAAAGTTAAAAGGCTCGAAGTCAAACCGGGCGCGCGCCTAAGTCTTCAGCGCCACTCGCGCCGCGGCGAGCACTGGGTCGTCGTCCAGGGCACGGCCGACGTCGTCTGCGGCGATCAAGAGCTACAACTCGCGGCCGGCGAGCACGTACACATTCCCCCCGAGACGAATCACCGCCTCGGCAATTCGGCGGCCGGCCCGCTGACACTCATCGAAGTCCAACTCGGCGACTACCTCGGCGAGGACGACATCGTCCGGCTGGAGGACGACTACAAGAGGAGTGGTCAGTAGTCAGTGGTCAGTGGTCAGTTAAAGAAAATGCTTTTGTTTTAAACTGACCACTGACCACTGACTACTGACCACTGTTTATTATGCTTCACGTGGCGCTGGTCGAGCCTGAGATTCCGCCGAACACGGGCAACATCGCGCGCCTGTGCGCGGCGACGCGCGTGCCGCTGCACATCGTAGGCGTCGCGGGCTTTCGTCTGGACGACCGCGCGGTGCGTCGCGCCGGGTTAGACTACTGGCCGGAGGTAGAGCTTCATCGCCACCGCGATCTGGCCGCGCTCGCGGAGGCGCTGCCCGGCGCGAGGTTCATTTACCTGACGACGAAGGCCGAGCGGCGGTACACGGATTGGCAGTTCGCGGGCGACGAGTGCCTGGTCTTCGGGCGCGAGACGCGCGGCCTGCCCGAAGATGTGCTGCGCGGGAACTGGGAGAGATGCCTGACCATCCCCATGCTCAACCCGCGCGTCCGCAGCCTCAACCTGGCGACGTCGGTCGCCATCGTGCTCTACGAGGCTTTGCGGCAGACCGGCGCATTCGATTCCTAACATTGTAAATAG
Organism: uncultured Acidobacteriota bacterium; assembly: GCA_963848875.1. Taxonomy (GTDB): domain Bacteria; phylum Acidobacteriota; class Blastocatellia; order Pyrinomonadales; family Pyrinomonadaceae; genus QHXM01. The sequence goes on from CAWKFJ010000003.1 coordinate 215,898, forward strand.
GTATTTCACGCAAAGACGCAAAGGCGCTAAGAAAACCAACCCTTTTCTTGGTAGTGGGTCAGTTTGGAGTTGAGTGTGAGGCAGGTCAGACTCACCGCAGAGACGCAGTGCCAGCCTAGAGGGGGCGCAGAGGCTTGAGTCAACTCTCTGCGCAACCTCTAGGCTGGCACTGCGTCTCTGCGGTGAACGCCATATTGGCACACACTCTTCTTCAAACTGACCCACTACCCTTTTCTTAGCGCCTTTGCGTCTTTGCGTGAGCCCTATGTTATGATGTTTGGTTTCGCAGCTCGTCAATGAAAACGAGATTTTTATCTGTGTAGGGGAATCATGAGAGAAGTAAGGAAAGACATTCGCAACATAGCCATCATCGCGCACGTCGATCACGGCAAGACGACGCTCGTGGACGCGATGCTCAGGCAGTCCGGCACCTTCCGCGACAACGAGCAGGTCCGCGACCGCGTGATGGACTCTATGGACTTGGAGCGCGAGCGCGGCATCACGATCATGGCGAAGAACACGGCCGTGCGCTACGGCGACGTCAAAATCAACATCGTGGACACGCCGGGCCACGCAGACTTCGGCGGCGAGGTCGAGCGCGTCTTGAAGATGGTGGACGGCGTGATGCTCCTGGTGGACGCGGCCGAGGGCTGCCTGCCGCAGACGCGCTTCGTCCTGCGCAAAGCCTTGGAAGCGCGGCTCCCGGCCATCGCCGTCGTCAACAAGATCGACCGCCATGACGCCAGGCCCGCGGAGGTCGTGGACGAAATCTACGAGCTGTTCTTAGACCTCGACGCGACCGACGAGCAGATAGAGTTTCCCATCCTCTACGCGATCTCGCGCGACGGCGTGGCGAAGAAGGATTTGGCCGAAGAGTCTAAGAACCTGCGCCCGCTCTTCGACCAGATAGTCGAGACCATCCCCGCGCCCGTCGCGCAGCGCGACGACTCGCTGCAACTGTTGGTCGCGAACCTGGACTACAGCGACTACGTCGGCCGCCTCGCCATCGGGCGCATCTTCTCAGGCGAGATCAAAGTGGGCGACACGGTTTCGATCATCAAGCGCGACCGCTCCGTGCAGAAGACGCGCGTCTCGCAGCTCTACGTCTTCGAGGGCCTCAAGCGCGAGTCGGTCGAGCGCGCGGGCCTCGGCGACATCGTCGCGCTCGCCGGGATGGAGGGCATAGAGATCGGCGAGACCATCACGAGCGCCGACAACCCGCAGCCGCTGCCCGTGATCGCTGTGGACGAGCCGACCATCTCCATGATCTTCGGCGTCAACAACTCGCCCTTCGCAGGGCGCGAGGGCAAGTTCGTCACGTCGCGCCAGATTAAAGAGCGCCTCGACAAAGAGCTGCTGGGCAACGTCGCCATCCGCGTCGAGCAGACGGAGTCGCCGGACCAGTTCAAGGTTTCGGGCCGGGGCGAGTTGCAGCTCGCCATCCTCATCGAGATGATGCGGCGCGAGGGCTACGAGCTTCAGGTCTCGAAGCCTGAGGTGTTGACGCGCAAGGACGAGGGGCGGACGCTTGAGCCGGTCGAGCAGGTCGTCGTCGATTGCCCCGACGAGTTCATAGGCGTCGTCACAGAGGCGATGGGCCGGCGCAAGGGGCAGATGATGAAGATGATTAACCACGGCACGGGGCGCGTGCGCCTGGAGTTCGAGACGCCGTCGCGCGGCCTGATCGGTTTCCGCAACGAGTTCCTGACGGAGACGAAGGGGACGGGCCTGCTCAACACGCTCTTTTTGCGCTGGGGCGAGTGGGCGGGCGAGATGCGTGGTCGCTCGACGGGCTCGCTCGTGGCCGACCGCACGGGCGAGACGACGACCTATGCGCTCTACAATCTTCAGGAACGCGGAACGATGTTCGTGCGCCCGAACACCAAAGTCTATGAGGGGATGATTATCGGCGAGAACACGCGCGCCGTTGATCTTGATGTCAACGCGGTCAAGGAGAAGAAGCTCACGAACATGCGCGCCGCGTCTGCGGACGAAGCGCTGAGGCTCGTCCCCGTCAAAGACCTCTCGCTGGAACAGGCGCTGGAGTTCATCGCCGACGACGAACTGGTCGAAGTGACGCCGCAGACCATCCGCCTGCGCAAGCGCGTGCTCAAGGCGAATGAACGTCCGAAGCGGAAGGAAGCCTAGTGAGTCCCGCCAGGGACGACCGACAATAGCCCAGCACTTCAGTGCTGGGAAATAGTGCCAAAAATATATCGAGTCCCGTAGGGACGACAGAAATCTTCAGTCGTCCCTACGGGACTCGATATATTTTACGAACCTGTACCCAGCACTGAAGTGCTGGGCTATTTCCAGCCGCCCCTGACGGGGCTGAAACTGCACAGGCTTACGATTCTTCTTCTTCCTCTTCATCCTTTTCGGGGTCGTAAATTTCGTAGCCGGTCGAGTCGTCGTAGTAGTAGGCGCCGGGCGCGTGCGCCGGCGTCTCTTCCTCGCCTGACGGATCAATCTCTTCCGGTGTATCATCTCTCTGCTTGCTCATCTCATTCTCCCCTGAAGAAACAATCTCGTGTGAGTTTTTGAGGTGTGAATTATATGTCATATGGCTTTAAGAGAGCTGTGCTCGTGCTCTGCCTGTGCCTCGCTTTCCTGACGGTCAAGGCGAACGCGGCCGGGGCCGACTGGTCCGCGAAGCTCGACGGCGAGGTGCGCTTCTATCAGATAACGGAGCTGGGCGTGCTCGTCGCGGGGACGGAGAAATCTCTCTACGCCGTGAGCGGCGAGACGGGAGAGATTCTCTGGCGGCGCAAGAACGCGCGCCTGGACGAGACGGATGTCGCGCCCGTCCCCGGCACGGACGTGTTGCTGTTGAGCTTCGAGAAGGACGACCGCACGCGCGTCGAGGCCGTTGACCTCTTCACGGGAGATCGCCTCTGGCAGAGCGACAAGGTCAAGGGCGGTGTGATGCAGATGGCTGTTGACACGGACCAGAACCTCCTCGCCGCCGTCTTCGTCCGCGACGCGAAGTCGCGCGCGCGCGACGGCTTCAAGCGCCGCGCGGTCATCCACGTCTTCGACCTCGCAAGGGGCGACGAGCTGTGGGACTACAAAATCGAGAGCGAGATCGAGATGATGCCCGCGCGTTGGAGCGAGGACCGCGGCGCAGAAGTGGAGTACACGCTCGACAATTACCACCCGCCCTTCTTCCTGGACGGCCGGCTCTACTTCTTCTATGAAGGCGTCGCCTCGCTCGACGCGCGCACAGGGAAGGAACGCCAGCGCGAGCGCTTCCGCGTTAACGAAGAGGGCCTGGCGCTGACGGAGGCCGATCCGGTCTTCGGCGACGAGTTCATCTACACTTCGGGGCGCGGCCACGTTCGCGCCGTCTCGCGCGGGAGCGGCAAGGAGGTCTGGGAGGCCACAGACCTCGGCCTCACGCCCGAAATGCTGCTCACGACGAATGGCGTGCTCTACGTCCGCACGGGCGGGCAGTTCACGCGCCTCGAAGACGGCGAGGCTGTCTCGCGCGGACCCTACGGCGTGAGCGCCATTGACGCGCGGACGGGGAAGACGCTCTGGCGCTACAAGGGAGCGGACAAGGGGCTGACGAACCTCGCGCTGCCTGACGCCTCGACGATTGTCGTGGCCGACGAGGACGACCTGATTTTCATAGACGCCGAGACGGGCAAGCGGCGCGCGAAAGTCTCGCACAAGATCGAGCGCGCGGCGTTTGTGCTCGTTAACGAGCGCGGCGAGCTGGTCGTCGGCGGGCGCAACGAGATCGCGGCCTTCGATTCGCGCGGCGATTATAAAGAGGGCGTCTGGCGCGCGCGCTACACACCACCTGGGCGCGGCTTTCTGCGCACGGTCGCCGGCATCGCGGCCCGCGCCGCCTCGCTCTACTTTCGTTACGGCGGCACAGTCACGACCGTCTTCCGCGGCGTCCAACTGGCGCGCACCGCGTCGTCTCTGGCCTCGCTGCGCTGGTCGGGCCTGGCCTCGCGCGTGGCGACGCCGAATCTGACGACGTTCGCTACCGAGCGCGCGCGCGATTACGTCTCGCAGCGCTTCTCGGCTTACGGCGTGGCGTCGCGGCTGCGGGGCCTGGCGACAACAGCGACGACGCGGCCGCGCATCTCCATGCCGTCTGGGCCAAGAATCCCGCGCCCTTCGGTCAACACGGACGACGTGGGCGAGCGCTTACTCGACCGGCTCGACCCGGCCAGCCAACTCGACAAACTGGCTCGCTTCTTCTGGCGACGCGAGCGGCTGGCCGCCCTGCGCGGGACGCACATGTACTTCTACACGGACCTGAAGGGCCTGGGGAGCGGGCTGGCCGGCGTCAACATTCACAGCGGGCAGACGGACGTACGCCTGCGCCTCGGCGACCCGGACGAGCGCTTCATCACGGACGAGACGACGCGCCAACTCTTCACCTCGAAGGGCGACCGCCTGCTGGCCTACAGGATGGGCGGCGGATGAGGACCATATCTGCTATGATGTTGTGAACCCCCGAGTGACTTAAAAATTTTCAAGGCAGGGATGGGTACCCCTGCCTTTTTAGCATGATTAAATTTTTCGAGACACTGTTCGGCAAGCGCCGCGTCACGGGCGACGGCGACGAAGAGCCGATTCGCGGCGAGCTTTACAGCATCGAGCGATTAGAGCAGTTCGCCGCCTTCCTGGCCGCCGAGCACAAAGTCTCTACGCAGCCCCAGCGTGGCCGCCAGCTCTTGCCGCGCCTCGAAGAGAACGGCCGCAAACTCGTCGCCGCCTACCGCTCGCTCGGCCGCGCCATCAGCAACGAGCGCACCATCTCGCCCGCCGCCGAGTGGCTCGTTGACAACTTCCACATCGTCGAAGAACAACTCCGCGAAATCCGCGAAGACCTGCCCAAGAGCTACTACTACGAGCTGCCGAAGTTGACGAAAGGCGAGCTTGCGGGCTACCCGCGCATCTACGCCATCGCGCTCGCCATCGTCGCGCACACAGACAGCCGCCTCGACGGCGAAACCCTGCGCCGCTTCGTGCGCGCCTACCAGCGCGAGTCCGCCCTGTCCATCGGCGAGGTCTGGGCGCTGGCTATTAGCCTGCGGCTCGCGCTCGTGGAGAACCTGCGCCGCCTGACCACGCGCGTCGTCAGCTCGCGCGAGGAACGCGAAGAAGCGGACGCGCTCGCGGACAAGTTGCTCGGCATGACCAGGCGGCCCAAGGAAGAGTTGATCGCCGTCATCAACGAGCGCTGGAAGCGGCGCGAGCAGTTGGGCCGCGCCTTCATCGTCCACCTCGTCCAGCGGCTGCGCGACCAGGACCCTGCGGTCGCGGTCGTGCTCGACACGCTCGAAAAACAGTTGGCCAAGCGCGGGAGCAGCGTCGAACAGCACGTCCACCTTGAGCACCAGCGCCAGGCCACCGCGCAGGTCACCGTCGGCAACATCATCACGAGCATGCGCCTGCTCTCGACGCTCGACTGGCGCGACTTCTTCGAGGACGTGAGCCTCGTAGACCCAGTCCTCGGCGAAGACCCCGCGGGCGCGTACCTGCGCATGGAGTTCGCCTCGCGTGACCGCTACCGCCACGTCGTCGAGCACATCAGTAAGCGCACGCGCTCGGACGAGCTTGAAGTCGCGCGCAAGGCCGTCGAACTGGCACAGAATTCAGGAGAAGATGCGCGGCGCGCGCACGTCGGCTATTACCTGATTGACGACGGCCTGCCCGAGCTGGAAAAGAATTTCGGCTACCGCCCGCGGATAGACGAGAGGATTAATCGCGCGATCTTCCGCCACCCGACGCCCGTCTACCTCGGCACGCTCGCCGTCCTGACGACGCTCATCACCACGGCCTTCGTCATCTACGCCGCTTACGCGGGCGCGGGCGCGGCCGTACACGTCGCGTGCGCGCTGCTCGTCCTCATCCCCGCGAGCGACCTGGCGCTGGGCATCCTGAACTGGGACGCGACGCGCGTCTTCAGCCCGCGCGTGCTGCCCAAGATGGACCTCTCCAAGGGCATCCCCGAAGACGCGCGCGCCTTCGTCGTCATCCCGACGCTGTTCACGAGCGAGGACGCGGTGCGCGAACTCCTGGAAAAGCTCGAAGTGCATTACCTGGCGAACCAGGACGAGCGCCTTTCTTTCGCGCTCCTGGGCGACTTCGCGGACGCGCCGACGGAGGAGACGCCGGAAGACGACGCGCTGCTCGATGTGGCGCTCAGCGGGACCGAGGAGCTGAACGCGCGCTACGCATCGGGCGAGGCGAAGCGCTTCTTCCTTTTTCACCGCCGCCGGCTGTGGAACGAGGGCGAGGGCAAGTGGCTCGGCTGGGAGCGCAAGCGCGGGAAGCTCCACGAGTTCAACCGCTTCCTGCGCGGCGCGCGCGACACGACCTTCATCGTCGCAACCGCCGATCAGAAAACTTTAACGGACGTGCGCTACGTCATCACGCTCGACTCCGACACGCAACTGCCGCGCGACGCCGCGCGCCGGCTGGTCGGCACAATCGCGCACCCGCTCAATCGCCCGCAGTTAGACCAAAGCACGGGCCGCGTCGTCAAAGGCTACGCCATCCTGCAACCGCGCGTCAGCATCTCCCTGCCGTCAGCTTCGCGCTCGCGCTTCGCACGCGTCTTCTCCGGCAACACGGGCATAGACCCTTACACGACCGCCGTCTCCGACGTTTATCAAGACCTCTTCGCGGAGGGCAGCTACACGGGCAAGGGCCTCTACGACGTGGACGCCTTCGAGGCGGCGCTACAGGGTCGTGTGCCGGAAAACGCGCTCCTCAGCCACGACCTCTTCGAGAGTCTTTACGCGCGCGCGGCGCTCGTCACGGACATAGAGCTGTTAGACGACTACCCGGCTTACTACGACACGTACGCGAAGCGCCAGCATCGCTGGACGCGCGGCGACTGGCAGATCGCGCGCTGGATTTTTAGAACCGTTCCCGAAGAGCAAGGGCGCAAGGCGCGTAACCTTTTGCCGGCCATCGCGCGCTGGAAAATCTTCGACAACCTCAGGCGCAGCCTCCTGGCCCCGACCCTCCTGCTCTGGCTCGCGGCCTCCTGGACGGTCCTGCCCGGCTCCGCTCTCGTCTGGACACTCTTCGCCCTGCTCGTCCTCGCGTTCCCCGTCTACGCTCACGTCACGACGAGTCTCTTGATTCACCCGCGCGGCATCCCCTGGACGAGCCACTTCTGGTCTGTCTGGGGCGACGTGCGCACGAACACCGCGCAGGTCGCGCTGACCCTCACGTTTTTGGCACACCAGTCCTACCTGATGGTTGACGCGATAGCGCGCACGGCTTACCGCAAGCTCATCTCGCACCGGCGCCTGCTCGAATGGGTGACGGCGGCGCAGGCAGAGAGCGCGAGCCGCCACGACCGCAAGGCTTACCTGCGCCTGATGTGGCCCGCCGAGCTGCTCGCCGGTGTCGCGGTCGCGCTCATTCTCTGGCTCAACCCGTCGGCGCTGCCGGTCGCCGCGCCTTTCCTCGCCGCGTGGGTCTGCTCGCCGCTCGTCGCGCATTGGGTCAGCCGCCGCTCGCCCCCGACCCTTCAGACGTTGTCGTCGAAGGACGTGCGCGAGGCGCGGCTGGTGGCGCGCCGCACCTGGCGCTACTTCGAGACTTTCGCAGGCGAGGAAGACAACTGGCTGCCACCCGACAATTTTCAGGAAGACCCGCAGCCGGTCGTCGCGCACCGCACTTCGCCGACCAACATCGCGCTCCTGCTGCTCTCGACCATCGCCGCGCACGACTTCGGCTACACGGGCACGCTCGAAGTGGGCGAGCGCCTGAATCTCACGCTGACGACGCTCGGGAAGCTCCACAAATTCCGCGGCCACTTCTTCAACTGGTACGACACGCGCACGCTTGAGCCGCTGCACCCGCAGTACGTCTCGACCGTGGATAGCGGCAACCTCGCCGGCCAACTCATCTGCGTCAAGCAAGGCTGCCTTGACGTGGGCGACCGCGCCCTCTTCGACGCGCGCACGGTCAAGGGGCTCTCGGACACGATTGACCTGCTGCGCCAGGAGGCCAATCGCCTTGACCCGGTCCAGCAGCGCACGCAGGTCGTAACGCTGAAAGAGTTGAGGCGCGAGATAGAGGCTTGCGCTTCCCTGGTCGAGGGCGGCCCGCCGCAGGCTTTGGGCGCGTGGGCCAAAATGTTAGACGCTTTGGCCGAACACGGGGCAGTCGTCGAGGACATGGTCGCCGCGCTCTCGCAGGAGCACGGCGCGCTGGGCTTCGAGGAGCTGGGCTACTGGGTTCGCTCGCTCCTTCACCAGACGCGCGCCGCGCGCCGCGACTTCAACACGCTCACGCCCTGGGCCGGACAACTGACGGAGCACTTCGCGCCCCTCGTCGAAAAGTGTTCGCCGGAAGTCGCGGTCGGGTGGGAGGAGTTGACGGCTTCGCTCGAAGCCGTGCCACAGCTTTCCCGCATCCCCGAAGAGTGCGCCGACGCGCTCGCGCGAATCGACACCCTCAAGGCGCAGATCGAATCCTGCGCGCTGGACGCGATGCCCGAGCGCGAGGCCGCGCTCAACGGCCTGGCCCTCTTGACCGTCGCCGTCGAAGAAGCGGCCGGCGCCGCGCGCGCCGCGCTCGCTCGTTTGAGCGCGCTCGTCAAACAGTGCGACGCGTTGATTGACGAGATGGACTTCACTTTCCTGATTGACCAGGAGCGCAAAGTCTTCCGCATAGGCTACAACGTGACGGACGGGCGCGCCGACGATTCCTTCTACGACCTGCTGGCCTCGGAGGCGAGGCTGACGAGCTTCATCAGTATCGCCAAGGGCGAGGTCGCGCAGGAGCACTGGTTCCGCCTGGGCCGCCAGTTGACGCCGGTCGATGGACATCGCGCGCTCGTCTCATGGACGGCGACGATGTTCGAGTACCTGATGCCGCTGCTGGTGATGCGCGACTACCCCGAAACTTTATTGGGCGAGACTTACCGCGCGGTGGTCGCGCGCCAGATAGAGTACGGCCGCGAGCGCCACGTTCCGTGGGGCATTTCGGAGTCGGCCTACAACGGGCGCGACCTGCACATGACTTACCAGTACGGGCCGTTCGGCGTCCCCGGCTTAGGGTTGAAGCGCGGCCTGAGTCAAGACCTCGTCGTCTCGCCCTACTCGACGATGCTCGCGGGGATGATTGACCCCGTCTCCGCCAAAGAGAATCTGGACCGGCTGGCGCGCGAGGGCGCGCTCGGGCGCTACGGCTACTACGAGGCGATTGACTACACGCCGGAGCGCGTGCCGCAGGGCCAAAAGAGCGTCCTCATACATTCCTACATGGCGCATCACCAGGGGATGAGCCTCGTCTCCATAGACAACGTGATTAACCGCGGCGTCATGCAGGAGCGTTTCCACGCTGACCCGCTCGTGCAGGCGACTGAGTTACTGCTCCAGGAGCGCATCCCCGTGCGCGTGCCCGTCACAAGGCCGCGCGCCGAGGAAGTGATGACGGGCCGCGTGGTGCGCGGCGTGGTCGCGCCCGTCTCGCGCCGCTTCGACACGGCAGATCTGCCGACGCCGCGCGTCCAGCTCCTCTCGAACGGGACTTACTCCGTGATGATTACGACGGCCGGCGCGGGCTACTCTGCTTGCGGGCCTCTGGCCGTCACGCGCTGGCGCGAGGACGTGACGCGCGACAACTGGGGCTCCTTCTGCTACCTGCGCGACGTGCGCACAGGCATGGTCTGGTCCGCGGGCTTCCAGCCGACGGGCCGCGAGGCGTCTTCCTACGAGGTCAGCTTCTCGGAGGACAAGGCCGAGTTCTGGCGATTGGACGCGGGGCTCGCGACGCACACGGAGATCATCGTCTCGCCGGAGGACGACGCGGAGGTGCGCCGCATCTCCGTCAAGAACCAGTCGTCGCGCACGCGCGAGATAGAGTTGACGAGCTACATGGAGGTCGTGCTCGCGCCGCCCGCGGCCGACGCGGCGCACCCTGCCTTCAGCAACCTCTTCGTCGAGACAGAATTCATCGCCGCCGAAAATTCGCTCCTCGCGCGCCGCCGCCCGCGCTCCGAAAAAGACGAGGTGGTCTGGGGCGTTCACACGGTCGTCACCGAAGGCGAGGCCGTCGGACCCGTCCAGTACGAGACCGACCGCTCGCGCTTCCTCGGGCGCGGCCACTCGACGAAAGCGCCCGTCGCCGTGATGGAAGACCGCCCGCTCTCGAACACGACGGGCACGGTGCTCGACCCCGTCTTCTGCCTGCGCCAGCGTGTGAGATTGAAGCCGGGCGAGACGGCGCGCGTCTCTTTCGCCACGATGGTCGCGCGCTCGCGCGAGGAGGCGCTCAGGCTCGCGGACAAGTATCACGACACCTCCACGTTCGAGCGCGAGGCGCGCCTCGCCTGGACGAAGTCGAAGGTCGAGATGCTCCACCTCAACATGGACCCGGAGGAAGCGCACCTCTTCCAGCGCCTCGCCGGGCGCATCCTCTACTCAGACCCGTCGCTTCGGCCGAGCGCGCACGTCCTCTCGCTAAATACCAAAGCGCAGTCCGCGCTCTGGCCCTACGGCATCAGCGGCGACCTGCCGATTGTTCTCGTGCGCATCGGGCAGGCGGAAGAGTTGAACATGGTGCGCCAGATGCTCAGGGCGCACGAGTACCTGCGCCTCAAGGGGCTGAGCTTCGATCTGGTGATTCTGAACGACAGGCCCTTGAGCTACGTTCAGGAGCTTCAGGAGGAGATACAGTCGCTGATTCGCAAGAGCGGCTCGCACGCGCTCCTGGACAAGCCGGGCGGCGTCTTCGTGCGCCGCACGGACATCATGCCCGAAGCCGACCGCATCCTGCTCCATTCGGTCGCGCGCGTCGTCATCGTCACAGACCGCGGCTCGCTCGACGAACAACTCGTGCGCCGCCCCATCGAGAGCGAACTGCCGCTGCCCTTCATCCCGCGCCGGCCATCGCGCACTTACCCGGAGCCGACGGTCGAGACGCCCGGCCTCTCCTTCTTCAACGGCCTCGGCGGCTTCAGCCCCGAAGGACGCGAGTACGTCACCATCCTCGGCGAGGGCCAGTGGACGCCCGCGCCCTGGCTCAACGTCGTCTCGAACGGCCACGACTTCGGCTTCCAGGTGACCGAGACGGGCGCGGGCTTCACCTGGGCGGCCAACAGCCGCGAGAACCGCCTGACGCCCTGGTCGAACGACGCCGTCTCAGACCCGCCGGGCGAAGCCATCTACCTGCGCGACGAAGAAACTGGCACAGTCTGGACGCCGACGCCTTTACCAATCCGCGAGACCGGCCCGTACGTCATACGCCACGGCCAGGGCTACACCGTCTTCGAGCGCACGAGCCACGGCGTCGCGCAGGAGCTTCTACAGTTCGTGCCGCTCGACGCGCCCGTCAAGATTTCCGTCCTGCGGCTGCGCAACCAGACGGAGCGCAAGCGGCGTCTTTCGGTGACGAGCTACAGCGAGCTGGTGCTCGGCGTGCAGCGAAGCGTGTCCGCGCCCTTCATCATCACTGAAGCGGACGAGCGCGACGGCCTGGTCTTCGCGCGCAACCCCTACAACAACGAGTTCGCCCACCGCGTCGCCTTCTTCGAGTTGGTCGGGCAGGAGCGCACGGTGACCTGCGATCGCAAAGAGTTCATAGGGCGCAACGGCTCGCTCGACTACCCGGCCGCGCTCAGGCGCGTGAGCCTTTCGGGGCGCGTGGGCGCGGGCCTGGACCCCTGCGCCGCGCTCCAGTGCGTCGTGGAACTCGCGCCCGGCGAGTCGCGCCAGGTCGTCATCCTGGCGGGGCAGGCCGAGAGCGCGGAAGAGGCGCGCGCCCTCTCCGTTCGCTTCAGAAAAATCTCCCAGGTCAACCAGGAGTTCGAGCGCGTCGTCGCACACTGGGACGACCTGCTCGGCGCGGTCGAAGTCAGCACGCCGGACGCGGCGATGGACACGCTCCTGAATCGCTGGCTGCTCTATCAAACGCTGGCCTGCCGCGTCTGGTCGCGCTCGGCCTTCTACCAGTCGGGCGGGGCCTACGGCTTCCGCGACCAGTTACAGGACGTGATGGCGCTCGTCTACTCGCAGCCCTCAATCGCACGCTCCCAGATCGTGCGCGCCGCCTCGCGCCAGTTCAAGGAGGGCGACGTGCAGCACTGGTGGCACCCGCCCACGGGCCGCGGCGTGCGCACGCGCTTCTCCGACGATCTCTTGTGGCTCCCCTTCGTCACCAACTTTTACGTCGATGTGACGGGCGACGCTTCGGTGCTGGACGAAATTGTGCCATTTATCGAAGGGCCGCAGCTCGGCCCCGAAGAGAGCGAGTCTTACACGCAGCCCACCGTCTCGGCCGAGAAGGCGAGCGTCTACGAACACTGCGCACGCGCGCTCGACAGGAGTTTGAAGACCGGCGAACACGGGCTCCCCTTGATGGGCTCTGGCGACTGGAACGACGGGATGAACCGCGTCGGCCATCTGGGCAAAGGCGAGAGCGTCTGGGTCGGCTGGTTCCTGCACACGACGCTCGGCGGCTTCGCGCCCTTCTGCGACGCGCGTCAGGAGACGAAGCGCGCCGCGGCCTATCGCGAGCACATGGCTGAGTTGAAGCAGGCGCTCGAAGAGCAAGCCTGGGACGGCGACTGGTATCGCCGCGCCTACTTCGACGACGGCACGCCTCTCGGCTCCGCGCAGAACGAGGAGTGCCGTATCGATTCCATCGTCCAGTCGTGGGGCGTCATCTCGGGCGTAGCCGACCCCGTGCGCGCGCACCGCGCCATGTCCGCGGTCGAAGAGTATCTGATCCGGCGCGGCGACGGCCTCGTCATCCTGTTTACGCCGCCATTCGACAAGAGCGCGCTTGACCCCGGCTACATCAAAGGCTACGTGCCCGGCGTGCGCGAGAACGGAGGCCAGTACACGCACGCGGCGCTCTGGACTCTGATCGCCTACGCGCGGCTCGGCGACGGCGACCGCGCCGGCGAGTTGTTCACGCTCCTCAACCCCATCAGCCACGCCTCCACGCGCGCCGGTCTTCATAAGTACAAGACGGAGCCCTACGTTGCGGCGGGTGATGTCTACGCCGTCTGGCCGCACACGGGACGCGGCGGGTGGACTTGGTACACAGGCTCTTCGAGCTGGATGTACCGCGCGGGCCTCGAATCAATCCTCGGCTTCGAACTGCGCGCGGGCCGTCTACGCATCGAGCCGTGTATCCCGCGAAGCTGGCGCTCGTACGAAATCAACTACCGCCGCGGGCGTACGCTCTACAGCATCAAGGTCGAAAACCCCTTCGGCGTCAGCCGCGGCGTCGCCGAAGTCTGGCTCGACGAAGTCCGGCAGACCGCGCACGAAGTCCCGCTCACGGACGACGGCCGGACACATCAGGTCCGCGTCGTCCTCGGCGAGCGAGAGCCCACACCCGAAGAAGACGCCGCCCGCTCCACGCAAACGCAGACGGTGAGCGGCCAGACGCGCTGAGAGAAAAAGATTTCGACTTAACTTGCGCATCGACCTCCCGAAAATTTATCCGATCACGGACGCGCGGCTCTCGGGCCTCTCGCACGCCGAGCAGGTCAGGCGGTTGGCCGCGGGCGGCGCGACGCTGATTCAGCTGCGCGAAAAACATTTATCGCCGCGCGAGTTCTACCGTGAGGCCGAAGACGCTCTGCGCGTCGCGCGCGAGTTGGGCGTGCGCCTCGTCGTCAACGACCGCGCGGACATCGCGCTCGCGCTCGGGGCAAAGGGCTTGCACCTGGGCCAGGATGATCTGCCGCCCGCGGCGGCGCGCGAGCTGCTGGGCGAGCGGGCCGTCATAGGCTTCTCCACGCACAACGTCGAGCAGGCGAGGGAAGCCATCAAGCTGCCAGTTGATTATCTGGCCATCGGCCCCATCTTCCAGACTTCGTCCAAAGAGAACCCGGACCCCGTGGTCGGCCTCGAAGGCTTGCGCCGGGTTCGTCAGATTGTGGGCCAAATTCCGCTCGTCGCCATCGGCGGCGTCCGCCCCGAAAACGTCTCCGAAATCCTGCGCGCCGGAGCCGATTCCGTGGCCGTCATCAGCCTCCTGCTCTCCGGCGACCCCTCGGAAATAGAGGGCCGCACGCGGGCAATCTTAGCCGGCCTCCCGCCCGAATCCTGAATTTTCCGCAGTAAAACCTCCTGGCCAACACTTTTTACTTGCGTTTTGTCATCGTTTTACGCGACAATCAACGCGTCGTCGGAGCGGCCGTCTTTCTGGCCTCTGGCTCCATACTCCCTGAGACAGTTTCCTATCCCTTTGACCCTTTCCCGGTCGTTTTATTTCTAGCGGAGTGCCCATCAATCAATGAGCTTCTTTGACCTGCCGCCCATCATCGAGCGCATGCTGCTCGTCTCGGACAAGATCAGCGACCTGAACTTCAGCGTCGGCCAGCCCCCGCAGGTCGAGATCAACGGCAAGCTGACGCCGGTGCAGCCGCTCGGCCTGCAAAAGCTGGTGCCCTACCAGACCGAGATCATCGCGATGACCTTGATGCAGGGCAACCCCGAGGCGGCCGACAGATTGGCGCACACGGGCACGGCCGACTTGAGCTACAGCCTGCCCTCGCGCGTCCGCTTCCGCGTCAACATCTTCCAGCAACGTGGCTCCTACTCCATCGTCATGCGCGTCATCCCGACCGACATCCCGAGTCTCAAGACGCTCGGGCTGCCGATGCAGCTCTCGGACATCGCAGAGCTGCGCAACGGGATAGTGCTCCTGACCGGCCCGACCGGCTCCGGAAAAAGCTCTACGCTCGCCGCCGTCATAGACATCATCAACGAGACGAAGCACTACCACGTCGTCACCATCGAAGACCCGATAGAGTTCCTGCACGTCCACAAGAACTCCACTATCAACCAGCGCGAGGTCGGCTCCGACACGAAAGATTTTCCGTCGGCGCTGCGAGCGGCGCTGCGCCAGGCCCCGAAGGTGATTCTCATCGGCGAAATGCGCGACTTCGAGACGACGGAGATCGCGCTCGAAGCCGCCGAGACGGGCCACCTCGTGCTCTCCACGCTGCACACGATTGACGCCAGCAAATCAATCGACCGCATCATCGGCCTCTACCCGAAGAACGAGGAGAAGGTGATCCGTACGCGGCTGGCGCAGACCTTCCGCTACATCGTCTCGCAGCGCTTGATCCCGCGCTCCGACGGGCGCGGCCGCGTCGCCGCCGTGGAGATTCTCAAGTCGAGCCCGCGCACGCGCGAGTACATAG
Source organism: uncultured Acidobacteriota bacterium (assembly GCA_963848875.1). Lineage (GTDB taxonomy): Bacteria > Acidobacteriota > Blastocatellia > Pyrinomonadales > Pyrinomonadaceae > QHXM01. The sequence continues at coordinate 231,052 of CAWKFJ010000003.1, forward strand.
AGGAGGGCGAGAGCGAGGGCAAGTCGCTTCTGGACGCGATGCGCGATGGGAAGCTGGACGGGATGCAGGACTTCGACACCGTCATCAAGGACATGATCCAGCGCAACGTCGTGACGCTCGAAGACGGCCTGGCCTTCGCCACCAACCAGAACAACCTGCTGCTGGCGCTCAAGGGGCTCTCCTCGTCCGAGGATTACATCCGCGACGAGACTGACAAGGTCCCCGCAGGCTCCTTCAAAGACTACGGCTCGATGCTCCACGTCATCGAGTAAGACATGAAAAATTAGACCGACACCCTGAACCTTAAAAAACGATGATTGTCCTCTGTTCCAACTGTACGACGCGCCTGCAACTGGACGACACGAAGATTCCGACGCGGCCTTTCACCGTGCGCTGCCCGAAGTGCCAGAACATCATTCAGGCGCAGCCGCCGACCGTCCCGACGGAGCCGAGCGCGCTCTCGCTCGGCGAGGCGCCGTCCCTGGAGAACCGCCGCTACAAGCCGCAGGCGGCGGCCCCGGCCTTCATGCCCGAAAAGGCGGCCAGCGCGGAAGAAGTGCAGGGTTATGGGGCTCAGGGCCAGCCCGCGCCGAACGATTTGGCCGGCCTGCTGTTGGAGTTGTTGCAGAAGGGCGGGGCCGCTGCGCCAGCCAAGACGCCCAGCGCCGCGCGTCTGAAGTGGGAGCGACGCCGCGCGCTGGTCTGCGTCACGCCGCCGCGCCGCGCGGACATCGGCCGCGCGCTGGTTGACGCAGACTATCAGGTCTACATCGCGGAGGACACGTCACAGGCCATCGAGCGCATGCGTGAAGATCAAATGGACGTAGTGATTCTCGAAGCCGAGTTCGACCCCGTAGAGCAGGGCGCGGCCTTCGTCACGAGCGAGATCAACGTGCTCAGCCCGGCCAAGCGCCGCCGCCTGGTCTTCGTCCACCTCTCGCCGACGGCCCGCACGCTCGACAGCCACGCCGCCTTCGTCCAGAGCGTCAACCTCGTCGTCAACACCGCAGACATAGAGAGCCTCCCGCAGGTGCTCGAACGCACGATGCGCGACTTCAACGATCTCTACCGCGACTTCAACGCCGCGCTCAACATCGCCGCGATTTGATATAGAGAGAAGGTTCGGGAGAAGGCTAGGCGGGCTGTTTAAATTGGGAGCGGAACTCGTTGAAGTCTTTTCTGAGTTCCTTAACGTCCGCGCGTAGGTCTAGCACCTCCGAGCGCGTTTGATGGGCGAAGCTCTCCATTCTATCAAGACGGATTTCAACGTCCGTGCGGAATTGCTGATGCTCCACGCGGAATTGATGAAGCTCCACGCCTATGGCGTTGACGGCCTCCAGGATGGTTTCGAGAGTCGGTTTTGTGATGGCTTCATCGCTCACGGGGAGTATCTTCGACCTACCCGACTGGCCTTGTCAATCAAAAAGAATTTGCGGGACGTGTATCAAAATGCGTTGATACGTCGAGCGAGCGGGCGGACTGTCAGCCTTTTTCGTAATCTGCTAATCTTAGGCCGGGCACGCCTTCCATCAGCGTGCCTTTCGGTCTAGGAGATTGCGCATGGCTTCAGACGAGCAGGGCAGGGACGGTCACGGCTCGCGGGCGACTGCCGCCCTGCACGGTGGGCAGCGCCGGCCCCAGCCGTTCGGCGCGGTCGTCTCGCCCGTCTTCCATTCCTCGACTTACGGCTTCGAGACTTTCGACGAGATGCGCCGCTACGCCCGCGGCGAGCTACGGGAAGCCTACTTCTATTCGCGCTACGCGAACCCCACGGTCGCGGAGGTCGAGCGCACCATCGCCGCCCTCGAAGGTGGCGAGGCGGCGCTCCTGACTTGCTCCGGTTCGGCGGCCACCTTCTGCGCGCTCGCGGCGCTGTGCCAATCTGGCGACGAGCTTCTCGCCTGCGACTCCATCTACGGCGGCACGGTCAAAATCATGACCGAAGTCCTCGGCCGCTTCGAGGTCAAGGCGCGCTTCATCCCCGTCAAAGAGATAGCGAGCCTGTCGTCGCTGCGCGGCGAGCGGACGCGACTCTTCTGGTTCGAGTCGCCCGCCAACCCCATCAACCGGCTCGTGGATTTGGCACAGGCGGCCGAGGCCGCGCGCGACGCTGGACTCTTCTCCGTCATAGACAGCACGTTCGCCACGCCCGTCCTCCAGCGCCCCCTCTCCTACGGCGTTGACGCCGTCATGCACAGCGCGACGAAGTACCTCGGCGGCCACTCGGACTTGACGGCGGGCGTGCTGGTCGGGACGAAAGATTTTATAGAACGCGCGCGCCGCCTGGCGCTTTTGACTGGCGCGACGCCGGACCCCGCGGCGGCTTACCTCCTGGGTCGCGGGCTCAAGACACTCGACCTGCGCGTACGCGCTTCGTGCGAGAACGCTCTCGCGTTGGCGCGCGCCCTGAGTCGGAATAAAATGGTCGCGCGAGTTTACTATCCGGGCCTCGAAGACGACCCGGACTATCAGCTTGCGCGCAGGCAGATGAACGGCCTCGGCGGCGGGGTCGTGGCGATTGATTTGAAGGGCGGCGAGCCCGAAGCCGAGCGCTTCTTCGACGCGCTCAGGATGGTCAAGAACGCTTCGAGCCTGGGCGGCGTGGAAACCCTGGTGAGCTATCCGCTCTACTCCTCGCACGTGGGCTTCTCCGAGGAGCAGCTCAGCGCCGCGGGCGTCTCGGCGGCCACCATCCGCTTCGCCGTCGGCATCGAGTCGGCCGCGGACATCATCGCCGACGTGGAGCAGGCGCTGGAGAAGATCGGATAAGACGACATTTTATGGCGGTCACGGCGAGCAACAACGGCGGGCACGATTTGTCGCACAAACACGACGGCGGCGGGCGTCACGCCCACGCGCACTCGCATGGGCGCGCCACGCGGAGCCGACGCAGGTTGACCCTCGTGCTCGTGCTGACGGCCGTCTACATGGTGGCCGAGGCCGTGGGCGGGTGGCTGACGGGCTCGCTCGCGCTGCTCGCGGACGCGGGCCACATGCTGACGGATGTGGCGGCGCTGGCCCTGGCGCTGATCGCCGTCTGGTTCGGCTCGCGCCCCGCCACCTCCAGCAAGACGTTCGGCTACTACCGTCTCGAAATCCTCGCCGCGCTCGTCAACGGCGTCGCGCTCATCGTCCTCTCGCTCCTCATCTTTTACGAAGCCTACCAGCGCTGGGCCGAGCCGCCCGTCGTCAGGAGCGGCCTGATGATGATAGTTGCGGTCGGCGGCCTCGCCGTCAACCTGGCCTGCGCGTGGATACTGCACGGCGACCACGAAGACGACTTGAACGTGCGCGGCGCGTGGCTGCACGTCATCGGCGACGCGCTCGGCTCGGTCGGAGCCATCGTCGCCGGCGCGCTCATGTACGCCTACGGCTGGTATCAGGCAGACCCGCTGCTCAGTTGTCTCATCAGCCTGCTCATCATCTGGAGTTCGTGGCGCCTGATACGCGAATCGACCAACGTGCTCCTGGAAGGTACGCCCGCGCACATCAACCTCGCGGCCGTCGAGGACGTGATCCTTGAGACGGAGGGCGTCGAGGACGTACACGACCTGCACGTCTGGACGATCACCTCCGGGCGCGAGGCCCTGAGCGCGCACGTCATACACGTCGAGGCCATCTCGCAGGCGGAACTCCTCAAGGAGCTGCGGACGAAACTCTCCGACCGCTTCGGCCTGGATCACCTGACGATTCAGATGGAGACGCCGGACTTCGAGGACGAGACGTTCCACTTCTGCCACTCGGGCACGGCCTGCTTCCGCTCGGCCAGGGAATGAGAAACAGTGGTCAGTGGTCGGTGGTCAGTAGTCAGTTAAAAAACTGATGTCTTCAACTGACCACTGACCACTGACCACTGACCACTGACCACTGATTATGGAAATCAGTCTTCTACTGACGCTCGATTTGCGCGAACAGGCCGCGCTTCAAGCGGCGCTGGTGACGCACGGCGCGCCGGACTGTCTGGTCACGCTCGCGCTGACGGGCGCGTGCCGCATCAGTACGCTCGACGAGGCGCGCAAGCTGCGCCGCTGGCTCGCGGACGCGCGCGCCGCCGGGCAGACCGATTTCATCTCGCTCAACTCCATCGAGCGCGCGCTCGTCCGCTTCGGGGTTTAATGGAAATCAAGCTCAGCTACGGCCGCGGGGCCGTCTCTTTCGCTGACGACGAGGCGCGGTTTCGCGTGCTCGGGGCGGAGGCGAGCGCGCCGCGGCCGCTGACTGACGTGGAGATCGGCGACGCTTTGGACGCGCCGTTGGGTTCGCCGCCGCTCGGTGACGTTGTCTCCGCGGGCGAGAGCGTCCTCGTCGTCGTGTCGGACGCGACGCGCGCGTCCGCCAGCGCTCAGATAGTCAATCTGCTCGTGCGTCGCTTGATAGAGGCAGGCGTCTCGCCGGGCGACATACGCGTCATCTTCGCCACGGGCATCCATCGCGCCGTCACCGAGGTCGAGAAGCGCGAGCTGCTGACGCCCTTCATCGCGCAGAGAATCCGCACGCTCGACCACGACGCCTACGACGCCGCGAGCATGATTCAAGTCGGCGCGACCTCGCAGGGCGCTCCGGCAGAGGTCAACCGCGCGCTCCGCGAGCACGGCCACGTCATCCTGACGGGCGGGATTAATTTTCACTACTTCGCGGGCTTCACGGGCGGGCGCAAGAGCGTCTGCCCTGGGCTCGCCTCAGCGCGTACCATCGAGGCGACGCACATGCTGGCGATGGACTTCGAGCGCGGCGGCCGTCGCGCCGGCGTCGGCACGGGCCTGCTCGAAGGCAACGCCGTCCACGAAGAGTGCGAGCGCATCGCTAATGAGGTCGCGCCGTCGTTCCTCATCAACGCTGTGACGGACGAGCGCGGACGCGCCATGCGCGTCTACGCGGGCCACTGGCGCGAGGCTCACCGCCGCGGCTGCGGTGAGTATCTCGCAGAGCATTCCGTGGAGATTGAGGAAAGACGCGACCTCGTCGTCGCGAGTTGCGGCGGGTGGCCGTGGGACATCAATCTGATTCAGGCGCACAAGTCGCTTGAGATGGCGGCGCACGCCTGCCGCGAGGGCGGCGACATCGTCCTCGTCGCGGAGTGCGCAGACGGCCTGGGGCGCGCAGACTTCCTCAAGTGGTTCGACCGCGCCGGGTCAGTCGCCCTCGAAGCACGATTGCGCGAGGGCTACGAAGTGAACGGCCAGACCGCCTGGTCGCTGCTCGTCAAGGCTGAGAAGTACCGCGTGCATCTGGTCTCGCGGCTGGCTGACGAAGACGTGCGCCGCATGGGGCTAATGCCCGCGCGAACGATTGACGAGGCCCTTGCGCGTGTGGGCCAAAATGCTGAAGGCTATCTCATGCCGCGCGCCCAGGCGCTGTTGCCGGTCGTTTCTGCCTGATCGAAGACGAGGGGCTGGCTATTGCTCGTCCCGCCGGTCGGCACTACAATTCAGGACATAACAACGGTCAAGCTCAAAATCTGGTGAAGGAGATTTCGGCATGAGATTAAAAATCATGGCGGTTTGCGCGGCGCTCCTGTTTGCACTCGGCGGCGCAGGCGTCCGCGCGCAGGACGCGCAGGAGACGGCCGCGGCAGAGCAGCGCGTGGGGCTTGAGGCGGAGGCGACGGCGCTGGACGCGCAGGGGCGTACGGCGCTCGTGGGCCAACTCCTGACTCAGGCGCTCTCCGGCACGGTGGATGCGCCCGTGCGCAACGCGCGCTTCATCATCGAGAATCGCGGCCAGGTGTTTCTCGTCTACGTCTCGGGCAGCGTCACTTTTTACGACGAGCGGGGCGTGCGTTGCGGCGAGGGGCAGTTCTCGCTAAACGCGCTCGCGGCGGGAGAGCGCGCGGAGACGGACGCGCCGGGCCTGCGGCTGACCTGCGCGCCGCGTTCGTGGCGCATCGTGGCGAAAGACCTGCTCCCGCGCTCGACCGAGAGGATTTCGCTGCCGGCCCGTGAGGAGACGGCCCAAAGCCTCGCGCCGACGCCGGCCGAAACGCCCGCGCTGCTGCCGCTCGAAATCACTGTGGACGACAAGGTCTACAACGCGCCCATCGGCAGCACGCTCGAAGTCTCCGTCCGGCGCAGGCGCGTCCGCATCACTGTCCGCGCGGCTCAGTGAAGAGGGATTCTTGACCGCACGCGCCGGCGGGGCTAGCATGAAGACGACTTCCCCCTTAATCAAGTTGGCCGTAAGAGGAAGGAAAGAAGGGTGACAGAGATGGCGGACGACGACAACAAGTGCGAGCACGAGAGCTGTAACTGCCGCGTGTCCGGCGACGAGGATTATTGCAGCGAGTATTGCCGCGACGCGGGCGACATCACGGAGATCGCCTGCGGCTGCGAGCACGCGGGCTGTCAGTAGTTCAATCGAACCGTAATTAACCTGAGGCGGCGGCGCGAGATGATTCGCGCCGCCGCCTTTTTCTTTGCGCTCCGGCGTCATTGCTGCGCCGGCCTGCCGCACGTTAAAGTAGTGGCAGGATAAAAAGCATGAGCCGGTCTGTGGGAATCATTTCGAAGGGGCCGCGGGCGCGCACGGCTGCGTCGGAGGCGGCGGTGCTGGCGCGGCTGCGCGAGATCGTCGGCGCGGACCACGTCGTCGCGGACCCGGACAAGGTAGAGCCTTACGCGCAGGACGCCGTCAAGGAAAAGTTCCCGCCCGAGGCCGTCCTGTTCCCGCAAACGGCCGCGGAAGTCGCGGCCATCCTGCGGCTCGCCAACGAGGCGCGCTTCCCCGTGACGGCGCGCGGCGGCGGCGTGGGCTACACGGGCGGCGCTGTGCCAATCGAAGGCGGCGTCGTTATTGGCACAGATCGCATGAACCGCATCCGGGAGATAAACGCGGACGACCTCTACGCCGTCACAGAGCCCGGCGTGACGACTTACGCTTTGCAGCAGGCTGTAGAGGCCGTGGGGCTCTTCTACCCGCCCGACCCAGCCTCCTACAAAGACTCTTTCATCGGCGGCAACATCGCCGAGAACGCCGGCGGCATACGCTCCGCGAAGTACGGCGTGACGAAGCATTACGTTTTGGGCCTGGAGGTCGTGACGCCGACCGGCGAAATCATCCACACGGGCGGCCGCACGAGTAAGAACGTCGTCGGCTTCGACCTGACGGGCCTGATGTGCGGCTCGGAAGGGATGCTCGGCGTCATCACTGAGGCCACGCTCCGCTTGCTGCCGCTGCCCGAAGCGACGCGCACCGTGCGCGCCACGTTCAAGACGATGCGCGAAGCCTGCGCCTGCGTGGCGCGCTTCTCGCGCGCGCGGGTCACGCCCGTAGCGATTGAGGTCCTGGACAGAAACGCAATCGCGTGCGTCGAGTCGCAGTACGCCTTCGGATTGGCACAGGACGCAGGGGCACTCATGCTCGTCTCGGTTGACGGCCCCGAGGCGGAAGTCGAGCGAGCGTCCCGCGTGGTCGAAGAGATTTTGGTCGCGGGCGGGGGCTATCAACTCTTGCGCGCGGAGAGCCGCGAGGAGGAGGACCGTTTGTGGGACGTGCGGCGCGCGATTTCGCCCGCGCTCAAAAAATTCGGGACGCTGAAGTTTAACGAGGACGTGGTCGTCCCGCGCTCGCGCGTGCCAGAGTTGATCGAGCGCGTCGAAGAGATCGGCCGCCGCCACGACACCTTCGTCGTCAACTTCGGCCACGCGGGCGACGGCAACATACACGTCAACTTCATGTGCGACCGCGAGGACGCTGCGGCGGTTGGCCGCGCGCGCGCCGCCGTGAAAGACACTTTCGCCGCGGCGGTCGAACTCGGCGGCACTATCAGCGGCGAGCACGGCATAGGCTACGTCAAAGCGCCCTACCTGGGCATGGCGATTGACGCGCCGACCGTCGAGGCGATGCGTCGCATCAAACAGGCATTAGACCCCAACGGCATTCTCAACCCTGGAAAAATGTTTGTAGAGCAGAAGTCAGGAGTCAGAAGTCAGAAGTCAGAATAAGAACAGGGTTTCAGCTTTTCATTCTGACTTCTGACTTCTGACTCCTGTATTCTCAAAGTAAATGATCGCCACGCTGATAGAGCTGCAACGGTTGAAGGGCCTGGAGCGCACGGGCTGGATGTTGCGCGGCATCGCGCAGGGCGCGGAGTCCGTGGCAGACCATTCTTATGGAGTGGTGGTCGCGGCGATGCTGCTGGCGGACGAGGTCGCGGCGCGCGGCGTCTCTGTGGACGCGGAGCGCGTTCTGAGGATGGCCGTCCTGCACGACTGGGCGGAGGCGCGCGTCGGCGACATGCCGCGCACGGCGACGGAGTATTTTGGCACAGAGGCTCGGAAGCGGGCCGAGCGCGCGGCCTTCGCGGACATCGTTGCTCCACTGGGGGCAGGCGGTCTCGTGGAAAAGTACGGCGCGATTCACGACGAGTACGAGGAGCGCGAGAGCCTTGAGTCGCGGCTGGTCAAGGCCGCGGACGTGATTGACCTCCTGGTGCAGACGCTCTCGTTCGAGCGCGCGGGCGTGCGCGGGCTGGACGAGTTCTGGGACGGAATCGCCGGGCGCGGCCTGGGCCTAGACGGCGTCGCGGGCGAAGTCGTCGCAGAAGTTCTGCGTCAACTCGTAGAGGAGCGCCGCCGCATCCTGGCCGCGTAGCGTGAGAAAGGGAACAGCGGCGGGCAACGAAACAAGCTTTTCTCGTCTCTGTATAAGTTCGGGTCTTCGGGAGTAATTGCGTGAAAGTTTATTTGCTCAGTCTGGACGGCGACCGGTGCGTCTTCTATTCGGAAGGGCCGGAGGCCGTCGCCGAGTCGGAGGCCGTAGCGGTCGAGCCGCGGCGCGGCCTGCGCGGCTGGGTCGAGCGGAAGTTCAAGAGCTTGCAGATTATCCTGACCGAGTCGGAGAAGGGCGTGGGCCTGCGCGTGCGGCGCATCTGGGAGTGGTTGCAGAAGCGGACCGCGCCGGACGAGCCGCTGCTGCGTGGGCTTCGCGGGACGAGCAAGATCGCGCTGCACCACCCGCCGGCTTACACGGAGGAAGAGGCGCACAAGCTCTGGCGCGAGTACCTCAAGTCCAGGCGCGGGCGGCACGCTTTCTGGGCCGTCGCCAACGCGTTGACCGCGCCGCTGACGCTCGTGCTGACGCCGCTGCCGGGTCCGAACGTCATAGGCTACTGGGTCGTCTACCGCACCGTGTGCCACTGGCTGGCGCGGCTCGGCGCGCGCAACGCCTGTGGTGACCAATTCACGACGGAGTTTCACTCGACCGGCGCGCTCGACGGCGCGCTCGGCGAGAACGACCACGAGCGCATTGCGAGTCTCACCAGCAGCTTCGGCCTGCATGGCCTGGATGCTTTCGTCAAGCGCATCGCCGCCAGAGGCGCGCGCGCCCGCCGGAAAACCCCGCTCGCCGTGTCATGATATTCAATCGCGGTCGGAGAAGATGGCGTCTCTCCGGGTTCGTTGACAACGCCGAACCTGTTTGTTAGCGTGCTTGGTTTAATCTTGAGCTTCGGGTCTTGCGTACTTTGGTTGATGGTTAGTCTGGTTTCTCTGCGGAAAAGGTTACGGGCACGCCCGGCGTGCCTGCTCCTCGTGCTCGCGCTCTTAGTGGCTGGCGCGAGCGGCTGCTCCAGCCTGTTCGGCGTCAAGCGCGAGGTGAAGATCAACCCGCTGCTCGGCCCGCTGAAGGACGCGACGCCCGCCGAATTGATCGCGGAGGTCAACCGCTACGCCTCCGTGCGCTCCATCCGCGGCAAGATCGACATCCAGATCGAGGACACTTCGTTCGCCGAGAGCGGCCTCGCCGAGAAATACCGCACGGCCGACGGGACCGTCTACTTGCAGCGGCCGGGCCGGATTTATCTCAAGATTCAAGCCCCCTTCGTCGGCACGAACATCGCCGAGATGACTTCCGACGGCGAGCACTTCCGCGTCGCGGTCCTCCAGGGCGACGAAAGGTACAAGCGCTTCGTCAAGGGGACGAACAACGCAGTCTACCCGAAGCTGGAGATGGAGACGCAGCGCCCAGGCGAGAAGCGCGGCAAGGGCAAGAACGGCGACCGCACGGTCAGCGCGCTCTCGAACCTGCGCCCGCAGCACTTCACGGACGCGCTCCTGATCAGCTCCATCCAACCGCGCACAGACTCTGGCCTGGTCTACGCGCGCACAGAGTTTTATCAGGAAGAGGACGACACGCGCGCGGACGGCAAGAAGGGCGGGCGCGTCGTGCGCGGCTACTTCCTGCTGGACGAATTGGCTCCGGGCGGCGAGACGGGCGCGCGTCTCGTGCGTCGTTTCTGGTTCGACCGCGTCGGCGGGATACGGCTGGCGCGGATGCAGACCTTCGACCGGGCCGGGATGCTCGACTCGGATGTCTCCTACAAGGAGCCGAAGAACTTCGGCGAGGACGGCCGCCTCTTGATGCCTTCGCGCGTCGAGCTGACGCGCCCGCACGACCGCTACAAGCTGAGCATCAGCTACCAGTCGCCAGAGGCAGTGGTCTTCGACCGCGAATACGAGCCGCAGGTCTTCGTCCTCGAAAACAAGTGGCAGCTTCCAGAGTTCGATCTCGACGAGCGCGAAAAGCAGAAGTCAGGAGTCAGAATCCAGAAGCCAGAATGAAAGGCTCTCGATCTTCTTTCTTTTATTCTGACTCCTGACTCCTGACTCCTGAATTCTATTTTTATGGATAATCTCATCACGGCCAACATCCGCCAGCGCCCCATTCGCTCGCTCGTGAGTGTGGTGGGCGTCGCGTTGGGTGTGGCCCTCGTGATGCTGTTCACGGGGCTGGCGCGCGGGATGTCCAACGACTTGCAGCGCCGCTCGCAAAACCTGCGCGCCGAGATCATCTTCACCCGGCCGGGGACGATGGACAATTTGACCAGCACGCCCGCCAACTTGAGCACGAAGTACGTCGATAACTTGCGCGCCGTGGACGGCGTGGAGTCGGCCGTGCCCGTTATCCGCTACGTCTTCCAGGGCGGCGCGGGCTTCGGCTTCGAGCAGATCGAGGGCGTTGACTGGGAGCCTTTCGCGCAGATGAATAACCTGCGGATTGTGGAGGGGCGCGCGCCCGTGCCGCGCCGCCCAGAGGCGCAAGGCGGGGACGAGATGGTCGAGGTCATCGTTGACGAGACGAAGGCCCGCAATAGCGGCGTCCAGGTGGGCGGCGTCCTCAACCTCTTCGGCGACATCCCGCACAAGGTTGTCGGCATCTACGCGCCCGAGTCCGGCGCGCGCGTCAAGATGGCGCTCTCCGACATGCAGTACAGGGTCGAGGCCCCCGGCAAGACCACCTACATTCTGGTCAAGGCCAAACCGGGTGTGGATGAAAAGACGCTGGCCGAGCGCATCAGCGCCGACCCCGGAACCTCCGGCAACAAGATTCAGTTCACGCGCGACGTGTTCACCAGCATCGAGAAGAGCATCCCTTACCTGGGGCTGTTCCTGAAAGTGCTGGTGGGTCTGGCGGCCGTCGTCAGCGCGCTCGTCGTCATGCTGGCGATGTATACGACGATCACGGAGCGCACGCGCGAGATAGGGATTCTGAAGGCGATGGGCGCGTCGCGCGGCTTCATTATTGGCACAATAGAGAAAGAGGCCATCCTGATTAGCGCGCTCGGCCTCGTCCTCGGCTTTACGGTCGCGCTCGTCGCGGGCGCGGTGATTAGCAAGACCTACGGGCTGGTCTTCGAGTACGGCTGGGGCTGGGCCATCGCGGCCGCACTGATCGGGCTCCTCGGCGGGGCCATCGGCGCGCTCTACCCGGCGGTGCGCGCCGCGAACCTAGACGCCGTGAGCGCGTTATCATATGAATAAGTGGTCAGTGGTCAGTGGTCGGTGGTCAGTTAAAAACTGATTACCACTGACCACTGGCCACTGACCACTGACCACTGTTTTCATGAGAACAATCCTACAGGCCGAGAATCTGGAAAAAGTTTACCGCGTGGGGCGCGTGGACGTGCCTGCCTTGCGCGGCGTGTCGCTGGACGTGCAGGAGGGCGAGTTCCTGGCGATCATGGGGCCGTCGGGCTGCGGCAAGTCCACGATGCTGCACCTCTTGGGCGGCCTCCTGACGCCGACGAGCGGGCGCATCATACTTGACGACGAAGACCTGACGGCTGCTTCGGACGCCAAGCGCACGGACATCCGCCGCCGCAAGATAGGATTCGTCTTCCAGCGCTTCAACCTCTTCCCAACGCTGACGGCCGAAGGCAACTTGCGCCTCGCCGAGAGCATACAGACGAACGGCAAAGACGACCCCGAGCGGCGGCGCGATGTGCTGCGCCTGCTCCGCCTCGAAGACAAGATGCACCACAAGCCGCTTGAGCTTTCGGGCGGCGAGCAGCAGCGCGTGGCCCTGGCGCGCGCCGTCGTCACGCGCCCTGCCATCATCCTCGCAGACGAGCCGACCGGAAACCTGGACAGCGAGAACTCCGCGATAGTTCTGAACATGTTTCAGGAGCTGAACTACCGTTTCAACCAGACCATCGTCATGATCACGCACAACCCTGAGGCCGCCGCCATGTGCCGCCGCATCGTCCAGATGCGCGACGGCCAGATCGTCGAGCCGGCACAGAACGTGCAAATGTAGTCGGCGGGAAGTTGAAAAGCCGGGTTTCGGCCGTCGTGATAATCCTGTAGACTATTGCAGGCGTCGGACGAATCCGACAGATGGACGATAAACGTAGGGTTAGAAGAGTGGCTCTTGACCCTGCGAATCGGTCGAAATGAATTATTTTTTCCGCACCGTCAAGAAGCTCTTTTTCTGGGGTTACGCCCGGAACACATGGCAGTATGACGTGCTGTGCGCCGTCATCCTAGCCTTTATTTTCCTGACCCCGCAGAGTTGGTTTGACGCGGGATTGCCCTTGAAAAGTCACACAATTGGCGGCGAACCGGCTGCCGCAACGGGGCATCAAAGCCCGTTCGCCTCAAAGGTTATTGTGACGGTGGCGGACAATTCCCAGGCTCAAATGGAACGGCAGGAGTTAGAAAGTCACCTACGTACCATAACAGGTCGCGCCGATTTAGAGGTTTTGAAGGTCGAGCCGAGGCGTGACGCGGGCGGCAAAATCGTCGCCTTAGAGGTTGACATACGGTAATCATCCACAGATAATCGGCGGGATTTTCAGTCTCCACCCCGATTGAGACTGGCATTTCGTAAAGGAGTTTGTATGAAGAAACTTGTTCCCCTCGGCCTCTTGATCGCAATACTTGTGGCCGCGGTGGCCGTCAGTTCCCCGACGGAAGTGAAGGCGCAGGGCGCAGGCTTCGTCAGCTCGTTGCTCAACCGCATGGAGCGCAACCGGCAGAGCCTCAAATCGCTTCGCGCCAGCGTTGACATGGTCAAGTACAACGCGCAGATTCGTGACGAAGAGAAGTACAAAGGCATCGTGCTTTATGTCCCCGCCGTGGGTAAGAACGCCTACGTCCGGGTTGACTGGAACTACCCGCAGAAAGAGACGCTGGCCGTCGCCGACGGTCAGTTCACGCTCTTCCGCCCGCGCCTGAACATGGCTTACAAAGGAAAGGCCGGGCAGGGAAAGGGTAAAAACAGCGCGGCCTTCGAGTTTATGAACATGTCGCGCGCGCAGTTGGCCGCTCGCTATAATCTGGAGTACATGGGCGAAGAGACCTTGTGGGGCGGCGTGGCGACCACGCACGTCAAGCTCGTGCCGAAGGCTGGGGCCAACTTCAAGTGGGCCGAGGCGTGGATCGACGCGGGCGGCATGCCGGTGCAGACCAAAGTGATCGAGCGCAACGACGACGCGACCACCGTGCGCCTGACCAACATGCAGCGCAACGCCGGCATCTCGATGGACGAGTTCATCCTGAAGCTCGACTCGAAAGTCAAAATCGTCCCGGCCTAAAATGGGCCAAGCGAGTTTGGAAGCAAAGGCTTCGGGGTTGAAAGACCGGAGCCTTTCGCTTTTGGGGCGACCCACTTGCCAAAGGACGGCCGGCCTCGTTATCCTGCTAGGGCTCTCCACTGGTTGGGCAAGATTCGCGGACTCGAAAGTGGTCTGCCAAGATTAGATGAAGAGAAGCAAATTTCTCAGGTTAAAACTGCGCGAGGCGAGCTTCATCGCGCGCGCGCTGCTCTCGACCAAGCACCCCGTGCTGGCGCACATCATCCCCATGCGCCGCTGCAACCTGGCCTGCGGCTACTGCAACGAGTTCGACAAGGTATCAGAGCCCGTGCCGCTCGACGCGATGCACAGGCGGCTAGACAAGCTGGCCGAACTCGGCACCTCCATCGTCACCATCTCGGGCGGCGAGCCCCTGCTCCACCCGGAGCTGGACGACATCATCCGCCGCATCCGCCAGCACAAGATGATCGCGGGCCTCATCTCCAACGGCTACTTCTTCACGCCCGAGCGCATCAAGCGCCTCAACGACGCCGGCCTTGAATACCTGCAAATCAGCATAGACAACGTCCAACCGGACGCCGTCTCGAAAAAGAGCCTCAAGAATCTCGACAAGAAGTTGCAGAGCCTGGCCGAGCACGCGGAGTTTCACGTCAACATCAACTCCGTCATCGGCGGCGGCATCAAGACGCCAGAGGACGCGCTCGTCATCGCCAGCCGCGCCGTCGAGTTGGGATTCTCTTCTACTGTCGGCGTGATACACGACCACGACGGGACTCTGAAGCCACTGACCGAGCGCGAGCGGGAGATTTTCCAGCAGGTCAAGAAGCTCGGCAACCGCGACCACGCGCGCCTCAACTGGTTCCAGGACTCAATCGCGGAGGGCAAGCCCTACGAGTGGCGCTGCCGCGCCGGCGCGCGCTACCTCTACATCTGCGAGGACGGGCTGGTTCACTGGTGCTCACAGCAGCGCGGCACTCCCGGCATCCCGCTCGAAGACTACACGATGAAGGATTTCGAGCGCGCGTACAACACAGAGAAGTGGTGCGCGCCGACCTGCACGCTCCAATGCGTCCATCAGGTCGGCATCCTCGACAACTGGCGGCACCCGCAGACGACCGCGGGCGGCGCGCAGACGAGCGACGGCGGCGACAAAAAGTCCGTCGGCCAGATGGTCCGCGCGGACTAAGAGCAGGAGTCAGAAGACAGAAGTCAGGAGTCAGAAGAAGGGCACGCCTTTCATTCTGACTCCTGACTTCTGTCTTCTGACTCCTGCTTTATTGCTGCGCGTCGGCGTCGCCGATCTCGTGGAGCTTGACGGAGCGGGAGAGGCCGAGGCCAGAGAGCTTGCCCGCCATCAGGACGATCATCTCGCCCGCCTGGACGATGCCCGCCTCCAGGAGTTCCCGCTCGCCCGTCTTGACCATCTGCTCCGTGCTCTCGCAGGGCGAGTGTACCAGGGGCTCCGTGCCCCAGATGAGCGCCAGCTCGTTCTGCACCTCGCGCGAGTAGGTCAGGGCGACGATGCGCTGGTCTGGCCTCAGGGACGAGAGGCGGCGCGCCATCAGCCCGGACTCCGTGAAGACGGCGATGGTCTTGATGCTCAACTCCTCGGCGGCCGAGGCGGCGGCCTCGCAGAGCGCGCGGCTGAACTTGCCGGACTGGCGACCGGCCCACTTGCTGGCGGCGCTAGACCCTGTCTTGCGCCCCGTCTCGGCCGTCTCGATGATGCGCGCCATCGTCGCCACCGCGGCTACAGGGTTTTGGCCCATCGCCGTCTCGTTCGAGAGCATCAAGCAGTCGGAGCCGTCCCAGACGGCGTTCGCCACGTCGGACGCCTCGGCGCGCGTGGGCCGCGGGTTCGTAACCATCGATTGCAGCATCTGCGTCGCCGTGATGACGAACTTGTTCGCTAAGACCGCCTGCTCGATGATGCGTTTCTGGTAGACGGGAACCAACTCGACGCTCGTCTCCACGCCGAGGTCGCCGCGCGCGACCATCACGCCGTCGGCGGCGGCGATGATATCGTCCAGGTGGTCAATCGCCTCGGCCTTCTCGATCTTGGCGACGAGCGGCTGCCGCCCGCCTGCGGCCGCGATTAAAGACTTGGCCTCCTCGCAGTCCTGCGCGCGTCGAACGAACGAGAGCGCGATGTAGTCCGCGTTCTGTCGGACGGCAAACTGCAAGTCGCGCCGGTCCTTGTCCGTCAGCGACGGGATCGGCAGGATGATGCCGGGCAGGTTGATGCCTTTGCGCTCGCCCAGGGGGCCGCCGTTGATGACGCGGCAGACAACGTCCGTGTCGGTCACGCGCTCGGCGTGCAGCTCTATCAGCCCGTCGTCCAAGAGAAGGCGCGCGCCCGGCTTCACGTCGCGCGCCATGCCCGTGTAGTTCGTAGAGACTTCGCGTGCGTCGCCCGCGACCGAGCGAGTCGTGATGGTGAAGAGCGAGTTGGCTTCGAGCTGAACGGGCTGACCATTCTTGAGCACGCCCGTCCTGATCTTCGGCCCTGACAAATCGACCAGCACGGAGATCGGGCGGCGCATCCTCTCGGCGGCGGCGCGCGCGCGCGCGATTGATTCGGCGTGTTCGTCCTGCGTCCCGTGCGACATGTTGATGCGCACGCCGTTGACGCCGGCCGCCAGCAGCGCCTCCAGCAACGCGGGCTCGCGCGACGCCGGTCCCAGCGTGGCAAGAATCTTGGCTTTTCTCACAATGACTCCATTATACAGAAGTCAGGAGTCAGAAGTCAGGAGTCAGAATAAAAGAAAGAGGGTTTCCGCCTTATCCATTCTGACTTCTGACTCCTGACTCCTGACTTCTGCTTTTACGCTTTCTGTCTCTTCTTCCCAAACAACCACGCGATGAAGATCGAGATGATGTAGAGCAGAATCATCGGCGCGGCGAAGAGGAGCATGTTG
This sequence comes from uncultured Acidobacteriota bacterium, assembly GCA_963848875.1. Classification (GTDB taxonomy): domain Bacteria; phylum Acidobacteriota; class Blastocatellia; order Pyrinomonadales; family Pyrinomonadaceae; genus QHXM01. Next base: position 247,780 of record CAWKFJ010000003.1, read on the forward strand.
GGCACGTCGTTGGTCGGCGAGAGGACGGCCGCCGAGATCAGGATGACGATCAGCGCGGTCTTCCAGACGCGCAAGAGCAGGCGCGCCGAGACGATGCCGATGCGCGCGAGCACGTAGGTGATGGCCGGCATCTGGAAGACGGCCCCCATCGCCATCATCAGGAGGATGATGAAGTCGAAATAGTCGTTGGCCTTGAGCAGCAGGCGGAAGTCCTGGCCGAGGCCCAGCAGGTACTTGGCCGCCGGGGGGAAGATGATTTTGTAGGCGAAGGCCGCGCCCAGCAGGAAGGCGACCGAAGAGAGAAAGACGAAGGGCAGCGCGTAGCGGCGCTCGTGCGGGTAGAGGCCGGGCGAGACGAAGGCCCAGATTTGCCAGAGCAGGAAGGGGACTGCGAGCGCCACCGCCGTGTAGATGGAGACCTTGACGTAGAGCGAGAAGGGCTCCATCGCGGTCGTCACGATCAGCTTGTCGTCTATGCCTGGGAGCGCCTTCGGCTTGGCCTGAAAGTCGAAAGGCAACATGATGCCTTTCGGGATGACGACGCTGCCCGTGTACAGCGCCTCGTCCGTGTAGAGAGCCAGCCTCCCGTCCGGCAGCTTGTGTACCTTCGCCATGACGCTCGCCCCTGGCGGGATGACGCTCGCGCCGAGCTTGGTCGTGTTCTCGAAGACGTAGCGGCCTGTGTCGCCCTCCTTGAGCGCGTCGTTGAACTGAATGGTCTCGCTGCCGGTCAGGCCGCCGATGGGGAGTTCGCGGCGCTGCGCCTCGGCCAACGCGCGCTGCACGGGCACGGCCAGGAAGTTGTAGATGTAGTCGGAGACGAACCAGCAGCCTATGAAGATGACGAAGACGAAGGCGAGCGAGCGGATGATGCGCGAGCGCAGCTCGTCCAGATGCTCCAGAAAGGACATCTGGCCGCCGAGTTCTTCCTCGCGCGCCTTCGTCTTCGTGCGTGAACTTAAGAGGGGAGCCATGCGGGGACTTGGAAACTCTTGTCCTGGGTCTCTAGCTTACAGCCAGTCGCGCTTGCTGCCGGTCGGCGCGTCTTCGGGCTCTGCGGGGAGGGCTGCGCCTCTGGCGACCGTCGCTCCGTCGCCGCCGGCAGAGGCCGGAGTCGTGGCGGCGGCGGCTGTGCCATTTTCGCTCGCTTCGAGGACGGCTTGGCTGCGGTCGCGCGGGTCATTCATGATGGAGCGGTCTTCGGGCAGCATCGCCTCGCCGACGATGGCCTCTCGGATCGCGCCCTCGCGCGCGACCTCTTTCTCCCAGGTCTGCTTGAAATCCTCCGAGGCGCGTTTGAAGTTAGCCAGGCTCTTGCCGAGCGAGCGGCTGAGCTGCGGGAGCTTGCGCGGGCCGAAGAGGACGAGCGCGACGACCAGAATCAGCAGCAGCTCGCTCGTCCCCAGTCCTTCTAAAATAAACAGAAACACTCTTCTTAACCTGCTCTAGTGTATGTGTGGCCGCTTCTTTGGGGTCCGCGAAAAATTCTACGCGCCGCTTCTCCAAAGGGTCAAGCAGGGCGCGGAAAATACTGCGCCCGGCCGGCGGCGGGAGAGGCCGCGGGCCGGGCTAAGGGTGTGGTGTCTGGTGTCGAGTGCGCGGCCTGTATTAGTCGCCCCAGCCCTCGCACTTGGCGAGTTCGGCGTTGGTCAGGTCCCAGTGCGTGTGGTCTTTGCACATCACGATGCCTTCGACGATGCAGGCGTCGCCGTCCTCGTCCACGATCTTGATGTCGTACTCGCCGCACGGGATGTCGTTCAGGGTGAAAGACTCGCCGGAGTGTATGACCTTCTCGCCGAGCTGGTCGGGACCCCAGGTATCCTTGTCCTCGGGCGACAGGAACATGTGGTAAATGTCGAAGCTCGACTTGTTGTTGATCATGAATTCGGCCCGCTGCGGCTGCGCCTTCGACGGCACGGGCAGCGCGAGCGCCGCGAACGCAAACACAACAGCGAAGGCCACGGCTAGGCGGGAGACTAGATTTCTCTTCATCAACTTCAACTTCCTTTCTCAAACGGCCACAGATGGGTAAATCAAGCAAACCGGCCGCGATATTACACGCCCAACGCCACTATAGCAATAGGCCGACTCCCCACCCCCTCAAGAAACTCCTTTTGCCCTCACCCATCATCCCCAGCCACCTCTCCCAACTCCCGCCCAATCTCCTCCACCTCCTTCTTCCGCCGCCCATAACCCATCCGCTCAATCATCCCTTTGGCCTTCACCCAACTCTCCCGCGCCTTCTCCTTCTCCCCTTGCGCTACATAGAGCCGGGCGTAGCCGAGATGACAATCCGCCTCGTGCAAACCCATCTCGCCGCGCACCGCGATTGACAATGCTTCGTCCAGGTCCGCACGCGGACGGCTGAAATCTCCCTTGAGAATATGCAACTCTGCGCGTGCCATCAGCCCGCGTGGTAAGTAATCCAATTGCCCTGCCAGTCTTAAGCCGTCCACTGCTTGATTCAACTGCCCTGCCGCTTGTGCATAATCACCAGTCTCCCCCTCCCGTGCTCGCAACAGGTAGGCCCGTCCCAATGAGAGGAGGTCGAGGGCAATAGAGAGAAGCCCCAGATACTGCTTTGCCCATTGCAGAGTCTGGGCGGCGCGGCTTTCTACTTCCTCATACTTCCCCTGCTCCAGCAGCAGGTCGCAATACTGAAAGCCACGAACTGAGTAAAGCCGCGGATACTGCTGCTGCCAGTCTTGCTGTATCAGCTCGGCCTTGCGGAAAGCCACCTCCGCTTCTGACAGTCGGCCGGCTTGGGAGAGCACGTTAGCCAGAATCGCTTCACTGTCCATTCGCCGATAGCTGTCACCGCTTTTGACGGCCAGTTCGCCGCTTTGTTCCGCATAGGCTACAGCCTGCCGCAGATCACCGAGGGTGAGATAGAGTTCGCTGAGGTTGACAGCAACGGCGGAAGCATTACTCCAGTCGTCCAGCGAAATATAAGCCTCCAATCCAGCCTGCAAGGGTTGCACTGCTTCGGCCAAGCGCCCTAGTGCGCGCAGGCAAAATCCTGCCTCATTCAAGATAAACGACTGGTCCGCATCAGGCAGTTTCGACATAGGTTTCTGCCAAGGTAGATCGAAAAAACTGCCCAGGGCAGCTAGGTCAGCGCCGAATGCGCCGAGCTTAGTGGCGCTGAAAAATTCTTTCTCCCTATAAATCCGCCTGTAGTACACCTCAATCAGGGCTTCGTAATGTTTGCCTGCCTCGCAGCCGTGAGTTACTGCCGCGTAAAGGGGGGTCATCTCCTCAACCGTGTCTGGGAATTCTTTAGTCGTATTCTTGAGGTGCTCGTAGAGACGGTCGTTGCCTTCGCGCCAGGCGTCGGGGCTATGTCGCTTGAGTTGCTGTTTGAAATGCTCGCGCACGAGGGGGTGAGCGTCGAGCGTGTCAAGTTGCTTAGGGTCTTCGTCGGCTATCAGTCGGGCGCTCCGCAGTCTGCCCAGGGTTCGCCGCCAGTCTCCCTCGCTCAAATTCTGTAAGGCGTCGGTCAGGCCGGGAATGCCCGGCGCTGCCCGAAGTGCAAGTATCGCACTCGCATCAGCGGGGCGGTCGAAAAGGCCGAGCATTCGTAACGCGGCAAGCTCGGGGCCTTCGCCGAGCCATCTTTCGTATGACGCCATGACGCGCTCTGCGTGGCCGCCGCGCTCCTCGTCTTCCTTCAGAATGTCCACTTTGTCGCGTTGCGAAACGTCGCCCCTGTAAACGTTCTTCAGGTAGCTGCCGAGCAACGTTATGGCTAGAGCGTGGCCGCCGAACTCTGCGGACGCCTCTTCCAGTTCAGACTGCTCGCCGACGACACCCTGCGCTTTGAGCACTTCAGCCCCGGCCTGCGGCGAAAGGTGTTCAAGGTTGATGCGGCGGGCCGTGTCTCCCTCAAAGTCAGTGAGGTCTGCAACGGGTAAGCGCGAGGAGATGACGCTCAGGCCCGGATTCATGGCCGCCAACTCGCGTAGCAGCGCCTGCATTGATTGCTCCTTCAGTGCGCCTTCCTGCTGCCCGCGACCGGGCGGGTATTGAAGCGGTTCGAGGCCGTCTAGCAGCAGAAGCGTGCGCTGTCGCTTAATCAGGCGCGCTAAACGCTCGCCTTTGTCCCAGGGCGAGCCTTCGGCCGGGTTGGCATCCCCGAACCATCGCAAGGCGGCGTCAATGAACTGGTCGGCGGAGACTCCCTGTTCGCTCGTGCCCTGCCTGTAGAACGACCAGGCATAAACCTTTTCTGCGCCTCGATAGTTGTCGCGCGCCATCTTTCGCAGCCAGTGATTGACCAGCGCAGACTTGCCAACCCCGCCCCAGGCAATGAGACTAATGACGTGCGTGTCGGAATCGGCCCAAGCCCCGTCGATCATGTCCAGTTCAAGCTCACGGCCGAAAAGCTCTCGGCCTGTGACCGGCAGGCGACTTGTAGAGACGGCGTCGGGGTCGAGCGGGACGAATATGCGTTCCGAAACTCTCCCGGTGGCTGACTGGGTGAGTAAGTAAATCTCCGACGTGAGCGCAGCCAAGTCGGCGTCAATCTGGTTGTCGTTGCCAGCAGAAAGCGGCCGCCCGTCAGTCGGGCGTAGGTTCATTGAGCGGAGCCATCTCACGGCCTGCCACGCGCAGGGCTCGATGACAAGGGGAAAGATGCGCGCGCCTTCTTTGGCGCGGCGCTCAATCAGCGCCGGCACTTCATCGTTAAGGATGTAGTCGGAAGTCAGGGAATTGGCCGAGATGAGAATGACTGCGATGCTGGCAACATTCATCGCGTCCTGAATGTTTTTGTGCCAGTCTGCGCCCGCTTCGATTTGCCGGTCTTCCCAGATATCAATCAGCCCCTGAGCGCGCAGCACGCCCAGGTGGGTCACTAGGCGGTCTTTCCAGTCCTCGTCTTTATGGCTGTAGCTGATAAAGACGGTGGGCTTCTCTTCAGCGTTAGTCGTCATGGGGTTTGCTCTCTAGCTCTCGGCCTCCTGGTAGCCGGTGTAGTCGGGTGGGTAGTAGATGAGTTCGACCGATTGGCCGCCGGTCCCGCGGGTGTAGAAGGAGACGGAGCGGTCGCGGTGTTCTTTGACGGGGCGGCCTTCGCGTTGGGCGGCGGCTTCGAGGGCTTCGCGGGTTTCGACGCGGAGGCCGAGGTGGGGCGGGTGCTTGGAGCCGGGCGGCAGGAGCGCGATGCCGAAGCCGCGCTGGTCGCGCAGCATGGCCCAGTCGTGGTATCTAGTTTCAAGCCGGAAGCCCATGCGCTCGTACTCGCGCACGTCTCGTTCTAAGTCCTCCGACTTGACCGCGATGTGATCCATCACGCCCTCGAAACGCAACTCGTTCTCTTCCTGCATCGCTTCTCCTTACTCTTTATATCTTTCGTGGTAGACCACGCGATTCAACTCGAAGCGCCCCGTGTAGGGCTTGTCGGGTGGGGCGGCGCGTCCGATGGCGAGCAGGGCGCAGACCTCCGCCTCTTCGGGGATGCCGAACTCGCGCCGGACGCCTGCGGGGTCGAAGCCCTCCATCGGCGCTGTGTCGAAGCCGTAAGCCTCCGCGACCAGCATCATCGCCGTCACCGCGATCATCGTATGGCGGTTGACCCACATCTGCATCGGCACTCCCGAAAGAGCTTTGACGGCCCTGTCCCGCGCCTGCTCCCAATTCTCAAGGCTGCCCGCGCCGCGCAACGCGCCCTCGCGGAAGACCTCGCCCGCGCGCTCCTTCCACTCCTCCTTCATCCCCAGCGCGATGATGACGACGGGCGCTTCCGCGACCTTCGGCTGGTTGAAGGCGACCCGTTGCAGCCGCCTGCGGTTCTCCGCGTCACGCACGACGATGAAGCGCCAGGGCTGAATGTTGTAGCCGGACGGAGCCTGGCAGCCGAGCGCCAGAATCGCATTCAAATATTCTTCGGGGACTTCCTCGTCTGTGAAGCGCACGGTCGCGCGCCGTTCGAGCATGACGCGCGTGATCGGCTTCAGAGGCTCGCCGTCGGGCTGCGCCGTCGGAAAATTCGTCGGCTTATCCTGCATCGCTGATACTCCTTAAATTTTCCACCGATTGTAACAAAAACAGTGGTCAGTGGTCAGTGGTCGGTGGTCAGTTAAGAGAAAGCAAAAGGCGGCCGGGTTAGTTCCACGCGGCTGCCTCTTTCTTTTGCCTTTAACTGACCACCGACCACTGACCACTGACCACTGTTCTTGACAGGTAGCGCTCTCTCGCGTCAACCTGATTCTCATGAGTGAAGAAACGCCGCGCATCGTGTCGCTGCTGCCTTCGGCGACAGAGATCGTCTGTGCGCTCGGTCTGGTGGAGTCGCTCGTCGGCGTCACGCACGAGTGCGATTACCCGCCGGAGGTCGCAAAGCTCCCGCGCCTGACGGCGAGCCGCATCTCGCACGAGACGATGACGAGCGCCGAGATAGACCACGCCGTCCGCTCGCAGCTAGACGGCCACGGCTCCATCTACGAACTGGACGAAGAGCAGATGCGCGCTCTCCGCCCCGACCTGATTCTGACGCAGGAGCTGTGCGAGGTCTGCGCCGTCAGCTACAAAGAGGTCGAGCGCGCCGCGCGTATGTTCGAGACGGACGTGCGCGTCGTCTCGCTTGAGCCGAACACGATTGAGGACATCTTCGAGAACCTCAGGACGGTCGGCCGGCTGACGGGCAAGGGGCCAGAAGCCGAAGAGCTTGTCTCTCATCTTCGCTCGCGCCTGGACCGTGTCGCCGCCGCGCTCGCAAACGTCCCGCGCCGCCCGCGCACGCTGATGCTCGAATGGCTGGAGCCTGCGTTCGCGCCGGGCCACTGGGTTCCCGAACAGGTCATGATCGCGGGCGGCGACCACGCCTTCGGCCGCGCGGGCCGCCCGTCCGTCACAACCACCGCCGACGAAATCAAAGCTTACGCGCCCGAAGTCATCGTGCTCATCCCCTGCGGCTATTACAAGGAAGACATCCTGCGCCAACTGCCGCAGGCGCGTCTGCCCGCGGGCTGGGACGAACTCCCGGCCGTGTACGCAGGCCAGGTCTGGGCCGTGGACGCCACTTCTTATTTTAGCCGGCCTGGCCCGCGCGTGGTCGAAGGCGCGGAGATTCTGGCGCGCATCCTGCACCCGGAAATCTTCGGCGCCCCGGAAGAGCGCGAGGCCGTGCGCGTCCCGTGCGAGCTGATGAAAGCAAGTTAAGGGGACAAGCGGGTGGCACAAAAAAAAGCGGTCACTAAGCCCGTGAGCGGGCTGCTCGAAAGTTTCGCGCGGACGGCCGAACAGGTGGCGGCGACGACCAGGAAGCTGGAGAAGGCTGCGCTCGTCGGCGCGTACCTCAACGAGTTGACGGACGCGGACCTGGCGCGCGCCGCGCGCTACTTCGCGGGCCACCAGTTCGCCATGCGCAACGCGCTGAGCGAGGCCACGAGCCTGAGCGTCGAGAACCTGCGCCCGCGCTACGTGCGCCTGGGCGACTCCGGCGAGGTGGCCTTCGAGGCGATTCTTGAGACGCGCGGGGAAACGGCCACGCCCTCCTTTGATGATATAATTTGCGAGCTGCTTGATTCGGAGAATCGTGCCGATGTCATCTAATCCTAAAACGCTCCTGACTGAAGAAGAATATCTTGCCCTTGAGCGGCAGGCTGAGTTCAGGAGCGAGTTTTTGGCGGGCGAAATGTTTGCGCTGGCGGGCGCGAGCCGCCGGCACAACCGCATCGTGACCAATCTGGTGACTGCGCTCGACGTTCAGTTGGCGGCGCGGCCCTGCAACGTCTACTCGAACGACATGCGTGTGAAGGTGCAGAGCACGGGCCTGTACACGTACCCGGATGTAGTCGTCACCTGCGGGGAAGAGAAGTTCGCCGACGGTGAAAATGACGTGCTGCTCAACCCGCTCGTGATCGCGGAGGTGCTGTCGGATTCGACTGAGGCGTACGACCGCGGGAAAAAGTTCGAGAGCTACCAGGGCATCGAATCTCTGAAGGAGTATCTGTTAGTTGCCCAGAAGTCTCGGAGGGTCGAGCAGTTCGTCAGACAGGACGTTAAAAATTGGCTCTATTCCGAAGCGCATGAGCCCGGCGAAACAATCAAGCTGCAAAGCATCGGGTGCGAATTGAGGCTCGAAGATATTTACAGGAAAGTCGAATAGGGCCGCCCGCCATCCTCCGCCTCCAATCAAATCTCTCGTCGGACAACCGTAGTTTGCTCTAACCGCACTAATCCCATATCATCGTTACTCGTTCGGGGAACGCCGATTTACTCAGGAAAGAGAGCTTTGATGAGGTATCGAAATTTCGTCTGCGCCACCGTGCTCGGCCTGTTCGTCGTATCTGCAACCGTGTTGGCGCAGACGCCCAGGCCGAAGGCTGGGCCGAAGGCCACGCCCAGGGCTACGCCGAAGCCGACGCCTGCGGCCGCCGCCACCCCCGCCCGGCCGCAACAGCAGACGGCCCCCGCGCCGGGCGCGCTCGCGGTCGTCAACGGGCAGACGCTGACGCTGGCCGACCTCGACCCGAAAGTCCGCGAGGTCGTGGAGAACTTCGAGCGCAACCAGGCGAACCTGCGGCGCGACGCGCTCGACGCGCGCATCAACCAGATGCTCCTGGACGCGGAGGCGCAGAAGCGCAAGGTGACGCGCGAGCAGTTGATGGACGCGGAGATCAACAATCGCGTCACGGAACCGACCGAGGCGGAGGTCAAGGCCGTCTACGACGCGAACAAGCAACAGATAGGCAACGCGGACATCAGCGCCGTCCGCCCGCAGATCGTCAACTTCCTGCGTGAGCAGACCCGGCAGAAGCTCGTCCAGGATTTCATCCAGCGGATGCGCACCGCGACGACCGTCACGCCGGGCTCGGACATCAACGCGCCGAACCTCGCGCCCGCCACCGTCGTCTCGACCGTGGGCGGCCGCGCGATTACCTCCGGCGACTTCGAGGAGCGGCTCAAGCCCTACCTCTACAAGATGCGCCGGGAGATCTTCGACACACAGGCCCGCGCCCTAGACATGAAGATCAACCAGATGCTCCTCGAAGCAGAGGCCAAGAAGCGGAACACGACGCCGGACGCCGTCTTCAAGGCCGAAGTCGCGGACAAGCTGCGCGAGCCGACCGACGCCGAGGTGACAAAGTTCTACGAAGAGAACAAGGCCCGCATCAATGCCGACCTCGCCAGCGTGCGCGCAGATATCGCCAGCCTGCTTAGGGACCAGCAGCAGAACCGCATCGAGTCGGAATTCGCACAGCGGTTGCGCTCGGGCGTGCCCGTGCAGATTTTCCTGACGCAGCCGGAGCCGCCCGTCCAGGTCATCAGCACGGACGACGACCCCGCGCGTGGCGAAAAGAGCGCGCCGGTGACGGTCGTCGTCTTCACGGATTACCAGTGCCCCTCGTGCGCGGCGGTACACCCTGTGGTTGACGAGACGCTGAAGAGTTACGGGGCTCGCGTGCGCCTGGTCGTGCGCGACTTTCCGCTGGTGATGCACGCGCAGGCGCGCAAGGCCGCCGAGGCCGCCAACGCCGCCAACGCGCAGGGCAAATACTTCGAGTACATCGCGGTTCTCTTCAAGAACCAGTCGGCGCTCGACGTGGACTCGTTGAAGAGGTACGCGACCGGGTTGGGGCTCGACCGCGCGCGCTTCGATGCGGCGCTAGACTCCGGGCAGTACGCGGCCGAGGTGAGCCACGACATCGAAGACGGCGAGGCGTACGGCGTGCAGGCCACGCCGACCATCTTCATCAACGGCGTGCAACTGCAAAATCTGACCCCAGAGGGCCTGCGCGCCGCCCTCGACCGCGCGCTCGCGCAGAAGACCGCGGCTCGATAATGGCTTTCTATGCGGCGTGGATTCTTCACAGTCTTGTTGCTGCCCGCCGTCATCGCGGCGGCGCTCGCCTGCTCGGAGCCTTCGACCGGAGGCCAGGCGGCGCAGAGCGGTGAAGCGACGCCCGCGGACAACGCGCCCGTCTACTCCTACCAGCTCGTCAACACCTGGCCGCACGACGGGGAGGCTTACACGCAGGGCCTGGTCTTCCACGACGGCCAGTTGTTCGAGAGCACGGGCTTGCGCGGGTCGAGCAGCCTGCGCCGCGTCGAGCTGAAGACAGGCAAGGTGAAGAAGAAGATAGAGGTCGCGCGCGAGTATTTCGCGGAGGGCATGACGATCTTCCGCGACAAGATTTTTCAGTTGACGTGGCAGTCAAAGAAGGGCTTCGTCTACGACCTGAAGAAGTTCAAGCAGGAGGGCGAGTTCGTCTATGAGGGTGAGGGCTGGGGGCTCACGCACGACGGCCACTCGCTCATCATGAGCGACGGCACGAACCGGATACGCTTTCTAGACCCTGTGAGCTTTCAGGTGCAGCGCACCATCAGCGTCTTCGACCAGGGGCAGCCGCTAACGCAGCTCAACGAGCTGGAATACATCGACGGCGAAATCTACGCCAACGTCTGGAAGACGGATCGCATCGTCCGCATAGACCCGACGACCGGAAAGATCAACGCCTGGGTTGACTTGAGGGGGCTGCACCACCAGGGGCCGGACGACAACATGGAGAACTGCCTGAACGGCATCGCCTACGACGCCGAAAGCGGTCGCCTCTTCGTCACGGGCAAGCGCTGGCCGAGCGTCTACGAGATTCGGCTGGTCAAAAAGTAAAGGCAACAAGAAGAGGCTCAAGATAAAGAGAGCGGAGGCGCAAGCCCCCGCTCTCTTTTCTTCAGTCCTGCGGCTCGCTGTTACTTCTCCTCGTGGCCGCCGTGGTCGTCCTCGTCGTTCCCGCCTTCGGGTTGCGACTCGGTCGTGCCTGCGCCGCCGGGACTTGCGCCTCCCGCAGACCCGCGCATCTCCTCGATCATCTTATCCATGGCGATTTTCCACTCGCCACCCTCTTTGACCATCGGCATCGTGATGGTCATGCCCTGGGCCTTGATGTCAACGCTCGCCGTGTCGCCGGTGACCTTCTCGTTGCCGAACTCCGGCATGGCGGCCGTCGGCGTCTGCTGCGCGCCCTCCTCGAAGGCTTGATCCACAGTCTTGCCCATCTTCCGCGCGCCCTCTTCCATCATGCGCATCGTGCCCGCCGAAAGATATTTTTTCGCCGTGGCGATGTCCTTGCGCATGGCAGCGTCGTAGTAGGCGCGAAGCGCGGCCGTCGGGCTCCCCGACGCCGCTCCGCCGCCCGTGACGCCGCCGCCGCCGGTCGTGGTCGTCGTCCCGCTCGTGTTCGAGGTGGTGGTGTTGCTCGTGTTCGCGTTCTTCTTGCACGCCGCCGAGAACACGAACGTGGCGGCCAAAAGCACGATGACAGTCAGCCTGCCCCGGCTTGAAACTTTACTCATCATTATGACTTCCTTATAGGGGTTGTTAAAGCTCCGTTAGGTTCTAAGCTATATCCGGCGGAAAAGCAACTTTGCGGGCGGAATGATGAGTGATGAATTAAAAACAACTTGTCTTTAATTCCGCATTCATCATTCCTAATTCCGCATTAGTTTTTACAGCGGGAGGCCGACGCGGCGTTGGAGGTCTATGAAGCGCGGGTCCGTGCGCAAGGAGTCCAGGCGCGGGTCAACCTTGAGCCAGACGAGGGCCTCTTCGCGCGCGGCGTAGGATTTTTCGAGCCAGTCGAAAGCCTCGTCGCGGCGGCCCAGGGCCGCGTTGAGGATGGCGAAGTGGTAGGACGAGACGTGCCGGCGCGAGGCCAGCTCCGTCATCTCGGCGAGCACGGCGAGAGCCTCGTCGTGGCGTCCGGCCATCACGTGCGTGTGGCCGACCGCAGCCATAATCAGCGGCGAGTCGTCGAGCCGCGCGGCCCGCTCATACTCGGCCAGCGCCTCCGCGTAGTCGCCCTTCTGCTCGCGCGCCCAGCCCATGAAGAAGCGCGTCCAGACGGAGTCGGGGTCCATCTCGATGGCTTTGCCGAACTGCTCTATCGCGCGCTCGTACTGGCGCGCGAAGAAGAAGGAGAGCCCCAGGTCCGAGTTGATCTCCAAAGAGAGCGGGTCAAGGTCGCTCGCCTGCTTGATCTGCGCGATGGCTTCGCTCAGCCGGCCCATGAGCGCCAGATACCAGCCGTACCAGTGGTGCGCCGAGGCGTAGCCTGGGTTCAACTCAATCGCACGGCGGTACTCGCCCTCGGCCCCTGCCCAGTCCCATTCGTAGAAAGCCTTGACGAGACCTAGAGAGGCGTGCGCCTCGGCCAGCTCGTCATCAAACTTGAGCGCCTGCTCGGCCGCGGCGCGCGCCTTCGGCATGGCCTCGTTGGCCGGCAGGTGGTTCGACGAGAGCGCGTAATAGGCGTCGGCCAGCCCCGCGTAGGCGAGCGCGTAATCCGGGTCCACGCCAATCGCCTGACGGAAGTAGCGCAGCGCGCTGTCGAGCGCCTCCTTCGTCGTCTTGCTCAGGCAGTAGCGCCCCTTGAGGTAGAGGCGGTAAGCCTCTGTGTTGTCCGTGTAGCGCTTGACCAGGAGCTTCTTCTCTTCGCCCGTCAGCTTGATGCGCAGCTTCTCGGAAATCTCCTTCGAGATCTCTTCCTGCACCTCGAAGATGTCGGCGGCCTTGCGGCGGTACTGCTCGCCCCAGAGCTGCGAGCCGTCCGCTGTGTCAACCAGCTCGGTCTTGATGACGAGGCTGTCTCCGATTTGCAGCACGCGCCCCATCATCACGGCGCGCACGCCGAGGTCGCGCTTCACTTCGGCGGCGTCCACCTCGCGCCCCTTGTAGCGGAAGACCGTGGCGCGGGCCATGACCTTGAGCTGCGGGAGCTGCGAGAGCGTGTTGATGATGCTCTCGGTGATGCCGTCTGAAAGATACTCCGTGCCGGGGTCTGCGCTGGCGTTGGCGAGCGGGAGCACGGCGAGCGAATCTATCGGCCCGCGGCGCAACCCACTCGGCTGGTGGCCCGCGGACTCGACCGTTTGCAGCGAGATGACGGATGGCGGAATCGGATTGCCCAGGTCGTCCGTGTAGAGGTTGTACAGTTGTAGCTCGACGCCGTGCTTGACCTTGGCCTGCCCGACGTACTCGACCTGCTCGCTGCGGTCGCCGATCTCGTTGAGCACGTCGGCCATAGCCTTCGAGAGCAGTATGTGTCCGGCGTCGCCGCAGTCCATGACGCGCTGGGCGATGTTGATGCCGCTGCCGGCGACATCGCGCTGGCGGTTGGCGTCAACGGTCCTCAGGACCGGGCCGCTGTGAATGCCCATCCGCAGCTCGACATCCGGGTTACCCAAAAGCGCGCGGCTGATTTGCAGGGCGCAGCGTACGGGGGCCTCCGGGTCTACGAAGAAGACGAGCGCCATGCCGTCGCCGGTAGACTTGCAGATCAACTGGTTGTTGGCCTGTGCGCGGCGGAACTCGTCTGTCTGGCTGACGATCTCGTTGAGCTTCCTTTGGAGGTTGAACTGCTGGTTGATGCTGTGCTTCGAGAAGCCCACCAAGTCCATGAAGAGGACGTGCGCGATCTCAGGCGTCGAGGGCTGATTCGAGTCGAGCATCAAGGTCTCAGCGCCTGCCTGCGTGTCGTCTGTCTCGTGCCCGGCCGTGCGGACCATGACGGTCTGCGCGTCCGCCCGCGCCGTCGTCATCGTTTCGGCGGCAGCGCTGCCTGCGGGGGCCTGCGCCTCGCGCGGCGCGGTGACGTTCAGGTGCGCCGTCTCGAATTCGAGCCGCCGGCGGAGTCCGCGCAAGTCCGCTATCAGGTCTTTGAAAGTCAGATAGCGCGAGTCGCGGTCCTTGGCGAGCGCCTTGGAGACGACGCGCTGCATCTCCGGCGACACATCTGGAAGCGAGAGGTTGAGCGGCTGGGGCTCGCGGTCCAGGATGGCGACGATCACGTCGCTCGGCGTCGGGCCGCCGAAGGGCGCGCGTCCCGCGAGCATCTCGTAGAGCACGACGCCGAAACTGAAGATGTCCGTGCGCTCGTCCACGCGCAGGCCGCGCGCCTGCTCGGGCGACATGTAGGTGACTGTGCCAATCACGATTCCAGGCCCCGTCTCCGCGAGCGTCAGCGCGCTCGGGCTCGAAGCCGCGCGCTGCTCGGTCAGCTTGGCGAGGCCGAAGTCCAGAACCTTCACGTAGCCGTCGCGCCGAACCATAATGTTCTCCGGCTTGACGTCGCGGTGGACGATGCCTGCCTCGTGGGCCGCGCCGAGCGCCGAGGCGACCTGGATGCTCACGTCCAGAACTTCGTCGAGCTTCATGCGGCCGCGCATGACCTTGGAGCGCAGCGTCTCGCCGTCAATAAACTCCGTGGCGATGAAGTGCGCGCCGCCCGACTGGCCGATCTCGAAGATGGTGAGAATGTTGGGGTGGTTGAGCGCGGAGGTGGCGCGCGCCTCCTGCTGGAAGCGGCGCAGACGGTCCTCGTCCTCCGTGACGTTGGCGGGCAGGAGCTTGAGCGCGACCGCCCGGTCGAGCTGCGTGTCGTGGGCCAGGTAGACCTCGCCCATGCCGCCCGCGCCGAGCTGGGAACGAACCTCGTAGCGCCCGAAGTGAGTGCCTGCCGGGATAGTCATCAGTTAAGCGTCCACCTGCGAGGGACAGCTTTGAATGTATTACACATCCTCCGAAGGTCGCAAGTTTGACCCCTATTCGACTCAGTCTTAGATTCAATAAGTTAGATTATCTTTGCAAGACGCCCTCGATTATTTTGTGTGCCTGCGGCGTGCCAGCTTTGTCGGCAGGCTCTTACCCCTTACTTGTCTAAGCGAGATACCATGTAGTTCAATAATTATTGAGTTTTACTGTGGACCGCGGTAAAAGTCGCCGCGGAGGGTGTTAGACCGCTGGTATCGGTATAATTGGCGTTCGGCGGCTTCGCCTACAAACGGAGGTGACGTTGAATGAGAGGTGCGATCAAAAGCATAGTCAGCCGTGAATAGTCACGTCGCAAGGGCCGCCGAACAACTCATTCGACCCGACCGGAATGAGCGAGCCTGTCATCGAGAACTCGGATGCTGCTCGTAGATTATTCCCGGCGGGTCAATTCGGGCGTTATGCCGCTATGAGCGACATCTAAGGAGATTTCTATGAGCCCAAAGAAGGAAACGCAAGAGTCCGCCAAGAGCACCACGGCGATCAACAAGAAGTCCAAGGGATTCACGGACGAGGAACGAGCTGCGATGAAGGCTCGCGCCCAAGAGCTGAAGGCGGAAGCGCGCGCGAACAAGAACAAAGCGGATGGGGAAACGGACGTGCTCGCGACGATCGCCGCGATGCCGGAACCGGATCGCGCCATGGCCAGGCGGCTGCATGAGATCATCAAAGCCAGCGCGCCAGCACTCTCGCCGAAGACTTGGTATGGGATGCCCGCATATGCCAGGGACGGCAAGATCGTCTGCTTCTTCCAAAGCGCCCAGAAGTTCAAAACAAGGTACGCGTCGTTCGGCTTCAGCGACGCGGCGAACCTAGACGAAGGCGCTCTGTGGCCGACCGCCTTCGCGCTGAAGGAGTTGACTGCCGCGGAAGAGGCAAGGATCGTCGCGCTTGTGAAGAAGGCGGTAAGCTGAAGACTGATCGCAAGTGTCGGCATACTTGTGCCATTGGCAAAAATCGGAGGGAGCAGATGTGGGATGAAAGATACAGTGCCGAAGAGTACGCATATGGCACAAAACCGAACCAGTTTTTGGAGGAGAACGTTAACCATATTCCAAAAGGTAAAGTTCTTAGTCTAGCCGAAGGGGAAGGACGGAATGCCGTTTTTCTAGCGAAACAGGGTTACTCTGTAACCGCTGTAGATGCATCCAAAGTTGGTTTGAACAAAGCCAGGAAGTTGGCCGAAGAGAATGGGGTTATCGTCGAGTTCATTCATGCTGATTTAGCGGATTATGATTTAGGTGAAAATAGATGGGATGGAATTGTCTCTATATTTTGTCCGCTACCCTCTTCATTGAGAAAGCAGCTTTATAAAAAAGTGGAAGCAGGGTTAAAGCGAAACGGTGTTTTTCTGCTTGAGGCTTTTACTCCGGCTCAGTTGAAGCATGGTACTGGCGGCGGAACTTCAGCAGATGTGATGCAGTCTAAAGAGTCCTTGAGCCTTGAGTTGGCCGGCCTAAAGTTTAAGCATCTGATCGAGCTTGAGCGTGATGTCATCGAAGGTATTTATCACACAGGCATTAGCGCAGTGGTTCAGGCAATCGCCGAAAGAGAAATATAACAACTCATTCAAGCGGCCCTCATCTTCTATATTGATAGCTCGCCGGTTAGGCTAACCGTAAGCATCAAGCGAGTGTTCCCCGCATTTGGATTGTGGGCATCCACGTTATCAAAACCTCAGCCCTCTGCTCATATTAGCCGAATCAATAAGTATTAGGTCTGAGGTGAGCTGATGTCTCAATGGCTTCATAACAAGCGCCTGTCTGTTAGACCTGGCATGAGCAGCGCTTTGATTTTCCGCACCAAAGCGACTCTTTTACAAATGCTGAGGGCAGCCGATAACGTCTTGAGGAACGGAACCTCTCGTTTCCCCATAGACAATGGGCGAGCTGACGCAGCAATCATCGGAGAATCGAAGACGCAACTGTGGACGAGTAGCGATGAGCTGGAAAAATATCTGCTGGCGGGAAAAGTCCACAACTTACGTCTGGCGATCCGTAGGCTTAATGGGGCGGAGATACCCGCCGGAGGTGTCTTTAGTTTCTGGGCACAGGTCGGGCGCGCCGGCAGATGGAGAGGCTATGTGGCCGGGCGCGAACTGCGCGAAGGGTGCATCATTCCAGCCATCGGCGGCGGCTTGTGTCAACTTTCAAACGCGCTCTACGATGCCGCTCTGAGCGCAGGCTTTGAAATTATCGAGCGACATGCTCACACGCAAGTCGTTCCCGGATCACTGGCGGAAGTCGGACGCGACGCGACTGTCTTCTGGAACTATGTGGATTTGCGCTTCAGGTCGTCATCGCCTTTTCGCATCGAGGCGGTAATGGATGCGGAGCTTCTGACGGTGCGCTTCAGGAGTAACGCCAATCCGGATAGTCAGCCAGTCCAACGCGCGGCGAAAAAGGTGATGATTGCCGCGGCCTCAACCGCGCCGCAGAGTTGCGTCACCTGTCATGTGCATGACTGCTTTAGACACGTTGAGCGTCAACCCATCAGCTTTGGCCGCCGCGCCTATCTGGTTGATGAGTATTATCCTGAATTTGATAGCTACATACTTGAGGAGCGGCGCGAGCAAGACCTGCTCGCTATTCCGCTCGATGGAAAGAGATTCGGGAAAGGCAATTACGCCTGGAGCACGCACGGCTTTCGCCACATGAGGCAAAGCCTGGCCGTCACTATGCTCAGAGCGTATCGGTCTAGGAAGCTGGCCATGCAGGGCGCGGCGAGACAACGCGCGCAGCTCGCACATTCCGAACGTCTGGCAAAAAGCTATTCGGCCCTCCTGGAGTATGACATTACGGATTTAACAGTCTCACAGAACTTACTGCCGTTTCTTTGGCGTGACGGATATTTGGGAGGCAGAACATTTGACGTGCTGATGACGGCCATGCCGCTTGCTGATTTACATGAAAGACTCGACGCGGCCTTCGCGCTGCATCCGGAGAGTAAGACCTTAGCCGATTTTCGCGCCGCGGAGTGGCTGGTCCGCGCCGAAAGCGAAGCGTTACAGCACGCGCGCAGAATTATCACACCACACTCTGGAATCGCCGCCTTATTTATGGGGAAGGCAAGGTTGCTCGACTGGGCCATCCCGCCGAAAGCGAAAGAGGGAGCGCCAAAACGCTCGCCCACTCGTGTCGCCAGGATCGCTTTCCCCGCCCCGACCGTAGGGAGAAAAGGAGCTTATGAGCTGCGCGCCGCAGTTCAGGGGTTGGGCGTGCAATTAATCACGGTCGGAGCACAGCTAGAGGGGGCAGACTTTTGGCGAGGGGTGTCAATTGAACACAGGAAGGGGAACGAAGATTGGCTCGATGGAGTGAGCGTGGTGGTTCTGCCGGCGTTCGTCGAGAACAAGCCGCGGAGATTGCTCGAAGCGTTGGCGCGCGGCACACCTGTGATTGCCTCGACGGCGTGCGGTTTGGCAAATATCAAAGAGGTGATTAACGTTCCCCCCGCGGATGTTGGCGCTTTGCGAGAAGAGATTGAGAGAGTAGTGTCCAGAAAGTAAAGCTGCCAAAAATTGACTGGCTACTGCTGAGGGATGTGGAATAACATCGTACCCCCACATCAGTTTTGAATCGAGCTTTCGCATGAATAACTCGTCGAGGAAGACGGGCGGCAGGGCGCAGACCGCCGGGTCAACCTTCGGCTCCCTTTCGTGGATTAACTCCCACGGGGTCTTGTGCTCCTTGCCGCTGTTGCGTCTCGCCACGTTGAACCACAGGTTGTAAGCCCCGGCCTTGGCTAAGAAGTCGGCGCGCGAAGTGAACCGCTCGACCTCGTAGAACTCGTCCTCGATTATTCGGTGCGCCGTCTCCACGTCACTCTGCCAGGTGTGCGCCCGCGGCGGGATCGTCGTGTGGCGCAAGCCTCGAACGGCCTCCACGGCCTCGGTGAACTTGCTGTCACTCTTGCGCTGCCAGTTGCCGACGAACTCATGCCCGTTGTCGGTCTGGAGGCGCGAGTCTTTGAAGCTCACCCCACACGCCCTCAGGTGCGAGAGGATGATCTCGATGAAGAGCTTCGAGTAGGCCAGCGTGCATTCCTGCGCGAAGGCTATGTAGTGCCAGCCCGATGTGACCTCGCGGGCCGTGTACTGGTAGCGCGGCAGCCTCAGCGCTTGCGCCTGCGCCCACAGTTCGGGGATGTCGCACAAGTCTTTGGTATCAACGGAGGTCTGCTCGAAGAGCCGCCACATCTTCTTCACCTCACGCAGGCATTGCTTGGTCTTGTGCTTGCGGCGCTTCCTCTTCGACAGACCCTCCTCACGCCAGATCGCCAGGAGCGCCTTCTCCGAGAGCGCCAGCCGGAAGTCTCGCTTCATGCGCGACGCGCCCCATGACGGCAAGCGACGCTTGAGGCGCACGGCCTGCCGGCGCTGGCGGGTGGTGATACCGCGCCGCGGGTGGTGCGGGGCGCGGCTTCTATCGGCGAGTCCCCGGAGCGAGCCGGGCTCCCACCGCCTGAGCCACTTGCGGACAGTCTTGACGGTCGTGGAGAACTGGCGCGCGGCTGCCTTGATGCCGTGCTCGCGGGCATAGCGCACCAACTCGAAGCGCAGATAGATGGGCTCTTTACTCTGGAGCAGCATCGGGTAATATCTGAGAGGGCACATCGGCCCGGTGACCTCCTCTTCTATGTTGGCGCATGAAGAATCAGTCACTTCGGCCGATGTGTCCAGTCTTTAGCTCACCGCCTCAGCCATTGCTTCACCCAGCCACGCACCTCTAGCAGCCCTCTCCCGCCGAAGATGAGAAGTCTTCGCAGGGGGATACCATGTTTGTTCCGTCTCCCAGACTGGCTACTGCTGACTATTGACATTCCCTGTGGGTAAGAATATGGTACGCCCGCATCCGGTATTCGCGCGCTCCGTTATTGAGACTCTTTTCTCTTTAGCCTCATTCCAACTGAGCTGTAAAAATCAGCCCGCGACGCGTTAGACCGCCAACGCCGGTAATCATCGGCGTACGAGGCCCCATCGAATCACAAGCCTAAGGAGAACAACATGAAGAAGGAGTACAGAATATCCCCCGCGATAGGAGTCGCGAGAGTCGGCAACAGTCCCGATGAATTCTACATCGGCCCGGAAAAGACCGGCGGGTTGCCGATCAGGTGTGACAGCAACGGGAATCCGGAAGTCGACGGCGATGATCAGGCGCAGTACGTGACGAAGTTCAAAGATGCCGCCGGGGCGATCAAGCGGCAGGCGGCGCGGTTCAGGGTGCAGGAATATCACGACGGCGCGTTAGCCGGAGAGGCTTCGCCGGGCGGGGGTGACATCAAGGACATCAAGTGGACCGTACACCTGGCGAACAAGAAGTCTGCCTGGTATCAGTTCTCAGAGTTGGAGGGCGATACGATGTTCGGGCCGTGGAACAGCTATGAGAATCAGCACGTCCCCCTGCGCAATTCAGACGTAACCAGCAGGCAACAACTCATCACGGACCCTGGCCCGCGCAGCGTTAGCTCTCCGGGTGAGAAGCAGACATTCACGCGCTACGACATTCCGGCCGATTATCAAAAGGGGTCGTTCCCTCCTGAGAACCTGCAAAATGGGTTCTCAATCGACACGCTCGGCGAGATTATGATGGACGACGCGGGCCGCCTACTGGTTCTAGGCGGTTTCGGACGCGCCGGGGGCCAGACCCCGCTCTCCTCATTTAAGGGCGGCGATCAGTGGTGGGATGACATTTCCGACGGGTTCGTGCTGGCGACGATTACCTTCAAGGACGGAACCACACAGGACCTGGAGCCGGCCTGGGTATTTGTCGGCAGCCCCAAGTACGCGCCCGAACTGGTAAACATCATCACGCTCGATGAGTGCATCTACGACACCTCAGTCCGTTACATGGGATTCAATAAGAATCTCTACGACCCCGATAGATTCGGCGGCGACTCCGGCGCGGGTTATGACCCCTGTGCCGGCTTTAACCCCGACTACTGGCCCGGCTTTGAGCGGGACATTAAGCCCATCATCACGCGGCCACAGTCCTACCGCTGGGTCGCCAACGTCCCCTCCATGGTCGATTTTTCCGAGCCTGACTTCGACATCACAGACCCCTCAGAGGAGAACAGGGGGAATCGTGAAGAGTACTTCGGCTACTACCGCGTGCCCGTCCCGGCCGAGAGCTACGAGTTCATCAACAAAATCGAGAACGGCCCCAACCAGCTCTTGCACGAGACGGGCCTGCCGCTGATGCCCTTGAACTCCGGCGACAACTCCGTGAGCAACAACACCATCTACAAGTTTCTCACGCTCACGCCCACGCAGTACTTCTTCATGCGCCAGTGGTCTCTGGGCCGCTTCACCGTGAACGGCCGTAGGCCCGAGAACGATTCCTGCGTCACGGAGGAAGATGGCACGCCCGCGGGCGTCTCGCAACTGGACCGCGAAGTGCTCGGCAACTGTGTGGGCGGGCCTTTCTCTCCGGGCATCGAGGTGACCTGGGTCGTGCGCAACAAGGCCATCTACTCGTCGCCTTATCACCTCAAGATCGCTCACTGGGACGGCAGCAACGAATCGCTGGAAAAGTTTTACGCGGGGGCCGGGCTCAATCCCCAAAACAACCCGCAGGATGGGGACGGGATGGAGCCCGGCGACCTCACCAAGTTCATGGCTATTCCGTGGCAAGCGGACTTCTTCGACTGCACCGTGCAGACGCCCAACATCACTAACCCGGCCGTGAACCAGAGTCCTGCCGATGACGGCATTCAGATTCCGCCGTCGTATTACGTCTACTGGTGGCCGCCGCAATCGCCCATGTTCGTCATAGCCGGCTCAGTCGAACCCGCCGATCAGGTGCTGGATGGAATTATTACCTTCCCGCCAACCTACTCCGACAGCGGCGCTACTCCAGGCAGCTATAATGTCACCAGCGACTTCCAGGTCGTGGCTGCCGGCATGCAAGTCGCTTATCAGCGAGGGCTGACCAGCTTCGGCCAGATGGTCGGCGCGTGGGCGGACCTCGGTTTCATCGTTAACAAAGGGACCGGTAAGTACCCGTACTTCGTCGAGTCCGAACGCAACACCCTGTTTATGGCTCAGGGCGTACAGCTCGGCTCCAAGTAGTCTGCACCCCACTGCCCGCGCACGGCGGCTTTCATGACTGGCACAGATTTATTCGACGTGGTCGTAGTCGGCGGCGGGCCGGCCGGGGCGGCCGTCGCCTTGACCCTGTGCCAGTACAGCCCTTTGTCGGTCGCCGTCATCGAGCAGTCGGCTTACGACTCGCCCCGCATCGGCGAGACGCTCTCGCCGGGGGCGCAAGGGCTGTTGCGTTACCTGAAAGTGTGGGACGCCTTCGTGGCGGACGGACATCTCCCGTCGTTCGGCACGTCGGCCGCGTGGGGCAGCAGCGAGGTGCAGACGCGAGATTTTATTTTCACGCCCTTCGGCGTGGGGTGGCATCTCGATCGGCAGCGGTTTGACTCGATGCTGGCGGGGCGGGCAGCGGCCGCCGGCGCGGCCGTGTGGTGTAACACACACCTCGTAGAGTATCACCGGACGCCCGACGGCCTGTGGGACATCACCGCCAGGCGAGACGCGGAGCTGCTGAACGTCAGAGCACGCTTCTTAGTAGACGCCACGGGCAAAGCAGCCAGCATCGCCAGAAGGTCAGGGGCCAGGCGCTTAAAGGTAGATCGCCTGGTGGGGGTCGTCGGCGTTTTTCAGTTCGATGAGGCGGTCCCTGAAAATACGTTCACGCTCATCGAGACCTGTGAGACCGGGTGGTGGTATTCCGCCAAACTGCCCGGCGCGTCGATGGTCGTGGCCTTCATGAGCGATTCAGACATAGTGCGGGAGCGTCGGTTGCGCCTGCCGGAAATATGGCTGGAGGCCCTGGGGCAGACGGAGCATAGCAGCAGGCGACTGCGAGGCGGACGATTGGCGACAGGCTTACGAATCGCCGCGGCCCATTCCGCTTGTCTGGAGCAAGCCGTGGGACAAGGCTGGGCGGCTGTCGGTGACGCCGCCGCCTCACACGACCCCCTCTCCTCCAGCGGCATCCCGCGCTCATTGGATTCAGGCATTTTTGCGGCCCGCGCAATCTATGATCTTCTTCGGCGTGACAAGACCAGTACCCTGCAAGAGTATGACGCCAATCTCAGGCAGAGCTTCGAGCTCTATTATTCCACCAGGGCCGGCTACTACAGTATGGAGCGACGCTGGAAAGAGTCTACATTCTGGCGGCGCCGCCAGCAGTTGGTAGGTTTCATGAGAGCGCCAGGGATTTAGGTTGGCGAGATTGGAGAGAGAGATGGAGCAGAGTCCGGCGACAGTTCCGGTGAACACAGACAAAAAGATAGCGGCTTTGTTAGAGCAACTGGACCCCCTCGTTAAAAATGTAGTCGATGCGCGGGACTATTATTTAAAGCGCGCCGGGCGGCCCAAGAAAGCTTTCCGTATCTCCGGCGTGGCCATCATCCTCTTGAGCCTCAGCATCCCCTTTATCGCCTCGCTACAGTTCGCAGGCAAAGATATGCTGCTGTCCGCCTTCGCCGTGCTGATAGCCATCCTCACCAGCCTCGGCTCTTTCTACAAGTGGGAGGACACGTGGAGAAGCCACCGGCAGGCAGAGACAGCCCTCGGACATCTGCTGTTGTTATGGGACTTCAACATCATCGAGGCGAAGCAAGAGGCGGACACGAGCAAGGGGGCGGAGAAGATCATAGCGGCTACCCAGCAGTTATTGGATTCGGCCCATAAAGTGACGAGCGCGGAGACGGAAGAATTTTTTAGCAAGATAGAATGGCCCGCACAGAAGAAATAGCTGGGGTGACGATGATGGACCATCAGGTTGCTCTTGTTACCGGCGCGACGCCTCATGCAGAAATCGGGGCGCGTGCTGGTGGCGGCCAGTTTGGCGCAGGAGTACGGCTTCACGGATGTTGACGGGAAGCAGCCCCGCCCGCTGACGCTTGAGGACGTGTAAATGGCCCAGGCCGGTTGTCAAATTCCGCGCCTTCTCATATTATTCCCGCGCTTTTCCATTCCGTGTTGTAGTCTAACCAACCTCGCAGGCCCGGACTTTTAAGGAGAACTCTCGATGTGCAAAAGATTTTTCGTCTCGCTGACGCTCTCAGTTGCTTGTGCGTTTCTGCTGATCGGCTGCGGCGGGTCGGAGACGACGACCAACAGCTCTAACCAGACCAGCACGAATAAGACGACCACGACGACCACCCCGGCGACCACCACGACGCCTGCGACGACCACGACGCCGGCCACGACCACGCCGTCCAGCGGCGGCAAGATCGGCGTCGCCGAATGCGACGACTTCATTGACAAGTACGAAGCCTGCATCACGGGCAAGGTGCCGGAGGCGGCGCGCGCTCAGTGGAACTCGACGCTCCAGCAGTGGCGCACATCGTGGAAGCAGCTCGCCGACAACCCCTCGACGCGCTCGACGCTGGCGGCGGCGTGCAAGATGGCAGCCGATCAGAGCAGGCAATCCATGAAGCCTTACGGCTGCGAGTTCTAGTCACAGGCATCCTGTCATCATCGCGGGGCGGGCGGCGTCCGCCCCTGGAAAATCGCGCGGACCTCGGGGAGAAGACAACCCCGAGGTCCGCGCGATTCGTTTCATCCGTGGGCTCGCTCCCGGCCAGCGATGAACTGACCGAATATTTTTCGGAGAAATCGAAATCTCTTGGGAATGAGGGCAGAATATACCGGACAAAGGAAGCTAAAGCAAAGTAATGTTCAGTTGATTAGCTCCCCTGCTTCCGTACTTCTACTTCTAAAAATCTCGCCTTCAAATCAAATCACGGTTAGAATGCTCAACTGTTCTTGAAGTCAGCCGTCCGGTTTTTCAAACCTCGTAACTCCGTAAATAAACCCGATGCTCGCGCCTGATACAGTTCTGCAATCTCGCTACCGCATTATCAGCAAGCTGAGTGCTGGCGGGATGGGAACTGTCTACGAAGCCATTGACGTACGCTTCAACAGCCAAGTCGCTCTTAAAGAAACTCACTTCACCGAAGAAGCCCTGCGTAAACAGTTCGAGCGTGAAGCGCATTTACTTTACAAATTGCGCCACCCGGCGATAGCGAGAGTGATTGACCATTTTACAGAGAACGATGGTCAGTTTCTCGTCATGGACTATATCGAAGGAGAAGATTTAGGGGAGAAGTTAGAAGTAAACGGCGGTGCGTTTCCTGCCGAAGTAGTATTAACTTGGGGCGACCAGCTACTCGATGCCTTGAGTTATCTACACAAGCAGAATCCGCCGGTCATTCACCGCGACATCAAACCGCATAATCTGAAGCTCTCACCTTCAGGGCAGATCATCCTGCTGGATTTCGGATTAGCAAAAGGATTCGCGGGACAAATATCGAGAGTCACTACTTCGGGGAGCATCTTCGGCTACACGCCTAACTATGCCCCTCTTGAACAGGTTCGGGGTATCGGTACAGACCCGCGAAGTGACCTCTACTCGCTTGCCGCGACGATGTACAAGCTATTGACGAATATGACCCCGCCCGATGTCCTGACCCGCGCCGACGCTCTGATAGGTGGACGACCGGACACTCTCAAGCCAGCCGTTGAAGTGAATCCGCAGGTGACGGCTGCTGTCTCCGACGTGTTGCGGAAAGGGATGGCGATAGATGCGGAGCAACGCTATACTTCGGCGGCTGAGATGCGGCAGGCTTTGAAAGATGCCAATCAATTCATACCGTTCAGGAACGCTCAAACGATAATTCGGCGAAAGCCCAACCGATTGCCTCTGAGGACGGTTGGCATTGTGATGGCTTGGATTGGAATAGGACTCATCATCAGTTATTTCATTTACACCTTCATTAAACGGTCTCGCAGCAGGACGAACTCTTATGCCAACACTTCTGTTGCATCTATTCCCGCCTCAACTAGCAATCAAACAAGCAATGCGGCAGCTACGCCTAGCCCACCACCGTCACCTATAGCTGTGAAAGATATTGAAGGGACAGAGTGGGAAGGGAAAAGATTCGGAACGGGTAGTACGGAATACGAAGAATTATTCAAATTTTATCAGAACGGAAAAATGCAATCGATACAGCCCGGTTATATTTTCGATGGCACGTGGACAATACAGGGTAACAAGGTGTTGATGACACAATACAGCAGTTTTGCTGGTGAGTATAAAGTAGAAGCTACCATTCAGGGTAACGAAATGAGCGGCGAATTTTCATTCAATACTGGTGTCAGGGAAAGGTTTGTACTACGTAGAATCAAATAAGAGCCTGCCCTAGAAGATAGAGCAGGCTCTTTTCGCATTACCATCCTCTTTCATCGTCCGGTGTGACCAGTTCTCAACTTCCGGCAACTCGCCAAGCACTCGTTTAAGTGCTTTGTAGCTTTCCTGAAAGTTTGTTAGAGTTTTCTCCGTGCATCCAGTGACATAACGCTTCTCCCGCAGGAATTGTGTGAACACAGAATCTAAATTCATACAATCACTTTCCTCTCAGAAAACTGTCAGTTGTTGATCCTATTATGGGAATCTCGCTCAAGCCCGAACACCTGAAACGCTACAGGGACATCGCCTGGCTGATGATGAAGTACGGGCGCTCGGACCTAGTCAAGCAGGCCGGCCTCGAAGACGCGCTCTCGGACGAAGCGGTCGAGTCGCAGGCGGCCGCGCCCGAGGCGGCCGAGCTGTCGAAGGACCTCGAAAAGATGGGGCCGACCTTCATCAAGCTCGCCCAACTGCTCTCGACCCGCGCAGACCTTTTGCCCGCCCCCTATCTCGAAGCCCTCTCGCGCCTGCAAGACGACGTCGAGCCCTTCTCCTTCAGAGAGGTCGAAGAGATCGTGACCGAGGAGCTGGGCGTGCGTATCTCAAAAGCGTTTGCGACCTTCGAGGCAGAACCCGTGGCGGCGGCCTCGCTCGGCCAGGTCCACCGCGCCGAGCTGCGCGACGGCCGGCAGGTCGTCGTCAAGGTGCAGCGCCCAGGCATCCGCGAGGTCGTCCTCAAAGACCTCGAAATCCTCGAAGGGCTCGCAGAGTTTCTGGACGCGCACACGGAGACGGGTCGCCGCTACGAGTTCGGCTTCATCCTCGCGGAGCTGCGCAAGAGTTTGCTGCGCGAGCTGGACTACCGTCAGGAGATGCGCAACCTCCTGACCTTCAACCGCAACTTCGCGGAGTTCCGCCGCCTCGTCGTGCCGATGCCGGTCGAGGACTACAGCACCTCGCGCGTGCTGACGATGGACTACGTCACGGGGAAGAAGATCACGGCCCTCAGCCCGCTGGCCCTGATAGACGTGGACGGACACGAGCTGGCCGAGGAGCTGTTCCACGCCTACCTCAAGCAGATTCTGATTGACGGCATCTTCCACGCGGACCCGCACCCCGGCAACATCTTTCTGACGGACGACGGCCACGTCGCGCTGATCGACCTCGGCATGGTCGGGCGCGTCACGCCGCAGGCGCAGGAGAACATCCTCCAGATGCTCCTTGCCATCAGCGAGGGGCGCGGCGACGAGGCCGCGCAACTGACCATCAAGCTCGGCGAGCCGAAGGAGAGCTTCGAGCAGGAGAAGTTCAGGCGACAGGTCGCGGGCCTCGTGACGCAGCACCAGGGGAGCAACGTCCAGGAGATTGACGCCGGGCGCGTCGTCCTCGAAATCACGCGCATCTCTGGTGAGACGGGCTTCCGCCTGCCGCCCGAGTTCACGCTCATCGCCAAGACGCTGCTCAACCTGGATCAGATCGTCCACACGCTCGACCCGGACTTCGACCCGAACGCCTCGATCCGCCAGCACGCCAACGAGATCATGCGCCAGCGGCTCAAGCAGAGCCTCTCGCCGGGGAACTTATACAACACGCTGCTCGAAGCCAAGGGGCTGATCGAGAAGCTGCCGGCGCGCATCAACCGCCTGCTCGACGCCATCGCCAACAACGAGATGAAGATCAAGGTGGACGCGATTGACGAGACGAAGCTGATGGAGGGCTTCCAGAAGATCGCCAACCGGATCACGATGGGGCTCGTGCTGGCCGCGCTCATCGTCGGGGCCGCGCTGATGATGCGCGTCGAAACCTCTTTCACCATCTTCGGCCTGCCCGGCATCGCCGCCATCTTCTTCCTCCTCTCAGGCGTCGCGGGCCTCTTCCTCGTCTTCAACATCCTCTTCGGGGACGAGAAGTCGGATAAGAAGCAGTAGCGCGCCGAGAGCGGGTTGCGCCTGGGCGCGGGCGGCCCGTATAATTTTTGTGCCGAAAAGTTCAGCAGTAACGCGATTGGAGTTAATTATCTAGTGCCGATTTATGAGTACGAATGTCGCAAGTGCGGCGCGCGCAGCGAAGTGATGCAGAAGGTGTCGGACAAGCCGCTCTCGAAGTGCAAGGCGTGCGGCGGCCGCCTCGAAAAATTGTTCTCGGCCTCGGCCATCCAGTTCAAGGGCTCCGGCTGGTACGTGACCGATTACGCCGGGAAGAAGGGGGAGGGCGCAAAGGCGGACGGCAAGGAAGAGAAAAAAGAGGCGGCGGAGAAGTCCCCGGCCGCGGACAAGGCAACGCAGGGCGAGGCGGCCCCCTCTAAAAAGTCTAGCAAGTCTAAACCGGCCCCTTCGAGCGGCGACTGAAAATTAAGTGACCCCGATGCGCGCGCCCGCGAAAATCTTGACCTCCACGCTTCTGGCCCTGGCCTGCGCCGCCGCAGCCCTCGGCCAGGCCGGGCGACGCCCGCGCCCGCCGGACGACCAGGCTTCGGTCCTCTTAAGCGTCGTCGCCACGCGCGAGGGCGAGGGGGCCGGCCCCATCACCAGCAAACAGCTCTCGCTCTACGACGGCGGCATAGAGCAGACTATCAAAAGCTTTTCACCCGACCCGAGCCCCGCCCGCATCGTGCTCCTGGTGGATAACTCGCTGACGATCCGCGCCGACGTGGAGAAACTCGAAGAGGCCACGCGCGAGTTCGCCTACGAGATTTACGAGGGCGACCAACTGCTCGTCGTCGGCTACGACGACCAGGCCGAGATCGTCTCCGACTGGACGGACGACGCCAAGCAGATCGAGTCGTCGCTCTCCAGTTTCCGCAAGAAGGGCGACCCGCATCTCTTCGACGCGCTGCACGCGGTCGTGACAGATGCGCTGCTTCCCTTGAGGGCGTCGAACCAGAAGCGCATCGTCATCGTCATCAGCGACGGCCTGGACCGCGGAAGCAAGACGAAGTTCGAGAAGATTCTGGCTGAGCTACAGGCGCAGGACATCACCGTCTACGCCGTGCAGGCCCCGGATCGCACGGGCGGCGCGCTCAGGCGCGACCGGCCGAAGCCCGTGCAGGTGATTGAAAAGCTGGCCGAAGGCACTGGCGGGCGCGTCTTCCCGATTAAAGAGGCGCGCGTGGCCGCCAAGGCCATCTGTGACGAGCTGCGCAAGAACCGCTACCTGCTCTCCTACGCCCCGGCCAACATCTCCTACACGGACGCGCGCCGCCTCCTCATCGTCGCAGACTCCGGCATCCAGGTGCGCTCCAAGACGCTGCAACCCGCGAGCTATTAAAAAGGGCTGAGGGCTGAGGGATGAGGGATGAAGTAAAGAGAAGGTTCTTACTTCATCCCTCATCCCTTTTTTCTTGAGTAGATGTAGAACATGATGACGATGACGATGAGGAAGATGATTTCGAGTTGGGCGAAGTAGCCCGCGTCGAAGCGGCCCGCCTCGTCGTGCGCCTCGCGGTAGACGACGAAGGTGGCGAGGGCGAGGGCGGTTGTGAGCCAGATGGTCTGTCGTTTGGCGTCCCACATAAAGTTCTCTTCCCTCCGCGGCCTGATTATGACACACTTACCCGCGCCAGGTGAGTTCGCGCTCCGACCATCACGTCGAAAGAGGAAATGCACAGAATGTATTGCCCGCAATGCGGCCAGGAACAGGCTTCGAGCGAGATGCGGTTTTGCTCGCGCTGCGGCTTCCCGCTCGGCGGCGTGACAGACCTGCTCGCGCGCGGCGGCGTCCCGGCGACGCAGGCCGACAAGACTACGGGGCCGCAGGTGCGTGGACTCTCGCCGCGCCAGAAGGGCATGCGGGCGGGCCTCATGCAGATGCTCAGCGGCCTGCTGGTCGTGCCCGTCATCGCCATCCTCAGCCACAACATCTTCGGCTGGCAGGCGCTCATCATCCCGCTCGCCGCCCTCATCACTTTCGTCGGCGGCCTGCTGCGCATCATCTACTCGAAGCTTTACGAAGACGACACGCCGGAGATGGTGGACGCGCTGCCCGCGGCCGCGCCGGCCCAGTTCGCTGCCAGGGCGCGCGTCTCGGCCCTGCCCCCGCAGCAGAGCGTCCCCGCCTCAGACTTCGCCCCGCGCCGCGTCAACACCGCCGAACTCGTCCCGCCGCCGCCGAGCGTCACAGAGCACACCACCCGCCTGCTCGACGAAGACAAGGCCCGCCGCAGCGAGTGAGCGGGCGAACAAGTCGTGATGGCGACAAATGCTGCGTCAGACCCGCGGGCCGCGGTCGTCCCGTCAGGGACGTTTGAGAGTAGCCCAGCACTTCAGTGCTGGGGAATAGCGCCAAAAATATTCGAGTCCCGTAGGGACGACCGAACCTTCTGCCGTCCCTACGGGACTCAATCTTTTTATCGCCCGGTTCCCAGCACTGAAGTGCTGGGCTATTTTCACCTCGTCCCTGACGGGACGACCTGTTTGAGTTCCTCGTCACCGCAGCTTCGTTAATCGCTCGGCGGCTTTGAGCAGCGTCTCGTCTTTCTTGCAGAAGCAGAAGCGAACTTGTTGCGCGCCCAGCTCTGGGCGGCTGTAGAAGGAGGAGCCTGGGACACAGGCGACGCCGATCTCGCGTATCAGGTGGCGCGTGAACTCTATGTCATTCTTGAAGCCGAAGCCGGAGATGTCCGTCATGATGTAGTAAGCGCCGTCCGGCCTGTAGGCTTGAAAGCCGGCCTCTTCGAGCACGGGCAGGAGCAGGTCGCGCCGCGCTACGTAATCACTCTGCAACTTGTCGTAATAATCTGCGGGCAGCGAGAGCGCGTAAGCGCCAGCGCTCTGCAAGGGGGCCGCCGCGCCGACCGTCAAAAAGTCGTGTACCTTGCGAATCGCGCCGGTGATTTCCGGCGGCGCGATGCAGTAGCCCACGCGCCAGCCCGTCACCGAGTAAGTCTTCGACATTGAATTGACGATGACCGTCCGCTCGCGCATCCCTTCGAGTTGCGCCATGGAGATGTGCGTGATCTCCGCGCCCTCGCGCGGGTAGAGGATGTGCTCGTAGATTTCGTCCGTGAAGCAGAGCGCGTCGAATTCGCGGCAGAGCGCGGCGACGTATTCCATCTCGTCGCGCGTGAAGACCTTGCCCGTGGGGTTGTTCGGGTTGCAGATGATGACGGCCTTCGTCCGCTCGTTGAAGGCGGCGCGCAGCTCGTCGCGGTCGAACGTCCAGTCGGGCGCGCGTAAGGGGACGTAGCGCGGCCGCGCGTCGGAGAGGATGGCGTCCGGGCCGTAGTTCTCGTAGAAAGGCTCGAAGACGATGACTTCGTCGCCAGGGTCTACGGTCGCCATCATCGCGGCGATCATGCCTTCGGTCGAGCCGCACGTCACAGTGATCTCCGTCTCGGGGTCAACGTTGAGCCCCAGATACCATGCGGACTTGCGCGCAATCGCCTCGCGGAAGTCGCGCGCGCCCCAGGTGATGGCATATTGATTAATGTCATCCGTGATGGCTTGCCTGGCTCGCTCCTTGATGTCTTCGGGGGCGGGGAAGTCCGGGAAGCCTTGCGAGAGGTTGACTGCGCCGTACTTCAGGGCTTCGCGCGTCATCTCGCGGATGACGGACTCTGTGAAACGGCTGGCCTTCTCCGAGACGTGGCGGTGCAGCTTGGCGGCGGGCGTTGTCATGACGTTCGCTCTCTTTCGTCAGAAAACAGAGGAAATTTCGAGGCAAAAGCGGTATGATGCTCTCACAGAGGGCGCTGGCGTGGCAACCGCCGCCCGCCAGGTCGCATCTCTTTTTGGCGCGCGGCGCGCGCGCGTTTCTTGCCACGCCTCTTAAAATTTTCCTCAACACGGAAGCGGGTTGACAGGAGGTCGTTCGAGTGGGGATGATTGGCAGCGTGAAAAGGCAGTTGATGACGATTTCGCTCGGCCTGGTGGTCTGCGTCGGCGTTCTGACGGCGCTCAACATCAGGGCGCAGCAGAAACAGCAGGAAGGCACGCCGACGCCCACGCCGACGCCCACACCGCCCAGGCCCACCCTCAAGGTCGTCCGTGGGGTGGAGAACCCCGCGGGGCTAGACAGATTCTTCCGCTCGCTCTCGACCGTCAAGCGGCGGATAGAGCCCGTGCGGATCATGCACTTCGGCGACTCGCACACGGCCGCGGACATCCTGACCGCGGAGATTCGCCGGAACTTCCAGCGCGAGTTCGGCGACGGCGGGGCCGGCTACATGGTTCCGCGCAACCCCATGAGCACGCCGCGCCGCGGGGTGCTTTCGGGCGCGACCTCAGGTTGGACCGTTGACGGCATCGGCGGCCGCGTCGAGGTCAACGGCATTTACGGGCTGGCCGGCATCGGCCTGAGCACCACGCAGGCGGACGAGCGCGCCTGGATAGAAGCACAGTGTAACCACTTCGAGGTCTACTTCCTGCGCCAGCCCGGCGGCGGGACAATGGACATCACGATTGATGGGATGAGCGTCTTGGAGCAGCCCATGTCGCTCGCCTCGGACGCGCCGCTGCCGGACTATTTCACCGCGCCGCTGCCGTCCGACCGGATGCACCGCATAGAGATCCGCACCATCGGCACGGGCAAGGTCCGCATCCTCGGCATCGTCACGGAGCACATCGCGCCCGGCGTCTCTTACGACGTGCTCGGCATCAACGGCGCGCGCGCCAAGCGCCTTATCAGTTGGAACAACACGGCGTTCGTGGACAACATCGTCCAGCGCAAGCCCGACCTGATTATCGTCGCCTACGGCACCAACGAGGTCTCGGACGACGACTGGACGGTAGATTCCTACCAGCGGATGTTCGCGGCCATCCTGCGCACCTTCCGCCGCGCCGCGCCGCAGGCTTCGATCTTGGTCTACGGCCCGCCCGACCGCGCAGACATCGCGCTCGGGGGCCGTATGTCCGCGATGATAGAGGCGCAGCGGCGCGCGGCCATAGAGGTTGGGGCGGCCTTCTGGAGTTCCTACGGCGCGATGGGCGGCCCCGGCTCGATGGACGTCTGGGCCTCTATGGGGCTCGGTCAGGGCGACCGCGTCCACCTGACCAAGGACGGCTACATCCGCATGGGCTCCATGTTCTACGAGGACGTCTACGACGCCTTCAAGAAGTACCAGGCGCGCACCCCGCGCAACCCACCGCGGAAGAAATAATGATGAATGCGGAACGATGAATGATGAATTAAAGAGAACTGCCTTTTAATTCATCATTCCGCACTCCGCATTCCGCATTGCTTTTGCTTTCCGCCTTCTGTATATTCTCGGCCGGTGCTGAAATCCGCGCTGTTCGGCCCGTCCCCCGACACTCAAGCGGCGCGACCAAATACACAAAGCTGTTTTCGATTTTTCCGCAGTAGAGATTATCCTCCGGCCCGCGGTTGACGTGGCTACCCACATTCCCACGACGTTGATGCACGCGTTACCAGCGCCGGCGCCTTTTGGCGAGAATCCGTTATTGTCCGCGGACTATGAGCGCGGGCGGGCTGCGCGCCCGGCGGCAGGAAGATTCGGTTTGACGGAGTAGACCTCGAAATGTTTTTCACCGGCAAATACATGGTGTTTCTCGCCATCGTCTTTTTCGCCTACTGGCTGCTGCTCTCCTGGCGGAGCGTGCCCGCGGTCCTGCGCGTGACCTTCATCCTCGGCGCGAGCTACTACTTCTACGCCCTGCTCAACTGGAAATTCCTGGCGCTCGTCTTCCTCATCTCGACGATAGACTTCCTGACGGCCCGCGCCATCGGCGCGAGCGCGGACCCTAAACGCCGCAAGCTCCTGCTAGGGCTCAGCATCGCCGCAGACATCGGCACGCTCGCCACCTTCAAATATTTCAACTTCTTCAGCGAGCCGCTCTCGAACCTTTTCGCCAGGTTTGGCTGGGAAGTCCCGCCGGCCGTCCTTCACCTCGTCTGGCCCGTCGGCATGTCGTTTCTGGCGTTCCGCTCGCTGAGCTACGTGATCGACGTCTACCGCGAGACGAAAGAGAAGCCTCAGCGTCCCGCGACGAAGTACCTGGACTACCTGGCCTTCGTCTCCTTCTTCCCGACCATCGAGACGGGGCCGCTCGCGCGCGCGCACCAGTTACTGCCGCAACTACGGCAACAGCCCGCATTGACGAGCGAGGAGGGGACGAGCGCGATTTTCATGATCGTGGTCGGCGCGCTCAAGATCGCCGCCGCCACCTTTATTGGCACAAATCTCGTCAACCGCGTCTTCGACCAGCCGGCGCTCTACTCCTCGACCGAATCGCTCGGCGCGATCTACGGCTACGCGCTCCAAATCTACCTGAACTTTTCGGGCTACATAGACATCGCGCTCGCGTCCGCCCTGCTCCTGGGCTTCCGCCTGCCCGTCAACTTCAACTCGCCGTACAGGGCCAAAAACGTGCCCGACTTCTGGCGGCGTTGGCACATCACGCTTTCGGAGTGGCTGCGCGACTACGTCTTCTCGTCGCTCCCAGGCTCCCCTCGGAAGACTTACAACCTCTACTGGAAGGCGGTCGTGACGATGCTTATCGGCGGCATCTGGCACGGCGCGGGCTGGACTTTCATCATCTGGGGCGCGCTGCACGGCTTCGGCGTCGCGTTCAATCAATGGTGGGATCAGCGGCGTCGCCGCCTGAAGCGCAAGCCGAGCCAGCAGTGGTGGGTCAAGGCGCTCTGCGTCTTCGCCACCTTCCACTTCGTCTGCCTGGCGTGGGTCTTCTTCCGCGCCGAAAGCGTGGGCCAGGCTTGGGAGGTCTTGGCGCGTCTGGGCGCGATGAACTTCGAGGCGACGAACCTTTTGACGCCCGTCTTCAGCATCCCGTTCGGCGCTGAAGGCTCGCTGCCCGTCTCTGTGCTCCTGGTGCTCGTTCTTAGTTACCTGGCGCACTGGTTCCCGAAGAACGCGCTCGACAAGGTGCGCGACGGCTTCACGTGGCTGCCGTCGCCGGCGCAGGCGGCGTTGATCCTGGGAGTTGCGCTCGGCCTCTACTACGTCTCGGGCACTGAGGCGCAGTTCGTTTACGGCAATTTCTGATCGTAGGGGAAGTGTTGGGGAAGTTATGAACATGGCTTGCAAAGTCTGCGGGGCGCAACTTCGTGCGGGGGCGAAGTTCTGCAACAAGTGCGGCGTGCCGCTCTCGCTGATCGAACGCTTCGGCGCGAAGCTCGCCGGCTCGAAAAGCGAGATGACGGTCGTCGGCGCGCGGCCGTCCGATGACGACGACGTGTCCACGGTTGATTCGCCCCGCCTCGCGGCCACCGCAGACCCCGCGGTCGGAAACGCGCCCGCGCCTTCCAACCCTTCACGCCTGGCCCCGACCGTAGACCCTGCGCTCGCGCCGACCGTTGACGTATCGGGCCGCCCTCCCGTCCCAACGCCGCCGCAGCCCGCTCCCGTCGCGCCTCCGGTTTTGGCACAGAGGATTGCTCCGCCCGTCGCTCCTCCGCCCCCTGCTTCGCCCCCGGCCGTCCAGACCGTTGACTCGCCCGTGCTGCAACGCAAAGGGCCGCGCCACATACTGCTCGGCAAGCCCACGCGAACCATTCTCTTCGTCTTCATCTTCGCGGCGCTGCCCCTCTTCATCCCGAGCCTCGGAACCATGCTCGGCCTGAAGGACACGCCTTACTCCGACCTGCTACCAGACCCGCACGAGCTGATCACCTTCAAGAGCAGCGGCGGCTCGAACGCGGACGCCGGCATCGGCGGCGGCGGCGCGGTCACGACCGAAGAGACGACCATCGCCGCGACCGGCGCGGACGACCCCGTCGTCGTCGGCTCGAAGAACCCTGTCGAAGACCCTGCGCGTGCGATGGACAACTTCTACGCCTCGCTCGCGCTCACCCAGGCCAAGCAGCCCGGCGCGGTCACGCGCGTCACACACTACGGTGATTCGCCCATCACCAACGACGGCATCACGAGCACCGTGCGCCGAATCCTGCAAGAGAACTTCGGCGACGCGGGCCACGGCTTCATCCTGATGGACAGGCCGTGGGCCTGGTACGGACACCAGGCGATCACGTTCACTTCGGGCGGCGGCTGGGACAGTAACCCGATGGGGCCTGGGAGCAACGCGGGCGGCGAGTTCGGCCTCGGCGGCGTCTCGTTCACCGCGAGCGGCCCAGGCAAGTACGCGCGCTTTGCGCCCGCGGCCGACGGCGCGACCGGCAAGAACTTCTCGCGGATGGAGGTCTACTACCTGCTCGCGCCCGGCGGCGGCCAGTTCAGCGTCAGCGTTAACGGCCGCGACACGCAGACGATCTCCACAGACGGACCCAGCGACACCTCCGGCTTCTACGAAATCAAGGCCGAGCGCCCCGGCGAGAATACTTTCGAGGTCAAGAGCGCGGGCGGCAGCGTCCGCCTCTTCGGCGCTGTGATTGAGAACGAAGGCCCCGGCGTCGTCTACGACAGCCTCGGCGTCAACGGCGCTTACGCCGGCCTGCTTGCGACCGCGATGAGCGAGAGCCACTGGGCCGAGCAGTTGCGCCACCGCAACCCGAATCTGGTCGTCATCAACTACGGCACGAACGAGAGCCAGTACGCTTCGGACGACCAGATGGTGCGCTACGAGAAGGACCTGCGCGAGGTCATCCGCCGCGTCCGCGTCGCGCTCCCCTCCGTCTCCATCCTGGTCGTCTCGCCTATGGACCGCGGCAAACGCGCGCCCGGCGGCAAGATCGTCACGCTGCCCTCGATCCCGAAGATTGTAGAGATGCAGCGCCGCGTCGCGCTCGAAGAGAACGTGGCCTTCTTCAACACGTTTCAGGCGATGGGCGGCGAAGGCACGATGGCGAAGTGGGCCGCGGGCAAGGGCAAGAACCATCTTGTCGGCGGCGACCTGACGCACCCGACGGCCGAGGGCGCGGAGGTCGTCGGCCGCCTCATCTACGAAGGCATCGCCGACGGCTACAACAAGTACAAGGCGCGAGCCGGCAAAGGCAAATAAGTTTCCGACGGGCAGTCTATCGAGTCTGGTCAGCCCGCTGAGTTTGACGAGTCCGCAACGGACTGGTTAGACTCGGCAGGTCTTATCAGGCTCGATAATTTTTTAATCTTAAGGACGGGAAAACTCATGGCATTGCCGCAAGGTGTAACGGACTACCTCAACGAGAACGCGCAGAACAACGGGGCGCAGGCCCCGGCCCCAGCCGACGACCTCTTCAAGGCGGGTGTGCTCGACAGCTTCGCCCTCGTCGATTTCATAGGGGTGCTCGAAACGGAGACCGGCATCAAGGTCCCGGACGCGGACGTCAAGGCCGCCAACTTCCAGACGCTCGAAGCCATCGAGCGCTACGTCGAGTCGCGCAAAGGGTAACCCGAAAGTGACAGCCTACATCACTGGTTCGGGCATGTACGCGCCCGAGCAATCCATCAGCAACGAAGAGATCGCCGAAAGGCTCGGCCTCGAAGCCGAGCAGATTTTCAAGTCCTCCGGCATCCGCCGCCGCCGCTGGGCCGCGCAGGGCACGACGACGAGTTCTCTCGCCGCCGAAGCCCTCAAGCTCGCGCTCGACGACGCGGGACTGAAGGCAGAGGACGTGGACTACGTGCTCTTCGGCACGATGACGCCAGACCGCTTCATCCCTGGCAGCTCGCCCGCCGTGCAGAAGGCGCTCGGCCTGCGCGAGGTGCCGTGCCTCGACATCCGCGCCGCCTGCTGCAACGCGCTCTACGGCTTGCAGGTCGCGCGCGCGCTCGTCGAGTCCGGCGCGGCGCGTCACGTCGCCGTCTGCCTCGCCGAAGTCCAGTCGGCCTTCCTTGACCTCTCGCCCGCGGCCGGCACCACCTCCATGCTCTTCGGCGACGGGGCCTCTGCCCTTGTCGTCTCGAACGAGAAGACTGAAGGCGCGCTCGAAATCCTGGACATCCATGTGGCCACCGATGGGACTTACATTGACGATCTTGGACTGCGCTGTCCTGGCACAGAATTCGGGACGGCGCGCACGTACTCGCCTGCCGAACACGCTGAGGATTTCGCGGCGCGGATGGTCGGGCAGTCTGTGATCTTGCAGGCGTCGCGCAAGATCGTCGCGGCGTGCCAGACAGTTTTGGAGCGCAATAATCTTCAGGCGACGGACGTACGCTGGATGGTCCCGCACCAGGCGAACGCGAATCTTCTGGCGCAGGTCGCGCGCGGGCTGAGGTTCCCGACCGCCGAGGGCGGCGT
The DNA here is from genome assembly GCA_963848875.1 of uncultured Acidobacteriota bacterium. GTDB lineage: Bacteria > Acidobacteriota > Blastocatellia > Pyrinomonadales > Pyrinomonadaceae > QHXM01. The sequence goes on from CAWKFJ010000003.1 coordinate 285,633, forward strand.
CATCTCCGTGCTCGAAGATTACGGCAACACGTCGTCGGCCTCTATGGGAATCGCGCTCGACGTGCTGCGCCGTTCCAACCGCATCCAGCCCGGCGACCGCCTCCTGCTCCCGGCCTTCGGCGCAGGCTTCACCTGGGGCGCCGGCCTTTGCGTCGCCTGAGTTCCGGTTCAATCTACAGAGCAGTACTTTGCGCCTTTGCGACTTTGCGTGAGTGATCTGGTTTTCTCTCGCAAAGCCGCAAAGGCGCTGGAGGTGTTGAGTCGAGTTGCGGACGGCTTTACGGCCCTGTGCCTGTGAAGCTGGTGGATGCCCACGGCGGAATATTGCCGCTCAAGTCGGTGATGCTTCTCGTCGTCGGGCTGAAGGTGAAACCACTCTTCGCGGGCTTCAATATGTAGTCGCGCCCCGCCGGCAAATTCGTAAACGTATAATAGCCATTACTGTTGGTCTGCGCCGTGCGCGCGGCGAATCCGGCTGGCGTCGGACTCGTCAGCGTCACCGTCACCCAGCCGATGCCCGTCGTCGTGCCCGCCCGCGTCACGCGCCCGCTGACCGAGTGCCTCTCGACGTTGAAGTTCACCCACGCCTCGTTGCCGTTCAGGTTCCAGAAGAGATACTGTGGAGTGAACTGGTATCCGGGCTTGTTGGACCGCACAAAATAGTTGCCGCCGGCCGGGAGGTTGGCGAAAGAATACGTCCCGGTGCTGGTCGTCGTCGTCTTGCGCGTCGTGAAGTCGGCAGAGGTCGGGCTGGACAGGTAGACGGTCACGCCGGCCATCGCGGCCCAGCCGAACCTGACGACGCCGCTGATGGTGTGAGACTTGAGCGTTGCGGCGAAGTTCGTCTCTGGCTGATCCGCCGTGATGTTGAGCAAGGCCAGTTGGGCGGGGGCGAACGTGTAGTGTTGTAGTTTCGAGGGCGTGATGTGGTAGCTGTGCGGCGTCGGCAAGTTGGTGAACGAGTACGTCCCGTCGGCGGCCGTCACTGCGGTGCGCGGCGTAAACTCCGCCCCGCCCGTCAGCGTCACGGTCACGCCGGCCAAACCTGCGCCCGAATCCGCATTGACCCGGCCGCTGATGGTGGCCGGAGTGGTCGCAAAGTTGGCCCCCCTCAGATTTACCTGTAGGTTGTAGAAACTCCGCTTCGCCTGGAGGAAGGTGAGACCGCCCTTCGAGACTGTGACTGAATAGGTACCGCCGGATGGAAGGTTTCGGAAGGAGTATTCGCCTGCGGCGTTGGTGGTGGTGGTCCTGTTCTGAGTGCCCGTCAGCGTGACGGTCACGCTGCCGACGCCCGTCTTGTCGGCTCGCGTCACGCGCCCGCCGATGAAGACGGTCTCAGTCAGTTTCGTGACGAAGACGGCCCCGGAGGTGGCGACCTCCGGCTTGACCTGATACGGATGCAAGAGCGGGAAGTCGGTCGAACTCGTCCCGCCCACGACGTAGGCGTTGCCCGCCGAATCCACGGCGATGCCGGCGGCGCTGTCGTAGAAACTGCCGCCCAGGTGTGTGGAGTAGGTCAGGACCGGGTCAATCACCAAAGGCTTCGTGCGGTCGTACTCTCCGACCTCTATGCCCACCTCGCGCTCGCCCTTCAGCACGTAACGGCTCAAGACCTCGCGGCGCTCGCCTCCCGTTTCCTGGTAGGAGACGGGCCTGCGCTGGCGGACCTCGCCGCCACCGGTCGTCAACACCAGATCGCCCGTCGCGCGCTCGATTCGCATCCGCCTGACGCCCGCGAACTCCAGAGCTATCTGGCTTGAGTCAACCCCCGGCGCGACCTCGAAGTCGTACTCCAACTGGCGCTGCTGCCCGTAGTAGATCATGTCTATGCCGGGGTAGAGCTGCGAGTACCTGACGCGCTCAAAACGCGCCACGTCCGTGTGCCAATTCTTCGGGTCGTTGCCGATGAAATAGTTCGCCCGCGCGCCCATCTCGCTCTCGCCCTTGACGGCGGGCGCGGGGTTCGCGTTCTTCAGCCTCATACGCAGCACGGCCGACTGCTGCCTGCGAGGCCGCCGCCTCTGTTTCTCGCCACGGGCCTCGCCGCCGCCGCTCCGCAACGAGAGTACGGCTTCGGCCGGCGTGAGGAAAAGCGTGTAGCCCACGCCGCGCGAGACGTAGCGGACTTCCGCGTCCACCTGCCCACGGTTCTCTTCAAAGCTCAGAGGCAGCTTGCCGTAGGCTTCGCTGACGCGCTCGCGCGTCTCTTCGTCAACCGGCGCAGCCTGCCGCTCAGAGGGCGCATTCACTGTGGGCGGGAGCTGATTATTAACGACGTGGCGCACATCGGTCGTGATGGTGATTAAGCCTGAGATGAACAGCGCGGAGATTGAGAAGCAGGCGAGGGCAAGTTGTTTGGACTTCGGTGAGGTACACATCTAAGCGCTCCTTTTGCTGAGGCTGCACTTTTTCTGACGGAAGGTGGATGACGAGGGCCGCGCGTTTGCCCTTGCGGAAGCGTAACGAGGCAGAGGATAGGAGCGCGCCCGGCGTATGTCAAGGAAAAGCGGGGTCGCGGGCGAGGCGCGCGGGCTTGCGACAGGATGCCGAATTTTAAGGGCGCAGCGGCCTGCCGCAATAGAGGCACGCGGGCCGCTCTCCTGTTACGTGCTGCGCCGCGCCGCACGACGGGCAATCGACGGCGCTCGCTGACGGCGGCGCGTCTTCGGCCGGACCCGCGAGCGCGACCTCCTTCGTGTCGCGCGGGTCGAAGCGCACGTAGACGAACGAGCCGGGCATAAACTTCTTGCGGGTCGCATCCGAGATGGCCTGCTGCGTCTCGGCGCGAAAGGTTGGGCCGCTGGCGGGGAAGACTTCCAGGCCGAAGCGCAGCATGGACGCCTGGTCGCCGATGCGTACGCTCGTGTCCATCACTGTGAGGACGCGCGCCCGCGCCTCCTCGCCCGTCCGCCGCAGACGCTCGTAAACCTGCTCGCGCGCGAGCAAGGTGCTCTGCACCTGTCGCTTGAGTCCGCCGAGGATGGCGTCCGCGACGCTGCCACGGACGCCCACGCGCCGCGCAGCCCTCTTCTGCCTGACGAGCCACAGCACAAGGAAGAGAGCCGCGAGGATGAAAGGAATGGAGATGAGCAGCGGAAGGGCCGAGAGCGCGAGCGCCGGGGCGTTCATTGACATCATCTTGAGAAATCAAGTCCCCGGCAGTGAACGCTGCCTCTCGTCCAGGTGCGAGCGGTTCGACAGGACGTGCAGGAGTGGCCCGTGCTCCGTGAACTCGACGACGCTGACCGAGCCTACGGGACAGACCAGGCGGTAGCGGAAGCGCCCCACATCAACGCCGAGCAGGCTGCACAGAATGATTCTGATGGTCGCCTTGTGCGAGACGACGAGGACGTTACCGTCATCGAACCGTCGCCGGATGTCTTCGACGACGTGCAGGGCGCGCCGCGCGATCAGGACGGCCAACTCGCCCCCCGTCGGCGGGTGCCACGCGGGGTCGGCCAGCCAGCTAATGTAGTCGTCGTGGAATTGACTGGCGACCGCCTCCTTCGAGAGACCTTCCCAGCTGCCGTAGCCGATCTCTTTCAGCCCATCGCGCTCCTCCACGTTTTGGCCCAGCGCGTCGGCCAGCGGCCGCGCTGTGCGGACGGCACGCCGCAGGGGGCTTGAGTAGACGGCGCTCCACGGCTCCGAGCGGTAGGCGGCAGCGAAAGACTCTGCCATCAGCAGGCCGTCCTCCGTCAGCTCCGGGTCCGAGCCCGAGCCGCAGAACACGTCTTCGCGGCTCATGGCCGTCTGCCCGTGCCGCAGGAAGTAGAGCGTCAAGCCCACCCTCGCACCTCTCGCTTCGTCGTCTTATGTCAGCGCGCAGCCTGCTCCGACAATCCGTCCGCGGCCTTCGCCACGGCGGCGCGGTAGACCGTCACCGCCTCGGCCTGGTTCGTGATGTGAACGTTCAAATCGCGTATGAGGCCGTCGCTCAGGCCGTAGACCCAGCCGTGTACGGTCAGTTCCTGCCCGCTCTCCCAGGCGTTCTGCACGATGGTCGTCTGGCACACGTTCGAGACCTGCTCGATGATGTTCAGCTCGCACAGCTTGTCCACGCGCGCGCTCTCTTCCGCGATCCCGGCCAGCAGCTCCGCGTGCTTCTGCACCACGTCCTGTATGTGGCGCAGCCAGTTGTCGATCAGGCCGAACTTGAGGTTGAGCAGGGCCGCGCGCACGCCGCCGCAGCCGTAGTGCCCGCAGACGATGATGTGCTTGACCTGAAGCGCCTCGACCGCGTACTGCACGGCCGAGAGGCAGTTGAGGTCTGTGTGAACGACGACGTTCGCCACGTTGCGGTGAACGAACAACTCGCCGGGCGACATGCCGACGATTTCGTTAGAGGGGACGCGGCTGTCCGAGCAGCCGATCCACAAATATTCTGGCGACTGCTGCTCGGACAATTTCTCGAAAAAGTCTGGCGTCCGGGCCTTGATACTTTCGGCCCAGGCGCGGTTGCGCGCGATCAGGTCTGTTAGGCTCCGCATGTTCTTCGGCGTGTCCTTAGTAGGGTGGATTTGACTGTCCTTCTTCTGCCTGCCGCCGCAGTTGGTCTATGACCGAGCGGATGGCCTCGGCCATGCTCCCCTCTGGGGCAAGCTCCACATACTTCTCGTAAGCCTCAACGGCCTCCTTGTACTTCTCCATCTTCTCGTAGGCCGCGCCGAGCAGTTGGTAGACGACCGGCTCCGAGTCGTTGAGTTGGGCCAGGGCGGCGCGAAACTCTGCGGCCGCCTCCTCGCCCATCCCTTTCTCCTCGTAGAGCAGGCCGAGCCCTGTGTGCGCCTCCGGCTGGAAGCCGCGCCCCTCGCGGATGGCGCGTTTGAAGGCGGCGATGGCGTCGTCCCAGAAGGCAGCGTAGCGCAGGATGCGCCCCTCGACCGCGGACGCCTCAGGGTAGACGGCGCGATACTTGCGCGCCTCGTCAATCTCCGCGAGCGCCTTCTTGTATTCGTTCATGTCTAGGAGGACGCGCGCCAGCCCGACGTGCGCCGCGGCCATAGAGGGACGCAGCTCGATGGCGCGGCGGTAAAGGTCCGCGGCCGCGCGCTTCGACTCTTCATCCTTCGCCTTCTCGCGCGCCTGCTCGGCGTTCTGGAAAGTCAGCTCCGCTTCGTCCGTGGTCTGGGTCAGGCGCACCTCCACTTCGCCGCGCTGTGCCGGCGTCAGCGCGAGCGTACGCTCCTTGAAGCCGTTGGCGCGCACGCGCAGGCTGTGCCGCCCCGCCGAGACCTTCTCCAGCGTGAGCGTGCCTTCAGCGCTCGTCACGCCGCGCCTCACCTCGTCGAGCCAGACGATGGCGTTCGGCTCGGTCTTGACGGTGATGGATTTGGTCGAAGAACTGGGTGAGGAGGCGGCGGGTTTCCTGCTCCGTCTCTGTGCCAGCGTGTCCTGCGCGCAGAGCAGTAGCGTCGCCAGCACGACGAAAGCGGGGAGGCCGAATGTTGAGAGCTTGCCTTTCATCTTACTCCCCGTGTTCAGTGCCCGTGAACCGGCGTTGAATCACATCTTCGTTCGCAGGCTGCGCCTGGGCGTCGGCCTGCGCCACGTCCATCGCGGGGTGGACGGGGCGCGAGCCGACTTCGGGGCGGAACTGGCCCTGGTCGTCGTAGAGCCGCTCGTACTGATACGTGTTGCGGACGACGCCCTGGACGTAGGCGCGCGTCTCCTTGAAGGGGATGGCCTCTGCGAACTCGTCCATCTCAAGGGGCAGCGTCGAGCGCCACTGCGGGACGCGGCCCGGCCCGGCGTTGTAGGCGATGGCGACGAACTCTATGCGCCCGAACTTGTCGAACTGGTCGCGCATGTAGCCCGTGCCGAGCTGTATGTTGAGCCGCGGCTCGTACAGACTCTCGGCTGTGACCGTGCGACCTATGCCGTACTTGCGCGCCACGGACGCGCCCGTCGGGACGAGGAGCTGCATCAGGCCAAAGGCGTTGGCCGGGGATTTCGCGCGCGGGTTGAAGACAGACTCCTGGCGGATGAGGCCCGCGACCTGATGCGGGTCCAGTCGCTTGGCGCGCGCCTCCTGCTCGATGATGTCCCAGTAGGCCAGCGGGTAGAAAACGTCCCACTGCTCGCGTGTCATCTCCTCCGGCTTCATCTGCGAATAGTCCGGGTAACTCTTCTTCAGTTGGTTCAGCGCGCGCACGTTCTCTTCGCGCGAGCGGTAGATGCGCGCGAGCGCCAAGTTGACGCGCGGGCTCGAAGGGGCCGTCTCGGACGCGCTCGTCAGCTCGGCTTCCGCCCAGTCGTCAATGCCTATGTTGGTCAACTGGTCCGCCTTGACGACGCGCTCGTTCTCGTCGCGGCCGGCCGTCTCCTCCGCGACCGTGACCGTCTTCAGGTTGGCGACGGCGCGGCCCACCACGGAGTCCGGCGGGAAGGCGCCCTGCGGGGCTTGTCCAGAATTTTTCAGGGAGGTCAGGCGCTCGCGCGACAGGTGGCCGTACCAGTTGGCGCTGTAGCGCGCCTGCATAGCTTCGTAGATGGCGCGCGCCTCAGCGAGCTTGCCCGCGCGCTCACTGTCGCGCCCGGCCCAGTAGCCCGCGCGCCCGCGGTTGTCCGTGTTCTTGCCGGCGTAGAGCGCCAGGTGCTCCGTCAGCAGGCGCGAGGACTCCTGATAGTTCTTCGCCTCGTGCGCCTCCCAGGCGATCTCGAACTGCGCCTGCGCGACCTCGACCGCGCCGGGGAAGGAGTTGACGGCCGAGCGGAAGAAGTAGTTGGAGTCGGCGGCGTTCTTCGCGTCGCGCGCGATCTCGCCTGCGCGCACCATAGCGCGCGGCGCGAACGGGCTCGCGGGGAACGAGCGGCGCAACTCTTCGACGGTCGAGCGCACCTGCTCCCACTGGCGCGCGAGCGCGTAAGCCTGTGCCAGATAGAAGAGGGCTTCGGCGCGCAGCTCGGCGGCGGCCGACGGGATGCTGTTGAGGGCGGCCGTCGCGTCGGCCGTGCGCCTGGAACTGACGGCGGCGATGCCGCGGCGCAGTTGGGCTTCGGGCCGGGCGGTCGCAGGGAAGCGCGTGAACGCGTCGTTGTAAGCGGTGGTCGCATCGCCGTGGCGCTTGGCGTCGTAGAGGCGGTCGGCGCGCGCGATGGCCTCGTCTGCGGAGGCGGGCGCGGTGGTCGAGTTGAGTTTCGTAATCAGCGCCTCGGCCTCGACACTCTGGGTGGAGGCGGGCGCGTAGAAATAGACGCGGCGGTAGGCGGCGAGCGCCTTCGTCGTGTCGCCCGCGCTCTCGTGGGCTTTGCCCGTGAGCAGCAGCGAGGCGGCGTCGTTCCGCTCGTTCAAATCCTTGAGCATGACGGGCACGGCCGTCCCCTGGTTCTCCGCCATCAGCATCTCTGCGTCGCGGCGGAGCGCGTGGGCGGCTTGCAGCGAGGAGGGGAAATCGCGGGCCAATTTTTCGTAGTCGGCGCGGGCCTCGACGCGGCGGCCCAGTTGTTCGAGCGCCCGCGCGCGCATCAGGAGCGCGTAGTCGCCGAGCGCCGTGCGGTCGCGTATGACGTTCGAGTCCAGAAGCTCGACGGCTCCGGCGAAGTCGCCCTGCTTGATCTTGATGCGTGCGCGTAAGATGCGGGCCAGCCCCGCGGCCTTCGTGTTCGGAAACTCAGTCTCCACGCGCGCGACCGCGTCCTCCGCGGGCAGCACACCATTGCGCGTCATCGCGCGCAACTGGTCGAGCGCCTTCACCTCGCCCGGCACGGCGCGCTGCTGCGGGCGCGCGCCGCAACTCGCGCTCATCAGCGGCCAGACGGACGCGCCGATGACGACGACGAGACCCGTGATGATAAGAGTCAGGCGGTGCTTACGAAAATCGATAGCCAAGGCGTTTCATCTCCACAAGTGACGGTAACAAGTGACGAGTGACGAGCGAGAACTTGCCTTTCACTCGTCACTCGTCACTCGTCACTCGTCACTCGTCGCTGTCTTTAAACGGCCGCGCCGGGGTAGTCGCGCCCGAGTTTTGACGCGTCGCCTTCGGCGAGCGTGTTGACCAGCTCCTGGTGGAAGTAGTCGTAGCGCGCGGCGACGGGCGGAGAGATGCGCTGGTCGTACATCTGGCGTGAGCGGTCTATGTCCTCGCGCAGCCGCTGGTAGATGTCGCCTTCGAGGCGGCCATCGCGCACTTTCTGCTCGTTGTAGAGCTTGATCTCAGAAACGAGCAGGCGCGCGAAGCGGCGCGCGTAGTTGTGCTGCTGTCGCTCCTCGTCGCTGCCGACTTCGACGGGCAAGTCGGCGGCGTCGGCCGAGCGCCAACCGCGCGCCGCCGTACCGCCGGACGCGGCCGGCGCGGGCGCGGCCTCTTGCGGTTGCTCGTAACCCAGGGTCGTTTCGTCCGTCACGGTCGCGCCCATGCCGGAATAGTCGGCGGGCGCGGCCGGCGGGGCCTCCTGGATGAGAGTCTCCTCGCCTGTGTATTCGGCGGGCGCGGCGTAAGAGGGCTGTGTCTCAGCCTCTTCGGCTGGCGGCGGCTCTTCGACGACCACGGTCGGGGCCTCTTCGCTTTCGCCAGTGGCCCAGGACTGCTCTGGCTGCGGCGGCTGCGCCTCTTCGGGTTGTACTTGCTCAGGTGCCTCGGCCACTTCCTGCGGCGGCTGCGCTGTTGTCTCGGGCTCTGGTTGCGACGGGGCCGGTTGTGCGGCTGCGGCCGGCCGCGGCGCAGGAGAAGCGGGGCGCGCGCCGCCGACCAGCAACTCGACGGCCATGCCGGCGACGCGGACGAGTGTTTCGAGCGCTTCGAGGTTGATGGCGTCTGCGTCGAGCGCGGCCGAGTCCGCATAGAGCACGGCGGCGGCCCGCCCGCGCGCGATGAGCGGGACGGCGACCATGCGCTGCGGCGGGTCCGAGCCGAGGCCGTTCAAGAGCAGGTAGTCTTCGGCGTTGCCGCCGGGCGAGCCGCTCCAGGGCTGGCGCGAGCGGACCACATCGCTGATGGGCGTGTCGGCCGTGAGCGGCAGCGACAGCTCGCGTATGGCGTCGTCGCCGACGGAGCCTTCGAGGCCGCGCGCGCGCCAGCCGATGGCCTGCTCGTTCTTGATGACGAAGAAGGCGACGCGCGGGGCGAACGAGGCCGCGCGGTTGACGAGCGTGCTCAGAATCTCGGCCTGCGAGTGTTGCTCGCTGAGGTCTTCGATGCCGGCCTTGAGGATCGCCATGTCGGACGACGCGCGTGTGCGCGCCGATTCGGCCACGGCGTCTTCGATGCCGCGCTCGTGAGCGGCGCGGATGTGCTCGGAGATGGAGGCGGCGACAGAAGCGTCCGCGTCCCCTTCGCCGCCCGCCCGCTCCGCCAGTTGTGCGAAGGCTTCGTTGACCTGGCTCTGAAGCCGCGTGATCTCTTCCTGCAAGCCGTGCAGGCGCGAGCTGATGTATTCGTCCACCGCGCCGCGCAGGCTCTGTTCCAGTTCTCCGCTGACCACAGTTTATCGCCCTCCGTTTCGGGCGCCGCACCCCCTCCGGTCAGGCTGGGGAAGTCGCCTCTGAGTTGAAATGAATTAGGACTGCCGAGAGACGCCGGAAAGAGCGCGCGCCGTCTGGTATCGAATTATGGACGGGCACTGGGAGGGTGTCAAGAAATGGTTTCGTCAGGCCCGCCAAGCGGATTGACACCTGTCGGCCCCACATGTAAATTTTCGACTCGGAGACGACCGCCGCCTGAATCCTGATGCCGGCCAATATTCTTATCGTTGACGACTACGAGGACAACCGGGAGTTATTGCGCCTGATGTTGGAGGGGGCGGGCCACGAGGTCCGCGAGGCAGGCGACGGCCTCGCCGGTATTCAGATGGCGCAGGTCGAGGCCCCAGACCTGATACTCGTAGACCTTTCGATGCCCGGCCTGGACGGCTGGCAAGTCCTGGACGAGTTGCGCGCGGACGAGCGCACGCGCCACATCCCCTGCGCCGCCGTCACGGCCTTCGCAGACGGCGAGCGCGACCGCGCCCTGGAGCAGGGCTTCGACGCGTACCTGTCGAAACCCTTCCGCCGGACGGAACTGCTCGAAACGGTCGAGCGCCTGCTTGCGAAGGCCAGGTGAAAAAGAGGAATTGGCCGAGAAGCGTCAAGAGGGTGAAGAGGCGGGCGAGCTGGGCGCTGGCGTGATTCTCGTCGCGTTCGAGAAGCTGTTCGGCGGCGGGCGCGGGGTCAAAAGGTACGCGCGCTCGGGTCTGCGCTACGCGGAACTGCCGGGCGGCGCGGTGCTCGTCGAGCAGAACCCGAAGAAGCGCAGCGAGTGGGCGGAGCTGGCCAACCAGGGCCGCCACGTCGCCTGGGTGCTGCGCGACGGCCGCTACCTCGCCCGCGTCATCGACGGCGAAGTGACCATGTTGGAATGGAAAATTAAAAATTAAAAATGCAAAAGGAAGGCGGAGAACCACTGCTATTAAAAGTGGTTCTCCGCCTTCCTTTTGCATTTTGCATTTTTAATTTTCCATTCTTGAGTACTGCTGGATGATGTATTCGCGTATCTGCGCGGGGGGCATGCCGCCTTTGTGCAGGTTGTAGGCGATGAGGGCTTCGTTGACGCAGACGGCGCACTGCGAGGCGTGCGTGTCCTCGAAGCAGCTATAGAGACTCTTGTGGCCGAAGCTCATGTCGCAGTGGCAGTAGCAGGGGAGCTGCGCAATCGTCTCCGGTATCTCCTTGACCACGCGGTAGGCGTCGCGCGTCGGGCCGAAGAACTGCTCCGCAGGGAGCGTCGGGCGCAGGCTCTTCGCGCTCTGTGCATCCTGAAAAGCGGGGACGCGCGCCGTGCGCGTGCTGGGCGTCGAAGCCGGGCGCGAAGTGCGCTTCTCGACCGGGGCCTGCTGGCCGCAGGCCGCCATGAGCGCCGCGGCCGTAGCCAGTAACGTCACGAGAATAATTTTGGTCTTCATCAAATTCTTGCCCTCTCAGCCCTGCATTATATCTAAAGCCGCGCGACTTGGCTAAACGCGAACCGCCGGGCCGCTGCCTCTAGAAGTGAGCCTACACGGGTTTTTGCCGAGAATGAAAAGCGCGGAGGCCGCCCCGCGAACAGGGCGGCCTCCCGTTATGCGGCCGAAGCCGCGTGTCTGTTGATGCGGCGCTTATCTGCGGCGGCTGCGAGCCCTGTTGCGCGGCTGCAACTTCTGGATTTGCGCTTTCAGTTGTTCGATCTCCTTCTGCTGCTCTTTGATCGCGTTGAGCATCGTCCAGATGATCGGGTCGTTGTTGACCATCAGGTAGCCGCTGCCGGTCTTGGTCACGGCTTCCGGGATGACTTTCTCGACGGCCTGCGCGCCGAAGCCGACGTGCTCGCCCTCAGACTTGAGGCCGAGGGCGTTGTCTGTCTTGTACTCGTAGCGGAGCGGTTGCAACTGCATGACGGCCTTGAGGCCGCTGGTGAAGTTGCCCTTGATGTTCTTCAAACGCTCGTCCGAGAAGGTCTGCCACGAGCCGCCGCCGGTCTTGCTGGCGTCGCCGTTGACGGAGAGCTTCTGGTCGGGCGCGGTCGTCCCTATGCCGACACGGTTGTTGGTCGTGAGCACGAGCGGGAAGACCGTGAAGTCTGCGGCCGCGTCGGCCAGCGAGGCGCTGGTCGCGTAGCCAAAGAAGAGGTTATTGTCATTCCCCGTGACGATAGCCCAGGTGTCGTTCGTCGTGTTGCGGCGCAGGTGTAGGCCGCCGATGAAGGAGTCTGCGGACTGCTTGATGTCGAGCTTGGCCTTGGGGCTCCCCGTCCCGAGGCCAACGTCGCCGTCCGAGCTGATGTCGAGCGAGCTGGTAGGCGCGCCGGGGCGGATACGCATAGACAGAAGGGAACCGCCCGTCACGTCACGGACGAAGAAGTTCGCCTCGTTGGCCCCTATGTCCCAGGTCTGCGCCGTGAAGCCGCCAGAGTTGTTCTGTTCGAGTCTGATGGCCGGCGTGTTGCTGGTGTTAACGTGGAGGTCCAGGACAGGCGTGCTGGTGCGGAAGCCGACGCGCCCGGTCGAGTCAACGAACATGGAGTTGGTCGCCGCGCCCGCCGTAATCGTGAACGGGACTCTGGAGCCCGTGATGTCCTCGATGGAGAACTTGCTCGCGCCGCCGCTGGCCGAGTCGTTGGCGGTCAATTGCCAATCGTTGGTGGGGAAGGTTCCGACCGACGTGTCCTCGAACTTGATGCGCGTGTTGTTCTCTTTGAGCCGGATGGTGTCGAAGCCGAAGCTTTCGTTGTTGACGCAGTCGAAGCCGACGCAGAGGCTCCCCTGCACGATCAGGTCGTCCGGGATCACTTGGTCCGGGAAGGCGGGGTGCGCGAAGGGCTGACCCGTCATCCTGGCGACGCGGCGCGGCGTGAACGCTTCGACGTAGCGGGCGGGGATCAAAGCCGCGACCTCTTCCGGCATGGCGGAGGAGCGGGGCGCGGGCATCGCGGCCTGCCGACCTTCGGGCTCGACGGCCCCGGCGACGACGACCGACCCCTTGACGATGGCGAAGGCCCCGGACTGGACGAGCGGGGTCGAGGTGACGGCCGTGCGGACGCGGCAATCAGCGTCCGCCTCCGCCTGGCCGCCCTTCTGCCGGGACGCCGCCAACTCCTTCACCGTGTCGGCCGAGAGGACGGGGGCCAGGCGCAGCTCATACTGATACTGCCCGTCGGGAAGCTTGTTGCCGTTCCTGTCGAAAATCGAGAAGGAGGGTGAGCCGCCCTCCTTGAACTCTTTGCGGACGCCATCGCAGCTAGGCCCCGAAACCGTCAGGGTCGCGCCGGAGTAGGGGACGAGGATTTCCCACCTGACGCTGTCACCGCCGCCGGAGATTTTTGCGATGTCAGCCGATTGGCCGAGTACGGAAACGTGAAAGCAGGCGAGGAGGAACACCGCGGCCGTCAATAACGGCAATGGTCTTAGATTCTTCATAATGTACCTCACTGGTGAGCTTACTACCGAGAACTTCAAGGGTGGCTAAAGTCGGGACCTTCAGCCCGGAATGGAAAAACGTCTAGAGGCAAATAGCAGGCAAGTGCCGAGTGGTATATCAACTGCCCGCTGAGCCTGTCAAGTGATTTTGGGATTTTGGCACAATAAAGCTGGACCCGCTGGGGCCACACCCCGGCGGGATTTTGTGCCATTTAATACCACCGCACGTTTCCGCGGTCCTGGCCCGGAATGCGATTTCAGCAGGCAGGGGCGCGCGCGTCGTGGACGGTGAGGTGAGGACGCTGAAGGGGGGACAAAATTGCGAAGGCACAAAGGTGGCAGGAGAATCAAAGATTCCCGCCTGCCGCCTTTGTGCCTTCGCGTCGCGTTTGAGGGGGCCCGTTTCCGCGCCCTCACACGCCTGGGGCCGGAGCCCCCGTCACCTGCGCCTGCGCGGGGACGCCCGCAGCCGCCGAACCTCTTTCTTCAGCAGTTCGATCTGCTGCTGCTGCTGCTGGATCGCGTGCTGCTGCTCTTTGATGGCATTAAGCATCGTCCAGATGATCGGGTCGTTGTTGACCATCAGGTAGCCGCCGCCGGCCTGTGTGACGGCCTCCGGGATGACCTTCTGGACCGCCTGCGCGCCGAAGCCAACGTGTTCCCCATCGGAGGCGAGCCCCAACGCATTGTCCTTACGGTATTCGTAGCGGAGTGGCTGCAACTGCATGACGGCCTTGAGGCCGCTGGTGAAGTTGCCCTTGATGTTCTTCAAACGCTCGTCCGAGAAGGTCTGCCACGAGCCGCCGCCGGTCTTGCTGGCGTCGCCGTTGACGGAGAGCTTCTGGTCGGGCGCGGTCGTCCCGATGCCGACACGGTTGTTGGTCGTGAGCACGAGCGGGAAGACCGTGAAGTCTGCGGCCGCGTCGGCCAGCGAGGCATCGGTTGCGTATCCCATGTAGAGATTATTGTCGTTCCCTGTGACCAGCGCCCAGGTGTCGTTCGTCGTCGAGCGGCGCAGGTGCAGGCCGCCGAGGAACGAATCCGCCACCTGCTTCACGTCGAGGCGGGCCCTGGGGCTCCCCGTCCCGAGGCCGACGTTCCCGTTGGAACTGACGTCAATGCTGCTGGTGGGCGCGCCGGGGCGGATGCGGAAGGAGAGTTTCGAGCCGCCGGTCAAATCGCGGATAAAGAAGTTGGCCTCGTTGGCTCCTACGTCCCAGGTCTGCGCCGTGAAGCCGCCCGAGTTGTTCTGTTCGAGTCTGATGGCCGGCGTGTTGTCCGTGTTGGTGTGGATGTCTAAGACCGGCGTGCTCGTGCGCAGCCCCAGGCGACCAGTCGAGTCGACGAACATGGAGTTAGTTGCGGCCCCGGCCGTAACCGTGAAGGGGACTTTCGAGCCCGTGATGTCCTCAATGGAGAACTTGCTCGCGCCGCCGCTGGCGGAATCGTTGGCCGTCAACTGCCAGTCGTTAGCGGGGAAGGTTCCGACCGACGTATCGTCGAACTTGATGCGGGTGTTGTTCTCCTTGAGTCTGATGGTGTCGAAACCGAAGCTCTCACCGTCAACGCAGTCGAAGCCGACGCAGAGGCTCGACTGGACAATGAAGTCGTCCGGGATCACCTGATCTGGGAAAACTGCGTGCGCGAACGGTCGCCCCGCCAGACGCGCCGCTCGGCGCGGCGCGACCGTTTCAGCCGCGCCGGCCGGGACGAAGAACGCTTCCTGCATTGAGACCTCTTCTGCCGTGGGCGAGGGGAGAACGGACGCGCGCCCCAACTGCCGGCGCGCGCCTGGCTCGACGCCGCCGGCGACGACGACCGCCCCCTTCACGACGGCGAAGCTCCCGGATTGGACGAGCGACTGCGCAGGCAGTGAAGCGCGAACGCGCCCTTCGGCCTCCTCCACCGCCTCGTCGCCTTTCTGGCGCGCCGCCGCCAGCTCCTTACGCATTTCGGGCGACAGGATCGGGGCCAGGCGCAGCTCGTATTGGTACTGCCCGTCGGGCAGCTTGTTGCCATTCTTATCGAAGATCGAGAAGAGGGCCGAGACGCCCCCCTTGAACTCTTTGCGGAAGACCTTGCCGTTTGGCCCAGAGACCGTCAGGGTCACGGCGGAGTGGGGGACGGCCACCTCCCACCTCACGCTCTCTCCGCTTCCGGCGACTAATGCAATCCTGTTTCTTTCTTCCGCCGTCTGCCCGTGGACGGGAACTTGAAGCCCGAAGAGGGCGAACACAGTCGTCAACACTAACGTCAACAGTCTTAGGCTCTTCATGAAACACCTCGCTTGTCCGATTACGACAGGGTAATTTCGAGAGGGATGTAGCCGTGCCTTTGGGCCGGCAGGAAATTTTTTGTTAGGATAGGTTCCTGATGAGGAATCCAGTTAATGGTATAACAACCCTGGACCAGAGTTTCAAGGAGTATATTTTCTGGCACTACCATGCGACAGATTCCCGCGTCCTTAAGGCTGTTTCTCACGTTCGTCGCGGCCGCGGCGACGCTGTGCCTGCTTGCCCAGACGGCTGCCGCCACCAAGCCGTGGGCGCAGGGGGCCGCCCCCTCCCCGATTTTCGACGAGCAGGCCGAGGAGACTGGGCTCAGGTTCCGCCACTACAACGGCGCGACCGGCAAACTCTTTCTGCCGGAGGTGATGGGCTCCGGCGCGGCCCTCTTCGACTACGACAACGACGGCGACCTGGACGCCTTCCTCGTGCAAGGCTCAACTCTGGAGCCAGGCGACGACCCTGCGCGCACACTCTTCCCCTGGCGCGAGGCGGGCGCGCCGCGCGGAAAACTTTTCCGTAACGACCTCGTCGCGGGCAAAGACGGCCGCCCGTCGCTGAAGTTCACGGACGTGACCACGCAGAGCGGCATCGCGGCCGACCGTTACGGGATGGGCGTCATCGCCGGCGATGTCAACAACGACGGCTGGACAGACCTCTACCTCTGCAACCTTGGCTCGAACCACCTCTACCTCAACAAAGGCGACGGCACATTCACGGACGCGACCGCGAAGGCAGGGGCCGACGACCGGCGTTGGAGCACGAGCGCGGCCTTCGTGGACTACGACCGCGACGGCTGGCTCGACCTGATGGTGGCGAACTACGCGGAGTTCGCGCCCGCGACGAGCCCTGCCTGCTACGCCGAGACGACCGTGAAAGACTACTGCGGCCCGCGCTCTTTCCGCGCGCCCGGCAACCGCCTGCTCCACAACAAAGGCGACGGCACGTTCGAGGACGTGACCGAGCGGGCCGGGGTCGCACGCGAATTCGGACACGCGCTCGGCGTCGTCACCGCGGACTTCGACGCGGACGGCTGGGCGGACATCTACGTCGCCAACGACGGCGACCCGAACCAGCTCTGGGTCAATCAGAAGAACGGGACCTTCAAGAACGAGGCGCTGCTCGCGGGCGCGGCCGTCAACCGCGACGGCCAGGCAGAGGCGGGGATGGGCGTGGACGCAGGCGACTTCAACGGCGACGGCACGGAAGACATTTTCATCACGCACCTGATGGAGGAGACCAACACGCTCTACGTCAACCTCGGCGGCGGCTCTTTCGAGGACCGTACGCGCGAAGCTGGGCTGGGCTTGCCGGGCAGCCGGCTGACGGGCTTCGGCACGCTCTTCTTCGACTACGACAACGACGGGCGGCTGGACTTGCTGGTCGTCAACGGGGCCGTTCGCCTCCTGCGCGAGCTGGCTCGCAAAGGCGACCCTTACCCCTTGGGCCAGCCCAACCAGCTCTTTCACAACGAGGGCGGGCAAAAATTTCTGGAAGTCTCCGCGCAGGCCGGCGCGACCTTTCGCCTCACGGAGGTCAGCCGCGGCGCGGCCTTCGGCGACGTGGACAACGACGGCGACACGGATGTCCTCATCACCAACAACAACGGCCCCGCCCGCCTCTTCGTCAACCGCGCGGGGAACCAGAACCACTGGCTCGGCCTGCGGCTCACAGGCAAGAAGGCGAACCGCGACATGCTCGGCGCGCGCGTCGAAGTCGTCATCGCCCCGAAGCAAATCTTGCTGCGCCGCGCGCGCACAGACGGCAGCTACCTCTCCTCCCAAGACCCCCGCGTCCTCGTCGGCCTCGGCACGGCCACGCGCGTCCAGGCCGTCCGCGTCCGCTGGCCCGACGGCGTCACCGAAGAGTGGAAAGACCTACCCGCCGACCGTTACCTGACGCTAAAGGAGGGAACATCAACCGCAAAGAAGTGAAGCAAGGTAAGCCCTAAACATGCCAGTCTTCAACGCTCCCGAAAACGAAGATAATCACAGGAGAGCTTCGAATTACTCAGGGAAGTCGGGAGTCCTTGCGTGTTATCTTTGCTAAAAGGCGTATTATAACATCCGCTTTAGTTAGTCTAATTTAAGTTCGGCGTCAACGCTTACTATAGAGGTAACCATATGGAATCAGATTCTTCATCGTTCCGTTGCCAATGTCCAAGCTGTCACCTTCTTCTTCAACGTTTCTGGTGTAATTCTTGTGGTGCTGCTGTGCCTCCTTCGGGCATGCTTTATGCTAGGTGTTTAAATTGTGGCATCAGCATTCCTGATTGGCGCTGTGATGCCTGCGGCTATGTAGGCAAATCTGGAGAATTCATTGTTTGGCAATGAAACAAGATTGACCTTAAGAGAAAGGTGCAGCTCATGTCTTACCTAAATGTCCGCATCGTAGATGGCAATGATAATCCCGTGTCCGGGAAGAAAGTTACCATTTTTATTTCTCACACTTTCTTGCCGCAAACTTGGTTAGAGGATTACACCGATGATGAAGGGCGCGTTTATTTTGATTTTGATGGTGGCCCTGTTGATGTGCATGTCGGAGGTTCATGTCAGCTTAGCGGCGTTGACCCTGATGGAGAAGTTACAGTGAGCATCTGAAAAAAGCGCACAGAATTGTTTTGAGGTGAAGGCATGTTCGAGAAGCCGCTCGCTTCGGTAACGCGCCGCCGAACAACTCATTCCAGCCGACCCTCGCCAGCAAGTCTTTCATCATCAAGTTGCGTGGCTTCGGCTATGTTGTCCGTATCGCGCTGGCTTCGAGCGGCTGAATTCGGGCGTTAGGCGTACCAACCCCACCTGCTGATGATTAATGCCCACGACTTCTACCTCTTTCAAGAGCCGCATTGATAAGATTAAGCGGCTCATCTTGTGGCTGCAAATTGCCCTCTAATGAAAGCACATATAGTTTGATCGCTGCTTTGTGAGCGTTGGTATGAAGGTAAATTAACTTAATACCTTCGAGCAGCGTTTTACTTGCCTGCATTGCGCCTTCCGGCCCACTGTCGAGTGCCCTTTTAATTGTGAATAGAAGGCGGGCCAAACATTCGACGGCAGCTGCATCCTGACATAAGGCAGGCTCAAGTATCGCAGCCCAGTCTTCTTCATCTGCAAGCGAGTGTCCCATTATTCTTTAATGTAATTATGCAGATTCCGCATGTAAAGAATATGTCAATTTTGTATATCCGTCAATATGTTCATATAACATATTGGATGAAGAAGAGAATTTACATTACTCAGCGTGGCCGCCTTGTTAGTTTGTTGCGTGAGATGAGAATTGAGGCCGGTCTGACGCAGATGGATTTGGCCGCATACATCGAAAAAGACCAAGCTTATGTTTCAAGATATGAAAGTGGTCAGAGAAAATTGGATGTGCTGGAAGTGCGTGAAATATGTCAAGCCATCGGGATTACGCTAGAGGAGTTTGCCAAAAGGTTAGAAAAGGCGTTGAAATAGTCGCCACAAGGTGCGCCTAATAACTCATTCAATCCGGCCCACAAGAGTATCCCTGCCGCACGACAGGTGGCAGAGCCCAAAGAAGAATTAATGCGGAGTTTTCACACAGCACCTAAGATTGTGATTTGCCTTATCGTCGCCGCCGCGGGAGTAGGGCTGCGCGTTTTGGCACAGTCCGCAGGGGAGGCTGTACTGGAGCCTCCGGCAGGGCGGGGGCTCGTGGCCATTCATCTGCCGGATACGAGTGGGATGGAGGCGGAGGCGCGTGAGCACGTCGCGGCGGCGCAGGGGGCGCTGACCGATGCAGTAAAAGAGGCGGGCGCGAGGACGGCGGCGGAACTGGCGGGGGCTTACGGGGCGGCGGGCGGCGTCTATCACGCTTATGCTTTGAGCGCGCCCGCAAAGGAGTGTTACTTGAACGCCTCGCGGCTGGCACAAAATGATTTTCGCTGGGCCTACCTGCTGGGCAAGCTGCTTCAGCAGGAGGGGGGGGCGGAAGGTGCGCTCACGCATTACAGCGCCGCGCGCAAGTTGCGCCCGGACTATCTGCCCGTCTTCGTCAGCCTGGGGGACGTTTACCTGCAACTGAACAGGCTCGACGAGGCCGAGGCCAGTTACACGGCCGCGCTCGCCGGAAACGAAAGGAACGCCGCGGCGCTGTATGGGCTGGGGCAGGCGGCCCTCTCCAGAAGAAACTACGAAACGGCCGCGCGGTATTTTGAGAAGGCGCTGGCGCTCGCGCCGGAGGCTAACCGCCTGCATTACGCGCTGGCGATGGCTTATCGCGGCCTGGGCCAGACGGAGAAAGCGCGCGCCGAGTTGGCGCTTAGCGGGACGGTCGGGGTGCGCGCTGCGGACCCGCTCGTGGATGGGCTGCGAGAGTTGGTCAAGGGGGCGCGGCTGCACTTGATCCGCGGCCGTGCGGCGCTCGACGCGCGCAGGTTCAAGGATGCGGCCGACGAGTTCCGCAAGGCCGTCGCCGCCGAGCCAGAGAGCGTCCCGGCGCACTTCAATCTGGGCGCGGCCCTGAGCCAGTTGGGCGACCTAAGGGGGGCCGTCGAGCAGTTTGAAAAGACTCTACAGCTCGACCCTGCGCACGCGAACGCGCACTACAACCTGGGCCTCCTGCTGGCACAGCAGAACCAGCACGAGAGGGCCGTCACGCACCTGCAAGCGGCCGTCAAGGCGTCGCCCGCGGACACGAGCGCGCGGCTCCTGCTCGCGCAGTCGCTCGTCAAATTGGGCCGCACGGAAGAGGCGCAGGCGGAGCTTGCGCGCGTCGCAGAGGCCGAGCCGGACAACGAGCAGGCGCTGCTCGCGGGCGTGGAGATTCTGCTGGCGAAGAAGGAGTACAGGCAGGCGCTTGAGGCGCTGGAGCGTGGGCACGCGCGGTCCCCGCAAAAGGGGCTGACGACGGCGACGCTCGCCTACCTGCTCGCGGCCTCGCCGCAGCAAGACTTGCGCGACGGCCGCCGGGCGCTGGAATTAGCGCGCGCCGCCTGGGACGCGACAGGCGCGGCCCAACACGGCGCTCTCGTCGCGCTCGCCCTGGCCGAACTGGGCCGCTGCGACGAGGCCGCCGACTGGGCGCGCCAGATGATCGCCCGCGCCACCGAAGAGAAAAATCCGAGCCTCACCGAAAAACTGAATGCCGAACTCAAACGCTACGAAACGGCGCGACCCTGCAAGCAGTAGAACAAATGATGAATGCGGAATGATGAATGATGAATTAAAGACCAGTTGTTTTTAATTCATCATTCCGCATTCCGCATTCCGCATTGCTCTCAGTGTCCGACGTGGCCGGTTTCGCTCATCTTGCGTGGGCGCAGCCGGAGGAAGAATTTGTAGGAGACGGGGTTGTCGCCGTAGACGGGGTCGAGTGTGGCCGGCTTGGAGTAGAGCGTAACGTCTCCGCCGACGGCGAGCGAAAACTTCTCTGTGTCCCAGACGTCGCGCGCCGCGCCGAAGGTGTAGGCCCCGACGCGGAAGGTGGCGTGGTGGTCGTGTATGCCCAGCCGGTCTGCCTCGTCGTGAGCCAGCAGGCCGGTCTTGTCCACCAGTTCGAGCCGCGTGTAGGCGTAGTTCTTCTCCAGGAAGTTCAAGGTCGATTCGGCCAGGTAGCCGTTCAAGGGCACTACGTCGGCCGTGTGCCCCTCGGCGTTGCGCCCCCAGACGAGCGTCGTGGCCCAATTCCCGTGCGTGAGCCTACGGTTGTAGCTCACAGACGCAGTCATGCGGCGCACGTCGCCGGGCACGAGCGCCTCAGGGTTCTTCAGCAGACCGTAGCTCCACTGCATGGCCCAATTCTTATTCGGCGCGAAGGAGACGCGCACGGAGCGCGAGTTCCACGGGTTGAACTCTATGTCGTAGCGGTTCTCGTCCGGCTCGCGCCCGTTGAAGAGCGAGGCTTCGAGCTTGAACCAGCGATAGGTGAAGCCAGTCGAGACGACGCCGAAGGCGATGTGCGACGAGTCTTGCAGGTGGTGCGAGAGCGGGGCCGCGGGGTTTTCCGAAGCGGAGATGCGGTGCATGAAGGCCGTCGGCCCGAGCGAGGGCTCGCCCGGCAGACCCACGTAAGCGAACCACTGCCCGCGCTCGCCCACGGGCAAGGTGTAAGTCGCAGACAACTCCATAAAGAGGTCGTGCGGGTGCTGGTGGTCTACGAGGGGGCGGCCCTGGTAAGTCTCGCCCGTCTGGAAGAGCTGCGGCGAGCCGCCGGGCGAGAAGCTGAAGGGCTCCGCGCTGAACATGCCGCGCAGTTGGAGTGTGCCGCGCCCCCAGCGGCGGAACGCCATCGGCATGACCCAGTTCTGCGACTCGAACTTGGTGACGCCGCGCGGGCCGCCTTGCGCGTTGACGCCCATCTTCAACTCGCCGTGGATGAAGTAGAGCCAGGTGTCCGTCACCTTGCTCCACATGTACATGGGTGTGGTCGCGGGCTGCCAGGACGTGCCGGAGCCCATACGGCCCATCGCGATGGTGTTGTTCTTTTTGAGGCCGACGCGGATGTCCATCATCCCGTCCGACATGACCATCATCTCATGCGACCCGCCTTCGCCCGCCGCGTGCGTCATGCCCTCCATAGTCTCGCCGCTCGAAGGCTGACTTCCTGCGCCGGTCGGTGTCATCTCGTGCTTGTGCGGAGCCGACGGCGCGGCGGGCGCTTCGTCGTTCGTCTTGATCTCGGCCGGCGTGGTTTCAGCGGCGGGCGTCGCCGCTTCGTGTTTATGAACGTCGGCCGCAGGCTTCGGCTGCGACTCTGTTGAGACGGCGGGCGCTGTTTCGGGCGTGGCCGCCGGCTCAGAGGCTTCTGCCTCTTCGCCCTGGTTCGCTTCGTCCTGTTTGGGCTTCACCTGTGCCGGCCGCCTTTTCCTGGCGGCGGCAGGCTTCGGGCGCGGCTTGGCCTTGGGCCTGGGTTTGCTCATGCCAGGCATCTTGCTCATGTCGTGCCCTTCGTGCTGCGCGCGCGCGGGCGCGGCCGTGGAGGCGACGAGGAACAGCGCCGCCAGGAAGAGCGCGTAGAGGTTTAAGTGCGAGAATAAAAGTTTCATTACTTCCCCTCAAAAAAATTGCTCGGTGTTGATTGAAGACAGACGAGTGCGCCTGCAATCCGTCAGGAACCGAAAACGATTTCGAGGGAAGCTAGATCAGAAAAACGCTCAGGAGGAGACGCCTGCGGCCTGCTGGGCCAGGCGGCGCGTGCTGTGTGGGCGCGAATCGGGGGGCGTGGACGATTACCGGCTGTGCCAAAATCTTCGTCGCGTGCGCCGCCATTTTGCCGGCCCCGCTTTTCTGGGTCGTCAGCTCGCGGACGCTTGCGGGCGCGGCGGGCAAGTCTCTTTGGCTCACGCAGTGAGCGCAGGAAGAGCTAGCGGCCAGCCCCTTGACGGCATCGGCCGCGCGATGATGAGAGGCGTGTTCTCGGCGCTCAGACCTTGCGCCGCGCGCCGGCTGATGATGTGAGCCGGAATGGTGTTGCTCCGCCGGGGCGCTGTCGATTTTCGCGGGGCAACATGCGTGATCCAGGCCCGCGGCGTGCGGGCAGAGGACGGAGGCCATCGCCTCGCCCCAGCCGCACAGGAGCAGCGCGAGCAGTGTGATTCCGAGTTGTGAAGTGAGCCGCCGCATAAAAGTTGACGCCGTCAGATGTCCGCACGGCGCTTGTAGTTTACCACCTGGCTCGTCAATGTAAAAACTGCTTTTCACGATTCACGATTTACGATTCACGATTTACGAACTAAGATGAACAGACCACCAGTTGAGAAGGGGCTGAAACACAGTTTGCAAAAACAGACGGAAGCGGCGCACATGGAGTGGGTCGAGGCGACACTGCGCGAGATGAGTTTGGAGGAGCGCGTCGGCCAGCTCCTGATGCCGGACACGACGGGCATCCTCGTTCACGAAAAGAGCGAGGAGTTCGCACGGCTCCTGCACGCGATAGAAAAGCTCAACGTCGGCGGCTTCATCATCTACAACGGCGACGCGTTGACGACCGCCGCGCTGACCAACCGCCTTCAGGCGCGCGCGCGTTTGCCGCTCCTGTTCGCCTCGGACTTCGAGGGCGGCGTCGGGATGCAGCTCAGGGGCGGGACGCGCCTGCCGCGCGCGATGGCGCTCGCGGCGACGGGCGACACCGAATCCGCCGCCGAGGCCGCGCGCATCACCGCCCGCGAAGGCCGCGCCATCGGCGTCCACGTCAACTTCTATCCCGTCCTAGACGTTAACAACAACCCCGCCAACCCGATCATCAACACGCGCGCCTTCTCGGACGACCCCGAAGTGGTCGCCAACTGGGGCGCGGCCTTCATCCGCGCGGCGCAGGACGCGGGCCAGATCAGTACGGCCAAACATTTTCCGGGCCACGGCGACACCTCGCTCGACTCGCACCTCCTGCTGCCGACCCTGGACGCCTCGCGCGAGCGACTGGAACGCGTCGAGCTGCCGCCTTTCCGCGCCGCGGTGCAGAGGGGCGTGCGCGCCGTGATGACGGCGCACATAGCCGTGCCGGCGCTGGACGACCGCGCCGAAGAGAAGCGGCCCGCGACGCTCTCGCCGGCAATCGTGGATGGGCTCCTGCGCCGCGACTTCGGTTTCGAGGGTTTGATCTTCTCCGACGCGCTCAACATGGGGGCCGTCGCGAACCACTACGAGGCGGGCGAGGCGGCGGTGCGCGCCGTCGAGGCCGGCTGCGACGTACTGCTCTACATGCCGGACGTGGCGCGC
The DNA here is from genome assembly GCA_963848875.1 of uncultured Acidobacteriota bacterium. Classification (GTDB taxonomy): domain Bacteria; phylum Acidobacteriota; class Blastocatellia; order Pyrinomonadales; family Pyrinomonadaceae; genus QHXM01. Next base: position 309,469 of record CAWKFJ010000003.1, read on the forward strand.
GCTCACGCGGCGATCTGCGACGCGGTGGCCCAGGGGCGCATCACGCGCGAGCGGATTGACGCATCCGTGCGCCGTGTCCTGGAGGCCAAAGCCTGGTGCGGGCTGCACGAGGAGCGCATGGTCTCGCTCGACAACGTCTGGGACGTGGTCATGAGCCCGGCCCACACATCAACTGCGCGCTCGCTCTTTGAACGCGCCGTCACGCTCGTCCGCGACCCACGCGGGCTTCTCCCCGTAGCGCCGGGACGCGAGCGCGTCGCGGCCGTCATCCTCAAAGACGCTGTGCCAGTTTGGGCGCACCAACTGCGCGAGCCTGCGGGGTCGCGCTTCTCGAAAGAGGTGCAGGGGCGCTGGCGCGGCCGTGTGGTAGAGCTGAGCGCGGACGCGGCCGACATCAGTCAGGTGTTGGAGAGCGTGCGCGACTGCGACGTGGTGATGGCGGCCGTCTGCGCGCGCGTGGCGGCCTACAAGGGGAGCGTCGCTCTCGGCCAGTCGCACGCCGAAATCCTGCGCGCGCTCGACCAGGCGGGCATCCCGACAATCGCCGCCGTCTTCGGCAACCCTTACGTCCTGCCCCACATGCCCGAGCGCGCGACCGCGCTCTTGACCTTCGAGTCGGCCGTCGAATCCGAAGCATCCGCCGTCCGCGTCATCGCCGGCGAAGTCCCCGCGCGCGGGCGCTCGCCCGTCACGTTGCCGTTAAGCTAAGCAATTTCTCAAAGACCGTTTCGCCTTTTGCCTTTCCCAGTGCATCGCAAAGGGCGCTCCCGGCGTCTAAGACTCGCTATGCGTGCCAGGGGAATCATCATCTGTTCCGCCATCATCCTGAGTCTGTCGCTCGCCGCTGCGTGCGGGAATAAGCGCGGCGGGCCAACGAGCGCCGCCCCGGCTACTGTGACCGCGCCGGTGACGCGGACGTTGCCGCCGCTGCCGCCGCGCCCGCTGTCCCAGAAACTGAAAGAGCTGCGTGCGCGGGCCGTGCGCGCCGCCTCGGAGCTGCGCGAGCTGCCCTTCCGCGCGGAGGTCGGGATGGCGGAGCTTTCCGGCTGGGAGTATGGCACGCGCGCGTCTGAAATGGCCCACGTGCTCGGCGGGGAAGAGTTGCGCGCGCTGGGCCATCTGGCCGCGGCCGGCGGCGTCCTGCCCGAAGGCACAGACCTGGCCTCGCTCGCCGCCAGCTTCACGGCCGTCTCGGCCGGCGCGCTCTACTCGCCCCTCGACAAGCAAGTCCTCATCGTAGACAAGTTCAAGGACGACTCGCTCTTGACGCACGAGTTTACACACGCTCTTCAAGATCAGCACTTCGACTTGATGAAACTGCTGGTCGCCACGCCCTACAACTTCGACCGCGCCGAGGCCACGTTCGCCGTCATAGAGGGCGACGCGATGAACGTGCAGCGGCGCATGGAGCAGGGCGAGAGCTACGGGCGTCGCCCACTAGACGAAATCCTCAAGCAAGAGGGTGACCGCTTCGGCGACTACCGCCAGGAGGTCGGACGCTTCTTCCCGCCGCTCCTAACGGAGACTTTCATCTTCCGCTACCGCGACGGCGCGCGCTTCGTCGAGTCTGTGCGGCGCGCGGGTGGTGAGCGCGGCGTCAACGAGTTGTTCCGCCGCCCGCCCGCCTCGACCGAGCAGATTCTTCACCCGGAGAAGTACGTGGCGAACGAAGCGCCGCGCGAAGTCTCGTTCGACGAGTCGGCGCTCACGGCCAGCGGGTGGAGTATGAACGCTTCGACGCCGCTCGGCGAGATAGGCGTGCGCGGCCTGCTGATGGCCCGCGTGCCTTTCGCGGAAGCGGCGCGCGCCGCCGCGGGCTGGGGCGGCGACCGCGCCTACCTGTTCGAGAAGACGGGCAGCGCGCCGCTCTTCGTCTGGCAGACGGTCTGGGACAGGCCCGCGGACGCGGAAGAATTTTTCGCGTCCTACAACCGGCTGCGCGCTCGCGCCGGCGCGAGGGTGGTCGAGAGCCCGGCCACAGGCGACCCCACGCGAGCCGTCTGGCAGGAGTCCGGGCGCACGACCCTCGTCCGCCGCACGGGCGACACGGTCCTCATCGTCCGCGGCTCCGAACAGGACGTTAGGGCAATTCAAAATTAAAAATGAAAAATGCAAAAGGGAGGCTGAAACCGCTTTTAATTAAAAAATGGTTCTCAGCCGCAATTTTTCATTTCTCATTTTTCATTTTTAATTTTAGAATGTGTGCGCGACTCTCCCTGTTTCGTCCGTAGACAGCCCCACAAAAAAGGAGTTCTCCAAATGAAGGACGCGTCCATCCGCACACTGAAACTCGCCGCCCTGGCGTTAGTCGCGCTCTTCGGCCTCGCGCCGGCGGCACAGGCACAGAAGACACAGAACAGAGAGAAGTACGTCATCCACGCGAAGGCGGGCGGGATCAATTCGGTCTCGGGCGACGCGCGTGTGCTGCGCAAAGGGGCGGACGCCCCGCGCGAGCTGACCACGGCGGACGACCTGGAGGAGGGCGACAGCGTGCGCACCGGGGCGAGCGGCCGCGTCGAGGTGCTGCTCAACCCTGGCTCGTACATGCGCGTCGGCGAGAATACGTCGGTCGAACTCGCAGACAACTCGCTCGACAATCTGCTCGTCCGCCTGACGAGCGGCAGCGTCGTCGTGGAAGCGACAGGGGGAGACGGCGTGAAGCTGGCGATAAATGTTAAGACCCCACAGGCCGAGGCCGTGATTATCAAGGGCGGGATTTACCGCTTCAACGTGCTGCCGGACGGGGCGACCGAAGTCGTCGTGCGAAAGGGTCGCGTGCTTTTGGGCCAGGAAGAGATCAAGGGCGACCGGAAAGTTTTGATTAAGGGCGGCCAGACGGAAGTGGCGAAGCTGGATAAGAAGCAGCAGGACGCGCTAGACCTCTGGAGCAAGGAGCGCGCGGAGGAGTTGGCGCGCGCCAACCGCCGGCTGCAAACGCGCCCCTTGCAGACGGCCTTCAACAGTTTCGGCTGGTACGCCATGACCTCGCGCGGGCGCAGAAACGCGGACGCCCTGGGCCTCTGGGTCTTCGACCTGAGCACGCGCACTTACTGCTACCTCCCGTTGGGCTGGAGCGCTTGGTCGTCCCCGTATGGCTACGGGTACGACACAGGATATCTGGACGGCGTGAGGTTCGACGCGTGGCGGCGTGGTACAAGCGGTCAGGTGATTCGCGGCAACGCTCGACCTGATCTCAGAGCGCCTGCCGGCGGCACGACGAGCGCCGGCTCCTCAACGGGCCGCGCGCCACAACCGATGCCGCGCCAGACCGGCGCGAGAGGCCCGCGCCGCGAATACACCATTCAATAAGCGACCGGTAAAAATCGTCGAACTCAACTTTTGCGCCTCCGGCGTGAGACTTAAGTCTCACGCCGGAGGCGCAAAAGGTTTGAGCCACAATCAGCCTGACGGGGCGAGTTCGTCTGCGACGATGAGGGCGGATTGGGTGACGCCGGCGACGCCCTGGCCCGGAAAGACCGTGTCGCCGACCATGTAGAGGTTGGGGAGCGCGGTCCTGTGCGTCAAGGCGCGTGGGCCAAAAACGTCCAGCGACTGTCCGACGCCGCCGACCATCCCCAGCCTCCGGCGCGTGTTGCCGTGGAAGGTGCGCGGGCTCGCCGTCTCTATGACTTCGACGCCCGCGCCCAATTCCGGCATAGCCTTGTGTATGCGCTCCCACCAGGCTTCAAGCGCGCGCTGGTCTTGCTCCTCGTGCTCCGTCTCGTCCTCGTGGTAGGAGAACCACTGCGAGACTTCCGTGAAGGTGGAGACGGTGACGGCGCGCTTGCCCTCCGGCGCTCGTGCGTCCCAGGCGGGCGCGGAGCCAAACATGAACTGCGCGCCCTCCGGGTCGTACTCCCGGCCCTCCTGCCAGTCCGTGAGCGCCAGCACGTGCTCCGCGGGGAGACGCTGCGCGGCCTCTTCGTCCATCCCCAGGTAGAGCAGGTAAGCGCCCCACCCGCGCAACTCCTTCAGGCGGCGGCGCACCGCCTCGGGCGTGCGGCTCGTCCCGACCAGCTTGCCGTAGGTGTCCCACACCGTCAGGTTGCTGACGACGGCGCGCGTCGCCTCCACGCGCTCGCCGCTCAGCAAGTCCACGCCGATTGCGCGCCCCGCGTCGTCGTAGGCCAGGCGCAGCGCGGTCGAGTCGAAGCGCACCGTGCCCCCGCTTTTTTTAATCGACTCGGTCAGCACGTCCGCCAGCCCCGAAGCCCCGCCGCGGATGGCGTACATCCCCCAGCGCGGCATCATCAGGGCGACGGCCGCGTAGAGGTAAGCGCACTCGTCGCTCGGGCGCTGGCCGAAGATTTGGAGCTGAACGTCCACGAAGCGCCTGAACCTGTGGGAGCCTCGCGCGAGGTGTCGGGCCACTGTCTGGTTCAAGCCGGCGAGCACGCGGCGGGCGATGCCGATTTCGGGTAGGGCGGCGCGCGCTCGTCTCAACCGAGAAGCCGTGCGCAGGTCCGGGACGCGACGCGCGACGCGCCGCAGGGCCTCGCCGACGGGAGCCAGCTCGCGGTAGAAACGGACGGCCGCGTCCGCGCATTCGGGGAAGGCCGCGCGCAAGTCGGCCTCGAACTCTTCCGTCTCGCTTCCCACTCTTACGTCTTGCCCGTCGGGCAGGCGCACGACGTAGGCGGGCGAGGCGTCGCGAACTTCGGGCGGCCCGACGGGCAGCTCCGCGAAGACGCGCTCGTGGATTTCGCCGGGCTGCCAGGAGGCGTAGAGCGACGCGCCGGCCTCGAACGTGTAGCCGAAGCGCTCGAAGGCGCCGGCGCAGCCGCCGCCGCGCGACTCTTTTTCGAGCAGGCAGACGTGTACGCCCCGCGCGGCCAGCAGCGCCGCGGCCGTCAGCCCGCCGATGCCGCCGCCGACGACGATGACTTCGTGGGCCATTTTTTCAGAAGATGTTCTTGAAGAGTTCGGGGACGAACTGAATCACGGCGTTCGGGTCGGGCTTCTCCAGCATCCGGCGGAGGTAAGGCTCGAAGATGATAATCACGGCCTGGATGCCGTTGAAGACCACGTGCATGATGAAGCAGGGGAGCAGCCGCCCCGTGTAGGCGCGCACCAGCGTCAGCGAGAGGCTGAGCGTGCCGATGGCGGCGATGACGCCGTAGTTGGGCCAATATTGCGGGACGTGTATGAGGGTGAAGAGAATCATGACGCCGACGACCGCCCACGTGCGCCCGGCGGCCTTGTGCAGCGCCGAGTAGAGCACGCCGCGGTAGACCAGCTCTTCGACCAGCGGCGCTGTGACGAAGGCCATGAAGGCGATGGCGAGCGCCGCCTCGCGCGAGCTTTGGACGACGCGCGACAGCGCCGTCTCGGTCTCGTCCTGGCCGAAGACGTAGATCATCGCGAGGCTGAAGATGTAGAGCAAGGCGGCGAGCCCCGCGCTCGTCCAGAAGCCGAAGCCACGGCCCCTAGTCCAGCCGATGGTGCGCCAGAAGGGGCGCTTGCCGAAGCGCGTGACGACGGCCCAGACGATGCCGAGCGTGACGAGGTGCGCGGGGATGCCAGAGAGAATCGCCAGCAGGATGGCGGTCTTGTCCGTCGCCAGGTATTGCCTCAACTCATCGCCAGCCATGCCCTGCGCCTTGCTCATGGCCAGGGGGATGAGGAAGAGAATCGCCATCCCGATGAGCAGGGCGACGCTCGCCAGCCAGACCAGGAAGGCGGCCACGAGTCCCCACGGCGGATTGTTCGGGTCAATCGTTACAGGGCCGGTCGGCTGCAACTGGGCCGGCGGCGGCCACGGCGCGTAGGCGAAGTGCTCGCCTGCCTGCTGCTCCGCGGGTAGCGGCGGCGGCGCTGGTTCGTTCGGTGTGCTCACGATGGGGACGAGTGTAATAAAGAAAATGCAAAATGAAAAATTAAAAATGCAAAAGGGAGGCTGAAACCACGTTTAATTAAAAAGTGGCTCTCCGCTTCAATTTTTCACTTTTAATTTTTCATTTTGCATTTTGAACCGTTTCGCCATCACGTCGTAGACCGCTTGCATCAGGGGCTCCAGGTCGTCGTCCGACAGTTCCGCGGTGGGGATGGGCGCGTCTATGTACATGTCTATGGGGCCTGGACGGAAGATGATTTCGTCAGGGGGCAGCGCCTGGCGCGAGCCGACGATGGTGACCGGGATGATGGGGACGCGGGCCTGCATGGCGAGCTTGAAGCCGCCCTTCTTGAAGCGGTGCAGGCGGCCGTCGCGCGAGCGCGTGCCCTCTGGAAAGACGAAGGCGCAGATGCCGCGTTGGACGTAGCCGGCGGCCCTCTGCATGGTGGCGACTGCGTTTTCGGTCGAGCTGCGGTCGATGGGGATGTGGCCCGCGCGCGTCAGGTGCCAGCCCATGAACGGGATGCGGAAGAGAGACTTCTTGGCGGCGATGCGGAGTTGCGCCGGCAGGTAGCCGAGCATCGCAGGGATGTCCATGTAGCTCTGGTGCGTCGAGAGGAAAACGTAGGAGGTGTCGGGCCGGATGTGCTCCGCGCCGTGGACGCGGACGCGCGTGCCCGCGGTGCGCGCGATCATGCGGCACCAGACCTGAGCGCACCAGTGCTGCTTGCGGCCCGCGCGGTCGAAGAGCGAGGAGACGAGCGAGAGGCTGCCCATCACGACCGTGTAGAGGTAGATAAGCGGGATGGCGACCGACGAGTGCAGGTAGTTGACGACAGAGGGGCGGCGCGGCTCGGGCGTGCGCGCCTCTGGGTCTTCTCTCAGGGCGGCGGGCCTGGCCTTCTCAGATTGATTCAAAGAATGCATCGTCAACGTAGCAGTAGCCCCACTCCTCGCCCGGCTCGAACGACTTGATGATGGGGTGCTCTGTCTGATGGTAGTGCTTGGTCGCGTGCCTGTTCGGCGACGAGTCGCAGCAGCCGACGTGCCCGCACGTCTTGCAGAGCCGCAGGTGCATCCACGCGTCGCCTGTCTTCAAACAGTCCTCACACCCGCGCGCGCTCGGCGTGACCTCGTGAATCTGTGCCAGATGAGTACACGTCACCATTCTCATTCCCCTTATCTTTTACACCGCCGGATACTCTGCCACGTCGGGCGGCCTCAGGCCCAGGCGAGGCGCGGCCAGCAGCAGCCCGATGATGGTCTTGGCGTCTTCGATCTCGCCGTCGACAATCATCTCGAAGGCGCGCGCGAACGTGACGCGCACGATCTCAATCATCTCGTCGCCTTCCAGGCTCTGCTGTGTCGGCGTCAACTCCGTCGCCAGGTAAACCCACAGCTTCTCTTCACAAAAACCCGGCGTCGAGAAGAACTCCGCCAGCTTCTCCAGCCTTCCGGCGCGCACGCCTATCTCCTCTTCAAGCTCGCGGGCCGCGCACTCTTCGGGGCGCTCCGGCGGGTCTAGTCTGCCGGCCGGCAACTCCAGTGTGTAACGCACCACGGGCTGCCTGTACTGCCTCACCAGCGGAATCGTCCCATCCTCAAACACAGCCACCACGCCAGCCCCGCCCGGGTGGTGTACCACCTCCCGCTTGTACGTCGTCTCCCCCTCCCGCACGGTGTAAAGCGCCACGTCTATTACACGCCCGTGGTAGACCTCCTCCGTGTCCAGAACCTCCGGGGCCTCTTTGTCAGGTGTCGCCATAAGATGATTTTCCTGCCCGCCAGTTTATGTTTTCGGGGGCCGCGCCGCAACCGGTGACTCATTCCAAAATATTCCGCACCTCGCCCACGAGGTAGAGCGAGCCCGTGACGCAGATGATTCCCGCGGGCGGCGTCTCTGCGCGCGCCGCGCTGACGGCTTCCGCAGCCGCGGGCGCGAGCGTGATTCTACTCGAATCGAGGTCGTGTGGCACAAGGCGCGCAAGGATTTCGGGGGCGGCGGCCCGAGGGTTGGCGGGCCGTGTGAGAATCAGGCGGTGCGCGGAGGGGAAGAGGGTGGCGGTGATCTCGGTCAAGTCTTTGTCACGCATCGCGCCGAAGACGAGCGTGACGGGCGCGTGGACGAACTCGTCCAGAAAGTCGCGTAGGGCGCGAGCGCCGGCGGCGTTGTGCGCGCCGTCGAAGAGGAAATCGTGTTCGCCGGAGCGCAGGAGTTCGAGCCGCCCCGCGTACTCTGCGCGTTCGAGACCTTCGATGATCGCCGCGCGCGTCAGCGGAAAGCCGCGCGCGCGCAACGTCTCGGCCAGGCTGATTGCGACCTGCGCGTTGACTATCTGGTGGCGGCCGCGCAGGGCCAGGCGAACGTTCTCGTAGCGGTCTTCCGTCGTCTCGAAATTGACGCGCAGGCGGCCCGTCTCGTCCGCGCCCAGGACTTCAAACGACCCGGCGGCCGACATGCGTGGCTCCACGTCGCACTCCGCGCAGCGCCTTAAAATCACTTCGAGGGCTTCCGCGCTTTGCGGCGCGACGACGGCCGCGACATTGGGGCGGATGATCGCGGCCTTCTCCGAAGCAATTTGTGCCAGCGTCTCGCCGAGGTATTCCTGGTGGTCTAACGCGACGGGGGTGATGGCGACCACGCTTGCGCCCGCGGTCGTCGTCGCGTCAAGACGCCCGCCGAGCCCCGTCTCAAGAATCGCCAACTCGACCCGCGCCTCGTGAAAAGCCGCGAGGGCGACGGCCGTCACGTGCTCGAAGAAGGTCGGGAGCGCGGGCAGTGTCCCCTCGCCCCGCAACCGCTCTGCCGCCGCGCGCGCGCGCGTCGTCAGCCGCCCGAACTCTTCGCGGCTTATCTCCTGGCCTTCGACGCGTACGCGTTCCGTGACGCTGACAAGATGTGGGGAAGTGTAGAGCCCTGTGCGGACGCCTGCGGCGCGCGCGACCGATTCGAGCATGGCGGCCGCCGAGCCCTTGCCGTTCGTTCCTGCAATCTGGACCGAGGGGAAAGATTTTTGAGGGTCGCCGAGGGCCGCGAGTAACGTTTCCGTGTTCTTGAGGCCGAGCTTGATGACGAGCGTCTCGTGGCCGAGGCTCAGGAGGTAACTTAAGGCTTCGTCGAACTGCGTCACCGAATTAGCCACGAAAAGGCTCACTATCGAACATAAAACTTCTCCGAACGATTAAGCGGGGGCTTCGCGTGCGGCTTCGGGGTTCATCATGAAGTGTAGGGTCTTGCGGAAGAACTCGCGCAACTCGCGGCGGTCAACGATGGCGTCGAGCATCCCGTGATCGAGCAGGAACTCAGAGCGCTGGAAATTCTTGGGCAGTTTCTGGCGGATCGTCTGTTCTATGACGCGCGGGCCGGCGAAGCCGATCAGCGCCTTCGGCTCGGCGATAATCAAATCGCCCAGCATGGCGAAGCTGGCCGTGACACCGCCGGTCGTCGGGTCCGTCAGCACAGAGATGAAGGGCAGTTGCGCCTCGTCTAGTTGCGCCAGGGCGGAAGAGATTTTCGCCATCTGCATGAGGCTCAACGTGCCCTCCTGCATCCGCGCGCCGCCCGACGCCGCGAAGATGATGACCGCGCCGCGCTCCTCTATGGCGCGGCGTATCAGGCGCACGATCTTCTCGCCCACGGCCGAACCCATCGAGCCGCCGATGAAGAGCATGTCCATCGCGCCGGCGAAGACCGTGTGGCCGTGGACCGTGCCGCGGCCCGTGATGATCGCCTCGGGCAGCCCCGTCATCTCCTGCGCCCGCCGGATGCGCTCCGGGTAAGGCTTGCTGTCAACGAACTCCAGCGGGTCTATTGAGACGACTTCCGCGTCCAGCTCTTCGTAGCGGCCTTCGTCGAAGAGCATGGAGAGGCGCGAGCGCGCGTCGAGGCGGAAGTGGTAGCCGCAGTGTTGGCAGACCTGAAGCTGATCTTCGAGGTCGGGCTTGAAGAGCGGCTGGTCGCACTCGTCGCACTTGACGAAGATGCCTTCGGTCTTGACCACGCGCTCCTCGGCCGGCACGCTCTCGATCTTCTGATCCTTCTTACGAAACCAGGGCATAACGGAAATGATGAATGCAGAATGATGAATGCGGAATGAAAACCGCACCCTTCGAGCTTCGCACCTTCGGGCCTCTCAGTTGTTTAAATCGGTATTGCAAAGAGGAACGGGGCAGAGAGTAGCATAAAAAATGATGAATGCGGAGTGATGAATGATGAATTAAAAAACAGGTCGTCTTTAATTCCGCATTCATCATTCAGCATTCCGCATTAGAATTCTATTCCCTGCTGGGCGCGGATGCCGGCGTTGAAGGGGTGCTTGATTTCGCGCATCTCCGTGACGAGGTCCGCGGCCTCGACGAGGGCGGCGGGCGCGTCGCGGCCCGTGACGACGATGTGCAGCGCGGGCTGCTCGGCGCGCGCGGCGGCCACTTCCGCCAGGACTTCTTCGGTCGGGAGCATCTCGTAGCTCAGGACGTAGACCAACTCGTCAAAGACCAGCAGGTCGTAGTCCTTGCTCCGCAGCTTCTCGACGCAGAGCGCCCAGGTCTCGCGCGCCGTCCGGCGGTCCTGCTCCGGGTCTTTCGTGTCCCACGTGAACCCGTCGCCCATCGTGTGGACTTCGATGCCGAGTTTCTCAGCCGACTCGTGCTCGCCGTAGCGGTCGTTCTTAGACTTCATGAACTGCACCATGCAGCAGTTCAGCCCCCGCCCGGCCGCGCGCATCATCAGGCCGAGCGCGCACGTCGTCTTACCCTTGCCGTTCCCTGTGTGAACCATCAGCAGCCCGCGCGTCTTTTCCTGATAGTCCGCGCGCCGCCACTTGTACTTCTTCTCTTTAACGCTCATCGGGCGGTCGCTTCCGGCTGCCTCGTGGCAGAGGCCGGGACGGGCGTGTCGTCGCGCCCGCCGTTGCGGTACTCGACGGCGTCTTGCAGCAGCCGGACGATGGTCTGCTCGGCCTCTTCGAGGTCGCCAGAGAGCGTGCAGCCCGCGGCGTTGCGGTGGCCGCCGCCGCCGAACTTCTCCGCGATGCGCGCGACGTTCACGTCGCCCTTCGAGCGCAAAGAGGTGCGGTAGACGCCGGGCGAGCACTCTTTGAGCAGCGCGACCGCTTCGACAGAGCCGCAGGTCAGCGGGTAGTTGACGAAGCCGTCTGTGTCCTCTTCGGTCGCCCCGGCGCGCGCCTGCATCTCAAGTGTCTGGTGCATCCACGCGACGCGGCCCGTCTCGTCGCGGCGGGCGGTTGCGAGCACCTCGCCCATCAGCTCAATCTTCGACCAGGGATAATTGCTGAAGACGGCCTGCGAGATTTTCGCGGGCTTGACGCCGGCGCGGACCAATTCCGAAGCCACCTTGAAGGTGCGCTCAGACGTGTTCGAGTAGTGGAAGGAGCCCGTGTCGGTGATGAGCGCCGTGTAGACGCACTCGGCGATCTCGCGCGTGACGCGCACGCCCGTGGCCTTGCAGAGGTTGTAAATCATCTCGCCGACGGCCGAGGCAGTGGAGTCTATCCAGTTGATTGTGCCAAAAAGCGCGGTAGTCGAGTGGTGGTCTATGTTGACGACGAACTGTGTGTCCAGGTCAAGGAGTCCGGGTCGCGTGATGTCCGAGCACTCGATGACGAAGACGGCGTCGTAGGCGCGATCCACAGAGGGGGTGACGCGGACCTCGCGCGCGCCGGGCAGCTTCTCGTAGGCGTGGGGGACCGCGTCGCGCATGATGACCTCGACCTCTTTATCCAGCGCCCGCAGGAGCCAGTAGAGCCCGAGGCTCGAACCCAGACTGTCACCGTCCGGGCGAACGTGTGAGGTGATCGCGAAGCGCCGCTTCTGCTCGATCAACTCGACGACTTGACTAAGCATCTGTTTTCAAAATGATGAACGAGGAATGATGAATGATGAATTAAAAAGCGACTGCCTTTTATTCATCATTCATCATTCCTCGTTCATCATTAGTCCTTTCTTCGTTCTGCCTGCTTTGTTCCTGCCCGAGCTGTTCCAAAAGCCGGTCAACGCGCGCGCCGCGCTCCTCGACGGTGTCGCGGACGAAGTGAATCTCTGGCGTGTGCCGTAGATTCAGGGCGAAGCCGACCTGCTTGCGAACGTAGGGGGCGGCGTGCCTGAGCGCCGTGAGCGCGGCCAGGATTTCTTCCTCGCCCCCCTCGACCAGCACGTACACGCTCGCGTCGCGCAGGTTCTCCGACACCCGCACGTCTGTCACCGTCACGGACTGCACCCGTGGGTCTTCCAACTCATAGCCGACGATCTGCGTGATCTCCTCGCGCAGCATGTCGGCGACTCTCTCGGGCCTACGCATAACACAGTGGTCAGTAGTCAGTGGTCAGTGGTCAGTAGGAATCAGTTTTTAACTGACCACCGACCACTGACCACTGCCCACTTTCTTACAGTTCCGTTGCCGCGACCTTCTCGATGACGTACGCCTCGATCTGGTCGCCGACCTTGATGTCGTTGAAGTTCTCCAGGCCGATGCCGCACTCGAAGCCCTCGCGGACTTCCGCCGCGTCGTCCTTGAAGCGGCGCAGGGAGGCGATGCCGCCCTCCCAGGAGACGACGCCGTCGCGGATCAGGCGCGCGCGGGCGTTGCGGCGAATCAGTCCGTCAACGACCATGCAGCCCGCAATCGTGCCGGCGCGGGGCACGCGGAAGACTTCGCGTATGTCCGCCTTGCCGAGAATCTTCTCCTTCTCGACCGCTTCGAGCATCCCGATCATCGCCGCGCGAATCTCCTCCTCGACCTTGTAGATGATCGAGTGGAGGCGTATGTCCACGCCCTCCTGCTTGGCGAGTTCCGCGGCGCGCGTCTCTGGACGGACGTTGAAGCCGATGATGACGACGGCGCGGCCGGTCGCCTCGGTCTGCGTGGCCGAGGCCAGCAGCACGTCCGACTCCGTGATCGCGCCCGCGCCAGAGCGTATGACCTTGACCTTGACCTGCTCGGTCGAGAGTTTCTGCAAAGTGGACTTCAAGACTTCGACGGAGCCCTGCACGTCGGCCTTGATGATGACCAGGAGTTCCTTGACCTCCGTCTGGCCGAGCGCCTCTATGCCGCGCTTCGTCGTCTGGAGCAGCGTGTTCTGGCGCGTCAGCATCTGGCGGTGGTGCGAAATCTGCTGCGCGCGCGTGATGTCGGCGACGACCTGGAAGCTCTCGCCGGCTTGCGGCACGCCCTGAAGCCCCAGGACTTCGACCGGCGTGGCCGGCCCGGCTTCCGTAATCGCCTGGCCGCGGTCGTCGAACATGGCGCGCACCCTGCCGAAGATTTGGCCCACAATGAACGGGTCGTGGACGCGGAGCGTGCCCTGCTGGACGAGGACCGTGGCGACGGAGCCGCGCCCGCGGTCGAGCTTGGCTTCGAGCACCACGCCCGAAGCGAGGCGCGTCGGGCTGGCCTTCAGGTTCAGGATGTCTGCCGTCAGCAGGATGGTTTCGAGCAGCGTGTCCAGGTTCTCGCGCCGCTTGGCCGAGACCTGCACCATCTCTGTCTCGCCGCCCCACTCGACGGGCTGCAACCCGTGGTTCGCCAGTTCCTGCTTGACGCGGTCGGGGTTCGCATCGGGTCGGTCAATCTTGTTGATGGCGACGACAATTGGCACACCCGCGGCGCGCGAGTGGTCTATGGCCTCGACGGTCTGCGGCATGACGCCATCGTCTGCGGCGACGACGAGGACGACCACGTCGGTCGCCTTCGCGCCGCGTGCGCGCATCATCGTGAACGCTTCGTGGCCGGGCGTGTCCAGGAAGACGACGCGGCGCGTCTCTTCCGGGTTGTCGGGGCTCTGAACCTGGACGCTGTACGCGCCGATGTGCTGCGTGATGCCGCCCGCCTCGCCCGCGGCCACGTCCGTGGTGCGGATGCCGTCGAGCAGACTCGTCTTGCCGTGGTCAACGTGGCCCATGACGGTGACGACGGGCGCGCGCGGCAACTCCACGTCGTCGGCGTCGGCGGCGATCAAGTCCTCGAACTCTTCCTCGGCGACCATCTCCTCGAACTGTACGAAGGTCACCTCGTAGCCGAAGCGCTTGCCTAGTTCGACGGCCACGTCGTCGTTGAGCGGCTGGTTGATGGTGGCGAAGACGCCGCGCTGAAGCAGCAGCGTGACCACGTCCTTCGGCTTGATGCCGAGCTTTTCGGCGAACTCCTTGACGGTCGAGCCCTCGACCAGTCGCACGGGCTTCAGCTCGCCCGCAACGGTCGCCACGTCGCCGCTCAGGCGGCCGGCGATGCGGTCTTCGAGCGAGAGGGCCTTCGGCGGCGGGATGTAGTCGCGGTCGAAACGCCCGCCGCGTCCGCCCTCACGGGCCCCACCACCGCGCGCGGTCGTGTGGCGACCGCCGCGTCCGCGGCTGCGCCCGCGTCCGTCCGAAGGCGAAGGGATGTATGTGATCTGAGGCGTCGCGGTCTCGCCGGGAGTCCCTGCGCGTTCGGCCGCGCGGGCCACAGGCGCGCGCGAGGCTCCGCGGTCTCCGCCGCGCTCCTGCCGCTCGCGCCGCTCGCGCGGGCTGACGGGCGGCGGAGGCGGAGGCGTAGGCGCGGGCGCACGCTCGCCGTGGCGGACGCCTGCGTTGAGCGCGGCGGCCGTCGGCCTCAGGACTCTCACCTGTCTGGAAGGAGCAGGGGGCGGCGCAGCGGGTTGCTGTGGCTGCGGCTGGGCTGCTGGCGGCGCTGTAGACGTGGCGACGGGCGGCGTTTCCGGCGACGCTTCGGCCACGGGCGGCGCGACCTCTGGGGCCGCAGTCTCCGCAGGGGCCTGAACGATGTCAGCCTCGTGTGTAAAGGGTTCGGCTTCCGGCGACGCTTCGGCGGCGGGCGCGGGCGAAGCGCTCGCGCCTACGGCTCCGGGGTGCTCGGCCCGCACGGCGGGCGAGAGCTTTCGGACCTGGCGGACGACAACCGGGGGGGCCGGCGCTCCGTGCGTCTCAGGCTGAGCGGGCGCCTCCGCGGGGGAGGCCGCCTCGGCGGGCGCCTCAAGCGCGTCGCCGATTTCTTCGGCGGCCGGGGCCTCTTCGACGACGGGGCGTGCCTTCTTGACGATGACGACTTTACGCGGGGCCGACGCCTCCTTCTTCGGGAAGTAGCGGTTGCGAATCTTGTCGGCCAGCTCTTTCGAGATAGAGTTCGACGGGACGGAGACGTCCACACCCTCGCGACGCACTTCCTCTATGAGGCGCTTCGTGTCCTGCTTCAGTTCTTTGGCTAGATCGTACAGACGAACCTTGGAAGTAACGGTCATGCACTCCTTCTTCGACGCTTCAGGTAAAACGGCGCCGCGCGCTTCAAGTAAAGGGTTGAGAACTCTTACCTCTTCAACCCCACGCTTGAAGCGCGACCTTTTAGAAGGAGCGCGCCCGCGCGCGTGGGACTGGGAAAGGCAAGGGGCGATGCGCGCATTTGACGCGAGCGCGCACGCCGCGGTTATCGGGCCGCATTGTCTTCGTCGGAAGCATCCTGCTTCTCGTTCGTTTCGTCCCCGAGCGTCGCGGCCTCGCTGTATGACGGCTCGGGAGCGGAAGTAACCTGGACTTCGGGGGCCGAAGCCTCCGAGGCGAAGTCGCCGCGCGGGGACAGGGGAGCGTCGTCCTCGACGGGCGCGTCGCCCTCGCCGACCTTCGAGGCGGCCTCGATCATCGCCGCGCCAGAGGACGTGATGTCCGGGGCGGGCGTGATGGTGTCGGCGCGCAGGTCGCGCCCGGCCTCTTGCAGTAGCAACTCGTCCTCCGAGATGGGTTCTGCTTCGGTGACGGCCACGGGGTCCGCGGAATACTCGGCCAAGATAGTCTCCTCCGCTGTGAACGGAGCGCCCAGCTCGACCGCCTCGTCATAGCCCTCGGCGGTCATCGCGTCCGAAGGCTCGACCTCGCGCGCAGGGGCGTCCGGGTCAAACTCTGCGGAGACGGCGTGCTGTTCCTCTATCATCTCCACGTGTTCGGGCGCGGAGGATGTCTCTTCCGCTGTCTCTTCGGTCACGTCGCTCGCCTCCGTCCCCTCGGCGGCTGCGGCTTCTTCCGCGCCACCGGCCTGTTCTTCTACATCACCTTCTTCAGCGCCGGGCTCGCCTTCCTGCTTGCTCGCGTCGCGCGCGGCGATGACGGCCTGCGCGGCCGTCAGCATTGACTCGGCCTCGTCGAGACTCACGTCGAGGTATTCGACCAAATCATCAACGGAGGTGGCTGCCAGCGCGTCTATGTCCTCGATGCCGTGTTCGGCCAGCGCGTCGGCCTGCGAGGCCGTGACGCCTTCGATGGCCGAGAGCGGGACCGAGCCGCCCGAAGCGATGAGCGCGCCCATCTGCTCTGCGACCTCGCGCTTGAGTTCTTCCTCGCTGCGGATGTCTATGTTCCAGCCGACGAGTTTCGTGGCGAGCCGCACGTTCTGCCCGCGCTTGCCGATGGCAAGGCTCAACTGATCCTCGTTGACGATGACCTCCATCTGGCGGTTCTCGATGTCCGTGATGCGGACCTGATTCACTTTCGCGGGCGACAAGGCGTTGGCCGCGAAGACCGAGGGCTCGTCCGACCACTCTATGATGTCAATCTTCTCGCCGCGCAGCTCGCGGATAATCGCCTGCACGCGCGAGCCCTTCATGCCGACGCACGCGCCGACGGGGTCCACGTCGCGCTCGTTACTGGTGACGGCAATCTTCGCGCGCTCGCCCGGCTCCCTCACGGCAGACTTGATGACCACGGTCTCGTCGTAAATCTCCGGCACTTCCATCTCAAAGAGGCGGCGCAGGAGTTCGGGAGAGGTCCGCGAGACTTCGACCTGCGGGCCTTTGGACTCCTTCGAGACGTTGTTGATGACGACGCGGATACGTTCTCCCTGGTTCCACTGCTCGCCGCGCGACTGCTGGGAGCGGGGCAGGATGGCTTCGAGGTTGCCCAAATCGACGATAATGTTGCCGCGCTCGAAGCGTTTGACGAAGCCGTTGACGAGGTCGCCGATCTTGTCTATGTACTGGTCGTAGATGTTGGAGCGCTCGGCGTCGCGCACTTTCTGGAAGAGAATCTGCTTGGCGGTCTGGGCGGCGATGCGGCCCAGTTCCTCCATCGGCAGCGGCAGGAGCAGGGCGTCGCCGACCTCAACGTCGTCGCCCGCCATCTCGCGCGCCTCCTCGATTGACAGCTCGGTCGCGGGGTCCGCGACCTCTTCGACGACCACCTTCGAGGCCGAAAGCTCTATGCCGGTCTCTGGATTCCAATCGACCTGTATGTCCTCGCCGGAGCGGAACTGCTTGCGGGCGGCGGCGCGCACCGCCTCCTTCATCGCCTCGATGACGATCTCGCGGTCCACGCCTTTCTCCTGGCAAAGGGCGTCAATGTTCTGCGCGATGGATGTGCTCATTCGACTTAACCTTTATGTCCCTCTGGCTCAGGGCTGAGGAGCGGTCCTCGCCCTGTCGAGCCTATTCAATTGTTATTCAGTTGTGTTTAACGGCCGTCCGATTTGGCCGCGGCCTCTGAGGCCATCTCGCGCTCCTTAGCGCGGCGAAACTCTTCTTCCACGTCAATCTCAAGATTGGCTTTGACGATTGTCTCGAACGGGACGCGAACTTGCCCGCTCGTCTTGTCGTCAAAAATAACATCGTCGCCCTCTATGCGAACGATGCGTCCGCGGAA
The DNA here is from genome assembly GCA_963848875.1 of uncultured Acidobacteriota bacterium. Classification (GTDB taxonomy): domain Bacteria; phylum Acidobacteriota; class Blastocatellia; order Pyrinomonadales; family Pyrinomonadaceae; genus QHXM01. Next base: position 326,936 of record CAWKFJ010000003.1, read on the forward strand.
GTTGCGCTGGCCGTTAATGGCCGAGCGCGTCTTCATCTTGGCCTCGCGCCCACTGAAGCGCTCGTAATCCTGGCGCTTGTAGAGGCCGCGTTCCAGCCCAGGGCTCGAAACCTCCAGCGTGTAGGCCGAATGGATGAAGTCTTCAACGTCGAGCACGGTCCCGACGTGGAGGCTGACCTCCGAGCAGTCCGCGTGGGTCACGCCCTCCGGCTTGTCGATGAAGAGGCGGATGATGGGCTTGCCTCCCGGGCCCGCGACTTCCGCGTGAACCAGCTCCAGCCCGTGATCCAGCGCCACACGCTCCGCAATCTGCTGCACACGCTCTTCAATCGACCCCTGACCCACCGTTCGCTCCTTAACGATCATGTCCGTAGCGCCCTGAGCGCAAAGAAAAAGTGGGCGCGAACCCACAGGAGAGAAAGCCGCGCTCAGAGCAAGCGAAGGATTATACGGAAAGGGTCTGACAGAAGCAAGCGGGCGAGGCGGCCGGTAGTGGGCTGATAATGTGTTGCCGGCGTTTATTGACACCACTTGGTCGCGAGAGTAGCATCTACCTGTTCACCCCTACCGCTGGCGCATGCCTGAATGTGGTCAGCTTCACTTCAGCCAGTAAATAAGGAGGACCTCATGGTTAGAACCAGAGTGCGAAGACTCACCCGCAAACTCGTCATGCCAGTCTTGCTCGTGTTGTGCCTGACTGGCCTGGCTTACAATCCCGCTTCAGGCAACAACGTCTGCTCGAAACTTAAGCCGAAGGCTACCAGGCAAATTTGTTGCTCGATGTGCAATGGGGAGCCGACTGACCCGGGCGCCTGCCGGTACGGATGCAACCCCGACTGTTAGCGAACGAACAAAAACAGCAGAAGTCTCAATCAATAAGAGCGGCAGGCCATCTTCAGCCTGCCGCTTTTCTTCAGCAACACATTATTACCCCACTCCCGCCACGTTATGCCTGCGCTGCCAGAAAGGGCGGCCCGGCCAGCGCGCCTCGTACGAGTAGTAGGCGGCGAGGTTTTGCAGGTACGCTTCGTAGATGGTCGCCAGTCTGAGCCCGTAGCGGCCGACCGCCTCCGCGTCGCCAGAGAGGCTCGCGTCGAGCGCGTTGCCCGCTTCCATCCCTGTGAACAGGGCCGTCAACAGCCCCTGCGAGGAGAGGGGGTCGAAACTGATCGCGGCGTCGCCCACGGCCAGCCACCCTTCGCCGTGGAAGCGTTCCAGCCGGGCGCTGTGGGCGGCAGCGCCTCGCGGCGCGCTCTCCATCCGATAGCCGTGCGCCGCGAGGCGGGCGCTGACGTGCTCCGTCTGGTCGAGCAGCGAGAGGAAGCTCTCTTTTTCGCAGAGCGCGCGCGGCGAGACCCGGTCTGCGTCCGTGAGGTAAACCACCACGCGCAGCTTCGAGGGGAGGAGCGCCGTGTACCACCACCCGTCCGGGGCAGCCTCGATTAAAGTCCGCGAATCCTCGTCCGGGGCGGCAGCGTTGTCGAATTGAGAGAATAACGCGAAGAAGGCGACGAGGTGGTCGTCCTGACAAAGCCGCACGCCTTGCCTGCGTGCCAGCGCGCTGCGCCGCCCGGTCGCGTCTATTAGCCAGCGGCAACGCGCGTCCCGAAAGCCTCCCGGCCCGGCCAGGCTTATGTGCCAATGGCCCAGCGGGAGGCGCAGCAGACGCTTAAGGGCCGTGGCCTCATACAGCTCGCTGCCCGCGAGGCGCGCGGCCTCGCGCAGCCGCCAGTCGAAGCGCGCGCGGTCTAAATGCCAGCCGTGCCCGTTCGGGTCGAAGATGAAGGCGGTCTCAGAGAGGCGCGGCTCGCCCCAGGCGGAGAGGTTGCCGTAGCAGGGCAAGTGCCCGTCTGCCGCGAAGCCGTCCCAGACTCCCAGGTCTGTGAGCAGCGGCCGGACGGCGGGCGGGAGCGCCTCGCCGATCTTGAACGCGCGGGCGTCGTTCGCTTCTATCAGCAGCACGCGCCGCCGGCCGCGCGCCAGCGTGAGGGCGGCGGCAGACCCCGCAGGCCCGCCGCCGACAATCACTACGTCGTAAGCCTCGCGGCCCGTGCTGCCGGTCATCGCGTGTTTCTGAAACGCTTGACCTTGTCGATGACGCCGGACATGAACTCCTCTTCGGGCCGGTCTGTGGCCTCGGCCGCGGCCGAGACCGCCGCGTCGATGGCCTCCACGTCCTCCATCTCAACGTCCTGGACGTGCAGCGCCATCAGGTTGCGGCGCGGCGCGATGGCCTCTACTTTCGGGAAGCCCGGCTTCGACTCGACGAGCATGACCGCCGGCAGCTCCGGGTCGCCTGTGACGCCCGGACGAGTCTCGACCACGCCCAGCTTGCCGAACTTGTGAACCATCTCGTCGATGGCCTCAAGATAGTTCTGGCTCAGCACGCGCAGCCAGGTCGCGCGCCGGTTGAAGGCGCGCAACCGCTCGTCGTGCGGCTTCGTCGCGTCGGTCGCTAACTCGTAATCGGCTTCCGTTAGCACGTGGTTCGGGACGCGCGCGGGCCAGAAAGTCGGGACGTAAGGGTCGTAGCGCGGCCCGTAGCCAGCGTAGTAGCCGGAGCGGCAGCTCGCCGTGTCCGTCTGCCACGGCACAGCCATCCAGCGCGAGATCGTGCCAGGGCTCTGGCCATAGAGGACGCCGTTCGTCTGCATCGCCATCTGCGGAGTCAACTGCGTGCCGTAGTCCGGCTCCGGGCCTTCTTCGGGCCGGCGATGGCGTAGGCGGAAAGGCGACATGTACATGGAGGCGTGGCGCATAGGCCACGTCATCTCGCAGCCGGGGTGGAAGGCGTCCGCGAGGCAGAAGTCCAGCGCGGCGCGGTCAAGCATCGCGGGCTGTTCGGCGAGATCGACCTGTGCCAATGTGCCAGGAGGCACGGCGGCCGGATTCCAGTCGGCCGCGAACTTGCCGTCCACCCAGAGCTGTAGCATACGGTACTGCGTCGGCGAGAGCGCCACGTGCTGCCGCGGCGTGTCGGCCGACGGGACGTTCATCGCGTCTCCGTAGAGCCAGGGCCAAGGCACGGGCGACTGGCCGTCGCGGTCGAAGTCTCGGAACATGTTGCAGACCTGGCGGCGCAACTCGCGGTACTCGTTGCTCGCGCTACTGAGCCGCGCGACGTACTCCGCGTCCAAAAAGTTCTGCGGCCCCTGCGGCCCGTACTGTACGGAGAAGCCCTGGTTGACCCACTGATGGTCGCTCAGGCGGCGCAGGATGGGGTAGATGTCGCGCGTGAATGAAATCTCCGTGGGGAACGGCAGGCGGCCCGTCTGGACACACACGTCGAACATCAGGTCGTGCATCGTCCGCACGCCGATGACATCGGGCGCGTAGTTGGGTGGGGCCACGACCACCCACGCGGGGTCCACGGGGACAGGGAGCCCGCCGATGGTCACGGCCGCCGTGACGGAGCCGTCCGACACGTCGTCGTGCCAGGTGTCGTTGTTGGCGAAAGTTGTCGGCTTGGCCTTCGGCCCTTTGTAAGAGGCGGAGACGCCGCGCCCGCCGAGGAAGATGAGCCGCCCGTCGTCGTCGGTGCGAAGCTCGCCGAGGTAGACTTTCTTCCCGAAGAACTTGCCGCTGTCGAACTCGTACTTTTTGCCCGACTGGCCGCGGCCGCCGATGGTGCGCGGGCCTGGGTCTATGACGAGCTTCTGGCGGTCGGAGCCTTTCACGTCCTGATTGCGAAGTTCCGTCGCTTCCAGGTCGGGGGCGTTGGCCTCCGGCACGTCGAGCGCGAGTTGAAACTGATACCACGCGGCCTTCGTGTTCGCCACGTGAACCGTCCAACTGATGTCGGCGTTGGCGGCCGTCAACTCCGCGACCACCTCGCCGGCCGCGTTGTAGCCATAGACGTGGAAGAGCGCGGCCTGACGCTTGAGCGCCCCCTGCTTGTCCTTGTAAAAGCCTACGGGTTCGGGCGTCGGCTCCGTCACCTCAGGCCCTATGAAAAACTCGTTCTGACTGTCGCCGACGCGGGCGACGCCGATTGCGGGGTGGATGGCTGCCCGCACGACCTTCGTGTCGCGCGGCGTCGGCACGGCCGTTACTTCCGGCGCGCGGCCTACAGTTGACACTTCCTTTTTCTTCGACCGAGTAGCCATGAGCGTTTAGTCCTCCGAGTTAAGGTACATTCGTTGAGATCAACACAACCCCCATTCTCGAATAAAAATATAGCTCAACCCTTTGCGCCTTTAGTTTTTACTTTGCGCCTTTGCGTGAACGGCTGTTTCTCGCAAAGGCGCAAAGGTAAGACGTAAGGCGCAAAGGGCGGCTCAGCCCAATCTCGCTTTGACGATCTCGCTGACGGTGCGGCCGTCTGCGTTGCGGCCGGCAAGGCGCGCCTGCGCAGCCTTCATCACGGCTCCCATCTCGCGCATCGAAGAAGCGTTCGTTTCCCGTATCGCTTCGTCCACGGCGCGCTCTATCTCCTCGCGCGTGGCAGCCTGCGGCAGGTACTCTTCGATGACGCCGATCTCGGCGCGCTCCTTGGCGGCCAACTCCTCGCGGCCCGCCTGCTCGTACTGCTCGGCGGCGTCGCGCCGCTGCTTGACGAGCGACTGCAAGACCTTCGTCACCTCCTCGTCCGTCAGCTCCGTGTTGTGCTCCTTCTCGCGGTTCATCAGGGCGGCCTTGACCATACGAAGCGCGGAGAGGCGCTCGGCCTCCTTCGCCTTCATCGCGGCCGTCATGTCCGAGACGATTCGTTCCTTGAGACTCATGATCGTTAAGTTTCCTTTCGCGTTTATTTGTAAGCCGAAAGGCACGCGGTTTACAAGTGCGACACAGAATCGTTAGGATTGACGCGCTCCGAGTTCGTCTACAAAACTTTCCGGTCCTGATGGAAATTCAGACGCAAAGTAAGCGGACAAAACTGCGCTGGCGCCTGGGCGTCCTCGCCGGTCTGGCGATGGCGGTGCTGGGCGTCTACCCGCAGATCAACCTCTGGGCGATGCGCGGCAATGATTGGAACGGCGCGTACGCCTACAACGACATAGACGAGGTGGCCTACGCCTCCTACCTACAGGCGCTGATTGACAGCCGCCCGCGCCGCAACGACCCCTTCACGGGGCGCGACGATTCAATCGAAACGCCCCAGCCCGAGTCGCTCTTCTCCATACAGTTTCTTCCGCCTTACGCGATTGCGCTCGCGGCGCGCGCCTTCGGCTTGGACGCGCGCTGGGCCATGATTATCACGGGCGGGCTCGCGGCCTTCCTGACCGCGCTCGCAGTCTTCTGGCTCTTCGGCCTGGTGACACAGGACGACCGCCTGGCCGCGACGGGCGCGCTGATGGTGCTCTGCCTGGGCACGCTGGCGTGCGCGCAGGGCGCGATCCTGCAACTCTTCGACCTGGGCTGGGCCTACCCGTACCTGCCGTTCCTCAGGCGCTACCTGCCGGCGCTCGGCTTTCCCGTCTTCTTCCTCTTCTGCGGCCTCGTCTGGCGCTCGATCAGTCACGAAAGCAGACGCGCCTGCTACGGTTACGCCGTCGGCGCGGGCCTCTCCTTCGCCGCGCTCGTCTACTCCTACTTCTACCTCTGGACGACTGCGGCCGCGTGGGCTCTTTGCTTCGCCCTGCTGTTGTGGGTGGCGCGGCCCAAGGGCTGGCGGCGCGATCTGATGCCGCTGGGCGTCACGGCCGCGGTTGCGCTCGCCTCGCTCGTACCGTACGCCATGCTGCTCGCGCGCCGCGCAGAGACTATGGACAGTGTGCAACTCTTGACCTACACGCGCGCGCCGGACCTCCTGCGCCCGCCCGCGCTGATAGGGATGTTCGTCCTGACGCTCCTGGCCTACGGCGTCTGGCGCGGCCGCCTCGAATGGAAGAACCGGACGGTGCTCGTAGCGGCGGCCTTCGCGCTGACGCCGCTCGCAGTCTTCAACCAGCAGGTCGTCACGGGCCGCTCCTTGCAGCCCATCCACTACGAAGTCTTCATCGTCAACTACGTCGCAGCCTTCGCGCTCGTGCTGGCAATCGCCCTGGCGTCGGGCGCGAAACGCAAACTGTCGAGCAGCGTCCTGCTCTTCGCGGCCGTCATCACCTTCGGCTGGGGCGTGGTCGAAGCGGACATCACCACGCACGTCGTAGACGACCAGAACATCATCCGCGACGAGGCGCTGCCGGTGGGCCGACGCCTGCGGGAATTGGCACAGGAAGCGCGGGCGCGGGGCGAGCGCGACGGCTCAGTCTTCACGCCGAACCTGATACAGGGCGACGACCTGCCGACGCTCGCGCCGCAGGGCGTCCTCTGGGCGCGCCACCTGCACGTCTTCGCCGACGCGACCTGGGACGAGAACAAGGAGCGCTTCTACCGCCACGCCTACTACCAGGGCCTAGACGCCCACTGGCTCGAACGCGAGCTGAACAACAACAACTACATCATCGTCATCGCCCTCTTCGGCTGGGGCCGCCACCACGCCCGCCTCACCGCCGACTCCAAGCCCCTCTCCGCCGAAGAGATCACCGCCGAAGTTGACCGCTTCGCCAATTTCACCGCCACCTTCAACCGCGAGCGCGCCGCCGAGCCCCTGCTCTCCTACCTCGTCACCGACGCCGACAGCGACGCCGACTTCACGAACCTCGACCGCTGGTACGAACGCGATGCAGGCGAGCAGCACGGCAAGTACATCCTCTACCGCCTCAGGCTGCGCCCCTAGTTTTAAGGCGTCGTCACTCTGGCACGCCGCACGGAATTTCGTTAAGATGCCCGCGTCCTCCGCCTCGCTAAAGACGTTACTTAAAACCTACTCTAATGGCTCACGACGTATTCATCAGCTATGCCGAAGAGGACCGGCGGGTCGCCGACGCCGTCTGCCAGGCCCTGGAAGGGGCGGGCGTGCGGTGCTGGTACGCGCCCCGAAATATCCCTTACGGCGTGGACTACGAGGAGGCCATCGTTGACGCCATCTCGGCGAGTAAGTTGCTGGTGCTGATCTTATCCTCGAACTCCAACAACTCCGCGCACGTCAAGCGTGAGGTGCAGAACGCTTACAGGGAAGAGTCACAAGTCTCCGTGCTGCCGTTCCAGGTGGAAGAGGTCAAGCTCAACAAAGCCCTCAAGTATTACATAGGCTCCGCGCAATGGCTGAAGGCGATAACTCCTCCGCTCGAACCCCGCGTGCAAAGACTTGTCGAACACGTGCAAGGGCGCTTGACGGGACGCGAACAGGGCAGCGCCGCGAGGGCGCAGAGCAGTCCGCCCGCCCAGGGGACACTGGGGGGCATGAATAAGCGCGGGCCGAGGGACCTCGCCATCGTCGTCGTCAGCCTCATCGTGATAGCCGCCATTATCTACTCTGCGCGGCGAACGCCGGAGAGTAAACGGCAGCCGGCCGGGCAGAGTGCGGCGCAGACGGGTGGTGGAAAAACAGAGCAGGGGGCGGGCACGTTCCCGGCGACGGCCGCCGAGAACGCCCTGCGCGGGAAAGAGCTTTTTTATCAGAAGAGGTACGCGGATGCGGAGCCTTATTACCGCGAGGCTATGCGCCTGGAGCCGAACAACCCGCAGCACGTCAACAACCTGGGCACGACTTTGAACGGGCAGAGGAAGTACGCGGATGCGGAGCCGCTCTTCCGCGAGGCCATTCGCCTTAACCCGCAGGCCGCCATCTATTACAACAACCTGGGGAACAATTTTTTTGATCAGGGGAGGTACGCGGACGCGGAGGCTCAATACCGCAAGGCCGTGAGCCTGGATCCGGGCAACGCGGCGTTTAACAACAACCTGGGGAACGCCCTGTATTCTCAGCAGAGGTTCATCGAGGCGAAAGCTTACTACCTCAAGGCCGTGACGCTAGACCCGAACAACCCGACGTATCAACAAAACTTGAATCTCGTTTCGGGGGATGATGACCCCGAGCCGGTAATCACCCCTCAGCACTGACCGTTGGAGCGCGCCAGGTGCTCACGTAAATATCTTCCCGTGTGAGACTCTGTAACCCGCATGACCTCTTCGGGCGTGCCGGTGGCGACGACGTGGCCGCCTGCGTCGCCGCCTTCGGGGCCGAGGTCTATGAGGTAGTCGGCGGTCTTGATGACATCGAGGTTGTGTTCGATGACGAGGAGCGAGCCACCGGCGTCGATGAGCGCGCGGAAGGCGGCGAGCAGTTTGTTGATGTCGTCGAAGTGGAGGCCGGTCGTCGGCTCGTCGAAGATGTAGAGCGTTTTCGCGCCCGTGCGCTTCGAGAGGTGCGCGGCGAGCTTGACGCGCTGGGCCTCGCCGCCGGAGAGGGTGGTGGCGGATTGGCCGAGGCGAAGGTAGCCTAAGCCTACGTCGTCTAGGACGCGCAGCCGGTTCGTAATCTTCGGCACGTCGCGGAAGAAGGTCATGGCCTCGCGCACCGTCATGTTGAGCACGTCGTTGATGTTCTTGCCACGATAACGAACATCTAAAATCTGCGGCTTGAAGCGCGTGCCTTTGCACTCCTCGCAGACCAGTTCCACGTCGGCCAGGAACTGCATCTCGACGGTGACGGTCCCGTCGCCCTGGCACACTTCGCAGCGTCCGCCCGGTACGTTGAAGGAGAAGAACGAAGGATCGAAGCCGTGCGATTGCGCCTCGCGCGTCTGGCTGAACGCCTCGCGGATGCCGTCGTAGACCTTGATGTAGGTGACGGGGTTCGAGCGTGGCGTGCGGCCGATGGGCGACTGGTCAACGAGAATCACATCGTCCACCAACTGCCCGCCCTCCAACTTCTGGAACGCGCCGACGTGACCCTGCCAGTCGCCGCGCTGCTTCTTGAGGCCCGCGTAGACGCAGTCGTGAATCAGCGTTGACTTGCCGGAGCCGGAGACGCCCGTCACGCAGACGAGCATGTCGAGCGGGAGGTCTACGTCTATGCCTTTCAGGTTGTGCTCCGACGCGCCGCGCACAATGAGCCGCCGCTTGTGTGGCACGCGCCGCTGCTTCGGCGCTTTGATCTCCGCCTCGCCGCGCAGGTAGCGCGCCGTCAGAGAGTTCTTGTCCGTCAGCAGATTCGCGAAGTCGCCCTCGTAGATAACCTGTCCCCCCAGCTCTCCGGCGGCCGGGCCAATATCCAGGATGTGGTCGGAGGCGCGCATCATCTCCGGGTCGTGCTCGACGACGAGCACGGTGTTGCCTATGTCGCGCAGGCTGTGGAGCAGACGAATCAGGCGCGCGCTGTCGCGCGGGTGCAGGCCGATGGAAGGCTCGTCCAAAACATAAAGTGCGCCGACGAGCGAGGAGCCGAGGTTGGTCGCAAGCTGTATGCGCTGGGCCTCGCCGCCAGAGAGCGTGGAGGCCAGGCGGTCGAGCGTCAGGTAGTCCAGGCCAACGTCCACGAGAAAGCGCAGGCGGCGGCGGACTTCGTACAGCACGCGCTCGGCGATTGCCGCCTGCTCGGTTGTCAACTCAAGCCCCTCGAAGAAAGTCGCGGCGTCCTTAATCGAGAGCGCACAGATGTCGGGCAGCGTCCGGTCGCCCACCTTCACGTCGCGCGCCTCCTGCCGGAGCCGGCCGCCGTTGCAGTCCGGGCATAAAGTGTAGCCTCTGTACTTGGAGAGAAAGACGCGGACGTGCAGCTTATACTTCTTCGTCTCCAGCCACTCGAAGAAGCCGCGCGCGCCGCCCCAGTGGCCCTTGCCCTCTATGATGGCGCGCTGATCCGTCTGTGCCAATTCCGCGAAGGGCACGTCCGTGGGGATGCGCTCCTGCTTGCAGAAGCGGCGCAGCTCCGTGCGCGCCCACTCGAACTGCGGCTTCGTCCACGGCTCGATGGCTCCCTGGTTGAGCGTCAACAAAGGGTTCGGAATCACCAAATCTAAATCGAGGCCGATGGTGTTGCCGAAGCCCTGGCACGTAGGGCACGCGCCGAACGGGTTGTTGAAGCTGAAGAGGCGCGGCTCGGGCTGCGCGTAGATGCTCCCGTCGTACTTGCACTCGAAGCGTTCAGAGAAGCGCAGGCGGCGCGAGTCCTCCTCGACGGTCTCTACGACCGCAACGCCGTGGCCCTCCTGAAAGCAGGTCTCAAGGGAATCGACCAGCCGCTCGCGCACGTCGGCGCGGGCCGCGAGGCGGTCAATCAGGACGTAGACATCGTCGAAACTGGCGCGCGCGTAATCGTCTGGCGTGCGCAAGTCAATCGTCTGGCGCGCGGCGGCGTCGTAGAGACGCGTGAAGCCGCGCTGCATCAGGCTCATGACGTGGGCCGTGACGGTCTGGCGCGTCAGCGCGGGCTCTTGCGCCGCGGCCGCCTTGCGCTTGCGCGACGCGACGCCCTTCTTGCCGCCGCCGTTGCCGTTCGACTCCGCGCGCAGGCCGGCTTCCGCAGGGAAGAGGACGTAAAAGCGCGTGCCTTCGGCGAGCGTCTCAAGGGTCTCCTGCGCGGCAGACTCTGGCGAGTCCCTGTGGACTTCGCGGCCGCAGACGCGGCAGAAGGTTGTGCCGACGCGCGCGTAGAGGAGACGCAGATAGTCGTAGACTTCCGTTTGCGTGCCGACGGTCGAGCGCGGGTTGCGCGTGGCGTTCTTTTGCCGGATGGCTATGGCCGGCGCGATGCCGCGCACCTCGTCCACGTCCGGCTTGTCCATCCTTTCGAGAAACTGGCGCGCGTAGGCCGAGAGTGATTCGACGTAGCGGCGTTGGCCTTCGGCGTAAATGGTGTCGAAGGCGAGCGAGGACTTGCCGGAGCCGGAGACGCCGGTGACGACCGTCAGCCTCCCGACGGGGATGGAAAACGAGATGTTCTTGAGGTTGTTGACGCGCGCCCCGCGCACTTCGATGGCTTCTTCTGTCATGTCCTAAAAGATTGCCATGCCACACAGCGGGAGATTTTAGTGGGGCGGCAAACTCACATGATAACCCGAATTTTCCCGTAGACGAAACGCGGAACGGGCGATAAAAATTAAGCCGAAAAAGACGCAGTAAATGAGCCGGGAAACAACAAGCCCCGTCAGGGGCGGCCGAAAATAGCCCAACCATTTATGGCTGGGAATCGCGCGTAAAAACGAATCGAGTCCCGTAGGGACGACCGAAGATTTCGGCCGTCCCTACGGGACTCGAATATTTTTGGCTCAATTCCCAGCACTGAAGTGCTGGGCTATTGTCAATCGTCCCTGGCGGGACGAAGGGAGTCGCGCTTACTTCTGCCTGCGGACTGTGACTCCCGGCGGCGGGCGGAAGTCGAAGGCGTCGGGCGGGGCGATGAAGTTCTCGCGGACGTTGCTCAAGGTCACTTCCGAGACCGCGCCGGCCGTGTCCGCGAGCCTCACTTTCATGATCCTGCCGTCCGGGTAGACTTCCAGAAAAATCTCGCGCAGGCCCGTGGACGCGCCGCGCGGGACGAGGCGCAGCGTCCGCGTCTCCGCGCCGCTGGCGACGAGTGTGACGGAGCGGAACTCTCGTCTGAGATTGGTCTGGCCGAGGAGGAAGAGGAAGGGGAAGCGCGCGTCCGAGACGTTGTTCAGGTCGGCGTGCGTCGCCTCGCGGTCTGCGGGGACGTAGAGCCACACGTCGCGCCCGTTAACGATGAAGAGCTTGCCAGGCTTCGGGTCGTACTCCCAGCGCATACGCCGCGGCCGCTGCAAGACGAGCCGCCCGCGCTCGCGCCGCACGCGCTGAAAGCCAGGCGCGCTGTACGTCTGCTCGAACTCCGCGGCCAGCCCGCGCATACGCCTGTAGCGCGATTCGAGCTGCGCGATTAACTGGTTGGCCTCGCGGTCACCTTGCGCGCTGGCGGCGGCGCTCAGGAGCAGAGCCAGAATCAACGCGCAGACGGACGCGGCAACACTCGTGCGCGGCGCGTTGCCTCTACGGCCTCTCGAAGCAAAACTCATTGGTGAAGGGAATTCCTAACGCCAGTCGGGCGGCTCAGCCGGCGGCACGTAGGCGCCCGCCACCAGTTGTTTGGCGTTGAAGTGTGCAGGGAAATGACGGCCTAGGAGTTGGCGGAAGGCGGCCTCCTGGGCGGCGCTGGCGAAGGCGCGCTTCGGTGTCACGGAAATCATGTTCTTCCCGTAGACCATGATGTAGAACCGCTCGTCTTCCAGAACTCTGTTGTAAAGGCTCCACCGGAGCAGGGCGTCAACCTGCTCGGTCTTGAAGTGGATGCCGTCGTCGGAGAATTGGAGAAAATATTCGTCGCGGAATTTCGGGTCACTGCGAAACCTCTGGCGCGGCAGGACGAAGAAGTGCAGGAACCCTATGATGAAGGGGAGCAAGGCGACGAAGCCGAATAACAGTATGATCTCCGGTTCGAGCTTGAAGTCCAGCACCCAGAACACGCCGACGCAGAAGAACGTGTAGAGGAGGCAGACGACGAGCCTGATGATGAAATCCGGCGAGCGACGCAGGTAGAGGCGCGTCGCGGCGACGTACTCCTCCTCCGTGTACTTGAATTGTATGGTGATGACTTCGTTCATTAGCGGTCCTTCGTAAAATCAACTTCGCGGACGAACAGTTCTTCGAGCGACTGGCGAACGGGTTGGACGGAGACGAGGCGGCCGCCCGCGCGGCGCAGCGCCAAGAGCACGGCGTCCACCTCCTTTTCGTCGCCCACCTCGACGCGCGCGCCGCCGGCGGTCGGCGTGACCTGCGCGCCCGGCGGCAGGAGGCTTGAGAGCTGGTCCGCGTCCGCGCCGGCGACGGTGACCTCTATGCGTTGCTCGCCCTGGCCTCCAGCGCGCTCGCGCAGCTCCTCCAGGCGGCCCGTCTCGCTCAAGCGCCCGCGGTTCAGGATGGCCACGCGGTCGCAGAGCACCTCTATGTCAGAGAGGATGTGCGAGCACATGAAGACGGTCGTCCCCTTGGCCCTGAGCGAGCTGATGAGGTCGCGCACCTCGCGCCGGCCGATGGGGTCCAGGCCGCTCATCGGCTCGTCCAGGAAAACTATCTCAGGGTCGTTGACGAGCGCCTGCGCCAGCCCGACGCGCTGCAACATGCCCTTGGAGTATTTCCGCAACTGTTTGTCCCAGCTCTTCTCGTCCAGCCGAACGCGCGCGAGCAGCTCGTCCGTCCGCCGCTCGCGCTCCGGCCTGGGGTAACCGAACAGCTCCCCACAGTAGTTCAACAGTTCGCGCGCCGTCAGGTAGTCGTAGAAGTAAGGGTTTTCGGGCAGGTAGCCTATGCGCGCGTGCATCGAGACATCGCTGATGTCGCGTCCGAGGATGCGTGCGCGGCCCGCGGTGGGGTAGATGAGGCGCATCAAGAGCTTAAGCGTCGTCGTTTTCCCTGCGCCGTTCGCGCCGAGGAAGCCGAAGATTTGGCCGCCCTCGACCGTCAGGCTGAGGCCGTCGAGCGCGCGCACCTTCCGCTTGCGCCAGAAGCCGACCTCGTAGTCCTTCGTCAAATTTTCTATCTCTACAACAGGCATAATCAAAAAGCAGAATACAGAAGTCAGGAGTCAGAAGTCAGAATGGATAAGGCCGAGAACCACTTTCACAGATTTTCATTTCTTCTGACTCCTGACTTCTGTGTTCTGTCTCCTATTTGTATGGGATTAAGGAGTTGGGGTCCAGGTCAACGTCGCACTGGTCTTTCAGGAGGACGTAGGGCGTCCCCGAAGGGTCGAGCGGCAGGTTCGTCCGCGAATCAACTTTGAGGCCCGCGGCGCGCAAGCCGCTCGTCACCTCGCGCCAGTCGGACGGGCAGCGGCCCTGGCTCGTTTGAAACTCTTTCAGGACTTTGCGAATCGAGTCGCGCTCCTCGAACGCAGTCACCTGCGCGAGGCGGAGTTCGGCCATGTGCCTGATGGTCTCGTCACCCGCCTCGTCGTACATGCGCTGGTAAATCTCGCGCGCCGTCGAGTGGCTGCCGCCCTCGGCCAGCATGCGCGCGCTCATCGCGCGCATCCAGGGGAGCGCGCCCGGCAGCTCCGCGCCCGCGGCGTACCTGGCGGCGGCCGTCTGGTAGTCTCCGCGCTGCCAGTAGATGTAGCCCAGGTGATGATACAGTCGCCACGCCCCTGGGTTGTGCTGGATGCCTTTTTCGAGGAGCTTGATGGCCAGCCCGTCGTCTATGGCAGGGAGCACGACGGCCCCGTACTCGTAGACGGGGATGAACTGCGGGTCGAGCGTGGTCGCAGTGTCGAGGAGCGGGTAGAGCAATCTCAAGTCCAGGTCGCCCAGGTCGCTGAAGCGGAACTTTTCGCCAGCGCCAATGACCTTGCGGCCGACGTATTGCAGCGAGCGCATCCAGTACCAGTCGGCGACGAGCCCGTTGAAGCTGAGGCTCATGCGGCGGGCCGCGTTGCCCGTCACGTAAAGGTTCTCCTCCTCGGCCGCGGCGTTGACGGGGGGCTGACGCACCTCCAGCCAGCGGTTCAGCGCGGCCGCCGAGCCGAGGCCGGCGACGAGCAGGAGGGCGAGCAGCATAGTCCCGCGCCGCCGCGCCCCGCGAGCTTCGCTGTCGTCTACGGCTTGAGTCGTCATTTGAAGTTACGGCGGTTGAAGATGAGCGTGGCGGCGGCCAGCAGCACGGTGATGTAAGCGACGGCGTAAGCCAGCGAGGCGAAGAACATCGCAGGCTGAGGCGTCTGCCCGTGCGCCGTCGGCGTGATGTAGCTGTAGTTCGAGAGGTTCGGCAGCAGGTAGAAGAGCCCGCCGAAGAAGTAGCGCGCACCCATCGTCCCCATCGACGAGGCGAAGGTCTTCAGGTCGGCGCTGAAGTGGCCGATGATGAAGACGAAGAAGGTCAGCAGGGCCGAGAGCGCGGGCGACGAGAACGAGGAGAAGAGAATCGCCACGCCCGTCAGAATCATCAGCTCGACGTAGACGAGCGCGATGGCCGGCCAGATGTTCAGCACCGGCACGTCCCCGGCGCGTCGGACGTAGAGCAGCGCGAGCGTGAGGCCGACGCCCATCACGAGGACGTTGACGAGGAGCGTCAGACAGAGGCCGAGGTATTTCCCGACCAGGAATTCGCCGCGCCCGACGGGCTTCGAGAAGATGGCGTAGATGGTGCGCCGCTCGATCTCCTTGTAGACGAGCCCGACGCCGACGAAGATGGCGATGAACGCGCCGAAGAGCAGCATCGCGCTCAGCCCCATGTCGATGATGATCTTCGACTCCTGCCCCGCCGAAAGCTCGCCCAGGAAGATCGCGCCCACGATGAGGAGCAGGACGAAGAGCACTAGGTTGTAGAGCACACGGTCGCGCACGGCCTCGCGGAAGGCGTTACGCGCGATGGCCGTCAAGCGTCGCCAGACGGTGGAGTGGTGGGCCGCGCCGCTCCCCGTTGCTACTGTTGCCGCAGGTTGAATCTCAGCTTGTGACATCTCGTCTACGGTGTCGCTAAAAATTTCGCTGATTAAGTAAAGCCATCTCAGGCGGGACGCTGGCTATTATGCTACACGCCCGCGTGAAAGAAAAAGGGCGGAGTCAAAAACTCCGCCCTCCAGGGGTAAACGTGGCAAACTCAATTACTGGTTGCCAAGGGCGGTCAAGCCGTCGCAAGTCGCGCGGTTGGCCACGGGGGTGACGCCGACAGCGCCGCGCATGACGCCGGTCTCGGTGACGCAGAACTGGCGAGTGCCGGACTGCGAGACGCCGCTATCGACCTGCGGGTCGGCCTGGGCCATGAAGCGGGCCAGCGTGCCGGTGGCCGGGGCGACGATGTCGGCCGCGGGGATCGTGAAGTTGTAGCCGCTCTTGACGCCCGTGCCGAGGACGGGGTCAACCAGGCTCTGGCCGAGGAGGTTGGCCGAGCCATCCTGGTAGACGACGCCAGCGCCGCCCAGCGCGCCGTAGGCGCCGTTGCCGGTCGTGGCCTGGAAGGTGGCCTCAGCCGAGTGAATGGTGCGGAGGCTGGACTGGGCCGAGCCCTCGTTGGCGGCGCGGCGGGAAGCGAGCAGGTTGGGGATGGCGATGGCGGCGATGATGCCGATGATCGCGACCACGATCAAAAGCTCGATGAGAGAGAAGCCTTTCTGGCCTTTGTTCTGTTGCATGGGGTTAGCGCTCCTATAATGGGTTGAAAGTGGAGGTGGCAGCAGCGGTCGGTAGTGGCCTGAATGGTCTAACTCTCTGTGCTTCCTCTTTCGCCTCTATGTCCCGCGTGGTGAGCAACACTCACCACGCGGGGCGCAGAGGGAAATCGAAAGCAGGACACTACTCGTCGGGCTTACTGGTTGCCGAGAGCCGTCAAGCCGTCGCAGGTAGCTCTGTCGGCCACGGGGGTGACGCCGACAGCGCCGCGCATGACGCCGGTCTCGGTGACGCAGAACTGGCGAGTGCCGGACTGCGAGACGCCGCTATCGACCTGCGGGTCGGCCTGGGCCATGAAGCGGGCCAGCGTGCCGGTGGCCGGGGCGACGATGTCGGCCGCGGGGATCGTGAAGTTGTAGCCGCTCTTGACGCCCGTGCCGAGGACGGGGTCAACCAGGCTCTGGCCGAGGAGGTTGGCCGAGCCATCCTGGTAGACGACGCCAGCGCCGCCCAGCGCGCCGTAGGCGCCGTTGCCGGTCGTGGCCTGGAAGGTGGCCTCAGCCGAGTGAATGGTGCGGAGGCTGGACTGGGCCGAGCCCTCGTTGGCGGCGCGGCGGGAAGCGAGCAGGTTGGGGATGGCGATGGCGGCGATGATGCCGATGATCGCGACCACGATCAAAAGCTCGATGAGAGAGAAGCCTTTCTGGCCTTTGTTCTGTTGCATTTCTTTCGGGTGCTCCTTGAAGAGAAAATTGATTTTTAGAATTTAACGCGCCATCGGCTTTCTCAGGCATTGTTGCCGCGGTCGGCGCACGTTGCGGTCGAGGTTGCTCTTTATCAAGAGCCGTGCCGCAGTGCGCCGGCGGCTACAAGCCTCGAAAATCTGGCGAAAACCCCGGCGATTTCGCTTCCGGCGATGTGGCCGGGGGGTTAACTGGCCTTGCAAACTGACAAATAACGGCAGCCGTGCGGTGACGGTTTTCGGTAAGTTCGGCCGGGAAAAGCGGGCGCGCTAATTAAGCGGGTTGCTCGCCACGGTGGCGGCTGCGCCGACTTGGACACGGATGATGGCGGTGCCGTCGATGTAGTAATGCTGGTAAGCGTTCCTGGGGTCGTTGACGGGGTCGGCGACCGCCTCGTAGTTGGTCGTCGTCGCGGTCGTCACGTCGAACGTGTAGCCGCTCTTCTCGCCCGCCCTCAGGTTCGGGTCGACGAGGAGGTTGGCGGTCCCCAGTTCGGCGAGCGTGCCGAAGCGGCCGTTACTGGCGCGGAAGGTGGACTGTGCGGAGTTGATGGTCCGCATGGAAGCGATGGCCGAGGCCGACTGGGTGGCGTTCTTGGCCTGTTGTAAGTAAGTGACCGCAATCGCGGAGATGATGCCGATGATCGCGACCACGATCAGCAGTTCGATCAGCGAGAAACCTTTTTGTGTCGAGATGGATTTTGTCATGGGAGGTGCGGCTCTGGGCTGCCTTTCTGGAAGAGTCCGATGCCCAAAAGGCATCGGGCATTCCCCCGCTGCGAAGCAATGCCTGTGCCGCTGGGGAATGCAAAATGCAAAATTAAAAATGCAAAAAGGAGGCGGAGAGCCACATTTGAATAAAAAGTGGTTTCAGCCTGAATTTTTCATTTTTAATTTTGCATTTTTGCGTCGCGCAGTTGGGCGGTCAGGCCGCGGATTTGATGTTTGTCCAGGAGGTGACGCAGCGAGCGCACGGAGAGTTGCAGGAGGTCTGCGGCGCGCGTCTGGTTGCCGCCCGTGCGGCGCAGGGCTTCGAGCACGTAGGTCTTCTCCAACTGATCCAGGTAGGCGACGATGTTAAGGCCCTCTTCGGGCAGCGCGAAGGCCGAGGCGACGCGCGCGGAGTTGTAGTTGGTGATCTGTTCGGGGAAGCGCTCGGGCTGAATCGTGTCCGTGCGCTCAAGCGCCACGGCGCGCTCGATGGTGTGCTCCAACTCGCGGACGTTGCCGGGCCACGAGTAGGCTTCGAGGAGCCTGAGCGCCTTCTCGCTGACGATGACCTGGCGGCCCGTCTGCGCGCAGAACTTTTTGATGAAGTGCTCGGTCAGCTCGACTATGTCTTCGGCGCGCTCACGCAGCGCCGGCAGCTCTATCGGGATGACGGAGACGCGGTAGTAGAGGTCTTCGCGGAACTGCCCGTCGCGGACCATCGCGGAGAGGTCGCGGTTGGTGGCGGCGATGACGCGCGTGTCTATGTCAAGCTCCTCGTGCGCGCCGACGGGGCGGACCTTGCGCTCTTGCAGGACGCGCAGGAGCTTGACCTGCATGGCGGGCGACATCTCGCCGATCTCGTCCAGGAAAATCGTCCCGCGGTTGGCTGCCTCGAAGAGCCCCTTGCGGTTTGTGTTCGCGCCCGTGAACGCGCCACGGACGTAGCCGAAGAGTTCCGATTCGAGCAGGGTCTCGGTAAACGCGCCGCAGTTGATCGAGACGAAGGGGCGCTCGGCGCGCGGGCTGAGGTCGTGTATGGCGCGCGCGACCAGTTCCTTGCCTGTGCCACTTTCGCCCGTGACGAGGACGGTGGACTGCACCTCGGCCACGGTCTCGATCATCTGGTAGACGGCCTGCATGCGCTCGGAGTGGCCGATGATGTTGCCGAGCTGGCCGCGCTCGCGCTGCTCCTTGATGAGCGCGTCCTTCTCGATCTTGAGCGCCTCGACCTCTTTCTTGAGCGTCAGGCGTTCGAGCGCCTTGGCGACGATGAGTTTCAGCTCGTCTATGTCGAAGGGCTTGGTGATGAAGTCGTCGGCCCCGAGCTTGAAAGCCTCGCGCGCCGTGTCGACGGTGGCGAAGGCCGTCATCATCACGACGGCGACTTCGGGGAGGAACTCGCGCGCGGCGCGAAGCAGCTCGATGCCGCCCATGTCCGGCATCTTCACGTCCGAGACGATCAGGTCGGCCGGCTCCTCACGCAAGAGTTCCAGCGCGCGCCGCCCGTTCTCGGCCACGCGCACAGCATGGCCTTCGCGCCCGAACACAATCGAGAGGAGCTGTCGCATCCCCTGCTCGTCGTCAACGATTAGTAGTTTAGACATAAGGCGTAAGTCAGAATACAGAAGTCAGGAGTCAAGAGTTGAAAGTGCTGCTAGATATTTCACCAGCATCTTACTGATTTCTTCGAGCAGCGGCATCAACTCAGGATTATCACCATAACCAAGGTCTTTCGCCAAAATCAAATAATAGCGGCATTCTTCGAGAGAGCCTTGCGCAATGTTCATAAAGCGTGCTTTATCCGTCTTACTCTTTTTTTTGAATCCTTCCGCGATGTTGGCCGGGATGGAAATCGCCGCCCGCCTGAATTGAGAGGTTAATCCGTACACTTCCTTTTGGGGAAAATAATCACTGTAATTGTAAACAGACAGTACGAACTGGTGCGCCTTCTGCCAGACCAGCAAGTCTTGGAAACTTGTCGCCGGTGTCCTATTCATTCTAACTCCTGACTTCTGACTCCTGACTTCTGACTCCTGGCAGTTCGATTGTGATAGTCGTGCCCTGGCCCTCGCGGCTGCGGACGTTAATCGTGCCGCCGTGGTCGCGGATGATCTGGTAGACGATGGAAAGGCCGAGCCCGGTGCCGCCGGTGCGCGAAGAGAAGGGCTCGAAGAGATGCTCGACCTGTTCGGGCGACATGCCCTGGCCCGTGTCGGTGAACGTGATTCGCAAACGACGGCCGGCGGTGGGCGTCAGCTCGGAACGCAAAGTCCCGCCGCCGGGCATCGCCTGAAGGGCGTTGCGCGCGAGGTTCCAGAAGACCTGCTTGAGCTGCGAGGCGTCCGCGTCCGTCATGACGGCCTCCGAAGGGTAGTCCTCTTCGAGCACGTGCTCGGAGCGCAGCTCGGGGCTGTGGCGCAGGAGCGTGAAGGTCTCCGTCAAAAGCTCGCGCACGTCCACGCTCTCGTGCGCGCGCGAGCGCGGCCGGGCGTAGGTCAGGTAGTCCGTGATGATGCGGTTCAGGCGGTCAGACTCGCGCAGGATGATCTCCATCAACTCGGCCTGCTGCGAGTTGCCGTCCAGCTCGGAGCGGAGCACCTGAATCGAGCCGCGCATGGCGGCCAGTGGGTTGCGGATTTCGTGTGCGATGGAGGCGGCGACGCGGCCCACGGCCGCGAGCCGGTCCTGGCGGCGCGAGGTCTCTTCGAGCGCGCGGACCTGCGTCAAATCCTGGAAGGTGATGACGAGGCCCGTCGTCTCACCCGACTCCGCGAAGAGCGGGAAGATGCTGAAGCCCAGGCGCAAGCGGAGCCCGTCGGCCGTCAGGCAGTCTGCCTCGAACCGAGGGCTCGGCCGGCTCGCCTCGGCCGCGCTCAGAGACTCGCGCATGCGCTCCTCGATTTCGCCGAGGAAGATGGAGACGTTCTGCCCGCGCACGTCCTCTGCGCGGTAGCCCGTGATCTCTTCGGCCGCGGCGTTGAAGATGTAGATGTGGCCTTGCAGGTCCGTCGTGATGACGCCCGAGCGGATCGACTCGACGATGCGCTCGTGCAGCGCGCGCAGGTTGGCGAGCGTCTGCGTCGCCTCCGACAGTTGCACGTCGTAGTGCGACTGCCGCTGCGCGAGGCGCGCCGCCAGCAGCCCGACGAAGAGGAAGGCTATGTCGTTGAGGCCGACCGCCTGCACGACTTTCAGGAGCGAGGCGTCAGGCGCGGGCCGCACGTGCGACGGGATGACGCCCGTGACGACGGTCATCGAGAGGCCGGTGAAGACGGCGGCGCACCCGACCGCGGAGATGAGGGCCGCGCGCGCGCCGAGGAAAATGCTGGCGACCGAAATGATGACGATGTAGAACGCGGCGAAGGGCGAACGCACATCGCCCGTGACCCAGACGAGCCAGGTCACAATCAGCACGTCAACGAAGAGCTGGACGCACGCCTGAAGCCGCCAGCGCCTGCTCATCTTCAGCGCGACGGCGTAGACGAGCGAGACGAAGATGACGGCCAGGAAGATGAAGAGCGCGCTACGCTCGGACCTGCCAGAGGGTGTGTCTGAGAAGAGCGTGATGGCCAGCAGGAAGAGGATGGAGGCGGCCGCAACGCGCCCAATGATCAGCCACCAGAGGCGGCGGCCGAGCGTGCCCCCCTGCTCCATTGTCCTCTCAGCCCGCATCAATCATAAGCCTATCACAAGGGCGGCGGCTTGAGGCAGAAAGAATACGGCAAGCGGATTTTTCTTGGGATGGATGGGTTTGAGTTGTCAGTTACGAGCGCGCGCCCGTCACTGCGTCGGCTTGGCTTCGAGCTTTTCGACACGGTCCTCGATATCGCCCAAGTCCGAGCGCGTCTGGAACACGACGGCCTCGAAGCGGTCCAGGCGCTTCGTCACTTGACGCTTCATGTCCACAAGCTCCCGCCGCGTGTCAGCGATCTCCTTGAGGGCCTGCTCCCAGATGGGCTTGGTGTCGTAGGAACGCGCTTCGAGCCTCTGAAGCCGGCCGTCCAACACATCAAAGCGGGCGAACACCCGCTCCTCGAAAGAGCGCCCGTCCGCGCCGGAGATGTTTTGCGTGGGTTCTTCGTTCATGGCTACTCCCGAATGAGATTATCGTGCCTGCTGAGTTTGCAGACAAGCGCAAATCGGGTGGCGGTGACGGGTGGATGTCTCGGATTTAAAGACAAAGAGGGGATAAAGTCAACTAAAACGGAGCGGCCTTCGCTCTTAAACTTTCACTGTCTCTCGCCGGCCATTCGCGCGCGCAGTTCGACCAGCTCCTGGCGGTGCGCCTCGTCGTGCTTGCGCATCAGGTCGAGGAGTTTGCCGAGCGTGATTTGGCCCACGCCTTCGAGCGTGCCGGCGCGGCCCAATTGCTCGGTCGAGAGTTCGGTGACGGCACGGACGTTCTCGGCGCGCGCCTGCGCGAAGGCTGCGAGGGCCGCGCCGAAGTCCTGGCTGTTGTAGTCGCGCTCGCGCGCGAGCCGTGCGCCGTCCAAGTCCGGGAGCTGCGGGCGGTCCTCGGACAGCAGCTTGCGGATTCGCGCGCCGTAGCCTTCGACCTCTATGTCGCGCAAGTGGCACGCGTTCTCGACGAACGAGAATTGGTCGCCCGCGGGCTTGCGTCTCAAGTCCGCGTCCGAGAGGTCTTGTGCCAGTTTCCGAAAGACCACAGGCGTCTCCTCAAGAAACTCGATCACGTCATGTAAAACGTCCATGTTCGCCTCTTATTCGCTCAGGCGCGTCGCCGCGGCTTTGTCGATGAGCCATTCGAGCATGCCGTCGAGCGGCCTGATTAACTGCGAAGGCAGTCGTCTGGGATCGGGCTCGCCCTTGAGGACTTCGCCGAGCGCCTCCGCTTTATTCGCGCCCGTGACCAGAAAGAGGACGTGCGCGGCGTTGTTGATGGCGGGCGCGGTCAAGCTGACGCGGTAAGCCTTGAGCTTCTCGACCCAGTTGGCGGCGACCCAGTCAGCTTGCTCGTCGAGCGCGGGCGTGCCTGGGAAGAGGGAAGCCGTGTGGCCGTCATCGCCCATCCCGAGCAGCGCCAGGTCGAAGCGGGGCCACCTATCGTCGTTGAAGAAGGCGCGCAGCTCGTCTTCGTACAGGCGCGCGTTGGCGACGGCGTCTCCGAGGCCGTTGATGCGGTGAATGTTCTGCGGCGGGATTGGAACGCGCGAGAGCAGCGCCTCGTTCGCCATGCGGTAGTTGCTCTCCGAGTCGTCTGGCGGAACCATCCGCTCGTCCCCGAAAAAGATGTGAACGCGCGGCCAGTCAATACGGCCGCGGTAGTCGTTGCCCGCCAGCAGCTCGTAAGCCCGCCGCGGCGTCGAGCCACCTGAGAGCGCGACCGCGAACCGCCCGCGCTCGCCTCCGGCCCGTTGTGCCAATTCGACGAAACGCCGGGCGGCCGCGCGCGCAACCTCCTCCGCGCCGTCCAAAATCGTAACCTTCGGGGCCTCCATAGTTACTTCATCACACGGATCAACTGTGCGGCCAGCAGGAGCGCCTGCTCGTAGATAACATCGCGCTGAAGCAGGGAAAGCTCGCGGCTGAGGCGCTGGCCTTCGGTCTTCTGCTCGTAGCTGATGACACGGCCGATTGTGCGCCGGCCGTCAATCGTCGCCTCCGTCTCAAGTCTCTTCCGGTCGTCGGTGATTCGGACGCTGAATTCCGCGCCCGCGGCCTCCGCCGAGAACACGAGCGAGACGAGCATCCCGTCACACTGGTCTAGGCGCTCGGTGGCAACCATCTCCACCCTGATCTCGCGCCCGCCCGCGCTCAGCAGAAAGTGTGTCGAGCTGTCTTGACGCGCGCCGGCCCCTTCGAGCTTCCACCCTAGACGCGAGGCGAGCCATCCCACGGCGAGCAATGCCTTGGGCGCGACCTCTTCGGGGGCGACGTCCGGCGGGTCGTACTCCACGCGCACGCGGTCAATTTGGCCCAAAACCGGGCGGTAGTCCGACACGTCCCAGAAGCTCGCGACCAGCGTGCGCCAGGAGGTCAGCCGCCCCCAGTTCAGGTCCGAGGCAGACATGAACTGCGGGTGCGCTTTGATGACCTCGGCCAGGTGCAGGAGGTCGTCGTGCGGGCGGTCGAAGCAGGAGGAGTCGATCACGACGCGGTCAGCCATCAGCGTCAGGCGGCTGAACAGCGTGTCCTCGTAGTGCGGGATGTCTTTCCACCAGAGGAAGACGGGCACGTCGGGTACGAGCAGCGGCGCGATGGCGCTGGCGACCGTCTCGATGGCGGACCCGGCCGCCTCAATCGTCACCTGCTCGCCGCAGACCTGCCGGCCGCTCCCGCCCAACCGCCGGCAGCGCGTCGAGACGTAAGCCTCAAGCGCCGGCACGGACGCCTCGCGGTCGGCCATCAGCACCAGCGTGCGGCCAGGGTGCTGCTCGTTGACCACGTCCAGCATGTCGTCAATCTTCTCGCGGTCGTCCTCGGCCGTCGCGTACACCACCAGATTCAGAGCGCACGCGCGCGTCACGCCCGACTCCGCGTTCACGCCCTCGCCCCCCGAAGCAGGCTTCCACATGGAGGCCAGCTCCTTCTCAATCTTTGGGACATCAATCCCCTTCGTCGTCGAAACAGGGACCGGGTTTTCGTTAGTCTGTATCTGCATTTTAGCGCCCGGCTTAAGCGTGTTGTTAGCGTGCGTTGATTTCGACAATCTTCTCGCCCAATTTAAGAAGTTCGAGGGCTTTCGGCAAAGTGTCGGTCAGAATATTCTTCAGACGCGCGTTGGAAGTGTTGCCACAGGTCAGCCAGATTACTTGCGGCGGCGGCCCGAATCTTTCGAGTAACAATACGAAATCGCTATCCTTCGTCATGACGATTGCGTTTTCTCGCTTCGCTGCTTGAAATATCTCTTTGTCCTCAGCGTCGCGTAACCCGAGATCACGAACTGCCGCCGTATCCACAGCAAAGTTAGTGCTAATCCAACCTGCTATTGCCGGAGACATCTGTGCGTCAATCCAGAGCATCATGCGGCGAGTACCGGATGATCTAATTTATTGGCGGCATACCGAAGCGCGGCCTTTAAATCCTCCGTCTCAAGGTCCGGCATCTCCTCAAGGATTTGTTCGGCGCTCAAGCCGGCAGCGAATAAATCAAGAACATCAATCACGCGAATACGCATCCCGCGAATGCATGGACGCCCGCCACACTGTTCAGGATTGATAGTTATTCTGTCCGTCAAGCTCGACATAAAGTTCTCCGATCATGCCTGAGGCACGACGAAATAATACACCCTTCTTCGTGAGCCGTGACAAGTCACAATAAAAAAGCCCTCACGGACGACGCCAGCGCCGCCCGTCGCGCTCGATCAGCTCGTGCGACTCTTTCGGCCCCCAGGCCCCGGCTTCGTAGTTGGGGAAGTTGACGTTCTTGTCGGCCGCCCATTCGTCCAGGATGGGCATGACGAGTTCCCAGCCGCGCTCGGTCATATCTGC
Organism: uncultured Acidobacteriota bacterium; assembly: GCA_963848875.1. Lineage (GTDB taxonomy): Bacteria > Acidobacteriota > Blastocatellia > Pyrinomonadales > Pyrinomonadaceae > QHXM01. The sequence continues at coordinate 351,724 of CAWKFJ010000003.1, forward strand.
GCGGGCGTAGAGCGTGGAGTCGCCGAGGATGCAGTCGAGGAGCAGGCGCTCGTAAGCCTCCGCGAGCTGCACGCCGAAGGAGGCTCCGTAGCGGAAGTCCATGTTAACGTCGCGGATGTTGGTCACCTGTCCAGGGACTTTCGCGGCGAAGCGCAGGGTGATGCCCTCGTCCGGCTGGATGCGTATGATGAACTGGTTTGGGGTGACCTGCGCGCTCGCCGAGCCGAACAGGTGGAGCGGGGCCTCCTTGAAATGAATGGCGATTTCCGTGACGCGCTTCGGAAGCCGCTTGCCGGAGCGAATGTAGAAAGGCACGCCGGCCCAGCGCCAGTTGTCGAAATACATCTTGAGCGCCGCGAACGTCTCGGTCGCGGAGTCTGGCGCGACATCCGGCTCCTGGCGATAGCCAGGGACGGGCTTGCCCGCGATTGAACCCGGCCCGTACTGGCCGCGCACGCACTCAATCCGCACGCGCTCAGCCGTGAACTCGCGCGCCGCCCGCATCGCCTTGAACTTCTCGTCGCGCACGGCCTCGGACTCCAAACTCACGGGCGGCTCCATCGCCACGAGCGAGAGCACCTGGAAGACGTGGTTCTGAATCATGTCGCGCACGACCCCGGCCGTTTCGTAGTAGCCGCCGCGGCCCTCTACGCCGACCGTCTCCGCGTTCGTCAACTGGACGTGGTCTATGTACTGCCGATTCCACAGCGGCTCGAAGATGCCGTTGGCGAAGCGGAAGACGAGCAGGTTCTGGACGGTCTCCTTGCCGAGGTAGTGGTCTATACGGTAAATCTGCGACTCGTCCAGGTGCGCGAGCAGCTCGCGGTTGAGCGTGCGCGCGCTCTCCAAATCTGTGCCAAAAGGTTTCTCGACGATGACGCGCACCCAGTTCTTGCCCTGCGGTTTGGCAAGATTGTGCTCGCCAAGTTGCTTGACGGCCTCGGCGTAAAACTTGGGCGCGACAGAGAGGTAGAAGAGGCGGTTGCCCTGCGTCCCGCGCTCGCGGTCTACCTGTGCCAAAACTTCTGCGAGCTTGTCGTAGTCCGCGGGGTTGTTGATGTCGGCCGTCAGGTAGTGCATCCCCTGAGCGAACGAGTTCCAGACCTCCTCGTCAACCTGCTTGGCCTCGGAGAACTCCTGAACGGCCTCCTTCATCCGCGCGCGAAACTCTTCCGTGCTCATCTCCGTGCGGGCGAGGCCGACGATGGCGAACTCGGCGGGCAGCAGCCGTTCCTGTACGAGGCGGTAGAGCGCCGGGAGCAGCTTGCGCTTGGTCAGGTCGCCGCTCGCGCCGAAGATGACGACGGCGCAGGGGTCTGCCGCGCGCTCCAGGCGGATGCCCGCGCGCAGAGGGTTTTCCAGTAGGGCTGTGTCCTGCATGGCTATCGGGTCGGCGGCTTAATCTGCACGGTTGGTGGTTTGATGCGCGGCGCGCCCTTCTTCGGCGCGGGCGCGGGGACATCCCCAGGCGATTCGTACGGGTCCGACACGGGGGGCGGAGCGGGCGCGCCTGTCGGGGCCTGCTGCACAGGCGGCATGGCGACTTCAACCTCGGGCTCGGGCTGTGCGCCCGCGCCGGGCGGTGGTGGTGGTGGCGGCGGCTCAGGCGCGACCTTGATGGCGTACGAGCGAGTCTTCTTGACGCGCTTCTTCTTCTTCCTGCGCCGCTGAGTTTGGCCCACCCCGTCCGCCTTGAAGGCAGGGCCGCCGCTCACGGCCCCGGCCTGGACAATTCCCTCAAGGCCCAGGACGGACAACAGCGCAAGAACGATTAAGAGCCTGGTTTTCATCACTAAAAACAGAATACAGAAGTCAGGAGTCAGGAGTCAGAATGGATAAGGCGGCAACCGCTTCCACAGATTTTCTTTTATTCTGACTCCTGTCTTCTGACTTCTGACTCCTTCCTTTCATTGTGTTCCTCTGGCGTCTGCGCGTGGAACGACCTCGCCGACGAGTTCTTGCAGGCGGCGCAGGCCGGCGATGGTGTCCGAGCCGAGGTCAACACGGATGGCGCGGCGGTTGCGCGTCGCCAGCGAGCGGAAGTCGCCGCGCGCCTGCGCCTGCTTGAGCACGCTGAACGTGTAGGTGTGGCCCGGAATCGGCAGGTCAACTTTGTCCGGCGCGGTGAGCTGTAGGAAGACGCCCGTGTCCGGGCCGCCCTTGTGGAGCTGACCCGTCGAGTGCAGGAAGCGCGGGCCGTAGCCGGTCGTCGTCGCGCACCGCGTCGCGTCGCGCAAGGACGTGCGAATCGTTTGAATCGCCGCCTCGATGTCCGGCGTCTCTTCGACGTAGTTCAGCAACGCAATGTAGTCGCCCGCCTTGACCTGCGAGAGGTGCGCGCGCAGGGCGTCGGCGACCGTAACGGGCGGCAGGCGCTCGTGTCTGGAATCATCTGCGTAGACGGTCAGGACGCCGTCGCTGACGAGCGGCGTCTGCTCCTGTAGCTTGCCGTCCTTCTCAAACTGTTCCAGCAGCTCGCGCGTAGCGTCTTTGGACTCCTGTACGTTCGGCTGGTCGAACGGGTTGATGCCGAGCCGCCAGCCCGCGAACGCCGTTGCGATCTCCCACAGGAAAAACTCCTCGCCCAGGTCGTAGAGGTCCGTCAGCGTGCGGTAGACGACCGGGTGCCCCGCCGCTTCCAGCGCCTTCAGCTTCACTTCCGTGTCCCCGTCGAGCTTGTTCACGGCGATGGAGACGAAGAGGCGGTCGTCGCCGTAAGCCGTGGGCGCGGCCAGCGGCTCGCCCGCGATTGGCACAATTCCGACGCCCTCCTTGCCTGTGCTCTCCGCGATCAATTGCTCTATCCAGAGGCCGAGCGCGCTGACACGTGGGTCGGCGACGATGGTCAGCTTGTCGCGGCCCGCTTTGGCGCATTCGCCCAAAATCGCGCCGAGCCGCGCGCCGGGGTTGTCGCCCGCCGGGACGACCTGCGAGCACGCGTGCATGATGCGCTCGGCGTGGTCAAGGAGCTTCTTGATGTCCAGGCCCATGAGCGCGGCAGGGACCATGCCGAAGTAGGAGAGCGCGCTGTAGCGGCCGCCGATGTCGGCCGGGTTGAGGAAGTTGCGCTTGAAGTGGTCGCGCGTCGCCATCTGCTCCATCAGCGTCCCTGGGTCCGTGATGGCGACGAAGTTCTCGCCGGGGTTCTCCTTCACGCGGCCGACCTGCTCGTACCAGTATTTATAGAAAGATAGTGGCTCGGTCGTCGTCCCCGACTTGGAGGCGATGATGAAGAGACACTGTGCCAAATCTATCCGCGCCTGAAAGTCCGCGAGCACGTCCGGGTCCGTCGAGTCGAGGACGAGCAGCTCCGGGTAGTTCTCCTGTGGGCCGAACGTCTGACGGAAGACTTCGGGACACAAGGAGGAGCCGCCCATGCCGCAGAGCATGACGTGTTTGAAGTGGCGCGCGCCGCGGATGCGGTCGGCAAAGGCGATCAGGTCGTCCTCGACGCCGATCATCACGTCGGGCACGGCGAGCCAGCCGAGCGAGTTTTTAATAATCTTCTGGTGCGCCTCGTCCTCTTTCCAGAGCGCCGCGTCCTTGCGCCAGATGCGGCGCATCACGTCGCCCTTCTCGGCCTCCTTGATGGCTGCCGAGACGGCGTCCGCGTACTTGCCGAGCGAGGCCGTGAGCCGCCCGTATATGCCGGAGATGAGCGCGTCGCGCTTGGCCTCTATGGATTCGACGAGCGTGTCGAACGAGCCGACGAACGCGGTCAAGCCTTCGCGCTGCAACTTCTCCGTCACCTCTTTGAGACTGATACCGAGGTCCGCGAGCTTCTCAAGCGCGCCGCGCGCCTCGTCCACATCCGCTTCGAGCGTCGAGGCGGCTGTGCCGTGGTCGCGGAAGGCCGTGTAGGTCTGCGGCGGGACGGTGTTGACCGTCTCCGGGCCGACGAGGTTGTCAACGTAATAAGTGTCCGGGTACTTAGGGTTCTTCGTCCCCGTAGAGGCCCACAGGCAGCGTTGCGCCTGCGCGCCTTTGGCTTTCAGGTGACTAAACCGCTCGCCGTAAAAAATCTCCTTGAACTTCTGGTAAGCGAGTTTCGCGTTGGCGATTGCCGCCTTGCCGGTCAACGCTTCGAGAGCCGCCCTTTCATCTTCGCTCTGCGCGTGGCGCGCGCGGTACTCCAGGTCAGAGTCGATGGCCGTGTCCACGCGCGAGACGAAGAAGCTGGCGACCGACGCGATGTGGTCAACCGGCTTGCCCTCGGCGTCGCGCCGTTCCAAGCCTCGTATAAAAGCCTCGGCCACCTGTTCGTAGTTTTCGAGCGAGAAGATCATCGTGACGTTGATGTTGATGCCGCGGTAGATGGACTCCTCAATAGCGGGCAAGCCCTCTTGCGCCGCAGGGATTTTAATCATCACGTTCTTGCGGCCGAGGCGGTTGAACAGGCGGTCGGCCTCCTCAATCGTGCCCTGCGTCTCGTAGGCCAGGCGCGGGTTGACTTCGAGGCTGATGTAGCCGTCGAGGCCGTCCGTCTTGTCGTAAACGGGCTTGAGGATGTCCGCGCCGCGGCCGATGTCGTCCAGGACGAGCGCCTCGTAGATGTCGTTGACGCTCGCGCCTGAATTGACCAGCGCGCGCATCTGCTCGTCGTAGTCGGTCGAGCCCGTAATCGCTTTCTCGAAGATGGTCGGGTTCGAGGTAACGCCGCGCAGGTCGTCCTCCTCGATCTTCTTGGCGAGGTCGCCCGTGTCCAGCATCGCGCGCCGGATGTTGTCATACCAGATTGACTGGCCGAGTCTCATTACTTCGACAAGACGATTGCTCATGGCTCATGCTCCTGAAATATACACTCAACCCTTTGCGCCTTTGGTTTTTCTTTTCCTGCGCCTTTGCGTGAACCGTTGTTTCTCGCAAAGGCGCAAAGTTAAGACTTAAGACGCAAAGAGCGGCTCCGGGTTTCAGAGGCCGTGATTAGCGGTGCGGGCAATAGTATCACAATCGGCGGTTCGGCGGCCCCGCGTTCTGCGGCAGCCCTTCGATGAGGTGGTCGAAGGCGAGCCAGAGGCTCCAACTGTGGTGGTAGAAGGCCACGGGGAAGAGGAGCGCGGCCGCGAAGAGGAGCGCGAGGATCAACTGGTACTGGAATCCGGCGAGCAGGCAGGCGACGTAAACGGCCATGATGAAGCCTTCGGTCGTGACCACGTTTGCCATAATCGCGCCGACGAAAAAGCCCGCCTCGCGCTGGAAGAGCGCATCGCACGAAGGGCAGTGACGCCGCACCTTGAACGGCCGCTCGACGATTGATGACTGGCCGCAGACGGGGCACCGCAGGCGCAGCGCCCGCAGAAGTGTGCCAATAATCGGTGGGCGATTTCTCATCTTTTAGCGACGACCTCAAGCGCGCCCCGGAATGGCTGCGCTCGCCTCTCCCGTCATCTCTTCGGCCGGGTCGCCGCCGGCCGAGTGCAGCGCGACGATGATTTGCCGCGCCTCGTTTCTGAGCGCAGGCAGGCGCAGGCCGAAGACGAGCGCGCCCAGGATGCAGACCGAGCCGCCGATTGCCACCGTCATGGGCGCTCCGACCCGGCCCGCCAACGTGCCCGCCAGGAGCGCGCCGAGAGGGGCCATCCCCATAAACATCATCGCGTAGACGGCCATCACGCGCCCGCGCAAGTTGTCCGGGACCATCGCCTGCACGAGCGTGTTCGACGAAGCCATCTGAATCATCATCGAGAAGCCGACGGGCACGAGCAGCGCGGCCGACAGCCAGAACGAGCGCGACAGCGAGAAGAGTATCAGGCTCACGCCGAAGCCCGCGGAGGCGAAGGCCACCCAGCGCCCAAGGCCGCGCACGCCCTGGCGCATCGCCAGGCTCAAGGCTCCGATAAGCGCGCCCGCGCCCGACGCGCCCATCAAGAGCCCCAACCCGCGCGCGCCGCCGTGCAGTATCTGGTCCGCGAAAATCGGCATCAGCACGGCGTAGGGCATTCCCATCAAACTGACCAGCCCGAGCAGGAGCAGGAGCGCTCGCACCGGCGCGGTCTTGCCGACGAACTTAAACCCCTCGGCGACGTTGGCGAGCGCCGATCCTGGGAGCGGCACGCGGCGTTGCCGCTCCATCTTCATCAGCAACAATCCCGTGATGACGGCGACGTAGCTTACGGCGTTGGCGAAGAAGCACCAACCCTCGCCGATGACGGAGACGAGGACGCCCGCCGTGGCCGGGCCGATGAGCCGCGCGCCGTTGAACATCGAAGAGTTCAAGGCGATGGCGTTGACGAGGTCGTCTCTGCCGACCATGTCCACGACGAACGCCTGCCGGGCAGGCATGTCGAAGGCGTTGATCGTGCCCATCATCGCGGCGAGCGCGAAGACGTGCCACACGCGTATGTGCCCGGAGAGCGTCAGCGCGGCGAGGGTCGAGGCCATGAGCATCGCCAGCGTCTGCGTCGTGACGAGAATCCGGTGGCGGTTGACCCTGTCGGCGAGCGTGCCGCCCAGGGTAGCGAGCAGGAAGACGGGAATCTGTGACGAAAAGCCGACAAAACCGAGCAGCACGGCCGACCCCGTCAGCTTGTAGACGAGCCAGCTCTGCGCGACGGACTGCATCCAAGTGCCCGTCAGCGAAATGAGCTGCCCGCCGAAGAAGAGCCTGTAGTTCCTGTGCCTGAGCGCCCGCAGAGGGGACGGGAGCCTCGATTCCTTCCCGCCAGACCCTTTGGCTTCTACACCCATTAACGCCCCCTCGCCCACACTGAGAATGAGCGCCGCGCTTCGGACGCGCGCGCTCTTGTCTTCAACTAACCAGTTGTTCGGTTGAGTGGAATGTTACCTCGTCGCGTCGCGGCGGACAAAGGGCGGGAGCACTTCCTCTGAGGCGAGCGCGCGGTAGAGGCGCGGCCGGCGGTAGGCGTTGCCCCAGGTCTCGCGCTCGCGGTAAGACCGAAGGCTTTGGAGGTCGAAGGAGGCCAGGTAAACGCCCTCGGCCTCGCCGGCCTCGACGACGAGCGTGTCGCGCGCCTCGCCGTCCGAAGATTACACTTGTTACTTCGGTTTCCGCTCGCTGTAGGCCGGCTCAAAAGTGCGCGTGGTCTGCTCGGTCACGCTCGGCACGGGCTCGGGCAGAGCGCGCGCCTCACGCGCCGCGTCCAGCTCCTTCGTCGCGCGCCCAGCCGGTCGCTCGCCTTCGCCCACTTCTTTCGCGGCCGTTCGCCTGCGACTCAGCAGCAGGTAGATGAAGACGCTCTCGACCGCGATCATCAGCGCGAAGCCGAGGAGGCCGAATGCGATGACGATCCCCTGGCCGAGGTCGAGCAGTTGCTTGAGCATCGCCATCAGGCCGATGATCGTCCCCATGCCGACGACAAAGACGGAGACTATCGCCCAGATGAGCGAGTCCGGGAACAGCTCTGCCTGCCTGGCGGCCACGTCCGCATTGCCCCCGCTCAACCTCGCCCCGCAATGATTACAGTAACTCAGGCCAGGCACCACTGCCACGCCGCATGACGAACAGTACATCTGATGTCACCTCCCCGACGCTATTACGTCGCCCCGAGTTGCTAAGTTCGACAGCGGCCTCATGCCGGCTAATCAAGCCGCCTTGACGGGCGCTAACGATAAGGATTTAACTAACTCGATGGCTTCCATGCACTCGCCCCGCGTTTTATAACGTTCGCTCGAAGTGACGATGACGCGACCGTCCGCAGCGACCAAATGCCAACCCCATCGCCCGGAAGCGTCCCTCAAAATTTCGTAGGTCGCATGTCCTCCGACATATTCCACGCTCGAAGAAGGCTCGGGAATAGACTGCCCGTCTTCCCGCAGACCCTCTATATGGAATTCGATGGCCTCTTCGATCAACTTCAATACTTCTTCTCTGGTTTCACCTACGGCGACACAGCCGGGCAGGTCAGGCACATACGCCCCGAAACTATTTTCACCTTCTTCGATGATCACAGCATAACGCATAGTCTTGACACCTCACGCTTATTTTAAGCCCGCCTGCTTCAAGATACTATTGAGTGTCCCCGGAGGCACTTCAACGCTCGGTTAGCCTGAAACCGTAACCGTCCCCGGTTTCGCCGGGTGCTTCAACTGTCGATGGCTGCCTTTCGTCCGCGCCAGGTACCACCCATCCTCTTCGAGCAATCTTATAACCTCCTTGACCTTCATGTGCGGATAATATGATGAATTCTACCCTGGAGGAAGCCGCATCACCGTTCATCAAGCCGCTGGATTCTTGATGCCGCTATAATTCCCCCTCCACGGCGCCCGGCTGCAAAACCTCGTTCGCTGGCACCTGGGGCCTTCCACCTTTGGCGGTTTTCCTCTATCCTCTCCCGCTATGGATAAATTCAGAATCACCGGCGGGCGGCCCCTGCGCGGGCGCGTCAAGGTGAGCGGCGCTAAAAATTCCGCGCTGCCGTGCATGGCCGCCGCGCTCCTGACGGGCGAGACCGTCACGCTCCACAACCTGCCCTATGCGCGCGACATCATCACGCAGCGCAGGCTCCTCGAAGACATAGGCGCGACCGTGCTTACGCCCGAACTGCGCACGCACAAGATTACGGCCGACCACGTCGAGCTGTTCGAGGCCCCTTACGAGCTGGTTAAGACGATGCGCGCCAGTGTCCTCGCGCTCGGACCGCTGCTCGCGCGCTTCGGCAAGGCGCGCGTCTCGCTGCCGGGCGGCTGTGCCATTGGCACACGCCCGATTGACCTGCACCTCGCGGGCTTTCAGCACCTCGGCGCGACCGTCAGCCTCGAAGCGGGCGACGTGGTGGCGCGCGCGCCAGAACGCGGGCGCTTGCGCGGCGCGGAAGTCCACTTCGAGAAGGTGACGGTGACGGGCACGGAAAATCTGATGATGGCGGCCACACTCGCCGAAGGTGAAACAATCCTGCACAACGCCGCGCGCGAGCCGGAGATTTCCGACCTCGCAGAGCTGTTGAACAAGATGGGCGCGCGCGTGCGCGGCGCGGGCACGCCGACCATCCGCATCGTCGGCGTCGAGTCGCTCGGCGGCGCGGAGCACACCATCATCCCGGACCGCATAGAGACGGGCACCTTCATGGTCGCCGCGGCCATCACGGGCGGCGAGCTTGAGATCAAGGGCTGCCGGCCAGACGATTCCGCGATTGTCATCAGCAAGCTGCGCCAGGTCGGCGTCGAGATAGAGGAGATGAACCAGAGCACCCTGCGGGTGCGCTGCTGCGAGAAAGGGCTCGTCGGGAGCGACGTGACGACCGAGCCGCACCCGCGCTTTCCCACGGACATGCAGGCGCAGTACATGGCGCTGATGACGCAGGCCGAGGGCCGCTCCGTCATCACCGAGACCATCTTCGAGAACCGCTTCATGCACGCCTCCGAGATGCAGCGCATGGGCGCGCACATACACATAGAGGGGAGCACGGCCACGGTCGATGGCGCCACAAGGCTCGCGGGCGCGCGCGTGCAGGCTTCGGACCTGCGCGCCTCTGCCTCGCTCGTCCTCGCCGCCCTGGCTGCCGAGGGCGAGACGATCATCGACCGCGTCTATCACATAGACCGCGGCTACGAGAAGATTGAGGACAAGCTCAACGCCGTCGGGGCAGACATAGAGCGCCTGCGCGAGTCCGTCACAGGGCCGCTCAGAAAAGCAGTGACAAGTGACGAGTAAAGAGCTATTGTGCTTAGCGCTCGTTGCATCGAACTTGTCACACGTCACCCGACACCACTTATGGACTGCCTTTTCTGCCGCATCGTGGCGGGCGAGATTCCCGCAGACGTCGTCCACCAGGACGAGCGCGCCATCGCGTTCCGCGACATTAACCCGCAGGCGCCCGTCCACCTCCTGGTCATCCCGCGCGACCACCTGGAATCTCTGGACGAGGCCGCGCGCTCGGACGAGGCGCTGCTCGGCCACCTCCTGAGAGTCGCCGCGCGCGTCGCCAACGAACTGGACTTGTCCGAGGGCGGCTACCGCACCGTCATCAACACGGGCGCGGGCGCGGGCCAGTCGGTCTTCCACCTACACCTGCACGTCATCGGCGGGCGGCGCTTGAGTTGGCCTCCGGGGTAGGAAACGGCTGGATTTGATGGGCGCGAGTGAAGCGTGGAGCTTACCTGCCCAAGCCGAGCCACCCTTCCTCCAGTCTCGCGAGCAGGGTGCTGGCCTTATCGTCCTCAATATTAGGAACGCTGCCGAGGGGCCACGTGCCTATAGGTTTCAGCCTCATACTCTGCAAAAACCTGACGAACCTTAATCTCCAAAAAGCGGTGCGGAATTCATCGAAGGCTTCGCCTATCTGTCTCCGCTCGGGAAAGCGTTTTTTTACAAGAGTCCTGTAACTCATGTAATCCATAAGCCAGTTCTTAGTGGAGATAACAATCCTGACAAGCCAGTAGATTATTAGGACAATGTTTGACAAGAAAATCAGAATGGCTAGCAGGATCCAAATAGCTGTGGGGGCTATCAGACTGAAGACATAGAGAAGACCGCTCAGGGCGGCAAGCGAAAGAAGCACGTATATTAACGGCAGCAGCGTCTCATTAAATAAGTCCCTAGGCTTCAAATCGGACGGTCGCATGCGATACCAGGGGATGGTGAATATGACTATAAACAAAAAGATGGCTATCCCTATGGGCTTGCTATAAGGCAACAGGCTGACATGAATTATGGGCTTGCTCTGTAGTGGTAACTTATCATACTTGGCCGCATTTAAGAGGAGACTTAAACCCCACAGCAGAGTGAGCGGGAACAAGACTCTGTGGGAGGATATAAAAGCCTTGAAGGTTCCCCGCTTGAAGAGAGATGGGGATAACCTAGTTATTAAGTATGCAGCCAGGAAAATCGGAAACCAAAAGGGGCGGAGCAACCCGATCATTATAGCCACGGCAAGAGTGCTGTAAGAAGCAATTGCCCTCCAGATGCAAATCCGTCTTACCTTCTGGAACGCGTTCGAGAGACTGAATGAGAAAATGACCTCTCTGGGGCGCTTGATAAAGCTCCAGGGGTCAATTATCTCGATGTACATCCTGATCCTTCTCTCCAAACCAGCGCTCAACCTCGGCAGATAGCGGCAGGACTTCAGGGCGGTCTCGGTAATCCAGGGGTTGCCGATGTCCAGCGCCTTGATGAGAATGGCATCCATGTTCTTCTCCTTCAAGAGTCCTACCGCTTCCACAGCTATCTTCTTGGAGATCAGGTCACCTTCTTTCGCGACCTGCTTCATGATGTACTCCCCCAACTTATTGCGAAAACCGTCAACGCATTCGAGGCGAGTTCGGAAGGCGTCGTTGAGAAAGCGCAGGCAGTGAACAGAGCGCAAATACTGTGGGTCACTCACGCCGACATAATTGGGCGTGATCTTTCGGACTTCGGACCAGCAGAACTCCGCGATCTCGCGGGCCTGGTCTTCGTCGGCGATCTCGCAATATAGGACGAGGGCGTCGCGCCACCTGGAGTCCGTGGGGATGGCGTCTTTCGGGACACGGTCGGGAAACGCCTTCAGCTTCTTGACGACGAAGTATTCGTTGAAGCGGCGGTGCACGAAGCTGAATCTTTGGTTGTCGCCTCCCCCCAGCCTGCCCAGGCGGGCATATTTCAGAATGTCAATCACCTCGCGCACCGCGTGGTTCGGAAGTTTTGCGGACAGGTCGTGTATCGGCGCTTCGAGGCCGAACGTTTCGGTGGTCAGCATCACGTCAGCGATCTCCGTCGCGCAGTCCAGAACCTCCCGCTCGGTCAGGCGTTTGGATTTAATCTTCTCGTCGCACAATGCCAGCCTGCGTTGGATGTAACTCGAATAAAGTTCCGCCTGGTTCGGCGGGAGCGTGTTGTTGTGCTCCTTGGCGTAGCTTGAGATCAGCGCAGCCGTGAACGGGTTCCTGGCGATGGGGACGAATTCGAGCCGTTCGTTGAAGAGGAGGTTTAACAGGGACTCGTCAAAAAACAGCGACTTCCTGAGGGTCTCAACGATCTTGGCCTCGGTGAAAGGGCGAATCTCCAGGGTCGTCTTAGCAGCAAACGCATCGGTGGGTCTCCTGAAAATCCTGGAGGCCAGAATCCCCCTCGACTCGTGAGCGCCGGCGAGAAACTTGTAGATCACGTCCGACAGCGCCTCGATCAGCCAAGAGCCCTCTGACACGTCGAGCACGGCGGGAATCTCGTCGAAGGAATCGAGAACGATGAAGAGTCTGCCGTTCTCGAACATCTTCTTAAAGCTGGACTTTATCCATCTACGCTGCATAGCAGAGCGTTTCTGTGAGCCGCTCCACTAATGAGCGCGGGACTTTTATCATGTCAGAGTCCGTTTTCGACATCTGAAAATGTTGATGCGACCACAACCATCGCCGTACCCAGGCAATCGTGTCCGAGAAAGTCGCACTCTGTTTGCCATACCATGCCGCGCGCCGGACTGGGACTGCTCGCTGCTTGAGCAGGCTGGCCGCCAGCAACGCCGTCAACGAGTACAAGCCCAACAAGCAGGGTGTCGTGCGCGCAATCGCTTTCTCAGACCACTGACGTTGCGTCTCGACTCCCAGATGCGCGCGCACCTCCTCGAAGGTGACCTCTACCGTCCAACGCAAGACGAACCATTCAAGTATCTGTTGCGGCTCAGCCTCCAGTTTCGTCGAGAGCAGAGCTTGCGTCTCGAACTTACCCACAGGGTCACGCACCAGCACCCAGCGGATTGGAACGGCGGGCATGCCAGCGTGATACCAGACGCATGTCCCAGAGACGACTTCCACTTGGCGCTCGCCTGCACCATACCACGCGCGGACTCTCAGTTGTTGCCAGCGAGTCTTTGGGGCAGCGGCTACTTGCTTCAAAGTCGGCAGACGCCTGCCTTTCTTGCGCGGTCGCCCCATCTGAGTTCGCTTTCTCTCAGACGCCGGTTCATAAAGCGCGGCATCGAGCCGCAAGCGGGTGATGAGACAGACCTGCTGGCGCACGGCCTCCAACAACTCAAGAGCAGCAAAACTGCTGTCGGCGACGACTACCACTTCGCGCTCGGGCAACCATCGCTTGACCAACAGCAGCATCTGGCGAGCGCGCTCGGTCAACTTCTGATGCCTGCGTCCGCGCTCTTTGTGGTAACGCTCAGATGGGCACAGCGCGGTCAGAAAGGGGAGCGCCCAAACACGACCAGCCCACGGAATCTCGACCAGGAGCATCAAGGAGAGCCAACGCAAACCGCTCGCCTTGACGAAATGCGAATGACTGGAGCGCACCGGGTCACGGTAAATGCCTTTGGCCTTGATCTGGTCGCCGCGCCGTCTTTCAATAGTGTCGTCGAGTCCCAGCACCAGCACTCCAGCGGGCGCAAATGCCGTCAGCAGCAGCCAAAGCAAGAGGCGACTGGCAGACAGCGTAGACCAGACAGCGCGACTCAGGACGCGATGATAGTTCTGAAAGTGCTTCTCCTGACTTTTGCCCATGACGCGCAGGACGGAAGTGACGGTGCGCTTTCGCGGAGCAAGGATCGCGCCCATGAGCAAGAGCTGAGCGTGCTGGAAAACAGGCTTGGAGAAGAGGGGCGCGAATGCTACCATCAGGGCCATAAACTCGCAGGGCATGGTGAGCCTCCACTGACTTTTTCTTGGTCGAAACGGTCAGCAGCTTACGCGCCCTGCGTTTTCTTTTCAAAGATCAAAAATGGATAAAGTCCAGCTTAAAGTACTTGTCCAGAAACTCGTTGGCGAAGACGTCACCGCGCCCCCGAAGGTTATTTAAGACGAAGTTGTAAAGCGCCTCGGCCGTCGGTGGGTTGTCCTCAGTCCACGGCGACTGTGTCTCCCACTCTCGCAGGTTGACGTAAATCGGCAGCTTGCCGGTCGCCTCGACCTCCCCGAGCAGGTCGCGGCACAGTTTCCTGAGCGCCACGCTCTTACCTGAGCCGGGATCGCCCAAGACTAGAAAAGCGCGGCTCTTGTGATCCGAGCGGATGGCGGACAGAAGGTCTGTGAGCTTTCTCAGTCTCCGGGACCCTGACTGGACTTCGACCTCGGCATCCAGGGGTGTGAAAGCCTCGGCGCTCCAATTTGTTTCACGGTCAATCTTGTTGAGGTCATCGAGCAGGATTCCAGCGTATGATTTGAGGTGCTGCTTGTAGCCCTTTTCGGGAAACTCTTTATCAATCGGCGTCGGGTGTTCCTTCATCGCGGACTTGTCCCGCGCGAAGTAATTCACGATCAGAATTACTACAACCAGAAACACAAGAACCGCGATGGAAGGTGAGTCCGCGGGGAGTTTGTCTTTCAGGGACGGGTACTTGTCATAAAGGGGCTCCAGTAGTGAATCAACGTACGGTCGCCACTTGTTGTTCAGGACGACGGCCAAGACCGCCACGCCGAGGGAGGCCATGCCGATCTTAGACTTGCCCCCGCCCTCCGGTGTCCACACCTCTTTCGTGAGTTGCAGTATCGAAAGTATCGCCGGGACTACAATCACGGCGGTGGCCGTGAAGCCCCCCAGCCATAAGGAGAGCAGGATGGCGCAGATCGCGAAAATGAAAATGAGGAAAAATAACTTCTGCCTGCTGAAGTCGGCGAAGAAATCTTTGAAGAGGATGCGCATAGACTTGGGCCGGTAAAATGAAGCACGAGGACTTAGTAGTGAGCCTCCCGAACGAAGAGAGTCTTACATCTTCGGTAGGGTTGTGAGCAATAAGGCGTGAGCAAGATATGCACGCCCGGAATGATTGTCAAGACTTTCGCTAGGATGGTGTAGCTGCTCAGGGAAAAAGTCGCACCTAACTGCTCAGCGATAATGTCGCTCATACTCTGCGGTATGAGGACACTGACATTGAGCACACCACAACTTCGTCGCGCCGAGATTCTGACCCAACTCATCGCAGGCAAGCTCTCGACTGCGGACGCTTCAGAACTGCTGCGCGTCAGCCCCCGTCAAGTTCAACGCTTGCGTCATCGGTTTCTCACTGGGGGCATCTCTTGTGTCGTGCATGGCAATCAGGGGCGAGCGCCTGCCAACCGCACCGACGCCAAACTGGTCGAGTGCCTGCGCGCCCTCTGCGGGCCGCAAGGCAAGTATCACGACTTCAACATCTCGCACCTCTGTGACCTGCTCGCCCGTCACGAAGAGATTCGTCTCCCGCGCTCGACCCTCTCGCGCCTCTTGCACTTAGAGGGTCTGCGCAGCCAGCCGCGCTCCCGCCCAGAGGTCAAACGACAGCGGCGCGAACGCAAAGGCTCCGAGGGCATGATGCTCCAGATCGATGCCACGCCCTTTGACTGGCTGGAGAGTCGTGCCCCGCGGATGGCGCTGGCCGCCGCCATTGATGACGCGACGGGGAAGATCATCTACGCCTCTTTCCGTCCGACGGAAGACCAAGCCGGATACCTCATCATGTTGCGCTCGATTGCCACCGGTTACGGTCTGCCGCACCTGCTCTATCACGACCGCCACACTATCCTGCGCTCCCCCAAAGAGCCATCGCTTGAGGATGAGCTGGCGGGTCGCCCCCCGATGAGCCAGTTCCAGCGTGTGGTCGCCGCCCTCGGCATCACCTCCATCGCAGCCCTCTCGCCACAGGCTAAGGGGCGAATCGAGCGGCTCTGGCGCACCCTCCAAGATCGGCTGACCAAGGAGTTGCGCCTCGCCGTCATCAGCACCCTTGAAGAGGCCAACCGCTTCTTGCCGGCTTTCATTGAGTCTTACAACGCCCGCTTCGGACATCTTCCACGGGAGGCCGAGAGGGCCTGGCGAAGTCTGCCTGAAGAGACAGACCTGGACTATCACTTCTCGACCTGTGAGAGCAGGCAGGTGCGGCGTGACCACACGATCACGTGGCTGGGACAAGTCTTGCAGCTTGTCCCGGAGAAGCACGAGCCAAGCCTGGTCATGAAGAAGGTCGAGGTCCATGTCACGCCGGAAGGTCAGCTCTCGATCTACGACGGAGCGCGCCGGGTAATGCATCGTGAAGTGCGAGCAACGGCACCGCAGCCAGCAGCCGGAGCTATCGCTCGTCCTCATGTGGTGTCAAGCACAGACCCGGACCCGCAGGCTGACGCGCGCCGCCGAGGCTGGCTTTATGGTAAGGTGCGATAATCTTGCCATGCGACATTATCGCTGAGCAGTGAAGCGACATTATCCCTGAGCAGTAACAGACTTTCGCTAGGATGGCTTCTGATAAATTACAACTTCAGGCAGACCCCTATAGTAGTCTGACACAAGGGAGCGCGCTGCCTTAGGCTCCGGGCTGAAGATTAATAAAATGTAGGTTGATTTAGAGAGAGGCGGAGGCCGTGGCGACGCGAGGCGCGGGCTCTGAGGATTCGGCGATCCTGTGTTCCACTTCGTCGGCGCGCTTCTTGGCTTCGAGCATCAATTCGAGCAGGCGGTAGCAGGTCTCGCGCGAGCCGGTGCAGACGGGCTCGTCCGCTTCGTCGTGTAGAACGTATACGCGTCCGTAGGCGTCCAGGGGAAACACCATCGGTTTTGTGCCCATCTTCGCCGCCTTCCGAAATAAAGAAAGCCTGAGGCAGTGGCTCTGCGCCTGATCGGTTCTGAGCCTGTGTCCTGGAAATAACCGTTCAGCCTGCGAGGGCGTGATTGCCCTGACAATATGCCACGCGCGGGCGGCGAGTCAATCTTTTTTAGTCGGCCGCCTCCTCGCGCTGCTGCGCGACCTCCTCCTTCAAGAGCGAGGTCTCGTAGCGCACGTCGCCGAACAGTGTGTCCGCCACAGCCTTGACGAAGCCCAGGATGACCGGGCCGAGGACGACGCCCGCGACGCCGAAGACGTAGACGCCCGCCACCAGCGCCACCAGCATCCAGTAAAAGTTGAAGCGCCGCGCACTCGCGCTCGCCAGCTTCGGCCGCAGAAGCAAGGATGAGCCGAGCGTCATGCTGATGCCGATGGCGAGGTAGATGCCCGCGGCCACGGGGTCTGCGCGGAAGACGAAGAGGTAGATCGAGATGGGAATGTAGATGGCCCACTCGCCCAAGAGCGGGAAGAAGCCCGTCAGGAAAGTCACGAGCCCTAAGACGATCGCCAGCGGGACGCCGAAGACGAGGTTGAGCACGATGATGACGAGCGCCTTGAGCGACTGGTCTATGAAGACGGCGCGCAGCGCGCCTCGCAAAGCGCCCCCTATGTTGGCCGCCAGCTTCTCGTAGA
Source organism: uncultured Acidobacteriota bacterium (assembly GCA_963848875.1). Classification (GTDB taxonomy): domain Bacteria; phylum Acidobacteriota; class Blastocatellia; order Pyrinomonadales; family Pyrinomonadaceae; genus QHXM01. Next base: position 368,799 of record CAWKFJ010000003.1, read on the forward strand.
ACGGCAGGTACTCGCCCGGCACGCGCACCTTCAGGTACGAGGCAATGCGGACGCGGTGCGTGAGGACGTAGTAGACCGTGAAGAAGAAGAGCGTGAAGGAGGCGAGCAAGAGCGGCGCGCGGTCGCGTAAAGATTTAATCAGCTCGGCCGAGCGCGTCACGCCCTCCGCGAACACGGCCTGGAGGCTGACGCGCGTGCCCTCGCGCTCGACAGGCAGGTAGCGCGAGAGCGCGTCGCTGATGGAGTTGATGATTGCATCGCGCTGCTCGAAGACGTGGTTCGAGTAGGCGGACAGCTCGTGCCAGGCGAAGGCTGTGAGCCCGACGAGTGGGATGACGATGAGCGCGATGGTGATGAGCGCGCTGCCGGCGCGACGCCGGAGGTGGACTTCGAGCCACTCCTGCACGGGCAGGAGGTAGACGCCCGCCACGATGCCGAGCAGCAGCGCGACCAGCACCTTGCCAACGAGCATGAAGAAGAGCACGACGGCGAGCACGAGCGCCACGCCGTAGACCAAGACACGCTTGGCCTCGCCCAGCGTGAGGTCGCTTAACCGCCTTGAATCCCCGCTTGACATGATGCGGGTACTATAACAGGAGTCAGGAGTCAGAATACAGAAGTCAGAATGAAAGGCACGAACTGCTTTTCTCCTGACTCCTGACTTCTGACTTCTGACTCCTGCTCTATCGTATCCGCACGGTGAAGCCGACGTTGCCAGTGTTGTTAGGGGCGGTCTGTGAGAGATTGCCGACGAAACTCCAACGGACGTGTGTGACGCTGCGGTCGTAGCCGGCGGGCGCGCCACCCGCGCCGCTCACGGGCACGTACACCCACGTCGTCCCGCCGTTGTTCGAGTAGGTGACCGTGACGCTCAGGCCCGTCGTGCCCAGGCTGTTGGTGACAGAGCCGACCTTAAAATCAGTGTTGGCCGGGATGGGGTCCGTGATGACGAAACTGGAGGCCGCCGAGCCGCCCGTGTTCGTGAACGTGATGACGTAGCTGAGGTCGCTGCCAGGCAGCCCCGTGATGGCCGGCGGCGGGCAGGGCTGCCCCTGGATGGTCTTGCACAACGAGACGTTGGGCGGTGAGGTTGAGAGGCTGGAACTGGCCTGGTCGTCCTCTGAGGCGATGCTGTTATTGGGCGTCGAGTCCGGGTCTGGCTCGTTGGCCGCCGAGACCTGAGCCGTGTTGGTGATGGATCCCAGCGCATCAATGCGCGCCACGAGCTGCAACGTCGCGCTCGCGCCGCTGGCCAGGTTGCCCACTGTCCAGATGCCCGTCCCGCTGTTGTAGCTGCCGACGCTTGGCGTCGAAGAGATGAAAGTCAACCCTGCGGGGAGTTGGTCGCGGACAGCAACGCCGGTGGCGTTGGTCGGGCCGGCGTTGGAGACTGTGATGGTGAAGGTGGCGTTGGAGCCGACGCCGGAGCCGGGGCTGGTGGTGACTTTGGTGAGGCTGAGGTCGGAGCTGGAGACGATGGTGGTCGGGTCAGAGGCCGAGTCGTTGGCGGTGACGACCTGGCCGCCGCCGGAGACTGTGGCTGTGTTGGTGACACTGGACGCGGCGTTCTGTGCGACCGCGACTGTGACCGTGATAGCCGGGTAGCTCTGGCCGGAGGCGAGGGCGTTGGAGCGCGTGCAGGTGACAACTTGCGCGGCGATGTTGCAGGTCCAGCCCGTGCCGATGGCGGTCGTGGGCGTGAGCCCCGCGGGCAAGGTGTCGGTGACGGTGACGACGCCGCTGGTCGCGCCCGTGCCGGAGTTGGTGGCGGTGATGGAGTAGGTTCCGGTCGAGCCGCGGGTGAAGTTGCCGGTGTGCGACTTGGCGATGGTCATGTCGGCAATCTGGTTGATCGTCGTCGGGTCGCTGGCGGAGTCGTTGGCCGTGTTGGTCTGGCCGCCGCCAGAGACTGTGGCCGTGTTTGTCACGCTCGCCGGGGCGGTTGCTGAGACGTTGACCGTGATCGTAATCGCGGGATAGCTCGCGGCTGGCGCGAGGGCGTCGGAGCGCGTGCAGGTCACCGTTTGACCCGCAGTGTTGCACGTCCAGCCGGTCCCGCTCCCGACCGCAGAGGTCAGGCTCGCGGGCAGGGTGTCTGTAACAGTCACCACGCCGCTCGTCGCGGTACCGCCCGAGTTGGTCACGGTGATGGTGTACGTGGCCCCGGTCTGCCCCTGCGTGAAGTTGCCTGTGTGGCTCTTGGCGATGGTCAGGTCGGCCGGGAGGGCCACGCCGCTCGTCACGCTGCTGCTGTTGTCCGTCGCGTCTGGGTCGAAGGTCGTGTTCGACGCGACGGTCGCGGTGTTCGTGACGCTCGGAACCGCGGCCGCGCCGACGGCGACGGTCAGCGTGATGGCTGGCAGCGTCGTCCCGCTCGTCACAGGCCCCGCGCGCGTGCAGGTGACAGTTCCGCTAGAGTTCGAGCAAGTCCAGCCCGTGCCCGTCGCGGAGACGTATGTGAGTCCCGCGGGCAGGGTGTCGCTGACCGTGATAGTGCCCGCGGCCGACTGCGGCCCGTTGTTGCGCGCCGTGAGCGTGTAGCTCGCGTTGGAGCCGACGATAAACGTGCTCGCGGTGGTCTTCGTAATCGAGAGGTCCGCGGCGGCGACGACCGTGTCGGTGTCTGTGGCCGTGTTGTTCGCGGGCGACGCGTCCGTCATCCAGGAGGGGGGCGCGACCGTGGCCGTGTTGGCGATGGAACCCGAAGAGGCCGTGACCGTGGCGGTAATGGTGTAGGTGGCCGTGTCGCCCGGTTCGAGTGTGGCGCTCGTGCTGATGTTGCCGCTGCCCGAAGCGGCCGCGCAGGACGAGCCCGCGGAGGCCGCGCACGTCCACGTCGCGCCGGTCAGCCCGGCGGGGATAGTGTCTGTGACGGTGCCGGTTACGGTGTAAGTCCCGCTGTTGGTGACGACGACAGTGTAGGTGAGACTCGCGCCCTGATAGGTGGTCGCGACGCCGTCGGTCTTGGTGACGGAGAGCGAGGGCGCGGGGACGATGGCCGTCGAGAGGTCGCCCGTCGCGGTCGTGCCGCCGCCGAGGCTGTCCAGGAGCGTGGCCGAGAGCGAGGGCAGCGTGATGGAGTAGATGTTCGACGGGCTCTGCGTCTGTATGAGGGTGCGTGTGCCGTCAAAGCCGAGGCCGAGCGTGGCGGGGGTCGCGCCGCCGGGGAAGGTGACCGTGCCGACGAGTGTGGCCGCGCCGCCCGCGGTGCTCGCCGTGTAGAGCTGCCGGTTCTGGTTGATGATGTAGAGCGTGTTGCCGTTGAAGGCCATGTCGCCGCCGCTGCTCGTGCCGGTGATGGTGGCGACGGACGTGGCGCGCCCCGTCGTCTGGTTGACGGTGTAGAGCGTGTTGTTGTCGGCCGCGCCGCCGCCCGGCATGTAGTAGAGCGTGCCCGCGGCGTTGAAGGCCATGCGGAAGCCGCTCCCGACATCGCCGCCAGAGGTCGAGGGGCCTATGTTGCCGAGCAGGACGGGCGCGACCGAGGGCGTCGCGGGGTTGAAGCGGTAGACCGCGCCGTTCACGCCCGACCCGTCGTTGATGACGTAGAAGAGCATCCCGTCGGAGGGGCGCTGCGCGAGCGTGGCGGCGTTGCCGCCGGGGTAGCCCGTGTAGACGACCGTCTCGACGCCCGTCGTCAGATTAATGTGCCAGATGTTGTTGCTTCCCGCGCTTAAGTTGCCACGTATGTGGTAGACGGAGGTCTGCGCGGAGGCTGCGGGCGCGAGCGCGAGCAGGACGAAAGCCGCGAACAGCGCGCACCGCAGGCGCACACGGGACGACGCGCCGCGCGCCAGGTTGCGCGTGAGCGTGTGTCTCGGGCTTGTGCGTGCTTCGCGTTTCAAGTCTCGGCCTTCCCTTTAGTCAAGAGCTTCGTCAGTCTTCTGCGTGTCGCTCCATTATCAACTTCTTTCCGTAAGATTAAAGAGCACGAATCCTTCGAGAGTGTTCACCGTATGCGGACGATGAAGCCGGCGTTGCCGGTGTTGTTGGGGGCGGTCTGTGAGAGATTGCCGACGAAACCCCACCGTATGTGCGTGACGTTGCGGTCGTAGCCGGCGGGCGCGCCACCCGCGCCACTCGCGGGCGTGTACGTCCACGTCGCCCCGCCGTTGTTCGAGTAGGTGATCCGGTCGTTCGGGATGACGAGCGTCAGCGAAAGGCTCGTCGAGCCGAGGTTGCTCGTCAGCGCACCGACCTTGAAATCAGTGTTGGCGGGGATGGGGTCCGTGATGACGAAACTGGAGGCCGCCGAGCCGCCCGTGTTCGTGAACGTGATGACGTAGCTGAGGTCGCTGCCAGGCAGCCCCGTGATGGCCGGCGGCGGGCAGGGCTGTCCCTGGATGGTCTTGCACAACGAGACGTTGGGCGGTGAGGTCGAGAGGCTGGAACTGGCCTGGTCGTCCTCTGAGGCGACGCTGTTATTGGGCGTCGAGTCCGGGTCGGGCTCGTTGGCCGCCGAGACCTGAGCCGTGTTGGTGATGGATCCCAGCGCATCAATGCGCGCCACGAGCTGCAACGTCGCGCTCGCGCCGCTGGCCAGGTTGCCCACTGTCCAGATGCCCGTCCCGCTGTTGTAGCTGCCGACGCTTGGCGTCGAAGAGATGAAAGTCAACCCTGCGGGGAGTTGGTCGCGGACAGCAACGCCGGTGGCGTTGGTCGGGCCGGCGTTGGAGACTGTGATGGTGAAGGTGGCGTTGGAGCCGACGCCGGAGCCGGGGCTGGTGGTGACTTTGGTGAGGCTGAGGTCGGAGCTGGAGACGATGGTGGTCGGGTCAGAGGCCGAGTCGTTGGCGGTGACGACCTGGCCGCCGCCGGAGACGGTGGCTGTGTTGGTGACACTGGACGCGGCGTTCTGTGCGACCGCGACTGTGATGCTGATGATTGGGTAGCTCGCGCCCGCGTTGCGCACATTCGAGTTGGTGCAGGTGACGGTCTGCGAGACGATGTTGCATGACCAGCCGGAGCCGGGCGTGCTCGACCAGCCGGTCGGCGTGAGCCCCGCGGGCAAGGTGTCGGTGACGGTGACGACGCCGCTGGTCGCGCCTGTGCCGGAGTTGGTGGCGGTGAGGGAGTAAGTGCCGGTCGAGCCGCGGGTGAAGTTGCCGGTGTGCGACTTGGCGATGGTCATGTCGGCGATCTGGTTGATCGTCGTCGCGTCCGACGCGGAGTTATTGCCGGTGTTCGTCTCGCCGCCGCCTGACACAGACACGTTGTTGGTGACGCTCGCCGGGGCGGTTGCTGAGACGTTGACGGTCAGCGTCAGCGCGGGGAAGGCCGCGCCAGCAGCCACAACGTTGCTGCTCGTGCAGGTGATGACCTGGCCCGCGGCGCTGCAACTCCAGCCGGGGATCGTGGCGGGCACGTAAGTGAGACTCGCGGGCAGGGTGTCTGTGACCGTCACCGTGCCGACCGTCGAGCTGCCGCCCGAGTTGGTCACGGTGATGGTGTACGTGGCCCCGGTCTGCCCCTGCGTGAAGTTGCCTGTGTGGCTCTTGGCGATGGTCAGGTCTGGGTAGCCGACGACCGACGTGTTGACGCTGGCCGGCGAGTTGTCGCTCGTGCTCAACGTCGTGTCAATCTGGATGCTGCCGACGTGGGCGACGGCGCGGTTGGTGTAGGTCCCGGCCGTGTTGGGGAAGGTGGCCTGGAAAGTCAGGTCGCGGGTCGTACCGGCCGGGACGGTGAAAGTTCCGGCCCACGTCAGCGTCGAGCCGGAGATAGTCGGGTTGCCGATGGCTGCGCCGTTATAGGTCGAAGAGTTGTTGACGTAAGTCGCGCTGCCGGGGCTCGCCGGCAGAGTGTCCACGAGGTCGTCCACGGTCACGTCGTAAGGCCCGCCGGTGTTGTTGAGGCGCAGGGTGTAGGTGACGGTCCCGCCGACATAGACCTGTGACACGCTGGCGAGCTTCGCCAGCGTGATCGAGTTGACCGGCGACGTGATGGTCGCAGGGTCGCCCTGCGTGTGCTTGATGTTCGTGCCGCTGGCGATGTAGACCATCGGCGTGACGCGCTGCGGTGCGATGGTCACGCCCAGCGCGCGGAAACTGTAGGTCACGACGTAGTCCGTGTCCGAAGAAGAAGACAGGCCGCTGATGAAGAGACGGTCGTTATAAGTGCCCGTGTTGCCGCCCGTGAGCACGACGCTCGTCGAAATCAACTGGTAGTTGTTGGCAACCCAGTCCAGCCCGCAGGCGGGCGTAAAGGAGAGAAGGTTCTGGCTCCCGATGGTGCCTGAGTGGCCCGTGACCTGGACGGTCACGATGCCGCCGAGCCCCGGCGGGTTCGGCCCAGACACGGTCGTCGTGATCTTGTTGGCGTTGGCCTGAATCGTGTCTTCGACGTCCGTGAAGATGAAGCTCATGCTGTCCACCTGGGTTCCCGTCGGGGGCTTTCCGTTGTAGACCCTGACGGTGTGCGATTGGTCCGTCGCCGTGTTCGTGGTGGCTTGCAGGTAGAAGTAGGCTGTCTTCATCTGCCCAGGAGCCATCGCGCCAAGCTGGACGAGGCCGTCCTCGCCCGTCGCCAGCGTGACGGACCCGCCCGTGAAAGTGTCGGCGGCGACCCAGACATCCGCGTAACTGGTTCCGGTGTTGTTCGTGATCTGGTACGCCACGTACATGCCCCGCTGGCCCGCGCCGATGTCCGTGTAGAACTTCGGAGACGAGGTGCGGGTAATCGTGAAGGCTTGCGCCGTGGCGGAACTGAGGCACATGAGGGCGATGACGAGCAGGGGAAGCTTGATTGTGGCTCGCAGCCTCAACGCTTCTCCTCCTTATCCTCCTGTTGGTTCGCTCCGCCCTGTGACTGCAATCCGGCGCGGCTCGTGCCGAAGAGGTCGAAGAGGTTAGAGAGCTTGGATGAGAGCGTGAAGTAGAAGCCGCGGCGGCCGGGGACGAGGCTCGCGTCGCCGGGTTCGCCCGCCATCGTAAAGTTGTAGCCGACGCCGAGGCGCAGATCGGGAACGGCCCAAAAGCCCAATTCCGTTCCATAAACCGTGCGGTAGGTCGCAGACGAGGGCTGCATCAGGAGGCGCGCCTCGCCGGCCCAGTCGAAGCGCTGGGTCAGGCGATACTGGACGCGCCCCTGCGTCAGGTAAGTCAAGGTCGAGACGAAGGGCATGTCGGCCTGGCTATTGGCGTTGAAGCGGAGCGCGAAACGGCCGTAGAGTTCCAGGTCTTTATTGACTTGGTAGTAGCCGTCGGCGGCCAGCGAGTCTACGCGGTCCTCGATGGAGCCCAGGCCGGTCAAACCTTCCTGCTTGATGGAGCGATGTGTGTAGCTGAAGAGCAGGCCGGCGCGGTCGGATTCGAGCGGGCGAAGCGCCAACGCGGCCGTGCCTTCGAGGGACGTGCTGCCGCGGCCCTCGAAGCTGGAGCGCGTGAACTGTAGGCGCGCCATCGTCGTGACGCCGTCGCCGATGCGTCCGGCCGCGCCGAGGCCGAAGAGCTGGCCGGAGCCCATGCGGTCGCGGAACTCGTAGCGCGCGTTGGCGCGGAAGTCTGCGGTCGGCGTCCAGCCGAAGCCGACGGTCGCGCTGTTGAAGCTTTCGCCCTCGCCCGCCAGGTGGAAGCCGCGCTCGAAGCCCAGCTCCAATGAAAATTCTTTGTTGATGGGCAGGCGGTTTTGCAGGCCGATGACGGCGAAGCTGTCCGTGCCGTTGATCCCGTTCTCAAGCTGGTAGCGGCCCGTCAGGTTCGTGTACTTGCCGAAGCGCGACTCGACGCCGATGGCCGTCTCGCGGCGCGCGCCCGAAAAGGCGAAGCCAGTCTGCGCGACATCACCGATGGGGCGGATCGCTGCGGAGGCCAGGCGCTGCGTCAGGAAGAAGCGGGTCGTGTTGTTGAGTTGGTAGGTCGCCGCGAGCGTCGTCTGGCTCGGGTAGGTCGGGTCGGCCTCGCCCAGGTTCTGCTCGCGCTTGACGGAGATTTCGAGCTTGTCCGTCAGCTTCACTTCCGCGCCGGCCGTCACGAGCTGCGAGTCTACGTTGCGCGTGGCGTCTGAGTCTGTGAAGCTGCGGCGGTCGTAGCCGAGGTGGAGGCGCACGCGCTCACCGACGATCTGGTCCCAGCCGGCCGAGAAGGTGTTGCGCGAGTTGTCCACGTTGGCCGTCCGGTTGCGCTCGTTCATGAAGCCGAAGCGGAGGATGGATTTCGCGAAGGGCTTGAGCTGGACGGTGACTTCGCTGCGGCGCGAGCCCGGCGTGACGGTCGCGCCGAACGGGTTGAAGAAGCCGGGCGAGGCGTAGGAGTGGCGCGCGCTCAGCGTCATCTCGTAGAGGTTGATGGGCTGCGTCAGCTCTAACTGGTAGGCGTCGCCGTCGTGACCTTCCGCGGCGAGCGAGAAGGCGCTCGCGCCAGCGCCGCCGTACTCGCCCTGGCTGCGCGCGTAGGCGAACTGGAGAGTGCCGCGGTTCGGGAGTCTCTTTTCGCCGTCGAGGCCCGCGAGCAGGAAGTTGCCGAAGTCCGCGTCGCGCTGCATGACGGCCGAGAGGCCGAGGCGCAGGCCGAGCCCCGCAAAGTTCTTCCGCGCGCGGCCCGTGTAGACGGAGGTCGAGAAGCCCTCGGCGCGGTGCTCGTAGGTGACGACGATCTGCACGAGGTTGAGCGCGTAGTCGAACGTCGAGACGTAGCGCATCAGGAACAGCTCGCCGTTCGCGGGGTTCAAGTTGTAGTCGAGCGAGCGGACGAGCGTTTCGCGGCTGAGAATAATTTCGGGATTGCGGCGGTCGCGCACTTCGAGCGTGACGGTCTCGGAGCCGGGGAGCAGCTCGGCGTGCGTCAGGCGCAGGAGGCTCAAGGAACCGGCAGGGAAAACGTCGCGCGCAAACGCCGTGTCGGGGCGCGCGCCCGTCAAGGTCAGGAAGTCGCCGTCCGAGTTTTCGAGGTGGAGCTTGACGCCCGTCAGCTTGCGCCCGTAGCCCGCGAGCGGTACTTCCGTCATGTCCGCGTCGTGGTCGCCGAACATCACGTAGCTGCGTCCGCGGTCGATCCGCGCGTAGAGCTTCGAGTTCGACTGCGCGGCCTCGTAGCGCGTCGAGGAATCGCCGAAGAGCGGGTAGACGCGGTCGAGCGGGTCTAACTGGAAGAGGCGGTCGCGGCCGGCCGTGCGGTTAATCGGGCGCTGGCTGTCGTAGGCCAGCGTCAGCATGTTGTCGCCCCAGAGCCGCCCGTTGTAGAAGAAGCTCAGACGGCTGCGGACGTTCCCCTCTTCGCCGCGCAGGGAGATTTCGGGGACGGCCTTGCCGATGGACACTTCCGCCAGGCCCACCATAATCGTCGGCCGCAGCTCAGGGGTGATACGCACAGACGAGCGCGCTTCGGACTGGCCCGCGATGGCGTGAAGCTGTGCGTCGCCGGGAGCGCCGGAGCCGACGAGCTTGAGAACGGCCTCGCCGTTTTCGAGCTGCACGACCTGGCTCTGCGTCTGTATGTTCTCTTCGACGACGGCGTCACGCTGCTGGTCGTCGCGCGGCTTTTCATTCTTCGCCAGGCCCCCGCGCAGGAGGTGGCCGGCCGAAGTCTCGACAGCCACCTGATCGTCGAGCGCGGGGTTGTTCCACTCGTCTAGGGCGCGGACGCGGAACCTCACGGCCGCGCGGCCGCCCGCCTGTAGCTCCTTGGCTTCTGGCACAATTTCGAGCCGCTTGACGGGGCCGCGGCCCATGACCGTGATCTCTTCGGACTGGCGCTCGACGCCTTCGGGGCTGACGGCGACGGCGCGCACGCGGTTCGGGCCGGCGCGCAAGGTCAGGCCGACGAAGGTGAAGGTCGAGACGCTGTTCTTCTGATCCAGCCGGCTCGTGCCTATGTTCTGGCCCGAAATCTGTGAGCCGTTGACTTCGAGCTTGACGGTCCAGTTGAGCGCGACGCGCGCGTCCACCTGCATGGCGGGCGACATGACAACCGCGTCCGGTTTCGGCGACAGGATGCGCACCGCGCCCGGCGCGACCGCCTCAAGCGTCTCGGTCGTCGTCAGTTCATACTGGCCTGCGGCCGTGGGCTCCGCGGCCTCTGTCAAAGCTCCGGCGGCGCTCTTGACGACGCTCGCGCCCGCGGGAGTTTCATAGTTGGCCTTGACGGCGTCAGAGGCTTTGCGCTCTTCCGGTTTGTCCGTCTCTCTGGCCTGCGACGCCGCCGACGGGCGGAGTCCGCCATCGGTTCTGACGAGCGCGAAGTTCTGGCGGAGCAGTGAGCCTCCGCCGAGCGGCGTGCGCAGGAGACGCGCCCAGCTACGGCCGGCGATTGTGCCGCCGTCGGTCAGACTATAGCCTGCGGGCAGGCTGATGGGGTCGAGCGAGATGACCTGCGGGCCGTCGCCTAGGGAGGGGAAGTTGTAAAGCCCTTGCGAGTCTGTGACGACGGACTGGCCCGAATTCAGATAAAGGCGCACGCCCGCGAGCGGCTCGTCTTCCTTGTCGAACTGGCCGTTACGGTTCACGTCCTCGTAGACGCGGCCCAAAAGTATCTGTCTTGTGGAGAACGCGCCGCCGCCGACCATCACGCCGGCCGAGGCGGGCATCGTCTCCGTGCGCTCGCCGGAGAGGTAGAGGCCCGAAGCGGACGCGCGGTTTTCCTGGCGGCCTTCGTGCGCGTTCGCGCCGATGCGGACACGGTAGAGGATGCTCGCGTGCGTGCCCGGCGCCAGCTCGCCCAGGCGGAAAATCAGTTCGGCGCCGCGAATCTCCGGCTCAATCGGCGCAGCTTGCGCGGAGCCCAGTGTCAGGCGCGCGGTGCCTTCGGCATAGTGGAAGGACTCCGGCAACACGTCGCGGACCAGAACGTCGCGGATGGGCGAGGCCGTGGGGTTGTTGACCTCGACGCGGTAGGTGAGCGCGTCGCCAATCTCTGCGCGCGGCTTGTCTACGTTCTTGTTAATTTCGAGCCCGCGCTGCTCGAACATGGGGATGTTGAGCGCGACGGCCGCGATGTTGTTAATCAGAATCTCTTCGTTGACCAGCTCGAAGCCGCCGGGCTGCGCGAGCGGCTGGCCGTCGAGCGCGCGCACGGACATCTGGAAGAGGCCGGACGCGGACGGGCGCATGGAGAGTTCCAACATGCGCGTGATGTAGCCGCCCGCCGTGACCTTCATGAAGTAGCGGGCCGGCTGGTCGAGCGTGCCCAACTGGTCTGGCCTGAGCGCGAAGCTGAAATGGCCCAGGCCGTCCGACGGGTAGGGGTTGACGTTCTCAGTGTTGGGGGCGAAGCCTAACCCTGCGGGAATCTGCAAGGGGTTCGCGCCCGATTGGTCGAGCAGGATGGCGACGCTCGCGGCCGGAATGGGCGAGGCGGCCCCGCCGCGCCCCGAAAAGACCACGCCGAAGGGGTCTATGACGACGACGGCCGTAGTGCTCTCAGTCGGCACGACGTTCTGGCCCGTGACCATAGCGCCGTTGATGACGCCGACGCCCGCGGGCGCGTTACCCGTCAGCCGCGCCTTGAAGGAGAGGCGGATGACCTGATCGGGCGCGACTTCGCTGAGCCGCACTTCCAGGCGGCGGCCGCCGTTGCGTAAAGAGCCTTCGTCCGCGTCCTCGGCGTCCGTCAGCGCGCGATCTTCGAGGCGCAGCGAGTCTGCGACGTAGCTGATCTCGGCGGGCAGGTCGTCGCCGACGACGACCTCGCGCGCCGTCACGTCGCCGCTGTTGCGGAACGTGATGGTGTAAGTGAACTGTAGCCCGGGGCTGACGATGGCCTGCGGGTTGTCGTTGACGAGCTTGGTCGGGGGCAAGCCGACATCGGTGGGCGAGGTCAGGCGGGGGCCAGTACCGACGGCGTTGATGATCGCGCCCTCGTCCTCGCCGCGCCCGTTGACCGCGCCGACGACGTTCGAGCGTGCGCCGAGCCGTATGGTCAGGTTGCTGTGCGCCGGCGCGTCGTTGGTTTCAAGCAGCACGAGCACGTTGAGGCAGAGGCCCGGCCCGATGCGCGGCGAGAGCGACTCGCCGATGTTGACCACAGGGTCGCCCGTGGTCAGCGTGCCGCTTGCGTCCACGTCGAAGTAGAGGCGCGTGATGTGGGCCGGGTCGTTTACCTCGGCGCGCGTGATGGTGTAGAGGTCGGGCGTGTTGCCCAGGTTGCAGACGCGGAAGACGCGCGTCACGGTCTCGCGCGGGCCGACGCTCGCCGAAGGCGCCCTCTCGTCCGGGGTGACCTTGAGCGAAGAGATGGACTTGATGGTGACCGAGATGGTGGGCGAGACGGTGGAGAAGCTCACGCCGTCTGCGTCGTCGTAAGTCGCTTCGGCGCGGTTGGTGATGACGACCCCGGCCGAGCCTCCGTCGCCCTCGACGCCCTCAAACGAGCGCGCCGCCGCTTCTCCGGCCGCCCACGCGATGGCGATGGCGGCGAGAATTGCGGCGGCGACGATCCTGTGAAGGATACGGGACATGGGCTAGGAGTCAGGAGTCAGGAGTCAGGAGTCAGAAGTCAGGAGGAAAGCTGCTGAGGCCGTGGGCCAGAAATCAGGAGGGGCGAGCTTGCTTTTATTCTGACTCCTGACTTCTGACTCCTGACTCCTGGTTTTCGGTTCGCGGTCCGGCCGGCCGGCTTGGGCGGGCGGGGCAATTCACCCACCCGGCGCGGCCGGCCGGACCGCGTCCGTTCGTTACGGGGCGCTAGTTAATCTGGCGCTTGAAGGTGAACGTGCCAGACTGTTGCGCCGCGAGCGAGGCGATGGTGTCCTTGAGGAAAGTGGTCACGGCCGTGACTGCGCCGTTCGTACTTCCGTCAACGATTGTTCCGCCGTTGCTGTCGGCCGGGTTGTTCCCCGCCGGCGGCCCCAGCACCATCGTCGTGTAGGTGGCCCAGTTGTTGGGAGCGGCCGCGCCGTCCTCGCTGATGACGATGTTGGTCGCCGTCAGCGTGACGTTGCCGACGCCGCTGCCAGCCGGCGCGCTCGACACGTTCAGGTACGTGATCGTGTAAGTGATCACGGCCCCAGGCACCGGGTCGGTTGCGCCGCCGACGCCCGTCGCGTTGCTGACGGTCGCCGCCTTGGTCAACTGGATGAAGCCCGTGTAAACGCGATCAATCGTCTCGTTCCACTGGGTGTTGGTGTTGGCGGACGTGGCGCGCAGCACCGTGTCGTAGCCGGTCAGGACGGTCTTGCCCGTGGGCAGCGTGACAGCGACCTGATAGTTGGCCGTCGCTCCAAAGTTCACGGCCAGAGCCGGGATCGCGTTACCCGTGGCGACGCCGTTGTTGACGACAGTCGTCGGGACGCCGCCGACCGTGACGATGACGGTGGCGCCGGCCGGGAACGATTGCACGGTCAGCGTGTAGCTGTCGTTGGCGTTCCCAGAGTTCTGGATGGTGTTCGTGAAGCTCACGGAGCCCGGCGCGGTAGTGTTACCGCCGGGCGCGATGCCCGCGATACCCGTCGAGACGCTCTTGTTGGTGAAATCGTCGTTGTTCGTGTTGTTGATTGCACCGGGAGCGCCCTGTGGGCCGTTGAGCACGTTGCCAAGGATTTGGAGCAGCGTCGTCCTGAGCGGCGACGTGGCCGTGATCTGCGCGCTGACGGAGTTGTTCGCGTAGGCGTTACCCTGATTCGTAATCGGGTTGGTCGCGTCCGTAGTCGTGATGGTCACGTCCATGTTGAGATTGGCGCTGCACACGGTGGCGGCGAGCGACGCGCCCACGTTAAAGGCGACGCGCGTCGTATTGGCCGGGGGAACAGCCACCCACGTCGCGGTCGTGATGGGATTGTCCGTCACGGGCGAGGCCGAGTAGAGCGTGCCCGCCGGGAAGACCTGCGGTAGCTTGAGCGCTGTGCCAGCGGGCACGGGCGCGAAGACGAAGACGCCCGTCTGCGAGCCGGCCGGCGCGTTCGTCAGCGTCACTGACGAAGCCGCGCGCGAGCCCGTGTTGCAGAGCTGCCAGACGTAAGTGATGTCGGAAGCGAGCGGCACAGGGCCGGCCGGAGCGGTCAGCGAGAGCGTGAGCTGCGCGTCGTTCTCGACCGTGGCGCTGCGGTCGCCGCGCGCCTCACGCCGTCCGTTGACGGAGGCGTTCGACTCCGTGCGGACTTCGTTGGCGACGGTCCCGTCCACGGGCTCGTTGTCGTAAGGTGAGGCGTCGTTAGCGTCGCCAAGGCGGACGTTGATGATGCTGCCCGCGGGGGCGGCCGCATTGACGTTGACTAAGACGATGACGGGGCGCGACTGGCCCTGCGTGAAGCTGACGAGGTCGGCGACGCCGTCGTTGATGTCAACGTCCACGCCGGCCTGGTAGCCCGCGACGAGGTTCATCTCGACGTAGGCGCTGGCTACGGTTGCCATGCCGCTGGCGATCTGGATGCTGCCCCCGTTGGCGAGGAAGCGAACCTGATCTGTGAAGTTGCCTGAGTTGGTCACCGTGAAGGTGAAGCTCACATTGGTCTGGCCGGGGACGACCGTCGGGTCGCTCGACCCGTTGGTCACGTCGGGCAGAATCGTCAGCCCCGAGACCTTCGAGACGGTGACGATGACGGTATTCGAGCTGGTGCTGTAATTCCCACCGCTGCCGTCGCCGTAAGTCGCGGTGGCTGTGTTTTGAATCTGTGTGTCGGCCGGCGTGGTTTGTGCCAGTACCTGAGTGTAGACGGCGCAAGAGATCGCCAGAACGGCGATCAGGCGGGCCAGCGCAAAAGAGAGGGTCGCGCCTCGCGAGCGCGTCTTATCTATCGTTTTCATTTCGTTCCTCATCATGAAAAGGTAGGCAGGGGACAGGCAGGAGGTTTGACGGGCGGCGGCTCCGTTCAGGCATCCGAAGAGCGCGCGCGTGAGTGTCCGGCCTTAGAACCGTTGGGGGCCTCGGCGCGCTTACTTGACGCGCACCTTGTAAGAAGCCTGGAGCTTGCCTCCGTTCGCGGCGAGCGGATCGGCCCACTCGTAGCGGAGCTGCGTGTACATGGAGACGGGCGCGGGCACCTGCTTAACGGTCCCGTCAGCCTGGCGCTCCTCGATGGTCGGCTCGGGCGAGAAGTTCTGGCCGTTGTCGATGCTGTAGGAGACGCTGGCCGAGCCGTCGGCCGAGGTCGAGCCCGCGACGAGCACGGTGCCCTTCGGAATCTGGCCCACGGCTTTGTAGTTGTGTGCGGACGCCGTGCCCTCGTTCTCCGAGGTGATCGTCCAGTCCAGGACCTCGCCGGGGTTAACGACCGGGGTCTTCTCCAGAGCGAGGCGCTCCTGGTCGCGCACGACCGAGCCCGAGAGGATCACTTTGACCTCGGGGCGGCCGTGCTCACTGGTGCGGAGTTGCCTTTGCGCGAGGGCGGCGGCCCCGCCGAGCAAGAGCAGGCAGAGGGCGGCCAGGGGCAGCGCGCGCAGGTTGTTCTTTAACTTTGTCATCGTCTTCTCCTTACAAGATGTCCCCGGTTCGGGCGGGGCGCGAGTAACTTAGGGGCCGGGCAGCCTTAGCGGGCGGTCGGGACGGCCTGCGTGTGGCGCAAGCCGCCGCGCACTTCGAGAGCGCGGGCGACGGCGTACATGAAAGTCTCTGTCGAGACGGGACGCGGGAGGATGGCCGCGAGGCGCGAGTGCGCGGGCGTGCGCATGATCTCGGAGGGGCGCTTGTGAAGCCCTATGAGCGGCACGTGGGGCGCGAGTTCCTTGACGGCCTCCGTGGCGCGAGCGCCGCCGAAGCCGGGCATGTCCAGGCTGAAGACGACGAGGTCGAAGAGCCCCTCGGCCGCCTCTCGCAGCACGTCCATGGTGTGGCGGCAGGTCGTGGCCTCGTGCCCCGCGGCGCGCAGGGCCGCGAGCAGTTCCTCAGCCAAAGCCTTGTCGTCATCACAAATCATCACGCGTGCCATCCGCTACCATCCTTCATTCCCTGAATCTCTGGGCCAGGAAAGAGACCCGGCCGCGCCCCACACAAGACAACCTGCGTGCCGCGAGCCTTCAGTCAGGGTTAAGTGCTGAAATGTTAGAGCTTGGTCGGAAAGAGGGGACTCGCCAGCGGTAAAGCCATCCCAAGCCGGCTGACACGCCGGCCGGAAGTTTTGTCAGCGGGGGTGACGTTTTGTCAGGCTCATCGAAGCCGGAGAAATCTACTGCCAGAACGAGGCAGGCCATTAAATAAAAGAGTTGACTGAATTACAGTTTAGGAATATAAGACCTTCGTCGTCGGCAATATCTCCTCGCATCAATAGTTCTCTGAACCTCATCTCCGCTCATAGGGCAGGTTTCATTTATGTCTATACCTTGCGTGCCCGCGTCATGATTGAACCAGTTCAAAAACCAACGGGCCAGCGCCGGCCATTTGAAACCGGCGCCTCCGCACCTGAGGCAGCGCCTTAACCTCTTGGCCTCCGAGCGGGGCCACTCACCTAAAGGAGATTGCATGAACAGAAAAACTACTGCCACGAAGAGCACGGCTCGCAGCATAGCCTTGCAAGTTCCCAAAAACGTCAACCTCGTCGAGATGTCCGAAAAGGAGATCGAGAAGCTCGCGTTGGACATGGCGCGCAAAGCCGCCTCGGCGCTTCCCGCCAAGACCACCCTGATGGGCGTTGACCGCGTGACCTTAACCACCAGTCAGGCGGCGCAGGCGGCCCCAGGGGGGGGCGGCGGCCCAGGAATCTGGGGGCAGTGGACGCGCGCGTGTGGCCGCGCCGCATTGGCCCGCGAAGGCTTGGTCGTCAACCCGGAAGCCTTCCGCGCTCCCGCCCTGGAGACCCCTGGTAAGTCTGTGGTGAGGGGTTGGAAGGAGACCGGCGCCAAGCCTAAAGCAGGATCGGCCGCCAGGAAATCAGCCAAGAAGTCGGCCAAGAAGTCGGCCAAGAAAACGAGTAAACGTTAATGGTCGCCGAGCTACCCTTCAACGCCTCACGCCTGGCCGCCCTACGGCGCGGCGGGAAGGTCCTGGTCATGGACCGCACCACGGGGCGATCTGTTTATGTGACGGCCGACAGCGAGGAGCTGCTCAAGCTCCTCGCCACCGGCGAGGAGCGCCTGTCACCCGAACTGATCGCCGCGCGCCGGCAGGCCGTCAGCGAGCTGGCCGGCGAGGGGATCGGCGTCTCCCGCCCGCCGCGTTTCGAATCGCTCAACACGCTGATTCTGAAAATGACCAACGCGTGCAATTACGCCTGCACGTACTGCTACGACTACGAGCCGGAAGAGACCGCCTCGCACTTGGAGTTGGAGCTGGCGCTGCGCGCTCTGACTGAAGCCCTGGAGCTGTGCGAGGAGGGCTTGCAGGTAATCTTCCACGGCGGCGAGCCCTTTTTGATGTTTCAGAACATCAAAAAAATTGTCCTCGCCGGGGAAGAGACGGCCCGTCGCCTGGGCAAGAAGTTGGTCTTCAGCGGGCAGACCAATCTGAGTCGGCTGACAGAGGACTCCGTCCGCTTCTCCGTCGAGCACGCCATCAACTGGGGCTTCTCGCTCGACGGCCCGGCGGGCACGAACAACGTCTTCCGCGTCCTGAGGGGCGGCACGGGGACTCACAGCAGGTTCGAGAACGCCCTGGCACAGTTCCCGGAGTTCGTCCGCGGTTGCAGCGCGATGGCGACGATCACCTCCGCCAACCACGACAACCTGCTCGGAATCTCCAGGTACTTCCAGGACTGCGGGCTGGCGGGTTGGGACTGGAGCCTTTTCCAGCCCATCGGGCGCGGCCGGCCGCACCAGGAAATTGACTTTGACGTGTCGCTCCTGATCGCCTCCTGGAACCAGCTCTTCGACGCCGTGGTCGAGGGCGAGTTCGACGGCTTCGTGGTCTCGCCCGTCTCGAAGTACGTCGAAAATTTTATCAACGGGCCGGGCCGCAACATGTGCATGCGCCGAGACTGCGGCGCCGCGCGCGACCTCCTTTCGATCTCTTCCGACGGTCAGATCGAGGCGTGTGATTGCATAGACCCCAAGGGGCCGCTCGCAAACCTTGGGAACATCAAGCTCGTCCCCCTGACGAGGGCGCGTGATTCCGAAACGGCACGACTGATTCGGTCGCGCGACGCACAGAAGATCAAGTGTCACGACTGCATCTGGCTGGGCGTCTGCGGCGGGACGTGCCTGGCGCGCGCCGGCAGTCTTGACGGGATTTACGAAAGCGAGTGCCAGGTCGCCCTCAACGCGTTCGACCGCGTCTCCCTGCACCTGGCCGAATCAACCCGACTGGCGGACTACATGGACAGTTGTTATGGATGAAGAGTCGAGAGTTGATTTCCAGTCCACGGTCGAACAACTCCTTGAGCATGACATAGGGCGCCGCATCCTGGCGCTGGCTACCCCGGCGCAGTTGGCGGAGCTGGCGGATGAGATCGCGGCCGTAGACCTTTACAACTTCCCCTCCGTGCTGCGCGTCGCCGCGAGTCTCTTACCCGCGGAGCAGGACCCGGACGCCTTCGTCCGGCGGCACCTCGAACACCTGCTCTGGTCGCAGCACCGCCGCGCCATGTGGCGTAGCGGCCGCATACGCTCGCCGGAGTCGGTGGGCTGCCGCTTCAGCGTCGAAGGCACGGAGCACGTCGAAGCCACCCTCGGCGAGCCGACCATCGTCATCACTCCGATGTCGCTGGTCTACGAGGACTCGCTCTGGATGATCAAAGCAATAGCCGGGTCGCGCGACTGCATCATCTACGGCGAAGGGTTGGGCCAGGACAGTCTCTACGATCAGGTCGCGGGGGTGTTCGACCTGGGCGGCGTGCGGGTCGCGGGGAGCGCGACGATTGCCCCGCGTGAAATCCTGCGGGTGCTGAAGAGGGGCGGCAGTTTTATAACCTACCCGGACTTCGTCTACGACGGGCACGCCGTAGAGTACGCGCAGTTCATGGGGCTGAGGTGGCCCTTCTCGTCCGCCTTCATCGCGCTCTGCTCCCGCCCGGGGACCATGCTCCTCCCGTGCTTCCTCAAGCGCGAGGCCAACGACCTGATCTTCAATTTCGAGCAGCCCGTCCAGGTGGTCTTGCCGGACGGAGCCCCGACCGACCCGCGCTGGACGCGGAGCGTCGTCGCGGCGACCGTGGCACAGTTATTAGAGGAGATGGTCTTGCGCAACCCCGCGCAGTGGTTGTTGCTCTCCACCCTGATAGCTGAGTGCATGCAGCGGGCCACGTGATGAGTAAAATCCTCTACCTGTGTATGCCCTTCGCCTCGGCGTCCTGGGGCAGCCTGGCCCTGAGTACGCTCAAGGCCATCTGCCGCCGCGAAGGCATCGAGTCCGACATACGTTACCTGAACATTCCTTTCGCCGCTTCTCTGGGCGAATCCCGCTACAACCAGCTCCGCGAACTCATCAGCGCCGAACTCTGTTTCACCCCGGCCCTCTTCGCGGACGTTTCGCCCGCGGCGCTGTGGCGGCAGTGTCTGGCAGAAAACGCGGCCACGGGGTACGAGGCGGATCCGCACGAACTGGCCGAGACCGAGCGGGACTTTACAGAAATCGTTACCCGCCAGGCGCCGGCGCTGCTTGACGCTGCCATGTCAGAGATCGCGTGGGACGATTACGACATAGTGGGCTTCACGACGGGCTACCACCAGACGGTGGCGAGTCTGGCGCTGGCGCAACTCATACGGAAGAACTTCCCCGAAAAAATCATCATCTTCGGCGGCGCCGCGTGCGACGGCGAGATGGGCCGGGCGCTGCTCGACAGCTTCGAGGCGCTGGACGTGGTGGTCAGCGGCGAGGCGGACCTGTTGATCGCGCCGCTCGTCAGGGCCTTGCGGCGTCGTGAGCCCGTCGGCCGTTGGCCCGGCGTTCACGCCCGCGCCAGCAGCCGGGTCGTCGCCGGTTCGCGTCCAGCGCCGCTGCCCGTGGAGGCCGGGAAAGTCTCGATGGATTCTTTGCCCGTCCCCGATTACGACGATTATTTCGAGCAGCTGGAAGGCGCGGGCATTGAAGACGCGGTGCGCGTCCCTTTCGAATCGTCGCGCGGCTGCTGGTGGGGGCAGAAGCACCTCTGTAGCTTCTGCGGCCTCAACGGGACGAGCCTGGCTTACCGCGCCAAGTCCGCCGATAAGGTGATCGCCGAGATCGAAACCCAATACCTGCGTCACGGTCAGACGCACTTCATGGCCGTGGACAACATCTTCGACATGGCTTACCTCAAGACGTTCGTGCCTGGGCTCAAGACCCTGCGTGAGAGGTACGGGCTCACGCTCTTCTACGAGACGAAATCTAATATGAAGGGGGAGCACGTCCGCGCGCTCAGCGAGGCCGGCATCGTCGAGATACAACCCGGGATTGAGAGTTTCAGCGACCACGTCTTGAAGCTGATGGACAAGGGGACGGACGGACTCAATCAGGTCCGATTTCTACGCGACTGCGCCACGCACGGCGTCGCGACGCGCTACGGAATCCTGTGGGGAAACCCGGGCGAGACGGCTGAAGACTATGAGAGGATGGCTGACTTAATCCCTTATGTCCGTCACCTGCCGCCCCCAGGTTACATTACGCCCGTCTCCCTGGAGCGCTTCAGCCCCTACTTCATGACTCCGGAGAAGTACGGCATTCGCAACGTCCGGCCCGCCCCCATTTATCCGCTGATGTTCGGGGGTCGCACGCTCGACTATGAGCGACTCGCTTACGTGTTCCGGTTTGAGCACGAGTCCGACCGGGACGCCGCGCTTAATAGCGCGCGGCTCAGACTGTGGAACGCGGCCCACGATTGGAAAGATAGTTATCGCCCCGGCACACTGGTTTCGTCCGTGCTAGACGACGCGCTTTACATCGCCGACCTGAGGGACGGGACGCTCAAGTTGATACGCCTCGCCGAGTCGGAAAAAGCCGTTTTCACTTTCTGTCACCTGCCGCGCGATTTCGCGGAAATAAACCGCGCGTTCCCGGACACAGGACGCGAAGAGTGGCTGCGACCCCTCTTAAGCGCCCTCGCCGAACGCCGCCTCATGCTGGAGTGGAGTCAAGCGGGGCGGCTGAGGTATTTATCCCTCCCCGTTCAAGCCTCGGCGCAGAGCATGTGCGAAACGATTTCGACGTGCGGAGAAGAGGCGTTCGCCCAGGTCACATGATTCTGTGCGGCGGCGTGGCCCCGCGCGACCTGCGGCCCTCACCTCTCTTGACAGCCGCACCTTCGGATGTTTCAATACATCCTTAAACAAGCGTGGTGAGTTAAGGCAACTTGCGGCCACGTAAAATAAACTGCTAAACAGCTCGGCGAGTCTTTCCCGCGAAAGATTAATCGAATAGGCTTTGTGACGGGAAGCCCCGCGTTGTTTCGGCGCGGGGCTTTCAGTTTGCCGCCGCGGAAGGACGAATAGAACTACTGATGAGCACATTCCTTGACGCGTTGAAAGAGCGCATCGTCGTCTTCGACGGCGCGATGGGCACGAACCTACAGGCGCAGAACCTGACCGTGGAGGACTACGGCGGGCCGCAGTTCGAGGGCTGCCCCGAGTATCTCTTAATCAGCAAGCCCGAGGCGATTGAGAAAGTCCACACGGCCTTCTTCGATGTGGGCTGCGACGTGGTGGAGACCAACTCGTTCGGCGGAACCTCGGTCGTCCTGGCCGAGTACCAGATTCCGCACATGGCCTACGAGCTGAACTTCAAGGCCGCCGAACTCGCGCGCAAGATCGCCGCCGATTACTCCACTAAGAGCAAGCCGCGCTGGGTCGCCGGCTCGATGGGGCCTGGCACAAAACTCCCGACGCTCGGCCACATCTCTTACGTAGATTGTAAGGCCGCCTACAGTGAACAGGTGCGCGGCCTCTACGACGGCGGCGTGGACCTGTTCATCGTCGAGACCTGCCAGGATTTGTTGCAGACGAAGGCGGCGCTCGCGGCCATCTTCGAGCACTTCGAGCAGACGAAGCGCCGCCTGCCCGTCATCGCGCAGGTGACCATCGAACTCTTCGGGACGATGCTCAACGGCACGGAGATCAGCGCCGCGCTGACCGCGCTCGAACCCTTCCCGATTGACGTCATCGGCATGAACTGCGGCACGGGGCCGAAGAACATGACCGATCACATACGCTACCTGTGCGAGAACGCGCCGCTGCCCGTCTCCGTGCTCCCGAACGCGGGGCTCCCTGAAGTCAAAGACGGCGCGCAGCACTACAACGAGACGCCTGAAACTTTCACCGCGCAGATCACGCACTTCGCCAGAGACTTCGGCGTCAACGTCGTCGGCGGCTGCTGCGGCACCACCCCGGCGCACCTGAAAGCGGTCGTCGAGGCGATGCAGGGTCTGACGCCGCGGGCGCGCGACGCGCGACTCGTGCCTTCCGTCTCGTCCATCTACGCACAGCAGCCCTACGTACAGGACGCCTCGTTCCTGATCGTCGGCGAGCGCGTCAACGCTTCGGGCTCGAAGAAGATGCGCAACCTCCTGAACGCGGAGGACTGGGACGGATTAGTGAGCCTCGCGCGCGAGCAGGAGCGCGAGGGCGCGCACGTCCTCGACGTGAACGTTGACTACGTGGGCCGCGACGGCGAGCGTGACATGCACGAGCTGGCCTCGCGGCTCGTGACGAACGTCAAAATCCCTTTGATGTTCGACTCGACCGAGTGGCAGAAGATGGAGGCGGGCCTTCAGCACGCGGGCGGCAAGTCGATCCTCAACTCGACCAACTACGAGGACGGCGAGCCGCGCTTCGCCAAAGTTCTGGAGCTGTGCAGGCGTTACGGCGCGGGCGTCGTCATCGGCACGATTGACGAAGAGGGCATGGCGCGCTCGGCGGACGGCAAGTTCAAGATTGCGAAGCGCGCTTACGAGCAGGCCACCACGAAGTACGATATTCCGGCGCACGACATCTTCTTCGACCCGCTGGCGCTGCCCATCTCGACGGGCATTGAGGAGGACCGCCGCAACGCGCTCGAAACGATTGAAGGCATCCGGCGCATCAAGTCGGAGCTGAAAGACGCGCACACCATCCTCGGCGTCTCTAACGTCTCCTTCGGCCTGAACCCTGCATCGCGCATCGTGCTTAACTCGGTCTTCCTGCACGAGGCCGTGGAGGCGGGGCTCGACGCGGCGATTGTCAACGCGAGCAAGATTCTCCCACTCAACCGCTTCGACGAACGCGAGATCGAAGTCGCGCGCGACCTGATTTACGACCAGCGCAAGTTCGAGGGCGACATCTGCACTTACGACCCGCTGACGGAATTCACCAAGCTCTTCGAGGGCGCCAAGAGCAAAATCACGAAGAAAGATTTGTCGGAGCTGCCGGTCGAAGAGCGGCTCAAGCGCCACATCATAGACGGCGAGAAGCTCGGCCTCGAAGACAATCTCAAACTCGCGCTCACGAGTTACTCCGCCTTAGACATCATCAACAACATCCTGCTCGACGGGATGAAGGTGGTCGGCGACCTCTTCGGCAGCGGCCAGATGCAGTTGCCCTTCGTCCTCCAGTCGGCCGAGGTGATGAAGGCGGCCGTGCGCTTCCTAGAACCCCACATGGAGAAGAAGGGCGGCGCGACCGCGAAGGGGACGATGGTGCTCGCCACGGTCAAGGGCGACGTACACGACATAGGCAAGAACCTCGTGGACATCATCCTGACCAACAACGGGTACAAGGTCGTCAACCTAGGTATCAAGCAGCAGATCGAAGACATCCTGCGCGCGGCCGACGAGCACCAGGCGGACGCCATAGGCATGAGCGGCCTGCTCGTCAAGTCCACGCTCATCATGCGCGACAATTTGGAGCTGATGAACGAGCGCGGCATTTCTGTGCCAGTCGTCCTCGGCGGCGCGGCGCTGACGCGGCGCTACGTCGAAGATGACCTGAAGACGCTTTACAACGGCACGCTCTTCTACGCCCGCGACGCCTTCGACGGCCTGCACACGATGGACGACTTGACGGGCGGCGGCACAGGAGCGGCGACGGCGCGCGCTGAGGACAAAGCGCGGCCCGCGACGGCGAGCGGGAACGGAAAGCCCGCCGAGGACGACGCGGAGGATTTGGTCGGCGAGGACGCCAAGCTCGGCATCCGCAAACAACCGAAGCCGCGCGCCGTCACGCGCGTCTCCGGCGACACGACGCACACGCGGCGCTCGGACGTGAACCCGTCTGTGCCAATTCCGCGCGCGCCCTTCTACGGCTCGCGCGTCGTCGAGGATATACAGCTCGACGACGTGTTCGCCTTCGTCAACGAGACGGCGCTCTTCAAGGGACAGTGGCAATTCAAGCAGGGGAAAAGGAGCGCGGAGGAGTACAGTCAGTTGGTCGCGGAGCACGTCCGCCCAGCTTATGAGGCCCTGAAGGAGCGCTCGAAGCGCGAGCAGTTGCTCACGCCGCGCGTCGTCTACGGCTACTTCCCGGCCCAAAGTGAGGGCAACGACCTCGTCATCTACCACACGGACGAAAAGACGGAGCGCCTGCGCTTCACCTTCCCGCGCCAGCCAGCGGGCAAGCGCCTCTGCCTCGCGGACTATTTCGCCTCGAAGGAGTCTGGCCGGATGGACGTGGCCCCGTTTCATCTCGTGACGATGGGGCGGCGCGCGAGCCAGTACGCGCGCGAGCTGTTCGAGTCGGACAACTACACGGACTACCTCTTCTTCCACGGCCTGAGTGTGGAGTCGGCCGAGGCGCTGGCGGAACTTTGGCACAAACGCATCCGTGAGGAACTAGGCGTTGCGGGCCGTGATGCCACACAGCTAACGAAACTCTTCCACCAAGGCTATCAGGGCTCACGCTTCAGTTTCGGCTACCCTGCGTGCCCGAATCTGGAAGACCAGACGAAACTGTTCGAGCTGCTTGACCCGTCGCGGATAGACGTGGAGCTGACAGAGGAGTTCCAGTTAGACCCTGAGCAATCGACCTCCGCGATCATCGTGCATCACGAGGAAGCGAAGTATTTTTCGATAGACTGAAATCGGACTGCGGACTTTGGAAACTGAGAAGGCATCAGACCCCACGCCGGAGGAAGTCAGCGTCCTTTCGCGCGCCGAGCGGTTCGCGTTCTTTCAGGCGCACGAGATGAACCAGGGGCGCTGGAAGAATTTCTGGACGTGGTGCCAGCGGCACATCGGCTCGCGCTGGATTCAGGTGGCGACTTACAACCTGATGCACGTCTACGGCCTCGATCACGTCGAGGCCACGGACGCTTCAAGGCCGCTCCTGCTCGTCGCCAATCACCGCTCGTTCTTCGACATGTACGCCGTCTCAAGCGTCCTCTTCCGGCGGACGCGCCGGCCCATGAAACTCTTCTTCCCCGTGCGCGCGCGCTTCTTCTACGAGTCGCTCCTGGGCGTCGCAATCAACTTCCTGGCCGGCTGGTGGTCTATGTATCCGCCCATCTTCGCGGAGGAAGCGCCGGAGAAGCGCGCCTTCGACAAGTTCTCGATCCGCCGTCTGACGGAGCTGTGCAGCCGGGGCCACGCGCACGTCATAGGCTTTCACCCTGAGGGGACGCGCAACCTGAACACGGACCCCTACTCGTACCTGCGCGCGCAGCCCGGCGTCGGCAAGCTGATTAAGGAGGCGCGGCCGCAGGTCGTCCCCGTCTTCATCACCGGGCTGGGCAACAAGGCCCTGCGGCAGATCATGGGCAACTGGCGGAGGGGCGAACCCATCCGCATACACTTCGGCCCGCAGCTCGATTTATCGGAATACCTAACGCGCCCGGACCGCGTCCGCACCTACAAGGAGATCGCAGACTTCCTGATGACCAAGGTCGCGGAATTAGGCGAAGAAGATAAAAAGATGGTCGAAAAGCAATGCGGAATGATGAATGATGAATGATGAATTAAAAAGCGGTCGTCTTAAATTCATCATTCATCATTCCGCATTCATCATTTTCTTATGTCGCTTCTGCCGCTCGTCATCGTCAACCCCGCTTCCGCCGGAAGCTCGACGCAAGGGTCTTGGCCGGCGATGGCGTCAGATTTGGCGACGCACTTCGGCGCGTTCAACTGCGCGTTCACGGCCGCGCCGGGCGACGGGCGCGTGCTGGCCGCGCGCGCGGCCGCCGAGGGCCGGCGCTTAATCATCGCGTGCGGCGGTGATGGCACAATTTCGGAGGTCGCCAACGGGATTCTGGAATCGGGCGCGGACGCCGAGCTGGGAATTCTGCCGAGCGGCACGGGCGGCGACTTCCGCCGCACGCTCGGCATCCCGGCGCGCGCCGCGGACGCCGCACGCATCCTGCGGCGTGGCCGCACGCGCCGCATAGATGTCGGCCGCGTTACCTACCTTAATCACGCGGGCGCGGAAGAGGTCCGACACCTCCTCGGCGTCGCCTCCGCAGGCATGAGCACGGACATCATAGGGCGCGTGAAGGAGGCGGGGCGGCTGAAGGGCCGTTTGTCGTTCGCGGTGGCAGGCGCGCGGACGACGCTCGCGCCGCCGAAGACGGAAGTGGTGGCGCAACTGGACGGAGGGCCTGCGCGCCGCCTGACGGTCGCCAACTTCTGCGTCGCCAACGCGCGCTACTTCGGCGGCGGGATGAAGGTCGCGCCCGAAGCCCTGCTCGACGACGGCCAGTTCGACGTTGTCTCAATCGGCGACCTCTCCGCGCTCAAGATTCTCGCCAACGCGCACAAGCTCTACCGAGGCACGCACCTCGATATGGCGGAAGTCAACACGGCGCGCGCTCGTGTCGTCACCGTCCTACCCGCTCATAAAAATCAGGAAGTGCCAATCGAGATTGACGGGGAATTGGCGGGCCGTCTGCCCGCGACGTTCGAGATTCTGCCGAAGGCTTTGCGCGTGAGATGCCCTTGACCCTTTAACCGCTCAACTAACTCCCCGACTCAACCCTTTGCGCCTTTAGTTTTTACTTTGCGCCTTTGCGTGAACGGCTGTTTCTCGCTGGAGGCGCAAAGTTAAGACGTAAGGCGCAAAGGGTTGAGTTTTGGTTTTGGAGTGCGCGCTTAGTTTAGTGACCCGCCGAGAAAATTCGCGCGCAGGTACTTGACCGTGTCGAGGAGTGTTTCGCCTGGGTCGCGCGGGGAGAAGCCGAGTTCGCGCTCGGCTTTCGACGAGTCCAGATACCAGAAGTATTCGGCCATCTCGACCGCGGCGGGCTCGACCGGCGGGGCCTTGTCCCACTGTTTGTAGAAAGCGTGTATGAGCTGCGAGCCTGCGACCGCGAGCTTCGAGGGGAGCGAGAGGCGCGGGGCGCGGACATTCGTCAGCCTTTCGAGCCGGCCGAAGAATTTCTCGAAAGTCCAGTTGACGCTGCCCAGCAGGTAACGCTCGCCGTGGCGGCCCGTCTTCATCGCGGCGGGGAAGACCGCGGCCGCATCGCGCACGTCTACGAAGCTCAGGCCGCCCGTGGGGACGGCGCTGATTTTTCGGGCCAGAAAGTCGAGCACCACTTTCGTAGAGCTGAGACGCTCGTCGCCTGGGCCGAGCAGCAGGCTCGGGTTGAGGATGACGAGCCGCTTGTCCGTCCCGTTGAAGCGTTCGAGGGCGGTGCGCTCCTGGTAGAGCTTGCTGGCGTAGTAGGGCCAGCGGCCGATGATGTCTACGGGCACGGAGCCGCGCTCGTTCGGCGTCTCCTCGCCCTGCTCGCGCACCGCAATCGTGCCGCTCGTCGAGGCCATCACGATTGCGCGGACGCCCGCGGCCGTGGCCGCGTCGCACAGAAGCCGAGTGCCGTCCACGTGGACGGCGTACATCTCGCGCGCGTCGCGGTCGTCGCGCGAGACGCGCCCCGCCAGGTGATAAACATCCGCCACGCCGTCAACCGCGCGCCGCACGTCATCGGCGTTCGTGATCGAGCCTTCGATTGTCTCGACGCCCAGCTCCCCAAGCCACGCGGGCGCATCGGTCGTCAGCACGCGCAGGTTCTTCGCGCCCGATTCGACAAGGAGCCGGACGAGGTGTGAGCCCAGAAAGCCCGTCCCGCCCGTGACCAGGGTTTTGGGCTGCGGCCGCCGCTCAAGCGCCGTGCTCTTTTTTGTGCCAGTTTTCGCCGCGGTCTTGCGCGCCGCGCGCTTTTTGGTTTTCGTTGTCGTGACCATTAGTCGCCCGTGACCGTCAAAGGTTCCGCCTGTTCGTCCGTCGCCGCGCCGAGGTTGCGGGCGGCGCGGCGTTCGTCGCGCCAGCGTTTGCGGAGCGCGCGTGCGTCGAAGGCGTGGCGCGTGCCGTCGCGCAAGTTCTCGACGGAGTGCTGCGTGAGGGCCGCTATCAGGCGATAGGCTTCGGCGCGCGCCATCCCCTTCGTCAGTTCTTCCAGCTCCTCGTACGAAAGATAGCGCCCGATGCGTGCGCCTATGTCGCGGCTGCGGATGAGGGTCGAGCCCTTGGGCATAGCCTCGTAGGTGCCGTGGACGTAGACGGGCAGGATGCCTACGCGGCAGGCCAGCGCCAGATAGCCTATGACCGGCTTGAACTCCGCCATCACGCCGGAGAGCGAGCGCGTGCCTTCGGGAAAGATGAGCGCGTTGAAGCCACGCTCCAGAAACGAGCGCGCATGGCGCAAGGACTGGCGCAAACTCCCGCTGCGCTCGATCGGCACGAGGTTCGTAAAATTCTCCATGTAGGCGCGCTTGTACTTGTTGTCGAAGAAGTAGTCTGCGGCCGCGAGCGCCACCATGTCTTTGCCCGCAACGCCCAGGGCCATCTTGACGAGGCCCATGTCCAGGTGCGACGTGTGATTGGGCGCGACGATGAAGTTCGTGTGGACGGGAATGTTGACGCGCCCCTCGTACTTCGTATGCAGGAACTTGTCGTAGAAGACGCGCTGCAAGGCGTCCAATCCCTTGTTCCCTATGTCGCGGACGAAGGCAGGGACGTGAATCTCGTCCGGGGCTTCGACCTCCGCGCGCGTCTCCGTCTCTTTGCGCGTTGCGGCGGGCGCGTTGCGCGTGACGACGGTGGCGAGTTCGCGCAGGTCGTTGACTTCCGTCAGGGTGTTCGGCGACTTGAGCGCGCCGCCCGCGTTCTCAATCGCGGTCGCCAGCTCGACGTACATCAAACTGTCGAAGCCGAGGTCTGAGAGGCGCGTGTCGAGCCTGATCTCGGAGCGCTGGCGGCTTGAGACGGCGGCGACGATGTTGACGAGCCAGGTGGCGTCGCCCTCCTTCTCGTCGCGCGAGGCGACGCGCGAGGTGGCCTTCGCGCTCTTCTCCAGGACTTCGAGCGTGTCGAGCACCTCGCCGCGCTTGACCTTGCGCGTGGCGGTGCGCGGCAAATCTGCGTCCCAGAAATGAAAGACCTTGACGCGCTTGTAGAACGGCAGCGTCGAGGACACGTCGCGGAAGTGTTCTTCGATCCGCTTGCGGACCTCCTCGCGCGTCAACGTCGCGTCCGTTTCGTAATTTGGCACAACCATGCACGCGACCTTTTCGCCGAGCCCGTCCGGCAACCCGACGACGCTCAGCTCCTTGATGAAGGGCGACGTGTCGTAAGCCTCTTCGACCTCGTCCGGGTAGACGTTCTTCCCCGAAGCGTCGAGGATGATGTCCTTCGAGCGGCCGACGAGGTAGAGGTTGCCGTCGTCGTCCAGGCGGCCGATGTCGCCCGTGTGCAGCCAGCGGTTGACGAGCGTGCGGCGCGTGGCGTCCTCGTTCTCGTAGTAGCCGACCATCACGTTCGGCCCACGCGCGATGACTTCGCCGACGCCCGACGCGTCGGCCTCAAGAATCTTGACTTCGACGCCGGGCAAGGGCTTGCCGACGGTCCCGGCCGCGAGCTTGTTCTGCGGGCGCGTCACCGTCAGCACGGGCGAGGCTTCGGTCAAGCCGTAGCCTTCGAGGATGGTGAAGCCGAGGCCGTGAAAGTCCTTCTGCACGTCCTCGCTCAAGGCGGAACCGCCGCTGATGAAGTAGCGTATGCGCCCGCCCATGCCTTCGTGAATCGGGTAGAAAACTAAATGGCCCAAATTGAGCGGTGTCTTGTCGCGCAGCCACGAGTTGGCGCGCATCAAGAGATCCGCCACGTCGCCGATGAGGCGGCTGCGCTCGCTGAACTTGTTCTTGATGCGGCGGTGCAGGAGTTCCCAGACCGCTGGCACGCCGACCATCCCCGTGACGTGGCCGTTCTTAATCGCGCTCGTCAGCGCCTCGCTCGACAGTTCTTCCAAGTACGTAATCTGAGCGCCACGGCTCAAGGGGGCGAGGAAGCCCGCGGAGAATTCGAACGTGTGGTGGAGCGGCAGCACGGAGAGCACGCCGTCGCTCGTCGTCATGTCGATGATGGAGGTGAGCATAGAGGTCATGCTCGTCAGGTTCCTATGCGAGAGCATGACGGCTTTCGGCTGGCCCGTTGTGCCAGAAGTGAAGATGAGCGAGGCGACCGTCTGCGCCTGGACGCGCGCGGGCAGCATCGCGATGCGCTCGTCCTCCGTCTGCTCGTCCGGCATCGCAAAGACTTCCTCGAAGCGCCAGATGCGCGCCTCGCCGAGCCCCGCCTCTTTCAACCTCTCCAGCAGGTCGTCGTGCTTGTCATACAACTCCTGGCTGACGACTATCCCCGCGGCGTCGCCGGCCTGTGCGAACTGGATGACCTTCTCCGTGGACAGTTCCGGGTCGAGCGGGATGCAGCTCGCGCCGGCCTTGAGGATGCCGAAGTAGGTCATGCCCCACTCAGGCGCGTTGTGGCTCAAGAGCATGACGCGCGCGCCGTGGCGGACGCCCTCGCTCGCCAGAAAGGCTGCGGCGCGGAGGCTAAGCTCGCGCATGTCGGCGTAGGTGTACTGCTCTTTGCGCCCGTCGCGTTCTATCCGCATGGCGACGCGCGTGGCGTGGCGCTTGGTCGTCGTCTCGAACAGTTCCAGCAGATCGCGGTACGTGTAGACGCGCTTGGGCTGCGCGCGCATGTCCTCTTCGAGCGTGGGGAAGACCCACTTCTTGAGGCCGGGGAAGTGGACGTTCATCCAGTAGTCGTACCAGTCGAACTGCTCCGGGTTCCAGACCAGAAGCGGCTGCTCGTCCTTGCGTATGCGCGCGACCAGCGAGCGCACGTTGTCGGCGCGGAAGATGTAGGCGTTCTCGACCGTGAAGGGCCGGAACATGTCGAAAGCCTCTTCGGTCTCGTGCGTCAACTCCTCGAAGCGGTCAACCTTCTGCTTGACCTGATCGATGAGTTCGGAGACGCGGCCGCCGCCCCAGCGCGGGCGCACGCGGTCCAAAAGGTTCGAGACCTTCCTGGTCGCGGCGTTAATCATCGGCGTCGAGGTCCGCTCGAAGTGCGCGGGCGTGACGGGCTTCGTCTCCATCCGCGCGGCGATCTTGTTGACGAACTTGAAGCCAGTCTCCTTCTCCTCAAAATACTTTCGCTTGTAAAGCCCCAACAAGCCGACAATGCGGCGCATGTCGTTCGGGTTCGAGTCGCCCGTCGCGGCCTGGTGAACGAGGCGCGGCTCCTCTACGCACGCCTGCGCGGCGACGGCCAGCATGACGGCGGCCACCTGATCGACGGGCGTGATGTCCAGAATCAGCTTCTCGTTGACGGGAATCAGTGATTGGCCCTTGAGGGCGATGAAGATGAGCGGCGCTGTCGTCGTAAAACCTTCGTTCCAGCCGGGGAACGGGTAGGACATCGCGGACTCGACGATGCTGGGGCGGACGATTGTCCTGACGATGCCATCTTCGGCGGCGACGAGTTGTTCGCCGAGGCTCTTGGTGTACGTGTAAATGTTCGGCCAGCCCCACCAGGCGGCGCGCTCGATGCCGAGGTCCGTGAGGCGCGTGCGCGTCCAGACCTTGCGCTCGCGCGCGACGGCCAGGCCCATCGCGTCCAAATCATCGGGATCGCGGCCCTCTTCGATGAGACGCTTGCGCGCCTGCTCGCGGAAGCGCGCGGCCATCAGCGCGTCGCGCGCCTCGTCTCTCACGCGGTCGGCCAGTTTGGCACAGTCTCTGATCTCCTGCTCGACGTTGAACTCGACGCCGCGCATGTCCTCCTCGTCGCGGCGCGGGAAGTAGCCAATGACGGGGTCGCTCTCCCAGACCGGGCCGGAGCGGTTGCCGGCGACGAAGCAGGTCGAGACGTGTACGAGCGCGGGCCTCTGCATGCGCTTGGCGAACTTGATGACGTTCTCGGTCCCGACGACGTTGGTGCGGAGCGCGCTCTCCAGCGTCGGGTTGAAGGTGACGTTGCCCGCGCTGTTGAGAACGACATCCACGTCGTCGGCGATGCGCTGCGCCTCCTCTTCCGTGTAGCCGAGGTTGGTCTCGCCTATGTCGCCGCCGACGATTGATACCTTGTCGCGGATGAAGCCCTCGAACGCGTCGCCGTAGCGCTCGCGCAAGGGGTCGAACGGCGGGGCCGTGATGACGTTGTTCCAGAACCGCGTCTCAGACTCTTCCTTGGAGCGCGCGCGCACGGTCACGTACACACGCCCGATGTTCGGGAAGCGGTGCAGCAGCATCGAGAGCGTGACCTTGCCCAGAAAGCCGGTCGCGCCGATGATGAAAATGCGGCGGTCGTTATAAATTTCGGTCGGAGATAATTTCATTTCTCTCCTACTCCATATCCGCGATCCCGATCATGGGCTGGTGGAGCATGGTGATCTCGGCAGAGCGGCCCATGTAGCTGCGGGCCATCGCAATCGCTTCGGTCAGGTTGTCGGCGCGGTCCCAACCGAGCATGGCGGGGACGTGCGCGTTCTCCGCGCCCGCGGCGATGACCTTGCCGACGTGCTGGCGGCCGTTCTCGCCCCAGTACCACATGAAGAAGGGGTGCGCGCCGTGGTAGGCGTTGCCGCGCCGGTACATCTCCACGTAAGAGGGATTATTGGCGAACTCGCGCTCGTACTTCTCGCGCAGGGTGAAAGCGTCGCGCGTCTCCGGCAGCAGCCGGTTGAAGAACTCTATGTAGCTCGGGTGGAAGTTATGGTCGAACTCGTCGTAGCACGGATGATGAAGAATCAGCACGCCGCCTTTCTTCAAGAGCGGCTTGCCGCGGTAGAAGTTGAAGTGATAGCCCAGGGCCATCACCTGCACGAGCAGCGGGTTCAAGATAGAGTAGACGTTGTAGGGCGAGATGTCCGGGATGCCCGTCACCAGGATGTCGCATTGGCCCTTGATCGGGATGGCGTACTGGTCGAAGCCTTTTTCGATAATCTTCTGGTGGACGGGCTCCGTGCGGCCCGCGTGGCAGGCGATCATCTCGTACTGTGCGGGCATCGCGTGGAGCATCTTGCGGCGCGCGGCGCGCGGCAGCTTGCTCATCGTCCGGCTGATGGTCTCGAATTTCAGACGGTCGAAAGCCGTGAAGTCGTCCTCGTTCTTGAAAAGAAAATCGAGCGCGCCGGTGTACATGCGGTTGTTGATGGCCGTCTCGATGTGGAAGACGTTCATGTGCTCGTCAACCAGCTTGCCGAGGCGCTCGACCTTGTGGTTCAGCTCCGAGCGCGCGGGGTCCATGTAGCTGTCCGAATCACGTATGGTCTGCGGCTCGTGGTGCGCGCGCAGCGATTCGTAATCACAGAGGCCGACGGCGACGGACTTGTGGCCGCCGTCCATCGGGACGAGGTTGATGTTGACGTAGATGACAAGGTCGCTCTCGGCGCAGCGGCGGTTGATGCGGAGCGGCTCCTTGTGCTTGGTGTGGCCGAGGGTGATTAAGCCTTCGGGCCATTCGGCGTCGTGGTTGTAGTAGCGGTCGGGGTAGAACTCGTCGAAAACCTTCGAGCCGACCATGCGCTTCATCTCCCACTCGGTCATCTTGCGGTGGAGCGAGTTGGCGATGATGATGTGTACGTCGTCAACGCCGTGGCCTGAGAGCATCTCGGCCAGGATTTCGATGACGGTCTGCCGTATGTCGGGCGTCGCCATCGGCGGTAGGGGCAGCGAGATGTCGTCAACCGCAATCGTGACCTTCATTCCCGGATAGAGCTGCGCGAATAGCGGGTCGCAGTCGTGCGGGTGGTTGAGCGCGTGGCGAATCGCGGCCTCGCGGTTCGGCAAGCCCTTAATCGGCGGCTTCGGGTAGATCACGCGTGTGCCAATCGGCAAGTCTTCGAGGATGAAATCTTCGCCCGAGGGCATCACGCGCGGCGCGCTGTCGCGGTCGATGTAGACGACGGACTCGTGTGTTTTTCTTCTTAGCTGAAGGCTCATAAACAGTGGTCAGTGGTCAGTGGTCGGTGGTCAGTTAGGAATCAGTTTTTAACTGCCCACTGACCACCGACCACTGATTACTTTAAGTTCAGTATCGGCCAATCATGATGTAGTGCTGTCTGTTTTAAGCGCATGTCCGGGTTGACGGCCGCGGGGTGGCCGACGACCGAAAGCATGGGCAAGTCGGACATGCTGTCTGTGTAAGCGTAAGAGTCGCTCAGGCTGATGCCATCACGCTCGGCGAAAGTGCGAATCCAGGACGCCTTGGTCGCGGCGGCGAGGACGGGCGGCAAGAGTCTCCCCGTCGCCACGCCGTTGACGAACTCAAGGCGATTCGCCACGTAGTCTTCAATCCCCAGATACTTCATCAGCGGCGTCACAGACAGATCGAGCGCGCCGGTGACGACGACCTGGCGCAGGCCGAGGCTGCGGGATTTCTCGATCAGCTCGAACGCGCCCGGAAAGATCGCGGGCTTCAATACGTCCTCAAACAACTCTTCGGCGAAGAAGCGTAGGCGGTCTTCGGACTCCCCTTTGTAACGTTTGAAGAAGAGGTCGTTGAAAACTTTTCGGCTGTACTGGTCCGTGACGGCGAAGATGGGGATGCTGAGGAGCGTCGAGGCGCTCTTCTTGAAGGTGCGGAACAGTCCCTGCTGGTTTCTAGCGTAGAAGCCGAGCGTGTGGACAAGATTAGTGCTGACTAGAGTTCCTTCTAGGTCGTAAAATGCAGCCGCTGCCACATTGCCCTCCAGAAAAGCGCGTGCGCTTACGTTTCGACTGGCCCGCGCCGGGATTCGTCCGGGAATATGGATTACAGAGGCAGGAATCTTACCTTAATTAGCGCAATTTGGGTAAGCGAAGAGGCGAAGTGACGGTTTTATTCAGCAAAGCGACGGGAAATCGTGCCATTTTCGTTCCCGCAATTGCGGCGGAACACGCGCGTTCTTAGGCAGTGTCTGTTTTCTTTGAAAGGAGAAGCTGACCGAACAGATGAGACCATTGATTCTTTTACTGATTCTCGCGCTGGCCACGGCCGGAGTCTCGGCCGGCGCGCCCACGGCCGTTTCGGCGGAAATCCCGGCGGTCGAGCTTTGCGAGCTGACGAACAACCCGAAGCAGTACGACGGCAAAGTCGTGCGCGTGCGCGTCGCCTACTTCTTCGACACGACGGCCACGGATGACCCCTTCTATTTCTTCTACGACTCGGCCTGCGAGGGGCGTGAGAGGCGCATCGCGCCGGAGTTCGAGACGATGAAGAAGGAGGCGCGGGAGCGCGCCTTCAGACTGATAGAGAAGCACACGCGCAAGAACGACGCCGGCACGGCCGGCCGTGTGGAGCTGACTGTCGTCGGCAAGTTCAGCAGTTCCAAGGGCGGCTACGGCCACCTCGGCCAGCACCCGTTCGGCTTCGACGTGACGAGCGTCGAGCGCGTCCGCCCCATAGACCCAGGCGCCGTCTGGCCCGACTAGCGTCGAGAATTTTTCAGAGTTCCCGTTCCAGGTCAAAGAAGGGTATGTGTTCGGCGTCGCGGCCGGCGTCCGTTAAGGCGTCGAGCATGCGGCCCGCGCCGGCGTAGTTGAGCGAGTGGATGACGATGGTGGCGTCGCGCTGGCGGTCGGGGTGGGCGGCGAGCCAGGCGGCGACGGCGTAGCCTGTGCGCTCGTCGTCCGTTTCGTCCGAGAAGTAGTGCTCGTCGAGCAGGTCGTGGTCGAGCAGGATGGTCGCGTACTCGCGCTCCGACAGCCACCGGACGGCCTGGCCCACGTCGCACGTCACGTCCAGCACGTGCGGCGCGAACTTCCGGCGGAACCAGGCGCAGCGTATCTCATCGTCTTCGACCAGCAGCACCCGCCGCTGAGGATTAACGCCCATCGAGATTTATGAGTCCCGTTAGGGACGAAGTGAAAATAGCCCAGCACTTCAGTGCTGGGGAGAGGTTCGTAAAATAAATCGAGTCCCGTAGGGACGACAGAACTATTTTCGGAGCGTCGCTGACGGGACGCTCACGGCCTGCTTGTGGTCTTCTTCAGCTCTTCCAGGTTGCGTTTGAGGGATTCCAGTTTTTGGCCCGCCTCAGCGAACTTGCCTTCGGACATCAGGCGCTGGTAGTCGGAGAGGTCTGCGGCGGCGCGGTCTATGAGCTGCTGCGCGCCGGCCGAAACTGTGCCAGTCTGTGGTTGCGTCGGCTGCTGGCCCTCGGGCTGCTTCGGCTGCTGCCCGGCGGTCTGCTCGGGCTTGGGCGGCTGCTGGCCGTCCTTCGGTTGTTGTTCGCCGAAGAGCTTCGTGATCGCCTCCTGGAAGTTCGCGCCGAAGACCAGTCGCTCCTGCGTGGCGAGGACGACGAGGCGCAGCTCAGGCATGGGGCTCTGCGCGGCTTGCAGGTAGATCGGCTCGACGTAGAGGAGGGAGCGGCCCATCGGGATGACGAGCAGGTTGCCGCGCCGGACGCGCGAGCCCTGCTGGTTCCAGAGCGAGAACTGGCCCGAAAGCTGCGGGTCCTGGTCTATCCGCGCCTCGATTTGCAGCGGCCCGTCAACGAGGCGCGAGCGTGGGAAGTTGTAGGCCAGCAGCTTGCCGTAAGCCTCGCCGTCGGAGCGGCCGGCCATCCAGCCGATCATGTTCTTGCGGTTCTCAGGCGTGAACGGGACGATCTCCACGAACTCGTTCTGCACGTCCTCGCCCGGCAGTTGCATCAGCACGAAGTACGGCTCAAGCGGCTCCGGCTGCTGGTTCTCCTTGTTGGCGTTGGCCTGCCGCGCCATGCTCCACACGTCCTCGCGCTGGAAGAAGACGGTCGGGTTCATCGTGTGGTACAGGCCGAAGACTTCGCCCTGCGTCTGAATCAGCGTTTCGGGGTAGCGGACGTGCGCGCGCAGGTCGGCAGGCATCTGGGCCGCGTCCTTGAAGAGCGCGGGGAAGACACCGCGGTAAGCCTGAATGATGGGGTCCTCGGCGTCGAAGACGTAGAAGTCCACGCTTCCGTTGTAGGCGTCCACAGTCACCTTGACGCTGTTGCGCATGTAGTTGACGGTCTTGCCGCCCGCCGTGTAGTGGCGCGAGTAGGGGTAGGTGGTTGACTCCGTGAAGGCGTCTATCATCCAGAACAGACGCCCGTCGTTGGTGACGACGATGTAGGGGTCGTCGTCGTAAACGAGGTAGGGCGCGAGCGCGTTGATGCGCTCT
This sequence comes from uncultured Acidobacteriota bacterium, assembly GCA_963848875.1. Classification (GTDB taxonomy): domain Bacteria; phylum Acidobacteriota; class Blastocatellia; order Pyrinomonadales; family Pyrinomonadaceae; genus QHXM01. The sequence goes on from CAWKFJ010000003.1 coordinate 405,880, forward strand.
TTGATGTTGCGGCGCATCAGGACGCGGCTCTCGGGCGTGATGGCGTCGGAGAAGGGGAGCTTCGAGAGGTCGCCCAAAGCCCACGCCAACAGCGTGCGGCGGAAGAAGCCGCCCAAGGGGATGCCGCCCGTGCCTTCGTAGACGTTCGAGGTGCTCGACTCGCCCTGCGGATAGTTGAACTCCTGCTGGTTCGTCTTGACGTAAACGTCCGTGTCGGTCTTGAGCCCGAAGTAGATTTCAGGGCGCGTGATCTTAATTTCGTCGGGCGCTGAGGATTCGACCGGCATGTTCTTGAGGATGAAATTCGGCAGGCCCTCGGGCGTGAACTCGTTGGCCGTGTTGATCGTCACGCCGTAGCCGTGCGTGTAGATGAGCTTCTCGTTGATCCAGGTGCGCGACTGCTCAGGGAGCTTCGACACGTCCAGCTCGCGCGTGGCGAGCATCATCTGGCGGGTCTGCCCGCTGAGCTTGTAGCGGTCAACGTCAACGTCGTCGAAGGTGTAGTAGGTGCGTATCTCCTGAATCTGTTTGAGCGTGTCGAGCAGAGCAGTCCAGTCCCAGAGGCGTATGTTGTCGAGGGTGGCGCGGTTGTTCCCCACGTCGAGGCTCGCCACGGAGGGCTCCGCCTCGTAGTCGCGCATCTCTATGCGGTCGAGGCCGAAGCCCCGTCGCGTCCAGTTGATGTTGTGCTCGATGTAGGGCGACTCGCGGCCCAGCTCGTTCGGCTTGACGACGAAGCTCTGCACGTAAGCCGGAATCAGCATCCCGGCGACGACGAAGACTGCGATGGGCAGCGCGATGGCCGCGATGATGAAACGCAGCTTCCGTTTGGTGAAAGCGTTTAAGACGATGATGGCGGCCGCGACGACGAGCGCGATGGCGACGATGGTCAAACCAGGCAGGTAGTGGTTGGCTTCGGTATAGGTGACGCCGGAGAAGGACTGGTGATCTTCCCAGAGGTACGGGTAGCGCGAGAGGTAGACGCGCCAGGCCAGGAGCACGAGGAAGCCTGCGACCGCGAAGGAGACGGCCGCGTAGGCGGTCGCGCGCGCGGCGTCCGCGGCCGCCTTGGTCTTCTGCTTCTGCGTCGCGGAGAGGATGGCGAAGAGGACCGTCACGACCAGGATGAGGAGCGAGAGCATGATGAGCCAGCGGCTCAGCATCTGGTGAACGGGCAGCGAGAAGAGGTAAAAACTGAGCGGCTTCCCGAAGATCGGGTCGGGCGTCGCCACCGCGGGCTGGTTCAGGTAGAGCGCAAACTCGCGCCAGCCGTCCTTCATCCCTAGGCCGAAGACGAGGCCGACGACTATCGCCAGGGCCCACGCTGCGGGTCGGAAGAACTTGGACGGGTTGAGCGTCACGCTCTGGTTGTTGACGACGACGGTGCGGCGGTCGAGCGCCGTCGCGGCGAACGTGCGTTCGATCAGCCAGAAGGCCGCGCGCAGGATGGCGGCCGTCACGATGGCGAAGACCAGAAACGTGAGCAGCTTGGTGCGGAAGATGTACCAGTAGACGGTGGAGTAGCCGAGCGAGTCGAACCAGACCGCGGAGATGTAGACGGAGACGGAACGGAACAATATGAAGAGCAGCACGAGCGCGGCCACGCCTATCCAGACCAGCGTGCGGCGGCGCTTGGGCTTCGTCGCGGGCTCAATGTCTATGACTGTACTGTCGTCGTCCGGGTCGGGGGCAAAGGGTGTGCTCATGGCGCATAGCATACGCCGAACGGCGCGCAACACTCAATAGCGTTTGCCTTCCGCGCGCAAGGGAGGGCAGAATCAACTCGCCAAACGTATGACGAGAACATCAGCCACCGAGAACACGAAACAGAATAATTCTTTCTTAGCGCCTTTACGTCTGTGCGTGAGAAAACCTGTTTCACGCACAGACGCAAAGCCGCTAAGAGCTGGGTTGCGCGCGTTCTGTCTCTTCGCCCTTTGTCTCTTCCTGACATCGTGTACGCGCGCGCCAGAGCCGCGCAAGCCTTTCGCCTCTGTCCGCACGCTGGCGGGGGCGCGGCCAAACTCCGCGTGGTTCGGCGACACGTTCGGAGTCGCCGCCGCGGCCGACGGCACAGTTTACGTCGCGGACGGCGAGACGAATCGCGTCTGGCGAATCGCGCCGGACGGGGTCGCCTCGACGGTCGCGGAAAATCTCAACACGCCTTCCGCGATTGCGCTCGCCCCGGACGGCACGCTCGTCGTCGCCGACACCGGCTCGCACACGGTCAAGCGCGTGGACCCCGCGAGCGCGCAGGTCAAACTCATCGCTGGCACAGAAAACAGCGCGGGGTTCGCGGATGGGAGCGGGGCCGAGGCCAGGTTCAACGGCCCCGTCGGCGTGGCTGTCGGAGCCGACGGCACAGTCTTCGTCGCGGACACCTACAACGACCGCGTCCGCGCCATTGACGCCGCCGGGCGCGTTCGCACGCTCGCTGGCGGCGGCGAGCCTGGATACAGGGACGCGTCAGGCGCGGACGCGCGCTTCGACACGCCGTGCGGCGTCGCCGTAGACCTGGACGGCGCGCTCGTCGTGGCCGACACGGGCAATCACAGGCTGCGCCGCGTCACAACCGAAGGCGTCGTGACCACCCTCGCAGGGACCGGCGAGCCAGTGGGCGCGGACGGGAAACCCGAAGCCGCCTCGTTCAACGAGCCGACGGGCGTCGCCATAGACGCGGACGGGACCATCTATCTGGCCGACGCAGGGGGGGCCGCCGTGCGCGTCTTCCACAGAGGCTTTTGGCCCGAAATCTACACGCTCGCTGGCGGCCGTTACCATGGCCTAGCAGACGGCGCGCTCGACGGCGCGCGCCTGAGCCGCCCGTCTGGGCTGGCCGTCTCGGCGGACGGGACGTTAGTCGTCGCGGACTCTGGCAACAAACTACTCCGCGCGGTGACGAGAGAGGGCGATGGGCGCGGCGTGGAGCTGACGCGCGAGGACGCGGACGCGCTGCGGCCGAAGGCTTCGGAGTTTCGCGCGCAGGGGCCGCCGCGTTGGCCTTACGACCCGCCGGACAGGACGCGCGAGATTGCCGCCACCTTCGGCGAGATTCGCGGCGAGGTCGGCGACGGCGAGGACGCCTGGTTTCATAACGGGCTCGACATCCCCGGCGCTTACGGCGAGACGGCGCGGCTCGTGCGCGCTGAAAAAATGTTGCGCCCGCTCTCAGTCGATGGCGTCGGCGGCCCGCGCGAGCGCATACGCTTCCCCGCGCTCGGCTACATACACCTGCGCGTCGGCCGCGACCGCGAAGACCGCGTCTTCCCGGACGACCGCTTCGTGCTGCGGCGCGACGGCGAAGGACGTGTCACGGGCGTGCGCGTCCGCCGCGGCGCGCGCTTTCAGGCGGGCGAGCCGGTCGGCACGCTCAACAACCAGAACCACGTACACCTGATAGCCGGCCCCGTCGGCGGGGAGTTCAATGCGCTGGCCGCGCTCGAACTGCCCGGCGTCGAAGACACCGTCGAACCCATCATAGAAAAGGACGGCGTGCGCCTCTTCGACCGCGAGGGAAGAGAACTCAAAGTCCCGGCCGCCGATGAGAAGAACGCGATGGTCACTGTGCGCGGAGACGTACGCATAGTGGTGCGCGCCTACGACCAGATGGACGGCAACGCTGCGCGCCGCCGGCTGGGGCTTTACAAACTCGGCTATCAGGTGCTCAAACACGACGCCAGCCCCGCGCCCGGCTTCAGTGAACCGCGCGTCACCATCTCGTTTGAGAACTTGCCCGACGACGCCCGCGCCGCGCCCATCGCCTACGCGGAGGGGAGCAAGTCGGGCGCAACGGGCGAAACCATCTTCGCCTACATCGTCACCAACAGCGTGCGCGACCGAGCCGCCCAGGAGGATTACTGGCACACTTCCGAGCTGCCGGAGGGCGGCTACATCCTGCGCGTCTTCGCCGAAGACTTCTTCGGCAACCGCGCTTGGCGTCTCGTGCCCGTGCGCGTCGTCGGCTCGAATTAACGGGCCGGCTTTCAGGTTTTTCAAAACTTGCGAGAAGCGTTATATTAGTCGGAGCACAACGTCCCTTTTTAGTTTCCTACCACAAAATTATTAGTCGCTCTGCGAGGAGATAAAGCCCGTGAACAGCAATCGCACACGCCGCCAACTGATAGCCGTCGTCGCCCTCGTCTCGATGCTCGCCGCCGGGACGTTCACGTCCACGGCGACGCCTGAGAACGAGAAGGAGAAAGCGTCTTCGGTGATCCGCGTCGCGCCGCCCGCGCCCGTCTTCGACCAGACCGCGCGCCTGAATGAGTTGGCCTCGCGCCGCCAGCGCGTCGCAGAGAAGGTCGGCCCCGGAGGCATCCTCGTCCTCTTCAGCACGGAGCCGCGCGTCTACACCAACGACGTGGACTACCATTACAGGCAGGAGAACAACCTTTTCTACCTGACGAACCTGAACCAGAAGGGCGCGACGCTCGTCCTGATGCCCGGCAACCCGCAGTTGCGCGAGATTCTATTTTTGCCGCGGCGCGACCCGGCCGCCGAGACCTGGACGGGCCACATGTACAGCCCCGAAGAGGCGCGCGCTCTCTCGGGCGTCAGCGAGATTTGGGAGGCCAAAGAGTTCGAGCCGTTCATGCGCTCGATCAGACTCCGCCAGGCGTATCGGCCCAAAGAAGAGGGCTTGTTGATGACGGCCGCCGCGCAACCTGTCGTCCCTCCCGTCCCGCAGACTTCGCAGATGACCGCCGGAGGGACGCCTGTGCAGCCGGCCGCCTCTGGCTCCTCCGCCCGCACGAACGTGACGACGACGAACACGTCCGCGGCGACGCAGCCGGTGGCGCAGCCCGTCGGCGCGGCCGGCTCCGCCGCGACCACGGCCCCGACCGGCTACGAGACGCTCTTCGCGGCGATGGGCAAGGACGAAGCCACACTCTTTCTGCTGCTCCCGCGCGAGGACGACAGCCGCGAGTTCAAGCCGGAGCAGAATTTCGCGACCCAGTGGGCCAAATCCGCGAGCGGCCTTAACGTCCGCAACGCCGCGCCCATCTTCACGCAACTGCGGCTCAGGAAGTCGCCGATGGAGTTGAAGCTCTTGCAGCACGCCATAGACATCACGACCGAGGCCATAGGCCGTTCGATGGCGATTGCCGGCCGCTCCCAATGGGAGTACGAGGTAGACGCCGAAGTCCTCTACACCTTCAAGCGCCGCAACGCTGACCACTGGGGCTATCCTGGAATCGTCGGCTGCGGGCCGAACGCGACCACGCTGCACTACGTAGAGTCGCAGGGCAAGATCAATCCGACGGACCTGCTCCTGATGGACGTTGGCGCGGAGTACGGCCACTACACTGCGGACGTGACGCGCACGTTCCCCGTGGGCGGCAAGTTCACGCCCACGCAGGCCGAGATTTACCAGATTGTCTACGACGCGCAGGAGGCGACGGCGCGCGCCACGCGGCCCGGCGCGATCTTCCCGACCGACGTACACAACGCGGCGGTCGAGAAGGTCAAGGACGGGCTGGTCAAGCTCGGCCTGATTACGGGCCGCGACGACACCTTCATCCTCAACAAGAATCTGCCGCCGCAGCCGCAGTACCGCCTCTGGTTCATGCACGGGACTTCTCACTGGCTGGGGATGAACGTCCACGACGTGGGCGGGCGCGGCGTCGCGCTGGAGCCTGGCATGACGTTCACGAACGAGCCCGGCGTCTACATCCGCGAGGACGCGCTCGACGTGTTGCCCAAGACGCCGGAGAACGAGAAGATGATCGCGGCCATTCGCCCCGCCTTCGAGAAGTACAAGAACATAGGCGTCCGCATCGAAGACGACATGCTCGTGACCGCCAACGGGGCCGAGTGGATGACGAAGGCTCTGCCGCGCTCCATCAGTGACATCGAAACCTTCATGGCCCGCGCCCCGAAAGACCTGCGCGCGTCAGCCGCCGCAATGTTTCGCCGCGAGACGGCAGCCGTCCCATTCATGGCGATAGCGATGAACACCCCTAAGACGGTGTTCGTCGGGCGGCATTCGCATTAGAGATGAGAGTGTCAGATGGCCGCGACGAACTCGTCAACCGTGAGGTTGGCTGAGCGAATCAGGCTCCTCAGAGTACCTTTCGCGACCTCTTTGTGATTGGGGATAGAGAGGGTGATGATCTCACCCTCTTTAATCATGATGATGTGGCTGCCACGTTGACGGGCGACGCGCCATCCGAAGGATTCGAAAACACGGACAACTTCATTCCCGCTGAGGACCGGGAACGAAGCCATTACGCTGCCACCTCGACCTGGCGAGTCTCAATGGTCAGCGGCATCCCCTGCTCCGCGCGGACTTCGAGGCAGAGGGCGATGGCTTCCTTGATGTTCTCTAATGCTTCTTCTTTCGTCTCGCCCTGGCTGACGCAGCCGGGTATCGACGGGCACTCAACGACCCAAACCCCATCCTCGTCTCGATCAATCGTCACGTTGAACTTCATCAGTCGGCCTCCTGCCGCAATCATGGCATGAGGAGAAACGTCGCGCAAGACGACGAATGACGAGTTATTCGTAACCCAGCGCCTCAACGGCGTCCTGCCTGGCGGCCCTGAGCGCGGGGTAGAGCGCGCCGATGGTGCCGCCCACCAACCCGACGCCGAGGGCGACGGCGATCCAGCGCGGCTCGATCTCGACGACGAGCGAGGTGGTGCGCATGACGGCGAAGCGCACCAGCAGCGTCAGGGCGATGCCGGTCAGGACGCCGAGCAGGCTCACCACAATCGCCTCCTTCTCAATCACCCACGCAATCGTCCCCTTCGACATGCCGAGGGCTTTCAGGATGCCTATCTGGCGCGTGCGCTCTGTGACGGTCGTGTACATGGCGAGCAAGATCACCAGCATGCTGATGGCGGCGGCGATGGCGACGACGACTTTGATGAAGATGTTGAGCGCCGGCACGGCCGCGGCGTAAAGCTCCGGCAGGTCGCGCGTGAAGATGATCTGGTCGTCAGGGAAACGCGCGCGGATACGCGCGGCGAGCGCGTCCTGCTCGGCCGGGTTATCGGCGGCGACGAGGATGGCCGTGCAGTTGCCCTCGGCTCCCAACTGCTCCTGCATCGTCTCCAGCGGAATCTTGATGCGGCCGCCGCCGGGCGGCTCGTAAACGCCGACGATGCGGAACGGGCGGTCGTAGAGCGGCACGGTCGAGCCGATGGCCGCCTCGCGGTCCTTCTGCCAGACGGTATCGACGATGGCCTGGTCGCGGCACGCGGGCGGCGAGTTCTCCGGGCACGGCGTGAAACCCGTCCCCTCCTTAATCGTCAGGCCCGTCAGCGCCGAGTATTCCGCGAACGGGATGCCGTCAACGAGGCGGCTGCCGAAGCCGCGGTCGCTCGACAGAATATTTTGGCCCAGTGGCACAGCGGCGCGCACGCCCGGCACCTGGCGCAACTCCTCGGCGCGCGAGATGGGCAGCCGGAAGGGCTCCGTCCCGCTCATCGAAAATGTGCCAGAAGCGCGCACCATGATCTCGGCGTTGATGTTCCCCTCGCGGCGCGCGCGCTCGCGCAGGACGCCGTGCGCCAGCCCCACCGTGAAGACGATCAGGAGGACTCCGACCGCGATGCCGAACACGCTGACGAGGGTGCGCGCCGGTCTGTGCGACATGTTTGAGAGAACCAGGCTGTCCATAATCTTCCTCAAGCGCGGGCTTCGATTCGTCAGCCGGCGCATGGCGTCGGGCACAGTGCGCCAGGCCAGGACGAAGAGCCCTATGACGGTCCAGAAGAGCGTGCCGGCCTTGCGCACGAGCGCCAGGGTCACACCCGTCGCCGCCGCGAAGCCCAGGGTCTGCAAGATGATTTCGGTGCCGCCCTCGTAGACGCCGATGGTGGCAGGGACGAACCCGAACGCGAAGTTGATGACCTTCGTCAGCGACTCGATGACGTAGGCTGCGTGGACGGCCGGCGAGTAGCCTAACATGCGGAGCGTGACGTAGACCTCGAAGACGCTCGACGCGTGCGAGAGCAGGTTGAGGCCGATCATGCCGAAGAACGCGCGCGGGCGGTGCGAGTAGAAGTCGTAGACGTGCGACTCCAGCTCGGAGATGTGGTTGCGCCGCGAGGTCAGAACCTTCGGGTGAATGCCGATGCGGCCCAGAAGGTCTATCGTCCACGTCAGGAGCATGACGCGCTTACGCGCCGCCCAGACCGAAATGACGATTCCGACAGTCGCCACGCCCGCGATGCCGTAAAGAACAATCTTGACAACCGACGGCAGGTCGTAGGCCAGGAGCATGACGACCGCGCCGCTCAGGACGAAGAGCGCGACCGAGAGGTTGTAGAGGATGTTGTCGACGACCAGCGCCGAGAGGCCGTAGACGAGCGGCACGCGCTTACGCAGCAGCGCGACCTTCGTCGCCTCGCCGAGCAGGGGGCCTGTGAAGGTGAGGAAGCTGATGGCCTCGCCGCCGAGGCGGACAGCGAAGGCGTGGCGGAAGCCGAAAGCGCGGTGCTCGGGCGCGACCGACGTTCGCATGGCGAGCGTGCGCAGGGCGTGGCGCGCGCCGCTAATGGTGAGCAGGAAGATGAAGCCGAAGCCTATCTTGAGGAGCGCGTCGAAGATGGGCTGGACGCCGACGCGGTTGATGACGTAGACCAGCAGCGCCAGGCCCAGGAGGAAGGCGATGGCCTGAAGCCAGATGATGCTGCGGCGCAGGCCACCGCTCGCGGGCTCTCCCGCCTCGCCCCCCGCGGCCAGCGCCTCTTCGCGGCCGAACTCTTCGACGCCGCTCAACTGCTCGTCCACCGTCTTCAAGGCGCGGTCGCCACTCCTTCTGCAACGGGCTGGGCCTTGCGCTCACGCTCCGTCTCGCCCAAAACTTCTCGGATGATGCGCCCAGGGAAGCGGCGGAAGCCGCGGTCCCAGAGGACGGGGACGGGCTTCTGCCCGTCGCTCAACTGCCCTGTCAGCGCCAGCACGGTCGGCATGAAGCTCAGGCTGTCGTACGGCTCCTCGACGACCGCGCCCCTTGGCACATTGGTCCGCTCGCCGCCCCAGAACATCAGCGTCGAGTGTGTCGAGTTGCGGAAGAACGAGCCGTGGTTGCCGCCCGGATTGAAGCCGCGCACGTCGAAATTCCAGTGGTCGTTGGCCATGACCAAAAGGTCTGCCTCGACCATCTCGCGCTGCCTGCCACGGAAGCGGCGCAAGAGCCGCTCGTCGGCCGTCAGGCCCTGCGCGTCCGCGTCAAACGCCTCGTTTCGGTGGCGCGCCAACTGCTCGTACAGGCCGATGAGCGCATTAGAGTATGTGGTTTTGTGCAGCGCGCGCAACCATTCGAGGTCCGTGTGCCAATTTTCCAGCCAGGAGACGCGCCCGCCCGCAGGCACGTCTAGACGCGCGTCCTCCCAGATTTGGAGCGGGAGGCCGTCGCGCCACTCGGCGCGCGTGAAGCGAATCACACCCGATGCGTCCTCGGTCAAGTTCGTGACGGGTAGATAGCGCAGGCTCAGGCGTCCAGCCTCGTCCGTGCGCGAGAGAATCAGCGCCTGATTCTCCGGCCCGTCGTAAATCCAGACAACGTCGTCGTTGGGGCGCAGGTCATTCGCGAGCGCCGCGGCGATTCGCTCGGCCGGCAGCCGGACGGCGACGAAGTCAACGGGGCGCGAGTCAACGTCCGGCTGGACGTTGTTACGCATGGCGACCTCGTGCAAGAGCTGGAAGTAGTTGACGCGGAGAAAACTCTTCTCAAGATCGAGCGAGCCGTTCTGTGCCAGAACGGGGCCGCCGGGCGCGAGGCCCACGACGTAGTGTTGCAGGTCGTGGAGGCTGTTCGGATTGCCCATCGCGCCCTTGGCGATGAAGTCTTCGATCTTGAGGAGGCGCGGGTCGAAGTTCTCACGAGAGAGGGAGAGCAGGTTCGTGAGCGTGCGCGCGTACTCTGTGTAGTCGCGCTCGTCGGCCGTCGAAGAATCCAGGCGGGCGAAGGCGCGCAGCTTCTCCTCGCCGCGCGGCGTGTCCAACTCGTCCGCAGGCGCGGGCTCCGGCACGGCCCCCTTCTTCTTCTCCTGCTTCTCCCGCTTCTTCCTCTCCTCGTCGAGCCTCTTCCACTCTTCGAGAATCGCGCGCTGTTTGGCGTTGGCGCGGCCGAGCGCGCCCAGCTCCTCCCTGATCCAGGCGAGCTGGCGGCCCCACTCCTCGCGCCTGCCGTCGAGCGTCTTGAAGAAGGCGTCCGTCATCGCGCGACGCTGCGGGTCGGGAAGGTCTTTGCGCTGGAGCTGCTGCAAGAGGATGTGCAGGACGTTCAGGTCGCTCGCGCGCAGGTGAATCGAGGCGCGCTCGTTGCCGTCGAAGTCCAGGAGCGCCGTAGGGTACGCCGTGCTCTGCCCCTTCAGGTAATAGGTGTCGTCGGTGGTCGTCGTGATGAGCGGGACGAGCGGGTAGAAGCCCTTGATCGAGTAGTCCAGCAGCAGCCGCCGCTTGGTGATGACGTGGTGGCCGCCGCCCTCGCGGCTGCCGAGGAGCTTGACGAGGTTGTAGCCCTGGCTGTAGACGCGCTCGTCTGTGTTGACGCCGTGGTCGGAGACCAGGATGAGGGCCGTGTCGGCGGCCTCAGTCGTCTTCTGAATCGCCGTCCAGACGCGCCCGACGACCGCGTCCAGGGCTTGCAGCGCGTAGAGGTGAGCCTCGCGGTCGCGGTTGTGGTGCGCCGCGTGATCGAAGTCCGTAAGGTACAGGTCAAGATAGCGGAAGCGCGGGTTGTTGAGCCGCTCTATCAGCTCGCGCTCCAGTTGGTCGAAGAACGTGCTGCGCGTCTCGAAGCCTGTCGTCCACTCGTCCAGGAGTTCGCGCGGACTCTTCAGGAAGCGGTTCTGCATCCCGCGCTGGAGCGTGCCCCAGCGCATTCCGCGCTGGTAAAGCTGAAGGCTCATGAAGCGCTCGTCCTGGGCGTAGGCGTCTACCAGGAGCGGAAGCCCGGCCTCGTCTAAGGTCTCCGCGCCCGGCATGTCCACGCGCCGCTGCCCTATGTTGCTGATGTAGAAGGGAAGAAAATTCAGGTAGTCGTACGTGTGCAGCGTCAGGCGGTCGTACTCGACGTTGCCCTTAATCTGCAAGTGCTGGCCCGTGTCGATCATCGACCACGAAGGCCCGGAGAGACTCATCCCGCGCACGTAAAAATTCTTGAGCCGCGAGCCGCGCTCGTAGAAGACGTGCTCGACCCACGGCAGCAGGCTCTTGCCCGTGACGGGGCTGCGCTCGCGCACGAAGCGGTCCAGAATGTCCGGCTGCAACCCGTCAACCTTCAGCACCACCAGCCGCTTCGCCTGGGCCTGCGCGCAGACGTGCGCGAGCAGGAGGAGAAGAATAGTGGTCAGTGGTCGGTGGTCAGTGGTCAGTGAACGAAACGCCCACCGCAACCAACTGACCACTGACCACCGACCACTGACCACTGCTTTCTTACTGATTCTCATTGACCACGCTCAAAATTGCCTTAGCGTCCGCCGGGGCGATGCGCTGCTCTTCCTTGATGGCGAGACGCAGGTACTCTGCGCTCTGCGTGCGCCAGCGGGCTTCCAGCTTCTGGTCGCGGTAGATGACCAGGAGCGCCTTCTTGGCCGTCTCATTGTTGATGCGGTAGAGGCCGTTCAGGCAGAGGCTGCGCGTCTCCTCGTCCTCAGTCTGCGAGAAGATGCGCGCGGCGGCTGACGCCGCACCGCCCCCCGCCAGGTCGCCGTGCTCCGCGACGAAGCGAAGAGAGCGGCGCACGTCCTCTATGTTCCAGACGACTTCGACCTGCGGGCCGGACTTGGCGACGCGCCGCAGGAAGCGCTCGTGGTAAGCGAGCTGGCGCTTGAGGTCGAGTCGCGCCTGCATCTCCGGCGTGGCCTTCTCCCTGTGCGTGTAGAGCCCGAAGCTCAGGACGTTGGCGAGACGGAACATGGTCTGCTCGACGCGCCCGTGCTTGAGGGGCATCATCTCCTGGCGGCGGTCGCGGTCGAGCCGCGCGGCCAAACCATCTGGACGCTGCGCGTAATTCAACAGCGCAGCGTACTGCTCGCGCGCCAGCCGGGCCTCCACCTCAAGATCGTTTTCGAGCGGGTTGAGCGAGACGCGCTCCAAGCGTTTGCCTATCTCGTCGCGCAGCTCCGGGTCTAGCGACGCGCTCAAAGAGAGCAGGAGTTTCAGTTGCGAGTAGGCGCGCAGGCGCGTCGGCTGGTTCAAGTCCATCCCGCGCTTGCTGGTGACGAAGTCGTAGACGGTGCGGCCCAGAAAATAAGGGATGTTGGCGAAGCTCGACAGCGAGAGCACGTTGCGCGCGACATCTTCGAGCGCGCGGCGCGACATCTCGCGCCGCTTGGGGTTTGCGCCGTCGCGGAAGTCCACCAGCAGGACAGGAATTTTGGGGAAGTCCAGGCCGTAGAGCGCGAGCGGAATCATCTCGACGGCGCGCGCGCCCGCGGTCTCCGGCGCGACCACGCGGTTGTCGGCGTCGAAATACCACGTCTCCGAGTAGCCCTTCCAGTCTTGCAGCCGCCGGTCTGTCCAGGGGTTCGAGACGTTGAGGAAGCGCGCGTCGAAGCGGCGCGAGCTGTTAACTGAGAGGTCCGGGCGCGCGACCCAGACGAGGGCGTGCGTGGCGCTGCCGTCGGGCAATTCGAGCGGGTCGAAGTAGAGCGCCTCGGCCTCGGCGCGCTGGCGCAGCAACTCCCAGTTGTGGCCGCGGAAGTCGCGCATCGTGGTGTTCTGCTTCTCGTAGACGCGCTGCAAGTAGAGGTCGTCTACGATACCGCCGAAGGTCTTCTCGGAAAGAATCAGGCGCGCCTGTATCTCGTGCATCTCGTCGGGCGTGAAGGCGGGCGCGGCCCCCGTCTCAGACTCGTAGAGCGAGAGGACGGCGAGCGCGCGCATCAGGTGCGCCTTGCGGTAGTCGCTCAGGTTGCGGCGGAAGTTGCGCGTGGCGGCTTTCAGAGGCGTGCCGTAAGAGTCGAGCAGGAGCCCTTGCAAAGCGGTCCAAAAAAATCTCTCCCAGACTTCGCGGTCGGCCGCGCCGAGGTCCATGATCGGCGGCGGCGCTCCCTTGCCCGCGCTCTTCTTGTTGCCGACCCGCGTGTAGAGGAAGGGGACCGCAGCGGCCATGCGCTGCCCGAAGGTGGGCCGCGTGTAAGTCAGCATCCAGAGGTAACGCAGGCGATCGTTGTCAGGGTTCTCGTCGCCGAGCGTGTCGCGCACGACGCTGACGAGTGGGACTTCCGCGGACTGGCCTTTCTCGCGCGGCAGTCCGTCCAACTCGCCGAAGATGGTCAGGAGTTCCGCGCCGCCTGCGACCGGCGTGCGCTCAAGGCGGAAGGTTGGGCGCGACGGTTCGACCTCCGGCACGGAGGGCGCTGCCGGCGCTTGCGCCAGCGCGGCGGGCGAGGAGGCCAGAAGGAGAATGAAAAAGACGCAGGCCGCTCGTTGTGCTCTCTTCAAAGAGTAAACGATTCTCATCTTTGTCGCGTTTCCAAACCCCTCACGAAAATTCCACGTGGAGCGTAACCGCTGCGCCTCCCTGCCCGGAAAATGCAGCACTTTGAAGGACGTTTCAACCTAAACTCACGTTAACCCGAAACGTTGGCAACCATCATGCCGCGCGCCTTCGATTCTAACATTCCTTCCAGGCCCGGTCGCGGAGCCTGCAATTATACCGTCTCGAAGCCCGCCGGCTACTGTCAATTTATGATAGTTTTTCAAGTGTCACAGTCCTGATCGGCATACCCGTCTCCGATGCAGTTCGGGCGAAAAACAGTTGCCGTCCGTCCCTATTACTTCAGCGTTTCCAAGACGGCGGCCAGAGATTTCTCGTCCAGGACGTAGATTCTCACGGCGGGCACGGGGCCGAGCGAGAGCGCGGCCACGGGCTCGCTCGATTCTTCGAGCCGCGCGACGTACAGGTCGTTACTGAAGTAGCGGCGGCCGCGCGCCACAATCACCACGTCTCCTGTCTCAAATTGCCTCATCGCGTCCTTGTCCGTGAGCGAGACGGAGACGAGGTCGTCCCGGCCCGCCAGCCGCGCGTAGTGCGCCGTGAGCCCCGGCGTCTCGCTCGCCACGCGAGCGCCCGGACGAGCGCGCGCGACAACCTCGTAGGCGGCCTCGCGCAGCCGCGCGTCATAAAATTCGTCGTGCGGAAAGTAGCTCCCGGCGCGCTCCCAGCCACCGCCGAGCGCGTTGGTGTAAAGGCGGTAGTATGGTAGGACGGTCGCCGACGCGGCGAGCGGGAAGGCGAGCACGACCGCGGCCACGCCCGCGCGGACGAACGCCTGGGCCTGGTCGCCCGCGGCGAAGCGTGCGGCGCGGCGCGCGAGAAATTGTGCCACAAAGTGGATGCCGATGGCCGCCGTGATGAGCACCACGGGCAGCGCCATCGTGAAGTAGCGCGTGAACTTTCCGCCGAGCACGGTGAAGGGCAGGAACCAGTACATCAGCCAGAAGAGGATGAAGAACCTGCCGTCGCCGAGCCGCTTCGTGAACAGGAGCGGCAGCCCTATCAGGAAGCCCGCGACGACCGGCAGGGCCAATTTCACGCCCATGAAGACGTAGTAAAAATACCAGGGCGAGCCCTTGAGCCAGAGCGTCATCTGGTTGCGGTAGAGGGCGCCCATGAACTCGTAAGAGTCGTGGCCGATCCTTTTCTCGCCCGCGAAAATTCGCATCTCGTGCCAGGTGCCGGGGAGCAGAATGGTCGGGTTGAAGATGATGAAGGCCGCGCCCATAACGGCGAAGAAGATGAGCCACTTCTTCTTGCCGACGCGCCAGCGTGTCGCCGGGATGCCCTGGAAGATGTAGTAGTAGCTGACGCTGATGGCGAGAAAGTGCGGCAGGTATTTGGACGCCATCATCGCGCCGAAGGCTGCGGCCGTGGCCCAGTAATAAGGCTCAGGCTTGCCCTGGCCGCTCTCCGCGACGCGCTGCCCGCGCAGCCAGAAGACGTTGGCGAGCAGGAAGAAGAAGAGGAAGAAGCTGTCCTCCTTGGCGATGCGGTTGAAGGCGATGCCAGCGGGGTCTAACGCCCACAACGCGGCCGCGATGAGCGCGACCTCTATGCCGAAGAGTTCCGAGACGATCAGGAAGATGAGCAGCGCCGTGAGCGCGCCGAGAATCGCGCCCGGCAGCCTGAGCGCCGCCTCGGTCGAGACGCGCAAAGACGGGTAGCTCTCGACGATTGAGGACGCGTTCCAATGCTCGACGGCGACGACGCTCGCCGTCAAGAGCGCTTTCATCAACATAGGGTGCTCGCCGTTAGCCGCCGTCAGGCCGTTCGTGCGGTAGTCCTGAACGGCGTTCAGCTTGTTCAGTTCGTCCTCGCTGAGGCCCTCGGCCCCCAGTTGGACGGCGCGGAAGCCGAAGCCGACGAGGACGATCAGGGCGAGGGCCGAGACGATGAGAGCGCGGCTCGCGGAGCGCACGCCGCGGTCCACGAAACGCTCCGGGTTGATTTTCGCCGTGACGACCGTTGCTGCCGATGCGGACACGAGTTTGATGATTGCTCCAGAAGATGAAAGTCAGGCTCGCGGCCGGCCGCGAGCAATAAAAGGCGCAAGGTTATACTGACTGAAAGCGTTCTGTCAAAAACCGTGCGCGGGAGAACCTTTGGGAGAGAAGAAAGATTTCAGCCGGGGTGCTTCATGCCCTTAGCGGTCTGGACGCGACGGGTTAGCGGGGGGCTGAGCCCCTCCGGCGCGCGCCGCCTGGTTCGAGTTCTCGCCCGCCTCCGGGCTCTCTTCCGCAGGCGACTCCGGCGGCTTCCAGCCCGCACGCTCCAGCAGCTTGAAGGCGTAGCGAATCGGCACGGCGAAGTTCGACGCCGTGTTCTCCGTGAAGATGGCGAAGTTGACGCCGATGACGCGCCCCGATTGGCCGAAGAGCGGCGCGCCCGATCCGCCCTCGGCCGTGCGCGCGTCGTAGACGACGCGGTGTACGTCCAGGTCCGTGATGCTGCCCTGCGTGGTCAAGGGCTGGATGCGGTTCTTATCCGACAGACAGCCGAGGAGAGATTCGAGCGACGCGCCGCAACGCGCGCGAATCATGTAGGCTTCGGCATCGTCGCGGAGCGCCAGCAGGCGGTCAGGCCCATTCGGGTAGCCCATCAGCACGACGGTCTTGCCGACGGCCGCGGCGGCCGCGTCCTCGTCGAGCGGCAGCACGGGCAAGTCCGTCGGCGCGTCCTGAGAGTCGAAGACACAGACGGCCAGGTCCTCGCGCTGCGCGGCCACTTTGAACTTGAGCGCGATGGGCTGCGTGTGGTCCGGGAAGTAGGCGACGAGCTTCTTGAGGCGCGGCTGCCCACGGACGCTGCTGTTGAGAATCTGCGCGCGCTCGTCCGCCAGCCAGGGCTGCGCGACGTGGCGGTTGGTCAGGACGTAGCCTGAGCCGACGTGAAAGCCTGAGCCGACCGACTGGAATTCGGCAATCGTCCCGGCCCCTTCGGGCGTCAACTGCGTCTGCTCCTCGCCGCCCTGGATGACGGTGCCGTCTTCGTTGGTCTGGACCTCTGGATAGCGCAGGGGGCGGCCTGTGCCAGTTTCGACGAAGTCGTAGCTGCCCAGAATCATGCAGACGCCGCCGCCGTAGTCGCTGCGGAGCTTCGGCGCGAGCGAGAGGCTGGCGACGATGTCCTGGTTCGACTTGTCCAGGTTCTTGATCTCGGAGTTGGTCTTGGAGATTTGGTCCTTCAACTGCGAGACCTGGCCGCGCAGGTCGTCGCTCACGCGCCGGCCGGTCTTCAATTCGTTGTAGAGGCCGAAGCCCAGATAGAGGACGCCGCCGACCAGCGCCAGCGAGATAAGCAGCGTCAGGATTTTGGTCGTCGGCCTGATCTCGCGCACCAGCTCGCGCGTGAACTCGCGGAGGAAGATTTTGGCGTCGTCGCGGCGCGCAGTGGCGCGCGACTCGATGGCGGCCGTCTCGATGAAGGGAGCGACCTGCGTCGGCTGGCGTCCGCCGACGACGGCCGGGAGATCGCGCACGGGGAAGAAGGAGAGGGCGAGGCCCGCGGGCTCGTAACGCACCTCGTCGCCGTCCTTGATCTTCGTGCCCGCAGCGAGCGGCTTGCCGTTGTGTGTGAGGTCTAAAGACTGGTCGAAGTCCTTGACGCGGTAGTGGCCGTTCGAGCGCGCCAGCTCCAGAGCGAGGGCGGGGCCTTCGTCGTCCCCGGCCCGGCCGAAGGACGAGGCGCGCAGGCGCAGGTCGCAGTCTTCGCCGGACCCTATGCGGATGCGTTCTTGCGAAAGAACTTCGGTGTGCTTATCTTCGCCTGCCGCAATGTGAATGACTAAACTGCTTGCCATACAGCGCGCCTACAAAACTTCTTCCGGGCAATAATCAGGCGACCGCTCGACGACCACGTCCGACACGCGCGCGGTCCTCGTCAAAAGCGGTCGCCCCCTGTTCGCCATATTACAATAAGATTCGCGGCGCGGGCAAAGGAATCGGCCGCAATTTCGCCGGAAAACTGCGGCCGTGTTAGCATGTGCGGAGCAATGAGCAGTAGGATTTCATTCATCGAAGATAAAGAGAAGGTCTGCGCGCTGGCCCCTGTGGCCTACGCGCCGATTCGCCACCACGTATTCGTCTGCAACGGGACCTCTTGCTCGGCCGTCGGCAGCGCCGAAGTCAAGGCGGCGTTCGATAAGGAGCTGACCGAAAGGGGCTTGCTGTTCGGCAAGGAGAAGAAGGGGAAGAACCCGAAGGGCAGCATCATCCTGACGGATTGCAGCTCGGTCGGCTTCTGCGCCGTCGGCGCGGCCGTCATAGTCTACCCGGACGGCATCTGGTACGCGCAGGTCCGCGCCTCGGACGTGCCGGAGATTATTGAGGAGCACCTTTTGAACGGGCGCGTCGTCGAGCGCCTGGCGCTTCTGAAAGTCTCCGCCGAAGGAAGATGAGAACAAAGCTCTCTTCCTCTCACTTCGCGGTCGCAAGCAACTGCTCGGCGCGGCGCGTGCGGCTGGCGGCGTTGCGCCAGTTGATGGCGACCGTGTAGTCAATCGCCTCTGGGTCCATGTTGAGTGAGCGCGCCTCGTCCGGCTCTGTGAACGAGTTGACCTCGACGACCATCGCCTTCCGGCGGTGAGTCTTCCGCCACCAGAAGAGTCCGTCGCTATAAAAATTCCGCGCGTGATAGAGCGGGTAGAACACGGGCCCGCGCGGGAGCGATTGCAGAATCCTGTCAACCTTGTGCAGCGCCGAGGCCGCGTCTTCGGACAACTGCTCGAAAGAGACTTTGGCGAGGGCCGCGCGCTCCTGAAACTGTGCCAGCGACGAGTAGACGTGTACCTCCTGTTCCAAGGTCTTGAGGGCCGCCAAAGCTTCTTCGGCCAGGGCGCGGTCGCGGCGGCGCTCGGCGCGCATCTCTGCGAGGGCGGCGATTGTGGCCGCGTCTGTTCCCCCCTTGTGAAATCTGACAAGGGCGTCGGCCCAAAGGGTGTGCAGCCGCGCCTTGGCCCGCAGGAACTCTACGACCGTCGCGCTCTTGCTTTCCGCGCAGACTCTGGCGTAGACCTCACGCAACTCGCCCGCGCAGTCGAACGCCGCGCCCGGCCGGTTCTTCCATTCGTCCAGAGCCTGCTCGTAAAGAAAGACAGCCGTCGTCAGGTCCGTCTTGAGGTCGCCCTCGCGCAGCTCTGAGACTTTGGCGAAGAGGGCGGGGTACAGCTTGGCTGCCTGCGCGCCGTAGCTTTGGAAATCCGTCGCCCGCTCCATGCGGCGCAACGCGGCGACTACCTCCTCGCCCTTCCTGACGTCCTTCTCGCGCAGCGCCTGTCCGCCAGCGTCGCCCGCGTACGCCTGGGCGCAGGCAAAAGCCGAGAGGATGAATCTAAAAAACAGACGGCCCACCGCCGCCCTGTTGGGGGAGTTCATAATCTTGCGCCTTCCTCTGTACTGACAGGTATAGGCGTAATGGGCTGGACATTTCACCAAAGCGAGATGCAAGGTTATTGAGATGAAAATAGTCGCTCAAACAGGGAGCCACTTTGACCTTGATGAAGAGGCGGCTCGTTCACTGATGGATGACATCCTCGCGCGCCCTCTGTTCGCGCACCTCGCCACGTCTTCCGAGGCGGGGCCGCGCGAGTCGCCGGTCTGGTTCCTGTGGGAGGAGGGCGCGCTCTGGATCATAGGGAACTATCAGACCGATTCTTTCCCGAAGCGAATCGAGCGAGACCCGCGCTGCGCCGTAGGGGTCGTGGATTACGACGTGACGACGGGGCTCGTCCAGCACGTGGGGTTTCGCGGGCGCGCCTCCCTGCGGTCGCACGACGAAGAGAGAATGAAGCGGTTGTTGGGCCGTTACATGGGCGAGCAGGAGACGTGGGATCCGCGGTTCGTAGAGATATTGCCCGACACGGATTACATCTTTATCCGCTTTGAGCCGGAGACGGCGGTGATCCGCGACCAGTCGTATCAGGTGGAAAGCACGAGTGAATAAAACGTCCGCGCATAACAACTCATTTGACCCGGCCCCGCGAGAGCCTTCCTGTCATGGCTGTCTTCCCTGACAACGTTACTTGTGATAAAAGCTCTTTAGCCAAGACAGCGCAAAATATTTCTTTGAACTGCCTCTCTTCCTGAGAGGGCGAAAGACTCCTTTTGAGGAAGTTGTATTGGCGAATGGCTGAGAAAGCTATAGCCCTCGCTCAGGATAGCTGATGACGCCCAATGGTGTGGTCGGTTATTCACAGGCCCGTCACGGGTCGCCCGTTGAAAAAGGAGAAAGTCATGACTCGCTCAAGCAGCAGGAAGGTCGGTTTGATGGCTCTCGCTCTGACGACAGCCGCTGCGCTTGTGTTGGCGCCCGCGCCGCGCATTGACGCCGCCGACCACCTGGAAGCGCCGATAGTAGCGCAAGACCTGGGAGCCGATATCGCCGACGTCTTTTGCTTCCTAGACCCAAACGACAACTCGCAAGTGGTCGCTGCCATGACCGTCCGCAGCTTCATCGTGCCCTCGGAGAATGCCAACGCCGGTTTTTTCGATAGTACCCTGCGGTTCAGGTTCGCGTTCGAGAACACAGGCGACGGCACGGGAGACCTCTTCTATGACGTCACCTTCTCGAAGCAGACCTCTCGCAGCGCGCCGCAAGTCGCCACCATCAAGGAGAATGGCGTCACACTCTTCACGGCGCCCACGACCGTCTCATCTTCGACGGCGACAGTCGCGCCGCGTCCCGTTATCACGAACGATCTGACGACAGGCATTGGGGCCTTCGGCGGGATGATTGATGACCCGTTCTTCTTCGACCTGGGGGCCGAGCTTGCCTATATAAATTCGCTCCTGGCGAACCATCCCAACCCCGCGGTTTTTAATCGTGCGCGCGACAGCTTCGCGGGTTACAACGCAATGGCGATCGTGCTTAGAATCCCTGCGTCGCGCCTGCGCGGCTCGGCAGGCGACATTGTTGGCCTGGCTGGTTTGGCGTGGCGTGCCAAGCAGTTTGACCGCATGGGGATTCCCCTCGTCAACAAGCTTCTCGTCCCGTACTCGCGCAAGGATGAGTATAATTCCGCCTCGACTTACAGCGACTCAACCGGCAGGTTCCGGGCCGACATAGCGCAAACGCTGACGCAGTTCCACACGAACCCTACGTACATCGGCATGATTGAGAACCTCGCGGTGACGAAGGGGGACATGCTGCGCCTCAACCTCTCAATTCCCAATACTGGCACAGAAGGGGGCAAAAATGTCGCGGCGCGTTTCCCGAATGGGCGGCGCCCCAACGACGATGTCATAGACACTATCGTCACCCTCGTCAATAACGGCGTCGCCTTAAAGGACAATGTCAACGACAACGATGTGGGGATGCGTAACGTCTTCCCATTCTTCGCGCCGCCTGCGCAGCCGTTCCCGGCAGGTGTGATAGATGATAGAACACGCAACTAGGCTGCGCGCCCTTTTAACCAAAGACCTCACACATAGAGCCAGGAGTTCAGCGCGCATCGTGGCGCTGGGGTTGGCCGCGCTGCTGCTGACTGCCTGCGGGGCGGAGCGGCCGTCGTCATCGGCTCCGCCTCCGCCGCCTTTGCCGCCTTTGCCCGCGGCCGCGTTCCTGCCTGCCGATAGTGAGGCGACTGACGGCGCGATTCGCTTTTTGGAAGATCGCGTGAAGCGCGATCCAGCCGACTTCATCGCGCAAAACAAGCTTGCCGGTTATTACCTGCAAAAATTGCGCGAGACGGGCCGCACGACCTACCTCGCTCTCGCGTCGCGTGCGGCAAAGGCTTCGCTCGCCGCCATCCCTGCCGAGCAGAATGTTGGCGGCCTCGTCGCGCTCACCCAGGTAGAGTTGGCGTCGCACCACTTCGCTGCCTCGCGCGACCACGCCAAACAACTGGTGGAGCGCGAGCCGCGCAAGTCCTATCCGTATCTGCTGCTGGGCGACTCGCTGCTCGAATTGGGCGATTACGACGGGGCAGCTGCGGTCTATCAGCAGTTGGAAGCTCAAAGCGACGGCAGCGGCCCAGGTAAAACGCCAATCGAAACGAGGCTTGCCCGTCTCGCCCTGCTCCGAGGCGAGACGGACGCCGCACAGCGCCATCTTATCAGCGCGCTCACAGTCGCTCTCGACGAAACCTTCCCTCCGCGCGAAACCGTAGCGTGGTGCCGCTGGCAACTCGGCGAAGTCGCTTTCTCCGTCGGCGACTACCAGACCGCAGAGAAACATTACCGGGATGCGCTCATAACTTTCCCGGATTACTTCAGCGCCCTGGCGTCACTCGGGCGCGTCCGCGCCGCGCAAGGCGACCTGCCGGGGGCCATCGAAATCTATCAGCGCGCCATTCAAATCCTCCCGAACCCGGCGTTCGTTGCCGCGCTCGGCGACCTGTACAGGTTGGCAGGACGAGAAAAGGACGCGGCCGCGCAGTATGAGCTAGTCGAGCAGATAGAGCGGACAGAGGCGGCCGGTGGGGAGCACCACCACCGTCGGCAGTTGGCGCTGTTTTATGCAGACCACGATCTGAAGGCCGAGAAAGCGTACGCGGACGCGGCGCACGAGTATGAAGAGCGGCGCGACATATACGGCGCGGATGCGTTGGCGTGGACGGCGTTGAAGGTGGGTAAGGTGACTGAGGCGCAGGCGGCGATGAAAGATGCGCTCAGGCTGGGGACGCGCGATGCGATGCTGTTTTATCACGCCGGCATGATCGCGCGTGCGGCGGGAGAAAAGGAAGCGGCGCGCGAATACCTGAAGCGAGCGCTCACGCTCAATCCGCAGTTCGACCCGCTGCAAGCAAGCATAGCGAGGAAAGCGATGGAAGAGAGTTGACGGGTTAAAAGCTTGAGACCCGCCGGCGGTACTGACCTTAAGCGGCGCTCGCGGCCTGTTTGGGTTTCCAGCGCAGGACGGGTTTGCGTGCGGCGGCGGCTTCGTCCAGGCGGCCGATGCGCGTGGAGTGCGGCGCGTTGATGACGGTGTCGGGGTCTTCGAGGGCTTCGCGCGCGATGGAGCGCATGGCGGCGACGAACTGGTCTAGCTCCTGGCGGCCGACCGATTCGGTCGGCTCAATCAACATCGCGCCCTGCACGATGAGCGGGAAGTAGATGGTCATTGGGTGGAAGCCGTAATCGATCAGGCGCTTGGCGATGTCGAGCGTGTGGACGCCCTTGCGCGACTGGCGCTTGTCCGTGAAGACGACCTCGTGCATGGGTTGCGCGTCGAAGGGCTTGTCGTAGTCGGAGACTAAACCTGCGGCGACGTAGCGAGCGTTCAAGACCGCGGCCTCGGTCGCCTCGCGCAGGCCGTCGTGGCCGTGCGTCTGTATGTAGGCGAGCGCACGCACCATCATCCCGAAGTTACCGAAGAAGGCTTTGACGCGGCCGATGGACTGCGGGCGGTCGAAGTCCAGGCGGTAAGCATCCTGCTCGCGCACGACGCGCGGGACGGGCAGGAACGGTTCCAATTCTTTAGTGCAGCAGCAGGGGCCGCAGCCGGGGCCGCCGCCGCCGTGCGGGGTCGAGAATGTTTTGTGGAGGTTCAGGTGAATCACGTCCACGCCCATGTCACCGGGGCGCGCGACGCCGACGAGCGCGTTCATGTTCGCGCCGTCCATGTAGACCAGGCCGCCCGCGTCGTGGACGATCCGGCAAATCTCCGTGATGTTCTTCTCGAAGATGCCGAGCGTGTTCGGGTTCGTCAGCATCAGCCCCGCCACGTTGCCCGAAGCGCACAACTCGCGCAGGTGTTCGAGGTCTGTGAAACCTTCGGCCGTCGAGCGGATGGTTTTGACGGTGAAGCCGGAGAGGTGAGCCGACGCGGGGTTCGTCCCGTGCGCCGAGTCTGGAATCAGCATCACGCGGCGGTTGGCGGACGCGCCCTCGCCGTCGCGCGCGTCTATGAAGGCGCGGATGATCATGACGCCGGTCATCTCGCCGTGCGCGCCCGCGGCCGGTTGCAGCGACACGCCCGCGAGTCCGGTGATCTCGGAGAGAGACTCCTGCAACTCGTAAATCAGTTGGAGCGCGCCCTGCGCGTCCTCTTCCGGCGCGAGTGGGTGTAAGCCCGCGAAGCCAGGGATGCGCGCCACCTTCTCGTTGAGGCGCGAGTTGTACTTCATGGTGCAGGAGCCGAGCGGGTACATGCCCAGGTCAATCGAGTAGTTCCAGGTCGAGATGCGCGTGAAGTGGCGGACGACATCCACCTCGCTGACCTCTGGGACGCCTTCGAGGTCGTCGTCGCGGCGGAGCGCGGCTGGCACAATTTCGTCGAGCGGCGTTTCGTCAACGTCGAGCGGCGGGAGCCTATAGCCTTTGCGGCCGGGCTGCGAGCGCTCGAAGATGAGAGCCTCGTTCTGCGTGATGTGCGGCGCGGCCTTGGTGATGTTCGTTGATTGCGTCATTAGTTCGATGGCTAGGCGGTCAAGTCCTTGAGCCCCGCGACGAGCGCGTCAATCTCTGCGCGCGGGTTGGTCTCCGTCACGCAGACTAGAAAGTCGTTTGCGCGATCCGGGTAGTAGCGCGAGAGCGCGAGGCCGCCCGTGATGTTCTTCTCTGCGGCAAGGCGCGCGAGCAGGCCCTTGGCCTCGACGGGGGCGCGGACGACGAACTCGTTGAAGCGCGGCGCGCTCAGGGGGAGCGAGAAGCCTGGGAGTTCCGCGATGCGGCGCGCGGCGTAGGCCGCTTTCTGCGCGCATTGCGCGGCGACTTCCTGTAGGCCGCTCTTGCCCATCGTCTCCATGTAGATAGTGGCGGCGAGCGCGATCAGGCCCTCGTTGGTGCAGATGTTGGACGTGGCCTTCTCGCGGCGGATGTGCTGCTCGCGCGTGGCGAGCGTCAGGACGAAGCCGCGGCGGCCCTGCTTGTCATAAGCCTCGCCCACGAGGCGGCCGGGAATCTGGCGCGCGAAACGGTCGCGCGTGGCGAACAGCCCGACGAGCGGCCCGCCGAAGGAGAGCGGCACGCCTAAGGACTGCCCTTCGGCGACGACGATGTCCGCGCCGCACGCGCCCGGCGAGCGCAGGAAGCCGAACGAGATGGCTTCGGTGACGGCGACGATTAAGAGCGCGCCGACGGCGTGCGCGCGTTCGGCCAGGGCGCTTACGTCCTCTACGCAGCCGAAGAAGTTGGGCGACTGAACGACGAGCGCGGCCGTCTGGTCGTCGAGCGCGTCCAGACCCTCTGCGGAAATCAGCCCCGTCGCTTCGTCCGTCGGGACGCGATGAAAGTCTATCCCGTAGTGCTGAACGTAAGTGTCAACGACTTCGAGATACTCCGGGTGAACCGCGGACGAGGTGATGACCTTCTTGCGGCGCGTGACGCGCTCGGCCATCAGGACGGCCTCGGCGAGCCCGGTCGAGCCGTCGTACATAGAGGCGTTCGCCACGTCCATGCCGGTCAACTGGCAGACGAGCGTCTGGAACTCGAAGATGGCTTGCAGCGTCCCTTGTGAAATCTCAGGCTGGTAGGGCGTGTAGGCCGTAAAAAATTCCGAGCGCGTGATGAGATGGTCTACGACCGTGGGCGAGTAGTGCGAGTATGCGCCCGCGCCCAAAAAGCTCGGGCGGCGCGCGGCGCGGTTGCGCGCGGCCATCTCTTCAAAGCCTGCGAGCAGCTCCATCTCGGAGATGGCGTCCGGCGTCTTTAAGGGGCGGCGCAGTTGCAGGTCGGCCGGGATCGAGTCGAACAAATTTTCCGCCGAGTCCAGGCCGAGGCCCCGCAGCATCTCGGCGCGCTCTTCCGGCGAGTTCGGGATGTAGCGCAACTTCTATTCAGCCTCGGCTTTCGTAAAGTCTTCGTACTCGGCGGCAGACAGCAGGCTGTCCACCTCGCCGGGGTTGGTCATGCGGACGCGAATCATCCAGCCTTCGCCGTAAGGGTCCGTGTTGACGCGCTCAGGCTCGTCCTGCAACGCTTCGTTGACCTCGACGACCTCGCCGCCGACGGGCGTGAAAATCTCCGAGACGGCCTTGACCGACTCGACCGAGCCGAACGGCTCGTGCGCCGAGAAGCTCTCGCTCGCCTTCGGCAGCTCGACGTAGACCACGTCGCCGAGCGAGTTCTGCGCGTGGTCCGTGATGCCGATGGTGCCGACATCGCCCTCGACCCTGATCCACTCGTGATCCTTGCTGTAGTGTAAGTCCTCTGGAACGTTCGCCATGTTGTCTCCTCAGTGGTCAGTGGCCGGTGGTCAGTGGTCAGTGAGAAATCAGTTTTTTAACTGACCACCGGCCACTGACCACTGACTACTGCTTCTTCTCCCTCTTATAAAAAGGCGTCTTGACTATCTGGGCGGCGACGCTGCGGCCGCGAACGTCTATCTGAATCTGGCGGCCCTCGTCCGCGAACTCCGTGGGGACGTAGGCCAGGCCGATGTTCTTCTTCAAGTAAGGCGCGGGACTGCCGGAGGTGACGCGGCCCCTGCGCTCGCCGTCAATCAATACGTCCTGGTCGTCGCGGGCGATGCCGCGCTCGGTCATCTCGAAGCCGACGAGGCGGCGACGCAACCCCTCCTCTTTTTGCTTGGCCAGCGCCTCGCGCCCCGTGAAGTCGCCCTTGTTCAGTTTGCAAATCCAGCCGAGGTTCGCCTCCAGGAGCGTCGTCTCCTCTGTGATCTCGTGGCCGTAGAGCGCCATCGCGGCTTCGAGCCGCAGGGTGTTGCGCGCCGCGAGCCCGCACGGCAGAACGCCGTCCATCTCGCCGTGCCGTCCCGCCTCCAGGATTTTGGCCCACAACTGCTCGGCCTTGTCAGCGGCGGCGTAAACTTCAAAACCGTCCTCGCCCGTGTAGCCCGTGCGCGAGATGATGGCCGGAACATTGTCAACCGCGCCCTCGCGGAAGTGGTAATACTTGATCTCGTCGAGCGGGGTCTCCGTCAAGGTCTGCATGATGCGTATGGCGTCGGGGCCTTGCAGGGCGAGCTGGCAGTAGTCGCGGCTGACGTTCTTCAGCTCGATCATCTCGTGTACGTGGTGCGACTTGATCCAGTCCCAGTCCTTCTCGGTGGTCGAGGCGTTGACGACGAGCAGCAGGTGGTCTTCCGCGAAGCGGTAGACGAGCAGGTCGTCTATGACCGTGCCTTCGGGCGTGGTGAGCGCGGAATACTGCGCCTGGCCGTCAACGAGTTTCGCGGCGTCGTTGGAGACCAGCCGGTTGATGAAGGAGATGGCTTCG
The DNA here is from genome assembly GCA_963848875.1 of uncultured Acidobacteriota bacterium. Lineage (GTDB taxonomy): Bacteria > Acidobacteriota > Blastocatellia > Pyrinomonadales > Pyrinomonadaceae > QHXM01. Next base: position 432,457 of record CAWKFJ010000003.1, read on the forward strand.
GGGCCGCGGACCAGAATCTCGCCCATGTGCGAGACATCGAAGAGGCCGGCGCGCGTGCGCGTGTGCAAGTGCTCTTCGACGGTGCCGGCGGGGTACTGGACGGGCATGTCCCACCCGCCGAAATCGACCATCCTGCCGCCCATCCGGCGGTGCGCGGCGTTTAGGGGCGTCTGTTTGAGGGCGGGCGCTTCAGCGGACAAAGCCTGTCTCCTACACACCTCTCGGCGAGAGTGAAATTTGCGAGTTAAGACTTACGTGAATGAAACGGCAAACTAGCACGCCCGCGAGGGGAGCGTCAAGGAGAAGGCAGTAGTCAGTGGTCAGTGGTCTGTGGTCAGTTAAGAGAAAGCAAAAAGGCAGCCGGTTGAGATTAGTTCGGCTGCCTCTTTCTTCTGTTTTTAACTGATCGCCGACCACTGACCACTGACCACTTTTTCAGAAATCCTGTTCGGGGACGTCTACTTTCTGGACGACGAAGACGACGCGCATGCTCTCTGGGCGTTGGTCGTAGTAGGCGGGGACGAAGGCCGCGTTTTTGCGCAGGGCGTCCTTGAACGCGTCCAGCATACGGGGGTCGCGCGGCGGGTGGACTACGTCTGCGAGTGAGGCACGGCCGTTACTGAAGACGTCTGCGACGACGATCATGTCGTCCTCGCCCTCTTCGTGGCCGTGCGACTGCGCGCGCGTCAGGGCCGCGAGCGCGCCGCGCGGGTTGAGGCTGGGGGATTCGACGCCGACGGGCGCGCGCCCCGCAGCGAAAAGCTCCGCCGCGATGGGCTCGGAAATGTCAGGCCCCGGCGTGCCGATGTAGATGATTCTGTAGGAGGCCGCCTCGGCTTCGCGCGCGGCGAGCGAGGCTTCGGCCAGCGCCTTCATGTGCGGCCTGAGCGCGCTGAACATCACAGTGAAGAGCAGCACGGAGGCGAACGAGCCGACGGTGTAGGGCATGACGCGCGGCCTGAGCCAGCGGGCCAGCTTGACGGAGAGCGGGAGCACGGGCTGGCGCGCGAGCGCCGCCGCCTCTATCTCAAGCCTGTCGGTGATTGAAGAGGCCAGGTCGGCGGGCGGGAGCGGGCGCGTGAGCGCGCCGAGCGCGCGGCTGACGGCGCGCATCTCCGCCAACTCCGCGCGGCACACGGGGCACTCGCGCAGATGCTCGTCGCACGCCTCGCGCGCCGGCTGCGCCAGCGCGTCGTCAACGTAGAGCGAGAGCGATTGTTGCGTCTCCTGACAAGACATAAGGCAGTGGTCGGTGGTCAGTGGTCGGTGGTCAGTGAAATCAGTTTTTTAACTGACCACTGACCACCGACCACTGACCACTGTGGTTTCCGTCGGATGGCTGGCCGACCCCGGCTGCTCCCTTTGGAATAAGGAAGCAACTGTTGCGACCTTGCGGAAGCGTCCACTCGCATCGTGGGACCGTCGCGCGGAAAGTGTGTTTCAAAACGGGTGTTGCTGGCCTCGTTTTCAATCAACGCCCGCGCTAGGGCCCGCGATGGCTTGTAGACCGCGCCCGAAGACCGTCTTCGTCACTTCGACCCTCTTGGCACCGAGTTGTTTAGTGAAGCCGGGGCGGGTCAGCCATCCGCTTTAGCAGTGGTCAGTGGTCGGTGGTCAGTGGTCAGTTAAAAGAAGAACGCTTTTTTCTTAACTGACCACTGACCACCGACCACTGACCACTGATTTACAAAGAGCTACCGAGCTTGCGGCGCAACTCCTGTCGGCCGCGCGAGAGTCTGGATTTGACCGTGCCGACGCTGATTTCGAGCGTCGCGGCGATCTCCTCGTAAGTGAGCCCCTCGACGTCGCGCAGGACGACGACCTCGCGGTACGTGCGGCCCAGCGACCGTAGAGCGCGGCGCAGGACGGCCTCACGCTCGCGCCTCAAGGTCTCCTGCTCGGGGCCTATGCCTGCGTCGCGTAAGAGCGCGTCGAGCGGTTGCGCGTCCGAGCCCGCGGGTGGGGCGTCGAGCGAGACGGTCGCGTCGCGCCGCCTCCGCCGCCACCAGCGCCAGCGGTTGCGCGCCTGGTTGATCGCGATCCGGTAAATCCAGGTTTTCAAATCCGCGTCGCCGCGGAAACGGTCAATGCTCTGAAAGACTCGCAGGAAAGTCTCCTGCGTCAGGTCGCGCGCCTCCTCAGGGTCCTCCGTCAGGCGGTAGAGCAGGGCGTAAACTTCGCCCGAACGCTCGTACACCAGCCGGTCGAAGGCCGTCGTCTCGCCGGCCCGCAGCCTATCAATGAACTGCGCCTCGCCGCCGCCCAGGCGCGCGTCTGGAGGGGTCGCCGCAGCAACCTGCTCCAACTCCTGCCCGCGGAGGGCGATAGGCTCTCCGTAGCTCACGCGTGTCCTCCAGCGGCGGGAAGCGTCCCTGAAGAACACTGTCGCTTCCCGGACAGTCGCAACCTTAGACACCGCTTGTTCGCCCTTTGTTCCACAATTACCGGGCGAGGGAAAGTTTTTCTTCTGCTAAACAAATTGAAACCCCCGCGCCTCAGTTAGATGTAGGCGACTGGCGAATGGGTTCGCGCGGGGGCGGTCGCGCGAGCGTAACACGCGTCCAGTCAGCGGTCAAACCTGCTTTCAAGTGGCTTGCTTGACAAGCCAGACGGGCGGCCGCTAGAGTGTTCCATTCGGTTTAACCGCCAGAAAATGAACGCATCTCACCGTGCGTTCTTGCGAGAGGAAAAACAAGTGGCAAAGTATAAGAAGAAGCGCGCCCGCGAGCTGAAGCACGACAAGTTTCGTGACACGACGATGGGCCTGGTTGACCGCGCCTCGCACCGCATGGAGGGCAAGGGTCGCAGGGTTCTGTACGCGCTGGCCGCGCTCGCCGTCGCCGCCCTGGTCGTCTGGGGCTTCACGTCCTGGCGCAGGAGCAAGGCCGCGGAGGCCAGCCAGGCCCTGGGCCGCGCCATCAAGATCGTGGACACGCCCGTCATCGCCGAGGCCGTCCCAGGCGCGACCGGCCCCTCCTTCCGCACGGAGAAGGAGCGCGCGCAAAGGGCCGTCGAGGAGTTTCAGAAAGTGGCACAAAAGTACGGCGGCTCGACCGGCGAGTACGCGCGCTACTTCTCCGCCACGCAGCAACTCCTGCTGGACCGTGGCAAGGGGGCGAGCGAGCTTGAAGCCCTGACCAAGAGCGGCGACGCTGACGTCTCGGCGCTCGCCAGGTTCGCGCTCGCGCAGGCCCGCGAGGCCGACGGCAAGTACGACGAAGCCGCGACCCTCTACAGCGACTTGGTGAAACAGAACGGCGCGATCATCACGCCCGACACGGCCAACCTGCGGCTGGCGAAGGCTTACGAAAAGCTCGGCAAGAAGCAGGAGGCCGTCGAGATTCTCTTCAAGATCGCCGAGGCCGGGCGCACGGCCAAGGGCAAGGACGGCAAGCCCGCGCCCCAATCGTCCGCCGCGCGCATGGCCGCCGCGGAGCTGGAAAGGCTGGACCCGACCCGCTTCGCTCAACTGACGCCGCCGGCCCTGCCGGGGAATCTGCCGATGTAAAAGCAGAACACAGAAGTCAGAAGACAGGAGTCAGGAGAAAAGAGAAGCCATCAGAGCTTTCCCTCCTGACTCCTGCTTTTATTCTGACTTCTGACTTCTGACTCCTGACTCCTGCTTTTCATGGACAACCTGACTCACTCGCTGATCGGACTGGCCGCGGCCAAGGCCGGGCTTGAGCGTCTTTCGCCGGGGGCGACCGCCGTCGCGGTGCTGGCGGCCAACGGGCCGGACATAGACATCCTGGCGGCGCTCGGCGGGAAGTGGTTCTACCTGCACCACCACCGCGGCGTCACGCATTCCCTCGCCGGCACGCTCGCCCTCGCGCTGCTCATCCCGTGCCTCTTCTACGGCGTCGATCTACTCGTCAGCCGAATTCGCAAGCGCCCGCCGCGCGTCAGCTTCAAGGGCCTGCTCATCGTCTCGCTCGTCCTGAGCGCGAGCCACCCGTTGATGGACTGGACGAACAATTACGGCGTCCGCCCGTTCCTGCCCTGGGACGGCCGTTGGTACTACGGCGATCTGGTCTTCATCATAGACCCCTGGCTCTGGCTGGTGGTCGGCGGCGCAGCCTTCATGCTGACCTCCGTCAAAAGTTGGCAGGTCATTTTCTGGGCCGCGCTCGCGCTCGTCGTGACAGGACTAGTCTTCTTCACGCGCCTCGAAAACTGGGGGCTGCTTCATCCGAACCTGTTCCGCGCGCTATGGGTCGCGGGCGTCGCCGGCCTGGTCGTCGCTCGCTTGACGCGGCTCGCCGAACGCTGGGGAAGCAGAGTCGCGCTCGCCGCGCTCGCCTTCGTCGTCCTCTACTGGGGCGGCCTGGCAATCGCGCACCGCAGCGCCCTGTCCGAAGCCCAGACAATCGCGCAAAAGTTGTCGTCTGAGCAGGGCGAAACCCTGGCCCGCGTGGCGGCGATGCCGACGCTCGCGGACCCAACGCGCTGGCTCTGCGTCGCCGCCACAGACCGCGCGACCTATCGTTTCTTCGTCTCCCTGGTTGATGGCAGCGAAACGCTCGCGGGCGCGCCGGCGCGCTTTGAAAAGCCGCAGGGGAAAGAAGCCGCCGCGCTGGCGCGTGCGTCCGCGGACGAGCGCGCGCAAATCTTTCTGGACTTTGCGCGCTTTCCGGCGTCGCGCGTCGCAGGGGATTGTTTGAGCGAATTGCTCGTACAATTCGCGGACATACGCTACACTGAGCCAGGCACGCCGCGCGGCGGAACTTTCTCGCTGGAAGTGCCGGTGGCGTGCGACCCCGCGGTCGAGGATTAAAGAGTGAGCGACACCACACCGACGGTCATTCCGGGCGCAGTGGCCGACGCGGCGCAAGAGCGCATCGCCGGACGGCCCGCGCGCCGCGCTCGACTTGCCAGTGTGCGCGTCTCGCCCGGAGGCTACCTGGCCGTCTCCTGCCTTATGACCTTCTGCGCGGCCCTGCTCCTGCGCGCCCAATATGACCGGGCCGCGCTCGCGGCCGTCGCGCTCGCCTGGGTCGTCACGCCGCTCCTGGCCGTCACGGACCGCATCAGTTTTGACGGGCAAACGCTCGCGCGCCGCGGGCTCGTGCCGCTCTTCATACGGCTCGTCATGGGGCACAAGCTGCGCCTCGGCGTTGAAGAGATAGAGCGCGTCGAGACTTCCGCCGTCCGCACGCTTCGGCGCAACGGCCGCGTCCGCTACCGCTACCGCAGCGAAGTCAACGGCAAGGGCAGCACTTTCGTCTTCGCCTCTGGCGGGAACTCTTACAGGCAGATGGTCCGCACGCTCTTCCCGCTGCTCGGCTACGACAAGGTTGACGCGCGCTCAAGCGAGCTAAGGGACTACCTGACCGACGCGCAGACTTTGAAGATGAACGCGGGGCTCCTGCGCATCGCGCCGCCGGACGTTTTGGAGGGCGCGACCTCCGGGCTCGAACGCGGGGCGAAGAAGGAGATTCACCGCCAGCGCTTTGTGGGCCAAAAGCCCAGCGCGATTGACGTCGAGCGCGGGCGCTTGCTGCGGTTGGCCGCCAACGAGTTGCGCGCCGCCGGCCGGCTCCGTGAAGCGGCCGAGGCTTTCCGCCGCGCGTTTCTAGTCATCCCGCAAGACGGCTGGCTCGTCTACGAGTTCGCGCGCTTCCTGCGCTCGCAGGCCGGGGCCGCGCGCGACGCACGCCTTTTGCAGCGTTCGCGCGCCTGCCTGCGCCTGGCCCTGCGGCGCGCGGACGGCGACGCCGCGCTGCTCTCGCGCATCGGCGAGAGTTTCTACGAGTATGGCGAGTTGGAGCAGGCGACTCGCGCCTTCGACGGCGCGCTCGACATGAACCCGCGCGCCTTCCGCGCCGAGATGGGGCTGGCCGAAGTCGCCTTGCGCAACGGCAAGCTGGCGCACGTCATACACCACTACGGCGCAGCGGCGCGAGTTGCGCCCGACGAGTCTCTGGCGCGACGCGCGCGACGCGAGGCTGACTACTACGGCCGGCTCAACAGCGACGACGATTATCTGGCGGCGGAACTGCGGCGCATAGGCTGGCTACAGCAGTTGCAGCGTGCGCGCCGCCTGGCCGCGCGGATGACGCTCGCCAGCCTGCTCCTGGCGCTCCTCGGCCCCTCCTTCGACGAAGCAATCGAAAGCGTCGGCTGGTCGCTGGCCTCCTCTTCGCTCGTGGCCTGGCTCCTCGTCGCCCTCGCCTCGCGCTACCTCGCGGCGCGGCGCAAACCGGAAGAATGAAAATTTAAAAATTAAAAATGCAAAAGTGAGGCGGAAGCCGTTTTAATAAAAACTGGCTTCCGCCTCACTTTTGCATTTTTAATTTTTAAATTTTCATTAACTCTGCTCTTCCGTTTTCTTCGCCCGCGGCGTCGCGGCTTTCTTGGGCGTGGTTTTACGAGAAGCGGCCTCGCCGTTCTCTTTCTTCGCGCCCTTGGTCGCTTTCGGCTTGGACGCGACGACCGATTCGACGATCTCGGAGACCGCAGCGGCGGCGTCGTTCACAATCTCGCTCACTCCAGAGATGATGCCCGAGCCGATGCTGTCCGCGGACCCTGCGGTCGCGGCTGCGGCGCGCGCCGGTTGGTTAGCGGGCGCCGGGTTCAGGAGCGCGTCCCAGCGGTAGCGCGGCTCCGTGCGCGTCTCGCCCAGCCGCTTGAAGATCAGGTCTGTGACGGCGCGCGTCACCCAGTTGTGATAGAACTCGCCGACCGAAACCAACTCGGCGTCCGGCGCGGGGTTCATGAAGTCAATCGCGTAGGGCACGCCGTCCTTGATGGCGAACTCGACCGTGTTGATGTCGTAGCCGAGCGCGCGGCAGAGCGTGCGCACATCGTTCACGATGCGCTCGGCCAGCTCGGCCGTCAGGTAGTTCGGGTTGTTGATGTACTGCTCGCCCGACAGATACGGCTTGGTCGGGTCGTAGGGCATGATCATCACTTCTTCCTGGCCGATGCAGTAGCAGCGGACGAACTGGTCGAAGTGTATGAACTCCTGCAAGGTCATGCAGAGCGTGCCCGTCTGGTTGTACTCGGCCCATAGCTCTTCAAGCGAGTCAACGCGCGAGACGTTCTTCCAGCCGCCGCCGTCGAAGGGCTTGAGAATCGCGGGCAGGCCCGTGTACTCGACGATGCCCTCCCAGTCGAGCGGGAAGTTCAGATTGCGCAAACTCTCGTTCGTGATGCCTGGAATGTAATCCTTCTGCGGGAGCAGGACCGTCTTCGGGATGGCGACGCCGAGCTTGCGGGCCAGCGAGAAGTTGAAGAACTTGTCGTCGGCAGACCACCAGAAGGGGTTGTTGATGACGTAGGTCCCTTCGAGCGCGGCCCGCTTGAGCGTGGCGCGGTAGAAGGGGACTTCGTGCGAGATGCGGTCAACGATGACGTCGTACCCGAGCCCCTGGTCGTAGCGCACGCCGTCGAGCTTGATGTACTCGGCCACGACCTCGCCCTGGCCCCGCTCGTTGATGCTGCGGATCAGGGCGTCTGGGAAAGTCACCTCGCGGCCCACCAGGATTCCAACTTTTTTCATGTGACAGATACGTCCTTTCAAATTACGAGCGCGGGCCGTGTGCGGAAAAAGGGATGATTTGATGACCGTCCGCTACTGTTGACTTCGTCGCTCATCTGGAAAACCGTGAACTCTACAGCCGGCGGGGACGCTTGTCAATCCGCGACGCGCGCCATTATCGCTCACGATGTGTGAAAAGAAATGCGCGGAGCTATCCAAAGCGGGATTAAGCCAGATCATGCGCTCTCTCACGCACGACAGTAGTATTATTCTACGCCGTGCGGCTTGAGCATAGAAGTTAGTAGATACTCATAGGCAAATGTGGTATTTCATCATTTATGATAAGAAGAGCAAATCCAGAGACAGATCAAATTAGCAGGTCACTCCTTCAGAAAGCTGTCCGAAGGGGTAATTTAGAAGTAACTAAACAAGCAATAAGCTGCATTCTGAAAAACAATGACTTTGATTGGCTAAGAAAGAGACTCGCAGTCGTGACCTTTGAAGAGTGCTGGACATATGGCTCGGAAGTCTCGTATGAGAGAAACGAAGAAACAATTATAAATCATTATTTAAAAATCGCTGGAGCAGTAAAAAATAAAGGTGCCGCCGGTCTCGGCTCACTTGCTTATGTGTTATCACAAGGAGACACATCCGTCCTTAACGGAAGTGATGAGGACAAAGCCATCCGAATCATAACGGAGGCGATCAAGCGGCCTAATGATTTCTGGTCATGGGTTAAGAAGCAAGAAGTAAATGAAACTCAGAGGTTGCTTGTCGAGATGGCTGATAAAGGTTTCAGAAAGGCAGGATGGCCTTGGGATAGAGCATTTGCCCAAGCAGCCGCTTATCTTGCTATATCAACGCCTATACCGAAAACTCAGTTTACAAAAGCGACCGCGGCTAATGAGTTCCCCTTATGGGTTGGTATAGATAAGCACACAAGGGAAGGCAAGGTAGCCATCAGAGAGGCTGCCAAGCGAGTAGGTTTTAATGCGAATAAGGCTTTGTGGCTAGCTTTTTACTTTGAAAGCGCGAAATGTAATGCGATTGAAAATTCTTATTGGTGGCATAAAGAAGTTTCGTGGCGTATGAAGAAGCTGGAGCTTTCCGTAGACGAAGCAAATGCAATTTGGGAGAGGCTAAAACCAATAGTAGTGGAGCTGCTCAAAGAAGAAACGGAAAGGCTGCATGAGAGAATCTTCAAGATTAATCCCCCTGATTTAAAATCTAGGATGACACAGGAGTCAATATTTTAGTTATGCCATTAATTCGAGACCACGAAATTGCGAACGTCATAGACCTCTTTAACAAGAGAGGGGTGAAGATTTACCACGCCTGCCAGTATAGAGACTTCAAGACCTATCTTGAGTTGAGCGGAGTGCCTTCACGGAACCTGATGGAATCAAGTGGCTCACCCTACACCCCTTTTGGAACAGATGATGTGGATAAGACTAACGAGGTCTGGACGAAGGTGTTTGGGAATTTATCGGATTTCGGCTACCGTTTTGCTCAAGGCAGGCGTAATGAAAACACGGCGCCAACGCCCAACCCTTATGGCCCGATTCTTTTAGTTCTTAATCCAGAAGTGTTAAGTGAGGCAGAAGATGTCGCAATCTGTCTGAAGTCGGCTGGCGGCATGGATTTTAATAGGGAGAGTGAGTCTTTAGGTTCTGCCGGAGAGGTTGATCGGATATTCGAGCATGGCATCGAAAATGCACCATCCAACTTTGCTAAAACTTATGTGAAGTTTGACAAAGCATTAAGGAGCGAATTCGGCAACGAGCAAGCGAAGACGCCCGAAGTTAGTTGTACGGTTGAGAACGAGAGGCTTTCTTTCAATCACTTGGAGAAAATAGAGGTAGACCCATATGTTATCAACCAACAAAACCTCTTTGATAAGGTGAGAACCTTAAAGCAGAGGTATGGTGTGAATGGTGCCGTTTGGAGAAGGCATTATCAGGAGGGGAGATTAGAGATTGCGCAAGAGTTGGCGGACTTACTCAGCCAGGGGCTAGTCACCACAAATGACATCATCCACAATGAACGCACTTCAGAAGGCTTAAGAGATTGGGTCGCTCGTATAAACAGAGGCAGAGTCGATTGGCAGTTTGACCGGTTCGCGAAGTATCTCCGCATAGGAACGATTCTTGAGTTGCAAAACGAAAACTCTTAATGCCCCAAGTACGGTTAACCTAATGCGACCCGGTCGCAAATTAGCCTGGTCGAGTTCCTTTTAAATGTAGAGAAAGCATTATTGGCGGCCTCTCGCATATAAAAGCAGCTCGATTCCATTAACAACATCAGGGTGCTCGCACGGAGTTGACCTATGAAGCTCTTGGTGATCGGGGCGACTCGCGGGATAGGGTTGGACGTTGTGCGGCAAGGGCTGGAAGTGGGGCATGAGGTCACGATGCTGGCTCGAAACCCGCAGAGCTTTTCGATGCAGCACGAAAAGCTCACGGTCGTCAAAGGGGACATTCTAGACCAGGGCAGCATCGAGCGGGCGTTGAATGGGCAGGACGTGGTGTGCGTGACCATCGGCATAGGGTTGACGCGCAAGCCCGTCTCTATATTTTCTGAGGGGACGCGCAAGGTGGTCGGGGCGATGAAGAACTCTTCGTGCCGGCGGCTCATCTGCGTGACGGGCATCGGCGCGGGCGATAGCCGCGGGCACGGCGGGTTTCTTTACGACAAGATATTCACGCCGCTTTTTCTCAAGACGACCTACGAGGATAAGGACAGGCAGGAAACGATTGTCCGCGAGTCCGGCCTGGATTGGGTGATAGTGCGGCCGGGGTTCTTGACCAATGGGCCGCGCACTGGGAAGTACCGCGTCCTGACAAACCTGGACGGCGTGAAGTCAGGCAAAATCTCCAGGGCCGACGTGGCAGACTTTATTGTCAAAGAGGCCGCCGAAATGAAGTTTCGCGGACAGACACCGCTTTTGACTTACTGATTGTCCCGGCCGCGCTCGCGCTAGAACGGGCATCTGCACCGGCCGCCAGGCGCATCCCAAGCATTCGCCGGGGCGGCGTACTTTTCGGCGGCCTGTGATAGAATCGGCATCACCGGATGGCCCGCAGTTTCCCCGAGAGCAGCCGTTCCAGGATTCCCGAATAAATTCGAAGGAGAATTAACTTTCAGTGTCGCGACGCACCACGAACTTTGCCCTCATCCTGGCGCTCTTGGTCTTCGCCCTGGCGGCGCGCCCCGTAGCGGCCCAGAAGGATTTGACCATCGAGCAGGTCGTCGAAACCAGCATCAACGTCTACGGCACGCGCCCCGGCCTCGCGCAGGTCCGGCGCAACGGCTGGGAGCGCGGCCGCCTGACCAGCATCGCCGACGACGGGCGCACGGAGGACGGCACCTACGAGCGGCGCTTCATCCGCGGCGAGAGCATGGACAAGGACAAGGTGCGCCTAGACCAGAAGCTGCCGAACCTCGAATACTCGCTCGTCTACGGCGACGGCAAGACCTGGGGCTATCTCAACGGCACGACCTTCACCCCGCGCGAGGAGGCGTCCAACAATTTTCTGGCACAGATGTGGCACGGCCTCGACGCGCTGCTCCGCTACAAGGAGAACGGCTCGACCGTCACGCTCGTCGGCAAGGACAAGCAGCAGAACGTAGACCTCTGGGTGGTTGACATGACGGACAAGCAGAACCGGAAGACGCGCTACTACATCAGCCAGAGATTCTTCCGCGTCCTCTTGCTCGAATACGAGGCCCCGGCCAGCGACGGCAGCGGCAAGACCGTCAAGTACATGCGCAAGTTTTACGACTACCAGTACATCCAGGGCACGCTCGTCCCCAAACGCACGGTCTTCTACGAGGACGGCAAGCAGAAGCAGGAAGTCAGGGTGCTCAGCGTCACCTACGGCATCAAGATGGACGACACCCTCTTCAAGAACCCCGAAGCCCAAGCCTCCACGGCCACGCCTTAACTTTTAAATATTAAGTAAGAACGCAGGTCAGTACCGCCCGCTACCGCAGGCGGTACTGACTTTTCACTTCCCGAAGAAGCGGAAGGTCAGCCCGGCGGTCACGCCGAAGGGGTAGCCGGGTGTGGCGTGGATGCGGGACACAACTGGGTCGCCGGGCCGCAGTCTCGACTCGAAATAGTTCTGCGTCTCGTAGTAGCGCTTGTTCGTCAGGTTGTCTATGGACAGGTTGAAGTCCAGCCACTGACGGACACGCTTCGTCAGACTGAGGTCAAGCACGTCCAGCCCGGCGGCGCGAATCGTCGCGTCCTCGCCGTCGAGCCGGTAGTTGCCGGTGTGCCGGTAGCGCAACGAGCCCGAGAAGCCGCGCCAGCCCGAAAGCGTCACGGCGGCGTTCGCCACCATGTGCGGCGCGCTGTCAACGTAAATCCTGGGGCGCGTGCCGCGGTAAAAGGCGTTCAGCACCTGCGTCAGGCCGCCCTCCGCGGAGAGGAAGCGCGTCAACTGGACGGACGCTTTGACCTCGTACCCATAAGAACGGCTCGGACCTGCGAACTCCAGGCTCCCGTCGTCCGGGATGTAGACCTGCTCGTTCGAGCGGTCAATCAGAAACGCGTCCGCGCTCAGGGAGAACCTGCGCAGCTTGTGCGAAGTCCCGAACTGGTAGAAGTCCGTGGCCGCGATTTTTGGCCCACTGGGGTCGCGAGCCACGCCGCGCGCGTCCTGGCTGTTGATGCCGCGTCCGTAGTTGAAGTGGAAGGTCGCCGGGAAGCGGTCCGAGGGCGTGTAGGCGACGCCTAACTTCGGCTGGAGACGCGCGGCGGATTGAGCGCCGGAGAGACTGGGCTCGACGCGGTCGTCCACACTGAATCGGAAGTAGTCGTAGCGCAGCCCCGCCTCGACGTTCAGGTGGCCGTCTAAAAAGGTCATCGCCTGCTGCACGTAGCCCGCGGCGTTGGTCACGCGTGCGCGTGCGCTCGTCTTCGTCTCGAAGGGGTCGCGGCCCGCGGAGCGGAAGAGTCCGACGTTGATCTGGCTGGCGTGGAAGTTCGCGCCCGCGGTCAGCAGCGCCTGGCCGCCGAAGAGTTTGTAAGGGCGCAGGTATTGAGCGTTCATGCCCTCCTGCAAGCGCGAGTCGTGCTGCTGTATCTCGTCGCCGCGCGCTTCGTCGTCGAGGAAGAAAGTGAAATTGGAGAAGAGGTCGAAGAGCGAGCGCGAGAGAAAGCCGTCGAGTTTAAGAACGCTCGCGTCGGCGCGCTCCTCGCGGAAGTAAACGGCGAACGTGCCGCTCCTGACCTTGCCTCCGTTGTCCGGGTCTATGAAGCCGAAGCGGTCGAGGCGACCTGCCGCCACCTCGTCGAGCGGAATTTGTCCCGAAGAGAAGAAGTCGTTGCGCCCGGCGTTGAGCTTGAAGCCGAGCGCGCGGCCCACGCCCAGGCGCCGCGTGTAATTCGCCGTCAGGTTGTCTCTCTTGTAGCGCAGCGGGCTCAGGAACGGGCCGTTCGTGCGCGTGCCTTCGTAGGCGACGAACGAATCCGCATCCTTCAGCTCGGGGCTGTAGGCTAGGAAAGTGCGGAAGGTGTCGAACGAGCCGGCCTGAAGGCGCAGCGTGAGTTGGTCTGGCAACTCTTCCTTGAGCCGTATGTGGACGACGCCGAGGCCGGAGAAGTCGCCGTACTGCGCGCTGAACGGGCCGTTGAGGATGTCAACGTCGGAAACCAGCTCCGGCGTCAGGCTCTTGAGTTGGCCCAAATATCCTTGGCCGTGCCCCTGCGTGGACTGGTTCTGCTGCACGTCGTCCACGAGCACTTTCAGGCCGCCGCCCGTCCCGCCGTGATCCAGGTTGAAGCCGAAGCGGCGAATCTCAAGCGACTTGCCGCCGCCCTCGTGTTGCCCCGCGTTGATGCCCGCGTTGAGCGTCTGAAAGACCTGATCGTCGCGCGAAAAGAGCGTGGACCTGTAGACCTCTTCGCTGCGCCGCTCGATGCCGGGGTCTAACGAGGAGGACGTGATGACCACGCTCTCGTGGACGACGGGGACGAGTAGCTCGACCTCTATGACGATCTCTTCGGTCTGCTCTGCGGGGGAGAAAATTTTCGTCAGCGCGGCGACGCCTTTGCCCTGCAATGACAGCGTTAGCGCCCCGCCCGGAACCGCCAGGCTGAATCTCCCCTCGCCGTCGCTGACCGCCGTCAGCTCGCCCGCGGCCGAGGCCACACGAATCGACACGCCCGGCAGCGCTTCTCCCTGCTGCGTGACGACGATGCCCGAGAGCGTGCGCGTCTGCGCCGCGCGGGCCGGCGCGAAGATGAAAGCTAGGGCGCAGAGCAAAGAGAGCAGCAGACGCATATCGAAAGAGACCCGCCAAAGTTCGAGAGATTCTAATCCATCTACGGCATAAAGGGGAGAATCAGATTGCGGAGTCCTACCGATTTCCGCCTGTGCCACTTTCGGGAACTCGGCCTCGGCCCGTGCGTGTAGGTTGGACGGGGTGGTTGGGGCCTCTCCGGGTGTATAATTTCCGACCGGAGAGGCCGACCCGGCGCGGGGAGGTTGCCCCTTGAGCCGCGCCGCCAGATTTTCCGAGCAGTGAACGTCGAGAGCTTTCCTATCTTCATGAGCACGCTGACTTCAGTGGATGAGCTGCGTTTCGGCACGCCTGTGCCGCAGACGGTCGTGGCCGAAGAATCGCTCACAGATCACGCTCTTTTGGAGGCCACGCGCGGGGGCGACGAGACGGCGTTCGCTCAGTTGGTGGGACGCTACCGCAACCAGATCACGAGCTACATCTACCGCATGACGAACGACTACGACGGCGCGGTGGATATGGCTCAGGAGACTTTCGTCCGCGTCTACCAGGCGGCCGAGCGTTACCAGACGACCTACGCGTTCTCAACCTACATCTACCGCATCGCCACCAACCTCGCCATCAGCGAGCTGCGCAAGCGCAAGCGCCGTCGGCTGGTTTCGCTGACGGGGTTTTTTCAGGAGACGGAAGGGCAAGAGGCGCGCGAGTTCAACCCGCCGGACCTGGGGCCTTTGCAGGACGCCGTGATGGTGGACACCGAGCGCCGCGCGGCCGTGGCGCGGGCCATCTCGACGCTGCCGGAAAAGTACCGCGCGCCGCTGGTCTTGCGCGACGTGGAGGGCAAGTCTTACGACGAGATCGCGCGCATCCTGGAGACGAGCGAGGGGACCGTCAAGTCGCGCATCAGCCGCGCGCGCGGGTTCCTGCGCGACAAGCTGAGGGCATATTTGTGAGGTTTTAAGTCATCATGAACTGTCAAACGTGTCGGGCCGAGATTGAAGAGTTAGAGGCGGGCGCTCCCTTGAGTGAGCGTGCGAGCGCGCACGTCCGCGTCTGCCCAGAGTGCTGGGCCTTTCATGACGAGCGGCAGGCGCTCAGGCGTCTGGTCGGGAGCCTGGGGCCGGTCGGCGCGCCGCCGGACTTCGACTTCCGCCTGCGCGCGCGCCTGGCCGCCGCCAAAACGAACGGGAGCCAGCGCGCCCAGTGGCGCTCTTTTCTAGCGAGCGTGCCGGCCATCAGCCTGGCCGCCGCCTTCGCGCTGCTGGTCGCTGGCTTCGTCATTTATAGACAGATGCAGCCGCGCCCGAGTGTCAACGAAACGGCCGTGCGACAGACGGAGCAGGCAAGCCCCGTCGAGGGCACAAATCCGCCCGGCGAAGTCGGCGTCCAGGAGGCGCACGAGGTGGCTCCGAATCCGCGCGAGGTCGTGGACGTGAATCCGCCGCGCGTGGTCGTCAAGAACAGCCCACGCCGGAACGTGGCGCAGCAGAGCGTGGCAAAGGCCCCGCAGATCGTCTCGAACGACTCGGCGGCGCTGACGGCCAAAGAGACTACGCCGGAGCGCGGCCAGCCTTTCGGCGGGGTCGTGGAGCTTTCTGTGCGCTCTGCGTCTCAGCCCGTGCGCGTCTCGCTCGACGACCGCGACGGGGCACGGCGCACGGTCACCCTGGAGCCGGTCGTCTTCGGCTCGCAGGATTTGGCGGGCCGCAGTTTCTCGCGCGCCAGCGCCCCGCAGGACATCTGGTAGAAACAGCGAAGAGGAGTGAGGTCGTCTTGCTTTACAGAAGTATCAAAAAGCTGAGCCTATCGCTCGCGTTGGTCGCGGCGGCCGCGGCTTCTGCCGGCGCGCAAGTCGCGCAGCCGCCGCCGCGGCGACCTGACGCGCCACCGCCAGACACGTTCAGGGTCGAAGCAGCGCGCCGCCAGGCCCCGCAGGTTTTGACCATCGTCCACAGGCTCGACGGGCTCCAGGCGCTCGTCCTCCTGCGTCGCATGGGCGAGACAGTCTCCACTGTGGACGACGATTTGCTGACGGCCGCGGACGCCGTGACGAGCATCACGGCCGGGCTCGCCCTCGGCGACGGCGAGAGCGTCGTCGCGCGTCTCCCGCAGGCCGAAGCCCTCGCGGTCTTCCAGCCAGACTCCATGTCCTGGTCATTCGTGACGACGCCTGAAGGCGCGATGAAGCTCCCGCCGCCTGGGGCTCCCGCGGTCAGGACGATGGCCCCGCCCGCGCCGCAGAGCGCGGAGCTGGTGGTCGTACAGAGCAACGGTCGTCAAGTCCCTGCCAGTTACGTCGGCCTGGATGGTGGCAGCGGCCTCTCGCTCCTGAGAATCCATGGGCTCAAGGTCAACCCCGCGGCGCGCGACGCCGCGGAAGAACAGTTGGCCGCGGGGCAGACCATACGCCTCTTTGCCCCTGTGCGCGCGGGCGCGGCGACGGGCGTGACGGTCGCGCTGCGCGTCGGCGAGATCGAAGCGCGCATCACGGATATCACGCGGACCTCCACGGGCAAGGTCGTGAGCCTGATGGTGAGCGCGCATAACCTCTCGCCGGCGATTGTCGGCGGCGTCGCGCTCAACGAGGCAGGCGAGACTGTGGGGATTGTCGAGGCGAGCGAGGCCGGGAGCGCACGTCTGATTCCGGCCGCGGCCGTGCGTCGCGCGGCCGCGCGCGTGCGTGCGCGTCAGTCGAGCGTGCCGCGCCCTTGGCTCGGCGTGCGCGGCGAGCCGGTCGCAGCCTTCCCGCTCGAAAAGTTTCCGGCCATCGGGTGGGCCAAAATTGACGCCGAGCAGCTCAAGGCGTATCACCAGGGAATCGTCCTGACGACGGTCGCGCCGGGCACGCCCGCCGCGCTCGCGGACTTGCGCCCAGGCGACGTGATCCTGCGCGTCAACGACTTCGAGGTCAAAGGCGTGGAGGACTTCTCCTTCTACTTGAACGAAGCGGGCAGCGGGGCCAACGTCAGCTTCACCTACCTGCGTGGGCCGTCACCCATGGCCCAGCCCGCGCCCCTGGCTCAGGAGGCGACGCCCGCGCCCCTCCCGCGCCCCGCGCCGCCCGCGCGCACTTCGCCGCCGGCCCCGCTGGCGCAGCAAGTGGGCGCACTTGACATAAAGCTTCAGGAAGTCTCCGTCAAGCTGGGCGAGGCCATGAATCCCGTCAGGGCCATGAGGCGGGCCGAAGACGAGGCGAGGAAGACGGCAGAAGTCAATGCGGCGGGGAGCGGCAGCAACGCACCCGCGCCACCGGCCTTCACTCTGGGGATTGAGGTCGTCGCGCTCTCGACCAAAGCGGCCGCACACCTCGGCGCGCGCGGCGGGCTGCTCGTCGTCTTCGTAGAGCCAGAGAGCAACGCCGCCCGCTCCGGCCTGCGCGTCTTCGATGTCATAGAGACAGTCAACGGCAAACCGCTCAACAAGGTCGCCGGCATAGGCTCCGCCCTCATGAGCAGCCCGCGGCAAGTCACGCTCGGCGTCGTCCGCGACCGCCACAAAGTCGAGGTCAGCGTCCAGCGGAAAGACTAGGCCGGGCTAAATTAACCCCAACTTATTGGCGATGAGACTGGCCGCGTCCGGCGCGGCCAGTTCCGTCGTGTCCACTACCAGGCGCTCTGCCGGGAGCCCGGCGGTGAAGAACGCGCCGGCCCGCTGCAACTCGCGGAACTGTTCGACGGAACACAGCTTCCCGAAACTACGGCGGGCTGGCTGCACGATTCGCCTCTCTATCTCTTCGGGCGAACACGTCAACTCGACGAAGAGGACTTCACCGCCGGAAGATTCGACAACCCCGCGGACGCTCTCTATAAAGCCGTCCCGGACGGTGTGGTCGGGCGCGAAGGTAAAAATCAGACCGCCCAGATGAGCGGCGGCCGCCTGCGAGAACATCTCAAGCCAAACCTTTTCTCTCAGCTCGACGAACGACGGGCTGCCGAACTCGAAGACCGCGGCCACTAAATCAACTGCCAGGTGATTGTGGAAGACCCTGAAGCCTGTCAGCTTCGCCAGCTCACGCGCGACGGTGAGCTTCCCGACGCCCGGCAGGCCGTGTAAGAAGACGAGTTTCACAATAGCGAATCCTATCGAAAGGGTGTCATCAGGACGAGGCGCAAGGAAGTTATGCGAGGACGTGGCGGTGTGTCAACGCGCTCTAATCTGTGCTACTCTAGGCGCACTCGAAAGCTCGTCGATTCCGGTCTCCCTGAAAGGGAGGATTGCGCCCTAAGTTATGTTGCACGACGCCGTCTCTCATTACCACGAGCTGCTGACGAAGGACGACCTGGCCGAAGCATCGCGCCGGATGCTGGACGAGGGGTTGGAGCGGGCCCGGCTCATCTTCGGCGGCCGCCGCCTCTCGCCCTACCTGCGCCCGCACTTCGTCACCGAAACGGACTGGGAACGCGTCACGAGCGTCTGCGAGACCATTTGGAGCGCCATCCAGAAGGTTAAAGACGCGGCCGTCGAATCGGACGCGCTCATCGAAGAGTTGGGGCTCACGGAGAAGGAGAAAGAGCTGGTCGCCATTGACCCAGGCTACCGCGAGGTCTCGCCGACGGCGCGACTCAACTCCTTCCTGACCGACAAGGCTTACAGCTTCGTTGAGCTGAACGGCGAGAGCCCCGCCGGCATCGCCTACGCCGACGCTGCCTACGACATCTTCTCCGAGCTTCCCGTCATGCGCCGCTTCGCGGAGACCTACAACGTGCGCCAGCTCTACGGCCGGCGGATGATGCTCGACGTGCTCCTGCGCGCCCACGGCGAATACCTCGGCCGCAAGCCCGACGCCCCGCCGCGCATCGCCATCGTAGACCTCAAAGACCGGCCGACGGTGAAAGAGTTCGAGCTGTTCAAAGACTTCTTCGAGACAGAGGGCTATCCCTCGATCATCTGCTCGCCGGACGAGCTGGAGTTTAAGGACAACCGGCTGCGCGCGGGCGACTTCGAGATTGACATCGTCTACAAGCGGCTCCTGGTTAACGAGTACATCCCGGTGATAGACGAAGCGCCGGCGCTTCTGGACGCCTACCGCGCGGGCGCTGTCTGCATGGTCAACAGTTTTCGTTCCAAGCTCGTCCACAAGAAGGCGCTCTTCGCCGTCCTGACGGACGAGCGTTACGCGCGTCTCTTCACCGCCGGAGAGCGCGAGGCCATCAAGAGCCACGTCCCCTGGACGCGCCACGTCCGTGCAGGCAAGACCGAGTACAAGGGCGCGGAGATAGACCTGCTCGACTTCATACAGCAGACGGGCGAGCGGCTCGTCTTGAAGCCGAACGACGACTACGGCGGGCACGGCATCTACATCGGCTGGAACACGGACCAGATCGCCTGGGAGGAGGCCATCCGCAGCGCGCTCGTCAACGGCGACTACCTCGTGCAGGAGCGCGTGCCGACAGCGCGCGAAGTCTTTCCGGCCTTGAAGGACGACGGCACGGTGGAGTTCGCCGAGCAACTCGTCGACCTGGACCCGCTGCTCTTCTACGGCAAGGTCGGCTCGGCCTTCACGCGGCTCTCGTCCACCGAACTCGCCAACGTCTCCTCCGGCGGCGGCATGGTCCCGACTTTCATCATCGAACGCAGGGGGTAGGAATCAGAAGTCAGAAGTCAGGAGTCAGGAGTCAGAATGGATAAGGCAGAGAACCGCTTTCACAGATTTTCTTTTCTCCTGACTCCTGCTTTATTCTGACTCCTGACTTCTGTATTCTGACTCCTAAAGTGAGGTGACGTGCTTTGGTTGAAGAGTTTGACGGCGAGGCAGGGTCGGCTCAGGAGGAGCGGCGGCATCACGACCGCTCGCGCCTGATCGTTGACGTTTTTTTCAACGGCGAGGACGCGACCGGCGTGGCCAGCACCAAGGACATCAGCCTCGGCGGCCTCTACATGAACACGCAGGCGAGCCTCCCGGAGGGCGCGGTCCTGACGCTGCGCATCCCGCTCGGCAATGAGCGGCAGATAGTGGTCAACGGCGAAGTCATGTACAGCAATCCGGGCCGCGGCGTCGGCGTGCGCTTCCAGGGGCTGTCGGACGCGGACCGCCAGCTCATGGAGAGCGAGCTGCCGAAGCTATGACGGCCGACGGGGGCGCCCTCTCCGCTGGGATGAGCTGCCCGAAGGGATGCGCGCGGCGCTCGACCGCCGCCTCGAAGGGCTCTACGGCGGGGCGGGCGACGCGGAGGTCTTCGACGCGCTGGCGCTGGACAAGCAGCAGGCTCTTTTGATTCTGGCCCGGCGGCTCAGGGAACTGAAGTTGTGGGACGCCGTCAGGCGCGTGGAGAACGTGTACGGCGAGGGCGGGGTCGGGATGCGCTTTCTGGCCTGGCCGTTACTGAAGTCGGTGCTCTTGAGGCGCGCGAACTTTTCAACTTGGTTCGCCACGCACAGCAATACGGCGCTCGGCTTCATAGAGCGCGGGAAGCGCCTGGCGTCACTGCACGTCCTGCTCTGCGAGGGCTGCTGCTGGGAGGCGCACTTCGACCTGTATAACCCCTGGGCCTCGCCCGCCAACGCCTGGCGACACCTCCTGCACGAGAAGTTTCGCCGGGAGACGCCCGACTGGCGCACCATCGGGGCCGCGCTCGGTTATTTGCAAGAGTGAGTTTTAATCTGGAGGAAGCAGGCGGCTATGTTCGATCAATTCACGCTCGGCATAGAGGAAGAGTTTCAGATCGTGGACCCGCAGACGCGCGAGCTGCGCTCACACGTCACGGAGTTCCTGGACGAGGGCAAGATGCTTCTCGGCGAGCAGATCAAGCCCGAGATGATTCAGTCCATGATCGAGGTCGGCACAGGCATCTGCCACAACATACAGGAGGCGCGCGAAGACATCTCGCGCCTGCGCGGCGTCATCTCGGCGCTCGCCCGGCAGAAGGGGTTGGAGATTGTTGCCGCCTCCACACACCCCATCTCGCGCTGGCAGGACCAGCAGATTTTCGACGACGCGCACTACAACGTGCTCGTCGAGGAACTACAGATGGTCGCGCGCTCGCTGCTCATCTTCGGCCTGCACGTCCACGTCGGCATCCCAGACCGCGAGCGCCAGATACAGATCATGAACGCGGCGCGCTACTTCCTGCCGCACGTCCTGGCGCTGACGACCTCGTCGCCCTTCTGGATGGGCATCAACACGGGGCTCAAGTCTTACCGCTCGGAGGTCTTCAAAAAGTTCCCGCGCACGGACATCCCAGACCACTTCGACTCGTACCAGTCGTTCCAGCGCTACGTCAACCTGCTGCTTGAAACCAAGTGCATCCAGAACGCGAAAAAGATTTGGTGGGACATCCGCCCGCACCCGAACTTCCCGACGCTGGAGTTTCGCATCTGCGACATCCCGACGCGCGTGGACGACACAATAGCGATTGCCGCGCTCTTCCAGGCCATCGTCGCCAAGCTCACCCAGCTAATCAATAAGAACCTGGGCTTCCGCCTCTACCGCCGGCTGCTGATTCAGGAGAACAAGTGGCGGGCCGTCCGCTACGGGCTCGAAGGCAAGCTGATAGACTTCGGGAAGCAGAAGGAAGTGCCGGTGCGCGACCTGATTCTGGAGCTTCTGGAATTCGTTGATGACGTGCTGGACGACCTCGGCTCGCGCAAGGAGGTCGAGCACATCCACGCCATCCTTGAGCGCGGCACCTCGGCCGACGAGCAATTGAAAGTCTTCCGCGAGACCAACGACCTCAAGGCGGTCGTTGACGTGCTCATCACCCGCACGATGGAGAACGTCCCGCGCGACGTAGACCTGAGCAGGCCGATGCCCGCCGTGGAGACCAGGGTCTCGAAGTAACAAGGTAAAAGGCAGGGATGAGGCGGAAGCCACGCTTAATTTGAATGTGGCTCTCCGCCTCTTTCAGCGTTTCTGCTTGCCTAAGAGCGCTATCAACCCATCGGCCAGTGTCCCTTGCCAATTAATGTACTCGTGCGCCCCGTCGAATTCGGTGTACTTGATTTCATAGCCCTTTGCCTTCAACGCGTCGCGAAGACGCCGGTTGACTTCGACCTGATTGGTGTTCCCAGGCTTGGGGATGGTCTCAAGTACGCCGACGGTCAGGAACGCCCGCAGCGATAGTTTCGGGCTCGCGGAAAATTGCCGCTTGACCCATTCGTACTCAGTTTCGTCTTCCGGCTTCCACCAGTAAGAGGCGGACTGGGACAGGAAGTTGCCGAAGTCGCCCGGATACCACATCGCCGCGCAGGTTGCGGCAAGCCCGCCGTAACTGGAACCGGCGACCACCGTCCGGCTCGGCTCGGCCGTCACTCGATACCTTTCTCTCACCCAGGGGAGCAGTTCTTTAGACAGGAAATCGGCGAACGGCTTGTAGCACGGCAGCTCACGTTCGCGGTCGGCCGAGCCTGGGTTGTCCACCAGAACGGCGACGGTCGGCGGGATTTTGCCGGCGGCTATAAGGTTGTCGAGGATCGTGGGCGTCGGGACGAGGTCCAGGTATGATTGCCCGTCAAAGAGTATGAGCAACGGGTAAGCTTTAGCCTCCGCACGATAGTTGGCGGGCAGGTATACCCAAAGATTCCTCTCGTTGTTCAGAATCCCGCTCTTTATTTTTTGTCGCTCCACTTTGCCGGTGGGCACTCCCGGCCTTCGTTCCACCCAGGGTTGGGGCGGCGCTCCGGGTAACTCCACGACTGACTGCACGTTCCCTTCGGCCGCGCTCGCGGCCGGCGGATAGCGCTTCGGGTTGAGCGGGTCCGTTTGGACGTTGGCGAAGCGTTTCTGCCAATCGACGCCGGGCGTATTCAGCGGGGTCAACTCGTCATTCGGCGAGAGGGTGTAGAGGAAGCGAACGCCTTTGCGGAAGACGTAGCTTTTGTACCACAAGTCACTGTCGGCCAGATGCGCCATCTGGTTGTCGGCGGGGTTCACCCCACCCGTTTGCAGGAAGACGACGACGTTGCGCGTGTCTTCCGCGCCGCGCCAGAGAAAGGTGACCAGCACGTTCTTCTCGTCGCCGGGAATCGGGTCCACGAGCGGGGCTCCGGCTTTCCGTACGTCATCCCAAAATCTGGTGACGGCAGAGCGGTCCCCCTTCCGTAGCTGATTCTGTAAGGCGACGACGCGCGGGCTTGGCGGCGTGTGCGCGCCTTGAGCGTTGGTCGTTTTGGCACAATTAGTCCGGCCGGAAGTGAGGAGCAGAAAGAGGGCCAAAACCGCGCTCGAAACTTTATCCCGTCTGTACATGCTGGCGGTCTCCTTCCTAAGAAAAGTCTCTTAAGAGAGGACACCGCCCGCTCAATGTCTGTGACAGAAAATGTGGTCGAGAGAACGCGAGACGGCAGATGCTCAGCTTCGCGTTAACTTCAGAGCTTCGAGCAGGAAGTTCTCGAAGATGATGCGGCCGTCGCGCGACTCGTTGGGGTGCTCCCAGCGGGTGGCGCGGCGCTTGTCCCAATCCTCGAAGGACTTTTCGAGGTGGAACTGGACTGTGTAGATGAGCTGGCCTTCGTTGCGCTTGACCATCATCTGGTTGCGGCAGAGGTAGGCGGTCGCCAGCAGCTTGAAGCCTTCGGGCACGCGGTCGAGTTGCAGCCCGTGGTTCTGCCAGACGCGCAGGATGCTGGCCTCGGTCGTGTAGTCCTGCCAGAGGCCCGTCTCCTCGTCCTGAATCCCCTTGAAGATCGGGTCGTCCAAATCCGTGATGCGGATGAAGCGGTACTGGTACTCGAAGGGGCGGCCCTCGCGGCGCTCGTGCTGCTCCATGTGATCAAGCGTGACGATGCGCGCGCCGAAGCTCATCCCGACCATCTGGTGGCCGCCGCAGATGCCTAAGACGGGCGTCTTTGTCGAGCGGATGAACTCGCCGAACGTTTCGAGGTGTTGCGGGTTGTAGTAGTCGAAGTCCCTGAGCGTCCCGCTCAGGACAATGGCGTCCGGCTTCGACTCTCTTTCGGCCTCGGCCAGGTCCGTGAAGTGCGTGAGGCAAATCTGCGGGCGGCGGACGAGGCGCGCGATGTTGTTCTGGATGTTGTCGAGCGCCATCCCGGCGATCTCGCGCTCGCGCTTGAGCTGCGTTTTGACGCCCTTGCCCCACTCCCTGACGGCCAGCTCGGAGAGGTCGCCCTCGTCGCGGAGCAGATCGTCTACGACCAGGACGCGCGCCTGCGGGACGCGCTTCTCGATGGGCACGTAGCGGCAGAACGCTCGCTGGTTGAAGGGAAAAGGAAGTGGCTCCGGCTTGTCTATCGGGATGTTTTCGTTAATCAACGTCTCTTCCATCATGTGTATTAAGATTCGACCCCTTGCTACTTATTCTTTAATCGGCCGCTGCCTCGTGTTCTGGTTAAACTGCGGGATGGCTGTCCCGGCCCCGGCCTCCGCGACCTCGCGCCTCATCTCGCGGATGAGAAAGTTGCGCAGCCGCGCGCGCGAGGCGGCGTTTCCGCCGGGGGCCGCACGCTCGACCAATAATAGCATGCGATGCCAGGCCGATTCGAGTTCGTCGGCGAAACCGGAAATCCTGCTGATGTCGTAGGGCACAGCCACGTCCGGGCAATTGGCGCGGGCGAAGACGGCCAGGTAGCGCGCCGTCGCCAAATCCGGGCAGCTCATTCGGTGGCGGCCAACCTTCAGTTCCACCCCGAGCAGCGTGTGTTGTATCTCGACCGCGGCGGCCCTGTTCGCGTACAGGCTCAGGTGGTGCGAACGGGTGCGCATCTTCAGAATGCGCTCGCGGTAGATTCTGGGGAGCCACGCCTCGCCGAGTTCCGCTTTGACCTCGGCGGCGAGCAGCGCAAGGCGCGGCGGCGTGCGCGCCTCGCCCTCGCCGTTCTTCGTCTTGGCAACGGCAGTCATTTTAGCGCGCGGCCTGCTGCTGCGCGGGCGCGGGCGGCGCGGGCTTACGCTGGAACGCGTCGATCACCTTGTTGGGGAAGAGCCCCAGGTAGAAGACGCCCAGGACGGTGATGACGATGGCCGCGGCCACGCTCGCCGGCACATGCGGAGCAGACCACTCGGTTGTGCGCTCGCGGAAGAACATGACGATGATGAGGCGCAGGTAGTAGTAGGCCGACACGGCCGTGTTGATGACGGCGATGACGACCAGCGTGTAGAAGCCAGCCTTGACCGCCGCGTTAAAGACCATCACCTTGCCGATGAAGCCGGCCGTCAGCGGGAGCCCCAAAAGGCTCAAGAGAAAGATCGAGAGCGTGAAGGCCAGCGCGGGCGCGCGAAAGCCTATCCCGGCGTAGTCCTCGACCTCCGTGCGCCGGTCGTTGTTGCGCGCTATCAGGGTGACGATGGCGAACGCGCCCAGGTTCATCACCGCGTAGGTCAGCATGTAGAAGGCGACAGACGCCGCGGCCGCGTCCCTGTCCGCAGGGTTCGTGGCCGCGCCCGCCGCGACGAAGCCGACAAGGGCGTAGCCCGCGTGCGCGATGGACGAGTAGGCGAGCAACCGCTTGACGTTGTTCTGGACGATGGCGACGACGTTGCCGACACACATCGTAATGATGGCCATCACTGTGAGCGCGCTTACCCACGCCGAGTTGGCCTGGCTCGCGGTCGTCTGCCCGGCCGCGGCCGCGACGAACGGGAAGCCGAAGATGAAGACGCGCAGGAAGGAGGCGAAGCCCGCGGCCTTCGGCCCGGCCGCCATGAAGGCCGTGACGGGTGTGGGCGCGCCCTCGTAAACGTCCGGCGTCCAGATGTGGAACGGTGCGGTCGCCACCTTGAAGCCGAAGCCGACGAGCAGCATCGCCGCGCCCGCGAAGACGAGCGGCGCGTAGCGCGCGTTGTCCAGGCTGGCGGCAAGCTGCGTGATGTTGGTCGTGCCCGTGCCGCCGTAGATGAGCGCGATGCCGTAGAGCAGGAAGGCCGAGGAGAACGAGCCGAGGATGAAATACTTGAGCGACGACTCGTTTGAGCGCAAGTCCGTGCGGCGGAAACCAGCCATCACGTAGGTGGCTATGGAGAGGATTTCCAGGCCCAGGAAGATGATGACCAGATCGTTGCCAGAGGCCATCAGCATCATCCCCGCGGTGGCGAACATGAGCAGCGAGTGGAACTCTCCGGCCGGGAGCCGCTCGTTCGTCACCCAGACCATCGAGATCAGAATCGTCAGCGCCGAGACCAGGAGGAAGATGAGTGTGAAGCTCAGCCGCAGCTCGTCGAGCACGATCATGCCGTTGAAGCTGCCGCCCGCGCCGACCGCCGCCGAGTTCGTCCATAGCCAGACGCAAGCCACGGCCGCCGCCAGGAGCCCCGCCAGAGACAGCCCGCCCGTCGTCCAGCGCTGCCGCGGCCGCGCGAAGGCGTCAATCAGCATAACGATTGAGGCGACGCCGCCGACGATCAGCTCAGGCAGGATCAGCCCGAAGTTGACATCCGGGCTCGGAAGCTGCAAAGCGAGTAAAGGTTCCATCGTCACAAAATTTTCCCCAGGTAAGTTTTCATCCGCCCGCGCGCCGCGGCCTCGTCGCGGCCTCTTCGGTCAGGAGCTTGTCCAGGCGCTTACGCATCGTCGCCATGTAGAGGGGGGCGTCGGCCATGCCGACGTGGTTCGGCAACGAGAGCTTGCCGTCGCGCCCGAAGAAGAGCACCGTGGGCATCCGCAGCCGCTGCGAATAGCGCGCGAAGATTGTCCGATCTGGGTCGCGCAGGATAGGGAACGAGAGCTTAAGCCCCCTGGCGTAGTCGCGCAGGCCGCCGTCCGAGACCTCTTCCTCGCTCTCGATGCTGATCCAGATGAATTGGACGGGCCTGTCCTTATACTCCTTCTTCAACTGTTCGAGCGCCTTCAACTCCTCCTTGCACGGCACGCACCACGTCGCCCCGAAGGAGACGAGCACGACCTGGCCGCGCATCGTGCCCACGTCGTAGGTCTTGCCGTCCGCGCCGCGCAATTTAAGGTCGGAGGAGTCCGGGGGCGGGACGGGCGGGGCGACGGCCGGCGCTTGCGCGCGCGCCGAAGAGACGGCCGCCAGCAGTAGCGCGACGCCAAGCAGTGTCAGCGAGAAAATTCTTTTCATAAGCTGGTTACTGGTCAATGGTCAATGGTCAATGGTCAATGGAAAAAGAAAGGCCGTTCTCCTATTCACCATTTACTATTTACCATTGACCATTCACTATTTACCAATCTCCGCGATAGTCACGCCGCGCTTGGGCTGTGTGATGCGGTCGAGGCGGTCGCGGACCTCTACGACCGCCGCGCGCGAGCGCTCAAGGAACGGGCGGGGGTACACGCCCATCAAGAGCATCAGCACGAGCAGCGGCACGAGCAGTCCGACCTCGCGCGCGTTCAAGTCCTTCAGCTTTGCGTTCTCCGGGTTGTGGATGCGCCCGAAGATGACGCGCTGCAACATCCAGAGCATGTAGACGGCCGCCCAGATGACGCCCGTGGCCGCCAGCATCGTCACCACCCACGCGTACGAGATCGCGTTCGACATCCACGTCCCCAGCAAGATCAGGAACTCGCCGATGAAGCCGTTCAGCAGCGGCAGGCCCACGCTTGAGAGCGAGGCGATGACGAAGAGCGCCGAGAACCACGGCATCGAGTGCGCCAGTCCGCCGAAGTCCGAGATCATGCGCGTGTGCCGCCGCTCGTAGATCATCCCGACGAAGAGGAAGAGCGCACCCGTTGAAACCCCGTGATTGAGCATCTGGTAGAGCGCCCCCTGCATGCCCTGCTCCGTGAAGGAGAAGAGGCCGAGGACGACGAAGCCCATGTGGCTGACCGAAGAATAGGCGACCAGGCGCTTCACGTCCGGCTGCACCATCGCCACGAGCGCGCCGTAGATGATGCCTATGACGGCGAGCGTGATGATTAGGGGCGCGAAGTATTTCGCCGCACCGGGGAAGAACGAGAGGTTGAAGCGCAGGAGCCCGTAAGTCCCCATCTTCAGGAGCACGCCAGCCAGGATGACGGAGCCCGCGGTCGGGGCTTCGGTGTGCGCGTCCGGCAGCCAGGTGTGGAAGGGAAAGAGCGGCACCTTGACGCAGAAGGCGAAGGCGAAGGCCAGAAAGAGCCAGAACTCCGCGTTGCCCGTGAACCCGCGGCCCGCCCTCAGCGCCTCGACAATCGTCACGTAGTCCCACGAGCCGAAAATCAGGTAGAGCGAGATGATGCCGGCGAGCATCAGGAGGCTGCCGATGGCCGTGTAGATGAAAAACTTGGTCGCCGCGTAGACCCGCTCCTTGCCGCCCCAGACGCCTATCAGGAAGAACATAGGCACGAGCGACGCCTCGAAGAAGAGGTAGAAGACGAGCAGGTCGAGCGAGACGAACACCCCGATCATCGCGCTCTCCAGGATGAGCAGGAAGACGTAGTAGGAGAGCTGCCTTTTCGTCACCGAAGTCCAACTCGATAGAATCGAAATTGGCACAAGCAAGGTGGTCAGCAGCACGAGCCAGAGGCTGATGCCGTCAACGCCGACGTGGTAGCGCGCGTTGATGGATGTAATCCACGGCACGTCCTGGACGAAGCGGAAGCCGGCCGCCTCCTGGCCCCCGCCCCCCAGAAGCAGAAGCGAGAGCGCGAACGTGACGATCGAGAAGAGGAGCGCAATCCAGCGGTAGTGCGACTCGCGTTTGTAGACGAGGCCGTGCCCTATGAGCGCGACCGCGCCGACGGTCGGGAGCAGGATCAGGATGGTGAGCAGGTATGCTTGCATGCTTCTTCGGGCTCAGCGTAAGAAAATCTTGTAGGTGAAATAGCCTATGACGGCGAGCGCGCCGAGCAGGATGATGGCCGCGTAAGAGCGCACGAAGCCGACCTGTAGGTAGCGCACGACGCGCCCCAACTCGCGCACGGCGCGCCCCAACCCGTTGACGATGCCGTCAATCACGCCCACGTCGAAAATCTTCCACAGACCCTCGCGCGAGCCGACCTTGATCGGGTTAATCAGCGCCGCGTCGTAGACCTCGTCCACGTAATACTTGTTCTCCAAAAGCCGCGGCATCTGGAGCAGCGGGCGCCGCTTGAACGCGAACCAGCCCATGAGAATGCCCGCGACGGCGATCATCACCGAAATTATCGTGAACGTTATCTCCTGGCTGACCTCTTCGGCCGAGTGCGCGCGCTCCGCGGCCGGCTCACGTACCGAACCCTCGCCGACGGAATCGGGCGAGGCCCCGCCCTCGCCGTGCGGCGCGGCCTCACGCGCCTGTGCGCCTGCGGGAGCCCCGTGCGTGGCTTCCGCGGCCTCCTGCGGGTGAAGGATGACGGGCTCCAGGACGTGCTCGAAGGCGTTCACGTCTCCCAGGCCGACCATAGAGCTTAAGGCGTAAGGCACGCCGACCAGCCCGCCGAAGGTCGAGAGAATCGCCAGCACGACGAGCGGGAGCGTCATCACCAACGGCGACTCGTGCGGCTTGAACGGGCCGTGGTGATGCGCGTCGTGCGCGTCGGCGGGCGCGGGATGAAGGGCGTGCTCTGCGTCGTGCTCGTCGTCTAGTTTCTCGTCGGGCTCGTGGCGCCGGCGGTCGCCAGCCGAAGCTAGCGCGGCGTCGTGCGGCTTCTCGTCCTCGTCGTAGGCGTGCGCGTGCGCCTCGTCGGCCTGGCCGCCCGCGTGTGCCTCGCCGAACCGCTCCTTGCCCCAGAAGGTCATGGACATCAGGCGCGTCATGTAGACGGCCGTCAGCAGCGCCGTCACAGCGCCGACGGCCCACAGGATGTGGCCCGCGCCGGGGAACAGCTCCGTGCTCCACGTCTTCCACAGAATCTCGTCCTTCGAGAAGAAGCCCGCGAAGAGGGGGATGCCGCTGATGGCGAGCCAGCCGGCGAACATCGTCCAGTGGGTGATGGGCATGTACTTCCTCAGCCCGCCCATGCGCCGCATGTCCTGCTCGTGGTGCATCCCGTGAATCACGCTTCCAGAGCCGAGGAAGAGCAGCGCCTTGAAGAAGGCGTGCGTCATCACGTGGAAGATGGCGGCGACGAACGCGCCGACGCCGCAGGCGAGAAACATGTAGCCCAACTGCGAGATGGTCGAATAGGCCAGCACTTTCTTGATGTCGTTCTGCGCGATGCCGATGGTCGCGGCGAAGATGGCCGTGGCCGCGCCGACGACGGCGATGATGAACATGACGGTCGGCGCGTGCGTGTAGATGGCGTTGCAGCGCACGACCATGTAGACACCGGCCGTGACCATCGTCGCCGCGTGAATCAGCGCCGAGACGGGCGTCGGCCCAGCCATCGCGTCCGGCAGCCAGACGAACAACGGAATCTGCGCGCTCTTTCCGGTCGCGCCGATGAAGAGCAGGATCGCGGCGGACGTGATGCCCCCGGCGAAGAGCGTGCCCCAGCCGAAAGATTCGACCGGCATGGCCGCGATCTTCGTCATGGCGCTCGTCACGCCGAGGCCCGGCTTGTCGAAGAAGCTGATCGAGCCGACGAGGAAGAAGACGAGCATGATGCCGAGCACGACACCCCAGTCGCCTATGCGGTTGGCGACGAAAGCCTTCTTCGCCGCGTCGCCCGCCTCCTTGCGGTCCACGTAGTAGCCTATGAGCAGATAGGAGCAGAGCCCGACGCCTTCCCACCCGACGAACATCAGGAGCAGGTTGTCGGCCAAGACCAGCGTCAGCATCGAGAACATGAAGAGGTTCAGGTACGCGAAGAAGCGGTAGAACCCTGTGTCTCCGTGCATGTAGCCGGTGGCGAAGATGTGTATGAGCAGGCCGATGAAGGTGACGAAGAGAGCGTAGATGCCGCTCAAGCGGTCCATGGCGAAGCCGAAGTCGGCGCGGAAGCCGCCCACGTCGAGCCACGTCCAGAGGTGATCCATCACGGGCGCGACGCCGGGCGCGGCCTCGGCCCTCAGCGCGCCGCCACTCATGAAGGCCAGGTAGAAGGCGACGACGGTCGAGACGCCGACCGAGAGGCAGGCGACCGCTCCGATGAATCTCTCGTCGCGGACGCGGCGGCCGACGAACCAGTTGACCGCGGCCCCCACGAGCGGCGCGAAGACGATGTAACGAATCATAAAAATCAGGAGTCAGGAGTCAGAATACAGGAGCCAGAAGGAAAGAAAATCAGAAGAAAAACGGTCTCAGCCTTATCCATTCTGACTTCTGACTCCTGTGTTCTGTATTCTCACAATTTCAAAATGTTCGCGTCGTCCACGTCCAGCGACTCGCGGTTGCGGAAGATGGCGATGATGATGCCCAACCCGACGGCCGCCTCCGCGGCTGCCACCGTCATCACGATGAAGACGAAGAGCTGGCCGGTCACGTCGCGGAAGTAGGAGGAGAAGGCGACGAACGTCAGGTTCACGGCGTTGAGCATCAACTCGATGCACATGAACATCGAGATCACGTTGCGCTTGATGATGACCCCGACCACGCCGATAGTGAACAGCACGGCCGAGAGCGCCAGATACCAGGAAAGTTGCGGCACAGCATCCATAAGAATAATTATGAGTGCGGAATGATGAATGATGAATTAAAGACAGAGTTCTTAATTCATCATTCATCATTCATCATTCCGCATTAGTAGTTCCTCCGCCTCTTTGGTCGAGCGCGTGACGACGGGGGTGGCGTCGCCGCCCGCCTCAGGGTCAATAATACTTTTGGTCAGCACGGCCGAGCCGGGGACGACGAGCGCGTCCGGCGACAAGGTGGCGCGGCGCGCCAGCGTCATCGCCCCGACAATCGCCATCAGCAGCAGGATCGACGTGATCTCGAACGGCAAGAGGTAGGTCGTAAAGAGCCCTTTGCCGATGGAGGCGGTCAGCCCAACGTCGGAAGTGCTAGGGTCCTGCAAGGAGACGGTCGTGTTCGTCTGGACGAAGTAGATGACGAAGGCCGCCTGCGCGATGAGCACCGCGGCCAGCAGGATGGCCGCCGGGATCAGGATGGGCAGCCGGATGCGGCGGCGCGACTCCTCCTCCACGTTGAGGAGCATGATGACGAAGACGACCAGCACCATGATCGCGCCCGCGTAGACGATGACCTGCACGGCGGCGATAAACGGCGCGGCCAGCATCAGGTAGAGCGCCGCCAGCGAGATGAAGACGCCGACCAGCGAGATGGCGCTGTAGAGCGGGTTGCGTTGCGCCACCATCGCGACGGCGCACCCGACCGCCAGCCCCGCGAACAGTATGAAGAGAATCGCAAGCATCAGTCACCAGCCGCCCAAGCTCATTTCGGGGCGTAATAGAAATAGCCGATAGTCGCCGTGATGATGATGTTCAGGATGGCGACGGGCAATAAAAACTTCCAGCCGAAGTTCATCAACTGGTCGAAGCGAAAGCGTGGCAGCGTCCCGCGCAGCCAGATGTACAGGAACAGGAAAAAGAAGACCTTGACCAGAAAGTAGACGACGCCGAGGGCGGGGAACGCGCCGACTCCGGGGCCGTTCCAGCCGCCGAGGAACAGCGTCGTCGCCAGCATCGAGACCGTCAGCATGTTGACGTACTCGGCCATGAAGAAGAGCGCGAACTTCATAGCGGAGTATTCGGTGTGGAAGCCAGCGACCAGCTCCGTCTCGGCCTCCGGCAAATCGAACGGCACGCGGTTAGTCTCGGCGATGGCCGAAATCAGGTAGATGATGAAGCCCAGAAACTGCGGGAAGATGTTCCACTTCGGGATGAAGCCCAGCCAGTAATCGCTCTGCTGCTCGACGATGCTATAGATGTCCAGCGTCCCGCTCAGCAGGACGACGCCGACGAGCGAGAGCCCCAGGCTCAGCTCGTAGGAGATGAGCTGGGCCGACGAGCGCAGGCCGCCCATCAGGCTGTACTTGTTGTTGGACGACCAGCCGGCGAGCGCGATCCCGTAGACGCCAATCGAGGTGATGCCGAGCACGTAGAGCAGCGCCACGTCGAAGCGGGCGATGACGAGCTGCGTCTCGCCGAACCAGGGCAGCGTGATGGTCGGCCCGAACGGGTAGACGATCATCGTCATCAGCGCCGTGATGATGGCGAGGACCGGGGCCAGGAAGTAGACGAAGCGCGTGGACTTGTCCGGGACGATGTCCTCTTTGAGGATGAACTTCAAGAGGTCCGCGAACGGTTGGAGCAGTCCGCCGGGGCCGACGCGGTTCGGCCCGAGCCGCCCCTGTATGAACGCCAGGACGCGCCGCTCGGCCAGCACCGTGTAGGCCACAATCATCAGGATGCCCGTGAAGGCGACCGTGATCGCCAACAGCCTGAGCGCGATATCAGTTACGACATTCCAGTCCATAAAATTAAATGATGAACGATGAACGATGAATGATGAATTAAGAACTGATTGCCTTTAATTCATCATTCATCATTCCTAATTCCGCATTGCTTTTCAGACCCGTGTCAATCGTGATCTGGTAAAGGGGCGAAATCAGCACAGAGGGCGGCTCTGGGTTGCCGGCGGCGAGCAGGTGAAACTGCGGGACTTTGCCGGTCAGCGTTCCAGGCTTGAATAGCTCGTGGCCGATCGCTGGCGTGCCCGTCTGCTTCTCAGCCTCCTCGCTCATCCCCTCGACGCCGAGGCGCAAGCCCTCGGCCTCTTTCAAGAGGTCCTTGCGCTCGGCCGTCTTGTGCTTGGCCTGAACGGGCTGCGTCTCGTCCTTCAAGAGCGGGTAGCGCAGGCCGTCATAGGCCGCGACCTTCGCCGCTAACTCGCGGAAGACGTTGCTCGCGGACATCTGGAAGCCGAAGTCCATGCCGAGCGTGCGCGCCAGTTGCGCCGTAATCACCCAGTCCTGCCTGGACTGATGTACGGGCGGGATTGATTGGCGCACGCGCTGGACGAGGCCGCCGCTGTTCGTGAAAGTCCCGTCCGTCTCGGCGAAGGAGGCGGCGGGGAAGACCACGTCGGCCTGGCTCGTCGTCTCCGTCTCAAACAGCTCCTGGACGACCACGAAGTCCAGCTTCGAGAGCGTGTCCTCGCGCCCGCGCAGGCTCTCAGGCAGGAAACTTCCGGCGATGTAAAGGGCGCGGACTTCAGCGCCGGCCGCGTCCAGAATCTGCCCGGCGTTGCGCTCCCCGTTCATCAAGCCGATGTCGTGTACTCCGACGCTGTTGTTGTAGAGCGGCAGCGGGTGCAGGAGCACGCGGCGCGCAGGGGTCGCAAACGCGTAAGGGAGCTGTGCCAAAACTGCCTGCCCGGCCTGGCTCAACTCGCCGCCGAACATGACGACGATGTCGCCCTCTGTCTCGTTCAGCGTCTGGCGCAGAGTCTCAAGCTCTTTCGCCTCGACGCCGAGCTTGCGCGCTGCAAGGCTGTTCTGCGCCGGGTCGGCCAGGGCGAGGACTGCTGCGTCCTCGGAGCCGGGCCGGATGTGCAGGAACTGCGAGGCGCTCTCCTTCAAGCGAATCTCGCGGCTGTTGACGATAATCAGTCTCGCGCCGCCGTTGCGCACGGCCTGTCGGATTTGGCGGCCCGTCAAGGGCTGCAACTCTTCGGGCTCTCCGCCGACGAGCAGGATGGTCCTGGCGCGGCGGATGTCGCGGTGCGTGGCGAGCGGGCCGCCCAGGTTGTCGAAGAAGGGCACGAGGCTGAAGGCGTCCGTCGCCGCGTAGTTCTCTGTGCCGACGACTTCCGTGGCGAACTTGTAGAGCGCGTAGTTGGCCTCGTTCGTAATCCTGGGGCTTCCCAGCACGGCGATTGATGACGCGCCGTGCTCGTTGGCAATCTCTTCGAGCCGCTTGGCCGCAAACGCCAGCGCCTCGTCCCAGGTCGCGGGGATGAGCTTGCCGCCCTTGCGGTAGCGAATCATCGGCGTGCGCAAGCGTTCGTCGTGGTTGACGAACGGGTGGCCGAAGCGCCCCTTGATGCAGAGAAACTCGCCGTTGTGCCCGTTGACGTAGCGGTCGCGCGCTACGGATCGCATCAGCACCCCTGCGCGCGAGCCCAAAGACATCTGACAGCCGTCCGAGCAGAACGAGCAGGTCGAGACCGTTTGCTCCAACTCCCAGGGACGCGCCTGGTGGCGATAGGTCGCGTCTAAGAGTGTGCCCGTCGGGCAGACCTCTATGCAGTTGCCGCACTGCGAGCAGTTGAGCCAGCCGCCGAAGGTGCCTATGACGGTGTGCGCGCCGCGCCCGCCCGCTTCGATGGCGTCCTCGCCCATCCACTCGTCGCAGACTCGCGTGCAGCGCTTACAGAGAATGCAGCGTTGCGGGTCGTTGGCGACAATCGGCGAGAGATACTTTTCGGGGGTGGCGTTCTTGGGCTCGGTGAAGCGCTCTTCGAGGTTGCCCCAGTCGAAGACCATCTCCTGCAACTCGCACTCGCCGCCGCGGTCGCAGACGGGGCAGTCCAAAGGGTGATTGGCCAGCAGGAACTCGACCATCGCGCGCTGCGCCTTCTCGATCTCCTCCGACTGCGTCGTGACGATCATCCCGTCCGTGCAGGTGATCGTGCAAGACGTTTGCAGCTTAGGCATCTTCTCGATCCGCACCAGACACATCCTGCACGAAGCCTGGAGCGCCAGGTCCGCGTAGTAGCAGAACGACGGGATCGAGAAACCCTTCTCGCGGCACACGTCAATGAGGCGCGCGCCCTTCGCGACCTGAAAGTCCTGCCCGTTGATAGTGACTTTGATTAACTCTGCTGACATCTCTTTTACTCAGTCTACCCAACGACTCAACCCTTAGCGCCTTACGTCTTAACTTTGCGCCTTTGCGTGAAACAGCCGTTCTCGCAAAGGCGCAACTAAAGAAAAACCAAAGCCGCAAAGGGGGAAGTGGTTTTAATACGCTCTTAAAAATCTTTCAGTCGGCCGCGACGCTCGCTTCTGCGGCCAGCGGCGCTAAATGCCGCTTGAAATCTTCGGGGAACTTTTTAATGGCCGACTGGATAGGCCAGGCGGCGGCGTCGCCCAGGGGGCAGAAGGATTTCCCCTCTATGTTGTCGCACAGGTCAAGAATCAACTGCGCGTCTTCGGGGCGGCCTTCGCCACGGGCTATGCGCTTGAAGATTTTGACGAGCCAGTCCGTGCCCTCGCGGCAGGGCGTACACCAGCCGCACGATTCGTGCTTGTAAAACTCAGTGAGATTCTTCGTGGACTCGAAGACATCCACCGTCTCGTCCATCACGATGAAGCCGCCGGAGCCGACCATCGAGCCGCCGACCACGAGCCCTTCGTAGTCCATCCGCACGTCCTTGCCGATGATGTCCTCGGCCGGCATGATGTAGACGCTGGAGCCGCCGGGGATGACGGCCTTCAGCCGCTTGCCGCCGGGGATGCCCCCGCAGTCCTCCATGATGAACTTCTCCATGTCGTCGTAGCCCATCGGCAACTCGTACACGCCAGGGAACTGGACATGCCCGGAGACGGACCAGAGCTTCGTCCCGCCGCTCTTCTCCGTGCCCAAAGCCTTGTACGCCTCGCCGCCCATCGTGATGATTGGCGGCACGGCCGAGAGCGTCTCGACGTTGTTGACGACCGTCGGCGATTGATAAAGCCCCGCGACCGCCGGGAACGGAGGCTTCATGCGGGGATGGCCGCGCAAGCCTTCGAGCGAGTTCAAGAGCGCAGTCTCCTCGCCGCAGATGTACGCGCCCGCGCCCGTGTGCGTGTAGACCTCACACGAGAAGCCAGAGCCCAGAATGTTCTTCCCGACAAAACCGGCCTCGCGCGCTTCGTCAATCGCGCGGTCCATGATGTCTATCAGGTAACGATACTCGCCGCGCGTGTAGATGTAGGTCGCTTTCGAGCCGAGCGCGTAGGCCGCGATCAACATGCCCTCGATCAGCATGTGCGGGTCGCGCTCCATCAGGTAGCGGTCCTTGAACGTCCCCGGCTCCGACTCGTCCGCGTTGCAGACGACGTACTTCGGCTTCGGCGAATCCTTCGGCACGAAGCTCCACTTCATGCCCGTCGGGAACCCGGCCCCGCCTCGGCCGCGCAGCGCAGACTTCTTGACCTCATCGATAACCTGTTCGGGCGTCATCGAGTCGAGCGCCTTCTTGAGCGCGTCGTAGGCCCCGAAGGTGCGCGCGACTTCGAGCGTGTGCGAGTTCTCGGATTTGAAGCGAGCCAGCAAGAGCGGCTCGCATCCTATGGCTTCTATCCGCATAAGTGACTAGGGCGTCAGAGAGTACCTGACTCTCAAATACAGAGTGTTCTGCACGACCGGCTCAAGGCCCGTCGAGTTGATGACCGCGTCGAAATCGCTGCGGTCCAATGGCTCAAGATACGACGTGCTGCTCTTGCGCTCGCGCACGACGCGCGTGCGGGAGTCGTAGTTCTGCTCAACCGTGCCCGCCTCGTAGGCCGTGTAGGTCTGGTACATCTCAACGGGGTAGTAAGTGTCGTAAGAATCCTGGACGATGGCCTGGCGCTTGATTTTCAGGTCGAACGCGCGCGTGTAGCTCTCCTCTTTCTGCTTGATGATACGGCTCGCCTCCTCGAACAGGCGCGCGCGAATCTTGCTCATGTCGCGGATGACGTAGTCCACCTTGATGAGGTCGAAGATCGAAGCCTGCGCCGCGGCCTCCACGAGCTTTTCAAGGACGGCGCGGTCTGTGTAGCGGACGGCGATGGTTTTCTTTGTCTCGAACCCTTCCAGCTTCTCGCGGATCGTGCCGTCCGTGGCCGGGGTGAAATTGTAGACGCGGTTCTGCGTGATGAAGTCTACGTAAGTGTCCGCGCGTTTGACGCCCGTTCCGGCGGCGGCCATCAGGAAGCTGTCGATCTGCGCGTTGACTTTCTGGTTGCTCTCGGCAGCCGTCGGACCTATCTGCGACGCGCCGAAGACGGCGACGAACTCGTCGGGCGCGGCGTTCATCAGGACGTAAGCCTCTATGAACTGCACGGGCACGAGGTCTTTGCTCTCGGTCGCGGAGATGACGCCCGTGTTCGGCGCTGTCCTTTGCGTCTGGCGGCCGTAGACGCCGCGGTTGCCGCTCTCCTGGCCGAAGGCGGCCAGCGCGGTCACGAGCAAGAGGAAAAAGATGGGGCAGATTTTTCTCATTCGGCTATCTCAGGGAAGCGCGTCCAGAATCTCGTCCACCTTCGCGGTCGTCAGATTCTCGTGGTAGTCGAACCCGATCTGGAACATAGGGGCCGTGCCGCACGAGCCCAGGCACTCGACCAGTGAAACCGTGAAGCGCCCGTCCGGCGTCGTCTCGCCGGGCCTGACGCCCAACTTGCTGCAAACGTGCTCGGTGATCTGGGGCTCGCCCATGATCTTGCACGAGAGCGTCTTGCAAATCTGTATGTGGTAGCGGCCGACCGGCTCTGTGTTAATCATCGAGTAGAAGGTCGCCACCTCCCAGATGTCCGTGATACGCACGCCGAGGCGGTCGGCCAGATACGCCACGCCCGGCGGGTCGAGCCAGCCGTCGCGCTCGCGCATCACGATGAACATCAGTGGCAGGATGGCCGAGCGCTTCACGGGGTACTTCGCCAGATGACGGTCAATCTCCGCCTCGACCTCCACTGAAAAGACGGCGATCTCCTCCGGGACTTTCACCTCCTGCGGCAGAGGATTGTTGGGTGTGAATTGCTGCGACATAATCAGTGGTCAGTGGTCAGTGGTCAGTGGTCAGTGAGATCAGTTTTTTAACTGACCACTGACCACTGACCACTATCTATCAATTTCTCCGAGCACGATGTCGAGCGAGCCGATGATGGCGACGATGTCTGCGATCATCTCGCCCTCGGCCATGTGGGGGAGCGCCGAGAGGTTGACGAAGCTCGGGCCGCGGAAATGGACGCGCGCGGGCTTCGGGCCGCCGTTGGATTTCATGTAGACGCCGAGTTCGCCCTTCGACGCCTCGATGGCGTGATAGACCTCGCCCTCTGGCACGTTGAAGCCTTCCGCGACGATCAGGAAGTGGTGAATCAGCGCGTCCATGTGCGTCTTCATCGCCTCGCGCTCGGGCAGCACGACCTTCGGCGCGTCGGCCTTGGTCGGCCCAGGCTTCAAGCGCGAGAGCGCCTGAACGGCGATCTTGTGCGACTCCTTCATCTCGCGCATACGCACCATGTAGCGCGCCCACACGTCGCAGTCCTGCTCGACAGGCACCTCGAAGTCGTACTTCTCGTAACCCGTGTACGGGTTGGCGCGGCGGATGTCTATGTCCACGCCGCTGCCGCGCAGGCACGGACCCGAAAGCCCCCAGTCAATCGCGTCCTCCGCCGAGATGTAGCCCACGCCCTGGGTGCGGCGCTGGAAAATCTTGTTGCCCGTCAAGAGCGTGTGGAACTCGTCAACAGCCTTGGGGAAGCTGTCTAGGAACTGCTTGCAGCGGCGCTCGAAGCCGGCGGGCAAGTCCATCATCAGCCCGCCGATGCGGAAGTAGGAGGGCGTCAGCCGTCCGCCCGACGCCGCCTCGATTAAGTTCAGAATCTTTTCGCGCTCGCGGAAGCAGTAGAAGAAGACGGTCATCGCGCCGATGTCGAGCGCGTGCGTCCCCAACCAGACCAGATGCGACGCGATGCGCTGCAACTCGCACATCAGGACGCGGATGACTTGCGCCCGCTCGGGAATCTCCAGCCCCAGGAGTTTCTCGCCCGCCATCACGTAGGCCAGGTTGTTGCCGAGCGGATTCAGGTAATCCATCCGGTCTGTGATAACGATGCCCTGCTGGTACTTCTTATACTCGAAGAGCTTCTCCATGCCCGTGTGGAGGTAGCCTATGTCGGGCGTAGCCTTGACGACCATCTCGCCGTCGAGCACCAGTTCAAGGCGCAGGACGCCGTGCGTCGAAGGGTGCTGCGGCCCCATACTGATCGTCATCTGGGTGTCCAGCGGGCGATCAACTATCTCGAATTGCGGCGGAAGCGTTGTACTCATAAGTTTTCAGTTTTCAGTTTTCAGTTTTCAGTTAAAAGCAACTCGTCTGTGCTCAAAACTGAAAACTGAAAA
The DNA here is from genome assembly GCA_963848875.1 of uncultured Acidobacteriota bacterium. GTDB lineage: Bacteria > Acidobacteriota > Blastocatellia > Pyrinomonadales > Pyrinomonadaceae > QHXM01. The sequence goes on from CAWKFJ010000003.1 coordinate 471,923, forward strand.
CTGAGAACTAAGTCAGGCTGTACGGCTCGTAGCCGCGCAGCGGGAAATCCTTGCGCAGCGCGTGGCCCTCCCAGTCGTCTGGCAGGAGGATGCGGCGCAGGTCCGGGTGGCCGTCGAAGACGACGCCGAAAAGGTCGTAGGTCTCGCGCTCGTGCCAGTTGGCCGTGCGCCAAACGCTGGTCACCGTCGGCACGTGCGTGTCGTCGTCCGTCAGCAGAACTTTCAGGCGCAGGCGGTGGTGTCGCGTCGTCGAGAAGAGGTGATAGTTGACCTCGAAGCGCGGCTCCTCTTCGGGGCCGCGGTCCGCGCCGCAGATGTCCGACAGGAAGTTGAACTCCAGCCCCGGCGCGCTCTTCAGGAACGAGCAAATCTCGGCGATGTGCTCGCGCGGCGCGACGACAGTGACCTCGCCGAACGCCTCTATGACCTCGCCGACCCACGCGGGGTTCGCATGCTGCAACGCCGTCACCAGCGGCGACGGCGTTACGCTCTCCGACGACGTGCCCTCTGGCTCCGCGCTCGTGTTCCCCTGCTCGATTTCCTTAGACATAAGAATCAGTGGTCAGTGGTCAGTGGTCGGTGGTCAGTTAAAAGAAAAACCTTTATGGCATCGGGGTCAGTTCTGGCACAGTCACTCTGCTTTCTTTTAACTGACCACTGACCACCGACCACTGACCACTTCTTCAGTTCGATCTTCGCCGCTCGTGGCGCGACGGGATCGTGTAGGGGCGCGAGCGCTCGGTCTCTGACATCGCGGCCGCCTCGTTCGTGGCCGAGACGCCGGACGCGGGCAGCGTGCCCGGCGGGACGGCCTCGCGGGCCTCCTCGACGAGCACGTCCCGGCGGTCGCGCACGGACTCTTTCATGACCTTATCCTGGAGCATCATTACGGCGTGAATCAGCATCTCCGGCCGAGGGGGACAGCCAGGGATGTAGACGTCCACGGGTACCACCTTGTCCACGCCCTGCACGATGGCGTAGTTGTCGAAAACTCCGCCCGAAGTCGCGCACGCGCCCATCGAGATGACCCATTTCGGCTCAGGCATCTGGTCGTAGATGCGCCTCAAGACCGGGGCCATCTTGCGCGAGACGCGGCCCGAGACGATCATCACGTCGGCCTGGCGCGGGCTGGCGCGGAAGACCTCCGAGCCGAAGCGCGCCAAATCGTTGCGCGAAGAGGTCGCGTTCATCATCTCTATGGCGCAGCAGGCGAGGCCGAAGGTCGCCGGCCAGAGAGACGACTTGCGCGCCCAGTTGATTAATGAGTCCAGCCGCGTCGTCAGCACTTCCGGCAACGCTTCGGCAATTTTCTGTTCGAGTCCCATATCGAAAAATCCTTCCGACTCGTTTCTCAGGCGGCGCGCTTCTCGCCCGCCACATCTTTGTGCCTGCGCACTTCGCGCAGCGCACGCGCCTCGGCCTCAGCCTCGCGCCTCGCGCGCTCGCCCCAGTCGAAGGCCCCCTTCTTGACGATGTAGACGTAGCCGATCAGGAGCAGCACGACGAAGAGCATCATCTCGACGTAGATGAGCACGCGGTAAGCCTGGCCCGTCCCCACAAAATCCTTGAAGACGACGGCCCAGGGGATCAGGAAGATGACTTCAATGTCGAAGAGGATGAAGATCATCGCGATCAGGTAGAACTTGACCGAGAAGCGCTCGCGGGCGGAACCCACAGGGTCCTTGCCGCACTCGTAGGGCATCAGCTTCGTGCGCGTCTGCTTGCGCTGGCCGACGAGCTGCGAGAGCAGGACGTTGCCGACGGCGAAGCCCGCGGCGACGACGAACATCAGCAGGATTGGCAGGTAGTCTTTGAGGTTGAACTTCATCAGGCTCTCACCCTTCGGAGACCTACACCTCTCGCAAAAAGCCGCGCCGGCGCGTTTCCCTAAAGGAGCGCGCTCGCGCGGGCCAGCCGCCCGGACGGAGATTGAGAATCATGGTACAAAGTGCATCGTAGTTCATGGGAGGGTAGCTGTCAAGCATGCTTTCGAAGGGCGGAAAGGCCACGGGAACAAGGTGATTGACCGCCCGAAAATTACTGTGCTACTGTCATCTTTGCCGCCCCATCCGAGCTGAATTTCGAGAGCTTTCAGTCTTCCAAACCGCAGGCGCCAGACGACAGTGATTACGGGCTTCAATACCGACGTTGAGCACGACGGCGTCGTCTATCACGTGCAGACCGAAGACAAGGGCATAAAGTCGCCCCTGATTCTTTCGCTCGTCTACGTCGGCGGGACGATTCTCGCCAGTAAGCGCACGCCCTACGAAGATTTGGTCAGCGCCGGCTACGACGAGAAGGTGCTGGCCGAGCGCCTCAACCGTCAGCACAAACTGATCTGCGCAGCCATCCACGCCGGCCGCATCGAAGACCTCAAGCGCCAGACCGAACGCGACGCGGGCGCGCGCGCCAAGCCGGCCGAGACAACCCGACCGGAGCCAGTTCAGGAAGCCCCGCCGCCAGAGCCCCCGCCCGCGGCAGAGGCCGAACCACTGCCGCCTTCTCCTCCTGCAACCACGGCCGCCCCGCCGAACATGGTTCTGGTCAGCAACGCGGAGGACGAGCCGGCCCCCGTCTTCAGGCCGCCAGCGCCGCCCCCCCCGGCTTTTGAAGAGGTCCCCGCGCCGTCGCAGCACGCGCCCGCCTCGGAGCACGTCGATTACAGCCGCGTGGTGGACTACTACGGTTCCATCAGCGAGGTCGAGGAGCTACAGGTCAGCCTTGTGGACGAGAAGAAGTTTGTCGCAGGCGAGTTCGTCAAAATACACGTTCACGTCGGGCGCGGCGACGACGCGGCCGGGGGCGTCCAGGGCGCGGCCGTCACGCTCAAAGTCCTGGGCTCCAGCTTCCGCCCGCTCATCTTCACGGAGAAGACAGGGGCGGACGGCGTGGCGACTTTCTACACCATGTTGCCCTACTTCACGTCGGGCCGCGCCGCTATCCTCGTCAGCGCCACCGCCGACAGCCACCGCGCAGAGCTGCGCCGCATCATTCACCAGGCGTGAACCGAGAAAGAGAGGAGACACCCTTGCTGATAGAGGTCAACGGCGAGCGGCGCGACGTGGCGGACGCGCTCACCCTCGACGGGCTCGTCAAGAGCCTCTCGCTGGCCCCCGAACGGCTCGCCATAGAGCTGAATCAGAGGGTCGTCCGCCGCGCGGACTGGCCCGCGGCCACACTCCATGAGGGCGACCGCGTAGAGATAGTTCACTTCGTCGGCGGGGGAATAAGAAGGGATGAATAAACCTCACACGAATGTCCCGAAGGGACGCGGGAAATTAGCCGGTGGTGCAACCACCGGGAAGGCGCGATAAACAGAAACCGCGTCCCGAAGGGACGCCGGAAACGCGCAGGCTCCGGCGTCCCTCCGGGACGCGATATTGTCTACGGCGTTTCCCGGTGGTTGCACCACCGGCTAATTTCCGCCCGCGCCTCCGGCGCTCATCACTTATCACTTATCACTGCTTTGTTGTAGAGTTAGCACTATAGAAATTTTCGCTGAAAGGTTGTGCGCAAAGCTATGTCCACGGCAGTCGAGTCGCAGAGGGAGAAGCTCAGTATCGCGGGGCGCGAGTACAGCTCGCGCCTGATTATAGGGACGGGGAAGTACCGCTCGTTCGACGAGATGAAGGCGGCGCACAGGGCGTCCGCGGCCGAGATGGTGACGGTCGCCGTCCGGCGCGTGCCCTTAGACCGCAGTTTCGAGTCTTTCCTGGATCACCTGGACCCACGACTCGCCATCCTGCCCAACACGGCCGGCTGCTACACGGCCGACGAGGCCATCCGCACCGCGCGGCTCGCGCGCGAGGCTTTGGGGACAGACCTCATCAAGCTCGAAGTCATAGGCGACCAGACCACGCTCTTCCCGGACAACGAGCAGACCCTGGCAGCCGCGCGCGTCCTCGTCGCGGAAGGCTTCGTCGTGCTGCCCTATTTTACTGACGACCTGATTATGGCGAAGAAACTTCTGGACGCCGGCTGCGCGGCCGTGATGCCGCTGGCCGCGCCCATAGGCTCCGGCCTCGGCGTGCAGAACCCCGCGAACCTGACGATAATGCGCGAGCAACTGCCCGACGCCACCATCATCGTGGACGCGGGCGTCGGCACCGCAAGTGACGCGGCAATCGCCATGGAACTCGGCGCGGACGCCGTCCTCATGAACACGGCCATCGCCGAAGCCCAGGACGCAGAAAAGATGGCCACCGCCATGCGCCTCGCCATCGAAGCCGGCCGCTTGGCCTACCTCGCCGGCCGCATGCCCAAACGCCTCTACGCCAGCGCCTCAAGCCCGCTCACCGGCGTCGTCCGCTAAAGCCCCGAAATCCCGATTTTAGGCCGGAAATCAAGGACACGGCGCGGCGGGCGTGGCCTTGTTGCGCGCGGTGGGCGCGGTCGTGGGGTTGCTGAAGTCGGTCGAGTTGTTGTTCGTGTCCGTGCAACTCGATGTTCTGATGGTGGAGCGGGCGTCCGGGTCCAGGCCGCCGGCCGTGCTGGTGGAGAAGGGCGCGAAGCTGGAGCCTTCGTAACAATTAGGCGCGTTTGCGCCTGTGCCGCTTCCGTAGCCGACGAAGTCCACGATGGTGGCATTGTTCGGGTTGAAGGGAACTGTGCCGTCGTCGCCGGGACAAGTGCTCGAAGGAAGCGCGGCCGTGCCGAGCACGAGTGCGACCTTACCGGCCGTGGCCGCCATCGCAATGCTGCCCACTAAATCAGGCGTCGGCAGCGCCACGCCGTTAGCGCCGCCCGATGCCCCTTGTATCAAGAAGTACTGACCGGGGGCGACTGTGCCCGTGATGATGTTGGTCTTATTGCCGGCGGCCGTCGAGCCGAACGAGGCTGCGGCTCCGGCGTACTGAACTGAATAGTTCGTCACGGAGAAGTCTATGGTCGTCGTGCCCTGGTTGAAGATTTCGATGAAGTCGTTGGTGTAGGTCGCGCCGGCGTTGCCGCCGCCGGGGTATATCTGGCTGATGACTAGGTCGGGCGTGTCGTCGTTCTGAATTGTGCCAACGCCCTGGCCGTCCGAGACGGTCGCGCCGACGACACTGGTGACGTTGACGAAGAAAGTCTCGTCGGGTTCGACGACCGTGTCGCCGTTGACGGTGACGGTGAATGAGTAGTCCTGGGCCGTTTCGGGGATGGTCTGCCCTGTCAGACTCTTGCCGACGTAGTCGTTGTCGCTGATGGTCGCGGGGTTGCCGTCGTCAACAAGGGCCGTGTTGTTCTGCGTCGCGATGTTGAAGGTCACACCGCCCGCGGGCGCAGGCTGCGAGAGGTGTACGGTGAAGGTGTAGGTCTTCGTGCCCGCATTGCCCTCGGTCGTAGAGACATCGTCAATACTCAGAGTCGGGCTGTCGTCGTTCTGAATTGTGCCAACGCCCTGGCCGTCGCCGACGGTCGCGCCGGTGACGCTCGTCACGTTGACGAAGAAGGTCTCGTCCGGCTCTATGGCTAGATCGCCGTTGACCGTGACGTTGAACGTCGCGCTCGTCTGAGTGGCGGGGATGGTCACGCCGGTCGCGGAGTTCGGCTCGTAGTCGTTGTCGGCGTCCGTGGCCGTGTTGTCCGCCGTAGCGATGTTAAAGGTAACGCCGCCCGCGGGGGCAGGGTCGGACAGGCTGACAGTGAACGTGAAGGTCTTCGTGCCGGCGTCGCCCTCCGTCATGGAGACATCGTTGATGGAGAGCGACGGGGGCGGCGCGTTGACCGTGAGCGCGGCCGTACCAGACTGTCCTCCGGCGAAGGCCGTGATCGTAGAGCTGCCCGAAGCGTGTGCGGTCGCGGTCGTCGTCTGTCCGGTCAACGGCGCAACAGTCGCCACAGGCGTGTTGCTCGAAGTCCAGAAGAAGGAGACGTTCGGCACTTCGACTTCGGGGCCGCCGACGTTGTTGAAGGCTTTGCCCGTGAACTGCTGCGTGTCGCCTATGTCAATCGAGGGGGCGGCGGGCGTGACTTCAATGCGCGTGATGGCGGGCGAGCCGAAGGGCGTGCCGTCGGCGCGCGTGCCCGGCGAGAAGACGCGGTTGTGTGCGTTGGTCGCTGCGGTGTGTGCGACGAAGCTGCCGCCCGTTGTGCCAATTTCGGCGTCGGGCGAGCGCGTCAACGACTGGTCACTCGGCGCAGGCGCGGGGTTCGCGCCGCCGTAGGCGACCTGATCAATCTGCACGTCCGTCCCGCCGACGTTGAGCTTGACGGTCACTGTGTCGCCTCCGTCGTTCAGGCCGAGCGAGGTGGTCGTGAAGATCAACGCGCCGCCGAAAGCAGGGTCGGACGTGGGAGGCGTGCCGCCGCCGAAAATCAGAGCGGCGCGACCGGCCGCGAGAGTCGTCCCGGACGGGAAGGTGAAGCGGTTGCTCGTGGAGTCGGAGATTACGACGCCCGAAAGGTCAACGGGCGCGTTCGAGTTGTTCAGCAGCTCCACGAACTCGTCGTCGTCCGCGCTACGCACGCCATCGCGGTTCGAGTCGCCCTCGACGATGTCGGTCGTCCCCACCACATCAGGCGGCACGTCCGCGAGAATCTCGTTGAGGACGAGAGGAACCTGGACGGTCAGGTCGGCGGTGTCGGAGACGGTCCCGCCCAGGCCGTCCGAAGTTTCGGCGGTGATGGTCGTTGTGCCAATTCCGACGCCGGTCGCGAGGCCGTTCGCGTCGATGGTGGCGACGTTCGTGTTGCTCGAAGTCCAGTTGAAGGTCGCGCCGGGAATGGGCTGGTTGCTGCTGTCGAAGGCCGTCGCGGTGAACTGCTGCGTCTGCCCGCGGTTGATGGTCGCCGTCGAAGGCGTCACCTCGACGTGATCGACCTGCGGCGGGGCGGCCGTGATGGTCAACGCGGAAGTGTCCTCCAACGTCACGCCGTCGTTCGGCCGCGTGTAGTTGACCACCACCGTGACGGTCCCTTCGTTGTCGCCGCGGACGGTGACGGTGTTGGCCGTCGTGCCCGTGATGGTCGCCGCGTTCGCGGGCGAGGCGTCGCGCAGGGAGAAGGTGAAGGTCAGCCCTGGGATGACGTTGCCGCCGGAGTCGCGGGCCGTCGCGGTGAATGTTTGAGAGCTACCGGCGGCGACCGAAGCGGTCGGGGGCGCGAGTTCGATTGAGGCGACGACCGGGTTGACCGTCAGCGCGGCCGTGCCCGCCTGTCCTCCGGCGAGCGCGCTGATGGTAGAGGTTCCGGCTGCAAGCGCGGTCGCGGTCGTCGCCTGTCCGACGGTCGGCGCGACGGTCGCGACACCCGTGTTGCTCGAAGTCCAGAAGAAGGAGACGTTGGACACTTCGACTTCGGGGCCGCCCGTGTTGCTGAACGCCTTGGCCGTGAACTGCTGCGTGTCGCCCGGATAGACGGAGGCGGTCGCGGGCGTGACCTCTATGCGCGTGATGGCGGGCGAGCCGAAAGGCGTGCCGTCCAGGCGCGTGCCCGGCGAGAAGAGGCGGCCGTTAGAGTTCGTCGCGGTCGTGTGATGCTCGAACGCCCCTGTCAAATCGGGCGAGCGCGTCAGCGACTGGTCGTTGCCCGCGTTGGAGCCGTAGGTCTCTGTCGCGACCACCACGTCCGTGCCGCCGACAGACAGTTTGAGTGTGACCGTGTCGCCTGTGTTGTTCAGGCCGAGCGAGCTGGTGGTGAAGAGCAGCGCGCCGCCGAAGTTGGGGTCGGACGCGTTGGGCGAGCCGCCGCCGAAAATCACCGCGGCCTGGTTGGCGGCCAGGATTGTGCCAGCGGGGAAGGTGAAGCGGTTGCTGACGGAGTCGGAAAGGACGACGCCCGACACGTCCACGGGCGCGTTCGAGTTGTTGACCACTTCGACGAACTCGTCGTCGTCTGTGTTCGTCGTGCCGTCGCGGTTGGCGTCGCCCGCCGCAGTCGCTGGCGGGTCGGCCAGAATCTCGTTGATGACGAGGGGCACCTGTACGTTGAGCGTGGCCGTGTCGGAGACGGTCCCGCCGATGCCGTCGGGCGCGGTGACGGTGATGGTGGTTGTGCCAATTCCGACGCCGGTCGCGAGGCCGTTCTGGTCAACGGTCGCCACAGCCGTGTCGCTCGAAGTCCAGGTGTAGGTCACACCACTGACGGGTGTCGCGCCGTTGAAGGCGGTCACGGTGAACTGTTGCGTCTGCCCGCGGTTGATGGTCGCCGTGTCGGGCGAGACCTCCACGCTCGTCACGCGCGGCGGCGGAGCTGTGATGGTCAACGCGGAAGTGTCTTCCAGCGTCACGCCGTCGTTGGGGCGCGTGTAGCTGGCGACGACCGTGACGGTCCCTTCGTTGTCGCCGCGGACGGTGACGGTGTTGGCGGTCGTGCCCGTGATGGTCGCGGCGTTGGCGGGCGAAGGGTTCCTGAGCGAGAAGGTGAATGTGATGCCCGGAATCACGTTTCCTCCCGCGTCGCGCGCGGTCGCCGTGAAGGTGCGCGTAGCGGTCGCGGGCACGCTGGCGCTCGCGGGCTCCAGTTCGACGGAGGCGACGATTGGGTTGACCGTGAGCGTCGAAGTGTCCGCCTGGCTTCCTGCGCGCGCGCGAATCGTCGCCGTGCCGGGGGCGATGGCGGTCGCGGTCGTAGTCCTCCCGCTCTCTGGCGAGACGGTGGCAACGTTCGTGTCGCTCGAATCCCAGAAGAAGGAGACGTTCAAGACCTCTACTTCGGGGCCGCCCGTGTTGCTGTAGGCGCGTGCGGTGAAGAGTTGCGCGTCGCCCGGATAGACGGAGGCGGACGCTGGGGTGATTTCGATGCGCGTGATGGGCGGCGAGCCGAAGGGCGTGCCGTCCACGCGCGTGCCGGGCGAGAAGCGGCGGCCGTCTGAGTTGGTCGCGGTCGTGTGGAGCGCGAAGTCGCCTGTGATGTCCGGCGAGCGCGTCAGCGACTGGTTGGAGTCGCCGTTGAGACCCGCCCCGCTGCCGTAGGTCAGTTGCGCGACGATGTTGCCGGACGAGTCGCGGACGATGACGTGTACGCCGCTGTTGGTCAGCGAGAGGCCGCTCGTGGAGGTGGTGATGACCTGCGCGCCGCCGAAGGCCGGGTCGGCAGGGTTAATCGTGCCGCCGCCGAAGACGACGATGGCCCGGCCCGCGGGCAAGGTCGTTCCGGCGTCGAAGGTGTGGCGCACAGTCTCGGTCGTGCCCGAAAGCGAGCGCGTGCGGATCGTCCAGCCGGAGATGTCCACGGACGTGTTCAGGGCGTTGACCAGCTCTATGAACTCGTCGTCTGTGGAGTCGCGCACGCCGTCGCGGTTGGCGTCGCCGGCCAACCCGTCGGGCGGGTCTGCGAGGAGTTCGTTGATCGTCACGGTGCGCGCGACGACCGTCAGCGCCGCCGTGTCGTTCTTGCCGCCCGCGCTCGCCTTGATGGTAGTCATGCCGACGCCGACGCCGGTCGCCACGCCGTTGCTGTCAACCGTGGCGACGCTCGTGTTGGTGGAAGTCCAGACGAAGGTGATGCCCGGAATCTCGTTGTTGCCAGCGTCGAAAGCGCGGGCTGTGAACTGCTGCGTGCCGCCGACGGGGATAGTGGCGGTTTCCGGCGTGACCTCTATGCGGGAGACGGGCGGGAAGTTGACGTTGAGCGTGCCCGCGCCTGCCAGCCCGCCGGCCTGCGCGCGGATGGTCGTGCTCCCGCCGGAGAGCGCCGTGGCGGTCGTGGTCTTGCCGGTCGCGGGCGACACGGTCGCCACGTTCGGGTTACTCGAATCCCAGATGAAGGAGACGTTGAGCACTTCGACTTCAGGGCCGCCCGTGTTGCTGAAGGCTCGCGCCGTGTAGACCTTCTTCCCGCCGACGTTGACGGTGGCGGTCGCAGGCGTGACTTCGATACGCGTGATGGGCGGCGAGCCGAAGGGCGTGCCGTCGGTTCTTGTGCCAGGAGAGAAGACGCGGCCGGCTGCGTTCGTGGCCGCCGTGTGGAGCACGAAGTCGCCTGTGATGTCGGGCGAGCGCGTCAGCGATTCATCGTCGTCGCCGTCGAGACCCGCCCCGCTGCCGTAAGTGAGTTGCGCGACGACGTTGCCGGAGGCGTCGCGGACGATGATGTGCAGGCCGCTGTTCGTCAAAGACAGCCTGCCGGTGGAAGCTTTGACGACCTGTGAACCGCCGAAGGCGGGGTCGGCAGAGTTAATCGTGCCGCCGCCGAAGACGACTATGGCACGACCTGCGGCGAGCGTCGTGCCGTCCGCGAAGGTGTGGCGCAACGTCTCGGTCGTGCCTGAGAGCGAGCGCGTGCGGATCGTCCAGCCAGCGATGTTAATTGAGGAGTTGAGCCCGTTGACCAACTCCACGAACTCGTCATCGCTTGAGTCGCGCACGCCGTCGCGGTTGGCGTCGCCGGCGAGACCTTCGGGCGGGTCTGCGAGGATTTCGTTGATGGTGACCGTACGCGTGACGACCGTGAGCGTCGCCGTGCCGCTCTTGCCGCCGGCAGCCGCCTTGATAGTTGTCGTGCCGACGCCGACGCCTGTCGCGACACCGTTGCTATCAACCGTGGCGACGCTCGTGTTGCTAGACGACCAAGTGAAGGTGAAGCCAGGAATCTCGTTGTTGCTGGCGTCGAAGGCGCGTGCGGTGAACTGCTGCGTGCCGCCGATGGGGATGGTCGCAGTCGCGGGCGTCACTTCGATACGCGAGACGGGCGGGAAGTTGATGTTGAGCGTGCCGGCTCCTGCTTGCCCGCCGGCGCGCGCGCGAATCGTCGCGCTGCCCCCGGCGTGGGCGGTGGCGGTTGTGGACTTCCCGGTCTGCGGGGAAACAGTCGCCCTCGTCGGGTCGCTCGAATCCCAAATAAAGGAGACGTTCGGGACTTCGACCTCCGTGCCGCTCGTGTTGCTGAAGGCCCGGGCCGTGAAGACGCGCGCGCCGCCGACGTTGACGGTCGCGGACGCGGGGGTCACTTCGATGCGCGTGATGGCGGGCGAGCCGAAGGGCGTGCCGTCCAGGCGCGTGCCCGGCGAGAAGAGGCGGCCGTCGGCGTTCGTCGCGGTTGTGTGGGGCGCGAAGTCGCCTGTGATGTCCGGCGAGCGCGTCAGCGATTGATTGGCGTCGCCGTTCAGGCCGGAGGAGCCGCCGTAGGTCAGTTGGGCGACGAGGTTGCCGGAGGCGTCGCGGAGGATGATCGTCAGGCCGCTGTTGGTCAGCGAGAGCCTGCCGGTCGAGGCCGTCAGCACCTGCGCGCCGCCGAACGCAGGGTCGGCCTGATTGGGCGAGCCGCCGCCGAAGACGACGACGGCGCTGTTCGCGGGCAGCGTCGTCCCGTCGGCGAAGGTGTGGCGCAACGTCTCCGTCGTGCCGGAGAGCGTGCGTGTCCGAATCGTCCAGCCCGAGACGTTGACAGAACTGTTCAGCGCGTTGACGAGTTCCACGAACTCGTCGTCGCTCGAATCCCTGACGCCGTCGCGGTTGGCATCGCCCGCAAGGCCCTCGGGCGGGTCTGCGAGGAGTTCGTTAATCGTCACGGTGCGCGCGACGACGTTCAGCGTCGCCGTGCCGCTCTTGCCGCCGCCGGCCGCTTTAATCGTCGTTGTGCCCAGTCCGACGCCGGTGGCGACGCCGTTCTGGTCTACGGTGGCGACGCTCGTGTTGCTGGACGACCACGTGAAGGTGAAGCCAGGAATCTCGTTGTTGCCGGCGTCGAAGGCGCGCGCGGTGAACTGTTGCTGCCCGCCGATGGGGATGGTGGCAGCCGCGGGGCTGACTTCAATGCGCGAGACGGGCGGGAAGTTGATGGTCAGCGTCGCCGCGCCGGCCTGGCCTCCGGCGCGGGCGCGAATCGTCACGCTGCCGCCGGCGTGGGCCGTGGCGGTCGTGGACTTGCCGGTCGCGGGCGAGACAGTCGCCACATTCGGGTTACTCGAATCCCAGATAAAGGAGACGTTGAGCACTTCGACTTCAGGGCCGCCCGTGTTGCTGAAGGCGCGCGCCGTGAAGACGCGTGTGCCGCCGACGTTCAGCGTGGCGGTCGCGGGCACGAGCTGTATGCGCGTAATCGGCGGCGAGCCGAAGGGCGTGCCGTCAGTTCTTGTGCCGGGCGAGAAGACGCGGCCGTCGGCGTTGGTGGAGGCCGTGTGGAGCACGAAGTCGCCCGTGATGTCAGGCGAGCGCGTCAGCGATTGGTCTTTGTCGCCGTTGAGACCCGCCCCGCTGCCGTAGGTGAACTGTGTGACGACGTTGCCGGAGGCGTCGCGCAGGATGATTTGCAGGCCCGAGTTGGTCAGCGACAGTCTGCCGGTTGAGGCCGTCAGCACTTGTGAGCCGCCGAAGGCCGGGTCGGCCGCGTTGGGCGTGCCGCCGCCGAAGATGACGATGGCTTTGCCGGCGGCGAGCGTCGCGCCGTCGTCGAAAGTGTGCCGCACGGTTTCGGTCGTGCCGGACAGGGAGCGCGTGCGTAGTGTCCAGCCGGCGATGTTAATTGAGGAGTTGAGCGCGTTGACGAGTTCCACGAACTCGTCGTCTGAAGAATCGCGCACGCCGTCGCGGTTGGCGTCGCCGGCGAGACCTTCGGGCGGGTCTGCGAGGAGTTCGTTAATCGTCACGGTGCGCGCGACGACGTTCAGTGTCGCCGTGCCGCTCTTGCCCTTCGCGCTGGCGGTGATGGTGGTTGTGCCAATTCCGACGCCGGTGGCCAGCCCGTTCGCGTCGATGGTGGCGACGCTGGTGTTGCTCGAAGTCCAGGTGAAGGTCAGCCCTGTGATCTCGTTGTTGCCGGCGTCGAAGGCGTGCGCGGTGAACTGTTGCTGCCCGCTGATGGGGATGGTCGCAGTCGCGGGGCTGACTTCAATGCGCGCGACCGGCGGGAAGTTGACGTTGAGCGTGCCCGCGCCCGCCTGTCCTCCCGCGCGCGCGCGGATCGCGGTGGTTCCGCCGGAGAGCGCAGTCGCCGTGGTGGTCTTGCCGGTCGCGGGCGACACGGTCGCCACGTTCGGGTTACTCGAATCCCAGATGAACGAGACGTTCAAGACCTCTATTTCTGTGCCAGTCGTGTTGCTGAAGGCTCGCGCGGTGTAGACCCTTGTCGCGCCGGCGCTGACGGTCGCGGTCGCGGGCAAGACCTGTATGCGCGTAATCGGCGGCGAGCCGAAGGGCGTGCCGTCGGTTCTTGTGCCGGGCGAGAAGAGGCGGCCGTCCGAGCCGGGCGCTTGCGTGTGAAGCACGTAGTCGCCGGTCACGTCGGGCGAGCGCGTCAGCGACTGGTTTTTGTCCGCGTTCAGGCCCGTCGAGCCGCCGTAAGTAAATTGTGCCACCACGTTGCCGGACGCGTTGCGGAGGATGATGTGCAGCCCGGAGTTGGTCAGCGAGAGCCTGCCGGTCGAGGCCGTCAGCACCTGCGCGCCGCCGAACGCGGGGTCGGAGGCGTTGGGCGAGCCGCCGCCGAAGATGACCAAGCCCTTGCCCGCGGCGAGCGTTGCGCCGTCGTCGAAAGTGTGACGCACGGTTTCGGTCGTGCCGTCTGTGGCGCGCGTGCGCAGAGTCCAGCCAGCGATGTTGATGGACGTGTTGAGGGCGTTGACGAGTTCGACAAACTCGTCGTCGCCCGAATCCCTGACGCCGTCGCGGTTGGCGTCGCCGGCCGCGCCTTCCGGCGGGTCTGCCAGCACTTCGTTGATGCTGATGGTGCGCGCGACGACGTTCAACGTCGCCGTGCCGCTCTTGCCACCGGCGCTCGCGGTAATCGTCGTCGTGCCGATTGCGACGCCCGTCGCCAGGCCGTTCGCGTCAACGGTGGCGACGCCCGTGTTGCTCGAAGTCCAGGTGAAGGTGACGCCCGGAATCTCGTGGTTGCTCGCGTCGAATGCGCGGGCCGTGAACTGTTGCTGCCCGCCAATGGGGATGGTGGCTGTTGCGGGGCTGACCTCCACGCGCGAGATGGGCGGGAAGTTGATGTTGAGCGTCCCGGCCCCTAGCTTTCCGCCCGCGCGCGCACGAATCAGCGTGCTCCCGCCGGAGAGCGCCGTGGCTGTGGTCGTCCGCCCCGTCTTCGGCGCGACCTCTGCTCTCGCAGGGTCGCTCGCGTCCCAGATGAACGAGACGTTCAAGACCTCGACTTCTGTGCCACTCGCGTTGCTGAACGCGCGCGCCGTGAAAGCCTGGCTGCCGCCGACATCAACGGTCGCGGACGCAGGCGTGACCTGTATGCGCGTGATGGCGGGCGAGCCGAAGGGCGTGCCGTCGGCGCGCGTGCCGGGCGAGAAGAGGCGGCCGTCCGCGTTCGTGGCCGTGTTGTGCGGGACGAGGGCGCCGCCCGCAGTGTTGATTGCCGCGTCGGGCGAGCGCGTCAGCGATTGGTTGTTAGCCTTGGCGACGCCGCCCGCCTCGCCGTAGCTCTCCGACGCGATGACGACCTCGGTCCCGCCCACAGGGAGCTTGACGGAGACGGTGTCGCCCGTGTCGTTGAGGCTGAGCGTGCCCGGAATCTTGATGACGAGCGCGCCGCCGAAGGCCGGGTCATCAACAGGAGGCTCGCCGCCGCCAAAGATGACGAGGGCGCGCCCCGCCGCCAGAATTGTGCCAGCGGGCAGCGTGAAGCGGTTGCTCGTCCCGTCCGCGATGATGACGCCCGAAATGTCTACGGGCGCGTTCGTGTTGTTGAAAAGCTCTATGAACTCGTCGTCGCCGGAGCTGCGCGCGCCGTCGCGGTTCGAGTCGCCCTCTATGGCCCGCGTCGCGGGGTCGTCCGTGGGCACGTCCGCCAGAAATTCGTTGATGACCAGCGGCACGCGCACGGTGAGCTGGGCCGTGTCGGAGACTGTGCCGCCGAGGCCGTCGGGCACGGTCGCGGTGATCGTCACGGTTCCGACGCCGACGCCCTTCGCCAGGCCGTTCTGGTCAACGGTGGCGACGTTCGTGTCGCTCGAAGTCCAGGTGACGACGACGCCCGCGGTGACCTGAGTCGTGCCGTTGAAAGTTTTGGCCGTGAACTTCTGCGTGCCGCCGCGGTTGATGGTCGCCGTCGAAGGCGTGACCTCTATGCGCGTGACGCGCGGCGGCGGCGGCGTGACGTTGAGCGTGGCCGGGTCGCTTGAGACGGTCGTGCCGCCAGAGGTCGCGCGCGCGGTGATGTGAGCCGTGCCGATGGCTCGCCCTCTCACAGTCGCCGTGGCGATGCCCGTGGCCGCATCGGTCGTGACCGAATCGACCGTGGCGACGTTCGTGTTGTCCGAGACGAAAGTGATCGCCACACCCTTCATGGGGCGGCCGAACTGGTCGCGCGCCTGCGCCGTGAACTGCGTGGTGCGCCCGATAATGACGCTCTGCGAGGTGGGAGAGATGGTGACGCTCGTCAGCCGCGAGGGGCAGTTACCGAAAGGCGTGCCGTCAACTCTCACCCCAGGCGAGAACGCACGGCCGCCGGAGCCCGCGGCCGTCGTGTGCAGCGTGAAGTCGCCCGTCACGTCGGGCGAGCGCGTCATGGACTGGTTCGCGCCGCCGTTCAGGCCGGCGGCGCTGCCGTAGGTGAGCTGCGCCGTCAGATTGCCGTTCGCGTCCGTGACGACGATTGTCTCGCCGCTGTTTAAGAAGGAGAGGCGGCCCGAAGAGGCTTTGACCACCTGCGCGCAGCCGAAAGCCGCGTTGTTCGGGTCGAAGTTTTCTGTGCCACCACCGAAGACGACGATGGCGCTGCCCGCGGGGACACTCGTGCCGGCCGCGAACGTGTGGCGCAAAGTCGTCGTCGCCCCGTCGAGCGTGCGCGTACGAATCGTCCACCCGGAGATGTCCACGGCCGCCGTCGCAGAGTTGACCAGCTCCACGAACTCGTCCTGGCTGGCGTCGCGCTCGCCGTCGCGGTTGGCGTCGCCTGCGAGGTCCGTGTCGTCGCTGCCGGGCGGGTCCGCGAGCGCCTCGTTGATGATTATCCTGGGGGCCGTCACGTTGAGCGTGGCTGTGCCAGTCTTGCCGCCCGTCGAAGCCTTGATAGTTGTTGTGCCAATTCCGACGCCGGTCGCCAGGCCGTTCTGGTCAACGGTGGCGACGCTCGTGTTCGTGGACTCCCAGGTGAACGTGAGCCCATCCATTGCGTTCCCGAATTGGTCTAGGCCGCGCGCCGTGAACTGTTGCTGCCCGCCGACGGGGATGGTGGACGTGGACGGCGTGACCTCGACGCTCGTGAGCACGCGTGGGACGAAGCGCACGGCGAGCGTCGCGGGCGCGGAGACGGACCCGCGCGCCCTGGCCGTAATCTGGGTCGTGCCTTCCGCCTTGCCCGTCGCCAGCCCGTTCTCGTCAATCGTGGCGACCGCGGGCGCGCTCGACTCCCAGGTGAAGATGACGCCGGACAGCTCGTTGTTGTTGGCCCCGAAGGCGCGCGCGGTGAACTGCTGCGTCTGGCCGATGGCGATTGACGCGCTCGCCGGTGTGACCTCTATGCGCGCAATCGCGGGCGCGGTGAAGGGCTGGCCGTTGACGCGCGTGCCGGGGCTGTAGGGCTTGCCGTTGCTGCCGCTCGCGGTCGTGTGCAGCGTGTACGCGCCCGTGATGTCCGGCGAGCGCGTCAGCGATTGGTTCTGGTCTGCCTCCAGGCCCGTCGAGCCGCCCCAGGAGAAGTTGGTGACGAGCTTGGCGCTCGCGTCGCGCAGCGTGACCGTGCCGCCGCCGTTCACCAAAGAGAGTTCGCCCGCGGACGCCTTGAAGACCAGCGCGCCGCCGAAGACAGGGTTCTTCGGATTGAAATTGCCGCCGCCGAAGACGACGACGGCCGTGCCAGCGGGAAGAATTGTGCCAGGCGCGAACGTGTGGCGCAGGGTGTCATTGGCGGCGGTCGCGCTGCGCGAGAAGAGTTGATAGCCGCCGATGTTGAGGTCGCGCCCGCTCGCGTTGACCAGCTCCACGAACTCGTCGTCGGAAGTATCGCGTACGCCGTCGCGGTTGGCGTCGCCCTCCACGACCGTGGTCGCTTCGTCGTCCGCCGGCGGGTCGGCCAGGACTTCGTTGATGACTATGTCGGGCCTCGGCGCGACGCCCAGGAAAGTGACGGTGACGGGGTTGCTGTCGCGGTCGTCCGCGCGCACGAAGAGGTCAACGAGACCAGCGCCGCGCAGCTCCGCGGGCACGCGCACACGTACCTCGTCCGTGCCGGGCCTCGTCGTGGACTCGGTGACGGACTCGACCGTGAGCGTGTGGCCGCCGGCGCGGGCCGTGACTTCGGAGGCGTTGCGGACGCCGGTGGTGAAGATGATGAGGCGCAGCTCGCCGCCGGTCGGGTCGAAGGGGCCGGAGGCGCGCGTTTGCGCGTTGACAATGTCGCCTTCGCCAATGCCGTCGTCGCTCTTGGTGAAGATGCCGGGCGCGCCGCTCAAGACCTCTATGGTCCCTATGGAGCGAAAGCCTTCTTCGTTGGTGACGACGACCGTGGCGTCGCCGAGCGGGGTGTCGGCCGGGACGAGGAAGTCAACGCGCGTGGGCGAGACGGAGACGATCTGCGCGCTGCGGCCCTGGACGGTGACGGTCGTGCCGGCGACCGTCGTGGGGTAAGTCCCGTCCGATAGCTTCTGCGCCTGGACAGTGTCGAAGGCGAGCGCACCACCGAAGGCGACGGCGTAGCTCTCTGGCGCGACCGCCTCGTTTGTTGAAGGCTCGTGGCCAAACGACGCGCCGTTCAAGACTTCGAGCGTGCCCGTGGTCGGCCGCGCGGCTGTGCCAGAAACGTAGATCTCGGAGTTGTTCTCAAGCCCCGTCTCGACCTCGTCCGAGAGCGCGCGCGGGAAGTTGAAGGCGACGAGCGAGCCGTCGTCCGAGAGCGACGTGACGACCTCCGCGACGCGCGTGCTGCCCTGGAAGCCGTCTGCCTCGGAGGGCGCATCAGTCACGGCCGCGAACTGGCCCGTGGGGATGTCTAGGGTGTAAACCTCTATGCTGCGGTCGCCGTTGCCGCCGAGCTGCGGGACGGTGCGGCGTGTGGCGAAAGCTATGCGCGTGCCGTCGCCGCTGATAGTCGGGTGGAGCGGCACTTCGGTCACGCGCGCGTCGAGCGAGGTGACTGCGCGCGCGTTGTTGGTCCGCGTGTCGTAGAGGAAGACCTGGCTGGAGTCCGCGGCCGTGTCGCCCGCGAAGACGACACGCGCGCCGTCGTCAGAGATGGCGCGGCCGTAAGTCAGAGCCAGGTTCGTGACGTTGTCCGCGGCGAGGCGCGTGACCCCGCCCGTGCGGTCCTGCAAGATAAGGTCGCGCTGCACGGCCGGGAGCGTGCTCGAATCTTTGATATAAGCGACGCGCGAGCCGTCGCCGCTGATCTTGGCGTCCGTGGAGCCGTAGCCGCCGGCCGTGTTCGTCAGCTGCGAGAAGCTGTTGGCCGTGGCGTCGTAGACGAAGATTTCAAAGTTGCGGTCGGAATTCTGGCCCGTCAGGTTGCGGTTCGAGGAGAAGGCGATGAAGCGTCCGTCGTCGGAGAGTGAGGGCTGGAAGTTACCGTCGGTCGCGCGCCGCGAGATGTCGTTCGGCGTCGTGTCAGTTACTTGCCGCAGGCTCGCGCCGTTGTGGAGGAAGATTTCGGAGTTGCCGTCGGCGTTCGTGCCGAGCGGGTCGTCCTTGGCGGCGAAGGCGATGACAGAGCCGTCCTGCGAGATGCCTGGGGCGGGGGCGCGCGCGCCGGCCAGTTGGACGAGGGCGGCCGGCGTCTTGGAGATGTCCGCGCGGATGGCGCGGAAGAAGGCCCCGCCGCCCGCGCCCGTGACATCTTCCGTGGACTCGAAAGCGATGCGGCGGCCGTTGCCGCTCAGCGAAGGGTTGAGGTTGAGACCTTCGTTGGTGGTGTTCGTGACGCGCCTGGGTGTGGCCGTCTGCGAGCGAGCGCGCCAGAGTCCGAGCAGGCAGAGCCCGAGCGCGAGGCTCAGAAGGACGGCTAGCGGTCTTAGGCGAAGCACAGAGGTCTTGCTCCGTAACACAGCGCGAAAGAGAAGAGTCACGCGACCTGGGAAGTTTGACGGTGGATCGCGTCCAAATAAAATCGAGTTAAGATGGCCTGGCGAGCTGGAAACCGGCGGCGCTCTCAAGTGACAGCAGCCGGGGGCGCAAGTTTCCTGTTTCGGCACAGGCATTCTACATTTTTCGCCGCGAAAGACAAGGTTGGCACAGAAAGGAAAGCGTCAGGGCGGGAACAAATTCTATATACTTTCAAAACGCTTAGGCGATAAGCGCGCCCGTATTGTCGGCAGAGGTCTTTCGAGAAATCTTAGCGCCGGAGAAAATGGCACATGAAAATTCTCGTCACGGGAGCGAGCGGGCTGGTCGGCTCCGCGCTGGTTCCGTCGCTCGAAGCGAAAGGGCACGAGACGTTACGCCTGGTCCGCAACGCGCCGGCCGATGAAAGAGAAGTCCGCTGGGACCCGTCCGCCGGGACGATAGACGCGGCCGCCCTCGAAGGGATAGACGCGGCCGTACACCTGGCCGGGGAGAACCTGGCCGAAGGGCGCTGGACGGAAGAGAAGAAGCGCCGGATACGCGAGAGCCGCGTCAAGGGAACCAGATTGATTAGCGAGACGCTCGCCGCGCTCGCGCGCAAGCCGGAGGCGCTGGTCTCGGCTTCGGCCGTGGGCTTTTACGGGAGTCGCGGCGACGAAGTGTTGACGGAGCAGAGCGCGACGGGGGACGACTTTCTGGCACAGGTGTGCCGCGAGTGGGAAGAGGCGACCGCGGCCGCCGAGGGCGCTGGCATCCGCGTCGCGCACTTGCGCTTCGGCGTCATCCTCAGCGGTCGCGGCGGCGCGCTCAAGAAGATGCTGACGCCGTTCCGGCTGGGCGTGGGCGGGAAGCTGGGCGACGGGCGGCAGTACATAAGCTGGGTCACGTTGGACGACGCCGTCGGGGCCATCGAGCACGCGCTCTCAGACAAGACTTTGAGCGGCCCGGTCAACGTCGTCGCGCCGCGGCCCGTGACCAACAAGGAGTTCACGAAGGCGATGGGCAGCGCGCTCTCCCGGCCCACCTTCTTCTCGGTGCCCGCCTTCGCCGCGCGCCTGGCCTTCGGCGAGATGGCCGACGCCACACTCCTGTCGAGCCAGCGCGCAGAGCCCGCGCGCCTCGCCGCCGCCGGCTTCGTCTTCAAGTACCCGGAAATCGAAGGCGCGCTCCGGCACGTTTTGAAGTGACGCGAATCAGTCTCGCGGCTTTCGGGCGAAGATGTAAGCGCGGCGGCTCTGGTATTCGACTTCGGGAGGGTAGGGGTCGCGCTCGATTGTCTCCTCAAGGTCGAAGCCTGCGGCGGCGAGATGCTCTTTCATCTCGGCCGCCTCGAAGAAGTGGAAATCCAGTGAGACGGCGTGGCCGAAGAACTCGTCTCTGTGGACGGTCTCGCGCCCTATGTGGAAGGTGACGAGGAGCGCGCCGCCCTTGCGGAGCACGCGCCGCAGCTCGCGCAGGGCGTCGATCACACGCGGACGCGGAACGTGTATCAGCGAATAGAAGGCCGCGACGCCGCCGTAGGTCTCGTCCGCGACCTCCGCGAGCGCGAGCATGTCGCCCTGCTGAAAGGGAATGTCAGGGTTAAGCCTTCGCGCGTGTCCAACCATCTCCGCAGACAAATCTACGCCGCAAGCCTCGACGCCACGGTCGTGCAGGTAGCGCGCGACCTGTCCGGGGCCGCAGCCCATGTCGCAGATCGCGCCGAGCCCTCGGACCTTCTCCGCCAACCAGTCCAGCATCTTCCGGTCGAACGGCTTCGCGTCCAACTCGTCCGCGAACTCCGCTGCATAATCCGCGGCCACTCGGTCGTAGTCGTCTCGCAACTCCGTCATGCCGGCACGTTGACTTCCTTGCGCGAGGCGAACTCTTCGAGGGCGTCGAAGACTTCGAGCGCGTAGCGGACGTTGCCGAAGGGCGCGGAGACTTGCACGCCCTGAATCAGGTCTTTAACTTCGAGCAGGGATTCGCGCGCGATCTTCAAGCCTTCGTCGCGCCCGGCCTCCTTACTCTTCTCCGACGCAATCCTCATCCGCTCCATGATCGAGGGCGTGACGCGCACGCCCGGCACTTCGTTGTGCATGAACTCGGCGTTGCGGAACGAGACGAGCGGCCAGATGCCCGCGACAATCGGAATCCGCACGTGCTCTATCCGCCTGAGAAACTCGACCAACTGCTCTGTGTCGAAGACGGGCTGCGTGATGGCGTACTGCGCGCCGGCCTCGACCTTCCACTCGAAGCGCTTGATCTCTTCGTCCAGGTTGAGCGCGCCGGGGTTGACGCCGACGCCGATGCAGAAGGCCGTCGGCTGGCCGATGGGGTTGTTGCCGAGGTCTAGGCCGTGGTTGAGCTTGTTGACCATGTTGGTCAAGCCGATGGAGTCTATGTCGAAGACGGCGGTCGCGTCCGGGTACGGCCCCATCTTCGGCGGGTCGCCGGTAATCAGGAGCAGGTTACGAAGCCCAAGCGCGGCCGCGCCCAACAGGTCCGACATCATGCCGAGCAGGTTGCGGTCGCGACAGCAGTAATGGAGCACGGCCTCTATGCCTATCTCGCGCTCGACCAGCACGGCCGTGGCCTGAGCGGACATGCGCGTCTGCGCGCGCGGCCCGTCCGGGATGTTGACGCCGTCCACACCCGCTTTCTTCAGAAGGCGAATCGAGTCGAGCGTCTTCTTAGGGGCGCAGCCCTTCGGCGGCAGGACTTCGACAGAGGTGACGAAGCGGCCTTCGACAATCTTGCGCGACCAGAGCGAGCGCTCCTCGGGCGGCACGACCTGTATGTCTGTGGGCGTCAACTCCTCGACGCTCGCGGCGGCCGCTTCCTTGAGGACGACGCGCTGCTTACGCGGGCTCGCGGCGCGGACGGCGTCCGAGGTGAGACGGATGTGAGCGGGGGTGGTGCCGCAGCAGCCGCCGATGAATTTCGCGCCCGACTGGATAAGCCGCTTGGCGAACTTCGCCATGTATTCGGGCGAGCACATGTAGAACTGGCGGCCCTGCACGTCGCGCGGCAGGCCGGCGTTCGGCTGCGCCGAGAGCTTCTTGTTCGTCACCCCGCGCATCTTCTCGACGCCGCCGAGGACGATGGCCGGGCCGACGCCGCAGTTGAGGCCGATGACATCCGCGCCCCACTCGTCGAGCCGCTTGGTGAAGACTTCGGGCGTTGTGCCAAAAGTCGTGTTGCCGTCGGGCATGATGGTCATCTGGGCGACGATGGCCAGGTCGCACAACTCGCGCACGGCCGAAATGGCCTGCCGCATCTCGGAGATGTCGGAGAAGGTTTCCAGGATGAAGAGGTCTACGCCGCCGTCGAGCAGGGCAGAGACCTGAGCCTTGAACAGCTCCTTGGCTTCGTCGAAAGAGGTCGGGCCGTAGGGCTCGATGCGTAGACCCAGCGGCCCGACCGCGCCCGCCACAAGCGCGCGGTCACCGGCGGCTTCGCGCGCGATGCGTGCGGCGGCGATGTTGATGAGGCGGAGGCTCCCTTCGAGGCCGTACTGCTGTAGCTTGTGGGCCGTCGCGCCGAACGTGTTGGTCTCGATGATGTCGGCCCCGGCGCGGACGTACTCCTCGTGGACCTCGCGCACGAGGTCGGGGTTGGTCAGGTTCAGCTCGTCGTAAGAGCGGTTGATGTAAACGCCCTTGGCGTAGAGCATCGTGCCCATCGCGCCGTCGAAGACGTGTACGTCGTCCGAGTCAAGGAGGCTTCTGAAGTTTTCCATAGTGGTCTCAAACAAAAATCCCGCGCCAAACAACGCGGGACTTCGGAAGAGCTTGAAGTTTGCGGGGTCGTTCGCTGCCGAACTCGTCCGAGCTGTTTAGCGGGTTATTTTACGTGGCCGCAAGTCGCCTTAACTCACCACGTTTTCCGAAAACGCTTATACGCCCCCGGCGCGGCACTGTCAAGAAGCAATGCGGAATGCGGAATGCGGAATGATGAATTAAAAGCTTTTGCCTTTCATTCATCATTCATCACTCCGCATTCCGCATTAGCTTTTTCGCTCTTGCTTCTTCACGGGCCGTTCCTTATACTCCGGCGACGCTGCCCCGACCTGCGCGTTCTTTCTGCGCGACTTTTTGATCCTGCTCCCAGCGATTTTCGGCGTGACAAAATGAGCCTGACTTTCAGAAGCCTGTGGTTGACGGTCTGCCTCGGCGCGCTCCTCTGCGTCTTTACGGTGTGGGCGGACGCGGCCGCCCCGGTGACGCGGTACCGCGTGAGCGGTCGCGTGCTGCTGGACGGCGCGGGCTTAGGCAACGTGACAGTGCAGGTCAGCGGGTCTGTGACCGCGACGCTCAGAACTGCCGCCGACGGCTCTTACTCCTACGCCGTCCCGGCGGGCAGCAACATCTCGCTGGTTCCAGTGAAGGAGTTCTACGAATTCAGCCCCTCCGCCCGCTCGGTCAACGGGATTGCGGCGGACACTTCTGGCATTGACTTCTCGGCCAGGCGGCAGGCGCGGAACATCACGGGCGTTGTGACGGACGATTCCGGTGGGACGATTCCGGGGGTGTCGGTCAGGCTCCTGGACTCGGCCGGGGCGACGCTCCGAATGATTAAGACCTACAGCACCGGGAAATTCCATTTTACGAGCGTGCCGGTTGGGTACAATTACAAGATCGAGGCGGCGAGCACCCCCGTCTTCTCTTTCGAGAGCGCCAGCCTGAAGTTGCTCGCGCACACGAACCTCACGTTCCAGGGTCTGCGGCGCGCTTACAGAATCAGCGGCCAGGTTCTGGACGCCAAGGGGACCGGCGTCAGCGGCGTGACCGTCTGGCTCGACGAGACGGGACGGCAGACGACTACAAGCTCCCTCGGCAACTACTCGTTCCCCCAGGTGACCGCGGGTTTTAATTACGCCGTCCGGGTGGCGAAAGAGTTCTACGACTTCGACACGCTCTCGCGCCCGCTCGCCGCGCTGACGGCGGACCTCGCCGGCGTTGACTTCCGCGCCACGCGGCAGACGCACGACATAGACGGGCTGGTCCACGACGGGTCGGGTCGGGCGATTCCTGATTTCAAGGTCAGGCTGACGGCCGATAATTTCACGACGAGGGTCGCCACTACAAACGCCGCCGGGCGCTTCTCGTTCGCAGACGTTCCGGCCGGGGTCAGCTATACGGTCGAGCCCGTCAGCGATACCATCGCCACTATCAGTCCCCGGTCGCTCGCCCTGCTCACCGAGACGGTGACGCTCGACTTCCCGGCCGTGCGCCGCCGCTATTCAATCACGGGGCGCGTGACGGACAGCGCAGGGCCTGTGGCCGGCGTGTTGGTCGAGTCGCCGGAGCTGCCGAACAAGAGGAGGGTCACGGACGCCGCCGGCAATTACTCGTTCGCGGACCTGGAAGCCGGGCTGGCTTACACGCTGATGGTGTCGCGCGTGGACTACAATCTCCTGCCCGAAAGCAAGGGCGTCGCCCTGCTCGACGGGAACAAGGAACTGAATTTTCAGGCCCAGCCTTACTTCACCCTGAACGGGCGCGTGACGGACCAAAGCGGCAAGGGGATGTGGGGCATGCGCGTCGCCCTCTCGGGCGGCGAAAGCGGCCTCACCATCACGGACGCCGACGGGAACTACTCGTTCCTCGTCACCACACCCGGCGATCATGTGGTGTCGCCCGCCGTCGAGCAGGGCTACTACAAATTCCTGCCGGCGGGCAAGACCTTCATCGGGGTGAAATCCGGTTCCACGAGCTTCACGGCCACGGCCACGCCGCCCCCCCGCATCTCGCGCGTGCTCGAATTCGACGGCACGCCGATGACCGTGGAGTTCGGAACCTTCTGGGACCACCATCGCGAACTCGGCCACTTCTTCTGGGAGTTCTGGGCGATGCCCGACCGCAATAGCAGCGGCGGCTACATTGTGTCGGACGGCTACGGGGCCGCGCACGCCATCCTGTTCGGCTTCCAGTATCTGCACGGGTCGGAGCTGAGTCACTACCAGTTGGGCGGGAACGTCTTTGACGGCGCGAAGCTCAACACGTTCCTCAGCGACGAAGGCCCCAGGGCGTTCGAGTGGGGCCACTACGCCGTCGGCTGGGACGGCCGGTACATCGTCAGTTACTTTAACGGCGTGCCGGTGGGGAGGAGTCCGTTCGGCGGCCCGCGCCGCACGCCCGGCCCCGGCGGGGGCAGCGCCAGGCTGTTCATAGGAGGCTCGACGCACAGCAATTTCTCTGGACGCATGGCGCAGGTGCGCGCCTACGAGGACAGGAACCCGCGCGAGGGCGACGGCTCGGACGCGGGCGCCGTGCTGGCGACCTTCACGCCGGAGACGGTCTTCAGCCGGGAAGGGAATCTAGCCGCCTACTTCTTCCGGCCCGGCGATCCCATCAGCGACCTCTCTACCGGGATGGAAGGCAGCCCGCACACGGGCATCAGGCGCAACACCAGAAACATGGTGGCACACCCCTGCGACGGGCCGTGCCCCTTGCCGCGCTTCGTCTTTGACCCGACCGCGCCGGACTTCTCGAACCCGGACAATCCGGGCCCCCCGCCCGCGCTCGCGCAAACTCCGCCGCCCGCGCCCGCCGATGCCCTGGTCTTCGATTCGTTCACCCGCGCGAACTCGACTTACATCCTCGGAGGGCGTGGCGGCCTGGGTTCGACCGAAGGCGGGACGCTTGCGCCGCTCGTGTGGCGGACGAACGTGGACGCGCAGCTTCCGCAGCCGTTCGGCATCCTCAACGAACGTGGCGTGCTGCTGGCCAACGGCGCGAGCGTCAGTTGGGTCGAGCCGGGCGCGGTCCCTGCCGACCTGGACGTTCGCGTCAGCCGTCGCCCGCGGCGTGCGGGCACGGGGCAGA
This sequence comes from uncultured Acidobacteriota bacterium, assembly GCA_963848875.1. GTDB lineage: Bacteria > Acidobacteriota > Blastocatellia > Pyrinomonadales > Pyrinomonadaceae > QHXM01. The sequence continues at coordinate 497,598 of CAWKFJ010000003.1, forward strand.
ACACGGGGCTCAGCTTCCGCGTGCTCGACGGCTCCAACTTCTTCTTCGCCTACACGAGCGAGGGGGCCGCGCAGTCCGACCCGAAGAGGCTGACCGTCGGCTATTACCTTAACGGGACGCGGACGGATTTGGTGGCCGACCTGATTCTGCCGGCCATAGACTGGACAGCCCTGCGCGCCGTGACCCACGCCGACGGCAAGCTCAACATCTTCCTCGATTCGACGCCCGTCTTCCAGGCCACCAGCGCCCCGCTGTCTGGCTCCAACGGCGCGGGCCTCTACAACAACGCGCCCGGCCTCGCCCTCACGAATCGCTGGGACGACTTCACCATCTTCGCAGCACAATAAAAGCAGTGGGCAGTAGGCAGTGGGCAGTGAGCAGTGGGCAGCTTTAAGCCCCGTCAGGGGCGGTCGATAATAGCCCAGCACTTCAGTAACGGCGTCAAAAATATATCGAGTCCCGTAGGGACGGCCGAAGCAAGCTGTTCGGTCGTCCCTACGGGACTCAACTCTTTTCTCGCTGCTTACCCAGCACTGAAGTGCTGGGCTATTGTCAGCCGCCCCTGACGGGGCTGAATACCGTCGCGGCCTTCCGCCTTCCACCTTTCAGCGACGTTGGCAGCGCGGGCAGTAGAAGGTGGAGCGGCCGGCGTGCGCGACGCGGCGGATGGAAGCGCGGCAGGAGGGGCAGGGCTCGCCCTCTCGGTCGTAGACGCGCCAGCGGCCCTCGTAGCCGCCGCCGTAGTAGCTGCCGTCTATGTTCGACGGGTCAACGTTCATCGTCGAGCCGTGCGCCAGTGATTCGCCGAGCACGTCCAGGATGGCCTTGTGCAGTCGCGCGAGGCGCGCCGCCGACAACTCGGCGGCCACGCGGAAGGGGTTGACGCGGGCCAGGAACATGACCTCGGCCGCGTAGATGTTGCCGAGGCCGACGACGCGCCTCTGGTCGAGCAGCGTCTCCTTCAGCGTCCGGCGCGAGCGCGCGAGCGCAGCCTTGAGGTACGAGGGCGTGAACTCGTCAGAGAACGGCTCAGGGGCCAGTGAGCGCAACTCTTTCGTCTGGTCGAGTTCGTCCGCCCCCACGACTTTCATCATCCCGAAGTGGCGCTGGTCCGTGAAGACGAGCCGCCGGCGGTCGTCCATCTCAAACAGCGCGTGCGTGTGTTTGGGGAGCGGGGCTTCGGGCGGCAGGTAGAGGAAGCGGCCGGTCATGCGCAGGTGCGTGATGAGGACGCGCCCGTTGTCCAGGCGGCAGAGGATGTGCTTGCCGCGCCGGCCGACCGCTTCTATCAGCGCGCCGCGCAAGCTGCGGGCGAAGGCGCGCGGCGTCGTGTCGGGCGCGAGGGCCGCGCGCAGCAGGCGGGCCGCCAGGATGCGGCGGCCCTTGACGATGTGATCGAGGCTGCGCGCGACCAGCTCGACCTCCGGCAATTCGGGCATGGAATCTCAGACCTCTTCTTCTTGTGCTTACTTCTGCTGGCGCTTGAGCGCCTCCTCCAGTTGCAGCATCCTGGCCTTCAGGTCGTCAAGCTCGGAGCGCAGGGTCTTCGCCTCCTGAGTCAGTCGCTCAATCTGCCTGTCCTTCTCCTGCGCGAGCTGGTAGAGGCCCTGCACCGCAGCCATCGTCACGCCGGCCGCGTCCACGGTGTTGATGCCCTTGTCGTCCGCGCCCAACCGGAAGGCCGAGCGGAAGTCCTGGGCCATCGGCCCCATGTGGCGCACGCTTTCCGGCTCGCTCTTGTAGTTCCACGTCTGCACGGGAATCGCGGCCAGGCGGTCCAGGACGGCGCGCGGGTTGACCGACGAGAAGTTGGCCTTGACGTTGCGGTCGCTGGTCTCGACGAAGGCGGTCGCGGTGACGACGCCCTTGACGGCGAGATGTCCCGACGAGTTCAGCTCCATCAGGCTCGTGCCGCCCGTGCCGGGGTTGTTCTGCGTGTCGTTGTGTACGCCGAGCCTGTACCAGTTGTAGCCGCTGGCCGTGCGGAAGTAGAGGGTGCTGGCCTGCACGCCGATGCCGTATGAGGTGCTCCACAGGTTGAGCATCTGGCGCGTGGTCGCGCCGAAGAACTCGCTGCCGTCGATCTCCAGGTTGCTGGTGAATTTGGTCTTGCCGAAGAAGTGGCCGGCGTAGCCCGTGCCGCTCTGGCCCGTGACGCCATCGCCCGAACCGCTGAAGCCGAAGACGCCGGAATTGGTGTTGCTCTGCCCGTAGACGCCTTTGCCCCCGCCAGCGATGCCGGAGACGCCTACGCCGCCTGCGCCTGTGTTCTTGCCGAAGACGCCGCTAGTGCTCGTGCCCGCGGTCGTGCCGTAAACGCCGTTACCGGTGACGGTGGCGCCCCGGACGCCGTCACCGCTCCCGCTGGTGCTGGAGCCATACAGGCCCGTGCTTCCATAACCCTGCACGCCGAAAGTCGCGCCGTTGCCCCACACGCCCGTGCCGTGGTGGCTCAAGCCGCGCACCCCGATGTTGAACGACCCTTGAGAGTTCTGGTTTTCGCCGAGGATGACGCCCACGTCACTCGCCGGTCCACTTGCAGAGTTGACGGCGTGCAGCTTCGCCCCCGCTTCCGGAGTGTTGGTCCCGACGCCCACCGCGCCGACTTGCTCCGCGATCACGACGTTGCCGGCCGCGCCGCCCGTCCCGCCCGTCCCCGGCGAGCCTGGCTCCAGGAAGATGCTGCCGCCCGTGCCGTTGATGCCAGAGGGAGCGTTACCACCCGGCCCGGCCGCGAGCACGATGCCCGCGCCCTTGCCACCCGTCTTGCCCGCCGCGTTGGTGTTGCCGCCCTTCCCGCCACCGGTTTGCAGCAGGTTGGCCGCGGGAGGGCCGCTCAGGGTGGCTTGCGTCGGGGGCTGCGGGCCTGTGACGTGCAGCGTGGCCGTGGGCGCGGCATTGTTAACGCCGATCTTGCCGGTCTTCTCCGTCATGATCGAGTCGCCGAGGACCGTGGGGGCGGTGAACTTCGGGATTTTGCCGGTCGTGCCGTTGGCGGTCGTGACGGGCGCGTCGCTCGTCGGCTGAGTCGGGGCGTTCTGCTCTTGCGCGTTGCAGAGGAGCGCGGAGCAGAGGATGAGACAGAGCGTGTAGACCATGTTTCTGGGCGTGGTCATGGCGTTTACTCCTTATGTGATAAAGGTCGCGCGAAGGATACTGTCGGGGATTTGTGCCAGTTACGCCGGAGAACATTAAGCCCGAACGGCCTGCGGGTCAATGGTGGCGATTCGTTTACGAGTCGGCCAGGGCGAGGGCCTCGCCCGCGGCCAAAAGCTCTTTCACCTTCGCGTGCGAAGTCGCCTCGGAGTAGACGCGGAGCACGGGCTCGGTCCCGGACTGGCGAAGCAGGAGCCATGACTCGTCGGCGAAGACGAGCTTCGTGCCGTCCATCGTCTCGACGCCGCTGACTGCGTGGCCCGCGACCTCGGCGGGCGGGCGCGCGGCGAGTCTTGTCACCAACTCCTGCCCGCGCACGACCTCGCAATAAAAGTCGCGGCGGTCGAAGTAGAACTCGCCGAACTCGCGGTGCATCGCCTTGACCATCTCGGAGGGCGGGAGGCCCGAAGCGATGACGGCTTCGAGCAGGAGCAGGCAGTTGAGTATCCCGTCGCGTTCGGGGATGTGCCCCTTGACGCCTATGCCGCCGGACTCTTCGGCCCCTATCAGGATATCGTCTTTGAGCATCAGGTCCGCGATGTACTTGAAGCCGATGGGCGTGTCGTAGAGCTTCAGATTGTGCGCCTCGGCGATGCGTTTCGTGAGGATTGATTGAGAGCAGGTGCGGACCACGCCGCCCGTCATCCCGCGCACGCGCGCCAGGTGCAGGAGGATGAGCGGCACGACCTCGTGCATCGTCATCGTTTCGCCCAACTCGTTGACCGCGCCGAGGCGGTCAGCGTCGCCGTCTGTGGCGAGCCCAAGTGAGGCGCTCGTTTCCCGGACGCGCCGCTTGAGCGCGCCGAGGTTGCGGTCAATCGGCTCCGGGTTGACGCCGCCGAAGAGCGGGTCGCGCTCGGCACGGACGGTCTCGACTTCGATTGTGCCATTTTCCAGAAAGCTCTCGACCCAGCGCCCGCCCGAGCCGTGCATCGAGTCGACGATTGTCTTCAGGCGCGCAGCCTTGAGGCGTTCCAGGTCAACGTAAGAACTGAGCTGCGCGCGGTAACTTTCGACGGACGATTCGAGGAGCGAGCTTTCATCGGCCGCCCTCACGCGACGGCGGCGCGGCGCGTTCGAATCCAGGAGCGATTCAACGCTCGCCGTTATCTCCGGCGACGCGCTCCCGCCCCAGGGGGCCTTAATCTTGAAGCCGTTAAACTCGCCCGGATTGTGCGAGGCTGTGATGACGACTCCGCCCGCAGCCCCGTTGGCCTTGACGGCCCACGAGACGACGGGCGTCGGCACGGCCTCCGCGAAGAGGGCGACGCGCAGGTCGTTGCCCGCGAGAACTTCCGCCGCGCGCTCGGCAAATTGTTCAGAGAGAAAGCGCCGGTCGTAGCCGACGACGACGAGTGATTCGGTTTGAGCTTTCAGATGGTCGGCGTAGGCTTGCGCGACGCGCTCCAGGTTGGCGAAGGTGAACTGGTCTGCGATGACTGCGCGCCAGCCGTCTGTGCCAAAACGGATGGGAGTCGAACCCTCGCGCGCGCTCACGACGCAGCGCCCCCGGTCTGTGAGTAGTCCGTGAGCGAGGTCTTGTCGCCGAGGACCGCGCCCGCGCCGACCGTCACGGCGCGCCCTATGTGGCAGCCGCGCCCGACAATCGCGCCCGAAACCTGCGCGCCCACGCCGATGCGCGTGTGCGCCCAGACGACCGCGTTCTCCACACGCGCCCGCTCCTCGACGTAGCAGCCTGGGCCGAGCACGGAGTTGACGATCTGCGCGCCGGGCTTGATGACGCAGTCGTCGCCGAGCATCGAGAGGTCGTCAATCTCTGCGACGGTCGCCGCGTCGAAAGCTCCGCGCCGCTCCTTGATGTGAATCCGCCCGACGCGGTCGGCCAGCAAATCCAGGTGCGCTTGCAGGTAGCGCGCCGGCGTCCCTATGTCTATCCAGTAGGTGCGCGCGGGGATGTGCGCGTAGAAGGGCTCGCCACGTTCGAGCAGCGTCGGGAAGAGGCCGTACTCGAAAGAGTGGTTCTCGCCCGTGGGGATGTAGTCGAGGACGCGCGGCTCAAGGATGTAAGTCCCGGCGTTGATGTTGTTGGTCGTGATCTCTTCGGGCTTGGGCTTTTCGAGGAAGCGCGCGACGTGGCCGTCCACGCGTGTCTCGACCAGGCCGTAGGCGCTGGGGTTCTCGACCGGCGTCAGGACGATGGTCGCCGTCGCCTTGCGCTCGGTGTGCTCGCGGATGACGGCCTTGAGGTCCAGGTCCGTCAGGATGTCGCCGTTGAAGACGACGGTCGGCTCGCGGATCAAGTCCTCTGCGTACTTGTAGGCCCCGGCCGTGCCCATCGGCTGCGGCTCGACCGTGTAGCGCAGGTTGACACCGAAACTTGAGCCGTCGCCGAGCTGCTGCTCGATCTTCTGCGGCTGGTAGGAGAGCGAGAGCGTGATGTCCTTGATGCCCGCGCGCCTGAGCGTGTCGATCTGGTAGAGCAGGAACGGGCGGTTGCAGATCGGGACGACGGGCTTCGGGGTGTAAACGGTCAGCGGCCGGAGCCTGGTGCCTTTGCCGCCCGCGAGAATGAGTGCTTGCATGATAAGTGATAAGAAAAACGTTCGGCCGTCACGCGTGCTTTATTTATGAAATTGCGCGGGCGAGTCTAACACCCGGCGGCGAGGCTTATCAAATCACGATTTTCGGCGCGAGGAGTTTGCTTGACACCTCCTGGTGAATGGTAAATAGTTAATGGTAAATGGAGAATTAGAAGCGAGCGGATAGTGGATAGTAGAAAGCTTGTTCCATTGATCATTGACTATTCACCATTCACTCGCCCAGAGGTGCAAACGTTATGAATCGAAGAGAAGCGGTCATCGTCAGCGCCGTGCGGACGCCGACCGGGAAGTTCCAGGGCTCGCTCAAGGATTTTGCGGCGACGGACCTGGGCGCGCTGGTCGTGCGCGAGAGCGTCAGGCGCGCGGGCGTCTCGCCGGAAGATGTGGACGAGGTCATCATGGGCTGCGTGATCCAGGCGGGTTTGGGCCAAAACCCCGCGCGGCAGGCGGCGCTCAAGGGCGGCATCCCGTTCGGCGTCTCGGCCGTGACCATCAATAAGGTCTGCGGCTCGGGCCTCAAGTCCGTGATGATGGCGGCGCAGGGGATTCAGCTGGGGGATTCCGAAACGGTCGTCGCGGGCGGCATGGAGTCAATGTCGAACGCGCCGTACCTCGTGCCGAAGGCGCGCGAGGGCTACCGGCTGGGCAACGGTGTGCTCGTGGACGCGATGATTCACGACGGCCTGTGGTGCGCGTTCGAGAATTATCACATGGGCAACACGGGCGAGGTCGTCGCCACGCGCTACCACGTCACGCGCGATGAGCAGGACGAGTACGCTTTGAACTCGCACCGCAAGGCGGCGGCCGCGATCAAGGCCGGGAAGTTCAAGGACGAAATCCTCGCGGTCGAGATTCCGCAGAAGAAGGGCGCGCCCGTCTTGTTCGACACGGACGAGACTGTGCGGGAGGACACGTCGTTCGAAGCGCTGGCGAAGCTCAAGCCGGCGTTTAAGAAGGAGGGCGGGACGGTGACGGCCGGCAACGCTCCGGGCGTCAACGACGGGGCCTCCGCGCTGGTCGTCACGTCGGAAGAGAGGGCGCGCGCGCTGGGTGTCGAGCCGATGGCGCGCATCGCGGCGCAGGCCACTTCGGGGATAGAGCCGGAGCTGGTGATGATGGCCCCCGTCGAGGCGATTCGCAAAGTCTTGAAGAAGGCCGGGTGGTCGCTGAGCGAGGTTGACTTGATCGAGCTGAACGAGGCTTTCGCCGTGCAGGCCGTCGCCATCATCAAGGAATTAGATTTGGACCCGGACAAGGTGAACGTCAACGGCGGCGCGGTCGCGCTCGGCCACGCCATAGGGCAGTCGGGCTCGCGCCTGCTGACGACGATGCTCTACGAGATGAAGCGGCGCAACGTCCACAGGGGCCTGGCCGCGCTCTGCCTCGGCGGCGGCAACGCCGTGGCGCTGGCCGTGGAAAGGTAAAGCTTTGGGGGAGAATTTTACAATCGAGACGGTGGGCGTGGTCGGCGCGGGCACGATGGGCAACGGCATCGCGCAGGTGGCGGCGCGTGCTGGCCTCGCCGTCGTCCTGCGCGACGTTAAGGACGAGTTCCTGGAGCGCGGGATGGCCGCGGTTGACAAGAGCCTGCAACGCGACGTTGACAAAGAGCGGCTGACCGAGGAAGAGAAGCGCGCCATCGTCGGCCGCATACGGACTGTGACCGCGCTTGAAGAATTGGCACAGGCGGACCTCGTGGTCGAGGCCGTGACCGAGGACGTTAAGGTCAAGTCGGAGGTCTTCCGCGAGCTGGACGGAATCACGAAGCCGGGGGCGATTCTCGCGTCGAACACTTCGAGCATCTCTATCACGAAGCTCGGCGCGGCCACGCGCAGACCGGACAGAGTGATCGGGATGCACTTCATGAACCCGGTGCCCGTGATGAAGCTCGTGGAGATCATCCGCGGCATCGCCACGTCGGACGAGACGTACAGAATCGTTCACGACCTGACGCTCAAGTTCGACAAGACGCCGCTCGAATGTAACGACATGCCCGGCTTCGTCTCGAACCGCGTGCTGATGCCGATGATTAACGAGGCCATCTTCGCGCTCTACGAAGGCGTCGCCACGCGCGAGAGCATCGACGGGATTATGAAGTTGGGCATGAACCACCCGATGGGGCCGCTGACGCTCGCAGACTTCATCGGCCTGGACGTTTGCCTCGCCATTCTCAACGTCCTGCACGACGGCTTAGGCGACCCGAAGTACAGAGCCTGCCCGCTGCTCAAACGCTACGTTGACGCGGGCTGGTTGGGGAGGAAGACGGGGCGCGGGTTTTACGAGTATTAGTTCGCGCGGTGACCTTAATAAAGCGATGTTGAAGAGCGTCAAGCACTATTGCCAGAAATGTCTGGCGGCGAACCCGCTGGGGCAGGAGTTGTGTGGGCGGTGCGGGACGCGTCTGATGCTGATCGTGGAGCCGCCGGCGGCGCGCTTCGAGGAGGGCGCGCTCGGGGCCACGCACGAGGAGCACCTGTTGGAGCGCGTCTCGGCGCTCGAAAACAGGCTCATGCGCCTGACGGACAAGCTGGAGCAGACGTTAGACCTCCTGCTCCGACAGGCGAAGAACGCTTACTTCGACCACGCGCTGATTGACACGCTCATCACGGTCCTCGCAGAGACGAACGTGCTGGACGCCGCGCGTCTCAACAAGCTGTGGCGCGAGCGCTGCCAGAAGGACACGGAGGAGCAGGAAGCGGCTGCGCGGCGCGAGCGGCTGCGCGCGAAAGTCCTGGCGGCATACAAGGGCACGGAGACGGCCGCCTTCGAGAGCGAAGTCCAGGAGGGCTTCGGCCTGCTGGCTTTGAAGAAGAAGGCGCAGGGCGCGCGCAAGCTGGAACGCGCGGCCGCGCTCCACCCGACGAACGCGCCGCTGCACGCCTTCCTCGGCGAGCACTTCTTCGAGACGGGCAAGAACGCGCTCGCGCTCGATTACCTTGAGCGGGCCGTGGCTGCCGACCCGAAGAACGAGAAGACGCGGCTGCTGCTCGGCCTGGCTTGCGGCGACGAGGGGCAGTCCGAGCGCGCCAGGAAGCTCTTGCGAGATTCGTTGCGCCGCGCGGGCGCGTCCTACGCCGCGCACTACGGCCTGGGCCGGCTCCTCGCCGCCGAGGAGAAGTGGGCCGAGGCGCTCAAGGAGTTCAAGCGCGCGCTCGCCGCCAGCCCAACGGCCGAGGCGCATTACGTCCTGGGCTGCGTCTACTACCACCTGCGACGCGACCGCCTGGCCGCGCGCCACCTGCGCAAGGCCGTCGAAGAGGACCGCTTTTACACGGAAGTTTTCTACGTGCTCGGCCTGGCGCTCTGGCGCCTCGGCGAGGCGGACGAGGCGCGCGCCGCCTTTCAGGTCGTCAGCGAGGCCGAGCTGAAGGAGCCACGCTTCCGCTCGTCCGCACGCCGCATCCTGCGCACGGGCGAGGCCCCGCCGCCTTTGAAGCTTTTCAGCCCCGAAGAGGGCGAGACGAAGGCCCTGATTACGGGCGGAGACAGGCGGCTGGCCGAGGCCCTGCGCCGCGAGGCGCTCTCGGCCTTCGAGGGCAGCGACCCCGCGAGCCCGTCCGCGGCGCGTTGACTCTCGCCACTGAGCGGTTATAATAACGCCTTTTGCGCGCGCGAGGGCGAAAGCGCCGTGTCCGTACAGGGTGGGTGAGTGATGAGAATCAAGCTTGACAGGCTGCAAGAGACGGGCGACCGGTTCGCCCACGTTTACGAGCCCGAAGAGCTGGCGCTGGACGAGGAGCACGCGCGCCTGACCGAGCCGCCCCAAATCTCCGGGCGCGTCCAAACCAGCGGGCACGAGGTCCGCTTGAGGGGGGAGATCACGGCCCGCGCCGAGATCGATTGCGACCGCTGTCTGAAGTCGGTCGCGGTCCCCGTCGAGACGGAGTTCGACGTGACCTACGTGCCCGAAGAGGACTACAGGGCGAGCGAGGCCGCCGAGCTACAGGAAGATGACCTGAGTCTTTCCGTCTTCGACGGCGAGACGATTGACATAGACGAACTGGTGCGCGAGCAGGTGCTCCTGGCGCTGCCGACTCGCGCCCTCTGCACGGAAGAGTGCAAGGGCCTGTGCCCGACGTGCGGCGCGGACAGAAACGCGGACACGTGCGGCTGCGAGACCAAAGAAGTTGACCCGCGCTGGGCGGGGCTGAAAGCAATAATGCGGAATGATGAATGATGAATGATGAATAAAAATCGGTTGTCTTTAATTCATCATTCATCATTCCGCATTCATCATTTTTTTTAATTGGAGTAATTATGCCTAATCCGAAACGACGCCATTCCAAGGCCCGGACGCGCAAGCGCCGGGCGCACGACGCGCTGCGCCAACCGCAGACGTCCACCTGTCCGAACTGCCAGGAGCCGCGCATGCCGCACCGCGTGTGCCCGAAGTGCGGCTTCTACAAAGGCCGCGAAGTAGTACACGTCGAAGAGACGGCGTAAAGCCGTTCACCTGCTTACTGCTTTTTAATGAAGCACGGGCAAAATCCATTGACCGGCAAGGTCGTCGTGGACGCGATGGGCTCGGACCACGCGCCGCACGCGGAGATTGACGGCGCTCTGGCGGCCACGCGCGATCTGGGGCTCGGCGTCATCCTCGTCGGTCAGACCGAACGGGTCGAGCCAGAGTTGCGCCGCTGCGGCTGGCGCAGGCAGGGCGACCGCAACATCGAGTTGGTCGAGGCCGAAGAGGTCATAGGCATGGACGAGCCCGTGGCGACGGCCGTCCGCCGCAAGAAGAAAAGCTCGCTGCGCGTCGGGACGAAACTCGTCACAGAGGGGCGTGCCGACGGCTTCGTCTCGGCCGGCAACACGGGCGCGGCGATGGCGACCGCGAAAATGGTCATAGGGATGCTGCCCGGCGTTGACCGCCCCGCGCTCGCCGCCATGATTCCCACGAAAGGCGCTAAGCCGACGCTCCTGCTGGACGTGGGCGCGAACGCCGAGTGCAAGGCACACCACCTGGCGCAATTCGCTATCATGGGCGACGCCTACTGCCGCGCAGTGCTCGGCACGATCAAGCCAAGTGTGGGCCTGATGAGCATCGGCGAGGAGGAGGCCAAGGGCAACGACCTGACGAAGGAGGCGTTCCCGCTCCTGAGGGATTTGAGCAGTCTGAACTTTCTCGGCAACGTCGAGGGGCGCGACCTGTTCACTGGCGCCGTGGACGTGATCGTCACAGACGGCTTCACGGGCAACGTGATGCTCAAGCTCGCCGAGGGACTGACCGAAGCGATGCTCTCGATGATTAAGCGCGAGTTGATCGCGTCGGCGATGACGCGGGCCGGGGCGATGCTCGCCAAGCCCGCGTTCCGCAACATCAAAAAGCGTCTGGACTATGCGGAGTACGGTGGGGCCCCGCTGTTGGGCGTCAGGCAGATCGTGATGATCGGGCACGGCAGCTCGAACGCGCGCGCGATTCGCAACGCCATCCGCAGCGTCAAGGAGTTTTCCGAGCACCACGCCAGCCAGCGCATCGAGCGCGGCATCGCAGAGACCAACGCGCGCGAGTACGCCGAACTGGTGAATAGTAAATAGTAAATGGTGAATGGACGGGCGCGCTGCGCCTTTGTCTTTTCACCATTTACTATTTACTATTCACCATTCACTAGAGGAAAGAGATGGCAAAAACTAACGCTGGCATCCTGGGGACGGGGCACGCTTACCCCGAAGGCATTCTAACGAACGCCGACCTGGAGAAGATGGTGGACACCTCCGACGAGTGGATCACCAAGCGCGTCGGCATCAAGCAGCGGCGCAAGGCCGCGAAGGGCGAGTACACGTCGCTCTTCGCCGTGCGCGCCGCGCGCGAGGCGATTGAGCGCGCACGGATAGACCCTTCGGAGATTGACACAATAATTTGTGCCACCGTCACGCCCGACCAGATTCTGCCCTCGACGGGCTGCCTGATTCAGGCTGAGCTGGGGGCCAACAACGCCGCGGCCTTCGACATCGCCGCCGCCTGCTCCGGCTTCCTCTACGGGCTGACGATGGCGAACGGGATGATTCAGACGGGCCAGTCGCGCCGCGCGCTCGTCATCGGCGCGGAAGTCTTGACGCAATACGTTGACTACACGGACCGCTCCACCTGCGTCATCTTCGGCGACGGGGCGGGCGCGGCCGTCCTCGGACCCGTCGAGGCCGAGAGAGGAATCCTGGCCGCGCGCATCAGGTCCGACGGGCGCTACGCCGAACACCTCTACGCGCCGGGCGGCGGGACGCGGCTGGGTTCGACCGCGGAGACGATTGCGGCCGGCGAGCACTTCTTCAAGATGAAGGGCAACGAGCTTTTCAAGGTCGCCGTGCGCTCGATGACGGACGTGTCGCGCGAGGTGCTGGAAGCGGCCGGGAAGAAGGCCGACGACGTAGACCTCTTCATCCCGCACCAGGCGAACCAGCGCATCACGGACGCTGTGGCCAGCAAGCTCGAAGTTGACGAGTCGAAGGTCTACTCGAACATCTCCATGCACGGCAACACCTCCTCGGCCTCCATCCCGATAGCGCTCGACGAGTGCGTCGAGGCGGGCCGCATCAACGAGGGCGATCTGGTTCTGATGGCCTCGTTCGGCGGCGGCGTCACCTGGGGCGGCGTGCTCGTGCGCTGGTAAGCAGTTGAAGACGATGCGAACGAGATTCTTTATCGCCACCCTGCTCGCGCTGCTTCTCTGTGTTGGCGGCGGCGCGCTGGCACAAAAAGATGACGACAGCAGCCAGAGGTGGCTGCTGGTCGAAGTGACGGACGAGCAGGGGCAGCCCGTCAAGAGCGCGTGCGTGACAGTCGTGCCGAAAGAGGGCGAGATTATTTTCCGCAACGCGGACAAGCGCGGGCGCGTGAAGCTGAGGAAGCCGGCGGCGGGCCGCTACAGGGTCACGGCCAAAAGCGACGGGTACGAGTTACAGGGAAAGGAAATCACGGTCGGCGCAGGCAGTGAGACGGTCGCCTTCATTCTGCGGCCGCGCGCGAATTAACGATGGCAAGTCTGGCGTACATTTTCCCCGGACAGGGCTCGCAGTTTTCGGGGATGGGTAAAGACCTCGCGGAGAAATACACGGCCGCGCGGGCTGCCTTCGAGGAGGCCGACGACGCGCTCGGCTTTGCCATCTCGCGCCTCTGCTTCGAGGGCACGGCCGAGGAACTGCAACTGACCGAGAACACGCAGCCGGCGATTCTGACGACCTCCATCGCCACCCTGCGTGCGGCCGAAGCCGAGGGGCTTCCCGCGCCCGATTACGTCGCGGGCCACAGCCTCGGCGAATACTCAGCGCTGGTCGCAGCGGGCGCGCTCTCGCTTGCGGACGCCGTGCGAACGGTGCGCTTGCGCGGGCGCTTCATGCAGGAGGCTGTGCCAGTCGGCACGGGCGCGATGGCCGCCGTGATGGGCGCGGACGCGGAAACAGTCGAGGCCGCCTGCGAGGAGGCGCGTCAGGGCGAGGTCTGCTCGCCGGCGAACATCAACTCGCCGAACCAAGTCGTCATCGCGGGCCACGCCGGCGCGGTTGACCGCTGCGTCAATGTGCTCAAGGAACGCTGGGGCAAGCGCGCCATCAAGCTTAACGTGAGCGCCCCTTTCCACTGTCAGCTTATGATGCCGGCGCAGGAAAGGCTCGCCGCGGAGCTTGAAAAACTGGATGTCAATGATTTACGTTTACCGCTCGTCACCAACGTGGATGCGGCAGTGATTCGGAAGGGCGTTGAGGCGCGCGACGCGCTCGTGCGCCAGGTCTCTTCGCCCGTCCGCTGGCTGGAGTCCGTGCGGCTGTTAATCAGTGAGGGCGTCCAGACCTTCGTCGAGGTCGGCCCAGGCAAAGTCTTGTGTGGTCTCGCCCGCCAGATCGAGCGCGGCGCTACTTGCGTGAACGCGGGCGACGCCGAGGGGCTCGTTGCGGCGAAAGAGGCGCTCGCCGGCGGGTAAAGAAACAGGTTTTCCATCAATCATAAGGAGCAAATCGGTCATGCCCGATCAAGAGATTGAAAATAAAGTGAAGCAGATCATCGTGGACGAGTTGGGGGTGGACGAGAACGAGGTCACCCCGAACGCCCGCTTCATAGACGACCTGGGCGCGGACTCGCTCGACACGGTCGAACTCGTCATGCGCTTCGAGGAGGAGTTCGGCATCGAAATCCCCGACGAGGACGCCGAGAAAATCCAGAGCGTCCGCGATGCCTACAACTACATCGAGCAGCACAAGGCGAAGTAAAGCAATGATGAATGCGGAGTGATGAATGATGAATTAGAAGCCAATCGCTTTTGATTCATCATTCATCATTCATCATTCATCATTTTGTAAAGGAGTATTCATCTTGCAACGTCGCGTCGTGGTTACGGGTGTCGGTCTGATTACGCCGGTCGGTAATTCGGTGGAGGCAACTTGGTCCGCGCTGATGCAGGGGCGCAGCGGCGTGGACTACATCAAGAAGTTCGACGTCGAAAAATTCTCCGTCAAGTTCGCCGCCGAGGTCAAGGACTTCGACCCGCTCGACTACGTCGAGAAAAAAGAGGCGCGCAAGATGGGGGCCTTCATACACTACGCCATCGCCGCCTCTGACGAGGCCATCAAGGACAGCGGCCTACAGATCACGGACGAGAACGCCGAACAGGTCGGCACCTACATCAGCAGCGGCATCGGCGACTTCTGGGCGATTGAGCGCGAGCACTCGAAGCTCCTGGACGAAGGGCCGCACCGCGTCTCGCCATTCTTCATTCCGTCGGCCATCGTCAATCTGGCCGCGGGCCAGGTCTCCATCCGCCACGGGGCCAAAGGGCCAAATTCCGCGACCGCCACCGCTTGCGCGGCGGGCGCTCACGCCATCGGCGATAGCTTCAGACTGATACAGCGGGGCGACGCGGATGCGATGATCTGCGGCGGCGCGGAATCCGCCATCACGCCGATGTCCGTGGCGGGCTTCGCCGCGATGCGCGCTCTCTCGACACGCAACGACGACCCGCAACACGCTTCACGTCCTTTCGAACGCGACCGCAACGGCTTCGTCATAGGCGAGGGCGCAGGCATCGTCATCCTCGAAGAGTTGGAGACGGCCCGCCGGCGCGGCGCGAAGATTTATGCGGAGATTGTCGGCTACGGCATGACCGCGGACGCCTTTCACATCACGATGCCGGACGAGACCGGCTCAGGCGCCATCCGCGTCATGCAGAAGGCCCTGAAGGACGCGGGCGTCGAGACCGGAGTCGTGGACTACATCAACGCGCACGGGACCTCCACGCCGTACAACGACAAGTTCGAGACGGTCGCCATCAAGAAGGTCTTCGGCGAGCACGCCTACAAGTTGGCCGTCAGCTCCACGAAGTCGATGACGGGCCACCTGCTCGGCGCGGCCGGCGGCATCGAAGGCGTCTTCTCCGTCCTGGCGATTCACCACAAGACCGTGCCGCCGACGACCAACTACGTCAACCCGGACCCGGACTGCGACCTCGACTACGTACCCAACGAGCCGCGCGAGCTGGAGGTCAACTACGCGCTCTCCAACAGCTTCGGCTTCGGCGGGACGAACGCCGCGCTGCTGTTCAAGAAATTTGAAGAATAGTGGTCAGTGGTCAGTGGTCAGCTAACAACTGATTCCTACTGACCACTGACCACTGACCACTGACCACTGATTATGAAAACGATTGTGCTGATGAAGCAGGTCGCCAACAAGGACGCGATCCTGCGGATTAACAAGGACGCGACCTGGATTGAAGAAGGCGACTTGTCCTACGAGGTCAACGAGTCGGACGGCTACGCGCTCGAAGAGGCTTTGCGCCTGAAAGAGAAGCTCGGCGGCGAGGTGGTCGTCTGCTCGATGGGGCCGCAACGTGTCAAGTCAGTCATCAAGGACGCGCTCGCGCGCGGAGCCGACCGCGCGATTCACGTCACGGGCGACGACCTGCAACACCTTTCGCCCTACGCGGCGGCTTCTGTTTTGGCCGAGGCCGTCCGCGAGGAGCAGGCCGATCTGATCCTAACCGGCTTGCAGTCGGACGACTACGGCTACGCGCAGACGGGCGTCATCCTGGCCGAGATTTTGGGCCTGCCGCACGCGACGATTGTGATCGAGGTGGACGCCACTGAGGAGCGCCTGCGCGTCAAGCGCGAGTTGGAGAGCGGCTGGTATCAGTGGTACGAGATGCAGCGGCCTGCGCTCCTGACGATTCAGTCCGGCATCAGCCAGATTCGCTACGCCACCCTGAAAGGCATCATGGCGGCGAAGAAGAAAGAGATCAGGGAAGTCACACCCGCCGCGGAGGCCGCCCAGCGCCCCTCCCACCAGCGCATCGAAAAAATCTACTTCCCGCAGAAGACCAAGCAGACGCAGTTCCTCGGAGGCGGCGACGCCAAGAAGGGCGCGGCCGAACTCGCGGAGAAACTGCGGACGGAAGCGAGAGTGATTTAAGAAATGATGAATGCGGAGTGATGAATGATGAATTAAAGACAGATGCTTTTTAATTCATCATTCATCGTTCCGCATTCCGCATTGAGGTTCATATGAGTAACGGCATTTTAGTTTTCGCGGAGCACAGGGACGGGGTTTTGAATAAGACTTCGTTCGAGGCGATTGCGGCGGCGCAGAGTCTGGCGGCGGAGTTGGGCCAGACGGTGACGGCCTTCCTGGTCGGCTCGGGCGCTGAGGGGCTGGCGCAGGAGGTCGCGGGCTACGACGTGGCGCGCGTTATTTACGCGGAGAACGAGAAGCTGGCGCAGTACACGCCGGACGGCTACACGGACGCGGTGGAGCAGGTCGTGCGCAGCGCGGACCCGCAGTACGTCATCCTGCCGCACACTTATCTCGTGCGCGACTTCGCGCCGAAGCTCGCGGCGCGCTTCCAGAAGGGGCTCGTCAGCGACTGCATCCGCGCGCAGGTCGCGGACGGGCGCGTCACGTTCTCGCGCCGCATCTTCCTCGGCAAGATTGACGCGGACGTTACTTCGGACGGCGAGCCGCCTGTGTTCGCCACCTTCCAGTCGGGCGCATACCGCGGCGACCAGGCGAAGAAGGGCGCAGGCGCTCAGGTCGAGAAGGTGAGCGTCGAGGTCGGCGACATACGCATGAAGCCGGAGGCCCCGTTCCAGGAGGTCAAGCAGGCCGTAGACCTGACGAAGGCGGACGTGATCGTCGCCATCGGGCGCGGCATCAAGAGCAAGGAGAACATCGCGCTCGCCGAACAATTGGCACAGGCCCTCGGCGGCGACATAGCCGCCTCGCGCCCCATCTGCGACGCCGAGTGGCTGCCGATTGACCGCCAGATAGGCTCGTCGGGCCAGACGGTCGCGCCCAAGCTCTACGTCGCGCTCGGCATCTCTGGCGCGATCCAGCACCTCGTCGGCATGAAGAACTCCGGCTCCATCGTCGCCATCAACAAAGACCCGGAGGCCCCCATCTTCGACATCGCGGACTACGGCATCGTCGGCGACCTCTTCGAGGCCGTCCCCGTCCTCATCGAAGAGATCAAGAAGCTGAAGGGCTGAGCGTAAACGAACGAACTGCGAAGCGGCGCGAGACAGTTTATGTCTCGCGCCGCTTCTCTTTGTTCCCCGGCTCAGTGGCCGTAGATGAGCGTCTTGATCTGCCAGCGCCTGTCCTTTTTGACGAAGGTCGCGCTGTTGCGCTCCTTGTAGGGGGGCGAGTTGTCCTTGTACGTCGTCCTGCGCTCAAAGTGGACGGTCGCCTCATCCGTCGAACTCCCTGCCAGCTGCGCGTTGTAGATTTCATCCCCGGCGACATTGGGCTCGCCCGCCTGCGGGCTGACCCAGGCATCCTTGTCGAAATCCTTGCCACGCCAGCGGCTGTTGAACTCTGGGGCCAGGAGGCGGTCAAGCGTCGCCTTGTCGCCACGGTTGATGGCAGCGAAGTATTGCTTGATAAGTGTCGTTAGCTCGCTCAGCACCTTGTCGCCGCTTTCAGCCGCCTGCGTCGGCGCGCCGTTCTGGGTCGCTGTGTTCCCGGAGTCCGGCCCGAAGACGGACTGCTCGGACTTCTTGCAGGCGATGCCCGCGACCACGGCCGCCACGAGCGCGAGAGAGAAGATTCTTTTCACAGACATAAACTCCCTTCGTGGAAGATTAATCATGCCGCTTCTACCAGACCCGCGATTTATTGTCTATCCCGGTCGAGCACGAGGCGCGCGAGGTCCGCGAGAACGTCCGTTGGCTTCCACTCGTTGCCGGTGTAGAGCTTGACCAGCCGGCCGTCCGTGCCGACGAGCGCCGTCTGCAAGGAGTGGACGAACTGGTCTTTCTCAGGCACGTAGGTGAGGCCGAAAAACTGTGCCATCTTTTTGACCTCTTCCGCGGTCCCGGTCACGAACTCCCAGTGTGCGAAAGTCTCCTTGTCGTAGCGCCCGGTCGTCGCCGCGCCGTAACTGCGCAAGACCTTGGGCGTGTCGTAGGCGGGGTCGAAGCTCACGCTCAAGAGGCGCGTGCGCGCGTAGAGGTCTGCGTCCTTTTCCAACTCGCGCTCGATTCCGGCGAAGTTGCTGCTCATCAGGGAACAATATTCGGGCACCGGGCAGCGCGTGTAGATGAAGGTCAAAAGCAGCGCCTTGCCGCGATACTGCTTGAGGCTGACGGCTCTCCCGTCCTGGTTGACGAGGCGGAAGTCCGGGACGGCGTCGCCGGACTGGGGCAGTGGCGCGATGGTGTGAGCTTCACGTTGCTGCTCGCGCTGCGTGACGGCGACCTCTTCGAGCCAGGCGGAGGTGTCCGTGACGACGAGCGCGGCCTGCACCTCGTCGCCGGGCTTCAACACGTCGAACACCCACGCGTCTTTAATCTTGAAGGGCATCGTCATCGCGTCCATGTAGCCCTTGACCTCTTCGTGCGAGATCGTGGCCGACAGCTTCGCCCTGTCCACGGAGACGACCGTGCCCTTGAAGTCGTAGCGCTTGCCCTGCGGCTCAGGCTGCGACTGGCAAGCCGCTGAGAGGAGACAGAGAAGCAGGGCGAAGAAGAGGGCGGACAAGTTTTGTCTCATTATGTTCAGCGGCGTTTGAGCTGGTCTGTGTAAAGCGTCTGGTAGACCCAGTAGTTGGGCAGGACTCTGTAGACGTACTCCTTCGACTGCGAGAAGGCTATTTCGAGCACGTAGCGGTCTGGGTCGTTGGAGCGTGCGCGCGCGACCCAGCGCGCGACGTTGTCCTCGCCGCCGTTGTAGGAGGCGGCCACGGCCTGCGGCATCTCCGGGAACTCGCGGAAGAGTTTGCCCATGTACTCGGAGCCGAAGAGGACCGCGACGCGCGGGCTGTAAAGCTCGTCCTGCCGGAAGTCCGAGAGGCCGAGCAGCCCGGCCATCTCGTCTGCGGTCGAGGGGATGAATTGCAGCAGTCCGCGCGCCGCCGCGTTCGACTTGGCCTCGGGCTTGAAGCGCGACTCCTGTCGCATGATGGCGTGTACGAAGCGCGGGTCTACGCCGCGCGGCGGCGCGTACTCAAGGAGCGCGTCCCTGTAGGGCGCGGGGTAAAGCAACTCGACCGCCTCACGCGGGGCCAGCTCCAGCAGGTAATCCGCGGGCACGCGCTTCCAGAGCGGCTCGCTGTAGCGCACGGCATGGCTCGCGTTGTCGCCGCGCTTGAAGAGGACCGCGAGCGTGTATGCTTCGTCGTGCGAGAGGGCGGCGGCGGCGTCGCGTTTCTCCGCAGGGGCCGAGTCGCCTGCGGCGGCGAGTTCGGGCGCGCCCTCGTCGTAGAGGCCCAGGAAGAGCAGCTCGTCGGCGAGCGCACGGCGCGAAGGGTGTACGTTCGGGTTCGACTGTCCCTGTGCCAAAACCGTCTGCCGACCGACGGGAACGAGTTGCCCTGCGGGCGGGCTGCTGTAGTCCGGCAGCCCGCTGTAAGCGCGCCGCGCGATTTCGAGCAGCGCGTTCCTCAGCGTCTCGTCTTCGGTGAGGCGGAGGGCCGTCTGCGCCGCCCGGCGCGCGGCGTCGAACTCTCGCGTGGCTATCGCCTTCTGCGCTTCAGCGCTGAGCGAGCCGGCGCGCGAGCGCAGCGCGTCGCGCGTCTTCTCATTTGTCGCCAGCGCGCGCAGGCGGCGTGTCGCGCGCCCGCCGTAATACTGGCCGCGCCCGTCTGGTATCGCCAGGTAAGCATTGACGGCCTCGTCCGTGCGGCCTAGTTGTTCGAGCGCGTAGGCGCGCATGAAGGCTATCTCGGTCGGGTTAGTGCTGCCCGAAGTGTTCGCGCCGCCCGTGTCCGGCTCTTTACTGAGGGCGTCGAAGTCCGCGAGCGCCTTCCCCCAATCATTCTGTGCCAAATGAATCCGCGCCTGAGAGAAGAGCGCGAGCGCCGCCGTCTGCCCCTTGAAGCGCGAGCGCGTCTGCTCGACCCACGAGAGAGCGTCGGCGTCGCGGCCCGCGTCGCGCAGCACGTCGATGATGTTGAGGTAGGCGCGCTCCAACGTAGAGCCTGTGCCGTAGCGCGCGATGACGGACTGGTAGGCGGCGACGGCTTCGTCATACTGCTTCGTGCGCGCGAAAGATGCGGCCGTGAAGCTGAGCGCGTCGCGCGCGTTCGCGCTCTCGGTAAACTCTTTGACGACGCGCTGGAAGTATTTGACGGCCTCCGAGAAATTCCGCTCCTGGTAGAAGCCGCGCCCGATCATGTAGAGGGCTTCCGGGGCGTTGGCGCTCCCCGCGTAGCGCTCCAGGACGGCCGCGTAGTGGCGGCGCGCGCCCGCGAAGTCGCGGTTGAAGTTGTAGATTTTGGCCCGGCGCAGGTGCTCGCCTTCTGCGAGCTGCGGCGCGGCCGTCTCGCTCCCGCCGTCAAGCGCGTCGAGGCCGCGCGCGCCCGCGAGCGCGAAGTCGTCCGGCTGCGAGGCGTCCGGCGTCTCGTCGATCAGACTGCTGAAAGCGTCGCGCGCGGCCTCTTTCTGATTGCTCAAGTGGTAGGCTTGGGCGACGAGCGAGAGGGCTTCACGCGCGGACGCGTTGCCCCTGGCGGAGGCGCGCGGGCGCAGGGCGTTGATGGCGCTCTGGTAATCGCGGCTCTCGAAAAAGCTCTCGCCGAGGCGAGCCGAGGCTGCGTCACGCAGCAGGCTCGCGGGCGCTGTGGCCAGGAGCTGGCGCAGCTTTTCGCGTTCGAGCGTGAGGTTCCCGGTCGAGCGCGCCATCTCCGCCATGTGCCAGAGGGCATACTCGGCGAGCGGCGAGTTGCGCGCGACGATGCGCTGGTAACGCGACTGGGCCACGGCGGCGTTGCCGAGCCGTTCGGAGACGCGCGCGAGCAGGTAGTCGTAGTTGTTCAGCGCGAAGGCGCGCGGGTCAGAGGCTTCGAGCGCCTGCAATTCCTGGACGGCCGCGGCGTAGTCGCCGCTCTCGACCGCCGTGCGAATGCGCTCGTGCCGCTCGCGCGCCGTCTGCGCCCCGGCCGGACACAAAGCCAGAAGCAGAAAGAGAGCGGCCGCGGCGAGGCGATAACGCGTGTGCTGTTTCGGCATGAGCCGGATTATCGTTCAGGGCGATTCGAGAACTCAAGCGATGGTCGCCACCGCGCAAATGTTTTCAAATTTGCGCCTTCAAGTGTGTGATAATGCAAGCGGGCGAAGCCATCGCAGCAACGATCTCTTCGCTCTCGGCTTCGACGCGTGTTTGGCGCACACGGATTAAATGACTGAACAAAGCAGAGCACGAAAAACTTTCAAATATCACTTGTATCCGAGTAAGGCGCAGGTGACCCGCCTGAACTCCATACTCGCGCTTTGCTGTGAACTCTATAACGCCGGACTACAAGAGCGCAGGGACGCTTACTGCCTTGAAAGAAAGTCTATCTGCTACCTTGAGCAGGCCAAACAACTGCCCGAGATTAAAGAGGTGCGTCCCGACCTGAACGTGATTCACTCTCAGGTATTGCAGGACGTGTTGAGACGCTTAGACAAGGCGTTTAAAGCCTTCTTCCGTTGCGTCAAACAGCGGGGCGTCAAAGCAGGCTTCCCGCGCTTCAAGTCGCGCAGGCGGTACTCTTCGTTGACTTACACTCAATCCGGCTTTGCTCTGAAAAACGGCAAGTTGCGCCTGTCTAAAATCGGGGATGTGAGAATCAAGTTGCACCGCCCGCTTGAAGGTAAGGTTAAGACGCTCACCATCACGCGCTCTGCGACGGGCAAGTGGTATGCGTGCTTCTCGGTTGAGGTGGAAGTGCTGCCACTTCCCACCAACGAGAGAGCGATAGGGGTAGATGTCGGCTTGTCGCACTTTGCCACGCTCTCGACGGGCGAGCAGATTGACAACCCGCGCTTCTTCCGCACAGATGAGAAGGCGTTGGCGAAGGCGCAGAGGCGAAAGAAACGCAAGGCGATGGCGCGCATTCACGAACGAATCAGGTTCAGGCGTAATAACTTTACGCATCAACTCAGCCGTGCGCTCGTTTCGAGGTTCGGTCTGATTGTGTTTGAAGACTTGAACATCAGGGGCATGGTCAAGAATCATTGTTTGAGTAAGAGCATTCAAGACGCATCTTGGAATCAACTCGTACAATTTACGTCGTACAAAGCTGAAAATGCTGGGCGACGTAGCGTGCGAGTTGACCCCCGCAACACTAGCCTACTCTGCTCGGCTTGCGGCACTATGGTTGATAAGAGTCTGGCTGAGCGTGTGCATCTTTGTCCCTGCGGGTTGCTATTAGACCGCGACCATAACGCCGCTCTCAACATTCTGCGTTTGGGATTACAAACGCTTGGCAATAATGCCAAAGAAGCTCCTGCTTTCTAAGCAGGGGAATAATCACGCTAGGATGAAAATGATGGATGGTGTCCTAACTCTGAAATCGTCGCTAAAGAAGAGATAAGACCATGCCAGAAGATAATCAGACCAGCGACGATTCTGGCGAGGTCAATAAGAAGGACGAGAGCGCTTCTCACGCTACAGTACGGGCAAAATCCTCCGGGTTGCAGTGGATTATTATTGGTGGATGCGTTGCGACCGCCGCCCTGCTTTACATTAGCATTTACTTCCCCAATATGACCGAGCGAGTTAAGTTCTTTATTAGTAGTTTCCTGAGCCTTTTGGTGCTCATGGTTATTATCTTGCAAGCCATTATTTATAAGAGACAAGCTGGTTACATGAGAGACCAATGGAAAGCCATGAACATTCAGGCTGGCACTATGGAACAGCAGTTGGCTGCCATGCGAGACAGCCTTGAGGAAACTCGAAAGATGGGTGATCAGAATGAGCGAGCGGTCAGAGCCGCCGAACGAAACATTGAGATTATTCAAGAGAGCACAATCTACGCACAGCGCGCGTATGTGAGCGTGACAAGGGGCGAAGTGGCGGGAGACATGTTTTTCTTGGTCATTGAAAACTCCGGCCACACACCAGCCAACGATGTCGAGATAGGTGCTATTGCGGAAATCAGGGAACAACCGCCTGACCCGGAAACAAGTTCTATTAGGTGGGCGACTATGGGTGTTATCGCCCCTGACGAATATATCAAACGAATGGTTGTCCGTAGGGGCGAGGCTACCCCCGAAATGAGGGAACTCGTGAATGATGGGAAAATGCAGTTCTATTGTTCTGGTATTATCCGGTACACAGACATCTTCAAAAATCCGCGCCAAACCAAATTCTGCTTTTACCAGAGGTTCGGGACTAATCAATTCGGCCCGTGTGCAACCGGAAACGAAGCAGATTAGAGACAGAATCCAAATTAGGACACTACCGGAAATCAAGTAGATCAACAACAGAATTTAAATTAGGATACCATCAAGTGATGAATCCCATACAGACGAGAAACGAGGAGCGGCGAGCCGAGTTGCTGGACGGCACGCGCGTCGCCGAGGAGATCAAGCGCGAGGCCGCGGCCGAGGCCGAGCGGCTCAGGCGCGAGCACGGCGTCGTCCCCTGCCTGGCGGTCGTGCGCGTCGGCGAAGACCCCGCGTCGGCCGTGTACGTCGGGAGCAAGGTGCGGACTTCGCAGGCGCTCGGCCTGCGCTCGGAACACCACGCGCTCCCCGAAACGACGAGCGAGCAGGAGTTGCTGGACTTGGTCGCGGAACTCAACGCGCGCGACGACGTGGACGGCCTGCTCGTGCAGTTGCCGCTGCCCTCCCACATGAGCGAGCGGCGCGTCGTGGAGGCTGTAGACCCCGCGAAGGACGTGGACGGTTTCCACCCCATCAACATCGGCCGGCTCTCGCTGGGCCAGGAAACGCTCGCGCCGTGTACGCCGGTCGGCATCCTTGAGTTGCTCGAACGCAACGCGATTCCCATCCGCGGCGCGAACGCCTGCGTCGTCGGGCGCAGCCAGATCGTCGGCCGCCCCGTCGCGCAGCTTCTCCTACAGCGCGACGCGACCGTGACCATCTGCCACTCGCGCACGCGCGACCTGGCTTCCCACACCAGCCGCGCGGACATCCTCGTCGCAGCCATCGGGCGCGCGGGCTTCATCCGTGCCGAGCACATCAAGCCGGGCGCGGTCGTGATAGATGTCGGGATGAACAGGGTGACGGACGAGGACGAGGCGCGCGCTCTTTTCGGCGCGGACGCGGAGCGGCGCGTGCGAATCATACGCGAGCGCGGCTCCACGCTCATCGGCGACGTACACCCTGCGGAGGCCGACCGCGTCGCAGGCTTTCGCACGCCCGTTCCCGGCGGCGTCGGCCTGTTGACGGTCGCCGCCTTGATGCGTAATACGATTAAGGCCGCGAAGTGGCGGCGCGGGATTTCGTGAGTTAAATGTTGCGGGTCGGGTTGACAGGTTCGATTGGCGTGGGCAAGTCTTTCGTCACGTCCGTCTTTGCGGAGCTGGGCTGCCGCGTGCTGGACGCGGACCAGACGGCGCGCGAGGTGGTGGCGGCGGGGAGCGCGGGGCTACGCGCGGTGGCCGAGGCTTTTGGCACAGAAATCTTGCGGGAGGACGGCACGCTCGACCGCGCTTCCTTGGGCGCGATAGTCTTCGCGGACGAAAAGAAGCGGCTGCTCTTAAATTCCATCCTCCATCCGTTTATAATCGCCGCCCAGGACGAGCAGCTCGGCAGGTGGGAGGCAGAAGACCCAGGGGGCATCAGCGTCGTAGACGCGGCGCTGATGATCGAGTCGGGCGGCTACCGTCGTTTTGATAAATTGGTCGTCGTGCATTGCCGCCCCGAAATTCAGGTCGAGCGGCTGATGGCGCGCAACGCGATTTCGCGCGAGGAGGCCGAGCGCCGCATCAAAACGCAGATGCCGCAAGAGGAGAAGATGCGTTACGCAGACTTTCTGATAGACAGCTCTCACGGCTTTGACGACACGCGGCGGCAGACTGTTGAAGTTTACGCGGAGCTGCGAAAACTGGCGCGCGGCTGAAATTCGTTTATGGCGAGAAGGAAGAAGACGAAGCTGACGGTAAGGATCGAGCGCTGGCGCGTGCCCGTCGCGGCGGCGCTCGTCATCGTGATGGCGCTCTCCGGCGGCTGTTTTTTGGATCACGACGTTGAGCAGTTTTACGGGCGCACCGTCACGCCGCGCGCACAGGAGTTCCGCTGGAGCGACGGCGGGCTGCCGCAGGTCTTCGACCCGGCGCTCGCCGCGGCCGCGCCCGACACAGACGCCGTGCGCGCTCTCTACGAGGGGCTGACCGAGTACGACCCGAAGACGCTCGCGCCCGTGCCGGGCGTGGCCGCGCGCTGGGAGTCTACAGAAGACGCGCGCGTCTGGACGTTCCACCTGCGGCGCGACGCGCGCTGGTCTAACAACGACCCCGTCACGGCCGAGGACTTCGTGCGCTCGTGGCAGCGCACGATTGAACTCGGCGACCGCGCGCCGCACGCGCGTCTGATGAAGAACATAGAGGGCGTCGGGCCGGCCGTCGTCTATCCGAGCCCGGAGCCTTCGCCCGCGCCCACGGCAGAGCCGCCGCAGCAAGCGGCCGCGGGCGACTCAGGGCGCAACGAAGAGCCGAAGAAGGAGACGAGCGCCGAGGCGCAGCCGCAGCAGTTCGGCGCGGAGGCGATTGACGATTACACGTTGCGCGTGCGGCTACAACGCCCGGACCCAGGGTTCGCTGCGCTCGCCTCGCATCCTGTGTTTCGTCCCGTACACAAGCTCGACAGTCTTTCGGCCGAGCGAGGGCCAGCGCCCGTGCGCCCCGTCTCGAACGGCGCTTTCCAGTTGACGAAGGTCGGCGACGACGGCGTCGTGCTGGAGCGCGCGAAGAACTACTGGGACGCCAGCGCCGTCTCGCTCCAGCGCGTGCAGTTCGTCCCGGCCAAAGACGCTGAGGCCGCGCTCGCCGCCTACCACGCGGGCGAGGTGGACGCCGTCACCAACGCCGGCTTCGAGCCGCTGGCGCTCAAGCTGCTCGCGCCCTACAGGGACTTCAGGCGCGCGACCTTCGGCGCGCTCACCTACTACAGCTTCAACACTGCGCGGCCACCGTTCGACGACGTGCGTGTGCGCGAGGCGCTCTCGATAGCGATTGACCGCGACCGCATCAGCCAGGACGAACTGGGCGGCGCGACCGAGCCCGCGAAAAGATTCCTGCCCGCGCAGTTGGCCGCGGCGGGCGCGTCCTCGGAGACGCCAGGCCCGCTGGCCGAGCGCGACGTGGAGCGTGCGCGCACGCTGCTGGCGGAGGCGGGCTACCCGCAGGGCCAGAATTTTCCGAAGATCAGGCTGCTCGTGAACCGCAACGCGCAGCAACGGCAGGTGGCCGAATCGGTCGCGGCGATGTGGCGCTCGGCGCTCAATGTGGAGACGGAGATCATCCAGAAGGATTGGACCGAGTATGAGATCGCGTTCCGCGAGGGCGATTACGACGTGGCGCGGCGCAGCTACGTGATGCAGGCGGCCGACGAGTCTGCGTCCCTGCGCGGAATGTTCGAGCCGGAGACGCCACCCGTCATCATGCTCACGATGCAGGGAATCGAGCAGCCGCCGCAGAAGAAGGCGGAGGAGGGTGGCCGCCCAGAGGCGACCGGGGAGATTGTCGCCGCGCCGCCAGAGCCTTCCGTGCCCGCGCCGCTGCCCATTCTTTCAGAGGCGCAGGCGCTGAGGGAGTTGCCGGCGATGCCGATCTACTTCGCCTCGTCCTACGCGCTGGTCAAGCCCTACGTCGTCGGCTTCGAGGCGAACCTGCTCGACGCGCCCTCGCTCAAGCACGTGCGGATAGACACCTCCTGGCAGCCGCCCAAGCCGCCCGGCGTCGCCTGGTTCAAGTAAAGCTCTTTCAAAAACGCGGAACATTCCTTCGCGCCTTTGCGTCTCTAGCGTGAGACAGATACTTCACGCCGGAGACGCTAAGAGCTAAGGAGCAACGCGAGGCTTCGTTTTCGGCATCGGTAAGTTATCGCTAGTGTCCCAAGGTATCTTGCCTGTTGCGGTGTGCGCGTGATAACGTGGCGCTCACCCCAAACGCATTGTGCCAGGACAACTGTCAAGCTCTCCCTCGGCTAGGTAAGGAGGTACCATCTCATGCGCTACTTCCGTTCCGCAGAGTTTCGATTCATTGTGGCGCTCCTGGCGCTCGCCGCCCTGGCCGCGGGCTGCGCGGTCGCGTCGAGCGGCGGCGTCTACTTCGGCCGCGTCATCCCGCCGCAGAATCAGGTGATGCGCTACGTCACAGGCTCCGAGATCGAGTCGCTCGACCCGCAGGTCGGCACGGGCCAGCCCGACGCGCGCGTCTACCAGTCGCTCTACGAAGGGCTGGTCGAGTACGGTCCCAAGAACACGCTGCCCATCCCAGGCGTGGCCGAGAGCTGGGACGTCAACTCTGACTCCTCCGAGTACGTCTTCCACCTGCGCAAGAACGCGCGCTGGTCAAACGGCGAGCCGATCACGGCCAAAGATTTCGCCTACACTTTCAAGCGCGGGCTCTCGCCGGAGCTGGCCTCGCGTAACGCTTACCTGGCCTACTACATCAAGTACAGCCAGGGCTACAACACGGGCGGCTCTTTCGTCCGCGACCCGCAGACGGGCAAGTTCGTCCTTGAGCGCGACGTGCTCGAAGAGGTGATCAAGGCTGGCGAAGCCGCGACCAGCCGCGCGCCCGAAAATGAGGATCCGGCTCACGACACGGAGTTCCACAGGTTCATTCACGAGCCGACGCGCCTAGTGCTTTCGGGCGACGAGACTGAGCGCGCAGGCCAACTCGCCGCCAACCCCAAGATCGAGGCGGCCATCGCGGGCAAGGAACTCGTCCCCGTCACGGCCAACGACCTGGGCGTCGAGGCCGTTGACGACAACACCTTCCGCGTCACCCTGCGCCAGCCCGCGCCCTTCTTCCTCGGCCTGATGGCGCACCAGTTCTTCCGCGCCGTCCCGCGCAAAGCCATAGAGCAGTACGGCGAAGCCTGGACGCAGGCCGGCCACATCGTCAGCAGCGGCTCGTTCCGTCTCAAGGAGTGGCTTCCTTACGACCGGCTCGTCGTTGAGAAGGACCCGAACTACTGGGACGCCGCCGCGGTGCGGCTCAACCAGATAATTTTCTACCCGGTCAAGGACAACGCGACGATCATGAACCTTTACAAGGCCGGCGAGATCGACGCGTTCCTCAACCACACGGTCCCGGCCCCTTGGATGGATCACATCCGGCCGCTCAGGGACTACATGGACGCGACCGAGAACGGGAACGACTACTACGACTTCAACGTCCGCCGCGGCCCCTTCACGGACAAGCGCCTGCGCAAAGCCTTCAACCTGGCGATTGACAAGGTGGCCTTCGCCAACTGGCGCAAGACCGTCAAGCCCCTGACGGGTTTCGTCCCGCTCGGCATCTTCCCTGGTTACCAGAACCCCAAGGGCGACGACTTCAACCCGGAGCGCGCGCGCCAGTACCTGGCCGAGGCCGGCTACCCAGTGACGAAGGGGGCCGACGGCAAGTGGGTTTGCAGGAATTTCCCGATTGACCAGATCGAGTTGACCTACAACCCGGACGGGATGAACGCGCAGATTGCGGAGTTCATACAGGCGCAGTGGAAGCAGAACATAGGCGTCGTCGTCCCGCTCAAGTCGATGGAGTTCCGCACGTTCCTGAACGTCCGCGCCAAGGGCGACTACAAGGGCATCGCGCGCGACGCCTGGGGCGGCGACTACATGGACCCGTTCACGTTTCTCAACCTCTTCTACGCGGGCGCGGAGAACGGCTCGGGCTGGCACGACCCGAAGTACGACGCGATGCTCGACGAGGCCAACCGGACTTCGGACCCCGTGAAGCGTTACGAGTTGTTCGCCAAGGCCGAAGCCTACATGCTCGAAGAGCAGCCCATCATTCCGCTCGACACACCGTCGGTCAACTGGATGAAGAAGCCTTACGTCAAGGGCATGTACCCCAACCCCCTGACGCTGCACGCCTGGAAGTTCGTCTACATAGAGTACGACCAGGCCAAGTGGGACCAGGGCACGCCGAGCATGACCGAGTAGAGGGGGAGAGCCGACACCGCGATGCTTCGCTTCATCTTCCGCCGCCTGCTGATCACGATCCCGATGGTGCTCATCATCGTCACGCTGACGTGGGGGCTGATTCGGCTTGCGCCCGGCAACTTCTACACGGGCGAGAAGCGCATCCCGCCGGCCATCGAGAAGAACATCCGCGAGAAGTACGGCCTGGACAAGCCCTGGTACGCGCAGTACGGCAAGATGATGGGCCGCATCCTGAGGTTCGACTTCGGCGACTCGCTGACCTACCCCGGACAGTCCGTCAACCAAATCCTGCGCCGCTCGCTCCCCGTCTCGGCCACGCTCGGCGTCCTCGCTTACCTTCTGGCCCTCGCCGTCGGCCTGACGATGGGCACGCTCGCCGCGCTCAAGCAGAACTCGAAACTGGACTACGCCTCGATGGCCGTGGCGATGCTCGGCATCAGTGTGCCAAATTTCGTGCTGGGGCCGCTCCTTGTCCTCATCTTCTCGCTTACGCTCTTCTGGCTCCCGCCCGCGCGCTACGGCGGCTTCCCCAGTTGGAGCCTGGTCATGCCGGTGATTACGCTCTCGGCGCTCTACATGGCCTACATCGCGCGGCTCACGCGCTCCGGGATGCTCGAAGTCTTGAGGGCCGACTACGTCCGCACGGCGCGGGCGAAGGGTCTGAGCGAGAAGCAGGTGATTTTCCGTCACGTGATGCGCGGGGGCTTGCTGCCCGTCATCTCCTTCAGCGGCCCGGCGCTCGCTTACCTGATTACTGGCACAGTCGTCGTCGAGCAGATTTTCGCGCTGCCGGGCCTTGGGAACTACTTTCTGAACGCCAACTTCTCGCGCGACGAGCCGCTGATTATAGGCATCGTGGCCTTCCTGGCGATTCTGATTCTGGTCTTCAACCTGCTGGTCGATATCGCCTACGGCTTCATCGACCCGCGCATACGGTACTAGGCATGAGATGAGGGACGAGCAACAGGACAAGCGGACGGATTGGGAGCAGGGGACGGAACCGGCGCTGACGCCCCTGGGGACGCCGCCGGCCCCGCCCGTCCGCCCGCGCGAGGGCGACATCATTCACACCTCGCCTGAGCTGGCGGTCGGCGAGGGTGACGTGCGCTCGGCCGAAGCGGGCGCGCGTGAGCCCCTGGCCGGGACTTCGCTTTGGAAGGACGCGTGGCGCAGGCTCCTGAAGAACAAGCTCGCGGTCTTCGGGATGATCGTCGTCGGCGTCATCCTCGTCGCGTCGATTATTGGGCCATTCATCATCGAGCGCGTGACCGGCTTCAGCTACTCGACCGTGCCGCAGGAGATGGAGTTGAGTAAGGCCATGCCGCCGTTCCGCGACGTGAACGGCCAGTTCTCCGGGCAGCACCCGATGGGCACGGACATCCTGGGGCGCGACCTTCTGGCGCGTGTTCTCATCGGCGGGCGCATCTCGCTGATGGTCGGCATCATCTCGACGTTCGTCTCGTTGCTGATAGGGATTACGTTCGGCGCGACGGCAGGCTATCTCGGCGGCCGCGTGGACAACGTAATGATGCGCATCGTGGACGTGCTCTACTCGCTGCCGTACATGATGATCGTCATCGTGCTGCTGGCCTTCTTTGGCGGGCGCTCGCCTTTGGGCCAACTCTTCCTGCTCTTCATCGCGCTCGGCGCGGTCTCGTGGCTAACGATGGCGAGGATCGTGCGCGGGCAGGTGATGTCGCTCAAGAACCAGGAGTTCGTGCTGGCGGCGCGGGCGACGGGCGTGCCGACGCGCCGCATCATCTTCCGGCACCTCGTCCCGAACACGCTCGGTCCCGTCATCGTCTACGCGACCTTGACCATCCCGCAGGTGATGTTGCAGGAGGCTTTCCTCTCCTTCCTGGGCCTTGGCGTGCAGGCCCCGCTCGCGTCGTGGGGGAGCCTGTCCAGCGAGGGCATACAGAACATAGCCATCTTTCCGTGGCAACTAATCTTCCCCGGCGTGACGATGGCGCTGACGCTCTTCTCCCTCAACTTCCTGGGCGACGGACTGCGCGACGCCCTCGACCCACAGATGAGAAAAACATAAAGACAGTGACGAGCCGCAACGGAACCATTCTTTCAGTCAGAGACCTGAAGACGTACTTCGAGACGGAGGACGGCGTGGTCAAGGCGGTGGACGGCATCAGCTTCGAGCTGGAGCGCGGCGAAACCCTTGGCATCGTCGGCGAGTCGGGCTCGGGCAAGTCCGTCACCAATCTTTCCATCATCCGGCTCATCCCGGAGCCGCCGGGCAAAGTAGTCTCTGGCGAGATCATCTTCGACGGCGAGGACATTCGCGCGCTCTCACTGGACGAGCTGCGGCGCGTGCGCGGCAAGCGCATCGCCATGATCTTCCAGGACCCCATGACCTCGCTCAACCCCTTCATGCGAATCTCGAAGCAGTTGATGGAGATGACCGTGCTGCACCTCGGCTATACACGCGACCAGGCGTACGAGCACGCGGTCAAGATGCTTGAGATGGTCGGCATCCCTGACGCGCGCTCCCGCGCCGACAGCTACCCGCACGAGTTCTCAGGCGGGATGCGCCAGCGCGTGATGATCGCTATGGCATTGTCGTGCGAGCCGGAGCTACTGATTGCGGACGAGCCGACGACCGCGCTCGACGTGACGATTCAGGCGCAGATTCTCGAATTGATTAAGAACCTCAAGCAGGAGACGGGGACGAGCGTCATCCTCATCACGCACGACCTAGGCGTGGTGGCCGGGATGACGGACCACATCATCGTCATGTACGCGGGGAAGATTTTCGAGCAGGCCCCGACGCGCGAGCTTTTCAAGACCCCTGGGAACCCGTACACGAAAGGGTTGCTGCGCTCCGTGCCGGACCCCGCGCACGAGCACGGTCAGGCGCTCTACCAGATTCCGGGATTGCCGCCGGACGTGGCGCACTTGCCGCCCGGCTGCCCCTTCGCGCCGCGCTGCGAGCGCGCCGAGGAGATTTGCGGCCGCGAGTTCCCGCCCTTCGTCGAGTTGAACGCGGAGCACTTTTCGCTGTGCCACTTCGCCGAAGAGGTTTACCAGGCGTCGCGCCGCGAGCGCGGACAGAGTCAAGCCACCGTTGAGCAGGACGAACAAGTCTGATGAGCCAGCAGCCCGACAAGAGCGCCGCCGAAACAACGCCCGCGATGCCGCCCCCTCTGGAGCGCGGCAAGGGAGACGAGTTGCTAGCCATCCGCGACCTGAAGGTTCATTTCGACCTTGGCGGCGGCGGCTTCTTCGACAAGCTCGTCGGCGGCAACCCCGTCCGCCGCGTCGTCAAGGCCGTGGACGGCGTGAGCATAGACATCTACCCCGGCGAAACTTTAGGGCTCGTCGGCGAATCCGGCTGCGGTAAGTCAACCCTGGGCCGCGCCGTCCTCCGGCTGACGGAGCCGACGAGCGGCCAGGTGCTCTTCCGCGGCGCGGATTTGGCGAACCTCACGCAGCGCGAGATGCGCGAGCACCGCAAGCACCTACAGATGATTTTTCAAGACCCATACGCGTCGCTCAACCCGCGCATGACTGTGGGCCAAATCATAGGCGAGCCGATTGAGACTTTCCGCCTGGCGACGGGGCGGGCGCGCGAGGAGCGCGTGCGCGAGTTGATGGAGACCGTGGGCTTGAGCCCGCGCTTCATCAAACGCTTCCCGCACGAGTTCTCCGGCGGCCAGCGCCAGCGCATAGGCATCGCGCGCGCCCTGGCCGTCAACCCCGACTTCATCGTGGCCGACGAGCCCATCTCGGCCTTAGACGTTTCCATCCAGGCGCAGATTATGAATCTGATGGAGCGGCTGCAAAGGGAGAAGAACCTGACCTACCTCTTCATCTCTCACGACCTGCGCGCCATCCGCCACGTTTCCGACCGCGTCGCCGTCATGTACCTCGGCAAGCTGGTCGAGATTGCAGACGCGCGCGTCATCTACGACGAACCGCTGATGCCATACACGAAGGCGTTGATTTCGGCCGTGCCCGTGCCCGACCCCGAGATAGAAGCCACGCGCCAGCGCATCGTGCTCGAAGGCGACGTGCCCTCGCCGATCAACCCCCCGCAGGGCTGTCGCTTCCACACGCGCTGCCCCTACGCCATAGACGCTTGCAAGGAGGTAGTCCCCCCGCTGGCGGAGATCAAGCCCAACCACTTCGCTGCCTGCATACGCATCAGCCCCGAGGAACCGGACATAGAGAGGGTCGCGCCGGGCGACGCCCCAGGCTTGAGAGACCCCCAGCGCGTCATCGCAACGTGAAAAAGGGCTTTTATTCGGCGTATAACTTAAGGGAGAGCTGATTCTCGCGTCGGTGATTGTATGCTTTCGGGCCGGTTTTCGAGGAAAACCGCTTGTCTCAGGGGCGTGCCGTCACTTATACTTCCGAGCGGGACGGAAACCTTTTCACAAAGCCGCCGTCCCATCCTGATGAGCCCAGTGCGCGTAGAGGCGCCCCCGTTCTCGCGCGCAGACTCAGCCCTCCAACACCACTTCGGACGTAAACTGTAGTGACCCTGCGGACAATGGATAAGACTGTCGAGCCCGTGCGCGACCGAGCCCAGATTAACTCGGAAGAGACGCCCGACGCCTGGGCCGACGCACAGGACTCTCTGGCGTCGGCCGCGGGCCTCTCCGTCCTCCTGGTCAAGGGCCGCCAGCCGCCCGCGCTCCACGTCTCGAACAACAACTCCATCTGCCAGGCGTTCCAGTCCTCGCTTGAGCACGTGCGCCTCTGCGACCCCTATTGCGGCGTGGCCTACGAGCGAGCCCTCAAGGCCGGCGGCCCCGTCCACTACCGCTGTCACGCCGGCCTCCACTGCTTCACCGCGCCCGTCGAGCTGGGCACGGAACACAAGCTGGCCGTCATCGGCGGCCGTGCCTTCCTGACCAGCGCGGACTACCGCGCGCTGGCCGAGAGGTTCCGTACGGGCGACCTGCAAGAGCTGCTCTCCGAAGATATTTTCCGCAACGTCATCTTCGCCGCGCGCGAAGATTTAGACGACCTCGCGCGCCGCGTCCAGGAGGCTGCCGCAGAGCTGAGCGTACACCCTGCGCAGTCGCGCCCGAGCGCCGCCGCGCCGGAGGCCAGGGCGGAAGAGGAGCCGGCCGCGATTGCGGCAGAACAGCCGGAGCCGAGCGCGGCCGAAGCGTCGGGCGCAGTTCTGCGCGACCACTATTTTCACGCCGAGGGCGAGTTCAAAGAGGCTTGCGAGTCCGCGCTCAAAGTCCTCAAGGCCAAGCACGAGCTGACGGCGCTCGCGCTGCTGCTGCGCGAGCAGGGCGTCTTCATCCCCGCCTGCGCCACAGGGCGCTTCGAGGACGCGCGGCTGCGCCTCGAAATAGGCTC
The DNA here is from genome assembly GCA_963848875.1 of uncultured Acidobacteriota bacterium. GTDB lineage: Bacteria > Acidobacteriota > Blastocatellia > Pyrinomonadales > Pyrinomonadaceae > QHXM01. Next base: position 531,963 of record CAWKFJ010000003.1, read on the forward strand.
GAAGGACGCGCGGCTCTTTACGATTGCCAGGGCCGGGACCTCGCTCGTCTTCCGCGAGACGGCGGAAGGCTTCAAGCCCGCTGGCGCGATTCGCAAACAGGCGGCCGGCGCGCCTGAGAAGACCGCAGAGCTTTTCCCGCTCATCGTCGGCGACGAAGTCAAGGCCGCGCTCCTGGTCGGGGACGCAGGGTTGACGGACGAGAAGCGCCGCGCGATTTCCATCTACTGCCGCGAGATCGCTCTGCCGCTCGAAGTCCTGCGGCTCAGGCACGAGCTTGAGCAGCGCGCTCGCTTCGCAGAGCACTTGCAGAGCTTCGGCGAGCGCATCAACACGGCCGAGGCGGGCGACACTTACGACGCCGTGCTGCGCATGTCCGCAGACCTGTTGCGCGCCGAGCGCTGCTCGCTCCTGCTGTTCGACGAGGCGTCGAACGAGTTGGCCGTCAAGGCGGCGGTCGGCCCGCGCGCCGACGCCGCACGCAACACGCGCATCCGCATGGGCGAGGGCGTCGCAGGCAGTGTCATGTCCGAGGGCCGTCCTCTCGTCGTGCGCGACGTGGAAGCGGGCGGGCCGTACGCGCCCGCCAACGCCGAGCGCAGCTACAAGACAAACTCGTTCATCAGCTACCCGATCTCCATCGGCGGCCGCAAGGTCGGAGTCCTCAACGTCACGGACAAGGCCGGCGGCGGCTCTTACGACGACATCGATTTGAGCCTGATCGAGTCCATCGCGCCGCAGGTGGCGATGGCGCTCGACCGCGCCGAGTGGCGCGAGAAGGCCAACCAGTTTCAGCTCATGTCGATCACGGACCCCTTGACGGGGATGCTCAATCGCCGTTACCTCGTCGAGCGCCTGGACGAAGAGTTGAAGCGCTCGACGCGGCACGACTACCCGATGAGCTTCATGATGATCGACATAGACGACTTCAAGCTCTATAACGACCGCAACGGCCACCAGGGCGGCGACCTCGCCCTGGAGATGGCGGCGCAGTGTTTGAAGTCCGCGCTGCGCGCGGCCGACGTGGCCTCGCGTTACGGCGGCGAGGAGTTCTGCATCCTGCTGCCGCAGACCTCTCTCGCCGAGGGCGTCCAGATAGCCGAGCGCATCCGCCGGCGCATCACGCGCGTCCGCTTCCCACACGGCAAGGCGCAGCCCTTGGGGAGCGTCACCGTCAGCATCGGCGTCTCCGCCTTCGTCCCCGACGAGGTGGACACGCCCGAGAAGATCATAGAGGCCGCCGACCGTGCCCTCTATTTGGCCAAGCACCGCGGCAAGAATCGCGTCGAGACGTTCGAGCCGCCCGCAACCGAACCCGAGGGGAATGATGCCGCAGGGGAAGCCAAATAAGGGCTTGAGCGGCCGGGCCATCCTCGGCCGCGTCGCGCCCGAAGAGTTCGTCGGCCGCGAGGGCGCGCTCGAACAGGTCTTGCGCCTGTCGCGCGCGGACGCGCCCGAGCGCGGCCTGCTGCTCCTGTCGGCCCCGTCCGCGGGGGCTTCGGAGTTGCTGCGCCAGGCTTACGACGAGCTGTTCCGCCAGCAGGGCGATTCTGTGCCAATCTATTTCGCGCTCACGCGCGCGGACAAGACGGCGGTCGGCGCGGCCCGCCACTTTCTGCAAACCTTCCTCCTGCAACTGGCAGCCTTCCGCCGCCGCGACCCCACGCTCGCGGACGCCGCGGCCCCACCGGGCGACCTCCTTGAGCTGGTTGCGCCGGGCGACTACGAATGGGCCGAGAGGCTCATCACGGCGATGGAGCGCGCGCACGGGTCCGCGGACGCGCAAAGTTTGGTCCGGCTCTGCCTGAGCGCGCCGCGCCGCGCAGCCGCCAACGGCACGCGCCCACTGGTGCTGCTCGACGGGCTGGAGACGGCGGCGCAATTGAACGGCGTCGAAGTCCCGCTCGAAACCGAAGTCGCGCGCGCCCTGATGCACTCGGGCGCGCCCTACGTGCTCGCCGGCCTGCGCCGCCACCTCCTAAACGTCGTGGACGGCGCGCGCAACGGCGCGGACTTCGCGGGGGCCTTGCGCCTGGAGAGTCTGCCGGACGAGGACGCGCGCTCGATGGTCGATCGCCTCGCGCGCCGCGAAGAGGTGACGATCAACGACCAGACGCGCGACCTCTTAGTCCAGCAGACCGGCGGCAATCCGTTCTTCATCACGTCAATCGTCCGCGCCGCACGCGAGCGTGGCGTCGCGCTCACCAGCTTCCGCAACTGCCAGCAGCTCTACGTAGACGAACTCCTGGGCGGACGCATCCACCGCCACTTCAGTTCCGTCCTCGAAGAGATCGCGCCCGCCACGGCCGTGCGCCGCTCGCTCGTCCGCGTGCTCTACGAGTCCGCGCAGAACGAGCAGGGGCGCGCGCCCGTCGAAGCCTGGCGCAAGCGTCTGAACCTTGAGCCCGCGGAGTTCCAGTCAATCGCCCGCCGGCTGCACGTTCACGAACTGGCGAGCGTGAGCGCGAACTTCGTGGACGCTGGCACGGATTCACTCGTCTGGTCTGACTACCTGCGGACGCGCTACCGCCTCGAAGTCGCGGCCGAGCCGCGCGCCCTGGTCGTCGCGGAGACCTTGTCGGAGACTTTGAAACGCGCGCCGCACACGATGGCGCGTCACTACCGGCGCGAGGCTGCGCTCGGTTTGCGCGAGTTGCTTGAACGCTTCAACTGCCAGCGGATGCCCGCGAGCCTCTTTCACTACGACCGCTTCAGCCGGACGCACAAGGGGCTGGAGCCGGACGCGCTCGTGGCCGCGCTCGACGCCGAGACGGATTTGGTCCGATTGCCGCAGGTCGTCCACGCGGCGAGCTGCGCGGCCTTCTACCCGCCGATTGAGCAGGCGGCCGACGAGGAGCGCGCGGCCGTCGCGCACGGCTTCGACGCGGGGCAGTACGCGGACGCGAGCGAGGTGGTCTGGCTCGCCGCCGAGATAGAGTCTAAGCTCGAAGCCGGCCGCGGCATCACGGAGGTCTGGTGCGACCGCCTCACGCAGGTCGCGCGCGTCTGCAATTTTCAGCGCGTCCGCCTCTGGCTCGTCGCGCCCGAAGGTTTCACATCAGAAGCGAGCGAGCTATTGAACGAGCGCGAGGCTTACGGTTCCAGCCGGCAGCAGTTGGAACTCCTGACGGCCAGAATCAGCGCGGCCTCGGCGGCGATGGCGCGCCAGGAGGTCGCGCCCGACGAGTTCGAGATGGTCATCCCGATGGGCGACGACACGGAGCTGATCGCCGCCCACACCGTCGAGCAGATCGCGCGTCGCGTCCAGTTCCCGCCCGAGGCCATCAACCAGATTAAGACCGCCCTGATAGAAGCGTGCATCAACGCCTCTGAGCACAGCCTGAGCCCCGACCGAAAAATTTATCAGCGTTTTCGCGTAGAAAGTGATAGATTAGTAGTCACAGTTTCCAGCCGGGGGGTCGTCCCCCCAGGGCTTGGCAGTCAAAACGGCGAAAATAATAACGGCGAGACTGCTGAGAATCGTGGACGACGAGGTTGGGGGCTGAAGCTGATCCGCAGCCTGATGGACGAGGTCGAGTTCGAGCGCGTAGACGACGGCACGCGCCTGCGGATGACGAAGTACCTTCGCAAGAGCTGAATTCTTGCAACCACTTTGCCGTTTCATTATTTGCCAAACACAATTTGCGATTCCGGGCTGATTGCCTTTATAAGTAGGGTTAGAGGGGAGACTCGACTTAAATGGCTGAACAGGGGACTGGTACAGTTGTGCGCTCGCGCTCCGTGGGCGACCTGGCCGTGATTTACGCGGGCGATTACCTGAACAAGCTGAGCGGCGAGCGCATCGAGCGCGAGTGCCGCCGCCGTCTTGAAGAGGGCTGTCGCGCGCTGGTCATCAACTTCCGCGAGACGGAGCTGGTCAACTCCATCGGCGTCTCGATCCTCCTCGGCGTCATCGACGCCGCCGAAAACACCGGCGCACAATTAATCTTCGCCGACGTCAACCGCCAGACCGTCCAACTCTTCGAGATGCTCGGCCTGACGCGCCACGTCGCGCTCGCCGCGGACGAGGAGGAGGCGCTGGAGACGCTCGCGGAGTTCGCGCCGACGCCGCGGGCCATGGGGCATTGACACGGGGATGGAGCAAGGCGTGCCTCTTCAGAAACTGCTGCACAGCTTCGCCGCCCTGGCCGACCTCGGCCAGGAGATAGCCGACACCACAGACTTCCGGGAAAAGATGCGGACGGCCTTGCATCTGGTGCAAGGCTCGCTCGGGCTGATGCGCGGGGCGCTCGCGGAGTTCGACGCCGAGCGGCACACGCTCACCTTCGTCGCCGCGCGCGCTGCCGGCGCGGAAGACCCGGAGCCGCTCGCGCTCTCGGCCGAAGAAGTCTCCGACCTCCTGAGCTTAGGAACCAGCGGCTTGACCAGGACCGACGAGACGCCTGCGGCCGCGCGGTTCGTCAAACGCCACGAAGGCTTACTCGACGCGCTGCGCGTGGACATGGTCGTGCCGCTCGTGGTGCGCGAAAAACTGGTCGGCCTGATGCTGCTCGGCGGCAAGGCGACGGGCGAGAGTTTCAGCGCGGAGGACCGCGAGGTGGTCTGCACGATGGCGCGCCACATCGCCGTCGGCATACAGGAGCACAACCTCTTCGTCGAGCTGTCGCGCCGCGCGGAGGAGAATCGCCAGCTCTACGACGAGATGCGCGTCATCTACCACGACACCGTGCGCGCCTTCGCCGCCGCCATCGACTGCAAGGACAAGTACACGCAAGGGCACTCCGAGCGCGTCGGGCGCTACAGCGAGATCATCGCACGCGAGATGGGATGGAGTGACGACGAGGTCGAGGGCATAGCGGTCGCCGGCTACCTACACGACGTCGGCAAGCTCGTCGTCGAGCGCGACATCATCAACGCGCCATACCGCATTGACGCCAAGCAGTCGTCTGAGCTGAACCGCCATCCCGCGGCCGGCTACGAAATCCTCGCGCCGATTAATCACCCTTACGCCGACATCCCTTTATCTGCTCGTTATCATCACGAGCGCATTGACGGGCGAGGCTACCCTGAAGGATTGACCGGCGACCAGATTCCGCTCGCCGCCAAGATCGTCAGCGTCGCGGACTCCTTCGACGCGATGACGACCGACCGCCCCTACAAGCGGCGACGCGATTTGGAATCCGTCATCGACGACCTGCGCCGCAACTCCGGCAAGCAGTTCGCCCCCGAAGTCGTCGCCTGCTTCTGCCGCGCGCTCTTCAAGGAAGTCACAGGCCAAACCCGCCACCCCCGCATCATCCGCCTGCTCGGCCGCGACTACGTCGAGCGCGAAAAAGTCGCGCCCCTCCTGCAAGCCCTCATCGAAGACCTCGAATCCGGGGCCCTCAGCACGACCGCCGGCAACGCTTGACTCCTGAACAGAGACGGTTAGAGAAAGAGACGAACCAGCAGCACTACCCAGAGGATTATAAAACCCGACGAGAGCAGCATCAGCATCAGGGTGATGGACAGTAATGGGTGCTTGCTTCCCAGCTTCGCCGCGCGTTGGTAAGGGCCTCGGAGTTCTCCCTCGCCTCTGGCAAAAAGTTCTTCCTCAAACTCCAGCACGATGGCGCGCCATTGACGGTGCAGTTGTCGCCCGGCCCAATTTACCCAGAGCCAGGCCACGGCCAGGAGCAGTCCAGCGACGCAGACCACGAGTCGCGTGCTGTCGCCCGGCCGGCGTTCCGCGTTGAGCATGAAGGCCAGCAGCCCGGACTGGGTCAGGATGAAGAAGTTGTTGCGAGTCCAGACCAGCGTGGGGTAGAGCCGCAGTTGAGCGAGTGCTTCTTTGTACCCGAGAAGTAATTTCTCCTCCTCATCCATCGAAAGCCTTCCTCAACCAGTCGCGGCCGGCGAGGCGCGGTCACTGCGGCTGGATGCGCAATGTGAAACTGCAAACCTCGATCCGGTTGTCGGGCGAGACGGGGGTGCGTTGCTCGCGTGGGACCTCCTGGCCGTTGATGAGGGTGGGGTTTCTGCCTTTCGGCGTGAACCAGAATTGGCCCGCTTCGTCGCGTTCGAGCGTGGCGTGGATGCGGCTCACTTCGGGGTCGCCCTTGATGGGCAGGTCTACGGAGACGGAGCGCGAGCCGCGGCCGATGGTGATCTCAGGCTTGGAAATTGGCACAACCGACTGGCGCACGCCGGCGCGCCAGACCTCCACGTTGTAGAGGACCGTGACGCGCGGGCGCACGACCGTCGAGTCATCTTCCGCAGGTAGCCCGAGCGGCCCCGTCACGGCGTCCGATTGTGTGCCGGGCGGGACGCCGGGCATGGAGGTCTTGAGGAGCTGCTCGTTCGGGCGCGCCGTGACCATCGTGTGTCCGGCCTCTGTCTCGTCCCAGACGGGCTGGACGCGGAACTCGCCCTTGTTGAGCGTGCCGTCCACGCGCAGCTCGACGGCGAAAGATTTAGTGGCGAGCTGCGTGATCCCCGACAACTCGCGCGCGCGCTCCGAGAGCACGTGGAAGAGTCCCTGCTCAAGGCCGCGCCGCTTCTCGCCCTGCCATTCGCGGTCGTCGTCGTTCGAGAGATAGACGATGTACTCGCGCGGGATGAAGGTGGGGCCGCCGGGCGGCGTGAACATCTCGCGCTGCATCGCGGCCTCGACCTCGCGCGCCACCTTGACCAGAAACTCCTCCCAGACGCGGCGCGGCCGCGCCTGCTCGTCCGCGTCCAGCAAAGGGTCTTCCGCGCCCTCGCCGTCAATCCACCGTCGAATGGATTCAATTAGCCCCACTGTGCCGCTCGCTCCTCTCCGAAATGTGTGCCAAGGGTCGTGAAGTGACTGAGAGTTGCTCAGTCCACGTCTATCGTGCTCTTGCCCATCCAGCCGCGCCTGATGGCGTCCTGCTCCGTGCTGTCCGTGGTCAGGACTTCGACCTCGTACCAGCTATTATTATCACTAACGCTCAAAATTCGCACACGCGCGCCGCGTTGCAAAGTTCTCAGCGGCGGGTTACTCGCGCGATCCGGCTCGCGGCGCAGGTTCGCGGCTATTTTGACCACGCCCTCGCGCCCGACCTCCGGCGAGGTGGTGTTGCCTACGGTCGCGCCTGATTGCTGTTGCTGCTCTGCGCGCCGGCGGCTGACGTAAAAATGGGTGGCGAGCAGGACGCCCGCGAAGGCCACGATGATGAGCAGCGCGACGAGCGCGCGGAGCCAGCGCTTGCGGGCCTCTGCCTCCTCGGCCGGCGAGAAGTCGTTCGGGTCGTCCGCGCGCCTGGTGTTGACGGGGAGCGGCGCGGCCACGGTGGGCCGCGCAGGGTGGCGCGCGGCCGTAGGCGGCAGCGGCGCGCTGACTCTGGCGCGCGCGGGCGCGCCCGCGACGGGGACGACAATGCGCGGGCGCGCGGCCCCGCCGTTGTTGCCGCGCATCTGCGACTCCTTGATGCGGTCGCGCGAATCGAAGCGCGGCCGCGGCGGCGCTTCGCCGATTGAATCCCCGACGCCCGTCAACTGCTTCGAGACCGGACGCTCGCGCTCGCCCTCACCGTCCTGCGGCTTTAAGGGCTGCGTCGGCGGCAAGGAAGCGTCCGACAACTCTTCCCAGAACTCGCGCACAGTCTGGTGTCTACGGTCGGGCTTCTCCTCGGTCGCGCGGCGCAGGACGCGCAGCACGTCACCGGCCCAGGTTTTTTGTGCCACCGATTCGGGCAGCTCCGTGATCTGCCGGTGCGAGAAGCGGCGCGGGGCTTCGCCCGCGAGGAGCGTGTAGGTGGTCTTGGCGAGCGAGTAGATGTCTGCGGCCGGCGTCAGTTGCGGCTGCGACGTGAGCGAGGCAGTGTCGAGCGGGCCGGTCTGGACGAGCGGGTTATGTTCGGGCGCGGCGTAGACGTTGGTGCCGACGCGCGTGATCGCGCCCTCGCTGGCCTCTATTTTGGCGACGCCGAAGTCTGCGATCTTGACGTTCTGCGCGTCGGCCGTGAGCAGCAGGTTCTGTGGCTTGATGTCGCGGTGGATGACGCCGCAATCGTGCGCGTGCTGGAGCCCGGAGCAGACCTGCTCCAGGTAGAAGAGGGCGCGATCCAGCGTGAACGGGCGCTCGCGGACGCGCGCGCCCAACTCGCCGCCGGCCATGTATTCGAGGACGATGTAGTGGAAGGCCGTGCCCGCGAGGTCGAGGGCCGTGCCGTGGCCGAGGCGGCTGATGATGTGTGGGTGGCGGACGCGGTCGAGCGCGACGGCCTCGTTCTGGAAGTTCTCGATGAGCGTGCGTTCGAGGTCGGCGTCCGGGACGCCCTGTAGGAGGACGTTCAAAGCCTTGATGACGACGGTCTGGGGCTGCCCCTCGGCGGCGGCCAGGTCGCGCGCCACGTAGATTTCGGCGTAGCTGCCGCGCCCCAGGCAGTCCACTACCTCGTAGCGACCATCGAGCAGGGACTGTTGAAGTTTGAGTTCCGTCATTCTCTCTCGCGCTCTCCTCGGCAGTCGTTAGATGCCACTCGAACAGCGATTGTTGCGAAGCGAGGGAGAGCGACGGTTCTGCGAGCGTGGGCGCGGGGCAAGCATTTGAGACTCTCCAAAACCGAATCTTACCGGCTTATCGTTCAGGTGTCCCGTAGGGACTTTGTGAAAATAGCCCAGCACTTTAGTGCTGGGTATGCGAGCTTTATCCAGTCCCGTAGGGACGGCCGAAATGTTCTGTCGTCCCTACGGGACTCAATCCTCTTTTCGCATTCTTACCCAGCACTGAAGTGCTGGGCTATTGTCAGCCGCCCCTGACGGGGCTGAAAACATCCTGCTGAACACGTCCTACTGCGAAACGTCCAGCCGGCCGGGGCCTCTCTGCATCAGCTCGTCGAAGGCGGCGATGGCCCGCTGCTCGGCCCCAGGCTGCAAACGGCGCAAGCGGAGCGCAGCGGCCATGACCGCGATTCTGGAGTCCACGCGCAGCTTGTCGTGCAACGGCGACGTGTTCTCTTTGAGGTTCACAATGGCGCGCTCGAAGGCCGGCATCGCGCCTATGTTGTCGCCCATCAGCATCAGGGCGCGGCCGTAGAGGTACAGGAATTCGGGGTCAGTCGAGTCGAGCGGGTTCTGCGTGCCCTTGGCCGCGGCCTCGTCGCGCAGCGTCTTCGCCATGTTGGCCGGGTCGTGATCCACCTGCTGCCGCTTCCGCTCGAACTCTGCGGCCGGGTCGGCCACGGGTGTCGGCGTCGCCGCGACGGGCGGCGCTCCGTTGTTGGCGGCGGTCGCGTCGCCGCGCTCACGCTGCCAGTACATCCCGCCGTAGAAGGCCGCCGCGCCGATGCCCGCGATGAGCAGTAGTAAAAGTAGCGCCTTCCCGGCTCCGCCTTTGCGCTTGGTCGCCTTCGACGCCGTGGCAAGCTCAAGAACGGGGTTCGTCGCGTGCGCGTTGTTGCCGTCGGCGGCCGTCGGCGGGGTTGATACCGGGACGGGCGCTGGTGTCGTCAAGGGCTGCGGCGTCGTCAAGGGCGGCGGCGGAGCGGCGACGGCCTGCGCCGGGGCGGGCGGCGCGTCCGTTACGCCGAGCACGGGGGCTGTCCTCGCCAGGTCCGGCCGCGCGGCGAGGACCGTGCGCTCGTCCGTGTAGTCAGCCACAGGCGCGCCCTCGCCGACGCGCACGACGACGGCCGTCAAATTGTCTTCCGCGCCGCGCTCGTAGCAGCGCCTCTTCATCTCCGCGACGACGGCTTCGAGGTCGGGCGTCGAGACGATGAGGTCGCGGATTTCGCTGTCCGGGATGTGACGCGTGATGCCGTCGGAGCAGAGCAGGAAAGCTGTCCCGTCCGCGACCTCTATGGTCTTCATATCAACTTCGACGGTGGACTCGGCGCCGAGCGCGCGGCTGATGACGTTGCGGCTCGGATGGTGCGCAGCCTGCTCAGGCGTCATGCGCCCGGCGCGCACCTCTTCTTCCACGACCGAGTGGTCGGCCGTCTCGCGGTAGAGGCCGCCGTCCGGGCTGACGCGGTAAAGGCGCGAGTCGCCGACGTGGCCGATTGTGGCGACGTGGCCGTAGAGGTGGAGCGCGACGACCGTGGTCGCCATCGCGGAGAGCTTCGGGTGCTCGTGCGCCATCTGGAAGATGGAGTTGTTGGCGCGCTGGATGGCGACCTCCATCAAGTCCTCTATGTCGGCGTCCTCCGTCTGGTGGCGGAACGCCTCGTCCAAAACTTCCATCGCCGTCTTCGAGGCGACCTCGCCGGCCTGCGCGCCGCCCACGCCGTCGGCGACGGCAAAGATGCGGCGTTCGGGGTCGAGCAGGTACGAGTCTTCGTTGAGCGGTCGCTTCTCGCTCAGGCCGCGATCCGAGACGACCGCCGTCTGGAGGGGTACTGTATCGGGCTGCTTCATTGGACTGCCTCCGGGAGAACGGGATCGTTGGGGCCGCGTACGCGCCCGCCCTTGCGCACAGTCGCCTTGACGTCGCGCGCGTTGCGGTGCGAAAAGGCCATCAGCATCCCAAGCATGGCAAAGCTGGTGATCAAACTGAAGCCGCCGTGGCTGACGAAGGGGAGCGTGATGCCGGTCATCGGCAGGGCGCGCGTGACGCCGCCGATGTTGACCAGCGCCTGAAAGCCGATAAAAGCCGTCAGCCCGGCGGCGCAGAGCTTGGTGAACATGTCGCGCGCGTCAATCGCCGTCCGCACGCCGGCCCACACGAAGACGATGAGCGCGAGGATGATGATAGCCCCGCCGGCGAGCCCCATCTCTTCGCCGATGGCCGCGTAGATGTAGTCCGAGTCGGCGACGGGGATGACTTCCGCGAAGCCGAGCCCGAGGCCGCGCCCCGTGATGCGCCCGGCCGCGATGCCGAAGGTGGCTTGCGCCGGCTGGAACGCTGCGCGGTCGAACCACACGTCCACGTTGACGGTCTTCTGCATCGCGGAGCTTTCGGCCGCTAGCTCTTTCATCTTCTGGTTCTGCGCGAGCGCGTCCTCGTAGTCCTTCTTCCACCACTTGACCTCAGGGCTGGGCGGGTCGAAGCCGTCGAGCCAGAGGTGGAAGCGCTGCTGGATGCGGTCGGGCAGAGCGGCCTTGACGGGCCTGGCGATGGTCGGGAGGAAGGGAATCTTCTCCTGCACGTCTATCGGGAGCGCCCCGACGACGAGCACGCTGACGACCAGCAGGACCGAGCCGACGAAGAGGAGCAACTGCGGCCAGCGGCGCACGGCGACGAGGTAGAGCGTGGCGTAGGCCCCGCTGAAGACGAGCATCTGGCCGAAGTCTTTGAGCACGAAGAACGGGATGAACGGCATGGCCGCCATCGCAACTAATGGCACAATGTCGCGCGCGCGGGGGATGCCCCAGTAGGTCCGCGCCAACTCCTTGTAGCGCGCTGTCAGGATGCCCGCGAAGCCTAAGAGGAAGGGAATCTTCGACGGCTCCCAAGGGGTCATGTTGCCGCCGGCCTTGCCGAAGCGCGAGGTGGCGACCGCGATGCCGAGAGGGATCAGCGTCAGCACGACGATCATGAAGCTGTGGCGCTGGACCCATTCGAGGAAGGTGTCGCGCGTGCAAAGAGTGAAGGCGACGGCGAAGGCTATGAAGCTTAGGATCGGAATCCAGGTCGAGCCGGACGTGAGCGCGTTGCTGACCGTGTACTCGCTGCGGATGGTCGGCGCGTTCTCGATGTCTGTCGGCACAGGCTTCGTCTCCGGCAGCCCCATCATGCGCTTCTTCGCCTCGTCGTAGTTCTCGTTGATGTAGCGCATACGGAGCGTGTCCGTCTTCTGCGCGCGGGCCTCGGCCTTGTTCCTGGCGTTGTACTCAGGGTCCGAGTAGAGACGGTACTGGACGAGCATCCCGACGGAGAAGAGGAGGATGGCCGTCGTGTAGAGCGTCCAGTTGCCGGCGTACCTGTGGGCGCGCGTCAGCCAGAAGACCAGGAAGACGATGGGCACGTACATCAGCAGGTCGCGGACGGCGCTGACCCAGGACGGCTCGTAGCCGCGAATCAGCCCCGCGCGGTGGACGGCCAGGTAGCCGACGATCTCGAAGCCGATAATCAGCAGTAGTGCGAGCAGGTGTGACGATGCGCGATTTTTCATAAAAAATTTAAGGGCGGGGTATAAGCCGGCCGCCGAATTGTCTTACTGTTCAAGCCCCCGTCACGTCTCGACTTCGACGCGATTTTAACTCACTGCCGCGCCACCTGCCGGCGCGGCTGGCGCGGCTTCGGCGTGGGGGCCTGGTTCGGCTTCTGCGGGCCGCCGCCGAGGAGGCCGAGCGCCTTCGCCTTCAAGACCATCTGCGCGGCGATGGGCGCGGCCGAGCGCGAGCCGTAGCCGCCGCCCTCGACGATGACGGCCATCGCAATCTGCGGGTTCTCCAACGGCGCGATGCAGAGGAACCAGCCGTCTATGCGCGGCTTGGGGTCTAACACTATCGTCTCGTACTCGCGGATGATGTTGCCCTTCGGGTCTTTCTCGTACTTCTTCCGCCGCACTATCTCGCCCGTCTTCTTGTCATAGACGGGCACGTCCTTCTGCGCCGTGCCGGTCTTGCCGCCAGAAGTGATGCCGGCAGCCTTGACGGGGCCGAAGACGCCGCGCGCCGTCCCTTCGGAGCCCTGCGTGACGCGGCTCATGATCTCGCGCATCTTGGCGGCGACCTGCGGGGTGACGACCTGATTGTAGACCTCGTTCGGGCGGTCCATCTCGATGCGGGCCTTCATCAGCTTGCCTTCCATGTTCCCGATGGTCGCCGCGAAGAGCGCCATCTGGAACGGCGTCATCTGCCCTGCGTAGCCCTGCCCGTAGCCTTCGAGCGCCAGATCGAACTTGTTGAACTGGCGGCCCAATGGGCCGGCGACCAGCGTGGCCTCACGCGGCGCGAGAGCGCGCTTGACGGCCTCGGAACTGGCGTTCCAGATTTCGGGCAACTTCTTCGCCGAAGCCCGCAGCGCCTCGGGCGTGTCGTAAGCGCCGACGCCCAGGAGCCGCGCCGTCTCCTTGATCTTCTCGGGGCCGAGCTTGACGGCCATCTGTGCGAAATACTGGTTGCACGAAACCTCGTAGGCGCGCTCGATGCCGATGAGGCCGTGGACTTCGCCGGGGCCGCCGTCGTCGAAGATGGGCTTCGCGCCGGGCAGCGCGTAGTAGCCGCCGCCGCTACAGACGAACTCGGAGTCCTGTAGCCCCGCGCGGTGCGCGGCGATCATGACGAAGGTCTTAAAGGTCGAGCCCGGAATGTAGTAGGCGTTGAGCGTGCGGTTGACGAGCGGGCGGTCGCGCTGGTCTGCGTCCAATTGAATCCAGCGGGCCTCGTCCTGAACCTCTTTGAGGCTGTACGAAGGGTTGCTGTACATCGCCAGCACCTCGCCCGTCTGCGGGTTCAAGACGACGACCGCGCCGTGCTTACCCTTGAGCTGCTCGACCGCGGTCTGCTGCAACTCGTGGTGAATCGTCAACTGCACGTCCTTGGTGGCGCGCTGCTGTATGTTCTCGCCGAGGACGACCTGCAAGGCTTCGGGCACCTCGCCGCTCTGGATGCCGAAGAGCGAACGTTCGAGTCCTGGGTCGCCGCGGTCAGAGCCGAAGAGGTGCGCGAACTGCGTGTCCATCTGGTAGTCGCGGATGATGGACCCGTTTCCCTGTGTGCGGTAGAGCGCGAGCGCGTTCTCCAGCTTCCCCGTGCGGTCCAGAATCCACCCGCGCAGCGTGGACTCACTAATCCTCCGGTTACGCAGGTCTTTGTAGCTGAGCTGCTGGAACCGCGCGTTGTTCTTGGCGGCGTAGACGGCCCAGTAGACGTGGAAGCCGAAGACCGCCAGGGCCAGAATGATGTAGAGCACACGAAGCGAGCGCAGGCCGCGGTTGGTCGTGGTCGAGCCGAGGCGCTGGCGCACCTCTTCGGGCAAGTCCTCTGGCGCGACGGCCGCCAGGGCGGAACGCTGGCGGCGGAAGCGTATCAGCGCGACGATGAGCCAGATGACCATCAATGCGAAGCCGGCCATGTAGATGATGCTCAGCAGCGCGGGCCGCTTTTCGAGCGGCTCGGTGGCGGCGGCCGTGGCCTTGTTCGCGTTCGCGGCGGCGTTTTGTAAAAGCAGTATCAGTGACATGAGTTCTAAACTTTGCGGAAGCGGACTTCGACGTCGCCGAAGCCGACAACGTCGCCCTCCTCTATCTGGCGGGCCTCGCCATAGGCTATGCGGCGGCCGTTGATGAAAGTCCCGTTGGTCGAACCCGTGTCCGCGACCAGGAGCGTCCCCTCCTTGTTCATGCGGAGCGCGGCGTGAATCTTCGAGACGCTGCGGTCGTTGAGGTACAGGTCGTTGTCCGTGCCGCGGCCGACGCCCATGCGCGGGCCGCCCGGCTTAAAGACCATCTCGGTCTCTTTCGCGCCGTCGGCGGTGGTGACGCGCGCGATGATGCGTACGTCCAGCGTCTGGTTTTTTGGGATGAAGGGCGAGCCCAGCTCGTGCTCGCGGCGCTTGGCCTCGTCCTGCTCGCGCAACTGCTGCTCGAACTCGCCGTAGGTCGGGTCCACCGAGACGCCCGAAGTGAAGATGTCCACCTCTGTCTCGATGCGGACGGGCGCGAGCGTGGAGTAGCGACTGTCGTTGATGTAGTCGATGGCGGCGGCCAGGACTTCGTGCTCAAGCTCCTTGATGATTTCTGGCGGGGCTTCCGCGTGGCGGCCCCACTCGACCTTGAGCTTGAGGAGGTGCGGCGTGATGCGGACGCCGCGCTCGTCCGTACGTGCGCGCTCGTCCAGCAGCCGCTTCATGCGCTCGATAAGCGCGGTCGTCGTCAGCCCGCCCTGCGAGGTCGTCCCGCCGCGCCCGAGGCCGCGGTCCACGGCCGCGCCGAAGCCCTCGAAGACGCGCTTGATGAGGCGCTCGGGCAGCGCCTCCTCGCGCTTGTGATCTGGTTTCTGCTCCGGCTCTTTTTTCATAAAGGCTCAAGACGGCGTCCCGCCGCCGGGGGAACGCAAAACCGTAACTCGCTGGGGAGAATCGAAGTTGATTAACTGAATCCGCGCCATTCTAGCAGAAAAAGTGGTCAGTGGTCAGTGGTCGGTGGTCAGTTAAAAGAAAAACTGTTTTAGTTCTTAACTGACCACCGACCACTGACCACTGACCACTTCTCTCTGCCGCGCTGCCTCGTAGAGGACGACGGCCGCCGCGACGGCGACGTTGAGACTTTCGACGGGCGGGCGCATGGGGATTCTGATGGCCAGGTCAGCGGCGGCGACCTCCTCTGGCGCGAGCCCCGCGGCCTCTTCGCCGAGGATCAAGGCCGAGGGGACTGTCCAGTCAACCTCCGTGTGTGCGTGGTCGGCGCGCAGGTCCGTGCAGGCTACCTTGACGCCGCGCGCCTTGCACCACTCGACGGCCTCCGAAAACCGCGCGCCCGTCCAGAGCGGCAGGCGCAAGGAGGAGCCCATCGCGCCGCGCAGCGCCTTCGGGGAGAAGATGTCCACGGACCCTTCCGTCAGGATGGCCGCGGTCGCGCCCGCAGCCTCTGCCGCGCGCAGGATGGCCCCTGCGTTCGCAGGATTGTTGACGCGATGCAGGATGACGACTAAAGGAGCCCCGGCCGCGCTTTTCCGAAGTCCGCCCGGCTCGGTGTCCGGTCTGGCCGCGAGCATGACGATGCCCTGCGGGGTCTTCGTGTCGGAGAGCGACGAGAAGACGGCTTCGTTGACGAGCGAGGGGCGCGCGCCTGCCGCCCTCAAAGCGTCGAGCAGCCGCGCGCCGCGCTCCTCCTGTGCAACACGCTCCGTGTGTATGACCTCTAAAATTTCGTTCGCGCCGAGCGCCCGCGCCGCTTCCTCGCAGAGCCGCAGGCCCTCCAGGAAGATCTGCTCGCGGACACGGCCCTCGCGCACGGCGCGGGCGCGCTTGACGAGCGTGTTGTCGCGGCTGGTGATGACGTGCTCGCTCATCGGCCGCCCTCCCCCAACTCGACCTCCGCCCAGACGGGCCAATGGTCCGAAACCCCAAGGCCCCTGGCGACGCCGTAGTTTCGGACCCGCGCGCCGCGGACGAAAATCCAGTCAGTGTGCAGCCGCACGAGCCCAGCGCGCCAGGTCGCCGTGCCCGTCGGAAAAGGCGTCTCGAAGCCGCTCGCTTCGAGCAGGCGGCGCGTCTCCAGACACGAGCGTTTCGAGAGCGTGTTGAAGTCCCCCAGCAGGATGACCGGGCCGGAGAGTCTTGCGGCTCTTTCAAGAATGGCGGCGTGCTGTTTGAGTTGGCCTTCGACGGAGGCGTGTGGGTCTATGTGCGAGTTGAAGAGGTGTAGGCGGCTGCCTTCATTCTCTATCGTGGCGCCGAGCGCGAGCCGCGGCCGCCAGGCGCACTCGTCCCAGGGTAGCTCAAGGCGCTCGACGTTTCGGAGCGGCAGGCGGCTCAAGACCGCGATGCCCGTGTCGCCCGCGTCCCCACGGCCGATGCGCTCTTCAAAGTCCAGATACCACTGTTTGGACTTAGGCTCCTCGCCGTCCGGCTTCCTGGCCGCCGCGCGCGCGTAGCGCATCCGAAGCTCCTGTGCCAATTCGCGCGCGATGTCGTGGCGGCCGGCGCGGGCCGTCAACTTGTCCGCCTCCTGCAATGCTACAATGTCCGCCGGCGGCAGGAGTCTCCCGTCGGAGAGGGCGCGCGCGCCCACACTGAGGTGGCGCGCGACGAGGCGCGGGCGGCGCGCGGGCCACGTCAGGCCGAGGCGGCGGCCGACGCTGCCCGTGATGAGGAAAGAGCCGACCGCGTAGCGTATGTTGAAAGAGGCCACGACGAGCGACTGCTGGCGCGGCTGAGTGTGCGCCGACCGGCGCGGGGTAAAGTCGTCAATTTCAACCCCGTCCGGCGGAGTCTCGAAAACGTGCGGGCGCGTGGTCGCGGTCGTCATGAAGATTCATCTTTATACGCGGGGCGCGGCGGTGTAAAGGCTGCACGAAGAGGTGAGGGAAGAGACGTTGATGAGTAAGCCTGTGATAGCCGCTGTGGACGACATGTTCTTCGCCTCGAAGATTCGCGCCGTCGCGGAGGGCCTGGGGTTGGAAGTGCGCTTCGTGCGGAGCGCGGCCGACGCGGTCGCCGCCGCACGAAGCGAGGAGGCTTCACTCGTCGTCGCGGATTTGCACTCCGAGCGCATAGACCAACTCGAACTCGCACGCGAGTTCAAGGCCGACGAGACCCTGCGCGCCATCACGCTCGTGGGCTTCTTCTCCCACGTCGAGACGGCCCTGCAACAGCGGGCCGCCGCCGCCGGCTTCGACCGCGTCCTGCCACGTTCCTCGTTCAGTAAAAATTTGCCGGAGATTCTTCAGAACGCGAGCTAAAATCAGCCCAGAACCTCTTTGTGTCTGGCGTCCACCAGATTGTTGTTGAACCAGTGTGGGTAGAGCGTGGCGGGCGCGGTCATCGCGTCTAGGTCTTGCAGCTCCTCTTCGCTTAGCTTCACTTCGACGGCCTTCAAATTGTCCTCTAACTGGTGCAGCTTGGTCGCACCGGCGATGATGCTGGAGACGAAGGGCTTGGCGAGCAGCCAGGCGAGCGCGACCTGCGCGACGCTACAGCCGTGCGCGCCAGCGATCTCGCGCAGACGCTCGACGACGCGGAAGCCCATCTCCTTGTCCGTCGGCAGGAAGTCGAAACCCGAAAGCCGATTGTCGCTCTCCTTCAGATTATCACGCGTGTACTTGCCGCTCAGAAAGCCCCCGGCGAGCGGGCTCCACACGTTCATCGTGAGGCCCGAATGGAGCATGAACGGCACGACCTCGTGCTCCACGTCGCGGCCGACCAGCGAGTAGTACATCTGCCCGCTCGTGAATCTGGCCCAGCCATTCGCCTTCTGCATCTCGACAGCCGCCGCAGCCTTCCACGCAGCCCAGTTGGAGAAGCCCAGATACCTGACCTTGCCCGCGCGCACCAGCGAGTCGAGCGCCTCCAGCGTCTCTTCGAGCGGCGTGAACGGGTCTTCCTTGTGGACGATGTAGAGGTCTACGTAGTCCGTCTTGAGCCGCGCGAGGCTTGCGTCGCAGGCTTCCAGGACATGCCGTTTTGAGAGCCCCGCCGCGGTGACTGCATCGTCCGCGCGGAAGCCCACCTTCGTCGCCAGTACCACGTCCTTGCGCCGCGCGCCGAGCAACTCGCCCAGCATCTCCTCCGACTGCCCTTTGGAGTAGCCGTTGGCGGTGTCTATGGAATTGACGCCCGCGTCGAGCGCCGTCAAGACCATCCTCCGCGCGTCCTCCATCGAGACCTTGTAAATATTCGGCATAGAGGGGTCGCTGCCGAACGTCATCGTGCCCAGCGACAGCCGCGAAATTATCAAGCCCGTGTTCCCGAGCCGTGTGTATTGCATGATTAATCCCCCTCACTCAAAGTGCGTTTTGTTATGGCAGCAGCTTGTCGTAATCCGCGTGTGAGCCGATCCAAAACCAGATGACTCCTTCCGGCCTGTCCAGGCCAAGCGCGCGGTGGCGTGCGCCGACGCGCGCGGACCACAGTCTCCCGATTCTTTTGAAATGCAGCGACGGGTGTCTGGGGTCGGCTTTGAGGAGCTGAAAGTTTTTGTCCGCGAGCGCGCGCACTTCAGCCGGAAGCTGGCGGTAGCATCGCCAGAACTGTGGGGACGCGAAATGTTTCACAGCGGCTCACAGCGCCCCTGCTCGAAATCTTTCTCCGCCTGCTCCATCAACGCGTCGAGGCGACCCGCTTCCGCGTCCTGTTCAAGACGCTGATCCCAGACGCGGGCCTGAAACTCTTCGAACCATTTCGCCAGCTTCGCCACTTCGGAAGCCGGCAGTTGAGCAATGGCGGATTCGATCTCTTCTCTGCTCATGCCGGAAAGTGTACCTTATTTTGAAAGGCGGTTGAAACCGATCACAACTCCTCATGCGGCGGGCGGCCGAAAGCGGCGCAGGCGCAGGCTGTTGGCGACGACCGAGACGCTCGACAGGGACATCGCCGCGCTGGCGATGACGGGCGAGAGCAGCCAGCCCGTGAAAGGGTAGAGCAGGCCCGCGGCATAAAAAATGATGAATGCGGAGTGATGAATGATGAATTAAGGACGACCGCCTTTTAATTCATCATTCATCACTCCGCATTCATCATTGCTTTTCTTACGCCGACTTGGCCGCCGCCGTGCCCTCTTCGGCGAGGAGGCTGCGGAGCATCCAGGCGGTCTTCTCGTGGACCTGCATGCGCTCGGTCAAGAGGTCCGCGGTCGGCGCGTCCGACGCCTCCTCCGCGACGGTGATGGTCGTGCGCGCCGTGCGTGCGGCCGTCTCGTGCCCCTCGACCAACTGGCGGATCATATCCGTGGCCGCGGGGATGCTATCCTCTTCTTTGATTGATGTCAGGCGCGTGAACTCCTTGTAGGTCGCCGGGGCGTAGACGCCGAGCGCGCGGATGCGCTCCGCCAGTTCGTCGCTCGCCGTCCACAGCTCGTTGTATTGCTCCTCGAACATGATGTGCAGCGTGCGGAACATAGGCCCTGTCACGTTCCAGTGAAAGTTGTGTGTCTTCAGGTAGAGCGTAAACGTGTCGGCCAAGAGTTTTGATAAGCCTTCGGCGATCTGCTTGCGGTCGTTCTCTTCGATGCCGATGTTGATGGGCATGGCCGTCACTTCGGTTCCCGTTTTGTTCGTCATCCTTTTCCTCCTTTGCCTTCCTTCTGATGAATGGTCTATTTGCGTTGACACGCCGCGCAGACGCCGCGCATCACGATCTCGTAGTTCTCCACCCTGTGCCCATTGCGTAGGCGCGGGGCGGGCAGCTCCCCGACCGCCTCGACGGGCACGTCTTCGAGCCGGTCGCAGACGCGGCAGACGAAGTGGTGGTGCCGGTCCAGGTTGGCGTCGAAGCGCGCGACGGCGTCGTCCATGTAGACTTCGTGGACGAGGCCGGCGTCGCGCAGCGCGTTCAGCGTGTTGTAGATGGTCGCCCGCGAGGCGCGAGGGAAACGACGGTTCAGCGCCGCGCTGATCTTGTCGGCCGTCGGGTGCTCGCGGCTGCGCACCAAAAAGTCGAGCACGGCGAAGCGCTGCGGCGTCAGCTTCAGCCCCACCTCGCGCATCCGCCCTTCAATCTGTGATCTAATGTCCGTCATCAAGATGTGTTTAGAATAAGTCTAAATTAGGAGTCTGTCAAGGGCAGTGGTCAGCCGTCAGTTAAAAGCAGAAGGCAGCCGGTCGAGATTAACGCGGCTGCCTTCTGCTTTCTCTTAACTGACCACCGACCACTGACCACTGATCACTGCTCTTCAGCCGACAGCCGCGGGAGTGATCACCTCGTGGATGGCGCGGACTTCCTGGACGAGTTGTTCGTACTGCTCCAGGTTGAGCGCCTGCGCGCCGTCGGAGAGGGCGCGTTCGGGCTGATCGTGGACTTCGATGATGAGGCCGTCGGCGCCCACGGCCGTGCCGGCGCGGGCGAGCGGGATGACCATGTGGTTCTTGCCCGTCCCGTGCGAGGGGTCTACGATGACCGGCAGGTGCGAGACGCGGCGCACGGCGGGGATGGCGGCCAGGTCGAGCGTGTTGCGCGTGTGCTGCGCGAAGGTGCGTATGCCGCGCTCGCAGAGCACGACGTTGTAGTTGCCCTCGGCCATGACGTACTCGGCCGCCAGCAGCCACTCGTCGAGCGTGGCGGCGAGCCCGCGCTTCAGGAGCACGGGGAGGTGCGAGCGGCCGGCGCGCTTGAGCAGAGAGAAGTTCTGCATGTTGCGCGCGCCGAGCTGTATCACGTCGCCGTAGCGCTCGACCATGTCCACGCCCGCCTCGTCCAGGGCTTCGGTGACGATCTTCAGGCCGTACGTCTCGCGGACCTCGGCCAGCATCTTCAAGCCCTCTTCGCCGAGTCCCTGGAAGGCGTAGGGCGAGGTGCGCGGCTTGAACGCGCCGCCGCGGAAGAAGCGCGCGCCGCTGCGGCGCACGGTCTCCGCGATATTGAAGACCTGCGCGCGGCTCTCGACGGCGCACGGCCCTGCGATGATCGCCAACTCGTCGCCGCCGATGGCCGCGTCGCCGACGCGGACCACAGTCTTCTCCGGCCTGAGGTCGAGCGAGATAAGCTTGTAAGGCTTGCTGACGCGGATGGCCTCGGCCACGCCGGGCAGACTCTCGAAGCGCGAGACATCGACCGCGCCCTGGTTGCCCGTGATGCCTATGGCCGTGCGCGTCGCCCCAGGCATGGGGTGCGCGCGGAAACCCAGTTCGTTAATGACTGCGACGACCCGCTCGACATCGGCCTCGGTCGCGTCCGACTTCATGACGATGAGCATGTGTTCCTCCCTCGTGAATCGTAAATCGTAAATCGTCAATCGTCAAAACGGCTTTTCACGATTCACGAACCTTGTCACATACGTTCAGGCACGCTGATGCCGAGCGTGGCCAGCGCGCTCGTGAGCTGGCGACGCGTGATGTCGCAGGCGGCGACGAGCACGGCGCGGCGCGCGGCGTCCTCTTCACTGATGATGCGGTGGCGGTGATAGAAGAGGTTGAAGGCGCGCGCCAGGTTGAATGTGTACTTGGCGACGAGCGCGGGCTCGGCCGCCGCGACCGCCTGAGCGATCGCCTCGTCAAGCCTCATCGATAGCGTGACGAGCGACCAGATTTCGTCGCCGCCCTCGCCTTGAAGGACGCGCGCCACCTCGTCGTCGCCGCTCCCGGCCGCGCGAATCTTCTCGAAGGCTACGGTCTGCGCGCCAGCGTCCAGCTTGCGGAAGATGGAGTTGGCGCGCACGGCCGAATACTGGCAGTAAGGCCCCGTCTCGCCCTCGAACGAGAGCGCCTCTTTGAAGTCGAAGGCGATGACAGAATTTCGGGTGAACTTTAGTAGGAAGTAGCGCAACGCGCCGACGGCGATGGCGTGCGCCGTCTCGCGCCGCTCCTCGTCGGAGACTTCCGCGTGGCGCGCCTCGACTTCGCGCAGCGCGTCCGCCTCCAAACGATTGATGAGGTCGTCGGCCTTGACGCCGAGCCCCTTGCGCCCGCTCATCTCGACGAAGGGGCGCGCGCGGTCCTCGTCCGCCAACTTGATGCCCAACTCTTCGCAGGCGGCAATCGAGAGAGCGACCATCTCGTAGCCGAGATGTACGCTCGCCTCCTCGCCGACCTCTGGCGCGACCGATGCGACGCCGCGCCGCACCACGTCCTGCGTGTACGACTGGCGCGAGTCTATGACGTTATAAACGGTCGCGCCCTCGCCGAAGCGCGGCAAGACGTTCTCGCCCGGCTCGCAGGTCTCGACGGGCTGCGGCTCGGAGGTCGTGATCCAGGTCAGGTGGCCGTCCATGTAGCTGCGGAAAGGCTTGTAGAAGAAGTCCAGGTCGAGTTGGCCCAGTTTCCAGAGCTGGTAGGCTATGTCCTTGCCTGTGTAGGTGACGGTGCCGTTGGAGCGGACGATGACCTTGTCGGCCTCGTGCTCGTCTGTGCCGGTGTGCGACTCAAACGGCATGACCCAGCAGCCCTTGTTCTTGCCTTCAGTCTCGAAGTGAATCGCGCCCGTCTGCTTCATCCGCTCGAAGGCGCGGTCCCAGAATTTGAGCCGCAGTATTTCCGACTCGCGCGGCAGCACGTCGTAGCGAATCCCCAGCCGCTCCATCGTGTCCAGAATGCACTCGACGTTGCGCGTCGCCACGTAGTCGGCCAGCTCGGCGGTCGCGTTGTCGCCCTCTTCTATCAGGTGCAGCGTCTCGGCGCGCAGCTTCAGTCGCTCGGCGTCCGGCGCGCCGTTCGGGTCGTCGTTGCGGTAAAAGAGACCGACGCGCGTGTACAAGTCCCAGCAGTAATAATCGAACGGACGCTCCGGCGGGAGCGTTCCGTCAAGAGCCTTGATGTCATCAAGCGTCATCCGCTCAAGATGCACGAACCCGACGACCACGTCCGCCACCTGCACGCCCGTGTTGTCTATATAATTCTGCACCTCCACGCGCTCATTCGCAGCCTGAAGAATACGCACGAACGTGTCGCCGAGCACCGCATTGCGCACGTGCCCTATGTGCGCGGCCTTGTTCGGATTGATACTCGTGTGCTCCACCATCCGCTTCGGCCGCGCGTCATCCGCCCCTGAAACAACCTCCCCCGCCGCCGAAAAACTCGCCAGCAGCCGCGCGCGGTCAAAGAAGACATTCAGATAACCCGCCCCCGCGACCTCCACCCGCGCCACGCCCTCCACCTCTTCCAGCTCCTTCGCCAACTGCTCAGCTATTACACGCGGCGCACGCTTCTCCCCCGTCGCCTGCTTCACGCGCTTCGCCAACTCGAACGCCACCGGGAACGCCAAATCCCCCATCTCCGTCCGCGGCGGAACCTCCCCCGCCACCTGCTCCAACTCGACAGAGAACAATTCCACGGCCGCCCCGCGCACCCTCTCCCGCAACCCATCCTGCAACTCAACCAGCCTCAATCCACCCATAATCACCAACCCACAGTCCCAAAATTCTCACCCACAGCAAACTCCGCAGTATATCCCACCTCTCCCGCGCCTTGCCAACCATCATAAAAGTTGAACAATCTCCGAGACTTCAGTATACCATTCACCCCGAAAGCCGGACTCAGCCCGCGCCCACTGCTCCGGCTACTGGTAACGTCACGAGCCTTAACAATTTCATGAGCCTCATGTTCGATTCACAGCCAGTAAGCGGAAGGATTGAATACGGTCATGCCGAAACAGGGACAAGATGGGCAACCCACTGAACAAAAGTTGGAACTGCCGCCGGGCGTGAAGCTGCTCCGCACTCTTAAAGGCCATGAGAACGCGGTCCTAAGCATAGCGTTTGACCCATCGGGCGAGACGCTGGCAAGTGGAGGCCGAGACAAGAGAGTGAAACTATGGGACGTATCTAGCGGTAAGCTGCTCGGCACTCTCAAAGGGCATGGGGGAATCGTCTATAGCGTGGTGTTCTCGCCAAAGGGTTCAGTGCTCGCCAGCGGGGGAGGTGACAGTATTATCAAGCTGTGGGAAGTGTCCAGCGGTTATTTTATCCGCCCATTAAAGGGGCACAGATCTCCCATCGCGAGCGTGGCGATCAACCCTACGGGCGGGATGATAGCTAGCAGCGGCTTTGACCATGTAGTAAAGCTGTGGGAGAGAGGCAGCTTGCCGCGCACACTTGAGGGACACAACAGCGCTGTCAGAAGCGTCACATTCGATCCAACGGGGCGGGTGCTCGCCAGCGGGGGAGATGACAGGACAGTGAAGTTATGGGACGTATCCAGCGGCAAGTTGCTTCACACACTCGAAGGGCACGAGAGCATTGTTTACAGTGTAGCGTTTAACCCAACAGGACTGACACTAGCCAGCGGGAGTGGCGACAAAACGGTCAAGCTGTGGAGGGCAGACAGCGGCAAGTTGTTACGCACTCTTGAAGGGCATATCGGCCAGGTAGATGCCGTCGTTTTCTCTACGGACGGGCGACTGCTGGCCTCTAAGAGTCGAGACGGCACCTTGCGCCTTTGGAGTTGCACGACTTGGGAGACAGTCGCCGTCATCCCAGAGCCGACGCATCCTGATTGGTATATCCCGGGCCTTGCGTTTCATCCCACTTTGCCGCTGCTTGCCACAATCGGCTCAAGACGGTGGGATAGGCTGTCCACATTGATTAACCTATGGGAACTCGACACCGATGTGCTACTCAGCAGGGCGTCTAAAGTCGAGCCGGCGATGAAGGCTGTGCATCACACCACGGCCAAAATCGTGTTAGTGGGGGATCACAGCGTTGGCAAGTCGGGGCTAGGGTGGCGGCTGGCGCATGGTGAGTTCAAAGAGCAATCCTCCACGCATGGTCAGCAGTTTTGGGTGCTCCCCCAACTGGGCAAAGTCCGTGAGGACGGCACCGAATGCGAAGCCATTCTCTGGGATCTGGCAGGGCAACCGGATTACCGACTCATCCACGCGCTGTTTCTTGATGACGTTGACCTAGCGCTCGTCCTCTTCGACTCTTCCAACACCAGTGACCCACTGCACGGCGTGGAGTTCTGGTTGAAGCATCTCAAGGTCGGCCAAGACTCTCGCCGCCCCGGATTAATTGACAGGCGCGCCGGCTGTCCGACAATTCTGGTGGGTGCGCAGGCTGATCGCGGCACGCCTGCGCTGACGCTCGAAGACCTGGAAGCATTTTGCCGTCAGCGCGGCCTCAGCGGCTACCTGGGCACGAGCGCTAAAGCCGGCTGGGGTTTGGATGAACTGATCCAGTTCATGAAGGAGTTAATCGTATGGGAGGATAAGCCGGCCACAGTCACGACCGTCACCTTCAAGCGGATTAAGGACTACATACTAAAGCTAAAGGAGAGGTTGGAGGGACAGCCGGTGATCGTCAGTCCATCGGAACTGCGCGGGCAGCTTGAGGGAACGGATGCGAACTGGCAATTCTCCGACGCTGAGATGATGACGGCGGTCGGCCACCTGGAGAATTACGGGTACGTGAAGCTGCTACGCACGTCGAAGGGAGAAGAGCGCGTCCTGCTCGCGCCGGAACTGCTCAACAATCTGGCGGCCTCATTCATTCTTGAAGCGCGCCGCAATCCGAAAGGACTGGGGGCGCTGGAAGAAAGACGGCTAATGGAAGGCGGTTACTCATTCCCCGAACTGGAGAAGCTTTCGCCGGGCAAGCGCGACATCCTGCTGGACTCAGCGGTGCTATTGTTCCTTGAGCACAACGTCTGCTTCCGCGAGACCGACCCGCTCAGCGGCCAGTCGTATCTGGTTTTCCCGGAGCTAATCAATCGGAAGAAGCCGCCGTTAGATGACGAGCAGCCGACGGAAGATGGTGTGGCCTACACTGTGGGCGGCGCGATTGAGAACGTATATGCGTCGCTGGTGGTGCTACTTGGCTACACGCAAACGTTCACGCGCACGAACCAGTGGCGCAACCAGGCCCGCTATGAGATGGGCAACCGTCTGGTCTCTGGTTTCCGTCAGGAAGCTGAACGGGACGCGGAGTTGGATTTCGTGCTCTATTTCGGCGCGGATGTTGGGCGGCCCGTGCGGACTCTGTTCCAGGGCCTTTTCGAGAGTTTCCTGGCCCGCCGCAACTTGAGGGTCGTCCGTTACGAGCCGGTCGTCTGCGGCAAGTGTCAGCAGCAACTCGACCGCGGGGTAGTGCGTGAGCGTTTGCGCGGCAACAAGAGTTCCGCCTTCTGTCCGGAGTGCGGCGAGAGCCTCGCGTTGCCGAAGGCTGACGAGCCGATCCAGTTGACGCAAACTCAGCAGCGCAAGGTGGAGGAACAACGCTGGTTCGCCGAACAGCGGACGCGATTCGAGCAAGCGGTCTTTCAGTTAGATTCTTATGTGGAGAGTCAGAACCTCAAGCGACCTGAGTGTTTCATTAGCTACGCATGGGGAGACAGGGAACAAGAACGCTGGGTGGAGCGCAACCTGGCGACCGACCTGCAAAAGGCCGGCGTCAACGTCGTGCTTGATCGTTGGGAGAATGAGCGCGTGGGGGCGAGCGTGATGCGCTTTGTCGAGCGCATACATCAGTGCGACAAGGTGGTGGTCGTGGGGACGCCGGCTTACGGGAAGAAGTACGCCAACAAGGAAACTGAAAGGGGGTTCGTCGTTGCCGCCGAAGGAGACTTGATTGCTCCGCGCATGCTCGGCACGGAAGCGAAAAAGGAGTCTGTCCTGCCGTTGCTTCTCGTGGGCGATGTCGAACAATCACTCCCGCCCTGGCTGCATGGCCGGGTATATGCTGATTTCCGCAACGAGCGGGCCTATTTCATCACGGCCTTCAACTTGATGCTGAACCTCTACGGGATTACTCCCAACAATCCCGCCGTGGCCGACCTGCGTGAGTCGCTGCGCGAGGCGGAGATGCGGTAGGGCGTGGTCAGAGGGCGTTGAGGAAGGCGACGAGGTCGGCGCGTTCCTGGTCTGTGAAGCGGAAGCCGAAGTGTTTTTCGTAGTGGCGGACGGCGTCTTCGAGGGTGGCGGCGATGCCGTTGTGGAAGTAGGGGGCGCGGGCGGCGAGGCCGCGCAGGGTCGGCGTCTTGAAGAGGCCGAGGTCGTCCCACTTGCCCGTGATGTTGCCGAAGCCGGCGTCGGTTAGTTGGCGCGTCTCGCCCGTCTTTTTGTTGCGGAAGGTGTAGAGCGGCAGGTCCGGGGTGCGCGCCGCGGCCGAGGCTGTGTTGATGTCGAACATGGTGTTTTTGAAGCTGGTGCCGTTGTTGGCGGAGTCGTGGCAGGCGATGCAGCTCTTGTGGCTGACGTTCATGCTGTTGAAGACCCTTTGGCCGCGCGCGATCTGTGCGCGCTGAGGGTTCGGGTCGTTGGCCCAGGCGTCGAAGAGGTCGAACTCGCCCTGTGCCTTCTGCATCTTCGACAAGGCTTCGGGGCCGCCACGTGCGCCGTCGGCGTCGAGGCGGCCGACGCCTGGCACAGTGGCCTGCGCCGTGTAGAGCGCGCTCTCGAAGTCTACGATGTCGTCAATCACCTCGGGCGTGGCGGGCGGGCCTTGCAGGGCTCCGGTCACGAGGCGGTTCGTCAGGTTGACGAGCGCGGCGCGCTGACCCTTGCCGATGTTGGCCGCGGCGTCCCAGTTGACCGTCACGCTGCCGACCACGAAGTTGATCGTCGGCATAGAGCGCCGCCAGTGAACGAGCCGGTTGACGCTCGCCAGGCCGTGCGGGTCTTCCACCGCGATCAACTCCCACTCGGCGTCAGGCTTCGGCGGGCCGCCCCTGCGGAAAACGCCGCGCGTCAGGAGCATACTGTAAGCCGCGCGCCGCCCTTCGACCGTGGAGACATCCATGTCCGGGTTGTTGGCGTCGAGCGGGCTGAAGACAGGATGCGTGCCGTTCGTCTCGTCGAAGAGGCGTCGGAGCGTGGCGGGCGTGATGCTCCAAGCTTCCTCTGGGATGTGGCAGGAAGCGCAGCTCTGGCCGTTCGTGCCCTGTGTCTGGAAGAACTCGCCCGTGAGGTCAACGGAGCCGCGCGTGCTGACCGTCGCGGCCTCGCCGCCTGGGTTCGGCAGCAGATGGTTGTTGGGGATGCTGCCCTGTAGCTTCGAGCTGGTCGGCGCGCCCGGCTGCGGGGCCTTGGAGCACGCAGCCCCCAAAGCCAGACCGAGCAGCGCGACCGCCGCGACCACAACACCCAACTTGAGACTCTTGTCCCACGAACTCCATCGCTTCATCTAAATGTCCTCATCTTCTCCTTCGGTCGGCGAGCAGCATACTCTATAACATGATTATCTACTTCTCACCTTGCCTGACGGCGCGACGTGCCGTCGATACCACCTGCGGCCGTGCCAGCCCTGCACGTGCCAGCCGGCCTTCGATAAAGGGTCTAACTCCTGAATCCAAAATCCAGCCGGTTCTGGCCCAGTGGTTTCGACGCGGCCGACCTCCACGTTTGCCACGACGACGCCCTCGCCCTCATGGCCTGCGCGGTGTGCGAGGACCGTGCCCTTCGCGTCGCAGATGATCGCGCCGCCGCCGAGGTCCGTGACATACGGCACGGGCAGCAGCGGCGTCTTGCAGCGTATGCGCCCGCAGTGCGCGGCCTCCACGACCGGACAGCCGACGAGCCTACTGAACGGCCGCGCCCAATCCGTGTAGCGGTCTATAGAGGTCTGTAGGTAATGACGGAAAGGCATCCCCTCCGGCGCGCCCCACTTGAACGACCCGCCCACCACTATGTCTGCTCGCCCCTTCAAACGCTCCACTGTTCGCCTGCGGTTGAACTCCAGACAGAGGACGACACCCGCCGTCAGATTTCCCAACTCGACAAGGCCGTCGTCCGCGCCGCCGACGTAAAAGCAGTTCTCCCACATCGTCGGAATGTCTTTGTTATGCCTTCCTGCGATGCCTTCGGGCGTGGCAAGGAAGAACGCGTTGCGGACGTGGCCGTCCTCGTCACGGCACAGAAACGAGCCGCCGACCACAGCCCCGTGTCGCCTGGCGAGACTCAACAGGAGAGCCGTGGCGGCCCCGTCCGGCGGCAACGAGCGGTGTGCCAATTCCGGGAAGAACCCCGCGCCCGTCGTGAAGAACTCAGGCAGGATAATCCACTCGGCTCCTTCAACGGCGGCCGCATCGGCCAGCCGCTCGCAAGCCTCCAGGTTCGCGTCGATGTCGCCGATCACGGTTTGAAGTTGGATAGCCGCCACACGCATGTCAAATAATCCATCCAAGAACAGAACTAAAACACCAGATTATGAGGACGGGAAATCACAGCAAAACAATTTAGCAGGTTCCTGCGTTCTTCGGCTACAACTCTAAACCCACTCCAGCGCCTCTTCATCTTTAACCGGATTCGCCTTCCTCTGCTGGCTGGTCCTTGGGATGGGGCGCCCGTTCAGCCTCGCGGAAAACTCTTTACTTTCAGGGCCGTTTGTGTTTGATTCTTGTCCCCTTTGCTAGAAGGGGTTTTGGTTTGGCACAACACAACGACGACGAACGACTCACGCGCCTTTGAAGACGGCTGCCGGTTTGCATCTCACAAAAGGAGAATAAAAATCATGTCGAAACAATTGGCTGACCCAACATGGACTCCGTATCTGGGCACTGACCCTGCCACCCTTGCGTTGCCGGATTATCACTCCAACTACTTCGGTTATGCATTCGATTGGAAAAACAATCAGCATGTCGGACTGCGAATCAAGGGCGAATTCGGCTACGCCAGGTACATGAGCTATAACATTTATGATGAGATATCAGGCGCGTCTTTTGCCGCGCTGAAGGATATTCAGATTACGCCTCAGCCGGGCAACATTAATCCATTCGTCGCCGGTAATCCCGCGGACGCGACAAACCGGGAGTACATCGTCAACATCTTCTGCAAGACCCCTTCCACTGAGACTCTCAAATTGGACAACCCGCTCACTTTTACGGCCAGGGATGACGTGTCGGCGCTGCTGGTGATACTGCGTTACTATATGCCGGAGAAAGACGCCAGGGCCGGCGTGCCGTTCCCGCTCATTCAAGCCTTCGACACGCGAAATAACCAAAACCTCCCGACCCCTCCCAATATCGCCATCTCGAAGATGCCAGAGGAGCTTTATCAGAAACGGATGGCGAACATCTTTGAGACCGTAGTGGACAACACCTTGCGCTTTTATCGTGCGGAGGGAGCCGGCCAATACAACAATGCGGATAATCTCTATTTGATCACTGCGGTGAATAACCAGTCGGACCTAGTCTTGATCTTGAAGTTCCAGGCCCCGCTCTTCGGCCTGACTAATTCCCAGTACCCTTCCGCTGATGTCCGTTACTGGTCATTCAACCAGGGTAACGCCAATACTTCTACGCCGATAGGAATGGACGACCAGAAATTCAACGTGGCGAAGGACGGCTTCACCTACATCGCTATGGGGAGCGAAGCCATTCAGGATTGGGCGCACAAGGGCGGCTACAACTTTATGCCCTGGAAGGCAACGTCCGCACAAGCTGTTGTCCTCTACAGGAATCT
The DNA here is from genome assembly GCA_963848875.1 of uncultured Acidobacteriota bacterium. GTDB lineage: Bacteria > Acidobacteriota > Blastocatellia > Pyrinomonadales > Pyrinomonadaceae > QHXM01. The sequence goes on from CAWKFJ010000003.1 coordinate 562,295, forward strand.
TGTCACCAATCCGAGCTATGAGGGCGCTATCTCTAAAGTGCCGAACTTAGTCTTGACTGATGTTCCAATCAATGGCCCCAACGACCCCAGGATTAACTGTCTGGCCGCCTCGGAGTACATCTTCGCTTATGCGCCGACAGGTAAAAAAGTCACTCAGGCTGAGTTTATGAAGAACTACGGCGGAATGCCCTCACCGGGTTTTAAGGTGGCAGGGTAGAATGACCCGCGACACAGTTAACTATGCTTGAAGAAGGCCGCGCCTGACACGACTCGAATGTCTAAAGATGAAGACGGCCCGGATGAAATATAAGCTTTCATCCGGGCCGCGTTTCGTTACCATCCGCTGTCAGGCCGTGATGCTTGACACGTTCGGCGTCGGCTCTGTTACCATCGCTTTTTACTGAATGATGACGAATCAGGAGCTTTCACTCCCGGCGGAGTTGCGGCGGCGTTTCGCGGGGGCGCGGCGCGTGGTGGCGCTGACGGGGGCGGGCGTGTCCGCCGAGTCGGGCGTGCCTACGTTTCGCGGCGGCGGGCGCTCCGCCGTGTGGAAGGGGATGCCGTTCGATCAGATTTCGTCCGCCGGGATGTTAGAACGAAATCTGCCGGAAGTCTGGGAGTGGTTCGATTACCGCCGCGGCGTGATTGCGACGCTCGCGCCGAACGCCGCGCACAGGGCGCTGGCGCGCTGGCAAGAGCGGTTTGAGGATTTCACGCTCGTCACGCAGAACGTGGACGGGCTGCACCAGGCCGCGGGCTCTGTGGGCGTCATAGAGCTGCACGGCAATCTCTGGCGCGCGCGGTGTCTGTCGTGTCGCGCGAAGTACGACTTGCACGACCACGAGGCGGAGGCCGTGCGGAGCCACACCTGCGTCGAATGCGGCGGCCACCTGCGGCCGGACGTGGTGCTCTTCGGGGAGATGCTGCCGGCAGGGGCGTTCGAGCGTGCAGCGGCCGCGGCCGCCGCTAGCGACCTCTGTTTCGTGGTGGGGACTTCGGCGCTCGTGTACCCTGCGGCGGCGCTGCCGGAGATAGCCGGGGCGGCCGGCGCGTACACGGTCGAGGTCAACCCGGAGCGAACGCCGCTCTCGGAATTGTGCCACGCGCGCGTTGAGGGGCCGGCCGGCGTTGTCCTGCCGCTCTTCGAGGATTGATGAGAACTCTCTTCTTCGACTGCTTCGCCGGCGCGAGCGGCGACATGATTCTGGGCGCACTGGTCGGCGTCGGGGTTGACCCGCGTCAGCTAACGGAGCAACTGTCGCTCTTAGACGTTCCCGGCTACGAAGTCAGTTTCGAGACGGTTGACCGTTCGGGCATCAGCGCCACGCGCGCCGTCGTCCGCACGGAGGAAGAGAGCGCGCACCGCCACCTCAGCCACATCCTGAAAATCATACGCGACTCGCGCCTCTCGGACGCCGTCAAAGAGCGCGCGGCCAGTATCTTCACGCGCCTGGCCGAGGCCGAGGCCAAGATTCATAACGTCCCCGTCGAGCGCATACACTTTCACGAGGTCGGCGCGCTCGACGCGATTGTCGATGTCACGGCCGCGTGCATAGGCTTCGAACTGTTGGGCGTCGAGCGCTTCGTCTCGTCGGAGCTGCACGTCGGGAGTGGCACAGTGGAAATGGCCCACGGGCGCTTCCCCGTGCCGCCGCCCGCGGTGGCGGAGCTTTTGAAAGACGCGCCCGTCTACTCGACAGACATCAAGGGCGAACTGGTGACGCCGACGGGCGCGGCCATCATCACGACGGTCTGCCGCGAGTTCGGGCCGCTGCCGAAGATGAAGATAGAGCGAACGGGCTACGGCGCGGGCGGGCGCGAGTACGAGAATTTTCCAAACGTGCTGCGGCTGATGCTCGGCGAGAGCGAGGGGAGGGAAGCGGCGGGGGACGAGCGCCTGGTCGTCGTCGAGACGAACATTGACGACATGTCGCCACAGGTCTACGGGCACTTGATGGAAGAGGCTTTGCGGCTGGGCGCGCTCGACTGCTACTTCGTGCCCGTACAGATGAAGAAGAACCGGCCGGGCACGCTGGTCTCCATCCTTTGCCGGCCCGCGCTGCGGGACGTTATGTGCCAATTATTGCTCGCGGAGACGACGACGCTCGGCGTCCGCTTTTACGAGGTCTGGCGACGCGCCTTGGCGCGCGAGACGATGAAAGTCGAAACGGCGTTCGGCGCGATTAATGTTAAAGTGGCACGACTCGACGGGAAGGTCATTAAAGGGATGCCGGAGTACGAAGAGTGTCGCGCGGCGGCCGAGCGGGCGTCCGTCCCGCTCCTCGAAGTCGAGCGGGCGGCGCTCGCGGCTTTCCTGAAATCACAGGCCGGCGGTTGATAGTCTGTCCCGCAGGGACAGTTGAAAATAGCCCAGCACTTCAGTGCTGGGAAAGAGAAAGTCAAAATATTAAGTCCCGTAGGGACGGCCGAAGATTTCGGCCGTCCCTACGGGACTCGGTTGAATCTTCCACCCGGCTCCCAGCTGAAGTGCTGGGCTATTTTCGGTCGCTCCTACGGAGCTGATAAAGTGAGTTTTTTATTACTGGGGTAAGGGCATGAGCACGAAACTGTCTGAGGCCGAAGAAGAGTTGACGAACCCTCCGGCGCGTGAAGTTGATTTAGAGTTAGTCGCGCGCGGCGTGCGGCTGATTCTGGAGGGGATCGGCGAAGACCCGTCGCGTCCGGGGCTGCAAGACACGCCGCAGCGCGTGGCCGAGATGTACGTGGAGCTGACGGCGGGGATGCGCGAGGACCCGCAACAGCACGTCGTCCCGCTGCCGGGCGACAAGCACGACGAGATGGTGATCGTCAAAGACATCACGCTGGCCTCGATCTGCGAGCACCACCTGGCCCCGTTCGTCGGGCGCTGCCACATCGCCTACATCCCGAAGGGCGGCCGCATCGTGGGGCTCTCGAAGCTGGCCCGCCTGGCAGAGGTCTTCGCGCGCCGCCTGCAAGTGCAGGAGCGTTTGACTTCGGAGATCGCCAACACCCTCTACGAAGGACTCAAGCCGCTCGGCGTGATGGTCGTCATAGAGGCCGAGCACACCTGCATGACCCTGCGCGGGGTGAAGAAGCCGGGCGCGATGACGATCACTTCGACGGTGCTCGGCGGCTTTCGCAAAGACCCGCGCACGCGCGCCGAGGCGATGGCGTTAATCAAAGGGAAGTGAGAACAGAAGAACGATGAGAAGATCGAATCTCGTAATCGCTGCGCTGCTCCTGACCGCGCTCGCGCATGGCGCATTGGCACAGAAACAGGCGGCCGCTGCGGGCAGCCCCGTCAGCGAAGAGTTTCTGCGCGCGCACATCAAGTTTCTGTCTGACGACCAATTGGAAGGGCGCGGGACGGGTGCGCCGGGCGGCGAGCTGGCGGCCAAGTACATCGCCGCGCAGCTCGAAGCCCTGGGCCTCAAAGGCGCCGGGCCGGGCAATAGTTTCTTCCAGCCCGTCTCGCTCGTCGGCGTCAAGGCCGACCCGGCGAGTGTCCTGACCGTCAGCGCCGGCGATAAGAAAGAGAGTTTCAAGTTCGCGGACGAGTTCGTCGCCTTCACGGGCGCTCAAACGGCCGAGGTGTCTGTCAACGCAGAGCTGGTCTTCGTCGGCTACGGCGTGGAAGCGCCGGAGCAGCGGTGGAGCGACTACAAGGGCGGGGCCGACGATTATCGCGGCAAGATTCTCGTCATGCTCGTCAACGACCCGCCGGCCACGGCCGCGGAGCCGAGCCTCTTCGGCGGCCGCGCGCTCACCTACTATGGCCGCTGGACGTACAAGTTCGAGGAGGCTGCGCGGCGCGGGGCCGCGGGCGCGATCCTCCTGCACACGGACGAGTCTGCCGGCTACCCTTGGGGCGTCGTGCGGACCTCGAACAGCGCGTGGCGCTTCGATCTGGCGCGCGGCGAAAACAGTTCTGTGCCATTCCTCAAGCTGCGCTCGTGGGTGACGAACGACGCGGCCGAGCGCATGATGCGGCTCGCCGGACAGGATTTGGACGAGTTGAGGAAGCGCGCCGCGTCGCGCGACTTTCAGCCCGTGAAGCTAGGGCTCACGGCCTCAATCGACCTCAAAAGCGAGTTGAAGCGCGTGAACGCGCCGAACGTCGCGGGCGTCCTACAGGGCCGCGACCCGCAGATGCGCGACGAGTACGTCATCTTCTCGGCGCACTGGGACCACTTAGGGATTGGCGAGCCGAACAAGCAGGGCGACCGCATCTACAACGGCGCTGTGGACAACGCCTCTGGCGTGGCGGCCGTGCTCGGCGTCGCGCAGGCGCTGACGAAGTTGCCGGCCAATGAACGGCCGCGCCGCTCCGTGCTCTTCCTCTTCCCGACCGCCGAGGAGCAGGGCCTCTACGGCACGGAGTGGTACGCGACGCACCCGCTCGTGCCTTTGAATAAGACAGCGGCCGTCGTCAACCTCGATTCGATGAACATCCTGGGGCGCACAAGCGACTTCGTCCCGCTCGGCGCGGAGCGCTCGTCTTTGCGCGCCGTGGTCGAAGCCGTCGCCCGCGAGCGGAATCTTACGGTCGCGCCCGACCCGCGCCCGGAGCAGGGCTCCTTCTATCGCTCGGACCATTTCCCGTTCGCCAAGGTGGGCGTGCCTTCGATCAGTTTGAAGGAGGGGAAGGAGTTCGTCGGGCAGCCCGCCGGCTGGGGCGAGGAGAAGTTCAGGGCCTACAACACAGCCAACTACCACCAGCCCTCGGACGAGTACGACGACTCGTGGAACTTCGAGGGGATGATACAGTCGGCGGAACTCGCGCTCGCCATCGGCCGCCGCGTCGCCGACGCGCCCGAACTGCCGCGCTTCAACCCCGACGACGAGTTCGCCAAGGCGCAAAAGAGGTAAATAGTAAATGGTCAATGGTGAATAGACGGACTCCGTCGTTCGACCATTTACCATTTACCATTTACCATTTACTAGAGATGAAAACTTTTTACGTTACGACCCCGATTTTTTACGCCAACAGCTTCCCGCACCTGGGGAGTCTTTATCCGACTGTCGTCGCGGACTGTTTGCGCCGCCATTACAGGCAGCGCGGGTTTGAGACCTATTTCCTGACGGGCACGGACGAGCACGGCATCAACATCCAGCGGCTCGCAGAGCGCAACGGGGTGACGCCCAAGGAGTACACGGACAGGGTCGTGGCGCAGTTCAAGCAGACCTTCGGCGCGTTCGGCCTAGACACGGAACACGGCGGCTACGACATCTTCATGCGGACGACCGAGCCCTTTCACTACGAGGGCGTCAGCGAGCTGTGGCGGCGCATGGCGCGCTCCGTAACGCCGAAGGGGCGCGAGGCGATTTACAAGGGACACTACGAGGGCTGGTTCTGCGCCTCGTGCGCGGCCTACAAGTCCGAGGAGGAGTACGCGCCGGGAGAACGCCCAGGCGACCCGCCGATCTGTCTTGAGCACTTGAAGCCGTTAGACTACGTCGCGGAGGAGAGCTACTTCTTCCGCCTCTCGGACTACGCCGACACCCTGCTCGCGCTCTACGAGACGCAGCCAGGCTTCATACGCCCAGAGGCCAGGCGCAACGAAGTCCTGAGCTTCGTGCGCGGCGGCCTACAGGACTTGTCCATCAGCCGGCAGAAGAGTTCCGTTAGCTGGGGCATCCCCGTGCCGGACGATCCGACGCACACCATCTACGTCTGGTTCGACGCGCTCATCAACTACATCACGGCCATAGGCTTCGGCAACGAGGAGCGTGAGCGCGCCGTCGGCTTCGAGAAATTCTGGCCCGGCGTGAATCTGGTCGGCAAAGACATCCTGCGCTTCCACGGCGTCTACTGGCCGTCGTTCCTGCTCGCCGCCGGGCTGGAGCCGCCGCAGATGGTCTTCGCGCACGGCATGTGGCTTGACCCCACAGGGCGCAGGATGTCCAAGACGCTCGGCAACGCGATTGACCTCGGCATCCTGCTCAGGCATTTTCCGACGGACGCCGTCCGCTACTACTGCCTGCGCGAGATGGTCTTCGGCCAGGACGGCCGCTTCGGCTACGAGACGTTGATCGACCGCACGAACTCGGACCTGGCGAGCGGCCTCGGCAACCTGTCCAGCCGTACGCTGACGATGATTCACCGCTACTGCGACGGCGTCGTGCCAAACGGGAGAATCAGTGATGAGAACTATTTGTCCGCGAAGCGCGCGGGCGTTGACCCGGACGGGCAGGCGCTCGCCTCCGCGTTGGAGCACGCGCGCGACCAGTTCGTCCTGCTCTTCGAGGATTACGCCATCAGCCGCGCGCTTGAAACCGCGTGGGCCATTATCGCGCGCGTGGACAAGATGATTTCGGACGCCAAGCCCTGGGAGCTGGCCAAAAACGAGAGTCAGCGCGAGACGCTGGGCGCGGTCCTCTACAGGGCCGCGGAAACCCTGCGCTGGCTCTCTGTGCTGCTCCACCCGGTAATGCCGGAGGCGACCGCGAAGATTAACGAGCAGTTGGGAGTGAACGACCAGTTGGAAACGGCGGACCCGACGAAGCTCGTGTGGGGAGGTTTGCAGGAGGGGACGCGCGTCGGGGAGGTCAAGCCGCTCTTCCCGCGCATAGACAAGGGGAAAACGATGGCCGAGATAGAGAAAGAGACAGCCGCCGAAAGTTCGGGCGTACACGCGACCGAGGCGGACGCCGTCAGCGGCGCTCCGACCGCGGAGGAGACAAAACCCGCGCCGCCGATGCAGGGCGCGACCGAGGCGGACGCCGTGCCCGCGGCACAGGCGGAAGCGAGTTTCATAGAGATAACTGATTTCGCCAAGGTCGAGATGCGCGTCGGCGAGATTCTGACGGCCGAGCGCGTGCCGAAGTCGGACAAGCTGCTCCGCTTCACCGTTGATGTGGGCGAGGCTGAGCCGCGGCAGGTTCTCGCAGGCATTGCCGAGCACTACGAGCCGGAGAAGATGGTCGGGCGCAAGGTGATCGTCGTCGCCAACCTCAAGCCGCGCAAGCTCCGCGGCTTCGAGTCGCAGGGCATGATCCTCGCCGCCTCGGTCGGCGACGAGGGCCGCCCCGTCGTCGCTACCTTCACCGAAGACGTGCCCAACGGCGCGAGACTCAAGTAACAGTGGTCAGTGGTCGGTGGTCAGTGGTCAGTTAAAAACAACTGATTTCAAACTGACCACTGACCACTGACCACTGACCACTTCTTTATGTTTGTCGATTCCCACGCGCACATAGACGGCGAGGAGTACGACGCGGACCGCGACGAGGTGGTGGCGCGGGCGCGGGAGGCGGGTGTCGGCGCGATTCTGAACGTCGGGACGGGCGACCCGCACAGCGGCTCGCTTGAGCGGGCCGTCGCGGTCGCGGAGAAGTATGAGGGCGTGTACGCGGCCGTCGGCGTTCACCCGCACGACGCAAAGTTATTCGACGACGAGGCCGAGCGGCGCATCATGCGCTTGATTGAAGAGAGCCGGCGCGTCGTGGCGTGGGGCGAGATTGGGCTCGACTACCATTACGACCACTCGCCGCGCGAGACGCAGCGCGAAGTTTTTACTCGGCAACTGCGGCTGGCGCGCGGAATGGGCCTGCCCGTCATCATTCACTCGCGCGCGGCGGACGAGGACACGGTCGAAATCCTGCGCGCAGAGTGGGGCGGGTCGGCGAGCGGTGGCGTGATGCATTGCTTTGGCGGCGGGCTCCCGATGATGGAGCAGGTGTTGGAACTCGGCTTCATGGTTTCGTTCGCGGGCAACGTCACGTTCAAGAAGGCCGAGGATTTGCGCGAGGCGGCGCGCCGCGTCCCCTTTGACCGTTTGTTCATAGAGACGGACTGCCCGTATCTGACGCCCGTGCCGTTTCGCGGGCGGCGCAACGAGCCGGCCCGCGTCGTGGAGGTCGCGCGCTGCCTGGCCGAGCTTCACGGCACGACCATTGAAGAGATGGGGCGTCTGACGGCCCGTAACTTCGCCCGTTTCTTCGCCCTGGACTTAGCGGCCCCCGCCCCCGGATTGTCATAAAAGTTTGTGGGAGAACTTTCGCCGCGCCGAGATTTGATGTTATGCTCACGCGCGTGCAGCCCCGGCGGGCTAATCAACCTTTATGGCTCAGCAAAATTCATTCGACATCGTCTCCAAAGTTGACAGGGCTGAAATCACCAACGCCATCAATCAGACCTCTAAGGAAGTCAGCCAGCGGTTCGACTTCAAGGGCAGCCACGCCGCCGTCACGCTCGAAGAGAAGGAACTCGTCCTCGCGGCCGAAGACGAAACGAAGCTGCGCAACATGAACGACATCCTGCAACAGAAGCTCGTCCGCCGCGGCGTTCCCCTGAAGGCGCTCTCCTACGGCAAGGTCGAGCCGGCCGCGGGCTCCACGGTTCGCCAGCGCGTCGAGATTCAACAGGGCATCCCGCAGGAGAAGGCCAAGGAGATCGTCAAGTTCATCAAGGACAGCAAGGTCAAGGTGCAGGCCGCCATTCAGGGCGACGTCGTCCGCATCACCGGCCGCGACCGCGACACGCTGCAAGACGTCATCAGTAAATTGAAGGCCAAAGATTTCGGCATCGACATGCAGTTTACGAACTATCGAACAAACTGAAGAGCAGTGGTCAGCGGTCAGTGGTCAGTGGTCAGTTAAAAACAACTGATTTCAAACTGACCACCGACCACTGACCACCGACCACTGATTCTTATGCAAACATCCGGCCCCATTGCCGAAGTCGAAGAGCCGCAAGTCTCTGCGCGGCGCGTCTTCAATCTCATCGCCTCGGAGATGGCCGAGGTCGAGACGGAGTTCGAGCGGCAGGCGCAGTCCAACGTTCAGGTCATAGCCTACATCAGCGACTACCTGCGCGCCTCGGGCGGCAAGCGTGTGCGCCCTGCGCTGACCATCCTGTCGAACTACGCGGCGGGCGGCGACGGCTCAAGCGTCAGCTCGATTCGCATGGCCGCCGTGATGGAGTTTCTGCACACGGCCACACTCGTCCACGACGACATCATTGACAACGCCGAGACGCGGCGCAACCGCCCCTCCGTCAACTCGCGTTTCGGCAACCAGACGGCCGTCCTGATGGGCGACTGGCTCTACATGTCAGCCTTCGAGACGAGCCTCGCCGAACGCTCGCTCTCCATCCTCGACGTGCTGACGGCCGCGACGCGCAAGATGACAGAGGGCGAGCTGTTGCAGTTGACACTACTGGGGCGCACGGACATCACCGAGGAAGAGTACCTGGACATCCTACAGCGCAAGACGGCTTACCTCTTTAGCGCCTGCTGCGAGATCGGGGCCATCATGGCGGGCTCGGACGCCGCGCGCCAATCCGCGCTCAGGAATTACGGGATGAACCTGGGAACAGCCTTCCAACTCGTTGACGACCTCCTGGACTTCACCGCCACGGACGAAGTCCTCGGCAAGCCCGCGGGCGTTGATTTACTCGAAGGCAAGCTGACGCTGCCGCTGATCTATTTGCTTGAAGGCGAAGGCGAAGGCTCCTCGGCGCATCAACTCGTGCAGGGCGTGATGCGCGAGGGGAGTTACCACCAGGCCGCGCGCGAAAACCTGTTGGAGATGGTCGAACGCGCCGGGGCGCTCGAACGCGCGCGCTCCGAGGCGGCGCGCTACGCAGAGGCCGCCCGCGACGCGCTCAGTGTGCTGCCCGCGTCCAACTATACGGATGCCCTCCACGCGATTCCGAGTTATATTATCGAGAGAGATAGATGAACTACAGAACTCAGAAGTCAGGAGTCAGGAGTCAGAATGAAAACCAAACGCTTTTCTTCTGACTCCTGACTCCTGTATTCTGACTCCTGATTTTTATGGCTACTGAGAATCTGATTTCGACGCTTGAGCAGAGCCTGCGGCAGACGCGCGCGGCGCGCACACGACTGGCGGCGCGGCTGGCCGAGTTGGAGGCCGAGGCCGAGACGCTGCGCGCGGAGCTGGCCGAGATGGACACGCTCACGAGCCAGACCGAGGCGGCCGTCGTGCGCCTGCTCTCCTCCGTGCTGACGCCGGCCCCGCAGCATCAGCCCGCGCCGAGCCACGCGCCAACGGATTCAGAGCTTGAGGCGGCGATGCACAGGGACGGGGCCGCGCGCGGCGGCAGCGCGGGCTTTACCCCCCGCACAATCATCCCGCGCCACCACATCCCGCCCGTTCATCCTGAAGTCGAAGTCAAGAGCGACCGTTTCTTCGACCGCACGATCCCGCAGGCCACGACCATGATTCTCAGAGAGGCGGGCGAACCCCTTCACGTCAACGAGATTTACAACCGCCTGCTCGAAGGCGGCTTCAATTTCACGGGCCACAATCCCACCATCAGCATCGCCGTCTCGCTCAACCGCAACGGGCGCTTCCGCAAAGTCGCCCCAGGCACCTTCGACCTCGTGATGCGTGACGCTTCTCAAGCCTCTTAACGAGCCGGGGTTCTTACAAACATGCGCGCGATGATTCTTGCTGCCGGTTACGGGACGCGGCTCTGGCCGCTGACCGTTGACCGCACGAAACCCGCCATCCCTTTCCTGGGCAAACCGCTCGTCGGCTACGTCGCAGAGTACCTTGGCCGCTACGGCTGCCGCGAGGTCGTCGTCAACCTGCACCACCAGCCGGACTCCGTACGCGAGGCCCTCGGCGACGGCAGCCGCTTCGGCGTCCGCCTCGACTACGTCGAAGAAGAAACGATTCTCGGCACGAGCGGCGCGCTCGACAACGCGCGACATCTCCTCGACGGCGACACCTTCTTCGTCGTCAACGGCAAGATCGTCACGGACATTGATCTCTCTCTCTCGCTCGAAACGCACCGGAAGACGGCAGCCCTCGCCACGCTCGTGCTGCTTCCGAACGAGCGGCGCGAGCGCTTCAGCGTGGTCGAGACCGGCGGCGACGGCCAGATACTTCGCTTCGGCGGGATGCCTGAGCCGAGCGATGATGAAAAGAATGTGCCGCTGATGTTCACAGGGATTCAGATTTTGGAGCCGCGCATCTTCAACTACATCCCGCGCGGCCGCTTCTCCCACTCGACCACGGACGTTTACCCGCAGGCCATCGCGCAGGGCGAGCGCGTCGTGGCGCACGTCGCACACGGGCGCTGGTACGAACTTTCGACCATCCCGCGCTACCTGGACATCAGCCTCGCGTTAATGCGTGACGAGGGGCGCGACGTGGAGGCGGGCGAGAATTGTGCCATTCATCCGGGCGCGAGCGTGAGCGAGTCCGTGTTGTGGGACGGCGTCACGGTTGAAGAGGGGGCGCGCGTGCGCCGCGTCGTTTTGGGCGACGGCGTGCGAATCCGCGCGGGCGAGATGTTGGAGGACGCGGCCGTCGTGCGCGCCGAGTTGGTGCGCGGCCCGGCGCCGCCGCCGAAGGCGCTGCGCGGCGAGTTCCGTGGGGAAAACTTTGTCGTCTCGTTGTCTCAGTGATACAATCCCAGGACTCTGAGAGCGTTTCAAAATCACAGCTCAACTCTTTGCGCCTTTGCGTCGGCGGTGAGTGAATCAGTTCATGAGCCAATCTCCTACGGCGACAACGAGCGGTTTCGACATGCCTGCGCGCGAGCGGCTTCTGCGCTTCCTCGCCGCGCACGACCGCACGAAGGACGACGACATTCTGGCGCTCACGCCCGACGCCTCCACGCGCGAGTATTTCCGCTTCCCCTGGAAGAGAAAGACGGCCGTCGCCGCCGTCTATCCAGAACCCTTCGACCCCAACTTTCACCCCTACCTGGACGTTACGCGACTCTTCCTCGAAGCCAGCTTGCCTGTGCCAGAAATCTACGAGGTTGACGCCGCGCAAGGCATCATCGTCCAGGAAGACCTGGGCGACCGGCAACTCCGACTCGTCTTCGAGTCGGCCTCGGAGGAGAAGGTAGAGGAGTACAAGGAGCAGGCCATCACGCTGATCGCGCAGATTCAGGCGGCGACGCCTCTGGCCATCGAGCGCAAGTCAATCGCCGGCCGTCTCGCCTTCGACGAGGCGAAGCTCGCCTGGGAGCTGGGCTTCTTCTTCGAGCACTACTTCGGGAGCCTCAGGCGTGAGCGCTTCTCGCACGGCGAGGCGGCTGAGCTGAAGGCAGAGATGAACGACGTGGCGGCTGAGCTTTCGGCGCGCCCGCGCGTTTTGTGCCACAGGGACTTCCACCCGTCGAACCTGATGGTGGACAAAAAAGAGAGCCTCCGTATCGTAGACCACCAGGACGCGCGGATGGGGCCTGCGAGTTACGACCTCGTGTCGCTGCTGCTCGACCGCCAGGCCGCGCCGCCGTCTCTGGCCGAAGTCCGCGCCCACCGCCTCTTTCTGATTGACGAGCGGCGGCGGCACGGGTTGGACGCGCTCGACCCGGACGACTTCGCGCGCGAGTTCCGCCTGATGAGCGTGCAGCGCGGCCTCAAGGCCGTCGGCACGTTCTCCTACCAGACGGCGGTCTGCGGACGCGGCGAGATTTACGCGCAATTTATCAAGCCGACCTTTCAGATAGTGCTTCAGGCGGCCGAATGGCTCGGCCGCTTCCCGGCTTTGAGAAAGGCGATCACAGAAAGAATAATGCGGAATGATGAGTGATGAATGATGAATTAAAAAACAGTTGTCTTTAATTCATCATTCATCCCGCAAAGTTCATCATTGCTTATGCAGACGTACATTAACCAACTATCGGCACATGTGGGCGAAGAGGTCACACTCAAGGGGTGGCTCTACAACTTGCGTTCGAGCGGGAAGCTCCTGTTCCCGCAGCTCAGGGACGGCACAGGCATCGTGCAGGGCGTGGTCTTCAAGAAGGCCGTCCCCGAAGAGACCTGGGAGGCGCTGAAGAATCTGGGCCAGGAATCCGCCCTCGTGTTGCGCGGGACCGTGCGCGCCGACGAGCGCGCGCCGGGCGGCTACGAGTTGGATGTCTCCGCGGCGGAGGTGGTCTCGACGGCGCACGACTACCCGATCACGCCGAAGGAGCACGGGACCGAGTTCCTGATGGATCACCGCCACCTGTGGCTGCGCTCGCGCCGCCAGCACGCGATCCTCAAGGTGCGTCACACGGTCGTCAAGGCCGTGCGCGACTTCCTGGACAGTGACAACTTCACGCTCATGGACGCGCCCATCTTCACGCCGGCCGCGTGCGAGGGCACGACGACGCTCTTCGAGGTGGACTACTTCGGCGACGAGAAGGCTTACCTGACGCAGTCGGGCCAGCTCTACAACGAGGCGACGGCCGCCGCGTTCGGCAAGGTCTACTGCTTCGGGCCGACCTTCCGCGCCGAAAAGTCAAAGACGCGCCGCCACCTGACAGAGTTCTGGATGGTCGAGCCAGAGATGGCTTACAGTACGCTCGACGACGTGATGACGCTGGCCGAGCGTTTCCTCTCCTTCATCGCCGCGCGTGTCCTCGAAGACCGCGCCGAGGAGCTGAAGGCGCTTGAGCGCGACAGGTCCAGGCTCGAAGCCATCGTCGCGCCGTTCCCGCGGCTGCACTACGACGACGTGGTGAAGATGTTGCACGAAGGCTTCGAGCGTGGCGACCTTCCCTCCCGCTTCGAGTGGGGCGGCGATTTCGGCGCGCCCGACGAGACTTACATCTCCGGCAAGTTCGACCGGCCCGTGATGGTTCATCATTACCCCGCGGCGGTCAAAGCCTTCTACATGGCGCGCGACCCAGAGAGGCCGGAGCTGGCGCTGGGCGTGGACGTGCTCGCGCCCGAAGGCTACGGCGAGGTGATAGGCGGCGGCGAGCGCGCGACCTCGCTTGAGTTCTTGCAGGCGCAGATCGCGGAGCACGAGCTGCCGGAAGAGGCTTTCCAGTGGTACCTGGACTTGCGTCGCTACGGCTCGGTCCCGCACGCGGGCTTCGGCATGGGGATAGAACGCTGCACGGCCTGGATGTGCGGCATCGAGCACATCCGCGAGACTATCCCGTTCCCTAGAATGTTGTATCGCCTCAAGCCATAGACTCGTTATGACTGACACTCACGAACGCATCGTCACCATCTTCGGCGGGTCGCGCTGCACGGAGAAGGACCCGGAGTACGAGCAGGCGCACCGCGTCGGCGAACTGCTGGCCGAGGCCGGCTACATGATCTGCACGGGCGGCTACCTGGGTGTTATGGAGGCCGCGAGCCGCGGGGCGCGCGAGCGCGGCGGGCGCGTGCTCGGCATCGTGATGAACCAGTTCAAGGCCGAGCCCAACCGCTACCTGACGGACAAAGTGGCATCGGCCCACTTTTACGAGCGGCTGCAACACCTCATCACGCGTTCGCTGGGCTTCATCGCGCTGCGCGGCGGGATGGGCACGGTGACGGAAGTCTCGCTCGTCTGGAACAAGGTGCAGACGCACGTCATCGGGCCGCGCCCGCTCGTGCTCCTGGGCGAGTGCTGGCCGCCGATTGTCGAGGCGTGGCGGCGGCACCTCGTCGTCAGCGAGACTGACGTGAGCGTGCTCGACTTTGCGTCAACGCCTGAGCAGGCCGTCTCGATCATCAACGAAAAGGCAAAAGGAGTTTCCCTATGACTTGTCCACAGTGCGGCGCGCAAGTTACGCCGGGCGTGAAGTTTTGCAGCACGTGCGGCTCCAGCGTGAGCGCCATGCCTCCGCCGCCGCCACAGCCCCCGAATTACCAGCCCGGAGGTTACGCGATGGGCGGGCCGCCCCCGCCGCAGCCCCCGCAGCCTCCCATGCCCCCAGGTTATCCGCCGCCTCCGCCGCAAGCGGCTTACCCTCCTCCGCCGCCGGGTTATCCGGCGGCAGCAGGCGCGGCGCCTTACGGCTATCCGCCGCAGCAGCAGCCGCAGGGGCAGGGGATTCACTTGGACGCGGACGCGACCGGGCAGGGGCGCGGCTTTACATATGAGATTCAGCATCAGCCCTCTTTCTCGCTCGCCGTCGTGCAGCTCCAGCCAGAGCAGTCCATCCTGGCGGAGGCCGGGGCGATGGTTGCGATGTCGGCCAACGTCGAGCTGCAATCGGAGATGAAGGGCGGATTCTTCGGCGCGCTCAAGCGCGCGGCCGGCGGCGAGTCGGCCTTCGTCTCGACGTTTACGGCGCGCGGCGGCCCCGGCGAGGTCTGCTTCGCGCCCGGCTCGCCTGGCGACATCGCGGCGCTTGAGTTGACCAACCAGTCTTTCTTCGTCCAGTCGAGTTCGTATCTCGCGGGCGACGCCGGCCTGACGGTGGACACGCGCTGGGGCGGCGCGAAAAACTTCTTCGGCGGCGAGGGGCTGTTCGTCCTTCAGGTGAGCGGGAGCGGTCTGCTCTTGCTCTCGTCCTTCGGCGCGATTCACAGGAAGAAGTTGGGGCCGGGCGAGCGCTACGTCGTGGACACGGGCCATCTGGTCGCGTGGGAGGGGACGACGCAGTACACTTTGCGCAAGGCCGCCGCGGGCTTCTGGCGCAGCATGATGAGCGGCGAGGGCATCGTCTCAGAGTTCGTCGGCCCCGGCGAACTCCTGATTCAGACGCGCAACCTCGAAGCCTTCGCCGGGCTGATGAAGCCCTTCTTCCCCACGCAGTCGAACTAAAAGCAGGAGACAGGAGTCAGAAGTCAGGAGTCAGGAGAAAAGAAAATCTGTAAATGCGGTTTCGGCCTTTTATTCTGACTCCTGACTTCTGACTCCTGTATTCTTTATTTATGAGTGAAGTCTTAACCACACAGCAGTCGCAGCCTCTCGCTTCGGATCGGCCGGGCGTGGGGCGGCGCGTGAGCATTCTGGGCGTCCCGCTCGGCTACGGGTCGAGCCTCGCGGGCGTGGACATAGGGCCGGCGGCGCTGCGCGTGGCGCGGCTCAACCAGCGCATCGCGCAGTTGGGCTACGAGGTGCGCGACCTGGGCGACATGAGGGTCGTGCGGCCGCAAAGCCCGCCAGATCCCGCGGCGAAGGCGAAGTACCTGCCGGAGATCAGCGCCGCGTGCGAGGAGTTGGCCCTGGAGGTGAAGAACATTCTGGAGGGCGACGAATTCCCGCTCGTCCTCGGCGGCGACCACTCTATCGCCATCGGCTCCATCTCCGGCGCGGCGGCCTTCTACCGTGAGCGCAACCAGTCGCTCGGCCTCATCTGGTTCGACGCCCACGCAGACATGAACACGGCCGAGACTTCTCCGTCGGGCAACATCCATGGGATGCCGCTCTCGGCGGTCCTCGGCTTCGGCGCGCCCGAGCTGACGCACGTCGCGGGCTTCGCCCCCAAGCTCGACCCGCGCTTCTGCGCGCACATCGGCGCGCGCGACATAGACCAGGGCGAGCGCGAGTTGATTCGGCAGTTGGGGATGCGCTTCTTCACGATGCGCGAGGTGGACGAGCGCGGCATAGGGGCCTGCATGGACGAGGCCATCGCCATCGCCGCGCGCGCCCCGGCCGGCTACGCTGTGACCTTCGACGTGGACGCGCTCGACCCAGGCGACGCGCCCGGCTCAGGCACGCTCGTGCGCGGCGGCATCACCTACCGCGAGGCGCACCTGGCGATGGAGAAGATCGCAGAGGCGGGCGGGATGCGCTCGCTCGAAATCGTGGAGATCAACACCGCGCTCGACATCAACAACCGGACGGCCGAGCTGGGCGTCGAACTCATCCTGTCGGCGTTGGGAAAAACTATTCTGTAAAAGTTTCCGGTCGAACACGGGGAGCCTGAGACCTGTTTATGAAGAAGCTACGTGTCGGGGTTATTTTCGGGGGACGTTCGGGGGAGCACGAGGTCTCTGTGCGCTCGGCGCGGGCCGTGATTGACGCGCTCGACGCGCGCCGCTACGAGGTCGTGCCGATTGCGATCACGAAGGAAGGGAAATGGCTCTCGCCCGCGCGAGCCGTGCGCCTGCTTCCTGAGGAGACGCAGCGGCAACTGCCCGACAAGGTGGCGTCGGAAGAGCGCCAGCCCTCCACGCTCATCGGCGACCCTTCATCCAACGGCCTCGTCGCGCCGTTGGACAAAAGTGAGCGCGCGGCGCGGCCGCTCGACGTGGTCTTCCCCGTGCTGCACGGCACCTTCGGAGAGGACGGCACGATTCAGGGATGGCTGGAGATGGTCGGGATGCCTTACGTCGGCTGCGGCGTGCTGGCCTCCTCCTGCGGGATGGACAAGGTGGCGATGAAGGCGCTCTTCAAGGAGGCGGGCTTGCCAGTCTGCCGCCACATCTGGTTCCTGCGTAAAGAGTGGGACGACGACCGCGCGAGCGTCCTGCGCCGCGTCGCGCGCGAGATAGGCTTCCCGGCCTTCGTCAAGCCCGCCAACCTGGGCTCCTCCGTCGGCGTCTCCCGCGCCGCGGACAAAAGCTCTCTCGCACGGGCGATAGATTTGGCGGCGCGCTACGACCGGAAGATCATCGTCGAGGAGGGACTGGACGCGCGCGAGATAGAGTGCGCCGTCATCGGCAACGAGAAGCCTGAGGCGAGCCTGCCCGGCGAGTACATCGTGAAAGACCCTGCGGCCGCCTTTCTGGATTACACCGAAAAGTATTCGGGCACGGGGCACGTCGAGTTCGTCGTTCCGGCCCCGCTCCCTAAAGCTTTGACGAACCGCGTCCGCCGCCTCGCCGTCAGCGCCTTCCAGACGCTCGACTGCGCCGGATTCGCCCGCGTGGACTTTTTCCTGCGCCGCGACACGCGCGAGCTGCTGGTCAACGAGTTGAACACCATCCCCGGACTGACCGACGTCTCCGGCTTCCCCAAGATGTGGGAGGCTTCCGGGCTCCCCTTCCCGCGCGTCCTCGACCGCCTCGTCGAACTCGCATTAGACCGTCACCGCGAGAAGGCTCGCAGCGAGACGAGCATCTAAGAAAACTCACGCGCGCCACTCCGACGACCCACACGACACGCCCTGCGTCCGCTCCTGAGAAATGTTTTGCCGCCGACGGTCATACATGACTGAAGCGTCGGTAGTTCAGGACGGATGTTTGAAGTCACCCCGCGCCGCGTGTCCACAACTTGCGACATACAACCCGGCCGGTGTGAACAACAAGGCACACTTCCTGACCGCCGGGCGTCGTTACGCCCGCGCGGGTTAGCGCAGGAGCAGCGGGCCGCGTCGGCAATTGGTGCGACGCCTCGCTTTTAGGGTCGTAAAAAAGTAAGCGGCCGCCATCAATGCGGCCGACCGGCTGGCGCGGCCCCAACGTTGCTTCTATCCCAAGCGTCGCCTCGCTTCGGGTTGTAAACGGGTAAGAACACGCAGGGCTGACCACCACGCAGGTCGCGCTCACCCGCTGATCTTTCAGACACCCACCTCGCTACACCATCACCCCCGATGGCCGCCCAGGCAAGTTTGATTTGCTCGGCCCCCGGAGGTCCGGTTGGCTGTGAGACTTCACCTACATCGAAACAGCCATTCACCAATGACCTCGAAGGAGTAGATTAAAAAATGAAATCGCACAAACTCACCTTGAGTGCTGCGGCACTCTTGATCGTTATGACGTGCAGTTTAGCTCTCGCCCAGAACGCCCCCGCTCCCGCCAGCGGCGACGGCCCGAACGCCGCTGTCCAGGAACTGAACCTACGCGACGGCTACACGCCGCTCGAAGACGGCGCGAAACAGACCTCACCGGACAAGGCCGCCCTCGCAGGCGGCGAGCCGTCCTCGGCCGTACCCTTCAGAACTTTCTCGGCCGGGGCGGGCTTGACCCTCTTCAGGTGGACGATTAGCAGCCACGGCAACATCGTCAGCCTCCAATCGCCCGCAGGCTTCGAGCACCTCGCGATAGGGGCCATCGGAGAAGGCTACGCCGTCAGCATGAACACTAACATAGGCGTCATCCGCTACTTCGACTCGGGGGCCTTAGAGAGCGTGGGCTGCGCCGGCAACATACGCTCCTGGAGCCCCGTTGTCTTCGAGACAGGGCTGAGTGCCGCCGGCACGACGCTGACCCGCGACACCTGCGACGGCATCTGGCGACTGACTCAGACCTTCTCGCGCAACGCCATCAACCACGAACTCACGGTGACGATGACGCTCCGCAACCTCACCATCTTCAACTACCCGAGCGTCCGCATCGACCGTTACTTCGACGGCGACCTGGACGGCGACATCGCCGACGACAGGTACTCGCGCACCATAGACGCGGTGGCGGGCCAGGACGCGAGCCTCGACAACCTCTCCCTGACGGCCATCTCGTTCAACATCCCACACTCGACGGCGATCCACACGTTCGCCGGTTGGGTTCCGTCTATCACGAATCAGGCCAGCCTGGCTTCCCCCGTCGGCCCGGGCGACTTCGTCGGCCGCGTCTCCTACAGTCTGGGGACGATTAACAGCGGCGTCGCCAAGACCGTCAAGGTGCTTTACAAGCGCCAGTAAATAACCAGTAGAGAACTCCCCCCGAAGGGAGTGCTCGACGAGGGGGACTGCCGCGCGCAGCGAAGGCGCGAAGGCAGTCCCCCTCGCCTTTTTTTTCGTCAGAGTGGGAATTGAAAACCGGGAGGGGGAAAATGGTCAGCCCTTGGGCGCGCGATAGCCCTGACGCGAGCGAGCGTTCATCTGCTCGCGGCTCAGCTTGATTTCGATGCTGCGCCAGCGCCCGTCGCGCGCGCGGTTCGTCGGCCTGTAGGCGAGCGTGTACTGGTTGCCCAGCTCCTCTATGATGCTCGCGAAGGCTTCGCGCAGCGCCTGCCCGCCGGGGGTGCGTATGTAGCGGCCGCCGCTCTTGCTTGCGAAATTGCGAAGGAGGCCAGAGGCTTGCGCGCGCACCTCGGCCCGCGCGTTCTCAGGCATCATGTCAACGGTGTAGATGGTCACGCCCGCGGCGGCCGCCGCCGCCAGGGCCTTCTCCATGGAGGCGGAGCTTTGGTTATCGTAGCCGTCCGAGAGCACGACGATGGCGCGTCGCTTCTCCGGGCGTTGCGAGAGGTCTTCGGCCGCGCGCATGACCGCGTCGTTGAGCGCCGTCATCCCCCTGGCGCTCATCCCGAAGGTGAGCGGAGCCAGGTCGCGGCTCGCCGAATAATCCTGCAACTGCTCGACCCTGGAATCGAAGCGGTAGACGGCCGCCACGTCCTCCTCGCGCAGCCCGTCCAGGAAACGGATTGCGGCGGCGCGCGCCATCGAGACGCGCTTGTCCATGCTCCCGGAGAAATCCAGCAGCACGGCCGCGGCGAACGGCGTCTCTTCCGCGCCGAAAGTCGAGATCGTCTGCGCGCGCCCGTCCTCCGCGAGCTTGAAGTCGTCGCGCTTGAGTCCGCGGACGTACTTGCCCGCGCCGTCCGTCACCGTGACGTTGACGACGACCAGATCCGTGTTGACGCGCACCACGTCGCCGTCGTCGCCGTTGTCCTGCGCGAGCGCCGGGATTGACAGGATGAGCAGGAGGGCCAGCAGCGAGGCGGGCCTGTAAAGGAAAGGTCTGCGGGTTGAGATCATCTGGAGACAGCCTAGCGCGTGAAGCCGCGGACGTAGCGAATGATTTCGAGTAGCTCGTTGGACTGCTCGATGACGGAAGCCGAAACGACCTGGCGCGGCGTCTTCTCGACCCCTTTGCGCACCTTGTCGGAGACTTCGGCGAGGCGCGCGAGCGCAGGCTCGATCTGCGAGGGCACGTCCTCAATCGTCACGTCGCCGTCGGAGCCGCCGGCCTCGCTGCGAATCTTGCGCGCGAGCTTCTCCAGGCGTTCCAGCTTCTTCTGCTCTGTGCGCCCGAAAGCCTTGTTGTGCAGGTAGGCGTCGCGGAGTTCCGTGCTGAGCTGCGCGGCCTCGCGCGCACGCTCTATGTTCTCCTGGTAGTCCTTCTCAAGGGCCTTGATATCCTGGCGCGCGATCATCTCGTCTTCGGGCGTGCCGACCATGATCCTTGAGCGGCGCCGGTCTGGGCGCGCCTTGTCCGCGCCGACATCGGCGTTGGAGTTGTCGAGCGGCCTGGGCTGTTGAGCGCGCACGGCCGCCGCGGCGCACGCCACGAGGGCCATTAAGAGAAGTGTGCGAAGGATGAGCATCGAGTCACCTTGGATGAGCCGTACGGGAAAATTCCGAGTCATTACGGCCGAATTGTAGCGGAAACGCTCCGAACGCATCAAGCTTGTCAACAGCACAGTCCTGTGACGGTCGGGGCCGAAACATTGGTTGCCCGGACCCGTCCGTCAGACTGCGGTTTGAGATGGTTCGGCCTGCTTACGGAACCTTCGAGGGGTTGTCCGGCGTGTTGATGAACTCCTCGCCCTGTTTCGACGGGGCCGGACGGTTGACGATGATGGTCCGGGTCTCGGGCGGGCGCTCGGTGGGGCGCTCTTTGCCCTGCGCCGGCTTGAAGCCTATCTCCTGGGAGTCAGGGCCGGACTTGATGCGCAGCAGTTTGAAGCTGCGGTAGTCGCCGGTGATGGCCAGCGTGTAGCGACCCTTCTGGTCCGGGGCCAGCTCCTTCGGCTCCACTTCCAGGACGCGCGTCTCCGTGCCAGAGTCTTTGCGGTGGCTCAGTTCAATCTCGACCGAGAGGTTCGTCAGATTCTCGTCGGAGATGTTGTGGACGGTGCCGCCGATGAGCGCCTCCGGGCCTTTGCGCACGGCCTCGTCTACGTAGATTTGCACCTTGGTCGGGAGGGCGGCCTTGGCGGCCTGCCTGGGCTGCGCAGGGGCTTGTACGCCGACGCTCTCCTCGTGGCGCTTGCGCCAGACCAGGAAGCCTATCAGCAGCGTGGCCGTCACGGCGACGGCCAGCAAGATGGAGACGATCTTGATGACGGGCGAGCGGTCCCGCTTGATGTCGGAGCCGCCGGCTTCCGTGAAGTTGTCGCCCGTACTGTCTGGAGTAATCATCTTAAAAATCCTCTGGGGCTTTGAGGCGCACGGGGAGGCGCGGGGAGATAAGTCTCAAAAGCGCGGGTTGACGGTTGCTGAGAGCAAGGCTCTCAGGGCTCTGTCGAGGGCTCGTGTCCGGGCGGCGGCGCGCCCGTCAAATCCTCTACGAGCTTGCTCAGGAACTCTTCCTCGGCCATGCCCGTGCTTCTCATCGTCACCCACTCCGCGCCGGAAGCGCCGTCGCTGCGGCCCTCGACCTTGACGTTGACGGCGACGTTGGTGTTGTTGCCATCAATCGGCTGGATTTCCACGATCAGCGTGTAGCGGCCGCGCGTCCACCCGCGCGACTGCGCCTCGGTGAGCTGCGCGTAGCGGCCTATCTCAGACGTGGCGACGACCGCGCCCTTGGCGAAAGTGTAGGGCTGGCTGATCAGGATTCCCTCGTCGGGCTTGGAGGCGGCCGTGTCCAGGACGAGCTTGCGCTCGCGGATGGCGTCTTCGACGGCCTTGACGACGGCGTCGCGGCGCACGGCGAAGCGGTAAGGGTTGGGGACCGGCGGAGCTACCGGCGTGCGCCCCTTGCCGAAGTCCATCCCGCGCCCCGAGCCGTTGTCCTGCTTCGTCCCGTTGTCCGCGGGGGTGCGGTTGTTGCCGGAGTCGCGCACGCGCTGGTTCTGAGTGTCAACGCCCTTCTCCTGCTGAGCGAACGCGCTCGCCGAGGCCAGGGCCATAACGAACATGATGGCGATGATTCTTTTCACTTGCTGCCGCCTTTGTTTACTGCAACACTACGCCGCGGAAAAATTTCCGCCTGAAAATTCTGAAGACGCCTCGGAGCATAAAGCAACCAACGGGCAAATTCAAGAAGGAATGATGAATGCGGAATGATGAATGATGAATGAAAGACAACCTGTTTTTAATTCATCATTCATCACTCCGCATTCATCATTGCTTTTCCGCGTCGCGCTGGCGTTCCCACTCGCGCAGGGCCTGGACGCCGCGCTCGAAGTCGGCAGCGTTGTTATAAAAATTGTGCGCGCCGTCGTCGCGCGCGGGCTCGCGCACATAGTAGAGGTAGTCGGTCTCGGCCGGGTTGAGCGCGGCCTGAATAGAGCTGAGACTGGGCGAGGCGATGGGGCCGGGCGGGAGCCCCGCGTTGAGCCGCGTGTTGTAGGGCGACTGGCGCTCAAGGTCGCTGCGGTAAACCTTCCCGTCGTTCTTCCACTTCCCGGCGAGCTTCGCCGCGTAGATGACGGACGAGTCTATGCCGAGCGCCATCTGCTTCTTGAGGCGGTTGTAGATGACGGAGGCGACGACCGCGCGCTCCTCCTTGAGCTTCGACTCCGTTTCGACGAGCGAGGCGACGGTCAAGACCTGGCGCGGCGAGAGACCCAACCTGCGCGCCGCGTCGGTCCATTCGGGCTTCCACTGCTGGCGGAAGCGTTTGACCATCGCGGCGACCATCGAAGTCGGCGTCGCGTCCGGCGGGAAGTTGTAGGTGTCTGGGTAGAGATAGCCTTCCAGGTTCTTAGCCTCAGGGTCCAGGTCGCGGATGGCGCTCGTGTCGTTCATCAGTGTGAGGGCCTGGTCGGCCGTTTCGAGCTTCAGCTCTGGGACGCGGGTCATCGCGGCGGCGATCTCGAAGCGCGACCAGCCCTCTATGACGGTGAAGCGGCTCAGGCGCTCTTCGCCTTCTTCCAACTTCTTGAGGACGCCGAGCGGCGAGATGGGTGAAGAGAAGCGGTACTCGCCGGCCTTGAGGCGAGAGCCCGCGCCCGTCAGCTTCATGTAGACCAGCAGCGGCCACTCGCGCGCCAGCACGCCCTCGCCTGCGAGCTTGTGGACGATTTGCGACGGCGAGAGCCCGCGCGGAATCTCAATGTAGGTGTCGGCCTTCGCGTGCGCGACCGCCGTGTTCAGCTCCCTGTAGGCCCAGAAGAGGAAGCCGCCGGCCGCGACCAGAAGGAGCAGCAGGCCCAGCCCTAGGAATTTAACTTTACGTTTCATCAAGCCCGTATTAGAGCAGAAATCCGCCCCGTGGGCCAATTGCGGGCGGGGCGGATTTCGGACTGCGGATTGGAAGACGCAGGGTTGACGAAACAGATAGTTTGCGATAGAAGCAGTAAGCTTGACGAGCAATGCTCTAATAACATCGGAGGCGAATTGAATGGCAGCAGACAACGCAACAGATATTAGACAGAACTTCGATAACCCAGATGAAACCCGTCCGTTCGAGAAGGGGCGTGCTGAAATCGTGGAAGTCAACGGCGTCACCCTGATGCGTGCGACTTTCGAGCCGGGATGGACATGGTCTGAGTGCGTTAAGCCGGTCGTCGGAGGTGAAAGTTGTCAGGTCTCACACAAATGGTACGTCGTTTCCGGGCGCATGAAGATGCGAATGGATGATGGCACAGAACTGGAATGGAGGGCTGGCGATGTGGGAGTGATTCCAGCAGGTCATGACGCCTGGGTTGTGGGTGATGAGCCATTTGTGTTTATAGACTTTGAGGGCGGCGACGTGTTTGCAAAACCACAGAGCTAACCCGGTTCAAAACAAGTATTGGGGAAAGGGCGAGTCTGCAATCTTCGCCCTTTTCATTTAGCTATTGAGTTCATCGGAGCTGCGCCTCACAACTCCTTCAACCGGAGCGCGAGTTAACTTGCCTTTCATCGTCAACTTGTCCGTCCCTCCATTGAATGCGCGCCCGGTTAATTTCGGGCGTTGGGCTTAACACTATGAACAGACGTTTTCTACTTATCTGTGCCTGCCTCATAGCTTCGGTTTGCGCTTGTGAGCGAACGTCTCAAGAGCCAAGCCAGACGAAGTTTCGTTGTCAAGGCAAGACACGCTGTTCCCAGATGTCTTCGTGTGCAGAAGCCACCTTCTATCTCAAGAATTGTCCCGGAACAGAAATGGACGGCGACGGGGATGGAGTCCCTTGTGAATCTCAATGGTGTGGCCACTAGTCCCAACCAAGGATCAAGCCGACTGGCGATGGCTTTCATCCAATAGAAGGTAGATCATGTTCAATGTTTGTCCCAACTGCGGAGAATATCGCGCTGACAAAATAATTGTGCCGGAAGGAGCGTATGCCATTTGCCCGAACTGCAACTTTCAACACAAATTTATCCGTTTGCCGCTCTTTGTTCTGACAGGCGCTAGTGGTGTGGGCAAAACAACCACGGGTCTTGCTCTCGCGGCTAAAGTAATGGGATTTGTGGTGATGGAGAGTGATATTCTATGGCGCGATGAATTCAATCAACCCGCAACCGATTACCGCAATTATCGAGAAACGTGGCTGCGTGTCTGCAAGAATATCTCTCAAGCCGGCAAGCCTGTGCTTTTGTGCGGGGCGGGAATTCCTGCTCAGTTTGAATCGTGTATTGAGCGCCGATACTTTTCACACATTCATTATCTAGCGTTAATCTGCGAAGACGAGATTCTTGCGGCGCGGTTACGAAACCGTCCTGCATGGCGTGACTCATTCAAGGATGAATACATTAAGGAGCATACCGCGTTCAATCGTTGGCTAATACAAAACGCACAGAGCACACAGCCGCCGATGACTTTGCTAAACACGTCAGAGATTACAGTGAATGAAAGCGCAGAAGGAGTAGAGCGATGGATACGCAGTCATCTAAATGGAAAATAAAGTAATCGCGTTGAAAGTGACAATGACAGCCGCCATCTAACCACTCATTGAACCGGAGCGCGAATAGCGCGGCTTTCATGCGCGAGGCTATGTTGTTAGGCTGCTAGTTGACCGTCCCAATGAAACTCACTAATCTATATCTAAGAATCTAGGATTCAATTTATATGGAGCGCGTATGAACATCAAAGTTATAGTTGAGCCTGGCGAAGATGGTTATTTCGTAGCTCATGTCCCAGCTCTCAAAAGCTGTTGGTCACAGGGTAAAACCAAAGAGGAAGCTCTTGAAAATATTCGTGAGGCGATAGATTTGTATTTAGAACCCGAAGCTACTGAGTTAGCAGAAGATCAAGAAATCGTTGAGCTAATGGTATGAAATTACCTTTGCTCTCGGGGCGGCAAGTCTTAGCGGCTTTGACACGCCTTGGTTTTGTCGAAGTACATCGGAAAGGTAGCCATGTGAAGATGAAACATGCCGATGGGAGAGTAATTGTTTTCCCATTCCATGATGAAGTTGATCGCTTCACATTAAAAGGCGCGCTCCGTGATGCAGAGATTGAGATAGAAGATTTCCTCAAAGAAGTTAAATAATCGTTGCAGCCTAACAACTCATTCAACCGGAGCGGAATCAGCATACCTTTCATCGTCAACTTGCCGCACGATGCGGTTGATTCCCGCCCGGTGAATTCGAGCGTTAGCCTCCTGTTCTATTCCGAAGCCACAAGATTCTGATATGATTCAGGCATGAGGTGGTGAGTCATGACTGATCTGATCAATCGCTCTGATGACATTCTTGGCGGCACACCCGTTTTCGCGGGCACTCGTGTTCCTGTCCAAACCTTATTCGATTATCTTGAAGAAGGCGATACCCTTGATGAGTTTCTTGATGATTTTCCTGCTGTGAGCAGAGAGCACGCCATCAAAGTTCTTGAGAAAATGAAGGAAACATTCTTGGCGCAAGAATATGAAAGTGCTGCTTGACGAGTGTGTGCCGCGCAAATTAAGGCGAGAATTGCCGGAACATGAAGTTCGCACGGTGACAGAGAGAGGTTGGTCAGGCGTCAAGAATGGACAACTCTTGACGCTAGCTGAAGCGGAGTTCGATGTCTTCCTCACGGTTGACCAAAATCTGAAGTATCAGCAGAACCTCAAAGCCTTCAACATTGGGGTCATTCTATTGGTGGCAAGGAACAACCGCCTGAAGACCTTGTTGCCCCTAATACCTGAAGCTAGAGAGGCGTTAGAAAATAGCTGGCTTCTGGCCAGTTGACGTAATTCGGAACCCTGCATGGCTTGCTAGCGAAGTTAAGGTTGAGCGTCCCTGTCGGATGCGTGTGATGATACTCCTCTTAGCACAAAGGTGAAGGGGAAAATAGCTTTTTGACGCTATCTAAATGGAATATAATCTATCATCGCTATCAGCAGTGTCGCTGGTTGAGATGGCTGGTTTATTAGCCGCGAACGCGCGCGAGGAGGCAGAGATGGGTTCAGGCAAACGACCTAAGAGCAGAGGTGGGGGGAGAATTGGCGTTCCCACAACGCGTGGAACGGGTGGGGGCGGCGGTGGCGGTGGCGGTGGCGGTGGTGGCGGTGGTGGCGGTGGAAATGGTCCGACGGCAGGCGCATGGTGCAGGACGTTCGGATTGGTGCGTCCTACGGCCAACGCCCGAAAAGCCGGAGCCGGGATGCCTGTCTCAGGCGAGGTCGCTGGGTCAAACGTAATAGTTCATGCCGGAATCGGCACGCTCGGCGAGGCTCCCGCACAAATGGCCCAGTCCATTATCGCGGAGTTGAACAAGCGCGGCGGTGGGAGTCCAAGTGGCTTCGTGATTAAGAAGACGGATAGCGACGTTCGAGTCAAACTCTGTATCAAGTGATGAAGGGACGTGCTGACACCGGAGATGTTGTCGTTTCAGTTGGTACTACCTGGGACGCTTAAAGCGCCTGCGTGCGACGACTGCCCATACATGCGGGAGGACAGGTGCGAGGGCGCGATCACCGAGGAGTCGTTGACCATGCGCGACCCTTCCGTGATTGGCTGCTATGACAGCGAACGTATCAAGCAGTATTACAACTACCTGCACGATCAAGAAGAGATAGAGTCTCCGCTCGCCCGCCACGACATCCTGACCTTACCCTCCTTCATCCCGGTTCTCATATCTGGTATGCCGCGCGAACTTGAACTCCCGCCCGACAGGCTCTATGGCGTCTACCTGAAGACGTTGTTAAATGACAATGGCAGCCCTCGTTATGCAACGCCGGGTAGCCTCCGCAAAGGGCTTCGACTTCCACCGGAGGCGCGGCTCGCGCTGTTCCAGACAGCCACAGACAAATTAATCGAGAAGGCATGGATTCTGTCGGAAGTTCGATACCTGTGGGAGAGAATTTTCTCGCTCAATTTTGAGTTCGTCACCAGCACCACATACTCCGTCTATGAGGACAACCCGCGCAGCGACCAAATCTATAATCAGGAGCGAAACTTTAGAACCAACGACATCTTCAGCTCGCTCGGCGTTCCCTGTATCCCTTTTTTGTTTTTCAATCCGCAGAGCGAGCGCGACTACGATAGCATCATTAAATGGCTGCACACGCGCCGCGATGTGACTAAAGTAGCAGTGCTCGCCCATAGCTATAAGCAGCAAACCGCGTTCGACCGCATGGTCAGCCACTTGAAGACCATCGTTAGGGATATTGAAAGACCTCTCGAATTTGTGCTCGTCGGGGCTGCGACCAGAGATAAACTCCAACGGCTGATGCTCGAATTTCCCAATACAACCTTCGCTACCACACAGCCAGCTTTTAAAGGGACTAAGGGACAGCGGATACTCCCCGGCTTGAGGCCTGAAAAGGTTGGCGCAACGGAGGCGTCTAATGCACAACTCGTCGTTGAGAATATTGATCAGTTCGCCCGCGATATTGATACGCTGAAAACCACAGGTAATCTTGGGTGAAGCTTAGATGGCGCGTGCAGTTGCTCGCGTTGAATTTGCAACCCCAGCCGAAGACTTGTCGCTCTCGCACGCCGCGTGGCTCTTTGTCAGTTCGGTTGAATGCTTCCTTCTCACGTTGCGTCGCCGCGGTTCGTACTATACTGGAAGCGGCATGGCGCATGTTGAGTGGTTTCTTTCAAGATGGTGTGCGAGCGTTGATTGGTTACCATCATGGGCAGCCGAACAACTCATTCAACCCGACGCCTCGATAGCACTCTTTTCATGATGCTTCCTCGCGTCGAAAGTTGAATGCCTGCGCTCGGCGCGGGTTAGTTCAAGCGTTAGGTCTTTGTTGGAAACGTGTAACGAATTTCGGAGGTTAAATGGAACGGCTACTTGCTTCTTCCAGAATCCCGCTCACCATTTTGCTGTCTACGTTTCTCTGTATACTTCTTTTACCGTTAGCGACATACGCGCAAAAGATTGATAAATCAAAACTAGACAATGCGGCGAAACGATCAGGCGTTGCCGCCCGAGTTTTAAGTTCCGTGGTCAACATACCCGACACCATCCCGCGCGAGCTTTTCGACAGGGCACGGGCCGTCGGCGTGTTCCCTGATCTTGATCGGATCAGCTTCGTGATGCCGAACTCAAGGCTTGCCTACGGCGTTATTTGCAGCCGCTTGCCCGGCGGTTGGAGTCCACCGGCCTACTACGGCTTCGGAGCGCCTAAAATCCCCGACTTAAAATGGAAGGGGCGCAAGAAGCCAGACATCATCATCCTGTTCATGAGTGATAAAGCGATTGATGAATTTCAGAAAGGGAACTTCGTATTTAAGGAAGAGATGGCCGGATTCGCAGGCCCTGTGGGTGTACTGACCCCGGAGAAGGAGAATGAGATTCGCACGGCAAACGTGGTCATCTACGCCCTGGTGGATGGGAGGGTTGAGGGGCTTGGAATAGATGCGAACGAGCTGGGCGGCGGCGCTGCCAACCCTGACAATAATATCAATAGCGCCATCTACGGGCTGAAGGCGCGTGAGGTGTTGTCGGGTCAGGCGCCCTTGTGGCCTTCAGTTTTGCTTTCAGTCTCGGAGTACCAGAATGCTCTTATCAACTTGTCGAAGCGATAACAGTCCCTCCGCCGTATCCTCTTAGACATTCCCGGCCGAAAAAAGTTATTGACGGGAAGGCCCTTGAATCGTTAGTCTCATTATTGTTCTAAACCGCCCCTTCTCTCACCAGACAGTTACCAGGCAGAGCACTTTTCTAATCTGCGGTCTTGTCCGATTGCCGGACAAGTGGTCGAGGAGAATAAGCGTGCGCACAAGATTCTTACAGAGAGCAGTGGCCGGTTTGTTGGTCTGGATGATGGCCGCGGTCCCGGCCTTCCCCGCGCCCTTGATGGCCGCGAGCGTCACCATCAGTCCGACCGCGGTCACGCTCACAACCGGCAGCCAAAAGCAGTTCATAGCGCGAGTCACTGGCGACGCCAACACGGCCGTGAGCTGGCGAGTCAATGACATCGTCGGCGGGAATGCCTCGGTGGGCACAGTCGACAATCAAGGCAAGTACACCGCGCCGGCCGCGACTCCTCCCGGAGGCGTGGTCACTGTCAAGGTGGTCAGCTCCGCCAACCCCGCCGCCACGGCCTCCGCCACGGTGACGGTGCGGAATCAGGTCCCCCTCATCACTTCAGTCGCTCCCAACGCCCTGCCGCTCGGCCCTTTTAGTTTAACGGTCAACGGAAGCAAGTTTGTGAGCGGCGCGCAGGTGCTCTGGAATGGAGTGTCGCTGACGACGAAATTCGTCAACGCAGGCCAACTGACGGCGACCGGGACAGCCACGAAGACCGGCAACATCACTCTCAAAGTTGCGAACCCCGGAGCGGGAGCGGTCTCGGCCCCCATGTACGTGACCGTGTCCTCGGACGTTGTCGTCGCGGTCGCGCCACGCGGGGCCAAGATACAGGCGGGCGCTAAACAACAGTATCAGGCGACCGTCACGGGGACCACCAATCAAGGCGTCACCTGGAAGGTCAATAACGTCGCCGGCGGTAACGCGAATATTGGCACAATCAACAGCAGCGGTCTGTACACCGCTCCGAAGGTGAGCCCGCCGGGCGGCACGGTCAACGTGAGCGCCACCAGCAGCGCCAACGGAGTGACGCAGGGGTCCGTGCCCGCTTACGTCAAGAACCCTGTGGAGGTGACGTACGGCAGGTTCCTAGACCAGACCAGCTTCGGGCCGACCACAGAGTCTACGGCGCGCTTGCAACAAATCGGGATCAAAGCCTTCCTCGATGAGCAGTTCATCATGCCTGAATCGCCGTGGCCGTCGTCGCCCACGGCCTCCACGTCGGACGCTGTGGACGCTTTCTTTGACAACGCCGCGAAGGGGCAGGATCAACTGCGGCAGCGCGTGATCTTTGCCCTCAGCGAGTTCATCGTCGTGTCCAGGAACAAGAACACCGAAGGCAACGAGCTGATCCCCTGGCTCCAGTTACTCAGCCGCAACGCCTTCGGCAACTACCGCACGCTCCTCAAGGAACTCACCATAGACGCTTCGATGGGCAAGTATCTGGACTTGGTGAACAGCGGCGTG
This sequence comes from uncultured Acidobacteriota bacterium, assembly GCA_963848875.1. GTDB lineage: Bacteria > Acidobacteriota > Blastocatellia > Pyrinomonadales > Pyrinomonadaceae > QHXM01. The sequence continues at coordinate 593,110 of CAWKFJ010000003.1, forward strand.
GACGGCGGCGCGGCCAACGAGAACTACCCGCGTGAAGTGATGCAGTTGTTCTCGATGGGCGTCTACAAGCTCAACGCGGACGGCTCGCTTCAACTCGACGCGGCCAAACAGCCCATCCCGGCTTACACGGAAACGGACGTGAAGCAACTGGCGAAGGCGCTGACGGGCTGGACTTACAGCAACGCCGCCGGGACGACCGGCTCGGGCGGTAACTGGGACTTCTATCCGGGGCCGATGATTCCTGTCCCAGGCAGGCACAACACCACGTTAAAGAAAATCCTGGGTCAGACGCTCCCGTCGGGCCGCAACGCGCGCCTCGACCTGGACGGCGCGATAGACATCATTTTCAATCACCCGAACGTGGGGCCGTTCGTCGCCACGCGACTGATTCGAGCCTTGGTGACGAGCAACCCGAGCCCCGCTTACATCGCGCGTGTCGCCGCACACTTCAACGACAACGGGCAGGGCGTGCGTGGCGACATGCAAGCGGTCGTTCGCGCGGTCATCATGGACCCGGAGGCGCGCAACGACACGCCGCCGGCCAATTTCGGGCGGCTGCGAACGCCTATGCAGCACACCATCGCGCTCGGCCGCGCGCTCAAGCTGGACCTCGGCCCCGCGTCACAGTTCGCGTGGCTCTTCTACGACATGAACGAGGGGATGTTGGATGCGCCGTCGGTCTTCGGCCACTACTCGCCGTATTACCACGTTCCGAAGTCCCCGCTCTTCGGGCCTGAGTTTCAGATCTATTCCGCGAGCGAAGCGGTCAACCGCGGCAACTTCTTCTACTGGCTGATGGCCGAGCCGTGGCCGATCAACCCGGCGCTGCAACCTTTCGTCAACGCCGCGAGCGCCACCACCACCCTGCTCAACACCGTGGACAAGACGCTGCTCTTCGGCCGTATGTCGCCACAACTCCGCGCGGCGATTACGAAGGCGCTGCCCACGCAGTATGACAGGAACGCGCGCGCCCTGACTGCGCTCTACCTGACTGTGATGTCTGGCGAGTATTTGGTGCAACACTGACGAGGAACGAGATGAGGACAGAAAACGAGATTTCACGGCGGGAATTTATCAAACTCGGCGCGGCCTTCGGGATGCTCGCCGGGCTCGGACAATTCAGACAGACTCTGGCCGCGCCGCAAGCGCCGGAGGACTATAAAGCTTTGGTCTGTCTCTTCATGTTCGGCGGCAACGACGGCCACAACATGGTCGTGCCGCTCGCCAGCCAGCAGTACAGCGCGTACAGGACGGCCCGCGGGGCCTTGGCTTTACAGTCGAATCAACTACTCGCCATCAACGACCCGGCGCAGGGGGCGTTCGGCCTGCACCACCGTATGCCGGAACTGAGGACGCTCTACAATCAGGGGAGGATGGCTGTCCTGGCTAACGTCGGCGTCCTCGTCCAGCCGACGCAGTATGCGGACCTCTCGAATCCGAGCTTCCCGCTGCCGCTCAACCTGCGCTCGCACGCAGACCAGATTGTCACGATGCAGACGGGCGTCCCCGGCGCTGGCGGCAGCACGGGCTGGGGCGGGCGCACGCTCGATCTGCTTCAGGCCAGCAACGCCGGGACCAATTTCCCCGTCTCCATCTCTATGAACGGCCAGTCGCTCTTTTGCGCCGGCTCGGTAGTGCCTGGGACGAGCTTGCAGCCGGGCAACTACCTGGATCAATCAGGCATGAACGCTTACCCGGACGCGGCCGCGCAGGCGCGCTCCACGGCGCAGCAACAGATCGTTTCGGCGAGCAGCGGCTATTCGATCATAGACGCGGCGAATAAAGTGATGGCCAACGCGCGGGCGCTCAACCCGCTGCTCAAGGCGGCCGCCGACGCGGTCACCTTCACCAAGCCGTTTCCGCAAACTCACATCGGGGAGCAACTGCGAGAGGTCGCGCGCATCATCAGTCTGAACGCCCAACTCGGCGTGGGCCGGCAGGTCTTCTTCTGCGGCCTCGGCAGCTTCGACACGCACAGCGGGCAGCTCTACGATCAGGGAGAATTATTGGCACAGGTCAGTCATGCGCTCGACGCTTTTTACGCGGCGACCGTGCAGTTGCAGCTCGACCAGCAGGTGACGGCCTTCACGCTGTCCGACTTCGGGCGCACGTTGAATTGGAGCGGCGGCGGCTCGGACCACGGCTGGGGCAATCACCACCTGATCCTGGGCGGCGCGGTCAACGGTGGGCGGATGTACGGCACGTTCCCGCTGATGACCAACTACGCCAATTTCAACTCGACGAATAACGATTACGCAGACGACCGCGGCGTGATGCTGCCCAACGCCTCGCTCTCGCAGTACGGCGCGACGCTGGCGAGGTGGTTCGGGGCCAGCGGCCCGGACCTGGACACCTTGTTCCCAACCCTGCAAAACTTCGCAGCCCGCGACTTAGGTTTCATGGCCTGAGAGTCAGGCGAAGGCAGGTAGTGGGACAGTTTGAGATTGAGTGTGCTATGCGTCGGACTCACCGCAGAGACGCAGAGAGCGCAGAGGACGCGCAGAGAGTTGACTCAAGCCTCTGCGCAATCTCTGCGTCCTCTGCGTCTCTGCGGTGAATCTTACCCACCAGACACTCAACTCCAAACTGGCCCATTCTGACAACTCGCGCGGCCCACGGCGCATCAGAATCCTCCCCCGACGATAGTCTTGAAAAAAGCCGTTTTCGTCGGTGTATTTTTTGCTCAGGGGCGCGCACTGTTAGCCCGAACAAGAGGGGGCCTGGGGTTCAGTTCTCACAAATCCTCTATTTCCCGTAATCAATATTTTCCGCTCGTAGGTGGGGGCTTCGGCCGCCGCCTGTGACGTGTGTCACAGCGGCGTGTGCCCGTCCCCCTGTGTGCAGAGTGGAAATTTAACGAACATTTTTCAGGAGAATTCTGTCATGTCCCGCAGTCCTCGTCCCGCGTACCGTGCCCGGCTCTTATTCTCGGTCCTCATCCTGGCGGCCCTGTTTCTTCTACATCATTCGAGCGCGCGAATAGCGTCGTTCACGACGGCCGCGAGCGGCGTCGAGGTTGCGCCGGCAGAGCGCGCGCCCAAAGGCGACGAGGTTGGCGAGGCTTACGGCAAGCTGCCGCTCAGCTTCGTCGAGAACGTGGGCCAGGCCGACGCGGGCGTCAAGTTCCTGGCGCGCGGGGCCGGCTACGGCCTCTTCTTGACGGCTGACGAAGCCGTCCTCGCGCTGCACAAGCCTTCCGCGAAAGGCGGCGAGCGGGCCGCGGTCAGGATGAAGATTTTGCGGTCCAATGGCACACCGTCTGTCGCCGGCCGCGACCAACTCGCCGGTACGAACAACTACTTCATCGGCGACGACCCCGCGAAGTGGCGCACGGACGTGCCTGCTTACGCGCGCGTCCGGTTCGGCGGCGTCTATCCGGGCGTCGATCTGGTTTATTACGGCAACCAGCGGCAGCTTGAGTACGACTTCGTCGTCGCGCCCGGCGCTGAGCCGCGCACGATTGCGCTCGGCTTCGAGGGCGTGGACCGTCTGGAAGTTGACTCGGCTGGCGAGCTGGTGCTGCACACAGACGGCGGCGAGGTCCGGCAGCGCAGGCCCGTCGCCTATCAGGAGACTGAAAGCGGCGAGCGGCGCGAAGTCGCGGCCGCTTACGTGCTGAAAGGCGGGCGCGAGGTCGCGTTCGAGGTGGGCGACTACGACAAGAACAGCCCGCTCGTCATAGACCCCGTGCTGGTCTATTCGACTTACCTAGGCGGCCTCAACAGCGACAGTGGCTACGGCATCGCCGTGGACGCCACCGGCGCGGCGTACGTCACCGGCACGACCGCTTCGGACAATTTCCCCGTCTCGGCGAGCGCCGTGCAGAAGACCCGCGGCCCTTACCCAGGTCGCACCACGGCCAATTACAGCGACGCCTTCGTGACGAAGCTCAACGCGTCTGGCACGTCCGCCCTCTACTCGACCTACCTCGGCGGCGGCATCGCGGGCGAGATCGGCAAGGGGATTGCGGTTGACTCAAAAGGCAACGCCTACGTCACGGGCGTGACGGGCGGCGGGGCCGTCCTCAACAAAGGCACCAACGACTTTCCGCTCGTCAACGCTTACCAGGACACCTTCGGCGGCATTGACGACGTCTTCGTCGTCAAGCTCAACCCGACCGGCTCGGCCATCCTCTATTCGACTTATCTCGGCGGCGACAGCTCCGACACAGGCGAGAGAATCGCGGTCAACGCCGCGACCGGCGAGGCTTACGTGACAGGGGGCGCGGGCTCCGTGACTTTCCCGACAACGCCCGGCGCTTACAAACCGTCTTCCGCCTGTGCCGGCTGCTCGACTGAGCCAACGCACGCTTACGTGGCGAAGTTCGCCGCGGCCGGCGCGCTCGATTGGTCTACGCTCGTCGGCCCCGGCACGGCCTACGACATAGCGATTGACGCGGCCGGCGCCAGCTACATCACCGGCGGGGCGGTCAGCGTCACCACCCCCACGACCGGGGCGGTTACCAGCGCCTTCCCCGTGACGCCCGGCGCGCACCAAACGACGAACGGCGGCAATGACGCTTTCGTCACCAAACTGAATCCGTTCGGGAGCGCGCTTGTCTACTCTACCTTCCTGGGCGGCGGCCCGGCCTCTGACCGCGCCTTCGGCATCGCCGTTGACCCCGAAGGCAATGCCTACGTCACGGGGCAGACGCAGAACGCGGCTTTCCCCACTACGCCCGGCGCTTTCGACGTGACGTATAACGGCGGCTCGGACGCCTTCGTCGTCAAGTTCAACGCGGACGGATCAATCCTCGTCTACTCCACCTTCATCGGCGGCTCGGCGGAGGACATCGGCCGCGCCATCACGCTCGACAAGGCGCGCAACGTTTACATCACGGGCCAGACCAAGTCCGTCAACTACCCCGTCAAGAATTCCATCCAGCCGAAGACGCTCGGCGCGGAAATCTTCCTGACGAAACTCAACGCGGAGGGCTCGGCTCTCGTCTACTCGACTTACCTCGGCACGGGCGACGGCCGCGACGTCGTCTACTCGGAGACCTACGGCGCTTACCTGACCGGGCAGGCGACGCAGATTCCCGTGACGACCAACGCGTTCCAGACGAAGGAGAACAGGGGCACGGAGTCTAGCTACTACGACGCCTTCGCCATGCGCGTCCGCTCCACCAACGAAGCCACCACCGTCTACAGCATCGGCGGCAAGCTCACCGACACGGTCAGCGGCGGCTCCCCGTCTGATGGCCTCGTGACGATGACGCTGACCGGCGCGCAGAACCGCACGACGAATCTGACGGGCGCGGGGAACGCTTACTCGTTCGGCGCGCTGCCCGCCGGCACGTACACGGTCACCCCGTCCAAGCCTGGCTACAGGTTCGAGCCCGAAAGCCGCACCTTCACGAGCATCACGGCCAATCAGGTCGCGGACTTCAACGTGCTGCCGAACGCCGCGCCCGTCGTGAACATCACCAGCCCTGCTCAGAGCGCGACCTTCACGGCCCCGGCCAGCATCACGGTCACGGCCGACGCCTCGGACGCGGACGGCTCCGTCACGCAGGTGCAGTTCTACGCCAACACGACGACGGGCGCGACCGTCATCATCGGGACCGACACGACCGCGCCCTACTCCGCCACCTGGACGAACGTGGGCGGCGGTAACTACGTCATAGGGGCCATCGCCAGGGACGACCTAGGCGCGGGGGGCCACGCCGAGGCAATCGCCATCACCGTCAGCAGCACGGTCCCGGCGACCGTCGCCCTGACCAGCCCGGCCCCTGGCTCAACCTACAACACGGGCGACAACGTCACCGTCAACGCGAACGTCACCGGCAGCGGCGCAACGGCCGTGGACTACGTGGACTTTTTCGCCGGCACGGAGCACATCGCCAGGGACACGACCGCGCCTTACGGCTTCTCGTGGCGGCCGATGACGGCGGGCTCCTTCGCACTCACCGCCAAGGCCGTTGACCTGGGCAAAGCCGTCGGCACGAGCCCCGCCGTCAACGTCACTGTCAACGACAAGCTCAACACGTACCAGGGTCAGGTTCTAGACGGCACAACGCCCTTGAGCGGCGTGACCGTCACGCTCGCCGGCTCGAAGACTGGCACGGTCACCACGGGGGCGGACGGCAAGTTCGCGTTCACGGGCCTGCCGGCCGGGGGGGCCTACACGGTCACGCCGACGAAGACCGGCTACACCTTCGACCCGTCCTCCGTCGGCACGGACTACATGGGCTTCACCGACGCCACCGTCACCTTCCGTGTCGTGCGAGAAAGCCCCGTCTCGGTCATGGTCACCAGCCCGCGCTTCGGCGAGCGGTTCACGGCCCCGGCCACCGTCACGGTTGAGGCAGTGGCTTCGAGCGCGGCAGGGCCGATCGGCAAGGTTGAGTTCTACGCCAATTCGCCGTCGGGCAAAGTCATCATCGGCACGGACGCGACAGCGCCCTACAGCTTCGTCTGGAAGAACGTCCCGGCGGGCAGTCACGATCTCTTCGCGGTTGCGACCGACAGCACCGGCGCGACTAAGACTTCTCAGGGCTCCTTCATCCTGGTTGACCCCGCGCCGACGACCGTCGCCATCAGCGGGCAGGTCACGGATGGCGACGGCGACGGGATGAGCGGAATCAAGATCACGCTCACAGGCTCTAAGACGGCCACGGCCGTCACCAACATGTACGGCTATTATGGCATTGGGGGGCTGCCCGTGGGCGGTAACTACACGGTCACGGCTCCGACGACTTACACGTTCACGCCGCCGAGCCATACCTTTAACAATTTGACCGCCGACGAGATTGACGCGAGCTTCAGCACCACGTCAGAAAACAGCGCGCCGACCGTCACGCTGACGAGCCCATCCGCGGGCAAGACCGTCACGTCTCCCGCGACCATCGCGCTCAGCGCGACGGCCTCGGACAAGGACGGGACCATCACGCGCGTCCAGTTCTACAGGAATGGCATCTCCATCGGGACGGACACGGTCGCGCCCTACGCCATGAACTGGGGCGTCACGAACCCCGGCACATACCAGCTCGTGGCCATAGCGACCGACAACGGCGGCCTGCGCACGACCTCGGCGCCCATCACCATCACGGTCACTTCGGGGACGGCGGCTGCGCTCGATAAGAGCCTCATGGACCCGGCCGTGTGGTTTGTCGGCGGGGCAGGGAAGGCGGACAACTCACGGCCGCCCGCCCTCGTCCCTTACCTTGACCTGGCGCTGAGGGCTGGCGGCGGCGGCGATATCTAGCCGCCCGTCAGGAGTCACTTCAGCATTGCCGGCGCGCGGGCGGCCCCTTTCTTCAGGGTCGCCCGCGCGAACTTTTTTCTCCGCGCCCGAAATCTCCTCTTGACAATAGTCGTTATAACGACTATATTGCCTGGCATGGTTCCGAAGCTGCACGAGGAGTTGAAGCAGACGAAGCCCTTCGCCAGCCGCGAGGAGGAGGTCTACCTCAACATACAGCACACGGCCGAGGCGCTCTGGTGGGGCGTCAACGAGACTTTGAAGCGTGTGGAGTTGACGCCGACGCAGTACAACGTGCTCAGAATCCTGCGTGGTTCTGGAGCAGAGGGCGCGAGCTGCGGCACGATTAGCGAGCGGCTGGTGACGAAGGACTCGGACATCACGCGACTTTTGGACCGCCTGGAGGCGCGCGGGCTCATCTCGCGCGGGCGCGAGGCAAAAGACCGCCGGCGCATCACCACGCGCATCACAGGCGACGGACTGCGCATCCTGGCGGAGCTGGACGGCCCCATCGTCGAGTGCCACCGCCGGCAGCTCGGACACCTGGGGGACAAACAGCTCGCCACCCTGAGCCGGCTCCTGGACGCCTCGCGCAATGGATTGAAACAATAATAAGTGATAAGAAGAAGCAGATCACTCGTCACTTATCGCTTCTCTTGGAGGTTACTAGATGGCTAACTCGGATTCATTGGCCTCGAAGTGGGGTCCGCGCGTGTTGAGCGTGTTGCGGATCATCGCGGGCTTTCTAATCTTGCAGCACGGCCTGCAAAAAGTTTTCGGCGTCCTGCTCCCGCCGGCCCCTGTGGGCGCGCCGCAGGAGCACGGCTCGTTTCAGTTGTTCTCGCTGGTCGGCATCTCCGGCATCCTGGAATTAGTGGGCGGGGCGCTGCTGCTCGTCGGGCTGTTCACGCGCCCGGTGGCTTTCATCATGTCAGGGCTGATGGCCGTCGCTTACTTCATGGCGCACGCGCCGGGCGGCTTCTGGCCCATCCTGAATAGGGGCGAGTTGGCGGTGATCTACTGCTTCGTCTACCTCTACTTCTCCGTGGCCGGCGGCGGCGAGTGGAGCCTGGATAGACTGCTGCGCCGCGAGGCGCGTCCTTACTACAGGTAATGTCAAATAAACTATCAACGAAAAATTAAGGAGAGAGAAATGAAAGTTTTGAGGAACGCGGTTCTGGCAACGGCGCTGGCGGCGCTGGTCGCAATCCCGCTCGCGGGCGCTGGCGCGTCCAGTTGGGTGACCGCGGCGCAGGAGAAGGCGGCCAAGGTTAATTATGTGCCAATTCCTTCGGGCGACTACAAGATTGACCCCATGCACAGCGTCATCGGCTTTGCCATCCGCCACCTGGAGATCAACTGGGTCGAGGGGCGCTTCAAGGATTTCACCGGCACGATTCGCTACGACGACGCCGACATCACCAAATCCTCTGTCGAGTTCACGGCCAAGGTCGAGAGCATCGACACGGGCGTCGAGCCGCGCGATAAGCACCTGCGCACGGCCGACTTCTTCGAGGTGGAGAAGTATCCTGAGATGACCTTCAAGAGCACGCGCGTCGAGCGCAAGGGCAAGATGGGCGGCGTGCTCCACGGCGACTTCACGCTCAAGGGCGTGACCAAGCAGGTCTCTTTGCCGTTCACCATCACGGGCGCGATCAAAGACCCCTGGGGCAACACGCGCTTCGGCGTCAACGCCAAGACCGTCATCAACCGCCGCGACTACGGCATCACCTGGGGCAAGCCGCTCGATGGCGGTGGCCTCGACGTCGGCAACGAGGTCACCATCGACCTGCAACTCGAAGCCCTCAAGCCCGCGCCCAAGCCGGCCGGCGAATAAAGTAATAGTGAGTTAAGAGTGACGAGTGACGAGTGAAAGCCTTTCGCTCGTCACTCGTCACTGGAGTTTTTATGTCTGAGCCAATGCCGGCGATCTTCTTCGGGCACGGCAACCCGCTGAACGCGTTGGCCGAGAACGACTATACGCGCGCGTGGGCCGCCATCGGGGCCGAAATCCCGCGCCCGCGCGCCGTCCTCTGCGTGTCCGCACACTGGTATCTGCCTGGGACGGCCGTGACGGCGGTCGAGCGCCCGCGGACGATTCACGACTTCGGCGGCTTCCCGCGCGAGTTGTATGAGGTCAAGTATCCCGCGCCTGGCGACCCCGCGCTCGCACGCCGCGTGCGCGACCTGCTTGCGCCAACTCCGGTCGCGCTGGACGAGCGCTGGGGATTGGATCACGGAACGTGGTCCGTGCTCTGCCACGTCTTCCCTGAGGCGGATGTCCCCGTCGTGCAACTCAGCATGGACGAGACGGAGCCGGCCGCCTTTCATTACGAGATCGGGAAGCGTTTGGGACCACTGCGCGACGAAGGGGTGCTGATTATCGGCAGCGGCAACGTCGTCCACAACCTGCACACCTATGCCTGGGGCCGTCACGAGGTAGAGCCTTTCGACTGGGCCGTGCGGTTCGAGGCGCGCGCGCGCGCGCTGTTGACCGCGGGCGACGACCCGTTGCTCGTCAACTACGAAGCGCTCGGCCGCGACGCGCAGCTCTCAGCCCCTACGCCAGACCACTTCCTGCCGCTGCTCTACGTCATGGGGTTGCGCAGGGAAGGCGAGGCGGTCAGCTTCCCGGCCGAAGGCTTCGACGGCGGCTCGGTCTCCATGCTCTCCATCAAAATCGGCTGAGCAAACTTGAGGGGAAAAATTCTATTCCAGTCCGACAATATCCTCGGAAATGTGCCAGAATTAATAAACCTGGAAGCCTCATTGCGCATCAAAGGGTGCCCGACGATGATCCGAGCTTCGGCAAGCCGGTAAGTTTCATAGCCCAGTCCCCCGCACGTCTTAGTTAACGCGCAGAGTAGTCTGCTCCCTGGAAGGAAAATGATCGGAATAACATCCTCGCTCTTGTCGAAGTGTGCCCGCAGGGCAAGAGTCTACGCCCTCCCACTGTCCCTGGTTCTGTTCCTCCTGTTCTCGGCCCTCGCGCCCGCCTCGCGCGCACAGCTTCAGGAGTCCGTGGGCCAAAAACGTACGCCCGTGGAGTTCGTCCCAGGCGAGGTCATCGTCCGCTTCCGCAGCGAGGAGGCGGCCGAATCGAGCGAGAGCGAGCCGGGCGCGGAGCTGCCAATCGGCCGCCGCAGAGTTCCCATGAGGACGGAGCGTTTTGACGGCGCGGAGATCGTCCGCGGCCTGCGCCTCGTGCGCGTCCCCGCCGACGACACGCTCGGGGCCATAGAGGCCCTGAAGCGTCGCCCCGACGTGCTCTACGCCGAGCCGAACTACGTCAGGCGCAAGCTCCTGACCGCGAACGACCCGCGCTCCGGCGAGCTGTGGGGCCTGAAGAACACCGGGCAGTCGGCCGCGAGCAACGGTGTGGCGGGTAAGGTCGGCGCGGACATAGACGCCGAATCCGCCTGGGGCCTCACGACCGGCAGCCGCAGCGTGGTCGTCGGCGTGGTGGACGAGGGCGTTGACGTTACGCACCCTGACCTGGCGGCCAACGTCTGGAAGAACCCCGGCGAGGTCGCTAATAACGGCATCGACGACGACGCGAACGGCTACGTGGACGACGTGAACGGGTGGGACTTCTTCCACAACGACAAGACGGTCTTCGACGGCTCGGGCGCGTACCCTTCGGACGACACGGACTCTCACGGCACGCACGTCGCGGGAACCATCGGCGCGGTCGGCAACAACGGCGTGGGCGTCACCGGCGTCAACTGGCAGGTCAGTTTGATGTCTCTGAAAATCCTTGGCCATGATGGCGAGGGGATGGCCCCGTCGAGCGTCTTGGTGACGGTGCGCGCCTACAACTACGCCAAGCTGATGAAGGACAAGTGGGCGAGCACGGGCGGCGCGCAGGGCGCGAACATACGTGTGCTCAATAACAGCTACGGCGGCGGCGGGCGCTCGCAGGCGGAACTCGACGCCATCAACGCGCTCAACGCCTCCGGCATCCTCTTCGTCGTCGCCGCGGGCAACGACACCAGCGACAACGACGCGGTTCAAGTTTACCCGGCCAACTACAACGCGCCGAACGTCCTCTCCGTGGGGGCGACGGACAGCACCGACAGCCGAGCCTATTTCTCCAACTACGGCGCGCGCACGGTCGGCATGGCCGCGCCCGGCGACTTGATTCTGAGCACGACGCCGAACGGGACTTACAGCTTCTTCAGCGGGACTTCTATGGCCGCGCCGCACGTCGCCGGCGCGGCCGCGCTCGTCTGCGCAGCCAACCCCAGCATCACCGTCAAGCGACTACGCTCGGCGCTGATGTACAGCGGCGATGTGCTGGGGACGCCGAGCGACCCCTATTACACGTTAGACTCCATCACCGGCCGCTGCCTGAACGCGTTCAGGGCTCTGCAAAACGCCTCGGAGAAGGACACGACCGCGCCCGCCGCTGTCGGCGGCTTAAAGGCCAAGGCCGTGACCGGCCGCCAGTTCACACTCACCTGGACGGCCCCCGGCGACGACGGGGCCATCGGGCGCGCGGCCGTCTACGAAGTGCGCTTCTCCGACACGCAGCCGACCACGGCCGCGCAGTTCGAGCAGGCGCGGGCGCTGCTCGCGCCGTTCCCGGACCCGGCCGGCAGCGCCGAGCAGTTCAACGTCGAGATTCCCTACCGCCACCAGAGCGGCTTCATCTCCGTTCGCGCGCTCGACAACGCCGGCAACGCCGGGCCGGTTACCTCCGTCCCCGTCTCCGTCACCGAAGAGGCGAGCGACCCGTACGTCGTCACGCTGGCTGCGGCCCAGCCCCTCTCGACCGGCGGCACGCGGCTCTACGTCAAGGGCGACGACATTAACAAGGACTACAGTCTGCCGTGGTTCGGCACATATTTCGGCAAGGAGGTCTATTCAGTCAGGGCCTCCACCAACGGCGTGCTCTACGTCCAGGACGGGCCGCGGCTCAATGACGCCGGCAGCACGGTCGCCGGCCTCAACGCTTACAGGATGATCGCCGGGCTCTGGGACGACCTGCGCACGGACAGGCGCGCGAGCGACGACATCTACGTTGTCAAGCCGGACGCCAACCGCATCATCTTCCGCTGGCAGGCCGTCACCTTCGACACGCCTGTTTCGGCCACCTCGACGCGCGGCGAGAACCCCGTCAGCTTCGAGATAGAGCTGAACCGCAACGGCACCATCACGCTCCGCTACGGGGCTACGGGCAACCAGAAGCTCTGGCCCGTCGTAGGCGTTTCGGGCGGCTCGCCCGACTCCTACGACATCGCCTCGCACACTTCCGAGACTTCTCTGAAGAGTCTGGCGGGCGCGCAGACCGTCATCTTCACTCCGTACAAGGTGGCCCACCAGCCGCCCAGCGCCGTCACGTCGCTCACAGTCGCGCCGACTTCCGTCGTCGCCGGCAAGACCGCGAAGTGTACTGTCACCATCGGCGAGTTCGCACCCATCGGCGGCTCGGTCATCAACCTGAGCGACGACCTGGCCGCGACCACGCTCCCGGCCACCGTCACCGTCCCCGAAGGCCAGAAGCAGGCGACCTTCACCATCACGACGGCGCAACCCGTCACCACGGCGCAGACGGGCACGATCACGGCCCAGGCCGGAAGCTCACAGGCGACCGCCGCATTCACGGTCAACCCCATCATGCCGATGACGCTGACGCTCACGCCCAATCTAGTCTCTGGCGGCAGCAACGTCTCCGGCTCCGTCACGCTGAGCGCGCCCGCGCCCGCGGGCGGCGCTGTCGTCGCGCTCTCGGACGACCTGGCGGCGACCACCGTCCCCGCCAGCGTGACCGTCCCGGCCGGCGTGGCCAAGGCGACGTTCACCATCAAGACCGCCGTCGTCACGACCAAGCAGACGGGATCGGTCGTCGCCTCTTACAACGGCACGAAATCCGCGGCGCTCAGTGTGCGGCCCGTCGGCGTGCTCTCGGTCACCGCCAACCCGAACCCTGTGGTCGGGAGCGCGAGCACGACCGGCACAGTGACGCTTGAGCGCGCCTCGACCGCCAACATCACCGTCGCGCTCGGCGACAACATCACGTCCACGACCCTCCCGACGAGCATCGTCATCCCCGCGGGGACGACCTCGAAAACTTTCACCATCACGACCGCGACGGTGAGCAACTACCAGTCGGGCACTCTCAGGGCCACGGCCAACGGCACGTCCAAGACCGCGAACCTCATGGTCAACCCCGCGACGGCGGCCGTGTGCGCCGAGCCAACCTTTAAATTCGCCGCGAAGTCTACCGCCGGGGTCGGCTTTCCTTTCTCCGTCGCGGCGGGCGATTTCAACCTGGACGGCAGGGCCGATTTAGCCGTGTCCGTCGCCAGCTCCGCGTCCGTGAACGTCGCCATCGGCAACGGGCTGGGGGGATTCAGCACGCCGGTCAAATATAGCGTGGCAGAAAACCCGTCTAACTATTGGGGAAGCTCCAAGGGCGTCGTCGTAGGAGACTTCAACAGGGACGGGAAGCCGGACTTGGTCGCTGTCAGCGACGCCAATTCCGTGGCAGTTCTCCTCGGCGACGGGGCTGGCGGCTTCGGCGCGGCGACGCATTTCAGCACAGGCCAGTCGCCCCGCTCGCTAGTGGCCGGCGACTTCAACCGCGACGGGAAACCGGACCTGGCCCTGAAAGCTAACTACAGCGACCAGATCACCATCCTGCTGGGGAACGGGAACGGCGTCTTCGCCGCCGGTCAGAAAATCCCCGGCGCGACGTACTACTCCCCGGCCCTCGTGGCGGCCGACCTCAACGGCGACGCCAAGGACGACCTGGTGACGAAAGTGAACGGGAACGTGATGGTCTTCTTCGGCGACGGGCTCGGCGGCTTCAAACCCGCCAAGAGTTATCTCATGGAACCCAAGAACGTGACAGTTTTCACGGTGGGCGACTTTAACGGGGACGCGCGGCCAGACTTCGCCGCCGTCACCGCCGACGCCTACAAGCTCGCCGCCATGCTCAACTCCTGCTCGTGAGCCGGGCGAGCGCCGTGTGACGCGAAGGGGCGGCCTTGACGGGTCGCCCCTTTCTCTCATTAGCAAAACAATTACGGCGGTCCGGTCTAATCTGGTCTATAATGGGCCACAGGAAATTTTCCCCGGCGTGGCCTGCATCTGAAGAATCGGGAGGTTGGTCATTAATTATGACCGCGTTCGCCTCAGTAAGCGCGCGTAGAACGTTCGCGCGACTAGCATCGAGCACTCTGCTCGCGCTCTTGTTCCTGGGCGTGCAGGCCGCCGCGCAGGCCCCGCATCCGGCCGCGGCCGCAGCCTCGTCGCCGGCCGCCCCGCCGAGCGCCTCCAAATTCATCACGCCCCAGTATCTCAGCCTCGGGAAGACCGTCAAGGGGCGCGACATCATGGCGGTGGTCTACGGCTCCGGCCCCAAGCGCGTGCTCATCTTCGGTGGGATTCACGGCGACGAGCCGCACACGACGGTGCTGGCGCGCGCTCTGGCCGTCAACATCAACCGGGAGACTCTGCCGCCAGACCTGACGGTCGTCATCGTGCCGGACGTTAATCCCGACGGCCTGATGGCCGCCACCCGCGTCAACGCCAACGGCGTGGACATCAACCGCAACTTCCCATCAAAGACCTGGCGCTCGGACTACACAGAGCAGAAGCGCTACCCCGGCGCGCAGCCCTCCTCTGAGCCAGAGACGCGCGCCATTCTTGCCTTGCTCGAACGCTACCCGCCGCATCTGGTCGTCACACTGCACGCCGCGCTCGGCTGCATGAATTGGGACGGGCCGGGCGGCCCCTTCGCGCAGGTCATGGCCGACGTCAACGGCTACCCGCTCTGCGGGTCGCTCGGCTACGAGACGCCGGGCTCGCTGGGCCTCCTGGTGGGGATTGATAAACAGGTTCCGACGGTTACGATAGAGCTGCGCGCGAAGAACCCTAGCGATCTGGTGCAGGAGAACTTACCGGCGCTGTTCGCCCTCCTCAAGCACTTCGCCGCGAAGTGAGTTTCGGCATACCAACTTAAAAGTTAAGTCAGGATGACGTAAGCAGCGCGGAGCCGCCTGCCCCCGGTCGAGGGCAGGCGGCTCCGCGCTGCTTGCGTCAAGCTTAGGTTATTTGTACCTGTAGGTGATGCGCCCGCGGGTTAGGTCGTAGGGCGACATCTCGACGCTGACGCGGTCGCCGGCCAGGATGCGTATAAAATTCTTCCGCATCTTGCCGGAGACGCCGGCCAGCACCACGTGGTCGCTGTTGTCCAGGCGCACCTTGAAGAAAGCGTTCGGCAGTTTGTCAATCACAACACCTTCGGCGGGAATCAAGTCGTCTTTAGCCAATCAAAGTCTCCTCTAATTGAATGAAAATTTGCGCCTGTGCCATTGGCCCAGGCGCTGACTTGCAAATTCGTTTACCTTCCGCGGCGCGGCCTGAAGGAACGACGCCCGACGCTGCTGCTCCGTCCGGGCAGGGCCGCGACAGGGGCTTTCCAACCAGCCGTCTCGGTGCGCCCGCCAAACCCTGGGAGCACGACGCGCTCGACCTTCTGCCCGGTCATCCGCTCGATGGCGCGCATGGACAACTCGTCAACGGGCGAGACCAGCGTGATCGCCTGGCCCGCATTGCCCGCCCGGCCCGTGCGCCCGATGCGGTGTACGTAGTCTTCCGGCGCGGCGGGCACGTCGTAGTTGATGACGTGCGAGATAGAGTCAACGTCAATCCCGCGCGCCGCGATGTCCGTGGCGACGAGCACGCGGTGGCGTCCATCTTTGAAGCCGCGCAGGGCGGCCTCGCGCTGCGGCTGCGTGCGGTCGGCGTGGATACGGTTAACTTTGTGCTCGCGCGCCTGAAGGATGTGCGAGAGGCGCTCGGCCCCGCGCCGCGTGCGTGTGAAAACGAGCACGCGCTCGAAGCGCTCGCGCTCAAGCAGGTCGAGCAGCAACGCCGTCTTCGATTCGAGCGCCACGGGGTATGCCTTCTGCTCGACGGTCACGGCCGCCGTCCCGCGCGGGCTGACCTCCACGAGCTTCGGCTCCTTCATGTTCGTGCGCGCCAGTTGCTCGATCTCCGGCGACATGGTGGCCGAGAAGAGCAGCGTCTGACGCTTCGTGGGAAGCATCGCGAGCACGCGGCGAATCGCGGGCCAGAAGCCCATGTCGAGCATCCGGTCAGCCTCGTCCAGGACGAGCGTTTCGATCTGTGCGAAATCGAGCGCGCCGCGCTCGACGTGGTCTAGCAGGCGGCCGGGCGTAGCGATGACAATCGCCGGGCGGCCGCGCAGCTCAGAAGTCTGTTTGCCTAATCCAGTGCCGCCGATGAGCGTCGCGGCCCGCAGGCCCTTGCCCGGAGCGAGCGATTGATAACTGGCCTCGATCTGCGACGCCAGCTCGCGCGTCGGCGCGAGAATGAGCACGCGCACGCCTGGGCGCGCCTGCTCCTGTAGGCGTTGAATGATGGGGAGCAGGAACGCGGCCGTCTTGCCGGTGCCCGTCTCCGCGCAGCCGATCAAGTCCGAGCCCTTGAGGACTATGGGGATCGCCTGCTTTTGAATTGGTGTTGGTTCGGTGTAATCGAGGGACTGGCACACGCGCGCGAGCGCTGGCTTGAGTCCCAGCTCAGAGAAATTCATGAAAATCCTTTATCTTGCCGCTCGACCGCCTCACGGGCGGGAGCGGTCCCTTTTTGACTGAAAATTTAGAAAGCGCCTCCGACCAGAATGTTTACTGTCGGAGGCGCTTTATCTATCCGACACGGGTTAAGCCTGCGGGGCTTACCAGCGCGGCTCGCGGTCGCCGCCGCCGCCGTAGCCGCCGCGGCCACCGCCGCCACCGCCACGATTGCCGCCGCCGCCACCGTAACCGCCGCGTCCGCCGCCACCGCCACCGCGGTTGCCGCCGAAGCCGCCACGTCCACCGCCGCCGCCGCGTCCGCCGCGGTCTTCGCGCGGGCGCGCTTCATTGACGGTCAGCGAGCGGCCGTTGACTTCCTTCCCGTTGAACTGCGCGATGGCCGCCTGGCCCTCCTCGTTGGTCGCCATCTCGACGAAGCCGAAGCCGCGCGAGCGGCCCGTCTCGCGGTCCTCGACCACGGAAGCGGACTCGACCGTGCCGGCCTGCGAGAACAGTTGCTGCAAATCCTCACTCGAAGTCTGGAACGACAGATTCCCGACGTAAAGTTTCATAGACATTGATGTAGTTGTACCTTCTCCTCTGATAGGAGGAATAAAAGAAGCTGTCGAATCGAAGGGTGCTTCGATGTAACGGTAGGCAGCGAAGGCTCGCGTTCGGGTGCTCAGACTGAGCGGCTTCTAAGTTGTAATCGGCCTACTCTCGAACTATCCAAGACGCCGTCGCCTGAAACTAACCAGCGGTCAGCGCATCACCGTTGATGCAAGAGAGAAGGATTAGCTGGCGACTATGATGCCTTAACTGGGCGCTCAGTTGCAAGCCGCCGCAAGCCAAATTGCTAAGTTCCTTACGAGAAAGGCGTTTAGAGGACAACGTCCTGGGCCGTGGCGATCTTGATGCCTTTGACGCGGGTGTTGATGACGGGCTCGGCTCTCTGCGACTTCTTGATGGGCTGCCCCTCTGTGCAGGTGTCTGCGAGCAGGGTTTCGGCCCCTTTCACGTCGAGCGGCTTGGAGAAGTAGTAGCCCTGGCCGTTCTCGCACTTCAGCTTTCGGAGGAGCGCGAGCTGCTCTTTGGTCTCGACGCCCTCGGCGATGACATCCATGCCCAGATTTTGTGCCAGCATGACGATGGTGCGGACGATCTCCAGGTTCTCGTTGTTGTCGATCATGCGGATGACGAACGAGCGGTCGATCTTGAGGGTGTCTATCGGGAAGCGGTGCAGGTAACTCAAGCTGGAGTAGCCCGTGCCGAAGTCGTCAATGCTTAACTGGACGCCGAGGTCACGCAACTGCTGGAGCATCTCGGTCGCTGTCTCGATGTTCTCCATGACGACGCTCTCGGTGATCTCCAATTTCAGGCCGCGCGGGCTGAGCCGCGTCTCGCGGATGATGTGCTTGACCTGATCGATCAGGTCCGGCTGCGCGAACTGCTTACCCGACAGGTTCACGCTGATGAAGAGCGGGTTCTCCACGCCGTACTCATTTTGCCAGCGCTGCATCTGCCTGCACGCTTCCTTCAGAACCCAGTGGCCGATGCTAATGATCTGGCCGGTGTCTTCGGCGATGGGAATGAAGTCCAATGGGGAGATGAGCCCGCGTTCGCGGTGCCGCCAGCGCAGCAACGCCTCGAAGCCGCGCAGGCTGAAGTTGTGCAGCGAGACTATCGGCTGGTACTGGATGAAGAACTCCTCGCGCTCAAGCGCGTGGCGCAGGTCCGTCTCCATCTGCAAGAGGTTGATCGCTACCTCGTGCATCGCCTTGTCGAAGACCTCGTAGCGATTCTTACCCAACGTCTTGGCGCGGTACATGGCCGTGTCTGCGTCGCGCATGATGTCCGCCGGGTTGTCGTAGCCGGTCGTGCTCGGCGCAATCCCTATGCTGGCGGTCGTGTAGACTTCGTGGCCGTCGAAGTTGAACGGGATGGAGAGGTCGCGCTGGATTCTGTGCGCGATGGAGATGGCCTCGGTCTCGTCGGCCAGCTCTTCGAGCAGCACGGTGAATTCGTCGCCGCCGACGCGCGCTATCGTGTCGCCGGGCCGCAGGCAGTTCTCCAACCGGCGCGCGATGCCGACGAGCAGTTGGTCGCCAATCAGGTGGCCAAGAGAGTCGTTGATGATTTTGAACCGGTCGAGGTCAAGGAAGAGGACCGCGTAAATCTGATCCTCGTGCCGCCGCGTCCGGTTGATGGTCATCTGTAGGTGGTCTATGAACAGGGCGCGGTTCGGCAGACCCGTCAGCGCGTCGTGGAAGGCGTTGTGCAGCAGGGTCTCCTCGGTTCGCTTGCGATCCGTGAGGTCCTGAACGTGAACGACCAGATAATGCGCGTCGCCCGGCCCGTACTGGAAGCCAGAGATGTTGCAGAGCGCCCAGACCTCGTGCCCGTCGCGGTGAAGGAAACGCTTCTCGCCCTGGTAGCTCACCTTCTCACCGGAGAGCAGCCGCGTGAGCGCCGCTTGAACGATTTTAAAGTCGTCCGGGTGAATCAGGTTCTGGACGCCCTTAGCCTTGAGCGCCTCTTCCGAATAACCTAACAGCTCGCCCAGCGAGCGGTTGACGAGCATCAACTCGCCGCTCCGCGAAACCAGCGCGATGCCGTTGGCCGAGTGATCGAACAAGCCTCTGTAAAGCCCGTCGCGGTCGTCCGCGCGCGCTTCGACTCTCTCCAAAACCCTGGGCGCGTCGAAGACGGCCACGACAGGGGGCTCGACGGCCTTGACGGGCTCCTCACGCACGGGCTTCTCGCGCACGGGCTTCTCGTCCAGCTTCATGGCCGCTTTCTTGCCCCTGTCCCTGACGAGCAGGAAGAGGAAGAGTAGGACCGTGCCCGCGAAGAAGATGACGATCACGGTCGGCAGTGGGAGGTCGAAGCTGGATGCGACTTTGACGAGCGTTCCCGCCGCTCCTGCGAGCGTCAAGTACGCCAGAACGGCGCGGCCCAGCGACGCAGCTTGCGGGCGGACGCCGCCAAAACTTTCGCCGGCCGCGGCCACGATCCCGTGGGCCGTCGCTTGCAGCAGAGAAATAATGCAGATACTCGCGGCGAGGTTGTAGGGCGTCGTGAGCTTCGCCGTGGACTCGAACAGGAAGTGCAGGGCGCTGTAGCTGGCGAAGACCGCAAGGCTCGAAACGGCCGCGTCGAAAAGGGTCAGGGGAAGCCGCCTCTTCTCCAGGAGCGACGCGCAGAGCGCAGCGGCCGCCGTCATGGGAATCGCCGCGGGCCAGTCGAAAATCAGCAGGCTGAGGAAAACAGGCAGGTAGAAAAACGGGACGTTTCCGCCGCCGTCCGCAGTTTTGATCCCTACGCGCGCCCCCACGCCAAGCGCCGCCAACGCCAGCAGCCAGAAGGAAGTGTCCAACTGCCCGAGGCCGGTTTGCAGCCCCGAAACGCCTAGCACGTAAAGACACGCCAACACCGACAACGCCATAAAAGGCTTGAGAACATATGACTGAGCCGAAGTTTTCATTGGGGAATTGTCTGCTGTCCCAGGATTCTGCTTCGTGCGGGCGGTCGGGGGGGGAGGGAAGGCAGTCTCTTTAAATTTTAGATAGCTAAACTATCCAAATGTTTTTTACAGGATAAGACCACAAAAATCAACATCTTTTTAAAAGATTTTGCTTGAAAAAACATGGTTTATAGATTATTGTTGCTCTCGGACGCGACCCGCGCGCGTTAATTAAGGGTTTTCTTGGACTCCCTTCAAGCCTGATGAGGCGTCTTTTACCTGCTTACCCCTTCAAAAGTTACGCCGTGAGCTTTGACAGGACACGTTGAGCAGCCTCTGCTATTTGCCCCCCAACACACCTGGAAGGCCGACAATGAAAATCATCTGCATGGATTGCCACAATGAGACGCATGTGGAAGTAGAGATGTTGAAGGACAAGAAGAAGATGACCTGCGCGCACTGTGAGGAGAACTCTCAGGCGACGCCGGCCGTGAATCTGAGCGAGTGGAGCGCCCCGCCCCAATTCGAGGAGCCGAAAGCCACTGAGCCGGCGACAGATTACGCCTTCGAGATTCTCCCCCCGCAGGCGAGCGAGATAGATGTGCTGGAAATCCCCGAGAAGGCGCTGGAACTCTACAACCCTGAGCGCGAGGAAGCGGAAGACTTTATCTTATACGAGCCAGAGGTCGTACACGCCGTCGAAGAACCGCGCGACGAGCTGATTGAAGAAACACCGGACGTGCTCTTTTTCTCGCAGCCGGAAGACAACACGGAGCCGCCGCCGATTGACCTCGGCACGATAGACGCTCCTTCGCCGCGCGAGGAGCCCGCGCCCGTCCAGTTGATTGAAGTCGTCCCGCCGGTCGAGGCAGCAGCGCCCGGTAAAGTAAAGCTGCTCAAGTTTTCGACCGCGAGTCTGGCCGCCGGGCTGACCGTCTTTCTCGCTTTCATCTTCCTGGGCGATACGTTCCTCAAGTCGTCCGGCAGCGACATCACACAGGTCACCGCGGCCCCGCGTCAGACGAAGGAAGTGGTCCGGGAAACGAAGCCGCAGGCGGCGGTGATAGAGGCCACGCCCGCGCCGCAGCCTTCGGCCACGCCCGCCCCAACGCCCGAACCGACTCTGGCCCCGACGCCTGAGCCGACGCCCGCGCCCGAACCGAAGCAGGCCGAAACCGCCGCGCCGCCCGTTGAAACCCAGCAGAGCGCGGCCGCCGGGCGTTTCGCCGTCCAGGTCGGCTCCTACAACGAGGTCGGCCAGGCCAACGAGCGCGCCGAAAAATTGAGGGCCGCCGGCTACGACCCGCGCGTAGTGAGCGTCGAGCTGCCCAAGCGCGGCACTTGGTTTCGCGTGATGGTCGGGAGCTTCAATGATCGCGCCGAGGCCAACCGTTTCGGGGCACAAATGCGCGCCAAGGGGGCGGCACAGGATTTCGTGATCGGCGACTTGTAATCAAAAGCCCCATCCTTTAGCGCACCACATCGCGGCTACGGCCGAGTCAAGCCTGAGAACAATGACTCCCGAGACGACGCAAACTTACCTACGAATCGTTAACAAGTACGCTCACCTGTTCGAGCGGCCGGAAGTCCGTCTGCGTTTCCTCAACAACACGCTCGCCCGCCAGGCCGCCAACCACGAAAAGCTGAGCGCGCTCTTCAGCCGCTACAAGTTCGTCGAACGCTCTAAGCTTTACCCCTTAGTTCTCAACTGGTGGCTCTACGTCCTGATTTTCCGGGAGATCAAAGCCTTCTCGCAGTCCAGGCCCGAGCACACGCGCCGCTTCTGGCGCAGCAACGTGCCCAACGGCGCGCGCGTGCTCTTTCACGTCCACAGGCTCCGCCACGTCTACGGCGCTCTCTGCTGCGTGATCCTGATCTTGTCAACGGGCGGCCTCTACTCACGCGTCGTCAGAACCACGGACGAGGCGCGGGCCGCGAACACGCGCGAGCAGGAGCAGTTGACGGCTTCCGCCGCGCGGTCGCGGGGCGGCATGCAGGACGCCGCCTACCTGCCCGACTACAAGCCTGAGAAGGTTTGGATGGTCGAGCAGAAGGACGAGTTCGAGCGCTACAGCAACGGCCTGCGAATCATCAGGGAGTACGAGACGGCGAGCCGCCGGCGCGGCTACTACGTCTACGGGCCGGAGGGCGGACTCGCCAGCAGTGAGCTTCACACAGACCCGGTCGGCATCGTCTACCACACCTCCGAGAGCGACATCCTGCCGTTCACCAGCGAGAACAACGACTCCATAGAGTCGCGCAGCCGCGGGCTCTTGAGGTACGTGCAGGAGCACAAGTCTTACAACTACATCATCGACCGCTACGGTCAGGTTCATCGCATCGTGCGCGACGACCAGGCGGCCAGCCACGCCGGCAATTCCGTCTGGGCCGACCAGAAGGGCGTCTACGTCGGCCTCAACGAAAGCTTCCTCGGCGTCTGCTTCGAGACGACCGTCGCCGACGACCTCGGCGACGAGCAGTTGACCGAAGCTCAGTTACTCGCCGGCCGACTCCTGACGCAGGTCTTGCGGAGCCGCTACAACCTGGACGACGCCGACTGCGTCACGCACGGCCTCGTCTCCGTCAATCCGTCCAAGATGTTCGTCGCCTATCACCACGACTGGGTGCGCAACTTCCCGTTCGAGGCGATGGGGCTCTCGGACAAGTACAAGGTGGCGACGACGAGCATAGGCGTCTACGGCTTCATCTACACGGACGAGGTCGTCAGCAACGCGGGCGGCGAGATTTGGGCCGGGGCCAAAATCGCCGAAGAGGAATTTAAGAAGCGGGCCGAGCAGGCCAACGCGGACCCCTCTGCCATGCGCCGCGCGAAGATGGAACTCTTCCGCACACAAATGGCCCAGCAGAAGGCTGCCCGCCGCGCGACCGGCGCGGACCCCGAAGAACCCGCCACTGCGGACTCCGCGGTAACGAACGAAATCAACCCGACGGCCGTCGCGCCGGAGGGGAGCGGCGGCTGACCCGAC
The DNA here is from genome assembly GCA_963848875.1 of uncultured Acidobacteriota bacterium. GTDB lineage: Bacteria > Acidobacteriota > Blastocatellia > Pyrinomonadales > Pyrinomonadaceae > QHXM01. Next base: position 616,311 of record CAWKFJ010000003.1, read on the forward strand.
GGCCCCGCGCTTCCTAACCCCGACGTCAAACTTAACCGGGTGCGATAAGAATTGCCCCACCACCACCAACGCAGAAGGAGAAGATAATGGAGACTAAGAACCAGAACCCCGCGGAAGCGAAGAACGATTCCGCGCCGCAGAAACCGAACGCCCTTGGCCTCGATGTCGGCACCAGCCGCATCGTGGTTTCCAACGGCTCCACACAGACACGCTCCGAGCTGAACGCCTTCGTCGCCGTCCCCAGCTCCGAGATGGCCGAGAACGTGCTGCGCCAGCGGAACATGATCTACGAGCGCAACTGCAAGAACCTGTACGTCTACGGCAACGACTCTGACTTCTTCGCCAGCTTCCTCGACACGGACGCGCGCCGGCCCATGCAGTCCGGGTTGCTGAACCCGCGCGAAGAGATGAGCCACAAGATCATGCAGCTCATCATCAAGCGCGTCGTCCCGCAGACGCGCAAGGGCGAGCCGCTCTGCTTCAGCGTGCCGGGCCGCGGCGAGAACGCGCAGGGCAACCTCGTCTATCACGAAGCCGTCTTGAAGAGCTTCCTGAATTCGCTGGGCTACAACGCGAAGGCCGTCAACGAGGGGCAGGCCGTGGTCTTCTCCGAGCTGGCCGACGAGAACTTCACGGGCATCGGCATATCTTTCGGCGGCGGGATGTGCAACGTCTCCGTCTCGCTGATGTCCATGCCGATGATCAGCTTCAGCATCCCGAAGGGCGGCGACTACATCGACAAGAGCGTCGCCGAAGTGATGGGCGAGAGCAACACGACCAAGGTGCGCATCCACAAGGAAGAGAACCTCGATCTGTCGCGCAACCCGAACGACGACCTCTCGCGCGCGCTGCACATCTTCTACGAGGAGCTGTTGCAGTCTCTGATCACGCGGCTGCGCTCGGAGTTCGTGCATTCGAGCCAGTTGCCAAAGGTTGACCGGCCGCTGACCATCGTCCTGGCGGGCGGGACGGCCAAGCCGGCCGGGTTCCAGCAGAAGTTCGAGAAGATGTTGCGGGCCGAGGACAACTTCCCGATTCAAGTGGCGGACATTCGCATGGCGAAAGACCCGCTCACCGCGACGGCCCAGGGCTGTTACGTCGCCGCGATGTCGGAAGCGAAAGCCTAACAGCCGGGATCAAGTTTCGCCCTTCTCCTTCGGCGAAAGTCGGGAGCGGTCTCGGCGGCCGGGCCTTCTAGAAGCTCGGCCTTCGAGACCGCTTTCCGAAACGACGGGAGAAGGGCGTGCGTCCGTCAGCGGTAATGGTCAATGAGCGCATCAATCTGTGAGGCTTCGTCGTCGCTCAGCTCGACGAAGGTGATGCCGAAGCCGACCTCGGCCAGTTGATAAATCACACTCCCGCGGGTGGCCATCCACCGCTCGCTGGGGAGCCAGATTCTGACGAAGAGATTTTGGCCCACCGTGACCACGGCCTTCGTCAGGATGAAACAGCCGCGCCCGCTCAAGCTCGTAATCTGGCCGTTGCGCGGGCACTCCCTGGTCGTCCCCCAGGTGCATTGGATTTGGGTTTTCACCCGCTCCGCTATTCGTCGCGTGTTCTCGGGCATGTGGTTATCCGTAGTCCTAGAGTATCGCAGTGAAGCTAGAGCCAGCGTCGTATGAACCAGAGCGCTCACGAAGAAGAGATTGACTTGACGGAACTGGTCGTCCGCCCGGCCGTTCCTCCTGTCGAAGCTCCTTCACCGGCCCCGGCCCCGCAGGCCCCGGTCGAGCCTGAACCTCCTGGGCCGCTTGAGTCTCACATCAGCGCCCTGACCGAGCGCATCCAGCCCCCCCTCGGGAAAAGACTCCAGCACATCTTAACTGAACTGAGTCGGCTGATAAAATATTTAGAGCTAATCGAGGAGCAAGTCTCGGAAGAGACGCCGCCCCGCAAGGTCGTCGTCATCTTCCGCGCCGTCCACGAACGCGCCAACATCCTGACCAAGTTCGTCAACGTGACGGCCGCCGCGGTCGGCAAAGGCGACACCAACCTATACGACGTTCTGAAGGGAATTAGTTTCGGGCTCCGGCACGAGCTGCACAGGGTTTACGAGGACGGCGGGGCGAGCCTGATCGGGCCGAACGACGTGGCCCTGCCGCGCGGGCGTGCTGTGCGCGCGCACGGGCTCCTCCAGAACTGTTTCCAGCAACTGATCGTCACTCTGCTACAGGGCCTCGACCCGTCGCTCGACGCCAGCGCCCTCTTCGAGGACTTCAAAATCAAGAGGGAGCAGTCCATCACGCTCTACGGGGAGCTGACCGGGCTGCTCGGCAAGGTGCGCAAGGCGCAGAACGACTTTGGGCTCCTGCAAAGCATCTCGCTCGCCAACACGCTGAGCCAATTTCGGCAGGACACCTTGCACTACCTCATGTACCAGGACTGGGCGGAGTTCGAGGGCTTCATCGCCGAGATCGTTGACACGCACGACGACGCGAACGGCCTCGTCGAAGTCCTGCGCAGGTTCACGGCCTACCTGGAGACCCTCATCTCTCAAGTCGCCATGCGGACGGTCTTCAAAAGCTAAAGCATTGAGTTCAGTTTTTGAAGCGGAGTTACAGGCCCCTGCACATCTCGGTCGGGTCCCAGGGCGTCCCGACGGCGCGGTTGTAGGCGGCCCGGACCTCCGCGAAGTTCCATCCCTTGCGCTGCCAGATTGACCCGTCCGAGTATTCCACGCGGTTGACTAACACCTTCTCCTGAAAGAGCGTTCCGTCTTTGGTCGAGAGGCTCCCGACGCTGATTACGTCGCTCGGGCCGGACAGGCTGAAGGCCGTCAGCTCCTTCTCCTTGCCCGGCTTGATGTTGACCCCGCAGAGGAATTGCCTGCGCGTCATGTTCGCGGGGGCGGCCGACTCCGTGAATTGATACTCGAAGAAGACTATCTCGGCCACCTTCTCGCCGGCGTTCTGGACCTTGACTTTGTAAGCGAAGCCGTCGAGCTGTTTGGGCGGGGCCTTGCGCGACTCCTGCACGTTCTTCTCTATCGCCGCGGCCCGCGCGTCCGTGGTGCCGGCGTTCGGGTCTTTGGCTCCGAGCGGGTCGTCGGGCCGCACGTTCCGGTGCGGGTTCCTGACGCTGGGAGTTATCGTAGGGGCCGGGCCGACCGTGGCGGCCGTGTCCTGCGCCGCCGCGACCGTCTGCCGAGTTTTCGTCCACTTGAAGCCGCGCACCGTCACAGGCGAATCGTCAACGGCGGGAGCGCCGTCCTGTGCCAGGATTGGCAGCGCGAGCATCACGAGCAGCGGTAAGAGGAATATATTTCTCATAGCTTCTCCTCAAATTTCCGACCACAGGCTTCATATCAATTTATAGAACACGACCGTCGTAATCAGCGAGCCGTCGGCCCCGAGCGCGAACTGCGGGATGACGCCGGAGCGCGTGTATCCGCATCTCTCGTAGAGCCTCTCGGCCGTGCTGCCTTGCTCAGTGTCGAGCACGAGGAGCGAGCGCCCCGCCGCGCGCGCCGCTTCTTCGGCCGAGGCCATCAGCGAGCGAGCGACGCCGCGGTTACGAAAGCGCGTGTGGACAATCAGCTTCTGGACTTCGGCGCGGTGCAGGCCGTTCTGCTTGGTGGCGAGCGCGAGTTGCACGGAGCCCTGCGCCTCGCCGTCTTCGCCCGCGACGAGCAGGATGCGCTTTCCTTGCCCCACCTCGCTCAAGGTTTCGAGCCAGTAGGCTTCGGCCGTCTCCACCGTCAGGGGCGGCAGGAAGCCCACGGACGAGCCGTGATGGACCGCGTCCTGCAAGAGGGCCACGAGCTGCGGCAGGAGCGGCCTGGCCTGTTCCTCGGATAAGCTCTCGTTCCGGCTCATGGCCCATTCTTATAACACGCGTCGAATCAATAAGAGTCTTTGCCGAAGAGGCTGATGGGCTCGTCGTCGGGCACGAGGGCCGTGTAAGCCTCCAGGTTGTTCTCAATCTGGGCGGTGAAGAAGTCCGCGGCGCGCTTGGCCTCCTCGTGGTGCGCGAGCGGCACGGGGAAGCGCAAGTCTTCCTTGTAGTATTTCGTTTCGCCGCGCCCGTCTTCGTCTCGCCGCACGACCTTCCAGCGCAGGCGGAGCTTGAGCGGGCTCATGTGCGAGGGTCTGCAAGAGGCGTGTGTGACGACTCTGCCGTCCGCCGTCAGGTCTATGTAATGCTCGTCCGTCTCGCCCCGGATGTAAATCGCGGCGGGCGAGACGTAGACGTGGCCCTTGCCGCTCTTGTTCCTCACCCAGGCGAACTCATCTTCAGCCGCCTGCCGCCACTCCTCTGGCGTGTAGGGCCATTGTGCCAGAAGATTTCGGCCCGAAACCATCTCGGCAATCGCCTCCATCCGGGCGCGCTTGTTGGACTGAATGTGACGCCAGACGATGAAGGCTGCCACCAGGACTACTAAACCCGCGGCCGCGATGTAGAGCATGGCTCAAATCCCTTCGCTCAAAGGGTGGACGAGCATGCGCCATTCTAGCAGACGGGGCAATTCGATGATGAAAGGAAATCTCTGGCCGACAGGCTAGGGAATCACTTTTGAGTTAGGGCCGATTAACGTCACGGTACCCACGTTCTTCTCATAAACGTTAGAGTCGGAGGTTCCGTACTCTCGGATGCGCCCGTAGGTGCGCTGAGGGAAGCGGAAGGCGTCGCCGGGTTGGGTGCCCAGCACGTTTCGGACGAACCGATTGCGGGTTGAGTGAAGAACCATTATCGGGTCAGTGGAGCCGGAGCCGCAGTCGAAGAGTTTGTTGCCTTCGAGCGTGTTGTTCTCCGAGCCGTTGTCCACCACGATGCACCTGCTGACCCTGTGCAGGGTATTGTTATTGACCGTCACCCCTGTGACGTGGCGCAACAACACCCCTGCATAGATTATGCGGTTGTGGCGCTCGGCATGGTCCGCGCCCATGATGGTATTGTCGTGGACGTTAATGTTCCCGAAAGGAGTCGCCCGGATTCCGTTCTGAATGACGATTCCGTTCGTCGCGCGGAAGTGCTCATTCTCGGAGGCGTCGATAGTGTTATAGGCGATCTCCACATTGGTGGTGCGGTCGCGGAAATTGGGCTCCACGTCTATGACGCTCACGCCGGGGCTGCCCGGCTGCCCCGGCGCTTTCATGGTGTTGCGCAGGACTTTCACGTTGTCTGCATTAGTGACCGCGATATTTTGCGACGAGACGCGGGTCAACAAATTTTCGCTAATCACTACGTTGCGCGCGTAATGGCCCAGATTCGAGCCACCCCCGGCCTGTATGCCGATGGAGCGTGTGTCTTCGAGCCAGTTTTTGGTGATCTCGCTGTCTTCCGCATTCGCCACGGAGACGGCCGCGCTGACGCTGTTGAAGTCTGGCCGCGCGCCGCGGAAGTGACAGCCGCGAATCTTTATATTCTTGGCCGGGGAGCCGTTGGGAAATTCTTTGGTCTTACCCTTCCTGGCCGTCACGATAATAAATACCGTATTCCAATTGCTCCTGATCTTACGGTCGCGCTCAAAGGTGGATTCCAGCAGCACAGGCTTCCAAGACTCGCACTCAAGAGACGAGTTGTCGTCCAGCAGGATGACCGGCCCAGGGGTTTTCGCGCGGTACTCCCCCTCGCCCGAGACGTATAGCGTATGGTTGGAAGAGATGACAATCTGCTGCGTAATCTCGCCGCCGCCACTCAGGTTGATCGTCCCCGGATTGGCCCCCAACCGCTTGTCGCATTCATTCACCTTCGCGCCGATATCCGCGCCCGGCATATCTATGCTGCTGACATTGCAGGTCCCAGGGCTGTTGGTTGTCGAGGAGGAGTCGCCCAGGACAGCGGCGGCGCGGTTGGTAAAAGACGAAGGCTTTGCCTTGCCCTTCTTAACTAACTGCGCCATGACGAGCAAAGCTACGAGCCCACAAAAAATGGCTCCATAGATAAAATTCTTGTTCATCTCCCATTTCTCCCCTCCCCTCATCATACACGTTAGCCGCCCAACGCCCGAATTAATACAAGGATGGGAAGAGCGCCGCCGGGGCGCGGCTTATCGAGAGACTGTGAACCTTTGCGGAGCGAAGCTGTGTGCTTGCAGAACCAGGGCTATAAATAGACAGAGATTATTTCGACGAAGTTTCGCTTAAAGGTTCGGCTGGCTGATAACGTCAGATTCCCGAAATCGTATGAAAGCGGTTCGCCATCTACTTAGGCCCTTCTCCTTAGCGTTTTTCACTATTATACGTCGAAGTCCTGTACGTCTCTCCCTAGCTTTTAGCTTCGGCCTCCTAACTTCGTGAACTACACCGCCGTACTGTGACCGAAACCACAAGCGAGCCTCGCGCGAATTCCCCTCAAGAGTATTAGCGATGCGGCGAAAAAATGCGGCGGAACGGGAACGGCTCGCTTGGGCTGATTCGTAAGTAAGCCTATAGCAGTGGCGACACCGGAAATAAAAAGCCCTTGAAGGTAAGTGAAGCTGCGCTACGCGCCGGCGGCATCCGGGGCAGATGAACCATCCCCTTAGATGGTCTTCATGCCCAAGGCGTGTAGGTGAGGCTTCGAGCTATTTTCTGTTTGTCAAGAGGACGATGGATTGGATTTTTCTTTGCTTCTGTAAGGGCTTCAATTATGATTCTACCATCAGCTTCTTTCATCCTTGCTGGAGAGCGGCGAAAGTAAGCCGCCCATGCGTTAGGATTTTTTAGATTCTCGAATATAGAAAGCTGATCCTTCAATTCTAAAATTGGGACGGCAGTCATAGGAGTAAGAATAACAAATGGATTTACCTTAATACGGCAAGGGAATTCTTCTCCTTTCCATATAGGTGAGTTGTCTATGAAAGGAGTTCCAGTTACCTCTAAGACGCCAATAAAACGGGAGGCCCCGGTTAAATAACATATCAGGTAATCTTTAGATTGTATTTGCTGAACAGCTTTCCAATGCCTTTTACGAAATCCAGTTATTCTCCCTCCTGCATCAAGAAACTCTTTCCATGTTTTGACGTTGAAAAGATTAAGCCAGTAATTGCGAGTATCCATGACCGCCTTTTCCTTTCAGGGGTAACTACATCTCGTGTTTATTTACTATCACTGGATCGTCTAGGTCGTCCCGGTGCGCCTTTTTGATAGCTTTTTATTTCACTTCGATAAACGAGGACTCGACCTGCAAGTACGATTGATTTGATACGCTCACGACGAATAAGGTCTTGAATTGCTGCTCGTGTTACTCCACGCAATCGCGCCGCTTCAGCCTGACTAATAAGATCGTCCATTTGATCTTTTGTAGTTTTCTTCTTAGGCATAAATACTTGACAAACGATAGCAAATACTTAATATTAAGCCTATCATTTGGCTAGTATTAAGACAAGAAGGAAATTGTTGGCGACGCTCTTTAAAGATTAACTTGCAGATGTCCACTGAAGCGAGGTAATCTCGCCGTGCCCACCCATTAAGCTGGATTGAAATTTACGGCCAGAGGTGAAAGAAAAGAAATCTCATGGAACAATCTGATATTTATCAGCAAACTACTCTGTTTGAGCAAGGTATTCGCAAAAAGGAATCCAATAAGAAAACCACTAGTCGGACGGCATCATCCGCATCCGATAGAATTTTACCCACTGCCGTTGATTCTGATTTATTGATCTCTCAAGATGCTGGGGGAGAAATTTGGGAAGTTCCTACATGGGCACCAACTCGCTACCTTTCGCATGACTATTTCCGGTACATAGGGAAATTCCCCCCCAAATTCCAAGGCAATTTCTTCTTGATTATTCTGGCTCTGGGGATTTAGTGCTTGATCCAATGTGCGGCGGCGGAACTGTGCTTATTGAAGGGCGGATTTTAGGCCGTAAAGGTGTTGGAAATGATGTTAATCCGGTGTCTCTCCTAATTAGCTCCGTAGCTACTAAGGATATCCCTCAAGCACAACTCAGTACTGAAGTAGAGTCCTTTATTTCCGATTTCAATAAAGCTGTCTCGGCGCAAGGGAATTTTATAGATGAAGATACGGGTTTACGCAGAGAGCGAAATTTTACTCTTCCAGATATGCACGGTCATGAAAAATATTTTGATGAGCAAACCTTATTGGGATTAAAGGTTTTCTTCTCGCTCTTAGAATCTGTTGAGTCAAAAGATACGCGTGACTTCTTATTAGTGGCATTACTAGCAGTCTTGAGGTCAGTCTCACACGCTAATGTTAAAAAAATGAATCTGGAGCTTGATCTGGACAAAAAAACTCGAAAGGAGCTGTCAGATGCTTTGGTTAAGAAGCTTCAGGCTATGGTTGATATAAACTCAAAGTTGACTGACCAATTCTCTGGGCCTGTCCCTCAATTCATGCATGGGGCAGCTGATAAAATCGAACTATCTGATAATTCTGTTGACCTGGCCGTTGTTCACCCCCCTTATATGTCAAATACAGCCTTTTGCGAGGCCACTCAGTTACAGTTAGCTGTGTTAGGGATTTCTCATAAGACTATTTGGCGGCGTGAACTGAGGGCACGCGGAAGCTTCCTCCATGAACCTAATGGTGTGCAGAAATATATTGTGGGCTGGAATCGAATTCTGCAAGAAATGTATAGAGTGCTACGAAAGGGACGGCATTGCGCTGTTGTTGTTGGTGATGGGCAAATTGATTACACCCGTATCCCCGTCGGCGTCATTACTATCGAGTTGGCGAACGATATCGGTTTCCGTTTGATTCGTCGGGCACAGCACCGTCTAAATCACAACACAGGCAAAACATTGTCTCGTAAAATGCGGGATCAGCATATATTAGTATTTCAAAAATAACTTCTAAGGCGTTTAAGTTTACAATGATTGAATATTGGGATTTCCCTGAAAGTAATGCCCAGCAGCAATACGCCACTCACTCTTTTATTCGTTACTACGGGAAATTGCCGCCCGTCGTTACACGAAAAATATTAAAAGAAAGTGCTAATTATCTAAGTTATGGCAAAGGGATAGATATTGCTTGTGGATCAGGAACAACTTTGGTCGAGGCTGCGCTACTTAATATCCCGTTCGAAGGAGTTGATGTAAATCCCCTCAGCGCCTTAGCCACCAGGGTAAAAACAAGCCCACCGTCAAGTTCCGTTCTTGAACGTGAATGGAAAGGATTATCGGAAAGAGTAGATAGAGAGCTTGATGAATTAAGAGTCTCAACTACTTTATCGCCGCATATCAAAGAAAGTATTCCTACATTCCCTAAGCGCGATATATGGTTCACACAAATGGCCCAAGAACAACTTGCTATTTTGAGGTACTGTGTGAACTTGGTCGAAGATGAAAAAGCGCGTGATTTCTTTCTTATTGCTCTGGCCGGAATAATACGCCAAGCTTCGAATGCCTCAACGAGAGCGGGGCGAATTTTTAAGGAAACTGGTAAGGTAGCGCAACCGCCTTGGCAATTAATGCAAAAAAGAGTCAAGCGGATGTGGTCTGGCGGGATCGAGTATCTGAACCAAACAAATGGTTCTGAAGTAGAAGTTAAAGTAGGGGACGCCAAAGACACAGGATTAACATCCGGCAAATATGGCCTAGTTTTCTTCCATCCACCATATTTTGCCCTCTACAAATATTCATCTGATGTTCTCCGGTTTGAACTTGAATGGTTAGGTTTCAACCGCAAGGAAATAGCGAAAAACGAAATTAGGGATGGGTTCAAAACGACGAAAGCAGAGGATGCTGAATTATTCTTAGATGACATTGAAGCTGTTTTAAAGGAAGGTCGTCGGCTGGTTCACGAAAGAGGTGTGATGGCTGTTATATCGAATAACAGTACCCTACGAAAACAGGAACTGCCCATCATTGAAGGAATCCAAGAACGTGGAGAGAAGGTCGGGTTTAAATTAACGCGCCATTGCATTCGAACCGTACGATACGCGCAAGCTTCTTATCATAGATCTGCTGACGAAGAAATTAGAACTCCGCGTGACCACATACTTTTCTTTGAGCCTATCTAATTTATTGGCAAATATTTATTTCGCTAATACCTGACTGTCGCCGTAATGATAGTCTTAATATCCTCTGGCACTTCATCACCATAAAAAATATTCAAATCGGTTTCCTGAGCTTCAAATACAACGAACTCAGGAGGAATTTCCCTATTTATTGATTCGACTCCCAGCGCAAGAACAAGTCGGCGGACGTTCTCAAGCACCTCATCTGATACCGTGGTAAGCCTAGCGCCAATTATACTGAGCAACTCCGCCAGCGCATAGGTGTCTCGAATCTCGCGCAGTTTGTCAATGTCATCGTCTGATTCAGAAAGGTAGCACTTCAGTTCGACTAAAACTAAACAATCATTCACTATAAAAATAAGGTCAATATGATATCTATCTCTGATAGCTGTCCGGCGAACCCCTCGTTTCGGAATCCGAATTAAATCTGTCTCATAAGCCTTTCCGTTTGGCGGATGATAGCTCAAGACAACTACATCCGAATTCTTAAATAGACTATTTTTAAGTCTTAACCCAACATTATCTTCACAAGTTGGCATGGTGCTTTACGATCTAATCCAGCGGTTTCCAAGCAGAACTGCATCCGAAAGAATTATCAAGTCACAGATGTCTCGAAACACTCTTGCCTGCTTTGTTCCATCGCTCCAGAGTCCAATAAGACCGGAGGCCGACTTGATGGTTCCTGCTTTATTAAGCATTACTTTGTCGATTTCCTCTCCAGCTTTTACTGGCCCATAGCGCTCAACAAACACTTTCCGTAAGTGGCTATTCGAATTCTCCACGTTAGTGATTGCCTCATAAGCAGCCCTGTAGGATGTAGATTTTGAGGAGTAATACACTCTGGGCCAATGAAGCACCAAGGCTTTTGAGTGTGAAACCGCGTCTTCAGCCAAACAATGTAAAAGTTCAAGAAGTGCGGCAACGCCGCAGTGGGGATCAGAACGCCATTCATATCCGGTGTAATAAACTAAGCTGTTGTCGAACACTTTGGACGACAAAACATCACTTAATTCAATTGTCGGTGAGGTAGAACGAACTATTTGACCATTAGGCTTCATCACCCATTCAATTTTTGAAACGTCAATGGATGCTAGTGCTACGAGTTTGAATCCTTTGCCTTTAAAGAAATAATCTTTTCGTCTCACATACTTTAATATCCTTTTAGGATCATTAAGCAGTTCGGCTAGTTCGGAACGATTTACCCAAATTGTCACATCGCTCCCACGGGTGTTAGAAGTCTCACAAAGCTTTTTAGTTTTTTCTATATATCCTTGAATGAGTGATGAACTTGTAAAATTACCTTGCCCGGCCAGAATCAATGATTGGGTTGTTATAATCCCCTCAATAAGACAAATAAGCTCACCGTAAATCTCGCGTATTGTTTCCTTCGAAGGGTTAGCTCCGAGCTTGCGCACTTTACCGTTAGTTGCAAGAGGCCATTCGACGGGAACGATCGGAATGCTATGATTTTCAGTAAGAGCAACCATACCTTTCCATACATCGGTGTTCACACGTCGTTTACTAGGCGCTCTTCCTGAAACCGCTAAGTCTAGCTCATCATCACGCACTCGTGAGAAAGGAGTGAAGTATATAAAAGGGACTCCTGCACGCGCTGCTTCCCTAAAACGAACGAATCTCTGCTTCGGATTATCACCCGTATATCCATGTTCTGTACATTCAGTGATTAATATGGCTGAATCTTTGTATAGGAATGTAAAATCGGGGCGATCTTGATCAGTTATAGCCTTTATATTCTCGTGCCCTTTGCCTTCTATCTTTTTCCCCTTCGGCAAAATTCGTACATTATCTTTAGGGATAAAGCTCAATAACTTTGAAGCCTGCTGAAATTTGAAAAAGAGTTGGCGGTCGCTTTCCTCATCGCAGTAAACGATAATTTCAGTGAAGATAATATTGTTAGGGGCTTTTATCATTTTCTTTGATGGCTGATCCGCGAGCTATTATGCTTATATCTCCCTTGTATCAGCAAAAGAGGTATTAAGCAATTGTTGGCACACTATTGGCACACAAATCAAAACGGGCAGCCACTTGGCTGCCCGTCAACTATTGATTTTATGGAGGCGGCGATCGGAATCGAACCGATGAATAAAGGTTTTGTAGTTCATTTTAGCTATGTGTTATGGAGCATCATAGAGTATTACTGACGCATAAAATAAGGCTTTCTTCCTTTCGCCTGCTACTCCATGATGCTCCATACACGCAGGTATTCCCCACAAATCTCCCCACAGTCAAATTCATTTTGAGAGGGCAACACAATTGAACCGCAGGTCCCTATTGTGTCAAGGTAGTCGGGAAGCCATTCTCAGCATTCCTGGCTGTCAAACCCTTCAGAATTTGCCTGTGCGGTCAGAGAAGCGAAACTGTAGAAAGCAGAGACCCCATGGAAGGGCGGACAAAATGCAGACAAATTGATCCCAGCCGTCGCGCCGTCCAAATCTATTTATCAAGTTGTTTCTATAAAATTTGCCACACCTTCTGCCTGCGATTCGTTCACGCGAAAGTCTCTGCATCAGGCGGACGATAAATTAAGCGCCGCTCCCGGCCTCTCGCAGTCCGACAGTTGTTCATAACTCCAGCGGACTCTTCACTGCCCGCCCCCCTTTGTTTAGGACGTGCGTGTAGATCATCGTGGTCGAGATGTCAGCATGCCCGAGCAGTTCCTGTATGGTCCTGATGTCATAGCCGGCCTCCAGCAGGTGCGTGGCGAAGCTGTGCCTGAGCGTGTGGCAGCTCGCACGCTTCTCGACTCCTGCTTGCTGTATGGCCCGCCTGACGGCCTTCTGTAATCTGTCCTCCGAGGCGTGGTGGCGTCGGCGCTCCCCCGCGCGCGGGTCAAGCGAGAGCTTCGCGGCCGGGAAGGCGTACTGCCACAGCCAGGCGGCTGCTGCGTTCGGGTACTTGCGCTCAAGCGCGTAGGGCAAATAGACGCGCCCGTAACCTGCCCGCACGTCCTCCTCATGTTGCAGGCGGACTCTGGCGAGGTGCCGTTTGAGAGGTTCTATCAGTGGCGCGGGCAAGATGGTGCGCCTGTCCTTCTCGCCCTTGCCGTCGCGGACGACGATCTGCCGGTAGTCGAAGTCCAGGTCTTTGACCCTGAGGCGGACGCACTCCATCAGCCTGAGGCCCGCCCCGTAGAGCAGGCTCGCCATCAAGTAGTGCGTACCGGTTATGTGAGAAAGTACCCGCTTAACCTCATCAGCCGTGAGGACGACTGGGACACGTTGTGGGCGCTTGGCTCTCTTTACCCCTTCGATAAGGGGCAGATCAATCAGTAATACCTCGCGGTAGAGGAAGAGCAGGGCGGCGAGCGCCACGTTCTGGGTGGAGGCGGCGACGTTCCCGTCCGTCGCCAAGTGTGATAAGTACTGCCGGATTTCGTCCACGCCCATCTCTTTGGGGTGGCGCTTCTTGTGGTAGAGGATGAAGCGGCGAATGACGCTCAGGTAAGCCTCCTCGGTGCGGATGCTATAATGGCGCAGGCGGATGGCAGAGCGCACTTGGTCGAGCAGCGATGGCCGGGGTGAAGACATGGGCAGACACTCCTTTGATGGGGTGGAATGCCGTAGGAGGGTGGGGGTAGATTATGCCCCGGGCAGGGCGGTAAAAGCCAGCTAAAAAGATGATTAGGCCGCCGGCAGCGGTAATTGCCGGCCTTTTAGGGTGGTTAGGCCGCCGGTGGCGGTAAAAGTCGCCTATAACCGAGAAATACCGCCAGTGGCGGCCTAATGAGCGTTGGGCGCTTGCCTCTGATTGAAATAAAGAGTTGGCATATGCAGAATCGGTGATATAGTCTGCCATCCTCGCAGATGATTCTCTCTAGCTGAGTTCAATGTTGGGCAACCATCACTGAATGGATGCAGTTATAGGTAGCAGGTTTTGTTAAAGCACCCCTCAATCATAGGAGTCAATATGAACAGAAAAATAACAATAGGCATAATTATCCTTATTATCGGCGTAATACTGCTCATAATCTCGTCAGATATGACGCCGCGTAACACACGCGAGATACAAAGTGTGGAGGCATTAAGGAATACAACAATACTTTTGGGATTAGTTCTCTTAACTGTTGGGGGTATTATTTCTGCGCGAGGCTTTGCATCAAAAAGGTCCTCACATCAGCAACCAAGTCCAACTTCTAGTCTCAATGAACTTGAGAAACTTGCTTCCCTTAAAGAGAAAGGGATTATTACGGAAGAGGAATATGAAAAAAAGAAAAAGCAAATTCTAGAAATCTAAACGCGCGCCCAACAAGTCATTCGACCGGAGCGCGAATAGCGCGGCTTTCATCCGCGAGACTTGGATGCTTGTTTCGTTGTGTGCGCGCCCGGTCAATTCCAGCGTTAGATTCCTGTTGAACAGTAGAGATCAAAGAATTGAATCACTCATCTTGAATCCTGAGAGGCACAGCAGTAGTTGAATGAAGATGTGGCTTGAATGATGTGAGCCCGCCCCAGCTTTGAGCATTGATGATTTGGTTGGATGAATCGCCAGACGGCGGTGGGTGCGTTGAATGGTCAAATCAATGATGAAGGCTCAAGAGGCACAGAATGGTCACGATGGACGAAATCTAACAACTCATTGGACCGGAGCGCGAAGAGCGGGCCTTTCATCCGCAAGATTGGATGCTTGATGCGTTGTCTCCCGCCCGGTCAATTCGGGCGATATGCCGCTTCGCTAAAACAAAGGCAGTGGCGTTGACGCGAGTCGCAGATCAAAAGCAAAGACAAGCGGCCCGTCTCGGCATTGCGCGGCATATCAACTCATTCGACCGGAGCGCGAAGAGCCTGGCTTTCATCCGCGAGACTTGAATGCCTGGTCGGTTGTCTCCGCGCCCGGTCAATTCGAGCGTTATGCCGCTCCGCTCAAATGTAAGGCAGTGACGTTGACGCAAGTCGAAGGTCAAATGGAAAATACAAGCGGCTCGTTTCAATGATGGGCGGCATAACAAGTCATTCGACCGGAGCGGCAATAGCGTGCCTTTCATCCGCAAGATTGAAGGCTTGATACAATATTTTCCGCCCGGTCAATTCCAGCGTTATGCCGCTCCGCATCAAAACTGAAGTTGACTTGAATGAACTGGAGCGGGAAGGCTACTGCGATAGTTGAATGATAGAATAAACGTGCGGCATAACAAGTCATTCGACCGGAGCCGAATAAGCTCGGATGTCATCGTTAACTTGGATGCCATTCGATGATTCTTCCGGCCCGGTCAATTCCAGCGTTATGCCGCTCCGCATCAAAACTGAAGTTGACTTGAATGAACTGGAGCGGGAAGGCTACTGCGATAGTTGAATGATAGAATAAACGTGCGGCATAACAAGTCATTCGACCGGAGCCGAATAAGCTCGGATGTCATCGTTAACTTGGATGCTATTCGATGATTCTTCCGGCCCGGTCAATTCCAGCGTTAGATTCCTGTTGAATGGCGAGGCTCAACCTTCTGCATTAACCTTCACAAATCTTGAGCGGCAAAGTTTCTCTTGTGTGTTGATTGATCTTGAATGCTCTGAGCCTCGCGCAAGAATTTAAAGTTGTTCGGCGGATGAGATGAATCGCCATGCGGCGGTGGGTGTGTTGGATGATAGAATCAACGGTGAGAGGTCAGGCGTGGCAGAATGGTCACGTCGGACGAAATCTAACAACTCATTGGACCGAAGCGCGAGATAGCGGGTCTTTCATTCGCAAGGATTGGATGCTTGATGCGTTGAATGCGCGCCCGGTCAATTCTGGCGTTAGGTGCTTTCGTCTGATAGCTCTGACACTTCCTTAAAGGAGAACGGCTAATATGCTCCCTATCGAAAACACGAGAAGCTTACATTACAACTTCGCCCACGTTGCTATGCCAATCTTAGCCCTGGGAAATCCCAAGAAGCTTTATAAAGATTTGTCCAAAGGCGCTGGTTTGAAATACTTGGTTTCAATTTGGGAAGGCTTAGAGGCAAGAATTAATGTTAGGTATCCGCATGATGGGCTAAATTTGAGCAAAGAAGCGTTGGGCGATGAACTTGAAGTTTTCATCATTCGGCTGCCCAAGCCTAAATCGGTTCCAGAAGCTTTTTTCCTCGGAATTGTTTTTGGGGTGAAGAAAAGCTTTATAAAGAAGGAAGCTACCTCTGTCCGCTATTTCACTGTGGAACTAGGCCAGAGCCCGCTCGACTCTTCTACGGAATATCATTTCTGCGAGTGGTCTGGTCGCGTCATTTCGCCTGATCATCATAATTATGGACAGCTTGAAAAAGCGGAAATGGCTTCGTTTGTCGAAGCAATCCGTCAAACGAGGTATAGTCTGGGGACATAGGTAACAAAAGTGTTGGGAGACATGGGTAACACTTTGAGGGCAAGATTTACCTCCTTAAGGAGGCGATCATCATGCCCTGGAAAGAACTGTTACCGATGGATCAAAAAACACACTTTGTCTCCGAATATCTCCGAGACTCCCTCTCGTTTTCCGACCTCTGCCAACGCTACCACATCTCGCGCAAGACCGGCTATAAATGGATCGCTCGCTACGAAGCGGACGGCCCTTCAGGCTTGGTAGATCGCTCTCGTCGCCCTCATTGTTCTCCAGAGAAGACGCCCGAGGCTCTGCGCCGGGCGATCATCCAGGCACGGCGGCGTCATCCCTCCTGGGGCGCAAAGAAACTGCTCAAGCTGCTGGCCCGAAAAGAGCCTCAAGCAGCTTGGCCTTCGCGCTGGACAGTATGTCAGATTCTCAAACGAGAAGGGCTTGTCAGACAGCGAACTCAAAGGCGCAAGCCAGGACATTCCGGCAAACCTACTTCCATTATCACAGCTCCCAATGAACTCTGGTGCGTCGATTTCAAAGGGCAGTTCAAGACTCGCGACGGGCGCTACTGCTATCCTTTGACCGTGACTGATCGCTACTCGCGCTATCTGCTCGGTTGCCAAAGCCTGCCTTCAATCCACACCTTTGGAGCCAAAGAGGTTTTCAGTCATTTGTTTCAGAAGTATGGTCTGCCTGATGCGATCCGCTCTGACAACGGGACGCCGTTTGCCTCGTCGGCGTTGGGCAGGCTCTCAGAACTCTCAGTCTGGTGGATCCAACTGGGCATCAGACCAGAGTTGATACAACCAGGCAAGCCGCAGCAGAACGGGCAGCACGAACGGATGCATCGGACACTGAAAGCTGAGACGACTCGTCCACCGGCAGCCAACCTCAACCAGCAACAGCGACTGTTTAATAGTTTCAGGCGCGAGTACAACCAGGTCCGGCCGCACGAAGGAATAGAGTTGCAGACACCAGCATCTTTGTACGAGACTTCAAGACGGCTGATGCCCAAAGCGTTACCGCCGCTGATCTATCCGGCGCACTTCGAGACGAGGTTGGTCAGTAAGAACAGTGGGATCCGGTGGAATCATCGGTGGGTCGCAGTCAGTCATACATGTGCGGGACTGCACATCGGGCTAGAGCAAATCGATCACGGGTTATGGGATGTATACCTGGGACCAGTAAAACTGGGCCGGCTACTTGAAGCAAGCTTCCGAATCGAAGATCATCTCGGGAGGCTGAAAAGGAGAAATGTGTAACCCATGTCTGCCCACTGATTTGTTACCCATGTCCATGGTCTTTCACGACCAGCACCTAACAACGGCATGCACCCGACCGCCGACACGCTGCTCGTCATCTACTTTCAGAGGCATGGGGCGGCGGGTGATGCCGAGCGATATGCCGCTTCGCTCAAACAAAGGCAGTGGCGTTGACGCGAGTCGCAGATCAAAAGCAAAGACAAGCGGCCCGTCTCGGCATTGCGCGGCATATCAACTCATTCGACCGGAGCGCGAAGAGCCTGGCTTTCATCCGCGAGACTTGAATGCCTGGTCGGTTGTCTCCGCGCCCGGTCAATTCGAGCGTTCGGCGGCTGCGCCTTCAAACGGAAGTGACGTTGAGTCAAAGGTGAGAGCAAAAACAGAATCAACGGTGAATGCTCACGTCGTAAGCGCCGCCGAACAACTCATTCGACCCGACCGGAATGAGCTTGCTTCTCATCGAGAACTTGGATGCTACTCGGCAATGCTTCCCGGCGGGTCAATTCGGGCGTTATGCCGCTCCGCATCAAAACTGAAGTTGACTTGAATGAACTGGAGCGGGAAGGCTACTGCGATAGTTGAATGATAGAATAAACGTGCGGCATAACAAGTCATTCGACCGGAGCCGAATAAGCTCGGATGTCATCGTTAACTTGGATGCCATTCGATGATTCTTCCGGCCCGGTCAATTCCAGCGTTAGGCGCAGGAACTTGAGTTTGGAGGCAGATAT
This sequence comes from uncultured Acidobacteriota bacterium, assembly GCA_963848875.1. Taxonomy (GTDB): domain Bacteria; phylum Acidobacteriota; class Blastocatellia; order Pyrinomonadales; family Pyrinomonadaceae; genus QHXM01. The sequence continues at coordinate 634,509 of CAWKFJ010000003.1, forward strand.
CATGAGCATGTGGATGTATCAAATTAACCAAAGGTCATGGAGTCCTCAAAGATATCGTCTTGAAATCTGGGAGAGAGAAAGGTGGGCTTGGCCGGTTGGTAATATGGCAGGGGCGGGAAAGATGCCGGAACCGGGTGATACTGTGGTCTTCTTTTATGCTCCTAGCGGCGGGATTGATCCGGGATTTTATGGTTGGGCGGTAATTCTTGAGTGGCTTGAGGGCACCGATACACAGCTTTATTTCAGGCCAGTAGCCCCAAGCGATCATCTGAAGATGCATCCTTGGTGGGATAGCGAAGCTCATTTGTTGGCAGATGATATTCGCGGGAGGATGAAGCAGCGCACGTTATGGATTATTTCCGACGATCTCGCTACGAGGTTGCGCAGAGGTATTACTTCATGGATTGCAGGTGTGGCTACTATAGATTTGGAAGCAGAATAATTGTGCCTCCGGCCTGCGCCTAACAACTCATTCAACCGGAGCGGAATGAGCCTGGCTGTCATCGTCAACTTGGATGCTGCTCGACAATTCTTCCCGCCCGGTTAATTCGGGCGTTCGGCGGCTTCGCCTACAAACGGAGGTGACGTTGAATGAGAGGTGCGATCAAAAGCATAGTCAGCCGTGAATAGTCACGTCGCAAGGGCCGCCGAACAACTCATTCGACCCGACCGGAATGAGCGAGCCTGTCATCGAGAACTCGGATGCTGCTCGTAGATTATTCCCGGCGGGTCAATTCGGGCGTTGGGCCGCTTCGCATGCAAAGACAGTCGAGTTGATGATGACGGAGAAAATAGAACAAACCCGCAGGTTGAAGGCTCACGTCCAAAGTGCGGCCCAACAACTCATTCAACCGGAGCGGAATGAGCTTGTCTTTCATCCGCAAGATTGAAGGCTTGATATAATGCTTCCCGCCCGGTTAATTCGGGCGTTAGATTCCTGTTGAACAGTAGAGATCAAAGAATTGAATCACTCATCTTGAATCCTGAGAGGCACAGCAGTAGTTGAATGAAGATGTGGCTTGAATGATGTGAGCCCGCCCCAGCTTTGAGCATTGATGATTTGGTTGGATGAATCGCCAGACGGCGGTGGGTGCGTTGAATGGTCAAATCAATGATGAAGGCTCAAGAGGCACAGAATGGTCACGATGGACGAAATCTAACAACTCATTGGACCGGAGCGCGAAGAGCGGGCCTTTCATCCGCAAGATTGGATGCTTGATGCGTTGTCTCCCGCCCGGTCAATTCGGGCGTTCGGCGGCTCCGCCTTCAAAGTGAAGCGGCGTTGAGTTACAGGTGAGAGCAAAGGCATAATCAACGTTGGCTAGTCACGTCGAAAGGGCCGCCGAACAACTCATTGGACCCGACCGGAATGAGCTGACCTTTCATCGTGAACTTGGATGCTGCTCAGCAATCCTTCCCGGCGGGTCAATTCGGGCGTTAGGTTTCTGTTGAATGCTGAGGCTCAAGAACTGACTCAGCAATCTTGAATCTTCACTAGGCAAGAGATTAACGTTGAATGCTGATGCTGCTTGAATGCTCTGAGCCCCGCGCGAGCACTAAGCGTTGATTCTCTGGTCAGATGGATCGCCATGCGGCGGTGATGCGGTGGATAGTAGAATCGAAGGTTGAGAGGTTAGGAAACGAAGAATGGCTGCGCTGGACGAAACCTAACAAGCGATTCGACCGGAGCGGAATGAGCCTGGATGTCATCGTCAACTTGGATGCTATTCGCAGATACTTCCCGCCCGGTCAATCGCGGCGTTCGGCGGCTTCGCCTACAAACGGAGGTGACGTTGAATGAGAGGTGCGATCAAAAGCATAGTCAGCCGTGAATAGTCACGTCGCAAGGGCCGCCGAACAACTCATTCGACCCGACCGGAATGAGCGAGCCTGTCATCGAGAACTCGGATGCTGCTCGTAGATTATTCCCGGCGGGTCAATTCGGGCGTTCGGCGGCTGCGCCTTCAAACGGAAGTGTCGTTGAGTTACAGGTGAGAGCAAAGGCATAATCAGCGTTGGCTAGTCATGTCGCAAGGGCCGCCGAACAACTCATTGGACCCGACCGGAATGAGCTTGCTTCTCATCGTGAACTTGTCCGGGCCGGACATGCTTCCCGGCGGGTCAATTCGGGCGTTATGCCGCTCCGCTAAAATCAGGGCCGTGGCGTTGACGCAAGTCGCGGATCAAAAGCAAAATGCAAGCGGCCCGTTTCGTCATTGGGCGGCATAACAAGTCATTCGACCGGAGCGGAATCAGCTTGGCTGTCATCGTCAACTTGTCGCTGGCGCAGATGCTTCCCGCCCGGTCAATTCCAGCGTTAGGTTTCTTCTTGTTAGGTAAAGGAGACAGTATGAGAAGTCCTTACTTGAATCACTTTGAATCTTTCATTGGTGCTAATCTGCCTTCACCAGAAAGCACTTTTACCAAAGAGGACATGGTAGCTTGGGTGCAAAAAAGGGATAGCAGAAGAGGTAAACCAGAACATGCCCGAAATATCATTGAACATCTTCTAAAAAGAGTCACCAACTATGACTTGAGAGATGATAATGACCCGCCTTCAAGGGTACACGATGATCTTTTCTTCATGTTTGAGCCAAATCTTTTTCGCCAATACTTGCCAGAAAAAGACCCATCTCCCTTTCACTTGGCAGTAGTCGGAGAGATTAGCCAAAGGCAAAGGGAGGCTCTTAAAGTAACCCGCATAAGACAATATGCTTCTGATGGAAGATTCAGTTATGAGCAAGAATTACAATTCTATCTAAAAGAAAATCCTGAACGCCTTGAGCAAGGGCTAGCTCTTTATCCAAACGGGATTGAGTATTGGACACCCGTTGGCTTGATTGATTTGCTCTGTAAAGACCGTGAAGGGAATCTTGTTATTTTAGAGCTTAAGGTTGCGGGAACGTCCGACCAAGTCTCAGGGCAATTGCAGCGTTATATGGGGTGGGTTACATCGAATCTAGCTTCAGTAGGACAAAAGGTTCGTGGAATAATCGTGGCGCAGAGTATTTCGGAGAAACTTTTCTGGGCTACAAGAAGGGACACAGATGTTGAGCTATATGAATATAAAGTTGCGATGAATGATGGTGAGTTGTCTGTTTCATTTACAAAGATTTCTGATTGGAAAAACAGATAAGTTCTCGGCAATAGCGAAACCTAACAACTCATTTAACCGGAGCGGAATTAGCTTGCATGTCATCGAGAAGTTGGATGCTTCTCGGCGATTCTTCCCGCCCGGTTAATTCGGGCGTTAGGTTCTTTCTGGTTTATGGAACACTTCTGAATAAGATGAGATTCAAGCTTAAGATCAAGAATAGAATCCTGAAGCGAACTCAAAGAGGGTTTCGTGGGTATCCTGTGGGAACGGTCGCTTATTACGGGCCTGATAATCGCAAGGCTACCAAAGTTGCGGTCGGCATCATTGCTTCTGAAGGCGCTGATGTTGGCGAAATGAAGCAGTGGTTTACAGAGGCGAAAGATGCACGTTTAGACGAACACATTACGACTGAGATTCTTCAGTATTTGGATCAGCAGGGTGTCATGTCTGTGGCAGGCTCATCGAAGCTCTTAGGATGTCCCCATGAGGAAGGGATCGATTACCCGGAGGGAGAATCCTGTCCAGAATGTCCGTATTGGAAAGGGCGAGACAGATGGGACGAGGTAGTCAAAGAGTACGAAGAAGAGTAGAGGGAAAGGGCAAACCTAACAACTCATTCAACCGGAGCGGAATCAGCGTACCTTTCATCCGCGAGAATTGAAGGCTTGATTCAATGCTTCCCGCCCGGTTAATTCGAGCGTTATGCCGCTCCGCTCAAATGTAAGGCAGTGACGTTGACGCAAGTCGAAGGTCAAATGGAAAATACAAGCGGCTCGTTTCAATGATGGGCGGCATAACAAGTCATTCGACCGGAGCGGCAATAGCGTGCCTTTCATCCGCAAGATTGAAGGCTTGATACAATATTTTCCGCCCGGTCAATTCCAGCGTTCGGCGGCTTCGCCCACAAACGGAGGTGACGTTGAATGAGAGGTGAGAGCATACGCAATAATCAACGTTGAATGCTCACGTCAAATGCGCCGCCGAACAACTCATTCGACCCGACCGGAATGAGCGTCCCTTTCATCGTCAACTTGTCGCACGATGCAGTTGTCTCCCGGCGGGTCAATTCGAGCGTTATGCCGCTCCGCTCAAATGTAAGGCAGTGACGTTGACGCAAGTCGAAGGTCAAATGGAAAATACAAGCGGCTCGTTTCAATGATGGGCGGCATAACAAGTCATTCGACCGGAGCGGCAATAGCGTGCCTTTCATCCGCAAGATTGAAGGCTTGATACAATATTTTCCGCCCGGTCAATTCCAGCGTTAGACGCCTGTTGAATGTAATGATATGGTAAGGGTGAGGACGAGATATGAAAACCTATAATTACATTGTAGAGAAATGTCCTGACACTGACCTTTACATTGGCTATGTGCCAGGATTCCCCGGTGCGCATAGCCAAGCCGAGACACTTGATGAATTGCAGCATAATATGCAGGAAGTGATTGAAATGCTGCTTGAAGATGGTGAGCCGAATCTGGAAGCTGAGTTTATCGGATTACAGACGGTGAAGGTTGCCTAAATATGGGCAAGTATCCTGTTCTGAAACCAAGAGAAGTAGTCGCTATTTTGGAGAAGTTGGGCTTCACCGAAGCTAGGCAGCGGGGCTCACATAAACAATTCCGCCATTCTGATGGGCGTAGCACGACGGTGCCGTTTCATGGAAGTCGAGACCTCTCACCCATCCTTTTACGACAAATTGCAAAAGACATTGGCCTTACTATCGAGGAGATGTTGCAATACAGGTAACGGCGTCTAACAACTCATTCAACCGGAGCGGAATCAGCCCGGATGTCATCGTCAACTTGTCGCACGACGCGGTTGATTCCCGCCCGGTTAATTCGAGCGTTATGTCTCCGCTTCGCATTAACACTAAGTTGCTTCCCGCCGCGCCTCTGTTGTATGAGTGCTAGCGTTGGTGAGATCAGCGAACGGCTGGTTGAATGTGGATGAGGGTCGAACCAACCCGGAATGAAAGCACATGGCATTCTGCATCAGCTATCACGTGGGGGCTTGAAAGAATCTTGCGTTCGGCGCGGCGGGCGAGTGTGCTCCAACATAACAAGTCGCTCAACCCGACCCGCGAGAGCCTGGCTTTCATGATCTCTGCTGGCGGTGTAGATGGAAGGCTGCTCGCGCGGGCGGGTTATCTCCGGCGATATGCCGCTTCGCTCAAACAAAGGCAGTGGCGTTGACGCGAGTCGCAGATCAAAAGCAAAGACAAGCGGCCCGTCTCGGCATTGCGCGGCATATCAACTCATTCGACCGGAGCGCGAAGAGCCTGGCTTTCATCCGCGAGACTTGAATGCCTGGTCGGTTGTCTCCGCGCCCGGTCAATTCCAGCGTTCGGCGGCTTCGCCTTCAAACAGAGGTGATGTTGAGTCGAAGGCGAGAGCAAAGACATAATCAGCGGTGAATGGTCACGTCGCAGGGGCCGCCGAACAACTCATTGGACCCGACCGGGATGAGCTTGCCTCTCATCGTGAACTTGCCGCACGATGCAGTTGATTCCCGGCGGGTCAATTCGGGCGTTAGACACGCTTCGCGCATAAAGAGAAACAAGTCTTGAGCGGCGCAGATCGGAAATAAATGAAGAGTTGAATGATAGAATCAAGGGGCGGTCTAACAACTCATTCAACCGGAGCGGAATCAGCTTGCCTTTCATCCGCGAGACTTGAATGCTTGTTTCGTTGTTTCCCGCCCGGTTAATTCGAGCGATATGCCGCTTCGCTCAAACAAAGGCAGTGGCGTTGACGCGAGTCGCAGATCAAAAGCAAAGACAAGCGGCCCGTCTCGGCATTGCGCGGCATATCAACTCATTCGACCGGAGCGCGAAGAGCCTGGCTTTCATCCGCGAGACTTGAATGCCTGGTCGGTTGTCTCCGCGCCCGGTCAATTCGAGCGTTCGGCGGCTCCGCCTTCAAAGTGAAGCGGCGTTGAGTTACAGGTGAGAGCAAAGGCATAATCAACGTTGGCTAGTCACGTCGCAAGGGCCGCCGAACAACTCATTGGACCCGACCGGAATGAGCTTGCTTCTCATCGTGAACTTGTCCGGGCCGGACATGCTTCCCGGCGGGTCAATTCGAGCGTTCGGCGGCTGCGCCTTCAAACAGAGGTAGCGTTGAGCTGACAGCCAGAGCAGAAGAAAATCAGCGGTGAATGGTTACGTCGAAAGCGCCGCCGAACAACTCATTCGACCCGACCGGAATGAGCGAGCCTGTCATCGAGAACTCGGATGCTGCTCGTAGATTATTCCCGGCGGGTCAATTCGGGCGTTATGCTGCTTCGTGAGGTGTTATATGGTTTCTGAGTTACAGGATTACTTACAGGCGAATCTGCATAACCTGAGAGGAGCGTGGGTTCAGAAAAAGAGTGCCTACGAAGCTGACATTTGCCATGCCTTGTTGATGCAAAAGGAAGCGGGCAGATATTGGGATGCGAGATGGAATGGATACCTCCTTGAGTTTAAGAAAGGCACAAGCATTTGGCTCGACTTGGTTCGATATAGCGAAGTGCTCCTTCGGCTAAATGAAAATGCTTGTCGTGAGGTCTTTTCTCTATTCTTCATTCCAGATAAGTGCAAAGAACAGATTACGGAAATCATCTGTGTTGAATCGTGTGTCATCATTGAGCATTTGAATTTAACAGAAGAGTACGCGAACATGCTTATCAAGTTGAATGATCGCGTCCCTCGCTCATTGAATGCACAGGCTAGTTTGACCGTGAATGATCTAAGGCGGCTCGAAAAATTCTCTGTTCGAGTGGTGAATGCTTTCGATCAAGGGCAGCATAACAACTCATTCAACCGGAGCGCGGGATAGCATGGCTTTCATCTTTCTTCCTCGCGGCGTGGCTTGGATGCTGCTCGCCCGCGCCCGGTTAATTCGAGCGTTATGCCGCTCCGCTAAAATCAGGGCAGTAACGTTGACGTAAGTCAAAAGTCAAAAGCAAAATGCAGGCGGCTCGTTCCGGCATTGGGCGGCATAACAACTCATTCAACGCGAGCGGATTTAGCGTGCATGTCATTCGCCAGATTGAATGCTGCTTGGCAATGCTTCCCGCCGCGTTAATTCGGGCGTTATGCCGCTCCGCTCAAATGTAAGGCAGTGACGTTGACGCAAGTCGAAGGTCAAATGGAAAATACAAGCGGCTCGTTTCAATGATGGGCGGCATAACAAGTCATTCGACCGGAGCGGCAATAGCGTGCCTTTCATCCGCAAGATTGAAGGCTTGATACAATATTTTCCGCCCGGTCAATTCCAGCGATATGCCGCTGCGCTAAAACAAAGGCAGTGGCGTTGACGCGAGTCGCAGATCAAAAGCAAAGACAAGCGGCCCGTCTCGGCATTGCGCGGCATATCAACTCATTCGACCGGAGCGCGAAGAGCCTGGCTTTCATCCGCGAGACTTGAATGCCTGGTCGGTTGTCTCCGCGCCCGGTCAATTCGAGCGTTCGGCGCCTTCGACATTAATCGGAGGTGACGTTGAATGATAAAGCAGCTCAAAAATATAATCGGCGTTGAATGCTCACGTCGAGAGGGCCGCCGAACAACTCATTCGACCCGACCGGAATGAGCGTGTCTTTCATCGTCAACTTGTCGCACGATGCAGTTGTCTCCCGGCGGGTCAATTCGAGCGTTAGGTTCCTGTTGAATGCTAAGGCTTAAACACTGAATCAGTTGTCTTGAATTCTAGGGAAGTCAAGAATTCTTGGATGCTGATGCTGCTTGAATGCCGTGAGCCTCGCGCTTTGAATCGAGAGTTAATGCAACGGTAGATTGAATCGCCATGCAGCGCTGGTTGCGTTGAATGATAGACTCAAGATTGAAGGCTCAGGGAACAGAGGGCTGCGTTGTACGGAACCTAACAAGCGATTCGACCCGAGCGGAATCAGCTTGGATTTCATCGTCAACTTGTCCGTCGCGCAGTTGTCTCCCGCCGGGTCAATCGCAGCGTTATACCGCTATGTGAGGTGATACATGTCATCTAGTAAGCAACCTTGGAAGAAAAGAAGAGCGATTCCTGATCCCCAAGTACAGGATGCTGCTGAACAATATGATGACGCGCGCCAATTACTCCAGCAGCAACCGCCTGGCTCTGGGGTTCTGCTTCCGCTTCTCAATGCCGCCGCCGTTGCCGTCGAGTTGTTTCTGAAGTCGCTCTCTTCTGAACTGATTCATGTTCAAGTGAAAGATTTCGATGGATTATCAACTGTACATGCGGAGCCTGAACTTAAACATCATAGGCTGGTCATATTATTTGACAATATATCGGACAATGTACGCCTCCAATTAGAATCTGATTTCGCAACTAGCGCCTTAGGGCAAGGTGGAACATCTCTCCGAGACTTATTAGTCATGTATGAAGGTTTATTTGCCACGTCACGTTATCCTTTTGAGTCGAAGGCTGATATTAGGAAATATCCTTTGATGCCGCTTATGGATTTGTCTGCGTTCTTGCGACGGTTCGTTGCTAGTATGGAACCAATAGATCAGATTGAATGGTGAATCGAGCGGGCGGTCTAACAACCCATCTGAGGTGGACGAGTCAAGCAGAACATAACCTTCAGGCCGGATTATTGGCCGCATAGTTGAGTAAGGGTGAGCCTTTCTTTCTCAAGCTCTCAAGATACTTCACCTCGTCGTAGGCAGTCCTCGTCATCCAACAGCGGTAGATGATCCTGACCCACTTGAAAGCTAAGGCTCGCACCGCCGCCTGATGACTCTTCCCCCTCGCCCGTTGCTGCTCATAGTAGGCCCGCGCCCAGAACGAATGCCTGACACTTTCGCTGGCGTACTCGTGGAAAGTCTGGCGCAGGAACTTCGGGCAGAAGTAACGCCACCTGACCCGACAACTCTTCCCGCTGCGCTCAATGACGGGTGCGATGCCAGAGAGACAAGCCAACTCGTCGGCCGACTGCCACCGCTCTCGGTCTGTGCCCAGGGCGACGGTCAACCGTGAGGCATAGTTCGGACCAGCTCCCGGCAAGCTCCGCATCAGCGCGAAGTCTTGATTGACCGCACACAACGCTGCGATCTCCGAGTCGAACTGCTGGATGGCTTCGAGTGTGGTCTTCATCTGAGCAGCGAGCGCCCTAGTCATCAGCGTTGATGAGGCGATCACGGCCCGGTCTGTCACCAGCGGCACGGCCTCTTTGATCGCCTTCACTCGCTTCTCGATGGCCTCCCTTCTGACCGAGTTGTGAGAGCGGAAGAACTTTGAGAGCGTCTCACGTCTGACCCGGCGCAGCCGCTCCAGCGAAGGCCAGCGACAGAGGAACTCACAGACCACACTGGTGCGGATTGAGGGGAACCAGTCCAGAACCTGTGGGAAATAGCACTTCAAGAGCGAGGTCATGCGATTGCTGATGCGTGTCCGGTCACCAACCAGGCGGCGGCGATGCTCGACCAAGTAGCGAAGGGTGCGTGTCCGCTCCGAGTCGGGCTGCCAGGCGCGCAGGTGGTCGCGGTGGTGCGCCAGCAGTTCGGCCAGGTAAGCGGCGTCCGTCTTGTCGTCCTTGTGGCGTGAAGGCGAGAAGGCTTGGCGGTAACGCGAAAGCGTCGAAGGGTTGACAGGGTAAAGTGTGATGAAGTCGTACTTCAAAAGCGCGTAGATCAGAGGGCCGCGCGACTGCTCTAAGCAGACGGCCACTTTCTGCCCGCCAAAGCGCGCCCGCAGAGCATTCGCCCATTCGTCAATACTCTTGGCCGAATGGCGTAAGACAGAAGCCTCACGCCGACCCGTTGCCGGGTCAATGAGACAGATGTCATGCTTGGCATCAGCCCAGTCAATGCCGATCAAAGCAGCGTATTCACTCATGGCAGTCCTCCGCGAACAGGAGTTGAAGGCCCCAAGAACATGCTGGCATTAGCCCTGCGAGATAGTTATAGTAGAGTCGGCCGAGGCCGACATCATCTGAGTAGTCGTTGTCGAGCTAAGGCAACGGGCGGGTGTGCGAAGAGGTTGTTAGAGGCGTCAGCAAGCGCCTTTCATTCAAGATTCGTCACGCCCGCTCGGCATGTCCCTTCCTCTTGCATACTCTAAAATGCGGAGCAAGAGAAATGAACCTCGTCAACCTATAACTCATTCAACCGGAGCGCGGATAGCGCGGCTTTCATCCGTTAACTTGGATGCTTGGTTGGTTGTGTCCGCGCCCGGTTAGATACTGTGTTGAGAGTCAAGCAGATTTTGCCCATTCGGGATCGAATGGTTTACCAGTCTTCAAGACGCCATAAGCGAGATGAATGAGCTTACGCATCACAGCACAGATGACACTCATCTTGCTCTTGCCGCGCTCTTGCAAGCCCTTCGCCCAGGCTTGAAAGAACGGACTGCATCTGAGCGCCGTGATGGCCGGGAAGTAGAGAGCGCGCCTGAGCCGAGCATTCCCGATCTTTGAGAGCCGAGTTCGTCCACGCACACTCGTCCCCGATTGGCGCTCACGCGGCACCAGGCCAGCATAAGCCGCGACCTGTCGTGCGCTGCTGTACTGCTTGATGTCTGTGATCTCCGCGAGCAGGGCCGCCGCCGTCGGCTCTGCGATGCCGGGAATAGAATCGAGCAATTCGCTCTGGCGCTTGAGGCCGGGATGCTTGTCGATGTGCTGGCGGATCAACTCTTCACAGTGCTTGATTTGCTCATTGAGGTGATTGAGCAGTTCTTCGACACTCCGGCGCACCACCTCAACGGTGATCCCTGAAGAGAGCCGATTCTCTTCCATCACACGCATCTCGATGAGCGACTCCAGGCGTCGGACAAGCGCTTGTAGTTCTCGCACTTCCACAGCGGGCGGTGTCCATCGAGGGGGCTCTTGAGCCTGGCAAAAGCGTGCAATTAGCTCAGCATCCACGCGGTCTGTTTTCGTGCGCGAGAGCCGGCTTTGAGCGAAGGCTTTAATGGCTGCCGGGTTGATGACGCTGACGGCGTGGCCCGCCTGGTGAAGAAAGAGCGCAAGCGCCTCACCGTAAGTGCCGGTTGCTTCCAGGCAGGCGTGGACACGCTCAACCCCTTGCTTCGAGAGCCACTGCTTGAGTTGCTCGAAGCCGGGCGGATTGTTGGGAAAGACTTTATGCTTGAGCTTGCCATTAATGTTGATAAGACAGACATTGAACTTGAGTTTCGCGATGTCAATACCGAGCACTGGTTCTATCATGGTGCTGGACTCCTCTTGGTGGAATCTGTTGCGGCGCTTGGTCAAACTTGCGGATGCAAGCTCAGCTCAAGGTGTGAGCGGCTTTGGATACTGTCCGACCTTGTGGCGCTGCAATAAGGCACCGGGAGCTTTTCTAACCCACTGACTCCGAGTCATAATTCGAGCACAGCTTCGCCGATGCCTTTGGCAGTTGAAGCTTGCCGCTTCAACCGACTTCAGTCAACATACAAATTCGGGCGTTGGGCCGCTGCGCATCCAAAGAGAGTTGAATTGAATGGTACAGAGCAGAGCACAGCCGAAGCGCACCTTGAATCATCACGTCATAAGGGCAGCCCAACAAGCGATTGCACCCGACCGGAATGAGCTTGGCTTTCATCGAAAACTTGTCGCACGATGTGGTTAATTCCCGGCGGGTGAATCGCGGCGTTCGGCTGCTTCCTTGGTGGCAGTGCTCTTTTTCAGGGAGCGTAAGTCTTGAACAAGCTGACTTAAACAATAGGATAGATGAGCTATGAACACCACGAGTTTATCTGAAAGAAAGGATTTCGTTCCCATTACGAGTACAGAAGTTCTGAAACCCAAGGGACTACCATCCTCATACAGGTGGATGTCAAAAGGGTTCTACGCGCTTTATAAAGGTGAACAAGTAAATAACGAGGGTATCTCAAAGAAATCTAGTTGGGGAGTGGAAATTGATTACATAAATGATTCCACTAAAGACGGCAGCCTCGGCTATACCCTATATGTGGGCAGAGACGGCGAGAGCTTTGGGAACTGGTTTGATCAGCCGACGCTTTTCGTTCGCTATTACAATATCACGCATCCTTTGGGCAACGAACAGGTGAATATACCCGGCTTGGGCAAGGTTTCCTGTTTTAAGGCACAGCGCGGGCCTCAAGGTTATTCAGCAGTGAAAAAAACTTTGTGGTACGACGAAAAGACTTCATTGTTAGTCAAGATGGATGTTCATACTTTAGATGGGACGAGGATATATTCCTGCTTGCTCTCTGAGTTTTCGCCTTTACTTTCTCAGGTACACACCAGCATGAGTTCGTCTGTGCAACGCTCATCAGTTGCTGCACAACAGGTCATATCAGAACAAAACTATTCCCGACCTTCAAAATCTGCCCCGACTAATGATCCTGTTAAAAAATGCCCGCGCTGTGGGCGGAAAGTAAAAGATAGTAGTTTTGAAAGTCACTATGAACATTGTAGAGGTCTCAAAAGATTTACTTTCCGTGTCAAGTTGGTTATGGCAACTGTTATTATTGTTGCTGTTGGGTATGTGCTTTATTTGTGGTATTCAAATCAGGCAAATGCGCCAGCAAATCAAAATTCTGTAGTATTCCCACAGCAGCAGAACAATCCATCTGGCAACACTTCAAGCACTATCCCTCCAAAACAGCCAAATTTGCTTATGGCAGAAGTAATAAGCGAGGGATCAAGTCTGCTTCCAAATCCGAGTAATGAGAACACGAAAGGGAACGTAGCACTTCAAAAGTTGAAGTATGGCGAGAAACTATTGCTACTTTCTCCCAACTATGTCGGTAAAGGTTGGTATCATGTGCGGCATCAAGCGACAGGGCTTGAAGGCTGGATACATGGAGATGACATTAGGTTGGAAAACAGCCAATTAAAAACAGAACCGACGATATCTACAACGCCATTGCGAGATTCCGATCCCAACACAGGAAACAGTATTAGAGTTGTAATCACGCCTCTACGGCATCCTAGACTGGACGTTATCTACGGTGCCGAAGCGCGCGACGAGGCAGGTACACTGCTAGCGATTGGGAAGCAGATAGCGGTGGAAGACAATCTTTTGGTCGTGGAGGAAACGCAATACTCGTCGAGCGGAGTCGTAGTATACAGGGGCAAGCTATTCTTCGCAGGAACAACGCTAGTCAAGCAAGAAAAGATCGAGGGTAATAAGAGGTGGGAGATCTTCCACTCTTGGATAAGTGACAGACCATGATACTGAGTAACCGCAACGGGCAACCGAACAAGTCATTCGACCCGACCGCCCGATAGCATGGCTTTCATCATTCTTCCTTCGATGTTAGTTGAATGCCGTTCGCGGGCGGCGGGTCAATTCCGGCGTTAGGCCGCTTCGCTCAAACAAAGGCAGTGGCGTTGATGCCAGTCGCGGGTCAAAAACAAAATGCGGGCGGCTCGCTTCAGCAGTAGGCGGCATATCAACTCATTCAACCGGAGCGGAGATAGCTTACCTTTCATGCGCAAGATTGAATGCCTGGTTAGATTCTTCCCGCCCGGTTAATTCGGGCGTTAGGCCGCTCTGCTAAAAAAGAGGTGAGCGTCGAATGATGGGCTCACACGACCGGACGCCAAGTTGAATGACACAGTCAACGGGCTGCCTAACAAGCGATTCGACCGGAGCGGAATGAGCCTGGATGTTATCGACAACTTGGATGGCTGCGTAGTTGATTCCCGCCCGGTCAATCGCGGCGTTCGGCGGCTTCGCCTACAAACGGAGGTGACGTTGAATGAGAGGTGCGATCAAAAGCATAGTCAGCCGTGAATAGTCACGTCGCAAGGGCCGCCGAACAACTCATTCGACCCGACCGGAATGAGCGAGCCTGTCATCGAGAACTCGGATGCTGCTCGTAGATTATTCCCGGCGGGTCAATTCGGGCGTTATGCCGCTCCGCTATCCAAAAGAGTTATGGTTGTGGCAGCGAAGCTTGAGAAAACTGATGGCGCAGATTGAATGCTGGAATCTAATCGACGGCATAACAACCCATCTGAGGTGGACGAGTCAAGCAGAACATAACCTTCAGGCCGGATTATTGGCCGCATAGTTGAGTAAGGGTGAGCCTTTCTTTCTCAAGCTCTCAAGATACTTCACCTCGTCGTAGGCAGTCCTCGTCATCCAACAGCGGTAGATGATCCTGACCCACTTGAAAGCTAAGGCTCGCACCGCCGCCTGATGACTCTTCCCCCTCGCCCGTTGCTGCTCATAGTAGGCCCGCGCCCAGAACGAATGCCTGACACTTTCGCTGGCGTACTCGTGGAAAGTCTGGCGCAGGAACTTCGGGCAGAAGTAACGCCACCTGACCCGACAACTCTTCCCGCTGCGCTCAATGACGGGTGCGATGCCAGAGAGACAAGCCAACTCGTCGGCCGACTGCCACCGCTCTCGGTCTGTGCCCAGGGCGACGGTCAACCGTGAGGCATAGTTCGGACCAGCTCCCGGCAAGCTCCGCATCAGCGCGAAGTCTTGATTGACCGCACACAACGCTGCGATCTCCGAGTCGAACTGCTGGATGGCTTCGAGTGTGGTCTTCATCTGAGCAGCGAGCGCCCTAGTCATCAGCGTTGATGAGGCGATCACGGCCCGGTCTGTCACCAGCGGCACGGCCTCTTTGATCGCCTTCACTCGCTTCTCGATGGCCTCCCTTCTGACCGAGTTGTGAGAGCGGAAGAACTTTGAGAGCGTCTCACGTCTGACCCGGCGCAGCCGCTCCAGCGAAGGCCAGCGACAGAGGAACTCACAGACCACACTGGTGCGGATTGAGGGGAACCAGTCCAGAACCTGTGGGAAATAGCACTTCAAGAGCGAGGTCATGCGATTGCTGATGCGTGTCCGGTCACCAACCAGGCGGCGGCGATGCTCGACCAAGTAGCGAAGGGTGCGTGTCCGCTCCGAGTCGGGCTGCCAGGCGCGCAGGTGGTCGCGGTGGTGCGCCAGCAGTTCGGCCAGGTAAGCGGCGTCCGTCTTGTCGTCCTTGTGGCGTGAAGGCGAGAAGGCTTGGCGGTAACGCGAAAGCGTCGAAGGGTTGACAGGGTAAAGTGTGATGAAGTCGTACTTCAAAAGCGCGTAGATCAGAGGGCCGCGCGACTGCTCTAAGCAGACGGCCACTTTCTGCCCGCCAAAGCGCGCCCGCAGAGCATTCGCCCATTCGTCAATACTCTTGGCCGAATGGCGTAAGACAGAAGCCTCACGCCGACCCGTTGCCGGGTCAATGAGACAGATGTCATGCTTGGCATCAGCCCAGTCAATGCCAATCAAAGCAGCGTATTCACTCATGGCAGTCCTCCGCGAACAGGAGTTGAAGGCCCCAAGAACATGCTGGCATTAGCCCTGCGAGATAGTTATAGTAGAGTCGGCCGAGGCCGACATCATCTGAGTAGTCGTTGTCGAGCTAAGGCAACGGGCGGGTGTGCGAAGAGGTTGTTAGAGGCGTCAGCAAGCGCCTTTCATTCAAGATTCGTCACGCCCGCTCGGCATGTTCTCTCCTCTTGCATACTCTAAAATGCGAAGCAAGAGAAATGAACCTCGTCAACCTATAACTCATTCAACCGGACTCGCAATAGCGCGGCTCTCATCTTCTACATTGATTGCTCGCCGGTTAGATACTGTGTTCTGTGTCAAGCTATTTTAGCCCACTGTGGGTCGAACGGCTTCTCTGACTTCAGCACGCCGTAAGCGAGATGAACGAGTTTACGCATCACGGCGCAGATGACGCTCATCTTGCTCTTGCCTCGCTCCTGTAGGCCCTTCGCCCAGGCTTGAAAGAACGGGCTGCACCGCAGCGCCGTGATGGCCGGGAAGTACAGAGCCCGCCGGAGCCGCGCATTCCCGATCTTTGAGAGTCTCGTGCGCCCTCGCACACTCGTCCCCGATTGTCTTTCACGCGGCACCAGCCCGGCGTAGGCCGCCACCTGTCGCGCACTCCGATATTGTTTGATGTCCGTGATCTCGGAGAGCAAGAGCGCGGCGGTCGCCTCTCCGATGCCCGGAATGGAGTCGAGTAGTTCACTCCGCTGCTTCAGTGTCGGATGATTGTTGATGTGCCGGCGGATCAACTCCTCTGTGCGCTTGATCTGTTCGTTAAGATAAGTGAGATGTTCTTCGACGCTCCGGCGCACCGTCTCAACCGTGATGCCCGCGGAGAGGCGGTTCTCTTCCATCACGCGCATCTCGACGAGCGAGTCCAGGCGGCGGACAAGCGCCTGTAGCTCGCGCACTTCCACAGAGGGTGGCATCCATGCCGGCGGCTCTTGCGCCTGGCAGAAGCGTGCGATCAGCTCGGCATCCACGCGGTCGTTCTTGGTGCGTGAAAGGCGGCTCGCGGCGAAGGCTTTGGTCGCCGCCGGGTTGACGAGGCTGACGATGTGGCCTGACTCTGCGAGGAAGAGGGCCAGTGGTTCTGAGTAAGTGCCGGTGGCTTCCAGGCAGGCGCGGACTCGCTCGACGCCGTGCTTTGCGAGCCACTGGCGGAGTTGTTCAAAGCCGGCTTCATTATTGGGGAATACTTTGTGGCGAAGCTTGCCGCTCATGTTGACGAGGCAGACGTTGAACTTTAGTTTCGCGATGTCAATGCCGAGCGCTGGTTCCGTCATGGGTGAACTCCTCCCGAAGAGTTTGCGGCGCGGGTCAAACTTGCGGATACAAGCTCTGCTCAAAGGTGTGAGCGGCTTCGGATACTGTCCGACCTCTGGTGCGCTGCATGAATGGATGCCGGGAGCTTCTCTAACCGACTGACTCATGAAGGTCATAATTCGGGCGCAGCTTCTCCGGCATCCTCGGTGGGCTCAAGCTTGCGGCTTGTGCCCACTTCAGTCAACATACAAATTCGGGCGTTATGCCGCTCCGCTCAAATGTAAGGCAGTGACGTTGACGCAAGTCGAAGGTCAAATGGAAAATACAAGCGGCTCGTTTCAATGATGGGCGGGGCGTTGTTGCACAAATGAGGTGAGCGAATAGATTCCCACCTCATTTGATCCATCGTGTTCATACTGGATAGCTCCGCGGCATCCCTAACTTACTCATCCGATTCATGGCTAGACATCTGATCCTCGCTTCAGCCGCTTGTGTGTCCATCCTTCTCGCTCGCAACTTATCAGAGAAGATCGTTTTCAACCTGAAGAATGCGGTCTCCACCAGTGAGCGCTGATGATAGGTGCTCTCTACTTTCCACCGCTTGCGACCCAGCTTACGGATGCCGCGCACATTCTCATCCCGCTGCTCAAACGGACTCTTGCCACGAATCACGGCATCTCTGCGGGGCGGGATTAGTGCAATGGCCTGCCTGCTCTTTATGGCGCGGTAGCATTGTTCGAAGTCATAAGCCCCGTCTGCACAAACTCGCTCAATCTCCACGAGGGTCTGCTCCAATAGCCCAGCCATCGCATTGCGGTCCAGCAGCTCTTTATCGGTGATTGAAGAGGCCGTGATCTGGTGAGTGGAGGCGTCCATCGCAATGTGCAGCTTGCGCCATGTCCGGCGCTTCGCCTTCCCGTGCGTCCTCACTTTCCACTCCCCCTCGCCGTAGACTTTCAACCCCGAGGAGTCGATGACCAAGTGCTTGATCTTCCTGGGCGCGGCCAGGGAGAGTTCAAGCCGGCGGGCACGTCTGGAGAGAGTGGAATAATGTGGTGAAGTGAGTCTTACCCGCATGAGCCTCAGGACTGACGAGACTAACCCCTGTGTGGAGCGTAAAGGCAGGTGATAAGCCTCCCTCAAGAGTAGGGCGCAAAGGATGGCCGCATCAGTGTAGATGCGTCGTCGGCCGCGGCGCGCGGGCCGCTCCTGGTCGAGCCAGGTGTCGGTTGAGCGCGAATCAATCCAGAGCGTGAGACTTCCGCGCGAGACGAGAGCTTTGTTATAGTCGAGCCAGTTGCGGATGCGGTACTGGCGCTTTGTCTTGTTGGTCACGCATCAAACTTAGCAGACGTACCGCCTCCGCGACCATTTATGCAACAACGCCGGCTGGACCTGCAATGCCTCTTTGGGCAGTTGCAAATCTCTTCTCAGGTTGTGCATATAAGCCCGGAACTTTTCTCGGCTGTAGCCTCCGTTGCGAACATACTGCGCGGCGATCTTAATCGCCTCATGAGGGGCGGGGGCATTGAGAGCGATCACGTAAAATTCGCGCGGTAAAGTGTGCTCGCGCGCGAGAGCAGTATCTCCTACCGAAGAGAAAAATGTGTCACTAATGCGGGCGTCCGTCATCAGCGTCTTCGGGCTGACGCCAATACTCGCGGCCAAGTGGGTCATTTGCGCCTGAATACCTCTGCCCGCCTGATCGCGCTTTCCCCGCCCTCCCGCCAGCCGCAAGCTGTAGCGGCGGCGCAGTTCGGCGGCGCACATTCCACGTATAATAAATGCGCACCATTCAAGCTGCTTCGCTCTGAGGGTTAGTTCGATCAGTCGCGGTTCTTCTATTTCTGAAAGCTTTAATTGCAGCTCTTCGAGTGCGTTCCCAAACTCGTCAGGTTCGGCGAGAGTGCTGTTAAGGAAGCACATCTCTTCTAAAGATTCTTCAGCTTGGTCAGTTCTCAGAAGATTAAATTCCAAGAGGGGCATTTTTGCGTTTCACTCGTAATCAGGCCGGGCAGCTAAATAGATTGAGGCTCTGCCTCATCCCCTCTATGGCTGCCTCTGGTCAGGTAGTTCTCAAGGTCTTCTTTTAGGACCAGCACGCGCCTGCCAAATCTCTTTATAGGCAAGGCACCGCGTCTGACATCATTTCGTAGAAAACCAAGGCTTAAGCCCGTTGACTCGGATATTTCTGCAAGGCTCCAGGCTAAACGTTGTTGACTTGTAATGTTTTCCATCATATTATGTACTCCCTGGAGGGAATCATTCGCGCCATTAATATAGTCTACGCTCTATAGGTTAAACAATGAAAAAAGTTCAAGCTCTTCCAGGGGGAATCCCAATCAAAGCATTACAATTACCTTATCCAGAATCAGAAGATTTGGCGCATTACATAGCCCTGGCGAACATTGTCCCGCCAGAACCGCATTTACCGAGGCTCGACACTGGGCCTGGAGTACGATACATCGGTGAGTTGCGAGACGTTGATATGAGTTCGCTTGATATAAGCGAGCATCGAGAAAACGAACTCTTTGACCAAATGATGTCACAGCTTCAAGATTTCCCGCAGCACGTGCGCAACTACTTCGAGTCTTTCGCCGCCGAGGTCGGGAAATTTAACGCCATCTACCACTATGAGCAGATTCAGTATGCCCAAGAAAGACTGAGAATCGTCATGACCCTGAATCGGGAATTAGAGACTAGCAAGAAGGCCGACACGCCCCCGCCGTTTCGTCCATTCGCATTGCCCCTTGAGATGTATTTATTCGTTGACGATGATGGGACGCTTCAAGTTGCATGGGACAGCTTCGCCTACGCGTTTAAAGGTGCAGAGGCGTCGCGCATCCGGCAGTGTGCCATTTGTCATAACTTCTTCTGGGCGTATCGAAAAGATCAAAAGTGCTGCGGTAAGAAATGTAGCAATGTTTATCGCGTGCGTTACCACCGTGAAAAATATGCTGAGGATCCTGCTGGTTACATACAACGGCGAGTCGCCAGGGAGCGTGCCGCCACGAAACACCGTAAAGAACCTAAGTAGATAATGCGGCTCTATAAGCGTGAAAGATTTGGTGGATGGATTTTAGTTTGAACGGCCAACGATTCTGACTAAGTCCTGACGCCACCAAAAAACGCGAAGCTCTAAGTTTAGCACGTGGGACGGTTGCTCAAGCTAAACGGGAAAGCTTCGCCAGACTATCCTTCGGTAACCAGCCCACCGCCACAAAGCCAATGGCAAGCTTGAACTTGCCTCGCCGGGCTTGGTGAAGGTGAAGCAGCTAACGGTCAAGCTGCGCGATTGCTTTTAGGCGACTTTACTAAATGGGCGCGTAATGTGCCCACAAACTATCTTTAATTGCGAGGAAGGAAAATCATGGCAGTTTACAAACGCGGAGGCATTTACTGGTTTGAATTTATCTTTCAGGGGCGGCGCATTAGGAAATCAACTTTGCAAGGTGATCGGCGCGAAGCCAGGACTATCGAATCAGCCTATCGCACGAAACTCGCAAAAGGAGAAGTCGGCATCGAAGAGCCCAAACCCGCCCCTACTTTCAGCCGAGCAATGAAAGGCTTCCTCGCTTGGTCTAAGCACGAACACGCCGCCCACCTGAACACACACAAGCGTTACGAGAACTCAAGCAAAGCTCTTCTCCGTTTCTTCAAAGATGCAAAGCTGGACCGCATTACGCCCGACGATGTGGAGCGGTTCAAGACGTGGCGCATTAAGCAAAAGAAGCGTCCGCCTGTAAAGAAGATTGCGAAAGCTAAAAAGGCCGGGAAACAGGCGGAGAATCCGAAGACCCAATCTACTTTACGGCCCGCGACAATTAACCGTGAGCTTGCCTGCCTCAAGATTCTATTCAACCGTTTCGAGGAAGTCGTCCCGCGGAACCCCGTCAGCAAGGTGAAGTTTCTGAACGAAGATAACGAGCAAACGCGCGTGCTTTCTTCAGACGAAGAAAAACTTTATCTGCTAGCCGCTTCACAGCCTCTACGTGATGTCGCCACGCTCATGCTCGAAACTGGCATGAGGCCAGAAGATGTCTGCCGCATCCGGCGTGAGAATGTTCATCTTGAGCGGGGCTATCTGTTCAATCCTTATGGCAAGACAAAGGCGGCGAAGCGTAAAATCCCGCTTACCGATAGAGCTGCCGAAGTGCTTGAGAGGCGTCTCGCTAAAATTGAAGGCGTTTGCCTCTTTCCAGGTCGCGGCGTGGGCGATCAGCCGTTGATAAAGGTAAATAACGCGCACACGGCAACGGTCGCGCGCTCAGGCGTGACTCATTTTCGGTTGTATGATCTACGCCACACTTGGGCTACGCGGGCAGCAATGGCTGGTATTGATCTTGTGACATTAGCCGCAATGCTAGGGCATAGTCGCATCCAGATGGTGATGCGCTACGCGCATCCAACCGAAGAGCATCAATTCAACGCGATGAAGAAGATCGAAGCTTACCGAACGGCTAAGGGCTAGATGGTTCTGCGGGCGAATATATCAATAAGGAATAAAAAGCTATCCCGAGCTGGAGGTGTAATATCAAGAACTGGTTTCATACATATCTTAATGCCCGTAAATACGGTAATTCATGCCCAGTGAAGTTGAGGTGAATTTGAAAAGGAAAACAGATGAGATATGGGCGTCTTCCTCCCATCTACTGGAATTTCAACATTCTATTGCATGTATGCGAAGAATATCTGATATAAGCTTTTGTTGACCGCTCTAAAGAGCGCGAGTAACATGCCTGCCGATTTTCTCTTGTAGGGTATACTTCACCGAGCTTAAGTTGATAAACTTCATGCTTCGATGGGTAGGAATCAACTGCCTTGCTTGACTTATACCTCATAATTAGAATGATGCCATGACCGGGCCTCAGCAGTTCTGATTCAGGTCAGTTAAAAAACCGCTCATAGTTGAGGCATAAAATTCTATCTGGCGATGAGTAGAACTCAGGCGTCTTCAATTTCTCTGGGCAGCCCGTAAAGGGAGTGATCCATCATTAAGATAGAGTTGACCGATGAAAGAATGTCCTGCTTGCGGAAGTTGTTTTGCGGATGACATGAGCTATTGTGGAGATGATGGCGATCTGTTGACGCTTTCGCTCAGGGGCGAGCCTGTTTTAGAAGGGCGTTATAAGCTAGAGCGCCGTCTAGGCCAGGGGGGCATGGGGGTCGTTTATAAAGCGCAGCATATCTTTCTTAAATCCACCCACGCCATCAAAGTTATTCTACCCGACCTCGTCGGTTACGATCCGATGCTCGTCACTCGCTTTCGTCAGGAAGCAATCGTCGCCGCCTCTATTCGCCATAAAAATATTGTCGCTGTGACAGACTTCGGTGTCGCAAACGGCACTATGCCATTTCTGGTGATGGAACTTATTAAAGGCAGCTCGCTTGAGGACATTCTCGCTGAGAAGGGCCACTTGTCACTTAAATTCTCATTGGAGATTATGGAAGCGATTGCAGCGGGCGTCGGTACTGCACACCGCCAGGGAATTATCCATCGAGATTTGAAGCCACTTAACATTATGGTTTATGGCGACCTGCCAGTCAGTGAAGCGGTCAAGGTGCTCGACTTCGGTTTAGCCAAGATAAAGACCGGCGACACTTTCGCTTCGTTGGTGCAAGCAAAGACCGCTGGCTTCCTGGGATCACCGTTATATATGGCTCCCGAACAGTGGTCGGAAGAAGAGGCAGACAAGCGCACGGACATTTATAGCCTCGGCATTATTCTCTATCAAATGCTCGCAGGCGTGACTCCTTTCATCGGTACTTCAATCCCAGCGGTGATGAAGAAACATTTGGTGGAAGATCCGGCTCCCTTCGCTTTGCACGGGGTGCAGGTGCCGCCCCTGATTGAATCTGCGGTCTTCCACGCGCTCAAAAAAAGACCGGCAGACCGACCCCAATCAGTCGAAGAGTTCATCGAAGAGTTGTGCGATGCCGCGAGCAAGGCAACGGACTTTCAACTGGCCTGCACTATCCATGATCTGTCGCTAGACGAACCGCTGGCCTCACAAGCACAAACTTCAGCAGAGACGCAGAACGAAGTTGAAGAGGAGGTAGAGCGCCTGGCGCGCGCGCTTGAAGACGCGCAGCAACGCGCTGAGGAAGCACGCCAGCGCGTCGAAGAGGCAGCTCACCGACGCGCTGAGGAAGAAGCGGCGCGCAAGCTTGCGGAGGAAGAAGCGGCGCGCAAGCTTGCGGAGGAAGAAGCGGCGCGCAGGCGTGCCGAAGAGGAAGCGCTGGAACGGGCTCAAGAGGAAGTTGCGCGCCAGCGCGCCGCGGAAGAGGCGCAACGCCAGCGCGCGGCAGAAGAGGCGCAACGCCGCGCCGAAGTGGAAGTCGCAAGCAAGCTTGTCAAGGAGGAACTGGCGCGCGTTGCGCAGGAAGTCGAGGAAGCAAGATTGCGCGCCGAGAAGGCACGCGATCTTGCCGAGCAGGAGGCACAGCTCCGTGTAAAAGAGGAAGCCGCGCGTAAGCTTGCTGAAGAGAAAGCGGAACGCCTGGCCCGCGAGCTTGAAGATGCACAGCGTCGCGCCGAAGAGGCGCGCCACCTCGCTGAAGAAGAGACGCGCAAACACGCTGAGGAAGAGCACGCGCGCCGGCGCGATGAAGAAGCTGCCGCGCAGAAGCTCGCCACGGAAGCAGCACACAGACGGGTGGCAGAAGAGGCGGCGCGAAAATTCGCAGAGGAAGAAGCCAATCGCCTGGCGCGCGAGGTGGCGGAAGCTCAGCAGCGCGCCGCAGAAGCGCGCGAGCGTGCCGAAGAAGAGACGCGCAAACGCGCTGAAGAAGAGACCGCGCGCCGGCGTGCCGAGGAGGAAGCAATCCGCTTGGCGCGCGAAGTAGCGGAAGCGCAAAGCCGCGCTGAAGAGGTGCGCAGGCTTGCAGAGGAGCAAGCACGCAAGCAATGGGAGAAAGAAACGCAGGGCGGATACGAAGAAGGGGCCATGCTTTATGCGGAAGGCGAAAACCCGACTCGCCGCTTAGAGAGTCGCTTTCAAGAGAGGACAGAAGGGCTGCCAGAAAGAAGCATTGCCAAGCCCCTCTTGACCACCGCTTCGCAACCAAAGACAAGGACCTTCATCTCGCGCAGATTATCTTTGCTCGGAGTAGTCACTGCGCTTGTGATAGCTGTTGGCGGTTACGGCATCTACCGCAAGCTATCCGTACAGACTACGCCAACAACCGGCAAAGGCCAGTTGGATATTAAGCCAACGCCACCTGTCCAATCGCCTGCGCCTACCCGCGCCGACATGGTTTCCATCCCCGGCGGCACGTTCAGGATGGGACGCGATGACGTATTTTTGAAAGATAAAGCAAATTATGAGCAAGGGCCTGCCCATCCCGTCACCGTCGAATCATTCTTTATTGATCGGACGGAAGTGACTAACGCCGAGTATGCGCAGTTCGTGAGTGAAACTAAATACAAACCACCGAAGGGGTGGTCTGAGAACAGTCCATTGCCCGGACGAGAACAGTGGCCGGTTACGAACGTCTCGTTAGATGATGCACAAGCTTTTGCTCGTTGGCGCTCGCAACGCGATGGCATAACATATCGGTTGCCCACTGAAGAGGAATGGGAGTATGCGGCTAGAGGTGGCAGCAAAAACTATCTCTACCCTTGGGGTAATAAATGGTTTGAGGATCGCGCCAATCTGGGCACGGGCGGGGACAAAGAAGTCGTTTTTCCAAAGGCGGTCGGTTCTTATCCGCAGGGGGCTACGGTTTGGAATGTGCAAGACATGATCGGCAACGTTCATGAATGGACTTCTTCTGAAGCCACTTACTATCATGGTAGTAAATATTCTGTGCCTGATAACGAACGTGGGCAGATTGTGATACGCGGAGGCTCTCACCAAAGCCTCCTTAGGGAGGTCGTAGACCAACGCCATGGCCGGGAATTCCCGGCGACTTGGCGTGCCTGGGTTAAGAGGAGTGAAACAGACGACACGCTTGGGTTCCGTCTGGTGCGTGACGGCCAATGATGAGCGAAAACACTTATTTCTATAGCTTTTTGTCTGAGACCTTTGTGCGGACGAAAAGCTCTCTTGCTCCATACCTGTCGTCGTCTCATGTCCAATCTATTGCCTGACTAACAATCAGCGTCGCCATTCATTGCCCCGGACACTGCGGCGTACAGACGAGAAAACTCCCTAATTCGTTTTGCTCTTTGTCGTCGGCGGCGATACCCACTGCGCCGATAAGAAAATTCCCGTTGGAATCAGTCAAGACACCCAATGGAGTTGACACGCCTGTTTGGCTATTTGTAACTGAGACATCGATGGTGTTGCCCCTCATTTTTATTGAAACTCGAAAGTTCCGCCTCGGGTCGAGTGTATCCGCAAGGTGATGGATGGGGATTGACCCGAAAGGATATTGGACCCCTTTTTTGACGATAAAACCTCGCAGGTGGAAAGGCTCTTGGGCCTTTGCGCCGGTCAGTTGAATCAGGTAGAAGTTCTCTTTATCAACGGCACGGGCGACGAATGAAATTGCGACCTCGTTGCGCATTCTGACATCGCTGATGAGTTGAAGGTCTGTGTAGTAGCGGTAATTTTCGAGGCGTGGGAGGGCGACTCCTCGCCCTCGCACCGTAAATATTTGTGAGACAAGGCTCCAACTGGAAGGTAAATCCCACTGGTCGCTCGTCATGGCGGAAAAGGCCGCAGTGCTGCGTTTGTTCTTGAGTTTTACATCGAGCGTAACGGTATCTTTATTTGTCGCATCAGGCACTGTCACAGAGCCGAGCAAAGTTTCGTATCCCACCTCATCAGGCTCGATGTCCACGCCGTACGTGCCTTTGCGCAAATCGGTAAGCACGGCATGGCGATTCTCTATTCGTACCTGAGTGGTCGCGCCGATCGGTCTATACTTCGTTTCGCCCGTAGCCGCATCGGTATAAGCCTCTACGGGCGCATACAAGATTCGACCTGTCGAGACATTGGTGTTGATAACAGCCCTATATGTAATCGGCTTGAGGTCAAGCGTGACGCCCGTTGCTCTATTAGCTTCGATGGTTACTGGTTTCTCTGCCGAGCGATACCCGTCGAGCGCGGCGGCAACACGATAGCGTCCGGGCTTGAGGTCGGTGAAGATGAAGTAACGCTCACCATTTGGAACCGAGCTTTCTTCGCTCTCGCCTCCCCCGACAGGTTCGACAACGATGGCGGCATTGGATTCGGTCGAGATAAAGAGCGTGCCCGTCGTGGGCATCACTCTCACCACCTTGATAGGCGCCCTCACTCTCGGAGCTTTCGAGCCATCTTTCTTTGCCGGGCGCTTCGATGGTCGAGTGGCGGGCGCAGAGCTTTCCAGCGGTTGACGGCCTGTGCTCGCCTTGATGTCTTGCGCGCGAACTGTGCGGGCGGCGAGAGTGATGATAGCAAACGCCAGAGTTATGCCGACTCGCGACCTCATGTTGAGTCTCATAAATCAAATCTCCTGCCTGAGCGTAGACACACGGAAAGGCGCTTGCCAGCTCCCAAAGTGCGAGGCACGCTGCCGTTTACTTCAAGCCGGGCGCGCCTCGCGCTCATCCATGAAAAAGAGACTAAAAGGAATACTTCAACGCGAACTGGATGCGTCGTCCCGGCGTGACGGTGTTCGTCGCTTCGCCGAAGCTTGGGAACTCCAGGATTCGCACCGGGATGCCGAAGTTAGCCCGATTGATGAAGTTGAACACGTCCATGCGGAACGTCAGATTTTGCTTATCGTTGATCGCAAAGTTTTTGGTCACCGACATATCCAATTCAAGGATATTTCCGGCGCGGAACGTGTTGCGCCCGACCTGCCCGTCTTGACCGAAGGGAGCAAGAAGTGTGAGAGGATTGACTGTCAATCGCAAAGGCTGTCGGCGATTGCCCGTCCTCACGATCCCGTCGGTCGTGTTCAAGCGATCCGTCAGGTTGCCGTCGAGGTTTACGTCGAAAATGCTGTTGACGGTAAACGGTTGTCCGGTTTGAAAGCGACCCGTACCCGCGACTTGCAGATCACCGAAGAAGACCCGCAAGAGCCGCGAGCGGTCGCGGAAGGCCGGAAGATCGTAAATGAAATTATAAGAGAAGCGGTGGCGTGCATCGAAGTTTGCTGGCCCCCGTTCACCTTCAAACGTGATGCTGTTTTGCGGCAGGGCAGGCGCTCCGGCAAGATCGAAAACGTCCGACACATCGTCAGTGGCTTTCGAGAAGGTGTAAGCGAGTTGGTATTGCAGTGAGTTCCTGAAGCGACCGCGCGCCTGTAATTGCAAAGCGTCGTAGCGCGAATTTGCCGAAGTCTCAAAGATATTGATCGCGCCAACACTACTGTCGCTTCGCAGGAGGGGTGGGAAGACAGCGCCGCTAAAACTCGGGAAGAACGAGGCGGCACGGTCTGCCAGTGCATCCTGTTGGAAGGCAAGCGGCACTAAAATTAAGTTTTGACCGAAATTAGGGGTCGTAAAGCGAAGCAGGTGGCGTCCCTGCGTGCCGACGTACGAAGCAGAGATGACTATGTTCGTTCCCAGTTGCTGCTCGAACGTGACGGAGTAGTGATGCGCCGTCGGTGTATCGAGTTGGCGGGTGGGGAGCGTAGCTCCGAAACCGCCTGCGAAAAATCGGTTGAAGGAGCTAACTAGTTCCTGCACGCCAACAGCGGGATTCAGCGTATTGAGCGTGCCGGGGCTTACATAGCGGCGGAAATCCGCACACTGGCCATTCGGCAGGAAAGCAAAACAAAGGCCGGTAGTAGCCGGGTTGAATAAACTAAATGGTCTACCGAGAATTACGCCTGGTCCACCGCCGGTGTTGAGCGTCAGGAAGTTTGGGAAAACATTACGTGATTGGCTTACGACTGCGCCCAGAATTTGATCGTAAAAAATGCCGAAGCCAGCCCGCACGACGGTAGTTCTATCAAGCCCGAAAAGGTTCGGTGAGTACGCGATGCCAAATCGCGGCGCAAAATTATTCCGATCCGGCTCGAAGATTTCTGTGCGGCTGTCAATGAATTGCCTCAGTCCGGGAACGCAACCTAACAGCGGATCATTGCAAGCTAACAATGGACTGTTAAAAGTATCTTCAATGCGCCGGTTCACCTCACGCGGCGGCGTGTTGTATTCGTAACGCAGCCCGTAAGAGAGCGACAGGTTACGACGCGCTCGCCACTCGTCCTGACCGAAGAAGTTGAGTTGATAAAAGCGCAGGTTGATGGCGGAAGAGACGCCTTCTTGCTTGAGCGTCTGCAAAAAGCCAGTAGGCGCTCCGGCGGCAACAAGGTCTAAAGGTCTAACGTAGAAAACGAATGGATTCCCTTGCGGGTCACTTCCCAATGCCGGTGAGCCGTTAAACGTAATCAGTGGACGTGAGTTGCGCGGCAAATCACTGTTAAGCTCACTGCGACGAATATCCGTCCCAAAAGCAAAATGGTGGTCGCCCCTGGGCATAATCAGCGTATCAGCTATCTGATAGGTGTTATTAATACGCTGCTGCGGAAAGTTGAACACATCCACGCCGAGAGGACTGAAGCCCGCAATATCAACTTGTCCCACAGGCCCAAGCGCATCCTCCACCGTACGTGGCACGCCGTTGACGAGACGTGCGACATAAAACACCGGATTGGTGTTCGGAAGGCCGAAATCAAACGGTAGGGAGAAGTTTTCCAGCAGCGGGCTGTTTAATAAGAACGGCTCACCCTGGAGTCTGCTCGGAAGCTGAAACGTTTGATCGCGCACTTCTTCAAAGTCGAGGCGCGTGCGCCCGTAGGAGAGGCGCAGTTGATTGAAAAGCGGTCTAGTGGAATTTGGGTCGATCACGTCGCTGTTTAAGAAAAAGGAGAAGTTCTGCGTGCGCACGTCGGGACGGACGGTTGAGAAGATTGCACCGCCTGTCACGGGAATAATTCGGTCGTCGTCTGTGAAGTTGTAGCGTGCGGTAGCGGTTTGTTGTCTTCCCCCGATCAAGAAGTTGCCGTCTATCTTGCCGGATAGGACTGTGCCGCGGGCGCTCGCGGGCAGCACTTGCGTAAAAGTATTTTCGCGATAGATGCCGTTTGGGTTGTTGGGAAATGGAAAGAGACTGAAGATCTGGTTGCCTCCACCGGAAGTCGGGTATGCGCGTCGGCAGGCACCGAGGTTCTGCTGCGAACAAGGGCTAAAAGCAAACGGATTAAAGAAGAGTCCAGTCGCCCCAGTGCCGACAAGGCCGCGTTGTGCAACGGTCGGCACGGCAAAGTTAGCCTCTTGTGTTGCGTTCAAGACCTGTCGTTCAGCGGAGAGGAAATAGAACATGCGGCCCCGCTTGATCGGCCCACCGAGCACAAACCCGAATTGACCGAGCGTAGAAGAGTCTTCGCCTCCGCTCTGATTCTGCACTGTCAGCAGCCTGCCGTCGGTCGGAACAAACTGCCCGATACAAAACCCCAGCGGATCAGGAATACATCGCCCCATCGCGTCTACCGGCCCGTTGAAAACAAAGTTATTGCCGACAACCACGTTTTGGTTGCCGGAAAGAAGCGGGGAGACGGCGTTGCCATTCTCGGTGTCGAAGAAATTGAGCGAGTTTAACTGGCTCGAATTGAAGAAACCGTAAATAGTCCCGTGCGTTTCTTTTGTGCCGGACTTGGAGATAGCATTGACTTGTGCGCCGAGGTTGCGCCCAAACTGCGCAGGCGCTAACAGTGTGATGACACTATACTGTTGGATGGATTCAATCGGCTGCGGGATGAGTGAGAAAAATCCTTGCCGCCGCACGCCGATGTCTTCGTCGTTGTTGTCCGAGCCGTCTACCGTAAAGTTGTTGGCGCGTGATCGAAGCCCGTTGACTGCAAACTGACCGGCTGAGCCAACGCCGCTGCCGACGCCAGGCCCCGCCACGCCGCCCAACGTCTGCGGTGGAGGCGCAACGCCGGGCAAGAGTAAAGCCAGCTCATCAAATGAGCGTACCAGAGTTGTCCCGCCGAGCGGCAGCGTCACAACCTCTTTCACAGCAAACGCGCCGCTTCGTCGCCCGTCTGTCGTGTTGATGTTGACGCGAATATCTTCAATCGGTTCAGGTGGGGTTGGCGTTGGACTCGGTTGCAGTACCGGTGTGAGAACAGGGGTGGTAATAGGGCTTTCCTGCTGAAGCCTTACGGGAATAGGAATTATCGAGTTGGCCTCTGTGGCGGTTACGGTCTGCAGCAGTTCTTGGGTTTTGTAGCCCGGCTTTGAAACGCGGATTATGTAACGTCCGGGACCGAGCAAGTCTATAATGAACTTACCATCTTGATCCGTTGTCCTGGCGTTCTGGAATCCGTTGACTTCGTAAGTGACCTGCACTATTGCTCCGGCTATCGGAGCGCCCGCACTGTCGCTTACGGTGCCGAAAAATGCGCCGGTCGTTTCATTTTGGGCTTGCGCGGGCGTTGCCAGCACAACAGATATCAACAGCGATGCAACGAGAGGGAGCAAACGCTGTGAGACGACGTTTGGATGCAAAAGCATTTTGGTTTTCTCCTGAAAGTGGGGCAGGTTAAATCATAATAGCTTTGCGCTAAAGAGGTTTTGTAGTCTTCTATATTGCGACATGAGGAGTCGGTTACTCGGCACTTCGCAGATACAAATGACTTTTCATGCAAAGCCACTGAAGCCAATAGTTTTCAAGCGTGATGAGATACTTCAAGAGGCCCCGTCAGCCGGAACGCAGAATGGGGAAGTCTAATAGACTCTATTTTGGTCTTCCCGGTTGTGGATACCAATGCAATAAGCAATCGTTATCCACAACTCCTTCATCCGTCGAAGATACTTCATAAGGAAGAACATCTAACTTGAGTCCCGGCAGAGAGCGTAAGGTTAACGAGAAGATTATTACGGCTCGTGTGAGCACAGCCATAGACTTTTTCGCTACGGCGAGATTATATACACAACCAAATAGTGCGTCAATAATTATGTGACCCTGACCGCTTATCATTTTTGAAAAGTTGTGTGTCGCGTTGTCGCGTTAAAGCCAATCCTTGCCCTATCAGGAGGTTGCTCCTAATGGGCAAAGGGATGCGTCCGAAGCCGGAACGCTTGGCAGGAAAGCTCAGGCAGATTCGGCTTGCTTTCGGTTTATCTCAGACTGAAATGCTCAAGCGTTTAGGCGTGGAAGACCTGATTACATACCATCGGATTTCCGATTATGAATTAGGAAAGAATGAGCCGCCATTGATTATTCTCCTGCAATACGCTCACGCGGCGAATGTCAGCACAGATGCTTTGACTGATGATGAGTTGGATTTGCCCGCTGGATTGCCGAGCACGCCGAAGCATGGCCGGAAGTAATGGCTACGCAAACTGTCCCCACAAATGTCCCCACAGCGTCCTATTATGAGGATTGCGGAGAATTCTCTATGTCTGGAAATCTATGAAATAAAAGAGTTGATGGAGGCGGCGATCGGAATCGAACCGATGAATAAAGGTTTTGCAGACCTCTGCCTTACCACTTGGCTACGCCGCCCGTCAAAAAGGCGAAAGGCGAAAGTTAAGAGAGGCTTTTCTCCTTTCGCCCTTCGCCTTGCTGCTGAATCTTGGAGCGGGAGACGAGATTTGAACTCGCGACTTCGACCTTGGCAAGGTCGCACTCTACCACTGAGTTACTCCCGCTTGCGGGAGCATAATTCTACAGATTCAGGTCTCCTTGTCAAGTGCCGTCCGCCCGGCCCTCCGCCTCAATAGTCCTCCGGCGAGTCCGCCCACCGGCGCTTGCGGAATTTCTCGTCCGTCCAGAAGTTGCGCAGCACTTCCACGCGCGGGCGCGCCGCCTCGCCTCGCGCTTCCGCCGGCGGCAGGACGACGCTGACCACGTCGTAGCGATACGGCTCGTCTGCGAGGCCGAACGTGCGCCGGTAGACGCGTGCGGCGCGGGCGATCTGCCGCTGCTTGCGCAGGTCTACGTTGGCTTCGGGCGCGGCGAACCAGTCCGAGGCCCGCGTCTTGACCTCCACGAAGCAGAGCGTTTGGCCCTCGTAAGCGACGAGATCGATTTCGGCACGGACCAGCGCGCCGCGTGAATTGCGCCCGACAGGGAGCGTGAAGTTCGAGGCGACGAGCGCGTAGCCCAGCCGCTCCAGGCGCTCGGCCGCGAGTCGTTCGCCGCGCCGCCCGAGCAGGAGGTGCGGCGCGACCTCCGCCGTCATCTCGGCGGGCGGTGACGCCCCGCGCGTCAGCCACGTCTTCAGCCTCCGAGGATCAAGTGCAGACAAGCGCATGAGGTTCGTCCTTTCCCGGCCGGGTAGACTAGCGCGCGCTCCGGCCCCGAAGCAAGGCGCGCCAGTTTCTCCTAACACCTTGCGGGGCGTTCCGGTCGCGCGTTACACTTCAGGCGCGCCCCGAAAAGCTCTATCAATCTCGTCTCCCACTGATCTTGAGTCTTTACCATTAGACTCCGGGAAATCTCTATGCAGCCCGACAGTTTCAAGCAGGCCGAAGAATTTTCAAACGCGGCGGAAGACAAGCGGGCGACCGCAACCGCTGCGCTCCCGCTCGTGGCAATCGTCGGGCGGCCGAACGTCGGCAAGTCCACGCTCTTTAACCGCATCACGGGCGAGCGCCGCGCCATCACGGGCGACGAGCCGGGCATCACGCGCGACCGCATCTACGGCGAAGCCTCCTGGAACGGCCGGCGCTTCGCCGTCGTGGACACAGGCGGAATTGTGCCAGATGACGACGCCGTCATCCCCGCGAACATCTTGAAGCAGGCGGGCGCGGCGATTGAAGAGGCGCAGGCGCTCGTCTGGGTCGTGGACGTGCGTAAGGGCATCACGCCGCTGGACGAAGAGTTGGCGCGGCTGCTGCGCTCGACCGGCAAGCGCGTGCTCGTCGCGGCGAACAAGGCCGACGCGCAGCGGCTCGAAACCGAAGCCGGCGAGTTCTACCGCTTCGGCTTCGACGAGGTCATCCCCGTCTCGGCCGAGACGGGCAACGGCGTCGGCGATCTGCTCGACACCGTGGTCGAGAATTTTCATCCGGCCGAGGAAGATGATGATGAAGACGGCGCTCGACGCCATGAGCTGCGGCTGGCGATAGTGGGCCGGCCGAACGTCGGCAAATCTTCGCTCCTGAACCGCCTGCTCGGCGAGGAGCGCGTCATCGTCTCGCCCGTCGCAGGCACGACGCGCGACGCCGTTGACACCCTGCTCGAAGTAGAGGGCCAGAGCTTCCGCGTCATAGACACGGCCGGCATACGTCGCAAGGGCAAGACAGAGGAGGTGGCCGAAAAGCTCTCTGTGATGATGGCGCGGCGCAGCCTGGAGCGCGCAGACGTTGCCATCGTGGTCGTAGACGCCGCGGAAGGCGTCGCCGCGCTCGACGCCAACATCGCCGGCTACGCCTACGACGCGGGCTGCTCCATCATCATCGCCGTCAACAAGTGGGACGCCGTGCCGGACAAGGAAACTGGCACAGTCTCCGCCTTCGAGCGCGACTTGCGCGATAAGATGAAGTTTCTGGAATGGGCTCCGGTCGTGACCATCTCGGCGCTGACGGGGCAGCGCGTCGAAAGAATTCTGCCGCTGGCGCTACGCGCCAACGAGGCGCGCAACCGCCGCATCTCGACCTCGCAGTTGAACGCCTTCTTCGAGCGCGCTGTGTCACAGCCGCGCGGCGGCGGCGCGCCGGCCCCCGTCAAGGGCGGCGTCTCGCGCCTGCACGTTCAATACATGACGCAGGTCGGGGTGCGCCCGCCGCGCTTCGTCGTCTTCACGGCGGGCGGGCGACCCGGCCTGCACTTCTCCTACGAGCGCTACTTGCTGAACCGCCTGCGCGAAGAGTTCGACTTCTTCGCCACGCCGATCCGCATCATCGAAAGGCACAAGCGGAAATAGTGGTCAGTGGTCAGTTAAAAACCTGACTTCTTACTGACCACTGACCACTGACCACTGTTTATGACTGAGTTCGCGGAGTTGTTCGGACACATCAGTGACCCGGCCCTGGTGGTTGACGAGGTGGCCGGGCGTGTCCACGCGTGCAACGAAGCCTTCGCGGCCCTGGCCCTGCGCCCGTGCGACGCCGTGGCAGGCGCCGACGTCGCCTCGATTCTGAAGTTCGAGGACGGGATAGTCGCTCACGCCACCGTGCTCGTCAACGGCGAGCACCCCTTACGCATCGGCGTCGAGCGGCTGGACTGCCACTGGCATGAGCGCGCGGCCGCGCTCTACCTGTTCAAGCAGCCGGACGCGCCCCGGCAGCAGGCGGACGAGCATGACACGGTGGTGACGAGCGACGAGATGAGCGCTCTGTTCGCGTACCTGCGCGAGGCCACGGAGCAGCTCGAAGTCATCAACCGCGTCGTCGCCGCCGTCAACTCCAGCCTCACGATAGAAGAGGTCTTCAACCTGGCGAGCCGGCAGATGCACGCGCTCATCCCGTTCGACCGCGCCTCAATCGCGCTCTGCGACGAGGAGGGCGAGACCCTGCGCGTCTTCGCGCTCTCTGGCGAGCACGCCGGCTCGCTCGCCGTCGGCGCGAGCGGCCCCATGCGCGGCTCCGTCACGGAGTACGCGCTCGCACACAGGGAGACGGTCTTCATCCCAGAGCTTTCGGCCGAGACGCGCTTCAACGTCTACGAGGACTTGCAGCGCGAGGGTTTCCATTCGGCGCTCTGCTGCCCGCTCTTCTCCAACCGTCGCGCCATAGGGAGTCTCAACCTCACGTCGCGCACGCCCGCGGCCTACGGGCGCAAGCACCTGCTCGCGCTCGAACGTCTCGCGCCGCCGCTCGCCATCGCGATTGAAAAAGTCTTGCTGCTCGAACAGGCCGAGCGCCGCTCGCGCGAACTGGAAGCGACGGCGCGGCGCGAAGAACTCGCGGGGCGCATCGGCCGCCAGCTCTCAAGCTCGCTCGACCCTTCGGCCGTCCTGCAAGAGACTGTGGACGCGCTCGGCGCGGCGCTCAATGCAGACCGCTGCCACGTCACGCTCTTGGACGGCGAGGAGGACTACGCGTTCGTCGGCTACGAGTACCTGGCCCGGCGCGAGGTCTCATCCTTGCGCGGCCACCGCATCCCGCTGCGGACGAGCGCCTACTCGCAACGCGTGGCCGACGCCGACGCGCCCGTGGCCCACAACGACATACGCCAGATCGACGACGACGAGTTAATCAAGCTCTACGCCCGCCTGGACGTGTGCGCCGTGCTGGCCGCGCCGGTCGTCGTGCGCGGGGTGCATCGCGGCTTGCTAGAGCTGCACATGAACTGCGACCCGCGCGAGTGGAGCGAGGACGACGCGAAACTCCTCGGCGCGGTCGCCGCTCAGGTCTCCGTCGCGCTCGCCAACGCGCGCCTCTACGAGGCGAGCCGCCGCCGCAGCCGCGAACTCGAAGGGCTCTACAAAATCTCGCGCACCTTCTCGACTCTGACCGACACGTCGGAGATTTACGGGCGGCTGACGAACGCCATCGCCGAGCTGGTCGGCGGCGAGAAATGTCTGCTCGCAACTTACGACCGGCGACAGGGCATCGTGCGCGCAGAGGCCCCCGGCTACAACACGCCGCCAGAGATGATCCGCGAGTACCGCTTCGCGCTGAGCCCCGAAGGCGCGAGCGACTTCGTTTACCGCACGCGCGACACTGCGTTCGCCTACCGCGTGGGCGAGCCCTTCTTCTCGAACGACCCTTCGACGGACGAGCGCTTCAACCAGGAGTTCGTCGAGCGCTACAACATCCGCTCGGCGCTCATCGTGCCGCTCCTGCTCAAGCGCGACTTGATCGGCTTCGTCTACGTGGCGAACCGCCCCGGCGGCTTTCGCCCGCGCGACGCGCAACTCCTGGAAATCTTCGCGGGCCAGGCGGCCGAGACCATCGCCAACGCGCGCCTCTTCGCCACCATCCAGGCCCAGGCCGAGCGCGAGGCGGTCGTCAACCGCCTGGTGCTCGCACTGCAACAGGCCAAGGAGCCGCGGCGCGGCGTCGAGATGGTGGTCGAGCGCATCGGCCAGGTGCTCGGCCTGGACCGCTGCGTCGCCATCCTCTTCGGCGAGGGCGAGGGGTCGGACATCTATGGCGAGTGGTGCGAGCGCGGCGTCTCGCGCATCGCCGGCGACCCGGAATTTCTGGACCGCTCGCCCGTCGAGCAGTGGCTCAAGGATCACAGGCAGCCGCTGGTCATACACGAGTTGCGCGGGCACAAGCTGGCCGAAGGGGTCGAAGACCTGATCGAGCGGCTAAATTTGCAGAGCCTGGCCGTCGTCCCCATCATGCACCAGGGCCGTGTCATAGGCTCTTTGGGCGGGCATCAGACGGCGCGGCCGAGGCACTGGGCCGAAGACGATGTGGACTTGCTGACGGCCGTCGCCACGCAGATCGGCTCGACCTTAGAGAACGCGCGGCTCATCTCCGAGCTGCGCGAGGCCAACCGCCTGAAGGATGAATTCCTCGCCACGCTCTCGCACGAATTGCGCACTCCGCTGACGGCCATCAAAGGTTGGGTTGACTTGCTGAGCGAGAACGACGCGCTTCAGTTTGACGAAGAGCTGGCCGACGGCATAGAGGTCATCAGAAACTCCGCGTCGTCGCTGACGCAGTTGATCTCGGACCTCTTAGACCTCTCGCGCATACAGCGCCGCGTCCTGCGCCTGGACCGCAAGCCCTCAGACATCAACCTCGTCGTTCTGGACGCTGCGCAGGTCGTGCGCCCAGCGGCCGCCGCGCGCCGGCAAGACCTGCGCCTGGAGTTGGACGAGAATCTGCCGCAGGCCGTCATAGACCCGCACCGCATCCAGCAGGTCGTCTGGAACCTGCTCAACAACGCCGTCAAGTTCACGCCGGAGGGCGGGCGCATCACGGCCCGCACGCGCCTGATAGACTCCACGGGCATCATGCTCGACGACGACGAGACGGAGCCTGTGCGCTGGGTCGTCGTCGAGGTGGAGGACACGGGCGAGGGCATCCCTGAAGAGTTTCTGCCTTACGTCTGGGACCGCTTCCGCCAGGCCGACAGCTCCTCTACGCGCCGTCACGGCGGCCTCGGCATCGGCCTCGCGCTCGTCAAAGAATTGATCGAAGCGCACGGCGGCCAGGTCGCCGCCCGCAGCGAGGGTGGCGGCTCAGTCCTCACCGTGCGGCTGCCGTTGATGGCCGTCGAAGCCACCTAGGGGCGGCGTCACAGCGAGAACCACGCTCCATTTTCTATTCCGCGCCTCAGCCGCTATCATTCCCGGCGGATGAATAAAAGAGCAATCGGATACGACATCGTCGCGCGCGACGGCGAGGCGCGGTGCGGAGTGTTGACGACGCGGCGCGGTGTGATAGAGACGCCTGTCTTCATGCCCGTGGGCACGCTCGGCACCGTCAAGGGCACGCGCTTCGAGGCGCTCGAAGCGGCGGACACGGACGCGCGGATTATTCTCGGCAACACCTATCACCTGTGGCTGCGGCCTGGGGCGGAGACCATCGCTGCGTGCGGCGGGTTGCACCGCTTCATGGGCTGGGGGCGCGCGCTCCTGACCGACTCCGGCGGCTTTCAGGTCTGGAGCCTCGGCGCGCTCAGAAAGATTACCGAGGAGGGGACCGAGTTTCGCTCGCACGTAGACGGTCGCGCGTGCTTCCTCTCGCCGGAAGTCTCCATGCAGGTGCAGGCCGCGCTCGGCTCCGACATCGTGATGGCGTTTGACGAGTGCGCGCCGGGCGACGCCGCGCACGACGTTGCGCGCGCGAGCATGCTCCTGACGGCGCGCTGGGCGCTGCGCTCGCGCCAGGAGTTCGACCGCCTGCAAGATGAGGGGGCGGACGCTGGGCGCGTCGAAGCCGGCGACTGGGCCATTGGCACAAATCTGAGCGGGGCGCAGGCGCTCTTCGGCATCGTCCAGGGCGCGGGCCATTCGGACTTGAGGCGCGAGAGTTTAGCGCGCACCGTCGAGATAGGCTTCGA
Source organism: uncultured Acidobacteriota bacterium (assembly GCA_963848875.1). GTDB lineage: Bacteria > Acidobacteriota > Blastocatellia > Pyrinomonadales > Pyrinomonadaceae > QHXM01. Next base: position 671,950 of record CAWKFJ010000003.1, read on the forward strand.
CGGCTACGCCATCGGCGGCCTGAGCGTCGGGGAAGAGCAGGGCGTGATGTACAGGGTGGTCGAGGAGCTTGCGCCGCAGATGCCCGGAGGATTCCCGCGCTACCTGATGGGCGTCGGGACGCCTGAGGATTTAATCGAGTCGGTGGCGCGCGGCGTGGACATGTTCGACTGCGTGCTGCCGACCAGAAACGGGCGGACGGGCCAGGCTTTCACTTCGCGCGGCAAGCTGAACATCAAGAACGCGCAGTGGACGCGCGACACCAGGCCCTTGGACGAAGCGTGTACCTGCCAGGTCTGCCGCCGCCACTCGCGAGCCTACCTGCGCCACCTGTTTAGGACGGGCGAGATGCTGGCCAGCATCCTGCTGACACACCACAACCTTGCGTTCTTCCTTGACACCATGCGGCGCGTGAGGCAAGCTATTCGGTCTGGCGATTTCACGCGATTTCGGCGGGAGTTCCTAGAGGGAGTCCGTTCCGGCGTGGCATGAGCGCGAGGGCCGGAAAGCTCCCCTGTGGTTTCGTCGCGCCCGGTCGTCAGCGCAATAACAATTTCGGCTCAACCTATTATTCAAATGCCAATCTTATTCATCTTCCAGCAAGGCGGAGGCGGCGGCAGTCTCATCATGAACCTCCTGCCCTGGATTCTCATCTTCGTCGTCTTCTACTTCCTGCTGATCGTGCCGCAGCGCAAGCGCCAGCGCGCCTTGCAGGAGACTATCGAGAACTTGAAGACGGGCGACAAGGTCGTCACCAACGGCGGCATCGTCGGCACCATCACGGCGGTGCGCGACACGACGTTCCTCATCAGGAGCGGCGAAAAATCGATCCTCGAAATCTCGCGCGCGGCCATCTCCGGCCTCGCGAGCGAAGAGGAAGAGAAGAAGTAAGGCGGTTTTCGGTTTTCAGTCGAGAGCAAAGCTGAAGACTGAAAACTCAAAACTGAAATTTAACATGAAGAAAAAGAATTTACCCCAACGCTTCATCATCATCGCCATCGTCACCATCGTGGGCCTCTACGTCGTTCTCGGGCCGCACCGCCGGCCGAAGCTCAGCGACTTCTCGCTAGCCGGCATCAAGCGCTCGCTCACCGAAAACATTCGCCTCGGCCTAGACCTCAAGGGCGGCGCGCACCTCGTAATGCGCGTCAAGGTCGAGGAGTATCTGGCGGATTTGGCGAAGTCCAACGCGACGACCGCGCTGGCGGCCGCCAAGCAGGTCGGGGCCAGGGTCAAGGACTCGGACGCGGGCTTCGACGCCTCGGGCGGGACCTACCGCTTCTTCGTCAGGGCGGAGGACGGGGCCAAGCTCAACGAGATACGCGACGAGGTCGCCAAGAAAATCAGCACGGAGGAGTGGACGCCCGCCGTCTCCGGCAACGGCGTCACCTGGACGCTGACCAACTCTGCGGCGCGCGCCCTGAGCAAGCAGGCGACCGAGCAGGCTTACAACACGATTGACCGGCGCATCAACGAGTTCGGCGTCGCGGAGCCGACGCTCCAGTACCACGGCGCGCAGGGCTCGAACCAGATTCTGCTCCAAATGCCCGGCGAACAGAACCCCGAACGCGTCAAGAAGCAGTTGACCGTGGCTTCCAAACTCGAACTGGTTCACGTCGTCAGCCCCCCGAGCCCTTCGCCGGCCCAAACTTACGCCACCAAAGAAGAGGCCCTCGCCTCGCTCGGCGGGACCATCCCGGCCAACCGCGACATCCTGGCCTACACGGACAAGGACGAGCCGACGACGGCCGCGGGTGAGACTGCGGACCCGAACGCGCCCAAGACGGAGAAGTGGGTCGTCATCGAGAGGCCGGCCATCATCGAGGGCGAGCAGTTGTCGAGCGCGTCGGCCGTGCAGGACCGCGGGGCGAACGACTTTATGATTAACTTCGCCCTCAAGCCCGCGGGCGCGCAGAAGTTCGGCGAGTGGACGGGGCAGAACGTCAACCAGTACATGGGCGCGGTCCTCGACGGCAAGGTCAAGTCCATCGCCTTCATCAAGTCGCAGATTTTCGACTCGGGCCAGATTTCGGGCCGCTTCACGCAGGAGTCCGCGGAGGACCTGGCGAGGACGCTGCGCTCTGGCTCTTTGCGCGCGCCGATTCAGTACCAGGAGGAGCGCACCGTGGGGCCTAGCCTCGGCGCGGACTCCATCCGTTCGGGCGTGCTGGCTTCAATCGTCGGCCTCGGCCTGGTCATACTGTTCATGCTCTTTTACTACCGCGGGGCGGGTATCAACGCCGTGGTCGCGCTGCTCCTGAACCTGATCCTGACGGTCGCGGCGCTGGTCATCTTCAAGGCGACGCTGACGCTGCCCGGCATCGCCGGGCTGATCCTGACCATCGGCATGGCCGTGGACTCGAACGTGCTCATCTTCGAGCGCATCCGCGAGGAACTGTTGACGGGCAAGACCGTAATCTCGGCGGTCGAGCAGGGGTTCAACCGCGCCTTTGTCACGATCATCGACACGCACGTCACGACGGTCGTCGCCGCGCTCTTCCTCTTCGTCTTCGGCACGGGGCCGATCCGCGGCTTCGCCGTCACGCTCGTGCTCGGCCTGCTCATCAACCTGTTCTCGGCCGTCTACGTCTCGAAGACGCTCTTTATGTGGGTCCTGAACCGCAAGGGGAGGCGCGCGGAAACGCTCAGCATTTAATCCGGTCAATGGTAGATGGCGAATGGTGAATAGAAAAAGACCATCGCCATTTACCATTCACCATTTACCATTTACCAATCGTTATGTTGCAACTATTCCATAAAGTTAACTTCGACTGGCTGAAATACCGTCGGTATTTCATGGCCCTTTCGATTGTGCTGATGCTCGCCGGCCTGGGCTCGGCCATCATCCGCCAGGCCGTGCCGGGCGGGACCGACGCCTTCAACCTCGGCGTGGATTTCAAGGGCGGGACGGTCGTCACCGTCAAGTTCCTGAAGCAGCCGCCATCGGACGAGGCTCTGCGCGCGCAGTTCGCCCAGCAAGGGCTCAGCGAAGCCATCATCCAGCCGACGGACAAGCCGGACGAGGTGCTGGTGAAAGTGCCGCGCAAGAGCGCGGGCCAGGCCGTCAGCGCCGAGGAAGAGGCCGCGCAGGTGGACGCCGGCAGCGTGCTGGTCAAAAAGGCGCTGGACACTTTCGGCCCAGAGGGTGACGCGTACCAGATTCTGAGCAAGGAGGCCGTCGGCGAGGTCGCGGGCCAGCAGTTGCGCATCCAGGCCATCTCCGTCACGTTGCTCGCGGTGATCGGAATGCTGCTCTACATCGCGGCCCGCTACGAGTGGACTTACGGCGCGGCCGCCGCCATCACGGTCTTCCACGACGTGCTGGTCACGCTCGGCTTCTTCTCCATCTTCCAGTGGGAGGTGAGCCTGACGGTCATCGCGGCGCTCTTGACCCTGGTCGGCTTCTCGGTCAACGACACCATCGTCACCTTCGACCGCGTCCGCGAGAACTTGAGGCTCCACCGCCGCGAGTCGCTCTACAAGATCACGAACGACGCCATCAACGAGACGCTCTCGCGGACCGTCATCACGGGCGGCCTCGTCTTCCTCTCGGTCCTGGCGCTCGTCCTCTTCGGCGGCGAGGTCCTGCGCGGCTTCTCGCTCGCGCTTTTCATAGGCATCATCGTCGGGACCTACTCGACCATCGCCATCGCCAGCCCGATCATGGTCTGGTGGCAGCAGCGGATTGAGGCCGGGAAGGCGCGCCGCGAGCAGACGGGGGCGAAGGGGCAGACGCCCGGAGGCGGGGGCGCGGGAAGGCCGCGCGCGCGCCAGGCCAAGGCTGCCGGCGGCGGCAGCGGCGTCGTCAACCAGCCACAGGGGGCCGGGCGAACGTAAAACAGAAGTCAGAAGTCAGGAGTCAGAAGCCAGAAGGGAAGCGAGTTGAGCTTTTCTTCTGGCTTCTGACTTTAGATTCTGACTCCTGACTTCTGACTCCTGACTCCTGCTTTTCCGCTTGACTTTCCTGCCGATTGCGGCATAGACTGCCCGCGTTGCTGGCCAATTAAATATTCTCGAAATCGCGCCCGCGTTGCATGCATGTGAACGGACCGGAGGCGCGGTTGTCTATGCTTGAGGTGGCTGGTAAGTTTTGTGTCAAGCCTGCGCGGCGGTCTGGGCAAACTTATGCGGCGCGTCACAAGCGTCGGGCGACTGCCGCTTTCCCCTTTCAACTCTTTTTGACTCTCACGCGGGCAAGTTCGGAGAACGTCGTTTGAAGGCGCACTAATAGGTTTTAATTTTTCGCACCCCTGACCCTTTGGCACCGGAAAGTGGGAGGACAACAAAATGTTCGATCATCTGGTCGAGTCCGAACGCCATCACGAAGATAGTTCGAGGAAAGGCGTCTTTTTTGCCGCCACCCTCGGCGTCTACGTCGTGATCTTCGCGGGCCTTATCGTGGCCGCGATTAAAGGCGCGGACATCTACATGGATACGCAGAATCTGGCCGACCTGAAGCTGATCACGCCGGTGGTCGTCGAGGAGGCGGCTCCGCCGCAGCCGCAGCAGAAGCAGGAGCCGCAAAAGCAGCAGCAGGTCAAGGTGGAGCAGCAGGTCGCCACTGTCAGAGAGTTCGTCACGGACCGCCCCGAGGTAGTGCAGAAGGGTACGTCCGTCACGCGCGAAGGGCAGTCGCCGCCGGTCCCAGGCGCACGCAAGGGCAACGTCGATTACATCCCGCCCAGCGGTGGGAGCCCGTTCGGCGACCCGAACGCGACAGGCACGGCCCCGGCTGGCCCGCCGCCGGCTCCTCCGATAGACGATCCGCCGCCGCCGCCGCCCAAACCGACGCCGACGCCCAGGCGCGCGCCCATCTCGGGCGGCGTGCTCAACGGCAAGGCCATCAGCCTGCCGAAGCCGCCGTACCCGGCCATCGCCAAGGCCGCGCGCGCCTCCGGCACCGTCACCGTCCAGGTGACGATTGACGAGTCGGGCAAGGTGATCTCGGCGAAGGCCGTCGGGGGCCACCCGCTCTTGCAGCAGGCTGCGGTGCAGGCCGCCTACGGGGCGCGGTTCTCGCCGACCCAGCTATCGGGGCAGCCCGTGAAAGTGACGGGCGTCATCACCTATAACTTCGTTGCTCAGTAGCACGGCGCGAGCCGCTGAAGCGGGCCGGCCACCTTCCTGAAAGAGGCCGGCCCGCTCTTCGACGCCGCAGCGTCATCGGCATCAATTCTCTAATCGAAACCTTATTGGAGGGGTTTACCGTGACTATCCTAACCAGCCTTCTCGGCACGAAAGCCTACGGCTTCTTCATGTTCTTGCAGGAAGCCGCCCCGGCGGCCAGTCCCGCCGCCGCGCCCGCCGCTGGCGGCGACGAGACCAAGTTCTCGATGTACGAGATCTTCAAAAACCTGGACGCCGTCGCCTACACCGTGGTCGGCATCCTCCTGCTCATGTCCGTCTACTCAATTGCGATCATGGTCGAGCGCTACCTGACCTACTCGCAGGCCAAGAAGCAGTCGCGCGAGTTCGCGCCGCGCGTCGCCCAGGCCCTGAAGAACGACCGCATCGAGGAGGCCATCAACATCAGCGACAAGCACAGGCGGTCGCACCTGGCGATGGTCGTCAACTCCGGCCTACAGGAGTTCCGCGCCCACGAGCAGTCCAGTGAAATCTCCGGCGAAGAGATCGAGGCGAGTAAGCGCGCCCTGCAACGCGCCATCGCCATCAAGACGGCCGAGTTCCGCCGCGGCCTGTCGGGGCTCGCGACCATCGGCTCGACCGCCCCGTTCGTCGGCCTCTTCGGCACGGTGTACGGAATCTTGCACGCCTTCCAGAGCATGAAGAACGCCGAGTCGGCAGGTATCGCGGCCGTGGCCGGCGGTATCTCGGAGGCGCTGATTACGACCGCCCTCGGCCTGGTCGTCGCGGTGCCCGCCGTCTGGCTCTTCAACTACTTCACGGGCAAGGTTGACAGCTTCGTCGTCGAGATGGACAACTCGGCTTCGGAGTTGATCGACTACTTCCTGAAGAATCGCACGCGGCAGTTGAACCCGTAAGGAACGAGCGGCGGCGGGCGCGCATCTCAAGTCTGAAAGACACAGGGGGCGCGCGCCGCGCCCACCCGTGCGGAGTGTAAAGGCAAGGAGAGTCTGTTATGGGAATGAGTTCAGGAGGCGGGGGCGGCCTCAACTCCGAGATCAACGTCACACCGATGGTGGACATCATGCTGGTGCTGCTGATCATCTTCATGCTGGTCACGCCCCAGTTGCAACAGGGCATCACCGTAGACATCCCGAAGGAGACCTCGAACGCCGACGACGACAAGGCCATCTCGTCGCAGGACTCGCTGGTCATCTCGATCCCGAACGACGGCGAGTTCTACCTCGGCAAGGTCAAGTACAACATTGACCTCAAGAACAAGAACGACGCCGAGCGCAAGCGCCTGATGGACGATCTCAAGAAGGAGATCGACAAGAAGAAGTCGGACGAGGAGCGGATCGTCTACGTCAAGAGCGGGATCAACGTCAGCTACGGACAGTTGGTCGGCATCATCGACGTCATCCGCGACCCGGAGGCGGGCGGCGTCACGCAGATCGGGCTGGTGGCTGACCGCCGGAAGGGCATCAAGCCGGCCAACCCGTCTTCGTAAAGTTTAGGTTCGTTGAAGGGGAATTAAATTATGGGAATGAGTTCAGGCGGCGGCGGCTCGAAGGCCGTCCCGTACATCAACGTCACGCCGCTGATCGACGTGCTGCTCGTGCTCCTGATCATCTTCATGGTAGTCACGCCGCTGAAGCCGAAGCGTTTCAAGACGCTGATCCCGGAGCAACAGCAGAACACGCCCGCGGACGCGACCCCAAGCAAGCTCACGCTGCGCGTGGACATCTTGAAGGATTCCAAGCTCCAACTGAACGGTGAGGACTTCGGAACCATCGACAACACCGGCAGGCTGAGCGCCCAGCTCGCGAATATTTTGCGCCAGCGCGAGGAGCAGCGCGTCACCAAGTTCGGCACCGACATCATCGAGAAGACGGTCTTCATCAAGGCCCCCGAGTCGTTCAAATACGGCGAGGTCGTCAAGGTGATAGACGCCGTCAAAGGCGCGGGCGCGACGCCCGTCGGGTTGCAGGTAGACGCCCTGGAGCCGTAAAACACAATGCGGAATGCGGAGTGATGAATGATGAATTAAAAGCCGGTCGTCTTTCATTCATCATTCATCATTCCGCATTCATCATTTCTTAGTGGGAGTAATGAAACCGATGAAACACTCTCAAGCAAGACTCGGACTCTTGGCTCTCGTCGCGCTTGTTGCCATCACGTCGGGTTGCGGCTACATCAACAGCCTCCGCGCCAAGAACGAGTTGAACAAGGTCGCGCAGAGTTACAAGGAGAAGAAGTTCGCCGAGGCCGAACGCCACGCCAAGCGCGCGCTGGAACTCGACCCCGATAACGAGAACGCCCCGGTCTTCATCGCGCGCACCATCCACGCGCAGTACCGCAAGGGCGTGGACACGCCGGAGAACGTCGCCAAGGCGAACGAGGCCATCGATGCCTACAAGCAGATCGCGGCCAAGGACCCGAACAACGACGAGGCGTTCACCGCCGTGACGGTGCTTTTGGGCAGCCTCGGCAAGCCCGACGAGCAGACCGCCTGGGTCCAGCAGCGCGCCGACAACGCGGCCGTCAATCCCAACAAGCGCGCCGACGCCCTGGCCTTCCTCGCCAGCAAGGACTGGGAGTGTTCCAATCAGGTGACCGACAGCAAGGCCAACCAGCAGGACGTCGCCAAGCCTGACGGCAAGGTCGTCATCCAGTACGTCAAGCCGAAGGACGCGGCCGACTACGACAAGGCTGTGCGCTGCATGACCGCCGGGCTTGAGAAGGCCGAGAAGGCCATCAGCTACGACAACGATAACGAGAAGGCTTGGAGCCAGAAGTACAACCTCCTGCTCGAAGCTAAAAAGTTGGCCCAGATGGAAGAGAACCAGGGCAAGGCAGAGCAGTTGGCCAAGCAGGCCGAGGAGGCTTTGAAGCGCACACAGGAACTCTACGAGCGCAAGAAGGCCGCGCAGCCAGCCCCGTCGCCCGCGGCCGGCTGATTCCGCTCAACAACGGCGGGGCCGGGCCGGGCATCTAATCACTCGGCTCGAACGGCCCCACGCACTTTCACAGGTGATGCTCGACTTTCGGGTCGAGCATCACCTCTTTTATAATGCAGGAGTCAGAAGTCAGGAGACAGAAGAAAAGCTGTTTGCCTTTCCTCCTGACTCCTGACTTCTGTATTCTGACTCCTGTTTTATGATTCGCATCGAGGACATCGTCAGTAAAGTCGGCCGCAACCACCCGCAGGCCGACCTCGACATGCTGCGCCGCGCCTACTTCTTCTCGGCGCGCGAGCACAAGGGGCAGACGCGCGCCTCGGGCGAGCCTTACCTCGTCCACCCCCTCGAAGTCGCCAACATCCTGGCCGACATGCGCCTCGACGAAGTCTCCGTCTCCACGGGCCTGCTCCACGACGTAGTCGAGGACACCCTCGTAGACCTTGAAACCATCCGCAAATACTTCGGTGACGAGGTCACGCTCCTCGTAGACGGCCTGACGAAAATCTCGCAGATCAGCAACGTCTCGCACGAGGAGCAGCAGGCCGAGAACGTCCGCAAGATGCTCCTGGCGATGGTCAACGACGTGCGCGTCGTGCTGGTGAAACTCGCCGACCGCCTGCACAACATGCGCACGCTCCAGTACCTCAAGCCAGAGAAGCGCAAGCGCATCGCGCAGGAGACGATGGACATCTACGCGCCCATCGCGCACCGCCTCGGCATGGGTAAGCTGCGCGGCGAGCTGGAAGATTTGGCCTTCCAGCACCTGCACCCGGAAGACTACCGCGAGCTGACGGCCCAGCTCGAAAAGCGCCGCCCCGTCAACGAGGCGTTCCTGCGCGAGATCACCGCCGAGGTCGAGGGGAAGATGCACGAATCGGAAGTCCCCTACGTCCGCATAGAGGGGCGCATCAAGCGGCTCTACTCCATCTGGAAGAAGCTGCACCGGCAGAAGATCGACCTCGATCAGGTCTACGACCTCGTGGCCGCGCGCGTCATCACGCCGAACGAGGTGCGCCACTGCTACGCCGCGCTCGGCGTCATACACAACACTTGGCGGCCAGTGCCCGGCCGCATCAAGGACTGGATCGCCACCCCGCGCGACAATCTCTACCAGTCGCTCCACACCTCCGTCATCGGCCCGAAGGGGCAGCCCTTCGAGGTGCAGATTCGCACAGAGGAGATGCACCGCATCGCCGAGGAGGGCGTGGCGGCGCATTGGAAATACAAGGACGCCAAGCGCGGTGCGCGCGACGACGACAAGGCTCTCCAGGCCCTGCGCTCGCTGGTCGAGTGGACGCAGGAGGTCAAGGACTCGCGCGACTTCCTTGACTCGCTGAAGCTCGACCTCTACCCGAAAGATGTCTACGCCTTCACGCCGATGGGGAAGGTGATTCAACTGCCGCGCGGCGCGACGCCCGTGGACTTCGCCTACGCCATCCACTCCGAGGTCGGAAACACCTGCACGGGCGCGCGCATCAACGGCCGGATGGCGCCGCTGCGCACGTCGATTCAGAACGGCGACGTGATAGAGATTCTGACGACGTCGAACCAGCACCCCTCGCGCGACTGGCTCAATTTCGTCGTCACCTCGCGCGCCAAGAACCGCGTCCGCCACTGGGTCGCCGAGCAGCAGCGCGCCGAGAGTATAGACATCGGCAGGAAACTCTTCGAGAAGGAGGCCGCGCGCTTCCAGCTCTCTGCCAAGAAGCTGCTGACGGACGGCGACGGCGCGTTCAAGCGCATCGCGGGCGAGTACGGCTATGGGCGTGTGGACGACCTCCTCGCGGCCATCGGCTACGGCAAGCTTGTCCCGCGCAACGTCATCGCCAAGTATCTCGGCCCCGAAAAATTCGCGGAGCTGGACACGCAGAAGGAGTCGCGGCTGCGAACCGGGATGCGGGCCGTCAAGCGCCTCATCCGCCTCGGCGACGACGCCATCGTCGTGCGCGGCGTGGACGACCTGATGGTGACGCGCGCGCGCTGCTGCAACCCGCTCCGTGGCGAGGACATCGTCGGCTACATCACGCGCGGCAAGGGCGTGGCGGTTCACACGCGGCGCTGCAAGAACGTCACGCAGTTAATGGTCAACCCCGAAAGGATCGTCGATGTCGAGTGGGCCGGCAAGTCCGACAAGGAGGCTTACGCCGTCAAGCTCCTGGCGATCACTGAGAACCGCACGGGCATGATCGCGGGCATCACGGGGGCCATCTCCGACATGAAGACCGGCATCCGCGACGCGCGCGCCTCGGTCGCGCCCGACGAGCGCGGCCGCATCGAAGTCACCGTCGAGGTCTTCGACGTCAAGCACCTAGACAAAGTCATCAACTCCATCAAGAGCGTCCCTGGCGTCCTCGACGTCGAGCGCATGCAGGGCGTGGCCTAGAAACCCTCACCCCGCCTGGGCCAGGTAGTTGTTGACCCGCGGCGTTGATTAGTCTAATCTTCCGGCCCAATAAAACTGCTTTCAAGATCGCAGGGGCGCGCTGCGCGCGCATGCCTTTTACCGCCGCTTCCACAGGCTCCCGACTCCCTGAACAATGCGGCCTCGCTCATTAACCCCTTTCGCAAAGGAGCATCTACCCATGACCCACGGACGCTTTTCGTTGACCCTCCTCCTGGCGCTGGTTCTGGCCTCGTTCAGTCAGGCCCTGGCGCAGTCGGCCGAACCGGCCGCCCCGTCGCCCGAGCCGCAGGCCCCGGCCACCCTCAAGGGTGAGGGGACCGCCGGCCGCATCCCGAAATTTACGGACAAGTACCTCCTCGGGAACTCCGTCATCACAGAGAACGACAAGGGCCTCCTGGGCATCAACAACACCAACCCGTTTGCCCTGCTGCACATGTACGAGGCGCCGCAGCCGTCGTCGGCCACACACGGGACGGCGGCCCCGAACCTGATACACACGACCGGGGGCAAGGGCGGCGCGACGACGAGCGGCGGCGGCTGGACGGCGGGCCGCGGGGCGAGCATCGTGCTCACGGCCGGCAACGGCGGCGACGCCCCGTCGGGCAGCACGACCGGGGACGGCGGGTCACTCTATTTACGCCCCGGTGTGCCCGGCTCGGGCGGCTTTCAGGGCAAGTTCGGCAAAGTGGTGATCGCGGATCAATGGGGCGCGGTCGGCATCGGCACGAGCACGCCTAACCTCGCCGCCAAGGTGAACATCAAGCACACCGTCACTTTTGGGACCGGACTACTTGTGCAGGCCGAGGGCCAGGGCATCTCCGCCTTCGGCACCAACGGCAACGGCGTGTCCGGCTACAGCGTGTACGGCTCCGCCATCTACGGCACGACCGGCAGCTCGTCAGCCTTCGCCGGTAAATTCATCGGCAACGTGCAGGTCAGCAGCGGCACGCTCACCGTCAACGGGAACGTCTGCGCCAGCAATCACCCTTGCAGCTCCGATGCGCGCCTCAAGCTGGGAATCAAGAACCTCAATTACGGTCTCAGCCACCTGCTGCAACTGCGCCCGGTCACCTGGAAGTGGAAGGAGGAGCCCGCGGGTCCGCTCCAGCTCGGCCTCGTCGCGCAGGAGGTCGAGCCCGTCATGCCGGCGCTCGTCATGCGCGACGCGGACGCATCCAAGCCGCTCGGCCTGAATTACATGGGCCTGCTGCCCGTGATCGTCAAGGCCGTCCAGGAACAGCAGGCGGAACTTGAGCGCAGGGACGCGCGCATCGCGGAACTCCGCGCGCAGGTGGAGCAGTTGGAGCGCGAGAAGAAGTCTGAGGTCGAGGCGCTGCGGGCGGAGAACGAAGCCGTCAAGGCGCGGCTCGACGCCCTGGAACGCGCCGTCATGAAGTCCGCGGACGGAAGTAAGCAGTAGATCGCACGCGCGGGTAGTCGTTCAGCTTGAGATTCCGATTCGTCTACACCGGGGGAGCTTCACGCCAAGACGCAAAGGCGCTAAGAGCGGACTGCTTAGCGCCTTTGCGTCTTGGCGTGAGACTGCCTTTTCTTCGTCTCGGTTGAAACTGAACCACTACGCGCGTACTCCTGCTTTTGCCTTACCCTCCGGCCATCTGTTAAAATGCGCAGTTTGTTTCGGAACGTCGAAAAGAGGATGTCCGTACAGTGAGAGAGATCGTCAAGACAGAGGACGCGCCAGCGGCCATCGGGCCGTATTCCCAGGCCGTGCGCGCCGGCGGGTTCGTCTTCGCTTCGGGCCAGATTCCGCTCGATCCGAAAACGGGCCAATTCGTCGAAGGCGGCGTGCGCGAGCAGACCGAGCAGGTCTTGCGTAACCTCGCCGCGGTGCTGGAGGCGGCCGGCACGGGGCTCGACCGCGTCGTCAAGACGACGGTCTTCCTGGCCGACATGGACGACTTCGCGGCGATGAACGAGGTCTACGGACGATACTTCGCGGCGGACCCGCCGGCCCGCGCGACCGTCGAGGCGGCGCGGCTGCCCAAGGAGGCGCGCGTCGAGATAGAGGTCATCGCCCTGGCGGGAAAAGAATAGCTACCGGCAAACTGCTCGGACCTCTTTGTCATCGCAGTCTTGAACGGTAGCTATGAGTTTGAAAAGCTGTGATAGAGCGCGCGCGCGTGCCTCAGGCGGCCTTGGCGACCTTGCCTGCCTTGATGCAACGGGTGCAGACCCTCTTGCGCTCGACGCCGCCCTGCGGGCGCTGGACGCGTATGGATTGCAGGTTGGGGTCGAAGCGGCGGCGCGTGCGGTTATTCGCGTGGGAAACGTTATTGCCGAACTGCGGCCCTTTGCCGCAGACTTCGCATCGTTTGGCCATGATGATTTAAGTACCTCCGAATAATAGAATGACGGAAAAGTTCAACCTCTCAGTCGGGCTCATGCGATTCCGAGAGAGAGATTCGAAACGAAAATTTATAGCAAACGGCTTTCCGAAACGTCAAGCAGGTAGAGAGAGAGGCGCAGCGGCGACCCCAGCCCGCCAGCCATTATCGTTAACTTTGAAGGAGCAGAAAGTGTCCAGAGCAATCAAACAAGCAGTTATTACAATCTTGACCGCCGCAGCCGCCCTCGCTTTCGCCGCCTGCGGCACGACCGGCAGCGGGAGCGGGACGACCGCGGAGAACGTGGCCGCGACCGTCAACGGCAAAGAGATCAAGATGAACGAGATCGACGCCGTCATTAACCAGCAGGCCCGTGGCCAGCAGGTCCCCTTGAGCCCGCTCGAACTGGCGGCCGCGCGCCTACAGGTGCTCGACGACCTCGTCAAACAGGAAGTCCTCTTCCAGCGCGCCGACAAGGAGGGCCTCCTGCCGAAAGAGGAGGAGATCACGCAGGCCATCAACGAGCAGAAGGTGCAGAACGGCATGACCGAAGAGCAGTACCAGAAGATGCTCAAGGACAACAACCAGACCGAGCAGCAACTGCGCGACATCGCGCGCAAGACGATTGCGGTCAAGCGCCTCCTGGACCGCGTCGGCAGCAAGGTCACCACGCCGACCGACAAAGAGGTCGAGGACTTTTACAACAACAACAAGCAGCGCTACGTCAGTTCGCGTGGGGTCGGCCTGGCCGCCATCGTCGTTGACCCGGCCGACAACGGCGCGACCGACGACGCCAAGGGCGAGGCCGAGGCCAAGCAGAAGATCGACATCATCTACCAGCGGCTCAAGAGCGGGGCGGACTTCGCCACGGTCGCGCGCGAGCGGAGCGAAGACCAGAGCAATCTGCGCGGCGGCGACATAGGCTTCTTCTCCGAGGAGCAACTGAAGCAGATGGGTCTCCCGCAGGAGTTGGTGGGACAGTTCTTCAACTCGATGCAGACCGGCGACATCACCCCCCCGCAGCACGTCGGCAACGGCCAGTGGTACATCCTCAAGTTGACGGCCAAGCGTTTGCAGACCGAGAACCTGACGCTCGACAACCCGGACGTGCGCAAGGACATCACCGACGGCCTGGTCAGCCAGCGCAAGCGCATCCTGAGCGAGGCGCTGCTCCAGGTGGCGATGAGCGAGGCAAAGATCGAAAACAAGCTCGCCGCGGACATCGTCACCAGCCCCGACAGGATGGGCGGCCTGCGCCCTGTCACCCCAGGCGCGTCTCCGGCGGCCAGCCCGGCCGCCAGCCCCGCGGCCAGCCCGGCGTCCACCACCGCGCCGAGCCCGCAGGCGTCCGCCAGCCCGACGGCCAGCCCCGCGGCGACAACGACGGCCACGCCGAAGAAATAGTGACGAGTGACAGGTGACAGGTGACAAGTAAAAACTTGTTCTGACCTGTCACCCGTCACTTGTCGCCTGGCGCCTACATGCTTTTCCGTCTCTCTGACGTTCACAAATCCTACGGCTCGCAGGAGGTCTTGCGGGGCGCGTCCGTGCAGATCAATCCCGGCGAGCACGTCGGGCTGGTCGGGCGCAACGGGGCCGGGAAGACTACCGTCTTTCGGCTGATCAGCAATGAAGAGACGCCCGACCGCGGCGACGTGGTGCGTGCGCGCGGCCTGCGTCTTGGACTTTTGGCACAGCACGTACACTTCGAGTCTGGCTCGACCGTCCACGAGTCCGCGCTCGCGGCCTTCGGCCACCTGCAACAGATCGAGCATGAGATGCACGAGCTGGAACACCGCATGGCCGAGGCGGGCTCGGACCTGGACGCCGTGCTCGAACGCTACAGCGAGCTGCAACATCAGTTCGAGCGCGAGGGCGGCTTCGAATACGCCGCGCGCGCCGAAGCCATCCTGCTGGGACTCGGCTTCGAGCGCGAGACCTGGGCGCTGGAGACTGAGAAACTCTCCGGCGGGCAGCAGAATCGTCTGGGCCTGGCGCGTCTCCTGCTCGCAGAGCCGGACGTCCTCCTGCTCGACGAGCCGACCAACCACCTGGACGTCAACTCCGTCGAGTGGCTCGAAGAGTTCCTGAGCACGTACAACTCGGCCTACGTCATCATCAGCCACGACCGCTACTTTCTGGACCGCACGTCTGGCCGCATCGTCGAGCTTGAGAACGGGCGGGCCGCGAGCTACACGGGCAACTACTCCGCTTACCTGATCGAGCGCGAGGTCCGGCGCGAGGCGCAGCAGCGCGCCTACGAGAACCAGCAGCACTTAATCAGCAAAACGCAGGAGTTCATCCGGCGCAACCTCGCGGGCCAGAAGACCAAGCAGGCCAAGTCGCGCCGCAAGATGCTCGAAAAGCTTGAGCGCGTCGATGCCGTCCGCCCCGACCAATCTTCCGGCGACTTCCGCCTGCAACAGATCGAGCGCGCCGGCACGCAAGTCCTGACTGTGATGGACGCCGCGGTCGGCTACCCCGGCCATGTGCTCGCGCGCGACATCACCTTCACGCTCAAGCGCGGCGAGTGCCTAGGCGTCATCGGGCCGAACGGCTCTGGCAAGACCACTTTCGTCAAGACAGTGCTCGGCAAGTTGCCGCCGCTCGCGGGCGAAATCCGCTGGGGCACGAAAGTGCAGGTCGGCTACTACGCGCAACAGTTGGACGACCTCGACGACCGCAACGAGATCATCATGGAGCTGCGCAGGGTCGCACCCTCGACGGCGACGGCTGGCGAACTGCGCTCCTTCCTCGCCAAGTTCCTCTTCACGGGCGACGACGTCTACAAGCACGTCCGCGACCTCTCAGGCGGCGAGAAGGGCCGCCTCGCCCTCGCCAAGCTGATCTACTCGCGCGTCAACGTGCTCGTCCTGGACGAGCCCACGAACCACCTAGACATCCCTTCGCGCGAGGCGCTCGAAGAGGCGCTCGACGCCTACCAGGGCACGATCATCACGATCAGCCACGACCGCTACTTCCTCGACCGCGTCGCCACGCAGGTTCTGGCCCTGGACGGCGTGGGCGGCGCAGAGCATTACGACGGCGACTACACCGAGTACCACGACTGGCGCGCGGCGCGAAAGCGCAGCGTCGCAGACGAGCCACCGCCGCCGCAACCGCCACCGCCCGCGAAGACTAAAGCGAAAGTTTCGCAGGGCAAGAAGGGCAAGCAGGCGGCCGCGCGCGATTCGCAGTCAATCGAGGCCGAGGTCGGCGAGGCCGAGAAGCGGCTGGCAGAGTTGTCCGAACTGCTCGGCCAGCCCGAAGTCGCGCGCGACCCCGCCCGCCTACG
Source organism: uncultured Acidobacteriota bacterium (assembly GCA_963848875.1). Lineage (GTDB taxonomy): Bacteria > Acidobacteriota > Blastocatellia > Pyrinomonadales > Pyrinomonadaceae > QHXM01. Next base: position 688,040 of record CAWKFJ010000003.1, read on the forward strand.
CCTCCTCAACGATGAGTACCGGCGCACAGACGAGCGCCTGCGCCAACTCTACGACGAGTGGGAGCGCGTGGCCGCCGAGGCGACCAACGCCTGAGCCTGACCCAGTCCCCGGCCGCTGCGGCTTGACGCCATCCTGCCGCCTCGTTTATATTGCGCAACGCTCACAAGGCACGATGACGAGTAACCCTCCGCATTAGCCTCACGTCAGCAACTTCCAAGGTAGATTGTTTTAGATTTCTTGTCCCGGCATCTGGGAGGCCATAACCTTCTGCGCCGCTCGGCATCCTTCTCCCCACGCGTGGAGAATAACTCACAGCCCTTCTGCACAACGGGGCCACGAAATGCGAAAAAATATAACTGCGCTAATCATTATTGCCGCGATTCTCATGACCGCTAATTTTCAGGTAGCGATGTCGCAGAATCAGCAGCAAACTACTTCTACAGCCAGCGCCTCGGGGCCTGTGCTTGTAGAGGACACGCCTGTCAGGCTCCGCCTCGCTCAGACACTCTCGTCGGGTACATCGAAGGTAAATGACAAAGTTGATTTTGAAGTGGTCGAGGACGTTAAAATCGGCGATTTAGTTGTCATTCCTCAAGGCGGAACTGCTATTGCCACCGTCACAGAAGCGAAGCCCAAAAGGAGCTTCGGGCGTTCAGGAAAACTTAACGTTAATATTGATTACGTCCGTTTAGTTAATGGGGAGAAAGCCCCTTTTCCCCGCGGCCCCTCTCTTCTTCTTTATTAAGGGCAAAAACATTACTATTCCGAAGGGAACCGAAATCACAGGCTATGTAGCAGCCGACACGCCTATCAACGCCGCATCTTTAAATGTCCAAATGGGGGCGTCAAATACCTCGACGCCGCCGCCCGCTTCCCTCAATACAGATTTGTCTACGGTTGCTGTGAAGTCATCACCGGATGGCGCTGAGATTACAATAGACGGCAAGTTTATGGGGACGACGCCATCAACTTTAAATCTGTCGGCAGGGGCGCACACTGTAACAATTGAAAAAAGCGGCCACAAGGAATGGACTCGAACCGTAACATTAAGCGCTGGCGGTAATATAACGGTTGATGCGACACTTGAAATGAAGTCACAGTAATTGAAATGAGATGGCGTGCTTGACACGCTTACTCCCGCTTTGTTAATTTACGGCCTCGCTTCCGGGTGAATGGCAAGCGAGAGCTTTTTTATAACGATTGTAGGCGCGTAGCTCAGGGGTAGAGCACTACCTTGACACGGTAGGGGTCTGGGGTTCAAATCCCCACGCGCCTACCATTTTTATTTCTAGAGGTCTCAGAGGTTTAACCGCCTTGTAGACTTCGTAACTTTCCTGCATTGCATTCAGTTTTGGCAGACTTTTGGCAGACTCCGAATTGAAATATCTTTCGAGTCCTCCAACACAGCTAACCAATCTTTCTGGCTTCGCCCGCCTGCAACTGATTTTTCACCACAGTAAATGCGCTCTTTCAGCGGGCGTATGTTGCTTTCCCTCTAACAATCTACCGTGAGTGAGTCAAGTATGTTAATGCCCTCTGAAATATCCCGATCCGTTATGCCACTCGGTATTACTTGAGGCGCGAAGTATCTTCGTTGAGTTCGATGAGGTATCCGTCAGGGTCGCGCAGGAAGGCAATCATCTCGTGCCCTTTTCTGAAAGGCTGCTGTTCGATGACGACCCCTCTCTGCTTCAACTCGCGCACCGTCTCTGCGACATCCCCGACCTCAAAAGCCATATGTAAGCGGTCGTTATCGAAGCCCTTGAATGGCCTCTCATACCACAGTTCTATGCCTGGCGGCTGGCCCGTCGGCGAGACTTGAACAATCACTCCGTCGTTGGCAAGCTCGTATCGAACGATCTGCTTGAACTGCAACTTGTTGCAGTAGTAGTCTAGAGACCTTTCCAAATCCTCCACATCAATCTTCACGTGGAGGAAAGCTTTCAACGGCATGAGACGCTCCCTTGAATAATTCATCGCCTCCTCGTCCGTCCGCGGAGCGATGAAGCTTTAACTGCGAGCTTGATCGGATGGGTTTGGCCCGCGTGAATCACAGCTTCAGTAGTTCAATCTTCCCGCCACGCCTGTCTGACATATGCGGCGGACTGATCCCACGACTGGCGTCGCCTCTCGCCTTCGGCGTGCGGCTCAAGCGTCAAAAATCCCGCGTAGCCATCGGAGCGAAGCCGCCTGAGCAAGTTAGACCAGGGAACAGCACCCTGGCCCATCGGCCTCATCACATATTCGTTATCGAAATCTGTGAATCGTCTCCAGCCGGAGAAAGAGGCGACGTCCGCCAACGCGGCATCAAAGCGGCATCCGTCCTTCACGTGAACGTAGCCGATGAAAGGGTGAAGCAGTTCGTAAGCGTAAGGGAAAGGCTCTATGCCGGCGCAGTAGAAATTAGAGGGGTCGAAGTTCAAGCGGAACGAGGGGCTGTTGACCCCATCGAAGAGACGGCGGAGGGCAAGTGGCCGTCGCGTGATGTCACTGGCCGCGTGGTCTACGCCAAAGGCGTTGAATTCGTTCTCCAACACGATTGTCACACCACACTTCTGAGCGCGCTCCAGACACGGCTTTAGGAACTGGCGGTAAGCCCTGACCGCAGCATCGTCATCGCGTATCTCGTGATAGCCGAAGTAGGTGTTGGTGAACGGGGCCTTGAGACGGCCCGCCAACTCAATCGCCTCGATCAACAGTTCCTGATCTTCCGGCGACCCGCCGTGACGGTACAACTCGCTGCCAGTCGAGACACAGGCCACGCGCAGGCCCGCTTCACGGATAAGCTGGAGCGTGCGCTCCAGGCCGGCCGACTCGGTGTTCCTCGGGTACCAGAGTTCGATGAAGGAGATGTCAAGCTCACGAGCACAGTCGAGTAGCTCAGTGATTGATTCCGACGGCTTCAACTCGGTGCCAGAGATAGCTAGCTGCAAGGTCGCTCGACTCTCTTGATGAGATTTTAGAAAGTTGTCTGCGCGCTAAGGCATGATTGCGCCGCAATTGACCACGATTGATTGTCCGGTAATACAGGCGCTCTCCGGGCCGCAAAGGAAAAGCACCGCGCCGACGACATCCTCCGGATACTGGTCGCGCTTGATGCAGCAGGTCGCCATCACGGACGACCTGACGCCTTGCATGAGGCTCGAAGTCAGGACAGCCTCAGAGAGCGTATAGCCCGGGGCGACGTTGTTGACGTTAATATCAAAAGGGCCCAATTCTCTCGCCAGACTCCGCGTCATGACGGCCACCGCACCCTTTGAGGCGAAGTAGGCCAACTGGCTCTCGTAACCCTTCCAGATAGCGTCAGAGCTAATATTCACAATCCGGCCTCCGCCCTGGCGTTCCATCAACGGCTTGACATACTTGCAGCAGAGAAAAATGCCGCCGACGTTGACACTCATTATTCGATCCCATTCTTCGATGCTCGTTTCCCAAAACGGCTTGAATGGGACATCAACGTCAAGCATGATGGCGGCATTGTTGACGAGAAAGTCGACGCGCCCAAACTCACGCTCGACCAACTCGAACATTTGCCGCACGCTCTCTTCAGACCCTGTGTCTACCCTCACGGCTAGAGTACGCGCCCCCTCTTGGGCCAATTCCTGCGCCGTTTCCTCTGCTCGCTCGCCGTCTATGTCGGCCACCACGGTAGCCGCGCCGGCATCCGCAAAGCCTTTGGAATAGGCCCGCCCGATTCCCCGTGCCCCGCCAGTCACCAGAGCTACCCTTCCGGAAAATTTTTTCTCCTGGTTTACCATCTCTCTACCCTTAACATTGATTCTAGGCGATCTATGATTTCGGGCACGCGTGCCACGTCATAGCCTTCATAGTGAACGAATCGGTCAGAGTCTAGATTGTCCACGTTGAGAAAACGCTGGCGTCCGACGCTAATGAGAGGCTTGCCGAAGTCCAGGGCCAGCGCCATTTCGTTGAGCGTGCCAAATCTTCCGTCGAAAGCGATGATGCCGGAGGAGGACCAAACAATGATATTATTACATGCCACGTCCATCGAGGTCGGGATGGCATAGTCAATGTATCTATTGGCCTGCGACGGATTATTCCCCTTCAAGATTCCGATGGTTGTCCCGTGGGCTTTCTTGCAACCTCGGCAAGCAGCTTCCATAATGCCATCATAACCTCCGCAGACGATGGAGAATCCCCTGCGACCGAGTTCAGCCCCCACCCGCTCCGACAGCAAAAGCGCACCGGGAGTCGTGTTGCGCGCGTGGCCTCCGATGATTCCGATGAGTGTCTTCATACGAACGGTGCGAGCCTCTTAATCACCGCCGACCTCGACAGCGACTTCTACGGAGGTGATGATGGAGTCACAGGCTGGCGATAAGAGGTGATTTTCAATCGTCTGATAGACTTTGTGGGGTGTGACCTCATCCTTACACGGGCCCGGACAGCCGCCATAGTAGAAGTTACAGTTGCCAGCATCGCGTTTGAAGCTCGGACATGCCAGCCCCAGTTGACTCTGAACGGGGATGAACTTTTCGTTCAAGCCACCCCAGATGGCCGAGTCGGTAGAGAAGTAGATGCCGATGGTCGGGATGTCGAGCGCCGCAGCTATGTGAACACAGGAAGTGTCGTTCGAGATCAAGAGGTCCAACCCGCTCAGATGGGCACACAGCGATTCCAACGTCTGATCCTTCACGAGCCTACACCGCGAGGCCGGAAAGCGGCTCTGGAGCTGTTCGAAGACAGATTGCGCTAGTCTCATCTCTGCATCGAACTGTCCGGCATAAATGACCAGATGATAATCTGTCTGGTCAAGCAGCCTGCTTCCGAGCGTGATCCATTGGCTGGCGGGCCAAGATTTCACTGCCTGACTGGCGCCTGTGAAAAAGCCTATTTCCCCGGCTTTGAGTCGCTCCCTGCCGGCCCAAACGAGATAGTCCCGCAGCCACAGACGGTTAAATGACAGCAGGTCAATGCCGTGCGACGCGAACAGACTTAGCTGATCCATCAGCAAGTGGCGGTGTGCGGGGCGGCTGGCAATCGTCGCCTGGTCCAGCTCCCAGAACTCAACTCCCGATTGAGCCATCTCCTCTTTGAAGCGGAAATAGTTGACATCGCGAAACGGACCTTCGTTGCGCAGATTGACGACCAGATCAATCGAGTTGCGTGCGAGGAAATCCTTAATCTCATCCCAGTCGCCGGGGTCAAATCGCCGCCAGGTGGTCGGCACTGTGCCGAGGAAATTTTTCAGCCCCAGCCACTGCATAAACTCTCGGGAGTCGAAGATAGGATTTTGGATATGAAAATACAGGCAGTTTTCGGCCACTTCTTCGAAGCGTTTCAACATCGGAAGAATCCAGATTCCGTTTCCGAGGCCGTTGAAATTGACGATGAGGATCCGACGTGGGGCTGCACCCATAATCTCTGCCTCCTTAGACCCCTGCGCCATGTTTGCAGGCCGCACGATAGCGGTCATATTAAACCAGCGGTGATGAGGGCAAGAATTGTCAAAAGCCTGATTGATTGTTGCTGTAAAGAGAAAGTAATCGTGTCCGTGATCTTGCCGGCACCGGATGGCTAAGCGTCTTCCCTTCCGAGAACATGCGCGTCGTCGAGCGAGAAAGGAGAGTGGTCAATCATCCGCGCTCAGGATAGTCAGCCAGCGAGAGCTTGATTCTGTGTTATGCGAAAAGCTTGCAACTTCGACTCGTGAAGTGAACCAGCGTCCTCCTCAAACGCGCTGGACTAGACTCTTAAAGAGCACATCGGCCCGTATTTGAGTTCGGGCATTTTAATTGGTAGCTCAGGGGAGTGTCAATGCAAGTTCACTTTCGCCGTTGGGAGACGGAACAAACACGGCACCCCCTGCCAAGACCTGTCAAACTCAAGCTCACGGGCAAAACAGGAGTCCGGGAGGTGCGGGATTGGGTCAAGCAGTGGTTGAAATAAATGAGTCGTAAAACAGAGAAAAAGAGCACAGCCGCACGTTCTTCGCGTTGTCTGCAAACGAACCGGAAAACGACCAGGAGGAAACTCGATAACGAACTGCCAGGCGTAGACCACCTTCTTCCACATTCCGTAATTCGCTTTCGCTCGTCGTCTGTGTGGCTAGTCTCGCACACTGGCCCTCAGCATCAATCAAGGCGAGAGAGAAAGTTGGTTTTCACTCGTCTCTAAGATACACTAGTGCGCGCTGTGAGGCTGAGTTGGAGCAGCAAGCGACGGTGGCGGAATTCGGTCTCAACCTTGCTCCGGGATGCAGACATGCTGCCGAGCGGTTCTAGACATGCCGGGAAGATGACGGCCCAAAACGACCTCCATCCGCGAGTGGAGGCCGATCTGCGTGCCCGCCAGCAAGTTTTCGGGGATGAGGGCCTCATCCATGTGCCGGCAGGGTCGGAATCCTTTTGGGATTGGTACGCCGCGATGATCCGTTGCGGGCGGCCCTACCGCTTGATCTTGCTGGACGACGTGCCGCCTTACCCGCCGCCCACGCGACAGCATGCGCTTTGGTTCTCCGGCGGGGTGGAATCCACCTACACTCTTGAGCAAATCAAACACCACAGCCCTGAGATTCTGCGGATCGAAGACTTTCCGGTCTTCTTCGGTGAGCACAGGAAAATCGGACAAATACACTTTTTATGCGCGGCCATCGCCGCCTCGCTCGGATTCACGCTGACGTTCATCGGGGTCGAACGCAATGACTTGCTTCTGGCTCATAACCCTTTTTCCCGACGCTACCTTGAAAGAAGCCCGGCGTTCGTCGAGGCTTGGTCCGGTTACCAGCCCGAACATCAGCTGGTCAGCGTTTGTAGCCACCTGCACAAAGAAGAGATCATCAGTTGGCTTGACAAGCGTGAACTAAAAGTCACGGGGACGTGTGATACTTACCGTGGCGGACGTTGGTGCGGCGACTGCTACAAGTGCTTCGAGGCATTTTATAGCGCCAAGGCCGTCGGCGTTGATCTCGGAATCCGACTCACCAGGAGAGCTTTTGACCAATATTATTCTGAGTACAAGCGCTTCGTGGAATCCGACTTCACGGATAATTTCAACAACGCCTACCAGCATTACATCCGGCTCCAGATTATGTACCACCTGCGATTCGAGCCGGACGTGGACTGTCAATAACGACTAGCCTCGTCGGGGCGGCTCGACCACAGAGGAAGGGGAAGCCCATGCCACACGAAGAAATTAGCGACGTTCTTAAGCAGATCAGTCCCAGTTTCTGCCCGTTACGCTGGACCTACATGCAGGTTGATTTGCAGCACGGCAAAGTGAAAGCCTGTTGTAAGACTCCGTTCCAAAAAATAGATGATGAGCAGATACGCCAACTCGGAACCAGAGCCATCTTCAACGGCGAATATGTGCAGGAGCGACGCCGTGAGATGTTAAATGGCATCCAGCATCACGATTGCGATACCTGTTGGGTTCAGGAAGACCTCGGACTATTGAGCTATCGTTATTTACAGTCGAGTCAGGAGCCTTTCAGAAGCGCCATCCCGGTGATCCAGGCCGGAAGGAGGGTGGCTGAGGCGACGCCCAAACACATTGAGATCATTTTGAATACGAATTGCGACTTGAAGTGCTGCTATTGCGGCCCGGAATTCAGCAGCGCCTGGGCCGTCGAAATCAGAAATCAAGGCCCTTATCCTGTGCCGCAAGATGACCCGCGAATCGCGCCCGCCGACCCGCTTTTCCCGGAGACTTTCTGGCAGTGGTTCGACGACGAACGCCACTTGATTGAGTATGTGCAGTTCAACGGCGGCGAGCCTCTCATCCAGAACGAATTCTACACCTCAATGGAGCGCATACTGAGCTTCGCAGGTCCGGCGGACAAGTTACAGATCGGCGTCATCAGCAATCTCAACACACCCCCCAAGCAAATGGAAAGGCTGCGCCAGCTGCTCCCGCAGTTGTTAGAGCGGTACGATTTTCGCTTCGGCATCAGCCAGGACTCTGTCGGCGCAAGAGCCGAGTATATTCGCAACGGACTGAATTGGACCCGCTTCGATGAGAATCTGCGCGGGTTGTTGAGAGACTTTCCCGGCCTCGTCATCCAGTTAGCGCCGACGATGAGCGCGCTGAACGTGACGAGCATCAAAGACTTGATGCTCTACGCGGATCAGGTCTCGAACGCTTACGGCGCGGATATTATTATGCGGCCTAGTATCGTGATGTGGCCGGATTTTCAGTCGCCCTTGATCGTGCCCTCCGAATACTCGCGCTACATGGAAGAAGCCATCGTTTTTCTTGAACATCTCGGACGCTGGCCCGTCATGCGTGACAGACTCCGCGAGATCATTGAGGCTCTGGAAAAGGTAGAAAACGTCACGCCGCAGCGAAAGCTCTTTTACACCTGGTTCGAGGAATATGACAGGAGAAGAAAGCTCAACCTCGTTTCGGTTTTTCCAGAAATGGGGAGCTTTTGGCGATACTGCGCGACGCTTTAGACCTGTAACTCGCAGGTCTCGGTTGCGGGACGGCGCTCCCAGCCCTCACGGCGAATTGATTTTGAGCCTTCTTTAAGAAATATTTGGAAAATATTTAAGGTTCCTCACAAGACACCTAAGCGACGCTGTGAATATAATTTGCATCTCAACGCCCGAACGGTGGTCGTCAGTGTGAGCCCGCGGATTTAATCCCCCAGAAGCCTAATGTTTGAAAGAGCAGTATCTGCGTCGAAAGTTGCCGGCTAATTTCTCAGATAGATTCCTGATTACCTGAATTTTCCCAATTGCCTGGCCGTCTGTGACAGGCGACGCGCGGGCGAGACGCTCTCCTGTCTGAGGTTTGAACGTCGCCGATGAAATCGCAGACTTCTCGGTCATCAGCACATCAGTTGAACAGATGAACACATCAAGAGCAGACGAACAAACGAGCCTGTTGAGCAGGCTCTCGCCGGAGAAGCGTGCCTTACTCGCGCTCAAGCTCCGTGACAAAGCCAAACGAGCCGGCGAAAAGCAGACCATCCCGCGGAGGGAGACCTCAGACCCCGTGGCCCTCTCCTTTGCGCAGCAACGATTATGGTTTCTCGATCAGTTGAATCCCGGAAGCGCCTCGTACAATATGCCTGTGGCTGTGCGGTTGAGAGGCCGACTCGACGTGGCAGCGATGGAGCAAACGCTCAGTGAACTCGTCCGTCGGCACGAGTCTTTACGCACTACCTTCCAATCGTCTGACGGGCAGCCGGTGCAGGTGATTGCGAAGCCGGAACCGTTCAAGCTCCCGGTCATAGATTTGTGTGGTCTGGCGGAAGACGAGCGCGAGGCGGAGGCGTTGCGGCTGGCAGACGAAGAAGCCCGGCGTCCGTTCGACCTGAGCGCCGGGCCGCTTCTGCGTGTGACACTGCTGCGATTGTCGGATGCGGAGCATGTAGCGCTCTACACGATGCATCACATCATCAGCGATAGTTGGTCTGTCAACGTGATGTTGAAAGAAATGGCGGCGCTCTACGGCGCATTCGTAGAGGGCCGGCCGTCCCCATTCGAAGAACTGCCGATACAGTACGCCGATTACACTCTCTGGCAGAGGGAGCGGGTGCAGAGCGCAGCACTCGAAGCGCAGTTGGATTACTGGCGGCGACATTTGCAGGGCGCTCCGGCGTTGCTGGAACTGCCGACCGACCGGCCGCGTCCGGCCATGTCAAGCTTTCGCGGCGGACGCGAGTCTTTCACAATCCCGGAGGGTTTGGCTGAATCGCTCAAGAGCTTAAGCCAGCGCGAAGGTTGCACGCTCTTCATGGTGTTGTTGGCGGCCTTCAAGGTGCTGCTGCATCGTTATTCAGAACAGTCTGACATCCTCGTCGGAACGCCGGTCGCAAATCGGACGCAGCGCGAACTCGAAGGATTGATCGGGTTCTTCGCCAATACGCTGGTGATACGAACCCAACTCTTCGGCGATCAGAGCTTCCGCGAATTGCTTCGGCGAGTGCGAGAAGCGTCATTGGGGGCTTACGCGCACCCGGACATCCCGTTGGAAAAGCTGGTCGAAGAGTTGCAGCCGGAGCGCCACCTGAACTATCAGCCGCTCTTTCAGGTGATGTTCAACTTCCTCAGCTTCGAGCATGTGACTAACTCTAAGGCGGAGCCGCAGCAGTCGCCCGGACTGCTGATGAGTCCGCTGGGAAACGAGGTCGGGCGTGCCAAATTTGATTTGCAACTGGCCGTCTCGGCGACCGAGCGCGGCCTCGCCGGAACGCTGGAATACAGCAGCGACCTCTTTGACGCGTCCAGGATTCGCCGGATGCTGGATCATTTTCAGACTTTACTGACCAGCCTCGTAGCGGCTCCCGATCAGCCTCTCTCGATTCACCTGCGGAGCATCGGGCGGCAAAAAATCGGGATCGCCATCGCAGCTACTTTCACCGCGGAGCCGCTTGAAGAATCCCTGGCCTTCTGGATGGAACGGCTCAGAATACCATGCAAGATTCAGTTCGCGCCCTTCAATCAAGTTTTTCAGGAACTGCTTGAGCCTTCCAGCCTGATTGCATCCAACAGCGACGGCGTCAACGTCATCCTGCTGCGCTTGCGTGATTGGATTCCTTCTCATATGCCGTTCACATCCGAACTCCGTACACAGTTGGAAGCGGATGCGGGTGAGTTTCTACTGGCTCTGAAGTCAGCCGTTTCACGCCTCTCAATACCTTTCTTCCTCGGTGTCGATGCCAGTACAGATGCTCCTGACCACGCGCAACTCGCGGATTTGCTCCAGGAGATAAAGCGTTTCGTTATCGCTGAGGCCGAGACCCTTCAGGCCGTCCACTGCTTCGATTTGTCTGATCTTGCTACCTTGTACGAAGTGAAGGAGGTCTATGACCCCTACGCGGAGACGGTCGGCGGCATTCCCTACACGGTGGAGTTCTTCGCCGCTTTAGGCACGGCCCTCGCAAGAAAAATCTTCGCCACCCGCAAGTCTCCGCACAAAGTGATTGTGCTCGATTGCGACAACACGTTGTGGAAGGGAGTGTGCGGGGAAGACGGCCCGCAAGCGATTCAACTCACAGCGCCCTTCCAGGCCCTGCAACAGTTCATGTTGGAGCAATGCGACGCCGGAATGTTGTTGTGTATCAGCAGCAAAAACAATGAAGAGGATGTCCTCGAAGTCTTCCGTCAGCGCCCGGAGATGGTGCTGGAACTCAAACACTTCGTCTCACGTCACATCAACTGGGGAGCGAAGTCAGAGAGCTTGAAAAAGCTGGCCGCCGAACTGCAACTGTCACTCGACAGCTTCATCTTTCTTGATGACGACCCGGTGATATGCGCCGAGGTCCGCGCCTCTTGCCCGGAAGTCCTGACGCTGCAACTGCCCGAAAACTGCGAAGAGATACCGGCCTTTTTGTCTCACGTGTGGGCTTTCGATCATTTGCGGATAACGGAAGAGGACCGGCGGCGCAGCGAACTCTACCAGCAGAACAGGGAGCGGGAAGCGTTTCTCAAAGACGCGCCGAGCCTCAGAGATTTCTTGTCGGGCCTCAATTTGGAAATCACTGTTTCCCCGGCGCAGGCAGACCAGTTGGAACGAGTCGAACAACTCACCCAGCGTACCAATCAATTCAATGCCACCACCGTCCGGCGCACCCTCGATGAATTATCGCAACTCCTGAAACAGGAGAGGACGGAATGCTGGGTGGTAGAGGTCAATGATCGGTTCGGGCAATACGGTCTGGTCGGCGTGTTGATCTTCCGCTGTGAAGCTGATGTCCTCAAGGTTGATACCTTCCTGCTGAGTTGCAGGGCTTTGGGCAGAAACGTCGAGGCGGAGATGCTCGTCAAGCTAGCCCACCTGGCACGAGAGAGGGGCTGCCGGGAAGTACACATGCCTTTTCGCCGCACGCAGAAAAATGCGCCCGCGCTCAATTTTCTAAACAGCCTGGGCGTGCAGCCGATCGAACTCGTAGGGGACGGCTGTACCTTTCCCGTCTCTGTCGAGTCTCTCATTTCGGGCGCAATCTTTAGTTCGTCCGATAGTGAAGATCGGGGCACTACAGCGGGGAACGAAAAAAAGCGAACTCTGGACGCTGACCCAGCAGAGGGCACGGGCAGCACCGCTGCTAGTCCCGATGCCTCGTTGCAGTATGTCCGGGATGCGCAGGAAAGAGCACGAGTCTTGATTCAAGCTGCCACACAATGCCGGGTGGCTGAACGAATTTTAGAACTGGTCGGAGCAGAGAAGAGGCAAACGCGTGACGTGCAGATCGAGCCGTTCGTCGCCCCGCGGACTCCAACCGAAGAGATACTGGCCGGTATTTGGAGCGAACTACTGCGACTCGACCGTGTGGGAATGCACGACAATTTCTTCCGCCTCGGCGGCTATTCACTGTTAGCGACGCAGGTGGTTTCCCGCGTGCGCGATGCTTTCCAGATTGAATTGCCGCTGGGCAGCCTTTTCACAGAGCCAACAGTGGCGAGCCTGGCCGCGCACATTGAGACGGAGTGGGATCAGGCCAGAGAGTTACTGGCTCCGCCTATCGCGCCCGTCTCGCGTGAGGGGAAACTGCCGCTCTCGTTTCAACAACAGGCTATGCTCACCATTGATGAGGCCGACCTCGAAGCTCTCTTCTCGAACGAGAGCTTGAATATGTTCAGGGCCTTGCAACTACAGGGGCCGTTGAACGTGGCGGCCCTGGAGGCTACTTTCACCGAACTCATCAGGCGGCATGAGCCGCTGCGTACCATCGTCACCGGAGACGGAAAGCAGTTGATGCAGGTGATCGCCCCCCCATCAATCGCCACCGTGCCCGTGACAGACCTGCGAGACCTGCCGGCCTCAAAACAGATGGAAGAAGTAAGCAGATTGGCCCGGGAGGAGAGCCGTCGCGGCTTCGACTTAGCGCGCAGGCAACTGCTGCGTGCCAGTTTATTGCAACTCACCGAGCAGGAGCACGTGCTGTTCTTGACGATGCACCACATCGCCGGCGACGGTTGGTCAACCGGGGTACTCCTTCGTGAGTTCAGCGCACTCTACAACGCTTACGCGAGCGGTGTTGCCCCGTCCCTGGCGGAACCTCATCTGCAATACGCCGATTATGCCGCCTGGCAGAGAGAATGGTTTCAGGGAGAGGTGCTGGAAAAACTTCTATCCTACTGGAGACGGCAGCTTGAGGACGCTCCGGCCAAATTGCAACTGCCCGTAGATCGTCCGTGGTCGAAAGTGCGCTCCGGGAGGTTTCAGACTCAACCGTTCGTCCTGTCGCAGGGCCTGACGGAAAAGCTCAGAGAACTGAGCCGGCGCGAGGGCGGGACGCTGTTCACGACCTTGATGGCGGCCTTCAAGGTCCTGTTGTGGCAATACACAGGCCAGGAAGACCTGGTCGTCTCCACGGCGACCGCCAACCGCAACCGCACGGAGACGGAGGCACTCGTCGGACTCTTCACCCAGCCACTGGTGCTGCGCACAGACCTCTCAGGCAATCCAAGTTTTCGCCAGGTGTTGAGGCGAGTGCGTGACACAGCGCTTGCGGCCTACAAGCATCAGGACTTGCCTTTCGAGTTGCTGTTCGAAGCATTGAAGCTGGACTTGAACTCGAACCCGGCGCCACTGACTCAAGTCTGTTTAGCTTTACAGAAAGCTCCGAAAGGGGCTTTGGAGCTTAGTGGCCTGGCACTGAAATCTCTCAACGTTGGCGAGCGAGATGTGGCCTCGATGTCGGATCTCGAACTAGAGTTGGTGGAGTTCGATGAAGTGCTGGGCGGAACTCTTGTCTATAGTGCCGACCTGTTTGATGCTGACACCATTGCCCGAATGTCGGAGCGCTTTGTCATGCTGCTGGAAGAGATCGTCAGCGATTGCGAGCGACAATTGTTTGAGTTCCTGCCCGCCGACGAATTGGCCGCCGTTTAATGATAGGAACATGCGCGCGCCGTGCTAGGGCAAAATCACCCTACCGCGCAACAGTGGTTTTTCAGAAAATCATAATCGAGCCTCTGCCGCACTAGGGCGAGAACGCCCTAGTGCGCTCCCGTCAGCAATCAGGTGAGTTCCAAAACCCCTTCAAATCAAGGCCCGGACTCTTCCTGCCGGTTGGCATTACGGTTGCTTTGGGGCTGTGCTGGTAGTGTGTTGAAGACAGGCGAAGGGGCATCGGCGGTAGTTGACTGCCGGAAATAATTTTGCGACCGGTTGAAATCATGACTGCACTCAAATCAAGCGATCATCAGAAGGCCACGCGTGGCCTTTCGTTAGAAGAGCGCGCGCGGTTAGCGCTGCGCGTTAGAAAGCAGGGGCAAAACGCTCCCACAGAGCGTAGAATACCTCGGAGAGCGGATTCTTCCGCTCCCCCTATGCTTTCATTCGCGCAGCAGCGCCTCTGGTTCTTAGATCAACTGCAACCCGGCGATACTTCCGAAAATATTCATATGGCCGTGTGCCTCACGGGCCTTCTGGACATCCAGGCGCTAGAGCGGACTCTTAATGAGGTTGTCCGCCGCCACGAGGTCTTGCGCACCACTTTCGCTGAACGCGACGGTCAGCCAGTCCAGATCATCTCTCCCCCACAGCCGTTCTCGCTCCCGCTCATAGACCTCTGCCCTCTTCCAGCCGAAGAGCGTCAGCAGAAGGCGCAGCAGCTCGCGACGGCAGAGGCGGTTCGTCCCTTCGATCTCTCTCGCGGGCCTTTGCTGCGCCTCAACTTGCTGCGGCTCGACGCGACCGAGCATGTGCTGCTGACGACGATGCACCACATCATCAGCGACGGCTGGTCGCTCGGCGTGGTGATGCGTGAGATTGAAGCCCTCTACGAAGCATACCGCAGCGGCGAGGAATCACCTTTGGCGGAGTTGCCGCTCCAGTACGCAGACTATGCGATGTGGCAGAGACAGTGGTTCAATGCGGAAATGCTCGACGAGCAGTTGGGTTACTGGAAGCGGCAGTTGGCGGGTGCGCCTGCGGTGCTGGATTTGCCAACGGACAGGAAGCGCTACGGCGTGCGGAGTCACCGCGGAGCGACACAAGCGCTGATCCTGAGCTCAGACCTCGGCAGTTCATTGAAAGCACTATGTAGGGAAGAGGGAGTAACTCTATTCATGTTGCTGCTGGCAGCATTCCAGGTGCTCCTGGCGCGCCACAGCGGGCAAGAGGATGTGGTCGTCGGCACGCCCATCGCCGGTCGCACTCAGAAAGAGACCGAGTCTTTGATCGGTTTTTTCATCAACACGCTGGCGTTGCGCACAGACCTCTCAGGCGATCCCAGTTTCCTTCAACTGCTGGGCCGGGTCAGAGAGATGTGCCTGGGAGCCTATGCGCATCAGGACGTGCCCTTTGAGAGGCTGATCGAGGAGTTGCAGCCGGAGCGGAGCCTTGATCGGCATCCTCTATTCGAGATTCTCTTCAACAACGTCAACGTCCCGATGGAGACCATGAAGCTGGCGGATTTAACTCTGAGCCAGATGGATCAGGGAGAGCCGGAGGCCAAGTTCGCCGTCACCGTGTATGGAGATGAAACGGGGGGCAAGATTCGCCTGCGGATGCTTTACCAGACAGACCTCTTCGCGGCGGAGCGCATCGCGTCCGTTTTGGATCAGTTCGAGTACTTGCTTGAGCAGATCGTACAAGACCCGCAGAAAAAGATTCATTCCTATTCATTGGTGACGCCGGCTTCTCGCCGGGTGTTGCCCGACCCCTGCGTGCAATTGCTTGAACCCGAGTATCAGCCTGTCCCTGGGATGTTCGCCGATTGGGCCGCGCGCGCTCCGCAACGAGTCGCGCTCCGCCAGGGCGAATACACCTGGACCTATGGCGAGCTATACGAGCGTGCGGCGTCTCTCGCACAGTCTTTACTTACCGAAGGACTCGAGCCGGGAGAAGTGGTGGCCGTGGCAGGCCCACGCAGCTTAGGCTTGATTGCCAGTCTCCTCTCCGTGCTGATGAGCAGAGGCGTATTGCTGGCCCTCGACCCTGACCTTCCGGCCCAGCGCCGACAGCTTATGTTGCGTGAGGCGGGCGTGAAGCGACTCTTATACGTCGGCGAGCGGCGCGCAGAAGACGCCTGGCTCGACGAGGCGTCTTCCTTGAAGATTAGCAACGTCAATGCGGACGGGTCTGAATCCGCCGGGCCGAAGGGCGTAACCGGGTTGGCCGGGCGGCGCGAGTTTGATATAGCCCCGGATGACGCGGCTTACATTTTCTTCACTTCCGGCACTACGGGAGTTCCCAAAGGTGTGCTGGGTCGTCACAAAGGATTGAGCCACTTCCTCACCTGGCAGCGCGAAACATTTGCGGTCGGGCCGCACGACAGATGCGCGCAGTTGACGAACCTGTCGTTCGATGTCGTGCTGCGCGACATCTTCCTGCCTTTGACAAGCGGGGCCACCCTGTGCCTGCCGGAAGAACCCTTTGACGTAACGGCGGGACATATCCTGCGCTGGATGGAAAGGGAGAACATCTCCCTTCTGCATACCGTCCCGTCATTGGCCCAATCATGGCTAGCGCAAGCCCCCGCCGAAATATCTCTGCGCCACTTGAGGCGGGTGTTCTTTGCGGGAGAGCCGCTGACGGATACACTCGTCCGCCGCTGGCGTGAGACCTTCCCGGAAGCGGGCGAAATCATCAACCTCTATGGCCCGACGGAGACCACCCTGGCGAAATGCTGGTACAAAGTTCCGGCGGCCGTCTCGCCGGGCGTGCAGCCGGTCGGCAATCCGCTGCCCGAAACTCAAGCCCTGGTGCTGAACGACGAAGGACAATTATGTGGTATCGGCGAACGAGGTCAGATAGTGATTCGGACGCCTTTCAGGACGCTCGGCTATATCAATGCTGATGAGGAACAGCAGCAGCGATTCGTTACCAACCATTTCCGCCAAGACGCGCTGGATGTCCTGTATCACACCGGCGACCTCGGCCGCTATCGGGGCGACGGTTCGCTGGAAATTCTGGGGCGACGGGACAACCAGGTTAAAATTCGCGGGGTGCGAATCGAGTTGGGGGAGATCGAACAAACATTATGCAAGCATTCGGATGTGCGCGAGGCCGTGGTTATCGCGCGGGAGTCTCAGCCGGGGCAGAAATCTCTGGCCGCTTACGTCGTGGCCGAGCCTCAAAGCACGCCCTCGGTCGCACAGTTGCGTAGCCATTTGCGGACGCTCTTGCCGGAGAACATGATTCCGGCGGCGTTCGTGCTGCTGGAAGCTTTGCCGCTGACGCCCAACGGTAAGGTGGACCGTCGTGCGCTGCCTGAGCCGGATAGTGCGGCGGTTGAGTCTGCGACGAACTTCGTGGCTCCGCGCACGCCCATTGAGGAGATGCTGGCTGAAATATGGAGTCAGGTGCTGGAGGTCGAGCGCGTCGGGGTGTTTCACAACTTCTTCGAGCTGGGCGGTCACTCGCTCCTGGCGATGCAGGTCATTTCACGAATCAGGGAAACGTTCCAGGTGGCGCTGCCGCTCAGGTTGCTATTTGAAGAACCGACCGTGGAAGGGCTGGCGAAGGCGGTCGAGTCTACGCTCATCGAGACGACCAGTGCGGAAGATGTCGCTGTGGCTTTGAAAGAGTTAGACGAGTTGTCTGACGAAGAATTAGAGGCGCTGTTGGCCGCGCAGTAGTAGTCGCAGCTCTATTACGGGTGGGAATATCGTTGCCCTGAATTTTGACAGAAAGTAGACTGGCGACGCTCCAACAGAAAACAAGAGGGCGGGAAAATAATCAAGGCATGGTCATAGTCTCTTGTGATGCGCCTTACGGCAAAGGTGGATTAGGGCGGCATCTTGAGCAGGTTATAGACGAGCACCGGGCGGCAGGTGAGCTTGAGCAGTATTACGCTGCATCCGTGCCCGCCGATGATAGAGCCGGGCGGGAGGTTAGACCAAGAGCATCCTCGTGGATTCTCCAATACACTCCTGTCCGTTTCAGCCCGGCATGGAAGATCTACTGCGCCAGTGAAATGTTTGACCGGGCGGTCGCCGCGCGACTCCGGGCCGGGGAAGTGTTTCACGGCTTTGATGGCACTTCGCGGCATAGTTTGCGTCAAGCCGGCAGGTTGAAGTATAAACTGCTCGAACTCGAAGGTGGGATGTCGCACATTCGTAACGTCGAGCGATTATGGAAGCGTGCATGCCGGATGTATCCGCTTGAGAGGAACCCGCTCCATCCGGCACAGGTTCGCCGTTTTCTGGACGAATATGAAAGCGCCGATCTCATCTGGGTCACGTCTGAATATTCACGCCAAACCTTTATCGAAGCAGGCGTACCCGCCGCCAAATTACGGCGGCGATACTTGAAACTCCCCAGCCGTTTTACGCCGCCGCCGCAACGCCCTGACGACGGAATTTTTCGCGTCGTCTCCACCGGCTTTCTCAGCCCAGCCAAGGGAATTCCGTTGCTGCTTGAAGCTTTCCACCGCCTGACGGGCCCCGCCGAGCTAACGCTCGTTGGACACGCCTGGACTAAGAGCATGCAGCGCTTTATGGGAGAGTGGCAGCGGCGCGAGCCACGACTGCGCATCGCGCCCGGCGACCCGCTGCCACACCTCCAGCGCGCCGATGCCTATGTGCATCCCAGCTTTCAAGAAGGTTTTGGCTATGCCCCGATGGAGGCGCTGGCCTGCGATGTGCCCGTCATTGTCACAGAAGATACAGGAATGAAGGAACATGTCCACGAGGGCGAGAACGGTTACGTTGTTTCGACAGGCAACTGGGAATCCATCCTGGAGAGATTGAGGTCAATTCAGCGAAATCCTTTGCGCGCTGGTGCGCTCGCTGAAGCCGGCTGATAATCACTGGCATGTCTCGCACGGCTTCAACGTTACCTGCGGCTGCTTTCTGCACCAGAACCAGTTTTTCTTATTTGTAGAATCTTGTAGCCGTGAGCGGCGTCGAGTCTTTGAACGTCGCCGAGTTCCTGAAGCCACTTTTCGTAATTAAGCTGCTCGCGCACCACCAACGCGACGTAACCGTCATTGCTGGAAACGCGCACCATCTCGCTAAACAACGCCCGGAGCATTTCACTTCCTGCGTGCGTTGGCGGATTCGACAAGACGACATCGAATGCGCCGTCTTTGAAGTCGTAAGGCTGAAGCTTGAGGAACACCTGCCCGGCCAGATCGTTCAATCTCAAGTTTCGCTCGGCCAGCTTGACGACGCGAGCGTCTACATCCAGCAGCGAGACCTCAGCGCCTCGCGCTGCGCTCACGACGCCAATCGCACCATAGCCGCAGCCCACGTCAAGAATTGATCGTCCCGCAACGGAGGGAATCGTCTTTAGTAGAAACTCCGTGCCAGTATCAATCTTTTCGGCTGAGAAGATGCCAGGACGCACTAGGAATCTAAGTCCTCTCTCAGAAACGGGGTCACGGTATTCGATGTAGGATTCTTCCTCTCTCAGTTCACGCGGGGTTGGCTTGCGGCAGATGAGCAGAGTCATGCCCGCCGTCTTGACCGCCGCGACATCTGCGAACACTTGATTGAGGTCGGAGGTGATTCTTTTCGCGCCGCTCCTCGGCGGCACTGTAACGCGCAACTCGCCGCCGGGCGGCAGCATCCGGCTCGCGGCATAGATGTCTCGCTTCACCTGTTGGAGCGAATCGTACTGCGACACCTGTATGAGCACACGCTCGTACGGGCCGGTGAGGTCTTCGAGTTCCGCGCATTTCCAGTTTCGCGGTTGCAACTTATGGAGCCTTGACAGATCATAGTCAACGACAAGCGTCGTCGCCGGCCAATCGTCTTGAGGCTCAGGCCGGTAGACGAGGTCGAAGGCGATGCCCAACGGCGACTCGTCGCTGAGTAGGAAGTGGTGCGTCTTATGAATGCGCGGCATGTGCTTCAATTATGATCCGCATGAATGTCTCTTGCAGTGGAATTTTTGCGTAAGCACCTCCCGCTGAGCTTGTTAACGGAAAGTCAACTTTCTTCACAGTCAACGGGGCGGCTGGTTAATTTGTGCATCCTGTCAGGCTGATAAATGGCATAAAAACTTACTTGTTCAAGTACGGTGTCAGTTCCGCGTTAAAGATGCTGAGCTTTAGAGAATTAATCTACTTCATGATGGGTTTCAACCAATATCCTCCAACCAGGTCTCCCTGCTGTTGTAAACAGAGCAATGTTCATCCTTCTGTACGTCGCTGTAAGCGGTCTTTGTATGTTGGTAGACTGATCAATCCAAGCCACTGCGCCCTCCGGGTACTCAAATATCTTATCTAGAATATTGGCACCATCAGGGCCTGGGAAAATAATCTGGGCTCCCAGAAGGTTTTGCCAATCGTGATAAACTAAGGCTTGCTGTTCATCAAACACTGTCACCTGTATGTCTGGCCTATGAAGCACACCTAGATCGTTTGCCATCTTAGTAATATTGGTAACAATCTCGTCTGAGCTTAGAATTGGTGTTTCACTCAAGAGCTTCTTAACCTCTGAGAGAACATCTGTTGCTCTATGCAACAAATGGGGCCAAGGAAATTTAATTGAACTTAGCTGGGTTGAGCCAGACAGATCCGAATCGGAAGTAAACCGGCGCACGAGTTGAAGAGTCTCCTCTAATAATTCTCGATCAGACCGCCGCTGGGCAGTTCCTTGTTGTATCGCGGAAATACCATTCAATTGGCTGTGAAGATCGGGCCACCATTTTGCAAAAACACGCTGAAGCAAATCCAATGGTAGACTTACTTCACGGACATTATTAATACTCTCTAATAATTTGAATGTCCCTCTCTCATCAGCATCAACTCCTTGAAACTGGCCGAGCGGTGGTTCAATATCTGTTGACGAAAGTTCCAAACGGTAGGGCACAACCCGCGCTACTTTAACAGCCTTAGCTAGCGAGCCAGCCTCAAACAACAACCAGGGTGCGGTTAGATTTTCGGGCGTGAGGCAGATTATTCCGTAATCTGTAGATTCCAATTCACGATCTAGGTCATTATGCCATCGCGAACCTGCATGGATATCATGATCCGAAAGCCAAAGCTCCACATCGTGGAAAATATATGGAAACCACATTTTCAGAGCACTTGCAATAGCTTTGCTGCGCTCACCGGACCAACTAATAAAAACTTTCATCATCCCTCCAGTTCCGAGCTGCTATAACGTAAAATTTCAGCCGTTTACCGCGACCTTAAGCAGTTTCGCCTCTCGCAAACTGTATTTCAACAGGGCCGTGATGGCCCCCTACTCCCAATCTTCCAACGGTTCTTTGCCGAGCAGGTCGAGCGTGCGTTCGAGTTCCGCGCCGCTTGGCAATGGGACGAGCAGGAGTTTACGACGGAGCGCCCAGGTTTGCGGCGTTCGCTTCGGACCCGTATCTTTCAGCGGGCGCATCCATCGCCAGGCCATGATGCCGTGCGCGCGCAGGCGGTTGATGGTGGCATCACGCCGGGTGCTCTTGAGTGGCAATGCGGTCAACACTTCGCCTTCACTCACGAGCGGCAGTTTATCTGCCAGAACTTCGGCGGCGAGTTGGGTGGCCTGACGCCCCTCACGCGCCAGGGCCGGGATGTTCGCCCGCCGCCATTGACGTGCAACTTGAGGGGCCGGGGCAACCCCGTCCTTTACAGACCGAACGAGCGGGCCGGTGGCGACTCCCCCCTCCGGCCAGCCCAGTTCCTTACGCGGACTGTAAACGGTGATGTCGCCGCCGCCCCCTGCCGCCGAATCATGGAGAGCGGTTCTCAGAGCGTGACAAGCATCCTCCACAAGGAGCGTCTCACCGGGCAGAGCAATGTCGTGCAGCGGACGTGAAAGTCCAAAGGGATGCAGGATTACCACCGAGCCGATGCTGCTGTCGTAGGCCAGGTCAATCATGGAGGACGCGGAGGACAGGTCTGCCGGCACGTCATAGCAGCGATACCGCAACCCGGCCTCCTCGATAGCCGCAGCCACCTCCGCGCAGTAGAGCGCGGGCAACAAAACCACGGGACGGCGGACCGAGCGGCAAGCGGCGATGATGAGTGAGGTCGCCCGCGCGGCAAATAAGATCGGTTCTTGCTGCGAAAACACAGTGACCCGCTCCTTCGGTGGCTCGGTTCTGTCGCGACGAGTTTCAGTGTGTGGGTCAAACCGCCCGGCGTAAGGCATCATACAGCAAGAAGAGGAAGTTCTTCGTGGAAAAGAAAGTGTCGTAATGCAGACGGCCCGAGCGACACATCTCCGCATAAGTCTCGTCCACGGTGTTGTAAACCGCTGCTTTGATCCGCTCGACGGCCGCGGGATCGTGGGCCTCTACACGCACGCAGAACTTGTCGTAATCTACGAGGTGTGAGTAGGGCAGGGCGCAGTCGTCTGAAACTAGAATGGGCGGAATGGAAAGGGACAGCGCCTCGAAGAAACGGAACGAATTGAGACCGTAGCCGCGTAAGGCGAGGATGAACTTCGACTGGCGTGACACCTCTATGAACTTTTCCCGAAGCGCGCGCTTCGTCGCCCGCTCCTCTTTAAGCGGCGGCTTGCCTTCACGGAATTGCAGATAACCGCCGTGAAAGAAACTATCCCGCAGACGAAAATAGGCCGACTCGAATGAATCGCTCAGCGCCTTGAGCATCTGTTCCCGAAAAGCACTCCATTCGCCTATGAATGACAGCTCATACTTAATCTCGCGCGGCTGGGAGAAATAGTAAAAGAAGTTGTCAACCATCTCCATGTAAGGGATGCAAATCAGGGTGTCGGAAACATGACGCTGGTCGAGGCTGACTTTCAGGCGAATCGAGGTCTGCTCGGGAAACGGGTCGGTTTGATCGCGATGGTCGAAGAAGACGTGCCGGCGTTCGTTGCCGTCGTAATGCTCCAGGAGATCGTAGACTTGCTCCTCGCGCTTCTCGAAGTAGTTCAAATCGCAGGGAAAGACGAAAAGGTCCGCCGTCTCCGGCTCTTCGCTGAGGGTGAAGAGATAGCGACCCTCTTGATAGCGCGCGTCATTAAACAAGAGAGCCTTCACCAGAGCGTTGAGCGTGTTGTAAGGGTAGGAACGATGATCGTAGATATAGAGTCGGAGCGGCTTGTAGGAGTGGACGTAAGCTTTTGTGACGGGACTGAAGAATGCCTGTTCCGTTCCCATCTTCCTGACCCTCCTTCAGTGCAACCGGTTCCGTCACTCCTCAATCAGAACGTCGAAGCCGTCGAACAGCGCCCGACCATCGCCGCGCGCCAGTGTGACGGGATTGATCCACTCCTTACGGTTGCCTGCGACGCCCCGCTCGCGGTGAAAGTGGCGGAAGCCCTCTCGCTCGCGTTGCTGCTCGCGTGACCAGCGGCTGAAGGCGCACTTGCGGCAAAGCTCGTAATCCTGGTTGCGCTCCCGAAACCTCTCCGCCTCGGGAGAACGCCACACCTCCTCCAGGCTTTGCACTCGCAAATCGCCGAGCACTACCATCCCGTTGTAGTCATGGCAGCAAGGCACGACCCGCCCATCCCAGAGCACCACGAGGGAATCCCAGGGACGCGTGCAATAGCCATTATAACCAGGGCTGCTGAACTCACCTAGTTGTTCCACAAAAGCGTCATCGAAGTCCCACTTGCCGAGCCGTATGACCACGCCGCGATCCACGCCCACCTCACGGCAATAGTCGAGGAAGCGGTCAGCCTCGGCCGCGTTGCAGCGCATACTGATCATTTGCAGCGTAATGAAGGCTTGGTAGCCTCCTTCGTCGCGGAGCCGGACGAGGTGACGCAGATTTTTGTCGGCCCGCTCAATGCGCGCCGCCGGGCCGCGAATGGCGCGGTAAGTGTCCGCCTCGAGCGAGTCGAGGGAGAGCACGATGTTAGAGATCCCGGCCTCCAGCAGTCGGGCGGAGAGGTCCGGGCGCAGGGTCGGGGGGTTGCACGAGAGTCCGGTGCGCAGTCCCTTGCCGTGAGCGACGGAAACGGCCTGGGCCAACCCCGGATGTAGAAGCGACTCGCCGAAGTGGTGCAGGCCGACGTAAGACTGTCGCCCACTCAGTTGCTCGATGATTCGTTCGTACAGTTCGAGCGGCATGTCACCGAGCGAGCGGTCCATCGCGAAGGTGCGCGGGCACATCTGGCAGGAATAAGGGCAGCGATTCGTCAGCTCGATCTGGTCGACGATCGGGAAATCAAGCAGCCAGCTTCGCTCAATTTCGCTGAGCCACGCCTCGGCGGCCTGGGTCGAGTCGAAGATGAGGGCCAGCGATTGAGCCAGGGCCAGCAAGTCGCCCGTGCCGGGCGCTGCCTCCGCGACCGTTTGGCCGAAGTAGAACGTTTCGAGCATGTCTATCATGGGGGCCGGAGCAAGCGAACTCTGCTTCGTCAGCCAGTTGGTCACGACGCATCCGTCCGCCGCAGCACGGTAGCTCCAAAAAGGCATCACATACATGACATCACCCTTCTCTCAACGCGAACGGCGACTCCGGCTGAAGTTGGAAGACCTCGGAATGTGGCCCCGGAAGGAACGACACAAAGCCTTTCGCGCGCCTCCTGATGGCCTCCTCCAAGCTCACCGCCATCTCGGAATGCTTCTCCACCCACGATGATTCGTCAGCAATATGCCAGACCACGAAGAGGTCCAGGTACATAAAAAAGAGACGGCGCACGGGCAGCACGCGGTTAAGCAGCGTCGCCGGGTCGGTCCACAGGTCGCACTCCAGAAACTCCCAACTGAGCATGGACCGGATTTCAGCCAGCCGTCGCCTGTTCCGCCGATACCACGCGGCCTGCCGGAAGGCGTTGGCAGCTTCGTGTGCGAGAACGGGCCGGACAATAACCGCCGGGTATCTTGACTGGAATTCCTCGACCACCTCTTCCAGTTCAGCGACCTCGCCACTCGCCTCCAGCAAAAACCTGATCCAGAGCAACTGGTCCGGGTTAATGTCATAGACCAGGACGCGCGCCCCGGTATCGGGACCACTCTCGGCGATCATGCGCAATCCGAGCAGGCCGGAGCCTAAGATAATGTACTCGTCATGAGCGGCTATCGGCGGCTCGGAGAATCCGTTGGTATTGTAAGCGAAAACCGGCCGACGCGCGCCATATTGTGACCAGACGGGCGGTCCGCCTGCGCCGTTCAACTCCGTAAGGGCCTGAAAGTAGCTGCGTCCCCCATCAATGTTCCATACGTCGAGCGCACCGACACGCTCGACCGTGTGTCGCGGTCGATTGGGCGGACAGTGCGGCGGCCCTTGAAAGCGCAGCACGGAGGGGTGCGCCTCTTCCGTCGGTGCGTGCCACTCGACCACTCTCTCCTGCCGCCACGACGCCCCGAGACGTTCGAGCGGATGATCATCAATGGGCAACGTGCCAGCCGCCAACAGCAGAATGCCGTCGCCGCCGTCTGCGTCCCGCAACACGCGCCTCCGCACCTCTGCATACTCTTGAAATCCGGGCCGCGTCGCGGCCGAGATGCGTAAACGGCGCGGGCAGACGTCGGCCACGGTACGCGCCAACTCCGCCGCGACGCAGACCTCCGCATCGGCAGGCAGCCAGCGAGTAAACGAGCGCGCAGTCGCCCTGGCGAAACCGGCCTCCCACTCCTCTCCTACGATTGCCACCGTCAGGCTCATAGACAACTCACACAGAATCTTTCAACCACGTGCTCACAGACTGTGCATTTCAAAGCGCCGATTGCGAAGGCGGCGGTTGGTGTAATCGTACTTATATGCGTAAGCGCCGCGCATCAGGTCAAGCTCGTGAAATCCGTAAGCGGTGAAATCAACCATCATCTGTCGCAGCATCAGATGACCGGGTGAGAACCGTCTGAGTTCATGATCGAAGGCCGTGCGGTAGCCGCTGTAGCGGCAGCCATATGTGAACCCGAAGTACATGGCGATGGGCTTCTCGCAGAGGAGCAACTCCGTCAGCAGCAACAAGCCGCGCGGCGCGAGATGGCGCACCATCGCCGCGAAAGCGTCATCAATCACCCCGCCGTTAAAGGGAGCTACGGCGTCCGTCCGATGTGCCCAACGTTGACTATGTAACTCGATGAAGGCATCCATACGGCGCATTATCTCAGTCGGCTCACTGTGATGCTGACAACTGACCGGCCCCAAGCGCCGTAGGCGGCGCGACTTCACAACGTGCTCCCTTCGGTTGAGCACCCGCTCGGTGTGAGCCGAATCAGTCAGGTCTATGGCGGCGGTGTGGCTCGATTCAGACTGCTTCGTCGGCAAGCGGCTAGAGACCTCTTCCAAAATTCCGCCCGGAACGACATCGTCGAAGACGAGCGGGCATTGCTCTTCCATGACCAATTCTCGTAGCGCCCCGGCCAGAGCCTCAATCGCTTCGCGGTCGAAGGGATTTCCTACGCCCTCATGATAGTCGGCCCAGGGCCAGGACAAAGGACGGATTGTCGCAACCGGCGCCTGGCTGATTTGCAGGGCGACGGCGGCACGCATTCGTCCCACTGCGGGAACGCGCAAAATCAATGGCTCGGCGCGTTCGTGAGCCGCCACAGCCTCGACCCACGCCGCGTACCAGCCGCTCGTCTGAAAAACGGTGGCGCGCGGATTCGCCCGCGCCAGTTGGTCCCATTCGTGCGTGAACGCCTGAAGCGCATCCTCACCCCGGAGCGTGCCACTGATGAAGGCCGTGCTCATGGATGACGTCCCCGGTTGAGAGTTTCGCGCAATTCCTTCACGGTCGCGGGCGGCGCGCTCCCGACGCCGAGCAGTTGGAGCGTGCGCGCGTCCAGTTGACTGCGGACTTCCTGGCGGACGGCCCGCGAATAGTCCATCTGTGGTCGCAGCCAGGGAGGGCAATACAGTGTTTTAATCAAGCGCCGGGGCTGGGCCGATCGGTTCTCACCCGCGCAGTGCCACAAACGGGAGTCGAAGAGCAGCGCGTCACCCGCACTGCCCACGGCTTGAATGGCGAGCGCCGATAACTCTTCCGGCGCGGCGGCGTTCAGGACAGAGCGGTGACTGGCCGGCACGAGCCACGTCGCCCCGTTCATCTCCGTGGCGTCGTCCAGATAATAGAGGCAGTTGACGCCAACGGAATCATTGGCCGGGAAAGCCGCGCCCACCAACGGGGTAAAATCCGTATGAAAGTCCCAGGGGAAACGCCCGTCGCCGGGCAACAACACCAACCCGTCATAAGAGTGCAGCACGTATCCCTTGCTCAGCACTCGATCAATGACAGTGTAGACAGGCGAACTTGCTAGCAACTCTTGAAAGGGGGTACTGTCGTCGCAAAGATTACGCAAAGCCCCACGCTGGCCCATCCGCTCCAGCACTTCAGCCCCCCAGGTGGCGTCGTCCTCGGCCAGCATCCGGTCTATGCCGGCACGCAGCCGGTCGAGGCGTGGCTGGCCCAGCGCCCCGCGCATGAATGTATAACCGGCGGTTCGGAGTTGGTAGAGATGATCTGTCATGAGACCCTCGCCAGGGGTTGATACATCCACAAGCGCAGGCGCAGTCCCCGTCCGCGGGGCACGTGGTACCAACAACGCGCGTCAAGCACGAGCGCGCGCCCGCGCCCTATAATGTGGCTGATTAATTCGTGGCCCGCCTCTTCCGGCGGGGGAGGCTGCCCCTGGCTGCCCGGCACGATGCGTACCTCCAACGGCTCGTCGGACTCAAACGTGACGAGGCTGTGGATCGGGCCGACCGGCTGTTTCGGCGGTAGCGGGTCTTCGACTCTCCAGCCGACGGGCGCAAGGCTGAGCGAAGACTGTCGTGCAGCCGGACCTAACAACTCACGAACCATCATCTCCGGGGCCTCGCATATCGCCCAACCTCTCACCTCAACAGCAATCGCTCCGTTCATGAGACCATCTTCAACGCTTCGTCCACCTGTTGCTTGAACGTCTCGGCCACGCGTGCGATCTCTTGCTCGCCGGAGTGGATGTTGATGCCGAAAGCAGTGCCCAGGTATGAGTCCACGACCCCGACGCTGAGGGCGACTGTGCGCGCCAGCAAGTCGTCCGTCTGCGGCAGCGAGCCGGGCTCGTATGTGCCCTTGAAAGGATGCACGTCACAGTCAAAGGGACAGGCGCCGACGGGCAGCGCATGACGCACGAGTTGCGGCATGTTGGCGTAATTATGCTTGCCGGATGAGGCCAGTGTGATCGTGCCGAGATTGTCCCCGACGGCCCGCGCCAGTTCGGCGGTCTCGAAGGTAAAAGCGAGCACCGTGGCACAGTCACCTTCGTGGTCATTGACGCGGCGCTCGCGCGCGCGCGCGACCGCACCGATGGCCGCCCGCAACTTCGCTTTGTTCTCTCTCAGGCGCGCAAGAATCGCCGGCAACTTCTGCAACTGCGCTCCGGCCACTGCTCCCGTCAATTCGTGCATACGGAAGTTGAGACCGAGGACGGAATTGGCGTCGGCCACCCCGACCCTGTTGGGGCGTGCGCCGTGGTCGTGAATGGCGAAGGCCCGTTCGTAAAGCTGCGTGTCGTTGGTGACGAGCACGCCCCCGTCGCCCGCGGTGAATGTCTTGAAGACGTTGAGACTGAAAGCGCCGAACGCCCCGAAGGTCCCTAGGAAGCGTCCTCGATAACTGCCGCCGCCGGCCTGCGCACAGTCTTCCAGCAGCAGCAGATTGTGTTCTTCGGCGATTGCCGTCAACTCGTGCATGTCGCAGGGAGCGCCCATCATGTGGACAGCCATGATGGCCCTCGTCCGGGGTGAAATCTTGCGGCGCACGTCCGCCGGGTCAATGTTGAGGCTATCGTCAATCTCAGCCAGGATCGGGGTCGCGCCTGCGTAGGCGATGGCAGCTATCGAAGCGATGAACGTGTAGCCGGGCACAATGACCTCAGCGCCCGGGCCGATGCCTGCGGCCCACATGCCGGACAGCAGCGCGCTGGTGCAACTGTTCATCCCCAGACAGTGGCGTGCGCCCGTCATCTTTTCCAGGGCGCGCTCGAAGAGGAAAACCTTCGAGGGGGCAGCCGTCCCGCCGTCATCGAAGCGATAGCGGCTCAACTCCCTGCTCTCCAGCACCGACACCACCTCGGCGATCTCTTCCGGGCCGAGCATAGACAGGCCAGGACCAGCCATCAGAAACTCCTTTTTTGATGAGTTCGAAAGAGCCATTCGCCGACATCGCCGGGCGGCTGCCGGGGTATCCCGAAAAAACTCAAAGCGCGCGGCGGCATGTCGGGTCGCAGTCTTCTGGAAAAGTCACTCAAAGGGGTGAGCCAGGGACGAATAACCGAGAACCAGAAGACCCACCCGCTACGTTCCGGCGGCCAACGTCGCAGCAGCCGGCCATCAAAGATCGCCAGGTCGCCCGGCTTGACTTCGACTGTTTGACTGATCTGGTACGGCCACGGGTCGTCGTCTGTAAGTCGTCCGCTGCCCGGGATGACCTCGACCGGGCAGGGCTTTCTATCAAGCACGCAAGATAGATCAAAACCCGGAATGAACTCGGCGGGAGCGCCGCTGGCAACGGTATCGCCGCGGCCACGGTGCCAGTCTTCGGCCTCTCCGTATCTCACTTGCGAGAGGATGACTTCGCCGATCAGGCCCTGCGTAATGCGCAACGGCAGGCCGTCGAACGCCTGCCGCACGAGCGTCAGTTCGGACGGATTAGGGTTGGGATAACCCCTGACCAGATGCCGCTGAAGCTGCGGCGAGAGGCAGCTTTGCACGACCGTCCAGCCCTGCGTCTCCAGTTCCTGCGTGCAAAGTGCGACAATCGAACCCATCCGCGTCTTCGCTTTCTCACGCGCCTGCCGGCAGCCTGAGCAGCCGCCGCACCCTGGCCGTCAGCCTCGACGAGACCTCGGCAGAGACGAGGGCAGCATAATTCATCTGTGGGCGAATCCAATGGCGCGTGAACATCAGTTTAACTACACGCCTCGGCTCCGTGGAGCGGTTCAGACTGGCGCTGTGCCAGGCGCCGCCGTCGAGAACGAGGAGTGAGCCGCTCGGCGCGACGGCCCGAAATTCTACCCGCTCGAAGTCCTCTTCCGCTTCGGTGCGCAAAGCCTTCAAGTTCTGGCTGCCGGCGAGAACCGCCGTCGGGCCGTTCTCATAGTCAATGTCGTCAACAATGACGATGCAGTTCACACCGAAGCAGAAGGTCGGATCGCTCAGGGCGGAACGCACCTCGAACATATCTGCGTGCCAGCAGCGCGGCCAGACGCCTCTCCCTTTTCCCGGGTCGAGAATGATGCCCTGGCCCACGTAGAGCCTGGCCTCTTCGCCGAGCGTGGCCGTGAGCACCTCATGCAAAACGTCACTATCGAGCACCTTCTCAAGAGCCGGCCCGATGGTCAGCAGGTCTGACACATAGCCGTCCTGCCCGATCTCCCGGAGAGTCTCCAGGCCGAAGCGTTCTTCCTCGACCTCTCGCGCCCGATCCAATTGGACGCGCAACTCGTCCATCAGTGACCGCTCGAAGACAGAACGCAGCAGCAGGAATCCCTGTGCGCGCATCGCGGCACGCAAAGTCTCCAACTCCATGCCGCAAGCATTCGTCGTGCTGATCATCTCGGCTCCTGATCATCGCGCGGCGGACCAGTTCGCCCGCATGTAGCTCGGCCCGCCAGAGAGTCGTGGCTCAGGTCTGCATCATGCCCGCTCGCAACGCGGCATTGGTATCACCCAGAAAATCACGGCTGAGCTTCAAATACCCGCGCACGAATCCGCCCAGGTACTTCGCCTGCGAATTGACCGGAGGGGTTTCCGCCAGACGCAGCAGTTGGCTCTTCCGCTCCTCATCGTAGAAAGCCATCTTGAATTCGTAGAGCAGCTCGCCCAGGCGTTCGGGGCCGATCTTCTCCGAGGCGCTCATCATCACGTCCTTGCCGTAGTTCGGAGTTCTCTTCGCGGGCGCTTTGAATCCCACGTCGAGCGCCATTTGGTACATCTCCGTATGTTCCTGCGGAATGGCTACGGCGACATCCGCGATGTGATGAGTCAGGCTGCGATTAAACTCGATTGTGTTCCACACTTCGTCTTCCGTCTCCGTGGGGAAGCCAATCATGTTATAAGTTGCGACGACGCACCGACCTTTGGCCTGCTGCACCGTGTAATCAACGGCGTCGGCCACGATGTCCAATTTATTGTACTTTTTGATGAGGTCCTGGATACGCGGTGTCGCCGTCTCGACGGCGTAAGCGATGTAGTAAGTCCCCGCGTCGAGCATGAGATCAATCAACTCATGATCCATCAGGTCTGCGCGCAAGCCATTAAGGAAATCAATGCCGAGGTCCAGGCGGGCGTCAATGATACGGCGACAAATCTCCTTGGCCCGCTCACGCTGCAAGTTAAAGATGTCGTCGTAGACGTAGAGCAGTCTCACCCCGTGCTCGTAATACAAGTGCTCAATCTCGGCCATCACGTGATCGACCGAGCGGAATCGTGTTGATTTTCCGTGTAGTGCGTGGCAGTAGACGCACCTGAAGGGACAACCCCTCGAAGTCACTATGGGCGCGAAGCGACCGCCGATGTCCAGATGCGGGTTGAAAGCGGTGTAGGCGTCGAAGTCTATCATGTCAAAGGCCGGGATCGGGAGTTCGTCCAGATTCTCTATCAAGGTGCGGGGGGCGGTGACGTGAGTCGTCCCGTCCTCACGCCTGTAGGCCAGTCCCGCCACCCGGCTGTAGTCTTGCCCATCGAGCAAGCACTTGAGCAGTTCGAGAAACGTGACTTCTCCCTCGTCGAACACCAGCACATCAACATTCAGATCGTGCAACACGGCCTCGCGCAGGGAACTCACGTAAGGGCCGCCCCCCACGATCAGCGCCTCCGGGCGCGTCTGCTTGACGACTTTAGCCAGCGCGTGAAAAATCTCTTCCGAATAAGACAGGCAGGAGATTCCCACCAGATCGGGCTGGAAACGCTCGACGATGGCGCGCATCTCTGTCAGGTCCATGTTCTCCAGGAGCATGTCGTGATAAGCGAATTCGATTCTCTCGGCCCCCGGGAGGTAGCGGCGAAGGTAAGCGATCAGCGAGAGCAGGCCCAGCTTCGGATAAGCTTTAGCGTTGCCTTGCGCGAAGGCATGTATGTCTTCGGCGGCGGTGAGTAGGACTCGCATCTTTATCTCCTTTTCGTGCAGCCAGCGCACTTCTCTCTCTGCGCTCACCACGATGCTGACGAGCGCGTTACGGAAAGCGTCGGGCCTCTATCTCTCAGGAGGAGCAGAAGGCGTTTTCCATCTCTTCAAACGAACGGGGCACACGGCTGCGGCGCCCGAGGATTAGCAGGGCCTCATTATCAAGCCGGTTCAAGACCTCGGCCCGAATGCTACGCGCATAATCCATCTGCGGCAGCATCCACTCCCGCACCAGCAACATCTTCACGGCACGCCGAGGCTGATCCGTCGTATTTGCCCCGGCGCAGTGCCAGAGCAGAGGATTGAAGATGACGGCCGAACCGGCACTCGCTTCCACCTGGATCGCGGCCCGCCGCATGAAGTGCTCATCGCTATACGGGACATCCTCATCTGACAGCCCCTGACTGCCGGGAATAATCCACGTCCCGCCGTTGCGGCTGTCAACGTCGTCCAGATAAAAGAGGCAGTTCAGGCCGGGGAGGAAGGCGCGGTCGCCGACATCAAGCAGGACGTGATACAGATCGCAGTGCCATTTCCAGGGATATGCTCCTACCCCGCCTCCCGGCGGCACGATGACTCCTTGAAACAGGTAAAGGAACGCCCCCGGCCCCAGCAGCGCATTGACGACGCCCATCACCGGTCGCTCCATCAAGAGGCGCTCGAACGCCGCGCCGCGATCACCCACGTTGATGACGAAGCCTTCCTGGCCGATGCGGTACAGATAACTTTCCCCGAAACGCGCGACATCTTCGGCGCGCAAGTCGTCCAACGCCCTAGCGAGAGATCGGACCAGCGAAGCGGAAAGAACATCCGGAACGACGACGTAGCCCTGCGTCGTGATGGCCGCGACCGCTTCATCGACAACGATCATATGCCGCTCCCTTTCGCGCGACCGAAATCACTCTCCAGAGCCGCCGCTTCGATAGCCAGAAACTCTTCAACGGAGGTCGGCAAACCCAGGTGAGCCCCGCACCAACGGCGACCGCGTTGGCCCAGACGATTGAGGCGCTCTTCGCCGAGGGCTGAGAACAACAACACTTCCGGCTTGATCCATGGGCGCACGAAAGCCAGACACATCCAGGGCGACTTCTGCATGAGCAGACGATAACAGACGCCGCCCTCCAACAGCACGGCACATCCTTGAGAAACACTGAGGCGGATTGACGGCAACCCCGCTTCGGCTGGCGACACCGTGGGGTCCATCTGCTGACTCGCACGGAGCACCTCAAGCTGGCCTCCCCCGACGCCGAGTGGAATCCAAACTGCGATTCCTGGCCGGAACGAGCGCGTCGAAAGACTGCGGCGCAGCTTGTCGAAGTCGCTTTGCCAGGCCGCCTGATCCGTCGGCGGCCCGATCACCCCTTCGGCCCGGCTTAAAATCAGGTCGTCGCCCAACGCTTCGTCCACCAGCGCACCGAGCGCCTCATCGTCGAGCAGTTCCAGCGCCAGGTCGGAATGCGAGAGCAGTGCGATGGCCCGGGTCGCTCCCCCTGACCCGGAAAGGCGCGGCCCCCTCGCCGCAGAGCTTTGAATGTCGTCTGCCAGACGGGAGCAACGCTCAGCCGCTAGTAACTGGCCTGCGACGAGATAACCCTGCGTGCGTAAGAGCGCCCTGATCGTAGCTTCGGTGAATCGTGTCTCAAGGGTTGTAGGAGAATAGTGAGACATAGACATACCCGTTAAGTCTAAGTGCTGGGAGGATACCATCACCGAAGC
Source organism: uncultured Acidobacteriota bacterium (assembly GCA_963848875.1). Lineage (GTDB taxonomy): Bacteria > Acidobacteriota > Blastocatellia > Pyrinomonadales > Pyrinomonadaceae > QHXM01. Next base: position 721,598 of record CAWKFJ010000003.1, read on the forward strand.
GGTATTACAACTTACTTCTTCTCAACCGGACGCGCCGCGCAGAGACGCTAGAGCCGGCGTCTGCCGGATGCTAAAATGTTTGACAGAAGAGAAGCATCCGAGTTCTGTTCTCATGCCGGGGAGATTCTCAGAAGGGCGGCGCGCGTATGATCCAGGCACTACAATTCATGGGGCTCATGCCCATCCTTGCATCATCGGAATTCACCGAGATGGAGATTCAAGGAACGGCTCAAGACCTGCCGATAATCCGCGTCAAGCCACTGCACGGTGAAGAATCAGGCAAGACATTTCGCATTTACGAAAAGGCCCGCAAGCTGTCTCAGGTCGTTGATGCCGAAGGGGTCCTCAACGCACTGAGCGACTACTTCGACCGGGGATACCAGACCGCCGTCTGCAAGACTGAACGAGAGCAAACCATCTACACGCGCACGCCGAAAGGAGTGCGCATCAAGTCCGAGCCTCTCCGAGAGAGCAGGAACGATGAAGTTCGTTTCGAGGTGAAATATTTGCTTGAGTCGCCCCGGATTCGCCGGCTGTTGATAGAACTCGGAATCCTGACGAAAGAGGCTGTCATCCGGCGGGAGCAATATAACAAGCTAATCCAGATCAAGAACTTTCTCGCCGTCATTCACGAGATACTGCCTCAATTGCGGGAGCAGCGTCCCCTGCACATTCTCGACGGCGCTTGCGGGAAGTCGTATCTCTCCTTCGTTCTCTATCACTTTGTTCAGGAGGAGTGGGGAATTGACGCGCGCTTTCAGTGCATAGACACCCGCCAAACTCTCATCGAACGTTGTCGGCAAATTTCACAGACTCTCTCCTACTCGCAGATGGAATTCTTCGAGAGCACCATCGAGAGTTTCAAGAGCAGCCAGCCGATTGACCTGCTGTACAGCCTACACGGGTGTGATACGGCCACGGACGAGGCTATCGCCGCCGGCGTGCGCTTGAACAGCCGGGCCATCCTCGTCGTGCCCTGCTGCCATTTTGAACTCAGGAGCCAGTTACACCGCCACCCGCTCAAAGCCCTGACCAAGTTCGGTCTCTTCGAGGAACGGTTCGCGGCTCTGTTAACTGACGCGCTCAGGGCGTTGGCTCTGGAGGTTGCGGGCTATGAGGTTTCGACATTCCGGTTCGTCACCGATGACATCTCGCCTAAGAATACGCTGTTGCGTGCCTTGAAGCGGGAAGCGCCCAAGCCGCAGGCCCTTCAACAATACCGGGAACTCAGAAACATGTTCGGCGTCTCCCCGGCCATCGAAAGACTTCTCCCGTCAATCTTCACAGATGGCGTGACCCATGCGGCAGCGGTGAAGTAGCGGTCTAGAATCGCTTCCACCCGTCAACCGCGCTCGGAATTGAGGTCTGTCAGAGACACCATCTCCCCCATCGCGACCATGATCTTGCGCGGCCCGGTGAATGAATTGCGAGCATGGGCGGTCAGGATGTTGTCAACCAGCAGGATGTCGTTCTTCTGCCACGCGAAGGTGACTGCCGTCTGGTGATAGAGCTCACGTATCTCGTCAATCACGGAGTCTTCGATGGGCGCGCCGTCACCGTAGTAAACGTTGCGTGGCAAGCCTTCCTCCCCGAAGAGCGAGAGCAGCGACTCGCGCGTGCCCGGCTCAAGACATGAGACGTGATGTGCCAGCATTTGATTGAAGAACACCTTGTCTCGCGTGAGCGGGTGCTCGATCACTGCGGGGCGAATCTTGCGAGTTCGGAGGTTTGTGCCCTCCAGCCATTCAAACTGCTCGTCAGACTTGCGACAGTACGCCTCTACTTCTGCGCGGTCAGAGGTGCGGTAAAACTCTTGCCAACTGACGCCGAGGCCCTCCTTGTAGTTGCGCACGTACATCAGTTTCTTCTCCTCGAAGCGACGCCTGATGGCGGGGTCGAGCAGCCGGTACATTTTGCGACCATCAACGATGGGCGTTTCGCCACCCGCCTGTGCCGCTGTGACGCAGAAGAACATGATCTTCGACGGCCACAGATGCATGTGTGAACTCTCGTTGTGGTAAAGAATCATCTGGTCGGGCGGGTACGGGGTCGAGGTATACACCTTTTGGCCCTCGCCGGGGCGGGGCAGGTCTCCGTACTCGCTGAACAACTCAGAGCAGACGGAGGAGGCGAACTGTCCGAAGACGGCAACGGAATCTGTATTAAAGCCGCGGAAGAGAATCGCCCCGTACTTCAGCAACTCGTTCTGAAGGAAGTCGCGGTCGCGTCGAACCCAACTGACCAGATCAACGTCGCCGGCCGTCGGTTTCACGACGAGAGGCAGAGTCTCGCCTGGGGCGAGAAACTCCGTCTTCTTCACGCTCGCCTGAGCCAAATCAACACCCTTGCGGCGAATGTTACGCAACTTCTCAATGTTGGAGGCTTGCCGCTTGGTGGTTTCCGCCGTTTGCTGTTTCCTTTCCTCCTCGGTGAGCATCTCCAGGGCGCTCAGCTTCGACTCCGGTTGCACCGCGATGCTGGCGAGCAGGGTTTGATAATGGCCGGCCATCCGGGTGATGGTTGAGTCGTTGAACAGGTCCGTATTGTAAATCCAGGTGGCGACGAGTCCCTGCTCCGTTTCAAACATCGAGAGCACGAGGTCAAACTTACAGGTTTGGTCGTCCACCTGCATCATACTCAATTCCAGTTCGGGCACGGCCATCGAAGGCATCGGGGCGTTTTGCAAGACGAACCAGACCTGAAAGAACGGCGTATGCGTTGCGTTCCGCTCCGGGCTCAACTCCTCGACCAGTTTTTCAAAAGGCAGGTCTTGATGCGCGTAAGCGCCCAGCGCCGTCTGGCGCACGCGATGCAGCAATTCGGAAAAAGTCGGATTGCCGGAGAGGTCTGTGCGCAGCGGCAGCGCGTTGAGGAAAAAGCCGATCAGCCCGTCAATGTCGGCGTGTATGCGGTTGGCGACGGGCGAGCCGACGACGACATCTTCCATGTTCGTGTAGCGGGCGAGTAAAACCTGAAGCGCCGCCAGCAGGGTCATAAAGAAGGTCGCATCCTCACGCCGACCGAGCGCCTTGAGCGACTCGACCAGGTGAGACGGAATGACGAAAGATTGCCTCGTCCCGCGGGTCGTCTGCACCTCCGGCCTGGGCTTGTCGGTCGGTAGTTGCAGGACGGGGCAGTCGTCCAACTGCTCTCGCCAGTATGCGAGATGATTTTCCAGCACTTCCCCGGTGAGCCACTCGCGCTGCCAGGCGGCGAAGTCGGCGTATTGAACCGGCAACTCCGGGAGCGGAGACGGTCTGTCCGAGAGGAAGGCTTCGTAGAGCGCCAACATCTCCGACAGAAAGACACCGAACGACCAACCGTCATAAACAATGTGATGGAAGGTGAGCAGCAGAACGTGCTCGGTCGCGCCCAGGCGCACTAAAGTCACGCGGATGAGAGGGCCTTTCGAGAGGTCAAACGGCCTCTGCGTCTCCTCGGTGGCGAGCTGTTGGAAACGTAGCTCCTTCTCCTCCGCGGGGAGGTCGGACAGGTCAATGAGGGTCGGGCTGATGAGCAATTCATCAATCGTGATTTGCACGGGCTGTTCCTCGACCTTGACGAAGATCGTGCGCAGGGCCTCGTGTCGGTGAACAATCTCGTTGATACTTCGCTTCAAGACCTCAAGGTTGAGATTGCCGCTCAGACGGACGGCAGTTGTCGCATTGTAAAGCGGATTTCCGGGCAGCAGTTGATCCAGAAACCAGAGGCGCTGCTGCGCAAAAGAGAGCGGAAGGTCGCCATCACGCGGAATGCGACGCAACGGCGGCAACTGCGCGCTCTGCTCCGTACGAATGTAGGAGTCAACCTTTTCGGCCAGCCCGGCGACCGTCGGCGACTCGAAGAGGCAGTGGAGCGGCAACTCCACGCCGAGCGCGCTGCGCAAACGCGTAATCAACTGGGTTGCCAGCAGAGAGTCGCCGCCCAACTCAAAGAAGTTGTCGTCCACGCTTACGCTTTGGGCGTTGAGCACCTGCAACCACAGCCCTGCCAGCGCTTCCTCCGTCGGCGTGCGCGGCGCGATAAATTCACGCGCCTCCTCGCTCACAGCCTGCTCGGGCTGCGGGAGCGCCTTCCGGTCAACCTTGCCGTTTGGCGTCAACGGCAGCGCGTCGAGCATCACGAAGGTCGCGGGAACCATGAACTCCGGCAGTTTCTCTTTCAGGAAGCCGCGCAACTCATTTTTATTGAGCCGGGCCGGAGCGACATCGCTCGCCCCGTCAACCGGCGCGTCACCCTCCTGCCTGGGCACGACGTAGGCCACAAGCTGCTTTTCGCCCGAAGCGCTCGTCTTTGTCACCACGACATTCTCACGAACGGCAGGATGCTGGGCGAGAGCAGTTTCAATCTCTCCAAGCTCGATGCGGAAACCCCGCACCTTGACTTGCCCGTCAATGCGGCCCAGGAACTCGATGTTGCCGTCCGGCAGGTAACGGCCAAGATCGCCCGTCCGGTAGAGGCGCTGGCCGGGTTCGGCGCTGAACGCATCGGGGATGAATTTTTCCGCCGTCAATTCCTGCCGATTGTGATAGCCAAGGGCCACACCGATGCCGCCGATGTAAAGCTCTCCGACCACGCCGACGGGCGCAGGCTGTAAGGACGCGTCCAACACGTAGAAGCTTTGGTTCACCATCGGACGGCCATAAGGAATGCTCTTCCACAGAGGATCAACTTCCTTGACGGGGAATGTGATAGACCAGATCGAAGCTTCGGTCGCGCCGCCGAGGCTATGCACATGGACGTGGCGTGCATGGGACCTGATTTGATCCGGGAGCTTGACGGGAATCCAGTCGCCGCTCATCAGCACGAGGCGCAACGCCTCTGGCAAAATCACTTCCCTGCCGGAGACGTATTCGATGAACATCTCCATCAGGGCGGGCGCCGAGTTCCAGATCGTGACCTGCTCATTGACTATCAGATCGAGCCAGTGAGAGGGGTCAGGCGAAGCCGAAGGATTGGGAATCACGATGGCCGCGCCCGCGGCCAGCGTTCCCAGCACGTCGTAAACCGAGAGGTCGAAACTCAAGGAGGACAGCGCGAGCACGCGGTCGTCTGCTCCAACCTCATACCTGCCGTTCATGTCTGCGATGGTATTGGCCGCGCCCAGATGGTTAATCATCACGCCCTTGGGCCTGCCCGTCGAACCCGAAGTGTAGATGATGTAGGCCAGGTCGAGATTCGTGGTGTTGACGGCGGGGTTCTCGTCGCCCTCGGAAGCAATCGCTTCCCAACCGGAATCGAGGCAGACGGTCTGAGCCTGATGCGCCGGAAGACCTGCGACCAGCTTTTGCTGTGTCAGTAGAATCGGGGCCTGTATGTCGTCCAGCATGAAGGCCAGGCGATCCTTCGGATAAGCGGGGTCGAGAGGCACGTAAGCTCCACCGGCTTTGAGGACGCCGAGGAGAGCGACGACCATCTCCAGTGAGCGCTCGAAGCAGATGCCGACGCGCACGCCCGGCGCGACGCCGCGCGCACGCAGGAAGTGCGCAACCTGATTGGCGCGCCGGTTCAACTCGCGATAGGAAAGCTGCCGTTCGCGGAAAATGCAGGCGACCGCCTCGGGCGTTCTCTCCACCTGAGACTCGAACATCTGATGCAGGCAGGGAAGCGACGAGTAGTCGGCGGCAGTATCATTCCAATCCACCACCTGGCGCTGCCAGTCCTCCTCGTCGAGCAGCGGCAAGCTCGCCACACGCTCGTCCGGGTTGGCGATGATGGAGGCCAGCAAGGTCTGGAACTGCCCGGCCATCTGGACGACCGTCTCCGCATCGAAGATGTCAGGGTTGTATTGCAGTGAGGCTTCCAACCTGCCTTCGATGTCGGCCACGATCAGAGTCAGGTCGAGTTGTCCGGCCAGACCGCCCGCGACGCGTCGTGTGAAGTCCAAAGACTCTAATGAAAGCTCGCCCAACTCCAGACGCGCCTTCGTCATTCCCAATCCGAAACCCAGCAGGCCGACTTCTTCCGGCAGTTGCGCTTTCTGAAGAATGAACATCGTCTGAAAAAGCGGCGCGCGGTTGGAGCCTCTCGCCGGTTGCAATTTTTCCACGAGCAACGGGAAAGGGTATTGCTGGTGCTCGAAGCCGTCGAGCACGACCGCCTGCACCTGCGTGAGGAACTGCCGGAAGCTCGGATTCGCTGACAGATCGGCGCGCAACGCAATCTGATTATCGAAGAAGCCCACCAGCTTTGCGAACTCCGCACGATTTCTGCCGGAGGCAACGAGCGAGCCGACAATGATGTCGTCCTGCCCGCTGTAGCGATGAAGCAGCACTTGGTAAGCGGCCAACAGAATCATGTAGAGGGTCGCGCCGGTGTCCTGGCTGAGCGCCTTGAGACGGCGCGCTATCGAGGCGTCGAGGGTGAAGCGGTGCGCTTCACCCCTGAAGGTCTGGACGGGCAGGCGCGGGCGAAATGTCGGCAGGTTCAGGACAGGCAACTCACCGCCCAACTGTTTCTCCCAGTATGACCAGAGCCGCGCGCCGTCCGCTCCGGCCAACATCTTCTCCTGCCAGCGGACGTAATCGGCATACTGGTACTTGAGCGGCTGAAGCGCAGCCTGCCGCTTCTGTTTGGCCGCCGCGTAGAGTTCGCGCAACTCGTGCATGAAGATCACCAATGACCAGAGGTCGAAGGCGATATGATGAACCGTCATCAAGAGGATGTGCTCGGACTCCGACAGAGTGAAGAGTTTCAGCCGCATGACCGGCCCGCGCTCAAGATCAAACGGGCGGTGCGACTCTTCGACCAGTGCGCCGTCGAGTTGCTCTTCCGTCCAGCCCGCAGCGTCAACGACGACCAAGTCAATCTTCCCCTGCTCGTCCACCTTCTGCACTGGCTTGCCCTGCTCGATGAAGAACGTCGTGCGCAGCAAAGCATGACGTTTGACCAACTCGCCGAAGGCACGACGCAGGGCTTCGACATCCACCTCTGACAGAATACGTGCCGGAAGCATGATGTTGTAGGCTGCGTTCTCCGGCTCAAGCTGGTGTAAGAACCACCACGCGCGCTGACCATAAGAAAGCGGGGTCGGGCGTGCCGTCTGGTTGATCTTTTGCTTGAGCAACTGCGCGAGCAGTGCGCGCTGAGCATCAACTGAAAAATTGGAGATTTCGGTAGACATAATCCTCACCTATCTTGTGCTTCGGTTAACATGTTCGCCAGCAGGTGGCTGACCTGCTCGGATGAAAGCTCGTCAAGCCCTGCCAGTAATTGTTCTGCTTCCTCCTGGCTGAGGCCGCCGACCTCAGCGCTGAAAGCGTCGCTCTCAGAATCGAGCGTGTCGTCAAAGTCGCTCGCCGTCGAATTGAGCGAAGCCTGCTCGGCGAGGAGGTCGAGCACCTGCCGGACGAGTTGACTGATGCTCGGCCCCTGCATGATGCTCACCATTGGCAGCAGGATTCCGAGGTTTGTTTCCAGGGCGTTCTTGAACTCGATAGCCATCAGCGAATCGAGTCCCATCGTATTGACGGGCTTGAGCGGGTCAATGGCCGTTTGCGCGACGCGCAGGACTCTAGCCAGCAACTCGCGCAGGTAATCATCCAGCAGGCGCTCCCGTTCGGGCAGTTCGGAAGCGAGGAGGAGGTCGCGCGTCAGGCTCGACTTACCGCCCACGCGTTGCGACCGCGCCGCTGGCTTATCCTCAATGAAGGCTACTTGAGAGAAGAGGGGCAGGGAGGCTATCTCAGGACTGAATTCTCTGACCAGAGACCAATCAATCGGGATGACGCCTGCTTGCGCGGTGTCCTGACGGACGAGTTGCGCCAGAGCCTCCAATCCTTCCCGTGGCGCGATGCTTTGGAAGCCGCGTTGCGCCAGTCGCCCGCCGCGCTCCGCGCTGGCGGCCAGGCCCACCTCGGACCACGCGCCCCAGTTGATGCTTAATGCGGGAAGTCCCTGCGCCTGTCGCTGCTGCGAGAGCGCGTCCAGAAAGGAGTTGGCCGCAGCGTAGTTGGCCTGGCCGGGCGAGCCGAGCAGAGAAGCCGCCGAGGAGAAGAGGAGCAGGAAGTCGAGCGACTCCTGCGGTAGCAGACTATGTAGAAGCCAGCTTCCGACCACCTTCGGCAGCCACGTCTGGTTGAATGAGGCGGCATCGAGTTGCAGTAAAGTGCTGTCATACAGCACCCCGGCGGCATGCACTACGCCACGAATTGACGGCCAGCCTTCCTGCTCGAACGTGTCGAGGAAGGACGTGACTTGCGACTCGTCGGCCACGTCAACCGCCGCCAGATGCACGCTTGCGCCGAGCGCCTCCAACTCGCGGATCGCTTGAATCTGGCCGGCCGCTGCGCCTCCGCTCGCCAACTGTTTCCATGCGGAGCGAGGCGGAAGCATAGTTCGTCCCATGAGTACGAGGCGGCGCGCGCCTTGCTCGACCATCCAGCGTGCGACCGTGAGGCCGAGCGCGCCGAGCCCACCCGTAATCAAATAAGTTCCGTCCGCGCGTAGCCTGAGCGGTTGCCCCGCCCTCTGCTCCGTCCGGCGACGCACCAGCCGGGCTACGAACCTGTAGCCCTGACGAAAAGCGATTTGCTGTTCTCCGGTCGGCGCAACGATTTCACTGACCAACAATTGAGCAGACTGCTCAGCCGTCGCGCCCGCCTCAAGATCAATGAGACCACCGAAAAAGCCCGGCAACTCTTGAGCGAGGGTGCGCCCCAGTCCCCAGAGTGGAGCTTGCGTGACGGCGATTCGCCGCTCGTCGCGCACCGGTTGCGCTCCCTGAGAGACGAGCCACACGCGCGGTTGGACGCGCCATTCAACCTCAGCCAGCGTCTGCACCAGGTTCACCACGCTGAGGCATGATTTGAGCGGCAACTCCCTGAGCGAGGCCGATGTGCTTTCTTCAAGTGTCGCGTTGTCGAGATTCCAGAGGTGGACGATCCCCCGGCAATCGAAATCAAGAGAGGCCGAGACGGCTTCAAAAAGCTGCCGCACATCTTCCACCCGCGCCGGGTTAAGACGAAAACTCCTTTCATCCACTCGCTCGAACTGTTCGCCCGGAGAGACCAGCACGGCTTTCCCCCCACGCTCATCCAGCAATGCTGCGAGAGACGCGCCGACGCCCCGGCCATCGGCGAAGATTAACCAGCCGCCGGGTCGCTGCGCGTGCGCCTCTTGACGAAGCGTCTCCAAGCGCTCCGGCGTGCGCGCCTCCTGCTCCTCCCACCGAAGCTCATAAAACAACTCGCTGATCTTGCGTTCATCAAACCGCCCGGGACTGCTCTCCAACGATTGGACCCGAACCCCTACAAACTCCAGCACCACGTTTCCATCTTCATCGAACAGGAGAATGTCTCCCTTCAAACTGCCGCCGTCAAATTTTTCATCACGACGCAGGCGAGCGTGGCTCCATAGTTGAGGCGGGAGGTCGCCGTGGACACGTACCTCATCAATGCCCGTCGGGACGTAAGCACCTCTTAAGCTCGCTTCGTCATGCGCCGAAAGCGTCGCGCCGAGCAGTTGCAGGCAGCTATCGAGGAGCGCCGGATGACAACGATACCGGCCCGTCTCCGCCGCTAATGTTTGAGGAGCGAGCAGCCGCGCGACGGCTTCCCCGTCCCCCCGCCAGAGATTCTCGACGGCACGAAAACCGGGACCGTAAGAGTTTCCGGCGGCGCTCAGCAGAGAATAGAAATCTTCGCTTGAGACCTCTTCAGGGCAACGCCCGCGAATGGCTTCGAGCGAAGGGTGCGCCGCTTGAGAAACCGCGTGCTCGGCGGGGGCGAATTGAAGCTGCCCCGTGGCGTGCAACGTCCAGTTGTCTTGCGCTGCGGCCTCGTCCGCGCGGCTATAGACGTGAAACAACGTGCCGCCCTCGGCCCCGCTTGAGAAGCTCATCTGGACGAGGCGCGCGCCGTCTTCCGGCACGAATAAAGCCTTGTGAAATTCCAACGCCGTCAGGCGGCAAGTCTGCGCTTCGAACGCTCGCGCGGCGCCGGCGAGCGCCATCTCGACGTAAGCGGTGGCGGGCAGCACCATGCTCCCCTGCACGCGATGATCGTCAAGAAACGGAAGCAGACGCGCCTCCAGCTTGAATTCCCACAGATGGCCTAGAGACGGGTGAGCCGACGCGATGTGTGAGCCTAAGAGCGGATGTGCCGCCTGATGACCTTGAGCGCGTCGTGACGCCCAGCCAGCGGTCGTCGCAGACTCGTCGTGCTCGACCCAGAAGCGCGCGTGTTGCCACGGGTAGGTGGGGAGTTGGATGCATCTGCCGCCGTCCTGAAACAGCGAGCCCCAATTGATCGCGTGACCGGAGGCGTAGAGGCTGCCGAGCGAACTGAGCAGCACTGTGCGCTCGTCCTCTCCGCGACGGAGCGAAGGAAGCACTACGCCTTCGCGCTCGCAGTGGTACATCTCCTGTTGAATCGCGCTCAAGAGAATCGGATGAGGGCTGACTTCGAGGAACGTCTGAAATTCACCTTCGAGCAGCCGCCCGACCGCGGCGGAGAAGAGCACAGGCTCCCGCAGATTCCGCCACCAGTAAGAGGCATCGAAGCGCTCGTCACGACTGAACTCGCCCGTCACGGTCGAGTAGATGGGGAGCGCGGGAGTTTGCGCACGCACCCCTTCGAGGGCTCGCAAGAGGTCGTCGCGCAGCGGCTCCATCTGCGGACTGTGCGAGGCGATGTTGACCTTCACCTGGCGGCAGAAGACGCCCTGCTGCTGTAGCCTTTCAAGAACCTCTTCGAGCGCCTCCATCTCTCCGGCGATGACCGTGGAGACGTGGCTGTTGCTGACGGCAACCGAGAGGCGGCCTTCGTAGCCGGCCAACGCGGCCTGCGCCTGCTCAAGCGAAAGCTCGACGGCGGCCATGCTCCCCAGTCCGCTCATGCGTTTGAGCAATTGACTCCGGCGACAGATGATCTGCACCGCGTCTTCGAGGCTCAACGCCCCCGCGACGTGCGCGGCGGCGACCTCACCCATGCTCTGGCCGACTACGGCGTCTGGCTCAATGCCCCACGAGCGCCAGAGGGCCGCCAGCGAAACTTGAATGGCGAAGATGACCGGCTGCGCGACATCAATCTCGTCGAGCCGCGAGCGCGTCTCGTCGGCGTTGATTTCGTCGAGCAGCGACCAGTCGGCGTGGCCGCGCATCAACTCGTCGCAGCGCTCAATGAGCGCGCGGAAAACGGCTTCCTCCCGCAGCAGACGGCGACCCATGCCGACCCATTGCGAGCCTTGTCCTGGAAAGACGAAGACCGCTTTCGGCGTGTGGCCCGGAAGCTTGCGTCCCGCGTTGACGGCCGGAAACTGCTGGCCGTCCCGAAAAGCCTTGAGGCCCTCGGCGAGTTCGGTGTGCGAGCGCCCGACTATCGCGAGGCGGTGTTCGTGGTGCGTGCGCCGCGCGCCGGCAGTGTAGGACACGTCGGCGAGCGTTGCCGTCAAATCTTCCCGGCTGAGAAAGTCGCCGTAAGTTGTGGCGAGCGATTGCAGCGCGTTGACATCACGCGCTGACAGCGCGAGCAACTGCGCCTGCGCCTCGCCGTCCGCTTCCGCCTCCGGTCGCCGAGAAGCTCGCGCAACCGGGCGCGGTGCTTCCTCAAGCACGGCATGCGCAATCGTGCCGGTCAGCCCGAAGGAACTGACGCCGGCCAGGCGGCGTTGCTCACCTTCGACCGCAAACGTAGTGGGCGCGGTCGGGATCGTCGCCCCGACCTCGGCGAGGGAGATTTGCGGATTGACTTCTCTCAAGTGAAGATGCGGCGGAATCTCGCCGTGCTGTAAGGCCAGCACCGTCTTGATAAGTCCGGCGATGCCGGCCGCCGATTCGAGATGGCCGATGTTAGTCTTGACAGACCCGACCATCAGCGGACGCGAGCGCTCGCCGCTCATCACTGCGCCGAGCGCGCGCATCTCAATGGGGTCGCCTAACGGCGTGCCCGTGCCATGCGCTTCGACGTAGCCCACCTCCGACGGCGCAACCCCGGCGTTGGCGAGAGCCTCGCGGATGACCTCCTGCTGGGCGCTGCCGCTGGGCACGGTGAAGCCCCCGCTGCGCCCGTCATGTTTGACGGCTGAGCCGCGCACCACCGCGAGGATGTTGTCGCCGTCCGCCAGCGCATCCGAGAGCCTCTTCAGGACGACGACGCCGCAACCCTCGCCGCGCACGTAGCCGTCGGCTGCCGCGTCGAAGGTCTTGCAGCGCCCGTCCGCCGCCATCGTTTTGGCCCGGCACATGTAGAGCGTGACATCCGGCAGCAGGATCAGATTGACTCCGCTCGCCAGCGCCATGTCGCACTCCCCATTGCGCAAGCTCTGGCAGGCCAGGTGAGTCGCCACGAGCGAAGCGGAGCAGGCCGTGTCAATCGTCATGCTCGGCCCGTTGAAGCCGAGGGCGTAGGAGATGCGACCGGCGGCAGAACTGGTTACGTTGCCCGTGCCATAGTAAGCATCAATCGCACCGGGGCCTTGCAGTTTGATGTGCTGGAAATACTCGTTGTTCATCATCCCGACGAAGACGCCGGTCTTGCTGCCCGCCAGTTTCTCCGAGTTTTGCCCGGCGTTCTCCAACGCCTCCCACGTCACCTCCAGCAGCAGCCGCTGTTGCGGGTCCATGCTCAGGGCCTCGCGCGGGGCGATGCCGAAGAAGCCGGGGTCGAACTCATCCACCTTGTCTATGAACGCGCCCCAGCGCGTATACATCTTGCCGGGCGCTTCGGGATTCGGGTCGAAATAAGCCTCGATGTCCCAGCGGTCGGCGGGAACTTCCGTCACGGCATTGACGCCGTTGCGCAGCAAGTGCCAGAAAGCTTCGGGACTGTTCGCTTCGCCGGGGAAACGACAGCCGATGCCGACAATCGCAATCGGCTCCGTCTTCGCGCTCTCGATGGCGTCGAGTTTGGATTGCATTTGCTCGACGGCCAGCAGTGCGCGTTTGATGGGCGATAGCTGGGAGACGCGGTCTGATGTGGTGTTGCTCATAGTTCTTAATCCATCGGCAGTTTCTCAGCGAGTAAGGCCAGTGCTTCTTCATCTGAGAGTTGTTCCAGTTTTTCCAGGACCAGGTTGACTTGCTGTTCATCGGCCAGAGATTCCGCCGAAGCTTCGGCCTCCGTGTTTAGCGAAAGGACATGCCCGGCCAAATACTGCGCCAGTTGCTTAATGCTCGCGTGGTCGAAGAGGACGCTGAGCGGGAACGACTTGCCGACAGCCGCTTGCAGGTTGCGACTCAGTTCCGCAATCATCAGCGAGTCCATCCCCAGCTCGAAAAAGCCCTGCGAAACATCCGGGCGATAGGCGGCGGCGAGACCCAGCACCTTGCACACTTCCGCCTGAATGTGTGCGATCAGGATGCCGATGTGCTCGCCGGACAGGGCGGCCTCAAGACGACTGGCGAGAGCCGACGCCGGCGTTGACGGCTCCGTACGTGAATGCTTCGCAGGGGCGAGCGCCTCGCCGAGCACCTTGCAGAGGAAAGGGTCCCGGCTGAGGAGAGGGAACTGCGCGACGAACTTCGGCCATTCGACTTGTACTGCTCCCACCTGCACAGCCCTTTCGCGCAACGCTCTCTCCAGCACGAGCACTCCTTCTTCGGGCCGAATGCTGCGTAGCCCGCGCCGCGCAAAGTCGGCGCAATGGTTGGCCGCCATGCCGACTTCAGCCCACGGCCCCCAGTTAATGCTCAGGCCGGGCAGCCCGCGAGCGCGGCGGTGATGTGCCAGCGCATCCTGAAAAGCATTCCCTGCCGCATAGTTCCCCTGTCCCGCGCTCCCCAGCATGGCCGACAGCGAGGAGAACAGCACGAAGAAGTCCAACTCCTCTTCGAGCGTCAGGCGGTGCAGATTCCAGGCTCCCTGTACCTTCGGACGCAGCACGCGCGCCAGTCGCTCGTCATCAAGATGTCGCAGCAAAACATCGTCCAGCACTCCGGCGGCGTGTACCACGCCTTTGAGCGGGGGCATGGTCTTTTTAATCTTATCGAGCACGCGCTCCAACTGCTCCGGCTCCGCTACGTCGGCAGCCATGATTGAGACTTGTGCGCCGGCCTCTTCGAACTCTGTGACGGCTTGCTGCGCCAGCGTTGAGACACCGCTTCTGCCCAACAGCACCAGATGACGCGCGCCCCGTTCGACCATCCAGCGCGCGACCTTGAGGCCGAGTCCTCCCGCGCCGCCGGTAATCAGATAGGTGCTCTGCGCATTGACGAGCGGTGACTGCGCGCCGAATGAAGGTTGAAGCGCGGGCGCACCCGGCGTCGAGAAGTTGTCTTGCGTCTCCGGCGCGGCAGAGGCTTCCGGTAGCTTTTCGAGGCGGGCGACATGGCGAGTTCTATTGCGCCATGCGACCTGTCTTTCATCGGAGATAGATAAGAGTTCTCCGAGGAGCGCTTCGGCGTCCTCCTCCGGCGCGGAGTTGGCGATGTCAACCAACCTGCAATGCAGCGACGCAAACTCCTGTGCGATCACTCTGCCAAGTCCCCACACAGGCGACTGCGCAATGGCCGGCGGCGCACATCCTTCACCCACAGCCTGCGCGCCTCCGGTCACAATCCAGAGTCGTGTTGTCTCCGCCAAGCCGTTTCGATCAAGTGCCTGCACGAGTTTCAAAACACTCTGACAGCCGTTCGCCTGATCTTGCGTTAGGGAAGCGAACGTAGTCTCGGCCGCCTTGGTTGAGTCCAGACTCCAGAGATGCACGACGCCGCTGCGCACGGGCTGGCGGCTGAGGCCGAACACTTCAGTCAAGAGGCGTCGGACATCTTGTGGGCGCTCCGGGTTGATCTGGAACTCGTCGTCTCCGGTGCGCCGGTAAACGTCTCCGCGGCGGACCGCCACGCAACTCTCGCCCAGTATTTCCAGACGCGACTTAACGGCGTCCCCGACCCCGCCGTCATCGGCAAAGATGAGCCATCTGCCCGGCTGATCGGGTCGTGAAGTCGCGGTCGCGCCAGCAGCCAATGCCTTGTCCTCATACCAACTGACTTTGTAGAGCCAGGGCGCAATATCCGTCTGTGACGGCGCACACCGGGCCTCATTGGTCAACTGCTGCTGATTAGAGAGCCGGTGTCGAAAACCTCCGCGCGCGCGTTGCAGCCGCACGCCGCTCACCTTCAGCACGACTTCGCCCGACTCGCCGAACAGCGCCACGTCAGCTTCGAGCACTTCATCTCCCGGATCAATCGCCCCGTTGAAATGTGCGTAACCCCACGCCGCCTCATTGGGGCGAGGTTGACGATGCACGCGCAGCCGCTCGAAACCCACCGGCAAATATGTATCCTCGTCCTTCCCCGCACCGTGCCCTGGAAGCGCGGCGGCGATCACTTGCAAGCAATTGTCGAGCAGCGCCGGATGCGCGCCATACGAGGCCACTTCTTCAGCCGCCTTTCCCGACAGTCTGATTTGCGCCAACGCTTCGCCACGCCCGCGCCAGACTTCTGTCACGCCGCGAAAGCTCGCGCCGTACTCAAGTCCGCGCCGGGCCATCGCGCCGTAGAATTCTTCGCCCGTGAGCAGCGAGCCGCAGCGCCGCTTTATCTCCGTCAGCGACAGACCCCGCTCGCCTGAGTTGCTGCCGGCAGTGTTCGGCAGAAATCTTCCGCCGGCGTGTAGCGTCCAGGCGGCTTGCAGGCCACGTCCGGCTGCTCTGCTAAAGAGTTGAAAACGAGCTTCGCACTCCGACTCTCGCGTGACGACCAGTTGCAGGTCCGCCGCTTCGCTTTCGGGCAGTACGACGGCCTGCTCGAAATGCACCTGCGACAATTCAACCTCCGTCGTGCCGAACACTTCCGCCGTGGCGGCCAACGCCATCTCGACGCCGAAGGCGGCGGGCAGCACCGTCGCGCCCTGCACGCAATGGTCGTTCAGGTAGGGAAATCTTTGTGAGTCAACCTCTGTTTCCCAATGATAGGTCTCCGTCTGCACGGCAGAGGCGATGCCGCGCCCCAGGAGGGGGTGGCCCGATTTGAGAGGCTGGCCGGCGCGCTGTGCGACGTTACTACTGCGCCGGAGGCCGCCCGCCTCGTTGCGCGTCTCCTGCTCTTTCAGCCAATAACGTTCGCGCTGCCACTGGTAGGTCGGAAGCGACACGCAACGTCCGTTTTTCGCTTGTACCTGTTCCCAGGCCACGGGGCAGCCGAGCGTGTAGAGACGGCCAAGCGACCTGAGCATCACGGCCCGCTCGTCTTCTCCGCGACGCAGGGAGCATAGCGTCGTGCCCTCCTGCCGACGTTCTGCAAGACAGTCGTTGATCGCTCCGGTGAGCACAGGGTGCGGGCCGAGCTCTACGAAAGTTTCGTAGCCGCCGGCCAGCAGCGCATTCACTGCCGGGGCGAAAAGAACCGGCTTCCGTATCTGCTGACTCCAGTAGCGGGCGCCGAACTCTCGACAGTCGCCCGCGCCGCCGCTCAGAGTCGAGAAGATGGGAAGCGATGCGCTGCGCTGCGCGATGCCCGCCAGAGATTCGAAGAGTTCGCTCTCGAAGCGCTCCATCTGCGGACTATGGAAAGCGTAATTGACGCGTAATAACTGGCAGTGAACGCCGCGCCGCCGGAGATGTCCGAGCACTTCTTCCAGCGCACGGCTTTCGCCGGAGAGGACACATGAACGAGGGCCGTTGTGGGCCGCCACGGCCAGGCGGCCTTCGTATCCGGCGATGGCGCGCGCCGCTTCCTCGCCGTCGAGTTCGACCGCCGCCATCTTCCCCTCGCCCGTCGCGCGCTGCATCAAGCGGCTGCGATGAAAGATGACATCAACAGCGTCAGCCAGGCTCAATACGCCCGCGACGTGTGCCGCCGCCACTTCGCCGACGCTGTGTCCGATCACCGCGCCCGGTTCGATACCCCACGAGCGCCACAACGCCGCCAGCCCGACTTGCAACGCAAACAAAGCAGGCTGCGCGACTTCGGTCTGAACGATGCGCGAGCGCTCTTCGTCGGCCAGCATCTCTTCCAGCAGAGACCATCCGGCGCGCCGTTCGAAGAGTTCGTCACACTGCTCCAACGCCGCGCGAAAGACCTCCTCTTCTCTGAGCAACTGGCGTCCCATCGCCCACCATTGCGGCCCCTGCCCGGAGAAAACGAAAGCGAGTTTCGGACGCCGCACGTTCGACTTGTGGCCCAGTGAGATGGCCGGGTGACTTGCGCCGCGCAGGAAAGCATCCAGACGCTCTGAGAGTTCTGCGCGCGTGCGCCCGACGAGCGAGAGGCGGTGTTCGTGTTGAGAGCGCCGGAGGCTCGCCGTATAACAGATGTCGCGCGCAGACGTGGACGCGCCTTCGACGCTCAGGGCTTGACGGTAAGCGCCCGCCAGCGCGTGCAAAGATTCAGGCGTCCGCGCGGAGAGTGGGAGCAGGAACGCGGTGGCGTCGGAAGAGTTCGCGTCTTCAGCCTCGATTGAGGTCGCTGCGGATTCGGGGGCCGCGCCCAGAATGACGTGGGCATTCGTGCCGCCGAAGCCGAAGGAGTTGACGCCGGCTAAAAGCTCTCCGCTTTTTCGCGGCCACGGGGCAAGCGTCTGCTGAACGCTCAGCGGAAGGTCGTCAAAAGGGATGTGCGGATTGGGTCTCTGAAAGTGAAGGCTGGGGGGAATCTCACGATGCTTGAGCATCAACACTGCTTTCATCAACCCGGCGATGCCGGCTGCCGCCTCAAGGTGGCCGATGTTGGTTTTAACCGAGCCGAGGGCGCAAGTGTCTCCGGCGGGGCGGTCAGTGGCGAGCACCGCGCCGAGCGCCTTAATCTCGATGGGGTCGCCCAGCGCCGTCCCGGTCCCGTGAGCTTCAACGTATCCGATCTCGCCCGGCGAAACTCCGGCCTGCCGGCACGCTTCACGAATGACCGCTTCCTGCGCCCAACGGTTCGGGGCCGTCAGTCCGTTGCTGCGCCCGTCCTGATTAACCGCCCCGCCTTTGATGACAGCATGAACGGGGTCGCCATCGGCCAGCGCCTTTGATAACAGCTTGAGCACGACGACGCCTGCGCCCTCGCCACGCACGAGACCGTCGGCCCGCTCGTCGAAAGCTTTGCAGCGTCCGTCGCGCGCCATCAGCCCCGCTTTGGCGTACCAGATGGTCCCCTCCGGCGACAGGATCAAATTTACGCCCCCGGCTACGGCCAGCGTTGATTCGCCGTTCCAGAGACTCTTGCAGGCGAGATGAACCGCGACGAGCGATGACGAGCAGGCGCTATCAATCGCTATGCTCGGCCCGCGGAAATCAAAAAAGTAAGAGAGACGGTTGGCCGCAATGCAGCGCGCGATGCCGGGGAAGGTATAGAAATTAACGAGGCCGGGGTCGTTCATCGGCGTGTCGCCGTAATCGTTCCCCATGATGCCTATGAAGACGCCCGTCTGTGAGCCTCCCAGTTTCTCAGGAAGCTGGCCGGCGTCTTCCAGCGCCTCCCACGTGACTTCCAGCAAGAGTCGTTGCTGCGGATCGACATGGATAGCTTCGCGCGGAGAAATTTTGAAGAAGTGCGAGTCGAATTGGTCAATCTGTTCGAGGAAACCGCCCCAGCGTGTGTTCATCTTGCCGGGCGCGTTCGCATCCTCGTCAAAAAAAGCATTGACATCCCAGCGCCCGGCAGGAATCTCCGTGACGGCATCAATACCATCACGCAGCAATCGCCAGTATTGCGCCGGGTCGTTCGCACCCGGATAGCGACACCCCATGCCTATGATGGCAATCGGTTCAGGCGAAAGAATGCTTTGAGAAGAATGCGTCATATTCTTGTGCGTCGCTCGTGCTTATGAAATTGCTGCCGCGTCGGCGCGCGTCCCTGACACCACATACGCTGTTATGATCGTCTCGTTGCCTACGTTAGACTGAGCCAGTTGTAAGGGGACGATGGAGAACAGTTTCTCCTCCACGAACAAACGCTCCAACTCCGTCGCCAACTCACCCTCGTGCTCTCTCATCTCATCTTGCACCTTAATCCCTAACTTGCTCAGCAACCTTCCGAGACACCAGACCACCCACGCTCCTCTACCGAAGAACTCACCCAGCCGCCCGCGGTTGTAGAGCCACATGTGCAGGCAGCAGGCAGCAGCGTGCAGCACGCAGTAGCGCTCGGCCTGCTCGAACATCTCCGGCGAGCGGCTGTACTCGCTGCCCAAGCTGCGCTCCGTCTCCTGTTGCTCGCGGTCGGCGTCGTCGCGAGCCGTGATGAGCCGCTCCGAGAGAGTGATGAGTTGTCGCAGCACTCGCGCCTCATGTTCTGAAGCGGGCGCGAGGTCGCGGAGTTGAGAGAGCGCGAGTCCGAGGCCGTTGAGGATGTCGTCGCGGCCACGGGTGTAGACGCGCAGGGCTGAGGGGTCGAAGGCAGAGAGCGGTGCTGAGAGGTCGAAGATTGTCCGCAAGCGCTCCTCTAGCTCAGCATCAACTGTGGCATCAACCTTCGCTCTGTGCTGTGCGAGGTCGCGCAGGTAAACTCCGATAGTGGTCAGGTTGAGGGCCGCGTTGAAGTGGTATCTAACGACTACGTTGTCGCGGATAATTTTCTGGAAGATGCCCGACCAGTGACCTTCCCGCAAATAATGGCGCGCTCCCAACACCACCGACAAACTCTGCACCAGCTCCTCCACTCGACTCGGCACAAAATACTTCACCGCCGCCGAGTACAACCGCATCTGCTCCGGTGTTTGCTGGACGGCCCTCGCACAGGCTATAGCCATGCAGTCGCCGATCAAAAGGTCGGCGAAGGCATCAACGAGTGTGCGGCGCGCATGTGGCAGGGCCGTGACGGGAGCGCCGTAGAGCGAGCGCTGGCGAGCGAAGTCGAGGGTCGAGCGCAAGGCTGTGTCGGCGGCTCCTAAAGAGAGAGCGGGGATGATGGTGCGGGTCAGTTGGAAGGCTTTGAGGGTTTGTTCGAGTGCGGAGCCGGGAGTGCCGATGAGGGCGTCGTCTGAGACGAAGCTCTCGTTGAACCGGATGCCGCTGACGTGCGCGCCCCTGACACCGAGGGTCTTGATGCGGTCGAGGTGTTGGAAGGAGGCGGGGTCGAGCGCGTCTTTCTCCACTAGAAACAACGAAAAGCCGCGCGGGCCACCTTCTTCTCCGGTTCTCGCGACAATCGTGAGCGCGGCAGCACGCACGGCATTACCGATCAACCACTTTTCGCCGGAGAGGAGGTAGCCGCCTGGCACTTTCGTGGCGCGCACATCCGTCGCCAGAAAATCGCTGCCGTGCGCCTTTTCGTTATACGCGAGGATGACTTGCTTGCCTTCCTTGAGAAGCTGTGCCACCTTGCGGCGTTGCTGCTCTGTCCCGCCAGCCCAGGTCGCCGCCGAGCCCAGCAGCGACAGGATGCCGTAAGCGAACCCAACGGTGAAATCACGACGCGCGACGGTCCTTAGCAAGGAGAGAAGTTGTTCGTAAGAGTCCAACTTGCCGCCCGACTCGACCGGCACGTAGTGCTCAGGCAGTCGCCACGCATCGAGCAGCGCGCAAGCTTGCTCCGGATACGCCTCGCGCTCGTCGAGTTCGACGGCGTGGGCGAAGGAGAAGGGGTTGCGCGCGTCGGTCGGGTCGCCGAGGTATTGTTCGAGGGCTGCCGCCGCGCGATACTGCTCCGGTAACTGCATTGCTTCTTTAACCACCTGCGATTATCTGGATGCCGCATTGACCAGCGTTGCTTCTTCGGAGAGATGGTTGGCGAGTGCTTCAATGGTCGGAAAATCCCAGAGCAGAGTCGCGGGAAGTTGACGACCGAGTAAATCCTCCAAGTCTCCCGAAAGACTTACGGCATCAATCGAGTTGAGGCCGAAGTTAGCGAACGGTTCTTGAACATCAATCTCTTCGACGCTGACCCTTCCAAGCTCTGCAAGCCTTGAGGCCAGCCATATCTTCATGTCTTCAAAATTCATAGTTTTATTCCGGTTCCTTTCGTTGAACAGTTCCTAGCCCTGTGTGAATAGTTGTAAGGGGACGATGGAGAACAGTTTCTCCTCCACGAACAAACGCTCCAACTCCGTCGCCAACTCACCCTCGTGCTCTCTCATCTCATCTTGCACCTTAATCCCTAACTTGCTCAGCAACCTTCCGAGACACCAGACCACCCACGCTCCTCTACCGAAGAACTCACCCAGCCGCCCGCGGTTGTAGAGCCACATGTGCAGGCAGCAGGCAGCAGCGTGCAGCACGCAGTAGCGCTCGGCCTGCTCGAACATCTCCGGCGAGCGGCTGTACTCGCTGCCCAAGCTGCGCTCCGTCTCCTGTTGCTCGCGGTCGGCGTCGTCGCGAGCCGTGATGAGCCGCTCCGAGAGAGTGATGAGTTGTCGCAGCACTCGCGCCTCATGTTCTGAAGCGGGCGCGAGGTCGCGGAGTTGAGAGAGCGCGAGTCCGAGGCCGTTGAGGATGTCGTCGCGGCCACGGGTGTAGACGCGCAGGGCCGAGGGGTCGAAGGCAGAGAGCGGTGCTGAGAGGTCGAAGATTGTCCGCAAGCGCTCCTCTAGCTCGCGTGATTCGGTATCGCCTTCGTGCTGAGGGGCAACACGTGCGCGTTGCGTTGCGAGGTCGCGCAGGTGTGTGCTGATCGTGATTAAATTCAGAAATGTCCCTGTATGGAAGATACTCAGCACCTTGTTATCGCGAAGGATTTTCTGGAAGATGCCCGACCAGTGACCTTCCCGCAAATAATGGCGCGCTCCCAACACTACCGACAAACTCTGCACCAGCTCCTCCACTCGACTCGGCACAAAATACTT
This sequence comes from uncultured Acidobacteriota bacterium, assembly GCA_963848875.1. GTDB lineage: Bacteria > Acidobacteriota > Blastocatellia > Pyrinomonadales > Pyrinomonadaceae > QHXM01. The sequence goes on from CAWKFJ010000003.1 coordinate 743,242, forward strand.
CACCGCCGCCGAGTACAACCGCATCTGCTCGGGCGTCTGCTGCACGGCGCGGGCGCAGGCCACTGCCATGCAATCACTAATCAAGAGATCAGCGAAGGCATCAACTAGTAGCCGGCGTGCGTGCGGCAAGGCCGTGACGGGCGAGCCGTAGAGCGAGCGCTGGCGTGCGAAGTCGAGGGTCGAGCGCAAGGCTGTGTCGGCGGCTCCTAAAGAGAGAGCGGGGATGATGGTGCGGGTCAGTTGGAAGGCTTTGAGGGTTTGTTCGAGTGCGGAGCCGGGAGTGCCGATGAGGGCGTCGTCGGAGACGAAGCTCTCGTTGAATCGGATGCCACTAAAATCAGCACCTTTAATGCCGAGGGTCTTGATGCGGTCGAGGTGTTGGAAGGAGGCGGGGTCGAGCGCGTCTTTCTCCACCAGAAACAGCGAGAAGCCTCTCATGCCGCCGCTCTCGGACGTTCTGGCGAAAACGGTTAAAGCCGCGCCGCGCGTGGCGTTATTGACGAGCCACTTTTCGCCGGAGAGGAGGTAGCCGCCCGGCACTTTCGTGGCGCGCACATCCGTCGCCAGAAAATCGCTGCCGTGCGATTTTTCATGGTACGCGAGGGCCACCTGTCTTCCGTCTTTAATGATCTGCGCCAGCTTTTCTCTCTGTTGTTGTGTCCCTTCTGCCCAGACCGCCGCCGCGCCAAGGAACGTCTTGGCGTGGGCTACCACCACCGTCAGATCACGACGCGCGACAGTCCTTAGCAAGGAGAGAAGTTGTTCGTAAGAGTCCAACTTGCCGCCCGACTCGACCGGCACGTAGTGCTCAGGCAGTCGCCACGCATCGAGCAGCGCGCAAGCTTGCTCCGGATACGCCTCGCGCTCGTCGAGTTCGACGGCGTGGGCGAAGGAGAAGGGGTTGCGCGCGTCGGTCGGGTCGCCGAGGTATTGTTCGAGGGCTGCCGCCGCGCGATACTGCTCCGGCAGCTGTGCTGCCCGCGTATTCTCAACTTCGGCGATGGCTTCAGATGTAATAAAAGACATTTTTAAATCCGTTGAGTGATTCGACTCTCTTTCGACAAAAGCTCACATCTGAAATTCGGTGCCGCCAGCGTTTGACTGAGCCAGTTGCAAGGGAATGATGGAGAACAATTTCTCCTCCACGAATAACCGCTCCAACTCCGCTGCCAACTCACCCTCGTGCTCTCTCATCTCGCCTCTGCTCTCAATGCCCAACTGCCCCAGCAACCTTCCGAGACACCACACTACCCACGCTCCTCTTCGGAAGAACTCACCCAGCCGCCCGCGATTGTAGAGCCACATGTGCAGGCAGCAGGCAGCAGCGTGCAGCACGCAGTAGCGCTCGGCCTGCTCGAACATCTCCGGCGATTTTTTGAAAGCGAGATCGTTGCTTTCGAGCGCCGTGAGGACGAACTCACCCTGCCTTTCAGCCTCTGCGAGAATTGTCCGCGTGAGGTCCTCAATCTGACGGCACACGGCTCTTTCAGCCTCGCCCTCAGCGTCGAGCGCCGAGAGGCGTTCGAGTGCGATTTCGAGTCCCTGAAGAATTGAGTCTTGACCGTGATTGTGAAGCGTGAGAGCAGCGGGATTGAAGTCCGGGAGGTCTTCTGCCAGAGAAAAGATGCGCGCGAGGTGGGCGGGCAAATCCTGCCGGCGCGCGTCAACTTTGCGGCGGTTGCTCGCAAGTTGTCCGAGTTGCAGGGCAATCAAACTAAGGTTGACGACGGTGCTGCCATCAAACAGGCTCAGGATGGCATTGTCTCGCGCTATCTTTTGAAAGATGCCGGAGCAATGTTCCTGCCGCAGATACTGTCGCGCTCCGATCACGACCGAAAGATTCTTAATGAGTCTTTCGACCGTCACGGGAACGTAATATTTGGCGATGGCCGAGCGCAGGCTCATCTGCTCAGGCTCGACGTGCAGTGAGCGAACCGAGGCCAGCGTCAGGCACTCGCAAATTAATAAGTCGGCGAAAGCATCGCACAACAATCTGCGAGCGTGCGGAATAGCAAACACGGAATCGCCGTAGAGTTTGCGCGCCTGCGCAAAGTCCATCGCCACGCGCAACGCCGTATCGGCTGCGCCCAGAGAGAGGGCGGGGATGACCGTGCGCGTCAACTGGAAAGCCTTGAGCATGATCTCCAGCCCGGCCCCGGTCCGGCCAATGACGAAATGGTCTGGGACGAACATATCGTCGAAGCGGATACCGCTGATGTCAGCGCCGCGTATCCCGTGAGTCTTGATTTTGGGCAGCGATGTGTGTCGGTCGCTATTCTTCTCGACCAGAAACAGCGAGAAGCCGCGCGGGTCGCCCGATTTGCCAGTCTTGGCAAAGACCGTCAGGGCGTCGCCGCGCGTGGCGTTGTTGACGAGCCACTTCTCACCGGAAAGCAGGAAACCTTCGGCGACCTTTTCGGCTGTAACTTCGGAAGCGAGCAGGTCACTGCCGTGTGATTTTTCCGTGAGGCCGAGCGCGACCTGGCGGCCGCTCTTGATGATGCCCGCCAGCCGCCGCTGCTGTTCATTCGAGCCGCCGACCCATGCCGCCACCGCGCCTAGATAGGTCTTGCCGTGCGCTATCGCGACGGTCAGGTCGCGGCGGGCGATGGCTCTGAGAACGGCGACGAACTCTTCAAATGATCTGAGCTTCCCTCCAACCTCGGAAGGAATGTAGTAGTCAAAGACGTTCCAACTGTCGAGCAGCTTGCAGGCTTCCTCCGGGTACTGGTCGAACTCGTCGAGCGCGACGGCGTTCTTGAAAGAGAACACGCCCGCCCCGGCGAATGGGTCGCCCAGGTGACGCTCAAGAGCTTCGGCGGCTTGATATTGTGCGAAAGGCTGTGTCTGCATCGTTAGAGAAGGAGGGCCGAATGTTAAGTCGCCATCAGACACTCCAGAGAATCAGTTAAGAAATTATTCCGGCAAGCCTGGCGGCGAATCTTGCCGCTTGAAGTCTTGGGAATGGTTCCGGTTCTGAGCAGCGCCAGGGCATGCACCTGAATGCCATAGTAATCAGCAACGGCACACCGTACGGCGCGCGTCACCGACTTCAAATCTAATGACGACCTCGGCTGCGAGGTAGCTTTGTGTGCCGCCTGTGCTTCGTCAGCGGCGGCCTTGTAACGGTGGTCTACCTCTGCCGCGATGATCAGTTGTTCTTCGCCGTTCACCTCAACCGAGAAGGCCGCAACGGCGCCGGAGCGCAGCGCCGCGTGGCTTTGCTCCACAAGCAGTTCGATGTCCTGCGGATAGTGGTTGCGCCCGCCGATGATGATGAGGTCTTTGAGACGACCCGTGACGAATAGCTCGCCGTCCTTGAAGAACCCGGTGTCGCCCGTGCGTAGAAACGGTCCTTCCCCCGTATCTGCCAGATGAGCCTGAAATGTTTGCTCGGTCAGTTCCGGGCGATTCCAGTAGCCTCGGGCCACGCCGGGGCCGGAAACCCACACCTCGCCGACTCGCCCCGGAGCGCATTGCGTCAAACTGGAGGGATCAACGATGACGACTTTCGTGCCCAGGGTGACTTCTCCGCTTCCGACAAGCGTTTTAACGTCCGGCCCATCGCCCGCCGCAGAGACTTCGACGGCAAGGTTCTGCTCTAAGGTCGAAGACTGCACCGTGCAGGTCACGGGTAATGCCTCTTTTCTTCCGCCCGCGACCTTGAGAGTCGCCTCGGCCAGACCGTAGGCCGGGTAAAAAGCCGTCGGGCGAAAACCGCAGGGCGCGAAGGCTTCAGCGAACCTGTGCAGGGTCTCCCGACGAATCGGCTCGGCCCCGTTGTAGGCCACACTCCAACTGCTCAGGTCGAGGCCGGCGCGCTGTTCTGCGTTAATCTTGCGCGCACAAAGCTCGTAGGCGAAGTTAGGGCCGCCGCTGTGCGTCGCCCGGTAGTGCGAGATGGCCTGAAGCCAGCGCAAGGGGCGCTGTAGGAAGAAAGCCGGAGACATCAGGTAGCACGGAAAGCCCGCGTACAAAGGCTGGATGATGCCGTCAATCAAGCCCATGTCATGGTAGGACGGAAGCCATGTGACCCCGACGCTCTCCGGCGTATGCTCGAACCCGTGGTGGATGTAGGCAGAGTTGTGAAGCAGGTTTTGATGGCTGACCATGACGCCTTTCGGCGCGCTCGTCGAGCCTGAAGTGTACTGTAGGAATGCCAGGCTCTGACCGGACAACTCAGGCTCGCGCCACTCGTCGGCCAGCGCGCCGTCGGTCTCCTCGGTGTCAAGCCACACCAACTGCCTTAACTCAGCTTCCTCGGCAAACAGCGGGGCAATCTTGGAAAGAATCTTCGAGGTCGTGAGCACGATGCTGGCCTGCGCGTCGGCGACGATGGCTCGCAATCTGGGGAGCGTCAACTGCGGTCGCGCCGGGTGCGGCGGGTAGGCCGGGATGGCAATCACGCCGCTATAGAGGCAGCCGAAGAACGCCGCGACGAAATCAAGCCCCGCCGGGTAGAGCAATAAAGCGCGCTCATTCTGCGCCTTCAAGCCTTGCAGCGCCGTGCCAATGGACCGCGCCCTGCGCTCCAACTCGGCATACGTCAGTGAAGCCCGCCCCTCATCACCTTCGGCAAGATAGGTGTAGGCCAGGCGTGTCGGCTGCTGCGACGCCCGCAGGCGGAGGATTTCATTCAAGGTTGAAGGCTGAGCCATGTCTTCATCAACTCCGACTTAAGAAGTACAGAGTTTTACCATCAGAGTCTCTGCGCTCGATCACCAGGCCCGAGGCTTTCAATTCCTTAAGAGCCCGATAGACTGTATCGACGGATTCGCGCACCGTTTGCGATTGCACCCACCATGTGGTGATGCCTTCGAGTGTGTCCGCCGCCTCCGGGTGCTCTTGTAAGTAATCCAAAATCTCTTCTGCAATTTTGTTATCGTCTGTCATTTGAGTCCTGAGAGATTGCTCCTCAATGTCAAAGATTGTCCGGCCAGCAGCGGGACAAAGGTAAGTAGCTTGGTAATTCAATAATTGATTGTCGACGTGAGTCGTGCCGTTTTTCTCAATCATCAGTCTCTTCGGTGAAGCCAACTGACGCATAGAAGTTTCCTATGAAATATCTGCAAGCTTAATGCCACGTCGGCTGACCACAAAAATCCTCATATTTTTGGCCCACCCTCTATTGAACCCTCCGGCGCTAGGGCATATTTATGCGTTTTATAAGGTCGCGAGCCTATCCGACAGCCAAATTAGCTGAAATTCGGGCGCTAGGGGCTAGGGCATTTTCACCCTATGGCGACCTGCGGAGTCTCGTTTGAGCCGCAGTGTTGGAGAGAGATAATCTGCTTGCAATTGCGTAGTTGACCCATTATCCTGCAAAAAAGCTGGTTAAAATCTCAAACCGGAAAATCTTTATGAGCAAAGACGAACGCGAAGACACCACAATCTACAAAGTCGTCGTCAATACCGAAGAGCAATATTCGATCTGGCCTGCTGATCGAGAAAACGCTCTCGGCTGGAACGATGCCGGGAAGACCGGGACCAAAGAGGAGTGCCTCGCCTATATCAAAGAGATATGGACTGACATGCGTCCGCTGAGCCTGAGAAAGAAGATGGAAGAGGATGCTTCAGGTGAGAGCTAATGCGGCCAGAGCCGGTCTTCATTGATTCTGAGAGCGGCCACGCAAGGAGGCCAACGGCTGAGGTTATTCCGCGCAGCCAGCAGGCTGACGCGGGCGCTCCGAGCGCCGCCTGCCCCTCTTAATCCGTAATCATCCCGCCAGCAGATGTCCCCCGCTCAGGCCGACCGAGCGAGCGCGAAATCCTCCTTATCCTGCTCGGCTTGGCCGATTTAAATGATTATGTCGTTTGCCTCTGATGTCTGGCGCACCGGGCCTGCCCGCCCGTCTCTGAGCGGAGACGAGGTACACGTCTGGCGCGTTGCTTTAGACCAGGAGCGGGAGCGGGTCGAGGCTTTTCGTGAAACTTTAAGCCCCGACGAGCTTGATCGCTCGGCCCGGTTTCACTTTACGAGGGATTCCAACCACTTCGTCATAGCGCGCGCAGCGCTCAGGAATATTCTCGGACGTTACCTGGCGGAGAGGCCCGAATGTTTGCGTTTTGCCACAACGTACTTCGGCAAACCTTCTTTGACCGGCTCGACGGCGGGCGAGGGCCTACGTTTCAATCTCTCGCATTCCGGTGGGCTGGCCCTCTACGCCTTCGCGCGTGAGCGGGAACTGGGGATAGACATCGAGCGTCTGCGTGAAGATTTCGACGGGCTGGGAATCGCCGCAAACTACTTCTCACCCCGAGAAGTGACGGTGCTCCGCTCGCTCCCGCCTGCGGCGCAAACCCAAGCCTTCTTCAACTGTTGGACGCGTAAAGAGGCTTACATAAAGGCGCGCGGCGAGGGACTGTCAATGCCCCTGGATCAATTCGACGTGTCTTTCGCACCGGACGAACCGGCGAGGCTGGTGAGAAACATTAACGATCCGCAGGAGGCTTCGCGTTGGTCATTGCGGGAGTTACAGCCCGGCGGTGATTACGCCGCCGCGATTGCCGTAGAGGGCCACGATTGGCGTCTCAGCTGCTGGCAGTGGCAAGGGTAAACGGACGAGAAAAGTATTTCAGGTGAGAATCGCTCAGGGCGATTTGATTGAGTCTCTAGCCGGAACCCGGAGCTTGGCGCTCATCATTGCGGGAGGCCGATGCGCCTTTGGAGGTCTGCAAATCTTGGGTCCGCGCGCAGGCTGTCAAGTTCCGGGTTGATATTAAGCCAGATCATCCACTCGGAACGATCTTCGTAAGCTTTGTTAAGGTACTCGAAGGCTTTATCTGCATCTTGAAGGGCAATATAAATCACCGCCCAGCAGTAGGGTGGAACGTAACGGTGTTTGCTCTTTTCCGTCAGCATGTTAAGAACCTGCAATGCCTTGTCCCGCTCTCCGGCCAGCGCATGAGCATACCCCACAAATCCCAGAAGGGGCGGGCAATCCTCTATCAACTCCGCCGTTTGAAATTCGGCAAGGGCCTCTTGGAATCTTTCCTGTTTAGCGTAAGCCATGCCGAGCAAAAAGTGCGCCGGATAGAAGTCGGGGGTTAACTCAACCACTTCCCTTAGCTGGTCAATCGCGTTGTCATACTCACGGGCGTAGAGGTAGTACCACCCGATATGTAAATTGAGGATGGGGTCGAAGGGTTCGAGTTCCAGCGCACGTTTACACGAGGACAAAGATTCATCAAACCTGCCCACCGCCATCAGGTAGTGCGCGTACCAGTGATGAGCGTATGCGTAATTCGGCTTCAATTCAATCGCACGTTTGAAAGATTCTTCCGCACCCCGCAAATCCCAATCATAACTGAGCCTGATGTACGCCAGGGAGGTATGGGCTTCTGCGAGCCTGTCATTTAATTCCAGCGCCTTGAGAACCGCTGCTTTAGCTTTAGGGATGATCTTTCTCGGCATCTCCAGGCCGTAGAACGCGCTCGCTTGCAGCGCGTATGCGTCGGCCAGGCCCGTGTAAGCCAGCGCGTAACGTGGGTCAGTCTCAATTGCCTGTTTAAAGCAGTCCAGGGCTATCCTGTAACCTTCTCCGTTTCTCTTGTTCCAGTAATAGCGGCCTTTTAAATAAAGTTGATAGGCTTCGATGTTTTCTGTGTGCCTGGTGAATAGTTGCGGTCGCTGCTCTGCGCCTATCAACTTCAACTGCAATTTTTCAAAAATCTGTTGGGCAATGTCCTCTTGTACCTCGAAAATATCGGAGAGCTTGCGGTTGTACTGCCCCCCCCAGATCTGCCAACCGCCCGCCACATCAACCAGTTCCGTTCTAACTGCCAGGTTATCGCCGATCATCTGCACCCTCCCCAAGAGCACTGCTTTCACGCCCAACTCTTTTCCAACCTCTCTGGGGTCGATTTCGCTTCCTTGATAACGGAAGACGATGCTGCGTGAAACGACGCGTAGTTGCGGCAGTTGTGAGAGGTTATTGATAAGGCTGTCGGTGATGCCCTCGCAGAGATAGTCTATGTTCGGATCGGCACTGACGTTGACCAGCGGCAGCACCCCCAGTGAGATTGAGCTTTGGTCGGGGACGCCGGCCAGCCCTCCGCTGGCGAGGCCGTGCCTGTCCGTCTGCTTTTGCTCGGCGGCGATAAGGGACTGCTGCGAAACCTCCCGCGCCCTGACCAAAAAGCGATAACCTCTGCGGGGAACGGTTTCGATATATTGACGACTGCTATCGTAAACGCCTAAAGCCTTTCTCACGGTGAAGATATTCTGCGTCAGCGTGTTTTCATCAACAAAGATATCCGGCCAGACTCTCTTAATTAACTCGCCTTTTTCGACCAGGCGTTCGCTGTTCTGAACGAGCACCACCAGTGTCTCGAAAGCCTTGGCGGTCAGCGCGACAGGCTCAGTGCCGTGCAGCAATTTATGCTCTGCAACTTCCAAGCGGAAGGGGCCAAATTCGTAGATAGGCCGGGGCTTTACGTCCATAACGGTGAGAAGTTGAACCGACTTTGAGAATGATTTGAGAATTATTTAAGGCCAATTTGCTGAATATTTTGCCTTCTTTTCAAGACTTCCAAGCTATCTTTTCAATATTATATACCTCTAATGAATGAGCGCACGTCATGCGCTGAAGCGAAATGAGGCAGTGAACAGCCAGCCGACACCCCCGGATTGTAGTTTAAGGTGCTTGTTTAAGCAATTATTTGTTAGCCGTCTGCCTGCCAGTCAGGGAAAGGAATAGATATAAGGATGACTCGCACGTTCGATTCCAGCAAGCAGGGTCACAAAAAATCGCCACCTTCTGTCGCGCGCGATACCGTTCAGATTATGTCTGACGCTTTTCAGCCCGAGCAGCTACAGGAGTTGCTTGAGGGCCTCGCGCTGGATGGTCATAATTGCTCCGTTTTTACGGGGACTGATGGCATTGAGCCTGCTTTAGACCAACCGCGGACGAAACTCCTTTTCCTCGGCAGCGCCGAAGACGATTTGACTCCGGTCTTGGACGTGCTTCGCTCGCGCTCGAACCGGAGCGCCGGAAATCCCCGTCATCCTCTACCTAAAAAAATCCCAGTGCGACAAAGACCAACATCTCCCCGAAGTTGATGACTTTTTGCTTGAGCCGCTAAATATGTCAGATGTCCGCTTACGGGTGCGCCGTCTGATGCGAGCTATCAGCGAAAAGCAGGACGAGTTAGAGCAGATCAAGGTCAAACTGATTTCGCATTTCGGCATGCGCCAGTTTATCGGCAAAGCCCCCAGCTTCCTTGCGACGATAGAAAAAATACCACGCGTGGCGAGTTGCGACGCGCCGGTGTTATTGTCGGGTGAGACCGGCACGGGTAAGGAGATGTGCGCGCGGGCCATTCATTACCTCAGTCCGCGCGCGAACAAACCTTTCATCCCCATCAACTGCGGTTCGATCCCCGCCGAGTTGTTTGAGAATGAGATGTTCGGCCACGAGCCGGGGGCGTTTACCGATGCGCGCAAGTCGCGGCGTGGGTTGATCGCCGAAGCCGAAGGCGGAACACTGTTCCTCGACGAGGTGGACTCGCTGCCGCCTGCGGCGCAAGTCAAGCTCCTGCGTTTCCTGCAAGATCGGCAGTACAGACCCCTGGGCGCTTCACAATATCGCCAGGCGAACACGCGGATTCTCGCCGCCAGCAATCAGAATCTTTTGCGCAAGGTCCGGGAGCAGGCATTCCGTGAAGACCTTTACTATCGCCTCAAGGTGATTACCTTGAACCTGCCCCTCCTCTCTGAGCGCCGGGAAGATATCATGCTGATCGCCTCCCACTTTTTGACCACGTCAGCGTGTGAATATAACCGGCCCATCATGCGCTTTGCCCACGATGCGGTTCAAAAGCTGAATTCTCATTCGTGGCCGGGCAACGTCCGCGAATTGGAGAACGCCATCCGCCAGGCTGTGATTCTGGCCGACGGGCCGGTGCTGCGCGCGCGCGACATTCATCTCTCGACCGATGTCCCCGAACAGGAAGCGCCCGCCCCCTCCGTTCAGGAATCTTTTAAGGTTGCCAAGGCGCGGGTCATAGAGACCTTTGAGCGCAGCTATCTGAGCGACATAGTCGCTGCCTGCGATGGGAATATCAGCAGGGCGGCGCGCGCCGCCAAGAAGGATCGGCGCTCCTTCTTTGAATTATTGAAGAAACATGATCTCACCACTCCGTATGAGAGAGGTTTTATGAACATGCAAGTCGCGGAAGCTATCTAAGTTCCCCCCTCGTTAACTGCTACCCTACTTCTTCCATCAGAATTTTCATACCCCACATACCACCCGCAACCGCCTCCGCGCATTGAACCTGGCCTATGAGCCAGGTTCATTCTTTTAGGGCGGCCTCGCCAGCGCCGCATCCACTCCCGGCGAGAGAACATGCGTGAGGGTCGGAGCCCCCGAGGCTCCGTCTCTTGCGGCCAGTCTAAGGAGAGGCCAGGGGCCGACGCGGGTGCGGATGCCCGAGCAGCGAAGTGGGTTGAATCTACCATATCAACGAGGGTGAATCCGGCATATCAACACGCTTCTAGGATAAAAGCGCCCTAGACCGACGACTCTGTCTTTGTCTCTTCTCTCTCCCTGTTCCGATAGCAACATACTCTTCCGCAAGCCAGCAAAGAGGCGGCGATGAGCGCCCGCGTGCGCCCGCGATGCGTCGAGGGCGCCGAATCTTGAGAGGTTTGCACAGTGCGGACGGCTACCGGTTGGTGGGCGCAGGCAGAGCGATAGTAGGGCAAGGATACCCTAGTTGTAGGCGCGGGCGGTGCAAGGTAGAGGGCAGATACGCGTGAATGCTTGCTGTTAGCCGCTCCTCTGTCCTGGCACGACCTTTGCTCAGGGACAAAGCCTTAGACCGGGGAAGGTTTGAACGTAGGTGAATCTAATGAAAGACGACGACACGGTCACGAAAGATATTTCTGAGTTTTTAAAAGAGAACGCTGGCAGCGGCGCGAGCCTTGAGAGCATTGCGACCTGGTGGGTGATGTGCCGGCAGGCGAACACGTCACCGGCGGTCGTCCAGCAAGCCCTCAAGCAATTGACGGAAGCCGAAGTGGTGGATGAACGCCAGACCCTTGACGGACGGACGGTCTACTTCCTGCGCGAGTCAGGATAACTAGATGCTTCGACAGTTCCAGTGTTACTGGCGATCCTGCCAGACGCGCTCCGGCTCGGGCCTCAATGCCTTACAGCGCCATAGCCACCCAGCAACAAATGCCCGTTCGGTAATCAATAGAAGAATGTGAAAGAGACTGCGCGCAACCATAAATGATGCGGCAGACCGGCTCAACCATAAACCCTGAAGGATAAGTTCAATGTTTAAGCGCGGAAAAAAAGAGGACGCCGACTCGGAGGCCCAGGGGGCCGCGAGTGCGTCGCGCGGTGCGGATCATCTTGCCGCGCCGAGTCGCCGCAAAGGGGCGCTCAATTCCGTTTGGCTGCTGACACTGAGCTTGGTGATTCTCTGCGCCGCGATGTCTGAGAGCGTCAACGGTCAAGCTCTGCAAGTTAAGTCGGGCACGGACCTCGCTCCTTCCGCGCAGACGGCAAACGAAATCTCGCTTGCCAATGGTGACGTAAACGTGTCGCCCTCGGCAGGCGCAAACAACGGCAGCACGGAGCCGAAGAGCCCCGCATCGAGCCCGGTCGAGCCGCCTTCGACTTCGCTGCCTTCCCTGGCGCGCCCCGGCGTGGACGTTGATAACACGCTCCCGCTAACGCTGAACGAAGCCGTTCGTCTGACGCTGGAGAATAACAACGATATTGAAGTGGCGCGTCAGGTAGTCGGTCTGGCCGAATCCTCACTGCGCTCTTTGGAGGGGGTCTACGAACCCGTCTTCCGCGCGACGCCCGAATTCCGAAGCTCAACCTCTCCGCAGGAAAGCTCGCTCGGCGGGTCGGACAAAAGCGGCTCGGTCGTGCAAACTGATTTTCAGATCAACCAGTCCGTCCTCAAGCGTTTCAGCCGCGGCGGCGGGCAGTATGAATTATTTTTCAACAATAACCGCCGGACGACGAACGCGATTTACAATCAACTGAACCCGGTTTATTCGTCCGCCTTCGGCGTGACCTTCACGCAGCCTTTGCTGCGCGACCGTTCGATTGATAGCACCCGCCGCCTGATTCAGATTCAGCGCAGGCGGCTCGGGCAGTCCGACGCCGACTTCCGGCGACAGACGATAGAAGTCATCGCTGATGTCCAGAGCGCCTACTGGGAACTGGTCTTCGCTTTGCGAAATCAACAGCACCGCGCCGCTAATCTAAATCTGGCGCGCGAAAATTTACGGCGCGTTGAAGCAAGCATTCTCTCCGGCGCGCACGCGCCGCTCGAACGAACTGAAGTGGAGACCGAGCTTTACAACCGCCAGGCGGAAGTTCTGCTCGCTTCGCAGAACGTCTCCGTGGCGGAGAACAGTCTCAAGCAATTACTGCTGCGCGACTCAAGCGACCCGCGCTGGTCGGCGCAAGTGATGCCGATAGACGAGCCTGCTTTCGACACAGATCCCGTTGATTTGAAGGCGGCTCTCGAAGCAGCCCACGAAAATCGAGCCGAGCTTAACCGCCTGCGGCTTGATGAGCAGATTAACGACATTGACCTCCGTTTCTTTCAGAACCAGACGCGCCCGCGCATTGATCTTCAGGCGTCGTTCTCGACAATCGGCCTCGCCGGGTCGCCCGTCAGCGGCGTGAGTGCTTCGGGGACGCAGCTGAACACACAGGCCACTCCTCAGAACCTGGTGGGCGGTTACGGCCAGATGCTGCGCAATATGTTCGGCTTCGGGGCGCGCACCGTCGCCGTCGGCGTGACCATCGAATTTCCACTACGCAACAAGGCGGCGAAGGCCGACCTGGCGGGCGCGAGAATCGAGCGCTCCCGGATTGATGCCTCGGTTCGTTCGGTGAAGCAGAGCATAGACGTGCAGGTGCGTAACGCCGTGCAAGCGGTCGAGACCACGCGCCAGCGCGTGCTGACGGCGCGCTCGGCGCGCCAGAGCGCGGATGCCCAACTGGAAGCCGAGCGCAAGTTATATGAGGTGGGACGCTCGACGATGTTTCTTCTGTTCCAGCGTGAGAACCAGTTTACGGCCACGCGCAATTTAGAACTGAGAGCGCAGGTTGATTACAACAAAGCTCTGGTGAGCCTGCAACGCGCCACCTCGACGACCCTCAGCGCCTACAACGTTGTGATCCAGGCGCGCAGCACGGCCCCCTGAGTCATGGCCCGCACGACCGGGAGCGCGAGAGAGGTCTAAGCCTGAAGCTACAGACTTGACAGTTTGGAAGAGCTTTGATGACCCATGCAAAGCCGTTCGGGGTCACAGGAAAGCTCCTGAGTGATGAACGACTTCAAAATCAAGTGCCGCTCGACACGGGACGCGAGCGGAAGAGATAGAGTGATACATGGACATACCGCGTCAATCAAAACCTCGCCGGCGTCAGCTTAAGATAGTGCTTTCCGCCCTCGTCACGCTCGCCGTGATGGCGCTGATCGCGTATGGCACAACGCGCCTGAAACCTGCTGCGCCGGGCGTGGAACGCTCAGGCGTCCTGACGGGCACGGTCAAGCGCGGCCCGATGCTGCGTGAGATTCGCGGCGCGGGCACGCTCGTGCCAGAGGAGGTGCGTGTGGTGGCAGCCGCGACGAGCGGTCGCGTCGAGCGCGTGCTGGAACAGCCGGGCGCTATCGTCACCGCCGACACTGTCATCATCGAGTTGATCAACCCCGAGTTGCAACAGGAGGCGATGGACGTTGAGTACCAGGTCCGCGCCATCGAAGCCGACGCCAATAACCTGCGCGTGCGACTCGAAAGCGAGCGGTTGACGCAGGATGCCAACGCGGCTTCGGTGCAGGCCGATTACCAGCAGGCCAAGCTTCAGGCCGAGACGGACGAAGTGCTCGCTAAGGACGGCCTCTACCCGGCCCTCAATCTGAAGCTCTCCAAGATGAAGGCCGAGGAGTTAGCCAACCGTTACCGGATTGAGCAGAAGCGTACCGAGGTGAACGCCCAATCGGTTCAAGCACAACTGGCGGCGCAGCAGGCGCGCGTCACACAACTTCGAGCCCTGCTCAGTCTCAAGCGCAGCCAGGTCGCAGCTTTGCGCGTGGTAGCCGGGACCAACGGGGTGCTTCAGCAGTTGCAGGTCGAGGTCGGCCAGCAGATTACGCCGGGGGCGAATCTAGCCAAAGTGGTCGAACCGAGCAAGCTCAAAGCCGAACTGCGAATCGCCGAAACACAGGCGAAGGATTTACAACTCGACCAGCGGGTTTCGGTCGACACGCGTAACGGCGTCGTTCCGGGGCACATCGTGCGCATTGATCCGGCGGTTGAGCAAGGGACGGTGAAGGTTGACGTGGCGCTCGACGCTCCGCTGCCGCCGGGCGCACGGCCCGACTTGAGCGTGGACGGCACGGTCGAGTTGGAGCGGCTGGCGGACGTGCTCTACGTGCAGCGCCCGGCCTTCGGGCAGGCGGGTGAAACCGTCAGCCTGTTCAAGCTCGAAGCGGACGGAAAGAGCGCGGTGCGCATCCGGGTCAAGCTCGGTCGTAGTGCCGTCAACACCGTGGAAATTTTGGAAGGATTGCAAGCTGGCGACCAACTCATTTTATCGGATATGTCGCAGTGGGACTCGGTCGATCGGATTGTATTGAATTGAAGTGTCAGATTCTAAGGAGTGAAGAGAAGATGAGCGAACAGAATCAAGCCTTGATTCGTCTCGAAGGTATCAAAAAAGTTTTCCTCGCTGAGGAAGTGGAAACCCACGCGCTGGGAAACATCAATCTGGAGATTAAGAACGGAGACTACGTTTCGATTACCGGCCCCTCCGGGTGCGGGAAGTCGACGTTGCTGGCGATTCTCGGTCTGCTGGATTCTCCGAGCGCGGGCAATTACTGGCTCGACGGCAAGCCCGTCGCAGACCTGTCCTTCGCCAAGCGTGCGCACATACGCAACCGCGAGATCGGGTTCATCTTTCAGAGCTTCAACCTGATCGGCGACCTCACGGTCTATGAAAACGTTGAACTGCCGCTCACCTACAGGGGCATCGGCGGGGCAGAGCGGAAGGCGATGGTCACAGAGGCTTTGGAGAAGGTTGACATGGCGCATCGCGCCAAGCATCTGCCGAGCCAGCTTTCGGGCGGCCAGCAGCAGCGCGTCGCCGTGGCGCGCGCCGTCGCGGGGCGGCCCCTGATTCTGCTGGCCGACGAGCCGACCGGGAACCTCGATTCGAGCAACGGCGAAGCCGTCATGCAGCTATTGCACGACCTCAACCGGGACGGGACAACCATCTGCATCGTGACGCACGACCCGCGTTACGCGCAGCACGCCAATCGCACGATTAATCTCTTCGACGGTTGCATCGTGAGAAACCTCGTGGGCGCAGACCGGGAAGAGAGCCTGGAGGTGGCGACCGTATGACCGGATCACTGCTGCAAGACATCCGCTTCGGGGTTCGCATGATTGGCAAGAACCCCGGCGTCACCCTGCTGGCCGTGTTCGCCCTCGCGCTCGGCATCGGAGCCAACACCGCGACTTTCAGCATCGTCAATGCCATCATGCTGCGTCCGCTGCCGGTGAAAGACTCCGCCAACCTCGTGATGCTCTTTGAGACCAACCCGCAGGCGGGCATCGCGCGCGGCCTGGTCTCCTACTTCAATTTCGTTGACTGGAAGGAGCAGAGCAACGCGTTTTCAGATGTCGCGGCCTTCAGCACGCAGCCCTTCAACTTGAGGAGCGGGGCTGAGCCGGAGCGTATTTCCGGCACGCGCGTCTCTTCCAACTTCTTCCGCCTGGTGGGAGCCAACCCGGCGGTCGGGCGCGGCTTCACCGCCGACGAGGACAAGCCCGGCAACAACCGCGTAGTGATTCTCAGTCACAACAACTGGCAGCGACGCTTCGGCTCCGACCCGAATATCGAAGGCAAGACGCTGGTCTTAGACGGCGCAAGCTACACCATCGTCGGAGTGATGCCTCCTGATTTTCAGTTTCCTGAAAAGAAAGTTGACCTCTGGACGCCGCTGGCTTTCGATTCGAGAGCCGACGACAGCGCGGCCCATAACCTGAACGTCGTCGCGAGGCTTAAGCCGAACGTGACGATTGCGCAGGCGCAGGTCGAGATGGATACGCTGGGCCGCCAGCTTCAGGAGAAGAATGCCAACGGAAAGACTGGCTGGGGCGTCGGCGTCCTCTCTCTCTCGGAGTACACGGTCGGCAACATCAAGCCCGCTTTCCTCATCCTGTTTGCGGCGGTCGCCTTCGTGCTGTTGATCGCGTGCGCCAACGTCGTGAACTTGTTGCTGGCGCGGGCCGCCGCCAGGCAGAAGGAGATAGCCGTCCGCTCCGCTCTAGGGGCGACGCCTTTCCGCATCATCCGGCAACTCTTCACCGAAAGCTCTATCCTCTCTCTGCTCGGCGGGGCGCTGGGATTGGTGCTCGCCTTCTTCGGCATCAAGGTGCTCCTCGCCAGCCTGCCGGGAAGCATTTCCATCCCGCGCGCCGACGAAATCACCATTGATGGTACGGTACTGATCTTCACCATCATCGTTTCGCTGCTGGCTGGAGTTCTCTGCGGCCTGGCCCCGGCGTTGCGGCTCTCCAAGCCCGATTTGAACGGGACGCTCAAAGAGGTCGTCAAAGGGGCGGCGGGAGGCGTGGGTAGTCGCCGGGTTCGCAACCTGCTGATCGTCTCCGAGGTAGCACTGGCCCTCTTGCTGCTCGTCAGCGCGGGCCTGATGGTCAAGAGTTTTGTGCTGTTGCAGGAGGTGAAACTTGGTTTCAAGCCCGACAACGTGCTGACGATGGAAGTCTCTCTTCCGAAGGCGAAGTACGCCGAGAATTACCAGACGGCCGCCTTCTACCGGCAGTCGCTCGAACAAATCGCCGCCCTGCCCGGCGTGCGTTCGGTCGGGATCGTCAACCACCTCCCTTTGAGCGGAGAAAACACGAACACGCTCTTCACCATCGACGGGCAGGCAGCTCAATCATCCGACGAGCTGTACGCCGGTTATCGCGCGACCAGTTCCGATTATTTCAGTGCCATGAGCATCCCTCTCAAGAGCGGGCGGGCGTTCAACGAGCGCGACACGGACCAGGCGCAGCCCGTCGTTATCATCAACGAAACGATGGCGCGGCGGTACTGGCCGAATGAAGACCCGCTCGGTAAACGAATCAAGCGCGGCAACCTGCAATCAACCCGCCCGTGGCTGACGGTGGTCGGCGTGGTCGGGGACGTGCGCCACTCGGCTGTCAATCAAGAGCCAAAGCCGGAGATGTTCCTGCCATACCAGCAGAGCCCGTTCCCGGAAATGCAGTTTGCTGTGCGGACGGACGCTGACTCGAAGGGCAGTACCCCGGCGGTGCGCAACGCGATTCTGTCCGTTGACGCAGACCAGCCGGTGTCCAACGTCAGGAGCATGGGAGAGGTAGTGACCGAGGCGAACTTCGGGCGACGGGCGACGACCGTGCTGCTCATCATTTTCGCCGCGGTGGCGCTGGTGCTCGCCACGGTTGGCATCTACGGCGTCATCTCATACTCGGTCTCACAGCGTCAGAAAGAGATCGGCATTCGCATGTCTTTAGGCGCTCGGCAGGCTGACGTGCTGAAGCTGATTCTCAGGCAGGGCATGATCGTCGTGCTCATCGGAGTGGGCATCGGTCTCGTCCTGGCTGTCGCTTCGGGCAGCTTGATGTCGAACCTGCTCTACGGCGTGAGCGCGACCGACCTGGTCACGCTGGTTGGCACTTCGGCCTTGCTGTCCTTAGTGGCGCTGGTCGCGTGCCTCATCCCCGCGCGCCGGGCCGCCAGACTCGACCCGATGATAAGTCTGCGGTGCGAGTAGCCAGCGGTTTCGCTGAAACTAACATGCAAGCGGGAGCAATCGTTGCCGGTTGACGCCCTCTGTCGAAAGCGTGCCCTGGCCGCTAACTTTGGCAGATCTGCGCGCCAACGATTGCTCCCCTCTGAAAGTGCTGCCTGCGCGTTCCGCGCAATGGAAGCAGAAGAACAACATAACTTTGGAGCAGGACGTTTTGGCCCTACTGGCTCGGCACTCTGTCTCCACCTACATGACGCTCTGGCGCCGTTGCGGAAGGGAACATTCCCCAATCTATAGGACCGGAGAATTTTTTAAGGAGTGAAGAAATGAGTGAGAAACTTGATTGCGTAGTAATCGGTTACAATGAGCTTCCTTTTCAGAGATACGAAAGCTTCCTCAAAAAGTATGGCGAAGACTCTGAAGCGTATCGCGACCTGAAGTTCAGTTTCGTTGACCTGGCGGGGGAGAAGTTGGATTACGTCGGCCTCCTCAACCACGTCCTCGGTGAGGCGCGCAAGACCTCCGGCAATTCGCTCGTCGCGGACGAAGTAAAGTCGGGCGACATCCCGAACCTCGCCGCCGTCTACCTGACAAACTTCCTGAAAAAGAGGGGCGTCGGGGCCAGCTACATCAATCTCTTCCAGCACGAACAGGAAAAGCTCGTCGAGTACCTGGCGCAGGACCCGGTCTGCGTGGCGATCACCACCACCTTCTACGTGGTCAATTTGCCGGTCAACGAGATGGTTGAATTCATCAGGAAGCACAATAGCAAGGTAAAGATCGTCGTCGGCGGGCCGCTGATTGCAAATCACTCGCGCAACAATGAGGGCGAGGCTTTCCGCGCAGCCGTGGACGACATCGGCGCTGACATCTATGTCGTCGAAGGACAGGGCGAGCAGACCCTTTACGAGATCGTCGAATGCCTCAAAAACGGGGGCGACCTCGATGACGTGCCCAATATCGTCTTCGAGAAAGACGGGAAGCTCAAGCGCACGACGGTGAAGGTGGAGAACAACTCGCTCGACGAGAATTTCGTCGATTGGAAGCTCTCCAATGACGAGCGGAACATCGGCCCGACCGTCCAGACGCGCACGGCGCGCAGTTGCGCCTTCAAGTGCTCGTTCTGCAACTACCCGACCCGCGCCGGGGCGTTGTCGCTCGCCAGCCTTGAGACGTTGGAGCAGGAGTTCGATTCGATGCGTGCCGTCGGCGGCGTGGAGAACGTCGTCTTCATTGACGACACCTTCAACGTGCCGCTGCCGCGCTTCAAGAATATCTGCCGCCTGATGATCGAAAAGAAGTACAACTTCGACTGGTTCTCTTACTTCCGGTGCAGTAACTCGGACGAAGAGGCTATCGAGTTGATGGCGAAGAGCGGCTGCAAGGGCGTCTTCCTCGGAATCGAATCCGGCTCGCCCACCATCCTGAAGAACATGAATAAGTCGGCGACGCCTGAGAAGTACGCCAAAGGCATTGAGCTGCTGCGCAAGTACGGAATCCTGACGTTCGGCTCCTTCATTGTCGGCTTCCCTGGGGAAACAGAAGAGACCGTGAACGAAACCATTGACTTCATCAAGGAAAACAAGCCCGACTATTACCGCGCGCAGATGTGGTACTGCGAGCCCGGCACGCCGATTTACCACCAGAAAGATAAATACCAGATTAAAGGTGACGGTTTCGTCTGGACGCACGCGACGATGGACAGCCTTGAGGCGATGGATCACATCGACAGGATGTTCCTCTCCGTTGACGAATCGCTCTGGCTGCCGCAGTGGTCGTTCGATTTTTGGATCATCCCCTACCTGATCGGCAAGGGTATTTCAGTCGAACGTTTCAAGACGTTCATGGAGTCGGCGCACAAGCTTCTGTCGTTGGAGATCGCCTCGGTGCCGGGCGAGCAGAAGGCTCGTCTGCAACAGCAATACCTGCAAAGAGTGATCGAGCAGGCGGGCAAGTGGGCTTTGCCCGCTCTGGCTACGCCGCTTGAGATTGAGACACCGTTTCAGGGCAACTTGTGCCACCGGTCGCCGGCCCTCTCGCTTCTGAGCGCTTGAGGGTCGGCCGGCCCGGTCGCGACCATCGGTCGTGCGAACCCTAACAAAGCTTATTTGGGATCAGCCATGCAAGAGATAATCACAGGCTTCCAGCTTTCCCCGCAACAGAAACGTGTCTGGTTGTTGCAGCAGGACAGCCTCGCTTACCGCAGTCAGTGCGCAGTGTTGATTGAAGGCGAGCTTCAATTCGAGGCTCTGGCCGACGCCTTCGGCAAGGTCGTCAATCGCCATGAAATCCTGCGCACGACTTTTCGCCGCCAGCCCGACATGAAAGTGCCTTCTCAGGTCATAGCCGACGACTCGCTACCCGCTTGGCGTCGCGCCGACTTGAGCGGCTCTCCCGCACAGGAGCAGGAGACAACGCTCGACGAGATACTGCGGGAGGAAGGCGAGCGCAGGTTCGACCTGACGCGCGGGCCTCTGCTTCATCTCTGTCTCATTCAACTATCGGCGACCAGGCATTGCCTGATCGTGACCATGCCCGCCCTGTGCGGGGACGCGAACGCCCTCAAAAACCTGATGAGCGAGGTCGGCCGCTCGCTGATCTCGGCCGGCACAGAGGAGGCCGATTCTACCGAAGAGCCGCTCCAGTATGCGGATTTCTCTCAGTGGCAGAACGAACTGCTCGAAGGTGAGGAGGCGCAGGCCGGAAGAGATTTTTGGGAAAAGCAACGGTTCGCCGACGCCGTCTCTCTGAAATTACCTTTCGAGGAAAAACTCTCCGACGAAGCAAACTTCTCGCCCGCACACTTTAAACTGGTGGTGGATCACGGACTCATCCTTCGATTGAGAGCGATTCTTCCGAAGTATGAAGTGACGGTCGCCGACTTCCTGAGAGCGTGCTGGCAGACATTGCTCTGGCGGCACACCGGACAGGCGGACATCGTGATCGGCAATCTCTGCTCAGGCTACAAGGAGTTAGAAGCAGCCGTCGGGCTGTTTGCCAAGTGGCTGCCGCTCACTTCTCGCCTGGCGGCGGACTCTCGTTTCAGCGAAATCCTCAAAAGGGGCGCCGAAGAGAGCCGCAGGGCTAACGAGTGGCAGGAGTATTTCGCCTGGGAGAAGCACTACGACGCGGCGGGAAATAATCTGGCCGAGAGTTTCTTTGCGGCTGCCTTCGAGTACGGCGAATGGCCGTCGGAGCAATCGTCTGACGTTCTGAAGTTTGTGCTCCACAGGCAGCACGTCGTCTCAGATCGCTTCAAGGTGAAGCTGTGCTGCCTGGAGAAAGGCCAGTCCCTCAACATTGATTTTCATTACGACTCGGCCCTCCTGAGCAGCAAGGCCATCAGTATTCTCGCTGAACAATTTCACGTGCTGCTCGGTGGCGCCATTGACGACCCCGAGGCGTTCATCGGAAATCTTGAAGTGGTCGGCCCCGCCGAGCGGCAGCGCCTGTTGATTGAGTGTAACAACACGGCGAAGGAAATTCCTCAAGGACAACTCATCCACGAGTTGTTTGAGGCCCAGGCCGCGCGGACTCCCGACGACATAGCCGTCGTCTTCGAGGACGAGCAACTGAGCTACGCCGAACTGAACGCCCGCGCCAATCAATTAGCGCACCATCTCAGGAAACTGGGCGTCGGGCCGGAGGTCAAGGTTGGGAGTTGTCTCGAACGCTCTGCCGAGATGATTATCGGTATGCTAGCCGTTCTGAAGGCCGGGGGCGCTTACGTTCCGCTCGAACCCGCGCAGCCGAAAGATCGTCTCGGTTATATCCTGGAAGATGTGCAACCGCTCGCCGTGCTGACACAGCAGCCGTTGGCCGGGGGACTGCCGGCCCATGCGGCGAAAGTCATCTGCCTTGATACGGACTGGGAGGAGATCGCGCGCGCGAGTCGAGACAATCCCCGCAGCGGAGCGACGCCGGAGAATCTGGTCTACGTCATTTTCACTTCCGGTTCGACGGGCAGACCGAAAGGAGTGCTAGTCGAGCATCGGCAGTTGGTCAACTACGTGAGGGCCGTCGAGGAGCGACTCGACCTGTCGGCGGTAGAGAGCTACGCGACCGTCTCCACCTTCGCCGCCGACCTGGGACATACCTCTATCTTTCCCGCGCTCTGTCTGGGCGGCTGCCTGCACATCATCGCGCAGGAGCGCGCGAGCGACCCCGACGCCATGGCTCAATACTTTAGCCGTCAACGTATTGATCTGCTCAAAATAGTTCCGTCGCATTTGGAATCGCTGCTGGCCTCGCCTGAGCCGGAAAAAATCCTTCCTCGTTGCCGCCTCGTCCTGGGCGGCGAAGCGTCGCGCTGGGATTTGGTGGAAACTGTGCGCCGGCTGGCCCCGGATTGTGAAGTCTACAACCATTATGGCCCGACGGAAACCACCGTCGGCGCAGTTACCTTTCACGTCGAGAAACATCGCATCGGCGAGAGAGCCACCGTCGTCCCGCTCGGCCGACCCATCCCCAACGCGGAGATTTACTTGCTGGATGGCGACCTCCGACCTGTTCCGACAGGAGCGCTAGGCGAGTTGTACATTGGCGGGGCCGGCGTGTCGCGCGGGTATCTCTCTCAGCCGGATTTCACTGCCGAGAAGTTTATCCCCAATCCTTTCAGCAGTCGTCCGGGAACACGGCTCTATCGAACCGGCGACCTGGCGCGCTTTCGCCCTGACGGGTCTGTCGAGTTTGTCGGCCGGGCCGATAATCAGGTCAAATTCCACGGCTTCCGCATCGAGCTGAACGAGATAAGACATGCCCTGAATCAGCACCAGCACGTCAGGGACAGCGTGGTGGCGATGGTCAAAGACAAGAGCGGCCTGGACGTGCTGGTCGCTTATTACGTCTCACGACAGGAACTGGATTCAGGCCAGCTACGCGACTTCCTCTCAGCGACAATTCTCAATGAAACGCTCCCCAGCATCTTCGTCCACCTGAAGAAGCTGCCGCTCACGCTCAATGGCAAGATTAACTACCGTGCGTTGCCCACGCTGGAGGATGTCAGGCAGCGCGCGAAGCAAACCTTCGTCGCCCCGCGCACGCCGACCGAGCAGCAAGTAGCAGAAGTTTGGGCCGGGATTCTCGGAGTCGAGCGCGTGAGCCTCAACGACAACTTTTTCGAGATCGGCGGCCACTCGCTGCTGGCGACGCGTGTGACCACCCGGCTCCGCGAAATCTTTCAAATCGAGTTGCCGCTCCGCCTGCTCTTTGAAGAGCCGACCGTCGCGGGATTTGCCCTGGCGATAACTCAAATGCAGATCGCTCAGGCCGACGATCAAGAGATGAACCAGATGTTAGAGGAGTTGTTGCAACTCTCCGAGGCAGATTTGGCGGTCGCACTTCAAGCGGGGTAAAGCCTCAACCGGGGGACGGTGCAAAGTGAACACAACTGTTGGCAAGCTTTCGGAACTCACATTTGAACAGCGCGCGCTTCTCGAATTGCGACTCAAGCAAAAGCGCGCGCAGGCTGCGAAACGCCAATCCATCCCTTGCCGGAAGGAGGCCGACTTCTGTCCGCTCTCCTATGCCCAGCAGCGACTGTGGTTCCTCGACCAGCTTGAAACGGACAGTTCCTTTTACAACGGCTCAATCGCCATTCGTCTCAACGGACAACTGGATGCGCACGCTCTCCGGCAAGCGCTGAGTGAGGTCGTCCGTCGCCACGAAGCCTTGCGCACGACGTTTGCCGAAGTCGATGGTCAACCCGTCCAACTCATCTCACCTCCAAGTGCTATCAACATTCCACTCACCGATCTCAGTTTTCTGCCAGCACATGAGCGAGAGGCAGAGGCCCGACGCGCCGCCAGTGAGCACTCTCGACAGCCCTTCAACTTATCCGCAGGCCCGCTGCTGCGCGGCTGCTTGCTGCGACTAGCAGAGCAAGAGCACATCCTCTTAGTGACGATGCATCACATCATCTCTGATGGGTGGTCTTTGGGTGTGATGGTCAGGGAGATCAAGGCTCTGTACGCAGCCTTCGCTGCTGGCGAGGAGTCTCCGCTCGCAGAGTTGGAGATTCAATATGCTGACTTTGCGGCGTGGCAGAGAGAGTGGCTCACCGGAGAGGTGCTCGACGAACAACTCACTTACTGGAAAGAGCAGTTGGCAGGAGCGCCGCCCGTACTGGAGATGCCGACAGACCGACCACGGCCTGCCGTGCAGAGTTATCGCGGAGCACGTCAGGAGTTCAAGCTCACGCCGGAATTGGCAGTAGCATTGAAACAGTTAAGTCAGCATGAAGGCTGCACGCTCTTTATGACCCTGCTGGCAGCCTTCCAGGTGCTGTTGTCACGCTACAGCGGGCAAGAGGACGTGGTGGTGGGCACTCCGATTGCCAACCGTAATCGCGCGGAGATAGAAGGGCTGATCGGATTCTTCGTCAACACTTTGGCGTTGCGGACAGACCTTTCGGGAGAGCCTAGTTTCAGAGAAGTGCTGCGGCGCGTGCGCGAGGTGACGCTAGGGGCGTACGGGCATCAGGACGTGCCGTTTGAGAAGCTGGTCGAAGAGTTACAGCCCGAACGCAGCCTCGGCCATCAGCCGCTGTTCCAGGTCATGTTCGCTTTGCAGAACGTCCCCGACGAACCCTTCGAGTTGCCCGGGCTAAAGCTCAGTCCTGTTGCTATTGACGAAGAAACAGCACGCTTCGATCTATCGCTGAATCTCGCGGAACGGGAGAGCGAAATCGTCGGCACGTTACAATACAAAACAGACCTCTTCTATGCCGCGACAGTTGAAAGAATGACCGGCAATTTTCTGTCGTTGCTCGAATCAATCGTCGCTGACCCCGAACAGTCTATCGCCCTGTTGCCGCTGCTGGCGGAGGATGAGCGGCGACGAATCGTGCAGGAATGGAACGACACCGCGCGCAGCTATCCACACGACGTTTGTCTACATCAACTCTTCGAGTCACAGGTCAAACGCACGCCCGATAGCATAGCGGTTGTTTTCGAAGAGGAGCGGCTGACTTATGCGGAACTGAATCGGAGAGCCAATCGTCTGGCGCACCGTTTGCGCCGCTCTGGCGTCGCGGCGGATACGCCCGTGGCTGTTCGCCTTGAGCGTTCGGCTGAAATGGTCGTCGCCCTGTTTGGCATTCTCAAAGCCGGCGGCGCTTACTTGCCGCTCGACCCTGCGTACCCGCAGGAGCGCCTCGCCTTTATGCTTGCGGACTTACACGTGCCCGTGCTCATCACGCAGCAAAACTTATTGGATTCGCTGCCTGCCTACGATGGGCAGGTCGTCTGCCCGGATGCGGAGCGGGAATCGCTCGCACAGGAGAGTGCTGACAATCCGTCCGCGCCGCTTGTGCCTGAGAATCTGGCTTACGTCATCTACACCTCCGGCTCGACCGGCAAGCCCAAAGCGGCGATGAACACGCACCGCGCTATCTGCAATCGTCTGCTCTGGATGCAGGAGGCTTTCCAGCTTGATGCGGCAGATAGCGTGTTGCAAAAGACTCCTTTCAGCTTCGATGTCTCAGTCTGGGAGTTCTTCTGGCCCTTACTGGTCGGAGCGCGGCTGGTCGTCGCTCGACCGGGAGGTCATCAGGACAGCGCGTATCTCGCGCAGGTGATTGCGCGAGAGCAGATTACGACACTCCATTTTGTGCCTTCGATGCTGCGGGCGTTTCTCGAAGAGCCGAATCTTGTGCGGCGCAGTTCACTCAAGCGCGTGATCTGTAGCGGCGAAGCTCTGCCTTCCGAGCTACAGGAACAGTTCTTTGCCGGCGTCGATGCCGAACTGCATAACCTGTACGGCCCGACGGAAGCCGCCGTCGATGTGACCGCCTTCAAGTGCGACGCCGCGAGCCACCATCGTACCGTCCCCATCGGCCGTCCGATTGCGAACACGCAGATTTATCTGCTCGACCGTCACTTTCAGCCCGTCCCTATAGGCGTCGCCGGCGAGCTTTACATCGGCGGCGTCAGCCTCGCACGGGGTTATGGTAACCGCCCGGACTTGACTGCCGAGCGGTTCATTCCCGATCCCTTCAGCCGCGAGCCGGGAGCACGTCTCTACCGAACCGGCGACATCGTGCGGCGCCTGCCGGATGGAAATTTGCTCTTCATCGGGCGCAGCGATCATCAAGTGAAGGTGCGCGGCTTCCGCATCGAACTGGGTGAGATCGAGGAGTTGCTTCGACAGCATCAGGCGGTGAAGGAGGCCATCGTTATCGCTCGTGATGACAAGCACCGAGGCAAACAGTTGTTGGGCTATGTCGTTGCCAGAGACGAGGTCGGAGATCAGAGCGCGGACGATCTGGGAGAGCAACTCAAAGATTATCTCAGAGAGAGGCTGCCGGAATATATGGCGCCTCTGTCAATCTCGCTGCTGGACGCCCTGCCGCTTTCTGCACACGGAAAAGTCAACATGCTGGCGCTGCCTTCTCCCGGATTAACTGGAGTCAAAACGCAGGAGCACTTCGTTGCGCCGCGCGATGTGCTGGAACTCAGGCTCACGCAAATCTGGCAAGAGATGCTGGGAGCGCGCTCTGTAAGCGTGACGGCAAATTTCTTTAACCTCGGAGGCCATTCTCTGCTGGCTACACGGCTGGCTTCGCGCGTCCGCAAAGAGTTTAGCGTGGAACTGCCGCTTCGTCGCGTATTCGAGAAGCCAACGGTGGCCGGTCTGGCCGAGAGCATCAGGGAGGCGTCGGCGGCCAATCCGACAGCGACGATTACCGAGATAGCTCGCGTCTCACGCGAGGGGCGGCTGCCGCTCTCCTATGCACAGCAACGCCTGTGGTTTCTGGAACAGCTTGAGCCGGGCAATGCAACCTACAACATTCCGACAGCACTTCATCTGAATGGTCGCATTGACTTCGAGGCGCTTGGGCGAGCGATTAATGAGATCGTGCGCCGGCACGAAGCCTTGCGCACGACGTTTGCCGAAGTCGATGGTCAACCCGTCCAACTCATCTCGCCGCCAACCGCTGTTCACATCCCCCTCACCGACCTCTCCGCTCTGCCCGATGACCAGCGCCATGCCCACGCACTCACCCTGGCTGCTCAAGAGGCACGTCTGCCCTTCGACCTCGCCGCCGGGCCGCTGCTGCGCGTCACCTTGCTGCGGCTGGAGGCGGAAGAGCACCTGCTGCTCATCACCATGCACCACATCATCTCTGATGGGTGGTCATTAGGCGTGATGGTCAGAGAGATCAAGGCGCTCTACGCGGCCTTCTCTGCTGGGGAGGAGTCACCGCTGGCAGAGTTGGAGATTCAATATGCAGACTTCGCCGCCTGGCAGAGAGAGTGGCTGACCGGTGACGTGCTCGACGAGCAGTTAGGCTATTGGCAGAAGCAACTCACGGGAGCGCCGCCGGTGTTGGAGTTGCCGACGGATCGTCCACGGCCTGCCATTCAGAGCTATCGCGGAGCACGTCAGGAGTTCAAGCTGACGCCAGAGTTGAGTCAAGAGTTAAAGCAGTTGAGCCAGCGAGAAGGGTGTACGCTCTTTATGACGCTGCTGGCAGCCTTCCAGGTGCTCTTGTCCCGCTACAGCGGGCAGGAGGATGTCGTGGTCGGCTCGCCCATTGCGAATCGTAACCGCGCCGAGATTGAGCCGCTGATCGGATTCTTCGTCAACACGCTGGCCTTGCGGACAGACCTTTCGGGAGAGCCTAGTTTCAGAGAAGTGCTGCGGCGCGTGCGCGAGGTGACGCTAGGGGCGTACGGGCATCAGGACGTGCCGTTTGAGAAGCTGGTGGAACGGTTGCAGCCGGAGCGCAGTCTCAGTCATCAACCAATCTTCCAGGTGATGTTCGCCTTGCAGAATGCTCCGGCGCAGTCCCTGTCGGTCCCGGGCCTGACCTGGAATCATGTCGCCGTCGAGAGCGGAACATCGAAGTTCGATCTCGTGCTCCTGCTGACGGAGACGGGCGCGGGCAGCGTGAGCGGGTTCATCGAGTACAGCACCGACTTGTTCGAGGCGGCGACCATTGATCGGCTGGCAGGACATTTCCGAAGCCTTCTCGCGGGTGTTGTCGCTGACCCGTCGAAACCTCTTTCGGATTTGCCTTTGCTGACAACGGAAGAACGCCAACAACTGTTGGTGGAGTGGAATGACACGCACCGCGACTATTCATCCGCGCAGTGCTTGCATCAACTCTTTGAAGCGCAAGTTGAGCGCACGCCGGACGCCATCGCTCTGGTTCACGAAGATCAACGCCTCAGCTACGCCGAACTGAACGCGCGGGCTAACCAACTGGCGCATCACCTGAAAGCGCAGGGCGTCGGCCCCGAAGTGTTCGTCGGCATTCTGCTGGAGCGCACGCCGGAGATGGTCGTGTCGCTGCTTGCAGTGCTCAAAGCGGGCGGAGCCTACGTGCCTGTAGACCTTGAGTACCCGACGGAGCGATTGAGCTTCATGCTTGAGGATGCGCGGGTGCAGGTTGTCCTGACGAAGTCGCGTCTGCTGGGGCGGTTGCCTGCGCTGACGGCAAAGGTGTTCTGCATTGATGCCGAAGAGGCGGAGATCGCAAGGCTGAGGACGGAGAATCCTGAAAGCGTGGTCGTCAGTGAGAACCTGGCCTACCTGATTTACACCTCCGGTTCGACCGGCAGACCCAAAGGCGTCGCCATCACCCACCGCAGCGCCTGCGTGCTGATGTACTGGGCGCGTGAACAGTTCTCCGACGCCGAGTTGGCCGGGGTGCTGGCTTCGACCTCCATCTGCTTCGACCTCACTGCCTTCGAGTTGTACGTGCCGCTCAGTTGGGGCGGGCGGGTAATTTTGGCTGAGGACGCGCTACAGTTGCCGGAACTCAAGGCCGCGCGCGAGGTGACTCTGGTCAACACGGTGCCTTCCGCGATGTCCGAGTTGGTGCGAGCGGGGGCGCTGCCGGAGGGCGTGCGGACGGTGAACCTGGCAGGCGAGCCGTTGTCAAACGAACTGGTGGCCCAGATTTACAAGCACCAGCAGGTCGCGAGAGTGAATGACCTGTACGGCCCGTCGGAGGACACAACCTACACGACGCACGCACTGCGCAGCGGCGTCGGGCGGGCGACCATCGGTCGCCCGATAGCGAACACGCAGATTTATATCCTGGACGAGCAGATGAGAGCCGTGCCCGTCGGGGTGGCGGGCGAACTCTACATTGGCGGCGACGGCCTCGCCCGCGGTTATTGGCAGCGCCCGGAGTTGACTGCCGAGCGGTTCATCCCGAACCCGTTCGGCGGCGAGGCGGGCACACGTCTCTACAAGACGGGAGACCTGGCGCGCTACCTAGCGGACGGCAGCATAGAGTTCCTGGGACGGCTTGATTATCAGGTCAAAATCAGGGGCTACCGCATAGAGCTGGGCGAGGTCGAAGCCGCGTTGCGGCAACACGGGTCAATCCGTGAGGCGTTGGTGCTGGCGACAGAGGAAGCGGCGAACGGCAAGCGCCTGGTTGCATACGTGGTCACTGATGAGACACAGCCTCTCACGGGCGATGACTTGCGAGAAATCGTCCGTCGGAAGTTGCCGGAATACATGACGCCATCGTCTTTCATCCTCATGGATGAGCTACCGCTGACGCCGAACGGTAAGGTTGATCGTCGCGCGCTGCCTGCGCCGACTCAGGTCCGGCCCGAACTGGCCGTCAGCTTCATCGCCCCGCGGACGACGGCTGAGCAAGTTATAGCAGAAATGTGGACACAGGTTTTGGGGGTGGATCGCGTCGGAATCAGCGATAACTTCTTTGAGCTTGGGGGACACTCCCTGCTCGCGACCCAGATAATGTCACGGCTGCGTGAAGCCTTCCGCGTCGAATTGCCGCTCCGTCACCTGTTTCGGCAGCCGACCGTTGAAGGTCTGGTTAATCAGATCGCCGGGGAGTGGGGCAGCCGCGAGATCGTCGAGGAGATCGCCGAGACCCTCAGCCAGGTGGAACTACTCTCGGAGACGGAACTTCACAGCCTGCTCGACGCTCAGATGCAGGACACAAAATAATCATCATGAGTCAGACCCTTGCCAAGCCGGACAATCTCCTCGCAGAGAAAGCGCGGTTGATTGATCTCTTACTTAAAAAGAAGGGGATTACTGCGCCCCGCGCGCAGGTCATCCCAAGAAGAGATAGCTCCCGACCCTGCCCGCTCTCCTACGCGCAGCAGCGCTTGTGGTTTCTAGACCAGTTGGAGCCGGGCAACTCCTCATACAATATTTCCGCTAACCTGCGCTTCAACGGCCCGCTGAGCGTCAGTGCGATGGAACGCTCCGTCAGCGAGATGGTCCGGCGTCACGAGTCTCTGCGCACGACGTTCGCTGAAGTCGAAGGCCAGCCCGTGCAGGTCATCGCCCAACCGATTGCTGTCCGACTCCCGCTCCGAGACCTCTCACACCTGCCTGACCGGCAGCGTGAGACAGAAACCCTGCGCCTGGCAGCCGAGGAGGCACGTCGCCCCTTCGAC
Organism: uncultured Acidobacteriota bacterium; assembly: GCA_963848875.1. Classification (GTDB taxonomy): domain Bacteria; phylum Acidobacteriota; class Blastocatellia; order Pyrinomonadales; family Pyrinomonadaceae; genus QHXM01. Next base: position 773,412 of record CAWKFJ010000003.1, read on the forward strand.
CTGTCGCAGGGGCCGCTGCTGCGAGTGACGTTGCTGCGGCTCGGCGAGCAGGAGCATGTGCTCTTAGTGACGATGCATCACATCATCTCCGACGGCTGGTCTATGGGCGTGATGGTCGGGGAATTGACCTCCCTCTACGCTGCTTTCCTGGGCGGGAGGAGTTCTCCGCTCGCAGAGTTGGAGATTCAATATCCTGACTTTGCCGCCTGGCAGCGTCAGTGGCTCACGGGCGAACGGCTCGACGCGCAACTTTCCTACTGGAGAGAGCAGTTGGCAGGAGCCGCCCAGGTGCTGGAGTTGCCGACCGACCAACCGCGCCCGCCCGTCCAAAGCTCTAGCGGCGCGCGTCATGAGTTCACAATCGAAGAAGGACTCAGCCGTCAATTGAAAGAGTTGAGCCAGCGCGAGGGATGCACGCTGTTCATGGTGTTGCTGGCGGCCTTCCAAGTGCTGCTCTATCGCTACAGCGGGCAGGAGGAGATCAGCGTCGGGGCCGACATCGCCAACCGCAATCGTAAAGAGACGGAAGGGCTGATCGGCTTTTTCGTCAACATGCTGGTGATGCGTACCGATCTTTCAAAAACTCCAACCTTTCGCGAGTTGCTGGGGCGAGTTCGTGATGTGGCTTTGGGCGCGTTCGCTCATCAAGACCTCCCGTTTGAAAAGATAGTGGAGGAACTGAGACCGGAGCGAAAGACGAGCCATTCGCCGCTCTTTCAAGTGGTCTTCATTTTGCAGAATGCTCCGATGCCCTCCTTCGATCTCAAAGGGCTGACGACCGAGCCTCTGGCCTTCGACAGTGGAACAGTCAGATTCGATTTGACGCTCGCCATGACGGAAGCGGACGGCGCGCTCAGCGGCTACTTTACTTATCGAACAGAGCTTTTCAACGCGGACACGATTGCCAGGATGCAGAAGCAGTTCAACACCCTACTGCACAGCATTGTCACCCAACCGGAGACGCCCATCAACGCGCTGGAGATCGAGACCGCAGCGGAAAAACAGGAGCGGGCTACGCAAAGGAAAGAACTCAAGCAGTCGAACTTTAAGAAGTTCAAAAGTTTGGTGCAGAAACCGCCCACGGTGTCGCCGGAGCAACTGATTACCACCGCCCCCTTGCGACCGGGACAGGCTCTTCCGCTGGTGGTGCAGCCAAAAGTCAGGGACGTTGACCTCGCCCTCTGGACAGAAAGCAACCGAAAGTTCGTCGAAGAGAAACTGTCGCATCATGGCGGCATCCTCTTTCGCGATTTCAAAGTTGACGCGCTCCCCATGTTCGAGAAAGTCGTGCGTTCGCTCACGGCGGAACTGCTGGATTACAGCGAACCGTCAACACCGCGCACGCGCGTCGGCGGTCAGCTCTTCACTTCGACAGAATATCCCGCCGAGCAACCGATTCTGCTCCACAATGAACTCTCTTACTCGCATAGCTGGCCGACCAAGCTCTGGTTCTTCTGCGCCCAGCCGGCACAACAGGGAGGCGAGACGCCCATCGCCGACAGCCGTCGAGTCTTCCAAATGCTCGACCCGAAATTGAGGGAACGGTTCATCGAGAAGAAGGTGTTGTACGTCAGAAACTACGGCGACGGGCTGGGTCTCCCCTGGCAGAAAGTTTTCCAGACGGAGAGCAGGGAGGCGGTCGAGGCTTACTGCCGCTCGCGCGGAGTCAAGTTTGAGTGGAGGGGAAACGACCGCTTGAGGACGTGGCAGGTGGGCCAGGCCGTAACCCGCCATCGGCGAACGGGTGAGATGGTGTGGTTCAATCAGGCTCATGTTCATCACGTGATGAGCCTTGAGCCGGAAGTCAGGGAATCGCTGCTCTCGGTGGTCGAAGATCAGGAGTTTCCTTTAGACATCAACGCCTTCTACGGCGACGGCTCTCCAATCGAAACCTCTGTGTTGAACGAAATCAAGGAGGCTTACAGCGAGAGCAGCCTCCCCGTCGCGTGGCAGAAGGGCGACATTCTGATGCTGGATAATATTCTTGCCGCACATGGCCGGGCGGCATTCGTCGGGCCTCGAAAAATCGTTGTGGCAATGGCCGAGCCTGAGCACGCATACGAAGGGGAGTAATTAAGGGTGGAGCAAGAAGTAATGGCCGGCTATAGATTATCACCACAACAGAAGCGTGTCTGGTTGTTGCAGCAAAACAGCACGGCCTACCGCGCGCAATGCGCCTTTCTGCTCGAAGGCAACTTGCAGACGAAGGCTCTGCGAGAGGCCGTCGGGAAGGTCGTCGAGCGACACGAGATTTTTAGCACGACATTCGCTTACGTGCCCGGCGTGAAAGTGCCGGTGCAGGTCGGGGCCGAAGGCGACTCGCTTTCCTGGCACAGCGTAGATTTACGCGGCCAGCGCGAGGACGAGCAACGAGCGCTCCTGAAACAGCACTTGGCCGATGATGGTTCGATCCCGTTCGACTTTGAGAAAGGCCCCCTCGCCCGCTTCTCGCTGCTGAGCTTCTCCGAGGACAGGCATATCTTAATCGCTACCCTCCCTTCTCTGTGCGCCGACCCGGCGACGCTCGATAACCTGCTGCCGGAAATCAGTCGCTCTTACGAGGCATGCCTGATTGGAGGAGAGCCGTCCGAAGAGTTGGTGCAGTATGTGCAGTTTTCCGAATGGCAGAACGAGTTGCTAGAGAGCGAGGAAGGCGAGACGGAGAAGCAATTCTGGCGCACACAGCAATTGGATAATGCTCTTGCTCTTGCCTTGCCTCTGGAAAAGCTGCCTCGCGAGACTCCTCGCTATGAGCCGGCGGCGTTGGCTCTGGAGCTGAGGCCGGACCTGGTGCGGCGGGTCGATGCCATCTCAAGCGAGTACGCGGTCACGTCCGAGACCCTCCTCTTGGCCTGCTGGCAAACCCTGCTTCAGCGTCTCACAAAGCAAACAGTCATTACCACTCATGTGCTCGGTTCCGGCAGAGTGTATGAGGAGATGCAGGAGGCGATGGGGCTGTATGCCACGTGGCCTTTCGTGCAATCCGCTTTCGAGGCAACGATTCAATTTGATGAACTGCTGGCGCATCTGAATGAGTCTGTCAGCGAGGCCCACGAGCGGCAAGAGTACTACTCATGGGAAGAGTTTCTGGCCTCCGCCGGAGTTGAAGTTCCGGCGGAGCAGGCGTTGTGCTACGGTTTCGAGTCGGAGCGCCGGCCTCTCGTTCAGTCTGCCGCTGGCGTAAGGTTTTCGGTGCAGCAGAAGTACGCTTGCACGGAGCGCTTCAAGCTCCGACTTTCATGTGCTCTCACAGAAGATTCTCTGAGCCTGACGTTTCATTACGACCCGGCCTTCTACACCGCGGAGACAATTGAGCGCCACATTACTCAATTCGAGGAAGTGTTACGGAGCGTCCTGGAAAACCCACGCGTGCGGGTCGCTCAACTGGATGTTCTCAGTGAAAGAGAGAGGCGACAAGTCCTAGAGCAGTGGAACGACACCCGCAGGGAATATCCCAGGACGCAGTGTCTACACGAGTTGTTTGAGGAGCAGGTTGAGCGCACGCCGGAAGCCGTCGCCGTCGTCTTCAAAGACGAGCGGCTCACCTTTCGGGAGTTGAATCAGAGAGCCAATCGGCTAGCTCACTATCTGCAAAAGCTGGGCGTCGCGCCCGATGCGCCGGTCGTGCTATTCATGGAACGCTCGGTGGAGGCGATTGTCGGTCTGCTCGGCATCCTCAAGGCCGGAGGGGCTTACGTTCCATTGGAACCGGCCCATTTGACGCCGCGGTTGGCCTTCATGCTGGAAGATGTCGGAGCGCCGATGCTGTTGACACAGGAGCGACTGCTTGAGCGGTTGCCGGAGCACAATGCGCGAGTCGTCTGTGTTGATTCCCACTGGCCGGAGATCGCTAATGAGAGCGAGCAGCAGCCGGACTGCAAAGCCACCCCTGAGCACTTAGCCTACATCATTTACACTTCAGGCTCGACGGGCCGGCCCAAGGGAACTGGCGTTAAGCACGGTTCGGTCGTCAATCTGGTGACCGGTTTGCGAGAGTCAGTTTACGCCGGGCAGGGTTCACCTCTGCGGGTGAGCGTCAACGCATCGTTGAGCTTTGACTCTTCAGTCAAGCAGGTTGTTCAGTTGCTCAGTGGGCACGCTCTCTACGTCATACCGGAGGAAATACGGATTGATGGTGAAGGGCTAATAGCGTTCATGCAGGAGCAGGAGTTGGAAGTGCTGGACTGCACGCCGTCACAGTTGAAGCTGCTGCTGGGGGCCGGGTTGACGCAGCTGCGTAGACCATTCCCGAAACTCGTCCTTGTGGGTGGAGAGGCGTTGGACGAGCCGACCTGGCGGCTACTGACCAACTGTGGGTGGATCACTTTTTACAACGTCTATGGGCCAACCGAATGCACGGTGGATACCACCGTCTGCCGCATCACGGGTGAGATAGAAGCACCTGTCATCGGTCGGCCAATAGCGAACACACAAGTTTACATCTTGGACGAGCAGATGCGTGTCCTCCCCGTCGGCGTGGGCGGGGAGTTGTACATCGGAGGCGACGGGTTGGCTAGGGGCTACCTCAACCAGCCGCACCTGACGGCGGAGAAGTTCGTCCCGCACCCGTTCGGGCGCACAGGCGGGGAGAGAGTCTACCGCACAGGTGACCGCGCCCGCTGGCTGGAGGACGGGAGCGTGGAATTTCTGGGCCGCACTGACAACCAGGTGAAGATCAGAGGGTATCGTATCGAGCTGGGAGAGGTGGAGGCAGCGTTGAGGCAGCAGGCGGATGTGAGCGAGGCGGTGGCGCTGGTGCAGGAGCGGGGAGCCGAGAAGAGGCTGGTGGCTTACGTCGTGTGCGAAGCCGAGGAGTCACAGGAGGAGCAGCAGGAGAGCGCAGAGGCCAGAGGGAGGCGAATACGCGAGCGCGTCGGAAAGCAGTTGCCAGAGTACATGGCGCTCGCGGCGGTGGTGTTGGTCAAGACGATGCCCCTGACGCCCAATGGCAAGGTGGATCGGAATGCGTTGTTGGGTGTGGGAGGCGAAAGCGAAGAAGGCGGGCAGAGATATGTCGCCCCGCAGACGGCGGTCGAAGAGATCATGGCCGGCATCTGGGGAGAGGTGTTAGGCGTGGAGCGAGTGGGAGCGGAGGACAACTTCTTCGATATCGGAGGGCACTCGCTGCTCGCCACACAGATCATCTCTCGCGTCCGCGGGCTGTTCCAGATCGAACTGCCGTTGCGCAGCCTCTTCGAGTCGCCGACGGTGGCGAGCTTGAGCCTCAGCGTCGAACACGCCATCAAGATTGGAGCAGCACAGGATATTGCGCCTCCCATCGAACGCGTCGAGAGAAGTGAGGCTTTGCCACTCTCCTTTGCGCAGCAGCGGCTCTGGTTCCTGGATCAGTTAATGCCGAATAGCTCTGTCTATATCGTGCCGACGATTCTGAGCATAACGGGCCAATTCAACGTCGCGGCTTTCAAACAAAGCCTCGACGAGGTGATTCGCCGTCACGAAACTCTGCGGACGACCTTCGCCGTGAAAGAAGGAAAACCGGTTCAGGTCATAGCCCCGGCGCAATCTTTGGAGTTGCCCGTCATTGACCTGAGCGGCCTGCCCGTGACGGAACGTGAAGTTGAAGTGGAAGCGCGTATTGTGGAGGAGACGCAGCGGCCTTTCGACTTGAGCCGTGGCCCGCTGCTGCGTGCTACGTTGTTGCAGCTCGGCCCGCAAGAGCATGTACTGCTCTTCGCTATGCATCACATCGTCAGTGATGATTGGTCGAAAGGTGTGCTCATCCGTGAGGTGGCGGCGCTCTACGAAGCGTTCTCTAAGGGATTGCCTTCGCCTCTGCCTGAGCGCTCGCTTCAGTACGCCGATTTCGCCCACTGGCAGCGTCAGTGGCTCACGGGCGACGTGCTGGAGTCACAATTGGCTTATTGGCGGCGGCAGTTGGGCGGAACTCTCACCCCCCTCGAACTGCCGACGGATCACCCGCGTCCCGCATCGCCAAGTTTCCGCGGAGCGCACATCCCCGTTCGCCTTCCGGGCGACCTCACCGAGAAACTCAAGACGCTCAGTCGCAGAGAGGGAGCGACGCTCTTTATGACGCTCTTGGCGGCCTTCAAAACGTTGCTCCATCGTTACACCAGCCGGGCGGACATTATCGTCGGGACGCCAATCGCCAATCGTACGAGAGGCGAAATCGAAGACCTCATCGGCTTTTTCGTCAATACGCTGGTGCTGCGGAGCGATTTTTCGGGGAATCCAACCTTCTGCGAGTTGCTCAAGCGAGTGCGCGATGTCACGCTCGGCGCTTACGCTCACCAGGACCTGCCATTCGAGAAACTGGTCGAAGACTTGAACCTGAGCCGTAACCTCGGACAAACACCTTTCCTTCAAGTCGTCTTCACGCTGCAAAATGCCCCCATGCCGCCCCTTGAGCTTTCAGGTCTGACGCTGGAGGTTCAATCCGTAGATAACGGAACGGCGAAGTTCGATCTGGTGCTGAACATGGCCGAGACCGAGGAGGGCCTGGTCGGGTGGCTCGAATACAACCGCGACCTGTTTGAAGATGCCACAGTCTCGCGGATGCAGAGGCACTTCGAGAGACTGCTCGTGAGCATCGTGGAACAGCCGGAGGCGCGCCTGGACGATTTGGAGATTCTCACGGACGAGGAGGTTCTCGCGCTCGAACAAATCGTCGAGGTGGCCGACTTTGAAGGCAGCTTCTCCTTCTAGGGCGCAATTTCACTTGCAGGCCGGACGAACGGACGACGGATCGTCCCGGCACAGGGAGCGCGGAGACGAGCACACGTGTGCTCGTCTCCGCGCTCCAGACATTTTTACGGCGCGACGGACGGTCAAAGCGTGCGGGCGAGAAACCGTGAAACAGGGCCACGGCGAGCTAGGGTAAAAGACACCTACTCATAAAGCCGAGTTACCACGAGGAATCCCGCGTACCTGCCGCCCGACTAGGATAATAACGCCCTACATTGGCCTCCCGGCTATCATTTTGCCCCTCTCAGCCCGTCAAACAAGGCTCTTAAACGAGGTCGCCCGGCTGGCATGACCTTTGCACAGGAGTGGCCCGGACGAATACATGCACAGGCGGGCGCTCCGTTTGTAGGCGAGGAGCGAGCCGCTTGATTCGACCCTCAGTCAGCCAGTGCAAAACCTGCCCTCTCAACAGCACTGCCCGGTAGGGAGTTGAATGCCGGAGCAGATGAGGGCACGGTGCAATATGACCAGCGACAAAAGCCTGTAGATGAAGTTTTGCATCGTTACTATTTCTCCTGCCGCCGGATACTAAGAAAACATGGGTCATACTAATTTGAAATTTCTCGATAAAAAGCTCCAGAAGGAAAAGGCGTACTGGTCACAGAAATTATCCGGTCAACTTGTGGCCACGGGACTTCCTCTAGACTACGCAAGGCCGGAAGCTTGTGCGAGCGAGAAAGACGAAGTCCGCCTCACCCTGGATGGTGAGACGGCGCGCAAGCTATTTAAACTTTGCGGGAAAAGCGAATCACTAATCCTCACGACCCTCGTCGCGGCGCAGAAGATTTGTCTACACAAGTACACGGGCAACACGGACATCCTCATCGGCACAGCCATCCATGAGCGCTACAGTGGAGTCTCTTCCCTTAACAAGGTGCTCATCCTGCGCGACCAGATTAGCGCGGAGATGACGAGCAAGCAGTTATTGCTGGCAGTCAAGAGCACCATTTCCGAAGCCTATTCTCATCAGAAATACCCGTTTGACAGAATCCTTGATCTCTTAGACATTCAGTATTCAGCCAATCGCGCGCCGTTGCTTGATGTGGTGGCGATCCTCGACAATCCGCATAATCGAGAATGCGTCAGCCATCTGAAGAACGACATTACTTTCGCCTTTCAGGTCAGCGAAAGCGCCGTCGCAACATCAATTCGCTACAACCCGCAACTTTTCAGTCGAGCAACGATTCTCTTATTCGGTGAGCACTACGAGCGGATTCTGAATGGCCTGCTCGATGCGCCCGATGCGAAAATCTCTGAACTGGAAATGCTCTCCACCGATCAAAAGCATCAACTGCTTTTCGATCTCAATGATACATCTCGCGCTTACCCGCAGCAGAGCTTCAATGAGTTGTTTGAAGCCCAAGTCCAACGCACACCCGATGCCATCGCGGTCGAGTGTGAAGCTGTGCAGCTGACCTATCGTGAGTTGAACGAGCGAGCTAACCAACTGGCGCACCATCTGCAAGTCTTGGGAGTCGGCACTGACTCACTGGTCGCCATCCTGATGGAGCGCTCCGTCGAGATGGTGGTCGCTCTGCTAGGTGTGCTCAAAGCCGGAGCAGCCTACGTCCCACTGGATGCGTCACATCCGCCCGCTCGCCTCAACTTCATTCTCCAGGACACCTCTGCCGCTGTCCTCCTGACACAACAGCATCTGGCCGAGCAGTTATCCGAACACAGCGCCACCGTGCTCTGCCTGGACGCCGAGGCTCAGAGGGCACAGATTAATCAGCAGAGTATTCAGAACCCTTCACTGACTGTCAGCGCCACTGACTTAGCCTACGTCATCTACACCTCAGGCTCGACGGGCCAACCCAAAGGCGTCCAGATTGCTCATCGCTCGCTGGTCAATTACCTCTCGTGGGCATCTGACACTTACCTGTGTGGTCAACCTCTATCCTTCGCCCTCTACTCCTCGCTGGCCTTCGACCTGACGGTCACCTCCATCTTCCTCCCACTCATCAGTGGCGCACGCCTGCTGGTCTACCCCGGCGAGGCCCGTGAAGGAGTCCTCGACCAGATTCTCAGTGAGGACAAGGCGGAGGCGCTGAAGCTGACGCCGAGCCACCTGCGACTGATCGCCGAGCGAGACAACCGTCAGAGCCGAGTCCGACGGCTGATCGTCGGAGGGGAAGCCTTGCCGACACAGTTGGCAGAGGCCGTAATGGAGAGCTTCGGCGGTAGGGTGGAGATCTACAACGAGTACGGGCCGACGGAGGCGACAGTCGGTTGCAGCGTCCAGCGCTACGAGGAGCAGGATCAGTTGCGTGTCGCTGTGCCGATCGGACGCCCAGCGGCCAACACACGGCTCTACGTGCTGGACGCGAGGATGCGTGCGGTGCCAGTGGGTGTCGAGGGCGAACTCTACATCGGAGGAGACGGGCTGGCCGAGGGCTACCTCAACCGTGAAGAGTTAACCGAAGAGCGCTTCATCGCAGACCCGTTTGTCGAGCACGAGAGAGTCTATCGCAGTGGGGACCGAGCGAGGTGGCTGGCCGACGGGCGGCTGGAGTATCTGGGCAGAGGCGACGAGCAAGTCAAACGCCGTGGCGTGAGAGTGGAGTTGGGAGAGTTGCGCGCGGCCTTGAATAGCCACCAGGGCGTGAGAGACAGCCTGGTGCTGGTGCGGCAAGGCGCAGGCGGGCGTGAAGTGCTGGTCTGCTACTACGTGTCTCGACAGGAGATCGAGAGCGAGGAGTTACGCCAGCACATGGCGGAGCGAGTGCTTGTCGAGACAGTGCCGGAGGTCTACGTCCATCTGCGGAAGATGCCGTTGACGTTGAACGGGAAGGTCAACGTCGAAGGACTGCCAGAGTGGGAGGCAGCAGGCGAGCAGCGCGGGGTGGAGTATGTGGCAGCACGCGACGAGGTGGAAGCGGAGTTAAGTGCCATTTGGAGCAGCGTGCTGGGTGTGGAGCGGGTGAGTGTCGGTGACAACTTCTTCTCGTTGGGCGGGCATTCGCTGCTGGCGACGCAGGTAGTGTCGCAGGTCAGGGAGCGGCTGGGAGTGGAAGTGGGGCTCAAGCAGTTGTTTGAGCGCCCGACGATAGAAGAGTTAGCTGAGCGGGTGAAAGAGACACGAGCGAGTATTGGAGCGGCCGGAGCGGCCGGAGTGGAGCGAATCGGGCGAGTGAGTCGGGAAGGGGAGTTGGGGCTGTCGTACGCGCAGCAGCGGTTGTGGTTCCTCGACCAGTTGGAGCCGGGTAGTGCGGCTTACAATACTGCGGCTACCATCCGCATCACCGGACAATTCTGCCAGCAGGTATTGGAGCGATCACTCAGCGAGATTGTCTGCCGGCACGAAGCCTTGCGCACGACGTTTGCCGAAGTCGATGGTCAACCCGTCCAACTCATCTCGCCGCCAACCACCGTCCACATCCCCCTCACCGACCTCTCCGCTCTGCCCAATGAGCAGCGCCATGCCCACGCACTCACCCTGGCTGCTCAAGAGGCACGTCTGCCCTTCGACCTCGCCGCCGGGCCGCTGCTGCGCGTCACCTTGCTGCGGCTGGAGGCGGAAGAGCACCTGCTGCTCATCACCATGCACCACATCATCTCTGATGGGTGGTCATTAGGCGTGATGGTCAGAGAGATCAAGGCGCTCTACGCGGCCTTTGCGGCAGGCGAGGAGTCTCCGCTGGCAGAGTTGGAGATTCAATATGCAGACTTCGCGGCGTGGCAGAGAGAATGGCTGACCGGTGACGTGCTCGACACGCAACTGCGATATTGGGAGGAGCAACTCACGGGAGCGCCGCCGGTGTTGGAGTTGCCGACGGATCGCCCACGGCCTGCCATTCAGAGCTACCGCGGAGCACGTCAGGAGTTCAAGCTGACGCCAGAGTTGAGTCAAGAGTTAAAGCAGTTGAGCCAGCGGGAAGGGTGTACGCTCTTTATGACGCTGCTGGCAGCCTTCCAGGTGCTCTTGTCCCGCTACAGCGGGCAGGAGGATGTCGTGGCGGGCACTCCCATCGCCAACCGTAACCGCGCCGAGATTGAGCCGCTGATCGGATTCTTCGTCAACACGCTGGCCTTGCGGACAGACCTTTCGGGAGAGCCTAGTTTCAGAGAAGTGCTGCGGCGCGTGCGCGAGGTGACGCTAGGGGCGTACGGGCATCAGGACGTGCCGTTTGAGAAGCTGGTGGAACGGTTGCAGCCGGAGCGGAGTTTGAGTCACCAGCCGGTGTTCCAGGTCATGTTCGCTTTGCAGAACGCGCCGCGCGAGACGCTCAACCTACCCGGATTGCAACTGGAGCTGTGGCCGAGCGAGAGCCAGACGACCAAGTTCGACCTGCTGCTGAGCGTCAGTGAGAGCGCAGAGGGATTGAGTGGTGTCTTTGAGTACAGCACGGACCTCTTCGACGAGCAGACCATCATTCGTTTAAGGCAGCACTTCGAGCACCTGCTGCAAGCCATCACCAGGGATGCTGAACAGCAGGTGGCGGCCATCAACCTGCTGACTGCGGCTGAGCATGAGCAGATAGTGGTGCAATGGAATGAGACGAGCACGGAGTATCCGCAGGAGACTTGCGTTCATGAGTTGTTTGCTGCTCAAGTGGAGCGCACACCCGATGCCATCGCGGTCGAGTGTCAAGGCGTGCAACTGACCTATCAAGAGTTGAACGAGCGAGCTAACCAGTTAGCATATCATCTGCACGGGCTCGGTGTCGGCGTCGACTCGCTGGTCGCCATCCTGATGGAGCGCTCCGTCGAGATGGTGGTCGCTCTGCTAGGTGTGCTCAAAGCCGGAGCAGCCTACGTCCCACTGGATGCCTCCCACCCGCCCGCTCGCCTCGGCTTCATCCTCCAGGACACCTCTGCCGCTGTCCTCCTGACACAACAGCATCTGGCCGAGCAGTTATCCGAACACAGCGCCACAGTAGTGTTTCTAGATGCTCACCGCGAGAGAGAGCAAATAGCCGGGCATAGCGTAGACAATCCGGCCATCACCGTGAGTGCTGCTGACTTGGCCTACGTCATCTACACCTCAGGCTCCACTGGACAGCCCAAAGGCGTCTGCGTCCCTCACCGCGGCGTCACACGCCTGGTCACTGAGACCACCTACGCCTCCTTCTCTCCCGACGAGGTCTTCCTCCAACTGGCCCCCGTCTCCTTCGATGCTGCGACCTTCGAGTTGTGGGGAGCCTTGCTCAACGGCGCGCGCCTGGTCGTGATGCCCCCACAGCAACCCTCCTTGAGCGAGTTGGCCGAGGCCATTGAGCGCTACGGGATAACAACACTATGGCTGACGGCAGGACTCTTTCACCTGATGGTCGAGGAGCAGTTGGAGAGTCTGGGGAGCTTGCGGCAACTGCTGGCCGGAGGCGACGTGCTGTCGGCGCAGGACGCACGACGCGTGCTTGAGGCGCACCCAGGCTTGCGGCTGATTAACGGGTATGGGCCGACGGAAGCGACGACATTCACGTGCTGTCATCCGATAGTGGCGGCGGACGTCGAACGCGGCAGGTTGCCGATAGGGCGGCCGATAGCGAACACACAGGTGTACATACTGGACGAGCGCTTGAGCGTAGTGCCAGTGGGTGTAGAGGGAGAACTCTACATCGGAGGAGATGGGTTGGCCAGAGGCTATCTCAACGAGCCTGGACTCACAGCCGAGAAGTTCATTCCTCACCCGTTCGGGCGCATGGGCGGAGCCAGACTCTATCGCAGTGGAGACAGGGCACGGTGGCTGGCGGACGGGAGCGTGGAGTTTCTGGGTCGGACTGATAACCAGGTGAAGGTGAGGGGCTTCCGGGTAGAGTTGGGAGAGGTGGAGGAAGCTCTCAGGCAGCAGGCGTGTGTGGGCGAAGCGGTGGCGCTGGTTAGCGGCGAGGGGGTGGAGAAGCGGATTGTGGCTTACGTTGTCTGTGCCGCCGAGGAGTCACAAGAGTCACAGCCGCAGGAAAGCGCAGAGACCATAGGGAAAGGGATACGCGAGCGCGTCGGAGAGCAGTTGCCGGAGCACATGGCGCCTGCGGTGGTGATAGTCATGCAACGGCTGCCTTTGACGCCCAACGGCAAGATTGACCGCCGGGCGCTGGCTCTATTAGAGCCTGAGCCACTCCACCTCGAATCCCAATACGAGGCGCCGCGCACGCCTGTCGAGGAGATACTCTGCGGCATCTGGGGCAACCTCCTGAGGGTAGAGCGAGTGGGCATTACGGACAACTTCTTCGAGTCGGGCGGACACTCTCTGTTGGCCACTCAGCTCGTCTCGCGCGTCAGGGCGGCCTTCGGGGCGGAGATAGCGCTCAAGGAGTTGTTTGAGTCGCCGACGGTGGCGGAGTTGGCCGAGAGAATCGAGGCGGGCGGCGGCCTGCCGGGGCGAACTCAGATAGCTGGGCTGGAGCGTGTTTCGCGTGGCGAAGACTTGCCGGCCTCATTCGCGCAGCAGCGGATGTGGTTCCTCTACCAGATGGAGCGTCGGAGCGCGGCCTACAATCTGTCGTCGGCGATGCGGTTGAGCGGTGCGCTCAATACGGAGGCGCTGGAGCGGAGCCTGTGCGAGATGGTTCGTCGGCACGAGATATTGCGGACGACGTTCAGCGAGGTGGAGGGGCAACTGGTGCAGGTGGTCGAGCCGGCGAGGGCGGTGCGGCTCGGCGTGCGTGACCTGAGCGGGTTGGATGCGGCGGAGCGTGAGGCGGAGGCTGCCAGGGTTGTGGTGGAGGAGACGGGGAAGCCGTTCGACCTGGAGCAGGGGCCGCTGCTGCGTACGACGCTGTTGAGGCTTGATGAAGAGAAACATATGCTGGTGGTCTGCATGCACCACATCATCAGTGACGGATGGTCTTTGGGCGTCATGGTCAGGGAGATCAAAGCCCTCTACGCGGCGTTTGCGACGGGCGAGGAGTCACCGCTGGCAGAGTTAGAGATTCAGTACGCTGACTTCGCTGCTTGGCAGAGAGAGTGGCTCACCGGCGAGGTGCTCGACGAACAACTCACTTACTGGAAGGAGCAGCTCAAAGGAGCGCCGCCCGTGCTGGAGCTGCCGACGGACCGCCCACGGCCTGCCGTGCAGAGCTATCGGGGGGCGAGACAGTCATTTTTCCTCTCCGAAGAGTTAACGGCGGCGCTGACAAAGTTAAGCCAGCGGGAAGGCTGCACGCTCTTTATGACCCTGCTGGCAGCCTTCCAGGTGTTGCTCTCTCGCTACAGCGGGCAGGAGGACGTGGTGGTGGGCACGCCCATCGCCAACCGTAACCGTGCGGAGGTCGAGCCGCTGATCGGGTTCTTCGTCAACACGCTGGCGTTGCGGACAGACTTGTCGGGGGAGCCGAGCTTCAGGGAGGTACTCAAGCGAGTGCGGGAAGTGACGCTCTCGGCCTATGCACATCAGGACGTGCCGTTCGAGAAGTTGGTCGAAGAGTTGCAGCCGGAACGCAGCCTGAGTCATCAGCCGGTCTTCCAGGTTGTCCTTGCTCTCCAGAACGCATCCCATGAGACCCTGGAACTTCCCGGACTGCAATTGAGTACCTTCAGTGAAGAGAGAAAGACGGCCAAGTTCGATCTGCTACTTAATATCTGGAATGAAGGGCAGGGGCTGGCTGGCGGCTGGGAGTACAGCACGGACCTCTTCGACGAGCAGACCATCAATCGCTTTCAGCAGCACTTCGAGCACCTGCTGCAAGCCGTAGCATTGGATGCCGAGCAGCAGGTCGCAACTATTCCACTGCTCAGCGCCGCCGAGCACGAGCAACTGGTTGTGCAATGGAATGAGACTGCCACGCGGTATCCGCAGGAGACTTGCGTCCACGGGTTGTTCGAGCAGCAGGTAGCGCTTCATCCTGATGTCATCGCGGTCGAGTGTGAAGCTGTGCAGCTGACCTATCGTGAGTTGAACGAGCGAGCTAACCAGTTAGCATATCATCTGCACGGGCTCGGTGTCGGCGCCGACTCGCTGGTCGCCATCCTGATGGAGCGCTCCGTCGAGATGGTGGTCGCTCTGCTAGGTGTGCTCAAAGCCGGTGCCGCCTACGTCCCACTGGATGCCTCTCATCCATCTGCACGCCTCAACTTCATTCTCCAGGACACGGCCGCTTCAGTCTTACTGACGCAGCAACATCTGGTCGAGCAGTTGCCTGAGCACACTGCGCAGGTCGTGCTGCTCGACTCGGATTGGGAAGAGATTTCCTCACACAGCAGAGGGAACTCGGTCAGTGAAGCGACTGCCGAGCAACTAGCTTATGTCATCTACACTTCTGGCTCGACGGGCCAACCCAAAGGCGTCCAGATCACTCACCGCTCGCTGGTCAATTACCTCTCGTGGGCATCTGACACTTACCTGTGTGGTCAACCACTATCCTTCGCCCTCTACTCCTCGCTGGCCTTCGACCTGACGGTCACCTCCATCTTCCTCCCACTCATCAGTGGCAGCCGCCTGCTGGTCTACCCCGGCGAGGCCAGAGAAGGCGTCCTCGACCAGATTCTCAGTGAGGACAAGGTGGAGGCGCTGAAGCTGACGCCGAGCCACCTGCGACTGATCGCCGAGCGAGACAACCGTCAGAGCCGAGTCCGACGGCTGATCGTCGGAGGGGAAGCCTTGCCGACACAGTTGGCAGAGGCCGTAATGGAGAGCTTCGGCGGTAGGGTGGAGATCTACAACGAGTACGGGCCGACGGAGGCGACAGTCGGTTGCAGCGTCCAGCGCTACGAGGAGCAGGATCAGTTGCGTGTCGCTGTGCCGATCGGACGCCCAGCGGCCAACACACGGCTCTACGTGCTGGACGCGAGGATGCGTGCGGTGCCAGTGGGTGTCGAGGGCGAACTCTACATCGGAGGAGACGGGCTGGCCGAGGGCTACCTCAACCGTGAAGAGTTAACCGAAGAGCGCTTCATCGCAGACCCGTTTGTCGAGCACGAGAGAGTCTATCGCAGTGGGGACCGAGCGAGGTGGCTGGCCGACGGGCGGCTGGAGTATCTGGGCAGAGGCGACGAGCAAGTCAAACGCCGTGGCGTGAGAGTGGAGTTGGGAGAGTTGCGCGCGGCCTTGAATAGCCACCAGGGCGTGAGAGACAGCCTGGTGCTGGTGCGGCAAGGCGCAGGCGGGCGTGAAGTGCTGGTCGGCTACTACGTCTCGCGCCAGGAGATAGATAGTGAAGAGTTGCGCCGGCACATGGCGGAGCGAGTGTTAGTGGAGACAGTGCCGGAGGTCTACGTCCACCTGCGGAAGATGCCGTTGACGTTGAACGGGAAGGTCAACGTCGAAGGACTGCCAGAGTGGGAGGCAGCAGGCGAGCAGCGCGGGGCGGAGTATGTGGGAGCACGCGACGAGGTGGAAGCGGAGTTAAGCGCCATTTGGTGCGGGGTGCTGGGTGTGGAGCGGGTGAGTGTGGAGGCGAACTTCTTCTCGTTGGGAGGCCATTCGCTGCTGGCGACGCAGGTAGTGTCGCAAATCAGGGAGCGGCTGGGGGTGGAAGTGGGGCTCAAGCAGTTGTTTGAGCGCCCGACGATAGAAGAGTTAGCTGAGCGGGTGAAAGAGACACGAGCGAGTATTGGAGCGGCCGGAGCGGCCGGAGTGGAGCGAATCGGGCGAGTGAGTCGGGAAGGGGAGTTGGGGCTGTCGTACGCGCAGCAGCGGTTGTGGTTCCTCGACCAGTTGGAGCCGGGCAGCGCGGCCTACAACATTCCGATAGCGTTGCGGTTGAGTGGGCGGCTGGAGGTGAGTGCGCTGGAGCGGGTGTTGAGCGAGGTCGTGCGCCGGCACGAGGTCTTGCGGACGAGTTTCATGGAGGTTGATGGTCAGCCCGTGCAGGTCATCTCACCGCCGGGTGCTATCAGCATCCCATTCATTGACCTCTCGCACCTGTCCGGCGAGGAGCGGCAGTCTAAGGCGCAGGAATCCGTCAGCGCGGAGACGCGCCGAGCGTTCGACCTGGCGCAGGGGCCGCTGCTGCGGGCCACGCTCCTGCGGCTTGATGATGAGGAACACGTGTTGCTGGTCTGTATGCATCACATCGTCAGTGACGGGTGGTCAATGGGCCTCTTCATCCGTGAGATGTCGGCGCTCTACGCGGCGTTTGCGGCGGGCGAGGAGTCGCCGCTGGCAGAGTTAGAGATTCAGTACGCGGACTTCGCGGCCTGGCAGAGAGAGTGGCTCACCGGTGATGTGCTCGACGAACAACTCACTTACTGGAAGGAGCAGCTCAAGGGGGCACCGCCCGTGCTGGAGTTGCCAGCAGATCGAGCACGTCCACCTCTCCAGAGCTATCGCGGAGCACAGCACAGCTTCACGCTCTGTGAGGAGTTGACGACGGCCCTCAGAGAGTTAAGCCGGCGTGAGGGTTGCACGCTCTTTATGACCTTGCTGGCAGCCTTCCAGATGCTCTTGTCACGCTACAGCGGGCAGGAGGATGTCGTGGTGGGCACTCCGATTGCCAACCGTAATCGCGCGGAAGTGGAGCCACTGATCGGGTTCTTCGTCAACACGTTGGCGCTGCGGACAGACATTTCGGGAGAGCCGAGTTTCCGCGAAGTGCTGCGGCGCGTGCGTGATGTGACGTTGTCGGCATATGCCAATCAGGACGTGCCGTTCGAGAAGCTGGTCGAAGAGCTACAGCCCGAGCGCAGTCTCAGTCATCAGCCAATCTTCCAAGTGATGTTCGCTTTGCAGAATGCAACGCGCGAGAGATTGGAGTTGCCGGGCTTGCGACTGGAGTTGTGGAAGAGCGAGAGCCGGACGACCAAGTTCGACCTGCTGCTGAGCATGAGCGAGAGCGGAGAAGGATTGAGCGGAGCGTTCGAGTACAGCACGGACCTCTTCGACGAGCAGACCATCATTCGTTTAGAGCAGCACTTCGAACACCTGCTGCAAGAAGTAGTATCGGATGCTGAGCAGCAGGTCGCAACTATTCCACTGCTCAGCGCAGTTGAGCAGGAACAACTGGTCGTCCAGTGGAATCAGACGAGCACGGAGTATCCGCGGGAAGCTTGTGTCCACGAGTTGTTCGAGCAGCAGGCCGCACTGCGACCTGATGTCATCGCCGTCGAGTGTCAAGGCGTGCAACTGACCTATCGGGAGTTGAACGAGAGAGCTAACCAACTGGCGCACCATCTGCGCTCACTCGGAGTCGGCACGGACTCGCTGGTCGGTGTCCTGATGGAGCGCTCCACAGAGATGGTCGTCGCCCTCCTCGGTGTGCTCAAAGCCGGGGCTGCCTATGTGCCGCTCGATGTCAACTACCCGGCGCCACGCTTACAGTACATGCTGGAGCAATCGCAGGCCACCGTCCTGCTGACACAACAAGGTCTGGCTCAGCACTTGCCAGCGCACAGCACCACGGTGCTCTGTCTGGATGCCGAGACTCAGCGAGCACTACTCACTCAGCAGAGCACGCAGAACCCTGCGCTCACTGTCAGCAGCGAGCAGTTGGCCTACGTCATCTACACTTCGGGTTCCACTGGACAGCCCAAAGGCGTCTGCGTCCCTCACCGCGGCGTCACACGCCTGGTCACTCAGACCACCTACGCCTCCTTCTCTCCCGACGAGGTCTTCCTCCAACTGGCCCCCGTCTCCTTCGATGCTGCGACCTTCGAGTTGTGGGGAGCCTTGCTCAACGGCGCACGCCTGGTCGTGATGCCCCCACAGCAACCCTCCTTGAGCGAGTTGGCCGCGGCCATCCAAGAGTCTGGTGTGACCACCTTGTGGCTGACGGCAGGACTCTTTCACCTGATGGTGGAAGAGCAGTTGGAGAGTCTGGGGAGCTTGCGGCAACTGCTGGCCGGAGGCGACGTGCTGTCGGTGGAGGATGCGGCAAAGGTGGTGGAGGCACATCCTGAGCTGAGGCTGATCAATGGCTATGGGCCGACGGAAGGGACGACATTCACGTGCTGTCATCCGATAGTGGCGGCGGACGTCGAGCGCGGCAGATTGCCGATAGGGCGGCCGATAGCGAACACACAGGTGTACATACTGGACGAGCGCTTGAGCGTAGTGCCAGTGGGTGTAGAGGGAGAACTCTACATCGGCGGCGATGGGTTGGCCAGAGGGTATCTGAACCAGCCGGAGTTGACAGCCGCGCAATTCATTCCGCATCCGTTGAGCGGCACAGGCGGAGCCAGACTCTATCGCAGTGGAGACAGAGCACGGTGGTTAGCGGACGGGAGCGTGGAGTTTCTGGGTCGGACGGATAATCAGGTGAAGGTGAGGGGCTTCCGGGTAGAGTTGGGAGAGGTGGAGGCTGCGCTGCGGCAGCAGGGTGGAGTGAGCGAGGCGGTCGTGTTGGTCAGCGGCACAGGCGTTGACAAGCGGCTGGTGGCTTATGTGTCTGTGGCCGGTAATGATGAGCAGATCGGCGGGCCGGAACTGAGGCAGCGGATCAGAGAGCAGTTGCCGGAGTACATGGCGCCGGCGAGAGTCGTGATAGTGGAGCGGCTGCCGTTGACAGCAAATGGCAAGATTGATCGCCGGGCGCTGACGCTGATGGATGATGGGGGAGCGGAAGTAGCGAGGCCGTACATAGGGCCGCGGACTGAGGTGGAAGAGGTTGTGGCGGGGATTTGGAGAGGGGTGTTGTCGGTGGAGCGTGTGGGCGTCGAGGATAATTTCTTCGAAATCGGAGGACATTCCCTGTTAGCTACACAGGTCATCTCGCGCGTTAGAGAGGCGCTTCAGGTGAAATTGGCCTTGGGGGATTTGTTTGCTTCACCAACGCTTGAGAGCTTTGCCGGGGTAGTGGAAGGCGCGATGCTCGAACAGGCGGACTTAACGAATCTCGACGAAATGCTGGACCTCTTGGAACAGATGGATGAAGGCGAGGCCGAGGGCTTGTTGGTTGGCGAAGGCGAGAACTTGTGAGCCGATACGTTTCGGGTGAGCTGACAACCGTTCATGCCGGGCCGAGTTCCAATCTTTAAAGTTAGATGAAACACAACGAAGTTCAATCACAGATAAGGAATGTTTTTGTATGAGACTGACTAATTTTCTCCTGCGGCACTCAAGAGGCGTGATCGTCCTCGCCGCAGTGGTTGGCATTATCAGCGGTGGCAGTAGCGCTGTCCTGATGGCCCTGATTAATGCTCGGTTGAGCACTGATGCGCCCCCGAGTCCGGCTCTCATCTGGGGCTTCGTGGGAGTCGTGCTTGTGGCGCTCGTCTCGAACTATGCCTCCAGAGTTCTCCTCAGCCAGATTTCGCAGCAGGCCATCTTCGACCTGCGGATGCGCTTGTGCCGTCAGGTGCTCGCCTCCCCTCTACGTCGTCTCGAAGAGATCGGCAGCCACCGCATTCTGGCGACGCTGACGCAGGATATTCCGGCCATCACGAGGGCATTCCTTGACCTTCCTTTCTTCTGCATCAACTTGACTATAGTCGTCGGCTGTCTAGTCTACCTCGGCTGGTTAGCTCCGAACATACTTTCGGGCCTGGTGATCTTTCTGGTGCTGGGCATGCTCGGCCTGATGATTCCTAAGCGGAAGGCGGACCGGGTCTGGAAGCGCGCGCGTAACGAGGCGGACACATTGTTTGACCACTTCCGCGCGCTGACGGGTGGTCTCAAAGAACTCACCCTCCACCGCTCGCGTCAGGAGGCTTTTCTGAGCGAACGCCTCGAAGCCTCTGCTCTGGCCTACCGCGATCATCAGGTTGAAGCGGGGAAGTTATACGCCCTCTCAGGCAGTTGGGGCTTCGGTCTCTACTTCATCTTCATGGGTTTCCTGCTGTTCGTTGTGCCCGCGTGGCTGAATATCACCCTGCTGGCCCTGACCGGCTACACGCTCACAGCGCTCTACCTGCGAGCGCCGCTGGTTGCAGTGTTGGACAGCATCACAACTTTCAGCCAGGCAAACATGTCGCTACAGAAATTCGACGAGTTGGGTCTGTCGTTGACGCCAGCCGAGGCGCTCGGCGCGCCGAAAAAGAGAGATGACGACCCTGCGCCTTCGTGGGAGCAGGTGCATCTGTCGAGCCTCACGCACGCCTACTTCCGCGAAGGGACGGATCATAACTTCGTCCTCGGCCCTATTGATTTGAAGTTCACTAGAGGCGAACTGGTTTTCCTGATGGGCGGAAACGGCAGCGGCAAAACCACGCTCGCCAAACTGCTCGCCGGCCTCTATACGCCGGAAACGGGAGAGATTTTTGTTGATGGTCAGGCGATCACTGAAGAGAATCGTGAAGAGTACAGGCAGTTATTCTCAGCCATCTTCTCGGATTTTCATCTCTTCGAGTTGCTCGGCCTGAACAAGGATAACCTGGAGCAACGAGCGCAAGGTTACATCGAACGACTTCAACTCAGCCATAAAGTCGAGGTGCAGGGCGATAAGTTCTCGACGATGGAACTGTCGCAGGGCCAACGCAAACGCCTGGCGCTGCTGACCTCCTATCTTGAGGATCGCTCCATCTATATTTTCGACGAATGGGCGGCAGACCAAGACCCATACTTTAAAGAGGTCTTCTATCTGGAACTCCTGCCGGAGTTGAAGGCGAAGGGCAAGACGGTCATCGTCATCAGCCATGACGACCGTTACATTCACGTCGCCGACCGTCTCATCAAACTGGATTACGGCCTCGTCGAAGAAGACCTTCACTTAAATTCCTCGCGGGCCACCTCAAGAGAGTCGTCGACGCCCGCCTTGGAAGAATGCGTTGCCAGCGCGCGGTAATAACTTGATGAGACTATCTCTCGCGCAGGCGTTCTGGACGACCCGCACGAGGCACTTAAGGGCTGAAAGCTTATGATTAAAAGTTTTGCGAATCCGTCGAGTCTGCCGAACTGGCTGGCTTTCTACAACCCGAACTTGAACGCAAACCTGCGTCTGTTCTGCTTTCCCTATGCCGGTGGAGGGGCGCAGGTTTATCGTCACTGGAAAGACCTCCTGCCGAGCGTGGAGGTCTGCCCCATCCAAATCCCCGGACGCGGCATGCGAATGAAAGAAGGCTGCATCAAACGGCTTCCGCAACTGGTGGAGAGCCTTTCGCGAGACCTGCTCCCCAAGCTGGACAAACCGTTTGCCTTCTTCGGCCACAGCATGGGAGCGCTGGTCAGCTTCGAGTTGGCGCGCCTCCTTCATCGGGAGCATGGTTTAGCGCCCGTTCACCTGTTCATCTCCGGTCGCCGTGCTCCGCAGTTGGCGGAGACGGACTCCTTTATTCATAACTTGCCCGAAGATGAATTCCTTGAGGAACTACGCCTCCTCAACGGTACTCCGAAAGAGGTGCTCGAACATCCCGAATTGATAAACCTGATGTCGCCCATTCTTCGTGCCGATTTCGAGGTCTGCGAGACCTACGCGTATTCGCCCGGGCCTCCACTTGATTGTTCAATCACAGCCTTTGGCGGCTTACAGGATGTGGACGTGACCCGCGCGCACCTCAACGCCTGGCGCGAGCAAACCACCGGTCAATTCTCGTTGCGTATGTTCCCCGGCGACCACTTCTTTATCAATACGAGCCAGCCGCTGCTGCTTCAGATATTGTCTAGGGAACTATACATGCTCGAACAGGACATCGCCGCTTGAAAGCTACCCCTGCTTTTTGCTCAATGCGCTTCGCTCAGGCCCGCGATGCCTGATGGCTGCAAAGCCTGCGACCGTCGTTTCAAACATTAAGGAAGCCCCGGTACTCGAATCGTTCCGCCAGAGAGAGAGTATTGGATTGACTGCACTGATACGTGCGCAGAGAAGAGAAGATGATAACAACCGACCGCTTAGAACGACTGAAAAACCTCACCCCCGCCAAGCGTGCGCTTCTGCTGAAACACATTCAGAAAGAAGCGACGCCAACCGAGGAGTCGAGTCTCATTCCCCGACGCGCTCGGCTGAACCCCTCTCCGCTGTCGTTTGCGCAGCAGCGCTTGTGGTTCCTCACGCGGCTGGAGCCTGATACCCCGTTCTACAACGTCCCCACGACCCTGTCACTTAAAGGGCGGCTCGACATCGGCGCGCTTGAGCGAACCGTGAACGAAATCATCAGACGCCACGAGGTCTTGCGCACGACGTTTGCCGAAGCGGACGGACAGCCCGTGCAGATAGTCGCACCGGCAGAATGGATTGTTTTACCGCTCATCGACCTGAGCGAACTTCCCTGCGAAATCCGTGAAGCTGAGGCGCAACTACTCGTCAACAACGAGACGCGCAGGCCCCTCGACCTGACCGTCGGGCCGTTGCTACGAGTGACGTTGCTGCGACTGGTAGAGGACGAGCACGTGCTCTTAGTGACGATGCACCACATCATCAGCGATGGGTGGTCTTTGGGCCTCTTCATCCGCGAGATGTCAGCACTCTATCAAGCCTTCGCGGCAGGCGAGGAATCCTCGCTAGAAGAGTTGGAGATTCAGTACGCAGACTTCGCGGCCTGGCAGAGAGAGTGGCTCACCGGAGAGGTGCTCGGCGAGCAATTGGGGTATTGGAAGGAGCAACTCAAAGGAGCGCCGCCGGTGCTGGAGTTGCCTACAGACCGTCCTCGTCCACCTGTCCAGAGCTATCGCGGTGCGAGACAGAATTTCAAACTGACGGAGGAGTTGAGTCAAGAGTTAAAAGAGTTAAGCCAGCGGGAAGGGTGTACGCTCTTTATGACCCTGCTGGCGGCCTTCCAGGTGCTCTTGTCCCGCTACAGCGGGCAGGAGGATGTCGTGGTCGGCTCGCCCATTGCGAATCGTAACCGTGCCGAGATTGAGCCGCTGATCGGATTCTTCGTCAACACGCTGGCGTTGCGGACAGACCTTTCGGGAGAGCCTAGTTTCAGGGAAGTGCTGAAGCGAGTGCGTGAGGTGACGCTAGGAGCGTACGGGCATCAGGACGTGCCGTTTGAGAAGCTGGTTGAGGAGTTGCAACCTGAGCGGAATCTCAGTCACCAACCTCTGTTCCAAGTTGCATTCTCTTTACAGAACGCGCCGCGCGAGACGCTCAACCTGCCCGGACTGCAACTGGAACTTTGGAAGAGCGAGAGCCAGACGACAAAGTTCGATCTGTTGCTGAGCGTGACGGAGAGCACCGAGGGAATAAGCGGGGCGTTCGAGTACAGCACGGACCTCTTCGGCGAGCAAAGCATCCGTCGATTCCAAGAGCACTTCGAGCACCTGCTGCAAGCAGTAGTATCGGATGCAGACCAATCGGTCTCAGCCATCAACGTGCTGACTGCGGCTGAGCATGAGCAGATAGTGGTGCAATGGAATGAGACTGCCACGCGGTATCCGCAGGAGACTTGCGTCCACGGGTTGTTCGAGCAGCAGGTAGCGCTTCATCCTGATGTCATCGCGGTCGAGTGTGAAGCTGTGCAGCTGACCTATCGTGAGTTGAACGAGCGAGCTAACCAGTTAGCATATCATCTGCACGGGCTCGGTGTCGGCGCCGACTCGCTGGTCGCCATCCTGATGGAGCGCTCCGTCGAGATGGTGGTCGCTCTGCTAGGTGTGCTCAAAGCCGGTGCCGCCTACGTCCCACTGGATGCCTCTCATCCATCTGCACGCCTCAACTTCATTCTCCAGGACACGGCCGCTTCAGTCTTACTGACGCAGCAACATCTGGTCGAGCAGTTGCCTGAGCACACTGCGCAGGTCGTGCTGCTCGACTCGGATTGGGAAGAGATTTCCTCACACAGCAGAGGGAACTCGGTCAGTGAAGCGACTGCCGAGCAACTAGCTTATGTCATCTACACTTCTGGCTCGACGGGCCAACCCAAAGGCGTCCAGATCACTCACCGCTCGCTGGTCAATTACCTCTCGTGGGCATCTGACACTTACCTGTGTGGTCAACCACTATCCTTCGCCCTCTACTCCTCGCTGGCCTTCGACCTGACGGTCACCTCCATCTTCCTCCCACTCATCAGTGGCAGCCGCCTGCTGGTCTACCCCGGCGAGGCCAGAGAAGGCGTCCTCGACCAGATTCTCAGTGAGGACAAGGTGGAGGCGCTGAAGCTGACGCCGAGCCACCTGCGACTGATCGCCGAGCGAGACAACCGTCAGAGCCGAGTCCGACGGCTGATCGTCGGAGGGGAAGCCTTGCCGACACAGTTGGCAGAGGCCGTAATGGAGAGCTTCGGCGGTAGGGTGGAGATCTACAACGAGTACGGGCCGACGGAGGCGACAGTCGGTTGCAGCGTCCAGCGCTACGAGGAGCAGGATCAGTTGCGTGTCGCTGTGCCGATCGGACGCCCAGCGGCCAACACACGGCTCTACGTGCTGGACGCGAGGATGCGTGCGGTGCCAGTGGGTGTCGAGGGCGAACTCTACATCGGAGGAGACGGGCTGGCCGAGGGCTACCTCAACCGTGAAGAGTTAACCGAAGAGCGCTTCATCGCAGACCCGTTTGTCGAGCACGAGAGAGTCTATCGCAGTGGGGACCGAGCGAGGTGGCTGGCCGACGGGCGGCTGGAGTATCTGGGCAGAGGCGACGAGCAAGTCAAACGCCGTGGCGTGAGAGTGGAGTTGGGAGAGTTGCGCGCGGCCTTGAATAGCCACCAGGGCGTGAGAGACAGCCTGGTGCTGGTGCGGCAAGGCGCAGGCGGGCGTGAAGTGCTGGTCGGCTACTACGTCTCGCGCCAGGAGATAGATAGTGAAGAGTTGCGCCGGCACATGGCGGAGCGAGTGTTAGTGGAGACAGTGCCGGAGGTCTACGTCCATCTGCGGAAGATGCCGCTGACGTTGAACGGGAAGGTGAACCCGGAGGGGCTGCCGCCGTGGGAGGCAGCAGGCGAGCAGCGCGGGGTGGAGTATGTGGGAGCACGCGACGAGGTGGAAGCGGAGTTAAGTGCTATCTGGTGCGGGGTGCTGGGTGTGGAGCGGGTGAGTGTCGGTGACAACTTCTTCTCGTTGGGCGGGCATTCGCTGCTGGCGACGCAGGTAGTGTCGCAGGTCAGAGAGCGGCTGGGAGTGGAAGTGGGGCTCAAGCAGTTGTTTGAGCGCCCGACGATAGAAGAGTTAGCTGAGCGGGTGAAAGAGACACGAGCGAGTATTGGAGCGGCCGGAGCGGCCGGAGTGGAGCGGATCGGGCGAGTGAGTCGGGAAGGGGAGTTGGGGCTGTCGTACGCGCAGCAGCGGTTGTGGTTCCTCGACCAGTTGGAGCCGGGCAGCGCGGCCTACAACATTCCGATAGCGTTGCGGTTGAGTGGGCGGCTGGAGGTGAGTGCGCTGGAGCGGGTGTTGAGCGAGGTCGTGCGCCGGCACGAGGTCTTGCGGACGAGTTTCATGGAGGTTGATGGTCAGCCCGTGCAGGTCATCTCACCGCCGGGTGCTATCAGCATCCCATTCATTGACCTCTCGCACCTGTCCGGCGAGGAGCGGCAGTCTAAGGCGCAGGAATCCGTCAGCGCGGAGACGCGCCGAGCGTTCGACCTGGCGCAGGGGCCGCTGCTGCGGGCCACGCTCCTGCGGCTTGATGATGAAGAACACGTGTTGCTGGTCTGTATGCATCACATCGTCAGTGACGGGTGGTCAATGGGCCTCTTCATCCGCGAGATGTCGGCGCTCTACGCAGCGTTTGCGGCGGGCGAGGAGTCGCCGCTGGCAGAGTTAGAGATTCAATATGCTGACTTCGCCGCCTGGCAGAGAGAGTGGCTGACAGGCGAGGTGCTCGGCGAGCAGTTAGAATATTGGAAGGAGCAGCTCAAGGGAGCGCCGCCCGTGCTGGAGTTGCCGACGGATCGTCCACGGCCTGCCGTGCAGAGCTATCGTGGCGCACATCACGCCTTCGCACTCACGCCGGAATTGACAGTTTCGTTGAAACAGTTAAGTCAGCGTGAGGGTTGCACACTGTTTATGACCTTGCTGGCAGCCTTCCAGGTGCTCTTGTCACGCTACAGCGGGCAGGAGGATGTGGTGGTAGGGACACCGATAGCCAACCGTAATCGCAGCGAGATCGAAGGGTTGATCGGGTTCTTCGTCAACACTTTGGCGTTGCGGACAGAGCTGACGGGAGAGCCGAGCTTCAGAGAGGTACTCAAGCGAGTGCGGGAAGTGACGCTATCGGCCTATGCACATCAGGATGTACCGTTCGAGAAGCTGGTCGAGGAGTTACAACCGGAGAGAAGTCTGAGTCACCAGCCGCTGTTCCAGGTCGCCTTCTCTTTACAGAATGCACCGCGCGAGACGCTCAACCTACCCGGATTGCAACTGAGTAGCTTCGGTGGAGAGGCCAGGACGGCCAAGTTCGACCTGCTGTTGAGCGTCAGCGAGAGTGAAGAGGGGATAAGTGGGGCGTTCGAGTACAGCACAGACCTCTTCGACGAGCAGACCATCCGTCGCTTCCACGAGCACTTCGAGCGGCTGTTACAAGCGCTCACAAGAGATGCCGAGCAGCAGGTGGCAACTATTCCACTGCTCAGCGCAGTTGAGCAGGAACAACTGGTCGTCCAGTGGAATCAGACGAGCACGGAGTATCCGCGGGAAGCTTGTGTCCACGAGTTGTTCGAGCAGCAGGCCGCACTGCGACCTGATGTCATCGCCGTCGAGTGTCAAGGCGTGCAACTGACCTATCAAGAGTTGAACGAGAGAGCTAACCAACTGGCGCACCATCTGCGCTCACTCGGAGTCGGCACGGACTCGCTGGTCGGTGTCCTGATGGAGCGCTCCACAGAGATGGTCGTCGCCCTCCTCGGTGTGCTCAAAGCCGGGGCTGCCTACGTGCCACTGGATGTCAACTACCCGGCGCCACGCTTACAGTACATGCTGGAAGAGACCCAGGCGGCCGTGCTCTTGACACAACAAGGTCTGGTTCACCACTTGCCAGCGCATAGCGCGCAGGTTCTCTGCCTCGACTCGGAGTGGACCCAGATTGCTCAGCGGAGCACAGATAATCTTGCTATCAATGTCAGTGCTGCTGACTTGGCCTACGTCATCTACACCTCAGGCTCCACTGGACAGCCCAAAGGCGTCTGCGTCCCTCACCGCGGCGTCACACGCCTGGTCACTCAGACCACCTACGCCTCCTTCTCCCCGGACGAGGTCTTCCTCCAACTGGCCCCCGTCTCCTTCGATGCTGCGACCTTCGAGTTGTGGGGAGCCTTGCTCAACGGCGCGCGCCTGGTCGTGATGCCCCCACAGCAACCCTCCTTGAGCGAGTTGGCCGAGGCCATTGAGCGCTACGGGATAACAACACTATGGCTGACGGCAGGACTCTTTCACCTGATGGTGGAAGAGCAGTTGGAGAGTCTGGGGAGCTTGCGGCAACTGCTGGCCGGAGGCGACGTGCTGTCGGCGCAGGACGCACGACGCGTGCTTGAGGCGCACCCAGGCTTGCGGCTGATTAACGGGTATGGGCCGACGGAAGCGACGACATTCACGTGCTGTCATCCGATAGTGGCGGCGGATGTCGAGCGCGGCAGGTTGCCGATTGGGCGGCCGATAGCGAACACACAAGTCTACATTCTGGACGAGAGGATGCGTGTCCTCCCCATCGGCGTTGAAGGTGATCTCTATATTGGTGGGGACGGGTTGGCCAGAGGGTATCTGAACCAGCCGGAGTTGACGGCGGAGAAGTTCATTCCTCACCCGTTCGGGCGCATGGGCGGGCAGAGAGTCTACCGCAGTGGAGACAGAGCACGGTGGCTGGCGGACGGGAGCGTGGAGTTTCTGGGTCGGACGGATAATCAGGTGAAGGTGAGGGGCTTCCGGGTAGAGTTGGGAGAGGTGGAGGAAGCTCTCAGGCAGCAGGCGTGTGTGAGCGAGGCGGTGGCGCTGGTTAGCGGCGAGGGGGTGGAGAAGAGGCTGTTGGCTTACGTGGCCGGCAGTGGCGAGCGGTTGAGCGAGGCGGAGCTCAGGCAGGGTGTCAGAGAGCAGTTGCCGGAGTACATGGCGCCTGCTGCGGTGATAGTAGTTGAGAAGATGCCGTTAACCTCGAATGGCAAGATTGATCGCCAGGCACTGGCACTGATGGCGCCTGAGCCACACCAACTCGAAGCCCACTACGAAGCGGCGCGCACGCCCGTCGAGGAGATTCTCTGCGCCATCTGGTGCGACCTCCTGAGAGTCGAGCGAGTGGGAGTGACAGACAACTTCTTCGAGCTGGGTGGACACTCGCTGCTGGCTACCCAGCTCGTCTCCCGCATCAGAACAGCTTTTGAGACTGACATCGCGTTGAAAGAGTTGTTCGAGTCGCCGACCGTGGCGGAGTTGGCCGACCGGATTGAGGCGCACAGCGGGCTGCGAGGGCAGACCCGGATAGCTCGGCTGGAGCGGGCATCGCGTGCCGAAGACTTGCCGGCTTCGTTCGCGCAGCAGCGGATGTGGTTTCTCCATCAATTGCAGCGCGAGAGTGCGGCCTACAATCTGTCGTCGGCGATGCGGTTGAGCGGGGACCTCAAGACGGAGGTATTGGAGCAGAGCTTCGGCGAGATGGTGCGGCGGCATGAAATCCTGCGGACAAGGCTTAGTGAGGTGGAAGGGCAACTGGTGCAGGTGGTCGAGGCGGCGAGGGCGGTGCGGCTGAGTGTCCGCGACCTGAGCGCTTTGCCGGCAGCGGAGCGGGAGGCGGAGGCGGTCAGGGTGGTCGGAGAGGAAGGTAGGAAGCCATTCGACTTAGTGAGTGGGCCGCTGTTGCGAGCGACGCTGTTGCGGCTTGATGATGAGGAGCACGTGCTCTTGGTGACGATGCACCACATCATCAGTGATGGGTGGTCTTTGGGCGTCATGGTCAGGGAGATCAAAGCCCTCTACGCAGCGTTTGCGGCAGGCGAGGAGTCGCCGCTGGCAGAGTTAGAGATTCAATATGCTGACTTCGCGGCCTGGCAAAGAGAGTGGCTGACAGGCGAGGTGCTCGGCGAGCAGTTAGAATATTGGAAGGAGCAACTCAAGGGAGCGCCGCCCGTGCTGGAGTTGCCGACGGATCGTCCACGGCCTGCCGTGCAGAGCTATCGTGGCGCACATCACGCCTTCACACTCACGCCGGAATTGACAGTTTCGTTGAAACAGTTAAGTCAGCGTGAGGGTTGCACGCTCTTTATGACCTTGCTGGCAGCCTTCCAGGTGCTGTTGTCACGCTACAGCGGGCAAGAGGACGTGGTGGTGGGCACTCCCATTGCGAATCGTAACCGTGCCGAAGTTGAGCCGCTGATCGGGTTCTTCGTCAACACTTTGGCGTTGCGGACAGACCTTTCGGGAGAGCCTAGTTTCCGCGAAGTGCTGCGGCGAGTGCGGGAAGTGACGCTCTCGGCCTATGCACATCAGGATGTACCGTTCGAGAAGCTGGTCGAGGAGTTGCAGCCCGAGCGCAGTCTCAGTCATCAGCCGGTGTTCCAGGTCATGTTCGCTTTGCAGAACGCTCCGCGCGAGACATTGGAGTTGCCCGGGCTGCAACTGAGTAGCTTCGGTGGAGAGGCCAGGACAGCCAAGTTCGATCTGCTGCTGAGCGTCAGTGAGAGCGAAGACGGATTAGGCGGAGCATTCGAGTACAGCACGGATCTCTTCGATGAGCAGACCATCATTCGTTTAGAGCGGCACTTCGAGCGGCTGCTGCAAGCCATCACAGTAGAAGCCGAGCAGCCGGTGGCAGACATCAAGGTGCTGACTCCGGCTGAGCACGAGCAACTGGTCGTGCAGTGGAACGAGACAGCCACGGAGTATCCGCACGACCGCTGCGTCCACGAGTTGTTCGAGGAACAGGCCGCGCTTCACCCCGATGCCATCGCGGTCGAGTGTGAAGATGCGCAACTGACCTACAAGGAGTTGAACGAGCGAGCTAACCAACTGGCGCACCATCTGCAAGACTTGGGAGTCGGCGCCGACTCACTGGTCGCTATCCTCATGCACCGCTCCACAGAGATGGTCGTCGCCATCCTCGGCATCCTCAAAGCCGGTGCCGCCTACGTCCCACTGGATGCCTCTCATCCATCTGCACGCCTCAACTTCATTCTCCAGGACACGGCCGCTTCAGTCTTACTGACGCAGCAACATCTGGTCGAGCAGTTGCCTGAGCACACTGCGCAGGTCATCTGCCTCGATGCCCAGAGCGAGAGAGCACAGATCGCCAGGCAGAGCGCCGCCAATCTTGTGATCGATGTCAGCGCTGCTGAGCTGGCCTACGTCATCTACACTTCTGGCTCGACGGGCCAACCCAAAGGCGTCAAGATCACTCATCGCTCCCTGACCAACTACCTCTCGTGGGCTTCAGAGACTTATCTGCAAGGCCAACTACTCTCGTTTGCTCTCTACTCCTCGCTGGCCTTCGACCTGACGGTCACCTCCATCTTTCTCCCACTCATCAGTGGCAGCCGCCTGGTTGTCTATTCAGGCGAGGCCCGTGAAGGAGTCCTCGACCAGATTCTCAGTGAGGACAAAGCAGAGGCGCTGAAGCTGACTCCGAGCCATCTGCGACTGATCGCCGAGCGAGACAACCGTCAGAGCCGAGTCCGACGGCTGATCGTCGGCGGCGAGGCTTTGCCGACACAGTTGGCAGAGGCCGTAATGGAGAGCTTCGGCGGAGGGGTAGAGATCTACAACGAGTATGGGCCGACGGAGGCCACGGTGGGTTGCAGCGTCCAGCGCTACGAGGAGCAGGATCAGTTGCGGGTGTCGGTGCCGATCGGATGCCCAGCGGCCAACACACGGCTCTACGTGCTGGACGAGCGATTGAGAGTAGTGCCAGTGGGTGTCGAGGGAGAACTCTACATTGGCGGTGCGGGATTGGCCGAGGGCTATTTGAACCGTGAAGAGTTAACCGAAGAGCGCTTCATCGCAGACCCGTTTGTCGAAGGCCAGAGGCTCTATCGCAGTGGGGACCGAGCGAGGTGGCTGGCCGATGGAAGAGTGGATTTTCTAGGACGCACTGATAATCAGGTGCAGATACGAGGGTTCAGGATAGAGTTGGGAGAAATCCAGAGTCGTCTGCTGGAACACTCGCTGGTGTCGAAAGCGGAAGTCATCGCTCGTCAGATTCAAGACGGGTCGCTGGAACTCGTCGCGTATGTGGCGCCGTCAGCCGAGGTGGCCGTCACCGAACTGCGGAGCCATCTGTCGAATACCCTCCCTTACTACATGATTCCTTCTGCTTTCGTCATGCTGAACGACCTGCCTTTGACGCCCAACGGCAAGGTGGATCACCGCGCTTTACCGTTGCCTGACGCGAGCCGTCAAGAGTTGCGGCCAGAGTATGTAGCCCCCCGCACGTCTGTCGAGGAGTTGCTGTGCGACATCTGGCGTGAAGTGCTCGGCGTAGAGCGCGTGGGAGTGCTAGACAACTTCTTTGACCTCGGCGGTCATTCCCTGCGGGCTACGCAGGTCGTCTCGCGTATACGAGAGGCCTTCGCTCTCGAAGTGCCACTGCAAAAACTGTTCGAGTCGCCCTGCGTGGCAGACCTGGCGGTTGCACTGTTGAGCCTTGATGTCGAGATGTACGCCAGCGAACTGGAAACCGAAGAGGAGATGCAAACTGCATCTTTCGGGTAAGGCGTGATTTGGGTAAAAGTGTGCATGCTCTCTCAGTAGTTTCCATGTTGAACCGCAGAAGCGCGCTCCGGGGCCAGCGAAATGATGCCATGCACTACTTCGTGACGCGCCAGGTCACTGCGTTTGTTCCGGACTGTACGCCGCAACTCCAAGACTTGATTTTGCGGTGTGCCCGGCACTGCCACGCCAACTCTTGACGTCTATTGACTTGTTTTGCGTGCGTTAACAACTTACGCCTGTCTGTTCACAAGAAACATTTTGGCAGACCGCGCTTACGCTTTATTCAATCTATACCGTGTAAAGCGGACTTCTCTAGCCGCTTTGGTTAAGTTTTACAACGCCAGGAGCGATTACGCGCTACACGCGGCGCTTCCGACTACCTTGATACGGTAGGGGTCTGCGGTTCAAATCCGCACGCGCCTACCATTTTTCTGCCTGAAATCGGGGGTAAGGAGACTTTCGGTAAAAGTTTCTTTGCCCCCTTTCCACATTCATTTCCACATTCAAACTATTTGTTCGACGCGGTTATATGATAAGTCGCCTCATCATTAATACCAGCGACGAGCCTGCTTCTACGCTACCTTTGCGAAGCCAACGCGGCGCTCGACTATCACACGCTCAACCAGACCCCGATCCAAGTGGGCACTTCCAACCAGCCCCTGACGATGGCAGACATTTCCGTCGCGTATACGAACATAGACACCGCGCTCCCAAATTACATCAACGGAAGCAGCGGGCCGCAGTAACCTTTCGATATTTTGGGGGTGACACTGTCTCCCGCACCTGCGGGTTCCTTCCTGGGGGCGGGCGGTGATCCCTTCGCTGCTTTCCGGATTGGAACCGACCCTGCCGCTTAGGGAAGAGTAGAGTTAAGGATCGACACTCCGTCGCCGCTGCTGAAGATTCCCGCTACACAGCCGGTCATTAGCGTCGCTAGCGTAGCAGTCAACAAGGCTCGCAGGCCGAGGCTGGCGAGGTCGTCGCGACGCGAGGGAACAAGTGCGGCAGTCCCCCCGACAAAGATTGCCACCGCTGCCACGTGTGCGAATCCGCAAAGCGCGTAACTCAGGATCACGACGGTCCGGGGATCTGTTATCTGACCGCTAGAGATTAATTGTGCGAGATGGTTGTAAGAAAAGACCTCAGTCAGGATAACTCGTTCTCCCAACAAGCGAGCCGCGATTGGTATATCCCCCGATTGCACTCCAAGCAGAAAGGCAAATGGATAGAAACACCAGCTCAAAATTCTCACAAGCGAAAGTGGTTCGCTCATTCCCAACCACGAACTGCCGGCGCCGAGTAATATGTCGACCAGGGCTACTAATCCCAGAATTGCGATGAGTAGGGCCGAGATTCCTGCCGCCAGCTTCAGCCCGTCCATAGCTCCCTGGATAATGGCACTTATCAGATTCTTTGAACGGGTCGACTCGTCCTCCGGAGGAACAGCCGCGAGCGTCTCGGGCGTTTCGGTTTCGGGAATTAGGAGTTTAGATACGACCACGCAGGCAGGAATCGCCAGAACAGAAGCGGAAATCAGGTGTCCCGCAATTTGGGGAAACACTCCAGTTAAAAAGGCTACATAGACCCCGAGCGTACTTGATGCCACCGTCGCCATGCCCGTGGTCAACACCAGCAACAACTCTGAGCGCGTCATCTTTTCCAGATACGGTCGGACCACAACCGCTGATTCAATTCCAACAAAAATGTTCGCCGCACTCGAGAGCGACTCTGCGCCGCTGATTTTCATCGTTCGGTGGAAGAGCCTGGCGAAGAGTTGCACGAATATCTGCAACGCTCGCAGGTGATAGAGCAGAGCGGTGAAAGCTGCAAAGAAAATTACCACCGGAAGGACCTGAAAGATGAGGATGAAACCGATGGATCCCGACTCGCCGGGGCTTGCCGCCAGCGGGCCAAAGAGGAATACCGAACCGCTCTTTGACGCGTTCAGCAAGACCAGCACCGCGTCGTTCAACCCAAGTAGAATTCGATGCGACCCAGGCAAGCGAAAAATAATCAGACCAATCAGAAGTTGCAGAGCAACTCCCCAGGCTATCGTTCTCCACGCAATCTTCCGTCGATTACTGGAAAGCAACCAGGCGATTCCCGCGAAGACAATGAAGCCCACGACTGCTATCGCGTGATGAAGCATACCTTCGATCCTCTTATTGGTTTTAATTCAAGGGCGGTAAGATACGAGATGAAAGAACAAGTGGCAAATCGGATGAGTTGAGCGGCGACATTGTGGCGCTGCTAATCTTCTCTGAGATCGAGGCGTTAGCCCAATATCCAGCGGGACCTTCCCGGCGACTCCGTCATAAGTGCCAGACCAACTCACCTCCACTCCAACCGAAACGTCCAAGCCCGGGATTCTGAAATTGACACGGGTTGCGGTCTGCGGCTCAAATCCGCACGCGCCTACCATTTTTCTGCCTAAAATCGGCGATTGCCACTGATGTGGGAGCGGTTTTTGTGCCGTCCTTTGTGCCATAACCCTCCCGGTTTTTGGCTGAGCCTCTTTTCAATCTATAATCTGAAGCCTCGGCCCGCACGGCGGGTCCAACTTATCTAAGGTGAGAAAGGATAATCCGCTTGACCATGAAAACATTTATAGCTTCCGTGCTGATTGTCGCCTGCTCCGCCCTCGCCGGCGTTGCGGCGTACCAGGACAGCAAACACTCGAAAGAGAAGGGGCAGGAGTCCGAGAGTATGACGGCTGCCGAGGCTCTGAGCGCCGGAGGCGGCCGCATCAAGCGCGGCGAGCCTATCGGTAAGTCGCCCGCCGTGGCTTTCGCAGACGTTTTGAAAGAGCCGGCGAAATTCGCAGGCAAGCGAGTACGTATCGAGGGCGTCGTCGAGCGCGTTTGCAAAATGCAGGGCTGCTGGATGCAGATCGCGCCGAAGGCAGGAGCCGCGGGCGTTCGCGTCAGCTTTCTGGATCACAAGTTCTTCGTCCCCAAAGATTCAGAGCGTCTGAAATTCATGGCCGAGGGCGAGTTCAGCGTCAAAGTTCTGAGCAAGGAGGATGCCGACCACCTGGCCGAGGACGGCGCCAAACTGGCGCGGAACGCCGACGGCACGGCGGACGAAATCGACTTCGTGGCCACAGGGGTTGAGCTTTGGAAGTGACCCATCCGGGGACGTTCTATGATTTTAGGGCGCTGCCTTGTATCATCTGCGCTAACGAGGTAATTGCGTTGGCGCCTGTGCTCATGCCGAAGGCAAACGCCGGCTTGTGAGTAGTCACAGATCACCGAACATCCGAGTCAAGTCATATCTGTAATGAAGAAGCTCTGCTTGCGAGCATTCCGCGGAATCTCATCTCATCTGCTCCTTTGCGGCGTGCTGGCAATCCCACTTGCGGCCGCGCCCGGACCGGATAGGAACACTCTCGGAGTGACGTTTGTGAACGTGGCCGGGAAGGCGGGCATCACGACGAAGACAATCTACGGCGACGAGCACAAGAATAGATACTTGTTGGAAACTACGGGCAGCGGCGCGGCCTTTATCGATTATGACAATGACGGCTGGGAGGATATTTTTCTGGTCAACGGAGCCCGTCTGGACGGTGTCGCGGGCGGCCAGCAGCCAACAAATCGTCTCTACCGCAATAACGGCAACTCCACATTCACAGACGTGACGGCCAGGGCCGGGCTAGTCCGTTCAGGCTGGGGGCAGAGCGTGTGTGGCGGCGATTATGACAACGACGGGTTCGTTGATCTCTTCATCAGCAGCTTCGGCAAAAATGGACTCTACCGCAACAACGGCAACGGCACTTTCAGTGAGGTCGCAGAAAAAGCCGGGGTCGCGAACAATCGCACGCGCTGGGGTTCCGGCAGCGCGTTCGTGGATTATGACCGCGACGGACACCTTGACCTGTTCGTCGCCAGCTACATTGACCTGGACCTGAAATCCGCGCCGCTCCCTGAGACCGGGCCGTGTCTTTATAAAGGCTTGACGGTCGCTTGCGGCCCGCCGGGCCTCGCGGGCGGAGTCAATGCGCTCTATCGCAACAACGGCAACGGCACTTTCACGGATGTCTCGGAAAAGGCCGGCGTCACGAAGACGAACGGCACTTACGGCCTGGGCGTCTTGGTCGCGGACTTCGACAACGACGGCTGGCCCGACATCTACGTGGCGAATGATTCATCCCCCGCCGCTCTTTATCACAACAACAAAAATGGCACATTCACAGATATAGGGGTCGAGGCGGGCTGCGCTTTCAGCGTGGACGGAAAGCCGCAGGCCGGCATGGGCGTGACGGCAGGCGACTACGACCGCGACGGCTGGCTCGACATCTTCAAGACCAACTTCGCGGGCGACACGTCTTCGCTCTATCACAACATTGGAAAAGGTGTTTTTGATGACGTGACGTTTGCTGCGGGCGTGGGCGTCAACACGCGCTGGCTCGGCTGGGGCTGCGGCTTCGTTGACGTGGATAACAACGGCTGGTTAGACGTTTTTCTAGTCAACGGCCACGTCTATCCTGAAGTCGAGCGGCTGACGACCGAAGCCGGCTACGCGCAGCGTAAAGTGCTCTATCAAAACTTGCAGAACGGGCGCTTCGCAGATGTTTCGGAGCAGGTCGGCGGTGCAGTCATTGAGCCGACGCCCGCACGCGGCTGCGCCTTCGGCGACTTCGACAACGACGGGCGTATGGACATTCTCATCAACCCGGTCAACGCTGTGCCGGAGCTGCTCCGCGCTGAATCCGTCAATCAAAACAACTGGATTAAAATTAAAACTATTGGCACGAAATCCAACCGGAGCGGTATCGGTGCGCGCGTTAAGTGCGTGACCGCCGACGGCAGCCAGATTGACGAGGTGCGCAGTGGCGGCAGCTATTATTCGCAGAACGATCTGCGAGTCCATTTCGGCCTGGGCAGGAATCAGAAGGTAAAATCAATCGAGATACGCTGGCCGAGCGGGCAGGTAGATACGATCAACGATGCGGCTGCCAATCAAGTCCTCTTCATCAAAGAGGGAGTCGGGGTTATTCGGACGGCGTCAAAGAAATAGATGAGGTTTTCGGGCTCACCACATCGTTCACTGCGGCTCGCCCTGGCAGCCTTGCTTTTGTGCGTCCCGGTCTATGCGCAGAAGCCTGCGCGCAACGCCGAGCAGCATTACGAAAAGGGAGTCGCGCTCTTAGAGAAGCAGCAGGTGGATGAAGCGGTCACCGAGCTGGTGTTGGCGACGAGGCTGAGCCCCGACTCCGCGGATGCTCACAACGCGCTCGGCATCGCGCTGGCGAGAAAGGGAGACATCAAGGCGGCGGCGAAAGCTTTCCTGACAGCAGTTCAGCTTGACCCGACACTCTATGAAGCTCAACTCGGACTCGGCGCGGCCTTGCAACATTCCGGGGATGTGGACGGGGCGATAGATGCTTTCAAACAGGCCGCTTCGCTCAAACCCGTCGAAGTGGAAGCGCGACTGTTGCTCGGCGCGGCCTTACAACAGAAGGGGAACCTTGACGCCGCGCTCGCCGAGTTTCAAGAGGCCGTGCGCCTCAAGCCCGACAACCCGGAAGCCCATTCTTATCTCGGATACGCGCTGGGCGTGAAAGGCTCTTTGCCGGAATCTATCGCGGAATTCGAGGCGGCGGTCAAGCTCAAACCGGACTTCGCGGAAGCGCAATATTATCTGGGCGCTGCCCGCTGGTTTGCCAATGACACGCGCGGAGCCATTGCCGCTCTCAGCGCCGCCGCCACGTTAATGCCTAATCACACGAATGCTCATTACTACCTCGGACTGGCCTTGCAAAAAAGCGGCGACCTGACGGCAGCCATTGACGAGTTGGGCATAGCCGTCAAACTTTCGCCGTCGATGATTGAGCCTCGCCACGCTCTGGGACTGGCGCTACAACAGGACGAGAACCTGGACGCATCTGTCGAGGCTTTCCGCGAGGTCGTCCGCCTCAAGCCTGACTTTGTGCAGGCGCATAACGACCTTGGGCTGACGCTGTTACAGAAGCGCGACCCCGACGGAGCCATCGTTGAGTTCAATGCTGCGCTCAAGCTCGAACCCAACAATCTGGTTGCCCATCACAACCTCGGGCTGGCATTGATTCAGAAAAGCGATTATGCGGCGGCAGTCGCGCAATATCGAAAACTCCTCGCGCTCGCACCCGATGACCCTGAGGCGCACTACAATCTGGCGCTGGCCCTGAAGCAGAAGGATGCGCTTGACGAGGCTGCGGTCGAGTTGAAGAAAGCCATCGCCCTTCAACCCGGTTTGCGGGAAGCGCATTACACTCTGGGCGTGATCTACTTGCAGCAGTCGAAGCTCGACGAGGCGGCGGCCAGTTTCAGGGCGGCGATTGAAGCGAAGCGAGATTACCCGGAAGCGCACTATAGTCTCGGCACAGTCTTACAGCAGCAGGGCAAACTTGACGAAGCGATTGCCGCCTTCCGCGAGGCGTTGCGCTACGCGCCCAACGCGCCGGAGATTCACAACACGCTCGGCACAGCCCTCAGACAGAAAGGCGACGCGGAGGCCGCCCGCGCGGAGTTTCAGGAAGCGGCGCGACTCAACAAGATCAAATCAGACATGCAGGCCGCCATGTTCGCCACCAACACGGGGCTGGCGCGACTCAAAGAAGGAAACCTCGACGCCGCCATCGAAAGATTCCAGGCCGCTATTC
Source organism: uncultured Acidobacteriota bacterium (assembly GCA_963848875.1). Lineage (GTDB taxonomy): Bacteria > Acidobacteriota > Blastocatellia > Pyrinomonadales > Pyrinomonadaceae > QHXM01. The sequence goes on from CAWKFJ010000003.1 coordinate 812,084, forward strand.
AGCTTGACCCGACCAGCGCACAGGCATACTACAATCTAGCCAAAGCGCTCCAGCAAAAAGGTCAACAGGAAGCCGCCCGCGCCGCCTATCAAAAAGCCAAGGAACTCGACCCCCGCTTAAGGCCATTGCAGTAGAGCGTTGCGGCAAACGACAAGTCAGTACGCCTGCGGTAGCGGGCGGGTCTTAATCCTTCGTGACATTGCCACTAAATCGAGAATACTTTATGCCACGCTACTTCACACACAATTGGCTTAACCGAACTTGGGAACGGAATCGAAAACGTGCTTCTGAAGGCGAATTCTTAGATCACACTGCCGGAAATTTATTTCGGGAGCGCGGCATTCGGGTCGGCGATATTGTTTACGTTGTTTCAGTAATAAAAGGCTCGCTTTACCTCTGTGGCAAACTCGTAGTTGGAAAGATATGTGATATTGATGAAGCCGCCGACATCTTGGATTATGAGCCGTGGCCTGCGGATGAGCATATTATTGCCGCAGCAGGTACACCCATGAATTTCAATCTTAAAGTGCCACTGAAATTGACACGGCGGTTGAGGTTCATAAGCGGCGATGGTAATAAGCCCCTAAAGTTCAAAGCTCCAAATTGTCTGGACGAGCAAACGTTGCGTAATGTGCGAGAACTTGACCTTGCGTCTGCGGCCAAACTTGACGCGCTTCTCCTACCATTGAAGGAGCTTCCATTCGATGAGGAAACATTTCCCGAAGAAGTCACTGATGCTCAAACCTACTATGAGGGGGCAACGAAACATATTACGGTGAATGTTTATGAACGTAGCGCAAAAGCTCGAAAGGCGTGTATGACGTATTATGGCATGGGCTGTTTCGTTTGCGGTTTCAATTTCAAATCTGTTTATGGCGATGCTGGCGATGGCTTCATTCATGTGCATCACCTAAAGCCGTTATCTGAGGTGGGTGAGGAATACAGGCTTGACCCTGTAAAGGATATGCGGCCTGTTTGTCCTAACTGTCATGCTATGATTCATAGAAAAACGCCGGCGTACACTATTAATGAGATGAAACAATTAGTGTCAGAAAATAAGGGGGGTTGAATGATTTCAGGAACGGACAGATCAAAAGAAACCCGCCCGCTACCGCAGGCGGTAATGACCCGCCCTCGGTTGCACAAACTTATAAAGCCCTGCCCCTATTTTATAACGCCAGCGCCTTCTTTAATCTTGACGATTTGATTGACCGCCACATCTTTAATCGTTTCCGTCTGCCCGCTTGGCCAACGAATCTCTATCTGGTCTGCCTTGCGGCTTGCGCCCATGCCGAAGTGTAGTCGCAGATCGTTGTGCGAGTAGTAGCTGGATTGGCTAGTGATCTCCTGAGCCTGCGTGCGGGAGTTGGCCCTGACGAGGACCCGCGCGCCGATGGCGCTCGGATTCGATTTCGTCCCGGTGAGTTTTACTTCGAGCCAGTTGTTCGGTCCGCGCTTGCGACCGTCGTTGTAGTCGTTGCGCAGAAGCTGTGGCGGCTCGTTCATGTTCATGACGAGCACGTCAATGTCACCGTCGTTGTCGAAGTCTCCGAAGGCGCAGCCGCGACTGGACTTCGGCGAGAGGACGCCAGGCCCGGCCCGTGCCGTGACCTCCCGAAAGCGCCCGTTGCCCAGATTTTGGTAGACGAGGCGGGTGCTGCGATGCGGGTATTCTTTGAAGACCTTTTCAACCTCAGGGTAGACGCTGCCGGTGGCGATCATGATATCGGGCCAGCCGTCGTTGTCGAAGTCGGCGAACCCTGTGCCCCATTCAATATAGCGAGTGTGCTCGAAGCCCGCGGCCCTTGAGGCGTCCTCGAAAAAGCCGCGCCCGCTGTTGCGATAGAGCGCGGGCAGGTCGTCGGAAAAGTGCGTCTTGAAAATGTCCATTAGGCCGTCGCCGTTGTAATCGCCGACGGCCACCCCCATTCCTGCCTGCGCGTTGCCGTCTTCGCTGTAGGCGCTGCCCGCTTCGAGTGCGACATCCGTGAACGTGCCGTCGCGGTTATTCCGGTAGAGCGTGCTGGCCGTCGTATCACAAGCGACGTAGATGTCCGTCCAGCCGTCGCTGTTGTAATCGAGCGTGGTGGCCGTCATCGAATAACGGCCCTGCACGCGACTGATGCCCGAAGCTTCTGAAACATCCTTGAACGTGCCGTCGCCGTTATTGTGATAGAGCAGGTTGGTGTCTGTCGGGAGACCTTTAGGCCCGCAGTTGACGGGCACACCTTTCCACGTGCAGTTCGCGCCCTTGCCCGGCTCCGGCGCGGCGGCGAGGTCGAACTTCAGGTAAGTTGCGATGAAGAGATCGAGCTTTCCGTCACGGTCGTAATCAACGAAAGTGCAGCCGGAACTCCAGCGCGTGCCACGCGTCGCCAGCCCGGCTTTCTGTGTCACGTCTGTAAAAGTGGCGTCGCCGTTGTTGCGGTAGAGAACATTCTGCCCCCAGTAGGTGATGAAGATGTCTTCAAAGCCGTCCGCGTCGTAGTCGCCGACGCAGACGGATGAGGCCCAGCCGGAGCGGCGAAGCCCCGCTTTGTCCGTCACGTCTGTGAAGGTGTCGTTGCGGTTGTTGCGGTAGAGCCTGTTCGATGGTTCTTTCCCTCGCGGAAATCCTTCGAGGCGTGTCCCGCTCAGGAGCAGAATATCTATCCAGCCATCGTTGTCGTAGTCGAGGAAGGCGACGCCACAGCCGTTGGTTTCGATGATGTATCTTTTTTTCTCGACGCCGCCGTAGACAACCGGCTCGGTCAAGCCTGCGCGCGGGGCGATGTCCACGAAGCTGACGGGAAAATCATTCGAGTTCTTAGCGAACTGAGAAAAGAAAAGACCGCTAATGAAAGTTAAGATGGCGAGACGTAACATTTTCAAAACTCAAGCAACGTATTGACTCAACCCTTTGCGCCTTACGTCTTGTCTTTGCGCCTTTGCGTGAACGGCTGTTTCTCGCAAAGGCGCAAAGTAAAAACTAAAGGCGCAAAGGGTTGAGTGGAATTTTGGAGCGTGCTTATGGCTCTTTGTCGGCGCTGGAGCGTAATTTTTCCGCCAGCTCAAACTCTCTCCTGGCTTCGTCCAATCTGTTCGCTTGCTGGAGCACTTGCGCGAGCAGGTGATGGCCTGAAAAATTGTTCGGATCCATCTGCGCGGCGCGCCTGAGCATGCTCTCGGCGTTCGCGAGGTCGTTCTTCTTCAGATAGACCTTGCCGAGGACAATGTACGGGCCGCTGAAGAAGGGGTTGAGCCAGATGGATTTCTGAAGCGGCGCAATCGCCTCGTCCCATTTAAGCTGACGCGTGTAGGCTTCGCCGAGCCTGTAATAGGCCATGCCGAACGCCGGATTGAGGGCAATCTCTTTTTGGAGAAGCGCTATCCCGCGCTCAACGTCGGCGTGGTAAATAGCCATCTCGCCGAGCAGAAAGTTGGCCTGCGGCAAGCGCGGATCGAGTGCGAGGGCTTGCTCCAACTCTTTTTCGGCCAACTCTTCAAACCGCTGGCGCACCATCATCTGCGCGTTGACGAGGTAAGCGGAAGCCGAGGCCGCGGGGATATTGAACATGCGCGCAAACGTCTCGCGCGACTTCTCAGGATTGCGCGTCTGGATGTAGCTGATGCCAAGAGCAAAGTTGATCTCCGTGCTGTTCGGCGACCAGCGGCTGAGTTGTTCGAGGTAGGGGACGGCTTCGCGGACGTGACCGAGCATGTAGTGCGACAGCCCTAGGATTTGTACCTGCTCCCGATACCGGCGGCTGTCCTCAGGCTGTTGCTTGACGGCGATTGAAAGATGTTCGATGGCGCGCTGGTAATCGTTCTTGCGATAGTAAGCCAGCCCCAGCAGGTGTTTGACCTCCGAATCGTTCGGCTTGAATCTTAATGCGACGTTCAGCATCTCTATCGCGGAATCAAACTGCCCGGCGCCCAGCAGACTCTGCGCCCGCGTGACGATGGAAGAATCGTTCGGCGGTTGAGACGCCGTGCCCTGTCCCTGAGCGGCCGGGAGACAGAGTGCGCCCGCAAAGGTGAGCAGCAGTAAGTGGCGGAAAGATTTTCTCAGCATGAGCATCTTCACCGGAATAATTTTAGAAGAGCAGGCTCGTTGTGCGGGAAGATTATTCGCCTCAAATAGAGAAAGGCCCGGGCGGCCTAATCATATAACAGTTACTTGAAAGAGGGCCACCTCCTACAGTCTCACTCTCCGTCGACGGCTTCCGGGCAGCCGGGAGAGCCCTGGGCGGGTACGAAAGTTCGTCTGGCACGCGAAAAAAAGTTTGTTGTTTAACCGGACAATGTGATAGAAATAGGGCGACCAATTATAGAGGAGCGCGGTCCCACCTTGCACCGGCCCGCAATCCTTTAGCTGCCCCCCTTCTTTGAATCATTTTGCTGAATCATAAAAGCCAGGCGTCAAGCCCTGACCTTGAACTGGCGGTGGTATATCTTTATTTGAGCGCGGCGGCATAATCGTAGGCAAAGTCATTCGGCCAAACAAGCGGGTCAAGTAGTTTAAGCTTCGCCTTTCGACAAGCTTTAACCAGGCTTGCCGTTTTCCCGTTCAGCCTGAGCGACTGAATGGGCATTGTCGCTTTGATTCACAAGGAGATTTCCCATGTTGAGAAGCAAGCTTTCCCTGCTCCTACTCAGTTTACTCTTCGTTTCCGTCCTCTCTCTGGAAGCGCGTGGGCAGGCCGTCTACGGGAGCATTGCGGGGACGGTCACAGATGCTCAGGGGGCGGTGATCCCCGATGCGACGGTGACCATCACGAGCACCGAGCGCAACACTTCCGATACCGTTCGGACGAATGATTCCGGCTTGTTCGTGAAAGACAGGTTGCTGCCCGGAATATACAAAGTGTCAATCGAAAAGTCCGGCTTCAAGAAGGGCGAGATTGCGGAGGTGGTCGTCAATCTAGACCGCCAGACCGAAGCTAACGCAGCTCTTGAAACCGGGCAGCTCTCGGAGGTCGTCACGATCTCGTCCGCCGAAGGCGTGGAACTGAAGACGGATCGCGCGGATGTGGCGACGACTTTTGAGAGCAGGCAAGTGACCGATTTGCCGATTCTCGACCGCAACTTCACTAAGCTCATCCTGCTCACGCCGGGCGCGACGCAGCAGCAGTGGGGGCACGCCGCGAGCGAGAACCCGCAGGGCTCGACGCAAACTCTCGTCAACGGCCAGACCTTTAGCGGCACAGGCTATCAGCTCGACGGGACCGACAACCGCGACCCGATCCTCGGCATCATCGTCATCAACCCGAACTTCGAAGCCATCGGCGAGACGAAGATCACTTCGCAGAATTACGACGCGGAGTTCGGCCAGGCGATTGCCGGGGTGGCTTCCGTCCAGACCAAATCCGGCACGGATGATTTTCATGGCAGCCTCTTCGAGTTCCGGCAGAACGACGTGCTGCAAGCGCGCAACCCGTTCTCGCAGTCGCAGCCCGACTCCGTCACCGGCAAGCTCATCCCCGATACGTTGAAGAACCAGTTCGGCGGCTCCATCGGCGGGCCAATCGTGCGCGGCAAAGCTTTCTTCTTCGGCGACTATCAGGGGACGCGCAGCAAGGTTGGCGGGTCGCGTCGCGTGACCGTGCCGACGCTCGCGGCGCGCAACGGCGATTTCAGCGCCTATGGCCGCGACATCTTCGACCCGATTACTGGCTTGCAATTTCCAGGCAACGTGATTCCGGGTCCCGGCGGCGCTGGCTGCGGGGTGACACACAGTTGTCTGTCGCAACAGGCGCTCGATGTCCTGGGGTTGCTCCCTGCGCCTTCCTTGCCTGGCACGGTTAATAACTTGACCGCCTCCGGCAGCGAGCTTTTCGACAACGACGCGTTTGACGTTCGCATTGACGCCCGCGCCTCAGACAGTCTGAACATCTTCGGGCGATACAGCTTTGCCGATTTCACCAGGGATGGCCCCAGCGTTTTCGGGCAAGGCGGTGGGCGTGAATTGGTGACTCTCGGCGGCTCGTCTAAAGTACGCAACCAGAGTCTCGCTCTCGGACTCGATTACACCTTCAATTCGACGACCGTGCTGGACATGCGCTTTGGCTACTTCAAGTACAAAGTGAATGTCCTGCCGGTGGATTTCGGCCAAGCCACGTCAACAGACCTGGGCATCCCCGGCTTGAATTTTGATGACTTCAGTTCCGGTCTCTCGGAGTTCGAGATTCAGGGGCCGGGCGATCTGGCTTTCAATATTGGCTCAGGATTGAACACCAACCGCTGCAACTGCCCGCTCGACGAGATCGAGTCGCAGTATCAGATAGTCACCAATCTTTCCAAGCTGGTCGGTAATCACAGCCTGAAATTCGGCGTTGACATACGCCGTGCAACCAACCTGCGCGTCCCGAGCGACGAGCATCGCTCAGGCCACTTGACCTTCAGCCCGAACCGCACGGCCAGCGCCGGTGGCGTCGGCGGCATCGGACTGGCGACCTTCCTGATCGGCGACGTGACATCGTTCTCCCGTTACATCAGCACGGCGACAGATGCGGGCGAGCGGCAGTGGCGTCACTTCTATTACGGACAGGACACCTGGCGCGTCACGCCGAAACTGACCATCGCATACGGTCTGCGCTTGGATGTCATCAACCCGCAAGCGGCTAGCGGGCCGGGCGCGGCCGGCTTCCCCGATTTGGATACGGGTGAAGTGCGTGTGGCTGGGGTCGGCGATGTTCCGCTCAACGGCGGCGTGGAGAATAGCTTGAACTTTGCGCCGCGTTTGGGCATCACCTATCAACTCACGCCGAAGACTGTGGTCCGCTTCGGCTACGGCCGCAGCTACGACATCGGCGTTTTCGGCTCAGTCTTTGGACATACAGTGACGCAGAACCTCCCTGTGCTGGCGACGCAGCAGTTGTCCGGCAACAACGGTCAGACGGCCGTCTTTACACTCGCGCAAGGGCCTCCGGGCTTTACACAGTTCTTCGGCCTGGACGCGCCTCCGAATCAGGGCGGGGTACCGCTCGCTGGCATCCCCTCCAATGGCCGCTTCTTCCTGCCGAACGGAGTTCGCCCGCGCGCTGTCAACTTCAAACAACGGCTGCCGACGCTCGACGCCTACAACGTCACCGTCCAGCACCAGTTGACCAGCAGCATCTCGCTTGAGGTGGCCTACGTCGGCAACAAGGGAACGCACATGTTCGCCGGTAACAACCCGGATGAGAACTTCAATCAACCCAGCGTCGTCGGCTTCGGAGTTTTGACACGCGACCAGCGCAAGCCTTTCTTCCAGCGGTTCGGCTGGACGCAGGACGTGCTGCTCTACTGCAACTGCTCGGATAATCACTACGACTCGCTTCAAATCAAAGCCACGAAGCGCTTCAGCAGCGGTTATTCGTTCCTGACTCACTACACCTTGCAGAGAGCGCGCGACTACAACGACGACCGCTTCATTCCGGATATCGACGCCAGCTACGCCTACGGGCCGCATGATTTCATCCGCACGCACAATTTCGTGCTGTCGCAGGTCGCGGAGCTACCGTTCGGGCGTGGCAAGCGATACTTCACAAACGCGTCTAGGACGCTCAACTACATAGTGGGCGGATGGCAGTTTAACTCCAACACCATCATCCAGAGTGGCCTGCCTTTCAACGTCCGCTATGACAACGCGGGCATCTTCGATGTCGGCGACAATCGTCCAAATCTCAACGGTAGCATCAACATCGTCGGCGAGCGGGATCGCTGGTTTGACCCGACGACTTTCTCGAAACCAGCGGTGGGCACTTTAGGGAATTTACCGAGAAACGCCTTGCGCGGGCCGAACTACTGGCGAACTGACGCATCGCTGTTCAAGAAATTCCAGTTCAGCGAAACGCAGGAACTGGAGTTCCGCATCGAGGTAGTGAATCTGTTCAACCACGTGAATCTTGAGAATCCCGATTCCAACATCGGCGACCCTGCCAACCCGAACGCCAACGCAGGGAAGATCACCTCGACCGCCTTCTTCGGCAATGACCTGCAACGTAACTTCCAATTCGGTCTGAAGTACAAGTTCTAACGACTTCAGAGTTATCCCAATAGTGAGCCGACGTAACACTGGCTCACTCTCCAAAGAGAAAGGAGAGACCCATTGGAGTCTCTCCTTTCTTTTTTGCGATTAAACGCGGCTCGTGCAATTCAAGGCACTTTCAATCCGTCCAGCTTCAGCACGTTCGCTTTCTTTCTCTCTGGCAGCTTGGCGTACATGTCCGTGAACGCCGCGTTAGTCCAGCCGAAGCCGATGACGTTGTAGTCGTAGCCGAATTTGATTCCGCCGCTAATCTCAGATTCGCGGCGCACGACATCGTATTTCTCCACAATCGTGTTGTGCTGGTTGAACTCTTTAAGAATCGTCGAGAGAAAGTTGGCCGTGATGCGGTCGGCCTCTTCCGTGTAGCCGTAGCGGCGCAAACCCTCGACCGCGATCATCTGTAGCGGGGCCCAACCGAACGGCGCATCCCACTGATTGCCGCTCGCGTTGGCGCTGGTCTGCAAACCACCAGCCCGCTCGAAGAGGCGAAGGTTGGAGACGAGACGCGCCGCCTGCTTGCGGTCTGCGATGCCGACCCACAGAGGATAAAATGTGGTCGCGAACGGGTAGCGCCGCACCATTCGTTTGTCGAAGTTATAGTCGTAATAGAGGCCGTCCTTCTCGTCCCACATCAGACGATTGACACTGCGGCGACGCACTTCGGCGCGAGCGACCCATTGGCGCGCGTCACGCGAGCGGCCCAACATTCTCATGATCTCGGCCGCGTCCGTCTCCATCAGGTAGAGCAGGGAGTTCAGGCAGACCGGGTTGTAATGGATGATGTCTATGTTGAATGGCCCGAAACGGTTCGACGGGTCGAAGCCGGATTCGCGCATCGAACGGTCGCCCTTGTAAAAGAGCGGGAGGAGTTCGTCCTTCCCCTTATCGTAATACTGCCCGACATCGTAATCCGTAAACTCGTGCGTGCGGAAATATTCTTTAACCCGGTCGTAATGAGTGCGCCCCTGCGCGTCCTTTTCGTCCGAGAGGACTTCCGGCGCAGGCCCTTCGCCCAGATCGTAATAACGCGAAAGACCTGTTTCTCCTGTCAGGTGCGGCTCGCTCGTCCAGAAGCGGTAATACTTCTCGATTGCCGGGACGGTCGCGCGCAGCCAGTTGAGGTCGCGTTTTCTCCGGTAAACATTCAGAATCATCTGCGTCAAAAACGGAGGCTGCGAGCGCGAGAGATAATAAGTCCGATTGGCGTTCAAAATCCTGCCATAGTTTTCGATCTCGTAGAGAAAATTATCCACAGTATTCTGTGCCAACTCGATTTCGTTGTCGCGCACCAGCCCAACCTGTATGAAGTAGCTGTCCCAGCCGTACATCTCGTTGAAGCGCCCGCCGGGCACGACGTAAGGGTGCGGCAGGTAGAGCAGCCCCTGTTCGCGTATCTCTCGCGGGTCACGTGGGAGCTGTCTCAACTCTATGCGCGCGAAATCCTCCGGCTTCATCTCGGCGCGCAAGCTCTGCTCGATGCGTTTGAGATTCTCGTTTTCCGGGACATAGACAGGCCAGCGGTAGCCCTGCTCAGAATGAAACTTGGGATCGGCGGCGGCAGTGGCAAGCTGTTTGTTCGAGCGAGTCAGGGTGTGCCAACTCTGCTTGATGTATTTCTGAATGGCCTGGAACTGTTCGGCGGTCGCTTTGTCAGCCGGAGGCCCTATCGAAGCAGCAGGAGAGAGCGCCAGAAATAGAATGGCTATCAAAAAGAGCAAGGACTGCGCGACGCGCTTCTCTTTCATACTGGTATCTCCTTAAGAGAATGATGGTAGGGGCAGGGACAAGTCCTCTGCCCGCAAGCTTAACAACCAGCTCAGGGGCCGGCAACTATCTACTGACTTCCAGCACGACAGCTTCATAAGGCGCGAGACTTACTTCGCTTCCCTCGATTGCCCGTTCATGCTTACGCAAGTTGCTCAGAACCTCACGCAGTTGTCCGCCCTCGTCTACTTTCAGCTTTCGCCGTTCGCTCGACATGTTCATTGCGACGATCATCGTCTGCCGCGGGCTGCGGCGGCGATAAGCGAAGACGTGCGGGTCGTTGCCGATGGATGTGTAGTCTCCGTCAAGCAATGCCGGGCTTTGTCGGCGCAATCCTATCGCGCGCTTGTAAAAGTTGAGAATCGAATCCGCGTCCGACGAAGCCTTCTCGACGGTTCGCGCGGCCGCGCGCGGAGCAAGCCGTAGCCAGGGCGTGCCGGTCGTGAAGCCTGCATTGGGCTGGTCGTTCCACTGCATCGGCCTTCTTTGCGCGTCGCGTCCTTTGTAGCCGGGCCAGTACCTACGGCCTACGGGGTCGCGCACTTCGTCGAGCGTCAACGGCTCGACGGATTCCATCCCGATCTCTTCGCCGTAGTAGAAGAACGGCGAGCCGCGCAAGGTCAAGAGCATCAGCGCCACCAGCTTGGCGATCTCTTCATTATGCTGGCCATCGCCGAAGCGTGTGTATGCGCGCCGCAGGTCATCGTGATTGCTGAGCACGTAAGTCGTCGGGCGACCCCGCAGCACGCGCTCGGACTTTTCCACGACGGCGCGAAAGCCTGCGGCGTCGAGCCGCTTGATCTCCGTCGAGAAGAAGAAATTGAAGGGCAGGTGAATCTCGTTGTTCTGCGGGCCATAGTATGGCATCAGTTGCTCTATGGTCGGCACCCAGATTTCGCCGATCAGCACGCGCTCCCCCGCATAACGGTTCGTCATCCGGCGAAAACGACGCAGCACGTTGTGACCTTCGGGCAGGTCTCGATTGTATTTCAACTCCTGCTCGTGCTCGGTCGCGCTGCCCTGGCGCAATTGCGGCAGGACGGGATTGTCACGCAGTTGCGGGTCTTCAAAGAGCCAGTTGATAACGTCTAGCCGAAAGCCATCCACGCCGCGGTCGAGCCAGAAGCGAATGGACTTGAACATCGCCTGTTCCACTTGCGGGTTGCGCCAGTTCAAATCGGGCTGCTGCGGATAGAAGAAGTGGTAGTAGTACTGCTTTCTCTTTTCATCGAAAGTCCATGCCGCCGGGCCGAAGCCTGAGTACCAATTGTTGGGCGGGCCGCCACCGGGTTTGGGGTCGCGCCAGATGTACCAGTCGCGGTAAGGGTTGTTGCGCGAAGAGCGCGAAGCCTGGAAGAAGCGGTGTTGATCCGAGGTGTGATTGAAGACCATGTCCATAATAATCCTGATCTTGCGCTGGTGCGCCTCTTTGACTAGGCGGTCAAGGTCCGCAAGCGTGCCGAACTGCGGGTCAACTGCTTCGTAGTCGCTCACGTCGTAGCCGAAGTCCACCTGCGGCGACGGGTAGAATGGAGTAATCCAGAGCGCATCAACGCCGAGGTCCGCCAGATAATCGAGCTTCGAGGTGATACCGTTGAGATCGCCTATGCCATCGCCATTGGTGTCCATGAAGCTGCGCGGGTAGATTTCGTAAAAGACGGCGTGCTTCCACCAGGGCTCGCTCTGTGAAGCCTTTCCCGGCTTCACACGCAAACTTGTCTTCCGCGCTTGTGACTTTTGGGGGCTGGCCGTCGTTGCAGCCACGTTGCCGAATAAGATCGAAGCGAACAAGATTAAATAAACAATCCCCAGCCTGCGGAGCAGGCGACTGAAAATAGCCCAGCACTTTGGTGCTGGGAGACAGCGGTAAAAATTTATCCGAGTCCCGTAGGGACGATTGAAGATTTCAGTCGTCCCTGTCGGGACGATGAATGAGTCGCACATTGGGCCTTCACTCCCTTTGACGTTGCTTACTTGCTGCCCTGTCAATCGGAATGGTCAGCTCGCGCCGGACGTAAGAATCGGATGGGCCTTCAAAAGCAACGAGCAACTGCACATCGGAACCATTATCCGCCTTCATCGTCACGCCGTCTGCCTGGCCGAGCCGGTATGGCGTGTACGCGCGCAACTGATAGGCGCGGCCGCCGAGTCCTTCGAGCACGAGATGCAAGGCTTCGCGGTCGGCGCGGGCGCGTAAGACGCGAAGCCCCTCGCTCTGTGCGCCGGGCTCCAGGCTTTCAGGCACGAGATAAACATCCGTGCCTTCCGTATAAGTAAAGACCACTTCGATGGTCTGCTCCTCGCCCTCGACAATGACTTCGGCGCGCTGCACGTCACCGGCGCTTTTCATCTCAAACTGTGTCGCGCGTCCCTGAACCTTCACTTTGCGCACACGCGCGTCGAGCGGGAAGGCGGGCGCGAGCGTGAAACGCTCGACCCCTTGAGACAGTGGGGGAGCGCCCGTCTTCACGGAGCTTCTTCGCGTGATTGTGATTGTCAGACGACCGGCGGCCCGACCCAGCTTTAAATCGTACCGTGCGTCTCCGACGGCGACTCCTCGCACTTCGATGCGGTCCCAGTTCGCCGGGAGCTGTGGCGCGAAGCGCAGCTCACGGCCTCCACCAGTGATTTCAATGCCGAACAGTCCGCGCAAACTCGGCGTGACGACCATCGCCTCTGACCAGACCTGATGGTGAGAGGAGCGGCCAAACGGCGCGTTGAAATCGCCCGACAGCAGCTCCGTCACGTAGCCCAGCGCGTTCGTGTAAGAGAGCAGGGCATTCGCCATCAGGGCTTGATAGCCAACGTGCGGTCGGCCATAACGGTAAGCGCCCATGCTGGCCCAACCTGTGAACAGAGGCCACACGGAGCCGTAGTGATAAGAGAGCGGGTCATAGAGCTTGCTCTCGTCGGAGATGATGCGCGCTCCCCAGTCGGTCGCCACCCGTCCGCTGCCCAGGTGATCCAGCTCTAACTGCGCGCGCTCGTCCAGCATCGTGCGCCACCAGAGCGGCACGGCCGGAAGCACCGTGTCTTCGTCAATCAAGCGTGCTTTGCTCAACTCTTCCATCCGTGCTTGTCGGACGGCGCGGTTCGGCCCCGGCTCGGCTTCGGGACTTTCGGTTACAGACGGCGGTCGTGTGCCGAAAGCATAAAAGCCGCGATCCGCCAGCCAGTAAGTCTGCTCCATCGCGGCGCGCGTGCGTTCGGCATTGGCGCGCGCTCGCTCGACGGTCGCCGTCTCTTTCATCGCTTCGGCCAGTTCACTAATGCTGCGCGAAGCTTCGATCCACAGACCCTGCATGTAAATCTCTTCGTGGACGGGGCGGAGCGGCCCGCCCTCGACCCAGCCGTGACCGAACTTCGTGTTCTCGATTAACTGATTTCCGTCCGTGTCCGTGGCTTCGGAGAAACGATAAGCTTTCTGAATCGAGTCCCAATTAGTTTTGAGAAACTCTCTGTCTCCGGTCGTGCGCCAGTAGTCGGCGTGGGCGATGACGTAGAGCGGTGTGGCGTCAGCGCTCGCCCAGGGGTATTCGTAATCGGTAAACCAGGGGATGAGCGAAGCGCTCTGCGAAATCTCGTGCGGGATTTTGCCGTCCGCGCGCTGGAACTTTTTCAGGAATTCGAGCGCCGTCCGCGCGGAGCGGAAATCGCCGTATGAGTTGATTGCCAGCGCCGTCCACATCGCATCGCGGCCGAAGTACCAGGCGAAGCCGGGCCGCTCGCTCTGGCCAGACGTGCGAAAGCCCGCCAGCAGCCCCGTGCCTAGCAACGGATTGGTTGCGATGCCTTTATCAACGCCGACCTTGGCCCAACTGAAAGCCGTGTTAAGCCGCTCGTCCGGCGTCCAGATGCTCGTCGTCTCGCGCTCCATGCGCTCGTAGTAATCGACGTTTTTCTCGTAGAGAGACTGGACGGAGCCGAGCAGGCGGTCGTAAGCCTCTTTTGCTTTCGCGCGCCCCTCGACACTTCCCGCGATGATGATGGGAATAAAGCTCGTCTTTAACTCCGCTGGCGAAACTTCGATGATGAAACGCGAAGGGACATCGCGCGGCTCCTCCTGGTAAGGCATCTGGGAAACGTCGCGGCCAGCGGGCGAGCCGACCACGCCGACAAATCGCTTGGACTCTTCCGTGATGTAGTAGACGTGCTGCTTTTCGTCCCACCCGATGTTGCCCGTCATCAAACCGGCGGGCCAGGCGAGTTTCAGTGTTGGCCGGAACGACACCCCGATGGTCATCGGCAGGACGCTTTTGACATCGAGCAGCATGATGACGCCCGGTTCGTCTACCGGGGCGTAGATAATCTGCCGGACGGTAAAGGCGGCGTGCGAATAGGTGAAGACGGTCGCTTCGGGGCGCACGTTGATGCGGACGGCCGTTTCCGTGGCGCGAAATTCCAGCGGGTAGCCTTCAACGCGGAATGACAGCTCGAAATCGTCGAGCAGCTTCATGGGATAGACCCATGCTTCGAGCGGGCGGTGCTCGTAACCAAAGACCGCCGCCCTGCGGCCCACGACATCAAAGAAGCTGCCGGCCTGCGTGCGCCGCTCAAGCTCCAGGCTGCTCTTGCGGAGAGAGAATTTCGGCGCGAGCGGGAGGCGCGGTTGAGCCTGCGCCACGAGCGATACGAGATTCAGTGAGAAAAAGAGAGAGCAGAAGGTGAATCCAAAGAAGAGCCAGCGCATCCTCACTTTATATCTCCCTCAACGGAAGCGCCCTCTTCGGTGCGCCAATCTAGTGCAGTAAGCACAGTTTAATTCCAGATTAGTTTCTATGCTCTTGATGAGAAGGCATGTAGAGACGTTCGTCGCCGACGATTTGTTGCTGCAATGCAAAGTCTCTTGTATTACTTTCGTCAGATTGCGTCAATGGTTTAAATCTGGATGCCAGAGATGAGATGAAACTGCCGGGAGAGGTCGGGCATTTAAGGATTCATCTACTTTTTCCGCACCTTTTCAGGGTTTGAGGCTTCAATCATGCCATCCTTCGCTTAGCTATTCTCCCGTTGCGTCCTTCTCATCTTGAGCATTTCCCATTCGCCCGTCTGATCTATCCCTCAGAAAAAGCGGGGTCGAAGATTCTTCCACAGGGTCTTCATAAATCGGCCCTTTAGTCTCACCGTCTTCTTTGAGTGCCTGGCCCAATGCATTACCGGCTTTCCAGTTCTTCGTGTCCTCTTCGGAATTCAGCCCGGCTTCGACCCCTTGTTTGAACCCCGCAGAATTCGTGTCTACGTTCTGTTTTATGTCTACGCTCATCACTGGCTCCTTTAGAATATAGTTAATGAGAATCCGTCCGATGTCCTCGTCTTCGCTTAAATAGCTACGGGCACGGCGTATCGCTCGGCAAGATTTGCCACAACGGTTGTCAGCTCGGCTGGCTCGACCGGCTTCGGAATGTGCATCTGGTAGCCCGCCGAGAGCACTCGCATCCGGTCTTCGACTCCGGCGTAGGCCGTTAATGCCGCTGCCGGAATTCGTCCTCCGCGCTCATTTGGTAACTGGCGTACTTTCTCAATCAGCGCATAGCCGTCCATCTCCGGCATCCCGATGTCGCTCACCAGTACGTTGAATCCTTCTCGCTCCATTTCCGCCAGCGCTTCAACTGCCGACCCGACAGTAATCGCTTCGGCCCCACACCCCGTCAATACCGCAGCGACAAGCGCGCGCGCGTCCGGTTCATCATCAACGACGAGCACTCGAAGACCATCAAGCGATGGCTGCCGGCCGGTCAGCGTGTTACTCCCGATAAGGGAGCGCGTCATCTCTCCGGCGCTCAGTTCGTGATGGACGCTCATTAGCGGGAGTATGACCTTGAAGGTTGCGCCCTCGCCTTCGCCTGGGCTCTCAGCCTTCACCATCCCGCCGTGCAACTCAACCAACTGGCGCACGATTGCGAGACCGAGTCCAAGCCCGCTGTGCCTGCGTGTGCTCGACGAGTCGGACTGGCGAAAGCGGTCGAAGACGTGTGGCAGAAGCTCCGGGTCAATGCCTTGCCCCGTGTCATTGATGGTGAACTCGACGTGGGAGGCGATGCGTTCAAGCCGCACTTCGACGTGCCCGCCTTTGGGTGTGAACTTGATCGCGTTGGTTAAGAGATTCCAGAAAATTTGCTGGAGCCGGTCGGGGTCGCCGTTGATCGGGCTTATCGGTGAATCAAGTGCTATCCGGAGATGAATATCTTTGGCATCTGCCGCCGGGCGGACGCCGTCAACGACCGATTCGATCATCGGCGCGAGTTCCACGGGTTGCACGTTGAGGCGGAGCTTGCCCGTGATGATGCGCGAGATGTCGAGCAAATCGTCAATGAGTTGTCTTTGCGCGCGGGCGTTGCGCACGATGATCTCAAGGGCGCGTTTTGATGCTGCGTCGTCTAGATTGCCGTCGGCGAGCAGCTTTGACCAGCCGAGAATCGAGGTCAGGGGAGTACGCAATTCATGTGATAGGAGGGCGAGAAACTCATCCTTGATGCCGTTAGCCGCATCGGCCTCTGCGTTGGCTACCTGGCAATTCTCCAAAAGCTGCCTGTCGTGTGTCTCAGCTCGTTTGCGGTCGGTGATGTCGCGGATATTGCATTGAATAACCTGATGGTCGCCTTCCGTGTAGACGTTACTGATAAACTCCACCTCCCGCAGCGCCCCGTGGCTTGTTTGCAGCGGTAAGTCTTCGTAACGGAGATAGCCTGTTTCCTGCAACTCTCGAAACGCGGTCTGGCTCGCCTCCTTATCAGTGAAGAGACCGATTTCCCAAAGCTCCTTACCCAGAAATTCATCGCGTGAGTAGCCCAACAACTCCGTCATAAATGAGTTCGCGTCGGTGATTTTTAGAGTGCCGGCGTTAAGAATTAGTATCCCGTCTCGCGCGGCCTCGAAGAGCCGCCGGTAACGAATTTCCGAAGTCCGCAACCCTTCTTGCATCGGCATGGGCCTGGTCACGTTGTTGGCCTCATTGGGCAGGGTGGCGAGCGGCTGGTTTTCAACCAGCACAACTCGTTCGGGGGATAGCATGGGGACTCCTTAGTTTAATCAGGTCATGAAAGACGATAGACAGCACAAGCAGAGGGTGACGAGTCCGATCCCGGTGGCGAGAGCTGAATGCTCAAAATGAAATGACGCTCTCTGAGTAACATACGAGAGGAAAGGCCGTCTGTGTGATGGCACACATAGTAGGAGAAGGGGTGGAGGAAATAAGAGGAGAATCTTAAACGAGCAAGTGGCCGTATGCGTCTTTAAAAAGTCGTCATGAGAAGGTTGCGGCAGAATTATAGACTTTGTTATGTATGCCATCACACAGACGGTCGCTTTAAGTATCGATTACACTGCAATTTCTCATTCCTTAACAAATGTTTACCCGACTAAGCCTACGTTATCGGGAAGAGAAAACTGAGTAACGGTATCAATAGTGAGCCGTTTATCTATACTTGACTGGACGCAAGTATATTCCTCAGAACTCACGTTCATTCCCTCGAAATAGCTTTTGCAACGCCCCCATTCTAATTCGGTGAGTGCCGGACTCTGCTCAACTGCCGGGATGCCTGTATCGCAGCGAGCAGCGCCGCCGACATGAAGTAATGCTACTTGCCGGGTTATGTGCCTCAATGCCGTGAAGCGCAGCGTGATGTCTAAGAATAACAGAATCGTGCAGCCCCGCTTCGGCTTTAACTTTGAGAAAGGATCTCTCAGTGACTCACAAGTATTTCAGATTAATTGCAGGCGTGGCGCTTGTCATGCTTCTTAGCGTGATAAGCGTCTCACTTCTTCGTGTGCCAACCACCTCAGCGCAAAGCGGAGTGCCGCAGGGTACGACGACGACCTACGGTGTTTTGGCCGCTACTGCGGTGACTAGCTCTGGCTTGACCGTTATCAACGGCGACCTCGGTATCAGTCCCGGGGCTGCTCTCACCGGCTTTCCTCCGGGGCAAATAATCGGAGCGACACATTTAGGCGATCCGGTCGCGGCTCAGGCTCAGGCTGATGCCCATGTCGAGTACGCTTATCTGGCTGGCTTGACGTGCGACACAGACTTGACCGGTCAAGACCTCGGCGGAATGACGCTCACGCCGGGCGTCTATTGTTTCGCTTCGTCGGCTCAGTTAACGGGAACACTCACTCTCGACGCGCAGGGTTCATGTGATTCCCTCTTCGTTTTCCAGACTGGGAGCACCCTCACGACCTCAGTCGCTTCGTCCGTTAACGTCATCAATAACCCGTGCGCTACAAATTGCCGTGGCGGGGCGAACGTGTTCTGGCAGGTCGGCAGTTCCGCGACTATCGGCACAGGCTCTCAATTTACCGGAAACATTCTCGCCAACATTAGCACCACCTTGAATTTCGGCGCGAGCGTCGCCGGTAGCGTCTTCGCGCTCACCGCCGCCGTCACGCTCGATACCAACAACATCTCCGCCTGCGGCAACAACGTGCCGCCGCCGACACCGACGCCGACGGCGACGGCTACACCGACGCCGTCGGCTACTCCTACTCCTACTCCTACTCCTACTCCTACTCCTCCGCCAACAGTTTTATGTGCGCCTAAGGTGACGGGAGGCGGGCAGATACCTGTTCCTAATCCCGATAGCAATAACTCGCTTGCCACAGGGACGGGCCGCGCCACCTTCGGGTTTAACTCGCAGCCGGAAAAGAACTGCACTGACGGCGAGGCGAAAGGCCATTTCAACTATGTCAACCATGTGAGCGGCCTGCACGTTGATGGCAAGGTGCTCAACTCTGTGTTAATCGCGCCAAACACTGTCCGGTTCTCCGGCGAGTGCGGAGCGGGTTGCACGTTCACCGTAACGGTACAAGATAACGGCGAACCCGGCACACTCGACACGTTCGGTTTGGACGTGACGGGTACGAAGAACGAGCACAGGTCGCTGCGTGTCATTAGTCGCGGGAACATTCAGTTCCATTAAAAATTGATGGCTGACCTATAACCACTGAAACCCCGGGGCGATTCCTGTTGCCCTGGGGTTACTTTATTTCTGCTATGTCCTGAGCAATTGCACAACTTCTAAAGGCTCTGGGGTATTGATGAGACTACTTCTATTCAATTTCTTTATCAGTCAACACAATGGGGACTCTTCTCTGCATGAAACTCATCATCGGGCGCACACGCTTGCGCCGCTGCGTTTTCTATCTCGGCATTAACTTTGCCACCCGCCAGAATCGCAGCGCCGGTCAGGTAGAACCACAGCAGCAGAATAATCACTGCTCCGAGCGAGCCGTAAATTACGCTGTACGTGTTGAGGTAACGTAGATAAATGCGAAAGCACAGAGAGACGAGTATCCATATACTGATGCCCACCACCGAGCCGGGCGTGATCCAGTGCCACTTCTGATAATAAAGGTCAGGTGCAAAGTGGTAGATCAGAGCTAACGCGAGGAGCATGAAGGCGAGCACTATCGGCCACTGGAAAACGCCCCAGGTGAATGTGAATGCCTTGCCCAAGCCAAGGTAATTCGAAACGGCTTGGCCGATCTCACCGCCGTAGAACATAAGGGTCAGCGCACAGAGGATGAGGACCGCGAGCGCGATGGTGAGGCCGACGGCTATGAGGCGGACTTTCCACCACGGGCGCGACTCCTTGACGCCGTATGCGGCATTCAGCGTCTCGCTGACGGCCCCCATGCCGGAGGAGGCAAACAAGAGGGATACTATTAGTCCGAACGAGAGTTTGCCGCCCCCGGCGCCTTTGTTGATCTCGCTGACGGTTGTGTAAATGAGTTCCGAAGCCGAGCGCGGCACTACCCCGCCGAGATAGCTGTGAAGATTCTCGCGCAGTTCAGTCCCTGAATCCGCAAAATAACCGAGGAGCGCTATCAGGAAGAGAAGCAGCGGAAATAGCGCAAGAAGAAAATAGAAGGAAAGGGCGGCGGCGCGGGTGAAGAGATCACTCTCATAAACTTCGACCCACAGGCGCTTGCCCAACTCTCGCCATGTCAAACCGCCCAGTTTCCAGATGGAGGGTCTAGCCTTCTGGCCTTCTGTATTCATTGAGCCTTAAACTAACACCGGGGAATCCGGCTGTGTTTTACTTTTCGCTGGCGCCAGCTTCCACGCCAGCCCGCATCCTTTGCAACTCTGCTTTGGGAAGAAATCTCCCGCTAATTACAACAGCAGTAATCTTCTGAGTGTTGCTAATATCTTTGAGCGGATCGGCATCAAGCAGCACGAGGTCCGCAATCTTGCCCTCCTCGATAGTTCCGAGAGAGTCTTGCATTCCAAAGAATTCTGCCGGGTAGCGTGTCGCGCTGATGAGTGCTTCCATCGGCGTTAATCCGACGTATTTAACTAACAATTGCAATTCATCGTGCAAACTGTATCCGGGATAGATCAGCAAAACCCCAACGTCAGTTCCGGGCATCAACCGCACGCCAGCTTTGTGCATCTCTTGGAAATCTTTTACCAGGATTTCTTTGAGCTTCGCTAAGTCAAACGGCGAAGGCTGTTTCTTTTCTTCCAGTTGCTCTTTCCAATCTTCAATCAAATAACCGGAAAGGTATTTTCTACGAAAATCAATTTTGCCTTTCACATCTTCAACAATCGTTTTCGCGTCCTGGTAGGAAACCAAAAGCGATTTGTCCGCGACGACTATTGTCGGCACGACATAAACGCCGCTTTCAGCCATTCTCTTGTAAATCTCGGCGTGCTGCGGATTAGTAATTACCGGGGGATAAATATAATGTTCGATGCTTTTCTGTCCCGCGTCAATCATCGTTTCGGGCGTGCCGAATTGATGCCCGACAAACATCAAACCCTTCGCCTTCGATTCTTCTGCGATTGCTTTGTAAGTTTCGGGCGAAGCGATTGTCCGAAACTTAATAAAATCAACGCCGAGACTCGCCATCAAATCAACCGCTCGTCGCGCTTCTTCGGGCGTGGCAACGGGGATGCGAAATCTATCAACCGGCTCGACAGTACCTTCGCGTTTCATTCGCGCGACATTCTCCGCGCTTTCAAGCAATGCGCCTGGAGTCTTGATTCGTGGTGAAAGGCGTGTTCCGTTTGCTGCTTCCTTTCGCCATTTCAAAATCTGGACGTAGTCGCCGCCCATATCACGCACACTGGTGACGCCATTACTGATAAACAGCGGCAAGGTGTTCTCGCCCGCCTTCGCCACATGAACGTGCATATCCCACAGCCCCGGAATCAGAAACTTCCCCTTCGCATCAATGACCCGTGAATGGTTCGGTAATGTAACTGCTCCGAACTTTCCGATGCCCGTGATTTTTTCGCCCGTGACAACGACGACCATATCGCTCTGCGCGTCTGCGCCCGTCGCATCAATCACCGTCACGTGTGTGAAAACAATCGGCTTTGATCTCGTCTGAGCCGAGAGGGTTATGGATAGCAAACCGAAAACTAGGACGAACAATCTGATTGATTTCATAAACTTTCTTTCTTCAATTTGGTTGCGCAACCACCGGGCTGAATTTGAATGGCTCAAGCGTGATTTTCTGCGTTGACAGCGGAACGTCGCGCATAAATTCAAGCATTACGTCTGTGATTTTCGATGAAGAGATGAAAAGCTCGTCGCCGTGTCCAGCGCCTTCAATCAAAACGTGAAAACTATTCGGAAAACCTTTTCGCACTTTTTCGGCATTTCCTGGCGGAGTTCTACCATCCAATGTTCCGCTCACGAACAAAATTGGAACATTTGACTTCACGGACCCGCGAAAATTTTCGCCCAAATCCAAATTGCCCCAGGCCGAACAAACCTGAGGGAAAGGAAAATCCGGGGAATCGCCGAGAATCGAACTTCTGCCTTCAAGGGTGATCGTTGCGAGACGCTGTTTCGAGCCGAAGGACGAGCAATCCATCGCAAAGGCCATCGCCGAACCGATTGAATCACGGCGTTGTTGCATGATGAGTTGCGCCGCGTATTTGAGATAAGGCGAGTTGTCATCGCCGCTGTCAAGACTGTAAAAAACGGCTGGCAAGACTTCTTTTCCCGCCCTATCGCCAAGTAAAGCGATGGTCAATTGTTGAATGTCGAATTTTCCGAGGGTGATTTTTACTTTCTGCTTCGTCCGGGAATCGAGAACTTCAATTTCGGCGGGCTCTTGTTCGAGTTTGGCGAAAACTTTTTGAACCAGTTCGATAAAATCGGGAATTTTCTCGCTGAGCTTTTTGTCTTTTTTGACTAAATCATTGACGAGTATGAGCTGCTCGTCCAACGCGCTTGGCAGCTTGAAGGTATCTCCTTTGCCTTCAACACCCGAAAGCATCACGCGATTGACGCTCTGTTCGTGTCGGTTGATAAACGCCAAAGCCAGATGCGTGCCGTAGCTGCTTCCCCAAAGCGTGATTTTTCGGACGCCCAAAGCCTTTCGTAAAACTTCCAGATCATCCGCGTTTTCGTTTGTGTTGTAGGCAGTCAAATCAACGCCTTGCTTTCGCCAAAATTCCGCGCAAGATTTCGATTGTGCTTGATACAACTGAAGGGCTTCCGCTTTGTCGGCGGCCTTGTCGAGCCGATAATCTAGATTTTCTTTGCAGGTCAAATTAGGCTTCGATAATCCAACGCCGCGTTGGTCAAGCGCGATCACGTCGCCGATTTCACGCATCGCCATAAAGAGCGAAAATCTCGCGCCTTTCGCCAGAGAAATGCCCGAACCGCCGGGACCGCCTGCGAGATACACAATCGGAGCCGAAGGGTTTTTCGCCGTTGATTTGAAACGAACAAAGGCAAGCTCGATGAGTTTCCCGTTTGGCTTCGCGTGTCTTTCGGGAACGTAAATTCTTCCGAACTCGGCTTCGACTTTCTGACCGTTGATAGTCACAAAAGTGTAAGGCTCGATTTTTATATCGCCAGCCTGTTGCGCCATAGTCGCCGTAGTCAAAAACAGACTGATAGTTGCCAACAGTAAAAAGTTTTTCACGATTTTTATCTCGCCTGTACAGGAGTTGGGCTACGAGGCGCGCGCGCTACGCTCGTACTCTTCTTTGACTGCCCCGTAGCACTCACAGGCGGTCGCCTCCAGCCCGCGCCGATCAAGGATAGTCACTTGCCCACGGGTGTAATGAATCATCTTTTCATGTTGGAGACTACCGGCAGCCCTTGTCACCACAGAGCGTGTGACACCGAGTATCATCGCCATGAACTCGTGCTTCATCTCAAACTCATCCCCCTCCGCGCCGTCATGCGTGAGCAGCAGCAAGCGCGAGAGTCGTTTATTTACCTCGTGCGAGCTGACGCAGGCCGCCGATTGCGAGACTTGAGTAAAGAGTGCGTGCGTGTAGCGTTGCAGCAAATTCTGAAGCGCCCCGCCGCGCTTGAGTTCGTCGCGTAGCGCCTCAGCCTTCATCCGCATGGCGTGGCCCGGCATCTGGATGAGGGCACGGATCGGGGTCGCATTCATTCCCAGCACCACTGCGGTGCCTAACATCCCTTCGTTACCAATCAGTGCTACTTCTCTGGGCGTTTCATCCTCCATGACGACTGACAGCGAGATGAGTCCGTCGTTAGGGAAGTAGACGTGCTCGATTGCGTCTCCGCTCTCATAGAGGACTTCCATAAATGGCAGACGAACCGTTTTAAGATGAGGAAACAAGCGCTTGTAATCTTCGCCCGGCAGCGCGGCGAGAAGATGGTTCTGGATTGGCGGCGGTCGAAATTTATAGGACACCTGGCGCGCTCCTTGACTCCGGCCCGTGGTGAAACCAGCAGACGGCACAAGGAGATGGTGCTCAATCAAGTCCTGATGTCGAGAGATGAATTTCGGAAAGAACAGGTATAGCAAACGTATTCGATCTGATCTAACCCGTCTGTGCTCTAACACACATAGCGTGTATAATTCTCAGGTCATATTCTGCTGGCGGCGGCACAAGCTCTACCTTCTCATCATGTAGCATGGTCAAGAGCCTTGGGACCCCCTTGCGGCTTCTAGTTTTTCATCAAGAGAAAAGAGAAAGAGGTTTCCCTTTGTCTCAATCCCAAACATTTTCGCAGCCGAATGACAACCGACTGCTCGCCGCTCTGCCCGCTGAAGACTATCAACGGTTGCTGCCCAATCTGAAGCCGGCCACTTTTTCTCTCGGCGAAGTTATCTACGAATCGCAGGGACACATGGAGTATGTCTATTTCCCGACGACCTCTCATGTCTCTTTGCTCTACACGATGCTTGACGGCTCGACCGCCGAGGTGGGGCTGGTGGGTAACGAAGGACTCGTCGGCATCGCTCTCTTTATGGGCGGTGACACGACACCCAACCGGGCGATTGTGCAGGGCACGGGCGACGCCTTCAGGATGCAGGCCAAGGCGATGCAGGATGAGTTCAAACGAGGCGGCGCATTCCAACTCGCGCTGCTCAGGTACACTCAGGCGCTCATCATCCAAATTTCACAAACAGCCGTCTGTAACCGTCTGCACTCGACCGAACAGCGACTCTGCCGATGGATGTTGATGACCCGTGACCGGACGCACTCTGATGAATTGCAAATGACGCATGAGTTCATCTCCAATATGTTAGGCATCCAACGTGAAGCCGTCAGTCTCGCTGCTCACCGGCTGCAAGATAAGGGAGTCATCAGCTACGCGCGCGGTCGGATCCAAATTCTTGACCGGCAGGAGCTGGAAAAGTACGCCTGCGAATGCTATCAGGTGGTTAAAGACGAGCACGACCGCTTGCTCAAATAAGCCGGCGCGCTCGATTCCTTCCTCATTTCTAAACTAGAAGATCAGTTCTATCTCGCGGTCTAGAAGGACTTGAAGTCTTAGGGTCCGCTCTGGGGCGTCTTTTCGATTGACAGGCGGGAAGGTCACGAATATATTTCCGCCAGTTCTGTTCTCACATAGCCCTCGCTTCACGAAGGAGGCCGCAGATGACAAACCGAGAGCACCTTGCTGACGCTCAGCTCCTTAAAAAAGATATGCAGTTGAGTCCCGCGCAGGAAAAGGCGATTGAAGAGCTGACGGCGGCAGAAATCGCCACCCTGATCTCGATAAAGAATAAGACCGCGGACAGGTTTCCACCGGAATCCTTAGTTTCGCCCATCGCCCATCATCATTGATTCGCGCTAGCAGCCTTTGAGCGTCCTGTCGCTCATGCCGACTTGCAGTAGGCGAGCGACAGATATTGCTGCCCTTCCTTGATCGTCAGAGACTGCTCTACGAATCTGTCCAGGGCGTCCTTAAGTCGTATTTCGTCCGGCGGGGTCGGCGAAGTTTTGGGCCAAGAGTTTTGTATCTGATTCATGGTCTTGGCTTCGTCGCACGCCAGGTAGACTAACCTTGAGTAGTCGTCAAGAATGATCAGCGGCTCTTTAGCGCACGGGCGGAAGTCCCAGACGAGCAGTTGCGTCCCCTTATCCATAAAAAAGAGTTCGCTCCGCTCGTATGTCTTTTTCCACTTCTCGATTTCGGCTGATAAGCCTTTGGTCGTTGACCTCTCGATGACGAGGTCCTCATATTCGGGTACGAAAAAATAGGCGAGGTTGTACACGGTCTGTGGGTCGAAAGGGTAAACGTACCCGTAAGCGGGATACGGTGTGAGGCTGCTGAAGCCCAGTTCCTTGTGCGTGTTGAAATTCGGGCTGAAACGGTCAATTCTGATGTTGCCTGCGCCGACCGGCGGGGGCAGGTGCGTGATCAGCGGAATCAGTTCCAGCATCTTCTCATAATCTGCGGGCGATTCTCCGGGGAATCCCCAGATGATGTTGTAAACGACCCTCAGCTTCAGCTCCGCGCACCACTTGAGAAACTGAATGTTCTGGAGGGCCGAAACGCCCTTTCTCATGAGCTTGAGCATGTTGTCGCTAAAGCTCTCGATGCCAGGCTGCATGGTCTTGACCCCGGCCCTGCATAGTAGTTGAAGCTGCTCTTTTTTGAGGTTCGACTTGACTTCATAGAACAGGCCGAAATTGTGGTCTCCTTCCGCCAGAACCTTCATCAGGGTCTTGAAATACTTCATGTCGAGAATATTATCTACCGCGTTGAGATTGTAGCCGGGGTAGCGGCCCGCAAGGTAGGTCAACTCGTCCAGGGCTCGTTCGGCAGACTT
Organism: uncultured Acidobacteriota bacterium; assembly: GCA_963848875.1. GTDB lineage: Bacteria > Acidobacteriota > Blastocatellia > Pyrinomonadales > Pyrinomonadaceae > QHXM01. Next base: position 837,864 of record CAWKFJ010000003.1, read on the forward strand.
GCTGCGGTAAGCCATCGTGGCCCCGTTCAAACCGCAGAACGTGCAGTGAAGTTTCTCCCCCCACCAACACCCACGCGAGGTTTCAAAAAGCACGGTCGGCCCCTCCGGCAGCTTCAGTGAGCTGGCCTGGAGCTGTTCGAAATAATCGTCGTAATCGGGAACAGGCAGCTTGTCCAAATCTTCGACCGACGGAGTGTTTTGCGGCGACTCATCCGCCAGCGGCAGAACCCGCCGGTGACGGTTGTAGACGCCTGGGGTCGCCGGAATAGGTTTTGACGCCAGGATTGACCGGACGATTTCTGGAAAGACGAGGTCTCCCTCACCTGACACCAGCACGTCTATGAAGTCGAATTGACGAAACGTTTCAGCGCCCATTGCCCCTTCGCAATTCGAGCCGCCGAAGATGATGAAACAATCGGGTCGGCGCGATTTAATCCGCCTGGCGAGGGAGAGAGAGGCGGCGTGCTGCTCGAACATGCTGGTGAAGCCTACGATCCTTGGCCGGAGCGCGAGGACGGCTTCCAAACATTGATCGAGGAAGTCCTCGACACTGGCTCTGGCCTTGAGGATTGCCGGGACGAGTTCGGCCAGGCACTCGTCTGTGTACATCCGTTGGTCCGGATCATCTACGGTCTTAATGCTGAGAACGTCTCTCCTGTAGCCTTCAAGGTCTTTGGTCTTAGGGTGCTGAAACAATGAGTCCGAGAATATCCATTCTCGGATGAGATGTTCAGGATGCGTCACCTCCTCGATGAAGGTGTAAGTCTCCTGGCCGATCAACTCGGCGAACCGCAAATGAAAGTTGAGCGACGTGGAAGTGACCCCGATACGCGCCAGGCCGGATTTCAGCAAGCCCAAAGCGATTGAAGGGGCCGAGAGAATCGTGAACGGCATGTTGACCAGAACTACTTCGTTCCGGGACACAGCTTCATTATTAATCTTGTGAGGAGTCATGGTGGTTTGACCTCATGGTTTCATGGTTTCGAGACGCGAGGCGTGAGCGGCCCCGGCACGGCCTGCAAGGAAGGCTCGTCCTTCAGCCCAAATTAACTGACTCAAGCAGTCTATGGTAGCGCGGGTCGGAACGTATCTTATCGAAGACGGGGTCAACCTTGATTTTCAGCATGTAGGAATCTCGTTGTTTGGTTGCCTTCTCAAGCCATGTGAATGCCTGGTTCTTGTCTCCGAGCGCGCTGTATATCGCGGCGATTGAGTATGCCTGCGTATACCTCTTCCTGGATAGCTGCTCAAGTGTTCTCGCCACCCACCTTGCTTCATTGGCCCTGCCCGACAGGGCGTAAACGATGCCGAGCGCCGAAAGGGTATTAGGGTCCTGCCCCGTCAAGACCATGGCCCTCTGGCTGGCAGCCAGGGCATCGTCGAACCTCTTCATCTGTGCGTAAGCGATCGCAATGTTGTTGTAGAGAAAAGCGGCGTCCGCATTTTCATCGAGCAGTTTCTGGTATAGCTCAATAACCCTCTCATTATCGCGTTGAAAATAGTAGACGTCAGAGAGCCGCACATTAAAGAGCAGGGAAAGAGGATTCAGTTCCAGGGCGCGGTTGATGTAGGCGGTGGCTTGTTTCGTGTCTCCTCTGGTCAGGCTGACATAGCAAAGGAGGCTGTTTGCCATGGCGTAATTCGGATTAAGCTCAAGGGATCGTTTCAACTCCTGCTCAGCGCCCGGCAGGTCCCAGTAGTAGAGGTAGCGGGTCGCGGCCATAGTGTAGTGCGCTTCCGCGAGGCAGTCATCAATCTCCAGCGCCTTGCGCGCGTTAAGCTCAGCCAGATGGAATGTCTCTTGAGGCGGACGATAATTAGCGCCGAGAACGATGTAGGAATTGGCGAGACCCGTATAGGCCAATGCATATTGAGGGTCAATGGCCAGCGCCTTGTTAAAGCACTCAATGCTCTTATCGAGGGCTTCCTCAGTCAGTTGGTTCCAGTAGAACAGACCCTTTAGATACCACTCATACGCATTCCCAGCCCCCTGCTGATCCCTTGTTATCAGGTTCAACTCCTCAGTGCTCAGACCCAGATTGAACTTGGCCGCAACTGTGCGGGTGATGTCGTTAAGTATGACAGGTAAGTTAGCAACCTTGTGCTGGTATTGGCCGGTCCAAAGCTGAGTCGCCTGGTTCACGTCGATGAGTTCAACGCTTACCTGTAGATCGTCCCCTTGTCGCCTCACTGTCCCTACGACTAACGCCTGCACGCCCAGGTCGCGCGCGATGCTCTTAAGGTCCGCCGATTTCTCTCTGTACTTAAAGGAGGAACTGCGGGCGATTACTTTAATTCGCGACAGGCGGGAGAATCGTTCAATCAGACTCTCGCTCAACCCATCAGAGATATATTCGGCGCTTGGGTCCCCATTCTCGTTGACAAACGGCAGCACGGCGATTGAAGTAATCGGAGAAGCCTGTATTTCCGGGGCAGAGTAGCCGGAGTATCTCAGGACGAGCAGCGCAATAAAGGCTATGAGCAGGAGCGCGGACAGGCCCAGCCTGGCAGGCTTGGCGACGCTCCGCACATAGGCCGGGATTGACGCGACTCTCTTAAACGGTCGCTTCGACTGCTGTTGATTGACGCCGGAGGAGGGAATTGAAGTTGCGCTCTCAGCCCTTGAGATGATTTCAGGATGGTGTTCTAAAGTTTCTAGATGTTTGAGCCCTGCCGTTAAGTTACAGAGGTCGGCTATCAAGCTCTCCGCGCTTTGGTAACGATCTTCTACCACTTTCGCCAGCAGCTTCGTGACTATTCGTTCTATCTCCTCAGACACCTCCGGGGCCAATTGGCCGAGCGGCGGCGGGTCTGTCTTCAGGATCGCCGCCATTGTGTCGCTGGGCGTATCGGATAAGAAAGGGCTTTTCTGCGCGAGTAATTCATAGAGGACTACGCCCAGGCTCCACAGATCACTCCGGTGATCGACTTCCAGGCCGCGAGCCTGCTCCGGTGACATGTATGCCGGCGAGCCTACTATGATTCCCGCGGCCGTCTCTACGGCGCTGGCCGTTCCTCTGTCATCGTGTTGAGACTTCAGCCCGACAATCGATTTCGCCAGCCCGAAATCCAGCACTTTTACATACCCATCCCGGTGAATCATTATGTTGTCGGGCTTAACGTCGCGGTGCAACACATCCGTGGAATGAGCAGCCGCGAGTGCGCGGGCGACCTGGATGGTGATGTCGATGACTTCAAGCGGCTTCAACCGGGCGCGCCTGAGGTATTCGCGCAGAGTGACGCCCTCTATGTACTCCATCGCGATGTAGTGCTGGCCGTCCGCTTCGCCGACTTCGTAGACGTGGGCGAGATTGGGGTGGGCGATTGATGAGGCCGCCCGCGCCTCGTTCTGAAAGCGGCGGACCCAGTCGGGATGATCATTGAAGAAGGCCGGCAGCAGCTTTAAGGCCACGTTACGCCCTAACCGCTGATCGAGAGCGAGATAAACCTCGCCCATGCCGCCCAGCCCGATCCTGTTCTTCAGCGCATAATGGCCTATGGTCTTGCCCTCACGCGAGGACGCATCACGGACGGCGAGTAGTTGCAGGCCGGTGGTTAACTCGGGCTTGTCCAGAAACTCGCCGCTGCGCTCGTGCGAAGATATTAACGACCTGACTTCATCTATTAAAGACTGATCTTCGCCGCACATGCTGGCGAGGCAGGCTTCCCGCTCGGCGCTATCGTACTGTAACGCGAGATGAAAAATCTCTTCGATTCGCCGCCATCGGCTGTCGCCCGCTGCCGACATATTCTCAGTCCTTACTTTCTAAATTAATAATAAGCTCAGGCTCCTGTTCAATCGTGCGCCGCAGCCATGCCCTGGCTAACTTCCAGTCCCGCGCGACCGTGACGGGGGAGACTTTCAGGAAGGCCGCCGTCTCTTCGACGCTCAGCCCCCCGAAGTACCGCAGTTCCACCACCCGGCTCTTTCGCTCGTCGATTGATTCCAGTTTCCTGAGCGCCTCGTCCAGGGCGATCAACTCCTCGGACCTCTCTTCCGACATGACGGCGGCCTCGGACAGCGACACCCTCTCGGCTCCTCCTCCACGCTTGTCGCGGCGGCGGTCGCGCGCGTAATTCAGAAGGATGCGGCGCATGATGCCGGCCGCGATGCCGAAGAAGTGGGCGCGGTTTTGCCAACGCGTCTGCCGCTGACCGACGAGTTGGATATATGCCTCGTTGACAAGCGCGGTGGTCTGGAGCGTGTGAGCCGGATTCTCGCGGCGCATGTATTTGCCGGCGATCCGGTGTAGCTCCTTCTCAACCAGGGGCATCAGTTTTTCAGGCGCGCTCTGGTCGCCGTCACCCCAGGCGATGAGTAGTTCGGTAATGTGCCTCGACGCAAGCAACTATCGTCAGAACCTTTCAACTCGAACCGTCTGAGCAAGGAAGCTGATAAAATTTAAGCCTTAATCATATAAAAAGCAAAAAAATCGGGCCAGAATGATAGGTTTCATTGTAATTCAGTTCGTTAAAGGATAGAGGCATGACCTCAGGCAGCGGATTCGTGCGTGACGGCTGAATTTTACATACTCACCCCGTGCCCCGTGCGGCTATATGGGAGGGGAAGTCAGGGTATCTTCACCCCCCTCCCATCCTCATCAAGAATTGGCAGGCATTCGATGGCCTCGCAGACGGATTGTTAATGGAGCAGTGTTTCGCGGCGAGGAGCAAGGGCGGCGCGAGGCGCTACATAAGTCTGCAAGGTAACTCTTTCAACCTTGAGTTGGGCCTCAGGTGTAAGAAAAAAGAGCGGGCGCGTCAGTCTTGGGGACCTCGCGCCCGCGTCGCTGCGGTCACTGTCCTCACCCCAGCAACCGCTTGGGCGGAAGGATTCACCAGCCGCCCGATTGGGCGAATCTTACACAGGCTTCTTCCCGCCAGTCAACCTGGAGTCAAATCTTCTCCACCCGCCGAACTCTCCACACGGCGTGTTGACAAGGTCGTTCACTGGCGCACGGCATGGTCGTGTCGGCTTTTACCGCTTCGCCCAGACAGCGGGTTTGGGAGCGTGTAAAGGTGAAATCCTCCATTCTCTACTTCGACGACGAGCCGGGGCTGCTGAACATGTTCAAGTGGACATTCAAAGACCAGTATGACGTGCAGACCGCGTTAACCCTCACGGAGGCGCGCTCGGCGCTATCCCAACGCCCAGACATCATCATCAGCAACTGGAGCATGCCGGAGATCTCCGGCATGGACTTCCTGCGCGAGGCGGCCCGAGTTTGCCCCAATAGCCCCCGGATCATGCTGACCGGCTACGGGCAGGTCGGGGACGTGTTCCGCGAAATCGCTTCGGGCGTGATCCAGCTATTCATCACAAAGCCCTGGGATGAGGCGGACATGCGCGAGGTGCTGGAGCGGGCGGCCTTCATGCGCACACGCAAGAGACGACCGTAGCTATATCTTACTCACCTCATCTGTCGCCTGCGCGCTCATTTCTTCTCGACAATCTGGTCGAAGCGGAGGCCGCTTGAGCCTTCGCCGCGGCCGGTCTCCTTGCGGCGGCCGAGCCAGAGGCGCGTCGCGCCGCCGTGCCAGCGAGCGCGTTGGAAGGAGCGCGTGACGACGGCGCCCGCGCGCGGGACCTCTTCTTCGTGGACGAAATATAGCCCGCGGTCAGCGGGGCGCAGAATCACGCCGCGCGGCGCCACAGCCGCGGGCGCGAGGCCGCCGACGACGCGGGGCATCGCCGCGCGCTGAAGCTGTATCTCGCGCGTCGAGCCTTCGAGGTGGACCGGGATAAACGGAATCCAGTTCTCAGGCACGGTCGTCGCCAGCCGGTAGCTGATGAGCGCGTCGTTCTCGACGTGGCCGGGGTCGGGCGTCGGGTCGGGTCCATGTTTGCGGATGAATTCGAGCAGGTCGGTCGCGGCCTCGTAGCCGTTCATCCCGCCGCCTAGGTCGTCGGGAATCGTGGACTCGACGGCCCAGACCATGTTCGCCATCTCGTCGCGCAGGAAGTTGACAGACTCGACCGGCGGGCCTTCCAGCGACCTGCCGACAGCGGGCGGGAGGAACAGGCGCTCGTCCGCGCGGCGCTCGCCTGGGGGCGCGGTCAGGGTGAACATGCGCCAACGCTCGGCGGCGGGCTCGTCCTCGCTGCTGCGCGCGGCCGAGCGGACGAGCGTGCGCTGGCCGAAGATGTCCGTGACGACGAGCGCCTTGATCTCGGAGATGCTCCCGACAGGCGTGGCCAGGGGGACGAGGCTCCAGTCGTTGCCGTAGACGAGGCCGAACTCCATGAGCAGGAGCTTGGCGATGTCGGTCGTGTGAGCGTCGATGGCCCCAAAGTCCGTGCGGCCGTCCTCGAACTCCCACCAGCGGGCGTTGGGCATCCCGGAGAAGCGCACCTCTGTCGGGATGAAGCTGATACGCTGCTGTTCGATGACGTTGTCGTTGAAGACTTGGCCGTCGGCGTCGGAGAGCGTCGTGTCTTCGGGCGCGAGGTCGAAGGAGTACCAATCGAGGCGGCCCTGGTAGTACTCGTCGGCGACGAGCACGGTCTGCCCCCCGCCGCGGCGCGGCGCGGCGCAGGCGAACTGGTATTCGAGGTGTTCGGGCGACCACGCCGCGTTGTCCTCCTTCGTCGGCTGGTTGAAGAGGCGCGCGAAGTAGGCGACGAACTCCGTGGCGGCCGCGGCGACTGCGCCTCGGTCCGCCGCGTCCACGCTCAAGACCTGCGTCGTCGCGGGCACGTTGAAGGTCACGTCCTCGGCGCGCGCGCCGAGCGGAGGTCTTCGAACAGGCGCCCGCCGTCCATCGCGCGGCGTGCGGCGGCGGCGTACACCTGAAGCGCCGCGCGGTTGCTAAGGGCCTCGGCCGCGTCAACCGAGGGCGCGGGCGGCGGCGCGATGGGGTAGGCCCCGCGGAAGAGCGGGCGGTACTTGTTCGCCAAACCTTTCTGTTCGAGCAGGCGGAACCAGTAGTGGCCGAGCTGAAGGCGGAGCGCGAGGTCGAACGGGACTTCCTCGCGCTCGACCTTGGCTTCGAGCGGCAGCTCTTCGTCGTAGGCGACGGCCTTCCCGTCGCGGTGCGCGTAGCGCGTCAGGCGCGTCGTCTGCACCTGCAACTCGGCCGCGACGGGCGAGCCCGCGTCCTCGCCCTTGAATTCGCCAAACTGCCACTGGCGCGTGAGCATCCACAAGGCGTCTCGCACCTCGGCGCGCAGCGAGCGGTCGAAGTTGTCCGAGCGCGGCCGTGGCTCAAGGCGGTTCCAGTGGACGACGGCCGGGCGGCGCAGCCTTTCGGGGAGCGCGGCGGTGAATAATTCGGGCGTGCTCATAACTTGAAACCCTTCTACTCGGCGTCCTTGTAGAGCGACGCGGTGACGTTCATGGCGAAGTCGAGCGAGATGGTCGTCAGGTGGCGCGTGACGGCCGTCATCAGAGCGGGGAGCAGTTGCGAGTAGCCCGTGCGGGCGAGCGCGTCGGGCTCGATGGCGCGCTTCTTCGCCAGCTCCAGCGTCTCGTGGAGCGTGTCCACGAGGTCTTTCCACTCCCAGCCGCCCGTCAACTGCGGCGTGACGGCGAGCAGGAGCGATTGGGGCGGCTCGGAGTTCGGCCGGTCGAAGTGGAAGGCGACGCCGGTCGTCTCCTCGCGGTTCGGGATCGTCTCGACCCACTCGTCCAGGAGCAGGCCCGACTGCGCGGGCGAGTCGCCGCTGTAGCTCGCGTCGAGCTGCATGGCGAGTAGGAGCCTGTCGCCGGCCACCTCCTGCCCGGCGGCGAGTTCGAGCGCGAGCCAGCGGGCGTCTGCTTCGTGCGGCAGTTGGACGGCGGCGAGGCTGGCCGACTCGTGTTCGAAGGCGTCGGCGAGCACGCGCGCGGCGTCGTAGGCTGCGAGCTTCGGGCGGACTTTCGTGAGACCTTGCAGCCACTCGTCAACGGCGAGCGGCGGCGCGTCCACGAGCAAGTCCTTGCTCGACGCGACGGCGAGGCCAAGCTCGGCCGCGTTCTGCGGCGTGAAGCGCGGCAGGAGCTTGAAGGAGTGGCCGAAGACGGCGCGCGCCGCTTCACCGAAAGCGTCCGCGCGCGCGTCTGTCGTCTGCGCGGCGTCAGCGGCCGATGCGAGCAGCGCATCGGCCGCGCCCTCGCGCGCGGCGAGCGTGGCGACGGCGACGGCGGCCTGCGTGACGAGCGCGTCGCGCGCTTCCGTAGAAACCTCGACGGCCGTCGCGGGCACGGCCTCGGGCAGGCCGAAGAGCGACGCGGCGAGGAGCGCCTCGCGCAGCTCGCGGCAGGCTACGGCCGAGACGGGGTCTGCGGCGGCGGCCGCGGCCTTGGCTTCGAGCAGGTCGCGCGCGTCGGCGAGCGCGCGCCGGGAGCCGGAACCAGCGCCGCCGACTTCCCCTACGCGCGCGCGCAGGTCTGCGAGGTCGTGGCGGTGGCGGTCGTTCGCGTCCGCGACTTCGTCCGAAGGGAGCAGGAAGTCGTCGGCCCCGAGCGCGCGGCTGCCGGTGACGATGTCGCGCAGGCGCGAGGCGAGCGGCAGAATCTCGAAGAAGGTCTTGATCTGGTCGCCCCACTCCGGGGCGCGCTCGAAGACGGAGAGCTTGAGCGCGACCTCGGCCGGGAGGTTGCGCGCGGCGCGGGCGGCGAGCGCGACGCGGGCCTCGACCTCGGTCGCCTCGGCGGCGAGGTCTTGCGCGATCATGTGGACGAAGTCGAGCGGCTGCACATTGAGGTCGGCGAGCGTTACGTCCTCGAACTCTTCCGCGCCGCCCGCGGTCGGCTTGAATTGGACGCGGCAGCGCACGTCCTCCGGCGGGCCGAGCATGCGGCCGAGCCAGTTGTTGAGCTGCGGCTCGACGCTCGCGCGCGGGCTCTCGGCGACGCCGGACCAGGGGTTTGTGGCGGGCGAGTCGGCGTCGAAGTTGATAGTGACGCGGTGCGTCAGGGCGCTCCCGCCGCGCGGCGTATCGACGATCTGCGGCTCGGGCGGGTTCGTGCCCTCGGAAACGGCCTTGAGCATCGCGCCGGCGCGGTCGTAGTTGCCCTGCGCGACCTGAAAGACGCCCTCGGCGAGCGCGAGGTCGCCCACGGCGTCCAGGTCGTCGGCGATGCGCGCGACCTCGGCCGCGATGGCTTGGGCGGCGGGCGAGCCCGCGGGCGGCAGTCCCGTCACGCCGAACGGGTAGCTCCCGGCGCGCACGAGCGCGAGCCCGTTGACGACGTTGCGCGCCTCGATTGACTCGACCGCCTCGCCCGCGGACGAAGGCGTGAGGCGGCCGGCGACGAGCGGGTAGCGATTCCTTATCGGTAGAATGAACTGGTCCAGGTCGAGCGACGCGTTGCGGTCGTGCAGCCCGCGCTCGAACTGGTAGCCGAGCAGCGCGCCAAGCTCCTGGCCGCGGCGGACGCCTTCGAGGTGGAAGAGGGCGCGGCGCACGCGCGCCGACGAGAGATCGACGGCCATGCGCTCGGCCTCGGCCGTGTCGGCGTGCGTGAGGTAGGCGCTGCGGAGGATGGCGGCGGCGGCGGCGTGGTTGAGCGAGGGCGTGTGGATGAAGCCGCCGTTGTCGGGCGCGAAGGTGAGCGGCGGGAGGCTGGGGTCCTCGAAGCCTCCGGGCGCCTCGTCGGGCGGGACGACCTGACGCGGCGGCGCGGGCCGCAGCTCTTCGAGCCAGCCGTAAGCCCCCAGGTGGACGCCCGTGGGCCGCACGGGCTCGCCCTCGGTCGGCGCGCCCGTGTCATCGAGCGGCGGCTGCGGGCGTCTCTGCGCGGCGAGGCGCAGGTTGACCATCCCCAGCAGCCACGCGTCGAGCCGGTGGCTGCACAAGTCCAGATGCTCGGCGAGCAAACGTTCGAGACGCGCCGTCGGCAGGCGCGCGAGTAGCGTGAGCGCCTCCTTGACCTCTTCGAGTTCGCGCGCCTCTTCAATCGCACGCGCCGCGTCCGACTGCAAGAACTCGTCCATCCGCACCGCGCCCGTCACCCTCTCGAACGGCTGTGCGAGGTAGTCCCAGCGCGTCGTCTCGGGCCGTCCCTTCATGTTCAGAAGTTCCGGCTCCTGACGGTTTTCGACTTTGGCCGCGTCCTCGCGGATGTAGATGTTGATGGCCGTGTCCCAGTATTCGAGCGTGAGCGCGTGGCGCAGCATGAGGTAGAGGAGCGCGGCGGGCGGTGGGATGGGCTGGTCGTCGGCGTCCTTCCCGAAGTCCTGCCGGCGGATCGCGTCCGAGTTGCTCTTGAGCAGCCAGTCAACGTAGTTGAGGTTGTCGGCGTAGGGCTTGATAGTGCGCGTCTCGGAGAGCGGGTTCTCGTCTACGACGGGGCCGGTGAGCTGCGCCGGCGTGTGGAAGAAGCTGACGTTGAGGATGCGCGGCGTCTGCGCGAAGTCGTAGCCGAGGTCGGCGATGAGCGCGGCGGCGAAGCCGACGACCGACTCGTGCCACGCGCCGGGCGTCACGTCGATGCCGGCGAAGGCGAGCAGGTTCCAGAGATACTCCGGGCCGGAGGCCATGCGCTGGTGAAACTCGACCGAAGAGGGGTGCAGCCCCATCATGTCGAGCAGCTCGCGCTCGCGGTCGTGGTGCGACCCGGCGCGCGTCACTTCGGGGACGAGCAGCGCCCAGTGTGAGTCGAGGCGGCGCAGCACCGGCAGAAGCTTTTCGTGAAAGCTGACGACCCCGTCGGGGGCCGCCCACTTCCAGCGTGAGAAGACTGTGGTCGGGAGCACGCCGTAGGGCTGGCGGCCGACGCGGAAGGCTGGGAGCGCGCCGCGCCCCGCGACGTGGCGCGTGAAGAATTCGCGCGCGCTCTGGATGGTTTTGAGGCCGAAGACAGGACGCATCATCTCTTCCATGAAATAGCCGAGCGTGCCGCGCCAGAGCGCGCGGTTCATGGCCTGAGAGTCGCGGAAGTCCAAGGCGTCTGCGTCGCGGACGTGCTGGAAGATTTCGTAGCGTAGCCCGAGCGCGTCGCAGAGGCGCTGGCCGTCTGCTTTCAAGTAGTCGTCGTCGCGCGGCTCGAAGAGCACGGGGCCGCGCTCGACGCGGAAGCTCTCGGCGTCGCCCGTGTCGGCGAAAGCGTGGGCCGCGCCGGCGGCCTCCGTGTTGTTGGTCGGCGTGCCCTGGCGGACGACTGTGAGGCCGTCTGTGTAGTGGTGCGAGTCGAAGAGTTGTTCGACACGCTTCTGCGCGTCCGCGGGGTCTGAGGAGAAACGCAGGCCGAGCGCGAGCAGGCGGTCGAAGCCGCGCTCCGCCTCGTCGGTCGTGAGAGGGATGCGGACGGCCATGCCGACCTCTTCGGCCTTGTCGAAGTCTGTGAGCCACTCAAGCGCAGGGTCTACGCGCAACTCTGTCTCGTTCTCGTCGAAGCCCTGGGCGGCGGCGGACGGGTCTGGGCCGAGGACGAGCGGGTCGGGGATGGGGCGGCCGACGACCTCGTGCATCTGCGCCCCGCCGATGTAGGCCGTGACGACGAAGCAGTCTGGCATGACGCGCGTGTGCGGCGCGCGCGACCACGCGGACTCGTTCGGCGCGGGCTCTGGGAAGACGGGCGGCGGCTCCAGGGGCGCGCCCTCTGGCAGCGGCGACTGTGGGCGCTGCCCCGCCGGCTCCATGACCTTCGCCACCCACGCCGCGCGCGGCGCGCCGAACTTACTTACGAGCACGCGCCACGCGGCCTCCTCGCGCGCCGCGTCTCCGCCCGCGCGCCACGTCTCCTCCCAGAAAATTGTGCCGGCCGCCACCTCATCCTTCGTGAGCGGCTCCTCGTGCGTCTCGACGGCGATGTCGTCGGGGAAGATTCTGACCCAGAGTTCGCGCGCGCCGTTCGGGTTGACCATGAACTTGGTTTCGAGCCGGACGGGGAGGAGCAGACAGGGAAGCGCGTCGCTCATCGCGGAGGCGAGCCGCTGCGGAGGGTCGAGCGAGAGCAAGCCTTCGAGCCCGCCGGCGGCCGTCAGTACGTGGCGCTCGAAGAGCGCGCCGCGCTCTTCGACCTCCCGCCGCAGGGTCTCCTCTGTGCGCAGGAGCCCGCGACCCTCTTTGTCGTCGGTTGTTGCGCGGCCCGCGCGGTTGAGTGCGGCGAGTTGCGCGCGCACCTGCGCGAGGCGTGCGCGCGCGGCGCGCAACTGTTCGTCGGCCTCGTCGCGGCCACGGCGCGCGTCGAGCAGACGCTCTCTCAGTGTGTCGAAGTCAGCCATCGGAATTTTCCCTCGCGCGCTTCAGTCGAGCATCTCATCGGCGTGGACGGCGATGAGCACGGGAGCCTGATAGAGGATGTGGGCCATGTCGGCCGACTGGCGATTCCACTGGACGCCGTCGGGGTTCTTGGCCGGGTTGATCTGGACGTGGTGGAGCGCGTCCGCGACGTTGATGTTCGTCATGGCGTCGAAGGCCGACTGCGTCGCGGCGAGGTGGCCCCACGAGAGGTCATCCCACTCGTCGGCCGTCACGGAGGCGGGCGCGTCCGCCTCGTCCAGGCCGAAGCGCGGCTCGCCGGGCCGCTCCTTGATGGCGAAGAACCAGCCGGGCTGATTCACGGCGGGCACGGGCGAGCCCTTGGCGACTTCGGCCGTGAGGTCGAAGCCGAGGAAGGTGATGTCGGGCTCGATCTTCGCCTTGAAGAGCGGGTACTTCTCGACCGTGCCGGGCACGCGGTGCGTGATGTTGGGGTCCGCGGGCCAGACGGCCTCGACGGCGTAGATGACGGCGGTCGGGTACTTCTTCAGCAGGTCTCCGCGGATGACCAGGACGAGCCGCTCGGCGTCGGACGTTTGCGGGCGGTTGTTGTTGTCGCCGAGGTCGGCCGTTTTCGGCCACGTGTGTATGGGCTTGATGTCGCGCAGGCGCTCGGCCGTCTGCGCGGGCGTACCGGCGGGGCCGGTGGGTACGGCGTCGCGCACGTCCCAGAACTGGCGGAAGTAGCTGCCGCGCTGGTCGGTCGGGTACTCGCGCCACAGAAGCTCGCGCGCGAACTCGTGGTTGAGGCCGACCATGTACGCCTCTATGAAGGGCTGGTTGGTCTGCAAGAGCGCGATGGTGTTCTGCTGGATGAGTTCGAGGTTAGGGACGAGCAGCTCGCTTGAGATGTCGCGCAGCGGCTCGTACATCGGCTGCGGGAAATCGGGCGCGGCCATGATGGTTTCGAGCGGGTCGGCGCCGGGAGCCGTGCGCGGCTGATGGTCGATGGTCGAGAGCACGCGCGCCGGGATGGTCACTTCCGGGTCGAGCCGCTTGACGACCGTAGTACCCAGGTCGGGCAACTCCAGCGGCGGGCGCTCGACGGGTTTGCCCGGCGGGTCGAACTTGAAGCGCTCGTGAAGCTCGACGGCGGCCTGGCGGAAGGTCTCGGCTTCGGGGCTGTCGCGCTCGCCTGAGACGACGCGCGGCGGCTTCTCCCCAGGCCGCGTGAGAATGAACTCGGGGCGCCGCGGGACGTTCTTGACGGCCTCCGGCGTCAGCAGGCCCGCGCTCAAAGGCGCTGCGCCGCCGCCGGGGGCGGGACCAGTTGCTCCTTCCTCACCTGTTCCGCTTTCCTCGCCCGTCCCGCCTTCATCGTCCGTCCCGCTCAGGCGTCGGCGCAGCGCCTTGACCAGGCCGCGCAGGAACGGGAGCAGCCCCGCGAGCGCCGAGAGGATGAGCAGAAGCAGCCAGAGCAGAAGCCGGAGCAGCAGCCCCGGCCGACGCCGCCCCGGCGTGGCCGCGGGGCTCTCGGCGGCGAGACCCCGCGCCGTCGTTTGCTCTGAGCCTGGCACGGGCTCTTGCGCGAAAGTTTGCGTCGCCGCGGCGACTCCGAACGTGTCTTCGATGGAGAGCTGTCTGTCGGGAACGGTCTTGGGCGGCGCGGCTGTAATCTCGCCGCCGTTAAGACGCTTGAGGACTTGACCGGCGCGGCGCGGGGCCTCTGGGTCGAGCCTGCGCGCGACGGGGCCGCGCGGCCGCGCGACGCGGCGGAATGCGCGGCTCACGGCCGCCGACGGCAGGCGGCTCTCGGCGATCTTCTGCTTGACCGTGACGGGACTTGCGAGCATGCGCGAGTGTACGGGCGCGGCGAGCGCCAGCGCCTGCTCGGGGCTCTGCGTGGCGATGTGCCGAACGTAGAGCGAGGAGCTGGCGGCGCGCGCGAGCTGCGCGCGCTTGAGCTGGCGGTTCGCCTCCTCTATGCGCCCGACCTGCCGCCACGCCGAGTCCATCAACTCTTCCTGCTGCGTCTGGACGACGAGCGTACCGAAGCCTGCGACGGTGCGGTGGCGCGGGTCCAGGTTGAGGCGGTTGATCCAGAGCGGGTTCAACGCCGCGCGCAGACGCTTGACGGCGGCGTGCCAGCGGCCGTAGAGCGGCGGCGCGACGACGGGGTCTGAGGTCGCGCCCGACTCGCGCAAGTCTTCCGGCAGGTTGACGAGCGCGGCAACGGCGTCCTGAAAAGCCTGTGGGTCGGGCCACGGCGTTGACTCGGTCTGCGGCGTCTTGAGCGCGCCTTCGAGGCCGAGCGCGGGCGGCTCCGTCACGGGTGGAACCTCGTAGCCCGGCTCCTGCACGTCCATCGGGCGGACGCCGACGCGCTCGTCCAGGACGCGCGGTTCAAGCAGACGCACGAGCTGCTCGAAGTCGCCGCGCGCCCCCGTCTTGAAGAACCATTCGTAGTAGACGGGGAAGTCTGTTTGCCCACTGCCCCACGCGGGCGCGTGCCCGTCGGTCGTCGCCGGGACGCCCGCGCCGAGGCCCGCGAGGCGGCCCGTCTCGAAGGTCGGGATGACGAAGGCGTAGTAGGCCGTGTTCGCTTTGAGGCGGCGCGGGCAGACGAGGCGCGAGACGGCGAGGTCCGGGTTCTCGCGCAGCAGCGCCTCCAAATTATCGACCGCCTGCGCGGAGCCGTCGCTCGCGTTCGGCATCAGGTCGCGGTTGACGTGAACGTGCGCCCACGCCCACGTCTGCGTCGCGGGTGGGAACAACTCCGTCGCGCGCTCGACCTTGATGGCCGGCAGCGGCTCGCGCCGCGCGGCGTCGCGCGCGAACTCGTCTGCGGCCAGCACGACGAGGCTGATCCAGGGGCGCAGGCGGTGCTGGACGGTCGCGCGCGCAGGCGTGTAGCGCCAGGGAAAGTCTTCGTCGTAGAACTCGATGGCGGGCAGGTAGTTCGGCTCGAAGTCCGTCACCCACTGCTTCGGGTCTGTGCGGACGATGGCGCGCGCGTCTATTCCCGTGATGTCGCCGGGGCCATAAATCTGCACGCGATTCGGGACGCGCTCCGTGTCGTTGACGAAGAGCGCGACCTCGACCGCCGCGCGCTCGGCGTGGCCCGCCGTGCCGTCGGCGAGGTTGTCGGTCGTCGTGATCTGCGAGGAGATGCCCTGACGCAGCCACGGTAGGAAGGAGTAGCGTGCGATGATCTGGCTGCTCATAACGCGTTCACCTCGTAGGCGGGCACGACCTGCACTTCGCCGGCGAGCCGCGGGTTAGCTTCGATTAGCTCGGAGAGGTGCGCGGCCGCCTCCGTCTCGCTGGCGAAGGACGAGGCGCTCACGCCGGCCGCGGGCGTGAGGTCTGCGGACGAGACGACGACGAAGCCCTCGCGGCCGACGCCGACCGGGCGGGGACCGAGCGGCGAGGGCGCATCGCGCTCGGCCGAGAGTGAAGACTTAGAGACGGCGCTCCCTTTGACGAGCGCGGCGAAGACTCCGAAATTGTCGCGCACGGGCGGGAGCGGCGCGCGCAGGCCCTCGCGGTCAATGATGATCGACTCGTACACGACATCGCGCGTCACGCAGTAGCTCGACTGAAGCTCCTCGGAGGCGCGCAGCCGCACGCCGCTCTTGAGCTTCTCGAAGGACTTGCTGGCGAGCCGCTCGGCGTCGGTCATCTCGCGGAACTGCGCGGGCGCGAACTCGTCGCGCGTCTCGACGGTCGTGAGCTGTACCTCCGTCGTCGTCGGCAGCGTGTCGCCTTTGCAGACGACGCGCGTGATGCGGAAGAGGTCTGGGCCTTCGGGCCGCGCGTTGCCGAACTTGGCGATCTTGAGGTCGAGCGGGACGACGCGCTGGCTGACGACGAGCGTGCCGGCCGGGTGGACAAGCACGTCCGGCAGGCCCGCAAGCTCTTTGACGGAGACGAGCAGCGGCCGGCCGGCCGGGAGTTCCGCGAGCCAGTTGTCCGTGCGCTTGAGCGCGTCCTTGAGGAGCGCGAGGACGTTGGCCGCCGGCAGGACAGCGTCGATGGTGTCGCCCCACGTCACGTCGAAGCTGACGGTGAAGCTGAAGAAGACGATCTTGAACTTCGCCTTGCCGCGCGCGCGGAACGGCCCAGGCCCCGTGAGCGTCAGCGTCAGCTGTACGCCCATGATGCGCCGCGTGCCGACGCGCAGCGCGAGCCCTGCGCTGATCTCGGCCGTGAAGCTGAAGGGCGAGAACTGGAAGAGCGTGTCGAAGCCGAGATAGCCGTAGACGTTAAACTTGCTCGCCGCCGCGTAAAGCTCGATGCGCGCGCCGAACTGCACGGTGTTCGACGTGACGGCGAAGTAGGCTTCGAGCAGGAGGCGCGGGTTGTCGCGCCCGAGCAGGTTGAGCGAGAGCCGCCGCATCCCGGCCAGCTCGGCCGGCGGGTTAAAGGCCGGGTGGAAGCCGCCGACGCTCAGCAGAAAACTCGGGTCGTCGCCCCAGTCGGCGCGCACCGCCATGTCGCCTTCGAGCGTGTAGGTCAGGAGGCGCGACTCGAAGAGGCTCGCGTCGAAGGCGAGCCGCTTGCGCTCGAAGTCGATGACGCCGAGAAAGTTGACCTGGAGCTTGAGGAGCGGCGCGTCCTTGTCAGGAAGGAGCGCCCGCACGACGCCGAGGATGAGTACGCGGATGGGGCTGGGGACTTCGATGATGAGGGCGAGGTCGATGGTCAAAAGCGTCGGCGTGCCCCAGCCGATGCGCGCGGCGGGGCCGAAGACGAAGCGCCCCTCGGCGACGGGAAAGACCTGCGCGAGGTCGCTGATGATGCGCGGCGCGTTCGCCACGGGGTCTACGGGGAAGAGGATGCTTGAGAGCGCGTTGGTGCGCAGGCCCGCGCGCAGCACGTCCTCGCGCGCCGTGCGGTGCAGTCCGAGCAGCCCGCCGACGCCGTTGAGCGTGAAGCCGAGGCCGAGCTGGATGGGCTGGAACTCGGCGCTGATGATGATGAGCAGCGAGAAGCCGCTCGCGCCGCTCGGCAGGCGCGTGTTGAGCAGCCCGATGGCCTTGAGCGAAATCGTCTTCTCGAACTCTAGCTGGAGGACGCCCGTGTAGCTCGCCTGCGCGCGGTCGTAGGAGAGGAACCCACCGCCCTCGAACCCGCCGCCGCGGATAGAGAGCCCGACACCCGTCGGCGGCTTGAAGCCGACCGACAGGTCGGCCGCGCCGAGGTTGCCGCCGTCGTCTGGGAACGTGACCGTCGCGGTGAGTCCCAACCGCTCGACGACCGCCGTGAGCGGCCCGAGCTTGAGGCTCGCCGATCCCGACAGCTCGGTCTCGACGCCATCGCCCGCGACCCGCACGCCGACCGTGACGGATTCGACCGTGAGCGGCCCGAGCGAGACGTGGAGCGGGAACTGCGCTTCGAGCCCCGCGCTGCCGCGGAAGTAGAAGCCGGTCTTGTTCGACCAGCCGGCGGCCAGCTCGAAGGTCGCGCGCAGGCCGTTGTCGGGCAGAATCTTTTTGAGGAAGCCGTCGCCGTCGCCGGGCGCGACGACGAGCGCGGCCTTGACGACCTCGGCCAGCACGCCGAACTCCTGCTCGGCCGCAGACAGTTTCGCCTCGGCCAGGACGCGCAGCCGCTCGGCCTCGAAGCGCGTGCCCGTCTCGCTGCCGAAGCGCGTGACGGCTGCGCCCGGTTCGGGCTGGCGTTCCACTTCGACGCGCGCCGCGACGCGGTCGCCGTCGCCGCTCGTCGGGTCGAAGAGGAGGCGCACACCGTCTGGGCCGACGGCGAAGGCGTCCACGCCGGCCGTCAAGCTCGTGCGCAGGAGCCATTGCCCGAACAGCTCTTCGAGCGTGACGCTGCCGAAGGGCGAGACGACGAGGCCGAGGTTGCCGCGCTCGGCCGGCGAGAGCGAGAGCATCGCGCCGAGCTGCGCGCTCCCCCCTAGCGTCTCGAACCAGAAGGCGAGCGTGCCGGCGGCGAGGTTGTCTGGGTCGCCGAGGTCTATGCCGTACTGCGGCTTGAAGCCGTAGGTGACCTCGGCCCCGAGCACGGCCAGCAGGGCGGCGAGGCGCGGGAAGAGCTTGTCGGCCGTGCGCTGCGCGTCCGCCGCCGTCTGCAACCCGTTGGGTCCGACGTACTCCTCGCGCAGCACCTCTTCGGGCGATTCGATGAGGTCGACGATGCGGCCGAGGTGAAGTTTGGGGCGCGTGTGCGGGACGCGGACGAGGTGGCCGGCCGAGTCGAAGACCGGCGCGGAGAGCGCCTCGGGGTCGGCCGGCTCGACGATGGTGAGCAGCACGGCGAGGTGGTAGAGGATGGGGGCCTGCGTCTGTAGGTGCGCAATCGTCATCGCGCTGACGAGGTCGCGCCCGAACTCCTTGAACTGCGACGGCTGCGCGCCCTCGGCGAGCACGGAGGCGATGGCGCGGACGGCCTCGAAGGCAGACTCGGCCGCGTCGAGCGCCTGGCCCAGCTCGTCGAGCGTCTGCGGCCCTGGGTCGAGGATGCCTGTGAGCGTGTCGAAGCTGGTGGCGAACTGGTTGAGCCGGGCCTGCAACTCGACGATGGGCAGCCCCGTGATCTCGTCCAGGTCCCACCCGACCGAGGCCGCCATGTCGCGCAGCGCGTACTCGCTCTCGGCCACCACGCGCAGCGGCGCGAGCAGCACGGCGAGCCGGACGAGTAGTGCATCTTGTGCGTTGCCGCTCACGATCCCTCCTGTGGTCTCTTGGGCTTCGGAAACTGCGGGTCGAGGTGGTCGAGCGAGACGGTGTACGTGGTGAGTGGCTGCACGTTGACGGCCCCGTCAACAAGCCACCAGTGTGTCTGCGTCGCCATGCGGAAGACCTCGACGACATCGTTGGCCGCATGCGCGGCGGCCTGCGAACCGCGCTGCGCGCGCGTGAGGTTCGAGCAAACGCCCGTCGCCGCGTCAACCGCTCCGACCTTGATCACCTCTGCGTGCTCGTCGTCGCCGACACGCACGAGCAGCGGTGGGGCGGGGAGCACCGCGGCCGAAACGACGGTGAATGAGTCGGCCGCGGCCGTCATGGCGGCAGCCAGCTTCGTCTTCGTTCCCCACTGGACGCGCAACTCGGCGAAGTTGTTGCGGCCGATGATCTCGCGCCCGGCGCCGCGTGTCTGCGCGTACTCCTTGTAGCGCGCGTGCGCGTCGTGGTTGACCGCGAGCCAGCCAGCCTTGTCGGATGGGGGAGGCTTGGGCAGCGGGGATGGGGGGAAGGTGGGGCCGCCCTTGTCGCCGCGCAGGAAGTCCAGGCGGTAGCGCCAGTCGGGCTT
This sequence comes from uncultured Acidobacteriota bacterium, assembly GCA_963848875.1. Lineage (GTDB taxonomy): Bacteria > Acidobacteriota > Blastocatellia > Pyrinomonadales > Pyrinomonadaceae > QHXM01. The sequence goes on from CAWKFJ010000003.1 coordinate 857,269, forward strand.
GGGGACGAACTCGCGCTCCTCCTCGGCCTCCTTCATGGGGAGCATGGGCGGCTGGCGCTTAAACATCCAACTCGGTACGTTCGGCCAATCGAGCCCTTGCGCTATGTTGACCGCCGAGATGCCGCCGATGGCAAAGGTCTCGCGCCAGCCGAACCAACGCACCGCGCCCGGCGTCTTGCTCGTCATAGGGATGTAGCCCCAGTTGTGGACGGCCTTGCCGAGGTCTTTCTCGAACTTGTTGAGCGGGCTCGAAGTGAACTGAGCGAAGACCGCTTCGACGGGCTGGAGGGCCGTGCCCGTCGTGTCGAACGGGTGGTCGGCCCAGTACTGCATGCGCGCCGTCCAACTGAAGTGAACGTCGCCGGAGAGCAGGAGGACGCGGGCGCGGCGCGTGCCCTGCGCGTCGGGGCCCGCGCGCCGCGCGAGGCGCGAGAGCAGCGACTCGAAAGGCTTGCTCTGCGGCTCCCAAGAGTCCTTGAGGTCCGGGTTGTAGAGCGTCCGCTTCTGCGGGTCGGCGAGGTGCGTCAAGACAGGTATCTTATCGATTATCAGGAGCAGCCACTCGAAGAAATCCAGCACGATCCGGAGCGCGATGTACCACCACGAGTAGATGAACCTGTCGCCGTAATTCTTCGCGCCGAAGAAGAGCGGCATGGTGAAGACGTTGCCCGAAGAGACGACGACGAAGAGCTTGTCGGGGTCCAGGTCGTCGAGCGGCACCTGCTCGGCGAGTGTCGTCGGGCCGAGGTGCGCGGCCGGGGCCTTGGCGTCGTCGCTGAACTCCTTGCGCGTCCGCAGGTCGAGCATCAGGATTTCGAGGTTCGGAGCGCGGATGGAGTAGTCCCACCGGAGCGCGTCGGCCGTGCGTGAGAGCTGGAAGAGTTCCGGGCTTGAGGGGACGAAGATGCCGGTCACCTCCCCGCCCGCCGTGACCGTGCCGGGGATGCCGACGCGGCCGGCGATTGCCCGCTCGGCGTTCGCGTCCGTGCCCTGCGAGGTTGACCACTGGGCGATTGCCCCGAGCAGCGCCGCGCCGGACTGTCCCGTCTCGAACCGCTCGGGCGTGTTGCCCCACGCCTGGAAGACGGCGTAGGCCGCGAGCGAGTTCTGCACGATGCGGCGCGAGAGCGGAATCTTGTAGACGCGCTCGCACCAGTCGCGCACCATGTTCCAGTCGTCCGTCACGTCGTGGTCGTCGAACATCATGTAGACGGGGACGTTCGCCAGCAGGCGGCGGACTTGCCCGAGCTGCTTGCGGTACGCCTCGACGGTGGCGCGCTCCTTCTCGTAGTTGCCCCTGATGATGATCTCGTCGGTGGCCGACTGCGGCGGCGTCCGCGCCACCTCCAGCGCGTCGGGGTAGGTGCGCGGCCAGAGCGCGGCCGACCACGTAAACAGGTACATGGCGAAGTACTCGCCCATGCGCAGGAGGTGGCCGTCCGGGTCCTGGGTGGTGAACTTCGCCGTGTTGCGGACGATCTTGCGGCGGCGGCCCTGCCTGAGCCGCTCGTCTGTCTGCGCGATGCCGGGCAGCGTCTCGCTCCAGCCGAGCAGCGCCTTATCGGCGTCGATCATGAGGAAGAGGACGGTGTCGGCCACGTCGTCGGCGTAAATCTGGTCGCCGTTGAGCAGGAGCAGGTGCGGGCGCTCGTCGGCGAGCGGCCACTTCTCGTCGATCATCGCGTCGAGGGCCGGCAGCACGTCGCCGCCCGGTCCCTGCGGCCGGCGGCAGGTGCCGTGGATGAGGCGCAGCTTGTTCAAGTCCGCGGGCGGGAGCGAAAAACTCGGCAGGTGGTGCTCGAAGGAGTAGCTGAGGCCGGTTGGCTGCGGGCCGTCGAGACCCGTGCCTTCGAGGAAGACGATGTCGTCTTTCTTGAGGTCGTCGCCCGACTCGGGCACAGGGGCTCCGCCCGCGGGGCCGAAGAAGAGGTTGTAGAAGTAGACGGAGCCGGGCGCGAGCACGCGGCCTGCCTCGACGGGCCGGGCCGTGACTGCGACGACGTGCAGGTTCTCCCCGAGCCGGACGGTCTCACGCGTACCCTGTAGCTCCTCCCTCAGAGATGTCGGGAAGGGGGGCGGGGCCAGTGAGTAGACGCGCAGGGTGACGGTGCCGGGCTTCTTCAGCGCCACCCACACGGTGACGGCCTCCGGCTCGGTGCGCCGCAGGATGGGGCCGCAGATGACGAGGGGCAGCCGGTCTGGTGAGAGGGGCTCCGGGCCCGTCCCTTTGTTGGGCAGTTGCAGACGCACTGCCAAGCCATGTGCATCGCCCCAGGCCATGTTTCTCTCCTTCCGACTTCCACCGGCGCACGCGCCACCGCGGCAAGTTGCAGGGCGTGCGCGGATGTGTAAGCAGCAACCTTTTGTTAGGTCGCGCGGGAGTTAACAAGTCTGGGCGATGTCCGGGAAGGGAGCGTTCAATCAGTCAAGCGACGCGGCCTGAGAGGTGTGCCGGCGCGTCCCGATGGCTTCCCCGGCGAAATAACTATCCTTGAAGTGACAACACAAGATTTACGATCGACAGCACCGAAAGACTAATCCACCAGCGGGTGGCGCGTCAACAGTTAAGCAATTGTGAGGACCATAATTTTCCGACGGGGAATGCCGCTCCGGTGATGACGTGTTTTGTGCGAACGGGGATGCCGAGGCCGGTGAAGACTTCCTCACGCTTGTAGACCCCCTCGGTGTTGATATCGAAAAAGTCGTCGTGGTTATACAACTTCTCGAAATAGTGTAGTCAGAGGTGCTAAAATGTCGCCGCTACACCAATCGGAAGACTGAGTGACATGAGCGTGAGACAGGAACCGGAAAAACTATTGGCCGAGATGACGCGCGCCGAAAAGGCTCAGCTCCTGCAATGGCTCGTGCGCGATCTGGGCGACGCCTTCCCAGGGATTGAAAGTCGGCCCGGCGTGGCCGGCGGTGACCCTTGCATTGTCCGCACACGCATTCCCGTCTGGCTACTTGAGCAGGCCCGGCGGCTAGGAACAAGCGAGGCCGAATTGCTGCGTGCTTACCCCACCCTGCGCGCCGAAGACCTCGCCAACGCCTGGGCATACGTTCGTAGCCATCGCGAGGAAATCGAGCAGCAAATCGCTGAAAACGAGAGTGATGATCAGTGACGCACAGACTCTACGCGGACGAGAACTTCCTGCTCCCCGTGGTCGAAGAGTTGCGCCGCCTGGGGCACGACGTGCTCACCATGTACGAGGACGGTAGCGCTAATCAGTCTATTCCCGACGAGGAAGTCTTAACCTTGGCGACTGAGAAGCAGCGGGCGCTACTACCTTGACACGGTAGGGGTCTGCGGTTCAAATCCGCACGCGCCTACCATTTTTGTGCCTTGTAGTCGCAACATTTAGCCCGCCTTCACTTCCTTGATTTCTGCTTTATTTTCAGCCTGATTTGCTCGACCTTTTCTCGACTTCTGCTTGCGTAAGAAGATTGAGCCCGAACCCTCCTCGCCGCGCTACATCCTTACCGAACCGTGGATCGGCTATCGCTTCGACCCCGGCTCCTGAAACTACCCTAAAATCCGGCCTCTTACGCTTATAAAACATTTACGAACCTTTTACCCCTTTCTTATGCGCGGGGGCGTAACATTTTGTTGTCGGCAAGAAGGAAGTAGCACCTTGTCGTTGACAATTTGTCTGCCGAAGTTGTTCGCGCGCACCCGCCGGTGTGTGAGACGAACAACGCGGGGGAACCAACGCCCTGACAGCAGAGAGATGCTGCTCGCGGGGCACGGGGCGCATCGCTAGGAAGACGGCCGTCAGGCCATCTTCGGCGAAGGACACTTCTCGGTCCGAGCCCGTCAGCTAACCTCGTAGGCTAGAAGGGAAGAGGCAACGGCCACGACCGAAGTATTCGAAGGCGCGGAAGCCCATGCTTGGCTTCCGCGCCCTTTGTCGTCGGCCTCACATGAGAGGGAAACATGAGCGCAACTTACGCATCATTTGAGGGTCAAGCAGAAACTGATCTCTACGGGGAAATGGAAGCGTTGATAAAGAAGAACCCGTGGGCGTGGCAATCAATCTTGGCGGTGCTGGGGCTCGCTGGCGGCGTCATCGCTCCCGTCTTGGGAGCAACGGCTGATGTGGTTACGTGGTTCGTCCACGCGCAGTCTGTAAATTCGTATCTACATGTGTTGAGCATCGTCTTATGTGCTCTGACCCTGCCGTTGTTAATACTCGGCGCGTTCTGTCTGGACTTGCTGGAGTCAAAGACTACTAATCTTTCGACGCCCGCCGAACCGCCGCGCGACAAAGCGACGAATGCGACTCCCGCCAGGCGCGTCGCACAGCAAAATGCCAGCCGACGTTTACACAGAACTGGCACGTTATCCGTCGTACTGGTTTTGCTACTCGCGCTGCCCGCGACCGGCCACGCTCAGCAGACCGTTTTCAACGTGCCGACCACTGACGTGCTTGATCCCGGCAAAGTCTATTTCGAGCTGGACATCAGCGCGAAGCCGGTTGAGCCGAAGTTCTCGTCTTTCGTCCCGCGCCTCGTCGTGGGCATCGGTGGACGAGTTGAGGTGGGCGTGAACATCACCGGAAACGTTCAGCCTGGGCCGGACTCGACGACCATCGTGCCCGCCGTGAAGGGGAAAATTTACGACGGGAAGGACAACGGCTGGGCGATTGCCGTTGGCACCCATCTGTTCATCCCCGTGCGAAACAAAGCTTACGACGCGGGGACATACGCCTACACCACGATCCAAAAAAGATTCAAGCGCGGCACGCGCGTCGGCTTCGGAGGCTATTTCTTCGGCGCGAACGTCGTCGCGCCGAACGCACACCGCGCAGGCGGGCAGTTCACTTTCGAGCACCCAGTGACCGGGAGATTCGGGTTGCAAGCAGACTGGTTCACCGGCAAGCACGCGAACGGCTATTTCACGCCCGGTGGCTATTTCAAGCTCACGCCGAAGCTGACCGGCTACGGCGCTTACTCAATCGGCAACGGCGGCGCGGCGGACGGCAACCATTTTCTCTACTTCGAGCTGGGCTACAATTTCAACTGACAGGAGCCGCGTGATGCTGGACCTGATCTTCATCGCTTTAACGATCATCTTCTTTCTGCTCGCGCTCGCCTACGTGCGCGGGTGCGAAAAATTACAGTGAGGAGAGCGCCATGAGTCTCGAAACGATTGTCAGCCTGGTGGTCTCCGCGCTGCTGCTCGTTTATCTGGCCTACGCGCTTCTGCGCCCGGAGAAGTTTTAAGGTGAGGCTCTCAAGATGACTCTCAACGGCTGGCTACAAATCATTGTCTTTCTCGCGCTCATCCTTCTGGTGACGAAGCCTCTCGGCCTGTTTATGACGCACGTCTTTGGCGGAGAGCGCACGTTCCTCGACCCCGTCTTGAGGCCAGCCGAGCGGCTCATTTACAGGTTGACCCGCGTGGACGAGACGCGCGAGATGCGTTGGACGGAGTACGCCGTAGCGATGCTGCTGTTCAGCCTCGTCTCGATGCTCGTCCTTTACCTGCTTCAGCGCCTTCAGGGGGCGTTGCCCTGGAATCCGCAAGGTCTGCCGAGCGTCGAGCAGGGTTTGTCATTCAACACGGCGGCCAGTTTCACGACCAACACCAACTGGCAGTCTTACGTGCCCGAGACGACCATGAGCTATCTGACGCAGATGGCCGGACTCGCTTACCACAACTTCGTCTCGGCGGCCGTCGGCATCGCGCTCGCCGTCGCGTTCATACGCGGCATCTCGCGGCGCGAGCAGGAGACCATCGGCAACTTCTGGGTGGACGTGGTGCGCGCCAGTCTCTGGGTGCTTCTGCCGTTCTGTCTAGTCGGCGCGCTTGTGCTCGTCTCGCAGGGCGTGGTGCAGAACCTCAAGCCTTACGACAGGGCGCAACTCGTTGACCGCAACGTCACAATTGAGGTTGATAAAAAGGATGCCGCGGGCAATCCCGTCAAAGAGATTCTGCCGGTGACGGAGCAAACAATCGCGCAGGGGCCTGTCGCGTCGCAGGAGTTCATCAAGCAGTGGGGCACAAATGGCGGCGGCTTCTTCAACGCCAACTCCGCCCACCCGTTTGAGAACCCGACACCGCTCACGAATCTGATCGGGCTCTTCTCGATCTTCGCTGTCTCCGCCGGGTTGACTTACACGCTGGGGCGCATGACCGGCTCGCAACGTCACGGCTGGGCCGTGTGGTCGGCGATGGCCGTACTCTTCCTGGCGGGCATCCTGGCGACTTACTGGGCTGAATCGAGAGGCAACCCACAACTCGCTGGCACAGACCAGGCGGCGAGCAGCGCACAGTCGGGTGGCAACATGGAGGGCAAGGAAGTGCGCTTCGGCATCGCTAACTCCGCGCTCTTCGCAGTTGTGACGACCGACGCGAGTTGCGGCGCGGTCAACTCGACGCACGACTCCTACACGCCGCTCGGGGGCCTCGTCCCGCTCGTCAACATCATGCTCGGCGAGGTGATCTTCGGCGGCGTCGGCGCTGGCCTCTACGGCATTCTCATCTTCGTCATCCTCTCCGTCTTCATCGCCGGCCTCATGGTCGGGCGCACGCCCGAATACCTGGGCAAGAAGATTGAAGCCTACGACGTGAAGATGGCGATGCTCGCTGTCCTCATCTTCCCACTCGTGATTCTGGTCTTGACGGCCGTGTCTGCGGTCTCGCCGGATTTCGGCACATCGCAACTAAATAATCAGGGTCCGCACGGACTCTCGGAGATGCTTTACGCTTTCACTTCCAGCACGGGCAACAACGGCTCGGCCTTCGCCGGAATCTCCGCGAACACCTCCTGGTACAACACCGCTCTGGGCTTTGCGATGCTGACGGGGAGATTCCTAATCATCGTCCCCGTGCTGGCGATTGCAGGGAATTTGGGGCGGAAGAAAACAGTGCCGCCCTCTCCGGGGACGTTCCCCGTCACGACGCCGCTCTTCACCTTGCTGCTCACGAGCGTCATCGTGATCGTCGGCGCGTTGACCTTCTTCCCCGTGTTGAGCCTGGGGCCAATTGTCGAGCACCTGCTGATGAATTCGGGGCAGACGTTTTAACTATGAGGGCGGGGCGAACCCTACCCCTAACGCAAACTGATATGGCTGAGAAGTCAAAAAAGATTTCCATCTGGGACGCGAAGATCATCAAGCGCGCGATTGTTGATTCTCTCAGGAAGCTCAACCCGCGCACGATGATGAAAAACCCGGTGATGTTCGTCGTCGAGGTCGGAAGCCTCCTGACGACCATTCAACTCGTTCGCGGCATCGTCGCGCCCGTCCCCAATGTAACGAACACGCCCTTCGAGTTGCAGATCACGCTCTGGCTTTGGTTCACCGTGCTCTTCGCCAACTTCGCTGAGGCGATGGCCGAGGGGCGCGGCAAAGCACAGGCCGACACCCTGCGCAAGGCGAAGACGGAGACAGTCGCTCACCGCCTGCTGGCGAGCGGGCAGACAGAAACCATCAACGCGCCCGACCTGCGCAAAGGTGACATCGTCGTCGTCTCGGCGGGCGAGTTCATTCCGGGCGACGGCGAGGTGATAGAGGGCGTGGCAAGCGTTGACGAGTCGGCCATCACGGGCGAAAGCGCGCCTGTCATCCGCGAAGCCGGCGGCGACCGCTCGGCCGTGACGGGCGGCACGCGCGTGCTCTCAGACCAGATCAAGGTCCGCATTACGTCGAACCCCGGCGAGACTTTCATTGACCGCATGATCGCGCTCGTCGAAGGAGCCGAAAGACAGAAGACGCCGAACGAGATCGCGCTGGCTATCCTGCTCGCGGGTCTCACGATCATCTTCCTTCTAGCGGTCGTCACATTGCAGCCGTTCGCCATCTACTCCCATGCTCCGCAGACGCTCTTCGTGCTCGTTAGCCTTCTCGTCTGCCTGATTCCGACGACCATCGGCGGCCTCCTCTCAGCCATCGGCATCGCGGGGATGGATAGATTGATTCAGCACAACGTCCTCGCCATGAGTGGGCGCGCGGTGGAGGCGGCGGGCGACGTGAACACGCTCCTGCTCGACAAGACAGGGACGATCACGCTCGGCAATCGGCAGGCGACAGCGTTCATCCCGGTAAACGGTATTAGCGAAAGTGCGCTGGCCGACGCGGCGCAACTCTCGTCGCTGGCCGACGAAACGCCGGAGGGACGTTCCATCATCGTGCTGGCGAAAGAGAAGTACGGGATGCGCGGGCGTGAATTAGCGCCGCACGAAGCCCACTTCATTCCGTTCACGGCGCAGACGCGCATGTCCGGCGTGGACTTCGACGGGCGCGAGATTCGCAAAGGGGCTGTGGACGCCATCGAGCGTTACGTCGCCGAGCAGGGCGGAAGCGCGCCCGCAGAGATGCGTGAGATCGTCGAGCGCATCTCCAAAGAGGGCGGCACGCCACTCGTCGTGGCCGAAGGCCGTCGCCCGCTCGGCGTCATCTATCTCAAGGACATCGTCAAGGGCGGCATGAACGAGCGGTTCAATCAACTCCGCCGGATGGGCATCAAGACCGTGATGATCACGGGCGATAACCCACTGACCGCAGCGACGATTGCGTGCGAGGCCGGCGTGGACGACTTCCTCGCAGAGGCCAAGCCTGAAGACAAGATGGCCCTCATTAAGCGCGAGCAAACGGAAGGCAAGCTCGTGGCGATGACGGGCGACGGGACGAATGACGCGCCCGCGCTCGCGCAGGCTGACGTGGGCGTGGCTATGAATACGGGCACGCAGGCGGCGAAAGAGGCGGGCAACATGGTTGACCTGGACAGCAACCCGACGAAGCTCATCGAGATCATAGAGATCGGCAAGCAACTCCTGATGACGCGCGGCGCTCTGACCACGTTTTCAATTGCGAACGACGTGGCGAAATACTTTGCCATCATCCCGGCGATGTTCATGCTGGCTTTCCCGCCACTCGCCGCGCTAAACATCATGAATCTACGGACGGCGCAGTCCGCGATCCTGTCGGCCGTCATCTTCAACGCCCTGATTATCGTCGCGCTGATCCCGCTCGCGCTGAAAGGCGTCAAGTACCGCCCGATGTCCGCCGCCGCGCTGTTGCGTCGCAATCTGCTGATTTACGGCTTCGGCGGGCTGGTCGTGCCGTTCGTCGGCATCAAGCTCATTGACGTTGTGATTCACGCCATCGGACTGGCGTGAGTAAAAGAGAGACTGTTGAGATGGCACTGACTAAAAATTTACTGACGGCAATCCTGATGACAGTCGTGACGACGATCCTGCTCGGGTTGATTTACCCGCTCGTCCTGACGGGGCTGGCGCAGGTCATCTTTCCAGACAAGGCCAACGGGCAGCTCATCAGGCGAGCAGACGGCACGGTCGTCGGCTCGCGCATCATCGGGCAGCCGTTCATGTCGCCGGGCTATTTCCGCCCGCGCCCCTCGGCCGCGGGCACTGCCGGGTACGACGCGGGCGCGTCTTCGGGGTCGAACCTCGGCCCGACGAACCAGAAATTGATTGACCGCGTGAAGGCGGACGTGGAGAGGCTTCGGGCCGAGAATCCGGGCAAGCCCGTGCCTGTTGATCTGGTGACGACTTCCGCCTCGGGCCTCGACCCGCACATCTCGCCCGCGGCTGCCGAGTTTCAAGTGCAGCGCGTGGCGCGCGAGCGCGGGGTGAGCGAAGAGGAGGTGCGCCGCGTCGTCGCCGCGCATACGGAAGGGCGGCAGCTCGGCTTTCTCGGCGAAGCTGCGGTGAACGTGTTGGAACTCAATCTGGATTTAGATGAAAAGATGCCTATGGGGAGATGAAGAATAACGGCGACCGCCCGCGACCTGAATCAATTCTCGCCAGGCTCAGAGAGGGCGAGCAGGCACGGCTGCGCGTCTACATAGGGGCCGCGCCCGGCGTCGGCAAAACCTACCAGATGCTCGAAGACGCGCACCAACTGAAGAAACAGGGCGTTGACATTGTCATCGGAGTCGTAGAGACGCACGGGCGCGCGGAGACTGCCGCGCTCGTCGGAGACCTTGAGCGTGTGCCGATGCAAAAGATCGAATACCGCGGCGTGACGCTCGAAGAGATGGATGTCGAGGCCGTCATCGCGCGCCGCCCGGCCGTCGTCATCGTTGACGAGATGGCGCACACGAACGTGCCCGGCTCGAAAAACCGTAAACGCTATGAAGATGTCTTCAATCTCTTGGACGCGGGGCTATCCGTCATCAGCGCCGTCAACATCCAGCACCTCGAATCCTTGAATGACGCCGTGGCGCGCACCACCGGCGTACGCGTGCGCGAGACCATCCCCGATTACGTGCTCCGTCGCGCCGACGAGGTCGTCAACGTAGACGTGTCCGTTGACGCGCTGCGGACGCGGCTCAGGCAGGGAAGAATCTACGGCGTCGAGAAGATCGAGCAATCCCTGAGCAACTTCTTTCGCAAAGGCAACCTCTCGGCCTTGCGCGAGCTGGCGTTGCGTCAGCTCGCACAGGATCAGGCGACGAAGGCACAGGGCTACCGCGAGCGCGAAGGCTTAGAGCAAGCCGTCATTCCTGAAAAGGTGATGGTCTGCATGGCCTCGCGCGGCGGCGCTAAGAAACTGTTGCGCACTGGCTCGCGCATCGCCGGGCGTCTCTCCTCCGACTGGTACGCCGTCTATGTCGAGACGCCGCGTGAAGAGCCTGGACGCATCAAGCCGGAGGATTACGCCGCGCTTCAAGGGAGCATACGCTTCGCCGAAGAGTTGGGCGCGAAAGTAGTCAAACTTCGGGCGCGGAAAGTGGCAGACGCCTTGATTGACTTCGCCAGGAAGGAAGGCATCACGCACGTCATCTTCGGCCAGTCGTCGCGCTCGCGCTTGGACATTCTGCTGCACGGCTCCGTCATCAATCGTTTCCTGGACGAAGTGCGCGATGCCACAGTGCAGGTCGTTCCTCTGGCGGACAGAAAGAGCAGCATAGTAGAAAGCGCAGAGGATTAAGTGATGGGTTTGCGGGCTAAACTTTTAACCGGCTATTTGATTTTCGTCGCGGCGTTAATCGCGCTCGGAGCGTGGAGCGCGTGGCACTTGCGCGGGATGGGCGGAGTCTCGCGCCGCATCATCTCGAACAATTATGATTCGGTCATCGCCGCGCAGGACATGAAAGAGAGTCTTGAGCGTCAGGATTCGGCCGCCCTCTTCGCGCTCCTCGGACAGCGTGAACGTGCTCTCAATCAACTGCGCGAGCACCGCGGAAGATTCGACACGGCTTTCGACAAAGCCGCCAACAATATAACCGAGCCGGGCGAGGCCGAGATGATCGAAGCGATTCGCAACGACCGCGACGCTTATTACAAACTCTTCGACACGTTTTTAGCAGGAAGTGATGCGGGCGAGGTTCGCGGTCGGAGTGTGTATTTTGAGAGGCTCGAACCTCTCTTCAACCAGCTTCGCGCCCGCTGCGACGGCCTCCTGCAACTCAACCAGCGGGCGATGCTGGCGAAGTCTGAAGCCGCCGCGGGCGTCGCCCGAAGATGGTTTCTGACGACGCTCTTGATTGCCGCGGCCCTCGTCGGCCTCGGCCTCGCGCTTGCTTTTTTCCTGACCAGTCGAATCGTCAAGCCCTTGCGCCAGTTGACGGCCACGACGGCCAGGATCGCCGGGGGCGACCTGGACGCGAAGGTCTGGGTCGAGTCTCGTGACGAGTTCGGCACATTGGCCGCCGAGTTCAACCGCATGGCCGAGCGCCTGCGCCAGTTGCGTCAATCCGATCTGGGAAAGCTCGTCGTCGCGCAGCAGACCACGGAGGCCGCGATTGATTCGCTCTACGATCCGGTTCTGGTGACGGACGCCGAAGGCCGCGTCACCAAGCTCAACCGCGCGGCGGAGGAGGTTTTGGGGCCGGAGAGTGAATACGCGGGCAGGCATGTCGAAGAAGTCGCGCGCGATAGCCGCATCGCCATCGCCGTCGCGGAGACGCTGCGTTCGCAGCGTCCCGTGGCGGCGGAAGACGCGGCGGCCGTGCTGCCGCTTCACGTTGACGGTTTGGAGCGCGCCTACCGCCTGCGCACCACGCCGATGCGCGATAATGAAGGGAGCCTGGTCGGGGCCGTCACGCTGCTCGAAGACATCACGCACCTGCGCGAGATTGACCGCCTCAAATCCGAGTTCATCTCGATGGCCTCGCACGAACTCAGAACGCCGCTCACCAGCGTCCAGATGGGCGTCCATCTTCTCCTGGAGAACGCGGCCGGTGAGTTGTCGGACAAACAGCGCGAAGTGCTCGAAGCCTGCCGGCAGGATTGCGACCGCCTGGAAAAACTGATGCGCGACTTGCTCGACCTCTCCAAGATTGAGGCGGGCGAGGATGCTCCTCAGTTAGCGCCGCATCGCGCTGGCGACTTGATTGACAAAGCCGCCACATCACTTCGCCCGCAAGTCGAATCGAAGGGGCTCGCGCTCAAAATCGAGGCCCCGCCCGATCTGCCTACAGTCCTCGCTGACTGCACGCAGATCGAGCGCGTGATAGACAACTTGGTGATTAACGCCCTGCGCTACACGAAGCGAGGCGGCGAGGTTCGCATCAGCGCCGCGCGCCGTGACAATCACGTAGCGGTTTCGGTGACGGACACGGGCCGCGGCATCCCAGCCGAATACCTCCCGCACATCTTCGACAAGTTCGTGCAAGTGCCGAATGCTCCCGCGGGCGGCGCGGGGCTTGGACTCGCCATCTCGAAGAGCATTGTCGAAGCTCACAAGGGGCAGATCAGCGTACAGTCGGGGGTGGGACGCGGGACGACCTTTACTTTCACTCTGCCCGTCGAAAACGGTGCGAAATAAGGTGGAATTTAGAAATGAGCAAAAGAATTCTACTAATTGACGACGAAGAGCATATCCGCCGAATGATGCGCCTGACGCTGGAGACAGCCGGTTATGAAGTCGGTGAAGCAGGCGACGGGGAACAGGGTCTAACACTTTTCGGCGACGGCTCCGGGTGGGACGCAGTTCTGCTGGATCAGAAAATGCCGGGCTTAGACGGGCTGGAGACCTTGCGCCGGATAAAGCAGGGCGCGCCCGGAGCCCGTGTCATCATGGTGACGGCTTTCGCCGCTATTGAACTCGCGGTGGACGCGATGAAGCTCGGCGCGACCGACTTCGTGAGAAAACCCATGACGCCCGAAGTCCTGCGCAACGCCGTCGCGGCGGCGTTATCGAAATCGCAGGTCGTAGCCGCAGCCTCCTCTCTTCTCAAACCGGAGCCGACCGCACCCGCTCAACCGCTCATCCAGACGATAACCATGAACGGCTTCACCATCCTGGACGCTAAGGACGTGCCGCAGCGTGCGCCAAACGAGTGCCGCTTCACGGTTATCAGCCCGGACGGGGGAGAGCATGAAGTCCTGGTCGTGATTGACGACGAGGCCGTCGGCTACGTCGAGCGCATGACAAGACGGCGACTGCCACCTAAAAATTCTTTCTGGACTACACAGGCGCAGCGCACCTTGAGCAACTATTTGTGGACTGAAGGAAAGGTTCCACCGACCAGAAAACTTACTGTGAAGGATGTTGATCGCGATGAACTGCCGATAGCGGCGCGCTGGTAAGACATCAGGAATAACAACGAAGATAGCCTACGAGCATTTACATTAGAACCTTTGCTCGACTTTTGCTCGATTCCTTATAGCACTTATACCCTTTAAGCTAGTTTTCTCCGACCGCTCAAGGGTGAAAAGCGCAGGTTTTCAGACTATAAGTAATGTTTGTAGCCTTCCGCCCCGCCTTGACACGGTAGGGGTCTGCGGTTCAACTTCGCACGCGCCTACCATTTTTATGCCTGAATCCACCTTGTCCCACAACTTTTACGATTTGAGGTTTTCGGTAACGAGGAGTTTCAGTCCCATCCTCAGTTCTCGCTTTCAGGGGAGAGATGTTGATCCCCTTGCGGCCTTCGACAGCCCCGCCGCGTCGAATCACCCACGGCAGCCCGGTTGTTATTACGAACTCTGGTAGTAGTTGCAATCCGCTCGTACAATCCGCGGTCTCGGAAGGCCCGAAGCGATCATCTGACGCGCTGACCTGGACCAATACGCCCTACCAACTAACAATTGAGGTGCCCAAATGATAACCAAGATTCGATTGCGTTTGCCTCTACTTCTGCTTACGCTCCTTGCCCTGACCGCGATGCCGGCCGCCGCGCAGTCGCCCAACACGGCTTCGATGATCGTCGTCGTGGCCGATCAGAACGGGGCCGTCGTGCCGGACGCCAAGGTGTCAGTGGTGAACACCGCGACCGGCGACGCACGCGAGGCCGTCTCGGGGAGCGACGGCAGCGCGACCATCGCGGCGCTATCGCTGACGGGGACCTACACGGTCGGCGTGTCCAAGGACGGCTTCGGCAGCGAAGAGCGCACGGACATCACGCTGCGCTCTGGCGAAACCGCGACGCTGAAGGTGACGCTCCTCGTCGGCTCCGAGAAGGCGGAGGTCACGGTCTACGGCACCACTGAGGGCGTGCGCGCGGACCCGCAGATCGGCCTCCCGCTGCGCAGCTCGCAGATTGACGAGACGCCGATCCTCGGCCGCAAGGCGACGACGCTGCCGCTGCTGAATTCGGCGTTCCGGCAGGGGAAAGGCACGGGCGACCTCTTCGTCAACGCGACCTACTTCATTACCGGCGTCGGCTCGCGCCGCGCGACCACGTTCACACTCGACGGCGCGAACAACGACGAGGGCTGGGGCCGCCAGACGGCAATCGCCACCGTGCCGCTCGGGGCCATCCAGGAGATCACGATTCTCTCGAACGCCTTCTCTTCCGAGTTCGGCTGGACTTCGGGGCCCGCCTTGAACATCGTCACCAAGTCGGGCACGAACGACTTTCACGGCGAGGCGCTCTACCTGCTTCGCCCCGGCGGCAGTTGGCAGGCGAAGACTTTCTCGACCGACGGCTTCTGCCCGCCGTCCGTGCCGAGCTGCGTCACGCCCTCCACGCTCGAAGCCATCAACCCCGTTGACATCCCGGATTTTCTGAGCCAGGTCTCAGGCTCAATCGGCGGCCCCATCGTCGAGGACAAGACCTTCTTCTTCGCCACGGCCGACTACACGCGGCAGAATCGGACGGCGTTTCTCTCGCCGACGCTGCCCGCCTTCCTGCTGCCGTCAGACGGCCATCTGGACTACGAGGGCCACTACCGCCAGTTTCTTTTCGACGGGAGGGTGGATCACAGGTTTACGCATAATCAGACGTTGATGGCGCGCTTTAACGTGGACCGCTTTTCCGACGACAACCCGCAGGACGCCGTGGGCGGGACGAACGCGCCGAGCGTCGCGCGCAGGTACTCGCGCCGGTCGTGGACGGCCCAGGTCAATCACACGACGGTCATCAGCCCGACGCTGCTTAACGAGGCGCGCTTTGCCTACCTGAACGGCGACCCCATCACGCTCTGGGAAGCCCAGACCCTCTCGACCACCTACGCGCGCGGCGGGGCCGTCCCGTTCACCATCGGGCAGTCGCGCTCCTCCAACATCTACAGTCGTCAGGTGCAGTTCGCCGACACGCTCTCCTGGTCCGTCGGCCCACATTACCTGCGCTTCGGCGGCAGTGTGATTCATCACGTCTCTGGCGGCACGGGCAGCGAGCCGGGCACGGCGATTCTCGGCACCTTCAATTTCAGGAACACCACGACCGCGCCCTTCGACCAGTTGACGCTGGCCGACGTGCAAAATTACACCCAGCCGATTGACTTCGGCATCAACAGCTACAGGCTGCCGCAGTGGCTCCTGACCGGCTTTGTGCAGGATGACTGGAAAGTACACCCTGATTTCACGCTGAACATGGGCCTGCGCTACGACCGGCAGACCCTGACGGATGCGACGACGAACTTCGCGCCGCGCGTCGGCTTCGGCTGGCATCCGGGCGGCGACGCGCGCACTTCGATTCGCGGCGGCTACGGCATGTATTACACGCAGCTTCGCTCCAACGCGGTCGCCGGCTACTTGGTGAACGGGCTCGACGGGTTGACGACCTACACCGCGATTGCAGGGCAGACAGGCTTCCCGACCTGCCTGACGTGTGTCCCTGTGAACGTCGATCCGGCGACGCTGCCGGCTTCGCAACTGCCCGCGCGCGACATCACGATCAGGGCGGGGCGGCGTGCCTTCTACGAGGACCAGTTCGCCAGGTTCGGGCTGAACTTCGACCTGCTGCCCAATTACCCGGACGAGTTGGTGAACCCGCGCAGCCAGGTCTTATCCATCGGCGCGGAGCGCGAGGTGGTGAAAGGATTGTTCGTCGGCGCGGACTACGTCCACCAGCACCTGTCCAACATAGACCGCACGGTTGATTTGAACGCGCCGGCACCCTTCGACCGCACCGCCCCCGGACAGACGAGAAGCGTGGGCGCGGCCAATCTCACGCGCCCGATCCTGCCGGTCAACGGCGGCGTGCGCCAGGTCAACGCGCTGATGAATCTAGGCGTCGCCGATTACAACGGGTTGCAGACGCTCTTTACCTACCGCGGCCACAGGAAGATGTACGCCTCCGTCAGCTACACGCTGTCGAAGGCGACCAACACGACCGAGCCGGACGGCAACGGCATCGGGCCGAACGAGGCAAACCTCGCGCGGCTCGGCGAGGAAGAGCGCGGGCCGAGCGTCGTCGATCAGCGCCACCGCGCTGTCGTCTCGTTCCTCTACCGCTTCCCGCTCAACTTCACGGCCGGCGCCGTTTCGATGTTCGCTTCGGCCCGCCCGTTCAACTCCACCACCGGCGTTGACAACAACGGCGACGGCGCGAACAACGACCGTCCCGTCGTCAACGGCAGCATCATTGCCAAGTCTGCGTTTCGCGGCACGCCGACCTCCGACGTTTCCATCTTCGTCGAGAATCGAATCAAGCTGTCGGAAACCAAGGCCATCCTGCTTAGGCTGGAGGGCTTCAATATTTTCAACCACGGAAACTTTCTCGGCCGCGGCGTCACGACCTACGGCAACGGCGCTGACCCGGCCACCACCTTCGGCCAGTTCGTCGGCGGCGTCGGCACGTCCACGAACGCGATTCCCGCGTTCGCCAACATAGACCCGCCGCGGATGTTCCAGTTGCAGGCGCGGTTCATCTTCTGAGTGAAGAATGAGCTTCTGACAGTCGAGGGTTTGAGCAAACGCTTCAGGGACCGGCGCGTGCTGGAGGACATCAGTTTCTCCGTGCGCGCCGGCGAAGTGTTGGGGCTCATCGGGCCGAACGCCGCGGGCAAGACGACGCTCTTTGAATGCCTCGCGGGGCTGCTGGCCGCGGACACAGGCACGGTCACACATCAAGAGAAAGCGCTGCCGCCCGAGCGACGCAAGGAAGTGCTCTTTTACCTGCCCGACGGGATAGTCCCCTGGGAGCGGCAGCCCGTGAGCTGGGCGCTCGGCTTTTTTGAAAAGCTTTACCCGCGCTCGGACGTTCGCGTGGCGGAACTGGTCGAGCCGCTCAGGCTGGAGTCTGTCATGAAGTCGCGCGTCGGGTCGCTCTCGAAGGGCGAGCGCAAGCGCGTCCTGCTCGCCCTGGGGTTGCTCACCCCACACCCGCTGCTCATGCTCGACGAACCTTTCGACGGTCTGGATTTGCGGCAGACGCGGGACGTGATGACTCTGCTCAGGAATCACGCGGGCGGCGGGCGCACGTTGCTGCTCTCGATACATCAGCTCGTGGACGCGGGGCGAGTCTGTGACCGCCTGGTGCTTTTGAGTGCGGGCAAGGTGGTCGGGGAGGGAAGCATTCCAGAGCTGCGCGCACGGGCGAATCTGACAGAAGGCGGAGTCGAGGAGATTTTTCTTGCGCTCACATAATTTCCGCGCGCTCCTAGCCAAAGAGTGGCGCGAGTTGTTCGCGTCGCGCGCCTTCTGGATTCTGCTCCTGATGATCGGGCCACTGGTCGGACACGGTTTCATCACCGCGGTCAACCTGTATGCGGAGGTTAGCGGCATCGGCAGCGGGCCGGCCGCCCTGGCGCAAGGGCTCACGCCGCTGGACGGAATCTTCGTGCCGACGTTCGGGGCTTACGACCTGGCGGTCACGTTCCTCTTCCCGTTCGTCGCCATTCGCGCGATTGCGGCCGAGAAAGAGAGCGGAGGGGTGAAACTCCTCCTGCAACTCCCTGGAAGTCTGGGCGCGAAGATTGCGGCCAAGGCGCTGGCGCTGCTCGGCGGCTGGCTTCTGGCGTGGCTGGCGGGGCTCCTGGCGATTGTTCTGTGGGGGATTTACGGCGGCCACGTCTACGCGCCGGAGACCGCGAACCTCTTTTGGGGCCACTTGCTGCGCGCGACGTTGAGCTGCGGCGTCGCGGTCGCGGCGGCCGCGCTGGCCGAAAGCGCGGCGAGCGCGGCGATAGTGACTCTGGGCCTGACGGTCGGGACGTGGGTCTTGGATTTCATCGCGGCCGGGCGCGGCGGTCTCCTTCAGCAGTTGGCGGCTTACACTCCGACCGCCGCGCTTCGCTCTTTTGAACAGGGACTGCTGAGTCTGAGCGCCGTGACGGTGATGCTGGCCGTCAGCCTCGCGGGCTTCGCCCTGGGCGCCATCTGGCTGGAGACGGGCCGGAAGTTGCGATCCCGCGCGCTCAGGTCCGGGGTGGCGCTGGCGGCCCTCGCGGTCTTGGTGATGGCGGCGGCCGTCTTCCTGCGCGCCAGTTGGGACACGAGCGAGAACCGCCGCAACTCTTTCCCGTCTGCGGACGAGGCGGCCCTGGGCCAGATTCGTGAGCCGCTGCAAGTAACGGTCTTCCTGTCGCCCGAAGACCCGCGCCTGACGGACCTTGAGCAGAACGTTCTCGGCAAGCTGCGTAGAGTTCTGCCGCGCGTGGACGTTGACTACAGCGCGGCGAGCCAGAGCGGCCTGTTCGAGAGCGGACCCGCAGACCACTACGGCGAAATCTGGTACGAGCTGAGCGGCCGCAGGGTGATGGAACGCTCCACCATCGAGCAGGTGGTTCTGGCACAGATTTACAGACTGGCGGGCGTCCACCCGCCGCAGCCTGGGGGCGAGAATGAATTCGACGGCTACCCGCTGGCGGCGCGACCCGCCTGGGCTGCTCTGATTTTCTACGGCCTCTGGCCGCTGGCGACGATTCTCTTCTGGTGGTTAACTCGCAGATAAAGGAAGCGACTATGAAAACTCATGTTCGTTCGGTCCTGACGGCGGCCCTCGTCGCGGGCGCGGCTTGCGCCTCGACGCAGTGTACGAAGAGCACGACGGGCACAAAGAATATCGCCGTCGATGTGTCCAAAGAGCAGGTCGGCGGGGAGTCCGCGAAGTTCCTGGGGGTCGTCGGCAACTGGGTGGTCGTTGACGACGGCGGGAAGGTGGTGGAGGCTGTGGACGGCCGGCAGTGGCAGAAGGGCCAGCCGGCGGGCGGCCTTGCCGAGAAGGCGCGGGCGATCTACGGCGCACGCCACGAGGAGTTCATTGATAACGTCAAGGCGTTCGCTTATTTTCCGTACGCCGTCGCCAAAGACGTTGACGACTTTCACGACGGTGAGATCAGCGTGCGCTTCAAGCTCGTAGGCGGCCAGCTAGACCAGTGCGCGGGCATCCTTTTCAACCTGAAGCCGAACGGCGACTACCTCGCGGTGCGCTTCAACGGCAAGGAGAACAACGTCGTCCTCTGGACTTTTAAGCAGGGCAAGCGCAGCTTCGTGAAGAAGGGCTCGGAGGATGTCCCGCTCGCCATGAACCAGTGGCACAGTCTTCAGATTTCGGTCCACGGGACGAACCTGCAAGCTTCTCTGAACGGCAAACACCTGCTCGATTTCACGCTGGCCGAACCCGTCTCAGGCAAAGTGGGGCTCTGGTCGAAGACTGACAGCGTCAGCTATTTCGACGAGTTCATGGTGGCCGCGGCCGCGCCGTAGCCCATCAACCAAGAGGCAGGTTCACTCAACCCTTTGCGCCTTACGTCTTAACTTTGCGCCTCCAGCGAGAAACAGCCGTTCACGCAAAGGCGCAAAGTAAAAACCAAAGGCGCAAAGGGTTGAGCTTTGTTCTGAAACGCGCTCTAAGATTCTGCCCTGTAGACGGGGTAGATTTTCCCGCCTTGCAGTTTGAAGATGACGGTCGGCTTCGAGGCGTTCCGCTCGGCGTTGATCGTGATGACGCCGGTTACACCCGAAAATTTGGAGGTCTGCGCGAGGGCGTCGCGCAGTTTCGCGCCGTCGCTCGTCCCGGCGCGTTTGAGCGCGTCGCCCAGGACTCGCATCGCGTCGTAGGCGCGCGCGGCCGTTTGATCCGGCGCATTGCCGTAACGTTTTTTATAGGCGGACGTGAAGTCTCGAATCATTTGTGTCGGGTCGTCGGCCGAATAGTGGCTCGTGATGTACGCGCCGTCGAGGGCGTCCCCGCCGAGTTGAAATAGTTGCGGGTCATTCCAGGCGTCAGCGCCCAGGAGGACGGCTTTAATGCCAAGCTCTTTGGCCTCTTTGGCGATCACGCCGGCCTGGTTGTAGCGACCGGGAATGTAGATCACGTCCGGGTTGGCGGAGCGGACGGCGTCCAGTTGACCTTTGAAATCCTGCTGTGTCGGCGCGTAAGACTGCTTCAAGACGACCTGCCCGCCCAGTCGGGTGAAATCCTCTTCGAAGGATTGTGCCAGTTCGCGGCTGTAATCCGAGCCCTCTTCGGACAGGACGGCCGCGGTCTTGGCCTTGATATTGTTCACGGCGTACTGCGCCATCTCCTCGCCCTGAATGGAGTCTAAGAAGGCGACACGAAAAATGTAATCGCCGGCCGCAGTCACTTTCGGGTCCGCCGACGCGAGAGTGATCATAGGGGCCTTGGCCTCCTGCGCCTTCGGCGCGGCCAGGAGACTGCTCGGCGCGGCGGCCCCGCCGACGACGGCGTGAACCTGATTCTGATCGATCAACCTGGCGACGGCCGCCGCAGATTGTTCCGGGATTCCTTTGTCGTCCTCGACGATTAGTTCTATCTGGCGGCCCCCTATGCCGCCCGCCTTATTAATCTCGTCTTTGGCTAACTCGATGCCGTTTTTAGTTGACTGTCCGACGCTGGAGGTCTGGCCTGAAAGGTCCGCGTAAACGCCGACCTTGATGGCGCCCGTGTCGTCGGGCTTCGCCCTTTCGTTTCCGCCGCCATCGCTTTTGCAAGCCGAAGCCACGAGCAAGGTGAAGATCAGCCCGAGCGATAAGAGAGTACGTTTCATGGCGCTCCTCGTCAGCAAAGTTTTCGTGGGTAGAAAGCTATAGCCGGGAGCCGGCATCATAACGGCGGGCAGCGCCGCGAAGCAAATAAAAGACGGCCCGCGCGGAGTAAGTTCCGCGCGGGCCGTCTGAGCGTAGCGGACCCGTGTCAGAATTTGTATCGATAGCGCAGCGTCACGCCGCGGCCCGCGCCGTCAATCCCCCAACTGATACCGCGGTATGATTTGTCTCCGATGTTCTCGAAGTCCACGAAGATTTCGGAGCGCTCGCCGAAGCGGAATGCCCCGCGCAGTCCGACCAGCCCGTAGCCTGGGAGATAGCCAAAGAGCGGGACGGCCGTGTCGTTGTTGACGATGGTCACGCCGTTGATGGTCGCGCCAATCGGGAGAAGCCGGTTCTGCACCTGGGCCAGCGTCTCGCCGGTGGAGATGAGTGTGCCGCCGGCAGAGCCGCACTGGCCGTTCGCCCCCGGAGTCGTCACGCCGCGCACGCAGGCCCCGCGGCGGAAGAAGTTCTGAATTTGCGCGCGCGAGCGGGCCGCGCCGGTTCGGCGGTCGGCCAGGTCGAGCGAGGAGAGGCGGTTCTGTCGCCCCGTGAGAATCGAGTAGCCTTCGATGTAGAAGCGCGACGACCCCTTCGGATGATAGCGCAGGCTCAGGAAACCCGTGGCGGGCGGCACGCCGCCTTCGACGTTCGGCGGGAGGCCGTTCAAGAGACTGTAGGCGCGGACGTAAGTGAAGTTGCCACGCGCGCTGAAGTCGCGGCTCAGTGTCGCCTCGGCGCTGGCCTCGACGCCGTTGAAGCGCGCGTCGTCGTAGTTGACGCGCACCAGCACGGGGCTCGTGGCGATGCCGACGAAGACCAGGCCGTTAGCGTTTTGTCTGACGATCTGTTCGCTGCCCAGGAATTGTCCGACCGCTCCGGGCGGCAGCACCAGCGCCTGGTCGAAGTAGACGTTGTTGAGTTTGTTGGTGAAGCCCGTCACCTCTGCGCGGAAGCGTGCGTGCGTGTAGCGCAGGCTGACGTCGAAGCTGTCACTCGTTTCGGGGCCGAGGCGCGTGACGGCGATGCCGCTTGAGACGGCGTCTCCGCCCGCGCTCGTGCCGATGAAGCCGCCGAGGCTCGCGGCGGTCGAGGCGTCAACTTCAAAGCCTGTGCCGACGAGTCCGATGATGCCGAGGTCGGTCGTGTTCGGGGCGCGGAAGCCGCGCGTGTATTTCGCCGCGATGTCGAAGCCGCCACCGACAGTCAGGACCGCGCCGATGCGCCCCGAAAAGGCGTCGAAGCGGGCGCTGTCGTCCGGGAACAGCGGACGCCCGTTGGGGGCGAGTTCGGCGTTCGCCGCTTCCGACTTGTAAGACGCGACGCTGTAGCGCACCGCGCCGCTCAGGCGCAGGCGGTCAGGGATGGCCGTGTAAACATCCTGCGCGAAGAAGCCGTAGGAGAGATAGCGCGCACCGTCCGGGACGCGCGGGCGCGAGGGCGTAGTCACCCTGGTCACCGGGTCGTAGGTGAAGGCCGGGGCCGTAATCTTATCGCGGTAGACGTCTGCCCCGAGCGTGAACGTGTTGTACTCGCCGGCGCGCTTGTCCAGGTGGAAGTTGAAGCCGAAGACGTTGGTCCGCTCGCGCTGGTTTGTGATGGCCCCGACCGGGTTCCCCTGCCCGCCCTGGTTGATGCGCTCCTCGCGCTGGCCGTTGTAGGAAAATGTGAACTGGCCGTTGTCGAAGAAGCCCAGGTTCTGTTTGACCACGCGCGCGTAGAAGAGGTCTGTCATCAGGTTGCGCAGGTCCGCGATGAGGTTGCCGTCGCCGCCCGCCAGTTGGTCGTAGCGGCGGCCAGCGTCCTGCTGGTTGCGGGCATAGCTGAAGAGCAACTGGGTCGTGTCGTTGAGGATGAAGTTGGTGCGCAGCAGCCCGCCGTACTGCGTGAAAGCCGTGTCGGGCAGGCGCTCGCCCAGAATGTCCGAAGGGATGCCTAGAAAGCGCGTCACGGCCGCGTGGCCGTCGAGGCCGTTGCCCGGACGCAGCCGGTTGATGCGCCGCGCGTTCGCGTTGAGCAGCAGGCCGTATTTGCGTGTGCCGTAGGTCAGGAGCGTGTTGCCGCCGAAGCCGTTCGACACAGAGGTGTAGAAGACGTTCGTGTTACCGTGCCACTCGCCGTCGCTCCCGCCGTAGACGGGCACGTGCGAGATGAAGTTGACGACGCCGCCGAGCACGTCTGAGCCGTACTGTGAGCTGTTCGGCCCGCGCAAGATTTCGACCGACTCAAGAGCCGACGGCTCGATGAGACTGAAGAAGGTGCCGACGCCGCCGCGCTGCGCGCTCGTCGTGTAGCGCACGCCGTCAACGTAGACGGCGACGTTTCTTCCGGTCAGCCCGCGCACGAAAACGGCGCTCAGGCTGGGGCTCGTGCGTTGCAGGTTGACGCCCGGCTCTTCGTCAACCACCTGTGCGACGACTTCGGGCGCGCGCTCTATGATCTCTTCCTCCGGGATGACGTTAATCGGCTGGGCGGTGTCGCGCGCCTCCGCGACCTGCCCGGCCTCGGCCGTCACAGAGACCTCCCAACTGACCTGACCCACCTCTAAGACTACGCTCGATTCGGTCGTGGCGCCGTCGGCCACTTGAACGGCCTCGCGTTGAGTTCGGAAATCGCGGCGGGAGGCGACGACGACGTAGGAGCCCGGAGGAACTTCAGTGAATTCAAAGCGCCCCTCGGAGTCTGTCCGGGTCGTGCCGAACACGGCCTGGTGGGCGTTGATGAGCGAGACGTCTGCGCTGCCGACGACCCCCCCTGAAGAATCTTTAACGACGCCCGAAACGCCGCCGCGGGAGCGTTGCGCCATCGCCGCGCCGGAAAAAACCGACAGGAAAAATATCACGCCCAGCGCGCACGCCAGAGACGTTATGTGACTCTTCATTTTCATGTGGACATTACCTCAGAGGGGGGCTAGTAACTAAAACGAGCGGGGATAGTACCTTAGTCGGTTACCTACTACCAGCGGTCGTAGTTCGTGGAAAAAACGCGGTCGCAAAGGAAGCGACCGCGTTACAACTGTGCTGCGGGGGATTTGAGGTTAGGCCAGGAACTTGACGATTCTCTCGGTGAGGGCGTGGACCGTTGCCAGGATTTGCCAGTCGGCCGCCAGCATCGCCGACGCGGCGATGAGGCCGGCGAGCCCGGCTAGACGAGCAGCTTTTGAAAGTTGTAAGTCTCCGCCCGCAGGCGTCCACCGGCTCGACGCCATTTCGGTCAAGCGTCGCACTCTGCCGGCGAGACCTTCGTCGGCCCCTTCGAGTAAGAACGCCCCGGCCGGCGCGACCTTCTTGCTGCCGGCCGGCATCAGACGCGCGATCTTAATCAGCGCGGCGGCGAGGTCTAGAGCGCCGTCCGCCCCGGAGCGCGCTGCGTACTCGTCGGCCGCCCTCTCGGCCTCCTCTGCCCACGCGCGTTCAAGCGTGCGGCCCGCGCCGATGATCGGCAGCAAGTCCGAGCAGACCAGCATCAAGGCGCGCTTGAGCGTGTCGCGCGCCAGTAAGTGGCCGCGCTCGTGGGCCAGCGCCACTTCCATCTCTTCGTGGCTGAGCGATTCCATCACCTGCCTGGCGATGAAGAGGCGCGGGCGCAGCGTCCCGACGACGGCGAGCACGGGGGTCGGGTGATCGAGGCGATAAGCGGGGACCGTAACGCCCTTAATGCGTATGGGCTCGGCCCGCTTCAGCCAGAAGGCCGTCAGCCGCCGCGTCGTCAACCAGGCGGCGGCGGTCCTGTAGAGCACGAGCGTGACGCCGAAGGCGGAGAACAGGGCGAGGGCGAGTAAAGGCAGGCCGATGGCCTCGTTCGCGTGGTAGGGCTCGTGTGCGAAGTAAGCCGGGAGTTGGAACGCCGCGACGAAGATGAGCGCCGCAGCCGGTGGAAGGACGCGCAGCCAGAAGAGTGTCCTGGCGCGCGCCAGAGCCGACCAATCGCGCGCGCGCCGGCGCAGGCTGAGCCACAGCGCTGTGGCCGCGTACGAGCCGACGGCGTTGAGCAACAGGAATATCGCGAGGGCGGCGCAGGTGACGAGTAGGTAGTACGTCATGGCGTCTCCTTTCGTCCCAACTCTTGTTTCTTCCGCTTGACGAGCCGGTCGAGTTCGTCGAGCAACTCGCGGTCGCGCTCGCCGACCGCCTCGACAAGGCAGGCCAGGAGGGGCTCGGCCTCCCCGGTCGCGCGGCTGAGCAGTCCTGCGAAGATGTCCTCGGCCACGCCCTGCTCGAACTCCTCGCGCGTGACGCGGGGAGAATAGAGGAACGCCCGCCCGCTCTTGCGCCGGACGAGCAGCCCTTTCTTGTAGAGCCGGTCGAGGGTCGTCATGACGGTCGTGTACGCCTTGGTCCCGCCGAGCGAGCGGTGGACTGCGTGGACGGTGGCCTCCCCGTCGTGCCACATCAGTCTCATCACCTCGCGCTCAAGCTCGCCAAGGTCCGCCGCCACGGCTTCGCGCGGGCTCTTGAAACCTCTGAGTGTGAATCCCGGTATCTTCACGGCGCGCGAGTATTCCCCATGTTGGCGAAGTCTGTCAAGAATTATTATTGGCGGGTAGTGGGTCAGTTTGAAAGATGAGTGTCTGGCAGGTCAGACTCACCGCAGAGACGCAGAGAGCGCAGAGGTTGCGCAGAGGCTTGAGTCAACTCTCTGCGCCCCCTCTGCGCTCTCTGCGTCTCTGCGGTGAACGCCGCCTGAGCACACACTCTTCTTCAAACTGACCTACTACCTATTGGCGAGAGAAATTTTTGCTCGCAGGACGGGAAGCACAACTCACCTGCATTTCATCAACCGTCCCTCGCTGCCCTGCGTCAGGGTGTAGTCGCCAAAGCTTTCCCCTGTCTCGTCGTGCGTGATGGTCAGTGTCAGCGTTTGGTCTTCCACTTGACCGGCGTAGCGGACAGGGGAGCTGTTGGGCGCTTGATCACGACGAACCGGGCCGCCGCGCTCCTTTGTGAACTTGCCTTTGACCTCGAATCGGCCCTGGCGGTCAAGAATGATGGCCTGGTCAATCGTGCTGTGGGCGCAGTCGAACTCAAGTTGCGCCCCGGCGTCTGTCACCTCCATGCGGATATGTTGTCCGCCCCACACTCCGGTCGCCAGCCTGTCATTCTTCTCCACCTGCGCATTCTTCATCCTGGCCCCTTCGCTGCGGCAGGAACCGCCCTGTCCGAGAATCGAAAAAAGCAGAGAGACGGTCACGACCGAGAGCGTCAGATACATTTTAATCATAGGCTTCCTCCAGCCTCAGTCGTCTCACTATATCACTGTTGCCGCCGTCGCCACGCTTTGGCCCACAAATCGCCTGCACAACTACGGGGGGAATCTGCTAATATATTTCCCAGACTTAGAGTTATAAGCTCCCACCTGGACTTATGCGACTGTCTTACCTACGTGCTCGGGATGGAGGAGGGGCGTCTGAATCAGGGCCCTTCCGATAGTGGAAACCCATCGTTTGCGGGATAGTCTTGTGGCCCACATAAAGACAGAGAACTCGCGCATTAGTGTGGCTCAAGAGTATTCAGTTCTTGAGCCCATGGACGACCGGATGATCGGCCTGATGAGGCTGACCTTGGCCGTGTCGGCCCTGGTCATCATCTGGATTGACCCGTCCGAGCCGAATCGCCTGGTCGCCATCACCTACGCGGCGCTCGTCGTCTACGTCATTTACAGCGCGGCCATCTACCTGTTATCGGTCTACCATCACGCGCTGCTGTCGAACGAGGTCACGATCTGGATTGACATCGGCTGCTTCCTCGTCTTCGTCGCCCTGAGCAGCGGCACGAGCAGCATCTTCTTTTACTTCTTCTTTCTGCCCATTCTGGTCGCCTCGTTCCGCCAGGGCTTCGCGGCGGGTTTCCGCGTGGCCGTCATCTCAAGCGTGCTCTTTACCATCGTCGGATATCTGACGGCCCCGGCCGGCAGTGAATTCGAGTTGAACCGTTTCCTGCTGCGCCCTGTCTACCTGCTCGTGCTCGGTTACATGATGGCCTATTGGGGCGGGCGCGAGATCAAGCACAAGCAGCGGCTCGGTTTCCTCAGGGAGATCACCGGGCTGTCGAATCCACGCTTCGGGGTCAGTTACACCATCGGCTCGATGTTGCAGCAGTTACAATCCTTTTACGACGTAGACCTCTGTCTGCTCGCGCTGGTCGATCCCGTTTACAACAACACGCGCCTTTTCCGCCTCGCGCGCAATCAATCGGCCGAATCCGTGCGGAGCGAGCAGATTCCTGAAAAGCTGGAGCGACTGCTGCTCTCTTTGCCCGACGACGTGGCGGTCATTCACAAGGGCCGGCCGCGCCTGCGCCTGTTGCGCGATTCCGACGAATACGTTTTCGACCTGACGAAGAGGCAGGAGTGTACGGCGGAGTGGCGAGCGATGATTGACTCGCTGGCGACGAAGCTCGAACTGGGGCCGTTCGTTTCCGTGCCCTTGCACTACCGCGGCAAAACGGTCGGCCGGCTTTACCTGATGGCGCGACAAGGCGTCTTCGGCGACTCGGATGTCAGTTTCCTGATCCAGGTCGTCGAGCAGATCATGCCCGTCATCCACAACATCAGGCTCCTCGCGCGGCTCGACCGGAACGCAGCCGAACAGGAACGCCAGCGGCTCGCGCGCGACCTGCACGACAGCGTCATCCAGCCCTACATCGGGCTGCAATATAAGCTGGCCGCCATCCGCAATAAGAGCGCGGAGGGCAGGGACACGAGCGCGGACCTTGAGCGGCTACTCGACATGACGACCAACGAGGTCAAGGGCCTGCGCGGTTTCGTGCGCGGTCTCAAAGAGGGCGACGAGCCGGGGGCCAGCTTCATGTCTGCCGTGCGACGTTTCGCCGCTCAGTTCGCAGAGAGCTACGACCTGGACGTGCAGGTCGAGAGCAAGGGCCAGATCGAACTCAACGACCGGCTCGCCTCCGAGTTAATCCGTATCGTCCACGAAGGGCTGAGCAACGTCAGGAAGCACACCGAAGCCTCCTTCAGTAAAATCACGGTCGAGCGCGCCGCCTCTGCCCTCCGCCTGTGCATCGAGAATAATAACCCGCAGGAGAACGGGGAAGGGCACGCCGCCTTCGTCCCCCGCTCGATTACAGAGCGGACGGAAGACCTCGGCGGCCGGGTGAGCATCGAGCGGAGCCTTGACGGTTGTACTGCCGTCAAGATAGAGATACCACTTTAGTGAGAGAAGCAGAGGGAGGGAGCCGATGACGCCTCGAACCGGCACCATTCGTGTTCTGATTGTCGATGACCATAAAATCATCCGCGACGGGCTGCGCGATCTGATCTCAAGCCGCCAGGGGATGATTGTTGTCGACGATGTCGGCAACCGCGCCGACGCCCTGCGCGCCGCCGCACGCGAGCGCCCCAACATCATCGTGCTCGACCTGGACCTGGGCAACGACAGCGGGCTCGACCTGATTCCAGAGCTGCGTCAGGCCGACGAGGAAGTGGGCATCATCGTCTTGACGGGCGTGCGCGAGGCGGAGAAGCGCGACAGGGCGATTGAGCTGGGGGCCAGGGGCGTGGTGCTGAAAGACGAGGGCGCGGCGGAGCTTTTGAACGCCATCGAAAAGGTTCACCGCACGGGGGAATACTGGCTTGAGCCTGGGGCCACCAAAAGATTACTAGACAAGCAACAGGCGCGCGCCAATAAAATGTTGGACCCGGAGGACGCCAAGATCGCTAAACTGACCGAACGCGAGCGCGAGATCATAGCGCTCGTCGGCGAGGGGCTCGAAAATAAAGAGATCGCCGAACGCCTGCGCCCCGTCGTCGCTGAATCCACGGTGCGTAATAACCTTTCGATCATCTACGACAAACTCGGCATCAAAGGCGGGCGTCTGGGATTGCTGATCTATGCTTATAAGCATGGTCTCGTCTCATCCACTGGACTACACTAATGCGCTAAGCGCTTTATTTTCTGCGCGACCCGTGACACTTGTGCCGACGATGGCGGACAAATGTCACGCTCGGCAAGCCTCAACGAAGTGACATCTGTACCCCAATTTCGTGACAAACAGCAGATGCGCTTCCACAGTAAAGTCTATATGGTGCGTCCGCTTCTATGATGAGTTCCCCGAACTCTTACCTGGGTTGTGCGCCGCAATGTCAAGCCTGACCGCTGCTCCACCCGTAAATCAGGAAGTCAAAATTCGTTAACTGCCTCATCAGATTTTCGTTGAAAAATATCGACGGCTCGCTTCCGGCATATCCTTAATTAATGCTGTGGTCAGAGCTGTTGATAACCAGAGCTTGACCCGAAACAACCGGATTGCTGGTCGAAGCCGGGGATGAAAGTTCCTTGATGAAGAGAAGGTCTTCCACGATACACACTACTGTCCGAAATTTCCTGTTCATAAATAACCTCGCCCTTTTTGCCGCGTCGTCTGATAGGCCAGCTATCACGTGCGGTTTTGACCTGTCAGTCAAGGCTGATAGCTTCACCTTTAGCCCACTTAGACCTACCCGTTGGCGCGACATTTCGCCCACCCTAACTAATTACTTGGAGGAGTAACAATGAAAAAGAAGAGAACCAGCAAAACCCAGTTCAATTCGGTGAAAAGATATTCATGGCGGACATTGATCGGAGTCGCTGCGGTGTCGCTCCTCCTTGTCGGCATCGTCACTGCCATTGCGAAGAAGGACGGACAAGCTCCAAAGACGCAGGAAGCGCAAGCACAAAAGGCTGAGGTCGTGCAGACTCAAAAGGCGCAGGTTGCAGAAAGGAAGCCTGAGATGGTCAAGCCTGGGAACAGACATTATGTGACCTCGAACGAGGCCGGCCAACATGTTGTCCTCGACAGGCAAACCGGCCAGACGCGACGGCTGTCGCCGCAGGAAGAGCGCACGCTGGCTGAAGGAATCAAGCAGTTGGTGAACCCGACCACAGACGGGCTCGTCCAGGTACATCATGCTGACGGCTCCGTCTCGATGGACCTCCAGGGCCATTTTCAGAACGTGCTGCTCGCGAAAAAAGAGGCCGACGGCTCGATCTCACACTCGTGCGTTAACGACCTCGAATCCGCGGCGAATTTCTTTGAGATTGACCCAGCCCTGTTGGGAATCTCCGCTCCGGTCTCGAAGACCACCAACAAACTTGAAGACCGCTAAGCGCGAGAACGGAGAATAATAATGACTAATAAAACATTTCGCCCCCTGAGGCTTATTCTGTTCTGTTTGATTCTCTTGCTCGGCGCGTCCTCGTCGGCCTTCGGGCAAGCTACGATTGTCATCTTAAATAATGACGCCGCGGGCGTGGGCTTCAACGACACGACCGCCGCCACGCCGGTCGGCGGCAACAACGGCACCACCCTCGGCCAGCAGCGGCTCAACGCTTTCCAGGCCGCGGCCAACAAGTGGGGCGCGACGCTCACCAGCCCCATCACCATCACCATCAGGGCGCAGTGGGCCGCCCAGACCTGTACTGCCACCTCGGCCGTGCTGGGTTCTGCCGGCGCAATCGGCATCTGGCGAGATTTCACCGGAGCCCCCTTCGCTGCCACGTGGTATAACGAATCCCTGACTAGCAAGCTTTTCGGCGCTGACCCGAACCCGGCTCAGCCCGAGATAAACGCGACCTTCAACATCAACCTCGGCCAACCGGGCTGTCTGACAGGCACCTTCTTCTACCTGGGCTTGGACGGCAATCACGGCGCTAACATTGACCTCGTCACTGTGCTCGAACACGAGTTCGGCCACGGCTTAGGGTTCCAGACTTTCACCAACGCGAGCACCGGCGCGCAGAATTCCGGGTTCCCCGCAATCTACAACCGCTTCCTGATGGACTTGAGCACCGGCAAGAGCTGGCTGAACATGACCAACGCGGAGCGCGTGGCTTCCGCCATCAACACGCACAAGCTGGCGTGGAACGGCCCGCAGGTTCAGGCCGACGTTCCCAGCGTGCTCTCCCTCGGCGTCCCCGTCGTGACGGTTAATTCGCCCCCAGTGATTGCGGGGGATTATACCGACGTGGCGGCTTCCGCGTATGGCCCGGCCCCGACCCCTGGCGGCGTCACCGGTAACTTGCTCCTGGCGAACGACGGCACGGCCCCCGTCACGGACGGCTGCGAAGCGTTTCCCGCGGGCTTCTTCACCGGACAGATCGCGGTCATTGATCGCGGCACGTGCAGCTTCAAGACCAAGACGCTGAACGCACAGAACGCGGGCGCGATTGGCGTCATCATCGTCAACAACGTGGCGGGCAGCCCCGCCCCCAGCCTCGGCGAGGATGCGACCATCACGACGCCGATTACGATTCCGACCGTCTCGCTGACGCAGTCGGACGGCAATGCCGTCAAGGCCCAACTCGGAGGCGGCGTCAACGTCACTATCAGGCTCGACCCCAACGTGCGCGCCGGGACGGATATGTTCGGGAAGGCGCTCCTGTTCACTCCCAACCCGTTCTCCGCAGGGTCTTCCGTTTCACACTGGGATACCTTTGCGTTCCCGAACCAGTTGATGGAGCCCAACATTAACGCGGACCTGACGCACGAGGTCACGCCGCCCCAGGACCTGACCTTCTCGCAGTTGCGGGATATCGGCTGGGTGGCGTCGGCCATCCCGACCGCCATCTCGAAGACAAGCGGCGACAACCAGAACACGGCGCTCAACCAGCCGTTCTCGGCCCCGATCAGCGTGACCGTGAGCCCGGCCATAGCCGGCATCACGGTGACGTGGACGGCCAATGCCGGCGGCGGCGGGTCGAACGCAACCTTCCCAAGCACGGGCAGCAGGTTCGCCGTCTCGGTCACGGACGGCTCGGGCGTGGCTACCGCGCCTCCGCTCACGGCCAACGGGTCGTCCGGTCTCTTCCCGTTGAACGCGACGGCCCCCGGCGCGGGCACGGTGACCTTCACGCTGGCGATTGACCCCGTGCCGGTCTTCGGTCCCTCGTGCGTCACCGACACCACGCAGGCAGACTTCGCGGCGGGCACGACGAACAACACCGACGTGAACATCAGTCCGGGCAACGTGACCCTGCTCAACCCCGCGAACGTTGACCAGCAGAACTTGAACGTGACGAACAGCGGGTTCGGGTTCAACGCCACGAACTGGGCCGCGCAGACCTTCCAGGCGGGCGTGACCGGGCAACTGTCGCGCGTTGACCTCAACCTCTTCTGTAGCGGCTGCACGGGGACGTTCCCGAACCTGACCGTTTCGATCAGGGCCACGACCGGGAGCGGCCTGCCGACCGGGGCGGACCTCGCGACGGCCACCATCCCCGGCTTCAACAGCGGGGCCGGAGGCTTCTTCACCGCGAACTTCGCCTCGCCGCTGACGCTGACGGCGGGCACCAAGTACGCGATAGTCGTCCGCCCGGTCTCGAACCCATCCGCGGGCATTTACGCGTATGTTATCAGCGCGACGGACGTGTACCCTGCCGGCCCGCGCTCCACCTCGGCCAATAGCGGCGGCACGTGGGTTTTGCCGGCCTCGTCACCGAATACGGACCTGGGCTTCATCACCTACATGAAGACCGGCAACGCCGCGTCGGGCGATTACGTCTCTTCGCTGAAGGACTCCAATCCTCCGTTCGCGGGGACGAGCCAGTGGGGCACGATCTCGTGGAACGCGACTGTGCCGGCGAACACGACCCTGCAATTCCAGGTCGCGGCCAGCAACAACTTCGGCGGGCCGTTCAACTTCGTCGGACCCGACAGCACTTCAGGAACCTTCTTTACCAACGGCGGGTCGCTCTCGCAGTTCAACGGCTTCCGCTACCTGAAGTACAAGGCGTTCTTTACCACGACCGACCCGAACGCGACGGCCACGTTGAGCGACGTGACCATCTGCTTCAACAACCCGTCGGCCATACTCAACATCTCGATGACCGCGGACAGAAACCCCGCGCCAGTCGAGTTGAACTTCAACTACAAACCCGTCATCACGAACACGGGAGACACGTCGGCGACGAACGTCACGCTGACGGACGTGCTGCCCGCGATCGTGACGTTCACGGCGGCCTCTTCGTCGCAGGGAACATGCGCCTACCAGTCCCTGACACACACGGTCACCTGCAACATAGGGACGATGGCCCCAGGCTCGACGGTCAACGTCCAGATAACGGTGAAGCCTAGAGAGGAGGGCACGCTCAACAACACGGCGACGATTACGGCGGGGAATTGGAACCCGGCGACGGGCAACAACAGCGCATCAGTCAACGGGCTGCCAGCCGTCAAGGAGACAGACCTCTCCGTGCAGAAGACGGCCTCGCCCAACCCGATCTTCGTCAGCCAGAACGTGACCTACACACTGGTCGCCAAGAACAACTCCACCGTCATGGGAGCCACTGGTGTGGTGCTCTCAGATAGCTTGCCCGCCTCGATGAAGTTCGTCTCCGCGACGACCAGTCAGGGCAGCTTAATCACGCCGCCTGTGGGCTCATCCGGCATCGTGACGGCCAACCTCGGCGCGCTCGGCATCGGGGCGACTGCCACCGTGACGGTGACAGTCTCGTCCTCGGCGGCGGGCGTCATCACCAACACGGCCACGGTGACGGGCAACGAGAGTGACCCGGTGGCGGCCAACAACAGCGACAGCGCGACGACGACCGTCAACGCGGTCAACTTGCAAAAAGTCCTGCTCGCCAAGCAGGTCTTGACGGGAGGGTGTGAGAACACGACGGGCAACGTCTACCTGACGGGGCCGGCCCCGGCGGGCGGGTTGACCGTCTCGCTCTCGACGACGAGCCTGGCTGGGGTGACGGTGCCGGCGAGTGTGTTCATCCCGGCGGGGCAGACGGTGAGCCCTGCCTTCTCTGTGACGACCACGCCGGTGGTCACTAAGCAGGTCGGACTCGTCAACGCGACGCTCGGGGCGAGCACGGTCTCGCGCAACCTGACCATCAACGTCGGCTCCGGCACCTGCCCACCGTAAGGGGACCAGGCCCGGCACGAACGTCCTCGGTTAGAGGACGTTCGTGCCGGCAATGAGCCTTTCAAAAGGGCGGCGGGTCGCCTGACTCACAAAAGACTCAGGCGACCCGCCGCTATAACCTTCAACCCTTAAGGTTTGCCCTGTGACTTAGTTAATGGTCGTGAAGACCGTCACTGCGGTGGCCAGCGTTTTTTGGTTCTCAGTCTGAACCGTGACATTTGTACTTCTCTAGACGGAGTAATGTCACGGGCAGCGGGGTTAAAGATAATGACGTTTGTCTCCCATATTAGTGATAAACGGCAGATGCATTTTTGCCCGGATATCTATATTTTACGCGGGCAATTGTGAAACGCATGCGATGGTCCGAGTCGAGTTACTATCGCACATAGTAGTTAGGCCGCTCGACAAACCCTCTTGTGAAGCCCATTGTGACCCAAAAGCTCAATCGAGAGAAGTTAGAATATAGAGAGGCCCCACCTCTGCGCTCCAAGGTCAGACTCAACGCGCAACCTGTGGCCGAGCGGCGTAAGGCCCCGCGCATCAGCGGGCCATTGCCGGCCGTGGCGCTCGACGTGGCGGCCTGCAAGCAGAGCCTCGGCGTGCGCACTGTCATCGAAGACCTGAGCACGGGCGGCTTTTCGCTGCGGCTGGCCTACCCTGTAGAAGAGGGCGAGAAGTTGTTGGTCATCACGCAGGTCTCGCAGGCCGTGGTGCTCTTGCGCGGCGAGGTGACGCGAGTCGAGCGGCAGGCGGACGATACCTACAGGCTGGCCCTCAGTATCACCCGACACCAGATTTTCTCCTCCCTGGCGGGAGACGCCATTGTAGAGGAACAGATTCACAGCCAGGTATAGCCCCCACGGATTGCGGCGTGAGTTCGTGGAAGCCGCAACCCTGAACATTTCAAACTAGCGAAGGCCGAAGAAAGAGAAGTTTCCCCGCGTGAAGAGAAAGACCCAAACTAAATCCCCCGCGCCCCGTATTACTATCAAGACTCGTATTATCGCTGAAAATCTCTTTCCGAAAGGGCGCGGCCGTTTGGCCGCGCTTCTTATTAATAACGGCCAAGCAAGTAGGACTGATTACAGCGACCTCCGGGTCGAGCAGTGTGAGCCGCGGCATTACCATTAACGTCGGCTCTGGCGTTTGTCAGTAAGCGGCGCTGCCGCTCGTGACACGGTAAAAGTGAAGAAGCATGGCGCACGCGCCATGACCACACCAACTTAAAGCTTTCAAGTTAATCGCTTCGGTAGCGCCCAGCAGGAAGCAAGCGGCTGTTGTCCGTTACTCCTGTGCTGCTGAAGTCCTAAAAAATTAGACGGTTCTTAATTCACCCGCCCGGCAAAAGCCGGAGCCTTGTAAGGAGCATCCCCAATGAAGAGAAGATGGCTGCGAAGAAGGACAGCGGACGCTTCCGTGATCGCCAGCACAATCGCCAACAGGAAATCGCTCGGCCGCCTGGCCCTGCTGTTCGCTTTAATCGCAGTCATGGTGCTCGTCGCCATCTCGGCGGGCTCACTTGCCACGTCCGCCAAGGATAAGGTGCGCAAGGCTTCCGCCAAATCCGTGGCGTCGGCCAAGGTGCGCAAGGTCCGCCGCCGCGGCGGCTCATTCACGTCGGCGTGGCGGAAGAAGACCTCTCGGAAGAAGAAGGTCGAGGTCGCGCGGAAAGAAAGGGAAGAGCGCGAAGAGTTTGAGGGCAAGGAAGACCCCGCCGAGCGCTACGAGGCGCTGCTCGAACAGGAAGAGTACTGGGCCACGCGCCTGACCTACCCGACGGGCGAGTTCAACCCCGAATGGGTGCAAGAGGCGCTCAAACAGGACGCGCTCATCGAGCGCGCCCTCCCCTCTGGCCGCGCCACCAGCAGCGCCATGCTCGCTGAGAGCCCGCTCACACTGAGCACCAGCGGCTTCACGGCGCTCGGCCCCGCGCCTGAGCGCATGACGGGCTGCTCCGGCTGCTTCGATTACGGGATAACCGCGGGCCGAGTCAACTCCATCGCCATTGACCCCACCACGACCACCCCCGGCTCAATCGTCGCCTACATCGCGACGGTCAACGGCGGCGTCTGGAAGACGACCAACTGCTGTAGCGTCACGACCAGTTGGAGTCCGACGATGGACGACGCGTCAATCCCGACCCAGGGCATTGACACCGTCGTGCTTGACCCGAACGACCACAACACGATTTACGCGGGCACGGGCGACCTCAACTTCGGCTCCTTCTCTATGGGCAGCCAGGGTATCCTGAAGTCCACGGACGCGGGCGCGACCTGGACGGTGAAGGGCGCTAACGTGTTCGGCGCGGCGCTCCCGCAGCCCGCCGGACAGTTCCCGCAGTACCAGGCGGTCGGCAAGGTGCGCGTTGACCCGAACAACAGCAACAACGTCGTCGCCGGCGCGAAGACCGGTCTCTACTTCTCTTACGACGGCGGCGCCAACTGGACCGGCCCCTGTCTGACCAACCCCCACAACACGCAGCGGCAGGACATCACCGGCCTTGAGCTGTCGAACGTCGGCGGCACGACGCGTATTCTCGCGGCGGTGGGCACGCGCGGCTTCGCCACGCCCGTCCAGTACAACCTGGACCAGAACGGCGCCAACGGCCTCTACAGGGGCACGATGCCCGCGAGCGGCTGCCCGTCGGACTTCACGCTGATAACGCGCGACGACAACGGCTTCATCTTTGGCACGGCCGTGACCGGCAGCCCCTACGCGACCAACAACGCGCTGAACGCTGGCGAGGGCGTGCCCTACGGCGGCAACATCAACACCGGCAACCAGCTCGGCCGCATGGACATCGCCGTCGCGCCGAGCAACCCGAACGTCATCTACGCGCAGGTCGGCTCCATCATCCCCAACAACAACAGCGGCTGTGGCAACGCGGCGGGCTGCCAACTCGGCGTCTGGGCCAGCGCGGACGGCGGAAACACCTGGAGCTTCATGACCGGCTCGGCTGGCGGCTCGCTCCGCCAGTGCGGCAGCACGGGCACGCAGGGCGTGACCTCGGGCGCGGCCGGCGGCGGCGACTACCCGCAGAACTGGTACGACCAGGGCATGGCGGTAGACCCGAACAACCCTGACCGCGTCTTCGTAGACACCTACGACACCTGGGTCGCGACGCGCACGGGCACTAGCTTCTACAACATCACGTGCGGCTACAACGGCTCGCCAGTAGCCAACCACGTCGTCCACGTAGACCATCACGCGCTCGCCTTCGTCCCCGGCTCTTCGAGTATCCTGCTCGAAGGCAGCGACGGCGGCGTCTTCTCCACCTCGAACGCCCACCTCGCGCAGGAAGCCACCTTGCGCCCGACCTGGGTCAACATGGACACGGGCCTCAACACCATCGAGTTCTATTCGGGCGACATCAGCGGCTTCTTCGCCACCGCGGCGACGCCCTCGGCAGCCGGCGGCGCGCAGGATAACGGTCCGAGTACGGTACTTTTCACGGGCAACCCCTCCGCAACGCAGTGGCAGATGGGCACGGGCGGCGACGGCTTCTACGCGCGCATTGACCCCGTGGGCACCGGCACGAGCTTGCGCTACTGGTTAGGCAACAACTCGGGCGGCCTGAGCCGCTGCACCGGCACCCCGACGCCCTGCACCAACCCCGGCGCGACCTGGACGAGCAGGCGCGGCGCTTGGACGGGCGACACGCAGTCCTTCGTCCTCCCCTTCGAGCTTTTCCACGGCGACGTGAATAACCCTGCCAACGACTGCGGTCCCGCCGGCGCGACCACGGGCTGCGGCCACCTGATCGCTGGCACCGTCCGCGTCTGGGAGACGCTCACCGGCGCGACCGGCACCAACACCTGGTACGTTAACAGCCCGGCGAACCTGACGAAGGCGACGCTCGGCAACCGCTCCTACATCAACCAACTCGCCTTCGAGCCGAGTGACCAGAAGACCGTCGTCGTCGGCACCAACGACGGCAACGTGCAGATCGGCTTCAACCTGGGCGGCGGCTCGAACACGTCCACCTGGGTGAACGTGACGGGCAGCAACGCAGTGCTGCCGAACCGCCCGATTCTGGACGTGGCATTCGACCCCAAGACGACGACAGCGCCAATCGCGTATGCTGCCGTCGGCGGCTTTGACCAGAACACCCCGACGACGCCCGGCCACGTTTACAGAGTCACTTGCACCGTAAACTGCGCCTCGTTCACCTGGGCGGACAAGACGGGCAACCTGCCGAACATCCCGGTTGACTCAATCGCCGTCAACCCGAACTTCCCGCAGCAGGTCTTCGCGGGCACGGACTTCGGCCTCTACTACACGGACGACGTTCGAGTCGCGTCGCCCGTCTGGTACCGCTTCAACGCGGGTCTGCCGAA
Organism: uncultured Acidobacteriota bacterium; assembly: GCA_963848875.1. Lineage (GTDB taxonomy): Bacteria > Acidobacteriota > Blastocatellia > Pyrinomonadales > Pyrinomonadaceae > QHXM01. The sequence continues at coordinate 895,605 of CAWKFJ010000003.1, forward strand.
CGTGATGATCTGGGACATGGCTATAGACCGCGGCAACACCACGCTCGCGCTCTTTACGCGTGGTCGCGGCGCTTACGCCTGGCCTCTGCCGCTCGGTCCCGTGCAGCCGCTCGCGACCGTGACGGACGCGGTCTCGGGTAGCGGCACGTACGGTGGCACGGCGACGCTGACGGCGACGCTGACCGAGGGCGGTTTCCCGCTCGCGGGCAAGTCAATCGCCTTCACGCTCAACGGCAACAGCGTCGGCAGCGCGGTGACCGACGCCTCGGGCGTCGCTACGCTCTCGGGCGTTTCGCTCGCGGGCATCAACCCTGGCACGTACCCGACGGCAGTCGGCGCGAGCTTCGCGGGCGACAGCGGCTACACCGCGAGCAACGGCTCCGGCCCGCTGACCGTCTCCCCTGCCAGCTTCGGGATTTCGATGACGGCCTCGCGCAACCCTGCGCCCGTCGAACTGAATTTCAACTACAACGTCACCGTGACCAACAACGGCCCCGGCTCGGCCACCGACCCCGTGGTGACTGACGTACTGCCGACGCAGGTGACCTTCACGGCTGCCAGCAGTTCGCAGGGCACATGCACGTACGCCTCGGCGACGCGCACCGTGACCTGCAACCTCGGCCCCCTCGGCTCCGGCGCATCCGCCACGGTGCAGATAACGGTCAAGCCGAGGGAAGAGGGAACTCTGAACAACACTGCGACCGTCACGGCGACGGGCTACGACCCGGCGAGCGCGTCGGTCAACGGCCTGCCCGCAGTCAAGCAGGTAGACCTGTCCGTGCAGATGACCAACGCTCCCGACCCGATCTTTGTCGGGCAGAACACGGTCTACACGATGGTCGTCAAGAACAACAGCACCGTGCTCGGCGCGACCGGCGTTGTGCTCTCTGACACGCTGCCCGCGAGCATGAACTTCGTCTCCGCGACGACCTCGCAAGGGAGTCTCGTCACTCCGCCGGTCGGCTCGACCGGCGTGGTGACGGCGAACATCGGCTCGCTCGCAATCGGCGCGACGGCGACCGTGACCGTGACCGCGACGGCCACGGCCTCGGGCGTCATCACCAACACGGCGACGGTGGCCGGGAACGAGAACGACCCGGTCTCGGCGAACAACACCGCGAGCTCGGCGACGACCGTTAAGGACGCCGTCTTGCAGAAGGTACTACTCGCCAAGCAGGTCTTGACGGGTGGGTGCGAGAACACGACGGGTAACGTCTACCTGACCGGCCCGGCCGGCCCAGGCGGCGTCACCGTCCCGCTGTCGAGCAACGTCTCGGGCGCGTCCGTGCCCGCGTCGGTGTTCATCCCGGCGGGGCAGATGGTGAGCCCGGCCTTCAACGTGACGACCACGCCGGTGGCGGCCAAGCAGGTGGGTCTCATCACCGCGGGGACCGTCTCGCGCGGCATCACCATCAACGTCGGCTCCGGCGTCTGTCCCCCGTAAGGGAGCGAGAAGGGCGGTTCGCCTGTCGTCATCTCTTACGACAGGCGAACCGCCCGACTCAACAGACTGGCTGTAGCAATAGAACCATCAAGAGAGGCGCTTTACAAAAGAACTAACAGAACAAGCGTGTACAAGGGGAATACTCCTCGCGGAATACCAATTTCTATTTGGAGAAAAAGAACCCCATGTTTTTGCCATGCATCAGGAGACGCGCGACTTCCTACGCGACCCTCGTCCTTTTGACCTTTCTCGTTTTCACCCTCCCCGCGCAGGCGGACACGAAAAAGAAGAAACGCTCTGTGCGCCGCCACGCGATTGCGGCCAGCAGCGTGGCAAAGCGCCGGGTGATCAAGAGAAAAAGAACCCAGCAAATCGCCTCTCGCCGCCGTTACAACCCTATCCTGAGCAGGGAAAAGGTCCGCGAGGAGCAGCGCACGGACAAGCCCGACGAGGCGATGAGGTACTACCTCGAACAGCGCCTCCCCAAGGGCGCAACGAGCCTGCCCACGGAGCGTTACTTCGAGGCCAAGGAGAAGATCAAGCGGATGCCGCGCTACTCGACCGGGAGGGGCGAGCTGCTTCCTTCGGAGGCCGAGACAGGCGAGTCCGACGCCGAGACGCTTCAGCGGGCGCAGCAGATGGTTAATCCCTTTTCGGCCGGCGAGACCAGCGGCGTGCTAGGCACCTGGCAGTCGCTCGGCCCCGGCAACGTCGGCGGCCGCACGCGCGGTCTGCTCGTTGACCCCGGCACACCCAACACGATGTACGCGGCGGGCGTCGCGGGTGGCATCTGGAAGACAACTGACGGCGGGACCACCTGGGCTCCGCTCGACGACTTCATGGCGAATATCGCCGTCACCTGCCTGGCCTTCGAGCCCGGCAACGCGAGCGTCATCTACGCAGGCACGGGCGAGGGCTTCTTCAACGCCGACGCCGTCCAGGGCGCGGGCATCTTCAAGTCCACGGACGCGGGCGCGACCTGGACCCGCCTCGCCTCCACGGCCAGCAACTCGAACTTCTTCTTCGTTAACGACATCGTCGTCGGCAACGGCGCGAACACGCAGCACGTCTACGCCGCCACGCGCTCGGGCGTCTGGCGCTCGCTCGACGGCGGCGCGACGTGGGCGATGATTATGAATGTCCCGACTGTCGCAGGAAGCGCGACCGGTGTTCGCGGCGCGATGGACTTGGCGCTCCGCACGGACCAGGCGACCGACTACCTCTTCGTCGCGGCGGGCACGGGCTTTGCCACGGGCGAACCGCAGTCGCACATCTATCGCAGCACGGATGCCGCAAACGCCTCTGTCGTTCCCACAGGTAACACTGCTGCCGCAGGTTCCTTTACGGATGTGTACACAGAGGTCAACATGGGCCGCACGTCGCTCGCCATCGCGCCCTCGAACCAGAACGTCATCTACGCGATGTCGGACAGCATCGGCGCGGGCACCTACCTCCTCGGCCTGCTCGGCGTCTTCCGCTCGACTTCGAGCGGCGACCCCGGCTCGTGGACGACGCAGGTCCGCAACAACAGCGTCAACAAGCAGGACACGCTCCTGCTCTCGAACCCCATCAACGCGGCGCTGGTCGAGTGCGGCTTCGGCGCGTCCAACAACTTCCTCAACCAGGGCTGGTACGACAACGTGATCGCCGTTGACCCGACCGACTCGAACATCGTCTGGGCGGGCGCCATAGACCTCTGGCGCTCCGACAACGGCGGCGTCAACTGGGGCGTCGCCTCCTACTGGTGGTTCACAACCGACGGCACAATCCCGCCCGCCAACGCCGACACCCCGCAGTACGCGCACGCCGACAACCACGCCATCGTCTTCCACCCGAACTACAACGGGACGAGCAACCAGACGATGTTCGTCGGCAGCGACGGCGGCGTCTTCAAGACCGACAACGCCAAGACGGGCAACGTTGGCTACGTCAATGGCACGTCGCCTTCGGGCGGAACCATCACCACGGCGAGCCCCATCTGCGGCGGCCCGACCCCCGGCGTGGGCGATGTCTTCGCCAACCCCGTCTACTGGGGTTCGCTCAACAACGGCTACGCGGTGACGCAGTTCTGGGGCGGCATCGTCTACCCGAACGGCACGACCTACTTCGGCGGCACGCAGGACAACGGCACCAACCGCGGCACGGACGCCGGCGGGCCGAGCCAGTGGCAGAGGCTACTCGGCGGCGACGGCGGCTACGTGGCCGTCGACACGTCGAACACGAACGTCATCTACGCCGAGAACACCGGCAACACCTTCCAGAAGTCCACCAACGGCGGCGCGAGCTGGGCGGCTGCCCGCACGGGCATCAGTGGCGACACCTTCCCGTTCACCTCTGTCTTCAGAAGCGACCCGAACAACTCCGCGCGTCTCTGGTACGCCGGCCGCTTCATGTGGCGCACGGACAACTCGGCGGGCAACTGGACGCGCACGAGCGACGCGCAGCAGACCGGCGGCTCGATCACGGCCATGGCGATTGCGCCCGGCGACTCGAACAAGGTCATCAACGGCGCGGCCTCCGGCCAGATTCGCCGCACGACGGTCGGCACGACCGCGACCTCGACGAGTCCCTTGAACGCGACGTGGCTCCAGTCGTTCACGCCGCGCGGCAACGGCTTCGGCGGCATCTCGTGGGTCGAGTACGACCCGTCGAACACGAACACCGTCTGGGCCACGGTCTCGAACTTCAACTCCGCTTCGAGCGGCAACGGCTTCGGCCACGTCTTCAAGTCCACCGACAGCGGCGCGACCTGGACCCTGGCCGACGGCAACCAGACGCCGAGTAATCCGAGAGCGATACCCGACATCCCTGCGCACAGCGTCGTCGTTGACCCGAACAACAGCCAGCGCGTCTACGTCGGCACGGACCTGGGCGTCTTCGTCACACTCGACGGCGGCGCGAACTGGGCGAAGGAGACGACCGGCTTCTCGAACACCGTCACCGAGTCGCTCCAGGTGCTCAACGTCGGCGGCGTCTCCACCATCTACGCCTTCACGCACGGCCGCGGGGCCTTCAAGGTCGCCATCCCGGCCTCGTGCGCGTCGGTTCCGGGCTCGCCCATCGCGGTCGGCGCGGCCGGCGGCGCAACCAACGTCAGCGTGACGAGCGCGGCCTCTGGCTGCACCTGGAACGCTGTCAGCAACGACTCGTGGATTCACGTCACGGGCGGCGCGAGCGGCAGCGGCTCTGGGACGGTCAATCTCAACATTGACCCGAACAACACGGGCTCGCCCCGCACGGGCACGCTGACCATCGCGGGCCAGACCGTTACGATCTTCCAGAGGGCGTTCCCCACAATTACGTGGGCTAACCCCGCGGACATCATCTACGGGACTGCTCTGAGCGGCACACAACTGAACGCGACGGCGAACACGCCCGGCACGTTCACCTACACCCCGGCGGCGGGCACAGTGTTGGGTAAGGGCACACACAACCTGCACGTTGACTTCGCTCCGACCGACACGACCAACTACGATCCAACGTCGAAGGACGTGTCCATCAACGTGCTCTCGGCGGTGCTGAACATCTCGAAGACCGCCGACCGCAACCCTGCGGCCGTCGAGTTGAACTTCAACTACAACATGACGATCACCAACACGGGCGACGCCTCTGCGACAAGCACGGTGCTGACCGACGTGTTGCCGCTCGGCGTGACCTACACGGCGTCGTCGCCGTCGCAAGGCACGTGCTCATACGCATCGTTGACGCGCACCGTCACCTGCAACCTAGGCACGATACCGGCTGCCGGTAACGCGACGGTGCAGATTACGGTCAAGCCGCGCAGCGAGGGCACGCTCAATAACACGGCGACGATCACGGCCTCGCAGTGGGACCCGGCGACGGGTAACAACAGCGCGTCCGTCAACGGTCTACCCGCGGTCAAGTTCGTTGACCTCGCCGTCCAGAAGACGGCTTCGGCCAATCCGATCTTCGCCGGCCAGAACGTGACCTACACGATCACGGTCAAGAACCTCGGCACGCCGTTCGGCGCGACGGGCGTTACGATGACAGACGTGCTGCCCGCCTCGATGAACTTCGTCTCGGCGACCACGTCGCAGGGCTCGCTCATCACCCCGCCGGTTGGTTCCAACGGCACTGTGACAGCCAACCTCGGCTCGATAGCTTCGGGCGCGACGGCGACTGTGACCATCACGGTCTCGTCCACCACGACGGGCGTCATCGTCAACTCGGCCTCGGCGACGAGTACCGAGAACGACAGCAACACGGCCAACAACACGGGCAGCGCCAGCACGACCGTCAACGCGGCGGCCTTGCAGAAGGTGCTCTTAGCCAAGCAGGTCTTGATCGGCGGCTGCGAGAACACGACGGGTAACGTCTACCTGACCGGCCCGGCCGGCCCAGGCGGCGTGACCGTGAACCTGTCAACGACGAGCCTGGCGGGCGTGACCGTGCCGGCCAGTGTGTTCATCCCGGCAGGGCAGACGGTGAGCCCTGCCTTCAACGTGACGACCACAACCGTCGCCACCAAGCAGGTGGGCACCGTCAACGCCACGGCCGGGACGACGGTCAGCCGCGGCCTGACCATCAACGTCGGCTCCGGCGTCTGCCCCCCGTAAGGGGCAGGGTCGCGGCCCCTCTTAGCCGTCATCGCGCGTGAGTCCGTAAAGACTCACGCGCGATGACGGCCGCACAAACAGTTTGACGTTATCAGTAGGGAAGTCGTTTCAGTGGCACCTAAAGATGCGTCCGGTTTTGCCAAATTCGAGGTCGAAGCTCCCGACCTGTTCTTTGGTCTCCGTGAGCGTGATGGAGAGCGTCATTTTCTGGTCACGGATTGAGCCGCTGTAGGTAGCGGGTTCATTCTTCGGCGGGTTGTCCTCGCGGGTCGGTCCAGGGGTCTCCTTGGTGAACGTGCCTTTCGCGGAAAAGCGGCCTTCAGTATCCAGCGCGAGGGGCTCTTCGATGGTCCCGCGGGCGCAGTTGAAGCGGAGTTGCGCGCCGTCATTCGTCACGTTCATGCCGACGTTTGGGCCGCCCCAGTTTCCGATCGCCACGCGATTCTGTTCGTTGAGCATCGTTTTCGTTTTACCGCTCCTGCAAGAACCGTTTTGCAATGGAGCCAGAAAGATGATAGAGAAGACGCAAAAGTTGTAGTAAATGCTGTTTCGTCGCATGGTCGTCCTCTCTGATAGTCATATTAGTTCGATAAGAAGAGCATACACGTGGGCGTAACTATTAAGCAATCTCGTTTGCAGGTTCTCTTCGTGTTCGAGAGTAACGCAACAACCCGTTCCTGGCAGTGGCCGAAATACTGTTCCCCTCGCGCTTTCACAGGCCCTGCGGCGGCTCGTCTGTTCTCTCCGGTTGAAGAATGAAGAGGCCCTTGACCTCGGCCATTGTGGGTTCCGGCGGATACTTAGGCCGGTAGCGCTGTCGAACCCGCAATCTTCACAGTCGCGCGGCCCCCGCGCGCGACGGAGGAAAAGTAATGAACCCCAATAAAGGGCTGCGAAATTCTAGAAAGCGCGTCAGATGGTTTCTCATTCTACTAATTGCCTCGCTCCTGCCGGCCATACTTTTGTTGCAGAGAAGTAGGGCGCAACAACAGGGCGGCCCAAAAGGACCGCGGCCCGACGTGGTTCAGATGATCGGCCCTATCTCGCAGGACCGCGACCTACGCGACCTGCCTTACATTGCCCCGAAGGTGGAGTCAGAGGAAGAAGTGCGCCTGATGCGCCATCCTCCGAAAGAGCGCGAAGAGCGCGAGGGGAACAGGACCGTCCGCGGCGCGCGCGGAATGCGCCGCGCTGAGGCGGCAGAGAGAGCCTCCGAGAAGCGCACACGGAACAGTTCCAGGAAGCTATCGAAAGCGGCCAAGGCGTCGCGCGCCTCGACGCCGCTTCGTCGTCGTGTACAGCAGAATGCGCCGACCATGAACATGCCCAGCCCGTTCCTGACCTTCGCCGGCATGAACTCAAACCTGGGATGCAACGGCTGCCTGCCGCCCGACACGGACGGCGACGTTGGCCCGAACCACTACATCCAGTCGGTCAACTCCTCGATCCGCATTCACGACAAGAGCGGAAACGTCCTGGCCGGCCCCATCACCTACAACTCATTCTTCTCGGCCATGGGCACCAGCACGCCCTGCGGCAGCAACGTCAACGGGGGCGACGGCATAGTCTTCTACGACCACATCTCGGATCGCTGGATCATCACCGACTTCGCCTTTCCAGCGTTCCCAGGCACCTCGTTCTACCAGTGCATCGGCGTCTCCAAGGGCAGCGACCCGATAACGAGCGGCTACTGGCTCTACGCCATCCAGGTTGACCCGTCGAATCCGAACTTCATTGGCGATTATCCGAAGTTCGGACTGTGGCCCGACGCCTACTACATGTCTGTCAACCTGTTCTCCAACAACACGACGTTCAACGGCGTCCGCGTTTACGCGCTCGACCGCGCCTCTATGATCAACGGCGGCCCGGCGAACACCATCGCGTTCACGATTACGCCCGCCAATCTGGGCGACCAGTACAGCCTGCAACCGGCGACCTTCCGCCACGGCGACCCCCCGCCCGCGGGCCAGCCCGAATGGTTCGCGAACATCAACAGCTCGGCGGTGGCGGGCACAGTCGAGAATCAGGTCTTCATCCGCCGCTTTCACGCCGACTTCGTGACTCCGGCCAACTCCACGTTCGGCGTCGGCGCGGGGCACACGCCGGACGGCATCATCACGGTCAACGGCTTCGTTGACGCGTTCGATGCCGTCAACGGGACGTCCATCGTCCCGAACGGCACGGCCACGACCACCCAATACCTCGATACTTTGGGTGACAAGATAATGACTCCGCTCGTCTACCAGAACCAGAGCGGGACGGAGTCCCTCTACGCCTCGCACACCGTCAACAACAATCAGGGCGGAACGGGGCCGACGGCCATCCGGTGGTATCAGTTCAATATGACCGCGAACACGATACCCGCCACGCCCGCCCAACAGCAGTCTTTCAACAACGGCGGCGACGGCCTGTGGCGCGCGATGCCCAGCATCAACGTAGACCACGAAGGCAATGTCTCCATAGGCTATACGGCGTCGAGCGCCACGGTTGACCCAGGCATACGTTACGCCGGGCGCCTGGCGAGCGACCCGCCGAGCACGATGGCGCAGGGCGAGGCCGTGCTGGTCGCGGGCACGGGCCACCAGACCAGCACGAGCGGCCGCTGGGGCGACTACAGCTCCATGCACGTTGACCCGGCCGACGGCTGCACCTTCTATCACACCAACGAATATTATTCGGCGACGGCCTCCGCCGCCTGGAACACGCGCGTCGGCGCGTACAAGTTCCCCACCTGCGTGGCGTCACCGATAGCGACACCGACGCCGTCACCGACGCCGACGCCTACGCCTACGCCTGGGCCGGGCGGGGGCGCGGGGCCGGTCACAGTCACGGCGACCGCCGGGACCGTCGGCCCGACCGACTACGCGACGGTCAAGGGTGCGTTCGACGCCATCAACGCGGGCACGCACCAGGGCACGCTCAACATCTACGTCAGCGGGAACACGACCGAGACAGCGCCGGCCGTCCTGAACGCAAGCGGGAGCGGCTCGGCCAGCTACACCACGATTGTGATGATACCCGCCGGCGGGGCCGCCAGGACCGTTTCCGGCGCGATTGCCGCGGGCAGCCCGCTGATTGATTTGAACGGCGCGGACAACGTGACGATTGACGGTCTGAACGCAGGCGGAAACTCCCTGACGTTCTCCAACACCACCGTCTCTACGACCGCGAGCACCAGCACCGTACGCTTCATCAACGGCGCGCAGAACAACACCGTCAAGAACTGCTCGATACTTGGCTCGGCCACAGTGGCGGTAGGCACGGCGGGCGGAAACGTTCTGTTCAGCACCTCGCCTGCGGTTGGCACGACCATCGTCGGCAACAACAACAACACAGTCCTGAACAACAACATCGGCCCGGCGGGCGCGAACCTGCCTGTCAAGGCCATCTCCGCGGTCGGCACCACGACCAACAACAACACCATCAACCGCGACAACGTCATTGACGGCAACAACGTCTTCGACTTCTTCGGCACGGGCGGCGTTTCCGTGACGGGCATAGACATCCGCACGGGCAACCACAACTGGACAATCCAGAACAACCGGCTTTACCAGACGGCCACGCGCACGTTCACGACCACGGCCCTGCGCTACACGGGCATCACGCTGGTCGGCACGACGGGCGCGAACGGCAACGCCCACACGATACGCAACAACATCATCGGCTTCGGCGCGGCCAACGGGACGGGGACGACGACCATCCTTGGCTCGTCGAACGAAGTCCGCGGTATGGACCTCGCCGCCGCCAGCAGCGGCACGGCGACCAGCGTGCAGGGGAACATCATCTCCGGCATCAGCCAGACGTCGAGCCGCGCCTCGACGACTGCCGCCTCGTCGCCGTTCATCGGAATCTCGCTCGGCACCACGTCGGGCGTCTTCAATGTAGGCAACCTGTCGGGCAACTTCATCGGCAGCCTCGACGGCTCGTCCACCATCGTCATTAATGCCACCTCGACGACGGCGAGCAACGCTCCCATCATCGGCATCTATGACTTCAGCCTGAGTTCCGGCAACGTCTCGAACAACAACATCGGGGCGATCACCATCAACTCCGGCGGGACGGGGACGACCGTCGGCTTCCGCGGCATCCTCGTCAACACGTCCTCGGCCTCGACCGAGACTATCAACAACAACACCATCGGCGGCCCGACCGGGGCCGGAGCCATCACAGACAATCAGGTTGGCAGTTACGTCATGTACGGCATCCAGACCGCGCTCCCGTCGATCTCGATGACGGGCAACACCGTGCGCAACATGGTCGGCAACTCCAACTTCCCCGCGACGGTCGTCATGAGCGGCTACGTCGTCAACGTCAGCACGGCCGTGACGAACACGAGCCTGATTTCGCGCAACACCGTCCACTCGCTCTCGAACGCTTCGGGCGCGGCGCAGACTTCGATCTACGCTATGGACCTGACGTTGCCGGCGACCACCAACATCGCCGTCAACGCGAACGTCATCGAGCGCAACCTGATTCACTCGCTCACGAACACCTCGACCGACAACACCAGCCAGATTTGGGGCATCGTCCAACGCGGCTCCGGGACGGCCGGCGTGCCGGTCAGGGCGATAGTCCAGAACAACATGGTCCGTCTCGGCCTCGATGCGGCGGGCAACTCGAATACGAGCGGCCTCAGCATCATCGGCATCCGTGACATACAGGGCGCGGTCGGGGGCGCGGGCACCACGGTCGTCAACTACTACTTCAACAGCGTGTACATCGGCGGCTCCGGCGTCGCCTCCTCGTCAAGCACCTTCGCCTTCAACGGCACTGCTCTGACGAGTACGCGCAACTACGTGGACAACATCTTCTGGAACGCGCGCAGCAACGCATCCGGCGCGGGCAAGCACTACGCCATCTCGCTCGCCGGAACAGCGCCCAACCCTGCGGGCCTGACCAGCAACTACAACGACCTGTACGCCACGGGCACGGGCGGCTTCGTCGGCCTCTACAACGCGGTCGATCAGACGACGCTCGCCAACTGGCAGACGGCGACGGGTCAGGACGCCAACAGCCTCTCGGTTGACCCGCTCTTCGTCAACCCGAACGGGTCGGCCTCGACCGGCGATATACACATCCAGAGCGGGAGCCCCGTTCTCGCTATGGGCATCGCGGTCGTGGGCATCTCGAACGACTTCGACAACGACTCGCGCGACAACCCGCCCGACATCGGCGCGGACGAGAGAAACGCTCCAACTACAGTCGCGACGACTCTGACGGCCGACCCCGCCACCGGAACCTACGGCGGCACGGTCAACCTGTCTGCGACGCTGACCGACGGCACGAACCCCATCAGCGGCCAGACGATTGACTTCACCCTGAACGGCAACAGCGTCGGCAACGCCGTGACGAACGGCTCGGGCGTGGCGACGCTGATGAACGTCTCGCTCGTGGGCATCAACGCGGGCTCGTACCCGACGGGCGTCGGCGCGAGCTTCGCGGGCGCGGGCATCTACCTGGCCAGCAGCGACACGGCCGCGCTGACGGTCAACAAGGCGACGCCCGTCATCACCTGGAACAATCCCGCGGACATCATCTACGGGACTGCTCTGAGCGGGACGCAACTGAATGCGACGGCCAACGTGCCGGGCTCGTTCGTCTACACCCCGCCGGCGGGGACGGTGTTGGGCTACGGCACGCACAACCTGCACGTAGACTTCACGCCGACCGACACGACCAACTACAACAACGCGATGAAGGACGTGTCCATTAACGTCCTGAGCGCGCTGTTCTCGATGACCAAGACCGTCGATCGGCAGGCTAAGGTTGGCTATAACCATAACTACCTGATCGCCATCACGAACAATGGCAACGCAGCGGCAACCAGCATGACGCTGTCTGATCCGTTGCCGTCGCAGGTCAGGTTCACGGCCGTGACCACGTCGCAGGGCACATGCTCCTACGACATGGGCACGCACACGGTCAACTGCACTCTTGGGACGCTGGGCATTGGTAGCACGATCAATATCCAGATCACCACAAAGGCCCTGCAAACTGGCACGCTGAACAACACGGCGACGGTAAACGCGTCACAGTGGGATCCAGCGACGGGCGGCAACACGGCTTCCGTGAGCCACTCAAGCATCGCGGAAGTTGACTTGTCAGTGTCTAAGGTGGATTCGGCAGACCCGATCTACGTCAGCCAGTTGACCACCTACACGATGGTCGTCAAGAACTACAACACGCCGATTAGCGCCACCGGCGTAGTTCTGACGGACAACCTGCCGGCGTCAATGCAGTTCATCTCGGCCACGACGACGCAGGGCAGTCTCATCACGCCGCCGGTGAATTCGTCCGGCATCGTGACGGCCAACATCGGGACGCTCGCAGTTAACGCGACCGCGACCATAACGGTGACTGTCAGGGCCACAGTGGCCGGAGCTATCACCAACACGGCCTCGGCCACGGCTAACGAGAACGAGTCGAACCCGGCCAACAACTCGGCCAGCCAGACGACGACCGTCCTGACCGCCACCTTGCAGAAGGTGCTGCTGGCGCAGCAGGTCTTGACGGGCGGCTGTGACAACACGACGGGCAACGTCTACCTGACCGGGCCTGCGCCGGCGGGCGGCCTGACCGTCAACCTGTCAACAACCAACCTCGCGGGCGTGACCGTCCCCGCGAGCGTGTTCATCCCCGCGGGGTCGAGCGTGAGCCCGAACTTCAGCGTGACGACCTCGCCGGTCGTGACCAAGCAGGTCGGCACCGTGAATGCGACGCTGGGCATGAGCACGGTCTCGCGCGGCCTGACCGTCAACGTCGGCTCCGGCCCCTGCCCCCCGTAAGGGGCGGGCCGCGGCCTTAAATGTGTGGGCCGCGCGGGCGTCCGTAATGGACGCCCGCGCGGCCCGCACAAAACCTTTCACCTAGGGATTCGAGTTTTATTGCCGCAAGGTTTAATAAGGTGTAAAGTAAAAAAGGACCACCTAATCTTTCGCAGTTACAGTTTCGTAGAACCCTCCTCGTCGCACCTCGCTATAGTTACCTCGTACCGGCCCCGCGCGTGAGCGCCACCGGCCCTCGCTCTAGAAGTACCGGCCTCAAGTTTCAAGGAATAAGACCCAGGGGTTACGAGCATCGGGTTCCTCATGGAAGGGCGGAGCATGTCGCTGCCCAGACGCTCGACCGTGTATTTCACTATAGGTACGCCCGTTTTACTTAAACGGCGGCGGATCCGCAGCGGGTTCCCCAAACCTCCAGGACGCTGCGACGCTGTCAAACATTAGGCCCGAATAAGCCGCGCGCGTGCCGTGCGGCGAGGAGCGACAATGAAACGTACTGGCGCGACCCCCCGATTGAATTTTACAAGACGAACCAGATGGCTTCTACTTATCTTAATCTCAATGCTAATACCGCTCGGGCTGCTGTCGCGGAGCGGAAGCGCGCAGAAGAACAGAGTTAATAGAGAATCGAATAAGACCGCGGTCAGGGCAGAGGAGAAAGTCCCGACCACCGACGAGGAGAAGTTGCGCCTGGCCGCAATGGCTCGCCCGAAGGCTTTCAGGCCGTATGGCTCAAGCCCCGAGCCGCTCTCGTCTCAGGCCGTCGGCTTCGCCGTGTCGAGGCCGCTCGCCGAGGTGGCTAGGAATCAACGCAAGGCCGTGCTCACGGAGGAAGACCGCGAGCGCGAGGAGCACGAGGCCGCGGAGAACCCCGTGACCCGCGTCATCTCGCCGCAGGCGAAGGCCGAGGCCGACGAGGCGGCCGCGCGCGGCGAGATAAGGGACACGGCTATCCAGTTGAAAATGCCGGCGCTCACCATGCCCACGCCGCTCACTTCCTTCGAGGGCCTGGGCCGCACCGAGAACATCGCCGCCGGCTTCGGTAGCCTCTCGCCCCCCGACACGAATGGCGATGTCGGCCCCAACCATTACGTCCAGCAGGACAACCTGCTCGTGCGCGTCTGGAACAAGTCGGGCACGCCGCTGACGGCCCCCTTCAAGCTGAGCACGCTCTTCACGCCGCTCGGCGGCACGTGCGCCGCCTCCGACAAGGGCGACCCCATCGTCCTCTACGATCAGCTCGCAGACCGCTGGATGCTCAGCCAGTTCGGCTTCATCTCCGACACGGCCCCGCCCTTCTTCCAGTGCATCGCCATTTCGCAGACGAACGACCCGACGGGCGCTTACTACCTCTACGCCTTCCAGACGCCCGGCGCCGAGTTCCCGGACTACCCGCACCTAGGCGTGTGGCCCGACGGCTACTACATGATGGATCACCAGTTCACAGAGCCGGGCGACATCTACAACGGCGTGGGCGTCTTCGCCTTCGACCGCGTCAAGATGCTCGCGGGCAACCCGTCGGCCACTTACATCTACTTCAACCTCAGCCTCGCGGCCTATCCAGAGGCGATAGGCGGCATGATGCCCTCCGACCTCGACGGCCTGACGCCGCCGCCGCCGGGCAGGCCCAACACGTTCGCCTACTTCACCACGACGGACTTCAGCGACCCGGCCAACGGCCTTAGACTTTTCGACTTCCACGCGGACTTCGCAACGCCCGCGAACTCGACCTTCACCGAGCGCGCCGAGAGCACCTACGCCGCGCCGCTCGCGGTCGCGCCCTTCAGCGTCGTCAACCCGGCGACCGCTTTCACACGCGCGGCCATCCCGCAGCCTCCGCCGGCCACGTCCTCCTCGGGCCTCGACACCATCGCCGACCGCATCATGTTCCGCATGCAGTACCGCAACCGCGGCGGCTTCGAGACGCTCGTGTTCACGCACACCGTGGGCGCGCCGGCCTCGTCGACCTTCGGAACCTACCGCGCCGCGCCTCGCTACTACGAGCTGCGCAGCACGGCGGGCGGGCCGTTCTCCGTCTTTGAGCAGGCGACCTTCGCCCCGGCCGACGGCGTCAGCCGCTGGATGGGCAGCGCCGCCGAGGACAACCAGGGCAACCTCGCCGTCGGCTACAGCGCGTCGAGCACCTCCGTCTTCCCTAGCATCCGCTACGCGGGCCGACTCGCCACAGACCCGCCGAACGGGCTCGCGCAGGGCGAGGCCGTGCTGATCGCGGGCACGGGCGTGCAGACGAGCACGGGCAGCCGTTGGGGCGACTATTCCGCCCTGACCGTTGACCCGTCCGACGACTGCACCTTCTGGTTCACGACCGAGTACTACACCGCGGCCGGGCAGGCCGCGAGCGCGGTCGGCTGGCAGACGCGCATCGGCAGCTTCAAGTTCCCGTCGTGTACCGCGCCCGCGAAGGGCACGGCGCACTTCGCCGTGACCAACTGCACGACCGCGGCCAACATCGCGAACGCCGTCGTCACGATTGACGGCATCACCTACGGCGTCACGGCGACGAACGGAACCTACGACGCGCCGCTCGCGCCGGGGCCGCACACCTACAGCATCACCAAGGCGGGCTCCTCCATCGCCACGGGCAACTTCAACATCACCGACGGTAACACCACGAACGTCTCCGAATGTCTAGGCAGCGGCACGGCGCACTTCGTCGTCACCGACTGCACGACGACCGCCCCGGTCGGCTCCGCCGCCATCTCGGTTGACGGGACTCCGGTCGGCAGCACGAATGCCAGCGGCATCCTCGACGTGGCGCTCGCTCCCGGCAGCCACAACTACGTCATCACCAAGGTGGGCTACGCCCCGACCTCGAACAGCGTCAACATCACCGACGGTAACACCACGAACGTCAACGCCTGCCTGGGAGGCGTGCCGATTATGGTCGCCAACGGCGCGTCGCTGACGACCGATCCAAACACGAACGGTGCGATCGACCCAGGCGAGACCGTGACGGTCAGCTTCGGCGTGAAGAACAACGGCGTGGGCGCGACGAGCAACCTCGTGGGGACGCTACAGGCCACGGGCGGCGTGACGAGCCCCGGCGGGCCTGCGAACTACGGTGTGGTGGCCGGCGGCGGCGGGACGGCGACGCAGTCCATCTCGTTCACCGCCGACTCGATGCTCACCTGCGGCAGCACGCTCACGGCGTCGCTGCAACTACAGGACGGCGCGTCCGACCTAGGGACCGTCACCTACAACTTCACGCTCTGCCCGATAGTCGTCGTCACCGCCACCGCCGGGACTGTCGGCCCGACTTCGTACCCGTCGCTCAAGGCCGCGTTCGACGCCATCAACGCGGGCACGCACCAGGGCGCGGTGACGGTGAGTATCAACTCCAGCACGGTCGAGGGCACGACGCCCGCGACCCTCAACGGCAGCGGCGCGGGCTCCGCGTCGTACACCTCGCTCCTGCTTCGCCCCGTCAACGACGGCGTCTTCATCAGCGGCAACCCCGCTGGCGGCCTCGGCGTCATTCAACTCAACGGCGCGAGCAACGTCACGATTGACGGCGACAACCCGAACACCGCGGGCACGAACCGCAACCTGACCGTTCGCAACACCGCCTCGAACACGACGACCTTCAACTCCGTCATCCGCATAGCTCTCGCGACGACGGGCGCGACGGCCGCCAACAACGACACCATCAAGAACCTTAACGTCCTCGGCAGCGCGACCGGCCGTAACGTGTCGGGCGCGTCCTCGACCACAGGCTCGGAGAACACGACCTACGGCATCCTCGCCAGCGCGGGTTCCACGGGCACGACCGCCGCGCCTGCGGCCGTCACCTCCGTGTCCACCACCATCGGCAGCCCCGCCACGGCGACCAACCTGCTGATCCAGAACAACAGCGTCGGCACGGCGGCACGCGCCATCTCAATCCAGGGCGCGGCCACGACCGTCTTCCCCGGCCTGCAAATCAAGGACAACGTCATCGGCAACCCGACGGCGGGCGCGGTAGACCAAGTCTACTCCAGCAACATCCTCGTCAACGGCACGGCCAACGGCATCGTCTCTGGCAACACGCTCCACCTCGAAGGCTTCATGGCGTCGAGCACGAGCGGCGCGAATCAGGCCGTCTCGGTCGGCGTCCTGAGCGTGAACACCAGCGGCGTGACGGTGGAGAAGAACAGGGTCGTGCGCGTGCGCAACAACGCGACCGACACCTGGCCCGCCGTCGGCATCAACCTCGGCGGCGGTAACACCCACGTCGTCCAGAACAACTTCGTCACCGACTGTTTGAACAATCAGGTCGCGGGCGCGGGCGGCGGCGGCACGACCTTCGGCGCATACGGCATCCGCGTCGCCTCGGGCACGGGCCACAAGGTCTACCACAACTCGGTACACCTCTTCGGCGCGGTACCCGGCACGCTCAGCACCAACCTGACCGCGGCGTTCATGATCGTCAACACCAGCCAGACCGGCATGGACGTGAGGAACAACATCTTCTCGAACCAGGCCACCGGCGGAAACCCGACGACCACGAACACGCGCCACACGGTCATCTACCTGCCTTCGGGCGCGACCAGCGCGATGAACCTGACCCTGAACAACAACGCCTACATTCAGGGGTCTGTCATCACAGGCCCGCTCAGCCTGCTCGCCAAAGTCGGTACGGGCGCCGGCACGGGCCAGTTCTTTGCGGCCGACTTCAACGCGGGCGCGACCACGCCCGCCACGAACCTGCGCAGCTACACGAGCACCCTCTCGGTCGCGGGCACGAACGACAACGCCTCGAACGCGTCGGTGAGCGTGCAGCCATTCACTTCAAACACCGACCTGCACATCCCCAACGGGTCAACCTCGCCGCTCGAATCCGGCGGCGCGGGCGCGCTCGGCGTGACCACGGACATAGACAACCAGACGCGGCCCGGCCCTCCGGGCTCTGTCAACGGCGGAGGCTTCGCACCCGACATGGGCGCGGACGAGTTCGACGGTCTCATCGGCGCGTTCCCGACTCCGACGCCGACGCCGACGCCCACGCCCACGCCGACCCCGACGCCGGGGCCGTGTACCCCCGTGACGGAAGGCTTCGACAACGTGGCCTCCCTGACCGCCACTGGCGGCTGGGTGAATATCAACAACAGCACCACCACCGGCACGTTCACCTGGGGTCAGGGCAACCCGGCCGTGTTCTCGGCGCAGGCGGGCGCGACCGACTCCTACGCCAGCGTCAACTTCCAGAGCACGACCGGCACGAACGACATCAGCAACTGGCTCATCATGCCTACGATGACGCTTCGTGACGGCAACGCCCTCGTCTTCTGGACGAGGACGACGGATGTCGGCGCGAACCTCTTCCCAGACCGCCTACAGGTTCGCATGAGCCTGAACGGTGCGAGCACGAACGTGGGCTCGACCGCCGCGAGCGTGGGCGACTTTACGACGCTCCTGCTCGACATCAACCCGACCTACGTGGACAACTACCCGCACAACTGGACGAAGTTCACGGTGCCCTTGAGCGGCATCGGCGCGCCGACCGTTGGGCGTCTAGCCTTCCGCTACTTCGTCGAGGGCGGCGGGCCTGACGCGGCGCGTTCGGACTACATCGGCATAGACTCGTTGGAGTACGTCTGCCAGCAGGACCAGACCATCACCTTCAACCCGCTACCCGACAAGACCTACGGCGACCCAGACTTCCAGGTCAGCGCCACGGCCTCTTCGGGCCTGCCCGTCAACTTCACGGCGTCGGGCAACTGCACGGTCACGGGCGACATGGTTCACCTGACCGGCGCGGGCTCCTGCACCATCACCGCACACCAACCGGGCAACGCCAGCTTCAACGCCGCGCCCGACGTGGCGCGCGCCTTCAACATACTCTCGGCGGTGCTCAACATCTCGATGACCGCGGACAGAAACCCCGCGCCCGTCGAGTTGAACATGAACTACAAGCCTGTCATCACGAACACGGGCAACACGTCGGCCACGAACGTGGTGCTGACCGACGTGCTGCCCGCGCTCGTGACCTACACGGCGTCAACCACGTCGCAGGGGTCTTGCAGTTACACCCTGGCGACACACACTGTGACCTGCAACCTCGGCACGATAGCGGCGAGCGCGACGGTCAACGTGCAGATCACCGTGAAGCCCAGGAACGAGGGCACGCTCAACAACACGGCCTCGATAACGGGCGGGCAGTGGGACCCGACGACGGGCAACAGCAGCGCGTCTGTCAACGGCATCCCGGCGATCAAGTACACAGACCTGTCCGTGCAGAAGACCAACACTCCCGACCCGATCTTCGTCGGGCAGAACACGGTCTACACGATGGTCGTCAAGAACAACAGCACCGTGCTCGGCGCGACGGGCGTCACCATGACGGACACCTTGCCCTCTGGGATGACGTTCGTCTCCGCGACGACGAGTCAGGGCTCGCTCATCACGCCGCCGGTCGGCTCGACCGGGATAATTACGGCTAACATAGGCTCGCTCGGCGTCGGCGCTACGGCCACGGTCACGATCACGGCCAAGAGCACAATAAGCGGACTCCAGACGAACACCGCGACGGTGTCGGGAACCGAGACAGACCCGACCCCGGCGAACAACACCGCCAGCTCTGTGACGACCGTCAAGGACGTGTTGTTGCAGAAGGTTCTGCTCGCCAAGCAGGTGCTCATCGGCGGTTGCGAGAACACCACGGGCAACGTCTACCTGACGGGGCCTGCGCCTCCGGGCGGCCTGCTCGTTCCGCTCTCGACGACCAGCCTCGCCGGCGTCACGGTGCCCGCGAACGTGCTTATCCCGGCGGGCTCGACGGTGAGTCCGGCCTTCAGCGTCACGACCACGCCGGTCGTGGCCAAGCAGGTGGGTCTGGTCAACGCGGGCAGCGGTATGACCGCGGTCTCGCGCAACCTGACCATCAACGTCGGCTCGGGCGTCTGTCCCCCGTAAAAGAGGGACACAGGGCCAAGACAGTTTCGTGGTTGAGCCGCGCGGCTCAACCACGAAACTGCCGGGCCGATTTAACCGCCGAACCGTTGCCGGCCGGGCGTCCGAATTCGAATTCGGCCCGGCGGCGCGGGCTTCCCGCGCGGCAATCAAGACGGCAGGCTTTCTGCTGTTGTGCTTTGCAGGTATTAAGTATATCTTAGCTGCACACGGAACCTGCGTCCGGTGAGTTTTCCATCCTACCAGCGGGCCAATAACAGAGTTCGAGAAGTCGTTAGCTACCGGAGGCTCATCGTACTAGCTATCTTAATTCATCTTTAATCCGCCGGGCGGGCGCCCTCGGCCGTGCCGTCGGATATTAGACTTTCCGCTTTCAATCATAAATTAAAGGATGCTCCCCCGCTCCAAATCAAAGTTCAGGACCGCCCACAGGTATCCATTTAGCTACTCTTTGGGTAAGTCTCAATCATCCCCTAAAGACGAGCGGATGATGGGGCTCCTGGCCCTGTCGCACACGCCCATAGAGCACGAGCTTTACCAGGCCATGCTGGCCGAAACGCAGGCCGACGGGCGTCGCGCCGCCGCATTCAGTCTCCGCCGCCTGATGGAGCTGACGGGGCTGACCAGCTACAGCACCGTGCGGCGCGCGCTGCGCGGCCTGCTCACGAAACTGAGCATCGAAAACCAGACGGACCCCGATCACGAGAAGAGAAACGGGGGCTCGACCTTTTTCATCTACTACCCGGAAGAGATTTTCGACCGCCGGCTCAGCTCGGGCCTGGCCCCTTTCCCGAAGGAGGCCGAGGGGTTCGAGAAAAGCTCGTCCAATTCTTTCGCCATCAAACGCATCGTCCAGAACCAGAGCCTCTCGCGCCGCGAGGCGCAGGTCGCGCTGCTGTGCATGCGCGGGCTGACCAACGCCGAGATCGGCCAGCGCCTGCACGTCTCGGAACAGACCGTCAAGTTTCACCTGCGCCACATCTTTATCAAGTTCGACGTTCGACGCAGGGGGGAACTGATTTCAAGGCTTTTAATGCAGTACGGCCCGTAGAATACGCGGCCAAATTGACAACCTGACGCCACCTCGCCGAAGAGGTTTCCCTTAACGGGTCCGGCATGCTTGCTCCGCTTTGCGGACAAGGTCATGCGAGGGGCGGAGTGTGTCTACCGAGAAGAGGGCGAAGGAGAAGAAGCTGTGGGGCCTGCCAAAGCTAAGAGAAAGAGTCGTAAGAAGACGGCGCTCGTCGTCTGCAAGGACCGCAAGCAGTTCTGGACGACGCAGGCGCAGTTCTGGCAGTGGGTCAGGGAAGGCGTCGTCGTCAAGACCGGGGAGCGCCCTCTGACCGGGGCCTTTCAGCGTGAGCACCAGGAACTGATGGTGCTGATGAGCAACACGGTCCTGAATCTGGCTCACCCGAATCATCTGCGCGAGGCGCTGCTTTCGAGGAAGCTGGGGGCCTCTTCCAAATAGGCGGTGCGCCCGTTTTCGCGTGACATACGGCCCGGTTTGTAGTAGTAAGTGTCGCGTATCCCGCGATAATTTACCTGGCGTTTCAAACTAGCTGTTGCCTCTCAGAGATTTGTCCGAACCTGAGCCGTTCTCAGGCCGCGACCTGTTTTGGTGTATCAAGAAAGGAATCGCCCCAATGTTAAATAAGTCTCACTCCCACGCAGGCAGCGCACGCGCATATCGTCGCATGGTCACGGCCCTCGCGCTCTCTTCAATTCTTGTCATTCAACTGCTGCAACTTGCGCCCAGGTTTAGCCGGACGGCTCACGCGGCGGGCACCATTTCTCTAACTTCTCTCGGCGCGACCTACACGGAAAATTTTAATTCGCTCATCAATGGCGCTAACGACACCCTTTCGAGTGCCGGTATCCCTAACGGATGGGATTTTGTCGAAAGCGGCACAGGCGCCAACACGACCTATAGGACTGGAACAGGCTCGGTTAACACGGGTGATACTTATAGCTTCGGCACGCCCACCACCAGCACTGAGCGCGCCTTTGGCCAAGTGCGAAGTGGCACAGTCAGCTCCATCCTTGGCGCTAGCTTCACCAACAATACGGGCAGCACTATCAATTCACTCGGCATCTCCTACACGGGCGAGCAATGGCGCCTCGGTGCGTCACCTCACTCCCCTTTTGTGGAACGTTGGGACTTTCAGTACAGCACCAACGCTACCAGCCTGTCGACCGGCACATATGTTGATTTTGATGCGCTGGACTTCAACCCGCCCGTTACATCAGGCACTATTGGTGCATTAGACGGCAACGCCCCCGCCAACCGCAAATTCCTGGCCGCGACCATCACCGGCCTGAGCATCCCCAACGGCGCAACCTTCTGGATTCGCTTTTCGGACGTTGATGCGTCGGGCGCTGACGACGGCTTCGGCGTTGACGACTTCTCGTTGACTCCGTTGGGCGGCTCAATCGGCCCGAACGGCGTGAGGACGACGGACGTGCAGGCCACGGACGACGGCGGGTTTGCGATGGCGCTTCAGGCCGACAGCAAGATTGTCGTCGGCGGCTACAGTGTTGACCCCGTGAACCTTGACAAGGAGTTCGCGGTCGTCCGCTATAACTACAACGGCACACTCGATACGACCTTCGGCGGGACCGGCAAGGTCGTCACGGACTTCACCGGCACGAGTGACCGCATCTGGGGCATCGCCATCCAATCGGATAACAAGATCGTCGCCGTCGGTGAGACTTTCAGTTCCATCACTTCAACCAACGACGTAGCTATGACGCGCTACAACCCGGACGGCACGCTCGACCTGACCTTCGGCACGGCCGGCAGAGTTACGACAGACTATCTGGCCGGCAACAACAGCGCCTACGGCGTCGCCATGTCGGGCGCCAACATCTACGTCGCCGGGGCTGCCACAGTCGGCGGCAACTACGACTTCATGGTCGCGCGCTACACGACGCTCGGCGTTCTCGACCCGACATTCAACCCGACCGGCACACCTCCCGGCATCGCTACAACCGGCTTCGGCAGCGGCAACGACATTGCGCGCGGCGTCGCCGTAGACAGCAGCAGCAGGCCCGTCCTCGGCGGCTACTCCAACGGCGGCAGCGGCGACGACTTCGCCATCGCGCGCTTCACCACCGCGGGCGCACTCGACACAACGTTCGTGGCTGGGTTAGGCAAGGCGGCCATTGACATCGGCACTAACAACGCGGACCAGGCGTTCAGCATTGCCATTGATTCGTTACAGAGGATTGTCCTCGCTGGCTCGACCTACAACGGCGCCAACAAGGACTTCGCCCTCGTCCGCTACCTCAACACTGGCGCGCTCAACCTCGCAGGCTTCGGGGGCGGCGACGGTATAGTGACCACTGACTTCCAGAACAGCCCGGACGTGGCGCAGTCCGTCTATGTCCGCAGCGCGGACAACTTCATCGTCGCCGGCGGCTTCTCGCGCTACAGCAGTTCGAGCGACGACTTCGCGCTCGCGCGCTACGACGCGAGCGGCGCGCTCGACACCACCTTCGATACGGATGGCAAGCTGACGATGACAATCTCGAACGCCGACGAGCGCATCTACGGCGTCGCGCACGAGTTCGACAACAAGATCGTCGCCGCGGGCTTCGCGGCGGTCGTGGGCTCCAACCCTGTGACGCGCAACTTCGCGGTCGCGCGCTTCAACCCGAGCGGCACGCTCGACGCGACGACTCTGACGGACCTGACCAGGCCCGACCTGATTGTCACCAAGTCCGGCCCCGGCGAGAACGTCATCGCCGGAAATAACTTTACCTACAACATCTCGGTCCACAACCAGGGACCGGGCAACGCCACGAACGTCGTCCTCACGGACACGCTGCCGGCCGGCCTCGCTTACGTCAGCCACTCGGCCTCGAACGGCACGTCGGGCGAGAGCGCGGGCACCGTCACCAACAACGTCGGCTCGCTCGCGGCCGGCGCGACCGCCACGCTCAGCATCACGGTCAGCCCCGGCTCGAACACAGGGCTGTTCGCTAACACGGTCACTGCCACACTGACCGAATCCGATCTCAACGCCACGAACAACAGCGCGACTGACTACACGCGCGTCATCGGCCTGATAGACATGTCGTTCTCGCCGTCAACGGTAATCGGCGGGTGTCAGAACTCGACGGGGACCGTCACGTTGTCGGGCCTTGCCCCGACGGGCGGGGCGCTGGTGACGCTTACGACTGTGGACGCGCTGGCGGCGAATCCCGGCCCCTCTGTCACTGTTCCCGCAGGCCAGAACAGCGCCAACTTCACGGTGGTCACGGGGGCCGTCCCGACGAACAGGGCCGTCCGCATGGAAGCAATACTGGGACCGACCAGCTTCGTCAGAAGACTGAACGTCAACGCGGGGTGCTTCTGAGAACGGGCGGGGAAGAGTCAGGCAAAAGTGAAAGGCAGCAGGCAAAGGGGAAAAGTTTCGCCTTACTTTTCCCCTTTGCATTTTATTGTAAAGAGGTAAAACGTATGAAAGAGCTAAAGAGCGGAGCGCGGCTGCGTCTGGTGTGCTGCGCGGCGTTGGTTCTTGTCAGCGCAGCGTTAGCCGCCGCGCAGGAGGTGGAGACGAAGATGCCCCCAAACACACCCGCGCCCGCGCAGTTCAAGCTTGACCCGGTAGACCCGCCGGACACGGTTGACTCCCCGCGGCTAGGGGTCGGGGACGTGATAGATGTCATCGTGACCGCGCGGAGCGGCAAAAGCCCACAACTCTCGGCCGAGAATTTGCAGGTGGACGAGAAAGGGCAGGTGCAGCTTTTCGACGGCGTCGTCAGCGCCCTGTGCCTGACGCCCGCAGAGTTCGCGGCGAACATCAAGGCGCGCTACCTGAAGTACAAGAGGGAGCCCCTCAACGTCGTCGTCACCGTCAAGGAGTACAGGTCGCAGTTGGTGGCCGTCATCGGGGCCGTGAAGTCTCCAGGCAGGTTCGAGCTGAGGCGGCCCATCCGGCTCTTGGAACTGCTGGCGCTTTACGCCAGCGGACCCGACGCGCAGTCGGACGGACGCATTGAGGTCGTACACACGCAGAGCGAGATTTGCAACGGCAATGAGCCGCAGCCCCATGAAGTGTCAATGGTGTCGGCCTCGTACAACTGGGAGGACACCAGGCTTGGCAAGGAAGAGGCCAACCCTTACATCCGGCCGGGCGATGTCATCAGCCTCTCCGAGGCCCCGCAAATCTTCGTCATCGGCAACGTGCGCGAGCCGCGCAGCATTGCGCTCAAGGAGAAGATCACGCTGACGACGGCGCTGGCGATGGCCGGCGGCACCCTCGAAGCCACCAAAAGCGACCAGATACGCATCGAGCGACAGAAGGCCGGGGCGCCCAACAAAGAGCTGCTGATCGTCAACCTCAACGACATCAAAAAGCGGCAGGCCGAAGACCCCGTCTTGCAGCCCGGCGACATCGTCGAAGTCCCCGCTTCGACCGGCGGCAAAATCCTTCGCGGACTGCTCGGGGCCATCGTCCCCGTCACGACCCAGACCACAGTCAGAGTCATTAGATAATTGCGGATTTCGGAATGCGGATTAGGAAGACAGATTCAAGCCTTTGCGCCTTACGCCTTAACTTTGCGCCTTTGCGAGAAACCGCAACGTCTCACGCAAAGGCGCAAAGGGAAAACCAAAGGCGCAAAGGCTTGAGTTTTTGTCTTTCAATCCGCAATTCGCAATCCGCAATCCACCGCGCCTGGGGCGCAGAATTTGGAAGTGAGCAGTGAAAGAGAATAATCAACTAATTTCACTCAACGTCGAAGACCCCGATTCGAGAAGCCTGGCGGAGAAAACTTCGCTGCCGTACGTCCCCAGCCGCAACCTGGATGCGGAGGGGGATGAAAAGATTCATCTGCGCGACTACTGGGTGGCGGCGCGCAAACGCATCTGGCTGATTCTCAGCATCACGCTCCTGGTGACCGCGCTGACGACCGTCTACATGGCCAACAAGCCGGACATCTACGAGGCGGAGGCGCGAATCCAGGTCAACCTGGAGAGCCCCAACCCGGCGCTCGGCGCGACTTCCAAGAACGGGTCCGTGATCGTCAACTCCTACAACGACCCGACCTACTTCGGCACGCAGATGCAAATCCTGACCGGCCCAGGGCTCCTCCGGCGCGTCACCAAGTCTCTAGACCTGGAACACAACCAGACGTTCCTGCACCCGGACGCCCTGCACAACACCTCGACCTGGCAGAACATCCTCCGCGCCTTCGGCCTCAGAAAACCGCCCCGTGTGGAGAACCCAGACCCGGCGCAGGACCAACTGCCATTGACGAGCGAGGTCGCCCCGACCAGCGCCAAGGAAGACCTGACGGACGCCAAGCGTTTGGCCCCTTACGTCAAGGCGCTGCAAGACAGCTTGACGGTCGAGCCGGTGAAAGAGACGCGCCTCTCCGTCAGGGACACGCACCTGATAGACATCAGCTTCCGGCACTCCGACCCGCTCATCGCCGCCAAGGTGGTCAACGCCATCGCGGACACTTTCGCCCTCTCGAACCTGGAGAAGAAGACCGAGAGCAACACGACGACAGGCGACTACTTGCAGAAGCGCATCGCGGAACTTCAGGCGCAGATCAGGGCCGACGGCGAAAGGCTCAGCAACTACGCGAAGAACCACCAGATACTTTCGCTCGACGCCAGCCAGAACACTGTGGTCGAGCGGCTCGCCGGACTCAACCGTCAACTTCTCGAAGCCGAGAACGAGCGCGAGCTGGCCGAAGCCGCCTACCGCGCGGCGCAGCAGCCTGGGGCCGCCAACGCGCTCGCCGAAGGCTCCGTCGCACAGATCAACGACCTCGAACAGAAGCTCGGCGCGCTCCGCCAGCAGCGCGCCTTCCTGCTCGTCGAGAACACGGAGGACTGGCCCGAAGTCGCCAACATAGACTCGCAGATCAAAGTGCTCGAAAAGGAGATCGCGGACACACGCCAGCGTTCGAGCACGACCGTCGTCACGAACCTCAAGACCCGCTACGAGCAGGCGAAGGCGCGCGAACAGGCGCTGGAAGCCTCATTCAAACAGCAGCGCGGCGAGACCGTCACGCAAAACGAGGCCGCCATCAACTATCGCCTGATTCAGCAGGAACTCGAAACCAACAAGGCTCTGCTCGACGGCCTGATGCAGCGCTCCAAGGAGAACGATGTCGTCCAGGCCGGTACGCCCAACAACATCTACGTCGTCGATTACGCCGTCTCCCCGGACGCGCCCGTCGCCCCGCGCCGCCTGCGGGGTATCGCCTTGGCCTTCGCCCTCTCGCTCGTCTTCGGCGTCGGCCTAGCCTTCTTCCTTGAATACCTGGACGACACCATCCGCTCGACCGAAGACGTGGAGAAGATGTTGCACCTGCCCACGCTGACCGTCATCCCGATGGTCGGCAGCCTCGTCCGGCGCAGGTTCCTCCCCAAGCTGAAATCTCTGAAGTCGAATGGCCACGGCGCGCACCCGGAACTGCTCTCCGGGGCCGGCGACAATTCGGGATTGGCAGAGGCTTACAGGCAGTTGCGCACCTCCGTCCTGCTGTCAACGCCGGGGCAGTACCCGCAGACGCTGCTCGTGACTTCGAGCCTGCCGTCCGAAGGCAAGACGACGACGGCCGTGAACATCGCCATGAGCCTGGGGCAGACCGGGTCGAACGTGTTGGTCATTGACGCAGACATGCGACGGCCGCGCCTGCACTCGATCTTCGGCCTCGACAATCACGAGGGGCTGAGCACGATTCTCTCCAAGAAGTTTGACGAAGCGAGCATTAGGGCCGTGATTACTCACGAAGAGGAGAGCGGCCTGTACCTGTTGACTTCCGGCGCGATCCCGCCGAACCCGGCCGAGTTGATCGGCTCGCAGCAGATGAAGCAGCTTTTAGCCTACCTGAAGGAGCGTTTCGACCACATCATCATCGACTCTCCGCCCATCGCGTCGTTTACGGACGGCATCCTGATCTCGCTGATGGCCGACGGCACCCTGCTCGTCATTCACGGCGGCAGGAGTTCGCGGGCAGTGGTGCGCCACGCGCGCCAGCAGTTGCGCAACGTGGGCGCGAAACTCCTCGGCGTCGTTCTGAACAAGGTAGACCTGCATTCGGCCGACTACTACTACTATTACCACCACTACAGTCACTACAAGGGCTATAGCTCGAACGGCAACGGCAACGGTAACGGCAACGGCAAGGAGCTGACCTCGGGCACGGAAGGGTGAGCCGCTTGCGGATTTAAGACTCAACCCTTTGCGTCTTACGTCTTAACTTTGCGCCTTTGCGAGAAACAGCCGTTCACGCAAAGGCGCAACAAAAGAAATACTAAAGGCGCAAAGGGTTGAGTCTTAAATAAGAGTTATGGCTTCTAGCGAAGAGGCGCAGGTTTTAAAGATGAGCGCCGGGGTGGCGAGGATCGCAAAGGCTGGGGCGCGCGAGTTCGTCCTCGACACAATGGTCGTCGCCGCGACGCAGCTCCTGCTCAAGGTGCGCGGGCTGGTCGCCATCCCGATGATCGTCAAAGTCCTCGGCACGGCGCAGTACGGCGTCTGGGTGCAGACGCTGGCGCTCGTTGATTTCTCAGGCAGCCTCGTGGGCTTGAATCTTTACCACCCGCTCGTCCGTTTTCTGGCCGAGAAGCCTGCCAACGGGAGATCTGTTTACAGCACGCTGATGACGGCCACGGTCGCCGCGAGCGCCGTGGGCGGCCTCCTCTTCTACGTCGCCGCCGGAGACATCAGCCGCGTCATCCTGGGCACGGACGCGCACGCCTGGGGGATACGCGTCGGGGGGCTCCTGGTGCTCTGCTACAACGTCCGGCAGCTCAACCTGAACGCCTATCGGGCCGTCGGCCGACTCAAAGAGCGCTCCGTGCTCGAACTGCTCTCGACCTTCGGCCAGCTCGCAGGGATAGGGCTCTTGCTGTGGCGCGGCTATGACCTGCTCGGCCTCTTCGTCTTTATGGCGATCTGGGAGTCGGCCTTCGCGCTGCTGCTGTCGGCGCACGTCGTCAGCATCGTCGGGTGGGGGCCGTTGGACAAAGGTGTCCTGTCGAAGGCCCTGCGCTATGCGCTCCCTCTGCTGCCCGCGGGGCTCTCCATCTGGATGCTGGATCGCTCCGACCGGCTCGTCATCGGCTATTATTTAGGCCCTGGCAGCGTGGGTGTTTATTCGGCCAGCTACGCGCTGGCCTCCCTCTTGATGCTGCTCCAGACGCCGCTGCAAATCACGCTCTTCCCGAAAGTCTCCGCCCTCTGGGACTCTGACCGTGCGACGGCCGTCCGTTACGTCAGCCTGTCCAATAAACTATTCCTCACGCTGGCGATTCCATTCGTCGTCGGCGTGCCGGTGGTTGCGAGCCGCATTCTCTCGCGGCTCGGCAACGAGGAGCTGGGGACACAAGGCGGCGGCGTGCTGACGCTGCTGGTCGCGGCCGGCGTGATGTTGTGGGGCGTGAGCATCATGATGTCCCAACTCTTTTACGGCGCGCGCCGCACGATGCCGGTCGGGGTGGTGACGGTCGGGGCGGCCGCGTTGAATCTGCTCCTGAACTTGCTGCTCGTTCCCCTGTGGGGCACGAGCGGCGCGGCGTTCAGCACGCTCGTCGCTTACCTAGCGGCCTGCCTCGTCTTTTACCTGCTCAGCCGGCGGGTCGCGCGGCTCGACTTTTACTGGCTTCACCTGCTGAAGTGCGCGGCGGCCGCACTGCTGATGGGGGTCGTCTTGCGAGCCATGACGAGCGCCTGGCCCGGCGCGATCCTGAGCCCAATGGTTGTCGGCGTCATCCTCTACTTCGCGCTGCTCTGGCTGCTGCGCGCCGTCTCGCCGGCGGACATTGAATTGATTAGAGGACTCTTTCGGACGCCTCCTGCGCGCCTGCGAGGTTGAAGATGCTGTTGTTGTTGTTCGCAAAATCAAAACAGATGCAGGCCGGGGCTGAGTGGGACACCATCATCGGCTTCACGGTCGGCTTCCTGCTGGTCGCGGGCGTCGCCTTTCTCATCCTTCTCTTCATCAGCAGGGCTGTGAAAAGGAGTCGCCTGAGAGGCGACGCGCGCTCACGGCGTAGAAGCAGGTAGAGGCGCGACGGGCAAAGTGAGAAGAGAAGCGGACATGAGCGGCTGGGCCCCAAGGGGGTTCGAGTCGCGCGAGGCTTGGAGAGAATACGTCACGGGCCACGGCTGCTACGACGCGCGTGAGAACGAGCGCATCTTCGACAAGTGGTTTCGCCCGGCCCCGAAGGTCGTCTTCCGCCGGGCCGACGCCGTCTACAATCTCAGGCGGCAGACGTTGTGCGACGTGGGCTGCTGCTATGGGGCGAACCTCTTTTTCAGCGGGCCGGGCTCCTACGGAATCGAAATGAACGGCGACTACGTCAGATTCGCGCTAGGCTTGGGCCTGACCGTCCACGAGCGCAACGTCGTCGAAGACGAACTAGACGACTTGCCGAAGGTGGACGTTGTCTGGTGCAGCGCCGTCGTCGAGCACGTTGACTCGCCGCACATCCTGCTCAGGAAGCTCCACCTGCTGCTCAAGCCGCGCGGGCTGCTGCTGCTGTTCGCGCCCATCTTCCCGCTAGTCTCGTCGCTGCGCTTTCTCCCGCGCTACGGGAAGAATTTTACGAGCCACCTGCACGACGACCACGTGAGCGCGTTTACGACGAAGACGCTGCGCTTCACCTGCGAGCGGGCGGGCTTCGAGACACTGGAGTTGACGGCGCTTTACCGCGCGCCCTTTTCGATCTTCAACCGGACGCTCTTTCTCCCGGCCACGTGCCTGTACGTCGGGCGGGCGCGCGAGGATTGGGACTACCCTGCGAACTCAAGCCGCCGCTCGGCCCGCACCGCCAAAGGTTTTGTCAGCCGGCAGGGATGAAGTCATGCGTAGTGTTGTCCGCCTGTCCAAATTGATTTCGAGAAAAGGGCTCTATGAATTCCTGGGGCGTGAGTTCGCGCGCATCGAGCCGGGCGAGAGTGTGCTGACCATCGGCGCGGGCGGCGAGGTGGGTGACCTGCTCGGAGATTACGCGCGCCGGCAAGCGTTCACCGTGACCTCTTTCGACATAGACGAAAAATACGGGCCGGACATCCTGGGCGACATCTGCACGCATGACTTCGGCGAGACCAGTTTCGACGTGATCGTTTTGAGCGAAGTGCTTGAGCACGTCCACTCGCCGCACCTGGCAATCAAAAACATACACCGGGTGCTGAAGCAAGACGGGCGGCTGATTCTGACCGTCCCGTTCATCTTCCCGATTCACGAGCGCCCGCACGACTATTTCAGGTACACGCGTTACGGGCTGGAATTTCTCCTCAGGGAGTTCAGGGACGTTCGCATCAGCGAGAGAAATTCCTGGGCCGA
The DNA here is from genome assembly GCA_963848875.1 of uncultured Acidobacteriota bacterium. Taxonomy (GTDB): domain Bacteria; phylum Acidobacteriota; class Blastocatellia; order Pyrinomonadales; family Pyrinomonadaceae; genus QHXM01. The sequence continues at coordinate 926,633 of CAWKFJ010000003.1, forward strand.
GGCCGTCAACGTGCTGGCCCCGCGGCTGGTCGTGGATAAGGGCCGGGCCTCGCGCGTGGTCGCGCCCCTGTTCGTCTTCGCGGCGCTGCTGAAATTGCCGCTCGTCCTGCTCCTAGGCAGGTTGGTGCGAACGGATGCGATGACGACAGGGTACGTCGTCACGGCCAGCAAGTGAAATGACTGAGTCGCCGGTCAAGGAAAGAGAGACAGAGGTCAACCGCGAGCTTGAGGCGGCGATTGACCCCTGGCTTGAGCACATGCGCTGGCGCGCGGACTTCGCAGAGTGGCGCGAGGGCCGGCTCTGGCAGGAGAAAAAACAGCAGGGCACGCTCGACCACCTGCGCGCGTTCTTACGCTTCGCCGAGCGTCTCGACGGCAACGGGCACGCCGATGCCAACGCGTCACAAACGCCGGACGCTTTGTCAGGCCGGCTGATTCTGGACCTGGGCTGTGGGATGGGGGGCTTGACGACGGCGCTCGCGCTGGCCGGGGCGAGCGTGCAGCCGCTCGACTTCAACCCGCACTACTGCCGCATCACGCGGTTGCGCGGAACGCGCTACGGCCTGCGCTTCTCGCCGGTCAACGCGGCGGGCGAGAGCCTGCCTTTCACGGACGGCCGTTTCGACCTGATCGTCTGCATGGACGTGCTGGAACACGTCGCGGACCCGGAGAAGTTGATCTCCGAGATCAGCCGCTGTCTCAAGCCGGGGGGCCTGTGCCAGTTGACCGCCATCAATCGGTTCGCTTTCCGCGACCCGCACTATCACGTGCGCTTCGTCAACTGGCTGCCGCGCAGGCTCGCCAATCCTTACCTGCGCCTCGTCGGGCGCGCCAAAGATAATGCGCGTTTCAGTGACCGGCAGACGCTTGACGAGATGCACTATTACAGGTACGGCCAGCTCGAAAAGCTGTTCGCCCGGCACGGCCTGGTAAGCCTGGCCGAGTCCGGCGAACTCAAATTAAAGAAGCGGCTGGCGGGCTGGAAGGGGCTCTTGCAGCGGGGCCGCCTGCTCGGCCTCGCCTACAAAACTTACCGCGCCTGTTACAAGTCCACTTATCTGGTTCTGGCCGTCAAAGAGAAGGCATGACAGGGCACGCCGAAGGAGCGCTTGAAGTCGAGGACCGTCCCGGCGCGTCGTCCATGTCGCACAGGACGCTGACGGGGATGTTCTGGCTGCTCTCAGGCTCAGGCGTCCAGGCGCTGCTGCGCATCATTGTCATCGTCATCATGGCGCGGCTCCTGGCCCCTGCGGACTTCGGCCTCGTCGCGGGCGCGCTGGTCTTCATAGACTTCGTCGAAGTCTTCTCGGACATGGGCCTCGGCCTGGTGATCGTTCAGCGCCCGGAGCTGACGGACAAGCACGTCCGCACGGGCTTCACCGTCTCGGCGCTGCTCGGTCTGCTGTTCGCCGCGGGCATCTGGGTCGCCGCGCCGGCAATCGCGTCCGTCTTTCGGATGGAAGGCATGACGACGATCTTAAGGGTTATGGCCCTGGTCTTCCCCGTTGACAGTCTTGCGCTCGTGGCGTCGGCCCTCTTGCAGCGCGAGCTGAAATTTCGCACGCTGGCCGGCATCAGCGTCGTCGGCTACGTCGTCGGCTACGGGGTCGTCGGCGTGACTCTCGCCCTGCTGGGGTTCGGCGTCTGGGCCCTGGTCGGCTCGTACCTGGCGCAGACGCTCGTCGTCAGCCTGACGCTGCTCGTCGTGCAGCCGCACGCGAAGCGCCCGCTCCTTGACCGCGGGGCGCTGCGGGAGATGACCTACATGGGCGCGGGCTTCAGCGCCGCTCAGATTTGCAATTACATCGCGCTCAAAGGCGACAACGCCATCGTCGGCCGCTGGCTGGGCGCGGGCGCGCTGGGACTCTACACGCGGGCTTACGGTTTGATGAGCATGTCCGTGACCATCTTCGGCAGCGCCTTCGACAGGGTGCTCTTCGCGTCGCTGTCGAAAATCCAGCGCGAGCGGGAGCGCCTGGCCGTGGCCTTCAGGCGCGGCACGGCGCTCATCGCGCTGCTCATCCTGCCGACGAGCGCCGCGGCGTTCGTCCTCGCGCCGGAACTGATTCACGTCCTGCTGGGGCCGAAGTGGGCAGGGGTCGTCGCCCCGTTCCAGATACTGGCCGCCGGGATGTTGTTTCGCACGAGCTACAAGGTGAGCGCGAGCGTAGCCCGCGCCACGGGCGCGGTCTACCGCAGCGCGTGGCGGCAGGCCGTCTACGCTGTGGCCGTCATCGCGGGGGCTTTGGTGGGCCAGTTCTGGGGTGTCGCGGGCGTGGCCCTCGGCGTGCTCCTTGCGCTGGCGGTCTTCTTCCTGCTGATGGCGCAGTTGAGCGTCAGGCTGACCTCTATCACCTGGCGCGACTACCTGGCCGCGCACCTGCCGGCCGCCTTCCTGACGCTGGTGATAGGGGTCGAGACCTGGGCGGTGGCGACGGCGCTGCGGGGCGCGGGCGCGCTCCCGGCGGTCGTGCTGCTCGCGTCCGTCTCAATCGCGCTCTTCACTTTCGTCATGCTCGTGCGCTTGAGCCCCAGGCTGGCGCTGGGGGCAGACGGGCTGTGGGCCTTGTGCCGGATTGCCGAGCGCGTCCCGGCCAGATTCATGCTGGTGGCGCGGTGGAAGAAGAGTTTGGAGCGGGCGTTGATAGCGGGTTGATGATGTCGGGCGAGAACGGAAAATCCACGGGCGGGGAGCGGGCGATTCAGGAAGCCGAGTACGAGTTTCCGTATCACTACATCCCGCGCCTGGAGGGCGGCAACTTCTCGCAGGTGAGAAGGCTGCGCTGGGGTTACGAGTATTTATCCTACCTGCGCTTTATCCTCTCGCGGCTGGAGACAATCGAGTTCGACTCCCTACTCGACGTGGGCTGCGGCGAGGGCCGCTTCCTTTCTGAAGTCTCGAAGCGCTTCCCGGATAAAAAACTGACGGGCGCGGACGTTTCCGCACGCGCTCTCGAATACGCCCGGCTGCTCAACCCGCAAGTGGAATTTACCTTCGGCGACATCACAGACCCCTCGCTCTTCGAGGGGCGCTTCGATGTCATCACCCTGATTGAGACTCTCGAACACATCCCGCCGCAAGAAGTGCCCGGTTTCGTCCGGGGGCTGCGGCGCTATCTGAAGGACGACGGCCGTTTGATCTTGAGCGTTCCGAGCGAGAATTTGAGCTTGAACCGCAAGCATTACCAGCACTTCAATCTCGAATCGTTGCGCGCGGCGCTCAAGCCGCATTTCGCTGTGACGCATCATTACTTCCTGAACCGAATTTCGAGGTGGGACAAGTTGTTGGGGAAGCTTTTGGACAACAGGCTGTTCATTCTCAACGAGCCGCGGCTGCTGAACGCGCTTTACCGTCGCTACGAAAGCAGTCTGTTGAATGCGCTCGAATCTGACGGGAAGAGAATCTGTGTCGTGTGCCGGCCGGAGCAGTCATGAGAATCGGATTCATTTACAGGGGCGACCCCCGCCACAGGACGGCCAACCGCCTCTCCATGCTGAAGAACGTCGCCGCCGCACGCCGCCTCGGCCACGAGGTAGTTTTGATTACGCCGCGCGAGGGGATGACGGCGGCCGGGGCACAGGCTGCGCTCGCGGCCGCGCTCGACGATTTCGGAATCGCGGAGAGGTTTCCGGTCAAGACTATCCACAGATTTGTTCTCAAGGGGCGCGGCCGGCGCAGCTTCGACCTGTTGGCCGCCTGCTGGGCGCGGTCGCAGCGCTTCGACCTCGTCTGGAGCCGTGAGTTTTACGCCGCCCACTACTCTTCAGCCTTCGGCCTAAACACCATCATCGAGCATCATCACCCCTTCACGGAGCGCCAGTCGAAGGTCGCACGGCGAATGTTAAAGCGCGGCTCCTTCCGCGGCGTCGCCGCCATCTCCGACGCTCACAGGCGGCTGCTCGTGGGCGCGGGCTGGCCGGAAGACAAGGTGGTGACGGCCCACAGCGGGGTTGACCTGGCGCAGTTCGAGGCGGCGCGGAGCGCGAACGGCAACGGGCGCGCGCGCCTTGCCGCGCCGGGCCAACGGGTCGTCCTCTACGCCGGGAGTCTCTACGCGGGCAAGGGCGGCGACCAGATACTCCTGGCCGCCGAGCGCATGAGGGAGGCGAAGTTCGTCCTGCTGGGGGGGCGTGATTTTGAAGTGGCGCGGTTGAAAGAGCGGGCCGAGAGTCTCCGCCTGAGCAACGTTGAATTGACGGGCCACGTGCCGCACGCGTTGATCCCCGCTTACCTCTCGGCGGCAGACATCCTGGTCGCGCCGTTCACAGCAGACGGGCGGGACATAGGCGGCAAGGTCATCATCCCCTTCGCTTCGCCCATCAAGCTGTTCGAGTACATGGCGGCCGGCAAGCCCATCGTCACCTCCAACGTCGGGGCCATCCCCGAAATCCTGAGACACGAGGAGAACGCGCTGCTCAGTAAGCCCGGCAGCGTTGACGAGCTGGTGCAAAACATTTCGAGACTGCTCACTGATGCGGCGCTCTCCGAGCGGCTGGGCGCTGCCGCGCGTGAGTGTGTCCGCCTCTATTCGTGGGAGAAGCGCGTCGCGCGTGTCCTTGAGTTCGCGCGCGGGGAGGCGCACGCCGCGTATGTCCCGCAAGTGTCTTGAAACGACGCCGGGGAGGCTCAGTCTAGAATCCTTTCTCGGCGGCCACGCGAGCGAGGGGCTGACGCTGGAGGTCGGCGCGGAGGATTCGACTTGCGGGCGCTGGTTCCCGAACCGCGTGGCGATCAACATCAGGCCGAACGAACACATTCAGGTGCTGGCGGACGCGTACCGTCTGCCCTTCGGCGACGCGACGTTCGACGTGGTGCTTTGCGCCGAAGTTCTCGAACATACGCACACGCCCGCGCTCGCGCTCCGGGAGATGCGTAGGGTCTTGAAGGACGGCGGCAAGCTCCTGCTGACGACCCCATTCGCGTACCCGATTCACTACGCGCCGACCGACTACTACCGCTTCACGCGCTTCGGGCTGGCGCACCTGTTGGGCGAATGGCAGGTGGAGAGTTTGACCGAGGCGACGACCGACGGCGCGGCGCTCGCCACCTTCTTTCACCACTGGCTCCTGAAGAAGAAGGGGCTCGCGTGGAAAGCGCCGAAGCTCGCCTGGTGGTGCGTCTGGCGGGCGCTCACGAGGTCTTACAGGAACGGGGCGCGGGGCAAGGCAAAGAACGGCCACACGCACATGCCCGCGGGCTATCTGGTCGTGGCCGTCAAGCCCCCGGCGCAGCGCCTTTGATGATGCAAGAAACACCAGTCACGCTCGACAGTCATTCGCCCGCCATCGGAACCCGCGTGGGAGAGGGCGACGCGCGCCCGCGCATCTTCTCGCTGGATGTCCTGCGTGGCTTCGCCATCCTCCTCGTGCTCGTCAGGCACATGCCGGAGGGCGCGGCGACCTCAGGCCCGGCGGCCTTCTTCTACCAGATAGGCTGGACGGGCGTGGACCTCTTTTTCGTCCTCTCCGGTTATCTCATCTCGGGGCTGCTCTACGCAGAGGCGGACGCGACGGGCGGCATCAGGGTCGGCAGGTTCTGGCTGCGCAGGGGTTTTAAGATATGGCCGTCCTACTTCGCCTGTTACGGCGGCTGGGTGCTGTGCAAGGTGGCCGTTGACCTCGCGCACGCGAACGGCGCGAAGGCCACCACGAGTCTCAGGGCCGCGCTGCCGAACCTGATTTTTATTCAGAACTACGTCGGGCGCGACGGAGCCTGGCCGCATAGTTGGTCGCTCGCTATCGAGGAGCATTTTTACCTCGCGCTGCCGCTGCTCTTCCTGGCGGCCTACGCGCTCAGGAAGCGTAGGCCGCTCGCGTTACTGCCTCTCGTCGCGGGCGCTGTCTGCCTCGCGGTTCTCTGCCTGAGGCTCTGGGCCTATTGGCGCGGCGCGCGCGACTGGGAGAGCTTCTACTACCCGACGCACCTGAGGGCGGACGCGCTCGCCTTCGGAGTGCTGCTGGGTTACGCGCACAGGTACAAAGGCGAAAAGTTCCGCGCCGTCGGGAGGGCTTGGCCCTGGCTCGTCGCCCTCTCCGCGCCGCTGATAGCGACGGCCGCAATCTTCCCGCTGACGGAATCGGCCTTCTCCTATCTGGTGGGATTCACGTTGCTCTACCTCGCTTACGGCGGGCTCGTGGTGGCCGCGGGCGCCCACCCGGACTTCGGCTCGCGGTGGAAGGTCACGAGGGCGCTCGCGTGGATGGGGGTCTACAGCTACACGATCTACCTTGCTCACTCGGTCGTGCGTCGGCTCCTCTTCGTCTCCGTCTTCACGGAGAGGCTCGTGCGCGAAAACGTTTGGGCCGACAGGGTCCTGTTTTGGGCGCTCTCAATTGCCGGTGGCGTCGCGCTCTCGCACGCCGTCGAGCGGCCGTTCCTGCGGCTCAGGACAAGACTCTATCCTTCGCGCGACGAGGCGGCCGCCGCGCCGGCGCGCGCCAGCGCCCACGCCGAGCCACTGGCGGCAATCGGTCAGGTCTCGCAGGCAGGTTGAGAATTCTTTGACGACCGCAGTCAAAACTGAGCAATGCGTTGAGGCGCAGGTGGCGTCGGCGGTGGCGGGCGCGCCGGCCGTCGAAGAGGCGCGACTCCCGGTCGCGTTCGTCGTGACGCAGAGCGAGCACCGTGCGAACGGCGGGGTCGAGAGTATTACGGAGGTCTTGGAGCGCCTGCGTCGCGTGAAGCCGCTGGTCGTGACGCAGATGGAAACTCGTGCCACGCGCCGCTGGCGCGACTCCGGCTCGGAAGTCCTTGTCTGGCCGATGCCGCGCCCGCGCCCGGCGTCGCTGCTTAGTGCGAACCTGCGCATGTTCAAGTTGATTCGCTCGACAGGCTGCCGCGTCGTTCATTGCAATGACATCCTCGCGCTCTGGCACACGTCCTTCGGGGCGCGAATGGCCGGGGCGCGCGTGGTTTTCAACGTGCGTAATATCAAGCCCGAAGGGCAGCGTTACGGCTGGCGCTGGCGTGTGGCGCGGCGCGTCAGCAGCCGGCAGCTCGTCCTCTCGAAGGAGATGTGCGAGACGCTCGCGCGCCGCCTCGGCATTGAAGAGTCGGACGCGGCGCGCGCGCGCCTCGGGCACATCTACAGCGCCGTCGATCTGGAGAAATTCTCTCCGGTCGGCCCCACCGAGCGCGCCGCGTTGCGCGAGAGGCTCGGAATAGGCGCGCGGGATTTCGCCGTCGGGTTTGTGGCGGCGTTCGAGCCTAGGAAGGGGCAGCTCGATTTCATCAAAGAGGCCGCGCCGCGGCTCAAGGCATCGCTGCCGCAAGCGCGCGTCTTCTTCGTCGGCGACTTCGACCCCGTAGAGAACGAGTACGCGCGACAGTGTCTGGCGGCCGCCGAGGATTTGGGGCTCGGAGAAACAGTTCGGTTCGCCGGCTACACGCCGGAAGTGGCCGAGTGGTATCGCGCGCTCGATCTGGTCGTCGTGGCTTCGCGCAACGAAGGGCTGGCGAGGTGCATGATCGAGAGCCTCGCGTGCGGCACGCCCGTCGTGTCGTTCGACGTGTGTTCGGCGCGGGAGATTTTGGAGGAGGGCGAGTGCGGCGTAGTCGTCCCCGCAGGGGACTATGAGCTATTGGTCGAACGGATAGCCGCCCTCGCGTGCGAGCCGGGCGTGCGCGAACGGCTCGGAGGCCGCGGCATCGCGGTGGCGCGGGAGCTGTTCGACCCGCGAGAGGTCGTGAATCGCTACGAGCGACTCTATTTTTCTTTGGTCGGGGATTAACAATGGAAGCAGTCGGGCAGCTCAGGGCAGGGGATTACGGGCCGGTGGCGGCGGCGGCGGCGCGGCGCGCGTCCGAGAGCGCCGAGTCTGCGTTCCTCCCCGTACACCTGCTCTACAGGGTCGGGATCATCGCCGTCTACGTCGTCATCCTGCTGACCATCGTCCTGAACGTGGAGGTCAACAAGAAGTCGCCGGCCTTCATCATGCTCTGCCTGGCGCAGGTCTTTAACTTCGCCGTCATCCTGTTCCCGATCATCTTCTACAAGCCTTCGTTCGGGTGGTTCCACCCGCTGGTCTTTTACACCTGCCAGTACCTCTTGTTTCAGTTCCGCAGCTTCGCCACTTACGTGCAAGGCATCAGCCGCCACAAGGCGCTGACCGAATACAGCAACGAGGACTTTGCCCTGCTCGTCGCGTTCGCCCTGACCCTTCACGCCATCAGCACCCTGGCTTACTATTTCGGCTTCTGGTTCGGCCCGAACTTGAAAGTTCCGCGGGACCATTTCCGCCAGCCTCGAAACTTGCCCGTCAAGGCGTTCGTCGTCGTCATCTTCTCCGTCATCGTGTTCTGGCTCTACGTGGAAAGTAACGGCGGACTGGAAGCACACTTGTTGTCGTGGCAGGACGGGCGGCACGAGGCGCTGGCCGGCGAATACTACTGGATCATCCTGATTAAATGTGCGGCGCTCGCCTCGCTCCTCTGGTTCGCGCTCGTCCGTGGGGCCGTCTACCAGCCGCTGTTCTGGGTGTGTGCGCTGGTCTCCATCCTCATCAATTTTCTGGCGACGGGGTCGCGCGGGACGACCGTCACTTTCTTCATCATCGGGATGCTGGTCTGGATGCTGCGCGAGAAAAAATTCGCCCCGACCAGGATATTGATGATCGGCGTGCTGGGGGTTGTGCTCATCAGCTTCCTGGGCAATTTCAGGACGAGAATCTGGAAGGGCGACATTTCGCTGGGCTCGGAAACCGAGGAGATGTCGCTGGCGGAATACTTCGAGCAAGGGGCCGTCGAGTCGGCCGAGCGCGCCTGGGCCAACAGCGGCTTGCTGCCCATCCTGGCGCGCGTCCCCGACGACGTTGACCTGTTGTACGGCAGTTCATACCTGGCCGTGTTAACCATCCCGATCCCGCGCAGCATGTGGCCGGACAAGCCCGGACAGATCGGCGGCCTCGTCGGGGAGACTTTCTTCAACTCGCCTTCGGGGACGCCGCCCGGCCCCATCGGCGAGGCTTATTGGAATTTTCACATCCCCGGCGTCGTCATCGTCTTCTTTATTTTCGGCACGTTCCACAAATGGCTGGTGCAGAGCTTCGTCAAGTACCAGCACTACCCGGCGGCCATCGTCATCTATCTGACCGTGCTTTTCACGTTCGACCCGAGCACGCCGGCGCTCATCGTCTGCCTGATGCTGGTCGTCCCGTTAATCATCCTCCTGCGACTCACAGGGGCCTTGTCCTTCACGGGGAGGGCCAGTCAATGACGCTCCCGAACCTGATCATCGCCGGCGCGCCCAAGTGCGGAACTAGTTCTCTCTTCAAGTGGCTCGCGGATCACCCGGAGACGTGCGGCTCCATCGTCAAAGAGACCTTTTACCTGATGGACGAAGGACACCCGCTGCTGAGAAAGGATTCGAATTTCCACCGCCACGGCCTCGAAGGCTACCGCTCACACTTCGGCGGCAACGGCTCAGACCGCTGCCGCATCCGCTTCGAGGCGACCACACACTACCTCTATCAGCAGACGGCGCTCGAAGTCTTGTCGGCGCTGCCCGAGACGCCGCAAATCGTCTTCGTGCTCAGGAAACCGTCCGAGAGGGTCTATTCCTCCTTTCAATATTCTAAAAACAACCTGGCGAACGTCCGGCGCGATCTCTCGTTCTCAAGGTTCGTTGACGAGGTCAGGCGTGACCCGGCGAGCCCGCTGATAGATGAGTACGCGGGCGAGAGCGCCTACGTCCTGAGGAACGACATACGCTACAGCCGCTACGTCGAATACCTGCCCGCCTGGGTCGCGCGCTTCGGTAGCAACCGCGTCCACGTGCTCCTGTTTGAAGAGATGAAGAATAACGCCCGCGCCTTTATGCAAGACCTCGCCCGGCGCATCGGTATTGACCCGGCGTTTTACGACGCTTACGACTTCCCTGTGAGGAACGAGACCCTCAACATCAGGCACACATCTCTGCACCGCCGCGTCAGGCGGCTCGACCGCCTCGTGCCGCGCGGGCCGCTCAGAGGTTTGATGAAAGGTGTGTATCTGAAGACTCAAGCCGCGCGGGCGGGCAACGAAAAGACTCCCGAAGACCGCCGGGCTCTGACTGAGTTGGAGCGGGAATTCCGGCCCTACAATCAGAGGCTGGCCGAGGGGCTGGGGCTAGACCTTTCGAGTTGGAATTAAGAAGAGATGGTCTCTCAAGTCTCCGAACCGGAATCTGTCATCGCGCGCGCCCCGCTCGCGCCCGGCGGCCCGTCAGGCAGGCTTCGTGTGTTGTTCTTCACTTCGACGCTCGGAGGCGGCGGGGCCGAAAAACATCTGCTGCGAGTCGTCAACCATTTAGACCGTGAGAAGTTCGATGTCTCGCTGGCGCTGGTCAAGCCGTGCGGCGAGTTTGAATCCGAGTTGTCGGCGGACGTGAGGAAGTATCACTTGAATCGGAGAGGCGCTGGCTCGACCACCGTCCGCATGTTCCAGGCCATCAAACCCCTGCGACAGGTTATTCGACGCGAGCGCCCCGGCCTGATCTTCTCTGTGATTGACCTCGCCAACCTCGTCAACGTCACGGCCGGGCGCGCCATAGCGAATCGGCCCAAAATCGTGCTGGGCGTGCAGACGCCGCCCTCCATCGCCTACGGCCACTCGCGCCACCCCGTCTCAAGGTTGATGCTGCGCCTCATCCCACGCCTCTACCCGAAGGCGGACCAGATCGTCGCCCTGTCGCAAGGGGTCGCCGCAGACCTCGCCTCGCTGTCGCCAAGAATGCGTGAGCGTATGACGGTGATCTACAACGCGGGCGTCGAAGCGGAAGTTTTGGAGGGCGCGCGCCAGAGTATCCCCGCGGAAGAATTGCCCGACGCCCCGCTCATCGTGGCGTGCGGAAGGTTGAAAGCCATGAAAGGGTTTTCGACTCTGCTGGACGCGCTCGTCGCGGTGCGCAAGTCTGTCCCGGCGCACCTGTGGATTATAGGCGAGGGAGAGCAGCGTTCCTTTCTGGAAAAGAAGATTAAGCGCCTGGGGCTCAAAGACTGTGTGCGGCTCCTCGGCTTTCAGCAAAACCCTTTCAAGTACATGGCGGCGGCAGACCTCTTCGTCCTCTCATCGCTCTTCGAGGGGTTCGGCAACGTCATCGTCGAAGCGATGGCGTGCGGCGTCCCCGTTGTTGCGACCGACTGCCCCTTCGGGCCGGGAGAGATTATCGCCGACGGCGAGAGCGGCGTCCTGGTCGCGCCCGCGAGCGCCACTGCTTTGACCGACGGAATCTTGCGCGTGCTCCGAGACGAAGAGTTAAGAAAGAGGCTCGCCCGCGGCGGGCGGGCGCGTTCGCACGATTTCGACGCGAAGGCCATCACGAGGGCGTACGAAGAGTTGTTCCTGAGTGTCGCGGAAGTAGGCGTTGCCGGGGTGAGTGGCGGACGAAGCACGGAGGCCGTGTGACGCTGCAAGCTTTATGTCTGCACACGGAGAAGCTGCACGACGACCGCGTCTGGCGTCGCCTGCAATCGGCGCTGGACGAGTTGGACAGGAGGCGTAAGAAGATAACTTTCCTCGTCTACCCGCTGCGCTCTGTTGCGGCGGGCCGCAACATCCGCGAGCGCGTCACGGAACTCGCCGGGCGCGGGCACGAGGTCGGCCAGCACACGCACTTCTACGCCGGGAGCGTCACCGAGAGGCCGCACAAGCGCAGCGACCTCAGCGACCGAAACGTCCGCGAGTGCATCACGCGCGACTTCGAGTGGCTCAGCGAGTGTGGGACGACGCCGAAAGGTTTTTGCGCGGGCAACTTCATGATGACCGAGACGGCGTTTGAGACGCTGGCGGAGCTAGGGTTCCTTTACGACTGCTCGGCGCGTCTCCCCTGGGAGCGGAATAATTTTGAAGCGCCGCACCCCTGGCTCGAAAACGCCGAGGTCCGCGGATTTCAGGGACGCTCGCTCGTCCTGCTGCCGAACACGGAGTACCTGACGCTCCCGCAGTTCCTGCATCCGCTGAGGCGCAGGCGGAAGGCCGCGCTCATGGGCGAGCGCGGTTTTTATCAACTCGTGATGAATCACGACTACGACCTGCTGCGCTGGAAAGTCTGGTACGGCTTCCTGGGCCAGTTGCGGCGCAGGCAGGAGATGATGACGGTCGGCGAGGTGGCTGCGCTGTGCCTGGGGCAAGGCAATGGAAGATAAGGTTCTCACAGCCGAGAAGTTCACGGCGCTCTCGCGCGGCTGGTCCGAGAAGGAGTACGGCGACCCCGAAGCGTTCATGCGTCGGCGCGCGGCGCTCGTCCGGCAGTGGGGCGCGGCTTTACGTCCCGGCGACCGCCTCCTCGAACTCGGCTGCGGTGACGGCGCGCTCTCCTGCCTGCTCGCACGCGAGGGCTTTGAGGTGACGGGCGTGGACATCTCGCGGGGGATGATCGAGGAGGCGAAGAGGCGCGCCGACAGGGAAGGGGCGGCCGTCCGCTTCGAGGTCGCCGACACAGACCATTTCGAGGTCGCAGAGGCGTACGACGGCGTCGTCTCTTTCATGAGCGCGTTCTTCATGTACGTGGAAAACCCCGCGCGGTTCATCGAAGCGGTCCTGCCGTCCGTCCGCAAGAAGTTGATCCTGGATTGGAACTTTCGCAGCCCGCACACGTTCGTCGAGGCCGCTCAGATGATGCAGCGCGCGGGGCTCAGTCAGGTCGAGTGGCGGCCCTGGTTCGTGCCGCACACGACGACGGCCGCGCCCGCCGCAAGGCTGCGTGGCTGGGTCGAAGGGCGGCCGAACTTGTCGCTCCTCCTGCTCAACCTGAAGCGCTGGCACTACACGGTCTATTTGAAGGGCGAAAAAGTTGAACGGGCCGCCGACGCGCGGGGCGAGGATTTTCGCGGCAACCGTCTTCCGGGGAGCCTCCTCCAGCGTTCACTAATCAGGCTCGGGCAAGTCACAAGGTAGCGCAGCAGATTATGTGTGGAATTTCGGGCCTCGTCACGACTAGCGGCGAGCCTGTAGACAGAGCAACACTCGAAGCCATGACCGAGCGCCTGCGCCATCGCGGGCCGGACGACGGCGGCGTGTGGGTCGGCGGAAGCGGCCGCGCGTCCGTGGGCCTCGGCGCGCGGCGCCTGTCAATCATAGACCTCTCGGCGCGCGGCCACATGCCTATGGCGAGTGCGGACGGCCGCTTCTGGATTACCTACAACGGCGAGGTCTACAACTTCAAAGAGATTCGCCGCGAGCTGGAAAAAGCCGGCCGCGCGTTCCGCTCCGACACAGACACGGAGGTCGTGCTTCAAGCTTACGCGCTGTGGGGGCCTGAATGCCTGCACCGCTTCAACGGGATGTTCGCCTTCGCCGTCTGGGACGAGCGCGAGCGCGAGCTGTTCGTCGCGCGCGACCGTCTGGGCGTCAAGCCGCTCTACTACGCGACGTGGGACGAACATTTCGGCTTCGCCTCCGAGATCAAGGCGCTGCTCGAACACGACGGCGTGCCGCGCGAGTTGGACTGGGAGGCGCTCGATCTCTACTTGACGTTCCGCGTCATCCCGCACCCTTACACGATCTTCAAGGCGATTCGGAAACTCGCGCCCGGCAGTTACCTCGTCTGGAAAGACGGGCAGCTGCGGGAGCAGGTTTACTGGGACGTGTTCGGGCGGGCCAACGGCGCGGGCGTGTACGAGCCGCAGTCGAACGGAGGCGCGTCGTCTCACAACGGGAACTTGAGTTCGATCAAGCGTGACTTGTTCGAGCTGGTGGAGGACGCCGTCCGCCTGCGCCTGGTGGGCGATGTGCCGCTCGGCGTGCTCTTGAGCGGCGGGATTGATTCGAGCGTGGTGGCGACGCTGATGTCGCGGCTCTCCGGCTCGCGCATCAAGACCTTCACGCTCGGCTTCCTTGAGGCCAAAGGGGCGCTGCACGGCTACGACGAGTCGGCCTCCGCGCGCCGGACGGCCGAGTACCTGGGGAGCGAGCACCACGAGCTGCTGGCGACGGCCGAGCTGGTCAGGGACACCATTCCCGAAGTCCTGGATCACTGCGACGAGCCGTTCGCCACCTCTTCGGTCCTGCCGACGTACCTGATTTCAAAACTCGCGCGCGGCAACGTCACCGTCGCGCTCTCCGGCGACGGGCCGGACGAAATCTTCGCGGGCTACCGCGCCTACCTGCTGGAGCCGCTGGCCGACATCTACATGCGCGTTCCCAAACTTTTCAGGAAGGGCCTGTTCGAGCCGGCGGTCTTCAGCCTGCGCGCTTCGGACGCTTCGCTGCTGGCGCGGAACATCCGGCGCACACAGCGCTTCGTGCGCGCGCTCGACGGCGGGCCGGCAGAGCGTTTCTTCCGCCTGACGAACAAGTTCAACGACGTGCCCGCCGAAAGTATTTACGACCCGGCCTTCCGTGTGCTGTCGCTCGATTTGGCGGAACAGATGTACCGCGGCTATTACGAGGAGCCGCGGCTCGCCCAGGATCACATCAACCCGATGCTCTACGTGGACTCGAAGATCAAGCTGGCCGACCACATTCTGACCAAAGTGGACATGATGAGCATGAAGGTCGGCCTCGAAGTGCGCTCGCCGTTTCTGGACTACCGTGTTGTCGAGCGCGCCTTCCGCATCCCAGGCAAATTGAAGGTCAACTGGTTCCGCAAAAAACATCTGCTGCGCGAGACGTTCAAACACCTGCTGCCGCCGCACCTGCTCAAACTCCCCAAGACCGGGTTCGAGATTCCCGTCAGCGAGTGGCTCAAGCGGGAGCTGCGGGAAATATTTTTAGATACCATCGCTCCGCCCACGGGCGGCGGCGTCCTCAACGACGCGATGATCCAAGAGCTTTACGACGAACACTGCCAGAACAGGCGCGACCATTCGGAGAAGCTCTGGATTCTGTTCGTCCTGCGCTGGTGGGCGCGAAAGAATAAGATCAGGATTTGATGAGCAGAACTCGTCAAGCTACTCATTCACTCACCCCTTTGCGCCTTTAGTTTTCTCTTTGCGCCTTTGCGCGAAACAGCCGTTCACGCAAAGGCGCAACTAAAGAAAAACCAAAGGCGCAAAGGGTTGAGTCTTGTTCTGAAGAGGGAAAGTAGAACCGACCCGACAATATGTTTGAGACCCCATTGTTTTGGGCCTTACTACTGGTCACGGCGGCCGCTTTCCACATCACTTCCAAAGGGCAGGTCAGAACCAGGGCATTGACGCTGGCAATCGTCAGCGTCATCGCGCTCGTCTTCGTCGTCAAACTCAATCCGTTATGGGTTCTCTTTCTCGTCGCAACTACCCTGTGGATTGTCGTCGGCCTCAGGTGGACGCGCGGGCTGGCCGCGCAGCGTTCGTACCTGGCTTCGTTCCTGGTCTTTCTGCCGGTGCTCATTCCGTGGGCGTCTGGGAAACAGGCGGTGGCCCTGGGGTGGACGCCCCTGAGCATCCTCTATTTCGTAGGGTTCTCGTTTTATCTGATTAAAGCCTGGACGCTGATTCGTGATTATCATGACGGACGCATCGAGCGCGTTGACCCTTTCGTGGCGCTGGCCTATTTCCTCTTCTTCCCGGCCTACGTCGCCGGGCCGATGCATTTCTATAATGAGTTTGAAGAGACTGTGCGCCGTCCCCTCGGGCTCGACGGCGAGGCCCTGGTTGACGTGGTCTTTCGCGTCCTCTTGGGCTTCGTCAAGATTAAGCTCATCGCCGCGCTCTTTCTGCCCGTCAGCCTGGAGGCCGTCCGTGAGTCAGGGGTGGTGAGCGTGCGCCGTTTCACTGTCGGCAGCTTCGCCTATTCGGTCGTCATCTGGGCGGACTTTTCCGGCTACAGCGACCTGGCGATTGCGACCTCGCGGCTGGCGGGAATCCACACGCCGGAGAATTTTAACTATCCGTACGCGGCCGGCAACATACGCGAGTTCTGGCAGCGCTGGCACATAACGTTCAGCCGCGTGTTGATGAGCTACGTCTTTGTCCCCATCTCAAGAAACCTGCAAGCGGCCACGGGGCGGCGGGGCCGCGCGATTTTGATAGCGTCATTGCTCCTGACGTTTCTCTTCTGCGGCTACTGGCACGGGCCGACGTTGAACTTTCTGCTCTGGGGGCTTTATCACGGCCTGGGGATTGTCGCCTACGACTTTTACCAGCGGCGTCTGAAGAGAAAAGGCGAGCCGCTGTTTCCTTACGCCGAGCCATTGGGGCGTGGCCTGAGTGTGCTCCTGACGTTCTGTTTCGTCTCGCTCGGCTGGATCTTCTTCGCGCTGCCCACGGGAATGATTTTCAGTAGATAGATGCTGGCGCTTCAGGTCATCACGTCCAGAGATATCAAGTCGCTCGTCATAGCGGCGCTGCTCGTCGTCTGTCTCGCCGCCTGCGCGCTCATCTTTCGGCGGCGGTTGAAGGCGCTTCTGACCCGCAGGGAATGGCACATTTTCTTTAAGCTGGTCGGGATTTTAGTTTTGGGTCTGCTGCTCGTCTTCACGAGCATCGCGGTGGAGTTTCCGGCCGAGAAGTTTATCTACGGCAGGTTCTGATGACTGAGGCGTCAACCGTTCAGCCGATTCGTTGGGGACGTATTTTCGGACTGCTCGTTCTCTCCCTGCTCGTCGTCGAGCTGGCGTGCCAGGTCTACGTCTACTTCTGGGTGGGCGAGCGGTTCCGCTCTTTTCACAAGCAGGTCTGGTCGCCCTACGGCCTGGTGCGCAACAACCCTGAGCTGACCTTGCCGGGCTTTCATCACAACCGGAACGGTTTCCGCAACGTGCAGGACTTCACGCGCGCGAAGCCGAAGAACAGTCTGCGCGTGATGATGCTCGGCGGGTCAACTCTTTATTCAGGCATCGCCAGCACGCACGTCCTGGACGCGGAGCGTGTGGACAGTGACGCGACCGTCGCGCAGTTTCTCGAACAGGAGCTGCGCGCCGACCCAGCCCTGGCCGGCTTGAATGTCGAAGTCATCAACGCCGCCGTCAACTTCAACCGCATCGTCGAGGTTAGCGAGGGCTACCTGGCCGAGTACGCGCACTGGAGCCCAGATGTGGTCATCGTCTTCGGCAGCGCCAACAATTTCAACGTCTCTATGCCGGAGCGGGGTGAGGTCTACAGGCGAGAGTACGGCGTCCAGCCCGACCACGCCTGGAAATTGGAGTTCGACCGCGCGGCCAACCGCCGGACCTTCCTCGCGCTCTCCGAACACGCGCTGCTGTTTGCGGAAGAGAACCTCGCCAGCGTCGCGTTGGCGAAGAAAGGTCTGACGAGCTTGATTGACGACGCCTTCGCGCTCAGCCAGCGGTGGTCATTCGCCGGGAAGAGGACAAGCGTCAAGACCTACGCCGACCGCGAGGAGTGCGACCTCTACCTCAAGGAATATCTAGGGTACGCGGACGCGCTGGTCGCGGCCGCCAGGCGTCAAGACCAGGAAGTGGCCTTCTTCTGGGAATACTTCCTGCGCCACCTCGGCGGAATCAGGCCGTTCAGCGACAGGGAACAAGAGGTCTACGACAAGATTCACAGGGGGCCGAACCAGGAGGAGATAGATTTTAATTTTTACGCGCGCGACCGCCTCGCGGAGTTCTGCCAGGAGCGGGGCGTCCGGTTCCTCAACCCGCTCGACCCGTTGAAGACTCACGCGGGGACCGTCTTCATCGACTACCTCCATTACACGAAGGAGGGCAATCAGGTGATGGCGAGGTTCATCTACGAGCAGATGAAGGAGACTTTCCACCGTCGCGCCGAACGCGTCCGTGAGATCAGATGAAGACTAGCGGCAGAACCAGGGTGGCGCTCCTCTGCGCGGGCGAAATCGGCTACCGCTGTTTGCAGCGGGTCCTCGAAGCGGACGCGTTGACCGTCTGCGCCGTCGTCAGCTATCGCGTCGAGCCGCCGCAGGGCGAGTACCTGGACCGCATACGGGAGCTATGCGAGCGGCGCGAGGTGGCGTTTTTCGAGGCCGCGACCGTCGGGCGGCCCGGCGGCGGCCCGTGGGAGGCGCTTAATCTAGACTACATTTTCGCCATCAAGTGGCGCACGATGATCCCCCGCCGGCTATTAGACTCGGCGCGCCGCGGCGTGATTATCTTTCACGCCTCGCTCCTGCCGAAGTATCGCGGGTTCGCGCCCGTCAACTGGCCGCTCATTAACGACGAGGAGAAGACGGGCGTGACGATGTTCTACGCCGCCGAAGAGGTTGACGCGGGCGACATCATAGACCAGCGCGAACGATTGATTACGGACGCGGACGACGCCGCCACGATAGACGCGTGGCTCAATGCGACGGTCGAGCGGATGCTCGAAGAAAATCTCCCGCGCCTGGTTGAAGGCACAGCGCCCAGAAGGCGGCAGGATAATGCGCAGGCGACGTACGCCATCTGGCGCAGCCCCGAAGATGGACACATTGATTGGACACAGCCCACGCGCGCGATCTTCAACCTGATTCGCGGGCTGACCAGCCCGTACCCCGGCGCTTACACGATGCTGGACGGGCGCAAGCTGACTGTCTGGTCGTCGGAGCTTGAAAGCGAGCCGCGCCGCTACGTCGGCAGCATTCCGGGCAAGGTCGAGCGCATCATCCCCGGCGCAGGGGTCAACGTACTGACCGGCGACGGCATCTTGCGCCTGAAGCGCGTGCAGCTCGAAGGCGACGAACCGCAGAACGCGGCGGAAGTCATCACCCGGCTGAAGACGAAGCTTTTATGAGAATCTTAATCGTCGGAGGCGGCGGCTTTCTCGGCAGCGCGCTTCTTAAATATCTCGCGGCCAAGCACCGCTGCGTCTGCTTCGGCCACGGCGGTCGCTTTCCAGAGCTGCGTGAAAAAATCGGAGGCGAGGTCGAGTACGTCACGGGCGACATCACCGATGTCGAGTTGCTGCGCGAGGCCGTGCGCGGCGCGGACGCCGTCATACACGCGGCGGGGACGGGCGGCGAGGCGGATTGTTTGTCGGACCCGACGCGCGCCCTGCTGACGCACGTCCACGGCACTAACTTACTGCTCGGCGAGGCGCGTCGGCAGAACGTCCCGCGTTTTATCTTCACCTCGACCATCGCGGTCTACGGAACTTATCACGCGCGCCCGATGCCTTTGACCGAGGAGACGGAAGCGCGGCCGGACGAGTTCTACGGCGCGCTCAAGACGACGGCCGAGAGCTTGATCGTCGACACGGGCCGCTACCAGATATTTCGCCTGTCGAACGTCTACGGCTACGGCAGCGGCCTCTTCTCTTTGTCGGGCGGCGTGGCCGCAAAGTTCGTCGAGCTGATAGCGCAGGGCAAGCCGCTCCGTGTCTTCGGAGACGGCGCGCAGTTGATTGATTACGTCCACGTGGACGACGTTTGCCGGGCTTACGAGTCGGCGCTCTGCGCGCCCGCGGAGCGCAACTTTATCTACAACCTGGGCGGTGGGCAGCCGGTCTCAGTTCGGGAACTGGCACAATTGGCCGCCCGCGTGGCCTGGGCCGAGACGGGCAGGGAAACGGCCGTCGAGTTCGCGCCCGCGCCGCCCGGTAAAATCTGGCCCGACCGCTGGCTCTCGACCGCGCGGGTCGAGCGCGAGTTGGGATGGCGGCCACGCGTCTCCATCGAGGCCGGGATGAAAGAGATGATCGCCCGCTGGGCCGGGCAGGAAGTCGGAGCATGAGGAGAAGTTCAAGATGAGTGAACAGGCTACGGCCGCGCGCCGGAAGGTCGCGGGCGCGCGCCCCTTTTTCCACGACGAGGACGTGCCGCAACTGCTCGCGCGCCTCGAACGAATCATCCGTGGCGGGCGTCTGATCTTCGGGGAGAACACGCGCGAGTTTGAAGACTCGTTCCGCGACTACGTCGGCACGCGCCACGCCGTCTCGGTCAACTCCTGCACGACGGCGCTGGAGATCGTCATGCGCTTCTTTGGCGTCAAGGGGCGCGAGGTGATCGTCCCGACCAACACGTTCGCCTCGTGCGTCAAGGCCGTCATGTACGCGGGCGGGACTCCCGTCCTCGCAGACATGGACCCCCAAACCTTCTGCCTCGACACGTCGGACGCCATCAAGCGCATCAACTCGCAGACGGCGGGCATCATCGTCGTACACATCGCCGGACTCGTTTATCCGGAGATAGACCGGCTGCGCGAAGAGTGCCGCGAGCGCGGCCTCTTCCTCATCGAAGACCCCTCGCACGCGCACGGCGCGACGATTGACGACCGCCCGGCGGGCAGCCTCGCGGACGCCGCCTGCTTCTCCTTCTACCCGACCAAGATTATGACGACGGGGACGGGCGGGATGATTACGACCGACAACGCAGAGTTGGCCGCTTACGCCCGCTCCGTGCGCCATCACGGGCAGGGCGAAAGCCTCGAATCAATCGTCAACCTCGGCAACGACTGGTGCATGGACGAGTTGAGCGCGGCGCTCGGCGTCTACCAACTAAAGCGCCTGGACGAAAGCGTCGAGCACAGGCGTCGCGTGGTCGAATGGTACGAGAGGGAGCTTAAGGAAGTTGACTGGATCAGTGTGCCGACGTATGCGGAGAACCTGCGCCACGCCTACTACAAGTTTCCGGTGATGCTAGGCGACGGAATTGACAAGAGGAAGCTGCGCCAGATCATGCTCGACGAATATCAGGTCGAGCTGGGCTCCATCTACGACCCGCCGTGCCACCTGCACCCTGTCTTTCAGCGGGAGCTTGGTTGTTACGCCGGACAGTTCCCGGAGGCCGAGGCGGTGCTCGGTAAGCAGGTCTGCCTGCCGGTCCACGCCGTCGTCTCCGAAGAGGACGTGAAAAGCGTGGTCGCGGCTTTGCAAGAGACGGCCGCCCGCGTAGGCGTTTAGACGCTCATGCTCGTAGCGATACACCAGCCGGAGCACCTCCCCTGGCTAGGGTTCTTCGAGAAGATGCTGCGCGCGGACCTCTTCGTGCTGCTCGACGACGTGCAGTTCTCGAAAGGGGATTTCCAGAACCGCAACCGCGTGAAGGGGGCTGGCGGGGCGCAGTGGTTGACCGTGCCTGTCGTGCGCCGCTTCCCGCAGAAGCTGAACGAGGTAGAGGTTGCGGGCAATGACTGGCAGGCGAAGCACTGGAAGACGCTCCGTTCGTGTTACGCGAGGGCCGCGCACTTCGAGACGTTCGCCCCGCTGTTCGAGGATTTTTACAGGCGGCCGTGGGTGCGACTCGCGGACCTCAACGTGGCGGGAATCGAGCTGGTCGCGCGCGCGCTCGGCGTCGAGCGGAAATGGGTCCTGGCTTCAGACATCGCGGTGAGCGGACACAAATCGGAACTCGTCCTCAACATCTGCAAGGCGCTCGGCGCGAGCGCCTACTACTCTGGCAGGACCGGCAGCACGTACCTGGACAAAGAGGCATTCCGGCAGGCGGGAATCGAGATCGTCGTCCAGGACTTCAATCACCCGACCTACGAGCAACTCTTCATGAAGGAGAGCGGCTTTGTGCCAAATCTGTCGGCGGTGGACTTACTTTTCAACTGCGGCGCGCAGGGTGTTAGGTTGATTGCGGATTGATAAAGAGGAGACTCAACCCTTTGCGCCTTACGTTTTTACTTTGCGCCTTTGCGCGAAACAGCCGTTCACGCAAAGGCGCAACTAAAGAAAGACGTAAGACGCAAAGGGTTGAACGGTTCTTCCAATCCGAAATTCAAAGGTGAAGCCTCAGAATACAAAACCGATTCGAGTCCTCTTCATGGTTGCGGAGTACGACCGCATCAGTGGGGGGCAGCAGAGTCTGCTGCAACTGGTGAGGCGTCTGCCGGCGGTCGGCGTCGAGCCGCTGGTCTGCTTCCCGGCCGAGGGGCGTTGCAGCGAAGCCTACAGGCGCGCGGGCGTCCCCGTCCGCATCATTCCGGGGCCGCCGATGCTCACGCGCTACGGCCAGCACCTCTTGCGCATGTCCAGGCTCTCGGCGCTCAAAATTTTCTTCACCCAGATGCTGCCCTACAGCTTCAAGGTCAGGCGCGAGATGAAGCGGGCGGGCGCAACGGTCCTGCACTGCAACTCTGTGCGGTCGCTTCTGTTCGCGGGCTTCGTGCCGCGCCTGCTGGGCCAAACAGTCGTGTGGCACGTCCGCGGTCAATTGTTGCCCTTCGGGGGCGCAGTCAAACGGGCCGCCGAGTCTCTGGCGACGGCCATCATTCTGGTGGCCGAGGCGCTCAGAGAAGAGATCGCGCCGCGGTCACGGAAAAAATGCCGCACCATCTATAACGGGATTGACGACGAGGCCGTCCCCGAAGCCAATGGCGCGAAGCTGTCGCTGCCTTTTGTCGAAGAGCAGGGTCGGCCGGTCATCACCACCATCGCCGCCGTGACGCCGTTTAAGGGTTATCACCACCTGCTGGCCGCCGCGCGCCTCGTCCGTCAGCAGACGACCGCTCCGCAACCAGTCTTTTTGTGCGTCGGAGACCTGTTCGACAAGAATTACGTCAACTATTTGCAGGGGCTGATTGCCGAGTACCATTTGGACAACTTCCACTTCCTGGGCTGGCAGCAGAACCCTTTTCCTTATTACCGACTCGCAGACCTCGTCGTCCTGCCGACGGTCGAGCGCGAGCAGTTGAAAATCGGCGGCGAGGTGATTGAGGTGCGCAGCGGCGAAGGGCTGCCGCGCTCGGTGCTCGAAGCGATGTACTGCGGCAAGCCGACCGTGGCGACCGCCGTGGCGGGCACGAGTGAACAGATTCTGGACGGCGAGACTGGACTCCTGGTTCCCCCTGCGGACCCGGAGGCTTTGGCCCAGGCCATCCTGCGTCTGCTCGAAGCGCCGACGGCGACGAGGCGGCAGATGGGTGAGAGCGCGGCCCGCCGCGTGCGCGAGGCGTTCACGACCGAGCGCATGGTTAACGAGACGGCAGAACTTTACCGCGAGCTTACAGGCTGAAGGACAAGGCATTCAAATGTGGCGGTCAGTGACTCAGCATCATCCGACTATCGGTTACACGTTCATCCCCGGCATCAAGTCGAGGGTCATTCTTCCGAGTGAGAACGTCGGCTATCTCATCAAGGTCAACGAGCACGGCTTCCGCTGCGACCACGAGTTCGAGACGAAGAGGCGGGAAGGGATGGCTCGCGTGCTGCTGTTCGGCGATTCGTTCACGGCCGGCGACGGCGTCTCGAACGGCCAGAGGTATGGCGACCAGCTTGAGCGAAGGATTCCGAACCTCGAAGTCTACAACTTCGGCCTGCCTGGAACAGGGACCGATCAACACTACCTCGCTTACCAGGAGTTCGCCGCAGGCATCGAGCACGACCTCTTGATACTGGGCGTGACGGTCGAAAACATAGGGCGCGTGGCCGCACACTTCCGCCCCTACATCAACGAGGACGGCGAGACGGTCATCTACGCCAAGCCCTACTACGCGCTTGAGGCGGGCGGGTTGGTTCTGAGAAATGTGCCAGTTGCGAAAGAGCCCATCGAGAGGTCGTTGATGAGCGCCGACGAGTCGAAGCGTGTTGACTGGGGGCTGCCCTTCGCTGGCCTGCGGAAGTTGGCGAAGCGTTTGGGTGTGCGCGACCTGGCACAGAAAGTCACGCGCTTCCAGCCCGTCCCGGACTACCGCACGCCCGACAACCCGAACTGGCTCGTCATGCGCGCCATCCTCGAAGAATGGATCAATCGGAGCCCCGCGCCGGTGATACTGATGCCGATCCCGCTCTTCCCTTTCATCGAAGGAAGCAGTGACCCGACACACTATCAGGCGCGCTTCCGTGAAGTGGCGGAGGCGACCGGCTGCCGGCTGCACGACCCGCTGCCCGATTTTCAAAGCCACGCGCCGTCGGAGCGCCGCAGCTTTCGCTTTGAAAAGGACGTACACCTGACGCCCGCCGGCCACGCCGCGCTGGCCGCGTCGCTCGCGCCCGCGGTCGAAAGAATTATTCGAGAGAAAAGGTAGTGGTTTAATTTGAAGTTGAGTGTGTGGAAAGATGAGGCTCACCGCAGAGACGCAGTGCCAGCTTAGAGGGGGCGCAGAGAGTTGACTCAAGCCTCTGCGCAACCTCTAAGCTGGCACTGCGTCTCTGCGGTGAGTCTGACTTGCCAGACACTCATAAATTTTATGGGTAAAACGATACTGGGCATCTCGGCCTTCTATCACGACTCGGCGGCGGCCATCATACGGGACGGGGAGATCATCGCCGCCGCGCAGGAAGAGCGATTCTCGCGCAAGAAACACGACCCGCGTTTCCCTGAGCGCGCGATCAACTATTGCCTGGAAGAAGCCTTCATCGATGCGTGTACGCTGGACGCCGTCGTCTTCTACGACAACCCCTTGCTCAGTTTCGACCGGCTGATGAAGAACCTCCTGACGGTCGCCCCGCAGGGACTCGAACAGTGGACGAAAGCCGCCAGGTCGTTTCTCGGCGTCAAGGCGGTCGTGGGCGAGCACGTGCGCCGCACACTCGGCGCGGACGCGCGCCTTCTCTTCAGCGACCACCATCAGGCCCACGCCGCCGCCGCCTTTTACCCCTCGCCCTTCGCGGAAGCGGCGATACTGACAGTGGACGGCGTCGGCGAGTGGGCGACGCTGACGCTCGGGCACGGGCGCGAGAATCGGATAGAGCTGCTCAAAGAGATTCGCTACCCGCACTCGTTGGGCTTGCTCTACAGCGCGATGACCTATTACTGCGGCTTCAAGGTCAACTCCGGCGAGTACAAGCTGATGGGGCTCGCGCCCTACGGCCGGCCGGTTTACGCAGGCCGCATCAGGGAGCGCCTGATTGACGTGAAAGACGACGGCTCATTCCGCCTCAACACGGAGTATTTCGGCTTCCTTGAGCGCAACGTCATGACGAACGAGGCGTTTGACGAGCTGTTCGGCGGCCCGCCGCGCCGGCCCGAAGCGCGAATCACGAGGCGCGAGATGGATTTGGCCGCTTCAGTCCAGGCGGTGCTCGAAGATGTCATGCTGAAATTGGCACACAACGCAAGGCGTCTGACCGGCTCGAAGAACCTGACGCTGGCCGGGGGCGTGGCTCTGAACTGCGTGGCGAACGGCAGAATCTTACGCGAGGGGATTTTTGAAGACCTCTGGATTCAGCCCGCCGCGGGCGACGCCGGCAACGCCGTCGGCGCGGCGCTCCTCGCGCACCATCAATATTTCGACGAGCCGCGCAAACTCAATTCTTCGGGGCGCGATTCGCAGAAGGGGAGCTATCTAGGGCCGGCTTACAGCAGCGCCGAGGTGCGCGCCTTTCTGGACCGGCGCGGCTACCCCTACACGAGAATCGCCGACGCAGGCGAGCGGGCGCGTGTGATTGCGCGCGCGATTGCAGATGGCAAAATAGTCGGCTACATGGCCGGTCGGATGGAATTCGGGCCGCGTGCGCTCGGCGCGCGCTCCATCCTCGGCGACCCGCGCCGCCGTGAGACGCAGTCCACTATGAACCTCAAGATTAAGTACCGCGAGTCGTTCCGCCCCTTCGCCCCCGCGGTCCTGGCCGAACGGGCGAGCGACTATTTCGAGCTGGAAAAGGAGAGTCCTTACATGCTCCTGGTCGCGCCTGTGCGCGAGAGTCGTCGCCGCGAGATGAGTTGGGAAGGTTTCGAGGGCGGCACGAGTGACGACATGCTGGAGGTCATCAACCGGCCCCGCTCGGACATCCCGGCGGTCACTCACGTTGACTACAGCGCGCGCGTCCAGACCGTCAACGCCGACGACAAGCCTGACTTTTATCAACTGCTCAAGGAGTTCGACGCGCTGACGGGTTGCCCGGTCGTCGTCAATACCTCGTTCAACGTGCGCGGCGAGCCGATTGTGTGCAGCCCGCAGGACGCGTACCGCTGTTTCATGAGAACCGGGATGGACTTGCTGGTCATGGAGGACTGTCTGCTGTGGAAGGCGTTGCAGCCGGACTTCGCAGAGGCGCGGGACTGGAGGACGGAATATGAGCTTGACTGAAGATCAAGACATCCTGGCGGCCGAGTTCTTCAACGATCTTCTGTCGCCGCTGGCGGTGCGCGAGCGCGACCGTGCGAAGTCGTTCTTCCCGCTGGGGGCCGACCCGCGTGCGGAAAGTTATTACGTCGAGCCGCCGCGCCGCGTGATGGCCGCAGCCGATTTCGAGCTGCGCGCCGCCGAATCGCTCGCCGACTTCGTCAAAGAGTTAACCGCGCTCTGGGCCAGCGAAGGGCATGAAGAACTCGCCGCTCTAGCCCCCCGGCTGCTCGCGCTGGCCGAAGAGATGGGCGAGCGGGAAGAACAGTCGGAAGACGTTTCACCCTTCATGTACGTGATGTTCTGACGTGATGATTGGACAGATGTTCGACAAGGCAGTCTTCACTATCTCGCTCGACTTCGAGTTGTTGTGGGGTTCTTTCGATTCGGGGAAGCACCGGAGGTTCATCGCGCATTTCGAGCGCGATGGCGGCGCTTTCGACGCGACCCGGACAATCGTTGACCGCCTGCTTGCGCTCTTTCGCAAATACGACGTGAGTGTGACGTGGGCGACGCTCGGCCACCTCTTTCTGGATCGCTGCGAGGCGCACGATGGGGTGAAGCACCCGGACATGCCGCGCCCACGCCACTCCTGGTTCGATGGTGACTGGTACGCCCACGACCCTTGCAAGGATTTCCGGGCGGAGCCGCTCTGGTACGGGCGCGACATGGTGGAAAAGATTCTGGCAGCCGAGCCCAGTCACGACGTGGGCAGCCACTCTTTCTCGCACGTCATCTTCAGCGACCCAGGCTGCACGCCGGAAGTGGCCGAAGCCGAGGTCGGGAAGTGCGTGGAGCTGGCGCGCGACTTCAATTTGAAGATGGAGTCGTTCGTCTACCCCAGGAACGAATTGGGCCACCTGGACGTGCTGCGGCGGCACGGCTTCAGCGTCACGCGCGGGGCGATGCCCTTCTGGTTCACGCGGCTGCGCAGCCGGACCTTGCGCCGCGCCGGCCACGTGCTCGACGACGTGCTGGCGGTGACGCCCAGGTGCGGCCTGCCGGAAAAATCTCCTTCGGGGCTGTGGGTCGCGCCCGTTTCAATGTTCTTGCAGTCAATGGACGGCGCGCGCCGCCTCATCCCCGTCCGTTCGCGGATCACAAAAGGGGTCCGCGGCATCGAGCGCGCCATCAAACAGAGGTCGCTCTTTCACTTGTCATTTCACCCGACCGAAAACTTGTGCTTCCACACTGACAAGATGTTCTACGTCCTCGAACGCATCCTGAGCCACGCCGCCCGCCGGCGCGACGAAGGGCTGCTTCAGGTGATGACGATGGCGGACCTCGGCCGCTTCTGCGAAGAGCGCGTCACGGACAATTAGAGAAATGCGCGAGCAGTTAAAAGTCGTTCACATTTCGTCGCTGGATTTGGGAATCAGTTTCCTCCTGCCGCAGTTGCGCGCCCTGAAGGCCGACGGCTTCGAGGTACACGCGATGTGCGCCGACGGGCCGCTCGTCGCGGGGTTCGAGGCCGAGGGATTCAAGGTACACCGCATCAACGTGACGCGCGAGATTAGCCCCGCGGCCGACCTCAAGCTCCTGCGGCAGCTCCTGGAAATCATGCGCCGCGAAAAGTACACCATTGTCCACACGCACACGCCGAAGATAGAGCTTCTAGGCCAGCTCGCGGCGTGGCTCGCGCGCGCGCCCGTCCGCCTCTATACGAACCACGGGTTGATCTTCCTCGGGCAGACGGGCTTCAAAAAATCGCTCTTCAAAACTATAGCGCGCGTCGCGGGCCTCTTCTCCGACCGCGTCCTCTCGCAGAGCGCCGAGGACGTTTCCGTCGCCGTCGAGCAGAGGATATACCGGCGCGGGAAGGTCGGCTTCCTCGGCAACGGGATAGACCTCGCGCGCCTCGACGCCGGGCGGTTCACGCTCCAGCACGCGCTCGCCAAGAAGAGGGAACTCGGCATCCCGGAAGATCACAAGGTGGTCGGCATGGTCGGGCGCTACGTCTGGGAGAAAGGCTACAGGGAGTTTTTCGAGGCGGCCCAAAAAATCTGCCGCGAGCGCGAGCGCGTCTCCTTCGTGACCGTCGGGGTCCCGCTTGAGAGCGAGCGCGACCCCGTTGACTTCTCCATCCTGACTGACCTGGGGATTGAAGAGAGGGTCTTCGTCCTCAAGTCCAGAGACGACATGCCCGAACTCTACGCGCTGATGGACGTGGTGGCGCTGCCCTCCTACCGCGAGGGCTTCCCGCGCAGCCTGATGGAAGCCTCGGCCATGTCGAAGCCGACGGTGGCGAGCGACGTTTCAGGTTGCAGGCAGGCGGTCGTCAACGGACGCAACGGCTACCTGGTTCCACCCAGAGACAGCCGCGCGCTCTCCGAGAAGATAGAACTCTTACTGGACGACGCGGAATTGGCACACAGACTCGGGGCCGAGGGGCGCACGCTCGCGGAAGAGAGCTTCGACGTGTCGAAGGTGATTGAGAGGCTGCGCGCCTGCTACGACGAGTTGTTGGCACAAAAGCTCCCCGCGTACAGGCGTGAGACGTGCTCGGACATGGGCGAAGCGGCGAGGTCTTGACGATGGCGAACAAAAACATTCTCGTCGTCGCCGCGCACCCGGATGACGAGGTGATCGGGGCGGGCGGAACGATAGCCGCGCACGCGGCCAGGGGCGACCATGTTTTCATAGCCATCCTGACCGAAGGGGCGAGCGTGCAGTTCCCCGGCGAGGACGACAAGATCGCTCTGAAGAAGCGGCAGGCGCGACAGGCCGCGGAGGTGTTGGGGGCTAGGGAACTCTTTTCGGGAGACTTCCCAGACCAGCGGCTCGACGCGACACCCGTCCTCGAAGTCAACCGCTTCGTCGAGCGTGTGGCGCGCGAGGTCGAGCCGCACGTCATCTACACGCACCACTTCGCGGACCTCAACAGCGACCACCGCGTCGCCTACGAGGCGGCGGCCGTGGCGGCGAGGCCCTTCAGCCTTCCGTCTTTCGAGCGCCTCCTCTGTTACTCGGTGGACACGTTGACGCACGCTGGCCGGGGCGCGCAGCAGTTCAACGTCTACTCCGACATCACCGAGACGCTTGAGCTGAAGCTCGAAGCGATGCAGGTTTACGAGACGGAGGTGCGCGCCTATCCGCACCCGCGCTCCGTTGAGGCGATGCGTTACATGGCCTTGCGTAACGGCGCGATGGTGGGACTCCATGCAGCCGAAGTCTTCCAGTCTGTCCTTGAGGTGCGGAAAGGGTAGCCGAGGTGTCAAAGGCCCGTAGGTCGGAAAAGCTTTCGCTGTTCGTGAAGCGCGCGGTGGATTTAGTCGCGGCCTCGCTCGCGCTAGTCGTGCTCGCGCCGCTCGCGGTGTTGATCGGCGTGGTCGTCAAGTTAAGTTCGCCGGGGCCTGTCCTGTTCCGGCAGCCGAGGCTGGGCAAGGGGGGCGTGCCCTTCACGCTCTACAAGTTTCGCACGATGCGCCGCGACGCGCCCGCGGTGCGTAACCCGGACGGCTCGGCCTTCGTCGGCGCGGGCGATCCCCGCCTGACGCGCGCCGGACGCGTGCTGCGCGACTACACGCTGGACGAGATTCCGCAACTGCTCAACGTGCTCAAGGGCGAGATGAGCGTCGTCGGGCCGCGCCCGGACCTCGTCGAACAGTTAGAGCTGTACGACGATCTGATGAGGCGCAAGCTCGAAGTCAAACCGGGCATGGTCTGTCTCTCGCTCATCCACGGCCGCAACGCGCTCTCCTGGCACAGGCGGGCCGAGCTGGATGTTTACTACGTCGATCACCGCTCGCTCAGGCTCGACGCGGAGATTTTCCTGAAGGGCTGCGCCGCCGTGCTCCTGCGCCGTGGCGTCTACTACCCGGAAGACTACAAGGGCGAGACCAAGAGCCGCTAGCGAAACTCGAACACCAACATGCGAGACACCTTTCTACCCTTTTCGCCGCCGCTGATTGGCGAGGAGGAGATCGCCGAAGTCGTTGATACGCTCCGCTCGGACTGGATTACGACGGGGCCGAAGGTCAGGCGTTTTGAAACTGACTTCGCGGAAGCGGTCGGCGCTCCGGCGGCTCTCGCCCTGAGTTCGTGTACGGCGGCGATGCACGTCGCGCTGGCCGCGCTGGGCGTCGGCCCCGGCGACGCAGTCATCACGACGCCTATGACCTTCGTCTCCAGTGTCCACGTCGTCGAGCAGGTGGGCGCGCGCCCTGTGCTCGCCGATGTCGAGCCGGACACCTTGAACATACACCCCTCGCGTGTGGCGGAGGCAATCACGGCCGCGCGCCGTGAAGGGTTGCGCATTAAAGCCCTGCTGCCGGTTCACCTGTACGGCCACCCCTGCGACATGAATCCGCTCATGGACCTGGCGAGCGAATACGGGCTGGCGGTCGTCGAGGACGCGGCGCACGCCCTGCCGGCCGCGTACGAGGGGCGGCCGGTCGGCTCGTTCGCCAAATCGTACCCGCTTCCGGTGCTCACCTGTTTCTCTTTCTACGCGACGAAAAACCTGACGACCGCAGAGGGCGGGATGTTGACGGGGCCGCCCGGCTTGATAGACGAGGCGCGCGTCTGGAGCCTGCACGGGATGAGCCGCGACGCCTGGGACCGTTACGAGGCGAAGGGCTCATGGTACTACGAGGTCATCCGGCCCGGCTTCAAGTACAACCTGACAGACATACAGGCGGCGTTAGGGCTACAGCAACTGCGCAAGCTCGGACAGTTTCAAGCACGGCGCGAAGAGATCGTGCGCCAGTACAACGAAGGTCTTTCGGGATTAGAGGAGCTGTCCTTGCCGACCGCTCGCCCAGAGGTCAAGCACGCGTGGCACTTGTACGTCATCCGGCTCAACCTCGAACGGCTGAGCATCACGCGCGACCAATTCATAGAGGAGTTGAAGGAGCGCCGGATAGGGACGAGCGTCCACTTCATCCCTGTACACATGCACCCTTACTACCGGGACAAGTACGGCTACAGGCCGGAAGACTTCCCGGTCGCCGCACGCGAATTCCGCCGCATCATCTCCCTGCCGCTCAACCCGCGTATGAGTGACCGCGACGCGGGGGATGTGGTCGAGGCGGTCAGAGAAGTGGTTAAAAAGTTCAGGCGGTAGGCGCGACTTGGTCGCCGCCGTCCGAGAGAAGTAACAAGGGGAAGTCTAAAAATTAAAACCCCAACTGCGAGGGCCCAGCTACAATGAACCCGCGAAGAGTCTTAAAAACTGACTGGGAAACGGTCCCGCCCGCGCTGCGCCGGCTGAGGAAGCGTTTCCTGAGCAAGAGGAGGATGCACTACGCCCTGGACTTTTTGGTCTTGGTCGCAGCCTTCTTTCTGTCCTACCTCCTGCGGTTCGACTTCCACATCCCCCGTGTCCAATTCGTAGACCTGTTCACGCAACTCCCCTACGTCGTCCTGCTTCAGATGGCCGCCCTGAATCTCGCGGGCGTGTACACCTTCATCTGGCGCTACGTCGGGATGTCCGAGATCAGGGCGTTCGTCAACGCCGCGCTGTGGTCGCTGCTCCCGATTCTGGCGTTGCGGCTGGCGCTGCCTGCTCACTTGAACGACTGGCGCGTGCCGCTCTCGATCATCCTGATGGACGCCGTGCTCGGATTCGGCGGGGCGCTCAGTCTGCGCATCCTCCGACGCGCCTACTACGAGGGGCAGATGAAAAGGCGCAGAGGGGCGGTCGCCGCGTTTCAGACGCGCAAGCCCGTGCTGCTGGTCGGGGCCGGGCGGGCCGGGATGTTGGCCGCCAAGGAGATCAAGGGGCGCGGCGACACAAACCTGCTCATCAGGGGGTTCGTTGACGACGACAAGGATAAAGTCGGCTCGATGGTTCAGGGCGTGCGGGTGCTGGGGACGACCGCGGACGTGCCGCGGCTGGTCCGCGAGCTGGACATAGACCACATTATTCTGACGATTGCGCGAGCCTCGCGCCGCGACGTGCGGCGCATCGTCAACATCTGCGAGCAGCTCTCGATCAAGATTCGTGTGATCCCAGGACTCTGCGAGTTGTTGCAAGGGCACGTCGAGGTGAGCCACATCCGCGACATACAGATCGAAGACCTCCTCGGCCGAGAGCCTGTGGCCCTCGACCTGGAGGGCATCAACAATTTCCTGGGCGGGAAGGTCGTCATGGTCACGGGGGCGGGCGGCTCCATCGGGGCGGAGCTGGTGCGGCAGGTCGCGCGCTTCGAGCCGTCCTGCCTCCTGCTCGTCGAACGCGCCGAGCCGTCGCTCTTCAACATAGACCGTGAGGTGCGCGGGGCGCAGCCCTCCTTCCCGGTCGTCCCGCTCGTGGCGGACATCGGCGACGAATCCCGCATGCGCCACATTATGGCCCAGTATCGCCCACAGGTTATTCTCCACGCCGCGGCGCACAAGCACGTGCCGATGATGGAGAGCAACTCGTCCGAGGCCATCAAGAACAACGTCCTGGCGACGCACACGTTGGGGAGCCTGGCGGGCGAGTTCGCCGCGGAGGTCTTCGTCCTGATCTCCACGGACAAGGCCGTGCGCCCGACTTCGGTCATGGGGGCGTCAAAGAGGATGGCCGAGCTGGTCGTGCAGCGTCTGGACAAGCGTTTCCGCACGCGCTACGTCGCCGTTCGGTTCGGCAACGTGATCGGCTCGACCGGGTCTGTCATCCCGATCTTCCGCGAGCAGATCAGCAAGGGCGGCCCCGTGACCATCACGCACAAAGAGATGCTACGTTATTTCATGACCATTCCGGAGGCGGCGCAGTTGGTTCTGCAAGCCGGCGGGATTGGTAATGGGGGTGAGATTTTCGTGCTGGACATGGGCGAGCCGGTGAAGATTTTAGACCTGGCCGTTGACACCATCACACTCTCTGGGCTGAAGCCTTACGAAGACATAGACATCGTCTTCACCGGCATACGTCCCGGCGAGAAGCTGTTCGAGGAGCTGTCGGTCACGGAAGAGCAGTTGTCCAAAACGCTCCACCCGAAAATCTACATCGGCAAGATCGCCACCTATTCCGAAGAAAGTGTCGCCGAGGCCCTGACACACCTGGAGACGCTGACCAGGCTCGGCGACGAACAGATGATCCGAAAGTATCTCGGAGGGGTTCTGCCAGAAGCCAACCTCAGCGTTGACGCGAGCGGTGAGCAGGTAGAAGAGGAGGAAGTTCTAGCCCCACTACATGAGCCGCTCGCCGCGCACATCTGAGCAGAACATCCGGGACGGGGAGAAGCTCAAGGGCTGGCTGGGCCGGGTTATTTTCTCCTGCGCCCTGCTCCTGATCGTGCTGGCGGCCATCCCCTACGGCTCGGTCGAGTTTTGGTGGGCGTCATTCTTTGAGGTCGGGGTCTTCGCCGTGACGGCCCTCTGGGCCGTGGAGGCTTTTGTCGGGGGCTTCCACTGGCGGCGCTGGCTGTGGCTGGTGATTCCGGCGGCCGTCCTGATTGTTTTTTCTTTCCTTCAGACGACCTTCAGCGCCGACCCGTTCGAGACGTACCATTTCGCGCTCAAACTGGGCGCGCTGACTCTCCTCGGCGCAATCCTGCTGCGCTTTACGACGAGCCGCGCGCGGCTGCACGCGCTCGTCCTGACGGTCATCGGAGTCGGCGCGGCGAGCGCAGTTTTCGGCATCCTGCGCCAGTCCATGCAGCACGCCGACGTGGGCTTCGTCCTGCCCGCCCTGCCGCGCGGGGTCGGCTACGCTCAGATCATCAGCCGTAACCAGTTCGCCTTCATGATGGAGATGGCGCTCGGGGCGGCGCTCGGAATGGTCTTCAGGCGCGGGGCCAAGTATGAAGCCTCTCTGTTCCACCTCGCGCTGGCGCTGCCCATCGGCGCGGCCCTGATCCTGGCAAACTCTCGCGGCGGCATCCTCACGATGATGTGCCAACTGCTGTTGCTCGCTTTAATGATTGTGCCAGTTCCCGCGCGGTGGCGCGGAGGGGTGGTCTCGCTCGCCGCCCGCGCCGTCATCGTCGCGTCGCTGCTGGTTCTCGCGGCGGTGGCGGTCGTCCGCGTGGGGGGCGAGCGGGTCGTGAGTAACCTGAGCACCGTTAGCGAAGAATTGGGGCCGGGGGACGCGACGACGCGGTGGAATACTCGCCGCGTGGACATCTGGCGCGCGACCGTAGAGATGTTTAAAGACCACCCGCTCGTGGGCGTCGGCTTCGGCGGGTACTGGACGGCCATCACCGAGTATCACGACGCCTCTGGCGCGTACACGCCGCAGCAGGCGCATAACGACTATCTGGAAATCCTGGCCAGCGGCGGCGTCATCGGGTGCGCCATCTTCCTCTGGCTCGCAGTCGTCGTCCTGAGACGCGCGCGCAACGCGTTCCTGCACGGCGACCCTTTTCGCCGCGCCGCCTGCCTGGGCGCGCTCACGGGCCTCTTCGGCGTCGCCGTTCACAGCCTCTTCGACTTCGGCCTGCACCTGACAATCAACTCCGCACTCTTCGTCGCGCTCGTCGTCATCGCAACGGCAGACGTGCCGGGCGAGGGCCGGGACGAGGTGATCGCCCGCAAGCGAACAGGGGCTTTCGCGGCTTGATTTGTGCCGCTAACACTGGTAAGAAACAAGTCTCAATTTTTGTGAACACACCTCGGCCGGGGTGTGACAGGATTAACAGCCCGCGGGCTGTTCTTAACGGACTCGGCCATACCGTCCATTAAGTCAATCGCAAGAGTGCAAACCTCAGAAACACGTTCCCGAAGTCGAGCGGGGGCGTCTGCTCAACTTAATTACGAAAGGCTATCGCTGTGAAAGTATCTTCCTCAGTTGGTTACGTGCGTCGCAAGTTAATTTTGATTCTCTCCTTCGCTCTACTTGTTTCCATTCTTCCTTTAAGTAAATCTTCTCAGATCGTCCCGACCGCTCATGCAGCGGCCTTTACATCAGGCAACGTGGTTGTTTACCGCGTTGGTACTGGGAGCGTTGGGCTAACCAACGCCGCCACAGCCGTCTTTCTTGACGAGTACACGCCAACCGGAACGCTTGTGCAGTCTATAGCTTTGCCAACGACAGCCACGGGTTCTGGCAACCGTGCTCTGACAGCTAATGGCACTGCATCAACTGAAGGCTTACTCACCCGCTCTGCTGATGGTCAATATCTAATTGTGCCCGGTTACAACGCGACAACGGGCGCTGCAAATCCTGCGGGGGTGGCCGCAACGACGAACAACCGCGTGATCGGACGAGTTGACGCCAGCGGAACGATTGATACGACGACAGCCCTCTCAGACGCATTCAGCGCCGGTAATATTAGAAGTGCGACCAGCACAAATGGTACTGCTTTGTGGGCAGATGGCAGTAATGAAGGCGTTCGCACCACCACCACAGGTTCAACCACATCAACCGTCGTCAGCACTACAGCAACGAACCTGCGCCAGGTCAATATTTTTGACGGGCAGCTTTACGTCTCAACTGCTTCGGGAACCGCCTTCCGTATCGGAAAAGTCGGTACGGGGACGCCGACAGGTACAGGACAAACTATTACCACCCTACCCGGCCTTCCAACTAACACAGGGAGTCCGTACGGATTCTTCTTTGCCGATCTTGATGCGGGTGTGGCGGGCGTGGATACCCTCTACATTGCGGACGATGGCGGTACGATACAGAAATACTCGCTCGTCGGCGGCACATGGACGGCCAACGGGACCATCGCCGCCGCGGCAGTACGTGGGTTGACGGGCGTCGTCAGCGGCACAACCGTTACACTTTACGGGACCACGGGTGGAACTGCTGCGGCTGGCGGTGGTTCGCTCTATAAGCTCACAGACACATCTGGCTATAACGCGACGATCAACGGCTCGCTCTCGACCATTGCGACCGCAGCAGCGAATACGGCTTTCCGGGGCGTGGCTTTAGCCCCCGGTTCGGGTGGTGGAGGTGGGTCAACTAATCCTTCCGGCTCCGGCGCGGCCACCCCCTCTACGCTCTCGGCGGGCGATTCGACGCTTCTCACAGTCACTGTGACGCCCGGAACAAATCCGACGAGCACAGGTCTCGCCGTGACGGGCAACCTGACCTCAATCGGCGGCTCTTCGTCACAGCAATTCTTTGATAACGGCACCAACGGCGACGTCACCCCCGGTGACAACACCTTCTCGTTCAGCACGACGGTCGCCCCCGGCACTACAAACGGCGCGAAATCCTTGCCCGTGACGATCACGGACGCGCAGGCGCGCACCGGCAACACGAGCATCTCGCTCACCGTCCAGTCAGCGCCTACGATTACTGCTATCTACGTGATTCAGGGCAGCGACACGGCTTCGCCGATTACCGGCCAAAGCGTGACGACGACCGGGATCGTCACCGGGCGCAAGACCAACGGCTACTTCATCCAGGACCCGAACGGTGACGGCAACACGAACACCTCCGACGCGATCTTCGTCTTCACGAGTTCCGCGCCGTCGGCCGCCATCACCGTCGGCGACTCCGTGCGCGTCACGGGCACTGTGGCCGAGTTCATCTCTCCGACGAGCGACGAGCCCGTCACCCCGACCGACCCCAAGACCGCGACGGAGTTGACGAGCCCGACGACCACGATTCTCTCTTCGGGCAACCCGCTTCCCACGCCGCTGACAGAGGCCATACTCGTCTCGGCCTCGCCGAGCCGCAGCGCAGAGCTTGAGAAGTACGAGTTCATGCGCGTGAGCATCTCTTCGCTCACGGTCACGCAGCCGACCAACAACAACTTCGGCGAGTTCTGGGGCGTAACGACCGGCACGCCGCGCCCGTTCCGCGAGCCCGGCATCGAAGCCGGAGACCCAATCCCCGCGGCCGACGAAGGTCCGTTCGCCGGCTCAGCGCCGCCCAACGTCCCCATCTTCGACGGCAACTTCGAGCGCATACTCATCGACAGCGACGACGCCACCAACACGGCGAACACGCGCCGCGCGGCGGTCTTCGTCACGTCGGGCGCGGTCGTCACCGGGATAGTCGGCCCGCTCGACTACGCCTTCGATGACTACCGCATCGTGCTCGACTTCAACGTGACGCCCGGCGTCACGCCCGGCATCACGGCGGCCATACCCGTTCCGACGCCGACCGCCTCGGAGTTCACCATCAGCCACGCGAACCTTGAGAACTTCTCCTCGTCGAACGCGACCAAGCTAAACAAGGCTTCGCTCGCCATCCGCAACGTCCTGCACACGCCCGACGTGGTCGGACTCATCGAAGTTGACTCGACGGCCTCCGCCACCGCGCTCGCGAACAAGATAAACGCCGACGTTGGGAACCCCTCGGCCGTCAACTACATCGTCCACTTCAACGACTCGCCAGCAACGCAGGACATCGGCTATCTCATCAACACCGCGCGCGTCACAGTCATCGGCACGCCGACGGCCTACCACCCCGCGACGACCTTCACGTACTGCGGCGTCACGGACACGCTCCACGACCGCCCGGCCTACGTCCTGAACGTCACGTTCCCGCAGCAGGGCGGCGGCACGATTCCCGTCACCGTCATACTCAACCACACGAAGTCGCTCATCGCCGTTGACAGCCAGTTGCCCTTCGGCAGTTGCGGCACGGGCACGGAGGGCGCGCGCAACCGCGAGAAGCGCCGCCAGCAGGCTGAGGACATCGCAGACCTCATCCAGTCGCACATCGCCGAGAACGTCGTCGTCCTCGGCGACCTGAACGCCTTCGACTTCAACGACGGCCTGCAAGACATGGTCGGCACGCTCAAGGGCACGCCCGCCCCTGCCAATCAGGTCGTAGAGCCGAGCACGGATCGTTGGACGTACACGCTGACGAACCTTATCAACACGCTCCCGGCCGACCAGCGCTACTCGTTCGCCTTCGAGGGTAACGCGCAGGCGCTCGACCACGTGTTGGTTAACACAACGATGCTGGCGCGCCTCACGCGCTACGCGTACGCACGCTACAACGGCGACTTCTCGAACGACTTCGCCACGAACGCGAACACGCCCGAGCGCGTGGCCGACCACGACGCGCCCGTCGCCTACTTCAGCGCCGCGTCCCCCAACGCCGACCTCGCCATCACGAAGACGGCCGACCGCAACCCCGCGCCCGTCGAGTTGAACTTCAATTACAACATCACGGTCACGAACACCGGCGCGCCCGCGTCGAACACGATCGTCACAGACCCGCTGCCTTCGCAGGTGACGCTGACCGCGACGATGACCTCGCAGGGGACGTGCTCTTACAACTCCGGCACACGCACCGTGACCTGCAATCTCGGCACGGTCAACGCGGGCTCGCCCGTCAACATCCGGTTGACGGTCAAGCCGCGCGAGGAAGGGACGCTCAACAACACCGCCAGCGTCACGACGAGTGCCACGGAGACTAACACCGCCAACAACAGCGCGTCAGTGAACGGGCTGCCAGCCGTCAAGGAGACAGACCTCTCCGTGCAGAAGACGGCCTCGCCCAACCCGATCTTCGTCAGCCAGAACGTGACCTACACACTGGTCGCCAAGAACAACTCCACCGTCATGGGAGCCACCGGTGTCGTGCTCTCAGATAGCTTGCCCGCCTCGATGAAGTTCGTCTCCGCGACGACCAGTCAGGGCAGCTTAATCACGCCGCCCGTGGGCTCATCCGGCATCGTGACGGCCAACCTCGGCGCGCTCGGCATCGGGGCGACTGCCACCGTGACGGTGACAGTCTCGTCCTCGGCGGCGGGCGTCATCACCAACACGGCCACGGTGACGGGCAACGAGAGTGACCCGGTGGCGGCCAACAACAGCGACAGCGCGACGACGACCGTCAACGCGGTCAACTTGCAAAAAGTCCTGCTCGCCAAGCAGGTCTTGACGGGTGGGTGTGAGAACACGACGGGCAACGTCTACCTGACGGGGCCGGCCCCGGCGGGCGGGGTCACCGTCAACCTGTCGACGACGAGCCTGGCGGGCGTGACGGTGCCTGCGTCGGTCTTCATCCCGGCGGGGCAGACGGTGAGCCCTGCCTTCTCTGTGACGACCACGCCGGTGGTGACCAAGCAGGTCGGACTGGTCAACGCCACGGCCGGGACGACGGTCAGCCGCGGCCTGACCATCAACGTCGGCTCCGGCACCTGCCCACCGTAATGCCTTGGGCGACAAGCTCAGAGCGCCTAACAAAACTCCTGCTGGATGATGGTCCAGCAGGAGTTTTATTAGGCGCTCAATTCGTGAGAATTTTAGATTGACAGGCGAAAGCTCAGCCAATAAAGTACGAACGCTCTTTTAGCAGTTTCCATCAAAGTCAGCTACACACCCAAGATGTTGAGGCGTGCGAGGTGCGCCCTCCAATATCAAGTACCCAGTTTGACTTTTGAGGCAAAGCCGTGTAGTGTTAGAAGCCTAAAGCCTCGCAGGATGTTTCTTTTGCCTCCTTCCCGTTTTTCCCTCAACACCCCCCCGATAAATTGACTTGCCCTGCTGGCGTTTAACTATCTCTCACCAGTCATGATCGTCCTAGTCAAACGATCTTTACAGATCACTAGGAGATCTAAAATGAGACTCAGATTCTTGATTAGCATTGCTGTGTTGGCGCTCGCCTGCACCGCAGTGCGCGCGCAAACAGTTACGAACTTGGCGGTCACTCCATCCTCGCCCGGCGTGTTCGATAGCAATCATGTGACAGGCGTTGCGGGAGACTTCGCTCCCGGGTTCGCGGCTGGCAGCTTTGCGTCGGATGGAGTTGCCAAAACTGACATGTACTTTACACCAGAAGCTTTGTTCGGACACCCCGTGACGATCGCAGATGTTGCGAGCATGAGCTACTGGACGAAGAAATCAACGACACACACACCGGATTTGGTTGATTGGTCTTTAATTCTCTACACCAAGCCCTACGCCGGTGACGTTTCCAGCGTGACTTGGTATGGAGACCGCATTGGAAGCGATCCCTATTTCGCGATCAATTTGACTGATCCAGGCAACACCTGGAACAAATGGTCCACCGATGGCGCGGCTAATAGGATGCGGTTCTATGAATCGACTCAGGGGGCGCCGGGGGCAAATTTCGGGACCTATAACGACCCTGACTGGACAGCCTTCATGAGCAGCAATGCGTTGTCAGGCTCTCCTTATGGGGGACACGAAATTCTGTTCTTTTCAATCCAGACCGGGAGCTGTTGTGCCGCCGGTTTCTTTGGACAGGTTGACGGCGTTCGCATCGTTCTCAACGACGGCTCGATTGCCAACATTAATTTCGAATCGAATAGCGGCCCGGTGATCTATGACAGCACGGTCATTCCACTTCCCGGAAACCTGCCGAGTGTGGGCGCCCAGGCCTATGCCTTCAAGGAAATCGGCGATGCAATCACTTTTGCCGGTACGGAGCGAAATCTGGCGACAGTGAAGGTCACGATGAGCAGTTGGGGTTGTCAAAACGGCCACGGGAATACGGCGGATTGTGTCACCACTCCCGGGGCAACCTTCAGCATCCCCATCACGTTGAACATCTACAGTGCAGGTGACCCGACGCCCGGATCGCTCATTGCGACAAAGACGCAGACGTTTTCGATTCCTTACCGTCCGTCGAGCGACAACACCAATTGCACCGGCGGCCGTTGGTACAACGGCACGACCTGCTTCAATGGTCTGGCTCACAATATTACCTTTGATCTGACTTCGCTGGGGATCACGCTGCCGAACTCAGTAGTGTACGGGCTGACTTACAACACGACGAGCTATGGTCCGAATCCCATCGGAACATCCGCCGCATGCTTCAGCAGTTCCGGCGGTTGCCCGTACGATTCGCTGAACGTGGCGCTCTCGCCCGCGGCTACGGTCGGAAGCAAGCCGTTCGCGGATACTCTCTACTGGAACAACGCCTTCGCCTCAAACTACTGCGACGGCGGTCTGGCGGGAATCAATCTGTTTCGCCTCGACTCGCCTAGCAATGCATGCTGGGGCGGCTTGGTCCCGGCTGTCCAATTTACGGTGACGCCGACGGCGCCCGACTTGGCGATCACGAAGACGGCTGACCGCAACCCGGCGCCGGTCGGGTTCAACTTCAACTACGACATCACGGTGACGAACACGGGTACGCCAGCGTCGAATGTGGTGGTCACCGATCCGCTGCCTTCGCAGGTCACGTTGACGGCGGCGACGACCTCGCAGGGCACGTGTAGCTATGATTCCGGCGCCAATACCGTGACGTGCTACCTGGGCACGGTCAATGCGGGAGCGCCGGTCAATATTCGTCTGACGGTCAAGCCTCACGCGGAAGGCACGCTCGACAACACGGCGACGGTGACGACGACCGACACCGACTCCAACCCGAGCAACAACAGCGCGTCAGTCAACGGCGTGCCGGCGCAGAAGTTTGTTGACCTCGCCGTCCAGAAGTCGGCCTCGGCCAACCCGGTCTTCGCCGGCCAGAACGTGACTTATACGATCACGGTGAAGAATACCAACACGCCCTTGAGCGCGACGGGCGTCGTGCTGACCGACACGCTCCCGGCCTCCGAGACGTTCGTCTCGGCGACCACGTCGCAAGGCTCGCTCGTCACTCCGCCCGTCGGCTCCAACGGCACGGTGACGGCCAACCTCGGCACGATTGCCGCCGGCGCCACCGCCACCGTGACCATCACGGCCAAGACGACGGCGGCGGGCAGCGTGACCAACTCCGCGAGCGCGACGAGCAACGAGAGCGACTTCAACCCGGCGAACAACACTGACAGCGCGTCCGTCGTCGTCAAGTCGGCCGCGTTGCAGAAGGTGCTGTTAGCCAAGCAGGTCTTGACGGGTGGGTGCGAGAACACGACGGGCAACGTCTACCTGACCGGCCCGGCTCCGACGGGCGGGTTGACCGTCTCGCTCTCGACGACGAACCTGGCGGGCGTGACCGTGCCTGCGTCGGTCTTCATCCCGGCGGG
Organism: uncultured Acidobacteriota bacterium; assembly: GCA_963848875.1. Lineage (GTDB taxonomy): Bacteria > Acidobacteriota > Blastocatellia > Pyrinomonadales > Pyrinomonadaceae > QHXM01. Next base: position 968,208 of record CAWKFJ010000003.1, read on the forward strand.
GCAGACAGTGAGCCCTGCCTTCAACGTGACGACCACGCCGGTGGTGACCAAGCAGGTCGGACTCGTCAACGCGACGCTCGGCGCGAGCACCGTCTCGCGTAACCTGACGATCAACGTCGGCTCCGGCGCCTGCCCACCGTAAGGGCCGTTCACCGCAGAGACGCAGAGAACACAGAGGGGGCGCAGAGGCTTGAGTCAACACCTCTGCGCCCCCTCAGCGTCCTCTGCGTCTCTGCGGTGAGTCTTACTTGGCAAACACTCAACCCTTTAGCTCATGCACGGCTCGCGCGCGGAAAAAATTAATCTCGTGAGGTTGGCTGCCGTCGGCTGTCTGCTGGGAATCGTCTGCGGCTTGTTCGGGGGGCGTATTAATGCGCCCTCCGCGCAGACAAAGACGGGAGCCGGTCAGCGGACGCGCCCTCCCTCGCTCTCGCGCCTGCCGCCGGACGTTGTTCGTGACTACAGCTACAACGCGGCGCACCTGTTGAATGGCGCGGGCGCTCCGTTGTACGCGGCGGATGAACGCTACAAGACGTTCCTCGCGAAGCTGCGTCAGTTCCCGCCAGACATCCTGATTGTCGGCAAGGAAGCGCCGCTGACGCACAGCCTCGGCCCCACGCTTTCCTTCGGAGGCGAGAACAGAACTTTCCCGCCTCCGCCGAGCCGTAAGGGCGAAGACGCCCGCCGCCTGCTCTCGCCCGACGAGCTGCGTCTGAGGATTAAAGCCACAGAGCAGTTCGTCCGAGACGTTCACGCGGCGGGCGTCAAAACGGTCATCCCGTACATTTCGCCGATGACGATGTTGGGTAACGCGGAGCGTCGCCAGGGGTTTTTTCAATTCTTCGATAGCTGGGAAAAGTACGCGCGCGAGTTCGACCTGCGGGAGCGCCCGCCGGGCGATCCGCTTGACTGGACGCAGCGGGACCAGAAAGGGGAAACCTATTTTCGCGTGGGCGGCGGGCGCGAGGACGACCGCGGGTTGACGCGCTACAGCATGTGCGTCAATCACCCAGGCTGGCGACGCTGGCAGATGCTCGTCGCGGACTGGATCGCCCGCGTCGGCTACGACGGCGTCTGGATGGACAACGTGCTCGTCCACAGATGCTACGACAAGTATTGCCAGGCGGCGGCGAAGGAGATGGGCGCGGACCTGTCTCGTGAACAGGACCGTGTCTGGTTAGAGAGCTACTTGCGCTACTTCGATGACCTGCGCGCCGAAGGCTCACGCCGCCGTGGGAATTTCTTCCTCGGAGGCAATTACATCGAGCTGCCTTTCCAGCGCGCCATGACCGACCGCCTAGACCTGTGCATGGTTGAACAGGTGTGGCTCGGGGCGGCGCGCATCCTCTGGCCGGGGGGCGTCTGGACGGGCTACTACCCTCCTATGCCCGATCAGAAAGTCGTCAACAACCGGACGCGTGGGACGAGTGAAGCGCGCTCTCTTAATAACCTGTGGCTGGCGCGATTGGCCTACGCGATGCGGGGCGAGCGAGGCATTCATTTTCTGGCCGGAGCGCCGGCCGGCAAAGGGCCGGAATTCGCGCACAACGAAGACTCGGCCACGCTGGCCCTCGCCGAGGGCGCGGCCTTCGGCGGCGGCGTCTCAGTACAGGTAGTGGGCCAATATCCATTTCACAGCGGGAACGACGCGGCGGCGCATCAGGCCAGAGAGTTGTTCTTCACTTTCGGACGCGCGCACCGCGAGCTTTACGATGGGCTCCTGCCGGCGGGCGACGTAGCCATCGTCGTTTTCCCTGACCAGGAGGCGGCGGCCCTCGTCGAGGCCGAGCAAGCGCATGAAGCCTTGCTCTGGCGCGGACTGCTGGTGGACGTGCTCGACGGCGACAAGCAAACGGCCGCGTCGCTCGCCAGGTACGGCCTCGTCATCGTGCCCGGACGCCCCGTTCTGCCGCCGTGGATGAAGGCGCTTCCCCTGCTGGAAAGCCCAGACCCGCTGAGCCCCGAAGAGGTGAGGGCCGTAAAAAAGAGCTATCAAAGAGAGCGGGACGTTCCCCAATTGAGGCGGACTAAATTAAGCGGCCTGGCAATCGAGTACACGGAGGCGCTGCGCGCTCTCGCCCTGTCGCAAAACTCTTTGGTGGAAGGTTGCGCCTGGTCTAACGACCGGCGCATGGTTTTGCACCTGCTCAATTTTCGCGTCCCTATCGGCCTGACGAATGGCGGCAAGGTTGACGCGGCCGGCGAAGTTCCCGTGCAGTTGAAGCTCCCGAAGGGGAAGGCCGTGCGACAGGTCAGGACTTATTCGGTGGAGGGGCGGGAAGCAAAGACGGTGGCGTTCAAGCAGAGCGGCGACACCCTGAGGTTCAAAGTCTCGTCAGTTCGTGTTTACGAAGTGTGCGAAATTATCTTTCGTTAGCGTCTCCGAGCGAAAATCGTTGACCTTTGCGAAGCCCGGAAGTACACTTCCGGGCGGTTGAAACGCGTTACAATGCAGTTTGTGACCTCAGCCCGCCAGCGACTGTTGCACGGGTGAAGGAGAATCGAGGCCATGATTTCGAGATACCAGAAGAGTCGAAAGTGGGTCGGGCTGCTCACAGTCCTCTGCGTCTTGCAGGTTTATGTGTTCGCGGGCGCTGCGAGTCCGCAGGTGGGCGCGACGCTTCAGACCACCAATAACCAGCCCGTTACCGTCAACGGGAACAGCGCCGGGAGCGGGACGACCGTCCTCTCCGGCTCGTCCATAGTGACTCCGGCAGGCGTCGGGGCCACGCTCCAGATGGGCTTTGCCGTGCTAGAAATGTCCCCGGATACGGAGGTGACTTTGGAGTTCACGCCGGGCGGCCCCGTGACGGTGACATTAAAACGCGGCTGCGTGGTCTTGCGGACTATGGGTGACGCCGAAGGCACAGTCATCACGCCCGACGGCGGCTCCATCAAGACCGGAGACAGCCATCGGGTGGAGGTCTGCCACCCGCGGCGCGACGGCTCGCCGGCAGTAATTCCAGGCGCGGGCGGTTCCGCAGGCGCGGGCATTTCCAGCGGGTTAGTCCTGGCAATCCTGCTCGGGGCTACGGGGGGCACGATCGCAGGACTCGTTCTCGCGGGCCGCGGAGAAAACCCTAGCCAGAGCGCCCCGTAAAGCGAACCGGCGGACATCTCCCGGCACAACGTTAAGCCTGGGAAAGAGCGTGACGACGCTCCTTCCCAGGCTTTTTCATAAAAATAAGTTCGTGAATACTCGGTCCATGCGGGCTTTAGCCACACTCGCACTCCTGCTTTTGTGCGGGCTTGCGATGAACAGCGCCTGGCGCGCAGGGATGGGACGCCTGCGGGCGAGGGCGGCCACGCGCGCCCTGCATAAAGAGTTGGCGGAGGAAGCGGTTGGGGGCAGCCCGGCCGACCCGGAAACGCGTTCGGCCCTCGCCGCCGCGCTCTACAACGCGGGCGACCTCGCCGGCACACTCAGGGAATTGGAGCGCGCCGCTTCGCTCCGCCCGCGCGACTACCTCCTGTGGCTTCAAATCGGGCGCGTGCGCGACGATGCGGGCGACCAGGAGGGCTCGCTGCTCGCCCTCCGCGAGGCCATCAGGCTTGCCCCTTACTACTCAGAGCCGCGCTGGCAATACGGAAACGTGCTCTACCGCGCGGGCCGGATCGATGAAGCGTTGCGCGAGTTGAGGCGGGCGGCTGAATCAGACCCGGCGCGGTTCCCCGTGCTCATGGACTTGGTGTGGGGCACGTACAAAGGCGACGCGAGGGCTGTGGAAGAGATCGTCAATCCACAGACCGACGCGCTCAGGCTTGCTCTGGCGCGCTTCTTTGTGAAAAAGGGAAAGATTACTGAGGCGCTCTCCCTCTTCCGCGCTTCGGCCGCGATTTCCAGGGAGGAGCAGAGAAAACTTCTCGTCGAGTTGATTAAGACCAAACAGTTCAAAGCGGCGTACGAAGTGTGGGCCTCCGACCGGGGCCTCCAACCGGACAGGGCGGCGAGCATGACAGACCCTGGCTTCGAGGGCCGCGTCAATCTTTCGGAAGTCGGCTACGGTTGGCGGCAGGAGCGAAGTCTTGAGGGAGTCAGGCTGTCGTTGGAGACGAAGGGGCCTCGGACAGGCTCACGTTGCCTGTTGATTGAGTGGAGCGGCCACGCTCAAGCCGATGCTTCGGTCATCTCCCAACTCGTCCTCGTCGAGCCCAACACACGTTACCGCCTCAGTTTCTTTACGCGGGCGGAAGAGGTGGTGACGGGCGGCCCTCCCGTGCTCGTCGTGACCGACGCTGGTGATGATGCGGCGCGTGCGCTGGGACAGTCTGAGCCGTTCCCGCAGGCCGCAACCGAGTGGCAGGAGTATGAAACTGTGTTCACGACCTCCGCGACGACCGAAGCGGTTCTGATCAGCGTCCGCCGGCAGAGTTGCCAGACCGACCCCTGCCCCATCTTCGGCCGCGTCTGGCTGGATGATTTCACCTTAAGCAGGCCCTGATTCGTAAGAGGGGTGAGAAAATTGGTTCGCTTTGACGAAAAAACGTGTCGCAGTCTGGATGAGGCGCTCTCGCGTGAGTGGCTGGAGACGAACGGGCTGGGCGGCTACAGTTCTTCGACCGTTGCGGGACTGAACACGCGGCGCTACCACGGGCTGCTGGTCGCGGCGACGAAGCCGCCTGTGGGGCGCGCTGTCATGCTCTCGAAGCTCGAAGAGACGCTGGTCATCGGCGGGCGGCGCTACGACCTTTCCGCCAATCAATACCCCGGCGCGATACATCCGCAGGGCTACGAGTACCAGACAGGCTTCCGCCTGGACCCGTTCCCGGTCTTCACCTACGAGGTCGAAGGAATCCGTGTGGAAAAGTCCGTCTTCATGCTTCACGGCGAGAACACGACGGTTGTCCAGTACGAGTTTCAGAAATCTTCTGATGCCCGCTGCTCTTTCGAGCTACGCCCGCTCATAGCCTTCCGCGATTACCACAGCCTGGGCCACGAAAACGGCGCGCTCGACGCACGAGTACACACCGAGGAGGGGTTGGTCACCGTCAAGCCCTATGCCGATTACCCTGCGCTCTATCTGGCGCACGAAGCGGGCGAGGTGGACGCCGCGGGCTTCTGGTATCGCAACTTCGAGTACAGGGAAGAGCGCGCGCGCGGCTTCGATTTCACGGAAGACCTATTCCACCCGTTCGTTCTGAAGTTCGAGTTGGACGGGCGCGAGCAAGTGCGCGTCATCGCTTCGACCGAGCGACGCGAGGCGAGCCGCGCGGACGAGTACCGCGAGATGGAAGTCGCGCGGCGGCGAAAGGTAGTCGCGCTCGCGCCCGCGGCTGATGGGGAACTCGTGCCCGCGCTCGCGGCCGCCGCCGACCAGTTCATCGTCGCGCGCGGGGAAGAGAAGACCGTCATCGCCGGCTATCACTGGTTTTCGGACTGGGGGCGCGACACGATGATCGCGTTGCCGGGGCTGACGCTCACGACAGGCCGCCCCGAAATCGCGCGCAGCATTCTTTCGGAGTTCGCCCGCCACGTAGACGAAGGGATGCTCCCGAACCGCTTCCCAGACGCGGGCGAGCGCCCGGAGTACAACACCGTGGACGCCACACTCTGGTACTTCGAGGCCGTACGCGCCTACCTCGCATACACCGATGACGAGGAGTTCGTGCGCGAGGCGCTCTACGGCGTGCTCGTGAATATTATCGAATGGCACACGAAGTGTACGCGCTACAACATCCACGTGGCAGACGACGGGTTGCTGCATTCCGGCGCTGAAGGCGTGCAGTTGACGTGGATGGACGCGAAGGTCGGCGACTGGGTGGTGACGCCGCGGCGGGGCAAGGCCGTCGAGATTCAGGCGCTCTGGTACAACGCCCTACGCGTCATGGAAGAATTGGCCCGAAAATTCGGCGACCGCGAGAGACAAGACCTCTACGCCTCGATGGCCGAGCGGGCGCGCGAGAGTTTCAACCAAAAGTTCTGGAATGAAGACGCGGGCTGCCTGTACGACGTGGTAGACGGCGAGCGGCGCGACGCCTCCGTCCGGCCCAACCAAATCTTCGCCGTCAGTCTCCCACACTCGACGCTGGGAGCAGAGCGGGCGCGGCGTGTGGTCGAGAAGGTCGAGCGAGAACTGCTCACTCCCTGCGGCTTGAAGAGCCTCGCGCCCACTGACGCGCAATACAGAGCGCGCTACGAGGGCGGCCCGCTCAGCCGCGATGGCGCATACCACCAGGGGACGGTCTGGGCGTGGCTGATGGGACCGTTCATCACGGCCTACCTCAAGGTCAACGGCCGTGTACCTGAGAGCCTGGCGCGCGCCGAAGGCTGGCTCGTGAAATTCAAGGAGCACTTGAGCGAGGCGGGGCTGGGGCAGGTGTCGGAAATCTTCGACGCGGACGAGCCGCACACACCGCGCGGCTGCGTCGCGCAGGCGTGGAGCGTGGCGGAGTTGCTGCGCGCGGCCGTCGAGGATGTTTACGCGCCAGCGCGCAGACACGCGCTTCACGGACCTCTTTAAACGGATGGGTTTCCCGCAGGCAAGTGAGCATTGGGTAGTGGGTCAGTTTGAAGAAGAGTGTGTGTTCAGGCGGCGTTCACCGCAGAGACGCAGAGGACACAGAGGGGGCGCAGAGGCTTGAGTCAACTCTCTGCGCCCCTCTGCGCTCTCTGCGTCTCTGCGGTGAGTCTGACTTGCCAGACACTCAACTCCAAATTGACCCACTACCGAGCATTGACCCCTCCTCTATTCCTGACCTATTGTCGGTATAATCACCAGAGAGCTTAATCACCGACGGAGTCAACCGATGAAACGACCGGGCCTGCTACTCTTAACCATCTTGGCGTCAGTCCTGATTGCCGCGGCGCTTCCAGCGCCCGCTCGATCCTCCTTCGTGACGGTTAAAAATCATAAGTTCTACATCGGCGACAAGCCTTACTACTACATCGGCACGAACTACTGGTACGGCAGCCTGCTGGGCCTTGAGAAAGACAAGCTGAAGGGCGTCGAGCGTTTGCGAAAGGAGTTGGATTTTCTGAAGGCGAACGGCGTCACCAACCTAAGGCTGATGGCCGGCGCTGAAGGCTCCGGGATGATTAACGGCGTGCTGCGGGTGGGGCCGCCACTTCAGCCCCGGCCAGGGGAGTTCAACGAAGAAGTCTTGAAAGGGCTCGACCTAGTCCTCTCGGAGATGGGTAAGCGTGATTTAAAGGCGGTCATCTTTTTAAGCAACAACTGGGAGTGGAGCGGCGGCTTTCAGCAATACCTGACCTGGCACGATCAAGTTCCCGAAGCGTTACGTACCAGAAAGCTGACGTGGGACGAGCAGCGCGATATCGTGTCGAAGTTTTACGGCTGCGCGCCCTGCAAGGAGAGTTACAACAGGCAGGCGAACTTGCTTCTGGGCAGGACGAATAAGGTCAATAAGCGTAAGTACACTGAAGACCCGACGATCATGGCCTGGGAGCTGGCCAACGAGCCACGCCCGATGAGACCGGCGGCCGCCGACGCCTACAAGCGTTGGATAGCGGACGTGGCGGCCATGATTAAAGCGAAGGACAAAAACCATCTGGTGACTTTGGGGCACGAGGGTGAGATGGGGACCGAAGACCTCAAGCTATATGAAGAGATTCACGCGGACCCGAACGTGGATTACCTGACGATTCACATCTGGCCCAAAAACTGGAGCTGGTTTACAGGGCACGAGGTCGAGGAGGGCTTCCCCAAAGTTATCGAAAAAACCTTGGGCTATATCGACCGCCACGTGCAGGTCGCCAGGAAACTGAACAAGCCTTTAGTCATCGAAGAGTTCGGCCTCCCTAGAGACAAACACTCTTATGAAGTGAGCGCCCTGACCTCGCAGCGGGACGCCTTCTACCGCCAAATCTTCGCAATCGTCGAAAAGCAGCCCGCGACGGACGGCTACGTCGCCGGGGCCAACTTCTGGGCCTTCGGCGGGATTTCCCGTCCCGTCAAAGGTCAGACGTTCTGGAAGGACGGCGACAACTACATGGGCGACCCCCCGATGGAGGAGCAGGGCCTCAATTCCGTTTTCGACAGCGACCAGAGCACCTGGGAAGTGATCAGGTCTGCCGGCATGTCGCTGGCGAAGAGTCAAGTCGGAGTCGCTAAGTAACGTGCTAGCTTAGCCGGCGCGGTAAGAGCCGCCCAGGCTCTGCGCACGTCGATTTCTGTAAAGGCGGATAGTGGCGAGCGGGAGAATCAGTAATAAAGGAGTTAATAACACGAAGAGCGAATGCTCCCAGAAGTCGGCTCCCTGGCGATAGGCCCCATTCATCATCGGAATACCCAACGTCGTTACGTAATAAAATAGGAGCGGGCAGTAAGGTCGTCTGAACAGACCGGAACTATTTTCGGAACCTCTCTTTTCGCTGAGCACAAACAACAACAGCAGGAACCCGAAATAGATGAAGACCCCCTCGAAGCGATGAAGTTGATTCGGACTCAACCAGCCCGGCTCACGAGACTCTCCGCGCAGTAGCAAGGCAGTAGAAATACGCACCGTATTTGCGACGAGCGTCGCAAGGTAGGCGCAGAGGGCGGCGTACGGGATGAATCTCCATGCCGCGTCCTGCGAGCGGGCTCCCCACAGCTTTCTCAGCGAAAGCATCAGGAATGCAGTGATCAGGAAGTTGACTCCGGCACAGGAAGCGGCAATGACGAAAGTGCGGTCGCCGTTGATGTAACCCGCATAGGATTCAAACTCGAACCGTGAGCCGCTGACCAGTTCGACCAGAAGAGTCGTCGGAGCGAGAATCCAGCGCAGTTGGTTGACGCTCGTCGTCGAGTAATACAGCTTGGCCACGACGGCGCAAAGTACCACGACAACCAACTGCGCGCTGCGTTTGGAAGTAAGTTTCTGAATCATGCAAAGCGCCGCCGCGAGCGGATCAACATAATCAGCGCCACTACCAGAGACGCGGTTATCAGCCAGATAAGCTCCGGCTCACTTCCGGCCTCTGTGCCTACGCCTATTGCCAGGTCGGTCACTCCCAGGGGAAGGGGCGAAGGTTGATTGACATCCTTCGCCGATCCATCCGGGTTTCTCACCTCTTCGCGGACAGCGATAAACGACGTGTACTGAGTCAGCAAGTTGTACTTCAGGCCCAGTGAGACAATCTCCTTGACCCTGTCCGCCGACACGTCTCCCGAACCGTAGTCCGACAGTTCGGCGATGCGAGAGCGAGCCCACAAATATCTGATAGCTCGATTGGCTTCGTCCGGCTGAACGCTGGCAACATCGAAAGTCGTCACGTACTCTCCGCGCCCTGTTGTTCCGTGCAACTCAAAACTTCCAGTCACAGGCCCACGCCATTTGCCAAAGAGAATCACGGGGCGTTGCGCCAACAAATCAGGAAGGTGAACCGGGTACACGTCGTATGTCTCAAAACCGTTGGACCGTATCTGGATGTCGGTTAAGAGTGGAGTCTGTATGTATTCCCGGAATCTGGCGGCTACAGCCTGAGCCTCCGACTCTTCCGTCACGATAAAAGGCTCGCCCATTCCGGCCTTCGCCACACCTTCGATGAGGTAACGATTGACTGACGAGCCGATACCAAACGAGAACACGTTGCATTGACTGAGATTCGCGCGAATGTAATCGAAGACCCCTTGCTCTCCTGAAATGTAACCATCCGTCACCAGCACGATGCTCCGCGAGACGTGCGCTTGACGGGGCAGGCTCATGGCTTGCTCGACTGCCGGAAGGAGTTCGGTTCCTCCGCTGCCGCGCTGGTCTTCCAACAGGCGAATCGCCCTGGAGATGTTCTCCTGATTCGCCGGCAGCGACCCTGGAGAGAGCGCAGACGAGTCTCCGGCGAACAGAATGACGTTGAACAAGTCCGACGATCGCAATTGCCCGATCAAGTCTTTCAACAACTGTTTGGAGGTGTTCAGCGGAAAACCCTCCATCGAGCCGGAAACGTCCACCACGAAAATGTACTCCCGAGGGGGGATGTCCTCGCTCGCCACGCGCCGAGGCGGTTGGGCCATATACAGGAAGAAATTTTCGTCTTCACCCTGGAAAAGTATGAGGCCGGAAGCGATCTGATCTCCCGCCAGGCGGTAGCGCACAATGAAGTCACGATTTCCCTGGAATGGGTCCGCGTCGTCCAGCGACAGTTGAGCGACAGTCGGACTCTGCCATTGCGGCAGAATCTGGTGCGACGGGGAGTTCAAGTCCTGGATGGGTACTCCGGCGGAAATCCTGGCCGAGATGTGTAGGGCGCTGCCCGGTTTTTCTCCCTGATGAGTGTATGGGCTCTGGACCCAGCCGTCTTTTTTTGGCACAGAAGACTCAGACGGCGAGGAGTAGCGAGGCCCGACGACGGTAGGGTAGACCACCTCATAGAGTCCATCCGTCGGCACTAAAAGCTCTGTGTAACGAAGCTCGATCTCAATCTGGTCGTTGGGCATGATGTTGGCAAGGCTCATCGAAAATACGTTTGGCCTGTCTTGCTCCAGCAGTGATGCGCTCTTGCCCTCATCCTTCGCCCTGTCGAACTCCTGCTTTGCGGCCTCACGCTCTTTGATTTTCGCCACGACTATCTGGTCGCCGATTCGCATCCGCATCCCGTAGACGGCGGCGCGCGTGGACGCCGGAAACACGTAGGACGCGTTGATTGGCCTTGACCCTTCGTTTCGATACGTCTGCACGACCTTCACGTCTGCGATGACGCCTGCGACGGCTATCTCGACGCGCGTATCCTTGAGAGGTAAGTGATCCACGTCCGGGTCTCCCTTCACGACAAAATATGGTGAAAGGGTTCTGTCGTCCTGAGCCTGCGCGGAGGCGGGAGAGGGAACAACTGCCAACGCAATCAGCGCCAGGCAGAGACAGCGCACGTCGAGTTTGATTATGTAGGTCGTCATGGAATCGGCTCCAATCAGTCTGTAGAAGGCGGGGCCTTCAATTTTTTTACAGGCCGATCCTATGACGCTTGGGAGATTGCTATAATGTTAGCTTCCACAGAACTGACCGCTACTAACCACAGCCAGCCGTCGGGAAGCCCCACAAACTAACGCTCGCCAAAAACAGTAGAAATGCAGGAAAATATAGCCACTTGCAATTGAGTGTGACCCATCGGAAATCTCACGCCAAGACGCAAAGGCGCAAAGAAAAGACCCTGGTTTTCTTTGCGCCTTTGCGTCTTGGCGTGAGATGTTTTCTTTAGGGCTCGGCGTCCTTTGCCATCAGGCGCGAGAAATCATAGGGGGTGTCAACGTCCACAGCGCCGCCCTGGAAGGATAAGAAGTGCGCCGCCGCGGCGTGTCTCTTGATGACCTCTTTGGCGCCGGCGACTCCTTCGAGCCGTGCCAGCTCTGCGAAGAGTGTCCTGCCGAATAACGCCGGCGCGCCGAAACTCTCGCCGTACTTAGAGGCGACGACCGCGCTTCCTGTGGAGCGGTGCGCCGCGACGAGGTTGTAGATGACTTCGGCGGTGACGTAAGGCTGGTCGCACAGCAGCAGGACGGCTGCGGCTACGTCAGCGTCCGCATCGACAAGAGCTTCGACGCCCGCTCGGATTGACGAGGCCATCCCTGTCTCCCAGCGAGGATTCAACACTTCCCGCACGTCGAGCCCTTCCAGCTCGCTTCTGGACAGCTCGGCCGATGCGCCCGTCACCACGATGACGGGACGGCAGCCAGCGCCCAGCGCCGCCAGCGCCGCGCGCCTGAGCAGACTTATGTCCCGGAATCGAAGAAGCTGCTTCGGGCTGCCCATGCGGGAGGACGACCCCGCCGCCAGGACAACTGCGCCGACGCACGCAGCGTCGCCTTCGCCGCTCACGCCAACACCGCAGGCATGGCCTGCTCCTCCGTCAGGGGGAGGCGCTCACCATCAACCGGGCTGCCGTGAATGGAGCCACGGCGCTCGCGCAACATCTGGCCGCGCCGCCCGTCGAGCGCCGCGCGCATCTCGGCGACGATTGACAGGGCGATCTCGGCGGGAGCGTTCGCCCCTATGTCCAGACCGGCCGGGGAATAAAGACGTGAGAGGTTTGCTTCTTCGTTCGCCGCCAATTCGCCGAGCATCCGCTCGGTGCGTTTGCGGGGGCCCATGACTCCGATGTAGAGGGCGGGTGAGGCCAATAGGAACCTGAGCAGCGCCAGGTCGTGCGAGTAGTTGTGCGACATCAGGAGCGTCAGGGTCCGCGGCGTAACGCGGACCCGCGCCGCGACCTCTTCGGGACGCGCGAGTGTGACCGTGTCGGCTATGGCGAACCGTGCGCGACTGGCGGGGCGCGCCTGTGGGTCTACGACCTCCGTCTGCCAGCCAAGGCCGCGCGCCAGCTCGACGACCGGCAGCGCGTCGTGTCCCGCCCCGAAGATGACGAGCGGGACGGGTGGCAGGAGCGTTTCGACGAACACTTTCACGATGCCGCCCTCCACATCATAAACGCGGGGGCCGGATGTTATCCCTCCTCGCGACATCGCTCGCACTTCGCCCTCAAGCATTGCAGCCACATTGCTGCTCAGCTTCTCGCGGCTGACGCTCCCGTCCTTGTTGATTACGAGGCGCGCGCCGGTTTCGATGCGGGCCGCGGCCGGCAGCATGTGTTGATACACGGTGGCGACCGTGACCGGCGCGTCGTCAGCCCGCACGCCGCAAGAACGTCTCAGCGCCTCGACGTAGAGCGAGCCGGGAGCGAGCGGCTCGACCAGCACGTACACTATGCCGTTGCAGCCGAGACCAAGACCCCACGCCATCTCGTCGGTCGTCGAGGCGGTGTCATACTCGACGAGCACAGCCTCGCCCGTCCGTATGACTCGCTTCGCGTGTACTATGACGTCCGGTTCGAGGCACCCGGCGCTGATCGTGCCGGTACTGGCCCCGCCCTCGCAGACCAGCATCCGCGCTCCCGGCCGCCGGTAAGAAGAGCCTTCGACGCTCACGACCGTCGCCAGGGCACAGCGTTCGCCCGTAGTGTTCGCCCCGTCGAACGCCTCGACCAATGCTCGCACTTCATTCATAGCCTCACTCCGCTCTACAGCAACTTGTCCGGCGTGATGGGCAGCTCGCGCACGCGCCTGCCCGTGGCGTGGAAGACGGCGTTGGCGATGGCCGCGGGGATGCCGACCATCCCCAGCTCGCCCATGCCCTTGACGCCGAGCGGGTTGACGACCGTGTCATTCTCCTCTACGAACAGCGTCTCGACCTCGTGTACGTCTGCGTTGACGGGCACGTGGTAGTGCTGCAAATTCGGGTTCATGATGCGGCCGTAGCGGTGGTCGATTTCGGTCGCTTCTGTCAGCGCCATGCCGATGCCCCAGACGACGCCGCCGATCTCCTGGCTGTGCGACGCCTTCGGGTTGATGATCTTGCCGCAGGCCGTGACCTCTATGGCGCGCGTGACGCGGACGGAGCCGAGGTCCGGGTCCACCTTCACTTCTATGAACTGCGCGCCGTGCGCCATCGTCGCGTACTTCTGGCGCTCCGGCGAGGGCTTCGACTCGAACGTCTCCGTGATCTCCGTCAGATTGTTGCGCCTCATGACTTCCGCTATCTGGACGAAACGCGACGGGTCGCTTTTGAATCGCAGTCGGCCGTCGAGCATCTCCACGTCGGAGGCTACCGCCTCTTTGAGCGGCGAGTTCGCTTCCTGATTTGCGAGCGCGAGCAGCTTAGCCGTGACGGCCAGCGCCGCGCCGTGGACGGCCGAGCCGACGCTCGCCGTCGTTTGCGACCCGCCTTGCGCCGGGGCGCGCGGGAACTTCGTGTCGCCCAACTCGAACTGGACGCGGTCGGGCGTCAGGCCCAGATACTCCGCGGCGATCATCGTGACGACCGTGTAGGTGCCGGGGCCGATGTCGCTCGTGGCGCTCACGACGTGCGCCGTGCCGTCCGCCCTGAATGTGATCCTGGCGGAGGCTGGTGACTGGAAAGCGCCCCAGACGCCGGTGGCAGTGCCCCAGCCGACGAGCAGCCGCCCGTCGCGCATCGAGCGCGGCTCCATCTTGCGGTCCTTCCACCCGAACTTCTCCGCGCCGAGTCTGTAGCACTCCCTGAGCGCCTTGCTCGAAAATGGCTTTCCACTCTCGGGGTCCACTTCGGCGTAGTTGATGAGCCTCAACTCCAGCGGGTCGATCTTGAGCGCGTAGGCCAACTCGTCCATCGCGCATTCGAGCGCGAACATACCGCTCACCGCGCCGGGCGCGCGCATCCAGGTCGGGGTGTTGAGGTCCACGTCGATAATCTTCGTCGGCGCGTAGAGGTTAGGGCAAGCGTAGACCTGGCGCGTGAAGCCGGTCGTATTGTCGTTGAACTCCTCGAAGGTGGAAGTGTTATGCACGGCCTCGTGGATCATCGCGGAGAGCTTGCCCGAACGCTCCGCGCCGAGCGCGATCTTCTGGATGGTGTAAGGGCGGTGCCCGTGGCCTGTGAACATCTGCGTCCTGGTATAGACAACTTTGACGGGCCGCTTGAGTTCGCGCGCCGCCATCGCCGTCAGCGACGGGTAGTAGTTCGGCCTGAGGCTTGAGCCGAACGCGCCGCCCACGTAGGGCGAGATGACCTGCACGCTCTCTTCGGGGACATTGAAGAGCGCGGCGAGGTGCCGGCGCACTCCGTAGACCTCCTGCGTCTTGTCGAAGATAGTAAGCCGGTCGCCCTCCCAGACGGCGACGGCCGCGTGCGGCTCCATAGGGTTGTGGTGCTCGATGGGGATGCGGTACTCGGCTTCAACTTTCACAGGGGCAGTCTTCATCGCCTCTTCGGGATTACCGCGCGGCTTAGGCGGCGGCCCCTGCGAGGGCACGCGCGCACGGCCTCGCACGGCCTCCGTGTCTGTCTCGTGCTTCTCCGCGTTGTAGGAGACTTTGACGAGGCGGGCGGCGTACCGGGCCTGCTCGTAGGTCTCGGCGACGACGAGCGCCACGGGCTGCGCATTGAAGAATATCCTATCCGACTGGAGCGCACGGAACGACTTGTCCTGCTGTCTGGAGTTCTGCGGAGGCGCGTACTCCGTGGAAGCCTTCGGGCCGAGCTTCGGCGCGTTCAGGTGCGTGAAGACGCGTATCACGCCGCCTGCGCTTTCGGCCTCCCGCGTGTCTATCGCCTTGATCGTGCCCCTGGCCACGCTCCCCAGCACGATAAAGCCGTAGGCGAGGTTCGGCACACGGAACTCCGCCGCATACTTCGCCTTGCCCGTCACCTTCGCCACGCCGTCCACGCGGCTCATCTCTTTCCCAATGTACCTCGGCATCGTGTCCCCCCTCCCCCGTCAGGCCAGTCTGCTGGCGCGCATCAGCGCACGCACGACGGCGCGCTTCCCCAACTCGACTTTGTAGGCGTTATGCGCGAGCGGTTTCGCGTCTTTGAGCGCCGCCTCGGCCGCCTGCCGGAAGGTCTCTTCCGATGCAGGCTTGCCAGATAGCGCGGCTTCCGCCTCCATGCTCCGCCAGGGCTTGTGCGCGACGCCGCCGAGCACGACGCGCGCCGCACGGACGCGGCCGCGGTCGAGTTCGAGCGCGGCCGCGACCGCGACGAGCGCGAAGGCGTAGGAGGCGCGGTCGCGCACCTTCAGGTAGTAGGAGTTCTTTGCGAAGTTAGACTTCGGCAGCTCTATCGCCACGATCAGCTCGCCGTGCGCGAGGTTGTTATCTTTCTCCGGCGTGTCGCCCGGCAGGCGGTGAAACTCGCCCACTGGAATCGTGCGCTCGCGCCCGTCCGCGCCTCTCACTCTCACGACGGCTTCGAGCGCGTAGAGCGCGTTCGCCATGTCGCCCGGATAGGTGGCCACACACTTCTCGCTCCAACCGAGGATGGCGTGAATCCGGTTGAGCCCTTCGAGCGCGCCGCAGCCCGTGCCGGGTTCGCGCTTGTTGCAGGGCATAGCGGTGTCGTAGAAGTACTGGCAGCGCGTGCGCTGCATCAGGTTCCCGCCGTTCGTGGCCATGTTGCGGAGCTGCCCCGAAGCGCCCGCGACAATGGCCTGTGTCAGCAGCGGGTAGTTCTTGCGGATGAGCGGGTGGTTGGCGGTGTCCGTGTTCTTCGCCAGCGCGCCGATGGAGACGCCGCCTCCGCCCGCCGCCTTAATCTCCGAGAGCTTCAGGCGTGTCACGTCAACTAGCTCGTTCGGACGCTCTACGTCCTCTTTCATCAGGTCTAGGATGTTGGTCCCGCCCGCCAGAAACTTCGCCTGCGGGTTCGCGGCGACTGCGCGCGCGGCCGTTGCGGGGTCGCTCGCTCGCGTGTACTTAAACGGTCTCATCTGTCGCCCCCTTCCTGACGCGCGCCAGCTCTTCTTCTTCGACGAAGCGCCACGTCCGGGCCGTCTCGCGGCCTGAGTGCGCCTCCTGTATGGCCGCGACGATCTTCGGGTAGGCCCCGCAGCGGCAGATGTTGCCGCTCATCCGCTCGCGTATCTCGTCGTCTGTGAGCCGCGTTGTCGTCACCGTTACGTCTTCCGTGACGTGACTGACTTCGCCGCGCCGCGCCTCTTCGAGCAGGCCGACGGCCGAGCAGATTTGTCCCGGCGTGCAGTAGCCGCACTGGAAGCCGTCGTACTTGATGAAGGCCGCCTGCACCGGGTGCAGCTCGTCACCCTTCGCCAGCCCTTCGATGGTCGTCACCTCCCGTCCCTCCAGGGTGGCTGCGAGCGTCAGGCACGAAAGCACCCGCCGGCCGTCCACAATCACTGTGCAGGCCCCACACTGCCCCTGGTCGCAGCCCTTCTTCGTCCCCGTCAGTTCGAGACGTTCGCGCAGGGCGTCGAGCAGCACCATACGCGAGTCGAGTTCGAGGGTTTTCGTCGCGCCGTTGACCTTGAGCACGACCCTGACAGGATTTTCCAGCGCCGGGGCGCGCGCGAACACGGCGTCGGGCGCGGCCTCGAAGGCCGCCAGCGCCTGCTCTTTCTCCAGCAGCATCAGCGCGAATAACCCCAGGCCGCCTGTTATGGTCTGCCCCAGGAACGTGCGTCGCGCCTGCCCGACGTCGGTCAACGTCGGCATCTCCTTTAATAGCGCCTCCTCGTCGGCCGTCAGCTCCGGCCCCGAAGTCTCGTCGAAGTCGTCACTCATTTAAGGGTCCCCCTGATTGTGCCAGAACCGTTTTCCAGCCCGCGTAGGCTGCCGCTCCAACTTGCCGGCGAGCCTGGCATGATCCAAGACGTTTACAGATAGTCGCTGTCGTGTTTCTTCGATAATACCATCCGCCCCTCGGTGTTAAAAAGCAGTCCGGGCCGATCAATCCAAACCTTTCTCCTTAAGGAATTTTGAGAGGAGGTCTGCGATTTCGAGATTGTTCATATCCGACATAGGGAAGTGTGTGTTGCCACGGACACCGATTTCCGGCAGATGCACGAGCGTGACGTTGCCGCCCCGCTTGTTCACCGCATCGCGCCACTTCCTCGCCACTTCAAGAAAGACGCGCCACTGCTCCTGGCCAGGGTTCGCGCTCGGCTTCTCCGGGATGTTGTCGCCGTAGTAGATGATGATGGGAATTTTTGTGAGCTGCATGAAGTCCGACACGGGCACACTGGGGGGCTTCACCTCTCTGCCGCCGAGGACCATAGTCGGCGGCGCTTCCCCCTCTGGAAAAGGGAAGTCCCCGCCCGGCTCATAGGAGACGACGGCCCGGACATTTCTGTTCTTCATTGCCGTGAGCCAGCCCGGCCCGCCGCTCTGCGAGTGTGTGAGTAGAATGCCGGGTCCGATCTTGTCGAAGAGCGCCGAGACGGCCTCTATATTCACCCGCGCGTCGTACGGGCCGGTGTTGGGGACCATCTGCCGGAAGAACTGGTTGAGCGCTTCGGGCTCGCGCGAGAACTGCACGCCCGTGTAGAAGTTCGGCCAGGCCCCGAGGCGGAAGATGCCGAACCAGAGCTGCTCGTCGGGCGTGGCCGTGAGGTTAATCGGCTGCGTGCCGCGAGCCGCGCGGCCGCGCCGCGGCTGGTCGATCAGGTAGACGGGGAAGCGACGGCGCAGGAAGATGTTCTGGAACCCCTCGCGCCCGTCCGGGGTCGTCTCCCAAGTCTTGCCGGACTGCCCGTGGCCGTGCCAGAAGACGAGCGGAAGTTTTCTGGCGTTCGCCGGGACCTGATAGAACACGTAAGCGTGGTCGCCGTGCAGCGTCTGCCCCGCGGGGTTGGGTCCAGCCGGGTTGAACGCGCCCTGCTTGATGGGGTCGAAGGCTCCGGGGGCGGTGGTGACCGTCCCGCCGACCGCGAAGCTGCCCTGCTCCTGAATCATCAGCGGCTCTGGCTTGCTCTTCTTGGTATCTTGCGCACTTGCTGAAGTGATGAAGGCGGCGGCGACCAGCAAGAGCGCGCCGAATAATTTCCGATACTTCCTGTTCATAGAATTTGCTCCAGCGCCCACAAGGGGCGAGAATTTAAGGGTTGCTCTTTCCAGGTTCCTGCTTTTGCATGATTCCTCCTGCGATTCGCGGTCTTTGCGTGCGCCGACTCTCCTGTTAAGTCGCGACCGGGCTAGCGTGGCTTCGCCGCCCTGGCGGCCTGCTCGGTCACGTCCAGCCGCGCTTTCCGAGGGTCGGGTGCGGCGACCGGCGAGCCGTCGGGCCGGAACTCTAGGATCTCGTTCTTGGCGGGGTCGTGACGCGGCCATTTCGGCAGGCCCGGACCATTAGGGTCGCCCGTCTTGGCGAAGTTGGCCCAGTAGGTGTTGACCGTCCGGGCGACCGCCTGGTCCTGTGGCGTCGGGGCGGCCCTGGGGTCGGCGCCCAGCGTGTTGAATGCGAATGGGATTTCAGCGCCGTGCGGCGCCCCGTTCTGCCACTGCTCCCGCATCGAGGCGGGGATGTAGGAGAAGCGATACACGTAGGCCGGCGCGCCCTCGGCGACGAAGGCGCTCGCGGTGAAGCGGGCCGGCTCGGCCTGGACCCGGTCCGTGCCGGCCATCACGAGCAGAGTCCTGAGGTCGGCGGTCCCGTCGGGGTCATAGACCGCGATCGCCTCGGCTTTCCGCTCCCCGAATTGAGAGAACAGCGCCTCCTTCGTCTCCGCGCTGATGAAGCCGACGAAATCGGCGCTGTTGGATCCGATGATCAGCGGAACCCGCATCTGACGCCCGGTCTCGTAGGCGCTCTGGGCCGTCTCCACCGTCAGCCTGCCGTCTAGGATCGGACCCGAGTAGGTGGCCGGACCATTGGGGCCAGCCCTCTCTTGACCGCCATCGACGATCTCGGCGGCGCTGAGGGCGCGCAGCCTGGCGAGTGCGGCCGCGTCCACTCCCTCAATCCCGTGCCTGCGCGCGAAGTTCACGCCGATTGTCTCCGCCGACAGCTCATTGGGGCGGTCCTCGCGCATCGGCCGCCCGGTGAGCACGCCGTCCCGGCCGCCACCGGACTCGATGATCGCCTTCTGGAACAGGCCACGCGAAAGCGGCGAGGTCAGGTGCGTGTGTACCGAGACGCCGCCCGCGGACTCGCCGAAGATGGTGACATTCTTCGAATCGCCTCCGAACGCAGCGATGTTCCGCTGCACCCACTTGAGGGCGGCGATCTGGTCCATGTAGGCGTAGTTGCCCTTGAGTTCTCCCGGATGCTCGCGGCCGAGCGCGGGGAAGGCGAAGAAACCTAGACGCCCCAGACGGTAGTTGAAGGTGACCAGGACGACGCCTTGCCTGGCGAACTGGTCCCCCGAAGTGGCCGGCCAGGAGCCGCTGCCGAACACGAAGGCGCCGCCGTGGACCCACACCATGACCGGAAGCCGTGCCCCCACTGCTGCCCCGGCAGGTCGCCACACGTTGACGAACAAGCAATCTTCCGAGGAGGTCTTCGAGATCGGCGCGGAGCCGGGCGGAAAGCCTGCCTGCGCACAATCCGCGCCGAACTTGCTCGCGTCACGCTCTCCCCGCCACGCGGGCAGGGGTTGGGTTGGGCGCCAGCGATTGGGTCCGACCGGCGCGGCGGCGTAGGGAATCCCCTTGAAGCTGGAGACGTCGCCTTCGGTCACGCCGCGCACGATTCCGGAGGCGGTACGAACCGTCTGCGGCGCGGCCGCGGTCGCCTGCTCTGGCTTGCTCTTGTTGGCCTCTTGCCCACTTGCCGAAGTAAAAAGGGTGGCTGCGATCAGCCAGAGCGCGATGAAAAACTTCTGAGGCTTCCTGCTCATAGAATTTGCTCTGATGCTCACAAGGGGTGGGAATTTCAGGTTGCTCTTTACGGGTTCCGGCTCTTGCATGATTTCTCCGCGATAAGCCCTTAGTAACTCATTTCTTCTCGAAGCTGTCTTCGGGTCTACGTCCACGGCCTGCTTCCTGCCGTTCACGGCGCCGCTACGGGGTAAGCAGCCTGGTGAACGACAGCGAGCCTAACTTCCAGGACCCGCTCTGCCGCACGTACACTTCCGTAACCACGAAGGGGTTGACGACCTCGTTGCCGCCGACGACGGCCACCAGACGAATCTTGTTCAGGAGGATGGCGGTCTCCCCGATGAACCGCACAGACACTTCCTGGATTTCCGCGTTCTTGTACTGAATCATCCCGCTCTTGATGACGTCGAGTTCCTGCTTCTTGGACATAGTCCCGCCCATGTGGACGAAGACAGCCTCGTCGTGGAAGAGGGCATCGAGGGACTCCACTTTGCGCTCCGACATCCAGCGCCACTTATCCTTTGAGAGAGTAACTATTTCTTGCTCCGTATTCGTGCGACTCATGGTAGATGGCTCTCCTTGTTTCTGTTGTGCGAAGGCCCCCTGCATACTCACTATTAAGAAGCACAGTCCGAGAAGTGTTGCTTTCATATAGGTATTTGCTGTTCCTTTCTTCATACTTCTCCTTTGTTTCAAGTTCTTTTCGAAGAACCCCTTTTAGCTTCGCGACCGGCGGGCTCACGGACTGCGGCTTGTCGTGTTCTTTATTTCTCCTTAAAGACTTCTCTAGCGACGGCGATGGCGGTTACCGCGTTGGGCCAGCCCGCGTAAAACGCCAGGTGGGTGATGGTCTCGATCAACTCCTCCCGCGTCACGCCGTTCTCGCGCGCCCTGACGAGGTGAGACCGGAGCTGGTCGGGACGGTTCAAGGCTATGAGCGCGGCCACCGTCACCAGACTTCGGTCACGCTTCGATAGCTGCGGACGTTCCCAGACATCGCCGTAGAGCACGTCGTCAGTCAGCTCGGCCAACTTGGGGGCGAAGTCACCGATCGCTCCTTGAGATGGCCGAGGCTTCGCGCTGGCGTCGGTACTCGCCCCCTGAGTGCGGAGCGGCGTGCCATACTGTGCGTCGCTGACCTTCTCCAGCCACTCGACGGCCTTGCCGTCTAGCGCCTCGACGATGGCGATATGCGCCATCGAACTGTGCGGCGAGGCCCCGTGCCAGTGTTTCTGGCCGGGCGGGATCCAGACCACGTCCCCCTGCCCGATCTCATCCACGGGGTCGCCCCATCGCTGCACACGGCCCGTGCCAGCCGTCACAATCAGGACTTGGCCGAGCGGGTGGGCATGCCACGCCGTCCGCGCGCCGGGCTCGAAGGTGACGAGGGAGCCGGAGGCGCGCGCCGGGGCGCTCGCCTGGAACAGAGGGTCAACGCGCACGGAGCCGGTGAAGTTTTCCGCCGGCCCCTGCCGTGGGGCTTGCGAGCCCCTGCGCGCGATTCTGATTGCCTGCGAATCCTGGGCGAACGCCGGGGCGAGCAGCGAAAGCGACATGACAGTCGCAGCCAGCATTTTCATTCTCTTCCTCTCGATTCAGTGAATAATGATTAGCAACCTCCCGCGGCAAACAGGGCGCTGACAACTTACTGCTCTTAAGTCAGCGCTTCAGCGGCCGGTCAAGCGGTCAAGGTTTTCAGGGTATCGCGCCCCCTGCACGGTAATCTCCGAGGCGGCCGTTTCGATCTCGCGTAGGTCGTCGGGCGTCAACTCGACGGCGGCCGCGCCGATGTTCTCCTCCAGGCGGCTCAGTTTCGTGGTGCCCGGAATTGGCACAATCCAGGGCTTCTGGGCGAGCAGCCACGCGAGAGCGATTTGGGCGGGCGTCGCGTTCTTCTTCTCCCCTATGGCGCGCAGCAGCTCGACCAGAGCCTGATTCGCCTTCCGTGCCTCCGGCGTGAAGCGCGGCACGATGTTGCGGAAGTCCGTGCTGTCGAACGTAGTCTTCTCGTCGATCTTTCCAGTGAGAAAGCCTTTGCCGAGTGGGCTGAACGGGACGAACCCGATGCCGAGTTCTTCGAGCGTCGGCAGCACTTCCTCTTCAGGCTTTCTCCACCACAAAGAGTATTCGCTCTGGAGCGCCGCCACTGGCTGGACGGCGTGTGCGCGGCGAATGGTCTGCACGCCCGCCTCCGACAAGCCGAAGTGCTTCACCTTGCCTTCCTGAATCAACTCCTTCACAGCCCCGGCCACGTCTTCAATCGGCACTTCAGGGTCTACGCGATGTTGGTAGAGCAGATCGATTGTCTCGACCTGAAGTCTCTTGAGCGAGGCTTCAGCAACCTCCTTGATGTGTTCCGGCCGGCTGTCCAACTCGCTCCACCTCCCCTGGCCGTCGGCAGCGGGTTTGAACCCGAACTTGGTGGCGAGCACCACCTGCTCGCGGAAGGGGGCGAGGGCTTCGCCCAGGAGTTCTTCGTTCGTGAGCGGGCCGTAAACTTCGGCGGTGTCGAAGAAGGTGACGCCGCGCTCGACCGCCGACCGGATTAGCGTGATCGCCTCCTGCTTATCCGTGGCCGGACCATAGCCGAAGCTCAGCCCCATGCAGCCGAGCCCGAGGGCCGAAACTTCTAAATTGCTGTCTCCCAGTTTTCGCTTCTGCATCATCTCTCCTCCGAGGCCCCATCAGCAGGCGACCTCAACTTTCTCCAAATATCTGTTAGCTCCGGTAGCAGGCAAAATTTTGTGTCCTACTATTTCAGCCTGATTCTAAGGGCTCCGGGAGATAGGGCGGTATGACGATAATCGCTAATTATTGCACGATCCTGCAAAAACTCCGCGTGCGGCGTGCTGACGGAAAACAAAGAGGCTAAGATGAATTTATGAGGCGCCGAGAAGCGAAACGTGAGCAGCAGAGGATGCAGAGCGACAGAGATGAGCTGGTCGAGCGGATGAATCCGGCATCGAAAGTAAGAAAGGCGACGCGCGCGTCAAGGCGATGGACATCAGCTCGATTGACGCTTATATGCTCGACGCGGTCGTCAGACTGGCCAGGCTCCTGGACACGCCGGACGAGATTCAGGCGCTTGCGCCGCTCATCATCCGCGAGATCGTCTACAGACTTTTAAAGGGAGAACAGGGCGCGCGGCTCAACCATCTGCTGGCTTCGGGAGCAGACAAGAAGCTCTTCGGCGCGCCGCCGCAGCGCGACATCGCCAGGCTCCGCAGCAACCTCGAACTTTAAGGAAGCGAATTCAGGACTCGAACTGGTAGTCCTTCGCGTCCACGTAGTAGACGATGAGGCTCCAGTCGCAGCCGCGGTCGTAGAGCGACGTGACGTGGACCGCGGCGTAGTCCTTGAGCAGGATTCGGTCTACGGCTTTCCACCAGCCGCCGTTCGTGCCGTCGTTCCAGTTCGAGATCACTACCCAGCCGACGACGAGGTGATTGCCGTTCGGGCCGAACTCGAACGTGTGCTCGCGGTGGCCGACGTGCCAAGACTCGCTGTAGCGCATCGAGTTACTCTGGATGATCACGGCCCCGCTCTTCGTGTAGGTGCTGAAGCCGTACATCCACGTCTGCTGGCCCGTCCCCTCGTCTGTGCGGTGGTCTTTCTCCGGCTCGGAGCCGACTACGCTCAGCACCTTGAAGTAAAAGTCCATCCGCGCGTAGACATCGTTGATGTCGGACATCAGCTCGTCGGCCTTCTGCTGGTAGTCGAGCCGCTTGTCCATGTCCGTCGCCAGGATGCTCTGGTTGGCCGTCACGCCGGAGTCCACGGCGGTGTACGCCTTCTTGTACTTGTCCTGATAAAACTTGGGCAGTGAGGCGTAGCCGGAGCGTATGTCCCAGACCGTGGTGTAGAGCTGGCGGAGTTCGACGAACACGTCGGGCGCGACATCGACCTCGCGCGGGTAGTTGTGGTCAATCGTGCTGTAGTGTTGCAGCTTCGCCTGAAGGTTAACGCCGTCCAGGTTGTTCTTGAACCAGGCGAGCGCCTCCATGATCTTCTCGGGTGTCCAGGGGCCGTTCGGGGCGTTCCCAGGTTTGTGGCCCTCCATGAGCACGTCGGCCGTGATCTTGATGTTGTGTTGGGAAGCGGACTGTAGAAAGCGTGCGCTGCCTTCCGCGCTGAAGACGTTCGGGGCCGCGCCGCCGAAGCTGGCCTTGAATTCGTCCATGCTTTTCGCGGTCGTGGACTTGCAGGTGTAAACGGCCGTGAAGCGAGAGCTGCGTCTCCCCCCGGCGATGAAATAGTCGCCGTATGCCTTGCGGAATTTCGCCGGGTCGGCCATCAGCGTCTTCGCCTCTTCCGTCAACTCGTAGCTATCGGCCTCGTCGTACCGCTCGTACTGCGATTGAAACTTGGCGAGCAGAGTGATCGTCAGCTCGGAGTATTCAATCTTGTTCAGGTAAGAGGTCGAGGCGCTGAGGGCCACGCTTCCAATGTTGTACTTGCCGGAAGCAGAAGCCTCGACCTCGCGGTTCAGCTCGTTGTCGGTTTGAATGAAGGTGTAGTGCTCGCGGGAGGTCGTCGGGCCAGGGTCCTTCGGCGTGAAGGGCTTGACCGCCGAACCCATCACGCTGCCGGTGACGGCGTCAACACCGGCCCCGAACTTAAACGGGTCGCCCCAGGGAATAGCGGAGACCACGGAGTCGAGTTCGGTCTTGTGCTCTCCGGTCAGTGTGGCCCTGATTCTGTTGGGGTTCGGCTCGGGTCCGTTTGTGTCGCCGGTAGCCAAGGGGTTTGTCTCCTTAGGGATTGTATTGGACGAAAATTGGCCCACACAGTAGTCTCGCCAGAGTGTTAATGTCAATGGTTCAGTTTCGAGCGGAGAGAAGAATCTCACGCTGGAGACGCTGGAGGCGCTAAGAAAAGCTCAATCGTTTTCTTAGCGCCTCCAGCGTCTCCAGCGTGAGAATACCTATCTCACCAGACTTTGACGCGCGCCTCAGGGGCCAGGTAGAGCTTGCGGCCGGGCTGTACGTCGAAGGCTTGATACCAGGCGTCCAGGTTGCGCACGGTGTCTGCGCGGTATTCATCGGGCGCGTGGCCGTCGGTCGTCAACTGTATTTTCAGCGACTCAGGGCGCTGCTTGCCGCGCCAGCTCTGGCCGTAGGCCACGAAGAACCGTTGGTCGCCAGTGAAGCCCTGGGCCTCTGGCGCGGGCTTGCCGCCGTAGGCGTTGCGGTAGCCGTCGAAAGCGGCCGAGAGACCGGCCACGTCCGCGATGTTCTCGCTCAAGGTCAGCTTGCCGCTGACGTGCTGGCCCGGCAGCGGCTCGTAGGCGTCGTACTGCGTCGCCAGCTTGTCGGCCGCCGAGCGAAAGTGTGCCAGGTCCTGCGGCGTCCACCAGTTGAGGAGCCGCCCCTGCGCGTCGAACTGGCTGCCCTGGTCGTCGAAGCTGTGGCTGATCTCGTGGCCGATGGTCCCGCCGATGCTGCCGTAATTCTGAACCGGGTCCGCATCCATGTCGAAGAAGGGCGGCCGCAGGATGGCGGCCGGGAAGTTCATCCCGTTTTGGATGGGCAGGTTCACGGCGTTGACAGTCTGCGGCGTCATCCACCACTCCGTTCTGTCCACAGGCTTGCCGAGTTTTGACAGGCTCCAGCGGTAATCGAACAGCTCCGACCGCTGCGCGTTGCCTAGAGGGTCGTCGCGCTCGATCTTGAGGCCCGCGTAGTCGCGCCAGTGTTCAGGGTAGCCGACGCCGACGTACAGGGTATCCAGCTTGGCCTTGGCCTTGGCTTTCGTGGCGGGCGACATCCAGTCCAGCTTGTCTATGCGGCGGCCGAAGGCTTGGATGATGTTCTTGACCATCTCCTGCACTTTGGCCTTGGCCTCGGGCGGGAAATAACGTTTCACGTAGAGCTTGCCGACCGCGTCGCCCAGGGCGTTGCTGGTCGAGCTGACCGCACGCTTCCAGCGCTCGCGCTGCTGGGGCACGCCGCTGAGCGTCCGGCCGTAGAAGTCGAAACGCTCGTCGGCGAACGCCTTCGGCAGGAGGCCCGAGGCGCGGTCAATCGCGCGGAAGGTCAGGTACTCTTTCCAGGCGCCGAGCGGTTGACTCCCCGCGAGGGCCGAGATGCCTTTCACACCGGCCGGGTGCCAGACAATAATCATCGGCTGGGCGTTGAGGCCGGCGGCCTTGAAGAAACTGGCCCAGTCGAGCCCCGGAGCTTTGGCGGAAAATTCACGGAGCCGCCAGGGGTTGTTCGCCTTGTGTACGTCCTCAGAGTCCGTGCGGCTCGTGTGCGCGTCCGCGATTTTGCGCTCCAGGTCGTAGATGCGCCCGGCCGCTCCTTCCGCGTCCGCGATGTTGGCGAGTTTCAGAATCTTTGCGATGTGCGCGCGGTATTTAGTTTGCAGCTCGACGTTCTCGGCGTCTGCGCTCAAGTAATACTCGCGGTCGGGCAGGCCGAGGCCGCCTTGCAGCATGTAGGGGACGTTGCGGACGGGGTTGTTGAAGTCCGGCGAGACCCACACGCCGAACAGACGGTCTGTGTAGAAATTCGTGCTGTTGAGCGGGTCAACGTCCGCGCGCAATTCGGAGCCCAGCACGCGCGCGAGCGCGGCCTTGTCCGCGATGGAATTAATCTCTTCAAGCTCGGCCTTGAGGGGGCTCAGGCCCTTCTCCTCTATCGCCTTCTCGTTCATGTAGGCGTCGTAGTAGTCGCCCACCATGCGCGCCTCCGTGCCTGCCGGAGACTTGCTCGCCTCCTTAATCAAGTCGGAGGTCTGCTTATTAGCCTCTTCGGCCAGCTCGTCGAACACGCCGTAGCTTGAGCGGTCTTCGGGAATCTTGGTGGCCTTCATCCAGTCGCCGTTGGCGTAGGCGAAGAAGTCGTCGCCGGGGTTGACGCTCTTGTCCATCCCGGCCAGGTCCAGGCCGTGCGCCTTGTCGGCCGTTGGGACGGCGCGAAGCATACTGCCGGCCAGCAGGAACACGAGCGCCAGGGCGACGCTCTGCTTGATGTAAGTTACGCGCATAGCTTTCCTCACCATTCTTTAATCTGAGGGGAGCGAGCAGGCTCCTCGTAGGTCGATTCTGCTTTCCATTACGAGTCGATGGTTACAATTTGTTCCATAATCGCAAGAAAGTGCAAGTCGCGCACGGCCTGCGGCGGCTATCATCTTGAAGCTGTCTACCTACGAGACGGAATCCGGCGTGGTGATGGTCGTCTGGCGCTCGACCACGCGCGCTTCTTCCTGCACCGCGACTCCCCCTCACGCTACGCGCTGAAATAAGAAAAACTAAGAAATAATAAGCGCGGCCTCAAGACTCAAAAGACCGCGCCGCCGTATCCTCGGCCTGAAAAGCCTCCTGCCTGTCTGCGGGGCGGTAACACAGAAGATGAAGGAGCATGTCGAGGTGCAACTCAAGACAGCAATCGAAAGGTCTGCGCTGCTGGTCATAGACGCGCAGGATTCGTTCAAGGTCGGGCCGCGCTGGGGGCGGCGCAACAACCCCGCGTTCGAGGAGAACGTAGGGCGGCTCATCGAAGGCTACAGGGAGGCGGGCCTGCCGGTCTTCTTCTTCCTGGACAGCGACGACGACGAGGAGTTCAAGCCGACCAGCCCTTATTTCAAGCTGATGGACTTTATCCGGCCGGAAGGGGACGAGCCGGTGCTGGTCAAGACTTCGCGCAACTGTTTCACCAGCACGGACCTGGACGACCGCCTGCGCCGGGCGGAGGTGGGGCGCGTGATCGTGACGGGCATCAAGACTGAGCAGTGCTGCGAGACCACTGCACGCGTCGCCTCGGACATAGGGTATGAGGTGGATTTTGTGACGGAGGCCACGCTCACCTTTCCGATCCCACACCCCGGAGGCCACGAGGAATTGTCCGCGGAAGAGGTCGTGCGCCGCACGGAGTACGCCTTGCGCGACCGCTTCGCGCGGATCAACACGGTCGGGGCGCTGCTCGCGGAGTTGAAGCAGTAGACGCGGGCTCACGCCGGGGAATGACGATAAGTTTGCCGCTCGGCGCTATAGTAGAGATCGAAGCGGTAGCGACTCTGGACGGATGATATAAAAGAGCATCATGGTGACGACTCACAACGCATTGGATTTCGACCTCGCGCGGGCGCGCCGCGAGACGCCCGGCTGCGAGCGCGTCCTGCACTTCAATAACGCGGGGGCCTCGCTGATGCCGCAAGCGGTGCTCGACGCGGTCGTCGGCCACCTGCAACTCGAAGCGTCAATCGGCGGCTACGAGGCCAAGGCCCGGCAGGAGGAGGCGACCGAGCGCGTCTACGCCGCGGCCGCGCGGCTCGTCGGCGGCGAGCCCGACGAGATAGCCTTCATCGAGAACGCCACGCGCGCGTGGGACATGGCCTTCTACTCGCTCTCTTTCGCGCCGGGCGACCGCATCCTCACGGCGCGCGCCGAGTACATCAGCAACTACATCGCCTACCTGCAAGTGGCACAAAAAACCGGCGCCCGCGTAGAGGTCGTGCCCGACGACGAGCACGGGCAGCTCTCGGTCGCGGCGCTCAAAGAGATGATGGACGACCGCGTCAAGCTCATCAGCGTCACGCACGTCCCGACGCACGGCGGACTGGTCAACCCTGTGCGGGAGATCGGGCGCGTGGCGCGCGAGGCCGGTGTGCCATTTTTGCTCGACGCCTGCCAGTCGGTCGGGCAGATGCCCATTGACGTTAGAGAGATCGGCTGCGACATGCTCTCGACGACGGGGCGCAAGTACCTGCGCGGCCCGCGCGGCACGGGCTTCCTCTACATCCGGCGCGAACTCTGCGAGCGTCTGGAGCCGCCCTTTCTGGACATGCGCGCGGCGCGTTGGACGGCGAAGGAGAGTTTCGAGATCAGCCCGGCCGCGCGCCGCTTCGAGAACTGGGAACAGTACTACGCGGGCAAAGTCGGACTCGGCGTCGCCATAGACTACGCGCTCGACTGGGGCCTCGAACTCATCTGGGCGCGCGTCCAAAGCCTGGCGGAGACGCTGCGCGAACGCCTGCGGAGTTTGGGCTTCGTCTCCGTCCACGACCAGGGCGCGTTGCGTTGCGGCATCGTCACGTTCGCGGTCGATGGTGTCAGTGCGGACGACGTGCAGCGACGACTAGCCGCCGAAGGCATCAACGTGACCGTCTCGCTCTCCGAGTACGCGCGCCTGGACATGGAGGACCGCGGGCTGGATTCATTAGTGCGCGCCTCCGTCCATTACTACAACACTGAGGAGGAGGTTGAGAGGTTCTGCGAAGCCCTGCGCGAGCAGTTTCGCCGGCCGAGGTGAATGATGTCGGATCAAACTATCAAGCTGTTGCGTGACCTGATTGCCATTGATTCCGTGAACCCTTCCTTAGTTGAAGGCGGAGCGGGCGAGGACGAGGTGGCGCGCGCGGTCGCGGATGAGATGCGCGACTTCGGCCTCGACGTGGAGTTGCAGGAGGCCGCGCCGGGGCGTCCTAACGTGGTCGGCGTGCTTGAGGGGCGCAGCGCCGGCAGGTCGCTGATGTTCTGCGGGCACCTGGACACCGTGGGCGTCGAAGGGATGGAGCGGCCCTTCGACCCCTTGGAGCGCGACGGGAAAATCTACGGGCGCGGCTCGGCCGACATGAAGGGCGGCGTGGCGGCGATGATCGGCGCGGCGCGCGCCGTCGCGGAGGGCGGCGGCCTTGCGGCGGGCCGCCTTGTCGTCGCCGCCGTGGCCGACGAGGAGTACATGAGCATCGGGGCCGAAGCCTTGGTCACTCGCTGGAGCGCGGACGCCGCGGTCATCACGGAGCCGACGGGGCTGGTCGTCGCCACCGGGCACAAGGGGTTCTCTTGGGTCGAGGTCGTCGCACGAGGCCGCGCCGCGCACGGCAGCCTCCCGGCCGAGGGGCGCGACGCCATCTTGAGGATGGGGCGCGTGCTCTCGCGCCTCGAAGAATTGGGCCACAGGCTGCAAGCCCTCGCCCCGCACCCCCTGCTGGGGAACGCTTCGCTGCACGGCTCGCTGATAGAAGGCGGCCGCGAGATGAGCACCTACCCGGACAAGTGCGTGCTCAGGATGGAGCGGCGCACGCTGCCCGGCGAAGCGAGCGGCGTCGCCCTCGGCGAGATTGAGGAGATACTGGACTCTTTGAAGAAGGAGGACGCGGAGTTCGAGGCTGCGGCGCGGCTCCTGTTCGAGCGGTCGCCGTACGACACGCCAGAGGGGCACGAGCTGCCGTCGCTGGTAGACTCTTCAATCGAGAGCACGGGGCGCGCGGCGCGGCGCGGCGGGATGCCTTACTGGACGGACGCCGCCGTCCTCGGCCGGGCCGGCATCCCCTCGGTCATCTTCGGCCCCGGCGGCGCGGGCTTTCACGGCTTGGAAGAGTATGTACTGGGCGACGAAGTGCTCGCCTGCCGCGACGCGCTGGCGCGACTCGCGCGCGACTTCTGCGTTTGAAGGACCGAATTTATGACGGATGAAAAGAACCATTTGAATCAGCCCGTGGGTTTCCCCGTCCCCGACTGGAAGCAGCCGCGTGTGCCTGCGCGCGAAACGATTGAAGGGCGTCTCTGCCGCCTTGAGCCGCTGGAGCCGGAGCGCCACGCAGAGAGCCTGCACGCGGCCAACGCCGTGGACGCGGAGGGTCGGAACTGGACTTATCTTTCGTACGGGCCGTTTGAGACTTTGAAGGACTACCGCGCGTGGATGGATGAGACTTGCCGCGGCGCTGACCCTCTGTTCTTCGCGGTGGTTGACCCTGCGACGAACAATGCCACGGGCGTCGCCAGCTACCTGCGGATTGACCCCGAGGCCGGCTCGATTGAGGTCGGCCACATCAACTTCTCGCCGCTGCTCCAGCGCACACCGGCCGCGACCGAGGCGATGTACCTGATGATGAAGCGCGCCTTCGACCTCGGCTACCGTCGCTACGAGTGGAAGTGCAACGCCTTGAACGCGCCCTCGCGTGCCGCGGCCCGTCGCCTGGGCTTTTCGTTCGAGGGCGTCTTCCGGCAGGCCCGCGTGGACAAGGGCCGCAACCGCGACACGGCCTGGTACGCGGTGGTAGACAAAGATTGGCCCATTCTTCAAGAGGCGTTTCGGCGCTGGCTCGACCCCTCGAACTTTGACGAGCAGGGCCGTCAGCGGACGCGGCTTTCCACACTGACCGCGCCGGTCCTCAAGCAGCCGATGGGCGATGAATAGAAGGAGAGATGATGAAAGCCATCCGGGTTGACAGTGTCGGCGGTCCAGACCAGCTCGTCTTTCAGGACGTTGACACGCCGCGTCCCAGAGAGGGCGAGGCGCTGGTCAAGTTGGAGGCCGTGGGCCTCAACTTCATAGACGTTTATCACCGCACGGGCCTCTACCCGCTGCCGCTGCCGTTCACGCCGGGCACGGAAGGCGCGGGCACTGTGGAGGAGGTCGGCGCGGGCGTCGAAGACTTGAAAGTCGGGGACCGCGTCGCCTACGCGATGGCCGTTGGCTCGTACGCCGAGTACGCGGCCGTTCCCGCCTGGAGACTCGTGAAGCTGCCCGACGGGGTGGACGCGCCACGGGCCGCGGCCGCCATGTTGCAGGGGATGACGGCGCACTACCTTGTCACCTCGACGTACCAGCTCAAGGCGGGACAGACCGCGCTCGTCCACGCCGCGGCCGGCGGCGTCGGCCTGCTCCTCATCCAGATGGCGAAGCGCATCGGCGCGCGTGTTATTGGCACAGTCTCTACGGAAGCGAAGGCCGCTCTCGCGCGCGCGGCGGGCGCGGACGAAGTCGTCATCTACACCGAACAGGATTTTCTGGAAGAGGTGAAGAGGATAACCGGCGGCAAGGGCGTCCAAGTCGTCTACGACTCTGTCGGCAAGACCACTTTCATGAAGAGTCTGGATTCGCTCGCGCCGCGCGGGCTGCTGGCGCTCTTCGGTCAGTCGAGCGGCCCCGTGCCGCCCTTCGACCCTGGGGCGCTCGCGCAGAAGGGCTCGCTCTATCTGACGCGCCCGAGCCTCGCGCAGTACAGCGCGACGCGCGACGAGCTGCTGTGGCGCGCACAGGACGTGCTCGGCTGGGTCGCCTCGGGCGAGCTGAAGCTGAGGGTGGAAAAGACGTTTCCGCTCTCGGAAGCCGCCGAGGCGCACCGTCAGCTCGAAGGCAGAGCGACGACGGGCAAGGTCTTACTGATTCCCTGACGGGAAGGGAAGGGCGTCATGGGAGAGTTGCAGCGAGACATCCTTGACTGCATCGGCGACACCTCTTTGTTGCCCTTGCGCCGCATCACGCCGGAGAACGGCGCGCGCGTCCTGCTCAAATTGGAGAGCGAGAACCCCACGGGCAGCATGAAGGACCGCATGGCGCTCGCCATGATCGAGGCGGCCGAAGCGGACGGGCGTCTGGCGCGGGACGGCTTCGTCGTCGAGTACACGGGCGGCAGCACGGGCGTCTCGCTCTCGCTGGTCTGCGCCGTGAAGGGCTATCCCTTACACGTCGTGACCTCGGACGCCTTCGCCCAGGAGAAACTAGACCACATGCGAACCCTCGGCGCGCGGCTCGAAATTGTGCCAAGCGACAGCGGGCGCATGACGGAGAAGCTGACGCGGGACATGATCGAGGCCGCGCGCGTCATTGCCGCGGAGCCTGGGAGCTTTTGGACTGATCAGTTGAACAACACTGACCAGCTCGCGGCCTATCACAGGATGGCGGAGGAAATCTGGACTCAGACGGGCGGGCAGGTTGACGGCTTCGTCCAGATGGTCGGCACGGCGGCGTCGCTTCGCGGCACGGGCGTGTACTTGCGCCGCCGCAACGAAAAGATCAGCGTCGTCGCCGTCGAGCCCTCCGAGTCCGCGGTCCTCTCGGGCGGGAAGACGGGCGCGCACAAAATCGACGGCGTCGGGGCGGGCTTCGTGGTGCCGCTCTGGGGTGACGAGGTGGCTGACCAGATCGAGCAGGTCTCGACGGAAGAGGCCACGGCGATGGCGCTGCGGCTGGCGCGTGAGGAGGGACTCTTCGCGGGGACTTCGACGGGCGGCAACGTCATCGCCGCCCTGCGGCTGGCCGAACGGCTCGGCCCAGGCTCCACGGTCGTCACCATCATGTGCGACACGGGGATGAAGTATCTGAAAACATACGGGCCTAAATTGGCACAGGAGGCGGCGCAATGAAAGAGCAGCAGATCGAGCCTGACATCTACGTCTTCATAGGCGAGACCTATCATTCCAACTCGACCGCGTTCGTCCGAGGCGACGAAGTCTTACTCGTGGACGGCATGGCGAGCCGGGCGGACGCCGAAGCTTTGCGCGAAAGAATCGAGGTCGGAATGCAGAAGCGCGTGCGATTCATCATCGCCACGCACTACTTCAGCGATCACCTGGCCGCGCTCAAACTCTTCCCCCGCGCCGAAATCATCGCGCACCGGAACTACGCGCACACCTTCTACACCGAGAGGTATCGCACCGAAGAAGAGGCGGCCAACTTCGTCGAGCCGACCATGCTCATCGACGACTCTCTGGTGATGAAGTGGGGCCGCTACACGCTCGACATTTTTCACAACCCCGGCCACACGATGAGCACTCTTTCAATCGAGGCGCCTGAGGCCGACTTGCTCATGACCGGCGACACCGTCGTGGGCAACATCGCTTACTTCTTATATTCCACCCCGGACCTGACCCGGCACGCGCTCAACAGACTTAAGCGCAGGGGGAGAAGTCGCCTCATCTCAAGCCACCAGGGCGTGCGCAGTAGCGAGGCGCTCGACAACGCCATGTTCTACCTGGATAGTTTGAAGACCAACGTCCGGGCCGCCTGGGCTGCTGGAGGCGAGGGCGACTCCGTCCTACGGATTCCGATAGACAGGTGCCTGCCGCCCGACTTGAAGGCTTCGCCGTTCGAGGAGCTTTTCCACGGGCGGAACCTCGAATCCGTCGTCGAGCGCCGCCTGCTCATCTCTGAATAATTCAGAACGTCAAAACGCGACGCCGCGGCGAGCCTCGTCGAGCGCTGCGACGAGCGCGTCCGCGTCCCGTTGTTCCGTGCGGTAATTCGTGACGCAGGCGCGCAGGACGGGGCGGCCCGCGACGGCCGTCGTAGACAGCCACGCGCCGCCAGAGGCGTGGACGCGCTCGGCCACGGCTTCAAGGTAATCGGCCTCGCCTCCGCCGTCGCGCGTGCGGTCGAAAAAGCAGATGACCGCGAGCGCGGGGTCGTTGACCACCTCCCAGCCCGAACGCGTTAACTCGCGCGCGAGGTGCCGCGCCACGTCAACCTGGCGCCTGATGGTCGCGGCGTACCCGTCCCAGCCGGCGACGAGCAGCGAGAGGAAAACCTGTAATCCTATGAAGCGGCGCGACCACTGCATGGAGCGCATGAAGGGGTCTACCACGTTCATCCCCGCGGTCTTCTTTCGCGGCATGTAGGCTGGCTGGACGCCGAAAGTTTGGCCCAGAATCTCCTTGTGGCGCGTCAGGTACAGCCCCGCGCCCCTGGGGACGGAGAGCCACTTGTGCGGGTCGAATGTGATCGAGTCGGCGCGGTTGATGCCCGCGAGCAGACCCCGCATCTCCGGCACGAGCGCGGCCCCGCCGCCCCACGCGGCGTCCACGTGGAGCCAGAGGCCCGCGGCTTCGGCCACGTCCGCGACCGCGTCGATGGGGTCTATTGCTCCGGCGTTCGTCGTGCCCGCGGTCGCCACGACCATGAAGGGCGCGAAGCCCTCGGCGCGGTCGCGCGCGAGCTGACTCTTTAAAGCTCCAACGTCCATTCCGAGTCTTTCGTCAACGGGGACTTCGCGCACGGCGTCCGCGCCGAGGCCGCACATGCGCGCCGCCTTCAGGACAGAGTGGTGGCCCTCGGCCGAGACGTAGAGTGTGGGCTGCGAGGCGAGCGAGCGCAGGCCCTTCGTGTTGAAGTCCGGGAAGGCGCGCACGAGCGCCGTCAGCACGGCCGTGTGGTTCGCCTCTGCGCCGCCCGACGTGAACGCGCCGTCCGCTTGAGCGGCGGCGTAGCCGAATCGCTCGCCGAAGGCTCGGATGAGGAGTTGCTCTATCTCCACGCCAGCGGGGCACTGGCTCCAGACGGCGAGCTGCGAATTGAAGGCCGCCGCGAGCGTCTCGCCCGCGATGCCCATAGCCGTCGGCGCGGGGTCGTAGAGGCCGAAGTAGCG
This sequence comes from uncultured Acidobacteriota bacterium, assembly GCA_963848875.1. Taxonomy (GTDB): domain Bacteria; phylum Acidobacteriota; class Blastocatellia; order Pyrinomonadales; family Pyrinomonadaceae; genus QHXM01. The sequence continues at coordinate 1,003,319 of CAWKFJ010000003.1, forward strand.
CGGGTGCGGCGTGTGCGTCTGAAATTTACGCATCACCTCGACGACGAAAGCCAGCGCCGCGCCCGTAGACATCTGTTGGTCGAAGTCAACTGCGCCCAGCGCCGCGCGCACGGCCTCTGGGTTCAGCTCGGGCCTGATGCGGAGCGTGTGTACGTCGGCCGCGTAGGCTTCGACCGCCGCGGCGACCACACGCCAGAGGCCCGCGCGTTCTTCTGTCCCCAACATCAAGAGGCAAAGCCCGTCTGCCTCGCCCGCGCGCCCTGTCTGTACTTCTACGCCCATGATTTGACCTCTCTTTGGCTTATAATCCCCGACGGGACGCCCACACATTACGGCGGCGGCCCCGAAAAGTCTTTGGCGCGCGATTCTTTTTTCTTATGACTTTTTAGAAACGCTCATGGACGACTCCGCCGGCAGCCTCTACGAATTTGGCCCATTTCGCGTGGACGCGCATCGGCACATCCTGCTGCGCGATGGCCAGACCATCCCGCTCGCGCCCAAGGTCTTCGAGACGCTCCTGGCGCTGGTGCGGAGCGACGGCCGCGTGCTCAAAAAGAATGAGCTGATGGAGGCCATCTGGCCGGACACCTTCGTCGAGGAGAGCAACCTCGCGCAGCACATCTTCCTGCTGCGGAAGGTGCTCGGCGAGGAGAAGGGCGAGCACCGCTACATCGTCACCGTGCCGGGCGTGGGCTACAGGTTTGTGGCACAGGTCCGCGCGTCGGAAGCGCCGCAGGCGGGCGTCGAGCCGCTGAGCGCGCGGCCCGGCGCGATGGCTGACATACGCCCGCCCGCCTCGCTCGCGGTTCTCCCTTTCAAGACCATCCCCGTGACGGAGGGTGACGAAGTCCTCGGCCTGGGGATGGCCGACGCCCTCATCACGAAGCTCGGCGGCCTGCGGCTCGTGAAGGTGCGACCGACGACCGCTGTGCTCAGATACGTGGGGCCGGGCCATGACCCGCTCGCGGCCGGGCGCGAGCTGGGCGTGGACGCGCTGCTCGACGGCTACTACCAGCGGCGCGGCGACCAGATCAGGGTGTCTGTTCAGATCATACGAGTGCGCGACGGCGTCACGCTCTGGGCCGCCAAGTTCGACGAGAGTTTTACGAACTTCTTCGCCATACAGGACTCTGTCTCAGAGCACGTGGTACACGAGCTTGAGATCGAATTGAGCGGGGCCGAGCGCAGTCACCTCAGGAAAAATTATACGGACAACCCGGAAGCCTTCCGCGCTTACATCAAGGGGCGCTACTTCTGGAGCCGACGGACGCCCGAAGGTCTGAGGAAGGGCCTGGAGTACGCGCAGCAGGCAGTCGCGCTGGACCCGACTTACGCCGCCGCTTACATAGGCATCGCGGACACCTACAACCTGCTCGGCGCGCAGCACAGCGTGATGCCGCCCGTTGACGCCTTCCCGCGCGCGCGTGCGGCCGCCGAGCGCGCGCTCGAAATCGAACCCGCGATGGCAGAGGCTTTCGCCTCGCTCGGGTTCGTCGCCTACTGCTTCGACTGGGATTGGCCCACGGCCGAAAGCCACTTCCGCAGGGCGATTGAGCTGCGGCCGAACTACCCCACGGCGCACCACTGGTACGGCGAGTTTCTATCAACGGCGGGGAGGTTCGAGGAGGCCGTCGCCTCCTTGCGCCAGGCGCTCACGCTCGACCCGCTCTCGCTCGCGGTCGGCACGGATTTGGGGGCGACCTTCTACTACGCGGGCGATTACGCGCGGGGCGAGGAAGAACTCGGCAAGGCGCTCGAAGTGGATTCGAGCTTCGTCCGCGCGCACCTCGTCATGGGCGCGATACAGGAGCGCAAGGGCGAGCACTCCGAGGCCGTCAAGTCTCTGCGCAGGGCGGCCGAGCTTTCCGAGCGCGACCCGGCCATCCTCCCGTCGCTAGGGCACGCGCTCGCCGTGTCGGGCGAGGAGCGCGAGGCGCGCGAGATTCTGAAGGAGCTGCGCGAGCTGGCGGAGCGGCGCTACATCCCGCCCTGCGGCGTGGCCCTCATCCACGCGGGCCTCCGCGAAAGGGAAGAGGTCTACCGCTGGCTTCGAGAAGCCTTCGAGCGGCGGGACATGAACCTGCTCTGGCTCAAGGTCAACCCCAGGCTCGACTGGCTGCGCGGCGACGCCGAGTTCAAAGAGCTGGTGCGCCGCGTCCGCGTACCCGGCGCGGAAGGCTGAAGGCTGAGAAACTTTAAGAATTAATGAGTGGCGGTCTAAAGACTGCGGCGGCCCGGCTGGTGCAAACTAGCCTGCGTGCTTGCCGCAAATTTTAACGGAGCTTGAAACGCGTATGTTGTCACATGAGCTGGTGAGCGCGCTGCACGACAGACTAAACAGCGTCCCTATCACGGCGACGCTCAGGATAGAGGTCGTGGAGCTGGACGAGGGGTATTGCGAGACGAGGACGCCGCGCGACCTGAAGTACGACGGCATCTTCGAGTCCTTCCACGGCGGGCTCCTGATGACGGTCGCGGACACGACCGCGTGTTGGGCCATTTTGACGAAGGCAGGGGCGTTGGCGCGGCTGACCACGACGGACATGAGCATACGGTTCCTCGCGCCGTGCCTGAGCGACCTGACGGCGAAGGCCAGGCTCATCAAGTTCGGCCGCACGCTGTGCCCCGTCGAAGTGAACCTCTTCGACGCTGAAGGCCGCCACGTGGCCGTCGCGCAGGTGACCTACATGCTGCTCGGCAAACCGGGCGGCCGGTGAATTTACTGACGAGGACAAAGAGATGGGCGAGAAATTTACTTTCAGACAGGTGGACGTTTTCACTGATGTTCCGTTCAAGGGCAACCCGGTCGCCGTCGTGCATGACGCGGACGGCCTCGCGCCCGACGAGATGCAGGCCATCGCCAGGTGGACTAACCTCTCGGAAACAACTTTCGTCTGCGCTCCGACAGACCCGCGCGCGGACTATCTACTGCGCATCTTCACGCCCGCGGCGGAGCTGCCGTTCGCGGGCCACCCCACAGTCGGTTCGGCGCACGCCGTCCTGCGCGGAGGCTTGCGGCCCAAAACTCCCGGCCTACTTGTGCAGCAGTGCGCCAAGGGATTGATACCCGTGCGCGTCGAAGGCGAGAGATTGTTCTTCGAGTTGCCGAAGCCAGCCCTGCAAGACATCCCCGCAGAGCAGTTGGCGGCGGTCGCGGACGCGCTCGGAATCCAGACGCGCAAAGTGGCTTCAAGCTCGCTCATAGACGTAGGGGCCGTCTGGCTGACTTTGCAGTTGACGGACGCGGACGTGGTGCGTGGCCTCAAGCCCGATCAGGCGCGCATCGCCGCGCTCACGCCGCGTGGCGCGGCCGGCGTGACCGTGTTCGGCGTCGAGGGCGAGGGCGGCGGGTCGCTCTTTGAAGTGCGCTCGTTCGCCCCCGCGCACGGCGTCAACGAAGACCCTGTGTGCGGGAGCGGCAACGGCTGCGTCGCCGTGCTCGCCCAGCGCCAGAGGCTGTGCGAGGAAGACTCGTACGTGGCGAGGCAAGGGCGCTCGGTGGGGCGCGACGGGCGCGTCGAGGTGCGGTTCGGCGAGGGCGCGTCAATCTGGGTGGGAGGGCAGGCCGTCACCTGCGTCGAGGGCACGTTGGAGACTTAAGAAATGGCACAGCACATAGGCATCGTGGCGTGCAGCGCGGAAGGCGCGGCGCTCTGCTACAGGACGATCTGCCTGGAGGCGCTGCCCCTGATGGGCGAGCACAACCACCCGCAGATCACCATGAACTCGATCCCCATGACCGAGCACATGCAGCACATCGCGCGCGACGACTGGGCGGGCGTCGCGGACCTGCTGCTGGCCTCGGCCGAAAGGGTCAAAGCCGCCGGAGCCGACTTCGCCATCTGCCCGGACAACACCTGTCACCAGGCTTTCAAGTACCTGCTACCGAAGTCGCCCATCCCCTGGCTCCACATAGCCGAAGTGGTGACGGAGGAAGCGAGCCGGCGCGGCTTCCGGCGTCTAGGCGTGATGGGGACGAAGTATCTGATGGAGTCGCTGGTCTACCCGGACGCGGCCGCCGCGCGCAACATAGAGTGTGAGGTTCCGGGGCCGCAGGAGCGCGAGAGAATCAACTACATCATCTTCAAGCAACTCGTCAACGGCATCTTCCCCGAAGAGTCGCGCCTCTACTTCAACGAGGTGATGGGGAGATTGAGGGAGCGTGGCTGCGATGCGGCCGTCCTGGGCTGCACAGAGATTCCTTTAATCGTCCGCCCGGACGACACCCCGCTCCCGACACTGGACTCCACGCGGCTCCTGGCAAAGGCCGCGCTCGACAGGGCGCTGTCCGCGTAAGGTAGTGGGTCAGCTTGAAAGATGAGTGTCTGGCAGGTCAGACTCACCGCAGAGACGCAGAGAGCGCAGAGGGGGCGCAGAGGCTTGATGCCGTTCAACTCTCTGCGCCCCCTCTGCGTCCTCTGCGTCTCTGCGGTGAACGCCGTATTGGCACACACTCAACTGCAAACCAAGCCACTACCTACTTCTTCATGAATCAGCTTCCTGTGTGGCGTAAGTGTCCGCGCCGATGAAGTGGAGCGAGACGTAAGGCTCGTCGCCTATCACCCAACTGTCGTGTGGGGTGGGCGGCACGTAGAACAGGGTTCCGGCCGAAAGCTCTACTTCGACGCCGCCGGGCATCGCTACCATCGCGCGCCCTGATAGAACCATCCCGACGTGTTCGACCCCGCAGAGCGGCGCGCCGGCGATGGGGCTGACGTGCTCGGACCACTTCCAGCCCGGCTCGTAGCTCGCCCGCCCGACCGTCATCCCGCCAATGCGTACGACCTCCAGCTTGCCCTTCTCGAAGACGCGCGTCTCGTCCGGCGTCTCGAACCTCTTCAGTATCACTTCCAGCATCCTCAGCCTCCTTCCGCCACAGACTTGTCAAACTTCTATCGCGCCACCCCTCCTCCTCAAATACTCGCGGAAGGTGAGCGCAGGCTCTTTCGCACGCTCCTCCAGGAACTGGTCGAAGCGGAGCTGGCTGCTCAACGAGACGCCAGCCTTCTGTGACTCCGCCTGCCGGCGCTCTGTCTCGCGTATCGAGAGGGCCGCGCGGAGAATCTCCTCGACGCGGTCGAGCGGGGCGAAGACGACGCCGTCCGCGTCCGCGAAGACGGCGTCATCCTTGCCGACCTCGAAGTCGCCGAACCGCGTGCGGCTGAGAGCTTCCGGCCCACGCGGGTCTAGCCTCCGCGGCCCCGTGGGTAAGGAGCCGTAGCTGAAGACAGGGAAGCCCGTCTCAAGTATCTCGTCCGTGTCGCGGTGCAGGCCCCAGACGACGATGCCCGCGAGCCTGGCCGCCATCGCTTCGAGCGTCGTCAGGTCGCCTATGCACGCCTCGTCCGACCTCCCCTGGTTGCCTATGACGAGCACGTCGCCCTCGTCGGCGTTGATCATCGCTTCGAGAAAGACATCGACGCTGCCCGCGTGCTCGGCCGGCAGCACGCGGCCCGCGACGCGCATCCCCTGCGCGAGCGGCCGTGCGCCAGCAGGGGCCACGCGCAACTCGACGCCCACTCTCATGCAGCCGTCTGCGACGAGCGGCGTCGTCAGTTGGTTGAAGGCTTCTTTCAGGTCTTGGTTGCTCATAGATTAATCTTCTCTTCCAGCAGGAACTCTGTCGTAATCCACCCCGGACATGAAAAACTTCTCTCCCGTCCCCGTGATTATTGGGTCGCCACGCGGGAAAGTCTTTAGGGCCGGAGTCAATAATTTTTATAGATTATCATAGCCGGCGAGAGGCTTTGACTCGGGCGTCCCGCGCGGGCGAAGATGTCAGCCGCCACAGGAGGAACGAATGTCCGTGCAGACAGCCCCGCCAGAGTTTCACATCAGGCCCGCCACCGAAGACGACGCGCCGCTCATCCTTCAGTTCATCAGGGAACTGGCACACTACGAGCGGCTGCGACACGAAGTCGTCGCCACCGAAGATTCTTTGCGCGCGACGCTGTTCGGCGTGCGGCCCTACGCGGAAGTCTCGCTCGGCTATCTGGCGGAGACGCCGGCGGCCTTCGCGCTCTACTTCCATAACTACTCGACCTTCCTCGGCCGGCCCGGCATCTACCTCGAAGACCTCTACGTCAAGGAGGAGTTCCGTGGGCGGGGCCTGGGGCGCGCGCTGCTGCGCCATCTGGCGCGGCTGGCACAGGAGCGCGGGTGCGGCAGACTCGAATGGGCCGTGCTCAATTGGAACGAGCCGGCCATCAATTTCTACAAATCGCTCGGCGCGACCCCGATGGACGAGTGGACAGTCTTCCGCGTCACGGGCGACGCGCTGGACAGATTAGGAAATGATGAATGATGAATTAAAGACAACTAGCTTTTAATTCATCATTGGTGAATTCAACTTGTAAGTGCAACTTTTGAGCTTCGTGGTTAGCAGGCAAGCTGCGGTAACATCGGTGCTGCTCTAACCGCCAAGTTAAAAGGAGCACCGTTTGAGTTACACGCAGCTTACCCGCGAGCAAAGATACCAGATTTACGCCTTGAAGAAAGCCGGGCACAACCAGACGCAAATGGCGGCCATCATCGGCGTGCATAAAGCGACGGTCTCGCGCGAACTCTTCCGCAACCGCGGTCGGCGCGGCTACCGCCCGAAGCAGGCCGAGGAGTTGGCGACCGAACGCCGGCTTGCAGCGCGCACCCGCCGCATCCGGCCCGCGACCTGGGCGCTCGTCGAAGCGCTCGTGCGCCGAGAGTGGAGTCCGGAACAGATCTCAGGCCGTCTCAAGCTGGAGAAGCAGGGCTTTGTCAGCCACGAGCGCATCTACCAGCACATCTATTCGGACAAGGCCACGGGCGGCACGCTCTACCTTTCCTTGCGCTGCCAAAAGAAGCGGCGCAAGCGCTACGGCACGCATTCGCGGCGTGGGCAGATCCCGAACCGCGTCGGCATTGAGAGGCGCCCCAAGGTGGTCGAAGCCCGGCGCAGAATCGGCGACTGGGAGGCCGACACGGTCATCGGCCGGGGCCGCCGGGCGGCGCTCCTCAGTCTGGTCGAGCGCAAGTCCAAGCTGACGCTCCTGGGGCGGGTCGCGCGCCACACGGCCGCGGAGGTCGCGCAGACAGCCATCGCCCTGTTAGCGCCGGTGGCCGAGCGCGTGCATACCATCACCACGGACAACGGGCGGGAGTTTGTCCAGCACGAAGAGGTCGCCTCAAGGCTCTCGGCGCGCTTCTACTTCGCGCACCCTTACGCGGCCTGGGAGCGCGGGGTGAACGAGAACACCAACGGGCTCGTGCGCCAATACTTCCCGAAGGGCAAAGACTTCGCGACGGTCACGACCGCCGCAGTGCGTCACGCGCAGGAGCGCTTAAATAACCGACCGCGCAAGACGCTCGGCTTTCGGACGCCGAACGAGGTCTTTTTCAAAGAACGTCGTGTTGCACTTACAACTTGAATCCAAGATTCATCACTCCGCATTCATCATTGATTTTTATGGACGATGTCGAGTTGGTGATTTTCGACATGGCGGGGACGACCGTGAAGGACGCGGGGGAGGTGACGGACGCGTTCACGGCCGCGCTGTCCGGGCACGGCATAAGGGTCACGCCGGAGCAGTTGCGCTCAGTGCGCGGCTCGTCCAAGAGCGAGGCCGTGCGGCGATTCATCCCGGAAGAGAGTCTGGCGAAGACGGTTTACACTTCGTTCCGCGAACACCTCGCGCGACTCTACAGAACGAAAGGCGTCGAAGCGGTCGAAGGCGCGGAGGCAGTCTTTAGCTGGCTGAGGCGACGGGGCGTCCGCGTGGCGCTGAACACCGGGTTCGACCGAGAGATCACGGGGCTGTTGCTCTCGGCCTTGAGGTGGGACGAAGGCGTTGTGGACGTTGTCGTCTGCGGCGACGACGTGTTGCGGGGCCGTCCCGCGCCGGACCTGATCTTGCGCGCGATTGCAGAGGCGGGCGCGACCACCCCGCGGCGCGTGGTCAACGTCGGCGACACGGCGCTGGACTTACAGGCGGGCCACAACGCCCGCGTCCGCTGGAACGTGGGCGTCCTCTCCGGCGCGCACGACTGCCAACTCCTGGAGCAGGAGCCGCACACACACCTCCTCGAATCCGTGGCCGCGCTTCCCACCCTCTGGCCGCTCGCCTGAGTCTTGTCGATTCTTACCGTTGGTGGGCGACTTCCTGGCCCAGTTTCTCGACACGGGAGAGTTGCGGCGGGTTCCAACTCTGTACCCAGACGGTCTTGACGTTGACGAATTCGCGCAGGCCCTGTGCGCCGAGTTCGCGCCCGTAGCCTGAGCGCTTGACGCCGCCGAAGGGGAGACGCGGGTCTGAGGCGACCAGGCCGTTGACGAAGACCGAGCCCGCCTCTATCTCTTCGACGAAGCGCCTGGCCTCGCGCTCGTCGTTCGTCCACACGCTCGCGCCGAGGCCGTAGGGCGTGTCGTTGGCGAGCCTGAGAGCCTCCTCGGCGTCGCGCGCGCGGAAGAGGAGCGCGACGGGGCCGAACAACTCTTCGCGGTAAGCGCGCGCGCCAGAGGGTACGTCCGCAAGGACGCTCGGCGCGTAGTAGAAGCCAGGGCGCTGGATGCGGCCGCCGCCGAGAAGGAGTCGCCCGCCAGCGGCGAGGGCGTCACGCACCTGCGAGTCTAGAATGCGTAACGCCTGCTCGGTCGCCAGCGGGCCGACCTCCGTCGCCTCGTCGAACGGATCGCCGACACTCAGCGACTCCATCCCGGCGACGAAGCTGCGCTCGAACTCGTCGTAAATCTCCGCGGCGATGATGAAGCGCTTGGCCGCGATGCACGACTGCCCGCTGTTGAGCACGCGCGCGCGCACGCCCGTCTTCACGGCCTCTTCCAGATCGGCGCTCGGCATGACGACGAAGGGGTCGCTGCCGCCCAGCTCCATCACGGTCTTCTTGATGTGGCGGCCCGCCTCGGCCGCGACGTGGCTCCCTGCCGCGTCGCTCCCCGTCAGCGTGACCGCGGCGACGCGCGCGTCCGCTATCACGCTCGCCACCATGTCCGTGCCGACGAGCAGCGTTTGAAACGCGCCTTCGGGAAACCCCGCGTGACGGAAAAGCTCCTCGACCGCGAGCGCACACTGCGGCACGTTCGGGGCGTGTTTAAGGAGCATGACGTTGCCCGCCATCAGCGCGGGCGCGGCCACACGCAGGACTTGCCAGAAGGGAAAGTTCCAGGGCATCACGGCGAGCACAGGGCCGAGCGGCTCATAGCGTACGTAGCTCTCGCGCGCGGCGGTCGGGACAGGCTCCTGTGCCAGAAAACGCTCGGCCTCCGCAGCGTAGTAGCGGCAGACGCGCGCGCCCTTGTCGATCTCGCGCGCGGCCGCCGCGAGGGGCTTGCCCATCTCGGTCGAAATCAGGCGGCTGTAGCGGTCGCGCCGGATTTCGAGCAGCTCGGCCACGCGCACGAGCATCGCGCCGCGCGCCGCGAAGGACGAGCGCCTGTACGCGCGGAAGGTCTCGGAGGCCAGCCGCAGTCTCTCCCGGACCTCCGAGTCAGTGTGCGGCTCGAAGCTCTTGAGCAGCTCGCCCGTCGCAGGGTTGATGGTGGCTATCTTCATTGCGCTCTACACCGCCTGAGCGTCGCGCACGACCGAGAGATGGCGGCGCTCGGGGCCGTTGAGTCTGGGCGCGAGGGCCTGCGCCACCTGCTCGGAGACGGAGTCCTGTAGCGCAAAGAGGTCCGTGGCCTCTTCGTCGAACTTGGCGGCCCAGACGGTCGCGCCGTCGCAGACCCTGGCCAGTTGCACCGAAACCCTCAGCCGGCGGCCGTCCCTCTGGTAGAGCCCGTAAAGCAGCGCCTCGACGCCGGGGGCTTGCGCTCCGTTGCAGAGGCCGAGCGCCGCAGTGGTCGGCAGAACTTTGAGTCCGCGTATGCAGCTCAGCCGGCGCGTGAGCGCGTCGGCCAGGCCGAGGCCCAGCGACTCGCACACCGCATCATTGCCGAGCTGCCTGAAGGGCGGCACCGCGAGCGAGCCTATGGCGCGCTCTTCGACCGAGGCGCCTTGACTTGTGACCACGTCCACGCCGCGCACCCGCGGGACGAAGAGGTAGCCGACTCCTGGCACGGTGACTATGAAGCGGTGCTCGCCCTTGGCCTCGCCCAGGGCGCGGCGCAGCAGAAAGATGTTCTGGGCCAGATTGCCTTCTTCAACGAAAGTGTCCGGCCAGACCTCCGAGAGCAGCTCGCCCTTCGTCATCAGCCTCCCGCCGCCGCGCAGGAGCGCGAGCAGCGTCTCGAAGGCTTTGGGCGTGAGCGGCACGCCCGAGCCCGAGCGTGTCAGGAGCCTGCGCCGCACGTCCACGCGGAAGCCTTCGAACTCGTAAATCTCTTTCAGTGGTTCATTCATCGCGTTCGGAAAATATGAAGCGGGCCGTTCGTTTTCGGGGAGACGATTATGAGCGGCGCTTGCGAGCGCCTTCACTTGTCTAAAGCCTGTGCGAAGTCCGCGAGCAGGTCGCGCTCGTCCTCCGCGCCGACGGAGACGCGCACGAGTCCCTCGCCTATGCCGGCGTCGTGGCGCTGCTCTGGCGTGTGCTGGTGACTCCACATCGCCGCCGCGGGCACGACCAGCGTCGTGATGCCGCCGAGGCTCACGGCGCACTCGGCCAGCTTTAAGGATTCAACGAAGCTCTTGACCGCGATCGCTCCGCCCTTCAGCTCGACGCTCATCATCCCCGTGAACCCGCTCATCTGGCGGCGCGCGAGCGCGTGCTGCGGGTGTGATTCGAGCCCCGGATAATTCACGCGCGCGACCTTCGGGTGCTGTTCCAGGAATTGTGCCAGCGCGAGCGCGTTGCGGTTCTGCCGCTCGACGCGCAGGCCCAGGGTCTTCAGCCCGCGTTGGAGCAGCCAGGCGTCGAAGGGGCTGAGCACCGCGCCGGAGACGAGCGCGAATTCCCACACCTGATTGATGAAGGATGCGGAGGCGACGATTGCGCCCGCCGTCAGGTCGTGGTGTCCCCCCAGGTACTTGGTCGCGCTGTGCAGGACGACATCGATGCCCAGCTCAAGCGGCCGCTGGTTGACCGGCGTGGCGAACGTGTTGTCTATCATCGTCGTGATGCCGCGCGCTCGCGCCAGCTCCGCCACGGCGGTCAGGTCCGTCAGGCACAGCAAGGGGTTTGAGGGCGACTCGACGTAGATCAGTTTCGTGTTGGGCCGCAACGCCGCGGCGAACTCTTCGGGCCTCGTCTGATCCACGAACGTGCGCTCTATGCCCCAGCGCGGCGCGAAGTCGCGGAAGAGTTTCGAGGTCGCGGAGTAGAGGTTGTGTTGCGTGACGACGTGGTCGCCCTGCTGCAAGAGCGTCATCACTGCCGCGTAGATCGCGCCCATCCCGGAGCCCGCGACCAGCGCGGCCTCGCCCCCTTCGAGCGCGGCGATGGTGGCCGCGACCTGTTTGTGCGCAGGGTTGCCGTAGCGCGTGTAGAACTCCATCGGCTGGTCTTCCTCGCTGATGGCGGCCATGTGCTCGGCAGAGTCCGCGCCGAAAGTGGAGGTCTGCCAGATGGGGGCCGTGACCGCGTGCGTCTCGTTCAGTCTGTCAGAGCCGTGCAGCGCCTTCGTCTGCAAACCCAGCCCGTCCGGTAAAGTGTTCGTCATCTTTCGAACTCCCCGCACGAAAGCCTGTTTCTGCTATCATGCGCTCTTCGCAGCCATTAAAATGTCAAATTGTATCGATACAATTTGACGAACAAGCGAGATTGTGCCTAATATAAGGAGTGACAATCGGGCTGTCAATAAAAATTTTATCATGACAATGTGGACTCCAGATTTGAGCCGGCGCACGGGGCCGCGCTACGCGGCAATCGTCGAGGCGATAGGCGAAGATGTCGAGCTGGGCCGTCTCAAACCGGGCGACCAGATGCCGACGCACAGAGACCTGGCGGGCCACCTGGGCGTCACGGTCGGGACTGTGACGCGCGCTTACGCGGAGGCTGCGCGACGTGGCCTGCTCGTGGGCGAGACGGGACGCGGGACGTTCGTGAAGAGCGGCTTTTTAGGCGCGGGGCTCGCGCAGGCGGCGGAGTCCGAAGAGGAAGCGGTAATTGATCTGAGTTTTAATAACCCGCCGCCTTCGGCTGGCGGCCTGCTGGGGCAGGCGCTGGCGAGGACACTTTCCGACCTCTCGGCGCGTCGCGGTCTGGCGGACCTACTGACCTACCAGCCCGCGGCCGCAGGCACGGACCAGCACCGCGCCGCGGGCGCAGAGTGGGTGGCGCGCTCTGGGCTCAGCGCAAAGCCGGAGCAAGTCCTGGTGTGCAACGGCGCGCTGCACGCGATGACGGTCGTCTTCTCGACGCTGTGCAAGCCCGGCGAGACGGTCTTCACGGAGAGTCTGACTTACCCTGGGATGAAGAACCTGGCCAACCTGCTTAACTTGAGGCTGCACGGGCTGCCCGTGGACCGAGAGGGTTTGGCCCCAGACGCTTTTGAAGAGGCTTGCCGGCGCGGCGTGGCGCGCGTGCTCTACACCATACCGACGGTGCAGAACCCTCTCGGCACTGTGATGACGGAGAAGCGCCGTAAAGAGATCGCGGCCATCGCCGTCGCGCACGACGTCGCAATCGTCGAAGACGACGTACACTACTTCATGCTGCCGAAGCCGCCGCGGCCTCTCTCCTCCTACGCGCCGGAGAACAGCTACTACATCATGAGCACGTCGAAGAGCATCGCGGGCGGGATGCGCATAGGGTTCCTGGTCGCGCCTGAGAGGATGATCGAGCCGCTGTCAACTTCACTGCGGGCGACCATCTGGATGGCCGCGCCGCTGATGGCCGAGATTGCGTCCGCGTGGATCAGGGACGGGACGGCGGACAAGTTAGTCGAGCAGAAGCGCACAGAGGCCGCGGCGCGGCAAGAGGTCGCGGCGCGTCAACTCGAAGGTTTTCGATTAGACGCGCACCCGCTCAGCTTTCACCTCTGGCTGCACCTGCCGGAACCCTGGCGCAGCAACGAATTCACGGCCCAGCTCAAGCGCCGCGGCGTCCTGGTCACGCCGTCCGAGGCGTTCGTCCCAGGCCGCGAAGAGGCCCCACACGCAGTGCGAATCTGCCTGGGGTCGCCGCGCAGCCGCACGCAGCTCGAAAGCGCCCTCGCCGTCGTCCGCGACGTGCTGGAAGGGACGCCCGATCCATGCCTTTCCGTGCTTTGATAAGATTCGCCTGGCGTGAAAAGCCCACACCCCTCGCGCCGCACTCACGCGGCCTGTTGACACTCCGCGCACGCCCCCTCTGTTAGTCCGTCTCGCGTGGGAGTCGGATACCCGCACACGGCGCAGGCCGACCACTGTGCGATGAGGCTCGCCTCCATCCCGTAACGCTCGCTCAAGAGGGCCGCGGCCCGCGCCACTACATTGCGGCATTCGGCGGCGCTCAGTCTCTCGAACCCTGACGCCCACGAGTGGCGCTCGGCGAAGTCTGGGAACTTGGGCGCCTCGCCCCACTTCCACGAAGGGCTCGCGGCCGCGCGACTCCTGCCCAGCAGGTGCAGGTGAACTCTCCTGTGCTCCCTGGCCGTCTTCGGCCCGGGCGGCTCGGCCGCGTCGTTGAGCGCCCAATTGCCTGCCTCCCAGTAGTTGATGCAACCGCCGTCGAGTTGCGGCAGCACGTCCAGCATGGCCCTCGCGGTCGCGGCCACCAGAAAGGACCAGAGGATCAACTCGGCCGGGTCCAGCTCGCTCCGCTCCCAGACCTCGCGCGGCGGGCTCACAATCAGATTCCCGCCGTCCTCGCGGCCGACCAGGACCGACCCCGCTTCGGGGAGCAGGAGGCTGCCGCCGCCGCAAGTGAATAGCTCACGCCCCATCGTCAATCTCCTTGTGCGGCCCCGAACGACTCGACGTGCGCGGCGTACCATTCTGGGAGGCCGAGCGAACGGACGCAGCCGGCGAGTTGCGTGACGTAGCCCTGCTCGGCAGGCGCATCGTCCATGTGGTGCGAGAAGTAGCAGAGCGCCGGCCTGTGAGCGCCGTCGAGCGTTTCGGCGAGCACGGCGTCTGGAAAGTATTTGAGGCCGAAGCTCTCCTCTATGTGTACGTAGAGCCTGTCGATCTCCTCGTGCGTGATGGAGGCCAGCGCGCCGTAGACGCAAGACCTGTCGGCCTGAATAATATCCACGCGGGGGCGCACGCGAAGCTCGAAGCCCGCGAGCTTGGCCGGCAGGACTCGCGCCGGAGTCACGCCGAACTCGCCGAGCGCGTCCGGGTGCATGAACGTGCCGTAGAAGAAGACCCAGACGCGCTTGGGTGTCTCAGTCATCAGCGCCCCTTTGAACTCGAAGCTCCTTGTAAATCTCCCGTGAGGCGCTCTTCGGCCAGGCGGTCTGCGACCCTGTGTGCGGGCGCGGCCGTGGCCTTCGCCTGCGCGAGGATGGCGAGCACCGTGTCGTAGATGGCGTTGACTTTGGAGATCGTCTGTTCGACGTCCCAGCCCAGCAGCTCGCGGCAGCCGTTGATGATGCCGCCGGCGTTGGCGACGTAGTCGGGCGCGTAGGTGATGCCCAACTCTTCGAGCGCGTCGCCGTGACGCTCCTCGCGGAGCTGGTTGTTGGCCGAGCCGGCGACGATTCCCACTTTCAGGCGCGCGAGCGTCTGGTCGTTGATGACGCCGCCGAGCGCGCACGGGGCGAAGACGTCCGCCTCGACGCCGAAAATCTCGTCGGGCGCAACCCGTGCTGCGCCGAACTCGTTGACGACGCGATTGACGCGCGCCTCGTCCACGTCCGCGACGACGAGCCTCGCGCCGCGCGCCCGAAGCTCTTTGGCGAGGTGATAGCCTGTGTTGCCGCAACCCTGTAAGGCGACCGTGAGTCCGTACAGGTCGTCGGCCCCCCAGCGGTGCCTGGCGGCCGCCTGCATCGCGCGCAGGACGCCGCGCGCGGTCACAGGCGAAGGGTCGCCGGAGCCGCCCACGAGGCCCGCGACGTGGCGCGTCTCCATTCGCACGTACTCCATGTCGGCGGGCGTCGTGCCCACATCCTCGGCGGTGATGTAGCGCCCGCCCAGGCTCTCCACGAAACGGCCGTGCGCGCGGAAGAGGCGCTCGCGGTCCTGTGTCCTGTTGTCGCCGATGATGACGGACTTGCCGCCACCGAAGGGAAGTCCGGCGAGCGCGTTCTTATAGGTCATCCCGCGCGAGAGACGCAGGGCGTCGAGGCTGGCCTCTTCGTCGCTGGCGTAATTCCAGAAGCGCGCGCCGCCGACCGCTGGGCCGAGCGCGGTGCTGTGGATGGCTATGATCCCGCGATAAGCGCCCGCGGGGTCAGACCAGAGCACCACCTGCTCGTGCTCGGACTGCGCGTAAAGCTCGCAAAGGTTGCCGGCGGGAGGAATGTTCATGCAACGAATGATGCCACAGGCGGGCGCGGCGAGTCTTTAGACGGGCGTCAAAAGTTTTTAATAATTCTCAAGGCGGGATGGCCGGTCACGCGCGCGGGTGGTAAAGTGCGGATGACTTCTTGCCACGCATCGGGTATATTCACGCCACACGAATCCTACGAACGGTTCATTAATTTTGGTCGAAGCAGCCCGGCTGCGTTCGCACGCTGCGCCGTCGAAACGAACGGCCGCCGGGCGGAAAACCGAATGACACAAAGGGAGGAAAACAATGTCCAGTAACGTCAACGACAAGAGCCAGGGAAACACCGGGACTAGAGACATCACCTACGACCTGATCAGCACCGCCTACCACCAGTTACAGGGGGCCGAAACGGTCGCCATGTACGTAGCGGACGCGGAGCAGGAGGGTGACGAAGAATTGATCCAGTTCTTCCGGGAGACCAAAGAGGAGTACCAGCGGCGCGCCGAACGCGCTGAGCAGTTGCTCGCTAAACATCTCGGCAAGAAGAACGCCCAGGCGGCCAGCGGCTCGTAAAAAAAATCGAATCGAAACAGAGGTGGGGGAGCATACACATGTATGCTCCCCCACCTCTGTTTCGGCACGAACCTGCGCCCGGATTTTTGTAATTTCCCCGAAAAATTGTTGACACGAACCCACCGCCGGCGGTGTCCTACCTATTAAGAGGCCGAAAACTCCCCTCTATTTCTCAGTTTTTCTGAGGCCCGCTCCGTTGATAATTTTGGTTGACTTCCTGTAAAGCGTGTGCTAAAAAACCCGCACGTGCTAAAAAAGCAGCACCAACGGCGGGCGCGGCGCCAAACTTTTCAGAGGGCAAAAATTGATGATCAAGAAGGAAGTCAACACGCTGTCCAGGCGGGAGCAGCAGATCATGGACATCGTGTACAGCCGTGGGCAGGCGAGCGCGACGGAGGTCATGGAGAACCTGCCGGACCCGCCGAGCTACTCGGCCGTGCGGTCGTTGCTGCGCGTGCTCGAAGAGAAGGGCCACTTGCGGCACAAGCGTGATGGGCAGCGTTACGTCTATTCGCCCACGGTGGCGCGCGAGCGCGCGAAGCGTTCGGCGCTCAGGCGCGTGCTGCAAACCTTTTTCGACGACTCCGCCGAGGAGGCGGTCGCGGCCCTGTTGGACATCTCGCAGGAGACGCTGTCTGACGGCGAGCTGGAGCGCATGGAGGAGTTGATCAAACAGGCCAGAAAGGAAGGGCGCTAGGGATGGACTACTTCTGGAATATTTTAGCGTCGCACGACGGCCCCGAACTCCTGGGGCTCCTCGCGGTGGCGGCGGCGAAGGCGACTCTGCTGGTCGCCTTCGCCGCGCTGCTCACGCTGACGCTTCGCCGCCTCTCTGCGGCCACGCGCCACCTGCTCTGGGCTTCCACCCTGTGCGCGGCGCTCCTCCTGCCATTCCTGTCTTTCATCAACGTCTGGGAGATGCCGATTCTCCCTGCGCGCGCATCCGTCGGGGACGTCTCCGCCCCGAAGGAATTGACCGCGGGCACCAAATTTTCTGGCACAGAATCAGCGCGCAGGGCGACTGTCTCAGCAAGGTCTTCGGAGGCGGGCGACAGTGAGCTAAAGGCGAGCCAACTGACACCCGGTTCGGGTTCGCTTGACCAGCCGTCGCCGGCACAGTCAGCGCCTTCAGTCTTACCGCGATTGGTTAACTGGGCTTTGGCCGTCTGGGCCGCAGGGGTGTTACTGCTTTTAATCAGGCTGCTGGTCGGGCTCACCGCGACTGGGCTTTTGGCCCGCCGCGCGGTGGAGTTCAAAGACCCGGCGCTGGCCGAGCTGTTTGCGTCGCTCCTGGACGAGGTCAGATTGAAAAGCAGGGTCCGCCTGTTGCGCAGCGACCGCACTTCGATGCCGGTCGTGTGCGGGGTTCTGCGGCCCGCCGTCCTGCTGCCCGCGGAGGCCGAAAGTTGGCCCGAAGAGCAGCAGCGGCTCGTGCTGCTGCACGAGTTGACGCACGTCGCGCGGCGCGACTGTCTGACCCAGATGATCGCCCAGGTGGCTTGCGCAGTCTACTGGTTCAACCCGCTCATCTGGTCCGCCGCACGCCGCCTGCGCGTCGAGCGCGAGCGCGCCTGCGACGATTACGTGTTGAGCGTCGGCACGAGGCCGTCCGACTACGCGCACCATCTGTTGGAGATCGCGCGCTCCATGCAGGAGCGTTCCGTCTTCAGGTGGTCGCAGACGGCCAGCGTCGCCATGGCGCGCCGCTCGCAACTGGAAGGCAGGCTCCTGGCCATCCTCAGCAAGGAGAAGAAGCACGGCGCGGCCTCGCGCGCGGCGGCCGCGGGGCTCGTGGCGCTGGTCTGCGTGCTGTTCGTCTCGCTGGCCGTGGTGCGCCCGACGGCGAGTAACGCGCAAGGCGCGCAGGTTTCTAATGAGACTCCCGCAGGCGGGATGAGCGTGGCGGGAAAGTCTCTGCCGGACACGGCCGCGAGCGAGACGGGGAACGCCGCGATCAGTCAGACCGCGGAGGCAGGTGAAGCGGCCGGCGCGCAAGAGGAGGGCCCTGAGACGGTCGTCGCACGCCCGCAGGAACCGAGTCTGGCAGGCGTGGAGGAAAGCGTCGAGCCGAGGATCGAGCCTGAGGCGGAACAAGTCGCCGCGCAGCCGGCTCCGCCGGTTCCGCCGCTGCCGGGGGCCTTTCCTTTCGCCGGCGTCCAGTTCGGACACGATAGTAAAAAGTCGAATCAAGCCGAGTCGGGCGATTTCATAGACGAGATGGCTTCGGTCGGTTTGACGAACCTGTCTGTGGACGAGCTGATAGCGCTCAAGTCGTCAGGCGTCACCGCGGACTACGTGAAGGGTCTGCGCGCGCTCGGCTTCAGCAACCCGACGCCTAAGGAACTCATCGCGCTCGCTAGCAACGACGTCACGCCGGATTACATTAAGTCTATCCGCGCGGCCGGCTACAGTGACCTGCCCCTGAAAGAGTTGCTCACTTTCCGCATTCACGACATCACGCCCGAGGACATCAAGGCGCTGCGGGACGCTGGCTACAGTAACCTGGCGTCGCAGCAGTTGATTCAGTTCGCGGTTCACGAGGTCACCCCCGCGTTCATCGCCGGGATGCGCGCGCTCGGCTTCAGCAATCTGCCGCCGCGTGACCTCGTCTCCCTGCGCGTCCATGACATCACGCCCGAATTCATACGCAAGGCGCGCGGGCGACTGGGGGAACTCAGTCTCCAACAACTCGTCGCCCTCAAGAACTCTGGCGTCCTCGATGAGGACGACGACAAGAAGTAAGGAGTCTGGTGATGAAGAACAATCGAACGACCGTTGCCAAGTTTTGTGCCATAACCGCCGTACACCTGGCAGCCTTGCTGGTCTTCCCCTCGCTTGCCGCGATAGCCGCGGGCGGCGCGAACCCGGCGGCCACCGGCGCCGCCGCGCCGCAGGGTTCGATCACGGGGGAGTGGGTCGCAGAGTTCGGCCGCAAGAACCCAGAGGAGGTTCAGTTCACGATCATCCGGCGTGGCGAGCGTCGCGGCCAGCACACGTCCAGCGATGGCATACCGCTCGGCGAGCTGCAAGGGCTGACCCGCGAGCAGGCGTTCGGCCAGAGGGCCGAGGTCAGCTTCCGCATCGTGCGCGAGGCGGGAACCTTCCAGTGCGAGGGCTTCTTCAAGGAAGGCAGGGGCGCGGGCCAGTGGACATTGACGATCAACCAGAATTTCGTCTCGGCCATGCGCGCCCACGGCTACAACAACCTGAGCCAGGACGATCTCTTCACGGCCGCGGTGGTCAATGTCAGGTCTCAGACCGTGGACGATCTGAAGGCTGCGGGCTACGACCGCCTCACGTATGACGAAGTGGTCGAGGCCAGCATCTTCAAAGTCACGGCCGAATTCATACGCGAGATGAAGGCGGCCGGGTTCGAGCATCTGGCCTTCAAGAAGTTGGTCGAGGCGCGCATCTTTGACGTGGACAGCCGCTTCGTCAAGGAGGTCGAGTTGATGGGCTTCGGCCGCCAGCCGTTTGAAAAGCTGGTGGAGATACGCGTCCACGAAATCACGCCGGAGTTCATCGGCCGCATGCGCTCGATGGGCTTCGACAACCTTTCGCTGGACGAGCTGGGCGAGTTGAGCGTCCACGACGTGACGCCCGAGTTCGTCAACGGGATCAAGGCTGAAGGCTTCTCGCCGATCACGCCGCACCAGGCCGTCGAGCTGAAGATTTTCGGCGTGGACCGGGACTTCATCCGCCGCGTGCGGTCGAAAGGTTTCCCGGACGTGACCTTGAAGCAGCTCGTCGAGCTGCGGATTCACGGCGTCGTCAAATAGGCGCGCTCGCGGACACACATCTTCATCTGGGAGGTATCTTTTATGAACAACATCGCGTCACGCCGCTTCTCGTCCGCCAGGCGCGCCCCCTTCGCGCTCGCCGTCGCGCTGCTGGCTTTCTCCGCGCTCGCCTGCGCGACGGCCGACGGGGCCGTGGACGCGCGCTTCGCCTTTACGACGACGCCGCCGCCGCCGCAGGCGCAGAGTCAGCTCTCCGGCGAGTGGGTCGCAGAGTTCAGGAGCAACAAGCCCGGCGAAATTCACTTCACCTTCCACCGCCGTTCCGAAAACGGCGGCTTCAACATGACGGGCGATTCGCTCCCGCTGACAGAGCTTAGGGGCCTGGGCGCGGAGGTCGCCTCCGCGGCGCGCACAAACGTCAACTTTAACATCGTGCGCGAGGCCGGGACGTTTCAGTGCGAGGGCTACTTCCGCGAAGGCAAGGGCGCTGGCTTCTGGACGCTGACGCCGAATCAAAATTTCGTCGCGGCGATGCGCACACGCGGTTACGACCGTCTGACCGATGAGGATTTATTGAAGGCCGCGCTACACAATCTGACGACGAAGTTCGTTGACGACCTGAAGGCGGCGGGCTATGACCGCCTCTCCTTCCAACAGCTCAACCGGGCCGTCACGCACGACGTGACGCCGCAGTACATACGCGAGATGCAGGGGGCCGGCTACCAGGGCCTGACGATGGAGGAACTCGTCCGCGCGAGGAATCACGACGTAGACGCCGGGTACGTCCGACAGGTGCGCGCGATGGGCTTCGACCGTCAGCCATTGGAGAAGCTGATTCGCCTGCGCAATCACGAGATCACGCAGGAGTTCATCAACCAGATGCGCTCCATAGGCTTCGACAATCTCTCGATTGAAGAGTTAATCAGGCTCAGGAACCACGACATCACGCCGGAGTTCGTCAACGGCCTCAAGGAGGAGGGCTACGCGCCGCTCTCCGCGGAGACGGCCGTGCGCCTGAAGAACCACGACATAGACCGCGACTACATTCGCCGCGTCAAGGCCAAGGGCTTCACGGGGCTGAGCCTGGAACAGCTCATCAGGCTGCGCAACAACAACATCATCCAGTAACCAATGAATCCGCAGAAGGCCGGGGCCAGTGGTTTTGCGCCCCGGCCACGCGCCTTAAACTTTCGAGAAATAGTTGTCATAAAACTTCCTCCAGCGGTGTTACAGACACGAGACCTTCTCCCGGTCTCACGCTCTAATTAAGTCAGCGACAATCTTTGAACCCAAGGCGACCCGCGCGGGGGTCGAAAAATATCCGTGTGCCAATTTTATGAGAATCATAACCGCCATCATCTTCGCTCTGCTCTGCCTGGCGCCTACTTCTGTGGCCCAGACGCCCGTGGGCGAGACGCCCCTCCCGGCGGCCTCGCCGGTCGGAAACCCCGCGGACATCAAGCCCGCGAACGAACTGCAAACGGTTTCGGCCCCTTCGTCGATCGCGAAAGACCCGGAAGTGAAGTCCGCGGCCGAGAGCCCCTCGACGCTGCACGCCACGAAGGACGCGCCTGTGCGCATCCCGCGCCTCGAAACGCCGCCCGTGATTGACGGTCATCTGGACGACGCGGTCTGGCGCACGGCAGCCATCTTCAGCGATTTCCTGCAAACGCAGCCGGGCGACAACGTGAAGCCCACGCACCCGACAGAGGTCCGCGTCGGCTACGACTCGAAGAACCTCTACGTCTCCTTCTACGCCAAGCAGCCCCGCGACAAAATCCGCGCGACTATCGCGCGCCGTGACGCGATTTTTGACGACGACTACGTGCTGGTTCACCTGGACACCTTCAACGACCAGCGCCAGGCTTATCTGCTCTTCTTCAGCCCGCTCGGCATACAGGCCGACGGCACCTTCTCCGAAGAGCGCGGCGAGGAGTACAGCCTCGACATCGTGATGGAGTCGAAGGGCGTCTTGACCGAAGACGGCTACACCATAGAGGTCGCCATCCCGTTCAAGTCTTTGCGCTACGAGGCTGGCAAGAATAAGCAGTGGGGATTCCACATCAACCGGCGCGTCAAGTACAACAACAACGAGTACAACTCGTGGATGCCTACGAACCGCAGCGTCAGCGGATGGCTCACGCAGGCCGGCCACATCACGGGCCTCGAAGGCATCGAGACGACGCGCCAGCTCGAAATCATCCCGAGCCTGACCTTGAGCGAGTCCGGCCGGCGCACGCGCTTCACTTTTGACGGCGACCCTTCGGGGCGCTACGTCAACGACGGCGCCCAGGGCGACTTCGGCGTGACGGCCAAGTTCAGCCTGACGCCGACGGTCACGCTCGACTTCGCCTACAACCCAGACTTCGCGCAGGTCGAAGCCGACGCGCCCGTGACGACAGCCAACCAACGCTTTCCCATCTTCTTCCCGGAGAAGCGCCCCTTCTTCCTGGAGAGAATCGACATCTTCCAGAGCGGCCTCAACATCGTCAACACGCGCGCCATCGTGGACCCGGACGTGGCCGTCAAGCTGACGGGCCGGCGCGGGCGCAACACCTTCGGCCTGCTCTACGCCTCAGACAACTTCCCCGGCGACTTCACGAAGGACGAGCGCCAGGACCTGTTCGAGTGCCAGTTGGAGCGGCTGAAGGACCCGTCGGTCGTCTGCGGCATCGAGCGCTTCGTGGACAAGAACGCAGACATCGCCGTGCTGCGCCTCAAGCGTGACGTGGGCCGCGAGCACAACCTGGGGCTTTTCGCCACGACCTACAACTTTGTCGAGCGCCACAACAACACGGTCGGCTTCGACGGGCGGTTCCGGCTGAACCCGAAGACCGTGACAGAGTTTCAAGTCGTCGGCACGACCTCGCGCAGCTTCTTTTACGACTACGATCAGGACAAAGACCTGTACCGCACGGGCAACGGCTTCGGCTACAGGGGCTACCTGGAGCGCGCCGACAGAAACCTCTACATGAATTTCCTCGCCATCGGCCGCACCCGCGACTATCGCGCTGAAGTGGGCTTCACGCAGCGCACAGACACCAACTACCTGGGCTCGTTCATTCAATACGTGACCGACCGCGACGCGAGCCGGAAGATCATCTACAAGCGCATCCAGAACGCGACCAACATCGAGTACGACTGGCGCGGGCGCGCGCAGCACTGGATTACGGACACGCAGGGGATGCTCGCCTTGCAGCGACAGACCTTCATCGGCGCCACCTTCCAGTACGGCTACGAGCGCGTCTTCGAGCACGAGTTCGGCGCGCGCAGGAGCGCGACGCGACCGGGCGCGTTCTTCGGGCCTGACTCCGAGCGCTCCGCCAACATCATCGCCGGCCAGTGGTTCATCGAGACGACACCGAACAAGCAGTTCTTCGCCTTCGTCCTGGTGGACTACACCTCCGGCCAGATGGACTACGATTTGGGGGCCGGGCCGGACTTCCCGCGTGTCAGCCGTGGGGCGCTGCTCGACCCCGACGGCGGTTTCGACCCAGGGCCGGGCCGGCAGTTGTTCATAGAGTCCAGCTTCCGCTACCAGCCGACGGCCGCCTTCCAGACCCAGCTCGACTACAGGAAGGTGCGGCTCAGACGCAAAGACACGGGGCTCATCGCGTTCGACGACAACATCTACAGCTCGCGCTCGACCTATCAATTCTCGCGCAACACCTTCGCGCGCCTGCGCCTCGACTATTCGACCATCCGCCGACACCTGCGGCCGCAACTGATCCTGGGCTGGACGCCGAACCCCGGCACGGCGCTCTACGTCGGCTACAACGACGACGTGAGCTACAACGGCTACAACCCCTACACGGGCCAGTTCGAGCGGGGCCTGCGCGGGAACGGCCGCACCTTCTTCATCAAAGCCTCCTACCTTTTCCGCAAGAGTTTTTAAGAGGCTGGGGCGCCTTTCCAGTCGAAATGAGAACGGGTAGCCGGCCGGCTGCCCGTTTTTCATTGACCGGCGAAAAATTTTCGCCACTCGAAAAAATCTTTGCGAAAAGCCGGAAACCGTGCCATTCCCACGCCAATCCTTGGTAGTGTCCTAATTAGAGAGCGATCAGGCGCTTGGTTGGCGCACCTCTTGTTTCAAAAGTCTTATGTCAACGATAGACCGCTTGGAAAACAAGGCCCGAATCAGACAGTCCTTAGCTTGTAAATAAGGCCAATCAATACAATTTAGCTGGCGCGCGCAAAATACCTTGCTTAATCGGGTGCTTTGTACTAGGCTCTCGCTCACTAGCTCCCTCGCTTCCTCGCTCACTTCTCAGACTTTAAAGTCCAGAGTGCTCCCAGTCCAAGTACTCACCACCTCAAAGGAAGCTACCTATGGCTCGTCTCAACGAGAAAAAGGATACCCACCATGAAAATCCTAACTCTGGCTTCACTTATCGCAGTTCTCTTTATCGGCTGCCCGCCAAAACCACCGCGCGTCGGATGCGATCTCCAGATTAAGAAGGAAGTCATGCCCAGGCCGTTGGTTAATGGCCGGGAGGCCACGGTCACTGTGA
Organism: uncultured Acidobacteriota bacterium; assembly: GCA_963848875.1. Lineage (GTDB taxonomy): Bacteria > Acidobacteriota > Blastocatellia > Pyrinomonadales > Pyrinomonadaceae > QHXM01. Next base: position 1,027,428 of record CAWKFJ010000003.1, read on the forward strand.
CAGTAACCAACGTGGTTGGCCGACCGGGAACGGTTTGTCCCGGCCCGACCACTGTCACCGATTTGGTGCCTGAGGGCATGACGCTCGTCTCAGCCAGCGGCCCCGGCGGCTGGTTCTGTGCAGGCTCTGACTGTACTTATCCGTTGTCCATCTCCTCAGGTAGCAGTGTCTCGGTCAGCTACATATTGAACGTGGCCGCGCCGCCGAACGCGTTTATCCAGCCAGGGACGACTATCCAGAACTGCGCCACAGTGACCAATGCCAGCGATACCAATCAGGCGAACAATGAGTGTTGTGTCACCGTCCCTGTAGTTGGTCAGATGAGTGGCTACAACGTCCCGCAGGCCAACCTGATGGACTGGTGGCCTCTCGATGAAACCTCAGGAACAGTCGTAAATAACATAATCAACCCGCACCCTCATTCTGATCTCCACAACGGTGGCGCCCAGGCGGCACTTGGCGCAGGCGGCCCAACTCCGTTGACCGGAAAGGTCGGCGGTGCACTCAGTTTTGATGGCGCCAACGCCTATGTCGCGGTTCGAGATGATTCTGGCACCCTCAGCTTTGGAGGACCAACGGACAATTTTTCGATTGACGCTTGGATCAAAGTTGCTCCCGAAGACAAGTCAGGTCTTCGGCCGATCGTCGATAAGCGGGTGCAGATGGGAAATCGAGTCTGGGGATACGCCTTCTTCCTTTCCAGCGGCCGGCTCGGCTTCCAGTTGGCCAACGGGGCTGCCGACAATTCGAATTGTGACTCTGGGCCGCCGAGCCCTACTTCATCATGCACGAACTACATCTCTAACGTGGATATTGCTGATGGAGGGTGGCGCCATGTTGCCGTAACAGTGCAAAGGCAAGGGAAGGCTCAAGTCGATCTCTACGTTAACGGTAGCCCAACATTCACCGGGGTAACCAGGGCGGGAAACGCGACAAATAACGCCGCCCTACTCATCGGTCGAGGGTATCCACTTGCGATTCCGAGTTATTTCAAGGGCGCGATTGACGAACTGAAAATGTTTAGCCGCGCACTCACTCCAGATGAAATCAAGGCCAATTTCGCCGCCGAATCGGGAGGCGAATGCGAGCCTATCGCGACTCAATGTTGTGAGTTCGAGTTGAGGTTATTCAATAATCTTCCAAACACCGTCAACAAAATAAGGATCGTTCCAGTTGATCCGACCAAGATAATTCATATACGCCATGAAGACGCGCAGGAAGAGCTTGAAGACGATCCGGAAGAGCCTGATCCTACGGAGTTCACGTTGCAACAGGTTGGATCCTCATATGAGATCACACATATCAGCGGATTCATTCCTGCTCACTCCAGTGAAATGATTGATGAAGAATTTATTGTGAGAGTGAGTGCGAATACTTCGATAAGAGTGGAATGGGTTGATGCTAACGGGCAGGTTCTGAGAAGCGAACAAATAGCTTTGAAATGCGATGACCCGGCATGGGTGAAGGAAGATTATCCGTGGGAGGGTAATACAACCACCTTAAGCGGCGCCCAATTTGATGAGGTGCTATTTGCTGGAGCTGAACGGGTGGAGTGTGATCCCGATCAAGCCGCGCGGTTGGCGGCTGCTTGCTCCATCACACACAGTATTACGGATTGCAATGAGCTGGTTCTGAGTGCTCAGGGGTCCTTCTCCTCGAACGCCCAATACTCATGGAGGATTAGCGACAGCCAAGGTGCCACTACGGCGGACGGAAAAAGTATCCCTTTCACCCTTACTGGTTCAGGTAAACAGACAATAACCGTCGTTTTGACTGTAATGGACTTCGATTCCAGTGGTAAATGGGTCGAGGCGGCTGTTTGCACCAAAAAGATACCTTATTGCATACCACCACCCGGCGATATCGACTTCGAGTCCTCCGATCCAGAAAAGTTTTGTGTCAACAAAACTAAGCTTGCGGGATATAACGTCACCTTTACTCCTACGGATCCGAGTTGTCCCGTTTCCTCCTACACTTGGGATTTTGGCGACGGGCCCCCGCAGACGATATCTGGTAGTTTCTCAGTAATACCGCAGGCGTTTCATACGTATCCTCCTGCTCTAACCCGAAAAGTTTATTCGCCTAAACTGGAGGTAACGTATGCGAACGACTGTGGTGTCCAGGTGGCGCAGCACACGGTAACCGTTGATCCGGAATGTCAGCCAAAATTCAAAGCTGAATATGAGATGTGTCCGGTGGATTCAGTGAACCAAAACATCCTGGTCACATGCACCAACCAATCAAATGAGTTCTGTTCGCCAACACGTTATTTTTGGGATTTCGGAATCGGAACCGGGTTCTTGCAAAATCAAAGTCTTACTGTCGGCAATGTATATACAGGTGTGGGTCCTGGAACTCCGATCAAGATCACCCACAATATGATAAATGACCCAGCTTGTCCCGCGCCTGGGAAATCAACGACATGCGAGTTCTCTCCGAACCCAATTCCTAATATCGTGAACGTGCTACCTTGTGACGACGGCAAGGTCTGGTTCTCGACCAGTTGTCCGTACAACGTTAGGTGGAGCGGAATTTCAGGAGAAAAGCTTCATAAGATGAGCGAGAAACAGTTTCGACTCGACGACTTGTCAAACGGAAAGGACTATACAATCGTCGGCGAATGCTATAACGAACAGAGTTGTGGCGCTGACAGTGTCGTAAGGGCCAAATGCGTGCAGCGACAGGCTTTTAGGGTTGAGACGAAGTTCTGTAAAAAACGCGAAAAACACCGTATCGATAAACAAATCGGCCAGTTTATGTTCAGGATGAAGTATAAATTCAAAGCTAAATTCCAAGGCGAGAACGAGAACCAGGATCGGGCCCTTCTGGTCGCAAGAACTAAATTAAGAGTCAAAGAGTGCGTGAAGATTTTTGGAAAATTGAGATGCAGGTGGATCGCAGCCATCCCTAACCGCATTGTGGCTGGTTTTGAAGGAACGTTTCGTACCAAAGAGACAGGCCCGAACAGATGCAGAGGCGAAGTGTCTACGGCTACTAATTTCCCGAGTTGTAGCGCATCTTCCGCCTCCCCCACGTGTGATGTGCGGACTGGCGTTAAAGCCAAAAAGAGAACCGCTGATACATATCTAATTCATCGAGATGACGCGGTCAAATCAATTCATGAAATCACCATTGGCAGCACCGTGTGGAGGGTAGAACTGAAGAAACCAGCAAACACTTGTGCAGTACAGTAGACGGCTTAAGATGTCGTTACTGCGCCGCCTTCGGCTTTTGATGGCACAGCCCCTTCAGTCGCAAACCGATCCTGAATTACATGACAACAATATCGCGCGGCGAGTTCAGATCTGATCAGCCCCGCGTGTTCGGCGCGACGAATCGTGTCGAGTCGAGTGTGCGTCGATGGCGTCGCGGAATTTCACGATGGCTGGGGTTGGAACCTCCAGGCTTATGGCGGCACTATCAGCGCCCCCACCGTACCATCCACGCGCTATTTCGCCTCCGGCCCGATTCTCGGTTAAGATGCTCAGCCGTTTGTGGAGTAGAAGCCGTCAAGCCGGGATCAAAACATGAAAAGAATCTTCTTCGTCCTTCTGCTCGTCGTTCAGACGACCCTCTTCGCCTATGGGCAGACGCGTTACAACAAGTTCCTCTTCGGCGTGGACTACTACCCGGAGCACTGGGACGAGAAGATGTGGGAGCAGGACGCGCGGCGTATGCGCGAGGCGGGCGTCAATGTCGTCCGCATAGGCGAGTTTGCCTGGGCGTTGATGGAGCCCGAAGAAGGGAAGTTCGACTTCTCGCTCTTCGACCGCGCGATTGCGACGCTCGCGCGTTACGACATCAAGGTCATCCTCGGCACGCCGACGGCGACGCCGCCGAAGTGGCTGACGCACAAGTACCCCGAAGTCCTGCACGTCTACGTCAACGGGCAAGCGGCCAACGACCAGTCGCGCCGCCACTACTGCTACAACAGTCCCGTCTACCGCAGGCTCTCCAAACGCATCGTCGAAAAAATGTCCGAGCACTACAAGGAGAGCCCGCAGGTCGTCGGCTGGCAGATCGACAACGAGTTCAATAACGAGAACCCGGAGTGCTACAGCCAGAGCTGCCGCGTCGCCTTCCGCGGCTGGCTCAAGGACAAGTACAAAAACCTTAACGAGCTGAACCGCAGGTGGGGCACGGTCTTCTGGAGCCAGCTCTACACGGACTGGGAGCAGATCGATTTGCCCTCGACGACGCCGGCCTTTCACAACCCGGCGCTGATCCTCGACTACAAGCGATTCATCTCCGACTCCGTCACCTCCTACATGGAGGATCAGCTCAACATCATCCGACGGACCCGCCCCGCGGATTGGGTCACGCAGAACGGCGTCTTCAGGAACATAGACTACTTCCGCATGGACCGTAATCTGGACTTACAGTCCACGGCCAACTACCCGCTCTTCGTGGACGAGCCGCAGTACCCGATTGCGACCGCGCTGACCTTCAGCCGGAGTTTCACTGGCCGCTTCATGATCATGGAGCAGCAGACGGGCCCGGCCGGTCAGACTTATTTGCTGCGCGTGCCCAAGCCCGGACAGATGAACCTCTGGGCCTTCCAGAGCATAGCCCACGGCGCGGACGGCATAGTCCACTTCCGCTGGCGCTCGGCCCGCCGCGGCGCGGAAGAATACTGGTACGGCGTCCTTGACCACGACGACGTGCCACGCGCCCGCTTCCAGGAGTTCAAGAAGGAGGGCGCGGAGATCAATCGCATCGGCGCGGAGATTCTTGACTCCAAACTCGTCTCGGACATCGCCGTCATCTACGACTTCGAGACCGAGTGGGCTTACGACCACCAGTACTTCACGCGCGAGGTGAACGCGCGCACGGGCCTCGGCCACCTGCTGCGCGCCGCCCAGGAACTGAAATACAACATGGACTTCATCAGCACGGCCGCCGATTTTAGTCGCTACAAAATCATCTTCGCCCCGTACCTGCTGATGGTGGATGCGGAGCTGGCGGGCAGGATTAAAGAGTTCGTCTCGCGCGGCGGAATTTTCGTCATGGGCGCGCACGGCGCGGTCAAGGACCGCGACAACGCTATGACCGACCAGACCCTTCCGATTGAGGGGCTGACGGAGCTGTTCGGCGTCGAGGTCGAGGCGTTCCAGGTCTACCAGCAGCCGTCGGCCGGGAAGAACAGTCTGATCTTCACGCCGGGCGGTAGGCGCGTGGAGGCGAGCGTGCCGGTCAACGTCTTCGCGGACGTGCTCAAGCCGCGCGGAGCAATCGTCATCGCCGTCTGGGAGAGGGATTTCATGCGGGGGCAGCCTGCGGCCACGGAGAATCGAAGCGGCACGGGGAAAGCCGTCTACTACGGCTCGTTCTTCAACCTTGAAGCCGCGCGTCACCTCGTCCGCCGCTACGTGGCCGAGCTGAGGCTCGCGCCGCTCGCCGAGAATTTCCCGAAGGAGGTCGAGGTCACGCGCCGCACGAAGGGGCGCGACAACTACTATTTCATCCTCAACCACGGGGAGGCGAGCGTGACGGTCAATCCCGGCGCGGGCTTCTACGACCTGCTCGCCGGAAAGCCCTCGCCCGCGACCCTGACGCTCAAGCCTTTCGAGTACGCGGTGCTGAAAAAGTAGTTCGCCGGAGTGAGTTCACGCCTCGTCCCCGGCGTCTAGGTGAAACTCGACGATGTCGCGGATGTGCTCTTCGTAATCGGGCGGCAGCTTCTTGAACTCGACGCCGAAGCCTACGTCTGGAATGTGGTAGGCGACGCGGCCCCAGACGACGCCTTCCATGACGCGCGCGCTCTCGGGCGCTACCAGCAGGCGTATGAAGATGAGGTCGGCCTTGGCGACCTCAAGCTGAGTCTGTACGAAGCAGCCCCCGACGCTGAGCGTGGTGATTCTGCCCTTGTAAACGCAGGCGGGCGTCTCCCCCCAATCAACTTCGATGGAGTACTTGATGCGCGGGAACTTGCGGCGTTCTTTGTATGATTTCGGAGAGGGGTTGTCCATGTCGCTATTTTATGATGACGGATTGTAGCGTTTATTTAATCGGGTTGCCATCCGCCGAAGCGCCTGCGAAGATGTGTGCGCTTCCGCTCTACACCCATTCAAACTGGCACAAAACTGAGGAGGACGAATCTCTAGATGAGCAGGAAAGTATCCAGACGCACATTCGCTAAGCTGGCCGGCGCGGCGGCGCTGGCCTCTACGGTCGCCCCTCCCTTCGAGGCGGCGGCCGCGCTTTCATCACAGGGCGGCGCGGCTGCCGCAGCCCCGCAACGCGCCTTCCCCCAGGGCTTCCTCTGGGGCACGGCGACGGCTTCCTATCAGGTCGAGGGCGCGGTCAAAGAGGACGGGCGCGGCCCTTCCATCTGGGACACCTTCTCGCACACGCCAGGCAAGGTGGTGGACAACGCGACGGGCGACGTGGCCAACGACCACTATCATCTCTACAAGGGCGACGTGCAGTTGATGAAGGCGCTCGGCGTCAAGGGTTATCGCTTCTCCGTCGCGTGGCCGCGCGTCTTTCCCAACGGTGACGGCCCCGCGAACCCGAAGGGCCTGGACTTCTACAACCGCCTCGTAGACGAGCTGCTCGCCAACGGTATAGAGCCTTACGCCACGCTCTACCACTGGGACTTGCCGCAGTCGTTGCAGGACCGCTTCGGCGGCTGGGAAGGACGCGAGACCTCTGAGGCTTTCGCGCGCTACGCGGGCCACGTCGCCGAGCGTCTGACCGACCGCGTCAAGCACATCTTCACGATCAACGAGTTCGGGGCCTTCGTAGAGGTGGGCTACCGCTGGGGCGTACACGCGCCGGGGCTGAAGCTGACGGGGCTGCGCTTGAACCAGACGCGGCATCACGCGGTTTTGGGCCACGGGCTCGCCGTCGAGGCCATCCGCGCGAAGGCGAAACCTGGCACAAAAGTCGGGCTGGCCGAGAACCTCACCATCGCCGCCCCAGTCATCGAGACGCCAGAGCACATCGCGGCGGCCGAGCGCGCCACGCGCGAGATGAACGCGCAGTACCTGACCGTCATCCAGGAGGGCAAGTACACGGACTGGTATCTCAAGCAGGCAGGGGCGGACGCGCCCAAGTTCACGCCCGCCGACCTGAAGACCATCTCCAGCCCGCTCGACTTCGTCGGCATCAACGTCTACACGCCGCAGTTCGTGCGCGCTGATCCGTCCTCCCCCGCCGGCTTCGCACACGTAGAGCACCCCAAGTCATTCCCGCACGCGCCGTCGTTCTGGCTCTACATCGCGCCCGAGGCGCTCTACTGGGGGCCGCGCCACGTCTCGAAACTCTGGGGCGCGAAGGAGATTTACATCACGGAGAACGGCTGCTCGGCCGCGGACGAGCCGGCGCAGGACGGCAAGGTCTACGACACGGATCGCGTGACCTACCTGCGCAGCTACCTGACGCAGCTTCAGCGCGCGACCTCGGAGGGCGTGCCCGTGCGCGGCTACTTCCTCTGGAGCCTGATGGACAACTTCGAGTGGGCCGACGGCTACACCAATCGCTTCGGCCTGCACTACGTGGACTACGCGAAGCAGAAGCGCACGCCGAAGCTGAGCGCAGACTTCTACCGCGAAGTCATCGCCCGCAACGCCGTCGTGTAGGTCCAGGGAGCTTAGTTCTTCGCTCCGAAGGAGCGCGAGGAGATTAGCCGGTGGTGGAACCACCGGAACAGTCGGCCATAAATAATACCGCCCCGGCAGGGGCGGCGGAGTGATTCTCTCCGGCGTCCCTGCCAGGACGCAACTCTTTCCACGCGCTGTTCCGGTGGTTCCACCACCGGCTAATCTCCGACATCCCTGCGGGATGCTTGTTATTGCGGCAGCGCGTAGGCGACGAGCGTGTCGGAGAGTTGCTGGCTGAGGGCTCTGAGGAATCCGCCGCCGCCGGCCGCGACGACGACGAACTGCCGCCCGCTTTTTGGCCCACGATAAGTCATGGGCGTGGCGTGGCCGTTGGCTTCGAGCCGTGTTTGCCACAACTCTTCTCCGGTCCCGGCGTCGAAGGCGCGCAGGCGGCGGTCTGTCGTGCCGGCGATGAAGACGAGGCCGCCGGCCGTGACGATTGAGCCGCCCAGGTTCTGCGTCCCCGTCCGGCGCACGCCGCGCGCCTCAAGCTCCTCCACGATTCCGAGCGGTACTTTCCAGACGATCTCGCCTTTGTTCAAGTCCACCGCGCTCAGCGTGCCCCAGGGCGGCTGCTGGCACGGCCAGTTGTGCTGGTCGCGGAACCATGCGTACTCCTCGAACCTGCCCTGTCGGACGTAAGGCAGCGGCGCGCCCGGCGGCTGCCTGGTCATCGCGCCGACGGCCCCGTCCTCATTCATGTTGACGTAGAGGTAGGCGCTTCGTGGGTCGAACGACGCGCCGGACCAGTTGCCGCCGCCGTGAAAGCCGGGGAACATCAGCGTCGGCTCGACGCCCGCGGGCGTGTAGAGACCTTTGTTGACGACGAGCTTGTCGAACAGCTCCGTGCAGTAACGCTCAGACTCCGGCGTGACGCGGCTGACTTCGTCGCGCGTCATGGACTGGCGGGCGAGCGCCGGAGGCTTCAAGGGGAAGGGCTGCGTCGGCCACGTCGCCTCGCCGTGTACGTCCGTCTGCGGCACGCGCCGCTCTTCGACGGGGAAGAAGGGCTTGCCCGTCCGCCTGTCCAGGACGAAGACGAAGCCCATCTTCGTGACCTGCGCGACCGCGGGCACTGGCCGCCCGTTGTGTCTGACGTTGATGAGGACGGGCTGCGCCGGAAGGTCGTAGTCCCAGAGGTCGTGATGAACCATCTGGTAATACCAGACAAGGCGGCCGGTCCTCGCGTCGAGCGCGACGAGCGAGTTAGCGAAGAGGTTCTGGCCCTTGCGGTCGCCGCCGTAGAAGTCGTAGGCGGGCGAGCCCGTGGGGAGAAAGACGAGGCCGCGCGCTTCGTCCACGCTCATCATAGACCAGACGTTGGCCCCCATGCGGTCGCGCCACGAGCCATTCTCCCACGTCTCGTTGCCACGCTCGCCGGGTCGCGGCACGGTATGAAACGTCCAGACGAGTCTGCCCGTGCGCACGTCGTAGGCGCGCACGTCGCCGCCAGGCCCTTTCGCCGGAAACTCTGGCAGGCCCCACCCGATGATGACTAAATCTTTGTAGACGACCGGCGGCGACGTGACGCGCGCTCCCCAGGACGGCGTCTGCGCCCACCTGTCGGCTACACCAGCGCGCAGGTTGACGCGGCCCGCCTCGCCGAAGCCCGCGGCGGGTTTCCCTGTCCGCGCGTCGAGCGCGACGAGCCATCCCGTGACTGTGCCAAAAAGGATGCGGCGGTCGTGGCCGCGCCCGTTGCGCGAAGGCCCCTCCCAGTAGGCGACGCCGCGGTGCGAGTTGAACTCACGCTCTTTCGTCCCCATCTGCGGGTCGAACTTCCAAAGCTCCCGGCCCGTCTCCGCGTCGAGCGCGATGACGCGGCTCGAAGGGGTCGAGACGTACATCACGCCGTCCACGACCAGCGGCGTCGAGGAGAAGGAGGCGCGGAAAGAGGCCGTCTCAAGTCCGAAGTCCAACTCGCCCGTGTGGTAGACCCATGCCCTCTCCATGCGCGCCACGTTGCGGCGGTTGATCTGCGTGAGTGTCGAGTACCGATTGCCGCCCTGGTCGCCGCCATAGAATCGCCACTCGCGGGCCAGGGAATTGACGGGGTGGAAAAAGGTGACGAGAAGAAGCGATAGGAGAAGTAGAAGTTTACCTGGGCGCATCTTTTTGTTACTCGCCGGCGCGGCGAATCGAGAGGAAGCGGCCGAGTTCGTCGAAGACGTGGGCGAGGATGCTTTCGTCCGCGAGGTAGACGAGGCGGAAAAATCCGCCCGCGGGGTCTGTGCCAAATCCAGAGCCGTGGACGACCAGCACGCCTGTCTCTTCGAGCAGGTCAAGGACGAAGCTCTCGTCGCTTCTCCGCAGAGGGTCTTCGGCGCGGATCATCATGTAGAAGGCTGCGGCGGGGACTTCGCACGAGAGGCCCTCTATGTTTCGGACGGCCGCGAGGACGAAGTCGCGCCGTCGCTTGATCTCGCCCAAAAATTCGTCCAGAAAAGTTCTGTCGCCTTCGAGCGCGGGGCGCACGCCGTACTGCGCGGGCGTCGGCGAGCAGAGCCTGCCGCTCGCCAGGCGGTTGATGGCTCGCGTCAGCTCCCGCATCTTCTCTTCGTTCGTGTAACGCATCCAGCCCACGCGCCAGCCCGGAACCAGATGCGTCTTCGACAAACTCTCCAGCGTGATGACGGGGACATTGGTCCCCTCTGCGAGCACGGAGGCGGCTGCGGGCTGTTCATGAAAACTCAGCTCGCGGTAGACCTCGTCCGTGATGACGAGCAGGTTGTGGCGCGCGGCCAACTCTAAGACTCCGCGGATCGTCTCCGACGGGACAATCGCCCCCGTCGGGTTGCTTGGGTTTATCAGCACGACGGCGCGCGTGCGGTCAGTCACCAACTGTGCCAATTCTTCCGGCGTGAACTGCCAGCCGCGCGCGGGGTCCAGGTTGTAGTAGCGCGCGACGGCCCCCAGTTTGTTGAGAATCGCGTCGTACAAAGGGTAGCCGGGCGCGGGCAGCAAGACCTCGTCGCCTTCTTCGACGAGCGCCGTCAGAACCAGATCAGCCGCCTCGGACGCGCCGGAAGTTATCAGCACTTGTGTCGGCTCGGTTTTCGCGCCGAGGGCGGTCGCGTAAGCGGCGACCGATTCTCTGGCCTCCAACAACCCGGCCGAGTGTGAGTAGCCCGTGAACTCGTCGCGCAGCGCGCGCGCCACGGCCTCGATCATGTGCGCGGGCGGGCGGAAGCCGTAAGCCTGCGGGTCGCCTATGTTCAGGTAGATGACTTCGCGGCCCGCGCTCTCGACCTTCTCGGCGGCATGGACGAGGTGGCGGATGGCGTAGTGAAAGTTGGCGGTCCTGCGGGAAGGGGTGATCATCTGTGTCATAGATTTTTTAAGTCTGCATCATGGATAATACGCCGGGCATGGTCGAAAGGGAATTAGAGAGTGAGAGCCGGCGGCGACTGCGCGGCGCGCAGCGCGTGGTCGTCAAGCTCGGCACGAGCACGGTCACGGGCGACGGGGGCGGGGTCTCGGTCGAGCGCGTCGCGCCGCTCGTGTACTCTATGGCCGGGCTGAAAGAGGCTGGCCGGCAGCTCGTCCTGGTCTCTTCGGGCGCGGTCGGCCTGGGGGCCGGGCGTCTGGGCCTGCACCGCTCGCGGCTGAATGATCTGGCGACGCGGCAGGCCGCCGCAGCGGTCGGGCAGAGCCTCTTGATGCACGCCTACGAGCAACTGTTCCGCGAGCACAACGTCCCCATCGCGCAAGTCTTGTTGACGCAGGACGATTTCAAAGACCGCGGGCGCTACGGCAACTTGCGGCGGACGATGGAGAGGCTGCTGAAGCTCGGCGTTGTGCCGGTGGTCAACGAAAACGACACGGTCTCGACGGACGAGCTGGAATACCTGACGGGCGGCCCGGAAAGAGTTTTTGGAGACAACGACCGGCTGGCCGCGCTCGTCATGAGCAGGCTGGAGGCGGGCGCGCTCGTCCTGCTGACGAACGTCGAAGGGTTATTCAGAAATGGCCCAAAGGGCCAGACCGTCGGCGACGAAACGGAGGTCGTCCGGCTGGTCGAGGAGGTCACGCGCGAGTTGAAGGCGGTCGCAGGGGGCGCGTCCGTGGGCGGGCGCGGCGGGATGCTGACGAAGCTTGAGGCCGCGGACATAGCGATGCGCGCGGGCGGCGTGGCCGTCATCGCCAACGGGGCGCGGCCTGGCGTTCTGGAACAAATTTTTGCCGGGGAAGCGGTCGGCACCACTTTCATGTCGTCGTCGCGCATGGCGGGCAAGCGCCGCTGGATAGCCTACGCGGCGGGCGTGCGCGGCCGCCTGGTCGTCAACGACGGGGCGCGTGACGCGTTGCTGGGCGGCAAGGCGAGCTTGCTCTCTTCGGGAGTCGTCCGCGTGGAGGAGCAGTTCGAGCCGCAGTCGGTCGTAATGATTGCGGACTCTGAGGGGCGCGAGTTCGCGCGCGGCATCGTCAACTGCGCGAGCGCCGAAGCGCGGGAACTCGTCGCAGCCGGCGCTCAGGCGCAGTCGCGCGTGCTCGTGACGCGCGATAATATAGTTTTGTTGGAGGAGTGATGAGCAGTCTTACCGAAAGAGCGGAACCTGAAGTCGCGGACGTGGCGCGCAGTGCGAAGGCGGCCGCGCGCGTGCTGGCGACGTTGCCGTGCGCGCTCCGCGACGAGATTCTGGCGGCCGCGGCCGGCTTAATCGAAGAGAGAAGCGCAGACATCCTCCGCGCCAACGAGGCCGACTGCGAGGCGGCGGCTGCCGATGTCGAAAGCGGGCGCATGTCGCGCGCGATGTTCGACCGGCTGCGGACGAGCGAGCGCGGCGTCCGCCAGATGGCGACGGGGGTGCGCGAGGTGGCGGCCCTCGAAGACCCTTTGGGGCGCGAGTTGGCCGTCACGGAGTTGGACGACCAGTTGACGCTTTACAAGATGACGTGCCCGCTCGGCGTCGTCGGCGTCGTCTTCGAGTCGCGCCCGGATGTCATCCCGCAAATCGCTGCGCTCGCCATCAAGTCCGGCAACGCCCTGCTCCTGAAAGGCGGGGCCGAGGCGGCGCGCACCAACGAGACTTTAATCTCCATCTGGCACGAGGCGCTGGCACAATTCCCTGAAGCGCCGGCCGCGTCGCTCAACTTGCTGCGCACGCGGGACGACGTAGCAATGATGCTGGCGCGCGACGAAGAGATAGACTTAATCATCCCGCGCGGCTCGAAAGAGTTCGTGCGCTACGTCGCGGAGCACAGCCGCATCCCCGTCCTCGGTCACGGCGAGGGCGTCTGCCACGTCTACGTGGACCGCGCGGCCGACATGTGGAAGGCGCGCGCCATCGCCTTCGACTCGAAAGCGCAGTACCCCGCGGCCTGCAACGCCGCCGAGACGCTGCTCGTACACGAGGAGATAGCGGGCCAATTTCTGCCGGGGATGATCGAGCAGTTCCTGGCCGCGGGCGTAGAGGTGCGCGGCTGCCCGCGCACGCTCGCCCTCGCCGAGTCGGCGCCCGTCGTCCCCGCCACGGAGGAAGACTGGCGGGCCGAATACTCTGACCTGATTATCGCCGTCAAAGTTGTCGAGAGCGTTGACGCGGCCATCGCGCACATACACGCTTACGGTTCCGGCCACACCGAAGCCATCGTCACGGAGGATGGGGAAGCGGCTGCGCTTTTCATGGAGAGCATCGACGCGGCGGGCGTCTACCACAACGCCTCGACGCGCTTCGCCGACGGCTTCCGCTACGGCTTCGGCGCGGAGTTAGGCATCAGCACGGGCAAGCTCCACGCGCGCGGCCCCGTCGGCCTCGAAGGACTCACGACCTACAAATACCTGCTCAAAGGCGACGGCCAAACCGTCGCCAGCTACAGCAGCGGCGAACGCACTTTCAAGCACCGCCGAATTAAGTGAGAAGTGGTCTGAGGCGTCCCGTCAGGGACGCGGTGAAAATAGCCCAGCACTTCAGTGCTGGGAATTGAGCCAAAAAAATTATCGAGTCCCGGAGGGACGACAGAAGATTTCGGCCGTCCCTACGGGACTCGGTTTATTTTACGAACTTGTTCCCAGCACTGAAGTGCTGGGCTATTTTCACCGCGTCCCTGACGGGACTCTTCAGACGTTCCTGACTATCAGTTCGCGCCAACACAGGCGCGGGCGCGTTCCAGGAGCAGCTCGCGTTCGCGGGAGTTGCGCGTGAGGGAGGCGGCGCGCTCGAACTCGGCGCGGGCCTCCTGAGTGCGGCCGAGCTTTGAGAGCAGGTCGCCGCGTACGGCCGGCAGGAGGTGATAGGTTTTGAGCGACGGCTCCTCCGTCAGCGCGTCTACGATTTCGAGGCCGGCCGCAGGGCCGAACGCCATCGAGAGCGCGACGGCGCGGTTCAGCTCTACGACCGGCGAGGGCGCGAGCTGAGCCAGCGCGTCGTAGAGCGCGGCGATGCGCGCCCAGTCCGTCTCTGCGGCCGTGCGCGCACGCGCGTGGCAGGCGGCAATCGCGGCCTGTAGCGCGTAGGGGCCGAGCGCTCCTCCCAACTTTTCGGCGCGCGCGAGCGCCGCGAGGCCGCGACGGATGAGGAGCTGGTCCCAGCGCCCGCGGTCCTGGTCTAGTAAAAGAATCGGCTCGCCAGACCTGCCGACGCGCGCCCGCAGCCGCGACGCCTGAATCTCCATCAGCGCGACGAGGCCGTGAACTTCCGGCTCGTCCTGTGCCAATTCCGCCAGAATGCGACCCAGGCGCAGCGCCTCTTCGCAGAGCGCGGGGCGGACCCAGTCGTCGCCTCTCGTAGCGGAATATCCTTCGTTGAAGATGAGGTAGATGACTTCAAGCACGGACGCGAGGCGCGCGGCCCGCTCGGCCCCGCGCGGGACCTCGAAGGGGACGCGCGCCTCGCTCAAAGTCCGCTTGGCGCGCACGATGCGCTGGGCGATTGTCGGCTCCGAGACGAGGAAGGCACGCGCGATCTCTTCGGTCGTCAAGCCCCCTAGCAACCGCAGCGTGAGCGCGACGCGCGCCTCCGCGTTGAGCACTGGGTGGCAGGCCGTGAAGACCAGGCGTAGGAGGTCGTCGCCTATGTCGTCGTCCAGCTCCGCGTCGAAGTCCGGCACAGTCATCTCCCTCGCCTCCAGCTCGCGGCCCAGCTCTTCGTGCTTGCGCTCCATCAGCTTGCTCCGGCGCAGGTGGTCTATGGCCTTGTGCTTGGCGGCGGCCATGAGCCAGGCCCCAGGGTTGTCGGGGACGCCCGTCTCTGGCCACCGCTCAAGCGCGACGAGCAGCGCGTCCTGGGCCAGTTCTTCGGCCATGCCGACGTCGCGCACCACGCGCGCCAGCCCGGCGATGAGCTTCGCGGACTCTATCCTCCAGACCGCGTCAATCGTGCGATGTATGTCCGATGTCGTCACGGGCGTTACTGCTTATCGGCGATTTGCGCGCGCAGGCGCTCCTCCTGCTCCCTCAATTCCGGCGTGAGGTTCGCGCCGAAGTCCTCTGTCTCGAAGACCTGGCGAACCTCGACCTCGCCCTCCTGGAACGGGGCGCGCTTGAGCCACTCGATGGCCTCCTCCTTGGACTTGACCTGCCAGAGCCAGAAGCCCGCGACCAGTTCCTTCGTCTCGGAGAAGGGGCCGTCGGTCACCGTTCGCTTCGCGCCCTCGAACTTGACGCGCGCGCCCTTCGAGCTGGGGTGCAGCCCCTCGCCCGCGAGCATCACGCCGGCCTTGACCAACTCCTCGTTGAACTTGCCCATCTCCGTCAGAATCTTCTCGTCCGGCAGTACGCCCGCCTCTGACTCCGCGCTGGCTTTAACGATAATCATGAATCGCATGGTAATTTCTCCTTAATAGTTTTCGTGTTCCGGGCCGGGCTCTCGGCCGGCCGAATTTCCCTCTCTACTTACACGACGAACGAGGGGCGGCCGAATCGACAAGGCCAGTATCTTTTTTTTGAAAATATTTGTTAAGGAGTTTCACACATGCGCGTCGCAATTTTTGGCACAGGTGGGGCGGGCGGCTACTTCGGTGCAAAACTCGCGCGCGCAGGCCACGACGTCACCTTCATCGCCCGCGGCGAACACCTGCGGGCGATCCGCACGAGCGGCCTGCGGCTTGAAACCCCCGGCGGGGACGTGCTGATACAGCCGGCGCAGGCGACTGACGACCCCAGTCAAGTGGGAACGGTGGACGCTGTGCTCGTCGGCGTCAAGACGTGGCAACTGAGGGAGGCGGCGGAGGCCATGCTCCCCATGATCGGCCCGCAGACTTTCGTCGTGCCGTTGCAAAACGGGGTCGAGGCGGCGGCGCAGTTGGCCGAAGTCCTAGGGCCGGAGCGTGTCCTGGAAGGCTTGTGCGGGACGGTCAGCCGCGTGGTCGGCCCAGGGCACATTCTCAGCCTGGGCGAAACAAATTTCGTCAAGTTCGGCGAGCCGGACAACCGTCCGAGCGAGAGGGCCGAGCGGCTGCGGCTGGCCTTCGAGCGCGCCGGGGTGCGCGCCGAGATTCCGGCGGACATACGCGTCGCGCTGTGGGAGAAATTTATCTTCGTCGTACCCTACGGCGGCGTCGGCGCTCTGACGCGCGCGCCCGCAGGCGTCGTCCGCAGCCTACAGGGGACGCGGCGGCTGCTCGAAAGAGGGATGCTGGAGATTCTGGAAGTCGCACGCGCCAGACGAATCGCGCTGGCGTCGGACGTGGTCGAGAGGACGATGGCGCTGGTGGACGCGCTGGCTTCTGCTTCGACCACCTCCCTGCAAAGAGACATCATCGCGGGCCGCCGCTCCGAGTTGGACGCCTGGAGCGGCGCGGTCGTGCGGCTCGGGCGCGAGGCGGGCGTCGAGACGCCGCTCCACGAGTTCATCTACGATAGCCTGCTGCCCTCGGAGCTTCGCGCCCGCGGCGAGCTGCAATTCCCATCGTGACTACTATCGCGCGTGAAGGGGCTTATGAAGGATGAGACTCGGACTCGTCCTCGTCGCCCTCGTCATCCTTCTCACGTTCCGGGCCGGTGTCGGAACGATG
Source organism: uncultured Acidobacteriota bacterium (assembly GCA_963848875.1). GTDB lineage: Bacteria > Acidobacteriota > Blastocatellia > Pyrinomonadales > Pyrinomonadaceae > QHXM01. The sequence continues at coordinate 1,043,987 of CAWKFJ010000003.1, forward strand.
GTTTGTGCCGAGCGTCCATGCCGGCGGGTCGCTGGCCGGGAACGTGTCTTCCAGGTTAGCGTCTATCTCGGCCTCGCTCATCTCGTCCGTGCCTGTCGTGGATGAATCATTCGGGTCTTCTTTCACCGCGTGTCCTCCTTTGTGTTTAAGAGAGTGGCGGCCCCAGACCTGTGTGACGACGAAACTCGTCATCACAGTTTCGGGGTCGGCCGCGAGCCGCTCGCAGTCACGGACTAATTCGTCCAGCTCAGCCTCTTTCAAAATCTCTGCCTCAAGGACGCGCCTGCGCAGGGAGGCCGCGAACTGCACGGGCACGCGCTTGTAGGGGTGCTGGCCCGGCAGCGCGACGACCGCGGCCCTGAGTTGTACGTCTTCGAGCCCGACGCCGCGCAGCATAGAGTAGGTCCGCCGCCCCGCGTCAAAGTCGCCGCCCCCCGAACGGAACGCCGCGAGAATCGCCTCCTTCAATCGCTCCCACTGCGTGCTCGGCGGGTAGTAGCCCCAGGCCGAAGCGTCCGGCTCCTGGACGGCGATCGTCCCGCCCGGTCTGGTCAGCCCCAGCAACTCTGTCAAAAGCTCTTCGTCGCGCCCAACCGGCGCGAAGAGGAAGCGCACGTGCGTGAAGTCGAAAGACTCGCGCGGCAGAGTGGTGCGGTAGGCGTCCCGCTCAAGCACCTCTACGTTCCCAAGCCCCTGGCCCAGAACGTGCGCGCGCGCCGCCGCGAGCTGCCTGGCGTCCACGTCTACGCCGACGACCCTGCCAGTAGGCCCGACCCTCTTGCTCAGCGGCCCCAGAATCCCCATCGCCCCGCAGCCCAGGTCAACGCAGTTCCAGCCCGCCTCGATGCCGATCTGATCGAGCATGACCTCGGCCGAAGGCTCCCAGACTTGCGCCTGTAGGCGCAGGCGCTCCAACTCTGTGGCGCTGTCGGACAACAGGTAGGAATCTGAAGCAGAAGTCATTCGCTAGTCCTTCCCGAAGGCGACTCAGTTCGGCCGCCTGATAGAGGATTGATCGAGGAACAGGTAGCGCGCGCGGTGCTTCTCGGTGTCGGCGCGCGATTCGACATCGAGGCGCATGACCTGCGCGTCGCTGCCTGCGCCGACCGCGGGCCAGGCGGGCAGCCCCGTGCCGTTCGGGTTTCCCGTCTTGATGAAGTTCGCAAAGTAAGCCTGCATGACCTCGGAGACTTTGTAGTCGTCCGGCGTCCAGGCGTAGACCTTGTTCGTCGCCAGATTGCCCAGCGCGTACTCTATCTCGGCCGAGTGGACCGCGCCGCGCGCAGGGGGCGGCGGCGGACCCGTCTGCCCTCTCACGACTCCGCCGGCGAGCCCCGCGGTCGCGTTACCCATTTCGGACTTCATCTCGGGGCGCGGGCGCGCGTAGAGGTAACGATAGACAGGCTTGCCGCCCGTCCGCGCGTGTAGGTCCGACCACTTCCAGGTGCTGTAGGCTATGAAGAGATCGCCGGCCAGTTCAGTGGCGGACTGTATGACCTCCTCTCTGGTCGAGGCGGGGTAGAGTTTGAGCGCCTCGTCGGCCCGCTCACTGTACAGCTCGCGCACTATCTTCGCGTAGTTTTCGGGCGTGGGCTCCTGGCCGCGCATCAGGAACATCCAGGTCATCTCCTCTGAGTTCCACCCGGCGAGCAGCGGGACGCGCGCTTGCCGCCCTGCGGCAAAAGTCGCCGCGGGTTCCTCCGTGAAGAAGTAGCCGTCCACGGTGATGGGGAAGCGCCCGACGCTCCCGAAGCCTCCCTTGGTCGCCGGCTCGAAAATCTGTTGCGTGGTCATCGCGCGCAGGGCGCTGAGCGAAGGCGCGCCGAGGTCGGCGGCGAACTTCGAGCCCATCTGCTCGGCCTGTGCCAATGGCACAGCGCGCAGCGTGCCAGTGATCGCGCCGCTCTCGCCGATGGCCCCGGCGATTAAGTTCTTCGAGAGCGGCGAAGCCATCAGCGCGCTGACGGAGACGGAGCCGGCCGACTCGCCCGCAATCGTGACTTTACCGGGGTCGCCGCCGAAGGCCGAGATGTTCTCTCGCACCCAGCCGAGCGCCGCCGCCTGATCCATTAGAGCGTAGTTGCCGGACGCTTTGTGCGGCGATTCCTTCGTCAATTCCGGGTGCGCGAAGAAGCCGAAGACGCCGAGCCGGTAGTTGACCGTGACGGAGACGACGCCAAGGCGTGCCATGCTCTCGCCGTCGTAGCGCGGCTCGTCGCCAGAGCCCGCGACGAACCCGCCGCCGTAAAAGTAGACGAGCACGGGCAGCCGTTCTTTGTCGGATTTGGCGGGCGTCCAGACGTTCAGGTAGAGGCAGTCTTCGCTCATGCGGTCGGAGCGGAAATTCATGTCGCCGAAGACGGGGGCCTGCATGCAGCGCGGCCCGAACTGTTTCGCCTGGCGCACGCCCTTCCACTTCTTCAAAGCTTGCGGCGGCCTCCAGCGCAGCTCGCCCACGGGCGGCTCCGCGAACGGCACGCCCCTGAACGTGCGGACACCCGTGCCGGGGTCTGCTGTCCCTTCGACCACGCCGCCAGATGTCTTAACGCGCTCGGCCTTCGCGCGGTCGTCCGCCCAGGTGCTGACGGCCAGCAACGCCGCGGCGGCCAGGAGAATGATTGTTCGCTTCATCATTAACGGCTCCTCATCTCTTCAAAATCTAAACTCAACCCTTTGCGTCTTACGTCTTGTCTTTGCGCCTTTGCGTGAACGGCTGTTTCTCGCAAAGGCGCAAAGGTAAGGCGTAAGGCGCAAAGGCTTGAGTGGTCTTACATCTTCTTGAGGCGAAGCATCAGAACGTCGTGCGCGGGGACGGTGGCGGAGAGAGTGCGCCGCGTTGTGCCCAGGTCACGGCCCGTCCAGAGGTCGCGCACGGCGTACCATGTCGCGTCGAAGCGCGCCTCTCTTTTCGAGAAAGTGTCTCCGACCTGCTCCCGCTTCCAGTCGAAAGAGAGTTGATACGGCGACTCGCTGCGGTTCAAAACAGCCATCGCCCAGTCACTGCCCGTCAACGGCTTGAACCAGACCTCTACCTTGTCCTTCGCGGAATACTGAAACCCCTGCACGCCGAGCGCGTCCTGGTTGACGGCGATCACTTCCTTGTTCGTCAGGATTCCTTTCGTCTCCGCGGACATGCTCCGCAGGTCGTTGCCGGCGACGAGCGGGGCCGCCAGCATGGCCCACATCGAGAAGTGCGCGCGGTCTTCGTTGACGCTCATACCGTTGCCGACTTCCAGCATGTCCGGGTCGTTCCAGTGGCCCGGCCCCGCGTGCTCGCGCAAGCCCTTCTGCATGTCGAGAATCTGCATCACGCCCCACGACTTCCACGTCCCGTGATCTTTTACGCAGTCGAAGCAGTTGTAGATGTCGCCGGTCGTGCGCCACAGGTGTCCGATGCTTTTGCCCCACTCCCACGGCTTATCCGTGCCCCACTCGCAGATGCTGAAGACCACGGGGCGGCCCGCGGCGCGCAGCGCCTCGCGCATGGTCAGGTAAGCGCCCTCAGCCTTCAAGCCTTCAGTATTGCACCAGTCGTACTTCAGATAGTCCACGCCCCACTCGGCGTAGGTCAGCGCATCTTGATATTCGCGCCCGCGGCTGCCGGGTTTGCCGCCGCAGGTCTTCCAGCCCGCGTCCGAGTAGATGCCGAGCTTCAAGCCCTTCGAGTGGACGTAGTCGGCCAGGGCCTTCATGCCGTTGGGGAAGCGTTTGGGGTCCGGCTTAATAAAACCTTGCGCGTCGCGCTCGCCGTGCCAGCAGTCGTCTATGTTGACGTAGAGGAAGCCCGCGTCCTTCATCCCCGAAGAAACAAGCGCGTCGGCGGTCTGGCGGATGAGCGACTCGTCTACGTTGCAGCCGAACTTGTTCCAGCTATTCCACCCCATCGGCGGCGTCTGCGCCAGTTCCTCGAACTTCTGGCTGTAGGCGTTGGCACAAAAAGCAGAGGCCGCCAGCAGGCAGGCGGTTAAGAGCAGGATGCGTCTCATCTGAAAGTCCCCGAAGCTCTGTGTGGTTTTACTCGCGCCCGAATATAGCAAATCCCGCGGCGATGAGAAGAAAACTTTGCCTAGATAACTCAACTCTTTGCAACCCCCGGCGTGAAACAGTCATTCACACTCTAACCGTTCAGGTATCCAGCTGGTAATTTGACGGACGAATTGGAGGGCCACCTTTTGAGAATAATGGTTCGACTGGCGCCAATCCTGCTTTGCTGCGCGCTGCTCCTCGCACAGCCCGTACCGGCCGACGGACAGAGGCCCCTGGTCTTCACACACGTCACGGTGATTGACGCCACCGGCGCGGCGGCAAAGCCCGGAATGAGTGTGGTGATTAGCGGCGGCCGCATCGTCGAGCTGGGCCGGACGGGACGGATCCGCCTCCCGAAAGACGCCCTTGTCGTGAACGCCTCCGGCAAGTTTTTGATCCCTGGTTTGTGGGACATGCACGTTCACGAGTGGAACAAGGAAATTTTCTTCCCGCTGTTCATTGCTCACGGCATCACCGGCGTGCGCGACATGTTCTCACCGCTGCCCCCTATCAAACAGTGGCGCGCGGAAATCGCGGCCGGGAAGATAACGGGGCCGCGCATAGTCGCCGCCGGCATCATCGTGGACGGGCCGTACCCCTTCTGCGCGCCCTGTACGATTGCGGTCGGCAACGCCGACGAAGGAAGGAAAGCGGTCCTCAAGGTCAAAGAGATGGGGGCGGACTTCGTCAAGGTTTACAGCATGCTCCCACGCGACGCCTACTTTGCGATTGCCGACGAGGCGAAGCGACAAAACGTGGTCTTCGCCGGACACGTGCCTGAATTCGTCAGCGCCGCCGAAGCTTCCGACGCCGGGCAAAAGAGCATCGAGCACCTGTCTGGAATTATCGTGGCGTGCTCGGCGAAAGAGGCGGAGCTGAGAAAAGAGAACGAGGCGCGGCTCCGTACGGAGGGTATTCGCAGGGACACGGCGACGAATGAGCAGGCCGCGGCGCTCGACAGCTTTGACGAGAAGAGAGCTGCCGCACTCTTCGCCCGCTTCGTCAGGAATGGGACGTGGATGTGTCCCACCCTCTCCGTGCTTCGGGCCGTAGCGCTGAGCGGTGAGGCGGACTTTCGCAACGACCCGCGAGTGAAGTACGTCCCCAAATTCCTGAAGGAGCAATTCTGGAAAGACGCTTACGGCTGGGAGGGGCACACGGCGGAAGATAACGCGCGGGCGAAGAGAGTCTTTCAAAAACAGCTTGAGGTGGTCGGGATGATGAGGCGCGCGGGCGTTCGGTTCATAGCCGGCACGGACACGGCCAACCCGTATCTCTTTCCGGGCTTCAGCTTGCACGAGGAACTGGCTTTGCTGGTGCAGGCGGGCTTCACGCCGATGCAGGCGCTTCAATCCGCGACGCGCGACGCGGCCGAGTATCTCGGCCTGCTCGATTCCGTGGGGACGATTGAGAAAGGCAAGACGGCCGATCTGGTTCTGCTCGACGCCAACCCGCTCGCCGAGATCGGGGCCACAAGGAAAATCAACGCCGTGGTCATAGGCGGCAGACTGATTTCTAAACAAGAGCTGGACAAGATGCTCGCCGACGTTGAGACCGCTGTCGCCAGGGGGTGAGCCTAGGGTTTGAATCTGCCTCAAATAAAGACTTGAAAAGGCGGCGCGAATGAAAGAGAATGCGCCTCACCGAAGCTCCTGCAATCAAGATTCTTTACGACAAGGCAGACCGCGCATGAAACCTTCCGCGCTTTCGACCGCGACGCCGACGTGTTGGCAGACCTTTTGTCCGCGAAGGCAACAAACCTTCGCGCCGCTCTTCACGCTCATCCTGCTAACCCTCTTCGCGGGCCGTGAATCAGTTTTGGCACAGCAGCCGCAGGTGCTCAACGACCCCGTGGACGTGAGCCAGGATTTCCAGAAGATGGAGCAGGTCTATTTCGTCGGGAGCAAGGTCGCGGACTTCAACGCGGCGACGGGGCAGGGCACGCTCCGCTGGGACAGGTACCTGCGCAGCACAACGCTCTCCTTCAACAAGATTGACGTGACGCTCGGCAAGGGGAAGGGCACGGAGTTTCCAGGCACGGAGTACGATCAAGACCCCGTGCTCCCGTTCTCGATCACCTTCGTCAGCCCGCGCACCGTGCGCCTGCGCTTCAACACGCGCGACATGCCACTCGGCGACGGCTCGTCGCTCATGCTCGCCGGGCCCGTGGCGCAGGACAAGTCCTGGCGCGTCGAGCAGACAGACAAGGACGTGACCTACACGAGCGCGGCGGGCCGCGTCCGCCTCGTCAAAGACCCCTGGCACGTCGAGTTCTACGACAGCCGCGGAAAGCTCCTGACGCGCACGCAAGCGCCCGGCGACCCGGCGACCTATTTCACGCCCGTGCCCTTCTCCTTCATCCGCCGCGCCTCGGATTTGGCCCGGCGCACCGCTGCGGCCTTCGAGCTGGCGCACGACGAGAAGATTTTTGGCACAGGCGAGTCGTTCACGCGACTGGACAAGCGCGGACAAAAGGTGAACGCCTGGACGCGCGACGGGATGGGCGTGCAGAACGAGTTCATGTACAAGCCGATCCCCGTCTTCCTGTCGAGCCGCGGCTACGGCATGTTCGTCCACACCTCGACGCCCGTCACCTTCGACTTCGGCAAGACCTTCGACCAGCACAACACCATCTACACGGGCGACGAGCAGTTCGACATCTTCGTCTTCCTGGGCGAGCCCAAGGACATTCTTTCAGAGTACACGGCCTTGACGGGCCGCAGCCCCGTGCCGCCGCTCTGGTCGTTCGGCTTCTGGATGAGCCGCATCACCTACAAAGCCGAGGACGAGGTCCGCGACGTGGCTGCCAAACTCCGACAGCACCGCATCCCCTCGGACGTAATACACCTAGACACCGGCTGGTTCGAGACGGACTGGCGCAGCAACTTCGAGTTCTCGAAGACGCGCTTCCGCGACCCCGCGAAGATGATCAGTGATTTGAAGAAGCAGGGCTTCCGCATCAGCCTCTGGCAGTACACCTATTTCACGCCGAAGAACGAGATGTTCCCCTCAATCGTCTCCAACGGGTACGCCGTCAAGAACGAGTCAGGCGGGTTACCTTTCGAGGACGCCGTGCTCGACATGAGCAACCCCGCGGCCGTGAAGTGGTATCAGGGCAAGCTCGCCAACCTTCTGAAGATGGGCGTCGGGGCCATCAAGGTTGACTTCGGCGAGGGCGCGCCCATCAACGGGCTTTACGCTTCGGGCCGCTCCGGCCTTTACGAACATAATCTTTACCCCTTGCGCTACAACAAGGCTGTGGCGGATGTCACCAGAGAGGTGACGGGCGAGAACATAATCTGGGCCAGAAGCGCGTGGGCCGGGAGCCAGCGTTACCCGCTGCACTGGGGCGGCGACGCGGAGAACACGGACTCCGCGATGGCGGCGGAGCTGCGCGGCGGGCTCTCCTTCGGGCTCTCCGGCTTCACCTATTGGAGCCACGACGTTGGCGGCTTCGTCAACAAGGCCCCGCGCGACCTCTACCGCCGCTGGATGGCCTGGGGCGTTTTGACCTCGCACACGCGCGCTCACGGCGCGCCGCCGCGCGAGCCCTGGGAGTACGACGAGGCGCTGGCCGAAGATTTCCGGCGCGCGCTCGGCCTCAAGTATTCGCTCATGCCCTACATCATCGCCCAGGCGAAGGACTCTTCGGCGCGCGGCTTCCCGATGCTGCGCACGCTCTTCTTCGAGTACCCGCAGGACCCTACCTCGTGGACGATTGATGACGAGTACATGTTCGGGAGCAACCTGCTCGTCGCGCCGCTGATGGACGCGAGCGAGAGCCGCAGGGTCTACCTCCCACCCGGCGCGTGGATCGATTACCAGACCGGCAAGGTCTACCGCGGCGCGCAGTGGCACGAGATTAAGGCGGGGCAGATTCCAGTCGTGCTGCTCGTCAAAGACCACACGGCGCTGCCGCACATCGCTGTGGCGCAGAGCACGTCGGAAATGGACTGGGCCAATGTCGAGCTGCGCGTCTTCTCGACCGACGCGACGGCGGCCAGCGGCCTCTTCGCGCTCCCGGACGGCAAGCTGCAAACGCTCGACCTCGACGCGCGCCAGAACAACTTCGTCCTCCGCAGCGACCCCCTCCGCGGCAAGGTCAAGTGGACAATCGTCCGCGCGCCCGCGCAATGACTCAACCCTTTGCGCCTTTAGTTTTTACTTTGCGCCTTTGCGTGAACGGCTGTTTCTCGCAAAGGCGCTAAGGGAAGACGTAAGGCGCAAAGGGTTGAGTCAGGCAGTCTCTTGAATTGTGAAACGGAATTTAAGAACTGAGATTATAGATGAAGAAGGAAACGCTCTTAAGACGGCTCGCGCTCCTACTCGCCGCCTGCCTCGTCCTCAATTTCGGCTCCGCTCCTTCGTCGGCCGAGGAATCGGCGCGGCGTTTCTTCCCGGTCAAAGATTTGATGCGGGTCGGCGTTTATTACTACCCGGAACACTGGCCGCGGGAGCAGTGGGAGCGCGACTTCGCCAACATGGAGAAGATGGGCTTCGAGTTCGTCCACATGGCCGAGTTCGCCTGGGCGTTCATGGAGCCGTCGGAGGGCAAGTTCGATTTCGAGTGGCTCGACACGGCCGTCCGGCTGGCCGCGCGCCACAACCTGAAAGTTATCCTCTGCACGCCGACGCCGACGCCGCCCGCGTGGATGTATGAGAAGTACCCGAACGCTTACCTCGTCGGCGCGGACGGGCGCAGACGAGAGCACGGCTCGCGCGGCAACAATGCGCTGGCGGATGCCGACTACCTGCGCCTCTCGGAGCGCATCGTCACGGAGATGGCGAAGCGTTACGGGCGCAATCCGGCGGTCTGGGGCTGGCAACTGGACAACGAGCCGCAGGGCTTCGCGGATTACAGCCCCTCCGCGCAAAACGCTTTCCGCGACTGGCTCAGGGCTCGCTACAAGACCGTTGACGTTTTGAACCGCGAGTGGGGCGCGAACTTCTGGAGCATGAAGTACAACAGCTTCGACCAGATCATCGCCCCAAACCCGACGCTGCTCTACGGGCCGAGCCCGCACGCCATCCTGGATCATCGCCGCTTCAGCGCCGACCAGATAGCGAAATTCCTTAACTGGCAGGCCGCGCTCATCCGCCGGCGCGCCGAGCCCTTGCAGTGGATCACGACGAATTACATCTCGAACATCGGCAACGCAGACCCGCGCCGCTCCGACGAGCTGGACTTCATCTCCTACACCATGTACCCGGTCAGCGGCGGCGCGAACCTGGGCGAGGACGGCTTCCGTTTGGGCTGGCAGGATGGCATCGCCTTCGGCAACTCGTTCTACCGGAGCATCAACGGCGTGACCGGCGTGATGGAGTTGCAGCCGGGCCAGGTCAACTGGGCCTGGATTAACCCGCAGCCGATGCCCGGCGTCATACGCATGTGGCTCTGGCACGCCTTCGCCGGCGGCTGCTCGTTCGCCTGCACCTACCGCTACCGCCAGCCGCTCTACGGCAGCGAGCAGTATCACTACGGCATCGTTGGGACCGACGGCGTCACGCCGAGCCCCGGCGGTTTGCAGTACAGCCAGGTCGCGCGCGAGATGCGGGAGCTGCGCGCGAAGTTTAATCCGTCGGCCGCTCCGCCCGCGGATTACGCTGCGCGGCGGACGGCGATTCTCTGGAACCACGAGAACCTCTGGAACATAGACCAGCAGAAGCAGACGGGCCTGTGGGACACCTGGGGCCACATGTTCCGCTACATGGGCATCACGAAATCTTTCGGCGCGCCGCTGGACTACGTGAGCGAGGCGGACGATTTCTCGAAGTACAAGGTTCTGATCGCGCCGGCTTATCAACTGATTGACGAGGGGTTGGTGAGCAAGTGGGCGCGCTACGCCGAAGCTGGCGGCCACCTTGTCCTGACTGCGCGCACGGGGCAGAAGCAGCGCAACGGCCAACTGTGGGAGGCGCGCTGGGCTGAGCCAATTTACCAGCTCATCGGCGCGGAGGTCTCCTTCTTCGACCTGCTGTTGGACAACGGCAAGGGAGAGGTTCGTCTGAACAACGATGTGTACCAGTGGAACGTCTGGGCGGACGTGCTGAAGCCGCTTCAGGGCACGGAGAGTTTGGCACAATATTCCAATCAGTTCTACGCGGGGCAGAGCGCTGTGACTTACAGGCGCGTAGGGAAAGGGAGCGTGACCTATATCGGCGTGCAGACGAAAGACGGGCGGCTGGAGAAAGAGGTCTTGCGCGAGGTCTACAAGCGCGCGGGGCTTCAGACGACGGACTACCCGGCGGGCGTGTACGTCGATTGGCGCGACGGTTTCTGGGTCGCAGTCAACTACTCCTCGCGCCCCGCGGACATCCCCGTGCCGAAAGGGGCTGAAGTTCTGTACGGCGCGACGCCGCTTAAGCCCGCGGACGTGCTCGTCTGGAGATAGCGGATGAGACTGCGCTTCAAGCTCACAACGACTTTAGTGTTGGCGGCCTTATTTACCTTCGCCGCCGCCTCGCCGCGCGCCACCTACTCTTTCGTCGAGGATCAATACCCGTTTCAAAATCCGGACCTGCCCGCCGAGGAGCGCATCACGAACCTGCTTTCGCTGATGACGCTCGAAGAGAAGATCGCGTGTCTGGGGACGACGCCGAGCGTGCCGCGCCTTGGAGTCCGCGGCGCGAACCACATGGAGGGCATACACGGCCTCTCGGCGGGCGGCCCAGGCAAGTGGGGAGGGGAAGTCTCCGTGCCGACCACGACCTTCCCGCAAGGCTACGGCCTCGGCGAGACGTGGGATCCGGACCTCCTGCGCAAGGCGGCCGCGGTCGAAGGCTACGAGGCGCGCTACATTTTTCAGACCGAGAAATTCAGCAAGAGCCGCAGCGGCCTCGTCATCCGCTCGCCCAACGCCGACTTGGGCCGCGACCCGCGCTGGGGCCGCACCGAAGAGTGCTACGGCGAAGACCCTTACCTGAACGGGACTCTGACCGTCGCCTTCGTCAAAGGCTTGCAGGGCGACCACCCCAAATACTGGCTCACGGCCTCGCTCCTCAAACATTTTCTGGCCAACAGCAACGAGAACAACCGCGGCAGCTCGTCCTCCGACTTCGACGAGCGGCTCTTCCGCGAATACTATTCTGTGCCATTTCGCATGGGCATCGTCGAGGGCGGCGCGCGCGCCTTCATGGCTTCCTACAACGCCGTCAACGGCACGCCCATGCACGTCAACCCGATTCTCAAAGATGTCGCCGTCAAGGAGTGGGGCGAGGACGGCATCATCTGCACGGACGGCGGCGGGATGAAACTGCTGGTCACGGGCCACAAGCGTTTCCAGAGTTTCGAGGAAGCCTCGGCCGCGGTCATCAAGTCCGGCATAGGCCAGTTTTTGGACGACTACCGCGAGCCCGTCCGCGGCGCGCTGAAGAACAATCTGCTGGCCGAAGCGGATATTGACGTAGTTCTGCGAAACACTTTCAGAGTGATGCTCCGCCTCGGCCTGCTTGACCCGCCCGAGCGCGTGCCCTACACGAAGATCAAAGACACTGGCGACCCTTGGCTGACCGACGAGCACAAGTCGCTCGCGCGCCTGGTGACGCAGAAGTCAATCGTGCTGCTCAAGAACGCGCGTGAATTCCTGCCGCTCGACCGCGCCCGCCTCAAATCGCTCGCCGTCATAGGCCCGCGCGCGGATCAGGTGCTTCTCGACTGGTACAGCGGGACGCCGCCCTACATCGTCACGCCGCTCGCCGGAATCAAAAACAAGGTCGGCTCTGGCGTCGAGGTGAGATACGCCGCGGGCGACGACCGCGAAGAGACTGAAAGAGTCGCGCGCTCGGCGGACGTTGTCGTCGTCGTCGTCGGCAACCACCCGACGTGCGACGCGGGCTGGGAGAAGTGCCCCACGCGGAGCGACGGCAAGGAGGCCATGGACCGCCTCTCCATCAACCTTGAGCAGGAGGAGTTGATTAAGCGAGTCTACGCGGCGAACCCTCGGACGGTGGTCGTGCTGAGGGCGAGTTTCCCCTACGCGATTAACTGGACTCAGGCGAACGTGCCATCAATCGTTCACCTGGCGAACAACAGCCAGGAGGAGGGCTCCGCGCTGGCGGACGTGCTCTTCGGCGACTACAACCCTGCCGGCCGTCTCGTGCAGACCTGGCCCAAATCCGAGGAGCAGTTGCCGCCGATGATGGACTACGACATACGCCACGGCCGCACCTACATGTACTTCAAAGGCGAGCCGCTTTACCCCTTCGGCCACGGTCTGAGCTACACCACTTTCGCTTACTCGAACCTGCGCGCGGCCGCCGTCCACCGTAGCCCAACCAGCCCCGTCAACGTCAGCGTGGACGTGAAGAACACTGGCCGGCGCGCGGGCGAAGAGGTCGTGCAGCTCTACGTCAAACATCTGGACTCGAAGGTCGAGCGCCCGCTCAAGGAGCTGAAAGGCTTCGCGCGCGTCGCCCTGCGCCCCGGCGAGACGAAGACCGTCCAGTTAACTCTCAAGCAGGAACAACTCGCCTACTGGGACGCCGCGCGCCACCGCTTCACGGTCGAGGACGGCCGCGTTCTCATCATGGTCGGGAGTTCCTCCGCGGACATCAAGTTGGAGAAGGCAGTCCGCGTCGTCGGCCGGCGATGAGTAAAAGAATTATCGGCGCGGCGTTAATTGCCTGCCTGCTCTATTGGCCCGTGAGCGCCGAGCCCTACAGGTGGCGAAACGTGGTGATTGTCGGCGGCGGCTTCGTCACGGGCCTCATCACACACCCTCGTCAGCGCGGCCTCATCTACGCGCGCACGGATGTCGGCGGGGCTTACCGCCGAGACTCGCCCACAGGCGAGTGGATTCCCATCACGGACATGATAGGCATGAGCGACTGGCGCTTGACGGGAATCGAGAGTCTGGCCGTAGACCCGTCCGCCCCGAACCGTGTTTATCTCGCCGTTCCCGGCTCAGATGATTTGTTTGGTGGCGTCGCTTTCCAAAGCATTAGCAGAAGTCTTGACAACCATACGCAACCTCAAGTATTAAAAGCGTCGTGAGGCGAATGACCGCCCACGAAACTAAAAAGCGGTCAGTGGATTCTGACACGCAAGAAAGGAAATGAAATGTCTACTTTTACGTTCAAGGCGCTTACTCCGCGCCGCATCCCCGACCCCGTTTTCTCCAACAGTTCTCGTCACATTTTTCTTTGCGCCGCGCAGGATATGCCCGCAGGCTTACCCAAAGGCGCAAATCCACGCGAACAGAACATTGATCGTGGCATCTATCGCGATGTGACGCGCTCTCTCCTTAACGAGGATTGTACGCCCAACACCTTCCACCTGAAGAATAAGGGCATCACAATCCTTGCGGAAGATGTAATCAAGTCAGATGACGAGGAAGCTCTCAAGGTGCGGTTCGCCTCAAGCGACCAGGGTATCGTTGATGGAGCACACACCTACGACATCATAATGCGCGGGCAATCCGACATTGCGGACTTGAATGCCGCAGGCGAATCCATCCCAATTAATCAGTATGTCAAGGTTGAAGTACTTACGGGGTTGGATAGCAGTCTGGTGACGGAGATTGCTGGGGGATTGAATACCGCAGTTCAGGTTCAGCGGATGAGCCTTGCTGACCTCGGCAACGAATTCGACTGGATTAAGGAAGAGTTGAAGAAGGCCGACTTCCTTCAGTATGTCGCCTTTAAGCAAAATGAGGTGAAGGAATTTGACGCGAGGGATATAATTCGGCTTCTCGATCTCTTCAACATCACAGAATTTCCGAATGATGGAACAGCTTACCCGATTCGCGCTTACACGACGAAAGAGGGAGTTCTCAAACATTACCTCACAAAGGGCGGAGGGACGGATTACGCTGATAATTATAAGCGGCTCCGTCTGCTTCTAAACGAGGTACTCATTCTCCACGATACAATTAGTCGGTACGGTAAAGAACTCTACAACAAAGGAGGCGGGAAGCGAGGAGGCCGGCTGAAATTCGTAGAAACCTCGAAATCGAAGAAGAAGTTTAAGTTTCCTTTCATCGAGGAAGAACATGAATCCCGTCTGAGCGGCGGCGCTCTGCTTCCGATGCTAGGAGCATTCCGTGCAGCGGTTGAATCTGATCCAAACAGTGACACGATTATTTGGAAGGGCGGATTCGCAAATATTCTTCGCCTGTGGGATGAAACAGGCAAGGACTTGATGGAAGCCACTCAGGAAACGAGCGAAGAGTTAGGGCGAAACCCCAACGCCATAGGCAAGAGCAAGAAGCATTGGGCGTTTCTACATAACCTACTTTACCGCCGAGTAAGCTAGGGGCAAGTTCATCCTAAGGAAGGCCCGCAGCTTAAGCTGCGGGCCTTCCTTTTATGCAGTGCCGAGGTCGAGGCCGTTGAGCTTCAGCGCGAAGGCGTGCGCGCCGGGCGGCTCGGCGGGCAGTTGGACTTTGAGGCCCGCCGCATCCTGCGACCAGCGCAGGCGACCGCGGAAGCCTAGCAACTCCACGCGGCCGACTTTGCCGGCCGCGCTCCCGAGCGGCGCGATAGTCACCTCAGGCCGCTCGGGCCAGCCCATGAAGAAGGCGTAGAGCGTTTGCCCTTTGCGCGTGAAGCGCACGTCGGCAGCGGTCAGCGCGCGCCGCTTGCTCTCGTTGAATTTCGCGTCGCCTGCCGCAGCTTCAGCCGCCGGGCCGGTCCCGTAAATCTTCCACGGCCGCGTTGCGTAGATGGCCTCGCCGTGGACTGCCATCCACTCCGTCATCGCCCCTAGAATTTTCAGCTCCTCCGAGTCGAGCATCCCGCTGTTGGGCAGCGGAAAGTTTAATAAGAGATTGCCGTTGCGGCTGACCACGTCCACCAGCATGTCTATCACGGTCTTCGGCGACTTGTAGGGCGCGCCTTTGAGATAGTGCCAGTTGCCGACGCACGTGTGCGACTGCCACGGCGCGGGCCAGACGTTCTCGACCACGCCGCGCTCCACGTCCATCACGCACGTGCCGACTTCGCAGTCCTCGCGTTTCTTGCTCAACTGCACGGCCTCGACGCGCCCGCCGTGCCGCTTCGCGCTCAGGTTGTAGAGGTTCGCCGCCTGCTTGAGCCCCCAGTCGCCGAAGGGAATCTCGCCGTCCGTGTAGAGGAGGTCGGGCTGGTACTTGTCCACGAGGTCACGGATTCGCAAGTACCAGTGGCGCTTGAACGCCTCGGAGGTGTTGTCCAGGTTCCAGGGCAGGTCGACGTAGACTTGCTTGATGTCGTGGTAGAGGTCCGCGTCCCCTGGGTTGACGCCGTCGTAGGGGACGCCCGCGAGTGGGCCAGTTTTGTCGCTGCCGTGACTCACAGAGAACCACTTGTAGCTCATCGCCAGGTGCTCGCTCACGCCGAAGCGCAGGCCGTGGCGCTCGGCGGCCTTGCGGAAGAGTCCTACGATGTCGCGCCGCGGCCCCATCTTCACAGAGTTCCAGCGCGTGTGTTTGGAGTCCCACAGGTCGAAGTTGTCGTGATGTACGGCGAGGCTGACGAAATACTTCGCGCCGGCCTTCTTGTAGAGGCCGACGAGGTAGTCTGCGTCGAACTTGTCAGCCTTCCACGTCGGGATGATGTCCTTGAAGCCGAACTTGGAGGGGTGGCCGTAGGTCTTAACGTGGTGCTCGTACTGCCACTCGCCCTGTATGTACATGTTGCGCGCGTACCAGTCGCCGTACTCCGTGGCGGACTGCGGACCCCAGTGCGCCCAGACGCCGAACTTGGCGTCACGGAACCAGGCTGGAACGCTGTAGGCTCTGAGCGATTCGCGCGTGCCCTCGAACGGCCCCTTCTGAATCGGCGGGACCGCGCCGTCAAGCGGGAAACCGCGCGCGCCTTTCACCGCGGGGACCGCCGCCGCCAGCAGCTTGAGCAGCGTCCGCCTCGTCATGGACATAGACGTTCACCTCTTCAGTAATGTTGGTTCCCGGCCCGGATGGAACGAGGCTGGATTGGGGAGAATGAGTTGCTTGAATTTGGAGACGGCGGCGCGCACTCATTTAATGTGCGGACTTGCCGAAGCGGCGCACGTAAGCGACCAGGGCGACGATCTCCTGCTTCGAGAGTTTCTTCCCGAACGCGGGCATGGCATCCTTCCCGTTCGTGATGGAGTGGATGAAGCGGTTGTTCCCCTTCGCCTCCTTCCACCACTTCTCGTCGGTGAAGTCTGGGACCCCTAACATCTCGCCGGTCTGCGTCTGCCCGCGCCCGTCCTCGCCGTGACACCTGGCGCATTTTTCGTTGAAGAGCGCTCTCGTACGCGCCAGCTCCTCCCGCGACATCGATTCCGATTCTTTCCTCTCCTGTTCTTTCTGCGAGGCAGCAGTCCCCGCGCGCGAGGAACTCACAACGTATCCCGCGCACAGCCAGAGGGCCGCGAATAACAACACACCTTGGACGAATGTTTTCATCTCTAATTTCTTCATCGCTGCCGGAAAAGAGTTCAACGAAATCCGCAGGGCGGGGAGAAGTCAATTTACCAGAAAAGGGAGAGCTTATAAAAGCGTGTCTCTCGGCGGTCGTCCAAGCAACAAAACCGGCGACGGCGGAGCGAGGCAACCGCGACACCCGGTTACGACTCCAGCCCTCCGCCTTCATGGCCTACATCTTTTCGGATTATCTTCGGATTTTCGGATTCACGATTTTGGAGCTTTGAGTGTTGCAACAAATATTTCTCGCGTAAATCGCGGATAACTGATGCGCGGCCGAAGGGGCATAATTTTTGCGAGTGATAAGTGGCTCTTTCCTGAGTCAGCAACGTCGTTCCCCATTAATTTAGAGATTCTCGCGAAGACTGTAGCGGTTTTGCTCAAAAAGTTCTTGACAAAGAATCCGAGTTGTAATAGTAATGCTTTTGTTAAGTCTTGCAACAAACTCTTGGTTCCATTTTCCGGCCGTAAACTTTAAAACTTCAGTTCGTAAAGCTTAGGGAGCGGCGCGCTCTCTCTAAGCAGATTCGAGTCTGTTAGCTCTGCCGAGCGCGAAGTGGAAAGTCCAGCACTACCTTGCCCAGGGGTCTCGCACGCGCGTCACGTTTAGGTAGGCAATCAATCACTGATTAGTGCATCGGAGGGTACTCATGCTGCCAAGAATTCTTTCCGCTCACAAGGGAGACAGAAAGGTGAAGACGAGTCGCAGACGTATCCATCCGACTCTCCTCTTCCTGGGCTTGTCGATTTGCCTCGCCTTCGTGGTCGGCGCTCCGTCGTCGTTCGCACAGACGACAGGAAGCGCGACGCTGCGTGGGACCGTCAAAGACCCGCAGGGCGCGGTGGTCCCCGACGCGACCGTGACGCTCGTCAACGAGCGCACCAAGGAAGAGCGTCAGGATAAGACCAGCGGGGAAGGTGGCTACGTGTTCTCCGCCTTAACGCCCGGCGCTTACACCCTCAAGGTGGAGGCTCCCGGCTTTAAGACCGCCGAGCAGACTAACGTCATGGTCGAGACCGCGAGCACGCGCGCCGTGGACATCGATATGGAAGTGGGGCAGGCGTCCGAGACGGTGACGGTCACCGAAGAGGCCAACCGCCTCGAAACGGAGACCGGGGCCAAGGAGAACACCATCACGGCGAGCCAGATCGAGAACCTCTCGATCATCAGCCGTAGCTCTCTCGAACTGCTGCGCATCCTGCCGGGCGTCGTCGCCCCGGACAACACCGCTCTTGAGAGCATCTCGTTCGGCGGCGGGGCCAACGCCAACTCCCAGTACCACGTCAACGGCCTGCGCGGCGAGCAGAACAACATCACCATCGACGGCTCGCGCATGATCGACATCGGCTCGAACAACGGCACCACGATCACCGCGAACCCGGACATGGTGCAGGAGGTCAAGGTCCAGACGAGCAACTACGCGGCCGAGCACGGCACGAGCGCCGTCCAGATCAGCGCCACCACGAAGGGCGGGAGCAGCGACTTCCACGGCTCCGTCTACGACTACGTCCGCAACTGGAGGTTCCAGGCCAACGACCGCTCGAATAGCATCAACAACGTCGTGCGCCCGAAGAGCCAGTACAACTACCCCGGCGGGAACATCGGCGGCCCGATCATCATCCCTGGGACCGGCATCAACAAGAACCGCGACAAGCTCTTCTTCTTCGTCGGCTACGAGCGCTACTACCAGAAGGTGGACGAGGGCTCGGCCAAGTTCCGCGTCCCCACGCTGCTGGAGCGGCAGGGCAACTTCAGCCAGTCGGGCACGGTCTTCGTCCCGTCGGGCTGCACGGCTAACGGGGTGGCCGGCGCACCCTTCTCTAATGACGCCAATGACGCGGCCCCGGGCGGCGACCTGTCGCCCTGCGCCGACCCGACCGGCCTCGGCCCGGCCCTGCTCAACCTGTTCCCTGAGCCGAACCTGACCGGCGACCCCCAGGGTCGGAACTACGTCTACAGCGTGCTCAGGCCGAACAACCGGCAGCAGTTTACCTCGCGCTTCGACTACTCCATCAGCGACAACACCAAGCTCTACGTGCGCTTCGCGCGCGAGTACGAGGAGCAGGGCTTCCCGCGCGGGCTGTGGTGGGATTCGTCCAACTACGAGCTGCCCGGCAAGCTGACGAGCAAGAACCTCGGCCGCTCGCTGGTCGTCAACCTGACCAACGTCATCAACTCTTCGATGACCAACGAAATCCTGTTTAGCGCCAGCAAGCTACAGCTCAACTACGACTTCGCCGAGCCCGAGAAAGTCTCCTACGAGGGGCTGGGCGTCCAGCGGGTCGGCTTCTTCCCGAGCAACAACCCGTACGTCCCGCTGAGCGTGCTGACCTGGGGCGGCGGCGATTTCCACTCCGCGTACGGCTTCCCGATCTCTGCCTGGAACGATAGCTTCGCCATCACCGACAATCTGGTGAAGGTCAAGGGCACGCACACGATGAAGTTCGGCGCGTTCGTCGAGCAGGCGAACAAGCGGCAGCAGTCGAACAGCGACCAAAACATCGAAGTCGCCCAGTGGGGCCAGACGAACGCCACGGGCAACAACTACGGCGACCTGTACACCGGCCGGCCCATCGAGTTCACGCAGGGCACGGACCGCCCGCTCGACAACTTCCGCTACTACAACTACGAGTTCTACGCCCAGGACAGCTGGAAGGCGAAACCGAACATCACCATCGAGTACGGCGTGCGCGCCGCCTACTTCCCGCAGAACTACGAGCGCAAAGGTCTCGGCGTGCTGTTCGACCCATCGGCGTACGTCCCCGGCGCGGGCGTTTTCCTGAACGGCGACCGCACGCAGCCGAACGGCTACAGGCTGGCGTCCAGGGGTGAGATTCCCAAGGGCGTGCTGGATAACGTGGGGCTCCTGTGGATGCCGCGCCTGAACTTCGCCTGGGACGTTGGCGGCAAGGGCGACTTGGTCGTCCGCGCCGGCGCGGGCCTCTTCTACAACCGCGTGCAGGGCAACTACGACTATTACTCCAGCGGCCAGCTACCCAACACCTACTCGGCGGTCCAGGGCTTCCCGTGGGCGGGGGCTAACGGCAACTCGCTCACGTTCGGCGATCTGGCAAACCTCGACCCGTTCAACAATATTGCCAACGTCAACGTCGGCTCCCGCGACCTCAACTCGAACGAGATTCCGAGAGTCGCCAACATGAGCCTGACGATTGAGAAGCGGCTGCCGATGGATAACATCCTGTCGGTCGCCTACGTCGGCACGCAGGGCCGCCACTTGCCCCAGCAGCGGAACATCAACATCATTCCCCTGGGGACGCTGTTGAGCGGGACCATCCCGCTGGCTAACCCCGTGTGTGTCGACACGGTGGGACCGGTGGAACCCAACTGTGCAGGAGGCACCCTCTACAACTCTCTGGACCTGTCGGACCCGGCGCAGCGCGCGGCGCTTGCCGATCCCGTGCTCAAGCGGTACAGGCCGTTCGACGCCTTCAACACGGTGGGCGTCTACCAGTTCACGGGGACTTCCACCTACCACTCGCTCCAGGCAACGTTGAGCCACCAGGGGAAGAACCTCCAGTACTTCGCCACCTACACCTTTAGCAAGGCGCTGGGGACCGTGGCGACGAACGAGAGTGACGGCTCGGCCTGGGCCGACCCGATTGACACGCGCGGGAGAAGTTGGGGCGTCCTGCCCTTCGACCGGACGCACATCTTCAACCTGTCCTACAACTGGAGCCTCCCGAAACTCGCCCGCGGCGGTTTCGACAACGTCGTCACCCGCGGCATCCTGAACGGGTGGCAGATGTCGGGCATCACGACGTGGCAGAGCGGCATCCCGATCCGCCTGAAGTTCACCGGCGCCATCGCGAATGCCGACCAAGCCCAGGCCTGGTACGGTTCCGACGCCTTTAACGGCAACAACGCCGGCGCGAGCCTGGGTGCGGTCACGCCGGTCTACCTGGGGAACCCGCAGATCTCCGGGAACGGCGACCTCGGGGCGACCATCTTCGACCTGAGCAAGCTGGCGATTCCGTCGTTCCCGAACTCCGGGCCGGCGCAGCCGCCCTTCTACATCAGGACTCCGAACCGGAGCAATTTCGACGTCTCGTTCTTCAAGAACTTCAACATCAGCGAGTCGAAGAAATTACAGTTCCGCGTCGGGCTCTTCAACGTGTTCAATCAGGCGTACCCGACGCAGATCAACGTGACCAACGCCTCCGCGAGCGACATCTACCTGACGCTCGACACTGAGTGCGCCTCGCCGACTGTAGCCCGGCCCACCGGAGATGGCGGCAACATCAGCACCGGTGTCTGTGACCCGAGGGGGGGCTTCCGCTACACGCAGGCCACGCTTGACAACTTCGGTAGGGTCGTCAACAAGCGCGGTCGCAGGATTGTGGAGTTCGCCTTGAAGTTCAACTTCTAATCAGGCCGACCGGCGGTAACACCAAACTGCGGCGCGAGGGGCGAGCAAGACGCTTCTCGCGCCGCACTCTTTATCAAAGCCGCGCGAGGCCCCGAGTGTGTTAGGATAGAGACGAAGTCCCCGAGTCAACCCGGTTCAACTCAAACGCGGTTTCCAGGAGGCTGCTGTGATGAGAAAAACCGTTCGCGTCTGGATGGGATTATTCTTTTGGTCGGCGCTGGCCGCGACTTCGCACGCGCAGGATGTCGAGCCCCTATATAAGACTCCGGACACCAATAACGCGGTCATCCAGGGGCGCGTCACCCTCCCTTCGGGATTCACCGCCGAGCGCTACTTCAGGATTACCCTGAGAAATGTGTATGGCGTCCTCATCGCCTATACTTACACCAACCAGAGCGGCGAGTTCCAAATTAGAAACCTGAGCGAGGGCACGTATGACGTGCGGGCCGAGACCACCGACGACAGCTTCGACCCGACCGGTACCAACGTCGCGCTGGGCCGCGGCATAGTGGCCGAGCTCATCCTGGAGTTGCGCGAGAAGGGGATTCCGCGTGGCGAGCGGATGGCGAACAGGGTGGTCTCCGCGGCCGAGCTGCGCCAGGTGGCGCCGGGGCCGGCGAAGAAGGAGTATAAGCTCGGAGTGAAGTTCGTCGGCAAGGGCGACTACCGACAAGCCGCCGCGCACTTCGAGCAGGCCGTCACCCTTTACCCGGAGTACATCGCGGCGCGCAACGACCTCGGCGCGCAGTACCTCAAGCTCAAGCGGCTGGACGAGGCGGAAAAGAGTTTCCAGATGGTGCTCGCGCGCGACCCCAAAAATTTCAACGCGAAATTCAATATGGGCCTCGTCCGCGTCGAGCGCAAGGACTACCTCGACGCCATCAACCAGTTGAACCAGGCGATTGTCATAGACAGCACGCGCCCGGTCGCGCGCCTGTGGCTCGGCTTCGCCCTGCTGGAGACGGGCGACCTGACCCGTGCGGAGCAGGAGTTGACGAAGGCGCTGATTATGGGCGGGGACGAGTGCGTGGCCGCGAACTACCACCTGGCGCGCATCTACCTCGCGCGCGGGGACACGGCCGGGGCTGTGCGCTTCGTCGAGACTTACCTCGAAGAGGCCCCGAAAGGCGAGTACGTGGAGGAGGCCCGTAAGCTTCGGGAAAAACTACAAGGCCGCGCGAAACCCTAGCCCAGGCGGTGACGGGCCGTCAGTCTTAAGGCGCGACCGTGAAGCTCGTGGACTGGCTGACGCTGTTGGCTCCCTCGCCCACGGTAATCTTCAGCTCGTAGACCCCTGGCTCGAACTTGTCGAGTGGGATGGAGCTGGCGTACTTGATCTGCCCCTGCTGGTCCGGGGCCGGGAGCTGGCCCGACTTGTGCCCCAGGCGGCGTCTGTTCTGCATGACTTCCAACGTCAACGGAGGGGCGGCCGTCGAACCCGGCGCGGGCCAGGCCGTGAAGAAGAACGCGAGCTGGTTGGACGCGGACTTGACGACGGGCTCGCCCAGGTTCGGGTAGAGCAGTAGCTCGCCGAACTGGAGCGGCAGATCCCGCTTCTGCTCCGCGGCCGTGAGCTGCTCGCCGCGCTTGATGACCACCACGCTGCTCAGGCGCGGTCTGCTTTCGTTGGCGGCGGGGATTTCGAGCGGCCCTGTGCGCACGCTGGCCTGGCCCGTCGAGGCGTCGTAGGCAATCAGCTCAAACGTGTACTTGCCCGGCGGGAGCTGCGTCTCGCGGTAAAAGAGCAGCGACCCCTTCCTGGCCGCCTCCAGGTTCTCCGAGGGGCCGCTCAGCGGGTAATGCTGGCTCAGTTTCTGGACGACCTGCCCCAACTGATTCCTGATCAACCCCACAATCGAAAAGTCCGCCTTGTAACTCTTCTTGTCGCCGCCCTGCGCGAAGGTGAACGTGGAGAGCGGGGCCTCGGCGATGACCAGCGCGAGGCCCGCACGGTTCGCCGCCGGGAAGCTCAGCGCGCCCGCGCGGAACGGTGACGAGTCGCCGGCCGGGCGCGCGTTGTGCGCGGCGGCCAGCGCCGGGGCCTCGTAGTCGAGCACGGGGAGTTGTCCGACAGACTCGACGGCGTAATAGCCTTTGCGCGTCTGCACCTCGTAGTTGGCCTGGCTCAGCTTGACGCTGATCTGCCGGAAGCGGCCGTCGTATTCGGCGTTCTGCGGGACGTAAGTGATCATGTAGTAGCCGCGCATGTCGTCCGTGATGCGGCGCACGCCGGAGGTCAGGTCGTTCGTGTCGTGAATCAGGAAGCCGCCGGTCTCCTCAGCCAGGTCGCCCAAGCCGCCGCGCGGGTCGTACCGCAGCAAGTCCTCGTTCTTCTCCAGCGCCCTCGTGTAGGGGCCGTTCGTGCCGGCGTCGCTGCTGCGCCCGACCTGCTGCATGCGCCTCGCGGCGAGCGAGTTGATCTCGCGCGCGGCCTCGGCGGTGCCGGCCTCTATGCGGAGCCCGGCCGCGTCAATCGTGTAGATGCTGACGTTGGCGCGGTTGGCGGCGCTGATGACCGAGGGGAACTTCGCCTGCACGGCCGGCGGCAGGGCCAGGCCCTCCGAGAAGAGGATGAGCGTCTTGCGTCCGGGGAGTTTGCGCATAGGGTTGATGACGGCCAGCAGGCTGTTGATCGTCGCAAACCCCTGCTGGTCTCTTTCGAGCAACTCGTACTGCTCGATCATGCTCGTCTGCATCTCGATGAATTTCTGCTCGGTGGCGACCTGGAAGAAACTGCTGGTGTCGGGCTGCGAGCCGCCGGGCCCACCCCCGGCCCCCGCGGCTGCCGACTGTAAAGCGGCCATCTGCCGCTCAAGGGAGACGCTGCGGTCGTTCATGTCGCGGACTTTGCCGGCCTCAGACGCGTAGGTCGAGGTGGTGGCCCCTGTGGCCCGCTCGACGGCTTGCTTGACCAGTTCCTGGTTGTCCGTGAATGGCTGAAGATTCCGCAGTGATTGGTCTATCCCGAAGACGCCCGTGAAATCGCCACCCGACATGCCCTCCTGCACGTAGGCCATCCCGGCTTTGCGCGCGAGGCTGCGGGCCTCTGGCGAGAGGCGGTCGAAGACGAGAGCGACGATGCCCGGCGTCTTGGCGCTGCTGCGCGCCGCCGCGTTCCCCGTCGCAGGCCCGCGATCCGCTTTCGCGTCCGGGCCCGCGCCGGCGTCCGGCCCCTCGCGCATCACGAAGCGGAAGGATTCGACGCGCTGGAGCTTGCCGTCTTCGTAAATCTCAAAATCCGTGTTCTTGAGGTCTCTGACCGGGCGGCCCTTCTTGTCCTTGACGACGATGTCGAGTTGCACCTCGTTGGAGCGGATGCGGAGCACTTCGTCGTCCTGCTTCTGCGGCTCCTGGGAGGGGGACGTTTGCCCGAGCGCTGGAAGGCTGAGCGCGGCGACGAGCAGCAGGCTCACAACTGTCCTCATAACATTTTCTCCTGATTTCTACCGGGGAAGATTGCCGCAAAGGGGCGCGCCGCGCAGGGGGCCGACGCCCGGACCAAGGACCAGCGGCGCGGCGTGCGGCTCAGCCTGCTTCGGAGTAGTTCGATTCGACAAAGAATCTTGCGGCAAGTATAATTACATTTTCCGGCAAAGGCCAGTCTTGGTTCCGCGCTAGCGGCCAACGCAGGCCCTGGCGTTTCGCGGCAGCGAACAAAATCATTCCTGACCGTCAACTCAGCGAGACAGATGTTCTGCGGTGAACCTCCCACCGCGCGGTGAGCCTCGCGGCTCAGGGGACCTTGTTATATACTTTCCCCGGATTTTCGCTTTAGGAAGTTGTCGTAAATGGCACACGAGAACCGACGGCTTGTAAGGTTGCTGCTTTCGCTTTTCGCCTGCGGGATACTCCTGCCGTCGGTTCAGGCGCTGGCCCAGGGCGGCGCGTCGGCGGACGTGGATCGCGCCTTCGAGCGCGCGACCCAGTTACACCAGACGGGCAACCTCGAAGAGGCTGTGCGCGGCTACCTCGCCATCCTGGCTTCCCATCCAGAGCGGGCCGACGTGCGGTCGAACCTGGGGGCCGCGTACTCGCGGCTCGGTCGCTACGAAGAGGCCGTCGGGCAGTACAAGCAGGCGCTCGCGCTCCAGAGCCAGAACCAGGCCATCCGCTTCAACCTCGCCCTGGCCTATTACAAGTCCGCGCTGTTCGCAGAGGCCGCGGGCGAATTGGCCCGATTCCTTGCCTCGTCCCCGGCCAATCTCCCCGAACGCATCAACGCCGTCATGCTCCTGGCCGACTGCCAGGTGCGGCTCGGCGAGTACAAGAAAGCGATTGAGCTGCTGTCGCCAATCGAGGCGGCCGCCCCGGACGGCCCCAACAGCCGCGCCGTCGCCTACCTGCTCGGCAACGCCCTGATCGGCGACGGCCAGTTGGACAAGGGGCAGCTTTTGATCGACCGCGTCTTCCGCGACGAGAATTCCGCAGAGGCCCGGCTCCTGATGGGCTCGATCCTGCTGCTGATGGACGACGGGCCTGGGGCCATCAAAGAACTCGAACGCGCGCTCGCGCTCGACCCCAAGCTGCCCACGCTGCGCGCCTGGTACGGGCGGGTGATGATGCGGATGGGGGATTCGGAGAAGGCCAAGGACGCTTTCAAGAGCGAGCTGGCCGATAACCCGACCGACTTCGACGCGAACCTCTATCACGGCATCCTGCTCCGGCAGGACAAGCAGTTCGAAGAGGCTTTCGGCTACCTGACCCGGGCGGTGCAACTGCGCCCGAAAGAGCAGTACGCGCGCTACCACCTCGGCGCGGTCCTCGCCGCCCTGGGCAAGCCGGACGAGGCGCGGCCCCTGCTTGAAGGCGTGGTCGGCGAGCACCCGGATTTTTCCGAGGCCCGCGCGCTGCTGGCGTCCGTCTATTACAGGCTCAACCGCAAAGCGGACGGCGACCGCGAGCGGGCCATCGTCCAGAAGCTGGACAGCGAGCAGCAGGCCAAGCAGCCCGGCGCGCAGAACGGAGTCAACCAGCAGAACGTCATCAACCAGCCCGCCCCCGTCAAGTCTCCCTGATGGTCGCGGGAGTTTGAGCCGAAAGGAAAGTCAACAGGTTTGGTGAAGTCCTCAATCCTTAATACACGCATCGGGTCGCTCCTGCTGGCGGCGCTGTTGCTCGTCGCCGCGAGCGCGCCGTCCGTCTGCGCGCAGACGAAGAGGCGGTCGAGGACGAGGCCGGCGCAGACGCAGGCGCAAGACCCCGCTGCGTTCGACCAGGCCGTCAAACTCGGCGACGAGGCACGGCTCGCCAACAGGCTCGGCGAGGCGCTCGAACATTACGGGAAGGCCCTCAAGATTCGGCCGAAGTGGGCCGACGGCTGGTGGTACGTGGGCGCGATTTTTTACGAGCAGGACCGCTACGCGGAGGCCCGCGACGCCTTCCGCAACGTCGTGGCGCTCGAACCCGAACGCGGCCCCGCGTGGGCTATGCTCGGGCTCTGTGAGTTTCAGACTGGCGAGTACGAGCGCGCGGGCGGCTCACTAGTGCGCGGGCGCACGCTTGGCTTGGGCGGCAACCAGGAACTGATGGCCGTCGCCACGTACCACGCGGCGCTGCTTTACATCCGTTTCGAGCAATATGAGATCGCCTACGACATCCTGAACGACTTCGTCAGGGTCGGCAACGAGGGCACCAAGGTGATAGAGGCTTTCGGGCTGGCGCTCATGCGGATGCCTTTCCTCCCCAAGGAGCTTCCGGCCGACAAGCGCGAGCGTGTGATGCTCGCCGGCCGGGCGGGTTACGACATGGCCGCGCGCCGTATGGATCAGGCGCGCCCAGCCTTCGATCAACTGCTGGCGCGTTACCCGAACGACCCGAACGTCCATTACGCGTTCGGCGTCTACCTGCTCAACCAGGACGCCGACGCGGCGATGAAAGAGTTTCGCCGCGAGCTGGAAATCTCGCCCGCGCACTTCCCGGCGATGGTGCAGATGGCCTTCGAGCACCTCAAGCGCGACGAGTACGAAGAGGCGCTGCCGCTGGCGGAGAAGGCCGTGCAGCTCGCCCCGAAGATGTTCGCCGCGCGCAACGTGCTGGGGCGCGTACTACTGGAATTGGGCCAGGTGGAGCGGGCCATCAAGGAACTCGAAGAGGGCGCGCGGCTCGCGCCGTCTAGTCCCGAAATGCACTACGCGCTGGGGCGCGCTTACCGCCGCGCCGGGCGCGAGCCGGAGGCCAAGCGCGAGGTCGAGTTGTTTCAGAAACTTCAGGAGCAATTCAACGCTCGCCGCAACGCCCAGTTGAGGGGTGACGAGCCGGCGGGCGACCAGCCCAAGCCGAAGCCCTGATTCCTCTCCAAGGGCCGGCTGTAACCCAGCTCACAACTGCTTTAACTCGGACGATGAAGAGTAAGGATCATAACTTAGGAAAGAATGTTCTGCGCCTGGCGGGCGGGGCGTTGTATCTGCTGCTCCTCGCCCTCGTCGGCTCCTGGGCGACCTCTAACCTCTTCGGCCAGCAGCAACAGGACAAGCCCATCCGCTGGCACCCCCGAAGAGCCCCGGCCAACGCGCAGTTCATAGGCGACCAGGCGTGCGCGCAGTGCCACAAGAAGATGGTCACGCTGCACGCGCAGAGCGCGATGGGGATGGCGATGGAGCCCGTCGCGCATTCCAAGGTGCTCATCGACAACCCGGCCATGACCTTCCGCACAGGCCCCTACACCTACGAGATCAAGCGCAAGGATAAGGAGAGCACTTACACCGTCACCGACGGCAAGCAGACCATCAGCCTGCCGATCCTCTACGCCTTCGGCCAGGGCAAGGCCGGGCAGACTTACGTGCTCCAGCACGAGGGCGCTTACTACGAGAGCCTCGTCAGCTATTACAACGAAGTGCAGGGTCTGGACTTTACCATCGGCGCGCCGCGTACTGTGCCAGAATCGCTCCTGAAGGCGCTCGGCCGCCGGCTCTCGGAGAACGAGGTGGGCAACTGCTTCAGTTGCCACTCGACCGGCGGCGTCATCGCCGGCAAGCTCAACCTGGAAAAGATGACGCCGGGCATCCGTTGCGAAGGCTGCCACGGGCCAGGGGGCGCACACGCCGCCGCGACCAAGGAGGGCGAGCCCGGCGGCAAGTTGATTTACAACCCGTCGCGCCTCAGCGGCGACCAGTTAACGCAGGACTTCTGCGCCTCATGCCATCGCGGCAACGACGAGTTCGGCATCCTCCAGACGATGGAGATTAACAACGTGCGCTTCCAGCCCTACCGCATCTTCCACAGCAAGTGCTACTCGGACGACAAGCGTATCAGCTGCACGGCCTGCCACAACCCACACGAGCCGCTCAAGCAGGATGCCGCCCACTACGACGCCAAGTGCCTGGCCTGCCACTCGCCGAAAGACAAGGCTGCGGAAGCCAGGACGCAGCACGGCTCGACCATCGTCTGCAAGGTGAGCACGAAGGATTGCGTCTCCTGCCACATGCCGAAGATCGAGCCGCCGGCGGCGCACTTCAAGTTCACGGACCATTTCATCCGCGTCGTCAAGCCCGACGAGGTCTACCCGAATTAAGTATCGCCTCATTTGACTGATCGAGGCCCTCGAAGTATGCGATATTTTTTTGTGGCTCTTGTTCTGGCAGCGGCGCTGATTGGCCCGCCGCGAGCGCGCGCGCAGGAGTCAGCCGCGCCTGTAACCGCCGGCAAGGAGACGGCGAAGACGAGTGCGCCGGTGATTGCCGGCACGCCCGTGGTCTTCGCGGAAGTCGAGCCGGCCCAGAGTAAGATCACCTGGGTACACGACAACGCGCGCTCCGAGGCTCACCACCTGCCAGAGACCTGCGGCGGCGGCGGCCTCTTCTTCGACTACGACGGCGACGGCTGGCTCGACGTTTACTTCGTCAACAGCGGCCCGTCCGACTTCTTCCAGCCGAAGACGCCCATCAAGAACGCCCTCTACCGCAACAACGGCGACGGGACTTTCGCGGACGTGACGGACAAGGCCGGCGTCGCCGGCAACACCTTCGGCATGGGCGCGGCCGCCGCAGACTACGACGGCGACGGCCGCGTGGACCTGTACGTCACGAGCTACGGGCGCAACATCCTCTACCGCAACAACGGCGACGGGACTTTCGCGGACGTGACCGACAAGGCTGGCGTCGCCGCGCCCGGCTGGTCTACGCAGGCGACCTTCTTCGACTACGACGGCGACGGCAAGCTAGACCTCTTCGTGTCGAGCTTCGTCGAGTACAGCGGCACTGGCACAATTTTATGTGGCGACAACCGGCTGGGCCGGCGCTACTACTGCGTGCCGCGCGTCTTCAAGCCGCGCCCGAGTCACCTCTTCCACAATAACGGCAACGGGACCTTCACGGACGTGAGCGAGGCGTCGGGCATCATCAAGTCGCCGGGCAAGTCTTTCGGCGCGGTGGCGACCGATGTTAACAACGACGGGCTGACGGACCTCTTCGTCGCCAACGACACGATGCCCAACTTCCTGTTCGTCAACCGCGGTAAGGGCAAGTTCGAGGAGGCGGGCCTGCCCGCGGGCGTGGCCTTCAGCGACGCTGGCGCGCCGCGCTCCGGGATGGGCGTGGACGCGGCCGACTACGACGGCGACGGCTGGCAGGACTTGTTCGTCGCCAACATAGACCAGGAACTCTTCAGCCTCTACCAGAATCAGAAAGACCTGACCTTCGTGGACAAGCCGGGCGAGATCGGGCAGGCCACGCGCCTGCTCTCCGGCTGGGGCCTGAAGTTCTTCGACTACGACAACGACGGCGATCCCGATTTGATTCTCGCCAACGGGCACCCGGACGACATGGTCGAGCACCAGTCGCTGAGGGTGAAATACAAAGAGCCGCTGCTGATGTTCGAGAACGACAACGGCAAGTACAAGAACGTCTCGGCGCAGTCCGGCGCGATCTTCCAGAAGGACTTCCCGGCCCGCGGCCTCTCGGCCGGCGATTACGACAACGACGGCGACCTGGACATCCTCATCGTCAACAACGGCGCGCCCCCCGTGCTCTTGAGGAACGAGGGCGGGAACCGCAACAACTGGCTGGGGCTTCAGCTCGTCGCGACCAAGAGTAACCCGGAGGCGGTCGGGGCAGTCATCACCTGGCAGGCGGGCGGCGTCAAGCGCACGCGCCTCAAGACCAGCGGCGGCAGCTACCTCGCCTCGCACGACCCGCGCGAAATCCTCGGCGTCGGGCGCGCGACGAAGATCGACAGCGTTGAAATAAAATGGCCCAGCGGGCGGGTGGACAAGCTGACGAATCCGCCGCTCAACAAGTACATCAAGATCGTCGAGGGGAGCGGAGGATGAACCGAAGCAGAGCCTTACGTCTGACCCTTATCTTCGTTTTACTTCAGGCGGCGCCGGGCGCGCAGGCGGTCGCGCAGTCGCTCCGCGAGCGGGCCGATAGGGCGGGCGTCCTCGTCGGGGCGGCCGTTGACCCGCGGCTCTTCTCCGAGCCGGACTACGCTGCGACCCTGGTGCGCGAGTTCAACATGATCGAGGCGGAGAACGTGATGAAGTGGGGCACGCTCAGGCCCGACCGCAATCGCTTCAACTTCGGCCCCGGCGACGAGGTCGTGGCCTTCGCCCGCAAGAACGGGATGAAGGTGCGCGGCCACACGCTGCTCTGGTCCGAGTACAACCCCGCGTGGCTTGAGAAGGGCGACTTCACGCCCGCGCAGCTCAACGCGATGCTGCGCGAGCACGTCACGAAAGTGATGAAGCATTACGCGGGCAAAGTCTTCGCGTGGGATGTCGTCAACGAGTCGTTCCTGGCGGATGGCTCGGTCGAGCCTTCAATCTGGTACGACAGCCCCGGCATAGGCTTCAAGGGAAAGGGGACGGCCTACATCGAGCAGGCGCTGCGCTGGGCGCGCGAGGCAGACCCGAAGGCGCTCCTCTTCTACAACGACTACGACACGGAAGGGATCAATCCGAAGTCTGACGCCGTCTACGAGATGGTCAAGGACTTCAAGCGGCGCGGCGTTCCCATCGACGGCGTCGGCATTCAGGCGCACATCTTCAAGATGGACGCCGCGGACCTCGCCTCCGTCAAGGCCAACATCGCCCGCCTCGCCGCGCTCGGCCTACAGATTCACATCACGGAGATGGACGTCGCGCTCGACGTAGACTCGGCCGGCGTCCTCGCGGACAAGTCGGGCCTGCAAAGACAGGCCGACGCCTACCGGCTGATCGCAGAAGCCTGCTTCGCAGAGCCGCGCTGCACGGCCTTCCAGACCTGGGGTTTTACGGACAAGTACAGTTGGATTCCACAATACACAAAGGGCAAGCAGGGGGCCGCGCTCCTCTTCGACCGCGCTTACGCGCCTAAGCCTGCCTACGCGGCCGTCGTCGAAGCCTTGGGCGCGCGGCCGGCTACTTCTCGAAGATGATGTTGTCCACGACGACCGTCCCGTGCTTCGGCGTGCATTGCTCGCAGAACGCCGTCAGGCTCACGGCCGTCAGCTTCTTTAACACGTCCTTGGAGCTGACCCTCGTGTCCACCCACGAAGGCTGTTTGAGAGAGTTGAGCGGAATCTTGTAGGTGTTGAAGCCGGGCTTGATCTGGAAGGCCATCTGCGGGAAGCCGCCCGTCAGAGCGATACCCTGGCCCCGGCTGATGATCTCGACCCTCAGCGAAGGGATGCCGGTGGCGTAGACCTGCATCGAAAGATTCTTGTATGCGCTCAAGTCGTCTGCGACAGGCTTGCCGTCCTTGTCGGGCTGGCCGTGTACTTCGAGGCCGACGCCCGCGTACTGGTTCGGCGAGTAGAGTTCGTAGTCGAAGGTGGCGGCCTTGTTCGGATCGTCCGGCTTGATGCGGACCAATTCGGGCGCGGCGGGCGTGGCGTTCGCCAGCCCCTTGAACTTACTCTTCGTCGTCTCCTCGTAAGAGATCAACTGCATCCAGCCGCCGCGCTTACTGACCGGCCTGTTGTCCTGCATCGTCTCGAAATCCGCGTACACGAAGGCGTCGTCGCCGCCCTGCCGACCGGCTGCCGGCAGCAAGGCGCAGAGAAGGACGAAAAAGGTCGCTGCACGTTTCATGGAAACTCTCCGTCGGTGGGTTTCGCCGCAGACCTCCGAGGCCGGCGGCCGTCGCGCGAATTATACCTCACCTATGCGTCAATTCTTATAGGGTTTCAATCTCTTCATGTCGTCGGCGGACGCGGGCTTGAGGCTGACGGCCGCGCCGCCGCCTTTGGCGAGCGCGATTTTCAGCGGCGTCTCGTCGTTGACGAGGAAGCTCTGAATCTTGTAGGCCATCGGGTTCGTTTGCCAGTCGGCGTTGTCTGCGTCAGCGTAAATGGTCGCCACGTACCAGCTTTTCGGCTTGAGGTAAGTCAGCGGGACGTTTGCCGCGCGCGCGTTCTCGTCCGTGATAGCTCCGATGTACCACTCGTCCTTGCCCTTGGCTTTGCGCGCGATGGTGACGTAATCGCCCGGCTCCGCTTCGAGAATCTTCGTGTCGTCCCAGTCAACCGCCACGTCCTTGATGAACTGGAACGCGTCCATGAACCGCTCGTAGTTCTCAGGCAAGTCCGCGGCCATCTGCAAAGGGCTGTACATCGTCACGTAGAGCGCGAGCTGCTTGGCGAGCGTCGTGTGTACCTGCTCCTTCTTGGCCGGGTCGTAGTGGCTCATCTTGATCTGAAAGATTCCGGGCGTGTAGTCCATAGGCCCGCCCATCAGGCGCGTGAAGGGCAAGATAGTCTCATGCTCTGGCGGGTTGCCGGAACTCCACGCGTTGAACTCGTTGCCGCGCGCCGCTTCGCAGGCGAGCCAATTCGGGTAGGTGCGGTGCAGGCCCGTCGGGCGCACGGGCTCGTGCGCGTCGAGCATGATCTTATACTGGGCCGTTTTCTCGGCCACGCGGACGTAGTGGTTGACCATCCACTGGCTGTCGTGGTGCTCGCCGCGCGGGATGATGCGGCCGACGTAGCCCGTCTTCACGGCGTCGTAGCCGTGCTGCTTCATGAAGCGGTAGGCGTCGTCCATATGCCGTTCGTAGTTCGTGGCGGAGGCAGAGGTCTCGTGGTGCATGATGAGTTTGACGCCCTTCTCGGCGGCGTACTTCTGAAGCGCCACCACGTCGAAGTCCGGGTATGGGGTGACGAAGTCGAAGACCTCCTCCTTCCAGTTGCCGAACCAGTCCTCCCAGCCTACGTTCCAGCCCTCGACGAGCACGCCGTCGAACCCGTGGCGCGCGGCGAAATCAAGATACCGTTTCGTGTTCTCGGTGGTGGCCCCGTGCTTGCCGTTGGGCTTCATTTTGGCCCAGTCCGCCTCGTCAAGTTTGACGGCCCCCGTGGCGTCCGCGTAGTTCCAGGTGGATTTATTGACGTGCATCTCCCACCAGACGCCAACGTATTTCACCGGCCTGATCCAGCTCGTGTCGCGGACCCGTGAAGGCTCGTTCAGATTCAGGATGAGCTTGGAGGCCAGAATGTCTGCGGCGTTGTCGCTGACGACGACCGTGCGCCAGGGCGTGCGGGCGGGCGTCTGCAAATACGCCTTGTTACCGAGGGCGTCAGGGACAAGGTGCGAGGTGAGAGTGAACGCCTGGCGGTCCACGACGAGGTTCATGGCGGGGTAGTTGACCAGCGCCGCCTCGTGAATGTTGATGTAGAGCCCGTCGGCCGACTTCATCATCAGGGGCGTCTGGACGGCGTTGTCCGCGAAGAAAGTCTTGGCGCTGATCTCCTCGGCGGCCTTGCCCGTCGTCGCGTTCACCTCGCTCAGCTTCGTCGTGGTGTAGGCGTACTCGTTCGTGTCGTAGTCGCCCGGAATCCAGAAGGTCTTGTGGTCGCCCGCCAGTTGAAACTCAGTCCTTTCGTCCGCGACGACGAAGTATTTGAGGCCGCTCTGCTCAGGGATTTCGTAACGAAATCCCAGGCCGTCGTCGAAGAGGCGGAACCTGATGACGAGCGTGGGATTTGTCGTGCCCGCTTGCTGGAGCGTGACGGCCAGCTCCCTGTAGCGATTGCGAATCTGCCTGACCTCGCCCCAGACAGGCTCCCACGTCTCGTCCGCCTGCGCGGTGTCAGACTTCGCCACGGCGAAGCCTTTGACGAGCGCCGGCCCGCCTTTCAGCTCAAGGCCGAGCCGGCTCCGCTTGACGACGGCGCGCCCGCCGAAAGAGAGCTGATAGGCGGGCTCGCCCTCGCTCGTCAGTTCGAAAGTGAGCGCGAGCTTGCCCGAAGGCGATTCGATTTTCTGGGCCGAGGCGCTGACGCCGAAGACGCAGAGCAGTAGGATCAGTAGTCTTATTCTCATGGTTGGTTCGCTTTCCCCCTTCGGGCTTTTTAATCATGGGCCATTTCTGCGATCTGCGGCGGCGACAGGTGGGCTGTCTCGCCCGCGCCCTGCGCGCGACCCTCGCCTTTTTCGAGCCGGTCATACCAGAATTTTTTGAGGAAGGCCGTGGTCGCGGCCAGGACAAAGAGCGAGATGAGCGCGGCGCGCCAATCGCGGAAGATGACGTAGAGCGGGATGACGACGAGCGTCAGTTGCCAGATGATGCCGACGCCGCAGTTCACTAGATCGCGCGCGGCGTCGCGGTTCGGCTCAATCGCCGGGTCTTCGCGCGCGACCATCTCGCACACAGGCTTCCAGAATCCCCACGGCCGCACGTTGCGGTAGAAGGTCTTGATCGTCTCCTCGTCCACGGGCTTCGTCAGCAAGGAAGCCGCAACACTGGCGACGCCGGAGAAGAGGAGGATGAAGGGGAAAAAGTAGAGCGACTGAAGGTCCGGGAGCAGGTACTTCTGGACGGCGGGCACGACGAGCGCGCAGACGATGCCCGTGAGCATTCCCCAGAAGTAGCCGTGGCCGTTGAGCCGCCACCAGTACCACTTCAAGACGTTGGCCGCAGTGTAGCCGCCGAAGAGCCCAGAGACGATCCACTGCGTGATGTCGTTGATCGAGGCGACGAACAGCCCGACGCTCATGCCCACCACGAGAATCAGAATCGAGCCCAGGTAGCTGGCGCGGATTAAAGTCTTGTTGCTCGCGTCAGGGTTGACGTAGCGCTTGTAGACATCGTTGACGAGGTAGGCCGCCCCCGCGTTGACGGTCGCGCTGAAGGTTGACATGAAGGCCGACAAGAGCCCCGCGAGCAGGAGCCCCATCAGCCCCGCGGGCAGAAAGTTGTTGATGACATAGGGGAGCACCAGCTCGAAGTCTATGTTGTCACCCATGCCGCGGAAGACGGGCGTCAGGTAGACGAGGCCGAGCAGCGTGATGCCGCCGATCATGATCCAGCGCGGGACGAGGCAGACGGAGACGATGGCGCTCATCAGGCTGGCCTCGCGCGGGCTCTTCGCGGCGAGGACGCGCTGCATGTCGTAGTTCGGGGCGGCCCCGGCCATGCTGGAGAGGATGCCTTTGAAGACCATCACCATGAAGAAGAAGCCGAACATGGAGGCGATGCCCTCGCCTGCGACGCGGCTGTTCATCGCCGGCAGGATGCCGCCCCAGTCGAGCGTGATGTCCATGCCGAAGAAGAGGCCGCGCCAGCCTTCGGGCGTCACCTGATCGAGCGTGCCTAGGCCGACGTGCGTCATGGCGATGACGCCGATGACGACGCTTGAGATGGCCATCAAGACGAACTGCGCGAAGTCCGTCAGCACGACGCTCAGCATCCCGCCGAGCACGACGTAGATGGCCGTCACAGACATGACGATGACGGCGTAAGTGTTGGGCGAGAGGTCCCAGGGCAGAAAGACCTTGCAGAACTTGCCGAGGCCCTGGAAGTCGTAGCTGATGAAGCCGACGACCGAGATGAGCGCGAAGAGGACGATGACGGCGCGCGACAGTTCCGCGCCGCCGCCCGTCCCGAAGCGGGTCGTGATCCACTCGGCCCCGGTGCGCGCGTTCGAGCGACGCGTCCACTTAGAGAGGTAGACCGCCTCGAAGACCTGATTGAAAATGGGCCAGAGCCAGGGCAGGAAGACGGCCTTCATCCCGTAGGCGTAGAGGATGTAGACGAACCACATCGTCCCCGTGATGTCCCACATCGCCGAAGCGTTCGAGACGCCCAGCAGCCACCACGGCATGGTCTTTCCGCCGAGGAAGTAGGAGTCCAGGTTCTTCGACGCGCGCTTCGTGACGTAGACGCCGACGCCGATCATCGCGACGAAGTAGACGACGAGAATGACGATGTCCAGAGCGCCGAGCCGCATGTGGTGGCCTCCAACTGCCGGGTCCGCACTTAACGCCTTGCACGGCCCGCGCGCACGGGCTCCAGGCGAAAACTGTACTGGTAGGTCTTGGCCGGCAGGCGATACTCCGTGTGCGGCGGCGCGCCCCAACTGTCGTCGCCGCCGACGCCCATCTGCCTGTAGTCCAGGTTGACCGTGATCTCCTTAGACATCTGAATCTCTGCCGAGTGCTTCGCACGCTCAAGCTCGGACATCTGAAAGGGCCAGGCGCTGAAGTAGAGTTCGGGCAGCCCGACCGCGCGCAAGCCCGCGCCCGTCTTGTCTGTGAACGTCACCCAGCGCACGTCCGTCCGGTTGCCTGTCTCTTGCGGCTCGGCGTAGGGCGTCCAGAGGTCGTCCACGGAAGATTTGTAGACGCCGAAAGCGGCCCCCGTCCTGCGGTCCCAGTAGGTCTCCTGCGGCCCGCGCCCGTACCACTCCACGTTGCGCAGCTCGCCTGGGATTTGCACCTGCATCCCGACGCGCGGCAACTCCGGCACGACGCCCTGCGGCGTGAGCGTGCTTTCGACTTCAATCGTGCCGTCGCCGCGGACCGTGAACGTGGTGCGCGTCTGAGAGCCTACGGACGGCATCGTCGCCTCCGTCGTCACGCGCGCCGAACTCGGGCCGAGCTGTTCGACCTTGACGCTCGTGACCTTGCGCTCGGCGGCGGCCGTGCGCCACGCGCCCAGGCGCTTCGCCATCTGGTTGCCGCGGTCGTTGTCGAGCGGCGCGCGCCAGAAGTTCGGCACGAGCGGCCCGGCGATGAGCGGACGCCCGCCGAACTCGTAAGCTTCGAGCGCGCCGCTGGCCTTCCCGATTCTGGCGAAGAAGCCTGGGGCGCGCAGCGAGACCAGCTCGGCCGTCTCCGTAACAGTCAGTGGAGGCGTCAGCGTTGTCGGCGGGTCGGCTTTCCCTTCGAGCGGAAGTCTGTAAGGCATCGCGAACTGGTCCCAGGCGACGACGTGCCCACGCTTCGCCCAGGGCGCGTCGGCCGCGAGCGCGAACGTCACCTTGAGGAAGTATTCCGCGTCCGGCTTCAGCACGGGCCGCCGCAAG
This sequence comes from uncultured Acidobacteriota bacterium, assembly GCA_963848875.1. Lineage (GTDB taxonomy): Bacteria > Acidobacteriota > Blastocatellia > Pyrinomonadales > Pyrinomonadaceae > QHXM01. The sequence continues at coordinate 1,081,005 of CAWKFJ010000003.1, forward strand.
TTGAGCGTGATCTCCTCCGCTTGCCCAGCGGGTGTGCGCAGCCGCGGCAGTTGCCCGCGCTGGATGACCCTCCCGTTCTCGGCGAGTTCCCACGCGCCGTCAACGAACGAGAGGTCTGTGAACATGTACTTGTTGCGCACGCGGACGCGGGCCGCGTCCAGGTCAACCGGCTCGACTTTGATGAACTGGTAAACCTTCTTGACTTCGAGGAGTTCTGGCTGGATGCGGCGGTCTGCGAAGACGAGGCCGTCGCCGCCGTTGCCGTCGTTCGGTTTGTCGCCGTAGTCGCCGCCGTAGGCCCACATCTCGCGGCCGTCTGCCAGCTTCTTGCGGAACGTCTGGTCAACCCAGTCCCAGATGAAGCCGCCATGGAAATTGGGCCTGGACTCCAACACGTCCCAGTACTCCTGCAAGTTCCCGACGCTGTTGCCGAGCGCGTGCGCGTACTCGACCAAGTAGAAAGGCTTGCCCGCGCCCTTCTCCTGCCAGTAAGGCACGATCTCCTGCGGCTTCGTGTACATAGGGTTGAAGGCGTCGCTGTGGACGCTCGCGCCGGCCTCGTAGACGAGGACGACTTCCGGGTGGTTGGTCTTGACCCAGTTGCGCGCCGCCTCGAAGTTGCGGCCCCAGCCGGCCTCGTTGCCCAGCGAGAAGAGGAAGATGCTGGCGTGGTTCTTGTCGCGCTCGAACATGCGACTGACGCGCGCGACGTGTGCGTCCGTGTAGTCCTCGCCGTCAGACATGCGTTGCTTCTCGTTCGCGCCGTAGCCGTGCGACTCTATGTTGGCCTCGTCCTGCACGTAGAGGCCGTACTCGTCGCAGAGCGCGTACCAGGCTTCGTGGTTCGGGTAGTGGCTCGCGCGAACGGCGTTGATGTTGTGCCGCTTCATCAGGAGGATGTCTTCGACCATCCGCTCGCGCGTCGTGACCTGGCCCAGGTCGGGGTCGTGCTCGTGGCGGTTGACGCCTTTAATCATGACCGGGCGGCCGTTGACGAGAATCTGCCCGTTCTTGATTTCGGAGGACTTGAAGCCGAGCCGCCACGGGATGACTTCGAGCACGCGCCCGCGCGAGTCCTTGAGCGTCAGCAGGAGCGTATAGAGGTTCGGCTCCTCCGCGGACCATTTTCCTGGGTTCGCCACTTCGCGCGCCAGGTCGAGCGAGAGTTCGCCGCCCGCGGGCGCGGTGCCCTCGGCCGTTAGAGGCGGGCCGACTGTCCCGCCCTTTGCGTCGAGCAGCTTCGCTTCAAGCGTCACCCGTTCCGCAGTCGCGCCACTGTTGCGGACCTTCACGTTGAGGGCGAGGCGCGCGTCGCGGTACTGCGCGTCGAGGGGAGTCTGCGCGTAGAAGTCGCGGACGTGTACAGGCGCGCGCGAGACCAGCTCCACGTCGCGGAAGAGGCCGCTCAAGCGCCAGAAGTCTTGATCCTCAAGATAGCTCCCGTCCGAGAAGCGGTAGACTTCGACGGCGACCACGTTCTCGCCGGGCCGCACGTACTTCGTCACGTCGAACTCGGCGGGCAGCCGGCTGTCCTCGCTGTAGCCGACCTTCTGGCCGTTGACCCAGACGTAGCAGGCGGAGTTGACGCCGTGCAGGACTAGAGAAGTCTCGCGCCCGGCCCAGTCTGCGGGGAGCGTGAAGTTGCGCCGGTAGGAGCCGACGGGGTTGCGTTCCTCGTAGGTCGTCCAATCCTTCGGCGGCTCGCCCATGACGCTCGGCGCGTCGCGCTTGAACGGGTAGATGATGTTCAAAAAGATGGGCGTGCCGTGGCCCTCAAACTCCCAGTTCGCGGGAACCCTTATCTCCTTCCAGGCAGACACGTCGTACTCGGGCTTGTAGAAGTCCGCGGGACGCTGCGACGGCTCCTTGACCCAGTTGAACTTCCATAGCCCATTGAGCGAGCGCACGAAGGGCGAGGCTTCGGCGCGCGGTCCATTCGGCGCGAGCGCGAGCGCGCCCTTGCGAGCCGCGGCCTCGTCCGGGTAGGGGACGAGCGTGGCGTGCGCGGGCTCGCGGTTGACGGCGAAGACGCGCGGGTCCTCCCACTCCCGTAGAGTTTGCTGCGCGGGTGAAGTCTGGCAGAGAAACAGGGCGATGGCGAAAACAGCAACGAGCTTCCTCATCGTGGGCTCCGTGTGCAGAGATTGATTTTGAAAATGCTTGACAAGGGGGCGGAGAAAGACTAGAAACGCTTTTGCCAGGTTTCCCAACAAAGTACAAATTAATTCTACGGTTAATGGCTCGACGGTCAGCGCGCCGGACTGCGAATTTTAGCTTTGGGTCGAGCCAGGAAGTTAGCAGCAAACGCCCAGATTGTCGAGAACCTTTGCGCGAAAAAGCTCGCTTCAAAACCTAACGCAACCCTTTGCGCCTTACGTCTTACCTTCGCGCCTTTGCGAGAAACTATTTCACGCAAAGGCGCAATAAAAGAAAAACCTAAGGCGCAAAGGGTTGAGATGTTTCGTAATGAAGATGATGAAAAAGAAGCTGACGTTCCTCCTTATCCTCGTTCTGTGCCAGGCGGCGACGTTTGTGGCTCAGAGGAAAGCGCCGGAGGCTCTGCGCCTCAACGAGGCTGAGTACCTGGAGATGCCTGGCCTCAACGTGATGCTCGCGCACGACTTTTATCCGGAGAGCCACCAGGGCGGCGTCGGGATAATTCAGAACGGGCTGCGCGTGGCGACGAATGGAGACTTGCGACTGGAGCCGACGCCGGGGCAGTGGCAACCTGTGCCAAAAGTCGGCAAGCGCGTTGTGGACCGCGCAACGCAAGAGATCAGCGTCCGCATGGAATACCCGGACCCGGAGAAGAACCGCGCGGGCTTCAATCCGATCATCTACCCGGACCTCAATCTCAGTTACACGCTCAGGGTCAGGCCAGAGGGAAAATCTTTCCGCATCGTCGTTGACCTCGACAGGCCGCTGCCGGACGAGTGGGTGGGCCGCGTCGGCTTCAACCTGGAACTCTTCCCCGGCGTCCTCTTCGGCAAGCCTTACTACATAGACAATCAAGCGGGCATCTTCCCGCGGCAGGCCAACGGCCCCGGCCGTCGCACCGCGGACGGCGAATACCAGTTAGACCCTTTGGCCGTCGGCCGCACGCTCGCAATCGCGCCCGACGACGAGCGCCAGACCATGATCGTCAAGAACCTGAAGGGCGGCGACCTCCAACTCCTGGACGGCCGCGCGCGCCACACCAACGGCTGGTTCGTCGTCAGGTCTCTGGTCTCGAAGGGGGCGACCGCAGGCGCTGTCGAGTGGCTCGTCTCGCCGCACGCCGTCCCCGATTGGAAGTCCGCGCCCGTCGTGCAGGTCTCGCAGGTGGGCTACCATCCCAAACAGCAGAAGGTGGCCGTCATCGAAACGGACCCGCGCGATCAGCGAAGACCTTTGGCCTCGCTCCTGCGCGTCTCTGAAAACGGCGGCTTCGAGAAGGTGATCGAGGCCGCGCCTCGGCCCTGGGGCAAATTTCTCAGGTATCAGTATTACCAGCTCGACTTCACGCGCGTAGAGAGGCCGGGCATGTACGTCGTCAAGTACGGCGACTACCAGACCCCTGCCTTCAAGATCGGCGCGGACGTTTATAGCCGCAACGTTTGGCAGCCAACGCTCGAATACTTCCTGCCCGCGCAGATGTGCCACATGCGCGTCAACGACCGCTACCGCGTCTGGCATGGGGCCTGTCACCTGGACGACGCGCGCATGGCCCCAACCAATCTCAATCACATAGACGGTTACGCGCAGGGGCCACAGACTTTGACCAAATACAAGAGCGGAGAAACTGTGCCAGGACTTGACCGAGGGGCCTGGCACGACGCGGGCGACGACGACATCCGCGTCGAGTCGCAGTCGGACACGTTGCAGGGCCTGGCGCTCATCTACGAAGCTTTCAAAGTCGATTACGACAACACGACGATTGACCAGGAGAATCTGGTCGCGGAGATTCACAGGCCGGACGGGCGCGCGGACGTGTTGCAGCAGATAGAGCACGGCGCTCTCAACATCGTCGGCGGCTACAAGTCTCTCGGCCGGCTCTATCGCGGCGTCATCACGCCGACGCTCAGGCAGTACACGCTCCTGGGCGATACCATCAATGTGACGGACAACAAAAGATTCGACCCGCAGCAGCCGGCAGGCGCGGCGACGCAGCCGCCCGCGCTCAAGGGCGCGGCCGAAGGTGTCGCCGTGACGGACACGCGGCCGCACGAGGGCGGGGCTGCCGGCAGTCCCGGCTCGCCCGACGACCGCTGGGTCTTCACCGAAGAGAACCCCGGCCGCGAGTTGCAGGTGGCCGCGGGGCTCGCCGCCGCATCCCGCGCCTTGAAAAATTTTAATGACCCTCTATCCAAAGACTGCCTGCGCATCGCAGAGGAGCTTTGGGACCGCACGAAGGAGAGGAGCCCGCTTCAGCGCGTGGAGGCCGCGGTCGAGTTGCTGCTCGCCACGAAGGAGAAAAAGTATTCAGACTTTCTGAGGAACACGACCGGCGAGATCGTGAAGAACATAGAGCGCACGGGCTGGGTCGTCGGCCGCGTCCTCGCGCTAGTGGACGACCAGAAATACAGAGACTCGATCAGGGAGGCGGTGAAGGCTTACAGAATCAGGATTGACGAGCGCGGCAGAAAGACTCCTTACGGCGTTCCTTACGAGCCGGACATCTGGGGCGCGGGCTGGGGCATTCAACGCTTCGGCGTCGAGCAATACTTCCTGCACACTTCGTTCCCGGACATCTTCCCGGCCGACTACATGCTCCACTCGCTGAACTTCATATTGGGCTGCCACCCCGGACCCAACACCGCCTCTTTCGCCTCAGGCGTCGGCGCGCGCTCTTTGACGACGGCCTACGGCTTCAACCGCGCCGACTGGTCTTACATCCCAGGCGGCGTCGGTTCCGGCACGGCGCTCATCAGGCCCGACTTCCCTGAGCTTCTGGAATGGCCCTTCCTCTGGCAGCAGACCGAGTACGTTCTCGGCGGCGGGACGACGGACTACCTCTTCCTCGTCCTTGCCGCAGACCATTTGATGAATAAATGATGGCCGCCGCGAAGCGTTTGATCAGCCTATCTGTCATCCTCCTTTCACTGGCGCTGGTCGCCGCCGAGCCCGTTTACAAGCTGCTGGGCAAGAAAGGACTGGGGACTGCGGAAATGCCCCCGATGGAGACGGCCCTGGTTAACGGCGACGTGGCCTTTCGCCAGCACAGCGGCGGCCACACCAACGGCCCGAACTGGCCCACTTTTCTGGCGTTCGCCAGCCGCTATCTAGACTCGAAAGCAAGAAGATGAATTCGGGAGTCCGTCGAAGCAACAGAAGGTTCATCACGTGCCTCGCGGCCGTCGTCCTCTTCTGCGCTGGCGCACGAGCGGAGGACGGTTACCGTCTGTGGCTGCGCTACGAGCGACTCCCGGAACAAATGGTTCGCGCCTATCGCCCCCGCGTAACTTCCGTCCTCGTGCAGGGCAAGTCAGCCACACTCGACGCAATCAGAACAGAACTCGTCGCGGGCTGCTCCGGCCTGCTCGGCTCGACTGTCCCTGCGGCGGATGAACTCGACCGCGACGGCTCGGTCGTCGCAGGCACGCCCGCGAGTTCGCCGCTCATCGCCCAGCTCAAATGGGACTCACGGCTCGCGGCGCTCGGCCCCGAAGGCTTCCTCATTCGCTCCGTCCAATTCGGCTCGCGCCGCGCGACGGTCATCGCTTCGAGCACGGAGGTGGGCGCGCTCTACGGCGCTTTCCACTTCCTGCGCCTGATGCAAACTCTGCGGCCCATCGTCGCGCTCGACCTGGCACAAAAACCGCGCCTGCGCCTGCGTGTGCTAGATCACTGGGACAACCTCGACGGCACGATTGAGCGCGGCTACGCCGGCCGCTCACTATGGGATTGGAAGTCTCTGCCAGAGACGGTTGACCCGCGCCTCAGAGACTACGCCCGCGCCAACGCCTCCATCGGCGTCAACGGCTCTGTCCTCAACAACGTCAACGCCAACGCGCAGAGCCTGAGCCTTGAGTACCTGCGCAAGACCGCCGCCGTCGCAGACGCCTTCCGCCCTTACGGCCTCCGCGTCTACCTCTCCGCGCGCTTCTCGGCCCCCATAGAACTCGGCGGCTTGAAGACCGCGGACCCGCTCGACCCCGCGGTCGCGGACTGGTGGAAGAAGAAGGCCGACGAGATTTATCAACTCATCCCGGACTTCGGCGGCTTTCTCGTCAAGGCCAACAGCGAGGGACAGCCGGGGCCGCGCACCTACGGCCGGACGCACGCCGACGGCGCGAACATGCTGGCCGCGGCTGTAGCGCCGCACGGCGGCGTCGTGATGTGGCGCGCCTTCGTCTACGACCCGAAGCCCGGCTACGACCGCGCCGCGGCCGCTTACGACAACCTGCAACCCTTCGACGGGCAGTTCGCGCCGAACGTCTTGCTCCAGGTCAAAAATGGGCCAATAGATTTTCAGCCGCGCGAGCCCTTCCACCCCCTCTTCGGCGCGATGCCGCGCACACAGCTCATGCCCGAGCTGCAAATCACACAAGAATACCTGGGCTTCTCCAACCACCTCGTCTTTCTGGCACAGATGTGGCGCGAGTTCCTCGACGCGGACACTTACGCGCGCGGCCCCGGCTCGACCGTCACCAAAGTTGTAGACGGCAGTCTCTACGGGCAGCAGTTGACGGGCATCGCGGGGGTCGCCAACACGGGCTCCGACCGCAACTGGACGGGCCACCACTTCGCGCAAAGTAACTGGTACGCCTTCGGCCGCCTGGCCTGGAATCCTGACCTGCCCTCAAGGGAGATCGCCGGCGAATGGATTCGGATGACGCTCACGCGCGACCCGAAAATTGTGCCAATCATCTCGCGCCTGATGCTCGAATCGCACGAGGCGGCCGTGGACTATATGACGCCGCTCGGCCTGCACCACCTCATGTGGACGGGCCACCACTACGGGCCGCAGCCCTGGTGGGACAAGGAGCCGCGCGCGGACTGGAATCCTGTCTACTACCACCGCGCGGACGCGCGTGGCCTGGGCTTCGACCGCACGCCCGCCGGCAGCAACGCCGTCGCGCAGTACAAGCCCCCTGTGCGCGACCGCTTCGCACGCTTAGACACCTGCCCGGAAAAATTCCTGCTCTGGTTTCATCACGCGCCGTGGAATCACAGGATGAGGTCGGGGCTCGCGTTGTGGGATGAATTGGCCCGGCGCTACCAGCGCGGCGTGGACTGGGTCAGGAGAACGCGTCAGCAGTGGGACGCGCTCGCGGGCGCGGTTGACGCGGAGCGCCACAGTGCGGTGGCACAGAAACTTGCCATACAGGAGCGCGACGCCGTCTGGTGGCGCGACGCCTGCCTGCTCTACTTCCAGACTTTTTCAAAGCGCCCGCTCCCCGCCGGCGTCGAGCGGCCGCAAAAGACTCTCGCGGACTACATGAAGGCGAGCCTCGCCTGGTGAAACCGGATGAAGACCACTCGTAACCTGACTCGACTCCTTTGCCTCCTGTTGTTCGCGCTGGCGGCGGGCCGCTAAGGAACTTCGGTCGTCTTCCCTGTGACGACGAGGCGGCTGGTGTAGACATCTGTCATACGGGAGTCGGCCGTCCCCTTGAAACCCGGCTGCTTGCCGCCGACGGTAATCAAAAAATCGCCAGGTTCGACCACGCGCCGGCCACGGTCGTCAATCACGGACAACTGCGACGGCGCGAGCGTGAACGAGACGATCCGCCGCTCGCCGGGCTTGAGCGAGATGCGCTGCACGCCTTGTAATGATCTGACTGGGACTGGGACCGACGCAGCCACGTCCGTCACGTAGAGCTGCACGACCTCGTCTCCGGCGCGGTCGCCGAAGTTCGACACGTCCACGCTCACGCGCACGCTCGCGCCGGCCCTGACGCTGCGCGCGCTCATCTTCAGCTCGCCGTACACGAACCTCGTGTAGCTCAGGCCGTGCCCGAACGGGTAGAGCGGCTCGCCCTTGAAGTAGCGGTAGGTGCGACCGCGCATCCCGTACTCCGTAAACGGCGGCAGGTCGTCCGCGGACTTGTAGAAGGTGACGGGCAAGCGGCCCGCCGGGTTGTAGTCCCCGAAGAGCACGTCGGCCACGGCCGCGCCGCCCTCCTCGCCCGGATACCACGCTTGCACGATGGCTGGCACATTTTCGTCGGCCCAATTCACCGCGAGCGCGCTCCCGCTCATCAGGACGAGGACGACCGGCTTGCCCGTCGCGGCCACGGCCTTCAACAACTTCTCCTGCGCCTCAGGCAGCGAGAGGTCCGTGCGATCGCCGCCGCGAAAGCCCTTGACCTCGACCTTCATCTCCTCGCCTTCGAGCGATGGCGCGATCCCGAGCACGAGGACGACGGCGTCCGACTGGCGCGCGGCCGCGACCGCCTCCTCGATCAGCTTCTCGCGCAGTCGCGGGAACGACCAGACGAGCTTCGCCACGGCCGGACCCGTGTTGTCGTAATATTCCAATCGCACGTCGTATGAGCGCCCGGCTTCGAGCCTCATTTCCTTCAGCGTAGTCCTGGGCGGGCTGTAGGGCGCGCTGTTCGTCCAGGCGTCGATGAGCAGCTCGCCATCCAGGTAGAGCCGCACGCCGTCGTCGGCGGTCGCGCCGAGCTGATACGCGCCGGATTCATTTGGCACAAATTTTCCAGTCCAGCGCGCGGAGAAATTGTCGTCCGCGAGTTCAGGCGCTGGCCGCCCGCGGTCCCAGTCGAAGTTGATCCGCTCTTCGGCCCTCGTCAGGACGGGCTCGCCCTTCAACTCCTTGTTGTTGAAATACTCGCCCCTGAACCCTGTGGCCGGCACGGGCGCGACCTCTTCGCCGGTCAGCGTGGAGCCGAGCGCGTAGATGACTTTCGTCGAAGGAGAGACTTTCTCGCTGATGCCCTGGAGCGGCGTGGTCGATTTTGAAGGCTGGCCGTTGTAATTGCCCAGGAGCACGCCGGGCGCGTCCGCGTTCGGGCCGATGACGGCAATCGTCTTCACGGCTTTACTGAAGGGCAGGGTCTTGTCAGCGTTCTTCAGCAGCACGATTGATTCGCGCGCGGCTTGAAGCGCGAGCCGCCTGTGCGCGGCCGAGTCGTTTTCGGAGAGCGGGATGCGCGAGTAGGGGACAAGCTCCGGCGGGTCGAACATGCCAAGGCGGAAGCGAGTCGTCATCAAACGCTTGAGCGACACGTCTATCTCGGCTTCGGTGATGAGGCCGTCCTTGACCGCCTGGATGAGAGATTGGTACTCGCCGCCGCAGCTCAAATCTGTGCCAGCCTTGACGGCGATGGCCGAAGCCTCAGCCTCCGTGCCGACGAAGTGGTGGCCCTTGTAAATGTCCTCAATCGCGGCGCAGTCCGAGACGACATGACCCTTGAAAGCCCACTCGCGGCGCAGCACGTCCGTCAGGTAAATATTGGCACAGGCCGGCTCGCCGTTCGTGCGGTTGTAGGCGCACATCACGCCCTCTGCCCGCCCCTCCACGACCGTCGCGCGAAACGCGGGAAGGTAAGTCTCGCGCATATCACGCTCGGACGCCTTCGCGTCGAAGCTGTGGCGCTCAGGCTCCGGGCCGCTGTGTACTGCGTAGTGCTTGGGAGTGGAGACGACTTTCAGGTAGCGCGGGTGGTCGCCCTGCAACCCGCGGACGAAGGCGACGCCGAGGATTGAAGTCAGATAAGGGTCTTCGCCGTAAGTCTCCTGGCCGCGGCCCCAGCGCGGGTCGCGGAAGATGTTGATGTTCGGGGACCAGAAGGTGAGCCCCTTGTAGCGGCCGCGCTCGCCGCGGCGCTGCGCTTCGTTGTACTTGGCGCGCGCCTCCGTCGAGATAACGTCAGCCACGCGGCGCATGAGGTCAGGGTTCCAGGTGGCGGCCAAGCCTATAGCCTGCGGGAAGACCGTCGCGTAGCCCGCGCGCGCCACGCCGTGCAGCGCCTCGTTCCACCAGTCGTAGGCGGGAATCTCCAACCGCTCGATGGCCGTGGCCTTGTTCATCATCTGCGAGACCTTCTCTTCCAGGGTCATCCGCGAGACGAGGTCTTCGACGCGCTTCTCAATCGGGAGCGCGTGGTTTTTATATGGCGGAACCTTCCCGCGGGACTGCGACAGTGCGGGCAATTGACAAACGAGCAGGAGCAGCAGGCACGCCGCGACGCGGCAATGATTCTTCATTCGCACCTCTCGGAAACTGTTTGGGAAGTCCCGTCAGGGACGACGTGATAATAGCCCAGCACTTCAGTGCTGGGAATAGGAGTGTGAAAATATTCGAGTCCCGTAGGGACGACCGAAACATTCTGTCGTCCCTACGGGACTCAATCGTCTTCACTATCCTGTACCCAGCTGAAGTGCTGGGCTATTTTCAATTGTCCCTGACGGGACATTTCTCTAATCCAGAAAATCCGCGACGGCCTTGTTGACCTTCTGCTGTTCGCACCACGGCGCGGTGTGGCCGCAGTCGTTGTCTAGGACGAGGAGCTTCGCGCGCTTGAGAAGCTTGGAGAACTCAATCGCGGGGCCGGGCGTGACGACGTGGTCACGGCTGGCGACGATGACGAAGACCTCCGCCTTGACGGCCGCCGCGGCACGCTCCAGCGAGCCGCCGAATTCTTCCGTCACGTCGAGCGCCATCATGGCCTGCGCCTGCCGAATCTTGTTGTTCGCATCAAAGCCGCCCGTCGCGCGCTTCGCCTTGTCCAGCTCCTCGAACACTTTCTTGCGCGTCATGCGCTTGTTGTAGTCGTCCGGCGTCGTCAGGAGCAGCGCCCCGAACTCCGCCTCGGCCACGCGCGCAGGGTTTCTACTGTAATTGCCACGCCTCCACTCAGGGTCTCTGAAAATCGCGTCGAGCTGCGTCTGCCAGTGGAGCAGGTCGTAGGGCGCGAGCCGCGGCGAGCCGACGATGGGGACCGCCTTGTCCATGAAGTCCGGGTACGAAACCATCCACTGAAAGGTCTGCATCCCGCCCATCGAAATCCCGACGACGGCCCGCACGTGGCTGACGCCGAGCGCCGTCGTCAAGAGTCTGTGCTGCGTGTTGACCATGTCGCGGATCGTGACCTTCGGGAAACGCATGCGCGGCTGTAGGCGGCTGTTGGAGGGCGAGGACGAGACGCCGTTGGCAAGGGCGTCCACGGCGACGACGAAATATTTCGTGGAGTCGATCAGGCGACCCGATCCTATGTTGCCGGCGAACTGCTCGGTCGTGCCCGAAGCCCAAGTGGTCACGAGCACGACGTTCGACCTGTCTTGATTGATGGTCCCGAAAGTGCGGTAGCCTATGCGGCAGTCGCGTAGCAGCTCGCCGCTCTCCAATCTGAAATTGCCGAGCCCTGCGAACCGCTGCTCCTGCGCGATGGCGGCGTGCGCGTTGAGCGCGAGCAGCAGCGTCGAGTAGAAGACCGAACGAATTAAGTTTCTCATGTTCAGAACTCAAGTCGCTTAAGATAGTCCATGCTGATTCTGAGACTGTCGAAGGGAGAGCCGGGCGTTTCGTCCTGCTCGACGAAGTAGTGCTTAACGCCGGCCTTGCGCGCGTGCGCGAAGATGGTCTTGAAATCTATCACGCCGCGGCCGATCTCCGTGAAGTAGCGTTGCGGCGTCGAGTCCATGTCCTTGACGTGCAGGAGGTGAAAGCGCCCAGGCTGTTTCGCGAAATATTTCAGAGGGTCCGCGCCACCTTTCGCAATCCAGTACAAGTCCAGCTCCAACTTCACCAGCTTCGGGTCCATGCGCTCAAGCAGCAGGTCATAAGGCAGCCGCCCGTCAAGCGGCGTGAACTCGAAATCGTGATTGTGGTAGGCGAACTGGACGCCAGCCTGCTTAAACTTCTCGCCGGCGCTGTTGAAGAGGTCCGCGAGCCGTCTGTAGTTGTCGAGCGACTTGCGCTCTTCCGGCGGGAGCCAGGCCACCAGGACGTAATTGTGGCCGATACGGTGGGCCGCCTCGATGATTTGGCCCAGGTCGCCGTCGAGCGCAGCGAGCGGGATGTGGCCCGCGGGAGAGCTGAGGCCGTAGCGGTCGAGCGCGGCCCTGACCTCCTTCGGCGGGTGATCGAAGTAGCCGGCGAACTCGACCTCCTTGTAGCCCAGCTCCGCGACGCGCTTGAGTGTGCCCTCGAAGTCCTTCTCCAACTCCCTGCGCACCATGTAGAGCTGCATCCCGATTCTCGTCAGCTTTCCAGACGCGGCCGAGGAAGCGAGCCCGTTCGATTTCGTCAGACACAGGCCGCCGGCCGCGGCCAGGGAAGCGGTGCGAAGAAACAAGCGACGATTCATCCATTCCGCCTTTCTCGTTTAATGACTGTGGTCGCCGTGCGTGTGATGGATTAATAATTTCGGATAAAACTTTAGAGCGACGATACGACCTTTTCAGTTTATCTTCAACAGCCTCAGGTCGGCCGATTGCACAAATTAAGGGGCAGCAATCAGTGACGCTGCCCCTTACCCAGACTCTTCAACATACGCCGCGCCCTGTCGGGCCTCTCTCTTACATCCCCCTGCGGCAGACGGCGGGTGGGTCGCTTCGATTCCAGCGAGTGGGCTCGATGCGCCACTGCTGATTGGCCCCACCGTGGCAACCGTATTGCTGCACCTTGACCTGATCCCCTGTGGCCCCGGGTCCCCCTTCAACGTCCAGACACTTTCCGCTGTGCCGCGCCTTGATCGTGTGGTAGCCGTCTCCGGTGGGTGTGATGCTCCACTGTTGATTCTCGCGACCATGACATGAATACTGTTGAATCAGCGCCTGGTCATCTCTGGACGCGTCGAAGACATCCAGACAGGCTCCGCTATGCGCCGCCACTATCGAATAATAACCCTCACCAACGCGCGTGATGCGAAACTTCTGGTTATTATGGCCTTGACATTGATACTGCTGTGCCCTGGCCTGGTCGCACTTGCTCGCGTCAACAATGTCCAGACATTTCCCGCTGTGCCTCGCGGTTAAAGTGTACGTGCCGTTTCGCAGAGGCTGAGGCGTGACGACTTCTTGAAAACGCCATTTTTGATTGGGCCCGCCGTGACAATCGTACTGTTGGAGCCGGGCGTTGTTATTCGTCGAAGCGTCAAAGACATCCCAGCACCTTCCGCTGTGCTTCGCCTTGATCGCGTAGGAGCCGCTTCTGTCAGCGATTAGCCGCCACTTCTGATTGTCACCGTTGTGGCAATCATACTGTTGGATTCGGGCCTGGTTAGCAGGTGAGGCGTCAAACACGTCCAGGCACTTTCCGCTGTGCCGCGCCTTGATCGAGTAGTAGCCGCGGCCGTCAGAGACAAACTGCCACTGTTGATTGGAGCCATTGTGGCAGTCGTACTGCTGGGCCATGGCGTGATTTTCATTGGAGGCGTCAGAAATATCGACGCACTTGCCGCTGTTCTTATTAATGATCCTGTAATACTTGTCGGGACTGACTTGAGCGCTCATGCTGCTTCCGCTGCTAGTGACGAGCAAGGGGATAAGCAAAAGGGTGAAGAACAGCACGCTGATTCCACTGACTGAGCGACGTGAGAAAGTAGTCATGGCAACCTCCTTCGGCTAATGGCGGCGACGTGGATGAGAATTGGCTATGCCTGAAGAACGTTAGCGAGGAAAAGCCGGGTTTTAGTGGGGCGAGTCTATGCCTCAATAAGCCGGGAGTCAACCGATCTTTTCGTGTGATGAGCGCCCCTGACGGGGGGCTTCGCAAACAATCTCTTATGTGATGATCGTCGGCTCGTCTGTGCCAAAACGCGCGCGCAGTTCGAGCAGCTCACGGGCCGTTTGGGACAGGGGCGCGAGCACTTGTTCTATGTCGCCTGCGCCGCCGTCTTGCAGGTAGCGTTCGACGTAGAGGCGCAGCGTCGCGCCTTCGGTCCCTGTGCCGGAGAGGCGGCAGACGACGCGCGAGCCGTCTTCGAGAAGGATGCGCAGGCCCTGGTGCGCGCTCACGCTCCCGTCCACGGGGTCCGTGTAGCTGAAGTCGTCCGCGTGGTCTATGCGGCTGCCGGCGAACTCCGTCCCCGCGAGCGTCGGGAGCTTGGCGCGCAAGCTGTCCACCATCTCGGTCGCCGCCGACAGCTCCAAGCCTTCGTAGTCGTGCCGCTGGTAATAGCTGCGCCCGAAGCGACGCCAGTGCGCGCGGACGACTTCCTCCACGGGCTGGCGCGTGGCCGCGAGAATCGAGAGCCAGCAGAGGACTGCCCAGAGCCCGTCCTTCTCGCGCACGTGGTTGGAGCCTGTGCCAAAACTCTCTTCGCCGCAGACGGTGCAGAGCCCCGCGTCCATCAAGTTGCCGAAGAACTTCCAGCCCGTCGGCGTCTCGTAGCAAGGGACGCCGAGCGCCGCGGCCACGCGGTCGGCCGCAGTGCTCGTCGGCATGGAGCGCGCGACGCCGGCGAGGCCCTGGCCGTAGCCTGGAATGGCGCTCTGCGCGTGCTCGCTGATGATAGCCAGCGAGTCGCCGGGCGTGACGAAGAAGTTTCGGCCCAGAATCAGGTTGCGGTCGCCGTCGCCGTCACACGCCGCGCCGAAATCGGGCGCGTCCGAGCCGCTCATGCGCTCGACCAGCTCGGCCGCGTGTACGAGGTTCGGGTCCGGGTGATGCCCGCCGAAGTCTTCGAGCGGCGTGCCGTTGATAACTGTGCCAGTTTGAGCGCCCAGTCGCTCTTCGAGGATGTGGCGCGCGTAAGGGCCGGTCACGGCGCTCATGGCGTCGAACAGCATACGGAAGCCGCCGGCGAAGAGGGCGCGCAGGGCGTCGAAGTCGAACAACTCCTCCATCACGGCCGTGTAGTCCGCGAGCGGATTGATGACGACGACTTCGGTGTTCTCAAGGCGCAGCTCGCCTTCGTGTTCGAGGTCAACGTCGGCGTGCTCCAGCGTCTGGTAGCGTGTGATTTTGAGGGTGCGTTCGTAGATGCGGCTCGTGAGGTTTTCGGGGGCGGGGCCGCCGTTGCGTGTGTTGTACTTGATGCCGAAGTCCGCGTCGCGGCCGCCTGGATTGTGGCTGGCCGAGAGCACGAGGCCGCCGAGAGCGCGTCGTTTGCGGATGACGGCCGAGACGGCTGGCGTGGAGAGGATGCCGCCGCGACCGACCAGCACTCTGCCGAAGCCGCCGGCCGCGGCCATGCGGAGGATGATCTGTATGGCCTCGCGGTTGTGATAGCGGCCGTCGCCGCCCACGACGAGCGTCTCGGCTTCAAACCCGCCGGGTGTGTCCTCGCGCACCGTATCGAAGACCGACTGCACGAAGTTTTCGAGGTAGTTGGGCTGCATGAAGACGCGCGTCTTCTTACGCAGCCCCGAAGTGCCGGGCCGCTGGTCTGTGAAAGGAGTTGTCTCGACGGTTTTCATGTTCGTCTCCCCATTAGTCGGCGGGCGTGGCCCCTCGAACCAGACGGTCGAAAGCGGCGGCAGCATCAAGGCGGCAGAGTGCGGCTGGTTGTGCCAGGGCACTTGCTCGGCCGTGATCGCTTCGACGACGCCAACGTCGCCGCCGCCGTAGCGGGCCGCGTCCGTGTTCAGGATTTGCTTGTACTGGCCGGGCAGGGGAAGGCCGAGCCTGTAGCCGTCCCTGACGATGGGGGAGAAGTTGCAGACGCAGACGACCTGTCGCCCGTCCGGCTTCGTCTGGCGTAAGAACGCCGCCGTGTTGCCCTGCGCGTCGTTGGGTTCGATCCACTGGAAGCCCGCGGGGTCCGTGTCCGACTCCGAAAGCTCCGCGTGCTCGGCGTAGAGTTGGTTGAGGTCTTTGATTAAAAGTTGAAGCCCCTTGTGCTCAGGCTCGTCCAACAAGTGCCAGTCCAGACTCTGCTCGTTGTTCCACTCGCGCCACTGCCCTAGCTCGCCACCCATGAAGAGCAGCTTCTTGCCTGGGTGCGCCCACATGTAGGCGTAGAGCGAGCGCAGGTTACTGAACTTCTGCCGGCGGTCGCCGTGCATCTTGTTCACCATCGAGCCCTTCATGTGTACGACCTCGTCGTGCGACAGCGGCAGGACGAAGTTCTCGCTCCAGGCGTAGAGGAAGCCGAAGGTGAGGCAGTTGTGAAAGTACTGGCGGTAGAGCGAGTCTTTCGCGAAATATTGGAGCGTGTCGTGCATCCAGCCCATGTTCCACTTGAAGTCGAAGCCGAGGCCGCCGTCCTCAACGGGCCGGCTGACCATCGGCCAGGAGGTGGACTCTTCCGCGATCATCATCACGCCGGGGTGGCGCGCGTGGACGGCTATGTTCAACTCTTTCAGGAACTCGATGGCGTCCAGATTCTCGCGCCCGCCGTAGCGGTTCTGGACCCAGCGCCCGTCGGCGCGGCTGTAGTCCAGGTAGAGCATAGAAGCCACCGCGTCCACGCGCAGCCCGTCTATGTGAAATTCGTCAACCCAGTAGAGCGCGTTGGAGACGAGGAAGTTGCGCACCTCGTTGCGGCCGTAGTTGTAGATGTAAGTCCCCCAGTCGGGGTGCTCGCCGAGGCGCGGGTCTAGATGCTCATAGAGCGCCGTGCCGTCGAAGCGCCCAAGCGACCAGGCGTCCTTGGGGAAGTGCGCGGGCACCCAGTCCATGATGACGCCTAGCCCGCGCTGGTGCAGGTAGTCTACGAGGAAACGAAAATCGTCGGGCGTGCCGTAGCGCGCGGTCGGCGCGTAGTAGTTGGCGACCTGATAACCCCACGAGCCGCCGTACGGGTGGCCCTTGAGTGGCAGAAACTCTACGTGCGTGAAGTTCATCTCCAGGACGTAGTCGGCCAGCGCCTCTGCGGTTTCGCGGTAAGTGAGCGCGCGGTTGCTCTCTTCGGTGACGTGCCGCCAGGAGCCCAGGTGAACTTCGTAGATGGAGAGCGGGCGTCGTAGAAAATCGGCCGACGCTCTGTTCTCAAGCCACTCGGCGTCCTGGAACTCGTAAGCCGACTCGTAAACTATCGAGGAGGTGGCCGGCGGGACTTCGGCGTAGAAGGCGTAGGGGTCGGCCTTGAGAAAGCGCGGCGTGCCGCGGTGATGAATCTCGTACTTGTAGACAGCGCCCGGCGCGAGGTCTGGCACAAAAAGCTCCCAGATGCCGGAGGACCCAAGCCGCCGCATCTGGTGCAGGCGGCCGTCCCAGTTGTTGAAATCCCCGACGACGCTTACGCCCTCTGCGTGCGGGGCCCAGACGGCGAAGGAGACGCCGCCGACGCCGTTCATCTGTCGGACGTGTGAGCCCAGCTTGTCGTAGATGCGCTCGTGCCGGCCCTCGCCGAAGAGGTGCTCGTCGATGCTGCCGAGCGTCGGGGGGAAGCTGTACGGGTCGCGCAACGTGAAGACCTGGCCGCCGGGGTAGTGGACGCGCAGCTCGTAGCGCGGGATTTCGTTGAGCTTTGCGAGCAACGCCTCGAAGATTCCGCCGGGGTGGATGCGAGCCATCTCGACCGGGCTTTCGTCTTCGACAATCAGCTCGACTCTTTCGGCCTCGGGCCGAAGCGCGCGCACGACGACGCCACCGGCCAAGGGGTGCGCGCCGAGGACCGAATGCGGGTCCGCGTGGACGAGCGCGAACAGCCGCTCGGCGTCCTCGCGGCTCAGTTGTGTGTCAGGGCGCATGACTAAAGCTGTTCCCCCTAAATCCTATAGAGGCCATTTGAAAACTCAAGAGGAAAATCACTCACCCCTTTGCGCCTTACGTCTTAACTTTGCGCCTTTGCGAGAAACAGCCGTTCACGCAAAGGCGCAACTAAAGAAAAACCAAAGGCGCAAAGGGTTGAGCCTGAGTTTTCAGACGCGCTCTAATCGCAGCTCTCAGACGAGGCTGGGCTCGACGTGGCTGCGGAAGACGTCGGCGCCGGTCCCGTACGTCGGCTGGTTGCTCTTGGCCTCCGACAGTAGTTCCAGAAAACCCTCGTAGGCGGAAGTGAAGCCGAGGCCGTCCAGCAGGTCGAGCACGCGGCCCGCGTACCTGAGCACCTGCACGGCCTCCAGGCCGGCGATGTCGTTGAAGAACCAGCCGCAGCTCGTGTACATGATCATCGAGCTGCGTTGCAATTCAAGCAGCGCCAGCGCGCGGTCCTGCTCCGACTGGCGCAGGCTCCTCGTGCGGAAACGGCGTAGGAACTGCTCCGGCGAGCGGCGCGGGTCCACGATCAATTCGATGTAGGCGTCGCGCGCCTCCCACGGGTCTCTGAAAAGACGGCCGCCGTCCTCCTCGAAATGCGCGGCCGCCTCGTCGCGCAAGTAATCCAGGGCGCGGCGCAGCGGCGTGCGCCACGTCTGGTTCCAGCCGACGGGCGCGCCCGCGTGGCAGCTACAGTCGCGCGTCCAGCGGCCCAGGCCGTGCGCGCAACTCCAGGCCGTCCCTTCGCCGTTGACCCCACGCTTCAACTCGACCTCGGCCGCGGGCGTGTGTTGTTCCAGGTACTCGCCGTAATTGGTCACGCGGAAGCCGCGGCTGACGGCCTCGACTTCGAGGGCGTAGGCCAGGCAGCGCTCGCCGTAGCGGTGGTGATGGCCGTAGCTCTCGCCGTCCGTCGCCACGTTGACGAGGCCGTCTCTCCCTGCGGCGGCCGCCGCCTCGAAGCGGTCAACCAGCGCCTGGCTCGAATCGAGAATGCGGTCGAACGCAATCGCCTTGGCGATGTGGCCGTCGTAAAAGAAGACCGCGATGGAGCGACGCGAGCGGTCGCGGTGGAAGTAGCGGTAGGCGCGCCCGGTGTCTATCGTCCCTTCCGAGACGTTGTGCCATTTTTTCGCGCCGAGGGGGCGGACCCGCTCGGCCTGGTAGGGCGAGAGGATGACGTACTTCAAGCCCTCTTCGATAAGCGCGCCGAGCGTCTCGTCGTTGGCGGCCGTCTCTGGCAGCCAGAGGGATTCAGGGTCGCGGCCGAAGCGGTAGCGGAAATCCATGACGCCCCAGCGCACCTGCGTGCGGCGGTCGCGCTCGTTGCAGAGCGGGAGAATGGAATGGTTGTAGGCTTGCGCGATGGCGTTGCCGTGCCCGTTCCTCTGCCGGCGGCTCAGGCGGTCGGCGTCGAGAATGCTCTTGTAGGTCTGCGGGTGCTGGGTCGCGAGCCAGTTCAAAAGGGTCGGGCCGAAGTTGAAACTGAGGTGGGCGTAGTTGTTGACGCGCGACGTGACGCGGCCTTTGTCGTCGAAGACAGGAGCCGAGGCGTTCGCGCCGTAACACTCGTGATGAATGCGTTCGTTCCAGTTATGAAAAGGGGTCGCGGTCGGCTCGCGCTCGACGGCGCCCGTCCAGGGGTTCTCGCGCGGCGGCTGGTAGAAGTGGCCGTGCAAGACTAAAGAGGTCGCCATCCCGTGTTCGCTCCTGTGTAGAAGTAGCTCATCGGAAATCCGCAAAAAAGCTTTCGAGGGAATTTGTCGGAAGACATTGACGCCCGTGATTATAAAACTCTCCAGGGCATTAGCCTAGTAGAATTTGGACGGGCGGTTCTTGTGCGCTCGCGGCTACAAATCCCGCTTGTCAGCCGGCGCGCTGAACTGCTAATGTTCGTTGCTCATCAAGCAGCACTTCGTTTTTCTACGCTCTACGGAATTGGGCGCTCCTCTGATTTTCACGGAAAGGTCTGACCGGGCGGATGAGACTAATCGTTTACACTCTGTGCGCGGCCCTCGCGCTGGGGGCGTTGCTGGCCGCGGGCGGCTGCAAGCAGGGCGGCGGCGGCGGAAGCTCGACGGGCGGCAAGCGCATCGGCGTCACGTTGCTGGCGCGCGAGCAGGAGTTTTACAGGCAGCTTGAGGCCGGGCTCAAGGAGGCCGCGGACAAGCAGGGCTACCAGCTCGTCGTCAGCTCCGGCGACTTCGACCTCGCCAAGCAGCAGTCGCAGATCGAAAACTTCATCGTCCAGCGTGTGGACGCGATCATCGTCTGCCCGGCCGACTCGAAGGGCATCGGCCCGGCCATCAGGAGGGCGAACGAGGAGAACCTCCCCGTCTTCACCGCCGACATCGCGGCGCAGGGCGGGCAGGTCGTCTCGCACATCGCCTCGGACAATCTGGCGGGTGGCCGCCTCGCCGCGGACTTCATCGCGCGCGCCTTGAACGGCCAGGGCGAGGTCGGCATCATCGGCCAGCAGGAGGTTCAGTCGGCCCTCGACCGCGAGCTGGGCTTCAAGGAGGAGATGCAGAAGCATCCGGGCATTAAGATCGTCTCGGTCCTGAACGGCGGCGGTGTGCGCGACCGCGCGCTCAAGACGGCCGAGGACATGCTGCAAGGCAACTCTGGTTTGAAAGCCATCTTCGGCATCAACGACGACTCGGCGCTGGCCGCGCTGGCGGCGGCCGAGGCGCGCGGGCGCAACGATCTGGTCATCGTCGGCTACGACGCCATCCCGGAGGCAGTCAAGGCCATTCAGCGCGGCAGCGCGCTCAAGGCGGACGTGGCGCAACTGCCGCACGACATAGGGACCAAGACCATTGACGCCATCGCCGCGCACTTCGCCGGCCAGCCGGTCGAGAAGAGCATCGCCGTCCCCGTCAAGATCGTTGACGCCAACAGCCTGAAGGACTCCGGCGGCGCGCCCGCGAAGTAGTAAAAGCGCTTCGAGATTAAAACTCACCCCTTTGCGCCTTACGTCTTAACTTTGCGCCTTTGCGAGAACGGCTGTTTCACGCAAAGGCGCAAAGTAAAAACTAAAGGCGCAAAGGGTTGAGCCAATGTGTTGGATATGAGTGACACCATCGGAGAGCCGAACGTCGAGGCCGGCGGGCGGCGCTTGCAGTGGCAGCGCATCGCGGAGTACGTCATCGTCGTGGCGATTGTCCTAGAGTCAATCGTCTTCGCCGTCATCGCGCCGCAATTCTTCTCCGTCCCGAACCTCGTCAACGTCGCGCTCAGCATCGCCATCACAGGCATCATGGCCGTCGGGATGACGGCCGTGATTCTGACGGGCGGCATAGACCTCTCTGTCGGCTCCGTGGCCGCGCTCGCGGGCGTGGTCGCGGCCCTGATCGCGGTCGATGGCGGCACGGGCGCAGTCCTGTGCGGCGGGCTCGCCGCCCTCGGCATCGGTCTGGTCGTCGGCCTCTTCAACGGCATCATGGTGGCACAGTTTCGCGTGCCGCCGTTCGTCACGACGCTGGCGATGCTGACCATCTGCCGCGGCCTGGCCTTTATCGTCACAGGCGGGCGCTCCATCGGCGACCTGCCCACGAGTTTCGAGTTTATGGGCAAGAAGCGTCTGCTCGGCGTCCCCCTGCCCGTCATCCTGATGTTCCTTGTCTTCGCGGCCGGTTGGTTCGTGCTGAAGAGGATGACGTTCGGGCGCTACGTCTACGCAGTGGGCGGCAACCGCGAAGCGGCCTACCTCGCAGGCGTCAACACGAAGCGCGTGACGCTGCTCGTGTACGTTTTGAACGGGCTGCTGGTGGGCTTGGCCGGGCTCGTCCTGGCGTCGCGGCTCGGCGCCGGCGTGCCGAACTCCGGCTTGCAGTACGAGCTGGATGTCATCGCGGCGGTGGTCGTCGGCGGGGCCTCGCTGAACGGCGGGCGCGGCAGCGTCGTCGCCACCTTCTGGGGGGCCGTCTTCATAGGCGTCCTGAACAACGGGCTCAACCTCGCGGGCATAGACCCGTACATGCAGAAGATCGCGCTTGGGGTCGTCATCCTGCTGGCCGTGCTCGCAGACCAGCTCAACAAGTCCCAGGGCGCGCTTAAGACTTAGAGCGTTTGAAACAATGGAAAGAAGTCACATCGCAGAGCACTTCGCCGCGCACAGGCGCGTCGTCGAGGAGAGCTTGCGGCAGTTGGAGGGGCCTGCGGAAGAGGTCGGCCGCGCGCTCGTCGCGGCGCTCAAGGGGGGCCGCAAAATCATAGCCTTCGGCAACGGCGGGAGCGCGGCGCAAGCGAGCCACCTCGTCGGCGAGTTGCTGGGCCGCTTCAAGGAGAGCCGGCAGCCGTACCCGGCAATCGCGTTGGCGGGAGACATGGGGACCGTGACCTGCATCGCCAACGACTTCGGCTACGAGGCCCTGTTCGAGCGTCAGGCTCGCGCTCTGGCCCAGGCAGGCGACGTGGCCGTCGGCCTGACGACGAGCGGGCGCTCAGAGAACGTGCGGCGCGGGTTAGAGGCTGCGGGCGAGCGTGGCGCGAGAACGGTCGCGGTGACGGGGGCCGCCGGCCTCGTCGGCGGCACGGCCGACCACATCCTCGCGGTCCCCAGCGACGTGACCGCCCACATACAGGAAGTACACCTCATGCTGCTACACGTCTGGTGCGCCTACATAGACCACTGCCTCGCCGAGACACAGTGAGGGCGTTTCGCAACCCTGGCCTATTTCTTAACGCCTTTGCGTCCTGGCGTGAGTTTCAGTCGTCGAGCCGGGGCAGGCGTGACGCGGTAGGCGCAGCGCTGGTCGCCGGAGACGACGTGCTCGACGCGCTCGACGGTGACGCTGGGGCCGAGGACCGAGCGGAAGAGGTCTAGCTCAGTCGAGCAGAAACCCTGGCAACGCGTCGCCGCGGCGCAGATGGGGCAGTGGTTCTCGACCAGCAGAAAGTGGCCGTCCGCATCCCGCTTGATCTCCGCCATGTAGCCCTCTTCGCTGCGCACGCGGGCCAGTTCGTTGAGCTTCTTCTCCAGGGAGTCCGCCGGGCGTATGCGCCTGGCGTAGTCGGAACGCTGGCGCGCGCAGCGTGAGGCGAGCACGCGGTCCAGGCCCTCGGCCCCGAAGGCGTCCTGCATCGCATCTATCAAGGCGACGCTCAGCTCCGCGTAGGCTTCTGGGAAGAGGCGGTCGGCCTCGCGCGTCAAGCGCCAGAACTTGGCCGGACGCCCCAGGGGCACGGGCCGCGAATCTGCCGTCACCAGTTTCTCGCTCTGCAAGGCGTAAAGGTGCTGGCGCACGGCCATCGTCGTCAGCCCCAGCCGCTCGGCCAGCCGCGCCGAATCCAACGGCCCCTCGGTCTTTAAAAGTTTGACGATGGCGCGCCGCGTCTTGCGCTCGCCCTGTGGCTCCGTTCCTCGACTCATACTGACTTTCTAAAGAATTCGCTTTACAAAGTCAAGCCTTCGTGCTAGCCTTCGACTTAGTAAAGGTTTTTCTTTAGAAACTCCAGAGGAGGCCGGCCATGAGAATTCCTTCCGACACGACCCAGCAGATTGAACAGAGAACTGAGAACGCGGACCCTTTTGCAGGTTTACGGGTCGCCGTCACGGGCGGCACGTCGGGCCTGGGGCTCGCGCTCGTGCGCGAACTCACGGGGCGCGGCGCGCGCGTCGCCTTCGTCGCCCGCACCGCTGAGCGCGTCAGCAGTGTGGCGCGAGAGCACGAGGGCGCGCACGGCGTCGTCGGCGACGTGTCCGTCAAAGATGACATCTACCCCATCGCTGTCCAGATCGCGGGCGAGCTGGGCGGACTCGACGTGCTCGTCAACAACGCTTCGGACCTCGGTCCCGTCCCGCTCGTGATGCTCTCGGATACGGAGTGCGAGGACATGGAGCGCGCTTTTCAGACGAACGTCATAGGGCCTTTCCGCCTGACGAAGGCGCTGATGGGGGCGCTGGCCGCTTCGGCGCGCGAGGGGCGCGGCGCGGTCGTCGTCAACATCTCCAGCGACGCGGCCGTTAACGCTTACCCTGGCTGGGGAGCCTACGGCGCGAGCAAAGCCGCGCTGGCGCATTTGACCAATATCTGGGGCGAGGAGCACAAGGCGGACGGCGTGCGCTTCCTCGCCTTAGACCCAGGCGACATGGACACACCCATGCACGCGGCGGCCATCCCCGACGCGGACCCGGCGACGCTGAAGCGGCCCGAAGACGCGGCCCGCGAAGTGGCCGCAGCCATCGCCGCCCTGCTCCCGAAGCGCGTCGTCCCCGAACTCGAAGGAGCTGCGCTATGATCGCCGCAGACAGGGCAGTCCAGCGCCCGCCGCATGCTAAACTCCTGGTCGTTGACGCGCACAAACAGATAGGCCACGCGCGGCGCGACGCCTTCGTGGAGTTCCTCCGCGCCGGAGACCTCGTCATCGCCAACGACGCCGCGACTCTGCCCGCGAGCCTTCATGGCTGGCACGCCCAGACAGGCGCGCCCGTCGAAGTGCGGCTCGCGGGCCGTCCCTCGCTCGACCCGGAAGATGTCTGCCGCTTCAGCGCTGTGGTCTTCGGTGCCGGCGACTTCCACACGCGCACGGAAGAGAGGCCGGCCCCGCCGCCGCTCGCGTCCGGCGACCGATTCATTCTTGGCCCACTTCGCGCGACCGTCGGGTACACGCTGGGGCACGCGCGGCTGGTCTCTTTGCTCTTCGACGGTCGCGCAGACGAGGTCTGGGCAGGGCTCGCGCGCCACGGCAAGCCCATACAGTACGCGCACGTGGCCCAGCCGCTCGCGCTCTGGGACGTGTGGACGCGCATCGCAGGCCCGCCGGTCGCCTTCGAGCCGCCGTCCGCTGGCTTCGTCCTCGACTGGCACACGCTGGCCGCGATGCGCGAGCGCGGAGTCGAGTTTGAGACCCTCACGCATGCGGCGGGCATCTCGTCCACGGGCGACGAAGCGCTCGACCAGTTGCTGCCTTTCGACGAGCCGTACCGTATTCCGCGCGCGACCGCACGCGCCGTCGCGCTCGCCCGTGAGCGTGGCGGCCGCGTCGTCGCCGTCGGCACGAGCGTCGTGCGCGCTCTCGAAGACGCAACTACAGCGGACGGGCGCGTGCGCGCTGGCGACGGGCTGGCGACGCAACGTCTGGGGCAGACGAGCCGCTTGCGTGTCGTGGATGTTATCCTTTCAGGGACGCACGAGCCTGGGACGAGCCATTACGAGCTGCTGCGCGCCTTCCTGGACGACGCGACGCTCCGACAGACGAGCGCTGAGCTGGACGCGCGCGGCTACCGCACGCACGAGTTCGGCGACTCCGTTTTGATCGAGCGCGCGCAGAGTTTGAAAGGGGGGCTCGATGGCGGTTAGAGTTCTGGGCGTCTGCGGGAGCGCGCGGGCGCAGTCATACAGCAGTCGCGCCGCGGCCGTGGCGCTCGAAGTGGCGCGCGAGCATGGCGCGGAGACGCGGCTGCTGGAACTCGGCGAGCTACGGCTTCCGACCTACAACCCGGACGAAGGGTTTGCGCAGCACGAGGGCTTGCTGGCGGCGACAGACGCCGTCAACTGGGCCGACGCATACCTTCTCGCCTCGCCGGACTACCACGGCTCCATGTCCGGCGCGATGAAAAATTTTCTGGACTTCTACTGGGAGGAGTTCGCAGGCAAGCTCTTCGGCTACGTCTGCGCCTCGCACGAGAAGGGGCTGACGGTGATGGATCAGATGCGAACGGCCGTGCGCCAGTGCTACGGTTGGAGCCTGCCTTACGGCGTCTCCGTCCACGGCGAGCAGGATTTCGATCCCCAGGGCCGTGTCACGAACAACCAGTTAGCGCGCCGCCTGAGAATGCTTGGGCGCGACCTGATCGTCTACGGCTCGTTAATCAGAGGGCAGTTCGAGGTAGATTTGGCCGACGCGGCGGCCGAGACGTTCGCCGCGCGTTACAGAGCTTGACCGCGAGAGTCGCATGGCTGAAGAGAAACAGAAGAAGAAAAAGATACGGTGGTCTGCGGCGTGGGCCGAGGCGCGCGAGTTGGTCTGGGCGCACCGCAAGCGCCTGGCGCTCGGCGCTGTGTTGATGATTACGAACCAGTTGATGGGGCTCGTCATGCCCGCCTCGACCAAGTATCTGATCGACGAGGTGATCGTCAAAGGGCGCGGGGACTGGCTCTGGAAGATCGCGCTCGCGGCGGGCGCTGCTACGGTCATACAGGCCGTCACCTCCTTCAGCCTCTCGCAGGTGCTGGGTGTGGCGGCGCAGCGCGCCATCACGGAGATGCGCAAGAGGGTGCAGGCCCAAATCTCGCGCCTGCCCGTCAGCTATTTCGACTCGACGCAGACCGGAAAACTCATCTCGCGCATCATGAACGACGCCGAGGGCATACGCAATCTGGTCGGCACGGGGCTGGTGCAACTGACCGGCAGCTTCATCACGGCGGCCGTCGCGCTCTGCGTCCTCTTCTGGCTCAACTGGCGTCTGACCTCTATCACCATCCTCGTGCTCGGCGTCTTCGGCGGCGCGCTCTTCTTCGCCTTCGCGCGTCTCCGGCCGCTCTTCCGCGAGCGCGGCGAGATTATGGCCCAGCTCACAGGCCGCCTCGCGGAATCGCTCGGCGGCATACGCGTCGTCAAAGCCTACACGGCGGAGAAGCGCGAGGAGCTGACCTTCGCACGCGGCGCGCACAAACTCTTCCGCAACATCGCGCGGTCGATGACGGGCGTGTCTGCGACGACGGCCTTCTCGTCGCTCGTCATCGGCGCGGTCGGCGTCGTCATCGTCCTCGTCGGCGGGCGCTCGGTCATGACGGGCGCGATGAGCCTGGGCGACCTCTTCATGTACGTCATCTTCACGGGGCTGATGGCGACGCCGCTTATCCAGTTCGCGGCCATCGGCACACAGATCACAGAAGCCTTCGCCGGCCTGGACCGTATCCGCGAGGTGATGAGCATGAAGACCGAGGACGAGGAGGACGCGGCGCGCGCCCCGCTCCCGGAAGTCTCTGGTGAGGTCGAGTTCGAGAACGTCTCCTTCGAGTACGACGAGGGCGTGCCCGTCTTGAAGAGCGTCTCGTTCGTCGCGCCCGCGGGCTCCACGACCGCGCTGGTCGGCTCCTCCGGCTCCGGCAAGTCCACGCTGACGAGCCTCGTGATGAACTTTAACCGGCCGCTTTCTGGCACAATTAAGATTGACGGCCGCGACTTGCAGACGCTCCGCCTGCGCGACTTCCGCTCGCACCTCGGCGTCGTGATGCAGGACAATTTCCTCTTCGACGGGACGATCAGCGAGAACATCAGCTTCTCCAACCCGCACGCCACGCCCGCCGACATTCGGCGCGTCAGCCGCATCGCGCATTGCGAGGAGTTCATCGAGAAATTTGAAAAGGGGTATGAAACGATTGTGGGCGAGCGCGGCGTCAAGCTCTCAGGCGGGCAGCGCCAGCGCATCGCGATTGCGCGCGCCATCCTCGCGGACCCCAGGCTGCTCATCCTGGACGAGGCGACTTCCAGCCTCGACAGCGAGAGCGAGGCGCTGATTCAGGACGGGCTGCGCCAACTGCGGCGCGGGCGCACGACCTTCGTCATCGCGCACCGCCTCTCCACCATCCGCAGCGCCGACCAGATTCTCGTCCTCGAAGGCGGCGAGATAGTCGAGCGTGGCACGCACGACGAGCTGCTCGCGGCGGGCGGGCGCTACAAGCAGCTCTACGACAAGCAGTACAAATTCGAGCGCGATCAGTTCATCAACCCCGGCGAGGATTTCACGCCCGCGCCCGAGCCTCTGAAGGCGGGCGTGCCGCAGCGCCTTTCAGACCTGTAGAGTAGTTCGGTTTGAGGTTGAGTGTGCGGCGCATTAGACTCACCGCAGAGACGCAGAGAGCGCAGAGGGGGCGCAGAGAGTTGACTCAAGCCTCTGCGCAACCTCAGCGTCCTCTGCGTCTCTGCGGTGAACGCCGTCGCGCAAGGCGCTCAACCTCAAACTGAGCGAGGGGGCCGAAATGGTCAGCACCGTGAAACAGCCGTGCGACGAGGCGATTGTCCGGGCCGCGCCGGATAAGGAGGCGTGTACGCGTAAGGTGGGGCGGTGGGTGCTGGCGGCGGCAATCATCGGGTCCAGCATCACGTTCATAGACGGCACGGTCGTCAACGTTGCGCTGCCTGTCTTGCAGGAGAAGCTGGGAGCGACTGTCGCTCAGGCGCAGTGGGTCGTAGAGTCCTACATGCTCTTTCTGGCTGCGCTGATTCTGGTCGGCGGCTCGCTCGGCGACCGCTACGGCCGGAGGCTGATCTTCTCGCTCGGCGTCTCCCTCTTCGCCCTCGCCTCGCTCTGGTGCGGGCTCGCGCCCGACATCGCGCAACTCATCGTCGCGCGCGCGGCGCAAGGGGTCGGCGCGGCTCTGCTCGTCCCCGGCAGCCTGGCGCTGATCAGCGCCACATTCAGCCGCGAGCAGCGCGGGCGCGCCATTGGCACTTGGTCCGGTTTCACTTCGATAGCCGCGGGCGTCGGCCCCTTGCTCGGCGGCTGGCTCGTCGAGAGCGTCTCGTGGCGCTGGATTTTCTTCATCAATCTGCCGCTCGCGGCCGTCGTGCTCTTCATCTGTTTCCGGCATGTGCCCGAAAGCCGCGACGAGAAGGCCGCAGGAAGGCTCGACTGGGTGGGCGCGCTGCTGGCGACCGTGGGGCTGGGCGGCGTCGTCTACGGGCTCATCGAGTCTGGGACGCGCGGCTTCACGGACGGCGCGGTTGTGGTGAGCTTTATTGTGGGCGTGGCCGCTCTCGCGGGGTTCGTCCTGGTCGAGTGGCGCGGGCGGAACCCTATGATGCCGCTGGCGCTTTTCGGCTCGCGGAATTTCGGCGGCGCGAATCTGCTGACGCTCTTCCTCTACGCGGCGCTCGGCGGGGCGCTCTTCTTCCTGCCGTTCAACTTCATCCAGGTTCAGGGCTACACGGCGACCGAGGCCGGCGCGGCCCTGACGCCGTTCGTGTTGACGATGTTCCTGCTCTCGCGCTGGGCGGGCGGGCTGGTTGACCGCTGGGGCGCGAAACTTCCTCTGGTCATAGGCCCCACAATCGCCGCCGCGGGCTTCGCACTCCTCGCGCGGCCGGGCACAGGCGGGAGCTATTGGACGACCTTCTTCCCGGCGGTGATGGTGATGAGTTTGGGGATGGCCACGAGCGTCGCGCCGCTGACGACCGTCGTCATGACTGCGGTCGAGGAGCGGCACGCCGGTGTCGCTTCGGGCATCAACAACGCCGTGTCCAGGCTGGCGTCGCTGCTCGCGGTGGCGGCGCTCGGGGTCGTCGTGCTGAGCGCCTTTAACAGCCGCCTGGACAGCCGCGTCGCGCCGCTCGCTCTCCCGCCCGAGGCGCGGCGGCAGTTGGACGAACAGCGCACCAGGCTGGCGGCCGCGGAAGTTCCCGCCGGCCTCGACGCGGCCACGGGAGACGCGGTCAGGCGTGCGCTTGCCGAATCCTTCGTAGCAGGCTTTCGTCTGGTCATGTTCATAGGGGCCGGGCTGGCGCTGTTGAGCGCGCTGAGCGCGTGGTTGCTCATCGAAGGGAAGGGGCGCGGGCTGAAAAAGAGGGGGCGCTCGGTGTAAAGTAACGCATCTTCGGGCAAAAGAGATTCGTACTTTATTGTAGATTAGATTAAAATAGCATCCTCCCGAATGACGAAGGTGGCCCCTCAAAAAACAATCGCGCATTACCGTATCATGGAGTCGCTCGGCGCGGGCGGCATGGGCGCAGTCTACAAAGCTTACGACGAGCGGCTCCACCGCGTCGTCGCTCTCAAACTTCTGCCGCCAGACCACACCGCGCAAGAGGATCGCCGCCGCCGCTTCTTCCAGGAGGCGCGCGCCGCCTCGGCTCTCAACCATCCGCACATCCTGACCGTCTACGACGTTGGCGAGGATTCGGGCCAGCCCTTCATCGCCATGGAGTACGTCGAGGGCGAGACGCTGCGCCAGAAGATAGAGGCCCGGAAGTTCGAGGTTCGTGAAGCGCTGGAGATCGCGCTCCAGATCGTCGGCGGGCTCGGTAAGGCGCACGAGGCCGGCATCATCCACCGCGACCTGAAGCCGGAGAACCTGATGGTCAGCCGCGACGGCTACGCGAAGATTCTGGACTTCGGCATCGCCAAGCTCGTCGCGCGCCGCAAGCGCCCGACGCTCCCGGCAGACAGCGCGCAGGAGACGCTCGTGCGTGTTAATACGAAATCGGGCGCGGTCCTCGGCACGATCAACTACATGGCGCCCGAGCAGCTCCTGGGTCAGCGTGTTGACCTGCGCTGCGACATCTTCAGCTTCGGCGTCGTGCTCTGCGAGATGCTGACGGGCACGCGCCCCTTCGTGGGCGAGAACCAGATCGACACGATGCACGCCATCCTCCACGAGGAGCCGCGCCTGCGCGACGCCGTCAAGTCACAGCTCCCGCCAGACCTCCAGCGCATCCTCGACAAGACGCTCGCCACGGAGCCTAAGCGCCGCTACCAGACGTGCGAGGAGTTGGCGGCTGAGCTGAACACCTTCAAACGCGCGCTCGAACTCGGTCAGGCCGTGCCGACGCAGACGCGCACGCGGCTCGTCTTGAAGCGCGTCACGCCGCAGCCGCGACTCGCGCGCGGGATAGACTATGAAAGGGAATTGAACGAGGCGCAGCTTCGGGCCGTGACGACGACCGAGGGGCCGCTCCTCATCGTCGCGGGGGCCGGGACGGGCAAGACTCGTACGCTCGTCTACCGCGTGGCTCGTCTGGTAGAGACGGGCGCGCGGCCCGAGTCCGTGCTCCTGCTGACCTTCACGCGGCGCGCGGCGACCAGTATGCTCGCGCGAGCCGCAGCGCTCGCAGACGCACGCTGCCAGCGCGTCTCTGGCGGCACCTTTCACAGCCTAGGCCATTCGGTGCTCAGAAAGTATTCCGAAGAGGCGGGAGTTAACCGCAACTTCACCGTGCTCGACGGGAGCGACACCGAAGACTTAATCGACCTCTTGCGCCGGCAGATGCGCCTGGCCCGCGAGCGGCGCTTCCCGCGCAAGCGCACCGTCTGCGCCATCTTCAGCATGATGGTCAACAAAGTCCTCCCGCTCGAAGACGTGCTCCGGCTGTCGTACCCGCACTTCCTGGACGAGCGCCCGGCCCTCGAAGAGATGTACGCGGCCTTCGAGGAGTTCAAGCGCACGCGCCACATGCTGACCTACGACGACCTGCTCGTGCGGCTGCGCGAGGCGCTCGAAGCGAGGCCGGAATTGTGCCAGAGACTTTCGGAGCAGTACCGCTACATCATGGTGGACGAGTACCAGGACACGAACAAGTTGCAGGCGCAGATCGTCCGATTGATGACGGCCGCGCACGACAACGTGGCGGTCGTGGGCGACGAATGCCAGTCCATCTATTCGTTCCGCGGGGCGAGCTACAGGAACATGCTTGAGTTCCCGGAGCTGTTCCCGGCCGCCCAGGTCATCAAGCTCGAAGAGAATTTCCGCAGCACGCAGCCCGTCCTCGACGTGGCGAACGCCATCATCGCCGACGTTAAAGAGGGCTACGCCAAGCGCCTCTTCTCAAGCGTGTCGGATGGGCCGACGCCCGTCGCCGTCAGCGCGCGCGACGAGAACGAGCAGTCACGCTTCGTCGCCGAACGCATTGAGGAGCTGCGCGAGGAGGGCACGCCCGCGGGCGAAATCGCCGTCCTCTTCCGCGCCAGCTCACACTCGTTCGATTTGGAGATAGAGCTGGGCACGCACGGGCTACCGTTCCGCAAGTTCGGCGGCCTCAAGTTCGCGGAGTCGGCGCACGTCAAGGACGCGCTCTCGTATCTGCGCCTGGTCGTCAACCCTTCGGACACGCTCTCCTGGTTCCGCGCCCTCAAGCTGATCGACCACATCGGCGACGCGACGGTCAACCAGATACTCGACTACCTGGGCGTCGAGCGCAAAGAGTTCCGCGCGTCGCGGGCGAAGGAGGCGCTGTTCAAGAAGCTGCACCGCTTCCCGGCCAAGGCCGGCTACAAGGAACAGCTCATCAGGCTGGCGCGCGTGCTCTGCGGCCTCGTCGAGAACAGGTCGCCGAGCGCGCAGCTCTCCGCTGTGCTCCGCTTTTACAGACCCATCCTGCGGGCCAGGTACGACGACCACCCGCGGCGCGTGCGCGACCTAGAACACTTGCAGGTCATCGCCAAACGGTACAAGAGTTCGGCAGAATTACTGTCGGACGTGGCGATGGACCCTTCGGACGCGGCGCAGTCGAACAATCGTGTACGCGCCGGCGCGGGTGAAGTGACGCTCTCGACCGTGCATTCGGCGAAGGGGCTCGAATGGGACACTGTGTTCGTGATCTGGATGACGGACGGCTGGTTCCCCTCTGTGCGGTCGGCCGACGAGTTCGAGGACTTGGAGGAGGAGCGCCGCCTGCTCTACGTCGCCGCGACGCGCGCCAAGCGGCAGCTCTATTTCGTCTACCCGCTCAACGCCTACCGCGGCGGAGCGGACGGCAACTCTTTCCCCGTCGTCTCGCGCTTCCTTGACCCCATCCCGCTCAGCGTTCTGCCGCACGCTGCCCTGTCCGGCGATGAGTGAAGTTGGGGGCGCGGCGCGGAATATCCCGGAAAAGCGAAAAGGCGCGAGCAGCTTGGGGCCGCTCAGCGCCTTTTCTAATGTGTGGTCACTGTCCTCACCCCAGCAACCACTAAGACCTTGGATTCACCGCGGTCTTGATTGGCGTGCACTATAGCCGAATTAACGTCCGTAGACAACCAAAAAATTCATCCCGCGGCATCAATTTTTTCGCCCGCGGCCCGAAGTTAAATTTTTCACGCCAGAGACGCCCCAGCAGCAAAATAATTTGCGGTTTGCACCCCGATTTGAGGGCCGCGAGGCGCGCGCGGTACGGTGCGGCCGCGGATGTTGTATGATGTCGCGCGGCAAGCTAGTTCCCCAAGCAATCTTATTTCACGCACCCCGGAGGATTATCCATGTCTACCGAACACGCGGGCCCTTCGCCGATCCTTTTCTTCGAGACGGTCAACGCCTACCAGCGCTCCGCGGCCGTCAAGGCGGCCGTCGAGCTGAATGTCTTCACGGCCATCGGCGAAGGCCACCAGACGCCCGCTGAGCTGGCCGAAAGTCGCCAGGTGAGCGAGCGAGGGCTTCGGATTCTCTGCGACTACCTGACCGTCCTGGGCTTCCTCAAAAAAGAGGACGGGGCTTACAGCCTGACTCAGGATTCGGCCGTTTTCCTCGACAAACGCTCGCCAGGGTACATGGGCGACGCCATAGGCTTTCTGCTCTCGCCCATGCTCACGAAGGGGTTCGAGACGTTGACGGACGCCGTCCGCAAGGGCGGCACGGCGCTGCCCGAAGAGGGCACCCTCGCGCCGGAGCACCCCGTCTGGGTCGAGTTCGCGCGCGCGATGGCCCCGATGATGATGATGCCCGCGCAGATGATGACGCAGAAGATGGGGATGGAGGCCGGGCGCAAAATCCGTGTGCTGGACATAGCCGCCGGGCACGGGATGTACGGCATCAGCGTCGCTCAGGCCAACCCGGACGCAGAGGTTGTCGCCGTCGATTGGCCGAACGTGCTCGAAGTGGCGAAGGAGAACGCGCGCAAAGCTGGGGTCAGCGACCGGCACAGCACAATCGCTGGGAGCGCCTTCGACGTGGACTTCGGCGGCCCTTACGACGTGGCGCTCCTGACCAACTTTCTGCACCACTTCGACGCGGAGACGTGCGTCGAACTCTTGCAGAAAGTCCACGCCGCGCTCGCGCCGGGCGGGCGCGCGGTGACGGTCGAGTTCGTGCCGAACGAAGACCGCGTGTCGCCCCCGCCCTCTGCCATGTTCAGCCTGGTGATGCTCGGCGGCACGCCCGGCGGCGACGCCTACACCTTCAGCGAGTTCGAGGAGATGTTCCGCCGCGCGGGCTTCGCCAGAAGCGAGCTGCACCAGCTCGCCCCGACGCCCCAGCAACTCATCATCTCTTACAAGGAATGATGAATCATGAACGACCAATGATGAATTAACAGCGGATTGTCTTATAATTCATCATTCATCATTCATCATTCATCATTTTAGGAGATTTCCATGGACTTTCACCAAAACGTTCTGGGGCTCATCGGGCGGACGCCGCTCGTGAAGCTGAACCGCCTGTCGCAGGGTCTCAAGGCCACGGTGCTGGCGAAGATGGAGAGCATGAACCCAGGCTACTCCGTCAAAGACCGCATCGGCATCAGCATGGTCGAGACGGCCGAGCGCGACGGCTCGCTCAAGCCCGGCGGCACGATTGTCGAGGCCACCTCCGGCAACACGGGCATCGGCCTCGCCCTGGCCGCGGCCGTCAAGGGCTACCGCTGCATCTTCGTCATGACGGATAAGGCTTCGGTCGAAAAGGTCCGCTATCTCAAGGCTCTCGGCGCGGACGTGGTCGTCACGCCCGCCGCGGCCAAGCCGGGCACGCCAGACCACTACGTCACCACGGCCCAGCGCATCGCCGCCGAGACGCCCAACTCGTTCTACCCCGATCAATATTCCCACCCGGCCAACCCCTTAGCGCATTACCGCACGACGGGGCCGGAATTGTGGGAGCAGACCGAAGGGCGCCTCACGCATTTCGTGGCCG
Organism: uncultured Acidobacteriota bacterium; assembly: GCA_963848875.1. Classification (GTDB taxonomy): domain Bacteria; phylum Acidobacteriota; class Blastocatellia; order Pyrinomonadales; family Pyrinomonadaceae; genus QHXM01. Next base: position 1,115,085 of record CAWKFJ010000003.1, read on the forward strand.
GCATCGGCACGGGCGGCACCATCTCCGGCACGGGGCGCTTCCTCAAGGAGCAGAACCCCAAAATCAAGGTCATCGGCGCGGACCCCTACGGCTCGGTCTTCAAGACCTACAAGGAGACTGGAAAACTCGTCGAAGCCACGCCCTATCTGGTCGAAGGCATCGGCCAGCAGACCATCCCTGAGAACGTACACATCAAGTACGTGGACGAGGTCATCAACGTCACCGACCGCGAATCGTTCGAGCTTGCCAGACAACTGGGCCGCCTCGAAGGAATCTTCTGCGGTGGCTCTACGGGGACGAACCTGGCGGCGGCGCTCAGGGTGGCGCGCGACCTGGACGAGGACGCGCTCGTCGTCTTCATCGTCTGCGACACGGGCGAGCACTATCTATCCAAGTTCCATTCGGACGAGTGGATGAAGGAGAAGCAGTTGCTCGAACCGCAGAAGATCACTGCCGGCCTCATCAGCGGCACGAAGGCCGCGCGCGCGCCCGAGACGCTGGTCACGGCCGAGCCCGGCGACCGCGTCAGCGAGGTGCTGGCCAAAATGAGCGACCTGAGCATCACGCAGATTCCGGTCTTAGAGGACGGCCGCTCCATAGGCTCCGTTAGGGAGAACCGTTTGCTGGCGAAGGTGCTGGCCGACAGGGAACTCCTGGAGTCGCCCGTCAGCCGCGTCATGGAGGCGAGCTTGCCGATAGTGGACGTAGACGCCAGCTCCGCCGAGGTGACGCGCCGGCTGCAAGAGAGCCCCGCCGTCCTCGTCGAAGAGTACGGCCGCATCACAGGCATCATCACGCGCCACGACGTGCTGGACGCCGCAAGGTAGTCCGCGCCCGCGCGGCTACTCGAACGTGGAGACGTTGGCGATGCGGACCCATTTGCCCTGGCGCTTCTCGTAGGTCATGATGCCGGCGTAGACGAACGCGCGCTCCTTCACTTCGCCGCTGTCGAGTTTCTGCGTGCGCCGCACTTTGTTGCGGACTATCATCCACGCCATGCTGGCGTCGTCCGAAATCCTCACAATCGGCGGCTCCACGTCGTCCCACTCGTAATACTTCGCGTTCTTGAAATAGTCCTCGAAGCTGCTCTTCATCTCGGCGCGCGTCGAGCGGCTGATCTTCCCATTGCCGACGTAAATGAACTCTTCCGCAGAGTGTTTGAGCAGCAGCTCCACGTCCGTCTCGAAGTGAGCGCGCCGGTCTGTCTTGTGAACCTCAAGGAGCGCCGCGCGCTCCTTCTCCAGGTCAACCTTCTGCGCGGCCGCCGCCGCGGAGCAACAAAGAGTGAGCAACAGCGCGAGTGCTAGATTTTTCATGAGAAGACCTTCCAGAATTTTTCGAGCAGTCCTCTCGTCATTAACGTGCGGCCGGGGCCGCCGGTTCCAGGTACGCCACGAAGGAAGGAGTGAATGAGGAGTCGTACTTGCTCAGCCGGACCTGGCTTTCAAGGTCGAGACGTTTTGTCGGATGCGTTCGCGGTCCTCTTCTTTCAACGAAGGCTCCCACAGCAAGCCTTCGTAAATCGCCAGGCTCTCGGAGTTGCGGCCCTGCTCGGCCAGGTAGACGGCCTTGCGCTCGGCCGCGAAGAAGATGCCGTGCGGGAGTTCGTGCTCTATCGCGCGGTCGTACCACGCGAGCGCGTCGCCGACCTGATTCTTCATCGCGTAAATAGCCGCCGTGTTGACGCACGCGATCATCTTCTGGAAGAACGGGAGCGGGGTCTCGACCCAGGGGCGGAGCACGAGCAAGGCGTCGTCATGGTCGCCGCGCTCCACGAGGCGTGCGACCAGGAACAGTGATTGGTCGAATATATCAAGCAACATGTTTCCCGATTGATCCGCGGCACTTCGCGGAGCCGCAGCGGCACTCGAACTTTTGTCCCGCGCCGTCCGCTTCGTAGTCGCTGGTGATCTCCTCCCCGGCCAGTATGTCGCGCACGGCGACATCGCAAAAGTCTCTCACCAACGTGTTGTTGTCGCACGAGTGGTTGACGTAACGCTCCGGCGGCTGCACCACGACGAGCGACTCTCCGTCGTAAGGGTGTAGGTAGTTCTGCTCAGCGTCCGGGAGGCCGGACGCCTGCCCCCTCGACACGCGCTTCGAGACGTTCCACCGCAGCACGACCTCGCCCGCGCTGAAAGGGCGGAGCGCGAACACGCCCAGCCCGTCAATCCCGGAGCGCCTGACTTTCACACTCATTATTTCGAGTACGCTAACGGCCCGTCGTCGCTTCCTGCACGCCGACGACTTCGACGATGAAGATGAGCGTCGAGTCGGGCGGGATGGCCCCGTCGCCCGCCCCTCGCGCCCCGTAGCCCAGTTGCGGCGGGATAATCAGCGTGGCCTGGTCGCCGACGCGCAACAGCGCGACGCCTTCGTCCCAGCCTTTAATCACGCGGCCCGCGCCCAGGGGGAACGCTATCGGCTCGCCGCGATCCAGGGAGCTGTCGAACTTCATTCCGTTTGTCAGCAGGCCCGTGTAGTGGACTGCCACCACGTCGCCCGCCTTGAGCTGCTGGCCCGTGCCGCGCCGCGTGATGACGTAGGTCAGCCCCGAAGGCGTGGTCGTGACGGCCGAAGACGCGCAAGGGGCTTTCGCCTTCGCGCCGGCCCTGGACGCCGTGGACTTCGCGCGCGCCCCGCGCCGCCTTGTCTGGCCGAAGCTCTCGGACGCGCCGAGGACGGCGATGAGAAACAGGATGATGACGACAGAGCTTTTCGGATGCCTCATGATTTTTGTAGTCTCCCGGCTCACTTGCTTTGCTTGAACACCTTGCCGTTCTTCATGACGAAGCTTACTGACTTAAGTGTGCCAATTTCGTCCAGGGGGTTGGCGGCCGTCGCGATGATGTCCGCCTTCATGCCTGGGCGCAGAGCGCCGCGGTCCTTCTCGACGCCGAGGAGCCGCGCCGCGTTCGTCGTCAGGGCTTGCAGGATGACGCGCGCCGGCACGCCCGCCTCGACCCAGTTGTCAATCGTCTCTATCGAGAGGCGGCCGCGCGGGTACTCCGCTGTGGCGAAGATCACGTCCGGGCCGAAGACGAGTGTGACGCCTGCCTGGTGAGCGCGTTTGACCGGGTCTATGAACCAGAGCTCGTTGACGCGCTTGTTGGCCCCCGGCGTGCGGAAGGTGCGCGCGTCCGTCTCCGTGAAGGGCGTCGGGACGAGCGCTACATTGTTGCGCTTGGCGATCAACATCGCCTCGTCCGTCATCTCGACGCCGTGTTCTATGGAGGCGACGCCGGCCTCGGCCGCGTTGCGCGCGCCGGCGGCCGTCCAGCAGTGGGCCGCGACCTTGAGGCCAGCGCGCGCGGCCTCGTCTATGACGAAGCGTATGTCCTCGACAGAGTAGATGTAGCGCTGGTCGTCCACGACGATCTTGATGACGCGCGCGCCGTAGTGAATGTTCTCGCGGATGGCCTTCTTCAACTCGTCGCGCGTGTCCGCGTAAAAATATTCGGGGTTGCCGAGGCCGGGTTTGTCCGGCTGCATCTGGAACTGCCCGCCGTAGGGCGCGATGATGCGCCCTGCGTTGATGATGGTCGGCCCTGGAACCAACTCCTGGTCAATCGAGCGACGCAAGTCGCTGTCAACGTAGTTGCCCGCGTTGCCCACGTCGCGCACGGTCGTGAACCCGTAGTCGAGCATCGAGCGCGCGTTGGCCACGCCCTGAATCGCGCGGTAGGCGTTCGAGTCGAGCAGCGTCGTGATGTAGTAGTTACCGCCGTCGCGCTCGCGCCGCGTGGTCATGCAGAGGTGCGTGTGCGCGTCGAAGAGGCCGGGGAGCACCGCCCGGTCGGACAGGTTGATGACGGTCGCGCCCGATGGGATTTTGAGGTCCGGGCCGACGGCCTTAATCGTTTGGCCTTCGACGAGGATGACCTGATTGGCGGTGACTGTGCCAGTTTCCGGGTCAACCAGTTTGCCCGCCCTGATGGCCGTCACCTGCGCCCGCACGGTTGCCGAGCAGGCGGCGACGAGCAGGGCCAGACAGAGTAGCTTGCAAGCGCTCTTGAGTTTCATGTGTCCTCCGATGAATGATAACGGCGAGCATAAAGCATTCGGCGCGCGCGGGACAAGATAAGGCGCGTGAGATAGACGGCCGGGACTGTGGTAGCATTCGCGGTCGTATGGATATCGCGCGCCAGCGCCTCGCCAGCCAGAGCATCGTGGGGACTTCGTTCGAGAAACCGGGCGAGGTCGTTCGTTGGCTGGGCGCAGTTCAGGCGCAGGACTACCTGGGCTCGCTCTGGGCCATCGGCCTGCGAATGCGCGCGGCAGTCGAGGCGGAAGTCGAGCGGGCAATCGCCGACAGAGAGATCATACGCACCTGGCCTATGCGCGGTACGCTCCATTTCGTGGCGGCCGCGGACGTGCGGTGGATGTTAAGGCTGCTGACGCCGCGCGTCGTCGCGGGCAGCGCCGGCCGCCTGCGTCGAGAGTTTGATTTGGACGAAGCCGCATTCGCGCGCAGCCGGAACGCGTTGGCGCGCGCACTCGAAGGCGGCAAGCGGTTGACGAGAAATTCCGCGTACGAGGCGTTGGAAGCGGCGCGGATTTCCACCACGGGCGGGCGCGGCCTGCACATCCTGTCGCGGCTGGCGCAGGACGGCTTTCTCTGCTTCGGCGCGCGGGAAGGCAGGCAGCAGACCTTCGCGTTGCTCGACGAGTGGTCGCCGCCCACGGGGCGGATGCTTGAGCGCGACGAAGCGCTGGCCGAACTCGCCGCGCGATACTTCAAGAGCCACGGCCCGGCGACGTTGCAGGATTTCGCGTGGTGGTCCGGGCTCAAAGCCGCCGACGCCAGGGCCGGCCTTGAGATGGTCAAGTCGCAATTCGTGCGGGAGGAGATTGACGGTCAGGTCTACTGGCTCGCCGCGTCTGCGTCTGTGGTCAAAGGCAGGACACCGCGCGTTCATCTGCTGCCGGCTTATGACGAGTACACGGTTGCCTATAAAGACCGCCGCGCCGTCCTGGACCCCGCCCACTACGGGCACGGCATCTTAAGCCCGGTGATCGTCGCGGACGGCCAGGTCGTAGGAACCTGGAAGCGCGCGTTTGAAAAAGAGACCGTCGTCGTCACCCCCAGCCCCTTCAGGAAATTCAACGCGGCGGAAATGCGCGCCTTCGACGAGGCCGCGAGTCGCTACAGAAAATTCGTAATGGTTCAGTTTGGGCTTGAGGGATAAGAAAGTCGAAGCTCACCGCAGAGACGCAGAGGACGCTGAGGGGGCGCAGAGGCTTGAGTCAACTCTCTGCGCAACCTCTGCGCTCTCTGCGTCTCTGCGGTGAGTCTGACGCTCCAGAGGCTCAAATCCGAACTGACCAGCTACCGAAAATTTCAAGGTTTGAGTTAAGACTTGGTGTATCCTCTGCGGATGAATCTGAGGACGGTGAGGGCCACTAGGTACGTCACGCCGCTGCGCGAGGGTGGGAGCCTGCCGGCCATCGTGGAGGCGGACGACGATGGCCTCTACGTGCTCAAGTTCCGCGGGGCGGGGCAGGGACCGAAGGCGCTTATCGCCGAAGTGATCGTCGGCGAACTGGCGCGCGCCTTGGGCCTGCCCGTGCCAGAGATCGTCTTCGTAGAGTTAGACCCGGAGCTGGCGCGCACGGAGCCAGACCCAGAGATACAGGACTTAATCAGGGCGAGCGCCGGCCTCAACCTCGCGCTCGATTACCTGCCGGGCTCGATCAGCTTCGACCCGGTCATCGATCGGCCCGACGCGGAACTTGCGTCGGCAATCGTCTGGCTCGACGCCTACACGACCAACGTAGACCGCACGCCGCGCAATACCAACATGCTCGTCTGGCACAAGCGACTCTACCTGATAGACCACGGCGCGGCGCTCTTCTTCCACCACGACTGGACGGACTACGTGGAGCGCAGCCGTCGCAGGTTCGCGCAGATTAAGGAACACGTCCTGCTCCCTTTCGCCGGGGCCATCGAGGAGACGGACGCGCGCCTGAGCGCGATGGTTACGCCCGAACTCGTGCGCGACCTGCTGAGCCTGGTCCCTGCCGAATGGCTGGCCGCCGAGCCGCGGTTCAATGGCGCCGGCGAGCACCGCGAGGCTTACGCGGAGTATCTGCTGACGCGCCTCGCGCCACCGCGCGACTTCGTAAAGGAGGCGGCCGATGCCCGAGCTGTGTCCGTTTGACTATGCGGTCATCCGCGTCGTCCCGCGAGTCGAGCGTGAGGAGTTCATCAACGCGGGCGTCATCGTCTCCTGCCCGTCAAAAAATTTCCTGAAGGCTAAGATAGAGTTGGACCGCGAGCGGCTCGCCGCGCTCGACCCGCTGCTCGACGCCGCGACCATCGAGCAGCACCTGGCAGCCATCCCAGCCATCTGCGAGGGCGGCGCGGCCGCCGGCCCCATAGGCTTACTGCCGCCGCGCTCGCGCTTTCACTGGCTCGTCGCCCCGCGCAGCACCGTCATACAGGCGTCCCCTGTCCACACGGGCTTCTGCGAGGACGGCGACGAGATATTGGAAAACCTGCTCGACAAAATGGTCCGCCGCCATACTCAAGATGAACCCAGAAGTTGAAATCCGCTGTGCCAATTCCTCCGACGCACAGGTGCTCGCAGATTTGGGCGCGAGCACCTTCGTGGAGACCTTCGCCGCCGATAACACGCCCGAAGACATGAGCGCTTATCTCGTGCAGGCGTTCACGCCCACCCGCCTGGCCGAAGAATTGGCCGACCCGAAGGCGACGTTCCTGCTGGCGTCGGTCGAAGGCGAGCCAGCCGGGTACGCAAAGTTATATCAAGGCGAGACGCCCGGCTGTGTGACGGGCGAGAGCCCTATGGAGCTGGCGCGACTCTACGTGGTGCGGAAGTGGCTCGGCGTCGGCGTCGGCCGCGCGCTGATGCAGAGGTGCGTTGACGAAGCGCGCGGGTCGGGCGCGCGCGTCATGTGGCTCGGCGTGTGGGAAAAAAACCTGCGCGCGCAAGCCTTCTACCGCAAGTGGGGCTTCACGCCGGTCGGCGAGCAGGTCTTCCAACTCGGCGCGGACACGCAGACCGACTGGGTCATGCAGTGTACCCTCTAAAACCTCACAGCCTTATCCCAAAAGCTACATCGCCGCCGGGCGGCTATACCTTATAGGAACCGCCGGCAGGCCCAGAACCCGCGCGAGCGCCGTCCTCACGGATTGGCACAATCATTGCTCATATTCTGGGCCGGGAGGTGGTGGAGATGAAAAAGATTTTAGCGACCGTTTTATCCTTGACCTTGCTTGCGGCGCTGGCGATGCCGGCGGCAGCGCAGACGCGCTACAGGTATCGCAGCAACAGGACCACGCAGAGCCGTTATTACGATTACGAGCGGCGCAACGACCGCTCCTTCTGGGAGAAGCACCGCGACAAGATTACGACCGCGGGCGGCGCGCTCGGCGGGGCCCTCCTCGGCGGGCTGATCGGCGGCAAGAAGGGCGCGCTCATCGGCGCGATTGCCGGCGGCGGCGGCGCGGCCGTCTACACCTACAAGATTCGCAACAAGAATCGGCGCTGGTAACGTGAGTTGAAATTGAGTTCGGTCACCCTCGCTTAGCGTAATTGGGCGGCCGTCAGGTAAAGCCCGCAGGCGAAGGGGAGAGCGCCTGCGGGCTTTACCCTTTACTGTTCTCTTTTATCCAGCAGAGGGCGGAGCGCCTTGTAGACGGTTTCGGCGACGATGCGCGAGCCCTGCGCGTTCGGGTGTATGCCGTCCGGCTGGTTGAGCGTCTCGATGCCGGCCACGCGGTCTAGGAAGAAGGGGATGAGCGTCAGCTTGTGCTCGCGCGCCAGTGACTGGAAGGCTTCGTGAACTTCGCGCTGATAGTCCGCGCCCGCGTTGGTCGGCGCGTACATCCCGGCCAGCAGGACTTCCACGTTCCGCTTCTTCGCGCCCTCTATGATTTGTGCCAGATTATTTTTCATCTCGCTGACGGGCTGGCCGCGCAAGAGGTCGTTGGCCCCCAACTCCAGAATGAGGAAGCGCACGTCGCCTTCGAGCGCCCAGTCGAGCCGCCGCAGGCCGCCCGCGCTCGTGTCGCCCGAAACCCCCGCGTTGACGACTTCGTATCTGTACCCATCCTGTTCCAGCATCTTTTGCAGCACGGACGGGTAAGATTCGGCCGCCGGCAAGCCCAGGCCGGCCGTCAGGCTGTCGCCGAAAGCGACGATCTTCGGTAGACTCGTTTCGGGCGAAGGCGACGGGGTCGCCACAGGCGCAGGCGTCGTTTGCGCATTTGTGCCAGAAGCGTTTCGCGGTTCGCCCGAGCCACAGGCTGACGTGACGAGCGCGGCGAGGGCGAGTAAGAGGACGGACAGATTTTTTCTCATGATCGAATTATACAAGGTTTCCAAAACGGTCCCGTCAGGGGCCGAGAGCTTAACGATATTGCACTCGCTCGATCTGGTCATCCCGGACGGGCAGTTCGTGGCGGTCGTCGGCCCTTCGGGGAGCGGCAAGTCCACGCTGCTCGGCCTCATCGCGGGCCTCGACGCGCCGACTTCGGGGCGCATCAGCATCGACGGCCAGGTCATCAACGAGATGAGCGAGGACGCGCTGGCACAATTGCGCGGCGCGAAGATAGGCTTCGTCTTCCAGTCGTTCCATCTCATCTCTTCGCTGACGGCGCTCGAAAACATACTCGTCCCGATGGAGCTGGCGGGCCTGCGCGACGCGGAGAGGCGCGCGCGGCAGCTCCTCAAGGACGTTGATCTGGTGGCGCGCGCGCACCACTACCCGTCACAACTTTCGGGCGGCGAGCGCCAGCGTGTCGCCATCGCTCGCGCGTTCGGCAACGAGCCCTCCATCATGCTGGCCGACGAGCCGACCGGCAATCTGGATTCGGGCAACGGCCGCCACGTCTTCGACCTGATGGTCGAGATGAACCGCCGGCGCGGAACGACCTTGGTGCTGGTCACGCACGACCACGAATTGGCACAGGAGGCTTCGCGCCGCATCTCGCTACGCGACGGCCGTGTCGCGGCCGACTCTGACAATCAAGCGGGCGACGGCACGGCAGCCCCTGAGTTGGAGGCCGTCCGGCCGTGAAGTTCATACTGCGCATGGCGCGCCGCGAGATACGCTCGTCCTGGCGGCGGCTCCTCTTCTTCTTCCTGTGCATAGGCATCGGCGTCGGGGCCATCGTGGCGCTGCGCTCGACCGTGCAGAACGTCAACCGCTCGGTCGCGGGCGAGGCGCGCCAGCTCATGACGGCCGATGTGCAGCTCGACTCGACCCGTCCGTGGCGGCCAGAGGCGCTCGAAGTTATAGGGCGCATCGCAACGCCGCCCGCGGTCCTCGCCAGGACGGAGACGATTGAAGCGAACACGATGGCGCGGCCCGCGGACGCCGAGAACGCGGCGGCGATGATGGTCGAGTTGAAGGGAATCGAGCCGCCCTTCCCGCTCTACAGCGACTTCACGCTCGCGGGCGGCGCGCGGTTCAGCCACGACCTGCTCAAGAACGGCGGCGCGGTCGTCGCGCCCCTCCTGCTCGAACGTCTGAAGTTGCGGTTGGGCGATTCGATTAAGATCGGCGAGTCCAGTTTCGAGATTCGCGGCGTGATCGAGCGCGAGCCGGGAAGCGGCACCGGCTTCCGGCTCGGCCCGCGCGTCTTCATAGAGCGCTCGGCGGTCGAAGCGACAGGGTTAGTCGGATTCGGCAGCCGCGCGCGCCGCCGGATTCTTCTCAAGACGAGCGAGGGCGAGTTCGAGGCGCTCGTCGCCAGATTGCGCGCGGAACTCAAAGGGCAGCTCGTCACCGTCAACTCCTACAAGGACTCGCAGCAGAACTTGAGCGAGCAGTTCGCGCGCACGGAGAACTACCTGTCGCTGATGGGGCTGATAGTTCTCGTGCTCGGCGGCATCGGCGTGTCGAGCGTGACGCGCGTCTTCATAGAACAGAAGAAGCAGGCCATCGCCGTCATCAAGTGCGTCGGCGGAACGGCCCGCCAGATCATCGCAGCGTATTTGGCGCAGGTCGTCGCGCTCGGGCTCGCCGGAAGCCTGCTCGGCGTCGCGCTCGCAAAGGGCGCACTCCTTCTGGTCGGCCGCTATTTCGCGGCGAGCCTGCCGCCGGACATGAGCTACGCGCTGACCACTGGCGCGGTCGTCCAGGGGCTCGGCCTTGGGCTGCTCATCTCCGTGCTCTTCTCGCTGATGCCGCTCCTGCGCGTGCGCCACATCAAGCCGAACATGCTGCTGCGCGAGGAGGAAGGCGGGCGCACGAAGAAGGGGCCGGACTGGCTGCGCTGGGCCGCGGGCGCGCTCGTCGGGACGGGGCTCGTCGCGCTCTCCTCCTGGCAGGCGGGCAACGCGCTGGTCGGTCTCTACTTCGTGACAGGACTCGCGCTGACCTCGGCGGCGCTCTACGCGGCCGCGCTCGCGCTCATCTTTCTGGTCCGGCGCGCGCGCCGCTTCCGCTCCTTCACGCTTCGGCAGTCCGTCAGCAGCCTCCACCGCCCAGGCAACCAGACGCGCGTCATCGTCATGGCCGTCGGCCTCGGCGCGTTCGTCATCATGTCCATACACTCGCTGCAAACCGGACTGCTCGACGAGATTGACCGCGCGCGCCGCACGAGCCTGCCCAACATGTTCCTGATTGACATTCAGCCAGACCAAAGGCAGGGCGTCGAGGAACTGCTCACAGCGGCGACGGGCGAGCGGCCGGAACTCATCCCGACGGTGCGCGCGCGCATCTACGCGATCAACAATCGCACGGTCGATCTAGACGAAGGGGAGATGCAACGCGAGCGCGGGCGGCTCGGCCGCGAGTACGTGGTGACGTATCGCCCGCGCCTGGAGGCGAACGAGACTGTGGTCGCCGGAAATTTCTGGGACGCCGCGCCGTCGTCAGAGCCGGAGGTCTCCATCGAAGAGGGCTTGCGCGGGCTGGTCGGGTTGGACGTGGGCGGCCGCATCACGTTCGACATCGCGGGGAGGAAGCTGACGGCGAAGGTGACGAGCGTCAGGCGCGTGGACTGGCGGAATTCGCGCACGGGTTTTATGGTGCTGTTCCGGCCGGGCGCGTTGGAGAACGCCCCGCAGATGCTGATCGCGCCCGTCAACGGCCCCGCGCGCGAGCCGGAGCGTTCGCGCTTCCAGCGTGCGCTGTTAGACCAGTACCCGAACGTCTCCGTCATAGACGTGGCCGAAGTCGTCAGCACCCTGAGCCGCATTCTCAACAACGTGACGCTGGCCGTGACGTTCCTCGGCGGCTTCGTCCTGCTGTGCGGCGTGCTGATTCTTGTGGGCTCAATTGCGATGACGAAGTTTCAGCGCGTCTACGAGGTCGCAGTCTTGAAGACGCTCGGAGCGAAAAGGAAAGTTCTGCTGGCGATGCTGTTCGTCGAGTACGGGCTGCTGGGGTTGGTGGCGGGGCTGGTGGGCGCGGTCGCGTCCGCGGCGCTTTCTTACGCGGTGGCGCGCTTCGTCCTGGAAATCCCGTGGGCCTTCTCGCCAGTGGCGACTCTCGCCGGTGTGGCGCTGACGGCCGCGCTCGTCACAATCGTCGGTCTGGCTTCGAGCTTCAACGCGCTGACGCGCAAGCCGCTGGCGATTCTGCGCGCGCAGTAAACGCGGTTAAGGTTTGCGCCGCTCCGTGTAGATTCCGACGAGCCTGGGCCTGGTCTCCTCGCGCTTGTCGCCCTGCTTCTCCGCGCGCCTGGCCTCTTTCTTCATCTCCTTGCGTGTACGCCCGGCCGATTTCTCTTCGTCCTTCATGCGGCGCTCGTCGTCTTTGCTGACCCTGTCCTCGCGCACTTCACGCGTCGGCGCTTCGCTCCGCGGTCCAGCCTCGCGCGCGGGCTGCGCCGAAGCAGTTGTGCCATTTTCTCTGGCGGGAGTGACTGAGGAAGGTTCGGGCTCGGCCTCCTGCGTTCGCTCTACGACTTCAGGCTCCGCAACGACTGTCGTCTCGTTGACGGTTTGCGGCGCGGGCGAGGTCGCAGTCGTCCTGGCGCTGCGGTAGAGGGCGGCGGCAGTCACAACGGCCGCGACTGCGACGACCGCCAGCACGAATATCAGTACGGGCGGCCGGCTGTTCCCGCCGCGTCGCGCCGGACCTGCTGCGTATAAATCTGCCTGGGTAACCTGATTGAGAGGCACGACGGGGCGCGCGGCCTCCTTCGCCTCCTCGTTGAAACGCGGCTCGACGAGCGTCGCTTCGGCGTCCTCTTCCGTGTCTGGATAATAATTCTGCTTCTTCATAACACCTGCCCCGGACGGATTCGTTACACTCTTCGCCCTTTTCTGATGAAGTAGGCAAACACGAGTCCACAACGAATGATTTGCCTTGCAAAGCGGTCTAAGGCGAGTCATTGCCATTGTTTTACCCTTGATGTTAAGCCGGATTTGGGCGTTGGGCGTAGCCAACTCCGTCGGCGAGCCGCACCGTAAGCTTCTGACGGCCGTCATCGCCTTGCTCAAGACCGTAGCTGCGGTAAAGCTCCTTCGCCGCCACGTTGTCGTGCCCCACCTCGACGTGAACAGCGAGCACTCGACGCCTCTCGCATTCATCGAAAAGCGCCCTCAGCGCCACGCGCCCCAGACCTTGACGACGGTGGCCCGGCCGGATGAAGAGGTCATCAATAAAGGCGTCGAGGCCGCCATACTCCATGCTGAATCGAACAGTCAGCACGACGTAACCGGCGGGTTCGGAATCATGGAAGACGATCCACACAGCGCCGAGGCTGGCATCCATCAGGAGCGTGTGGAAACTGTCTGACGCCCACTGCCTATCCAGCCGGTAATCGGCCTCGGCGTAAAACTCCTGCATCAAGTCAACCAGAATGGGAATGTCGTCCAGGGTCGCGTTACGTGCTCTAGTCATAAAGCAGAGTATAAACGAATGCCGCAGCCTTCCGGGTGGGCTTTGTTGAAAAAGTCGGGCAGAGTAAGGCCGCTGCGCGCTTCTCAGGCAAGCGGCTCACGCGGCGGCCTTCCGCACAGCCCGCTTTCCACCCTGTCAGCAGGCGTGCAAGACAAAATTGTTAGCGGCGCTTACTCCGTTTGCCTGGCTTCCTTCTCGCGCGCACAAGGAGCACGGCGACCTGCTCGGATTTATCCAGGCGAAAGATCAGGTGGTCGCCGGGCCGCGCGCCTATCTCTTGCAGCAGCGGGCAAGGGACACGGCCTCTGGTCAGCCCGCTGTCATCTGTGACTTTGGCCCTGTACTCTTCTCTTCTTTTCATTGGCACAATTCCTTTGACGATGAGGACATAGGGTGAAGAAAGCGTGCTATGATGCGCGCGGTCCATCTTTGAAAAACTGGCAACGGCTAATGCGACGGCTCAAACCCTCAAGCTGAGAGATGAGCAGCGCCGTTCGGAATGAAAGGTTCATTCTCACGGCGACAAAGTTGAGCCAGAGCATTTTATCGGCAATTGGCGATAATTACAATAGTCGAGTGTCTTGTGTCCCATCGGGAGGCCGCGCCTGATGGGGACGAAGCCGCGTCTGAAGCCAGAACGTCTTGCCGAAAAGCTGATACAGATACGGCAGGCGCTTGGACTGTCTCAGACGGAAATGCTTCACCGTCTCGGAATCGAGGACCTGATATCCTACAAGCAAATCTCAAAGTACGAGACGGGCAAAGGCGAGCCGATGCTGGTTATTCTCTTGCGGTATGCTCGCGTAGCTGGTGTCAGTATGGATGTTCTAGTTGACGATGATCTTGACTTACCCGCGAAGTTGCCGGCCCGCCGGAAATGAGTTTTCAGGCAATCGAAGCTCTTGCAAGTTGCGCTCAACCGTGGCGAAGTTGCGTGCAACTTCGCCACGGTTGAGCATAACCTAAATAAGGTTACGCACAACTCTGCCTCGGTTGCGTGTAACTTAAGCAAAGTTGCGCCCAACTTGTCTTCGGGTGAGCGCGCCTTTGCTTCGGTTGCGCCCCACTTCGGCCAAGTTACACGCCACTTTGCCTCAGTTGCGCGCAACTTCGCCACGGTTTCGCAACTTCGGGCTTGAAATTTGGGATTTACGGTGACAGAATCGCCCGGTCTGGGCGCGTATTTCTGCGGAAATATACGATTTCCCTCAACAAAATCGCGTTCCCCGGACAGCCGCGGCACGCGTCGCCACCCTTCGGCCTTGTTCCTCGCATCCTGACGTGCCTCACACGAGCACGCCAACTATTCAGCCAACCCCGCGCGCCTCTCGAAGCGCCGGAGAAAGGAATCTTCACATCATGCCCACAGGCCCTAGAGATAACGAACAGAAAATGCAAAGAATGGTCAACGCGTGGGAGACCCTCGCGCCCAACAAAAGCTTTGGCGGGATGACGCTGGCACAATTCCAGGCGGCCACCCAGCCATCGCGCGCCGCGCGCGAGCAAATAGACGACCTCGAAGACCAACTCAGACAGGCGATGGCTAATCGGGACCGCGCCGACGCAGACTTCCTCGCCAAAGCCCAACTCGTCGTCGCCGGCGTCCTCGCAGACCCGACCGAAGGCCCCGACAGCGCCCTCTACGAAGCCTTCGGCTACACCCGCAAGAGCGACCGCAAGAGCGGCCTAACCCGCAAACGCAACACGCCACCAACCCCGACCACCTAACACACAAACGGCGGCGCGGTTGTCTGAATTGCTAACGGACAACCGCGCTGCCTCGCTTTCTAACGTATGAGTTCAGCGGCTGCCGAAGACAGTCCGCTGGAACGAAGGGTTAGAACTCACTTTCCGATGAACGCTTTGTCTGTTGCCTCAACGAGGGACTTGAGGAAGCGAATAGATCTCTCTAAGTCATCGCGCTTGACAAGGTGAGGCTGTGGCGGCGCACCAGCCACAATCACTTTCGACCTATGGACTACGTCTCCTCGTCTGAAAATTAGCTCGTCAAGCGTCTTCTTTACTTTGGTGCGGTCAAAGTTGTGCCACTCCCAGCTTTGAGTAACATCAACTTCCAGAAAATCGGCGAATAGCTTGCGTGTTTTCTCTGCGGTGGGATTGTGAAAACGCTTCAGCCCTTCCTCCAGCCGAGCAAGAACGAACTTCCCGACATAGCTACCATCTACCACGCGCAACCGCAGTGCTACCTCTTCGCGGACGCGATCTTCCACGTAAGTCTCCCAGGCAGTAAGAGCCATAACCAAGCCTGCACGCTTGAGAACCTCAGCATTTGGGGGTGGCGGCTTCGGCATGGCATCGAAGTGTGCCAACAGATCCTCAGCGTCCTTGATCGAGCTTTCGAATGACAGTTTGGCCTTTGACATATGCGATGAGTTCTAACGCCCGAGCGTGGAATAACATAGAAATCGATGTTCATCAGAGACTTCTCTAACAAATATCTGCTGCTCAACAATAAGGATCATTGCCACACCCGATTCCATACAGGAGCGCCAGCGCGCCGACAGCGATTCCTAACCCGATGGCGATTTTCACACCCAGTGAAAGACCCCCTTGCTTTTTGATCTCAGTTACCTCGCCATAAGTTAAGATGCGGGTTTGTCCGGTCTTGGCATCTGTCAGTGTGAAGGAATCGTCCGCTGCTTGGCTGATGTATCCTTTCAACTTCGATCCATCCTGTAGCTTGACCGTCACACGGGCTTTCTTACCCGTGCCGCGCTTGGCAACAGCGGCTTTGACTTTCTCGACAGGCGATTGCCTTTGACCTGTTTGGGCGAAGGCCGAGATTGGCATTGAGTTAGTAGCATGAAGCAGCAGAGCCATTAAGCTGAATGACAAAGTTCTTTTCAACATGATGCTTCTCCTCAAGTGGTGAGATGGGATGACGCGAGAAGTCTAGACAATAACCAATAATAAGCAAGCGCCCAACGCCCAAATTAACCGGCGAGCGAAAGCCACACCACCTTAGAATTATAAGATGATGAAATGCAGCCTCCAATCGAGTCCAGTTGAATGAGTTGTTATGCCGCGTGACGTTGGCACAAAAAACCTAATCGGAGGAATGCCGGCCGGTCAGCCGCCGCGTCGTATCCTCGACCACGTTAGCTGGCCTGACCATTTCTGCTGTATTCATATTACGTTTATCGACGGTCGGAATGGGCACGCCCTGTGGAAGAGGCAATGCTCTACTTGGGCTACCCTTTTCACTTGGAGTCAGCTCCGCAGGCTCCTCACGGTTTTTGTTCTTGACATACTTGGCCGGCTTATCCACAACCCAATTACCCATGAACCAAAGACCGAAAATAAAACCGACAGTCAAGATTAACCAAAAATCGCCACCCCAAAAAGAGCGCCACGGTATTAAGCCGAAATACTGAATCCAGAACAGAACAAGGAGCAAGATATAACTCAGATTAGTATATTTATATCCTTCACGTTTGACTTCCGTATAACCACGAAGCGTGTCCTTTGTATCACTCAGCGGGAGGCCACAGTACCGGCAAAAACGCACGTCGCTATCTAATTCAAGGTCTCGACCACACTGAGGGCAATACATCGTAGACATAGACATATCTTATCAAGATAAACTGTCCCACAGCCAGCGGCGCATAAAAGCAATGCTATTCGCGGTTGGGCGCATGCCGTCGTTATGCTGTGCCACGCAAGTCCGCGGCCTCTCGCCTGCTCGATGCCAGTACGGCTCCGGCTATCACTAGATCAAAGCTGACACATGACCACGGATACCAATGTGGCGTGTATTCAGCTCCGGCTCCACTCAGGTGCAATAGGACATCCCAGGCGACGTGCGCGGCCCAACCCATCGCGAGTAACCAGGGCCGGCCCCGAAGCCCGCCCCAGGCCGCAGCACCGTAGAGCAAGAAGCCTAGACTTTCAAGACCGAGCCACTGCGTGCTCGCCCCGCCCGCCACCCCAAAGACAACGTAGATGAGGGCCGTGATAACGAGGCCGACGGCATAGATAAGCCTTTCTCTTCTTGGCGGGTACATGCGTGCCAGAACAACGAGGGCAAGTGAGAGGACGACGCCGAGAAAGAACGCGATTATTGGAGTCAAGAGTATGAATCCTTTCTGGGCTTACGGATAGAAAAGAGCATAACGCCTGTTGAAGGAATTGTTACGCAGGCGCGCAGGAACAGCCTACAACTACATCCTCCCGAGTCACCTAATTTGCCAGAAATGGTGTGTAGACCTGAACGGGCGAATCTTTGAGCTTCTCAATCAGCTCCGGGCGAGGCGTGCCGCATACTTCTCCAGACGCAGAGCACGTCTGAAGAATCGCGGCCATTGTGTCCCCCAGATTCTTGTGATGATCCAGGAGGGCTTGCGAGTCGCGGTACCGCTCAAAGACAAGACACTCGGTGTTGTCGCTGTTGAAGTACAACTCGTACTGCAACGTCCCGGTGTCTTTAGTGCGCACCAATTCATTCTCAGCCTCGGCATTTGCGATTTGCTCACCGGTTCGCTCTGTTATCCATTTGGTTATTGCTCTCTTTATTTCGCTCCTGATTCTTTATCTCTAGCGCAGGCTGACAACAAATCAGCAGTCAATCGTTCCCCAAAATATCGAGCTGAGCCGGAGAAAATAAGATCATATCGCCCTCAAGTCGTATCAGTACCTGGCTGGGGATGATCTCCTTAGCAAACAAGTCAACCAAGTTTGTGAACTCAAATAGCCGGGAGGGGTCGATGAGTATCGCCATGAACTCATAGGCGATCCCAAATCTTGACTCCTGAATTGTCTCACGTTGGTCAAGGGTAATAAATTCAAACATATCATCCCTAATACATCGTATAATTCCTTGCTCTGAGGCAAAGGCTCTCGTGCGAGCTCCTGCGCTGCTGAGTTCTATTCCGCACGTTCTACCATAAAGTTGTTTAGCAGCATGATCGTATTTGGCAAGCGCCAAATAATTGCCAATACCGGATGCGATTTGTTCGTCCGAGAATGGCAACCGTCTCATCCCGTCCCAAATAAGTGAGACGAGATTAGAAGCAGCAATCTTAGGCAACGTATCATCTTCCAGCAGATTAGTAGCCTCATCATCTACCCTAAACACTTCGCCCCTAACGTCAATTACCTCCCATTTTATTGAATATTCTCGCAGATCGGTACTTCGTTCTATAGCTCTAAGAATCTGCTTGCGGATTCTGGAAGCCAGTATTGCTGGGTCTTCTTCAGCGCGAAAACGTAAACGAATTGACTTTGATGATACGGCAGTATTGAAACTCTCATGTGGCTCAACTTTCCACCCCCCTAGCATTTTACTGTTCCAACTGTGATGGCTAGGCGGTAGAGTATTGTTGATAAACGCAGCTTCCTTACCACGAAATGGCTTTTTAGGGGCATAAATTGGAGGCCCTAGTAGCTCATTCAAGCGTAATAGAGCTGCTGTAAAGTTTTCCCTGTAGAAGTATTGTTCAAGAAGAATCTCCAAGTGACTCTTGTTTTCAGGGTAAACCGAAGTGCGCCGAATGTTTTTCAGAGGCTCATTAAAAGGAAACAGTATGCGGAAAAAGAAAGAGAACATTTCAAGAAGGTTCGGTTCGACTCGGACATCAATAAAGAGCCCTTTTTGAGCTTGTAATCTCCAAAGATTCTTAACATCAATCTCAATTACTCGCACCAGATCGTTCCCTAACTGCTGGCGAGCACGAGCGTTTATGTCACTCCACGATTCTTCTAGCCTTAGGCGATTAGCACAGATGATGCAGCTCAGGCTGAATTCCTCATTCTTGACGGGTGGAGGCTCTCCATCTGTTGCAAAGAATCCGGCCATTTCAGGGCTGGCCGTGAAATCAAGCAACGTCGTTCGAATTCCGTAATGTTGCGCGACAGCCAAGATCGCGTCCTTGTCCGAATGTAAAGACTGAAGCTCTGGTATTTGATGTACCCAATCTGCAAATTGATTCAATCTGTTGATTGAATCAATTCGATCAACGCCCACGCGAAACAGGCCGGGTTGCACCGGGAAGTTACGAATCTGCCCGCGAAATAAATCGTAACTTCCCTCCTGTCGCAATTTCTTAGCAACACGCACAGCTTCATTTACATTTGACGCATAATAAATAGAGCCACTTGTGTCTAATTTATTCGACATTTAGGTTACTTAAGCTGATGAAGTCATGCCTTCCTTATTATTCACTCCGGCGAATTCTCGATTCACAAAAAGCCTATTGAACGAATAGTTAGATGGACGAGCCGCACTCATTCCTCGATTGCCTCAATGCCAAGTTGCTTGAGTCGCTCAAGATGGTCGTGCATGGCTTTGAGTTCTTCGGGGGAGCGCCCCTTCCAATCAGGGACCTCACCTATGACCCGAAATTTCAGATCGCCGGTAGCCGCCATTGGGTTGTCACTCATCCTGTTCAGTTTCTCTGCTTCGCGATGCCGTTCTCCGTATGCATGTGCATGGGCAGTCTCGATGGTGAGCAAGCTGGACTGTAACTGCGTTCCATCTAACGGCGGCGCGATTACGACTCTCTTTTTTCATTACTCGGAAAGTGCGTTTTCATTCGCTCGCCAACTTCAGTAAATCTGCGTATCTGATGTTTGTAATGCAACCAGACGCTGACGGCGGAAACCACCGCGCCGATAGTGACAGCGGCGTAGATGTGCAGTGAAACGCCAAACCGCAGAACGATTCCGGCGAACACGCCGACGAGAATACTGTTGATGACTCCCACCATTCCAGAACCCGTCAGAAAATATTGCCACGTCGCCGGTTTGATGCCGATTGCCTGCAAAACGCCGGGCGCGTCGTCGTGCGTAGATTCGATAAAGTAATGTTTCATTTCGGGCGCGATTTCGGCGTAGTAATGCCGGATGCGGTTTATCTCGGCAGCGTAAATCCAATCTTCGAGCGCGGTCTGCAAAACGCGGTCGAAGGTAACGAAACCGAGAAAAATCAAGGACGGGAAAAGCACCAGCGCGAACAAAAAGAAGACCTCGCCCATCTGCGAAACCTGCCCGATAAAGGCCAGCGCAACCACGCCGCTCGACACAGCGCTGATGAACAAAGCTGCCCGCCCGTTTGCTTCGGCAACCGTCGCTGCCCGCGCTGTCTGCAAAGTGAAATGCTCGGTCGTCATAAATTGCAGGACTTGCTGTTGCTGCGCTGTCTTGTTGGTTTCTTCATCCATCGGCAAATATCTCCACACGCCGCGCGGTTATTTCGATTTGACGGCTTTCACACCGCATAACGACACCCATTCCTCGATTAAGTTTAGCGAAGCCGCCTAACGATTGAATTCACTGGGCGCGGGCGAACACCATTCAAGCATCGCCGGATGAAGTTAGTTGAAAAGCACGCTGTCCCGCGCTCCGGTGCAATGATTTGTTGGGCGGCGCGTTTGGCGGAAGTTTATTCGCGCACATTGAAGCCAGCCCCTATCGGCATCGGGGTTAGGTCTTCGTTATAAACAGCCCATCTGCCTATATCGGCTTTGTAAAAGAGACCAACGGCGTGATTGTTGTAGGCGCCACCCCTGCCTCTCGGATTATAGTTTTGCGTGACGATAAGCCCCATCTCGGGAGTATTGTCGCCATTTAGAATGCTGAAATAAGAGTAATTCAGGCGGGTATTCGAACTCGTTGCAACGTGGTAGATGACGTGCTCATAAAAGGACGGGTAGTTCTCCGGGCTTACTATTTCGACATTGAAGAGACCACCAAACGGCATCTCAGCTCGGTCCTGGTTAAAGATGGCCCACTTCGATGCAATAGTATCGTACCAGACGCCGAGCGCATGGTTGTTGTAAATCCCAGGGCTAAGAGGGGGGCTAAACCTGATCATGAATAAGGGTGTCACGAACACAGCGACATTAGGCTTTCCGTTCGTGAGCGGGTTATCAATGTAAGTAGAGTGGCTTACCGTGTTACTGCGCGTCACCGGATGGATGAATGACCAATTCGTGCGACTTAGAATGCTGAGGTTAAAGGCAGCTCCAACCGGCATGGCTGTTTGATCCTGATTGAAGACAGCCCACTTCCCCCGCGAGGCGTTATACCAAACACCGATGTGGTGATTATTGTAAATGTTTGCATGTCCCGGATCACTCCAATTATGGGTAGCGATCAATATAATCTCCGGGTTGCCGTTGATGTCGTGATGGTCAATGAGGGTGTAGTTGTGAGATATGTTCTCTACGGTAGCGATATGAACGTGAGAGTTGTGTCCCATGAAGTCCTCCTCTTCTGTTGGAACGACCTATAACCCGCCCCGCGCGAGCAGCCTTCTACCAAACCGGAGCAGACGAGCATGAAAGCAATGCTATCGCGGGGTCGGGTTGAGCGACTTGTGAGGCCGGAAATCATAGTTGCCACAACCCGTGATCCACATCTCCCTGGATATAGATCGCGAACGTCCCCTTTCCCGGAATCTCCAGCGGGGGATGCGCAACGAGAGCACCCTGCCTGGTTGCCGCATCTAACGCCGCTTCGATGTCATCCACGAGCCAGTACGGTCGAACGACGGGCTCCTCCGTCTCCCGCAAGGGACCGCGCACGCCAATGCTGCCCCCATCCGGCAGTGGAGCCGTCCGCGCGCCTCCAAGAAGCGGATCAACTGAACCAAACTTGATGCCGTGCGCAGCTTCATAGGCAGCACACACAGCATCTACATCCGAAGCAACAATCTCCAGGTAGTGAACCTTCATTCCAAACTCCCTTGTGTTTCCGTCCTACATCCTAGGGCTGACTGTACCGCGCAACTGACGCGAGGCTCACGAAAAAAGACTCGGCAGCGGGACTGCGCAGATCAAATGCGGGCGCACGATATTCCCGCTCGGAGGTGAATGTCAATGCCGTCACTTTAACTGTGTCCGCTGTAGAATTGTTGTCCAAAGCTGTCAGAACCCACCTTTGCTCATCAAGTCCTTCCGGGTGGATACCTGCTAAACAAAAAAGATACTTCGTTCGCACCTCGCGCCTATTACAGTTTTTCGGCGGAAATCCGAAGAAAATCTGTTTCGCGGAAAGGAGGTGCGAAGGAAGTATCAGTTCTGACTCCCGGCGCGAAAAATCGGCGGCCGCGCCCTGCGAAGAGGTGAAGTGTTTAGATAATTGAGTTTAAGTCGGAAGCAGAGTGGCCCAGGCGAATTGGCACAGCGGTTGTAAATAGAGGGGGCAGATGATTGAAGAAAGCGGGAGAGGGGAAAGGTCATGGACGACTCCCGTGTTCTTCAAACGTCGCGCTCATTAAATCTTCAACCTGAACTTAACAGCCAAAGGAGAATCGCCATGCTGCGCCGCTTCGCCACTCTCGTCACGACTCTCGCCCTCTTCGTCACCTCTCTTCTTCCTTACAGCGTTTCGGCAGCGCCCGCGACGCCGAAGAAGAACCGCCCCGCCCGCGGCGAGCGCAAGCTGGCGCCCGATCTGGACGCGGCCAAGAGCGGGACCGTGCGTGTCATCGTCCAGACCAAGGGCCGCCCGACGGGCGCGCTGGACAACGCCATCCAGGCCAAAGGCGGGAGCAAGCGCAAGGCGTTCGACGCCCTTGACGCCATGATCGCGGATGTCCCCGCCACGGCGCTCGGTGAACTCGCCGCGCGCGAAGATGTCGTCTACGTCTCGCCCGACCGGCGCGTCCGAGCGCAGATGGACGTGACGAAAGAGGCTGTCGGCGCGGACCTCGTCCAGCGCGGCTTCGCGGGCGCTCCAGGCTTCACAGGCAAGGGCGTCGGCATCGCCGTCATCGACAGCGGCATCAGCGCCAACCATCCAGACTTCGTCAAGAACGGCAAGTCGCGCGTCGTCGCTTCCGTCAACTTCACGGGCGGCGCAGGCTCAACGCGCTCGAACGGTCTTATCATGAGCGACGGCATCATGCTGGCGGACGGCCTGATCATGAGCGACGGCGACCGCTCGGGCCACGGTACCGGCGTGGCGGGTGTGGCGGCCGGCTCCGGCTCCGGTTCCAACGGCTACGCAGGGGCCTACGCCGGCATCGCCCCCGGCGCGCACCTCATAGACCTCAAGGCGCTCGACGCGAACGGCGCGGGCACGACGAGCGCCGTGCTCGACGCGATTAACTGGGCCATTTCCAACCAGAAGAAGTACAAGATCGGCGTCATCAACATGAGCCTGGGGACGCCTGTGCGCGAGTCGTTCCGCACGGACCCGCTCTCAAATGCCATCGCGCGCGCCACCCAAAGCGGCATCGTCGTCGTGTGCAGCGCCGGCAACAACGGCCGCAGGGAGCAGATCACCGGCTACGACGCAAACGGCGACCCCATCTATCGCCTCGTCTACGGCGCGATCAACAGCCCCGGCAACAGCCCCTACGCCATCACCGTCGGCGCGACCGACACGCACGGCACCGCGCGCCGCTCCGACGACACCCTGGCGACCTTCTCCTCCAAAGGCCCCACGCAGTTTGACCACTTGCCCAAGCCCGACGTGGTCGCGCCCGGCCGCCGCCTCGTCGCCCCCATGTCGCAGGACAACCCCGCGACCGCACACGACCACGCCGACCGCATCGTCGAGCCGATCTCCGCGAGCGCCCAGCGCAACCTCTACTTCCGCTACTCGGGCACTTCGTTCGCGGCCCCCGTCGTCTCCGGCGTCGTCGCCCAGATGCTCGAAGCCAACCGCTCTCTCACCCCGTTGCTGACCAAGACTGTCCTCGTCCGCACAGCCCAAGCCCTACAGGCTCCCCAGTGGATCAGCAAAACGCAGAGCTTCATCAGCCAGGGCGCGGGCCAGGTCAACGCCGCGCTGGCTGTCGAAATGGCGCGAGCAATCGTCCCGAAGGCTGACAGGCTGAAAGCCGGCGACCACATCTTCCGGCCGAACGTGACGCTCCAAACGCTCACGCAGTCTGTCAGCATCGGCGGCGAGCCGGTGAAGGCGAGCAACCGAGTCCTCTACAGCGGTGGCGTCATCTTCGCCAACAGCCCCGTCCTGACCAACGGCATCATGTTGAGCGACGGAATCATGTTGAGCGACGGCATCCTCATGACCGACGGCGTGATGTGCGGCGACGGGCTGCTCGTCAGCGACGGCGTCGTGGTGGGCGACGGCATCGTCTTGACGGATGGTCTCCTGATGAGCGACGGCATCGTGCTCACCGATGGCATCATGCTGAGCGACGGCATACTGCTCACGGATTGACGCGCACGCGAGCATGGCTGTAAAGAAGAGGGCGGGGCTCGAACGGGTTCCGCCTTCTTCTTTATTGCCGCGACCCACTCGAAAGGAAATTGTGAATGAGCAAGACACTCGTTCTGTCCGAACTCCTCGCCTTTCTCGTCCTGCTTCTCGTTCCCGTCAGCCTTCCCGCGCAAGACAAACCGCGCGCGCGCGACCTGGGCGTTCCTTTCGAGGGCGCGCCCGGCCCCTTGAACGCCATCACGGATGTCAAAGGCGTGGAGGTCGGCTTCACGACGCTCGTCAGCGGTGAAGGCAAGTTGGTCGCGGGGCGCGGCCCAGTCCGCACGGGCGTGACGGCGGTTCTGCCGCAGGGAAAGAATTTTCGTGGCCGCCTCTTCGCGGCCTGGCACACTTTGAACGGCAACGGCGAGATGACCGGCACGACCTGGCTCGAAGAGTCCGGGAATTTGGGCACGCCCATCATGATTACCAACACGCACAGCGTCGGCGTGGTCCGCGACGCCGTCATAGAGTGGAACGCGCGGCGCGGCACGGACGAGGGCTACTCAGGCGACTTCAGTCTGCCCGTCGTGGCCGAGACCTGGGACGGATTTCTGAATGACATCAACGGCTTTCACGTCCGCAAGGAGCACGTCTTTCAGGCGCTCGACAACGCTAAGGGCGGGAAGGTGGCCGAAGGCAACGTCGGCGGCGGCACAGGCATGGTCGCGCACGGCTTCAAGGGCGGCACGGGGACTGCTTCGAGAGTCTTGGAGACGGACGAGGGCGGCTACACAGTAGGCGTGCTGGTGCAGGCCAACTACGGGCGGCGCGATCTGCTGCGAATCGCTGGCGTGCCTGTCGGGAAGGAGATTGCTGACCTGCGCCCGGAGAAGGGCAAGGCGGACGACGGCCAGGGCTCCATCATCGTCGTCGTCGCCACGGACGCGCCGCTCCTGCCGCACCAATTGAAGCGCATCATCAAGCGCGTCTCGCTCGCCGTCGGCGTCATGGGCGGGCGCGGCGAGGACTCCTCCGGCGACATCTTCATCGCCTTCTCGACGGCCAACCCTGAGGCCGGCAAGACCGAGGGCACGGCCCAACTCACCATGCTGCCGAACGAGAGAATCAACCCGCTCTTCCGCGCCACGGTCGAGGCCACCGAAGAGGCCATCGTCAACGCGATGGTCGCCGCCGAGACGATGAAGGGCATTGACGGCAACACCGTCTACGCCCTCCCGCACGACCGCCTCCGCGAGGTCTTGAGGAGATACAACAGGCTGGTTAAATGATAGTCAATACCGCCTGCGGTAGCGACTTACTTCGGCTTTGCACAAGCTAGTCTCTAAACGGTCAAGTTTTGTGCAAGTGCGATTTCTGCACAAAAATTTAGACCGGACAAAGTTAAAACGGCGACTATTGACATCCACCTTTCAACGGGAATATCGTGCGCCCGCGTCTGCTCCTCGTACGTCTCGCTAATGAGTGCCTTTTCTCGTTAGCCTCACGCTAACCTTTAATGCACCTGACAAGGAAGGATAATCACGGGAGAGCGTGGAATTACTGAAGGAAATCGCAAACCGCCGCGTATTATGCTCACTAAAGGGCGTGTTATAACCCCCCGTTTAGTGAGTCTATTACTTAGTTATGCTGCTTCGCGGAGCAGGTTCTATTTTGAAGATTTCTGCTTTGTATATGAAGCTAGCTTATGGTATGTGATCCAGTTATGGAGAGCCTCCTCAAAGTACATATTGGAGAAGGTAAAGCTGTTTTCCTCGCGTCCAAGACTATTGCCATTGGTGATGTGATGACAGTATCATTTAGCCAGCCCTTTTTTTCCACACTCATTAGAAATGGGCTTAAAGAAATTATTCTGGATTTATCAAGTTGTATTTATGTAGATTCTGCGGGTACTGGAACGCTAGTTGAGAGTTTCACAGCTTGCATGCGTAAGGGCGGGACATTTCTATTGAATCGCCCTCGGCCCATGCTTCGTGATTACCTGGCAATAACCAAGCTCGATAGAGTTTTTACGATTACAGATGTTGACTATTCAAGCCTACAATATGTACTGATTTCTCCGTTAGATCTGCTAGCTCAAGTTAGCGGAGTATCTATCGCTAATCCTATTATCCCCAGAGGAGGACTATTTTCAAGGCTAAAGATTTTCCTGTGCCATGCCTCTGAGGATAAGCCAAGAATCCGGGACCTTCATATGCGCTTGCGAGATGATGGCTACTATCCATGGTTAGACGAAGAAGATTTGCTGCCTGGACAGGTATGGGAGAAAGAGATACCAAAAGCAGTACGAAATAGTCACATTGTAATTGTTGCTCTATCAAAAAAGGCCATCAGTAAGAGCGGATACGTTCAGAAGGAGATTAGCTATGCACTTGATGTGGCCGAAGAGCAGCCCGAAGGTTCAATATTCATCATTCCATTGAAGCTAGAAGAGTGCGATGTACCGGATCGTTTAAAGCGTTGGCAATGGGTCAATCTTTTTGAGAAGAAAGGCTACGACCGATTATTTTTTGCACTGAGTCTTCGTAGTTGCAAGTTATAGAAATCCTTGCGCCGATTAGCTCCAGAACGCAGCATAACAACCCATCTGAGGTGTACGAGTCAAGCAGAACATAACCTTCAAGCCGGATTCTGCGCAGCATAGCTGAGTAACGAAGAACCTTTCTTGCGCAAGCTGTCGAGATACTTCACCTCATCGTAGGCAGTCCTAGTCTGCCAACATCGGTAGATGATTCTGATCCACTTGAAAGCCAGCGCCCTGGTAGCTGCCTGATGACTCTTACCTTTCGCACGTTGTGACTGATAGTAAGCTCTTGCCCAGAAGGAATGCCGGATACTTTCGCCCGCATATTCGTGGAACGTCTGTCGGAGGAACTTCGGGCAGAAGTAGCGCCACCTCACCCGACAACTCTGCCCGCTGCGTTCGATGACCGGCGCGATGCCTGAGAGCCGCGCCACCTCGTCGGCCGACTGCCACCGCCCACGGTCTGTGCCCAGCGCCACGGTCAGCCTGGCGGCGTAGTTCGGCCCAGCTCCCGGCAGTGACTTCAAGAGCGCGAAGTCTGCGTTGACCGCGCACAACGCTTCGATCTCTGCGTCGAACTCATGAATGGTCGCCAGTGTGGTCTTCATCTGAGAGGCGAGCGCCCTCGTCATCAGCACCGAGGAGGCGATCACGGCCCGGTCTGTCACCAGCGGGACAGCCTGCTTGATCGCTTCCACCCGCTTCCCGATGGCCTCTTTTCTGACCGAGTTGTGCGTGTGAAAGAATCGAACGAGCGTCGCACGTCGCACCCTGTGCAGGGTGTCCAGGGAAGGCCAGCGCAAGAGAAAGTCACAGACCACAGCCGTGCGGATGGAAGGGAACCAGTCCAGAGCCTGCGGGAAGTAGCACTTCAAGAGAGAGGTCAGCCGATTGCTGATTCTAGTCCGGTCGCTCACCAGGCGGCGGCGATGCTCGACCAAGTAGCGAAGGGTGCGCGTCTGCTCCGAGTCGGGCTGCCAGGCGCGCAGGTGGTCGCGGTGGTGCGCGAGCAGTTCGGCCAGGTAAGCGGCGTCCGTCTTGTCGTCCTTGTGGCGTGAAGGAGAGAAGGCTTGGCGGTAACGGGAGAGCGTCGAGGGGTTGACCGGGTAGAGCGTGATGAAGTCGTACTTCATCAGCGCATAGATGAGCGGCCCACGAGATTGTTCCAGGCAGACGGCGACCTGGTGCCCGCCGAAGCGCGCACGTAAAGCAGATGCCCACTCGTTAATGGCCTCGGGCGCATGGCGCAAGACAGATGCCTCGCGCCGCAACGTCTGAGGATCAATGAGGCAGATGTCATGCTTGGAATCAGCCCAGTCAATGCCAATCAGCGCCGCATATTCACTCATCGCAGTCCTCCGCAGAAAAGAGTTGAAGGCTCCAAGAACATGCTGGCTTTAGCTCTGCGAGATAGTTATAGTAGGGTCCGCTTGACGGGACATCATCTGAGAGTTCGTTGTCGAGCTAAAGGCTGGGCGGGCGTGCGAGGCTGGTTGTTAGAGGCGTTGCGAGCGCCTTTCATTCAAGATTCGTCACGCCCGCTCGGCATGTCCCTTCCTCTTGCATACTCTAAAATGCGAAGCAAGAGAAATGAACCTCGTCAACCTATAACTCATTCAACCGGAGCGCGAATAGCATCGCTTTCATCCGCGAGACTTGAATCCATCGGCGTTGAATGCGCGCCCGGTTAATTCGGGCGTTGATATGGCTGACAGAAGTCAACTAGAAAAGACTCCGCCCGTCCCCGCTCACCAGCCGCGGGTTATTCAATAGCTCGTATCAAGCTCAGCACAGTGGCAGAGGCCGCGGCCTTCAGCTCCAAAGCGACGATTGATCCTGCTGATATTCGTGGGTTGGCTACCACCGGGCCTGAGTTCGTCCTGGGGAGCTACTTCGATCTAGGCCCGAGCATCAGACCGCAAGCGGTGTGGCTCCTAACGCCCTCGAAGATTCTCCCCTGATCGTGGTCGCGGCCTCTGCCACTGTGCTGAGTTATCCTGTTGCCCCCTTGTTCGTTCCGACTCCTTAACCGACAGGCACCTCCCTGGCTATCGCCCAAATGAAAGCTGAGAGTTCTCTGGCGATGGCCGTCACGATCTGCTGCTTGAGCTTGCCTCTGGCTGAGAGTCGTCGGTAGCGAGCACAGAGTCGTAGTTGCGCACGCCACGCCACCTCTCGCACCTTCCTTGATAAGCCCTCCTGCCGGAGTTGGATGATGCGCGTGACTCTTGCTGGGAACCGATAAGCCCAGGCGCTCTCGACCAGTACGCGCCGGACGTGAGAGTTACCCGCTTTCGTGATCTGGCCGGGGCGGCGGCGCGCACCACTGGAGTGCTCCGAAGGCACCAGCCCGAGATAGCTCATGAGTTGGCGCGGGTTCTCAAAACGCCTCAGGTCGCCAATCTCGGCCACGCAGGTGACGGCGGTGACGAGCGAGACGCCGCGCAACGCCTGCAAGGCCGCGGCCACCGGAGCCATGCGCCATGCAGGCAGTCGCGTCGTGATCTGTGCAGTCAGGCGGGCGAGGCGCTCTGCCGCTTCCGAGATAGCATCCACATACTCCTGAAAGACGACCTGCTGGACGGGTGAAGGCAGCTTGATCTCAGAGAGCCAACGCAGGTGCGGTTTCGTCCAGGCGCTCTTGCCTGCGTAGCGGATGCCGTGGCGGAGCAGGAAAGCGGATAGTTGCTGGCGCGCTCGGCGCTCAGCGTACATGGCGTCTTCACGGGCGCGGGAGAGATCGCGCATCGCCTCGTCTTCTTCGCGGGGGACGAAGACCGCTGTCAGTTCCCCGGCTCGCTCCAACCGGGCTAAGGAGATGGCGTCACGGCGATCAGTCTTGACTCGATCTCCGCTCTTGCGAGGAGTCTTCGAGGGAGCGACGACCACGCAGGCGTAGCCCTTCAGCGTCAGGTGGCGATAGACGGTGTAGCCGCAGGGGCCGGCCTCATAGACGAAGTGGAGGGTCTTGCGCGTTCGGGCCAGTTTGCGCACGACTTTGACGAGAGAATCAAGGTCACCATTGATGCGCCCGAAGTGGCGGACCTCGCCCGTGCGGCCTTCATCGGCAGTGGCGACATCAATGGAATCTTTGTGGACATCGAGGCCGACGTACATGATAGACTTTGGCATGGCTTGTCTCCTTCATGGTGGCTCTGTGCCGTGGTTGGTCGAACACTCACAGCATAATCCACGTCGGTGAAGGGACAAGCCTCTTTCGCTCTGTCAGCCATTATGTCTAGGCGCTGCCCGGATTGGAACAACTAAATCTCTTGGCCTTTGATTAAGCTTGAATACAGGTACTACTCGGAGTGAAGATGAGTAAAAATTCTCTGAAACTTACCACATATAAATCAAAAATCTTCATTAGCTATCGCCGTGAAGATACCGCACCTTACGCTGGGCGATTACGTGATGCCTTGGTCAATCAGTTTGGTGCTCAGCAAGTATTCATGGATATTTATACTATTCGCCCGGGCGAGCATTTCACTAAAGTAATTGAGCAAACAGTCGGTTCATGCGATGCTCTGATCGCAGTGATTGGCAGGCGTTGGTTGGGTAGTATTGAGGGTCTTGTCCGTCGGATAGATGATCCGACAGACTTTGTGCGAGTAGAGATTACTAACGCACTGGATCGGAATATCCCTGTTTTCCCAGTATTAGTTAATGGGGCAGCGGCGCCCCGCCCCCAAGATTTGCCGAAGGAACTGGAGCCTATTACAAAACACAACATTCTGGAAATCAGTGATAACCGTTGGGACTATGATGTGGGACAGCTGATTAGTACCTTAAAAGGGGTACTCCGAAAGCCTACTGTCTCAAGGTTTGGACTTGGAGTCGCTATTGCGGTGTCTTGTATTGCTATATTGATGATCGGATTAATAATCAAAAGTCAATTATCAACTACTACAGCAAACGTAAACGAACCCGCCATAGAGAAGAATCGCAATCTTTCAGTCAACGCCAGCAAGCCTGAGCCGATAAAAATCGAGCCGAACTATCATGAAAACGTCAATACCTCGGCGGTCTCTATTCCAACGCCACACATGCTCTTTAACATCTGGAATGAGGATGCCTTCATGGGTAATCCACCATTTCCCATGGAGTTTGCTATTGACCGACCATATATGATCACAAAAATATATAATCGTCATAGGGGTTTGACAGAAAGAACTCCGCCCGGTGAAGGCATTAAACTTTTCAACAGTGCGGGAAAAGAAGTCGGCTCTTGGAATGTTTTTATAGGTGATATTGATACGTGGATGTGCAAACCGGAGATTGAATTACAGGCGGGAACTTACACCATAATCGATCCCGATCCCGCTACTTGGTCGCAAAACGAATCGTCTAAACATAGGGGGATGAGCATGGTCGAAGGATACGCAATGCCGGCAAGGTAAAATAATGGGACAACTATCTCAGGAGGGTGTAGGCTAATATGCGGCACATTCCATCCCAAAGCGTCGCCTAACAACCCATCTGAGGTGGACGAGTCAAGCAGAACATAACCTTCAGGCCGGATTATTGGCCGCATAGTTGAGTAAGGGTGAGCCTTTCTTTCTCAAGCTCTCAAGATACTTCACCTCGTCGTAGGCAGTCCTCGTCATCCAACAGCGGTAGATGATCCTGACCCACTTGAAAGCTAAGGCTCGCACCGCCGCCTGATGACTCTTCCCCCTCGCCCGTTGCTGCTCATAGTAGGCCCGCGCCCAGAACGAATGCCTGACACTTTCGCTGGCGTACTCGTGGAAAGTCTGGCGCAGGAACTTCGGGCAGAAGTAACGCCACCTGACCCGACAACTCTTCCCGCTGCGCTCAATGACGGGTGCGATGCCAGAGAGACAAGCCAACTCGTCGGCCGACTGCCACCGCTCTCGGTCTGTGCCCAGGGCGACGGTCAACCGTGAGGCATAGTTCGGACCAGCTCCCGGCAAGCTCCGCATCAGCGCGAAGTCTTGATTGACCGCACACAACGCTGCGATCTCCGAGTCGAACTGCTGGATGGCTTCGAGTGTGGTCTTCATCTGAGCAGCGAGCGCCCTAGTCATCAGCGTTGATGAGGCGATCACGGCCCGGTCTGTCACCAGCGGCACGGCCTCTTTGATCGCCTTCACTCGCTTCTCGATGGCCTCCCTTCTGACCGAGTTGTGAGAGCGGAAGAACTTTGAGAGCGTCTCACGTCTGACCCGGCGCAGCCGCTCCAGCGAAGGCCAGCGACAGAGGAACTCACAGACCACACTGGTGCGGATTGAGGGGAACCAGTCCAGAACCTGTGGGAAATAGCACTTCAAGAGCGAGGTCATGCGATTGCTGATGCGTGTCCGGTCACCAACCAGGCGGCGGCGATGCTCGACCAAGTAGCGAAGGGTGCGCGTCTGCTCCGAGTCGGGCTGCCAGGCGCGCAGGTGGTCGCGGTGGTGCGCCAGCAGTTCGGCCAGGTAAGCGGCGTCCGTCTTGTCGTCCTTGTGGCGTGAAGGCGAGAAGGCTTGGCGGTAACGCGAAAGCGTCGAAGGGTTGACAGGGTAAAGTGTGATGAAGTCGTACTTCAAAAGCGCGTAGATCAGAGGGCCGCGCGACTGCTCTAAGCAGACGGCCACTTTCTGCCCGCCAAAGCGCGCCCGCAGAGCATTCGCCCATTCGTCAATACTCTTGGCCGAATGGCGTAAGACAGAAGCCTCACGCCGACCCGTTGCCGGGTCAATGAGACAGATGTCATGCTTGGCATCAGCCCAGTCAATGCCAATCAAAGCAGCGTATTCACTCATGGCAGTCCTCCGCGAACAGGAGTTGAAGGCCCCAAGAACATGCTGGCATTAGCCCTGCGAGATAGTTATAGTAGAGTCGGCCGAGGCCGACATCATCTGAGTAGTCGTTGTCGAGCTAAGGCAACGGGCGGGTGTGCGAAGAGGTTGTTAGAGGCGTCAGCAAGCGCCTTTCATTCAAGATTCGTCACACCCGCTCGGCATGTCCCTTCCTCTTGCATACTCTAAAGTGCAGAGCAAGAGAAATGAACCTCGTCAACCTATAACTCATTCAACCGGAGCGCGAATAGCGCAGCTCTCATCGAGAACTTGAATCTATCGGCGTTGTGTGCGCGCCCGGTCAATTCGGGCGTTGGGCTGCTGCGCTTTTGCTTCTTGTGATAGGATGATGCCGAGGTGAGAAGGATGACTTTTACAGTTGAATATGAGCGAGAAGACGATGGCCGCTGGCTCGCGGAAGTTCTTGAGATGCCAGGTGTCTTAGCCTACGGTCAATCCTCTGATGAAGCTATTGCCAAAGCTCAGGCTCTAGCATTGCGGGTGCTCGCCGACCGACTTGAACATGGGGAGAGTGCTCGCGAATTTGTGAACATCTCTTTTGCGGCGGCATGAGTCAATGGTCATCCGCCAGAGCCAAGCGTGTCCTCGCGGCTCTTCTCCGCATTGGGTGGAGTATCAAACGGGAATCCAGCTCTCATAAAATTCTCTCACGCCCCGGTTGGTCTGACGTAGTATTCGCCTTTCATGATAAAGAAGAGATTGGCCCGAAGATGCTTGCCCGTATTGCAAAGAACACCGGCCTGAAACCGGAAGATTTGTAATTGAATGGTTTCTTGTCTGGGCAGCCCAACAACTCATTGAACCGGAGCGCGAATAGCATAGCTTTCATCCGCGCGGCTTGTCCGTACTGGTGTTGAATGCGCGCCCAGATATGAAAGTGGTCAGAGGCGGCTTGATGTGCTAGAGGGGCGTGAGCTATGTCAGGCGATCGGGATTACTTTAGAGGAATTTGTTAAAAAGTTAGAAAAGGCGCTGAAATAGTTGCATCCTCTGCGGTGAACGCCGTGCCCGTATAGACTCACGTTCAGGCTCACTAGCTACCAATTTGTGCTAATCTTGGGCGCTCCAAAAATTCTTGCGCCGGGTTCCAAGCGACGACCACAGATGAAGTCTCACAAAGAGAACGGCGAGGTGGCTTCGGGCGAGGCCGTCAAACTGGCGCGGCGGCTCGGCCTGTTCGACGCGACGATGATCGTGATGGGCGGGATCATCGGCTCCGGCATCTTCATGAACTCCTACGTCGTCGCCCGCCAGGTTCACACGCCCTTCCTGATCTTAGGGGCTTGGCTGCTGGGCGGGCTGATCGCGCTCGCCGGCGCGTTCATCTACGCGGAGCTGGTCAACCGCTGCCCCGAAGTCGGCGGCCAGTACGCCTACCTCCGCGAGGCTTACCACCCGTCGGTCGCTTTCATCTACGGCTGGGCCTTGCTGCTCGTCACGCAGACGGGCGGGATGGCCGCGGTCGCCATCACCTTCTCGCGTTACTTCCTGGAAGTCACGGGCCTCGCTGCGCGCGACTGGACAATCGCCGTCGCGGCGCTCGCCCTGCTGACGTTGATTAACTGCCTGGGCGTGCGCGCGGGCAGCGGCGTGCAGAACGGCTTGATGGTGCTCAAGCTGGTCGCGCTCGCGGCGCTCGTCCTCGGCGGACTCTTTTTCACGGGCTCGCCGCGCGGATTGAATGGGCCAATTCTCGACCGCCCCGTGTCGCTCGGCTTATTGACGGCGATAGGGGCGGCGATGACGCCGGTGATGTTCGCCTACGGCGGGTGGCAGACGGCGAGCTTCGTCGCGGGCGAGATGCGCGACCCGCGCCGCGACCTCGCGCGCGGATTGTTGATCGGGACGGGCGGAGTCGTCCTGCTTTATCTAGCCGCCAACTTCGTCTACCTCTACGGCCTTGGGGCCGAAGGGCTAGCCGCGACAGAGACACCCGCGTCGTCGCTGATGCGCCAGGCGTTCGGCTCGGGCGGGGCTAAGTTCATCGCGCTCGGCATCAGCATCTCGACGCTAGGGTTTTTGAGCCAGGGGATGCTGACCGCGCCGCGCGTCTATTTCGCGATGGCCGAGGACGGCCTCTTCTTCAAGGGCGTGGGCACGCTCGACCCGCGCACGCGCGTCCCCGTCGTGGCGATTGTCCTGCAAGGCTTGCTCGCCGTCATCATAGCGCTCTCGGGCAGGTACGAGCAGATACTCAACTACGTGGTCTCCGTGGACTTCATCTGGTTCGGTTTGACGGCGGCCTCGCTCTTCGTCTTTCGCCGCCGGGCCAAGACCGGGGCGGCCGATTCGTTCCGCGTCCCAGGCCATCCGGTGACGACCGTGCTGTTCGTCGTCGCGTGCGCGCTGATAGTCGTCAGCACCGTCTACAAGTACCCGGCCAACAGCGCCATTGGTCTGGGGCTGGTCGCGGCGGGCGTGCCCGTCTACTTTCTCTGGCGCGCGCGGGGGCGAAGATGAAAACAAGGCTCCGAATAACAGCGCTTCTTTTGCTCCTCTCGTTCCTCTCCGCGCCCGTCGTTCTGTGCGCGCAGAGAAGAATGGCCGGGCGCGTGCGCGCGGAGTTCCTGCACGCGTGGCGCGGCTACGTGAAGTACGCGTGGGGGCACGACGACCTGCGGCCACTGAGTAAGAAGCCGCACGACTGGTACGACCAGTCTCTCTACATGACGCCGGTGGACGCGCTCGACACTCTGATCTTGATGAACCTGAAAGACGAGGCGCGGCGCGCGAAGGAGTTGATCGTAACCAACCTCTCTTTCGACAAGGATATTTACGTCAAAAATTTCGAGGTCACGATTCGGCTGCTGGGCGGGCTGATTGCGGGCTACCAGTTGACGAATGATAAGCGGCTCCTGAAGCTGGCGGAGGATTTGGGGACGAGGCTGCTACCCGCCTTCGA
The DNA here is from genome assembly GCA_963848875.1 of uncultured Acidobacteriota bacterium. Lineage (GTDB taxonomy): Bacteria > Acidobacteriota > Blastocatellia > Pyrinomonadales > Pyrinomonadaceae > QHXM01. Next base: position 1,150,309 of record CAWKFJ010000003.1, read on the forward strand.
GTCGCCGACGGGGCTGCCCTACAGGTACGTCAATTTGCGGACAGGCAAGGTGCGCGGCGCGGAGACCAACCCGGCCGAGGCTGGGACGCTGCTCGTGGAGTTCGGCGCGCTCGGCAGGCTGACGCGCCGGCCCGTCTTCTACGACAAGGCCAAGCGCGCGCTGGTCGAGATTTTCAAGCGACGCTCAACGCTCGGCCTCGTCGGCCAGAGAATCAACGTCGAGACGGGCGCGTGGACGAACACGGACAGCCACGTCAGCGCCGAGATAGATTCTTATTACGAATACCTCTTGAAGTGCTGGCTGCTCTTTGACGACGAGGACTGCCGGCGGATGTGGCGCGAAAGCGTGGCGGCCGTCAACAAGTACCTGGCCGATGAAGTTGGCACAGAACTGTGGTACGGCCACGCGGACATGTTGACGGGCCGGCGCACGACGACCATGTACGGCGCGCTCGACGCCTTCTTCCCGGCGGTCCTGGCGCTTTCGGGCGACCTCACGCGCGCGCGCCGCCTGCAAGCCTCCTCCTTCAAGATGTGGCGGCGGCACGGCATAGAGCCGGAGGAACTGAACTACAGAACGATGGAGGTCGGCGATGCAGGCTATCCCTTGCGGCCTGAGATCGTCGAGTCAACTTACTACCTGCACCGCCTGACCCGCGACCCGGCTTACCTGCGCATGGGCCGCACGCTCTTCGAGGATTTCGTCAGGCACTGCAAGACCGACGAGGCTTACGCGGCGTTGAAGAGTGTCGTCACCAAGGAGAAGGCAGACTCTATGGAGAGCTTCCTCTTCGCGGAGACTTTCAAATACTTCTACCTCCTCTTCGCCCCGCCCGGCGCGCTGAACTTCCGCGCCGTCGTCTTCAACACCGAAGCGCACCCGATCAGAAAGACTTGGTAGGCGCGAAAGCCGGACCCTGAGTTCGGCCTGTAAAACCCCGCCGCCGGCGACCCTCAAAAAGTAGTTGCCTTTGGCGCAGAAACTGATAATATCCCCGCCGCTTGAACTGAAGCTCCAGGAAAGACCCCGGCGCGCCACGAACGCGCGGCCGCCGGCCTCGTTTCCTTAACTTTCCACTCTTTCACTCACGCTGCAATTTTCACCGCAGCCTTACCCTCAGGAGACCTCATGAATACACGAAAAGACCGGCCGGGCCACTGGGCACGGATCAGATTGTTTTTCGCCCTCGGACTAGCTCTCGCTTTAGGGCTTTCACCTTTACCAGTCATCTCAAACGCGGCCGATCAACGCAAAGCCCCCGAAGGTCGCAGCAATTTTAATGCGGGTTCGGTTGCGGCCATCTCCGAGCAAGCGGCCGAAGAGGACGCCGGCGAGGCATATGGGAATCTGCCCCTCAGCTTCGAGGCCAATCGTGGTCAGACGGATCGCAAAGTTCACTTCCTGGCGCGTACCGGCGGCTACAGCCTTCTCTTAACCTCCACGGAGGCCGTGCTGAGTTTAAGCGGAAACGCTACGGATGAGCCGCGCGCAGAGGCGGGCCGAGCGCACGGGCACGAGCCGAAACGGGAGGCCAATTCCCACACCGTCCTACGCATGAAGATGGTGGCCTCGATCCCGGCCGCGGCGGTCGCAGGGCTCGACGAGCTGCCCGGTAAGGTCAGTTACTACATAGGCAGTAAACCGGAAGACTGGCACACAAACATCCCTACCTTCGCCAGGGTGCAATACACGGAGGTTTATCCGGGCATAGACCTCGTCTACTACGGCAACCGGGGGCAGCTCGAATACGATTACGTGGTGGGTCCGGGCGCGGACCCCGCGGACATCCGGCTGGCCTTCGAGGGCGCCACGCAAATGAGCATCAACGGGGAAGGGGATTTGGTGCTGGAAACGGACGGCGGCCGGGTCGTCCAGCACGCGCCGACCGTCTACCAGGAGATAGAGGGCGCGAGGAAAGTGGTCGCGGGCCGCTACGTCCTGGGCGGGAAGAACGAAGTGGGGTTCGAGGTCGGGGCCTACGACGACGCCCTGCCCCTGGTCATAGACCCCACGCTCACCTACTCGACCTTCCTGGGCGGGAACGACTACGATTACGCTTACGACATCGCCGTCGACACGGCCGGCAACGCCTACGTCACCGGCCAGACAGATTCGACCAATTTCCCGCAGGCCCCCAGCCCGCGGCCCGGCAATATCGACGCCTTCGTGACGAAGTTCAACGCGGCGGGCACCGCGCTCATCTACTCCATCTATCTCGGCGGCTCCGACCGCGAGGGCGGCGGCGGGGACGAGAAGTATGGGGGCATCGCCGTGGACAGTTCGGGAAACGCCTACGTGACGGGCCTCACTTGGTCACAGGATTTCCCCGTTAAGAACGCCTTCCAGGATAAGCGGAACGGCTACGGCAGAGACGCGTTCGTCACGAAACTCGGCCCCACGGGCGCCATCCTCTACTCAACCTACTTCGGCGGCACAGATAACGATGAATGTGACGCCATAGCAGTGGACTCCGCGCGCAACATCTACATTGTCGGCCGAACCTATTCTGACGACCTCAAGACCCACAACGCCTATCAGGCGACGAACCAGGGTAACAGGGACATCTTCCTGACGAAGTTCAACGCGGCCGGGTCTGCCCTCCTCTACTCTACCTATTTCGGGACTGAAAATTATGAGAGCGAGCCGGTGAGCGTGGCGGTTGACTCTGCCGGCAACGCCTACGTTGCGAGTTCGACAAATTCAGACGCGTTCCCCACCACGGCGAATGCTTACCGGCGGCAGCCCAACTCTTATCAGAATGACGCCGTCGTCGCCAAATTCCTGACGACGGCGACCGGAGGGGCATCGCTTCTTTACTCCAGTTTCCTCGGGGGCAGCTCCTCCGAGAAGGCTTATGAAATAGCTGCGGATGCCTCCGGCAACGCTTACGTTACGGGCGAGACGTATTCAGATGATTTCCCCATCAAAAACGCTTTCCAGAGCGTATACGGAGGCTGGGGGGATGCCTTCGTCACCAAACTCAACACGAAGCCGGCCGCATGCACCGCGAACGCCACGGACAACTGCCGAGAGTCTCTGCTCTATTCGACGTACCTCGGCGGCCACAACGACAGGGACGCCGGGCTGGGCCTCGCGGCCGACATTAACGGGAACGCGTACGTGACGGGCTCGACCTCCTCAAAGGACTTCCCCGTGCGGAGCGCCATCCAGGCGACTAAGACCAATTACTCGTGGGATGTTTTCGTCACCAAGCTGAACACCAAGGCGGTGGGCAGCGCCTCGCTCGTGCATTCCACCTTCCTGCTGGGGACGTACTCGGACAGAGGTCGCGCGATAGCCCTCGACCCTGCATTTAACATGTACGTGACGGGCAATACCGAATCTTCCGACTTTCTGAAGAAGAACCCCTACCAGCCGACCAAGGGCAACTACTCCGATTCGTTCGTCACGAAAATCAGCGACCTGCCCATCCTGATGTCGCTGACCGTCACGCCTGCAATCGTTTTGGGCTCGAAGCCCGCGACGGGTAAGGTCACGCTCAGCGCCCCGGCCCCTGCCGCCGGCGCGAAGGTCACGCTCACGGATACGCTCGCGGCTGCCACCGTCCCGACCTCCGTGACCATCCCGGCCGGGGCGACCTACAAGACTTTTACGATCACGACCACTATGGTCTCGACCCTTCAGAGCGGAACCGTCAGCGCCAACTACAACGGCATTACCAAAAGCGTGCCGTTCAAGGTCCGCCCGATTGGGGTGGCGACTTTGACGGTGGCTCCTAATCCCGTGGTAGGACCGCTTAAGGCCACGGCCACCGTCACGCTGGAGCTGCCGGCGGCCCCCGGCGCCATCACCGTCACACTCTCCAGCAGCAATCCGTCTGTGGCCGCGCCCGCCGTCACGAGCATGGTCATCCCGGCCGGCGTGAAGAGCAAAACCTTCACGGTGAACACGGCGGACGTGCTGTCCGCGAGTTCGGCGACGCTCAAGGCCACGGCCGGTGGCGTGTACAAGACCGTCGTGCTGAAAGTCAACTAAGCGGCCACAAAGAACTGCTGCCCACCGTCGCGCCAGAGTCAACGCTTGCGGGGCGACGGTGGGCACAGGTCTGTCTAGGAAGGTGAGCGGCGGACCCTGGACCGAGAGGGCTCTGAAAGGCGATTATCTACCCCGTAGAACCCGGACGCATTAACCGGCAAGTAAATTTCGAGAGAGTAAGGATACCAACATGAGCACGGACCAGAAACCCCTCTTCATCCCCGTCATCCTCGGCACGGTGCGCCGTGGGAGCGCGAGCGAGAACGTGGCGCGATTCGTCTTCGCGGAACTCGAAAAGTGCGCCGGCGTCGAGACGGAGTTGGTTGACATACGCGAGATACAGCTTCCGCCCGACGACGAGGGCGAGGCGATTAAGGACGCGCGGTTCTCGGCGACGGTCGAGCGCGCCGATGGACTCGTCATCGTGACGCCGGAGTACAACCACGGCTTCCCAGGCTCGCTCAAGCGCGTGCTGGACACGAACCTCAAGGAGTACATACACAAAGCCGTCGGCGTCTGCGGCGTCTCGGCCGGCGGCTTCGGCGGGACGCGCGCCATCCAGAGCCTGCTGCCGGTCTTGAGGGAGCTGGGGCTGGTGACGATCTTCTGGGACGGCAACTTCTCGGGCGCGCACAACCTGTTCGACGCGGACGGAAAGCTCCTGGACGAGTCTTACGTCAAGCGCGTGGATAAATTTTTGAAGGAACTCATCTGGATGTCGAAGGTGCTGCGGCACGGGCGTGAGAACGTGGCGCTGGAATAGGGGAGGAGAACTATGGCAGAGACAAACAGGATGACGTGTGAAGAGTGCGGCGTGGAGATGAATTGCCACGCCGAGAAGATTGATTACTCGCCGGCCGCGGAAGAGTCGGGCGCGTTCGACGCTGACTTCGGCGGCGTCCTCGAAGAAGTCCACACGTGCCCTGCCTGCGGAAAGACAGAGATACGCCCGGCCGGTTGAGCGTCAAGAGGATTTTTATTAGATGATTCGCTTTGACGAGAGGACGCGCCGCAGTCTGGATGGCGCTGGGCTCGACCCTGCGTTGACGCGCGGTGCGCGGCCGACGTAGTCTAGTTTTGGCCCGCCGCACGGGAAGTTTCCCGGTCGAAGAAAGCTTATGCCGCGAATCATCAAAGTCGTCGTCTCGCTCGCCCTCTCCGTCTTATTCCTCTGTCCGCTCGACGCTCTCGCGCAACGACGAAGAGGCGCAGGGGCTGGAAAGGCCGCGGCCGGGCGGCGCGTCAACCGCGCCAGAAAGGACGCGGCGCAGGAGCGGCGGACGAAGACTTTTGAGATGGTCTGGCGGACGGTTTACGAGGAGAACTTCGACCCGACCTTCGGCGGCGTCAACTGGGTCGCAGTCTATTCGCGTTACCAACCGCTCGCGACCCGCGCGCCGAGCGACCCGGAGCTGCACGTTCTGCTCCAGCGCATGCTCAACGAAATCCCGCAATCGCATCTCGCCATCATCCCGCCAGACAAAATCCCTCGGCTCAAGACAAAGGGCAAGCCGCTGGCCCCGGACGCTGGCGACGAAGAGGATGAGAGCGCGGCCCCGGAAGAAGAGGGCGAGAGCGATAACGAGATCGCCACACAGATGCTCAACGGCGTCGGCCTGGACGTTCGCATCCTGAATGGGGAGGTGGTCATCACGCGCGTCGAGGAAACTGGCCCAGCCGCCAGGGCGGGCCTGCGTCCAGGCTTCGTCATCACGGGCGTGGACGGCTACCCACTCGAAAACATCCCCGCGGGGCCGGACGTCTCGCCCCTCCTGCACACCATGCTGCGCGAGACGATTCTGGTCGAGTACCTGGGCGGCGAGCCAGGGACAGAAGTCCAGCTCACCTGCCTGGACGGCGAGAACAAAGAACGTGTCGTCACGCTCAAGCGCGAGCGGCTCAAGGGCGGGCTGTCGCCGGCGATGGGGAACCTGCCGTCCATGTACACGGAGCTTGAGACAAAACGACTGCCCGGTGAGCTGGGCTACATCAGGTTCACGGCCTTCACGCCGCAACTGGCCGAAAAATTTTGCGGGGCCGTCAAGTCTCTGCGCGACGCGCGCGGCCTCGTCATAGACCTGCGCGGCAACCCTGGCGGGGTGATGGGCGTCGCCTCAGGGATGGTCGGCCTGCTGACGAACAAGGCGGGGCTCATCGGCGTGCTCAAGACAAGGGCGGGCGGGCTGCCGATCCCGACCTTCCCGCAGCGCTCCTCTTACGCTGGCCCGCTCGTCGTCCTGATTGACAGGCTCTCTGGCTCGACCTCGGAAGTCATGGCCGCGGCTTTGCAGGAGTCAGGCCGCGCGAAAGTAGTGGGCGAGCGGAGCGCCGGCGCTGTGCTCGGGGCAGACATCAAGGAACTGCCGACGGGCGCGCTCTTCGAGTACGCGCGCGCAGGCTTCAAGACCTCCGAGGGCGCGACGCTCGAAGGCAAAGGCGTGACGCCCGACGTGGAAAAACATCTTTCGCGCGCCACGCTGCTCCGAGGCGAAGACGAACAGCTACAGGAGGCGCTCAAGCAACTCAAGCTTAGCCCGCAAGGCGTGAGCCTGAGCGAGTGGATTACGGGGCGCGCAACGGTCGCCGCCCCAACCGTGATCGCTGTCACACAGCCCCCGCCGAAAAAGATCGAGAGCCCGCCCACGCCGCCCGCCCCCGCTTTTAAGTCTACGCCAGAGGCGGAGCGGGTCATGGAGCGCTACATCAAAGCGCTCGGCGGCCGCGAGGCGCTCGAACGATTGACGAGCCGCGTCTCGCGTGGCGTCTGCACATACCCTTTCCAGAATCTGACGGGGAAGGTCCGCATCTACGAAGAGGCTCCGTACAAACGGAGTCTGGAGATTGAAGTCCCCAACCTCGGCCTGAAGAAGATCGTCTTCGACGGCGACCGCGCATGGATGCAGGACTCTTTGATGGGCTTTTACCAGTACCCTGAGCCTGTGACGCAGGGCTTAAAGCACGACTTCGATTTCTACAAGATCACTAGGTACAGGCAATTCTACTCCGAGATGACTTACAAGGGCGCGATTGACACTGACCGCGGCCGTGTGGAGATTCTGGAAGTCGTCACGCCCGCAGGCCGCCGCGACGAGATGCACTTCGACGCGCAGACGGGCCTGCTGGTCTACGGCGAAGGCACCAAGTACGGTGACTACCGCCAGGTGGGCGACGTGAAAGTCCCTTTCCTACAGACCATCCCTGTGATGGGCCTCGAAATCAAGATTCAGCTCGAAGAGGTGCGCCACAACGTAGGCGTGCCGGCCGACGCCTTCGCGGAACCCCAGAGCTGCTTCACAGGTCAATAGGCAGGAGTGCCGTCGTGCTGCCGATTGATTCGCTCCTGCCGGAAATCGTAGAGGCTCTGCGCGGCTCGCAGGGCGTCGTGATAGAGGCCCCGCCGGGCGCGGGCAAGACGACGCGCGTGCCGCCCGCGCTGCTCGACGCTGGACTTTTGGGCCAGGGCGAGGTGTGGGTCCTGGAGCCGCGCCGCATCGCGGCGACGCTCTCCGCGCGGCGCGTGGCCGAAGAGCGCGGCGAGGCGCTGGGCGCGACAGTGGGCTATCAAGTGCGCTTCGATGATGTCTCCGGCCCGGCCACGCGGTTGCGCTTCGTCACCGAAGGAGTTTTCACACGGCGGCTGCTCTCGGACCCGCTCCTCAAAGGTGTGGCTTGCGTCGTCCTAGACGAATTCCACGAGCGCCACTTGCAGGCGGACCTCGCGCTCGCGCTCCTGAGGCGCTTGCAGCTTGGAGCGCGGCCAGACCTCAAAGTCGTCGCCATGTCCGCGACGCTCGAAGCCGCGCCCGTCGCTGAATTTTTGGGCCATTGTGCCATCGTGCGTTCGGAGGGCCGCCTCTTCGACGTGGGCGTGGAACACCTCACCAGGCCCGACGAGCGCCCGCTGGACGAGCAGGTCGCGGGCGCGCTCAGAAGGCTTCTAGACGAAAAACTGGACGGCGACGTACTGGTCTTCCTGCCGGGCGCGGCGGAGATCAGGCGCGCGGCCGCGGCCTGCGCGCAGGTGGCCGCGGAAGCGAACCTGCTCGTGCTGCCGCTGCACGGCGAACTTCCTATCGCGGAGCAGGAGCGCGCCGTGAGGCCGCAGGCGCGGCGCAAAGTAGTCCTCTCGACCAACGTGGCCGAGACCTCTGTGACGATAGACGGCGTGGCGGCGGTGATCGATTCGGGGCTGGCGCGCGTCGCGGGCCACTCGCCCTGGTCCGGGCTGCCGACGCTCACGCTCGCGCGCACGAGCAAGGCTTCGGCAGCGCAGCGCGCGGGGCGCGCCGGCCGCACGCGCCCAGGCCGCTGCCTGCGCCTCTACACGGCGCAGGATTTCGCCGCGCGCCCCGCGCACGAGACGCCAGAGATTCGCCGCCTTGATTTGGCCGAAGCCGCGCTCGAACTGCACGCGGCGGGAATCGCTGACCTCAAGAGCTTCGACTGGTTCGAGCCGCCGACTCTTCCGGCGCTCGAAGCCGCAGAGGCGCTGCTCAAAAGGCTCTGCGCGCTCGACGCGTCGGGACGTGTGACGGAGACGGGGAGGCGTATGCTGCGCTTCCCGCTTCACCCCAGGCTCTCGCGCGTGGTCGTGGAAGCGGAGAGGCGCGGCGTGGCGCAGGCCGCGGCGGTCGTCGCCGCACTCATCAGCGAGCGCGACGTGCGCGCGGGCCGCGTCCTGCTCGGCGCGGGCGAGCGCGAGAGGCCGAAGGTCGCGCGCACGCACAGCCCGTCGGACGTGTTGGAGCTCTACGACCTTTTCACGGAGGCCGCAGAGGCTGGCTTCGCCGCGCGGCGGCTCGACGCGTTGGGCCTGGACGCGGGCGCGGTCAGGCGCGTGGAGCGTGTGAGCAAACAGTTGGGGCGCATCGTCGGGGGCGAAGCGAAAAGAGGGAAGAGGATGAGGCTCTCAGCGGCGGAGGAGACGGAGCTTCTAATCTCGATTCTGGCCGGCTACCCCGATCGCGTGGCGCGCCGGCGCGTGGTTGATAGTCAAAGGGAAGAAGCCGGTGCGGAAGTCTTACTCGCGGGCGGGGGCTCTGCACGCCTCGCGCCGGAGAGCGTTGTCCGCCGCGCGCTGTTCATGGTCGCGGTTGACGCGGGCGAGCGTTCGGGCGGCGCGAGGCAGGGGAGGCGCGGCGCTGGCGAAGCAATCGTGCGCCTCGCCAGCGCCATAGAGCCCGACTGGCTCTTAGACCTTTTCACGGACGCGATCACGGAGAGCACGGAAGTCGTCTGGGACCGCGAGGCGTCGCGCGTGGAGGTTGTGCGTAAGCTGCTCTACGAAGGGCTGACGCTCGACGAGAGCCGCGCGAGCGAGGCCGCTGGCACAGAAACTTCCGCCGTGCTGGCCGAGCATGCGCTCGCGGCCGGCGCGCGCTCCTTTGCAGACACGGAAGAGATCGAGCGCTTTCTGGCGCGCGTGGATTTCGTGCGGCGGACTTTCCCCGAAGCTGGTCTCCCGGAGTTGGACGAGGCGAGCGTGGGTGGCGCGCTGGCACAACTCTGCGAAGGGTTGCGGAGCTTCGCGGAGTTGCGCGAGGCGGCGCGCGGCGGCGGTCTGGTCGGCGCGTTGCGACAGAGTCTGACGGCCGAGCAGTCAAGACTTTTGGCACAGATGGCCCCGGAGCGCGTGACGCTTCAGAGGGGGCGGCAAACGCGCGTGCATTACGAGCGCGGGCGCGACCCGTGGGTCGCGTCGCGGCTCCAGGATTTTTTCGGGATGCGCGAAGGCCCCAGGGTGGCGGGCGGGCGCGTGCCGCTCGTGCTGCACCTGCTCGCCCCCAGCCAGCGCCCCGTCCAGGTGACGACGGACCTGGCCGGCTTCTGGTCGCGCCACTACCCGCAGGTGCGCCGCGAACTCTCCCGCCGCTACCCACGCCACGCCTGGCCCGCCGACCCTTTGGAGAGTTAGAGAAGCGAAGACGCGTTCACATACCGGCCCAATTCTGTTACCCTTTTGACGGAGAGGAAACGCCATGAGAACAGCGCTGCGAAGCTTATCGCTCTTACTTCTCGTCGCCGCGTGCGCGGCTTCAGCTTCGGCCCAAAGTCCCGCGAGCGCCGCGCAGCAGGTCGAGAATTTGCGCGCGCAGCTCAACGACGTGCAGCGGCGTGAGGAGGAGCTTCAGACGCGCATGCGCCGGTTGGACGAAGACCTGCGGCCGGAGAACATCGAGCGGTACTTCGCGCTCAACGGCTCGACGCGCCCCGAAGAGCTGCGCGAGCAGCGGCGGCGTCAGCTCGAACGCCAGAAGGCCGGCGTCCAGGCGCAGCTAGACCAACTGGCCCAGAGCCGCACACGGCTCGAAACCTCAATCGCCACCGCGGAGGCCGCGGCCTACCGCGAGAGCGCCAACCCGCCCGCCGAAACCTCTAACCTGCGCCCGTCCGTCAACGCCAGCGCGACCCCCACGACCAACAAAGCCGCACGCAAAGGCACACGCCCCAAGCGCCAGCGCCGGGCCCGAACCCGCCGGCGCGGTTAATAATCCACTCCGGCCCTCCGCCCTGGAAATGGAAGAAAAGGACGGGCACGCCCGTCTAAGTTCTGGAATTCAACCGGAGGGTCATAACGAATGAACAGGCTGATCGTTGTCTCGGTAACGTCGCTGGTTCTGGCGGTTCTGACTGTGAGTTGTCAGGCGCACCCACGGCGCGGCGACGAGTCCCGGTCTCCTGTTTTTACGCGCGCGCCGGGCTCTCCGCTCAACGTCGGCGGCCGCCCCAACGACATAGTAGTCGGCGATTGGAACAAAGACGGAAGGCTGGATGTCGTCACCTGTAATGCCGAAGAGACTGTGACGGTCCTACTGGGCGACGGCCGCGGCGGCTTCACACACGCGGCGGGCTCGCCGATTAATGTGGCGGCGCATTTGGTTGCGGCCGGCGACGTGAATAACGACGGGAACACGGACCTCGCGCTGACTCATCACGACAGCTTCGGGGTGATAGTCTTATTGGGCGCAGGCGACGGCCGCTTCGCCTCCGCTCCCGGCTCACCTTTCATCGCACACGAAGGAGCCAAGGCGCATAATCACGGCCTGACCCTCAACGACGTAAGCTCTGACGGGAACCTGGACATCACCACGTCTAACCAGGAGGACAACAGCGTCTCGGTCTTGCTGGGTGACGGCAAAGGCGGCTTCGCGCCCGCCGCGGGCTCGCCTTACGCGGTCGGGCGTGCGCCCTACCCACACTACGTTGGCGACGTAAACAGGGATGGCCGCCCGGACATCGTCACGCCTAATGTCGGCAGCAATGATGTGACCGTCCTGCTGGGGGACGGCCGCGGCGGCTTCACGCCCGCGCCGAAATCGCCCTACGCGGTCGCAACTCGCCCGTACTACGTCGCCGTCGGCGATGTGAACGGGGACGCCATACTCGATTTGATAACGACGCACGACGACATAAGCCTGATGACCACTTTGCTGGGCGACGGGCGCGGCGGCTTCGCCCCGGCCCCGCGCTCGCCGTTCGATCTGGGGAGTCGCGCTTTCAGGTTAGTCGCCGCCGACATCAACAGAGACGCCCGGACGAACTTGGTCGTCGGAACTGAGGGAAGCGACTCGGTGAGCGTGTTGCTGAGTGATGAGCGCGGCGGTTACGTTCACGCGGCCGGCTCGCCCTACGCGGCCGGAAGCGGCCCCAGACTAGCCACGGGTGACGTGAACGGCGACGGCAAGCTAGACATCATTACGGCTAATAGCGAGGCCGCAGAGATCACCATCTTGTTAGGCAGGTAGTCAGGTAGTGGGCCAGTTTGGAGGTGAGTGTGCTGTGCGTCGGACTCACCGCAGAGACGCAGAGAGCGCAGAGGGGGCGCAGAGAAAAGCATTCAAGCCTCTGCGCCCCCTCTGCGCTCTCTGCGTCTCTGCGGTGAACGCCGCCTGAGCATACACTCTTCTTCAACCTTAACCACTACCCTTAACTGGGCCGGATTACCCCAGCCCGTCAACGCGCTTCTTCTCGATGGCGCGGAGCGCGAGGCGGCCGCAGGCGCGGACGAGTGCGAGGAGGTTTGCGAAGCGCGGGTCACTGGTGAGGCCCTGGCGGTATCTGTAAAAAATCTGCTGGACGATGCCGGCGATTTTGAGGAGGCCGTAGGCGAAGTAGAAGACAGGGTCGCGCACCTCGCGCCCGCTCAGCCGCGTGTAATACTCAACCAGTTCGCGCCGCCGCAGGTTTCCAGGAAGCGCCGTCAGGCCGAAGCCCGCGCGACGCCACTCCGCCGGGTCATCCGGGTCCATCCAGTAGCCGAGGCTCGTCCCGAAGTCCATCAAAGGGTCGCCGACGGTCGCCATCTCCCAGTCGAGCACCGCGACGACGTGGGCCAAATCTTCCGGGTCGAAAACCACGTTGTCGTACTTGTAGTCGTTGTGTATCAGCGCGCGGCCCGAATCCTCAGGCGCGTGGCCGGCGAGCCAGCGCGCCAGCTCCTCGACCTCTGGCACGTCGTCTGTGCGCGCGTTGTAATACCTCTTCGTCCAGCCCTCTATCTGGCGCGCGACGTAGCCTTCGGGGCGGCCCAGTTCGCCGAGGCCCGCCGCCAGATAGTCCACCGCATGAATCTCCACCAGATTGCGGACGAACGACTCGGACAGGCGGCGCATAATTTCAGGCGACAGCTCCACGCCCTCTGGTGGCTGAGCGCGGAGGATGACGCCGCGGACGCGCTCCATCAAATAGAAAGGCGCGCCGAGGATGATTTCGTCTTCGCAGTAGAGCAGGGGCCGCGGGACTTTCGGGTAGACGGGGCGCAGGCGTGAGAGGATCAGAAACTCGCGCCCCATGTCGTGGGCCGTCTTGATCTTCGCCCCGTGCGGCGGCCGCCTGAGCACCAACTCCGTTTCGCCCAGCCGCACGTTGTAAGTCAGGTTCGAGAAGCCCGCCGGGTATTGCCGCACCTCTATGGACTCTCCGACGCCGGGCAGTTTGTCGCGCAGGTAGGCGAGGAGCTTGGTCGAGTCCAACTGCTCGCCCTCGCGCACGCGGCGCGGGCCGTCTATCAAAGTTTCGCGCGACACGGCAGAGTTACGCTCCTCTAGATTGGGATGTCAACGCCGTACTTTCTGAGTACGCCGCGCGCGACGACTGACTTGTGTACCTCGTCCGGGCCGTCGTAGATGCGGGCCGCGCGCTCGTGCCTGAACCAGTAGGCGAGCACCGTGTCGTCTGTGAGCCCCAGCGCGCCGTGCGTTTGAATGGCGCGGTCCAAAACTTTCTGTAGGATTCCGGCGACGAAGAATTTGATGAGCGAGATGTCTTCGCGCGCGGCCGTCGCGCCCTCGGCCTCTATGCGGGAGGCTGTCTGCATGACGAGCAGGCGCGCGGCGCTGATCTCTGCGCGGCTCTCGGCGATCCACTCCTGCACGGTCTGGCGGCTGCCCAAAGGCACGCCCGGCCTGAGCTGCCTGCGCGCGGCGTGGCCGCACATCATGTCGAAGGCGCGCTCGCAGATGCCGACCCAGCGCATGCAGTGCTGTATGCGGCCGGGGCCGAGGCGCTCCTGCGCGAGCTTGAAGCCGTGCCCTTCCTGGCCCAAAAGATTGCGGCGAGGCACGCGGCAGTCCTCGTAGCGGACTTCGGCGTGTGTCGCGTAGTCGCTCCCCTCGTGGCCCATCACGCTGACGTTGCGGACGAGGCGGAAGCCCTTCGTGTCCGTGGGGACGATGATCTGGCTCGCCCGCCTGTAAGGGTTCTCGTTCGACGGGTCTGTGATGGTCATCACGATGGCGAAGGCCGCGCCCTCGGCCGACGAGGTGAACCACTTGTGACCGTTGATGACGTAGTCGTCGCCGTCTGCGATGGCCGAGGTGCTCATCCACGTCGGGTTCGAGCCGGGGTGTTCGGGCTCCGTCATCGAAAAGCAGCTACGCACCTCGCCGCGCGCGAGCGGTCGCAGGTAAAGCTCCTTCTGCTCGGGCGTGGCGTGCGCCAGCAAAACTTCCATGTTGCCCGCGTCAGGGGCCTGGCAGTTGAAAAGGTAATGGCCGAGCGGCGTCTGGCCCAGTTCTTCGCTCACGCGCGCGAACTCCGCGAGCCCCAGGCCGAGCCCGCCGTACTCGCGCGGCATCTGCGGAGCCCAGAGCCCCAGGGCCTTGACGCGCTCGCGCTTCTCGCGCAAGACGGGGAGCAGGTCGCGGAAAGGCTGGTTCAAAAACTCGCGTTCGAGCGGGAAGACTTCTGCGCGCAGAAACGCGCGCACGCTGGCGAGGAGTTCGTTGAAGTCGCCTGCGGCGGCTGCGTTCTGTGGCTGTTGAGAGACCAAGATTGTCGGCGCTCCTTTGTTGCGGACTATACCGCTATCGGGGCGCGATTGGAATAACCGCGCGCGCGACGTTGGCATATTCGCGCGGATTTCTGTAAGCTCTGATTGTTAAAAACAAGACAGCTCTCTTTCGCGTACATGATTTGGCGGGCGGCCGCGTCAGAAGGTGAGGCGTCACAAAGTAAGGAGGGCGAGCCGCCGGCGGAGGAGAGCGTGTCCGGATGGCTGATTGGATTTGCCAAATCAGAAAGCTTGGTCCATTATGTTGGACGCCGTCAGCCGGATCGGTCGCAAAGAATCTTGCAATTTGTTGCGCGCGAATGATTAAACTCCCACCCCAGCGCGCCTGCGAGGTTGATCCACGGCCCTAGTTGTGACGTCCCACCGATTTATACTTTCACTCGTTCGCAGAGGTAATCGCCAGAATGCCTGAACTGCGTGGCAAGCAGGCCACACCAGAGATTAAAGAAGAGTGGGTCCGCGCTTACCAGTTATATTCGGAAGCGCCCGGCGTCCCGTACGACAAAAAGAAGGACCGCACCGAGCGTATTAACTACGTGGCGGCCCGGATGAATATCACGCGCAAGCAGGCCAAGCGCCGCATCAAGAATTACGAAGCCTGGCAGCGCAACATCAAGAAGGGGCTGGTCGAGCCGTAGCCGCGCCCGCACGAGGCTTCAGACAACAGCGCAACGCTGACGACCGGCCCAGGGTCGCAGGTACTGAGCCGACGCCACTGTTCGCAGCGACCGTCGCGTGGGGATTGACATGCTACCTCCCGGCGGCGTAAATCTGCGCGTGTAAAGTTCGCCGAGGCGCTAAACTGCGGTTAATCGGCGGCGCTCTCTTCGGAGGTCGTCGCGGGGCGCGTCGAGAAGAAAAAAGAGAAACAGATCGAATCATTCAAGCCTTGAGAGAGGTGCAGGGGATGGCAGACAGAATCGAGGGCGATGGCGGCGCGCTACAGCCGACCGATCTGGTGATCCGCGTGAACGTGACTCTCACCAACGACCCGTGCGGCCTGTGCGGCGAGCCGACGGACCCGACCGGGATCGACCTCTACCTCGCGGACAGGCCCGCGCTCGTCTGCCACGCCTGCGGCTTCCTGCACGCGCCCGCGCTCGTCCGCCTGCTAGACCTGGCAAGCGCCGCCAACACCTTCGTCCGCGCCGAGTACGAGATGTCCGGCGTACAGTCGGACGAAAAGCACACCTAGACAGCCGGCTGTAGACCGCGTCTCAACTTGTGCCCGGCGGCGGGCATTGGCTATTATTGCGCGCCCCGGTGGCAACACACCTCTCGCGGCCGGCATCTGTAACAGGTTTTACAAGCCCGACGCTGAAACCCCATTCACTCGTTCGTCAGCTCAAGCCGGAAAATTTTCGCCTCTGGTCACAACGGCTCTCGAAGCCGCCGAACCGCTCTTGTCGTGGAACCGGCCTCACGAAATAGGAATATGAAAAGAATTTTAGTCTCAATCCTCGCCCTCACGCTCTGCGCCGCGGCGTTCCCCTTACTCTTGGCCAGCGCGCAGGACACCGAGCCGCGCCGCCCCTTGGCGCGCCCCGAAAAGCCCCTGAATCAACTCGTCCGCAAGCACGAGCGGCTGAAGCTCGACACGGCCGCGGCCGCCCGCAGGGTACGCGCCGGCCGTGGACTATCAATCACCGCTCCCGATCACAAGTTCGAGTTAGACCTCACGCCCAACGACATGCGCGCGCCCGACTACAGGGCCGAGGCGACGGACGTGTACGGCGTCAGGAGGCCGCTCTTTGAGAGCGCGCCCGTGCGGACCTACAAGGGGAGCGTGCGCGGGCAAGCAAAAGCCCTGGCTCGCTTCACCGTTGACGACGAGACAGTCGAGGGCATGATCCTCACGCCCGATGAGCGCTACTACGTAGAGCCCTTGAGCAAGTACGAGCCGGAGGCGGCGGCCGACGATTTCGTCCTCTACAAGAAGTCGGACATCATCGAAGACGCGGATCAGGTGTGCGGCACGATGGACGCGGAGGTCGGCGAGGCGATGAAGGGAGTCAGCACGCAGTTCGCCCTGACCACGCCCGAACCGTCCGCCGTGGCCGGCATGCTCTACGAGGCGGAGATTGCGACGGAGGCCGACTACGCCTACTACCAGAAGCTCGGCACGGCGGCCGCGGCCAACGCCGAGATCATGAGCACGATGAATCAGGTGGACGGCGTCTACGAGGCCGAACTGAGCATCAGCCTCAAGGTCGTCTACCAGCACGTGTGGACGGGGTTGCCGACAGACACCTACCCTTACGGCACGTCCGACGGCGAAAAGCTCCTCGAAAAATTCAAGAACTACTGGAACGCGAACTTCGCGGGCGTCCACCGCGACCTCGCGCACCTGTGGACGGGCCAGAATCTTGTGGACCCGTTCAATGACCCGAACCTCATAGGCATCGCCAACATAGGGACCGTATGCAGCAACCCGCAGTACGCCTACTCCATCTCGGAGCGCATGACGGCGGCCGCCCATAGGGCGAGCCTCGCGGCGCACGAGATCGGGCACAACTTCGGCGCGACGCACCAGTGCGAGGGCACGATCATGGGCCCCTACCTCTCGGGCTCTAAGCTGACCTTCTGCCCCTCATCGCGGTCGCAGGTCGGCTCCTTCCTGGACCTCAACTCCGCCTGTCTGACGCAGTCCTGCTCCCCCGCGATCTCGTCCGCCGCGCTGGCTTTCCCGGCCGCGGGCGGCACGGGCAGCGTCAGCGTGGCGACCGGAGCGTCGTGCGCCTGGACGGCCAAGAGTAACGTCGCGTGGATCGTCATCAACTCGGGCGCGAGCGGCTCCGGCAATAAGAGCGTCGGCTACACTGTGGCCGCCAACCCGGACCCCGTCACGCGCACGGGGACGCTGACCATCGCCGGAAAGACGCACACCGTGACGCAGGGACCCGCGACGGTCATCAAGTCGCTGACGCTGACCCCGGCGAACGTCGCGGGCGGGGTGAAAATCACGGGGACCGTGTATCTGACCCAGGCCGCGCCGGCCGGAGGGGCCGTCATCGCGCTCTCCGACAACCTGGCCGCGACGACCGTCCCGACAAGCGTGCTCATCCCTGCGGGCGGAAAGGCCAAGACTTTCACCGTCACGACCGTCGGGACGACCACCGTCCAGAACGGGGCCGTCACGGCCAGTTATAACGGGAGCACGATGGCGGCCGCGCTGACCGTGCGGCCGTCCGCCCTGACCTCGTTCACTTTGAGCGCGGCCACGGTCCCGGAGGGGAGCAGCGTGACGGCTAAGCTCACACTGGACGGCGCGGCCCCACCGGCCGGGGCCGTCGTGACGCTCTCGGACACTCTCACGTCGGCCGACACGCCGGCGAGCGTGACAATCCCCTCGGGGTCCTCTTCCAAAACCTTCTTGATTCCGACCAGGACAGTCACCGCCGCGCAGACCGGCTCCGTCAAGGCCGTCTACGCGGGCGTAACCAAGAGCGCCCCCCTCACCATCCGGCTCGTAGAGGTCGCCGGGCTCATCCTGACTCCAGAGGAGGTCGTCGGCGGCAACGCGGCGCAGGGGGTGGTGGTGCTGGAAGCCAAGACGCCTAAGAACATTTCGGTGACTCTCGCGGAGAACGTGGCGAGCGCCGCGGTACCCGCCTCGGTCGTCGTGCGCGCCGGCTCAAAGAGCGCCGCCTTCGCGCTGACGACCACAGCCGTGGCAAGCCAGGAGACGGGCGTCTTGATCGCCTCGGCTCAAGGGTCCAGTAAGAGCCGTGGCCTCGTGGTCAACAGGCCGCCCGCAGTGTGTAGCGCACTGAGTTTCGCGGCCCCGAAGACTTTTTCTTCGTTAGGTAACAGCCACGCGCTGCTGACGGCTGACCTGACCGGCGACGGCAAACTCGACATAGCCGACCTGGCCAACTCACAGGTCGCGATCTACCCCGGCTCGGGGTTGGGCGATTTCGGCGCTCCTGTCGTCTTCCCCCTGGTGGAGGGCGGGTACGACCAGGCTCTTGGTGATTTCAATCAGGACGGATACAACGACCTGGCGGTCCTCACTTCTAAGAGACTGGCGATCCTGTTCGCGGACGGGAACGGCTCTTTTGGCGCGCCGACCTATTTCATCTTCCCTGAGTGGTTGGGTGTGAGCAGGTCAATCGCCGTCGGCGATTTCAACGGGGACGGACGGCCGGACGTGGCTGCGACCAATTCCTGGGCCGAGAACTTTGTCGTCATGCTCGGCGACGGCCGCGGCGGCTTCGGCACGCCTACGAGGTACAACGTCAACCCGGCCGACTCGCCGGACATCGCGGTGGGCGACTTCAACGGCGACGGCAAGTCGGACCTCGTCAAGGGCTCGTACGAGACGACGACCGCCTACGTCCTGTTGGGCAGCTCCGCCGGACTGGGCTCCTTCCCCTACCCGGTCGATCTGAAGAGCGCGGCCCTTACTTCTTTCCAGCCATACGAAGTCGCCGTGGGAGACTTCAACAAGGACGGCAAGCAGGACTTGGCCTTTTCAACCTATCTGGCTACGGCAGTCGTCCTGGGCGACGGGACGGGCGGCTTTGGTCCCCCGGTCATGTACAGGGGACCGGGCGACAGCTCCGAGTTGCTGGTGAAGGACATGAACGGGGACGGGAACCAGGACCTGATTACGCTCAACCACGCCCAGACCATCTCCATCCTGCTCGGCAACGGCGCGGGCATATTCGCCAAGCCCTTTACCACGGGCTCGACCGGCGGGAGCCCGGACGTGGTGGCGGGCGACTTTAACGGCGACACCAGGCCCGACCTCGCGTACACGGGCAACGGCTCCTTGCCCCAAATCGCCGTCCAGTTGAGTACCTGTAAGTGACCGGGGCAGGGGCGCGGTTTTTTGTGGCACGGGGAGTGCTTAGATTATCGTCGGCAAGCACGGAATAAGCAGTTAAAGCCGTGACCCCGCCGCCTCCACTTCTCTGAGCGATGCCTGCCGCTTCGCCAGCCGCCCGCCGAGCAGCCCAATCTAGACATCATACCTAGCGAGGCCCGCGTAAAATGCGGGCCTCCTGCCTTTTTAGCGCCCTTCGCAGCCGAGCCGCCCCGTAGAGTTTTCTCCACGCACGTCAACTGTCGAAGCCTTCCGTCCCCGCAGACAGACAAATCTTGTCAGCCGCGAGGTGACAACTTTCGTTAGATTGTTAAGATCGTCAAGGTTGGGAGCCCAGGGCCGGCGGCGTGAGGGGCGGCCCCAGGTTGTGTCTTAGGGCCGCTCGCCGAGGCTCAGCATCATCGGCAGGCGCGGCAGCAGTTCGCCGCGATTGACCGCCCACTTCGAGGCGGGCTCCTTCAGCGGCTGAACGTTCTCGAAGTAATCTACGGCCGCGACGCGAAGGCCCACGTCCCGCCCGAGCCGCTCGCCTAGATACCACTTGTGGTCTAGTATCCGCGGCCAGACGATGTGCGCCTCCAACTCCGACAGCTTCAGCCCGGTCAATCTATTCAGAGTGCGCTTGCGGCTCTCCTCTCGACCGGCGACGAGTTTCTCGATCACGTACTCCAACTTAAACGGTACTGGCATAAAACCCCTCCTTTAACTTCGCCCCCGACGGGGGGCCACCCGCCGAACGTCTCCGCACGTCCGGCGCATAGTTTCTATGCTCAGTATAAGCCTCGGGTTGTCATCGCTCGCCGTACTTGTTTTAATGACGCACATCAATTCGGCTCATCTCTGGGCGGCTGGCCTGATGGTTGGAAAAATCTTGAATTTATGGCCGGACTTAAAATAGTATCGCCGGAGTCTTTTCGACGAGCCGACGGGTTTCCCAGCGCAAAAGTCACGCGGCCGACGGAATTTGGTCGGGAATAGTAGTTTCTCTACTGTGGACTCCCGTAGTGTTTGAGGAGAGGAACAGCCCCCAATGCTGGTATCACTGCCCCAGAGCCAGAGCGGAAACAGGATTCTAGCCACGCTGCCGGCCAAAGAATACGAGCGCATCCTCCCGCATTTGGAGCACATCTCGTTCACGCCCGATCAGGTCGTCTGCGAGTCAGGCGCGCAGATGGAGTACATCTACTTCCTGACCAACTCCACCATCTACCTGCTCTACGTGGTCGAGAGCGGCGCGACGGCCGAGATAGGCATCATCGGCAACGAAGGCGTCCTGGGGATTGCGCTCTTCATGGGCGACGACGCCACGCCGTACCGCGCGGTCGTGCAGACAGGGGGCGGCGCTCTCAGGATGAAGGCTCAGGCGCTCAGGGATGAGTTTGCGCGTGGGGGCGAATTCCAGCGCCTGCTCTTGCGCTACACGCAGTCGCTGATGATTCAAATCTCGCAGACTGCCGTCTGCAATCGCCTGCACACGGTCGAGCAGCAACTCTGTCGTCTGCTCCTCTTGAGCCACGACCGCGGGCGCTCGGACGAACTGCTCATGACGCAGGAATTGATCGCCAACATGCTGGGCGTGCGCCGCGAGGGGGTCACACACGCCGCCCGCCAACTGCGAAAAGAAGGGTTCATCACCTACATCCGCGGCCACATAGAGATTCTGGACCGCCGCGGCCTCGAAGCCAATGCCTGCGAGTGTTATCAGGTGGTTGAAAACGAGTTCGACCGCTTGTTCGGCCAAAGGCTCAAGCGCTCAAATCATGTCGGCCGGGACTTGTCTGAACCTCTCCAAAAAGTGTCGCTCGGCTAGACCTCACGCCGGCCGCGGCCAGCCCTATTAATCCGCAGAGTTGAAATGTATTTTTTCGTCTATCCACGGCCCCGCGTGGATGGATGCTGACCCTTCGACTCCTGGGACCGCAGAACCCTTCACGAAACAAATTTCTACAAGCCCCTCGCCGCGTGGACCCGACTGACTTCAGGAGTTAACTACTCAAAACGTTTGTCTTATTCCGATAGGCTCGCTCACAGTCGCTTTGGGCGTGGGTCGCATTATTACGGACGGCCTCAACTCAAAGCGTGGGGCCTGGAGCGTGTTCGTTCGCCGGGTGGTCGGTGTAAAAAAATAACCTATATGTGTGGTAGCGCACAGACAGCCCCGCACAGTTGGCCTACCCTCTTGGCTCCATCAGATCAGTGAAGGATCGCGCCTCGCACGCGCTCTTAAACGTTCTTGCTTGCCCCGTGTCGGGTGGATTGTCTACCCGATAGCTATCACCAGCCGGTTGAGCGACAGGCGTGCCGCCCCAGAGGGCCTTGTCGTCAGCTTTCGCCGGCACAGACGAAAGGATCCACATATGCCTCATTCCCCTTGACGCTTACCCGCTCAACGAGTCTCTGCGCTGAGGAAGAGTGTCCGCAAGCATTTCTCTTCGCTCGTATCCGGCACGAAAAGCCTCTGGTTTTCCATCCCCAGAGGGCCTGTCTGCTGGATAAGTGGCGGCTTTAATCCTCTTATGTAAAGCATAAAAGGTTTTGAGCCGACGACGAGCAGCGCCGTGGATGTTGAGCCCTAAGCTCCAGACGCTCTACTCGTTATCAACAAACAAAAACCGACGCCGCCTCTGCGTGAGAGGCTTCCCCCTTTGGGGTATTCGTGCAGTCATTTCCCGGTCCGTTTCGGAAAGACGGCGGGAGGATTGCAGGAGACGCCACATGTCTGCCGTTGCCGAGAGCCGCCCAGTTAGCGCGAAAAAGGAGAGGAAGAAGAAGAAGAAACGGACGGCGCTCGTCGTCTGCCGCGACATGAAGCAGTTCTGGACGACGCAGGCGCAGTTCTGGCAGTGGGTCAGGGAAGGCGTTGTCGTCAAGACCTCGGATTACCCGCTGACGGGTTCCTTCGTGCGCGACCACGAAGAGTTGATGGTCATCCTGAGCAACACCGTCCTCAACCTCGCACACCCCAACCACCTGCGCGAGGCGCTGCTTTCGCGGCGGATGGGGAAGGCAAGAAAGTAGGAAGTTATGAGACAGCAGAAGGCCGGCCGAATTCTCTTTTACGCCGCCGCGCTCTGTTTGGCGGTGCGAGTCGCCGGGGCGCAGCAGACGACAGACAGCTTGCCAGCGTCGGCCACAGGCGGCGGGGTCGCCGCACGCGCCTCCGTGTCGCCGTCGGACGACCGCTACCGCATAGGCGCGGGCGACGTGTTGGAGGTCCGCGTCTTCAACCGCCCGCAACTGTCGCGCGAGGCTGTGCGCGTCGAAGGCAACGGCATGATCCGCATGCCGCTCATCGAGACGGAGATTCAGGCGGCCTGCCGCACCGAGAGCGAGTTGGCCCAGGAGATCGCGCGCCTCTATCTTGAGTATCAGAAAAATCCGCAGGTTGATGTCTTCGTCAAGGAGTACAACTCGCAGCCCGTGGCCGTCATGGGGGCCGTCAACACGCCCGGCCGGTTTCAACTGCAAAGGCGCGTCCGCCTGCTGGAGCTGCTCGCCTTCGCCGGCGGCCCGGCCGAGCGCGCCGGGCGCAACGTACAGGTCATACACAACGCCCCATCTTTCACCTGCGACCTGCCGGCCGCTGGCGCTGAAGAGATACCCGTCAACTCGTACAGGCTCTACGACCTGATGCAGGGCGACGCCCGCTCCAATCCTTTCGTCCGCCCAGGCGACGTTGTGACCATCACGGAGGCCGAGCAGGCTTTCGTTGTCGGGAACGTCCTAAAGCCCTCGACCATTCCGCTCCGCGACAAGGTGACCGTCACGCAGGCCATCGCCATGGCCGGCGGCACGCTCCCAGACACGCAGAGCGACCGTATCCGCGTCGTCAGAAACGACCCACGCAACAACAGCAAGATGGAGATCATCGTTGACCTCAAGGCCGTCGCCCGCCATCAGTCGGAAGACATCGCGCTCCAGGCCAACGACATCATCGAAGTCCCGACCGCCGGCGGGCGCAGGTTCCTGCGCAACCTGCTGAGCGGCGTCCTGCCTTCCGTCGCCCGCCTCCCCGTACAGGTCATTCGCTGAAGCGGCGCTCCCCCTTGTAAGCCGAGGATAACGTCATGAAAAATAATCTCAAGCTGATTGAGACCACCAGGGCCCTGGAGGTGCGCGAGCCCGTCGAGCCGGACTTTCAGCCGCACGCGCCAGACGGCTACGGCTACGGCTACGGCGAGCCCTACGCCGAGGACAAGGCGCACCTGCGCAAGTTCCTGCGCTCCGTGCGCGAGCGCCTCTGGGTGATCGCCGCCATCACGTTAGTCTCGACGGCGCTCGTCGCCGTCTACATGGCCTACCAGCCGGAC
The DNA here is from genome assembly GCA_963848875.1 of uncultured Acidobacteriota bacterium. Lineage (GTDB taxonomy): Bacteria > Acidobacteriota > Blastocatellia > Pyrinomonadales > Pyrinomonadaceae > QHXM01. The sequence continues at coordinate 1,173,735 of CAWKFJ010000003.1, forward strand.
CTCTACGAGGCGCGGGCGCAGGTGCAGGTTGACCTCGAAACCGTCAACGAGGCGCCCTCCGACAGCAACAAGAACGGCGAGCGGGTCGTCAACGACCCGGCCTACTTCAACACGCAGCTCCAAATCCTGACCGGCGACCGCCTCCTGCGCCGCGTCGTCAAGACGCTCAACCTGGAGAACGACCCCTCCTTCCGCCTCCCACAGTCGGCGGCCGCGCCCCCGCAGTCCGCCGAAGACCTGGAAGAAGACAACAGGCTCGCCCCTTACGTCGCGGCCCTGCACGCCAACCTCAAGGCCGACCCGGTCAAGGAGCCGCGCCTCCCGATCAAGGAGACGCGGCTGATTAACATCAGCTTCAGCCACCCCGACCGTCGCCTGGCCGCGCGCGTCGTCAACGCCGTCGCGGACGCCTTCGTCCTCTCAAACCTCGAAAGGAAGACCGAGGCCAACACGGCCACCACAGACATCCTCCAGGACCGCATCAAGGAACTACAGAGCCAGATTCGCACCCAGGAGACTCAGTTGGTGGAGTACGGGAGGACCCACCAGATCACCACGCTCGACCCGACGCAGAACACCGTGGTCGAGCGGCTCTCCGGGCTCAACCGTCAACTGCTCGAAGCGCAGAACGAATTGAAGCTGGCCGAGGCGGCCTACCGCGCGGCGCAGCGGCCCGGCGCGACCGAGGCCATGGCGTCCGAGGCGGCCAAGGACATCAACGTCCTGGAATCGAGGCTCGCCGAGCTGCGCCAGCGGCTCGCGCAGCTGCGCGTCGAGAACACGGACAAGTGGCCGGAAAACCAGGAGGTGATGAAGCAGATCGCCGAACTGGAAAGGCAGGTCCGCGAGTCGCGCCAGCAGACCTCCGCTTCGATCATGACGAACCTGGAGACGAAGTACCGCCAGGCGCAGGCGCGCGAGCAGTCGCTGCGCACGGACTTCGAGCGGCAGCGCGGCGAGACCATGACGCAGAACGAGGCGGCCATCAACTACCGCATCCTGGAACAGGAGATAGCGACCAACAAGAACCTGCTCGACGGGATGCTGCAACGGAGCAAGGAGAACGAGGCGATTCTCGCCGGGCTGCGCAACAACATACACGTCAACGACCGCGCCATCACGCCGCAGGCCCCGGTCGGGCCGAAGCGGCTCTTGAACACGGGCATCGCCTTCATGCTCTCGCTCGGCTTCGGCGTCGGCCTCGCGGTCTTCCTCGGCTACATGGACAACTCGGTCAGCTCGGCCGACGACGTGGAGAAGATTCTGCCGCTGCCGATGCTTGCCAGCATCCCTGCCGTCGGCAAGGGTGGAAGAAAGCTGCTGCCGTCGGTCATCTCGGCGAAGTCGAACGGCAACGGTCACGGCTCTCACGAACTGCTCTTGAACGGCAACGCGCCCGCGCCGCTGACCGAAGCCTACAGGCAGTTGCGCACGCACATGCTGCTGTCGAAGGGGCACGCGAAGATGAAGACTCTGCTCGTCACGTCGAGCGTGCCGGGCGAGGGCAAGACGACGATGGCCGTCAACACAGCCATCAGCCTGGCGCGCACGGGCGCGCTCGTGCTCCTGATCGATGCGGACATGCGCAAGCCGCGCCTACACAAAATCTTCGGCTTCGAGAATGAGGAGGGCTTGAGCACCATCCTCTCGGACGAGGTCGGCGACATGGAGGCGCTGAAGGTCGTCAAGCATCACGAGAAGAGCGGCGTGGACGTGCTCACCTCGGGGCCGGTCGCGACCGAGGCGACGGAGTATCTCGGCTCGGACCAGATGCGCCGCCTGGTCAGCACCTTCCGCTTCACCTACGACTACATCGTCATAGACTCGCCGCCCGTGGCCTACTTCGCAGACGGCGTCCTGCTGTCGGCGCTCGTTGACGGCGTCGTGCTCGTCGTCAACAGCGGCGAGAGCGGGCGCGACACCGTGCGCCAGGCTTATCAGGTCTTGCAGGATGTCGGCGCGAACATCTACGGCGTCGTCCTCAACAACGCCAAGGGCGTCAACTACGACTACGACTACTACTCGAAAGACTAGCGATAGTCCGCAATCCGAAATATGGATGAAGCTTTAAAACTTCCGGGCGGGCATGCGCTGCGGGCTGCGGCGGCGCAGGCGGAGAGTGGTTTAGCGATTCCGGCGAAGGTGGTCGGGTTCCCGGCTGAAGTCAGGACGGGCGAAGGTGGCTCCATCCCGCTCATCGCGCGGCTGTGCCAAAAACTCGCGGAGCGGAAGGTCTCGTACTGCCACTGGAAGAGCAACTGGAAGTTGGACGAGTGGCTGACGGGCGAGGGCGACCTGGACTTGCTCATCGACCGCAAGGACGCCGCCTCGTTCACGAGCATCGTCACGGGCCTGGGCTTCAAGCAGGCCGAGCCGACGCGCGACCGCGACGTGCCGGGCATTCTGAACTTCTACGGCTTCGACGCAGAGGCCGCGCGCTTCGTACACCTGCACGTCCACTACCAACTCGTTCTGGGCCACGACCTGACGAAGAACTACAGGCTGCCGATTGAGAAAGCTTACCTTGAGTCGGCGGCCGCCTCAAGCGGGCCTATCTGGACGCCCGCGCCGGAATTCGAGTTCGTCGTCTACGTGCTGCGGATGGTCTTGAAGTACACGGGCGCGGAAACTCTGCTGCGCAAGGCGCGCGGCCACTCGCCCTCTGAGGCCGTGCGTCAAGAGCTGGAACAGCTCGAAGCGGGGAGCGACCGGAACAGGGTACACGCTATCCTTGACGAGCACTTGCCGTTTCTGGACGCGTCCTTCTTCGGGGCGTGCGTCGAGTCTTTGCGCGCGGGGCGGCCGGGCTCGGAACGCGCCGCCGTCAAGAGTGAGCTGCGCCGCCGCCTGCGCGCCAACGCGCGCCGCACGCAACTGGCCGACACGCTTCTCAAGCCCGCGCGTCAGTTGACGAGGATGGTGCGCGAGCGCGTCTTCAAGAAATCCTCGCGCAAGCAGTTGACGAACGGCGGCACAATCGTCGCGCTCGTCGGCGGCGACGGGGCCGGCAAGACGACTGCGGCGAAAGAGCTGTCGCGCTGGCTCTCCAGGAAATTCGTCGTCCGCAGGTTCCACGTCGGCAAGCCGCCGCGCTCCGTGCTGACGCTCGCGGTTATCGCCGCGCTCAGAATCCGCCGCGGCTTGAGTCAGAGCTACGCCGCGAACCTTGAAGCCTTGAGGCACGGCGGCGCGGGCAAGTTCCCAGGCTACCTGCAACTGCTGCGCTGGGTCTGCGCCGGGCGCGACCGCCGCAGGCTCTATACGCGTGCGCGCCGGTTTGCGACCAACGGCGGCATCAGCGTCTGCGACCGCTATCCCGTCCCGCAGCTACACCTGATGGACGGGCCGAACATACGCCGCACAGTCGAGGGCCAGCGCACGAACCGGCTCGTCCAATCCCTGCTCAGGGCCGAGGAGAAGTATTACGCGGAGATCATGCCGCCGGACGTGCTGGTCATCCTGAGACTCGACCCGGAGGTGGCCGTGCGGCGCAAGACCGAAGAGAGCGAGGAGCACGTGCGCTCGCGCTCGCAGGAGTTGTGGGCGGTTGACTGGCGCGGCACGCGCGCCCACGTCCTGGACGCCGGCCAGCCGGTCGAAGCCGTGCGCGCCGAACTACAGTCCCTCGTCTGGGAGAACTTGTAATCGTGGCAGCAAGACAGGTGAACATGAAACAAAGGGTCGTCGCTGAAATCGTCGGGCCTGCGGGCGCGGGCAAGAGTTCGCTGACGGAGGTCTTGCGCGAGCGCGACGGCAACATGCGGACGGGCCTGAGCGTGTGGGGTCTGCCGCCGACGCTGCTCTGCCTGAACGCTGTGCTGTCGATTCCCCGATTCGTCGGCCTCTACAGGAGCCGCGGGCGCATCCGCCGCGACGAGATCAAGCTCATCGTGCGCCTGAGCGCCCTGCACCAGCTCCTCGGGCGCGAGTCTTCCAAGAACTACCGCACGCTCCTGCTCGACGAGGGAACCATCTTCGCGCTCGTCAAGCTGCTCGCCTTCGGCGACAAACCTAAAAGCAACGGTAACGGCAACGGCCACGGCCGGAGCAACCACCTGGACGCGTGGACGCAGAGCCTCTTGAACCGCTGGGCGCGCAGGCTCGACGCCGTCATCTGGCTCGACGCGCCGGACGAAGTCCTGGCCGAGCGCATCCGCTCGCGTGGCAAGGCGCACCGCGTCAAGGACAAATCGGACGCGGAGATTTACGCGTTCCTCGCGCGCTACCGCGACTCGTACGAGCGCGTCATCTCGGAGCTGACCGCGCGCCACGGCCTCAAGGTCATCAGGTTCAGCACCGAGCACCAGTCGCTGGAAGAGATGGCCGACCAAATACTCGCCGGGATGCAAAAGGGAATCTGACAAGAGATGGCGACCGCCAGGCTAGACATCCAGACCGCGACCGAGCCCATTGAGCAAACGCGGAAACCCGCGAAGGGGCTGACGCAGAAGGCTTACCTTAACGCCTTCTCGACCCTGCTCGACTACGGCGCGAAAGTCGTCGTGCTCTCGATTGTGACCCCGCTCCTGGTCACGGCGCTCGGCCGCTCTATGTTCGGCGTCTGGCAGATGCTGAGCAAGCTGGTGGCCTACATGTCTGCGGCCGACGGTCGGCCGACGCAGGCGCTCAAGTGGGTCATCGCGCACGACCAGGCGATTGAGGACGACGAGGCCAAGCGCCGCCACGTCGGCAGCGCCCTCGGCGTCTGGCTCATCTTCCTGCCCGTCATCACGGTGGTCGGCCTCGTGCTGGTCTGGGTCGCGCCCATCGTCACCAAAGTCCCCGCAGAGATGTACTGGGTCATCCGGCTCACCTTCGGGTTGCTCGTCCTGGAATTCCTGGTCACGAATCTGGCCGCGCTGCCAGAGTCCGTGCTACGCGGGATGAATCTGGGCTACAAGCGCATGGGCTTGCAGGCGAGTTTGAGCGTGATCTGGGGCGTGCTGATGGTCGTGGCCGTCTACGCGGGCGCAGGGCTCATCGGCCTGGCCGGGGCGCAGGTCGTCCTCGGCGCGCTGACGGGCGCGCTCTACTGGTTCGTGGTCAAAAAGTACGTGCCCTGGTTCGGCGTGGCGCGCCCGCGCTGGAGTGAGGTCCGCTCCTTCCTCAAGCTGAGCGTCTGGTGGTTCGCCTGGAGTTCAATCAGCCGCCTGCTTATGGCGAGCGACATCCTCGTCCTCGGCGTCGTCGCCTCGACCACGGCGGTGACGACCTACACGCTGACGAGCTACTCGGCGCTGATGCTCTTGCAGATCACCTCGATGCTGCTCGGCGCGGCCACCCCAGGGCTCGGCGGCGTCGTCGGACAAAAGCAGTTCGAGAAGGCCGCCAAACTCCGCGGCGAGATGATGCGGATGAGCTGGCTGATGCTGACGGCGACGGGCGCGGCCATCCTCCTGGTCAACCGCTCGTTCATCAACCTCTGGGTCGGCCCTGAGCACTACGCGGGTTTCTGGGCCAACTTCCTGATCGTCATCGTGATGGTGCAGTTCATGTTCATCCGCAACGACGCCTTCATCATCGACCTCACGCTGCAACTGCGCGAGAAGGTCGTCATGGGGGCCGTGGCCGCCGTGCTCTCCATCGGGCTGAGCGCGCTCCTCATCCCGTCCTGGGGGATCACGGGGCTGTGCCTGGGGATGATCGCGGGCCGGCTCATCCTGACGATCTCGTACCCGCTCGTCGTCAACAAGCAGTTGGAGCAGCCGCGCCGGCTGCCGCTCGGTGAGATAGCCCGTTCGGGGCTCGTGATGGCGGTCATCTTCGCGGCCTCCGGCTACGTGGGCCAACTGCTCGTCATAGACAACTGGGCCGTGTGGGTCGTCTGCGCCGGCGCGGGCTTCGGGCTTGCCCTCGGCGTCGCTCTGTTTACGGGACTCGACGCGGAGGCGCGCGGGCCACTCGTCAAACGACTGATGATGGTCCGCACGCTGCGCGGCGCGCGTTGACCGATTCCCCAGCGTGCGGGAGATGAAACGATGAAAGAAAAACTCTTGGCCGTGTTCGGCCGATACAGGAGGTCGCGCCTCGTCGCCCTAGGGCTGCTGCTCCTCGCGTTCCTCCTCGTCCAAAGCTCCAGCACCGGCTCGCGCTCCTCCGCGCAGGACGCGCCCATCACCTTCGCCGTCATCGGCGACTTCGGCTCTGGCAACACCAACGAGCAGGACGTGGCGAATCTGGTCAAGAGCTGGAACCCCAGTTTCATCGTCACCGTCGGAGACAACAACTACCCGGACGGCGAGGCGTCCACGATTGACCACACCATCGGGAAGTATTACCACGACTTCATAGCTCCCTACACGGGCGCTTACGGCGCGGGCTCGCCCGGCGGGAACCGCTTCTGGCCCGCGGTCGGAAACCACGACTGGGACAACAAGACGGGCGCGCCGCTCTCGCCTTATCTCAGCTACTTCACGCTGCCGGGCAACGAGCGTTACTACGAGTTCGTCCGCGGCCCCGTACACTTCTTCATGATCGACAGCGACAGCCGCGAGCCGGACGGGTACAGGAGCACGTCCACGCAGGCGCAGTGGCTCCAGACGCGGCTCGCCATCTCCAGCGCGCCCTGGAAGATCGTCGTCCTGCACCACGCGCCCTACTCGTCGCGCACCTCCTACACGAGCCTCCAATGGCCCTTCCGCGAGTGGGGGGCCGACGCCGTGATGAACGGCCACGCTCACGTCTACGAGCGCGTGCTCAAGGAAGGCGTCCCCTACTTTACGAACGGCCTCGGCGGCGAGAGCCGCGGCTCCTTCGACACGGCGATTGAGGGGAGCATGGTGCGCTACGGCTCGGACTACGGCGCGATGAAGGTGACGGCCACCTCGACGAGCCTGACTTTCAAATTCATCACGCGCAATGGCGTCGTCATAGACTCCTACACGCTCTCGCACAACGTGGCGACGCCGAACGCGCCGACCAACCTTTCGGCCACGACGCTCTCGCCGAGCCAGATCAACCTGGCCTGGACCGACCACGCGACGAACGAGGACGGCTTCCAGGTCGAGCGCTCCCTGGACAACGTCAACTTCACGCGCATAGACACTGTCGGGCCGAACATCAACGCCTACTCGAACATCAATCTTCTGCCTGCGACCCTCTACTACTACCGCGTCCGCGCCTTCATCAACGACCAGGGCTCTGCCTACACCAACACGGCCTCGGCGACGACCACGCTCGGCGCGCCCCTGGCCCCCTCGAACCTGACGGCCGCGGCCTTCTCCAACAGCCAGATCAATCTCTCCTGGATTGACAACTCATCGAGCGAGAGCGGCTTCGCCGTCGAGCGGTGCCTGGGCTCGGGCTGCACGAACTTCGCGGAGATAGCCGAGACGGGGCCGAACGCGCAGGGCTATAGCAACACCGGGCTCACGGCCAACACGACTTACCGCTATCGCGTTCGCGCCTTCAACGATAGCGGCGACTCCGGCTACACCAACGAGACGCAGGCGACGACGACCGTCAGCGCGACCAAGCCCGTGGCTCCGAGCAATCTTGCGGCGACGGCCGTCTCGGTCAACCAGATCAATCTCGTGTGGGCCGACAATTCGCCGAACGAGACGGGCTTCAAAGTCTACCGCTCGCTCGACGCCGTCAACTTCTCGCGCATCTTCACGTCCACGGCCGGTGTGACCAGTTACTCGGACACGGGGCGCGCGGCCGCGACGAAATACTATTACTACGTGGTGGCCTACAACTCTTTCGGCAGCTCGGCCAACTCGAACACGGCCGCGGCGACGACCTTCCCGACGGCGACCTCGCCGCCCGCCGCGCCGACCAATCTTGCGGCCACGGCCCCGTCGAGCAATCAGGTCACACTGACCTGGACGGACAACTCGACCGACGAGAAGGCGTTCAAGGTCTACCGCTCGCTCAACGCCGCCACCTACACGGAGATTACGCCGCGGCCCGGCCCCAACTCGACGAGCTTTACCGACACGGGCCTGAGCGCCAACACGACCTACTACTACAAGGTCCGCGCCTACAACGACGCGGGCAGCTCCGCCTACAGCAACGCTGTGACCATCAAGACGCCGTGAGGGCAGTGGGCAGTAGTCGGTGGTCAGTTAGTAAATTTTAGCCCCGTCAGGGGCGAGTGAAAATAGCCCAGCACTTCAGTGCTGGGACAGATTAGAGAGATTAAATTGAGTCCCGTAGGGACGGCCGAATATTTCAGTCGTCCCTACGGGGCTTAAACCTTCTCAACTGACCGCTGAATTTTTCATGAAGGTCGAGATTCCTGTCAGCATCGTCCCCGCGTCGGAGGACGCGGTCGCGGTCGGCGTGCGCGAGGAGCGCGCGGCGGCCACCACCGCGCGGCCCGCCGCGTGGCGTGCGCGTCCTGCGGCTGCGGCTCCGTCCGCCATCATGCCTGCCGTCCGCTGGGTCTTCTACGCGTTCGTCTTCTCGCTGCCGTTCGAGACGGTCAACTCTGGCTTTCTGGAGCCGCCGACCATCCTCGGCGCGCTCCTGGTGATGACGACGCTGCTCCAGCCGGGCATCTTTCTGCGCTGGCCGCCGCGCGCCTTCTGGTGCTTCTTCGCCTACCTCTACTTCTCCATCGCCATCGCGCCGTTGGAGCCGGCCATCTATCGCGACGAAGTCATCGGCAAGATATTTCTGCTGTCGCAGTTGACCATCCTAAGCTGGATCGCCTTCAGCCTGATGCGCGACGAGGGCGTGGCGCGGACGGCGCTCCTGACTTTGGTCGTGGCGTGCGGGCTGCTCTCGCTGTTGCAAGTCTTGGGCGTGGCGGCGCAGGCCACGGACATCGGCGCGCAGGCCGAGCGGGTCACGGCCTTCGGCTTTCACCCGAACAACCTGGCGCGCATCCTGACGCTGGGCGTGCTCGCGGCCGTCGGCCTGGCCTACGCACATACGAAGCCCATCTTCCGGCCGCGCTTCCTGGTCTGGCCGCTGGTCGTCCTGGTCGGAATCGCCCTCGTGCAGACGGGCTCGCGCGGCGCGCTGCTGGCCCTGGGGGCCGGGCTGATGTGTTTCGTGCTGACCGGCCGGAGCTTTCTGACCAAGGTGCGGAACGTCACGGGCGTCCTGCTCGTCATGGGCTTCTTCGTCTGGGCCGGTTTCCAGTTCGAGGGCACGCGCATCCGGTTCGAGAAGACCTTAGAGGACGGCGACCTGGCGCGGCGCGAGCAGATTTACCCGATATCCTGGGAGATGTTTCAGGAGAGGCCGCTTCTGGGTTGGGGGGCCATTGAGAGTACGTACGAGCTGGGCGGGCGTCTCGGCCACATTGACGAGGACACGAAGAATCCGCACAACCTGATTCTCTACGGGCTCGTCTCGACGGGAATCTTAGGGGCGATTCCGCTGTTCCTGGGGACGGGGCTCGCCGTCTGGGCCGCCTGGAAGTCGCGGCGCGGGCCGCACGGCGTCCTGCCGCTGGCGCTCATCACGGCCGTGCTCGTCGCCAACATGAGCGGCCTCTGGCTCTTCAACAAGCTGCACTGGCTGGTCATGGCCTACGCGGTGGCGAGCCTTCATTATCCAAGTCCGGCTGCTCTGCGCGGCTTTGCGTCTTGGCGTGAGAAAACAAGACCACTCACGCACAGACGCAAAGCCGCCAAGGTCTTGAGTCCGTCCGTCTCGAATACTGTCTGATGTTGATTACGTTCTCAGGCTTGGATGGCTCCGGGAAGTCCACGCTCGCAGAGTGCCTGCGCGAGAGCTTGGAGCAGCGCAACCAGCGGGTCGCGGTCTTTCACATGTATTACGACGTTGGGCTGCTCGCGTGCGCCCGCGCGCTGGTGAAGAGACTCGGCGGCCGTCAGAGTGAGCCTGAGACGAAGCGCGCGCACGCGCCGCGCGCAGAGGGACGGCAAACTATGAAAGCGCGGCTGAAGTACGCGCTCGCGTGGAACAAGTCGCTGCGCCTGTGCGTCTACCCGTTCGACCTCGTTATTTTCCTCTGCTACCGCCTCTACATAGAGAAGGTCAAGGGCCGCGTCCTCATCATGGACCGCTATTTTTACGACACGCTGGTGGACGTGGCCGAGGGGCGCGGGCGGCTGCGGAGCGTGCGCCTGCTGTCGCGGCTGACGCCGCAGCCGACGGTGCCCGTGCTCCTGGACATCAGCCCCGAAGAGGCGTTCGCGCGCAAGGGCGAGCATTCCGTGGATTACCTGAGCCGCCGCCGCCTCTCGTACCAAACGCTCTTTCCGAAGAACGGCGGGGCGGTCGTGCTCGCGGGCGGCGACGACCTCAAAGCCACGCGCAGCCGGCTCGAACAGATTGTTTTAGAGAGGATGACCGCGTGACGACGAACGAAAAAGCGTGCGCGGCTTTTATTCTCAGGCTGCTCGTAGACGACTCGAAAACTTCGGCCGGGTTGCCGGACGGCGTCGGCTGGGATGAGTTGGCGCACACTGCCAGGCGCAACGTCGTGCTCCTGCGCGTCGCCTCAAGGCTCGAAAGCGCTGGCGTGCGCCTCCCGGAATCTTTCAGTGTGGCGGTCGAAGAGGAGCGGCGGTTGAACCGGGAGAAGATGGAGTTGATGCGGCGCGTCAGCCGTGCGTGCGAGGCGGGCGGCGTCGCGTTCATTCTGGCGAAGGCTTTTCACCACTACCCGGACATGGGCGACGACGTTGACCTCTACGTGCTCAGCCGCTCAGGTGAAGTGGACGCCGTCATTCTCAAGGGCCTCGATGTCATCGCGCACAAAAGGAGTTTGACGGACAGGCTGGCCGCCGCGCGCTGCTACACCGTGCGCGGCTCCAAGGTCAAGCTCGACATACACCACGGCCGGATGTGGGCCTACGGCGAGCACGACTCGTTCCTCGGTGTACTCATCAAGAACGCGCGCCGCGTGACGGTCGAAGGGACGGAGTTCGACGCGCCGTCGCCGGAAGACCTGCTGGTCGTCGAGGCGACGCAGCGCGTCTACGGCCGGAGCAGCATTCGCCTGGCTCCCGTCGTCAACACCATCAACACGCTCGGAATGGGAACGCTCGACTGGGGATGCGTCCTGCGTACGGCCCGCAAGTTCGGCGCGCTGCCGGGGCTCGGCTGCTACCTGACTTACGTTGACCAGATTCACGCGGAAGTCTTCGGGCGCGGGCTGCTGAGGGAGGATGAGAGGAAGGCTCTCGTCACACGGGGCTGGGGGCGCGTGGAGTTCGCGGGCGGCGCGTACCGCTTCCCGCACCTGAGAGTCGCGCGGAAAGTTTATCTGAAGATGTTTCGCTCGGCCGCGCTGTCTGGAAACTGGAAGTCTCTGAGCCGCCTCTTCGTCGCGCCGCTCGTGGCGGCGGCGGCCGTCGCCAGAAAGTCCGTGAGCCAATGATCGGCCGGAACACTTTGAAGCGCGCCGTCAAGCAGACGGCCGGCTGGGGCGCTGTCGTGGCGAAGGCGCTCGGCGCGCACGCGGCGGGCGCGGCCTGCGTCTTCTACTACCATCGCATCGCGAACCTGGGCTTCGTTGACCCGCAGGTTGACGACTGGAACGTCACGCCCGAGCTGTTCGAGCGCCAGATCGGCGCGCTCGCGGAAGTCTCGGAGTTCGTCCCGCTGCTCGAACTGCCGCACAGGCTTGAGACGCAGAACGGCTCCTCGCGGCCGCTCGTCTGCCTGACCTTCGACGACGGGTACGCCTCCTTTTACGTACACGCGCTGCCCGTGCTCAAGCGCTTCAACGCGCCCGCGACCGCGTTCATCGTGACGAGCCTTGTGGGCCAAAACGAGCCGATGCATTTCGACAAGTGGTCGCAGAAGAACAGGGCGCGTGCGGGCGCGGACGCGTGGCGCGCGATGACCTGGGACGAGTTGGAAGAGTGCGCGGCCACGGGCCTCGTCCATTTGGGCGCGCACGGGCAGAGGCACTTGAGGGGGAGCCAGCTCACGCCGGCCGAGATGAGGGAAGAGGCCGAAGCGTCGCGCGCCACCTTGCGCGAGCGGCTGGGCGAGGCGGCGGCGCGCGCCTACGCCTACCCTTACGGCAGCACGAGGCTGAAGGACGTGTCGGAGGAGTACGCGTCGGCCGTGCGCGGCGCGGGCTACGAGTTGGCCGTGACGACGGACCTGGGGCTCGCGCGCGCCGGAGACAACCTCTTCCGGCTGCCGCGCATAGAGGCTTACGGATTGGACGCGCCGCGGGTCGTCAAGGCCAAGGCCGCTGGGGCGCTGGCCCCTTACAGGCTGGCGGATCATTTGCGGGTCGCTAGTCGCAACCTATGAAGTCAACAGAGCGCATCGTCGTCCTCGACGGGCACACGAACCAGGCGCTGGCGTGCGTTCGCTCGCTCGGGCGCGCTGGCTACGAAATACTGGTCGCCAGCCACCGTGCCTCGCCGCTCGGCAAATGGTCGCGCCACTGCCGCGCGCACTTCAGGCTCGCCGAGCAGAGCAAGGAAGCGTTTGCCGAGCTGCGCGAGTGGGCCGCGGCGCAGGGCGCGAATCTGGCGCTGCCCGTGACGGAGCGCTCGTGCGTGCTTCTGAACGCCGCGCGCGCTGAGTGGGAGGAGCAGAATATTACGGTCGGCTGCGCGCCCGCGGAGCTGTTGCTGGATGCTTTCGACAAGGCGCGGACCATCGAGCGCGCCGCAAAGTGTGGCGTGCGGACGCCGCGCAGTTACGCGCCGCAGTCTTTGGCCGAGGCCGTGGAGGCTGCGGAGCTGGTGGGCCTCCCTTGCGTCGTCAAGCCGCGCTGGAGCAACGCCTGGGACGGCCGCGACTTTTCGCGCAACCTCTCGCCTGCTTACGTGGGCGAGCGCAGCGAGCTTGCGCCCGCCATCGAAGAGCGCCGGCAGCACGCCGACTGGCCGCTCATACAGGAGTACGTCGCGGGGCAGGGCAAGGGCGTCTTCACGCTCTGCGACCACGGGCGCGTGGTGGCGTGGTTCGCGCACGAGCGCCTGCGCGACACGCGGCCTTCGGGGTCGGGCAGCAGCCTGCGCCGCTCCATCAAACTCGAAGCGCGACTCCGTGAGCCTGCCGAACAATTGCTGGCCGCGCTGAACTGGCACGGGCCTGCGATGGTCGAGTTCAGGGACGACGGCACGAACCCGCCGTGCCTGATGGAAGTCAACGGCCGCTTCTGGGGCTCGCTCCAGTTGGGGATAGACGCCGGCGTTGACTTCCCGGCGCTGTGGGTCGCCATCCTCAAAGGCCGGCGGGTCGAGCCGCAGGCGGAATACAAAGAGGGCGTCACGCTGCGCTGGGTGTGGGGCGACATCAAGCGCTTCCTGCGCATCATGCGCGGCGCGCCCGCGGGTTATCCGGGCAAGTATCCGACCGTCTTTGAAGGACTCAAGGAGTTGCTCGGGCCGCAGCCCGCCGGGACACGCCTCGAAATCTGGCGCGGTAATGATATGTGGCCGGGCGTGGGCGAATGGGCCGGGGCGTTCAGGGAGTTTCTGGCCTGGCGCAGGTGGGGCCGCAAGAAAGAATCAGTTCAAAGTCAATCCAAAGTCCAGAGTCAGGAGGCCGGTTTTTGATTTTGGGCCAACGGAGTTTCCCCCAGATATGAAAACAGACGTTGTTATCAGAGAGGCCGGCGCGAAGGAGTTGGCCGGCTGGGACGAGCTGGTGACGGGGTTTGACAACTACCGCGTCGTTCACAAGCTCGGCTGGATGCGCTCGCTCGAAGCCTGCGTCAAGGGCAAACCGCTCTATCTCGTTTTCGAGAAGGGGGGCGAGGTGGTCGGCTGCCTGCCAGGGTTCCTGGTCAACGTGGGGCCGCTCAGGCTGTTCGGCTCGCCGCTCCCAGGCTGGCAGACGCTGAGCATGGGGCCGCTCTTCGACCGCGACCGGCTATCGGCGCGCGAGATGGTCCCGGCCCTGATCCGTTACCTGGAGAAGGAGTACGGCGTTCACCACATAGAGCTGCTGACGGACGCGCTCGACGAAGGGGTGATGGAGGGGCTGGGCTTTCAGTGTAAGCCGACGGCGACCTTCGCGGCCCCGATGTTCCCGAATGATGAGGCGCAGACGATGCGGAGGCTCAAGGAGAGCGCGCGGCGCAACGTGAAGCGCGCCGCCAAGCTCGGCCTGGTCGTCAAGTTCGAGGAGGACGAGAGCTTCGTCGACGAGCACTACGACCAGCTCGTCGAGGTCTACGCGCGCGGCGGCAACGCCATCCCGTTCACGAAGAAGCGCGCGGTCGAATTCTTCCGGCACATGAAGGAGAGCGGGAACCTCCTGGCCGTCTCCGTCCACCTGCCCGACGGCGGCCCGTGCATTGCGACGGGGACTTTCACTGTTGACGGCCGCGAGCTGCTGCTCTGGATGTGGGCGCATCGCACGCGCTACCGCTGGTACAGACCGACGGAGCTGATGACCTGGACGGTGATGAAGCGCGCGATGGAGCTGGGCTGCGACCACGTAGACTTCATGGGGCGCGGCGACTTCAAGGCCAAGTTCGGGGCCGAGCTGGGGGTGAGTAAGTTCCGCTGGGTACGTAGCCGCTACCGTTGGCTCCTGCACGTGCGGATGTTGGCCGAGCGCGGCTATCGCTGGCAGCAGGCGCTCCGCGGCCGTAGAACGTGGCAGCGACTGGCGGGCGTGCTTACGGCCGTGGCGAAACCACTTGGGATGTAACGAAGGAAAATGATGAATGATGAATTAAAAAGCGATTGCCTTTAATTCATCATTCCGCATTCCGCATTCCGCATTTGTTTTTATGAACGGCTCTCTCATCTCGCTTCTCAAAAAATCCGTAGCGCGGCAGCCCGTCGCAGCCGACTGCGCCGAAGAGTTCCTGCGCCTGTTCAGAAAGCACAAGCAGGCCATCTACAGAAACCTGGACTCGTTCGGGATGAACTTCGCGCAGCTCGCCTGCCCGCTGCTCTACAGCCGTTGCCGCGAGGGGTTCCACGCCGAAGAGCGGCCAGAGTTTTTGCTGGTGACGAATTACAGGACCCACTACGTGCTGCCGCTGACCAATGAGCGTGCGGCGTTCCTGGACGCGGTCGTCGAATTGGTCCGCAAGGGGGGCAGGGTGACGGACTTTCTGGAAGTCCCGCACATGCCGAACCGCCCAAGCCGCTACCCTGAGTACGTCTGCCAGACGGAGTTCCTGGCGAACCTGCCGGGCCGGCGCGTCAAAGCCTACCGCTACGACGTGAGGAAGCTTGAAGGGATGGGCGTCCGCGTCGAAGAGGGCCTCGAAGACGCGGGCGAGTTGTTAGAGCTGAACCGCCAGTGGTACTCGGAGTTCGAGCGGCGCAAGGGCTTCAAGGCCGAGCGGTTCTCGGAGGCCGAAGCGGTCGTCTCGCTCGCAGACCTGTGCCGCGACGATCACGATCTGGTGCGTGTGTTCCGCGCCCTGGCCCCCATCTGCGAGACGGCGTCGGTCCCTGCGCGCAGGACGCTCAAGCTGTGCGGATTTTTAGTCACCTGCCGGCTGTCGGAAAACTACTGGGCCGCGGTCATGAGCCGGTCGCTCTTCGAGTATTCGGGATTGGGCCATTACATGTGGCAGCGCGCGGCGCAGGTCTATTTGCGCGAGGGTGTGCCGCTGGAGAACGACAACAGCGCGGGCTTCGACCCGGCGCTCTCGGCCTACAAAGAGCGTTTCTCCAGCCAGCTCATCAGCCCCTACCACCTGCGGGCCGGGCGGCTGTCCAGGTTCCTCTAAGCATTCCTGAGATTAGTTGATGGATAAGCCGATTCGCGTACTGATGGTCACGTGCGAGTGGCCTGGGCCGGGGCAGTCGAAGACCGCGCACTTCGTCAAGCGGCAGGCGGACTTCCTGCGCGCGGCGGGCGTTGACGTAGAGGTCTTCGCGTTCTACAGCGCCAAGAATCCTTTCAACTACGCGCGGGCCTGGGCGCGGCTGCAACTCAAATTGAGGCGCGAGCAGTACGACCTCGTCCACGCGCAGTTCGGCCAGAGCGGCATCGTGGCGCTCCCGAAAAGGCTCCCGCTCGTGGTGACTTTCAGGGGCAGCGATCTCTTAGGGATAGTGGGCGACCGCGGCGGGCGCTACACGCGCCTCAGCGGGATTCAGAAGAAGGTGAGCCGGATTGTGGCCCGCCGCGCAGACGCGCGCATCGTCGTCTCCGAGCACATGAAGAGGAATCTCCCGAACGGCCTGGACGCGCACGTCATCCCTTCGGGGATCGACTTCCAACTGTTCGAGCCCACGCCGAAGGACGAGGCCCGCCGCCGCCTGGGGCTGCCCGCGGACGAGCGCCTTGTTCTCTTCGTCGGAAGGCCGACGCAGGCCAGAAAGAGGTTCGGGCTGGCGGAGCGCGCCGTCGAGATTTTGAACGAGACTACACGAGCGCGCCTCGTCGTCGCCTGGAAGGTCGAGCACACGGACGTGCCCCTATACATGAGCGCCTCGGACGCGCTCGTCTTCACCTCCATGCAGGAGGGCTCGCCCAACGTCGTCAAGGAGGCGCTCGCCTGCGACCTGCCTGTAGTTTCTGTGCCAGTCGGCGACGTGGAGGAGAGGCTCAGGGGAATCGAAGGGTGCGAGCTGTGCGCAGACGAGCGGCCGGAAACAATCGCCGCCGCGCTCCGCAAAGTTTTGACAAGGGGTGGGCGCGTGGGCGGCCGCGAATCGGTCGCGCACCTGGACGAAAATCTAATCACGGCCAGGGTGATAGATATCTACAGGTCGGTCCTGGCGAACCAGAGGGTGTCAGCGAAGACACAATTGATGAGCAGAGTATCGCAGGCCGGGAGGTAGATTGGTTGCCTCTTCCGTGCCTTTGCGACCCCGTGCGGCTCAGGTCATCAAGAAGGCGCAGCACGAGCGGCGCGCTTCTTTTTCCAGCTTCAGCTCTGAAAGGAGAGCTTTTCCCAAATTTCAACCGCCGGTGAAGCGTCAAGCTCCATGGGCGGCTGGTGTTGATCTCAGTCGCAGTAAGAAGTGACGGCGGGGGCCGTCCAAAAGTCAGACCGCGAGTGGAGTTTTCGTCTTGCTCCCCACTCGCGGTTTAGTTCTACCGGCCCCGCATGTCAACTGAGTGTAGGCCGGGGAGCGCCCGCCAGCGCGCCCCGGTCTTTACATCAACCTCCAACCTTCTCGGGGAAGAAAGTCAATGCAACCAAATCCTATCATAATCGAGGAGACCCCTGCCCAGATGCCGGACGCCGAGTTCGGCGAAGAGGCGGCGGCCCTCGCCTCTGCCCAGTCACAGCTTCTGGACGCCAACGTGCTCCCGTTCCACAGGGAGTTCGCGGCCGCTGACTACGACCTTTCGATCCTGCCGGACACGGCCCTGGAGCGCGTGGTTCGCGGCCGGCGCAGCCTTTACGCGATGCGGCCCGTGGGCCAGCGCCTCGTCTACCGCGCGACCAAGCGCGGGGTCGATGTGACGGTCTCGGCCACGCTGCTCCTGCTGACGCTGCCGATCTTCGCCGTCGTCGCCCTGCTCATCAAGGCGACGAGCCGCGGCCCCGTCTTCTTCCGCCACAAGCGGATCGGGCGCGGCGGGCGCGAGTTCGGCTGCCTCAAGTTCCGCACGATGGTCGTGGACGCCGAGGAACTGCTCAAGCGCGACGACCTCTTGCGCCACAAGTTCGAGCAGGATTTTAAGATCAAGGACGACCCGCGCATCACGCGCGTCGGCCGCCTGCTCAGGAAGACGAGCCTGGACGAGCTGCCGCAGCTCTGGCACGTCCTCGGCGGCGGGATGAGTCTCATCGGCCCGCGCCCCATCGTCCGCCCCGAGCTTGGGAAATATTCCATCTACGGGAACAAGCTGCTGACGGTGAAGCCTGGCTTGAGCGGCTTGTGGCAGGTCTGCGGGCGCTCGGACACGACCTACCCGCAGCGCGTGATGATGGACATGCACTACATAGACCATCGCTCGCTCGCGCTCGACCTGCGGCTCATCCTGCTGACCATCGTCGCCGTCGCGCGCAAGAGCGGAGCATGTTAGGAATGCAAAATTAAAAATTAGAAATGCAAAATGGAAGACAAAGAGCGCGGCTCCCGGTCTTCCATTTTGCATTTTACATTTTTAATTTTGCATTAAGGCCATGAGAATACTTTTCGTAGCACAAATCTTCCCGCCGGAGATGGGGGCGGCTGCGAACCGGCTCTACCCGATTGTCCGCGGGTTCGTGGACGCAGGGCACGAGGTCACTGTCGCCACGGGGATGCCGAACTACCCGCGCGGCGAGGTCTTCCCGGAGTACAAAGGGAGACGCGTCATGCGCGAGGAGGCGGACGGCTACACGGTCTTCCGCACGCACTACTTCACGACGCCGCGCAACCAGTCGAAGTGGGCGCAGCTCCGCAACTACCTGGGCTTCATCCCTGCGGCGCTGCGCGGCGGGCGGCGCGCCGGAAAGCTGGACGTGGTCTTCGTCACCTCGCCGCCCATCTTCTCGGTCGTCCCGGCTGTCTTGCTGGCGAAGATGCGCGGCGCGAAGCTCATCCTGGACGTGCGCGACCTCTGGCCCGACGAGTTGCTGACCTACGGCGGCTTCCGCGAGGGCTCGGCGGCCGTGCGCGTCACGCGTGCGATTGAGCGTTGGGCCTACCGCGAGGCGGACTGCGTCGCGGCGACGACCGAAGCCATCCTCGACGCGGTGGTCGAGCGCGGCGTCGAACGCTCCAAAACCTTCTTCCTGCCGAACGGGGCCGACCTCGAACTGTTCCGTCCGCTGCCGGCGCGCAACGAGCTTTCCGCACAGTACCCTTTCGGCGACCGCTTCGTCGTGATGTATTCGGGCCTCTTCGGCATCAAGCACAGCCTGGAAGTCATGCTCGAAGCCGCGGCGCTCCTCAAAGAGCACAAGGAGATAGTCTTCTTCCTCATCGGCAACGGCGCGCGGCGCGACGCGCTCATCGAGGAGGCGAAGGAGAAGGGGCTCGACAACGTCATCTTCGGAGACGAGCGCGCGGTGAAAGAGATTCCGCAGCTAATTGCGCGTGCAGACCTGTGCTTCGCCGCAGTCCGCCCTGAGCCGTACCCGAAGAAGGTCGTCTCTGTGAAGGTCTTCGAGTATCTGGCCTGCGAGAAGGCGGTCGTCGGCGCGCTCTCAGGCGAGAGCGCGCGCGTGCTCGAAGAGTCCGGCGGCGGCCTCGTCGTCCCGCCCGGCGACGCACGCGCGACCGCCGACGCCATCCTGGCCCTCTACCGCGACCCCGCGCGCCGCGCCGAGATGGGCAGGACGGGCCGCCGTTACGTCGAAGAGCACTACTCGCGCGCGACCTGGGCCGCGCGCCTGGAGCGCAGGGTCAGCGAATTGTGCCAGCCCGCAGAGGAGCCGCAGCCCGCTTACCAGGCGGGAGATTGAACGATTGCGGATTGGGAGACAGATTCAAGCCTTTGCGCCTTAAGTTTTCCCTTGGCGCCTTTGCGCGAAACAGCCGTTCTCGCAAAGGCGCAACAAAAGAAAGACCAAAGGCGCAAAGGGGTGAGTGCTTTCTTTTCAATCCGCAATCCGAAATCCGCATTCCGCAATATGAAAAGGCTGAAGCCGTTAGTTCTCATCCTCGCGCTGCCGGTGCCGGTCGTCGCCGCGCTGCTGGTCTTGCACCTGCGCGGGGCCGCGCCTGCGGGGGGCGGACAGGCCGTTCGCGCCGGTGAGGCGCGGAGTCTGGCGGCGATTCCTGGGGCGCAGGCCGTCACGAGTTTGACCGTCAGCCCGGCGGCGGCCGTCGGCGGCGGCTCAGCGGTCGCCACCGTCACGCTCAGATACCCCGCGGAAGGCGCAGGGGCCGTCATCAATCTTTCGACCGACGGAACGGCGCTCGCGCACGCGCCGAAGAGCGTCACCGTCCCGGCGGGCCAAAAGAGCGCGAGCTTCGTCGTCAAGACAGAGCGCGTGGCGGCACAAAAGACCGCGGAGCTTTCGGCTTCTTACGCGTCCGCGTCCGCGTCCGAAAGTCTGACGCTCATGCCGCCTGAGCGACCCAGCTGGTACGTGGCAGCCGACGGCAACGCCAAAGGTCGTGGCACAAAAGATTCTCCGTGGGATTTGGCGAGCGCGCTCGCGGGCCGCAAAGAGGTCAGGCCGGGCGACACCCTCTGGCTCAAGGGCGGACGCTACAGCGGCGCTTTCACCAGCACGCTCGAAGGGACGGAAGCCGCGCCCATCATCGTCCGCGCCGTCCCCGAAGAGCGCGTGATTATTGACCGCGCGGGTGTCAACGAAGACAAGCAGCCGGCGCTCAAGGTCAAGGGCGCGCACGTCTGGTTCTGGGGAATAGAGGTGACGAACTCAGATCAGGACCGCCGCCGTAAGAGTCCTTACGGTGAAAGGGACGAACCCTGGCGCGGCTCGGGCGCGGACGTTTACGCCGCGAATGTGAAGTTCATCAACATGGTCTTCCACGACAACGGCCACGGCATCTGGGACAAGCAGGACGGCACGGAAATCACGGGCTGCCTCTTCTTCTACAACGGCAACAACAAGCGCGAGCACGGCCTCTACGTCGGCAACAGCGTTGGCACAAAATACATCACCGACAACGTCCTCTTCGCGCAGGGCGGCTACGGCATCCTGGCGCACTCCGACTCGCCCAAAAGCGCGCAGCGTGGGCTCCACATAGAAGGCAACGCGAGCTTCAACAACGGCGCGCTGACCCTAGACGACCAGACGACCGGGAACATTCAGGTGGGCGGCGTCGAGGGCGTTTCGGCCGAGCGCGTCGTCCTGAAGAACAATTACGTCTACAACTCCCCAGGCGCGGCGGCCGCCAAGAACAACGGCATCCGCCTCGGCTACGAGGACAGGAATAACCGCGACGTGAAGGTCTTGGACAACTACATCGTGAGCGCCCGGCCGCTGCGCCTCTGGTGGTGGCAGTCCGTGGAGTTTCAGGGGAACACCATCTATTCGCAGAACGAGGCGCTGGACGTGCTGATGAAGCCTGGGGCGCAGTACCGCTGGGACTTCAACACCTACTTCAGTGGGCGCGGGCGCGGCCTCTCGTTCGTCCGCGGCGACGACTCCTTCGACTTCCCGCGCTGGCAGGAGACCTCGCGCCTGGACGCGCACAGTCAACTCTTGCAGAGCGACCGGCTGCGCCCGGCGGGCGCAATCGTCTTCGTCCGCCCGAACAGGTACGAAGCGGGCCGCGCCAACGTCGTCGTCTACAACTGGGAATTAACTGACGAGGTCGCCGTAGACCTCGGCGCGATTCTGCCCATAGGCGCTGCTTTCGAGGTGCGCGACGCAGAGAACTTTTTCGGCGCGCCCGTAGCGGACGGCACGTACGACGGCGCTCCCGTCCGCCTGCCGATGAAGTTGAAGCAGGTCGCGGAGCCTGTGGGGAACGTGGAGCGTAAGCCTTCGCACACGGCCCCGGAGTTCGCAGTCTTCATCGTCCGCCAAATCTCTAAGTCGAAAACTCAACCGGGTGCGGAGAGTCTGAAGTCCGTGGCCGCGGCGCGCAAATAGTTTTTCGCCGCGAGCCCCTCATGTCTCCCCAAACCAAGACTTCGGAGCATAAGACCCATGTCACAAACGACCTTTCAGATCGTAGCCGTGGACTGCTGCGAGCACGTGCTCGCGGCGCTGAGCGAGGGGCTGCCCTCGCGCTTCACAACCATCACGGCGAGCGACAACGCGCGTGTCACGGATGCAGACAATAAGGTTGACCTGATCGTCATAGGCTTGGCGCGCTACCCAGTTCGCCGCCTCTTCATCAGCCAGTTGCGCCGCATCTACCCCGAAGTCCCCGTCCTCATCATCCGCCGCCCCGCCGAAGGCACGGGCGAGAGCGTCTGCGGCGAGTTCATCCTGAGCGACCGCGCGGGCCAGGCCGATCTGGAGATCGTCAGCGCGCTCAGGCCCTTCCTGCCCTTCAGGCCGTGCGCGCACGCGCACAAGGCTTCGAGCTACGACCTCGTGCGCCGCGTGGTGCGCGTCATCGCGGAGAAGTACACGGACCCGGAACTGAATTTGGCACAGGTGGCCGAGGAGCTGCCGATCTCGCCCATCTACCTCTCGCGCGTGCTGAACCGCAAAGTCGGCATCAGCTTTCGCCAGCTCCTGCGCCACACGCGCATCGAAGAGGCCAAGCGGATGCTCGCCTCGCGCCACTACAGCGTCAAGGAGGTGGCCGAGCGCGTGGGCTTCTCCGACTGTCACTACTTCTCGCGCAGCTTCAAGGAGCTGACAGGCCAGAGCGCCAGCGAGTTTCGCGCACAGGACACCATCTTCGGCTAACGCCCGAACGGCCGCGTGCCTCCTCACGTACAATCCCCCGGAGCCCTTCCAAAAATTCGTAAGCGCCGCGGGCAGATGTTGTTTTCCTGTTACATCTGCGAGATTTTCTTGACTTCACGTCCGCAGGCGGATTAAGTTTCGCTTACAACCTTCGGCGCTTCTTTCGTCAAGACCCCTATCCAGTCTCCCCGCGCCGGAAGTTTATGCCGGCGGCAGACGCGCGCTCGCGCGCCTTTACCACGAACATCCCCCGACGATCTACTCTCTCTGGACGCTCGACTCCAAGCGAGGAGAAGAATGTTCGCTCCCACGCCTCGTTCGAACCGCCACGGGTTTGCCGCCGCGGTCGTCCTCGTCTCCTGCCTTTGCGTCGTCCTGCTCGCGCGCCCGCTCCTCTACGCACAACAGCTAACCAGCCAGCCCGAAGCCCAACAGTCTCAGGAAGGCCGCAGCGCGTTAGCGAAATCTCCCGACCTGCAAGAGTTCAAACAGTGGGTCGAGCAGTTCGAGCTCGGCGGCGCGGTCGCGGCTTCAGAGCAGACAGGGCGGGAGTTGGCCGCCAGGCGGCGAGCCGTCATGGCGAAACTCGTCGAGGCGGACCCGCAAAGCGCCGTCGAGTTGGCCGTGCCCGCGCGCGTCAGGCAGAAGCTGCCGGAGGGGATTCAGCGTGAAGTCGAACAAGAGGTCAGCGGCTACGGCGATTACTTAGTCCTGGTCTACGACGAGATAGACCCGGCGACGGGCAAGTTCGTCCGCGCGCGCACCGAGCGCAAGGTCGTGCTCGGCGGCAAGACTTATCGGGCCAGCGTCTACGGCCGGAAGCTGGGGATGACGACCAAGCTCAACATCCCGCTCAGGGGCGTCGTGATGGGAGACGTGATCGCGCTGGCTGAAAGCCCTGTCAGGGTGTTGGACGCGGACGAGGAGGGCGCGGCTCCCGTGGGGCAGGGGATTGACGCGGAGGTCGGCGGGCGCGTCATGCACTTCAACGACCGGAAAGAGTTGGAGCGGTACGAGGAGGAGTTGAAGAAGCGCGAGCTGACCATCGGCCCCGGCGGGACGGGGAAGACGCGCGAGGCCGACGGCGCGACGGACGCGAAGGAGACGGATGCGCCCGTCGGCGACGTGACCGCCGCGTCGCCCTGGACGCAGGGGCCGAAGACGGTGCTCCTGATGAGGATTGATTTCTCGGACGCGCCGGGCGAGCCTGTGAGTCCAGACGGCACGACGCTGACCACGGCCTACGGGCAGTCACTCCTCAACACGCAGGTCAACGAGTTCTACAAAACCAACTCCTACAACGCCACTTCCATCGCGGGGACCGTGACCAAGGTGCTGAGGATGCCCAGGACCGCCAGCTCGTACGGCTCCTCCGGCAACCCGCTCCCGATGCTGGACGACGCGCGCGCGGCCGCCGCCCGCGCCGGCTACGACGTTGACAGTTACAACCTGGACATCGTCGCCTTCAAAAGAATCGAAGCCTTTACCTGGGCGGGCCTCGGCTACATAGGCGCGAAGGGCAGTTGGCTCAACGGCTATTTCACCATCCGGGAGACGAGCCACGAATTGGGCCATAACTTCGGCCTCAACCACGCCAACCTCTGGAAGACCACGAACGGGACGGTCATCGGCGCGGGCGAAAGCGTGGAGTACGCCAACCCCTTCGACTCAATGGGCGGCGGCCACACGACCGTCACGCACCACTTCGGCACGTGGTTCAAGACGTTGCTGGAGTGGCTGCCGGACGCGTCCGTCAAAAACGTGACGGAGCCCGGAACCTACCGCCTTCAGCCCCACGACCTCATCACCTCGACGGGCCTACGCGCCCTCAAAATCCAGAAGGACTGGCAGAGCTTTTACTGGATAGAATTCCGCCAGGCGATTACAGAGTACCCGGCGGTTATCAACGGAGCTGTCATCTACTGGGGCTATGGCGAAAACGCCAAGAGCAACCTGCTCGACATGACTCCGAACTCGACCGCGGGGGCAGACGACGCGCCGCTCGCCGTCGGGCAGAGTTTTACGGACACGCGCGAAGGCATCAAGATCACGGCGACCCAAAAGACGAACACGTCGCCCGCCGAGCTGGACGTGACCGTCACTTTCACGACCACGCTCTCGACGCTCGCG
Source organism: uncultured Acidobacteriota bacterium (assembly GCA_963848875.1). Classification (GTDB taxonomy): domain Bacteria; phylum Acidobacteriota; class Blastocatellia; order Pyrinomonadales; family Pyrinomonadaceae; genus QHXM01. Next base: position 1,197,961 of record CAWKFJ010000003.1, read on the forward strand.
CTCAGTCCGGCAGCGGTCATCGGCGGCGACAAGATAAATGGCACAGTTACGTTGAACGCGCCCGCCCCCACGCTCGGGGCCGTCGTTCATCTCGGCGACAACCTCGCGGCGACCTCGATGCCCGCGAGCGTGACGATTCAGCCGGGCACAAAAAGCCAGACCTTCAGCATCACGACGAAGGGCGTCACCGCCAAACAGACAGGCACGTTCACGGCCAGCTACAGGGGCCTCAGTAAGACCAGCCCGCTGACCGTTGATCCCGTCGTCGTCTCCGCGCTCAAACTGAGCAAGCCTGCAATCGGAGGCGGCAGCAGCGTGACGGGGACAGTCACGATCAACAGTGTGGCCCCGACCAGCGGTGTCGTGGTCGTCCTCGGCGACAACATCCCCGCGGCCACGACGCCGCCGAGCGTCACGGTCCCCGCGGGCGCGAAGACCGCGACCTTCACCGTGACGACCGAGTACGTGGAGGCCGTGCAGAAGGGCACGGTGACGGCGAGCCGCGGCGGCGTGACCAGGAGCGTCGCGTTCAGGGTGGACCCGACAGCGCTCGCCTCCCTGACGCTCAAGCCCACGTCCGTGGCCGGGGGCGTCAACGTCACGGGCACAGTCAAGCTGAACGGGCCGGCCCCGCCGAGCGGCCTCGTGGTTGATCTGAGCGACGACATCCCGGCCACCACGCTCCCCGCGAGCGTCACTCTCCAGAGCGGCGCGTCGAGCCAGACGTTCGTCATCAAGTCCGCGCGGGTGGACGCCAACCAGAGCGGCTCTGTGGTCGCCAAGTCCGGGGCCGTCGTCAAGAAGGCCGCGCTCACGATTAGCCCGGTCGTGCTCTCCTCCATCAAGCTCAACCCCACTTCGGTGGCCGGGGGCAACACGGTCACTGGCACAGTTTCGCTGGACGGCCCGGCCGCTTCTCCGGGTGAAGTCATCACGCTCTCGGACGATCTGGCACAGGCGACGACCCCTGCGAGCGTCACCATCCCGACCGGCGCGAAGAGCGCCACCTTCACCATTGAGACCGCGGAAGTCAACGCCTCGCACGCGGGGACTGTGACGGCCACCCGTGGGAGCGTCACGAAGAGTGCCGCGCTGACGGTCAGGCCCGTGAGCGTGCGCTTCGTCGCCATCAACCCGAACCCCATACAGGGCGGGAGCGCCGCGACGGCTACCGTCTACCTGGACCGCACGTCTCCCGCCGACACGGTCGTGACGCTGTCCGACGACTTGCAGGCGACGGCCATCCCCGAAAGCGTGACCGTGCCGGCCGGGGCCTTGAGCGTCAGTTTCGATATTGCGACGACGTTCGCCGTTCCGAGCCAGCACGGCACGTTGAAGGCGACGGCGAACACGGAGTCGAAGAGCTACACCTTGTCGGTCATCAACACGGGCTCGCAGGTCCTGGCGAATACGGGGTTCGAGCTAGGCCCGATCAACTGGGAGGTGGCCAGCCCGTGGGGGCCGAATAAGGTCATCTACCGCGGGGGGATGGAGGACTCGCACACGGGCCAGTGGGTCGCCCTGCTCGGCGGGGCGCCCACGGCCGCCGACGAGAGCCTCTACCAGCAGGTGACGATCCCCTTGGACGCCAGGGCCGCAAACCTTAATCTCTACCTCTGGGTTTACACGCTCGATACCAGTTCGCTCGCCTCCAACAGGCTCGAAGTCCGTGTAGAGGTAGGGGGGCCGGAGCATACAGACACCGTCGCCGTCTACACGAACCTGGACAAGACGGGCTGGTACGTCCCCAAGACCATAGACCTCTCGCCTTACAGAGGCCAAACCATCAAGCTCGTCCTCTGGAGCAGCACGTCGAGCAGCACGGAACAGAATTCGACTACTTGGTTCTACGTTGACGATGTCACGCTCGATGTAATACAGTGACGACGCCGAGGCCGAAGTGGTATGTCAGAACCGCACGTCTTCGGCGGGAGTTGCGTCGTGTTACTGAGCCCCCCGCCGCCGAGCGCAAGCCCTGTCGCAATCGTCCTAAATACTAACCGGCCAGGACTCAGGAACGGCTAGACCGCCTTTATCGTCGTTCGGATAACCTCATATGCGCACAAAATTATTCGCCCTTATCGCCCTCCTTCTGCTCGTCGCCGGAAGCTCCGCGGCGGCCAGGGCTCAAGGTACTTTCAACCTCGCGGACTTCGGCGCGGTCGGCGACAACGTCGCGGACGACGGCCCGGCCTTGCAGAGCGCCCTGGACGCTCTGGCCGCCGCAGGGGGCGGCACGCTGATCGTCCCGCAGGGCGGCTACGCCATCATCACGCCCGTGTCCAAGGACTTCACGGGGCTGGCCTCTTCCGTCTCCATCCTCGGCGTGCCGTCGTCCACGGTCGTAGACCACAGCGCCCCTGGGAATGAAAAGAGCCAGGAGCTGGGCCTGGTCTCGGAGTTCTTCCCGAAGACGGGCGAGACGCAGGACGCCCTCACCATCACGGGGCTGGACACTCTGCTGATTAAGGACATAGGGTTCATCGGCACGCTCGGGGTCGATACGGACGCGAAGAACACTCTCGTCATGCGCAGGATCGGGGAGGCCACCGTCAGACACTGTCAGTTTTACGCGCTGAGGAGCCGCACCTCCGGCGGGTCGATCATCACGGCCTTGGAGAGCAAGTTCAAGCTTGACCAGAGCAAAATCCTGGGGAGCACCGGCAACAGCGCGGGTAACGTGCCCGTCCTTCGTGTCCAACTGTGGAAGGGGCTCGAAGTGACCGACACGATCTTTGGTGATTACGGGCAGCGGCCGCATCTGTACGGCAAGATGACCGTCTCCCCTGTCGCCTGGATCAGCATTAACAGCGCCGCGCCCTTGACGAGCGACTCGCCGCGCCGGGAGATCGTCCTGCGTAACGTCTTCATGGACGAGGGCGGCTGGAACGGCGTCCTGATCTATCCTCTCGCCTCCGACCGCATCAGGGCGAAGACCGACCTCGTGTACATCAGCGGCATCATCGAGAACGTCGGCCACTTCGGCCAGTTCGGGCTCAAAGTGACTGACAGTCGGGGCCTGCTCATCGAAAAATCTCGCTACAAGTGGAGCCGCAACGCCTCGGCCGCCGTCTACTCACAGCAGGTCGAGACGGCCATCCTAGACAGAGTCGAGTGCGTGGACGACGCCAATCGCATCTACGCCAGCTCCCAGACGAGCAGCCTCTTCGTGATAGATTCCGTTTACGTGACCCTCGACTCGCAGGCCCCGTTAACCAGAGTCATCACCACCACGGCCATCGGCGACAACCCCGTCCAGTATGTTCGCCAGCAGTACGAGTCTGTGCTCGGTCGCGCGCCGGACCCTGCGGGACACTTCTACTGGTCGAACCTGCTCCTGCGCTGCGACGGCGACGCGCCTTGTCTACAGGACGGGCGCAACAAACTCGCCGCCTACCTGGCGAGCGCGCCCGCGCCGAATTTCTCCATCACCGGCCGGATCACAAACGAAAACGGCCAGGGGCTCGCGGGCATCGCCGTGGAGTTAGGCGGCGCGCAGCCTGTCTCGGCGCTGACGGACGCCGACGGCAATTACAGGTTCAACGGCCTGCCGACGAGCGGCGCATACACGGTCACGCCGGTAAGTCCGGTCTACAGCTTCGGCCCCACGGCCTTGACCATCACGACCCCCGCAGGCGATCGGACGGCGCAGGACTTCGCCGCCACGCGCAAGACCTTCTCAATCAGCGGCAAGGTGACGCTCAGCGCGGCCGGCTTCGGCAACCAGCAGGTTTGGGTGACGAGCGCGAACCCAGGCTTCACCGCGCGGTCTGTGACGACCCTGGAGGACGGCACGTACTCGTTCGACGGTCTGCCCGCAGGCTACTCCTACACCATCTACCCGTCGAGCCGAGTCTTCGCCTACACGCCCGCCGGCCGCTCCACCGGGAACCTGCTCGCCAACCAGGCGGGGCTCAATTTCGCCGCGTCACGCAAGACGTACGAGATACGCGGGCGTGTGCTGTTCGGCAGCTCTGGTCTGAACGGCATCGTCGTCAGGCTGAAGAACAGTTCGGGCGCGGTCATCAAGCTCGTCACCACGGCCACCACCGCGGATGGCGTGGAAGGCTACTACACCATCACAGGAGTGCCCGCGGGCATGGCCTACTCGGTGGAGCCCGCCCCCAGTAACCTCTACTCCTACACGCCCACGGCCTTGTCTATCGCGAGCCTGGAGAGCCACGCGAACCGGCAAAGCTTCGTAGCCAGGCGCAAGCTGTTCGCCATCAGCGGTCGGGTCACAAACGCGGCCGGGACGGCCGGCCTCGGCGGCGTGACGATGAGCCTGTCTGACAGCTCCGGCGCGCTGGTCAAGGCTGTGAACACGGACCCGGACGGGACTTACTCCCTGACGGGGATTCCGGGCGGAGTCAATTACAGACTTGTCCCCACGAAGGCGGGAATGGTCTTCACGCCGCCGTCCAGGGCCTACAACAATCTGCCGGGCGACCTGACGGTGCAGAACTTCACGGGGAAGTAACGCCGGCCGTCGCTTGCGGTGGCGGAAGGTGCTTTGCTACAATCCAACGTCGTTTAGTGTAGGACGATGGGGTGGCGGCGTAATACCGCGCCTTCGCCCGTTTCAAATTTTCGACAGCGAGCTCCGGAAGACCTTTGTCCATGTTGTTGACGCGAACTCGAACGACGTTTCGATTTTAACGCGAGCGACCTGCCCCGCGAGGGCACGGGCCGCGCCGGACGAGGGCGCTTCTGTCGGATCAGACCTGAGTTAGTTATTCCCAAAGCGGGACTGCAAAATTCGATTGACGCTCCCTTTCGTTCGCGAGGGCTGACGCTGCTCGCGCGTCTACTCTTTCGCGCGGCTGTTGAAGGGAGCAATTCACGATGAGCGAGATTAACGTCCAAATCAATGAAGGGCAGGAGGCGCGCGTCCCCGCGGGCGTCTCGGTCGCCGAGGCGCTCAAACGTCTCGACCGCGACCTGGCCAAGCAGTCGCTCGCGGCCCGTGTCAACGGCCGCGAGGTTGACCTTGCCTACACCCTCGGCGCGCAGGGCGAGAACGGCGAGACCGTTCGGATAGAGCCCGTGCTGCCGCAGACGCTCGAAGGGCTGGACGTGCTGCGCCACTCGACAGCGCACCTCCTGGCGGCTGCGGTCCTGGACCTCTTTCCTGGCACAAAACTCGGCATCGGCCCGGCGCTCCTGGAAGACCCGCGCTACGGCTTCTTCTACGACGTGATCGCGCCGCGCCCGCTGACCGAAAGCGACCTGCCCGTCATCGAAAAGCGGATGCGCGACATAGCCAAGCGCAACCTCGCCTACCGTCGCGCCGAGATTTCGAAGACAGAGGCCCTGCGCGTCTTCAGCGAGCGCGACGAGCCTTTAAAGTGCGAGTTGATTGACGAGAAGGCCGGCGACGTGGTGAGCGTCTACTACATCGACGGCTCGCCGTTCCTGGATTTCTGCCTGGGGCCGCACGTCCCGAACACGAACCGCCTGCGCACCTTCAAGCTCCTGAGCCTCGCCGGCGCGTACTGGAAGGGCGACGCCGAGCGCCCGCAGATGCAGCGCATCTATGGCACGGCCTTCTTCACGCAGGAAGAATTGGACGCCTGGCTCAAGCAGCGCGAGGAGGCCGAGAAGCGCGACCACCGCCGCCTGGGCCGCGACCTTGACCTCTTCTCGATTCAGGAGCAGTACGGGCAGGGCCTCGTCTTCTGGCACCCGAAGGGCGCGATGGTGCGCAAGATGATGGAGGACTACCTCTACGAGGAATTGGTCCGGCGCAACTACAGCCTCGTCTACACGCCCCACATCGCGCGGCGCGAGCTGTGGCAGACGAGCGGGCACGAGCAGAACTACGGCGACTCGATGTTCGCGCCGACCAAGCTCGAAGAGACGGAGTTCAGGCTGAAGCCCATGAACTGCCCGTTCCACATAGGCATCTACAAGTCGCAGCCGCGCTCTTACAGGGATTTGCCGCAGCGCTACGGCGAGATGGGCACCGTCTACCGGGCAGAGATTTCCGGCACACTGCACGGCCTGATGCGCGTCCGCGGCTTCACCGTTGACGACGCGCACCTGTTCTGCACGCCGGAGCAGATTAGTGGGGAGATCGGCGACTGCGTTGACTTCGTCGTCGAGGTGCTCAGGACTTTCGGCTTCGACAAGGTGAAGTTCGAGCTGTCTGTCAAAGGCAGCGACACGAGCAAGCACTACCTCGGCACGGAGGAAGATTGGGCGAAGGCTGAGGGCGTGCTCGCCGCCGCTCTGGACGCGCGCGGCATGACCTACGAGCGCTTCGAAGGCGAGGGGGCGTTCTACGGGCCGAAGATTGACATTAAGGTTGAGGACGCCATCGGCCGCCTGTGGCAGCTCGGCACGGTGCAGTACGACTTTAATCTGCCCGAGCGCTTCGAGCTTGAGTACGTCGGTGAAGACAACAAGGCTCACCGGCCCGTGATGGTTCACCGCGCGCTCTTCGGCTCAATCGAGCGCTTCTTCGGCGTGCTCATCGAGCACTACGCGGGCGCGTTTCCCCTTTGGCTCGCGCCGGTGCAGGCCGTGGTGCTGCCGATTACGGATCGTGTCAACGACTACGCGCAGGAGGTCGCAAAGGAACTGCGCGCGGCGGGCCTGCGCGTCGAGACCAACGTGCGCGGCGAAAAGATCGGCGCGAAGATACGCGACGCGCAGTTGCAGAAGATTCCTTTCATGCTCGTCGTCGGCGACCGCGAGATGGAAGAGCGTAAGGTCGCCGTCCGCGAGAGAACCAAGGGCGACATCGGCGTGATGTCGCTCGCAGAGTTCAAGGAGAAGGCGCGCAGTCTCATCGAGACGCGCGCAACGACTAACCAGTAGTCAGTGGTCAGTGGTCGGTAATCAGTTAAAGACAGAAGCGTTCTTCTTTTAACTGACCACTGACCACTGACCACTGACCACTCACACTGGAGGTGCAGCAATAGCTACAGGCTTTCGAGGACGCGGGCAGCGCCCGGACAACCGCCGCGCTCCCGCCGTGCGGATTAACGATAGGATTCGCGTGCCCGAGGTGCGCGTCATCGGCGACGACGGCGAGCAGTTGGGTGTGATGGACACGCGCGACGCCGTGCGCCGGGCGCGCGAGCAGGGGCTCGATCTGGTCGAGGTCGCGCCCAACGCGGAGCCGCCCGTCTGCCGGATTATCGATTACGGCAAGTTTCAGTACGAGGCCAAGAAGAAGGCTGGCGAGGCCAAGAAGAAGCAGGTCGTCATCACCGTCAAGGAGGTCAAGTTCCGTCCCGGCACGGACGACCACGACTACGACTACCGCATGAAGCACGCGCGCGAGTGGTTGCAGGAGGGCGACAAGGTGAAGGCGACGATCTGGTTCCGCGGCCGCGAGATGACGCACCGTGAGCTGGGCGCGCGCATCCTGGAGAAGCTGGAACGCGACCTCGCGGACGTGGGCGAAGTCGAAGCCCGCCCGCGCATGGAGGGCAACCAGATGTTCATCATCCTCGGCCCGAAGCGCCACAAGGGCGGAGGCGGAGGCGGAGGCGGCAAGGCCGAACAACAACCGCCGCAAGGCGCGGGGCCTGCGGGCGAGCAGCCCCAGCAGAGTTAAGTTTCGATTCGCGGGGGAGCGTGTCTCCCAATCTAAAACCGCGAAGCCATCAGGGAGTGATTATGCCTAAGTTAAAAACACACAAGGGCGCGGCCAAGCGTTTCCGCCTGACCGCGACCGGGAAGATCAAACGCGGCCACAGCCACGCGCGCCACATTCTGACCAAGAAGACAACCAAGCGTAAGCGTCAGCTCGATGTTGACGGGCTGGTCTCAGAAGGAGATCAGAAGCGCGTCGAGGCCATGCTGCCCTACGGCCGCAGCTAAATGATGAATGATGAACTGTGCGGGATGAATTAAAGACGAGGGGGCTTTTAATTCATCGTTCATCCCGCAAAGTTCCGCATTGAAGGAGATTGCTATGCCTAGAGCAAAACGTGGGAATAAGCGCCTCGAAAGGCGCAAGAAGATTCTGAAATTAGCCAAGGGTTACCGCGGCACGAAGTCCAAGCTCTACCGCTCCGCGAAGGAGAGCGTCGAGCGCGGCCTGAACTTCGCCTACACCGGGCGCAAGCTCAAGAAGCGCGACTTCCGCAGCCTCTGGATCGTTCGCATCGGCGCGGCCGCGCGCCTGAACGGACTCAACTATTCGCAGTTCATGCACGGCCTCAAGACCGCCGGCATAGACCTGGACCGCAAGGTGCTCGCGGACCTCGCCGCCAACTCCCCCGACGCGTTCGCGGAGCTGGCCGGCCAGGTCAAGACCGCTTTGGAGAACGAAGGACAGCAGCAGCAGGCTGCGGCATGAGAAGACTGAAAGGGTGCGACCGATGCCGGAAGGCGTGACGCAAGTAGACCCTGGACAACAGGCCGAGGCCGCGCGCAAGGCGTTCGAGCAGGAGTTCGGACGCTTTGCTCGCTTTCGGCCGGAGACAGGCGACTCCGCTTCAGCCGAAGCGCGGCTGAAGGAGACGGAGACGCTCTTACGCGACCTCGGTGACGTGCGCTCACGCCACACGGGGAAGAAGAGCGCGCTCGCCTCCGTCAAGAAGTTGATCGGGCGCGTGCCCGCGGAGGAGCGCGCCTCCTTCGGCCAGCTCGTGCAGCAGATCGAGGCGGACATCACACGCGCGATTGACGAGGCCGAGGCGCAGTTAAAGGCCGCGGCCGCCGAGTTGCGCGTCGAGACCGAGCGCCTGGACGTGACGCTGCCTGGTCGTCGTCCGCGCCGCGGCCACCTGCACCCGATAACTATCTTGCGCCAGAAGATCGAAGACATCTTCGTCTCGCTCGGCTACGCGATTGAGGACGACCGCGAGATCGAGACGGACTTCTACAACTTCACGGCGCTCAACATCCCGGAGAACCACCCGGCGCGCGATCCCCTCGACACCTTCTACACGGTGGACGGCTTCGCGCTCAGGTCGCAGACCTCCACGGTCCAGATTCACGCGATGGAGCGCCGCAGCGCCCCCCTACGCATGATCGCGCCGGGCCGCGTCTTCCGGCGCGACACGCCTGACGCGACGCACAACCCCATGTTCTATCAGGTCGAGGGGCTGTGCGTTGACCGCGGCATCACTATAGCGCACCTGAAGGGCACGCTGACCGAGTTCGTACACCGGCTGGTTGGGCCAGAAACGCGGACGCGCTTCCGGCCCTCCTACTTCCCGTTCACGGAGCCCTCGGCCGAGGTGGATTACAGTTGCTTCAAGTGCGACGGGAAGGGCTGTCGCATCTGCAAGCAGTCGGGCTGGATCGAACTGGGCGGCTCCGGCATGGTACACCCGAACGTGCTCCGCGCCGTCGGCATAGACCCCGAAGAGTTCTCCGGCTTCGCCTTCGGCTTCGGCATAGACCGCATGTCGGCCCTGATGTTCAAGCTCGACGACATACGCCTCCTCTTCGAGAACGACGTGCGGTTCCTGGAACAGTTCAATTAAAAGTGGTCAGTGGCCAGTGGTCGGTGGTCAGTTAAAAACTGATTCTTCTACTGACCACCGACCACTGGCCACTGACCACTGCCTTATGAACATTAGTTACAACTGGCTGCGTGAGTTGACGGGCGTCGAGTCTGGGCCGAAGGAGTTGGCCGAGCGGCTGACGATGCTGGGCCTCGCCGTCGAGGTCGTACACGAGGCTGGGGACGATTTCGTTTTGGAGATCGACCTCACGTCGAACCGGCCGGACTGCCTGTCGCACCTGGGCGTGGCGCGCGAGGTCGCGGCCGCAACGGGCGGGCGTGTGTCCTTGCCTGAGGGCGCGCCCTCGAAGATGGAAGGACGCGCCGAGTCGTTCACTTCTGTCGAGATACGCGACGCGGATTTGTGCCCGCGCTACGCGGGGCGCGTGGTGCGCGGCGTGACGATTAAGCCTTCGCCGCCCTGGCTGGTCAAACGGCTGGAAGCCATCGGACAGCGGCCGATCAACAACGTCGCGGACATCACGAACTACGTGCTGCACGAGCAGGGCCAGCCCCTGCACGCCTTCGACCTGGCGAAGCTCGCGGAAAGCCGCATCGTCGTCCGCCGCGCCGCCGCGGGCGAGAAACTGAAGACGCTCGACGGCGTGGAGCGCGAGCTGGACGCGGAGATGCTCGTCATCGCTGACGCCGAGCGCGCGGTCGCCCTGGCGGGCGTGATGGGCGGCGAGGACTCAGAGATTTCCAATGAGACGCGCGACGTGCTCATCGAGAGCGCGTACTTCGACCCGGCGTCCGTCCGCCGTACCTCGCGCGTCCTGGGCCTGCGCACCGAAGCCTCACATCGCTTCGAGCGCGGCGTGGACTACGCGGGCGTCCTGCGCGCGCAGGAGCGCTGCGTCGCGTTAATCTGTGAGTTGGCTGGTGGCGCGGCGACGGAAACGGCCGTCGATGTTTACCCGAAACGGATGGAGCCGCCGACGGTCGGCCTGCGGCCTGAAAGGGTCAAGGCCCTGACGGGACTCGACGTGGACGAGGGCGAGATGGTGCGAATCCTTGTCGCGCTCGGCTTCGTCCAGAGCGACGGGGCGGCGGGCCGCGCTCTCAACTTCGTCGCGCCGACGTGGCGCGTGGACGTGGGAATCGAGGAGGATTTGGTCGAGGAAGTGGCGAGGCACTACGGCTACGACCACATCACGACCGAGCTTCCGGCCTCCAGCTTCGCAGGCGAATACCAGCCGAGCGAGAGGAAGCGGCGCGCGCTCAGGCGGGCGCTCGTGGCCCGCGGCTTCGACGAGGCCATCAGCTTCAGCTTCATAGACGCGGCCGAGGATGGGCGCTTCGAGCTGCTGCCTGACTTGGTCGGCCATGATGAAAGCGCGGCCCCATTCGTCACGCTGTCGAACCCCATCATCGAAGGCGCGACGCGAATGCGCCCGACGCTGCTCGCGGGGCTCCTCGGCGCGGTGCGCCACAACTTCAACCAGGGCACGCGCGACGTGCAGTTGTTCGAGACGGGGCGTGTCTTCGCGGCTAACCCTGAGCGCGGCCAACTCCCCACGGAGCGCGAGGCGCTGACGCTCGTGGCGACTGGCTCCGCGACAGAGGAGGGGCGCGCGGGGTCCACGCGTGAGCTGGACTTTTACGACCTGAAGGGCGCGCTCGACGCTGCCGTCGATGCGATGAACCTCCAGCCGCTGCGCTACGAGCCGGCGCGCGCGAGCCACCTGCGCGACGGGCAGGCGGCTCGCGTGCTTCTGAGCGACGGGCGGGCCATTGGCACAGTCGGCAGGCTGGACGACGCCGTGGCCGCGCTCTACAAGTTCCGCCAGCCGGTCTACGTTGCCGAAGTTGACCTGACCGCGCTGATGGAGACGGAGGAGATGCCCGTGCTCTACAGCCCGCTCGCGCGCTACCCCGGCGTCTCGCGCGACGTGTCGCTGCTCGTGGGGCGCGCCACGGCGCTCGCCGAGATGCTGGACGCGGTCGCGCAAGAACGCGTCGAGAACTGTCGCGGCGCGAAGCTGGTGGACGTTTACGAGGGAGAGAACCTGCCGGAAGGCAAGCGTTCCGTGACGCTCAGAATCGAGTACCGCGCCGACGACCGCACCCTGCGCGACGAGGAGGTGGACGACGCACACGCGCGCCTCGTCCGCGTTCTGGAAGAGAAGTTCGGGGCGCAGCAAAGAGCCTAGCGGGTGTCGGACGCTGGATGTTGTATGTCAGAAAAGGCTGACGACTAGCGTCCAGCAGCTAACATCTGACATCTGCTTTTTAACTCTTGCGCTCAAGCGCGCGAAGTCGCATAATCGTGCGGCTAGTTTGAACCCCCTGCCGCAATCGAGGAGATGGTGATGGTCGGATTATCTGGACTGGAAAAGTTCTCACATCTGGAAGACAAAATTTACCGCACCATCGAGCTGACGAAGACGCTTCGCCAGGAGAAGGAAGGCTTGGAGCGCGAGATCGTCTCCATCCGGCGCGAGCTGGGCGGCCTGCTCAACGAGAAGGAGCGGCTGGAAGGCCAGGTCGAGCGGCTGCTCTCGGAGCGCGACACGATTCGCATGAAGGTCGAGGCGATGCTCGACGCCATCGCCACGCTCGACCCGGAAATGGCTGAAGCGGTGGTGCGCCGATGAGGGACGGGAAGGACCGCATGAGTCTGGGCAAAGGCAACATGGACGCAGCAACCACGCCGACCATCCGCGTCGAAATCTACAACCAGACCTACAACATTCGCTCCGACGGCGACAGCGAGTACATCTCGCAGCTTGCCGAGTTCGTTGACTCGCGGATGCGCGAGATTTCCTCCGGGACGCTGACCGTGGACTCGCTCAAGGTCGCCATCCTCGCCGCGCTCCACATTGCCGACGAGCTGCACCGCCTCAAGCGCCTGCACGAGCAGGCAGACTCGCAACTCGCCTCGCGCAGCGCCGAGTGCGCAGAGATGCTCGACCGCCTCCTCAAAGTCCGCACCACCGTCGAGCAGACGAGCACGGCCGGCAATATCGCGTTCACCTAAAAGCAGGAGTCAGAATCCAGGAGTCAGGAGCCAGAAGAAAAGGCTACGGCCCATTCTTCTTCTCCTGATTCTCTTTTCTCCTGGCTTCTGGATTCTGACTCCTGAATTCTGTATTATCTTCCCCGGCTGAGGGAACACAGTCTGCGGGGTTCGTCACCGACGTTACGATGATTGAGCCAACGCCGATAAATAGGGAGACCGACGCCGCAATCAAGCCAGTGCAGTCCTTCATCGTTAAGGATTGCTAACGGCTGCGGCTCTTAAAGGTCACCCACCTGTCTAGTGCAGGTTCAATTTCGGCTTCGGAACGGCCAACGCGGATTTCCCTCTGCCACTCAAGATTAGTGACAGGTGACAGGACGAAGAGCTTTCCTCCTGTCACCTGTTACGGTTTTTAGCCTATGAAAATTTTAATGATCGGTGACGTGGTCGCGCGGCCGGGCCGAGTGGCCGTGCTGGAGCGCATACAGGACTTGCGCGAGCAGCACGGCATAGACCTGGCCGTGATGAACGCGGAGAACGTGGCGGGCGGATTTTCGATCACGCCGCCCCTGGCGGACGAACTGTTCCGGGCCGGGATCGACGTGATGACCTCCGGCAACCACATCTACGACAAGCGCGAAATCATCCCCTACATAGAGCGCCAGCCGCGCTTGCTCAGGCCGGCCAACTACCCGCCGGGCTCGCCCGGCCGCGGCCTCTTCGTGGGCGAGGTGCGCGGCACGCGCGTCGCCGTCCTCAACCTCATCGGCCGCGTCTTCATGGGGCCCGCGGACGACCCCTTCCGTGCGGCCGAAGCAGCCTTGGCGGCTATCCCCGAAGACGTGAAAGTCCGCCTCGTGGACATGCACGCCGAGGCCACCTCCGAGAAGGTGGCGATGGGCTGGTTCCTGGACGGGCGCGTCTCGGCCGTCGTCGGCACGCACACACACGTCCAGACGGCCGACGAGAGAATCCTCCCCAATGGGACGGCCTACCTGACCGACCTCGGCATGACCGGCTCCTACGCCGGCGTCATCGGCATGAAGACCGAAGATGTCATCACCCGCTTCACCTCCGCCGTCTACAAACGCGCCGAGCACGCCTCCGGCCAGGCCCGCATCTGCGCCGCCGTCATAGACATTGACGAAACCACGGGCCGCGCCCGCGAAATCACACGCCTTTCGCTGCCTCACGAATCCTGAAAGAATTTCGACAGATTAATCCGGGGCCGTCTCTTCGGGCACGCGCTCGGCGGGCGGTTGTGTGTAGTGTATGGCGTCTGCGGGGGCGGCGGCGAGGAGTTGGCTGTAGAGCAGGGGGAAGGAGCGGACGCGGTTGTCGCCGTCTGTGACGACGTGGCCTGTCTCGCCTTCGGCGATCACCTTGCCGTCGGAGAGGCGGACGATTTCGTAGCCGAAGCGAAGCGAGCGTTTGCGTAGCTCCGTGATGTGCGTGCGGACGATCAGCTCGTCGTCGTAGTAGGCGGGGGCCTTGTAGCGGCAGTAACTTTCCGCAACAACGAGGAAGGCGTTTTCGTTCTCCTCCATGTCGCGGTAGGAGAAGCCGCGGGCGCGGCAGAACTCCGTGCGGCCGATCTCGAACCAGACGAGATAGTTCGCGTGGTAGACTATGCCCATCTTGTCCGTCTCGGAGTAGCGGACGCGGACCAGCGTCTCGTGCCACTCCTCGAACAATGCATCTTCCGGTTGCAGATTCGTCATCTCAAGAGAAACGCCTCCCGCGTGTCTGGTTATGGCCTCTGCTATAATCTGCTGCCTGGGCGTTTCCTGCGGACTATAAGAGCGAAAGGTAAGAGATGTCAAAGCAAATCAGACTTCAGGCGGTGGCGCTCGTCGCCGTCACTTTAACCCTCGCCGCCCTCCTGCCCGCGGCCCCGGCCAGTTTCGCGCAGTCCGAGCGCGTCACGGCCGTCGCCTCCACACGCGAGGCGCGCAACGCGGCGGTCGTCGAGGCGACCAAGGAGGTGCTGACCGAGACGAGCGACCTACGCCAGCTCCCCATCTTGCGCGCCGTCAAGAGCGGCACGCAGTCGCGCGACCAGATTCAGCGCTTCCTCATCAAGAACATGGAGGAGGATTCGAGCCCCGCCGAGATGCACGCCTCCGAGGTCGCCCTTAAAAAGCTGGGGCTCGTCCCGCAGGACTTCGAGTTCCGCCCCTTCATCATCAGCCTCCTGACCGAGCAAGTTGCGGGCTACTACGACCCGCGCCAGCAGGAGTTCTTCCTCGCCGACTGGATCGACCTCGACGGCCAGAAGCCCGTCATGGCCCACGAGCTGACGCACGCCCTACAGGATCAGCACTTCAACCTGCGCCGCTTCGAGAAATGGCCCAAAGGCGACTCGGACGCAGAGCTGGCCGCGCACGCTCTGGTCGAGGGCGACGCCTCGCTCGTCATGGCCCACTACGTCGCGCGCAACCCGGCGCGCATCATCGCGCTGATGAAGTCTATGGGCACGAGCCAGTCCGGGACAGAGGAGATCGAGCGCGCGCCGCGGGCGCTGCGCGAATCGCTCCTGTTCCCCTACGAGCAAGGGATGAAGTGGGCGCAGGCCCTCTACAAGCGCGAAGGCTGGCCGCTCATCTCCACGGCCTACAAGGAGCTGCCGCAGTCAACGGAGCAAATCCTGCACCCCGAGAAATATTTCGCGCACGAGGCCCCCGTCAAACTTACCCTGGCCGACATCACAGGCGCGCTCGGCTCTGGCTGGAAGCGAATTGACACGGACGTCAACGGCGAGTGGAGTTACTACCTGATTCTGGACGAGTACTTGAAGTCGCCGCAGGAGTCGCGCAAGGCCGCGGCTGGCTGGGGCGGCGACCGCTACAGCGTTTACGAAGAGCCCAGGAGCGGGAAAGTCTGCATCGTACACCTCTCGACCTGGGACACGGCGCAGGACGCGAACGAGTTCTTCGACGCCTACGCGAAGCGCACCGAGCGCCGCTACAACGGGGCCACGCGCACCACAGGCGGCCCGTTTATGGGTGGTACACCCTCGAAGTGGTTCGAGGCGCAGAGCTGGGGCACGAGCGAGGGCATGGTCTTCATCGTCAGAAACGGCGAGAAGGTGATCGTCGTCGAAGGCTTGCCCGACAGCGCGGATCGCAAGAAGCTGGGCGCGGCCCTGCTGGAGAAGGATTTCGTCGGGGCCAAAAATAAGAGCTTCTAGTGTGACGACTGACACGACGCGCACGCGCATCCGACCCGCCTCGGCCGGCGAGGCCCTGCTGCTCAGCGACCTCGCGCTACGGTCGAAATCGCACTGGGGCTACGACGCGGATTTCCTGGAGGCGTGCCGCGCTGAGTTGACCGTCGCGGAGGACTACATCAGAGACGCGCCCGTCTTCGTCCTTGAGGAAGACGGGCGCGTCGTCGGCTTTTACGGGTTGCGGGAACAGGGAACGGAGCTTGAGCTGCTCTACCTGTTCGTCGATCCCGCGGCCATCGGGAGCGGTCACGGCAGACGGCTGTGGGCGCATGCCGTCGAGACGGCCGCGCGCCTCGGCTTTCAGACAATCACGATTGAGAGCGACCCTTACGCCGAACGTTTCTACTTAGCGATGGGCGCGCGCCGCGTCGGGGAAGTGTCTTCCTCTCTTCTGCCCGGCCGCACGTTGCCTCTTCTGGAATTCTTCCTTTTGTGATATTTTGTCGCCACTCTGAAACGCGATTAGAACCTAACAGGTAAAGCGGACTGAAGCGAGCGCGGGAGCCTTTTGACACGAGCGGGGCGAGCGCCCCTTTGCCCGCCTCGATTCATGATGAAGTCTGAGACAAGACAGGCTCCCAGGGAACTGCGCATGCGCCTGCGCGAGCTGGCCGACGACCTTCGCAGGCTCGAAGCGAAAATCCGCGAGGGCGGCGGACCCGACAAGATAGAGCGCCAGCACCAGCAGGGCAAGCTGACGGCGCGCGAGCGCATTGAGCTGCTCTTTGACAAGGAGAGTTTCCGTCAGGAGATAGGCTTGCTCGTCGCCTACGACGAGTACAAGGGGCAGGCCCCGGCGGCCGGCGTCGTGACGATGATCGGGCGCGTCAGCGGGCGCGAGTGCGTGGTCGTCGCCAACGACGCGACCGTCAAGGCAGGCTCGTGGTGGCCTGAGACGATCAAGAAAATCTTACGGGCGCAGGAGATCAGTATGCGCTCGCACGTGCCGATCATTTACTTAGTCGATTCGGCGGGCGTGAATCTGCCGTACCAGGGCGGCGTCTTTCCGGGCCAGTACGGCGCGGCGCGCATCTTCTATTACAACTCGATCATGCGCCGCTACCTGAAAGTCCCGCAGATCGCGGCCGTGATGGGGCCGTGCATTGCGGGCGGCGCGTACCTGCCCGCGCTCTCGGACATCATCATCATGGTCGAGGGCACGTCGTTCATGGGCCTGGGCGGCGCGAATCTGGTCAAGGGCGCGACGGGGCAGACGATTGACAACGAATCTCTCGGCGGGGCGCGCACGCACAACGCCGTTTCAGGCGTCGCGCATTACCGCGTCGAGTCGGACGAGAGCTGTATAGCTAAGATCAGGGAGTTTGTTTCTGAGCTTCCGGTCAAGCCAGCCCCGGCCGTCTCGATCACGGAAAACGTGGAAGCGGCGCGCCCCGCGAGGGACCTCTACGACATTCTGCCCGAAGACCACCGCCAGCCATACGACGTGCGCGCCGTCCTCGACTGCCTGCTGGACGGCGGCCACCTGGACGAGTTTCAGGCCGACTACGCCACGGAGATGATCACGGGGCACGCGCGCATTAGCGGCATACAGGTCGGCGTCATCTCGAATAGCCGGGGGATGATTCGCCCTGCGGCCGGCGGCCCCCCGCGCTTCGGCGGCATCGTCTACACGGAGTCTGCCGAGAAGGTCGCCTACTTCATAGAGACCTGCAACCGCCACCAGACGCCGCTCCTCTTCATACAAGATGTCTCCGGCTTTATGGTCGGCTCGGAGGCCGAGCATTCGGGCATCATCCGCGCCGGCGCGCGCTTTGTCGAGGCGATGGCGACCGCCGCTGTGCCAAAAATCGTGCTGACCATCAACCACGCGTCGGGCGCGGGCTACTACGCGATGGCCGGCCAGGGCTTCGACCCCGACTTCATCTTCAGTTGGCCCACCGGGCGCATGGGCGTGATGGAGGGCGACTCGGCCGTGCAGGCCGTCTTCGGCACGCAGCTGGACAAGCTGAAGCAGGAAGGGAAAGAGCCCGACGAAGCGTTGAAGACGGAGATGGAGCGCGTGCGAGCCAGCTACGAGGAGCAACTGGACGCGCGCTTCGCTGCTGCCAGAGGCTTCGTCGACGCCGTCATCTTGCCAGAGGAGACGCGCGACGCCCTGGAACTGGCGCTGCGCCTGAGTCTCAACTACGGCGGGCCGCACCTGGGGCCGTTCGTGCTCCCGCCTTCCCTCGTTTGAGCAGTGATTCCCGTAGGAGGAGAAACAACTGTGAAGAGCAACAACACTGGAAAGCTGATCGTGCGGCTGTTTGTTATCTCGTTGATTCTCGTCGGGGCCGATTGGGTCGCGTCGGCGCAGAACGCGAACTCCAGCCCGACCGAAGACACCTCGGCGCAGAACAATAATACGTCCGGCGCGAACATGAACAGCAGCAGCGGGCGTCGCCGCCGCGGACGACGCCGCAGCACGGCCATGCCGCCCAACGCCTGTATGCCGAGCGACGCCACTCCTACGGAAGTGCAACTCGGGCCGGGCCAGGAGATCGTGACAGCCCGCCCGGTGATGATGCCGGGCCGCTGCGACCCCATGGCGCAGGAGCAGACTGACCTCTCTGGCACTTACACAGGGAGAGTTGGTTATACCGATGTCGTCATGGCGGGCGACGCCACGCTGACCATCAGCGGCAACGACTTCACGTTAACGAACGGCCAGATGACGCAGGAGGGGCGCGTCGTCGCCGTCACGACGTGCAACTACACGGCCGTCACGATGAGGTTCGGGAAAGACGTGACGACGACCCCTCCGGGCCAGACTCCGCCGCCACCGCCGCCGACCGTCAGCTTGAGCGCGCGCCGTACGGGTGGCGGGCTTATTCTGGAAACTGTGCCAGGAGAGCCGCGCATGTTCTCGTTCCACTCAACGGGGGCGCGAGGCGGCGGCAAGAGCGAGTTCCGCGGCGGCATGAAGAAAGGCGGCCCACCGCCCGTCGGCATCAAGCCGCCGACCGAGTGATAGCGCGCTCGTCGGGCGGTCGCGGTGATTGGTCTGACCCTCGTAGATGATGAACATGAGAGCCGGGGGCGGCGCAAACATCCGTTTGCCTGCCTCCGGCTTTTGACTGTTTACTGTTTACTGATTACTGTTTACCCAAATGAAAGAGAAGATTCGCATCGCAAGCGGGCAGGGCTTCTGGGGCGACATGCTTGACGCGCCCGCGCGTCAGGTCGAGGGCGGCCCCGTGGACTACCTGATGCTCGACTACCTGGCCGAAGTCACCATGTCCATCATGCAGAAGCAGCGCGCACGCGACCCACGCGCCGGGTACGCGCGCGACTTCGTCCCGCTGATGAAGCAGATTCTGCCCGCCTGCGTCGAGCGCGACATACGCGTCACGGCCAACGCCGGCGGCGTCAACGTGGAGGGCTGCGCCGAGGCCGTGCGCGAGGTGGCGCGCGAGTTGGGGCTCTCAGGCAAGTTCAGCATCGGCATCGTCACGGGCGACGACATCCTGCCGCGCATAGACGAACTGCTGGAGCGCGGACTGGAGCTGCGGAACATGGACACGGGCGAGCCTCTCAGTAAGGTGCGCGACCGCATCCAGAGCGCCAACGTGTACCTCGGCGCGTGGCCCATGGTCGAGGCGCTCAACCGCGGCGCGCGCGTCGTCATCACGGGCCGCGCGACCGACACAGGGCTGACGCTCGCGCCCATCATTCACGAGTTCGGCTGGAATGAGACGGACTGGGACAAGTTATCGGCAGGCACCATCGCGGGTCACATCATAGAGTGCGGCGCGCAATCTTCGGGCGGCAACTGCCAGTACGACTGGCGCAACATCCCCGACCTCGCAAACGTCGGTTTCCCCATCGCCGAAGCTTACCCGGATGGCACATTTTTTATCACGAAGCACGAAGGCACGGGCGGGCGCGTCAACGTGCCGGGTATCAAGGAGCAGTTGCTTTACGAGATGGGCGACCCGCACGAGTACATCACGCCGGACTGCGTCGCGGACTTCACGACGATTCATCTGGAAGACGCAGGCCCAGACCGCGTGCGCGTCTTCGGCATCAAGGGCCACCCGGCGACGGAGTTCCTGAAAGTCTCCATCAGCTACTCGGCCGGCTTCAAAGCCGTCGGCACGCTCGTCTACTCTTGGCCGGAGGCTTACGACAAGGCGCGTGCGGCCGATAAGATTCTCAGAGAGCGCCTCGACCGCCTTGGCTTGCGCTTCGATCAGGTCTTGACGGAGTTCGTCGGCGCGAACGCCACGCACGGGCCGCTCGCGGGCGAGCCCTCACCCGACATAGCCGAAGTGCAACTGCGCGTCGGCGTGCGCGGGCAGGACCGTCAGGCCGTCGAGCGTTTCACCAAGGAGATCGCGCCGCTGATTCTGACAGGCCCGCCCGCCGTGACGGGCTTCGCGGGAGGACGCCCCAAGGTCGAAGAGATCGTCGCCTACTGGCCCGCGCTGATCCCGAAGACGGAGATCACGCCGCGCGTCCAGGTCTCAGAGGCGTAGGGATTGAAAGCTGACAAAGAAGCGATTACTATTCGGGCGGCCACGATGAAGATTCAACTGACAAAGCTCGCGCACGCGCGCTCCGGCGACAAGGGCGACACGGCCAACGTCGGCCTCATCGCATTGAAGGACGAGTATTACCCGCTGCTCGTGCGCGAGGTGACGGCCGAGCGCGTTAAGCAACACTTCACGGGCATCTGCAAAGGCGAGGTCGAACGCTTCGAGCTGCCCAACCTCGCGGCCTTGAACTTCCTCCTGCACGAAAGCCTCGGCGGCGGCGGCACGCTCTCGCTGATGACCGACGCGCAGGGCAAGACCTTCTCGACCGCGCTGCTCAGGATGCGCATCGAAGTCGCCGACGACGAGGCGCGCGAACTACAGTTGACGAGTGATGAAAGACAGAATACAGAAGTCAGGAGTCAGAAGTCAGAATGAAAGGCACGAAAGCTTTTCTTCTGACTTCTGACTCCTGACTTCTGACTCCTGCTCCCATGAGTGAGGCGCTCTCAAACCTGGACTCTTCGATCCGGCACGGCTACGCGCAGATCGGCGGCGTGCGGCTGCACTACGCGCAGCGCGGGAGCGGCGGCCGTCTCGTCATCCTGCTGCACGGCTTCCCGGAGTGCTGGTATTCGTGGCGGCGGCAACTGATGGCGCTCGGCGAACACTACACGGTCGTCGCGCCGGACATGCGCGGCTACAACCTGAGCGACAAGCCCGCGCGCGTCGAGGACTACAAGGTCAACCTGCTGGTGGACGACGTGCTCGGCCTGATACGCCACTTCGGCGAGCGGCAGGCGGCCGTCGTCGGGCACGACTGGGGCGCTCTCGTCTCGTGGTCGGTGGCCCAACATTTCCCGGAGTACGTCTGGAAGCACGTCGCTATGCAAGTCCCGCCGAAGGAAGTGTGGCGCAGGAACATGACTCTGCGCCAGGCGCTCAAAAGCTGGTACATGCTCTTCTTCCAACTGCCGCGGCTGCCTGAGTGGCTGATGAGCGCGCAGGACTACGCCTTCGTCGAGCGCATCTTCAAGAAGACCGTGGCGCGGCCTGGCACGTTCACGGACGCCGACATCGCTTTCTACAAGAACGCGCTCAAGGAGCCTGGCGCGCTCTCCGCTGGAATCAATTACTACCGCGCGAACTTCCGCTCGATGTTCTTCAAGCGGCGACGCGCGGGCGCGGAAGATTTGAGCGACGGGCGCGTGCGCGTGCCGACTCTCTTCATCTACGGCGAGCAGGATCACGCCGTCCTCCCAGAAACCGTGCGCGACGTGAAGTCTTTCATCAACGCGCCCTACCGCGAGGTGCGAATCAAAGACAGCGCGCACTGGGTCCAGAACGAAGCGGCCGACGAAGTCAACGCCGCGCTCCTCAGCTTCCTGGCCTCGCCCTGATGAAAAAGAAGAACCAAGCCGTCATCTACACGGTCGAGGGGCCGGTCGCGCTCGTCACGCTCAACCGACCCGAAAAGCGCAACGCGCTCAACGACGCCCTCGTCGTCGGCCTCAAAGACTCTCTGCGCGAGGCGGACGCGGACGACTCCGTGCGCGTCGTCGTCGTCACGGGCGCGGGCGCGGATTTCTGCTCGGGCGCGGACCTCGCAGCCTTGCAGAAAATCTCCGAAAGCTCCGTGACAGAGAATCTGGAGGACGCGGGTTCGCTGATGGAGCTGTTCGCGCTGGTGCGGCGCGTGCGCGTGCCCGTCGTGGCGGCCGTGCGCGGGCGCGCTCTGGCGGGCGGCTGCGGGCTGGCGACCGCGTGCGATCTGGTGCTCGCCGCGCGCTCTGCGCGCTTCGGCTACCCGGAGGTCAAGATCGGTTTTGTGCCAGCGATGGTGATGGCGATTTTACGGCGCAACGTTTCGGAGAAGCGCGCTTTCGAACTCATCGTCCGCGGCGCGGAGATCGGCGCGGACGAGGCGGAGCGCATCGGCCTCGTCAACCGCGTCTTCGAGGACGCGGAGTTTGAAACGGAAGTTGAAGCTTACGTCGCCTCGTTCGAGAAGGTCAGCCGCTCGGCCGTGATGCTCTCGAAGCGCCTGCTCTACCACATGGACGGGATGACCTTCGACGCGGCGCTCCAAGCAGGCGTTGACGTCAACGCCCTCGCCCGCATGACCGAAGACTGCCAGCAGGGAATCGCCCGCTTCCTCAAGAAGTGAGACGGCGGCCCGCGATTTCGATGGCACAATCGAGCACGGGCTCTCCTATCTGACTCACCAAGCCGATTTCGTAAGCCTCGCGCGCTTCGACGCGCTTCGCCGTGCAGAACATCTCAAGCGCGCGCGCTGCGCCAATCAAGCGCGGCAGTCTTTGCGTGCCGCCCCAGCCCGTGATGATGCCGAGGCGCGCGCCGGGGTGCGCGAAGACCGCGGAGGGTGAGGCGCAGCGCACGTCGCAGGAGAGCGCCATGTCCATGCCGCCGCCCATGCAGTAGCCGTTGACGGCGGCGACGGTGAGCTGACGCGCGTCCGCGATTTTCTGGAAGAGGCGCTGGCCACGCGCGGCGAACTCTTCGGCGCCCTCCTCGGTTAAGTGTGCCAATTCGCGTATGTCCGCGCCCGCGGCGAAGACATCCCCCGTGCCCGTGAAGATGATGGAGTTGATGTCCGTGCGCGCCGTCAAGGCTGAGACGGTTGAGTCTAATTGTTCCAGGGTAGAGACTGACAGCGAGTTGCGCTCGGCGGGGCGGTTGAGGCGGACGATGGCGATTGAGGAGCGAAGCTCCAGGACGACGGCCGGCCCGCGAGCTTCGTTCTCGTCTTCCGTCATTCGCGTGGGCGGACGTTCTCTCGCAGAAACGAGACGATGTCTTCGGTGGAAGTGCCTGGGAGAAAGACTTCGGCGACGCCCGTCTGCTTGAGGCGCACGATATCTTCCTGCGGGACGATGCCGCCGACGAGGACCAGGCAGTCGTCCAGGCCCTTCTCGCGCAGGAGCTGGACGATGCGCGGGCAGAGCGTGTTGTGCGCGCCGCTCAGGATGGAGACGCCGACGGCGTCCACGTCCTCTTGAAGCGCCGCGGCCGCGATCATCTCGGGCGTCTGGCGCAAGCCCGTGTAGATGACCTCCATCCCGGCGTCGCGCAACGCGCGCGCGATCACTTTGGCCCCGCGGTCGTGACCGTCGAGTCCGGGCTTTGCTACAAGGACGCGAATTTTTCTCTCGCTCATGATTCGGCGTTAGCGTACGAAGACTGCGAGCGGCCCGTCCAGCTTGATGAACGGTTTGAGTTCCGCATAGCTGAAGAAGTAACGGCCCGCGGGCGCGAACGCCTGGACGGCGTGCGGGAATCCCGCGTCGAACAGGAACGTGACGCCCTTGTCGTTGATGGAGAAGTCATCCAGGTTGCTCGTCGTGAATTTCAAGTCCTTCAACATCTCTTCGGCCGATGCCCTGTCTTCATCGCCCACGTCCCTGACAGTCTCCTGATTCTCGGCTTGCAGCTTCTCGTCAACCAGCGCGACGAGCTTCTCGTGCGCGGCCGGGTCGAACGCGTCCGCCGCACGGATTAACTCGCCGTTCCGCAGGTTGATGGCGAAGTGCTTGGAGCCGCCGTCCGGGTAAGCCCCAACGCCCTCCTGCGTGAAAGTGATGTCGAGGATGTAATCGCGGTTGTAGTTGACTTCGTAGCCGAACTCCGACAGCCAGGTGTCAGATCTGTATTCGGCGAGCGACGAGCCGAAAATATTTTTGAAGTCGAACGCCGCGCGAATCTTGCGCAGCACTTCGGAATTTCTAGGCCCGACAACGACAGGATAAGTGATAATCGCCCGCTTGCGGTCGGGAAAGTCTCTGGCGAATTTACCGCTGCGAACGAGAACCATCCTGCGCTTCTGTATGACGACGCTGGGCACACCTTCCGGGACGGCCGGGCGGGCGGTGGCGTTCACGAGGCTGACGGAAACCAGAAGCAGCAGCGACAACAACAGGCGGCGCGAGTTCATGTACTGTTCAATCCCCGTGATCATCATTAGTTAGAAAGCGGGCTCTTCGTAGAGGCCGTAAACATCGCGCAGCGCGTCGCAAATCTCGCCGAGCGTGGCGTAAGCGCGCACGGCCTCTATCGTCGCGGGCATAGTGTTCTCGCCCGAGCGCGCGGCGCTTCTTACTTTCTCCAGCGAGTTGGCGACCGCGCCCTTGTCTCTGTGGTCACGCACCTGTTCGAGCCTCTCGACTTGGTGGTCGCGCACCCCTTCGTCAATCACCAGGATTGGAACCTCCGTCTGCGCATCTTCCATCTGGTACTTGTTGACGCCGACAATCGTCTGCTCGCCGCGCTCGACGGCCTTCTGGTACTGATAAGCCGACTCCTGAATCTCGCGCTGCGGAAAGCCTTTCTCGACGGCCTCGACCATCCCGCCCATCGCGTCGATCTTCCTGAAGTAGTCGAGCGCGCCGTCCTCCATCTGCTTCGTCAGCGACTCGACGAAGTACGAGCCGCCGAGCGGGTCAACGGTGTGCGCCACGCCCGTCTCTTCGGCGATGATCTGCTGCGTGCGGAGCGCGATCAGGGCAGCGCGGTCTGTCGGCAGCGCCAGCGCCTCGTCGTAGGCGTCCGTGTGCAGGCTGTTCGTCCCGCCCATCACGCCAGCGAGCGCCTGGATGGCGACGCGTATGATGTTGTTCAAGGGTTGCTGGACGGTGAGCGAGACGCCCGCCGTCTGGGTGTGGAAGCGCAGTTGGAGTGTGCGCTCGTTTTTGGCGTTGAACTGCTCGCGCATCACGCGCGCCCAGATGCGTCGCGCGGCGCGGTACTTGGCTATCTCCTCGAAGAAGTCGTTGTGCGCGTTAAAGAAGAAAGAGATGCGCGGGACGAACTCGTCAACGTCAAGCCCTGCGCGGACGCCCCACTCGACGTACTCTATGCCGTCGCGCAGGGTGAAGGCCAGCTCCTGCAACGCGGTCGCGCCGGCCTCGCGTATGTGATAGCCGCTCACCGAAATCGGATTGTAGCGGGGCACGTGGCGCGTGCAGAACTCGAAGGTGTCCGTGACCAGCTTCATCGCCGGGCGAATCGGATAAATCCATTCCTTCTGCGCGATGTACTCCTTGAGAATGTCGTTCTGAAGTGTGCCAGAAATCTTCTTCCAGTCCGCGCCCTGCTTCTCCGCAACGACCAAGTACATCGCCAGCAGCACCGAGGCTGGCGCGTTTATCGTCTGGGAGACCGTCACCCCTTCGAGCGGAATCCCGTCGAACAGAACTTCCATGTCCGCCAGGCTGGAGACGGCGACGCCGCACTTGCCGACCTCGCCCTCGGACAAAGGTGAGTCCGCGTCGTAGCCCATCAACGCTGGCAAGTCGTAAGCGACCGAGAGACCCGTCTGGCCCTGAGTCATCAGGTACTTGAAGCGGGCGTTAGTCTCTTCGGGCGTCCCGAAGCCGGCGAACTGGCGCATCGTCCAGAGCTTGCCGCGGTAGCCGGTCGGGTGTATGCCGCGCGTGTAAGGAAACTCGCCGGGGAAGGAGGTGTCGCGTTCGTAGTCAACGTCGGCCGTGTCGGCGGGCGTGTAGAGGCGCTTGACCTCTTCGAGCGAGACGGTCTCGAAACGCTTCTTCCGCTCGGGGCGCTTCTGCAAAACTGGCCCAAGCGTTTCCTGCTCCCAGCGCTCGACGGCGGCCTGTTCAGGCGACGTGATCTCTTTAGTTTCAGGCATGGCTCTAATCAGGTTCTCGCGCGGCGTATTTCGAGAGTCGGCGCGCACGTTGGTAAAAAAATTAGATTGAGCGGCGAATAAGAATTCGATATTAGTTGACGGTCACATGAGTGTCAACCGCGTGTAACTGCGCTGGCGAGAGGGTGTTTAAAAGAAGTGGGGCGCGGCTCAGTGTCTGTTGCTGAGCCGCGCCCGAAGCGGCAGGCGACCGTGGTGCGTGGAAACGGAGCAGGGTGCAAGCGGATAGGTCCAAGGCGGGTAATCCACGTCAAACGAACTTTGATTGCAAAGAGCTAGAGTTGCGCTCGCGCCTATTCAATCGGCACGATGATCTCGTTCTCACGCGCCATCTTGAGGCGCTCGCGCGCGGCCGACTCGATGGAGCGCGGGTCGTTCCGCAGCCGCTTGATCTCCGACGCGAGGGCGGCGTTCCCGTTACGCAGCGTCTCGACTTCCGAGCTGATTTTCTGGTGCTGCTGCGAGGCTGCGTGCGCCTCCGCGCGCGTGCGCACCATGACGGTGACGCAGAGGGCGAAAGTCGCAAGAATGATGGTGATGAAGACGACCCAGGAGGGTATCAGCCCACCGCGCCGCCGTATCTCGGTCCGGGTGCCGATGATCTCTCTGGAAAGCTCTCGCGCAGGGGCGGCGAGCCCTGGAAGTGCTCGCGTCGCAACGCGCTGCGCCTGAAGACGGTTATCAACCCAGTAAGTATTTGCGGCCTTGTTCAAGAAGCACCTCCATGTCTCGGCTAACTCTTTATCAGCTATGATTTCTGCGGATAAAGCCCTTATCCGCTGTTGGCTCAAACCCGCCCCGCGCGCCGGAGCCTCCTCCGTTGCGAGCAGACCCGCAAGGAGGCCATCTTTCTACGCAAAGTGACCTTCGATGAACTCCCTCGTGAATTCTTCGGGGCCGTGGATGATTTCGTCTTCATTGACTGGCTCTCCGAACTGGAACCGGCCCGACTGCTGTTAAAAGGTCTAAAGCGCAATATACTGTGTTGGTACTAACGGAAGACCACAAGTTGATGTACTTGATGTATATCCCAATTCTTTGCCGGTCAATCATTTAGCGGCAAAGTGGCCGGACTGTAACATGGGGAACATAAGCTGTAAAGACATTTCTTTGCAACGACTTCGGGAGCTAAGTTCAACATTTACTTGAGGTAAGGGCGGCTCCCACCTCACGGCGGCGAACAGCAGGCGAACGGAAATCCGCCGTAAGGGCATCAGACTTCGATGCTTATGAGAATGTAGGAGATAGAGCCCTCAGACTCTCAGCACAGGTGTGGAAAAGCGTGGGGCTTCTGTCCACGTTTCCTGATTTTCAAAGAGGCGTCCTCGTAATAAGAGCCAGCTCAGGCGACCCGCTCTCTGTCAAATTAGCGCCAAAGGCACAAGGATGTTTAATTGTGTTGACACGATACTAATATCTGCTTAGACTATCGAAGCCTGATTGGACTTCCTCATGTAGTTCAGACAGGCGATTCTCTTCCAGTTAGTTAGACATTGCCCCGGCGTCAATCAACAAGGTCATTGAGTATGGGTTTCATCATTCAAGGTCAATGTCTTCTACGCATTCATTAGATAATTCTAATAATAGTTCAGCTTTGCCGACACCTTTGCCCCTGGCGGCGATGGTGAGGGCTTTGTGTCAGGCGGCGACGGCGGGGCCTGGCCAACTCTACGAAGTCATGATTAAGCTGACTTTGATGATTGACGCCACGGCCCACACTTACGGACTGGCGACCTGGACGCAAAAATTCGGTGAGCGGCCGCGGCTCAAATGGTTTGAAGGGCTGGAGCAGGTAGAAATAACGGACGCTGAAGCCGTGGTGACTAGCGCTCTTTCGGCCCCGAATGGGACGGTCGAGATAAACCCTGGCGACCATCACATCTGCATGGTGCTTGCCACGGCTGGTCTGAATCGTGAGGGGGCGGCTATTTACGGCCGCTGCGTGCGCCCAGTCTCGGAAAGGCAGGCGAAAGAACTGCGTATGCTGTCCGACGTGGCGCAGTTGGCGCGCGCTCACGTCGCTCTGCTTGACGACCAGCAGCAACATTTTAAGGCGCGGCCGGTCTCGGCCGTGGCCGACGCTTCACTGCCTGGCATGGTCTTCGTCAGCCGCGCTATGACGGCGGTCGCACGAGGGGTCGAGCGCATTAAGGACTCGGATTCGACCGTTTTGATTACGGGCGAATCGGGCACCGGGAAAGAGCTGGTAGCGCGCGCCGTACACCGCCTGAGCCGGCGCTGCCACGGCGAGTTCATTCCGTTCAACTGCACGGCCGCGCCCGCGGATTTGATTGAGAGCATGCTCTTCGGCCACCGTAAGGGTTCTTTCACGGGAGCGCACGCCGACCATGAAGGCATGATCCGCGCGGCAGAGGGCGGAACGCTATTCCTGGATGAGATCGGCGACCTGCCGCTCACTTTGCAGCCCAAGCTCCTGCGTTTCCTACAGGAAGGCGAGGTTCATACGCTCGGCGAGCGAGCGCCGCGCAAGGTCAACGTGCGCGTCGTCGCCGCGACGCATAAGGATTTAGAGCAAGAGGTCCGGCAGGGGCGTTTCCGCGAAGATTTGTATTACCGCGTGGCCTCTCTCTCGATTCACATCCCGCCGCTCAGGGAGCGCCCCGAAGACACGGCCGCGCTGATCTCACATTTCCTGACGCACTACGCGCGGCGCAACGACCGCCCCATCGCCGGCATCACTTCCGACGCCATCCACGCGCTTCAGAACTACGCATGGCCCGGCAACGTGCGCGAGCTGGCCGCCGAGATCGAGCGCCTGGTGCTGTACGCGGAGGAGGGAAGCTACGTCGGCGTCGAGCACATCAACTTGCGCATCCTGCCGGAGCGTGAGCGCTCGGCAGCGTTGTCCGACTCCCAACATCCCGCGGACCTGGATCACATGCTTGAGGATTTCGAGCGCCGCGTCATCACAGAGACGCTCAAGCGGCACGACTGCAACGTGGCGCGCGCGGCCGACGCGCTTGGCCTCGGCTCGCGCCAGACGCTTTACAAGAAGCTCAAGCGGCTGGCGATTGACATAGGCGATTTTCTACAGGAAGACACAGAGCCCGGCCTCCAACTGCGCCCCGAACGCCACTAGCCCCTCTCCTTCCCACACCCCGAAAGCAGGCCCCCAAAGTGATCCTTTCCTACTTCCTCAGTTTTCTCGTTGCGCTCCTGATTCATGAGTTGGGCCACCTGTTTGCGGCGCGCGCGTGCCGCGTGGCCGCGACAGAGTTCGGCCTCGGGTGGGGGCGCAAACTGTTCGGCTTTAAGCGCGGGGGCGTCGAGTACAAACTGCACGCGCTTCCCGTTGGCGCGTACGTCCGCCTCGACATGCAAGGGTTACAGCGACGCCCGCTCAGTCGCCAGGTGTTGATTCTATTGGCCGGCATCATCGTCAACCTGATCGCCGCCGCGCTGGCTTTCGGCACTCCTTTTGGCACAGTGAACCTGCTGCTCGCGGCCACCAACCTGCTCCCGCTTTACCAGCAGGACGGTTGGAAGTGCGGGATGGTCATGTTGCGCGCGCTCCTGCGGCGTAAGAGCGCGTTCGTCGAGTGGACGTTCACGATTGCCGGGAGCAGCCTGAGCCTGGCGCTCATAGCTTTTCAGGCGTTGCGCCACCTCTGAGAGATAAAAATTCTTTGCGCCGCGGGCGGTTGGTCGTCAAACGACCGGCCGCCCTTTCACTTTATGCGCGCCGTCGCCTGTCGTTGAAAAGTTACAAGGCCGCTGTCAACCGGCGGCGACAAGAAGTTAACTGCTTAAGGACAACTCACTTCACCACCCCGCGCTCCTTCGCCCGCGCCCGCAGCCCCTTCCTGTTTTGTCAACGCCGGGCGACAACGTGTTTCGCCCTCCTCCGCCTCGCACCCAATAAAAATCGGCACAAAACGTAATCCGCGCGCTGCGGCACGGGGCTTGTAATGAGACTGCGCGTCAGCGAAGCAGTCAATGCGTCGCAAGCTTTCAGTAGGGAGGCGAGGAAAGGTAGTCATGAAAGCCGTTACCGCGAAGATGCTCGTATCGCTCGTCGGCGTTTTACTGGCCGCGCCGTTCTTCGCCGTCGCGCTCGTCATCGGCGCGCGCGCGGTCTCCCTCTCCACGGGCAGCCGCGACGACCTGTTGCTCGTCGCGCTGGCTTTGTGTGGGGCCGCGATTAGCATCGCCAACGGCATGGGTCGCCGCGCCTCCGCCGTGGGCGACGCCGCACGCGAGCACTCGGAAGCGAACGACACTACGACTGCGCCGCGCAACGTTTCGGTCATTCATCTCGGCTATTGAATTTTTTCTGTCCGCCCGGTGCGCTCGGGGCAAGCGAGCGAAAGAGCCGGCCAACGGGCCTGACCCTCAACCAACTAACCAAACTCTAAAGGAGCAAACAGATGATTAAGAGATTCCTTCGCGATGAAACTGGTCTTGAGTTGTCCGAGTATGCAGTCGCCGCGGCGCTGGTCGCGCTCGCAGCCGTCGCCGCCTTCCAGTTGCTGGGCGGCAACATCGGCAACAAGATCAACACGCTGGCGAACACCATCAAGTAAGGACGCGCGAAAGCGTAAAGGAGCACGAAAGTGATCAAGAAATTCTGGAGCGACGAATCGGGCCTGGAGCTTTCCGAGTACGCGGTGGCCGCCGCGCTCGTGGCGCTCGCGGCGGTCGCAGCCTTCCAACTGCTCGGTGGCAACATCGGCAGCAAGATCAACGAGCTGGCGACCAAGATTCAATAGCTCTCGCCAAGCCGCGAAGGGGACGGCGCGCACCTAAGCCCGCCGCCGCACGACGAGTGAACGGCGCGCCTCCTTCTTCCCGGAAACCACAAGCAGGTCTTTCAGGTTTTACCCATCTTCCCTGGTTTGAATTCATAAATGTCCGGCTCACTCTTCATCGTCATCATCGCCCTGCTGGCTCCGCTGGCCATCATCATCACGTATTACGACGTGCGCTACCGGCGCATCCCGAACGCCTTCGTCCTCGCGACACTCGCGAGCGGCGTCATCATCAACACAGTCTACGGCGGCTGGCGCGGAGCCCTGGCGAGCCTCGGCGGCTGCGCCATCGCCTTCATGCTGATGTTCATCCTGCACGTCTTTGGCGCGATGGGCGCGGGCGACGTGAAGTTGTTCGCCGCGGTCGGCTCCCTGGTCGGCGCGCATCTGGTGCTGCCGACTTTTCTGGTCGTCGTTCTGACGGGCGGGGCTCTGGCCCTGCTCCTGATGCTGCACACGGGGGCCGTGCGCGCGACGATGCACCGCGTGCTGCAAATCCTGGTGGGCCTGTTGCCCGGCTGGGAACTGCCGCGCTTCAGCGTGCCGACGGACCGCAAACACACGATCCCTTACGGGGTTGCCATCACGTTCGGCAGCCTCATCTCGCTGGCAATCTTCCGCGCCTAAAGGGGGCGGACGATTTCTCTTCCGAAACGGAGAATTTTAGCGATGCGAAACAAACGCTTCATATTCGTCATGGCGGGCGCGCTCATATTCGGCCTGCTCGCGGCCTTTTCCGTCAGCCGCTACCTGTCGAGCGCCCAGGCCAACAGCACCAACTTCACCAAGATCGCCGTCGCTAAAGTGGACATCCCCGTCGGCACCAAGATTATTCAGGAGCAGATCGAAGAGGTCGAGTTCCCGTCGAACAGCATCCCCGACGGCTCGTTCGAGAGCGCGCAGAAGCTGGTCGGCCGCGTGGCCGTCGTCCAGATCGCCACGCGCGAAGCCATCACCGACGCGAAGCTCGCGCCCGAAGGCACGGCGGGCGGCCTCACGGCCATCATCCCCGAAGGCTACCGCGCGATGACGGTCAAGGTGGACGACGCCTCTGGCGTCTCAGGCTTCCTCCAGCCGGGCGCGGTTGTGGATGTCGTGGTCGTCATCGATCCGAAGGAGAACAGCATCAACCAGGACCCGATCTCAAAGGTCGTGTTGCAGAACGTCAGGGTGCTCGCCAACGCGCAGAACATGGACAAGCCCAAGGACGAGCGCGAGGCCACGACCGTCAAGGCCGTCACCTTGCAGGTCACGCCGGAGCAGGCAGAGAAACTGGCGCTCGCCGCCAACGAAGGCAAGCTCCAGCTCATCATGCGCAACTCGATTGACCAGGGCGACACGCAGACCACGGGCATCAACAAGCGCAGCCTCTTGACGGGCGAGCGCGCCAACCCGCTGCCCGAGCCCGGCTCGCTCAAGAGCGAGCAGCCCGAACAGAAGCCCGCGTCCGCGCCGCGCCGCGTGCGCGTCGAAGCCGCTCCCGCGCCCGTGCAGCCCGCGCCGCAGCAAGCGCCGCAGCCGCCGCCTCCCCCGCGCCACAGCATAGAGATGATCCAGAGCGGCAAGAAGCAGAGCGTGGACTTCCCCTAAACGATGAACGATGAATGATGAATGATGAGTTAAAAGCAGGTTGTCTTTCATTCATCATTCATCACTCCGCATTCATCATTGATTTTCATCGCTACCAAAGGAGCCTTAAGCACCATGCAGACCCGTAACCCAATCGCTCGCCTCGTCACACTTCTTTGCGCGGCGATGATCATGATAGGCATCGCGATGAGCGCGCAGGCGCAGGAGACCTCGTATCAGGCGTCTTTCGAGAACGCCAAAGAACCGATTGCCGTCAACGTGCTCGTCGGCCAGTCGCGCGTCATCAACTTCGACAGGGCCATCGGCCGCTTCTCGGTCTCGAACCCTGAGATCGCAGAGGCCGTGCTCGTCGCGCCCGATCAGGTGCTCGTCAACGGCAAGGCTTTCGGGCAGGTCAACTTCATCGCCTGGGAGCAGGCGGGCGGCAAGTTCATCGTCTTCGACGTCTTCGTCCGCACGAACCTCTCGCTGATCGACTCGCAGATTCGCGCCCTCTTTCCCAAGGACGACATCCGCCTGAGCCAGGCCAACGGCTCGGTCGTCATCTCGGGCAGCGTCACCGACCCGATTACCGCCACCAGGGTGCAGAGCGTCGTCGAGGCCGCCGGCTTCAAGACGGTCAACATGCTCGGCTCGCCCACGAAGAACGCGCCGCAGGTGCAGCTTCAGGTGCGCGTCGCCGAAGTCAGCCGCAGCCGTATGAAGGACATGGGAACGTCTTTCGGCTACCAGGGAGCGCCCGGACAGGGCGGCTACGTGAACGGCGGGACGGGGCCGAGCGAACTGGCCTTCCCGAAGGTTGACCCGCACGGCGCTCTCGGCGGCGTCCTCGGCGGCAGCATGCTCAACGTGCTGCTCATGGGCGGCAACACGCTCGCCATGCTGCGTATGTTGCAGACGCAGGGCGCGGTCAGAAGCTTGGCCGAGCCGAACATCATCGCGATGGACGGGCAGCAGGCGAGCTTCCTCGCGGGCGGCGAGTTCCCCGTCCCCGTCGTGCAGAGCGACGGCACGCGGACCATCGTCACAATAGTCTGGAAGGAGTACGGCGTCCGGCTGAACTTCAAGCCGACCATCATTGACGAGGACCACATCCGCCTGGAGATGGAGCCGGAAGTCTCGACCATTGATTTCTCCAACGGCGTCAAGTTCGACGGCTTCGTCATTCCGGGGCTCAAGACGCGGCGCGCGAAAACGGGCGTCGAGCTACGCGACGGGCAGAGCTTCGCGCTCGCGGGCCTGATGGATAACTACGAGTCGAAGTCGCTCTCGAAAGTCCCGTTCATCAGCGAAATCCCGATCCTGGGCGCGCTCTTCAAGTCGAAGTCTTACCAGAAGAACGAAACGGAGCTGATGTTCATCGTCACGGCGCAGCTGGTCAAGCCGATCAGGCCGGACGACCTGCCGCAGATGCGCGGCATCGACGGCCTGCGCAACGGCTCGCCGCTCGGCATCGAGTCGAAGGGCGAAGGCATCACGGGCCAGACCGGCTATTCGATGGGCGCGTCCGAGGCCAAGCCTGCCGCGGCCCCTGCGAAGCCCGTCGAGACCAAGCCCGCGACCGTGAAGCCCGCGAGCCCGCCAGAGACGAAGGCCGTCAGTTTCCTCGCGCCGATGGCGATGGAGCCGATGCCCGACCCGCCTGTGATGTCCGCGCCGCAGGCTAAGCTCGCCGCCACGCCGTAGTCGTCAACTTTTTCGGGCAGCTAATCGGTCGAGTTCGGACGGGGAAACAACAACATGAACCGCGAAGTCACACGAAGCAACACGAACGGCCCGCGCGGCGGGAACAGGGTTCGTGTGGTCTCGTGTGACTGCGCGGTCTGTTCGATTTTTCATCGTCACGCCCGCGTATCGTCGGAGACGGACGAGAGGAGGGAAGAGATGAGGGCTCAGGAAGTAAGAACGGAGAGAAAGGGCGAGCGCGGGTCTGTGCTGGCGGTCGCCACGCTCGGGATGCTCGCCATGCTCCTCGCCGTCGGCCTCGGCGTCGATATCAGCCGCCTGTACCTGACCAAGGCCGAGTTGCAGAACGCGGCGGACGCCTCGGCGCTCGCCGGCGCTTCCGCGCTCAATGGCGCGTCGAGCGGCATCACCAAGGCGACCGACCGCGCCGTCCAGGCGATGAACAGCTACGCCTTCAACAAGACGAACGTCGCGTTCCCGCGCTCCAACGTCCTCTTCGCGGTCAACCTCGACGGGCCGTACATGAGCGAGGGCTCGGCCGGGGCTTCCGCCAAAAACATACGCTTCGTCAAAGTCACGACCCCGGACCTGCCGGCCGGCATCACCTTCGCGGGCTCCGTGCTCGGCAACTCGCGCAACATGAACGCGACTGCGACCGCCGGGATGTCTGTGCCAATCAACGTCTTCTGCAACTGGATTCCGGTCTCGGTGATTGACTACGACATCCCCATGATGCCGGGCAACACCTACGTCATCCGCTCCGCGCCGGGCAACAAGGTTTCGCCGGGCAACTACCAGATTCTCGCCGTCTCCGGGCGCGGCGGCAAGGACGTGCGCGAAGGCTTGGCGAGCGGCGTTGACGAGTGCGCCGAGCCGGGCGCGACCTACACGATAGACACCAAGCCGGGCGTCTCGTCAGGCCCCGTCCGCCAGGGCATCAACACGCGCTTCGACGATTACGGGGGAGGGCAGGTGGACCCCGTCAATCATCCGCCCGACACGAATATCAAAGAGAACATCACCTACGACCAGTACCGCGACGGCACGGCCACGCAGTCGCCGTCGCACACGGGCGTTCCCGGTCGCCGCATCGTCATCATCCCGATCATCAAGCTGGCCGAGTTCGACCAGGGCCGGGACACCGTCAAGTTCAACCGCTTCGGCGTCTTCTTCCTGCGCACCAAGGTCGGCAACGGCAACGGCGGCGACATAGAGGCCGAGTACATCGACGACATCGTCGTCGCCGGCAAAGGGGGCTACAACCCGAACGGCGGCCCGGCCAACAACCTGCTGGCGATTCCAGTGCTCTACAAGTAACGAAGGAAGCGTGAAGCGATGAGAGAACGCGGAAAGACAAAGAGCCTGCTTTTCATCTTCGCGCGCGAGGAGCGCGGCGCGCAGCTCGCCGAGCTGGCCATCGTGCTCCCCATCTTCCTGATGCTCTTCGGCGCGGCCGCCGAGTTCGGGCGCTACTTCTACGAGTACACCACGCTCGACAAGGCCACGCGCGCCGGCTCGCGTTACCTGGCGACGGCCGCTGTCAACGGGACCGAAGACGCGAAGGCCAGGAACATA
The DNA here is from genome assembly GCA_963848875.1 of uncultured Acidobacteriota bacterium. Lineage (GTDB taxonomy): Bacteria > Acidobacteriota > Blastocatellia > Pyrinomonadales > Pyrinomonadaceae > QHXM01. Next base: position 1,233,399 of record CAWKFJ010000003.1, read on the forward strand.
GTCGTCTACGGCAACCCGGCCGGCACGGGCGCGCCCATCGTCAATGGGCTGACGCCGGCGCACGTAGTCATTACACGTTCGGGCGGCGTACCCGTGCTGCCGCAGACCGTGACGGTGAAGATTTCCGGCTACACGCACCAGCCGGTCTTCGACCTGGGCAAGCTCATCAAGGTTCCGGCGCTCTCGCTCGCCATAGAGGTCAAGCCGAGCGTGACGATGCGCTACCTGCTGACGCAGCCGCCGATTTGAGAAGAGGAAGAGAATGTTTCGCTCGAAGATGAACAGGGAAGGTGAGCGCGGGGCGACGCTGGTGGAGTTCTCCATCGGGGCGTTCGTCTTCCTCGTAGCCATGTTCGCCGTCATAGAGTTCGGGCGCGTCCTGTGGGCGCACAACGCGCTCGGCGACGCGGCGCGGCGCGGCGCGCGCTACGCCGTCAACCACCCCGAAGGCGACATTGGCGCGGTCAAGAACGTCGTCGTCTACGGCGACCCGGCCGGCGGCCCGAAGCCCCTGGTAGACAACCTGACCGTCGCCAACGTCCAGGTTCAATACTCAAGCTTCGGCCTCGGCGCTGGCACAGTTTCCGTCAGCATCACGGGTTACAAGTTCCAGTTCGTCATCCCCATCATCGGGACGACGATCAACATGCCCAACTACAACACGACCCTGACGGGCGAGAACGCGGGCCTCGTCCCGCCTAACTTGTAGTGGTCAGTGGTCGGTGGTCAGTGGTCAGTTAAAAACCACTCGCCGCCAACTGACCACTGACCACTGACCACTGACTACTGACCATGACACTCTCATTCGTCGTCCTGAGCACCGGGCTCGATACGTTCAAGGAGTTGCGCAACGCGCTCGTCGGCGAGCCGCGTGCGCGCCTGCTGGCGGGCGGCAACGACGCCGAGCAGGTTTACGCCGAGATCGTCAATTTGCGCCCCAACGTCGTTATCATCACGCTGGCGGACGCCAACGCCGAGCAGGCGCTCAAGCTCATCGAGAGGCTCTCGATGGAGCTGCCGCAGACGGCCATCATCTCTGCGGCGCGCAACGCCTCGGCCGACCTCATCCTGCGTTCCTTGCGCGCCGGCGCGCGCGAGTTCCTGCGCCTGCCCGTCCTCACCGAAGAGTTCAAGACGGTGCTCGACCGCACGGCAGAGTTCTGCGCCGGGCAGAAGGCCCCCGCCAGGAAGAAGGGGCGCATGATCGCGGTCTTTTCGAGCAAGGGCGGCTGCGGGACCTCCTTCCTCGCTACCAACATCGCCGCCGCTTTGAACGCGCCGGCCGTGCTCGTTGATTTGAACTTGCAGGCAGGCGACCTCCCGCTCTTCCTCGGCGTCGAGCCCAAGTATTCCATCGCAGACATGGTCGAGAGCCGCGCGCGAATGGACGACTCGCTGCTCGTGAGCTACATCACGCCGCACTCCGCGAAGCTCTCGCTGCTGGCCGCGCCGCGCGAGGCCGACTCGGCCGACGACATCAAGCCTGAGCACGTCTTCGAGGCGCTGGAAAGGGTGCGCGAGAGCTGCGACTACGTGGTCTTAGACCCGCAGCACACCTTCGACTCGATCACGCTCGCGGCGCTCGACCAGGCGGACGACATCGTGCTCGTCCTCACCCTGGACATCCCGGCGATTCGCAGCGCGCAACGCGCCCTCGAAATCTTCGACCGGCTCGGCTACCCGCGCAAGAAAGTCCGCGTCGTCGTCAACCGCTGGAGCAAGCAGATCGACCTGGACTTGCAGCAGGTCGAGCGCTTCCTGAAAGAGAAGGTGGCCGGCTTCATCCCGAGCGACTACCAGACGGCCGTGACCTCCATCAACCTCGGCCAGCCGCTCGTCCAGTCCGAGCCCTCGTCGAAAATCGCCGTCGAGATCAAGCGCATCACGGCCGGCATCACGGGCCACGCCCCGCACGGCGAGGAGCAGCCGCAGCGCCGTAGAATCTTCGGCGGCCTCTTCAAGCGCGGCGCCACGGCGGCGCAGCCGAATCTCGATCTGGGCGCGACGCTCGGCAAAGTCTAAGAAAGGAAAATGATGAATGATGAATGATGAATGATGAATTAAATAAACAGAAACGCCTTTCATTCATCATTCCGCATTCCGCATTCATAATTTAATTGATATGGCACTTCGCGAGAGACTAATCAGGGAGAGCAACCAGCCGGGGGTGACGGCCGCCGAGGAGGCCGCCAACACGCAGCACCTCTATCAGGAGATGAAGTCGCGGCTGCATCGCGCGCTCATCAACCGGATGGACTTGACGAAGCTGGGCGCGATGGCCCCGGAGCAGCTCCACGCCGAGGTGTCGCGCCTCGCGGAGAGCGTGCTGGCGGCCGAGGCGATGCCGCTCTCTGCGGCCGAGCGCGAGCGACTGGTGGGCGAGGTGCGTCACGAGCTTTTCGGCCTGGGGCCGCTTGAGCCGCTCCTGGCCGACCCGACCATCTCGGACATCCTCGTCAACTCGCACCGCAAGATTTACATCGAGCGGCGCGGCAAGCTCGAATCCACAGACGTGGCCTTCAAGGACGACGAACACCTGATGCGCGTCATCGAGCGCATCGTCTCAAGCGTGGGCCGCCGCATAGACGAGTCCTCGCCGATGGTGGACGCGCGCCTCTCAGACGGCTCGCGCGTCAACGCCATCATCCCGCCGCTCTCGATTGACGGCCCGGTGCTCTCCATCCGCCGCTTCGGCGCAGAGCCGCTTCGGATGAGCGCGCTCATCGAGAACCGCGCGTTGACGCGCGAGATCGCGGAGATGGCGGAGATGTGCGTCCGCGCGCGCTTGAACCTGCTTATCTCTGGCGGCACGGGCGCGGGCAAGACGACGCTCTTGAATGCGCTCTCGGCCTACATCCCAGAGGACGAGCGCATCGTCACCATTGAAGACTCTGCCGAGTTGCAGTTGCAGCAGCCGCACGTCGTCCGTCTTGAGACCAGGCCCCCCAACATAGAGGGGCGCGGCGAAGTGACGCAGCGCGACCTCGTGCGCAACGCCCTACGTATGCGCCCCGACCGCATCGTCATCGGCGAGGTCCGCGGCGGCGAGGCGATAGACATGCTGCAAGCCATGAACACGGGCCACGACGGGAGCTTGACGACGATTCACGCCAACACCCCACGCGACGCTCTCTCCCGTCTGGAAACGATGATTCAGATGACCGGCATGCGCCTCTCCGAGCGCGCCATGCGCCAGCAGATAGCCTCCGCCTTAGACATCGTCCTGCAAGTCGCGCGACTTTCGGACGGCACGCGCCGCGTGACCTCCATCTCGGAGATCACGGGCATGGAAGGCGAGACGATCACGATGCAGGAGATTTTCCAATTCGAGCGCACGGGCATAGACCCTAGCGGCAAGGTCACGGGCCGCTTCCGCGCCACGGGCATCCGCCCGCGCTTCGCAGAAAAACTGAAGGCTTACGGCCTGCACCTTTCGAGAACGCTTCTGGAGGAGATGTAAAAGATGCTCATTTCCTTTTTCGTCTTCCTCTTCTGCCTCTTCGTCGTGATCGCGGCTTATCTGCTGGCGACGCGCGGCTCCGACGCCAAGCGTGCGCGCCTGCAACAGCGCCTGGCCCAGGCCCTGCTCCACTCGGCGCACACGGACGACGTGGAAGTCCTGCTCGCACGCCAGGAATTGATGAGCGAGATTCCGGCGCTGAACCGCGTTCTCGTTCAGATTCAGGTGGCGACGCGCATCAAACGCGTGCTGGATCAGGCGGACCTCTCCATCACCGTCACGCGGCTCCTGATGTTCTCGGCGATGGCCGGGGTGCTCGCGGGCCTCGCCGCGTCGATGCTGACCATCCAGCTCGTGATTATCGTGTCGGCCGCGGTCATGGGCGCCGTGATTCCTTTCATACACGTCTTCTGGAAGCGCAAGAAACGGTTCGACAAATTCCTGGAGCACCTGCCGGACGCGCTCGAATTGATGAGCCGCGCACTGTCCGCGGGCCACGCTTTCTCCGAGGCGCTGCACATGGTCTCAATCGAGATGCCGGAGCCGATCTCGAAAGAGTTTCGCAAGACTTACGAGGAGCAGAACCTGGGTCTCTCTTTGAAGCTCGCGCTCGAAAACCTGACGCACCGCATGCCGCTCCTGGACTTGCGCCTCTGTGTCACGGCCATCCTGATTCAGCGCGAGACGGGCGGCAACCTCGCGGAGATTCTGGAGAAGGTCGCGCACACCATCCGCGAGCGCTTCCGCATCCTCGGCGACTTGAAGACGCTGACGACCAGCTCGCGCCTCTCGGCCTGGCTGCTCTGCGGCCTGCCCATCGGCGTCGCCGTGGCCGTCACCGCGATGAACCCCGAATACATGAGCATCCTCTGGAAAGACCCGCGCGGCCACAAGCTGATTTACCTCGCCGTGGCCCTGCAAATCTCCGGCATGCTCATCGTGAGGAAGATTTTGAAAATTAAGATTTAGTCGTCAGTGGTCAGTGGTCGGTGGTCAGTTAAAGACAACCGGCTTTCACTGACCACCGACCACTGACCACTGACCACTGCTATGTTGCTAATCATCACCATCTCCACTTTCGTCTGCATCACGTTCGGCGTGATGGCGCTGTACTGGTTGGTCTACAGGCCGCAGAGCGCGGCGACCGAGCGGCTGAAGAGGCTGGGGCAGACCAACTCGACGATGACGGCGACGGCCGCCGCGCCCATGGTCGCGCTTTCTGACGACCGCCCGGCGACGGACCTGGCCGAGCGCATTGCCGCGCCGCTCAGCCGGCTCGCGCCGCCGTCCGCGGCCGAGGCGCGCAAGCTCCAACTGCTCCTGATGCACGCGGGGCATCGAAACCCGAATGCGCCCATCATCTATCGTGCGATTCAACTCTTCTCGCTCGTGCTGTTCCCAGGCGCGGTCGCCCTCGTCTTCGCCTTCCTGGCCTGGCCCTTGAGCAGCGCCCTCGTCTGGCTGGCGGCGGGAGTCCTCCTCGGCTTCTTCCTGCCGCGCTTCGTGCTCGACCAGATGATTAAGGGCCGCAAGCTGCGCGTGAGTTGGGGCCTGGCCGACGCGCTCGATTTGATGGTCGTCTCGATTGAGGCGGGGTTGGGTTTGAACGCCGCGATGCTGCGCGTGAGCGACGAATTGAAGGACGTACACAAGGACATCAGCGACGAGTTCGAGCTGGCGAACCTGGAGATTAAGGTCGGCCGCGACCGCGACGAGGCGCTCAGGAACCTGGCCGAGCGGACGGGCGTTGACGACCTCCGCAGCCTCGTCGCCATGCTGATTCAAGCCGACCGTTTTGGCACAAGTATCGCGCGCGCCGTCCGCATCTTCTCCGACTCCCTGCGGACGAAGCGCCGCCAGCGCGCCGAGCAGGCCGCGCAGAAGGCCGCCGTCAAGCTGCTCTTCCCGCTTGCCTGCTTCCTCTTCCCAGTGCTGTTCATCGCCATCCTCGGCCCGGCGATGCTGACCATCGTGGACACTTTCAGCAACATGTAAAGGAGCTTTGAAGCCATGCGCAGACGCACACTCATCGCCATCGCCATCGCCGCCAGCCTCTGCTTCGGCGTGACGGCCTTCTGGAGCGCGCAAACCACGCTGCGCGACGGCGAGACGGACGCCAACGTCGTCTCGGACACGGGCGCGAAAACGGGCCAGAACATGAAGGAGAAGAAGGGCGGCAACAAGATCGTCAAAGCCCTGACCTCGCCCTTCCGCGCCTTCCGTCGCCTCTTCGGCGGGGGCAATGACGAGGGCAAGCTTCAGCGCCTCTCCGAAAAGGACGTGGAAAGATTCGAGAGCACGCCCGCCTCGCTCGTCCGCGACAGCCGCACGCCCGCCGAAGGTGTGCCAAGCGCCACGGGCACAGCGCGCGAACACTTGGCACAGGGGCGCGCTCATCTCTCTTCGGGCCGCGTCAACGAAGCCATCGCGGAACTCTCGCTCGCCGCGTCGCTCGACCCGCGCCTGTCTGACGCGCACAGCCTGCTCGGCCTGGCCTACGACCGTAAGGGGATGCCAGAAAGGGCAAGGGACTCTTACGAGCGCGCCATCAAGAGTGACCCTGCGGACGCGCAGACGCTCAACAACCTGGGCTTCTCGCTCTACCAGAACGGCAACTACCGCGCCGCCGTGGACAAGCTGAAGAAGGCTGCGAAGCTCGCGCCGACTGACCAGCGCATCCTCAACAACCTGGCGCTCGCGCAAGTCCGCCTCGGCAAGACCGACGACGCCTACAAGAACTTCGCGCGCGCCGGCGGCGAAGTCACGGGCCGCCTCAACACCGCTGCCATGCTCGAACGCCTCGGCCGCGAAGATGAGGCCATCAAGCAGTACGAGGCCGCGCGCCGCGCGCAGCCCAACTCGACGGTCGCCCTGCGCCGCCTCGCAGAACTCTACAAGCGCACGGGGCGCGCGGGCGAGGCGCAGGCCGTCAACAGCGAGTTGGCTGCGGTCGGAGGAAGATAAGAGTCACAGAGGCCGGCTGGCGGGGGCCTCGGGGCCAGTCAAAACAGATTTCCGGCCTCTGAACCCCCGGCCCCCGGCCCCCGATTTTTACCGAAGGGAAAATTCCATGTCACAGACGAGCATCCTGACGCGAACCGAGATCGAGAGCATGGGGCCGCCCGCGCCCGAGGAGATCGCAGACACAGGCGTGAGCGAAGGTTTCTTGTGCGACCTGGCGCTCAAGCACGTGGCGATGCTGGCGGAGCCCACGACCGCTGCGGTCGCCGAAAGGATGCGCCTGCCGCGCACGCTCGCGGAAGAGCTGTTGCAACAGCTCTTCCGCGAGAAGCTGATCGAGGTGCGCTTGCAGACGACGCCCGGCTCGACGCGTTACGCGATGCTCGATCACGGCTGGGAGCGACACACGCGGCTGCAATCGGTCTGCGGCTACACGGGGCCCGCGCCCGTCTCTTTGAAAGACTACACGCACATGATGCGGCTTCAGGCCGTCCCGTCGCGGCCCGCCTCTATAGAGACGGTGCGCGCGGCATTCCGCGACCTCGTGCTGCCCGACTCGCTTCTGCAAACCTTGGGCTGCGTCATCAACTCGCGCCGCTCGCTCTTTCTCTCTGGGCTGCCCGGCACAGGCAAGACGGCCGTCGCCGAGCGCATCAACGCGGCGCTGCCCGGCGCGATCTGGATTCCTTACGCGATAGAGATTGACGGACAGATTATTCGCCTCTTCGACTCGCACAGCCACCGCATCGCGCCCGAGGAGGAGACGCCCGCCGACTACGACCGCCGCTGGGTCCACATCGAGCGCCCGCTCATCGTCGTCGGCGGCGAGTTGACTCTGGAGAACACGGACCTCGTGTGGAGCAGCGTGGCGCGCTTTTACGAAGCGCCGTTCCAGATGAAGTCGAACGGCGGAACCTTAGTCATTGACGACTTCGGCCGCCAGCGCGTCGCGCCGACAGACCTTTTGAACCGCTGGATTGTGCCGCTGGAGCGGCGCATGGACTACCTGGCCTTGCACACCGGCAAGAAGATCGAAGTCCCTTTCGAGCAGTTGGTGCTCTTCTCGACGAACCTCGACGAGAAGGACCTGGCCGACGAGGCTTTCTTGAGGCGCATGGGCTACCGCGCGAGGGTCGAGCCGCCGACGCCCGCGGCCTACGTCGAAATCTTCAAGCGCGCAGCCTACACGCGCGGCCTGCGCTGCGACCAGCAGTCGCTCGACCACATTTTGAACAACTACATGATCGAGCACCGGCAGATGAAAGCCTGCGAGCCGCGCGACCTGCTCGACCGCATCACAGACCTCTGTCTCTTCGAGGCGCGCGCGCTCGAATTGAATCCGAAAGTGATTGACGTGGCCTGGCGCAACTACTTCGGCGCGTCGCACGGCTTTACGCAACAGCCGCCGCCGTCGTCAGCCCAGCGCAACACGGCGGAGCTTCAACTCGAAGACCCGCTGCAAATTTGAATCTCTCCCAGGAAGAGTGAGCCATGACCCGGAAACAGGTTTCCCGCAGAGCGTTACTTTTTATCGTCATCGCGGCCGTCGTCTTCGCCAGTCTCGTGAGCGCCTCGGCGCAGGAGTCGCACGGCGCGCGCCTGAGCGCGCTGGTGAAGCCGACTTCAAAGCGCGCCGCGAGCCGTCGCCTCATCAAAATCCGTTCGCGCGCGGGCGACACCTTAAGCCTGCTCGGCGACCGCTTCGGCGTGACGCCGGAAGACCTCGCGGCCATGAACCCCACGGCCGCCGCCGCGCCGCTCCGTCCTGGCACAGAAATCATAATCCCGCTCCCCTCGCCTGAGCTTTTGGCGCGCACGCCCGTAGACACACCCGCCGATGCTTCCGGCGCGGAGGAAGAAGGCGAGTGGGTCAGTGTGCAGGGCGTCCTCTTCAGGAAGGGAAGCCGCGCGCGCGTCGTGGAGCCCGGCGTCGCGGCTGAAAGCGTAAATCAGGCGGAACCCGCGACCACCAGGACACTGGGCCGCGTCGTGGAGGTCACCGACGCAGGGCACAGCACGACCGCCAAACCCGTCTGGATTTTCCTGGTCGGCGGCGCGCGCGTCGAGGCAGACACCGTCAACGAGACGGAGGACGGCGTTTGGTACACGCGCGGCCCACTGACCATCTTTGTCGAGCGCTCGCGCATAGAGCGCATCGAGCGCGAGCCCGTTGTGTCAAGCCCCAACGATTCTTCAGGCTCCTGGATCGAGCGCGGCTGGACGACCGGCGACGTGAAGCTCGACGCGCTGATACGCGAGAACGGCGAGCGCCACGGCGTTGACCCCTACCTGATCTTCTGCGTGATGGAGCAGGAGTCACACTTCAAGCCGCGAGTCGTCAGCCCGAAGGGCGCCCGCGGCCTGATGCAGTTGATGCCTGGGACGGCCGCGCGCTTCGGCGTACGTAAACCCTTCGACCCGGCCGAGAACATCATGGGCGGCACGAAGTACCTGAAACAGCTCCTGGAAAATTTCGGCGGGCGCGTTGACCTCGTGCTCGCGGGCTACAACGCGGGCGAGGGCGCTGTGATGAAGTACGGCGGGCGCGTCCCGCCTTACAGGGAGACGCGCAACTACGTGCGGCTCATAGGCCAGCGCTACGGGCAGAGCCACTCGGCCGCCAAAATCGCGACCGCGCCCGCGGGCCTGCGCTAGACGGGAAAATTTCGGGCTTTGGGCTTTTTATAAATCAAGGAAACTTCGTGTCGGATGGTTTGGAGTTGTATGAAGAGTTCGCTGATTAAACTTGCCCTGGTTCTGGCGCTCTGTTTCTTCCCGGCCGCGGCCGCGCGGGCGCAGCAGAGGTCGGAAGCGCCTTTGACGAACGCCGCCGTCATCAAACTGGTCCGTGCTGGCTTCAAGGAGAAGACCGTCATCGCCATCATCCGCAGCCGCCCGTCCAGCTTCGATCTCTCGCCCGACCGCCTCATTGAACTCAAGCGGGGCGGCGTCAGCGAGAACATCATCCTCGCTATGATCGTGAGTGGCGACGCGGAGTTCGCCGCCGAAGACGGCTGGAGCGACGACCCCTTCTTCAACAACTCCCCAGGCGCGAAGCAGAAGACGGGTGAGGGCGAGACAGACATCTTCGGCATGAACGGCGGCTCAAGCAACCGCACGCGACAGCGCGGCGCGAGCGGCTCCGGCGGCGACAACTCGCAGACCACTGGCAGCGCCACAGTCCGCATCATCCGCCCGCCCGTAGAGGCCGGAGGCCGTCCAGAACTGGAAAAGACGCCGACGCTGACCAACGACTCGGTTGTTGAATTGGTCGAAGCCGGATTCTCCGAAGGCACCATCATCCGCCGCATCGAACAGTCGCCGGCGGAATTCGACCTCTCCCCGCCGAAGCTCGCAGAGCTGCGCCGCCGCCGCGTCTCCGACCGCATCATCGCCGCGATGACCGCCGCCATGAGCGACGACTCGACCTTGGGCGTCAAGCCCGCGAGCAACACGCCCGAAAATTAAACAAGGGGGAGGGCGGCAGATGAAGTTGGCGAAAGACAAGAGGCGCGCGGCTTACCTTTACGCGTGCCTGCTGCTCTGCTTTCTCTCCTCGTCTTACGTCCGAGCGCAGGAGCCGACGCTCCCGTCAGACCCGCCGCCGGTGATGCCTAGGCCAACGCCGAAGCCCACGCCGCCGCCTGTCGAGCAGGAGATTGACGAAGGCGATGTCATCTCCGTCAGCACCTCGGAAGTGATGCTGCCCGTCACCGTGCGCGACTCGAACGGCCGGCTGGTGACTGCGTTGACGCGCGACGACTTCCGCGTCTTCGAGGACGGGCGCGCGCAGCCCCTCAGCGATCTGGCGCTCAGGCGCGTCCCCGTGGACGTCGTCCTGATGGTGGACGCCTCGTCGAGCGCCGCCGCCAACCTGGAAGACTTCCGCCGCGCTGTCGAAGGCTTCGTCTCGAAACTCAACCCGGAGGACCGCGTCAGCCTCATCAAATTCGACGACCGCGTGGAGCTTTTGCAGGACTGGACGCGCAGCCGCGTTCAACTGCGCCGCTCCTTGCGCCGCGTCTCGCCCGGCGTCTTCACGCGCTTCAACGACGCGCTGCTCCTGGCGGCGCGCGAGCAGTTGACGCAGGCCGCGGGCCGTCGCGCCGTCATCGTCCTGACCGACGGCATAGACAGCGGGCGCGGTTACACGACGCTCGAAGCGGCGCTGCGCTCGCTGCTCGAAGCGCAGGCGACCGTCTACGTCGTCAGCAACACGGAGATAGAGCGCCGCCGGAAGCAGGCTGAGCTTGATTCTTTACTGGCACAGACGCCCTCGGTCGTACGCTTCAACGAGCTGCGCATCGGCGACCTGCGCGAGGGCCTGAAAGTCCTGGACTTGAGCGAGAGCAACCTGGAACAACTGACGGCCGCGACGGGGGGCCGCCTCTACAAGCCCATCAGCTTCGACCAGCTCGACGCCACTTACGCGGAGGTGGCCGAAGAGTTGCGCCAGCAGTACGCGCTCTATTACACCCCCCTGAACAAGACACGCGACGGGCGCTTCCGCCGCGTCCGCATCCTGACGACGACGCCCACACACCAAATCTCCACGCGCATAGGCTACTTCGCCCCAGGCCGTTGACCCATTTCGGCTCCCCCCAAATCCTCAAATTTCCTCAGCATTTCGACAGTTTTTAAACGGCGAGTGTCAGAAAAGCCGCCTTCCCCCGAAATCTATCCCCCGATGGTGTCATTGTGCTACAGCCTCTTACGAGGACGGCCGTGTGGGCTCATGTGACACGAATCGCCAGCCTTTGGCTTCCCGCCGAAAAGCCGCTCTTCAAACTAAGTCTTACTATTTCATCACTTGACTAAAACCGCCGGGCGAGGCATAGTCATTGCTCTTGTGAGATTGCCGTTTTGTTTCCTGGTACTTCGGCTCATCAGCGTCGGGTAAGGGAATTTCGGGCGCTTACCCGTTCGCGGCAACTTTTTATAACTTTCGGAGAAGGAAAATTCATGCGACCAATCAAACACGCCGAGAAAGGCTTGACGCTCATGGCGCGCGGTCTGTTCGGCGCGATTCAGTCCGTCAACCGCTTCAAGCCCAACCCGTCATTCACGCCGAAGTGGTCTGACAAGCCGCTCCTGAAATCCTGGCAGAAGTCTAAGCCCACGCTGGGCTGGCCGCGCACGACAGACTCCCTGTGCCCGAACTGCGTCATAGAAGCGCGCGAGGAAATCCTGAGCGGCAAAAAGGACGTCTCCGTCCTGATTAACGAGAAGGTCGGCGAGATTAAAGCCCAGATCATAGAGCGCGACGGCGAAATCTGGATGATTAAGGACTGCCCGACGCACGGCCACTTCGAGGACATGATGGCTATCGACTCGAAGTTCCTTGAGCACATCGAGCGCATGTTCCCCGGTCGCGACATTCAGGCGCACAACGACGAGAAGCTGCACAACCACGGCTCCTCGACCGTCAAGTACGGCCGCGGCGCTGTCTTGACGGTAGACCTGACGAACCGCTGCAACATGATGTGCGACCCGTGCTTCATGGACGCCAATCAGGTCGGCTTCGTACACGAACTGAGCTTCGACGACGTCAAGGAGATTCTGGACAACGCGATCACCATTAAGCCGCGCCGCCAGATGTCGGTCCAGTTCTCGGGCGGCGAGCCGACGATCTCGCCGCACTTCATAGAGGCGATTAAGTACTCGCGCAAGGTCGGCTACAACTCCGTCCAGTGCGCCACCAACGGCATCGAGTTCGCCAAGAGTAAAGAGTTCTCGAAGCAGGCGGCCGAAGCGGGCTTGCGCTACGCCTACCTGCAATTCGACGGCATCGGCAACGACGCCAACTCGCACCGCCAGGTCGGCAACCTCTTCGACGTGAAACTGAGGGCGATTAACAACCTGCACGAGGCTGGTGTCGAGATCGTGCTCGTTATCACGTTGGTGAACGGCGTCAACAACGATCAGGTCGGCTCCGTCGTCCGCTTCGCGCTCGACAACCCTAAGAAGATCGCTTTCCTCTCGTTCCAGCCCGTCTCGTTTACGGGCCGCGACGAGGAGATCACCGAGCAGCGCCGCCTTCAGCAGCGTTACACCTTGTCGCACTTAGCGCACGACGTTAAAAATCAGGTCGGCATCACCGAGCCCACGCGCGACTGGTTCCCGCTCTCGCTGATGGGCGCGTTCGCGGACTTCGCGGACCTCGTCCACGGCCCCCAGGCGGAGTGGGGGCAAGTCTCCTGCGGCTGCCACCCGAACTGCGGCGTCGGCACGGCCGTGATGATTGATAAAGAGACGAAAGAGATGAGCCCCGTGCCGGAGTTCCTGAACATTCCGGGTCTCGTCAAAGACATGCAGAAGATCACGGACGCGGCGCGCGGCAAGTGGATGTCGAACATCATGATGGGGCTGACGCTTTTGAAGCACTACAACCCCTACAAGTCGCCCACGAACTTCACGCTCTACGAGCTTTTCAAGAAGTTCGACAAGTCTTTCGGCCTGACCGGCAAGAGCTACGGCAAGGTCGAAGGCGACCGCACGAAGCAAGACATCGAGATACGCCGCTCCGACCGCTGGAACTTCCTCTTCATCGCGGGGATGTGGTTCCAGGACCTGTTCAACTACGACTTCCGCCGCACGGAGATGTGCATCATCCCGTACGGCACGCAGGAGGGCGAAATCTCCTTCTGCGCCTACAACACTGGGATAGGCTGGCGCAACATCATCGAGAACATGCACCAGAACGCGACCGTGGCGAAGTGGTATCAGGAGCACGGCCGCCACGAAATCTTCGCCCGCGGCAAGGAGGTCAAGCTCGACGACGTAGGCCACGGCCTCGTCCTCAACGAAATTGACATCCAGCGCCCGAACAAGCCAGAGATGGAAGGGCCGAAGACGGCGCACGAGGAAGCGGCCATGATGAGGAAACTCTACAACGAGATGGTCCTCAAGCAGGCCAACGTCAAAGTGGACGCCCCCGTCCAGATCAAGGGCATTTCTCGCAAGAAAGAGAACGAGCCCACGTCGGTCGCTTAACGGTAATCGCTAACGCCGACGGTTAATTGATGTCCCCTGCGAATGCTTTAAATTCGCAGGGGACATTTACATTCAGTCTGTTTCGGGTATGTGGGTTGGCCGATATAGGCAGGAAAGAAATAACGAACCGCTCATACCTGCGTAGTATAATTCAACACCGATACGGGCGAGCCAAAGAGTAAATACAAGCCGACTCGCTTCGGTTCAATGAGCTATTGAGCTTAGACACAAAGCAGGATTGCTAGTAACTCAGTCACTTTTGGGTGAAGCCCCTTTGAGCCTTTTAGCAGCAGCCGCCCATTGTGTATCAATAGCATAAGACAACTTTAGGCACTTCCAGGTCAATATAACAATAACTACCAGCAGCAATATACTTACCGCCGTGCTCCAAAATGCTAGTTTAGAACTGAAAAGCCCACCTATATTATGTGTCCTGATATCATTGAGGATAATAGACAGTTGAATGATGAAGGGCGGGAGATAAAGTAATTGCACTACCTTACTTTGAGGTATAAGCCGGTCCTGGCGCTGAGTCAGGGAGGGCGGGACAGTCAATACTTGTTGCATCGCCAATGATCTATAACAAAATTTCAGATGCTCGTCTCTAGCCTCGTCGAAGGTAAGTCTTAGATTATTGTATTCGCGCCATAAGCTGAATCTGAAGATTAACAATATAACCATAAATGTAGTACCCGCCCACAAACCTAAGCTATTTACGTCAAAAACACTTCCAGAGAATGGAATGTTTATCAGTATAATATTTGTGTTACGGGCCTGCTCCAGGCTTTGTGCATATCTTCCAGCCTGCTCCTTATCAGGCATCATTCTTTTGCTAATCCACTCTTTTACGCCTTTATAAACATCACTCTGTAATTCTTCTTCCAACTGCCGAGCTTGTGTGATTGGTACCTCCCTATCAAAACGTTCCTTTATAACCTTCGCAGCAGTGCGACGAAGCTTATCCTGATTATCTTTCAACTCTCTTTTCTTCTCTTCCAGTTCCTGTTTTTTCCCCTCTTCCGTTTCTTTCTGCTCCTTTGCTTCAACCACGCTTATATCTTTCTCTGTTTTGATCAGGTCGTCACGCATATCTTCCAGGCTTAAATATGCTTCGCCATTACGTGCGGCCACGATTCTGGAGTTAAACCAAGTCTCCGACAGGGAATTCCAAAATGCCCCAAAAGCAAGAATGCTGACAATAACCATTACAATTAGAACTCGTCTAAACCTGGCGGCGGCGTCAATGGTGGACACTATGAAAGGCTTCAAGTACTCGACCTCTGTTGATTGGATCATGAGGATTCTCCTGTTTTCTGACTTGATTGGTGGCATGGGTTGAGTCCGCGAAATAGTCCTACTGCGGAATCACGTTAACTTTGGTCTCCGAGACTCATCGTTGAGTCTTCGGGCCTCTGCGTTGAGGGTCAGGGACTTACCGTTGATATTCCGAGTCTCTCCGCTGACTCTCCGAGACGCAGCGATGATGTTCTAAGACTCAACGTTGACTCTTTAGGTCTCATCGTTGAGTGTTGAAGAGTCGAGGATAGTTGCGAATGAGTCTTTGACGGTTTGCACGTCCGCGGGTGAAATCGCGGCGTTGATGTTCTGGTAAGGCATAGGTGGTCTCCTTTGTGAGTAGGTTGGTCGTGAAGCTGTTTCCCAAACCTTGAAAGACCGCGTTTGACGCACGCCACTTTAGTCGCAGCCGGAGCGCAGCGTCAAGAAAAAAAGCTGGAACTATCCTAACGCGCGGCCTTCGAGCGGCGCAGGATCCAGCCGTAGAGCCAGACGATGATGCCGACGAAGCCAAGCACGCCGCCGCTCAGGCAGATGAGAAACGATTGCCAGAAGGGGAAGCCGGTCCACCAGCCAACGATCACCAGCCCCGGCAGGACGAAGATGATGGCCGAGAGCGTGCCGGCCGCGCTCGCCACCGTCTGGACGATATCGTTAGCCGCTGTGAAAATCGTCGTGATGAGCGCGCCGAGAATCAGCGCGCGCAGGGTCAGTTCTTTGGGTTTCATGGCAATAAGCCTCCAACAGTTTAGCCGTTGGACAGATTCCCAAGCGGGGGCAGTTCTGAGCGGAGAATTTTTTCGATGGCGCGGCGGTAGACTTCGTAGACGGGCGAGACCGTTTCGAGGTCCATGCTCTCGTCCGTCGCGTGAAGGTTGGAGTAGCTGACGCCGAAGCCGCTCAGGGACGGAATAGTTTTCGACGCCAGGTAGTTGCCAATGTTCGACGGGCCGCTCACGACCGCCTTGATGCTACGCCCGAAAACTTCCTGCGCCACTTCAAGAAATAGTTTCGCCAGCGGGTAGTCCGCGGGCACGTGGTAGGCGGGCCAACTCTCTCTCCATTCGATTCGGGTCGGCTTCGGGCCTGGGTACTCTTCATCCGTCTGATGAATGACGGACTCGATCCACTCTGCGGCGACATTCTTGTCCACGTTCGGCGTGAGGCGGAAATCAATCTTGCAGCAGCAATGATCGGGCACGACACTAAAGCCAGCCCCGCCCTTCACCTCCGTGACCGTCACCTTTGGGCCAATCTTGAAATCAGGGTCGGCCTCCTTTGGCAGGGGCCGGCTGCTCAGCGACGCGATCAGTTGGGCCATTTTCGAGATGGCGTTGAAACCTGTGTGGCTGCTCGCGCCGGAGTGCGCGGAGAGGCCGTAGACCGTAACCTCTGCGCGCAGGAAACCGCGCGAGCCGACAATGAGTTTGTCGTTCCCCGGATAGCCGATGATGACGGCGTCAGGCCGGCGCGGGGCGGACTTGAGAAAACTCTTGATGCCCTGAAATTCGCCCGTGTGTTCGTCGGCGTCGAAGACGACGTATAGCTCGCCACAGGGCAGGCCCTTCGTCTCCTGAAAGGTCGCGGCGAGGTGGCTGAAGATGGAGACGGCGGTCTTTGAGTCTGCGGAGCCGCGGCCGTAGAGGCGGCCGTCCTCGATCACGCCGGAAGTCGGCCGGTGACGCCAGCGCTCTTCGTCACCGAACGGCGCGGTGTCCAGACAGGCGTTGAGGCAGACCGCAGGCCCTGGCTTATCCGCCTTCAAATGGAGGTAGAGACCGACCGCCGCGCCCGTCGGGCCGTGCAGCCGGTTGACTTGCAAACCACGCTCGGCCAGCCAACCGCTCAGGAAGTCCAGAATTGTCTCGACGGCATCAATACCCGCGCGCGACGGGACACGAACCAGTTCCGAGGCCAGCCCAACGATGCTCTCCGTCAAGTATTCAAATCCTCCTTCAGCACTGTCGGCTCCGCGGGCTCGTCCAGAGCTCTCAGGGCCTCCACCTCCGCCAGGGTTTCCAGTCTAGTGCTCCACCCGTAAAGGCCCTTGACGAACCTCATCAGCCCGTCTACTTCTTCTCTGCCCGTGAAGATGATGCCTGAGTTATATTCGCCCACGCCGAGTAGAGAAGGCAAGAGGACTAAAGCCTCGTTCTCGTTGCCCAGAATGAAAGTCTCGAACTGTCGCTGGTAATCGCTGAAGAGTCCGATGTGCATGGTCTGGTATCCCTGCGTGCGGTCTCTGGGGTCGCGGAGCTTGAGCAACTGGCGCAGGTGCTCTTTCAGCACAGAGTGATACGGCGGGCCGAAGAGCACGCGGTAATGTGCCAGCGCGGGCGTGGCCTGAAGTTTCTGCTCGATGGCTTTCAAATATTTCGCGTCGCGCGAGCGCGAGCCGGTGATGTAGATGCTCTCCTGCGCCTCGTTGATGATCTGCTCGTAGTAGGCGAGCAAGTCTTCCCACGATTTGATGACCTTGTAAGACCTGCCGCCGAGGTCGCCCGCGTTATTCAGCAAGTACATGAGGAGGTGGTTACGGACGAGCTGCTCAAACTCCGACTTGCTCTTATACCCCCACGAGAGCGCTTCCGCCCAGACCTTCTTTTTATAAGCCTCAACCAGCTCCAGTTGTTGCTTCTCCGCGTCGTTCTTGCACTCATACTTCTTGTCCTTGAAGTAGACCATGATCTGCGGGCGCTTGCCGCCGCTGGCTTTCCAAGCGGTGTAGGCGCGCCCCAGCTCGTGCTCCGTGCCGGAGGCCGCGTCCTTGGTAGGCGTGCCGAACCTCTTCCAGAAGATGCCCACCATGATGTCGCAGTTATCAATTTGCAGGACCTCGTCTATGTGACCCTGCGGCCCCTCCAGATGGAAAGCCGGGTAGGCGTCCGTCTCCCAGCGCAGCACGCGCAATTCCAGGCCGAACTGTAGGCTGATGATGCGGTTCAAGTCGGCGACGATTTCATCCATCGCTTCACGTTCGGGCCGCACGTCGCCGGGTGAGACCACTATGAGGTTGAGCGGTTGAATCAGTTGCTGTCTTGACATCTCAGACTCTCCAAACGGTGTGAGTAAGCTCGAACGAGCGAATAAAGCCGTCAAAGACTTCGTTGATGCGCGGTACTTTAGTCGCCCGCGCATCGCAGCGTCAAGAAAATTGGCCCGGAAGGCTGGCGGCAAATCCGTATCGCGGGATGAGTTGTTGGACGAGGCGTCGGCGGAACTATTCGCCCCTGCGAATGGCGTAAGTGAACTTGCGGGCCTTGCCCACGCGGAAAGCGCGGTTGTTTTCGCAGCCGGTCTCTTTGGCCTTCCCGCAGGCTTGCTCGAAGACTATCGTGTCATTCTTCTTCACCTGAAAGACGTAGGTGATCGCGCCCGTCTTGTTTATCACCTCAAACTTGATCTCATCCTTGCCGCGGGCCACGTCCTCTGTGATGTCCAGCCAGTTGCTGTCCTCATCGAACCCGACATCCACAATCAACTGGTCGTCAAGGTACGCCCTCCCGCCGTCGTCACAACCCGACACTCTGAGGTAATACTTATCTGCGTTCACGCCCGGAGAGCCCTTAACTGCGATGACAACTAAGCAGCCCACGATTAAGAGCGCCGGCAGGACGAGCCGCCGGAGTTGGTAACGGTTTCTCAGCCCCATATAGTTTCTCCTTCAATTTCCAACTATAGAAGGCTTTTGCGGCCGCGGCGGTTGCCTAAAGGGGGCGGGCGCCTGTAAACTGACTGTCCCGGTGAACCCTGCGGACGTTCCTTGGAGGGAACGAGCGCGGGGTTCACGTTCGCTTGACCAGGGCCTGCGGGCGCGTGGTAAATTGTAGTTTAAGGAAATACGCCTTAAACCGAAAACTGTAAACTTTATTAGATGGAGAAGTGAATGGCGATAGTTAACGTTAATCAGGGCGAGTCAATCGAGAGCGCTTTGCGCCGCTTCAAGCGCAGGGTGATGACCGAAGAGATTATTAAGGACGCGAAGAAGCACGCCTTCTTCATGCCGCCCGGCCAGAAGGCGAAACTCAAGTCGGCGCTGGCCCGCAAGCGCAACAAGAAGAAGGGCCGCCCCCGCCCCCCGCGCGACTAACTCACTCTTTTACAACAGCAGGTAAACCGTCCAGATGCGCGGCGGCCGAGGACCGAGCGGTTGACGCCGGGCAGACAAGTCCGGCGCTGGCGCTTCCCCCTTCGGCCCCATCAAGTTCGGACGGTTTATTTTTCTAATGACACGCATCCTGCTCACCAACGACAACGGCATCCACTCGGATGGCCTCGTCAAACTCGAAGCGGCGCTCGCCGAAGTGGGCGACGTGTACACGGTCGCGCCCGCCTCCGAGATGAGCGGGGCCTCGCACAGCCTGACGCTCGCGCGCCCACTGCGCATCCGCCGCATTGACGAGCGCCACTGGACCGTGGACGGCACGCCGACCGATTGCGTCACCCTCGCCCTGCACAAGATCATCCCCGAAGAGGAGCGGCCAGACATCTGCGTCTCCGGCATCAACCACGGCGGGAACCTGGGCGACGACGCGACCTACTCCGGCACAGTGGCGGGCGCGCTAGAGGCGACCATCCTCGGCGTCCCCGGAATCGCCTTTAGCCTCGTCGCGCGCGAGAACTTCGACTTCACGGAGGCCGCGCGCTTCGCCGTCACGGCCGTCCGCAAGGTCTTGCAGGAGGGGCTGCCCGAAGGCACGCTGCTCAACATCAACATCCCCAGCCGCGGCGAGATCAAGGGCGTGAAAGTGACTCGCCAGGGGCTGAAGAACGCGCGCCCCGTCATCAGCGAGCACATAGACCCGCGCGGCAAGCCCTACTACTGGATCGGCGAGGAGTATTTCGCCTGGAACTCGGCCGACGGCACCGACTATCAGGCCATAGAGCACGGCTACATCTCCGTCACGCCACTCAAGAGCGACATGACGGACCACCGCGCGCTGACCGCCATCGAAGCCTGGAACTACATCAGCACGAGCGAGGTCGTGCCCAGCTCGTGAATCGTCAATCGTCAATCGTAAATAGAAGAAGCTGTCCGACGATTTACGATTTACCATTTACGATTTACGATTCACTTTTATGAGTTCCGCGCCGCTCAGACCCGACACATCCCAGAACGACTACCGCATCCCGCGCGAGCGCATGATCGACCGCTTGCGCAGGCACTACGGCATCGATGACGCGCGCGTGCTCGACGCGATGCGCGCCGTGCCGCGCCACCTCTTCGTCCCCGAAGCCCTCGCGGGCCGCGCCTACGGCGACCACGCGCTCCCCATCGCCGCCAACCAGACCATCTCGCAGCCCTTCATCGTCGCGCGCATGACTGAGCTGCTGGAGCTTTCCGATAGGAGCCGCGTGCTGGAGATCGGCGCGGGCTCAGGCTACCAGACGGCCGTCCTCGCGCGCCTGGCCGCGCAGGTCTACGCCATCGAGCGCATAGCTGAGCTGGCGCGCGAGGCGCAGGCCCGCATCCGCCAGCTCGGCATCTACAACGCGACGGTCAAGTGCTTCGACGGCACGCTCGGCTGGAGCGCGCACGCGCCCTACGACGGCATCCTCGTGGCTGCCGGCGGCCCCGAAGTGCCGGAGCCGTTACTGGCACAGTTGAAGGTCGGCGGCAAACTCGTCATCCCCGTCGGCGAGACGCGCGAGTCGCAGCGCCTCGTCCGCGTCGTCAGGACGGAGAAGGGCTACGAGCGCGAGGACCACGGCGCGTGCGCCTTCGTCCCGCTCATAGGACACTACGGCTGGACGCCTTAGTTTTCTCATGAACGAACTCTGGCAGAACATCAAATACTATCTGAACCCCGAGACGATTGCGGCCGCGGGCTACTTCGTCCTAATCTTCGTGGTGTTCGCCGAGACGGGGCTGGCCGCAGGGTTCTTCCTGCCGGGCAACTCGCTCCTATTCGTCGCGGGTCTGTTCGCGGCCGACGGTAAGTTCATCCTGATTAGCTCGCTCGGCCAGGAGCTAAATCTACTCATCCTGCTGTTCTCCGTCTTCCTGGCGGCCGTCGCCGGCGACGCGGTCGGCTACCTGACGGGCTCGAAGCTCGGCCCGCGCCTCTTCAAGCGCCAGAAGTCGCTGCTCTTCAAGCCGAGCCACTTGCAGAAGGCAAACGCCTTTTACGAGAAGTACGGCGGCAAGACCATCATCATCGCGCGTTTTGTGCCAATCGTCCGCACCTTCGCGCCCATCGTCGCCGGCGCGGCGCGGATGCCCTACAGGACGTTCGTCGTCTACAACGTCATCGGCGGCTTCCTCTGGGTCTTCAGCATGATCCTCGCGGGCTACTTCCTCGGCCGCGCCTTCCCGTTCCTGCGCGAGCACCTGGAAATAGTCGTCATCGTCATCGTCCTGCTCTCGCTCACGCCGGCCGTCATCGAGATCGTCAAGGCGCGACGCGAGAAGGCGCGCACAGCCGACGAAAGCGCGAGTGACGCGCAGGTTTGACTTGCGCTATCCTGTCCCTTAGAATCCAACAACGTTTTGACGGGGCGTGGCTCAGCCTGGTAGAGCGTTCGGTTCGGGACCGAAAGGTCGGAGGTTCAAATCCTCTCGCCCCGATAACATCAGGAATGGCGGCGGCTCTGCGGGGCCGCCGTTTTCCTTTGGCGGGGAGTTGCGCGGAAGAGGGTCGCGCTGCCTCGCTTGATTTTGAAAAGTCTCCTGAGTAAGCTAGGTACGCCCACGTCACCTCATTATCGCGAGTCCTTCGGGATGCTTTGACGCATTCCCGTTTAATGTCTAAGGAGCCTGAGTATGAGCAATAATTTCAAAACGTCCAGAACACTTATGCTGGCGTTCGGCCTGGCTTTGGTCTTGGCCGGCGCCCCGCTGGTCTGTGGGCAGGACTCAAGCGCTCAGACCGCAAGAGTCAGAGCTACAAACGTCAGCTCCGTTCCCAGTGGCGCGAAGATGAAGTTCAAGGGCGTCGTCATCAGACGCGACGCAGACACGTTCACGGTGCGCGACAGGAGCCGCGTGGATTACCAAGTTCTACTGACTGACGACACCAGCATCAAGACCTACGGGGGCTTCTTCCGCGGCGGGAAAAAATACGCCGTCACGGACGTGATGCCGGGGCTGATCCTGGAAGTCGAAGGGCGCGGTGACAACCAGGGCCAGTTGGTTGCAGAAAAGGTCAGGTTCAAGGAGTCGGACATGAGGGCCGCGGTCACGACGGACGCGCGCGTCATGCCGATTGAGGAGAATCAGAAGCTCCTGGCCGGGCAGATGGATGAACTCTACGCCGTCGCCGCCGAGGCCAGGGCCGAGTCTACGCAGGCTAACGAGCGCATCTCCGCCCTGGACGATTACGACGCGCAGGAGGTCGTCGTCGTTAATTTCAGAGTCAACAGCGCCGTGCTTTCGCCGGAGGCGAGGCAAAAACTGGACGCCCTTGCGGCAACGGCTCTCGGCATCAGGGGGTACATTATAGAGGTCGCGGGGCACACGGACTCGACTGGCGGTGACACAAAGAATTTCCGGCTCAGCCAGCAGCGCGCCGACGCGGTCGTTCAGTACCTCGCGGTGAACCATAAAATTCCTCTGCGCCGTTTCATCACGCCCATGGGTTACGGCAAGACGGACGCCGTGGCGGACAACGTGAGCGCCGGGGGGCGCGCGCAAAACCGGCGCGTGGAAGTCAAAGTGCTTATCAACCGCGGCATGAGCCGGCCCGCGCCGAGAACGTCCCAGAACAACCCGTAAGCAAGAGGTTCAAAACCTCTCGCCCGGATAATCTGAAAGGTGTGCGCCTGACGCAACAGGCGCACACCTTTTCCATTGAGCGCGAATCTACGGGCCGGTCCCTGTGAAGTTCGTTGCCGCGCCGGCCGGGACATTGGCGCTGAGGTTTGTGAGGCTGCGGGTCGTCGGGGTGAAAGTGAAGCTGGTTTTGGTCGGCTTGAGGGTGTAGTTGCGGCCGGCCGGGACGTTAGTGAATGTGTAGTTGCCCGCGCTGCCGGTCAGCGCCGTGCGCGCGGCGAAGTTGGCGGGCGTAGGGCTCGTCAGGGTCATCGTCACGCCGCCGATGCCTGTGGTCGTGCCAGTCCGGGTAACGCGCCCGCTGACGGTGTAGACCTTGACGAGGAAGTTGACGGTCGTCTGGTTCTTGGCGAGGGCGCTGAGCGATCTGCTCGCGGGGTTGAACTGGTAGCCTGTCTTCGTGGGGGTGACGACGTAGTTGCGGCCCCCCGGCACGTTCGCGAAGGAGTATGCCCCGCTGCTGTTGGTCTGGGTCGTGCGCGTGGTGAAGCCCGCGGGGCTTGGGCTGGAGAGTTTGACGGTGACGCCTGCGAGGCCAGTTGTCGCGAGTTTGATTGTGCCGCTGACGGTGTAGCCTGTCGCTGCGGCGCTGAAGTCCTGCCCCGTCTGGTTGGCGGAGAGGTTACTGTAACTCCTGCTCGCGGGGGTGAAGGCGTAGCCGGACTTTGTGGGCGTCAGCGTGTAGTTGCGCCCGGCCGGGACGTTGGTGAAAGAGTAAGCGCCCGTGCTGGAAGTCGTAACGACGCGCGGCGTGAAGCCTGCGGGGCTGGGGCTCGTCAATTTCATGGAGACGCCCGCGAGTCCGTTTGTGCCAATTTTGACCGAGCCGGTGATGGTGTAGGTCTGCGCGGGCGCTCCCTTCGGCAGCACCAGGAGCGTCACGCTCTGCGCGGGGACGGAGAGTTGCAGGCTGGAGCCGGTGTAGGTCAGGTCGTTGAGGTGTGTGATGACGTTGGTGTTGGTCAATTGCCAGACTTGCGCGGACCCAGCGCCCGTGAAGTTGGAGAGGTTGACGGTGACGGGCGTGTCGCCCGAAAGCTGTTTGCCGACGAGCATGACGGTCAGCGCGCCGTCCGCGTTGCGCTCGGCGGCGAAGGCCGAAAGGGTGTCAGGGTTGGGAGCGGAGGCGCGGACGCTCGTCTCGCCGAAGGTGGATTTCTGCCCGTCGTAATTGCGGTACAGCTTGATGGCCTTGTAGGTCGGCGTCGAGGCGGCGGGCGTCGTCCAGCGCGCGGCCATGTCGAGGCCCTCGCGGCCGAAGATGCCCAGGATGTCGGCTTGCGCCGTGGCCCCGTTGATGTGCGCTTCCGCGCCCCAGTTGTATTCGGTGATGGCCGTCTTCGTCCCAGGGTAGTTGGCCGCGACCCAACTGCGCAGCCGTGGGACTAACTGGACGCGGTCATTAATCCAGCTCTCGTCCGTGTAAGCAGGGTCCCAGAGCGAGCGCGTCGAGCGGTTGCGGCGAAGCTGCATCGCTGATGAGACGTCGTCGCCGAACTCGCCTCCCTGCGGGTAGTAGTGGACGCTGAAGAAGTCCAGCAGGCGCTGGCCTGTGGCCGCGTCGCGCTGACGCAATTGGCCCAGCAGCCAGGGCAGGTAGTCCGCGCCGCCGTGGTTCGCGCGGTCGGGCAGGTAGCCCCAGCCGTGCAGGCTCCCGTACTGCTGGTCGTAGCCGCTGAAGAGATACCCGCTCCAGCCCCACTCCTCTGGGCCGACGACGACGGCCGACGAGTCCACGGCCTTGATCTTCGCGGCGTAGTCGAAAATCTTGTCCCGTATCTCCTCCATCGTCGCGCCCGTCGGGTACACGTCCCTGTGCGTCGAGTGCCAGATGCTGGGCTCGTTATCCAGAAGGTAGAAGCGCAGGCCGCCGCTCGCGGCCGTCCCCCAGCGGCCGACGAGGTGCTGCGCCCAGTCGCGCTGGAACAAGGAGTCCGTAAGGACGCTCGCGTCCGCAGGGTCGTTGCCCGTGACGAATTGACCGCCGCTCTTAACGCCGTTGCCCGCATCGGGGAACCACTGCCAGTCGCTGCCGGTCTGCGGGCCGTACTTGGAGATGGAAAAGCTCGCCAGCTTGGAGCGGTTCGGGCCGAGCTTGGCGACCCAGCCGATCATGGGGATGGTGAGCATGGGCTCTGCGCCCGCGCCCTTCGCGTCCGCGATGAAAGTGTCTGCGGACTCGCCCGCCACGGCGTTCCCGTCCGAGATGCTCTCGTAGTACCAATCGTTCGCGTGGTTGCTCGCGTTCAGTTGCCAGTTGTAGCGCGTCGCGGTGTTCCCGCCGCTGCGGTTGAGCGGACAGTTGAGGTCGGCCAGTTGGGCGAAGTCGGCGTAGGCTACGCCGTAGATGAGCGGGTTGATGGGGCGGCGGTCGGCCGCTGCATCGACGTTAACCGTGACCGCAGGATTCTGTGCCAGCGCGACACGCGCGGGCCACCCGGCCAGGCACAGCCACAGGCAGACACAGACCACCACACAACGGCGTAACATCCGACGGACCTCCGAATTCAACTTCAAAATGTGGGGGCAAGGGGCTCCGCGTCGTCGTCGCGCATGAGGTGTGACGCAACACTTCTTCGACGAAAGGAATTTTAACTTAACGGCGGACGGTCGGACAAGGAGATTGTTTCAGTCAGAAGCAGGTCTAACCCTCAACACAGGGTCCAAGGTTTAAGGGTACTTAATCCTGATGATCGCACGGTTGCTGGTCAGGCCGCGCAGGCTGAGCGTCACCCACAAGGTTTTCGAGTCGTTGATGTCGGCCGGGAGTTTGACCACGACCTGCTTGACCGAGTCCAGGCCGGGGACCGCCCCCAAGTATTCGACCGGCAGGTGGTAGACCGCGCCCTGCTCGTCTTCCGCCAATGCGCTGATGGCTGAGATGTCTTCGCCGGGTTGTAACTCAAGCCGCCAGGCCATCAGGGAGACGCGCGTGCGCTTGTCCGTGCTGAAGTTCTGCGTGGCCAGGAGCGGGAACGGGTCGCGCGAGTGCGTGAC
Organism: uncultured Acidobacteriota bacterium; assembly: GCA_963848875.1. Taxonomy (GTDB): domain Bacteria; phylum Acidobacteriota; class Blastocatellia; order Pyrinomonadales; family Pyrinomonadaceae; genus QHXM01. The sequence continues at coordinate 1,258,877 of CAWKFJ010000003.1, forward strand.
GGAGTCGAGCGCCACGGCGCGGTCCACGTTCGCCTCCGTGAGCAGGACCGGCGCGCCTTCGACCGGGAACGAGAAGGCGAAGACATCCTCTTTGAAGCCGTTGGCGTCGGCGGTGACGAGGTTGCTGGCGCGGCTGAAGAAGACCAGGCGCGAGCCGTCGGCGCTGATGAAGGGCTGGAAGGAGGGGCCGTTGGCAGTCCTGGTCCCATCTCTGTTAATACTTGCCAGGTAAGTCTTGCCGGTCAGGAGGTCGCGCACGAACACGTCTGCCCCGTAGCCGTTCGGCTCGTCCGCCACGCTGACGAGGTCGTTGCAGCCGCTCTGGAAGGCGACGAAGCGCCCGCCGGCCGAGACGGACGGGTTGGACGCGCCGCCGATGGAGCAACTGTTGCCGGCCGGGTTGACGCTGACGAGCGTCTTCTTCTGCGTCGCCACTTCGTAGAGAAAGATGTCGTCGCTGTTGCCGTTGGTGTCGTTCGTCACCAGATCGCCCGACTGGCTCATGAAGGCCACGTAGCGCCCGTCGTCGCTGATGCTGAACTGAACGCCGTGGTCGTAGTGGCCATTGCTCAGGTCGTTGCCCGATTCGTTGCCCGCGGCGTTGACCGTGATGAGCTTCCTGGTTTTCGTCCGCACGTCATAGATGAAGAGGTCCGCGAGACTGTTCACGTCGGGCAGCGGCGAGAGGTCTGTGGCCTTGCTCCCGAAGACGACGAAGCGCCCGCCGCGGTCGATGGCGCCAACCACGGAGTTAAAGTTGCCGCCGGCCGTCCCTGCATGGTTGGTGCTGACGCGGGTGGTCGTGCCCAGCAGGCGGTCGCGCAGGAAAATGTCGCGCGTCGGGGTATCGTTCGCCACGAGGTCGCTCGCCTCGCTCGTGAAGACCACGTAACGGCCGTCGCCGCTGACGGAGGCGGCGAAGCTCATCCCGTTGCCGGTGGCCGTCCCTGCGGTGTTGACCGACACCAGTTCCACGTGGTCGCTCTGCATGTCGCGGATGTAGATGTCTATGCCCGTGTCGTTGCCGTCGGCGTGCGGCGTCATCTCTTTCGCGCTGCTGTAAAAAGCGACGAAGCGCCCGTCCGGGCTCATGTCATTCAGTATCGATTCGCCCAGGATGCCGCCCCCCGTGCCCGCCATGTTGACGTTGACCCTCCTGGTCGTGCCCGTCTGTAGGTCGCGCAGGAAAACGCCGCCGCCAGTGTAGGCGACGTAGCGCCCGTCGGCGCTGATGAGGCCGTTGAGGGCGGCGCCGGTGGGCGTGTGCGCCGCGCCGTCGGTGACGAGTGTGGTCTTCCCCGTCAGCATGTCGCGGACGAAGAGGTCGCCGTCCGGACTGTTGTCCTCCGGCACGAGGTTGCTCGCCTCGCTGTAGAAGAGGACGTAGCGCCCGTCGGCGCTGATGCCGTAGCGGCCGAAGTCGCCGGAGACGCCGTTGCCGGTGCCCGAGCCTGAACTCCTGACGCTCACGAGCGTGGGCTTGAATTGGCCGTAGGCTGTGGCCGCGCAGAGTAGAGTCAGGGCGCAAAAGAAGAGGGTGGCCGCAGAAATTCGGCGCGCCAATGTGGGGGCGGATTGAACGGCGATCAAGCGAGGACTCCTTGTTAACGAGTTGTATTTAGTGGCCGGGCGCGGACGATCACGACAGCAGGTTAGAGGCCGTTGGTGAAACGCGAGCCAATGACGCAGGAGATAATAGGGTAACCCTGCCGGCAGGTCAATGCGCGCATCCACCGGGAAAGAATCTCACGCCAAGACGCTAAGAAAACGATTGAGCTTTTCTTAGCGCCTCCAGCGTCTTCGCGTGAGGATGCCTTTTTCGCGGGGGCGTCAGTTGCTCGCCGCCAGCGTGAGTTTGCCGCGCAGCTCTATCTGCGCGGAGGAGCGGCCGACGAGAACGTCGAAGTCGCCGGGGTCTGCGCGCCACTGTTTGGCCGCGGCGTCGTAGTAAGAGAACGAGCGCGCGTCGAGCGGGACGGTCACGCTCCTCTTCTCGCCGGGCCGCAGTCTGACTTTGGCGAAGCCTTTCAGCTCTTTGGCCGGGCGCGGAACTTTCGAGTGCGTGTCGCCGATGTAAACCTGTGCCACTTCCGCCCCCTCGCGGTTCCCAGTGTTCTGCACGTCGAAGGAGACTTCGTAGCGCGGCCCACTACCCTTGACCGAGAGGTTGCTGTACTTGAACGTCGTGTAAGAGAGCCCGTGGCCGAAGGGGAAGAGCGGCACGGTGTTGTTCTTCTCGTAGCCGCGGTAGCCCACAAAGACACCCTCCTTGTATTCGACGCGCTTGGTGTCCGCCGACGCCGGGTAGTAGCTCGCGTGCGCCGGGTTGTCCTCCCAGCGGCGCTCGAACGTGACGGGCAGGCGGCCCGAAGGGTTCACGTCGCCGAAGAGAATCTCGGCCAGGGCCGTGCCGCCCTCTTGTCCCGGATACCAAGCCTGTATGACGGCTGGCGTCGCGTCCAGCCACCGAGTCATGTCGGAGCCCCCGCCGCCCGTGATCGCCACGACCGTGTTCTTGTTCGCAGCGGTGATCTGCTGAATCAATTCGTCCTGCCCCGGCGGCAGGCGGAAAGTCCTGTCGGAGCCCTCGCTCTCAGTCTCGTGGTCGAAGCCCGCGGCGATGACGACCGCGTCGGCCATAGAGGCGAGCCTCTTCGCCTCCGGGTCAACCATCTGCCCCGCGCGCATGATTCCCAGCCGCAGCCGGCCGCCGAGCCATTGTGAGCGCCCGCGCTGCTCCAGCACGAGCTTGTGCGGCGTCGCGTCCAGCTCAAGCGTGACGCTCCCGCCGAGCGCGCGGTACTCATCCCAGTTGTCGATCACGAGCTTGTCGTCTACGTAGAGGCGGTGCGCGCCGCCGTCCTCGCCCGTGGACTGGACGAAGATTTCGTGCGCGCCCGCCTGCTGCGGGATGAAGTAGCCCGTGCGGCGCGACGACATGGCCTGGTCAGGGTAGACCGTGCGAGAGCCAGGCCCCAGGCTGACGAACCGCTCGACGCGCGTCACGACCGCCGTGCCTTCCAGCTTATCGTTGCCGAAGTATTCCGCCGTGAGCCCAGGCTTGCCGCCGGTCGCTGCGGTCTGGAATTGGGTCGCCTCGGCCATCTCGCCGAGCGTGGGCACGCCGCGGCTGTAATAGACGCGCACGCCGGCGCCCAGGTAGTCGCTCAGGCCCTCAAGGAAGCTGACGGCCGCAAACGGCTCGACGCGTGCGCTGCCGCCGCCGACGGGCGACGCGGGGTAGGCGAGCGGGCCGATGACGGCGACCGATTTAACCTTCTTCTTGTCGAGCGGCAGGAGCGCGCCGTCGTTCTTCAAAAGCACCATAGACTCGCGCGCGGCGTCGAGCGCGACCTGGCGGCCCTGCTGGTTGAAGCGCGGGATGGTGGCGTCCGTCTGGTCGCGGTCGAGCCAGCCGAAGCGCAGGGCCGTCCGCAGGATGCGGCGCACCTTGTCGTCAATCGTGGCGGTCGTGACCTTGCCCTCCTGGATTGCCGGCATGAGGTTCTGGCGATTCATGTGCGCGCCAGAGGGCATCTCCAAATCCTGCCCCGCGTTGGCGGCGGCCACGCCGTCGTAGGTCGCGAACCAGTCGGACATCATCACGCCGTCAAAGCCCCACTCCTTCTTCGCCAGGTCCGTCAACAGAAACTTGTTCTGCGACGCGTGCTCGCCGTTGACGAGGTTGTACGAGTCCATGATGGCCCCGACGTGCGCCTCCTTGACCGCCGCCTCGAACGTCGGCAGGTAGATCTCGCGCATCGTGCGCTCGTCAATGATGGAGTCCGTCCGGTGACGGTTGAACTCCGAGTTGTTACCCATGAAATGCTTGACCGTGGCCGTGACCCCTTGCGACTGCACGCCCTTGATGTAGTCCACGGCGAGGCGCGAGGCGAGGAAAGGGTCTTCGCCGAAGTATTCAAAGTTGCGCCCGTTCATAGGCGCGCGGTAGATGTTCACCCCTGGGCCGAGCAGGAAATGTACGCCCTTGGCGCGCGCGTCGCGCCCGAGTTCCGTGCCGACGCGGTTCGCCAGTTGCGGGTTCCACGTCGCCGCCAGCGCGATGCCGCCGGCGAAGGCCGTCGCACGGCCGAAGTTGCGCACCCCCAGTGGACCGTCGGCCATCTTCATGCGCGGGAGTTTGAGGCGCGGAACGTCGCGTATGAAAAAGTCGTCCACGCCGCCGATGTAGTCTATCTTCTCCTCAAGCGTCATCTGGCTGAGGAGCGCCTCGACGCGGCGCTCTATCTCCGCGGAAGACTGTGCGGGCGATTGTGCCAGCGCGGGCGCGAAGGCGTTGCAGAGAAAGCAGAGAGCCAGAACCACTGTCATCAGTTTGCGCATGGAGTCTACCTCTTGTCTCGAAAGTTCGCGCGGCTCGGCAGAGGACTGGGATTGCTCCCGCCCGGAAAGTAAGCGGCCTCATTGTCTCAACGGAATGCCTGGCGCGTGACCGCATAGTACACCGTATCCAGCCCGTTCGTACATTCCCTTTTCCAAAAAGTCATCCCGGCCTGCTCCATTACTCTCACGGACGCCACGTTCGCCGCGTCCGTGCTCGCCTCGACGCGCTCGAACCGCAGTCGCTCAAATCCGTAGCCCAACATCGCCCGCGCCATCTCCGCGGCGAGCCCCCTGTTCCAGTAAGCCTCCGACAAGCCGTAGAGCAATTCCAGCTTCGGCGGGTCGTGAAAGAACCAGAAGCCGCAGAAGCCGACCAGGGCGTCTTCCGGCGGAAGCGAGGCGGCCCACAAGCCGAACCCACTGGTTTCGAACGAACCGACGCTGGTTTCGATGACTGACTCAACGCGCTCCTTCGGAATCACCTCGTCGTCCCACAGAAACTTGCGCACGCCCGGCTCGACGAAGAGCCGGTGGAGTTCGTCCACGTCCTCCGGTCTGAACGGCCTTAGGCGCAGGCGGGCCGTCTCTATGACGAAAGATTCCATCACGAAAAGGGGTTGAAGAAGGTCTACGACGTAACGCGCTTAATATATCGTAAAGCCGCGTCACGCGAGGGAATTTTATGAGAGAGGAAAGTCAGGCGGCGGGTACAACCGTAGGGGAAGGGGCAAGTCCTCTGCCCCTACGGGAAATGGCCGGGGATTGGGTGTACGCCTTATGACCGGCGGGAATCTTCTTCTTCCGGCTGCTCGGCGTCGCCGGGCGCGAAGCCGTCGGGCGTTTCGTCCAACGGAATCGCGGCCGTCTCGACCTCCATGCCGCAGCGTGCGCAAAAGACTCTGGTCGTCCGCTGGCTGTGCGCCACCAGGAGCCGCTCTGTCTCGATGGTGATCTCTGTTCTTCTCTTGGTCATCGGGGCCTCCCTTTGAAAACTTTTCTCACGGGGCCGCGCGCTTCGGGTTATAATGTGTGCCAATAATTCGCCCCTCCGCGGAAAGTAACCCCACAGAGCTATTGAAGTCGTTAGCGGCGACTGAGATTTTTCTGAAAGAGTTCTGAAAGCGCGTTCGGGAGACTGAGATGGAGCTGAGACACGGGGGTCGCGCCTACTCGTTCGGAGACTTCACTCTCGACCTGCGCGAGGGCCAACTCCTCTCGCGCGGCGGCGGCCCCGTCGCGCTGACCCCGAAAGCCTTCGAGACGCTCGTCGCCCTCGTCGAGCACAGCGGGCACGTCCTCAGCAAAGACGAGCTGATGAAGAAGGTCTGGCCCGACAGCTTCGTCGAAGAGAACAATCTCTCGCAGAACATCTCCCAACTCCGTCGCGCCTTGCAGTCCGCGGGCGGCGACGAAGCGGCCGACTTCATAGAGACTGTCCCGCGCCGCGGCTACCGCTTCAGGGCGCAGGTCAGCCTCCTCGAAGAGGAGGCGAGCGAGACCGTCATCCTGCGCGAGCGGACGCGCACGCGCGTCGTGGTCGAGGAGGACGACGCCGAGCCCTCCACAGAAGCTGCCGCCGGAAGATTGACGCAGCCCGCAGCTCTCTACGGGGCTACCCTTCCCGCGGCGGACGAGTTCCCGCCGGAGCTGATGCGCGTGCCTGAGACTAGGTACGCCCGAAGCGGGGACGTGAACATAGCCTATCAGGTGATCGGCGACGGCCCGCTCGATCTGGTCTTCGTGATGGGCTGGATTTCGCACCTCGAATACTTCTGGCGTCACCCGACGTTCGCGCGTTTCCTGCGGCGGCTCGCCTCCTTCTCGCGCCTCATCCTCTTCGACAAGCGCGGCACGGGCTTGTCCGACCGCGTTCCCGTCCAAGAACTGCCGACGCTCGAACAGCGCATGGACGACGTGCGCGCCGTGATGGAGGCCGTCGGCTCCGACCGCGCTGCGCTGTGCGGCGTCTCCGAAGGCGGGGTGATGTCCGCGCTCTTCGCGGCGACCTACCCGGAGCGCACGGCCGCGCTCGTGATGTTCGGCACTTACGCCAAGCGCATCTGGGCTCCGGATTACCCCTGGGCCCCGACGGCCGAGCAGCGCAACCACTTTTTTGAGGAGATACAGAAGAACTGGGGCGGCCCCGTCGGCATAGACGAGCGCGCGCCGAGCATGCGCGACGACCCGCAGTTCCGCGAGTGGTGGGCGACCTACCTGCGCATGGGCGCGAGCCCCGGCGCGGCCGTGGCGCTGACGAAGATGAACGCGGAGGCGGACGTGCGCCACGTCCTGCCGACCATACGCGTGCCGACGCTCGTCCTGCATCGCACGAATGATTTGTGTCTGAAGGTAGAGGAGGGGCGCTACGTCGCCGAGCGCATCCCGGAGGCGAAGTACGTGGAGCTGCCAGGTGAGGACCACCTGCCATTCGTCGGTGACCAGGACTCTGTGCTCTACGAGATCGAAGAGTTTCTGACGGGCGCGCGCCACACGGCCGAGCCCGAGCGCGTGCTGGCGACGGTGCTCTTTGCGCGCATCATCGGTTCGACAGAGCAGGCGGCCGTGCGCGGTGAAGGTGAGTGGCGGAGCACGATCGAGCGTTTCCGCGCGCACATCAGTAAGGAGATAGCCTGGTTCCGCGGGCGCGAGATTGACATGACGGGCGCGGGGCCGCTCGCCACCTTCGACGGGCCTGCGCGCGCCATCCGCTGCGCCTGCGCCATCAGCGAATACGCCGCGCGCCTGGGGATAGAGATACGCGCCGGGCTCCACACGGGCGAGTGCGATTTGCTGGACGGGTCGCGCGTGGGAGGCGTGGCCGTAGAGGTCGGCCGCGAAATCCGCGACCGCGCGGACGCGGGCGAGGTCTTAGTCTCGCACACCGTCAAAGACTTGGTCGCCGGCTCCGGCCTGGAATTCGACCGCCGCGGAGCCGAAGTCTTCGACGAGATTCCCGGCGAGTGGCAACTCTACAAGGTCGAACGCTGCGCTCGCGTTTAGCCCCGTCAGGGGCGACCGAAAATAGCCCAGCACTTCAGAAATAGCGCCAAAAATATTCGAGTCCCGTAGGGACGACTGAAATGTTCGGCCGTCCCTACGGGACTCAATTTTTCTCCACAACGTTACCCTGAAGTGCTGGGCTATTTTCAACAGCCCCTACGGGGCTGAGGCCGTGCCTGCCTTTTGCACGGTCAGCTCTTTCAGCACCCATTCGTCAGGATCAATACGCACGTCTGCGGGCTCACGCGAGAGGGGAAGGCGGAGCACGGTCTGCTTGCCGGTCGGCATGAGCTTCGCGCGCTGCGTCGCGCCGTTGCGCAAGACGACCTCCACCGTCAGCGGGGTCAGGAAGGCTGCGTCCTCCTGCGTCTGCATGAGCCGTATGGTGAGTTCGCCAGAGCCGCGTGTCGCCTGCCACGACCACGTAGCCACGTAGCGCGGGTGGCCTGCGGCGTAGACCCAGCGCAAGAAAAACTCCTTCAGGTTTTGGCCCGACGCCTGTTCGAGCGCCGCGCGCAAATCTTCGGTCGAGGCCGTGCCGTGCTCGTGCGCGCGGTAGTAGGCGCGTATGCCTTTGAAGAACGCGTCGTCGCCCATCAGCCCGCGCAGCATGTGCAGTACCCACTTGCCCTTCTGATAGTTGTTCGCGTTGAGCAGCTTGAAGAGGTCTTCGGTCTCCGTGTCGTAGATGGGAGCGCGCCGCTTCTGCGCGTAATTGAAATAGGTTTCGGCCGCGCGGCGCATGTTTTCGCGGAAAGCCTCTGGCCCGTCGTAGCGCTCGACGAAGACGGCCTCGAAGTAGTCCGCGAAGCCCTCGCTCAGCCAGAGGTCGGCCCAGGTCTTGACGGCGACCGAGTCGCCAAACCACTGGTGCGCGATTTCGTGGGCCATTAATTCGATGAGGCCGCGCCGGATTTTGAAGTGTGGGCTGAGTGGCGACGCGTCCACGGCGGTACTGAAGAGGCCGCCCGTCAACACAATCGCGCTCGCGTTCTCCATCCCGCCGAAGCGCGTCGCGCCGACGACGAGCGCCAGCTTCTCGTAAGGGAAGGGCGCGATCAGCTCGTTGAAGAACTCCAGCGTCTGCGGGACCGAGCCGAATCCGCGCGGGGCCGGCTCCCTGTCCGTCTGCGGGACGTAGTAGGCGAGCGGGACGGACGTCTTCACGGGCGACTGAAACTCCGCGTACTCGCCGACGGCGATAATCATGCAGTAGGGCGAGATTGGGCGCGACTCCTTGAAAGCCCAGGTGCGCGTCGCGTCCGCGTTGTCGCGGGTCGAGACGAATTGCCCATTCGCCACCACGAGGTCGCGCGCGGGCGCTGTGACAGTGAAGTTGACGGTCGCCTTCGCTGAAGGGTGGTCGAGCGTGGGTATCCAGTGATGTACGCGGTCGGGCCAGTTGTCGCCCGTCGCGGAAGGCTTGCCGGCCTTGTCCGCCTTGAGAATCAACCCGTCTTTCGGCCGTCCGCGATAAGCGACGACGATGGTGAGCCTCGCGCCCGTCGCCGCGGGCTGCGGGAGCAGGACGTTGAGGCGGCCCGCGCCCTGCTCGAAGCGCGCGGACCCGCCATTGACGGTCACGGAGTCAACGGTCAACTCGCCGAAGTCCAGGTCAATCACGGCGAGCGGGCCTTTCAGCACCGCTACGTCGAGCGCGGCGCGTGCGCTCGCCAACTCGGTCAGCCGGTCGTCGAGCCTGAGCGTGATGTCGTAATGAACCGGACGCCACGCGTCCACGAGGCGCTCGCGCCGCACGGCCACGACCTGCGCGCACGCCGCCGCGACCAACAGCGCCAGGACGAGCGCGCGCCGCGCCAGGACTTTCATCAGACTCTTCTTGTCCATCATCTGGATTCTCTCGCAGTCCAAGAAAGGGGATTGAGCCCGCCCGTCAACGCAGGCCGAGCATCAGGAGCGCGGAGCGGTCTGAGACCTGGCCGCCGGCCGCGGCCCACTCGCGGTAGGCTTGCAGCTCGTCTTCCGTCACGGGACGATTCCCCAGGCGCGCCGCTGGCGTGCGCTCGAAGGCGCGATCCGTGAGCGCCATGTGTCTCTGGCGGACGTGCAGCGCGTCGGGCCGCGCGAGCGCCGCCTCCGCCATCTCCACGTCCGGGAAGAGTTCCTCGTAGGCGAGCAGGTGCCAGACCGTTCCTTGCGCGCCGCGATCCTCGACCGCCAGCACGCGCAGCAGCCCGAAGCCGCTTTCCAACTGGAAGATGAGATCGTCGCCGGGGTCGAACGCTTGCGCCATGATGTAAGCTCTCCGCCTAAGACTAGCATAATGCAGTGGTCAGTGGTCAGTGGTCAGTTAAAGACAAAGACGGTTTTTCTTTTAACTGACCACTGACCACTGACCACTATTTGGCATTGCAAATCTAAAATCGCGTCTCTAAAATCGCCGAACACATGAGCCAGTTCGACGCGAGCAAGGATTATTACTCCATCCTGGGCGCAGGAGTGGACGCCTCTGCCGGCGACATCGAACGTCTCTACAAGCGCAAGGCCGTCGAGCGCCACCCCGACCGTGGCGGCGACGAGGAGGAGATGAAGTCGCTCAACGAGGCGTACGGCGTGCTCAAGGACGAGCGCGCGCGCCGCGCCTACGACGCCGAGCGGCGCGGGGTCGCGGGGGAAGAGGTGGAGGCGACGGCCGCCAAGCCGCAAGCCTCGCCGGGCTTGCAGGTCGAGGCGGCCGCCGTGCAGAGCCTGGGCGCGGTCCTCTTCATCGGCGCGGGGCTGGTGCTGGCGCTGCTCGTCAGGTTCCAGTGGATCTGGTTTCTCTGGCCGCTGGTGGCGCTGGCGCTCGCCCTGGTCTTAGTCGGAGTCCTGATGGCCCACGGAGCCATTCGCCGGCTGGAAGACAGGCACGCGCTGGCGCACTCCTGGTTCGGCGTGACGCTGGAGGTGATGTTCTGGGTGGCGCTGGTCGGCGGCGGCTACGGAATTTATCTGGTGCTGAGGTAAGGCGTGCAGATGGGCTTCACCGGACTCGACCTGCTTTTCCTGGAGATCAACAGTCTGCCCGACGCGCTCACGTTCTACCAAGAGCAGCTCGGCTTCGAGCTTGAGACGCACACGCCGGAGTCCGAGCCGCCGATGGCGACGCTCCGTGCGGGGCGGCTGAGGCTGACGCTGGTCGAACAGTTGGAGACGATGCTGCGACGCGGGCGCGGCTGCCACTTTTTTCTGGGCGTCGCGGACGTGGACGAATATTACAGGGAGCTGAAGCGGCGCGGGCTCATAGTCCAGCCGCCCGCGGACGAGGGCTGGGGCGGGCGCTTCGTCACCGTCGAAGACCCCGACAACAAGTACAGATTCTTTTTCGTCACCTGGGCCGGGCAAGAACTGAAGGAGGAGGGATGAGGCGGAACATGCAGCAAGCAGAGAACATGCTACGGCGCTACAAGGGCCAGTCCGTTGACATCAAGACCGTCTCGGGCGGCGTCTACGAAGGCACGATCACGGAAGTCAGCAACGACTACGTCGCGCTCTCGCTCAAAGGCGCAAGCGACGGCGACGCCGATCAGGTCTACATCCTCCTCCACAGCATCGAGTCCGTGCTGCCCCGCGGTGCGGCATGATTTGCTGTTGCTCGCGCGCAAAATTGTGCTAGACATAATACAGGCTCGGGTGTAGTCTCGACAAAGTTAGCTCAATGTCTTAGCGCTCCCGCGTAAGAGTCCGCTTGCGTTACGTCGAGAACCCGCCAAACCCCTGGCTCACGCACACGGTCGAGTGGATCGGCGAGCCGCCTGAGGCGCGCGTCGAGGTCTTCGAGGAGACGGAGACGCGCTCGATCATCACACACAACCAGAGCCCGGACGTGGGCTTCGATTACTCTGTCAACTGCTACCGCGGTTGCGTACACGCCTGCACCTATTGCTTCAGCCGGCCGACGCACGAGTACCTGGGCTACGGCGCGGGCACGGACTTCGAGCGCAAGATCGTGGCGAAGGTCCGCGCGCCTGAGTTGCTGCGCGCCGAGCTGATGCGCAAGAGCTGGCGCGGCGCGCCGCTCGTCTTCTCCTTCACGTCAGACCCTTACGTCCCGCTCGAAGCGCACTACAAGTTGACGCGCCGCTGCCTGGAAGTCTGTCTCGAATTCCGCAACCCCGTCAGCGTCGTCACCAAGTCGGCGCTCATCCGCAGGGACGCCAGCCTCCTGGCCGAATTGGCACAGGAAGCCGCGGCCTCCGTCTACTTCACCATCCCGTTCGCTGATTACGAGACGGCGCGCGCCGTCGAGCCGTTCGCGCCTTCGCCCGACGCGCGCTTCAAGGCTATGAAGGAGCTGGCGGACGCCGGAGTCCCCGTCGGCATTGGAATCGCGCCGGTCATCCCCGGCCTGAGCACGGACATCCCAGAGCTGCTCAAGCGCGCGCGCGAGGCGGGCGCGGCTCATGCGTTCATGACGATGCTCAGGCTGCCCGGCAGCGTCGCGGAATATTTCGAGCAGCGTCTGCGCGAGCGGCTCCCGACCAAGGCGCAGCGGGTGATGAACCGCATCCGCGAGGCGCGCGGCGGCCGTCTCAACTCCGCACAGTTCGGCGAGCGCATGCGCGGCCAGGGCCAATTCTGGGAGACGCAGGAGCGGCTCTTCCGCGTCTACTGCAAGCGGCTCGGCTTCAACAAACAGGAGCGGTGGACTTATGAAGACAAGACGCCGCAAAGCACCTTCCGCAGGCCGACAGCCCAGGGCTCACTTTTCTGATGGCCTTCCCGCCGGAAGAGGGTTAGAATCCACTCGTTCACATTCCCCCGAACTCGGAATCGCAGGCCGGCGGCGCGGCCAGCAAGACGGAAAGCCTCCGTGCAATGTAATGGAGCGTGATTTTGGTCAGAGCAAAGGATAACGGCGGACGTGTCTACGGGGCCGCCCCGTGCGCGGACTGGAGCGGCGTGGGCGGGCACGACCACTTCGTACAGTTCTACGAGGCGGACGTCTTTCTGCTCAACTCTCTGAGCGGCTTTATAGGCGCAGGGCTCGGCGCGGGTGAGGGCTGCGTCGTCGTCGCCGGCAAGTCGCACCGCGAAGAGTTAGACCAGCGGCTGGAAGCCGTGGGCTTGGACCTCGCGGACGCGCGCGCCAGGGGGCAGTACGTCTCGCTCGACGCCGCCGAGACGCTGGAGACGTTCATGGTGGACGGGCGACCCGAGCCTGGGAAATTTGAGACCGTTGTTGGCCCAATCCTCAGCCGGGCGGCACAGGCCGGGGGCGGGCGCGTGCGCGTCTTCGGCGACATGGTCGCGCACCTGTGCGGCGGCGGGCAGCACAGCGCCGCCGTCAGCCTCGAAGAACTCTGGAACGACCTGCGCGAGTCTTATCCGTTCTCCCTCTTCTGCGCCTACCCCATGACGAACTTCGACGGCAGGACGCTGACCGCACAGCTCGCAGAAGTCTGCGCGGCCCACTCGGCCGTCATCCCCGCCGAGAGCTACACGGGGCTCGACTCTGCTGGCGACCGCCTGCGCGTCATCGTCGAGTTGCAGCAGAAGGCCAGGGCGCTCGAAGCAGAGGTGGCCGAGCACGAGCGGACCGAAGCGCGCCTGCGCACGGTGTTGGAGGAGTGCGAGCGGCTGCTGGCGAGCGAGCAGGCTGCGCGCGCGGAGGCAGAGAGCGCCAGCCGCCTGAAGGACGAATTCCTGGCCGTCGTCTCGCACGAGCTGCGCACGCCTTTGACGGCCATCAGCGGCTGGACGAACATCCTGCGCGACGGGCAGCTCGATGAACAGGCGACCGCGCACGCGCTCGAAGTCATAGAGCGCAACGCACGCTTGCAGACGCAGATTATCGAAGACCTGCTGGACGTCTCGCGCATCATCACCGGCAAGCTGCGGCTGGACGTTCAGTCCATCAACCCCGCCTCGTTCATAGAGGCGGCCATAGACGCCCTGCGCCCGGCCGCCGAGGCCAGGGGCGTCGGCGTCAGGAAGGTGATCGACGAGGGCGTCGGGGCCATCGCGGGCGACCCTGCGCGTCTGCAACAGGTCATCTGGAACCTGCTCTCGAACGCCATCAAGTTCACACCGCGGGGCGGGCAAGTCTGCGTCAGCGTCGGACGCGCGGGCTCGCACGTCAAGATCGAGGTCAGCGACACGGGCGAGGGAATTGGCCCGGAATTCCTACCGCACGTCTTCGAGCGCTTCCGTCAGGCGGACATGTCCACGACGCGCGCGCACAGCGGCCTCGGCTTAGGTTTAGCTATCGTCCGCCACTTTGTAGAGCTGCACGGTGGGACGGTCAGGGCCGAAAGCGGCGGTGTGGGCTGCGGCTCGACCTTCACGGTGACGATTCCGCTGGTCATAAAGCAAGACCTGTAGTCTGAAAGCGCCTTCCAAGACCCGTTGCCAGCTTGGCCCGGTCTCTATTTTTTCTTGCTGACGGGTCCACTTGCTCTATAATGGGTACACGCTCTTTCAAGACCTTGCGGGGGGCAGTCCATGATTACTATCAGAGACGTGATCCGTGAGCGCGAGCCGTATTCCGTGCGCGACGACGTGAGCGTGCTGGAGGCGGCCGAGTACATGGCGGGGCGCAAAGTCGGCGGCGTCTGCGTGCTCGACGATGGAGGGCGGCTGGTCGGAATCCTGACCGAGCGCGACCTGCTCAATAACGTGCTGCTCAGCCGCCTGGACCCCGCGAGCTTGCGGGTCAAGGAGGTGATGGGCGAGCTGCAAGCGGTCATCGACACGAAGGACACGCCGCACGAGGCGCTCGAACGGATGGAGCTGATCGGCCGCCGCCACCTGCCCGTGGTCGAGGGCGAGCGCTGGGTCGGGATGCTCTCGATGCGCGACATCCTGCGCGTCGAAGTCAGCGAGCAGGGCGACGAGCTGAAGCTTTTGCACGAATACATTTCCCACTGACCCGCGTCTAATAGATCAGGTCTTTCGTGAGGGCGGCGAGATTTCAAGAGCGCCGCCTTCGTCCGTTTGTGACGACCATTCAAGGGGGAGGGGCATGAAGCGCAACATTTCAGCCATCGTCATCTTCAGTTTCCTGCTCGCGTGCGGCAGTAAGACCCCGCCGGGGAGGGGCGCGGGCGAGACGGCCGTCGCCGCGGACGGGGCCGTCAAATTTCGCGTCGAGACGGTCTTGACGAATCTCGAAGTTCCCTGGTCAATCGTCTTCGCGCCGGACGGGCGTATGATTTTTACAGAGCGGCCGGGCCGCGTGCGCGTCGTCGAGAACGGGAGCCTGCGGGCGGAGCCGCTGGCCGTCATAGAGGACGTGGAGGCCCGCAGCGAGAGCGGGCTGATGAGTCTGGCCCTGCACCCGCAGTTCAACTCGAATCGCTGGCTTTACCTCTCTTACGCCTACGACCAGGGCGGGCAGCAGTTCGTGCGCGTCGTGCGCTACCGCGAGACGGGCGCGGCGCTCGCGGACAGGAAGCTCGTCATAGAGGGCATCCCGGCCGCGCCGAACCACGCCGGGTGCCGCCTGCGCTTCGGCCCGGACGCGAAGCTCTACGTCACGACCGGGGACGCGACCGACCGTAATCTGGCACAGAAAATGGACTCGCTCGCCGGGAAGACGCTGCGGCTGAACGACGACGGGACCGTGCCGCAGGACAATCCTTTCGTCGGCCAGAACGGCGCGCGCCCGGAAATCTGGACCGCGGGCCATCGCAACGCGCAAGGGTTGGACTGGCAGCCGGGCTCAGGTCTGATGTTCCAGACAGAGCACGGGCCTTCGGGCTTCGACGGGCCGGGCGGGGGCGATGAGGTCAACGTGGTCGAGAGGGGAAAGAATTACGGCTGGCCCATTATTCATCACGGGGAGACGCGCGAGGGGCTGGAAGCGCCGCTCTTGGAGTACACGCCCGCGTGCGCGCCCGCGAGTGGGACTTTCTACCGCGGCTCTGCGTTCCCGCAGCTTCGCGGCAACTTCCTCTTCGGCTGCCTGCGCGGGCAGATGATGATTCGCGTCGTGCTCGACGGCCGCCGCGTCGTGAGCCAGGAGCGTCTCTTCGAGAATCAGTACGGCCGCATACGCGACGTGGCCGAGGGGCCGGATGGGGCTATCTACTTCTCGACCTCGAACCGCGACGGGCGCGGCTCGCTCGCGAAGGATGACGACAGGATTTTGAGACTCGTGCCGGTCAAGTAACCTACAAGCCGAGGCGCGCGCCGCAGTCGTAGCCGAGGACGCGCGCCCGGCCCTTGAGACTTAAATCTTTTGTCTGAAGGGTTGGTGTGGAGGCGGGCATCGGCTCGCCGCGCCGGCCGAGCCAAATCTCAGTCCCCAGCGTTTCGCGGTGGCCGCCGTCGATGGTGGTTAGCCGCCGCCCGTCCAGGCCGCGCGTGCGAGTCAGGTAGAACCGCATCCGCGCCGCCAGCGCCAGCGCCTCGTACTGCGCGCCCGTGCGCCCGCCGTAAACTATGAGATAGCCGTGTAAGTCCGGGTTGCTTTGGAGGTGGTTGTTGAAGGCGTCCAGGTGCGCCAGCTCGTTTTCACAATTGACGCCGCCGAATTCATCGAACTTGACAGGCGAGGCCGAGCTGTTCGACTGTCCCTGAGCGAAGCAATTCAGGAGCAGCGCGTAGACGCAGAGGATGATTAGTTTTCTCATTTTTTCTGTGCCAGAACGGCGGTCTTAGACCAGCCGATGGGGTGGAGCGGGGGAAAGCGATAGTGTTTGACGACGCGGAAGTAGCGGCGCGTGTTCTCGGCGACCTCGCGCGGGTGGTGCGCCTTGAAGCGGAACATGACTTCGAGCAGCTTGCCGACGGGAGAGGGCCTGACGGGGAGGTGCAGGATGTAGCCGCCGGGCTTGAGCACGCGGGCCAGCTCGCCCAGGCCGTCGCGCAGCGAGACGTATTCGAGCACGCCGCTGGTGACGACGAAGTCGAAGGAGTTGGCGACGAAGGGGAGCGCCAGGACGTTGGCCTGCGTGAACCAGACCTTGTCGGCGCGGCCGGCCTTCTCCTCGACGGCCTTGCGGGCCGTGACGATGGACGAGCCCGAAAGGTCTACGGCCGTGATTCTGACCGGCTGATCCATCGCCTTGAGGAGCGCGACCGTCAAAAGGCCCGTGCCGCAGCCGGCGTCCAGAATCCTCGCGCCGCGCGAGAGCGGGATCGGGTGCGTGCGCAGGTAATGGTGGAGCGAGCGGCCGTAGCCGTTGAACTTGAAGGTCAGGTTGTAGAGGCCCGCGATCTTGTCGTAAAAAGTCCCCGCGCCGTCTTCCGCGGCGCTTTTTGTCGCCAGCCTCTCTGCCATGCCTACGTTCCGACCTCCACTTTTACCCAAATAGATTCCCTCCTGCCGGGAGAGCCGGCGGCCTCCTTTGACTTGAGAAGAACCCCGGAAAGTTGTGCCCGCCCCGAAATCTGGATTGATTGAACTGCGGTTTTCGCCCTAATCTATACCACAAGAGGAGCGCCTATAAACAGCCGGTTCGCGGAAAATTTCCGTGGCCGCCCGCGCAAGAATTGGCCCCCGCGGGCGTTCAGCCGGCAGCCGACCTTTGATTTCATGGAATCTGGAGGGAGAAATGAAAAAAGCAGCAGTCACGCTTGTCTCCGCCGTCCTCATCGGTCTCTTCCTGTTAGCAGCCTCTATTTCCGCGCCCGGCGTCTCACTAATGAGCGCCAGCGCGGCCGTCATCGACCCGGAGAGACCGCAGCCGGAGCCTCCTGTGCCGCACGGCGGCGGGTTCGAGGTGGAGGTGCTGGTTGACGGCCGCCCGCTCGAAGAGTACGCCGCGCGCGGCCGCACTTACGTCGAAGCGTTCGATGGCGCGGAGTACGAGTTGCGCGTCCGCAACCCTTACGGCTATCGCGTGGCCGTGGCCCTGTCCGTGGACGGGATGAACACGATTGACGCGAGCCGGACCTCCGCCTGGGACGCGAGCAAGTGGGTCATAGGCCCCTACCAGACCATCACCATCCGCGGGTGGCAGATGAGTTCGTCGCGCGCGCGCCACTTCTACTTCACGACCGAGCGCGACTCCTACGGCGCGAAGCTCGGCCGCACGGCTAACCTCGGCGTCATCTCGGCCGTCTTCTTCCGCGAGCGCGAGCGCGTGGTCGTCGTCCCGCGCCCGCCGCGTCCCAGACACCCATACCCTTACGAGGAGGATGGGCGCGACCGCGAGGAGTCGAAGAGCCGCAGCGGCGACGCCCCTGCGGCGAGCGGGCGCGCGGGCACTACTGCGGAAGCCTACCCGCGGCCGGACGACGAATCGGCCGCGACCGGAATCGGCCGCAACGTCCAGCACGACGTGAGCTGGGTCAACATGGATTTGGTTTCGCGTGCGGCGGGCGAGGTGACGATCCGCTACGAGTACCGCGACGCGCTCGTCCGCCTGGGCGTCTTCCCGCGGCGCTACCCGCGCGAGGACGCGCTCCGCAGGCGCGAACGCTCGACGGGCTTCGAGGACCGCGGCGGCTTCAGTCCTGAGCCGTAAGAGATTCTGGCCTACGGAACAAACGGGGCCGTCACGCGTCTAAACCTTTGACCACAGGTTTGGAGGGAGGCAAGTTATGAGGGGATTCAAGAGCCCGCTCGATCACGTGACGGTCGCCGCCCCGTGCGACGCCGGCTGGGAGAACATGGTCGGGAACGAGCGTGTGCGCTTCTGTGCCAAGTGCAGCCTGAACGTCTACAACCTTTCGGGGATGACGAAGAGTGAGGCCGAGCGGCTCGTCGTCCAGGCCGAAGGCAGGCTCTGCGTGCGCTTCTACCGCAGGGCCGACGGGACGATGCTGACTAAAAATTGTCCCGTCGGCTTGCGCGCCCTCAGGAGACGTGCGGCCAGAGTCGCCACCGCTTCCGCCTCGGCCGCCCTCAGCTTTTTCGCGGGCCTCCTCGCCGCCGCCGGCTTGCGCGATCTGCCGCCCGCTCCGGCGGCGACGAAAAGCGAGGTGATTAAGGTTCAGGAAGTTTTGCCTGAGATTGGCGTCGTGGACGTGGACGAACCTCAGGTCATGGGAATGATGATTAGTGAGCCGGCCGGCGACTACGTCGAAGGGCAAATGGAAATCCGCCGGCCGAAGCAAGGCCGGTTTAAGAGGCGCTGACTGACCTCATCGCCGCGGGCCGAGGTCTTTCGTGTATAGCTCCTGGTAGGCGCGGTAGTTCGCCATCACTATGTAGACGTATTTCTTGGTCTCCTCGAAACCCACCTCCGCGGCGAAGACGCCTGGGTCGCGCCGGCCAGCGCGCTTGAGCCAGCGCGCGACGTTGTCCTCACCGCCGTTGTAAGACGCGACCACGGCCTCCGGCAGGTTCGGGAACTCGCGCGCAAGCTCCGCCAGATAAACAGACCCGAGCAGGATGGAAGTCTCCGGGCGGTAGAGGTCTTCATCGCGCAAATTGTTCATGCCGACGTGCGCCGCGTAACGCGCGGCCGTGTCGGGCGTCAGTTGCAGCAGACCGCGCGCGGCGGCGATGGACTTGGCGCGCGGCTTGAAGCCGCTCTCCTGCCGCATAATCGCCAGCACGAGGCGCGGGTCAACGCCGCGCTTAGCGGCTTCGCGCACAATCGTCTCGCGGTAGGGCGCAGGATATTGACTCGACGCGGAAGCTATCTGCGACCTGACCCGCGCGGCGCGTGAGCCCGCGGCGGCGCGCTGCGCGGCGTTGCCGAGCGCTTGGACGCGCGTAGTCGCCAGCCAGCCGTAATAAGAATCGATTCTGTCAGCGATGACGAGGTAGGCGTTAACGGCCTCCTCCTTCCGCCCCGCCTGCTCCAGGCTGTAAGCCTTCAGATAAGCCACCTCGTCAGGCGTCGTCAGCACCTTGCCGGTGAAGGCGGCCCCGCGCAACTCGTCTGCCGACTGCACGGCGTGTACCCAGTCGCCACCGGCCACGTCCAGGCGCAGCCGCGCGAACAGCGCGTTGGTCGCCGTCGGCGTGCCCGCATGTTTCTCCCGCGTGCGCGCAATCCAGGCGATGGCTTCGAGTGGCCGGCCCGCCTCGCGCAGGCTGTCTATGACGTTCAGGTGCGCGAACTCAATGCGCTCGCCCGCGGGGTAGCGCTCGACGTATTCGCGGTAGCTGGCGGCCGCGTCCGAGGCGCGATTCAGGCGCAGGTAGGCAGAGGCCAGCGAGTAGAGCCCTTCGCGCCCGTCCTTCGTCTGCGCGAACTCGCGCGACACGCGCTCGAAGAAGGGAACGGACTCCGCGTAGCCGCGCATCTGGAAGTAGGAGCGCCCTGCGCCGTAGAGCGCCGGCGGGAGGTTCACAGCGTCCGAAGGGTAAAGCGCGATCACCGCCTGAAAATGGCGGCGCGCTTCCGCGAAGGCGCGGTTCTTCAGGTAAACGCCGCCGCGCCTGACGTGCTCTGCGGCCGTCAACTCGGCAGACCCTTCGAGGTCGAGACGGCGCACTTCGCTCAACTCGCTGTCTTGCGGCCCGATGGTTGATGAAAACTGAGCCCCTGCGACGTTCGCCTGAACGGGCCGCGCGGGCGTCGGACCCGAAGCCGCCAGGGCCGAGAACACGAGCGCGAGCGCGACGTGGATGAACATTTCTTTACCCCTTACTACGTCTCTATGATTTCGTAGCTGGAGACGATTTCGACGGTCGGGCGCAGGGTCGCGGCGACGCTGCAATATTTCGTCTCAGACAGCTCTATGGCCTGCGCGAGCGCCTTCTCGGTTATCCCGCGTCCGCTGACGATGTGTTTGACCTCCATCCGCGTGAAGTGGCGCGGGTGCTCTGCGCGCCGCTCGCCTTGGACCTCCACGCGGTAGGCCGTAACTTGCGCGCGCTTCTTCGTCAGGATGCTGACGACATCGACGGCCGTGCAGCTTCCGAGCGCTATCAGGAGCAGCTCGACGGGCGTGGCCGCGCTCGCGCGCTCGTGGTTCGTGTCGAGCGCCTGCGCGTGCCCGCTCGGGCTGACGCCGACGAACAGATCGTCGCCGGCAAAATAGATTGTCGCTTTCGCGCCTTCGTTGCCCATGCGGTTTACCCTCTCCCGCGGAAGCATAGCACACCCGCCGCGGCAAATTTTCGTGCGCGCGCGCGAAAATTTGGATGTTGAAACGCAGGGCGCTCTGGGGCTAAAATGTGAGCCCTGTTATTTCACAAGAGGAGTGATCGATTCAGAAAGGAGAATCTGTCATGTCCCCCGCCTCTAGACGGGTTGTTTTGCTCATCGCCCTCGCGCTCCTCGCTGCGGCGAGCGCGCCAAACGTCGCGGCGCAGCGCGCGAGCGAGAAGAAGGCAGTTGATAAACCTTTATTCATCGAGTACAAGGGTGTACGCATCGGCATGGGCGCCGACGAGGTGCGTCAGAAACTAGGCCAGCCGACAGACAAAGGCGACGTGCAAGACTTCTTTCAGTTTTCGGAGAAAGAGTCCTGCCAGGTCTACTACGACAAGGTCCGCAAGGTGATGGCCGTTTCCATCAACTACGTGGGCGACGGTAGCGGCGCGCCGCTGCCGAAGGTCGTGCTCGGCACGGAAATCGAGGCCAAGGCCGACGGGGCGATGTACAAAATGGTCCGCTACCCCGATTCGGGCTACTGGGTTTCTTACAACAAGACGGGCGGCGAAGACCCGCTCGTCACCGTGACGATGCAGAAAATTCAATAAACGCGCAACATTTTTGCGCGGCAACCCGCCACAGTCATCCTGAATCAGACTTAAGCGGGTTGTTCCCCCAGGCGAGCGCGTGGCATCATACGCGCGCAGCCCCCTCTCCGTGCGCGCTCAAGATTGAGTTCGCGCCGGAGAGAGCAATAATAAACTCTCCTCATTGCTCTTCCTGCGAGAAACTTTCCCCCTTTTCCCCCTTTGCAAAAATTTGAAGTCGAGGAATCAAACGTGAAAGTGGAGGGATGGGTAATGAATCGAGTCAGAAGGATTTTCAGCGCGGGCGTCATGCTCTTGCTCGCGCTCGCCAGCGTCGGGATGGAGGCGCAGGCGCAGAGGCGCGGCCGAAACGCGCAGGCGCGCCAACTGGTCCGCCGCATAGAGACGCGGACCGACGCGTTCCGCAACAGCCTGAGCAACGCGCTCGACCGGAGCACGATTGACAACACGCGCCGGGAAGACAACATCAATCAGCTCGCCAGCGATTTCGAGGGCGTGGTGGATCAGTTGAACACTCGCGCGCAGAACCGCCAGTTCAGCGCGGCCGACATCCAACTCGTGCTCGACCGCGCGTCGCCTGTAGAACGCTTCATGCGGCGCAACCGCGTCGCCGGGCAGCCCCAAGTCGAGTGGGCGAGCATCAAGCAGGACTTGAACCAACTGGCGAGCCTGTACAGCCTCTCGTGGCGCGGCAACAGTAGGAACAACGCGGACGACGACTATGCGCAGAACAATTTCCCGCAGAACAACTACCCGCCGGGCAACACGACCGCGAACCGGCTGACGGGCGCCTACCGCCTGGACGCGACGCGCAGCGACGACGCGCGCCAGATCGCCGAGCGCGAAGTGCGCAACGTTTCCTACAATAACCGGCAGCGGGTTCTTGATTCGCTAACGGCGCGGTTGGAGTCGCCGA
Source organism: uncultured Acidobacteriota bacterium (assembly GCA_963848875.1). Classification (GTDB taxonomy): domain Bacteria; phylum Acidobacteriota; class Blastocatellia; order Pyrinomonadales; family Pyrinomonadaceae; genus QHXM01. The sequence goes on from CAWKFJ010000003.1 coordinate 1,280,689, forward strand.
CGGGGCTGGCGATTGACCGGCGCGGGCGCAGCGTGACCATCGCTTCGACGCGCTCGCCGCAGTTCACCTTCGAGGCCGACGGCATCGAGCGGACAGAGACTGGGCCGGGCGGCCGGACAGTGCGCGCGCGCTCGACGCTCGAAGGCGACCGGCTCGTAGTCACTTCGACGGGCGACCGCGACAGCGACTTCAGCGTGACGTTCGACCCGGTGGATAACGGGCAGCGGCTGCGCGTCGTGCGCCGCATCTCGGACATCAACCTGAGCCGGCCGGTCGAAGTCGTCAGCCTGTACGACAAGACCTCCGAGGTCGCGGACCTGAACCTCTACAACGGCGGCCCAGGCTATCCGGGCTCAGGCACGACGACGGGCACGGCGAGCGGTCAGTTCATCGTCCCGGATGGGACGCAGATCGTCGCCGTACTGGACAACAACCTGTCAACGAAGGCCGCGCGCGAGGGCGACCCATTCACGATGACTGTGCGCTCGCCCAATCAGTACGAGGGCGCGACCATCCGCGGGCGTCTCTCGAACGTCAACCGTTCGGGGCGCATCACGGGGCGCTCTGAGGTGACGCTCAACTTCGACACCATCACCTTGCGCAACGGCGAGGCGTACCGCTTCGCGGCCATCACGGAGTCCGTCCGCACGACCACAGGCGAGACCGTGCGGGTGGATAACGAGGGCGCAGTTCGTGAGGACAACCGCACGAACACGACCGTCAAGCGCGCAGGTATTGGCACAGCGGTCGGGGCCATCATCGGCGCGATTGCCGGCGGCGGCAAAGGCGCTGCCATCGGCGCGATCATCGGCGCGGGCGCGGGCGCGGGCTCCGTCTACGTGCAGGGCAAGGACGACCTTGAACTGGTCAGCGGCACGGAGCTGACGCTGCGCGCCTCGGCGCCCAGGTAAAACTTTTCGGGTTCGACAGCCCGAAAGTAAGGACAAGCAAAAAAGGCGGCCTGATCATCGACAGGCCGCCTTTTTTGCGCGTTCCGGCTGTGCCAATGATACGATTGTGCTGCTCTGACGACGTCAAGCAAGGAGAAGAACATTGACTGGCACGACGGCGCTACTGCGCGGACTGCCCGGCGAGCTGCGGCTTCAGCGGCTTGAGGCGCTGGTCGCGGCGAGCGAGACGCTCAACCGCGCCAGCGGGTTGGACGACATCCTGGGGGCCATCCTCGATCTGGTCAAGACGCAGCTCGGCGCGGAGCGCGCGACCGTGTTCCTCAACGACCGCCGCACGGGCAAGCTGCACGCGCGCCAGATGAGCGGGTCGCAGCACGTCGAGATCGTTCTGGAGAGGGGCGTCGGCGTGGCCGGGTACGTGGCCGAGAAGGGCGAGAGCGTGTTGATTAACGACGTGTCGGCCGACCCGCGCTTCGACGCTTCGACCGACAGGCGCACGGGGTTCACGACGAGAAACATGCTCTGCGTCCCCCTGCGCAAGCCGGAGGGTACACTGCTCGGCTCGCTGCAAGCCATCAACAGGTTGGAGGGTGAGTTCACCGAAGCCGACCTGGCCTACCTCGAATCGTTCGCGGCGCTCGCGGCCGTCGCCGTAGAGCGCGAGCAATTGGCACAGGAAGCCTTCCGCGCAAAGCTGCTCTCGACGGAGCTGGAGCTGGCGCGAAAGATTCAGGCGCGGTTGCTGCCGCCGCCGGGGAAAATCAATCTGCCCGCGCCGTTCAGCGCCTGGGGCGTGAGCCAGGCGTGCTTCGACGTCGGCGGCGACTGCTACGACGCGTTCGTGCTCCCCACCGGCGAGTGCGCCTTCTGGGTGGCGGACGTGAGCGGGAAGGGAATCGGCGCGGCGCTGCTGATGACGACGCTGCAAACTGAGCTGCGCGCGCTGGCCCGCGAAGAGAGTGATTTGTCCAGGCTCGCCGCTGAACTGGACGCGCGCGTCGGCGCGGTCGCCCCGCTCGGCACCTACGCCACTCTCTTCCTGGGCGTGCTCTCGGCCCGGCAAGAGCGGCTGCGCTACATCAACGCGGGGCACGTGCCGCCGGTCTGGCTCAATTCCCGTGAGAAGACTGAGCGGTCTTTCGAGGTCAGCGGAAAGCTCATCGGACTGCAACTGCCCGGCGACGGCTACAGCGTGGGCGAGGTCGTGTTCAGGAAGGGCGAGCGGCTCGCGGTCTTCAGCGACGGCGTGACGGACGCGGAGAACACTGCGGGCGAGACTTTCGAGGAGCACGCTCTGGCCGAGAGCCACGCGCGCGTGAGCGCCGCGGAGGTGGAGCGGATCGGCCAGGCGCTCTTCACGGACCTGGACTGCTTCCGCATAGGCGCTGCCGCCAAAGACGACACGACTTACCTAGTTATCGGTTTGGATTGAGTAAGGAGAAAAAAGACCGCGGGGGCACGAAGTCGCAGAAGGAGAGTCAGTTTGCTTCGTGCCCCCGCGGTCAGCTCCGCCTGCGGGAGAAGTGTCAGGCAGATGCTTGCTGTAAAAAGATGGTGTCGTAGTGGGCGCGCAGCTTGAAGCCAGCCTTCTGGTAAAAGTCTGACGCCGCCCGGTTCTGTTCGTTGACGAGGAGAGAGACGGTCTTCGTGCGCGCCAGCAGTGTGCGCGTCAACTGCGAGAGGCAACAGCGGCCCACGCCCTGCCCGCGCTCCTCTGCGGCCACGTAGATGCCTTCGAGGTAGATCACTTCGGACGTGTCCGAGACGACGTCGGCCTTGAAAATGAGACGGCCGTCCTCGACCAGCACCCAGACGCGCCCCTGCTCTATGCGGCGGGCGCAGCGCAGGCGGAAGCCGTTCGGGTCTTTCTCCATCGGGTTGACGCCGCTCTCCTCAAACGCCATGCGCGCGTGGACGGGCAGCACCAAGTCTAGGTCGGCGAGCGTCGCCTGGCGCAGGCCGCGCACGGGCTGATTGGCTTCGACGGGGAATTTCTGCTCGAAGAGCAGCTCGCGGCAGACGAGGCGCGCTTCCTGCCCGCCGCCTGCGTAGTGGCTCCAGAAGTGCTCGACCTTTTCCATCTCGCCGAGCAGCAGGTGCGTGCGCGAGCATTTCTGTGCCAGCGCCGCGAAGGTGGCCAGCGCCGCATCAGAGCGCGCCTCGAAGAGCGTGGCGTGGCCGATCAGGGCGACGCCTTCGAGCCGGCCGTCGAGCCCGCGGTAGCCGTAGAACGAGCCGCGGTTCAAGGGGCTGACGACGCCGTTGTCCAGAATGTAGCCGGTCAGGTAGACGGTGTGCAGCGGGCGTTCTCTGAGGAACGCCAGGATTTCTGCTTTGTGGCGCTCGGCCAGCGGCTCGGCTGCCGGTGCGGCGAAAGTGGCCCACGGCGAGGGCGACGCACTTGTCATAGGGGTGGTGCGGGCTGGTTGCGTGTGCATGATGCCAAACCTTCAGTCGTTGATGAAGTCTTGAAACTCAGAGTTAGGGTGTCAGCTGCGAGTGTCAAGGCCAGCGCGCCGGCCTTCTTCATCATTTACTGGTCGTCATCACGCTGACGGCCGCCGTGTAAGCGGAGTCGCCGCCGCTGTGGTAAGCACGAACGCGGTAATAGTATCTCTTGTTCGCTGTGAGCCCGGTGCTCGAATAAGACTTGACGTTGCGGCCGACGGTGGCGATCTGCGTGTAAGCCTTGCCGTCGAGCGAGCGCTCAACCTTGAAGCCGTCCTCGTTGTTCGAGGCGTCACTCCAGGTGAGATTGATCTGGCTCGAAGACGCAACCTTGGCCGCCAGGCTGGTCGGAACTTTCGGCGCGGTGTCTTTGACGACCGCCATCGCGCTGCCGCTCTTATCGCCGGAAATCAGCGTCGGGGTGGCCTGCACGTAAACGTCGCCCCACATGACCCCGTCGCCCCACATGACGCCGTCGCCGAAGAGCACGCCGTCGCCGAGCAGGACGCCTTCGCGGAGGCGGAGGCCGTCGCCGAGGAGGACGCCGGAAGGCTGGAACGTGGTCCCTTCGCCCAGCGTGATGCCGAGGGTCGAAGAGTTCGTGTCGCCGGCCGTCATGATGTTGTCGCCCAGGAGGACGCCGACGCCCATCTTCGTGGCGTCGCCGAAGAGGACGCCGTTGACCTCAACCGTCCCGTCGCCCAGGAGCACGCCGAGGCCGTAGATCTTCTGGTACTGCGTAATCAGGTTCGTCCCCGTGGCGTAGGTGTAATCGAGGATGACGCCCTGGCCCCAGGAGAAAGTGTGGCCGCCGATGGTCGTCTGCGGCGTCGGGGCCGCGCAGGACGAGCAGAGCAGCGGCGCGCCCAAGGAGGTCGTCGAAGACAGGTCGGTGCGGATCAGTTTGGCAAGTCGCATCGCGCCTTCGAGGTTGACCTGGCCCGCGCCCTGCTCCAGCATGTTGTAGCCCGCGAGCGGCTGCGCCGTGTACATCAAGATCATCTTGACCATGTTCGGCGTCAGCTTCGGGTTGGCCTGTAGGAGCAGGGCGGCCGCGCCCGAGACGACCGGCGTCGCCATAGAGGTGCCGCTCAGGAACATCTCTTCGCGGGCGGCGGAGCCACTGACGTTGGCGTCCAGGGACGGGTTGTTGGTGACGAGGTAGTTGTCGTTGGACTGCGTACTGATGATGCGGTTGCCGGGCGCGACCACGTCGGGCTTAATCAGGTTGTCGTAGTGCTTGGTTCCGGTCGAGTCTGTCCAGTAGCTGCGCGTCGGCCCGCGCGAGCTGTAGGTCGTCATGCTGTCGTCGCCGCGCGTGTCGGTGCCGTAGCTGTTGGAAGCACCGACGGTGATGACGGAGGGCTCGTTGCCAGGGCTATGAATCTGGCCGTAGATTTTCTGGTCGTCGGAATCTTTGCCCTCGTTGCCTGCGGCGGCAACGACGACGACGCCCGCGTCCACCAGCCGGCGCACGGCCTGGCACAGCGGGTCGTTCTTGTAGGAGCTGAAGGCCGCCGTGCCCAGGCTCATGTTGAGGACGCGAATGTTGTAGGCCGTGCGGTTGGACATCACCCAGTCGAGCGCGCTCATCAGAGACGAAACGGAGCCTTTGCCCTGCGAGTTCAGCACGCGCAGGTTGATGATGTTGGCGTTCGGGGCCACGCCGAGGTACGCGCCCTGCGACACGTTGTCGTTGCCCGCAAGAATCCCGGCGACGTGCGAGCCGTGCCCGTAGGGGTCGTCCGTGCGGTTCTCGCCCGTGAAGTCAACGCTCACACTGATGCGCGCCTGCTTGTTCGAGTTCTCGTAGGCGACGTGTTTGTCGTAGACACCTGAGTCCATGACGGCGATGCCGATGCCGCTGCCGTCGTAAGGAGTCGAGCCGCCGCTGTTGCGCGCAGCGTCCGCGCCCGTGGTGAGAGAGACGTGGCCGAGCACTTTGACCTCGCGGTCGAGCGAGACGTAAGCGATTTCGGGATTGTTGGCCAGGGCCTCGACCGCGGCGGGCGGCAGGCTGACCGTGCGGGATTTGAAATTCTTGAACGTCTTGGAGACCTTGCCGCCGTTGCCTGTGACGGTGTAGTTGAGGGAGTCGCTCCACGCGGCGGCCGGCTCGATGATAACATTGACGCGCTCGCCGCCCATCGTGCCCCTGACCTTCTCGCGCAGGTCGTCAGAGACTTTGTCGCGCCCGGCGGCCGAACCGCTCGCGGCGGCGGATTGTGCCTGGGCGCGGTCCCCGACCATGATTCCGCTCGTCATCGTGACGAGCAGGGAGAAGATCGTTAGCCAGGTGGCGATGGGGGAGTGTGGAGCCTTTTTCATCGAATCAGTCGTCCTCGCAGAATCTCTGACCTGTCGGGGGGCGGCTTGCGTTGAAAGCGCGGTCGCAGCCGGCGACCCTTAGTGCAGGGCGCGTGCCACGAGTCGTTTTTCGGTGAAATCTGCGGAAATGCTCAGTGTTTCGCCGCTTTTCGAGCTATGAAGGGCGGCGGCCGGACGCGCCGGCCCGGTCAGTTTGAAGGGCGAATCGTTCAGCCTGAAAGATATCGGTCAGAGGAAGGAGGGGAGGTTGACGACGGTCAATTACCTGACGGATGAGGTCGAAACCTACCGTGACCGCGCGTGGCGGCGCGAGGAGCAGTTGCGCGTGGAGGACGCGGCCGGGGCCGAAAAATTTGTCGAGGCGGTAGGCTTCTGCGCCGCGATGACGGACGCGCGGCGGCCGGGCGCTTCGCTCTACGTAGCCGTCTGCGGCCGGCGCGACGCGCACATGCCGCGCAACGTGCAGAAGGACCCGGAGGCCAGCCTGACCTGGACGATCAAGGACGACGTGATGCGGCGCGGGCGCGTTTACTACGCGAAACTCAGTAAGGGGCGCGCGACTTTCATCGCGCCGCGGCTGGTCCGCCACTTCAACGCCCTGTGGGGTGTGGCGCGCCGCAAGGAGACTGAAATGCTTTCGGCCGACGCGCGCGCCGTCTTAAAAATTCTCAGGCATGAATGGGAGATGGCGACGTGCGACTTGCGCGAGGCTTCGGGCGTGAAGGAGCGCCCACGCTTCACGCGTGCGCTGGACGAGTTGCAGCGGACGATGAAGGTCATCCCAGGCGAGGTGGTCTACGAGCCCTGGTTCACCTACATCTGGACGCTCGCCGAGGGGCGGTTCGCGGAGGAGTTGTCGGCGAAGGTCAAACGCGAAGACGCCCTGCGCGAAGTGGCGCGCGCCTTCCTCGACGGCGCGGGGCTCACCACGCGCGGCGAGCTGGCGAAAGTCACCGGCCTCTCGCGCCCCGACGCCGGGCTCGGCAACCGCGCGCTGGTCAAGGAAGGCTACGCCGAACGTCTCGCCGAAGGGGTTTATCGTCTGAAAGCGATGAGCGATTGAAGGGGACCGGCTGGACTCGCCGCGTCAGCGGCGTTTGACTTTAGCCCGGCCTTGCAAGGCCGGGTGAGAGATGAATAGTAAAAGCGCGTCGCGTCAGCGACGGTTGACTGGCGAGTTCAACCGTCGCTGACGCGACGCGCTTTGCGTATTGCCTGCTTCCCCGGCCTTGCAAGGCCGGGCTAAACTCACGCGCCGCTGACGCGGCGGCGTCCGATCAACTGCTCTTTGTGGCCCTGCTCTAACTTTCGCCCTTCGCCTTGAGCGTCCCGCTCTGTGTCTCTTTTAATTGGCGGTCGGTCTCTTCGCGGGCCTGGTGTTCGAGGCGGGCGGCTTCGAGCGCGAGCGGGATGTTTTCGCGCGAGGCGCTGAGGCGGTGCAGCGCTATGTTGGTCTCGTCCCAGGTCGCGCCGCGGCTGGCCGCCGCTTCGATCATTTGCAGGCGCGTCTCGGCCTCGGCGCGGCGCTCGGAGCCTTCGAGCCTGATCTGCTCCAGCCGCTCGCGGTCGCCGCGCAGTTCCTCGCGCAGCGCCGTCGTGTCCGTGCCTTGTATGTAGTCCGTGCGGTTCAAGCGGCGCTCGACCAGGAGCAACTCGCGCTTGGTGTTGGCGACGACGCGCGCGGCCGTGATGCGCGCGGCCAGCGTCTCGCGGTAGGCGTCTGCGAGCGGCGGGTTTTTACTCTCTATCTCCTTCAGCGCCTGGCGCTCCTGCGGCGTCAGCTCAGACGTGAACCAGGGAAGCTCCTCGGCCGTCACGCCGTCGGCCGCGACGCGGTCACGCACCTTCTGCGCCCACTGGCGGCGGTAGTAGAGCAGGAAAAGCGTGACGGCAAAGCCTACGACCGCGCCGACAGCGAGCGAGGTCAGGGCGAACAGGAAGTTGAGCGCGGCGTCCTGCGCCGATGAAAAGTATTTCATCAGGAAGTAGAGCGGGACCGGCAGCGCGACGACGAAGAAGGCCAGCCATGGGGCCCACTCGAAGACGCGCGCCAGGAGCTTCTCCCGCGCCGTGACCTTGCCGCTCGTTCCCCTCTCATCCATGCTCAAGGCTTTCAACTCCTGGCCCTGCGCGGGCAAACGCCGCCCGCCGCGGGCTCATCTATGAACTACTAGGACTTGCCCGAATCATAGCAAGAGCGCGTGCGAGTTAGCCAGCCCCGGATGAGCCCTACAATGTAGCTGCTTGGAGCATTCTGTGCCGTGTAATATCATGGCTGCTCAGGGTGGCGTCAGCCGACGCCGGAGGAGGAGCGATGCCCAACCCGAACAGAAGATTCAGTCTCTTTTCCCTACTCGCCGTGCTCGTGTGCGCGGCTGTCTGGACGACAGCGCCCGCGGCCGCGCAGCCGCGCGGCGGCGTCCGTTCCGTCACGATCCCCATTATAGTGCGCCAGCGCGGCGGCGACGCGGCCATGCGCGAGTTGCAGGGCGTCGGCGATTTAAGGGTGACCGAAGACGGCGACGAGCAGCGGATTCTCTCGCTCCGCGCCTACGGCACCGAGACGCCCATCTCCGTCGGCATCCTGATTCAGGACGACGTGGTCTCGTCAATCTCGAACGAGATTAAGGCGCTGCGCGAGTTCATCAATCGTCTGCCGCGCGGCTCGCGCGTCATGATTGGCTACATCAAGGCCGGCTCGCTAGACGTGCGCCAGAGGTTCACGGCCGACCTGGAGCGCGCCGCGCAGGCGCTACGCATCCCCGTCGGCTCGGCCACGGCCGCGCCCTACAATCCATACGTCGAGATCGTAGAGGGCCTGCGCCGCTTCGAGGCGACGCCGAAGGGCCGCCGCGCGCTGCTGGTCGTCACGGACGGGCTGGACATCTCCAGAGGCGCGGACAGCTCGCTGCCCTCGCAGAGCGTGGACTTGCAGCGCGCCATCCGCGAGGCGCAGCGGCAGGGCGTGGCCGTCTACTCCTTCTACGCGCCGAGCGTGACGGCCTCGACGCTCGGCAGCATCCGCCTGATCTCCAACGGGCAAAGCTCGCTCGAACGGCTCGCGGACGAGACGGGCGGCCGCGCCTTCTTCCAGGGCACGGGCGCGCCCGTCAGCTTCAACCCCTTCCTGAAAGACCTGGCCGGGACCTTCACGCGCCAGCTCGCGCTCACCTACCTCTCCACGCACCCCAAGAAAGGGTTCCACCGCATCAAGGTCACCACCAATCGCGACGACGTACGCATAGAGCACCCGTCAGGCTACACGAGATAAGGCAGTGGCGAGTGACGAGTTAAAGGCGGGGCTTTCATCGTCCCGCCAGGGACGAAGTGACAATAGCCCAGCACTTCAGGTAAGAGATCCGTAAATAAATTGAGTCCCGTAGGGACGGCCGAACATTTCGGCCGTCCCTACGGGACTCAGTTTATTTGCCCTGCGTCCCCCAGCACAGAAGTGCTGGGCTATTGTCAATTGTCCCCTGCGGGGACTTCTCGTGCTGCTTCCGCGCGGCGGCTCCTTACCCCTTCACTCATCACTCGTCACTGCTTTTACGCCACGCGTTGTTGGTCTGCGGCGCGGCGGCGCTTGTGCTCCTTGATTTGCGTCTCAAGGATTTTGAGATGTAGTTCGAGGAAGATGCGGCCCTCGCTGTTGAGTTCGATGCTCTTGTCGAAGTCTTTGCGCGCGCCGTCCTCGTCGCCGCGGAGAAGGTGTGCGAAGCCGCGGCCAGCGTGGGCGAGCGAGGCGGAGTTGCCGCGCGGGTTGAGCGCGATGCCGCGGTCGAAGTCTGCTATGGAGTTTTGCAGATCGCCTTTGACCAGGAGCGCCTCGGCGCGCTTGATGTAGGAGTCCGAGTCGCTCGGCGAGACCTGTATGGCCTTGTCGAAGTCGGAGATGGCCCCCTCGAAGTCGAACTGGTTGGCGCGAATGAAGCCGCGGTTGGTGAACGCCTGCGTGATGTCGCGGTTGTTGGAGGTCAGGCGCGCGTCCAACTCTATGGCCCGCTCGTAGTCTTCGATGGCCCCGTCGAGGTTGCCTTTGGCGCGGCGCGCCTTGCCGCGGTTCAGGTGCGCCTCGGCCAGTCGCGGGTTCAGCTCGATGGCGTGGTCGAAGTCCGAGAGCGCGGAGTCCGTGTCCCCCTTGCCGAAGCGCGAGATGCCGCGCTTGACGTAGTCCTTGGCCGAGTTCAGCTCCTGTGCCAGAAGCGGCGCACAGGCCATCAGCATGAGCAGGGAAAGCAGGGGCAAGGAAACACGTCTCATAAACCCTCCCTAGAAGTGACAAGGGGCCGCCGAAGGGGAATCCTCTCACGAGGCGCTAAAAATAAGCCGCGCCGTCGGCCGGCGTCAAGGGTGAAAAGGATGAATCGCCGCGTCGTTCCAGCCACAGCCAGGGAGTCACTGGACGGTGGCCGGCAAGAGCGACCCCCTCTGGTCGGAGGCGATGGCGTAGCCGTCTGCGATCTGGCCGATCATGCCATGGAAATGTATCTCGGAGCCTGAGAGGACGAGCAGCACGTCGCCCGCGTTGTAGCGCGGGTCGTCCATGCGGAAGCGGACGACCGTCGCCTGCCCGTTCTCCTGCTCGATGGTCTCGAACTCGAACTCTTCGGCCCCGACCACGTAGGTCTGCGAGTTGTTGGCTGTCCTTTGCTCTTCGGGCATCTCTTGCGCTCACCTCTCAATGATAAAAACCAGCACGCACAGTCTACCAGCATCCATCCGATTGCGATACGCGAGCCAGTTCAGTTCGAGCCGAGGAATAGTCTGAAGCCGAGGCGCAGGAGGAGTGGCGGGCCAATGGTTCGGACGGGAGTCAGGCCGGTTGTGTAGCGCTGGTCGAAGAGATTCTCGGCGGCGAGGAAGGCTTCGAGGCCGCGCGTGATGCGGCGCGAGGCGAAGGCGTCCAGGGTGAAGTAGGGGTCCAGACGAAAGCGGTTCTGGTCGTCGTCGAACTGCGCGCTTGCGGCCCGGCCCTGGATGGCGGCCGTGATGACCGCAGGGTTCGTGTAGCGCGCTTGAAACGTCAGTTGATGGCGGGCCACCTGCGGGATTTGTAGACCTTCGAGCCCTGTGTTCGCGGGGAAGCTGACCACGGTCGCGTCGGCGAAGAGGTAGCCGCCGGACACTGTGAAACTGTTCGTCAGCCGCGCGTCCCATTCCAGTTCCAGGCCGCGTGAACGTGTGCGCCCCAGGTTCTGGCGCTGGCGCGTGATGAGCGCGGGCGTGACTATCAGGGTCACGTTGGCGACCGGCCTAGTCATTTCGGTCCAGAAGAACGCGGCGCGCGCGTTGAGCTTTTGTCCGAAAGTGTTGAAGCTCGCGCCGGCCTCGCCGCCCGTCAGGCGCTCGGCGCGCAGGTTCTCGTTGGCGAGCGTCAGCACGTCGCCGACGCGAAAGCTCCTGTAAAGCTCGTTGAGCGTCGGCTGGCGGAACGCGCGGCTCATGGAGGCGTAGAGCGAGACGTTCTCACGCGCCCTGTAGAGCATGGAGAGGTGCGGGCTGAAAGCCGTCTCGGCGCGGTCTGGGAAGCGCGTAGTGGTGGTGACGTTTGAGGAGAACGGGCGCGTGGCCGCGAGCGCGCGGTAGTTGCGCCAGCGGTCAACGCGCGCGCCGACGGTGATAAAGAGTTCGGGGGTCGCGCGGATGATGTCCTCGAAAAATAGGCCGACGGTGTACTCGCGCCCGCCCGCGCCGATGACAGAAGTCGGGCGGCCTGCGACAAAGGCCAGCTCGTCGCTCGCGCCGCGCGCCTCGCGGGCTTCAAGGCCGGCGATGAGCGTCTGTCTTGCAAAGGCCGCGCGTGACCATTGAAGCGACGCGCCGATTGATTGCGCGGGCACTCGCTGGACGCGCGTCGGCGTCTCGCCTGTGCGGGCGTCGTTGACGGCTGAGAAATTCTGATCGAAGACCTGTGTGCCGCCGTAGGCGCGCGCGGTGAATACGCCCGCACGTTCACTGTGCCAGTCGCCGCCCACGACGAGCTGGCGTATGTGCGTGCGGTTGCGCTGAAACGGCGTGCCGTTCGAGCGCGCTTCGCCGAAGACGTTGGCGCTTGCAAAGACGGACGCGTTCGTCGAGAGTTTTCTCTCGACGCTCACTCTGGCGACGGCGTTACGCACTCCGGCGGGCACGTCCACGCTCCCGCGCTCGCGCTCGTCGACGATGATGTAGCCGTCCGTGTGAAACGTCTCGACGGCGAGGCTCGCGCCCCAGCCGCCTGTGCGCCCCGCCGCGAACAGGGAAGCGTCGGCCGTTTGTTGGTTCCCGTAAGAGGCTTCGAGGCGCAGGGCGGGCGCGTCGTAGGGCCTGCGCGTGATGACGTTGACGACGCCGCCGAGCGCGGCGCTGCCGTAAAGGTGTGACGCGCCGCCGCGCAAGACCTCGACCGTGTTGATGGAGGTGCGCGGAACGCGGTTCCAGTAGACCCAGCCGCCGAAGGGGTCGTTGAGCGGGACGCCGTCGGCGATGATGACAGCGCGGCTCGCGCCGCTCGCGCCGACGCCGCGCAGAGAGACGCCTTGCGTGGTCGGGTTGGCCGTGCGGCTGCCGTTGCGGCGGAAGAGGCTGAAGCCAGGAACCTGGCGGAGCGCGTCGTCGAGCGTGACGGCGGCGGTCGTCGCCAGTTCCGTCTGCGAAAGCGAGACGACACTCGCGGCCGTCTCGCCGAGCCGCGTCTCCGTGCGCGTCGCCGTGACGGTCACGCGCTCGCTGAGCGGCGCGGGCGCGAGCACGATTTCCAGGCCCAACAGATTTGTCGGGGCCGCGTCCAAGCTGCTCTCGAAAGGCGCGAACCCTTCTGCGCGGACGGAGAGTGTACACGCGCCGGCCGGCGTCAAGAGTTCGAGTTGAAAGCGCCCGTCGGAATCGGTGATGCTGTGGGCGACGACGGCCGCGCCGTTTGTGAGAGTGACTTCGGCGCGCTCGACAGCCGCGCCCGTTTGGTCTTGAACGACGCCTGCGAGACGAGTGTTCGTAGACTGGGCGGCAGCGGGCGTGAAGCAGAAGAAAAGCAGGAGCGCGTAGAAGGGAAGGATGAGCGCTCGCTTGAAAGGCTGGCGAGCGGCGTTCACCGCAGAGACGCAGAGAACGCAGAGATTGCGCAGAGAAAAGCATTCAAGCCTCTGCGCTTCCTCAGCGTCCTCTGCGTCTCTGCGGTGAGATGCCCTGTGCCCTATCACTCGACTAAAGCTTCTACCCTTTCCTCCGCACATAGTACACCACGCCGTTGTAGTCGTCCGTAAAGAGGAAGGCGTCCGGGCCGAGCTTCAGGATGTCCGCGGGGCGGCCGTTGAGCTTGCCGTTCTGCATGAAGCCTGTGATGAAATCTTCGACGCGCCCGCCGCGCCGGACGCGGACGACCGTGTGGCCGCGGTCCATCCTGTGAATCGAGGAGCCGTGCAGGGCGACCAGAAAGGAGTTCTTCAGGTTGGCCGAAGAAGCGGAGTCGTCAAAATATTCGAGGCCGAGCGGCGAGCTGTGCGCGGGGAAGGAGGCGAAGGCCGCTGGCACAGTTCTGCACCCTTTGTATTTCGCGGACGAGCTGAACTGCGGGTCGGCGTAGATTCTGGGCCCTTGCTGGTAGCAGTAGGGCCAGCCGTAGTTCTCACCCCCGCGGACGACGTACATCGTGTCCGAAGGCTTGTCGCGGCCGAGGTGGTCCGCGCCCATGTTGGTGGCGTAGAGTTCGCGGCCGACCCACTTGAGGCCGACGGCGTTGCGTAGGCCCGCGGCGTAAGTCCGCTTATTGCTCCCGTCCGGGTCCATCTCGATGACGCTCGCCCTGACCTCCTCCTTCTCCTCGCACGCGTTGCAACTGCTGCCGACCGAGACGTAGAGCTTGCCGTTCGGGCCGTAAGCGACCGTGCGCGTCAGGTGCCAGCCGCCGTACTTGTAGCCGAGCCCGTAGTCCGGGAACTCCGCGAGCACCTGCGGGCGGCCGCGCGGCGCGCTGTCGCCAGCGCGGTAGCGGTAGCGCACGAGCTGGTCCGTCAGCGCCAGGTAGAACCAATTCTCGCCGCTCGCGTCCGAGTGGAAACAGATGCTGTTCGGGTTGCGCAGGTTCGTCAGGTAGGGCGTGACCTTGCGGAAGCGGCCCGCGCGCTCGTCAAAGTCTTCGAGGATGTAGACCGCGCCGCGCTTGTTGTCCGCCAGGTTATACATGTCCGTGACGAAGACGCGGCCGTCCGGACTCTTCGCCATGAAGCGGACGCGCTTCAGGCCCTCGGCCGCGACCGTGGCCTCGAACTCCTCCGGCAAATTGAGATTGAAAGTGATGCCCTTGGCGAGCGAGATTTTCTGCGGCCTCAGCCTGGGAGTCCGTGCCTGGGCGGCGACCTGAACTGTGTACACGGCCAATAGAAAAATAAGCCAGAGGCTTGATGATTGTCGGAGCCTGGTTTTCATCTTCATTAGTTAGTGCTTAAGCCAATTCCGCCGGCGAAGTCAATAGAATTTGAGAATTGCGGGGCGGGCAAGCATAATGCGGAGAGCTTTCGTTTCATCATCGGTCCGCCGCGAGGAGAGCCTTGGCAAGCAACGAAGAGAAAGTGCGTGCGCGAGAGATCGTGCGCCGGCTCAAGCGAGAGTACCCGGACGCGCGCTGCTCGCTCAACCACACGAACCCGCTGGAACTGCTCGTCGCAACGATTCTTTCAGCGCAGTGTACGGACGAGCGCGTCAACCTCGTCACCGCGGACCTCTTCAGGAAATACCGCCGCGCCGAAGACTACTTCAACGTCGAGCAGGCAGAGCTTGAGCAGGACATCCGCTCGACCGGTTTTTTCCGCAACAAGGCCAGAGCCATACAGGGCGCGTGCCGCCTCATCGCAGAGCAGCACGGGGGCCGCGTGCCGGAAAACCTGGACGACCTGCTGGCGCTGCCCGGCGTCGCGCGCAAGACGGCCAACGTCGTCCTCGGCAACGCCTTCAACATCACCTCCGGCGTCGTCGTGGACACGCACGTCGCCAGGCTCTCAGAACGGTTAGGACTCTCGGCGGAAAAGCAACCTGAGAAGATCGAGCGCGACCTGATGGAGCTTGTCCCGCGCAAGGACTGGATTCTCTTCTCGCACCTGTTGATCTACCACGGCCGCAAAGTCTGCAAGGCCCGCACGCCGCTGTGCGCCGAATGCGTCGTCGAGCGCCTCTGCCCCTCGTCATTGTTGAGGGTCTAGATTGCCGACCGGCGCGCGAGGCGGCCCCTTCGGGCTTGCATAAAATGGCACAGCGTTCTACTCTTTGAAGCATACCGTTCGCCTCCCCTTTGCCGTAGAAATAAGACCCCCGCGACATTTTCTAAACGCCCGGAGTCTCTGCCGACGTACGACGCTGGGCGGAGGGAAGAGCAGATGAGTCAATCCAGGAGAATCATCGCGCTGACGCTGGCGGTCGCGCTCGCCAGCCTCAATCTCACAGCACAGGGGCAGCGCCGCCGCCGTCCCGCGGCCCAGCCCAACCGTGGCGCGAGCGCCGGCGAGTCGCCCCTGACAGGCGAGTATCGCCTGAACGTCGAGAGCAGCGACGACCCGCGCGCCGCCGCCGAGCGCGCCCTGAGCGCGTATGCCTTCGACGCGGACCCGGACGACGTTGACGAAATGGTCGGCCGCCTGACATCGCCTGCCAAGATTTCCATCGAGCGGCGCGGAGCCCTCATCAGTATCGCCTCGACGCGCGCGCCGCGCATCAGCTTCGAGGCAGACGGGCGCGAGCGCACGGAATCTGCCAGGGACGGCCACCCTGTGCGGACGCGTGCCGTACTCCACGGCGACGAGCTGATGGTGACTTCCGGCGGCAGCCGCGACGACGACTTCAGCGTCACTTTCTCGCCGCTCGACGGGGGCCGCCGCCTGCGCGTCACACGCCGCGTCTTCTCCGAAAAACTGGGCCAGCCGGTCGTCGTCCAGAGTATTTACGACAAGACTTCGAGCGTGGCGCGCTGGGGCGTCTATGGGGAGCCAGAGTCGGCCCAAACCGCCGCGGCCAGGAACGTCCCGCGCCCCCCTGTCGGCCCACGCAATAGCCCGCGACCTGCGCCCCCTGTCCTTGAGAGGCGCGACCCGCCGCGGATCGACCCGGACCCGCCCGTCGTCCCAGAGGAGAGCGGCGGCGACGCCTACGCGTTGGTCATCCCGGCGGGGACGGAGTTTGTGGCCGTGCTCGACCAGAACCTCAGCACTGCGTGGGTGCGCGAGGGCGACGGCTTTACGATGACGGTGCGCGCGCCCGCGCAGTTTGAGGGGGCGACCATCGAAGGGTATATCGCGCGGCTCAATCGGGCTGGCCCATTTTCGGGACGCTCCGAGATGACGCTCGACTTTTCGCGGATACGCCTGCGCGACGGCCGCGCGGCCGAGTTCTCCGCCCTAATCGAAAACGTGCGCCCGGCGGATGGCGAAGATGTCCGCGTGGATAATGAAGAGGCGACCACTGTCGAGGAGCGAGACAGCCGGACCCGCCGCACCGCGCAGCGCGCGGCGATAGGGGCGGCCGTCGGGGCCATCATCGGGGCCATCGCGGGCGGTGGCAAGGGCGCAGCCATCGGCGCGGCCGTCGGCGCTGGCGTCGGGGCCGGCTCCGTCTACGTCCAGGGGCGCGGCGACCTGGAACTGAAGAGTGGCACAGAACTGCGGGTCCGTTCGCGGCGGTGACTGATCTCCCGCGCCGCGCGAGATTGCAAATTTGAACCCTTTGTCCTATCCTCGCCGCCGTGAACAGCAGAAGGCAGAAAACACGCGCGTCGCTGCCTTCTGCCTTCTGCTTTCTGCCTTACGCTTTCTATATTCCCTAGTCAGGTGAGCGCCCGAACATGCAAGCACCCCCACAGACAACGAATCAGGAGAAAGTACACCGTTACCCGTGCCCGTCGTGCGGCGCGATTCTGCTCTTCGAGCCGAAGGACGGGGCCCTGGCCTGTCCCTACTGCGGCCACAAGGAGCAGATTCCGCAAAGCGCGGAGCAGGTTGAGGAGCGCTCCTTCGAACAATATCTCAAGCCACGCGCGGACCAGATGCAGGTGATCGCGGCCGGCGCGCTCGAAGTGCAGTGTTCGAGTTGCGGCGCGATCGTGACCTTCGTCCCGCCAGAGGTGGCGCGCGAGTGCGACTTCTGCGGCGCGCAGATTGTGGCCCAGCCGAAGTCGGCAGACCCGACGGTCGCGCCGGAGGGCGTCCTGCCGTTCCTCATCCCGCAGCCGCAGGCCACGGCCTACGTCAAGCAGTGGATCGCCTCGCGCTGGTTCGCGCCGAACGCGCTTAAGAAATTCGCCACGCCTGAGGCGATTGACGGCGTCTATCTCCCGTTCTGGACTTACGACGCGAACACCGTCAGCTATTACACAGGGCAGCGCGGCGAATACTACTACGTGACAGAAACCTACACGGAGACGGACGCGCAGGGCCGCACAGAGACCAAGACGCGGCAGGTCAGGCACACGCACTGGTATCCAGTTTCTGGCACAGTCACGCGCTGGTTCGACGACATCCTCATCCCGGCCACGAAGTCGCTGCCTCTCAATCGTCTCACCGCGCTGGAGCCCTGGGATTTGGCACAGCTCAGGCCGTACGAGCCCGCGTACCTCTCCGGCTTCAAGGCGCAGCGCTATCAGGTCGAGCTGGCCGAGGGCTTCGAGCAGGCGAAGGCCGTGGCCGCGGGTGTCATCCAGTCGGACGTGCGCCAGGACATCGGCGGCGACGAGCAGATGATTTCCGACGTCAGGACGCACTACTCGGCCGTCACGTTCAAGCACCTGCTGCTGCCGGTCTACGCGGGCGCGTACAGGCTGAACCAGAAGGTCTTCCAGGTCGTCGTCAACGGCCGAACCGGCGAGGTGCAGGGCGACCGGCCCTACAGCTTCTGGAAGATCGCGCTCCTCGTCCTCTCAATCCTGCTGGTCATCCTCGTCATCTACCTTCTGGCAAACTCCAGATGAAGGAAACGGGCCGCGAGGTTTACTCTCGCGGCCCGTCGTGAAGTTGAATTGGGTTTCGGCGTTACTGCTTGATCTCCAGGACGACGCCCGGCTCGCAGAAATCGAACTTCACGGCCTCTGATTGCGAGTTGTCGTCGAACTGGGCTCGGATGTACTGCCGGCAGCTCTTGAGGTTGGTCGATTCGGTCCAGATTAATTCCGCGGTCGTGCTGGGGACGATCCCTTCGCCGATGTCGAACAGCCTGTAGTCGTCCCCGTCTTCGGACACAAAAATCTTCGTGATAACGCGCTCCGTCTTGTTATAGATTGTAAACGAGTATACCTCTGGGGCGCTTGCGTGGCCGGCGGCGACGCTCATCAGAATCAGCGTGAAGATTAGTAGTACAACTCTCCTGGCTCTATCTTGAAACTTCATTCCTGGGGGCTCCTCTATCTCCTTTTTTCGGGTTGCAATGCCAAATTCTCACACAGTTACAGACCGAAGTCTGAACGCAACTCCCGCCTACCAATTCGACCGTTATGTGAGAGGTGATTAAAGGTAAGGGATGGGGCGGCTGGCGGGAATCGAACCCGCGGCATCGAGATCCACAATCTCGCGTTCTAACCGCTGAACTACAGCCGCCGTATTAACTTTTCATGCTTCGGCAATCATTGGTTGTGCGCTTGCCGAGCTGTCTTCGTGGAAGGCAAACCGCTTATAGCCGAAATGATTCGCGGTCTTGCGCCGATGACAATTTGCGCAACGCACGTCGCATTTCTCAATCTCGGCCCGTATCTTTTCTACTCGGCACTTGGTGCAAACCTTCATTTCGTCCACAATCCAGCGCTCTAACCGACTGAGCTATGGCCGCCATGTTATCAGCGGTCAACTTATGATTACATCACACGGCGCATTTCTGCAAGTATGAAGATAAAGTGAATACCCCCGACTGGACTCGAACCAGTGGCCCTCTGCTTAGAAGGCAGATGCTCTATCCGCTGAGCTACGGGGGCGCATCAATCAGAAGCGTCGGGATGTTAGCACGCGGGTCGCGGTCGGCGTCAACCGGGCCTTCCAGTATAAAACAGTCGGGCGCGCGGAGGGTTGTGGTAAAGTGGCCGCAAACCTTCGGCGGAGCGAGTATGAGACAACGTAGGAATCAGGCGCGATGGATCGCGCTGATGGTCGCCACAGGCATCGCGCTCTATCTGTGCTGGCGGATGCTGCAACCTTTCGTAGAGGTGCTGGCGTGGGCCGCCGTGCTCGTCGTCGTCTTCTTCCCGGTACACAGGAGGCTCGTGGCGCGCACGCATCGGCCCTCGGCCAGCGCGGCGCTCTCGTGCCTGCTGGTCGTCGTGACGATCCTGCTGCCTTTGACGTTCATCGTCATCGCCCTGGTGCGCGAACTCGCGGGCTTCGCGCAGAACCTGCAAGCCAACATCCAGACGCTGCTCGACCCGAACTCGCCCGTCACGGGCCGCTTCCTGAACTGGCTGTCGCAGTACGTGGACGTGGAGCAGTTCCGCTCGCAGGAGTTTCTGGCCGAGCGCCTGAAGGGGCTCGGCGGGGCCATCGCGCCGACCACGTTGAGACTCGTCGGCGGTGTGGGCGGCGTCATCATAGAGTTCTTCTTTGTCATCTTCACGATGTACTACCTCTTCCGCGACGGCAACCGCATCGTCGCGGCGCTGCCAGACGTGTTGCCGCTCGAAAGGTCGCAGAGCGAAATAATCCTGGCGCGCACGCGCGAGGTGATCTCGGCGAGCCTGTACGGCGTGCTCGTCATCGCCTCGATTCAGGGTGCGCTGGGCGGCCTGGCCTTCTGGGCGCTGGGGCTGCCCTCGCCGATTGTCTGGGGCGTGGTGATGACGTTGCTCTCGATGATTCCGATGGCGGGGGCCTTCATCGTGTGGGTGCCGGCCGCGCTCTTCCTGGTGGCGACGGGCCATGTGACGAAGGCCATCATCCTGGCCGTCTGGGGAGCGCTCGTGATAGGCACTGTGGACAACTTCCTGCGCCCGAAGCTGGTTGGCGAGAAGACGAAGCTGCACGAGTTGTTCATCTTCTTCTCTGTGATAGGGGGCTTGAAAGTCTTCGGCGTGCTGGGCATCGTGCTGGGGCCTGTCGTGCTGGCCGTCACGCTCGCACTGCTGGATGTCTTCAGGCACGTCGAGCAGACGGAAGAAGAGACCGGGCGCGAGCCGACACTGGTCGAGCAGGCGGCGTTGAAAGAGTCCGCCCCGACCCCGGAGGCGGGGTAGCGCGCGGCGTCTCCACACAAGCCACGAGGACAAAAGGTGACAGTTGACGAAAAGAGAAGCCCCTGGCAGACGTTAGGGTCTAGGGAGGTCTACGACAACCCCTGGATCAGGGTGCGCGAGGACGCGGTCATTCGCCCGGACGGCGAGCGTGGCATCTACGGCGTAGTTCATTACAAGAATCTAGCGGTCGGCGTCCTCGCCGTCGAAGGCGAGTTCGTCTGCCTGGTCGGGCAGTACCGCTACCCGCTCGAAAAGTATTCGTGGGAGATTCCAGAGGGCGGCTGCCCGGAAGGCGAAGACCCGCTCGACGCCGCCAGGCGCGAGTTGGAAGAGGAGACGGGCCTGCGCGCCGCCCGCTGGGAAAAGATGGGCGAAGCAGACCTCTCGAACTCTGTCTCGGACGAGCAAGCCATCTGGTATCTGGCCACAGGACTCGCGCAAGGCCAACACAACCCGGACGGGACTGAGCAGTTGGAAGTCCGGCGCGTCCCCTTCGGGCGGGCTCTGGAGATGGCGCTCGCCGGCGAGATTACGGACGCGATGACTTTGCTGGCGTTAATGCAGTATCAGTTGAGGGGGCGTGAGTAGATAGAAAAAAGGCCGTCGGCGATCAACGCTGGCGGCCTTCAAAATTGCGAGAGTATTTCTAACAGTGTTAGGCGGCGCGGCGGTCATCCGCCGTTTCGGCGAAGACGCGGCGGCCGTTCAAGGCGTCATCTATGATTTCGCGAACTGCCGAGGTGTCCGGGTTGACGTCCATCCGGTCACAGGCGCGTAGATGACGAATGATCCCCTCTGTTGCGATGTCCAGGGGCGACCCGCTCAACTTCGAGAAGCGGCGCGCCTGGATATGGTCAATTCTCAGAAGCCGCTCGTTCAGCGGCAGATGCCTGTCAAAAGTCACGTTTCCTAGCTCCTTGTAAGCTCTCGAAAGCTCGTTTTTTCGGTCCCCTCAACACGCGCCTTCGAGGCAGTATTGTAAGAGAGATTTTAGATGCCTGCCTCACGCCCGAGGATGCAAAACCGTTACATTTCCCCGGAAATTTTGTAGGGAAGGCAGACAGAGAGCTTGTCCCACAGATAGCTTTCAATATCTGTCCCCAACAAAACAAATGATTGTAGAGGAAAATCCCGGAAAATGGAAGATTTTTTTCTGGCGGGTCGTGAGGAAGCCTCTTGAGCACGCCGGCTCGTAGGAAATCAGCGAGTTTTTACTCAAAAAACGGCCGAAACGACAGCACCGCCCGCGGATTCTGCGCTCGCGGGCAGAATCCTCAAGGCGGCGCTAGTAGTATTGAAGAACGTATGCTTTGAAAACAACCTAACCCTTTTTGGGAACGACTGAATCCTTCATGCTCTTTCCGACACGGAATTTGAGTGTGGTTTTGGCCGGAATCTGAATGGTCTCGCCGGTGGCCGGGTTACGGCCTTCGCGGGCCTTACGCTCCGAGAGGACGAGCTTGCCGAAGCCCGGCAAACCGAACTCCCCGTTAGATTTAACTTCCGATTGAGCCAGATTCGACAGCTCGTCGAACAGCTCCTTTACTTGCGCGCGCTTGAGACCGAACTTCTCTGCGAAGTGGTTGAGCACTTCGGATTGGGTCATGCGCTTCTTGCCTGCCGCTGTGGTCGCCATGGCGTAGTCTGATTACCTCCAAGAAAGTGGGCGAAATTGAAAAAGCTTATAGACCAACATATATCACACTGAAAGGCTTCGCGTCTCCCCAAAAACAGCGATTTTCAGCCATTCCGCGTGATTTTTTTAAATTTCAGACTCCAGAGCCCGGAACCTGGACACAATAAAAAGCAGCCCGCGGCTGCTTCTCTGAAAAATGACTGGTCGGGGCGAGAGGATTCGAACCTCCGACCTCTCGGTCCCAAACCGAGCGCACTACCAGGCTGTGCTACGCCCCGACTAAGAAAATCTAAGGGACGCATTCTAGCTGCCGTTTACGAAAAGGGTCAAGGCGTAGTTAAGGAACAATCGTCCAGGAAGGAGCTGGCGGCTTTCAGAGCGCGCGCGCGGTGGCTGATGTCCTGCTTGATTTCCGCCGGCAACTCCCCGAAGGTCTGCTCGAAGCCGTCTGGCAGAAAGACAGGGTCGTAGCCGAAGCCGTGCGTCCCGCGCGGGGCGTGGACGATGCGGCCCTCGCACGTCCCGGTCGAAAGATTTCTGACGTGCCCCAGCGGGTCCGCAATCGCTATCACGCAAACAAAGCGCGCGCGCCTGTCTTTCGCGTCCACCCTGGCTAACTCCCCTAGAAGGCGGTTGACGCGGTCTGCGTCCGTCAACCCTTCGCCGCCGTAGCGCGCCGAGTAAACGCCCGGCGCGCCGCCCAGGGCTTCGACCTCCAGGCCAGAATCGTCCGCCAGCGTCCAGAGGCCCGTCTGCCCTGCATACCCCTGCGCCTTGAGGGCTGCGTTGACGGCAAACGTTTGGCCTGTCTCCTCGACTTCCAGAGCCCGTGGGAACTCCGCCAAATCCCTTAGTCGCAGCGTGAGCCCGGCGAGCAGTTGGCGCAGCTCCGCGACCTTCCCTTTATTGCCCGTGGCGATGAGCAGTTCGTGTGTCATCACTTCGTCGTCACTTTTCCGGCCAAAGAGTAGGCCCAAAAATAATTTTTGCCAGCCGGAGGGTTTCGTGCATACAATCAAGTGGGCGCGCTTCGGCTTGGGGCCAGCGCGCGAGACGATTATAAGGTGGATGTCCGTACATGCTCAGTACCACGGTGGAGGCGACCCCGCCCTCGAACGACACAGATTTCCCTCTGCCGCCCGCAGGGCGCGAGGAAGCCGACGGCCCGGACGCCGCGACGCAAGTGCATGAGATCAGCATGTGGCTGCGTGCGCTGCACAGCTTTTTCAACACCTGCAACCACCCGCTCGCGGAAGGGAACCAGGAGGGGCTGGTCGCGCAGGACTGGACAAACGAGCTGCGCATCGCGCGCCGGACGCTGCTGCGCGCCTCCGAACTGGTCTTTCGCTCAGTCCACTTCGAGCAACAGGACAGCACTATCTTTGACGACGCAGAGGCGGCCGTCACGCGCGACGCCATGCCGTCGCCCGGCCCCACCGAAGAGATGAAAACGGGTGTCACGGACGACGCGCTGCTGGCGCTCGCCGCCACGCTCGGGGACGCCTGTGATTTGTGCCAATCGCTGCTTGAGCTGCGCCCCATCAGTCTACACGCCTGGGTGAACCTGGGCGACAATTTGAAGCGCGAGCTGGGCCGGCTCGAAGCCACGAAAGTTCTGACGCGGCTCTACTCACGCCAGGAGACGCTCAACGTCCCCGCGCCGCTGCTCGACCTTGGGCGCG
The DNA here is from genome assembly GCA_963848875.1 of uncultured Acidobacteriota bacterium. Lineage (GTDB taxonomy): Bacteria > Acidobacteriota > Blastocatellia > Pyrinomonadales > Pyrinomonadaceae > QHXM01. Next base: position 1,303,861 of record CAWKFJ010000003.1, read on the forward strand.
AAGCCCCTGGCTCGCCCGCGCTCGCCGCGGACATGTTTCAAGTCTTCAGCGGCCTCTACAGGCTGCTCGGGTATCTACACTTCGTCGAGACGCTGCTGCGTAGCGACCAGTCGCTCAAGCAGGCGCTGCCCATCTTCACGCTCGTCCACGAGGAGGCGCGCTCGCTGACCGAATTCATCAAGGCGCGCGCGATGAGTGACAACGGGCTGGACAAGCACGTCCTGGAGGCGCTCGACAGCACGAGCTACGCCATCTCCATGGAACTGCGCAAGGTCTTCGCGCACGAGCTGGTCGGCCTCTCCGCGGTCCCGCAGGCCCCTCTGATTTACGCCAGGGTGGAGAACGCGCACGGGCTGCTGCGCGACTCTTTCCAGCAGTCCGTGGCCGGCCTCGCGCAGGTCCTCAACCCGGCCCTCGACGGCGCGCAACTCTTCGACGCGTTCCGCACGCGGCTGGGCCAGTCGCTCGCGCTCCGCCGTGACCTGTGGACGCTCCTGCAACTTGTCAGGCGCTGCGAGCGGGAGCCCGAAACGGTCGAACGCCTGCTCAACACGCTCGCCTGGTTCCGCGACGGGAGCCTGCGCTACCTGATGTTCAAGGACTGGGAAGCCTGCGAGCGCTTCATGGAAGAAGTGGACGTCGCGCGCCGGCGCGGCGAAATGGCCCCCGTCCTGCACCGCTTCACGGCCTACCTGGAAGCCCTCAGCAGCCAGGTCAACATGCGCGCCGTTCTCATCAACCACCCCTTCGATTACCCCGAACTGCAAGACTGATCAGCGTGCCTCGGCGGTCGTGTCGTCGGCCGGGGCGAACTGCGAGGCGAGTGAGCCGAACTGCCCGAACGACGAGCGCGTTCTTCTCTCGAAGCCGCGGTCGGCCAGGCGCGTCTCGCTGACCGCGTAGCGCAACTGACTGAGCGCCTCTTCGAGTTGGGCGGCGTTCAAGGGGCGCTCGCGCACCCCGCGTTGATTGGCGAGAGCCGTGATGAAAGTCCGCGCGGGCGCGTCGTCCTCTGTGAAGGTCGCGACGTTCGTGGGGCCTTCAGCCGCGCCCAGCCGCGCCGTCCGCTGGAAATCGTCGTCGGCGGCGAGCGTGCGCCTGGCGGCGCGCGCCTCCAGGCAGCGGCGCAGGTTCTCGGCCGTCCCCATGACCAGATAGCCGCCGACGAAGCTGGCGGCGTCCTTCCTCTCGTTGTCGGAGATGAGCAGCTCAGCGCCGCCGATGTTTTCGACGCGCGGCTTCGCGCCGATGCGCCGGGCCAGAAAATCGCGCAGAGTCTTTTCGTCGCGCACCTGTACGACCGTCACAGTGTTTGAGCCTGAGTCGTCCAGCCGCGCCGTCACTATTTCTGGGCCAATGGCCCGCAGAAAGCTGTCCGGCTCTTCTATGCCGTAGGGCTTGAGCGAGGCGGCCAGCAGCCGCGTGATGAGGATGGAGCCGAGCGCGTCCGCCTGCGAGACGATGGCGTCGTTCAGGCCGCGCCAGGCCCGCGCCGGGTCGTCGTAGTTGTAGCGCGACAGGGAATAGGTATCCGCCGGTAACAGTTCGTTTGAGGTCGCAGCCCCGTCGGGCCGAGCGCCCAGGGCCGGCCGCAGCCTCTCCGCGACGCCGTTTTCGAGCGCGAGGAAGTAGCGGTCCTCTATGCCGCCCTCGGCGGGGCGCGCGCTCCATCCCGCGCCGCCCAGGATTTTTTTGGCGAGTGGCGGCAACATGCTGGCCGCCGCGCTCTGCGCCCGCGGGTCCGACGAAATCTGCCCGGCGTAGGCGGCGGTCGCCATCTCAAGCAGCCGCGCCGCGCCTTCCGGCGAGACGTAACCGAAGGCGAGCCCGCCATTGCCGCCCACGCGCCTGCGCATCTCTTCGACTCGCGGGCTGCCTTCGAGGCTCGGGCGTTCGCCGCGGCGAACGGCGAGGCAAGCCTGTACGGCCGACTCGTCGTTGCCAATGACGGCGAGGCTCCCCGTCACGGCGGCCACGATGCGACGCGCGCCGTCTGGCGAACTCCACGTTGTGACCTTCGCGCCCCAGACCTCCTTCGTCACGACGCGCGGCTCGCCGTACGCGCGGCCCGCGAACTCGCCTACGCGCTTCTCCACCGCGCTCTGCAAACGCCCCTCGCCCGTGTGGCTCTCGACCACGACCGCATAGACGGGCTTGATCTTCAGCGTGTCGCCTGCGTCGGCCGCCTCCAGATTGAGGACGGCGACGGCTATCTGTGCGCGCGAGAGGACGACGGCGTCGGCTGGCCCAATTCCAGTCCAGGAGGCCAGCCGGCTGAGCCAGCCCAGGTTCCCCAGGTTCGACCTGATGCCGGCGGCCGGAGCCAACGCCTTCCAGGCGTCCGTGTTGATGATGCTGGTGGCGATGTCCGGCAGGTCGTTGGCTTCCAGATAGACGAGCGTGTCGGCGGGGACGTAGGCCGTCATGTTCACCTTGCGCGGGTAGTTCCACCAGACCCAGACGGCCAGGACGAGGAGCAGGGCTAGAAGGATCAGAAGTGCTTTACGAAGAAATTTCATCCCGCCTGCATCGTAGCGTCTGTGTCAGGCGGCAGGCAAGCAGGCCGCACGTTGATGAGGTCAGATGACTGTGATACTTTTATTCCTGATTTCATTAACCTTCAATTCGAGGCAGCGCCGCACAGGTCTTCGTTTTGTGCAGTCCGGGAGGACGAACCGCGTATGGCTTACAGAGAGCTACGCCCGCAGTCGCAGGCCGAGACAGATTTCGACGAATTCCTGGAGAGCCTCGGCCGCGCGCTGACGGACGGGCAGCGCGACCCGAACGACGTCGTCCGCGACACCCTCTACGAACTCTACTACGGGGCCGGACGCGCGCCCGACCCGGCGAGTTTGTCGCCCTCTGCGCGCGCCGTCCTCCACACCTTCGACCCGCGCAACGTCACCACGGAGCCAGAGTATTACACGGACATTGACGCCCAGGCTTACAGTGAGCGCAAGCCTTTCATCTGGCTCTGGCAGATGTACGACCGCTCGCCCTTGGGCCAAAACGCGCACCTCGGCCACCGCTTCCGCCGGATGCTCGCGCCCCTCATCTTCCGCCGCGTCGGCGAGAATTTTAAGTGCTGGCACTTTGTCGAGTGGTCTTACGGCTACAACCTGTCGTTCGGCGACAACGTCGTCATCCATCGCCACGTCCTGCTCGACGACCGCGGCGGGATAGAGATCGGCAACAACGTCTCGATCTCAGACTACGCCAACATCTACTCACACACGCACGACATCGAAGACATACACAAGGTCTACAACCTCAAGACACGCATCGGCGACGGCGCGCGCATCACCTACCACGCGACCGTGCTGGCCGGCACGCAGGTCGGCGAGCACTCCATGGTCGGAACCTCCGCAGTCACGACCAGGGACGTAGAGCCTTACCACATCAAGGTCGGCATCCCGGCCAAGACAGTCAAACTCAAGCGCGGCGCGGCCAGGGAAGACGAGGATAACGACGACGTGAAGAGAATTAGCGAGCGCTGAGGAGGCGCGCGGCCGATGCAATCAATCAAGGACTTGCTGACGAATAAAGAAGAGAAGCCGGCGATGGTCGTCGTGATGAACCGCATCCCTGTGGCAGAGGGGCGCGAGCAGGAGTTCGAGCAGACTTTCGGGGAGCGCAACCGCGCCGTAGACCAGATGCCCGGCTTCGTCGATTTACAGGTCTTGCGCCCGGCCGAGGGGCGTACCTACGTCGTCATGACGCGCTGGAAATCGCGCGCCGACTTCGAGGCGTGGACGAAATCCGAAGCCTTCATCTCGGCCCACCGCAAACAGTCGCCCGGCCTCGCCGAAGGCCGTCCCACACTGGAAATCTACGAAGTCCTGGCCGACTGACAATCCTGGAAGGAAAGCGGCGCAATTCCAGAAAAACCCGCAGAACTGCCCGAATCCTCACCAGATTACTGACTTATTCTCTTCTCTACCTGCGGGTTAAACAATCAAAAATAGCGATTGACAATGGTTGGCCACTGTTGTAACCTAACTTCGACGGTGGTTCTGAGACCGCCAAGCATAAGGGCTGCGATGCCCTTTTGATTCCGTAGAGCAGGGCGCGGCGCGAATTCCGAAGGCTTTCGACCGAGCCGCCTTTTGAAAGTCAACCGATAAAGGCACACCCCACGCGAGTGGGGGCCGCAAAGCCAACGGGAGTCGGGAAAGCCGACTCGGCCGGGCTGCCGAAGTGTGACGGCCAATCTTGCGAAAAGACCTTTCGCCTTGTCCTTCCCGCTTTCTCATTCGTTTTGACTTCGACGCTCGCACCCGAGATGTTCAAACCCCGTATCTCCCCCTGACTCTTGGGCGTCACTCGCGCCCGAGCACCATTAGATCATGGACATTCGTCGCGTCGAGACCACAATGAAACCCGCTAGCCAGATACCGCAGACGAAGACTACCAAACTCACCAGAGCGCGTAAGGCGCGCCTGCGTTTGCGGCAACTTCATCGCAGGCAATCTTCGGTGTCGAGAGGAAAAGAGTAGATCATGTTGAAAAGAGGTTTCGGCAAAAAGAATCTGGTCGGGGTGGACATCGGCTCCAGCTCCGTCAAAGCCGTCGAGTTGCAGGGCAAGCCAGGCCAGCTCCAGCTCGTCAGCCTCGGCTACGAAAACCTTCAGACCGACTCCATCGTTGACGGGCAGATCATGGAATTGAATGACGTCTCGAACGTCATCACGAACATCTTCCGCGAGCATCAGATCAAGACCGACCGGATCGCGGCCGGCGTCAGCGGCCACTCCGTCATCGTCAAGAACATCGTCGTCCCGCAGATGAGCGCCGACGAGCTGGAAGAGTCAATCGAGTGGCACGCCGAGGAGCACATCCCCTTCGACATCGCCGACGTGAGCCTGGACTATCAGGTGACCGGCTCCTCGCCCAACGCGCTCCACGTCTTGATGGCCGCCTGCAAGCGCGACAAGATCGCCAACGTCAAACAGGCCATCCAGCTCGCAGGCAAGCAGCCCGCGGTGATCGACGTTGACGCCTTCGCCCTCCAGAACTGCTACGAGGTCAACTACGAGCCGCGTCCCGGCGAGATCGTGGCGCTCTTGAACATCGGCGCGGCCACGATGAACATCAACATCTTGAACGGCAACCGCTCCGTCTTCACCCGCGACGTTTCGGTCGGCGGCAGCCAGTACACGGGCCTCCTCCAGAAGGAGTTCGACCTGACGTTTGACGAGGCCGAGGCGGTCAAGCGCGGGATGCCTGCGCCGGACGGCAAAGACGTGCAGGGGCTGGAGCAGATTATGGAGACGGTCTCGGACATCCTGGCCCTGGAAATCTCCAAGACGATGGACTTCTACCGCGCGACGGCCGAGGACGGCGACGGGACGGTGCAGAAGATTCTGATTTCGGGCGGCGGCTCAAAGCTCGCCGGGTTCCCCGAATACCTCGCCAACCGCTTCGAGATATCCGTCGAGGTGTTCGACCCGTTCCGCCGGATTAAGGTTGACGCGAGGCGCTTCGACCCGGACTACATGCGCGAGGTCGTGCCGGAGATGGCCGTGGCCGTCGGTCTCGCTTTGAGGGGAGTGGACGCACAATGATCAAAGTCAACCTGTTAGATTCAGTGACCGACAGGTCTAAGGGCGTGGCCGCCGTCGAGCAGAAGGTGGCGAACCCGCGGATGCAGACTCTGCTGCTCGCGCTCGTCGTCTTCGGCCTGCTCACGGCCGGGATGCTCTACGACTACTACAGCTCGTCGAGCGCGCGCGACACTGCGCAGGCGGAGAAGGCCGAGCAGGAGCGCGTCCAGGCGCAGATGGTCGCCGTCAACAAGGAGCGCGCCGACCTCGAAAAGAAGACGAACGACATCCAGGCGCGCATCGACGCCATTCAGAAGCTGCGCGCGTCGCAGCAGGGACCCGGCGCGGTCCTGCGCGAGATCAAGTTGCGCTTCGACAGCATCCCCGGCCTCTACCTTAAGAGCGTCGAGCAAAATGGCACACAATTGACCATCAAGGGCGAGTCGCCGACCGAGGCTTCCGTGACGAACTTCGCCAAGAGCCTGGAGTTCTCCTCGGGGCTCTTCAAGGACTTGAGCATCGAGACGAAGCGCGAGGCGGTGAAGGTCGAAGAGAAGACTGAAGGCGCGGCCGCCGCTCCCGCGACCCCCGAAGACAAGGACGCGCCCAAACCGGAGGTCGTGGCCTTCACCATCAAGTGTACGTTCGTGCCGGAAAGCCCACAGCCTGCGGGACAGCCGGCCCCCTCCAATCAGATCGCGCAGAAATAAGTGGCCACGCGCGCCGAAGGGAAGAAGTCGAAATGAAAATTGGAAACTTGCATGAAATGCCCTGGTACTTGCGCCTCGCCATCTTCGGCGGCGTCGCCGTCGTCCTCTACGCGGGCTTCTGGTACTTCATGACCAAGGGAATGCACGAAGAGGTCGTGCAGCTTCAGGATGAGGTGACCGCGCTCAAGCAGAAGAACGCGACCGCGCAGGTCGATTCGCAGCGCCTCGCCAACTTCAAAGCTCTCTACCAGGACAAGCAGCAGGAGTACGACGACCTCAAAGCGCTCCTGCCCGAGCAGCGCGAGCTGACCAACGTCCTCCAGGGCATCCAGGATCGCGCGCACAACGCGCGGCTCGTTCTCAAGAGCTTCTCGCCGAAGGACGACTTCCAGGAGGACTTCTACAACGGCAAGAAGATTTCTGTCGGCGTCACCAGCTCGTTCTCAAGCCTGCGCGAGTTCTTTGAGCTGATGGCGCGTTACCAGCGCATCGTCTCGATCTCGAACTTCGAGATTAAGCAGTTGGAGAAGCAGGCCAAGGACAAGACCATCGACGCCAGCTTCGAGCTGACGGCCTATTACGTCTCGGCCGAGTCTCTTCAGCAGGCCGCGGCCCCGCCCGCGCCGAAGCCCGGCACGCCCGCGCCCGCCGCTGGCGCTCCGGCTCCGCCGCCGGCCCAGCCGCCCGCACCCGCCAAGTAAGGGGTAGTTTTAACTAAATCCGCCTGCGAAGGGCGGTCGTCTCCGAGAGAGAACACCATGAGGAACTACGCACACATGATTCGTTACGCCATCAGCGGTCTCGTCCTGCTGGGCGCGCTCACGGTCTTCGGCCCCGCGTCGAACGTCTCGGCCCAGGAGAGCGGCAAAGCGGAGTCCGCGAAGGGCCGCGGCCTGCGCGACCCGTTCGCCAAGTACAGCCCGCCCGCCAAGAAGAAGAAGATCACCAACGTGCCTGTGCCGGCCCCGATTCCGAGCATCCAGGAGCGCATCGAGAGCTACAAGGCGCAGAAGCAGGCGGCGATGAACCGCCAACTGCCCGCGCCTAAGCCGACGACCGCGCTGCTGCTGAACGAGATGCAGGTGACCGGCATCTTCCGCACGCCGCGCGGCTACGCGGCGATGATCGAGGCGACGCCCATCAAGCTCTCCTACGTCATCTATCCCGGCGAGACGTTCTTCAACGGCCAACTGGTCGCCATCGAGGAGGACCGCCTGGTCTTCCGCCGCGAGACGCGCTGGACGGACGGCCGCGTCGAGAAGACCGTCGAGAACAAGCCGCTGCGCCAGCCCAACGCCGTCATCGATTCGCTGACCGTCACCAAGGCGGCCACCGACAACGGCGCGAGCGGGACCGCGACCGTCGCTGCCACTCCGGCCGAGTCTGACAACAAGGCCCCCGCCCCCGAACAGCCGTAAAGTTCCGGCCGCGGCCGCTAGAGTCGGGGGCCTGAGCCCGAACGAAACGGTCCGCGACCCTTCATCCCACTCGACCACAGAGCGCGCACTCAGATAGCAACTCAGGCCCCGACAGCCTTGAGCTTTATCGGGTGCGCGCAGTTTGACAATCCACCGGGCCCCAAGCTTCCGCTTTGTGCGGCGCGCGCTTCAAAACTCTCAAGAGAAGGTTAACGAGCGTAGCGCGTGGCGGGGAGTGTGGCCCCCTGGCTTCCCTTAAGGAGGGAATATGTTTCAACACCTGTCCGCAGCCACCACGCGAGGAGCGCTCGTTCTCCTCCTGGTGAGCACGCTCTCCTGGCCCGCCTTCGCGGGCGCAAAAGCTCAGCCGGTGGCGACCAGCGTCAGCGCCTACACCTCCGGCTCCTCCACGCTCATCAACATCTACGGCACGGCCCCCATGGCCTACTCCGTCTCCCGGCCCGACGCGCGCACCATCATGCTCAACCTGCCGGGCACGGACGCCTCGCGCCTGGCCGACAGCTACTCTGTCCGCTCGCCTCTCGTCGCCACCGTCGTCGTCGAGCGCGAGCTGCGTGGGCCGCAGGACATGTCTGCGCGGCTGAAAGTCGCGTTGCTCGCCCCTGCGCGCGAACGCTCGAAGCTCGCGGACAACAGCCTGATGCTGGAATTGACGCCGGCGGTTGACGCCGCGCCGAAGACTATTGAGGCGGCGCACGCCGAAGACGCGAGCGCGGCCCAGCAGGAGCCGCAGCCGAAGGCCACGCCGAAGACGACCGTGCAGATCAGCCCGTCGCAGGACGGTCAGCAGACGCAGGGCGAACAGTACGGCCGCCCAGGCTTCGTCGGCGAGCCGATCAACTTGAACGTCGTCAACGCAGACATCCGCGACATTCTCAACTACATCACCGAGCAGTACGGCGTTAACTTCGTCATAGACAACTCGGTCGGGGCCGTCCCCGTCACGGTCAACGTCACGGACGTGCCTTGGAATGTGGCGCTCGACGCGATCCTGCGCGCCAACCGCCTCGGCGTTGACGCCAACGGCAACATCCTCCGCATCGCGACCATCGAAGTCCTGGCGACCGAGGCGGCCTCGCAGCAGAAGATCAACGACGCGCGGCTGGACAATTCGCCGCTCGTCACCGAGTTCATTCGTCTCAACTATGCGCGCGCTTCTGGCACATTGGCACAGGCGGCGGGCTCGACCGGCGGGTTCGCCGGCGGCGCGACCAACCTGAGCTTCTCGGGCGGCGCGGGCGGCGACGCCACGGGCGGCGGCGGCGACCAGGGACTGCTTCCCATCATCCAGCGCAGGCTCTCGCGCCGCGGGGCCATCGAAGTTGACGGGCGCAGCAACACGCTCATCGTGACGGATGTCCGCGAGAACATAGAGGCCATCCGCCAGCTCGTCGCCATCCTCGACCAGCCCGAGCCGCAGGTCGAGATCGAGACCCGCATCGTCATCGCCTCGCGCAATTTCAGCCGCGACCTCGGGGCCCAGTTGGCGTTCTCGGCCTCTAACCTCAGCCGCGGCGGCCTCGGCACCTTCACCACGCTGCCCAACTCGTCCGGCGCCGCGGGCGGCGGGGGCGGAGGCGTCACCACCCCCGGCAACGTCGCGGGCGGCGTACCCGGCGGGCTGCTCAACACCCCGCAGCCGTCCGGCACGCTCGGCGCGGCCAGCCCGAACACGGTCATCGGCCTGACGACGGGCATCTTCGGCACCGCGCAGATCAGCCTGCTGGTCACTGCCGCCGAGACCAAGGGCCAGGCCAAGACGGTCGCCACGCCGCGCGTGACGGCCCTCAACAACCGCCCGGCCCAGATCGAGAGCGGGACGCAGATTCCCGTCCAGACGACGGGCGCGCTCGGCGTCGTGACGACGACCTTCGTCTCCGTGCCGCTGCGGCTCTCCATCACGCCGCAGATCACGGACGCCGGCACGGTCGTCCTGCGCGTCACGTTGGAGAACAACACCATCAACACGGGCATCGCCGTCGGCGGCGTCCCCGGCATCAACACGCAGCGCATGCAGTCGGAAGTGCTCGTGCCCGACGGCGGGACGACCGTCATGGGCGGCGTGCTGATCGACATCGAAGGCAACACGCAGCAGCGCACGCCCGGCCTCGCCAGCGTGCCGATCATCGGCAACCTCTTCAAGCGCAAACTCATCACGCGCGGCACCGACGAGATTCTCTTCTTCATCACGCCGCGCATCTACAGGCCGGACTACCTGGGCCGCCCGACCGCGGGCACCATCGGCTCGGGCACGCGCACGACGACCATCATCCAGCCCGTCACGCCCGGCAACCCCTCGACCAACACGCCGACGCCGACCAACCTGCAAGATCAGCAGAGCGTGCCGTCGCAGAATCCGGGGACCTCGGGCCAGCCGCTGACGCAGCCCGTCATCCAGCAGCCCGCCCCCGTCCCGCAGGGCCAGTCCGCGCGGCCGACGGGACTCAGCACGCGCCCGTAAGCGCCGAGAGGAGGAGCGACGATGTTTAAGCAAGCACTCGAAGCGATCATCGAGCGCACCGATGGCAGCATCGGCGCGATGATCATGGGCACGGACGGCATCGCCGTCGAGCGTGTGATGAGCCGCGAGGCGGAGGACGCCAATCTAGACGTGGCGGCCGCCGAGCTGACCTCGCTCGTCCGCAACGCACAGCGGACGGGCGCGGACACGGGCCTCGGAGCCCTGCGCGAGCTGGTCGTCCAGCTCGAAGGCGCGGTCGTCGTCATGCGCCAGTTCTCGCCGGACTACTTCGTCCTGCTCGCGCTCAAGCCCGAGGGCAACTACGGACGCGGGCGGTTCGAGCTGCGCAAGGCGGAGTTACAACTGGCGCGCGAGTTCGCGGTCTAGCAGTCTCTGACCGCTTTCACCCTCAAAGCCCCGGCAGGACTCACGCCGCGCCAGACGCGGCCCTGTTGTCCTGCCGGGGCGTTCTGTTTCCCCGAAATGAATTCCAGACTCGAACGCATACCCCAACAGCCCTTGCCCGCCGACAAGGTCAAGCTTGGAGTCGCGGCCGTGGCTGCGGCCTACTTCCTCTGGGCCGCGGCGCACCCTGACAACTGGCGGCTGATAGACGGCGTCAACCTCGTCATACACGAAGCGGGCCACATCGTCTTCAGCCCCTTCGGCGAGTTTCTCGCGGTCGCGGGCGGCTCGCTTTTTCAGGTCATCGTCCCGCTGGTCTTCGCCGGCTACTTCTACTTCAACCGGAAACCTTACTCGTGTACGCTGGTGCTCTTCTGGGCCGGCGAGAGTCTGCTCAACGTCTCTGTCTACGCTGCGGATTCGGTCGTGACGCAGCTCCCGCTGCTCGGCGGCGACAACTCGATTCACGACTGGAACTTCATGCTCGACCGCCTCGGCCTGCTCGGGCAGACGGCCTCTATCGCGTTCGTGATTCGCGCCCTCGGCACGCTGCTCATCATCTCCGCCGCCCTCTGGGCCATTCACACAGCCCTGCGCCCGGCGAAGCGCTCTTAGTCTCAGAACCTGCCTTGAACCAGACGACGCGTGTGTGGCGCGCGTTGGATGTCGGGCACGGTGAGCGGGATGATGCCTGTGATCTGCCCGACGACGTGTTCGGCGGACATCATCGCCCCTTCCTGCCAGCCGGGCAGGGTCGAGACCTGATCCCCGACGACGAAAAAGCGTTTCCCGTCAGGTTCGAGCAGCTCGTTGTAAGCATTCGCGTCGGCGGTATTGTCGGAGTCCCACTCGGCCCAGCCGCCGCCCTCTGAAGGAATGTTCTGCCAGGCGATGGAGAGCGCCAGGTTCGATGGCACAATTCTTTGGTTCCTGAACTCGGCGTGGAGCTTGCTCCCGCCTTCGCGCGCGAGCCTGATGCGCTCCTCCAGGTTCATCTTGCCGAAGGCCCTGGCGTTGTCGTCGTAGTTGTAGACGCCTGTCAGCGTGCCCGTCTGCGTGAAGTAGCCGCTCGACGGATACCACATCTGCGTGATCGGGTGGTCAATGTAACTGATGCCACCGTAAATCTGGTACTTGTCCGACTCCCAGAAGCGGTCGTTGGCCTGCCAGCCGAGCTTACACGTTGGCGCGAAGCGCGCCTGTTGGATGGCCGCTTTGTACTCGTCGGTAAAATTGTTCGAGATTCCCCGCAAGATCGGGAGCGGGATGTTGCTGATGCAGTAGTCGGCCTTGATGGGACACCTGTCGCCGGACAGCTTGTTACGGTAGATGACGCCAACGCCGTCCGCCTGAACCTTGATGTCTATCACCTCTGACTGATAAATGATCAGGTGTCCGACCTTGCGTTTGAAGCCCTCGACGATCTGATCCATGCCGCCGACCGGCTGAAACAGCGTCGGCTGCCACTCGTAGTCCGAGGGCTGATAGAAGCGGTAGCGCCAGAACTCCGAGCGGAGCAGTTCCTGTAGCCTGAGCTTGGGTTCGGGCAGACACGCCGTCCTGACCGTCAGCGGCTCTTTGCAGCCGGAGCGGGTCGTGCCGCTGAACTCGTAACAGGTGGGGCAGTCTTTATTGCAACTGGCGCAGCCCAGGCAATTGTCGTTACATGTCTTGCAGACTGCGTGCGTGCCCCCGCACAGCTTGCACGGGCCGCCAGAGGGGTTGTCGCTCTGCCCCAGGTCGCCATAAACCTTCAGCAGGCAGACGAGCTTGTCGCTGTCTTCGGCGCTCAGGTCTTCGTCGAGCGCGTTCTTGCGAACCGCCTTGGCGAGCAGCTCCGCGACGTAGCCCTGTGTGTCGTTGGCGATTGCACGCCTTGTCTGCGGAGCGCCCTTGAAAGCCCTGTCGGTCTGGAACAGGTTGGCCATCGTCTCCATGACGTAGACCTCAAGCGGGACGCCGAGCGTCTGGCAGTAGTGCAGCGCACGCCTGTGGTGATAAGGGAGACGGCCCGGCCCCATGTTCATGTACAAGCCTTCGTCGAACTTGCACTCCTGCGTGGTGATGACTTTTTTGCCTTTATCGTCTTCGCTCTCCTCGACGACGACGGTCCCGCGCCGCGCCGTGAAGTTGCGCCCGCCGGCGCGGGCCTGTGATTCGAGAATCTGGCATCTGTAGCCCGCGCGCGTCAGCTCGTAAGCCGCGGTCAGTCCGCCGATGCCGGCCCCGAGGATGATGACGGACTTGCCATCACCTGTGCCCTGCGGAATTTGGAGCGGACCGGCCCAGGCTTCTGGCACATTAATCAGGCCGAGCGCGGTCATCGTCTCGTAAAGGGCCGCCGCGCCTCCGACCTGGCCGACTCGTTCAAGGAAGCGCCGTCGCGTCCACCCCTTCTTCTGCCCGGCGGTATCCGCGTCGGCTCCTGGCGCTTCATCCTTCACGCCTTTTCTTCTCTTCATGATTATCTCCTTTGAGGTAGGCCGCAGGTGAGTGTTGATGCAGTCCTTTCCGCCTGCCGCCGAAGAGGGGACTGCATTGCGAGGGACGTGCTGAAAAGAGATAAATCTTATGCGAGGTGGATGGTCGGCCAGATTATAGAACCTGCCCGCGCGCAGAATCAATCATATTAAAGGCGGGTAGTGGTTCAGGTTGAAGAAGAGTGTGTGCTCAAGCGGCGTTCACCGCAGAGACGCAGAGGACGCTGAGGGGGCGCAGAGGCTTGACTCAAGCCTCTGCGCCCCCTCTGCGCTCTCTGCGTCTCTGCGGTGAGTCCGACGCGCAGCACACTCAACTCCAAACTGACCCACTACCTAAAGGCGGGAATCAGAACTTCGTTATCCAGTCCCCTCGGGCAGCTTCACGTAGGGCATCCCGCGCAAGATTATTTTCTGGCGGCGCGCGAGGCGGCGCGGGTTCTTGTAAGGGCTGAAGATGTTGAGCGGGCTTGGAATCATGGCGGAGAGAAACGCGGCTTCGTTCTTCGTCAGCGCAGAGGCGGGCTTGTGGAAGTAGGTCTGCGCGGCCGCCTCCGCGCCGTAGACGCCGTCGCCCCACTCTATGACGTTGAGGTAGAGTTCGAGGATGCGGCGCTTCGTGAGCGTGCGCTCCATGAAGTAGGTGATGACGGCCTCGCGGACTTTGCGCGTGATCGAGCGCTCGCTCGACAGGTACAAGTTTTTGGCGAGCTGCTGCGAAATGGTGGAGCCGCCGCGCCTGAAGGCTGAGAAGTCAGGGAACCAGCTCGACTGGTCTTCGCCGGCCTCCTTCGCCACCTCCTTCTGGCCCTGCTCGTAGGCTTTGCGGATGGCCTCGTAGTCGAAGCCCTTGTGCGTGGCGAAATTGGTGTCCTCGCCCGCGAGCACGGCGCGCTGCAACTGCGGCGAAATCTTCTCCAGGGGAACCCAGACCTGCACGCGCCTGGGCTGCTCGCCGCGCGCACGAGCCTCGCGCGCACGCGCCTCGATCATCGCCGTCGTTTCCGGGTTCTGGTCTCTGAGGCGCGTGAGGTCCGGGAACGTGAGCCACTCGTAGATGAGCCAGCCCAGCAGAACTCCGACCAGGACGTACGACGTGAATTTGATGATCCGCCAGATTCGCATTCAGGCCGGGATTATAGGGCAAACGCCGTCGGAAAGCAGAACGGCCTTGAAAGGGTTCAGGCAGGCTGCGCGTTGGCTTCATGCCCTGCCGCGTCGAAGACGGCGCGCGCGGCCCTGATCGTGTTGCAGTGAATCTCCACCGTGTCGTCGATGTCCTGGGCGTAGCCGCCGGACATGACGGTCGCAACGCTGACGCCGCGCGCTCGACATTCGGTCAGCGCCAACTCGTCGCGCGCACGCAAGCCTGCAATCGTCAACGCGAGGCGGCCGAGCTTGTCTCCTTTGTACGGGTCCGCGCCGCCCAGGTAGAAGACTATGTCGGGCCTGTGAGCGAAGACGCGCGGCAGGCTCGCCGCCAGTTTTTCCAGGTACTCTTCATCGCCCGTCCCGTCTGCCAACTCCACGTCGAGCGTCGAGCGCTCCTTGAAGAGCGGATAATTTTTGGCCCCGTGCATAGAGAAGGTGAAGACCTCCGCGTCGTCCGCGAAAATCGCGGCCGTGCCATTGCCCTGGTGAACGTCGCAGTCCACGATTGCCGCGCGCCGTATCAACTGGTCGCGCCTGAGCGCGCGAACCGCAATCGCCACGTCGTTCAGGACACAAAAACCCTCGCCGCGGTCAGGGTAGGCGTGGTGCGTTCCGCCCGCCAGGTTCGAGCCGACGCCTTCTGTCAAAGCCCAGCGCGCGGCGTTGAGCGTGCCGCCCGCGGCCAGGAACGAGCGGCGCACTAAGGCTTTCGACCAGGGCAGCCCCAGGCGGCGGATTTCGCGCGGCGTCAGTGTGCCTGCGCGCAGCCGCGTCACGTAGTCGTCAGTGTGTACGAGCAGCACGTCCGCCAGCGGCGCGGGCTGCGGCTCGACCACGTCCGCCGGGCGCAGCGTCCCCTCGCGCAACAACTGGTCGCGCACCAACTCGAATTTACGAATGGGGAAGACGTGGCCCTCGCCTATGTCTGCGTAGTACCGCGGTGTGTAAGAGACTCGCAACATAAGTGGTCAGTGGTCGGTGGTCAGTGGTCAGTTTAAAACAAAAAATTCAGCGATGCTCAGCGGCTTTTTATTTACTGACCACTGACCACCGACCACTGACCACTGCTTCAGTATTGTATCAGGCTGCCTTCGCGCTTGGCGCGGCGGACGGCGCGCGAGAAGACCCAGAGCGAGAAGGGAAGCAGGAGGGCGAGGAAGACGAAGAGTGTGACGAGCGGGCCGCTCACCTGCGCCAGCCCCTGGCCTTCGATGAGCACGCGGCGGATGCCGTCGAGGCCGTAGGTCGGCGGGAGCAGGCGCGAGACTGTGCCAAAACCTTGGCCCAAAAGCTCTGTCGGGAAGAAGACGCCGGAGAAGAGGGCCGAGCCCGTGCCGAGCAGGATGGCGAACGGGTCGCCGCGCTTGAAGACCATCGCAAAACTCGCGGAGAGGATGCCGAGGCAGGCCAGGACGAGCGTCGTCAAAAAGAGGAAGACGAGCGCGAGCAGAAAATTCCCGCGGAACTCTACGCCGAAGAGGAGCCAGCCGAAGATGAAGTAGAGCGAGGAGTGGAACGTCGCCAACAGCAGGTCCCAGGCCGAGCTGGCGACGACGACCGTCGGCACGCTGATGGGCGAGAGCAGGACGCTCTCCAAAGTCCCCTGCATCTGCTCGTTGCGAATGGCGTTGGCGAGGCTCGAAAACCCCGTCATGAAATAGTTGAGCACGGCGAGGCCCGTGACCCACGCTGCCAGCGGGTCGCGCCACTGCGAGAAGGCGGTCGCGTCGCCCGAGAAGATGCGCGAGATGAAGTAGAAGGTCGTGACGACGAAGAGGATCGTCAGGATGCGCATGAAAAAGTCGAGCCGGTAGCTGACGGCCAACTGAAAATCACGCGCCACGAAGGCGCGCACGCGTCGCAGGAAAAGTGTGGCGGCTTTGAACATCACGCCTCCTCTTCCTCTTGCTCGTAAGCTTCCAGCACGTCTAATAGCGTGGCGCGCTCGGAGTCGAAGGAGATGAGGGTCGCGCCCTTCTCCTGTAGCGCGCGCACGGCCGCGTCGAGTTGCTCGTCGCCGCTCTCGCGTGTGAAGGCGACGCGGAGCGCCGCGCCGTCATCTTTGATTTCGAGTTGGCCGACCATTGGGAAGAGCAATTCGCGTGTACGCTCGATTGTTACGCCGCGCAACCTCAGCTCGACGCGCTCGGTCTGCATGTGCGTGGCGCGCAGCCTTTCGGGCGTGTCTAGAGCGCGGATGCGCCCGCGGCTGATGACGGCGACGCGCGCGCACAACTCCGCGACTTCGGCCAGGTTGTGCGAGGTCAGGAGCACAGTGACCGGCGGATCATTGCCCGCTAGTGATTGGATGTGAGCGCGCATGCGCGCCGCGGCCAGCGGGTCGAGCGAGCGCGTCGGCTCGTCAAGCAGCAGGACGGGCGGGCGCGAGAGCAGCGCGCGCGCAAACGCCATCCGCTGCTTGTTGCCCGTCGAAAGCTCGCCGAAGCGGCGCGTGACTAATCCCTTCAACTCGAATTGGCCCACCAGCTCGATGATGCGCCGGCGCGCCTGCGAGTCGCTAAGGCCGTAAAGCCTGGCGAAGAACATCAGGTTCTGCTCGACGGTCAGCCGCCAGTAGAAGCTGCGTTCCTCGGCCGTCGCCAGGCCCACCTGCGCGCGCACCCGCTCGTCGTCGCGCACGCTGTCGAAGCCGTTGACCGTGACCGCGCCGTTGGTGGGCTGGACGAGCGTGGCGATGACCTTGGCAAGTGTGGTCTTACCCGCGCCGTTGCGCCCGATGATGCCGAAGATTTCGCCCCGCCGGACATCGAAGGAGACTTCCGCGAGCGCTTGCACAGGCGGCTTCGTGGGGCGGCGGAAGAACTCTTTGAGGCGCGCGAGCGGCTGCGGGTAAGTTTTCGAGAGGCGCTGGACTGAGATGACGGGCGGGGCTTCGGCGCTCATCGTTTACGCTGTCTCGGGTCGAGATACTCGCGCAGGCCATCGCCTATGAAGTTGAAGGCGAGCACGGTGAGCGCGATGAAGATGGCCGGGAAGATGAGCGCGTGCGGGGCCGTCTCCAGCCCGCGCGCCTCGTCAATCATCTTGCCCCAAGACGGCACAGGCTCCTGCACGCCGAGGCCCAGGAACGAGAGCGAGGCTTCGGCGAGCACCGCGCCGGCCATCCCCAAACTCGCCTGCACGATGAGCGGCTGAATCGCGTTCGGCAGGATGTGGCGGACCAGAATCCGCAGGTCGCCAGCGCCCAGCGCCCGCGCCGCCTGAACGAAGTCGTACTCACGCACTTTGAGCACCTGGCCGCGGATGAGCCGCGCGTAGCCGACCCAGCCGATGACGCAGAGCGCGAGGATCAGCTTGTCGAGCCCCTTGCCCAGGAAGGCTACGAGCGCGATAGCGAGCAGGAGCCCTGGGAAGGCGAGGAAGACGTTGAAGACGTAACCGGAGATAATGCGGTCGATCCAGCCGCCGTAGTAGCCCGAGAGCGCGCCCAGAATTGTGCCAACGAGCGCCGAGATGACGACGACGGCGAAGCCCACCTGGAGCGAGATGCGCGTCCCGTAGACGACGCGCGAAAAGACATCGCGGCCCGTCGCGTCGGTCCCGAACCAGTGCTCGGCTGACGGCGACTGGTAGCGAATCCCCGTATTGGTCACGCCGTAGTCCTGGCGCGCGATCAGCGGCGCGAACACCGCCACCAGCACCAGCACCGCGACGACCACGAACCCGAAGATAGAGAGACGATTCATAAGAACAGGAGTCAGAATACAGAAGACAGGAGTCAGAAGAAAAGAAAATCTGTGAATGCGGTTGCGGCCTTATCCATTCTGACTTCTGACTCCTGTCTTCTGTATTCTGCTTTTCACGAGACCCTGATTCGAGGGTCTAGCAGGCGGTAGACCAAGTCTGTCAGCGAGTTGACTAAGATGTATGTGACGCTGATGACGAGGACGCAGCCTTGTACGACGCGGTAGTCCAGGCTCCCGATGCCTTCTTCCAGAAGCAGTGTGCCGATGCCGCGCCAGATGAAAATCTTCTCCGTGATGATCGCGCCCGCCAGGAGCACGCCGAGCTGTAGGCCCAGGATAGTCACGACCGGGATGAGCCCGTTCTTGAGGACGTGCTTGTAGACCACCTTGCGCTCGCTCAAACCCTTGGCGCGCGCCGTGCGCACGTAGTCCTCGTTCAGCTCTTCGATGACTGAGGAGCGTACCATCCTGGTCAGGATGGCCGAGAGCGCCGCGCCGAGCGTGATGGCGGGAAGGATGATGTCCTCCGGGTACTGGTTGCCGGAGGAGCTGACCCAGCCGAGCTTGACGGCGAAGACGTAGACCAGGAGCGGCCCGATGACGAAGCCGGGCACGCTGATGCCGATGAGCGCGACGACTGAGGAGACGCTGTCTATCCACGTCCCCTTGTTCTTGCCGGCGAAGATGCCGAGCGGGATGGCTATCAGGACGGCGATAAACATGGCGGCGAGCGCCAGTTTAATCGTCGCCGGATAGCGTTCGAGGATGAGTTCGCGCACGGGCCGGTCGCCCCTGAACGAGAGTCCCATGTCGCCGCGCAAGAGGTTGCGCCAGTAGTCCACGAAGCGGTTGTTCCACCCGTGCCACTGAAAATGACGCCCGCCGTCGGCGGCGCGCGGGAAGGAGAAGAAGAACGGCGGGCGGTCGAGCCCGTGCTTGTGGTTAAAGTTTGCAATCTGCTCGGGCGGCGCGTCCGCGCCCACAATCGCCGTGGCCGGATCGCCCGGCACCGCCTCGATGAGCAGCGTGACAATCGAGACGACCGTGAAGACCACGAGCGCCATCATCGCTATGCGGCGCAGCGCGCCCAGCAGGATGCGCCTCACCGAAGGCCAGGCGGAGCGCTTCTTCGCGGCCGTGCTCTCTGGCGTGTTGTTACTTTCCGCAGACACGCTTGCGAAACTCAGTCTCTCGAAAAATTTTGATTTGAAATTACGGAGCGGATGATAGCAGAAAGAGAGACGCAGAAGCGACAGGAGATTTGAACTAGACTGATAAGCGAATAGCCTGAAGGGTTCGTGGCGCTCTACCCGTACAGCGGCCCCGACAACCGTGTACGAACGAGTTCGTCCGTAACCCCTCAGGCTATGCAATGGTTGCAGCGTTGCAACCAAGCTCGTTCACTCGGCGGGGCGCGTCCCCAGGTGGAGCGCGGCGACGCCGCCGGTCAGATTCTGATACTCGACGCTGACGAACCCCGCTTCCCGCATCATCTCTGCGAGCCGCTTCTGGTCAGGGAACCGCGAAACGGAATCGGGCAAATACTCGTAAGCGCCGCGCGAGCCCGAGAGCGTGCCGCCGACGCGTGGCAGCACCCGCGTGAAGTAGAACTGAAACAGCGCCCGGAAGCCAGGCACTACGGGCCGCGAAAATTCAAGGACCGCCGCGCGCCCGCCGGGGCGCAGCACACGCCACAACTCACGGAGTCCGGTCTCGACGTTCGACAGATTGCGCAGGCCGAACGCGATAGTGACGGCGTCGAAAGAGCGTTCGGCGAAGGGAAGCTTGAGCGCGTCGCCCTCGACGAATGGAATCTCCGATGAAACATTCGCCAGGGCTTTGCGCGCGGCTATCTCAAGCATGGGCCGGCAGAAATCCGTGCCGACGACGCGCGACCCCGTCTCTTGTGCCAACGCCAGCGCAAGGTCGCCCGTCCCGCAGGCCACATCCAAGGCCCGCGCCCCCTCGATTGACAACACTTCATGCAACCGCTTCGCAACAAGTCGCCGCCAGCGCTTGTCCGTGTTGCCCGACAGCAGGTGGTTCAAAAGATCGTAGCGCTTCGCTATTCGGGCGAACATCTCGCGCACTCGGCGCGCGTGCTCGCTCTCATTAACGCTCTTGTCGTCTGGCACAGTAATCGAATTAAGCCGAGAGGATGGTTGCAGCCGGCTTGCGATACATTTGCAAATTGGCTATGGCTTCCTGATTGGTGATACGACCGGCGTGGGCGTTGGAGCCGGAGGCGGCGCGGATTGGGCCGCCTCGCCCAAGACCTCGACTTTGCCATCGCCGCCCAGGTCCGCTTTAAGACGAGTCGCAGGCCCGGCCGCGACCGAGGCGACGGGCGCATCCTTGAAGAGACGCGCGGCCGTGCGCGCCAGGTCCGCGGCCGTCACGCTCTTCAACTGGCGCAGCCGCTCGTCGGCGGCCGCGAGTTGAAAGGTGTCCGCGTCGAGCCACAAATCCGCCACGGACTCCGGCCGCTCAAGCTGTTTGGTCAACTCCGCCAACGCCTCGCCGCGGACGCGTTCGAGCATCTCCGGCGTGACGCCGCCTTTGGCGAGCGTCGTCAGGACCATGCGCGCCTTACTGAGCGTCGCGGCGGCCTCAGAAACTGGCACACTCGCGCCGAGGACGAAGATGCCTGGGAGCTGGTGCTCTTCGTGGCGCACGAAGTAGGCGGTCTTGGCCAGCTCCGGCTGCTGCACCTGCCAGAGGTCGCGCGCCGCGAGCGCGAGCAGTGTGGCGGCCGCGGCGTCCTTGTCCGAGCGCGCGAGGCCGCGCGCGGCGAGGCGTATCTCAACGGTCTCCGCGCCCGCGAGGTCTATGACGAGCGTGCGCGCGTTCGGCGCTTCGGGCTGGCGGAAAGTATTTGGCACAATCGTCTCGCTCTTGCGCCAGTTGCCCAGGAGCTGTTTGAGGGCGCGGATGGCGCGACGCTCGTCAACGGGGCCGACGATTGCCAGCGTCGCGTTGTTCGGGTTGAGAAACCGCTCGCGCGCGAGCATCAGGTCCGCGCGCTCGACACGCGCGAGCGTTTCGGGCGAGCCGAAAAGGGGGCGGCCGTAAGGATAGTTGCCGAAGAGGCGCGCGGCGACGGCGCGGTCGGCCAGGAGCGCGGGCGAGACGCTAAGTTCCCGCACCATCTTGACGCGCGCGTCGCGCAGCCGCTCGAATACTTCCGGCCTCAGGTCCGTGCTGATGACGGCCGTGCCCAGCAGCTCTATCATCCGCTCAAACTTCTGTGCGTCGCCCGTGAGCGTCACGTTGATGCGGTCGAAGTCGCTCGTGACCTCTGCGTTCCCGCCGAGTTCTTCGACGAAATACTCGCGCGTCGTGGGGTCCGAGAAGAGCGCGTCGGCGAGGAGCGCCATCAGCCCTGACTTGCCCCCCAGGTCGAAGGCCGAGCCGCTGTGCAGGCGCAGCTTGATTGAGACGTTCGCGGAGCCGGGCGTGTTCCAGAGCAGAACCCGCAGGCCATTCAGGAGCTGCTCGCGCCGCGGCTCTGGGAGCGTCTGCGCGGATGCGCCGACGCAGGACGTGACCAGAGCCAGCAGGACGGCAGCCCGTAGAGTTTTTCCGAGGGACAAAGTCAGAAATTTCATGATTCGGCGGTCGGGATGATAAAGAGACGACAGCGGCACGGATTTTCCGGCC
The DNA here is from genome assembly GCA_963848875.1 of uncultured Acidobacteriota bacterium. GTDB lineage: Bacteria > Acidobacteriota > Blastocatellia > Pyrinomonadales > Pyrinomonadaceae > QHXM01. Next base: position 1,325,415 of record CAWKFJ010000003.1, read on the forward strand.
ATTTTTAGTACGGGATGACGGGGAGCTGTCGAAAAAACAGTTTAGATGCGGCCCTCGTGTGCCGTCAACCGTTTGGGCTCTAGCCGCATCCAAAGGGCGTCCGAAGCGAAGCTTCTGCCCTGCGGTGTGCCTGCTTCGGCAAAGAGTAGTATAATGCGAGTCTGGTAAAGGGCCGGCGCAGGACGCAGCGCCCGGACCCGTTCCCACGCTAGAGAGTTAGTTAGAGAGGCCGCCGGGAAAGAGTCTTCCCAGAGAGCAGTCCAGTTCCCCTTGGCGGCTACAGAGGATAAAGATGAAACAGTGTTCCACCTGTCGGGAAGAGTTCGCCGACAAATTCAGCTTCTGCCCGGTTGACGGCACGCCGCTGCTCGCCGAGCAGGCGGACGCCCCCCTAAACGAACCAACTCTTCCCGAGACGACGCGCGCCTTTGTGCCGCCGCCCATGCCCGAGCAGCCGGCAGTCCAGGCCGAGAGCTACGCGGTGGAGGCTGGCCAGCACGCGCATGTGGAGTCCGCGTCAACGGCGCTCGTGCCAGCGAACGAATATCACCTGACATTCGTGGACGACACAGGGCTGACCCGTCGCCTGATGGGCGAGCTGAAAGAAGTGGCACACCACTCCGAGTTGACATGGCCCGAATTCAAGCGCGACCCGTTCGGCTATAGCAAGCGCTTCGTCGCGGGCTACGGCTCTCTGGTCTGGCGGTTCTTCTCCAGAAAAGAGGTGGCGATTGGAACCTCTGCGGCGCTCCTGGTGGTGCTGACCGCGGTCATAGGGTTCGTCGTCTACGGGCGCTACGCGCAGAGACAGGCGGCGCTGGCGCAGACCGACAACGATTTGATCGTCGAGCAGCTCATCACACCGGACGACATCCCGGCCGAGATAGAGGAAGAGAAGCAGCCGGACAAAGCGATTGGCACAGGCGAGGGCGGCCGCGTCGGCTTCAACAAGGGGCGCGGCGAAGGCTCCAAGCCGAAGTTCGAGAAGGCCGGCGGCGGCGGTGGCGGCGGCCAGCAGGACACTTTGCCTCCGCAGCAGGGCCGTATCCCTCCGCCGTCCGAGATAGCAGCGAAGATTCCGACGACGCCTCCGGTCAGGCCGCCGATGCTGCCGGCCGCGGGCATAGACATTGACCCGGCGCTCTACAAGAACCTGCCGTACGACCGCTTCGGCGACCCGCGCTCGAAGTCAACGGCGACCAGCGCGGGCTCTGGCACAGGCAACGGCATCGGGACGGGGACGGGCGCAGGGATAGGCGAAGGTCAAGACCAGGGCGTCGGCCCCGGTCGCGGCGGCAACATGGGCGGCGGCGACCGCAACATGGGCGGCGGCGGCTCCGGCGGCGGCACAGGCGACAACGGGATGGACTACAACCGCACCTTCAGCCCGAAGGAGGTCAACGTCAAGGCCCGCATTCTTTCAAGGCCCGAGCCGCAGTACACGGAAGAAGCTCGCAAGAATCAGGTCTCCGGCACAGTCGTCCTCAGAGCTGTCTTTTCATCCTCCGGCCAGGTGACCAACATCCGCGCCGTGTCGAGTCTGCCTTACGGGCTGACCGAGAGGGCAATCTCAGCGGCCCGCCAGATCAGGTTCACGCCCGCGATGAAGGACGGGCGCGCAGTGTCGCAGTACATCCAGATCGAGTACAACTTCAACCTCTACTAGAGTCCCGTAGGGACATTTGAAAATAGCCCAGCACTTCAATGCTGGGAAAGCAGCGAGAAAAAATTTGAGTCCCGTAGGGACGGCCGAATGTTTCGGTCGTCCCTACGGGACTCAACTCATTTTGCCACCGTTCCCCAGCACTGAAGTGCTGGGCTATTTTCATGCGCCCCTACGGGGCTATCAAGCCAGACTCTCGGCGACGCGGCTGATGCGGCGGACACCTTCTTTGAGGCGGTCGAGCGAGGTGGCGTAGGAGATGCGTATAAAACCTTCCGCACCGAAGGCCGCGCCGTCCGTGACCACCGTCTGTTCCTGCATGAGCAGGCGGTCTGAGAACTCGCCGGAGGTTTTGACCTCGCCTTTCAGGCACCCGCGCACGTCCGGGAAGGCGTAGAACGCGCCCTCCGGCAGGATGCAGCGGACCCCTTGAATGTCGCTGAGCGCGCGCGCCAGCCAGTCGCGCCGCTCGCCGTACTCCTTCAGCATCGCCGCGACCGAATCCTGCGGCCCCGTGAACGCCTCAACCGCGGCAGCCTGCGCGATGGAGTTGGTGTTGCTGGTCGAATGGCCCTGCACCTTGAGCATCGCGCGCGTCCATTCAGCCGGCGCGAGCGAGTAGCCCACGCGCCAGCCCGTCATGGCGTACGTCTTCGACAGAGACCCCGCGATGCATAGCCGCCGTCGCAACTCCGCAGGCAGACTCGCCGCGCTGAAGACCTCGGCCGGCGGATAGACAAAGCGCAGATAGCATTCATCCGAGATGACGTAGACGCCGCGCTCGTCCGCGATCTCCATGATGCGGCGGAACTCTGCGGGCGGGATGACGCGGCCCGAAGGGTTACAAGGCGAGTTCAGGATGAGCAGCTTTGTGCGCGGCGTGAGTACACGCTCGACCTGCTCGGCCGTCAGGACGAAGTCCGTCTCTTCGGTCTCTATGACCACCGCGTTTGCGCCAGCGAACGTGACGATTTCGGGGAAGGTCACCCAGTAGGGCTGCGTGATAAGTACGTCGTCGCCGGGGTTGACGAGCGTGACGACGGCGTTGAAGATAGCCTGCTTGCCGCCGGAGGTCGCCATCACTTCGTTGCGCTCGTAAGCGGCCCCGAACTTTTCTCCGTAGAAATCAATGATGGCCTGCTGCAAGTCGCGCGTCCCGGCCGTCGGCGTGTACTTGGTCTTGCCCGCCTTCATCGCACGGGCCGCTGCTTCCTTGATATTCTCTGGCGTGTCGAAGTCCGGCTCGCCCGCGCCGAGGTCAACCACGTCGAGCCCCTCGGCGCGCATGGCGACGGCGGCCTGCATCGCGGCTATCGTCGAGGACTCGCGCATCCGCGCGACGTTGTCGGAGACGGGGAAGCCGATGGCTGCTGTTTTTGTTGTCATCATATGTCAGCTTAAATCGCCGCGCGGCGCGATTGAGAAGTCTTAACTATCTGCGCTTCTTCGACGACCCTTTCTTCGAGCCGCCGCTCCGATTATATCACGCCTGGTTTTCAACTTTGGCCGAGCTTCTTCCGCATCCGCGCCTCTATGGAGGCCGGGACGAATCCCTCTATCTTGCCGCCGAGCAGGAACACTTCCTTGACGAGGCGCGAGCTGACGTAGGAGTACGCCTCGGCCGGCATCATGAAGACGGTCTCGATGCGCGGCTCAAGCCTGCGGTTCATCAAAGCCATCTGTAGTTCGTACTCGTAGTCGGAGATGGCCCGTATGCCGCGGACGATGGCGTCGGCCTGGCGCTGGACGGCGTAGTCCACAAGCAGGCCGCGGAAGTCTTCGACCGTCAGGCGGCAGGAGCTGTGCTCGATCTCCGTGACCACCTGCTGGAGCATCTCGCGGCGCTCCTCGATAGTGAAGAAAGGTTTCTTGTCCGGGTTGACGAGAATCGCGATGATGATTTCGTCGAACAGCTTGCAGCCGCGCTCGATGATGTCCAGGTGGCCGTTGGTGATCGGGTCGAACGAGCCTGGGTAGATTGCGCGTCGCATAGATTGGTGAACTTAGCACAGCGGCGCCCGGAGAGACAATTCGATTTCCCGCCCCGCAGGGTGTAATATTCGGCCCAACAAAAGGACACGCAAAAGCACAGCTTCTCCCCGCGCGCCGCTGCTGGTCGGGAGAAATAATCTTTCGAGGAGGAGAAGAATGTATTCAACGAAAAGGTTCGCCTGCGCGCTCGGCCTGGCGCTGGCCTGCGGCCTGCTTTTTGTGCCAGCTGCTTCGGCGCAGAAGAAGAGGACGAAGCGGCTGAACGACGCCGAGCGCCGCTCCGCCAGGGCCGCACGCGTCTTCGACGAGATCATGGCCGTGCGCGAGCGCGGGATTCCCAGAAACCTGCTCGACCGCGCCGAGGCGATAGCGGTCTTCCCCGGTGTCATCAAGGCCGCCTTCATCATCGGCGGCCGCGGCGGGCAGGGCGTCATCAGCCGGCGCGTGCGCGGCGGGTGGAGCGCCCCGGCCTTCTTCAACCTGGGCGGCGGGAGCATCGGGCTACAGATCGGCGCGTCGAAGACGGACTACGTGATGCTGATTATGAACGACGAGGGCGTGCGTGGGCTGATGGAGGACAAGTTCGAACTGGGCGGTGAAGCGGGCGTGGCCGCTGGGCCTGTCGGGCGCGAGGCCGCGGCCTCGACCAACATCACGCTCGACGCCGGCATTCTTTCCTACTCGCGAAGCCGCGGGCTGTTTGCGGGCGTCGCGCTGAAGGGCGCGGTCATCAATCCGGACAACGACCTCAACGAGGCCATCTACGAGGGGAAGAAGGCGAGCCAGGTCTTAGAGCAGGAGCGGGACGTCAACGAGATGCCCACCGAGGTGCGCGTCTTCCCGGTGACGCTCAGCCGATATTCACGCAAGTGAGTGAGTGAGACACAAGTGACAGGAGCTGAAAAGATGAGACACCAGATTCGACACGTGATGAGCTGCGCGCTCGGCCTGCTGCTGTTGCTCGGCCTGGCGGGCGCGGGCGCGGCGCAGAGCAAGAACGCGAAGAAGATCAACAAAGCCGCGAAGCATTCGCAGGAGGCGGCCAGGGTCTTTACGGAGATTATGGCCGCGCCGGACAAGGCGATTCCGAAGGACTTGCTGGACAAGGCGGAGGCCGTCGCCGTCTTCCCCAACGTCATCAAGGCTGGCTTCATAGTGGGGGGCCGCGGCGGCAACGGCGTCATCAGCCGGCGTGTGCGCGGCGGATGGAGCGCGCCCGCCTTCTTCGACCTCGGCGGCGGAAGCATAGGCTTACAGATCGGCGCGTCCTCGACAGACTTCGTGCTGCTCTTCATGAACGACGATGCGCTCAAGGGTCTGTTGGAGGACAAGCTGGAGATCGGAGGCGAGGGGAGCGTCGCCGCAGGCCCTGTGGGCCGCTCGGCCGCGGCCTCGACCAACGCCACGCTCGACGCGGGCATTCTTTCCTACTCGCGCAGCAAGGGCCTCTTCGCCGGGCTTGAGTTGAAAGGCGTCGTGATCGACCCGGACAACGACGACAACCAAGCCGTCTACGGCCTCAACGCCGCAGACATCCTGACGGGCAGGAACAAGCTGAGCCTCACAGGGATGCCCCCCGGCGTCCGCATCTTCCCCCGCACCCTCGCCCGCTACTCAGTGAGAAGATGAAACAAATGATGAATGCGGAGTGATGAATGATGAATTAAAGACGATTGCCTTTTAATTCATCATTCATCACTCCGCATTCATCATTATTTTTTCTTGACCTCGCGGCTGCGCGCACTTATATTCAGCTCGCGCAGCCGCCCCCTATGAGAAGCGCCGCCTTCACCCTTGCTGTAAGGAGAAGTTTGATGCAGGCACGCACGCAGCGCCAGAAAGAGATTCTGGATTACATCACGCGCTTCATCGAGCGTCACGGCTACGAGCCCTCCTACGCGCAGATCGCGCGCTACTTCAACGTCTCTTCCAAGGCGACCATCGCCAAGCACATCGCCGCGCTCGAAAGCCGCGGCCTGCTCTCGCGCCGCGGCGAGGACGGGCAGTTCAACCTCTCGGTCAAGGTCGAGGACGCGCCCTCGGACGCCGTCTGCGAGCTGCCGCTGCTGGGCCGCATCGCCGCCGGCTCTCCGATTGACGCCGTCCACGACGCGGAGCCGATCATCGTCCCGCGCTTCCTGCTGGGCCGCGTCCGGCCAGAGCGCGTCTACGCCCTGCGCGTCTCCGGCGACTCGATGATCGACGAGCACATCTGCGACGGCGACATCGCGCTGATCGAGAACCGCACGGAGGCGCGCGACGGAGAGATCGTCGTCGCGCTCGTCGATGGCGCGCGCGCCACGCTCAAGCGCCTCTTCCGTTTTGGCACAGAAGTCGAGCTGCGCCCCGCTAACTCGCAGCTCGCGCCGATCCGCGTGCCAGCCGCACAGGTCCGCGTCCAGGGCATCTTCCGCGGCCTGCTCCGCCCGACTTCCTGATTGAAAAGAGAAAATAAAATCTCGATGAACAAGACCCGCTCCCACGCGCGGTTGGGCGCCGCCCTGGTTGCCGCCGTCCTTCTCCTGCTCGCCGCGCCGGCCCCGCGCGCGTCCGTCGCCGGAGCTTTCCTCTGCGCCTGCTGCGCCGAGCCCGGCGAGTGGTTCGAGCGGACGGGAAAGTTGGAGAGCTACGAAGTGTCTGAGCTGGGCAACGTGAAGTTCGACGCCGTGGCGAAGCTCTACACGACCGCCGCCGGCTTCGAGGGCACGAAGGGCTTGCCGGCGCAGTACGAGTCCTTCCAGCTCTCGGACTCCCTGGGCAGCGCGTTGAGATGGACGTTGACCCTCAAGGGCGAGCGCGGCGAAACGGGCTCGCTCGTGCTTCAACTGCCGCAGGTGGCGACCAGCTTCGGCGCGGACCTGCACGACTACCCGGAGGGGAGCGCCGGCCCGATTCTTTACAAGGAGTGGCGCTTTAGCGGGGCGGCCCGCGGGACAGGGATGTTCAGAAGGAGCGTCATTCCTGGCACAAAATTCCGCCTCGTCCTACAGGGGCGCGGCAACAATTGCCTCTCGTCCACCGACTTCACACACTGGCGACTCGACATCACAGGCCCGCGCGCCGACTACGCCTTCTACGGCGCTTTGAAGGGGACCGAGTAAGCTCGACTGTTACTCTTTCCGAACGAACTGGCCCCGCGCCTGTACGACTTTAGGCGGCCGCCGCCGGCCCCAGAGCCTCATTTTCATCATCCAGGACTCATCTACTCCTCTGGCATGTCTCTTGCCGAATGGAAACCTCTGTACAGATGTGTGCCATTTTTAAGCAAGGAGAAAAATCGTCATGACCACAGGGCAGAAGAGAGTCGCCATCCTCGTCGAGAAGAATTTCGAGGACTCCGAATTCCAGATTCCATACAACGCGCTGAAGGAAGCAGGGGCCGAAGTCACCGTCCTCGGCTCGCGCATGAACGAGACTTACCAGGGCAAGCAGGGCAAGGCTTCAATCGAGCCGGACGGGACGACGACCGAGGCGCGCGCCGCGGATTTCGACGCGGTCGTGATTCCGGGCGGCATGGCCCCGGACACCATGCGTACCAACATGAAGACCGTCCGCTTCGTAGAGGACGCCGTCAAGGCGGGCAAGCTCGTCGCCGCCGTCTGCCACGGGCCGCAGGTGCTCATAGAGGGTGACCTGCTGAAGGGCAAACGCGCGACCGGCTTTCGCGCCATACGCAAGGACATGCAGAACGCCGGGGCCGACTTCGTCAACGAGCCGCTCGTCATGGACGGCAACCTCATCACCTCGCGCCGCCCGTCCGACGTGCCGATTTTCACCGCGGCCATCCTGCGCGAGCTGGGCTTGAGCCTCGAAGGAAAAATTGTGCCAGACCCTGCGAGCGAGGGCGCGGACTGGCTCAGCTTTGGTGAAGGGTTGGGCGGGTCTTCAAAGAGCGAGATCGTGGACGCGCTCAACACGGCCATCCGTGGCGAGCGTTACGCCGTGACCGCCTTCGAGCATTACGCGGAGAAGGCGACCGACGGCCGCCTGCGCTTGCTGCTTAACGAGATACGCGAGTCCAAGCAGGCGCACATCGCGGCGCTCGAAGCGAGACTCGGAGAGCTGGGCGAGAAGGAGAGTTTCCAGGCCGCAGGCAGCGGCGCGTGGGCGACGCTCAAGAGCTGGTTGCAGTCGAGCGACGACCTCAGCATCCTGCGCCGCGCCCTCGGCGACATGCAGACCGGCGTCGTTGACACCAACAACCTGCTCAACTCGCTGACGGACCCGACGACAGCCGCCATCTTTGAACGGATGGAAGAGGAACTAGCCCGCCAGGAGCAGCGCCTCGCGGACCTCTACCACGCGCGCACGGGCAAAGAGCCCGAAGCCGCAGAGCCGACGACCGGCGCGGCCGCCAGCGCCTGACGATTACGGATTGGAAGGCAGACTCAACCCTTTGCGTCTTACGTCTTAACTTTGCGCCTTTGCGAGAAACAGCCGTTCACGCAAAGGCGCAACTAAAGAAATACTAAAGGCGCAAAGGGTTGAGTGCTTTCTTTTCATTCCGCATTCCGCAATCGGCTCATTCTCCGCTCTGGTGCAGGAGCTTGGCGACGAGGCCGGTCCAGCCTGTCTGGTGGCTGGCCCCTAGGCCGGAGCCGGTCTCGCCGTGGAAGTATTCGTAGAAGAGCAGCAGGTCGCGCCAGTGTGGGTCGGTTTGAAACTTCGCGGCCGAGCCGTGGACTGGGCGGCGGCCGTCATCGTCGCGCAGGAAGAGTCTTGAGAGCCGGCGCGAGATTTCGGCGGCGACTTCGAGCAGGTTCATCATGCGGCCCGAGCCGGTCGGGCACTCGACCTGAAACTCGTCGCCGAAGTAGCGGTAGAACTTCCTGAGCGCCTCGATCAGCAGAAAGTTGGGGGGGAACCAGACGGGGCCGCGCCAGTTGGAGTTGCCGCCGAACAGTCCCGTCGCCGAGTCACCCGGCTCGTAATCCACGCGGTACTCGCGCCCGCCAAGCTCAATCACGTACGGGCGCTCGCTGTGAAAACGCGAGAGGGCGCGCACGCCGTAAGGCGAGAGGAACTCTTTCTCGTCGAGCATCCTTGTGAGCACGCGCCGCAGCCGCTCGCGGTTAACGACGGAGAGCAGGCGGCGCTGCTTGCGCCCCGGCGTGTCCATGCTGGCGACGTTGCCGGTCAGGTCCGGGCGGTTGTTGATGAACCACTCCATGCGCCGGCGGAAACCAGGCAGGTTTTCCAGCATCTCCGGCTCCAGAGTCTCCACGGCGAAGAGCGGGATGAGGCCGACCATCGAGTGAACGCGCAGGGGGATGTGCCGCCCGTCGCTCATGTGCAGCACGTCGTAGTAAAGGCCGTCCCGTTCGTCCCACAGCTCCACGTTGTCGCGCCCGATGTTGTTCATGGCGTGCGCGATGAAGATGAAGTGCTCCCAGAACTTCGAGGCCACGTCCTCGTAGGCGAGGTCTTCGCTCGCCAGCTCCAGCGCAATCGCCAGCAGGTTCAGCGTGTACATTGCCATCCAGCTCGTCCCGTCCGACTGCTCTATGAAACTGCCGTCGGGGAGCTGTGCGTTGCGGTCGAAGACGCCTATGTTGTCCAGGCCGAGGAAGCCGCCCTCGAAGATGTTGTTCCCCTCAATGTCCTTGCGGTTGACCCACCATGTGAAGTTCAAGAGCAGCTTGTGAAAGACCTTTTCCAGAAAAATTCTGTCGCCGCGGCCTCGGGTCTGCTTCTCCGTGCGGTAGACGCGCCACGCGGCCCAGGCGTGTACAGGCGGGTTGACATCGTCGAACGCCCACTCGTAAGCCGGAATCTGCCCGTTCGGGTGCATGTACCACTCGCGTAGCATGAGGATGAGCTGCTCCTTGGCGAAGTCAGGGTCCACGAGCGCGATGGGCACACAGTGAAAAGCCAAATCCCAGGCGGCGTACCAGGGGTACTCCCACTTGTCCGGCATGGAGATGACGTCGGCGTTGTAGAGGTGTCGCCAGTCGTGGTTGCGCCCGTGCCACCTCTGCGCTGGCGGCGTGGGCTGCGACGGGTCGCCCTTGAGCCATTTTTCCACGACGTAGTGATAGAACTGCTTCGACCAAAGGAGCCCTGCGAACGACTGCCGCATGACGTTCTGCGCGTCGGGCGAAAGCTCTTGCGGGATGACGCCCGTGTAGAACTCGTCCGCCTCACGCTTCTGCTCGGCGAAGACGCGCTCGAACTCTTCGCCGCAAGGGTCGTTCATCTCCGTGTCCGAGAGGCGCAGGCGCACGGTCGCCGTCTCGCTGGGCGCGAGGGTCAGGAGGTAGAGCGCCGCCGCCTTCGTTCCTTTGTGTTCTGGATTGACGGCCTCTGCGTGACCGCCGACGACGTATTCGTGGAAGGCGTCCTTGACGTAGGGCGAAGGGTTGGCGGACCCGAAGAGCCTGCGGTTGTTCGTCTCGTTCTCCGTGAAGAGCAGTTCGGGCGCGCCCTCGCAATAGAGCAGGCGGCGGCCCAGGGCCTCTTCATGGAGTTCGATGGTGGAGACAGCGTTGTCGTCAGAGCCAGCTCTCCGCCGCAGCTTGGGCCTCGGATTGCCCTCACCCCAAGACCAGCGGTTACGAAACCAGACAGTCGGCAGCAGGTGTAATTGAGCAGCCTCCGGCCCGCGGTTGACCACGTTGATGCGGACGAGGATGTCTTCGACGTCTCCCTTGGCGTACTCGACAAAAACGTCGAAGTATCTGTTTTCATCAAACACGCCGGTGTCGAGCAGTTCGTATTCGGGCTGTGACTTGCCACGCCGCCGGTCCTCTTCGAGGATTCGTGAGTAAGGGAACTCACGTTGCGGATATTTGTACAGGTACTTCATATAGGAGTGCGTCGGCGTCGAGTCCAGGTAGAAGTAGCACTCCTTCACGTCCTCGCCGTGGCTGCCTTCGGGACCGGCCAGACCAAAGAGCCTCTCCTTCAAGATCGGGTCGCGCCCGTTCCACAGAGCGACGGCGAAGCAGATCAGTTGATGGCGATCGCAGATTCCCGCCAGCCCGTCTTCGTTCCAGCGATAGGCGCGCGAGCGCGCGTGGTCGTGCGGGAAATAGTCCCAGGCCGAGCCGTGCTGGCTGTAATCCTCGCGCACGGTCCCCCATGCGCGCTCGCTCAAATACGGCCCCCACCGCTTCCAGTGCGCCGCCCGCCTGCGCGATTCCTGCAACCTTCTCTCTTCGGCGTTCGCCGTGGGTCTCTCCGGCCGGGGTGTGTTTTCGCTCATCGTAATTTTTGATTCTATCAGAAGCCTGGTCTGGTAAACTGCGCGTCCAACCCGAAGGAGCTACACAGCGGTTCGGATGTAAAAAGTGGCTGGCCGAAGATTGAAGTGAAAATAAGATTGCCGTATAACTGAGGAACAGCTATACGGCAATTAAAATCTGGAGCCACCTGGCGGAGTTGAACCGCCGACCTACGGTTTACGAAACCGTCGCTCTACCAACTGAGCTAAGGTGGCTAGCTCTGTGAGGCGACAATATACGGACGCGCCGCGCGTGCTGTCAAGCAGGGGCGCGCTGGACGCGAGGGAGGGAAAAAGGGATGCCGAAAACGAAGAACCTGGGGAAGCTCAAGGATCGTTTCGAGGTCCGTGGCGGAATCATCAACGAGTTCGATTTCCATCAGGGGCAGAGGGAAATGGCGGAGGAGGAGCGGAACCGTTTCGCGCAGCAGCAGGGGGAGTCGCCGTTGCCCGGAAGCGGGGGCGAAGGGCAGCCGGAAAGCGAGGCCGAGCGCGTCGCGCGGCTGATGGAGGAGGCGCGCCAGAAGGCCGAAAAGAATTTGCGCCGAAGAGGGCAAGCGCCGTCAAAGGCTGCCGGGAAGAAGAAGAGCGCGGCCCGAAAGAGCGCGACAGGCGGCGCGAAGAAGGCCGCGAAGAAGTCGGTGGCTAAAAATTCGGCTGCTAAAAAATCGTCCGCCCCGCGTCAGGCAGGAGCGAAAAAGGCGGGCGGTAAAAAGGGCGCGGCCAGGAAAGGCGGCGCGAAGAAAGGCGGCGCTAAAAAGAGCGGCGCGCGCCGGGCCGGTAAGTGAATTTTGCAGGGAGGTGAGAGTTGATGTCAGAGCAGACGAAGCGCGCGGGCGAGGCGGAAGGGCCGGACCCGGCTAGAGACAACGAGGAGAACGAACTCGAAGCCGAACAGGAGTCGGCGGCGGCGATGGACGCGGACGTGCCGCAGCCGTCGCCCGACGACTCGCAGACGACCGAAGGGCAGCCGTCCTGAAAACAGTGTGCAGTAAAGAGGCGCGGCGAGGAAGGAGCGGAAACCTTTCTCGCCGCGCTCGCGTATCTTCAGCCCGCGAGCGCCCCCACTGTTAACGTCGGCTGCGGCGCGCGCGTCTAGTTATCTCGCTCTCCCCTTTTGCGAGTCCGTCTCCTTCTCACTGTTGCTATGAAAATTTTTTACTTTAGACACTTGTCCGCGTGGCTCGCCTGCCTGGCATTGCTCTGCGCTTTGTCGTCGGGCGCGGCCGTCAGCGCGCAGAAAAAGGGCGGCCCCGCGCGCCCGCGCAAGCTGCCGTCGGCTCAGAAGGTCGTCGGCGATTACGTCAAAGCGGTCGGCGGCAAGAAGCGGTTGGCCGCGATTAAGGACGCGACCTACGAGTGGGAGCTTCAGTCGGGCGGGCAAACGGTTGGGCACATGCGCAGATACGTGAAAGCGCCGGTCTCTACGCGCTCGGAGACGGACGCGCCCGCGGGCGCAAACGACGTTGGCGTCGTCAGCGCCGTCAGCGCGCGCGCCGCCTGGATGCGCAGGCCGGAAGGTGTGCGGACGTTGACGGACGCGGAAGCAGACGTGGATAGGTTGGCGGCCGCGCTCTACGCCAGTCGCTTCGTCGATTACAAGAAGCTGAACGTGCTGGCGCGCACAATCGCTTTCGACGAGACGCTGGCCGAGCCTGCCTACGTCGTTGAGTTCTCGACGAAGAGGGGCGCGCGGCTGCGCTATTGGTTCGGCGCGAAGAGCAAGTTGCTGTTGAAGACCGAGGACGATGCGAGCGGGAAAGGCTCCCTCTTCGATGATTATCGCCCGGAGGGCGGCGTGCTTGAGCCGCATAGTGTGACGCCCACGTTCGAAGGACTAAAAGGCTCGCCTCTGGTCTTGCGCTCTGTCAGCTACAACACTGGCCTGAGCGACACTCTCTTCGACCCACCGGCGGCGACGGAGAACCTGGACATCCCCGCGTTGTTGCGCGAGGTCGAGGCGAACCAGAAGGAGATTGACGAGCGCGTGGCGAACTACGCCTTCACGGAGAAGAGGACCGAGCGCGAGATTAACGACAAGGGCGAGGTGAAGAAGGAGAAGGTCACCGTCTCGGAAATCTACCCGCTGCCCGGCGGCGGCGAGATTCACAAGGTGATTAGCGAGAACGGCGTGCCGCTCTCGGCCGAGCGCGCCGCGAAACAGGACAAGGAGATCGCGGAGGCGGTCGCCAGGCACGAGCGCGAGCGCGAGAAGAAGGAACAGAAGAAGAGAGAGGAAGAGAGGAAAGGGAAGAAGGATGACGACGACGACGTGGGCCTCACGGTCTTTCTGCGCGCGTGCGAGTTCGTCAGCCCGCGCCGCGAGTACCTGCGCGACCGCGAGGCAGTCGTCTTCGATTTCCGCCCGCGCCCAGGCTTCAAGCCGAACGGCACGGCCGAGAGCATCGTCTCCAAGCTGACCGGCGTGGCGTGGATTGACCCGCGCGACAAGACAGTCATCCGGTTGGAAGCGAAGCTCGCCGAGAGCTACAAGATAGGCGGCGGCCTCGTCGCCTCCATCCGCCCCGGTTCCGCCTTCGTCTTCGAGCAGACGCGCATGGCCGACGGCGTCTGGCTCCCGCGCCTGGTTCAGGTCAACTTCGCCGCCAAGATTTTCTTCTTCAAAGGCATCGAGGAGAACCAGACGCTTGAGTTCAGCGACTACCGCCGCTTCGACACAGAGGCCAGCGACTACAACCTCGACACGCCCAAGCCCTGAGCACGGCCCTGCTTTGCGTCTTTGCGTGAGGAATTAATCTCTCGCAAAGGCGCAAAAGAGTTGAGTGGCTGAACCTCACCAGTTTTCAATCAATCTAGATTCTCTCTATAATTCGCTGAATGATGACGGGCGAAGTCGTAGCTTTGCTGCTTACCATAATGTTGTTGGCCGTCGTCCCCAGCTTCTTTCGCAAGCGCAGACTGGGGAGGCCCGTCGTCCACAGGCGGCCGGACGCGGACATGGTCAAGGTGGTGCTCAATCTTGAGCAGAAGGCGCTGGAAGATTTGTTCACGCTCTACAGGCGGGAGTTCGGGACGGAAGCCGCTAGGTACGCGCGCAGGACTTACGATAAGTGGAAGTCTGGCGAGGTCCGGCCGAACCGGCAGACCTTCAACCGCTTCCTGGTACACCTGCCGAGCGTGATGAGCTTTGACTTAAAGTGCGAGGTGCTGAGAAAGTTAAGACAGGAGTTTTGCCCGAAGGCGGACTACAGTCTCACGGTGGACACGCGTAGCTGGCGCGAAGACGTGGCCCCGCTGGTCGCGGAGATCGTTGCCAAAGCTTACACGGCCCAATTGCCCAGGTACGTCGAGAGGAAACTAAGATGGCTGGCGGCCGACGACATGAAGATGGCGCGCTCGCTTCTAGTCGAGTCTCAGGCGCAGGAAAGTAGGAACGCGCTGTTCCTGCTGGAGCGGGAATTCGATAACATGGAGCAGCTTCTCAGGGCCACGGGCGCGAGGGGCGAGGTCACGCACACGGTCAAGCTGCCGCTGGGGACCATTACGCTGACGGTTGAAAGAAGGTTGACCTGATGGGCGACGAGAAGGAAGAACTGGTTCCGCAGAAGCAATCGCTGTTCGACGTGACGGCGGACGACATCCTGGACAACGCGCTGCGCAACCTGGACGAGAAGCAGGCGCGGGACGTGACGAAGAAGGCGGCGGACGAGGTCGTGCGTCTGGCCGTCGAGAAGCGCCTGGCCGAGCACCGCAGCGAGGCCGCACAGGATGAGATGCGCAACCTCGTCCGCAACGCAGACCTGCTAGACCAGCGGGGCGGCGACTACCAGATCAACAGCACCTTCGAGACAGCCACGGGGACCACGCAGGTGCAGATCACCAAATCGAAATCGACCAGCGGCCTGCTCATCGCCGCCGCCATCGCCCTGGTCATCCTCGTCATCATCCTGATCACCCTGATCGTCAGGGCGTGAAGCTTTTGATGACTTTACTCACGGCCGTTACTTTCATTCGGAGGTGAACTGATGAAACTCTCTATGACCTACCTCCTCGTCTTCCTGCTGGGCTGCTACGCGCTGGACTGTTCGGGGAGGAAGAATAATACGCCGCCGGCCAGGACTTTTCCCCTGGGCGATTACCAGTACACCGGCTACGATGAGGGCGGCTCCAAAATAGTCGAAGGGCGATTGTCCCTCACGTCGCTCGACGGCGAACAGTTCAAGGGCACGTGGGAGCTGAAGCAAGTGGGCGAGCCCAAGAATATCGGCCCGCAGGTCGGCACAGGCGACCTCGTCGGCACAGTCCACGGCACGGAGGTCCGCATAGAACTCAACCCCAACATGAACGACAACAACGTCAGCCTCAGCGGTAAGGTCGAAGGCAAACGCTACCAAGGGACCTGGAATTATAGCGGGTTTGCCGGGCGTATCAGTTCGGGCGCCTTCGAGGCGACGGCTAAGTAGAGGTCTTAGGGGTATGACCAGGCGCGTGTTCGTTTCCTCAACCTTCGTGGACTTGGAGAGGTTCCGCCAGGCCGTGCAGAAAGCCATCCGGCGGCTTGAGGCGGCTGATATTTCCATGGAGAACCTAGGCGCGCGCGACGAGCGCCCGAAGGACGAGTGTCTGAAGCTGATTTCAGAGGAGAGCGACTTCTTCGTCGGCATCTACGCGCACAGGTACGGTTATATTCCAGAGGGCGAGGAAATCTCCATCACGGAGGCTGAATACCACGCGGCCGTCGCGGCTGACATTCCCACTCTGATTTACTTGGTGAATGAAGAGACTCCCTGGAGACCCGATCATATAGACGAAGGCGAGGCCAGGGAGAGGCTTCGTCAGTTTAAGAAGAAACTGAATGCGGAACACATCCGCGCGACTTTCTCCACGCCAGAGGACCTGGCCGCGCAGGTCGCCGCCGATTTGGGCAGAGAACTTTCAAAGAGGGGCGTGGAAGCGACGGACACTGGCCGCCGCTCCAGCCTGCCACACCAGCCCTACTTCTTCGGCCGCGCAGAAGAGTTGCAAAAGATAGCCGACGCGCTTCTGCCGGACTTACGTAGTTGGGGCGTGCTGATTGACGGCCCTGGCGGCATCGGCAAGACCGCTCTCGCCGTCCGCGCCGCCGATCGAGCCCCCTTAGAAAATTTCCCGCTAAAAATTTTCCTCTCGGCCAAGGTGCGCGAGCTGACTCCCGCGGGCGAGCAAAAGTTACAGGACTTCATGCTCCCGAACTTCATCGCCCTGATTACAGAGTTGGCCGCAGAGCTTGGCGAACAAGGCATCGAGCGCACGGCCCCAAATGAACGTCCCAACATCGTGCGCCGCGCTCTAACCGACGAGAAGGCCCTCATTGTTATTGATAACGTCGAGACCTTTGACGAACAGGAGCGCGTCCGCCTCTACCAATTCCTCAGCCGCCTGCCCGACGGCTGCAAGGCGATAGTCACCAGCCGCCGCCGCACAGACATAGACGCCCGCGTCATCCGCCTAGACCGCCTCGCGCTCAACGAAGCACTCGACCTGATTACTGAGTTGTCCAAGTCGAACCGCCACCTCGCCCGCGCTGGCGAGAAAGAACGCAAAGACCTCTACGAAATCACTGGCGGCAATCCGCTCCTCGTCAAATGGGTCGCCGGTCAACTCGGCCGCCCAGGCAGCAACTGCCGCACGATTGCCGAGGCGTGCCACTTCATCGAAGCTGCGCCGAAAGAGAACGACCCTCTGGAGTATATCTTTGGCGACCTGCTGGACACCTTCACCGAAAGCGAGACGGCCGTGCTGGCCGCGCTCACGCATTTCACTCTGCCGGCAAAGGTGGAATGGATCGCCGACTTGTCCGGCCTGTCCCGCGCCGCCGCGCAGACCGCCCTTGAAGATTTAGCTGACCGCGCGCTGCTGGTGAGCGACGAAACGGCTCAAACATTCTTCCTCCCGCCACTGGCAGCAAGCTTCTTGCGCCGCAAGCGACCCGACGCCGTGGCCCGAACAGGTAACCGCTTGGCCGACCATGTTTATGCGCTGGCAATTGAGAACGGCTATCAAAACTACGGGCGCTTCCCCAAGCTTAAGGAAGAATGGCCGACGATAGCTGCCGCGCTACCGCTATTTCTGCAAGGCGATAATGGCTACCTTCAGACGTTATGTGATGCGCTAGATACCTTCCTGAACTTTTCTGGAGCATGGGACGAAGCGCTCTCACTTAACGAGCAGGCTGAAGAGAAGGCGCTGATAGCTGATGACTTTTATCATGCAGGTTTTCGAGCGTATTTAGCCGGATGGGTATATCACTTGCGCGAGCAGGCCGCCGAAGTCCTGGCATGTGCCGCGCGATGCGGAGCGCACTGGCAGAAAATCAGCATTGGTGAAAAAGAGAGATCGGCAGCCATACATCTGCGCGGACTTGGGCATAAACTAGAGAAGAATTATCCCGCCGCGATTCTAGCGCTTCATGAAGCCTTGTCATTAAGTCGTGCTCATGAACCGGAGAGCGCAGGTACAGCGGCTATCTTGAATGCACTTGCCGAGGCCGAACGCAGTTCAGGTGATTCTTCCAATGCTAAGCGGGATAACCGCGAGGCATTAAGGATTGCCAGGAAAGTTAACGACCAGGAAGGCATTGCGTATTACACGGGCAACCTGGCCGATTTTGAACTCGACCGCCAAAACTGGCCTGATGCTGAAGTGCTAGCACTAGAGTCGCTCGCGCTATCGGAAACCGTAGGGCGAGTTGAAATAATAGGCCAGAATTGCTGTCGGCTAGCAGAGGCCCTTTCCAAGCAAGGCCGCTGGCGTGAGGGACTTCCCCACGCCCGTCGCGCAGTGGAAATCTTTTCCAAACTACGCCAGCCGAGAGGATTGAAATACGCAAAGGCAGTGTTGAAAGATTGTGAAGAGGGACTTGAAAAGGAGCAGGATTAGTTCGTCCTTGGGTTTATATGAGTGAAGTAATCATCATCGGCGGCGGGTTCGCGGGGGTGGAGGCGGCGTGGCAGGCGGCGCGGTTGGGGGCGCGTGTGAGGTTGTATGAGATGCGGCCGATGATGAAGACACCGGCGCATAGGACGGATAAGTTGGGGGAGATCGTGTGCTCGAACTCGTTGAAGTCGGACGAGCCGGGGACTGCGCCGTATCTTTTGAAAGAAGAGTTGCGGCGGGGCGGGTCTGTCGTGATGGCGGCGGCGGCGGCGACGAGGGTCCCGGCGGGGGCGGCGCTGGCGGTTGACAGGCATAAGTTCGCGGAGTTTGTGACGGAGCGGATCGAGGCGCACCCGAATATAGAGGTCGTGCGTGAGGAGGTGACGGAAATCCCCACGGACGGCGTCACGGTCGTCGCCACGGGGCCGCTCACTTCGGAAAGCTTAACCAAGGCGATCATGAAGGTGACGGGCGACGACCAGCTCTACTTTTATGACGCGATTGCGCCGATTGTCTCGGCCGACACGGTCAATAGGGAAGTCGCCTTCCGCGCGGCGCGGTACGACAAGGGCGGGGACGATTATCTGAACTGCCCGTTCGACGAAGAAGACTACGCGCGCTTCTACCAGGAATTAATCGGGGCCAAGAGCGTCCCGCTCCAGCGGTTCGAGGAGACGCGTTGGTTCGAGGCGTGTCTGCCGATTGAGGAATTGGCCCGGCGCGGCGTGGACACTCTGCGCTTCGGGCCTATGAAGCCTGTGGGCCTGCGCGACCCGCGCACCGGGCGGCAGCCCTACGCCGCCGTCCAACTCCGCCAGGAAAATGTTCTCGCGGACGCGTACAGCCTGGTGGGCTTCCAGAATCATCTCAGGTTCGGCGAGCAGGCGCGCGTGCTCAGGCTGATTCCGGGCCTCGAAGAGGCAGAGTTCTTGCAGTACGGGCAGATTCATCGTAATACTTACATCTGTGCCCCGCGCCTGCTCGCCCCGACGCTCCGTGCGCGTGGGCACGCCGCGCTCTTTTTCGCGGGCCAGATCACGGGCGTCGAGGGCTACGTCGAGTCGGTCGCGTCGGGCTGGCTCGCGGGCCTCAACGCGGCACGGCTCTCACGCGGTCTGGAACTCGTGGTCGCGCCGCCCAAGAGCGCGATGGGCGCGCTCGCGCGCTACGTCTCCGGCGCGGACCCTTTAACCTATCAACCGGCCAACATCACCTTCGCCCTGCTTGAGCCGCTCGCGGAAGACCTGCGTCGCCGCGTCCGCCGCAAGCAGGAACGCCGGCAGTTGCAGGTCGAGTTAGCTTTGAAAGAGTGGGACACTTGGCTTCCAGCAATTCACGACCAGCACCCAACACCCTCGGCAGCCGCCAGTTGAGGCGCCGCGGGGCTCAGCCGCTCAAGGCGTCGTGCGCAGCCCTCAGGGTCGCGCTCCTCGCTCTACTCTTTATCCTCGTCTCCCAGCACTCACTGGCACAATCCGGGCGCATCAAGCAGCCGTCCGGGAGCAAGCCCGCGACCACAGGCGCGACGCGCCCCAAGCGTGTCGGGATGGGCAGCACGACCCCGCAGCCCGCGCCTACGCCAACGCCGCGCCTGCCCGCCGGGACAGTCGTGATGGACGAGGCCCCGCCGGCCCCGCCTGTGCCAAAACATACGCCCGCGCCCCCGGACACAGCCGCCGGCGAAGAGATAGATGTAGAGGATGTCGTCCGCGTCACCTCGAACCTCGTCACCGTGCCGGCTTCGGTCGTGGACTCGCAGGGCCGCGCCGTCACGGACCTGCGGCTCGAAGACTTCGAGCTGCGCGTTGACGGCCAGCCGCGGCCCATCACGGAGCTGAGCCGCGCGGAGGTCCCTGTGAATTTGGCGCTGCTCTTCGACAACAGCCAGAGCCTGTCGGCCGCGCGCGAGTTCGAGAAGCAGGCCGCCGTCAAATTCTTCCGTAGCGTCATCCGCCCGATTGACAAGGCGGCCATCTACAGCGTCTCGACGGACGTGGCCCTCGTGCAGCCCCTGACCAACAACGTCCCGGCGCTGGTCCGAACCGTCCAGCACTTCGGCAAGCCAGAGGGCGCGACACGCCTGCTCGACGCCATCGCCGAGGCCGCCGGCTATCTGCGTCCCTACTCCGGCCGCAAAGTCATCATCATCGTCTCGGACGGCGAGGACACGCTCTCGGACCTGGGCTTCGACGAGACGCTTCGCAAGACGCTGGCCGCCGACTGCCAGGTCTACGCCGTGCAGACCAAGCAGATCGAGTACGTGATGCTGACCGGCGAGCTGTCCAATGCGAACTTGCAGGCGCTGGCGGCCGAGCGCCGTATGCTGGACCTGGCGACGCACACGGGCGGGGCCGTCTACACGCCTATGCAGACGAGCGACCTGGACCGCGCCTTCGCCCAAATCTCCGCAGACCTCGCGCAGCAGTACGTCCTGAGCTATTACCCTTCGGACGAGCGCAACGACGGGCGCTTCCGCACGCTCTCCGTCCGCGTCCAGACGCGCCCGAACATGCGCGTGCGCGCCCGGCGCGGCTACTACCCGCTTCGCACCAACCAACCCTACAGCTACAGCACGACGCCGCCCGCCCAGACCCTGCCGGGCGACACAGGCTCCGGCCAGTCCCTGCGCGAAGCGGGCAGCCCTGCGAGTCGAACCCCGAACGTCAACCAGACACAGACCCCCGTCCCCGCGCGGAGCAAGCGCAAAGGCCCTTCGGAGACGGAAGACGGGACGATTGCGGCTCCCGTCAGAACCACGGCCCCGCCCGCGAAGAGGAGCGAGCCTTAGCCCCGGCGGGTGACCGCCTTGATGAAAACTTTTCCGAGACGCCCATGATCGAACAACTAATGGCACAGTTCTTCGAGCACCTTCGTTACGAGCGCAACGTCAGCGAGCACACCCTGCGCAACTACATGAGCGACCTCATGCAGTTCTACGACCATATCGCGCCGCCGGGCGCCGCCGGCGCGCGCCGCGAGGTGGACATACACCAGATAGACCACATCACCATCCGCGAGTGGCTCTCGGCGTTGCACGCGGCTAATAAGAAGAAGACTTCGGTTGCGCGGAAACTCGCGACGCTGCGCACCTTCTTCCAGTTCCTCGTGCGCGAGGGCGTGGTCGAGCTGAACCCCGCAAAGCTCGTCTCCACGCCGCGCCTGGAGAAGAAACTCCCCGTCCATCTTTCTGTCGAGGACGCCATCCGCTTCATCGAGACGCCCGACACGGAGACGGACTTGGGCAAGCGCGACCGGGCCATTTTAGAGTTGCTCTACGGCACGGGCGTGCGCGTCTCCGAGCTGACGAAGCTGGACATCGGCGACATAGATTTTAGGGAAAAACTGGTCCGCGTGACGGGCAAGCGGCGCAAGCAGCGCATCATCCCCTTCGGCGACCCCGCGCTCCACGCCGTCTTGAACTACCTGACGGTGCGCAACGCTTTTCTACAGCACGCCCCTCTGGGCGAGCGCGACTCGCAGGCGCTGTTCCTCAACTACCAGGGCACGCGCATCACCACGCGCTCGGTCGGGCGAATGGTGGACAAGTACATACGCATCTGCGCCGGCATACACGACATCAGCCCGCACGCCCTGCGCCACTCCTTCGCCACGCACCTCCTCGACAGCGGCGCGGACCTACGCGACATACAGGAACTCCTCGGCCACGCGCGGCTCTCCACCACCCAAATCTACACACACGTCTCGATGGAAAAACTGATAGAGGTCTACGACAAGTCGCACCCGAAGGCGTAAAAACAGGAGACAGAAGACAGAAGTCAGGAGTCAGAATAAAAGACAAGCTCTTATTCTGACTCCTGACTTCTGTCTTCTGTCTCCTGCTTTAGAGTGTTGAGATGTTGTTCTGCCCGCTGGCGGCTTCGATGGCGGCCTGGCAGGCGGCGTCGTAGCGGGCGGTGGGGAGGGCTTCGAGGCGGCGCTCGTCAATCGGATTGCCGCAGCGCTCGCACTGGCCGTAGGTTCCTTCGTCAATCCGCAAGAGCGCCCCGTCAATCTCGGCCACGGTCTGCGAGTCGCGCTCGCCTAAGCGGAGCATCATCTCCTGGTTTACGTCTTGCAGCGACATGTCCACGCTGTCTTTCACGCCGTCGTCCGCCGCGGCTTCGAGCGCGCCGGCCTGGTCCGTGCGCACCCTCTCTGTCTGCTGACGCAACTGCTCCAGCAGCATGCTGCGAAAATGCTCTAGTTTCTTTGGCTCCATTTGATTCTCCCTGACCCCTCCGTGTACGCGATTCTTTAAGAGCTTAGCCACCCCCTCGCCGGAATTTAAGCGGGCGCAGATTATAACCCACACGCTTTCATTCAGCGCAATCTCCGGGGCCGCCCTTCCGTCAGGCCCTGGCTAGTGCGCGCCGCCCCTGTAGTCTTCTTCCCCCGCGCCAGACCCCCCGGCGGGGGGATTTTTCTTGGCCCCTTTCGCACGGGACAGCCGGAAGCGGCGCCAGGCCAGCGCCAGCCCTGTCCAGACGAGCACCGCGCCGCCCGCCGTAACTAAACCGGCGACAGTCTGTCCGAGGACGCCCGCCACCTCGCCCGTGTGGGCAAAGCGCAGCCACGAGCGGGCACGCCGCCCCGCCGTCTGGCTGGCGTAAGGCTCCCAGCGGACGACCTCGCCCGTCCCTCTGTCCAGCGTGAGTTGCGAGCGTTTCTGTGGCTGGCCGCCGTTGCCCAGGTCGATGGTGAAAGTGGCGGTCGACTCGGCCGCGGCGGGCAGCCGCAGGCTGATGCTCCGCCAGCCGGGTTGCTGCTGCTCGGCGCGCGCCCACAGCCGGTCGATGCCTGCCGTCCCGTTCTCTTCGGACTGGCCCGCCCCGCGCCTTTCAGCCCCTCCGCGCTGCGCCGGGGGCGCTTCACCGAAGACGCGGTAGACAAGGTTCCCGGCCCACGGGTAGGAGATGACGACCCCCGACAGCACGATGATGAAAAGCGGGACGGCCGACCAGAAGCCTATGACGTTGTGCCAGTTGAAATTTCGCGCCCGGCTGGCGAGCCCGCGTTTGAACCAAGTCACGTTCCTGACAACACTCTTCTTAAATTTCCGCGGCCACCATAGGTAAAAGCCGCTGACGACGATGAACAGGAAGATTAGATTCGAGGCCCCTGTGAGAGCGCGCCCGATGCCGCGGCCCGCGCCTTCGCCGGACGCGCCGAGCCAGCGATGCCAGTCCGTAACCGAGCGAAAGAACGCCCTGACACCGGGTGAGCCCTCGCCCAGCACGTCGCCCGTGTAGGGGTTGACGAAAATAGTGCCCTCGCGGCCGAAGCCGACCTCGGCCGGGGCCTCTGGGTCCGCGCGCATGGTGACGGAGACCGCGCCGGGCCGCACCGCCCGCACGCCGGCCAGCAGCTCGTCCAGGCCCTGACGCTGGGCGTCCGGCGTCGGCCGTTGAACTTGGTAGCCGCGCGTATCTGCCCAGTAAGTAATCTGCCGCTCGTAGGCCAGCAACACGCCGGTTACGGACATGACCAGGATGACCAGCCCGGCGGCGACGCCCGCGACGAGGTGACACCAGAAGATAACTTTGCGCAACAGCTTCATGCGTAATCGCTCCCTACTCCTTGCTCGGCTTCGATGAGTGGTCGGCGCGCGGGTGGACGGCTCAAACGTCCGCCCATTGGCGCAGCAGGTTGTGATAGATGCCTGTGAGTCGAACGGCGGGCAACGTGGAGGGGCCCCCCTCGTTGAGCTGCTGGATGGCCAGGTCCAGGTCGAACAGCAGTGTGCGCCGGCCGTCGTCGCGCACCATGCTCTGAACCCAGAAGAATGACGCCAGGCGCGAGCCCCGCGTCACGGGGCGGACGTGATGCAGACTCGACGCGGGGTAGAGAATCAACGACCCGGCCGGCAGCTTGACCTCGTGGACGCCGTAGGTGTCGTCCACCACCAGCTCGCCGCCGTCGTACTCGTCTGGCTGGCTGAAAAAGAGAGTCGCCGCCAGGTCCGTGCGGATGCGGTGGGGCGTGCCGGGCGCCTGGCGGATCGCGTTGTCAACGTGAGTGCCGAATGACTGGCCGCCCTGGTAGCGGTTGAACAGCGGCGGAAAGACCTTGAGCGGCAGCGCGGCCGCCATGAACAACTGGCTGCGTTGGAGCGCGTCGAGAATCATCTCGCCCATCTCGCGCGCCGCCGGGTGATCCTCCGGCAACTGCATGTTGTCTTTGGCCTGCGCCGACAGGGGGCCGGCCGTGGCCCGCCCGTCAATCCATTCGGATTGCTCCAGCAGCCGTCGGCACTTCGCCAGCTCGTCGGCCGTCAGGAGGTCTGGAATTTGGAGGAGCATTGTTCTCGCGTTTGGCTTAGAAGCGGAAGCCCGCGCCCAGCATCGCCGAACGGCCGGGCCCAGGCGCCAGATGACCGCCGGCCAGGCGGTCGAAGTAATATTCGTCGGTCAGGTTGTAGAGATTGAGCCTGAGGTCTATGTGGTCCGTCAGCGGGTACGAGGCCATCGCGTCCAGCAACCAGTAGCGCCCCACCACCCTGGTGTTGATGTTGTTGCCGAAGCGGCGATCCGTGAAACGCGCGCCGCCGCCGAGTTCGAGCTTGCGAAAGCGGTAGGTCGTCCAGAGGCTCAGGGAGTTGCGCGGCGTGTTCTGAATTCTTTTGCCGACTTCGGCCGGGGTGTTCGACTTGACGATCTCGCTCGCCAGCAGCGAGTAGCCGGCGAAGACCGACAGGCTGCGCGTGACGTTGCCCGTGATGCTCAACTCGGCTCCGTCCACGCGCTGCTCGCCGTCGAGCACCTGCGGTGGGTCGCCGGGAAGAAGCCCTGGCGTGCGCGCGTTACTCTTTTCGACGCGGAACAGCGCCCCCGTGAGCATCAGCCGCGCCCCCAGCAAATCCCACTTGCTGCCGACTTCGTAAGTGCGCGTCTTCTCCGGGTCAATCCTGATGTTGGCGACCGAGTAAGAAAGCCCTTCCAGTGACGGGTTAAGCGACGTGGCGAAGGAGGCGTAAATGCTCCCGTGCTCCGTGGGCTTATAGACCACGCCGAGCCTCCCGCTGAGCATCCTGTCAATTCTTGAGACGGGGAGGTTGGTTGTGTCAACGCCGTCTACGCCGAAGTAGTCCCAGCGCAGGCCGCCGGTCACCTCCCAGTGGTCGCCGAACTCGGCCGTGTCGAAGGCGTAGAGGGCCAGCGTCTTGCCCGTCACGTCTCCGACGATGGGACTGGTCGTGATTGCGCCGGTGAAGATGTCGTCCGGGTTGGGGTCGAGCAGCGTGGTCTGCATGTTCGGGGCGGTGCGCAGGTGGCGAATGTTATTTTCGCGCGCGAGTTCCAGGCCGGCGGCTAAAGAGTGGCCGACCTTGCCGGTCTGGAACTTCGCGGTCAGGTCCGTCTGGTTGTCCCAGATTCCGTCTTCCGTAATCCACGACCTCAGTTCGCGGTTGATGACGGTCGAGTCGTTACTGGCGAACCGCGGCGGCGTGGCTATGGAGTCGCGCGTCGAGCGCCCGTAGCGAATCTGGTTGCGCAGCGACAGGTTGTCGTTGAAATTGTGCTCGAACCTGAAAGTGAAGATGTCCGCGTTCAGTTTCTCGAAGTCCCGATTCCTGAGGCCGTAGAAAGTCTCGCGCGGGACCGGGGCGGGACGGTCGCGGTAGGCCACGAGCACGTTGTTAGTCACCGGCACCCAGGGGATGCCGTAGTCCGAGATGTTGTTCTGCTTGAGCTTGAAGTAGCTGAAGGTGTAGCGCGTCGGTGTGCCGAGCCCGAACGCGAGGGACGGGGCGATGCCCCACCGCTCGTTCTCCACCACGTCGCGCCCGGCCACGCCGGAGTCGTGGGCCAGTAAGTTGAGCCGAAAGGCCACGCTGTCGGAGAAGGGCAGGTTGATGTCGGCGGTGGCGCGCTTGGTTCTGTCTGTACCGAAGCTGAGCGTGCCGCTGTAAAGGCGCGAAAGGCTCGGCGACTTGCTGACCAGATTGATGATGCCGCCAGTCGAGCCGCGCCCGCTGATGGCCGACGACGGGCCCTTGATCACCTCGACCTGTGCCAGGTTGAAGGGGTCGCGGGACTGCGGGCTGATGTCGCGCATGCCGTCTATGAACACGTCGTTGCGCGCGCTGAAGCCGCGCAGCGTCAGGTTGTCGCCCGCTGGCGTGCCGCCTTCGCCCGCCGTCATGGTCAGCCCTGGAACGTTGCGCAGCACGTCGCGCAGCGTCGTCGCGCCCTGCTCCTCGATCAATTCGCTGGGGATGACTGTGATCGTCTGCGGAATGTCGCGCAAAGGCTCCGTGTACTTCGGCGACGAGATGCGGGTGGCCTCGTCCCTCACCTCGACCGACCCAGGCTGCGCCTGTATTTCCAGCGCTACCGTCCTCGGGGCCGTCAAGCTGTAGCTGACGCCTGTGCCCGCCAGGAGTTGCTGGAGCGCCTGTTCGGCGGTGTAGAGGCCGGAGACGCCTGGGGAAGAGATGTCTAGGATCGAATCGTTGGGCGTCACGACTTGCATCCCGGTCGCGGTCTGAAAGGCGGCCAGCACTGTGTCTAGAGTCCCCGGCGGAATGTCGAAGCGGATTTGCTGCTCCTGGGTCTGAGATTGGACAGTCGCCTGTGCGTCGCGGACGCCGCGCGCGTAGGCGAGCTTCACCGCATGGCTCTCGCCAACCGTGTAGGCCACGAGGACGCCCATCGTGCCGATTGCCACCACCCAATACCTTGGGCCGCGGCGCGACCTCTTCACCCTCTTCTTCTGATTTCTCCCGGCGGTGATCTTCGTCTCGGTTGAAGCGGGTGTGTTCGTCGAGAGCGACGGGAGCAGAGTTTTCAAGAGAGAGCGAGTCCCACGACGTGAAGCCATGTCAGACATTTTCTTTATCCATTGAAGTCGCGGCGGGCGCGCCTTACAATGGACGCCGCCTGCCAGCCCGAACGGGTTGCCGGTAGAGAGGTTCACGCGCCGCTTCGCCAAAAGTCCGCCGTGAGCCTCTCAGTCTTTGTTGCTTGACCTCGAAAATAGCAGTCCGAAATTTGAAGAGCTTGGTTTTGTTAATTGAAAATGGATTTCATTTTCATGGAAAGAGTATAAGCGGCGAATCGTTTTGGTGTCAACCCCCAGATTTCGTGGCGGGTGAGATTGTCTGTGCCCGACGTGTGAGGGTCAGCCGGACTTCTCGCCGCGGAGGATGGCGGCGGCCAGGAGCGGGATGGTCAGCTCGTGATGGCCCGTGATGGAATAGCCGCGGCCGGCTCCGTCCGCGACCGGTCTACGGACGACGTTCGTCAGCGGGCGGTAGGATTGGACGAAGTCGAAGTTGGCCGTCGTGATGTCCGTCAGAGGGTGGCCCAGGTTGCGAACGAGCGTGACGGCTTTGAGGAAGATTTCGGGCAGCACGACGGCAGAGCCCATGTTGAGGTAGACGCCGCCACCGTCCATGCGTCTGACCATCTCGGCCAGCAAGCGGAAGTCCGTGTGCGTCGCCGCGCCGAGCGCAGCCCCGTCGGCCGCCGGATGAAAGTGTGCGGTGTCCGCGCCGACGGTGACGTGGGCGGTGAAGGGGACGCGCGCCTCGTAGGCCGCACAGAGCAGCGAGAAATCCTTGTGCGGCGGGTCGCGCAAGACTAACAAATGGCCCAGCGCCTCGCCGAGCCCCGTCGCGCCCTGCGCCGCCTCGCGCGCCGCCTCGTTCAAAAGCCTCCCGGTCTCGTCGGCCGCGCCGAATGCGCCAGCGCCGAGCGTGGCGTCAACGTCTTCCGAGGTCGAGCCGACCAGCGCGATCTCCGCGTCGTGGACGAGCACGGAGCCGTTGGCCGCGACGGCGCTGACGAACCCGCGCCGCAGCAGGTCGATGAGGACGGGCGACATCCCCGTCTTAATGACGTGGCCGCCGAGGCCCCAGATGACAGGCTTACCAAGCTCGCGGGCGGCTCGGACGCGGGCCGCAAGCTCGCGCAGGCTGCGCCCGGCCAGGATGTCAGGCAGCGAGTCCAGGAAATCCGCGAGCGACGACCCTTCGCCCACGGGCCTGGCGAAA
The DNA here is from genome assembly GCA_963848875.1 of uncultured Acidobacteriota bacterium. GTDB lineage: Bacteria > Acidobacteriota > Blastocatellia > Pyrinomonadales > Pyrinomonadaceae > QHXM01. Next base: position 1,353,162 of record CAWKFJ010000003.1, read on the forward strand.
TCTTCGACAGTGACTTTGCTCGGGCGCGACGCCAGCGGGTAGGTTCGGACGCCGCCCAGGTCTAGCGGGCGCACATCGTCGTCGTAGATGGACACGGCCTTTTAAGCCCCTCCTTCCCGCCGAGGAGAATCACCCGCGCGCACGCTCCAGCAGCACAATCATCATGACGGCGAGCAGCAGGCGCAGCTCCTCCGTCTGCTCCATGGGACCCAGTTGGTCTATGGTGAACCTGCGCCCGATGAACGAGGGCTGTTTCTTGAGCCTGAGATACGGCATCCCGTCCGGCCGCGAGATCAGGTAAGAAGGGTGGAACAGGTAGCCCGTGAAGAGGCCCAGGATAGGTATCTCGCCCAGCGTCGCGTCGAACACCTTGGCCCAGGGGTTCTCCTCCTTGAACATCGCCACGGGGTGCGGCTGGTAGCCGTCGAAGATTTCGTAGGTGGCGCGCCAGATGGATTTTGCCCCGAGCCGCCGCATCGAGCCGAAGGGCCGCCCGTTCAGATCCATGAACGTGTAGTTGGCCCTAAAATCTATGACCCTGTCGGCGGTGATCGTGAACCAGGGCCGCGTCTGCGCCTCGTCGGCGAAGACCGTGACGTTCTCCTTCAGCTTAAAAGCCTTCTGCTTGACGTAAAAAACCAGATTGCCGGTCGCCTCCGTCAGCGACAACTGCTGCGCGATGGCCAGGACTTTGAATTGGATTTGCAGGGGATAATTCAAGCGCGCGTCTCCCGTCGGTCTTAATTTAAGGTCGAACTACGCGGGAGAGTATATCACGCGATTTTCTTGGACCGCTCGCGGCGCGTGCCGCCGTTGCCGTTGCGGTGGGCGGGGTGGTGGCCGTTGAGGAGTGGGCGCAGGGCGTGGCCGGTGTGGGAGCGGCGGGCGCGTGCGACCTCTTCGGGTGTGCCGGCGGCGACGAGGCGACCGCCGTGTGCGCCGCCCTCGGGGCCGAGGTCCACGACGTAGTCGGCGGACTTGATGACGTCTAGGTTGTGCTCGATGACGATGACGCTGTTGCCCAGCGAGACGAGGCGCTGAAGCACGTCTAGGAGCTTATGCACGTCTGCGAAGTGGAGCCCCGTGGTCGGCTCGTCAAGGATGTAGATGGTGCGACCCGTGGCGCGCTTGGAGAGTTCTTTGGCGAGCTTGATGCGCTGAGCCTCGCCGCCGGAGAGCGTGGTGGCGGACTGGCCCAGTTTGATGTAGCCGAGGCCGACGTCCAGGAGCGTTTGGAGCTTCTGCTTAATCTGCGGGATGTTTTCGAGGAGCGGCAGCGCTTCCTCGACCGTCGTGTCCAGAAGCTCGGCGATGGACTTGCTCTTATACTTAACCGAGAGCGTCTCGCGGTTGTAGCGCGCGCCGCGGCAAACGTCGCAGAGCACGTACACGTCGGGCAGAAAGTTCATCTCGATGCGCTTCATCCCGTCGCCCTCGCACGCCTCGCAGCGCCCGCCCTTGACGTTGAAGGAGAAGCGGCCGGGCTTGTAGCCGCGCTCGCGCGACTCCGGCAGCATCGCGTAAAGCTCACGGATGGGAGTGAAGAGCCCCGTGTAGGTCGCAGGGTTCGAGCGCGGCGTGCGCCCGATGGGCGACTGGTCTATCTCGATCACCTTGTCAACGTGTTCGAGCCCTTCGATGGAAGAAAATTGGCCCGGTTCGGCGAGCGAGCCGTAGAGGTGGCGTGCGAGCGCGCGATAGAGAATATCGTCAACCAGGGTTGACTTGCCCGAGCCGGAGACGCCCGTCACGACCGTCAGCAGACCGAGCGGGAAGGTGACGTCAATGTCCTTCAGATTGTTGTGGCGCGCGCCGCGCACGGTGATGGCCTTGCCGTTGGGCGCGCGGCGCTTTTCGGGCACACTGATCTCGCGCGCGCCGCAGATGTAGAGGCCCGTCACAGATTCGGGGTTACACGAAACCTCTTCGGGCGTCCCGGCCGCGACCATCAAGCCGCCGTGCGCGCCAGCGCCAGGGCCGAGGTCCACGACGTAGTCCGCGCGCCGAATAGTCTCCTCGTCGTGCTCGACCACGAGCACTGTGTTGCCCAGGTCGCGTAATTGGCACAGCGTCTCCAGGAGCCGCTGGTTGTCGCGCGGGTGCAGTCCGATGGAGGGTTCGTCAAGGACGTAGAGCACGCCGCGCAACTGCGAGCCGATCTGCGTGGCGAGGCGTATGCGCTGGCCCTCGCCGCCGGAGAGCGTGGCCGACGGGCGGTTGAGCGTCAGGTAGCCTAGGCCGACGGTTTCGAGGAAGCGCAGGCGGTCGCGGATTTCGCGCAGGACAAGGCCGGCGATCTGCTCCTCGCGCGGGCTGAGCTTGATGCGGTCGAAGGCGGCGACGGCCTCTTCAATCGGCATCGACGTGTAGTCCGCGATGCCGCGCCCGCCCAAGCGCACGGCGAGGGATTCCGGTTGTAGACGCTTGCCCGCACAGTCCGGGCAGATCACCGGCGAAACCAATTCTTCGATGGCGAGCCGCACCTTCTCGGACGGCGCTTCGTTCAGGCGCTCGCGCAGGTGGCGCACCGCGCCCTTCCAGTCGCTCTGGTAAGTGTACGTGCCCTGGCGGAAGGTAAGCTGGCCGTTCACGCCGACAAAGAAAGCGTCCTGAACTTCACGCGGGAGGTCTGCGAAGGGGGCGCGCGGGTCCGCGTTGAAATGTTTGACGACCGCGAGGAGCGCGCTCCGCAGGTAGGCGGAGCCCTGCTTGTCGGCCGCGCCCATGAATTCCTGCTTGTCCGCGGGCTGGCTCGCGTCCGTGACGATCTTGACCGGGTCAACTTCTAAAATTGTGCCAAGACCGTGGCAGCGCTTGCACGCGCCATAGGCCGAGTTGAAGGAGAATGAGCGCGGTTCCAGGGGCGGCACGTTGATGCCGCAGTTCACGCAGGCCATGCGCTCCGAGTAGAGCTTCTCTTCGCCGTCAACCACGGAGATGAGGACCGCTCCGCCCGTCAGCTTCAGCGCCGTGCGGACGGACTCCGAGAGCCGCTCGTTGATGCCGGGCTTGATGAGCAGGCGGTCAACGACGGCCTCTATCGTGTGGTTGCGCCGCTTGTCGAGTTTGATCTCTTCGTCGAGCGAGAGCAGCTCCCCGTCAACTCGCGCGCGCAAAAAACCTTCCTTGGCGAGCTTCTCCAGCTCCTTCTTGAACTCGCCCTTGCGTCCGCGCACGATGGGGGCTAGAACCATGACGCGCTCGCCTTCGGGCAGGGCCAGCACGCTCTGGACGATCTGCTCTACGGACTGGCGCGTGATGGGCGCGCCGCAAATGTGGCAGTGCGGCTGCCCGACGGAGGAGAAGAGAAGGCGCAGGTAGTCGTAGACTTCCGTGACCGTGCCGACGGTTGAGCGTGGGCTGCGCGAGGTCGTCTTCTGCTCGATGGAGATGGCGGGCGAGAGCCCGTCAACGGAATCCACGTCCGGCTTTTCGAGTTGGTCTAGGAACTGGCGGGCGTAGGCCGAGAGCGACTCGACGTAGCGGCGCTGCCCCTCGGCGTAGATGGTGTCGAAGGCGAGCGAGGATTTGCCAGAGCCGGACAATCCCGTGATAACCGTCAGCCGGTCGCGCGGAATCTCTACGTTGATGTTCTTGAGATTATGCTGGCGCGCGCCGCGCACCGTGATGCGATCAATAGCCATAGTGCGTTGAAAACAGAGCGCGACCCAGATAGACGGGAGAATCCGGTGGCGCGGAACCTCTGATTGTAGCCGAGCACAGGGCGGCGGGCAAGCGGGGCAGTGGTTGATGGTCAGTGGTCAGTGGTCGGTGGTCAGTGGTCAGTTAAAAGAAAAACCGTTTTGTCTTTAACTGACCACTGACCACCGACCACTGACCACTTTTCTTGACAGGCTTCGCGGGCGAGTCCTACACTGAAATTTCATTGGGCTGGCAAGACATTTCTCATTGAACTACTTCGAGGGGCTTTGGAGCGGGCGTGAATCTATTTTCTCTTCCCAACTCGCTGACGTTATCGCGTATCTTTATCGTTCCGCTCTTGGTCGTCGTCCTGCTCACGCCGTTCTCCGAGCGGTTCGGCGTCCCGCGCCACATCCTCGGCGTCTCGATTTTCCTGGCAGCCTCGATCACGGACTACTTCGACGGGTTCTTCGCGCGCCGCCGCCGCCAGGTCTCGCGGCTCGGGAAACTCCTGGACCCCATCGCGGACAAGCTGCTCATCTCGGCCGCGCTGATCTCGCTCGTCGAGAACAGGCTCGCGCCGGCCTGGGCCGTGGTGATTATCGTCGGGCGCGAGTTCGCCGTCTCTGGCCTGCGGTCGATTGCCGCCACAGAAGGCGTGGTCATCTCCGCCTCGAAGATGGGCAAGTTCAAGATGCTCTCGCAGGTGGTCGCCGTCTCGCTGCTGATTGTCTCTAGCGTCTCAGGCCACCCGCCCGTCGCCAACTTCGGTGACGCCTTCCCGGCCATACAGTTCTGGACCGTGCCGGAGCTGCGCGACGCCCTGCACCACCTCTTCGGCCAAGGGCAGATGACCGTCACTGACTTGCAGGTGCTGCTCTACTCCGCGGGGCGCGCGATGCTCTGGATCGTGGTCATCTCCGCCTGCTACTCGATGTACGACTACTTCCGCACCTTCTATCAGGCGGTGGTCGAGCGCCGAGCCGTCGCCGAGAGAAAAAGGCGCGGGCGCGTCACGGCCGTCATCAACTCGGGCCGCTCCAAACAGAGCGACAACGTTTCCATCAGCTAAGAGCAGGAGACAGAAGACAGAAGTCAGGAGTCAGAATGAAAGGCACGAACGGCTTTTCTTCTGACTCCTGACTTCTGTCTTCTGTCTTCTGTCTCCTGTCTCCTGCTCTTACTGCAACTCTACGAAGTCGCCCGTGTGAACTTCCTGTGCGATGCGTGTGATGATGGCAGTGGCGGTGCGGGTCTGTACGTTGAGGATGACCATCTCGCCGACGATCTTGCGCGGCACGGGCGGACGGTGGCGCCTGACCTCGCGCGACGTGACGGCCTCGTCCTTGAAGAAGACGCCCTTCGTGTTGCTGTAATCTTTGGTGCGCTGAGACTGGCTGGAGAACTTACCGCCGTCGAACTTCTCGCTGCCGAAGCCGCTGCTGCGCGCGATGGCGATCTCCTCGTTCTCGACGCTGACGAGGTTGCCCGTGCCGGCCGGGCGGTAGATGGTCAGGTAGTCACCGGCCTTGACGTTATCCTCCGCGCCGAGGTCTATGTAGACGATGTCGTCCTTGGTGGGCGCTTCGCGCAGGTCGCGCGCCATGATGATGCGCCCGCGCTGCTTGCCGGTCGGGTCTGCGAAGCGGTCGAGGACGACCTCCTGACGCTCCAGCGGGGCGACGCGGTTGTTGGGCTGCCGCAGCAGGTCGCCCAGCAGAATCGTCTCGCACGAGTGCGTGATGACGGCGACCGAGACGCGCTCCTTGACGTTGGTGACACGTATCTGCCCCAACTCCAGCATGTAGACGCCCAGGTAGCCCTTCTTCGTCGTGAATTTCGAGGACATACGGCCGCGCGGGCGAACGACCTGATACTCCTGCCCGACGCGGACGCCCTGGTCTGAGCCGGCGTTGATGAAGATGACGTCGCCCTCGGCGTAGATGCGCTGCTCCTGCTCCTGCTCGCCGCCGACGATCTCCGGGCTGACGGAGGCGGGCGCGTACTGCACGTAGCCGGCGCAATAAAGGTCCGTGCGGCCCGCAACCGCGGAGGCCGCCCTCTCCTGTGGCAGCATGACGGCGGGCGTCGGTTGCGGCGCGGGGGCCACTGCCTGGGCGCTGGCCGTCTGGGCGCGGACCCCAAGGGTCAAGGCGCACAGCAGAAACAGGGCCGAGAGGCTTCTGGAAAGAAGATGACTGGTACGCACGGCTGGAGTCTCCTTAAAAGTGTGTCAGGAATCGTAATGGCTTGCCTGCCGGCGGGCCGCCCCGTTGGGCCACGCGTCGGCGGCGGGTGTGAAGCGCGGAAGTCTCAAAATAAGCGGGCAGACATAAGGCTTTATGCCTCCCGAAGGGCACCTCAATCCTAACGTGGCGCGCGCCGGGAGGTCAACACCTTTCTTTGGCCGTTGTTGAACACAGACCATTTTAGGGGTCGAAGTGCGTCTCGGCTTGCGTTTTAGCAAGGCTGTTGGTAGTATCCGAGTTTTGCCGGATGAGGCATTAATGTGTCTATAGCAGGCCGGTGTAGCTCAGGGGTAGAGCGGCAGTTTTGTAAACTGCGGGTCGGGGGTTCAAATCCCTCCACCGGCTCCAGGCTGAGTTTGACAAAACGCGCAGGGGTGGTCGAGTGGTTAATGGCACCGGGCTGTAAACCCGGCGGGTTCACACCCTACGTAGGTTCGAATCCTACCCCCTGCACCACTGAAACGATAAATGCGGAATGATGAATGCGGAATGACAGACGGTTCTTAATTCATCATTCATCATTCCTCGTTCATCATTTGGCTGCGGGAGTAGCTCAGTTGGTAGAGCATCAGCCTTCCAAGCTGAGGGTCGCGAGTTCGAGCCTCGTCTCCCGCTCCAGTTTTTTGAAGAGTTTGGCGGCCCCTCTAGAGGCCCGAGTAGCTCAGGGGTAGAGCGCCTCCTTGGTAAGGAGGAGGTCATGGGTTCAAATCCCATCTCGGGCTCCATTGGCGTCGCAGGCGCATCTAAATTTTAGACTAACGAAGAGGGACATCTCGGAATGTCGAAAGAAAAGTTTGACCGGTCGAAGCCGCACGTGAACATCGGGACGATCGGGCACGTGGATCACGGGAAGACGACGTTAACGGCCGCGATCACGAAAGTCTTGGCCAAGAACAACCCGAAGATCACGGTCCGGGCCTTCGATTCCATTGACAACGCGCCGGAGGAGAAAGCCCGTGGGATCACGATTGCGACCGCCCACGTCGAGTACGAGACTAAGAACCGGCACTACGCGCACGTCGATTGCCCCGGCCACGCCGATTACGTCAAGAACATGATCACGGGCGCGGCCCAGATGGACGGAGCCATCCTGGTCGTGGCCGCCACCGACGGCCCCATGCCGCAGACTCGTGAGCACATTCTGTTGGCGAGGCAGGTGGGAGTGCCTGCGATGGTGGTCTTCATGAACAAAGCGGACGCCGTGGACGACGAGGAGTTGCTGGAACTGGTCGAACTCGAAGTCCGTGAACTACTGTCGCAGTACGAGTTCCCCGGCGACGAGATTCCGGTCATCAAAGGCTCTGCGCTGAAAGCCTTAGAGGGCGATGAGAAGTGGGAGAAGACCGTCGACGAGTTGATGGCGGCCGTGGACTCTTACATCCCGACGCCGGAGAGAGACGTGGAGAAACCCTTCCTGATGCCTGTCGAGGACATCTTCACGATCCAGGGGCGTGGGACGGTGGCCACAGGCCGTGTCGAGCGTGGGCGAGTGAAGGTCAACGAGCAGGTGGAAATAGTGGGCATCCGCCCCACCCGGACGACCGTCTGCACGGGAGTCGAGATGTTCAAGAAGCTGTTGGACGAGGGTGTGGCGGGCGACAACGTGGGGCTCTTGCTCCGAGGCGTCGAGCGCAAGGACATCGAGCGCGGGCAGGTCATCTCTAAGCCGGGCTCGATCACGCCGCACACGAAGTTCAAGGCCGAGGCGTATGTCCTGACGAAGGAAGAGGGCGGGCGGCACACGCCGTTTTTCACAGGCTATCGTCCGCAGTTCTACTTCCGGACGACAGATGTGACGGGAGTGGCGCATCTGCCCGAAGGTGTGGAGATGGTGATGCCAGGCGATAACGTGGCGATGGAGATCGAGTTGATCGCGCCGATTGCGATGGAGAAGGGGTTGCGGTTTGCCATCCGCGAGGGTGGTCGCACGGTGGGCGCTGGCACCGTCTCCGAGGTCGTTGAGTAATGGCCGAGCCTCGTGCTTCGGCCGGTTTTAATAAAGGATTGAATTATGCCGCGCGATAACATTGTGCTCCAATGCACCGAATGCAAGAGTCGTAATTACACGACGACGAAGAATAAGAAGACGACGCCCGAGCGCCTGGAGTTCAGCAAGTTCTGCCGCCGCTGCCGCAAGCACACGGGGCACAAGGAAACGAAATGATGAACTTGCGGGATGAACGATGAATGAAAAGCAGTAATTCATCATTCCGCACTCCGCATTCATCATTTCTGTAGGGGTATAGTGTCAACGGTTAGCACGTCGGTCTCCAAAACCGAAAGTCCGGGTTCGAATCCTGGTACCCCTGCCACCTTTCGAATCTGAATGTTCTTTAGAGAAGGAATAGTTGGTGTCGAAGAAAGCCGAGAGAGCCGACAACAATATGGCTGACAAAGAAGACTCGGATGAGTTGCCGGTGGCTGAGCCGCCGCCGGGGCGCTTGAGTTCGGCCGACGTGCCGCCGGGCGTGCCCGCGCCGCGCGTGGCCCGCTTCGGTGAAGGCGTCGAGGGTAAGGGCGCGCGCAGCGAGCGGGGCTTGTCTGGCTCGCGCGCGGGCTTTTTCACGCGCATAGGGCAATTCTTCCGCGACGTGCGCGCCGAGATGAAGCGCGTCTCGTGGCCTTCCTTGCGCGAGGTCAAGAACACGACGATTATCACGGTCGTCGCCGTCATCTTCTTCGCCGTTTACCTGTGGGGCGTTGACCAGGCGATTGTCCAGATCGGGCGCTTCGGCGGCTGGCTGCTGTCGCTGGTCGGGTTGGCCTGACGCGAGAGGTTTTCGAATGAGGCAGTGGTACATACTTCATACTTACTCGGGGCACGAGAAGAAGGTCCGCGACAGCCTGAAGGCGCGCATCCGCGACACGGACTTGCAGGACGAGATTACGGAAGTGCTCGTCCCGACGGAGACTGTCGTCGAGATGCGCGGCAACAAGCGCGTCGAGTCCTCGCGCATGTTCTATCCGGGCTACGTGCTGGTCGAGATTGAGTGCGACGACCGTGGGCACATCCCCGACAACGTCTTCCACGCGATCAAGTCCACGCCGAAGGTGACGGGCTTCGTAGGGGGGCAGAACCCGACCCCTTTGACCGAGCAGGAAGTCAACCAGATCGTCCACAACGTGACCGAGGCGGCCGAGAAGCCCAAGCCGAAGTTCTCCTACGTCGCAGGCGAGACCGTCCGCATCAAGAGCGGCCCGTTCGCCAGCTTCACGGGTAAGGTCGAAGAGGTCAACGAGGACAAGTCAACTTTGAAGGTGACGGTCACGATCTTCGGCCGTTCGACACCCGTCGAGCTGAACTTCCTGGACGTCGAGAAGGTGACGTTCGCTGAAGAGGAATAATTTTTTAGGTTTGAAATCATGGCAAAGAAGATAACAGGCTACATCAAGCTGCAAGTTCCGGCGGGCAAGGCCAACCCTGCGCCGCCGATTGGCCCGGCGCTCGGCCAGCACGGCGTCAACATCATGGAGTTCTGCAAGGCTTTTAACGCGAAGACCGCGCAGATGGACCCCGACATGAAGATTCCGGTCGTCATCACGGTCTACGCCGACCGCTCCTTCACCTTCGAGACGAAGACGCCGCCGGCGGCCGACCTCTTGAAGAAGGCCGCGGGCATCCCGAAGGGTTCGGGCAAGCCGAACCGTGAAAAGGTCGGCACGATCTCGCGCGCCAAGATTGAGGAGATCGCCAAGACCAAGATGCCGGACCTGAACACGACGAGTCTGGAGTCGGCCGTCAAGACCATCGAGGGCACGGCCAAGAACATGGGATTAACTATCGAGTAACTAAGAAGAGGGAGAGACGCGACGGCCGCGGCCACGCGCTCGCTTGCACCTCGGAGGATGAAGAAGTGAGAAAGCACGGAAAGAAGTATCGCGCGGCCGAGGAGAAGATAGAGGCCGGACGCAAGTACACGCTCGAAGACGGCGTGGCGAAGGTCAAGGAGATTGCCTTCGCAAAGTTTGACGAGACGGTTGAATTGACGATGTGGCTCGGGGTAGACCCGCGCAAGGCCGACCAGTTGGTTCGTGGCACGGTGGTGCTGCCGCACGGGTTGGGCAGATCGAAGACGGTGCTCGTCATCGCGCAGGGCGACAAACAGCGCGAGGCCGAAGAGGCGGGCGCGGATTTCGTCGGCGGCGAGGAGATGGTTGATCGCATCAAGGGCGGCTGGCTCGACTTCGACGCCGTCATCGCCACCCCGGACATGATGCGTGCCGTGGGCCAGCTCGGAAAAGTCCTGGGCCCGCGCGGCCTGATGCCGAACCCGAAGACGGGGACGGTGACCTTCGACGTGAAAACGGCCGTGCAGGAGACGAAGGCCGGTAAGGTCGAGTATCGCGTGGACAAGACGGGCGTGATTCACGTCCCCGTCGGCAAGGTCTCGTTCGAGTCGGACAAGATCATGGGTAACGCGCGGGTGTTGCTGGATGCGGTCGTCAAAGCCAAGCCGGCCACGGCCAAGGGCAAGTACGTCAAGAAGGTGAACCTGGCGGCGACGATGAGCCCCGGCGTGCTCCTGGACGAGGCGGCTTACGCCAAATAAGTGAGGAGCGTGAAGGAAAGAGATGAAGACTAGAGAGCAAAAACAGAAAGACTTAGTCGCCCTCACGGAGCAGTTTCAGAAGGCGCAGGCCGCGATGATCGTCGGCTTCAACAAGATGACGGTCTCGAAAGACCAGGAGCTGAGGAACCAACTGCGCGAGGCGGGCGTCCGCTACGAGGTCGTCAAGAACACGCTGGCGCGCAAGGCCGCCGAGGGCACGCCGTTCGAGCAGGCCGCCGAGCACTTCAAAGGCGTGACGGCGATTGCCATGAGCGAGGGCGACCCGGTGACCCTGTCGAAGGCGATTTCCAAGTTCACGAAGGCCAACCCGGACGTGTTTAAGTTCAAGGTCGGCGTGGTCGAAGGCCGCGTCGTGGCGCTCGGTGACGTGGAGGCCATCGCCAGCCTGCCGTCGAAGGAAGAGTTGATCTCGAAGATCATGTTCCTGATTAACTGCCAGGCGCAGCGGCTCGTGACGGTGCTGTCGGCCGTCCCGCGCAACCTGGCGATTGTGGTCAAACAGATCGGCGAGCAGAAGGGCGGCGGGGAAGCCGCCTCATAAGAGTTTGAAATCCGAAATCTCAAATTTGAGATTTCTCGTATAGTCAGCCGGACGCGGAAAACGAGCGGGGCGATTTGTCAGGTCGTTCTTTTCGGCTCGGACGCTTTTCGAGCTTGGATGCAACAAGCGAAAAAGAGTGTCCCGTGGGTTCTTCGGCTTGCGGACAACTAACAACAAGCGCACTAGAACCCCTTTGAGGAGGATTGGAAAGTTATCATGGCAGCAACACGCGAAGATGTAATCGAGTATCTGAAGGGCATGACCCTTCTGGAAGCCTCGCAGCTCGTCAAGGAGCTTGAGGAAGTGTTCGGCGTTTCGGCGGCCGCGGCGGCGGTTGCGGCGGCCCCTGCGGCCGGCGCGGGCGGCGGCGAGGCTGCGGCCCCGGCCGAGGAGAAGACCGAGTTCGACGTGATCTTGCAGGCCGCCGGCGGCAACAAGATCAACGTCATTAAGGTCGTCCGCGAGGTCACGGCGCTGGGTCTGAAGGAAGCCAAGGACTTGGTCGAGGCAGCCCCGAAGGCCGTCAAAGAGGGCGTCTCGAAGGAAGAGGCCGAGACCATCCGGCAGAAGCTCGCCGACGCGGGCGCGACCGTCGAAGTAAAGTAGAACGGTGACAAGTTAAGAGTGACGAGTGACGAGTTAAAGCACTTAACTCGTCACTCGTCACTCGCCACTGTCGGCTTGACAGTCTGATTGGTAGCGTTTAAGGTGGGGGAGTATTGAGGCGCTGGCGTTGCCCCCGAAAAATTTGATTAAAAGTTCGAACTGCTTTCGCTCTAAAGCGGTCAGGGCATTGTGCGCCCCGACCGCGATTTGGCATTTCTAAAGCTTTCGGCCGCCGCCAATCAGCTCTCAGCAGGCTGATTGAGGAGGGCAGCCGATAGGTCGCCGGGTTTATCTGCATTTAGGCTGATCGGGCCGCTTGCTGACGGCCGGTCGCTTCATAAAAGGTGTCCGATGTCTGCAAATCCGCTACAAGTAACTTTCGGTGGGACGGGGCGGCGCACGAGCCAGGCCCCTGAGCGTCAGGATTTTTCCAAGATCGCCACGGCCGTGCGCATCCCGAATCTGATCGAGATTCAGAGGGAGTCCTACAACCGCTTTCTACAAATGGATCTGTTGCCTGAGGAGCGTGAGAACACGGGCCTCCAGGCCGTCTTCCGCTCGGTCTTCCCGATCTCTGACTTCCGCGGGACGGCCACGCTCGACTTCGTCGAGTTCCAGATCGGCAACTGGCAGTGCAAGTGCGGCCGGCTCGAAGGCTTGAACTACCTGCGCGCCAACTGCAAGTCCTGCGGTTCGACCATCAAGGTTGACCCGCTCGTGCCCGGCGAGACCTTGTGCCACAACTGCGGCACGTTCAACGCCGTACGCCCGCAGCTTTGCGACAACTGCGGCGAGCCCGTCGGCCTCAAGCATAAGCACGACCAGCAGGAGTGTCAGGAGCGCGGCATGTCCTATAGCGTTCCGCTCAAGGTCAAAATCCGCCTGACCGTCTACGACAAGGACGCGGAGACAGAGACGCTCTCCATCCGCGACATCAAGGAGGAGGAGGTCTTCTTCGGCGAAATCCCGCTGATGACAGACAACGGGACGTTCATCATCAACGGCACGGAGCGCGTCATCGTCTCGCAGCTACACCGCTCGCCCGGCGTCTTCTTCAAGCGCGGGCCGCTCTACGTCGCCAAGGTCATCCCGTACCGCGGCTCGTGGGTCGAGTTCGAGTACGACCAGAAGAACCTCCTGTACGTCCGCGTCGGCAAGCGCAAGTTCCTGGCCTCGATTTTCCTGCGCGCTTTGGGCATCTGGCTCGACGGCAGCTTTGACCCGAAGTCGTTCCACACGGACGGGCAGCTCGAAGAGGCCGTCAAGAACTCTTCCTTCTCGGACGAGGACTTGCTGCGCGCCTTCTACGTGGCCGACGAGGTCCGCGTCGAGCAGGGCCGCCTCTTCATACAGCTTCCAGAGTCCGGCCCTTCGAGCCTGACCGGGATGAAGGTTGACGCCGACATCAAGGGGCGCGGCGACGTGATCGTGCGCGCCGGCAAGAAGGTCACGGGCTCGGCTTTGGACGCGCTGCGCAAGGCGCACGTCCGCGAGGTCGAGATCGACACGGCCCAGTTCGAGGGCGCGTACTCGCTCGCCGACATCGTCAACACGGAGACCGGCGAGGTCATCCTCGAAGCCAACAACGAGATCACGCCCGCGAAGCTTCAAGAGATCGCGGAGGCCGGCATCGAGCGCTTCTCGATCTTCTTCCCGGAGCGCGACGACCTCGGCCCGGTGCTCTCGCAGACTTTGAAGAAGGATGTCATCACGAAGCCTGTGGACGCGCTGCTGGAAATCTACCGCAAGATGCGTCCGGGCGACCCGCCGACCGTGCAGACGGCTTACCGCCTGCTCGAAGGCATGTTCTTCGACCCGCGCAAGTTCGACTTCTCGCGTGTCGGCCGGCTGAAGTTCAACATCAAGATGGACAAGCCCGAGCGTGACCGCATCGATGACCCGCTGCTCTCAGCGCGTGACTTCGTCGAAGTCGTCGGCTACGTCCTGAAGATGCGCAAGAACCCTGCGGAGTACCAGGCGGACGACATCGACCACCTCGGCAACCGTCGCGTCCGCGCGGTCGGCGAGCTGTTGGAGAACCAGTTCCGCATCGGTCTGGAGAGGATGGAGCGCGCCATCAAGGAGAAGATGTCCATCCACCAGGAAATGCAGACGACGATGCCGCGCGACCTGATTAACGCGAAGCCGGTCACGGCCGCGGTGCGCGAGTTCTTCGGCTCCTCGCAACTTTCGCAGTTCATGGATCAGACGAACCCGCTCTCGGAGATTACACACAAGCGCAGGCTTTCGGCCCTCGGGCCGGGCGGTCTGTCGCGCGAGCGCGCGGGCTTCGAGGTCCGCGACGTTCACCCGACGCACTACGGCCGCATCTGCCCGATTGAGACGCCTGAAGGCCCGAACATCGGTCTGATTTCGTCGCTCTCGTGCTTCGCGCGCATCAACGAGTTCGGCTTCATCGAGTCGCCCTACCGCAAGGTGGTTGACGGCCGCGTCATCGAGTACGTGCGCATCGTCAACGGCGGCGACACGAAGTTCAAGCCGGGCGAGCATGTGCCGCAGGAGGATGTCGAGAAGGCTAACAAGCGCGTCGGAGCCGACGGGCGCAAGGCCGAGTCCGAGCCGTGGCCGTTCTACCTGACCGCGTGGGAAGAGGACAAGTGGGTTGTCGGGCAGGCCAACATCCAACTGGACGAGAACGGCTACATCGTCAACGACCGCAACGCGGCTCGCAAGGCCGGCGAGTTCATCCTCGCCCGGCGTGAGGAGATCGTGTTCGTTGACGTTTCGCCTAAACAGCTCGTCTCCGTCGCGGCCTCGCTCATCCCGTTCCTTGAGAACGACGACGCGAACCGCGCGCTGATGGGCTCGAACATGCAGCGTCAGAGTGTGCCACTTCTGCGCGCCGAAGCGCCGTACATCGGCACGGGCATGGAGAAGGTGACGGCGCAGGACTCTGGCGCGGTCGTCGTCGCGCGCCGCGACGGCATCGTGGACTACGTGGACAGCGAGCGCGTCATCATCAAGGCCGACCACAACGTGGACGGCACGATCTCGCGCGAAGTGACCGCGGACATCTATACGCTGATTAAGTTCAAGCGGTCGAACCAGAACACCTGCATCAACCAGCGGCCCATCGTCCACGTCGGCGAGCGTGTCGCGAAGGGGCAGGTCATAGCCGACGGCCCGTGTACGGACAAGGGCGAGCTGGCCCTGGGCCGCAACGTCCTCGTCGCCTTCATGCCGTGGCGCGGTTACAACTTCGAGGACGCGATCCTCGTGAGCGAGCGTCTCGTCAAGGACGACTTCTACACCTCGATTCACATCGAGGAGTTGGAGATCGAGGCGCGCGACACGAAGCTCGGCCCCGAGGAGATTACGCGCGACATCCCGAACGTCGGCGAGAACATGCTCCGCGACCTGGACGAGAGCGGCATCATCCGCATCGGCGCGCAGGTCAAGCCCGGCTCCATCCTCGTCGGCAAGGTGACGCCGAAGGGCGAAACGCAGTTGACGGCCGAAGAGAAGTTGCTCCGCGCCATCTTCGGCGAGAAGGCTGGCGACGTGAAGGACGCCTCGCTCGTCTCGCCTCCGGGCATAGACGGCACGGTCGTTGACGTGCAGGTCTTCACGCGCAAGGGGCAGGAGAAGGATCAGCGTTCGCAGGCCATCGAGCAGGAGGAGGAGGACCGCCTCCGCCGCGACCTCGAAGACGAAATCCGCATCCTGCGCGAGCAGCGCGACGCGCGCATCTACGAGTTGCTCGAAGGGCGCAAGCTCGCCAAAGACCTGACGGTCAACCGCGAGGTGGTCATCCCGAAGGGCGAGACTATCACGCGCGAGATGCTGGTCGGCGTCGAGCCGAAGGCGCTACGCAAGGCCGAGCTAAGCTCGACGCGCGTGGACATCGGGGCGGAGATTAAGGAGTACGAGGAGCGCACCGAGCGGCAGATCAAGATTCTCTCCGACATCTACGAGGAGAAGATTGCGAAACTCCGCCAGGGCGACGAACTCGCGCCCGGCGTCATCAAGATGGTCAAGGTCTTCATCGCCATGAAGCGCAAGCTTTCTGTCGGCGACAAGATGGCCGGCCGCCACGGCAACAAGGGCGTCATCGCGCGCATCCTGCCCGAGGAGGACATGCCTTACCTCCCGGACGGCACGCCCGTCGAGATCGTCCTCAACCCCCTGGGCGTGCCCTCGCGTATGAATGTGGGCCAAATTCTTGAGACGCACCTCGGCTGGGCCGCGCGCGTCCTCGGCCTCTACTTCGCCACGCCTGTCTTCGACGGCGCGACCGAAAAAGAGATCAAGATCAAGCTCAAAGAGGCCGGCGCGCACCTGCGCGCCGAGGGTCTGCCGGAGATCGTCAACGAGAGCGGGAAGACCGTCCTCTACGACGGCCTGACGGGCGAGCCGTTCGAGCAGAAGGTGACCGTGGGCTACATCTACATGCTGAAGCTCTCGCACCTCGTGGACGACAAGATTCACGCGCGTTCCATCGGGCCGTACTCGCTCATCACGCAGCAGCCCCTGGGCGGCAAGGCGCAGTTCGGCGGCCAGCGCTTCGGCGAAATGGAGGTGTGGGCGCTCGAAGCCTACGGCGCGGCGCACATCCTACAGGAACTCTTGACGGCCAAGTCGGACGACGTGGCCGGGCGCTCGAAGATTTACGAGGCCATCGTCAAGGGCGAGGCCGACTTCGATCCGGGTCTGCCAGAGTCCTTCAACGTCCTGGTCCGCGAGCTACAGTCGCTCTGCCTCGACGTCGAGTTGATCAACAAGGACGACGGCACGGGCAACGGCGACGGCGCGGGCACGGGCGAGGCGATTCTCGTCAGCGGGACGGCAACGGAATAAGAGCGGTGAACGGTGACAAGTGGCGGGTGACAAGTAAAAAGCTTGTTCTCACCTGCCACCTGTCACGCGTTACCTGTCACGGAGAAAAAGATGTTCAGATTTCAAGAACAAAAGACGCAACTTGCGCCGGACTTTGAAGCGATTCGGATTTCTCTCGCCTCGCCCGAAAAGATTCGCCAGTGGTCGCACGGCGAGGTGACGAAGCCGGAGACGATTAACTACAGGACGTTCAAGCCAGAGCGCGACGGCCTCTTCTGCGCGCGCATTTTTGGCCCAGTGGCCGACTGGGAGTGCCTCTGCGGCAAGTACAAGCGGATGAAGCACCGCGGCGTGATCTGCGACAAGTGCGGTGTCGAAGTCACACAGGCCAAGGTGCGCCGCGAGCGGCTCGGACACATAGACCTGGCCAGCCCTTGCTCGCACGTCTGGTTCTTCAAGGGACTGCCCTCGCGCATCGGCCACCTGCTCGATATCCCTTTGCGCGAGCTGGAAAAGGTTCTCTATTTTGAGTCCTACATCGTCATCGACCCAGGTGACGCTCCCGTCAAGGAGCGCGAGCTTCTGACCGACGAGCGTTACCGCGAGCTGATGCGCGACCACCCCGGCCAGTTCGTGGCGAAGATGGGCGCGGAGGCTATCAAAGAGCTTCTGACGATGGTCAACGTCGAGGAGTTGGCGACGGAGCTTCGCACACGCATGAAGGAGGAGACTTCGCAGCAGAAGAAGCTGAAGTTCTCCAAGCGCCTGAAAGTGGCTACGAGCTTCCTGAAGAGCGGCAACCGCCCCGAGTGGATGATTCTGGACGTGATCCCGGTCATCCCGCCTGAGCTGCGGCCGCTGGTGCCGCTCGACGGTGGGCGCTTCGCCACGTCGGACCTGAACGACCTCTACCGGCGTGTCATCAACCGCAACAACCGTCTCAAGAAACTGATGGAGCTGCGCGCGCCCGAAGTCATCGTGCGCAACGAGAAGCGCATGCTTCAGGAAGCCGTGGACGCGCTCTTCGACAACGGCCGGCGCGGCCGCGTTCTGCGCGGCGTCAACAACCGCCCGCTGAAGTCGCTTTCCGGCACGCTCAAGGGCAAGCAGGGGCGCTTCCGCCAGAACCTGCTCGGCAAGCGCGTGGACTACTCTGGCCGCTCCGTCATCGTCGTCGGCCCCGAGCTGAAGCTACACCAGTGCGGCCTGCCGAAAAAGATGGCGCTCGAATTGTTCAAGCCGTTCATCTATAACCAGCTCGAAAAGCAGCAGCACGCCGCGACCATCAAGCAGGCGCGCGAGATGGTCGAGCGCCAGGAGCCCGTCGTCTGGGACATCCTCGAAGAGGTGATTCGTGAGCACCCGGTTCTCCTGAACCGCGCGCCGACGCTCCACCGCTTAGGCATCCAGGCGTTCGAGCCCGTGCTGGTCGAGGGCAAGGCCATCAAGATTCACCCCTTGGTCTGCACGGCCTTCAACGCGGACTTCGACGGCGACCAGATGGCCGTCCACATCCCGCTCTCGCCTGAGGCGCAGATAGAGGCGGCCGTCCTGATGCTCGCCTCGAACAACATCCTGAGCCCCGCGAACGGCCAGCCCATCGCCGTGCCTTCGCAGGACATCGTCCTCGGCTGCTACTACCTGACGCGTGACAAGCCTGGCGCGAAGGGCGAGGGGCGCGTCTTCGCTTCGCTCGAAGAGGTCCTGCTCGCGCTCGACGCCAAGGAAGTGACGACGCAGACGCCCATCAAGCTGCGCATCACTGGCGACCTGATCGACCTGACGCAGGAGCACGACGCGCAGGACGTGATGCGCGCGACCGTCCAGGAGAACGTCCGCCGCGTCATCAACACGACTGTCGGCCGCGTCATCTTCAACGACTCGATTCCAGAGGGCCTGCCTTTCATCAACGGCACGTTGAAGAAGAAGGGCCTGCAAGCAATCGTCAACTACTGCCACATCCGTCTGGGGCACGAGATGACGGTCAAGATGCTGGACGACCTGAAGAACCTCGGGTTCCTCTACGCGACGAAGGCCGGCATCTCCATCGGCATTGACGACCTCGTCACGCCGGAGGCCAAGAAGACGCTCGTGGCGAAGGCCGAGCGCGACGTGATCGACGTCGAGCAGCAGTACCTGGACGGCGTCATCACCAACGGCGAGCGCTACAACAAGGTCGTCGCCATCTGGTCTGAGGTGACCGATAGAGTTGCCAAAGAGATGTTCAAGGCAATGGACGAGCGCGAGAAGAATCTAGATGAACTGAACCCGATCCTCGTCATGTCGGACTCCGGCGCGCGCGGCTCGGCCCAGCAAATTCGCCAGCTCGCAGGGATGCGCGGCCTGATGGCCCGCCCCTCCGGCGAAATCATCGAGACTCCGATTCACGCCAACTTCCGCGAAGGGCTGAACGTCTTGCAGTATTTCATCTCGACGCACGGCGCGCGCAAGGGTCTGGCGGACACGGCGCTCAAGACGGCCGACTCCGGCTACCTGACCCGCCGCCTGGTTGACGTGGCGCAGGACGTGATTATCTCCGAGCCCGACTGCG
>CAWKFJ010000004.1:0-384883 GCA_963848875.1 uncultured Acidobacteriota bacterium
AAAATAAACACCTGCTTGACGCTGGTGCAGCGCTTTTGTAAAAATCCTTAACTCAATTGACAAAGATCTCCGAAGGTAATCTTGTTAGTGAAAGTTCGATGGGACAGCCGTTCCGCGTGACCCATCCTGTTGCTGGAATACCTTCGTTGGTTTTGCGGGTGGCGCATCAGCGAACGTCATCCGGCGGTAAATCCGGCGCGTCGTCAACACATCTTTAACACAATAATCGCGAATCATTTGATGTTCACCGCGCGCGAATAACTCGGCGATACGCGAGCCGTCGCACTCGCTTGTCTTGGGAGATTCGAGACTGAGTACGCGCGCCAGGCGGTCGAGGCTGATCTGGTCGCGCAGGTTCCACTTCTCCCACTCGCACATCGTGTCGTAGATGGGTTGATTGCGGTAGCGCGCGAAATTGAGTTCGATTGAAGGGCGCACGCCACAGACGATGGAGCGTTTATAGATGAAGCGCAAATCGAAGTTGTAGATGTTGTGACCGACGATGCGGTCGACGCACGGGCGGAACGTCCGCATCAGTTCCCAAAAGTCGCGCAAAATTTCGGCTTCATCGTCGGTAAAACATCCGCGCTCGCGGTCCCAACCGAGCACGCCTTTCACGCTCTGTCGCCCGCTCGCTTCATCAATGAAGCCGATGCATAGCAGTCGCCCCGTGTCGCCATTGAGTGAGCTGCGCTGCCCATCGCGCGCCATTGATAGCGTGCCCGTCGCGGCGTCGTCAGTTGCCGGAGCGTTGGATTGAGGGCTCAGGTTCGATGAATTTGTGTGTGCGACAGTCTCTTCATCTGTCTGCTCGGCTGTATGCGCGGGCAGCGTTTCGCAGTCAATTATTATTGTGCGGTGTCTAATCATCGGGAGTTGAGCCTTTCAAATAATTTGAGCTTGAGCGGTTTGTGCGGCGGGAATGCCGCGCCTTTCAGCTTCATTAAGCGAAATCATGCGCCGGAGCGTGCAGCCCGCATCGCGCACCCGTTTGCGGCGAGGCGTATTCGACTATGACGAAGGACGGAATGCGTGGATCTGTCTTGACACTCGTGCGGGCGGGGAAACGGCGTCGCAGGTTAAGAAGCGCGTCTGTCTTAACGCGGTAGGCGCGGAGACGAGCGCGGCTGTCAGGCGCAGATTTGGCGAGCTGGTTGGCGGTGCGCGCCTTTTCGATTAAACGCTCAGCGTTCTGCGTTTCGAGCTTTTTAAGAATTTGATTGAACGTCTGTGTCTTTGCTTCCGTCCGTTTCATGCGCTTTATTCTCCCTCTTATTGCTATCAATGGCGGAGGGCAGCGCAAAGCGGAAACGGGTTTTCGGGAAAATCGTTCTTTTTCTGAGAATTTAATCTTCGGCTTTCGGGCAGGTGAAGAAGTGCGCGCATCGTGGGCATTGATGATCGGAGACTTCGGGCGGGAACTCTCCGGCGAGGATGCCACTAATGGCGTCGTCATAATGTTTGAGGCGTGTGTTGATGGTGCGCTGGCTCAGGTTCAGCTCAATGATTTCGTCGGTTGAAAGATAGAGAATCTCGACGCGCGGGCGCGCCTGTGGGAAATGCTCGGCGGCGATGGCGTAGAAAAGCGCGTAAGCGTCGTCGTCAGGCGTTCTGGCGGGTGGCTTGCCGGTGCGCGTGTGGCGGAAGAGAATCGTCTCGTCGTCTGTTTCCTCTATCAACTCCATGTAATCTGGTGTGAGGCTGACGAGCGCGTCGGGGCGTTCAATCGTCCACATTTGATGGAAAAGCTGCCCGCGTGCGCGCGAGAAATGGCGCATGGCACGCTCCATCATTAGCGCGGCTTGCTCGCGGTAGAATGATTCATAAACGTGACCGACGGGACCGCTCGCCTGCCATAATCGAGTAAGTTGAGCTTGCGCGACCTCTTGAAAAGCGTCGGCTGAACCCTCCACCAAACGTCCCGCCATGCGTTCTCCGGCGAGCCAGGCGAGCGTCTCATAAACGCAGGCGTGAAAACGCAGGTAAGCCGTTTCTTCGCCCTTGCCGCTGAGATAAAGCCGCTGCTCGTAGAAAAATTTGCGCGGGCATTTGAGATATGCACCGAGTTGCCGCTCGGTGAAGCGCGGTTTTGGATCGGGCGTTTGCGGCACGGATTCCAAGAGAACATCGGTGGTGTTCTGCTCGATTTCAGTGGGCCACGTCGCAGCGCTGTTGGCGGCGCGCGGTAAATGTTCTTCGATCTTTTCGAGAAGTTCTGAGGCTTTACTGTTGTTGCCTCCATAACGCTCGGCGCGTGATAAGCAGAGGTGGTCGCGCGCACGCGAAAGAGCGACGAAGAACAAACATTCCTCTTCTTCTAAATGCGTATCTTTCTGCGCTTCTCCTGCATCACTTGTTTCTTCGGTCTCGCTTGTGCCGTCGCCGTTTGAAAAAGTTTCGATCATGCCGGCAGGCGGCGGACAAGGTTCGTACTGGCGCTTGGCCGGGAAATGGCCTCTGCCGAGATATGGTAGATAAACGCAAGACCATTCCAACCCTTTCGCGCCGTGAACTGTGGTTAAGCGAACAGCGTCTAAACCTTCGGCCGAGACGGGGACCGGTCGCAAGCCTTTGTCTTCGGATAGACTTTTCAGGCGGCGGATATAGCGTAAGATAGCGCGCCGCGCATCCGTTTCGTTCGTCGCTTCGACTGCGCGCTCGCCTTCGTTGTGGATGAACTGCAAGAGTTGATAAATAGCCAGACGCCTTTGCGCCCCGGCGCTTGAATCGTCGGCCAGCACGGGCGCGAGATAGCGGCTGTGAATAAAAAGGTAGTGCGCGAGCATCTTCCATGCAGACTGGAGATGCGCGACACGAGCTAGATGATAAATTAGACGCGCGAGTCCTGCCGCGCTCGCGTCGCTTTCTTCGCCCCTTTCGTTCGTTGCGCCGCTTGTCTCAGTAGTAAATTCTCTTATCAGTTTATTATGTGCTAATGCGTTGGACTCTTGAGTTGTGTCAAGCGGTGTGAACGCATCGGGAAACTCACGTCTCGTCTCTTTCGCGGCTTGGAGAATCGCACGCACTTCGCGGAGCGGAATGTTGTATTCGGGGAAGCGTGCAACGCGCGGAAGCGTGCGCCCACTTCCGTCGCTGGCGAGGGCGATGAGGGACAGCAAATCGCGCACTTCACTTCGCTCGAAGATGTCACCGAGATAAAGCGTGGGCACGCCTTCCGCTTCAAGTGCTCTGGCAAATTTGACGAGTTGCGAGTGTTTACGACAGATAACGGCCTGCGCGCTAAATGGTACGCCGCGCTCCTTTCGTGACGTTATCAATTGCGCCAATTCGCGCGCTTCCTCGTCCATGTTCGTCGCAATCTCGAAGCGAATCTCGCTCTGTTTACCTGATGTAGCGTCACGGTCTTGACGGTGCGCGTGCCAAGCGGAGAAGTCTACGCGCTCAGTCATTGCGGTCGTCTCTGCCTGGTCGTCCGTTGCTGGTAGGACGCTCATTTGCGATGCGACGGCGGAAATAAGACGCACGATTGGCGGCAGCGAGCGGTAGTTGACGGTCAACGCCTGAGTACGCCCGTGCGGAAAGTCTTTGAGAAAGTGACGAACTTGCGCGGGTGCCGCGCCGCGCCAACGGTAGATCGCCTGCCGCGTGTCGCCGACGACCCACAAACCTTCTCCATGATTCGCCAAGAGTCCGAGCAGCACGCCGCACGCGCGGTTGACATCCTGGTACTCATCAACCAGCACATGACGATACTGCGCTTGAATCTCAGCCCGTACCGTCTCTTGTTCGCGCAGCAGACGCACCGTGCGAAAAATCAGATCTCCGAAGTCGAGCAACCCTTCACGCTCAAGATAATTTTGGTAAAGGTGATAGACGCGCGCTACTTCCGCCGCGCGCTCAGCCTTGCGTGTTTCTTCGGCGTCGCCCTCACGCCGGGCGCGTGCGAGCATAGCCCCGGCGAGTTCCGCGTACTTATCGGGCGAGACAAGCTCATCCTTCGCGCGCGCGATAGCGGCGAGGATAGCGGCGAGATGCGTCGTCGGCTCGTATAGATTCTGGTAATAATCAAGACCGAGTTGCGGCAAGTGGCGTTCGAGGATAAAGAGCGCGTCAACTGGGTCGAGCACGCGCGCGCGCGGCGGGAGCGCGGCCTGTTGCCAGTATCGGCGCAGAAGCTCAAAGCCGAAGGCGTGAAACGTGCCGATCCAAATCCTCGGCGCGGCATCAGGCGCAAGTCTTTCGACGCGCTCCCGCATCTCCTCGCCCGCTTTATTAGAGAAAGTGAGGGCGACAATCTTGTCAGGGGCAACGCCCTCGTCGAGCAGATGAAGGATGCGCCCGACTAGTGTGCGAGTCTTGCCAGTTCCGGGGCCAGCGGCGACAAGCAGCGGCGTATGCGCGCTGTGTGCCGCCGCACGTTGGCTCTCATCAAGCGTTAAAGCTGCTGCATCCGATACTGCGGATGCTTCGTCCGTATCCGGCGCATTAAGCGACTCTTCAATGTCGGGGGCAAGTAGCGCGTAGGCGAGGCTGTGCAGCACGAAGTCAAGCCCCAATCCGGAACGCTCGGAGATTTGCGCGGCATTCAAGTTTTCTTCAACGTACCAACGGCGCAACTGGTCGCCGGGCAAAAGAAATTCGCGGGCAAAGATGTTCGCCTCCATCTCGCGGCGCTGGTGCGGGCCATAAGCCTCTATGCGTCCCTCGCCATACAGCGATCTGTCTTCCGACTCAGTGTAATCAACATCCTCGTCGGAGCAGAGCGAACCGCCGTTATGCAGCCAGTGGTGCGCGAATTCGTGTGCTTGATAGTAGAGAGCCAGCCATGGCGCTATCTCGGCGTTATAGTAAATAAATCCATCGTCCAGAGTCGCCTGCGCGCCGTAGAGCAAAGGATCGCCGGAGGCTAAGGGTATGCGCGCGAGTCCGGTCAAAGTCTCTGCGTAAGCTAACAATTGCGTGGCGGTCAACGCGGCGGAGGATGAGTGCGGCGCGACGTTCGCGGCGTAAGCCTGCACTTCACGATGGCGGAGGCGGGCTTGAGCGCGGATGTAAGACCAGTGAGGCATCTGAACGAATGTAGTTAAAACTCAATCTTCAATTTGCACTTTTGATTTTGCGCCATTCGTCTTTTTGCTTTTCACTCATCGTTAAGTCTGTCTCGATGGCGTCAAAGAAGTCTTGTTGGTCGGGCATCTGCGGCGCGGCGTCGGCGCGAAAAGAGGCTTGAGAAGCAAACTGCGAATCGCCTTGTAAGTATGTGGCAATGGTCCCGAAGCTGCGTCCCAACTCTGCGCCGATGCGCTCAATCACTTGACGCGGAATCGAAGCAAAACGAATCAAGCGGCGGTCTAACTTGACGAGCAGCGGCACGGTCAAATGGGTCGCTGACGCTAGAGCCTGAATCGTCAGCCCACGAGCCTCGCCCTCCTTTCGCAGTCCGGTTAGCAGCGCGGTTTCATCGGATATGATCTTCGTGCGATGCGCGGCAAGCAGACGGGTGGCCACTTCCATTCCGCGCCGGACGATGCTTTCTTCTTGCGCGAGGCTCTCGCTCTCTGTCTGGTTTTCCGTGTCGGGGGAGTTCTCGATGATGCTGGCGGTGGCGGCAAAATCGGCAAGCGCATCGGCTGCGTGGGGGTAGCGGCGCATGAACTCGGTCAGCACATCGCGCGCGGCACGTGCAACCTCGCCCGCATCATCGCCCGCTCCCGCCGTCGCTTCGCCACGGCGCAACAGATACGCTTCGATGACTTGATCTAGCGCAGGCAGCGCGTTATCTTGTCGGTTGTCGCTCATCCCATTGCCCCTCAATCTCTACTTTCCTTGCTTTCCTTCGCGCCACCGACGGAGGCTCGCTTCGGCAGCTCTCAAGCGGTTGCGAACGGTGCGCGGCGTAACATTCAGGTAACGACTGATGGAAGGCTCCGTTGGTGAATTCGACTCAGTCTGCCATCCCTCGAAGTAGCGCAGTAAAAACACCTCGCGCAAGTCGTCCGGGAGATGCGCGAGCGCATCACGCGTGACGGCGCGGTCTTCTGCTGACAGCACGCGCTCGTCGGCGAGGGTGTCAAGCAAATCAATTTCTTCCGTCCTGTCGTCCTGCGTAAAGATGACGCTCTCGGCTTGCCGCTCGCGTCGCTGAAGTTTGCGAAACTTGCTGATCACTCCGTTCGATAATCTCTCGAAGTAAAGACCGAAACGCACTTGCGCAAAGTCACTGCGGTCGGAGTCTGTATCAAAGAGTTCTATCAGCAGTTGGCTCACAATCTCTCCGGCACAGTCTTCGCGGTGTCGTTCGTCAACCCCTCCCCGCCCGATACGGCTCCTGATCGTCCTGGCATGGCGGCGCAGCAAAACTTCTGTGACCGCGTTAGCGCTCTCCTGATGGCCGGCACGCAGCCGTTCGCGTATCAGATACCAAAGCACTTCATCCTTGAGATGCATTGGTGACTCGTCGTAGCTGTGCTGAATCGCCTCAATGAGCGCCTCCTCTTCGAGCGCGAGCGCGCGTCTCACCTGCGTCTCCACTTCCGGCAATCGCTCATAGAGCGCAGCCGTATCAGCGTTGCGGCGCGTCAGCGGACGAACATTCTTGTCTGCCTCGGCTCCTGTGCGGGATGGCGGCGGAGGACGCATCGGAGCTTACCCCTTCAAAAGTTAAATAGAAGAGCGCATCGCAAACCGGAAAACTTCCTCATAAAACTCTTCGCGGCTTGCCGGTACAGAAAGCATTTAAGCAAGTTTGACGACAAAAAGGAAACCCTTTCTTCGCCCATCGCCTAACGACGGACAGCCTCCCAAAAAAACTTTTCCGGTTTTCGCCTACCGCCCTTATTGGATAACAAAAGCCGGACAAATTGCCTGGCTTCAGCTTGCTTAATGATGGGTGCAGGAAATCTGTTACTCACTGAGCCGATTGAGAAATCACTAGCTAAAAATTGGATGTTTAAACCGACATGCGGGAATTATAGAAATAGGACGGCATGTGGAAATACTAACTCGATGTTAAAAAGCAGTTTACGATCATGCTTCAATTGGGCCACACGCCGACTAAGAGAGTATCGAAGTTTTCTAATGTCGTCAAATGGGTATCCTTGAATCAATTTACGATCATGAACATCAAAAATTTTCTTGACAGTGAACAAAGCTTGAACTAATGTGTCGCGCGTCAGTTGGCGAACAGCGTTGAATTTACGTGGCAAGTGCCTAAATCCAAACTTGACGCTTCAAGCAATACGATTATGTCAAATATTCAAACCTACGACGATTTCTTTAAGCTGGCATTTGGACAACCCCCGTTCGCGTATCAACAGCACATCGCTACTGATGCGGATATACCTGCCTTAATCAACGCACCGACCGGAGCAGGCAAGACCGCCGCGATTATCGGCGCGTGGTTGTGGCGCAGATTGAATACACCGGAGAGCGTCGGGCGGCGGTTGGTGTACTGCTTGCCGATGCGAGCGCTCGTCGAGCAGACGTGGCGCGGCGCACAAGAAGCGATTAGGAATCTCGTGGCTGCCGATGAAAGCCTCAAAAATAAATTTAAGGTTCACGCGCTGCTGGGCGGTGATGTGAGCGACGTTTGGGACGCGCATCCTGAACAGGAATGTATCATCGTCGGCACGCAGGATATGCTACTGTCCCGCGCCTTGAATCGTGGATATGCGATGAGCCGTTATCGGTGGGCATTCCAGTTCGGCTTGCTCAACAATGACAGTCTATGGGTCTTCGATGAAGTGCAATTGATGGGCGAAGGACTTGCCGCTTCAACGCAGCTTCAGGCGATGCGCGAGAAGATGGAGACGTTCGGCGCATGTCGCTCGCTCTGGATGTCTGCGACCTTAGACCGCGAATGGCTCAAGACGATTGACTTCGCGCCGCAGGTCAAGACGCTTAATCAAATTGAGTTGACCAAAGACGATCGGAACATGCCTGTGCTGGCAAAGCGGCTTCACGCGCCCAAGACGCTCGAAGCTGCGCCGCTCAATTGTCGTTTGCCTGAAGGCTTGGCGAAATTCACACTTGAGAATCACATGGCGGGCACGCAGACTCTCGTCGTCGTTAATCGCGTCGCGCGTGCGCGCGAGGCGTTCGCCGCGCTTGAGAAAGAAGCGACGAACATCTCGCCGTCTCCCGAACTACGCTTGATACACTCACGCTTTCGCCCGCATGACCGTAACGCATGGCCTGAAATGCTCAATGAAAAACCGGATGCGACCGGCGCGGGGCGTATTATTGTCGCCACGCAAGTTATCGAAGCGGGACTCGACATCTCATCGCGCCTGCTCATTACAGACCTTGCGCCTTACGCCAGCCTTGTCCAACGCTTTGGACGCTGCAACCGTGCGGGCGAATATGAGGCGGCGCAAATTTTTTGGGTTGATCGCCCGCTCGTTACGAAAGACGCCAAACTGGCGGACAAAGAGACACTCGACGACAAAGAGCTTGAGCGCCTCGCCCGTCCTTACGAAGCGGACAAGTTAGAAACGGCACGCAAGCTGTTGCTAGATCTTACGTCAGTCGCGCCCGCCGATCTCGAACACATCGCGCAACCTGATCCATACACACCCGCGCATTACCCGCGTCGGCGCGACATCGTTGACCTGTTCGATACTACGCCTGATCTTTCCGGCAACGACATAGACATCTCGCGCTGGATACGCGGCGGAGACGAGCGCGATTGCTTTGTCGCGTGGCGTGAAGGCGTCGGCGACGGCAAGTTGCTCGACCGCAAAACAAAGCCGCTGTTTCGTGATGAACTCTGCCCTGTTCCGGTTTACTCGAATGACGGAATGCGAGAGTTTTTGAAAACTCGCAAGGCGTTCACATGGGATACGCTCGGGGGCAAACGCGGTGAGGGCGAGTGGCGCGAGGTGCGCGCGGACGAGGTGCGCGTCGGCATGATGTTGCTGATGGATGTGGACGCGAAAGGCTACGATGCAACTTACGGTTGGCGCGGAAATGATGCGCCGAAGAAGCAGCTTAGTGTCACGCCTGTGCCGCCGGACAAAGAGCCGCAACGTCTCAATGGCTATGGCAGCGATCCGCGCTCCTTTTTAACTTACGTGCAAACTCTCAAAGCGCATTCGCGCGAAGTTCGTAGCGCTGCCGAAAGCTTGCTTGATGCGCTCGCGGATTTACAACTCGCCCCGTCTGTCCGTGATGACATCATCAAAGCCGCGCATCATCATGATTGGGGCAAAGCGCACCCTGTTTTTCAAGCCACGATGCAGAAGGGCCTGCCCGACGAAAAACGCCCCGTCACCGAACCGCTCGCTAAGACGGTGGGCAATCACCGTCACGCGCGGCGCTATTTCCGCCATGAACTCGCCAGCGCGCTCGCCTTGATGCAAACCGGCGCAACTGATCTCTGCGCTTATCTCGCGGCTACCCATCACGGTAAAGTGCGCTTGAGCATCCGCGCCATACCTGGCGAAAAGAAGCCTGATCGAGCGGATACCAAGTACGCGCGCGGCATTCACGACAACGATGAGCTTCCATCCGTCTCGCTCGGCAACGGCGTGATGACGGAACCCGTCACGCTCAACCTCGAACCGATGCTCCTGGGAAGCCTCACACCCGACCGCCGCTCTTGGCTCGAACTCGCTATAAATTTGCGCGACCAATTCGGCGTTTTCCGCCTCGCCTACCTCGA
This sequence comes from uncultured Acidobacteriota bacterium, assembly GCA_963848875.1. Taxonomy (GTDB): domain Bacteria; phylum Acidobacteriota; class Blastocatellia; order Pyrinomonadales; family Pyrinomonadaceae; genus QHXM01. Next base: position 9,623 of record CAWKFJ010000004.1, read on the forward strand.
AGCTCTCGTTCGCGCGGCGGATGTTCGCGCCAGCTCCGACCCGAAGGATAAATTATGATATCCGATAACGGAGAAGATTCGACGATGACCACCGCAACGCCCCCGACAACTTCGACGATTCACTCTATCACCCTCGACGGGTGTGCGGCACAACCGTTAATCCATTACCTCAAGGCTCTAGGCGTGCTGCGTCTCGTCGCCGAACAACTCGACGCCCGCGTGCGCGCAACGTGGCGCGGCGGTGCGTTCGAGCTTTTAACAACCGCGAGCAAAGATGAACTCGTGCGGTTCTTCCTCGAGGACTATCGTCCATCGCCCGTCGTCGCTCCGTGGAACGGCGGGAGCGGCTTTTACCCGCAGGATAAGAACCAGCGCGCGATGATTGATGATATATACGCCGCGCCTGCATCCCGCCTCGATGATTACCGCGTCGCTGTCAAAGCCGCCCGCGTCGTCGTCGGCGAGCGCACGGAGCAACCAAAGAGTGAGGAGAAAGCGGAACTGTTGCGCGCGTGTCGCCGCACATTTCCGGATGAAGCGCTGAAGTGGCTTGATGCGGCGTTCGTGCTTGGCGATGATAAAACCGATTACCCGCCGTTGCTCGGCTCCGGTGGTAACGACGGGCGTTTAGATTTCACGATCAATTTCATCGCGCGGCTGCTCTCTGTGTTACCCGAGGCAATTGAGCATGATTCGCACAAACAACTGCGCGAATCAGCGCAGAGCAAAGTTGACGAAACCAAAGTCACCAAGCTCAAGGAGAAAGCAGCGAGGCAAACGAATGCGCGGCTTCAAGAAAGCGAAGCGCAATTGCGGGCTGCGTTATTCGGCGATTCGCCCGCCAGGCTCCAAAAGGCTTCTGTCGGGCAATTTTACCCGGCAGGCGCAGGCGGGGCGAATGCGACGCAAGGTGTGACGGGCGAATCTTACGTCAATCCGTGGGATTTCATTCTAGCAATTGAAGGGACGCTGATGCTGGCGAGCGCGACCGTGCGCCAACTCGCAGCCGGTGCGCGTTCGCGGGCGTCATTTCCGTTCACAGCGCGCAACTCGACCATCGGTTACGGCACGGCGACTGAAGGCGAGAAGATGCGCGCAGAGATGTGGTTGCCGCTCTGGTCGCGCCCGACGAGCTATGCCGAAATCGTTCAAGTATTCGGTGAAGGGCGCGTGCAGTTTAGCGATTCGCACAGACGCGCAGCACGCACCGGTTTCGACTTCGCACGCGCTGTTGCCGAACTAGGCGTTGATCGCGGCATTGATGCGTTTCAACGCTACGCCTTCATCGAGCGCAACGGGCAAGCCAACCTCGCGCTGCCGCTCGGACGCTTCGAGGTGCGCGAACGCCTGCTCGCCACGCTCGTCCACGAGGCTGATACATGGCTTGAACGCTTACGCCGCGCTACGAGCGACACTAACCGTACACCGCCACGCTTTGTACGCGCCCGCAATAACATTGAAGAAGCCATTTTTAATCTCTGTGCGAGCGGGCATGCCGAACACTTGCGCGAAACGTTGATTGCGTTCGGTGCGGCGGAATCTGCCATTGCTGTTAGTCCGCGTTTTCGTGATGAACAAAACTTTCCGCCGCTCAGGGGACTTACCGAAACGTGGGCAGAAGCATGCGACGATGGAACATACGAATTCGCCGTTGCGCGCGCGCTTGCTTCGATCACTGGCGACGATGAGCGTGACGCGATGCGTGCCAGTCTTGAGCCGGTGACGGTTACGCGCGCTAAAGTCGCATGGACGGACAGGGAAGGAAGCGCGGTCTGGGGAACGAACACTCTCACGGAAAATCTAGCCGCCGTGCTCAACCGGCGTTCGATTGATGCCCGCACGCAATATTTGTCGCATCCCGTCATCGCGGGTAGACGCCCTGCTCCGCTCAAAGCCGTCGCTGCATTCTTATCGCGCAAACCGGACGGCTCATCGCTGACTGATGATGCGCGGATTGAAGAACTGTTGCGCGGGCTGGCACTCATTGATTGGAAACAGGCAGGCCGCGACGCGAGCACGCAAGGCACGATAAATATTCCCGCACGTCTGCCGCGCGCTTATGCAATGTTGAAACTGCTGTTTCTGCGGAACGGAAAGCTTCACCGGCAGTACAGCGACGAGCCTTATGACATCAAGCACGAGCCGCGTGTTGTGCCGCTCTTGCGCGCGAACCGCGTAGGCGAAGCGATTGAGGTCGCCACCCGTCGCCTGCGCGCTTCGGGACTCGTGCCGCTCGCAGAACGTTTTCACTTTAACGAACAAGACGGAACGCGCCTCGCCGCCGCGTTGCTGATACCCATCACTGAGCGTGCGGCGAGTGCGCTGGCTAATCTCGTGTTGCGCGAATCATCTGCCACGCGAATTTGATCACATCTTACACCTAATGGAGAAAGTCTATGACTACCCGATTCGATGAAGTCTTCGATGCATTGAAGACCGCGCCGCGCCTGCTCATTCAAGCCGACTTGCGCCCCGTGCAAGGCGACCGCTTCCAACCGACCGGCTTCCCCGACCTCGGAGCCGCTGTCTATAAACGTCCCGATGATACGCCGATGCTGCTCGTGGAGTCCGCGCAATCAATGGCGAATCGCTTGGAGGCCATTTGCTGGAACGACGCCGATGATGAAATCATTGAGCCGCTCAGAGGCTTACCGCATATCGTCGTCAAATTCGACAACGGCTCGCAGACAAGTTCGATCCAGGAGGCGCATCGCCTCAACTCGCCGTATATCATTAACGACTCGAAACTCAACGCGGACATCACCAGAGAAGTCGGCAACACGGAGTCGGGCGTGCTCGACATACGCAAGTTGGCGCAAGCGACGCTCAAGCGGGATGCAAATGCATTGCTGCACGGCGTTTTTCTGGAAAAGGTCGCCGGACGCTTGCGCCTGCAACGCTTGTTATCAAGTTTTATTGAAGCCGAAGGGGTCGGCGTGGTCACATCGGGGGGCGTCAAACTCGACCGCGTAAGTCCAAAAGGCGGGGAAGGTGCATCAGCCAAAGAGGGTTACGGCAATGTGCCATTCAGTCGCACCGAGTTCGTCGCTGCCAAGATTACCGCATACTTCAATCTGGATTTGGCAACCTTGCGGGGCTACGGTTTGGGCGAGGCCGCTAACCGGATGCTCATTGCGCTCGCGCTTTATAAAATGTTGCGAGTGCTGCAAAGCGGATTGCGGTTACGAACCGCGTGCGACTTTGAGGTTGCCGCGTTGACGGCGACACGCCCTGCCGGAATTGAGTTGGGGGCTTCCAGCGACTTGCTGGACGAAGTGACGAATGCGTTGCCGGGATTGATCGAAGCATGCGGATTCGGTGCAGACGCGGTGACGGTTATTTCAACGAAGATTCCCGCGAAGAAAGCTGCGAAGGGAGCTGCAATCAAAGATGCGGTAGACGACGCGCAAGGAGATGGCGAATGATCGGCATCAGCATGACATTCCTAGCCGGACGGTTTCACGCGACGCCGTGGGGGCATCACGTCAACGAAGGTGCGGTTGAATATCCACCTTCATTGTGGCGTCTGCTGCGCTCGCTGGTGGCGACGTTTTATCGCGCGCGTCCCTCTGACGTGAGCGAAGAACAACTGACGCGCATCATCAACGCGCTCGCCGCGCCGCCTGTATTCCGCTTACCCCTAGCGGCGACGGCGCACACACGCCACTATGACGCGGCGAACGGCGGCATCAAGTTCTTCGACACCTTTATCTCGCTTGATCCGAAGTCGCCGCTTGTATGGCTGTGGAAGGACGCCGGTCTGGATGCAAGCGACTGCGCGGCGTTGGCAGCCTTGCTAGAATCGCTCGGCACGTTTGGGCGCGCTGAGTCGTGGTGCGAAGCGACGTTGCTCGATAACGCGAGCGCAGAGGCGTATTTCGCGGGAGAGCCATTTGAGCGCGATGAAAGCGGTGCATGGAGCGCGCCGCTCGGTGATGATGAATCTCTACGCGGGTGCGAGCCGGTGCGCGTGCTAATGCCTGATGCGGTTGGCGCGGAACTGATGAAGGCTTTGCTTGATGATACTGGTGCGATGCGCAAGCGCAAGCAACTAGAACCAACGAACAGCCGATGGGTGACGTACACGCGTCCGCTAGACCTGTTAACACCGCGTCAGGTTAAACTTCCACGGCGAACGCATAGAGCGTGTATGACGGTCGCACGCTTCGCGCTCAACTCGAACGTGTTGCCGCTCGTGCAGGATACATTGCCGTTTTGTGAAAGCGTGCGATGGGCAGTCTTAAAGTTTCGCAAAACGTTGCCCGGCGCTCCGTTCTCCGAAGTCTTGACGGGCAAGGAAACGAACGCAAGCACGCCGCTCAAAGGACACGGACACGCACACTACCTTGCGACCGACGAGGATGGCGACGGTAGGATCGACCATGTGACGATTTACGCCGCGCGCGGTTTTGACGAGCATGATTTGGAGGCGCTGGGCAGGCTTCGGAAAATCTATCGTCACGGCGAAACGCACGAAGTCTTCACCGCCTTGACCGGACTCGGCGAAGTGAGTGACTTCGCCGATAAATATCAAAGCGTGGGAAGCAACGCGCCGATTTTGCAAGCTGCGCAACAGTGGCGTTCGGTGACGCCGTTTGTGCTGCCACGTTTTGCGACGCGCGGGGCGGGGAAGGGCGCGCGTCCACGCGATACGGCGATTGAGCAGTTGCGCCGCGAAGCACATGTGCGTGGGTTGCCGGAGATCATTTCGTTTGAAGAGACAAAAGGCTACATAGCGAAAAGCCGTCCGCTTGTGCGATGGCTTGAGTTTAAGACGAGACGATTAAACGGCAGGACTGGTTATGGACTTGCGGGTTTTGAAATCAAGTTCGCTAAAGAAGTGCAAGCCCCGCTCGCGCTAGGCTTCGGCGCGCATTTTGGCTTAGGTTTGTTTGAACCGGTGCTTGATACTCCATAAAGCGGCGAACCGATTCTTTGAAAGCAAAATCCATAAGGTAGCGCTTTCCGGTTTTCGCTTCTCTCTACCATTGATATTGATGAGAGGAGCTTGAGAACCGATGACGACAGAGCCTGCTGACATTAATCGCGACAACCACGAAAGCGTCGAACAGATTCCGGCGCGCATGATTAACGAATACACGTATTGCCCGCGACTTTTCTTCCTGGAATATGTTCAGCAAGAATGGGCGCACAATGCGGAAACGCTTGATGGGCGATTCGTTCACCGCCGGGTGGACGAGGAGCGTGGGCGCGTGCCGGAACCCAAAAAAGTAGTTGAGATGCCGCGCCTGCATGCTCGTTCGGTGCTGCTCGGCTCGGATGATCTCGGGGTGACGGCGCGGGTGGACGTGATCGAGGCGGATGATGAGCGCGTAATTCCTGTGGATTACAAGCGGGGTGCGCCGCCCGACGTACCGGAGGGGGCATATGAACCGGAGCGCGTGCAGGTCTGCGTGCAGGGCTTGCTGCTGCGCGAGCACGGTTACGAGTGTGATGAAGGTGCGATCTATTTCGCGGAGACGAATCAGCGTGTCCGCGTTGAGCTGACAGACGAACTCGTGACGCGCACGAAGGAGTTGATAGCGGAAGCGCGCCGCGTCGCCGCTAACCAGACGATTCCTCCGCCGCTCGTGCGGTCGCCGAAGTGCCCGCGCTGCTCGCTCGTCGGCATCTGCTTGCCGGATGAAACGAATCTGCTGCGCGAAGCCACAGCCGAGGGACTTGCTGACGAAGCTACAACGGAAAGCGGACTGCCCTGTCCGTCAAAAGCGGAGGCAGAGCCGCGCCGCTTGATTCCCGCGCGCGACGATGCTCTCGCGGTGTATGTGCAAGGACAGGGTTACAGTGTAGGTTTGCGCGGCGAAGTTCTGGAGATACGCGAGAAGGGCAAGGCCGTGAGCGACGCGCGTTTGCTTGAGACAAATCAGCTCTGTTTATTCGGCAATGTACAGCTTTCCGCGCAAGCCCTGCACGAACTCGCCGGGCGTGACGTGCCTATCATACACATGTCTTACGGCGGCTGGCTGACTGCCGTGACGACTCCGCCGCCGCACAAAAACATAGACCTGCGCCGCCGTCAATTCAAAGCCGCCGACGATAAAGAGTTTTGTCTTCAACTCGCGCGTGCCTTCGTTTCCGGCAAGCTTCGCAACGCGCGAACGCTCTTGCGTCGTAACGCACGCGAGCTGCCGCGTGAGACTTTAGTGCGCCTCGCATATGCGCGCCGCGATGCAGAGCGCGCGATGGCACTCGAACAACTCCTGGGCATCGAAGGCGCGGCTGCGCGCGATTACTTCGCGAGTTTCTCGTTGATGTTCAAAACAAACGGCGGGCGCAAACTTGATACCGAACCGCTCGAAGAAGACTCATCTGCCGCAGAGTACGACGTAGAGTCAGCCGTTGCGCCGCAGGATAAACCAACATGGTCGCGCTTTGATTTCACGAAGCGAAATCGCCGCCCGCCGCGCGATCCGGTTAACGCCCTGCTCTCGTTTGTCTATGCGATGCTCCTGAAAGATTTAGTAGCGACGCTCGTCGGCGTCGGGCTAGACCCGTACCTGGGCTTTTATCATCAACCGCGCTACGGGCGGCCCGCGCTCGCCCTCGATCTAATGGAGGAATTCCGCCCGCTCGTCGCTGACTCGGTCGTCATCAATTTAATCAATAACGGCGAAGTCCGCCTGACGGATTTTATCACCCGCGCCGGAGCCTGCGCGCTCACTCCGCACGGCAGAAAGCAGGTGCTCGAGGGCTACGAAAGACGCCTGGACACGCTCGTCACACACCCGCATTTCGGCTATGCGATCAGCTACCGCCGTATCTTCGAAGTGCAAGCCAGATTACTCGCGCGACATCTCACCGGCGAAATAAACTTCTACCCGGCCTTCTGTACGCGCTAATCATATCAAGGCTGAAAAGCGGGAAGGAGCTTAAGCCATGCGCCTAACTTATCTGGTTGCTTATGACATCAGCGATCCAAAACGTCTGCGCCGTGTACATCGCACAATGCGCGGATACGGCGACGCCTTGCAACTCTCAGTCTTCCATTGTCAACTCTCCGCCGCCGAGCGCATCTTGATGATCGAAGCCCTCACCAAGGTCATTAACTTGCGCGAAGACCAAATCATCATCGTCAATCTAGGCCCTGCCGAACAACGTGGAGCCAACAGCATCCAGACACTCGGTCGCACAGTTGACAACTCCTCCATGCGTTGTGCGATTATCGTTTAGCTTGCTATCAGTCGTTTCGCGCAAGCTAAAGCGAGCACTGACCTGATGCTCCTAAGTGCGGCTTCCGCTCGCAGCACCTAAGGAGCGGTATATTAAATGTTTACCTCAATCCGACGAGCCGCCCTCATGTCAATTCAATATCCAAATCGGCACTGCTCGAATACAATAGGGAAGGTTGATAGTGCTGTACTATTTACAGCCGAGCAGTTTCCACATTCATATGAATGTGGCTCAATTGAAGCGGGAGTAGCAACGAGAACTCGCACATCAACTCCCACAAGTTTCCACATTCATATGAATGTGGCTCAATTGAAGCATGAAGTTGAAAGTCGGTAACACCCGGTACGATCTGAGTTTCCACATTCATATGAATGTGGCTCAATTGAAGCGGCCGAGCTGCGCGTTGGCGGAAGCCACCATGCTGGTTTCCACATTCATATGAATGTGGCTCAATTGAAGCGTCTATCTTGGTTTCGTATTCGCTCAGGTTCATTTTGTTTCCACATTCATATGAATGTGGCTCAATTGAAGCACAATCTGTACTGTGATTTCCACGGTCTGTGCTGCTGGTTTCCACATTCATATGAATGTGGCTCAATTGAAGCACGAGCGGGGCGGCGTCTATCCGTGCGTTCTCAGCGTGTTTCCACATTCATATGAATGTGGCTCAATTGAAGCCAGCATCCCTTTGGCGGCTGGGGCAGCGGTCCAGAAGAGTTTCCACATTCATATGAATGTGGCTCAATTGAAGCCAGGATATGCCAACGCGGTTCATTTCTTCGGCACGTCGTTTCCACATTCATATGAATGTGGCTCAATTGAAGCGCGCTAAGTAAGACGGTCAAGGGGGATTCTTGAAATGTTTCCACATTCATATGAATGTGGCTCAATTGAAGCAAGTGATAGCCCATCCCCATCCTCGGCCCCCCCCCATGTTTCCACATTCATATGAATGTGGCTCAATTGAAGCGACATCATTCGTGTTGAAAAGAGCCTCACGCCCGCTTGTTTCCACATTCATATGAATGTGGCTCAATTGAAGCATTTCTTCGGCACGTCTGCCGGGGATGCGAGGTGGCGTTTCCACATTCATATGAATGTGGCTCAATTGAAGCAACCAGTACTACGTCGACACGCACACGCCAGGGGCCAAGTTTCCACATTCATATGAATGTGGCTCAATTGAAGCGCGCCGGCGCGCCACTTGGCTAAACTCCTCGTCAGTGAGTTTCCACATTCATATGAATGTGGCTCAATTGAAGCAACATGTTCGAGCCGCAATGTGGATGCACCGAACGCCTGTTTCCACATTCATATGAATGTGGCTCAATTGAAGCCGAGGCCGCGAGGTTCTGCAACGTCGAGAGCACGGCGGTTTCCACATTCATATGAATGTGGCTCAATTGAAGCATCCCCTGGTATTCCGGCGTGGCCGGCACGACGCCGGTTTCCACATTCATATGAATGTGGCTCAATTGAAGCGCTTCGCCTGCGCCGAGATTCATTTCGGGGAGTCGTGTTTCCACATTCATATGAATGTGGCTCAATTGAAGCACAAGGAGTGGTGAGAAGGACTGTCCTGATTGCGACTCGTTTCCACATTCATATGAATGTGGCTCAATTGAAGCGAGGGCGCGCGTTGTAGATCATGCAGCCGCGCGTCTCGTTTCCACATTCATATGAATGTGGCTCAATTGAAGCGAGGTCAACGAGTGGAAGATGGTCGCCCCGGTTGACGTTTCCACATTCATATGAATGTGGCTCAATTGAAGCTAAAGCATCTCGCGCCAGTACAGCGTGTCGTCATAAAGGTTTCCACATTCATATGAATGTGGCTCAATTGAAGCACAGCTACCAAGTCAAGCATTTGCCGCTTAGCGTGACGTTTCCACATTCATATGAATGTGGCTCAATTGAAGCAAGAGTTGGGCGTCGGTAAGTTTTTTGCTCATAATCGCGTTTCCACATTCATATGAATGTGGCTCAATTGAAGCTAATGACCTCCGTGCGCTCGCAGATTTCATAGACGGAGTTTCCACATTCATATGAATGTGGCTCAATTGAAGCGGCAAGCAGGCCGCGCACTAAATCCGGGTCGGCCGAGTTTCCACATTCATATGAATGTGGCTCAATTGAAGCTTCTGTGCCCTCTTTTAGATTTGTGCCGAGCTGCTTGGTTTCCACATTCATATGAATGTGGCTCAATTGAAGCATCTCGACAAGGAAAAAGAGCGCATCGTCGAAGAGGGCGTTTCCACATTCATATGAATGTGGCTCAATTGAAGCGGCAATATTTTGGTTCAACCCGTACCGCGCCGCCGCCGTTTCCACATTCATATGAATGTGGCTCAATTGAAGCGTGTCCAATCCCGCGTAGTAAGCCTGGGCTTTGAGGTTTCCACATTCATATGAATGTGGCTCAATTGAAGCCAGATGTCGGCGACGGTGTGCGACGACCTCGATCCGAGTTTCCACATTCATATGAATGTGGCTCAATTGAAGCGGCGAGGAGATACTCGCTCTGCCGCCCGCGGGGTTGTTTCCACATTCATATGAATGTGGCTCAATTGAAGCGAGTCAAGTTGCGTTGGCAAAAGCTCGTTGCCGTTGGGTTTCCACATTCATATGAATGTGGCTCAATTGAAGCGCCTCCTGTGATGTTCGGTTGCGCCGTGCTCTGCGCCGTTTCCACATTCATATGAATGTGGCTCAATTGAAGCAGGCCGCGCCGCCGCTCTTGGACTACTGTGCGGTCGCGTTTCCACATTCATATGAATGTGGCTCAATTGAAGCGCTTTGTAGCCCTCCACTTACTGCCTCCCCTTCTCCGGTTTCCACATTCATATGAATGTGGCTCAATTGAAGCAGAGGTATCGCGCGGAGTTAAGCCAGCGCCACGACGAGTTTCCACATTCATATGAATGTGGCTCAATTGAAGCCAGCAGCGCAACGAGAGTCAAGTAAGTAAGCCGCGCGTTTCCACATTCATATGAATGTGGCTCAATTGAAGCCAGGTTGAAAACCTTTTGTGGCGCACGCTCAGGCGCACGGTTTCCACATTCATATGAATGTGGCTCAATTGAAGCGTCAGCGATACATGCAGCGATGATGTAGTCCCCCGGCGTTTCCACATTCATATGAATGTGGCTCAATTGAAGCGTGTCCTGCTTCTCGCGTTTGCCTCCGCCCGTGTCCAGGTTTCCACATTCATATGAATGTGGCTCAATTGAAGCGCCGCCGAACTCGCCCTTCTCGACCGCGGCCTCCAGGCGTTTCCACATTCATATGAATGTGGCTCAATTGAAGCCCGTCCGAGTGGCGGCAGGCCGAAGGCGGGGAACTAGTTTCCACATTCATATGAATGTGGCTCAATTGAAGCCACAATCCTGCCGCCCGCGACGAGAGCGCCGCCCATCGTTTCCACATTCATATGAATGTGGCTCAATTGAAGCTGAGCGATGTGGAAGAGACGTGCCTGCCCTTGCGGGCGTTTCCACATTCATATGAATGTGGCTCAATTGAAGCGACGATGGGCACGGTCGTGCATCTGCAATTCGGATGCGAGTTTCCACATTCATATGAATGTGGCTCAATTGAAGCGCGCCGGGGGGCTACCTGCTGAGCCGCCGTCGGAGCCGGGTTTCCACATTCATATGAATGTGGCTCAATTGAAGCTGAAAGTGCGAGGCGCGGAAGCGCGTCTCGAAAGTGAAGTTTCCACATTCATATGAATGTGGCTCAATTGAAGCCGGCCGAGTAAGCGGAGGCGCTTACTCTAATGGAGATTGTTTCCACATTCATATGAATGTGGCTCAATTGAAGCAATCCGGGGATGAACACGCCCACGGGGATCGCTGGCCTGTTTCCACATTCATATGAATGTGGCTCAATTGAAGCCCCGTCGCCGGGGGCTTTGCGTGGACAGCCCCGTCCAGTTTCCACATTCATATGAATGTGGCTCAATTGAAGCTTTGGTAGTTGCGCTGTGAGTAGCCTTGCTGTGCTGGTTTCCACATTCATATGAATGTGGCTCAATTGAAGCAAGAGCTTCGGAGCTACAAAGATTGCCGCCAACGCCCCGTTTCCACATTCATATGAATGTGGCTCAATTGAAGCGACGACATGGCCCTTTTCTCGGGCGCGACCTCTTCGTGTTTCCACATTCATATGAATGTGGCTCAATTGAAGCTTCAGGAACGAGACGCCGGTCTCGTAGCCCTTGAGCCGTTTCCACATTCATATGAATGTGGCTCAATTGAAGCTAATGCGGGCTGCGTTTGTGTCGTCGTCGTCGTATCGTTTCCACATTCATATGAATGTGGCTCAATTGAAGCGACAGTGGCCCCGGTCAAGTCCGGCCAGGTCGCGCCGCGTTTCCACATTCATATGAATGTGGCTCAATTGAAGCAGGCGATTGCCTGCCTCAAGTGCGCCAAATCCTCTAACGTTTCCACATTCATATGAATGTGGCTCAATTGAAGCGAGCGCGACAGTGCCGCCCCTCCGCTGGACGATCTGGTTTCCACATTCATATGAATGTGGCTCAATTGAAGCACTCGCATCCTCTGCCTAATAATCTTAGCCGTACATGTTTCCACATTCATATGAATGTGGCTCAATTGAAGCATATACCTGCCAGATTTTTAATACACCATCAACCCGCATGTTTCCACATTCATATGAATGTGGCTCAATTGAAGCCCTGCGAATGGAAAACATAGGCGGAGAATTCTTGAAAGTTTCCACATTCATATGAATGTGGCTCAATTGAAGCAAGGTCATGCACTTTAATTCTCCCCGAGAAGTGCGTCGTTTCCACATTCATATGAATGTGGCTCAATTGAAGCAAATCTCGTGAGTATAAGATAAAGAATGAAAAATGGGCGCGTTTCCACATTCATATGAATGTGGCTCAATTGAAGCAGGACGCCAACTGAAGGGAGTTTATCACCGGCCGCACGAGTTTCCACATTCATATGAATGTGGCTCAATTGAAGCTAAACCGGCAAGACTCATACAATCCTCGGCCTGTGCGGTTTCCACATTCATATGAATGTGGCTCAATTGAAGCGGGTACGACAAAGCAATCAAGCGGCTCGCGGGCAAGCGTTTCCACATTCATATGAATGTGGCTCAATTGAAGCATATTTCGCGCCGTTCTGAGGCTTTCGGTTTCTACTGGTTTCCACATTCATATGAATGTGGCTCAATTGAAGCCAATAGGCAGCCCGCCGAATGCTCGGAACGGCGCGTCGTTTCCACATTCATATGAATGTGGCTCAATTGAAGCAGGGAATGCGGTCGGATAGGCAACTGTGATCTGTACTTGTTTCCACATTCATATGAATGTGGCTCAATTGAAGCCCCTTCTTACCTTTCGACGGGTCAACGTAGCAGACGTGCGTTTCCACATTCATATGAATGTGGCTCAATTGAAGCGACACCGAGATTGAATGGGTCGAACCGGATCGCCGACAGGTTTCCACATTCATATGAATGTGGCTCAATTGAAGCGGCCCGTGAAGTATTTGCTGGCCTCAACGAGTTCGCCGGGTTTCCACATTCATATGAATGTGGCTCAATTGAAGCGCATTGTCGAGCGCGGTGGAGGTGGCCGCGAACGAGAGGTTTCCACATTCATATGAATGTGGCTCAATTGAAGCTTGTTTCGCATCTGCAATTCTGCTGGCACTGCGGTAGTTTCCACATTCATATGAATGTGGCTCAATTGAAGCAACGTCTTGCCACCTTTTCCAGACGAGGCCCTGGAGTGTTTCCACATTCATATGAATGTGGCTCAATTGAAGCAGGGCCCGCGCGCTCGCGCGCGGTCTGCGCTCCGTCGTTTCCACATTCATATGAATGTGGCTCAATTGAAGCAAAGTCGTCAAGCTCACGCCAGAGCGCACTCTCTTTGTTTCCACATTCATATGAATGTGGCTCAATTGAAGCGAAAAAGGAAAAGGCGGCCATCCCCGTCAAGAGTGAGTTTCCACATTCATATGAATGTGGCTCAATTGAAGCTGAATTGCCCGGCAACGATTCCGTAGCGAGTTCAAGGTTTCCACATTCATATGAATGTGGCTCAATTGAAGCAAGAATGATGTTGGCCGTTCGGAGAATTCCTTAGATTAGCCTAGAGCATTTGATATCGCTTAACTATTTCCAATGTGGGCGCGAATGTGGGCGTAAACTGAAACGGGCGACCTGTGGTCGCCCGTAACTTGTTGATTTAATTGATGAGCCGAGCAGGACTCGAACCTGCGACCCACTGGTTAAAAGCCACTTTCCTCATTCATCAGCCTAGCTCAACTTCAATCACTGTTTGTCTCTAAACAATTGAATCTAGGCAAGTTATCAGCTATATGCTATACTCTGCTCTAGCATGATGAGAGATGCTAAAGGCTGATTTTTCACGCCGAAAGCGTCATTGAATGCGTTATTAACGCATTCAGGATCAAGCCAGGAAGCAATAAGAAATCTCTAGAAAGGAGACATTGCATATGCCGAGAGCACGTACAGGCTGGATAGGCCAAGACGAGCAAGGCAGATGGTATTTCCGATACCAGTACACAGACAGCTTCGGCAAGAGGCGGAATATTAGACGGCTCGTAAAGAGTGAATCGAACGCTAAAAGTCAGCTACGAAAAGCTCTTAACAAGCATGACAGTGGCGGAGAGCGGAGCATAGATGGCGAGAGATTGAAGTTCAGCAAGCTTGCTGAACTTTACGCGGCGAATAAGATATTTGAGGCCGTGTATGTTGGAGATCGAAAAGTTGCTGGACTACGTTCCTATCAATCTGCGGAGCTTCTACTCGAAATCTTAAAAGCTTACTTCGTAGATAAGCGCGTGAGCACAATCACGCACGCTGAAATTGAAGAGTTCAAGCTGAAACGCCTCCGCACGCCCAAATCGAATGATAAGGAGCGGACGATTGCCAGCGTGAATCGTGAGCTTGAATTGCTACGAGCGATCCTCCGCTTTGCGAAGAGGCAGAAATGGATTCTAAGCTGGACTTTATCCATTTACGCTGCATAACACAGCGTCTCTGTCAGGCGCTCTAGTAACGAGCGCGGGACTTTTATCATGTCGCCGGTTATCTGCGACATCTGAAAATGCTGATGATCCCACAAGCAGCGGCGAATAAACGCAATCGTGTCGGAAAAAGGTCGCGCCTTGTTTGGCATACCACGCCGCGCCTCGTGCTGGCAGTTTGCGCTGCTTGAGCAGCCGAGCAGCCAGCAAGCTAATCAACGAATGCAGCCCCAGCAAACACGGGGTGGTGCGCGCAATCGCTTTCTCCGACCATTGGCGTTGGGTCTCCACTCCCAGATGTGCACGGACTTCTTCAAAGGTCACTTCCATCTGCCACCTGCGGACGAACCATTCCAGTATCTCGCAAGGCTCAGCCTCGAGCTTGGTCGAGAGCAGTGCCTGGGTCGAGAACTTCTTTTGCGGGTCGCGCACCAACACCCAGCGAATGGGAACAGGCGGCAAGCCTCTGTGATACCAGACGCAGGTCGAGGAGACGACTTCGACCATTCGTTCACCTTCGCCATACCAGTTCTTGACCTTCAACTTCTGCCAGCGCGTCTCGCGCCGAGCCGCCACACCTTGAAGTGTCGGCAACCTACGGCCTGTCTTGCGTGGTCGCCCGACCTGTCCAGCCCTGCGCGCCGCGACTGGTTCATACAGGGCCGCATCCAGGCGCAGCCGTGTCACCACTGTGACGGACGAGCGCACGGCCGCCAACAACTCGAGGGCCGCGAAACTACTGTCGGCCGTGATGACCACCTCACGCTGTGGCAGCCAGCGCGCCGCCAGAAGAAGCATCTGGCGCGCACGCTCGGTCAACTTGCGGTGGGCGCGCCCGCGCTCACGACAGTATCGCTCCGAAGGGCACAGCGCGGTCATAAATGGCAAGGCCCAGACTCGCCCGGCCCACGGAATCTCACAGAGCAGCATCAGGGAGAGCCAGCGCAAGCCGCTCGCCTTGACGAAATGCGAATGAGAAGAGCGTACCGGGTCACGGTAGATGCCGAGGGCTTTGATCTTCTCGCCGCGGCGTCGTTCGATGGTGTCATCGAGCCCCATCACGATGGTTCCCGTCGGCGAGAATGTGCTGACCAGCAACGAAAGCAAGAGATGACTAGCAGCCAGACTCGACCAGATGGCGCGGCTCAAGACGCGATGATAGTTCTGAAAATGCTCGTCCTGACTCTTGCCCATGACGCGCAAGGCCGAGGTCACGGTGCGCTTGCCGGGCGCGAGAATCGCACCCATGAGCAGGACTTGAGCGTGTCGGAAAACAGGCTTGGAGAAGAGCGGCGCGAATGCTACTATCAGATTCATTAACTCGCAGGGCATGGTGAGCCTCCACTGACTTTTTCTTGGCGGAAACGGTCAGCAGCTTACCGGCCCTGCGTTTTCTTTTCAAAGATCAAAAATGGATAAAGTCCAGCTGAGAGCCTGTTTGAAAACTATCGGCTGTTTCGCGTCCCGTCAGGGACGATTGATAATAGCCCAGCGATTTATCGCTGGGGATGGAGTGCCAATGATTTTTGAGTCCCGTAGGGACGATTGAAGGTTTCAGTCGTCCCTACGGGACTAGGATAAAATTACCGTCCGATACCCAGCACTGATGGTCTTTGACAATTCAAACCGGCAATAGCCCGACATAGCGCAAGAGCTGTGCAGACCCACGGGCGAAGCCGTCCAAGAAAGTGGCGACTCGGTGCTTGAGCGTCTCCCACTCGCTGCTCAGGCGGTGCAGATGTAAGACCTCCTGCTTGAGCTTGCGCCACAGCTTCTCGACGGGGTTGAGCCACGGCGCGTAGGTCGGCAGGCGCAGCAACGTGATGCCTGCCTCGTGCGCCGCCTCGACGACTCGCCCCTCGAAGTGAATCGGCCAGTTGTCCTGGATGGCGTAGATCGTGTGGGCCCGCGGGTAAGCCGCGCGCAGGTGCGCGTAGAAGCCGCGCAACTCTCGCACGCCAATGTGCGCCGCCTGGTGGTAACTGACCTCTCCGCTCAAGGCGTTGAGCGCGCCCACCACCCGACTCCTCCGGTTGGCCGCGTAGGAGTAACGGGCCAGTGGCTGGTGGCGGCTCCCGACTCTCGCCCAGTCCGGACCCACACTCGGCTGGCGGTAATAGGTCAACTCATCCAGGTAGAGCGCAATGACGCGACCGGGCGCGGCTGCCGCCTCCTCCAAAGCCACAGTGATCCGCTGGCACTTGTTGTCATACTCCGGGTCGGGGCTGTGGACGTAAGAGCGCCCCCGCTTGTAGCGCAGCCCCCAAGCTCGCAACAGACGCCAGACTCCGGAGAGGCTGTACCGACTCAAGGCCGTCATGACTCGCCGGGCGTGTGCCAATGACCAACGCGCGGGCGCGCCCGACGCTGCGTCGGCGGCCGGCGGCCTCTTGCAGAACTGCGCGCAGATGGCGCGCACTTGTTCAGGGGGAAAAAGACCGCTTGCGGCGGGCTGGTTGGCGTAACCAGGCGATGCCTTTCTGCTCGTAGTTGGTGAGCCACGAGTAGAGGGTCTCCGGGTGATGCGGCTTCAAGACGCCTGTGACGGCAACCCGGTAAGCGGCTTCCCCATTGGCGATCCGGAGCAGGGCTGCCGCCCGCTCGCGGACATAAGGCAGCCGGTGATGGTCACGCGCTTGTTCGAGCGTCAGGCGCTCGGCCTCGCTTAACTCCAAGACACGTTTACGGCGCGACATGGCTTTATCCCTCCACTGTCAGATCAGTGGATATTAGCGGATTGAATTGTCAAAGACCATAAGTGCTGGGCTATTGTCACGTCGTCCCTGACGGGACTTTTCAAACAACTTCTTAGCTGGACTTTATCCATCTACGCTGCATAGCAGAGCGTTTCTGTGAGCCGCTCCACTAATGAGCGCGGGACTTTTATCATGTCAGAGTCCGTTTTCGACATCTGAAAATGTTGATGCGACCACAACCATCGCCGTACCCAGGCAATCGTGTCCGAGAAAGTCGCACTCTGTTTGCCATACCATGCCGCGCGCCGGACTGGGACTGCTCGCTGCTTGAGCAGGCTGGCCGCCAGCAACGCCGTCAACGAGTACAAGCCCAACAAGCAGGGTGTCGTGCGCGCAATCGCTTTCTCAGACCACTGACGTTGCGTCTCGACTCCCAGATGCGCGCGCACCTCCTCGAAGGTGACCTCTACCGTCCAACGCAAGACGAACCATTCAAGTATCTGTTGCGGCTCAGCCTCCAGTTTCGTCGAGAGCAGAGCTTGCGTCTCGAACTTACCCACAGGGTCACGCACCAGCACCCAGCGGATTGGAACGGCGGGCATGCCAGCGTGATACCAGACGCATGTCCCAGAGACGACTTCCACTTGGCGCTCGCCTGCACCATACCACGCGCGGACTCTCAGTTGTTGCCAGCGAGTCTTTGGGGCAGCGGCTACTTGCTTCAAAGTCGGCAGACGCCTGCCTTTCTTGCGCGGTCGCCCCATCTGAGTTCGCTTTCTCTCAGACGCCGGTTCATAAAGCGCGGCATCGAGCCGCAAGCGGGTGATGAGACAGACCTGCTGGCGCACGGCCTCCAACAACTCAAGAGCAGCAAAACTGCTGTCGGCGACGACTACCACTTCGCGCTCGGGCAACCATCGCTTGACCAACAGCAGCATCTGGCGAGCGCGCTCGGTCAACTTCTGATGCCTGCGTCCGCGCTCTTTGTGGTAACGCTCAGATGGGCACAGCGCGGTCAGAAAGGGGAGCGCCCAAACACGACCAGCCCACGGAATCTCGACCAGGAGCATCAAGGAGAGCCAACGCAAACCGCTCGCCTTGACGAAATGCGAATGACTGGAGCGCACCGGGTCACGGTAAATGCCTTTGGCCTTGATCTGGTCGCCGCGCCGTCTTTCAATAGTGTCGTCGAGTCCCAGCACCAGCACTCCAGCGGGCGCAAATGCCGTCAGCAGCAGCCAAAGCAAGAGGCGACTGGCAGACAGCGTAGACCAGACAGCGCGACTCAGGACGCGATGATAGTTCTGAAAGTGCTTCTCCTGACTTTTGCCCATGACGCGCAGGACGGAAGTGACGGTGCGCTTTCGCGGAGCAAGGATCGCGCCCATGAGCAAGAGCTGAGCGTGCTGGAAAACAGGCTTGGAGAAGAGGGGCGCGAATGCTACCATCAGGGCCATAAACTCGCAGGGCATGGTGAGCCTCCACTGACTTTTTCTTGGTCGAAACGGTCAGCAGCTTACGCGCCCTGCGTTTTCTTTTCAAAGATCAAAAATGGATAAAGTCCAGCTAAGTAGCCCGTTCGAGGAAGGCGCTCCGCTTATCTCTAAAGCTGATGAAATCCGCCGCGAACGTATACTCAGTCACGATGAGGAGCGGCGCTTGCTGGATGCTTGCATGAAGATTGATAAACAAGGCCGCCAAAGCCGCGCTCACTTAAGGCCGCTGCTTATCGCTGCACTAGATACGGCCATGCGGCGCGGCGAACTCTTCAACCTTCAGTGGAAGGACGTTGATCTCATAGGAGGCACAATCACGATCACGGCGATGAACAGCAAGACGGCGCGCGCGCGGACAGTCGGAATCACGCCTCGTCTTCGGAAAGAACTTTTGAGGCTGTGGCAGCTATCACCAAAGCGACTGGAGTTGACAGTGTTCGGCTACGACAATGAATACAGCTCGATCAAAAGAGCCTTCGCGTCAGCGTGCGAGGACGCAAAGCTGCTAGACTTTCGTTTTCACGATTGTAGGCACACGGCTATTACTCGCATGATAGCCGCCGGAATGCCAGCAATGAATGTTATGAAGATCAGTGGACACACCCAACAAGTAACATTCGCACGATATGTAAATCCGAATGAAGATTCCGTGCGGCAAGCTGCTGCGATGTTGAGCAGCTTTAACACACAAGCCAGAAAGAAGCGTCCAGCAGCATAGTTAATCAACTCTCAGATTAACTAAGTAGCCTGCGGTGCAGATTCAACCATTCATTCGCTGCGGGCCATAACAATCCTCATCCATCCAGGTAAGTATATTGGGAAACCGTCATGAGTAGATATAAAACTAATGATGCGGCAGATATCACCGAAGAAAAGCAGGCTTTCATTGAGCAAGTCAAAGGAATTATAGGAGACCCTACGCTTCTTAGGGATCATGCCGTCTTCCCTAGACATGATTTTGAATTCTTTATCCGTCAGGCAGGTTTAGTAAATCTAATTGCTGAACGCTTCTGTAAGAATCAATTTTACGGTAGCTTCGACAAACAGATTATAGAATCGGTAAAGGAATATATTAATGCTTGTTTACCTGAAGTCTTATACATCGTAACCAGTGAAACTATTGTGAAAGCTCTTGCCTATGCCTCCGGCGAAAGTCCATCAAAACCCAAGATACGTGCGCTGTCAGAAGAAGCTGCGAAGCAGATACAGCGGCGTGATCGGAAATTAGTGCTTCGTGATGGTAGAGGAGCGCCAGAGACATGGGATAAACGTAAATTGCTTACTGTTGTGCGAGGGGCAATAAAGAGTATTAAAAACCCAGCACTGGTAACTCAAAAGAAGGTAGCAGAGCAAATCAATGTCCGCTATCGCCCCGAAACCTCATTAACCGAATCATCGCTCGGGCACTTACTTAAACGCAAAGGATTGGGCTGGAAAGAGATAAAAGCTCAAAAATTAGAAGAAATGCGAAAACGGACATAATTCAAGCAGAATTATGTCCGTTAAATGTATGTAACTGCTGAACTTACCTGACCGAATTTGATGTAGGATGAGCCTTGTCGCATTCACAGGCGGCAAGGCTTTTAGTTTTTGAAGGAGGCAGATATGGGGGTAATTGGTTCTGAGGAAGCATTGATCTCGCGGAGTGAGGCCGCACGATTACTTGGCGTGTCTCCTGCTACGTTAACACGCCTGATGGCAAGGGGAGCGATTGAATTCTATAAGAACGGGTGGCGCACACAGTTCGATCTAAAGCAAATCCGCGATTACAAAGACTCCGTGCGTACCCGGCGTGGCATTCAGGCAGAAGAAGATGAGAAAGCATCGGCAGCTTGACATAAAAAGTAAGTCTGTATTGTCAGCCGCCTCTATTCGATCTCCTCTTCGTCAAGCGCGAGCGCGAGCTATTTATGCAGCCTTGTCACAGTGGAAGGTTTTCACATTAACGACGAGAAATCTTAATGACCTTGCTTCGCAAGTCGGTATAACGCCGAAGCAGACGGAAACGGCACTAGACGATCTCGCATTATTGGAACGGGTTCAAATCATTCTAAAAGGACGCAGAATAATTATTCGCCCTGTAGTCAAAGACAGTGAGGTCAAATGATACGAAAGTTTTTGAAAAAGTTGTTTAAGGGCAAGCAGGCAAGCCATTGCGTCCTCATTTGGGTTAAGGACAAGCTCAAAGGTGGCACTAGCTATTGGTTTATTAACCTAGTGGAGGCAGCAGAATTTGCAAAAGCACAGGCCGGCAAGTTCGATGTCTATTACGGAATAGGACTCGCCAGCCACGCTTACGGCAAGACGCAAAGAGTTAAGGCAGATGAGATAATTGGCATCCCATGCTTATGGCTGGAAGTTGACTATAAGACAGGCTCAACCGTAATCCATAAAAAAGAGGAGCAACTCCCCACAAAGGAAGAAGCTATTGCGCTGATAAATGAATTGCCCTTCAAGCCATCGCTTATTGTGAATAGCGGCAATGGCTTTCATCTGTATTGGCTCTTAACCGATGTTTGGCTGTTCGCTGACGCGACAGAGCGCGAGCGGGCAAAGAGATTAGTCGAACGTTTTCAAAGATACTTTAAGTCCCTAGCTAACGCGCACGGATGGACGAACGACTCAACCTTCGACTTAGCGCGCGTCTATCGCGTGCCAGGCACAAAGAATCACAAGACTGAGAAACCGAAGCCTGTCACGATTGTCGAGGAATCAGGAGAGCGTTACGCAGCCGATCAAATTGAGAGCTTCCTTGATAGCTTACCAGAGGCAGAGCAGCCTGTAGCCCATTGCGCCGAAGGGAAAGCGCAGATTAAACAGCTAATCTCTGAGACAGGCGCAGTTGTCTTAGACCCGCACTCGAACGTACCAGTGAACAAGTTTGAAATGCTGTATGAGGCAGAGCCGAAATTCAGGATGGCGTGGGAAAAGAAGCGGAAAGACTTACTTGACCAAAGCGCAAGCTCCTACGATATGGCACTGGCAGACTATGCTGCGCTCGCACAATGGACAGATCAAGAAATAGCCAATCTCATCATTACCTTCCGTCGTAAGCACGGCGATGATCTAAAGCTCCGCTATGACTATTATGCAATGACAATTGCCAAAGCAAGAAAAGTTGCACAGAGCAACGGCACGAATAATGGGTCTCCTCAACCCTCCTTAAGCAACGATAGCAAAGCCCAAACGCTTCCGCCTCCTGAATTACGTGCGAAAGCCTTATACGGGCTTCCAGGAATGATCGTTCAGACAATCTCACCTCATACGGAAGCCCATCCAGCCGCGCTGTTAATTCAGTTACTTGTAGCTTTCAGCAATTGTATAGGGCGCACTGCTTACTTCACTGTTGAAGCGACCCGCCATTATTTGATCTTATTCGCTGTCATCGTTGGCATATCCAGTAGAGGAAGAAAAGGCACGTCTTGGGATCACGTGTCACGTCTTTTCCAAGCTATTGATGAGCAGTGGTGCAGAAATTGTATGCAAAGCGGCCTCTCTAGCGGAGAGGGTCTTATTTATGCCGTCCGTGATCCAGTAATTAAGCGCGAGCCAATCAAAGAGAAGGGGCGTGTGATTGACTATCAGGATGTTATTACCGATGTAGGCGTTTTAGATAAGCGGCTGCTAGCTATAGAAGAGGAGTTTGCCAAACTGTTGCGCGTTATAGCACGCGAGGGCAACACATTATCACCGCAGATTCGTCAGGCATGGGACAAAGGAAATTTGCGCTTGATGACAAAGAATTCACCATTGCAGGCAACGAACGCTCACATCAGCATAATCGGCCATATCACCAAAGATGAATTGAAGCGTAATCTAGACGAGGTCGAGACGGCAAACGGCTTCGCTAATCGCTTTCTGTGGACATTCTCCAGGAGGACGAAGTTATTGCCCGAAGGAGGCAACCTTCCACACAGCCAGCTTAATTCGTTGATTCTGCTTTTACATGATATTGTCAACTTCGCAAGAAGCGTCGGAGAGATGTCGCGTGATAAAGTAGCTAACGCGCTCTGGCATAAGATTTACGGTGAGCTATCCACAGAAGATCGCACCGGACTATTCGATGCTGTCACGTCACGTGCCGAAGCCCAAGTTTCGCGGTTAGCCTGTATATATGCTCTACTTGATCGCTCAGCCGTTGTACAGCGCCCTCACTTAGAAGCTGCGCTTGCCCTTTGGTGTTACTGCGAAGACTCCGCGCGCTTCATCTTTGGTAATTCGACTGGGGACAGAATCGCGGACGCAGCTCTTTCTGCGCTCCGCGAGGCTGAGGAAGTTGGACTAACAAAAACAGACATTTCAACCATATTCGCAAGGAATGTGAGTGCTGCACGACTGAACTACGCCCTAACAATGCTCGAATCGGCAGGCAGAATTCGGTGCGTGTCCGAGCCAGGTGAAAGTGGACGGCCTGCACAACGATTCTTCGCTGTCTTCAATAATGATCCACAAAGCCACGAAGGAAACGAAATAAACGAAATAATTGCTGGCGAGCCTGAGCTATCTCCTAATTCCCCATTTAATTCGTTAAATTCGTTAAATTCGTTACCAGATGCCGACAAAGGAGAGATTATTAGCGCGAGTATATTAGATGGCAATTCCGAGACTGATGATCTACCTTTTTAGTGCGTCAGTCTCAGAATGAGAGGTTATGAGGCGAAATGAAAGACGATAAAAAGGAGCTTACACGCCGTCAAGAATTAGCGATTACTGCGCTTCTTCAGCATGGCGGGGTTAGCAGGGCAGCACTAGCTAGCAATATACCTGAGTCAACACTGTGGCGCTGGATGCAGCAGAAGGATTTTATTAGCGCATACAGGGCCGCACGGCGCACGATCATGGAACGTTGTACCGCGCTCTTGCAGCAGGCTTCAACAATGGCCGCAGCCAAACTGATAAATATGATAACTGATGATAGCGTACCTCCTTATGTTCAACTCGCCGCAGCAAGATCAGTAATAGAATTTGGTCGTCAGGGTCAAGAGATCGAAGACATTCAAGAGCGTATTACAGCACTAGAAGAGGCACTTGAAATCGAACAACCAAAAGGTAAGCTACTTGCCTTATGAATTTACTCTCAAGACTTCAGCGAATAGAAAAGCTTGCACACGAACGTGCAGAAGAGAGACAGCGCAAGTCTCGCAAAGGCTTTCGGCATGTGACAATTTATGAAGGCGTTGAGCCGACGCCCGAACAGCGAGAGATACTTAAGTACAACAATAGCATATCTGGAACTGGCGTTGGCTTTCGATGTATTACTGTATGCCGCCAACACAGGAAATATCATGAAAAAATGCTATCCCGCGCTCCGGTTGAATGAGTCGTTATGCTGCCGTCTATAAGGATCATCATGTTCTTAACCAATTCGGATTTTCCTCAAGAAGGCCCACAGAATTTAACAGCCATATTACGTTTGCCCATACGATATTATCTCGGAGCCTTATCTCGGAAGTAGAGGATGGAAAGCTGGGAGCGATGTGAATTCGCCATCCATTTTCTTTCACCCAATCAATCGGAGCTAAAAGCTCAACTTTCCTATGATTGCATTTACGATCAATAGGTAGTGCAAAGCTAACGCACCTCGCAAAAGCCGATGCATCGTCAGAAAATGTAATTGACTTTATCACTCCATTCATAAATTTCTGAGCCAATTTCGGCTTCATTCCAGATTCTATGAGTATAGAGCGATATTCAATAATTCGAGCGGCTACTTTACTCGTTACTGAAGTGTCAAGATATAAATTTCGGAGAGTATGACTAATTAATGTCGCCATAATTGGATCATGTCTATTATTCGCACTAAAATACAATTCGGAGTTAGCAGAAAAATCGATCCGCCCGTCGAACCAAGATAATCGAGCCAAGTTCGTTTTAGCATCAGAAATTCTGTTTGACACCTCAGACTGTGATAAAAAGGTATATCTATCTTCAAAGTATCTGAGATAATGGGATGGGATCAGATTTTTATAGAATTCACCCGCGTATTCGAGAAGATCGTAAACAAACCATCTAAGATTGCTGGATATAATGCTAGCCACGCTGACGGCAGCGTAGCCACCACCAGCCAGTTCATCAAAAGTTCCTTTCGCAACAACCCAGAGAGCCACACCGTTCGCCTTAGCAACTTCAATTGCTTCTTTCGTATACCCTACAGGTGAAGCAAAGGCGGCTTTATGAGCACTGATAGCATCACGAGTTTGAATTAATTTCTGAATTTGCGGGCGGTCAACAGGATTTTTCCAGTTCTTGCATTCGACTATGATAAGAAAGAAAAGAGCTTTATCTATCCATACTTCGCAAGCAACATCAATCTCATAGCTGCCAGGCTGGCGCACGCCAGCGTACTTTCGATTCATATACACCTTTGCCTTTTTTGAAATACTAAGACTTCTCACTACATCAGCAACGTATTCTTCATACTGTCTACTATTCATACCAACTTATCCTCAAATAAGAGCTATTATTTGATTGAGGAATAGCAGCATAACGCCCAAATTAACCGGGCGCGGAAGCCACTAACCAGCCCTTCAAGATGACGGATGAAAGCCGCGCTATTCGCGCTCCGGTTGAATGAGTTGTTAGCTAGTGACGCCTGATGAATCGTAACTCTACAGGATGTATTTTGCTTCACCTTAAAATATCTTTAAGAGGGAAATTCTGTTGAATGAAGTCAGCAAGGCTTCGTCGTACTCTCTCAATCTGTTTAATATTTTCTTCAGCGAATTTCAGCGCGATTTCTCCCTCAGCAGTAATACTCATGTCAATGGTTTTCTTCTTAAACTTTGACAAAAGACTCCTTTTGAGCTTTTTAACCTCATCTTCTAGATCAGGCCCTAATACAGGAGCTTTCTTAGTTCCAAAAGAATGCGCTGCTGGCAATTCAGTTGGATAGGTTATGAGATATGTTAATTTGCCCCCATTATCCTTTTCCGCTGAAGGGATAACCTCAGTAATAAGATCTATAGTTGCAAGAGTACGCGTCTTTGTGAACAAAGCATGGTGTACTAGAGCCAAATAAAGCTCACTATCATAAATAGAGAGTTTAGATTCAACTGTACGAAGTTTCTTGATGAACACCTCAAATACGGTGAATAATCTTTGTAGTGTATCTCTGATAGTCGTTTTCAGCGGCACTTTTGTGCCTTTTAAATATCCATCGAATGTTTCATAAGCTGTTTGTGAAGCCAACTCAAGTTTTAAGAGAGAATCATACAATTCAATTAGCGCAACCGCCGTAGACCTCTTCCACGAAACTTCCTTAGAAATGGCATCAACAGATGTACCAAAGATTTTAGATAAGGCTTGAATAATTAGAGTGCTGAGTATTTCAAACATTATACTTTCTCCGATGCAGAATGCTTCCGTCCTGTGATTTAAGATAGCAAATATTAGCCACCTAACTCTCGAATTAACTCGCGCCGAGCGCCAGCGACAACCTACAATGTCAGAAAGCACCATGAAAGAATGCTATCGAGGCGTCGGGTTGAATGAGTTGTTGGGCGGCACTATCGCGTGGTTCAAGTTTACTCTTTCCCGGCTTTCAGACCTAAATACAACAGGAGACCGGCTAATATAAGACCTCCTATAATTTGAATTAATTGCTTTACGCCCTCTTTCCGCAACAGATTTAGGAATGTTTCCCAAAATGTAGGCTCGACACCTTTGGTTGTAAATAAATTAAAGCCGAGTTTAGAGACTATACTAGCCGGGGAATGTGATTGAACTGACCTGCCAAGCCACTCCTTTTTCAAAACAGTTACGATCTCATCTGCTAGGTTTGGAAGTTGATCTCTTTGGAGCGACTTGCGGCAAAAGTCGCAAATAAACCCCTGAAGAACCTTTTGCCTGACTTCATCAAGTGAATGTGTGAAATCACAAAGACAGCCTTTGGTGCCAAGATGTATTGATCCTTCAAGAGATGGTGATACGGCAGCTATTGACTCCCGTAAAGTGAGAGTTAAGAAGAATTCGAGAATTGAAGGTGGTGCCATGCTGCGCTCCCAATTCCCTAAAGCTATCACGGAGAGGTTACCTTTGCGCGTTGTATAGTATTCATCTTTAAATTTAGCCATTGTGTAAATAATGAAATAATCTGGGGGGGATTCTTTGGTGTTGTATTCATCAATAACCGTTTGGAGATACTCCTTGTGCCTATCCAGAAATCGCGGGGCTTCATTTTTTAACCTTTCGCGGTCAACGGGCCTCTTATTTAATAACATCTGCGTGAATTCATTTTGATAGTTGCAAGGTAAGAATTCATATTGAAATGTTTTTTGAAGGGAATTTATTTTAAGTACAAGGAATTTAAGTGCCGCTAAGTTAATCTTTTCAAGTCCAACGAGTAAGATGCCAATTCGTTTGACTTCTTGATTTGTGAGGGCTCCGGTCACGGTACTCATTTATTCCTCCTAAAACGCATCCAGACGCGGGCGCACGATATTCCCGTTGAAAGGTGAATGTCAAATAGTTAGTGTGCCCCCTCATATCGCATAATTTGATCTGTGATGCGACTCACTTAGGCGAGGGACCCGTAGCCAATCTGCCATCCTAGACTTGGGAGGCGGCTTGATGTGTCCCGTAGTAGGAGCATCCGTCTCTTTCTAGATGTGTTGAGTTGTACGGTTTCAGCGATACTTATCTTTGCTTCTCTCGTGATGCTTAATAATGCTACGTCGGCGACCCTTCACTGGTGTCCTGGCGGTGATTAAATCTTTATGCCGCCCTTGCAGGATGCTTGACAGCCTCTGGTGTGAGATTCCCAGCAGACGCGCGGCCTTTGTGACGCGCCCTTGCGCGGCTTTCCGAGCCATCTGAATCAGGCTCCCTTCATAAAGCCTGACCTCTTCTTCGAGCGAGCAACCCGCCCAAACATCAGCTAGGCCAGCGGTCTGCTTCTGGCGCATCACCAGCGTCTCAACCGCTTCTCGCGTGATCGTTGCCCCCTGCGGTGCGATCAATACCGTGCGTTCAATCAGCGCGCGCAACTCCGGGAGTAATTCTTTAACCTTCCATAAATTTGGTTACTTATCAGTTGCTTTGATAAGCCGTTCAATCGCCTCAATAGGAATTACTCCGTGTTCCGTTCGACGAGACTGCTCTTCATCTGATGCTCCCGTAACAGCAACTCCGATAACATTGTCGTTAGCATCCAGCACTGGCCCACCACTATTGCCGAAAATAATATTTTCGCTAATCAATATCCTCTGTGCCGGAGAGTGAGATGGTGTCCTGAACCCTATAATTCCACCTAGCGCAACAATGCCCGAATCTCCATAATTATGGTTAGGAAATCCAACTAGCTTGATAGCATCCCCCATCTTTAAAGACTCGGATGATCCAAGCTTTAACCCACCCTCAATGCTTATATCAACATCTAAGATCGCTAAATCGAGGTCATCGTCTTTAGCAATCACTCTCACTGGATATTCTTTTCTATCGTGTCTTGTATATGCAGTAGTATTTTCAATTTCCTTCCCTAAAACATGGGCGCAGGTGACGAATCCATATCCTTCCAGATGGAAAGCTGTCCCTTGATTTATTTCAGTTCCCTCATAAGTTTCTAGAACAATTAAATTATTTAGTACGTCGGCAAAAGGGTCATTTATAACGTTTGCCTTAACCATATCTGGTGCCAATTCTCTAAGTTGGTTAATGAATCGTTGATAGATCACATCATCTTTACCTCTAATCATTCCGAGGTATTCAATCTTGCCCTTTACGATTTTCCTATATGCTGGCTCTGACCTTTTGGGATTCCGATGTCCTCGATAGTATTTTTTCATATACTCTTGCAGACACGCGTTCTCACCGAACTTGCGCCAAGCGTGGAGCATAGACCGAATCTGGCGAACATAATGCCGCTGGACATTAGGGAACTTATTTGTTGTTAATCCAGTAACCTCCTGGCGTTCTTTATTGCTTTGAAGTCGAATCTTCTTTTCATTAATTTTAAAGCCGTTAGCTTCTATAACATCAACAAGGCTCTTACCTGCTACACACCGGATAGCACCACTAACGGTCTGTATGGAAGCAATATCTATAGGGAATTCTCCTAACGAAGTGGAGATTGTTATATCGTCGGCATATCTGGTGTATGAGCAACGGTAATATTTAGCCATGTCTTGGAGTTGACGATCCATTCTGGCACAAATCATATTTGAAACTATTGGAGAGGTCGGAGCACCTTGAGGTAATTTGCTATCGTGACAACAGATTTGGGCCAGAATTGTTGCGACAACTTGATTGCAGTTGTAGGGCTTTGCCATAAACATCCCTCTGACGCGCCCGAAATTGATTGAAGGAAAGAAATTGAGGAGATCAACGTTTAATATATATTTGCGGCGGGTATGAATATGCGCGTTCGTTAAGACGCTTCGACTCTGAGTAAAGCCATGCACAGAGGGCTTAGCGTCATAGACACTCTCAAGAATAAAACATAAACGCCTTTGTATTTCTTTCAAGTCTTCTTTGGGAGCAAATATTTCCCGTGAATCACCTGATTTTTTGGGAATCGTGAAGATTGAATAGCGTTCGGCGTTAGGCCTTCTGTAGAGAAGATAACGTAACCTTTCCCAGCTTATATCTAGAATCGCGGCAACATCTTCCCTAACACCTAGGGCGAAGAATTGATTACGAGCATCATCTATGGTGAGAAGTGGGGTCACAGGCGATTAGCGGGTGTCTGTGTATTTACTCCGCTTACTGCGAACATAAGCTATAGAACAAGTCTATAGTAAGCCAGAACCTAAGATCAAAAATCGAGGATCGGCCCTGGCAGCTCTCCTGCTAACCTTTCGGTTATCTGTCGCTGGATCAACAACAGGTATTCAATAAATTCCACAGACACCCTATAAATAAATTACCATTAAATGGTCTAATATGAACACTTTTTAGGAACTCATTCGCGGGTCACTTTTACAGACAAAAACTATAACTGGAGCGTTGTTGAGATTGTTTCTATATAAGGCTGCTGGAACTAGAACGCTGAGGTATCTCAGCAAGTGGAATGAACGCACGCTATGCAAGATCAAACATCAATCTAACTACCTACAATTTTCCAACTTTCTACGGACTTATCACGAACGATGATTTCAAGATTTAGGGACACTTCAGGATAAACGTAAATGTACTCTGCTTTCACTTCGCTACGGTATCGAGTCGTAGGTAATAATTCATAAGCGCCAGCAGAATAATTAAATTCAGGCTCGAAATCGTAGTCTTCTTTTCTAGTTACCTTTTCAACCTCACATTCAACCTCGACTTCTCCGGTGAATGTTGCCTCTACTCTAAGCGAGCCATCGGTCATTTCGTATACATAGTAGCTCTCAATCTCTAATGATCCTTGCGTAGGATTGAAGTACCCAGTGGGAGATCGCACTTCATCATATCGGGAAAAAGAATCTGAGTTTGCCAGCTTATAATCAAGCGACTCTGCCGCATAAGATTCAATGACAGCGTACGCAACTTCTAAAACTTCATCTGTATTAATTGAAGCCAAAAGCCAATCTTTAGTTAGAAATTCAATATTAATTGCATGCTGTTTAGCGAAAGAATCGAGCGAGGTAAAATATTTGACTGTAACACCTAGATTAGCACAGTCTTGAACCAACTCAGGGTGAAGGGCATCGTCACCTAAAGTAAACTGCTTTGTATTATGCGAGATGAAGATCACTGCTTTCTCCGGTGACTCTAGTGCTATGTCTAAAATTGAATGCCATAATACTGCATCCCTAATTTCTTCTCCACGTTCGGTACATGGGCGTTTTCGCCGAATAGCCCTTTCGATTACGTCATGTAGATAAGACTCTTTGTAATCAAAAATCTCCTCGTCTTTTACACCAAGAGTATTTTTCAAATGCTGTAGATAAAAAGCCACTTCACTATCAGTAGAAATACTAATTTCAGGGAGTTGGCTTTGGACCAATGCAGCAGCGAGTGAGCCTTTAGCACGGAGAAACTTATTGATGCGATTTAAAAGTTCCCGTTCATAAGTAGCTGTCAATTCATCATAGACTATCTTTGCCATGATAAATTTCGATTGGGTCTTATGTGCGTAATCAAGCAGAATTGCGAATCTACCAGATTTCATCAGAAAGTCATCATGTAATATATTAGTGTCTAATACAATAATCATCTGGGTTCAAATTTAGATGGCTAACGACCGGATTATCCGGCGCGATGCGACTAGCATTCAATATACGCCGAAGAAAGAATGATAAGAAGCACGCTATCAGCGCGACCGGTTGAATTAGTTGTTATGCCTCGGCTCATTGCCAGCTAATTTAGCACGAAATTCAGGATCATTTATCCATTGAAAAGAGGCTGCGTGGTCGCCTTCGATCAGCATCGGCGGGAAACTTGCCGGAAGAAGCTCAGGTGGCATAGGGCCGTTTCCCCATTCTGGATTTGGCGCTAGCACATGCCCCCGACGCTCACGGGAAACCTTTACGAGAAGACTACGGAGACTTTTGGCAGCACGGTAGTGAACTGTTGTCATAGCTCGGAATGTCCTATCATCCAGTACCAGACGCTTGCCCACCTCAAAATCAGAAATATTAGTGTAAACTGCCTTAAAGTCCTGCCAAAATGCGAAGTGTGCATTGTAGAATCTGTTGCTGACCATTCCAGAGCTATGGACAATAAGATTCCGCCAACTACGCCAGAACTGAATAGCCGTGAATGCGTTTAGATTCTGCGTGATTGGTGCATCCACTGGCTTTCCACTTTGAGGATGCGTGAAGATATGAGGGACTTTGCATAACTCTTCCTCGATAAATGGGAAAGCCCTACAGATTTCCGGCCAGCCAGGAACATGCCTTCCTTCAAGTGGCGAAAATCTGATAGCAAGCCTTTTCTGTGACTCTTGCCATTCCTCACCATTTTCCAGGATGGCAAGCAGGTAATTCAAGGCCCAACATTGGGAGAAAGTCTCGAAAAGTGCTCCGTAACTGACAATCGCGTGCTCGGTAGCAGCTCCGATTAAGGAGGAGATTGAGGTCAGAAGGTCAATAACAAGCGGCTCAGGCTTTGTAAGGTCTGCCTCACTAGGAAAACTCTTCCGATAGGACTTAAAGGCTCGGCGTGTTCGGTCTGCAACTCCGCTGTTGTTAAATAGCTCGACTGTCTTTAAATTTCTGTCGTATATATTGAGGTCGTCCCGTAAATGTTCAATAGCAAGTAAGAGCGTGAAATATGTTTTGTTGATCCGACGATGATGCTCGATAAACTGAATGAGGGGTGATCGTGTGTTCCAAACGCCGGAAGGTCTGATTACTAATTCACTGTTCATTGTATTTCTTCCCCATTATGCTATTAGCGAGAAGCATAACGCTCGAATTAAAACGCGTCGAGCGCGAGCGGCAATTTACAACGCGAGGAAAGAACACGGAAGAGTTGCTATCGAGGCGTCGGATTGAATGAGTTGTTAATCTGCGCCGCTACCTGAGACAACGCTTGGAGCAAGCTGTCACTTCTCTCAACAAAAATAACCGCCGCGGCCTCTAGGAGTTGTTTCGATTTTTCGTACTGCTGAAAAAATCTATCATGATCGTTAGGTGCGTAAGACTTATCTTCAAATAGAAGAAAGCCATGCTTCACGCCCCCAAATTGACCTACCCCTGACATGAAGAGTTCTACTTGACTTAAAGAAATAACATAATACCCGACGACTTCAAGTTCATGGTCAACTGCTACGCATACGAAATGAGTGCATGAGATTGGGCGCTTTTTGTTTTGGTGAACGAGCGCCCATCCCCAATTATTTTGTTGGGGGTGATATTCGCACTTGAGGGTAGAAAACTTAACATCAATCTTAAATACTTCTCCTTTATAAGTGAACTGCAAATCATAGCCACTCTGGTTCCCCAGATGTTCGACCGCCGATCCCTCGCTTTCAAGCTTAGCCTTTACCAGAAGCTCGCCCAAATATCCTTTCACAGTAGATTGATTCATCCTAGAGCAATTAGGATCAAGGATAAGCTTTTTGAAAAGTTCAATTGTGTCGTTGGCGGCGTTCATACGTATAATCCTTAACTTTAAGAAACAGATGGTAGCAAGCCGGTAGCCCAACATATGTTAGACGCCCTAACAGGCGTCACAAATTATGCCCATTTAGCTCCCTATACAGATTAGATGCCCATCACTATCAGTGGTTAAGTGAGGCTAACGAGGGTCAATGTAGGTTCTCGTTAGCAGGAATACGAGGACTGAAACCGGAGGCACGATATTCTCGTTCAAAGGTGAATGTCAATGGTCAGCCAGTTATCCTGTAGCTGCTCAGGGAAAAAGTCGCACCTAACTGCTCAGCGATAATGTCGCTCATACTCTGCGGTATGAGGACACTGACATTGAGCACACCACAACTTCGTCGCGCCGAGATTCTGACCCAACTCATCGCAGGCAAGCTCTCGACTGCGGACGCTTCAGAACTGCTGCGCGTCAGCCCCCGTCAAGTTCAACGCTTGCGTCATCGGTTTCTCACTGGGGGCATCTCTTGTGTCGTGCATGGCAATCAGGGGCGAGCGCCTGCCAACCGCACCGACGCCAAACTGGTCGAGTGCCTGCGCGCCCTCTGCGGGCCGCAAGGCAAGTATCACGACTTCAACATCTCGCACCTCTGTGACCTGCTCGCCCGTCACGAAGAGATTCGTCTCCCGCGCTCGACCCTCTCGCGCCTCTTGCACTTAGAGGGTCTGCGCAGCCAGCCGCGCTCCCGCCCAGAGGTCAAACGACAGCGGCGCGAACGCAAAGGCTCCGAGGGCATGATGCTCCAGATCGATGCCACGCCCTTTGACTGGCTGGAGAGTCGTGCCCCGCGGATGGCGCTGGCCGCCGCCATTGATGACGCGACGGGGAAGATCATCTACGCCTCTTTCCGTCCGACGGAAGACCAAGCCGGATACCTCATCATGTTGCGCTCGATTGCCACCGGTTACGGTCTGCCGCACCTGCTCTATCACGACCGCCACACTATCCTGCGCTCCCCCAAAGAGCCATCGCTTGAGGATGAGCTGGCGGGTCGCCCCCCGATGAGCCAGTTCCAGCGTGTGGTCGCCGCCCTCGGCATCACCTCCATCGCAGCCCTCTCGCCACAGGCTAAGGGGCGAATCGAGCGGCTCTGGCGCACCCTCCAAGATCGGCTGACCAAGGAGTTGCGCCTCGCCGTCATCAGCACCCTTGAAGAGGCCAACCGCTTCTTGCCGGCTTTCATTGAGTCTTACAACGCCCGCTTCGGACATCTTCCACGGGAGGCCGAGAGGGCCTGGCGAAGTCTGCCTGAAGAGACAGACCTGGACTATCACTTCTCGACCTGTGAGAGCAGGCAGGTGCGGCGTGACCACACGATCACGTGGCTGGGACAAGTCTTGCAGCTTGTCCCGGAGAAGCACGAGCCAAGCCTGGTCATGAAGAAGGTCGAGGTCCATGTCACGCCGGAAGGTCAGCTCTCGATCTACGACGGAGCGCGCCGGGTAATGCATCGTGAAGTGCGAGCAACGGCACCGCAGCCAGCAGCCGGAGCTATCGCTCGTCCTCATGTGGTGTCAAGCACAGACCCGGACCCGCAGGCTGACGCGCGCCGCCGAGGCTGGCTTTATGGTAAGGTGCGATAATCTTGCCATGCGACATTATCGCTGAGCAGTGAAGCGACATTATCCCTGAGCAGTAACATGGTCAGCCAGTTATCCTACAAGTTAGATATTCATAGCGAGTCCGGGTGGCAAAAGTAAGGCGGCCGCGCCTGCCCTCGACAACAGCAGCTTCGCGGCACAGTTCGCCGTGCTGGGCGCGAACGTGCTAGCGGGAGATATACACAACCTACCCGTCCGCGCATCTAAGGGGATTTATCAAAGGCTATGAGCAAGCGCGATTTAGCATAAGTTCATGCCGCGCTTACTCATGATTGATGCTTAATGATACTACGCCTGCGGCGTTTCACCGGCGTCCTAGCGGTGATTAAATCTTTATGCCGCCCTTGCAGAATGCTCGACAGCCTCTGGTGTGAGATTCCTAGCAGCCGCGCCGCCCTTGTGACCTGCCCTTGAGCGGCCCGCAACGCCATCTGAATCAGACTCCGCTCGTAAAGCAACACCTCCTCATCCAGCGAGCAGCCTGCCCACACGTCCGCCAGTCCAGCGGTCTGCTTCTGTCGCATCACCAAAGTTTTGACTGCTTCCCGTGTGATCGTCGCTCCTTGTGGGGCTATTAATACCGTGCGTTCGATCAGCGCGCGCAGCTCCCGCACGTTGCCTTTAAGCCGTAACTGGCTCATCGCTTCGATGGCTTCCGGCGCGAATGTCACCCGCTGCCCGTGCCTGGCGAATGCCTTTTTGATGAAGTATTCGGCCAGAACAGGAATATCGTCGGGGCGCTCTCTGAGCGGCGGAATCTCCAAGTGAAAGGTTTGCAGCCGGTAGTACAAATCTTCTCGAAAGAGCTTCCGCGCTACTTCTTCTTTGAGATTACTGTTAGTGGCGGCGACGACCCGCACGTCTACCTGCTCTGGCTCTGATGCTCCAACGGAATGAACTTCGCCGAGTTCAATCAGGCGCAAGAGTTTACCTTGATTGCTTGCGCTTAGTTCGCCAATCTCATCCAGAAACAATGTCCCGCCCCTTGCTTGGCGAACCGCCCCCGGATGGTCTGTGACGGCATCAGTGAAGCTGCCTTTCCTGTGGCCGAAGAGTTGTGATTCGATCAACGTCTCGGTTAAGGCGGCGCAGTTGAGGGCAACGAACTCACCTGAGCGTCCGCTCCACTTATGAATCAGGTGCGCCAGCAGTTCTTTGCCCGTGCCGGTCTCGCCAGTGATGAGCACCGGATTCGGCGCTGAGGCAATCCGATTCGCGGCTCGTAATAGCATTGCGATTTGTTCCGACGCATAGACGAAGCCCGGCGCATCAATTTCTTCGTTTTCAGTTCCTTTCTCATGAGTGTGTTTTGGCGTAATTACGCGACCCGCGGCGCGGCGTAGGCGATGGAGTGTCTGCGTATGCTGTGATTGAGATAATAGGTGATCTGCAAGTTTATATACTGCCCTTATTTCGTTAGAAGTAAGGCGCTCACCTAACTCTTCGATCAAGGTGAGTGCAGCTTCAGCCGCTTTCTCCTGTGCTCCAATACGGTGCGCTATTTCGACGGCGCGTTCTAGCATCGCGCGGGACTGCTCAAAACGTCCCACGCGCGCCAGTGCCGTGCCGTATGTTGTTAAGGCTTCAGCCAGTACGTATTGCTCTTCGCCTCTTTCCAATATGCGAACGGCTGCACGGGCTACTTTTTCAGCTTCACGCAAGCGCCCTTGTGCCAGGAAGACGCGCGCCCGCGTGTCGTTGACCTGCGCTACGTTTCCGCTTTCTTTAAGGTCAGAGAATAATCGGCGAGCGCGATTCAAATGCTCATGGGCTTCGACGAATCGAGAGAGCGTCCAAAGCAGGTTTCCCAGATTATTCTCGACGCGGGCAAGGTAGCGCGTATGCCCTGCCTGTTCTAAGTGATAGCTGGCTGCGGCATTTTCGATTAGCGCGCGGTCTGCACAATCGGCACGGTTCTCTAAGACACTTAGGTTCATCAGCACCACTGCTAGGGTCGCGTGAAATTTACCCTTGAGTGCGTGACTTTCGGATGCTTCAAATAATGGCGCGGCGTCGGTCAAGATGCGGAGTGCATCGCTATTTCTATTAGCTGAAAGTTCGACAATGGCGCTGTTCAGTAAAGCTCTAGCTTTTTGCTCGTTATCTTCGGCGGCGAGTCGGCTCAATACTTCTCGCAACGTTACGCGAGCTTCATCCAATGCACCCTCGCGCCAGTAGCAAATAGCCAAATCAATGTATGCTTCGGCAGCCTTCTCTGCATCCTGTAGTTCTTCAAAAATAGTGATGCTCTCGCTAATGAGGTTTTTCGCCGTCTCCTGAGCGCCTTCGACCTGTTGTGCGCTGCCAATCCAGCCTGAGAGTATTCCCGCATGTAATAAGACTTCGGCTGCCATGCTTTGAGCCAAGCCGTTAAGGGATGGGCGCTCACCCACTCTTTGCCAGAATTCGCTCATTACATTGCGAGCAGCCTCAAAGTTCCCGGCCTCTTCCAGTTCCTTTGCCAGTTGGCAACGAAGACGCGCCCGCTCATCCCGGCTGATAGCCGTGTTATCCAGTTGGCGTAAGAGTGAGGTTTGTCTATTCATGTGAGATTCACCTTTCAGTAAACATTAGGGGCTTGAAAAACTGCGTTAGTGATACTATACGACCCGCCGAATGCTTGCCTAATTCTTTGCAAATTCGATAACTACACTTTTCTTGAAGGAGATACGAGATGAAGCGCATTCAACGCTTGATAGCTACATTTGTTTTAACGCTGGCGCTTACCCTTTCTACCGCAGCAGGTAATATGCCAACGCCGGGTATTCAACAGCCCTCGCCATCAACCGAAGCAACAGGGAATATGCCAACCCCCGGAGTTAAGGCTACAGACTCGACTAGCGGCATTGATCCAGTGACAGAGTTCACGCTGAACCTGTTGCAAAGCCTATTGGCGCTCTTCTAAACAGCGCAGCGTTAATTTCGATTCTGGCAAGCCGCTGTGCGTCAATCACTGGCAGCTAGTTTGTAGTGTGTCTGGACTAGCGCGGGAAGGCCGAGTGGCAGCAAGGAGGCTCGACGAAGAGGCGCTACACGTTACGGTGCAGGAGATCAATCCTGCTGTTACATACGAATCAATAAAATATCAATCACCGATCCGGGCTAGCACAACGGATTTATTAAATTCATGGTTTACTGACACTTTTCTGACAATAACTAATGTGAGGAACGTGCGCTATTTGCTATGATGCGCGCGATCTATCTTTGAAAATTAACGGCGGCTTATGCGACGGCTCAAACCCTCAACATGAGTAAATGAGCATCGCCGTTGAGCATGAGAGGTTCATACTCGCGGCGTTCCTAGAACGAGGTGAGATGCTAGCCGTAATTCCGGCTAAACGCAAGCCGGGAAATGCCTTGTCAGGAGGAAACTTCTGATGGGGCGCAGAGTTAGACCCAAACCGAAATTCCTATCGCAAAAGCTGTTGGATATACGATTAAAATTAGGTCTTTCACAGAATGAAATGCTAGTTCGATTGGGCCTACAGGAGAAGCTACATAGAATGGCTATCTCAGGTTATGAACTAGGAACCAGCGAGCCGCCCTTACCGACTATATTGGAGTATGCGAGGGTGGCGGGGATATGTACCGATATGTTGTTAGACGATAAGCAAAAACTACCAGAGAAGTTACCTAGCAAACCAAAGCATTGAGTGTTACGAACTACTGATGAAAAAGAAGACGCAACCCTCCCTTGCTCAAACCTCCTACATAGCTTCTGTTGAGCTTCCCAAAGAAGCACTAGAAGAAATTTACCAAATAATCTCCAAAGCTTGTAAGACCGTGAAAGTTGAAGACAGGGAGTACGAGTACGAGTCTCTACAAGAAGTGTTCACTAAAAGAAGGAAGAGGTTAAAAAGCATAGCTATCACCGGCTACGATCCATTTATTACTTTTCAGGTCAGAATAAAAAAGGGAACTGGAGTATACGCAAGCGGGGAAGAAAGCTCACTTGTACCTTACTTCAAGATTAAATCAATTTTAGAAAATCATAAGAGGAAAGGTAGGCGTTGGCTGTTCACCGGCCCGCCAGCAGTAGGGATTTTACTGGCAGTCAGTTTAGTGATGCTGGCTTTACCGCCTTTAAAACAGATTCCTTCTTGGATTAGGACTGTCTATGTGCTGATTACTATGCTGCTAATGTCAGCTCTTGGAGCGTTGGGCGAACTGGGGTATTTCTCGATTATCAACCTACAAGACCCTGACGAGACAGAAACCTTTTGGGAAAGAAACAGAGATACGATCCTTGTAGGCATTATTTCAGCGATTGTCGGAGGAATCATAGCCACAGGGGTAGCTTATTTATTATTCAAGCAGGGTATAAAGTAAAAGCCCTCCGATTAAAAAGGGCTTTCTGGAGGTATTGTTTAGCTGTTAGTTTTCTCCAAGTCCTTTGTTGATAGCCTGCTATAAACCACGCCGAAGCTCATCCACTGAGCCCAAAAAAGTACCAAACTGAAAAGCCGAGTTCTTTTTGTTATACTCTTCGGTAAAGGAGGACTCACGACTCAATGATTTCACGCAAAAGCGCAAAACTAATCACTGATATTTACCTAGATACCTTTTCCTATATTCATAGAGCTACTTCTTCTAATTTTTATGAGCAGGATAAAACAATGGTCTGCCTCTACGAGAAAAAGCTTTACGAGTTTGTTTACGAGCGCGACTACGATGTATGGGTGCTTAAGACATTTGAAAAATATAACAGCGCGTACTGTGACCATCTGCGTAAGTTTTTACTCGGCCTACAAACAGGAGAAACAGCTATCCATATCCCAGTAGATAAAGGGCCGGATAAGAGAATTGTTTGTATGCAGCTTTTAGCCAAATTCGCCAAAGACATCATCACTGAGTACGAAACAACATCAGAACAGTACGGACATTTTAGTAGAGACTCGGAAACCAGAAAGAGGGTAAGCCAGCTCAAATCCCAACTAGAGCTGGATGGATACATCTATCGTGACAGAAGGCTGTTACAGGTTGAGAGTTCTGTTATAGACACGCAAGCAGAGCAAAGCTATCTCGAACAGTTGGTGGATATGCTAGTTTTATCCGATCCCGACACTATTAAGCATCATGTAAAGCTGGCTGAGGACGACTACGCGGGCGGACGGTGGAGTAACAGCATCGGCAACTCCAGACATTTTCTTGAGGCAATCTTGGCACAGGTGCTTGAACGGGTAAGTGCAAAGCTAGGGAGAAGTCTTCACCAGAACGTGTATAAAAATGCCACTACAACCAGAGATCATCTTGTTCGTGAAGGACTAATATCAGAGGACGAAAAGGAAACTCTAAAACAAATCTATGGATTGCTTAGTAATACAGGAGGCCATGCGTATATCGCAGAAAAAGACCAAGCCCGCTTGATGTGGAACTTGGCCTTAACTCTCTCTCAGTTTGTTTTATTGCGTTATGAGGGATTCAAGAAAGCCCATCCCTAAAATGGGATGTCCTCAACGTTAATATCTTCAGCCGCCATACGCTCAGCTTCTTCTGCTATGTCAGGAGCTACTTGGATAGTAGGTAATTCTTCTTTAAAGAAATTAGGATTAGACCTCTGGACAGCTTGAGCCAGAGGAGAAAATCTTTTATCACCATCAGCACGGATAGCTTGGAATAGTTCCCAATACCTTCCGCTTGATATGTCTGCTATTACATCAGGAACAGTCCCAGCCTGTACTATTGATGCAGCCCAGATAGAGCAGCACTTCTCATAAGCTTCTTTATCGAAGTTGCGAGGCTTAAAACCTCCGGTGTTTGTCCTAGAAGCCCGCTAGACGCATTATTTGCCCCGCTACGAGGCGTTTGTGAGTGAGACGGGGAGGAACACCGCTAGCTTCTCTCAGACTCAAAATAAAGTGATCTGTATAGTTGATGGTTTTGCCTTCTTTGTTTACAAACGATTCTTCTTTCTCAGTGAATCCGATAGCACAAGTGTCGCCTTTCTTCAATCCCATTCCAGTAAAGGATAAATAGACATCTGAATCTTGACCTTTGTTCCCTTGCTAGAAGAAATATTTGTTACCCTCAGTATCTTTAAGAATGTATTTCATATTTCCAGTAGAAGCCATCTTTGCGTCAATGCTTTCTATCTGAATATTTCTATTATTACTTCTTCCATATAAACCTTTCGTGCAGTGATCCAACATGGACTTGCACTTAATTAATCTATTTCATCTAACATTGCTTTGTAGTGATTGACGAGCTTCGTCATGATCCTACGCCGGTAGCTTTCAAAATCCTCCGGCTTGCCGCCTTGCTTTTCGTGCAAGCGGAACAGCACATCATGGAGCTGCTTCGATGGCGTCTTTTGTCCCTCGAACTCTATAGGTTCATCAGGGATGTCCGACGCTTGAATATCCACATCACTAAACACAAACCAGCCGACCTTATTGTGAAGCTGCATAACTTCGCTTTTGTCGGAGGGGGTTAGTTCTTGAGTGTGGACTGTGAGCTTTAATCGGTTATCCGAGGTAGTTTCTACCTTGGATATTTGTGAGGGGACTTTCAGCACGGTATATCATAATTCTGCCCAACAAGGGCGTTAATGATTGCCGACCTTTGTATTAAGTGTATCAAACACACGGAAGCCGTCAATGCGGTATAATTGGCTTAAATAAGAGGGGATTTTTATTACACAGCAGGAAGGTAAATACCGTGACCTCATTAGCAGCAGAAATTGAGAAGGATGCGTTAAATGAAAGCATCTCAGTTTCAGCTTTGCTTCGTAAGTCGTTGGCGGCAGCGAAAAGACTACAAGATACTGAATTTGAAGAGTGGGTAAGCAAGGAGCTTAAAGGTTATCCTGACGTAAAGAGCTTGCCCGACTACCGCGTAATATCAGGTCGAATAGTTGTAGATAACCCTTTGCGTGGCTGGATTCCTCCTGGCACTAGTCACCTTGATCCGCAACTCGTGCGGAATTTGAGCACCTTCAGGTTTCGCCACCCCGTCACTGATATTGAAGCCTACGCAAGAGGGGAAGTAGGTACTAAAGCAACTGAATACATCATCATTTTTTACGACAAAGAAACGACGCAAAGACTCATGGCAGGCATGTACCCGCAGAACACCCCAGCCATTCAGTTCAACCGTTCTCAATTTAGGAGAATATTAGAAACTATCCGCACTAAAATTTTAGAGTGGGCGGTGGAGTTTCAAAGACAAAATGCCTCAGCGGAGCTTGCCCCTGTAGAAGAAAAAGAGGCTCCGCCTCAGAAAAAGAAAGTCAGAAACTTTATTCGTGAAAACAAGCATTGGATATTTGATGGGCTTGGGACTCAAGTAGTCTCGTGGATAGCAGGAGGACTTTTCCTCATTACGGCTTTTGTGGCTGGTATCTATTGGAGTAAGGGGACAGTAGAACCTAAACAATCGAACGTCGCCGTGACACCTACAGCTACGCCAACCCCTATCTCCACTCCGACGCCAACGGCAACGCCAACAGTTTCACCTAGCCCGTCTCCAACGAAACAGCGAAACCGCAAGTAACGATGTAACGATGTAACGGAATTTATCAACAGGAGTAAATTATGAGATTTGGCGTAGTTTGTGACGTAGAGGGTAAGACTTACTTAGAAAATGGAATGACTATTGAGGGAGAAGGATTGACTTACTGTTTCTACGTCAAAAGTATAGATGATACGGTGCTGACACAGGTTAGAATCATTTCTAAGGTTGATGATCCCGATCAATATTTTTACCACAAGTCACCCATCCAACCAGATGGGACATATACCGTTAATGTTGGGTATGAGGAGCATATTAGGGCAAAGTTGATACAAGAGCTTCAAACGCTCGAAGGGATACTCGCACTTCTAGGGAATATAAAACGTGTCTATTGGAATAAACCTATATATGAGTATTATCCAGAGACAACCGAGGAACACGCACGATTTGATGTTATCCCACCATTCTTCTTCCATCACGAACTCGTGCCAGATCAACCTAGGCTTATAGAGAGCCAACACCTGATCCGTTTGCTCGGACAAACCAAGGTGTTCCATCCGTTAGCCGTGCCAATGGCTTTCTATAGGGAAGCTAAAGCTGAGTATTCCGCGGCACGATATATTAGCGCATTCTTTAATTCATACTTCATCATCGAAGGATTGTTCGGGAATCGTCAGTGGAGGGAAAGAGATGTTTGTAGAGAACTGGTCAATTCGCCTGTCTTCAGTGGCTTCGTTAAAGAGCTTTTAGATGAAGTTGCTACTAATGATGACCCATTGCAGGGAATGACAAAGGCCCAACTAGAAGAAGAACTCAAGGCTAGAGACCAGCCTTATACAGTCGAGGGGCTAGTGCGGCTCATTGTTAAAAAGCGG
The DNA here is from genome assembly GCA_963848875.1 of uncultured Acidobacteriota bacterium. GTDB lineage: Bacteria > Acidobacteriota > Blastocatellia > Pyrinomonadales > Pyrinomonadaceae > QHXM01. Next base: position 51,993 of record CAWKFJ010000004.1, read on the forward strand.
GGTGAACTTCATCATTTTACAGTCGGTTCATCCAAAGCGCAGGGATCACCACTTAACAACCTGGACTACAAACGAATCGCAGTTATGACTTTTGGATTTGCTAGTAATGCCTTGCTTCATTTTTTAGAGGAGAAGGAGAAACAGATAAAGAGTGCCTCTGTGGACACATCCTCCTGACCGACCACAGAAAAAGTTGGAAAAGCCAGTAGAGTTGCAGTAGTATCCCCTCCGGTTCGCGGGGAATTGTCATAATAGAACGAATAAAGCAAGTGCAATCTCTACTGAGAGAGTACCCACCTTTTCCCCACGAGCCGAAAACTTATCCCTACGCCTTACTGATTATTCAACAACGGGAGAAGTTTCATGGCTGATAAATGTGCTAGATGCCACGGCAAGGGAACTATTACTTGCCCACAGTGCAAAGGCAACCGTTACTATACAAGCCCGTATTTCACTCCGAAGGACTGTGACCAGTGTAATAAAACTGGTGAGGTTCAATGCCCTGGTTGTCATGGATCAGGAAGGGCTGGTTAAGAGGAACTAGCTAATGAAGTATAGTGAGCTACTAAAGAAATATGTTGGGGCAAAAGGTGGATTAGTTTGGGAGAATGGAGCACATGAGTTCATGATGGGAACGAGCGGGCCTACATCAACGATTGTTGGAGTAGAAGACGATTATATAATCATAACATATCAATTTTCTTCGACAGATGAAGTTATTAAATATGTCCCCTTGTCTCTTTTTGTTCTAAGAGTCCGCGCATAAATACGTTGTGGATAATCCTTGTTGACCGACCCTGTAGGCTCTCAACAGAACAGGCCAACACATAAGAATGGAAGAACGACCAGATGAAAAAATCAACAGTCATCCTTAGTATCTTGGTTGTCTTTCTGGCAAGCTGCGGCTCCCCTAAGCCAGCCGCAGTTGTCCAAAAATACATTGATTTAAAACAAGTTAATAAGTTGGAGGAAGCAGTTCATCTTTTTAGCCAGAGAAGGATTAAGGAAACCGGAATTGGCGAACTGAAAGCCCGTGGATATGGACTTGATGGCACAGTAACGCTACCCTCCATAAAAAGCGAGAGTATCGTAGGAGATAGTGCTGAAGTAGAAGTTATAGCCGCTGAAGATTTCGAAGATTATTTAGCTGGACAAACTCTCCGCTTCACTTATGTCTATACTTTTAAATTAGTGAAAGAAAATGGTGACTGGAAAATTGACCAAGTAAAACAGACTCCCCAGTTTAAATAAGCCAGCCATTCTGACTTATCCCCAGTCAGCCTCTTGACCGATCCTGTAGGCTTGCTACACTGAAGAAAACCAAATACAACTGTTGATGTAGGACAGTATAAAAACCCGTTAGTTAAAGGCGAGGAGCTACATCCTCCGAGTCTTTAATTAGCGGATTTTCGTTAAGGAGATGAGCAATGAGGCCATTTAGAGATATCTACGTTTGTATGACTGAGGATAACGACTGGTACACCCAAGGTTCAGGACCGCTCATGGCGTATCGCACTAAAGAAGAGGCGCTAGAAGCAATGGAACGAACAGGAGCGCCGAAAGTACGAAAGTTTACGGTTGACTTTGAAGGTAAATTGATTGACACAGAGGATTTCTTTCCAAAACCTAAAACGGAGTAAGTTGTTAATTCTGATGTGCTGGGTACGGTACACAGTCCGACTACAAGTTGTCAGGCTTGTCACCAGCACTCCAGAGTGAATAACTCTACAATTCAATTCGACGTGCTGTTTAGGTTCTCCGCACGATAAATAGGATGAATCTAGTCCCTGTGTTTCGTTCTCTCTGCGTTGCTGGTGCGACTCAGGTTAATGGCCTGAAGGCTCGAAAGGGTCCGTAGAAGCTAACATCAGCAGCGTAGAACGAATGAAATCCACCCTCACAGGTGTGTGCTCTTGCTTTAACAGTTAAGCCAGAGGCGGCCAATCCATGCCGTGATATAGCCTTTCAGCACAGATCAAAAGCGGCCATGCCAATCTATGTAAGCGTTTCTTGGAGAGAAAAGCGTCATTGAAAGCGTTATTTCACTATACATAGAAATACAGCCGCTTTTTAGGCGGCTGTAAGTCGTCGCGTTAGCTTAATTTATAGATGAGCCGAGCAGGACTCGAACCTGCGACCCACTGGTTAAAAGCCAGTTGCTCTACCGGCTGAGCTATCGGCCCACATAGGAATTGACTACTTGCTGTAAGTCGCCGAGTCGCAGAATCTGCTGAATAAACCCGGCTTTCAACTTGGAGCGGATTATAATAAGATACCTTTAATTATTCAACCTCACTCCACCCGCAGCATAGAATCTCGGAGCGTTATGAAAAATAATGATCCAAAAGTAAATGTGGGCGGAAAACTGTGCGCTAAATGCCGCGCGGTCAAGCCGGAGACCGAATTTAACAGAAATAAGTGGAAAAAGGATGGTCTCCAACATTATTGCCGTGAGTGTCACCGCAAGTCAGTAGTGGGCTCTCAGAAAATCCACCGGGAAGCTTTTCTAAAAAGACTACAGCGCCACAATGAAAAAAAGAGGAACGAGTTGCGACGGCTGGTTTATGAATACCTTAGAAATAATCCGTGTATTGATTGTGGTGAATCCGATGTCACTGTCCTTGATTTCGATCACCAGCGAGACAAGAAACACACCATCTCCCAATTAATTGTTTCCAACAAGCCCTGGGATTACATATTGGCCGAAATCGAGAAGTGCGAAGTGCGTTGTGCAAATTGCCATAGAAAAAAGACGGCGGAAAAGTTCGGCTGGAAAAAGTTTAAGTGGCAGGCCGATAGCCATTAAATAATCAAGAGACCTTATTTGTGACCAATAATCTGCGAGCAACTGGTTAAAAGCCAGTGGGTTTCTGCTATCAAAAGCTATCCTTCAAGCCATTTTGAAAGCTGGGAATCCTGGCACACTATTGTTTGGGCGCGCTCGGGGCCGGTGGAGATGAGGCCGATTTCGACGCCGATGGAGTCGGAGAGGAAGTTGACGTAGTCGCGGGCGGCCGGGGGAAGCTCGATGATTTCCGTGATGCCTTCGGTGGAGGTCTTCCAGCCGGGCAAAGTAGCGTAGACGGGTTCGACGCGGCGGAGGTCTTGGGAGACGGCGGGGAAGGAGTCCAGGTCGTGGCCGTCGAGGCGGTAGCCGGTGCAGACTTTGAGTTCGTCGAGGGCGTCAAGAACATCCAACTTCGTCAGCGCGACGGAGGAGAAGCCGTTGATTTCGGCGGCGTAGCGTGTGGCGAAGGCGTCGAACCAGCCGCAGCGGCGGGGCCGCTTGGTGACCGCGCCGTACTCGCGGCCGCGCTCGCGGATGAGTTGGCCCAGTTCCTCCTCGCCCGCGAGCATCTCGGTCGGGAACGGTCCCTCGCCGACGCGCGTCGTGTAGGTGCGGACGATGCCGAGGACGCCCGTGATGCGCTGCGGGGCGAGGCCGAGGCCCGTCGCCGCGCCGCCCGCGGTCGTGTTCGACGAAGTGACGAAAGGGTACGTGCCGTGGTCAACGTCCAGCAGCGTGGCCTGCGCGCCCTCGATCAGGACTGTGCGGTTCTCGCGCGCGGCGCGGTGCATGAAGGAGGTCGTGTCCGTGATGAAGGGAGCCAGGCGCTCCGCGAGGCGCGAAGTCTCGTTGAAGATTTCGTCTGGGTCGAGGGCCGTGCCGCCGTAGGCGACGATGATGCGGTTGGCGTCTTCCAGGTTGCGCTCAATGCGCGAGCGCAAGAATTCGGGATCAAGGGCGTCCGCGACGCGTATGCCGCGGCGGCCGGCCTTGTCTTCGTAGGCGGGGCCTATGCCGCGCAGGGTCGTGCCTACGCGCTCGTTGCCGAGGCGCTCCTCGCTCGTGTGATCCAGCGCGCGGTGGTATGGGAGGATGAGGTGCGCGCGCGAGCTGACGCGGACGCGCTCGGGCGAGACCTCGACGCCCTGCTCGGCGAGTTGGTCGGCCTCCTCGAAGAACGCCTTCGGGTCGATGACCATCCCGTTGCCGAGGACGCAGACCTTGCCGGGGTGGACGATGCCCGATGGCAGCAGGCGCAGGACGAACGAGCGGTCCCCGACATAGACGGAGTGCCCGGCGTTGTGCCCGCCCTGGTAACGCGCCACGATCTCGAAGTGCTCGGCCAAAAGGTCAACGATCTTCCCTTTGCCCTCGTCACCCCACTGCGCGCCGACGACTACGATAATCATAATTCAGTGGTCAGTGGTCAGTGGTCGGTGGTCAGTTAAAAGCCAGTTGTCTTCAACTGACCACCGACCACTGACCATTGCTTTCTCAACTCGCTTTCTCTAGTTTGACGGGCTTCTCTATGAAGTAGAAGCTACAGCTCCCGCGCACTTCTTCGAGGTCGCGCTTTTCGATAGGGAAGAGGCGGCACTGGTTGGGCCGGTCCTCGTAGATGCCGCAGGTGGTCGTCCCGTCCAAATGTTTTTTCAGAAAGGGGCACTTGAACAGTATCTCACAGCAGGCCCCGCAGCGGTTGCAGTCGCCGCGGCGCAAGGCGAGCGAGGCGATGACTTCATCTTTGCGGAAGTTGGCGCTGACGAAGCGGCGCAGCTTGCCCTGTGCCTGGCGGGCGCGAAACTTGGCGTCCTCGACTGCGCGCGAGCGGCGGGCCGAGACCAGCCGCTCCTCCAGAGAACGTTGTCGCGGGGAGCGACGTTGACGCAACGTTTTCATAAAATCAGATGTTAGACGCTAGGTGCTAGACGCCAGCTCAAACTAACCTCTGACCTCCAGCCTCTAACCTCTGGTTTAGAACTTCGCTGGTTTCCCCTTGAACAGAGAAGTGGCGCGGAACGGTTTTTCGGGAAAAGCCGCCCGCGCCACTCGCGCGTCATACTCTCGCTCAGGCGCTCGCCGTGCTGCTGACGTGCTTGTCAATCATCCTGGAGATGGCTTCCTTGCTGGTTGCGCCGACCACACGCTCCTCCTCCTTGCCGCCCTTGAAGAGGATCAGCGTCGGAATGCCCTTGATGCCGTAGCGCTGCGAAACGGACGGGTTCTCGTCCACGTTGAGCTTGACGACCTTGGCGGCCTGGGCGTACTTCTCGGCCACGGCCTCGACCGTCGGCGCGAGCATACGGCAGGGCGCACACCAGGCGGCCCAGAAGTCCACCAGCACGGGCCTGTCTGCTTGCAGAACGTCCTGCTCAAAAGAGCTGTCGCTCACTTCGTTCACATGTTCACTCATAACTTGGTTTCTCCTTAAATTCTACCTAAACGAAATCAACGTGAGCTCAAGCTCACCGCCAGACCTTAGATGTTCGACACTGGATATTCGTTCTCTCCCGGTAACCTCAACCAAATCCGCCCGGTCACAATTGCGTCACGGCGCTGTAAAGCTGGACGTACTTTCGCGCGACGACTTGCCAGGAGTTGTCTACGCTCAGCCCGTTGGCTTGCAGCCCGCGCCAGACCCTGGGCTCGGCGTAACAGTAGAGCGCTTCGTAGATTTTATCAAGCATCGCGCCGGCCGTGTAGGGGCCGAACTTGAAGCCCGTCCCCGTCCCGCGCACGCGGTCGAAATCCTCAACCGTGTCGTCCAATCCGCCCGTCGCGCGCACCACCGGAACTGTGCCATAACGCAGGCTGTACATCTGGTTCAGCCCGCACGGCTCAAACTGCGACGGCATCAGGAAAATGTCCGCCCCGGCCTCTATCCTGTGCGCCAGGGGCTCATTAAAACCCTTATAGATGCCGACCTGCCGCGGCGCGTAGTCGCGCAAACCCTGTAGAAAATCCTCGTACTCGCTCGCGCCAGAGCCCAGGGCGACGAAGAACGCGCCCGTGGCGAGAATGGCCCCGGCCGCCTGCTTAATCAGGTCGTAGCCCTTCTGCGCCGTCAGCCTGGAGATGTTGGCGACGATGGGCCGGCCCAAATCCTCCGGCAGCATGAACTCCCTGAGAAGCGCCAGCTTGCAGGCCCGCTTGCCTTCGAGGTTGTCCGCGTCGTAGTGCGCGGACAGGTGCGGGTCGGTCGCAGGGTTCCAGACCTCGTAGTCCACGCCGTTCGTGATGCCGGCGAGGCGGTCGCGCCTCATGCGCAGGAGCCAGTCCAGGCCGTGGCCGTGCTCGCTCGTCTGAATCTCCAGGGCGTAGCGCGGGCTGACGGTCGAAAGCGCGTCTGCCGTCATCAGCCCGGCCTTCAGGGCGGAGGCCGCGCCCTCCATCGTGAAGGCGTCGCGCTCTTCCGGGCCGAAGCCCAGAATCCAGAGGTCGCTCGGGTCGAACGCGCCCTGGTAAGCCAGGTTGTGAATCGAAAAGAGCGTCCGCGTGCGCGAGTAGAACGAATCCCAGCGGCGGCGCTGTGCCAATTCCGCGGAGGCGAAGCCGCCGGGCCAGTCGTTGACGTGAACCACGTCGGGCGGCGTACCCAGTCGCCTCAGAAGCGCCAGCGCCGCGCGGCAGAAGAAGGCGAAGCGCACGTGGTCGTCGCGGAACCCGTAGATCGAATTTCTGGCGAAATACTCGGGCGCGTCGATCAAGAACGAGGGCGCGCCGGGCGCTTCGGAGTACCAGACGCCCGTGCGGTACTGGCGGCCGCGCCAGTCCACGTCCAGGTTGTCAATGATCAGTTCCCGCAGGTGCTGACGCTTAATCTGCTCGTAGAGCGGGAGGACGAGCATGGCGTCCTGGCCACTCTCGACGAGCGCCTTCGGGAGCGCCCCGGCAACGTCCGCCAGCCCGCCCGTTTTAGCGAAAGGCACGGCTTCCGACGACAGTATCGCTACGCGCAAGACTCTTCACCGACCGCGCCCGTCCGACAGAGGGCGTCACCATAAAGAACGAATTAGTAGAGCGTTATGCCGAATACTAACAAGAGCGGTGACAGGTGACAAGTGGCAGGGCGAAAGCGTTTCCGCCTGGCGTCTGTCACCTGTCACCCGTCGCCCCTTTAGCTTTGCATCGAGGCGAGGAATTCCGCGTTGGACTTTGATTTCTCCAGTCGTTCGAGGACGACTTCCATCTGCTCGACGGGCGAGAGCGGGTTCAAGACCCTGCGCATCACCCAGATGCGGTTCAGGTCTTCCTTGCTGATGAGCAGTTCTTCCTTGCGCGTGCCTGAGCGTTGCAGGTCGATGGCGGGGAAGAGGCGCTTGTCAGACAGCCTGCGGTCGAGGTGGATTTCGCAGTTGCCCGTGCCCTTAAACTCCTCGAAGATGACATCGTCCATGCGCGAGCCGGTGTCGATCAGCGCCGTGGCAATGATGGTCAACGACCCGCCCTCTTCGATGTTGCGCGCCGCGCCGAAGAAGCGCTTCGGGCGCTGAAGCGCGTTCGAGTCGATACCGCCGGAGAGAATCTTGCCCGAAGGCGGCACGACCGCGTTGTGCGCGCGCGCCAGGCGTGTGATCGAGTCGAGCAGGATGACCACGTCGCGCTTGTGCTCGACGAGGCGCTTGGCCTTCTCGATGACCATGTCCGCGACCTGTACGTGGCGCGTCGGCGGCTCGTCGAAGGTGCTGGATATGACCTCGCCGTTGACCGAGCGCTGCATGTCCGTGACCTCTTCCGGGCGCTCGTCAATCAGGAGGACGATCAAAGTGACTTCCGGGTGGTTCTCCGTGATGGAGTTGGCGATGGTCTGTAGGAGCATCGTCTTGCCCGTGCGCGGCGGCGCGACGATCAGGCCGCGCTGCCCCTTGCCGATGGGCGTCACCAGATCGATGACGCGGGCCGAGAGGTTGTCTTTCGACGTCTCCATCTTGAGCTGCTCGTCCGGGTAGAGCGGCGTCAGGTTGTCGAAGAAGACTTTCTCGCGGGCCTGGTCCGGGGCCTCGAAGTTGATGGCCTCGACCTTGATGAGTGCGAAATAGCGCTCGCCCTCCTTGGGCGGGCGGATTTGACCCGAGACGGTGTCGCCCGTGCGCAGGTCGAACTTGCGAATCTGCGACGGGCTGACGTAGATGTCGTCCGGCCCCGGCAGATAGTTGTATTCCGGGGCGCGCAGGAAGCCGAACCCGTCGGGCAGAGTTTCCAGAACGCCTTCGGAGAAGATGAGACCGCTCTTCTCGGTCTGCGCGGCCAGGACTTTGAAAATGAGTTCCTGCTTGCGCATGCCGGTCGCGCCGGGCACGTCCATGCCCTTGGCAATCTGCGTGAGCTTGGAGATGGACATCTCCTTCAACTCGGAAAGGTTGAAGATGTCCTCGACTTTCGACTCGCCGCGCGCCTCTTTGGCGGCGGGCCTGGTCTCCTCGGGCGCTTCGGCCGTGGCGGTTGTGGTTGCGGCTGCGGCCGTCTCGTTCTCTTCGGTGGCGGCGGCCGTCGTGCTGGTGGTGGCGGCGCTGCTGCTACTGCTGCTGGCGCGCGTGCGTGGTGTACGTTGTGACATTTCGGTTCTTCTCTCGCGCGGCCACGCCAAAAGGGGGCCGCTCGTCTCTCTCGCTTATCTTTCGGCGGCCGTGTCAAACGGGGCCGTCGTGCTGCTCGTTGTTGTCAATTGATTAATGCCGATGCTGTAGAATCGGGAATGAAATTAACGGTCGCGCGAAAACAGTCCGGCAGGCGCGTGTGGGGCTACCCTCTCACGTCCAAAGGCGAGGAGGAGGCGGATGACGGTGCAATTCTGCCCAACTGTCTCATGTCCAGGGAATCCGGTCAAGTGTTTCTGATTTAGGGCCTCGGTTTGATGCCACGCGCGTCCGGCGCGTGGCCCGGGGGATGTAAGCGTGCGGATTTCGGATCGGGAGAAGGCGAGGGGCTTCCACCATCCGCATCATTCCGCAATGAAAAGTCAACAATCACCCGATAGCTTCTTCGATAGCCCGCCAAATGTGTTCGCGCCCCCGGCCGGTCGTGGCCGAGTAGGTTATGACGCGTTCCGCGTCGAGCGCCCTTTTGACCCGCTCAAGGTTTTTCCGCAACTCGTTATTAGAGAGTTTGTCGGATTTCGTAGCAACTACGACGCGGGGCTTCGCATGAGCAGCGAGCCACTCGTTGAGCTGCACATCCAATGTCGTGGGTTCGTGACGCGAATCTACGATCTGAATTGATAGCACAAGCTGAGGGCGCTTGGCAAGGTAGTTTGTCGCCATCTCCCCCCACGAAGCCTTGATAATAAGGGGCACGCGCGCGTAGCCGTAGCCCGGCAGGTCAACGAAACGGAAACGATTATTAATCAGGAAGAAGTTTAAACTCTGCGTCCGCCCCGGTGTGGAAGAGGTGCGGGCCAGCCCCCGCACGCCCAGCACGGAATTAATCAAACTGGATTTGCCCACGTTCGACCGCCCAAGGAAGGCCACCTCGGGCCTAGCGTCCTGCGGCCAGTGCTCCTCCTCGAACGCGCTCTTGACGAATTCGGCGCTGGAAATCTTCATAAGGGATGAGGGATGAGGGATGAGGGATGAGGGAAAGAAAGAGTTCTTACTTCATCCCTCATCCCTCATCCCTTTTATCCTGCCTGGGCCTTGGTCGCTGCTTCGGCGTGCAAGGCGGCGAACTGTTTGAAGCGCTCGCGCATTGACGCCAGGAACTCCTTGGCGTTGGGGCGGCGCAGGACGAGCTTTTCGAGATGCTCAAGGTAGGTGGGCATGAAGATCGCGCGGATCTCTGTGATGAACGGCTCGATCTTGGCGTAGACCATGACGTGCTCCATGTTGGCCTCCGTGAACATCTTCTCGTCAATGGCCCCGTGATTGACGAAGGAGGCCGCCATGTCCCAGTAGGTAGTGACCATGCGGTAGTAGGGGCTCTTGTCACTCATCATGATGTCTTGAATTTCTTGTAGACTTTCGGGGTTGAAGTGCATGGCGTACCAGTCGCGCGCCTTGCGCATGACCTCCTCGCGGCGCAGCTCGTACAGCTTCAGAATCAGATTCGCGTCTTCGTACTTGTTACTCATCAGGGATTCTCCATTAGTAGGGGGGCCGAGGCGGGGCCGCGCCGGGAAATGTCTGTGAAAACTCTCTGGCAGGGCCGCGCTCGCGGTCGGTTAGTTAGACTACTGCCGCACGGTCGGGGCGGCAGGGCGTGTCGAATGTAAGAAGCAAAGATGTTTGAGGGGCGGGATCGCACGGCTCCCGCCCCTTCATTCAAGTGCCTTTATTCGGCGATGGTCTGTACGCCCTGCGACGGCTGGTCTGTAGACCAGAGCGGAGGCGCTTTCGCCCCGTCAACCGGGCCAGCGTCCGTCGGGCATGCGTCTTCGAGCGCGAGGCTCAAGACCTCGTCAATCGTCTCGACGAGGTTGATGTCCATCACCGCGCGCACCTCTTCCGGGATCTCGATTAAATCCTTCTCGTTGTCCTTCGGGAGCAGGATGGTCGTGATGCCGAAGCGGTGCGCCGCCATCAGCTTCTCCTTGACGCCGCCGATGGGCAGCACGCGCCCGCGCAAAGTAATCTCACCGGTCATCGCCACGTTCTTGCGGACGGGGACGCGCGTGAGCGCCGACGCCATCGCCGTCGCCAGCGTGATTCCCGCCGACGGCCCGTCCTTCGGGATAGCGCCTTCGGGGATGTGTATGTGCAGGTCGCGCTTGCGTATGAAATCCAGGCTCATGTTCAGGCGCTCGGCGCGCGCCTTGATGCAGGTCAAGGCCGCCTGCGCGGACTCCTGCATCACGTCGCCGAGCTTGCCCGTCAGCATGACGCCGCCGCGGCCCTTGGTTAGCGTCGCCTCGATTTGCAGCACCTCGCCGCCGACTTCCGTCCAGGCCAAACCCGTCGCCAATCCGACTTCGCTCTCGGCGGCCACGCCCTGCTGGCGGAACTTCACGGGGCCCAGCATGTCGCGCACGCGCTCGGCCGTCACCACGTCCTTGAAGTCCTCGCCTGCATTCTCGGAGACGAGCTTGCGGGCCACCTTTCGCATGCACGAGCCGATCTCGCGCTCAAGGCTACGCACACCCGCCTCGCGCGTGTAGTGGCGAACGATCTCCAGGATACCCTCTTCGGTGAACTCGACCTGCTCGGCCTTGAGGCCGTTGGTCTCGGCCTGCTTCGGCACGAGGTGGCGGTTGGCGATCTCCAACTTCTCGCGCTCCGTGTAGCCGGACAGCCTAATAATCTCCAAACGATCTTGCAGCGGCGGCGGAATCGTGTGGAGCACGTTCGCCGTGGCGATGAAGAAGACGCGCGAGAGGTCGTACTCGACGTCGAGGTAGTGATCCTGAAACGTGTTGTTCTGTTCCGGGTCCAAAACTTCGAGGAGCGCCGACGACGGGTCGCCGCGGAAGTCCGCGCCGAGCTTATCAACTTCGTCCAACAGGATGAGCGGGTTGATGGTCCCGGCCTTCTTCATCATCTGTATGATCTGTCCTGGGAGCGCGCCGATGTAGGTACGGCGGTGGCCGCGAACCTCGGCCTCGTCGCGCACGCCGCCCAATGAGAGGCGCACGAACTTGCGGCCGGTGGCGCGGGCGATGGACTTGCCCAGGCTGGTCTTGCCGACTCCCGGCGGGCCGACGAAGCAGAGGATGGAGCCCTTCGGGTTCTTCACCAACTGGCGCACGGCCAGGTATTCGAGGATGCGGTCCTTGATCTTTTCGAGCCCGTAGTGGTCTTCGTTCAAGACCTCCTCGGCCTTGCCCAGGTCTTTAATCTCTTTCGACTTCTGCTTCCAAGGCACGCTGACGAGCCAGTCGATGTAGGTGCGCGAGACCGTGCCCTCGGCCGACATCGGCGGCATGGCTTCGAGGCGGTGCAGTTCCTGCATCGCCTTCTCCTTGGCCTCTTCCGACATCCCAGCCTCTTCGATCTTCTTCTTCAGCTCTTCCAACTCGGCCTTCTCGTCCTTGCGGCCCAGCTCCTTGTGAATCGCCTTGATCTGCTCGTTGAGGTAATACTCCTTCTGCGCCTTCTCCATCTGCCGCTTGACGCGCGTCTGGATGGTGCGGTCTAGCTGCCGCTTGTCCAATTCGGTTTCGAGCAGTTCGACGAGCCGCTGCAAGCGCGCCTGCGTGGAGAAGATTTCGAGCAAGCCCTGCTTGTCCTCGACGGAGATGCGGAGCTGCGAGGCCAGGGCGTCGGCCAGGTGCGACGAGTCCTGATTACGCAGGGCGGTCTGGAGCGCGTCTGTCTGCGCGTCGGGCGCGAGGCGCAGGTGCTGCTCGACGAGCTGATTGATCTTTTGTATGAGCGCCTCTACGCGCGGCCCCTCCTCGTTGACGGCGGGCGCGCGGCGGACGAGCGCCGTGAAGGCCCCGTCGTTGTTCTCGACGCGCACGGTCGTGGCGCGCTCGCGCCCCTCGACGACGACCTTGATCTGCCCGTTCTCCTGGCGCTGGTGTTGCAGGATGCGGCCCAGGGTGCCGACGCCGTAAATCTGCTCGGGCGTCGGCTCGTCCACGCTCGCGTCGTGCTGCGTGGCGAGGAAGATGGTGCGGTCTGCGGCCAGGGCCTCTTCGAGGGCATGCACCGAGCCGGGGCGGCCGATCTTGAAGGCAACTTTGGTGAAAGGGAAAATGACGACGTCGCGAATCGGAACCATCGGGTAGCGCGCGAGGTCTGAGGGCGTGTGGTCTGAATATTCTTCCATAACTCGATTTTACTGTGCCAGCCGAAAACTGAAGCCTGTGAAGAAGGGCGAGCCGATTGACGCCGTCTCGCCCTCTTCTGTTAACCAACCTAATTGTAGACCCAAGGGAGGCAAAAGTAAAAAGGTAAAAAAGCAAGGGGCCTAAGCCGCCCCTCCGCCACGCCCCTCCCGGACTATCTCGATCAACTCCCTCAGCCGCCTGTCAGTTTCGGCCTGCCCCTCCGCCAAGGCTTCGACCTTAACCGTCAGCGACTGATGAGCCTCCGCCATAGCTTCAAACTTCCACGTGACTCTCTCTTCGCTCTGCACGAGCCTCTCTACGCTCCGAATCTGGGCATCTACTAATGCTTCGACTTTCGCAGCGAGCGATCTCTGGGCTTCCCTTAGGGCTCCCATTTCCGCCGCTGATTTTTCTTCGTGGCGGATCTGAGCGTCGGTCAGGGCCTCGATCTTAACCGTGAGATTGTTGAGAGAGCTGTCGAAATCGTCCATGCGCTCGTCGGCACGGAGCGCCAGAGCTTTCAGTATCTGGAGGGCCTGCTCCATTCTATCCACCCGCGACTTCCTCTCGTTGTTGTAGTCTTCAGTCATCTTTCGTCCGCCTTCCTTCTCTCAAGTTGTCAGTCCGGGTGGAAGCACAATATACAATAGAAAGAGGGGCGGGAGAAATTTCTCCCGCCCCTCGCCGTCAATACTTTTACCCTGCCTTACGCCGCCGCGCCGTCAACTCCCGACAGCCCCTCGCCCGGAACTGCGCGACGGCGCTCGACCATCTCTGAGGTGATGACGAACTCCTTGATGCGCTTCTGCGACGGCAGCGTGTACATGGCGTCGAGCAGCAGCTCTTCCAGAATCATCATCAGGCCGCGCGCGCCGACTTTTCGCTCCACGGCCTGGCGCGCGACAGACTTGAGCGCGTCATCCGTGAATTTCAACTTGACGTTGTCGAAGTCGAACTTCTTCTGGTACTGCTTGACGAGCGCGTTCTTCGGCTCGGTCAGAATCTTGATGAGCGCGCCCTCGTCCAACTCGTGCAGGACGCCGCACACAGGAAGCCGCCCGACGAACTCTGGGATCAGGCCGTAGCGCACGAGGTCTTCCGGCTGTACGGCGGCCAGCGCCTCCGAGTGGCGGTGGATGCCCGACTTGACCTCTGCATGAAAGCCCAGAGACTTGTTGCGGAGCCTTCGCTCGATGACCTTCTCCAGGCCGACGAACGCGCCGCCGCAGATGAAGAGGATGTTGGTCGTGTCTACGGGGAAGAACTCCTGGTGCGGGTGCTTGCGCCCGCCCTGCGGCGGGACGTTGGCGACCGTGCCTTCGAGAATCTTCAAAAGCGCCTGCTGGACGCCCTCACCACTGACGTCGCGCGTGATCGACGGGTTCTCGTCCTTGCGGCAAATCTTATCGACTTCGTCTATGTAGATGATGCCCTGCTGCGCGCGCTCGACATCGCCGTTGGCGGCCTGCAAGAGTTTGAGGATGATGTTCTCGACGTCCTCGCCGACGTAGCCCGCTTCCGTCAGCGTCGTCGCGTCCACGATAGTGAAGGGGACCGAGAGCATCCGCGCCAGCGTCTGTGCCAAAAGCGTCTTGCCCGTCCCCGTCGGGCCAATCAGCAGGATGTTGGACTTCTGAATCTCTACGTCCGTGCGGCGGCGCGCCATCTCTATACGCTTGTAGTGCTGGTAGACGGCGACCGCCAAACGCTTCTTGGTCTCCTCCTGCCCGATGACGTACTCGTCCAGAAAGCTCTTGATCTCGCCCGGCTTCGGGAGCGGCGGACGAGTCGCCACACTCTCGGCCTGCTGGTCGTCGGTGATGATCTCGTTGCAGATGTCAATGCACTCATTGCAGATGTAGACCGTGGGGCCTGCGATGAGCTTCTTGACTTCGTTCTGCGACTTACCGCAGAAGGAGCAGCGCAGCGTGTCGTCGGTTCGTCGTACCATAGGCGTCTGGGGCACTCCGTCGGAATTCGGTCGAACTTCGGGTTATTGGGGAGAAGCCGGGGCCGGCTTCGGGGCTTCGGTGTCCGCCATGATCTGATTGCAAACGTGAACGCACGCGTCGCAGATGTAAACGTTCGGCCCGGCGACGAGCTTCTTGACCTCGTCTTCCAACTTGCCGCAGAACGAGCAGCACAACTGGTTCCTGATGCGCCGCGCCAGGAGTCTTAGCGTGGATTCTGTCGCCGTTCTGAAACGCATTCGATCTTCAAAAGTCTACTCGCGGTGTGCGATGACTTCGTCAATCAGACCATACTCTTTGGCCTGCATCGCAGACATGATGCGGTCGCGCTCGACGTCGCGCTCGACCGTCTCGTAGGACTGGCCCGTGTGCTTGGCGATGATCTGCGAAGTCAGCTCGCGCATGCGGATGATCTCTTCGGCCTGGATGCGGATGTCCGTGGCCTGGCCCTGCGCGCCGCCCGAAGGCTGGTGAATGAGGATGCGCGAGTTGGGCAGCGCGAACCGCTTGCCCTTCGCGCCCGCCGTCAGCAAGAGCGCCCCCATCGAGGCACACTGCCCGACGCAGATCGTCGTCACGTCGGGGCGGATGAACTGCATCGTGTCGTAGATCGCCATCCCGGATGTGATCGAGCCGCCGGGGCTGTTGATGTACAGGTTGATGTCCTTCTCCGGGTCCTCGGCTTCGAGGAAGAGAAGTTGGGCCACGATCAGGTTGGCGACCATGTCGTCAATCGGCGTGCCCAGGAAGATGATGTTGTCTTTGAGAAGACGCGAGTAAATATCGAAGGCGCGTTCGCCACGCGACGTTTGCTCGACAACCATCGGGACTAGCATATGAACTCCGAATCTCTTTATGGATGGCGGGCGGCCGGGGAGTCGCGCTCGCCGAGCTTTCAACCTTCGGCAGAAGAGGAGCGGGCCTGAGCCTCGTCCGTCTCGCTGGCCTGTTCCGCCGGTTCTGGGCCTGCGTCGCTGCTGTCGCGGGCGGCTGCTTCTTCCTCCGCCTCGTCGCGCCACTCTTCGTCCGTCACGCGCGCGTTTTCAACAATCAGGTCGAGCGCTTTGCGGTTGCGCAACCTATCGGCGATGCTAGTAGCGCCTCCCTGCTTTGTCAAGGCAGCACGCACTTGCTCAGGGGCCTGGCGCGACGCCTGGGCAATCGTGTTGATTTCGGCCTCGACCTCTTCGTCCGAGACTTCTATCTGCTCCTCGTCGGCGATCATCTCCAGGAGCATAGAGCCGCGCACGTCGAACTCGGCCTGGGCCTTCAACTGCTCGCGCACGCCATCCCAGTTGATCTCCTGCGCGCGCGGGTCAATCCCGCGCCCCATCATGTCGCGCACAGCCTCCTGCAAGCGATGATTCGCCTGGTGCTCGCTCAAGGTCTGCGGGACCTCGAACGGGTGCGCCTCGACCAATTTGCGCATCACCTCGCTGCGCACACGGTTGTCTGACTCGACGCTCGCGCGCTTCTCCAAATCCTCGCGCACCTTCACGCGCAGGTCGGCCACCGACTCGAACTCCTCGCCCAGACTCTTGGCCCACTCGTCGTCCGCCTCCGGCAACTCCTTATGGCGCACGGCCGTCACCATCGCCACGTACTCGACCCGTTTGCCGGCCAGACCCCTCGACGAGAAATCCTCCGGGTAGCTGACCGTGAAAGTCCGCTCCTCGTCCGACTTCACGCCGACGAGGTTGTCCGTGAACTCCTGCTGGACTCCCGCGCCGCCGAGTTCCACGTCAACGTCCTCGACGTTAATGTCCTCTTCTTCAGCAGCCTCCACGAACTTGCCGCGGAAGTTGACGGTCACGGTGTCGCCCAGCTCCGCGCCGCGGTCTTCGACGGGCTCCAAAGAGGCGGAGGCTTCGCGCAAGCCTTCTATGACGCGCTCGACGTCTTCGTCGCCGACGGGGCGCGTGCGCCGCCCGGCCTCCAGTCCCTTGTAACTTCCGAGCGTGACTTCGGGCAGCACCTCCACGTGGACGTGAAGCTGAATCGGCCCCGCTCCGAAGTTGGTCAACTCTTCGGCGTTGTCCAGGTGCAGCTCCGGCTCGCCGATGACGTTGAGGCCGAGTTGACCGATGGCGTCCTGGACGGCCTGCGGCACCAACTCCTGCAACACCTCGCCGCGAATCTTGTCCTTGAAGCGCGTGCGGACGACAGAGGCCGGCGCGTGGCCGCGGCGAAAACCCGGCACGGTCGCAAGCTGCGCGTAGCGGGCCGTGGCCGTGTCGTAAGCCGCGCGCACCGCGTCGGCCTCGATCTCGATCTTGATTTCCTTACGCGTCGGAGAGATGTCTTTCACTTCTGTCTTCATAAAATTTCAAGCCCGCTCCGGCAAAGGAATTGAGCGGAACGGGCTACCTTCCTTACATTGATAATCGCGGGAACAATTCGTGTAACGTCAAAAACTTTTGGTGCCGGGGGCGGGATTTGAACCCGCACGCCTTGCGGCACGGGCTTCTAAGACCCGCGTGTCTGCCTAATTTCACCACCCCGGCGACTCTTCAGAAACGATAATATACCCTTGCCAGCATTGTTGTCTGTCAAGGCATGACAATTTGGGCAGAGAAGCTGCAAATTTTTAAGCCTGTTGTCAAACCGATCCCCGTTTATGTGATGAAGCTCAAGCGGGATTGACTTGCCCTGCCACATCGTTCTCCTACATCCTTCACAACCAGGCGCTTTAATTTTGTCTTCCAATAATTTCAGCTTCAAAAGATGACTTTTGACAATGCTTCCTTTGTGTAAATAGTGGCTCGCACTTTTACGATACGGACAACTCTTGCCTTTGCCGCCTTGATTACCAGCATAGATAATGCCAAACTTTTTCAAATATCCTTCAAGCGTGAGAGGCTTGCACCGAAGCTCCCGGCACATGAACGCCTTGGAGCGATTTTCTGCAATCCACTTCTCAATAGAAGAGCGTCATTCCAGTATGTCGCGTCTCATGGGCTTGACTCAAATTAGCATTATTGTCCAGCCGAAGCAAAATGACATGACCCTCATCTCCCGGTTTCACGCTTGGGTTCATTGATTCTCTCAGTCAATTCTTCCAGCTCGCGTTCGGGGAACGTGCGCCTCCATTGGCGGTCGAATTCGTCGCGGGCCGTGCGGCTTTCGAGGTCGCGCAGCTCCTCCCAGAACGCGCGGCCGGCGTCCCGTTTCGGGCCGTCGAAAGAGAAGACGGTCGCGGCCGTCTCAGGCAGCTTGCGGTGGTCCGGGTAGTGAATCACTTCGAGAAGAAGATGGTCGCCGCGGGAAGAGAAGCGGAAGTCGTACTCGTCGGGCTCTGCGTTCCACCGGACGATTAGCTCGCAGTCGCCGTCAAGCACGGACGCCAGCGCTGCAATCAAATCGCGCAGCGAATCGTAAGGCTCGTGAGACACGACGGTGACGAAGTTCTGGCCCGCCGTCTTGAGGCGGAGCGACATGAAGCCGTGCTGCGGACTTTCGAGACTGACGCTGAGTGTTTCGTTCATCTTCGCCTGTATCCTGGGCCGCGCAGGATGCGGCCGGCCAGCGCGCTCGTGCGTTGCCCGTTGTCAACGCTGAGCTGGCCGTTGGTGATGACGAAAGGGATGCCTTCGGGGTACTGATTCGGGTTCTCGAACGTGGAGAGGTCGCGTACCTTCTCCGGGTCGAAGATGGTGATGTCTGCGAAAGCCCCTTCGCGGATGACGCCGCGGTCAAGGAGTCCGACGCGCGTGGCGGGCATCGCGGTCATCTTGCGCACGGCCTCTTCGAGCGTCAGCAATTTCTCATCGCGGACGTAACGCGCGAGGATGCGCGGGTATGAGCCCCAGCCGCGCGGGTGCCCTTTGTCTTTCGAGAGCGGGCCGTCGGTCGCGCGCGCCGCGCTGTCCGTGCAGATGGAGACGAAGGGAGCCTTCAATGCCGCGCGCAAGTCGTCCTCGGACATCATGAAGTAGATGGCGTCCGTCTCGCCGTGGTCCGCGAGTATCAGGTCGAAGAGCGCGTCGAGGTCATCTTTCTTCTGCTCGGCGGCGATCTCCGCGACGCGCTTGCCCTGCAAGCTTTCGAGCGATGGGTTGATGACTGAGCTGATGAGCACCCCATTCGCGCCGCCGCTCCCCAGGAAAATGTTCTCCCAGTCTTTCGAGTCGGTCATGATGTCGCGCTTCAAACGCGCGCGCGTCTCTGGGTCGCGCAACCTCTCCAACATGCGAGCCGTCCCGCCTTCGAGAGCCCAAGGGGGAAGGCAGGCAGAGAGCGAAGTGCTGGCGGCCGTGTAAGGGTAAACGTCGGCCGTCACGTCCTGGCCGCGCGCGCGTGCAGCTTCGATACGCTTCAAGACTTCGGGCATGCGGCCCCAATTCTTTTTGTAGGCCGTCTTGAGGTGCCAGATTTCGACGGGGGTGCTCGCGCGCCGCCCGATCTCGAAGACCTCTTCGAGCGAGGCGTCTATGGCGTTGGCCTCGCTGCGCTGGTGGGTCGCGTAAAGACCGCCGTAGCGCCGCGCGGCAATCGCCAGCTCCACGACCTCGTTCGTCTTGGCGAAGCGCGCCGGGACGTATTGCAGCGACGTGGAGACGCCGAGCGCGCCGTCCTCCATCGCGGCCGCCACCTGCCGCCGCATCTCTATCAACTCGTCCGCGGTGGGCGGCCGGTCGTCGAAGCCTATGACGTAGGCGCGCACCTGCGTCGCGCCGACGAACGTCGCCACGTTGACGCCCATGCCGCGCCTTTCGAGGCGGCTGAAAAATTCCCCGAGCGTGCGCCAGTCAACTGTCAGGTTGAAGCGGCGGTAGTAGTCCGCGTCTTCCGCGACGAGCCGTTCGTTCATGGGCGCGGCCGTCGAGCCCTCGCCCGTGACCTCTGTCGTGACGCCCTGCATGACCTTGCTCATGGCGCGCGGGTCAATCAGCAGATTGATTTCCGACTGGCCCAGCATGTCTATGAAGCCGGGGGCGACGACCATGCCCCGCGCGTCTATGACGCGTCGTGCCTGCGCACGCGTTAGTCTCCCGACGCGAATGATGCGGTCGCCGCGGACTGCCACGGCCGCGACGTAGCCGGCCCGGCCCGTGCCGTCCACGACGCGGCCGTTCCTGATGAGCAGGTCGTACTGCGGCGGGCCGGCGGCTTCGCCCGCGGGGAGCGACGAACTGAGCAGGGCGGCGAGGCCCAGCAGCGAGCTGATGGCGGCAATAGAGTTCACGGGGCGACTCCGACAGCCGAAAGGATGAGCGCTAACATCGAACCGTCGGGCCGCATTCTGCCCGTAATGTTTCTTCATGGCAAGAGTTTGATTGTCGGCGGGAATCGCGGTAAAACTTTTGCGCGATTCTAAAGACACTCGAACGGAAGGTAAAAGGATTGGCCGAACAGTTGAAACAGAGACGACGTGTCACGCTCGACGGCGTGGCGATGGCGGTGAACGGTGAGCTAACGGGCGACGGCGACAGGGAAGTGCTGGACGTGACGCACGACTCGCGGCAGGCGCGCGCGGGAAGTCTGTTCGCGGCCGTGAGAGGAGAGCAGTTGGACGCGCACCGCTTCGTGGCGCAGGTGATGGAGCAGGGCGCCGTCGGCGTCCTCTCAGAACTGGAAGCGCCCGCCGGCTTCGAGGGCGCGTGGATAGAGGTGAAAGGGATACGCCGCGCGATGGCGCTGGCGGCCGCGGAGGTTCACGGCCACCCGTCGCGCGAGATTCCGCTCGTAGGCATCACGGGCACGAATGGGAAGACGACGACGACTTACCTCGTCGCCGCAATAGCAGAGGCGGCGCAACAGCCCGTGGCGATGACGACGACCGTCGAGTACAGAATCGACCGGAAGCGCTGGAAGGCCGAGCGGACAACGCCCGAGGCGACGGACATGCAGCGCATCCTGCGGCGCGCGGTCGAGGCTGGTTGCAAGCTGGCCGTGATGGAGAGTTCGTCGCAGGCCATAGACCTGCACCGCTGCGAGGCGCTTCAGTATGCGGTCGCCGTCTTCACCAACCTGACGCGCGACCACCTGGACTACCACGGCACGATGGAGAACTACTTCGCGGCCAAGCGCAGGCTCTTCGACGGGAGCCTCGGCGGGACGCCGAAAGCGTCCGTCATCAACGTGGACGACGAGCGCGGCAGGGAATTGGCCCAAGACCTGGAGGCCGACGGCGCGCGGGTCATACGCTACGCGCTCGACGCGGACGCGGATGTGACGGCCTCGGCCGTAGAGCATTCGCTCGACGGGATGAACTTTTTGCTACTCACCCCGGATGGCGAGCGCGCCGTCCACTCGCCGCTGGTCGGCCGCCCGCACATTTACAACATTCTGGCGGCGGCCGGCGCGGGGCTCGCGCTCGGCTACGACCTGGACGTGATCGCGCGCGCCGTGGAGACTTGCGCGGGCGCGCCGGGCCGCTTCGAGCGCGTGGCGCACGCGGGCGACTTCGCCGTGGTCGTGGACTATGCTCACACGGACGACGCGCTCTTGAACGTCCTGCGCACGGCGCGCGACGTGACACGGGGGCGCGTCATCACAGTCTTCGGCTGCGGCGGCGACCGCGACCGCTCGAAGCGCGCGCCGATGGGTGAGGCCGCGGGCTCTTTGAGCGACGTAGTGATTCTGACTTCAGACAACCCGCGCACGGAAGACCCTTTGAGAATTCTGGAGGACGTCGAGGTCGGTTTGCGCGGGACCGCGAAGCCTTACGAGAAGATCGCAGACCGCCGCGAGGCCATACACCGCGCCGTCGCCGAGGCGCAGAGCGGCGACCTCGTCGTCATCGCCGGCAAAGGCCACGAGGATTACCAACTCATCGGCAGCGAAGTCCTGCACTTCGACGACAAAGAGGTCGCCCGCGAAGCCCTCGCCGCAATAAAGAAATGATGAACGATGAATGATGAATTAAAAGCAACTTGTCTTTAATTCATCATTCCGCATTCCGCATTCATCATTGCTTTTAAGAGTAGTTCATCGGCGGGGGCGGGTTGTTGTTCCAGTCTGTGCCGGGCGTGACGGGTTTGTCTTTCATGGCTCCGGCGACGATCAGGACGATGGCCCCGGCCGCCAGGAGGAACATGCCGAAGGCGGGTTGGATGAGAACTCCTATGAACTGGTCTGCGAACTGGTCGGCCGAAGTGGAAGAGCCGCCGGAGCCGCCTGCAATCCCGCCCATCGGAGCCATCCCGCGGAGGAAGGATTTGTAAGTCACGAAATCGAAGACGAGGATGGCGAGGGCCAGCGCGCCCGTCCCGATGAGCGGGCGGAAATTATTCTTCAGGGCCAGCGCGAGCGAGAGCAGGCCGAGGCACAGGATGACGATCCCGGTGCTGAAGCGCGCGGAGACTTTCATCACTAGGTCTAAGTAGCTGAAGTTGATCAGGCCGAAGATGCTGATGAGAGGCAGGAAGAAGCCTAGAATCAGTACGGATGCGCCGATGATGGCGAGGGTGCGTTTGCTGTTTCCCATAATCAGGTCTCCCATAATCAGTCTGGTGGTCTGAGGGCCGCAGGGGCACTCAGGCTTCATACGCTTGAAGTAAAACTACCGGCCCATTGTGTAGGGCGGCGTCGGCGTCGCCCACTCGGCTGCGCCGGGAGTGGGAGCCTTGCGTCCCAAAGCACCGGTGGCGAGCAGCGTGAGCCCACCGAGGATGAGGACGATCCAGCCCCACTTCATCGAGACCGCGTTCTCAATCTGCGACCTCATTGACTCGGAAGCACCGACTAGTATTTCGGAAAACTTCGATTTGAAACTGAAATAATCGTACGCCGTAATTGCCAGGGTCAGGATTCCTGGTATGAGAAGCAATCTACTCTTTCGCAGAACGGCGATAATTATTCCGGCAATTCCGAGGACGATGATGGATACCCCCTCCCAGCTTGGCTGCGGGCTAAAATAGCTGACGTTCATGATCTGGTCGAGGAAATCAACACTGACAAGCGGACAGAACGTGCCGATGATGAGTAAGGCGGACCCGGCAAATCCAAAAATTCGAGCACTCGATGTGGCCCGGCGTCGGGCGGGGACTTCCTGCGATTGCGGAGTTAGTAAAGGTCTCGCGCGGGGAGAGGCGGCAATAGTAAAAGCCGGCTCCGGGGCTTTCCACGCCGGGGCAGTCTGCGCCAAAGTGGGTGGCGAAAGAATCTTTGGTTGTTCTGGCCGTCTGCCGGCGTCAGTTAAAGGAACCGCCGTTGGCGGGAGTATTGTGACTGATTCACTAATGTCGGGAACCCGACTCCGATTGGCCTCGCACAGCCTTTGTCGCATCTCCGCCGCGGTAAAGAAACGCTGACTACGTCCGATTGACATCGCCTTACTCAGCGCAGCGGCCACGTCGAGCGTCACCGACGGGTTCACCTCATTAGCAGGGCGTAATGGGTCCGGCTGCCCGTCAGAAGTTACGGCCAGACGGGTCAACACGTCCGGGGGCAGGTTGCCTGTTAGTAGATGATGGAGCGTGGCGGCTAGCGAATACAGATCACTGCACGGCTCTGTGCCAGCCCCTTGAATTTGTTCTAAGGGAGCATAATTCGGCGTGTACCCGTAGATACTATCTAACGTTGTGACGTGTGATATCTGCCCTGCAAACCCTTTAGCGAGACCGAAGTCGAGCAGGATAATTTGACTTGAATTTAAGAGCTTCAGGTTTTGCGGTTTGATGTCCCGATGAATGATCGGCGGTTTTTGATTATGCAGGTAATCTAAAGCGTCGAGTAGCTGGTCTGCCCATTCTAAAACTCTGTCAGGTGGAAACCCACTTCGGTTTCTTCGTAGCATCTTCCATAAGTCTTCACCGGCAATAAAGTCCATGACCAGGAACAGGCCGTCACCCTCATCAAAGTGATCTATCACTCTAGGCAGCGCGGAGTGGCGTAGGCTCGCTAACAACTGCGCTTCACGCTCAAATTGTTTGCGCAGCCGCTCGTCAGTGAAAAGAGCCTCTTTTATAGCAACGGTAGTATTAAGGCGCAGGGCCTTAGCTTCGTAAACAGTCCCCATCCCACCCTGCCCAAGCTGCCGAATAATACAGTAGCGATTCTGTAAGACTGTGTCAGGGGCGAGCATAAGGCAGTACTACCGTCATGAGGTTTAATGCAATGAGTGGAAAGAAGCGACACCCTTCGACTTTGTGCGGGCCGCGAGCCGAACGGTGGGAGTGCTAACGATTTTTTGTCATGTAAAGGGCGCACTTGACTGTTGAGCGCCATGCCGAAAGGCGCTCAACAGTCAAGTGCAGTATCGGCCAATCTACCGGCCCGGCGTGTAGGGCGGCGGCGGCGGCGGCGTGGCGCCCCAGGCCGCACCCGGCGCTGGCGCATTCTTGCCGAGAGCACCGGCGGCGAGCAGGATGAGCCCACCGAGGATGAAGACGATCCAGCCCCACTTCATCGAGATCGCGTTCTCCGCCTGCTCCCTCACCGACTCATCAACACGGCCCACCGCCGCGGATAACTGCGACTTGAAGCTGAAGTAATCGTAGGCCGCAATCGCCAGGGAGAGGATGCCGGGGATGAGAAGCAGTTTGTACTTCCGCAGCACCGCGAGAGCAATGGCGACGATGCCGAGGAGAATCATGACGATCCCCTCCCAGCTTGCCCGCGGGCTAAAATAGGTAACGCTCTGGTCGAGGAACTCGACGTAGACGAGCGGGCAGAACGTGCCGATGATGAGAAGCACGCCGCCGATAATTCCTAGAATACGACTATCCATCAGGGGACTCCTTTTTAGCTTTGGTTAGATTTAGGGACGGGAGTGTCGGTCTGAAAAACCACTCCGGTTCAGTTTGGGTCAAAGAACAACGAAGCTTCTAAGCCAACTCGGACGGCAAGTCAAGAATAATTTTGCTATCTCGCCCGGCCGCGCCGCGCCACGCCCGCCCGCCGGACCTCACGGCACGCGCGGCGAGTCGTCCTCGTCAGCGCTTTTCTCCTCGAACGCGACGTGATGACGCCTGGACAAGTACCAGTAGACCGGCAAGCCAGACGCAATCAGGCCCAGCCCGACCAGCGCGTTGACGTTAAAGCCCTTCAGCCCTTTGCCAGGGTCCGGCAGGAGCGTCGAGAAGAGGAGGAAGCCCGTCACGAGCAGGAACAGAATTGGCACAACCGGGTAGCCCCACGCGCGGTAGGGCCGCTCGGCGTCGGGCATCCGCCGCCGGAAGATGAAGACCGAGGCGGTGACGAGCCCGTAGAAAATCCACGAGCCGAAGATGACGTAGTCGGTCAGCGTGTCGAACGAGCCAGAGAGCGTCAGGATGCCGGCCCAGAT
Organism: uncultured Acidobacteriota bacterium; assembly: GCA_963848875.1. Taxonomy (GTDB): domain Bacteria; phylum Acidobacteriota; class Blastocatellia; order Pyrinomonadales; family Pyrinomonadaceae; genus QHXM01. The sequence continues at coordinate 76,685 of CAWKFJ010000004.1, forward strand.
GCCCTGGACGATGACCGCGCCGATGGGCACATGCGTGCGCGGGCTGAGTCGTGCCAGCCGGTCGAAGAAGAGTCGGTCGCGCGCCATCGCGTAGGGGACGCGCGCGCCCGTCAGAATCGAGGTGTGCAGCGTGCCGATGGAGGAAGCCATCAGCGACGCGAGGATGAGGCCGACGGCGGTTGATCCTAAAAAGGTCTTCGCTACTTCCGTCGCCACTTGAGACTTCTCAGGGACGCTGGCGACCTCGGTCGGCGTGAGCACGTAGAAGTAGGCCACGTTAATGAGGACGTACAGCAGGATGATGAGAATCGTCCCGCCGATGAGCGCCAGCGGGATGTTGCGCTGCGGGTCTTTCACCTCGCCGGCCACGAGCGTCAGGTTGTTCCAGCCGTCGTAGCCCCAGAGCGCGCCGAGCATGGCCGCGGTGAACCCGCCCACGCCGACCATCGTCGCGGGGTTCACGCCCTCGCAGGCCCCGCCGGCGTTAGCCATCGCGAAGTGGCCCCAATTGCCGGACGCCAGCGCGAAAGCGCCCAGCCCGATGCCCAGCACGAGCGCGATTTTTATTCCGGTCAGGACAGCGGCGATCCGGCCGCTGACGATGACCGTGGCGCAGTTGACCAGCGTGATGAGCGCGATGAGCGCGAGCCCTATGACTTGAAGGGTGCTGACCGCGAACGGCCTCCCGAAAAAGTTGAGCGTGACGAGGGCCGTGTCCAGCGTCCCGCCCGTCAGCTTGTTGAGGAACCCGGCGAAGGCGACGGCGACGGCGGCCTGCGAGCCGGTCTTGGCGATGAAGATTTGCATCCAGCCGTAGAGGAAGCCGAGGCGCGGCCCGTAAGCTTCGCGGACGAAGACGTACTCGCCACCGGCGCGCGGCATCATCGCGGCCAGCTCCGCGTAGGTGAGCGCGCCCGCGAGCGACAGCACGCCCGCGGCGATCCAGACGGTGATGACCATGCCCGGCGTGCCGACGTTGCACGTCATCACGCGAGCCTTGAGGAAGACGCCTGTGCCGATGACGTTCCCGATGACGATTGAGGCGGCGGCGACGAGCGTCAGCCCGCGGATGAGCGTGACGTTGCTGGGCGCGATTCTGGGCATAAAGGTTTCGGAGCGGCGGGCCAGTCTTTACCAAACGTCGTTCGTGACCAAATCCTCGTAGGTGTCGCGCCGGCGGATTAAATCCACCTTGCCGCCTGCGCGCACCATGACGGCGGCGGGCAGCGGGCGTCCGTTGTAGTGGAACATCTGGGCGAGCGAGTAAGCGCCGCTGTTGAGAAGCGCCAGCGTCTCGCCGGGCCGCACTTCGGCAGGGAGCCTGCGATAGTCGGGCAGTCGGCCCTCGCGCTCGATGTCGAAGTAGACGTCGCCGGAGTCGCAGAGCGGCCCGGCCACTTTGTAGTCTGTGTCGGGCGCGGTGGCGGCGCGCGCGGCCGAGACGAGGTGGTAGTACCACTTGTAATTGTTCATCGAGAGCAGCAAGTTGTAGCCGGCGTCGGTCAACAGCCACACGTCGTTCGTTTCGGGGCGGCGCTTGATGTTGCGCACGGTCGTCAGGACAAGGCCCGCGTCGGCAATGATGCTGCGGCCCGGCTCAAGCAAGATCGTCACGCGGTCGAACAGGCGCTCGGCATTGGCCGCCCGCGCCGACTCGCGCGCAACTCTTAAAGCTTCGGCCAGAACTTCCGACGGCTCAAGGTCCGCGCCGAGCATGTCGCGCTCGTGCTCTGGAAGCTGGTCTGCGATGAGCGGGTCGCGCAGGTAGTTGACGGGAATCCCGCCGCCGAGGTTGATGTGCTCAAGGGTGTGGCCCGTCTCATTGTGGAGCGTGACGAGGTGCTCCCACATCGCCTTGAAAGCTTCGGCGAAGGGCCCCACGTCGGGCGTCTGCGAGCCGACGTGAATGTGAATGCCGCAGACGTTGACCAGCTCCGGGTGTTTGAGGCCGCGGCGGAAGGCGTCCAGAACGTCCGAGTAGGAGATGCCGAACTTGGAGGTCAGGAGCGCAGTCTGCAAGCCGAGGTGCGAGCGTGTGCCAATTTCGGGGGTGAGCCGGAGCGCGATGTTGGCGCGCTTGCCCGCGCGGCGCGCGGCCTCTTCGACCAGCTCGATCTCGTAAATCGAGTCCACGTTGATGGCGTGGATACCAGCGGAGACGGCTTCGAGGAGTTCGGCGTCCGTCTTGCTCGTGCCGTTGAAGATGATCTGCTCGGGGCGGAAACCTATGCGCAGCGCCTTGTACAGCTCGCCGCCGCTGTTGACCTCTATGTCGATGCCAGCCTCGCGCACGGCCCTGAGCACGGCCATGTTGGAGTTGGCCTTAGAGGCGTAGCAGAAGCGCACCGGGCGATTGACCAACTCGGCGGCTCGTTGAAGGCGCTCGATGTTCGAGCGGATGCGGCGTTCGGAAAAGACGTAGAGCGGCGAGCCGTGCTCCGCGACCAGTTGGAGCGCGTCCACGCCGTCAATCGTCAAATGGTCTTCTGAAACTTCGAGGTAGCCCGGAATAGTCCACGCCGGGCGCTCGACCGCGGATGGCGACGACATAGCGAAATAAATCCCCCGTTTTATCCTTGAAGCTGCATCATCACTTCGGCGGGGTTCCAGTAGGCGCGGACGGTCTGAATCAGACCCTGGTCGTTGAACTCTATGATGTCTATGCCCTCGAACCTGACATCGCGTTTGTTCTTGCCGCGGCCCTGGCCCGTCCACTTGACGGCCGCCGAGTTGCCCGCGATGAAGACGTGCTCTTCCGTCAAACCAAACGACTCGAACGCCCCGGCGATGGCGTTATAGAACTGGCGCAGACCGTCGTGGCCCACGCTCGGCGGGGCGTCGATGGGGTCATAACTCTTTGCGTCCGGCGCGAAGGTCGCGACCCACGCCTCCACGTCCATCGCGCGGAGGGCGGCGAAGTAGGCTTTGACGCCTCTCGAAATATCTTCGGATGACATATTGTTCTGATCTATTTCCTTTCTCTTTGAACTAGGACGCGGCGCAGGATTTTGCCCGACGGCGATTTGGGAATCTGCTCTATGAATTCGAGCCGGCGAATCTTCTTGTGCGGGGCGACGCGCGCGGCGACGTACTCCTTCAGCTCGCGCTCGGTCGCCTCGCCCTTGAGCACGACGAAAGCCTTCGGCACCTCGCCGGCCTCCTCGTCCGGGCTAGGGATGACGGCCGCGTCCGCCACGGCCGGGTGCGTCAGGAGCATCGCCTCCAGCTCGGCGGGCGCGACCTGAAAGCCTTTGTACTTGATCAGCTCTTTGGCGCGGTCAACGATGAAGAAGTGGCCTTCGGCGTCTGCGTAGCCTATGTCGCCCGTGTGCAGCCAGCCCTCTGCATCGATCGTCTGCGCGGTGGCTTCGGGGCGGTTGAGGTAGCCTTTCATCACCTGCGGGCCGCGCACCCACAACTCGCCCTCCTCGCCCGGCCCCAGCTCTGCGCCGGTCTCCAGGTCCACGACCTTGCATTCCGTGCTCGCGATGCACTGGCCGACCGAGCCGTACTTGATGCCGACCGGGTCTTCGCCGCACATGTGCGTGACGGGGCTCGCTTCGGTCATGCCGTAGCCCTGCTTGATGACGCACTTGAGGCGCTCGCAGCAGGCGGCCGTCAGGCTCTCTCCGAGCGGGGCCGCGCCCGACATGATGAGTTTCAGCGTCGAGAGGTCGTACTCGTCAATGACGGGTTGCTTCGCCAGCGCCAGGATGATAGGCGGCACGAGGTGAGCGCGCGTCACGCCGTAAGCCTGCATCGCGCCGAGGAACTGCTCCATCTCGAAGCGGGGCATGACGACGATGGCCGCGCCTTTGTGGAGCCCGTAGTTCATCACGACGTTCATGCCGTAGATGTGAAAGAATGGCAGGATGGCGATCAGCGTGTCGCTCTCGTCGGTCATGTCGTGGTCGCGCAACTGGCACAGATTCGCGACCATGTTGTAGTGCGTCAGCATCACGCCCTTCGCCACGCCCGTCGTCCCGCTCGAATAGGGGAGCGCGACTAAGTCCTCGCGCGGGTCGATCTCAATTTCCGGTAAGACTCCATCATTCTCCAGCAGCGAGCCGAACGGCGTCGCGCCCTCTGCCTCGCCGAAGACGATGATTTCCTGAACGTCCGTCCCGCGCGCGGCCTCAAGCGCCCTGTCCAAAAGCGGTGGAATGGTCAGCAGGTATTTCGCGCCCGCGTCCTTGAGCTGGTGTGCCACTTCCGTGGCCGTGTAGAGCGGGTTGACGGGCGTGACGACGCCGCCGATGGTGGCGACGGCGTGGAAGGCGACCGCGTACTCAGGGAGGTTCGGGCTGAAGATGGCCAGCACGTCGCCCTTGCGCAGGCCGCGCGCGTGCAGCCCGGCGCCCACGCGCCGCACGGCCTCGCCCAGCTCGCCGTAAGTCGTCACGCGCCCCGTCGCCGCGTCAATCAGCGCGGGCTTGGCCGAAAGCCCGCCGGCCCGCGTCAACACGAACTCCGGGAGCGGCAGTTCCGGGACGGTCACTTCGTTGTAGGGGCCACGGAAAATCATCGGGTGCGACACCTCTTATACCTTAAACGGGCGGCCGGTGCGAGATTTTCTTTCCGGGCGGGGCCAGCGTGATACAATCCGCGAGCATGCTTCAAACTCAAGCCAGGGACAGATTCAACCCTTTGCGGCTTTAGTATTTCTTTAGTTGCGCCTTTGCGAGAACTGCTTTTTCGCGCAAAGGCGCAGAAACAGAAAAACCAAAGGCGCAAAGGGGTGAGCTTAATTCGAGGGGTGATAAATGGAGACGAGGGAACAGGGCGGCGACGTTAAAGAGGAGCCGGAGCGCACGGAGGAGCAGGGCGAGACGAGCGAGCCGGACGCGCCGACCGGGGTGGAGGAGAATCCGGGGCTGAGCACGGTTTTAGGCCCTGGTCCGGGGACGGGCGTGCAGCCGGACGCCGGAGACGAGTAGGAGAACGGTGCGACGATGAGCGAAAGAGACGCGCGCCAGCGGACAGTCCTCTGTCTGGCGAGCCACTTCAAGGGCGCGGAGTTCATGCGCGAGTGCAAGCGGCAGGGCCACCGCGTCATCCTCATGACGCGCGAGAAGCTCTTGCAAGAGGACTGGCCGCGCGAGAGCCTGGACGACATCATCGCCGTGCCGAACGACGCCGCGCCGGAGCTTTACGTCTACGTGGCTTGCCAGCTCGGCAGGCCGCAGAAGATAGACCTCGTCGCAGCCCTCGAAGAGTTCGACGTCATCACGGCCGGCCTCATCCGCGAGCAGCTCTGCCTCAGTGGGATGACCAGCTCCGAGGCGCGCGTCTTCCGCGACAAGCTGGCGATGCGCGTCCGCGCGCAGGAGGCGGGCATCCCCGTGCCTGACTTCGTACACGTGCTCAACTATCAGGGGTTGGGCGATTACATGGGGCACGTGCCCGCGCCGTGGGTGATGAAGCCGCGCTCGGACGTGTCGGCCATAGGCATCAAGAAATGCGAGAACTCCGAACAGGTCTGGCGGACGATAGACGCACTGGACGCGCGCGAGAATCTGAACGAGCGCTCGCCCTACTACCTGCTCGAACGCTACGTCGCGGGCGACGTCTTCCACGTAGACTCGCTCGTCAACAACGGGCGCGTGGCTTTCGCGGGCGCGAGCGGCTACGGGCGGCCCCCGATGGACGTGACGCACCAGGGCGGCGTCTTCATCTCGCGCACCGTCAAGCGCGGCTCCGAAGATGAAAGAAAGCTGTTCAGGCTCAACCGCAAATTAATAAACGCGCTCGGTCTAACGCACGGCGCGGCGCACGCCGAATTTATCAAGAGCGCCGCGGACGGCGAGTTCTACTTTCTTGAAATCGCGGCGCGCGTCGGCGGCGCGTACATCGCGGAGAGTTTGGAGGCCGCGAGCGGCGTCAACATCTGGCGCGAGTGGGCCAGAATCGAACTGGCGCGCGACGACAACTCCTACCGGCTCCCGCGGCCGCACAAGGAGTACGGCGGCATAGTGCTCTCGCTGGCGCGGCAGGAGGAGCCGGACACCTCCGGCTACACGGACGAGGAGATCGTCTACCGCGTCAGGAAGAATCACCACGTCGGCCTCGTCGTTCGCTCGCCGAAGCTTGAGCGCGTGGAGGAGTTGACGAACAGCTACGCGCGGCGCTTTGGCGAAGAGTTCACGGCCGTCGTGCCGCCGCCCGAAAGGCCGGTGTGAAGAGAACAGTGAAGAGAACAGTGAAGAACAAGAGGAGACACATGAAGAGATTTTTCCCGACCATCATTTCAATCGCGCTCGTCCTGTGCGTCGCGGGCGCGGCCATCCCCGTTGCGGCCGTTTCCCATGCGGCGCAGCGCGGCGCAACCGTCAAGTTCGCGCCCAGGCAGATCGCGGCGGCAAGCAGGCGTTTCCGCTACACGGTCAAAGCCAAGTACCCGCAGGCCGTGGGCGCGGCCCGCGACCCGCGCCTGGCGAAGATGAATTCTGAGTTGCGAAGTATGATCGCCAAGGGCGTCGCAGAATTCCGCGGCGCCTTTAAGACCTACGAGAAGCCGATGGGGCCGTCGGGGAGCTATTACGAGTCGGAGTACGTCGTCACATTGGCAGCGCACGATCTGGTCAGCGTGGCCTTCGGCGTCAGCACGTTCGGCGAGGGCGCGGCGCACCCGAACCACAACACCATCGTCTTCAACTACGACCTGCGCGCGGGCCGCGCTCTCAAGCTCGCAGACCTCTTCAAGCCAAACTCCGACTACCTGAAAGTCATCTCCGACTACGCCATCAAAGACCTCACAGAGCAGATCCGTGAGGAGATGTCCGGCGACGACCCCGACATGGACTGGATTCGGGAAGGAGCCGGCCCGAAGGAAGAGAACTACCGGAGCTGGAACCTGTCGCCCAAGGGTCTCGAAATCAACTTCGACCCCTATCAGGTCGCCTCCTACGCCGCCGGCCCACACGAAGTCGTCATCCCCTTGAGCGCCCTCAAAGACGTGCTCGACCCGAACGGCCCGCTGGGAAGAATGCAGAATTAAAGATGTGGGCAGAGTTTCAGCACGGACTCTCGCGCATTTGATTGACATTCCACACCGACGAGTAATAGTCTGCGCTTGCCACCCTACAACTCCGCCGACGCTCGAAACAGTCGGGCGTCGGCTCAGAAGAGAGGGGACGAGACATGACGGGCGAAGAGATGGAGCGAGCCATTGAATTCTTGCTCCAAAACCAGGCTAAATTCGACACTCGGCTAGATCAACTCACTCATCGGGTAGATCAACTCACTGAGCGGTTAGATCAACTCGGGCAACGGGTAGATCAAATCGCGCAGCAGTTGCAGATTTTCGCCGAGACTCAATCAGAGTTCATCCAAATCACCACAACCGCGATACAAGCTCTGTCAGAAGTACAAGCCCGCACAGAAGAAAAGCTCACGCGGACTAACGAACGCCTAAGCGAAAGACTCACGCAGAGCGACGAGCGTTTTAAGGAAACGCTCAGGCAAAGCGATGAGCGTTTCAAGGAGATGGTCAGGCAAAGTGACGAGCGTTTTAATGAAAGGCTCACGCAAAGTGATGAGCGTTTTAATGAAAGGCTCAGGCAAACCGACGAGCGGTTGGATCGGCTCGCCGAAGAGTCAGACCGGCGGTTCAAGAAGACGGACGAGCGCCTTAATCGGCTCGCCGATTTAGTCGAGCGTCACATTGGCGGGTAGTCGGACGGCAGTTCTTAAGTTTACCGAATTTCAAGAACCCCGAGCCTCTTGTCAGGCGAGAAGCGGGGGACGAAAGGCGCGCCTATCGTCCCCCGCTGCTTAATTTTCAAAGGCAAAAATCGGGGACGAAAATTTAGGTTGACAGGCCCAGGGCGCGGGTGTACTCTGCGCCCGTTCCTTACTCCCGATCACAACTCTAACTCCCGATTTTAAGCTCCCGATAATATTGTGCTGAGTTGTCGAGAAGCCTTCCTTCTCGTGCTTCAGACCTCTCAGTGTGCGTGAAATCAGGCGAATCGCCCGGTGCGTCCTCGCGTCGGCCGGAGTGTGCCTGAATCGCACCTTCAGCCCGCCTGGCGTCCGGCCGGAATTGGCCCAAAGGGGTTCCCTGACCCCTTTGCTCTCCGGCCGGACGTCAAACGAGAAGGCCGCCGGGTCGGGGCAAGTACCGGCGGCCTTCTCCCGCGTCATGTCCGCTCAGCACTCCTCCAGCGGCCAGATGTCCACGCTGATCTCTGCGGCGTAGTTGAGCAGGGGCTCGCCATTGGGCGTCGGGATGCCGTGCGATTCGATCATGGTCGAGTCGAGCGACGAGAGCGAGGCTTTTTGAAGCGGCCAGGGCGCGTGATGGATGCGCGCGCGGTAGAGCTTCTGTTTGTGTGCGCTGTAGAGGAGATAACGCTCTGTCAGGAAAAATTCCAGCGAGCCAGGGTGCGAGTAGGGAATCGTTTCGCCGACGTGCCAGGTGGCGTCGAGTTCCGCCGCGGGCGCATCCGAGTCTGTGCGCCGCGAGGAGTAGACGATGGTGTTGTCCGTCTGCTCCAGGCTCATCTCGGCCGTGTAGTAGGGGAGGTGAAAGAACATCCTGGCGACGGACACTGCGATGGAGCTGTTGGCGTCGAGCGAGAAGAACCAGACGCCAGGGACTTTGTCCAGGTGGACGTAGGTCCGCACGTTCAACTCGTGCATGCTGCTCAAGCCGGGCACGGGTGGCAGGTAGGGCGGGAAGGCGCGTATGCCCCACATCGTGAACGGCGTGACGGCGACCCAGGCGGAGCCGTCGAAGGTGTCAATCGTCAGCCGCTCGGGGATGAGCGGGCGCAAGCTCTCCTCGTCCATGCGCCAGTGGGCGAAGAGGAGCTTGCCCCAGTCCTGATGCATAACGGGCTGGCCTTCGGGTCGCTCGCGCACCGCCAGGCGTTCCAGGTCCGTCAACTGTTCGTTCTTCATGTTTGCCAATTCTACTTTTTGACGAGCACGTTGTTGGTGTTGCCGGCCTCGTCCTCGGTCGTGTTCGGGTTGTCCGGGTCTAAGACCCAGTTGCCATCGACGATGAACTTGTAAGTGTACTCGCCCGGCTCAAGGTCTACGCGGCAGACCCAGGCGTCGCCCTCGCGGCCGCAGACGAGTTGCGACTGGTCCCAGTTGTTGAAAGAGCCGGCCAGCGTGACGATTGACGCGTCCGGGTAGCCCTGAAGGCGGAAAGTCGTGTTGCCCTTGAGACTCGGCGGTGGGAGGACGACGCGCTGCGCCGTGTACTGTGTGCCCTCGTACTCGAAGGTGACAGAGGTGTAGTTGCCGTCTGAATCTTTGTTGAAGACGTAGCTCGTGCCCGCGACCTCGTCTAAAAAGCGCGAGCGCGATTTCTGTAGGAGCTTCCGTTTCTTGACGACCGAAGGCTTGATCCACAGCGTCTCGCCTTCGAGCGTCACGTCGAGCGTGGAGATGGGGATAATGCCGACCTCCAGGGTGTAGCGGCCGACATATTTTTTCAGAAGCTCGGCCTTAGACTTGGGCGCGGTCTGAGATTGGGCCAGGCAGATGTGAAAGCCTGACAGTAGTAGGAGTCCGATAACGACCGAGAGCCGCTTCATCTCAGTTCAACCCGCCTCCAGCATCTCCGCGTGAAAAAAAAATTATCTCACGCGGAGACGCGAAGGCGCAAAAGGGCAGCTCTAATACTGCCAGTTGACGTTGACGAAGCCGACACCGCTCGACGGGACTGTGTAGGAGTGGTTGGAACCGGCCTCCCAGGTGACGGAGCCGTTGGCGGCGATCTTGATGAACTTGAACTGAATCGTCTGCCCGGCCGGGACGCTCGCGTTGAGGAACCAGTTGGGATAGTTCGGCGTCAGCATAGGCCCGACGGCCCCGTCCCACGTCGTACTCCAGTTGCCCAGCTCGACCGTGTCGCCGGTCAGGAAGATGTAATCACCGACCTGCGTCGGCGAAGCATTGTTAACCGTAAAGGTCACGGGAATCATCTTGGCCTTCAGGACGGTGTACTGTATGCCGTTCGAGACCTGACTGGATGAATTCGTGACGGTCACGTTGTAGTTGCCGTTCGTGACGGAAGGAGTGTTGACGACGACCTTCGTCGGCGTCCAGGAGACGACCGTCGCCGTCGTTGTGCCAAATTTAACTGTGCCAGTCGTCGAGCCGAAGTTCTTGCCGCCGATGGTGACTTTGACTCCGGCTTGCCCGAGCGTCGGCCCGATTGACCCGACCTGCGGGGTGGACGCCCCTTCGACATACTGCCAGACGGCGACGGTGTGCGCGGGCAGCGTGAAATTGGAAACAGGATTGTTGCCGCCGGAGCCGGAACTGACCGTGATGCTTGATCCGCCGAGCAGGCCCGTCAGGTAGTCAGAGTAACTGCCGGCCGGGAGCGCCGTGTTCAGTCCGGTGATGTTGTAAGACGAAGTCTCGTTTTTGTTGATGGCGACGAGCACGACGCTGTTGAAGAACTTGCGTTCGTAGATGTACACGTCGTTGTTCATCCAGCGTTGCCCCATCGAGCCGTAGCCGAGCGCCGGATTGTCGCGCCTGAGCGTGGAGAGTTTGTTGGTCAACTGGTACGCGGTCGTGGAAGTCGAAAAGTTGACCATCTGCGGCCGGTTGTACGGGTCCGTGCCGCCGCTCGTGTCGTCGTGCAGATACTGCTCCGTGCCGTAGTAGATGCACGGGATGCCGCGCGACGTGAGCACGAAGGCCATCGCCTCGTGCAGCCGGTTGTTGTTGTTGTAGACGGAGAGGAAGCGCGCCATATCGTGATTGTCTATGAAGGTGACGAGGTCATCTTTCCAGGTGAAGTTCGTGCCCTCCTGCGAAATCACGGTGTCTATGGTCGAGAAGTTGGCGTTCGAGGCGAAGACACTGCGGATGGCCGTGTTGAGCGGGAAATCCAGAAGCGAGATGCCGCTCTTGTTGGCGAACTTGTAAGAGTCGTGGTAGAGCGGATCGGACGTGTTGCCCTGATACCACTCGCCGAAGAGGAAGCTGTCGCCGTAGGTGTAGATGGCGTTGGCGAAGCTGTACTGCCAGCCCCAGCCGAAATGTTTGACGGCGTCGATGCGGAAGCCGTCCGCGCCGTGCTGCTGGAAGAGATTGGCCGCGGCCTTCATGTAAGCGTCCATCGTCCCGTGCTCTTGATTGACGTCGGAGAGGCCGAAGAGCGTGTAGTACTGAACCTGATAGCGGTCGTCCCAGCCGCCGCCAGAGATGTCAGCGTTGTGGTGAAAGTAGCCGTTGGTGTCGTTGGTGTAGTTGCCCAGAAGTGTCCCGTTGTCGTAGAGCGCGCCGTACTCGCCCGCGTTGTTCTGCGTCGAGTGGTTGGGCGCAAAGTCAACGATGACCTTGATGCCCGCGGCGTGCGCGGCCGTGACGAGGTTGTCAAACGGCGTCCAGGAGTTGCTCGTGTCGCCGAAGTGCTCCTCGATGCGTTTGAAGTCGCGCCCCTGGTAGCCGTGGTAGGAGGCCGTGGGGTTGCCGCCCCCGTCCGGGATGTTGGCGTTGAGGTTATCGACCGGCGGCGAAATCCAGATGGCCGTCACGCCCATGCCCGCCAGGTAAGACATCTTCTGCTGAATCCCCTGTAGGTCGCCGCCCCAGTAGGCGCGCCAGTTCGTCTTCGTCGAGTCGTAAAGGCCCGAACTCTGCGAAGGGTTGTTGTTGGTCGAACTGCCGTCGAAGAAGCGGTCGGTGATGATTTGATAAATGACTTCGCGTTTGAAGTCGGAAGCCAGAGAGGAGAGCGGGGCGAAGCAGGTGGCGAAGATCAATGAGAAAGTGACAAAGATTATGCGTGCCTGTCGTGTCATGAGGGACAACCTCCGTTTGGAAAGAATCGGGCACGACCCTAGACAGGCCGCGGCCGATGAATTGCTGTCGATACGAGGTGTTGATTACGACTTGGCCTCAACGCGCGGCTTCACGAGAGGAAGGAAGACAGGCAACCCGCACGCGACGACCCCACTAACTGGGCAAGAGTGGCACAAAATAGCACGAGTGAGGTGGGGAGTAAACATCAGAATTGCGAAATGCGGATTTCGGAGTGCGGATTGAAGAGCACATCTTTCAAATCCGCACTCCGAAATCCGCATTTCGCAATCTTCTAGGAGTTCGGCTTGAGATACTTCTCGAACCAGCCGAGGACGTTCGTGTACCAGAACTCGGAGTTCTGGGGTTTCAGTACCCAGTGGCCTTCGTCCGGGAAGATAAGCAGTTTCGAGTCGACGCCGCGGCGTTGCAGCGCGGTGAAGAGTTGCAGCCCCTCGCCGATGGGGACGCGGTAATCAAGCTCGCCATGAATAACCAGCATCGGCGTGCGGAAATTCTTGACGAACCTGTGCGGCGACCACTTCTCGTACATTTCGGGGTTGTCCCAGGGCGTGCCCTTGAACTCCCAGTCTGTGAACCACAGCTCCTCGGTCGCGCCGTACATGCTCGCCAGGTTGTAGACGCCGTCGTGTGAGACGAGCGCCTTGAACTGGAATCGCTTGTCGTCGTTGTGCCCCTCGATCCAATTAATCATGTAGCCGCCGTAGGAAGCGCCGGCCGCGCCGATTCGGTTCTTGTCCACGTAGTCGTTGTTCTGGATGACGTGGGCGACGCCGTTCATGATGTCCGTGTAGACCTTGCCGCCCCAGTCGCCGGAGATTTCGTCTATGAACTTCTGGCCGTAGCCGGTCGAGCCGCGCGGGTTCGGCATGAAGACGACGTAGCCGGCCGAGGCGAAGACCTGCGGGTTCCAGCGGTAACTCCAGTTGTCGTTGAAGGCAGACTGCGGGCCGCCGTGGATGATGACGAGCAGCGGCCATTTCTTAGAGGGCGTGAAATTGGCCGGCTTGACCATCCAGCCGTGAATCATCGTGCCCCCGGCCCCTTTCCATTCGACCGATTCCGCCGGCTTGAGGTTGAAGCCGGAGAGCATCGCCTCGTTGGTGCGCGTCAACTGCGTGACGCCCGTGCCGTCGGCGTTGGCCCGGAAAATCTCGACGGGGCTAGTCATGCTGTTGCGCGTGAAGACGAGCGTCGTGCCGTCGCGGCTCACCTTGACATCGTCGTTGTAGCCCTCCGCGATAATCTTCTTCATCTGGCCGTCCGCGAGCGACATCGTATAGACGGGAGCATACCCACGCTCGCCCGCGACGAAATAGATCTTCTGCGAGTCGGGCGAGAACGTGAAGCTCTCGACCTGGAAGTCGTACTTTTCGCCGAGCGTGCGCGTCTTGCCAGATTGTCGGTCGTAGAGCATCAGCTTCCAGACGTCTGCCTCGAACCCTGGGCGGGCCTGCGAGCGGTAGGCCATCCAGCGGCCGTCGGGCGAGAAGACGGGAGAGGAGTCCGAGCCCATATTTGTGCCAGTAATGCGTGTCGCCTCGCCGCCCGTGACCGGCACGATGAAGACATCGTTGTTGGTCGAGATGGCTTCAACCTTGTCCGTGTTGCGGACGAAGGCCAGCTTCTGCGAGTCGGGCGCGAAGGCGTAGTCCGTGGGGCCGCCGAGGCTGAAGGGCGGCGCGTCCCAGTCGCCCGGCGTCAGGTCGCGCAGCTCGCCCGTGTCTGCCGAGACGACGAAGACGTGGCTGCGCTTGTTGTCCTTCCAGACGTTCCAGTGGCGGAAGAGGAGTCGCTCGGCGACCTTCGCCTTGACCTTGTTCTCCTCGGCCGCCTGCTCGCGCTGGCGGTTGCAGTCGTTCGTCGTGCAGTCAGGGTAGACGTCCGCGGCGAAGGCGAGCATCTTGCCGTCTGGCGACCAGACTGGGTCAGATGCTCCGAGCGCAACGTCCGTCAGCTTCTTGGTCTCGTTTGTGCCAACGTCAATCGTCCAGATTTGGCCGCCGCTCAAGTAGGCTATCTTCTTGCCGTCGGGCGACCAGCGGGGCGAGTTGGAGCGCAGGCCGGAGCCTAACAGCTTGGGCTCGCCGCCCGTCACGGGCATCAAGTAAATCTGGCTGACGCCGCGGTTGGCCGTCTTGTCTATGTCCGTGATCGTGAAGGCGACCCACTTGCCGTCGGGCGAGAGCTGCGGGTCGCCGGCGCGGCGCATCTTCAGCAGGTCGCCCACCGTGAACGGTCTGTAATCTTGCGCGGCCGCCGCGCAGGCGAGCGCGAGCGTGAGAAGCAACACTCCTGTAGCGTAGCGTTTCATTGATTCCTCTTTCCAGGTGGATTTTGGGAGATAGTATAACACAGGGGCAACCTTCGTGGTGCGGCCTAAAGTTGAGCCGTAAGAAAGTTGAGGCTCACCGCAGAGACGCAGAGAGCGCAGAGGGGGCGCAGAGGCTTGAGTCAACTCTCTGCGCTTCCTCTGCGTCTCTGCGGTGAATGTCCTCTCGCCCAGCACTCAACCTCAAATTGACTTGCGGCGGGATTTGGAATACAAAGGGGCGCTGGCTCGCCGCTTCAAGACTTCCATCTCAAACAGACTTTGGTAAGGGAGAATTTTGTCATGAAACGACCTCGTAGAATCCTTCCGCTGCTCCTGTCGCTGTCCGTCTTTCTGTGCCAGGGCTTCGCCGCGCAGGCCCAGCAAGCCGGCGCGGGCGCGTCGCAGCCCACGTTGAATTTCGAGAAGTACAAATTGAAGAACGGCCTCGACGTGATTCTGGTCGAAGACCACCGCCTGCCGCTCGTCGCCGTCAACCTCTGGTATCACGTCGGCCCGGCCAACGAGAAGCAGGGGCGCACGGGCTTCGCGCACCTCTTCGAGCACATGATGTTTCAGGGCTCGAAGCACGTCGGCGACGACGCGCACTTCAAGCTCCTGGAAGGCGCGGGCGCGAGCGACATCAACGGGACGACCGGCCTCGACCGCACCAACTACTTTCAGACGCTGCCGTCGAACCAGCTTGAGCTGGCGCTCTGGTTGGAGAGCGACCGGATGGGCTTCCTGCTCGACACGCTGGACGAGCGGAAGCTGGCGAACCAGCGCGACGTGGTCCGCAACGAGCGCCGGCAGAGCCGCGAGAACCAGCCCTACGGCCTCGTCAACGAGGGGATGTTCCATCAACTCTTCCCCAGGAACCACCCCTACTACGCCGTCGTCATCGGCTCGCACACCGACATAGAGGCCGCGCGCCTCGCAGACGTGCGCGAGTTCTTCAAGCTCTACTACGCGCCCAACAACGCGAGCCTCGCCATCGTCGGTGACATAGACAAGGCCAAGACCAAGGCCCTCATCGAAAAATATTTCGGCCCAATTCCGGCGGGCCAGCCCGTTCCCAAGATTGACGCCGTCACGCCGCCCGTCACCGCCGAGCGCCGCGCCGTCGTCACAGATCAGGTCGAGTTGCCGCGCGTCTATATGAGCTGGCTTACGGACCCGATTTATCAGCCGGGCAACGCCGAGGCAGACCTCCTGGCGCGCATCCTGGGCGGCGGCAAGTACAGCCGCCTCTACAAGCGTCTCGTCTACGACAGGCAGATCGCGCAGGACGTGGCGGCCTTCAACCAGCCCGGCGCGCTCGGCTCGATCTTCATCATCCAGGCGACGGCGAAGCCCAACGTCAAGCCGGAAGATTTGGAGAAGGCGATTGACGAGGAGCTGGACGCCGTGCGCAGGGAGGGCGTCAAGGCGGACGAGCTTGAGCGCGCGCGCAACCTGATTCAGACGCAGATCGTGCGCGGCCTGGAAACGCTCGGCGGCTTCGGTGGCGTCGCAGACCGTTTGAACCAGTACAACCATTACCTCGGCGACCCAGGCTACCTGGCGAAAGACCTGGAGCGCTTCGAGAAGGCCACGCCCGCTTCGACGCAGAAATTGGCACAGGTGGCTTTGAGCAAGGACAAGCGCGTCGTGGTCTACGGCGTCCCCGGAAAGAAGGTGATTGACGACCCGCCGAAGACGGCCGAGGCGGAGAAGGACGCGACGACGACGCCCTCTCCCGCCGCCAACGCGCAGGAGCAGGAGTGGCGCGCGCAGCAGCCAGGGGCCGGCGCGGCCTCGAAGCTCTCGCTCCCGGTCCCGAAAAAATTCAAGCTCGCCAACGGCCTGACGGTCCTGCTCGTAGAGCAGCACAACCTGCCTATGGTCTCGGCCGGCCTGACCGTCTTGAGCGGGAGCGAGGCGAACCCGCTGGACAGGCCCGGCCTCGCCTCCTTCACGGCCGACATGCTCGACGAGGGGACGGAGAAGCGCTCGACGCTTCAGCTCGCAGAGGACGCGGCCCAGATCGGCGCGTCGCTTGGGACGGGCTCCTACAGCGACGCCTCCTTCGTCAACTTCAGCGCGCTGAAGAAGAACGCCGACGCCGCCTTCGAGCTGATGTCGGACGTGGCGCTCCACCCCTCCTTCGCGCAGAAAGAGATTGACCGCGTGCGCAACACGCGCCTGACGCTGATTCAGCAGCAGCGCGACAATCCGAACGCGCTCGCCGGCCGCGTCTTCAACAACGCCGTCTACGGCGACAAGCACCCATACGGCTACCACGAGCTGGGCACGACCGACTCGAATAAAGCCATCACGCGCGACGACATGCTCAGCTTCTGGAAGGCGGGTTACGTCCCAGGCAACGCCGCGCTGGTCGTCGCCGGCGACATCACGGAGAAGGATGCGCGCGCCCTGGCCGAAAAATATTTCGGCGGGTGGACGGGCAGCACGCCTGCGATCAAGCGCCCGGAGGTCGGAGCCGCCGGCGCGCGGCGCATCGTCGTCGTGGACAAGCCCGGAGCCCCGCAGACTGCGCTCCGCATAGGCCACGTCGGCGTGGCCCGTTCGAGCCCGGACTACGTGTCGCTCGAAGTGATGAACCTCGGCCTCGGCGGCCTCTTCTCCAGCCGCATCAACATGAACCTGCGCGAGAAGAACGGCTACACCTACGGGGCGTTCTCCTCCTTTGAATACCGTCGCGGTCAGGGGCCTTTCTACACGGGCAGCGGTGTCCGCACCAACGTCACGGCCCCGGCCGTCCGCGAAGTCTTTAACGAGATCGAGAGGATGCGCGCGACGCGCATGACGGACGAGGAGCTGAAAGTCGCCAAGGATTCGTTCAGCCGTTCGCTGGCGGGACTCTTCGAGACCACTGGCCGCACAGTCGGGACCATCAGCGACCTGTTCGTCTACGACCTGCCGGCCGATTTCTACAGCACGCTGCCGGCGCGCATAGACGCCGTGACGGCCGCCGACGTGCAGCGCGTCGCCGAGAAGTATCTGAAGCCTGACGCCACGGTCGTCGTCGCGGTCGGCGACCGCGGCCAGATCGAGCCAGAGCTTCAGAAACTCAACCTCGGCTCCATAGAGGCCCGCGACCTCGACGGCAAGCCGGTCCAGTAAGTAAAGGCGTTTTAGTCAGTACCGCCTGCGGTAGCGGGCGGTACTGACTTAAGAGGGATGACGAGTTCGCGGCGGACGTAAGTGTTGGGCGGGCCGTCAAAGGTGATTTTTATCGCGCATGAACTGGTTCGGTAATAAAGACTCACCGCAGAGACGCAGAGAGCGCAGAGGGGGCGCAGAGAGTTGAGCTTTATCCATCAAAGCCTATTACTTTGCGGCGAATGCCTTGTTTGAGAACGGGAACATTGAAGTTGATCAACAGTCCTACTTGCCAGCCGCCGAGGCTCATGTAAGTTAGGAGTTGAGCTTCGTGGACGGGTGCGAGAGCTTCAACAGATTTCACCTCGACAACGACTGACCCCGCGACGAGTAAATCAAGACGATATCCGCATTCCAGCCTAATGCCCTTATATTCCAAAGGCAACGGGCGTTCACGCTCGAAAGGTACTCCGCGAACCGTCAGCTCACGGCACAAGCATTCCTGGTAAGCTGATTCCAACAGCCCCGGACCTAATGAACGGTGAACCTCCATCGCCGCACCAATCACCCCCTGAGTAATCAAATTAATTTTTCCGCTCATACTCAACTCTCTGCGCCCCCTCTGCGCTCTCTGCGTCTCTGCGGTGAGTCCGACGCTCCAGACACTCAATAAAAAGGATTCCTCCCTAGCCTCCCAGCTTCGCCATCGTCTGAAGGCTCTCTTTGTTGCGCAGGATGTAAGAGAGGAAGGCGCGCGTCGGCGAGGGCTGGAAGCTGCCGAGCGAGACCATGGCGACGGAGCGGCGCAGGCGATGGCCTTCGATCCTGAGCTGCGCCAGCCGGTTCGCCAGCAACTCGTCGCGCACGGCCCATGCGGGCAGGAGCGAAATCCCCAGGCCGTGCTCGACCATCAGCTTGATGAAGTAGGTGTCGTTCGATTCCAGGGCCAGCTCGGGGTGAATGTCCATGCGCTTGAAAAAGTTGTCGGTCGCGCGCCGGATGCTTGCTCCGCGCTCGAAGAGAATCATACGCTCGGTACGGACCTCCTCGACCGTCGCCTCTTCTTTCGCCGCCAATTTGTGCGAGCGCCCGACGACCAGCACCAGCTCGTCCTCGAACAACTCCGTCACCTGTAGCGTCGGCGAGTAGACGGGCATGGAGGCGAAGCCCACGTCGGCCGCGCCGTTCAAGATGTCCGTCAGCGTCTGGTCCGTCGAAACGGTCGTGCGGAAGGAAAGCTCCACGCCTGGATGAGCGCGCATGAAGGACTCGAAGAGCGGGGCGAAGAGGTGTACGAAAGCCTGCGTGGCGGCCGCGGCGCGGACACGCCCGACGGGAGCGTGCTCGCGACCGGAGACTTTTTCCTTCAGAGCCTGCGCGTCGTCCAGGATGCGCTCGACGTATTCGAGCGCGACCTTGCCCGCCTCGGAGAGTTTGACGCCGCGCTTGGCGCGTATGAAGAGCGGCTCGCCCAGCTCCGCTTCGAGCGCCTTGATCTGGTGGCTGACGGCCGATTGAGTCAGGTGCAGGCGCTCGGCCGCGCGCGTGAAATTGAGCGTCTCGGCCACGACCCGAAAGGTGCGCAGTTGCCAAAGCTCCATCGAAAAAGGGCCTTCCTCAGATATGAGCGTTTTTAATCGGGCGGATTATAACAATGAGTTGGCCAGAGGGGCAGCCTCGTCGTTAGAATTTCCATCGAACTCTCGCAAACAACCGGAAACATGAGATGTGAGAGGCGAAGGCAGGAGGGTTTATGCCGATACCATTTAAGTTGGATTACGTGATAGAGAGGACGCTCGCGGAGACTACGGCCGAGCAATGGGCGTTGAAATCTTTGGTCGGGATAAAGATGACTGCGGCCGAAGCGGGCGCGGCCTGGCCGCGCATACAGGATCACAAGTGGTACTTGAGCGAGCGGCTCGGCCGCGATGTCGGCCTGCGCGTCGCCGCGATTGACTACTTCGAGAACATACACTCGCCGCGCACCGCGAAAGCGAAACGAGGCGCGTTCACGGGGCGACTGCGAGGTGCGGTGAGGGCTGCGACGCTGGCGGCTTAATAGAGAGGATCAACAAGCCCCGTCAGGGGCGACCGAAAATAGCCCAGCACTTCAGGGAAAGCAGCGAGAAAAAATTTTGAGTCCCGTAGGGACGACCGAATGTTTCGGTCGTCCCTACGGGACTCAATCTATTTTCGTACCTCTGCCCAGCACTGAAGTGCTGGGCTATTTTCAATAGTCCCTCCGGGACTACTGCGCGGGCGTCGGCGATGGTGACGGTTGCTCTGCGGGCTTGGCGAAGACGATGGGGGCGGCCGAGGCGATGCCTTTGCCTTCTTGAATCGTGATGCTTTGATTAGGCTTCACGTCCTGGAAAATTTCTGTCTGGCCGCTCGGCCAGAGGACTTCGAGGGTGACGCCCTTGGCCGGGTCCGTTTTCCCCAGGCCGAAGGTCAGCGGCAACTCGCTCTGCGAGCAGTAGCTCGAACCCGTCTTGACGACGCTCAACAGTTTCCCGCCGGCCTGCGTCTTCAGCGTCACCTTCGCGCCGATGCCGTCGCGGTTCGACTTGGAGCCGACGGTGCGTACGCGCAGCAGGTCGTTCTGGTTGCCGTTGTCGTTCCTCAAGAGCCGCGCAGGCCCGTTGTTGGCCGTGATGAGCAAGTCCAGGTCGCCGTCGTTGTCGTAGTCGCCGTAGGCCGCGCCGCGCCCGACGATGGCGCGCTGGAGGGCCTTGCCGAGCTTGGCGGTCGTCTCCTCGAACTTCTTCTTGCCCTTGTTGTGGAAGACGTGCGGCGGCTGCTGGTACTTGACGTTCGGCTGGACGACGGAGATGTCGTCGGAGACGTGGCCGTTGGCGGCGAAGATGTCCGGCAGGCCGTCCAGGTCGTAGTCGAAGAAGAAGGTGGCGAAGGTCAGAGACTGAGAGGACATCTTGCCGATGCCGCTGGCTCCGGCCTCGTCCGTGAAGAGGCCCGTGCCGTCGTTGCGGTAGAGCGCCATGCTCTCGTTCGTGAAGTTGCCGATGACGATGCCCTGGCGGCCGGAGCCGTCATAGTCTGCGGTGTCCACGCCCATCCCTGCGCGCGGCGTCCCCGCCTCGCTGAAGGCCACGCCGGCCGCGATGCCTTCGTCCGTAAACGTGCCGTTGCCGTTGTTCTTATAAAGCTTGTTCGGCTCCGTGTCGCAGGCGACGAAGAGGTCTGGCCAATTGTCGTTGTTGTAATCGAAGACGGCGACGCCGAGCGCCTTGCCCGTCGGGTCGTTCAAGCCGGCGCGCTCTGTGACGTTCTCAAATGTGCCATTTCCGCGGTTGTGGTAGAGCGTGGGGCTCTGGCCCTTGTAGGACTGCGGCGTGCAGTAAGACTTGTTCTTGCCGTCGAGCGTGCAGTGTTGATCTTTCTCCACGGACCATTCGACGTAGTTGCAGACGTAGAGGTCGAGTTTCCCGTCCTTGTCGTAGTCGAACCACGCGGCGCTGGTGGAAAAGCTAGGGTCGCCAACGCCGGCCTTGGCCGTCACGTCCGTGAACTTGCCGTTGCCGAGGTTGCGGAAGAGGCGGTTGGGGCCGACGGCTGTAATGTAGATGTCTATAAAACCGTCGTTGTCATAGTCGGCGGCGGCCACGCCCAGGCCGTACAGCTCGACGGCGAGGCCCGAAGCAGTCGTCACGTCCTCAAACGTGCCGTCCTTCTTGTTGTGGTAGAGGGCAAGGTATGTTTTCGCGCCCTTCTTCTCGGGCCAGTTCGCGGAGTTGACCAGGAGCACATCCTGCCAGCCGTCGTTGTCGTAGTCGAGGAAGGCGCCGCCGGGGCCGAGCGTTTCGGGCATGTACTTCTTGCCGAACGCGCCGCTGTTGTGCTTGAAGCGAATCCCGGCCTCGGCGGTCACGTCTGTGAACTCGACGGGGCCGGACGGGCGCGGGGCCTCTGCCGGCGCTGGCGCTTGCAGCTCAGAGCCCTGCGTCACGGTCTGCTCGGGGGCCGTCGCGTTGACCGTCGCGTCCTGCGTCGCGTCCTTCTTGCAGGCCGTGAGCGCGAGGAAGAGAAGCAGGAGGGGAAGACCGATGATTCGGGGGAATCGCATCTTACTCATCTTGAAATTGCCGTGGTCTGTTAATTAAGCCCCGCCGGAGCGGCAAGAAATTCTGTCGCCCTGCGGGGCCTAAAGTGTGCCAACGCTGATTGTCAGCGGGGGATGAAAGGCTCCGATCTACTTCGCCAGAATCTTCTCCTGGTTGGCGAGAATCTGCCGCTGGTTCTCTTCCATGCGCGCCTGGTTGTCGAGAATCTGGTCGAGCTTGGCCTGGTTCGCCTTGATCTCTTCCTGATTGGCCTTAATCTGCTCCTGATTCCGTTTGATCTCTTCCTGATTCGCCTTAATCGTTTCCTGATTGGAGATCACCTGATCGTTATCTGCCATCATTAACACTCCGATACTTTCAGTTCGTAGAGCTTGCCGTCCGCGCATGTTATGGGCCGAGCCACTGTATGTCAAACGAGCCCTCACGCCGCGGCCGCGGCCGGCTGCTGCTTCTCCCGCCGAGGGGTCAGCCAGATTTCGATGAGATTGGCTATCGGGCCGACGAGGAAGAGCGCGTAATAGGGCGCGTGTACGCTCTCGAAGAGCCGCAGGATGAACTCGACGAGGGCGACCGCGAAGGCGACGGCGCATTGACCCAGTTTCGAACGCACGGTCGTCTTCGGGTCCGTAATCATGAAGAAGACGAAGAGCTGATACATAGGGCCCGTAATCGGCGCGACCTCTGCCTGGAACCCATGACCCGTGATTAGACTTCTTAGGAACGCGAAGAGGAAGAAGGAGACGACGTAGGTGGCGCTGATGTGAAAGCGTTTGAGCTTGTAGATGATGATCGAGCCGAGCGTCCAGATGACGAGCATCGCCGTCAAATTGTTCCCCCACTGCACGCTCAGCGTGGCCCCTATGAACGGGGCCAAAAACAGCATCGCGCTGATGCCGAAGTTCGACGGATTCCAGATGTGGCGACCCTTGACTCGCAGCACGTACTTCGAGGCGATGGAGACGACGCTCACCCACGCGTAAGGCCAGACGGCCGGCGAGCGCACGAGGATGCCGACGCTGATGCCTGTGATGTATGCGCTTGCCAGATGCGGCCACTTGCCGGCGAAGAGGCGGCCGAGTATCAGCTCCGCCGCAATCGCAGACGCGATGGCGAGCAGGGTCTTCTCGTAGCTCTCAAGGATGGCACCGACGAACTGGCCGACCAGCAGGATGAAAGTGATGAAGACGGGCGGCAGGTAGCGGTTGTCGAAGCTGAGCCAACTGAAGCGCCGCTTTTCTACGGCCGGCGTCTGCGCGGAGTTGACGGGGGCTGTTAGCTCCGGGTTCATGCGGGCTCCTTCACTTTATTTAGCTTGCCGATTTCGACAGCAGTGAGTTCCTGTATTTTACCCGAAGGCCAGCGGATGACAACTCGTTCGACCTGCGCGTTCTTGCCGAGCCCGTAGTGGAGCCGCCGCTGGTTCTGCGCGCAGAAGCCGCTGCCTCCCGAAACCTCCTGCACTTGCCGCTGGCCGTTCCAGTAGACGGTGACCTGCGCGCCGATGGCGCTGCGGTTGCTCTTGCTGCCTTCCAACTCGAACTCGACCCATCTGTTTTCTGGCACAGTGTTGTTCTTGTAGAGCAGGAGCGGCCCGCGCTGGTTGGCGACGACGACGTCGAGCGCGCCGCGGTTCCAGAGGTCTGCGTTGACGACCGAGCGCCCGTCGAGTGTGTCGTTAGCCCCGACGACCTGCGCCACTTCGGTGAAGCGGCCCGCGCCGTCGTTGAGCCAAATCTTCTTCTGCTGGTAGCCCGAAAGGCTGCGCCCATGCATCGGCGGCCAGTAGGCCGCGTCGGCGATGATGGCGCTGTTGCCGCCGGAGATTTTCGAGAAGTCGTACCAGTAGTTGGAACCCTTCTCGCCGGAGACGTAGCCGTTGACGAGGTAAAGGTCGAGCGTCCCGTCGTTGTTCAAATCGCCGAACTGCGCGCCGAAGCTCCACCCGCCCAGCTCCACTCCCATGTCGCGGGCCAGGTTGTCGTACACCAGCGCGTCGCCTTCTGTCCCCTCGCGCGGGACCCAGAGATTGTTGCCCTGGAGCAGTACGCCTTCCTCGGAAATGTTCGACACGTAGATACTGAGCTTGCCCTGGTTGAGCACGTCGCCGAACGCGGCGTTCATGCCGCTCTTGGGAGCGTGGCCGACGCCAGTGCGCTCGCCCACATCTTCAAACCTTTTGCCCTCGTGGTTGAAGAAAAGCTCCGCGACGCCGTAGTCGTTGGCGATGAAGAGGTCCGGGTAGCCCGTGCCGCGCAGGTCCGCAGCCGAGGCGGCGAGCGCCCAGCGGCGCGTGTTGATGCCGAGTTGTTCGCTAACCTCCTCGAAGCGGCCGTCGCCCAGATTGTGAAAGAGGTACTTGCGCCCGCCGTTTCGCGCGTACTCGAAACTCTCTGGCATCATGCGCGTCGTCGTCAGCTTCCAGAGGTCAACCGTTTCGGGGTAGTAGCCGCCGAGGAAAATGTCCAGGCGGCCGTCGCGGTCGTAGTCGAACCAGATGGCCGTGTTGGCGTTGACCCACTGTGGCAGGCCGGCGCTTTCGGTCGCGCGCGTGAAGCCTCGGCCCGCGTCGTTGTGGAAAAGCTCAGGCCGGCCCCACTTGTAAAGAAAGAGGTCTTCGTAGCCGTCGTTGTCGTAGTCGCCCCAGACCGCGCCCATAGAGACGCCCGTGCCCGGCTGGTTCACGTCCGCGATGTCGACTTCGCTCGCTACGTCCTTGAACTTGCCGTCGCCGAGGTTGCGGTAGAGACAGTTTTGGGAGCCCTCGCCGCTGTTGGTGACGTAGAGGTCTTGCCAGCCATCGCGGTCGTAATCGACGACGGAGACGGCCGCGCCCATCGAGGCGACCTGCGGCATGATGTGGTCTAGCTTGGAGTCGAGCGTGGGGGCCTGGTGCGTGAACTCTATGCCGGAAGTTTTGGCGACCTCTTCAAGACTGAAGCCGTAGCGGGAGAGAGCGGCCTGTTTGTCCGGCTGGGCCGCGTCCTTGCGCCGCGAGAGCCACTTGATGACAAGCGGCGTCGCAAGCAGCGCGGCGAAGAGGATGACAAGCAAAGTTCTGGCAATACTACTGCGGCGACTCATCTCTGCTTTTGGGGCCTCAATGCGTTCTGGAAAACCTCGGGCGTGACGTAACGCGTGTGGTATGTCTGCCAGTCTTCAGGGTGCTGTCGATAGACCTCTTCATCCTCAAGCCTGCCAGGAGGCGTAGTGTATTCCTGCGACGCGTGGTAAGGCAAGGGGAGAACTGTTTTGGAAAAAGTCGAGTTCAAGTCGCCGTCCTTGATCCACCCGTCGCCGACGATCAGGTAGTCGCGCACCCAGCCGGCGGGCGGGGCGGGCTGCTCCTTGAAGCGGAACGCCATCTCGTCGCCCGCGTTCATAATCACGTAGCGGTCGTCCGCTTTTAATAGCAGCTCGCGCACGTCGCCGAAGCGCGTGTAGTAGCCTATAAGATCGCGCCAGATTTGCTTCGAGGACGCGATGCGGTTGTAGTCTGGTATCTGCGGCGAGGACGCGTCCGGCTGGTTGATGACGGAGTAGCCGCGGTAGCGCAGATCGGCCGCGAACGGGTCGAGGCGCGTCGTCTTTAGTTGAGCGTCTGGCAGGCCGACGGCCCATTCGAGCTTGTCCCAGTAGATTTCGAGGTTGGTGCGCAGGCGCAAGCGGCGTGGCGTGTTCGGGCGAAAGGCGTTCGTCAGGTCGAAGAGACAAATCTTATTGCGCCCCGCGGGGAAGCCCATGTTCGGGTTGGCGACCGCCCAGCCGCCGCGCCCGTCCGGCACTTCCAGACTCAGGGGCGTCGCCCTGTAGTTCTGGCCCTGGCTGACGGCGACGTTGATGGATGAATCGGTCGGGTGCATCCACCCCTGCGCGATGAGGTAGAGCGGGCCGCTCGCGGGCGCGTCCGCGCCGAGGTCAATCTCGACGTAGTGGTCGCGCGTGATGCCCTGGTACTGCCCGCGCCCGAACGTGTCCAGGTATTTACCGTCAAGCTCGGTGACAGTGGCCGTCACGTCCTGGCCGTTGTCGTCCACAGCGCGCGCTACTTTGCGCGGCGTCTGGACGGTCGTGACGGCGAGCTTCGCGGGCGGGATGACGAAACGCTCGTCCACGAAGATGTCTGTGCCGGCGGGGTGGTCTACGACGACGAGCGCGAGCTGGTCATAATAATATGTCTCCCACAGCTCGCCAGTAACGCGCAGGTCGTAAGAGCCGTCGCGCGGGGCGAGCTGGCTGCCGTTAATCTTGTACCACTCTTCGGTCGCCTCGACGCGCGCCGTGCCGATCGTGTTGATGCGCAGACCAATCGCGGAACTCCAAGGCACGGCGTCCTTGACGAACTTCATCTCGCGCCCGTCGAAGGCGAAGAGGAACGGACAAGAACCTTTCAAGCGCTGCTCGGCCGTGATCGTCTGGTCGGACTTGATGTCGAACTCGGCGCGCACGGAGCCGTTCGGCCAGACGATGCGGATCACGTCGGCGTTCGTCTGCTCGCCGAGGCCGAAATGCACGAGCGGCCCGGTGATGAGCTGCTTCTGCACGAGCAGGCCCGCGCGAATCTCCATCTCGCCGCCGACGCCGAACGAGTTGATGCGCTGGTCGCCCACGGCCTGCTTGGCGCGTGGCCGCACCTTCTGCCAGTGATAATTCTTCGAGCCGCGGTTGGTCAGTCGGACGGGTTGACCCTCGGCGTTGAGTCCCAGCAAATCGAGGCGGCCGTCGCCGTTCAGGTCCGCGATGGAGAAGACGCGCGACCCCGCGGCCGACGTAATCTGTTTGAAGTTACCGCTCGCATCGGCCAGCCAGAGGGCATTATCCGGCGCGCCGGAAAAAGAGATGGTCAAATCAAGACTGCCGCTGTTATCCAAGTCGGTGGCGAAAAGCGCGTGGGCTTCGGGCTTAAGCGCGCCGTGGATGATTTCCGCCGCTTCCCATTCGGTCCCCTCGGCCTTGTCGGAAAGACGTCGAACAATCCCGCCCGGCTCCGACAGGAGTAAATCCAGTTTGCCGTCATTGTTCACGTCCGCAGCGCACAGAGCCTCAATCCGCTGCACATTGGGCGGCATCGCGCGCGCGCGAAACTGGCCGCCGCGCTCGTTCTCATAAACCTGAAGGCCGCGCGAGTCGAGCAGCGCCGCGTCGGCGTCGCCGTCGGCGTCCAGGTCGGCCCAGATGAAGTCGCGCAAAGCCGCCGAACCCGCGAACGGCCGTATCTCCTGGAACGTGCCGTCGCCGTTGTTCCTGAAGGCGAGCGTGTCGCCTTGAGCGCCAAGGACGATGTCCATATCGCCGTCGGCCTCTGTGTCCGCTGCCCACGCGCCGCTGTAGGCAGCGTTGGTCAGAGCGGGAAGCAGCTTGGTCTGCGCGGTCACGTCCGAGAATTTGTCCGGCGCGTCCTGTTTGAAGAGACGCACGCCACCCGCGCCTGCGAGGACGAGGTCTGTCTTAAAATCATAGTTGAAATCAACGGCGAGAATCCCGTGTGCGGTCGGGGGCGTGGCCTGCGCGCCGCCGGGGAAGGGGAGCGTCGCGCCGGTAGCGGTCTTGACCTCGCGCCCGCTGGCGACGACGACCACTGGCTCGCCCTCGCCGTCGAATGAGATAGCGCCGACCCAGTCCCACTTACCGTTTTGAAATTCGGTGACGGGCTCGGCGTTGAAGGCGAGAGCTTCGTCGGGCGGCGCGGGCTGGAAGGGTGGATTTTCGAGGCGCAGGAATTGTGTGAAAGGCTCTGCGTCTTCGCCGGGCTGCGTCTTGACGGAGCTAAGACTCGTGCGGTATTCGGCGACGCGGACGAGGACGTTGCGCAGGAAGGCGACGCGCGTGGCGGCGGCGCGCGTGTCACCGCCTGAGGCCGCGTCCTGAAGAGTCTTGAACTGCTGCTGGACTTCGGGGGGCCACGCGGCGGCGCGCTCGCCGAGGCGCGCGACCATGCTTTTAAGTGTCTCCGCGTCGCCTCTCTTGGCGGCGAGGCGTGTCACTTCGAGCTGGACGGCGAGGTTGTCGGGCTGCGTCTCAAGGATTTTGGAAAAAAGCTTTTGCGCCTCAGCCGCGCTCGCTTCGTCGCCCTGCCGCTCCGTCTCCTCCGCGAGCAGGTAGAGAGCGCGCAGGTTTTTCGGGTCAAGCTCGATGGCTTTGCGTAGGGCGGCGACGGCCTCTGTCAATTTCCCGCGGTTGCTTTCGAGGATGGCGACGAGGACGTGCAGCTTTGAGTTGTCGGGCGCAAGCGTGCGCGCCTTCTCCAGGCGCTCGCCCGCGGCTTCTAGATTGCGCTGGCGCAGACTGAGCAGCCCCAAATTGGCCCACGAGGCGGGCTCGTCCGGCGCGAGCTGCGTGGCCTTCGTCAACTCGCTCTCGGCGCGCACGTCGTCGCCGACCTGAAGCGCGGCCAGGCCGACGTAAAAGGCGCGGACTGTTGCGTCGTACTCCCTAGTGCCCCTGGCCGGGAGGTTCGGCGCGCTCTTGCAACCGGCAAGGCCGGCGGAGGCGAGCAGGAAGAGAGCGAAGCAGTAGCTTAGTTTGCGACGTGCGGCTGGACGAACGAGCATTAACAGAATTTACTTTCGGTGTGTGTACGGCTGAGCGCCGCCTTAGCTTCTTTCTGAACAGCTCCATGTTATAACATACGGCACGAAGATTGTCAGAAACGAGAGTTTAGTGTCTGAATGAAGGAAGAGAGATTATCACCTAAAGCCCGCCGGCTTCTTCCCTTCGTCGTCCTCGTCCTGCTCGTCGCGCTGTGGGCCTTGCTGGCGCGGCTGAACGTCTACCCGGAGTCTGCGTTCCCGTCGCCGCAGTCGGTGGCGCGAGGGTTCGTCGAAGAGGCGAAGGCGGGACGGCTGTTGGACGATCTGGTGGCCTCGCTCTTTCGCGTGACGACGGGGTTCGCGCTGGCCGCCGCGTTCGGCGTCCCCCTCGGACTCGTGCTGGGACACTGGACGCGCGCTCGCGCGGCGCTGCTGCCGACGGTCAATTTTTTCCGCAACCTGTCGCCGCTGGCCTGGATTCCGTTCGCCATCCTCTGGTTCGGCATAGGCGACAGGCCGGCCATCTTCCTGATCTTCATGGCCTCTTTCTTCCCGCTCGTGCTGGCGACGATTGCGGCCGTGGCGGGCATCCCCACGGTCTTCTTCCGCGTCGCACAGAACTACGGCTACAAGGGCGCGGAGCTTTTGACGATGGTGACGCTGCCGGCCATCGTGCCGCAGATCATCACGGCGTTGCGTATCACGGCCGGGCTCGCGTGGGTCGTCGTCGTGGCCGCGGAGATGATCGCGGGCCAGGACGGCCTTGGCTTCGCCATCTGGGATTCGCGCAACGGCCTGCGCGTAGACTTGCTGGTCGTCAACATGATCGTCATCGGCGTGATCGGCGTCGTCATAGACCGCCTGCTCCTGTTGCTGACGAAGATTCCGAGCATACGTTGGGGATATGAGAGATAAACCGCTCAGCCTGGAATCCGTCTCGCGCTCGTTCGGCGGCGTGGAAGTCTTGCGCGACTTCACGCTCGACATCAACCTGGGCGAGTTCGTCGCCATCGTCGGACCCTCCGGCTGTGGCAAGACGACGCTGCTCAACCTGCTCGCCGGCTTCGACAAGCCGGACAAGGGGCGCGTCGTGAGCCAGGGCCGCGTGCGGATGGTCTACCAGCAGGACGGCTTGTTCCCCTGGCGCACCGTGGCCGAGAACATAGGGATGGGCCTGCGCCACGTCAAGGACGAGACGGCGCGCGTGCGCGAGTTGAAAGAGATGCTCTCGCTGATCGGGCTCGAAGGCTTCGAGGACTCTTACCCGCACCAGCTCTCAGGCGGGATGCGCCAGCGCGTCGAGCTGGCCCGCGCGCTCGCCGGCGACACGGACACGCTCCTGCTCGACGAGCCTTTCTCTTCGTTGGACTACCTCAAGCGCCTGCGGCTCAGACGCGAGCTGGCGCGGCTTCTGGGCGAGCGCCCGCGCACGGTCGTCCTCGTCACACACGACATAGAGGAGGCGGCGCAGCTTGCAGACCGCGTCGTCGTGCTCTCGGAGCGGCCGGCGCGCATCCGCTGCGAGCTGCAACTAAAGTTGGAGCGCCCGCGCGACCCGACGAGCCCCGAAGTGGTCGAGGCCGTCCACAAGACGCTCACGGTCCTCGGCCTCGAACACGACAGCGAAGCCCCTACGATCAGCTACCAGCATTCCACCTGAAGAGGTGAACGGGGAGAGAATGATGGACGAACAAACAGCACCGTGCCCGCGCGAGCAGACGCTCGCGGAAGAGATCGTCAACAGCGTGACCCACGGCATAGGGCTCCTGCTGGCCCTCTCCGTCTTGCCCGTTCTCGTCGTCGCGGCCGTCCGGCGTGGCGACGCTGCGAACGTCGTCGGGGCGAGCGTCTTCGGCGCAACCCTCGTGCTCCTCTACCTGGCTTCCACCGTCTACCACGCCCTGCCGCAGAACAAGGCGAAGCGCGTCTTCCAACTCTTCGACCACGTCGCCATCTTCCTGCTCATCGCGGGGACGTACACTCCGTTCACGCTCGGCGTGCTCCGCGGGGCCTGGGGCTGGACGCTCCTGGCGCTCATCTGGGGCATGGCGATTTTCGGAGTTATCTTGAAGGCCGTCAGAGGGACGAAGTGCCCGCGGCTCTCCATGTGCCTCTACCTGGCGATGGGTTGGCTCGTCCTGATAGCGATACGGCCGGTGTTGGCAAACGTGCCCGTGATCGGCCTGGTGTGGATCGCGGCGGGCGGCGTCGCTTACACCTCGGGCGTGGCTTTCTTCGCGGCCGAGCGGATGCGCTACAGCCACTGCATCTGGCACATTTTCGTACTGGCGGGCAGCGCCTGCCACGTCTTCGCGGTGCTGTGGT
Source organism: uncultured Acidobacteriota bacterium (assembly GCA_963848875.1). GTDB lineage: Bacteria > Acidobacteriota > Blastocatellia > Pyrinomonadales > Pyrinomonadaceae > QHXM01. Next base: position 106,828 of record CAWKFJ010000004.1, read on the forward strand.
ACGCCGCCTGACTCGCGCGCGGGGGGGAGATTAATGATCAAGGCTCGCACAATCCTGGCGTCGGCTCTGCTCCTGCCGCTCTTGGCGGCGCTCGCCGTGGCACAAAAAGCCGGAGCGCCCGCGCCGCGCGACTACTTTCCGCTGAGGGTCGGAGATTCCTGGACGTACCGCAACGACGAGGACGATTCAGAGTTCACCGTCAAGGTCATCGGAGAAGAGAAGCAGGCGGACGGGACAGTCGTTTATCAGGTAGAGAAAATGGTCGGGACGCGCATCCATTACTGGTACACGAAAGCCCCCGCCTGGGTGCTCATGCGGCGCGAGGCTTACGCCGACCAGGAGGGCATGAGCGTCACACACGAGCCCGCGCGCCAATACCTGAAGAACCCGCTCGCCGCCGGCGCGAAATGGACTTGGAACGGCAAGGGCGTGACGGGCATGGACGTGTCGGACATCAACGAGGTGGAAGGCCCGCAGGTGGTCGTGACGCCTGCCGGGAGGTTCCGCGCGATGAAGGTCGTCAGCCGCGTCAATGATGGCGACGCGGCCGTGACGCGAACCAACTGGTACGCGCCCGGCGTCGGCCTCGTCAAAACGCTGACCGAGACACCGACGATCAAGTACGGCGCGCAGCTCGCCGACTACAGCTTCAAAAATAAGAGTCCCCGGAAATGACGCGCCCCCGGCCGGCCCGTAGTTTGAAAACCCCCGGAGCGCCGACTATACTGGCCGCGTGACTGTGTACAATTCCGAAGTCTCCCTGAAGAGTGTCCGCAGGTGTTTCCGAAGCAAAGCCGCCCGTCGTCAAACTCCGTCATGAAAATTTCCCGAAGCCTTCTGTTGTTCGCCGCCGCCACTTCTGTCTTCGGCCTGCTCGCCTTCAAAGGGCTGACGCAGACCCGGCCCGCCGAGCCAAAGAGCGGGACGGCCGCGCGCGAAGACGCTTACCGCGCGAACAACCTGGGTGTCGCGCTTCTGGAGCAGTACAAGTACAAGGAGGGCGCGGAAGCCTTCACGCGCGCGCTTCAGCTCGACCCGAAGCTGAGCCTGGCGCGCATCAACTTAGGGATCGCGCTTTACAACGTGCCGGATTTGCCGGGCGCGCAACGCGAGGCCGAAAAGGCCGCCGCGGCAGACCCGAATGCGCCGCAGCCGCACTACATCCTCGGCCTCATCGCCAAGTCGCAGAACCGCACGGACGAGGCCCTCGCCTCCTTCCAGCGCGTCCTTAAGATCGACCCGCGCGACACCGGGGCCAACGTCAATTTGGGCCAACTCTACGTCCAGCAGAAAAAGTACACGGAGGCGATTGCCGCCTTCCGCACGGCCATCAACGTCGAGCCCTACAACCTGACGGGCCTCTACAACCTGGGGCTCACGCTGACGCGCGCCAACCAGCGCGAAGAGGGGCAGCAACTCATCAAGCGCTTCCAGCAGTTGCGCGAGAGCGGGGCCGGCACGACCATCGGACAGAACTATCTTGAGCAGGGCCGCTACGCCGAAGCCCTCGCCTCGACCGGCGCGGAGCCGGAATTAGTTGACCGCGCCACGCCAGATGTCAAATTCACGGACGCGACCGCGAGCATGCTGCCGCCAGAGTCAAAGGCTGACGCTGGCTCGCAAGTAGGCACGGCCGTGACCACCGGGCGGGTGCTTGCGGGGGCGCTCGACGGCGGCGCGACGCTGTTCGATTACGACGTTGACGGCGACCTTGATCTTTTGTCAGTCGCGCCCGCCGGACAGCAGCTTTATCGCAATGACGGCGGCAAGTTCACGGACGTGACCGCGCAGTCAGGCGCGCTGGCCGCGAAGGCTGGCGGCTCTGGCGTCGGGGCCGTCGCGGGCGATTACGACAACGACGCCAAGCCGGACCTCTTCCTCCTGCGGATGGGCGGCGCGAGCGCGCTCTATCACAACGACGGCGGCGGAAAGTTTTCAGACGTGACGACCGCCGCAGGCATCCCGCGCTACACGCACCTTTCCGTCTCGGCCGCCTTCGTGGACATGGATCACGACGGCGACCTGGACATCGTCATCGCCGGCTTCGCGGACCTTTCAAAGCCGCGCGCCTCCGCACAAAGCGCGCCCAACATCCCCGAAGATTTCCCGGCCGCGCCGAGCATGGCCCTGAGGAACGACGGCAACGGAAAATTCACAGACGTGACGGCGACCGCGAAAATCGGCGGGGCTGGGAGTCATACCGTGGCAATCGTCCCGACGGACTATGACAACCGCCGCGACGTTGACCTGCTCCTCGTCAACTACGGCGCGCCTTCGGAGCTTTTGAGCAATCAGCGCGACGGCAGTTTCCGCGACGTTGCGAAGGAAGTCGGCCTCGACGCGCAGGGCCACGGGACCGCCGCCGCGGCGGGCGACGTCAACAAGGACGGCTTCACGGACTTCTTCTTCGCGGGCGCGGACGCACCGGGCCTCTTCGTCCTGAGCGATGGGCAGGGAAGATTCAAGACTGCGGGCGCGCCGGCCGCGACGAAGGGCGCGAGCGCGACGCAGTTTCTTGACTACGACAACGACGGGCTGCTCGATTGCGTGGCGCTGACAGCCACCGGCCTGCGCTTGCTGCGCAACACGGGCGGCGAGTGGGCGGACGTGTCGGAGAAAGCGGTCGCGAGCGAGTTGACCGCGGCCGGGAAGATCGACGCGTCGAACCGCACGCTCGCCTCCGGCGACCTGGACGGCGACGGCGACACGGACTTGGTCCTGCGTTCAAAAGCCGGCAGTCTGCTCGTCGCGCGCAACGACGGCGGGAACAATAACCGCAGCCTGCGCGTCAACCTCTTCGGCAAGGTCAGCAACCGCAGCGGCGTCGGGGCCAAAATCGAGGCGCGCGCCGGGAGCCTCGTGCAGAAGCTGGAGACTTACTCGGCCACACCCGCGCCCGCCCCGGCCGACGTTATCTTCGGATTGGGGCAGCGCGCCGGCGCAGACGCCGTGCGCGTCCTCTGGCCCGCGGGCATCGTCCAGGCCGAGACGGAAATCGCAGGCCGCGGGGCCGACCCGAAAAAGCCAGTGACCCTGCCCGTCAACGAACTCGACCGCAAGCCTTCGTCGTGCCCGTACCTCTACACGTGGGACGGCGAGCGCTTTCGTTTCATCACGGACTTCATGGGCGGCGGCGAGATGGGCTACTGGGAAGCGCCCGGCCACTACAACACGCCGGACCCGGTCGAGTACGTGCGCATCCGCGGCGACCAACTCAAGGAGCGCGACGGGCGCTTCGAGCTGCGCGTGACGAACGAGCTTGAGGAGGTGCTCTACGTAGACCGCCTGCAACTGCTCGCGGTCGCACACCCCGCTGGCACAGAAATTTTTCCGAACGAGGGGATGACGACCCCGCCGCGCCCGTTCAAAATTCACACGACCAGCGGCGCGCGGCCGCCGCTCTCCGCCACGGACGACCACGGCCACGACGTGCTGGCGCGCGTCACGAAGATGGACCGCCAGTACCCGGACGACTTCCGATTGGAGCGCATACGCGGCTACGCGGGCGAGCACAGCCTGACGATGAAGCTCGACGACGGCGAGGGCAGAGACGGGCGGACGCTGCTGCTCCTGACGGGCTGGACGGATTACGCGTTTTCGAGCGACAACGTCGCCGCCTCGCACGCGGGCCTTGAGATGAAGCTGCCCGCGCTTCAGGTCAAAGACGCGCACGGCCGCTGGCGCACGGTGATAGAAGACATAGGCATCCCCGTCGGGCGTCCGCAGACCGTGACCGTTGACCTGACTGGCAAGTTCCTCTCGCCGAGCCGCGAGGTCCGCATCGTCACGAGCATGAGAATCTACTGGGACCAGATTCTCGTGGACACTTCCAGGGACAAAGCCCCGTTCGAACTGACGAAGCTAGACCCCGCCGCGGCCAACTTGCGCTGGCGCGGCTACTCGCGCGAGATGACGCCCGACGGGCGCGAGCCCTTCGGCTACGACTACGAAACTGTGTTAGCGACCTCGCCCTGGAAAATTTTCCCCGGCAGCTACACGCGCGAGGGCGACGTGCGCGAGTTGCTCTTGCAGACGGACGACGTGTTCGTCATCTCGCGCACGGGCGACGAGATCAGTCTCTCGTTCGACGCGACCCGTTTGCCGAAACTCCCCGCCGGCTGGACGCGCACGTTCCTGCTCTACTCCGACGGCTACAGTAAAGAGATGGACATCAACTCGGCCAGCCCCGATCAGGTCATGCCGCTCCCGTTCCACGGCATGACGCGCTACCCTTACGGCGCGACCGAAGCGTACCCGATGACGGAAGCGCGCCGCGCCGTCTTTGAGAAATACAACACGCGCGTCGTCGCCTGGCCCGTGCCCGTGCTGGTGAAGAGTGAAGAGTGAAGAGGACGTATGGAATTGATTAGATATTCGGTCGCGGCCTGCCAGACGGACTTGCCGAACCCAATCGAGCGTAGGCAGATGCGCGCCAACACGGAGCGCATGCTCTCTATGATCGACTCGGCGGTGGCGGGCGCGGCCCCGTTCCTGCCCGTGCGCCTCGTCGTCTTTCCAGAGTTCGCGCACGCCGCGCCCGTCTTCCCGACCGTCGCCGAACTGATTGAAAAGCTCGCCGTACGCATCCCCAACGAGCACACCGAACGGCTCGAACAGAAATGCCGTGAGCACGACATCTACATCCAGAGCGGCTCGATGCTGGAAGTGGACGCGAAGTGGCCGGGCGTCGTCTTCAACACGACCTGCCTTATCGGCCCAGAGGGGATGCTCTACAAGTATCGCAAGGTGAATACCTGGATTCCGTACGAGGTACACGCGAGCCCGCACGACCTCGAAGGCTATGACGAGCCGCTGTTCCCCGTGGCCGACACGCCCATCGGTCGCATCGGCTGCGCCATCTGCTACGACTGGCTGTTCCCCGAAGCGATGCGACAGATGACCGCGAACGGGGCCGAGATTCTGATCCGCGTCTCGGCCTACATGGACCCGTGGGGCGCGACCGCGCCAATGGACTGGTGGACGGTCGTCAACCGCTGCCGCGCGCTTGAGAACACGGCCTTCGTCGTCGCCGCCAACCAGGGCGCGAGCCTCAAGCACTATCCGCCCTACTCTTGGCCCGGCGGCAGCATGGTCGTGGACTACGACGGGCGAATTTTGGCACAGGCCAGCCCTGGCCCCGGCGAGAGAATCGTCGTCGCGCCCATGGACATCTCGGCGCTGCGCCACGAGCGCGACACGCGCCGCGGCCACCACACGCTCGCGCACCTGCGCACGGAAGCTTACCCCGTCTACGGCGCGCACAATTATCCGCCGCGACTGGACGAGGCTGGGGCAACGCTCTCCTACGAGCGGAACAACCAATTGATAGATGAGGCAAAGGACCGTCTCGGCGGGCGTCCTGAGGCTAAACGAAAGGACTGAGCTAATGAACCGCACACACGTCAAAAATGCGCTGCTCGGCGTGGCGCTCGCGCTCGTCGCGACGTACATGTTCCCGGCAGTCTTGTTCACGCTGCTGCTTGGGCCGCGCGCTCTCACGGTCCTCTTCTCACCTCTGCCTATGCGCGGGCTGCTTTACGTTTCGTGGATCGTCGTCCCTCTGGGCGCGGCGCTGGGAATGCTGATCCCGCGAATCGCGGTCGGGAAGAGTCGCTGGACGGCCGCGCTGCACGGGGCCGGCTACGGGGCCGTCGGAGGTCTGGCCGCCTTGCTCTGTTTCGTCTCCGCCTACGGTCTTGTGTCGGGACCGCCCCTGTTCTGGGTTGCGGTCGCGGTTTACTCTGCCGTGTGGGTGGGCGCGTACGCCTGCGTCCGCGCGAAGGCTCCGGTCCTCCACAGATAGTCAGCTCTGGTCTTCTCAAATGAGGTTTTGTCGTCACTCCGCCCCAAGCCGCCTGCGCCTCATCACGGCGGCGACGTTGACACTGTTCTTCGTCGGCGCTCATCCGGCCCTGGCCCAAACGCCGACGCCGACCCCCTCGCCCGCGCCGCAGCGCACGGGCCGCTCATACGGGACGGGTGACACGATGAAGGCCCCGCCGCCGCCAGGCCCGCAGGCCCCTTCGCCCGTGACCTTCGCAGACATTACTGCGCAGACCAAAATCACTTTCAGGCAGGCCGCGTCCGTCACTTCGCAAAAATACCTGCTCGAATCGATGGGCGGCGGAGTCGCCCTGTTCGACTACGACAACGACGGCCGGCTGGACATCTATTTCACCAACGGCGCGCGGCTCGACGACCCCATGCCGAAGGGGGCCATGCCGGACAAGCGCGACCCTAAGTTCTGGAACCGCCTCTATCGTCAAAAGGCCGACGGGACTTTCGAGGACGTGACGGAGAAGGCCGGCGTGCGCGGCGAGGGCTACTCTATGGGCGCGGCCGCCGCCGACTACGACGGCGACGGCTTCACGGACCTCTTCGTCACCGCTTACGGCTCGAACATTCTCTACCGCAACCGCGGCGATGGGACGTTCGAGGACGCGACCCGCCGCGCGTCTGTGGCCGTCTCCGGCTGGAGCACGAGCGCAGGCTGGCTAGACTACGACCGCGACGGCCGCCTGGACCTCTTCGTCGCGCGCTACGCCGACTGGGACTTCGAGAAGGGCTCGGTCTACTGCGGCGAGCTGCGCCCAGGCTACCGCGCCTACTGTCACCCGGACAATTTCAAGGGCGCGTCCAACGTCCTCTTCCGCCAGAAGCCGGACGGTACTTTCGAGGATGTGACGGCCGCGTCGAAAATCCAGGACCCGGAAGGGAAGGGGCTCGGCGTCGCGTTCTCGGATTTCGACAACGACGGCCTTCTGGACATCATCGTCGCCAACGACAGCGTGCGGCAGCAGTTTTTCAGGAACAAGGGCGACCGCACGTTCGAGGATTTGGCGCTGGTGGCCGGCGTCGGCTACGACGAAAACGGAAAGACGTTCGCGGGGATGGGCGTTGACGCGGGCGACTTCGACGGCGACGGCCTGACGGACATCTTCATCACGGCGCTCTCGAACGAAACTTACCCGCTCTACCGCAACAACGGCGACCTCTCTTTCAACTACGCGACCAACACCGCGGCCGTGGGCCAAATCACGCTGCTCTACTCGGGCTGGGGCGCGCGCTTTCTGGACGCCGACAACGACGGCCTCCTCGACATCTTCGTCGCGCAGGGCCACGTCCTGGACACTATCGAGAAGACTTCCGCTTACCTGAAGTACAGGCAGACGCCGCTCCTGATGCGGAACACGGGGAAGGGGTTCGTCAACGTCTCTGCGACCGCGGGGCAGCCCTTCCAGACACCGCTCTCCGCGCGCGGCGCGGCCTTCGGCGATTTGGACAACGACGGCGACACGGACGTAATCGTCGCCGTCGTCGAAGGGGCGCCCGTCGTCCTCAGAAACGAGGGCACGAAGAACCACTGGCTGGGATTGACGCTCGCCGGCGCGAAGCCTAATAGCTCGGCCCTGGGCGCGCGCGTCACGCTGGTTGACGCTACGGGGCGGCGGCTGGTGCGCGAAGTCACGACCGCGGGCAGCTACCTTTCGTCCAACGACCCGCGTCTCATCTTCGGCCTGGGCTCGGCTGCCAGCGTCAGGTCGCTTGAGATTCGCTGGCCGGGCGGGCGCACGCAGAAAATAGAGAACCCGGCCGTTGATCGCTACCTGAGCGTCAGCGCCGACGACGTTCCTAAGAAATGACCAGGGCAGTGAGAAAGAAAATGCTTCATCCACACGCCGCACGCTCTTTCATCGCGCGGGCGCTCTCTTTATCAATCGCCCTTTTGATGGCGACCGCGCCGCTGCTTGCGCAGGGCCAGCAGCGGCCCGCCGCGCCACAGCAGCAGGGCATGGGCGGCGTCTCGACGGGCGAGGCGAAGACTTACACCTCCAAGCGCACCGTCGGCATCGTTGACCCGAAAGCTCCTGTCGTCTTCGAGGACGTGACGGCGCGGACGGCGCTCGCAAACTTTCGGCACCGCTCCGGGAGCCCGCAGAAGGACTACATCGTCGAGACGCCCTCGGGCGGCGTCGCCATCTTCGACTACGACGGAGACTCTCTGCCTGACATCTACCTCGTCAACGGCTCGACCTTCGCCGCCTTGCAGGGCAAGGAGAAGCCGCCGCGCGCCGCGCTCTATCGCAACAAGGGCAACTGGCAGTTTGAGGACGTGACGGACAAGGCGGGCGTCGCCAACGAGCGCTGGGGCTTCGGCGTCGCCGTCGGCGACTACGACAACGACGGACGGCCGGACATGTACGTCGGCAACTTCGGCGTCTCGCGCCTCTATCACAACAACGGCGACGGGACGTTTACGGACGTAGCGGAAAAGCTCGGCGTCGCGCGCAAGGGCTGGAGCACTGGCGCGACCTTCGGCGACTATGACCGTGACGGCCGCTTAGACCTCTTCGTTCCTGGCTACCTGGAATTAGATTTGAACAACCTCCCGGCGAACCCGAGCGAGGCCGGCAAGCCTGGACAATTGGCACAGAACTTCTGCCAGTTCCGCGGCACGCCCGTCATGTGCGGGCCGCGCGGCCTCAAGGGCGAGGGCGACACGCTCTACCATCAAAAGGCTGACGGCACGTTCGAGGACGTGAGCGTCAAAACTGGCACAAATGACCCCGGAAAGTTTTACGGCTTCAGCTCGGCCTTCGTCCGCGCCGACGACGACGACCTGCTCGACCTGATCGTGGTCAACGACTCGACGCCTAAGCTGCTCTACGTCAATAAGGGCGACGGTACTTTCGAGGAGGTGGGCTACCCCTCAGGCGTGGCCCTCAACGAGAACGGGCGCGAGCAGGCGGGGATGGGACTCGGCGTTGGCGACTACGACAACGACGGGCGCGTAGACTTCTACATCACGAACTTCTCGGACGACTCGAACACCCTCTTGCACAACGACGGCGGCGGCAACTTCACGGACATGACCTTCCAGGCCGGGCACGGCGAGACGACCATCCCGTTCCTCGGCTGGGGCACGACCTTCATGGACTTCGACAACGACGGTTGGAAGGACGTGCTCGTCGCTAACGGCCACGTCTACCCCGCGGTTGACGCGCACCAGTGGGGCACTAGCTGGGCGCAGCAACTCCTGCTCTTCCGTAACCAGGCGACGGGCAGGTTCCAGCGTGTCGCGGCGGCGCCCAACAGCGGCCTCGCCCTGGCCATACAGGCGCGCGGCCTCGCCGTCGGCGACCTTGACGGCGACGGGCTCTTAGACGCCGTCGTCAACAACATCGACTCCAAGCCAACCGTGCTTAGGAACGTGACCAAGCCTGCGGGGCGCTGGCTCTCGCTCCGCCTGGTCGGTGACGCTGCGAAGAAGAACCCGAAGGACGCCGTCGGCGCGGTCGCCTACGTGACGGCGGGCAAGCTGCGCCAGCGCCAGGATGTCTTGAGCGGCGCGGGCTACGCGTCGCAGAACGACCAGCGCCTGCACTTCGGCCTGGGCGACGCGGCCAAGGTGGACGCGCTCGAAATCCAGTGGCCTGACGGAACCGTCGAGACCTTCCAGGTCCCAGGCGTGGACCGCGTCCTGACCCTCGTCCAGGGCAAAGGCGATCCGAAAAAATAGCAGGGCCGCGGCGACCACCAGCCTCACCCGCCAAGCCTGCCTCACGCCCGCCCGAAATCTTTTCGACCCCAACTCTAGAAAAGTGTTGACAGATCGGCCGAACCTGTATTACTTATTACTTCGTTCGGTAAGGCAACAAACTTCAAGCGGGCTCTTAAAGTAAATTACATTTGCCAAAATCAAAGAAGCTTGAGCGCGGTGGACTGCGCGCTCGGGCTCAATCTCTTGTTCGGCTCGACAAATTTTGCTTTCCCTCTTCCGCAGGGTGAAAGTGCAACCGTCAACTCTTCCTGTCCGCAAACGAGGTTTAGCTATGACGACATGCCGGAGAATCACACATCTTCTCCCAGGGGCCGGCGCGCTACTTTTACTGATCGCCGTCTTCGCGCTTCCCACTTACGGGCAAACTAATAAGGGCACCATTAAAGGTACGGTCACGGACCAGAACGGCGGCGTCGTCCAGAACGCCAACGTCGTGGTGACGAACGTCGGCACGAACGCCGAGCGCACGCTCACCACTAGCGACGAGGGCACGTATGAGGCCCCGCTGCTTGACCCTGGCACCTACAAGGTGTCCGTCACGGCCCCCACCTTCTCGACGGCGACGCAAGAGAACGTGATCGTCCAGACCTCCAGCACACAGGTCGTGGACATCACGCTGACGGTTGGCGATGTCGGGGGGACGGTCACGGTGACGACCGGCCCGTCGCTCGTCGAGAGTGAGACCAGCGAGCGCGGCGGCGTGGTGACGGGACGCGAGGTGACGGAGTTGCCGCTCTCGGGCCGCAACTTCACGCTGCTCGCAACGCTCACGCCGGGTGTGGCCCGTGCCTCCAACGCAGGCTTCGGCGGGTCCGGCCCCGACGCGCGCCAGTTCAACAACGGCGACCCGCGCGCCGGCGCCGGCGGCCCGAACGCGTCGAACGCCCAGGGCGACACGCCGACGGCCCGCTTTGCGCGCTCCGGCGGCGGCACGCTGACGGTCAACGGCCAGCGCCCGACTAACAATAACTTCTCGCTCGACGGCGTGGACAACAACGAGCCGCAGTTCGGCTCCATCGGCGTCTTCCCGAACCCGGACGCCATCGCCGAGTTCAAGGTCACGACCAGCGTGCCACCCGCCGAGGTGGGCCGCGCCGCCGGGGCCGTCATCAATACGACGACCAAGTCCGGCACCAACGCCTTCCACGGCTCGCTCTACTACTACGGACAGAACTCCGCGCTCAACGCTTTCCACCCGATTCTCAAGCGCGACCGCGCGCAGGCCATAGACCGCGGCGACACCTTCATCCCGGACAAGGCCGTCCAGCAGATTCACGAGTACGGCGGCACGCTCGGCGGCCCCATCATCAAGAACAAGACCTTCTTCTTCTTCGACTACCTGGCGCAGCGCAACAACATCCCGTTCCCGTTCACCTCGACGGTCCCGACCGCGCTTTCGCGCCAGGGCATCTTTACGGAGTTCGCCACCTGCAACGGAATCCGCGACCCGCTGACGGGCCTTCAGTTCCCTGGGCTCACCATCCCGCAGGGGCGCCAGAGCGACATCGCGCGCAGAATCCTAGCGCTCTACCCGCTCCCGACGAGGAACATCCTGTGCCCGAGCCAGGGGACCCCGAACTACGCCTCGCTCCGCCAGAACCGCGAGGTGATCGACAACTTCGGGATCAAGATTGACCACCGCATCAGCGAAAACAACTCGCTCACGGGGCGCTTCAACAACCAGAAATTGAAGAACGTCCGCGAGAACTTCTTCCCCGTCGAGGTGACCGGAGCGCCGGGTCTCCCGACCGCCGGCTTCGGCGCTGGCGAGGAGGTGGGCAACACGCGCCAACTCGTCATCACCGACACGCACACCTTCAGCCCGACGCTGCTCAACGAGTTCCGCTTCGGCCTGACCAAAATCAACATCGGCATCAACAACTGCGGCGTCCTCGGCGCGTGCGGCGTCAGCGAGACCTGGAGCAGCGACGTCGGCATCCCGAACTCCAACCTCGGCAACGAAGAGACCTCCGGCGGCATCGGTCTGGGCACGACCGGCACCGGCTTCGTCGAGTTCCTCGGCGACGGCGGCCTCTTCCGCGCCAAGAGCACGAACCCCTACTTCGCAGACACGCTGACGATCATCAAGGGCGCCCACATCATCAAGACGGGCGGCGAGGCGCGCGTCCGCTACCTCAACACGGTCTGCGGCGGCTGCGCCGGGGCCGAGAAGGGGCAGATCGGGTTCGGCGACGGCAACACCGGCAACGCCCAAGGCGACATGCTGCTCGACCTGCCGGGCTTCGCCCAACGCAGCCGCACCATCGGCGGCCCGTTCAACCTGCGTATGCAGGAGTACGGCCTCTTCGTCCAGGATGACTGGAAGGTCAACGACCGGCTGACGCTCAACCTCGGCCTGCGCTACGACCTGCTGCCGGGGCCGACGGCCCCGACCGAGGCCGACGGGCGTCTGAGCTACTATTTCCCCGAAGAGCGGCAAGTCATCGTGGCGGGCAACAGCAGCGACCGCCTCGTCGAGATGGACAAGAACAACTTCGGCCCGCGCATCGGCTTCGCCTACTCGGTTAATAAGGAGAAGACGTTGATCCTGCGCGGCGGCTACGGGCTGCTCTACACACTCGACGGCGTGGACTACCCGCCGGGCGTGCGCAACCCGCCGTTCACCAACATCAATTTCTCCCTGTTCACGCTGGCGCAGGGGCCGCCCGTCATCACGCAGGGCATAGACCCCGTCAACGTGCCGGCCGGGACGAGCCTCTTCACCGTTGACCGCAAGCAGCGCAACGGGATGGTTCACCAGTTCCAGATGAGCTTCCAGTACCAGTTCGCGGACGACTGGTCGATTGATGTCGGCTACGTCGGCAACCGCTCCAGTAATCTGCTCGCCACCTTCCAGGAGGGCAACGGCGGGCAGGGCATCGCGCGCAACCTCGCGGGCGACCTGATCGGCAGCGTCCTGCTCTACTCGAACGCGGCCGAGTCCAGTTACGACTCCTTGCAGATGCAGTTGCAGAAGCGTCTCTCGCGTAACATACAGGGGCAGATTTCCTACACCTGGGGGCACACGATTGACAACGCGACGGGCGTCTTCAATGGCCTGGGCGACAGTAAGAACCAGGGCCGCAACGGCCCCGTCCACCCGTTCGACCTGGACTTCGACCGCGGCAACTCCGTGCTCGACATACGCCACCTGCTCTCGGCCAACGCGATCATCGACCTGCCGTTCGGCAAGGGGGAGCGCTTCCTGAATGAGGGCGGCATTTCCAACGCCGTCTTCGGCGGGTGGCAGATGAACGTCATCGTCAGCGGCCGCTCCGGCTTCCCGTTCAGCGTCGTTTGTCAGTGCGGGCTCATCCGTCCGTCGCTCGTCGGCGACCCGTTCTCAGGCGTCGCCACGGATCGCTACCTGAACCCGGCGGCTTTCTCGACCGCCGTCGGCATCACCTCCGTGACCAACGAGGCGGGCCAGGTGGTCAGCTTCGGCAACCTCGGCCGCAACTCCTTCCGTGGCCCGGCCATCTGGAACACGGACCTATCGTTCTTCAAGAACGCGCGACTGCCGTTCACCGAAGACACCAGGATGCAGATCGGCATCGAGCTGTTCAACGCCTTCAACCACACGAATCTCACGGTGCCTAACAACAACGTGAACGATCCGGGCGCGTTCGGTCGCTTCGACGGCGCTTACCCCGGCCGCGTGGTTCAGTACCGCTTCAAGATTCTCTTCTAAGCGGTGCATGTAAATTAAGGGCCGTGGCGGCGGGGCGTTTGGCCGCCGCCACGAATTCTCACGAAGGACGACCATCGCTCGCGCGTGTGGTCGTCTTTTGTTAGAATCCGTTTCTTCCCCGAAAGCTCGTCCAGTTCGCACGATGGCTCGTCTGTTCCAATTCTTCGCCGCCGTCCTGCTTTGCGCCGCGGTCGTGCCCGCGCAGGAGCCTGGGCCGTCATCGTCCGCCACGCCAACGCGCTCGCACGTCGAACGCTTCAGCACGCCCGAGATGCGCGCAGAGCGCGCCGAAGCGGACGCCAACGCCAAGCTCTCCACGGACCCCAACGACACTGAGGCGCTCAACCTGCGCGCCGCCGCGCGCGTGCGGCTCGGCAAGTACAAGGAGGCTTACGAAGACCTGCGCCGCGCCGTCTCGCTCAAGCCGGCGAACGCCGAATATTACGCCAACCTCGGCTACGTGCTCTGGAAGCTAGGGCGCGTGGACGAAGCAATCGCGGCCGAGCGCGCGGCGCTCAAGCTCGACGACAAGAATTTTATGGCCCACCACCAGCTCGGCCGCGTCCTGCTCCGCCTGGGCGACCCGAAGCAGTTGGTGGAAGCGGCCGAGCATCTGCGCCGCGCCGTGGAATTGAACCCGCGCCAGTACGACGTGCGCTTCGAGTTGATCGCGGCCTACCGCGCGCTCGGCAACCGCGCCGAAGCGTCCACCCAACTGGACTTCCTGCGCGACGCGCGCCCCTCGGACCCGCGCGTCTTCTACGTCAGCGCGCTCCTGGCCTCCGACCGCGACGACCTCGCCGCGGCCGTTAAGGACTTCAAAGAGGCGCTCGGCCGCGACGCCTCGCTCCTGGGCGCGTGGCAGGACTTAGGGCTAGCCTACGTCAAGCTCAAACGGTGGCCCGAAGCCGTCGAGACCTTCGCGGAATTGGCCCGGCGCGACCACGAGGCCGTTGACGCGGCCTACCTGCACGCGCTCGCTCTTTTCAACGCCGGCAAGGCTGCCGAGGCCGAAGGCGAGGCGCGCCGCGCCCTGCGCATCAACGCTGGCGCGGTCGAGGCGCACACGCTGCTCGGTGTCATCCTGGCCGCGCGCGGCGACGCCAACGAGGAGGCGTCCGAGTCGCTGGCGCAATCGGTCGCGCTCAACCCGAACAGCTTCGACGCGCGCTTCTACCTGGGTCGCGTGCAGTACGCGCTCAAAGACTTCGCGGGCGCGGTCGCCAATTTGCGCGCCGCGGCCCAGTTGAACCCGCGCCACCAGGAGGCGCGCTTCTTCCTGGGCACCGCGCTCGAATCCGCGGGCGAGTCAGAGGCGGCGCTTGAGCAGTACCAGGAACTGGTCAAGATGGACGAGCAATCGGCCGTGGGCCAATTGGGCCTCGGCGCGCTCCTCGTCAAGCAGGGGAAGACAGCGGAGGCGGTCACTGCTTTGCGGCGCGCGGTCACGCTTGAACCGAACAACTTCGAGGCGCATTGGGCCTTGGGACGCGCGCTCGCGCTCGGCGAGAATTTCCCGGAGGCAGTCGAAGCTTTGCGAAAGGCCGTTGCGCTCGCCCCGCGCCGCTCGGACGCGCACTACCAGCTCGGCCTCGCCCTCCGACGCGCCGGCCGCGCCGAAGAGGCCGCGCGCGAGTTCGCCATCGTCGAACAACTCAACACCGAGTTTCGCACGAGCACGAAGCCCAGGCAGTAAAAGTCAGTACCGCCTGCGGTACTGACCTATACACGTAAGAGAGCAATGGTCAGAGCTTTCATCCAACTCGAAAGATTGCGGCGGCGGCTTCGTCTCCGTTGTCTCTTCGTGTTCTTGTGCCTGCTGTCTTTCGTTCTGTGCCAATCCGTGAGCGCGCAGCGCGTGACGCGTGGGGGGCAATCAGGGGGCGGGGAACTGCCCGCGGCGGCGAAGGCGGCGCTCGACGCGGCCGTCGAGGCGCTGCAAAAGAACGCGCTCGCGGACGCCGAGCGCAGCGCGCGTCAGGCCGTGCAGGCGGCCCCGCGCTCCGCGGTCGCGCATAACGTCCTCGGCGTCATCCTGGACCGCGCCGGCCGCGCCGACGAGAGTTTCAGCGAATTCAACCTGGCCGTCAGGCTCGACCCGAACTTCGCCGGCGCGCGCAACAACGTGGGACGGATGCTGGCCGGGCGCGGCAAGACCGCCGAGGCCATCGCCGAGTTCGATCGGGTCTTGAAGATCGAGCCGGGCCACGTCCAGGCCCACTACAACCTGGGCTCGCTCTATGCGAGCGCGGGCGACTTCCGCCGGGCGGCCGACCACTTCGCGCGCGCGCGCACGGCCGCGCCCGAAGACCTGCAACTGGCCTTCGCCTTCCTGCACGTCGCCTACCGCGCCGACCGCGCGACTGAGGCGGACGCCGCCGCTGACCTCCTCGAACGCGCCGTCGGCAGCGACGCCCGCGGCCTCTTCACGCTTGCGACCGCGCTCGCCGAGAACAAGCGTTACGAGCGCGCCGCGCGCCTCTTCGGCCGCGTCAACGAGCTACAGCCGCGGACCTACGAGGTGCTCTACAACCTGGGCGTCGCGCTCTACAACCTTGACCGCGACGAAGAGGCTGCGCGCTTCCTCGCCGAGGCCGCGGACCTCAACCCCGGCCCCGCCGAGACTCACTTCCGCCTGGGCCTCATCGCCAGCGAGCGCGGCGACCAGACGAACGCCATCGAAGAGTTCAAGCACGCCGTCGAGCGCCAGCCTCAGAACGCCAACTACCACTACCTGCTCGGCCGCGAATACTTCCGCGCGGGCTTCTGGGAGGGGGCCATCGACGAGTACGGCAGCGCGATGGAGATCGAGCCGAAGCACGCGCCCTATGTGCTCTCGCGCGCCGACGCCAACTATCGCAAGGGCGAGTGGGCCGCGGCGGCAGCCGACTTCGACCTGGCGGCCACACTCGACCCCGCGAACGAGAACATACAGTACTGGCAGGGCACGGCCCACCGCGCGGCCGGCAACTTCGACGTAGCGCGCCAGCGCCTCGAAAGTTTCCTGACCAAGCACCCGGACAACGTGGACGCGCTCGCCAGCCTCGGCTACATAGCCATCGAGCAGGGCCGGCTCGACGAGGCCGAAGCGCCTTTGAAGCGCGCCATCGCGCTCGACCCGAAGAACGCGCCCGTGCTTTACGACTTCGCGCGCGTGCCCCTCAAGCGCCGCGACTACAACGAAGCGGTCGAGCGCCTGCGGCGCGTAGTCGCGGAGAACCCGGCGCACACGCAGGCGTTCTACCAGCTCTTCCTCTCCTACACGCGGCTCAAGGATAAAGAGAAGGCCGACGCGGCGCTCGCGGAATTCAAGCGACTCGAAGCTCTGGAAAAACAGGTCACACAGGAACGGATAATGGATGAGAGGCTCCGCACACAACAGATACTCAACAGCTCGCCGCAGTAGCCGTCGCGGCTTTGCCGCCGTCATCTTCGCGGCGCTCTGGTGCGCGCTCGCCGGCATGACAGCGTCGGCGCAAACAGCGCCTGCCGTCTCGAAAGTCGAGCCGCCGTCGTGGTGGGCCGGCCACACGATCAACCCCGTGCGGCTGCTCGTCCGCGGCGCGAACTTGCACGGCGCGCGTGTCACGGCCACGCGCCCCGAGACGACCGCCTCGGCCGTCGTCGTCAATCCGGCCGGGACCTATCTCTTCGTCAGCGTCCACGTCAGCCCCGCCGCGAGCCCAGGCGACTACCCCCTGCGCGTGGAGACGGCGGCCGGGCGCGCGGCCATCCCGTTCCGCCTCGAAACGCCGCTCGACACGGCCGCAAACTTTCAGGGCGTCACCAACGACGACATCATCTACCTCATCATGCCCGACCGCTTCAGCAACGGCGACACGTCGAACGACGCGCCCCCCGGCTCGCCGCGCGAAGCCTTCGACCGCAAGAATTCGCGCGCCTTCCACGGCGGCGACCTGCGCGGCATCATCAACCGCCTGCCCTACCTCAAAGAGCTGGGCGTGACCGCGCTCTGGCTCAATCCCTGGTACGACAATCCGAACTCTGTGAACGCGTGCGACCGCCCCTGGTGCCCGAACACGAACTATCACGGCTATCACGCGATCGACTACTACGCGGTCGAAGACCACTTCGGAGACTTGCAGACCTTGCGCGAGCTGGTCACGAAGGCGCACCAGCACGGCATCAAGGTCATTCAAGACCAGGTCGCCAACCACGTAGGCATACAGCACCCATGGTCCGCGGACCCGCCGCTCGACAACTGGTATCACGGCACACCAGCGCGCCACCTGCAAAGCCCCTTCCGCGGCGACCTGCTGCTCTCGCCCAACGCCGCCGCAGAGGAACGACGCCCGACGCTCGACGGCTGGTTCAACGACGCGCTGCCGGACATGAATCAGGAGGAGCCTGAGGTCGCGCGCTACGAGATACAGAACGCGCTCTGGTGGATCGGCGTCACGGGATTGGACGGCGTGCGCCAGGACACGATTCAGTACATGCCGCGCCCCTTCATGCGTGAGCTGTCGCTCGCCTTACGCCGCCAGTACCCGCGTATGTGGATGGTCGGGGAAGTCTTCGACCGCGACCCCGCGCACACAGCCTTCTTCATGGGCGGGCGCAACGGCTGGGACGGCGTGGACACAGAACTGGACTCCGTCTTCGACTTCCCACTCTGGCAGGCGTCGCTCGACGTGTTCGCCGGCAAGAAGCCCGTGCGCCACCTCCGCGACACCATGAAGTACGACGCGAACTACCCCGCAGCCGCGCGGCTGACGACGATGCTTAACAACCACGATGTCGAGCGGACGATGTCGGTCAAGGGCATGACGCTCGAAGGCGCTCTGTTGCACACGGCGTTTCTACTGTCTGTGCGCGGCATCCCGCAGCTTTATTACGGCGACGAGATAGCTATGGAGGGCGGCGGCGATCCCGATAACCGGCGCGACTTCCCCGGCGGCTTCCCCGGCGACGCCCGCGACGCTTTCACACAGGCGGGCCGCACCCCCACCGAGCGGCGCATGTACGAGTGGACGCGCGACTGGATTCGCCTGCGGCGCGAACACAAGGCCCTGCGCCACGGCCGCACTATCGACCTCGTCTACAGTGACGACCTCTACGTCTTCGCGCGCCGCGATGGGGATGAAACAATCGTCGTCGCCATCAACCGCTCGGCGACTCCGCAGCGGGCCACTGTGCCAATCTCGTTTTTAGAATCGGGCGAGTCTGCGCAACTGGTTCCGCTCCTCGTCGCGCGTGACAGGGTCAACGCCGCGGGCGGCAATCTCGTCTTCGCTGTGGGCGCGAAGACGGCCGCGGCTTACAAGCTTGAATAAGAATGCCTGGTTCCGGGCTGTTTGGGTTATACTGCCGGTTACAGACTTAACGAAATTCAACTTAAATATTCGAGGAGGGGGCTTGTGAGCTTCCCCAGATCGAGCGGCGTCCTTCTGCATCCGACCAGCCTGCCCGGACGTTTCGGCGTCGGCGACCTCGGCGACGAGGCGCACAGGTTCGTGGACTTCCTGGCGGCGAGCGGCCAGAGCCTCTGGCAGGTGCTCCCGCTCGGGCCGACAGGCTACGGCGACTCGCCCTACCAATGCTTCTCCGCCTTCGCCGGCAACACCCTGCTCGTCAGCCCTGAGCGACTCGTCTCGGAAGGGCTGCTCGGCCCCGAAGACCTCGCGCGCGCGCCCATCTTCTCCGAAGAGCAGGTAGACTTCGGCGGGGCCATCGAGTTCAAGAACGCGCTCCTGAGAAAAGCCTTCGAGCGCTTCAAGCAGACGGCCGACCGCGGCCTGCACGCATACTTCGAGCGCTTCTCTCATCAAGCCTCCGGCTGGCTAGACGACTACGCGCTCTACCGCGCGCTCAAGGACGCGCAGGGGGGCCTTGCCTGGAATGAGTGGGAGCCCGAGCTGGCGCGACGCGACCCGCGTGCGCTCGCCGCCGCGCGCGAGCGCCTGCGCGACGCCGTCGCCGCACAAAAGTTCTACCAGTTCCTCTTCTTCCGCCAGTGGGCCGCGCTCAAGACTTACGCGCACGAGCACGGGATAAAACTCGTCGGCGACATCCCCATCTTCGTCGCGCGCGACTCGGCCGACGTGTGGATGAACCCGGACCAGTTCAAGCTCGACGAGGCCGGGAACCCCCTGGTCGTCGCCGGTGTCCCGCCCGACTACTTCAGCGCGACGGGCCAGCTCTGGGGCAACCCGATTTACAACTGGGACCGCATGCTCGCCGACGGCTTCCGCTGGTGGATCGAGCGCGTGCGCGCCACGCTCGACATCTTCGACATCGTCCGCGTTGACCACTTCCGCGGCTTCGCGGCGAGCTGGGAGATTCCGGGCGGCGACAAGACGGCCGAGCGCGGGCGCTGGGTCGAAGTCCCAGGCCGCGAACTCTTCACGGCCATCAGGAACGCGCTCGGCGATTTGCCCATCATCGCCGAGGACCTCGGCGTCATCACGCCCGACGTGGAGGCGCTGCGCGACGACTTCGGCCTGCCCGGCATGCGCATCCTGCAATTCGCCTTCGGCGGCGACACCAAAAACCAGGACCTGCCGCACAACTACGTCCAGAACTCTGTGGTCTACACGGGCACGCACGACAACGACACCACGGTCGGCTGGTTCACGAGCGTGGCGGGCGCGGGCTCCACCCGCGACGAGGCGCAGATTGAGCGCGAGCGCAAATTCTGCTTAGAGTACCTGGACTCGGACGCCCGCGAGATTCACTGGGATTTCATCCGCACCGTCCTCGCCTCGGTCGCAGACACAGCGGTCGTCCCCCTCCAAGACCTCCTCGGCCTCGGCGCCAAAGCGCGCATGAACCTCCCCAACAGCACCACCGGCAACTGGGCTTGGCGCTACAAGGCTGGCGCGCTGACACCGGAAATTGGAGAGCGTTTGAAAAAACTGACAGAGCTTTACGGGCGGGCGCACAAGCCTGAAGACAAGGTTAAATGAGAAAGAGCCTTTTCAAAACATTCACGCGCGGCGCGGGGCTGGTCACTCTACTATTCATTTTTGTCTCAACTTGCTCGGCGCAGAACTCTCCTACAGTCCTCAAGGTGGAGCCGCCGAACTGGTGGGCGGGGCATTCGATTAATCCTGTACGGGTACTGATTCGCGGGCGCAATCTGACGGGGGCGCGCGTCGCGGCCGTGGGCGACGGATTGACGACGGGGCTGACGCGGGTCAACGCGGCTGGGACTTACGTCTTCGTGGACGTCGTGATCGACCCGCAGGCGAGGCCGGGAAGGCGCGCGTTGCGTCTGACAACGAGCGGTGGCGTGGCGGACGCGCCGTTTGAAATCTCACAGCCGCTCGCTCGCGCCGGGCGTTTCCAGGGCTTCTCGCCGGACGACGTCATCTACCTCATTATGCCCGACCGCTTCAGCGACGGCGACCCGAACAATAACGACCCGCCGCAGTCGCGCGGCCTCTACGACCGCGCGCACAAATTCCGTTACCACGGCGGCGATCTTCAAGGCGTCATCAACCGCCTCCCCTATCTCAAAGACCTCGGCGTGACCGCCATCTGGCTGACGCCCTGGTACGACAACGTCAACCACCCGGACGAGATCGAGAAGAAGGAGGGCGGCACGACCACGGGCTTCCACGGCTATGGGGCCATAGACTTCTACGGCGTCGAGGAACATTTTGGCACACTCGCCAAACTGCGCGAGCTGGTTGACGAGGCGCACAAACAGGGCATCAAGCTCATTCAAGATCAGGTCGCCAATCACACAGGCCCCTATCACCCTTGGGTCGAAGACTCGCCGACGCCCACTTGGTACAACGGGACGAAGGAGAACCACCTGGCGAACGTCTTCCAGACCTGGGTGCTGCACGACCCGCGCGCAGAGGAGAAGAGCAGGCGCGAGACGATGGAGGGCTGGTTCCTCAACTTCCTTCCAGACCTCAACCAGCACGACGAAGAGGTCGAGCGTTACCTCATACAGAACACTCTCTGGTGGATCGGCGTGACCGGCCTGGACGGCATACGGCAGGACACCTGGCAGTACGTCCCGAACAGTTTCTGGCACAAATGGACGGCGGCGATTAAACACGAGTACCCGGACTTTCGCGTCGTCGGCGAGGTCAAGGACGGCGATCAGGTTCACGTCGCCTTCTTCCAGGGCGGCGAGGCGCGCTTCGACGGCTTCGACTCCGGCCTCGACACCTTGCTCGACTTCCCGCTCTTCTACCAGATTCGCCACGCCTTCGCGGAGGGGAAGAATTTGGACGAAGTGCCCAAGGCGCTGGCGAAGGATTACATTTACGAGAACCCGGAAATCCTGGTCACGCTGCTCGGCGGGCACGACGACAAGCGCTTCATGAGCGAGCCGAATGCGACCGTCACCGGCTTGAAACTGGCACACACGCTCCTGCTCACGACGCGTGGCATCCCGCAGCTCTACTACGGCGACGAGATAGCCATGGCCGGCGTGGACGAGCCGGCCGCGCGCCAGGATTTCCCCGGCGGCTTTCCCGGCGACCGCCGCAACGCCTTCACGAAAGCAGGGCGCACCGCCGAAGAGCAAGACCTCTTCGAGCACGTGCGGAAGATGAACCGGCTGCACGCGGAGCTTGAGCCGCTGAGGCGCGGCGCGCTCGTCAACCTGCACGTCGCGCCGCAACAGTACGCCTACGCGCGCACGACTCGCGGGGCGGCGGTCGTCGTCGTCATCAACAACGACACCAAGCCCGCGACTTTCGACCTGGACACCGCGCGCGCCAACCTCGAAGACGGCGCGCGCCTGACAGATAGACTCGAAGTTTCACAAAACGTGCGCGTCGCGGACGGGAGAATCAAGCTGACGCTGCCCCAGAAGAGCGCGAGCGTCTTGACGGTGCGGTGAAAAACCTGTGGCCCAAAATAAGAGCAAACCTTTCAGCGAGCAGGTAGCCATCATCACGGGCGGCGGCACGGGCATCGGGCGCGCGTTCACGCAAACCCTGGCCGCGGCGGGCGCTCGTGTCCTTATCGCTTCGCGGCGCGAGGAGACGTTAAGGCAATCGGCCGACGAGTTGAACGCGAAGGTGGACGCCGAGCGCGTCTTCCCGTACGCGTTCGACGTGAGGAGCCGCGAAGAGACTGAGGGCGTTGTGCGCTACGCCGTGGAGCGTTTCGGGGCGGTCGATGTGGTCGTGAATAACGCGGGCCTGGCCGTGCCGGAGACGGTCGCGGAGATCACGGACGAGGGTTGGGACACTGTGATGGAGACGAACCTGCGCGGCGCGATGTGGCTCGTGCGCGCGGCGCTGCCCGTGATGCTGGCGCAGGACTTCGGCGACGTGGTCAACGTCTCGTCGCAGGCCGGCAAGCACGGCTACGCGGACGTGCCCTCCTACTGCGCCTCCAAGTTCGGCCTGCTCGGCTTCGCAGAGGCCCTGCGCGACGACGTGCGCAAATCGGGCGCGAACGTCCGCGTCTTCAACTTCTGTCCCGGCCTCGTCGATGTCGAGCACACCGGCGAAGATGAGAGCCCGCGCGCGGACGCCATCCACGTCCGAAACATGGCGCGCGCCCTGATGTTCGCACTCTCACTCGACCGCGACGTGGTGCTCGAAGACATTAACTTATACAAACGATGAACTTTGCGGGATGAATGATGAATAAAAAAACAAAAGTCTTTAATTCATCATTCATCATTCCTCATTCATCATTTTAAGGAGTCTGGTCATGCAGCAGAAACCGCGTTTGAGCTTCTGGCAAATCTGGAACATGAGCTTCGGCTTCATGGGCATACAGTTCGGCTGGGGGTTGCAGCTCGCCAACATGAGCGGCATCTACACCTACCTCGGCGCGAACCCGGACGACATCCCGATTCTGTGGCTGGCCGGCCCCGTCACGGGCCTCCTCGTGCAGCCCGTCATCGGCTCCATGAGCGACCGGACGTGGAACCGCCTGGGCCGCCGCCGCCCGTACTTTCTGGTCGGCGCGATTCTCTCCAGCATCGCCCTCTTCTTCATGCCCGACTCGCCCGTGCTCTGGATGGCCGCCGGCCTGCTCTGGATTCTGGACGCCTCGATCAACGTCTCGATGGAGCCGTTCCGCGCCTTCGTCGCCGACAAGCTCAACACGGACCAGCGCACCGCCGGCTTCGTCATGCAGAGCTTCTTCATCGGCATCGGCGCGACGCTCGCCAACGTGCTCCCATACATCTTCCGCAGCCAGGGCGTGGACGCAGAGTACCAGCGCCTCGCGGACGCGGCCAAGGCTTCGGGCCAAACCTTCAGAGACATCCCGCCGAGCGTTACCTACTCTTTCAAGATCGGCGCGGCGGCCTTTCTCCTCTGCGTGCTCTGGACTGTCTTCACGACGAAGGAATACCCGCCCGACGACATGCAGGAGTTTGAGCGCAGGCGGCGCGAGCATAAAGGAATCCGCGCGGGGCTGAACGAAATCTTCTCGGCCATGCGCGAGATGCCGCAGACGATGAAGCAGCTCGCCGTCGTGCAGTTCTTCACCTGGCTGGGGCTCTTCTGCATGTGGATGTTCTTCGGGCTGATGACCTCTTATCACGTCTTCCACGCCGCGAACTCCGACGACCGTGTGTTCAAGGACGGGCAGGCGTGGGGCGGCATAGCCTTCGCCGTCTACTCGATTACGTGCTTCGCCATCGCCTTCCTGCTGCCGCCACTCGCGCGCAAGACCAGCCGCAAGACGGTCCACGTCATCGCGCTCGTCTGCGGCGCCATCGGCCTGCTCTCTTCCTACTTCATACAGGACAAGAACGTCCTGCTGGTGACGATGGTCGGGGTCGGCATCGCCTGGGCTTCGATCCTGTCCATGCCTTACGCCATTCTGTCGGGCTCGCTGCCGCCCGCGCGGATGGGCGTCTACATGGGTATTTTCAACTTCTTCATCGTCATCCCGGAGATCGTCGCCTCGTTCTCGTTCGGCCCCGTCATCCGCAGGCTCTTCGGGCCGGACAGCCCGCAGGCCCCGCTTTACGTCGTGATGGCCGGAGGCGTCTTCCTGCTGATCGCGGCCCTGTGCGTCACGTTCGTCCGCGACGTTTCGGATAAAGTCCCCGTCGGGAAAGTCCTCGAAGCCGACGAGCACGAACAGGTGACACCGCCGTTGTCTGCACAGCCGGTGCCGAGCACGGGGCTGATCGACGAGAAATAAAAGAGATGAACAACGCCCAGGCTTCAACACGAACAACCGCCCGGAAGAAGGTCTCGCGTCTTTACGCCGCGGGCCTGTGCGCCGCGCTCGCCGTCAGCTTCTTCTTCTCTGTCCCGGCCGCGAGGGCGCAGCAGCCCGCGCCGCGTGATTTCTCGAAAGAGGCGGCGCGACTGTCGCGCGAGTGGGTGCGCGATGGCGTGATCTACGAAATCTTCCCGCGCGCCTTCTCGGCGGAAGGGAATTTCAACGGCGTGACGGCGCGGCTCGACGCGCTGAAGGATTTGGGCGTCACTATCCTGTGGCTGATGCCGATTCACCCTGTGGGGCAGGAGAAGAAGAAGGGGACTATCGGCAGCCCCTACGCCGTGCGCGACTACTACGCGATCAACCCGGACTACGGCACGAAGGAGGACTTGAAGCGGCTCGTCTCCGAAGCTCACAGGCGCGGGCAGAAAGTCATCATAGACATCGTGGCGAACCACACCTCCTGGGACAACGTGTTGATGAAGGAGCACCCGGATTTTTATACACGCGACACGTCCGGGAAAGTCATCCCGCCCGTGCCCGACTGGGCGGACGTGGCCGACCTCAACTACGGCAACCCCAAGTTGCGCGACTACATGATCGAGATGCTGAAGTTCTGGGTCAGGGAGTTCGACCTGGACGGCTTCCGTTGCGACGTGGCCGGCTTCGTGCCGACGGACTTCTGGGAGCAAGCGCGCGCGGAGCTGGAAAAGGTCAAGCCGGACATCGTCATGCTGGCCGAGTGGGCCGAGCCTGACCTCTTGGTGAAAGCTTTCGATCTGGATTACGCGTGGCCCATGCACGGCGCGCTGACCGATGTGCTGATGGGGACGAAGCCCGCGTCCGCGATCAGGCAGACCTGGGAGGAGGAGCAGAAGAAGTTTCCGCGCGGCGCGCTTCACATGAGGTTTTCGGACAACCACGACGAGCGGCGGGCCGTCGCGCGCTTCGGCGAGCGCGGGGCGCTCGCCGCCTCCGCGCTGATGTTCACGCTTGACGGCGTGCCCATGCTCTACAACGGGATGGAGGCCGGCGACACGGCCGAGTCAGGCGCGCCCGCGCTCTTCGAGAAGCTCCCGATTTTTTGGCCCATAGCCGAGCGGCGGCCGGAGTTCCCGCGCTTCTACAAGCAGATAACGGCGCTCAGGAAGTCTGGCGGGGCGCTCCGGCGCGGCGACTTACATTGGCTGCGCAACTCCGACGAGGCGCGCGTCGTCACTTTCGTGCGCCGCGACGGCGGCGAAGAAATCCTGGTCGCCGTCAACCTGTCGAACCAACCGTTCGCGGGCTTTGTCGAGGGCGGAGGCGCGGGGTTCGCGGACGTGACGCCGGACACGCAGCCGCCGCTCCCGGCGGACGCCACGCCCGCGCAGCGCGCCGCGCGCACACGCACCGTCGGCCTGCCCGCCCTCGCTCTGGACGCCTGGGGCTACCGCATCTTCCGCCGCCCGGCGAAGTGAATTGACTTTGATTAAGGGTAAGGAGGGCTTGAGATGAGACTCGCCAGATTCAAATTTTTGATATTAGCGGTCGTCCTCGTCGTCTCGGCGGTCCCGGCGCTCGCGCAGTCCAGGGGCGCGGACGTTGAGAGGAAGATCAACGCGCTGCTGGCGCAGATGACGCTCGAAGAGAAACTGGGCCAGCTTCAGCAGTTGGACGGGCACGCCGAGGGTCGTTACAAGGACGAGCACCCGGACCTCGTGCGGCGCGGCCTGCTCGGCTCGACCTTGAACGTGCGCGGCGTCCAGCAGACCAACGCGTTGCAGCGCATCGCCGTCACCGAGTCGCGGCTGAAAATCCCGCTCATCTTCGGCTTCGACGTCATACACGGCTATCGCACCATCTTCCCGATCCCGCTCGGCGAGTCGAGCAGTTGGGACCGCGCGGCAGCCGAGCGCTCAGCTTACATCGCGGCCAAGGAGTCGCGCGCTGCCGGCGTTCACTGGACTTTCGCGCCGATGGTGGACATCGCGCGCGACCCGCGCTGGGGGCGCGTCGCGGAGGGCGCGGGCGAAGACCCATATCTCGGCCAGGAACTGGCGCGCGCGCGCGTCCGCGGGTTCCAGGGCGCGGACTATAGCGCCTCAGACCGCGTCGTCGCCTGCGCCAAACACTGGGTCGCCTACGGCGCGGCCGAGGCGGGCCGCGATTACAACACGACCGACATGTCCGAGGTGCGCCTGCGCGAAGTCTACCTCCCGCCCTTCAAGGCCACTGTGGACGCGGGCGTCGGCACTTTCATGAGCGCCTTCAACGACCTCAACGGCGTGCCCGCTTCGGCCAATCCCTTCACGCTGACACAAATCTTGCGCCGCGAGTGGAAGTTCGACGGCTTCGTCGTGAGCGACTACGAGTCCGTCCGCGAGTTGATGAATCACAGGCTGGCGGGGACCGAAGCCGAGGCGGCGCGCGCGGCCGTCAACGCGGGCGTGGACATGGAGATGGTCAGCCGGCTCTACAACAAGCACGGCGCGCAGCTCATACGCGAAGGCAAAGTCTCTCTGGCGACGATTAACGAGGCCGTGCGCCGCATCCTCAGAATCAAATTCCGTCTCGGCCTCTTCGACAACCCTTACGCCGACGAGGCGCGCGAGCGCGCGGCCGTCTTCAACGCCGAGCACGTCGCGGCCGCCCGCCAGATCGCGGCCCGCTCGATGGTGCTTTTGAAGAACGAGCGCGAGACGCTGCCGATTAAGAAGGAGGGGCGCGGCGAGATGAAGATTGCGGTCATAGGGCCGCTCGCCGACAGCCAGAAGGATGTGATCGGCAACTGGACTGGCGACGGGAAAGCGGAGGATGCCGTGACGGTGCTCGCAGGCGTTCGTACGCGCGTGGGCCAAAACGGTCGCGTCACTTACGCGCAGGGCTGCGACGTGCCTTGCGAGGCTAACGAAGGCTTCGTTGAAGCCGTGCGCCGCGCGCGCGACGCGGACTTCATCGTCCTCGTCGTCGGCGAGTCCGCGGACATGAGCGGCGAGGCAGCCTCGCGCAGCTCGCTCGATCTGCCGGGCAGGCAGATGGAGCTGGTGCAGGCGATTCACGCCGTTGGTAAACCTTACGCGGTCGTGCTGATGAACGGCCGCCCGCTGACGATCAACTGGATGGCGGAGAATTCGCCGGCCATCCTGGAGACATGGTTCGCGGGCACGCAGGCCGGCAACGCCATCGCGGACGTGCTCTTCGGCGATGTCAATCCAGGGGGCAAGCTGCCCATCACGTTCCCGCGCAACGTGGGCCAAATTCCCATTTACTACAACTTCAAAACGACGGGCCGACCGCCCGACCCGAATAACAAATACTCGTCGAAGTACCTGGACGTGCCGGTCACGCCGCTCTACCCGTTCGGCTACGGGTTGAGCTACACGCAGTTCCGTATCTCCGACCTGCGGCTGAGCGCGCAGAGCGTCCAGGCGACGGGGCAGTTGACGGCGAGCGTCGAGGTCGAGAACACGGGCCGCCGCCCCGGCGACGAGGTCGTGCAGCTCTACATACAGGACGTTGCGTCGAGCCGGACGCGCGCCATACGCGAGCTGAAAGGCTTCGAGCGCGTCACGCTCCAACCCGGCGAGAAGCGCCGCGTAGAGTTCAAACTCGGCCCGGAACACCTGGGCTTTTACAACAGCGAGATGCGCTTCGTCGTCGAGCCGGGGGCCTTCAAGGTCTTCGTCGGCAATAGCTCCGTCGGCGGGTTGGAAGGGAGTTTCGAGGTGACTGGCGGCGCGCCTTCGCCGCGAAGAAGACGGGGCAGGTGATGGGCGAACGAAGAGTGACGCAGGCTGACCCTGAAAGGGTCTAACAAGATAGCCGGGGGCAAGCAAACGCGAGTTTGCGCCGCCCCCGGCTATCATATTCATCCCCTACGGGGATAAGACGTGATTACTGAAGTCTGATGATTTTTCGCCACTGGCGGGGCTTGCCGCCGCTCTCACTTTTCTGGCTCTCTTACTGCCATTGTATTTCCTGAGGCCGACCAGTTCGAGCGCGCGCCCGATTTCGCGGTTGCGCATGAACCAGCGCCAGACGTTTCCCGTGCGCAGGTTCTCGGCGCTGAGGAGTGTGATGCCGACGTCTATGCCTATCACGTCTGGGCCGACCCAGCCCGTGTTGGGGTTGAAGGCGTCCGCGAAGCCGTAGCGACCGTAGATTCGCTCGCCGTACTTTTCGCGCATCGCGCGCAGGACCGCGAGCGTGATGTCCGGCGTGAACATCAGGGAGCCGCCGGGCGCGGCCGGCACGACCGTCCCATCAATCGCGGGGTCGCGCGGCGGCCCGCCCCACGCCACGTAACCCTTCTCGCTGTCGGAAGCCGTGATGCCCCAGACCGTTTCTGTGTAGCCGGGAAACTCTTTTGCGAGCGAGAGGCAGAAGAGGCGGTGAGCGCGCGTCGCGGCGATGGAGTTGAGGAAGAAGTCTGTGCGCGGCGGCCTGGCTTCGCGCCGGTTGCGCAAATCCACCCAGGCGTGTGAATACTGATGTATGAAGAGCGGCCCGCCCGTGATGTAGGTGTAGTCCGCGAAGGTGATGTAATCGCGTCGCCACGCGCGCCACGTTTGCGGGGAGATCGCGTGAGTGGGTGAGCCTATGGCGAGCAGGTCAAGCATGAGATGTTCGCTGTAGGTGTCCCAGCGCGGCTTGAGGAAACCTGTCTCGGGCTTCCATCCGTGCGAGAGCAGCGCCGGGTGGCCGTTGAGCATCCACCGGAAATCGATGCGCTCGTAAATCCGCGTGGCCAGCCGGACGATCTCCGGGTCGTCGCGAAAGTAGCCGCGCGCCGTCAGCACACCGCCGAGGAAGAGCGCCGTGTCAATCGAAGAGAACTCGCTATGCCAGCGGCGCTCGCCCGTCTGTTTGTCCATCCAATGCGGGAACCAGCCGCGCTCCTGCGGCGCGCCCTCCGCGAAAAAGCGCAAGGTCGCTCGCACGCGCTCGCGCGCCTCGTCGGGCTTGATCCAGCGGCGCGCGTGAGCTATGCAGAGCGCCGTCAGGGCGAAACCGGTCGAGGCGCTGCTCGCTATGTTGTGGCTGGGGTGGTCCGGGCCAGGCGGCGTCCCGTCTGTGTGCGCGCGGTCCAGGACGAGGCCCGTGCGCGGGTCGCCGTGCTCCCAGAAGAAGCGGAAGGAGCGCCGGCCCAAATCTTCCAGCAGCGCCACGTCGCGCGCCGAGAGCCGATGCGCCGACTGCGCCGCGCCGCTCAAGGTGGTGAACGCGCAGACGAGGAGCAGGAGCGCAAAAGCGCGCGTTATAGAGTTGAAGCGGCTGCGACTCATCATCGGCGTGGGATAACTTTGTTAGGGAATGGCGCGTTCAGTATACTACAGCGCCGCACGATTGCAGTCTTCTATTATGGCCCATTCGCGAATGTTATCTGTGTTGCTGTCGGCTGCGCTTGTTCTGCTCGCGGCGCAGGGCGTCCCCGCGCAGCGCGGGCGCGAGGGCGACCGCGTCATGGAGATGTTGCGCGAGGCCGTGAGCCTCTTGCAGGCGGGGAGGCGTGACGACGCGGAGGCGATCATCCGTCGTGTCTTACAGAGCGCGCCGCGAAACACGGACGCGCACAACCTGCTCGGGGCCATCCTGGATCAGCGTGGCAGGCCGCAGGAGGCCGAGCGCGAGTACCGCGCGGCGCTCGAACTGAGCCCGCGGAATCCAGGCGCGCTCGCCAACCTCGGCGTCCTGCTGGCGCGCACGGGGCGCGGGGCCGAGGCGGCCGCAGCTTTCGAGAAGGTGTTGAAGGAAGTCCCTGGCCATCCACAGGCGACGCTCAACCTGGGCCTCCTCTACGTGACGCTCGGCGATTACGAGAGGGCTGTCCCGCTGCTCTCGCGCGCGAACGAGACGAGCCCAAACACCTTCGCCGTGCTCTTCAATCTGGGCGTCGCGCTCTACGAACTCAAGCGACTGGACGAGGCTGCCGGCGCGCTCGAACGCGCGGCGACGCTCGCGCCCACTGACGCGAGCGCGCTCTATTACCTGGCGCTGGTCGCGGACGCGCGCGGCGATGGCGACCGTGCGGCTGAACTCTGGGGGAAGGCGCTGGCACAACGGCCCAATTTCCCGGAGGCCAATTTCATGCTCGGCGAATGGCTCAGGAAGAAGGGGCGCGCGGAGGAGGCAAAGGAGTTTTACGAGCGTGCGCTCGCGCAGGATTCGTCGAAAATCGTTTACCACGTCCGGCTCGGCGGCGTTTACATGCTGCTCAACCTCTACGACCGCGCGCTCGAAATCTTTGAGCAGGCGGCGGCACGCTTCCCAGATGTGGCCGAGGCGCACTACTTCGTCGGCATCGCCGCGCGCGGGCGCGCCAACTACGGCGTGGCGGAGGCGGCGCTGCGCAAGTCGCTCGCGCTCAGGCCGGACAACCCGGACGCGCTGGCACAATTAGGTTTCATCGTAGGGGAACTAGGCCGCTACGACGAGGCGGAGAAGTTGCTGCGTCGCGCGTCGGCGCTCGGCGAAAAGCACTTTTACGCGCATTACGACCTGGGCCGCCTGCTCGTGAAAACTCGGCGGTACGAAGAAGCGATTCCCGTCCTGGAGCGCGGCGCGGCGCTCAAGGCCGGCAACCCCGGAGTCCATTACCAACTGTTCATGGCCTTATCACGGCTCAAGCGGAAGGAGGAAGCCGACAGGGAACTGGCCCTCTTCAAGCGGCTGGAAGAGGAGCGCAAGAAGCGACCGCTCGACGACGACGAGGCTCAAAACGTGGGGGGCGAAAGTGTACCCGCGCAGGACGC
Organism: uncultured Acidobacteriota bacterium; assembly: GCA_963848875.1. Classification (GTDB taxonomy): domain Bacteria; phylum Acidobacteriota; class Blastocatellia; order Pyrinomonadales; family Pyrinomonadaceae; genus QHXM01. Next base: position 137,939 of record CAWKFJ010000004.1, read on the forward strand.
TGGAACTCCTTGACAGGTTCTTGATATGCGCAAAAAGAAGGGGTGAGCCCTGGTTGAGGCTCACCCCCTTCGCGTCGCCGGGTTTGTGAAAACTCAGAAGCTGAAGCGCCCCTGAATCTCTATCACCCGGCCCGAGAGTCCGCCCGTGGCGCGGCCGAAGCGCACGTCCGTGACGATGGTGCTCGACGTGTTGAAGCCGAAGGGCTGTAGGTTCGAGATGTTGAAGACGTTGAAGATATTCGCCTTCAACTCGAAGGCTGCGGCCTCGTTCAGGAAGCCGCCCAAACCGAACTTCTTGCCGAGGGTCAGGTCTACGTCACGATAATTCGGGCCGCGGAAAGAGTTGCGCCCGACGCCCGGCAGCCGCCCGTTCGGGGCCGTGATGTCAAAGAACTGCGCCCCGCCGCCTGGGAAATTGGTCCCGTTGGTGAAGGCATCGTTGGAAGTGTCGTCGCCCGCGCCGCCGAAGTAGGCCGCCGGCCTCGTCGGGCAGATCGAGGGGCCGCGCGTGGACGCGCACTGGCCTATGACCGGCGTCCACGGGAAGCCCGTGTGGAAAGTGGCTATCCCGCTGAGTTGCCATCCGCCCAAGATAGCGCCGAGCGCGTCCTTGCGGTTCCTGAAGATCGGCAACTCCCAGAGGCCGGAGATGACTAGGTGGTGCCTCACGTCGTAGTCGGAAGGGCCGCGCTCCTGCCGCACGTCCAGCGGGAAGGTCGGGTTCGTCGCGGCCGTCGGGGCCTCGTTCGAGACGATGTCAATGCTTTTGGCCCAGCGATAGTTGGCGTCGAACTGGAAGCCTTTGGCGAAGCGGCGCGAGAGCGTCGCGAGCAACGCGTTGTAGCTGGAGTTGGTGTCCGGCGTCGGGAAGAAGACGTTCGAGGCGAAGTAGTCTCCCGGAGCCGGGTAGAAGAATCTCTGGTTGACCAGCCGCATGAGCTTGTGGCCTGTGCTGCCCTGGTAGCCGAGCGTCGCCGTCAGGTTGGCCGGCAAACTGTACTGTCCCTGAAGCGAGTAGGTGTAGGCGTAGGGGGTCGGCACCTCGGCCGGCGCGCCCCAGACCTCTAACTGGACCGGCGTCCCCTGAGTGTTCGGGATGCCCGTCGTCGGATTGAACGTCAGCCTGAGCGCAGGGTTCGCCGGATAGCTGAACGGCGCGTTGTTCGCGCCGAGCGCGTAGAGGATCGTGTTGTTGGCGAAAGGCGTGCTGAAGTCCTGGGCCGATGTGCCACAGCAGATGCCGACGCGCCCTGAGAACGGAGGGTTGCCGCGGGAGTTGGCGAAGAGGACGACAGGGATGCGGTTGAAGGCGACTCCGAAACCGCCGCGGAGGACGAGCTTGTCCGTCGTCTCGATGCTGAAAACTCTGTTCGGGCTCCAGGCGAAGCCGACGCGCGGCGCGAAGTTGTTCTTGTCGGACGGGTACAGTTGATCGCTGACGACGAGGCGCGCGTTCGTCAGGGCCTGGTCGCCCTCGCCGAGCACCAGATTGCTGATGCGCCCTTCCTTCTCGGTCAACGGGCCGAAATATTCCCAGCGCAGGCCCAGGTTGAAGGTCACGTTCGGGCGGAACTTCCAGTCGTCCTGGCCGAAGAAGGCCCAGTTGTTGTTGCGGAAGTAGCGCTGCGCGACGGCCGGGCCGCCGGTGCGCGGGTCCACCATGATTTCGTAGAAGAGCGGCGTGCTGTTGGCGAAGTTGAAGAGCCCTGCGAAGGTGAACTTCGGGCGCGCGCCGCCGATCAGGTTGTTGTTGTCCTGCTCCAGCCGATACTCACCGCCGAAACTGAGCGCGTGATTGCCCGCCGATATTCTCAGCGTGTCGCGAACCTCGAAGGTGTTCTCGGCAAAGATGCCCGGCGTCGTCTCGGAGCGGTCGGCCCCGAACTTGATGCGGCTAGGGGTCGGCAAGTTCTCGATCTCTATACGCGGCAGGCCGAAATTCGTGCCCTTTGAAGATTCGATCTCGTTGAAGGCGAAGCGCGTCGCGTTAACGCGCGCCTCGTTGAGCATCGTCGGCGAGATGACGCGCGTGTACGTGATCATCGCGAACGCATTCGTCGGCTCGGTCGTGATGTCCGCCATCGGGCGCGCGCCGCCGCCCGCGTCCTGGTCTGCCTGCTCGCCGCGGAATTTAGAGAGGTAACTGCTGAAGGCGAGCGTGTCCTTCTCAGTCAGATTAAAGTCCAGGCGCAGGTTGTACTGGTTGCCGGTGCTCGACAGCGGCGCGGCGAACTCTGCGAACAGGATGTCTGGAATGCCGTCGAGGCCGCCGCCCGCCAGGCCGCCATTGCCGAAGGACAGGTACTGGCCCGCCGCCCCCGCGGGCGAACCGATGTCCAGTCCGCCGGGAAGCTGCTGGCAGTTCCGAAAATCGCCGGTCGGGAATCGGGCCGCAGCGCAGGTGACGGGGATGACGCTGATGATGCGCGGCGCGATGCCTTCGGCGCCGAGGATGCCAGCCGTCACGCTGCCCGGCCTTGCGGCCAGGACGGCTTGCCTGAACTCGGCCGTCTCCACGAAGCCCGTGAAGGTGTTGGTCGTGTTCTGGCGCAGGCCCTCGTAGGAGATGAAGAAGAAAGCCTTGTTCCTACCCAAACCGAAGGCCGGGGGCGGCCCTTCGCCGAAGCGCGGGAAGGGAATCGGGCCGCCGATGCTGCCGCCGAACTGGTTGTAGTGTTGGTTATTGCGAGCCCTCGGATTGGGGCGCAGATTCGGGTCGAGCCCGTTGAATTTGTTAAAGGAGTTCAGCCCCGCACTGTTGTTCTTCAGAAACGCGCTGCCGTGAAACTCGTTGGTCCCGTTCTGCGAGACGGTCAAGACCTGCGCGCCGGAGTTGCGTCCGTACTCCGCCGAGTAGGTGTTGGCGATGACGCGCACCTCTTTGACGGACTCCTGGTTCGGCGTGACGACAGCCGCGCCGCCGTGCGTCAGGCTGTTCACGCTCGTGCCGTCAATCTGGTAGTTGTTGGCGGAGATGCGCTGGCCGTTGGCGGAGATTTGGGGCTGGTTCTCCGTCTGGAAGATTCCTCGGTTCGAGCCGCCCGGCCCGGATTGGTTGGGCAGGTTGACGGCCCCGCCCGCGCCACCGCGTCCACCATCGCCAAAGACGCCCGGCGTCAGGCGCGTCAACTCGTACGGGTCGCGTCCGAACTGCGGCAGTTGTTTGACCTCTTGCGTCGTAATCGCCTTGTCGAGGTTGGCGTTCTCCGTCTGGAGCGACGGAGTCATAGTGTCCGTGATGGTCACCTCGGCCGACACGCCTGCCGTGTCCAGCGTCACGTTCACGCCCTCGACCGATTCGGCGCTGATGGCCAGGTTCTCGAACGTCTTCTTGTTGAAGCCGGGCTGTTCGACCGTGAGCGTGTAGCTGCCAGGCGGCAACCCAGAGAAGCGGTAGAAGCCATCGTCGCTGGTCGTGGTCTGCTGCGTCTTGCCCGTGTCGTTGAAGGTCAGGGTGACGGTTGCGCCCACGATGGTCCCGCCCTGAGCGTCAGTCACGGAACCCTGTACGCCGGCCCTGAACTGGGCGCTGGCCGTGACAGACAGCAGGAGCACAAACAGGCCACACAAGCCCGCGCGAAATGAAAGCAGATGGTGATTCATGAATTAGCCTCCTGGATGTGTGTAAGGCGCGTCGCAGTGCTCGTCAGCTCACACGAGGTTCGCCGGATGCGCGGTAGCGGGTCACTCCCAACGTCGAAACAGTTAAAGAGATGACAGCTGCTCCGACTCTGGCGTCAGGGAGAGGTTCGCCGGTTCTCGCCGTCCGCCATGCTTTAAATTCAATGGTGATTTAATACCTCAGAAGGGCAGCCGTCCGTGTGCTAACACACATAGCCCCCATCTTTGTTGATTATTGAAAATGACACGCTACCCGAAAGAGTAGTCAAGTTCAGAGAATCAGGGGAATCAGCCGTGCATTTGCTGCACGGGCGATAATTCTGGGAACGGTGCAGGCAAAATAACACCCGCCCCTGAAAATTTCAATGGAAATTTCCCGCGCGCCTCTGTTAAGCTAAGTCCCCGGTAGAAACAGCTTATTTCCGCTGATTCCCCTCAAAAATCGGCAGACCTGAAACTTGGGCCGGAGGAGCTTTCGGGGCTGTCGTGACGGACCGGGAATAGAAGTCGGACTTCAGGCGGGGCCGCATGTACCCGCCCGCAGATACTTGCTCCACGAAGCAAGCCCATGCTCAAAACTCTGCTCACCTGTCTGACCATCGGCCTTCTGGGCCAGCCTTTGTTTGCTCAGACGACAAACAATCTCGCGCCGGGCGCGCCCGGCCGCGACGCGCAGTGGGAGGGCGCGGGCAAAGAAGGAGTCGGCACGAGCGCCACGCTCGAATCGAAAGTCTGGTTCACGCTCGGCGGCGGGGTGATGACGGAGGTCTATTACCCGACGGTTGATGTCGCCAACGTGCGACTCCTACAGTTCGTCGTCGTCAGCCACGACGGCAAGCGCGTCGAGACAGAGGCCGAAGACACTGACCACCGAATCGAGGCGCTCGACCCGCAGGCTCTCACCTTCAAGCAGATCAACACGGCGAAGAGTCGCGCTTACGAGATCACGAAAACTTACGTGGCCGACCCGCAACGCCCGGCCGTCCTGATTGACGTGAACTTTCGTTGGAACTCGCCCGGCCTGTGCAAGTGTTCTCTCTACGTTTACTACGACCCGTCGCTCAACAACAGCGGAATGCACGACACCGCTTTGAGGAATGGCAGTTGGCTTGTCGCAACGGACGCGGACAAGGCTTCGGCCCTCACCGTCAGCAAAGGGTTCGGCGAGGTGGTCAACGGTTATTTCGGCGTGAGCGATGGGCTGACACAACTGCGCCGGGGCGGCCCTGTCAGTCCTTATCGACGTGCGCCAAGCGGTAACGTCGTGCAGACGGCGCGCGTTTCACTCGGGCCGCTATTGCCTGCGCGCCCGGCGGAGCGGTTCACCCTCGTGCTCAGCTTCGGCCGTGGCCCGGACGAAGCGATTAAGAATGGGCAAGCGACAGTCGTCAAGGGTTTTGACGGTGCGAGGGCCGAGTACGAGCGCGGCTGGCATGAATACATGAAGACTCTGCGGCGCGTCGAGCCGGAGCACCAAAAGCAGTTCGACATGGCCGCGATGGTTTTGAAGGCGCACGAGGACAAGACCTATCGCGGGGCGAACGTCGCGTCCTTGTCTGTGCCCTGGGGTGGGGGCGATAACGCCAACGAGCCGAACGTCAGCGGCTACCACACGGTCTGGGCGCGCGACCTCTATCAGGTGGCGACGGCCTACATCGCTCTGGGCGACAAGGCGGCGGCCGACAGGGCGCTCAACTATCTCTTCACCGTCCAGCAGAAGCCGGACGGGAGCTTCCCGCAGAACTCCTGGCTCGACGGGCGGCCCGCTGGCGGCGGTCTGCAAATGGACGAGGTCGCCTACCCGCTCATCCTGGCCTACCAGCTCGGGCGCACGGATAACGTAACCTGGGCCAAAAACGTCAAACCCGCAGCGGACTTTCTCATCAGCAAGGGGCCTGCGACGCCGCAGGAGCGTTGGGAGGAGGAGGCTGGCTACTCGCCTTCGACCATCGCGGCGGAGATCGCCGGGCTGGTCTGCGCGGCGGAGATCGCGCACCGCAATGGTGACGACGCTTCGCAGAAAAAATACCTGGCGGCGGCGGACGAGTGGGCCGGCAAGGTCGAGAGCTGGACGGCGACGCGCAGCGGGCCGCACGGCGCCAAGAGCTACTACATACGCATCTCCGACGACGAGGACGCGGACGACGGCGCGCCGCTTGAGATTAACAGCAACGGCGGGACGTGGGACGAGCGCGAGATCGTTGACGCTGGTTTTCTGGAGTTCGTCCGCCTGGGCGTCAAGCCGGCGGACGACCCGCTCGTCGTGAAATCGCTCGCCGTCGTAGACCGCGTGCTGCGCATCGAGACGCCGAACGGCGAGGCGTGGTATCGCTACAACCGAGACGCCTACGGCGAGAGGGACGACGGCGGGCGCTACGACGCGCGCGCCGGGAAGGGAAGGCTCTGGACTCTCCTGACGGGTGAGCGCGGGCAGTACGAATTGGCCCTGGGTGATAAGGAGTCTGCGCGCCGGCGGCTCGACGCGATGATGAAGTTCGCCAACGCTGGACGGATGATTCCAGAGCAGGTGTGGGACAAGGCCGTCAGCCCTACGCCCGACTTACGATTCGGCGAGGGCACGGGCTCGGCCACACCGCTCGCGTGGTCTATGGCACAGTTCATACGCCTGGCCGTCAACCTGCAAGAGGGGCGCAACCTGGACACGCCGGACATCGTCGCCGCCCGGTATCTGAAACAGAGGAATTGAGATTGAGAGCAACTTCCAAAACCACCACTCAACCCTTTGCGCCTTACGTCTTGTCTTTGCGCCTTTGCGCGAACGGCTGTTTCTCGCAAAGGCGCAAAGTAAAAACTAAAGGCGCAAAGGGTTGAGTTAACCGAAAAAAGTTCCGAAGAGCTGGCTGACATCATGGAAACTGACCACCAAAAAACAGACAGCGCGCCGGACGAAGGGCTCGTCATCGCCGTAGACCTGGGCGGGACGAACCTCCGCGCCGCGACCATTGACAACCAGGGGCGCATCCACGAGCGCACGAAGATTCCTACGCCGAAGGCTGACAAGGCGGACGAGATCGTTCGTGCCATCGTCGCTGCGGCCCGCGAGTGTGAGAGCCGCAGCCGCGGCGCGCGCATTCGCGCCATGTCCATCGCCATCCCCGGCACCGTGCAGATAGAGAGCGGCGTCGTGGTGAAGGCCCCGAACGTCTCCTGCCTCGACGGCTTCCGCCTCGCCGCGGCCGTTCAGAGCGAGTTGCAATGGCCTGCGCTCCTTGAGAACGACGCGAACGCGGCGGCCGTCGGCGAGATGTGGATGGGGGCGGGCCGCGGGCGCGCGACCATCATCTGCATCACGCTCGGCACGGGCGTCGGCGGCGGTATCATCCTCAACCGCAAGCTCTGGCGCGGCATCGACGGGTCCGCGGCCGAATTGGGCCACATCGGGATAGAGCCGTTCGGCGGTGTGCCGTGCCCGTGCGGGAGCCGCGGCTGCCTGGAGGTCTACGCCTCTGCGACGGCCATCATCCGCATGACGCGCGAGGCCCGGCCGCGCTACCCCAACTCGCCTTTGCACACGAGCGAGGAGTTGACCGCGGCGGCCGTTTACAAGAGCGGGGTCGAGGGCGACGAGTTGGCGCTCGAAGTCTTCCGTCAGATGGGCATCCGGCTGGGCGTGGGCCTGGCGAGCCTCGTCAACATTTTCAACCCGGAGATGATCGTCATCGGCGGCGGCGTGGCCGCGGGCTGGGACCTCTTCATAGGCCACGTGCGCGAGCAGGTCGCGGAGCGCGCCTTCCCCATCCCCGCCCGCCGCGTCGAGATCGTCCGCGCCGAGTGCGGCGACGACGCAGGGCTCCTAGGGGCCGCGCAGATCGCCTTCACGGACACGTTTGAGTAAATGCGGAATGATGAATGATGAATGATGAATTAATGACATCTGTTTTTTAATTCATCATTCATCACTCCGCATTCCGCATTATTGCTTTCGAGGATTGACATGAACAGATCGCTTCTCTCGCTCTGCTGCCTGGCTATCGTGCTCTGCTCGACCGGGGCCGACGCGCAGGACTTCGTGGGCGGCATGGAATCCATCGGCCCGGTGAGCAGTTTCAGGAAGGGCGACGACTCCGTCACCTTCAGTTGCCGGGACGGCTCCGAAGTGCGCCTCTCGATTCTGGCCCCGGACCTCGTGCGCGTCCGTGCCTCCTTCGGCAAAGCGCTGCCCGCGACGGACCATTCCTGGGCGATAGACAAACTCTCCTGGGACCGCATCAACTGGAATGTGACGGAGACGCCGGACGCGGTCGTCATCTCGACCGACGAACTCGAAGCGGTCGTCCGCCGCTCGCCCCTGTTGATAGAGTTCAGGGACGCGAAGACGAAGCGCGTCATCAACGCGGACGAGCGCCCCATGATGTACGACGCGCGCGGCGTGCGCGAGTCCATGATGTTCGACCCGAAGGCGGGAACCTTCGTCGCCGCCGCCAAGAAGCTAGGCTTCGACGAGCACTTCTACGGCCTCGGCGAGAAGGCCGCGCGCCTGGACAAGCGGCGCGGCTACTTCGTCAACTGGAACTCCGACACGCCCGGCTACACCGAAGGCAAAGACCCCATCTACCAGACCATCCCCTTCTACATCGGCCTCGAACGCGGCGCGGCTTACGGTATCTTCTTCGACAACAGCTACCGCAGCTATTTCGACTTCGGCCGCAGCTCGCAGCGCTACGCCTCCTTCGGCGCGGAGGGCGGCGAAATGAACTACTACTTCTTCTACGGCCCTTCGATGAAGAAGATTCTCACGCGCTACACGGAGCTGACGGGCCGCATCCAGTTGCCGCCGCTCTGGGCTTTGGGCCACCAGCAGAGCCGCTGGAGCTATTACCCGGACACGATGGCCGAAGAGGTCGTGCGGCAGTACCGCGAGCGTGACCTCCCGCTCGACGTGCTCCACCTCGACATAGACTACATGCAGCAGTACCGCGTCTTCACCTGGGACACGAGCCGCTTCCCGGACCCGAAAGGTTTTACCGAGCGCCTCGCGCGGCAGGGCGTCAAGGTCGTCACCATCGTTGACCCCGGCGTCAAATACCAGCCGCCCGACAAGGGCGCGCGCGACGCCGCGACGTCGAACCCTGAACTCGCGCCGCAGGACAAGAGCTACTACGTCTTCAACCAGGGCCTGGAGAAGGACTACTTCCAGAAGCGCAAAGGCGGGAAGCTCTTCGTCCCGCGCGTCTGGCCCGGCGAGAGCGCCTTCGTAGATTTCACGCTCCCCGAAGCGCGGCGCTGGTGGGGCGACCTGCACCGCGCCTACCTCGACAACGGCGTCGCCGGAATCTGGAACGACATGAATGAGCCGTCTGACTTCGTAGACCAGGCGGGCAAGAACCAGATGGACGTGGTCAGCCACGACGAGGGCGAGAAGTCCACGCACGCCAAGAACCGCAACACGTTCGCGCTCCTGATGTCGCGCGCGACCTACGAGGGCCTGGAAAGACTCGCGCCCGACAAACGCCCTTACGTCATCACGCGCGCCGCCTACGCCGGCATCCAGCGTTACTCGACCATGTGGATCGGCGACACCAACAGCACCTGGGACGCGCTGGCTTTAAGTGTGCCAATGTACCAATCGCTAGGGCTCTCGGGCGAGACGTTCGTCGGCGGTGACGTGGGCGGCTTCATCGGACGCGCCAATGGCGAACTGCTCGTCCGCTCCTATCAGGTCAGCTTTCTTGTGCCATTCTTTCGTAACCACCACGAGACGAGCGGCTACGACCAGGAGCCCTGGCGCTTCGGCAAGTATTACGAGGACATTATTCGCAAGTACCTGAAGCTGCGTTATCGCCTGCTGCCTTTCCTCTACACGAGGCTCGAAGAGGCGCGCCGCACGGGCCTCCCGCTCTTCCGCCCGCTCGTGCTCAACTATCAAGCCGACTCGAACACCTTCAACCTGGACGACCAGTTCATCGTCGGCGACGACCTGTTGGTCGCGCCCGTCGTCGAGCACAACCAGACGAGCCGCATGGTCTATCTGCCCGAAGGAATCTGGTACGACTACTGGAACGGCAAGCGGTACGCGGGCGAGACGATGATCCGCGTGGACGCCCCGCTCGAAGTCGTCCCGATGTTCATTCGCGGCGGCTCGATCATTCCCGAAGGCCCGGAGATGCGCTTCGTCGGCGACAAGCCTTTCGACCCCGTCACCTTCTACGTCCACCCGGACGCCGAAGGGCGCGCGGCCACGACCCTCTACGAGGACGACGGCACGAGCCCCGCCTATAAACAAGGCGTCTTCCGCCGCACGCGCGTCGAGGCCGCGCCTTCGGGTCGCGGACTTGAGATTGTCGTCAACCAGCCCGAAGGCAGCTACCAGCCGCCCGCGCGAAAACTCCTCTTCGTCGCGCCCTTCGCCGCAACAATCACCGAAGTCACGCTCGACGGCCGTCGTCTACAGCGCGGCGGCGAAAGCGGAAAATCAATCGGCTACCACACCGGCAAGGGCATGGTCGGCGTCGCGATTGAAGATGACGGGAAGGCCCACAAGATAGTCGTCAGGTAACGAGACTGGCGTGATGACTTTTGACGAGATTGACTGGACAAGGATTCGGCGCGACTTCCCGCTATTGGAGGGGACGACCTATCTTGACAGCGCGGCGGCAGGCCCCATCCCGCGCCCCGTGATGGAGGCGGGCGCGGGCTTTTACCGCGAGCTGATGGAGGGGGCCGACGCGCGCTGGGAAGAGTGGCTCCACAGGCGCGAGGAGGTTCGGCAGAGCGTCGCATCCCTCGTCAACGCGGACCCCTCGGAGATCGCCCTGACGACGAACACCAGCGCGGGCATGAACCTCATCGTGGACGCGCTCGCAGGGCGCGGCGAGGTCATCACCTCGGAACTGGAATTCCCGGTCTCTACTATCACCTGGCTCCACCGCGGCGTGCGCGTACACTTCCTCATCTCCACGGGCGGCGAACTCCGCGCGGGCGACGTGCAGCGCGCGATGAATGAAGAGACGGGCGTCATCTGCGTCAGCCACGTCCAATACTCCAACGGCTTCCGCGCAGACCTTGAGGAATTGGGCCAAAGCAAGAAGGGGCACGCGCTGGTCGTCAACGCCAGCCAGTCCGCGGGGGCTTTCGAGCTTGACGTGAAACAGATGGGGATTGACGCGCTCTGCGCGACGGGCCACAAGTGGATGCTCGCGGGCTACGGCTCCGGCTTCGTCTACCTGAGCCGCCGCCTGCTCGAAGAGACGCGGCCGCGCTCAATCGGCTGGCTCAGCGTCGAGGAGCCGTTCGTGATGAGCAACCGCGATTTCCGCGTCCGCGAGGATGCGGCGGCGCGCGCCGAATTGGGCTGCCCGCACTTCGCAGGCATCTTCGCTCTCGGCGCGGCCGTTGATTATCTTAAGACGCTCGGCCCGTCTAACATAGAGCGGCGCGTCCTCGCGCTCAACCGCCACCTGACCGAGCGCCTGCTGGAAAAGGGCTGGCGAGTCCTCTCGCCGCTACGCGACGAGAGCATGCGCTCTGGCGAAACGCTCGTCGCGGCCGAGCGCCCGAAACGCGTCGTCGCGCACCTGGCCCGCCAGGGCGTCGCCGTCACGGAAAAGCCAGAGGGCATACGCGTCGCCACGCACTTCTTCAACGACGAAGACGACATCGCGCGCCTGCTTGACGCCCTCGAAGACTGTAAATAATTCGCCCTTCAAACCGCCCTCCCTCCTTTTGCGCCTTGGCGTCTTTGCGTGAGATAGTTTTTCACGCCGAGGCGTAAAGAATGTCAGAGCCGTTTACATACGAAGTCCCTTATTCGGCGGACGAGGTCGTGCGCGCCCTGCTTTACCTCGCGCCCCGGCGCCGCGTCAGCATCCTCGACAGTTGCGGCGCGCGCGCAGGGACCGGCCGCTTCCTCCTCGCCGGCTTCGACCCGCGCGGGACAGCCGAAATCTTTCGGGGCGACGCGCTCAGGCTCCTCGACGAGCGTCTGGCCGCGTTCACAGGGGGCGTCTGCGTCGCGACCTTCTCCTACGAATTGGCACACAGGCTGGAGCCCTCGCTTCTGAAATCGAAGCGGCCGGCGTCCGACGAGCCGGACGTGACGCTGGCCTTCTACGACACGCTCGTCGTTCACGATTACCACGAGGGGAGCACGAAAATCGTCTGCGCTGGGGGCGAGCGCCGTTTGCAGGAAACGCTCGACGCCCTCAAGGAAGCGTTCGAGATCGCGTCGGCGGCGCGGGACGCGTGGCGGCTCTCGCCTGCGACCATCAAATCCAATCTGACGCGCGATGAGTACATGGCGGCCGTCGTGAGAATCAAAGAGCACATCGCGGCGGGCGACATCTACCAGGCGAATCTCACGCAGCAGTTCACCTGCCGGCTCGCGCCGGAAACGACGCCGGAGGCCGTCTTCTGGCGACTGCGCCGCGACCACCCGGCCTCCTTCGCGGCCTTCCTGCGCCGCCGCGACGACGTGGTCATCAGCGCCTCGCCCGAAAGATTCCTGCACGTCACGCCTTCTGACGGCGCGGGCCGCATGGTCGAAGCCTGGCCCATTAAAGGGACACGGCCGCGCGGGCGGACGGCCATTGAGGACGCAAACCTCCGCGCCGAATTGACGGCGAGCGAAAAGGACCGCGCGGAGAACGTGATGATCGTTGACCTGATGAGAAACGACCTGGGCCGCGTCTGCCGTTACGGCTCGGTGGAAGTCGCGGAGTTGTGCGCGCTCGAAGAGCACCCGACACTCTTTCATCTGGTCTCGCGCGTGCGCGGCCGGCTGCGCGACGAGGTGACGGCGGGCGACCTCCTGCGCGCGGCCTTCCCGTGCGGCTCAATCACCGGCGCGCCCAAAATCCGCGCCATGCAGATCATCAATGAGACGGAGACCGCACCGCGCGGCCTCTCCATGGGAGCCATAGGCTACTTCTCCCCGGACGGCTCGCTCGACCTCAACGTCGCCATCCGCACGATGACCGTGCGCGGCTCCGTGGCGCGCTTCAACGTCGGCGGCGGCGTGGTCGCAGACAGCTCGCCCGCGCTCGAATACGAAGAGTCACTGCTGAAGGCGCGAGCCCTCGTCCACGCACTCGGCGGCGAGTTATAGTCAGCAATTCGCCCGGCCCTGCGAAAAAAAAGCAGGTGCTTGCCCGCGCGGCGCGCTGCGGATATACTGCCGCTGCGATTCAGATTTTTGTAAAGACGCCGAAAGTTTGAAGTCCGCCCACCTTCCGATGGGGGATTTCGGACCGGGGAAACGTTCGTCAAAATCCTCAGCATTCAAGACCACAAACGCCTCACACAGGAGCACAGGACATGTTGAGAGCCCGACAATCACACCTCCTACGCGCTTTTCTCTTGCTGCTCGCCGCGGCCTGTACGGCGTTCGCGCAGGGAACGGCCTCGCGCGTGACGGGCGCCGTCACGGACCCCGCGGGGGCCGTCGTCGAGGGCGCGACCGTGACGCTGACCAACGAGGGGACGAACGTGACCTTCACGACCACGACGACCGACGCAGGCGCTTACGTCTTCGACTCCGTACAGGTCGGCGTCTACACCGTCGCGGTCGAGATGCAGGGTTTTAAAAAATTCGTTTCGAGCGGCAACCAGATCAACGTCAACCAGCCTGCGACCGTCGATGTCGCGCTCGAAGTGGGCGGCCTCTCGGACGTGGTGACGGTCGAGTCTACGGTCGAGCGCGTGCAGACGGGCAGCTCTGGCAACCTCGGCAACACCGTCGAGCAGCGCTCGCTCGAAGCCCTGCCGATTGTCGGCGAGCGCGGGCGCAACCCCTTGCAATTTATCTCGCTCCAACCGGGCGTCATCGGCAACGGCCGCGCCGGCACGGGCGGCAACACCGGCGGTAACGTACACGTCCACGGCGCGCGCGACCGCGCCTTCAACTTCACGCTCGACGGCGTGGACATCAACGAGTCCAGCTCCGGCGGCTCGAACTTCACGCCGCTCAAGCCGAACCCGGACTCCATAGAGCAGTTCCAGGTCTTGACCAGCAACTTCACGGCCGAATTTGGGCGCTCCTCCGGCGCGCAGGTCTCGCTCGTCACACGTTCCGGCGCAGCAGATTTTCACGGCAACCTCTTCGAGCTTTATCGCACGCCCGCCCTCAACGCCAACGAGTACGAGAACAATCTGAACAGCCGGCCGAAGGGCCAGTTCGTTCAGCACATCTTCGGCGGGAGTTTGGGCGGACCCGTGATCCTGCCCGGCTACGACGGGCGCAAACACAGGACTTTCTTCTTCACGAACCTGCAACTGCTGCGCGCCACACAGTCGATTCTGGTGACGCGCACGGTCTACACACAACTGGCGCGGCAGGGCATCTTCCGCTACCGTGTCGGCGCGGCCAACGCCCCCGCGGGCACGTCCAACCCGTCCGTTGACGCGAGCGGGAACCCGCTGCCGGGGCTCAACATTCAGAGCTACAACATCGTCGCCAACGACCCCTTGTGCGCGACGCAGCCTACGAATTGTGGGCTGGACCCGACGACGCATGCGCTCGTCAACGCCGCGCCGCTGCCGAACAACTTCACCGCGGGCGACGGGCTCAACACCGCCGGCTTCAGCTTCGGCGCGCCGCAGGTCGAGCAGCAGTACGACTTCGTGCTCAAAGTTGACCACACCTTCAACGACCGCAACGCGATGTACGTGCGCTACGCGCAGGGCGAACAGAACACGTTTGGCGACAACGGCAACGCCGGGCTGCGGTCGTTCCCGGACAGCCCGTTCAACCGCACGGACACGTTCCGCAACCCGAAGAACCTGGCCTTCAACTATCGCTGGACGCCGACCAACTTCATGGTCAACGAGCTGATCGTGGGCTTCAACCGCTTCGGCTTCCTCTTCACCAACCCGGACCCGACGCCCGTGCCGTTCGTCCTCAACCTCGCGCGCGACCCGTTCGGCCTCGTCCCCCAGATTGACAACCAGCGTCTGCTTACGACCTGGCAGCTCGCGGACAATCTGAGCTTCATCAGCGGCGCGCACACCTTCCGCGGCGGCATCAACTTCCGTTTCCAGAAGCACGACGACATACGCAGCGCCGTCGGCGGCCCCGGCGTCAACGTCAACCTCAACGCCAATTTTTCGCGCACGGCGAACCCCGTGCCCGCAAGCTTCAACGTGCCGGCCGCCGGGTCAGGCTCCATCAACAACACTGACCGCAACAACCTGCTCTCGGCGATTAACGACCTGCTCGGCCGCTACGGCAACCTGTCGCAAGCCTTCGTCGCCGAGAGCGACGCGGCCTACGCGGCCGCCGGGACGCACTTCACTTTCATCGCGAAGTACAACGAGTACGATTTCTACTTCCAGGACACCTGGAAGCTCCGGCCCAACCTGACGATTGATTACGGGCTGCGCTGGGAGCCCAAGCTGTCGCCGCGCGCCGGCGGCGGCGATGTCGTCCTGCGGCCCGACCGCCCCGTCCGCTTCGGCGAGGCTCCGACGGACCAAATCCGTTTCGTCGAGGGCAAGCTGTTCGACGACGACTGGAACAATTTCGCGCCGTCGGTCGGTTTCGCGTGGGACCCGTTCAACAGCGGGAAGACCTCCGTGCGCGCCAACTACCGCCTCGCCTACGACCGCATGAACACCTTCCTCGCGTCGTCGGCGATCTTCCCGAACACGCCGGGGACGACCCTGGCCTGCAACGAATTGAACTGTGCCACTGTGCCAGCGGGCGAGGCGCGCCGCCTGCGCTTCGGGCTGCCGACGCTTCAGCCTTCGGCGACTCCCGATCTGCTGCGGCAGCCGGTTCCGTTCTCGACCAACAGCCTGACCGTCTTCGACCCCTCGACGCGCTCCCCGAAGACCAACCAGTGGTCCGTCAGCTTCCAGCGCGAGATAGGCCGCGGGTTCGTCGTCGAGGCCAACTACATCGGGCGCAAGGGCACCGGCCTCTTCGGCGCTTACGACGTGAATCAGGTCAACGTCTTCGCGCGCGACGCGCGCTTCTCCGACGAGTCCTTCGTCGAAGCCTTCAACACCGTGCGCGCGGGCGGCAATAGCGCCTTGATTAACGCGCTGATGACGGGGAGCGCGGCGAACGACGCGGGCACGGCGCAGTTCCGCTCGGCTTTCGGCTCTGAGCTGAACCAGGGCTCCGTGGCCTCGGCCGCGTTCCTGCTCGGCCAGCGCCTGGCGGGCGGTCAACGATTGATCGTCGCCAACGGCTTCAGCCCCTTCTTCTTCCAACCTTACCCGCAGTTCTCCGGCACACAGGCCAACGGCGGGCTGATAGTGATTGACAGCAACGACTTCTCGACCTACCACGGGCTGGAGCTACAGCTCAGCCGCCGCGTCGGGCACGGGCTGCTGATGCAACTGGCTTACACCCTGTCGAAGTCTATGGACACGCGCTCGTTCGACCCGACCTTCTCGACCGCCGTGAGGACGACCTCGACGACGAACGCTTCGCCCTCGGCGCAGAACACGCCACTGGACGTGCGCGACCGACGGCTGAACTACGCGCGCTCGGACTTCGACCGCCGCCACGCGCTCCAAGGCTATCTCGTCTACGACCTGCCGTTCGGGCGCGGGCGCAGATTCTTCGGCGACGCGAACGGCATTGTCAACAAGATCGTCGGCGGCTGGGAGGTCGCCAACTCGCTTATCTGGCAGAGTGGCCGCCCGTTCACCGTTTACGGCGGAGCTTTTACAGTCAGCAACTGGGTGCTGTCGCCGGCCAATTGCAGCGGCTGCACGCCGGACATGGGCAGCGTCGTGGAGAACGCCGGCACGAGCTTCGTCTTCACGCCGGAGCAGATCGCGCTCCTCTCCACGGCCGCGCCGGGCGAGCTGGGGAACACGGGTAGGAACTTCTTCACGGGGCCGCGCTTCTTCAACCTGGACATGACGCTGCGCAAGAAGTTCTCCTTAGGCGAGAACCGCAACCTGGAGTTTCGCGCGGACATCAACAACCTGACCAACACGCCTTCATTCGATTTCCCGGTCGCCACCACGAGCAGCATCGGGACGCAGTCGCCCGGCTTCACGGGAACCCCGTCCGTCAACGGCGCGTTCGGCCGCATACGCGACAGCGTCGTCAGCAACTCGCGCAGGATTCAGTTGGGAATCAAGCTCAACTTCTGAACCCTTTTCGACTGCCAATGAGCCAAATTTTTAAGATTAATAACCCACCGGAGCGCCATCGTTGCGCGGGTCGCTCGCGCCGAGGCGGACGCCCGTGCCTTCCTCGATCATGACGCCTTCGGCGCTGGCGAGGTTGCGCGGGTTCGTGGCCTCTTCGAGCTTGTGGCCGCGTGATTCGAGGGCGCGCATGGTGTCTGCCGAGAGGCCGTAGGGCTCGAAGCGGACGAGGTCCGGGAACCACTGGTGATGTATGCGCGGCGCGTCTATGGCCTGCTGTATGTTCATCCGGTGGTCTATGACGTTGATGACGACTTGCAG
The DNA here is from genome assembly GCA_963848875.1 of uncultured Acidobacteriota bacterium. GTDB lineage: Bacteria > Acidobacteriota > Blastocatellia > Pyrinomonadales > Pyrinomonadaceae > QHXM01. The sequence continues at coordinate 154,946 of CAWKFJ010000004.1, forward strand.
CACGGCGTTGATGATTCTGGGGCCGCCGCGCGCGCCCACGACGAACCAGACCGAGCCGTCCTTCTTCAGCACAATCGTCGGCGTCATCGAAGAGAGCGGGCGCTTGCGCGGCGCAATCGCGTTGCGGTCGCTCTGCACCACGCCCCAGAGGTTCGGCGTCCCCGGCCGCGCCGTGAAGTCGTCCATCTCGTCGTTGAGCAGGACGCCCGTCCCCTTGACGGTTACGCCAGAGCCGTAGAGGTCGTTGAGCGTGTAAGTGTTCGACACCGCGTTGCCGTCCGCGTCGATGATGGAGAAGTGCGTGGTCTGGCCCGTCTGGTTCTCGACGGGGCGGCCGCCGCGGACCTCGGCGCTCGTGGAGGCGCGATCGGGTTTGATGCTGGCGCGCTGCCGCGCCGCGTAAGCCTTGTCAATCAACTGGGCCGTTGGCACAGAAACGAAGTCGGGGTCGCCCATGTACTCCGCGCGATCTGCGTAGGCACGGCGCATGGCCTCTATCATCAAGTGATACTTCTCCGACGCGAGCGGGTTCATCGCGGCCAGGTCGTAGCCCTCCAGGATGTTCAGCATCTCCATCATCACCGCGCCGCCCGAAGACGGCGGGGGCATGGAGAGGATTTCGTAGCCGCGGTAAGTAGCGCGCAGCGGCTCGCGCTCTTTCGCACGGTAGCCACCCAGGTCTTCGAGCGTGATGAGTCCTTTGTGACGGCGCATGTCCTCCGCGATGAGGCGCGCCGTCCGCCCCTCGTAGAACTCGCGCGCCCCGCTGCGTTGCAGCCGCGCGAGCGTCGCCGCCAACTCGGGCTGGCGCAGCAGGTCGCCTTCCTTAAAGTGGCTCCCGCCGTTCAGGAAAATCCTGCGGCTGTCCTCGTAGGCCGAGAGCTTCTCCGCGTTGTCGCGGATGACGCCGACGATGCGGTGGCTCAACTTAAAACCCTGCGCGGCGAGTCTGCGCGCGGGCTCTATGAGTTCGGCCCAGGTAAGCTTGCCCGATCCGTACTTCACGAGCGCCATCTCCAGCCCCGCGACCGTGCCCGGCACGCCGGACGCGCGGTAGCCGACGGTTGACGAGCCTTCGCCCTTAATCAACTCGCCACGCGCGTCCAGGAACATATCGCGCGTCGAGGCGAACGGAGCTACCTCGCGGTAATCAATCGCGGCCGTCTTGCCGTCGCGGAAGCGAATCAGCATGAAGCCGCCGCCGCCCAGGTTGCCCGCCTCCGGGTAGACCACGGCCAGCGCGAAAGCCACCGCGACCGCCGCGTCCACAGCGTTGCCCCCGCGCCGCATCACCCCCGCGCCGATTTCCGACGCGAGCCGGCTGGTCGAAGCCACCATCGCCCGCGACGCGCGCACAGGCTCCCGCCACAAAGGCGGCGGCGCTCCGCCCTGCGAAAGCGCAGCGCCGGGCGCGCACAGTAGGACTACTAGCAAGAGGGAAGTGACAAAGAAGCGTCTGGTCATCGCTGGGCCGCTAAAACACTTTGTCATAGATTTCCCGTAATCGAAGGACGCTCTGAATGCTAGCTAATTCAATTTGAGCTTCAGGCGACTGCACGACGGTTTGCAGCCACTGTCTGTCGCTCTGTTTAACGAAGTGCTCGACCTTACACTCGTCTTGAGACACAAGCACGTACTCACTCAGAGATTCGATTCCGCGATAGTGCGCGAACTTCTGGCCGCGGTCATAAGCGGCCGTGGACGCGGAAAGGACTTCGACGATAAGAGTAGGATTGAGCAGCGTGTCCACGTGCGCGTCCTCGAATTTTGGCTCGCCGCAGACGGCGACAACGTCAGGATAAGTGTACAGACCGGTCGCGGAAACTTTGACACGCATGTCGCTAGAATACACTTCACAAGGCCGACCTCTCAGTTGCTGCCCCAACTCGATGACAATGTTGGTCGTTATCAGGTTGTGCCCTCGGCTAGCCCCGGACATGGCGAACATCTCGCCTCTGAAGTATTCGCTCTTAAATTCCGCCTCGCGCTCAATCGCCAGGTACTCTTGCGGCGTCAGATAAGTTTTTAGCTGGGTTGACATAAAGAGCCTCCGATTTCAAGAAACGGGTGGAGACTATCACACCACAGTGACGCGGCTCGATAAACACAGGGGTGGAGTCGATTCTTCTACCGCGCCGGTGGAGTCAATGATACACTACGCGCCCGGCCCCTGAGCAACAGACCTATCATATGAGAGCTAAAATACTGACAGCCTTTCTTGCCGCCGCCTGTCTGATGCCGAACACTTCTCGCACCCGCGCCGACGTAGAGCCGCTGACGGCGGACCTCATCATTGTCAACGCGCGCGTCCGCACGATGGACGAGAAGCGGCCCGCGGCCGAGGCCGTCGCCGTCTACGGCAATCGCATCGTCGCCGTCGGCTCGACCTCGGAAGTCAGAAAACTGGCCGGCGCGCGCACGCGCGTCGTGGACGCGGGCGGCCGCCTCGTGCTGCCGGGCTTCAACGACTCGCACGTACACTTCCTGAGCGGTGGCTTCCAGCTTGCGAGCGTTGATTTGAGGGACGCGGCGACGCCGCAGGAGTTCGCGGAGCGCATCCGCCGTTTCGCAGAAAAAATTCCCAAGGGGCGCTGGGTCACAGGCGGCGACTGGGACCACGAGCGGTGGCCGGGGGCCGCGCTGCCCACCAGAGAACTGATTGACACCTTCACTCCCGACACGCCCGTCTTCGTCAGCCGGCTCGACGGCCACATGGCGCTCGCCAACAGCCTCGCGCTCAAGCTCGCGGGCGTCACGCGCGAGACGCCGGACCCGCCGGGAGGGTTGATCGTTCGTGACCCGAAGACGAACGAGCCGACGGGGGTCTTGAAGGACGCCGCGATGAGCTACGTCTACAAGGTCATCCCCGACGCGAGCTTTGAGGAGAAACTGATCGCCGGGCGCGCGGCGACCGCGCACGCGGCGCGCAACGGCGTGACGAGTGTGCAGGACATGTCCGCGGGCAACGACGTGGGCGTCTACCAGACGCTGCTCGAACGTGGCGAGTTGAAGACGCGCGTCTACGCCGTCTCGCCGCTGCCCAGTTGGGAGCGGCTGGCGAACACGGGCGTCCACGCGCGCTTCGGCAACGACGTGCTGCGCATCGGCGGCCTCAAAGGTTTTTCGGACGGCAGCCTCGGCTCTACGACCGCGCTCTTCTTCGAGCCTTACCTGGACGCCCCCGGAACGCGCGGCCTGCTCGGCGACGAGATGCAGCCCGAAGGGGCCATGCTGGAGCGCGTGCGCCAGGCAGACCGCTACGGCCTACAGGTGATGATTCACGCCATCGGCGACGCGGCCAACGCTGCGGTTCTTTCCATCTACGAGCAGGTCGCAAAGGAGAACGGCGAGCGCGACCGCCGCTTCCGCATAGAGCACGCGCAGCACCTCAGGCCGCAGGACATCCAGCGCTTCGGCCGCCTGCGCGTCATAGCCTCTATGCAGCCCTACCACTGCATAGACGACGGGCGCTGGGCCGAGAAGAGAATTGGCCCAAATCGCGCCCGCGGGACTTACGCCTTCCGCTCGCTGCTCGACTCGGGCGCGGTCCTGGCCTTCGGCTCGGACTGGACGGTCGCGCCGATCAGCCCGCTCATGGGCATCTACGCGGCGACCACGCGCCGCACGCTCGACGGCAAGAACCCCGCCGGCTGGGTGCCGGAACAGAAGATCACGGTCGAGGAGGCCGCCCGCGCCTACACCGTCGGCTCGGCCTTCGCAGAGTTCGCAGACGACGCGAAGGGCACGATCACGACAGGCAAGCTCGCGGACATGGTCATCCTCTCGGACGACATCTTCAGCATCGACCCCGTCAAGATCGAGGGCGTCCAGGTCGTGATGACGATGATGGACGGCCGGGTCGTTTACGAAGGCGAGAAGAGTCCGCGTGCCGGAAGGTGAGGCGTTGTGAAGCAGACGACCCTCGCCATCGCGCAGGCGTTACAACTCGATCTGGTCTTCACGCTGGCGCTCGCCGCGTTGTTCCTCTTCATAGGCTACGCGCTCCAGCGGCGCGTCAAATTTTTGGCCCGGTCGAGTGTCCCCGCGCCGGCCGTCGGCGGGCTGCTCTTCGCCCTCGTTGTGCTGGCGCTGCACGCGCGCGGGACGTTGGACGTGGTGGTTGACACGAGCTTACGCGCGCCGCTGCAAACGGCTTTCTTTACGACCATCGGCCTGGGGGCCACGATGGGGCTGCTCAAGGCGGGGGGCTGGCGGATGGGCTTCCTCCTGCTCATCGCCTCGGTCGCGGCCGTGGTGCAGAACGTGGCGGGCGTCGGGCTGGCGCGCGTGATGAATGCTCCGCCGCCGCTCGGCGTCATCTGCGGGTCGCTGACGCTGACGGGCGGCCCGGCGACGGGGCTGGCGCGCGCGCAGGATTTCGAGCAACTCGGCATCAATGGCGCGGGCGCGCTCATCATCGCCTCCGCGACGTTCGGCATCTTCATGGCGAGCCTCGTCGGAAATCCGGTCGCCGCCGCTCTCATCCGCCGCTTCCGTTTGAAACCTCAGGAGGGGCAGGGCGGGCCGGAGAAAGAGGCTGAACAGTTTTGGGCCATTGGCCCTGTGGGTGAAGCCGAGGCGGAGCCCCAGCGCTCAGGGAAGGGCGCGGGGTTGACGGGGGCCGTGCTCTTGAAAACCCTGATGCTCATCCTGGTCGTCATGGGTGTGGGCGCTCTCGTCGGGATGGGAATGACGCGGCTCGGCGATGCGCTGCCGAAGGGGAGTGTGTTCGCCGCGCTCGTCAAGCTCCCAGGCTACATCGGCGCGATGCTCGTGGCGGCGGTCGTGCGCAACGTGGACGACCGCTACGGCTTTTTTAAGATAGACGCGCGGGCCGTGGAGACAATTGGCACAATCGCGCTCGCGCTCTTCCTCGTCATCGCGCTGATGGATTTGAAGCTGTGGCAACTGGCGGGACTGGCCGCGCCGATGCTCGTCATCCTCTCGGTGCAGACTGTGCTGATGCTCGTCTTCGCCGTCTTCGTCACGTTCGTCTTGATGGGGCGCGACTACGAGGCGGCCGTCACAATGAGCGGCCACGTAGGTTTCGGCCTCGGCATCACGCCGAACGCCGTCGCCAACATGGAGGCGCTCGTGGCGCGCCACGGCCCCGCGCCGCGCAGCTTTCTGATCGTGCCGGTCGTCGGCGGGTTTTTCATAGACTTCACCAACGCGCTCATCATCAACTCGTCAATCAACCTGATTGGCCCTTGAGGGGGAAAGATGAAAACTCTGCTCTTCGTCGTCTGCGTTTGCCTGTTGTCAGTCGCCTTCGACCCCGCGGCTGCGGCGCAGGATGGCGTCCTGAAGACCGCCGCCGACCCGGCCCTGCAAGAACTGGTGGACAAGGCCGCGGGCCAGGCGCTCGACAAGTTCAAGGACAAAAAATTTCAGGCGGCCAATCTGTCGATCACGCTCATAGACCTCACAGACGCGAAGCTGGCGCGTGAGGCCAGCTTCCGCGGCGACGAGCGTATTTATCCCGCGAGCGTCGTCAAGATGTTCTACCTGGCGATGGCGCACAGGCTGTTGGAAGACGGCAAGCTGAAAGAGACGGAGGAGCTGCGGCGCGCGCTGAAGGACATGATCGTCGAGTCGTTGAACGACGCGACGAGCTACGTGCTGGACGTGGTGACGGGGACGACGAGCGGGCCGGAGCTGACGGGCCGGGAGCTGAAAGAGTGGGAGGAGAGGCGCAACGCCGTCAACCGCTACTTCACGGGCCTGGGCTACACGAACATCAACGTCAACCAGAAGACCTACTGCGAAGGGCCGTACGGGCGCGAGCAGTTGTTCCGCGGGCCGAAGGGCGAGAACCGTAACAAGTTGACGACGAGGGCGACGGCGCGGCTGCTGGCGGAGATAGCGACCGGCCGCGCGGTCAACCAACGCCGCAGCGCCGCGATGATGGAATTAATGAAGCGTGATTACTCTGGCAAGAGCACAGACCCTGACGACCAGGCGCATGGGTTCACGGCGATGGCGCTTGAGCCCGGCGCGAAACTCTGGTCGAAGGCCGGATGGACGAGCACCACGCGCCACGACGCGGCCTACATTGAAATGCCCAATGGCGCGCGCTTCGTCCTCGTCGTCTTCACCACAGACCAGGCCAACGAGCGCGAGATCATCCCAACGGTCGCGCGCACGGTCATCGAAGGGCTGGGCAAGCGTTGAGGGCTACGGAACATTTCCGCCCGCCGGGTGTCTAACAAGCATGTCCGAGAAGTGATGTCCACCGGCGAGGCGGAGGGGAAGAGCTATGAGTACGAGAAGATTGTTGGCGAAGGCCGTGCCTTTCATCAACGTGACACCGCTGATTGACGTGCTGCTGGTTCTGCTCATCATTTTTATGGTCGTCTCGCCGTTGAAGCCGAGCCGCTTCAAGGCCCTCATCCCGGAGCCGCCGCAAGGCCCGCCGCCCGAAGGGGCCATCACCACACTCGTCGTCAACATCAATGCGGACGGCACGCTGGAGCTGAATCGCGTCGGCGATATTGGCACAGTCAACGACACTGGGAGATTGAGCGCGCGGCTGTCGGAACTTTTCCGCCTGCGGCTGGAACAGCACGTCTACAGCCCGGACATGCTCGACCGTTTCGACCTGCCCGAAGAGAAACGAATCCTCAGGACCGTCTTCGTCAAAGCGCCGAAGGCGATCCCCTACGGCGAAGTCGCCAAGGTCATAGACGGAATCAAAGGCGCGGGGGCCGAGCCCATCGGCCTCCAACTCGACGAGCTGGAATGAAGCAGTGGTCAGTGGTCGGTGGTCAGTTAAAAACAGAAGAAAAGGGCAGCCGGTTGAGAATTAACTCGACTGCCTTTTGCTTTCTCTTAACTGACCACCGACCACTGACCACTGACCACTTTTACCTGTACGGTGGCTGGCCGTAGCCGGGGGGCGGCGGCGGCATGCTGGTGTGCTGCATCCCTTTGCGCTTCTCGAACATCGAGACGCCGATCAGGCCGCCGAGGACGGAGAAGCCTGCGATGGTTATCGCGCCGGCGATTCCCGTGAGGGCGAAGAAGGCGCCGGCGGTGATCTTGTTCGGCTGTTGGCTTGAGACGAACTCGATGTACTCGCCGTGGATGGCGTAGGCGACGGGCGTGTCCAGTATCAGGTAAATGACCGCGCCGATGACGCCGGCGAGCAGTCCGACGACTGCCCCTTCGCCGGGCCGCACAGGGGTCGGCGAGCGCTTGATGTAGAGATTGGCGGCGAGCGCGCCGCCGATTAAGGCCCACACGACGCAGAGGAAGCTGAGGACGACGAAAGCGTTCGCCTGTAGGAAGCCGGGCAGCAGCGAGAGCGCGCCCGCGACGGCCCCGCCGACGAGCGCGGGAACGAATTTACCCGGTCGCTCTCCCGCAGGCTGTTGCGCGTAGATGGGCGGCTGCGAGCTGTAGGAGGGGACGGGCGGCGAGGTCGTGCGCGCGGGCGCTTGCCAGCCGGTCTGCGGCCCCTGCGGCGCGGGCGCTGAAGGCGCGGGCGGTGACGGCGGCGCGGTCGGCACGCTGCCCGGCGGAATAATCATCGTCGCCTGCGGGTCGTAGGATTCTTTGTCGGCGACGAGGGGCGTCCCGTCGTTCGTGCAGAAGGTCTGCGTGTCGTCCAGGGTCAGGCCGCATGTCGGACAGCGTTTCATCAGTGTCTCCGGTCGGTCGAGTCGTAAGCGATGCAAAGTACAATAGAGCCGACGCCTTTGACAAGAGGCGCGCGGCAGCCGTCAATCAACTTTGACGGGCGCGCCGCCGCGTAGTACACGCCAGCGCCTGAGCGTCAGCGCCCAGGACATCAGCATGTAGTAGGCCGGGAAAGCCAGCGAGAGCAGAACGAGGCGCCTCGGAGTCGTGGGCCAAAGGGCCAGAATCAGCAGGAGCGAAACCACCCAGACGGCGGCCAGCAAGTTCGTCAGGCGACTGAACGGCGCGCGCTGCGACGGGTACAGGTAGCGCCAGGGAACGAACGTCAGGAGCGAGAGCGCGATGACGAGCGCGAGCGTGAGCCAGGTGGGCGGGCGCAGGAAGTAGAGGTAGAAGGCCACTATGTTCCAGTAAGAAGGGAAGCCGAGGAAGAAGCCGTCGTCCGTCTTGGCGTTGACCTGCGAGAAGCCGTAGGCGCTCGCCAGCAGCGGAAGGAGTAGCCACCACGCCAGGTCGCCGGGGAGCAGGCCAGCGCGCCAGACCAGGAGCAGGGGGAGCGAAGTGTAGGTCTGAAAATCTATCAGGTCGTCGAGCCTGCGCCCGTCGAAAGTCGGCGCGAACTCCTTAACGCGCGCGCGCCGCGCGAGCCACCCGTCAGTCGAGTCAATCAAAGTCGCCAAGACCATCAGCGCCAGCGCGCCGCGGAAGGCGTCGTCGCCGCCCCTCACGATCAGGACGGCCATCGCCGCGGCCGCGACCAGCCCCGTCGCCGTGTAGAAGTGTACGCCCCACGCAAGGATTTTCCTGATACTCATTAGGCAGCAATCAGCGTCCGTCTATCCGGCCGGATAGAGAAGCTATCTCATCGGATAGAGTCCAAAAGGTTAGCCGGGCGCGCGCCGGTCGCGGCCTCGATGGCCCTCGCGGAAAGTTAAGTCAAAGGCTCGCAGCGGTTTCTCCCGAATCGCGGACGAGCTTGCGTGCGTCGTCAAACGAGTGGCACGCCGGTCGCAGTATGTAGGGCCGTCCGGCGATGCTGCCGGGCACGCAGTAAGCAATTTTGAAATCAAGTCACGGCCGAACGGGCGGATTCGACCCCAGGCCCACAAAGAATAGGGAGATGACAATGACCAAGAAAATTTATAGCACGTTCGCAATGCTGGGCCTCTTCTTAGTGCTGGCGGTCGGTTCCGTTCAGGCGCAGTCGGAGGGCAGCCTCGAAGTCAACATCCGTTTCGACTTCCAAGTCGGTAACAAGGTGCTTCCGGCCGGCGAGTACACCGTCCGGCGGCTGTCACAGAATAGCATGATCGTGGAGAGCGCGGACGGCGGCGAGCGCGTCATCGCGCAGATACCGGGCAGGGTCGAACGCGGCCGGATGATGACCCGCGAGAAGCTGGTCTTCCACCAGTACGGCGACAAGTATTTCCTGACGCAGATCTGGATGGTGCGCGACGGCGACGGGCGTGAGCTTTCGACCTCGAAGGCCGAGCGCGAAGCCTCCAAGATGCAGACACTGTCGCGCGGCGACGAGAAGCCCCGGACGGTGGAAGTCACGGCCAGCGGCCGCTAAGGCGCACACAAAAGCTCAGACGGGCCTGGCGGACTTCCATCCACGACCCTTACCGAACATAACGGTCGAGCCAGGCCCACAACAGAACCGGCGGTCCCTGATTTCTAAGGGCCGCCGGTTCTGTTTTCTTTATTTGAAGCCTTTAATCAGAAAGACGTCGTGTGTGTAGCTGCCGCGCGAGACGGCGAGCTGGCGGCCGTCCTGCGACCAGGCGAAGCTGAAGATGCGATCCTGTTTGAAGTCCGTGAGGGCCTTGGGCGCGCTGCCGTCCACGGGCAGGCTCCAGATGTTCGACGCGCCGCCGCGGTTGTCCACGTAGGTCAGCGCGCGCCCGTCCGCAGTCCAGCGCATGGGGAAGCTGCCGCCGCCCGTGACGGCTGTCGGCGGCGTCTCAAGCGTCTTAACGATTTTCGCGTCCGGGAAAGTGAAGATTGCGACTTTCCATTGCTGCGGCTCTGACTGGTCGTCCCAGTAGGAACTGGCGACGAACTGGCCGTCGGGCGAGACGGCCGGCGTTGGGGCCTGCTTCTCGCTGACCTGAACCGCCTCGCCGCCCTCAATCGGGACTTTCCACATGCCCTGCCTGTTCGAGCGCCACGAAGCGTAAACAATCCACTTGCCGTCGGGCGTGAACGACGCGGCGAAGTCGCCGTCGGCGTGCGTCATCTCCTTTTGGTTGCCGCCGTCTATGTTCATGCGCCAGACGTGGTCTGTGCCGGTTCGGTCGGAGGTGAAGACTATGTAGCGCCCGTCGGGCGAGACGGACGGCATGCGGTTCGCGCCCGCGTTGAAGGTGAGCTGCTTCTGGTTGCTCCCGTCCTGGCCCATAATCCAGATGTCCCAGTTGCCGCTGGCGATTGAGGAGTAGACGATGCGGCCGTCCGGCGTCCAGGTCAGACCGTTCCCCCCGTCAGTGTTGCCGGAAGTTACTTGCCGCGGCTCATCGGCGCCACCGGCCCAGAGCCAGACGTTGGCGACGCCGTTGCCGCGCGCCGTCACGAGCGTCGTAGAGTCCGTGGTCAGGCTCACGTTGCCGTAGCCGTTGAGGTCGTTGGTGACTTTGCGGCCCACGCCGTCCGGGTACGAGATGAACCAGATTTGCGGCGGGCTGTTCCGCTGATCCTGTGCGCTCACGACGAGCCCGCTGTTGTCGCCGAGCCATTCGAGAGCCCCGACGCCCGTCCACCTCTGGGCCGTGATGAGCCGCTGGGCGCGGCCGTCCAGCGGCGCCTCGTAAATCTGCGAAGTCTCCTCGGTGTCGTTCCAGCGCAGCAGGGCCAGGCTCTTGCCGTCCGGCGACCAAGCCCCGCCCTGGCAGTTGTCCGGCGTCCCGCATCGCACCAGCACGCGCTCGCCTGTGCCGTCCGCGTTGACGACGATGAGCGCGCCGGAGTCGTCGTGCGCGTAGCCGCGCACGAAGGCCAGTTGCTTGTCGTCGGGTGAGACGGCCACGCCGGGCATGGCGTCGTGGACGATCTTGCGGGGCGTGATGCTGCCGAGCACGGGTATCTGGTAGATTTCGCCGACGCCCTTGCGGTCCCACAAGTTGTAATAGATGTAGTTGCCGTCGTGCGAAAAATCCATCCCCTGATAGGTGACTTCCGCGGGCGCGACGACCTGCACTGTGCTCGCGGCCGCGACCTGCCGCATCCAGAGGCTCTGCTTGCCTCCGTCCTCGACGACGTAGGCCACGTACTTCCCGTCGGGCGAGATGATCGCGTCGCGTGATTTTCCGTTGGTGGTAAGCGGCGTCACCTGCATGTTCTGTAGAAACGCGACGGGCTTGCTCGCCACGCCTGGCCTGGTCAGATAGCTGTAGAGCAGGTAGCCGACGCCGAGGAGCGCGATGGCCGCGACCGCGAGGATGAAGACGAGGCTCGCGCGCGAGCGTTTTGCCCCGCCGCGGGTCTGTGCCAATTCTGGCGGCTGCGTGGCCGCGCGTTCATGTTCGGCGGTCGGGGCCGCGGCGTCTTTGATGGTCGTCTCGAAGACCTTGGGGGCGGTCTGCGCGCCGCTCGGCGTGGGCGCGATTGAATGTTCGCGCTTTGACTCGAAGGCCATCTCCTGCCGCAGGCTCTTCAGGTCAATCAACAAGTCCTTGATCGTCTGGTAACGCTCCTCGCGGTCTTTACTAAGGGCCTTGCGGACGATGCGCTGAAGCTCAGCGGGCAAGTCGCCCGAAGGCGAAGTCAAAGGCGGCGGCTCCCTGTCCAGGATGGCGACGATGATGTCGCTGCCGGTCCCGCCCTCGAAGGGGACGCGGCCTGAGACCATCTCGTAGAGCACGACGCCCAGGCTCCAGATGTCCGTGCGCGCGTCCACCTCTAACCCTCTGGCCTGCTCGGGCGACATGTAGTGGACTGTGCCCATGACTGTGCCGGGGTTGGTCGCCACGCGCGCCATCGTAGGGGCCTGCGTGTCAATCATCTCTATGCGCCGCTCTGTGAGCTTGGCGAGGCCGAAGTCGAGCACCTTAACGTAGCCGTCCGGGCGGACCATGACGTTCTCAGGCTTGACGTCGCGGTGAACGATGCCTGCGGCGTGGGCGGCGGTCAGGGCCGCGGCTGTCTGCACGGCGATATCCAGGGCTTCGCCGAGGCGCAGCGGGCCGCGGTCGAGCCGCTGGCGCAAAGTCTCTCCATCGACGAACTCCGTCGCCATGAAGTGTGTGCCAGCCTCGCGGCCAATTTCGTGGATGGTGACGATGTTCGGGTGGTTGAGGGCGGAGGCGGCGCAGGCTTCCTGCTCGAAGCGTTGCAAGCGGTCGGAGTCGCCGGTGAACCTGGACGGGAGAAGTTTTAAGGCGACGGGGCGGCGCAAGGTCGTGTCCTGTGCCAGATAAACTTCGCCCATCCCGCCCTTGCCGAGTGGCGAGCGGATTTCGTAGCGGCCCACGCGTGTGCCAGTTTCAAACTCCATCGAGCGCGAGAACAGAGAATACCACATTCCGCAATCGGCCGTTTTTCGTTATCATATTGGACAAAGGAAAACCCGGCTCAATTAATCAAAGGGGGGAACAAGGCATGAGTGTGCGATTGAAGAGTCTGGCCGAACAGGTCGTGGTGATTACGGGCGCATCGAGCGGCATCGGTTTGGTGACGGCCCGGATGGCGGCGCGCAGAGGCGCGAGGCTCGTGCTCGCGGCGCGCAGCCGTGATGCGCTGCGACAGCTCGCCGAAGAGATTCAGGCCGCAGGGGGCGAGGCCGTCACGGTCGTCGCCGATGTCGGCCGTGAAGACAATGTCAGGCGCATTGCGGACGCGGCCGTCAAATATTTCGGCGGGTTCGACACCTGGGTCAACAACGCGGGCGTCTCCATCTACGGGCGCGTGCTTGAAGTCTCAAACGACGACCACCGCAAGCTCTTCGACACCAACTACTGGGGCGTCGTCCACGGCTCGCGCGTCGCGGCCGAGCATCTTAAAGCGCGCGGCGGGGCTATCATCAACGTCGGCAGCTCGCTTTCGGATCGCGCCATCCCGCTCCAGGGAACGTACTGCGCGTCGAAGCACGCGGTCAAAGGCTACACGGACGCGCTCCGCATGGAGTTGGAGGAGGAGGGCGCGCCCGTCTCCGTGACGCTCATCAAGCCGAGCGCGATCGACACGCCTTACAAAGACCACGCCAAAAATTATCTGCCTGTCGAGCCGCAGAACCCGCCGCCTGTTTACGCGCCGGAGACTGTGGCCGAGGCGATTCTTTACAGCGCGGAGCACCCGGAGCGCGACGTGTTCGTCGGCGCGGGCGGCAAGGCCATCTCCGCGAGCGGCAATTACGCGCCGCGCCTGACGGACAAAGTGATGGAAGCCGCGCTCTTCGACATACAGCAGACGGAGCGCCCCACGCCCCCGGACAGGAAGGACGGGCTCCACGACGCGACGCATGATTTACGCGAGCGTGGCGGCTACGAAGGCCACGTCGCGGAGTCGAGCGTCTACACGAAAGCCTCTCTTCATCCGCTCGTCGCGGGCGCTATCCTGCTCGGCTCCGGGCTGGCCCTCGCCGCGTGGTGGCGCGCGAGCGGCAACAACGGCGGAGGTGAAGCAGGTGAAGGGCGGAGCTAGGTTCGTCGTGCAGGAGCACCACGCGAGCCATCTCCATTGGGATTTCCGTTTGGAGATGGGCGGCGTGTTGAAGAGCTGGGCCGTGCCGAAGGGGCCTTCGCTAGACCCGGCGGCGAAGAGGCTGGCCGTCGAAGTCGAGGACCACGCCGTCGCTTACCTGACCTTCACGGGCGAGATCGGCGAGGGACACTACGGCGCGGGCCAGGTCTACCGCTGGGACATAGGGACGTACGAGCCGGCGGAAGGCGCGCCGCTCGAAAGCTGGCGCGCGGGCTCTCTACGTTTTCGCCTTCATGGCGAGCGGTTGCGTGGCGAGTGGCGGCTCTTCAAGATGAAGGGGCGCGCCGAACGCGGCCGGCCCCTCTGGCTGTTGCAGAAGCTGAAAGACGAGTTCGCCGTCCAGGGCCACGCGGCCGAGGTCGTCGGGGAAAGTTAGAAAGCCGAACGTTTGCATGGAACTCGAAACCAGTAAGCGCGCGAAGGCGGGCGGGCGTGTGGTTCGCGCCAGCAAGAGTTCTGCGTTGAAGGCCATCCCCGCGAGCCGCGCTTTCAAGAACGAAGAGTTGAGCGGCAACCTGTCAATCATGGTCGGCCGCGACGTAGTCTCGCTCACGAACCTGGACAAGGTCTACTGGCCCGACGAGGACTACACGAAGGGCGACCTCATCAGATACTACTACGAGGTGTCGAAATACATTCTGCCCTATTTGAAGGACCGGCCGCTCATCATGAAGCGTTACCCGAACGGCATCGGCGGCCCGTTCTTCCACCAGCATGATGTGAACGAGGCCCCAGAGTACGTCCGCACGGAGACGCTCGAAGTCGAAGGCCACACGGTCGATTACATCATCGGCGACAACCTGGCGACGCTGCTCTACATGGCGAACCTGGGAGCCATCGAGCGACACTCGTGGCACTCGCGCGTCAAGAAACTGGACCGCCCCGATTGGTTCGTCTTCGACCTTGACCCGCAGGGCGTCGAGTGGGACGTGATCTGCGACGTGGCCGTGACCTGCCGGGGAATTCTGAACGGCCTCGGCCTGGAGTCCTACGCCAAGACCTCCGGCTCGCGCGGGATACACGTCTACGTCCCCATCAAGCCCGTCTATTCCTACGAGCAGGTGGCGGACTTCGCGGAGCGCGTCGCACGGCTCGTCGAGCGCGAGCACCCGGACGTGGTCACGCTCGAACGCTCCCTGAAGAAGCGCAAGGCGTCGCGCATCTACCTTGACCACATGCAGAACGCGCGCGGCAAGTCCGTGGTCGCGCCCTACTCCGTGCGCCCGAAGCCGGGCGCGACCGTCTCGGCTCCGGTCGAGTGGGACGAGGTCGAGCGCAAGCGCATGACGATTCAGGATTTCACCATCAAGACGATGATGGAACGACTGGCGCGGCTCGGCGATCTGTTCAAACCCGTGCTCACGAGGGGGCAGAACCTGGACCGTGCCGTCAAGAACCTTGAAGGGAAGGCAAATTTGAAAGTGAATGGAGAGTGAATCATGGCAGCAACAGCTAAACGGGAGGAGCAAGGTGGGAATACGGGGCCGCGCCGCTCGCGCGTCTCAAGGAAAGACCAGATACTAGCCCTCTACCTTTCGGGCATGACCGAGATTGAAGACCTCGCCATTATCACGGGCGCGCGCCCCAGCTACGTCGGCTCCGTGCTACAGGAGTCTGGGCTGGTCAAGGATTACTTCGATCTGTACACCTCGTCGTCGCACCCGATGAACGTCTACTCCAAGTTCTTCGCCAACAAGCTAGGCTTCAAGGACGAGGAGAAGGCGCGCCAGAGCGTCGCAACCATTGACCAGCTCTACGGTCAGTTCGACCTGGCCGGCGACCGCGCGGGCCAGCACCACGCGCTCCAGATGGCGCTCATCATGTTCGACCGCGCGCGCTGGACGGGCAAGGGCCGCGAGGCGGAAATCTTCCGCCAGTGGCTGCTGGCGAAAATAAATGAGGCGGACCTCACAGACAGGGAGGAGGCCGCGGAGGACGAACGAGGGGAAAATGGCAACGAAGAAAAGTAAGAAGAGCACGAAGAAGAGTTCAACCAGGGGCAGGGGAGCGCGCACGCTCTCACCGCACTTCATGAAAAGTGTGCCAATGGCCCAGGCTCAATTGCTGGCGGCTGCTGGCGCGGACGAAACGTCCAGCGTGTAGGCGATCTGGTTCGAGGTCAGCACGAACAGCCGCTTCCCGTCCGGGCTGAAGCGAATCAGCGAGACGCGCGTCGGGAAGGTGAACTGGTCGCGCTTCTCCATCGTCTCCAGGCTGTAGACGGTGAGCTGGCCGCTCTCGTTCTCGACGCAGAGCAGGCCGGAGGCTACAGAGACCGTTGCGAAGCCGCCGAAGACACGGCCCTTCAACTCGCCCGTCTTGAGCGAGTAGACCAGCACGCGGTTCTGCGTGTCCGCGATGATGACCCAGTCGCCCGCCGCGAACACGTTCGACAGGCGGAACGAGCCCTTGCCGGTTTCGACCAGCAGCTTGCCGAGCTGGTTCCCGCTTCGCACGTCCACAATCTCGATCAGATAGTCGCCTTCCTTCTCCTTCATCACGGCGAGGCGCTGGCTCAATTTCGGGTCGGCCTTAATCTCCGCCCTGGCCGCCTCGTCCGTCACGTCCCAGACGAGCGCGGCCGTGCCCTGGCTCGGCGCGGTCCAGATGCGCGGGGCCTCCTTCGGGAAAGTCTTCTCCCACAGCAGGGCCATGCTGCGCGCGTCCGACACCTGGACCGTCACGTTCTTTCCCAGCTCAGCGCGCTCGCCCTCCTTGACGTTCGCCTTGGCGGACTTGGTAACGATCAGGTACGGCCCGATTTGGCGCGTGGCGTCCACCTCGATCTTCGGGCCGGGCGTCACCTCGCCGCTCGCCAGGTTGAACTTCGCCACGTTCCTCTCGGCCGTCTCGAACTTCGGGAAGTCGCCGAAGAAGACTCCGTCGTCGCCGACGTAGCCGCCGCCGAAGCCGCGCAGGAAGAGGACGGCCTCGCCCTTGCTCAGGTTCCAGACGCCGCCGCGCAAGCGCCCCGACAGCGCCAGCCACTTCATGTCAGGCGAGAGTTCTGCGACGCGCAGGCGGCCGAGCGTGAAGTTAGAGAGCAGCGTGGTCGCCACGAGCTGATTCTTCTCCACGCGGTAGAGCCCGAGTTCGCCGTTGCGCATCTCGGCGACGAACTGGTCGCCGTAAATGTCGAGCGCGGGCCGCTGGTTCGACTTGAAGATGACCTTCGTGTTCAGGTCTAGCACGCCGAGCGGGTAATCCTTGACGGGGCGGACCAGCAGGTAGTCGCCGCGCGTTGGCGCGTCCAGGTTGCCGCGCAAGGGGAACTCTGTCAGCACCCTGCCTGAGGGGAACTCAAGCAGCGCGGACTTCTTCCAGTCGTTGTCGTTGATGCCGACCATGCGCCCGTCGTCCACGAACGTGAAGCCGCCCGCGACGTACTTCCTGATAGAGTCGGGCATGGACATTTTTGCGAGCGTCGTCATATCGAAAGCTTCGGCGACGATCTGGTTCTTGAAGTCGCGTCCTTGATGGCCGGCCACGAAGTAGCGGCCCGAGGGCGAGAATTTCATGCTGAGCAGGTTGAGCCCCAGGTCCATGTCGTCGCTCAGGCGGCTCGCCAGCCTTCCGAGGATAGACAGAATCAGGTAGTAGCTCGGCTCCATGAAATCCGGCCGCTGGATGACGGGCTTACCCGTAGTCACGTCGAGCATGTTGAGGCCAAAATTCGGGGTCAGACAGGCCAGGTACTTCCCGTCGGGCGAGAGCTGCGTCTGCAAGCAGCCCCTGCGGACCACGACCTCGCGCGCCTCCGTCAACTTCTGCTCGGCCACGCTCCAGCGCTCGACGCGCAGGTTGTCCGTGTAGAAGATGACGCTTTGCGAATCGGACGTGAAGAAAGCTGGGTTGGCGTCCGTCGCCTCGATGCGGAAGAGTTCGGCGAAGGGCTCGCGCGTCAGGACGTTGATGCCTGCGTCGTCCTGTGCCAAAACGTATTTGCCGTCGGGGCTGAAGCGTAGGTGGATGATGTCACTGCGGAGCTGCGGCGTGAGCTGCTGTTTTGCGACGACGCCGTGCAGCGACTCGCGGCGGCCCGCGCCCGCGTAGGCGATGACGGCCGCCTGCCACTGCTTAAACTCTTCGCCCTGCGAGGTGGCGCGCGGCCCTATGCAGGACGGCGGCAGCGCGGAGACGGCCTTGAGCATCTCGCGCAGGCGACGCTCCTCGGGCCGCGTCGAGCCGAAGAGGTCTGAGAAGAACCCGCCCGTCTTGCCCTTCGTCTCCGTCATGCGGTCCCAGAAGCGCGAGAGCGCCGCAGAGTCGTAGCCGGCCTTGACGAGCGCGTAGAAGCCCGCCTGGTCGGCCACCATCTGGCCCTTCTCGCGCTCGCGCGGCCTGAAGGCTTCGGGCTTGCGGCGGACGTTGTCGATCAACTGGTTGTACTTCTCGAAAATGTCGCGGCGGTCTGTCACCGCAGTGACGCCGAGGACTTCTTTGAAGAGGCGCGTGACGTTGATGGCTCCCTCGTGCGCGACGAGGTGGCCGAGTTCGTGTGCGATGACGCCGGCCAGTTCGTCGTCGCTCTGGGCGAGCGCGACCAGCTTACGCGAGACGTAGATGCGCCCGCCGGGGAGGACGAAAGCGTTCGCGTCCGGCAAGTCCACCAGAAAGAAGCGCAGCCGCAGGTTAGAGAGCGGCAGGTTCTTGTTGAGCCGCTCGCCGATAGCGTTGAGGAAGTTGATCAGCGCGGGGTCTTCGATGACGCGGTAGTCTTTCTGGATTCGCTCGGCGACGGCCTCGCCCAGGAAACCTTCCTGCTCGGGGCTGAAGATGTTCGCCTCGGTCGAGGGCGGTAGCGCGACGGACGGCAGGCAATCACCCTGCTGTGCGCGGAGCGGGAGGTCGTAGGCGGCCAACAGTGACAGTAAGCAAAGAAGGTACGGAAAAATTTTGCGGCTCATAACTTATGTGACGGGTGGAAGAGGGAAAGCGCCAAAGGGGACGCGGATTCGAGTGGCGGTCGCAAAACCTGAGTGAGCGCCCCACCCGTGAAGCGAAGGGGAATTATACGGAGGCGGGTCTGGGTGTCAAGCAGGAGGGGCGAGGGTTAGTTTGCAGATGAGCGTTGAGAGAGTCGAACTCACCGCAGAGACGCAGAGGACACAGAGGTTGCGCAGAGGCTTGAATGCTTTTCTCTGCGCCCCCTCTGCGTCCTCTGCGTCTCTGCGGTGAACGCCGCATTGGCATGCACTCAATCTCAAACTGACCCACTACCCGAAAAGGCACTCCGTAAAAATTTCCCCCCTCCGCAAACTTTCTTGCTATGATGCGCGGGCACACTAACCCCGTGCCGCCCCACCCTGCGGCAAGCTTGAGCGGACTTGTGCGCGCCGTCAGATCAGTGAAAGTAACGAC
The DNA here is from genome assembly GCA_963848875.1 of uncultured Acidobacteriota bacterium. Classification (GTDB taxonomy): domain Bacteria; phylum Acidobacteriota; class Blastocatellia; order Pyrinomonadales; family Pyrinomonadaceae; genus QHXM01. The sequence continues at coordinate 173,645 of CAWKFJ010000004.1, forward strand.
AGCAAGGCATCTATCAGAGTCTGCGAAGTAAGGCCAAACGGAATTTCGCCGGTGACGCCGTTCTGGATGTCACCTGCGGCGGTAGCTCCGTTCGGGATGTTGCCTGTAACGCCGTAGGGTATGTCACCTGCAAAAGTAGGGACAGCTAAGGCTAAAACCAGCACGAAGCCGCGAATAACTTTACGCATTTTTTTCCTCTTATGAAGTTTAGTGGTCAGATTGTCGCTTCATCTGTTTCGGATGAGGCGGTTTTTCTTGTGTGCAAAATCTTTTGCGAACCTGAGAGAAAGGCAGCCCTCATATGAAATTAGCAGACACTACCCTAGCACAAATATGCACGAACACGTCAAAGTTGATTTACGCGGGGCAATACGAAGCCGCGAGAGAGGAGTTAGGCGAGTTGTGGGCGGGGATAGGTGAGCGCCCTCAGTTAAACTCCCCGCCTCAGTTGAGGGCGGAAGTCCTGTTACAGTGCGGCACTCTCTCAGGCTGGCTCGGCAGCGCCAAGCAACTTGACGTGCAGGAAAAGGCCAAAGATTTGCTGACGGAAGCCCTCAATATCTTCCAAGCCCTGAACCTCAAACTTAAAGCCTCCGAAGCGCAATATGAGCTTGGCATGTGCTACTTCCGGCAGGGCGCATACTATGAGGCGCGAGTCGTTTTAGACGAAGCGATGGTAGGGCTTGATGACGGTGAGCTTAAAGCCAAAATCTTAATCAGGCGGACAATTATAGAAACTTGGTTAGGCCGGTATCCTGAAGCGTGGGATACGCTCAAAGAGGCGCAAGTGTTTTATGAACGATGTAGTGATGCCGTTAAGGGCAGGTGGCATGGTCAGATGGCTTTGGTATTAAGAAAGCTCGCCACCGCCGAAGGGCGCGCGGACTATGCGGACAGAGCCATTATCGAATTTACTGCCGCGATTTATCACTGCGAAGAATCAGGACACGAAAGGTACTGCGCGACCAGTTTGAACAACCTCGCCATGCTGCTCTATCAATTAGAGCGATACGAGGAAGCGCACGAGCACCTGGACCGCGCCCACACTTTCTTACAGAAAATAAGAGACGTTGGGCTGCTCGCGCAGGTGGATGAGACTAAGGCGCGAGTCTTGGCCGCGCAGCAAAATTACCTGGAGGCGTGGCGCGTCATCATCGGAGTCGTTGAGACATTCGAGCAGGGCGGCGAAGCTGCGCTCCTTGCCGATGCTCTGATAATCAAAGCCACCGCACAGGCGAGGCTCGGAGACTATGAGGAGTCGCTACAGACCTTCCGCAGCGCGATCCACATAGCCAAGAGCGCGGGCGCGCTTTCCAACGCCGGGCGCGCCGCTGTCACGATGATAGAGGAACATGCGAAGCGCCTGTCTGATGCGGAACTCTATCGTGCTTATGAGCGCGCCGATCAACTATTGGCAACGACACAAGACGCGGAAGATATAGCGCGGCTGCGCGCCTGCGCCCGTATCGTGACGCGGAAGTTATTCGGCCCTGAGTTAGACGAATATTTCACTCTGCCCGAAGCGGTCATAGAATACGAGGCGAGGTTCGTCGAGCAGGCGATGGTAGAAGAAGACGGCAGCATTACGCGGGCCGCACAGCGGCTCAGCGTCTCTCATCAGACCCTTAGCTCCATGCTCAAGACGCGGCATCAGAAGCTGCAAAGTAAAAGGAAAGGTGAGATGAGGCGTAAGAGCATCATTCCTAAAGGCAACTAACCTTGCCTAATCCTACAAGTGTCGCGGGCGGCTTTTGATAAAGTTGAAGCCCCGCTCATTTTGAGCGGGGCTTCGTAGTCTATGCCTGACCCGGTCATCATTGGACGCCGGTGAAGTTAGTTGACGAGCCCGCGGCGACGTTGCCGCTCAGATTCGTCACGGTCTTAGTCAGCGGCGTGAACGTGTAGCCCGTTTTCGCGGGCGTGATGGTGTAGGTGCGGCCCGCGGGCAGGTTCGTGAACGTGTAGACGCCCGCGCTGCTGGAAGGCGCGTGTGCTCCTGGACGTGTTGCAGAGCGGCCGGGTCAACGTCACGAAGGCGATGACGCCGGAGGAGCAGGCGCGGGAGAAAAAATTGGCCGGCGAGCTGGCGACGCTGGGCGCGCAGGTGGCGCGCGAGCAGGGCGACGCGGCGCAGTTGGCCGAACTGAAAACGCGCCTGCAAAAGTTGCGGCTCGAACGCGAGGCTTTCGAGGTCGGCCTCTACGCGGCGCACCCGGAGCTGAAGATTCAGCGCGGACAGGCGCAGCCCGTCAGCCTGGAAGACGCGCGCGACCTGCTGACGGACGCGAAGACCGCGCTCCTGGAGTTCGTCGTCACGGGCGACAAAGCCTTCCTCTTCGTCCTGACGAAGGGCGCGGAGTCGTCCGTCGAACTCAAGGCTTACGCGCTCGCTGCCAACTCGAAAGATTTGGAGGCGCGGGCCGAGAAGTTTCGCAAGTCGATCTCGGAACGCAACCTGGAGTTCGGGACTGAGGCGCGGGAGCTTTACGACCAACTGCTCGCGCCCGCTGCGAAACAACTTGAAGGCAAGACGGCCCTCGTCATCGTGCCCGACGGCGCGCTCTGGGGCTTGCCCTTCCAGGCGCTGCGCCCCGGCGGGGAAAAGTTTCTGGTGGAGGAGGTCGCAGTCTCCTACGCGCCCTCGCTGACGATGCTGCGTGAGATGACGAAGTCGCGCCGCAGGCCCGCGCACGGCGGGGGCGTTGACTCCGTGCTGCTGGCCTTCGGCAACCCTGCGCTGGGCCGGTCGTCCGCGTCGCGCGCTGCCGAGCCGCACCTGGGCGGGGCGCTCTTCCCGCTGCCCGAGGCCGAAAAGCAGGTCAAGCTTTTGGCACAACTTTATGGCCCGGCCCGCAGCCGCGTTTACACGGGCGCGGCCGCCTCAGAGGAGAAGGCCAAGGCGGAGTCCGCGCGCTACAGCGTCCTGCAATTCGCCACGCACGCCGTCCTCAACGATGCCAACCCGATGTACTCTCACGTTGTGCTGTCGCACCCGGAGGCCGGCGCGGAAGACGGGCTGCTCGAAGCCTGGGAGATGATGAAACTGAATTTGCGCGCGGACATGGTCGTGCTCTCGGCGTGCGAGACGGCGCGCGGGCGCGTCAGCGCGCGCGTTAGTCTGACTTGCCAGCGCCCAAGTCAACGGTCAACACCATGCAGCCTGACCGGAGGCGTGAACGACTGCCCCTGCCTTCTCCTCTGTTTTTGGCACAAAACGGGAGCAAGCGTTCCTGGCACAGTGCTCGCTGATAGGGCTCGCGCGAGGGCGTGTTGACTAAGGGTGATTAAACACTTGAAGCCCGGACTGAAAACCAGTTAGTATGGATTACAGGAGGCCGTGACTGCCAAGAGGTTCAACGCCTCCTGTAATTTTGCCCCTCCCACGGCCGCGAGTCGCTCGCAGGCGTGTCATCTCAAGCCGAATCTATCGGGCCTCACTTGGCTTTGTTCCCGGACTCTCATGGAACTCAGACCTCGAATTGCGGAATACTATCTACGGCTCCTGATCGCCGCCGGCGCTGGCGTCGTGGCCTTCTCCGCCTCGCGCCTGTCGCTCGGCCGGCTCGACGGGCGTTTCCTCCTGCTGGCGGCGGTCACGCTCGTCATCGGCTCGCGCATCACCGTCAAAATCCCGCGCCTCAGCTCGCACATCTCCATCTCGGACACGTTCATCCTGCTGACGCTGCTGCTCTGCGGTGGCGAGGAGGCCGTCATCCTGTCCGCGCTCGACGGCTTCTGCTCGACGCTGCACCTGTCGAGGAAGAGACAGACCTACCTGCTCAACGCTTCCGTGACGGCGATCTCGACTTTCGTCACGGTCTGGGCGCTGCGCCTGATCTTCGGCCCCCTGGCCAACCAAATCCAGGACGCCAGCTCGGCTTCCTTCGTCATCGCGCTCTGCGTGCTGGGGCTGGTGCAGTACGTCGTCAACTCCGGTCTGGTCGCCGTCGGCGTCGCGCTCAAGACCAACTCGCCCGTCATGCAGACGTGGAGCAAGCACTACCTCTGGACTTCGGTTACCTACTTCGCAGGGGCGTCTGCTGCCGGCATCATCACCAAGCTGGTCGGCGTCGTCGGCTTCACGGCCTTCATCGCCGTTATGCCCATCGTCGCCATCGTCTATTTCACCTACAAGACCTATCTCAAAAACATAGAGTCGGCCGAGCGACACGTCGCCCAGCTACAGGAGAGCGAGGAGCGCTTCCGCAGCGCCTTCGACTACGCCGCCATCGGCATGGCCCTCGTCTCGCCGGAAGGGAAGTGGCTTCAGGTCAACCGCTCGCTCTGCGAGATGGTCGGCTACTCCGAGCCGGAGTTGCTGGCGACGGACTGGGAGTCCATCACGCACCCGGACGACCTGGCGGCTGTCCGCGCGCAGATCGAGCAACTGCTCGGAGGCAGCATCCCGACTTACCAGACCGAGAAGCGCTACATACACAAGAAGGGCGGCGAGGTCTGGATTTTCCTGAGCATCTCGCTGACGCGCGACCCTGAGACGAAGTCCACGCGACTCATCTTCCAGACGCAGGACATCACAGACCGCAAGCGCGCCGAACGCCAACTGCTACACGACGCTTTCCATGACACGCTGACGGGGCTGCCGAACCGCGCTCTCTTCGTAGATCGCCTGAAGCAGGCGCTGGCGCGCACGCGCCGGCTCGGGCCGCACCAGTTCGCCGTCCTCTTCCTAGACCTGGACCGCTTCAAAGTCATCAACGATAGCCTGGGTCACATCGTAGGCGACCAGCTCCTGGTCGGCATCGCGCGCCGGCTTGAGGCGTGCCTGCGGCCGGGCGACACGGTGGCGCGGCTCGGCGGCGACGAGTTCACGATTCTGCTGGAAGACGTGCCGGACATAGACGAGGCCATCCGCGTGGCCCAGAGGGTGGAGAAGGAGATCTCCTCGCCCTTCAATTTGCGGGGGCACGAAGTCTTCACGACCGTCAGCGTCGGCATCGCGCCGAGCACCATCGGCTATGACAGCCCGGACGAAATCCTGCGCGACGCGGACACGGCCATGTACCGCGCCAAGTCGCTCGGCAAGGCCCGCCACGAGGTCTTCGACAAGACCATGCACGCCCGCGCCGTCAGCCTTCTACAGTTGGAGAACGACCTACGCCGCGCCGTCGAGCGACAGGAGTTCTTACTCTTCTATCAACCCATCGTCTCGCTTCAGACGGGCCAGGTTTGCGGCGTCGAGGCGTTAATCCGCTGGCAGCATCCAGAGCACGGTATGATCATGCCGTCGGCGTTCATCCCCGTGGCCGAGGAGACGGGCCTCATCTTGCAGATGGGACAGTGGGGCTTGCGCGAGGCGTGCCGCCAGATGCGCGAGTGGCGCGAGCAGTTCCCTGGCGTACGAGAGTTTCAGGTCAGCGTCAACCTTTCGAGCAAACAGTTCTCGCAGCCGGACCTCCTTGAGCAGATCACGCGCGCCCTAGACGACACCGGCCTCGAACCTGCTGGCCTGAGGTTGGAGATTACCGAAAGCGTCGTCATGGAGAACATCGAGAGCGCCACGGACATGCTCCGCCAGTTGCGCGACCTCGGCGTCGAGGCCAGCATAGACGACTTCGGCACAGGCTACTCTTCTTTGAGCTACCTGCACCGCTTCCCCACCTCCAGCCTGAAGATTGACCGCTCGTTCGTCAGCGGGATGAGCCACCAGAGCGAGAACCTTGAGATCGTCCGCTCCATTCTCATGCTCGCGCGCAACCTGGGGATGACGGTCGTCGCCGAAGGCGTCGAGACCAAAGAGCAGGTCGCGCAGCTACGAGAATTGGGCTGCCAGCACGCGCAGGGCTATCACTTCTCACGGCCCGTCCCCGCCGAAGTCGCCGCCGACTTCCTCTCCAAGACCTACACCTACTCGCAAGCCCCTTCGCACACCAACATTCTAGACGCCGGGCCGGACGCGTTAGTGGCCTGAAGCGAACGCACGCGCTCGGCCTCACGGCTTTCGGTTAAAGGCCGGTCAGCTGGTTGATGCGCTCGCGCAGCGCACGGACGTAACCTTTGGTCGTCGTCTCATCGTAATCGGCAGCGCGGAAGGCGTCTGTCAGTTGCTGGTCTGTGAGCCGCGACAGGAGAGAGCCGACCCAGCGCGCGTGCTCGACGGGGATGCCGCGCATGGCCTTCTCTTTCTTGACCTCGCCGCGGTAGTAGAAGGGCTGCAAGACCGTCAGGTGGCCAAAGCCGCGCGGCCTTGTGTCGTAGTCGAACTCGACCACGTCGTCGTCCACACCGCGGACGAACTTGGTCGAGAGGAAGTCATCCAGGTTGTTCTTCGTACGCTTGCCTCCGAAGCCGCCGGCGCGGCCCAGCGTCGCCCCCAGGTCCGTGACGACGTAACGCTTCTCGCGCACCCCATTGGGGCCATCGACGTAGAAGACTCTGTTGTTGGCTTTGCGCGCGTCGAAGTTGTTCAAGAGGATCATCAGGATTTTGAGCCCGCTCAATTCGCGCGTGCCGTCGAACGTGTTCTCCATCCAGCCCCATTCGTCCCCGCGCTCCACCTCTTTCCGCCGCGGCTCGAAGCGCGCGCCGCGCACCAGCCCGTCGCCGGAGACGTACTCCCTGCCGCGCGAAAGACGTTTCATGCCATCGATACGCACTTCGGGGAAGTAGTAAGCCTCTTCGGCGAAGTAGCCGACGGCCCAGACGAGCCGCGTCGAAACTGTTTCCGACTTCGCTTCGGGGCCGAGCTTCACGCGCCACTCGACGCCGCGCGCGTCCTTCACCTCGAACTTCGGCGACTCGCCGCTCTTGTCCTCCTTGACGAAGGTGAAAGGCGCGACGGGGACTAGCTCCGGCGACCCAGGCCCGTAGCTGAGGTCGCGCGCAGCGATGTCGCCTGGGTCTCGCCAGATGACCGGGAAGGCCGGGCGCTCTGCGCGCTGGGCTAAAGCGTCCGGCCGCGCGATAAGAATTACCGCGAGAGCCAGCAGAATTGCGGAGATCAGTTTCCTTGAGTGCATGCAGTGTCCCTTCCGTCTGTTATTCGTTCCCGGCCGTTAGACGCGCCAGGCCCGGCTCAGGCAGCCTGACCAACTCGTCAATCCTGCGGCGAACTGAATCCGCCATCATGCGGACCTCCGTTGGGCTGTAGTTGGCCGCGCGGAAGGCGTCCGCAATCTGCCGGTCGCTCAGGCGCGAGAGTAGATTCCCGATCCACTTCGCGTCCTCCAACGAGATATTTTTGAAGAGGCCGCGATTCTTCCCGCCGTAGCGGAAGGCCACGCGCTCGCCTTTGACCTTATCTATGAAACGGGACTGCGCGTAGTCCTTCGGTTTGTTGCGGCTGCGCGTGATGCGCCAGAAGAAGGGCACACGTCCGATCTTCCCGAAGGTCGCGCCGAGGTCGCTGATGGCGTAAAGCGATTCGGCGACGCTGCCGGTCGTCCGGGCCGGCGCGTACAGGATGACGTTGTTCGAGTCCTTGATGTCCCAGTTGTTGATGAGCCCCATCATGACGATTAAGCCCTGAAGCTCGCGCCGGCCGACGAAGGGGTTTCGTTTCCACTTCCACTCGCCCGCGCGCTCTACATTCTCTGGCCGAGCCTCGAACCGTACGTTGCTGAACCCACTGCCCTCGCACCGCCCCACTTTCTTCCGCGGCTTCGGCGCGCCGTTGATGTGGACGCAGGGAACCAGATAATTGACCTCCGTCTGGTAGCCGACGGCCCACAGCAGCCTGACGGCGGCCGTCTCGCTTTGCGCCTCCTTGCCGAGTTTCGCCACCCACTCGCGCCCCGCCGCGTCGCGCACGCGGAACTTAGGCGAGTAGCCACCCTTCTCGGCCTTCAGGAACGTGACGGCGCGCGTGTCCGGCCTCATCATTTCGCCGCCCGGCCCCAGAAACAGGTCGCGCGAAGGCAGGTCGTCCGGCGCTTTCCAGAGCACCGGCCTCCCCGCCGGCACAGATCTCTTTTTCTTCTTGTTCTTGTCCCCGACCGCCAGCGCGGACGGCGAAAGGTTCAGTATCAACAGCACGAGCGCCGCGACGAGCGCTGTGTAAGCTCTCACACGTTTGTTCATAGTCTCCTCCGACGGGGGCTATGGATGAATTGTCTAACGGGGAAAGATAGGGGACTCCAGATTACACCCTGAATGCTCATTGAATCCAGCCGGCCGGAGGCAGGGTAGTGTCCTAGTTTATGTTGCTAGGCCGCTCTAGAGGGTCATCGGGGTCACGGGGGAATTCCCAATTGTGGAAAGGAAGCGGCAAAAGAGGCGAGACAGCCCGGCAAAACGTTGACTCGCCTCTGAATTTGTAATAATGTCGCGCGCGCCTCGATAACTTATCCATCCACAGAAGGCAAGCCCCGCCGCGAAGAAGTCGTCTCAGCGGAAGGAGAAAAAGGCATGACGCGCACGAGCAGCAGGAAGACCGCATTGATCGCTCTCGCTTTGACGATAGCCGTCACGCTTGTGTCGGCGCCCGCGCCGCGCACTGATGCCGCAGACCACCGCGACGGGCCGCTCATAACGACGCTCCAGAGCGCAGATATAAACGACCTCTATCTTTTCCTCGACCCGAACGACAACTCGAAGGTGGTCGTCGCCATGAGCGTGTACGGGGCCATCGTGCCGGCGGAGAATGCCGCCTCCGGGTTTTTCGATCACACCGTGCAGTTCAGGTTCCAGTTCGAAAACACGGGCGACGCCACGGGGGACGTAAACTTTGACATCACCTTCACGAAGCTGAGCGACCGCACCACGCCACAAGTTGCAACCATCATGCAGAACGGCGAGACGCTCTTCACGGCCCCCACGACCGTCTCATCTTCGACGGCGAGAACCGCGCCTCCTCCCGTGATCACGACCGATCCGGCGACCGGCATTTCCATCTTCGCCGGGCTGCGTGAGGACCCGTTCTTCTTCGACATCCCGGCCGAGCTTCTCTACATAAATTCGCTACTGAAAAACAAGCCCGACCCCACAGTTTTTAATCGCGCGCGCGACAGCTTCGCGGGTTACAACACGAACATGATCGTGCTCAGCATCCCTGCGTCGCGCCTGCGCGGGCCTTCTGGCGACATCGTCGGCCTGGCCAGTCAGACGTGGCGGGCCAAGCAGTTTGACCGCACGGCGGTTCCCCTCGTTAGCACACTTTTCATCCCGTTCTCGCGCAAGGATGAGTACAATGGGGCCTCGTCTTACAGCGACTCCACCGGCAGGTTTCGGTCCGACATAGCGCAAACGCTGGCGCAACTCCACACGAACCCCACGTACATCGGCATGATTGAGAGCCTCGCGGTGACGAAAGGGGATATCTTGCGCCTCAACCTTTCGATTCCTAACACTGGCACGGAGGGAGGCAAGAACGTCGCGGCGCGCTTCCCGAACGGGCGGCGCCCCAACGACGACGTGGTAGACACCCTGAACACCCTCGTCAATAACGGCGTCGCCTTAAAGGACAACGTCAACGACAACGACGTGGCGCTGCGTAACGTCTTCCCGTTCTTCGCGTCGCCTGCGCAGCCGTTCCCGGCAGGTGTGATAGATGATAGAACACGCAACTAGCTTTCAATCAGCGCGCACCATGGCGCTGGGGCTGGCCGCGATGAAAGACGCAGGAAGAGAGTTGATAGTAAGGAAGAAGGGAAGGCCGCTAATCGCAGCGGCCTTCCCTTCTTGATTTGAAAATGAGCCGGACAGGGATCGAACCTGTGACCCGCTGATTACTTACCACCTCGACTTTCGCCGCCCCCCGCGGGTTCGTGGTCTGGACTATCCCTTCACCGTGTCCTGCGTGCAGGGTTTAGGTGGGCACCGTCTAGTCTCTACACCTTCCTTGACGTTTCAAGGCTTGGCTCGGGATTGCCATTCGCCCGCGGGCGTTAAGGGTTCCCCGACTTTGATGCCTTTGCTCCCGCCAGTTTCCCGGCGGGGCTCCCTGATTAAGAGTCAGCTGCTCTACCAACTGAGCTACCGGCCCGTGAAGCGCAGAGAATTATACGTGGCTAAAATGAAGTGTCAAGCGCGGGCGAGGGAAGGGCGTGCGCTCACATCCCGGCCGCTTGCAGGAGGGCGGCGCGCATGGCTTCGGCGGAGGGCCAGCGCTGGCTGACGTCCTTGGTGAGCGCGCGCTCGATGACTTGCGCGACCGCGTCAGGGATTTCGGGGATGCGGTGGCGCACGGGGATGATGGGCTTCTCGAAGATTGATTTGACGGTCTCGGCGACGTTGGCGCGCGGCGAGATGTCGAGCGCGATGGCGCCCGTCAGCAGGCTGTAAGCCGTCATGCCCATCGCGTAGATGTCGGAGGACGGGCGGACGTTGCGGAAGTCACGTATCTGTTCGGGCGGCATGTAGGCGAAGGTGCCGGCCACGTCGCCCGCCATCGTCACACCGCTCATGCCCGTCTGCGTGAAGCTCTTGGCGAGGCCGAAGTCGGTCAGCTTGCTCGTGTAATTGGGCCACACGCCGCTGACCAGTATGTTCTGGTCTTTGATGTCGCGGTGGATGTAGCCCTTGCTGTGCGCGTACTGCAACGCGTCGAGCGCCTGCGAGATGATATGGACGGCCTCCGGGTAGGGGAGGCGGCCGCCGCGCGCGTCGGCCAGACGAGCCGCGTCCGCGCCCTCGACGAACTCCGTGACGAGGTAGACGACGCCCTTGTTCGTGCCGCGGTCTATGAAGCGGACGATGTGCGGGTGCTGCAAGGAGGCGGCGACGTCTATCTCGCGCATGAAGCGGCGGAGCGCCTGGTCGGAGACGGCGACCTCCGGCAGGAGCGTCTTGATGGCGACCGGCTCGCCCGTCTGCTGGTTGCGCGCGAGCATGACACAGCCCATCCCGCCGCGCCCCAGAATCTTAATCATCTCGTAGCCTGGGACGGGCTGCGGCTGGCGGCGCAGCTCGTTGCGGCAGTCCTCGCAGAGGAAACTCATATGCTCGTCGGGCGAGGCGGCCTCGGCCTGGTCGCGCGCGCCGCAGTTGAGGCACTCGACGATGACGATGGCCGGCTGCGTCGGCGGCAGGTTCGGGTCCATGGGGAACTCGTCGGCGCTGACCTCGACGGCGAGCACGGTCTGCCCGCCCTGAATCCGGTCTCCGTTTCTGAGGTAAGCCTCCTGCACCTTCTGGCCGTTGACGTAGGTGCCGTTGAGCGAGCCGAGGTCGCGCAGGAAGCAGCGCGGCGGCGCGATTTCGAGAATACAGTGGTTACGCGAAAAGTAGCGGTCGTCGGGCAGGCAGAGGTGCGCCGCCTCGCTCCTGCCGATGAGAAAGGTGTCGTGTTGGTTGAAGACGAAGCTGCGGCCGACGTGCGGGCCAGACAGCACTCTGAGGGTCACTTGCATCGCAAAACAATGCGGAATGATGAATGATGAATGCGGAATTAAAAACCGATTGCCTTTAATTCATCATTCATCATTCCGCATTCATCACTGTCTGTCAATCTCCATGTCGTCGAAGGCGACCTCGTTGGTCTCGCTCGTGTAGAGGCCGACGTAGCCGTCCGTCATGTTCGCCGTGTCTGTGACGCTCTTCAGGAACTGGCCGTTGACGTAAAAGCTCAGTTGCGAGCCCTGAGCGCGGACCTCAAGCTGGTTGGGGTTCGTGCCGGTGCGGATGACTGAGGAACTCTCCCAGTCCACGATGTCCGTCGGCACGCCGTCACTGAAGCGGACGATAGCGAACTTAGGCCCCGCGCCCGAGTAGACCAGAAAGCCGTAGCCTTCGAGGTTCCGCTTGGCGCTCAGCTTCCCGTGGATGATCAGGCCGTAGCCGTGCGCCGGCGGCTTGCCGTCAACACTGCGCGCCGTGACCTTCACCGTCGCATCCTTGGACGAATAATTTAGCAGACTGTTCCCGCTCTTGTTGAGGGGAAACATGTACAGGTAGAGGTTGGGCCGGCCCTTCATGTGGTACTGGCCGTCCTGGTAGAAGTTGCCGAAGCCCTGCTCGCCCGTGGGCCAATTCTCCGTGGAGAAGTCGTCCTTCAGCGCCGACGATGGGGCGTTCGGGCCGGAGGAGACGGGCCGGTTTGGGGGAGGATTGTCGGAAGAGTTGCGGCCGATGATCGCCAGCAGCGCCACTATGCCGAGCGCGAGGACGGCCACACCCGCGATGGCTAAGACGAGCCAGGTCTTTGAGCCGGCCGGGTTGGCCGTCTGCGCCGAGGGTGTGTAAGCGGGCGGGCTCCAGGACGGCGTTGGCGCGGGGGGCTGCGGCGTCCGCTGGTAAGAAATTTCGGGCGGGGGATTCGTGTCGCGCGCCTGGCCCAGTGCGAGCGTGGCGTTCGGGTCGAAAGAGGAGGACGCGCCCGCCTGAACGAGCTGCGCGCCGTCCTCAAGGCAGAAGAGCTGAGCGTCGTCCGGGTAGGTGCGGTTGCAGGCGGGGCATTGTTTCATATCCCTCAAGTCCTAATGACGATGCCGCAGCGGCCGCAGAACTTCGTGCCCGCAGGGTAAGAGGTGTGGCAGTTCTGGCAGACGACCGGGCGCGAAGGGGCTGTGTAGAGCGGGGCGGGGCTTGCCGGGGCAGACTGTATGGGAATCCCGCAGCGGCCGCAGAATTTTGTGCCAGGAGGGTAGTTCGTCCCGCAGCGCCCGCACCTCACGCCCGTCGCGCCGTGGGCCACGACCGAGCCGCCGCCGATGCTGCCGGGGGCGTTCGGCTGGGCGGGGCCGGCCTGGCTGCCGGGCGCGTCGTTGACCGGGAGAAAGACACGTCCGCCGCAGCGGCCGCAGAATTTCACGCCGGCGGCGAAACGCGAGCCGCATTGGGCGCACATGACGACTCCGGGGAGGCTGCTGCCGGGGCCGCTGCCGCCGCCGATGCTCCCGCCGCGCGAAGGCGAGAGCCCGCTGCTCTGCCCGCCGGAGACGTGCGGGCGCAGCACGGCCTGTATGATCTGCTCGCTTGAGTCCGGGCGAATCTCAATCACGCGCTCGTCGTCCTGCTCGCCCGCGCGCGAGACGCGCAGCACGTGGCGGCCTGGGGCGATTGCCTTCAGGATGATGCGGCCCGAGCGGCCCACGCTTCCGTGCCGTTCGTCGTCAACATAAACTTCCGCGCCGACCGGGGCCATGACGACGACGCGCGAGTCGCCTTCGCGCGCATCGTCGTCCTCGTCCTCGCTTCCGACCGCCGCTTCGAACTCTTCTAACCACTCGGCGACCGACGCCGGCCGCTTCGCGGCCTCTTTCTCCAACGCGTGCATGACGACGCGCTCCACGTCCTTGGGGATGTCCGAGCGCAGGCCAGAGAGCGGCGGCGGGTCGTTCATGATCTTCTGCGTGACGAGCTGCATCAATTCGCCGGAGAAGGGGGGCCGCCCGCCGAGCATGTGGTAGGCGATGACGCCGAGGGCATACACGTCCGCGCGCGCGTCGAGCTTCGTCTCCATCTGCATCTGCTCGGGGGCCATGTACTCTGGCGTGCCGATGATGCCGCGCGAGGCCGGGCCGCTGCCGGAGACGCTCGTGTCCGCGATGGCCTGGCTGACGATCTTCGCCAGACCGAAGTCTCCGACCTTGACGATGCCGTCGCCCATCGTCTTTGAGGTCGTCGCAGACTTCTTCTTCGGCTGCATGATGAAGATGTTGGCGGGCTTCAAATCCCTGTGCAGGATGCCCTCGTCGTGCGCGGCCTCCACGCCGGCGGCCACCTGGCGAAGTAGGTTGAAGGTGCGGTGTACGCTCAGAGTGCCCTCGCGGCGCAGCAGGTGATGAAGGGTCTCGCCCTGCACGTACTCCATGACGAGGTAGAAGACGCCTTCGGGGCTCTTGCCGAAGTCGGTCACGTCCACGACGTTGGTGTGGCGTATGGAGGCGGCGGTCCTGGCCTCGCGCTCGAAGCGCGCGATGGCCTCGCCCTCCTGCATGTCTTCGTCAGTGAGGATGTCTGGACGGACGGTCTTGACGGCGACGCGGCGCGTGACGAGGTTCTGGTCGCGCGCCAGATAAACCTGGCCCATTGCGCCGCGGCCCAAACGTTTTTCGAGGAGGTAGCGCCCGGCCATCAACGGCCCGCCCGGCAGCGTCAACTTGGTGTTCGAGCCCTCTTCCGGGCAGACGAGCACCTCGTCTTCGTAGCACCGTTCGCACCGAGGACATTCGCGCATAGGTGTTGGGGGCTCTCCGGCTCCTTCCGAAAAACAATCGAATCGCACGAGTGCGGCCGCCGGAAACAGAAAAACAAAGAGGGGCGCACTTCCGAGTGCAGGGCTAGAACGCGCGGCGCGAACCGAATTGCACAAAAAACAGGGGAGCGTTGCTCAAGAGCCTTCGCAAGGGCCGCGGGTTCTGGAAAAGAATAAGGCGTCGCGGGAGTCTGCGTCAATTAGACAGCGACTCCGGCGCGACGCCTGAATGGTCGGGGCGTGCGGCCCAGGTTTAGCTGGCCGCAAGCGCCTTCTTCTGCTGGAGCTTGGCCTCCTCCATGCGCGTGCCCAGTTCCTCTATCTGCTCGCGGCTCAAAACCTCCCGCGCGCCGTCGAACAGCTCGCCTTCCTCCTCCTCGACGTGGTGCTCGACGTTCTCCTTGAGGACGGTTAGCTTCGCGCCCCACGTCTCGTCATCCTTCGGCAACTCGTCCAACTCGGCCAGAAGCTGTTTGACGACGTGGTGCTCCTCGTAAGCCTCAAGCGTCAAGTCCTCCGTCTCCTTGGCCTCTTTGAGGACGGGGTACAAAATCTCCTCTTCGATCCGTGTATGCACGTCCAGCTCCTGCTTGAGCTGCGTGAATAGCTCCTCGCGTGTCTTGACGCCGCGCTCGGTCGTCGCGTCCAGTTTCTCGAAGATGCCGGAAACCTTCTTGTGGTCTTTCTTTAAAAGTTCAAATGCGTTCATGAAGCGTTCTCCCTCCGCTCGAATTGTCCCGTCTGAAGTACAGCGATGCACGCAATCAATACGCACACCGGGGTCTACGGACTATTCGGCAAGTCGAGTGCCAGGGGGAAAGTGGTCAGTGGTCAGTGGTCGGTGGTCAGTTAAAAACAAAAGAAAGAGGCAGCCGCGTGGAACTAACCCGGCTGCCTTTTGCCTTTCTTTTAACTGGCCACTGACCACTGACCACTGACCACTGCCTATGTCGCTTGCAGGTCTACGCAGCACTCGGAGCAGCGGGTGGCCTTGAGCGGGATGGTCGAGAGGCAGCGGGGGCAGTCTCTGGTCGTGACCTCTTCCTCCGCCTTGCTCTTCATTCTGTTGTAGGCCCTGACGATGAGGAAGACGACGAAGGCGACGATGAGGAAGGTGATGAAGTCGTTGATGAGCTGGCCGTAGGCGATGACGGAGCGGCCCGCCGCCTTGGCCTCGGCCAGCGAGGCGGGCTTCGGCAACTTATCGTCGAGGACGATCAAGAGGCTGGCGAAATCAACATTGCCGAGGAGCTTGCCGATGGGCGGCATGATGACGCCGTCAACCAGAGTGGTCACAATCTTGCCGAAAGCCGTCGCGAGGATGACGGCGACGGCCAAATCCAGCACGTTCCCACGCTTGATGAACTCCCTGAACTCTTTGAGCATTCTCGTCTCTCCTTTGCAGAAAATTTGTCAGGGCTGCGCCGCCTCTTCCTTGGCGGCCTTGCGTTCGTCGAGCAGCGCGCGCGCGGCGTCGCTCGTGATCTTGATGCTGGGACTGTCGCCGACGGGGATGACGGCGACGGTGAAGTCCGTGCAGTCGAGCACGCGGTTGCGAAACTTGCTCCGCCAGAGGTTGGGGAGCTTGAGGACCGGCGTGATGCCCGTGACGAACTCGTCAATCGTCTGCCACTTGAACGTCTTGTCGTAGCCGACCCACACGGCCGTGACGCGGTTGTCCATAAACTCCAGCGAGACGGTTCGCACGCCCTCGAAAGATTTTTTGTCTATCCCCTGCTCGTAGTCCGGGAAGATATTCATAGACGCGAAGCCGAACTCGTCCGCCCGCGGGAACTGCGACTTCGGCAGCCGCGCCCTGACCTCTTCGGCCGTCATCCCGACGTGGAAGCCACGCAGCTCCGGCGACGTGGTCAGCTCCGCCAGCTTCAACGTACATTTGTCACCTTGAGCGACAGCCACGCCGGCGCAAACGGCCAGCAGCATGATTACGTGCGAGAGTTTTTTGAGCATCATGTTCCGCGAGCACAAAAGAAGGAGAGGAGTCCTGTGAACCGAGACAGAGTAAAGCAAGAGCGCGCCGCAGTAAAGGAATTTGACGAAGGTCAATCAGAGACAGATCCGGGAACGAGATTGACTTCCCCTACCCGTTTTGTTGTGACTCTGTTATGAAACGGTGATATTTCAAAACAGCTTCTGGCCGCTTCCTCAACCGTGCGGCCGGCAAGGTTCCTTCCATCCTCCGGAAATCCCCAGCAAACGATAACTTTGACAAAACCCCCCGGCCTGGGCTCAAGTCTGGGCCTTTCCAGACTTAAGAATCCCTCAAGTTTTCCTCAACCCTGCTGGCTAATCTTGGACACGTTGACGACCGACGGGATTTTGAACCTCGCAGGTTTTGACAGTGGCCGCAGCCCGTGGCCGCCCGACCGACACAGAGACATTTCAAAGGAGAATGATCAATGAGAACCGCTGAAGGGTTTGCCAGTAAATTCAACCGAGCGACACACGTCCTCCTCGCCGCCCTGGCGCTCGCTCTCTTGACGGCGCTCGCGCCCGCCACCGCGTTGGCACAGGCGCTGGTGGCCGACAATCAGGTCGGCCGGCCCAATCTGGACAAACGCGTCGGCTCAATCGCGCCGACCGCAGCCCAGTTGTCCGCCGCATCAAGTTTGGGAGCGACGACCCGCTGGAACCGCTTTGGCACGGTACACTCCATGATCAAATACGACGGCTACCTGGCGAGCGGCCTGCAAGGAGACGCCGTTCAGGTCGCGCGGGCCTTCATCAGCCAGCACCGCGACCTCTTCCGCCTCTCCGACGTGGGGCTCAGTAACCTTGAGCTGCTCAACGACCAGAAGATGGCGGGCTACGCCGGCCACTCGGTTCTCTTCCGCCAGAAGTTCGGCGACCTGCCGGCGGCCCAGGACGGGCTCATCGCCGTCGGCGTCGTCGGCGACAAAGTCTTTTACGTCTCGTCTTCGTGCGCGGGCGACCGCGGTGCGCCCGGCGGCGCGAGCATCACTCCGTACCAGGCTTGGCTACGGGCCGCTGGCAATTTGGGCCGCGCGGGCGACGTGGGCGGCCTGACGGCGACCAAGACGCTGGGCGACTGGACGGTCTTCAACATCACAGGGTTCACCTACCCGCAGCGTGCGCGGCTGCGCGCGCTCCCGACCGCCAACGGCGTGCGCCCCGTCTACGAGACTCTGTTCCTGAGCGTGCGCGGCGGCGAGCTGCTCGGCTACACGCATTTCGTGGACGCGCAGACTGGCACAATTCTCGTGCGCAAGAATCGCGTCCAGCAGTTACAGGAGGGCGGCGCGCCGAGCGAGTCCACCGCATTCACGGGCGAGTACCAGTACGACCCGCCGGTCTGCGGCAGCACGGACTTCCAGGTCGGCGCGGGCCGCACGCAGCTCGTCATCACGGCGTCGGCCGCGAACCCAGCCAACGACATCGTCATTCACCTCGACTACAACGGCTCGGAAGTCGCCGTCTCCGCGGACGCCGGGACGAGCCCTGAGGCGATCACTTACAGCCCCGCGGGCGGCGTCGCTGCCGGCAAATACACCGTCCGCGTCTGCCCCTTCATAGACAGCACGGTCCCGTCCGTCGAGCCTTTCCTCTACGGCGGCACGTTCACGCAGAACAGCTCGTCGGTCTCTCTGCCCTACCCGCCGAAGTGGAAAGTCTTCTGGCCCAACCCGGACAACACGGGCGCTGACACGCGCAAGCAGCTCTGCTGGGTCAGCAAGCTCAACAACAGCCCTGTCCCCGGCTGCGAAGTCGAAGTCCAGAACCGTGCCTCGCGCGGGCCGTGGGATTACGACTTCCGCACCAACCAGCCTTCGATGACGACCAAGGGCAACAACGCCATCAGCGGCGAGAGCTGGGCCTTCCCGCTCTTCGGCAGCGAGCAGTACCGCCCCGTCAGCCCGACGCGCGAATACAACTTCCCCTGGACGAACCAGTGGAACACGGAGAAAGCCTCGCAGACGGTCTTCGCCTCGCCCACGCGCAACGACATAGACGCTGCGACGGCCAACCTCTTCGTGATGCACAACCGTATGCACGACTTCGCCTACCACTTAGGCTTCACCGAAGAGAACTACAACATGCAGGACTCCAACTTCGGCAACCGCTCGTCGGGCGGGACGGCGAGTGGCGTGTCGGGGAGCGAGGGCGACCCCGAAATCGGCAACGCGCAGGCGGGCGGCGCGGACGGCGGCAACCCAGACTTCCTGGGCCGCAACAACGCCAACCAGTTCGCGGCCAACGACGGCGTGCCCACCATCACCAACATGTATCTCTGGCAGCCCATCCCGAACTCAGGCTACCCGCCGATGGTGGACGGCGACTTCGACATGTCTGTCATCGGCCACGAGTACACCCACGCCATCTCGAACCGCATGATCGGCGGCCCGGACGCGAGCATCGACGGCCACCAGGGCGGCGCGATGGGCGAGAGCTGGTCTGATCAGGTGGCGGTCGAGTACCTGAACGCTTACGCGCTCGTGCCCGTCATGGGCGAGAACCCGTTCTCCGTGGGCGCTTACGTCACGGGCAACAAAGTGACGGGCATACGCAACTTCGCCATGAACCAGAGCCCGCTCAACTACTCGAACGTCGGCTACGACACGACGGGTCCGCAGGTCCACGCCGACGGCGAAATCTGGAGCGCGACCGGCTACGACATCCGCAAGGCGCTCGTCGCCAAGTACAACTCAAAATTCCCGGCCTCGAACGCCGCGTTGCAGAAGGAGTGCGCCGACGGCAAGCGCGCCGCGGACCTCTGCCCCGGCAACCGCCGCTGGATTCAGATCATGTTCGACGCCTTCCTGCTGATGCCTGGGGCTCCGAGCATGCTCGACGCGCGCGACGCCTACCTCGCGGCCGACATGATGCGCTTCGGCGGCGCGAATCAGAAGGAGTTGTGGGGCGCGTTCGCCCGCCGCGGCATGGGCAAGACGGCCTACAGCGACACGAGCGAGGACACGCAGCCCATCCCTAGCTTCGAGTCGCCGAAGGAGTCTAGCGGCAGTGTGACCTTCCAGGCCGTCGCGCTCGAAGAGAACGGCGCGCCCGTCCATGCGCGGATCATCGTGGGCCAATTCCAGGCGCGCTCGCGCCACATCGCGGACACGGACCCGGCCACCAACGTTGACCCGAACAACCCGCGCTCGGTCATCAACTCCGACACGGCGAAGATGGCCCCCGGCGCATACGACTTCATCGCGCAGGCAGAGGGCTACGGCCTGATGCGCTTCACGCGGACTATTAAAGCCGGCGCGCAAACGCTCGTCATCGCCATGCCGACCAACCACGCCTCGAAGTCTAAGGGCGCGTTGGCGAGCGGCGACGGTATCAACGACATCAACCGCCAGAACCTGATTGACGACACGGAAGACACCAACTGGGCCTCGCTCGGCACAATGAGTTCGGCCAACACGGTCGATGGCCGCCGCGTCGTCGTCAAACTCGCAGGCAGCGGCCCGCAGACCGTGAGCCGCATCACTGTCAGCGCGATCAATCATCCGTACTCGCCGGACGACGCGGGCGGCGACTATAACCGCCAACTCAGGCTCGCCGCGATGCGCTCGTTCAAAGTCCTTGTCTGCACCGCGACCGCGACCAATGATTGCAGCAACCCGGACGTGGGCTACAAGCAAATCTACGCGAGTCCTGCGGACGCATTTCCGGGCGGCGTCTTCCGCCCGCTCGTCTCGCAGCTCAACTTCCGCACCTTCGACGTGACGCCGACCAAGGCCACGCACGTCCAGATGCGCGTCGTCACCAACCAGTGTACGGGTCAACCCCTATACCAGGGCGACCAGGACAACGACCCGACGCTCAACAGCGACTGCGTGAGCCAGGGCATCCCGCCGGGCATCCTCGCAACTGGGCCAGTTCTGAGCCCGCCCGCGCCGGACACGCCGACCGAAAGTGAGTTGATCCCGCAGTCCAGGAACGTGCGCGCCGCAGAGTTCCAGGTCTTCACGACCGAGGGCCGTGTGCTCACGGGCGGCGAGCGCCTCAAGGACTTCATCCTCGACGCGGCGGTCAGCGGCTGCCAGACCTCGCGCACGGGCCGCGTCCTGCTCGAAGGGCCTGCGCCCGCGGGCGGCACGGTCGTCACGATCACGGAGAGCCATCCGGGCGCGACCTTCCCGGCGAGCGTGACGGTCCCGGCCGGCGCTACCAGCGCGACCTTCAGCTACACGGTCAAGGCGTCGAAGGGCGCGCCGGTGACTGCGCCCGTGACGGCGAGCGCGGGCTTCAGTAGCATCTCGCGCGACCTGACGGTCAACCCGCCGAAGGCCGCTACGGTCACCGTGAGCCCCAACCCCGTCAAGGGCGGGGCGAACGCGACCGGCTCCATCATCCTCGAATGCGCCGCGCCTGCGGGCGGCATGAGCGTCACGCTCCTGAGCGCCAACCCCGCGGTGGCGAACCCGACCGCTGCGAAGATCACGATCCTGGCGGGGAAAGACCGCGGGACGTTCACCATAAGGACGACCGCCGTGACCGCCACGAAGAACGTGACCATCAAGGCCACGGCCGGCGACGCGACCAGGACCGCGACCCTCGTGGTTGACAAATAAGCAGCAGGCGCGCGGCGGGCGTGAGACAACTGTTTAGTCTCACGCCCGCCGCTCAAACACAGTCCTTGCCGAGTCAAGAAGAAGGAGACGGTTATGAAGTTACGTAGAACGCACAGGCACGCTCTGTTGGCCGCGTTGGCCGCCCTGCTATTTGTGGGCGGGGCGATGCTCCGGCCTGAGCCGACTTCGTCGCAGGCGCTCGACGGCGGCATCTGGGAGGACATCGCGGAGGGCTCAATCGCCCTGACGGGCCAGCGCCTCATCACGCCAGCGGCCTACCGCACGGTGCAGCTCAACAAGACCGCGCTCGCACAGCTTCTCGGCCAGGCTCCGCTCGAATTCACGGCCACGGCGAAGACGACTGAGACCATTCTTTCTGTGCCAATGCCCGACGGGAAGACCAGCCGCTTCCGCATCGAGAACTCGCCCATCATGGAGCCGAAGCTCGCGGCGCAGTACCCGGAATGGAAGACTTTCCGCGGGCAGGGGATTGACGACCCGACGGCGACCGCACGCTTCGGCGTCACCTCCCAGGGCTTTCACGCCATCATCCTCTCCGCCGGCGACACCGTCTACATAGACCCCTACGCCAAGGGCGACACCGTCAACCATATCAGCTACTTCAAACGCAACCTGCGCGGCGACAAGCGATTCGAATGTCACCTCGGCGACCTGAGCAACAAGTCTGGCGCAACCGGCGCTTCGGCCGACGGCGCGGACGCGACCCTCTCGGCGACGGGCGTTCAGCAGGCGGGCACGCTCCGCACCTACCGCCTCGCGCTGGCCGTCACTGGCGAGTACGTTGATCGTTTCGCCCCGCTGACGGACCTGGACACGGACGAGGTGAGAAAGGATAAGGCGTTCGCGGCGATGGTGGCGACGATGAACCGCGTCAACGGCGTCTACGAGCGCGAGCTTTCGGTGCGCATGATTTTCGTCAACAACGAGCGCAGCCTGATCTTCACCAATCAGGTCGCGGACCCTTACTCGAACAACCCGCTCGGCATAGACATGCTCGTCGAGAATCAGGTGGCCTGCGATACGTTCATCGGCGAGGCGAACTACGACATCGGCCACGTCATGAGCACGGGCTTCGGCGGCGTCGCGTTCCTCGAAGCCGTCTGCAATAAGGGCGAGATTGGCGTGCCCGCGGACGGCAGCAACGCCGGCGGCTTCACCGGGCTCGACGACCCCGTGGGCGACGGCTTCGACATAGACTTCGTCGCGCACGAAATGGGCCACCAGTTCGGCGGCAACCACACCTTCAACGGCCAGGACGGAAGCTGCGGTGGCAACGAGGAGGGGACCGCTTCGATGGAGCCGGGCAGCGGCACGACCATACAGGCTTACGCTGGCATCTGCGGCACGCAGGACTTGCAGCCGCACAGCGACAACTACTTCCACGTCCGCAGCCTCGAAGAGATGGTCGCCTTCACGCGCGGCGGCGCGAACGGGTGCTCCGTGCGGACGGCCGTGGACAACCAGGTCCCGACCGTTGACGCCGGGCCTGACTACAACATCCCCGCGGACACGCCCTTCACGCTGACGGCCCATGGCAGCGACCCGAACGGCGACACGCTGACCTACACCTGGGAGGAATACGACCTCGGCCCCGTCGCGGACGCCGGCGGCACACACGACACGGACAACGACGGCCAGGCCCGCCCCATCTTCCGTTCCTACAAGGGCACGACCAACCCGTCGCGCACCTTTCCGAGCCTGAAGTACGTTCTCAATAACGGCAACACGCCGCCCGTCAATTACGACTGCGGGCGCGGCGCGGCCGACCTGTGCATCACTGGCGAGGAACTGCCTTCGATGACGCGGACGATGAAGTTTCAGGTGGTGGCGCGCGACAACCGCGCCGTCGGCGGCGGCGTCAGCGCGGACATGTCGCAAGTCAAAGTCACCAGGACGGGCACGCCCTTCGCCGTCACTCAGCCGAACGCGGCCACGACCTGGCTAGGGCGCTCCACGCAGACCGTGACCTGGAACTTGGCGAAGACGAACCTCGCGCCGATTAGCACGGCCAGCGTCAAAATCTCTTTCTCTGCGGACGGCGGAAACACCTTCCCGTACGTCCTTGCGGCGAGCACCGCGAACGACGGGTCTGAGGCCGTCAGCGTTCCCAACGTGGACACGACCAAAGGCCGCATCAAGGTCGAGGCCGTAGGCAACATCTTCTTCGACATCTCGAACACGGACCTGACGGTCACGCACACGGACCCGGCGCTCTCGGACCTGCTGCTCTCTTCAACGACCAACACGACCACCATCAACTCGTACCGCAGCTACACTGGCCGCGTCACGGTGGACGCGCCCGCGCCCGCCGCGGGGACGCGCGTGACTTTGAAGAACAGCAACGCGGCGGCGACGCTCCCGGCGAGCGTGCTGGTGCCGGCGGGTAAGACGACGGCGACTTTCCAGTTCAGCGGCAAGCCCGTGGCTACGCCTGTGACGGGCAACGTCATCGCGACGGGTGGCGGGACGAGCGTCACCCGCGCGCTGACTGTCGGCCCGCCGCGCGCCAACCTCGTCGTCCTGAGCCCCAACCCGATCAAGGGCGGCAAGAGCGCCAGTGGCACAATCTTCCTCGAATGCGCCGCGCCTTCGGGCGGCCTGCCGGTCACGCTCACCAGCACCGTGCCGACCGTGGCGACGCCCGCCACGGCCAGGATAGTGATTCCGGCCGGCGCGACGAGAGGCACGTTCATGACGACCACGAAGGTCGTCACGGCCACCAAGTACGCCTTCATAGGGGCCGAAGCAGGCGGGAAGAAAGTCCAGACCCGCCTCGTGGTAGACCCATGAGCGTAAACTGAGAAGGTCAAAACATTCCCCGGCCTCTGACACTATCGGAGGCCGGGGAATTTTGCGCTCCGCCTACATCTATGCGAGAATCCCTCCTCACGCGCCTGTAGCTCAGCGGATAGAGCACCTGCCTCCGGAGCAGGGGGCCGCAAGTTCGAGTCTTGCCAGGCGCACTCACCTCTCATCGCTCCAAAAAAAGCTCGTTACATTGTCATTACATAACGATTGTGTTCGTGCCGCGTCAGGCGTGTTTTAACGCCGCCGTCGCTGCCGAACGCCTCTATTCACGGGCGAATATGACGAAACTCTTGCGGGCCGTCGTAAGCTGTTAGGTTTGTGTAAACAATCCAAAAAAACTCAAGTTTTCCTCAACGCCAAGCTTCAAGTAAATCTCAACCAGATTAGTTGATTCTCCTCTCACAACAGCGGCTCTCCGAGCAGACATTTCACTCGACCCGAGGAGGCAACTATAGTGAGCAGGAAAATCTCCACAGCTAAAAAAAATCTCTCGCAATCCGGCGTCGTGATCCTCACACTGGTGGCGATCATGCTCGCTTCGATTCCGGCGTTCGGGCAGGCACAGATTCTGGACATGCACGACTCGCTGCCCGACCTGGACAATCGCAAGGGCGTGGTCGCGCCGACCACCGCCCAGCAGAACATGGTGGCGCGAATGGGCGCGAACGTGCGCTGGAACCGCTTCGGCACGCCGCACTCGCTCATCAAGTACGGCGGCTTCCTGGCGACGGGCCTGAGCGGCAACCCCGCGGCCGCCGCCCGCAACTGGATCGGCGCGAACAAAGAATTGTTCCGCCTCTCAGACCTGAGCGTCGCCAACCTTGAGCTGGTCAGCGACACGAAGCTGGCGGGGACGAACGCCTACGTCGTGCTCTTCCGCCAGAAGTTCGGTCAGTTGACGGCGGCGCAGGACGGCATGATTACGGTCGGCGTCGTGGACGGCAAGATCGCTTACGTCTCGTCTTCGGCCGTCGGCGACCAGACCGGGATCGGGCCGGTCGCAACCACCGCGACGAACGCCTGGCTTAAGGCCGCAAAAAACGTCGGCCGCGAAGCGCTCCTCGGCCAACTCCAGAACATACGCCAGGAAGGCGGCTGGACCCTCTTCGACGTGCCTGGATTCTCCCACCCGCAGCGCTCGCGGCTGGTCGCGTTCCCAACCCCGACCGGCGTGCGCTCAGCCTACGAGACCATCGTGCTCGACGCGCGCGGCGGCCACTCCCTGGCCTATACGCACTTCATAGACGCGCAGACGGGCGCGGTCCTCTTCCGCCAGAACAAGGTCTACAGGCTCGCCGCGCCCATCCCCACGTCCGAGACCTTCACGGGCGCTTTCAACCCGCCGACGGCCGGAACCTGCGGCGCGGCGCAAGGCCCCTACACGGCCCCCGCTGGCACAAAAACTATTGACGTCATCGCCTCCGCCGACAACCCTGCAAACGACATCGTGCTGAAGTTGTACAAGGGCAAGCCGGGCGCGGGCGGCGTTGTCGTCGCCAGCCAGGACTCTGGCACGAGCCCTGAGGCTATACACTACGAGGGTTCTGGCGGCGTCGTCCCCGCGGGCGACTACTGGGTCGAGGTCTGTCTCTTCAACGACCCGACCGTCGGCGTCCTGCCCCCGAACACCTACACGGGCAACATCACCATCAACGACGCCGTCGGCGCGCAGGTCGTGCCGTACCCGCCGCAGTGGAGCTTCTTTACAGCGAACCCGCTGCTGTCTGCCACCGGCGCTCCGACTTTCAACTACCCGGACACGGACACGCGCATCCTGGGCTGCTGGGAAGCCAAGATCGCCGGGACGCCCGTCCCCGGCTGCGACATCGAACTCTTCAACGCGGGCTCGCGCACCCCCTGGGACACGGACGTTAAGCTGAATACGCCGACGTTTACGACGAAGGGCAACAACGCCAACTCGGCCGAAGCGTGGACGGCCCCGCTGACGCCGGGCGCTTTCGGCTTCCGCCCCGTGGCGAATGACCGCAAGTACAACTTCCCCTGGACGAACGCGTGGGAGAACTCCAAGTGCGACCCGACGAATTTTGTGCCAGGCACGGGCAACGACGTTTCGGCCGCCGCGGTCAACCTCTTCGCGGAGCACAACCGTATGCACGACTTCGCCTACTTCCTGGGCTTCAACGAGCGGACCTGGAACTTCCAGGAGAACAACTTCGGCAACCGCGCCTCTGGCGGCGCAGTCAACAACGTCAACGGCGGCGAGAACGACCCCGAAACGGGCCAGGTTCAGGCCGGCGCGGTTGACGGCGGCGCGCCTAGCTACCTGGGGCGCGACAACGCCAACCAGATTGCGCTCAACGACGGCATCCCTGGCATCACCAACATGTACCTCTGGCAGCCGATCTCGTCTGCCTTCTACGCGCCCTGCGTGGACGGCGACTTCGACATGTCCGTCATCGGCCACGAATACACGCACGGCATCTCGAACCGCATGGTCGGCGGCCCGGACGCCAACCTGACCGGCGCGCAGGCCGGCGCGATGGGCGAGAGCTGGTCTGACCTCTCGGCCGTCGAATACCTGAACAGTTGGGTGGCGACGCTCCCGGCCCCGTACAACTTCCCGACCGGCGCCGAGAACCCGTTCGCGGTCGGACCCTACGTGACGGGCAACAAGGAGCGCGGCATACGCAACTACGGCATGAACCGCAACAAGGTACTGCCGTTCACAGGCGCGACCGATCAGAACCCGCTCAACTACAGCGACATCGGCTACGACATGACGGGTCCGCAGGTACACGCCGACGGCGAAATCTGGAGCGCGACCAACTACGCCATCCGTGACGCGCTCGTCAATAAGTACAAAGCGAGCTACCCGGCCACGAACAAGACGCTCCAGCGCCGCTGCGCCAACGGCATCCTGCCTGCTGACCAGTGCCCCGGCAACCGCCGCTGGATTCAGATCATGTTCGACGCCTTCCTGTTGATGCAGCCGGGGGTGAGTATGCTCGACGCGCGCGACGCCTACCTCGCGGCAGACGTGCTGCGCTTCAACGGACAAAACCAGGCGGAGCTGTGGAAAGTCTTCGCGAGCCGCGGCATGGGCCAATATGCTTTCAGCAACGGCTCGGACGACCCGCAGCCCATTCCCAGCTTCGACTCGAAAGTTCCCAACGTCGAGGCGACGCTGAAGTTCGTCGTCAAGGACGAGAACGGGAGCCCGGTCAAGGCGCAAATCTTCGTCGGCCATTACGAGGCGCGCGCCACGCAGATCGCGGACACGGACCCGAACACTAAGGTCAACCCAGGGAACTCGAACACGAAAATCCTGGGGGACACGGCCGTCTTCGTCATCGGCAGGTATGACTTCATCGTGCGGGCCAACGGCTACGGGCACGTCCGCTTCTCGCGGACAGTCCACAACAACGCCCTCCAGACGCTGACCATCACCATGCCGACCAACTTCGCCTCGAAGTTCAAGGGAGCGACCGCCGCGGGCGACGGGTTCTTCCACCAAAACCTGATTGACGACACGGAAGACCTGGGTTGGGCCGCCAACAATCGCCTGCCCAGCGTCAACGGGACGAAGGTCACCGTAGACCTCGCGGGCGGCGCGCACACCATCAACCGCGTCCAGGTCAGCGCCATCATCAGCCCGGACGACGCGGACACAGCGCCCGACAACTCCACACTCAGCAAGAACCGTTTCGTCGCGCTGCGCCAGTTCGAGATTTGGACATGCACGCAGGGCGCGAACGTGCTCAACCCGAACTGCCTGAACACGTTGCCGGCGGGCTTCAAGAAGATTTACACGAGCCCGACCACGGCATTCCCTGGCACGGCCCCGCGGCCTGCGGCCCCGGACCTGATCCTGCGCACCTTCACCGTGCCGGCCACCAGCGCCACGCACGTCCAGCTCAGGGTCGTGTCGAACCAGTGCATGGGCGGGCCGGCGTTCAAGGGTGACCAGGACAACGACCCGCTGAACGACTCAGACTGCGCCAGCGGCTCCGCCTCGGACAACACCGTCCGCATACAGGAGCTACAGGTCTTCGGTCAGGCAGCCGCAGTCCCGGCGATGGACCCTGCGGTGGTCGTCTCCATGACGGCCCCCGCGACGGCCGCGCGCGGCAGCGAAATCTCCTACGAGATTTCCTACACGAACGTCGGCCCGAACCCGTCGTCCAACGCGGTCGTGACGGACGCGCTGCCGGACGGG
Source organism: uncultured Acidobacteriota bacterium (assembly GCA_963848875.1). Classification (GTDB taxonomy): domain Bacteria; phylum Acidobacteriota; class Blastocatellia; order Pyrinomonadales; family Pyrinomonadaceae; genus QHXM01. The sequence continues at coordinate 201,306 of CAWKFJ010000004.1, forward strand.
TTGGAGTTCGTCTCGGCGACGGGCGGTGGCGTCTACGACAAGGCCACGCGGAAGGTGACGTGGACGCTGGGCACTGTGGAGGTGAACTACACCGGCAAGCTCACGCTCGTGGCGCGTGTCAGCAGCACGTTGGCCGCCGCCTCGACCATCATCAACCAGGCTGAATACACGGCCGACCTCACTGTCGCCACGCCCGCGGCGGCGGTGACACTTGTGCCGTAGCTTCGGCCCCGCGCTCTCTCCCCGCGGGAAGGGGTCGCCGTGGTTTTATTCGCGGCGACCCCTTTCTGTTATGCTGCGACTTGTCGTCAGAACTTTTCCGTGTGAGGTCGTAAGCCTATGATCGTCGTCAACCGCCGCCGCGCCGCCGTCATCAACACACCGCACGGCTCCGAGATTCGCCCGCTCATAGACCGCACGACTTCGAGCATCGAGCGATGCAGCCTCGCCGAAGAAATCTTACCTCCCGGCGCGAGCGTCGGGCGGCATCACCACGTCTTGACCGAGGAGGTCTATTACATCCTGGAGGGCAGCGGCATGATGACCGTCGGTAACGAGACTCGCGCCGTCGGCTCCGGCGACGCCGTCTTCATCCCGCGCGGCCACGCGCACACGTTAGAGAACACGGGCCAATCTCCCATGAACATCCTCCTCGTCTGCGGCCCCGCCTACAGCTACGACGACCACCACCCCGGCGATCCCGCAGAGCAGCCTTAAGAGTTGGTTCTCAAATTCAGCCCCGTCAGGGGCTGCTGAAAATAGCCCAGCACTTCAGTGCTGGGTAAGAATGCGAAAGATGATTGAGTCCCGTAGGGACGACCGAAACATTCAGTCGTCCCTACGGGACTCAAATATTTTTGGCACTATTTCCCAGCACTGAAGTGCTGGGCTATTTTCACGGCGTCCCTGACGAGACTTCTCAGAATGCTCTTAGCTTGTCGCACGTGTGATGGCGAGGTAGATGTAGAAGGAGAGGGCGGCGATGAGGGCGGACATGGGGATCGTCAGAATCCAGGCCCAGACGATGCGCCCGGCGACGCCCCACTTGACGGCCGAAAGCCTCCGCGTCGAGCCGACGCCGACGATGGCCCCCGTGATCGTGTGCGTCGTCGAGACGGGGATCCCGCCGTAGGTCACACCTATGATGGAGATGGCCGCGGCCGTCTCCGCGCTGAAGCCGCCGACGGGTTTCAGTTTCGTGATCTTGGAACCCATCGTGTGAACGATGCGCCAGCCGCCGGAGAGCGTCCCCAACCCTATGGCCGCGTGGCAGACGAGCACGACCCAGAGCGGGATGTCCTGCGTCGCGGTCGGGTTGTAGCCGGAAGCGACGAGCACGCCCGCGATGATGCCCATCGTCTTCTGCGCGTCGTTGCCGCCGTGGCCCAGGCTGAAGAGGGCAGCCGAGACGAGCTGCCCTTTGCGGAAGAACTTGTCCACGCGGCTCGGCGACCAGCCGCGGAAAATCCACATCACCGCGACCATTATGAAGAAGCCCAGGACCGCCCCGATGAGCGGCGACATAACGATGAAGATAAGCGTCTTCGTCCACCCGCCGGGCAGGAGCACGCCCATGCCCGCGGCCGCCATCGCCGCGCCAGCGTAGCCGCCGACGAGCGCGTGCGACGAGCTGGACGGGAGCCCGTAGTACCACGTTATCAGGTTCCAGGCGATGGCCCCTAGGAGCCCGCACATCAGCACCCCCAACTGTATCTGCTCCGGGATGGCCTTGATGTTGACCATGTCCTTGCCGATGGTCTTGGCGACGGCTTCGCCCAGGACGATGAAGGCTATGAAGTTGAAGAACGCGGCCCAGACCACAGCCATCCCCGGCGACAGCACGCGTGTCGAGACGATGGTCGCAATCGAGTTCGCCGCATCGTGAAAACCGTTGATGTAGTCGAAGACCAGCGCGATGACGACGATCAGGATGACGAAGGCGAGTGTGACGTTCATAAAGAAGTGGTCAGTGGTCAGTGGTCAGTGGTCAGTTGAAGACAGCGGCTTTTAACTGACCACTGACCACCGACCACTGACCACTGCTCTTACGTGTGCTTGATGATGACGCTCTCGATGATGTTGGCGACGTTCTCGCAGCGGTCAATCGCGGCTTCGAGTTTCTCGTAAATGTCTTTCCACTTGATGACGTTGAGGGGGTCGGTTGCGTCGTGGAAAAGGTCCGCGATGGCGTGGTAGTAAGTCTCGTCGCCCTCGTTCTCCAAGCGGTGCAGCTCGACCAGTCGCGGGGTGATGCCGTGGGGCTTGGCTAACATAGAGACGACCTCGTGCAACTGCACGGCCATGCGCTGGATGATGTCTGCGAAGCGGCGCGCGTGCGGCGTGCTCTCCTGCACGTCGTACATCACCATCGCGCGGGCCGCGTCGTCAATCAAGTCTACGATGTCGTCGAGCGCGCCAGAGAGCAGGTAAATGTCTTCGCGGTCGAAGGGAGTGATAAAGGACTTGTTCAGCTTCATCGAGATCGAGTGGGTCAGGTCGTCGCAGTCGCGCTCGATGGCCTTGATGCGCTTGAGGTGGTCTGGGAAAGTCTCACCCTTGTCCTCGACCATCTCGACGAGCTCCTTGGCCGCGTCGTAAATGAACGAGGTCATCTGCGAAAAGAAGGAGAAATATTGTTCCTCTTTGGGAATCAGGCTGAAGCCCATTGGACGAATTCCGCTCCCCGGCGCGATTGGGATGAAAGAGAAGGGGCAATATAGTCGAACCGCGTTTGGATGTCTATACGGAAACTGAAGCGGGGCTGAACGGCGCGCGCGTCTTGTCCAGGCTCGGGGCTTCGTCGTATGCTCAACCGTCGCCGGCCGCACAAAATTGGCCGGGAAAAGTGGGAAATCCGCTATCCGATGACGATTCTTAATCAATTCTCGCAGGTCGTTGACCTGATGTTGATGGAGGCCGAGGCCATACGCGCCACGGCCGGGCGCCTCAAACGCAAGCAGGTCAAGCGCGCCCTCGAACTCCTCTATGACTGCCGCGGCAAAGTCCTCGTGGTCGGCGTCGGCAAGTCCGGCCACATCGCCGAAAAGATCGCAGCCACCTTGACCAGCACGGGCACCGCCGCCGTTTATCTACACCCCTCGGACGCGCTGCACGGCGGCCTCGGCATCGTCAACGCGGGCGACGTGGTCATCGCCTTGAGCAACAGCGGCGAGACGGACGAGGTCATCACCATGCTGCCTTACCTCAAGCACAGGCAGGTTCCCATCATCGCCGTCGTGGGCAACCTGCGCTCGACGCTGGCGCGCACGGCCGAGGTTGTGCTGGACGCCTCTGTGGATCAGGAGGCGTGCCCACTGAACCTCGCGCCGACGACCAGCACGACCGTGGCGCTCGCCATCGGCGACGCGCTCGCCATGACACTGATGCAGGTCAAGGGGCTGACGACCGCGGACTTCGCCGTCAACCACCCTGCGGGCCAACTGGGGAAGCGCCTGACGCTGAGGGTCGCGGACCTGATGCACAGCGGCGCGGAGAACCCGACCATAGGGGAGAAGGCTCCGTGGCTGGAAGTGGTCGCGGCCATCACGCGCGGCGGCCTCGGCGCGGTCAACGTCGTGGACAGGGCCGGACGTTTATTGGGCATCATCACGGACGGGGACTTGCGGCGCGCGCTCCAGAAGATCAAGCCCGCCGAGCTTGAAAATTTACAGAGCGGCGCAATTATGACGGCCGCCCCCGTCATCGCAAAGCCGGAGATGCTAGCCTATGACGCGCTCCGGCTAATGGAAGATCGCCCGTCACAGATTTCTGTGCTGCCGGTAGTTGACGTGGAGCGCGTGTGCGTCGGCCTGATTCGGCTGCACAACATCGTCCGCAGCGGTTTGTAAGAAGGGATGAGGGAAAAAGAGTTAATGTCCAATCGTGTCGTCCGTTTTATCTTCAATCTTATTTTGGTTGCTGGAATCTTCGCGGGAAGTTTGAATGCGGCCGTCTCGGCGCAGGAGTCGGCCACGCGCGCACGCGAGGTCGGGAAGGGGCCGGCCGAGGTGACCGTCACACTCAACGAGCAGTTCTTCAACTCGCTTCTGGATGCCATCTTCACGCGCCTCAAAGCCCCTTCGTTCCCGCTCTCAATCGCCAGGGCCGGGTCGGAAAATAAGCTGCCGGCCTGGGCCGCGTTAGAAAAGCCGGGCGAGCGTCTCGCGGCGCACGGCAATTCGGGGCCGGGCGCGTGCGACAGCGTGGTCAGGTTGGAGCGCGAGATGGACGGGGTGAAGACGGCCGTTCGTTTCGAGCGCGGCAGGGTGGTGGCCCCGCTCGCCTTCACGGGCTCTTACAGCGTCGCGCTCATCGGCTGCATCAACTTCCAGGGCTGGGCCGACACCGTCATCAACCTGGACTTCGACCGCGAGCGGCAAGTCCTGAGCGCGCGCGTGACGGTCGTGGACATAAACCTGAGCAACATCCCTTCGCTCGCCAGCGGCGTGGTCGTTGGACTCGTGCAGAACTCGATTGACCGCCGCATCAACCCCGTCCAGATACTTCAAGCCACCCAACTCTCAACGCGCGTCTCCATCACCGGCTCTGACGGCGCGCTCCGCCTGCGCGCCACCGAAATCCGCCCCGAAGTCTTGCCCGGAGCCTTGAGCCTGCACATCTTCTACGAGTTCACCCCGGCGCAATAGAGCGGTCTTAAAGTCCCGTAGGGACGACCAGAAAATAGCCCAGCGCTTCAGTGCTGGGAATTGAGCCAAAAAATATTCGAGTCCCGTAGGGACGACCGAAATCTTCTGTCGTCCCTACGGGACTCGAATATTTTTGCCCTGCTTACCCAGCACTGAAGTGCTGGGCTATTTTCAGTCGCCCCTGACGGGGCTTTAACGGCCTACCTCAAGCCTTTGTTCCTGCCCCATGTCTACGATCTCCCAGGCCGTGCGCTGCCGGAGGAGTTTGGTCATCAGGGCGGCGTGCAGGATGTGGCCGCTCTTGTGGGCTGTGACGCGGCCGAGGATGGGCATCCCCAAGAGCGCGAGGTCGCCGACGATGTCCAGAATCTTGTGGCGGACGAATTCGTCCGCGAAGCGCAACGAAGTCTCGTTGAGCATCCCCTCGGGCGTAAGGACGATGGCGTTCTCCAACGAGCCGCCGCGAATCAGGTTGGCGCGCCTCAGCGCCTCTATCTCCTCCGTGAAGCCGAACGTGCGCGCGGCCGAGATTTCGCGCCCGAAAGTCCCGTTCGTCAAATCAACCTTGTAGTGCTGCACGCCTATCAGTGGATGACGGAAATCGATCAGGCAATCTATCTCGTAGGTCTCCGCGGGCTCTATCCAGATGCGCCGGTCGCCCTGCTCGACCGAGACCGTCTCGCGCACCAGGAGGGCCTTGCGCGCGAGCGGCTGCTCGACGACGCCCGCGCGCTCGATCATGTCCGTGAAGGCTTCGGACGAGCCGTCCATGATGGGGATTTCGAGGTTGTCAACTTCGATGTAGGCGTTGTCCACGCCGCCGCCGCGCAGCGCCGCCAGCAGGTGCTCGACCGTCGAGAGCATCACGCCCGTTCGCATCAGCGTCGTCGCGTAAGAGCAGTGCGCGACCCATTCGACCGAGGCCGGAATCTCGAAGCCGCCGAGGTCCGTGCGGACGAAGACGTAGCCCGTGTCGGGCGGGGCCGGCACGAGCCTGAGGTGTACGGGGACAGCCGTGTGGAGCCCCGTGCCGCTAATCTGGACCGGCGCGGCGAGTGTCGTCTGTTTGACCAAAAGTGTGAGCCCCGATCTATTTAAACCGTCGTGTGGGAACGACAAAAGCACCGAACAGAAAATTAGAAGAGCAAAGCCCATGCCCCCGCCCGCGGCTCGAATTTACTAGCGTTTCCACCGCCTTCGCGCCGTCACTGTAGCGGCCAGGCTACGACAGCCGGGATGAATTGCGGCGCGAACGCAACAGTCAGGAACCTGGGGCCTGTCACTTGTCACGCGTCAAGTCTTTCCTTATCATCAAGCTTAAATGGCAAGCAAACAGTCCACGACGGCCGCTACGCCGACCGAGCGGGTCTACCTGATAGACTCCATGTCGCACATCTTCCGCGCCTACTTCGCGCCGATGGCGGGGCGCGTAGACCCTCTGACCAACTCGCAGGGCCAGGTCACACAGGCCGTCTTCATCTTCACCAACATGCTGCGCAAGCTCTTGCAGGACGAGAAGCCGCACTACATCGCCGCCGTCTTCGAGTCCGGCGAGAAGACCTTCCGCCACGAGACGTTCACAGACTACAAGGCGAACCGCGCCGAGATGCCCGATGACCTCTCTTCACAGTTGCCTTACATCATACGTGTCTGCGAGGTCTACAACCTCCCCATCCTGAACGCGCCCGGCTTCGAGGCCGACGACGTAATTGGCACACTCGCCGTCCAGGCCGCCGAGCGCGGCCTGCAAGCGGTCATCGTCTCGAACGACAAAGATATGTGCCAATTAGTGCGCGACCCCTGGGTCATCTGCATGCGGCAGAACTCGCAGAACGTCAAGCGCAAGGAGCCTGTGCCGCCCGTCGAGTGGTGCGACGAGGCGTGGGTCGAGAACAAGTTCGGCGTGCCGCCGTCGCAGATCATAGACCTCCTGGGCCTGATGGGCGACTCGGTTGACAACATCCCCGGCGCGCCCGGCATCGGCGCGAAAGGCGCTGTGCAGCTCGTCAAGCAGTTCGGCTCCATCGAGAACGCGCTCAAGAACTGGGAGGAGGTCAAGCACAAGACCTACCGCGAGTCTTTGAAGAACAACGTTGACCTGATACGGCAGTCGAAGGAGCTGGCAACCATCAGGACGGACGTCAACATGGAACTGGATTTGGAGAAACTGCGCTGCCGCCCGCCCGACCGCGCCGCAGCCTATCAACTCTTCCGCGAGCTGGAATTTCAATCCCTGACGCGCGAGTTCTCCGACGCGGCCTCTGCGGTCGAAGGCGCGCCGGCCCCGCGCCGTTATCGCATCATTCGCAAGCGCGCCGAGTTGGACGCGCTGGTTCGCGGCTTGTGGGAGGCCGAGCATTGGGGCTTCGCCGTCGCGGATTCGTCGCCCGTGGGCGGCGGCCAGCAGGCGAGTGTGCGCGACGCCGCGCCGCAGCCAGTGGGCGTGGCGATTTCGACAGCCGCGGGCGCTTCGGCTTACGTCGATGTGGAGAATTTCGAGGACGGCGCGGAGGCCGCCATCGCGCCGCTCGGCGACGTGCTCGCCAACGGGCTGCTCTCGAAATCGGTCCACGACCTCAAGCGCGCCGTCGCTCTGCTTGCCCCGCTCGGCATAGAGCCAGAGGGCGTGACGGACGACACGCTGCTGGCCGCGTACCTGTTAGACCCCATCCGCAGCAAGTACGAGTTGGCTGACCTCGCGCGCGAGGCCGTAGACGCTGAAGGCGCTGGCGACGCGCCCGAAGGCTGGACGGAAGCGCAGTGGCGCGCGGCCGAGGCGGCAGACCTGACGGCGCAGACCGCGCACGTGCTCCACAGCCGGCTGCTCGAACAGGGGCTCGAATCAATCTACACGGAGATAGAGTTGCCGCTCGCGCCGCTCCTCTACCGCATGGAGCGCGCGGGCCTGCGCGTGGACATCAAAGTCCTCTCGGACCTCTCGACGTACCTGGGCGCGGAGCTTGAGAAGCTGACGCAGAAAATCTACAAGGTCGCAGGCCGCGAGTTCAAAATCAACTCGCCCAAGCAGGTCGGCGAGGTACTGGAAGAACTCAACATCAGCTCGGGACGCAAGACCTCCACGGGTCGCGTCTCGACGAGCAAGGCCGTGCTCGAAGAACTGGCACAGTCTTATGAACTGCCGCGCCTCATCATAGAGTACCGCGAACTGGACAAGCTGAAGACGGTCTACACGGACTCGCTCCCGGAGCAGATTGCCGCAGACGGCCGCATCCACGGGCAACTGAATCAGACGGTGACGGCGACGGGAAGATTGAGCAGCTCTGAACCGAATCTCCAGAATATTCCGATTCGCACGGAGTTGGGCCGTCGCATCCGCCGCGCCTTCGTCGCGGAAAAGGGAAACAAGCTGGTCTCGGCCGACTACTCGCAGCTCGAACTCAGGCTGCTCGCACACGTGACGCACGACCCCGTCATGCTCGATGCGTTCCAGAAGAACGACGACATACACGAGCGCACGGCGCGGCTCGTCTTTGGCGCGAAGACGAAAGAGGAATTGAAAGAGGCCCGCCGCTTCGCCAAGATCGTCAACTTCGCCATCGCCTACGCGATAGAACCCTTCGGCCTCTCGCAGCGCGTCGGCATCTCGCGCAAGGAGGCGAAGAAGGTGATTGACGATTACTACGAGACTTACCAGGGCGTGCATCGCTTCATGGAGGAGGTGCCAGAGAAGGCGCGCGAGCATGGCTACGTCCGCTCCATCTACGGCCGCATACGCCCCATCCCAGGCATCAACGACCGCAACGGCAACATACGCGGCCGCGCCGAGCGCGAGGCCATCAACCACCCCATACAGGGCTCCGCGAGCGACATCGTCAAGATTGCCATGCTCCACGTAGACGAGGCCGTCCGCCGCGAGGGGCTCAAGGCGCGGATGCTGATGCAGGTTCACGACGAGCTGCTGATGGAGGCCCCCGCGGACGAGGCCGAACGCGTCGCCGAACTCCTCCGCCGCGAAATGGAGAACGCCGTCGAGCTGGACGTTCCCCTCCTCGTCGAAGTCGGCATCGGCGACAACTGGATGGACACAAAAAAGTAGTCAGTGGTCAGTGGTCAGTGGTCAGTTAAAACAACTGGCCTTTAACTGACCACTGACCACTGACCACTGACCACTGCTTTATGAAGCCTGAGCCAGAACATCCGACCGAGGACGGAGACGTCGTTTACCGTCGTCTTGGCGCCGGCGCGGAAGGTGAGACGAAGCAGCCCAAGGGCGCGCCCAGCCAGCGGCGCAAGCCTGCTGCCGCGGCCACGCAGCTCGCCCCTGCGCTCAAGACGATCATCGCCGGCTTCGTGTTGCTGCTCACGCTCGTCCTGCTGCTCGGCTACCTGAGTGTGCGCAAGTCGGACGAGGTCGGGACGGAAATCCTGGACGAAGGCCGCCGCCACGCGGCCATCCGCGACTTCTCGCTCGAACTCAAAATCGCCGCGACCAAGCTGGACAACGAGGCCCGCGCCCGCGGCCGCCGCGTCGGGGCAGAGAAGGAAGAGACCAGGCCGCTCTTCGACGCCCCGCTCGACCGTGCGCGCAAGGATGTCATAGAGGCTTTGCGCCGCATGACCGTCCCGCCTTACTCGGAAAACCAACAGTGGATCAGCGTGCGCGACCACCTCGTCGCCTTCGTCCAGGCCACGGAGGACCGCGACGCCTACCTGCGCGAGGGCTACCTCAAGTTCCGCGAAGTCGATAAGGAGCTGGATGCGCTGCTCGAAGAGGCGCGGAGACAGCAGGAGAACATTTTTTACAAGAGCGAGGAGTTGCAGCGCGGGGCCGCGCGCAGGATTTACGTGCTGACGGGCATCGCGCTCTTGATGGGCGCGCTCGTCGCCGCACTCACCATCAGCGAAGCGCAGCGGCGCTTTCGCCAGGTGCGCGAGAGCATGAACGAGGCGCGGCGCGAGCGCGAGTTTAGTTCACAGATGCTCGAAGGCATGGTCTCGGCCGTCGCCGCCGTGGACGCGCACGACCGCCTACGCAGTTGCAACCGCGCCTTCCTCAACATCTTTCCCGGCGCGAGGCCCGGCCTCTCTGTCTACGACAAGATTGCTTCGCCCGACGCGATGAAGATGCTTGAGGCCGCGACCTCTTCGCGCATCGAGCGCTCGACCTACCGCGGGCGCTGGGTCTGCACTGATGACACGGCCGACTGCGCCGACCGCACCTACGACGTTTACTCCTCGCCGCTCGTCGTCGATGGCGACAAGGGACAGATCGTGACGCTCGTGGACGTGACCGAGGCGGCCGAGGCGGAGACCGTCATGCGCCGCACGGAGGCGCTGGCTGCTATGGGCCAGGCCGTGGCGCAGGTCGCGCACGAGATCAAGAACCCCTTAGGCAGCATTCGCCTCGGCGTCTCGATGCTGCGCGACACGAGCACGGACGAGGAGTCGCAGAGCACGATTGATCTGGTCGAGCGCGGCATACACCACCTGAACAAGCTGGTGATAGACGTGACGCAGTTCTCGCGGCAGCGCCCGCTCGAACTCATGGAGGTCGAGCTGCACGCCCTGATCGATTCGAGCCTGGAGCTGGTCGCAGATCAGGTACACGAGAAGCACACGCCCGTCGAGAAGAGGTTCGGCCAGGGGGCCATGCGCGGCGACTGGGACGCAGACCAACTGCGCCAGGTCTTCGTCAACCTCTTCGCCAACGCGATAGACGCCGGCAGTGAAGAAGCTCCGCTGCTCATCACGACCGAGCGCGTGACGAAAGAAACTGGCACAGCGCCCGGCGGCAACGGCCACCACAAGCAGCGCGCGAGCGCCTTCGCCCGCGTCACCGTCACAGACCGCGGCGTCGGCATGGACGAGCGCACGCGCGCGCGCCTCTTCGAGCCCTTCTTTACTACCAAGAAGCGCGGCACGGGCTTGGGCCTCGCCATCGTCAAGCAGATCGTCGAGCAGCACGGCGGCACGATCTCCGTCGTGAGCGCGCCGGGCGAGGGGACTAGCTTCACGGTCGAGCTGCCGCTGAAACAGTAGCGATTTGAGGGGAGAGAAATTGACGGACACGAAAGAGCTGGCGCGGCGTTTCTATGAAGTCCTGGACGCGCAGGACTGGGAGGAGACGATGACTCTGGTCGCGCCGGGCTTCACGGCGCAGGTCGGCAGCCTCCCGCCCATGAGCTTCACGGACTGGCGGCGCGGGCTTGAGATGTTCTACGCGGGCTTCCCCGACGGGCGTCATCTCATCGACGACTACGTGGTGGAGGGCAACCGCGTCGTCACGCGCTGCCGCTTCGAGGGAACGCACAACGGCGCTTTCTTCGGCGTGCCGCCGAGCGGGAGCACAGTCTCCGTCGGCGTCATCCACATAGACCGCTTCGTGAGCGGGAAGCTCCTCGAACACTTCGGCCAGCTAGACCTGCTCGGCCTCATGTTGCGAATCGGCGCCATCCCGCCGCCCCCGAACACAAGGACCCCATGAGCGGCCGAAATTTCCTGCGCCCGAGCGCCGCACTTGCGGTAAGATGAGCGCCCGAAATATGCACGTTAACTCCTCCTGTCCGTCGTAGAGCTGCGCAGTTTTTTGTCGAAATGATAAAGAAAAGGAAAAGGAGCCCTCGCAGCAGTCTCCCCTCGGAGAGGAATTTATTGAGGAGGATCAAAATACGGCCCCTGTTAGGTGCTCTGACAATCGCGACGCCGGTCGGGTTCTTCGTCTATTGCATTTGGTCGTATTCTCTCGTCAGCCCCGGCGCAGACATTAAAGAGATCAACGAGTACAACAAGACCGCTCTCCAGATAAACCTGGACACGGCCAATTCGCTGGCTAACCTGACCGTCGGTCTGCTGGGCGGAATGTGGGCGCTCCTGTTAACGATTGGGAAGCTCCCCGAGAAACGAGGCGGCAACCTTCTCCCGTTCATCGGGGGGAGTCTCAGTTTAGTCTTTTCATATGTCAGTTACAGAATGGGACTCAGCCAGTACGTCGAGATGCTGTTCGGGGCCGAGACCGTAGACCTGGCGGCTGGCTTCGTCAGATACTGGCCGACCTGGCAGATGGTCTTCTTCGGGTTCGGGTTCCTGGTCTTGGTTCTCGCCCTTTATCATAACTACCAGAGGTGAGGAGTATGATTAGGAGAACCTTATTGTCCTTAGTAATGGTCATCGGAGTCTCGGCTCATTCCCTCGGCGCTCCGCCCCAGCAGGCGGAGAGCCTGGACTATCCCGAAGAAGTGATTAAAGAGGCGAACAAGCAGTTGGATTCTCGCGTTAATATGATTTCGATGTTCTACGGATTTCCCCTCGAATTTAGCCACGAGGAAAGGGCTAAACTGTTGAAAAAATATCTGGGAGAAGCAGACCGCAGCCCATACTTTTGGGTCTACATGGAGAAAGAGTTCGTCGCCGCGCGCGCGCGTCTTCTCCGCACGTGCTCTAATTGTTATGCGAACAGTTCGTACCTGGGAGGCTCGGTCGTCAAGGAATCCCTGCCGGTAATTTTTGCCAGCATGTGGGGCACCCTGATCCTGCGGTCAGAGCCCGCGGGCGCGGACGTGTTTATTCAACTGACTTCAAGCCGGACGAAGGAGGGGCAGACCATTATTAAGAGAAGGTATCCTGAGGGAAGTTATACGTTTGTCATAGAAATGAATGGGTATAAAAGTAAAGCGATTCTTGTCAGCATCAACAAAAACAGGCCGATCGAAGAGAAAATTATCTTAGAAAAGCAGTGAAATTCATTTGAGCCTCGCTTTAAGCCCGCGCCCTATTCCCCATCACTTGCCGCTCATCACGAGCTTCAGCGCGTTGCGCGCGGCCTCGACGGTTCGGTCGAGCATCTCGTCGGTGTGTGCCAGGCTGATGAAGCCGGCCTCGAATTGGGAGGGCGCGAGGTAGACGCCCTCGTCGAGCATGGCGTGGAAGAAGCGGCCGTAGAGGTTGCGGTTGCTCTTGGAGGCCGTGGCCCAATTCGTGACCGGCTTTTTCGTGAAGAAGGTCGTCCACATCGAGCCGACGCGGTTGGTGGCGGTCTCGACCCTCAGCTCGCGCGCCACCTGCCTGAGCCCGTCGCACAGCCTTTTGCCGGCTCGCTCCAGCCGCTCGTAGACCGCCGGGTCGCGCAGCCGCCTGAGCGTCACGAGCCCGGCCGTCATCGCCAACGGGTTTCCAGAGAGCGTGCCGGCCTGGTAGATGTCGCCCGCGGGCGCGATGCGCTCCATAATCTCGCGGCTTCCGCCGTAGGCCCCGACGGGAAGCCCGCCGCCGATAATCTTGCCGAGCGTGGTGATGTCGGGGCGAACTCCGTAAAGCTCCTGCGCGCCGCCGCGCGCGAGGCGAAAGCCCGTCATCACTTCGTCGAAGATGAGCAGCGCGCCGTGCTTCTTCGTCACCTCGCGCGTCTTCTGCAAAAAACCTTCGCGCGGCGGGACGCAGCCCATGTTGCCGACGACCGGCTCGATGATGATGGCGGCGATGTCCGCGCCGTGCTCGTCGAAAACCTGTTCGAGCGCTACGGGGTCGTTGAAGGGGACCGTGAGCGTGTTTTGTGCCAAAGACGCCGGGACGCCGGGGCTGTCCGGCAGCCCTAGGGTGGCGACGCCGGAGCCGGCCTTGACGAGCAGGCTGTCGCCGTGGCCGTGGTAGCAGCCCTCGAACTTGACGAGCTTGTTGCGACTCGTCACGCCGCGGGCGAGGCGTATGGCGGACATGGTGGCCTCTGTCCCGCTGTTGACCATCCTGACCATCTCGATAGAGGGGACGGCGTCGATGATCTCCTCGGCCATCTGGATTTCCAGTTCGGTCGGCGCACCGTAGCTCGTGCCGCGCCCCAGGACTTTGTGGAGCGCCGTCAGGACTTCCCCATCGCCGTGGCCCAGAATCATAGGCCCCCAGGAGCCCACGTAGTCTATGTAGGTGCGGCCGTCAACGTCCGTCATCAGCGCGCCGCGGGCGCTCTTGATGAAGCGCGGTGTGCCGCCGACGCCGCGGAACGCGCGGACGGGCGAGTTGACCCCGCCCGGCATCAGCTCGACGGCGCGCGAGAACAGTTGCGCCGAGCGATCGCGCTTGGCCCTCTTCGGTGAACTCATAAAAGCATTCTCTTCGCAACGGCACGCGAAAGCAAGAAGCGGCCGCCACGCTCGATTGCGTGGCGGCCGCTCCCTTCAGAGTTAGTCCCGTCACTTACGCCTCCGGGACATTCAATACGTCGCCGGGATGAATCACGGACTGCGGTGTCTCCATCTTGTCGCGGTTGGCGTAGAAGACTTCCATGTAGCGGTTGCCGTCGCCGAGCTTGTTCTGCGCGATGCGCCAGAGCGAGTCGCCGGGCTTCACCGTGTAGGTCTCGTGCTTGGCCTCCTCGCGTTGCTCCTCGACCTGGATGTCAGCCGCGAGGTCGCCGTAGTTCGGATCGACGAGCTTGATCTGGTCCCAGACACGGTTCTTGGCCTCTTCTGACGGCGCGGTGGCGCGGACGACGAGCTTGTCGCCCTCCACGTGAAGGTTATGAAGGCGTGCGCCCTCGTGGTCGAGCGTGTTGAGCACGCTCTGATACTTCTGCTTGAGCGGTTCGAACTTGTCCTCGCTGCCTTTCGCGGCGGCGGCCCCTGTCCCGAACATTTGGCTGAAGTTGTCGAAAAGTCCCATCGTTAATTCCTCCTCAAAAGATTACCTCCCGGCTTCTCGGCCGGTACTAGGGAGAGCTTCGTTGTTGAGCTTTGGGTAGCGGGACGATTATACCCAAATGGTCGCCCTCTGCAAACAGAGCAGCACGCCCCGGAGCCTTCTTCTCAAATTCGCTCTACGCCCTCGCGCGGTTCGGCCGTGATGGAGCGAAAACTGGACATGCGGACGAGGCCGGGGGCCGCGCCCTTCGGTTTGGAGAGGAACTTGCGCGGCGTGTAGTACACATCGACTTTGGCATCGCGGCGCGCCTGGCTGAAGAGCGCGGCCAATTGTGCGGCCTCGATGATGGTGCGGTGCGGGATGTCTGCGCGCGTGGGGTTGCGGACGATGACGTGCGAGCCGGGGTAGTCGGCAGCGTGCAGCCAGAGGTCGTGCGGGCGCGCGACGCGGAAGGTGAGGTGGTCGTTGTCGCGCGCCGCGCGCCCGACCAGAATCTCGTAGCCATCGGAGGAGCGGTAACGGCGCGCGCCAGGCACATTGTCCGCGGGCTTGCGGCGTCCTTTCGCGCCCCGCGTCTCTTCCTCTTTGGCCCCACCGGAGAAGCCCCCAAGCGCCGCGTCGTCCCGCGCGCCGATTGTGTCCTCCAACTCCGACTGACGGGCCTTGAGCGCCTCCAGTTCGTTTTCGAGCACGGCGAGCCGCTGCGCGATCTCGACGGACGCGCGCCTGGCCTTCGCGTAGAGGCCGAAGCGGCGCGCGGCCTCCTCCTGCAAAGTAGAGTTCTCGTCAACTTCAAGCGTGACGAGCGGCGCGCCCTCCGCATAGTAGTCGGTCAGAGAAACTTTATTCCCCTCGCGGGTGGCGTTTGCGATGTTGGCGAGCAGAAGGTCGCCGATTCTTTTATGCTCGTCGGCGCTCCCGTGCGATTCCAGGTCGCCCTTGAGCCGCTGCCGCAACTTCTCGCGCTGGGCTACCTCTTTACGCAAACGTGCGCGGGCCGCCGCTGCACGAGCGTCGAAGCGGCGCTCCTCTTCAAGCCCGCGGTAATGGTTGTCGGCCGCCTCAGAGAGCGTGGCGAAGTTTCCGCGCTCAAAAGCGGGAGCGGTCGGAGCGGGTTTCGCGGGCGGCTGCGCGGGCGGCTGATAGCGGTCGCCGATCTCCTGGCCCTCGCCGCGCGGCTGCCGCAGGGCGTCGATGACGTAACCCCGCTCGTCGAGCAGTAAGAGGTTGGCGGCCTTTCCCGTCAACTGTGCCACGAGGGTGCGCGTGAACGGATTGCCTATCTCGTCGGCGGCTGCAACGGTCAGGCGGACGACGCGGTCGCTCTCGTCTTTGACGAGCGACGTGAGCGTGGCCCCACCCAACTGCTTTTGCAGGACGAGACTGAAAGGCGAGTGCGTGAGCGATTGTTTTTCCAGCTCGCGGGCGCGGCGTTCTATCAGGTGGATGCGTGGCCGGGCCGGCTCGACGCTGACGAAGAGGTAGCGGCCGTCGTGCGGGCGGAAATCAATTGCGACTGAGACGCGCGACAGTTGAAAGATTCTTCCCACGGCGCGCCCTACGAGGGCGGGCGCGATCTCGGCGACGATGGCTGTGATGGTTTGGTCGTCCACAGGCGAATGAAGAATGCAAAATTAAAAATGCAAAAGTGAAGAGGTCAGTCCTCACTTTTGCATTTTACATCTTTAATTTTGCATTTTCAGTCGCGCACGACGATGGTGCCGGAGAAGTGGTCATGCGCGGCGCGCCCTTCGGCGTCGAAGAGCGCGTAGACGAGGCCGAGGCCCAGTGTGACGAGCGACAGGATGTAGAAGAGTGCGCGTAAGACAGCCTGCCCGGTGGTCGGCGGCAGACTCGTTTCGGCGTCCACGGCGCGGAGTGAAACGAGCGACATGCCCCAGGTCCGTCCGGCCAGCGCCGTCGCGGCCGTCAGGTAGAGAAACATCACGACCAGCACGATGCCGCCCATCGAAGCGACGACGCGCCAGTCGGCCCAGTTGCCGTTGGTCAACTCGATGATGGCCGCGAAGGGCGAAGAGGCGAAGGCCACGACCAGCAGGTCTATGACGCTTGCGGCAAGGCGGCCCAAGACCGGCGCACGGTCGTCGTAAAACTCAGCTTCGGAATCGCTCTTGAGAAGCTCTTCGTCAATGGACTTGGCGCTCTTCTCGACCGTGGTCTCTGAAACCGCAGCCCGTTTCGTCTGCGGCTTGCTCTCGACTGCGGGGACTTTCTTCGCGGGTTGCGCCGGGACAACGACCAGGGGACGCTCGCGCGCCGTTTCCGGTTTCGGCTTTTCCTCCTCGGCCGGTTGAGCGGGAGCCAGGGCCGGCGTCGCGGCGACGACAGGAGGCTGCGGAGCGACCTGCCTGGTCTCCGGCTGGTACTGGTCTTCGGCGACGCGCGCGACCGCTGCCGCTGCCGCCCCGCCCATCGTAGCGCGTGCGCGCGGCATAGGGGGCGTGGGCTGACGCGCGCGTTCGAGTCGCTTGAGCGCGGCGGCGACAATGGGATTCATGGCCGGGGTGTCCGGCTGCGGCACCAGCCCTAGCTGCGGCGCGACTGCGTCGGCCGTCTGCTGCTGGACGGGCCTGCGGAATGCCTCTTCAGTATCGTGGCCCGCGTCGCGCGCACGTCGCTCCTGGATTTCACGCACGCGCTCGCTCAAGTCCTTGCGCCACTGCGGTCGCGCGCGCGAGACGCCGGGGAATTCAATCAGCGTCGAACTCGACTGGGCCGCGGCGGCCCTGGGCGCGGGCGAAGCCTCTTCCTCGGCGGCCGGAGGCGGGGCCACGGACGAAGCGCTTTCCTGTGTAGTGATGATGGACTCGGAAGACACGTCGGGTGAAGTCTTTGATGCCGCCGTTTTACACCTCGGGCAAAAATCCAGGCCGTTGGAATAGACCGCACGGCATGACGAACACTGCATAGCGAAAGGGCCTCCGTCGCGACCAGTAAGTTGATTCTTAAAAAGGGCAGGGCGAAGCAGGTAAACCCATGCCCGTTGCGGAGTCGGAGCGGATACTATCAGGCTTTACTTTAAGCCGTCAACCAGAAAATATACTAGTGACTGTGTTTGAATCACGGGCGAGCACAAGATAGGGGAAGAGAAAGAATGCAAAATTAAAAATGAAAAATGCAAAAGGAAGACTAAGGACCGACCCGTCCTTTTTTCATTTTTAATTTTTAATTTTGCATTCTTTAGAGCGGTTGCCTTCCGGCGAAGCCCGCCTCAACGTCGTGCCACCATTCTATCTGGTCGCCTTCGCCGAGTTGCCAGCAGAGCAGGATGACGCGCCCGTCGCGCAGGGAGGGGAAGTCAATCAAGCCGCGGGCGTAATCCTTGAGCTGCACGCCGAGCGTTTCCAGTTCGCCCGTGCAGGCTGAAAGATCGAAGAGGAGAGAGAGGTAGCGCTGCCCGTCCGGCATCCCGCCGCCGCCCTGCTCCGCGCCCTCCGCGGCGTGCCTGGCGGCAGCCTGATAAGAGATGAGACGCTTGTGCGCGCGCTGGATGCGGGCCAAAATCTTCCGCACGGTCGGCAGCAGCGCATTCGCCTCTTCAATACTGAAAACTTTCATAAAGCAGGAGTCAGGAGTCAGGAGTCAGGAGTCAGGAGAAAAGCAATGTTTTCATTCTGACTTCTGACTTCTGACTCCTATATTCTGTTTCACTGCTCGTCGGTCACGCGGATGAACTCTGCGGCGGACTCGAAGTTGTCTAACTCCTCGTCTACGTGCGACTCGACGGTGACGCGCGGGGCCTGCGGCTGATATTCGTTGCGATGACCGTTGTCGTGGGAATTCGCGCCGTGGTGGTTGTTCAGGTAGCCTGAATTCGCTTCCGTGGGCTCGCGCTCCTGATAGTGCGTGCCGTGCGAGACCTCCTTGCGGACCTTGTCTGCGATCTCGCCCAGGTCTATGAAATAGTCCGCCACGTCAATCAACTTTGGCGCGGTGTTCGAGCGGAAGCCCGCGACCTCCACGCGGCATCCCTTGTAAGCGACGGCGTTGACGGCGTAAACGAAGTCCTCGTCGCCGGAGACCAGGACGGCCGTGTCGTAACGCCCGGCCAGGCTCAGCATATCCACAGCTATCTCGACATCGAGGTTCGCCTTGCGCGTCCCGTCGTAAAAGGTCTTCAACTCTTTCTGCACGACGCGGAAACCGTTGCGACGCATCCAGAGCAAAAAGCCTTGCTGGCGTTCGGCCCCCACGTCCACACCAGTATAGAAGAAGGCCCGCAGCAGGCGGCCATCGCCGAGCAACACGCGCAGCAGCTTGTTGTAGTCAATGTCTATGTTGTGAAAGCGCGCTGCGTGAAAAAGGTTGTTACCGTCAATGAAAACTGCCACCCTGCCGCGATGCCCGAACTGCCACGAAATATTGTTCGTCGGATCGAAGTTCATGCAAAAGTGTACCCCATAGAGATGTAAATATCTGTCGATAGAATGCCGCCCGGCGGCTTTAAGGTCAAGTCTGTACAAGCGTTTTGGTTTTCAGCGCGGGCGCGGCCCGACGGCCAGTAACTCGTTCGTCACTGCGTCCAGATAGACGGCCGCTCCGCTCGGGTCGGACTTGAGAGTGATTTCCCAGGCGAGGTGAAACTCAAGGACGGTGGGGTCCGCGGCGCGCGGCCGCGGGTAGATGACCAACTCGCGCACGACGACATCTTCGGCCTGATTGATGGTCAGAGTTTGCTGGCCGCCGGCGGCGTCCGTGTAGGTGAAGGTTTTGCCGGCGAGCTGCGCGCCCAATTTTTCGGCCGGCCAGGTGGGGCGGACGCCGGCCCCAGCGCGTTGCAGTTGCTCTATCTCCGGGATGGCCGTGCTCGTGATTTGCAGGACGCGCCGGTCGGGCGCGAAAGTTATCTCCACGATGCCGTAGCCGCCGCGCAGCGGATAACGGAAGGGGCGCTGTTCGTAGATGGCTCGCTGCGTCCCATCGGCGGCGTCCACGCGCTGTATGAGCGAGAGGTGCGTGGGCTGAGCGCCGAGCAGCAGGGCGACGCTGTTGATAAAGCGGCGCAGCGACTCGCGCGCGTTCTCCTCGCTCATGGGGACGGCGTCGCCGACTTTGGGCAGGTGTAAAGCTGCGCCGGCGGGCAGCGCGCGGATGGTCGCGGTGACGGGTTGAAGCTCTGGCGCGGGCGCGTCCGCGATGCCCTGCTCGGTCGTAAATTTGGCCCAAGCCTGTAACGCGCCAGCGCGACGGTTCGGCGTCTCGACCATGAGCACGGGGTAGGGCGGCTCGTTCGGGCGCGGGCCTGTGGCGTCGGGCGCGGGCGTCGTCGCGCAGGCGGCGCAGGACAGCAGGGCCAGCAGCGCGCAGAGCGCGGCGCGCCGATGCTTCACTGATCGCCCTCTCTGGCTTGCCGCAGGAATCATCATCTGTCTAGTTTGAATTGCCGTCCGCGAGACTCCTGTGGATTATACCGAAATAGAGCGCGTAGGAAAGGCTCGGCGTGAAAGTTTCTGCACGCGCGCGTATGAAAATGGCTATAATCCGGGAGAGGAGATTTCCCTTTGCCCTTCGACGAAGAATCAGCGCAGTGGGACGGCACGGAGCCGTCGCGCGCAGAGCCGCGCCGTTTCTCGCCCGAGCAGATGGTCAGGTGTGAGACGTGCCTGCGCGCCAACCCTCCGACGCGCACGAGCTGTCTTTACTGCGCGGCACAGTTGCCTCAGACCGAAGCCGGCGATGCCTCTTTGCGCCCGACGCTGCGCCCACTGGAAAACTGGGAGCGCGGCCACAATGTCATCCTGCGCCCGACCGACGCCGCGCTCTTCTCTTCGGAAGCAGTGCGGAATGCGGCTGAACTCCTGCGGCTCCGGCCGGAAGATTTTGGGCGAATCATCGAAGCGCGCGAGCCTCTGCCAGTGGCGCGCGCGGCGACGAAGGAGGAAGCGGCGCTCGTCGTGCGGAAATTAGCGGAGTTGGGTTTCCAGTCGCTGGTGATTGGCGACGAACAACTCCATGCGGAAGGCGCGTCGCTGAAGCGCGCACGGTCGCTTGAGTTCGATGATGAAGGTTTCGCGGCCCGCGCTGCGGGCGGGGGCGAGCCTGCGCGAATCCTGTGGGCGGAAGTCACGCTCCTTCTGGTCGGCCGCCTGTTCGTCCGCGAGGTCGCGGTCGAGGAGCGCAAGGGCCGTGGGGCTGAGAAAGAGATAGTGGACGCGCGCGAGGTCAGTGCGGACGAAGCCGTGCTGGACATTTACACGAATCGGGACGACGGTTGCTGGCGCGTCAGCGCCGCGAGCTTCGACTTCTCCTGCCTGGGCGCGCGCAAAGGGTTGGTGGGCGCGCAGAACCTCACGACGTTGGTCGCGCATTTCCGCGAGCACGCAAGCGCAGCGGCATACGACGATTCTTACATGCGCGTGCGCGGCGCGCTCGCACACGCTTGGCCCATCAAGCAGCAGACGGAGGCGCGCGGCTGGCGTCGTAACGCCCCTGGCCGCGTGACCACAGAGGAGGTCGCGCGCAGCGACAACGAGGCGCAGTTCACGCGCTACTCGCGGCTGCGCCATTACCTTCGGCTGACCCCAGGGTTGGACACATGAAGCGTCGCGCGGAGCGCAGGGAATTTCATCAACAGGGCGCGACGAAAGGGACCGAGCGCAGCCCTCGCGAGTTCGCCGCTGAACGCTCGACGGCTGGCGAGAACGCGCAACTCTACGGAGTCGCCCCGGTCCTGGAAGCGTTGCGTGCGGGCAACCGCTCCATAGAGCGCGTGACGATAGCGGAGGGTGTGCGGCATCAGCGGCTGCGCGAGTTGATTGAGGAGGCCAGGCGGGCCAATGTGCCGGTGCGTTACGCGCCGAGGATTGACCTGGCGCACGCGGTCGGGGCCGGCGCGAATCACCAGGGCGTGGTGGCGACGGTAGCGGCGGCCACTTACGCTGACGCGGACGAACTGCTGGAAGCGCTCGCGCGGCGTGTGGGGACGGACGACCCGCCGCTGGCGGTCGTGCTCGACGGCGTCGAAGACCCGCGCAACCTGGGGGCCATCCTGCGTACTGCGGAGTGCGCCGGAGCGCACGGCGTCTTCGTGCCGGAGCGGCGCGCGGCAGGGTTGACGGAGACGGCGGCGAAGACGGCCGCAGGCGCGCTTGAGCACATACGTGTGGCGCGTGCGGCGAATCTGGCACGATTGATAGAGGAGTTTAAGGGGCGTAACATCTGGACCGTTGGCACAAGCGCGGACGCGCCCACGCGGTACACGGCCTGGGACTGGACGCAGCCGACGGCCCTGTTCCTGGGCGGCGAAGGGGCTGGCTTGCACCGCCTGGTGCGTGAGCGCTGCGACGCGCTGGTCAGCATCCCCGTGCTTGGGAAGATCGAATCACTGAACGTTTCGGTCGCGGCGGGCGTTGTGCTCTATGAGGCCGTCCGCCAGCGCCAGAGCAAAGACGGTTGAGAGTCATTTTAAAATTGGAGAGAGAAAATGTACTGCCCTAAGTGCGGGACCGACAACATAGAGGACGCCAGATTCTGCCGCGGGTGCGGCGCGGACATAGGGCTGGTCTCGCAGGCCCTGGGCGGTCATCTCCCCGAAAAACGCTCGGCCGGCCGCGACCTCGAAGAGTCTTCTCACGGCCGCGAAGGACGGCACAGGCGCAGGGAGAAAGAGCCTAGGATAGACAAAGCCATCAGCAATATCTTTTCGGGCCTCGGCTTCATCCTGGTCGCTGCGATGGTCTACGTTTTCGCACCGGCCGGAAAGATTTGGTGGTTCTGGATGCTGATTCCGGCCTTCACCATGCTCGGCGGCGGCGTCGCCGAATACGTCCGCTACAAGCACAGCAAGGGTGAGGAGCCGAAACTGCCGGGCAGCGAGGTGAGGGCCGCCGTGCCGCCCGCGCGCGTGAGCGCGCTCCCACCGCGCAACACTTCCGAGATGGTCCCGCCGCCGAGCGTCACCGAAGGCACGACGCGGCACCTGGGCGTCAAGGCTGAAAGACCTGCGAAAGATACTTAACGGCGTCACCGCGCGCACAATCAAAGCTCCGCTGGCGACGTTCCTTGCACGTCTCACAGCGCCTCTGTATAGTCTCGGGTAAATCAACGACAATCAAACCCGCGAGGCCGTAGGAGAGTTCGTATGCCGCAACGACCCAAGATTGCAAACGACATGCTGGAATTGATCGGGTACACGCCGCTCGTCCGGCTCAATCGCATCCCGTACCCTGACTCGGCGGAGCTGATCGTCAAGCTCGAATCGCAGAACCCTATGGACTCTGTCAAAGACCGCATAGGGGCGGCGATGATTAAGGCCGCCGAGCGCGACAACCTGATCAAGCCCGGCGAGACAGTCCTGATAGAGCCGACCTCCGGCAACACGGGCATCGGGCTCGCCTTCGCCGCCGCGGTGATGGGCTACACGCTGATCGTGACGATGCCCGACACTGTGACAATGGAGCGGCGCAGGGTGCTGACAGCGCTCGGCGCGGAAGTCGTCCTCACGCCCGGCGCGGAAGGGATGAAGGCCGCGATGAAGCGCGCGGCGGAGATCGCGGAGACGACGCCGCACAGTTGGACGCCGAGCCAGTTCGACAACCCCGCCAACCCGGAGATTCACCGCCAGACCACCGCCGAGGAGATTCTGGAAGACACGGACGGGAGGATAGACGCCTTCGTCGCGGGCGTCGGCACAGGCGGCACGATTGCCGGCGTGGGCCAGGTCTTGAAAGAGCGCCTCGGCCCGCAGGTTCAGGTCATCGCGGTCGAGCCCGCGTCGTCGCCGGTGCTCTCTGGCGGCGAGCCGGGGCCGAACAAGATTCAAGGCATAGGAGCGGGCTTCGTGCCGGGCAACTACGATCCGGCAGTCGTGGACCGCGTCATCACGGCGGACTACATGGCTTCGGTCGAGATGGCGCGCCGCCTCGGGCGCGAGGAGGGAATTTTCTGCGGCATCTCCTCGGGCGCGATCACGTGGGCCGCGCGCGAGGTCGCCCGCGAACTGGGCCAGGGCAAGCGCGTCGTCTCCATCATCTGCGACTTCGGCGAGCGTTACCTCTCGCACGAACTATTTGAAGTCTTGGAGCAGTAATTTAACAGGCGGATTCCTTCAACCCTTTGCGCCTTTGGTTTTTCTGTCTCTGCGCCTTTGCGCGAACTGTTGTTTCACGCAAAGGCGCAACAAAAGAAAAACCAAAGGCGCAAAGAGTTGAGCTTGTCCTCTCCGATGAATGAGAAGAACACCGGACGCGTCTGCGTTCCCGTTTGCGAGGGCCGGGCCGTCGATCTGCGTGGGGCCGTGGAGCGCGCGGGCCGCGTCGCGGACATCATAGAGTTGCGCCTGGATTACTTGCAGGGCGACGAGTTGTTCAAGGCCCTGCGCAACCTGCCTTCGCTCATCAGCGCGAGCCCGCGTCCCGTCATCGTTACGCTCAGGCCCGTCGATCAGGGTGGCCAGCGCGAGATGGACAACCTCACGCGTCTAGTCTTCTGGGTCGAACACTTCCTTTACGGCAAGCCGCACGTAGACTTCGCAGACATAGAGCTGGACCTCGCGCTCCTCTTCAGGGAGCGGGAGCGGGAAGAGGACAGAGGCATCCTGAACTGGGGGCGCGTCATCTGCTCGCACCACGATTTCGGCGGCGTCCCCGAAGACATCGAAAAAATTTATGAGCAGATGGCTGCGACGCCCGCGCGCATCCTCAAGCTGGCCGTCAGGGCCGATGACGCGACCGACTGCATTCAAGTCTTTCGCCTGCTCGAACGCGCTCGCTCGGAGGGCCGCGATTTCATCGCCGTGGCGATGGGGAGCCACGGCGTCGTGACGCGCATTCTTGGACCAGCGCGCGGCGGGTTCCTTACCTACGCCTCGCTCGACTTGAGCCATGCGAGCGCGCCCGGTCAGCTTGGCGCAACCGAACTGCGCGAGCTTTACCGTGTGGACAGGCTCGACCGGCAGACAGAGGTCATGGGGCTGGTCGGCTCGCCCGTCGCGCATTCCTTGTCGCCGCACATCCACAACGCCGCCTTCGCAGCCGCCGGCCTCAATGCCGTTTACGTCCCGTTCGATGTCCGTGATGCAACGAGCTTCCTGCGGCGCATGGTTCACCCGCGCACGCGCGAGGTAGAGTTGAACCTGCGGGGCCTGAGCGTCACGACGCCGCACAAAACAGTCGTCATGGAGAGCCTGGACGCGGTCGAGGAGAACGCGCGCGAGATCGGCGCGGTCAACACCATCGTCTTCGAGGAAGACGGCCTGCGCGGCTACAACACGGACGCGGCTGCGCTGGTGGCTCCTCTAAAAGATAGGGGGACGCATCTCGCGGGCGCGCGCTGTGCCATTATAGGGGCGGGCGGCGCGGCGCGTGCGGCGCTCTGGGGGCTCGCCAAGGAGGGCGCGCGTTTGACTCTCTTCGCCCGTGACGCTTCGAAGGCCGCGCCGGTCGCGGAAAAATTCGGGGCCGCCTGCGAGCAGCTCGACGGCGCAACTTTTGACGGCTTCGAGCTGGTCGTCAACGCTACGCCGCTCGGCACGCGAGGCGCGCGCGAAGATGAGACGCCGGCCCTCGCCGCACAATTGCGCGGCGCGCGCCTGGCCTACGACCTCGTTTACAACCCCGCCGAGACGCGCTTCCTGCGTGAGGCCAGCGCGGCGGGTTGCGACACACTGGGCGGACTACCCATGCTCATCGCGCAGGCCGCCGAACAGTTTCGTCTCTGGACCGGACGCGAGGCCCCCGCGGGCGTGATGCAAGAAACGGCGAGGCGGGTTTTGGCATCTGTAGTTTTATGATTGACCGGTACAGCAGGCAGATTCTTTTCGACGGCATAGGCGAGGCTGGGCAGCGGCGTCTGCTCGGCGCGCGCGCCGTCGTCATAGGCTGTGGCGCGCTCGGCACGGCGCAGGCCGAGGCGCTGGCGCGCGCGGGCGTTGGCCGCCTGCGGCTGATTGACCGCGACTTCGTCGAAGCTTCGAATTTGCAGCGGCAGACGATGTTCACGGAAGAGGACGCGCGCCAGCGGCTGCCGAAAGCAATCGCCTGCCGCAATCATCTGGCACAGATTAATTCGGGCATAGAAGTCGAAGCAGAGGTCGCGGACGTGAACAACTCGAACGTCGAGCGGCTTATCGCCGGCAGCGATGTCGTGCTCGACGGGACGGACAATTTCGCGACGCGGTATCTCATCAACGACGCGTGCGTCCGCCACGAGTTGAGCTGGATTTACGGCGCGGCGGTAGGCTCTTACGGCGTGACCATGACGATCCGCCCGCATGTCACGCCATGCCTGCGCTGCGTCTTCGAGGAGACGCCGCCCGCTGCGAGCGCGCCGACGTGCGACACGGCGGGCGTCATCATGCCGATCATCGCGGTCGTCGCGGCCGTGCAGGTGAGCGAGGCTCTGAAGCTGCTGACGGGGCAGACCGAAAAGCTGCACCGTTCGCTGATGCAGTTCGACGTGTGGCAGAACGAGTGGCGGCGAATCGGCCTCGGCTCGGAGCCGCTGCCGGATTGCCCTACGTGTGGCCTCGGGCGCTACGAGACGCTTGCGGCGGAGGCGGGCGAGGTGGCCGTCTCCTTGTGCGGGCGCGACGCCGTGCAGGTCCGCCCGGCGGTTGCGACGGAGGTCAATCTGCCGGCGCTCGCCGAGAGGCTGCGCGCGGCCGGCGAGGTTCAGCTCAACCCCTACCTCCTGCGCCTGCGCGCCGGCGACTACGAGCTAACGGTCTTCAAAGACGCCCGCGCCATCATCCGCGGCACAGACGACGTGCCGACCGCGCGCTCACTCTACGCGAGATACGTTGGGACTTAAACTCAACCCTTTGCGCCTTTAGTTTTTCTTTTGTTGCGCCTTTGCGAGAACGGCTGTTTCACGCAAAGGCGCAAAGTTAAGACGTAAGACGCAAAGGGTTGAGTTTTGGTTTTGATTTTTTTCGGGTTATATTCGCTCGTGTCTCTCGCTATTCCAGACTTCCCGTTAACAACAGATTCCCGATGCCAAAACAATTTTTCCGCAGACGCCTTCTAACATTGTTCGCGCTTCTCCTCGCCCTGACGCTCAGCGCCCTGTCTGTAATTGGCGGCGAGCCGATTATCTGGGAGACGAATTCAAGGACGGAGTTGCTGCGCGGCGAGTCGCGCGGCGTCTCCGTGACGGACACGGGCGTGCTCATGCTCGCCCCGCTCTTCACGCAGGTCTTCAACACGGACCAGCCCTACATCTGGTCTAGCGCGGCGGACGACGCCGGCAACATCTACCTCGGCACGGGGCACGACGGGCGGCTCTACCGCGTCGGGCGCGACGGCCGCGGCGCGCTCCTCTATGACGCGACAGAGTTAGACGTGACGGCGCTCGCGGTGGGGCGCGACGGGGCTGTTTACGCGGGCACTTCGCCGGACGGCAAGGTCTACAGGGTCGGCGCGGACGGCAAGGCCGAGGTCTATTTCGATCCGCCGGACAAGTACATCTGGTCGCTCGCGGTCATGCCAGACGGGCAGCTCGCGGTCGGGACGGGCGACAACGGCAAGCTCTACCGCGTCGCTGCCGCCGGGGCCAAGCCCGAAAGCTCTCTCATCGTAGACACCAACGAGACGCACGTCATCTCGCTCGCGGTGGACGCCAAGGGGCAGCTCATCGCCGGCACGGACCCCGGCGGGCTCGTGCTCAGAATCTCGCCCGACGGCAAAGCCTTCGCGCTCTTCGACGCGCCGCTGCGCGAGGTCCACGCGCTCGCGCCCGCGGCCGACGGCTCCGTCTACGCGCTGATCATCAGCGACGCGGCCACGGGTCCGCGCGGCGTCGGCACGACCGCACCCACACCGCAGACCTCTGACGCTTCCGGCGGGCAGGGCGGCGCGACCGTCACCATCACGGCCATTGACGAGAGCGGCACGCCGCTCCAGCCGCAGCCCGCCACAGGCCGGAGCCGCAACGACCTGTCGAACGCGCGCAGCGCAGTCTTCCGCATCCTGCCCGACGGCGGGACGGACCTCTTGTGGAGCAGCCCTTCGGTCACGGCCTTCTCGGTAGCGGTCGCCCCGCAGGGCGGCGTCCTAATTGGCACAGCCGACAAGGGGCGCATCTACTCCGTCACAGACGACGGGCGCGACACCCTGCTGCTGCAATCCACCGAAGGTCAAATCTCCACCCTTGTCACGCGCGGGCGCGAGGTCTTCGCGGCCTCCAGCAACCAGGGCAAGCTCTTTCGCTTCGCCGCCGAGACCGTCAGCGAGGGCTCTTACGAGTCGCCCGTGCGCGACGCCAAACTGGTCGCCGCGTGGGGGCGCATCTGGTGGCGCGGGCGCGGGACCGTCGAACTACAGACGCGCACGGGCAACAGCGAGCGGCCAGACGCCACCTGGAGCGAATGGAGCGCGCCTTACAGCGACCCCGTGGGGACGCAAATCACCAGCCCGCGCGCTCGCTTCATACAGTGGCGCGCCGTGCTGAAAACGCCTGTGAGCGGGTCCGGCGCGCAGACGCAGATGGAGGACGTGAGTCTGGCTTACCTGCCGCGCAACGTCGCGCCCGAAGTCATCAGCATCACGGCTCTGCCCGTCGGCGTCGGGCTCCAGCCGATTGTGCAGATGCAGGCCGACCCGAACATTGAAACTTCGGGGCTCGACCCCGGACTGTTCGGGGCCGCGGCGCAGGTTCCCCCGCGCAGGGTCTTCCAGCGTGGCGCTCGCTCGCTCCAGTGGCAGGCCGAGGACCGCAACAACGACACGCTCGAATACGCGCTCTACTACCGCTCGCTCAACGAGAGCGACTTCCGGCTGCTCAAGGACAAGCTGCGCGAAAACTTTTACACGGTGGACGCCGCGGCCCTGGCCGACGGGCGCTACGTCTTCAGGGTCGTCGCCACAGACGCGCCGGACAACCCTGGTGGGCAGGCGTTGACGAGCGAGCGCACGAGCGAGCCCGTGGACGTGGACAATACGCCGCCCGCCGTGCGCGCTGCGTCAGCGCCGCAGGTGTCCGGCGACCGCGTCCGCGTCGGCTTCGAGGCAGAGGACGTTCTGGGGATGGTCAAGCGCGCCGATTACAGCGTAGACGGCGCGGCCTGGCGCTCGGCCTACCCGGACGACGGCATCGCCGACAGCCCGCGCGAGCGTTACTCGTTCGACCTCCCGGTCGCTGGACCCGGCGAGCACACCATCTCGCTGCGCGCCTACGACGTGAGCGGCAACGTCGGCAGCATCCGTGTCACGGTCAGAAAATAGGGAAAATGGCGTAAATCGCGAGGAAAAACAGCCTTCTCCGGCTCAGGATTTACGGGCTTTCCCTCGCACGATACCGTGCAAGGGCCGTCTGAAAGCGTGCGCTGAAACGCGAGAGCTGTTAAGCTATGTTGGATAGGCAAGGCGGGTGGCGAGTGGCATCCATCTTGCTGTGGCTTCAGTGGCGCGTTTCTTCTCTCTCCCTCCCATGCGCGCTCATGTGAAAGAGGGACATGAGGAGGCCACACGTAGTTATGAAAAAGTTGAAGCGAATTTTAATGACGGCTCTGATCTGCTGCGTCGTCTCGACTGGGGCGCTAGCCCAGAAGCGAGGCCAGCAGAGGGATGACCCGCCGCCGAAAAACGACCCGCCGAAGGTGAAGGTCGAACCGAAAGACCCTCCCGAGAGGAGAGAGCCCAAAGGCGACGACAAAAAAAGACCTTGAGTCTTTCGTCAAAAAATTCCTCGGTCAGCTCTAACAGGGCTAACCGCCTCGATGAAGAAACCCGCGCCCCCTTTTGAAGAGGACGCGGGTTTCCTACCTTAGAAAGCCAATCCAGTGGGGAAGTGAAGCTCATGCGTTCTGGCTCAAAAATTTTCGCAGTCATCCTGACAGCTTTACTCGTCATCAGCCTCGCCCAGACGGTTAACGCGCAGCGCAGTGTCCGCGAGCGTCTGGTCGAGCGAGCGAGCCTGATCACGGGCGACGACTTCCCGGTCTACGTCAGGACGGCGCGCGGCGCGCAGGTCTTCGCGCGGAGTCAGCCGCGCACGGAAGTCCTAGACGCGATTGACGACGGCCTGGCGGAGCTGTTCCGCGTCTCGCGCCGCCACGGCTACGGCGAGCGCCTGGACTACACACAGTACGTCGTCTTCATCGCGCGCGCCGACCGAACAAAGGACAGCCGCGGGGCCTACTCGCCGGACATAGCCGTCCCGGCCAGGCAGTACGCGGGGAGCGCCTACGACCAGGGCGGCTACGTTTACGCCGCCGGCATGGTGATGGCTTACAACCCCTGCGCCTTCATCATCGCCGAGCACGAGCGCGACATGGCGCGCATCTCCAACGTCGTCCGCTACGAAGGCGAGCACCTCGTCCTCTACTACAACGACCGCACGCTCTACACCCGCACCATGGATCACAGCCGCGGCGGCGGCCACCCGATTCTTCAATAGCTTCGAGCAACGAAAACGGCCACCGCTCGGGTGGCCGTCATCATTTCATATCCTGGTGCCCGCTGTAGGACTCGAACCTACGAAACCTCTCGCGTGTGAAGCGAGCGCTCTACCAACTGAGCTAAGCGGGCTCTCCTGTTCTCAGGGACGCGGCATCCTAGCAAGACGGATTCAGTAGCGTCAAGCCGGGTAAAAGGCTAAATGCGGTAATGCGAAAAGAGCCTGCTCTAATCTTCTAGGGCAGGCTCTATTATTCACGCAAATGGATTCGAAATTTACCAGTCTCTAAGGGGGTGAAAGGGTTATGTTGTTTTGGATTGACGTGACACCTTTCACGCCTCTCACCAGTTGGTCGGCATAGTTCTTAATCAATCCCTGCGGTACTACACCGTTCAATATTACCTGTCCATTAACAACTCTTACTTCTATATCCCAACCGGAGAGTCCGGAGTGATGCAACATCTTATCTTTTATTTCTGCTTCGATGTCCGAATCCGCTCTTACTTCCTGCGTCGTTTTTGGCGCAGGACTAATCGCAGAGTTTCCCGTCGTGTTGCCAGACCGCTTAGCGACGGCGAAAATGATAAGACCAACAAGGAGTGCTGCACATATGCCAGCTATCAGCAAAGGCAAGCGGCGAGACTTCTGCACAGGTTGAGGAAACAGATCTCTATACTGCTGTGGCGGAACCACTGGCGGCGGCGCAACCAATGTCGAAACTCTCTCTTCTCTTGTTTCTTCTCTAACAATCGGTGGCACAACGTCGAGCAGCGGTGGCAGAACATCGCGTACTGTCTCCTGCGGCGGCTTTACCCTTAGAGTCTCACCTTGCGAGATTGAGTAACTAGCATCCCTCAAAGCCTGCCGCATTTCAGCCGCAGTAGCGAACCGTTTGTTAGCGCTCTGCGCCATTGCCTTCTGCAAAACGCTTGCTACTTCGCTAGGAGCATTCGGATTCACTGCGTTGGCTGGATACAAAGGGTCAGGCTGTTCGTTCGTCAAAGCCATCGCACGGCTTAAAGCATCAAGCGGAACATTGCCCGTCAATAAGTGATAGACAGTTGCCGCCAGAGAATAAATGTCGCTTCTAGCATCCGTACCCGTTCCATGTATCTGCTCAAGCGGGGCGTAGTTTGGAGTGTATCCGAAGATACTGCCTGACGTAGTGACTCTCGAAATCTGTCCTGCAAATCCTTTCGCCAATCCAAAATCCAGCAGGATGATCTGTCCTGTCTCTGTCAGCTTCAAATTCTGCGGCTTGATATCTCTGTGAATAATCGGTGGGTTTTGCTTGTGAAGATAATTCAAGGCGTCGAGCAATTGGTCAGCCCATTGCAGCACTTCCTGAACAGTGAATGCGCCGCCCCTCTTTTCCAGCATGTCCGAAAGGTCATTGCCTTCAACATAGTCCATGACGAGAAACTGACCATCGTTCTCTGTGAAGTGGTCAATAACTCTGGTCATCGCAGGATGTCGAAGCTTGTTCAGCAGGCGTGCTTCACGCTCGAACTGCTTACGAAGGGTTTCATCCGTGAAGTGGGTTTCTTTGATGGCTACTTCGTTGTCGAATCGCCCGTCTATAGCCAAATAGACGCTGCCCATGCCACCTTCACCTAGCTTGCGGACGATGCGGTAGCGAGATTGCAGGACTGTCTCAGGCGCGAGCATGAAGTTTCGTCTACAAAAACGCGGAACAGGGAAAACCGAACGGCTGAGCTGACGGCTCGGCATCTTATCCTAGTTTGATGGTAGGCGCGAGAAAATCTCGGTGCGGTGACGGCAGCGGAAGTGGCAAGTATCAATTTTTCAGGGACGCGGCATCCTAGCAAGACGGCTTCGCCAGCTTCAAGCTGGCGAAGCCGTCTGTTTTGGATGCCCGAATTACTGCGCGAGGGGCGGGTCGTCGGGGCCAGCGGGTTGCTGGTCGTTGACCTTGACGGTGTCGGAGTTGGCGTCCAGGTAGTAGTGGTTGCGGCCCGTCGCGCCGAGGCCCTCGCCCTGCTGCGGGTCCGCGTTGATGGTGTAGTAGGGCGGCTGCCCGCTCGCCTTCGGCGTGATCTTCATCGTGAAGACGTAGCCGCTGACGACGGGCGCATCCCCGGCGAAACGCTTGTCCAGGTTGACCTCCGTGATCAACTGGTCGAACGTGCCGAAGGAGCTGCCGTTCTTCTGCTTGATGTAGAGCCGCTGGTTGACGGCGATGTTCTGGAGCGTCTTGACGGCGGCGGCCTCGTTGCCCGCGCGCGTGATGGCCTGGTAGGCCGGGATGCCCACGGCCACCAGGATGCCGATGATCGCGATGACGATCATCAGCTCGATGAGCGAGAAGCCGCGGGCCCTGATATGGTGTCTGCGATTATGTTCTGTCATTGGTTGCACCTCACGAAGATAACTCACGATCCAATAGTTCTCTGGTTCCGAAAAATCTAGATGACTGCGGGGGCCTATTGCGTTTCCGGCGTCGCCCGGAATTTTACTACATCATGCCTCGACGCGTCACATGCGGGGCGGCCCCAGGATTTTCAACGTGCGGCATCGCGCCCGAGCATGTAGAATGGGCCTTACCCCCCTAGTCAAGGGGCAGTTGCAGGGAAGCCTTTATGCGAAGATTGCAGGCGGCCGATCAAGAGGCTGAACAGAGCCTACGGGCCGCGGTCGGGAAAATCGAAGAGTTACAGGCGGCGATCGAGCAGGTCATTCGGGGCAAGTCCGAGGCCGTGCGTCTCGCCATCGTAACGCTGATCGCGGGCGGGCACCTCCTGGTCGAGGACGCGCCCGGCGTCGGCAAGACGACGCTGGCGCACGCGCTGGCCCGCGCGCTCGACTGCGTCTTCCAGCGCATCCAGTTCACCTCGGACCTCCTGCCCTCGGACGTCATCGGCCTCTCGGTCTACAACCAGCACACGGGCGTCTTCGACTGGAAGCCTGGGCCAGTTTTCGCCAACGTCGTCCTGGCGGACGAGATCAACCGCACGACGCCCAAGACGCAGTCGGCGCTCCTCGAAGCGATGGCCGAGGGGCAGGTCACAGTGGAGGGCTCCACAAGGCCGCTGCCCGCGCCCTTCATCGTCGTCGCCACGCAGAACCCGATTGAGCACCACGGCACGTACCCGCTGCCAGAGTCGCAGCTCGACCGCTTCATGCTGCGGCTCCGCATAGGCTACCCCGGCGTGGACGACGAGAAGAAAATCTTGCGCGACCGCGAGCGCACGGACCCGCTTCTGGATTTGCGTCCGGTCATGTCGGGCGAGGACATTCTTGACTTGCAGCGGCAGGTCTCGGAAGTCTCGGTTGACGACGCGCTCGTGGACTACCTGATGCGAATCGTCAACGCGACGCGCGAGACGGAGATGCTGGATTTGGGCGTGAGCCCGCGCGGCACGCTCGCGCTCTTTCGTGCGGCGCAGGCGCTGGCGCTCTCCGAGAACCGCACCTACTGTGTCCCGGACGACATCAAGCGCCTGGTGCTCCCTGTCTTCGCGCACCGCCTCGTCGTCAGCTCGCGTTTCTCCTCCTCCTTGCGCCGCAGCGAGGAGGCCGAGGCCGTGCTCAAGGAGATTATGAAGACGGTCAGCGTACCGCTGTAAGGCAGGAGGCAGGAGTCAGAAGTCAGGAGTCAGAATAAGAGCCGAGAACCGCTTTAATAGATTTTCTTTTCTCCTGACTTCTGACTCCTGGCTTCTGTATTCTGCTTTTATGACTTTTCGTAAGTGGCGCAACGCTATCTTGGGCACGCTACTGGTGCTGCTGGGGCTGGGGATGTCCCTGGTCATCCTCATAGCGCGGCGTCAGGGCGACCTGATGCTGGCGAACGTGGCGGCCGTCGTCTCGCTCGTCATCGTGTTGCTGATCATCGTGCTGGTCGTGCCGCCGCTGGCGCGCAACGCGCGCAGGGAAGTCTCACGCTTCGACCTGCCGCTGCAAGTCACCAGGGGCGGCGTCATCTTCATAGGCATCCTGGGGGTCGTCGCCTTCGCCGCGTGGAACACCGGGAACAACCTGCTCTTTCTGGTCTTCTCGCTTCTGGCCGCGACGCTGTTCGTCTCTTGGGCTGCGGCGCGCGCGAGTCTGCGCGATCTGGTCGTGTCGGCGCGCTTCCCGGACCACATCTACGCGGGCGAGGCCGCGCCGGTCATCGTCACCATACGCAACCGGAAACGCTTACTGCCTTCCTTCTCCGTGCTGGTCGAGGCGCGCGGGCCGCTGAACACGGGCGAAGAGAAGAAGGGGAAGCGAAAGGCGCGGCCGCGTTTCGGCAAGCGCACGCTCGCCTACTTCATGTACGTCCCACACCGCGCCGCCGCCGAGCAGCGCGTCGAGCAGTTATTCCCGAAACGCGGACACGAGTTGATTACGGGCTTCGAGCTTTCGACGCGCTTTCCGTTCGGCTTCTTCCGCCGCCGCCGCCGGTTGCGCGCGCGCGACGTGGACATCGTCGTCTACCCGAAGCCGGAGCCTTTGGGAGATGAACTGCACTTGCTGCCGATGAACGCCGGAAGGCTCGCGTCTGCGCGGCGCGGCGCGGGACACGACCTCTTCTCGCTGCGCGAATACCAGCCGCAGGACGACCTGCGCCACATAGACTGGAAGGCGACGGCGCGCTCACGCCGCCTCATCGTCCGACAGTTCACGGCCGAGGACGAAAGGCGCGTGACGGTCGCGCTCGACACGCGGATGATGGGCGGGGCGGGCGAGCAGGACGAGGGGGCCAGGTTCGAGCGCGGCGTGACACTCGCCGCCTCGCTCGTCGCGCACTTTATCGCCGAGAGCGCCGAAGTGAGGCTGATGGTCGGCGAGGAGCAGGGGCGCTACGGCGTAGGGACCGAGCACCTCTATCATTGTCTGCGCCGCCTAGCGCTGGCTGCGCCCGGCGCGCAGCCCGACCCGGCCCACGCCGCCGTGGACGAGGCGAGCCCGCAGGCCCCGGCCGGCGACGGCAACTACGTCATCCTGCTGACGACCGCCGCGCCCGGCTCGATCCCTGGTAACATCTGGCGCACCTCGCACGTGATTTACATGTAAGGTCGCTCGGAGAGTTGAGCAGCTTCTGTTTTAAGAAGGATAGTTCAGAGAGATGAAAAGATGTCCGGTGTGCCAGCGCAGGTATGACGAGACGATGGCGTTTTGTCTGGAGGACGGATCACTGCTGGTCTACGCCTCTTCCGCCGCGGACGACCAGCCGGCGACGATCATCATGCCGGACCCGCGCGTGACGGCCCCCGCGCCCCCGCGGCCGGAGACTTTTCCGCAGACGCCGCCACAGCAGCCTTACACGCAGCCGCCGCCTGCGTGGGTTCCCGCGCCCGCGCCGCCGCAGCCCTACGCGCCCGCGGCCCAGGGGCAGGGCAGGGGCCTCGCCGTCACCTCGCTCGTCCTCGCCATCAGCGCCTTCGCGCTGTTCGGGTTCTGCATCGTCGCGGGTGCGAGCGACGTCAACTCGGACCTGATCGGCGGCGTCTTCATCTTGAGCGCCCTGCTCGCGCTCGTCGGCGCGATCCTCGGCATCGTCGCCACTTCCAAGAGCAGCCGCGACCTGAGCCCGCGCAACTCCAAGGCGCTGTCAATCGTCGCGCTCGTGCTCAACTGTTTCTACCTCGTGCTGACCATCATCTTCCTAATACTGGGGGCACTTGTAACGTGAAGAAGAGTCCGCGAGTCTACTCGCAAACGAGCCTCTGGCTCATCGGCCTCTGCTTCGTCCTCTCCGGCGCGACCGGCCTTATCTATGAAGTCCTCTGGGCGCGCATGCTCGGTCTGGTCTTCGGCGCGACGACGTTCGCCGTCAGCGCCGTCCTCGCAGCCTTCATGGGCGGGCTGGCGCTGGGCAGCGCGTTGGCCGGTAGACTGGGCGCGCGCATAGAGAGGCCGCTGCGCGCCTACGGCTTCGTCGAAATCGGGATAGCGCTTTACGCCGTCGCTGTGCCAGTTTTGTTCCGGCTGGTCGATCACCTCTACGCGTTCATCTGGGAACAGTTCCACCCTGGCTTTTACGCCTTCAGCCTCTGGCGCTTCCTGCTCTCCTCGCTGGTGCTGCTCGTGCCAACGACGTTGATGGGGGCGACGCTGCCCGTGCTCTCTGCGGCGCTGCTGCGTTCGCCGCGCAAGGGCGAGACGGCCGTCACGCGTCTTTACACCTGCAACCTTGTCGGCGCGATCTTCGGCGTGGTCCTGGCGGGCTTCTACCTCCTGCCAGCCCTGGGCGTTCGCTTAACCATCTTCACGGCCGCCGCCATCAACCTTATCGTCGGCCTCGCGGCCATCGTCATTGACCGTAAAGACGAAAGCGCTCCCGCCGCGGACGTGGAAGCAGAGCAGGTGAAGGAGGAAGCTGTAGAGTCAGCTCAACCAGAGCCGCAATCTGCAATCGGCAATCCGCAATCACCCAGGTTCTGGCTGCTCTGCGCGGCCGTCTCGGGCTTCGTCACCATCAGCACGCAGGTGGCCTGGACGCGCGTGCTGACGATGATTATCGGTTCGAGCACCTACGCCTTCAGCATCGTCGTCGCGCTCTTCCTGCTTGGCCTGACAGTCGGCGCGTACCTCGTCGGCAGGAAGAAGCAGACGACCGCGAACCTGCGCCGCTCGCTGATGAACATCGAACTGGCGACGGCCGCCGCGCTCTTCCTGAGCATCTGGATAGCGAACGGGACGCCCAGCTTCCTGGTCGGCCTCGGCCTGAGTTTGCAGATCAACTCGTGGCTCGGCCTCATAGGCTTGCAGGTGCTGGCCGCGGCGATGTTGATACTCCTGCCGGCGATTCTGATGGGGATGGTGATGCCGCTCGTCCTCGTCTGGGCCAGCGGCGCGGGCAGCGACGCCTCCGTCCGACTGGTCGGCCGCAGCTACGCCGTCAACACCCTCGGCGCAATCGCCGGCGCGTTCAGCACCGGCTTCATCCTCATTCCGAAGGTGAGTACGCGCTTCACCATCCTCTTCGCCGCCGGCATGTGCATCGTCCTCGCGGGGCTCGCCTACAGGCCGCCGCGCGACACGCGCGACCCTGACCTGCGGCGCGGCCTGGCCGCTGGCGTGACCGCGTGCCTCGTGCTGCTCCTGCTCGCCGCGCCACGAATGCGGCTCGACGAACTCTCCATCGGCGCTTACGACAGCCTCGTGCGCGTGCTGGCGAAGTCGCGCGGCAGCGTGCAGGAGGTGGACCCGGCGAAGCCGCCTGGGCCGGACATACACAAGCTGCTCTGGTACAAGGAAGGCCCGACCGCCACCGTCTCCGTGCGCGACGACTGGGGCATACGCTCTATGGCCGTCAACGGGCGGACCAACGCCTCGGACAAAGACGACATGCCGACGCAAGTCATCCTCGGCCAGTTGCCGCTCCTCGTCGCCCCACGCACCGAGATAGCGTTGATTGTCGGCTACGGCTCTGGCGTCTCGGTCGGCTCGATGCTTCAATCTGGAATCACATCGCTCGAATGCGTGGAGCTTGAGCCGGCGGCGATAGAGGCGGGAGAGTATTTCAACCACGTCAACAACCAGCCGCTCAATGACCCGCGCCTGCGACTTATTATTGACGACGCGCGCACGTACCTGCGCGTCAACCCCACGAGCTACGATATGATCGTCAGCGAGCCGAGCCACCCGTGGGTGCCCGGTGTCGCCAACCTCTTTACGCGGGAATTTTTCGAGCTGGGGCGTGGGCGGCTGAAGGAGGACGGCGTCTTCGTACAGTGGTTGCAGACCTACCAGCTCTCTACGGAGAGTTTGCGCTCTGTGCTCGCCACCTACAGGAGCGTCTTCCCGCACGTCCTGGTCTTCCGGGTGCAGGGCGCGGCCCGCGGCAAAGATTTAATTCTCGTCGGCAGCCGGGCGCCGCTCTCGCTCGCGCGCGTCGGCGAGCGGATGCAGGACCCGCGCGTCTCGAAGGAGTTGTCGCGCATCAACATCAACTCGCCCACGGACCTCGAAGCGTGGTTCGTCTGCGACGAGACCGTCCTCGCGCCCGCCGTCGAAGGGGCCGCCATCAACACCGACGACAACATGCTCGTCGAGACCAGCGCGCCGCGCGAAGCCTTCCTCCCGATGACCGAAGCCAACGCCGCCTGGGTCGAAAAACTAATGCGGAATGCGGAGTGATGAATGCGGAATTAAAAAGCCTTTGTCTTTAATTCCGCATTCATCATTCATCGTTCATCATTTCTTCCGCCGCCGTCTCGCCGCTGCGGACGCAGTCTGGAATGCCCGCGCCGTCGAAGGCGTTGCCGGCGAGTTTCAGGCCGGGCAGCTCTCGCAGGCGCTCGCGGATTCTGGCGACGCGTTCGACGTGGCCCAGGATGTACTGTGCCATCGAGCGCGGCCACTTCTCCGTGTGCGCGAAGAGTGGCGCGGCCGTTATTCCCAGTAGCTCTCTGAGGTCGCGGCGCACGGCCGCCAGCATCTCCGCTTCGTTCAGCGCGAACATTTCGGGTTGGAGCGCGCCGCCGACAAACGCCCGCAAGAGCGCGTGGCCTTCGGGGGCGCGCCCTGCGAATTTCACGCTGCTGAAGGTACAGGCGAGTACAGAGCGGCGCTCGATGAAGGGCACGACGAAGCCAAAGCCGTCGAGCCTGTGCGGGATGTCCGAGCGTTTGTAGGCCAGGTTGACCGTCGCCGTCGAGGCGTAAGGAATCGCGTCCAATTCCGCGGCGAGTTGGGCGTCCGCGTCTGCAAGCAGTCTCGCCGCCGCGTAAGCCGGAAGCGCGAGGCAGACAGCGTCGGCCAGGATCGTCTCTCCCGACTCAAGCCGAATCAGCCAGCGGCCGCTTGCGGCGTCGTGTGCCAATTTCAGAACCTTCGTGTTCAGCCGCACGTCGGCGCGGGCGAGCCGCGCGGCGAGCGCGTCCGAGAGCACGCTCATCCCTTCGTCGAAGGAGAGGAAGAGGCTGTAGCGCGCGCCGCTCGTGCCTTTCGCTTCCCGCTGACTGCGGCGCTGCCTCCACATCGCACGGATCAGGCTGCCGTGTACGCTCTCCATTTCGAGAAAACGCGGCATCGTCGCGCGCAATGAAAGACTCTCTGGGTCGGCCGTGTAGATGCCGCCGACCATCGGCTGTGCCATTCTTTCGAGCGCCTCGCGCCCGAGCCTGCGCCGCACGAATTGGGCCAAGCTCTCGTCGTCGCCGCCGTTCGCGGCAGCGCGCCTCGGCAGCACCAAGTCTAAGGCCATGCGCGCCTTGCCCTTCAAACTGAAGATTCCCGTCGTGACGAACGGCCAGAAGCGCGACGGGGCCATGAGCTGAAAGCCTTCGGGCACGGCGTGCAGCCGGCCCTTGCGAACGATGAAGCTCCTGCGATGCGAAGGGTTCGTTTCGACGAGGCGTGAGTCTATGCCCAGACGTTTCGCCAGCTCGATGGCCGCGGGCTTTTCGGAGATGAACGAGTCCGGGCCGCCTTCGAGCAGGAAGCCGTCGCGGCGTACTGTGCGGATGACGCCGCCCGTGCGGCTCAATGCTTCGAGCAGGATGACCTCAGGCGGGGCGGGCCGCTGCGCTCCGAGTTCGATGAGACGGTGGGCCGCAGCCAGGCCGCTGACGCCGCCGCCGAT
Source organism: uncultured Acidobacteriota bacterium (assembly GCA_963848875.1). GTDB lineage: Bacteria > Acidobacteriota > Blastocatellia > Pyrinomonadales > Pyrinomonadaceae > QHXM01. The sequence continues at coordinate 240,435 of CAWKFJ010000004.1, forward strand.
GACGACTATGCGAGGGCGCTCGTTGTCTTGTGGCTCGCTCATCAATCAGGCGACGACGGGACGCGCGCCCATCAGGCAGCAGTCGGCGGGGCAGAGGTCGTGGGAGGCCCCTTGCGTCCCCAGAAAACGGCGCGGCGCGTCCGGGCTCAGACGTTCCATCACCAGCTCACGAATCATGTGGACGAAATCGGGGTGTGCGCCGACCGTCGCGGCGCGGACCATGTTGATGCTTAGATTTTGGCACAGCGCGCGCGCCTCTGTGTCCAGGTCGTAGAGCACCTCCATGTGGTCGGAGATGAAGCCGACGGGGGCGACGACCACGTCCTCTGTGCCACCCTCTTTCAGCTCGCGCAGGTAATCCAGGATGTCAGGCCCAAGCCAGGGCTGGGAGGGAGGGCCGCTGCGGCTCTGGTAGACAAGGCGCCAGCGCTCGTGCCCTGCGCCTTCGGCGACGAGGCGGCACGTCTCCTGTAGTTGCGCTTCGTAATCGCAGCCGGAGGCCATCGAGAGCGGGATGCTGTGGGCAGTGAAAGCGACCTGCGCGCGTGTACGCCGCGGTTCGGGGATTTCTTCGAGCGCGGCGCGCAGGTTCTCCACGTTCGGCCCGACGAAGCCTGGATGGTTGTAAAAGGCGCGTAGCTTCTCAATGCGCGGCGCGCTCGCACCGGCCTCCTCCTGCGCGCGCGCTATGTTTTCACGGTACTGGCGACAGCCAGAGTAAGAACTGTAGGCGGAGGTGAAAAAGGCGAGCGCGTTGCGGACGCCATCCTGTGCCATTTTCCGCAGCGTGTCTGGGAGCAGAGGATGCCAGTTGCGGTTGCCCCAGTAGACGGGAAGCCGCGGGCCGTTCTGTGCCAACTCTTTTTCGAGCGCGGCGATTAACTTTCTGTTCTGCGCGTTAATCGGGCTGACGCCGCCGAACAGCTCATAGTGGTGTGCGACGGCGCGCATCCTCTCGGGCGGCACGTTCTTTCCGCGCAGCACATTTTCGAGGAACGGGATCACATCCGCCATGCCCTCTGGGCCGCCGAAGGAAACCAACAGCAGGGCATCGTAGGGCTGACTCATGTCTTACTCAATTCGTGAACGGCCTCGACGAGGGCGATGACGTTCTCGACAGGCGTCTCTGGCAGAATGCCGTGGCCCAGGTTGAAGATGTGGCCGGGTCTTCCGCCGGCTCGTTCGAGGATGCGGCGTGCGTGCGCGCGCACGGTGTCCTGACCGGCGAAGAGCGTGACCGGGTCCAGGTTGCCCATCACGGCCACGTCGCCGAGTCTACGCCAGGCGTCGCCCAGGTCCACGCGCCAGTCGCAGCCGATAACGTCTCCGCCCGCCTCGCGCATCAGTTCGAGCAGTGTGGCTGTGCCAGTTCCGAAGTGTATGACAGGCGTGCCGGGCGTGACGTTCTGGATGACGCTGCGCGTGTGCGGGAGGACGTACTCGCGGTAGTCGTCCGGGCTGAGACAGCCGACCCAGGAGTCGAAGAGTTGTACGGCCTGCGCTCCGGCGGCGATCTGCGCGTTGAGGTAGCGTGAGAGCGCGCGCGAGATGAGCGACATCAGCGCGTGCCACGCGCCCGCGTCCGTATACATGAGCCGCTTGGTGTGGACGTAGTTGCGGGAGCCGCCGCCCTCTATGATGTAGGAGGCGAGGGTGAAGGGCGCGCCGGAGAAGCCTATGAGCGGCAGGTCTGGCCGGAGCGCGCGGCGCGTAAGCCGTATGGCTTCCATGACGTATTCGAGCGGTTCCACGCTCTCGACTTCGCGCAGGCGCTCGACATCGCCCGCGGACCTGATGGGGTTGTGAATCGTCGGCCCCTCGCCTTTGGCGAATTCGAGGTGAACGCCCATCGGCTCTATGATGAGCAGGATGTCTGCGAAGATGATGGCGGCGTCAACGTTCAGGCGCTCGGCGGCCGTGACGGTCACTTCGGCTGCCAGCTCGGGCGTCTTGCACAGCTCCAGAAAACCCGTGCGGGCGCGGACCTCGCGGTACTCGCGCATGTAGCGCCCGGCCTGCCGCATGAGCCAGACGGGCGTGTAGGGGACCGGCTCGCGCCGGCAGGCGCGCATGAACGGGCTGTCGCGCAACAGGGCTTCCGGGGTCAGGTTCGTCTTGGCTTCGCTCACTTTACTCGTTTTCCCTGAAAAATTCGGGCAGAACCGGCCGGCGCGGGGCTTCGTTAAAGAGTTTCGCCTGTTTGTTGTCGCTGCCGGTCGCTTCAGACTACAACAACAGGCGGCCAGAGCGGTAGCAGCCGGGAGAGGCGTACGGTACTGGAACAGTCCCCGTTTGGGATGGGCCGGGAAAAATGCTAAACATTAGTAAATATTTGCCACGAATACCGCTCGCGCGGTGTTCTGATGATGAGAGCGGCGATTATGATTGAAAGCGCGAGAGCCTTGGCGGAGTCAATACCCAATCAGATTGAGAGAACCGCGCAGCCGCTCGGTTTCGATGAGGCGTTTACGCTCCATCACCGCGCCGTCTTCCGCACGGCCCGCGCCATCGTCCGCGACGCGGGGCTCGCAGAGGACGTGACGCAGGAGGTCTTTCTCAAGCTCTACAGCCACATGGACTCTACGCCGGGCGAAGAGTTGCTGCGGGCGTGGCTGCTGCGCGTGACGATGAACGTGGCGCGCAACACCCTGCGCGGCCAGTCGCGCTCGGTCGCGCGCGAGGACGAGTACGCGAAGCAGGCCGAGGCGAGCGGGTGGTTCACGGCCGAGGCCCCCGCAGAGGAGTACGAGCGGCGGGCCGAGATTGTGGAGGCGCGCCGCGCGCTCGACAAGATTAAGGAGCCCATGCGGAGCGCGCTCCTGCTGAAGCAGCAGGGGCTCTCTTACAAGGAGATAGCGACGGCGCTCCAGGTCAACGAGGTGAACGTCGGCAGCCTCATCGCAAGGGGGCGAAAGGAATTCGTCAGGGTTTACGGCAAGATCGGAGGAATCAGATGAGAGAGTGCGTTGACGAGGGGATTTTACAGGCTTACACGGACAATGAGCTTTCCTCTGAGATGGCCGCGCGTGTGGCCGAGCACATCTCCGCCTGCGCAGCCTGCGCCAGCGCGGCCTCGACGGCGGCCGAAGAAACGGCGCTCTTCGCCCGCACGTTCGAGGCCGAGCAGGCGCTCGACGTGCCGACCGTGCGCTTGCGCGAGCGGCTCGACGAAGCGATTACGGAATTGGAACGCCCGGCCCGCGTCTACGAACGGCGCCCGGCTTCGAGCTTCGGCGGCTGGCTCGCGTCGCTCGGCGGCTTGTTCAAAGTCTCGCCCCAGCGTGCGCTCGGCTTCGCCAGCCTCGTCGCCGTCCTGGCCTTCGCCGCCATCTTCGCCGTCATGAGATTGAATCGGCCCGAAACGAAGATTGATGAGCAGTCGATTGCCCGCGGCAATAAAGCGCAACCGACTCCGACTCCGATTACGACAACCAGTCCGAGCCCTTCGCCCGCAGTGTCAAACAACCCGACAGACGGGACGGGCCGAAAGGACAACGATAAGGAACGCGGGAAAGAGAACGCGCCGCTCAAGCGTCAGAAGCCCAGGAAGCCCGCGGCTCCTGTGCTGGTTCCTCAGCCGGACCAGTTGCCGCAGCAGGAGCTGGCCATTACCGTCAAGCCGCTGCTGCCCGGCGAGCAGAATTATCTGAAGGCGATTGACTCGCTGGCGCAGGAGATCGCGGCGAGCGGCGAGGGGGCTATGAAGCCGAGCCTGCGCGCGGAGTACGAGCGCAACCTGGCCATCGTGGATCAGGCCATCGTCTCGACGCGCCGCATGGCGCGCAGCAACCCCAACGACCCGGACGCGGCGGAATTTCTTTACTCCTCGTACCAGAGCAAGCTCAACTTGCTTAACACGGTCGCGGAGCAGGTGCGCCCGACCATTGCGACCAGATGAAAGTGGTGTCTGTCAGGATGAGACTTAGATTTTCAATCACGGCCCTACTGCTCGCCGCCCTCTTGCTCTGCGGCGCGAGCGCCAGCGCCCAGAAGAAGCCTGCCGACAATGGCAAGGACAAGGGCGTCGTGGCGGTCGAAGAGCCGAACGAGATGGAAGAGCCCCAGGAGGCTGAAGAGGCGCAGAGCGTCAGCGAGGCGGCCGTCGCCGCGGCCCCGGACGTTAACGTCACCCTCTCGACGACGGGCGGGAGCGTCACCGTCCGCGGCACGGACAGCAAAGAGGTGCGCGTGCGCGCCATGACCAGCGGGGCCAAGCTCAAGATACGCGTCACCGGCGGCCCCGAAAGCGGGCCGGAGTCCGCGGCGACGAGAGTCGAGATACAGCTCTCGGAGAAGGCGGAAGACGGAGAGGAAAATTTTGAATCGTGTCTGGCGGACTACGATGTCGAACTGGAAGTGCCGCGCGGCGCGACCGTCTACCTGACGACGCGGGACGGCGACATAGATGTCTCGGACGTGGCCGAGGCGCACCTCGAAACCAACGACGGGCGGATAGAGGCGATGCGCGTCTCGAAGGCGATTGACGCGGCGAGCCTCGGCGGCAACGTGACGGTGGAGGACGCGAGCGGCCGCGCTAACCTGACCTCGCTTAACGGCGTCATCGAAGTCCGCGGGGTGCGCCCGCTCGACGGCAGCGACTTTCTGAGGGTCAAGACGGTGAGCGGCGACATCGTGCTCAACGAGATCGGCCCGGCGCGCGTCGAGGCCAACACCATCAGCGGCGAGATGCGGCTGACGGGCCGGCTGGCGCGCGGCGGCATCTACGACTTCACGACGACGACCGGCGACGTGACCATGCTGATGCCCTCGGACTCGTCCTTCAAGGTGAACGCCAAGGTCTCCGAACACGGCGAGATCGTCACGGAATTCCCGCTCCAGTACAAAGGCCCTGGCACGCCTGCCTCGCCGCTTCAGACCGGCCGCCTCCTGGGCACCTACGGCTCCGGCGACGCGACCATCAACCTCGTCTCCTTCAGCGGCTCTTTACGGCTCAGGAAACAGTAGTCAGTGGTCAGTGGTCAGTGGTCAGTTAAAAGAAAGGCAAAAGGCAGCCGGGTTAATTGGCGCGGCTGCTTTTTTTTAACTGACCACTGACCACTGACCACTGACCACTTTTCTTAAAATAAATTGCCACAAAGAATACTCTTGCGGTGTTTTCATATCAGAGCGAGGGGAGTGGGGGCCGGGGACTTGAGCCTCGGAAGAATTTAAGGCCGAACTGAAGCGAGGGTGAATGAGATGAAAACCAAGTTGATGACGACGTTGCTGGCTGTGGCGCTGACCGTGGCGGCCGCCCCGCTCGTGCTTGAGCAGTTGGACAATCTGCGCCGGGTCGCGGAAGACTGGACGCGCAGCTCGTTTCTGCACGGCATCGTGACCGTTGACGCGGGCGACGCGGAGCCGGTCGAGCCGGTCGCAGCCCTCTCCGCCCAGTCTCTCTCTTCCACGGACGAGTTCCGCTGGAATGGACGCGTCGCCGCCGGCCAGACCGGCGAGGTCAGGGGCATCAACGGCGGGCTGACCGCCGAGCCCAGCGGGGGGAATGAAGTCGAAGTCACGGCCGTCAAGAGCGCGCGCCGCAGCGACCCGAAGGAGGTCGAGATTCGCGTGGTCGAGCACGCGGGCGGCGTCCTCATCTGCGCCCTCTACCCGAGCGCGGAGCCGAGCAACTCGCAGCGCTGCGTGCCGGGCGAGGGCGACAACGTGAACATCAGGAACAACGATGTCGCGGTCGAGTTCAAGGTCCGCGTCCCCCGCGGCGTAAACTTCCGCGGCCGCACCGTCAACGGCAACATAGAGACGGGCGCGCTCGGCGGCGACGTGGAGGTCAAGACGGTCAACGGCAGCATCAACGTCACGGCCGCGGGCGTCGCCAGCGCCAAGACGGTCAACGGCTCGATCACGGCCCGCCTGGGCCGCGCCGACTGGAACGCCGAGCTTGACTTCAAGACCGTCAACGGCGGCATCACGCTCGATCTGCCCTCGGACCTGAACGCGGACGTGACGGCCAAGACGCAGAACGGCGAAGTCTCCACAGACTTCCCCGTCACGCTCCTGGGGCGCGTCAGCCGCAAGCAACTGAACGGGACGATAGGGAGCGGCGGGCGCGCGCTCTCGCTCAAGACCATCAACGGCAACATCCAACTGCGCCGCGCATCCTGAGTTTGACTCAACCCTTTGCGCCTTACGTCTTAACTTTGCGCCTTTGCGAGAAACAGCCGTTCACGCAAAGGCGCAACTAAAGAAAAACCAAAGGCGCAAAGGGTTGATTGGTTTTTGTAGTGGGTTGTGAGGATTAGAGAGAAGGAAATATGTTGAAGAAGAGAATTTTACTGGCCGCGCTGCTCACGCTCTCCGTCGTCATGACGGGCGCGAGCAACGTGATGACGCAGCAGACCCAGACGTTGCGCGAGGAGTTCCACCAGACCTATCCGCTCTCGCCGGGCGGGCGCGTCAGCCTGAGCAACATCAACGGCTCCGTCCGCGTCTCGGCCTGGGACCGCAACGAGGTCAAGGTTGACGCCGTCAAAATGGCCCACCGCCGCGACCGCCTGGCGGAAGCCAAAGTCGTCGTCAGCGCGGACCCGAACAGCGTCCACGTCGAGACGGATTACCCGACCAGGACGCAGAACTTCAACGACGGCGAGGGGGAATACGACAACCCCGCGACGGTCGAGTACACGCTGACGGTCCCGCGCGGCGCGCGCATTGACTCGGTCGAGCTGATTAACGGCGACCTCAACATCGACGGCCTCGCAGGCGACGTCAAGGCTTCGTCCATCAATGGGCGTGTCTCGGCGCGCGAGCTGAGCGGCGACGTCAGGCTCTCGACCGTCAACGGCGGACTAGAGGCAGTCTTCGGCCAACTGAGCCAGATGAAGTCCATCTCGATCAGCTCGGTCAACGGCCCCATCTCCTTGACCATCCCTTCGGACGCGAACGCGGAGCTGAAGGCCGACACGGTACACGGCCCGATCTCGAACGACTTCGGTTTGCAGGTCAGGCGCGGCGAGTACGTCGGCCGCGACCTCGCGGGCCAGCTCGGCGCGGGCGGCACGCGCATCAAGCTCGGCAACGTCAACGGCGAGATCAGTATCAAGCGCGCGCAGGACGGCCGCCCGCTGAGCAAGGCCACCAACCAGCTCGGCGAGACTGTGAGCGCGGACGACGATGACGACGGCGACTCGGACGAGGACTTCGACATGGATGAGTCCAGGGCCGAGAAGCAGCGCGAGGCGAGGGATGCGGCGCGTGAGGTCGCGCGCGCCAGACGTGAAGTGCGCCGCGCAGAGTTGGAAGCGCAGCGCGCCGAACTGGAAGCGCAGCGCACGCACCGCGAGGCCATGCGCGAGGCAGCGCGAGCCCAGGCCGACGCCGTGAGAAGCTCACAGTCCGAAGTGCGCCGCACGCAGGCTGAGGCCGCGCGCGCGACCGCACAGGCACAGCGCAGCGCGCAGCGCGAGCAGGCGCGCATCCAGGTCGAGAGCGAGCGCATTGCGCGCGAGGTCCAGAGGGCCGTGAGGTCCGAGCGGGATTTCTCGGATAGCCTGCGGCTGGTCGAGCGCGAGTCGAAAGTCTTCCAGGTGAGCGGCACGCCGACCCTCAACCTGAGCACCTTTGACGGCTACATCACCGTGCGCGCCTGGGACAAGCAGGAGGTTCAATTCACCATCAGCAAGCGCGCCTCCACAGACCAGCAGATGCGCGGCATCCGCACGAACCTTAATCAGAACGGCTCCGACATTCAATTCTCTTCAAACTTCGACGACTCCACCGCGCGCCGCGAGGGCGAAGTCACTTTCTCAAGCCCCGTGGTCAACGTCGAAGTCCTCGTCCCGCGCAGCTCTTCCTTGCGCCTGACGACGGGCGACGGGCGGTTGGAGGTCGAGGGCGTGAACGGCAGCCTGACCTTGACGACCGGCGACGGGCGCATAGACGTGCGCGACTCGCACGGCCGCCTGATGGCTCGCACGGGCGACGGGCGCATAGACGTTCAAAACTTCGAGGGCGACGTTGACGCCAACACGGGCGACGGGCGCATCTACCTGGACGGTCGCTTCAGCGGCGTGATGGCCAACACGGGCAGCGGCTCGATCATGCTCTCTGTGCCTTCGGGCTTAAACGCGACGATCGAGACGAACGCCGAGGGCGTTGACAACGCGGGCCTGTCGCTGACTGAAGAGTCGGGCGCGGGGAGCCTCAAGCGCTGGAAGTTGGGCCAAGGCGGGAAGGTGTTCAAACTGACGACCGGGGAAGGCCGCGTCTTCCTACGCAAGGCTGGGCAGTAGGAATGAGCCACAGAAAAAATTGGTTTGAGGATTCGAGATTTCAAATTTGAAATCTCGAATCTTGTATCTCTTTCTTCGGTAGCGGCTCTGTGGTGATTTCCGATTTTTCGGAAGGGAAGGTTAACGGATGCGTCCTCGTTCGCGTCCTTAATGGCGAGCCGAAGGGGCTCGGGTGTGAGCTGGCGAAATCTCGGATTTATTCCGAAATTTGCCGAAACATTCGACCTCTTGATGACGTTAAGCCTTCTGTTATTCGCCCCTATGGGCGCCTAATCAGCCGGCGACGACGTTACCACGCATCCCGATTAATCTAAATTTCAGGAGCCCTTCTTATGACAACAAGACTGCTTCTTGCCCGCGCCCTTCCAGGGGCAGTCTTCAACGGGTCGTCGCATACCTTCCGATCTGTTCTGGCCCTTTCAACCTTCGCCGTCATCCTCTTCTTCGCCGTCAACGCAAACGCGCAGAGTCTACCCGCTGCGGAAACAGTTTCCATCAAGCCGACGCCGACGCCCGCTGCCGAGAAGAACGAGGCAGCGGATTCTTCCGCGAAGCCCGCGCCGGTTGAGACTCCAACGAAGCCCGCGGGCGGCGGCGGCGGAATCGTCGTGCCGCCGGAGAAGGCCAGCCCCATCCGCGTAGCGAAATTCGAGAGCGCGCCCGTCATAGACGGCAAGCTGGACGACGAAATCTGGAAGCAGGCTGCGGTCTTCAAAGACTTCATACAGTTCAGGCCGGGCGACAACACGCCGCCTTCGCAGCCGACCGAAGTCATGGTGGGCTACGACGCGAGGTTCCTCTACGTGGCCTTTCGCGCACACGACGAGCCGGGCAAGGTCCGCGTCACCGTCCCGAAGCGCGATCAGGTCTTCGACGACGATACGGTCGGGATGTATCTGGACACCTTCAACGACCGCCGCCGCGCCTACGTGCTGATCTTCAACCCGCTCGGCGTGCAGGCCGACGGCATCTTCACGGAAGGCAACGGCGAGGACTACAGCGTTGACATCGTGATGGAGTCGAAGGGCGAAGTCACGGACGCGGGCTTCACGGTCGAGGTGGCGATCCCGTTCAAGTCGCTGCGCTACGAAGCCGGCAAGGACAAGCAGTGGGGCGTTCACTTCCTGCGCCAGATTAAGCGGCAGAACAACGAGACCGATTCGTGGATGCCGCTCAGGCGCGACGTGTCCAGCACGCTCAGCCAGGCGGGCCACATCACCGGCCTCGAAGGCGTCTCGACCGAGCGCACGCTCGAAATCATCCCGAGCCTGACCATCTCCGAGACGGGCCGCAACGTCGGCCACTTCCCAGGCACGTTGCCCGACGGGGCACTTGAGACCGGCCGCATGGTCAACGAGCCCGTCAGGCTAGACCCCGGCGTGACGGTCAAGTACGGCATCACGCCGACCGTCACTCTAGACCTGGCCCTCAACCCCGACTTCGCGCAGGTCGAGGCAGACCAGACGGTCGTCACGGCCAACCAGCGGTTTCCCATCTTCTTCGCGGAGAAGCGCCCCTTCTTCCTCGAAGGCATAGACATCTTCAACACGTCGTTGCAGGTCGTCCACACGCGCGCCATCGTTGACCCGGACGTGGCCGTCAAGCTGTCAGGCAAACGCGGCAAGACCTCCTTCGGATTGATGGCGGCGAGCGACAACGGCCCCGGCAACCTGAGCGCGGACGACCGCGGGAGGGTTCACTCCTGCCTTGAGGCGCGGCTGCTCGGCGTGGACGGCGACCCGGACAACTGCGAGAACGAGCGCTTCCTAGACAAGAACGCTTACATCGGCGTGCTCCGCCTCAAGCGCGACATCGGCCAGGAGAACAGCCTGGGCATGATCGCCACCTCCTACAATTTTATCGAGAAGCACAACCAGCTCCTCGGCTTCGACGGCCGCTTCCGCTTCAACAAGGGGTCGGTCGGGAGCTTCTCGCTCATCGGCACCAGCTCGCGCACCTTCTTCTTCGAGCCGGACCAGGGCGAGAGCATCTACCGCACGGGCAACGCCGTGGCCTATCACCTGCGCTTCGACCAGGACGGCCGCAACTTCGGCTGGAACTACGACGGCCGCGGCTTCACCAAAGACTACCGCGCAGACGTAGGCTTCACGCGCCGCACCAACACCAACCGGCACGGCGTCTTTCTCTACTACAACACGGACCCGAAGGAGAAGGCGAAGCTCGTGCGTCAGCACTACCACATCCTGCCCGAAATCAACTTCGACTGGCAGGGACGCATACAGAGCTGGGGCCACGAGATGCAGACCGAGTGGGGCTTCCAGAAACAGACCTTCGCGGGCCTCGGCGTCAGCTTCAACTTCGAGCGCATCTTCGAGGAAGAGTTCGGCCCGACGCGCCAGGCGGACGTGTCCAAATGTTTCGACGCCGACGCCCTCGCCTTCAACCCTGGTCTTGACTGCGGCTTCGCCGGCAACGACTCCGAACGCTCGACGATGCGCAATAACATCTACGGCTACTTCGGCACGACGCCGAGCAAGAAGTATTCGGCCTACATCTTCATGATTCACAACTGGGGCGCGTTCGACTTCGACTTCGGCGCGGGGCCGAAGTTCCCGCGCGTCAGCCCGGCCGCGCTCGTCAACGCGGACGCGGCGCAGCTCGACCCAGGCAAAGGCAACCAGCTCCGCATGGAGGCGAACTTCGCTTACCAGCCGACGAACGAGCTGCGCCTGACGCTCGATTACGTCAAGGACCGCCTGGTGCGCAGGGACACGGGCCTCGTCGCCTACGACGACAACATCTTTACCCTGCGCGGGACCTATCAGTTCACGCGCTTCACCTTCGCGCGCGCGCGCATAGACTACGACACCTTGGCCACCAGCATCCGCGGCCAGTTCCTACTGGGCTGGACGCCGAACCCTGGCACCTCGTTTTACGTAGGGTACAACGACGACCTCAACTACAACGGCTTCGGCCCGTTCACAGGTCGCCTCGAACCGGGCTTCCGCCGCAACGGCCGGACATTCTTCATCAAGATGTCCTACCTGTTCCGCCGGAGCTTTTAAGAGCATTGACGAGTGACGAGTGATAAGTAAAAGCCTTTCTCTTATCACTCGTCACTTTTTCAGAAACCTTCTGACAGTTAACGACACTAACTAGCGTCTTGCGCGGAATCTGCTCGCCGAACGGCCGGGAATGATTGCATGAAAAGATTCGTATTGTTGCTGGCCCTGTTGCTGGTCGCCGCCCACTCGCCCGCCAGGGCGCAGACGGCGGCGGCCGCGTCAGCAGAAGCCGCCAAAGCGACCGCCGCCAAGCCCGGCGCGGTCGTGCTCCCGCCGGAGAAAGCCAGCCCCGTCCGCGTGGCGAAATTCGAGAGCGCGCCCGTCATAGACGGCAAGCTGGACGACGAAATCTGGAAGCAGGCCGTCGTCCTCAAAGATTTTTATCAGGTGCAGCCGGGCGACAACATCGCGCCGTCGAAGCCGACCGAAGTGCTCCTCGGCTATGACGCCAAGTTCCTCTACGTCGCCTACCGCGCCTTCGACGAGCCGGACAAGGTGCGCGCCACCGTCGCCAAGCGCGACGCGATCTTCGACGACGACTACGTCGGCCTCTTCTTCGACACCTTCAACGACCAGCGCAAAGCCTACGAGATGAACTTCAACCCGCTCGGCATACAGGCCGACGGCGTCCTGACCGAAGGCAGCGGCGAGGACTTCAGCGTCGATGTGGTGGTCGAGTCGAAAGGGATGGTGGGGTCGGACGGCTACACGGTCGAGGTGGCGATCCCTTTCAAGTCGCTGCGCTACGAGGCCGGCAAGGATAAGCTCTGGGGCGTTCACTTCTACCGGCGCATCAAGCGGTTCAACAACGAGCTGTCCATGTGGATGCCGCTCTCGCGCGACAAGACTAGCTGGCTGGCGCAAGCCGGGCACATCACCGGCCTCGAAGGGCTCTCGACCGAGCGCACGCTCGAAGTCATTCCGAGCCTGACGCTCTCCGAGACAGGCAAACGCGTGGACTCCTACGGCCCTTTCCCGGCCGCCATCGAGACGGGCCGCATGGTCAACGAGCCCGTCAAATTCGACCCCGGCCTCACGGTCAAGTACGGCATCACGCCGACCGTGACGTTAGATTTGGCGCTCAACCCCGACTTCGCGCAGGTCGAGGCAGACCAGACGGTCATCACCGCCAACCAGCGGTTTCCCATCTTCTTCGAAGAGAAGCGCCCGTTCTTCCTTGAGGGGATCGACATCTTCCGTACGCCGCTCCAGCCCGTCCACACGCGCGCCATCATAGACCCGGACGTGGCGGTCAAACTTTCAGGCAAGCGCGGGAAGAATTCCTTCGGAATCATGCTGGCGAGCGACAACGGCCCCGGCAATTTCGTCGGAGACGAGCGGCTCGACGAAGGAAACTTCCGTTTTCTGGACAAGAACGCCTACATCGGCGTGCTGCGCCTCAAGCGCGACGTGGGCGCGGACTCTAGCCTCGGCTTGGTCGCCACGACATACAACTTCATAGAGAAGCACAACAACCTGGGCGGCTTCGACGGGCGCATACGCATCAACCCGACGACCACCTTCACGTTCCAGACGCTCGGAACCAGCTCGCGCCGCTACTTCTACAACCCCGACAAGGACGAGAACGAGTACCGCACGGGCAACGGCTTCGGCTACTTCTACAATCTGGAGCAGGTGGGCAGGCACTTGACCGTTCGGTTGCAGGGGCAGGGCCGCACGCGCGATTACCGCGCCGACGTAGGCTTCACACGCCGGCGCAACACCAACTACGACGACCTCTTCATACAGTACAATTCCGAGCCTAACCCGAAGGGGAAGATTCTCTCCTTCCGCGTCTTCAACTCCATCCGCACCAACTTCGACTGGCAGGGCCGCACGCAGGTTTGGGAGGACGAGGCGCAGTTCATGTTGAGACTGAGAAGGCAGACCTTCGTCGGCGCGGGCTACGTCCACGGCTACGAGCGCCTGTTCGAGGAGGAGTTCGGCCCGCGCCGCAATGAGAAGCAGGCCGGCGCATTCTTCGGCGGCCCTGAGCGCTCGACCTACCAGATGAGCCCCTACTTCTTCCTCGAAACCGCGCCGAGCAAGAAATACTCCGGGGATGTCTTCATCATCCATTCGTCGAACGCATTCGACCTGGACTTCGGCGGCGGCGACAGGTTCCCGCGCGTCAGCCCTGCGGCGCTCCTGGACCCGGACGCGCCGCTCGACCCCGGCACGGGAAGCTACTGGGAGGCCAACGCCAATTTCACTTACCAGCCGACGAACGCGCTGCGCGCCTCGGTGGGCTACATCAAGAGCCGGCTCGTGCGCTACGACACCGGGCGCGTGGCCTTTGACGACAACATCTGGGTGGCGCGCGCCACTTACCAGTTCTCGGCCTTCACGTTCGCGCGGGCGCGCGTGGATTACGACACGCTCTCCGCGAGCGTCCGCGGTCAGTTCCTGCTAGGCTGGACGCCGAACCCCGGCACGGCCTTCTACGTCGGCTACAACGACGACCTGAGCCGCAACGGCCACAGCCCCTTCACGGGCGATCTGGAGCCTGGCTTCAGGCGCAACGGCCGGACCTTTTTTATCAAGATGTCTTATCTTTTCAGAAAGAGTTTCGGATGAGCACGGGGCCGCGACAAGCCGGGTAAGCGAGAGTCTCCCCAGAGGCGTCGGCCTTCACCAGATTTTGAAACTTTCCCGCGCCCGGCGGCATTAACACGATGTCGCCGAGGCGAGGGAAGTGCGGCAGCCTTAAAAATTTGCTCTCAGGTTAGAGGGGAGAGTTCAGTATGAAGCGTTTTGCTCTCATCGCGCTCGTCGTCCTCGCGTGTACGCCCGCGCATTCCCAAAGCGTCCAGCAGCAGACGGTCGCCGCCGCAGCCAGCGGATTCGTCGCGGCCTCAGCGCCGCCGTCAAAACGCCTCGCCTCAATCCGCGCCCACGAAGTCCCCGCCGGCGGCTCACGCGTCGTCGTCACCTCGGACACGTCGCTCGGCGACTACGAGGCTTACAACGAGGCGGGCCGCTTCGTCGTCCTCATTCCTTCGGCGACCGCGCCGAAAATTCAGAACGAGCTTAACGGGCGCGGCTTCACGGACGCCTTCGTCGGCAGCCGCGGGGCCGACGTGATGCTCTCCTTCCGGCTCGACGCGGGCGCTCGTGCGCGCGTGGCCCAGCGCTTCAACCGCCTCGAAATCATCTTCGAGACGGCCGTGCCGCAGGAAGGCTCTACACAATCCGTAGCCGAGGCCGCCCCGAAGCCGACGCCCACGCCGACGCCCGCTCCCGTCGCTTCGCCCTCGCCCTCGCCCGCCCAGCCCGAAACCAAGTCTCCGACCGAGAACACCAACGCGACGACCGTGCCGTCTTCGACTGCGGCCTCGCCGCAGACAGCCCTGGCCCCCGCGCCGCCGGCCGCAACCGTTGCGGGGCTGACGCTCCCGCCCGAAAAGGCCAACCCCGTCCGCGTCCCCAAGTTCGACGCCGTGCCTGTCATAGACGGCAAGCTCGACGACGAGGTCTGGAAGCAGGCGGTCGTCCTCAAAGACTTCTACCAGATCGACCCAGGCGATAACACCGCGCCGTCGAAGCCGACAGAGGTGCTCCTGGGCTACGACGCGAAAAACTTCTACATCGCCTACAAGTGTTTCGACGAGCCGGACAAGGTACGCGCCACCGTCTCCAAGCGCGACAACATTTTTAGCGACGACTACGTGGGTTTCTTCATGGACACCTACAACGACCAGCGCAAAGCCTACGCGGCCTTCTTCAACCCGCTCGGCATACAGGCCGACGGCACGCTGACAGAGGGGCGCGGCGAGGACTACAGCCTCGACTGGGTGATGGAGTCGAAGGGCGTGGTCGGCCCCGAAGGCTGGGTTGTCGAGGTCGCCATCCCCTTCAAGTCGCTGCGCTACGTCGCCGGCAAGGACAAGCTCTGGGGCGCGCACTTCTTCCGCCGCATCAAGCGCATCAACAACGAGCTCGATTCCTGGATGCCTTTCTCGCGCAGCATCGGGAGCAACTTGACCCAGGCCGGACACCTTGCGGGGCTCGAAGGCATTACGGCCGAGCGCACGCTCGAACTGATCCCCAGCCTGACGATTTCGGAGACGGGCCGCCAGGTCGGCAGCTTCCCCGGCTCGGTCCCGGCCGGCGTTGTTGACCCCGGAAGAATCGTCAACGAGCCGGTGGGGCTAGACCCTGGGCTGACGGCGAAGCTCGGCATCACGCCGACGATCACGCTCGACGCAGCGCTCAATCCAGACTTCGCGCAGGTCGAGGCTGACCAGATAGTCGTCACCACGAACCAGCGCTTCCCCATCTTCTTCCCCGAAAAACGCCCCTTCTTCCTCGAAGGCATAGACATCTTCCAGACGCCTGTGCTCGCCGTCCACACGCGCACCATCGTAGACCCGGACTTCGCGGTCAAACTGTCTGGCAAGCAGGGTCGCACCACGTTCGGCGTCATGGCGGCGAGCGACAACGGGCCGGGCAACCTGAGCCCGGACGAGCGCGGCGACATCAACGCCTGCCGCGAGCTGAGGGAGCTGGGCCTTGAATCCAACTGCGAGAACGAGAACATCCTGGACAAGAACGCCTTCATCGGCGTGCTCCGTCTCAAGCGCGACTTAGGGAAGCAGGACAGCACCATCGGGATGCTCGCAACCTCCTACAACTTCATCGAGAAGCACAACCAGCTCTTCGGTGTGGATGGGAAATACCGCATCGACAAGAAGACGTTTTTCGACTACCAGATTATTGGCACAACTTCGCGGAACTTCTTCTACGACCCCTTCACCGACGAGACCAATTACCGCACGGGCAACGGCCTCGCCTACACGGCCATTCTGGACTACACGGGGCGCAACTGGGGTTGGCAGTATTACGGCGAAGGCTACACGCGCGACTACCGCGCCGACGTGGGCTTCATCGGGCGCACCAACACCAACTTCCACGCCTTCTTCACGCGCTACAACACAGACCCGAAGCAGAAGGGGACTGTGCTGGGCACGCACGTACACCAATTCACCTGGATCGGCTTCGACTTCCAGCGCCGCATACAGAATTGGGAGAGCGAGTGGTACGTCGAGTGGCGGCTGAAGCGCAACTCCTGGTTCGCGCTCGGCTGGGAGCCGGCCTACGAGCGGATTCTGGAAGAAGAGTTCGGCGCGTCGCGCAACGCCCCGTGCATCAACGACCCCGTTCCTGACAATCGCTGCACTCAAGCCTTCTACGGCCCCGACGACGAGCGCTCCGTCATGAAGCACCACTTCTTCATACAGGGCGGCTCGCAGTACAACAAGAAGATTCAGTTCAACGGGCGCTTCGTCTACCGCCGCAACCACCTCGATTTAGACTTCGGCGGCGGCCGCCGCTACCCGCGCGTCAGCCCTGCGGCGCTCCTGCTGGGCGAGGACGCGCCGCTCGACCCAGGCGCGGGCCACCTCTACGAGTTCAGCGGCAGCGTCACCTACAAGCCGACCAACGCGCTATCAGCGCAGCTCAACCTCGTCAAGAACACGCTCGTCCGCAGGGACACTGGGCTGACCGCCTTCGACATCAACATCTGGACGCTGCGCACGACCTACCAGTTCACCAACTTCACCTTCGCGCGCGGCATCGTGGACTACAACACGCTCAACCGCCGCGTCCGCGGCCAATTCCTCTTCGGCTGGACGCCGAACCCCGGCACGGCCTTCTACGTCGGCTACAACGACGACCTCAACTACGGCTTCAACAACATCAGCAGCGAGATCGTCCCAGGCTTCCGCCGCAACAGCCGCACCTTCTTCATCAAGATGTCCTATCTGTTCAGAAGAAGTCTCTGACACGTAAGACTCACCGCAGAGACGCAGAGGACGCAGAGATTGCGCAGAGACTTGAATGGCACTCAACACCTCTGCGCCCCCTCTGCGCTCTCTGCGTCTCTGCGGTGAGTCAGACTCTCGCGCCATTCCAACTCCAGGTAAAACCTTGACACCCGCCACAGACCGACTTATCGTGTCCGCGCCCCGACCCAGGTCTTAACTTCCTAGCAACCCGCCTTTGTCCGTCAGACTATTTTCTACAGGAGGCGAAGAACTTTGAAAAACCTGAGTTCAATCAAACGCTCTGCGCTGACCTTATGCTGCGTGCTCTGCTTCGTGACGCCGGCCGCGGCGCAGAGCGCACCCATCAAGTTCATCTACGGCTGGGCGCGCGTGCTGACCACCGCGCTCGACCTGGATAACAAGATCAACCATCAATTCAACCGCGCCTACTACTCCAACATCGTCGCGCTGCCGGCCAACGCGAACGCCGCCACGCTCGAAGGGCAGGTCTCGGCCCTCTTTAATCAGTTGGG
Organism: uncultured Acidobacteriota bacterium; assembly: GCA_963848875.1. Classification (GTDB taxonomy): domain Bacteria; phylum Acidobacteriota; class Blastocatellia; order Pyrinomonadales; family Pyrinomonadaceae; genus QHXM01. The sequence goes on from CAWKFJ010000004.1 coordinate 258,011, forward strand.
AGTAGCCGAAGCTATGAAGGTCAACGAAAGGCTCCAGGTCAAGAATGTTATGGTCAAGACGTTCCCGACGCTGGTCGAGGCGGACAACGCGCGTTACGCAATGGCGACTCAAGACCGTGAGAGCCTCAACGCGAACGCAGCCCGCGAGGTGGCGCTGCCCGTCTCTTATTTCACCTGGAATTACTACGGCAGTCGCCGCGACCTTTTCCCCGAAATCTCTGAGTTCGTGACCACGGGCTACGATCCGCAGTGGGAGTTCGTCGTCTTCGAAGTCCGCGCGGAGAAGCAGACGGGCGGCGGCGAGCCACTGCACGAGACGCGCTACTACGTCTCCTATCCTTACGAGCTGTTCATGACCGGGCGGGAGAGCATCTACAAGAAGAAGCACGTAGACGCCTACTTTACTAAGACGACGGTCGAGCCTGCCGCGCAGAGGGGGCTGAAGCTGGACTACTACGACAGCGACATCGAATTCTTCCCCGGCTCGCTCAGTTACAAGACCTTCGCGGAGGCGTGGGCCGCGAGGGCCGAGAAGGTGGACGTGATTAAGGGCAACGAGTACCCGCAGTACGATTTCCTGGTCCTCAGCAACGGCCCGAACAAGGGCGAGGGAACCAGCTTCCCCTTCTGCGCCAGCGGCTGCACGGGCGAGCGCGCGCGCATCACCACGCTCGAAATGAAACCCGCGCCGAAGAAGCCTTAAAACAATCTCTCACGCTGGAGACGCAAAGGCGCTAAGAAAAACTTGATTGTTTTCTTAGCGCCTTTGCGTCTTGGCGTGAGACTTTTTATTGGAACACACGCTCGACGGGGACGACCACCACGTCTTCAGGCTTGACGTTGACTTTGTACTCCTGAATCACCTTGTCTTCGGCAAGTATGTCGTCCGGCTTCGGCGCGTTGTACTTGATAGGCGACGGGCGGTTGTTGATGATCGCGTCGCGCAAGCCCTCTGCGTCTTTGGTGATCATGACGATACGCATCCGGTCGGACTTGAGGTGGCGGCGGATGGCGTTGTTCACGTCGTCGAGCGTGAGGCGCGACAGACGCTCGCGCATGTAGGTGTTGAAATCGCCTATGCCGTAGTAGCGGCTGTCGAGCGCGTAGCCGAGCGCGGCGTCCTGGGTCGAAGTCAGGATGTTGATGTTCTTCAGCAGGAAGTCGCGCGTCGCCTCGAACGTCTCCTTCGTCATCCCGTCGCGGGCCAGTTTGTCGTACTCGTAGAGCGCGGCACGGAGCGTGAAGTGGCCGTTCTGCGGCTCGACGGGCCGAATCCAGATTTGGAAAATCTGCTGCTGGCGGCCGAGGTTCGGGTCGGGCTGGAACTGGTACATCCCGCGCGGGAAGTATTCGATGTAGGCGTAGTCGCCGTAGTTCAGCCCGCGCAGCTCGCGCAGCCGCTGGTAAAGATAGCTCTGCGAGTTGCGGTGCTGGCCTAAGTAGGAGGCGACGACGGCGAGCGCGGGCCAGTCCTGGTCCCTGCGCGTCACCTCAATCGGGAAGCCGAGCGAGATGGCGGTCGAGCGCGTGTCGCGTTTGACGATCTCTATACGCATCCCGGCCGCGAGCACGGGCGCGTCGTAGTCGATCTTGATGGGCCTGCCCGCAGGGAGCTTGGCGAAATCGGCCTCGACTTTGCGGACGAACGCTTGCGGGTAGCCGCCGGCCATGCCGAGCACGAGGTTCGCACGCGTATAGTTCGAGCGGTAGAAGCCGCGCACGTCCTCGATCGTGATGCTTTCGAGCGCCGTCAGCGTCCCCATGTTGTGATGCCCGTAGGGGTGGCCCGCGTAGATGGTGTTGTAGAGCTGCTCCTTGCCTAGCTCCTCGTCGTTGGCCTCGCGCAAAGAGACTTTGAGGAAGTTGATCGCGTCCGTTTTGAGGCGCGTGAAGTCGTCCTGGCGGAAGCCTGGGTCCAGGAGCATCTGGCTGATGATGGAGTAGTAGCGGTCCAGATTGTCCACGTGCGTCGCGCCCGCGAAGACGGTCATCTCCTTGTCAATCTGGTAATCGAAATCGGTCGCCATCGGGTAGAAGGCGTTCTTTATCTGGTCGTAAGACATCTGGCGCGAGCCGGCCTCCGCGAGCATCGCGGCCGTCAGGGCCGCCACGCCCTCTTTGCCTTTCGGGTCCGCGGCCGCGCCCGTCATGAAGAGAAAGCGGAAGCTGACGAGCGGCGAGCGGTTGGGTTGGAGTACGCTGGCAATCGGCCCAGCCGCCGCGCGTTCAGGTCTCTTACTCATGACTCGTGCGCTTCCCGTCGGCGGCTTGATCCTCCCGCCGCCCCTGCTGTCTTGTGCGTTTAGATTTTGGGCCACGAGCGAGAGCGCGGCCACGACCAAAAGAAGTTTCGGCAGAGTCCTCATTCCGCGTTCCCTCCTTTGCCCTTGGTCGAGAGAGTGACGATGGTGCGGCTGCGGTCTACGAAATATTTCGCCGCGATTGCCCGCACGTCCTCTGGCGTCACCTGATTGTAGAGCGCGAAGAGCTTGTTCATCGTCTCTGGCGTGCGCCTGAGCGAGATGTACGGAGCGAGGATGTTGGCAATCGCCCCGGAGCTGTTCATCTGAAGCGCCAGGCCGTAGCGCAGGCGCGAGCGCGTCGCATCCAATTGCGTCTGCGGAATCAACTCGGTCGTGTAGCGCTTGAAGGTCGCCAGAATCTGGTCGCGGACGTAAGGTATGTCCTTCTCCTCCTTGGCGCGCGTGAAGACGGAGAACAGCTCGCCGTTGATCTGGTCGTCGAACGAGGGGCTGATGAAGTCTACCTTCTGCTCTTTCAGCACGAGCTTCTGATAAAGGTCTGAGTTCTCGCCGAAGGCGACCGAGGCCAGTAGGTCAAGGGCTGCCTTGTCCTTCGCCTCGTCCGAATAGGCTGGGCCGCGGAAGGCGACGACCATGTAGGGAAGCGTCGGCGAGGCCCAATCGACGTGCGCCTCGCGCGGGGCCGTCTGCTCAGGCTCCGAGGGGATTTCGGGGACGTAGTCGCCGCGCTTCCAGTCGCCGAAGTATTTCTTGGTCATCGCCAGCACTTCGTCGCGCTTAACGTCGCCGACGATCACGACCGTCGAGTACTCGGGCCGGTAGTAACGATTGTAGAACTGCCAACTGTAATCGTACTGGTTCGGCATGTCCTCTATGTCTTTGATGTAGCCCATGGTGGTGTGCGCGTAGGTATGCTTCTGGAAAGCGGTTTCGCGCAGCTTCTCGTAGAGCATGGAGAAGGGGCTCGCGCTGTTCTTGTCGTACTCGCCGCGCACCGCGCCGGCCTCCGTCTTGTACTGTTCGGGAGAATACTTCAGGCGCTGGAAGCGGTCGGCCTCCATCTGCATGATCTTGTCCAAATCTTCTTTGGAGAAGGTGGCGTGGTAGACGGTGCGGTCGTCGGAGGTATAGGCGTTGGTCTCCGCGCCGGCGGCTTTGAAGATGGCCTCACGCTCGTCGGCCGTGTACTTCTCGCTGCCGCGGAACATCAGGTGCTCGAAGAAGTGCGCGTAGCCGCTCTTGCCCGCCTCGATCTCGTTGCGCGAGCCGGTCTGGACGACGATGTAGAGCGCGACGAGGTTAGGGTAGTCCGTCGGCACTGTGACCAGCCGCAGCCCGTTCGGCAGGTCGTCAATCGTGTATTGATAAGGAAACAGCTTCTGCTCCTTTGGCGCGGCCGCCGGCCTGCGTCGCTGCGCGACGACGGCGAGGGGCAGGCACAGCAGGAGCGAGCCTATGATCAGTAATCTCATTGCGCGAAAACTCCTGAACTTTTCGAGATAAATTGAATGGAGACGGAGCGCATTATACACCATCGAGAAGCGCGAGCGCGACCGACGTTGTGCGTCATCATTTGAAGATGGAGGGCTCGTGAGCGTGTTAGATGGCGGCGCTAGTCTTCGTCCGCGCGCATGCTTGGCAGTCGCGAGATGTCCAGGGCGCTTGCGAAGTCGTCGAAGTGGAACATGGAATCGTCCTTGCAGTTCTCGCAGTAGTAGGTCGCGTCTTCGCCTAGATACATGTCCTTCAAATAAAAGGCCACAAAGCAGCCGTAGCAGCGTTGGATGCGCCGCCCGAATTTTTCACGAGTCTCGTCTGAACTCATCTGTCCCCCAGTTCTTCGGAAAGCTGCGCCGGCACTTTCAGCGCCTCGCGCCAGCCCGATTGGTCTTCGCGCATCTGGGCTGTCAGCTCGTCGCGCAAGACGCGCAGGCGGTCGCTGAGCGCGCACGGGTAGTTGTTCAAATCCTTGAAGCGCGCCCGCTGCTCCTCTACGAAAGCCTTCTGCTTGGTGATGGAAGGGATGGCGTCGTGATGCCCGTTCTCCCAGAAGGGCAGGAGCAGCCGCTCGACCTTCGCCGCGCCCGGAATCTGGACCACTTCCTCGTCGAGTCCGATAACGTCCCCGATGTGATTCCCGTCACTGTCCGAGCCGCGGAAGATTTGGAGGCGGCCGGGGAGCGTGGACTTGTCGGGCGAGTTAGAGGCTTTGAGCGTGGGGCGGTCTTCGATGAGGCACTCTTTGAAGATGACGCCGGCGATTCGTGAGACTTCGCTCGAAAGCTTGGTGCCGATGCCGAAGCCCGCGGCGCGCGGGAACTCTTCGACGATGCGGCGGACCTTTTCGACATCCAGGTCGCCCGTCAGAATCGGCATCAGGTTGGTGAGTCCGTTGACCTCGAAGAAGTCCAGACACCACGCGCCCAGTTTCGCCAAATCGCCAGAGTCTACGCGAAAGCCCTTGAAGGCACGCCGCCTGGCCTCCGTTGAGGTCGCGGCGAGCGCCGCGTGAACGGCCCCCATGTAAACGTCGATCGTGTCGAGCAGCAGGGTCGTGCCGTTAGGGTTGGCGTCGAGCCAGCGCTCGAAAGCGACCTGCTCGAAATGCTTGTGGCCGCCCGTGCGCGGCTCCGTCTCCGGCTCGGACATGAACTCAATGTAAGACTGCTGCCAGTAGTGCGCCTCGGTCCCGACCGCGGGGATGTCCAGCCGATGCGCGGCCTCCATGTTCGACGTGTCGTTGAAGCCGCCTATGAAGGCATAGGTAGCGACTTCGACGGCGCGCTCTATGTCGCCGTTGCGCCGGAGCGAAAAGTCCGAGAGCCAGCGCTCGCCCGCCGCCATGCGAAACTGCATCGCCAGGCTCGCAGTCGTCATGGGCAGGTCGAAGGCGTGCTCGAACTTGATCTCCTGGGCCTGAGTCAGCCCGAAGGGACCCGTGATGTCGGCGAAAGGCTCGTTGGCGAAGACGATTGTGCCGGGGCGTACGGCGCGCACCGCGCCGACGAAGTGCATGTCTTCGAGGGCGTCTGCGAAGAGTTTCAGTCCGCCGCGGTCCTGTTCCAGGAAGCGCACTCGCGGGCGATCAATCTGGCTATCCAGGAGCGAGCGCACCAGCCGCTCGTGTCCCAGGCAGGGCGCGAACGCGAGCTTTCGCTGCGTGACGTAGAAGGTGGCCTGAGCCTCGCTCAAACGTTTGCCGCGCAGCCGCGACACGTCCTTGTAAGACGCGTCGCCCATCGCCGCGTGATAGCGGTCAATATTCAATGTGCCCATAACAGCCTTGCTGCTTCAGACGATTTCCGCCCCGGCGCGACGCATCTCCTCGATGGCGCGCTCGCCGTCGCCGGGTTGAAGCTCGACGGGGCGCATGGCGTTGGCGAGGGCTTTGACCGTAAAACCTTCTTTCAGCCCGTCGAGCACAGTGTTCTTGACACAATAATCCGTGGCCAGGCCGCCGACCCAGATTTCTTCAACGCCCTGCGCTCGCAAGCGCGCGGCCAAATCCGTTCCGTCGAAAGCGGAATAGTTGTCCTCGTCGCCCATGCCCTTGGAGACGACCTCTATTTCGGGGTCGTCTATCAGCTCCGCGTGAAACTCCGCGCCGCGCGTCTCCTGTACGCAGTGGACTGGCCAGGTCCCGCCGTAGGCTGCGAAGTGTTTCGTGCTCGCCGGGTGCCAGTCGCGGCTCTTGAAGACGGGTTCGCCGCGTTGCAGGAACTCTTCGATCAGGCCGTTGAGGGGGGCGACCACTTCGTCGCCCCCCTCAACGGCCAGCGCTCCGCCCGGACAAAAGTCGTTCTGGACGTCAACCACTATGAGCGCACGTTTCTTTCCATTCTCCATGAGATTTCCCTGTGTCCTTTCCTGCCTGATAGCTTAACTCTCCTGCCTGGGCCGGGCCAAGAAATCTCGAAGGATAATCGCCGCGGCTTCACTGTCAACGTGCTCGCGCAGGCTTTCAACGGAATGACCCGCGGCGCGCAACGTTTCCTCCGCCTCGCGCGAAGTGAGACGTTCGTCCTGTAGGAAGACTGGGACTGGAAGCGAGAGCGAGAAATTGCGCGCGAGCCTACGGGCGTGGCCCGCGGCCTCGCCTTCGTCGCCTTCAAGATTGAGCGGCAAACCAATCACCAGTGCCCGTGCGTCAAAGCGTTGAAGCAGATCGGCCACAGCGCCCAGCAGTTGTTTCCAATTCGTGCGGCGGAGGAAGGGAAGTGGGCGGACCGTCAACTGTAGCTCGTCGCAGACGGCGACGCCGACGCGCTTCTCGCCCAGGTCTAGCGCCAGCAGTCGCCCGGCCGGCCCGCTCGCGCTGACGCCGAACCTGTTCGGGTTTTCGTTCGTAGTGTCCTTTGGCAATTCGCTTCCGCCGCGTATGAAATGGGCCAAGCTTAACGGACAGCGCGGCTTGCTTGGCTTATCCGGCCACTGTTATGATACGCGAGCGTGAATGCTAAGGCCATCGGCACACGCCGTCAGGAACAAATGATGGTCTCTTTCAAGAGGTTTACCGAATGTCATTCCGCACCAAATTCGCCCTGATCGTCTTCTCGGCCTTTTTAGCCCTCTACGCCGTCGTCGGCGGTTGGCTCTCCACGCGTGCGCAGCAGCCGACCAATGACCCCGGCGCGCAGCTCCGCATCTTCGAGAACGTGCTCCAGCACATACAGAACGATTACGTGGACGAGCCGAACATGGAGAAGGTTCGCGCAGGGGCCTTGCGCGGCCTGGCCTACGGCCTGGACCCGTATTCGACCTATCTGACGGCGGATCAGGTGCGCGACTACCGCGACGCGGCGAAGGACAATCAGGTCGGCATCGGCGCGGAACTCTCGCAGGTCTCTTCCTACCTTTACGTCATAGCCCCCGTGAAGGGCTCGCCCTCGGACCAGGCGGGCGTCCGCGCGGGCGACATCATAGAGTACATTGACAACAAGGCGACGCGGGACATCTCGCTTTACGACGCCAGGCAATTGCTCGACGGCGTGCCGGGGACCGAAGTCAAGCTGCGCATCCTGCGCGCCAGCTCGCGCCCGCTGACACTGACGGTCAAGCGCGGGACTTTCAAAGCTCCCCCGGCCGAAGCGCACATGGAGGCCGGCAAGATTGGCGTCCTGCGTATCAACAGCCTGGCCGAAGGCGAGGCGAATGACGTGCGCTCGCGGCTGCAAGAGTTGATGAAACAGGGCGCACAGAAGATCGTCCTCGACCTAAGAAATGTCGCCGGCGGGTCCCTGGACGAGGGCGTGGAAGTCGCCAGGCTCTTCGTCAAGGAGGGCGTTCTGGCGCAGACCGTGGGCCGCGAGAGCAAAGTGCTCAAGACGTACGCCGCTGAGCCGAAGAAGACCCTCTTTAACGGCGCGGTCGTCACCCTGATTGACCCCGGCACGGCCGGCGCTGCCGAAGTGGTCGCCTCCGCCATGGTCGAGCGCAAGCGCGGCGACGTGGTCGGCGAAAAGAGTTTCGGCGCGGGCGCTGAGCAGCAGCTTTTCACGCTGCGCAACGGCGACGGCCTGCTGCTGACGACGATCAAGTGGGCTTCCGCCACGGGCAAGCCGTTTCTGGGCGAAGACCGCTCGAAATCGGGCGTCGTCCCGACCGTCGAAGTGAAGCGGCCGGAAGTCCTGGAGCCGATTGATCCAGAGGATTTGACCGGCAACGACGACGACCCGCTGGGCAAGCCGAACCAGCAGAACGACAAGCGTGAGGTCGCGCCCGACGCCGCTTCGCCCAAGCAGCAGGAGGACACGCAGCTTAAGAAAGCACTTGAACTCTTGCGCGGGGAGAAGGGCGCCACGGCAGGGCAGCGCGCCTCTTAATAATAATTGAAAGACCGAAACAGTAAGGGCCGGGAACTTTCTCCCGGCCCTTTCCTTTTACCTCAAGTTATCCTTCAGCTCTTTCCCTACAAAGGGATGTTCCCGTGCTTTTTAGGTGGGTTCGTGTCGCGCTTGTTCTGGAGAAGCGTTAAGGCTCTAATGAGCTTCGGGCGTGTGAGGGAAGGCTCTATCACTTCGTCCACGAACCCGCGTTCGGCCGCGACATAGGGGTTGGCGAATTTCTCCTCAAACTCCGCGACGCGCGCCTTTCGCGCGGCCAAGGGCTCTTCCGCCTCGGCCAACTCACGCCTGTAGAGCAGCCCCACTGCCCCCTCCGCTCCCATGACGGCAATCTCGGCCGTCGGCCAGGCGAAGTTGATGTCCGTGCGTATATGCTTTGAAGCCATCACGCAGTAGGCCCCGCCGTAGGCTTTGCGTGTAATGACGGTCACCTTGGGCACGGTGGCTTCGGCGAAGGCGTAGAGCAATTTCGCGCCGTGCCTGATAATGCCCCCGTGTTCCTGCGAGACGCCCGGCAGGAAGCCCGGCACGTCCTCGAAAGTGACCAGAGGAATGTTGAAGCAGTCGCAGAAGCGCACGAAGCGCGCGCCCTTAACGGAGGCGTCTATGTCCAGAACGCCTGCCAGGTAGGCGGGTTGGTTGGCGACGACGCCGACGGAGCGTCCCCCCAGGCGCGCGAAACCCACAACGATGTTCTGTGCGAAGTGCTGGTGGACTTCGAAAAAATACTCGTCGTCCACGACCGAGTGGATGACCTCTCGTATGTCGTAGGGCTGGTTGCTCGACTCGGGGACGATTGAATTGAGTTTTTCCTCGACCCTGTTCGGAGGGTCTGTCGTAGGTCCCGCAGGCGGGTCCTCCATGTTATTGGACGGAATAAATGAGAGTAGCTCGCGCACCATCCTGAGGGCGTGCTCGTCCGAATCTGCGACGAAATGCGCGACGCCGGAGACGCTGTTGTGCGTCATGGCCCCGCCCAGCTCCTCCTTGGTCACGTCCTCGTGGGTCACGGTCTTGATGATGTCCGGCCCCGTGATGAACATGTAGGAGGTGTCCCGGACCATGACGTTGAAGTCCGTGATGGCCGGGCTGTAGACTGCGCCGCCTGCGCAAGGCCCCATGATGCAACTGATCTGCGGGACGACGCCGCTGGCGAGCGTGTTGCGCAGAAAAATATCCGCGTAGCCGCCGAGGCTCACCACGCCCTCCTGAATCCTAGCCCCGCCCGAGTCGTTCAGGCCGATGACGGGCGCGCCCACCTTGAGCGCCAGGTCCATCACTTTGCAGATTTTCTCGGCGTGTGTCTCGGAAAGGGAGCCGCCGAAAACCGTGAAGTCCTGGGCGAAGACGAAGACTCTGCGGCCGTCCAGCAGCCCGTGGCCCGTGACGACGCCGTCGCCAGGGTAGAGTTGTTTGTCCAGGTCGAAGTCGCGCAAGCGGTGTACGACCAGCTTGTCGAACTCTTCGAAGGTCCCCTCGTCCAGCAGGAAATCAAGGCGCTCGCGCGCCGTCATCTTGCCGGACGCGTGCTGCTTCTCGACGCGCGCAGTCCCGCCGCCGGCCTCTGCGCTCTGGACGCGCTCCCTCAATTTGTCCAGTTTGCTCTGCGCAGCTACCTCTTCTTTTTTCGCGGTCATAATCTTTACGAGCGTTGTTCCAGAGTTGAAGTTTTACTTGAGGTCGCCGAAAGGGAAGGAGCGCCCCTCGATCAGGGAGATCAACTCCTTCAGCGCCGATTCTGATTGGTCTAAAACTTCTCTGGGGTAATGGAAACGGGCCGCGTTGGCGGCGAACTCATCTTCGTCAAGGACGCTATAGGAGAAATCCGGCCCGACCAGCACGTCCATGTCCAGGTCAATGTAACTCAGGACATCGTTCTCAAGGACGGGGGGCACGTTGACATTACAGTAGAAGTTGCGCAGCTCGCCCGTGGGCTCCACGAAGCGGAAGACGTTGTACCAGCGGTCCAGCCAGTAATACTCTATGCTGGAAGTTTCACGCGCGACCGTTCCCAGGAGCGGGTGGCGAATCTCCTCTTCAAACTTGGCGTCCAGCACGATCAAAGAATCCTCCTGCCTGGAGATTTGCGCGCGCCAATGCCGATGCTCGCTCCCGTCGTACTTGTAGGTCCGAACCGTGACGGCCCTTTGAATCTTCCCCATGAAAACTGTCCTTCGGAGCTACACGGAGCCCCCGGGCCACGCCGGCAGCTCACGTAAAAGGTGAGAAGTCGGCGCGACGACAAAACCTCAAGCGATACGTTAAGAGTTAGCGTCCGCTCTTCTTCCAGTCGGCCAGAAACTGCTCTACGCCCTTGTCCGTGAGCGGGTGTTTGACCAACTGCTCTATGACTTTGAAAGGGAGCGTGGCAACGTCGGCTCCCATCCGCGCGGCCTCGACCACGTGTATGGGGTGGCGCATGCTCGCCGCCAGAACCTCTGTCTTCCAGTCGTAGTTCCCGTAGATTTCGACGATTTCGGCCAGAAGCTGTAGACCGTTTTGACCTATGTCGTCCAGCCTCCCCAGGAAGGGGCTGATGTAGGCTGCGCCGGCCTTGGCCGCTAGAATGGCCTGCGCGGCCGAGAAGCAGAGCGTGACGTTGACCTTCGTCCCTTCGTCGCTCAGTCTGCGTGTGGCCTTCAGGCCGTCAATCGTCAGCGGGCATTTAATCACGACGTTGGGGGCGATTTTCGCGTACTCACGCCCCTCGCGCAGCATGCCTTCCGTGTCCAGACTCGTGACTTCAGCCGAAACGTCGCCCTGGACTATCTCGCAGATGGCCGCGATGTGCTGCTTGAAATCCACGTTTCCTTCCTTGGCGATCAGTGAAGGATTGGTGGTCACCCCGTCGATTAAACCCAGCTCCGCGGCCTCGCGAATCTCTTTCAAGCTCGCAGTGTCTATGAAGAATTTCATCTTTAAGAGTCTCCTCCGAAATTGACTGACGCTTTTGGTCAGCTCCCCTGGAAGTGTCAATTTTGATGGCCCGCGCTCACGGGATTGCGCAGGACTCCCACACCTTCGACTTCGACTTCGACCACGTCGCCGTCCGAGAGGCGCGAGACACCCGCGGGGGTCCCTGTGGCGATCAGGTCGCCTGGGAGCAGTGTCATCACACTAGAAATGTAGCGCAGCAGATAAGCCACGGAAAAGGCCATCGCAGAGGTGCGCCCGCTCTGCTTCACCTGGCCGTTGACGCGCGTGTTGACGGCGACGTCAGCCGGGTTGATGTCTGTGGCGATGAAGGGGCCTACGGGGCAGAAAGTGTCGAAGGACTTGGCGCGCGTGAATTGAACATCTTTTCGTTGCAGGTCGCGCGCCGTCACGTCGTTGACGCACGTGTAGCCCAGCACGTAACTCAACGGATCCTGGTCGGCAGAGAGATTGGCCGCCAGGCGTCCGATAACGACTCCGAGTTCACCTTCATGTTCTACTTGAAGTGACTGGGCTGGGAGTCGTATGGTTTCGCCGGAGGCTATGATGGCGGAAGGGGCTTTGAGGAAGAGCAGCGGCTCGGAGGGCATGGGGTTACCCAATTCCGCCGCGTGCTCTACGTAGTTGCGGCCGACGCAGACGATTTTAGAGGGGGTGACGGGGGCCAGGAGTGTCACCTCCGAGAGGGGGACTCGGTCCGAGTGTGCGCGGGGGCGGGTCCCGAAGGCGTCCGCGTCAATCAGCGGGCGGACGGAATCGTCTTCGATGATGCCGTAGTGCGGCTCAGGGAGCGTTTGATGTTTGAAACGACAGAGTTTCATAGTCAGGGAGCGGTTTCAGATTCCACGTCCGACGGCGCGCTGATGTTTCCAGCGGCGTCAACCGCCACGACATAATAATAGTACCTTTTGCCCGATTCCACTGCCTCGTCCTGAAAAGTAGTACGCGTTAGCAGGTTTTGCGTCAACTTAGTCCAACGATCCTTGGGCAGTTCTGGGTCCGTCGAACGGTAAACCATGTAGCCTGCGACGTCGCGTTCCGGGTTGGCCGGAAAGAACAGGGCCAGGCGGCCGGGCGCGGGAGCGATAGAGATTCTGCCGGGGGCGGAGGGCGCGAACGTGTCCATCGGGGCGACAGCGAGGGCGCTGGAGTTCAGGCTCTCCACCTGTGTCCCGCCCGTGCCCAGGGAGACGGAGCGGACGACGTAGTTATATTCCTCGCCGAAGCGGAAGGTCTGGTCGCTGAAGCGAGTCGCGGTCACCAGCGCTGTGTTGATGGGCGTTTGGCCGATCTCCATCTGTGATTTCTCGACGCGGTAGACGTTATAGCCCAGTAGATTGACAGGCGTCGAGCCGTCTATGTTCGCGGCCGGGGGATTCCAGACGAGTGTGACGGCGTTGGCGCTCACCTCGCCGGCTGTCAGGGTCGGCGGCTCGGCGATCTTGGCGGCCGGCTCGACCAGCAGGAAGTTGGAGAAGGCCGCGCGCTGCCCGGCGGCGTTGACGTAGCGCACGCTGTAGCGCAGGCGCGTTGGCTGGCCCGCCAGCTCAAGCGTGTCCACGTAGACCAGGGCGTCGCCCGCGTTGCGGATGGTTTCGTAGTTGATAGAGCCTATGAGCGTCGAGCGCGCGGCGAATCCTTCTTCGGTCAAGGCCAAGGGGGCGGAAGGGTTTTCGGCCAGGCGGTAAACGTCTATGCGGCGAATGCTCTGGACGCTTTCGTCCGGCGCGTTCCGGCGCGGGGCGGGCCAGCTCAGGATGACTTGGTTGCCGCGCTGCGCCCCTGAGAGCAGCTCCGTGCGCTGCGGGACGTGCTCGACGGGCGGCTGCGGCGGTCGTCGCTTGCCACAGGCCAGGGCGAAAGGTAGAAGGCAAAAGGCGAAAGAGAGAGTCAGGGCCTTTTTAATGAAAAGTGGTTTTCGCCTCACCTTTTATCTTTTGCCTTTTTACAGAATGTACCGGCTGAGGTCCTGGTCCTTGACGGTCTCGGCGAGCATGCGCGAGACGTAGACGGCATCGATGCGCTGCTTCTTGGGCTCCAGGTCAGGACCCTCGAAGCTGATTTCGTCGAGCAGCTTCTCCATGATCGTGTGCAGCCTGCGCGCGCCTATGTTCTCTGTCTGCTCGTTGACGCGCGCGGCGAAGTTGGCGATTGATTCAACGGCGTCCTCCGTGAAATCCAACTCGACGCCTTCGGTCTCCATCAGGGCGCGGTACTGTTTGATGAGAGCGTTCTTCGGCTCGGTCAGGATGCGTTTGAAGTCGTCAATCGTCAGCGATTCCAGCTCGACGCGGATGGGGAAGCGTCCTTGCAGCTCAGGGATTAAGTCCGAAGGCTTGGAGACGTGAAAGGCCCCTGCGGCGATAAAGAGGATGTGGTCCGTGCGGACCATGCCGTAGCGCGTGTTGACGGTCGTGCCTTCGACGATGGGCAGTATGTCGCGCTGTACGCCCTCGCGCGAGACGTCCGGCCCTGTGCCTGCCTCGCGCCCGGCGATCTTGTCTATCTCGTCTAGGAAGATGATGCCGGAGGACTCTACGCGTTCGAGCGCGGCGCGCGCAACCTGATCCATGTCTATGAGACGCTCCTCCTCCTCCTGCATGAGGTACTCCATGGCCTCGTCGACGCGCATCTTGCGGCGCTTGGTGCGCCCCTGAAAGATGTTGCCGAGCATATCCTTCATGTTGATGCCCATCTCCTCGACGCCCTGCGGCCCGGCCAGCTCTATCGTCGGGAAACTCTTCTCACGGACTTCTATCTCCACCAGGCGGTTGTCGAGCTTGCCCGCGCGAAGTTGCGAGCGCAGCTTCTCGCGCGTGCGCTGGAAGTTATCGTCGCGCTCGGTCGTGGGGGCCGCGGGCTGCTCACCCTCTTCCTCCGCGTCAAAGTCGAAATAGCCTGCCGAGAGCGAGGATTTAGGGGGCGGGAGCAGCAGATCGAGGATGCGCTCCTCGACGTTGAGTTCAGCCTTTTCACTGATCTCCAAGACCTTCTCCTCGCGTGTCATCTCGACGGCGATCTCCGTGAGGTCGCGGATCATGCTCTCTACGTCACGGCCGACGTAGCCGACTTCTGTGAACTTGGAGGCTTCGACTTTGAGGAAGGGCGAGTTGGACATGCGCGCGAGGCGGCGCGCGATCTCTGTCTTGCCGACGCCGGTCGAGCCGATCATGATGATGTTCTTGGGCATCACGTCAACGGCCATCTCGGGCGGGAGCTTCTGGCGGCGCACACGGTTCCTCAGCGCGATGGCGACGGCGCGCTTGGCGTTGCGCTGGCCCACGACGTGCTTGTCCAATTCCGCGACGATCTGACGCGGCGTCATCTCGTCAAGTCGCGCCTCTTCGTCCACTTCGCCTTGCAGGTAGATAACCATTGGTTCAGTTTAAAGTTCTTCGACGATAATATTCGTGTTCGAGTAGATGCAAATCTCGCCGGCGATGCGCAGGGCGCTGACGGCTATGTCTCGCGCGGACATCTCCGTGTGCTCGACCAGGGCGCGCGCGGCCGCCAGGGCGTAGGAGCCGCCGGAGCCTATGGCGAGCACGCCGTCGTCAGGCGCGATCACGTCGCCGTTGCCCGAAAGCAGGAAGGAGCTTTTTTCATCCGCAACGACGAGCAGGGCTTCCAGGTGGCGCAGGATTTTGTCCGTGCGCCAGTCTTTGCTCAGCTCTATGGCCGCGCGCTCCAGGTTCCCGTGGTACTGCTCAAGCTTGCCCTCGAAGCGTGTCAGGAGCGAGAAGGCGTCTGCGGTCGCGCCCGCGAAGCCAGCCAGGATGCGGTCGTTGTAGAGGCGGCGCACTTTACGCGCGCCGCTCTTCATGACGGTCTCGCCCATAGTGACCTGGCCATCGCCGGCGAGCGCGACGTGCCCGCCGCGGCGCACATGCAGCACGGTCGTGCTGCGCACCTCTGAATCGTGTTTGTTCATCTTCAGTAGCGAAGAACTATAGGAAGACGCGTAAGCGTAGTCAAGCGCGTGTACGAAGGCCGTGAGCTTCGCGGGAAGTTTTGGGTTATGATGTGGGGCAGAGGCTTCCAAAGGGGCTCCGGCCGAAAGGAATTTTATATAGCTGGTCTGAAGGAAAGGTGTGATGGCAGGTGAAAGGCCGCGCATAGGAATCACGATGCGCATAGAGTTGGAGACGGATCGCTTCTACCTGGGCCGCGACTACAGCGAGGCGGTGGAGGCTGCGGGCGGGCTCCCTGTTCACCTCAGCTTGATTCCGAGCAGGGAATACTTGAGCGAAGTCCTACGCGGGCTCGACGGGATACTCCTGCCCGGCAGCGATTCGGATATGGACCCTGCGAGGTATGGGCGCGAGCCGCAGGCGGGGCTGGGCAGTGTTCATCCCATCAAGGACCAAACGGACCTGCTCGTGCTCGAAGAGGTGGAGCGGCTGGGTCTGCCGCTCCTGGCGATCTGTTTCGGGATGCAGGCGCTGAACGTCTCGCGGGGCGGCGCTCTCATACAGGACATACGGACGGAACTGCCAGAGGCGATCAAGCACCAGCAGGGTCCCCCGCGCGACCGCCGCTCGCACCGCGTGCGGCTGCTTGATGAGAGTCTGTTGTCGCGGCTGGCCGCGGGGTCGGACGCGGCTTTCGTCAACAGTCATCATCATCAGGCGATTGAGACGCTGGGCAGGGAACTGTTGGCGACGGCCTGGACCGCGGACGGCCTGGTGGAGGCAGTTGAAGACCCGCGCGGCGACCGCTTCGTGTTGGGTGTGCAGTGGCACCCAGAGATAGGCTGGCGGGAGGACGAATTCGCGCGAGCCATCTTCGTGGGCTTTGTGGGGGCTGCGCGGGCCTTTGCGGGCGGTGGGGCCGAGCGAGCCCTCAGGTGTGAGACATAATAACTGCTCCGAGTCCGATAACGCCTGTTTGGAAGCTTTCGTGTGAAAATACAGGGATGCAGGAGAATTGAGCTATGAGTCTGGCTTATGCGGAGACTGGGCGTGGCGCGGCGCGCAGGGGCAAGGGTCGAAGGATAGTGTTGGGGCTGGAGAAATTATTAGAGGAGGCGGGCGAGCGCCTGAAGGGGGCGCGTGTCGGGCTGATCTGCAACCAGTCATCTGTTGACCATAGCTTCAGACACGCGGCAGACCTGCTTCACGGGCACGCGGGTGTGAATCTGACGGCGCTTTTCGGCCCGCAGCACGGGATACGCGGCGACGTTCAGGACAACATGGTGGAGACAGCGCACGGGTTGGATCGCAACACGGGCTTGCCGGTTTACTCGCTCTATTCGGAGACCAGAGAGCCTACGGACGAGATGCTTGAGCAGGTAGACGCGCTGGTCTTCGACATGCAGGACGTGGGTTGCCGTATATACACCTTCGTTTACACGCTGGCGAATTGTATGCGCGCCGCCAAGCGGCTGGGCAAGCGCGTGGTCGTCTGCGACCGCCCGAATCCGATCAACGGCGAGCAGGTGGCAGGGGCCGTGCTGGAGCCGGAGTTCGCCTCTTTTGTGGGCCAATTCTCAATCCCCACGCGGCACGGGATGACTGTGTGCGAGTTGGCGCGGCTGTTCAACGAGCATTTCGGGATAGGCTGCGAGTTGGAGATTGTCACAATGGACGGGTGGGCGCGCCAGCTATGGCTGGACGAGACGGACGCTCCCTGGGTGATGCCCTCGCCGAACATGCCCACGCTCGATTCGGCGACCGTCTTTCCGGGGACTGTGTACGTGGAGGGCACGCAACTGTCTGAGGGAAGGGGAACGACCAGGCCGTTCGAGCTTGTCGGAGCGCCTTACATAGAGGCCGAAGAGTACGCAGGACGTTTGAACGCGCTGGGGCTTCCGGGAGTCTATTTCCGCGCCTGCGGGTTCCAGCCGACATTTCAGAAGCACGCGGGGGTGACCTGCGGCGGTGTGCAGATACACGTCACGGACAGGAGCGTGTTCGAGCCTGTTATCGCGGGGGTGGCGACTATCAAGGTGGCGTACGACCTGTACACGGACCAGTTTTATTGGAAAGAGCCGCCCTACGAGTACGTCTACGACAAAAATCCTTTCGACGTCATCTCTGGGACGGACAAGCTGCGCGAGGCCATAGAGCGCGGCGACTCCGTGGAGAGTATCGCGGCGGCATGGAAGGCAGAGGCGGAAGAGTTCAAAGAGCTGCGCCGGCAGTTCCTGCTTTATTGAGGTGGCGTTTTTGAAGGAGACTCTGGACGAACTGTTGGAGGAGTGCGGCCGTCTGCACGGCCACCTGTGCGCAGGGCAGTTGCTGGGCGTGCGCATGGCCTTGCTCGGTTGCAGGCTCATAGGGGTGACGGACCCGCGTGGGGCGGACCGCAAGAAGCTAATAGTTTGGGTGGAGATAGACCGTTGCATGGCCGACGCCGTGGGGGCCGTGACGGGGGTCAGGCTGGGGCGGCGCAGTCTGAAATATTTCGATTACGGCAAGGTGGCTGCGACCTTTCTTAACACGGAGACGAACGACGCCGTGCGCGTCGTGGCCCTGGAAGAGTCGCGCGCGATGGCTGACGAGCGCTACCCGCAGATAGAGAGTAAGAAGGAGCGGCAGTTCAGGGCGTACAGGGAGGCTGGGGAGGAAGAGTTGTTCAGGACAGAACGTGTGGAAGTGGAGTACGGCGAACGGGACGCGCCGGGCAGGCCCCGCACGCGAGTCAGTTGCGCTAGGTGTGGCGAGGGAATTAACGACGGGCGTGAGGTGAAGGACGACGAAGGGGAGGCTCTGTGCAAGCCCTGCGCTCGGGGCGGCTATTACAGGAGCCTGGGAATCATTCCTTTGACGCCAACGTTTAAGGCTTGAGAACTAAAGGGGATTCTGAAGGCAGAGCGGGCGGCTGGCGCGAAAAATCTTTGCCGTTAGGCAAGTGACTCGGCGGGTCTGGGCCGCATCTGAGAAGCGTTTATGGTCTTACACGAAGTTTTCGGCTTGAAGTTTTCCGCGCCCAGAGCTGCGTGGCTGCTGGCGCTGTTGCTGTGCTGGCAGGTCTGTGTCCGTGCGCAGAGTGGCCGCAGGGTCTTAGGGGAGGAGCCTACGGGGTCGAGTGGCGATGACGTGGTGCGTATTAAGACGGAGGAGATTCTGCTGCCCGTCTCTGTCAGGGACGTCGCGGGCGCGCCCGTCGGTGGCCTGGGTCAGGATAAGTTCGTCGTCTTCGACAACGGGGTCCGCCAGGAGATCACCAGCTTCAACCGCCAGCGCGTGCCCGCCAACATAGTCCTGTTGCTTGACGCTTCGAGCAGCGTGTTCAGCCAGATGCGTTTCATACGCGCCGCGGCCAAGCGTTTTATAGAGGGGCTGCTGGCAGACGACAAAGTGTGCGTGGTGCAGTTCGCGGATCGCGTGGAGTTGTTGCAGGATTGGACGCCCGCGACGAATCTCCCTGCGCTGGAAAAATCTCTGGACTGGCGCTACCACCCTGGCATGCGCACGACCTTTTACGACGGGCTCTACCTGGCGGCGCGCGAGCAGTTGAGTAAAGCCGAAGGCCGCCGCATAATCATTTTATTGACGGACGGGCTGGACACTGCGTTGAAGCAGCGCGCCAGTTTCGAGGATGCGCTGAACGCCGTCAGGCGCTTGGACGCGGGTGTTTACGTGGTGAGCCTGACGGCCAATCTGCGTGAGCAGTTGGAGAAGAAGGCCGGCTCGTCCAAGATACGCAGGATGTTCAGCGGCTACGACTCGCGCGAGATCGCGCGTATCCTGTCCATGATAGACGAGTCCGAGAAGCTTTTGGAGGGGTTGGCGGCGCGCACTGGCGGGAGGGTCTTTTACCCGCTTGAGGACGAGGACCTGGCCCCTGCTTACCAGGCCATCGCGGAGGAGTTGCGGACACAGTACATCATCACGTACAGGCCGCAGCCGCGCGCGCAGGAGGGGGAGTACAGGCGCGTACGTGTGCTGGTGTTGCCTGGCGACTACGAGGTCTCCGCCAGGGAAGGCTATACTGGCAGGGGCTGAAAAGACTTTTTTGGCGTGGGAGGGAAGCGTTGGCAGCAAAAGAGGGCAGGGGCGTGGCCGGGCCGCAGGCGAAAGCGCCCGCGAACGCCTGGTGGATGGGAATAGCCGCCTGGGCAGTGCCTGGGGCGGGCCATTTCTTGCAAGGCAGATGGGTGCGCGGGCTCTTGATTTCGGCCGCAGTGGTCGGGATGTTTTTAATAGGGCTGTCATTCGGCGGCCATCTGTTTGGCCTCGGCGGGGGCAGCGAAGGCAGCTCACAGTTATTACAACTGCCGCCAATGATCGCCAACCTGGGGACTGGAGTGCTCTACCTGCTGTGTTGGGCCGGCCGGACAGGTTTTTCGGATTCGGCTGAATACGCGCGGCTGGCGACCTTCGAGTACGGCAACACTTTTTTGCTGGTGGCCGGGCTGCTCAATTATTTAGCTATGTTGGACGCCTTCGACATAGCGGCGGGGAGGAAGACTTAGTGATCCATTTCCTTGTGATGGTGCTTTTTGCGGGGATCGTGGCGCTGGTTTTCGGGGTCGTGGCGCGCGACGACATGCGCCAACGCGTCCTGTACGGGCTCAAGGTGTTTGCAGAATTCATGGGCATAGGCCTGGCGCTCGCGTGGCTCCTCTACTTTCTCCCGTTCTGAGACCCGCCCGCGTCTGATAACGCCGCCGCTATAATCTCAATTCACTTTAAGAAACAGATATATGGGATTGGTTGAGACAGAAGGGATAGTCCTGCGCACGTATAATCTGGCTGAGGCGGATAAGATCATGGTCTGTCTGACGCGCCAGGCTGGCGTGGTCAGGACTGTGGCGCGTGGGGCCAGACGGCTAAAGAGTAGGTTCGGCGCTGGGCTGGAGCCTTTTACGATCATAGCTCTGACCTACTTCGAGAAGGAGGGGCGCGAACTGGTCTCCCTGCGGCAGGTCGAGATCATACGCTCGTTTTTCGGTCTGGCAGGAAGCAGCGAGGCAGTCACGGCTCTGGCCTATATGAGCGAGTTGGTGATGGAGTTCGCGCCGCCGCATGAGCCGAATGAGAAGCTTTTCAGGATGGTGCGTGCGGTCGTGGAGGCGCTGGCGGGCTCGCCTGAGGATTTGCCGCCGCTGGTCAGATATTTCGAGGTTTGGACGCTCAAACTGGGCGGGTTCTTGCCGGATTTGCGCGCCTGCGCTGACTGCGGCAAGAAATTGAGCGAGGAGCCGCGCGTCTATCTCAACGCGGAGTTTCGCGCGCGCTGCGGCCCTTGCAGTAATCGGCTGGGGAAAGAGTATTCTGGAGCTGCGCACAAGCAGTTACGGCTGGCGCAGCGGCTCTCGCCCACGGATTTCGCTTTGTCCGCAAGGCAGGCGAGTCCTTTAGCGATGGGCGAGCTGGCGGCGCTCTCCCAGGGCCTGATTGAGCGCGTGCTGGAACGCCAGCCACGCAGTCGCGCCGCCCTGGGCTGAGGGAGTTCCTACACGAAAGCGCCACATTCAAAAAGTTCACATGCGCCTTAACAGCAGGCTGATCGAGAGATACATTATAGGGGCCGTCGTGCCCTACCTTTTGCTGTCCCTGCTACTCCTGACGGCCATTCTCTTTACGCAGCAGGCGGGTCGCTTCGGCGAACTGCTGATGGGGGCCAACGTCCCGCCCGGGATGGTCTTCGAGCTGGCGCTCGCGTTGCTGCCGAACGTACTCGTCTTCACACTGCCCATGGCGTTGCTGACGGGGATTCTGATAGGTTTCAGCCGCCTGGGGAGCGACAGTGAGTTGGTGGCCATGCGTGCGGCGGGCGTGGGCACTTGGCAGCAACTCTGGCCTGTGTTGCTGATCGGTACGCTCTTAACCGCCGCGGCCCTTTACGTCAATCTGGAGATGGCCCCCGGTGCCGCGCGCTCTTTGCGTCGTGTGGCTGCGCGCGCGGCGCTCTACAAACTGGACTCGCCTGTCGAGCCACGCTCATTTAGCGTGATAGGGGCCAGGGGGGACGAGGGCGCGGAGTCTCCCGTCTACGTCATCTACGTACGGGACGGGGACAGGGCCAAGGGGCAGTGGGGAAGAGTTTTTCTGCATACGCAGATGAAGGACGGCTCTGTCAGAATCGTGACGGCCCGTTCCGGGCGGATTGATGCGGCGGGTGAGCAGTCAGAGTTGGTCTTGAGCGATGTGGCGCTGCACTCCCTGCCCAAGATAGGTGACTGGGGCCGCGGGCAGTACGCTACGGAGCACTTAGAGCAGTGGCGAATCGTGCTGGAGACAGGGCGCAAAAGGCTGCTCGAAAGTATGCGGCGGGAGGAGTCTGAGGCGGGGCCTGGCGAAATGGGTTGGCGCGCGCTGGCCGCATACGCAGCTTCCAGGGGTGGGGTGGAGGGCAGGGAAGCCGGCACGCTGCTGCATAAAAGGCTGGCGCTCTCGCTCTCGCCGTTGCTGTTCGCTTTTTTGGGGACCTCTCTGGGAATGGGTGTCCGTAAAGGCGGCCGCGGAATGGGTGTCTTGCTTTCGGTGCTGGTCATGCTCTTGTACTACCTGCTCACACTGGCTGGCGAGCAGATGGCGCGCGCCGGGACTGTCTCACCTTTCCTGGGGGCCTGGCTCTCCTCCTTCGTCACGGTGTGCTGCGGTCTGCTATTGCTGGCGAGCCGCCGCAGTGATCTGGGGATAACGAGAATGGCCTGGCTGAGGGGGAGGGCGCGGGCAGCGAAGGGAAGGCGGGGGCGCAGGGAGGCGCTGGGCGAGACTCGTTTGCTGGGCTTTCCGGGGCTGATGGATTTAAGCGTTTTGCGTGCTGTCGTGTTGAACTTTGCGGTGGCGTTCGTCTCTCTGGTCTTGATCTTCCTGGTCTTTACGCTGTTTGAGTTGTGGCGCTTTGTCATTATGCGTGGGGTGGGGGCGCGCACAGTCAGCGAGTACCTTCTGTTCCTGCTCCCGCTGGTCAGTGTGCAGCTTCTTCCCGCGGGTGTGCTGCTGGCCGTACTGGCGACCTACGCGCTAATGGCCAGGCGTAACGAGGCTATTGCCTGGTGGGCGGGGGGGCAGAGCGTTTACAGATTGATGCTGCCGGGTCTGGTCTTCACTGCTGGAATTGCTGTCGGCTTCTGGTTGTTACAGGAGCGCGTGATGCCCCAGGCGAATTTGCGGCAGGACGCGCTAAGGGCACAGATTCGGGGCGGGATTACGCGGGCCACGGTTGACTTTGAGAGACAATGGCTGGCGTCTGCGGAGACGGGGAGACTGTACTCATACGAGTACGAGGAGCCTGACTCTTTGAAGAATCCTGTGGTCTACGAGTTTGACGCGGATCGGATTCACCTGCAAAGAATAGTGACCGGGCGTTCGGCGGACTGGGTGGACGCGGGCGAGGGGCGGGCGGAGCTGCGTGGGGCCGTAACGCTTGCTTTTCAAGAAGGGGGCTGGGGCGAGCAGGAGCGCTTGGACTTGTGGCAGGTCGAGCCGCCTGAGGTGTTTAAGCCGGCGATAGATAAGCCATCGCATTTAAGCGCGACGGCTTTAAGCGATTACATAAAAACAATCAAAAGGCGCGGCGGGAGCGCCCCTCCTTACGAGGTCGCCCTACAGAAGAAGTACGCGGGGCCCTTCGGAGTGCTGGTCATGGGACTGATCGGCATCCCCTTGGCTCTTTCATTCGGGCGGAGGAGCGCCGTGCTGGCCCTCTGTTTCGCCATAGTCTTGGGGCTCGGGTTTTGGGCTGTATCCGGAGGCTTCCAGCAGATGGGCGAGTACGGGCTGCTCCCGCCGTTCGTGGCCGCTTGGTCGCCCGTGCTTGTCTTCGCCGCCGCCGGCCTCTACGTGCTCTTTCGCGCACGCACCTAAACCCCGCAGTGCGTCCGATAAGCTTTTAGGTTCCGGTCTCCCAGCTAGAGAGATATTCCAACTGCTCTGCCGTGAACTTGTCTATGGAGAACCCTAGGGCTTGAAGTTTGAGGCTGGCGATCTCTGTGTCCACCTCTTGCGGAAGAAGATGTACGCCGGGCTTCAGTTCTCCCTTCTTCCGTATAAGATACTCCACCGAAAGCGCCTGGTTCGCGAAACTCATGTCCATGACGCTGGCCGGATGCCCTTCGGCGGCGGCCAGATTGATCAAACGCCCTTCGCCCAGGACGATGACCCTATGCCCAGTCCTCTTGAGTTTGTATTCTTCCACATAAGGCCGCAAGCGAGCCGGCAGGGCGGACATCTCTGCCAGGGCTACTAAGTTAAGCTCCAGATCGAAGTGTCCGCTGTTGCAGACGATGGCCCCATCCTTCATCAAGTCGAAGTGTTGCCCGTCTATGACGTGGCGATTGCCTGTCACTGTGACAAAAATATCGCCCAGGGGGGCGGCTTCGAGGATTGGCATGATGCGGAAGCCGTCCATTACTGCCTCGACAGCTTTGATGGGATCAACCTCCGTGACGACCACGTTAGCTCCCATCCCGCGCGCTCTTAAGGCCACGCCCTTCCCGCACCATCCGTAGCCTATAACCACAAAGGTCCTGCCGGCCAGTAAGACGTTCGTGGCGCGTATGATTCCGTCAAGCGTGGATTGTCCGGTGCCGTAGCGGTTGTCGAAAAAATGCTTTGTCTGGGCGTTGTTGACAGCTATGGAAGGGAACGTCAGCACGCCTGACGCCTCCATAGCGCGCAAACGCACTATTCCCGTGGTCGTCTCCTCAGTCGTCCCTATGACCTCTTGGACCTGCTGGCCGCGTTCCTTGATGAGGGTTGCGACTACGTCCGAGCCGTCATCGATTATGATTTCCGGGCGGAAGTCCAGCGCGGTGCGTACGTGCCTGTTATAGGTTTCGGTCGTTTCACCTTTAATGGCAAAGACAGGGACATTCCAATCTCTGACCAGAGATGCTGCAACGTCATCCTGGGTCGAAAGGGGATTGGAAGCTATTAGCAGGGATTCGGCCCCACCTGCCTGTAAGGCTCTAACGAGGTTGGCCGTCTCCGTAGTGACGTGGGCGCAGGCGATCAAGCGTACACCCTGTAAGGGTTTTTCTTCAGAGAACCGTTCCCGTATCAGACGCAGTACGGGCATCTCGCGTTCCGCCCACTCAATCCTGCGCTTACCGTCATCGGCCAGCTCAAGATTTTTTACATCGTAATCAAACGACCGTGTTACAGACATTTAACGTGTCCCCTTTAAGGTGATGGTTTAGAACGGATTGTTGGAATTAGATGCCCGCCGCTTCGCGCAAGGCTTCTGCCTTGTCGGTTCGCTCCCAGGTGAAGCCCTCTTCGTCCCGGCCGAAATGGCCATAAGCGGCGGTCTTCTTGTAGATAGGGCGGCGTAGGTCTAAATTTTCGATGATTCCTTTTGGCGTGAGAGAAAAATGGTCGCGAATCAGGCCCGCCAGTTTGGACTCACTTAAACGCCCTGTGCCTCCCGTATCGACCAGAACGGAAACAGGGTCTGCCACGCCTATGGCGTATGCTAGCTGTACCAGGCACTTTTCGGCCAAACCTGCTGCGACTATATTTTTCGCGGCATAGCGTGCCATATAGGCCGCCGAACGGTCTACCTTCGTGGGGTCCTTCCCGGAGAATGCGCCCCCACCATGGGGGGCATAGCCGCCATAAGTGTCGACGATGATTTTGCGGCCGGTCAGGCCGGCGTCGCCCTGCGGCCCGCCTGTGACGAATCTGCCTGTGGGGTTGATGTGATACTTCGTCTCGCTATCTAAAAGCTCAGGCGAGATTGTGTTTTTTATCACCTTATCCAGGATCTCTGCACGCAGTTGTTCGTTGGTGACGTTTTGGTCGTGCTGAGAAGAGATGACCACTGCTTCGACTCTGAAGGGCCGTCCATCCCTGTACTCTATGGTCACCTGCGATTTACCGTCCGGGCGCAGGTAGGGAAGGGACCCGTTTTTGCGCGACTCAGAGAGCTGTCTGGTGAGCCGGTGCGCCAGTTGGATTGGCATGGGCATCAACTCTGGTGTTTCGTTACAAGCGAAGCCAAACATTAGTCCCTGGTCGCCGGCTCCGCCTGTGTCAACCCCCATGGCAATATCTTTAGACTGTGTGCCGACTGCCGAAAGGACACTACACGTATCACAATCGAACCCGTATTTGGCGCGTGTGTAACCTATTTCTCTAATTGTTTCACGTGCAACTCTAGAAAAATCGATAACCGCTGATGTGGTGATCTCACCCGCGACGACCACTAAGCCTGTCGTGACGAGTGTCTCGCAAGCGACCCTGCCCGTAGGGTCCTGCGCAAGGATTTCATCAAGGACGGCGTCGGAGATTTGATCGGAAATCTTGTCCGGGTGACCTTCCGTGACAGATTCGGAGGTAAACAGATAACTTCCTTCGGGGTTCAAACTTTTCGCTCCTTATGTAGCCTAAGAAAATATATAGCAAAAAGACCGCGTACTGTAGCAGCCTATAACTAGGGGTGTCAAGGTTACCGGCGGTTCGTAGCACGGAAGAATTATCGACCGGGTGTCGTAATATATATTATCGGACCCAGGGGATCTACTCCTTGAGTTTCTTGACCTTTTTAAAGTAATCCCCTACAGTGGCAACAAAAGGTAGAAAATTATGGCAATCAAGATTGAAATCGAAGAAGGCGTGCGCCTCCCCTCAAAGACCCAAAATCAAATTGAAAAGGTTCTGGAATGCTTGCCACGGGAACACCTGCGCGGAGTAGATAGAATAAAACTGGTCACCACTATCAGTGACCCGCGGCTCAAACAACTACAAAAAGGCACAGATTTGCCTGGACTGTACCATCCCAAGCAAGGGGCTCAAGCTGCTTGGCTTGAAATCGCTGTAGGCGTGCTGCTTCCCCGTTCTAAGCCATTTTTAAAGCGAATCATGCCCAGACTATCTTTCAAGGGCAATTTAGCGGCAATCATTTTTTCCCTCGCAGGCCAGCACTACTACCTGACCTTGAGACACTCAATTAAGCGTGGACAAATCGAATCGGCAGTGCGGGCATACACGGAGAAATACTTACGCATATGGCACGAACGGCAGCACACGGTCCGCTCACGCCTATTCAAGCCCTTACAGCCAACGCTTGAAAGATGGGGACGATCATTGCAGAAACGAGCAGCCGAAGAGAAAAAGAGAAAACAATCAGCACGTTCTTGAGGAAAGATCCAACCAAAAGATGATTCTCCACCCTTAAGCTTCCCTCTTTGCACAGAACCTAGCAAGCCCCACCCTCGTTATCGGACCCATGTAACAACTAACCCTCTTTTTCGACTTTTTCAGCGGCCTCTCGCAGGGCGGCAGCTATCTGATGTCGTTCTACCTCTGTTTTCCTGAATTGCAATTCAAGCCTAAACTCTTTCCCGGCTGATACATATCTATAAGTAAAAGGCTTTGAAGCAGGGCCACCGGCGGCCCCGTCTCCCATGCGTAAGCGGCGGGAAGCACGGGCGTCATCCCTGGTCATCCCACGTAGTGTGATCTCCTCTGTCAGCCGCCGCATAGACTCCTCATCCGGCTGTCGAACGATCTCCAGCAACAGTGTTTTCGCGCTGATGTCGGCGCGCCGACACCGCTCACGAACGTCCTCAGGGATTGAAGAGATAGACAAAGCCTCCGTGACACTACTGCGGCTCTTCCCTACTTTACGGGCCACCTCCTCATGCGTGTAACCGAACCGCTCACACAGCGCACGCAAGCCGTCCGCCTCCTCCCAGGGCGTCAAATCCTTGCGCTGCATGTTCTCTATCAGCGCGATTTCAGCTACCGCACGATCATCGACGTCCATCTCTATACAAGGGACTTCACGCACGCCCGCTTCCCGCGCGGCGCGCCAGCGCCGCTCACCCGCGATGATCATCCAACGCCCGCTGATTCTGGAAGGCTTGACCAGTAAAGGCTCCAAGACCCCTTTCTCCTTAATTGAGGCAGTCAGCTCGGCCAGATCACCTATTTCTACGCGGGGCTGATCCGGGTTGGGGTCCAGCTTGTCCAACGCGATCATACGGCCCACAGGCGTAGGTCTGTGCTGAGCCAACTCCTCCACGTAATGCGCGTCGTGACGCATACGCAACCCTGACGGCAGGCCTCTTTTAGACACGGCTGATTACCTCTTCGCAGAGCTTTGCGTACTCCGTAGCGCCCGAAGAACTGGGCGCAAACGTGAAAATAGATTCCTTATAGGCGGGCGATTCCTCAAGACGCACACTCTTCGTGATAACCGTTTCGAACATCTTGGGACCGAAGACGCGCCGAATCTGCTCGAACACCTCACGCGCCAGCGTAGTTCTTTTGTCGTGCAGTGTCACGAGAACACCCAGCACCTGTAGGTTTGGATTGGGGCGCGCCTTCACCTTCTCAATCGTTTCCAGCAGGTCGTCTGTCCCCTCCAGAGCGAAATACGAGGATTGTATGGGTATCAAAACGTGTGTGGCCGCGACGAGCGCGTTAACCGTTATTAACCCTAAGGTGGGCGGAGTGTCTATAACGACTATGTCATAGAGCGGACGTAAGGATTCTAAGCGGTCTTTCAACCTGAAAGGGGCGTCAAAATCGCCGACTAATTTTGACTCGATTTTGGCCAGGCTAATACGCGCCGGAATTATATCCAAGCCCTCTACAGACGTGTGGTAAATGGCCCTCTCGAAGTTATCGAGGCCATCCATCATTAACTCGTATGCGGAGAGGTCAACTGTCTGGGGATCAATAAAAGAGATGGAGCTATTTCCTTGTGGGTCTAAGTCCAGTAAAAGGACCCTCTTACCACGCCTGGCGAAAGCCGCGGCCAGATTTATAGCCGTAGTCGTCTTCCCTACCCCACCTTTCTGATTGGCAATTGCAATAACCATAGGTTTTTACGAAAACCGAGTTGAGCGTGGGAAAATAACTTATGGCAGGCGGCGAGCATTACATAGGAAGATCGCCCGCCTCACCAATTACATCCGGCCATTCCTCATCGAAACTCTCTTCGCCCTCAGCCCCCTCCTGCTCACCCGAAACCGTATTTCGTGAGGCTCTAATCACCTCCAGATCAACAAAGATAGGGCAATCCGCACGCAAAGCAAGCGCTATTGCATCAGAGGGGCGTGAATCCAACATCAGAGTCGCCCCGTCATTCGTATTCATTTCAATTACAGCGAAAAATGTGTTATCACGAAGTTCCGTCACCACGACTCTATTGACCTTCGCCCCCATCTCTATAATTAAATTTCTCAATAAATCATGTGTCATAGGGCGCTGCGGCGCTATCTTCTCTATCTCCAAGGCGATGGCGTTAGCCTCGTAAGCCCCTACCCAGATCGGCAACATTGTCTCGCTATTTACATCTTTAAGAATAATGATGGGGGTGCCACTATTAGGGTCCATCATCAAAGCACGAATCTTAACTTCGATTTCCATGGCGTCACCTCACCCATTACATCAAGTAAACGATTTTCAGTTACTGCAAACTACCCCGAATAAGCTATTCGCTTTCGCAGCAGTTATCTTGATGCGCACCTCTTGCCCCACCAACGAAATATCTCCCGGGAAATTTATGACTTTATGACACGTCGAATGGCCTGTCAGATCAGAACGCGATTTTGCGCTCACGCCCTCTACAAGAACGCGTACTTCCCGTCCCACATATTCCTCATAAATACGCTTTTGGAAACCTTTTTGCAGAGATTCCAAAGCTAAAAACCGTGCGGCCTTTTCCTCTCTAGAAATATCATCGGTGAGTTTTGACGACGGTGTGCCTGGCCTCTCAGAATACTTGAAGATATAGAGCCCATCATATTGACACCGCTCTACTAAACTAACTGTCTCATCAAACTCTGCGGAGGTCTCACCCGGAAATCCAATAATGATATCGCTTGTCAGCGAAAGCCTCCGGCGTGCATTTTTAAGGGTCTCCACACGACTTAAATAGTCTTCCACCTTATAGCCTCTGCGCATGGCGCGCAGCACCCTATTACTGCCAGATTGTACAGGTAGATGCACCCAGTCACAAAGATTGTCATGCTCCTCCAGGGCCGCCACAATATCCGTATGAAAATCCCGCGGGAAAGAGGTGGTAAACTTAATTCTCTCCATTTGGGTGGCCGCGACCGCGCGCAAGAGCCTGGAAAACGGCGTGGCTCCGGCAAAACCTTCCAAACCGGCTTCCGTGCGTGGCCTATAGCTATTCACGTTCTGGCCAATTAAATGAACCTCTTTATACCCCTCGCGCCGCAACCTCTCAACCTCCGCAACGATCTCCGCTGCGGGACGGCTCTTTTCCCTGCCCCGCGAAAAGGGCACGATACAGTAGGTGCAAAATTTATTACAACCTTCAATTATGGGCACGAACGCAATGTAAGGCGAGTGTCTTTCGGCAGTGGAAACGTTCCACTCCTCGCCCTCAGCCCGTTCGCCCAAGTCAAAAATCTTTCGCTGGCCGTCTAGGGAGCGCTCGATTAACGAAGGAAGCCTGTCTGTGGCTCTGGTTCCCACCACCAAGTCTACGGCCGACGTATGGTCTAAGAGCGATTCTCCCTCAAGCTGGGCCACGCACCCCATAACGCCGACCTTCGGGCCATTTCCGGGCCTGGACTTTCGAACCTCTCCTATCCTCGTAAATACCTTTTGGGCGGCACGAGCCCGAACTGAGCAGGTATTAAAAATAACTACGTCGGCGGCGTTCGGGGACGCTGTCAGTTGATACCCCGCCTCGCGCAACCGCGTGGCGGCACGTTCCGTGTCAGCCACGTTCATCTGACAACCCAACGTCTCTAGGTAAACGCTCGCCTTCATACAAACCAACTTTCGACGATCAATCCGCAGGCGCTGAGTGTAGCAGAAAATCAACCCCTGTGGTCATTCTTCCTTAGCTCAAGGAGATCTGTCACCTGCTTCACTTTATATTTTTTGACCGCGCACGCGTTGAACTCTTCACATTTTCGAGCAGCCACTGAGCCGCCTCACGAGTTTTCTCTGCCTTCTCATCCCCACCAATCATTCGGGACAACTCGCTGATACGCTCCTCCCGTGCAAGCTCCGTGACCGTCGTGCTTGTTCTTTCGCGTTGCACTGTTTTCGTGACCAGAAAATGGTGGTCTGCAAATTTAGCTATCTGTGCTTGATGTGTAACACAAAACACTTGTCTGCTAGCCGAAATCTTCTTCAGGCTCCGACCGACGGCTTCTGCCACCTTGCCCCCGATCCCGACGTCAATTTCGTCAAAAATCACTGTCCCGACCATCGAATCTTCTTGATTAATCGTGCGAAGAGTGAGCATCAACCTGGAAAGTTCACCACCTGAAGCCACATACGACAAGGGCCTGGGGCTCTCGCCAGGATTCGT
Organism: uncultured Acidobacteriota bacterium; assembly: GCA_963848875.1. Lineage (GTDB taxonomy): Bacteria > Acidobacteriota > Blastocatellia > Pyrinomonadales > Pyrinomonadaceae > QHXM01. The sequence continues at coordinate 288,252 of CAWKFJ010000004.1, forward strand.
AGATAACAGAAACTCCACATAATCTGCGCCGTGTTGCGAGAAAAAGGAGGACATCCCGGAATCTTCCGACACTTCGGTCGAGGATGGCTCCTTTTCCGTGTCCTCATCCTCCAATTGAGAAGTTTCTATAGAGACCAAAAATTTGGTCTGCCCCATAGCTAGATGGCTTAAGCCGTTCATCACCTTCTGCTCAAGGACAGGGGCCGCCGCAGCTCTGTAGGCTGTTAGCTGTCGCGCGTGCTCTATATATTCATGCCGTAAAGTATCAGCTTCCTTCTTTAAAACATTCATCCTCTCCGTGAGGTTTTCCACCCCCGAGACGGCTCTCGAAACTTCATCTTTTAGCTCAAGGATTCCTTTCAAATCCCGCCCATATTTACGTTTAAGCTTTTCCAATTCGGCCAGCCTGGATTCCACCTCGGCAAGTCTTCCGGGGGAGTATTCAATACCGACCGCGTACCTACGTAGCGTCTCCGCCACATCTGTTAAGGAGGCCATCCCCGACTCCAGTGAGTCCAAGGTTACTCCTGCGTTCTCAATATATTCGCTGATACCCTCCAAATGCCGCTTGATAAGGGCGAGCCTGGCAAGAATGCTCTCATCATTCTCGTATAAATCCTGATAAGCGAGTGAGCATAAATCTTTGATCTTCTCAGCATTCGCCAATATTTTCCTCTCGGTTAACAGCTCATCATCCTCTCCAACTTTAGGATTAATAGCCTCTAGTTCTGCCAACTGGTGTTGATAATAGTCTGAGGTCCGGGATCGCTCGACGCTGTCACCAACCAACTCATTTAACTCCCTCTCAATCAATTTTAGTCTTGAGAAAATTTGTCTTAACTTATTCTTTAAAACCATGCACTCCCCGAAATAATCGAGCAGCTCGCGGTGGGAACTTGCCGTCAGTAGCGCCCGCTGCTCACCTTGCCCATAAATATCCGTGAGAAACGGCTGTAATCTTTTAAGGGCGCTTATTGTTGAACTCTGGTCGTTGATAAAGATGCGGTTCCTTCCCGCCGCGTAAATCTCACGGCGAACAGCCAATTCGGATCTTTTTTTATTAATACCCAGCTCCTCTAATACGCCCTCAATGTTCTGACCTCTACTCGCATCGATCTGGAAAATACCTTCGATTGAGGCCATTGTTTCACCGGTCCGAATTTGGGTCGGCGAACTCCGCACGCCCACCAGTAAACTGAAGGCATCAACTATGACACTCTTGCCCGATCCGGTCTCTCCAGTTAACACATTAAGACCCGGCTTGAAATTTACGCTCAAGCGGTCAACCACGGCAAAATTAAGTATCTTAAGGTACTTTAACATAAAGGATTTCCGAGACCGAGAATTTACCTTTAACGTAAAGCCTGAGCTGCTGTCCAAGTAAACTCAATTAACGCTTGACCCCATACAAACACGCGAGTAGTATCAGTCCGCTTTTGTCTTTCTATAAATTTAAGGAGTAGGACTACTATGTCTTTTAATAAAATTATACTTGTCGGCAACCTGGGACGCGACCCGGAGTTGAGGTATACGCCGCAAGGGACCCCTGTTTGTAGCTTTACCGTTGCCACGAACGAAAAACGAAAAGATAAGGCGGGCGAGGCGCAGGACTTCACGACCTGGTTTCGGGTCACACTCTGGGGCAGACAAGCTGAAACAGCCTCGCAGTATTTGACCAAAGGCCGGCCCGTTTATATCGAAGGAAGACTTCGTCTTGAAGAATGGACGGACCGAGACGGAAAACAACGCTACACACTTGAAGTTCACGCGACAGACATGCAGTTTATAGGCGGCGGCCGCGGGGACGACGCTCATTATTCCGGCGGTAAAGCCGCCCCGGCGGATCATGCCCCCGCCGAAGCTGATCTTTCCGACAACGACATCCCATTTTAGCCCGCTGAAGGGGTATGTCGGCGCGCCGACATACCCCTTCACATTCAAACCCTAATCACGCAGCATCGCTCAAATCACCCCAAGCCTCCCCATTTCCCATAATTCTGCAATTTGCGGTGGCGCTCACTCAACCGCTGGATCGGGGGGATTTTGATGGATGTCAGCAATCTCTCTTTAAGGGCCCTACCTAGCATTTTAGCCGCCTCATCGTGGTCAACATGCGCCCCACCAGCCGGCTCTTCAACAATTACATCAACTAATCCTTCTTCAAGTAAATCCTGAGCTGTTAGACGCAAGCTTTTCGCAGCGCGGTCAGCTTGTGAGGAATCTTTCCATAAAATGGCAGCGCAACCCTCCGGCGAGATGACGGAATAGATCGAATTTTCGAGCATCAACACTTGATCCCCTACCCCTATGGCTAACGCCCCGCCGGACCCTCCCTCCCCTATGATGGTGACCAATACAGGCACACGCAGCTTGGCCATCTCTCGTAAATTATAGGCGATGGCTTCCGCCTGACCACGTTCTTCCGCATCGATCCCTGGATAGGCCCCCGGAGTGTCTATAAAAGTAAGCACAGGGCGGTTGAATTTTTCCGCCAGTCTCATCACACGCAGGGCCTTACGATATCCCTCGGGCTTAGGCATTCCAAAATTTCTAAATTGCCGCTGCTTCGTGTCCCGCCCCTTCTGATGTCCCACGACTACGACCGGAATATTTTCAAACATGGCCAGGCCGCAAATAATAGCCGGATCATTGGCGAAGCGACGGTCACCATGTATTTCTGTAAAATCCTCGAATAACCTGTCAATAAAGTCCAGCGTATAAGGTCTTTCTCCGTGGCGTGCAAGTCGCACACGCTCAAAGGCGTTATCGGACGGAGAAGCGTGCGAATTTCCGTCGCGGTCTTTGTCATTATTTTGATCAGGATTGTTGACCATTTTATCTACGCCAGCCGATCAAGGGACAGCGATCAGAGCAGACTCCTTTATATAATCTATATTGAAATGTTCAGCCACTCAACATGACACCCGTGCCCACGCAAGGCGTTTTCCAATTCTAAACTGCCTTGGACACGGAATGCGCCGTGCGGACGCAAACGCACCAATACTCCATCATCTAAGACCATGTCCAACATTACTTCACAATCTCCTCTATGACTATCCAGGATGCCAAAAATCTTATCGAGCAAGCCGTCTTTAGCGCCGGAAAGTCGAACGACGACGCCTCTGGATTTACGCTGAAGAACCTCTTCGAGCCGCGCGACCTCTTCGGCAATGACTGTCACAGCCCCGTCGTCTGTGACTTCGGCTTTGCCGGTTATCAACAGGGGGGCGTCCTCCTGTAGATTATTTTCAGACCTGCTGAAGACTTCAGGCCAGCAAACAGATTTAACCCCGCCTGTCTGGTCCTCCAATCTCATTAAAGCAAAGCGATTTCCGGTCTTCGTGGTCCGAATTTGTAAGCCTGTCGCAAGGCCCCCAACGGCTACCTTTGACCCACTCGGAACATGGCTCAATTCATTAATCGCGGTGGCTTTGAATTCGGCCAGTATCTCTAAATAATTCTCCAGAGGATGCCCTGAAATGTAAAAACCGATGGCGCTCTTTTCAGCAGCGAGGAGCTGGGCATGCGTCCAGGCAGGACTTTCCGGTAGAGGCTCATCAATTACTTCGGAGGAGTAGTCATTTTCGGCCACTCCGAAGAGATCGTCCTGACCTCGCGATCTATTGCGCTGCGCCCTGGCCACGCGCGCCAGTGCAGTGTCTACGGCCTGGTAGAGACACGCGCGTAACTTTGCAATGGGTTGCTGATTCGCATTAAGGGAGTCGAATGCGCCCGCAGACACCAAACTTTCCAAAACCCTCTTATTGAGTGAGCCCTGGCCTACACGCTCTATAAAAGTAAAAAAGGAACGAAACTTTCCATCGGACCGCGATTCAATTATAGCGTTAACACTCGACTGGCCGATTCCTTTAATGGCGGCCAAACCGTACCTGATCGCACCCTTGAGGGGGGTGAACCCGGCCATGCTCTCATTGACGTCCGGGGGTAGTAAACGAATCCCCTGGCCCCGCAATTCATTAGAATACTTGAACACCTTGGCAGTGTCCTGAATTTCGTTGGAGAGCACGGCCGCATAAAAATGTTCTGGGAAATGCGCCTTTAAATAGGCGGTCTGGAATGCCAGATATGCGTAGGCCACGCTGTGACTACGGTTGAAGCCGTAATCGGCGAACTGAGCCATCAGGGTGAAAATTTGTTGCGCCTTATCTTGCTTGATCCCACGCTCGACAGCGCCGTTAATGAACTTCTCCTCATGAATCGCCATCTCCTCCCGCTTTTTCTTGCCCATTGCCCGCCGCATCAAATCGGCCTCGCCTAAGCTGTAACCGGCCAATTTTTGGGCTAACTGCATAATTTGCTCTTGGTAAACTAGAATCCCATAAGTGTTGCTGAGAATCTCCTTCATTTCCGGCACGATGTAACGAACGGCTTTATGTCCGTGATGCCTTTCAATAAAATCGTCCACCATTCCGCCATCCAAGGGCCCCGGCCTGTAAAGCGCGTTGAGGGCCGCTAAATCTTCAAGCCCCTTCGGCTTCAGCTTCCGGCAAATCTCCTGCATTCCGGAGGATTCGAACTGAAAGACCGCCTCGGTGCGGCCTTCCGCGAAAAGCTTCATTGTTTCAGGGTCGTCAAGCGGTATATCCGCCCAATCCACTTCAACGCCAAGCAATTGCTTAACGGTCTTTAAGCAGTCGCTTATAACAGTCAGCGCCGTTAGCGCCAGGAAGTCCATCTTCAACATCCCGGTCTTCTCCAAATCCGACATGGAGTACTGCGTCGTCAATTCATCTTTTGACGAAACAGCGACCGGAACCAGCTCTTGCAGCGGCTCTGGCGAGATGACGACCCCCGCGGCGTGGACGGAGGAGTGACGGGCGCAGCCCTCCAGGCGCCGGGCCAGATCAATTAATTCCCTCACCCGCTGATTGTTCTCAACCTCTTTTCGCAACTCCGGGACCTGCTCCAGGGCATGACTTATACTCACATTTCGCCCCCGTATTGGCGGCGGGATCAGCTTGGCAATCCGATCAACTTCGGCATAAGGCATATCCAACGCGCGCCCCACATCCTTAATTGCCGCTTTCGAGGCCATAGTTCCGAAGGTGATGATCTGACAGACAGAGTCCCGGCCATATAGATTGGCCACGTGATTTATCACCTCGCCGCGGCCACGGACACAAAAATCTATGTCTATATCCGGCATGGAGACACGCTCAGGATTGAGAAATCTTTCAAACAGGAGGTCATATTGCAAGGGATCAACATCTGTAATGTCCAGGCAATAGGCTATCAAAGAGCCCGCGGCCGAGCCTCTGCCGGGGCCGACTGGAATCCCGTGCTCTTTGGCGTAACGGATGAAATCCCAGACAATTAGGAAATAACCCGCAAAGCCCATCTGCTTGATCATCGTGATCTCTCGCGAGACGCGCTCCTGGTAGTCTGACAAAGAGTGACGCAAAGTGCCTTTGGCAATCTGCCTTTCCCAAACCAACTCGCGACGACGTTCGTATCCTTCCCTCACCACTTTTTCAAAATATTCGTCTGCGGATAGCCCCAGGTCCGACGGAGGAATCGGGTAATTGGGCAAGTAATTCATCCCCGTCGGCAGTTGTAGGTCGCACATTTCGGCGATCTCCACCGTGCGCGTCAAAGTTTCAGGGATTTCCTTACCAAAAATTTCCCACATCTCTTCCGGCGAGCGTACGTAAAAGTTGGGCGAGCCGTACCGCAGACGATTAGGGTCTTTGACGGTCTTGCCGGAACCTATACAGAGTAAGATGTCATGCGCCACGGCGTCGTCAGGCGTCAGATAGTGCGCGTCATTAGTCGCCACCAAAGGGACGCCCGTTCTTTTCGAAAGCTCCACCAGCGGCTTTCGTATGCGCTTTTGGGCGTCCAGGCCGTGCTCTTGAATTTCCAGGAAATAGTTACCCTTTCCCATTATTTCCTGAAACTCTACGGCGGCCGAGGCGGCATCTTCAAAGCAATCCCGCGCCAACATGGCTGATGGAACTCCGGACATACACGCCGAAAGCGCAACCAGCCCCTGGCTATGCTCCGCGAGCAACTCTCTATCGATTCGCGGCTTGTAGTAAAAGCCTTCCGTATAAGCCCTGGAGGTTAGCCTGACCAGATTTCTATAGCCCTCCAAATTCTTCGCGAGAAGAATTAAATGAAAATTGGCCTTTTCTCCTGCGCCCGCCGCCCCGGCCCTGTCTTTGCGACTACCGCGAGCGATATAGACTTCACAACCGATGATCGGTTTCACGCCCTGCGCTTTCATCTCTCGGTAAAAGGAGATGGCCCCGAACATGTTTCCGTGGTCCGTGACGGCGCAGGCTTGCATGCCCAACTCCGCGGTTCGTTTAGCCAGCGGCTTGATCTGAATGGCCCCATCCAAGAGGCTGTAATCGGTGTGCAGGTGTAGATGTACGAATCGCTTCTGATCCATGATTTCCTTCTGCCAAGAGGATACTTTGAAATAATGATGGGCCGGCGCAGACTCCGGCGGGTACGCAACGGCGCACACTATATCACGTGTCCAAGAAATGAGAAGCCTCTATATCTTGGCCAACAGGAGGGGAAATGGAATAAGGCTGTTTATTATAAAGACTTCAACGCAGCGGCGACACAAAATGCTTCAAAACTTTCACATGAAACGTTTGCGTCCACTTCTGGCTATTCCCACTCAATCGTACTCGGCGGTTTCGAGCTGATGTCGTAAACGACTCGATTAATCCCTTTGACCTCGGATACCAGGCGAGTCGAGATGCGGGCCAAAATGTCATGCGGCAGGCGCGCCCAATCAGCGGTCATCCCGTCCACACTGGTGACGGCCCTGACAGCGACAACGCGCTCGTAAGTTCTCTCGTCCCCCATGACACCCACCGTCGAAATCGGCAACAGGACGGCGAAAGACTGCCAGACCGAGTGGTATAGGTCCGCGAAACGTATTTCTTCGTCGAGAATCCTGTCGGCCGCCTGGAGGATACTAAGCCGCTCGGCCGTGACTTCACCTAAAATTCTGACGGCTAAGCCCGGCCCAGGGAATGGATGCCTCTGGAGAATCTCCTCCGGCACACCTAATTCACGGCCGATGACACGCACCTCATCTTTGAAAAGCTCACGTAGCGGCTCCACCAGGCTCAGTCTCATTTTTTCCGGGAGCCCGCCGACGTTGTGATGGCTTTTGATCACGGCAGACGGCCCGCGGACAGAAACTGATTCTATGACGTCAGGATAAAGCGTTCCCTGGACTAGAAACTGCACATCCCCCAGTTCCGTAGCCTTCTCTTCGAACGCCTCTATAAATACGCGGCCTATGATTTTACGCTTTTGCTCAGGGTCCGTGACCCCTTTTAAAGCGCTGATGAATCTCTCCTCGGCACGTATCGTGTGGAGATTCAAATTCATGTTTTGCTTTAAGAGGGCCGTCGTCAACTCGAACTCCCCCTCTCTTAGAAGGCCGTTATTAATGAAGACGCAGACCTGCCTATCACCGATGGCTCTGTTGACGAGGGCCGCGGCGACGGCCGAATCGACTCCCCCGGAAATACCGCAGATGACTAGGCCCTGATCGCCGACCTGGCGTCGGATTTTCTCAACTTGTTCCTCTATAACGGCCAGCGGTGACCAATCCCCGCGGCACCCGCAGACTTTCAACAGGAAGTTCCTCAAGACTTGTGCGCCTAAAGGCGTGTGCGCCACCTCTGGATGGAATTGCAGGCCAAATATGCGTCTGCTTAAACTCTCGAAAGCGTTAAGCGCTTCATCGGTTCGGGCGGTAACCTTGAAGCCTGGGGGCGGGACGGTGACGTGGTCGCCGTGACTCATCCAAACATCTAACTCGGAGGGCAGGCCCGAAAACAGCGGGCTGTCCGAATCCAATATTTTCAGGCGCGCGTAGCCATATTCCCTGCTGGGCGAAGGCCGGACCTCGCCCCCTAAATCTGCCGCGAAAACCTGCAATCCGTAACAAATCCCTAAAACGGGGCAATCTAGATTGTCCAGTAAACGTGGGTCCGGGCGCGGGGCGTCCTCATTGTAGACGGAGGCGGGGCTCCCGGAAAGTATCAGACCGCGAGGTTGTCTGGCGCTGATGGTCTCTACAGAGACATTGAACGGAAGAATCTCGCAGTAAACGCCGGCCTCCCGGACCCTGCGCGCGATCAGTTGTGTATATTGCGAGCCAAAATCCAGAATCAGAACAGTTTCGTGCCCATTTTTTTGACTCAATAGAGTTTCCTCCGAAAAAATTAGGATGTCAGCCCCAGCACACTTCAGAACAGAGGATTATATGAGGGAATCTTGAGAGTCACAACCCTGCCACAAACCGTGCGTCTCGCCAGATTGAATCTATGTGTGTAAGATATTCCTCAACCTCGAAAAGGATATCAGATGCTGAACCAAGGGATTTACATCAGGAGCATCATCTTACTGATCGCCCTCACACGCTTCCCCTCCCCGCTTGTTTTCGCTCAGACGGAACAAGCAGACGCGCACCAACCGGCTCTTTCCCAGCCGCTGACCATTAAATGGCTTTATGAATCTGACTTGACTATCAACCTGACCCCCGCGACAGACGGCGAGCGCATTTATTTACCGCTAGCGACCGGACTGCTCGTCTCCTTACGAGCCTCTGACGGACAGCTGCTCTGGAAAGCGGACCTGGGCGGGGAGCTGTCCTCTTCCCCCATAGCGGACGAGCGGAGCGTGTATGTCGCCTCCGAAACCGTCGGAGAAGGAGCGGCGGCTAACTCGACAGGGGCTTTAAGGGCTTTGGGCCGCGAGGGAGGTATCACACTTTGGGTAAGACCTCTCCCCTTACCCTTGCGCGGCTCACTTGTCGCCAACGAGGTAAATCTCTTTGGCGGGTCCCTGGACGGTCGCGTGTACGCGGTGCGTAAGAAAACCGGGGACATAGCCTGGATCATGCAGCACTCCGCCCCCTTCGCATCCCACCCAACCATTTTCGGCCAGAACCTCTACGTCGGGAGCGCAGACGGAACCCTCTTCTCATTAAGTCAAAGCACAGGGAAAATCAACTGGCGTTATCGGACCCGCGGAGCGATCAACGGTCGGGCCGTCGTGTTCAAAGGGGTCGTTTATTTTGGGTCTGCGGACGGTTTTGTTTACGCGGTCAACGAGGCGGACGGGCGGCAGAGATGGCGGCGGCGGACGGGCGCGGGCGTACAGACTGTGTCATCCACCCGGAGCGGTCTGCTGGTGGCCTCGCTGGATAATTTCGTCTATCTGCTCTCTTTTAGAAGCGGGGACAGACGCTGGAAGCGTCAACTCGCCGGGAGACTGGCCGCAGAGCCTTTGACGACCTCCGACGGCGCTCTCTTCACACCGCTTTCCAGCTCTACAGGCGTCGTGCTTGATTTGCGCGACGGCAAACAGCTAAACAGTCTTCCAATCGGCGAGGATAACAGTCTGGCGGCCTCACCTATCGCGGCCGGCAAAGTCATCTTCGTCACAACGCGGCACGGGCTTCTGGCCTTTTCCCGCCCCAGTTAGGCCACGGGTCAACTCACTGCAAGTTGTAAGAGAAGAAGAATAGAAGGCAGGCGCGCCTCTTCAGGCCGAGCGCCTGCGAAACAGGCTGCCTACCTTGAACAGCAGCCCGTGCAAGACGTAGAGCGCGATCAGAATCAGCAGCACGTATTCGGAGAAGAGATAGATGAGCATCCCCACGGCTGCAACAATCAGGATCGCCAGTCGCGCGCTGCGGCTTCGCGTCCCCACAGTTTTGAAGCTGGAATATCGCAGCGTGCTGACCATCAAAAGCCCCAAACAGCCGACCAATCCCATCATCAAGCCGCTATAAAGATTCGCCTGACGTGGCTCGTATTGAACCAGGGGCCTTGGCGCGAAATGTATGATGGCCGCGATGAGCGCCGCGGCGGGCGGGATCGGAAGCCCTATAAAATTCTTCTTATCGACCTTGCCGGTCCCCTCCGCGATGACGCGCGGACGCGCGGCCTGAACGTTGAAACGCGCCAGGCGAAACGCCCCGCACATCAGATACATGAAGGAGAGAAACCAGCCCAGTTTGTGAGCCCAACTGCCTTCGGGCAGCGCTGAGCCGTAGCCCCAGGCATAAGCCAGCACAGCAGGCGCTATGCCGAAGGTCAGGACATCAGCTATCGAGTCGAACTGGACGCCGATTTCCGTCGTCGTTTTCGTCATGCGCGCGATGCGCCCGTCCAGCATGTCGAACAGGACGGCCCAGCAGATGGCCTTGGCGGCGTTGTCGAAGTGTTCGGCCGCGCGCTGCATCTCGGCCGCGCCGCCCTCATCGACGAGTTGGAACCCACGCAGCGCAGCCATCACGGCGAAGAACCCCATGCCAATGTTGGCGGCCGTGAAGGCCGAGGGGATCACGTACAAACCCTTCTTGATCCCGCGTCGCTCAGGGTTACCTGTCTCCTGCTCCGCGCTCAACTCGGGTGCGATGGACATCACAAGACCCTCCCGATAATAGTCGCGCCGCCGCGCACGCGCGCCCCTTCCGCCACCTCCACTCGGACGTTCGGCGGGAGGATAAGGTCAGTCCGCGAGCTGAATTTGATAAGCCCGAAGCGCTCGCCGAGCGCCACGGTATCGCCCGCGCGCTTCCAGCACACGATTCTCCTGGCCAGCACGCCCGCGATCTGTTTGCACACCACGGTCAACTCTTCCCCCCTTATCGTCAACGCGTTTTGCTCGTTGACCATGCTGGACTCTTCCTTTGTCGCCATCAAAAACTTCCCGCGCGTGTAGGTCACGGTCTTGATCGTCCCGGCGATGGGAGCGCGGTTGATGTGTACGTCGAAGGGCGAAAGAAAGATGCTGATGACGGTCGGAGAATCAGGGTCGCCAGGGGCCAGGGTGCGGACGCGCGTCACACGCCCGTCCGCCGGCGAGACGACCACGCCAGCTTCCGGCGGCGCGTTGCGCTGCGGGTCGCGGAAGAAGTAGGCCATGAATCCGGCCAGGGCGAGGAAGACAACAGCCACCGGCCAGTAGCCGAGCGCGAACAGGACGAGCCCCAGCAACAACGGAATCAAGATGTAAAAAAGTCCTTCGCGCGCCACGATGTTGATTATCTCTTCAGAAAAGTTCTACCTATCAGAGTCGCACTTTTTTTCGGCCCCTGTAGGAAACGGGGGCGCTTTCGATGAGCGCGCCCCCGTTTCGTTCGAGCCGCGGGTGCGGGGAAATATTTTTCGTCTGCGGTTCGAACCGGCGGGCTAGTGGCCCGCGTCCTGCCCCTTCTGGTGCTGCAACATGATCGAATGCATTTGGTCTTTGAGAGCTAATTTCTTCTTCTTTAAAGTAATCTCCTCCAACTGCTCTTCATCGCTCGGGTAAGTGAGCGCGGACAGCTCGCTCAGGCGCTCCTCGTAGCGACCGTGCTCGCGCGCCAGCTCGCGAAATTCAGGGTCGCTCATCATCAGTTGCTCTTTCAGGCTGTCCGGGTTGGTCATTTCCATTGGCGGAAGTCCTCCTTTGTGGTGCGTTGGCCGGTAGTTTACTTACGCCGAGACGGTCCCGCTCTGGAGGCGTCCGGCTTTATCGCGATGCGAAAATGTTAACGCAAAAGGCGCGGACATATCAAGCTGGGCTTCGGATGCTGAGATTCATCACGAGCGCGTCTTCGAGCGGCTGCACGTAGTAGCCCGCGCGCCGCCCGGCCACCCTGAAGCCGCAACGCTTGTAGAGCGCCTGCGCCGCCTCGTTCCCAGCGCGCACTTCCAGGAAAGCCGCATGTGCTCCGGCCCGCGCCGCTTCGTTGATAGCAGTCTCCAACAAGGAACGCGCCATCCCCAGCCGCCGGCATTCGGGTCGCACGGCGACGTTGTTGATGTGCAGCTCGCCGCCCACCAGGCGCGCGGCGACGAATCCCTGCACTCTGCGCCCTGGCGCTTCGCCCCGCTCCCCGCTTAAACGCCCGACGAGCATGATGGAACTCCTGTTCTCCGTCAGCTCCGCGTGGTAGGCGTCCCAGCCCCAGCGGCTCAGGCCGCACGCCTCCTCTATCTCCACGACTTCCAGCAGGTCGTGCTCAGTCATGCGGACCACGTAGAACTCTGTCTCCTGTTCGGTTGCCTTCCCTATTCTCGACATCGTTCGCTCAGCTCTGCGTCGGAAGGGCGCACGTAGACGGCGCGCAATTCTTCAGGAGCCACTACCTCCCCGGCGCGCACGCGCAGCAGCGCCAGCCCCGCGACTTCCTGTGCCAAAATCTGAATGGGCGCGGCAAGAGTCCAGTCTGCACTTTCGCCGTCCTGCGAAAATGGAATTCCTGCGGAGAGGGCTTGGGCGCTGATGGCCTCGGCGTGAGCGAGCGCGCCATCGCCCGCCCACCTCAGTGGCCGTACATTTCCGAATCTCCCCAGCAAGCGTCGCGGCGTCACGTGGGCAGGCTCCTCCAATTGATGCACGTCGCCCGCGCCGTCAACCTTTAAGAGTTGCGCGAACACCTCCCCGCGCCCGGCCGGGAGCAGCGCGAGCGTCCTTTCTGACTCGCCTGCCGCGCGCGCCACGGCGTGAAGCGAGGACACGCCAACGCACGAACGCCCGAGTGTAGCGGCGAAAGATTTCACGGTTGCCAGCCCGATGCGCAACCCCGTAAAGCTGCCCGGCCCGACGGCCGCCGCAAAGAGTTCTATCTCGCCGAGCGCGACGCCCCCTTCCTCCAAAGCTTCGCCGACGTACCGCAAGAGGTGCGACGATTGGGAAACGGTCGCGTCGCCCGCGCGCGCCGCGAGCAGGCGTGCGCCGCGCGTCAGCGCCACGCTTCCCGCGCGCGTGGCCGTCTCGATGCTCAGGATGAGCGGCGCTTCCCCTACCGACACGAAAAGAAGATTCCCCCTGCGGCCTGTCACGAGCCGCTTTCGGACAACTAATTTGACACGGTTGCTCTCGCCGCGCGATTATAGGATGCGCTTTCACCTGAATGCAATTAATCGAGTTTTCGGGCTCAAGTGCTGCGGGCGGGCCGGCTTTTTTTGAGCCCCTTGCCTCTCACCAGCTTGAAGGGGGGCTTTTCTTTCTTGGCGATGCGCGAACGAATAGGAATTCTCACGGCGGGCGGCGACTGCCCAGGTCTGAACGCAGTCATCCGCGCCGTCGTGCGCCGCGCGCTCCGTGACGAGGTCGAAGTGCTGGGGATCAAGAACGGCTGGCGCGGCCTGGTCGAGAGTGACGTCGAGCCGCTGACGCGCGCCTCCGTGACCGGCATCCTCCCGCGCGGCGGCACAATCCTCGGCACCTCGCGCCTCAACCCCACGGACAACCCGCAGACGATTGAGCTGGTCAAGCAGAATTGGCACAAGTTCGATCTGTGCGCGACCATTGTCGTCGGCGGCGAGGGCTCCCTCGCCGCGGCCCTGGACCTCTGGCGCAACCATAACCTGCAAGTCGTCGGCGTCCCCAAAACGATTGACAACGACGTGCGCGGCACGGACTTCACCTTCGGCTTCGACACGGCCGTCACCGTCGTCACGGACGCGGTGGACAGGCTCCACTCGACGGCCGAGTCTCACCACCGCGTGATGGTCGTAGAGGTGATGGGCCGTCACACTGGCTGGATCGCAGCCTACGGCGGGATCGCGGGCGGCGCGGACGTCGTGCTCGTCCCCGAACACCCTTTCCGCCTGTCGAGTGTCTGCGAGATGCTGAAACACCGCGAGGAGCAGGGCCGCGCCTTCTCCATCGTCGTCGTCGCGGAAGACGCGCACCCGCACCCGGACGAGGACTTCCTCCCGCCAGAGCTCAAGACAGACATCTACCGCCACGACCGTCTCGGCGGAATTGGCACAGTGCTGGCCGGCGAGATTGAGAACTGCACGGGCATCGAGACGCGCGTCACGAAACTCGGCTACGTGCAGCGCGGCGGCTCCCCTACACCTTTCGACCGCGTCCTCGCCACGCGCCTGGGCATCAAGGCATATGAGATGGTCAGGGCCGGGCAGTTCGGGCGCATGGCCGCGCTCCACGGAAGCCGAATGAGCAGCGTTCCGCTCGAAGAAGCCGTGGGCGGACCGCGCCGTTTGGACGAAGAGATTTACCGAGTCGCCGAAGTCTTCTTCGGGTAAAATAGCGGCCCCGGATTGTTCCCCGGCGAACCACTTAACCGATGAAACTTTGCCCTGTCTGCCAGCGATGTTATGACGATGACGCGGCCGCGTGCGCCAACGACCAGACCGCGCTCGTCGCCACGCGACCGGGCTCGCGCATGATCGCCGGGAAATATCGCCTCGACAGATTGCTGGGGCGCGGCGGCATGGGCGCTGTTTACGCAGGCACGCACGTAGACCTGGACAGGCCGATTGCCGTCAAGCTCCTGCTGACGGACTTCACGGCGGATGCGGACGCGCTTGAGCGTATCCGCCGCGAGGCCCGCGCCGCCGCGAAGCTGAACCACCCGAACATCGTAGACACTTACGACTACGGGCTGCTCCCTGACGGCGGGGCATACATCATCATGGAACTGGTCGAGGGGCAGACCCTTCGCCAGTACATGGACGCGGCCGGCGCGATGTCGCTGGCGGAGGCCGCGGAGATCGGGCGACAGGTGGCCGCGGGCATCGAAGTGGCGCACCGCAGTGGCATAGTACACCGCGACCTCAAGCCGTCGAACATCATGCTGGCGCGCGACCACGACGGGCGGCTCCTCGCCAAAGTGGTAGACTTCGGCGTCGCCAAGCTGAAGGAGTATTCGACGACGGGCGGCGGGCTCACTTCTTCCGGCTCACTCATAGGCACGCCGCGTTACATGTCGCCCGAACAGTGTTCCGGTCACAAGACGGACGCGCGCTCGGACATCTACAGCATGGGTGTGATTCTTTATGAAATGCTCGCGGGCCGCCCCCCGTTCGACGCCCCGTCTGCGACCGCCATCGCCATCAAGCACATCCAACAGCCTCCGCCTTCCATCAACAAAGTGCGCGCCGACGCTTCCCCTGAGCTTAACGATTTTCTGTGCAGCGTCCTGGACAAAGACCCGGAGAAGCGGCCCCATTCCGCTGCGGAGTTTGCACGCGAATTGACGGCCGCCACCGCCGCGGCGTATGACGCTAACGCAGTCACGACGACCACAGCGCCCGAGCCTGCGCCGCGCCATGCGCAGGGCGACGACGGGCGCGAGACCAAAGCTTTCGGGACGAGGAAAGGCGCAACGAACAGGACGGGCGGCCCAACACTCGAACACTCCTCAGTTCTCGAAAACCAGGAAGACCCTTCAGTCCAGGGATTCGCCGCGCCGGAACCGGCGGCCATTGAGCCCGCAGTCGTCCCTCAGAGCGTGCCTGTCATCATCCCTTCAGCCGGCGAGCCCTCCGAGCCGCAGCGCGAACATTCTGGCCCGGTTTCGAGAAAGCCTTTAATCATTTTCGGCGTCTCTGTCTTCCTGCTCGGCTTCATCGCCGTCGCCCTCTGGTTTTTGTGGCCCAGAACGCAGGTTGATAGCCCTGCGCCCACTGGCAACCGTCCGACGCCAGACTCGAACACAGTCAACCGCCAGGCCCCCACGAATGAGCCGCCGCGCGACGCGCGCACAGAGCTGCGTGCGACGCTAGACCAGTGGGTCGCGGCAACCAACAGCCGCGACACAGACCGACTCATGACTTTTTACACGCAGACCGTCAGCGTCTTTTACCAGAAACGCAATCTGTCGCATGATGCGGTTCGCGCCGAGAAGAATCGCCTGCTCAAAGCGGCGTCTAACATCGAAGTACGCGTCAGCGAGCCCGAGACGGACATCAGCGCCGACGGGCAAACGGCGACGATGCGCTTTCGTAAGTCCTGGGACTTTGCCGGCGTCAGCCCACGCAGCGGCGAGGTCGTACAGGAGCTGCGCTGGCGAAAGACAGACGCCGGCTGGAAGATCACAGGCGAGCGTGACGCTCAGGTCATCCGCGTCACGAAATGAATTTTGGGCCAACTTTATGAATGGGGACGTTATCGGACTCTGCGTCTATGCTGATGAGGGCGGCGAGTTGCACGTCATCATAGAGACGCCGAAAGGGAGTCGTAACAAATTCAATTACGACGAAGTGTACGGCCTCTTCAAGCTGGGGGGCGTGCTGCCGGCGGGCGCGGTCTTCCCTTTCGACTTCGGCTTCATCCCTTCGACGCTCGGCGGCGACGGCGACCCTTTGGACGTGTTGCTACTGATGGACGAGCCCGCGTTCCCTGGCTGCCTCGTGCCGTCACGCGTCGTCGCCGTCATCGAAGCGGAGCAGACAGAACGCGACGGCACGTACACGCGCAACGACAGGCTGATCGCTGTGGCCGCTGACTCGCGCACGCACAAAGAGGTCCGCACGCTCGCGGACCTCAACAAGACGCTGCTCGACGAGATCGAGCACTTCTTTGTCTCTTACAACGAGATTAAGGGTAAGACCTTCGTGCCGCTCGGACGCTTCGGCCCCATCAAGGCCGCCAGGCTCATAGAAGAGGCCGCTGAGCGTTTCCGGCGTAAGCAGAAGCGGCCGAGTCACAAAGGCCGCAAAGCCCGCGCCGGCAAGAAGGCTTAACGACTAGAAGAGTTTTCCGTCATCATGGTTTACCTGGCTTTTATATTCGCACTCGCGCTGGCCTGCGTCGCCGGGATGGAATTTATCTCCCTGATGACGCTCGAAGCCAAGAACCGCCAACTCCAGCGACGCCTCACTGAACTTGAGCGCGAGAACGCACGGCTCGCCGAAAATCTGAGCAGCGCCGAAGCCATCATCGAGCAGCACGACCAACAGGAAGAGGAAGCCTGGCCCGAGCTGATCGACGACGACTCCGCGCGCTGGTGATTTCCCACCGCAGGCGCTCAGCCTTCTTCGACAATCTCTTTGACCCTGCCGACCTCACCCGTTTCGAGGCGGACCTTGATGCCGTGCGGGTGGTGTGGTGATTTCGTCAGCACGTCCCTGACCGTGCCGCTCGTCAACTTGCCCGTGCGCTGATCCTGCTTCAACACTATGCGGACATGGGCGCCCGGCCTGACATCTTTCCTATCTTGCCCGCTCATCAACTTCTCCCATTAGCTTGCGAAACCTGCTAATATTTCCATCCAACTCTAAGACAGCTTTCTCGAATATGAAAACAGCCGCGCTCATCCTGACAATCTTGCTGTGTGTGCCAATAACTCTGAGCCTGCCACCCGCGCAGCGTAAAGCTGTCGGCGCGTTCGACGGCGAGGCCGACGTTGGCAAGGTTCTTCACCCTGGCTCAGTCGTCTACGACGCCGCGAAAGACGAGTACACGGTCGCGGGCTCTGGCACAAATATGTGGGGCGGCGAAGACGAGTTTCATTTCGCGTGGAAACGCATGAAGGGGGACTTCATTCTGACGGCGCGGGCGCAGTTCGTCGGCCGCGGCGTTGACCCGCACAGGAAGATTGGCTGGCAGGTGCGCTCAAACCTTGACTCAAACTCCGCGCACGCCAGCGCCGTTGTCCATGGCGACGGCCTCAGTTCGCTACAGTTCCGCAGAACCAAAGGGGCAGACACGGAGGAAGTAAAATCCCTGGTCAAAGCGCCGGACGTGCTTCAGCTTGAAAGGCGTGGCGATAAGTATCTCATGTCGGTCGCGCGCTTCGGCGAGCCGTTCGTGACCGAAGAAGTCACCGGCCTCGCGCTCGCCGACGAGGTGTACGTCGGCCTCTTCGTCTGCTCACACAATAAAGAGGTGGTTGAGCGGGCAGTCTTCCGCGACGTACGCGTCACGGTCCCGGCCGCCGCAAACTTCGTCCCCTACAGAGACTATATTGGGAGCAACCTTGAAATCTTAGACCTTGCGAGCGGGAGAAGAAAAATCATCCACACCGCGCCGGATTCGCTACAGGCTCCCAACTGGACGCCCGACGGCAAGGCCCTCATCTATAACAGCAACGGCCGGCTCTACCGCTTCGACCTCGCACGCAAGTCGCCCGCGCTCGTCAACACGGACTTCGCCGTCAACAATAACAACGACCACGTGCTCTCCTTCGACGGCAAGCTGATGGGCATCAGCCACCACAGCAAAGAGGACGACAACAAGTCCATCGTCTACGTCCTCCCCGCCAGTGGCGGCAAGCCTAGGCGAGTCACGTCACACGGGCCGTCCTATCTTCACGGCTGGTCGCCCGACGGCAAATTCCTGGTCTATACAGGCGAAAGAAACGGCGTGTTAGACATCTACAAAATAGCGGCTGAGGGCGGCGAAGAGACGCGGCTCACGACGGCCGACGGCCTGGACGACGGACCCGAATACACGCCCGACGGCCGGTACATCTATTTCAACTCCACGCGCACCGGCCGTATGCAAATCTGGCGCATGAAGCCGGACGGGAGCGGCCAGGAGCAGGTCACGGACGACGAATACAACAACTGGTTCCCGCACATCTCGCCTGACGGAAAGTGGATCGCGCTCCTGTCATTTCAGAAGGACGTTAATCCGACCGACCACCCTTTCTACAAGCACGTCTACCTGCGCCTGATGCCCGCCAGCGGAGGCAGGCCCAAAGTCATAGCCTACGTCTACGGCGGTCAGGGCACGATCAACGTCCCCTCTTGGTCGCCCGACGGCAAGAGCCTCGCTTTCATCAGCAACATGGACATGAAGTGACCGCGGACTTTGGCCCAAAATCGTCAAGCCTCTTCGCGCGGCCCGTCGAACACGTAGCCGGGCGCTGTCTCGCACAGGATAACGTCGTAACTTTCAAGCATCGGCATGGCGATGGCTTCCAGTTCGTTCTTCCACAGCTCACCCTCGTAGAAAGCGTCCCTCATACGCTCCCGCTCATCCAGAGAAGGAAAACTGCGCAGCCAGACGAATTTGTTGGGGTTCTCAAGGTCTAGCAAAGGGCCCAGGATTTTCATCCCGTGTGCGCGCAACGCAGGCACGGCGCGCGTCTGGAAAAGCTCTATGAACTCCGCACGGCGTCCCGGCTTGATCCTGTAGCTACGGACTTCGACAATCATTTGCAACCTCTTTGGTTCGGTCAATCTTTCACTCGTGTGTCGGTAGCGATCCAGTTCACTTCCCAAGTCTTGCCCCCATCGTCTGAGAATGCCTGTTCAAATCGGCAAGAGTTCGGAGTAATATCCGAGATCACAAAACGAATGAAAATAGCTCGACCGTTGAGTGTTTCCTGGCTGAAAAACTCGCCCCGCCCATTTTTGAACTCGCCGATAGTGGGCTGTGTCATCACGCCGCCGTTGATGTTTGCGAAATTGAGGCTCCACTGTCGGGATTCGGGGTTGTATAGACGCAGGCTCAAGCCTTCAAAATGGCCCGCCGGCCCGTCTGCAACCAGCTCAACCAGATTAGCGCGACCGTTCCAAACTTTTCGCACGACGGTGACACCCTTATATTCGACCCAGGTAGTCGAGCCGGTTAAGGGCTTCAGGAGGCGCCTGAGGTGAGTTTTCCAAGTACCAATCTCGAAGTCAAAATCGTGGCGCCCATCCGTCTGCGTTTGCAGGAGACTTGTTCCCGATGCGGCTGACCTCAATTGCGCGAATCCTTGAAGTGGCTGCAAGATGAGAACCAGGCCGGAGAGCAGGAGTAAGGTTCGCAGCAGGATGAACCCGCCGCGGGGCTTCGGCTTGATTCGATAGCGTTGGACTCCGACGATCATGTTATATCTCCTCACGCATAGTGTGGGTTGGCCTGACTTCTAACTTCGTCTGGATGGAATATAATTTGACCTATGAACTCAATCAAGAAGGCACTTTCAGGTAACCATGCTCGCTTCGGGCGCCCCAATCCGGTTAGCGGGTGTCCGTTGACGGCCGCGCTGGCGGCGGTCGGCGGTAAATGGAAATTGATTATCGTTTACTGGCTGGCTGAGTCGCCGAAACACTTCGCGGCCCTGCGGCGGGAGATGTCCGGCATCTCGCAGAAGGTGCTCACGCAGCAACTCCGCGAGCTTGCCTCGGACGGCATCGTCCAGCGGCATCCGAAGGGCGCGGTCCCTGCTCCAGTGGAGTATTCGCTGACCGACTATGGGCGGTCAGTGTTGCCTCTGGTCGAGGGCGTACGCCTCTGGGGCAGGGCCCACCTGGAACGCCTAACCACTGAGAAGGACGCGCCCCTGAGCGAGCAATGATCGGCTGTGTCGTGGCAGGAAAAAACTCATTCAGCTTTCGCTGCCGTCGCCTCAAGCTCCGCCTCGCTCATCGACGCGAGCCTGCGCTCGCGCAAGGTGAGGACGGCGTGCAGGACTAGCATGATGACGGACGCGGCGATCACCGCGAATAAACCTGTACGCACGTCGCCCTCTTCGCCGCCCACGGCCGCCGAGATGAAGCCGACCGCCGGCGGGATGAGCAGCAGTCCTGCGAAGCCTACGCCCATCACCAAACTTATCGCCGTGCCCGCTGTGCGCGGCGTCATCAACGAGGCCAGCCCCACAGAAGTCGGGAAGATCGGCCCCATGCCGAAGCCCGCGGCGATGAGTCCGGCGCGGACGACTGCGGGACTGCCCGCGGTAAAGGAGACGATGAGGGCAGCGGTCGTCAACAGCGAGCCAATGGTGAGGAGCACGAAGCTGTTGACGCGCGAGCGGCCGAGCAGGAAGCTCGACACGAGCCGCCCGGCCAGCAGCGCGAAGGCGAAAAATGAGAGCGTGCTCAGCGCGTAATTGGCGACTAGAATGCCCGCCGGGTCCGTCTCGAAGAACTGACTGAGCGCGCCGGGCGCAGACCGCGCGAGTCCCTGCAATCGCGCAGGGTCTAAGCCGTAGCCCGCGAGCAGGCTCGCGTCCCGCTCCATAAAGGTCACGACCCACTTGCCGACAGAGACCTCCGCCCCAACGTACATGAAGAGCGCCAAGGCCAGGAGCCAGAACGAAGGCTTGCGGAAAAGCTCCTTCGCACCACCCAGCACAGACGCCTCCGGGTGCGCGGGCGTCGGGAAACGCGGAGCGACGATCAGAAACAGCAACGCGACGCCAATCGCGCCGAGCGACCAGAAGACCAGCCCCAGCCCGCCGCGCTGTTGAATCCGTTGGACGACGAGCGGCAGCGCGGCCAGCCCCAGGCCGAAGCAGATGTCCAGCAGGTTGAGAGCGGAGTTGCGCCAGTGTGCCGCCACGTCCGCCACCAGCGCGTGCCCGGCCGCGACAATCGCGTTGGCCCCGAAGCCCAGCGCCAGCGAGCAGCCGAAGAGCAGAAAGAGCGCCGCGCCGGGGCTGACCTGCGTCACCGTCAGCGCAAAGCCCGCCATCGAAGCGACGACTAAGCCTGCGCCGCCCGCGAGCGCGAACTTCTTGCCGACGCGGTCAATCACTGGCCCGCTCAGGATGTAAGCCAGCACGGCCCCGGCGGCGTTTATCAGCAGAAAAGCGCCGACGGCCTTGTCGTTCGGCAGGTACTCGTTGCGTTCGAGCGTTGGGAGCACGGACCCTGGGAGCGCCGACAAGAGTCCGTAAACGAAGATGCCCGCGAAGGCGACGAGCATGAGCAGCAGCTCACGCCCCGTCAGAGTCTTACTACGGTTAGTGTTCAAGCGGAAACCTCCGCCGAGTTTGGAATGGGCAATGGCGCGCGCATGTTATCACGAATCTTTACCTGCAACATTCCGGTGTGCTACAAGCACGTCCTCATGAAGAGACTGAACGTTGCCATGATCGGCTACCGCTTTATGGGCAAGGCACACAGCAACGCCTGGCGGCAGGTGGGCCATTTTTTCGACCTGCCCTGCGAGCCAGTGATGAAAGTCATCTGCGGGCGCGACGAGGCGGCCGTCAGTGAAGCCGCCCGCGCCTACGGCTGGCAGGAGTACGCGACTAATTGGGAAGAGGTCGTCGCCCGAAAGGACATAGATGTCGTAGACATCTGCACGCCCGGCGACACGCACGCGCCGGTCGCCATCGCCGCCGCACGCGAGAAGAAGGTGATCTTCTGCGAGAAGCCTTTGGCCAACACCTTGCCGGAGGCCGAAGCGATGCTCGACGCCGTCGAAGCCAACGGCGTGATTCACATGCTCTGCCACAACTACCGGCGAGCGCCGGCGGTGGCGCTCGCCAAACGGATGATTGAAGAAGGGCAACTGGGCCAAATCCGCCACTACCGCGGCACGTACCTACAGGACTGGCTCGTCAACCCTGTCTTTCCACGCGTCTGGCGGCTGGAGAAAGCCCGCACCGGTTCCGGCGCGCTCGGCGACCTCGTCTCTCATTCGGTTGATCTGGCGCGCTATCTGGTCGGCGAAATCGCGGAAGTTTCCGGGCTGCTCAAAACCTTCATCATGGAGCGTCCCGTCGCGGAGGGCAGCCGGGAGCTGGCCCCTGTGGATGTTGACGACGCGGCGCTCGCGGTGGTCAGGTTTGAAAACGGAGCAATTGGCACAATCGAGGGGACGCGCTTCGCCACGGGGCGCAAGAACTACAACCGCTTCGAGATTAACGGGAGCAAAGGGAGCCTCGCTTTCGATATAGAGAGCTTGAACGAACTCGAAGTCTACATCGAAGAGGGGTCGGACAGCGGCTGGCGGACGATTTCCGTCACGGACGCCAGCCACCCTTACGTCAGCGGCTGGTGGCCACCCGGCCACGTCCTCGGCTACGAGCACACCTTCACGCACACAGTCTTAGACCTCGTCAAAGCCGTCGCCGAGCAGAAACTCCCCTCACCGAATTTCGCCGACGGCGTGCGCAACCAGCGCGTCCTCGACGCAATCGAACGGGCCGCAACCTCCAAAGGCTGGGAGGAGGTATAAAGCCTCAACCCTTTGCGCCTTTGGTTTTTCTTTATTTGCGCCTTTGCGTGAACGGCTGTTTCTCGCAAAGGCGCAAAGGGAAAACGTAAGGCGCAAAGGGTTGAGCTATTGGTTCCGCGCTTTTGTCTTCACGAACGGTATGGCTCACGGCCGATGCCCTGTGCGGGGATGTCTTGGGCGGGGAGGACCTCGTGTTGTAAGGCGTACATGCAGGCGGCGGCCTCGTCTATCTTCCGTGTGAAGGCGATGGAGCCTTGCAGGATGGGCTTGAGTCGCTCGCGGTCCTGAATCCGCGCCTTGGGGTATTCGTGTTCGACGACGAGGTGCGTGCGGCCTACGTCCAGGTTGAGCAGCTCGCGTGCGGCGAGTTGATGATCGAGCCAGTCTACGGTTCGGTTTTGCAGGTAGGCCAGCGGATCGTGACGCGCCGTGCCGGGTAGCTCGTGTTCGCAGAGCACGGTCTGTTTCAGCCACGCCTTGGCCTGAGCCGCAGGCTCGTCCGACGGCTCGCCGTGGACCCAGTCGCCGCGCCCGACGGTCTGCCCGCCGTAGCCCCACGCCGCGACGCCGCGAGCGTCAATCACCTGCCCCTTGACGTGAAAACCGCCGATGAGAAACGCGTAGCCCTCGTCCTTCAGGTACTGAAAGATGGAGCGCGTGTCCTGGCCCATCAGGATGGCGTGCGAAGGGTCGTAATGTATGCGGAACTGATCGCCCACGCCCGCGGCCTCGCAGATGCGGTGGAGCGCGATCCAGGTTCCGGGCGTGTAGGCGATGTTGTTGTGAAAGTTGTCCCCGGTCGTCCATCCAGGCATAGGACACTGCTCGACGCGGTAAGTCAGGCCGCGCGCCCTGGCCTCTTTCAACAGCGGGACGAAGTTGTCTTTGAAGTCTAAAAGGTTCTGCTCCATGCTGAGCGACTGGTTGCGGCCGACGAAGCCGCAGACGGCGTCTGCGCCCAGGAGCGCCGCCGCGTCGAAGACGCGCAGCATGAACTCGTGCTTCTTCCTCCTGACCGCGGGAACTTCGTGGAGCATGTTGTCGAAGTAGCCCAAGTCGGAAAGGCCGATCTTGTGCTCGCTCAAAGCGGCCAGCACGCGGCGCGCTCGCTCCTGGTTGAAAGGCTCGCGCAGGTCGAGCGTGTTGGCTACGGGGTCGAGCATCGCCTCCGCAGGCACGTCCGCCTCGGACGGGTGCAGCGCCGCCGAGAGTTGTATGTTGTCCGCGCCCAGCTCACGCGCGAAGGCCGCCCAGTCTTCGATTGCACGGTCGGGGTCCGCGTCTCTTACCTCGCGCGGCGTCAACTCCTGAAGCGCCGCGGTCAGCACGCCGATTTTCATGAACTGCGGATTGAATGATTTGATGTCCATCGGAAAATTCTCGTCAGCTTTAGCAGTTAATATCCCGCGGCCCCATGCGGGGCGACAGACGTCTCCGTCAATTCCTGGTAAAAACGCTTCAACACGTAGTACGCCTTCTTCTTCTCGCCGCGGTCGGAGATGAGTCCTTTGCGGTTGTAGAAATCCTGCACGCCGGGCAGCGGCCGGCGCGGGCTACGGAAGTCCATCAGGAGCCACGGGCTCGTGCCGCGCAAGAAAGGGATTCGCTTCAGCATCCTGATCTGGCGCTCGTACACCTTCTCCTGAAACTCTTCAGTCCAGCGGCGTGTGGCCGGGCCGTGCAGTCCGTAAGGAGCTTCGGCCCCGAACTCCGTCATGATGACGGGCTTCTGATATTTACTCTTCCAGACCAACGTGTCCGCCTTCTCCGGCGGGCCGTCGTACCAGCCGACATACTCGTTACAGCCGAACACGTCCAGGTATTCGCCGAGCGGATCGTCAATCATCTGTGTCTGCTCGTCAACGTAGTGGCGCTCCATCGCCGCCGAAATCAGTCGCGTCGAATCCAGTTCCCTCGCGCGCTCGGCCAACCTTCTAAGGAAGCTCAGACGCGCGTCGCCTACCGGCGTCTCGTTGGCCATAGACCAGATGACGACGGCGGCGCGGTTGCGGTCGCGCGTGATCATCTCCGTCAGTTGGTTGCGCGCGTTCTCGAAGGTGGCAGGGTTCTCCCAGAGGATCGTCCAGTAGACGGGGATTTCCGACCAGACCAAGAGCCCTAGCCTGTCCGCCTCACGAATCA
This sequence comes from uncultured Acidobacteriota bacterium, assembly GCA_963848875.1. Classification (GTDB taxonomy): domain Bacteria; phylum Acidobacteriota; class Blastocatellia; order Pyrinomonadales; family Pyrinomonadaceae; genus QHXM01. The sequence goes on from CAWKFJ010000004.1 coordinate 313,044, forward strand.
TCAGCTCGTTGTGCGGATAATGTGCCAATCTGACGAAATTAGCGCCCAGCTCTTTGGCCCAGCCAAGCAAGGTCTGGGCGTCTTCCTGGCTGAAGGCGCGGCCGCCGCGGAAAGGAGCCTCCTCGTGAATGCAGATGCCGCGCAGGAAGAGTGGCCGCTTGTTCAGCAGAATCTCCGTGCCGCGCACCTCTATGCTGCGGAATCCAATCTGGTCGCGCACGCTGTCAGCGCCGGACTCGATGATGACGCTGTAAAGCTTCGGCCTCTCAGGCGACCAGAGTTGCAAGCGCGCGTTGAACTCGAAGCGGGCCAGTCCGTCCGCTCCGGCAGCCACGTTGCGCGTTACCCCCGCCTCTGGAATGCCGACCGTGATAGTTTGCCCCGGCTGTGCGCCGTTGATTTGCACCCAGCCGCCGACGCGGTCGAGCGTGCCCTTGACGAGTTGGACGGAGTAGTCCTGTATGAAGGCCGCAGGAGTTTCGATAAGTGTGACCTGGCGCGTGAGGCCGCCGTAGTTCCACCAGTCCGTGTTCAGTGTCGGGACGGCGTCGCGGCGGCGCTTGTTGTCCACCTTGACGATCAGAAAATTGTCGCGCTCGCGGACTTTATCCGTCACCTCGAAATTGAAGGGCGTGAAGCCGCCCTCGTGCCGGCCGAGTTTCTCGCCGTTGAGATACACGTCCGTCAAGTAGTTGGCCGCGCCGAAGTGTACGAAGAGCCGCGTGCCCTGCGTCTTCCGGTAGTCGAAAGATTTTTTGTACCAGATTGTGCCTTCGTAAAAGAGCAGGCGCTCATCTTGCGAGTTCCAGTCGCCGGGCACGATCAACGTGTCGGAGGTGTCGAAGTCGTATTCGACGAGGTCGCCTTCGCTCTGCGGCTTGGCGTTCTTGAAGTAGCCGTTGGGGCTCGGCTCGTAGCGGTAATCGTAATAGCCGTTCTCGTAAGGGTCTATGATGATGCGCCACAGACCGTCGAGGCTGGTGGTCTTGCGCGCCTGCGTGTTTTGAATCAGGCCCGCCTGCTGCGCGTGTGCGATAGCAATGGGCAGAAGCAGGACCGCGGCCAGCGCGAATGCACAATGCCGAACGTGTAGAGTTCGTGAATCTGGCATGACTGCTCCTCTGTGATTTATGCGCGCCTCGACAAAGTAACACAGCAACGGCGCCCCCGCGCCAGGAGGCGATGAAAATTGAGCCAAAAAATTTTCCCCTCGGCAAGCCCTTCGCGGCTTAACATCCGCCGCTTGATTTGCTACTCTAGCGCCCTCATAGACAACGGCCGCGGGCCTTTGCCAATGCCCCGACTAGCCCAGACGTAATCTAGACGAACCGAGTCAGACGTTTGGAAGCCGACCTCTTCCATCCGTGTATCAACAGGCGAGAACGTGCGGTGTGCCTGATCGCCGCGTAACCTTAACGTTAAGGCAAGACCTCAATCGGCCCGTAGCGAAAGCTTGGCTTACGCCTTTCGCCGGGGGGATAACCGGGCGACCTGTTGCCTTACACCTCCACCTAACTTAAGGAAGGAAGATAATAATAATGCGTCAGAGACTATTCTTTGGACTGCTGGGCGCCGCCCTGTTGGCGGCGGCATTGTTCCCTTTCACGAAATCGGACGCGCGGCGTTCGACCCTACAGGATGAAGGCGCGCCGACCCGACCCGCTCCGGCCAAGGCGGCCGGACTTCCTAACTTCGACCTGAGGCTCGCAGGTCGTGGCGAGTTCACAGATCGCGACCTCAGCTCCGCCGCGGGCAGGCGGGCAGCGGCCGCGAGCAAGGTTGCGGACGTGCCGGCGCGCGCCTCGGCCCTTGACGAGTTCCGCGCCGGCCTCAAGCCTGAAGCGGCCGCGAACCTGCGCGCCGTCGTCAACGAAACCGGCGCGATGAAGAATCTCTTCATCGACGGCGGTGCGCTTTCCGGGCCACAGGCTGACACTCCCGACCGCATCGCACGCAATTTCCTGAGCAGCCGGGCCGGACTCTTATCGCTGACGCCGGCCGGCGTCGCCACCCTCAAGCGCACCAAGGAGGACAACGACCGCGGGACGACCTTCCTAGACTACGTGCAGACCGTCAACGGCTATAAAGTTTTCGAGGGCCACGTGCAGGTCGTCGTCGGCAAAAGCGGCGAAGTCCTCTCCGTCCGCGAGGGCTTCCTCGTCACCAATCAGAAGGTCAAAACGACGCCGACGCTCTCCGAGGCGCAGGGCATCGCCAAGGCTTTCGAGCACGCGGGGCGCGCGGTCAGCCCCTCGTTCTCCAGAGTCACTAACCGCAAGTACAAGACCGAATTTGCTTCTTACAAGAACCCCTTGCAGGGTGGCTACGAAGACGTGCTGGCGGAGTTGAACGTCGTGCGCGTGGGCGACACGACCCGCTTCGCCTATCACGTCTACGCGGAGGTCGGCCCCTCCGAATGGTACGAGATGCTGGTTGACGCGAACACGGGCGAGCTGCTTCTGCGTAGCAACCTCTACGTCTTCGAGGCGCAGGGCACAGTCTACACCGAAGCGCCGGACAAGGGCGCGCGCCAACTGGTCTCCTTCGTCGGCGACACGGTCATTAATACCAGCGCCGGCTGGATGGGCACTTCGACCGTGACCACGGGCAACAACGTCGAAGCCTACCTCGACACGAACGCGGACAACGCGCCCGACGCAAATAATGGCACAGGATTGTCGAACGGCCACGCCTTCGCGCCAGACCAGAATTTCACCTTCCCGTTCTCGACCACCGTTGACCCGCGCACGCAGCAGGCGGCGGTCGTGACCAATCTTTTCTACTACAACAACATCATGCACGACTTCTCGTACAGCCTCGGCTTTACAGAGACTTCGCGCAACTTCCAGACCAACAACTACGGGCGCGGCGGGACCGGCAACGACTCCGTCAGGGCCGAAGCGCAGGACGGCTCCGGCACGAACAACGCGAACTTCGCCACGCCGCCCGACGGCCAGCGCCCGCGCATGCAGCAATACCTCTTCACCTCGCCCAACCCCGACCGCGACAGCTCGGTGGACGGCGACGTGGTCTTTCACGAGTACGGCCACGGCATCTCGAACCGCCTGATCGGCAACGGCAGCACCGCCCTACAGGGCACGCAGTCGGGCGCGATGGGCGAAGGCTGGTCTGATTATTGGGCCATTACCATCAACGGCGACGGGCTGGTGGGCGAGTACGTCACCAACAACGCGACGGCCGGCATCCGCCGCGCTGCTTACACGGTCCCGGCCAACCCCGTTCACGATTCCTACGCGGACGTTTGCGCCGGCGGCTGCGCGGTTCACAACGACGGCGAAGTCTGGGCGGCGACGCTCTGGGATTTGCGCACGCAGTTGGGCGCGGCCATCACGGACAACATCGTGCTCAACGGCATGAAGTTCACGCCGATCAGGCCCTCGTTCCTCAACGCGCGCGACGGCATCCTGTCAGCCGACCAGAACCTGAACGGCAGCGCGAACCGCTGCATGATCTGGACCGTTTTCGCGCGCCACGGGATGGGCGTCTCGGCAGTCGGCAACGACGGCACGACGCACACCGCGGCCTTTAACGTTCCGACCGACTGCGGCGGCTCCTGCACCTTCTCGATCAGCCCGACCAGCTCCAGCCAGCCGGCTGGCGGCGGCACGGGCAGCGTCAGCGTGACGACCCAGGCCGGCTGCGCGTGGACGGCCACGAGCAACTCCTCGTTCATCACGATCACCTCCGGCAGCAGCGGCACGGGCAGCGGCACGGTCAACTACTCCGTCGCCGCCAACGGCGGAACCGGCTCGCGCAACGGTACTATGACCATCGCGGGTCAGACCTTCACGGTGACGCAGGCCGGCACAGGAGGCGGCACTAATCTCATAGTCAACCCCGGCTTCGAGACCGGCACGACGCCGTGGGTCGTCAGCGGTCAGGTGACGCGCAGCACGGGCGCTTACCCGCACAGCGGCGTGGCCTACATGATTATCAACGGCGTGAACAGTTCCAGCGGCACGCTCTATCAAACGGTGACGATCCCAAGCGGCGGGGCGAACCTCAACTTCTGGCTCAATATCACGACCAGCGAGGCCACGGGCGATCCCATCTTCGACCGCCTCTTCATAGAGGTGCGGAGCACGTCTGGGACGCTCCTGGGCACGTTGGCGACGTTCAGCAACCAGAACAGCGGCACAGCCGGCGTTTACGTGCTGAGGGGGCCGTACAACCTGGGCGCGTGGGCCGGACAGACCGTGAGGATTCAGTTCCGCGGCACCAACGACATCACACTGCCGTCGTCATTCCGCATTGACGACGTGGCGGTCCAATAACCCAACTGACAGAAGAACCCGGCCAGGTAATTTCCAGACCGGGTTCTTCCTTTACCACAAACCCCGCGCGTCTTTTCGTGTGACGCGCGGGGTCTGTTTATTCCGGGAAAATTTCATCGAACGTGCGGACGACCGGGTGAGCGGGTTGTTCGGGTTCGCGGCTGCCGGGCCGCACGCAGAGAGCGGTCATCATCCCTGCGACTTTCGCGGCGTCGAGCTCGGCCGTCACGTCGGAGACGAACAGGACTTCGGCAGCGGGCGCGTCGATCTTCTCGGCGATTGACTGGTAGCTGGCGGCGCTCACTTTCGCGCCCGTCGTGGTGTCGAAGTAGCCGTCGAGGTAAGGCGTCAGGTCTCCCTCCGTGGTGTGCGCGAAAATTAATTTCTGTGCCAGCACGCTCCCGGACGAGAAGATATAAATTCCTTTCCCCTGCTTCTTCCAGCGGTCCAGCGCCGGCGGCACGTCCGCGTAAACCTGTCCGCGAAGCTGTCCGCTGCGATAACCTCCTTCCCAGATTTTTCCTTGCAGCGATTTCAGCGCCCGTGACTTCCTGTCCTGATCCATCAGCCAGTGGACGTAGCTCACCACGGATTCTACGAGTGAGGCGGTGGAGTCCTCGCGCCAGGTGGGTGGCACAATTCCCTTTTCTAAATCGGCCCGGCGCTCCTCATGCAAGGCTTCCACGTCCGCGCGCACCAACGGGGAATCCAGGCGCGGCTCGATAAACTCGCGGACGTGCTGGCGCGCGAAGGGGAAGAGGGTTTCGTAGACGAACTCGACGGGCGTGGTCGTCCCCTCTATGTCCAATAGGACGGCGCGTGTCTGCTGTGCCAACATGGAAAGTTTCAACGGCTCACACGGCCTCGGACTGAATTGGCACATAAGCCGGGCCGAGGCACACGGGCTGATAGCCTTCGTCGGCGCGGCTCTCCGTGTAATGAGGCGTCCAGCCGGCCGCGTCCTGGAAGAGCCGTATGGCGCGAATGTCGCGGTCGGCGCAGAGGCCGAACCAGTGGCGCGTGCCGCGCGGCACCGTGAGCAAGTCTCCCGGCCCGACCTCCACGGCAGTGACCGGCCCGCTCTCCGGGTGTATGTGGAAGAGGCCGTGGCCGCGGACGACGAAACGGACCTCGTCCTCGTCGTGCCAGTGCTCGCGGTTGAATTTCGCCAGCATCGCGTCCAGCCCCGGCGTCTCCGGGCGCACGTCAATCACGTCGGCCGTCACGTAGCCTCCGAGCCTCTTGAGCCGCTCGATCTCTTCGGCGTAGGCGGCGAGGACCTCTTCCTGCGGCGCGTCCGTTCCCACTTCGCGCGCCGCCTCCCAGCGCTCGTAGCCTATGCCTATACTCTCCAGGTGGCTGCGAATCGATGCTTCGTCGCGCAGGGTCTTGCCCTCGTCAGGTATTCTTACGATTGCCATGCTTCACTTTCTCCTTCGGGCCACTGGCACAAAACTCGCGCCCCGTGACTTCGAGCAGAAACTCCAGAATCTCGACGTGGCGTTTCGCCTCCGCCAAATCTTTTCCCCAGGTGTAGAGGCCGTGGCGGCGCACCAAGACCCCGTGCGCGTCCGGGTGTTTTTCTAAACTCTCTTCGAGTGCGCGCGCGAGCGCCGTCATGTCCTGCGAGTTCTCTATGATGGGGAGGCGCTCGCGGTGCTCGTGCGTCCGCACCCCCGCCAGGCCCTTCAGCATCTCGAAGCCTTCGAGGATTAATTGCCCCTCGCGCGCGTAAGCTTCCGAGAGCAAGGTACTCCATACTGAATGCGTGTGAAGCACGGCCCCGGCCCCGCGCACGTTTACGACTGAAAGGTGCAGCAGCGTCTCGTCCGAAGGCCGCCCACGCCCGCGCACGACCTTGCCTGCGGCGTCAATCTGCAAGAGGCTCGCGGCCGTGAGCGCCCCCTTGTCCGCTCCGCTGGGTGTGATGGTCAGGCGTAGCGGCTCCGCGACCGACACGGCGCTGAAATTCCCGCTCGTCCCCAGCACCCACCCGCGCGCGTAGAACTCGCGCCCCACGCCGGCCAGCAGACGCGCGAGGCCATTATGCGCGGCTGCGTTCCCGTTCCCTGCGTTGTCACTCTCTTTGCGCAACATCTTCCTAAGGCCAGCCATTCTATTCTCGCATGCCGATAAATTCCAGAGACGAAGCGAAGCCGCTAAAACCCTTTGCGCCTCCAGCCTGAAATCTTAATCTCAGGCTGGAGGCGCAAAGAACTGAAGCCGCTTTGTCGCCTCCGTGTTATTTCGCGGGGCGCTTCCCTTCCTCTTTTGTGTCTTTCGGCAGGAAGCCGCGCTTGCGCATCAGGGCGTCGATGCGCGGTTCGCGGCCGCGGAAGGAGCGGTAGGCTTCGGCCGGGTCAACGGTGTTGCCGACGGAGAAGATGTATTGCCGGAGCCGCGCGGCGACCGATCTGTCGTAGGGGCCGCCGCCTTCTGTGAACGCGCCGAACGCGTCGGCCGTCAGCACGTCCGACCAGAGGTAGCTGTAGTACCCGGCAGAGTACGAGTCGCCCGAGAAGACGTGGCCGAACTGTGGCGTGCGGTGGCGCATCACCAGTTCCGCGGGCATTCCTAATTGTGCCAGTGTCTCGCGCTCGAAGGCGTCAGGGTCGATCTTGCGCTCCCCCGCCAGGTGCAGCTTCATGTCCACGAGCGCGCTCGACAGGTACTCAGTCGTGGCAAACCCCTCGTTAAAGGTCGAGGCGCGCTCGATGCGCTCGACCAGTTCCTTCGGGATGGGCTTGCCCGTCTGGTAGTGGACGGCGAATTTCTGTAGGACTTCCGGCGTCGAGAGCCAGTGCTCAAGGAGCTGCGACGGGAACTCGACGTAGTCGCGCGGGACGGCTGTGCCAGAAAGTGAAGGGTACGTGACGCTGGAGTTGAGGCCGTGGAGCGCGTGGCCGAATTCGTGGAAGAGCGTCTCGGCGTCGTCCCACGAGATGAGCACGGGTTCATTCGGCTTGCCCTTCACGAAGTTCGAGTTGTTCGAGACGATGGTCGTCACGTCGCCCTCGTTGCGCTCCTGGCTACGGTAGGCGTTCATCCACGCCCCGGAGCGTTTGCCCTCGCGCGCGTACGGGTCGAAGTACCACACCCCTACGTGCCGCTTCGTGGCCTTGTCCGTCACCTCCCAGACGCGCACGTCAGGGTGGTAGACGGGAACGTTCGTCAGCGGCGTGAAGTTGAAGCCGAACAATTCGCCCGCGACCCAGAACATGCCCTCGCGCAGTTTTTCGAGCTGCAAGTAAGGCTTGACCTCGTTCTGGTCAAGGTCGTAGCGCGCCTTGCGGACTTTCTCCGCGTAGTAGCGGTAATCCCACGGCTCGATCTTGATTTTCGCGCCCTCCTTGTCCGCGAGCTTCTGCATGTCTGCGACCTCCTCGCGGACGCGCGCCACCGCGGGCTTCCAGACGGCCTCCATCAGTTCCAACGCGCGCTCAGGTGTCTTGGCCATTGTGTTCTCAAGACGCCAGTGCGCGTGCGTCTGGTAGCCGAGCAATTTGGCGCGCTCGACGCGCAGTTGCAGAATCTCCGTGATGAGGGCGTTGTTGTCGGTCTTGCCGCCGCCGTCGCCGCGGTTGACGAACATGCGCCAGACTTTCTCGCGCAGGTCGCGGCGGTCGGAGTAAGTGAGGAACGGGTCAACGGAGGAGCGCGTGTTAGTGATGACCCACGCGCCCGGCGTCTTCTTCGTCACGGCCGCCGCAGCCGCGGCGTCACGCACGGCCTGTGGGAGCCCGGCCAGTTCTGTCTCCGATTTGATGACAAGAAACTGGTCCGTTTCGTCCGCCAGCAAGTTCTGGCCGAAGCGCGTGTAGAGGCCGGCCAGTTGCTGATTAATCTCTGACAAACGCGCCTTGGCCTCGGGCTTGAGCTTCGCACCGGCGCGCACGAAGTTGGTGTAGTAGAGCCAACTGAGGCGCTGCTGCTCGGGCACCCACTTAGACTTGTCGGGCGAGTTGTAGACGGCCTCTATCCGGCGGAAGAGCGGCTCGTTCTGTGTGATACGGTCGTTGAAGGCGGCGAGGCGCGGGGCCATCTCGCGCTGGACTCCCTGGAATTCTGGCCCATTCATCGTGGAGCCCCAGACGCCGTAGACGGTCTGGACGCGTTCGAGCGAGCGCCCCGTGCGTTCGAGCGCGGCGATGGTGTTGTCGAAGGTGGGCTTCTCCGTGCTGGCGGCGATGCGCTCGACCTCGGAGAGCTTTTCCGCCATCCCGGCTTCGAGCGCGGGCTTGAAGTCCGCGACCTTCACCTGATCGAAGGGCGGGACGCCGCCGTAGGGTCCGCTCCATTTGGTGAGCAGCGGGTTCGGCCCGGCAGTAGCGATGGATGATTGCTCGGCCCCGTTGCTCATGCCGCTCGTGGTGGTAACGTTATGAACGACGACGACGCAGCAGACGATTACTGTCGCGCACAGCAACGCGCGCCCGCGTGTGAAAGAATCGCGCATGAATGGCTTCCCCCTCCAACATCGTTGTGACGGGGACGAGTTTACAGCCGAAAAAAGAATAGTCCAAATCCTGAAGTGGCCTGTGGGTTCGAGAGTTGAGTGTCTGGCAGATAAGACTCACCGCAGAGACGCAGAGAGCGCAGAGGGGGCGCAGAGGCTTGACTCAACTCTCTGCGCAACCTCTGTGTCCTCTGCGTCTCTGCGGTGAGTCCAACGTGCCGAACATTCAGCGTTAGGATAGTCTTCTAACACCCGCGCCTGGTGTTCGCGCGCTGGTTCTGTCTGCGGAGGGCCTCCTGGTACTTCAGTACGGTCGAGAGTGTCCGCCTGATGTCCTCGTCTTCCAGGTTCGGGTAGCGCAGTGAAGTTTTGGCAATCGCGGCTGTCAACAGGTTCTCGGCCTCGCGGAAGCGCCCGGCCTCAGAGGCCGCCGCCATGTCCCGAATCGACTGTGCCAAAACTGCGATGCTGTAGTTCTTCTCCACCTCGCCGTCTTCCAGCACGTCCGCGGGCGCGCCCTCACGGACCACGACCGATGACTCATCCGATTCGACTACACGCCGCTTGCGCGACAGGTCGTAATAGCCAATGCGGACTCTCACCCCGAGGCGCGAGCGGTCAGCGACGTAGAGCGCGGGCCGCACGCGCAACATGATGACCTGCGTCAGGCCGCTGTTCATGTTGTCGAGCTTGAGCTGGACGCCGCCCCTGCGGAATTGCGGCTCGTAGCCGTAGAGCTGAACCAGTTCCAGCCCAGGGTCGAAATCGATCTCGACGTTCGGCTGCGTCGCGACGGGCGAGATCAGACTCTGCACTTCCGTGAGAAAGACTTTATCGATGTCCTGCGCGTCGGCGACGAAGTGGAAGAGCCCGCGCCCGCTCTTGGCGAGTTGGCGCAGCAGGTCTTTGTTCAAGTCCAGGCCGACGCCGATGGTCGAGAGGTCTATCCCTCTTTCGTTGAAGGTGAGCGAGGCACGCGCGATCCTATCGGGCTCCGTCACGCCCGTGTTGGCGATGCCGTCCGTCAGCAGGATGACGCGGTTGGTCTGATCGCGCCGGTAATTCCTGAGCGCCTCCTGGTAGCCGAGCATCAGCCCCGCGTGAATGTTGGTCGAGCTGCCGGGCTCTATGCTGCGGATGAAGCGCCTGACGCTTTCGCGTTCGCCGACGGGTTGCGCCGGCATCAGCACCTGCGCCTCCGAGTCGAAGACGACGATGGAGAGAATGTCCGACTCGCGCAACTGGCCGATCATCGTCAGCAGCGCCGCCTTGACCCTGGACATCTTGTCCTCGTCGGCCATCGAACCGCTCTTGTCGATGACGAGCGCGAGGTTGACGGGCCGCAGTTGCTCGCGGTCAATCGCCAGCGGCGTGGTGAGTCCGATCTGGATCACGGCCTCCTGCCCCGGCGCGACCTGTGCGCTGCCCCAGCGCAAGTCCATCGCGACCGATTGGCCGGCCTTCGGGAGCGCGATCTGGTGGCGGCGATAGTTGATGATCTCTTCGACGGCGACTTCGCGTGAGGTGGGGAGCACCCCGGATTCCGCCAGGTAGCGCGTGCGCGAGTCTGCGGCGGACGAGACGCCCGACTGACCGAGCGCCGTCCCGGCGAGGGCGGACAGGAGGAGCGGGAGCGCAAGGAAAAACTTGATCCCGGCGGGTAGAGTTTGGCGAGTGTGTGACGACATACAACCTCCTCAAGCGTAGTTAGGTAGATAAGTGGTTTGGGGAGACACACTCCGGCGAGTCTGTTTGTTGCGCGAGGTTCTTCTATTGTCCCTTCGTCAGACGTAGAGATGTAGATTTTTAGCCCAAGGGATGCCTGGGCGTGCGGGGTTAGTGTGATGAATTGATTTCGGCGCGAGCGGCGGCCAGGTCCGCGTCCACCATCATCCTCACCAGCTCACGGAATGAGGTCCGCGGCCGCCAGCCGAGCACGCGGCGCGCCTTCGCCGCGTCGCCGACCACCGAATTGACTTCAGCAGGGCGCAGGTACTTCGCATCCGTCTCGACGTAATTGTGCCAATCCAAATCCAAATAGCCGAAAGCTTCGTCGAGCAACTCGCGGACGCTGTGAGCCTCGCCCGTGGCGACGACGAAATCGTCCGCGCGGGGCTGCTGCAACATGAGCCACGCCGCCTCCATGTAATCTTTGGCGTAGCCCCAGTCGCGCCGCGCCTCCAGGTTGCCGAGCGTCAGCCGGCGCTCCAGGCCGAGCTTGATGCGCGCGGCCCCGAGCGTCACCTTGCGCGTCACGAAACTCTCCCCACGCCTGGGAGATTCGTGGTTGAACAGGATGCCGTTGACGGCGTAAAGCCCGTAAGCCTCGCGGTAGTTGACCGTCATCCAGTAGCCGAAGAGTTTCGAGACGGCGTAGGGCGAGCGCGGGTGGAAGGGCGTCTCCTCGTTCTGCGGCGAGACAACGGCGTCTCCGAACAGCTCCGAGGACGACGCCTGGTAATACTTCGCGTCGGGCTTGACCTCGCGGATCGCTTCGAGCAGGCGCAAGGCCCCGAGCGCGTCTATGTTCGCCGTGTGCTCGGGCATCTCGAAGCTGACGCGGACGTGACTCTGGCCCGCGAGGTTGTAGACCTCGTCGGGCTGGACTTCGCGCACGGTGCGGTTGAGCGAAATCCCGTCGTTCATGTCGCCGTAAAGCAGATGAATCGGCCGGTCCGCGGCCTGCGTAAGGTGGTCTATGCGTGACCTCTTGATGGAGCTGGCGCGGCGCACGAGGCCGTAGACCTCGTAACCTTTTTCCAACAAGAGCTCGGCCAGGTAAGAGCCGTCTTGTCCCGTGATGCCTGTGATGAGAGCGCGCATGCGTGCCTTTGAATCTTTCTTACCGCCTACGTTCAGGGTTTGGATTGAATAATGCTATCATGCGTTTCGTCAAGGCCGCGGGTCCGCCGGCCACAGGCGCCCCGGCCCAAAACTATCAGGAGTTCTGAATCACACGGATGAAACGCTACCTACCCTTCATCATCATCGGCGGCGTGCTCGCCGTCGCAGTCGGAGTCGGACTGACGCTCTACAATTCTGCGAAGAAGCCTGTCACGGCTTCCGAGTCGCTGGCCGACGCGTCGCCGACACCCAATTTCCAGCCGGCCGGCGGCCCGAGGGCTACGCCCTCCCAGCCGGGAGCCCCGTCCGCGGAGGGCGCGCACGTCCGCGGCCCCGCGAACGCCAAGATCACGATGGAAGAGTACGGCGACTACCAGTGTCCCTCGTGCGGCGTCCTCTTCTACGAGTTGAAGAAGCTGGAGAAGGAGTACGGCGAGCAGATGCGTTTCGTCTTCCGCCACTTCCCGCTACAGGGCCACAAACACGCGCAGTTGGCCGCGCACGCGGCGGAGGCCGCCAGCCTTCAGGGCCGCTTCTGGGAGATGCACGACCTGATCTACACGAACCAGGCTGGCTGGTCTACGGCCGAGGACGCGCGCCCGTTCTTCCTTCAGTACGCGCGCAACCTGGGACTCGACGTTGACCGCTTCAACCGCGACCTGGACAGCCCCGCGGTCGCCGCGCGCGTCCAGGCGGATTCCCAGCGCGGCGTCCAGGCCAAAGTCGAGGGCACGCCCACGCTCTTCCTCAACGGCCGCATGTTGCGCCCCGAAGCTTACACGCCAGAGGGCCTGCGAATGGCGCTGGACTTCATGCTCGGCAAGAGGAGTAAATGAGCCAGCGCAAGAAGTCTAAGAGTCCAGCCGCGAAGGCGAAGGCGGCGACCGTGACGGTCAGGGAAGAGGCGGCCGACGTTCCCGCCGCCAAAATAAAGCCTGGCACAATTCTTTTCGGCGTCGCGGCGCTGCTCGCCGTGGTCGGCCTGACGGACTCGATCTACTTGACGGTCGAGCACCTCGCGGGTCGGAGCGTGCCCTGCACGATCACGGGCGGCTGCGAGCAGGTGCTGAGCAGCTCCTACGCGACCGTCGCGGGCTTGCCGCTCTCCGGCTTAGGCGCGCTCGCCTACTTCACGGCCTTCAGCCTGGCGACGCTCGCGGCCTTCGACTACCGCAAGGCGGGCGACCTGCTGCTCATTCTCGTCGTCCTGATGCTCGCCGTCTCCGTCTACCTCTTCATCCTACAGGCGTTCGTCATCAAAGCCTTCTGCCAGTTCTGCCTGCTCTCGGCCGCCATCACACTCCTGCTCGCGCTCCTGGTCACGGCCGAGCGCTTCTACTTCAGGCGCAGGCAAGAGGGGCGGTAATTCTACTCGGCCTTAACGCAGCATCACTAGTACTTTGATAATCCCTTTGCTCCCTTTCAGTCGCTCCAAAGCCTTTCCGACAATCGCGCCCACACATCTCTGACCACCCCGGCAGCGCATCGCGTAGCCCGGAGTAGAAGAGGTCGTCAACAGGTCGCCCACTCGGATAGTGCCGTTCTCTGCCGAAACTTTCGTCGGCACGATGCCGACGATGGCGACAGGCAGATCGTCCTCGTCAACACGCGAGGCGCCGCCCTTCTCCGCGCCGATCATCCCCGGTCGTGTCGAATAGATGCCGGCCAAGCGCGTGTCAAAGGGACGACTCGATTTCTCGACTGTGCCTGACGCTGACGAACTGAGGACGAGTACGTCGCCCGGCTCGTAGCCGGTCTTGCCGCCGCGGGCGGGGAGCGCTTCGGCGAAGTCTGACCCGGCGACGTATGTGCCGTCTTGGTTAATGTGGAACTTGCGTGTGGCAACGGTAGGCGAATAGCCCTCTATGAAAACGCCCGTCTTGGTCCGCAGGCCAAGCGCAATACCCGAATTTGTAGCTGCGTAGAGAGCTGTGCTGCCGGGGCCAAGGGCATTGTTATCGGCTCCGAGCGCGACTCCGTTCGAGATGTCCCCCGTCACGCAGAATTGACAGAACATGTTGGGGGTCTGATTGACGCCGATGTCGCCGTATTCATCAAGTGTGATTCTTCTCGCGCCCCCTGACCACAAAGTGGTTTTGACCCCCGGAGAGCCGTACAACAACATCTCCCCCGGAGCGGGGTCGCCGGCACTTGCGCCAGGAACTCCGACGTAGCCTTTCGGCGTCGTCCCGTGATAGAAGTCCCAGCCGGCGGCGAAAGTTTCCGTCCCAGTGGCTTGCAGGCGCGGCGGCTGGTTAAAGACGGTGGACACTATGTGCAGTTTCGAGACGGGAGAAGCCGTCCCGATGCCGACGTTGCCCGAGACTTCAGCAATACTGGAGTTGCCGAACGAATTCGGCCCCGTGAACTTCGCCAGCCGGTTGGCCGTCCCCGTCCCGTTGATCGTCCCGGCAATCGCCTTGGTCTGAATCGAACCGTCCGGGAACTTGATGCCGTTGCCATTGCCTAGGATTTGGAGCTGGCCGTTGACCGTGAGTTTCGAGGCCGGGGCGGTCGTCCCCACACCGAAGTTGCCGGCCGTGTCCACCACCAGCCTGTACTGGCTGGCCGTCTGGTCGAAGACGAAGAACTTGCCGGCTACACCGTTGGCAGCGGTCGAGCCTCCCACTCCGGTCTGCCACAAGCGGTTATTCGTCACGTATTCCGTCGTGGTGAGAGAGGGCCCGCCAGTAGATTGCAATCGCAGGCGTGAGGAAGCGCCGAGGACGTGCAGGCTCTGCCCAGGGCTTGTGACGCCGATGCCGACCTTCCCGCCGACTTCAGTAATCGTGGAGTTACCGATTGTATTAGGGCCGGTGAACTTCGCCACGCGGTTGGCTGCCCCCTCGCCCGTGATCGCCCCGACCGCCGTCGGCGAAGGCGCCGAAGACTGTTGCTCTTCCGCTTTGCCCGCCGCCTCTGCTGTCACCAGCACCTGCTCGACCCTCCGGCGCAGCTTGCCCGATGAAGTGCGGTAGGTGACCGTCAGCGTGTAGGAGCCGGCGGGGAGGCGTGTGCCTCTGTCACCTTGCATCGTCCAATCCAGATGCTCGCCGGTGATCGGGCCGCTTTCGAAGACGATGTCGCCCGCCTCGTCGCTGACGGCGACTCTCATGTCGAGCACGTCGCCGACAGAAGAGATGCGCACCCTCTGCTCGTCGGGCGTGACGTTGACCGTGGAGACTGTAGGCGTCTGCGCCTGGACGTTGAGGATGAGTACGAAACAAAAGGCGAGGGCGTAGGCGAAGCGGTTAAGTTTGGTCATGGCTGGTACTCCTCAAGGGCTTCGCCGCCGAAGTGAAGGCGGTCGGCGCGAGCACGGAACCCCCCGCCGTCTCCGGCAAGACCATCGCCGTCCTGCCGTTCACCAACTTGAGCGCCAACCCTGAGAACGAGTACTTCTGTGACGGGCTGGCGGAAGAACTCTTAAACGCGCTGGCGAAAATCGAGGGTTTGAGGGTGGCGGCGCGCACCTCCGCCTTTTACTTCAAAGGCAAGAACGTGAAGGTCGGCGAGATCGGCGCAGCCCTGGGGGTGAATACGATCCTGGAGGGTAGCGTCAGGCGGTCGGGCGATCAACTGCGCATCACGGCCCAACTGATTGACGCCTCCAGCGGCTATCACCTGTGGTCAGAGCGCTACGACAGGAAGCTGGAGATGCGAGACATCTTCGACGTTCAGGACGAGATCACCATCGCGGTCGTCGAGGCGCTCAAAGTAAAGTTGCTGGGGAGGGAGAAGGCGGCGCTGCTGAAGCGGCACACCGAAAACGCGGAGGCTTACCACCTGTACCTGAAGGGGCGCTACTACTGGTTCAAGACCACGCCGGAGGAGTTCCGCAAGAGCCGCGAGTTCTTTCAGCGCGCGGTCGAGGCCGACCCCACCTACGCGCTCGGCTACTGCGGTCTGTCCTATTTCTACGGGTTCGCCTCTTCGTGGGGCATGATGCCGCCGAACGAAGGGTGGCCGAGGATGGAGGCTGCAATAGCGAAGTCACAGGAGCTTGACGACACCCTGCCCGAAGTCCATAACGGGCTGGCGGCGCTGAAGTGGGTCTACTACCGGGACTGGGCCGGAGCCGAGCGGGCGTTTAAGCGCACCATCAATCTGGACCCGAACTTCGCGGCGGCGCACAGCCACTACTCAATCTTCCTGACGGTGTTGGGGCGGTTCGACGAGGCGGTCGCCGAGGGCCAGCGGGCGCTGGAGCTGGAGCCACTCTCGATCCGCTTCCACTGGAATCAGGGCGCCAGGTTCTACCACGCGCGGCGCTACGAGGACGCGGTCAGGCAGTACCGCGAGGCCCTGGAACTGGACGCGAACGACGCCGCGGTGTACCAGGACATCGGCGTCGCCTACGAGAAGAAGGGGATGTACGACGAGGCCATGGCCGCGTGGCAGAAGGCATTGACGCTCTCAGGGGATGCGGAACTCGCATCCGTTCTCGGCCGTGCCTACGCCGAAGAAGGCTTCAATGGGGCGGTGCGGGCCTCGGCGCGTGGGAAGCTCGAACGGATGGAGGCCAGAGTCGAGAGGGGCGAGTACGTCCCGGCGATAGATTATGCCCGCGCCTACCTGAGGATCGGGGCTCAGGAAGAGACGCTCCGCTGGTTGGAGAAAGCGGGCGAGGAGCGCAATGCCTACGCGTTAATGCTGAAAAGCGATCCCTTCTATGACAGCCTGAGAGTAGATCAACGCTTTACGGCTATCCTGAAAAGCATAAACCTCGTATGACGAGCCGCTCTTGCCGGCAGCAACCATAATGATGAATTAAAGACGACTGCTTTCTAATTCATCATTCCTCATTTCGCATTCATCATTTTCAGATAGACCCACTTATTGAAAAAGGCTGAAAGATTTTTTCCGCTGGCGCGCTCCATCGCGGCCTGAAAATCTGCGGTCGTGACGGACTTGCCGAAGTAGGTGCGGGTGTACTGGCGCAAGCCCGTCCAGAAGGCGCGCTCGCCCAGTTCCTCGCGCAGCAGGTGTATGACGTAGGCCCCCTTGTCGTAGACGAGCGTGCGGTCCTCGGCGGTCGGGTGTAACCAGTCCGGGAAGACCAGCGACTTATCTTTACCCGCGTCCCTCACGCGCTCGTAATTTTTCCGGTTCGACTCGATCTCGCGCAGGTACTCTTCTTTTCCGAAGCGGCGCTCCTTGTATGCGGCGGCCATGAAGGTGGCGATGCCTTCGTTCAGCCAGAAGTGGTTCCAGTTGACGCACGTCACCATGTTGCCCCACCACTGGTGCGCCAGCTCGTGCGCGCCGAGCCAGATCTCCTTCTCGTTCGCCAGAACGTCGCGCCCGTAGCCCTCGCCCATCACACTGAAGCCGCTCATCTCCTGCCCGTAGCCCCTCTCAGCCAACACCTGCGTGTAAGTTCGGTCACTGTATCGCACGCCCGCGCGCTCCTCGAAGAAGCTGACCATGTCTGCCGTGTCCCGAAAAATACGGCTCAGTTCCTGGTCTGAAAACTGCGCGGCGAGGTAACGCAGGCTCAAGCTGCCCCGCCTCTCTGTGAGTTCGCGGAAGGGGCCGGCGGCGAAGCCGTAGGTGTAAGTGGGAACGGGCTTCTCCTCCATCCATTCGTGCGCCGTCTTATCCTCGCCCCAGGCGCGGCTGGAGACGAGCCGGCCATTGGCGACCGCCTTGAGTTTCGCCGGCAGGATGAGCACGAGGCGCAACGTCGCCCTATCTTCGGGCGCGTCAACGCAGACCATCCACTGGCTGGTGGAGAAGGCCGTGTAGGTCTGCTCCCGCTCTGGGAAGAACCTGATTCCGTGCCGGGGCGCGCCCCGATACTCGACTACGATTCGCCGCCACTCACCCGCCTTCGCGGGCCGCGACAGAGTTATCGTCAGGCGGCCGCCGTTGCGCGTGAATTTGAGATCCTCTCCGATGTCGCGGACGGCCCTGATGGTCAACTCGCCGCAATCAAACTCGACTGCCGTTAATTTATCCGCGCGGGAGACAAACGTTATCCTGACTTCGCCCGCGACCGTCTTCTGCGCGATGTCCGGCTCCACGCGCGCTTCGTAATGTAGGACGTCAAAGGAACGCTGCGCCGCCGCCTCAGCCTTCGAGACGACTGCTCCGACGCACAACAGCAGGAGTAAAAAACAGACACGCCTCATCTGTTCCATCTTTCTAGCGTATGAGATAGAACGCCGTCTGCCGCGGGCGGAACCACTGCATGCCCTGCGGAGTCAGATACGCGTCGTCTTCCATCATCATGGTGACTTTCTGCCCGCCCCATTCGGGGACGGCCGTGCTCGTGTTCAGCTCAATTGAGGTGTAAGAGCCTTCGCGGAAGGCGGGCTCTGTGGGCGCACCCGCGGCAGGGCGGCGGAAGTCTATGCTGGCGCCGAGGGCGTGCCCCTGGTTGCCGACGGAGTGCGAGTAGATCATGGCCTCTATGCCATCGCGCTTCATCTCGGCCATCGTCGCGTCGTAGACCTCGTGGCCGAACGCGCCCGCCTTGATGAACTTGAAGAGCGCATCCTGAAGCCGGTTCGTGTTCGTGAGCGCACGCTTCAGGCCCTCGGGCGCGTCCTGCTCGCCGGGCCGCAGGACGTAGGCCATCTTCTGCCAGTCCGTGCTCAGACCCATGTAGTTGACGCCGCA
This sequence comes from uncultured Acidobacteriota bacterium, assembly GCA_963848875.1. GTDB lineage: Bacteria > Acidobacteriota > Blastocatellia > Pyrinomonadales > Pyrinomonadaceae > QHXM01. The sequence continues at coordinate 331,263 of CAWKFJ010000004.1, forward strand.
GTCTATGTGGAGCACGTCGCCGCGCTCTATGACGGTCGCTTCGGGCGCGACGTCCAGGAACTGATGCAGCATGGCAGTCTCACGGCTTTGGCGCTGGACGCGTAGGTCCGGCTGGAACCAGACATCCAGGCCGAGTTGGTTGACCTGTTGCAGGAACCAGAAGCGCACGTCGCCGACGGTCGTCTTGCCGGGCGTGATGACCTCGTTCGACAGCGCGCGCCGGGTCAGGATGTCCGTCACCTCGACGGCCGCGCGGTAGTGCTCAAGCTCGTCGGGCAGCCGCGTGTCCATGTACTCGACGATCAGCGGCGCGGCGGGAACGAAACGTTTGGCAAGCTCCGGCCCCAGTGTCTCCTCCAGATATTTGTAAGCGTCGTGCGTCAGGCCGCCGGTCGCGCCGCGCGTGCCACCAGTGTTGAGCGCGATGTTCTCAGGCTTGCGCTCTTCGACGAGCTTACGCAGGGCGTTGGAGTATTCCTTTCCTCCCGGCGGGTTCACGACCTCGAAGAAGTTTTTCAGGTGCTCTTCGCTGTAGCGCACGAAGGCGATGCGTTCGAGTTTGTCCGTGCCGCGGTCTGTGAAGATGAAGTAGTCGCGGCGACCCTGGTAAGGGATTGGCGGCGCGACGTAAGCTGTGACCGGGTCCGGGTGAAACTCCTCGTTGACGACGATCCACATCTTGATCTTGTGGCGGCGCATCATCGGGAGCAGCATCGTGTCCAGCCGCGTCTTGAGCCAACGCTCGCGCACCTCCTGCTGCTCCCGCACGCTCAGGAGCCGCGGCAGCGCCAAGACCTTTTCACTTCCCTGTGCCAATACTGCCGGCGACGCCGCAAACGCCATCACGCACAGGCAGACCAATCGGAGCCATTTCATCACTCAACTCCCTTTGCGTCTTGGCGGCTTGGCGTGAAATTAATCTCACGCAAAGCCGCTAACAAATTATTTCATTGAATCGAAACGGTGAGTGTGTAGTTCGTGCTGTTCGCGCCGCCGTTGTAAATCCGTATGACGTAGTCGCGCGCGCCGTCGGTGTTGATGCTGTAAGAGGTCTGGTCGTTTTCGACGAACCAGACACGGCCGTTGCCGGACGAGAGGGTCGCGGAGATGGTCTGTCCAGCCCCCGCGCGTACCACGTAGCTGCGGTAATTCGCCCCGGCCACGCCGCGATTCACGCCGATCCTGCCGCTCACGCTCGCCGAAGTCGAGCCGCGCTTGAAGCTAATGCGCCGCTGCGCCGCCGCGTCCGTGCCCGTCAGAAGAAACACCAGTGACAACAACATGACTGCCGAAAAACTTCTCTTCATACTCTTCTCTGTCCTCTCCTTTTTTTAAGAATTGCCTTTAACTAATCTCCGCCCTGACCGACGAGCGCGGGCGAATCCGCACCGTGTAGAACGTGTTCCAGTAGCCGCGCTCGAAGGTCAAACGCTCGCGGAGTGGGCCGCTCGTGGGTTGGCCCCGAAAAATCCAGCGCGACTTCGTCTCCTCGAACTCGCCGCCGACCTCACCCCCGTCCGACGCGTGCAGGCTGACCTCCCAGACGGCGGGCATCTGCGCGAAGCGCGACCGGATGAGTGTCGTCCACTCCCCCGCGGGGCACTCTATGGCCTTCTTCCCGAACACGATGCCTCTCCCGCGCTGGCGATTCAAGGACACGCGCATGATAGCACGGCTCTTTCACGCCGGGCCGCTTGCCTTCCGCGCCCCCGTCCGTGTAGGCTTCGCTTTTCAAAGCGCGCGCATGAGCTTCAGCCACCCCGGACATTTCAAGACCACCCTCAAGAACGTAGGACACCTATGGCTACATCGACGCCGATGCTGCGGCAGTACCACGAACTGAAGCAACAGCACCCCGGCACGCTTCTGTTCTTCCGTCTGGGCGACTTCTACGAACTCTTTTACGACGACGCCGTCACGGGCGCGCGCGAGATGGAGATTACGCTGACGGCGCGCCACAAGGAGCGCGGCGACCCCATCCCGATGTGCGGCGTGCCGCACCACGCCGCCGCCAACTACATCGCGCGGCTCGTCCGCAAAGGCTATCGCGTCGCCATCTGCGAGCAGACCGAAGACCCCTCGCAGGCCAAAAAACTGGTCCGCCGCGAAGTCGTCCGCGTCGTTACGCCGGGGACGGCCATTGACCCGCAACTCGTAGAGGCGCGCGAGACCGTCTACCTCGCGGCCGTCTGCGGCACGGGCGAACGTATGGCCGCCGCGTTCCTGGATTTGTCAACGGGAGAGTTCCGCGCAACAGAGGCGACCGGGCGCGACAGTTGGGCGCGCATCCGCGCTGACCTAGAGTCCTACGCGCCGCGCGAGATTCTCTTCCCAGCCTCGCTCGCGCCGCTCATCAAGAGCGCCCGCGACGAGTTCGCGCACACAGAGCCGCTGCCGCTGCGCGGCGAGGGCGAAGCCGCGGGCGGGCAAGACGCAGACCTGTCCCGAAACGGCGCGACCATGTTCGGCGGCGCGACGCTCACGCCGCTCGACGACTGGCTCTGGCAGGGAGAGAATTGTGCCACACAGCTCTGCGAGCAGTTCGGCGCGCGCTCACTCGAAGGCTACGGCCTCGACGGAAAATATGAGGCCGTGCGCGCCGCAGGGGCCTGCCTCCGCTACGCGCAGGAGACGCAGCGCGCAGCGGCCGCGCACGTCACGGACATCACCTACTTCGAACCACAAGACCACCTGATTCTAGATCAGGTCACCGTCCGCAACCTCGAATTGACCGACGCCGCCTCGCGCAGCCACGCCCTTCTCGCAGTGATAGACGAAACAGTCAACGGGATGGGAGCGCGCACCCTGCGCTCTTGGCTCCTGCGCCCCTCCGTGCGCCGCGGCGAGATCGAAGCGCGCCTCGCCGCCGTCGAAGAGCTTCACGCATCGCAGCCCAAACGCGACCGCCTGCGCGCCATGCTCAAAGAGGTCTCCGACCTCGAACGCTTGACCGGCCGCCTCAACATGAACTCCGCTGCCCCGCGCGACCTTCATGCTCTCAGACACTCGCTCGATCAAGTCCCACTGATTCGTCAGTCGTTATCGAACTCCGAGGCGTCGCTGCTTCAAGTCCTCGGCGAGAACATGGACGAGCTGGCGGAGCTGCGCGAGCTGATCGCCCAGTCAATCTCGGACGAGCCGCCCGCGCGCCTCTCTGACGGCGGCGCGATTCGTGATGGGTACTCAGCAGAGCTGGACGAGCTGCGCAACATCAGCCGCGATGCCAAGCGGACCATCGCCTCGCTCGAAGCGCGCGAGCGCACGCGCTCCGGCATAGCCTCCCTGAGAATCCGCTACAACGGCGTCTTCGGCTACTACATAGAAGTCTCCAAGGCCAACTCCGCGCGCGTGCCCGCAGACTACGAGCGGCGGCAGACGCTCGCTAACGCCGAACGCTACACGACGCCTGAGCTGAAGGACTGGGAGACGAAAGTGCTCGGCGCGGACGACCGCATCAGTCGGCTCGAAAACGAGATTTTCGCAGAGGTCTGCGCCCAGGCTGCCGCAGAGACGCGCCGCTTACAAGCGACGGCTCGCGCGCTCGCCACATTGGACGCCCTGGCCGCGCTCGCCGAAACCGCGCGCCGCCGCCGTTACACACGCCCCGTCATGCACGACGGCGACGAGATAGAGATCGTACAGGGCCGCCACCCCGTCATAGAGGCCGTCAGCCCACAGCCCTTCATCCCCAACGACCTCTACATGAACAACTCGACAGACCGCCTGCTCATCATCACCGGCCCCAACATGGGCGGAAAATGTCTGGGAGGCGATTCGCTTATCTTCACTGACCGGGGCTTAACGAAAATTGAAGATTTAATGCCTGAAGAAGCCCGCGTCGGAGAATTCTCGAAAATATCCTGTCAGGTGCAAACCAGGCTTGGCAGAAATACCGCCACACATTTTTACGTCGGCGGTAAGCAGAAAACCATCAGAGTCACCACGCGTTTCGGCTACCAAATCGAAGGCACTCCTGAGCATCGCCTCTGGGTGCGACATTCAGACGGCAGTGAAGGGTGGGCTCAGTTGGGTACAGTCGTAACGGGCGATACTGTCGTTATTGATCGTCAAGTCAATCTCTGGGGGCGACAGACAGCAATCAACTATCCGCCTGCCACGTCATCTAATCGCGCTAAACAATATCATCTCCCTGAAGAGCTGGATGAGGATTTAGGCTATTTGTTCGGCTTACTAATTGGCGATGGAACTCTGACCTACCGGAACGGTTTCTTACTGACAACAGCAGACAGTTTTATTGCGGACCAATTCAGCCGAATTGTCAGCAGCCATTTTGGCTATCGGGTAAGGCACACCGAGTCGAATTTAAGTTACCGAGTCAATAGCAAACATATTCGTGGCTGGTTGGGACATCTGGGTCTCGGCTACGGTAAAGCCCACGAGAAGTTTGTTCCGCAGTCAATCCTGCGCGCGCCGAAGCACATCGTCATCGCTTTCCTGCAAGGACTCTTCGATACCGACGGATGGGCAGCGAATCATCAAGTTAAGGTTTTCCTCGCGACCAGTTCCCCTCGCCTCGCCAAAGAAGTTCAGCTACTGCTCCTCAATTTGGGGATCATCTCTTCCCTGAGCGTCAAGCAAACCAAATGCAGGCCGAGCTATCAAGTCGCAATTTATGGCGCTGACGCAATCAAATTTCACCAGCGAGTCGGATTCCGGCTGCCACGCAAGCAGGTTAGAAAACATCTCGCTTCCGATATACGGATGCCGAATATAGGCATCCCTCATCTGGCCGGGATGCTCAAGCAGGTGCAGGCTGACATCGTAGCCACACACGGCAAGCCCGTGGCTCTCAAACACAACAAGAGCGTCAATTCCATTTTCTACACTTACCTTCCGAGTAATCGGAATATCTCCCACGGCAAGCTCAACGAATTGATAACCTATTGCCGGCAGAACCGAGTAGCCTGCCCGCAGTTGGAGACGATTCAAAAGCGGAACTATTTTTATGACCGCGTTGTCGCCATCGAGCCTGGCGAAGCGGACGTCTACGATCTTTCCGTTGCCCGCGATCATTCATACGTGGCTAACGGATTCGTCAGCCACAATTCTACCGTCCTCAGGCAGACGGCAATCATCCAGATTCTGGCCCAGATGGGTTCGTTCGTGCCGGCCGAGAGGGCGCGGCTGCCTCTGCTCGACCGCGTGTGGACGCGCGTCGGGGCGTCGGACGATCTGGCGCGCGGACGCTCGACTTTCATGGTCGAGATGACGGAGACGGCGTCCATCCTGCACAACGCCACGCCGCGCTCGCTCGTCCTGCTTGACGAGATCGGGCGCGGCACGGCCACGTTCGACGGCCTCTCGATAGCCTGGGCCGTCGCCGAGCACCTGCACGACTCGCCCGAACACGCCGCCAAGACGCTCTTCGCCACGCACTACCACGAGTTGACGGAGTTGGCCGAGCGGCTGCCCGGCGCGCAGAACTACCAGATCACTGCGACAGAGCGCGAGGGCGAAGTCGTCTTTCTGCACCGCCTGGAACGCGGCCGCGCGTCGAAATCTTACGGCATCGAGGTGGCCCGGCTCGCCGGGCTCCCGCCCGCAGTCCTCGCACGCGCGCGCGATGTGCTCGCGCGGTTGGAGCGTTACGAGCTGGACGTTTTCGCTGAGGAGGAGAAGAATGAGGCAAGCCCCACGGCGAGCGAGTGGGACGCCTGGGCCCTGGACGAAGCGGGGCTCAAGCACGCGGCGCGGCGTGCGCGACAGAAGCGCATCAGCGCGCAGGCCACGCTCTTCGACGCGGCCAACCAGGACATCCTTGACGAGGTGCGCGGCGTTGATGTAGAAACCCTTAAGCCCGAAGAGGCGCTCGGCATTCTCCAGGACATTCGCAAACGGATAGTCTGAGCAGGTCAATGGTAAATGGTAAATAGTGAATAGACGCGCCCGTCTTTCCATTTACCATTTACCATTTACCATTTACCGTAATGACTGATTCCTTAACTTCTCTCCCACTCGAACAACAGGTCGGACAATTCTTCTACATCGGGCTGCCGGGCACGGAACTCGACGCAGAGACGCTCGCCCTGCTTGAAGATGTCCAGCCCGGCGGCGTCATCGTCTTCGGCCGAAACGTGGCGACGCCCGTCCAACTGCGGCGACTGCTGGACGACGTGCGCGCCGTCCTGCCCGTCGAGCCGCTCTGCGGGATAGACCAGGAAGGCGGCCTCGTCGATCGACTGCGCCGCATCTGCACGCCGATGCCCGCGGCGCGCACCATACGCCAGCACGGCGACCTCGCGGCCGCGCGGTCGCTGGGCCGCATCACGGGCGAAGTGCTCGGCCTCCTCGGCTTCAACATGAACTTCGCGCCCGTCATGTCCATCATGACCGACGAGCGCGACCTGCTCTCGAACGGTCTTTACTCGCGCTCGTTCGGGCGCTCGCCCGGCGAAGTCCTGGGCTACACGACCGTCTACATGCGGGGCTTACAGGGCACGGGGCTCATCGGCTGCCTCAAACATTTCCCAGGCATCGGCGCGGGCGAGGTGGACACGCACGACGAGATGGCCGTCGTGCGCCTCTCGCACGAAGATTTGATCGCTCAGGATTTGGCCCCGTACATAGAACTGTTCCAGCGCGTGGACGACCGCGTGCGCGCCGTGATGGTCAGCCACGGCGGCTTCCCCAACGTGGACATCAAGCGCGGCATCGCGGGCGGTCTGCTGGAGCCCGCGTCTCTGAGCCACTCCATCACGACCAGACTGTTGCGGCACGAGCTGGGCTACAAACACCTGGTCGTGACGGACGACCTGGAGATGGGCGCGATTGCCAAGCACTGCGAGATAGAGGAGGCCGTGCTGCGAGCGTTTGCGGCCGGGCAGGACATGTTCCTCATCTGCTCGCACCCGGAGACGATCCGGCGCGGCTACAGCGCGCTCTTGCAGGCGGCGCGCGACGGCGTCGTCACGCGCGAGCGGATAGAGCTGTCGCTCGGGCGCATCGCGGAGACGAAAGCTTTGGCACAGAAACCACCAGCGTATGATGAGGCGCGCTTCAAGGCGCTGTCGGACGAGGTGGCCGCCCTGAATAAAAAGCTCAACTACACTTACGGAGGGGCTCTCTGATGCAAGGTCGAAGGTTTTTCGCGGCTGCGCTGTTCCTGACGCTGGCGGCGGCGCTCGTGCTACAGCCGGGCTGCCGCGACCGCGGCGGAAATTTCGTCATCGCGCTCTCGGATAAGATTTCGACCCTCGACCCCATCGGCAAAGAGTCCGTGGACGCCGCGGCCGAGCGCATACGCGCTCTGATTTTCAACTCGCTGGTCAAGAAGAACGAGAAGTTCGACTACGTCCCGGACCTCGCCTCCGACATCAAGCGCGCCGATGACGGCCTGAGCTACACCTTCACGCTGCACGACAACGTCACCTTCCATGACGGCCGCACGCTCGCCTCGGCTGACGTGAAATACACGCTCGACACCCTGCTCGCCTCCTCTTCCGGCAAGGCCGCGAGCTTCTTCGAGGGCTCCGGCGAAAGCAAGCAGGGATTCATCACGGCCGTCGAGGCCCCGGACCCGAAAACGGTCGTCATCCGCTTGCGCAAGCCCTGGCTCAATCTGCTGGCGAACCTAGTGCCCATCGGCATCATCCCCATCAACAGCGCGCCAACGCAGGAGACTCACCCGCTCGGCTCCGGCCCCTTCAAGTTCGTCAGCTACGACTCCGCGCAGCAGACCATCAAGCTTGAGGCCAACGAGAATTACTGGGAGGGCGCGCCGCAAGTGAAGGCGTTGACCGTCCGCGTCATCGAAGACGGCAACGCTCTTCAATCCGAACTCAGGAGCGGCGGCGTCACCCTGGCCCCGCTGTCGACGAACCTCACGCCCGACGCCTTCAAGGCGCTCGAGCAGGACGCCAATCTACAGGTGCTCCCCTTCACCGGCGCGAACATCACCTACATAGGCTTCAACGTCCAGAACGCGCCGCTCGACAACGTCAAGCTGCGGCAGGCCATCGCCTACGCCATAGACCGCGAGACGATCATCAAAGATTTACTGCTCGGGCAGGCCAAGGCCGCGCACTCGATTCTGCCCGACGGGTCGTGGGCTTACTCCGCGGGGCAGCAGTACAGCTACGACCCTGCGCGCGCCAAGCAGTTGCTGGACGAGGCCGGCTTCCGCGACCCGGACGGCGACGGGCCGCAGATGCGCTTAGCGAAACCCATCAACTTCAAAATCTCCTCGGCCTCTGTCGCCACGCGTCAGTACGTTGACGTGATTCGCAACTATCTTAACAAGGTCGGCATCCCCATCGACATCGAGACGATGGAGAACAACACGCTGCTGGCACAATTACGCCAGGGCAGTTTCCAGATGACGACCTCGCGCTGGGTCGGCGGCAACCAGGACCCTATCTTCCTCAGAGACCTTTTCCACTCCGCCGAAATCCCCACGGAGAGCCGCGCCAGCCGCAACCGCAGCCGCTACAAGAACCCAGAGCTTGACCGCATCCTGGACGAAGCCATCAACACCGCCGACCGCACAAAGGCCGTCGCCCTCTACCACCAGGCCCAGGAGATCATCAACCGCGACCTCCCCATGATTCCGCTCTGGTATCCGGCCAACATGGTCGTCGCCAACAAAAAGGTCGGCAGCATCAAGGTTGACGGCAGCGGCGACTGGGGCTTCGTCAAGAACCTGACCTATACACCCTGAGCCGCCTTTTCAGAGTCTTAAGCCGAGCATCAGGAAAGTCTCTTCAAGCTCACTTCTTGCGACAGCGCCTTCGCGTATCAGGCGGGGCTCGCGCCCATCGAGGGCCAGGACCGTAGAGGGCTTGTCCCCGCGCGAGGGGCCGCCGTCCACGATCAAGTCCAGCACGGACGGGAAGGCGCGTGCGACTTCTGCGGCGTTGCGCGCGGGCGGCTCGCCCGCCAGGTTCGCGCTCGTCGCAGTGAGCGCGCCGCCCGCCGCGCGCACGAACGAGCGCACGTCCTCGTCGTCCGGCAATCGCAGGCCCACCGTTCCGCTCCCGGCCGTCAACTCTTCCGGCACGTCCGGCTTCGCCTCCGCAACCAGCGTCAGAGCGCCCGGCCAGTGTCGGCGCGCGATTGCCTCAAACAACTGCGACCTGTTAGCGAAGAAACGCTCGACAACATCCTCGTCGCTGATGATGACGAGGATGGGCTTGCCGTCTCTTCCTTTCAGGTCGTTCAAGCGGTGGAGCGCGGCGCGGTTGAAAGGGTCCGCGCCGAGGCCGTAGAACGTGTCCGTGCGAAAGGCCAGGACGCCGCCGGCCGCAATCACCCGCGCGGCCCTTTCGCGTGTCTCCGCGCTGTCTCGAACGACGCTCAACGGACCTTGACGCCGTAGGCTACGCCGTCGCCGAACGAGAGGATTTCGCCGACCAACTGCGGGTGGTTGATGAAATGTTGATTGAAGAGACGCAGCGCCTGTGTCGAAGCCTGCTGGTCCGGGGAGCGCACCTCGCCAGCCACCTGCCCGCCCCACAATACGTTGTCCGCAACCACCACGCCCCCGACGCGCAGGAGCGGCAGCGCCTGCTCAAGATAATCCGTGTACTCTTCTTTCAGCGCGTCCAGGTAGACCATATCGAAGCTCTCTTCGAGGCGCGGGATGACTTCGAGCGCGAAGCCGCGCTCTATCCGCACGCGCTCGCGCACGCCCGCGCGCGTCAGGTAGTCTTCGGCGCGACGAATCATCTCGTCGTTCGGCTCGATGGTGACGACCAGACCGCCGTCCTCCATCCCGCGCGCCAGGTGTACGACCGCGTAGCCGATTGCCATCCCGATTTCGAGGACGCGCATGGCCTTCATTGCCCGCGCCGTGATCTCCAGAAAGAGCGCCACCTCGCGGTCCGCAATCGGCACGCGGTTCTGCGCCGCGTCCTCCTCCATCTCCGCAACAATCCCCTGGCTCGCCGGCAGCAGCCGGTCTAGATACTCCGCCTGCTCAAGTCTGATGATGGCGTCTGCGCGTGCTTTCATATGAGTGCTTCCTCTGAACTATTTGATAAGAGAACCGGCGGGAAGTTTACTCGTAGAAACCGAAGCAATCAAATTCAAGGGGACAGCCTTTACCTTTCAGGTGTCGGATTTCTCCTGCGCCTCCGACGAGACTGAGACGTAGCGGCGGGCGAGGCCGAGTTCGCGGAGTTTGTGTTGGAGGGACTGGCGGTGCATCCCCAGGATTGCCGCCGCGCGCGTCACGTTGCCGCCGGAATGTTCCAGGCAGCGCGCGATGTAGCGGCGTTCGAACTCTTTGCGGTCGGAGCGGAAGTCAGCCGTAAAAGGGACAGCGAGCGCGTCGTCCGCTTCCGTCTCGATTGAGACGCGTTCGGTTGTGCGGGGAGCGCCTTTTTTAAATTCCTCAGGCAGGTCGCGCGCCGTCAACTCGTCGCCTTCGGCCATGATCGCCGCGCGCTCGATGGTGTTGCGCAGCTCGCGCACGTTGCCGGGCCAGTCGTATTCGATCAGGAGGCGGAGGGAGCTCTGCCCTAGGGGGCGCGCCGGCAGGTTGTAGCGTTCGGCGGCCGCTCGCGCGAACGATTCGGCGAGGACGGGAATGTCTTCGCGCCGTTCGCGCAAGGGGGCTATGTCCACGGTCACGACGCGGAGGCGGTAGAAGAGGTCGGCGCGGAAATTCCCGTTGGCGATCTCCTGTTCGAGCGGGCGGTGCGTGGCGCTCACGATGCGTACGTCAACGGGGATTGACTCGTTGCCGCCGAGCCTTTCAATGCGCCGCTCTTCGAGCGCGCGCAGGAGCTTGGCCTGCACGTTCGCGCTCATGTCGCCTATCTCGTCCAGAAAAAGTGTGCCACCGTCGGCCTGCTCGAATTTCCCGCGCCGCCGCGCCGCAGCCCCCGTAAAAGCCCCTTTTTCGTGGCCGAAAAGCTCGCTCTCGATCAACTCCGAAGGGAGCGCGGCGCAGTTGACGGCGACGAACGCGCCGGCGCGGCGCACGCTGCTGCGCTCGTGAATCTCGCGCGCGACCAGCTCTTTTCCTGTGCCAGATTCGCCGCGCACCAGGACGGTCGCGTCCGTCTCCGCCACCTTCTCGATCATGGCGCGCACGCGCCGCATCGCCTCGGACGCGCCGATTAAAGCGCCGCGCGCAGAGCCTTCGATCTCTATGCGGCGGCGCAGCCGCATGTTCTCGCGCCTGAGGCGCACGGTCTCGAAAGCGTTCTTGACGACGAGGCGCAGGTCGTCCAGCTCGAACGGCTTCGGCAGGTAGTCGTGCGCGCCGGACTTGATAGCCTCGACGGCCATCCGCTCGGAGCCGTGGGCCGTGATGAGGATGACGAGCGGGGCCTCGCCGTTCGCCTCCTTCAACTCACTCAAGAACTCCAGGCCGCTCGCGCCCGGCAAATTCACGTCGAGCAACAAGAGGTCTGGCCGCCAGTCCTTCACGACGGCGCGCGCCGCCTCAACGCTCTCGGCCTCTTCGACGTGGTAGCCGAACGAGCTGAGCGCGCGGCGCATCCCGTAACGCGCCGCCTCCTCGTCGTCCACAATCAGCAGCCGCAACTTTTCTTCGTCCATCTTCTCAGCCATCTACGCAAAATCTCCAAACAGTTTCGACAACACAGCGCGTTTCCATTTGCACGCGCCGTGCCATGCCAGGCGCCGGAGAATTGTGGTAAAAGGGTGCCAGCATGACGGAGATAAATCAACTCGACGCTCACGCGGCTTCGAGCGCCGCACTAGCTCCCGCGGGCAAGCGCATCGTCCTGACGACCTTCGGCTCGTTCGGGGACGTACACCCCTACATCGCCGTCGGCCTGGAGTTGAAGGCGCGCGGCCACAAGGCAGTCATCGCCACCAGCCCGCTCTACCGCGACAAGATTGAGGCCACAGGGCTAGGCTTTCATCCTGTCCGCCCGGAGCTTCGCCCGCCGCAGGAAGACCCCGAACTCGTCGCTAAGATCATGGACGTGAAAAAGGGCTCGGAGTTTCTCTTTAAGGAACTGCTGATCCCGCATCTGCGCGACGGCTACGAGGACTTACGCGAGGCCGCCCGCGACGCGGACCTGCTCGTCACGCACGTCATCACGATGGCCGGCCCCATCCTGGCACAAAAAACAGGCATCCCCTGGGTCTCGACGGTGCTCGCGCCGACCTCGTTCTTTTCGGCTTACGACCCGTTCGTGCCACCGCAATCGCCCGGCCTCGCCAGGTTCCTACGCCTCAGCCCATTCATCGCCCGCGGCTTCAATGGCCTGCTGCGGCGCATCACGGAGAAGTGGGTCGAGCCGGTCTACAAACTTCGCGCGGAACTCGGTCTGCCGCGCGGCGGGCATCCGGTCTTCGAGGGACAACACTCGCCCTCGCTCGTGCTCGCGCTCTTCTCGAAAGTCCTGGGCGCGCCACAGCCGGACTGGCCCCCGCGGACGGTCGTCACGGGCTTCCCTTTCTTCGACCTGAAAGACGAGGCGTTGATCGCCCCCGAGCTGAAAAACTTTCTGGACGACGGACCCGCGCCCATCGTCTTCACTTTGGGCTCGTCTGCCGTCTTCGTCGCAGAGGACTTTTACCGCGAGAGCGCGCAGGCCGCCGGGCGCTTGGGCCGCCGCGCCGTGCTGCTCCTGGGCGACGCGAGCAACCTGCCGAAGGAGCCGCTGCCGGAGGGCGTGGTCGCCTTCGAGTACGCTCCTTACAGCCAGATTCTGCCGCGGGCCGCGGCCATCGTTCACCAGGGCGGAGTTGGCACAACGGGCCAGGCCCTGCGCGCGGGCGTGCCGACGCTCATCATTCCGTTCAACCACGACCAGCCCGATAACGCCGCGCGCGTCGAGCGCCTCGGCGTCGGCCGCACGATGGTCCGCAAGAAATACAGCGCCGCGAACGCGGCCAGGGAACTGGACAGGTTGCTGAGTGATGAAAGTTACGCTGAACGGGCTGCGGCCGTGGGGAAGATCGTCCAGGCAGAGGACGGCGCGCGCGCGGCGGCCGACGAGATCGAGAAGTTTGTGCTGAAGTCGTGAATCAGTCTTTGAAATCCCAGCCCCACACAGAGCACGCCGAATATCATAAATCTCAACATACTTTGAACAACCTAAGCGCTTTAATCAATCGCCCTTTCTCTTTGAGTTGGCCGGTAAGTGAATTGCCGCCCTTCTACTGCGCCTCAGCCCCGTTGAGAAGTTTTACCCTGTACTCCTGAGCGTCTATGAAATTTCTGTCGTTCGCTATGCCGGATTGCATTTCATCCATTAGCTGGAACTTCGCCATCGGCGGCCCGCTCACCTTGTCTATCAGGCAGTAGGATTCGAGGGCAGGGTCATACAAAGCTCTGAGCGACTGCTTGAATTGCTTTGCGACGGTCAGGACATCGTCAGTCGGGATGGCAAAAAAGAGTGTGTGCCAGAGGAGGCGCATCCCGTGTGCGGTGGGCATTTGCTGAAGCGTAACTTGCCAGAGGCGTCGCACTACCGCGCCCCTTTCTTCTAAGAGCCCGGTTTGAATACCCCTCGCCCAGACCGCTAGCATCACAATGACGACCGGGCCGGTATCAAACTGCTCGAAGACCAAGAGCGGATTCAACTCCCCCACGGTAGTTAAATGCTCGTCGGTCAATTTGTTTGACTCTGCCGGCATATATCGCCCCCGTCTGGCCGGGCTTCAGTTCTGTCGCTTAATCACTTCCCGTTCTCAAGACTGCTAGCAGAGGCGGATGATCGAATTGGCTGGCTACGAAATTCAGAAGTTCTTCCGAAGTCTCCTCGCTCAGGCCGGCTCTCCTGGCTGAGCTGTCGGATGCTTGCGCCATCTCCGCCTCGACAGCGAACGCGACGAACTCGCCGGACTCCAGCAGAATCTCGCAGGCTTGAACTTTGCTCGAATCGAAGCCGAGGCCGAGCGCCGCGGTCAAAAGCGCTTGGGCCTGGGGGAGACCGGTCACTGGCATGATGGTGGGCGACAACTCCTCGACGAACGCCCCGCCACGCCAGCTCCAGATTGTGACGTGACCGACGCCGACCACAACCAGCCGCCTGCCGGACAGTATTGCCGCCGCCGCCGAATAGAACTTATCAGTTCCCAGGGCAGTTGCATTGGCGTCTTCCAAGACCTGCTTCATCAACGAGAGCGCATCTTGCGTTGGAGGCTCGTCCCCATGAATCTCCAGACTGGAGAGACCATGATGCAACACGTCAAGGACAGAGGAAGTGTCGGCAAGTGACTCTTGGGCCAGAGCAAAGCCGGCCGGTTCCTCACTGCCCATGACCGCGTGACACATGACTAAAGAGAGTCTGAGCGGCTCATCTCTAGTTCCCCGCCCGTCGGCCTTAACCAGCGGGCAGGAGCCTGTTTCCCCAGGCTCCTCAAAGTAAGTCGCTAGGTTATTGTAAACAATAGTGCTCATGTGGGATTGGCAAGCTAAGGCCCTAAGTTAAGTAATACCGTCTCCCCTCTCGTGACAGTTATTGTACCTGACCTAGTTAGTGTGGTCACAACTCCGCCCACATTTTGAATAACCATGGTTTCGGTGAAAATGCTTCCGTTGACGACAGTACCCGGCCTCAAGCCTACTGACTGCGCTGACTTGGTCACTACCGACATGGCGCCCTCCATGGTTTTCGGGGCCGCAGCGGCGTACTCTGACTCCATAGCCCTCAAGACACCTTCCAGCAAGCCCCCCTGCTTGACAGCGCCGCTGGCAATAGCCGCGTCTACTGTCCTGGGACCGGCAGCGCCCGGAGCGCCACCACTGCCGGGGGCCTTACCGGCGCTCTTAGCCAACGCCCCCTCGGCAGCGTCGTCCAGCGAGCCGGCCGCCTCGCCCGCCGCCTTGCCGCCGGCGCTGCTGGCCGCCTTGCCCGTCGCCTTGCTGAAGCACCACTTCAGCGCCCCGCCGCCCCACCTCAACAGCCCGCCGAAGAGTTCCCCGATCACGACGTTCGTAATCAGCGTCGCCGCCGGGTCTTCGCTCGGGTAGATTCTATCATTCGGCCCCGGCGCGTTGACGGTCGTGGACGAGGCCGCCAGGAGGATGATCCCGCCGACGATGAACCAGAAGAGTTCGCCCGACGGGTCTACGGCGTTGATCGGGTTGTTGGCGACGTAGGAGTAGAAGTTCGTGTCGCCGCCCTGGAACCCCAGCGGGTCTTCGCTCAGGAAGCGCCCCTGCGACGGGTCGTACCAGCGAGCGCGGTAGTACATCAGGTTGGTCGCCGCGTCGCGCTCGCGGCCCGTGTAGCCGTAGCGCGTCAGCGCGCTGCCCGGACCCGCGCCGAAAGGCTCGTACTGCGTCCGCTCGACCACCTGGCCTGAGGCGTTCGCCAGACCGACGGTGCTGCCCAGGTGATCCTGTAGGAAGTAGAGCGGCCCCGTCGCGGCGCTCGACTGCCGCAGCTTGTTATCCACCCCTGGCCCGTTGACGTAGTCAACCTTACTGCCGTCGGCGGCGGTGTCGAGCACTACGTCCGCGCCGTCGTAGAGGAAGCTCGTCGTCGTCCCGCCGGAGGTCCGGCTCGCGCGGCGGCCCAGCGCGTCGTAGCTGTAGCTGACCGTCTGGCCGCCGGGCAACACCGCCTGGCTCAACCTCCCGCGCGCGTCCCACTGATAGCCAGTCGTCCCCTGCCCGTCCGTCTTCGAGATGGTCTGGCCCCGGTCGTCGAAGGCGAAGGAGGCAGAGCCGGACTGCGCGACGCGGTTGGCCGCGTCCGGCTGCCCAACGGTCTTGGCGGCCGGCAGCAGCGGCGCGGAAGCCAGAGAGGTGATGGAGGCGATCTGGTCATCGTCCGTGTAGGTGTAGCCGAAATCCTCTACGGGCTGGCCCTGCCCGTGTGTCAGGCGGGCCAGGCGGTTGACGGCGTCGTACGTGTAGGAGGTCGTCAGGCCGTTGGGCCGCTGCAAGCTGGTCAGGCGCGACAACTCATCCCAGCCGAAAGTGAAGGACTCTGCCCCCTGCGTGAGAACGTGCAACCGGCCCGCCGTGTCGTACTCGTAAGCGACGGGGGCGCGGTCGGCCGCCGTCATCGAGAGACGCTGGTTCGCGTTGTTATAGGTATAGCTGACGGTCCCGTTGGCCGTCTTTTCCGAGAGCAGGCGGCTGGCGTCGTCGTAGTCCCACTCGGCGAAGCCCGACTGCGTGTCGTCAACGCGGGCCAGCCTGTTGGCGTCGTCGTAGGTGTAGACGACGGTCGCATCCGGGTAGGTGACGCGCGACGGCCGGTTGAGGTCGTCGTACTTGAGCGTGGTGCGTTGCCCCAGGCGGTCAACTCGTTCGGCGACGTTGCCGGCGAGGTCGTAAGAGACGGTCGAGGTCTGCCCCAGGCGGTCGCGCTCTGTGAGCGGCCGCAGCAGTTCGTCGTAAGTGTAGGTCGTCGTGTTCCCGCGCTGGTCCGTCAGGGCGACGAGCGAGCCCCTGGCGTCGTAGACGTATTTCGTCACGCCGCCCATAGGGTCCGTCGCCGTCACGACTCGCCCACGCTCGTCATAGGTGAAGCGCGCCACCCGTCCGGCGGGCGAGATCATGGCCGTCAACTCGTCCGCCGCGTTGTACTGCAACCGGGTTATCCGGCCGAGCGGGTCTATCTTCCGAATCAGGCGGCCTTTCGCGTCGTAAACATTCTTCCAGGTCTGCTCCTTAGCGTTGGTTATGCTCGTCAGATGACCGTTGCCGTCGTAGACGAAACGGGTCGTCGCGCCGGAGGCGTCTGTGATGGAGTCAACCCGCCCAAGCGCATCATAAGTGCGGCTCGTGCGCCGGTTGAGCGGATCGACGACGGCCTTCAGGCGCCCGATCTCGTCGTACTCGAAAGTCATACGGTGCTGTAACTCGTCAACCAGGGCGGACAAGTTCCCCTGGGCGTCGTATTCCAGGCGTCGCGTGTGGCCCAGCGGGTCGGTGACGAGCGTCAGCGCCCCGAAGCCGTTATAGTCCATGCCGGTCGTCTGGTTGAGCGCGTTGGTCACAGAGGTCAGGTTGCCCCGCGCGTCGTAGCGGAAGACAGTCGCACGCCCCGCTTTGTCCGTCGTCTTCGTCGCGCGGTTGTAGACGGGGTCGTACTCCACACGCGCCGTCTGGCCGATGCGGTTGGTGACGCTCGTGACATTGCCCCGCTCGTCAAACTGGTTGACAGACTCCGCGCACCCGCACGGCCCCACGGTCGCCAGCGGCAGATTCGTGCCGATGTCGCGGTTGATGCGCGAAGTCTGGCCCGCGGCGTCACGCGTCTCGATGACGTAGCCCGCGGCGTTGAAGCGATAAGTCTCCGTCCGGCCGAGCGCGTCTGTAATCGTCGTCGAGGTCACGATGAGGCCGGACAAGGTGTAGTCGTAACGCTCGCTGCCGCCGTTGGGGAACTGTTGCCGGATGACGCGCCCTGCGCCGTCGTAGGTAATCCGCTTGATCTGGTTGCTGAGCGCATCGGTGATCGAAGCCAGGCGGCCGCCCGCGACATACTCGTAGCGCGTGACGCTGTTGGCCGGGTCGGTCACGGTCGTCAGCCCTGGCATTCCGGCCACACCGGGCGTGCCTTCGTAGGTGTAACGCCAGATCCGCCCGATCGGGTCTGTGGCGCGCGTGATCCGGCCGTTCGAGTCGTAGTCGAGCGTGATGGAGCGACCCACGGCGTCCGTGACGCGCGTCATGTTCGGTCCAGTGTAGCTGAGCGTGACCGTGTTGCCGTTGGGGTCCACCTGGGCGGCGAGGCGGCCTGAGCTATCGAAACGCATCACAGCGCCGCCCGCCATGCGGTACTCGAATGTGCCATTGGACAACTTGCGCACAACGTCGGCGAGCTGGGCGAGCGTCTCCGTCGAGGTGAAGACGAGCGCGCCGTCGGCGTCCGTGCGGGCGTAGCTGAAGAGGCGGCCCGTGCCCTCCTCCGGCATCACGACGCGGCCCGCGCCCCCGACCTGGAAAGAGCCGCTCAGGCGCACAGCGTAGTTGTGCGTCGCGCCGCGGCCGAAGGGACAGCTATCGCAAATTTGGGCCAGATCGCTGGTGTAGGTGCGCGTCAACTGAAGACGGCCGCGCTGCCCCCCGAAGGAGATGTCGGTCGCGGTCTCAAGCTTGATGCCCGTCGAGTAGTCAACGGGGTTTGGCCCACGGCTCTGGGGACAGCCGCCCTTGCCGTTGGGATTGCTTCCGGGGGCGGCCGCCGGGAAGTGCCATGAAAAATCGATCAGGCCGTAGAGCTTGCCCGTCGCCGGGTTGACCTCCGGCGCGACCGTGCGGCCGTCCTCGCTGACGCGCCCGGAGCCGTAGACGTACCACTGCACCGTGTCGTGGTTGAAGGCGTAGAGGTCCATCCGCGTGCCAGGGTTGGCCCCCGTCAGGTTCGGATAGACGACAGGAATGGCGACGCCTGGGTCGGGCTTGGCCCCGCCCGGCTGACTCGTGTAGACCAGCGCCGTCGCCACGTTCGAGGGCAGCGGCGCGGGCGTGCGGTCAATCGCCAGCGGCGTGATCGAGACGCGCGCGACGGGCGAGCCGTCGCGGTTGCGCAGGTTCGCCCCCGGCGGAATCGTCATGCTCAGATTTGGCACACGCGGGTTGAGCGCCACCGTGTTCTGGTTCGGCACTACGTCCACCTCGTACTGCGTGTCAAT
Source organism: uncultured Acidobacteriota bacterium (assembly GCA_963848875.1). Taxonomy (GTDB): domain Bacteria; phylum Acidobacteriota; class Blastocatellia; order Pyrinomonadales; family Pyrinomonadaceae; genus QHXM01. Next base: position 349,806 of record CAWKFJ010000004.1, read on the forward strand.
CGGCGGCAGGTAGAAGGTGTAAGGCACGACGTTGGCCTGGCCCGCGACGATCTTCGCGGGCTCCAGGATGATCGGATAGGTGCGGTTCGGCGCGCTCGCCGTCCGCCCGTCAACCATCAGCGGGCGCGCAGCGCCGGCCGTGATTCCCGAAAGGAGGAACGCGCCCGCGGCGTCGGTCGTGGCGGTGCGCCCGTCGAGCGAGACGGTCGCGCCCATGATCGGCTCTTTGTCGGTCGAAAGCACACGTCCGCTCAAGGTCGTCTGCCCCGCCGCGATGACGTTCAAGGTAGCAGTGGCCGTCTTCATCACCTCGCGCCCTTCGACGCTTGCGACGGCGCGGATAGTGAATGGATAACTGCCCGGCGCGAGCGTGCCCGCGAGTTGCAGCGTCAGGACGGAGTTGGCCCCGGCGGTAATCTGCGCCGGGTCGAAGGACGCGGTGACGCCTTCGGGCAGTCCCGTCGCGGTCAGGCTCGCCATCTGACTGAACTCGGCCTGCGCGCTCGTCACGTAAAGCATAAAGGTGGCCGCGCTTCCCTGCACCGCCGTCGCGGTCGAGGGTGCGACCGTCAGCGTGAACTCCTGCGGCGCGTCAACCGAGAAGAGCCCTGCGGTGGTGGCTGTGCCTCCCGCGTGGGTCAACTCTATCAGGCCGCTCAGCGCGGCGTTGGGAACGAGCACGCGCACTTCGGTCGCGCTCGCGCTCGTGACGAGCGCGGGCAGCCGCGCGCCGTTAGCGCCCGCGAAAGTCACGACCGGGTCGCTCGCCGTGACCTTGAGCGCCGTGCCCGTGAGCTTCACCTCCGAGCCCACGAGTCCGTGCTTCGGCGTGAAATCGCTGATGACGGGCGCGGGGTACGCGCTGACGACAAAGTCGCTCGGACTCGTGGCCATGCCCACCTCGGTTTCGACCGTGACGGGGCCGGTGGCGGCGTCGCCGGGGACGACGACGGTCAACGACGTGCGCGTGGCCGCAGTCACCTGGGCGATTGTCTGTCCGCCGCCGGCCTGCGCCGAGCGCGTGAAGCGCACAGTGTTGCCGCCGGTCGCGCGGCCGTCGAAACGCGCGCCGAGAATGGTGATGGTGTCGCCGAGCCGCGCGCTCGGCGGCAAGAGTTCCGTGATGACGGGTGGAAGCTGCACGCGCCGCAGGACGTGATTGCCCGTGTCGGCGACGATGACGGCGCTCGACGGGCCGACGGCGACTCCGCGCGGCGTCAGGAAGCGGGCCACGTTGCCCGCGCCGTTCGTCAGGCCGCGGTCCCCCGTTCCCGCCACGGTCCACACGGCTTGCGGCGAGTTCGTCGCAGCAAGCTCAGGGTCAACCACGCGCACCAGCGAGTTGATCGCGTCGGCGACGATCAGTTTTCCGGCCCCGTCCGTGGCGATGCCGGACGGCTCCGCGAAACGCGCCTGGCTGCCCGTGCCGTCCGCGAAGCCGCGCTCCGCGCCTGCGATTGTGATGACAGCGCCGCTCGGGTCCAGGCGGCGTATGCGGTGGTTGCCCGTGTCGGACAGGTAGACGTAGACGCTCGTGCCGTCGGTCGCAACGCCCATCAGGCCGTCGAAGCGCGCCGCGGGTGAATCGTTAGAGCCGACCGTGCCGTCGCCGGAGAGCGTGCGGACCTCGCCGCCAGAATTGATGACGCGCACGGCAGAGTTGCCCGTGTCCGCGACGTAGACGTTGCCCTGATTGTCCGCGGCCACTCCTTGCGGGGCGTTGAAGCGCGCCTGCGTCCCCGTGCCGTCCTGAAACCCCGTCGTGCCGTCACCTGCCAGCGTCGTCACCGTGCCATCGGGCGCGATGCGCCGGATGCGATTGTTGGCGGTGTCGGCCACGTAGACCACGCCGCTCGAATCGACGGCGACCCCCTGCGGGTTTTTGAAACGGGCGGAGGCGCCCGGCCCGTCCGCGAAGCCCGCCACGCCGTCACCGGCCAAAGTCGAAACAATCCAGGCGGGCGCGCCCGTCGCGTCCGGCTGGTTACGCACGACGCGTATGCGCTGGTTCCCGCTGTCGGCCACGTAGATGGTGTCGTCGGCTCCGACGGCCACACCCATGAGCTTGCGGAAACGCGCCTGCGCGGCCGGGCCGTCGGCGAAGCCTTGAACCCCCGCCGTGCCCGCGATGGTCTGGACGAGAGAGTCGGACGAACCTGGCGCGGTCGCGGCTTCAATCGTGAAAGCGTCCGCCAGGAGGACCGACTCTTCCTGGGCTCCGAGTTGTGCGACGACGCGCGCCGCGCGAGGCTCAAGCGCGGCCGTCGGAGAGATAGTGATGGACGCGACGGCCGTGTTCGCATCCGTCACCGTCACGGGACCGGGTTGCCCGGCCGCCGCTCCGCCCACGGAGACTTCGCCGCCGAGTGAGGCGAGCGTCTGGCCAGCGACCCAGTGCGTGTTCGCGCCGTGCAGCGTCACGTTGAGAGTTTGCCCTTGCGTGGCGCGCGCCGGGGCGACCGAAGTGAGAGAGGCTTGCGGGTTCGCCGCGCGTGTGGCCGTAACAGTAATCGTCAGGAACGAGCCGGGGGAGCTTTTCAGCGTCACCTCCAGCGTGTTTGAGGACGAGAGCGTCACAGACTTGTTGAGCGTCCCGACCGTCTGATTGAAGCTGCTGGAGGTGAAGAGGGCGGTCCCGTTGAGCTTGATGTCGCCGCTCGAAACCCTGTTGGAGCCGTCGGCGTCTCCGTTGACGACCTGTATGGAGAACGGGGCGACGGCGTCGGCCGGGAGCGTGAAGGGGGCGACGACGGCCACCGGCGCGCCCTTCTCGCGCGTGAAACGGCGCGGGCCGAAGACGACGAAAGTCTCTGTGGTCTGAGCCGCCGGGGCAATGGCCGCACGAGTCGCGGCCCTTCCCGAAGAATTGACATTGGCGATCACGAGACGCGGGGTGACAGGCGTTAAGATGAATAAAAATATCAGGAGCCAGGCAATCGAGCGCCGCAGATCGGAGTCGGCGGCCCGACGTGCCCGTTCAATAACCGTATTGAAAATTATGCTAATGATCTTCATCTGTCAGTCCTCGCTCGTGTTGGTCGAGTGTACTGTCTAGTGGCTGTGTGCCAATTTCCGCTGACACCACCGGCGTTCAGCAACCAGGCCGCTGTTCGTCTCACGGCGCTGGTTGCTGAACGACCATTTGAAGGAGAAAGAAGAGGGAGGCTGCTCCCTCCTAGTTGTTCGCGCGCCTGATGCGGCGGCCGGACTGCGTCACGTAGGTGACTTCGGAGGCCCCGCCGAAGACGGCCGCGACCTCTATACGGTTGACGCGCTCGCCGTCCATGAAGAGCGGCTCGGCTTTTGAAGTCAGGTCGATGACCGCCGCCGCGCTAATGACGCTCATGCCCTGCGGCAGAGAGACGCTCGCGCTCGCCGTCGAGGCCGCCTCCGTCCCGGCCAGCCCGCTGCTCTGCACCGTCGCGCGGTTGCCCCTGCTCGGCGTGAGCGTCACCTGCACGACCGTGCCGACGGGGAGGTTCGAGCCTTCGAGCGCGACCGTCACGGGGTTCGTCTGCGTGGTGGGCACGACGATGTCGGGCACGCCCTGAAGCGAGCCGGTGGGCGAAGCCGGGGCGTTGATTCCTCCGACCGACGCGATGCGAAGCTGTGGCGAGTTCGCGGGCGTCACAGGATGAGGCAGCGCGAAGCTGATGACATTCGCCGGAGAGGTGGTGGCCGTGAGGCTGTTGTAGTCGTAAGCCTCGACGCGCACGTAGCCCTGGCCGCCGTTGCCGGCGAACTGGCCGGAGATGCAGCCCGCGCCGCTCCCGCCGTCAACGAAGAATGTGCCACCGCCCTTCACAATGTTGGCGATGAACCGCACTGTGCCGCCCGCGCCGCCGCCGCCGGCCGCGTGGCTACAGGTGTTGAGATTGCCGCCGCCGCCTCTGGCAACGATTGCGCCGCTGATCGTGATAGAGCCTGAGCTGGCGATGAGGATGCCGCCGCCGCCGCCGCCACCCGACCCGCCGCGGTTGTTAGCGACCGCGCCGCCGCCGCCGCCGCCAGAGCCGCCGATGAGCGGCAACACCGTCACGGCCCCGTAGCGCGCGCCGCCCTGGCCTCCATTCGTGCCGCCGGTCCCGCCGTAGCCGTTGCCGCCCGGCGTCGAATTAGCGCCGCCGCCGCCCGCGCCCGCCGCGGGTGTGCTCGCGCTGCCGAGTCCGCCACCGCCGCCGCCTGGGCCGTCCGCAGGCGCGCCGCTGAAGGATTGGTCGAAGCCGTAGCCGCCCGCGCCGCCGTTGAAGCCGCCGGGGCCGCCGAGGCCGCCCGCGCCGTTGGAGTTTCCGGGTTTGCCGTCAATGTTGATGGAGCCGCCGATGACCACGTCGCCGGAGGCGAGAATCGTCAAGGGCTTGTTGGCGCTGTTGCGCGCGAAGGTGATGGTCACGCCGCTCGGGATGTTGACGGTCGTGAAATTGTAGACGCCGCTCTCAGGCACGACGATGGTTTGATTGGTCGCCGGCGCGAACGCCCCGTCGGCCCCTGTCGAGCCGCTGCTGAAAGAGTTCTGCGCGCTGGCGGTCAGCGCCGCGCACGCCAGCAGAGCGAGGAAGAGGCTTGCCGAAGCCGGCCACCTTTTATTCTTAGAGAGGCGCCGGCGCAGGGCCTCACGGCAGTTAACGAACATTGCTTTCTTCTCCTTCATGAGTGTTGAAGTGACGGTTGATTGTGCGACTGATGCCTCAGCTCACGGGCCGACGACCTGGATGACGTTCGTCCCAGTGTTAAAGATCATCGAGTCGCCGTTCGGCGTCGCCACGACGACGATGCGATTGCCCAGGGCCGCGCCGCCCGCGACCGTGATGGTGGCCGTGAGCGTCGTGCCGTCGGCGCTGACGGACAAATTGGTTGCGACGACGCTCGTGTCCAGCCCGCCCGTGGCGGCGCTGATGAACCGTAGATTCGTCGCGCCGAAGAGGCCGACACCTGTGAACGTGACGGTCAGGGTCGCGCCCCGCGCCACGCTCTGTGGCGAGATCGAGGTGACGTGCGGCCCGGTCGTCGCAGAGACGGCCGCGGCGTTTATCGAACTCTGGCCCGCCACGTCGCCATAGCGGACTGAGACCGGCGGCGTCAGGGTCGCCGTCAGCGCGTTGCTGTCGCCGCGTCGGACAGAGACGCTCGCGCCCATGATCGCGGCCACCTCCGGCGGGTTGCCGTAGCGGACGGACAGCGGCGCGGACGCGACCCCCTGGGAGGAAGCCACTGTGCCGAATTGCACGGCCACGGGGGCGGCGAAGGCGGACTGTAGACTGTTCGGGTCGCGCAACTTGACTTGCGCCTCCGCGAAGCGCGACGAATCGGCCACGCTCGTCGCGCGGATGGTGACGGGCGCCACCTCGCGGTTCGGCGCGGTGTAGACTCCGTTGACCGAGATTGTGCCAATCGTCGAGTTACCGCCCTCGACTCCGTTAACGCTCCAGGTGACGGTCTGATCCAGGGTCGGGGGGAAGACCTGCGCGGCGAATTGCGCGCTCTGGCCGAAATCAACTATGACGAAAGTGGGCGAGACGCGCAGGCCGGCGAGGGTGAACGGCGTGGCCGTCGTGACGCTCCCGCGCGGGGTGGTGATCGTCACCAGGCCGGTCGTCGCGCCTTCTGGCACTTCGGCGACGACCGTCGAGGGCGCGACGCTGACAACGCGGCCCGCCACCCCGTTAAACGAGACGTTGCTGACGCCGTCGCCAAAGCCCAGACCTGTGAACGTGACCTGATCGCCCGGCATGCCTTCGTGCGGCGCGAAGCCGAAGAGGACGAGGGCGTCCGCGGCCAGCCGCTGGACGGAGGTGATGTTGCCGGCCGCGTCGTATTCATAGACGACCGCCTCGCCCGTAGGGGAGATGACCGCGTGGAGGCGTCCGTTATCGTCGTAGACGTAGCGCGTGGAGCCCTGCTGCTGCGCCGAGACGGACAGCGACGCCGCCAGGCAAACAATGGCGAAGACAAGTGCCGCGAAGGTGCGGGGCCAACTTTTTCTCACGTTCTGTTCTGCCTCTATGCTGAAGAGTTCGGCCTTCGTTCCTCAAGCCCTACTCGACTGGCGAAGCGAGCAGCCCGGTCAGGGTCGGGCGCGGGGGCGAGTCCTGCCCGTGCGCGTGCAGGAGCACACGCTCGTCGGACCACTGTGGGTTGGCGGCGAAGAATTTGACGCCGACGATGTCCGTGAGCGGGTCGTCGCGCCACAGGAGGTAACGCGCGCGGGCCAGGTCTGCGTCATCCTTCCGCCCTAGGCTGGCGTAAATAGGGGCCAGGAACTGGTAGGCCCCTGCGTCCGTCGGGTCGATCCCAAGGACCGCCTCGAAGGCGGCGCGTGATTCGCCGACGCGGCCGAGCGTGTAGAGCGTCTGCCCCAACTGCCGCGCCACCTCGCGGTCGCGCGGGTACTCCGCGGAGAGCTTCGCCAGCTCGCTCGCAGCCTCGACGCTTTTCCCCTGGCTGCGCAGTAAGAGCGCGTAGTAGAAGCGCGTCCGCGCCAGCCGTGGGTTGACCTTGAGCGCGCGGTCGAGCAGCTCGCTGGCCTTGTGTAACTGGCCCCAGACGAGGCCGAACTGCTCGGTCTTCATCTCGGCGACCGCGGCGCTGACGAGCGGGTTCGGGTCTTTCGGGTTCAGCTCGGCGGCGCGGCGGAAGGCGTCTGAGGCCGCGCCGTACTGCGCCTGCTCCATCAGGCCGATGCCGTAGTCGTTCCAGCGCATGGCTTCCAGCTCAGGCTTGAGCAAGGGCTTTTCGCCGCCCTTCTCCTTCCGCGCTTCAGCCTGCCGGTTGACGATTGCGACTTCCGCTTCGGCCATGCGGACGATGGGAATGTCCAGCGGCTTCGTGCGGTACTTGCGGAGGACAGCCTCCGTGTACTCCTGTATGAAGCGGCGGTAGTTGACGCGGGCGCGCAAGCGTAGCGGGGAGCCTTCTTTCGTCTCAGGCGGCACGGTGAAGCGGAACCGCGCCACGTCGCCGCGACCGGGCGGGAGCATGTTGTCGTAGGCTTTGACCCGCACAGACCACATCTGGTGGCGCGTGATGACGCGCGAGTTCTTGTCGAGCAGAATCTGCTTGTAGACGTGCGCGCTCTCGTCGAGCCTCCCGTCGGCTTTGACGAAGCCGCTGTGGAAGATCGTCTTGCCCGTGGCGTCCATCGCCTCGAACTCGACCCACGGCTCGTACATGTCGCGCAGCTCGGGCGGGAATGAGTGTGCGGCCTTGCGGTTGAAGACGACGACCTCGACCGTCACAGCCTCGCCCGGCCGGAGCGCGACCGCGTTGTCCGAAGAGGAATCGAGCGCACTGTAAACGCGCCCAGACGCCTCGTTCCTGAGCGCGAAGATGTCCACGCTGATGACCTTGTTTTCGAGGAAGGCTTTGGTCAGCTCGACCTGTTTCGTGTGGCCGTAGTAGAGGGGCGTCAGGGTGTTCGCGCCGATCCAGCGGTGCGAAGAGATGACGCCGTCGCGCGCCGACGCGTCCTTTGAGCTTTCGACTTTCGGCATGTGGCACGAGCGGCAGTCGGCCTGCTGCTCGCGCCTGTAGTACGGCGTCACCGTGTAGGTCGAAGCGCCCGACTGCTGCCACTCGTCGTAGACCGAGAAGCCGCGCAGGAATTTGTAGTTATTCAACTGCGGGGTGACGGACGACTTGTGACAGACGGCGCAGAACTCTGCCTGCTTCAGGAGCGGGCGCATCATCGCGCGGCGGTGCCCGTCCACATCCGCCAGGATGGCTTCGTCTGTCACGTCGCCGTAAACGGGCGTGCCGTCGGCGCGCTCAAGCAGCGCGGGCCGACGGATGGTGTAGCTGCCCGTCCCGTCTAGGCGCGCCTCGGTAATCGAATGGCAGACGGTGCAGGTGACGCCTTCGTCCTCCAGCGGGCGCGGCCCCTTGCCGCCCTTCATCAGCGCGCCGGAGAAGACGGCGACGGGCGCGTGGCACGACTCGCAGTGTTGCATCGGCAGCGTCCCGCGCGTCTGTTCGAGGATGTCCACGCTCTCTTTGTAGAAGGGCTCGCGCGCGGCGTTGCGGTGAAGCGACTCGGCCCAGGCGGCGTGCGTGTCCTGGTGGCACGCGGCGCAGCGGGCGGCCGGGATGAACTGGTCTGCGGGGATCAGCTTGCCGTCGGCCGTCCGTGCGTTCGACGGGCTGAAGGGGGACGAGTCGTGCGCGAGGTGTGCGGCGACGGCTGCGGGAATTGTGCCAGGCTGGTGCTCAGAGGTCTGCCCCAGCGCGGCGGTGACGACCGCCACGCTCGACAGCAGGAGCACCGAAAGTAGCTTTAAGCTCTTCATGCGCGCTCACCTATTTGGTCAGGCTCGTGCGCGCCTCTTCGCCTGCGGTCAGGCGACGCGCACAAGGGTATGTGTGAAGACTCCGGCCGGCCGGAGACTTAATGTTTAGTTGACGCTGTGTGCGGTAAAGGTGAGAGAGCGAGACTCTTTACGGAATGACAGACTTCATGCGAGGAAAGCAAGGTTACTGCTTCTGGGCACAGTGAGTGTCATGAGTACGAGGCGCCGTCTTACTTTTACGTTTGGAAAACTGCTGATACTGACGAGGTGAGCCTCGTCCGTTCGTTCCCCTTCGAGAGCGCGGGGGAGATTAAAGGAGTCCCGTGAGTTTGTCAAGGAGACTTGTAAATAATTTTACAGGACGGAAGATTGACTCGCCGGCGCTCCTGTCATATCGTCACCTCATCGCGCTGGAAAATCGCAGGCATGGAGGGTGAGGGGATGTCCGAGACTGTGTCTAATTCAGAGATGAGCTACAGAGAACTGGGCGACACGGGCGAGCGTGTGTCGTGCATAGGCGTCGGCGGCTGGCACCTGAGCCTTGAGCACGTTGACGAGGAGCTGGCCGTCCGCATCGTGCGCACGGCGCTGGACCGTGGCATCAATTTTCTGGACAACTCGTGGGACTACTTTGAGGGCGAGAGCGAGCGGCGAATGGGTAAGGCCCTCGCAGACGGCTACCGCGACCGTGCGTTCCTGATGACCAAGATCGACGGGCGCTCGCGCAAAGAGGCGTTCAAACAGTTGGACGACTCGCTCAAGCGGTTGGGCGTGGACTGCATAGACCTCGTCCAGCACCACGAGGTCATACGCTACGAAGACCCGCACCGCATCTTCGACGAAGAGGGAGCGCACGGCGCGTTGCTCGAAGCGCGCCAGGCCGGGAAGCTGCGCTACATAGGCTTCACAGGCCACAAAGACCCGCGCATACACCTGCACACGCTCGAAGTGGCCGAGGAGAACGGCTTCAAGTTCGACGCCGTGCTGATGCCTCTGAACGTGATGGACGCGCACTACCGCAGCTTCGAGAAATTAGTCCTGCCCGAATTGGTCAAGCGCAAGATAGGCGTCCTCGGCATGAAGTCGATGGCCAACGGAATCCTCCTGCGGTCGAACACGGCGACGCCCCTGGAGTGCCTGCACTACGCGCTCAACCTGCCGACCTCCGTCGTTATCACGGGCATCGACAGCATGGAGATTCTGGAACAGGCGCTTGAGGCGGCGAGGACGTTTCAGCCGCTCAGCGACGCGCAGGTTCAGGGACTGTTAGCGAAGACCAGGCCGGCCGCGATGACGGGGGAGTTTGAACCGTTCAAGACCACATCAATCTTTGACGGGACGGCGCAGAACCCGGAGTGGCTCGGCGAGGAGCCCGCGCGATTCAGGCAGTTGATGCCGCAGACTTAATTTCCTGGCCTACGCGCCGTCGCGCTGGCACAGGCGCTTACTCCGCCGCAACCCCAGCAGCAGGAATCCGAACGAGACGCCGAAGAGGACTCCCCTCACCCCGTCGCTGAAGCCCTGCCAGAAGTCGGAAGTCGGGAGGACGAAGCGCATCAGCAGGGGCCAGAGGTTTGCGAGCAGCAGGAAGGCCGCCCCGATGCGGACTATAAGTTTCGGGTCTTTCAGTCGTTTTCGCAGAATCACTTTTTCAGTCTCCGTTCAATTTCAATCAGTCAAACGATACCAGGCCAGGACGGCCAGCTTGACCACCACGATGGTGACACCGACTATCAAGAGGTCCCAACTCCAAAAGTGGTCGTGGTAATAGCGGTAGGCGAACAGCCCCAGGGCCACGACGCCGCCGGCCACCCCGGCAATGCTGGTGGACCGCAGGCGGTGTGTGAGGAAACGCTCGTCCACCAATGTCCCTATGAGCGGGATTCTCATTTGTCGCCCTCCAGCGTGAAAATCTCGTCGGTCGGAAGGCCGAACACGCGCGCGAACGCGAGCGCCAACATCAGGCTCGGCACGTAACGCTCGCGCTCGATGGAATTGATGCTCTGCCGCGAAACCCCCACCGCCTCCGCCAACTGCTGCTGCGTCCAACCACGCTCGACGCGAAGCTCTTTGACTCGGTTTCGTATCCTCGGCTCCATGTCAAGCTCACTTTCCATCCAATCATAGACCGAGGCGCGAATTGGTGTCAAGCCTGCTTGACATATTTATTCAGGTCTGGTGGATGAGAGGCGCGCTCTCAGCGCTTTGGCGGGGCCTCGGGCTCACTTTGTTCTGAAGTAGACGAGATCGTAGTTCGCGTCCCAGGTCTTCCCCCCGTCCAGGGAGCGTTCGGAATACTGGCGGACGCTGTTCGCGGCCAGTTTAGAGAGAGTCATACGGCGCAGAATCTTCTGCCCGTCCGCACGGTGCGTCTCGCCCTCAAAACGCATCGCGCTCTCGCTGTACTCCCCTACGAATTCGCCCACGTTCCCGGCGCTGTCAACCCACGTCTGCCGCCACTTGCCCAGAACAGCGTCGAAGAAACTGAAGCTCTTCCCGGTGTAGCCGTCCAATTGAAAGTAGTTCTCGAAGATGATGCAGTCGCCGACGATGCGTTGGATGCTGCTGGTCGCTATCTTCTTTCCATGATCCGTCACGTCCCACTCGCCGACCCAAAAGTCGAACTGCTTGTACTCCGGCTTCGTTGGACAGGTGTTCGGCCTCTGCGCAGGAGGGGCAGGGGCCTGCGGCGTTTGAGCAATCGAGCCGGTGGCTTCGAGAGTTAAGACCAGACACCACACACAGCCGCGCAAGAAAGCCTTCATCGGTTTAGCTCCTTTCCTCCAGAAAATGGCACACAAAGACGACCGGGGCCAGGAGGAGCATTTTGGAAACAGACCCAACTTTCTGCTCATTCATACGATTCACGCAGGGGTACGCGCAACTCGAAGCGCGCGCCCTGGCCTTCCGGTGTGGGTGCGAGGCGGGCGGAGCCGTCGGCTTCTTCCATGCGTTTGCGGACGATGGCGAGGCCGAGGCCGGTGCCGCGTTGTCTGGTGGTGAAGAAGGGCTCCCAGATTCGTTCGCGCAGGTCGGGCGGGATGCCTGGGCCACTGTCGGTGACGGCGACGAGCAGGTTCCCGGCTTTCGCTTCAGCCTCCACAGTAATCGTGCCGCCGAGGGGTGTGGCTTGAATGGCGTTGATGAGGAGGTTGGAGAGGGCGTCGCGCAGGGCGGAGGCGGCGGGGCCTTCGAGGTCGCCTTCGATTTGTGCGCGGTAATCGACACGGACGCCGCGCCCGGCCGCTTCGGCGCGGAAGAGTTCCACGGCGGCGCGGACGAGGTCTGCGGCGCGGCTCGGGGCGACCGCCGCAGGGGAGGTGCGCGCGAAGCTGAGGAGCTGCGTGACGCTACGGCTCAGGCGGTCTGTCTCGCCGACGATGAGGCTGAGGTCGCGCTCGTACTCACGTTTGACGTTCTCGTCCTCGCGCATCACCTGCGCGATGGATTTTATCGCCGAGAGCGGGTTCTTGACTTCGTGAGCGACCGTCGCGGCCATCTGGCCGAGCGCGGCCAGCCGCTCGCCCTGCGCCACCTGCCGCTCCAGCCGGACGTTCTCTTCGACCAGGCGGCTGTCCTCCACAGCTATCGCCACCTGACCCGCGAGCACCTGCAAGACCGCCCGCGCGTCCGGCGTGAGCGCGTCACCCGCCGCATCGACCAGCATCAGGCCGACCGTCTGCTCCTCGCGCCTGAGCGCGTGGGCCAATTCGTAGCCGCGCTCGCGCAGCAGCCGCCCGCCCTCAAGCGCGTTCCACTCCTGCCGCTTCAGCGCGTTCAGCACGCGGTCTATCCACTCCGCAGGCTCGGCCGCCTCGCCGCCGCCGCCGTCCTGCGCCGTCCCGTTCTCGTAGCGAACGACGAGGCGCACGCGGCGGAGTCCGAGCGACTGGGCTGTGCGTTCCTCGACGAAGCGGAGCAGCTCCGGCAGCTTCCTGTACTGCCCCGCGTGCGAGCCGATGCGCGCGACCGTCTCGCGGTAGAGCGCCGCCTCGCGCTCGAAGAGTTTGTGGAAGCGACGTTCGAGCCAGCCGCGCAAGGGGGCCGCGGCCAGGGCGAGCGCGAGGATGAGCAGCGCCTCGACCGCGCCAGCGCGCAGACCAAAGCGCGCCGTCAGCCACTCGCCGAACGTGCGTATGCCGAACAGGTAGACGGCCAGCACGACGACGCCGAACGTGGCGACGATCAGGCTCTCCTTGATGATCAATTCGAGGTAGCGGTAGCGGTAGATGTAGTAGGCGATGAGCGCCGACGGGAGCAGCGAGCCGAGGTTGGCGAGCGTCTTCAGGTAGAGCCCGAGGCGCGTGCCTTCGCCGACGCCGAAGCCGTAGACGGCCAGGATCAGGAGGCCGATGGCGACGAGCGACGCGGACAGCGTCTGCAAAGAGCGCCACTCGCCACGCGTGGACGCGAGCCGCGCTATCAAGATGTCTGTCACCGCGACGAGCCCCAGGACGTATGCCGCCCAGATGCCGAAGGCGAGCGAGTAGCTGACGCCATTCGTGAACGGCACGTAAGCGTGCTCGAACCTGTCGAGCATGGGCTCGTACGGGCCGGACCAGATGTGCGGGAGGGCCGCGAAGAGGAAGAGCGCGGGGGCGTAGGAGAGGTAGACGCGCGCCTTCTCCGTGAGAGTCAGCTCGCGTCCGCGCGCGCCGGCCCAGAGATGCAGGTGAACGTGCAGGAGGAACGAGTAAGAGAGCGTGATGCTCGTGACCGCGAGCGTGTCCGAGAGGCGCAGCAGCGGAGCCCACCTGTCAAGTTCGAGCCCGAGCAGGCCGTGGAGCGCGACGATGAGATTGCCCGCGTGCCACACGCCCATCGCGACGGCCAGGACGAGCAGCACGCGCTCGACCTTCCCCAGTCCGCGCCTGCGCTTCACGAGCAGCGCCGCCATCCACAGGTGCAGCGCCGCGCCAGTGCTGTAGCCTATGAACTGTAGAACTTCGAGAGGAGACATGGAAAAATTGATGAATGCGGAATGCGGAATGATGAATTAAAAACAGATTGTCTTTCATTCATCATTCATCACTCCGCATTCATCATTTCTTTAATTCGCTGCGCTCGACGGGGGGCCGGCCGAGAGAGTTATCTCTGTCCGGCGATTGCGGGCGCGGGTGTTGGGTTTGGTGTTGGGGGCCAGTGGGTTGTTCGCGCCCATGCCGCTGGCCTGTATGCGCCCGCCGTCAACGCCCGCGCTGATGAAGCGGTCGGCGAGGACGCGCGCGCGGTCGTCCGTGAGCTGCTGTAGAACGCCCTCGTCGCCGCGGTTGTCCGTGTAGGCTTCGATCACTATCTGGTAGTCGGGGTTGTTGGCCAGGAGCGCGGCGAGCGGTTCGAGCTTGGCCGCGGCCGAGGCGGAGAGGTCTGTGCCGCGCGCGTTCGTCCAGAGCGACTCCGGGAGCGTGAGCACCAGCCCGCGCGAGGTCTCGCGCACTGTGCCATAACGCGCGAGCGTCTGCTTGAGGCTCGCGGCGTTGGCGCGCACCTGCTCGGCGCGCTGCTCGCCGGTGCGGCGCGCCTCTTCGGCCGCGCGCTCGCCCTCTATACGCGCGAGCTTGACCTTAGCCTCCTCGCCTTCGGAGCGGACGGTCTGCAACTCGTCGCGCAGCCGGGCCACTTCCGTTCTGAGGTCGCGCAACTGCTGCGTGGCGTTGGCCGCGTCGCGATCCGCGAGTTCGCGCGCGCGCTGTTCGCGGTCGAGCGCGGTGCGAAGCTCCGCTATCTGCTGCGTGGCCGTGGCGGCGTTCTCTTCGGCGTTGCGGACGGCCTCGTCGCGGCGCGCGATCTCTTCGCGGCGCTGGCGTGCGGCCTTGCGGGTCTCGGCCGCCTCCTCTGCCCGCACGCCCAGGCTCGTCGCGCGGCGCGCGGCCGCGTCAATCTCGGACTCGGGCTGCTTCAGACGCCAGGCGTTCTCGGCCAACTCAAGCTGCGCCTCTGCCTCCTGCAACTCCTCACGCGCGTCGCGCGACGCCCCGGTGTAGCGGGCCAGGTTGATGGCCTGCCGCGCGCCAAGGAGCGACACAGGCGTCCTGCGGTAATCCGCGTCGGCGATGTCTGGCACGCGCGCGTCGTTGAAGTAGTCGCTCGTGTTGCCCAGGTACTGTACGTTGACGGTCGAGACATCCGCGTCGCCGAGCCTCTGCGGCGGGAGGTTTTCGAGGACGACCATGCGGCTCGGGCCGCGCACGAGGAAGTGCGGCTCGGCCGTGACCATCAGCGCGAAGGTCTGCAAGGGCGTCGTCACGTCGAGCTTGGAGTTGACCAGAAAACTGCCGCCCCGCTTGATCTCTCCCAGGTTGTCCACACGCCCTTCGGGCGAGACGGCCCAGAGCACGTATGTCGTGTAAACGCCGCCCAGTTCGTTGGCCCGCGGCAAATCCTCCACGCTCAGCTCGACGCGCGTGCCGCGGCGGCCGGCCCTGCGGACCTTCGCCTCGCCCTTCAGGCGCGGCAGAAGCGTGGTCCCGCGGAACTTGACCGTGACGGACTGATCTAACGGGTAAGTGATGGCCACGGACTGGCGCGGGAGATCGCCCTGTGCCAGAACGGACGGGGCGACGATTAATAATGTGGCGAAGAGGAGAGCGGAAAAGCGTAAAGGAGAGGCGTGGTGCTTCATAAAGCTGTGACTCCTTTGATTGTGTCGAGCGCGCCGGAAGGCGAGCGCCTGGAATCGAATCTCCGAACCATTGATGCTCCCTGCCCGCCCATTGTTGCCGATGGCGCCGCAGAGAATCAAGCACAGGGAGGTTTATAAAAGGCCGAGGGCCGCTCCGAAAGATAAGCGGCCCCCGGCGTTACCGAATGAATGCCTCTTTATACAGCGCGCCGCCCGGCGACGAGTTGGACGACGATGATGGCGATGGCGCACAGCAGCAGGATGTGTATGAAGCCGGACTTATGCAGCAGCATCCCGACGGACCAGCCCAGCACCAGTAGCACAGCGATTATCCAGAGCGCCATCCTTCAATCTCCTTAAAAGAAGTCAGGAGTCAGAAGTCAGGAGTCAGAATCGAATGCTTTTCCTTCTGACTCCTGACTTCTGAATTCTGAATTCTGGTCTATTCCTTCGCCGCCTTGACGGAATCTTTCGGCAAGCCGACGGCGCGCAGGCCCGTGCCCGCGGTGTCCGTGCCGACCACGTAAGCCGCGCCGCCATTGCCGAAAGTCCCCGTCACGAGAGCGCGCGCATGCCCAGCTTCCGTGCCCTGCGCGTTCCCTCTAGCCTCCTCTTCGGCCTTCCAGATGAGAGAGCCGTCGCGCCCCGAAAACCCGCGCGCGAAATCCTGTCCGCCCGCGACCAGCACGTCCAGCACGCCGTCGTTGTTCAAGTCTGCGAAAGCAGCCGAGGAGGCGTCCGTCGCGCCCGGCGTGTACCACTTGATCTTGCCGTCGGTCGTGCCCACGGCGACGAGGCGCCCGCGCCGCGTCAACATTAAGACTTCGGGCGCGCCGTCGCCGTCCAGGTCCGCGGCCGCGAGCGTGCCCGTGGGTGCGTCCGACTCGGTCGCAATCCGGCCGAGCGGCTTGAGGTCTTCGGCGTTGAGAGAGATCAGGCCGTTCTCTGTCCCGACCAGGACGATCGTCGTGCGTGGGGTCGTGACGAAGAGCGGCGGCGTGGTGATCGTCGTGTCCATCTTGAGGAAGCGCAGGCGCTGTCCCGCGTGGTCGCGCACGTCCAGCGTGCCGCCTGCCAGCGCCAGTGCGACCGCGCTGCCGCCGCCGGCCGGGAAGACTGTCGGCGCGGCGACGATGGCCCCGTCCAGTTTCGTCTCGGAAAGAATCTTCCCCGTCGCGGGGTCTAGCGCCGTCAGCGTCGCATTATCGCCGACGACCAGCAACGCCCTGGCCCCGCCGCCGGCCGGGGCTGCGACGGCCCCGCCGAGGACGCGGTTAGCCAAAGTCGCGCGCCACAACTCGCGGCCCGTGGAGCCTTCAATCACGCGCACGCCGCCGTCGAAGGCGACGACGACGTTGGTCAGGTTGTCGCGCCCTTCGACGAGGACGGGTGTGAAGACGGGCGCGCCGCCGCTGCCCGTGGGCTCGCCGCGCTTCGCGCTGGGTCGAAAGCGCGCCGTCCACAGCGCCACACCGTTTGTCCCGTCCAGCGCGTAAACCATCCCGTCGGCGTTGACGCCGACCACGTCCGAGCTTGAAGCCGAGCGCAGGTGCGCGATGAGCGGGCGGGCCACAGAGCCTGTCGTCGTGCGCCAGCCGGTGTTGGCCGCTGGCGTGAGCGTGTTGGGAGTGCGTGGCGGCGTCGCGTCGCCGCCAGCATTCGTCGCGGCGTCCTCCACTATCTCAATCGGGCGCGCCGGCGTGAACGTCCCGGTCTCCTTGACCGCGGGGGCGTAGCGCCAGAAATATTTCCCAGGCCCCAGCTCCGTCACCACGTATTCTGTGCCAAAAACGGCGCGGTCGAAGACGATGTCCTGAAACTTTTCGTCGCGCGCCAGTTGCAGGCGGTAGCGCAGCACGCCCTCCTGCGTAGGCCAGCGCAGGTGGAGCGAAGTCTTGGTCTGTGCGGGTGGCGCGGTCCCTTGCGCGCGGACGTGCGCGGCGGAAGAAGCGGCGGCCAGGATTAAGGTCAGGAGGATAAAGCGGAGCGGCGAATACTTTTGGGGCATAGGAGTCATAACGAGGTTAAGACGCGCGCCCGTCCCGGTAGGGTTGACCGGCCGGGCAACGTCTGGGCTTAAGGGGTTTCGTTGAGCTTGTAGCCGACGCCGCGCACAGTCAGCACGTAGTGCGGGTTCTTCGGGTCGGCTTCGAGCTTTTTCCGCAGCCGGTTGATGTGCGGGTCTATGTTGCGCTGGTAGCCTTCGTACTCTGTGCTCCAGACCTGATCCAGGAGCGCGTTGCGCGACCAGGCGCGGCCCGGCTCAGAGGCCAGGAGTTCCAGAATCTGGAATTCGAGCGGCGTCAGCTCCACGCGCGAGCCGCCGAGCGAGACTTCGTGCCGCCGCTTGTCTATGACCAGCTCGCCAACCGTGATGCGTTCGTCGTCCGAGCCAGCGGCCGGGCTCGGCGCTCCGTGCGAGCGGCGCAGGAGCGCCTCGACACGGACTTCGAGTTCGCGCGGGTTGAAGGGCTTTCCCAGGTAATCATCCGCGCCCGCCTCGAAGCCCGCGACCTTGTCATCGATGCTGTCGTGGGCCGTCAGGAACATGGCAGGGGTCTTGACGCCGCGGTCGCGCACGCGCTTCAGGAGGTCTATGCCCGTCATGCCCGGCATCGAGACATCGAAGATGAAACAGTCGAAGCCGCCGACCGTGGCCGGCTCCAGCGCGGCTATGCCGCTCTCTTTCTCCTCGACTTCGTAGCCGATGCGGCGGAAATAGCCCGCCAGCAGAATACGCAAGTCCGCGTCGTCGTCAACGATCAGCAAGCGCCGACCTGTGTTCATCTTAGTTTCCCGTTGCTCCACGATTCTCTTTTGTAGTCGCCGGCTTAGACTTTAACAAGCGGGACCGCATTATAGCGCACTTGGAGCGCCGGGGCCGCATGAATCTCGCGCGCGCCGCGAAGAAACAATCGCGGGGCCTGTCGGAGCGGGCGCGCCTTGACGCCGCAACTTTGGGGTCAGTATAGTCCTTGTTTCCCGATTTACGGGCGTCGGCTCTACCCTTCCTTCAGCAGTTCGTGTCACGGGGTTCGCGCTGGTCTAGCGATGCAGGAATTTCGGCGACTTCTCAAGTATCTCAAACCGCACCTGGGGATTTTTTCCCTCGCGACCGTCTGCATGGTCGTCGTCGGTCTGTTGGAGAGCGCGACGGGCGCGCTCATCGTCCCCATTTTCGACCAGGCGTTTGCGGGCGAGGCCGGCCAGCGCACGCCGACGCTCTTCGGCCTACAGAACGTCATCCCCACTTCGGGCCTCGCTGCCTGGCGCACTATCGCCATCCTGCTGATTGTTTTCACGCTCGTCAAGGGTGTGGCCGAATATTTCTCCTCCTACCTGATGGCGCGCGTCGGCCAGGCGGCCGTCTTTCGGCTGCGCCAGGACTTGTACGGCCACGTTTTGGCACAGAGCGCCAACTTCTTCGAGCGCCACCGAACGAACTATCTCGTCTCGCGCCTCGTGACGAGCGCCGCCGCCATAGAGGTCGCCGTCACCGCCACGCTGCGCGACATGCTGCGCGAGAGTTTTACGCTGATAGCGTTCCTCTCGGCCTCGTTCTACTACAACTGGCGGCTGACGCTCGGCTCGCTCATGATCGCGCCCATTATCGCCGTCCTGACCGCGCGCTTCGGCCGCTCGCTCAGGAATCTGGCGCGCGAGTCCTTCGAGGGCAACAAGCGGCTGACCGACACGGCGCAGGAAGCGTTAGCCAATCAGACTATCGTCAAAGCCTACCGCGCCGAAGAGCACGAGAGCCGCCGCTTCTCCGCGGTCGCGCGCGAGATCGTCCGGGCCAATTTGCGCTCGGCCAAGATTGCCGCGCTCTCGCCGCCCGTCATAGAGATGATCGGCGTCGTCGCGGTCGTCGTCCTACTCTTCTTCGGCCAGCGCGAGATCATGGCGGGCCGCATGAACGCGGCGCAGTTCCTGACTTTCCTCTTCTTCCTCTTCCGCTCCTACGACCCTATGCGAAAGCTCTCGCGGCTGTCGAACAGCATGGAGCAGGCGCTCGCCGCCGCACGCCACGTCTGGGAGGTGTTGGACGAGCACGCCGCGATTCCCGAAAAGCCGGGAGCCAGAGAACTCGCGCCATTGAAGAAGGAGATAGAGCTGCGCGATGTCTCGTTCGGCTACGGCAACGAGACGAGGTCCGTGCTGCGCGGCGTCTCGCTTCGCATCCCGGCCGGCAAGATGGTGGCGCTCGTAGGCGAATCCGGCGGCGGCAAGTCCACGCTGACGAAACTGCTCCCGCGCTTTCACGACCCAACGTCTGGCGCAGTGCTCTGGGACGGAACAGACCTGCGCGACGCGCGCGTCGCTTCCCTGCGCCGCCACATCGCGCTCGTCACGCAGGAGACGGTGCTCTTCAACGACACCGTGCGCCACAACATCGCCTACGGCCGTCTAGACGCCGCGGACGCGGAGATCGAAGAGGCCGCGCGCGTTGCCTTCGCGCACGACTTCATCATGGAACTGCCCAACGGCTACGACACCATCGTGGGCGAGCGCGGCATCTTTCTTTCGGGCGGGCAGCGCCAGCGTCTGGCAATCGCGCGCGCCGTGCTCGCCGACGCCCCCGTGCTCATCCTGGACGAAGCGACTTCGGCGCTCGACGCGGAGTCCGAGCGGCTGGTGCAGCGCGCGCTGGCGAACCTGATCCGCGACCGCACGACCATCGTCATCGCGCACCGCCTCTCGACCGTGCGACGCGCAGACCAGATCGTCGCCGTCGAGAGCGGGCGCATCATCGAGACCGGCACGCACACAGAGTTGCTGGCCCGCGGCGGACTCTACCGCCGCCTGTACGAATTGCAGTTCGCCGACGAAGAGGAGGACATGCCAGTGGTCAGTGGTCAGTAGTCAGTGGTCAGTTAAAAAACTGATTTCACTGACCACCGACCACTGACCACTGACCACTGCTTTATGAAATCAATGACTGGATTCGGGCGCGGGGCTGCTGCGGGCGAGAGCTTCTCGGTCGCGGTTGACCTCAAGACCGTCAACAACAGGTTTCTGGACGTTCACCTGCGCCTAGGCTCGGAGCTGGCGGCGCTCGAAGCGCAGATCAAGCGACGCATCGGCGCGCGCCTCTCGCGCGGGCGCGTTGACGTCAGCATCACCTTCGAGCGCACGGGCGAGGTGGCCTACGAATTGAACCGCCCGCTCATCTCGGGCTTCATCAGCGCCCTGCGCGCCATGCAACAGGAGTTCGAGATCGCGGGCGAGCCGGACATCAACGTGCTGGCACGGCTGCCCGGCGCGATGCAGCCCGTGCGCGATGGGCTCGACGAGAAGATGATCGCGGGCGTTGAGCAAGCCGTGGACGGGGCGCTCGAAGAGTTGGAGCAGATGCGCGAGCGCGAGGGCGAGGCGCTGGGCACGGAGATGAGCGCGCGGCTCGACGAGATTTCGCAGCAAGTCCCAATCATAGAGGCGGCCGCGGCGACGCTCGTGGACAACTACCGCGCCCGCCTCCAGAAAAGAATCGGCGAGCTGGTGGCGCGCGAAGGTCAAGTGGTCGAGCTGGATCAAGGCCGGCTGGCGCAGGAGGTCGCCTACCTCGCAGACCGCAGCGACATCTCGGAAGAGATCGCGCGCCTCAAGAGTCACCTCGTGCAGTTCCGCGAGGCGCTCACGAGCGAGGGCGAGACAGGCAAACGCCTGGACTTTCTCTTGCAGGAGCTGAACCGCGAGGCGAACACTGTGCTCTCGAAATCAACAGACCTGCTGGTCAAGGACGCGGGCCTCGCCATCAAGGGGGCCGTCGAAAAGCTGCGCGAGCAAGTGCAGAATGTCGAGTGAGCTGAAAGAACAAACCGCAAGCGCGACCCAGTCTGAAGTAACGACGGGGCGCGGGATGCTCGTCGTCGTCAGCTCGCCTTCGGGCGGCGGCAAAGGCACGCTGATTCGCCGCGCGTTGAAAAACGTGCCGAACCTTGGCTATTCTGTCTCGTTTACGACGCGCGCGCCGCGCGAGGGCGAGGTTGACGGGAGCCACTACTTCTTCGTCGTCGAGCCAGAGTTTCGCCGGATGATTGAGGCGGGCGAGTTTCTTGAGTGGGCCAGCGTCCACGGCAACCTCTACGGCACCGCGCTCACGCAGGTCGAGCGCGAGCGGGCCGCGGGCCGCGACATCATCCTGGAGATAGATGTCCAGGGCGCGGCCAGCGTGCGCAGATTGGCACAGGACGCGATCAGCGTTTTCATCCTCCCGCCGTCGTTCGAGGTGTTGAGGGCGCGGCTTTTGGCGCGGGGCACGGAGCGCGAGGACGACCTCAAGTTGCGGCTCCGAAACTCGGTCGGGGAGGTCGAGCAGTACAGGGAGTTTCAGTACGTCGTCATCAACGACGACGCGGAGCGGGCCGCCGGCCTGCTCGCGTCAATCATCTACGCGGAGCGCGCGCGGCGCGAGCGGCAGGAGGAGACGGCGCGCCTGATTCTCGCCAGTTTCCGGCGCGAGGCCGAGAATCCCGCGGATTGATGGGCGGTCGTCATTCATAACTAATTTTTACAGGCGGAGGACCGGCATGGAGGTCGGAAGCAAAATGGCTAAGACAGAAAACGAGAATTTGACCGAAGCGGAAGAGGAGAACAATAGTCCCGAAATGGATTCCAAATATCGTCTAATCATCGTCGCCGCGAAGCGGAGCAAACAGCTCCAGCGCGGCGCACGCCCACGCATAGAGATTGACCCGCTGAAGCACAAACCCACGCGCATCGCGCTCGAAGAAGTGCAACAGGGCAAGATCGGTTTCGAGATCATCGAGCAAGAATAATGATGAATGCGGAATGATGAATGATGAATTGAAAACCGCTTGTCTTTAATTCATCATTCATCATTCCTCGTTCATCATTTCCTTACATCCCTTTGTAGTCCGGCCCGCCGCCGCCTTCGGGCGTGACCCAGTTGATGATCTGGTAGGGGTCCATGATGTCGCAGGTCTTGCAGTGGACGCAGTTCGAGAAGTTGATCTGTAGCTTGCGACGGCCTTCCGCGCCGTCCTCGACCATCTCGTAGACGGCCGCGGGACAGAAGCGCTGGCACGGGTTGCCGTACTCTTCGGCGCAGCGCGTCGAGCAGATGTTGGTGTCGAGCACGTGCAGGTGTACGGGCTGGTCTTCGTCGTGGCCGACAGCGGCATGGTAGACATCCGTCAGCTTGTTGAAGGTGAGCTTGCCGTCGAAGCGCAGGCCGTCGTAGCGCTGCTCTATTTGGTCGCCGCGATAGCCGTAGTCCGAGAGTTTTTCCAGGGCCTCGTGCCCAGGCTCTGACGCCGCGCGGTCAAAGAGGCCCCAAGAGCGCCCGCCCGTGACGAACTGCAAGCCGGCGTTGACGAGGCCCAGCCAGCGCCCGCGGCGAAAGCCCGCGTGGAAATTCCGCACGCGCCGCAACTCCTGCATGACCCAGCTCTCGTTGACGAGCTGCTCGTAGCGCGCCAACTGCTTCCCGGAAAAATCCTGTGCCAGCAGCGCCTCGAAGATTGTCTCTGCGGCGAGCATCCCGCTCTTGATGGCCGTGTGAATGCCCTTCAGGCGTTGCGAGTTGAGAAAGCCTGCGCAGTCGCCTACGAGCAGGACGCCGTCGGCGTAAATCTGCGGCATGGCGAAGGGGCCGCCCGCGGCAATCGTCTTCGCCCCGTAGCGAATCATCTTGCCGCCTTCGAGCAGCTTGGCAAGGAACGGGTGCTGCTTGAAGCGCTGAAACTCCGCGTGCGGGTCGAGGAGCGGGTCGCGGTAATCAAGCCCCGTGACGTAGCCTACGTTGAGGATGCGATTCTGCATCCCGTAAATCCACCCACCGCCGTAGGTCTTCGCGTCCGAGGGGTAACCGAGCGTGTGCGTGACGCGGCCCGTTGGATAGCGGTCGTCGGGCAACTCCCATAGCTCCTTGATGCCGAGGCTGTAGACCTGCGGCTCGCGCCCTTCGTTCAGGCCCAGCCGCTCCGTGAGCCGCTTGGTCAACGAGCCGCGCGGGCCTTCGCCCAGCACAGTGACTTTCGCCCTGAGGTCAACGCCGGCCTCGAAGTTGGCCTTCGGCTTCCCCTCCTTGTCAATCCCCTTGTCGCCCGTGCGTACGCCGACGACGCGGTCCTCCTCGTCGTAGAGCATCTCCGCGCCTGGGAATTCCGGGAAGATGTTGACGCCTGCCTCCTCGCACTTCTCGCCGAGCCAGGCTGTCAGGCGGTTCAAAGAGACGATGTAATAGCCGTGATTCTTGAGCGGCGGCGGCGTGATGGGCGAGCGAATCGCGCGCGTCTTCGTCAGGTACAGAAAATAGTCTTCGTTGACGGGCGACTCTAGGGGCGCTCCCTGCTCGACGAAATCCGGCAGCAACTCCTTCAGCGCGCGCGGGTCCATGACCGCACCGGAAAGGATGTGCGCGCCCACGTAAGCGCCCTTCTCTATGACGCCGATCTCGATCTCGCCTAGCGGCTTCCCTTCACGCTCGCCCTTAGAGACCTTCTCGTCGTGCTCGCGCACGAGCCGCGCCAGGTGCAACGCCCCCGCCAGATTCGCCGGCCCCGCCCCGACGAACACCACGTCCATTTCCAGTGTTTCTCGTTCCAAGTTGATCTACTCCTGTTCTTAAAAAGGAGGCTGCTAAAAATGAATGAGCATTCAGTCAGTGAGTATAACAAAGTCGGGTCAACTAAGTCGAAGCCGTAATCTTCGCCCACCAGCCTAAGCTCGCCACTACCCCTTACTAGCTATCTTCAGCGAGCTGCATGTAGAATGGCGAAAATTAATCACGGGACTCTTTCAATGGCATTGAAACTGCCACGCACAATCGGTGTCTATCAGATACTCTGTGTGCCCACTGGGAAAATCTACATCGGTAGTACGGTTGACCTGCGGGCACGTTGGAGTAGTCATCGCCGGAGCTTGCGTCGGGGTAGACATTCGAATGTCTTTCTTCAGCAGGCTTGGGATAAGTATGGCGAGGAAAATTTTACGTTCTCGGTTTTGGATTTCGTAGAAGCATCCGAGCTACTACGAACTGAACAAACGTGGCTCGATAAAACCAAATGTGCTGATAGAAACGTCGGATTCAATATCTTTGATGTTGCCAGTTCGCCGGGGAATGTGTTTGCCCAGGTATGGGAAGGGTTCCGCGATCCCACCGGCAAGGAGGTTACAATCACCAATCTTTACGATTTTTGCCGCCAGCACGATTTGGATTTCCCTTCGATGCACAGATTAGCAAGTGGGAAAAGCAAACTAAAGTCCTATAAAGGCTGGACGCACCGTAATAGCGTTCGCCAACGAGATTATGTGAAATCTTACGACGGTTTTATTGCCCCCGACGGCCGCCCGGCAGGTTTAATCACCAACTTAGCTGCGTTTTGTCGTGAACGTGGATTAGACAACACCCATATGGTTGCCCTTGTACATGGCAGAATATGTAGTCATCACGGCTGGACATATAGCAATGGTAAACGGAGACCTGGGTTGAAGTCCTACATCAGCTTCATCAATCCTAAGGGGCAACGCATGAGCATCACTAATCTGCCGGCATTTTGTCGGGACCATGGACTGGATTTAGTCCACATGTACGAGATCAAAAGCGGCAAGCGAAAAAGTCATAAAGGCTGGACATGGAGAGAAAAATGAGTGACCAGGGGAACAAATTCGATCCGACCAAAACACCTAACAGGCTCATCAACGAGAGCAGCCCGTATTTACTTCAGCACGCCTTTAATCCTGTTGACTGGTTTCCCTGGGGACCAGAGGCAATGGCTAAAGCACGCCAGGAAGATAAGCCGATCCTTCTAAGCATAGGATATTCTGCCTGTCATTGGTGTCATCGTCTCAGAGAAGAATCATTTGAAAACGAAGACATTGCCAAGCTGATTAACGAGCACTTCATCAGCATTAAGGTTGACCGCGAGGAGCGGCCCGACCTGGATCAGATTTACATGAACGCGGTGCAGATGATGACGGGGCACGGCGGGTGGCCGATGACTGTGTTCCTGACGCCGGAGGGTGTGCCATTTTATGCTGGCACATATTTCCCGCCCGAGGACCGTCACAACATGCCTGGGTTTCCGCGCGTCCTTCAGGGCGTATCGGAAGCCTACCGCGCGCGGCCGGACGACGTGACGGAGACGGCCGTCTCCGTGCTCGCGCAACTGAAGCGCATGGGGCAGGCGCGCGAGTCTGGCGGGGAGCTGGACTTTGAGCTGCTGGACGCGGCCGAGCGCGGCATCGCGCGCAGCTACGACGCGCGCCACGGCGGGTTCGGCGGCGCGCCTAAATTCCCGGCCGCGATGAACCTGGAGTTTTTGCTGCGGCAACACCACCGCACGAATCAAGGCGAGACGCTGGAGATGGTCGAAAACACTTGCCGCAAGATGGCGATGGGCGGGATGTACGACCAGCTCGGCGGAGGCTTTCACCGCTACTCGACCGACGCACAATGGCTCGTCCCGCACTTCGAGAAGATGCTTTACGACAACGCGCTGCTCTCGCGCCTCTACCTGCACGTCTACCAGCAGACGAAGAACGACTTTTACAGGCGCATCGCCGAGGAGACGCTAGACTACGTGTCGCGCGAGATGACGGACCCGAGCGGCGGGTTCTACTCGACGCAGGACGCGGACTCCGAAGGGCACGAGGGCAAGTTCTTCGTCTGGACGGTTGCCGAGGTCAAAGAGATTTTGGGCCAGGAAGACGCGGCGCTTTTCAACGCCTACTACGACGTGACGGGCACCGGGAACTTCGAGGGCAAGAACATCCTGCACGTCACGCGCACGGTCGAAGAGGCCGCGAAGGAGTTGTCCGTGACGGCCGAGCGATTGAGCGACGCGCTGGAACGCGGGCGGCGGGCGCTCTTCGAGGCGCGCGAGCAGAGAGTCAAGCCCGGCCGTGATGAAAAAATCCTGACAGCGTGGAACGGGCTGATGCTGGCGAGTTTCGCCGAGGCTTGTGCCATTTTCGAGCGGAGCGACTACAGGGAGATCGCGGAAAGGAACGCGGAGTTCGTCCTTCAAACCTTGCGGCGCGATGGGCTGCTGCTCCGCACGCACAAGGATGGGCAGTCCAAACTCAACGGTTATCTCGAAGATTACGCCTTCTTCGCCGACGGGCTCCTCGCGCTCTACCAGGCGACGGGCACGCTGCGCTGGCTCGAAGAGGCGAAGGGACTGGCGGCCAAGATGCTCGAAGAGTTCTGGGACGAGGAGGAGGGCGGCTTTTTCTACACGGGCAAGAGCCACGAGGAGTTGATCGTGCGCTCGAAAGACTACTTCGACAACGCGACGCCTTCGGGAAACTCTGTGGCCGCGGAGGTGTTGCTGCAACTGGCGGCGCTGACCGGCGACGAGAGCTACGCGAGAAAGGCGGTCGCGCTCTTCCGGCTCATGCGCGACAACCTGAAGCGTCACGGCTCCGCGTTCGGGCGGCTGCTCTGCGCGCTGGACTTTCACCTATCGACGCCGAAGGAGATCGCCGTCGTCGGCGAGGCCGGGAGCGACGAGACGCGCGCCCTGCTCCGCGAGGTGTGGGCGCGATACCTGCCGAACAAGATCGTCGCGCAGGCCGCGGAGGGAGACGCGCGTGCAAGCGAGATCGTCCCGCTCCTGCGCGACCGCAACGCCATCGGAGGCCGCGCCACGGCCTACGTCTGCGAGCACTACGCTTGTCAACAACCCGTGACTTCGCCGGCGGAGTTAGGAGTTCAGCTCTCCCCAGCCTCTCGGATGGACGCCTCCGGCGGGGCCTGAGTGTGCGGGGCCTCTTCGCCGAAGGCGCGACTGAGTTCTTCCAGCAGTTCTGTTCCGAAGCGTGAGATTTTCGACGCGCCCAGGCCGTGGATGGAGTTCAAGGCTTCGAGCGTCGCGGGGCGGTCCAGAACCAGATGTTCGAGCGTGCGGTCGGCGCAGATCATGTAGGCCGGGACGTGCTCGGCGAAAGATTTTTCGAGCCTCCACTTCTTCAAAAACATGACGGCGCGCTTCTCCTCCGGGGTCAGCGGGCGCGGCGGCGGCTGTGGCGCGCGCCGTCTGCGCGGCTCTCGCGCCTCGCCGCTCGACGGCTGGAGCGTGGCCGAGCGGAGCGCCGCCTCGAACCTTCCCTGCTCTGTCAGGATGCGCTCAAGCTCCTCGTAGACGCGCAGCGTGATGATCGCGTCCGCCGCAGCGTACTGTAGCTGGTTGCGCGAGAGTGGGCGTCGCTTCCAGTTAGACTTCTGATAACTCTTGTCCAGCTCTATGCCGAAGAGGTGCGCAGAGACGCCGGCCAGGCTGTAGGAAGGCAGGCGCAAGGCCGAGCGCGCCAGCCTCAACGTGTCTACGAAGCCCGCCGGTCGCAGGCCCTCACCCGCGAGCATCGCCTCGTCGAAGCGCGCGTTGTGCGCCGTCATCGTGATCGTAGGGGATTCGACCAAGGGCCGCAGGAGTTCCACGTCCACGGCGAAGAGGTCGAAGACCAGCGCTTCACCCGCCCGCGCCGCAATCTGCACCAGCGAGACACGCGAGTGGTTCGCAGACGGTTCCCAGTAAGTCTCCGTGTCTACGCCGACAATCGCCTCCTGTTGAAGCCCCTGGAGGGCGGCGCGGGCCTCGTCCGCGTCCGTGATGAGACGGAAGGGCGCTTTTGTCAAATCTGACGAATCGGCAACGTCTGGCATGTGTGTGGTAAACCCTTTTGCTCGCACGGCCCGTTAAAAAGCAAGGCGCGCTGATGTCTCAACGCGCCTATTGCACACGGCCTGTTGGAGCGCAGACTACATGTTCTTGTTGCCGGGCTTGTTGCTGTTGTTCATGTTCATGCCGCCCATGTTGCCGTTGCCGTTGCCGTTGCGGTTCGCGTTGGCGTTGTTGGACGGCATGCCACCGCCGCCGTTGCCCGTGTTCGTGTTCATCGCCGGGGTCGGCGTGGACATCGGCGTCGAGGTCGAGTTGGTGGTCGAGTTGGTGGTCGAGTTGGTCGTGCTGGTGTTACCCGTGTTCGTGTTTTCGCTGGCGCAGCCGATGCCCAGGGCGATGACTGCGAGCAAGGTGAGAAGAGCTAAGGTTCTACGCATCGAATTGTCTCCTGCTGACCCGCCGGGTCAGATTGTTAAGGAGCCTTTGCCGAAGCGTCTTTCCATCTCCGCTGGAACGCTGTTGGCTTCAACTCCGCCAATGGTTTGACCCGCGAGAAATCGCCCCCACCCGACCGAAAACGGGCGCGGGAGAGCGGATTTACGGGGCAGTTGAATCATGCCGGCTTGTTAATCCCTACCTTGACCTGGCTCGCTCGCGTGCAAAGTTAGGCCGGGCGTCTGCTGACGACGCCGGCCGGCTCGATTGCTCTTTCCACTTTGAAGGGCGCTTCCGTATTTACGGCGCGCGCAGTGTAGCACTTGAACGGCTGGAAATAAACGATTTTTTTGAAATTTTTCCCACATAATGTACCCTCCAAACCCTAGAAACCCCTTGACTGACAGCCCCAAATTAAGTATTGTTAATCACATGCCAACATGTTTGGCATATTGCAGTTATTTATAAGTTCCTCTAGCCCGAACTGGCGGCCACCCCAGCTTTGGGTCTTAAAGTCCCCGGCCGCACAGGCCCCAACAATCTTCCACCAAGGTTTCGCTTTCCGAGAGGGATCAATTATCACCATGCCGCAAGGAAACTGGAAAACTCTCGCACTTCTGGGCTGCGTCGCGGCGCTGGCCTCGGTGCTGTTGATTCTTTCCCTGCTACAAATCGTCCAATTGCCTGTGACCGGCTGGACTGGGCTCGCGCCGCTGGCCGGCCTCTTCGTGTTGACTCTGGCCGCCAGCCGCTTCACGGTCTCCGTGACGAGCGCCGACGGCGTCAGCCAGAGCGAAAAGTCCGTCGCAGACGCTTTCATCTTCCTGGCGGCGATGATGTACACGGTGGGGCCTGACGGCACGGTCGGTCCGGCCGTCCTGCTGGCCGCCACGGTCGGCTTCATCTCGTCCTGGAAATCTTCCGACCGGCGCATCACAGTCTTCGCCACGGGCGCGTCTATTATTTCCACATACGCCGCCGCCTCGCTCTATGGATTGCTGGTGCGCGCCTTTTTCAAGGGCGCTGACCCCGCCGCTCAGGGCATTCAGCTAGACCTCCTGCTGCTCCCCCTGTGCGCGCTCGCGCTCGTCCAATACTCGCTAAGCACGCTGGCCACCTCCGCTTTCATCGCATTCGATTCAGGCAAGACGCGCCTGACGCTTTCGCGCGAGAGCCTGGTCTGGACTTCGATGACCGAAGTCGGGAGCGCTGCCTCGGCCGCGCT
Source organism: uncultured Acidobacteriota bacterium (assembly GCA_963848875.1). Lineage (GTDB taxonomy): Bacteria > Acidobacteriota > Blastocatellia > Pyrinomonadales > Pyrinomonadaceae > QHXM01. The sequence continues at coordinate 378,960 of CAWKFJ010000004.1, forward strand.
CTTCTACTCTGCGCTGCACAGCGGCAGCATTCCTTTCGTCTTCGTCGGCCTGCTCATCATAGGGCTCGTCCACCTGCTCTACCGCTTCGACGAGCAACGCATCTCCGAGGTCAAGCGGAGCGAGGAGGCGAAGGCGCGCCACATACAGGAGATGGCCGACCTGCACATGAACACCATCGAGTCGCTCGCTATCGCGATTGACGCGAAGGATCAGACCACGCACGGCCACGTCCGCCGCACGCAGATTTACGCCACAGAGATGGGCAAGCTCCTCAGGGTCAGCGAGTCTGAGCTTCAGGCGCTCGTCGCCGGCGCGCTCCTACACGACATTGGCAAGCTTGCCGTTCCCGAGTACATCCTGAACAAGCCAGGCAAGCTCACCGAGTCAGAGTTCGCCAAGATGAAGATTCACACGACCGTGGGCGGCGACATCCTCAAGCGCGTCGGCTTCCCCTACCCGGTCGAGGACATCGTCCGCTTCCACCACGAGAAGTGGGACGGCTCCGGCTATCCGAGAGGGCTTAAGGGCCAGGCCATCCCGCTCGTCGCGCGCATCATCTCGGTCGTAGACTTTTACGACGCGACGCGCTGCGACCGCCCCTACCGCAAGGGCATGACGCGCGAGGACTCACTGGCGCTGTTAAGAAAGATGGCCAGCTCCTCCTTCGACCCGAAAGTTGTCGATGTCTTCATCGCCAACGTCGAGAAGTTTGACGAGCTGATCGCGGAGCACGACATACAGGAACAGGTCGCCTCCGAGATGCCCGAAGACCAGACGGGCGCGAAGCCAGACGCTGGCCTCGCCTCTGACATCATGGGCGCGCCCGACAACACACTGGGCTTCCGCTCCATCACCGAAGCGCAGCGCGAGGTCTTTGCCCTGCACGAGATCGCGCAGACCATCGGCTCCTCGCTCAATCTGCAAGACACAGTCTCGCTCGTCTCCAGCAAGCTGCGCGCAATCGTTCCCTTTGACACCTGCATCATCTATCTGGTGGACGAGAAGACCGGCAAGGCGCTCCCCGCGCACTGCGCCGGCGAGAATCCCGAAATCTTCGCCAAGCGCCGCGTCAACGTCGGCGACGGCATCACGGGCTGGGTCATCGCCAACGCGCGCTCTATGTGCAACGCGTCGCCCGAGCTTGATCTGGTCGGCGTCCCCGAAGAGGTCACCAAGAGCATCCGCGGCGTGCTCGTCTCGCCGCTGGTGCGCGAGGACGGAGCCTTCGGGGCCATCACGCTCTACTCCAAGAGCCGCATCTCCTACACGACCGAGCACGTTCGTCTGCTTGAGTCCGTCTCGCAGCACGCCTCCTCGGCGCTCAACAACGCTTTGACGTTCGAGAAGACACGCGAGAGCGCGCTCACGGACCCGCTGACCGATCTGCCGAACTCGCGCGCCTTCTACATGATGTTGGAGCAGCGCATCGCCGAGGGGCAGCGGCTCAACAAGGAGTCGCTCGCGGTCATCTCGCTCGACGTTGACGACTTCAAGAAGATCAACGACGCCTACGGCCACGCCATCGGCGACCGCGTCCTGGCAAGCATCGCCAAGGTCATCAAGAAGGAGATGCGCCAGATGGACATCCTGGCGCGCTACGCCGGCGACGAGTTCGTCGCCATCATGCCCATGGCTTCGGCCATGATGGCGAGCATGGTGGCCGAGCGCATACGGTCGGCCGTCGAGGCGCAGAAGTTCCAGGTACGCACAGGCAAAGTGGTCGAAGTCGGCGTCAGCTTAGGGATCTCCTGTTTCCCGAACGACGGCGAGACGACCGAGCAGTTGCTGACGGCCGCGGCCCGCAACATGCAGCAGGACAAGCACGCGCGCAAGCTCGTGCCCACGCTCTCCGAATCGCTCAACGCGGCGGCCATAGACAACTTCCGTTAATAGCCCGCAGCGGTGTACCCGACCCGGACGCGCGCCTCCCTGAAAAGGGGCGCGCGTCTTTCTTTGCGCCTGCTTTTGCGCGCGCTCCCCCGTCTCGCGTATAATCCCCGCAACGCAGTCTGGCTTTAAATTTACAGCACGCACGAGAACACGCGCGTCGGAGTGTCTCCGGCGCGGCGTCCTCTTAGGCGAGAGACATTGAATTCATGACTAAACAAGCGAGACCCACCGAGGCGCGCGCAGGCGCGGAGGAAAGCAGCTCCGCAGGCGTGGCCGAGAAGGAAGCCGGCGAGGACGCTGCGGCCGTCATGCGCGAAGACAACGTCACGCGCAAAGAGGAACAGAAGCACCGCATAGAGGAGCTTGACCACGAGACGCTCCTGCGGCTCCTGCACCAGATGATTCTCATCCGGCGGCTGGAGGAGAAGTGCGCCGAAGCTTACAGCCTGGGCAAGATCGGCGGCTTCTGCCACCTCTACATCGGACAGGAAGCGGTCGCCGTCGGCGCGCTCTCGGCGCTCAGGCCGGACGATTACGTCCTGACCAGCTACCGCGACCACGGCCACGCCCTCGCCAAGGGCACGCCGGCCGACGAGATCATGGCCGAGCTTTACGGCAAAGCCTCCGGCTGCTCCAAGGGCAAGGGCGGCTCGATGCACCTCTTCGACGCCGGGGTGAACTTCCTGGGCGGCCACGGCATCGTCGGCGGCCAAATCCCGCTCGGCACAGGCATCGCTTTCGGCTCCAAGTACAAGGGCACGGATCAGGTCACGCTCTGCTTCTTCGGCGAGGCCGCGGTCAACCAGGGCGCGTTCCACGAGTCCTTGAATATGGCACAGCTCTGGAAGCTTCCCTGCATCTACATCTGCGAGAACAATCAGTACGGGATGGGCACGTCGCTCCAGCGCGCGATGTCGCTGCACGACGTTTCCGCCAAGGCGTGCGCCTACGAGATGGCCGCGGAGTTCGTGGACGGGATGGACGTACTCGCCGTGCGCGAAGCGGTGGCGCGCGGCGTCGAGCGCGCGCGGCGCGACTACTCGCCGACGCTCATCGAAGTTCGCACCTACCGCTTCATGGGCCACTCTATGTCGGACCCCGGCAACTACCGCACGCGTAGCGAAATCGAGAAGTACCAGGAGCGCGACCCAATCAAGCTCTTCACGGAGAGCCTCAAGGAGCAGAAGGTGCTGACGGACGAGCGCCTGGCTCTGATAGAGGGCGAGGTCCGTGAAGAGGTCGAGCGCGCCGCCCGCTTCGCTGACGAGAGCCCGGAGCCCGCCCCCGAAGAACTTTACACAGACGTGTATGCGAATCCGTTGGATGGTAAGCAGTAAGCACCATTCAATCACTTATAGAGGAAAACAGATGGCCGTAATGACGATGCGCGAGGCGCTCAATCAGGCTTTACGTGAGGAGTTGCATCGCGACGAGAATGTCTTTTTGATGGGTGAAGAGGTCGCCGAGTATCAGGGAGCTTACAAAGTTACCAGGAACTTGCTTGAAGAGTTTGGCGAAAAACGCGTGATAGATACGCCGATCACAGAGCTGGGCTTTGCCGGGCTCGGCGTCGGCGCGGCGATGGTGGGACTCCGCCCCATCATCGAGTTCATGACCTTCAACTTCTCCATCCTCGCCACAGACCAGATCATCAACTCCGCCGCCAAGATGCTCTACATGTCCGGCGGGCAGTTCAAGATCCCCATCGTCTTTCGCGGCCCGAACGGCTCGGCCTTTCAGGTCTCGTCGCAGCACTCGCAGGCGATGGAGTCATGGTTCGCCTACTTCCCAGGCGTCAAAGTCGTCATGCCCTCCACGCCGGCCGACGCCAAAGGGCTCTTAAGAGCGCCATCCGCGACGACGACCCCGTCATCTTTCTTGAGCAGGAGAGGATGTACGGCAACAAGGGCGAGGTGCCCGACGACGAAGACTTCACGATCCCGCTCGGCGTGGCCGACATCAAGCGCGAGGGCACGGACGCGACCATCGTCGCGCGCTCGCTGATGGTCCCTGTTGCCTTGAAGGCTGCCGAGGAATTGGAGAAGCAGGGCGTCTCATGTGAGGTCATTGACCCGCGCACAATCCGGCCGCTCGACATCGAGACGATCATCAATTCCGTCAAGAAGACCAACCGCGTCGTCGTAGCCGAAGAGTCGCACCCTTTCTGCGGCGTCGGTGCCGAGATCAGCGCAGAGATACAGGTGCGTGCGTTTGATTATCTGGACGCGCCCATGCATCGCGTCTCCGGCGCGGACGTGCCCATGCCCTACGCCAAGAATCTAGAGAAACTGGCGATCCCCGACGTCGAGCAAATAGTAAAAGCCGTGCGCGAAGTGGCGTACATGGATTGAGTGATAAGTGATCGGTGGTAGGTGGTCAGAAAAGAACTATTGCTTTTTCTTATCACACACCACTTATCACCTATCACTCATAAGGGATAAAATGGCTACACAGGTCGTAATGCCGAAGCTCTCTCCGACGATGGAGGAGGGACAGATTTCAAGGTGGCTCAAGAACGAGGGCGACAAGGTCTCGATGGGCGAACCGCTCGCGGAGATTGATACCGATAAAGCGACGATGGAGATGCAGGCGCTCGGCTCCGGCGTGCTGCGCAAGATTATAATTCAGGCGGGCGAGAGCGCGCCGCTGGGCCAAATAATCGCCGTCATCGGCGAGCCGGACGAGGACATCTCGGCCCTTCTCGACCAAGCCAGATCCGGCGCAAGGAGACTCAAGCGGCTCCGCCGCGCCAGGCGGCGAAGAGGCGAAAGCTGAAGCCGTGCCCGCGCAGAAGCCGCTGCGGAAGCTGCTGCAAAACCAGCAGCCGCCCCGTCCGGCAACGGGGCGCAGGCCGCCAAAGGCGACGGAAAGGCGACGGGACGCTCGTCGTCTCGCCGTTCGCTGCGCGAATGGCGGCCGAGGCCGGCATCGATTTGCGCTCGCTGACTGGGAGCGGCCCCGGCGGGCGTATCATCAAGCGCGACATAGAGGCCGCGATGAGCGCCGGCAAGGCTCGGAGCAGACCGCGCAATCTCCGCAACGTCATCTGCGCGCCGTCCAACCCGGCTCGCAGCCCACACAAGCTCCGCTCGAAGGCGCTTCGCCTTACCGCGATGAGCCAACTTCGGTCATGCGTCAAACAATCGCGCGCCGTCTGGTCACGTCCATCGGGCCTGTGCCGCATTTCTTCCTGACGACCGAGATTGAGATGGACAGCGTCGTGGAGATGCGCAACTCGGTCAACGAGCTGGACGCCGAGCTTAAGTTCAGTATCAACGACGTGATTATCAAGGTCGCGGCAGCCGCGCTCATTCAGCACCCGCAGGTCAACGCCTCGTTCCAGGACAGGAATATACGTTACTACGAACACGCAGACATCGGCGTAGCCGTCGCCATCGAAGACGGACTGATAACTCCCATCGTGCGCGCGGCGGACCAAAAGTCTCTCAGCCAGATTGCGGCGAAGTGAAAGAACTGGCGGGCCGTGCGCGCTCGCGGAAACTCTTGCCCGAAGAGTACACGGGCGCGACCTTCTCCATCAGCAACCTCGGCATGCTCGGCATAGACGAATTCACTGCCGTCATCAACCCGCCCGAAGCGGCGATCCTAGCCGTCGGCGCGGTCACGCCGAAGCCCGTTGTACGCGACGGTCAAGTGGTCGTGCGCCAGATGATGCGCGTCACAATGTCCTGCGACCACCGCGTCATTGACGGCGCAACCGGGGCGCGTTTTTACAGACCTTCAAGCGACTCTTGAGAATCCGCTTCTAATGATCGTCTAGGACGCGGCGTTGGAGGGGAAACCATGACCTAGAAGAACGAGGCCGGGTCTGGCCGTCCCCGGCGACGGCGAATCCACCAAGCGTGGGACGGATCGCCTCGACCGAGCAGCAGCCGGAGTTGACAGACAACCAGACCGAAGATGTCACGCGTCCCGAAGTACAGCCTGGCGAAGGCACGGGCGCACGCGCTGGCGAATATTCCTGAGCGCGCGCCGTCCCGGCAGCCAATATTGATTACTTCTCCAAACTAGC
>CAWKFJ010000005.1:0-2763960 GCA_963848875.1 uncultured Acidobacteriota bacterium
AACAAGAGGGGTTAATGTCCGACGTAATCATTTCTACAGAGCCGTCCGTCCTACACTCAGAGCTGGCCGCGGGCCGGCCCGTCTGCCACGTCTGCGGGCGGGAAGCGCCCGACGGGCTCGTCCCGTTTGTCGAAGTGTCCGAGAGCCTGCGCGTCATCATCTCGGCCAACGCGCCGGCCGGGGTGATTCTCGCCGAAGTCTGCCCGCGCTGCTTAGAACTCTTCGAGCGCGCGCGCCAGCAGCTCGAAGCGCACTCCGTCATCTTCGAGCAGGGCGGCCACGTCCTCTCGACGCCGCTCAGGATGGACGCCGACGAGCGGTTCACGGGCCGCGGCGTCACCATAGCCTTTCTGGACTCGGGCTTCTACCCGCACCCGGACCTGACCAAACCCGTCAACCGCATCCTCGCCTACCACAGCCTCGTGGCGACAGAGGGCGACAACACTTCGCTGGAGACGCCAGACCCTTCGAGCTGGCACGGGATGATGACTTCGGTGGTCGCGGCCGGCAACGGCGGACTCTCGCACGGCTTCTACCGCGGCATCGCGCCGGACGCGAACGTGGTGCTGGTCAAGCTCGCGCGCACGGGCCGCATCCTCGAAGGCGACATCGAGCGCGGACTGTTGTGGGTCTTGGAGCACCGCGAGCAGTACAAGATTCGCGTCGTCAACATCTCCGCGGGCGGCGACGACCAGCAACCTTACCTGCACAACTCGCTGGCGCAGACGGTCGAGCGCGCCGTCAAAGAGGGCCTCGTCGTCGTCTGCGCCGTCGGCAACGCGGGCCACCACCCAGGCCACCCCGTCTTGCCACCGGCGAGCGCGCCCTCGTGCATCGCCGTCGGCGGCCTGGACGATCAGAACTCCACTGACCGCGCGCGTCGCGGCATGTACCGCTCATCCTACGGGCCGACGATTGACGGCTTGCAGAAGCCCGAAGTCATCGCGCCCGGCATCTGGGTGCCGGCGCCCATCCTGCCGGGCACGCCGACCGCAGAGGTGGCGGAACTCTTCGCCATGCTCGACAACGCGCCCGACGACCAACTGCACGCGCTCATCGCGGCCAACGCCGGTGTGGACAAAGACCTAGACGAAGCGCGGAACTTGCGCGTCTCGCTCCTGCGCCAGCTCATCACCATCAAGCTGCGCGAGGGCAGCGTCATCAGCGAGCACTACAAGTACGTGGACGGCACCTCGTTCGCCTCGCCCATCGTCGCCTCGATCATCGCCTGCATGCTGGAAGCGAACCCGCATCTTTCGCCGCAGCAGGTCAAGCGCATCCTGATAGAGGCGGCCGAGCGGCTGCCCGCCATCGAAGTAGACCGCCAGGGCTGGGGCGTCGTCGCCCCGCGCAAGGCCGTCGCGCTCGCGCTCTCGCTACGCTGAAAAGCAGGAGACAGAAGACAGAAGTCAGGAGTCAGAATGAAAGGCACGAACTGCTTTTCTTCCGACTCCTGACTTCTGTCTTCTGTCTCCTGCTTTTATGGGACTACGACGATTGAGATGCGCTTGTCGTTGGCCAGCCGCAGCATCTCTTCGCGGTCGAAGATGAGGGTCTTGCCGGCGGTGAGGCAGAGGCAGGTCGCGCCGGCCGCGATCATCGTCTCGACGGTGGGGACGCCGACCACGGGCACGTCGAAGCGCATGTCCTGGTCAGGCTTGGCGACCTTGACGACCGTCAGCCGGCCGCGGGCCAATTCGCCTGCGCGGCGGACGGTCGCGTCAGTTCCCTCCATCGCCTCTATGGCGACGCAGGCGCGGGCGCGCACCACGATGGTCTGGCCCAAATCCAGCCGGGCGATCTCGCGCGCGACTTCGAGGCCGTACGCTATGTCGCCGCGCTCGCGCTCCGTCGGCTCGCGCCGCGTCAGCGTCCCAGGTGTCGGCAAGTGGTCTTGCAGGAAAAAGGTCGAGTCGATCAGCTCTATGCCTTCGCTCGCCAGCTCGTCGGCCACCGCGCCGATGAGCGCGTCCGTGTTGCGGCGCGGCAGCCTCAAGAGCATCTTCAGCATTCGCACGTCCGGCAGCGCCCCACTGAAAATCTGCACGTGCTTGACCTGCCCCGCCATAATCGCCTGCCGCACGCCCTCGCGCTTGAAGAAGCGAATCATCTTCCCCAACTGCCCTATGCCGACCCACACGACGCGCTCGGCCACGCGCTCAATCGCCGGGTCCGTCTCCTCGCGGATCGCCGCCACAGACAAAGACACGCCCGCCCTGCGCGCCCCTTCGAGTACCAGAAAGGGAAAGCGTCCATTACCAGCTATCAGGCCGTAACGCATATGAATCAGTGGACAGTGGTCGGTGGTCAGTGGTCAGTTAAAGACAGAAGCGTTTTTCTTTTAACTGACCACTGACCACCGACCACTGTCCACTATTTTATTACGCCGCGCACCGAAGTCTCTATGAAGTGGACTAGCTCGTCCACCTCTTGCGAGTCCTTGAGTTCGGCGCGGATGCGCTCCAGGGCCTGCGTCGTGTTGAGCTTGGCCGAGAGCAGGAGGTGGAAGGCGTGGTGTAGTTGCTTGATGACTTCCTGCGAGTAGCCGCGGCGCTTCATCCCAGTGACGTTCAGGCCGTAGCACTTGGCGTGGTTGCCGACCGTGAGGGCGTAAGGGAGCGCGTCTTTGACGACGACCGAGTAGCCGCCGATGTAAGCCTCGCGCCCGACGCGGCAGAACTGGTGAACGCCGGAGTAGGCCCCTATGTTCGCGCCGTCCTCGACTGAGACGTGGCCCGCGAGCGTCGCGCCGTTGGCCATGATGACTTTGTCGCCGAGCAGGCAGTCGTGCGCGACGTGGGCCTGGGCCATAATCAGGCAGTCGTCGCCGGTCTTGGTCAGGCGGCCGCCGCCCTCCGTGCCGCGGTGAACGGTGACGAACTCGCGGATGCGGTTGCGCCGGCCGATGCGCGTCTCGGCGGGCTCGCCCCTGTACTTCAAGTCCTGCGAGGCCAGGCCGATTGAGACGAAGGGGAAGACGTGCGTGTCGTCGCCAATACGCGTGCGCCCGTCAACGACGCAGTGCGACTCCAACCGCACGCGGTCGCCCAACTGGACGCCGTCGCCGACGACGCAGTAGGGGCCTATGTAACAGTCACTCCCGAGTTGTGCGGCGGGGCTGACGACGGCCGAGGGGTGTATGAATGCCACGGCGACGCTCATTACGAGGCGGCGCTCCTGTCGGTGATGACGCTCATAATGTCGGCCTCGGCGGCGAGCTGGCCGTCAACGTGCGCCAGCCCTTTCATGCGCTGGACGCGCGAGCCGACGCGCACGGGCGTGACGGTCAGGATGAGCGTGTCGCCTGGGACAACGGGGCGGCGGAAGCGGGCGTTGTCGATGCCGCTGAAGAGGACTAGCTTTTTCTCGCGGTCCTCAATCTGGCTCAAGGCGTAGACGGCCCCGACCTGCGCCATCGCCTCGACGATCAGGACGCCGGGCATGACGGGCGCGCCGGGGAAGTGGCCCTGAAAGAAAGACTCGTTGATCGTCACCTGCTTGACGCCGACGATTCTTTCGCCGGGGACAAGCTCGGTGATGCGGTCAACGAGCAGGAAGGGGTAGCGGTGCGGCAGGATGTCCTGAATCGCGCGCGCGTCGTAAACGGTCATGGCGGTGAATAGTAAATGGTAAATGGTAAATAGTAAACGGACGGGCCGCCCGTCCATTCACCATTTACCATTCACTATTTACCAACTTTTAGCGTGTGCCCGTGCCGGCCGAGGCGGTCGCCGGGTTCTTGGCGTTGTACTCGGAGATGAAGGCGCGTGTGACGTCCATCGCCGGGTTGACCGTTAGGACGGCCTCGCCCATCCGGCTGATGTCGAAGATCATCGTGATGCCGCGCTGCTGCGCGAACTGGTTAAGCGCGTTCATGATGTCCTGCGAGACGGGACGGATGACCTCCTGGTAGCGCTTGGCGAAGTCAGCGTCGGCCTGCTCTTTCTTGTACTTGAGGTCGCGGCCCAGGCGCTCGCCCTCATCCTGCTTGGCCTGAATCGTCTTCGGATCGACGGGGGACGCGCCGCCAGCGGTCGTCAGGCGGCTGATCTCGTCGGCGATGGTCTTGATCCGGGTCTGCATGTTGGTCAGCTCGTCCTGGCGCGGCTTGAACTCGCGCTCCAGCGTCTTCATCTGGGTGACGTAGCGGTTGATGCCAGCCTTCTCGTCGGCGAATTCGCTCGTGTCGATATAGGCGATCTTGCTCTCGGGCACGTTCGCATTAGCGGCCGCGGCCGGGGCGGTCTGTTGCGGCGCGGCCGGACGGGCGGTGCCCTGCGCCGAAGCCGAGACGGCAAGAATGGCCGCGAGCATCATGGCGGCGGCGAAAATACGAAAATTTCTCATGACTTCGTGTATTGCTCCTTACGGTGAAAGGCGGTTAGTTGGTGAATCGTAGATCGTGAACCGTCGAACGTTCATTACCTTTACGATTCACGGCTTTTCGATGTTCGTCCCGCCCGGATGGTTGACAAACAAGTTAGTTAAAAAGTTCGTCCGACGCTGAAGCGGAAAACGTTCCGCTTCTCGTTAAAAAAGATGCCCGGCAGCTCGTCAACGAAGCCGCGCCGCGCGTTCGGATTATACGCGTAAATCAGGCGGAACGGCACGTTGATGATGGGGACCTGGAAGCGGGCCTCCAGGCCGATGCTGGACCGGAAGTCGCTGAGCTTCGCAAAAACGCTCTGGCTGTTGCGCACCACCGTGTTGGTCTGCGCCTCGCCGCGCAGGAAGACCTGCTGGAGCCCGACGGGCAGCCCCGAGAGCGGGTCAATCGGCCCGACGCGCAGGGCGTTGAGGTACTCCTCCTGCGAGATCAGGCGGCTGTCGCGCAGGATCAGGCCGCCTGTGACCTGCGAGAGCGCGAGCGGCGAATTGTTATTGCAGGCCGCGAGCGTGTTCAGAGTCACGATGACGCGCGACCCGCGGCAGGGGATCGTCCCCAGGGTCGGCAGGAACGTCGAGGCATCCAGGAAGCCCGACGAGAAGCCCTGGTCGGCGCCCGAACGCAGGTTGAAGGCCGAGCCGATGTCGGCGAAGGCCGCCAGCGTGACGGGTCCGAAGATCGGGATACGATACTCGAAGTTGCCCAGGAGCTGAGTGTCGCCGCCGACAGACGTGAAGGCTTGCGAGAGCTGCGCCTGGTTGCCGGGCGCCGTCCCCGTAAAGACTCCGACGTTGGCGAGCGCGGGATCAACGCCCGTGACCGGGTTGACGGTCGTGCCCCCGGAGTTGGTCGCCAACTGGACGTTGCGCGACGTGATGAACGTGTCGAGCGGGACGATGGGGCTGATCGAGCGGACGTTGTAGCCGCGGATGGTGAACTCGTCGCCGAGGAAGAAGCGCTCGTAAATCGGGATGCCGTTGATGAAGGCCAAGCTGGGCGAGTCCCTGACGGCCTGCGAGATGGCGAAGCTCCCGATGGTCGCAGCGACGATGCGGAAGCCGAAGACCTCTGGCTGCTGGTCGCGCCCCTTGCGGCGCACAGGGAAATACTGCGTGTAGGAAATCTGCGGCGCGTAGGTGCGGACATCGCCGCCCAGGCCCGCCAGAGAGGCCGAGGCCGAGACCGAGCGCCCGCGCACGGGCTCGTTCGGGTCTTTGGCGAAGCCGCGCGAGTCGTAAGCGAAAGTGCCCGTCACACGGCTCGTCAGGATGTTCGGCTGCGCGTAGATGACCGGGATGAAGTTCTGGCTAGCCGCGTCCGTGTTGACCGGCGGGTCTTTGACGCTCGTGCGCGAAATCTGGTACGAGAGGCCGACCCTGGACAACTGCGAGAAGGCCGTCTTGCGCATGAACTCGGAGAGCGGCGCGCTGGCGAAAATCGACGCGCCGACGGAGTCGCGCGTGAAGAGGTTTTCGTCCGACACGTTCAGGAAGTCCACAGAGGAGCCAAGGAGCCCCTGCTGCGCCTCGACGTTCCCGGAGAGGAACGTGCCCTCGCCGAAGAATTTTTGGGAGAAGGCGAAGATCGAGAAGCCGACCGTGATCGGGCGGTTCTTGATGTAAGGCTCCGTGAACGAGAACTGGAACGAGCGCTGGCGGTTGCCGAAGGCCAACTGGAACGAGAGCGTCTCGCCGCGGCCCAAGAGGTTGTTGGTCGAATATTCCAACCCGAAGAACGAGCCGCCGATGCCGGAGATACCGCCATTGAAGGAGATCTGCTGGCGGCCGCGCTCGGCCACCTTGAGGTTGATGTCAACGAGCGCCTCTTCTTCGTTGGTGCGGAAGTCGGCGTCGCGCTCGGCGTCAATCGGGTCGAAGAAGCCGAGCTGGTTGAGCCTCAGCACGGAGATGTCGAAGGCGCGCTGGTTGTAGATGTCGCCCTCGTTAATCAGGACTTCGCGCCGGAGCACGTTGTCGCGCGTGAACGTGTTGCCCAAAAATTCCAGCCGGCGGAGCGTGAACTGCTTGCCCTCGATGATCGTGAAGACGAAATCGGCCGTGCCAGCCTTCGGGTCCGTCGCGCTATCGTGGAAGGTCGGCTCGACGTCGTACTCGTACTGGATGAACCCTTGTGAGCCGTAAGCCTTCTTCAAGTCCTCCTGAAGCGCCTTGCCGATGCGCTCGCCGTTGGCGACGTCGCCCGGCTTGAGGCCGACGATGGACTGGATGATCTGCTCGGAGAAGATCGAGTTGCCCTCGATCTTGATGGAGCCAATGCGGTAGAGCCGGCCCTCGGTGACGGGGATGGTGACGCGCAGGCCCTCGTCCACGGACGAGATGAACGGGAGCGGGAGGAAGAAGCCTGTGCGGCGCGGCCCCAGGCCCTCGACGCGCGGCTCGCCCGTGCGCGCCTGTAGGTAGCCCTTCGAGCGCATGTAGAACTGGACGCGGCGCAGGTCAACTTCGAGCTTCTCGCGGTCGAGGATGTCCTGGCCGCGGAAGCGCGAGATGAGGCCGGCCTCTTTGACGTAAGCCATCTGCGAGCGGAGGCTCCCGTCGCTGAAGACCTCGTTGCCCTCGAACTGGATATCGACGACGCGGACGCGGTCGCCCTCCTTGATCTCGAAGGTCAGCGCCGTGGAGGTCAGCGAGACCTCGTCTGTGCGGGCCTCGATGGTGGCGTTCGGCTTGCCGCGCGCCGCGAGCAGTTCTTTGATGACGCGCTTGGCGTTCTCGACCTTGACCGGGTCATAGATGTTCTCCTTGGAGACGCCGACGCGCCGCTCGCGGAAAGCCTTGAGCACGTCCGATTCGGCCACGCTCTTGAGGCCCTTGAACTCTATGTCGCGGATGATGGGCAGCTCTTCGACGACGAAGATGACGTTGACGCCGCCGCGCGACCCCTCTTCGACTTCGACACGGGCGTTCGCCTTGTTGAAGAAGCCGAGGGCGAGCAGCGTTTGCAGGTCACGCTGCGCCTGCTCTGGGCTGAAGGGGGTCTCGGGCTTGGTGTTGACGTAGTAGAGCAGGTCTTCCTCGCGGTTGCGGCGGTTGCCCTGGATGTCAACCGACTCGACGAGGCGCTGCTGCTGTGTGGATTGCGCGTGTGCGCTCGGCGCGGAGGTTAAGAGCGCGCCGATTCCGAGGATTGCGCCCAGGATAATGAGCAAAGGGGCACGACCGATTTGCATAAGTGCTATTCCCTCAGAGGTACTTACAAAGAGACTTCAGGGAGCTGAAATTAAGGCAAAAAAAGGAAAATCGCCCGCCGACGGGCGCGACCGCTGGAACTGGAAGCAGTTGGATTCTGCCCGCGCGGTCGCGCGTTGCCAGCTTCTTGTCCAGCAAAGTCGCAGATTATACAAGGAAAAGCCAAAAACCAGAAGTCAGGAGACAGAAGTCAGGAGTCAGGAGGAAAGTCCGTCCCCGGTTTTCTCCTGACTCCTGACTTCTGACTTCTGACTTCTGACCTAGTGAATTAAGAGCGCGTCGCCGGACTCTTCTTCTTCGACGCCGGCCGGTCGGTAGTTAAGCTCGTTGGCGTCGAGGAAGACCTCGATCAGCGAGAACTCGACCAGGCGCCCTTGAATCAGCGCCTCAGAGAGCGGATCCTCGACATGCTTTTGCAGGGCGCGGCGCAAAGGTCTCGCCCCGTAGGAGCGGTCGGCGCAGGTCTTCGTGACCAGCCAGCGCTTGGCCTCGTCCGTCAGGCGGACTTCGAGGCCGCGCTTGGCCAGCGTCCGGTTGATCTGCTCGACCTGCAACTGGACGACCTCCAAAAGCTCGTCGTCGAGGAGCTGGTCGAAGATGATGATTTCGTCCAGGCGGTTGATGAATTCCGGGTTGAACGTCTGGCGAACGGACGACATGACCATCTCTTCCAGCTTCTCGCGCGACGCGTCCGTGGTCGCCTGAAAGCCGAGCGTGCCCTTCTTCTGAATGAAGCGCGCGCCGATGTTCGAGGTCATGATGATGATGACGTTCTTAAAGTCAACGGTGTTGCCGAGCGCGTCCGTGAGGATTCCGTCCTCGAAGACTTGCAGCAGCACGTTGAAGATGTCCGGGTGCGCCTTCTCGATCTCGTCGAAGAGCAGGACGGAGTAGGGCGAGCGCTTGATGCGCTCGGTCAATTGGCCGCCCTCTTCGTGGCCGACGTAGCCAGGGGGCGAGCCGATCAGTTTCGAGACCGAGTGCTTCTCCATGAACTCGGACATGTCGAAGCGAATCATGCTGCGCTCGGAGCCGAAAAGGAATTCTGCGAGCGAGCGCGCGACTTCCGTTTTGCCGACGCCCGTGGGGCCGAGGAAGAGGAACGAGCCGACGGGGCGCTGCGGGTTCTTGAGCCCCGCGCGCGAGCGGCGGATGGCGCGCGCCAGCGCCGAGATGGCCGGGCGCTGCGAGACGACGCGCAGGTGCAACTCGGCTTCGATGCGCAAGAGCTTCCGCGTCTCTTCTTCTTTGAGCGAGGTGACGGGGATGCCCGTCCAACGCGCGATCACTTCCTCTATGTCGTCCTTCGTGACTTCCGCGTTGACGAGCGCATCCTCGCTCGCGGCCGACTCCTGCATACGGAGACTTCCGAGCGGCTTGTCGCCGGCGTAAGAAGTGTGCGGCAGTTCGATAAAGGGAGCGTTCCACTCTTCGATGTTGCCCTGCTCGCGCCGGACGCGGAGCTTGACGCGCGCGCCGGCCTCGTCAATCACGTCAATGGCCTTGTCGGGCAGGAAGCGGTCTGGGATGTAGCGATTCGACTGGTAGACGGCCGCTTCGAGCGCGTCGTCCGTGTAGCGCACCTGATGGAAAGTCTCGTAGCGCTCGCGCACGCCGTCTAGAATCTGCACGGCCTCGGCTTCGGTCGGCGGCGGCACCTTGACGGCCTGGAAGCGGCGCTCTAAGGAGCGGTCCTTCTCGATTGACTTGCGAAACTCGGCGGGCGTCGTCGCGCCGATACACTGGACTTCGCCGCGCGAGAGCGCGGGCTTCAGAATGTTCGCGGCGTCGAGGGAGCCTTCGGCGCTGCCGGCCCCGACCAAAGTGTGCAGCTCGTCTATGAAGACGATGTAGTGCGGGTTCTCGATCAACTCGCGCATGATCTGCTTGAGCCGCTCCTCGAACTGGCCGCGGTATTTCGTGCCGGCGACGATGAGCGAGAGGTCGAGCGAGAGGATGCGCTTGTTCTCCAGGAACGACGGGACCTCGCCGCGGACGATGCGCTGTGCCAATCCTTCGACGATGGCGGTCTTGCCGACGCCCGGCTCGCCGATGAGCACGGGGTTGTTCTTCGTGCGGCGGCAGAGGATTTGGACGACGCGCTCGATCTCGCCCTCGCGCCCCACCAGCGGGTCTAATTTGTCGGAGGCGGCGTCGTCCGTCAGGTCGCGCGAGAACTCGACGAGGTGCGGCGTGTCTTTCTTGGCGGAGGCGCGTGCGTCCGCGCCCGTCTGCCGCGCGATCTCGTCGCGGACGGCGTTCAAGCGCAAGCCGCGCTCGTAGAGAATCTCGGCCGCCATCGAGCGGTCCTCGCGCAGGAGGCCGAGGAGCAGGTGTTCTGTGCCAATATGGCGGTGCTGTAGGCGGTCGGACTCTTCGTGGGCGTAGGCCAGGACGCGCTTGGTCTCGGGCGCGAGCGGCAGCTCGACGCTCGTCGAAATCTTCTCGCGCAGGAGCGTGCGCCCCTCTATCTCTTTACGGATCGCTTCGATGTTGACCTGGGCGCGCGGGAAGAACCGGCCCGTCAGCGTCTTGTCCTCGCGCATGAGGCCCAGGAGGAGATGTTCGGGCTCGATGGCGGGCGCGCCGAACTGGCTGGCTTCGTAGCGCGCAAAGAAAATAACCCGCCGCGCTTTCTCCGTGTAGCGTTCGAACATAAGAGAGACCGTTTCCGCCAAATGACTATTGGAATTATTGCCTGATGCCTGGGCGAAAGGGAGACCCGCGCCGCACCACGCCGGCATTATAACCTAGATTCCGGCCGTTTGGGCAATAAGGTTAAATGGGCGCGGAGGGGCCGCCGAAAACCCGCATTTTAGCGGTCCCTTCCGAAATGGACCCAAATGGTCTGGCACAATTTTACCAATAACTGTCCGCTCCTGTATCTCTTCTCTTGCTTTTATATATGACTGAAATTACGCAGCGAGGCTAAAAGCGTCTAACGGCGGTAGATGTTCTGGAGTGGGCAGACGAAATAACTCACGCCTGACAGCGTAAATCGTCTTCCGGGCGCAGGAGCATTGACCCGGCCCTTCTTTCTGGCCTAAAGTTCAACCACCCGACAAGCACATAAACCCGGCGCTCTACCTCGCAGAAGCAATGGCCGCCGTCGCGCGGCCGACCATCCCTGACCTTCTCGCAAAGGAGTACCCGTGTCATGACCGCAATCAAGCGCTTCTCTTTCCTTCTATTCGTCGCCATCCTTATTTCAGCTCTGAACGCCCATGCCCAGGCGCCTCAAGTCTCAACCGTAAACGTCGCGCCCGGCGAGCGCAGGGTCCGCGTCGAGGCCATCGGCGACGTACTGGATATGAGAGTCGGGGTCAGCGACGAGGCTGGAGACGTCATCTTCGAGAGCGGCCCCGCCGCCGGGAATACCCTTGACTGGACGATGAGCGACCCGCAAGGCCAGAGAGTCCCCGCAGGCACGTACACTTTGACGGTCACTTACCGGACCTCCAACGGCAAGCTCAAGCGGAGAGTCGAGCAGGTGGTGGTGACAGAGGAGGTGACGGGTGAGGCCAGGCAGCAGAGCGCGGCCCCGACGCCGGCCGCGCCCGTCGAGGGGGCGGGCAATCCCGGCAAGATCGCCAAGTTCACGGCCGCCAACACAGTCGGCAACTCCGTGATGAACGAGAGCGCCAACAGGATAGGCATCAACACGGCCGCCCCGACTCACACGCTGACCGTTTTCGGCGGCCCCACGTGGACGACCAGCGGGTGGTCAGGCTCCGTCGCGCTGCCGAACGTGGGGGCCATCGGCTGGGCTGCCAACAGCGCGGGGCAGCGGCGCGGCATCGGGCACAACAACGGCGGCCTCTACTTCTTCCGCACGACGAGCAATCCGGGCGCGGCCACCAGCGTGGCCTTCACCGACATGGCGATCAACAACGTGGGCAACATCGGGGTGGGGACGACCACGCCCGCCTCGAAGCTGACCGTCAACGGGACGGTTCAGATACTCGGCTCCGGCAACGGCATCAAGTTCCCGGACGGCTCGGTTCAGACCAAAGCGATTGCCGGGACGATTAGCGGGACGGGGACGGCCAACCGGCTGGCGAAGTTCACGGGGCCGAACTCGTTCGGCAACTCTGGTATCACCGAAGTCTCCGGCAAAGTTGGCATCGGGACGACGACTCCCCAGCAGCCGCTGGAAATAGCCAGCGGGAGGATGCGCTTCTCTTCCAACCTCGGAGACATAGAGTTCACAGAGACTGCCGACCTGATCGCCCACGCGACGACGGCGAGCCCGAACGGGGCGCTGCCGGCTTTCCGCGTTGCCGCTGGCACGGGTTCGACGCAGCTCTTCACAGTCTTGAATAACGGCAAGGTCGGTATCCGCGCGCCCGATCCAGGGTCCATGTTAGAAGTCAGGGGCGATGGCTCTACATTTCTGCTGAGGGTCTTAGACTCTCAGGGGAATGACGCCCTTAAAGTTGTCAACAACGGTGTCGTCAGCTTCGGGGCGCTCTATTCGCTCTCCTCAACTAATCATCTCTGCTACCACGCCCCTGCCAATCTGGCCCTCACTACTTGTAGTTCGGCAACGGAGTATGTGCCGACGGTTGACAACGGTTCGGGCTTTCCCGAAACCGCCGATCTGGTGAGCATCGCGCCCACGCGCGTCAACCCTTACGGCGACACTCACGCTCCTTTCATCGTCCAGAAATCCGCAACCGCCTGTGACGATCAACTGCTCGGCTACATCGTCAAACCCGAATCGGGCGCAGACGGCCAGAAAAAGAATGAACACTATTTGCCGCTCGCCATCTACGGCTACTTCCCGGCCAAGGTGACGGTGGAGAATGGGGCGATCAAGCGCGGCGATCCCATCACGTCTAGTTCCAAGCCGGGCTACGGGATGAAGGCGACGGGAGCGTGCAAGATCATAGGGTATGCGCTGGAGGACGCCGACCGCGAGGGGAGGATTCAGGTCTTCGCCAAATCCGGCGAGTCCTCGGCCCCACAGGTCAAGGAACTCCGCGCGCAACTCGATCACTTACAGCGCGGCCGGGATGCGGAAGTCGAGGCGCTGAGGCGAGAGAACGCGGCCATCAAAGCACGGCTCGAAGCGCTGGAGCAGGGCGCCGCGGCCACGGCCTCCAACACGGGACAGTAGTTTTGGCTGAGGTAGGGCGGCGTGGGTTGAGGACACGCCGCCCCTTCGTTTCTTCATGCACCGAAAAGACTGGAGAGGGCGGAAGTTCGGGAGGCTTAGAATCATCGACTGGTCGCAGCGTCACGGCTGGTGAATTTACCTCTGTCTAGGCATTGAGGCCCCTCCCGAAATGAACCTGAAGGGTCTGACGCAATTACGGTTTTGACCTGTCCGTTGAAGCTGATCCTGCTCACGACCTCCGGTTAACCTTGATCATCGGACTACCTTGACAATCTAGGGCCTTCCGTGTCATCATCCACCTAGATTATCTAGGAGGTTCGCATGCCCAAACAAGACGCGAAACTGCTCCAGGGCACGCTCGACATGCTCATCCTCAAGGCGCTCAGCTTGGGCGCGCTCCACGGCTTCGGCGTCGGGCAGCGCATCATGCAGATGTCTGAGGATGCGCTGCGCGTCGAGGAAGGCTCGCTCTACCCTGCGCTCTACCGGATTGAGCAGCAGGGCTGGATCACGTTGGAGTGGGGCACATCCGAAAACAACCAGCGGGCCAAGTTCTACAAACTGACGCGGGCCGGGCGCAAGCAACTCCAGGTTGAGGAAACTAACTGGGAGCGGTTAGCCGCAGCCGTGTTCAAGGTCATGCAGACGAGTTGAGTCGTATGAGAACGATGTACTGGCTGAGGCTCACGCGCGCGCGCCTGCGTGGGCTGTTGCGCAAAGGCCGCGTCGAGCGCGAGATGGACGAAGAGCTGCGCTTTCATCTCAGGATGCGTGCGGCCGAGAATATGCGGCGCGGCATGCCCCCAGGTGAGGCGGAGCAAGCGGCGCGGAACAGTTTCGGCAGTTGGACGCGAGTTAAAGAAGCGTGTCGGGATATCAAAGGAGGGGGTATGGTAGATACTCTCATGCAGGACGTGATCTTCGGGCTGCGGATGTTGCGCAAGCATCCGAGTTTCACGCTGGTCGCCGTGCTCTCTCTCGGCTTAGGCATCGGCGCGAACACGGCCATCTTCAGCCTCGTCAACGCCGTCCTGCTCAAACCGCCGCCGTTCCGCGACGCCGAGAGGCTCGTCATGATTTGGGAGGAGGCGCCGGCGACGGGCATCAGCGGCGATCAGGTGCAGCCGGCGACCTATGCCGACTGGAAGGCGCAGAACAACGTCTTCGAGGACATGGCCGCGTTGCGCTGGCAGTCCTTCAACATCACGGGCGACGGCGAGCCGGAGAAAGTTCAGTCTTACGGGGTGACGCGAAACTTCTTCCCGATGCTCGGCGCGCAGCCCGCTCTCGGCCGCAGCTTCCTGCCTGAGGAAGACTCGCCCGGCGGGGCGAAAGTCGTGATGCTGAGCTACGGGCTCTGGCAGCGACGCTACGGCGGCGAGAGCAGTATCATCGGCAGGGATATCCTCTTAAACGGCGAGAAGCGCACGGTCGTCGGTGTGATGCCTGCCGGATTCCAGTTCCTGCAAAGCAACATAGGGCTCTGGACGCCTGCCGCCTTTCCGCCCGAAGAACTCGCCGTGAGGAACAGCAACACGCTGCTCGTCCTCGCGCTCCTCAAGCCAGGCGTGACGCACGAGCAGGCACAGGCCGACGTGGGCGCGATCACGGAGCGCCTCGTGCGTGACTTCCCGGACGACTTGGCCGGCCTGCAAGCCGAGGTCCGGCCGATAGGCGAACAACTATCCGGCCCTGTCCGCAGCCCTCTTCTGCTACTGCTCGCGGCGGTCGGCTTCGTGCTGCTGATCGCGTGCGCCAACGTGGCCAACCTGCTCTTGGCGCGCGCCGCCGCGCGGCAGAAAGAGATCGCCCTCCGCGCGGCGCTCGGCGCGGGGCGTCTACGCATCGTGCGCCAACTGCTGACCGAAAGCGTGATGCTCTCGTTACTCGGTGGAGCGTGCGGCCTGCTGTTCGCCGCCTGGAGCTTCGAGTTCGTGAAGAAGCTAATCCCCGACAGCCTCGCGCTCTCGGCGAGCTTGAGGCTGAGCCTCCCCGTCCTCGGCTACGCGATGCTGATCTCTCTGGTCACGGGCCTCGCCTTCGGGCTCGCCCCGGCGTTGCAGGCGTCGCGGACCGATCTGAACGAGGCCCTCAAGCAGGGCGGTGGCCGCGCCGGCTCGGACGCAGGCGGCCGCCTGCGCGGCGCGCTCGTCGTCACCGAAGTCGCGCTCTCGCTCGTGCTGCTCGTGGGCGCGGGGCTGCTCGTGCAGACGCTCGCGCACATGCACGGGCAGTACGCGGGCCTGAAGCCAGAGCAGTTGCTGACTGTGCGAACTGTGCTGCCGGAGAACAAGTACCGAGAGCTGCCGAAACGCGCGCAGTTTTACGAAGAAGTGCTCACGCGCGTAGAGCGCCTGCCCGGAGTCGTCACCGCAGGCTACACGACTTCCGTGCCCTTGCAGTGGCTGGGCGGGGCCAACGGGATTATGGTCGAGGGTATGCCGGAGACTGGCGGCCCGGCCCCGAACGTCGTACACCGGCAGGTGAGCCCGCACTACTTGCAGACCCTCGGGCTGGGCTTGCGCGAGGGGCGCTATCTGGACGAGCACGATAACGACCAGACGCAACTCGTGCTGGTCGTCAACGAAACTTTCGCGCGCCAGCTCTTTCCGGGCGGGAGCGCGCTCGGCAAGCGGATCAGTTTCGGGACAGGCGACGGCACTGACCCGTGGCGCAGCATCGTCGGCGTCGTGGCGGATGTCCGCGACATGGGTATGTCCGCGCCGGTTAAGGCCGAGATGTATCTGCCTTACAGTCAGGTGACGGGCTTTTCCGGCTTTAAGCCGCGCGATCTGGTCGTCCGCACGATAGGTGATCCGCTGAGCCTCGTGCCAGCCGTGCGGCGCGAGGTACACGGCGTTGATCCAGACCAGCCGCTCTCGAACATCGCCACGATGGCGCAGCAACTCAGCGAAGTGTCTGACGCGCGCGGCACGGGGATGGTGCTGCTGGCGTCCTTCGCAGGGCTCGCGCTGCTGCTGTCTGTGGTGGGGATTTACGGCGTGCTCGCCTACTTCGTCACGCAGCGCATCCCGGAGATCGGAGTGCGCTTGGCGCTCGGGGCCAGGCCGCGCGACATCCTCGCGCTGGTGCTGAAGAAGGGGATGGGGCTCGTGCTCGCCGGGGTGGTCATCGGCTTAGCGGCGTCGGTGGCGTTGACGCGCCTGATGTCGAGTATGCTCTTTGGCGTGAGCCCGACCGACCCGCTCACATTCCTGGGCGTCTCCGCGCTGCTCACCGCGGTGGCCCTCATAGCCTGCTACGTGCCGGCGCGGCGCGCCACCAAAGTTGACCCGCTGAGAGCGCTCAGATGCGAATAGCCAATGGTTATCGTCACCGGGGCGCGGCTCCTTCAGAGGTAATTGTGCCAATCGGCCCCGCTACTTTATTCTCCCGCCTTCCAAAGCGAGCGTGCGGTCGCACGCGGCGGCCAGTTGTTGATTGTGCGTGGCGACGATGACGACCGCCCGGTGGTCGCGGCTGTAGCTGAGGAGCAGGCGGCCTATCTCGTCGCCGGTCGCGGCGTCCAGGTTGCCGGTCGGCTCGTCTGCCAGGACGAGGCGCGGGGCGCGGATGAGGGCGCGCGCGACCGCCACGCGCTGCTGCTCGCCGCCCGACAGTTGACCGATAGGGTGCGACGCGCGCTCCGCGAGCCCGACGCCTTCCAGGGCAACGGCAGCGCGCCGCAGACTCGCGCGCCAACCGGCGCGACCGATGGCGAGCGGGAGCGCGACGTTTTCGGCGGCCGTCAGGTCCGGCAGCAGGTGATGAAATTGAAAGACGAAGCCGACCTCCTCGTTGCGGAAGCGGCTGAGGCGCGCGCCACTCGCCCCGGAAATCTCGAACTCGCCGAGCCGCGCTTGGCCAGCGTCCACCGCTTCGAGTCCGCCGAGCGTGTGCAGCAGAGTTGACTTGCCCGCGCCCGACGCGCCGACGACCGCCACCGTCTCGCCCGCCGCGGCCGAGAAAGAGACGCCGCGCAGCACCTCGATCAACGCGCCCGCGGGCGAGCGGAAGGATTTTCGCAGCCCTTCGACGACCAGGCCGTCTTGATTTTGTAGATTTGAGGTTTGAGCTTTCAAATTCTACGGGGTTCAGCTTTCGCGCAGGGCTTCGGCCGGGCGCAGGCGCGCGGCGGCCCGCGCGGGGTAGATGGTCGCCAGCAGGCAGAGCGCGAAGGCCACGACCGATGCGAGCGTAACGTCCACGGCGCGCGCGTGAAAGGGCACGTTGCTGATCGAGTAGATGTCCGCCGGGAGGCTGACGAGCTTGTACTTGTCTCCGACGAAACAAGCAATCAGGCCGAGCGCGACGCCCAGGACGATTCCCACGAGGCCGATGATGGCCCCTTCGGTGATGAAGACGAGCATGACGCTGCGCGCGCGCGCGCCCATCGCGCCGAGGACCGCTATGTCCGCCTTACGCTCGACGACGAGGAGCACGAGCGTCGCGGTGATGTTGAGCGCGGCCACCAGGATGATGAGGGCGATGATGAACAGGCCCATCCTGCGCTCAAGCTCAAGCGCCGCGAAGAGCGGGCGGTTCGCCTCCTGCCAACTGACGGTCGTGTATTCCGGGCCGAGCCGCTCGCGCAGCCGCGCGGAGATCTGCTCGACCGCGTAAATGTCCGCCACGTCAACGCTGATGACTGAGGCCGCGGGCCCGTCCATCCCTGCGAAGCTTGCGGCCGTGTCGAGCGAGACGAAGACCCAGGAGGCGTCGTACTCGTAGAGGCCGGACTGGAAGAGCCCCGCGACGCGGACGCGGCGGAAGCGAGGCGCGAGGCCGAGCGGCGTCAGCACGCCCTCGCCGGAGACCACGGTCGCCGTGTCGCCGACGCGCAGGTTCGCGCGCGCGGCCAGCTCCGAGCCGACGACCGCGCTCGGCGTCGCGGCCTCGCTCGGAATCTCGTCGAACGAAGTTATCGGAGATTCTGTGCCAGTTTCGTTTGGGTCGCTCTTCGTGAAAGGCGACGGCTCGTCTAAGAGCGGCTGGATCGAGCCGGCGACGAGGTTGCGGCGCAGCTCTGCGACGGCGCGCGGGCTCGCAGGGTCGAGGCCGCGCAGGACGGCGTAGGCCGAAGTCCCCGCGCCGCTCAGGAGCGCGCCGTCGTAAGTCGTCGGCGCGGCGTCGGCCACGCCCTCCGTCTCGCGCACGCTGCGGACGAGCGCGGGCCAGTCCGGCAGCGCGCGGCCGTCGCGGCGCATCACCGTGACGTGGGCCGTGCCCCGCAGGATTTTGTCGCGCATCTCGTCGCGGAAGCCGCGTGAGAGCGCGAGCGCGACGACGAGCGCGGCGACGCCGAAGGCTATGCCGAGGACGCTGGCGAGCGCCGTGGCGCGCGTGAGCCTGCGCCGGCTCGTGCGGCGCGCGCGTAAGTTGCGGAGGGCTAGAAAGAGTTCGTAGGGCATTTGCGGCCTGCCGCAGAAGATTAAGCGCGCCGCGGGCCGCGACGCAAACGCGGAAAGCGCCGGACGACTCAAGGACCGCCCGGCGCTTTCCCGCGTGCAGTGATTGGCGCGGACTACTTGTTGGCCATCACGTAAGCTCTGGCCTTCGCCTTGTCGCGGTGCTCCTGCACCCAGGCCAGGTTTTTCGTGGCCCAGGTGTAGTGCTCCGACACGAACGACTGGAAGTTTGAGTTCTGTTGACCGCGTGAGTCGACGATGCCGATTTTTTGTGCCACCTCGATGATGAGGTTGGTGTCCTCTGTGATGCCGACGGCCTGGAAGAGCTTGTGCTTTTCGTCGTCGGTGTAAGTGCGCGCCGTCGTCGTGCCCGTCGTGGTGGGCGTCGTCGTCGTGGTCGTCGGCAGCCTGGGGCTGCTGGTGGCGACCGGGCTGTTGCTGTTGTTGCTGTTGGCCGTCTCCGTCGAATCGCCTTTCAGCAGGAAGTAGAGGCCGATGCCTCCGCCGATGAGCACGAGCGCGAGCAGGCCGATGATGAGCGGCATCTTGCTGCTCTTGGGCGCGCCCGCGCTGTACGGCGGCGTGTACTGCTGACCGTAAGGGGGCGGCTGCGGCGGCGGCTGCTGGCCGTAAGGCGGCTGTTGCCACCCTGGGGGCGGCGGGGCCTGGCCGCCTCCTCCCGCGCCGGGCGCGCCCGGATAGTAGCCTCCCTGCTGGGGCGGTGGCGGATAACCGCCGCCGGGAGCCTGGCCGCCGCCCATTCCCGCAGGCTGGTTGTAAGCGCCGGGCGCTTCCCTGACCAGGGGCGTCCCGTCGTTCGGGCAGAAGGTCAGAGAATCGTCGGTGTAAGTCTGGTTACATGATGGGCAGCGTCCTGGCATGAAAGTTCTCCTTCACTCAAAAGTGTGCTCGCGTCAAAATTTTCCCGGACTGAGACAGATTGTAACAAACTTTTTGCCGGCTCAGAAGGCAGTGGTCAGTGGCCAGTGGTCGGTGGTCAGTAAAAGGCAAAAGCTTCTTTCTGTTAACTGACCACTGACCACTGACCACTGACCACTGTTGTCACGACAATTTGGCCTGACCGCGGCAGCGCGCGACTTCGGCGGCGCGGTTCTCCGGGAGCAAGCCCTTCAAGTCTGGCGCGTCGCGGGCCGTCTCGTCGGCGAGCGGCCTGACTTCGTAGAGAGAGTCCGCGAGGCGGCGGAAGCGGAAGCGGCCTTCGAGCGTGGCCACCTCGCGCGTCTCGGCCTCCTGCCAGCCGCAGGGCGGCCAGAAGCGCGGGTCCGCGTCCAGGACGACGCGGCGGTTCTCGTCCAGGTTCTTGCCGACGACCTCATTAAGGCGGCCGGCGGGCCAACCGCTGCCCGCGCCGATTACCTCCCAGCGCCCAGCGCCTACGCCGCGCCAGTAGATGACGGCGATTGACTGCGTGCCCGAAAGCATGACCGCGCCCGGCGGCGCAAAGGCCAGGCGCGCGTGGTAGTCCTTCATCGCGGCGTGCTGCGCCGTGACCTTGTCGAGCGAAGGCTTCAGGAAGAGGCCCAGCGTGACGGCGACGAGAGCGACGCCCGCGACCGTGTACACCAAAGCGCGGCCTGCGCTTTTCAGCCTCGCGGTCAGCTCGCGCACGAAGTAATCGGCCGCGAGCGGCGCGAGCGCCGGCAGTCCTGTCAGGAAGTAGCGCCAGTTGATGGTCGTGCTGTAGTTCAGGAGCAGCAAAAGAGTGGCACAGAATCCTGTGGCGGCGAGCGCCAGCGGCGCGGAGAATTTGCGCGCCCGCCATTCCTTGAAGGCGGCAACGGGCAGCGCCGTCGCGATCAGCGGCGCGGCGAGGAAGAAGAAGGCCAGAAAGGGAAGCAGGTTGCGCACCCTCAAAGGGTGACGCGCCTCCTCCACGCGCATAGACTCGCGCCAGCCGTACCACGCCGCGCGGTAACTTTCATCAGACAAAAACCAGTAGGCGAAGGGGCCGAAGGCCGTGACGGCGAAGACGCACGCGGCGAGCGCGACGCGCGTGATTTCCCTGCGGCCCAATTTCCACCCGCAGGCGACGGGCGCGGCCACCAGCCACAGCGCGTAAAACGCCACGGTCTCGCGCACGTTGACGCCCGCGCCGAGCAGCGCCGCGCCCAGGAGCATCGGCCACAGGCGGCGCGCGCGCACGCCGCGCAGGTAATAGAGGAGCGCCAGCGCCGTGAGCCACAGCGACGGAATCTCCGTCATCACCTGCCCGCTGTAGACGACGAAGAAGGGCGAGGCGACGACCAGGAGCGCCGCCACGGTCGCCGCGCGCTCAGAGCCCGTGACTTCGCGCGCCAGCGCCCAGCAGGCCGCGGCCGCGAGCGGGCTCTGGGCGACGACCATGTACTTGAAGAGCAGGTAAGCGTTCTCGGCCTTCAGGCCAAAGAACGTGTGTGCGATTGTCCAGGCCGCGTGGTTGGCGTAGATGAAGAGCGAGCGCCCGAGCGCCATCGACGAGGGCCGCCCGTCGATGGAGGCGAGCGTGTAATCGAGCGCATCCCAGTCGCCTATGAAAGGGTCCGCGAAGAGGAGCGCCAGCAGGAGCGCCAGCAGCGCAGGCCCCAGCCACCAGCGCCACTCGCGCCAAAAATTTTGGGCCAGATTCTCGCGCTCACCTTCTCTTCTCAAACAGGTACATCTCCACGCCGGGGTAAGTTATCTGCGCAGCCTCGCCGTACCACTCCGCGAGCTGGCGCGGGATGAGCGGCGTTAGCTCGCCTGGGTGCGAGACGACGAGCCAGACGCGCCCGCGGTCTTTGACCGCATCACCTAGCAGCGCCGGCAGGTTCGCGGTCGTCAACTCTTTCTGAAAATCCGGGAAAGGCTTTTCGTCCAACCCCCCCGTCTTCAGGTAATAGTCGAACGGGTGTTGCCCCGACGCCTGGTCGAAGAGCACCAGATCGCCGGGCTGCGCCAGTTGCTCGAAGCTCGCGACGGCCTCGCGCCAGGGGTCTTTCTTGAGCGCGGCGTAGTAGTTCTTGAGCACTCCCGCCGAGAAGAAGAGGATCAGCACGAGGACGAGCGCGCGCAGTTGGTGGAAGCGCAGCCGGGAGAGCCCACGCGCCGCGAGGATGAGGAAGGCTGGCAGCGCCGCGATGGTGTACTTCGGCAGAAAAATCGGCGACGCGAACTGCGAGACGGCGTACGGGAGAACGATTGAGCACCCGAGCCACAGCAAGAGCAGATAGATTTTCAGCCGCTCGTCGAGCGGGCCTTCCGCCTCGACGTTCCTTCGCCAGCCGAAAAAGACGGCGAGCGCGACGAGCGTAAAGAGAAACCCGGAGAGCACATAAGAGCCTGCGTACATGGCGAGCGTGGTGATGATGAAGCTCGCGCCGAGGCGCGGTATCCAGAAGCCCTGCTGTACGTGCGAGACCTGCTGTGCCAAAACGGAGAGCCACGGCAGGAACAGCACGGCCAAAGTTATTTGTGCCAAAACCCAGCGCCAGACGACGCGCCTGAAAGTCGCCCGCGAGGCGAACAGCAGCGTCAGCACGAAGAGGTTCTGCGCGGCGAGGACGAAGACGCTGTAGACCTGCGTGTACATCATCAGCGCGCTCGCCGCGACGTACAGGGGAAAGGCCGTGCGTCCGCGCCCCTCGACGAGCCGGACGAAGAGGTACATCGAGAGGATGGCGAGCAGGCCGAGCAGCGTGTACATGCGCGCCTCCTGCGAGAACTCCAGGTGGAAGCGCGAGAGGGCGAGCAAAGCAGCCGAGACAAGCCCCGTCGCCCTGCCGAAAAGGCGCGCGGCGATCTTGTAGGTTGCGACGACGGCGAGCACCCCGAAGAGCGCGGAGAGCAGGCGCGTGCCCGCTTCACCGTCGCCGAAGAGCTTCATCCAGTAGTGCAGCGCGAAATAGTAGAGCGGCGGGTGAACATCCTTCGATGTTTCTTCGATGATGCCCGCGGGCGGGTGCCGGCTGAACTTGATGGTGAACGCCTCGTCGAGCCAGACGCTCTCGGCCCCGAGCTTGTGAACTCTCAAGGCCGCGCCCGCCGCGATGATGAGCAGGAGGGTCGCCAGCACGAGGCGAGAGACTTTTGATTTCGGTTCGACAGGTTGCGCGCTCGCGGCCATCGCCTCAGACGTTACCACATAATTCGTCGGGGGGCAGCGTACGGGTTTGACGTGGGCGCACGGCGCTAATTTTTTTCTGACTTGTTGTTTTCGTCGGGCGTGAGGGCTTCGATGAGTTCGGTTTCGAGCGAGTCTTCGGGGCGCTTGATCATGGTCAGGCGGTTGCCGCGCTCGTTGTACTCGACCTCGTCCATGATGTTGTAGATGAGGAGCACTCCGCGGCCAGAGGTCTTGAAGAGGTTCGATGGGTCGCGCGGGTCTGGAATCTCCTGCACGTCGAAGCCGTCGCCTTCGTCCTCGACCGTGAAGCGCGCCTCCTTGGAGGACAACTCGGCCGTGATGCGAACGAGCTTGCGCGGGTCGTTGCGGTTGCCGTGCTTGACGGCGTTGACGAAAGCCTCGTCGAGCGCGACGAAGAGGTTCGAGCGTTCGGGCTTGATGAGGCCGAGCTTCGAGACGCGCTCGATCAGGTATTGCAGCACGCCGTTCATCAAGGTGATGTCGCTCGGCAGCTCGAAGTCTATCTTCTCGCGGAGGTAGGGGCGCACCTTCAGGTCGTCCACGAAGCGGAGCTTGTAGGAGAGGGTCTTCTCGACGATGGCGCGCAGCTCCTCCTTGTTGTAGGGCTGGCGCAGGAAGTTGGCCGCGCCCATCTTGAAGGCTTTGACGACGCCGGGGTGCTGCGCCTCCTCGGAGGAGACGACGACGGGAACCATCAAACGCTTGCGCTTGATCTCGCTGAGGAGCTGGACGCCGGAGTGCTCGTCCTCGGTCAGGTCGGAGATGATGAGGTCGAACTCGTCCAGGTCTTCGCGCGCCAGCGCCTCATTGCGGTCGCCGGTAGCCACGACCTCGTGGCCCAGCTCCCGCAGGACTTGCTCCAGCATGGCGCGCAGCTCATCGTTATTATCAACGATGAGAATTCGTCGTCTCTCCATTGACCCGTCTAATGTCCGCCGGCCTTAGATTAACGAGGGAGGGAAGAACGAGCGTCCCTCTCGGGGTGAGCGCCCGTTAGCATGCGCTATACGAAAAAGGCACGCGGCGCGTTTCAAATAATATTCTGAAAGCGGCCAAAAGGTAAAAGGGAAACGGCGGGCCGGGGCGGCCGGGGCCAACTTTCGGCCGCCCGCCCCGACGCTTTATTTGAGCGGCGTGCTCAGGTTGAAGCTGCCGTCGTCGTTGTTGTCCTCGAAACGGTTGTTGCCCATGGTAATCATCTTGCTCAGGCAGCAGGTGAAGACCCCGGTCTGATTGTGGTAGATCACGTTCTGGGAGATGGTGATGAACGCGACCCCGTCCGTGGTCGTCCCGATGGCAAGGTAGTTGTTGGTGACGAGAGAGTTTTCGACCATGATGTGCGTGGTCCCGACGGAGGTCGGCGACGCCAGGATTCCACCGTAGGTGACGGCGGGGTCCTTCGAGCGCCCCTCGAAGACGCTGTCGCGGATCGTCACCACTGTGTACCTGCCGGCGGCGATGAAGCCCTTGAAATAGTTGCTGAAGCGGCAGTGGTCAACGAAGGCCGCGGTCGGCTTACTATTGTCTGTGCCCGACGGCTCCAGGAAGACGCCCTCGGTGGAGTTATGCACGTTCGAGTTTCTGAGGTAGAACGTACTAGTGCTGGGACCCATGACGTGTATGCCCCGGCTGAACCCTGTGATGGTGCAGTCCTCTACGAACAGCGTCTTCCCTGTCTTCAAGAAGATGCCTTTGTTGGCGTTGGGGCCGGCGAGGTAGAGATTGCGCAGCACGACCGTGGCGCTCGCGGGGGCTTGAATCGTCACGGCGTCACTGGTCCCGGTCGCGGTAATCTCGGCGTGGACTCCGGGCGCTGCGATGATGGAGATGGCCCGGTTAATCGACAGCTTGTTGAAATTGCCGGAGTCGAGTGCGATGACTTCGCCTCCGGCGAGTGTCTTCCCGTGCGCCCCTTGAAATGTCCGGCACGGGGCGTTGACCGTTTCGCACGAATTGGAGTCCGAGCCACTCGTCGCCACGTAGGTGCGCGCCACGGCGGCGTGGGCTGCGACGCTCAGCACGAACGGCAGGGCGAAGACGAAGAGAGAGCTGAGTGTCAGTCTGAGCTTGTGCATCCTGGGTCTCCTTTTGAAAACGCAGCCCCAGGCCAGCGGCAGGGGAACTCGCGTGCAGGTTTCCACCTTGTCTATAAAGCGAGGCGAGGCGCCAGTGTCCGTCGGCTTGTTAATCGTCGGCCTCGAAGGGGAAGCGAGTTTCGCAGGTCTCGGCCGGACGAAATGTGGCGCGCGAGAGTTTACCTCCGTGGGGCGGCCGTCGCAAAGGCCGCCGCCTCACCTTTCCTTTTCCACTTTTTCCTTTTACCCTTTCTACTCTTATGCAGGCTTCAGCGGAACAGCGACCACAACAGCGCGCAAATGAGCGGGCGGCCGAGAGCGTCGAGCGCGCCTACAAATTCGCGGACCTCTCGGCCTACCCGTTCAAGAAGCGGCTGCTCATACGCCTGGCCGACCTGGCCTTCTACGCGCTCATCAGCATCCTGGGCCGCAGCGCGCGCTTCGAGGTCGAGGGCTGGGAGAATCACGAGCGCATAGTTGAAGGCGGCGGCCTGCCCATCTACTGCTTCTGGCACGACCGCATCTTCCTGACGACCTACTGGTGGCGACGCCGCCGCATCGTCGTCATGACCTCGCAGAGCTTCGACGGCGAGTACATCGCGCGCTTCATACAGCGCTTCGGCTACGGCGCGGCGCGCGGCTCCTCGACGCGCGGCGGCGTCGGCGCGGTCGTCGAGATGGCCCGCCTGATGCGGCAGGGCTGCACCACCGCCTTCACGATTGACGGCCCGAAGGGTCCGCCCTACGTCGCCAAGATGGGTTCCGTGCTGCTGGCGAAAAAGTCTGGCCACCCGGTGCTGCCCGTGACGATGGCGCTTAAAAGCTACTGGGCTCTGCCGAGCTGGGACAAGTTCCAAATCCCCAAGCCGTTCACGCGGGCCAAGGTCTTCGTCGCCGAGCCGATCTACGTCCCCGCGGACGCGGACGAAGAGACGCTCAACCTCAAGCGCGACGAGTTGCAGCGGACCCTCGACGACCTCACGAGGCGCGGCGAGGAGTGGCGCGAGAGTCTTCGCCGCTGAAGAGCTTCCCTCTCATCTCAAATTGGCCCTGTCAAAAAGCCTGCATCATATCAACTCACGTTTTCGTCCCTCGTGTCGTCTAAGTTGACACGATATGGAATACGCCGCGAAGGTTCGCGCCCGTAACTTGCGCGTAAAGTGGGCCATAAACGGCGCGCGGCTTAATGGCATACGAGTTGTAACCGTGATTGGGCAAGGGAGGTTGGACATGAAACACAATCGGGCAGCGAGCACAATCGGGAAACTTTTTCTGGCATTCTCTTTTCTCTTCAGCATAGGTATCTGGACGAGCACGACCGCGCAGGCGCAGTGGCAGAACGATAGGTACGAAAGCCAACGCGAGCGCGAGTACCGCCGCGAGCAGCGGCGTCGTCAGCGCGACATGCGCCGCGACCAGAGACGCCAGAACAACGACTATTACGGCAACAACGGTTACGGCTACGGCAACGACCGCGACGGCTACGGCAATTACGGCGGCTCGTATGACCTGCGCCAGACGGCGCTGAACGCGGGCTTCGCCGATGGCGTCAAGGAAGGCCGCAAGGACCGCGAGCGCCGCGAGCGCTACGACTACTCCGACGAGGACAAGTACCGCGACGCGACGCGCGATTACAGCTCCAACAAGGGTGACCGCTCCACCTACCAGCGTTACTACCGCGAAGCTTTCTCGCACGGTTACGCTGACGGCTACGGCGGCTACTAACCGTCAGGTAGTCTGAAAAACAACGGCGGGAGTTCGGGAGGCGCCTTAGTCTCCCGGACTCCCGCCTCTTTTTATGTCCCTACCCCAGACGACTCGCCTCTCCAACGTAGCGCGCCGGCATTGACGTGTAGTAGGATGCCGGAAAAAAGGGATGAGGGATGAGGGATGAGGGATGAAGAAAAAATCGTCCTTGTTTCATCCTTCAGTCCTCAGCCCTCATCCCTTTCTACGGAGGCCACATGATTAACCAGGAGCGCATCAAGAATCTTCTTCTCGAATTCGTCCAGATTGACAGCCACTCGCGTAAGGAGCGCGACATCGCCGAGCGCATCAAGAAGTATTGCGAAGAGATGGGCGCGGAGGTCGAGATAGACGACGCGGGCGAGAAGGTGGGCGGCAACTCGGGCAACGTCATCGCGCGCTTCCCCGGAACCATCGCCGGCGCGGAGCCCATCATGATGTCCGCCCACATGGACACGGTCGTCCCAGGCGAAGGCGTCAAGCCCATCGTCGAGGGCGACATCATCCGCACCGACGGCACAACCGTGCTTGGCGGCGACGACAAGTCTGGCTGCGCCGTCATCATCGAGACCATCCGCTGCCTGCAAGAGCAGAACATCCCGCACGCGCCCATCGAAGCCATCTTCTCCATCTGCGAGGAGGTCGGACTGCTCGGCGCGAAGAACGTGGACGTCTCGCGCATCCGCGCCAAGTACGGCATCGTCTTCGACTCGGACGACCCCGGCTTCCTCTTCACCAAGGGTCCGTCGGCGAATCATCTGGAGTTCAAGGTCTACGGCCTGGAGTCGCACGCGGGTGTCGCGCCAGAGCAGGGCATCTCGGCCATCAAGATCGCGGCCGAGGCCATCGCGCAGATGAAACTCTTCCGCATAGACGACGAGACGACCGCCAACATAGGCGTGATAGAGGGCGGCAAGGCGACCAACATTATCACCAACTACGTCTTCCTCAAGGGCGAGGCGCGCTCGCTCGACGAGGCGAAGCTCAAGGCCCAGTGCGACCATATGGTCAAGTGCTTCGAGGACGCGGCCTCGAAGTACGAGGTGACGGTCGAGGGCCGGACGACCAAGGGGCGCGTCGAGTCAATCGTCGAGCCGGAGTATTACGCGATGGACGTCCCCGAAGATTCGCGCGTCGTGCAGCTCGTCAAGCAGGCGGCCACGCGCATGGGGCTCACGGTCGAGACGATGGCCTCTGGCGGCGGCTGCGACGCGAACATCTTCAACCGCAGAGGCATCGAATGCGCCAACCTCGGCACAGGCATGCGCGCCATCCACACCGTCAACGAATGGCTCGACGTCAAAGACATGTACGCCTCCGCCGAGATGACGCTGGAGATTATGAAACTGAACGGCGAGCTGGCACAGAACAGTAGTCAGTAGTCAGTGGTCGGTGGTCAGTTAAAGACTTTGCTTGAGAATCTCGATTCTTCATCTTTAGGACTCGACGCTGCCAACATTCAATCACTGACCGCTGACCACCGACCACCGACCACTGCTTATGGTTCGCTGGACGCACATCACGATTACGGTCGGCGACTTTGACCGCTCGATTGACTTCTACAAAGACGTTTGCGGGCTTTCGGTCGTCAGGGACCGACGGCGCGAAGGCGGGGGCACGGTCTGGCTCGGCCCGGAGCCTGCAGCGGGCGAAGACCCCACGTTCGTCCTCGTCATCATGAAAGGCGAGGTCACGGATCGTCTAGATCATCTGGGCTTCCAGTGCGAGTCCCGCGAGCAGGTCGAGGCCATCGCCGCGGAGGCAGAGCGCCGCGGCATCCTCGTTTACCCGCCGCAGGACTCGGGTGGGGCCGTCGGCTACTGGACGCTCATCCGCGACCCCGACGGCCACCAGATCGAATTCACCTTCGGCCAACCGCTGAAAGGACTAATGCGGAATGCGGAGTGATGAATGATGAATTAAAGGCAATCAGTTTTTAATTCATCATTCATCACTCCGCATTCATCATTTGATTATGTTCTGGGGCTGGCCGCGGACGAAGGCTTCGATGTTGTCTATGACGCGGTCGGCGAGGGTCTGCATGGCCTCGCGGCTTGCCCAGGCGATGTGGGGCGTGAGGATGAAGTTCGGGAGGTCTGGTTCGAGGAGCGGGTTGCCGTCGCGCGGCGGCTCCGTCGTCAGCACGTCGAAGGCGGCCCCGGCGATGACGCCCTCGCGTAAGGCGAAAGCTAACGCGGCTTCATCCACCAGCCCGCCGCGCGCCGTGTTAATCAGGACCGCGTCCCGGCGCATCGTGGAGAGTTCCGCAGGGCCTATCATCCCGCGCGTCTCCTCGTTGAGCGGGCAGTGAAGCGTGACAACATCGCTCGCGCGCAAGACCTCCTCGAATGAGACGCGGCCGGCGCGCGTCTCCCGTGCGCCCTTGTGCTCCGCCACCAGCACGCGCATCCCGAAAGCCTGTGCCAGTTTCTCAACCGCGCGGCCGAGCGTGCCGTGGCCTATGATGCCGAGCGTGCTGCCGTCCAGGTCGCGCATGGTGTGCGTCAGCAGACAAAACCCTGCTGCTCGCTGCCACGCGCCCTGCCGCACGTCCTCGCGGTAACCGAACAGGCTGCGGCGCAGGCTGAGCATCAGCATCATGACGTGCTCTGGAACCGAGTGGAGCGCGTAGCCGCGCACGTTCGCCACCGCCACGTCGCGGCGGCGGGCCGCCTCCAAGTCAACGATGTCCACGCCGGTAGCGCAGACGGCTATGAGCTTCAGGCGAGGCAGCCGCGCGAGCGCCGCCTCCCTCAGTGGAATCTTGTTCGTGATGGCGATGGTCGCCGCTTCTAACCTCTCGACCACCTCATCGGCCGCGGAAGTCTCATACTCCGTCCACTCGTGCTCGAAACCCGGCCGGCGGAAGTCCGCGATAATCGTGCCGCGATCCAGGAAGACTATTTTTTGTGCCATGACTGTTGCGCCGATTGTATTACAGATGAAGGGGCGGCGTAAGAATCCACAGCCCTCTGAGGGCTCGTATAATTTTTGATTGGAGACAGAAATGAGCGACGAGAAGAGAGATTACCGAGGCGGCGACGTGGTGCTGAGCGCGACGAGGCCGAGGGGGCTGCCGTTTTTGAAGCCGCTCTACGGGCTGCCGCCTTACCAGTATTTAGGCGACGTGGTTCTGATCATCTCTTACGAGGCGGAGGAGGCGGCGATCCGCGAGGCGCTGCCGCGCGAGTTGGAGCCGCTGCCAGGCAACACGGTGGCGATGTGCTTTTTCCTCTGCCCGGAGGTCTCCGGCATGGGGGCGCACAACTTTACGATGCCGTGCATCCCCGTGCGCTATGGAGACTACACGGGCCAGTTCGTGCCGTACCTGTACACGAGTACGGACGCGAGCCTGGCGTGTTACCGCGAGGGGCAGGGCTGGCCCGCCGTGCTGGGGCAGACGGAGTTGACGGAGGCCGAGGGGCGCGTGAGCGCGCGCGTCACACGCGACGGGCGCGAGGTGATGCGCGCCACCGCCGAGGTCGGAGGCGAGACCATCACGCAGATAGACTTCCTCCCCGTCATCCTCTACAAGGAGATTCCGAGCATCGACGGCCGCTCCTGCGACGCGGCCTACTTCCTGACCTCCACGTCGCTCCTGACCAACCTCAACCTCAAGGCCGGGACGGGCGAGCTTGAGTTCACGGACGCGGGCGACGACCCCATCGCGCGCCTCAAGCCTATCAAGACGACGGGCGCGCTCTACGGCACGCTCGACGACCTCTACCCGGAAACCATCCGCGTGTTGGAAAAATTCAGATAGTCCTTCGACTATTTATGTAGCCGCTTGTCGTCGCGCTCCATCTTCTGGCGCAGGTTCTTGGCGAGGTGCTCGGCGGTGCTCTTCTTGCCGTTGAGGGCGTCAACCTTGTAGGAGCCGACGGCGTAGGCGACGACGCTCGTCTTGAGGTTGATGACCTGGATGCTCGCCTCGGACTCTGGGAGGCCGCTGCCGAAGATGATTTTGGCCCAGCCGGCGCGCTGGTGCGCGGCGTAGCCAGTGACCTCGAAGTCGGCCTGCGCGCGGTCGGTCACAACCATCAGATCAACCTTCTTCTTCTTGAGGGCCGAGACCAGATAGTTCTCGAACCCGTTCAGTCCCTGAATCGTGTTGACGTAGACCTTCGAGCCGTGCGGGATGTAAGCGGGGTCTGCGACCACCGCGTCCACAGAGGCGTGCGAGGCTTCGACCGTGCGCGCGCGGTCCTGCGCGACGCTGTGTGCGGCGCACGCCAGCAAGACAGTTGCGAGCAGTGCGATTCTTAGTCTCATGAGCTTTCCTTTCAAGGGGCGGGGTGAGGACCCGCCCCGAGTTGTGTTCGTTCGTCTAGCGCCCGCCGCGCCTGCTGGGACGCTCAGGCGGGCTCTCGCGCTCGCGTTGCGGCGGCGGCGCTGACGGCTTCGACTCCTCGTGCCGCGCCGGAGGCTCCGACTTGGGCTCCGGCCTGGACTCCTGTCTGGGCTCAGGCCGCGGCTCTGATCTGGGCTCGGAGCGAGGCTCTGGCCGCCTTTCGGGTTGAGGCTCAGGCTGCCGCTCAGGCTTCGGCTCAGGCCGCGGCTCGACTCTGGGCTCAGGTCGCGGTTCGGGCCGAGGCTCGTGCCTTGGTTCCGGGCGCGGCTCCGGGCGCGGTTCGACGCGCGGCTCCGGCCTGCGCTCCGGCTTCGGCTCCGGCCTGGGCTCGACTCTGGGTTCGGGCCTGCGCTCCGGTTGGGGCGTGACAGAGCCTTCGCCGTTGTTGTCGTCGTCGGGGCGCGGCCGCACGCGTGGCTGGGGCTGCGGCTCTGGCCGCGGGTCAGCGTTGCGCACGGGCGGGCTCACTGTGTCGGGCCGCTCGACGTTGGGCGAAGGCGGCGACGTGGCGTTGTTGTCCGGGTCCACGCGCGGGCGACGCGGCGAGCGCTCCGTCGAAGGCGCACCTCCGCCGCCTCCCTGGTTGTTGTGCTCGACGGGCTGCGGCTCGACGGCGCGCGGGCGCGGAGGACGCGCGACAGCCCCCGTGGCTCCTGTGTCAACGCGTTCGAGGATGCGGCCGCCGTCGCCCTGCGTCGCGCCTGGGTCACGCCTCTGGCCGACGGGTGGCTGCGGGTCGCGCCCGTTGTAGACGCGCGTGCGACGCAACTCTTCGTCGAGCGGGACTCCGGGCGTGCGCCGCGCGGCTCCCGTCTGGCGGTCGGGCAGGGGCGGCTGCGCCGCGGCTCCGCCACCTGACGGCAGCGGCGGCCGGCCGGCGATCACGCGCGGGACTTTCTGCTCGCGCGGATTACTCGCGGGCGGGCCAATCGGCAGGCGTCCGGTCACTGGCTCAGTCCTGGTCACGCGCTGCGCCAGGTCGTCCGACGCGGGGTGCGGAGGCACTCCCGTCCGCCCGAACTGGTCCGCCGGCAGAGACGAGATGGAGCGAATGTAGATGGGGTCCGGGTAGCGCCGTGCCTGGCCTCCCCCGCCCTGGCCTTGTCCACCCTGGCCTTGCCCACCTTGGCCTTGCCCGCCCCGGTCGCGCCCG
Source organism: uncultured Acidobacteriota bacterium (assembly GCA_963848875.1). Taxonomy (GTDB): domain Bacteria; phylum Acidobacteriota; class Blastocatellia; order Pyrinomonadales; family Pyrinomonadaceae; genus QHXM01. The sequence goes on from CAWKFJ010000005.1 coordinate 31,572, forward strand.
CCCCACCCTTGTCCTTGTCCGTCCCGTCCGTCGTGGCGACGCCAGTGGCGGCCGCGCGGGTCGCGCTGCCCGTGGCGCAGCGGATACCAGCAGACCTGTTCGCCATACGAGGTCGGGATGTAGACGAAGGCGACGAGCGCGGGCCGCCACCTGGCTCTACCATACGCATAGCCGTAGCCGCGCGGGGCCCAGCACCAACTGTTGTTGTAATAGACCCAGCGGCCGTAGTGATACGGAGCCCAGCCCCACGGCTCGTCGCCCACCCACGTCCAGCCGTAAGCCGGGAGCCAGGTCCAGTGGCCGTAGCGGTAGGGAGCCCAGTTGTTATAGTTGTTGATGACGGTCGTGTGCGGTCGCCAGACCCAGCCGTAGGAGTCCGCGTACGTCCAGTCGCCGTAAGAGTCAAGTTCCTCCGCGCCCCACACGTCGCTGTCGTAGTAGCGGTCGCGCTCGTTAAAGCGCAGGCGCGCGGCCAGGTAACGCTCGCGCTCGTCAACCCAGTAGTCCCAGGAGTCGAAGGACGAGGCGGCGCTTAGTTCCCAGTCGCCCGCGGCAGCGCCGCCGCCGACCAGTTCGGCCGCGCGCCCGTCGCGCAGGGTGAAGCCGGAAGTCTGCGAGTAGATGCGCGCGCGGCCTCCGTCGCGCACGGCCAGGCGCACGCGCCCGTCGCGCGAGACATCAACGCGGTAGACGCCGCGCTCCTCGGCCGCGAGCGTCGTGCCCGGCGCGTCAACTTCAAAATACTCTTTGTCATGGTCGAAGCGGGCGAGCCTGACGGTCGCAACGCCTTCCGACAGGCTGAGCGCGACACCCGCGTCGCGCAGGGCGACGACGCGCAGGACGGAGTCGCCTGCGACGCGCACGAAGTTGCGCGCGTCAATCTGAATTTCGAGGCGCGCATCCGCGCCCGTGGTGGCGAGCACGTCGCCCTCTACGAGCGGGAAGTTGACGCGTGCGCTCTCCCAGTCCTGACTTCCGTTGCGGCGGAGTTGCACGTCGCCGCTCGCGAGACTGACGCGCGCCACGCGCGCCGTCTCCTCGTATTCGTCGTCGTCTGTGTCGTCGGCGCGAATCGCGCTGAAAGTAGTAGTGAAGGCGAGCAGGATGGAGAGCAAGAAGAGACGGGTGATGGTAGTGGGCCGCGGGTGCCACATGGCTTACGCTCCTTTGAAATTTGAAACGTCTGGAGAGAGCCACTCGCTCGCAAAGGGCGCGCAGGGGCAAAGCTCAGTAGAAAAGCTCGGGCGCACTCTCAGGAGAGAAAAGCCTGTTTGCGAGGGCTCATTCTGCTGACCGGGCGCGAGTGCAAAGCCCGTGCCCGCGCACACGGCGGCGCGCGCCCTGCTCAGTTTTCTTATATTTTTATTGCGCGCGGGCGCAGGCCGTGAGGTCGTTTATGCGAGATGGTGTGCGCCCCAGCACTATATGGGGCAGTGGTCGGAAAAAGTGGCCAGTGGTCGGTGGTCAGTTAAAGAAAAGCAGCCGGCGCGAGTGGCACGGCTGCTTTTTGTCTTTCTCTTAACTGACCACCGATCACTGACCACTGACCACTGACTACTGATTACTCGTCGCGCCCGACGCCGAGCGCGTCGGCCACGCGGTTGATGTAGTTGAACCACGAGGCGATGAGCGTGATCTGTAAAATCCCTCGGTCGTCGAAGCCGACGGCGCGCAGGCGCTCGTGGTAGTCGGGCGTGATGCGCGTGGCGTCGCGCGTCAGCTGCACGACGTAGTCGAGCATGGCGCGGTCCTGCTCCGAGAGCGGGGCCTGCGTGTAGTCGTCCTGAAGCTGGCGGACGAACTCTTCGTCCAGTGTGACCCGACGCAGAAACTCTGCGTGCGACTCGATTCAATAATGGCAGCGGTTGTTGACGGAGACGACCGTGGTGATCATCTCGTGCTGCCGGCGCGTCAGCGGTAGCTCCGGCGACATCAGCGCGCCGAAGGTGGCGAACGCGTGAAAGAGCGCGTCCGGGATCAGGCTGTGCGAGGCCACGATGCCCGAACTCTCGCCGTCGGCCGTCGGGTGTACGGGCGACGCGTACTCAATCGGGTACAACTCCCTCTGCGCCTCCATCGCGCGCCTCAGCTTCTCGTCTGCCTCCGCCATCGGGACGGTCTTAATCCAGGTCATAATTCTCCTAAAAGAAATCAGTAGTCAGTAGAAGATTACCATAATTCCAAAACTCAACAGACCGATTGACTCACCCCTTTGCGCCTTCCGCTTTTCTGTTTCTGCGCCTTTGCGTGAAAAAGCATTTCTCGCAAAGGCGCAACAAAAGAAATACTAAAGCCGCAAAGGGTTGAGTCGTTCACTGGCCGGCCACTTTCTTCCGAAAGAACAGGTAATAGACCGGCACGCCAAGGAGGACGACGCCGACGCCGAGGAACGCCTCTTTGGGATTGCCGGTGGCCAGCAGAAAGAGCAGCACGGCGGCGATCACGAGGAAGAAGAGGGGCGTCAGCGGGTAGCCGGGCGTGTGGTAGGTCGTCAGCCGCCCACGCCTGCGACGCAGGACGAAGACCGCGGCGACGGCCAGCGCGATGAACGCCACGGCGACGAAGAAGAAGTAGGCGACGATCTGGTTGAAGGTCCCCGTCAGGACGAGCAAGGATGCGAGCGCGGCCTGCAACGCGATGGCCCGCGCGGGCGTGCCGAAGCGCGCGTGGACCGTCGCCACCTGCTTGATGAACAGGTGGTCGCGCGCCATCGCATAATAGACGCGCGGCGCGGCCATAATGTAGGCGGCGATGCTTCCGAGCAGGCTCCCGGCCACTATCCCAGAGAAGATTTGCCGGCCCGTCTTTCCGAAGAGCACTTGGCCGACCTGCGCCGCGAAAGCCTGCCCCGCGGTCTCGCCCGTGGGCACTTGCTCGGTCGGCACGAGGTACAGAAACGCCGCGCTCGTCAGAATGTAAAGCACCGTCACGATGAGCAGCCCCAAGAGCAGTGCGCGCGGCAGAGTCCTCGCGGGCGAGCGCACCTCGCCCGCGAGCTTCGCCAAATCCCACCAGCCCGCGAACGAGAAGAAGCCCGCCACACTCGCCCCGGCCAGCGCCGGCCCCATCGGGTCCGCGCTCGCCTTGCGCGCAGCGAACGGCGCGAAATTGGCCCATTCGCCGAGGCCCGACCCGAAGCCCCAGAAGACTATCAAGAGCAGCAGTCCCACCTTCAGCAGTGTCAACGCCACCATTAGCCGCGCGCCGACTCTGACGCCGACGATGTTGACCGCCGCGAGGATGACGATGACGCCGACGCCCAGGATTTTCATGCCCAAAGGGGTGAGCGGCGTGATGTTGGCCGCGTAGTCTGAGACGCTGACGGCCAGGGCCGCGGTCAGTCCGGGGTCCAGGACGAGGAGGAGCATCCAGCCGTAGACGAAGGCGACGCCGGGGCCGTAAGCCTCGCGCAGGTAGACGTAGCCGCCGCCGGCTTCGGGGAAGCGCGTGGCGAGTTCGCCGTAGCAGAGCGCGCCGCACAGCGCCGCGAGCCCCATCACGAGCCAGACGACGAGCAGCAGGAGCGGCGAGCCGAGCGACTTCGCCATCGTCGCAGGATAGATGAAGATGCCCACGCCGATGACGCCGCTGATGACCAGCGCAATCGTCGTCTGGAGCCCTAGTTGTCGTTTCAGCTCGCCTTGCATTTACGAACTCAGCTCGCGCAAAGACGCAAAGGCGCGAAAGAAATGATGAACGATGAATGATGAGTGATGAATTAAAGGCGACTGCTTTTTAATTCCTCATTCCTCATTCCTCATTCCTCATTGTCTTTCGCGTCTCCAGCGTGAAATCCTTTGCTTAAGCCTCTGCCCCGGCGGACTTGTCCATCGCGTTGATGATGGCCGTGGCGAACTCGTCCGTCTTGGCCTGGCCGCCGATGTCGCGCGTGCGCACATTCCCCTCTGCAAAGACCTTCAGCATAGCCTTCTCGACACGGTCTGCTATCTCGCGTTCATTGAGATAGCGCAGCATCAGGATGCCACTTTGCAGAAGCGCGGTCGGGTTGGCGAGGCCCTGGCCCGCGATGTCCGGCGCTGAGCCGTGGACGGCCTCGAAGACCGCGCCCAGCTCGCCTATGTTCGCGCCGGGGACGAGGCCGAGGCCGCCGACGAGCCCCGCGCACAAGTCCGACACGATGTCGCCGTACAGGTTTTCGAGCAGCATGATGTCGAACTGTTCTGGGCGCATGACGAGCTGCATGCAGGCGTTGTCCACGATCTTGTCGTCGGCCACGATCTCAGGATAGTCCACGGCGACCTTGCGGAAGCAGTCTAGAAAAAGTCCGTCCGAGAGCTTCATGATGTTCGCCTTGTGGGCGACTGTCACCTTCTTGCGTCCCTCGCGCCGCGCGTACTCGAAGGCGTAGCGCGCGATTCTGGTCGAGGCTTTCTCCGTGATGATCTTCAGGCTCTCGACCACGCCGGGAATGACGATGTGCTCCAGCCCCGCGTAAAGGCTCTCCGTGTTCTCGCGCACGATGACGAGGTCCAGTTCCGGGTATCGGCAGGGCACGTTCGGGAGCGCGCGCACGGGCCGCATGTTGGCGTACAAATCGAGCGCCTTGCGCAGGCCGACGTTGACGGAGGTGAAGCCCTTGCCGACGGGCGTCGTGATCGGCCCCTTGAGCGCGACCTTGTTGCGCTTGATGGATTCGAGCAGCTCTTTGGGCAGCGTGTCGCCGAACTTTTCCAGCGCCTGCGCGCCCGCGTAGTGCGTCTCCCACTGAATGTCCGCGCCCGCCGCCTCGATGATGCGCACGACCGCCGCGGAGACTTCCGGGCCGATGCCGTCGCCAGGGATGAGTGTGATAGTATGCTTCATAGTTAGTAGTCAGTGGTCAGTGGTCGGTGGTCAGTGGTTGAGGGTCAGCGGTCTTGCGCCTTAACTTTTAAAACGCAAGGCTTCCGCGCCAGTTTTTTAACTGACCACTGACCACCGACCACTGACCACTTTTGCGGCATCATACCAGCAAGTTTTAATCAATGCGAGATCAGGGAGCATTAGAGGGCGTGGCGACAGCCGACGTGGTCGTCGTCGGCGGGGGCGTCATCGGCCTGGCGGTCGCGCGTGCCCTGGCCGTGCGCGGCGTGGAGCGAATAACGCTCGTCGAGCGCGCGCGCCTCGGCGCGGAAGCCTCGCACGCCGCGGGCGGGATGCTCGCGCCGCAGGCCGAGGCCGACACGGCTGACGCCTTCTTCGAGCTGGCCTGCGCGGCGCGCGACCTCTACCCGTCATTCGCGCAAGCGTTGCGCGAAGAGACAGGCACGGACATAGAGCTTGAAAGAACGGGCACGCTCTACGTGGCTTTCACGGAGCGCGACGAGGAAGAGATAGAGCACCGCTACTCCTGGCAGCGGCGCGCGGGGATGCTTGTCGAGCGCCTGGGCGCGGACGAGGCCCGCCGCCTGGAGCCTTGCATCTCGCCCACTGTGCGCGGCGCTCTGCGCTTTCCTGCGGACGTACAGGTCGAAAACCGCAGGCTCGTCGCCGCGCTCTCCAACTCGGTCGAAAGGCGCGGCGTGCGCGTCCTGACCGAGACGGAAGTCCACTCGCTCGTCGAGGAGCGCGGGCGCGTCCGGGGCGTAGAGACTTCGCGCGGGAGGCTCAGCGCGGGGACGGTCGTCCTGGCCGCGGGGGCGTGGACCTCTTTTCTCGCGCCGGCGGACAAAGGCGCGCCGCAAGTCAGCATCGAACCCGTTCGCGGGCAGATGCTCTGTTTCGAGGCCAACCCGCGCCTCGCGCGCCACGTCATCTACAGCCCGCGCGGCTACCTCGTGCCGCGCCTCGACGGGCGGCTCCTCGCGGGCTCTACGACCGAGCGCGCCGGCTTCTCCAAACGCGTCACGGCTCGTGGCCTGCACGAGATGGCGGCGCACGCGATGGAGATTGCGCCGGGGCTCGCGGACCTCCCGCTCGTGGACGCGTGGGCGGGACTGCGGCCGCGGGCCGCGGACGACTGGCCCATTTTGGGCGCATCGAATGAGGTGTCTGGACTCTTCTACGCGACCGCGCACTACCGCAACGGCATCCTGCTCGCGCCGCTGACGGGCGAACTCCTGGCCGACGAGATCACCGGCGGAGTCGCGCCGCCGCTCCTGCGTGATTTTGGCCCAGGCCGTTTCCGCGCGGCGTTCGCACACTGACTGATTGGACGAAGATTGTTGTATGAGAAGGCTGACCGCATCGCTCCTCCTCGTCTGCGCGCTCGCAGCTCAAACGCTGGCGCAGGCGGGCCGCGTCATACAGTCGCCGCCAGCCTCGGCTGCGACTGACGAACGCGCGGCCGCCGTGCTGCACGACGAGGCTTCCGGCTACTCGGCCAGAAAGTTTCAGGAGTTCTCGGCCAAGAAAATTCCCTTTAACTCGAAGCTGCTCGAACAGACCTTGCAGGAGCAGAAGGAGCTGGCCGCGCGCCACGCCGCCACTCTCAGCGCGCGCCCCAACCTCTCGGCCGACGACCTCTACTTCCTCGCCCTGCTCTACAACCTCTCCGCCAACGAAGATCGCACGCTCGAAGTCCTGAAGAGTTATCTGGACAAGGACCCGAAGGCTGCGGGCGAGCGGCCGCAGCACGCGCGTTACCTCTTCGCGCTCCGCGCGGCCGCGCGCGACCGGCTCGAAGAATCAGAGGCCACGCTCGCAAACTACCTGCGCTATGAGCCGCGCAAGGCCGACGAGCACGCGAAGCTGGCTGGCGCGCTCGCTGCCGCCTACCGCGCCAAGAAGCAGTTGGAGCCGGCGGTCGCTCACGCCGAGGCAGCCTTCAAGGCGGCCAAGGCTTGGCAGGCGCACGAGAAGACGGCCCCGGCAGACCGTCTCGTCTACGTCACCAGCAGCGCGCTCGTGGACATCTACCAGGAGATGAAGAGGCCCGCCGCAGAGTCGGTCGCGGTGCTCGAAGAGGTGCGCAAACTGGCCGCGGCCGCGCCGTCTGCACGCCTGTACACGGACGCCACGGAGAAGCTCGCGGATGTGCTGGTTGACGGCAAGCGCAAGCCCGAGGCTGTGAAGATGGTCGAGGCGGCCATCAAGTACGCCGGGACGAGTGTCAAGCCAGAGGAGCGGCGCTACGTCCTGCGCGCGCTGGAGCGCAAGCAGCATCAGCTCCGGCTCCAGGGCGAAGTCGCGCCGGAGATTGCGGTCGTCAAGTGGGTCGAGCAAACTCCCCTCAAGCTCTCGGAGCTGCGCGGGCGCGTCGTGCTGCTGGACTTTTGGGCCACTTGGTGCGGCCCGTGCCTGCGCGCCTTCCCGCACCTCGTAGAGTGGCACGAGAAGTACAAGGATCGCGGCCTCGTCATCATCGGCATCACCAAGTTCTACGGCGAGGGTGGCGGCGAGGGACTCAACCCCGAAGAGGAACTGAGCTTCATCGGGCGCTTCAAGAAGTCGCACAACCTGCCCTACGGCACGGGCGTCGCCGACAGCGACGACAACCACATCAGGTACGGCGTCACGGCCATCCCGACCGCCGTCCTGATAGACCGCCAGGGCGTCATCCGCCTGCTGACCACCGGCGTCGGCGGCGGCAACGAAGCCGAGATGGCCGACGCCATCGAGAAAGTGATGCAAGAACAGTGACAGCGCGAATGCGGATTGCGAACTGAAAGCCTCGTTCTTCAATCCGCATTCCGCATTCCGCAATCGTTAAGCTATACTGTCGCGCGTAAGTTTGGGGCGTTTGCTGGAAGGATTATGGAAGGTAATAACATCACCGTCTGGGTCGCGTTTCTGGCCGGCCTGCTGTCGTTTCTCTCGCCGTGCGTGCTGCCGCTCGTGCCCGGCTACGTCTCGCTCATCTCTGGCGTCAGCATAGACCGCTTGAAAGAGGGCGACTCGCGCGCCAACGCGCGCCGCGCCGTCATCCTCAACTCCATCGCCTTCAACATCGGCCTCTCGATGATCTTCCTGTCGCTCGGCGTCCTGGCCGGGCTCCTCGGCAAGACCATCACGGCCAACCCCTGGTTCCGCATCATCGGCGGCATCGTCATCATAGGCTTCGGCTTCCAGTTGATGGGCTTCCTGAAAATCGGCGCGCTCTACAAAGACACGCGCTTCTTCTCGCAGCAGAAGCCGCGCGGGATGCTGGGCTCGATGACGTTGGGCATGGCCTTCGCCGCCGGCTGGACGCCGTGCATCGGCCCAATCCTGGGCGGCATCATCGGACTCGCCGCGACGAGCGGCAACTGGAAAGCGGGCCTCTTCCTGTCGTGCTTCTACGCCGCAGGGCTAGCCGTGCCCTTCCTGCTGACGGGCCTCGGCATCAACCAGTTCCTCGGCTTCTACACGAAGTTCCGCAAGCACCTGCACAAGGTCGAGGTCGTCTCGGGCGTGATGCTCATCACCATCGGGCTGCTCATCGCCACCAACAAGGTAGCCATCATCAACCAGTGGCTGGTCGCGCGACTCCCCAACCCGGAAGCGGCCATCAAGCTCGAAGGCGAGGGGGCGGCCGTCCTGCCGCCGCTCGAAGCCTCCAGCGTCGCGCCCGCGCCCGACATCGAGTTGAAGAACACGGCGGGCGAGACTGTGCGTCTTCGTGACCTGCGCGGCCGCGTCGTCTTCCTGAATTTCTGGGCCACGTGGTGCGTCCCGTGCCGGACGGAGATACCGGAAATCAACGCCATGTTCCGCGACCTTCAGTCGCAGGGCTTAGCGGTCGTCGGCGCGTCCTGGAACGACACAGCGGCGGATATAGAAGAGTTCAAGAAGGAGATTCCAGTGGACTACCCCATCCTGCTCGACGCCGAAACCATCGGCGAACAGTTCGGCGGTGTCCAGAGCTTCCCGACGACCTTCATCATTGACCGCGACGGGAAGATTCGCTACAAGGTCTCTGGCCAGCGCAACCGCGCGACCTTCGAGGCCGCGGTCAAACTCCTGCTCGACGAATCGCCGCCCGCGACCGTCCGTTCGGAATAGAAACTTTGGAGCGCCGCCGCTACAACCTTAAAACTGTGCTCCCCAGTAAAGCCACAGCCGGAGAAGTGATCATGAAAAAAGTTCTGACGCTCGTCGCCCTCGCGCTGGCCTTCGTGACCGCCGCCACGACCGCGCTCGCGCAGGCCGGCCACGAGTACGCGCCGCTCGAAGAGAAGATGGTCAACTACAAGGACTGGACGCTCAACTCGGTCAAGGACAACAAGCCCGTCAACCTGCGCTCCTTCGCGCAGGGTAAAAAGCTCGTCCTCGTCGTCTACTTCGCGCCCTGGTGCGGCAACTGGAAGAACGAAGCGCCCGTCGCGGCCAAGCTCTACGAGAAGTACAAGGCGGCGGGCCTGGACGTTATCGGCGTCAGCGAGTACGCCCCGCCCGCCGACACCGTGGCCTTCTTCGGCGACGAGGGCTCGCCCTACACGGTCGTCTCCGAGTCCGACTCGCGCGAAGCCCGCGACAAGACTTCGCACTACGGCTACCGCCAGGCGACGGGCGACACGCGCCGCTGGGGCTCGCCCTACAACGTCTTTTTGGAGCCCGCGAAGCTCAGCAAGACGGGCGAGGTGCTGACGGAAAAAGCCTGGGTCGTCAACGGCGAATTGGTCGAAGAGGAGGTCGAGAGTTTCATCCGCACGCGCCTCGGCATGGACAAGGCCGGCGCGATGCCGGCCGCCACCGCGACGACCGCCGCGCCCGCCTTCGCCCCAGAGTCCGGCAAGGCCAAACTGCTTAAGGCTACAGCCTCCTCCGGCTCGCAGACAGTCCAGCCCTGCAAAGAGCCCTGATTGGTCAATGGTCAATAGTAAATGGTGAATAGGAGAACCGCTTCTCTCCCATTTACCATTTACTATTTACCATTTACCATCTCCCTTCCATGAAACTCCGCATCCTGTACCACGGGCATTGCTTCGACGGCGTGGCTTCGGCCGCCGTCTTTACGCGGTTCTACCAGGCGCGCGTCAACTCGTCGGCCGAGGTCGAGTACACGAGCCTCTTGCACCGCCCCGGCCAACTCTTCGACGAGGAGATGTTCGACGGCGACGAGAACGCCATCGTTGACTTCAAGTATTCGTGCAGCCCGCGCCTGAACTGGTGGTTCGATCACCACCAGTCGGCATTCCTCACGACCGAGGACGAGGCGCACTTTCGCGCAGACCGCTCTGGCCGCAAGTTCCTAGACGCCGAGCGCAAGTCCTGCACCGAGTTCATCGCGGACGTGGCGCGCACGCGCTTCGACTTCGCAGACGAGGAACTCGACCCGCTCGTCCGCTGGGCGCACGTCATAGACGGCGCGCTCTACGACTCGGCGGCGCAGTGCGTCGAATTGGCCGCGCCCGCCCTGCAACTGATGCAGGTCATAGAGAGCGACCCGGACGACGCGTTCATAGAGCAGATCATACGCGGGCTCGTCTCTAAGCCTCTGGACGAGGTCGCGCTGAGCGACGAAGTGCAGCGCCGCTTCCGGCCCATCCTCGCGCGCCACCGCGAGACGCTCGAACTCATGAGGCGCAAGGCGACCTACGCGCGGGGCGTCGTCCAGTTCGACCTCGTTGACGAAGGCGTCGAAGGCTTCAACAAGTTCATCCCGTACTACCTGCACCCGGAGGCGACCTACTCCGTGGCGCTGACGCGCGGGACGCAGCGCACGAAAATCTCCGTCGGCTCGAACCCCTGGGCCCCGCGCCCGCGCCGGCACAACATCGCCACCATCTGCGAGCGCTACGGCGGCGGCGGCCACGCCGTCGTCGGGGCCGTCTCCTTCCGGCCCGATCAGGTGGAAGAGGCTCGCGCCGCCGTGCGTGAAATCGTGGAGGAGTTGTCGGGCGGATACGATTAACGGCGCATGATGCGCGCCACGCGACTGAGACTCTCCTCGCTTATCGTCTTGGTTACTTGACCGGAGGACAACGGATGTTTCTGCTCATCTCGCCGCTCCTGGAATCTCTCCTGAACGTCGCCGTCTACACGTTGGCAGGACTCCTGCTTTTCGCGCTCGCCTTCTTCGTGATGGGCAAGGCGACGCCGTTCTCCATCCGCAAGGAGATAGAGGAAGACCAGAACGTCGCGCTCGCCATCGTCATCGGCTCCGTCATCATCGGCATCGCGCTCATCATCGTCGCGTCAATCGTCGGCTGAACCCTGTCATATGCTCCACAGTGACTACGCCACGTTCGCGCGCGCCATCTACGAAACCGGCGTCATCTCGGACCCCTGGTTCGACGGGCGCGAGCGCTTCGGACTCGCCGGCGTCGTGTTGACCAAAGAGCAGGCGCGAGAGCTTCTGGAGGCGGCCGAGCGCGTCACCTATCTGCACCAGGAGCTGGTCGAAATCCTCCTCGAAAATCCTTCGCTCGTCGCGGACTTTTACCAGTTGACGCCCTGGCAGCAGTTGATGTGGGAGACGGCCGGGGGCCTGTGGCACGGGATGGCGCGCGCAGACCTCTTCGTCTGCGAGGACGGCTCAATACGTTGCTGCGAACTCAACAGCGACACGCCTTCGGGCCAGCCAGAGGCGGTCATCCTCAACGAGATGCTGAAGGGCGCGCACGGGGCCACACTTGACCCGAACGCTCGCCTCGGCGAGAGGTTCGTCCAGGTGCTGCGCGAGAGCCACGCCAAGCGCACCACGGATCCGCTCCGCGTCGTCGGAATCATCTATCCCACGGAGCTAAGCGAAGACCTGGCGATGATCACGCTCTTCACGCGCTGGCTCGAAGCCGCAGGCGTGCGCGTGGTCTGCGGCGCGCCGTTCAACTTGCGGCGCACGCGCCGCGGGCTCGAAGTCCTGGGCGCGCCGGTGGACTTAATTCTCAGGCACTACAAGACTGACTGGTGGGGCGAGCGCACGCCGGTCTGGGCCGACGCGCCAGAGTACCCGGACCCCTTGCCTCTCGACGGCCCGCTCGCGGCCGTGCTCGGCGCGGAGGCGGCGGGCGAAGTCACAGTGGTCAATCCCTTCGGCGCGGTCGTCACGCAGAACAAGCTCTCGCTCGCCTTCTTCTGGGAAGAGCAGCGCAGGTTCTCCACAGGCGCGCGCGCCTGGATTCGCCGCTACATCCCTGAGACGCGCCGCCTACAGACTCTCTCCGCGGAGCAGTTGCGCGCCGAGCGCGAAGAGTGGGTGCTCAAGAGCGACTACGGCTGCGAAGGCGTTGAGACTGTGTGCGGGCCTTTCGTCAGCCAGGACGCGTGGGAGAGGACAATCAAGCAGGCGCTCCCCCAGCGCTTCGTCGCGCAAAAGTTTTTCCGCGCCGCGGCGGACGCCGAAGGGCGGCTCGCCAACTTCGGCGTCTACGTCCTCGGCGGCACGGCCTGCGGCTTCTTCACGCGCCTGTCGCCGCAGAGCACAGAGTACACGGCGCTGACCGTGCCGACGTTTATTAAGAAATGATGAACGCGGAATGATGAATGATGAATTAAAAAACAGACTATCTTTCATTCATCATTCATCATTCCTAATTCCGCATTAGTTTTTATGAAAGTCCAGAAAAGATTGACGACCGCGGGGCGCATCAACCGGCGGCGACGCGTTGGCGGCGAAGGCGAGTCGCAGCCCTGGTGGAAGATGTCGCGGCGCACCTTCGCCATCGGCAGCACGGTCGCGGTCGTGGGCGCGATTGGCGGCGCGGCCTGGCTCTTGAACCGCGACGACACGAACGAAATCGACGGCGACTCGCTGGAGCTACAGCGCACGCACGGCTGGAACATTGGCTCAGAAGATAAGCGGCTGACGTTTGCGGGCGCTGTGGGTGCGGACTCGCTGAAGGGTGAGGCGTGGCGCAAGTATCTCAACCAGTCCGAGATGCTCAACGCCTTCCAGCCCAAGTCTGCGAAGTGGCTCCCCTTCTTCGTCCCGACGCTGATACAGGCTTTGCAGTTCGAAAGTTTACGCACACAACTGACGCCCGTCTTCTCGCCCGACATGGAGGAGGCTTACGGGCGCGGCCAGGCCATCGCCAGAGATTTTCTCAAGAACGCGGAGAACGCGGCCGAGACGATGATCGTCTTGGACGTGCCCGGCCGCCAGAGCGTGGCGCTCGGCGCGGGGCTCGCGGAGGCCGGGCGCCTCGTCACCACTTTCGACAACTTCCCGCACCCGCTCGGCGTCACCCCGTCGCACGAGACGCTGGCCGCGATGCTCTACTACGCGGGCGAGATAGAGAGCAAGCAAACGAAATTGGCACAGGACGCGCCGCCCGTCTTTCTGCTCGACTCGCGCCGGCTCGAAAACTACACGGACGCCGACACGCAGTTCGACAACCGCTACCTGGCGAAAATCCCCTCGGCCGAGAAGCTCAAAGAACTTGGCGTCAAGTCTGTGCTCTACGTGACGCCCGACCGCGCGCGCCAGCAGGAGTTGGACGACCTGAACGAAGATTTTGTGGAGTATCAGAAGCAGGGGCTGACTGTGGCGATGCTGCCGCTGAGCGACCTGACGGGAGTTGACGAGTGGGTGACGCAAGGTGGCTCGCAGAACGTGCGCGAGAGGCATTACTACTACGGCGGGAGCCCCGGCTTCCACCCCTTCTTCTTCTACTCATACCCGTTCTACAGGCCGACGGGCGCGTTCGTCAGCCGCTACCCGGAATACGGGAGCGTCGCGCGCGGGCGACCGCCCACGGGCTTCAGGCCGCCGGTCGCGCCGCCGCGCTACGTGCCTGCGGCGCGGCCCACCCTGTTCGCGGGCACGCGCACGGGCGCGAGCAGCCGCGGCGGCGTCGGCCGCAGCAAGCCGAGCGGTTTCGGCCGCACCACCGTCCGCATGTCCACGGGCGGCGAGGTCGTCGGCACGCGCGCCGGGCGCTCCGGCTACTACTCGCCCCGCCGCTCCGGCTCCTTCGGCCGCAGCCGTGGCGGCTACAGCGGATAGAACAATACAAGAACCGAATGACTCAACCCCTCTGCGGCTTTGGTTTTTCTTTTGTTGCGCCTTTGCGAGAACGGCTGTTTCTCGCAAAGGCGCAAAGTTAAGACGTAAGGCGCAAAGGGTTGAGTGTAGGAGACAGAGACGATGACGACGCGCAGGTCTTGGTTCAAGAGGGCTTCCGAGATGTTCATTATCAAGGAGCCGCAAGCCTACTTCTTCGGGCTGCAAATCGTCATCCACGCTTTCGGCCAGGACACCTTGCGCGCGCGCTTCAGTGAAGTCATCGAAGACCCGGACGGCGCGCGCGAGGACACGGAGGCCAAGCGCCGCTATCTCAAGCGCGTCGTCGCGCTCCTGCTCGACCAGGAGCCTTACTGGAGCCAGGGCTTCTGGGACTACATGACCGACACCCAGGAGGCCGAGGCGGAGTTCGAGTCGTGGGCGGCGGAGCTTTCGGCCAGCACGGCAACCGAGCAGGAAGAATTGGGCCAGGAGGTTGACAACGTCGAGCGCCTGTCGAGCGACAAGGACTTCGTCGCCGTGAGCGTCATGCTGCTGCTGAGTGAGCCGTACACGCCCGGCGCGATTGACGACGAGTCGCAGTATTGGCTCAAAAGCACCTTCGGCAACCTGACGCGCGGCCTGCTGCTCGTCAACCCGGAATCGATCCTCGCCGACGGCGTCTTCGTCGTCCCCGGCAGCCCCGACGACGGCCTTTCGGAAGAAGACCTCTTGACCGGCGGCTGGAGCTACCTGCGCGTCCTCACGTAAACGCGTCTTCCGGCTTACCCCAGACAATCGTGTAGCGCCAGAGCAGGTGCCGGCGCACGAGCGCGCCTGGCAGATACTCGTCGCGCAGCGCAAGCACGTCCCCAGGCTTCAGGTAAGTTTCATGACGGCCGTGCTCGGCCCAGGCCGCGCGAACCTCGCGCCGCTCGCGGAGCCTGCCCGTGCGCCGGAAACGCGCCGCGCAGTTGAGCGGGAGCCGTATGAAGTTGAGCGCCCAGTCGAAGACGCCTTCGGGGTCCAGCAGGTCGTGTATGACGAGCACGCCGCCGGGCCGCAGGAGCCGTTTCATCTTCGCCACGGCCTCGCGCTGCGGCAGATGATGTAGCGTTGTCGTCGTGACGATGCAGTCGTAAGTCTCAGGCTGTAGGTCTAGCCGTAGGAAGTCGCCGAGGATGAATTGGAGGTTAGGATGAGCCCGCGAACGCTCTATTGCCACGCGCAGCATCTGCGGCGACACGTCAACGGCGGTCACGGAACCCGCGCGCCCCGCGACCAGGCGCGCGAACGCCCCGAAGCCGCAGCCGATTTCGAGGGCGCGGCCGCAACCCTCCGGGACGTGGCCGAGAAGAAACTTCGTGTACGTGCCGAGGGCTTCGCCGTCGCGCGCCGAAGCGAGCGCGATGCGGTCGAAGTCCGCGCGCGCCTGCTCTGCCGAACCAGTCAACATGAGGCCCTCAGCCTTTGCGCGCCATCAATTCTTCTATCTCTTCCGGCTGCTTCGGGGCCTTGTCGGAGAGGACGCGCGGGCCGTCTCCCGTGACCAGCACGTCGTCTTCGATGCGGACGCCGATGCCCAGATATTTTTCGGGGATGTCTTTCGTGTCAGTCGCAACATAGAGGCCGGGCTCGACCGTCATCACCATGCCGGGCTCAAGCCTGCGCGCCTCGTCCTTGAAGTGGTAGCGGCCAACGTCGTGTACGTCGAGGCCGAGGAAGTGGCCGAGGCCGTGCATGTAGAACTGTTTGTACTTCTCCTCCTCGATCAGCTTCTGCGGGTCGCCATTCAACAGCCCCAAACGGACCATGCCTTCCGTCAGCAGCTCGATTGAGTAGCTCTTCAACTCGTCCACACTCGTCCCCGGTCGCACACGCTCGACGCAGGCCATCTGCGTCTTGAGCACCAAGTCGTAGATGTCGCGCTGCGCCGGCGTGAAGCGGCCGTTGACGGGGAAGGTGCGCGTGATGTCCGAGGCGTAGCCGCCGAACTCCGCGCCCGCGTCGATCAGCAGGAGGTCGCCGTCCTGAAGCACGGCGTCGTTGGTGATGTAGTGGAGCACGGTGGCGTTTGCGCCGCCGCCGACGATTGAAGTGTAGGCCGGACCTGACGCGCCGTTCTTGCGGAAGGTGTATTCGATGAGGGCCTCGACCTCGTACTCGTTCATGCCGGGCCGCGCTGACCTCATCGCCGCGACGTGGCCCTCGGCTCCGATGTCCGCGGCGCGCTGCATCAGCTCAACCTCCTCCTCGCTCTTGAAGAGGCGCATCTCGTGTATGACCGAGCCCGTGTCGATGATGGCTTCGGGCGCGCTCGTGCCGCGGCGGCCCTGTGCGCGCAGCCGGCGGATTTGGCCCACAATCGTTTCGTCTAGGTCCGGGCGGCCGTTGCCGATGCGGTAGTAGAGGTTGGTCGCGCCGTTCAGGTAGTCACCGAGCTTCTCCTGGAACTGCTCTATGGGAAACGCCGCGTCGGCTCCGTACTCCTTCTGAGCGCCCTCGACGCCTGCGCGCCGCCCGTCCCAAATTTCGCGCTCGGGGTCGCGCGGGCGGACGAAGAGCGTGTACTTCGGGCCGTCGCTCGCCGGCCTGATGACGGCGACGGCCTCCGGCTCGTCGAAGCCTGTCAGGTAGTAGAAGTCCGAGTCCTGGCGGTAACGGTAGTTGGTGTCGTTCGAGCGCGTGGCCTCGCGCGCGCTGGCGATGACGGCGACGGAGTCCGGCCGCATGCGCCTGACGAACTCCGCGAGCTGGGGTCTTTGCATCGAAAATCTCTCCTCTTTGGGCTGATGTGAAAGTATTGTAGCTTAAAGGCCGCGGAGCGTGAAAACCTGCCCCCCGTTCTTCGACCCCTGCGGGGATGGATTAGTTGGACTCTGAATTCTGCTTTCAATCATCGCCCGCTTTGGGTGATAATCTGTGAACGGAGATAAACCCCCTATGAGCGCGCAGACTGTGGAGATCAAGGCGGGGCGTGCGGAAGAGCTAGTCTCGTTCGACCCGGCGACGGGCGAAGAGGTGGGCCGCGCGCCCGTGGCCTCGGCCGCCGAGGTCGCGGGAGCTGTCAGACGCGCGCGCGAGGCGCAGAAGGCTTGGGCCGATCTCAGCTACGCCGAGCGAGCCCGCGTCGTCATGCGCGCGCGCCGCGTCGTGCTCGACGAGCTGGAAGAGATCGCGCTGCTCATCTCGCGCGAGACGGGGAAGCCCGTCGCGGAGGCCGTCTCGATGGAGCTGGCCCCGACGCTCGACCTGATGCAGTTCTTCGCGCGCCGCACGCGCCGGCTGCTCAGGCCCGAGAAGATCAACATCGGACAGTACGGCTTGATGGGGCGCACGTCGCGCATCGTCTACAAGCCGCTCGGCGTCGTCGGCATCATCTCGCCGTGGAATTTCCCTTGGGCCACTCCGCTCGACGAAGTCGTGATGGCGCTGATGGCGGGTAACGCCGTCGTCGTCAAGCCGAGCGAGTTGACGCCGCTGACGGGCTTGAAAATCGCGGACGTGTTCCGGCGCGCGGGGCTCGCGGACGGGTTGCTCGAAGTCGTGACCGGCGGCGGCGCGACCGGCGCGGCGCTGGTCGAGGCGGGCGTGGACAAGATCATGTTCACGGGGAGCGTAGCGACGGGCAAGCGCGTCGCCGAGAGCGCGGCCAGGACGCTGACGCCAGTCGTGCTGGAACTCGGCGGCAAAGACCCCATGATTGTTCTGGAAGACGCCGACGTGGAGACGGCGGCCGCGGCCGCGCTCTGGGGCGCGTTCAGCAACTCCGGCCAGGCGTGCGCCTCCGTCGAGCGCTGCTACGTCCACGAGGAGATAGCCACGCGCTTCGTCGAGAGCGTGGTCGAGAAGACGCGCGCCCTGCGGCAGAATATTGGCACAGCGCCGGACACGGACATCGGCGCGATGTCGAACGAGAACCAACTGGCGCTCGTCGAGAGTCACGTCCGCGAGGCAATCGAGCGCGGCGCGCGCGTGCTCGCGGGCGGCCAACGCGCCGAAGGCTTGCGGCCAGGGCTGTTTTACGAGCCGACGGTGCTTACAAACGTTGACCACACGATGACGGTCATGCGCGAGGAGACGTTCGGGCCAGTCCTGCCGGTGATGACCTTCAGGACGGACGAGGAAGCGGTCGGGTTGGCGAACGACAGCGCGTTCGGACTGACGGCGAGCGTGTGGACAAAGAACATCGGGCGCGGGCGACGCGTGGCAGAGCAGTTGGAGGCGGGGACCGTGATGGTCAACGAGGTGCTCTACACGCACGGCATCGCGCAGACGCCGTGGGGTGGTGTGAAGCAGAGCGGATTGGGGCGCACGCACGGTCGGCTGGGTCTGTTAGAGCTGGTCACGCCGCGGCACGTCCACGTCAACCGCATCGCAAGGTTGCGAGACTTGTGGTGGTTCAACTACACGCCGCGCGCCGCGCGCCTCTTCCGCGGCTTCGCCAGAAGGTTCGCCACGGGAAACCCCCTGCAAACCTCGCTGCTTCTCCCGCAGATGGTGCGCCGCCTCTTCAGACGCGAAGAACGGGAGTGAGTTTAATGAGCAAACGAAGCTTCAGGAAGTTTGCGGCGGCCGTGCTGTTCTGCGCCGCCGCCGTCATCTGCTCTTCTGCGGCGCGCGCGCAGGGTCGGCTGATGGCGCCCGAGAGCGTCAAGTGCGACCCCAATCACCTCACCTCGTTTACGGGAAAAATTCTCTCCTACAGCCGCAAGCCGGGACGCGTCACTTTACGCGTCAGGACCGACGAGGAGACGACCGAGAACTTCACGCTGCGGTACGCCAAGAGTGAAGACGCCGCGCGCTGGTTTCTCTTGAAGGGCGAGCCGTTCAAGCAGAGTGATTGGGCGCTCGTCGAGCGGCGGCGTTACCAGTTGCGCCCAAGAATGCGCGCGACCGTCTGGGTCTGCGACGACGGCTCTAACCCGACGATAGACTGGCGGCCCGGCGAGGGCGGGCAAACGACTTTTTGAAATGACGGGTATACGGACGCGTTCCAGTGTCTCACTGATGTTGCTTCTCTGCGCCGCCTTGCTCTTATCGGCGGCGTGCCACCCGAAAAGCGCGGGCGACGCACGGACGAGCGAGCGGGCCGAAGGGCCTCCTGCGGCCGCGGCCGCCGCGCCGTCGGACGGGGTGCGGCGCGTCACGGTCAAGGAGTTGAGCGCGGCCATGGAGAGAGGCGAGGCCGTGGCGGTTGACGTGCGCGGGAGTGTCGATTACGACCTCGGCCACATCAAGGGCGCGCGCTCGGTCCCGCTCGGCCTCGTCGCCGCGCAGGCGAAGGAACTGCCGCGCGACAAGCTGCTGGTCGCCTACTGCGAATGCACGCACGAGCAGTTGAGCCTCCGCGCTGTGCAGGAGATGAGGAAACACGGGATCGAAAACGCGGCCGCGCTCCTCGGCGGCTGGGACGAGTGGCAGCGGGCGGGACTACCGACGGAATAATTCAAAACTAAGTACAGGACAAAAGTTTAGTAACCTGTCGAAAAGCAACCTGTTGAGCGGTGCTCTCCAAGTTGCATAATATGCGCCGCAAGTGATCGAACCCATGTCGAAAGATGCTGCGAGCAAGGCGTCCATGCTTTTTTATCTTCAAGGGCTGAAGGCGTGTCAACCATTCACCGATGATGTGTGCCCAGCAGAAGGCGAAGGCCAACAGCGCGATCAACTTCTTGAGCCGCTCAGGATGCGTCAGATGAGTCTCTTCAAGGCGAAAGCCTCGACTCT
Source organism: uncultured Acidobacteriota bacterium (assembly GCA_963848875.1). Taxonomy (GTDB): domain Bacteria; phylum Acidobacteriota; class Blastocatellia; order Pyrinomonadales; family Pyrinomonadaceae; genus QHXM01. Next base: position 51,106 of record CAWKFJ010000005.1, read on the forward strand.
TCAGGCACGAGAAGAGCGTCTCGATTTCCCAGCGGCGGGCGTAGTCCGAAAGCGCCGTCTCTGTAAAGCGTGGCGCAACCACGATCACGTATTCACCCGAAGAGAGGCGCACTCCGCTGACAAACAAAGGCAGCCCCCAGATTGCTCGCACACGTTCAAGCACCAGCGGCTCGCCAGTGCGCCGCGAGCGCAACAAGCGCCAGATCGGAACCAACTGTCCGCGCCCGTTGATGGTCTTCGTGTTTTCACGCACCCGGATGCGGAAGTCCACTTCTTGCGAGCGCAGCCAAGCAAACCAATCTGTGCCGATAAACTCCCGATCCGCACAGAGATATTTGATGGCCGAGTAGCCGAAGACCCGCCCGAACTCTTCGATAAGAGCAATCCGCTCCTGTGTATCAGAGCAGCCTTTCTTCTCAAGGATAGTCCACAGCACGGGGAAGGCCACGCCACGGTAAGCGATGCCGATCACCATGATATTCAAGGGCGTCTCTCCCAAGTACCAGTCGGTACGGTCGAGGGTCACGACCCACGGCGCGGGCACTCGCAGGAGGCGGACGACGAAGCGAGCCACCTGTGCATAAGGCAACTCGAAGAACCGAAGAAAGCGCTGCGCCCGCTTGTAGTGCGACTCTCGCTTAGCGCGCCCCATGAAGACGGCAGCCACTTCCGAGAGGTTGACCGTTCTGACTTCTATAAGAGCGAGGATAAAGCGCGCCAGAAAGTTGATACGTGCTTTGTTCCACGCTACATTCTCAGCAAGCGTTCGCTCCAAAGAGCGAATGTTGGCCATTGTGTTCTAGTCCTTTCAAGAAATGTTTGGCGACAAATCTTGTTAAGGATAGCGGCACAGTGGCCTTTTATGCAGTTTCAAAGATCATTTTTTGTCCTGTACTAAGAATTCAAAATTAAAAATTAAAAATGCAAAATGGAAGACGAGAGCCGCGCTCTTTATCTTCCATTTTGCATTTTACCTTTTTAATTTTTAATTCGACTACAGTCCTCGGTATTGGAGCGTGAGCGAGTCGGCGCGCGCGGCCTGGCCGGCGGTGAACTCGAACATGCAGGAGTCGTAAGTGTAATCCATGAAGTTGGTGATCGGGTCAACGCCCGGCTTGTTGCGGCAGGTGTCGCGGCCCGTCGGGCAGCCGCCCGCAGGGGATTTCTCGGCCGCCGTGTCACTGACCAGATCGCCCTGGCCGTTACAGCCGCCCTGGAAGGTGTGGTACAGGCCGAGCCAGTGGCCGACCTCGTGCGTCCCCGTGTCGCCCTGGTTGTAGTTGGCCGTCGAGCCGCCCGGCAAGGAGGAGTGTAGGCAGACGACGCCGTCCAGCGTCGGCGCGCCCGCGTACTGCCACGGGAAAGTGGCCCAGCCGAGGAGGCCGCCGCCCATGCCGTTCGTGTAGAAGTTCAGGTCGGCCGCGCCGCCCCTGTGCAGCGCCGACTTCATCTGCTGCTCGCACGACCCGCCCGTGCAGGTGTACCAGGAGTTGTTGGCCGTGCGGTCGGTGCTCACGAGGGTGAACCTGTAGAGCGTGTTGGCCCCGCCGGTGACGCCGCTGTAGGAGTCGTTGAGCACCTTGATCTGGTTGGCAATCCGCGTGTCGGTGACGTTGCCCGCGCCAGAGGTGTTAGTGATGACGTGGACGTAGACGTTGACGTTGACCGTGCCGGTTCTCTGATCGGAGCCGGTGTCGGCCTTGCGTTGATTCTTGAAGCGCTGGTTGGCGTCGTCAATTAAGCGGGCGGTCTGGTCGTCGGGGTGCTTGGTTCCGCACTTGAGGAACTCGGCTTTGGCGTTGGCATTCGCGACAGCCTGGTCTGACTGCGCAGTGACATTGCCGGCGAGGCTGCCGATGACGAGCGCGAAGACGAGCGCGCCCACGCCCAGTAAGGCTACGATCTTACGATTCATTCTTTGTCCTCCGGGTAGGTGAGACCCTTGTTATCCAAGGGTGGCTGTTAACAGTTTGCGAGGGCGACGAACATGCGCTCTCACTTGTAGCACGCACCAAGAGAATGATGCCCAAGATATAAAATAAACTCTGGGTCGTAAGGGCATTGCAAACGCCGAAGGAGGGGGAATGTCATCTGCATTTGCAATTGAGGCCCGGACATCCTACCCCCACGCCCCGTGGAAGTCAATCCGGCCGAGGTGGTTGATTTTTGGAGGGCGCGGGTGTCTAATCTCAAGCAAGATGCCAGTCATACTTGCGTTCTCTTTAACCCTCGCGCTTCTCTTGCAGGGCGGATCTTGTGGCCGGGCGAGCACAGGCAAAGTGTCGGGCGAAAAAGCCCGGAGCGTGCAGGCGGGAGAGTCCTGGGGCGGCGAGCACGTCCGCGCCGATGTCGAAGCGGAAAGCGTCAACTTCGAGTTCGACTGCGCGCGCGGCGCTTCGGACGAGCCGCTCGCGCCGGGCGTGGACGGCCGCTTCGACCTCAAAGGGTTCTTCATCACGGAACGCGGAGCGCAGGCGCTCGCTGAACAGCAAGAGAACAGGCGGCCCGCGCGCTACAGTGGCCGCATCAAGGGAAAGACGATGACGCTCTCCGTCACGCTCACAGAGAGCGGCGAGAATATTGGCACATTCACACTCACCCGCGGCCAGGACGCGCGCCTGACCAAGTGCATGTAGGAAGAAATGATGAATTAAAGACAACCGGTTTTTAATTCATCATTCATCACTCCGCATTCCGCCTTGCCTTATTTGGAAACAGTGATATATTGACGTTTCCTCTCAAGCAGCCGCCCAGTAAACACGCCCCCCTCGCCAAACCTGGTTAGATCCTTCTGTCCGTGCCCTGAGTCTTCACTTAACCTAGCCGCACTTTTGGAGGGAGAAAAATGAGAAGAAAGTTAGTCGTCTCGCTCACGCTCCTGGCCTACGGAGCGGTCTTCGTTCTGCCTACGCTCGTCTACGCCCAGCGCGGCGAAACGGGCACACCCCCTGGCGCGGCACAGCGCCAGTTGAAACCCGTAGTCACCCAGGCCCGCCACGACACCTCGCGCCCATTGCGGGACACCGCCCCGCTCAAGGCAAGCAAAGTTCGCAAGTATGAAAACCCTATGAACTTCGCTAAAAAAGGCGCGGCCTCCAACCAGCCGGACGAGGCCGTGCAGGCCGTGACGGGGCCGGCCGTTCCCGTGACGCCCGGCCTCAACTTTGAAGGCATAGGCGAGGGGCTGCCCGGCTTCAACGTCAACGTCGCGCCGCCGGACACGACAGGCGATGTCGGCGGCCCAACCACGAACCCGCAGAGCCCCACGGGGCAGTACGTCCAGTGGGTCAACCTCTCGTTCGCCGTCTTCGACAAGGGGACGGGCAATATGATTTATGGCCCGGCGGCGGGCAACACTTTGTGGGCAGGCTTCGGCGGCCCCTGCCAGACGGAGAACGACGGCGACCCCATCGTTCAATACGACCAGTTGGCGAACCGCTGGATACTGACGCAGTTCGCCGTCTCGTCACAGCCCTACCGCCAGTGCGTCGCCGTCTCGACGACCTCGGACGCGACCGGCTCATACAATCGCTACGAGTTCCTTTACGGCAACCAACTCAACGACTATCCGAAGCTGGGCGTCTGGCCTGACGCCTACTACATCACCTACAATATCTTCACCAACGGTTTGACCTTCGGCGGCGCGAAAGTCTGCGCGCTCGACCGCAACAGGATGCTCGCCGGGCTCTCTGCGACTCAGCAATGCTTTCAACTGAGCACTAGCTTCGGCAGCCTGTTGCCCTCGGACTTAGACGGCCTGACGCCGCCGCCCGTCGGCCAACCCAATTACGTGCTCACCGACGCAACGAACGCGCTCCAAATGTGGAAGTTCCACGTTGACTGGGTGACACCAGCCAATACGACGTTCACAGGGCCAACCAACATTCCCGTTGCTGCCTTCAGCCATCCGTGCCCAAACACGAACAGAGGAGCTTGCGTTCGGCAGCCCGCAACGAATCAGCGGCTTGAAAGCCTCGCCGACCGCTTGATGTACCGTCTGGCTTACCGCAACTTCGGCACGCACCAATCGTTGGTCGTCAACCAGGCCGTCAAAGTCGGCTCAGGTAATAACCTACGAACCGGCATTCGCTGGTATGAGCTACGCAACCCGAGCGCGGCGACTCCCACGGTCTTCCAGCAATCCACCTATGCGCCCGACACGGGGAACTGGCGCTGGATGGGGAGCGCGGCGATGGACAAGCAGGGCAATCTGGCCATCGGCTACAGCATTTCCAACAGCAGCACCCTGCGGCCGACCATCCGGTTCGCGGCCCGCGCCATCACAGACCCGCTCAACACGCTGAGCAGCGAAACCAACATCTTCACCGGCTCAGGCTCTCAGTTGCCGAATCTCGCGCGGTGGGGCGACTACTCGACCTTGAGCGTCGATCCCGTTGACGACTGCACTATGTGGTACACGAACGAGTACCTCGCCGTCAGCGGGACCTTCAACTGGCAAACGCGCATCAACTCCTTCAAGCTGGCCGCCTGCCAGTAAAAGGAGAGCGCCTAACCTTCAAGGGGCGGCCCGCCGTGTGGGCCGCCCCTTTGATTTTGCCGGCCCGAACACCTATCATCCTTAACTTAATTCAGCTCGTGAGGCCGAACAGATTTGCTCAAACGATGGATGCACGCGCGCGAGGTCAGTCACGCGCGGCGCGACACAAACAGGATCGTGCGCCCCTTCGAGTGGGGGGCTGAGTTTATCCGGGAGCACGTCAACGGCGACGACCCGCGCCGGCTTTTCCGCCAACACACGATGGAAGTGATGCGCCGGAGCGAGGAGTTTTACAGGCTCCCGCCCATCGCGGACTACAGCCTCACGGGCGAGCATCTTTCGTGGACGAGCGCAGTCCACACGCCCTCGGCTGAGAACAACACGGTCCACGCGCGCTTCTTCCCCGCGCAGCCGAAGGGCAAAGGCGCGGGCCAAAAGAAGCGCCCGGCCGTCGTCATCCTCCCGCAGTGGAACGCGCAGCCCGAAAGTCACGTTGACCTCTGCCGCGTGCTCAACCGCTTAGGCATCACGGCGCTCCGCCTGACACTCCCCTACCACGACGCGCGCCGCCCCTCGGAGCTTGAGCGCGCAGACTACCTCGTCAGCCCGAACCTGGGGCGCACGATTCAATCCTTTCGCCAGGCCGTTTTGGACGCACGCGCCGCCGTCCGCTGGCTCGTCGAGCACGAAGGCTACGGCCCCATCGGCATCATGGGCACGAGCGTCGGCTCCAACACCGCGTTTCTCGCCTTCACTCACGACGACCTGATAGATGTCGGCGTGTTCAATCACGTCTCAGGCTATTTCGCAGATGTCGTCTGGCGCGGCCTCTCGACCGAGCACGTGCGCGCCGGCATCGGAGACAAGCTCAGCCTGGACGAATTGCGCGAATACTGGCTGCCGATTAGCCCCATCCCTTTCGTCCCGCGACTCCTGAAGATGCGCGAGCGCCCGATGCGCTTCATCGCCGCGCGTTACGACCTGACTTTCCCGGTTGATTTGTCGCGCGACGTGATCGCGGAGGTCAGACGGCACAACATCCCACTCGACGTGACGTGGCTTCCCTGCGGTCATTACACTATCGGCGAGACACCCTGGAAATACCTGGACGGCTGGAAAATCGCCGCGTTTTTCAGAAAGCACCTGTGAAGAAAAACTTTCGGAGGAGATCATGAGACGTTATCTGTGGCTATTCGCGGCGCTCTGTCTGCTGCCGCTCTCGGCGGGCGCGCAGTCGTACAGGCTCGACAGCCTGTCCGAGCAGTTGAGGACGCAGGCCCAGGACCTGGCCGCGCGGAGCTACTCGGACTACACCGAGAGCAGCTTCAACAACCGCATCGAAGTCGAGGCGCTCTACCTCGCGCAGCAGTTCAGCGCCTCGGCCAACGTCTTCCGCCGCATGGTGCGCGACGCCCGGCGCGAGTCCGAGCTGAAGGACGCGGCCGCAATCCTCTCAGACCTCGTGGGCCGGGCCGAACGCGGCTCCTCCCGCCGCAACCGCTGGGGCGACGTGCGGCGCACGCTCAACGACCTCCTGCAAGAATTGAACGTCCGCGGCGGTGGCGGCGGCGGCGAAGGTTGGCCGCGGCCCGACAACGGCGGCGGCGGTGGAAGCGCCAGCGGGCGCGTGCGCTGGCGCGGGACCGTGGACGACAACGTCCAGCTCCTCATCCGCGACGACCGCATAGAGGTCCGCACCATCGGCGGCAGCATCTACGAGAACGGGACATACAACTTCACCTCGCCGCTCCCGCGCCGCCGCCTGAGCGTCAGCGTCAACAAGCTCAACGGCCGCGGCGAGGTGCGCGTCCTACAACAGCCCACGCGCGACAACGACTACACGGCCGTCGTCGAGATACGCGACCCCAAAGGCGAGGCCAGGGAGTACGAGATAGAAGTTAGCTGGTGAGATTGGAAGAGAGGAACCGCCGCGACGCGACCATCGAAACGAAACGGGAGATATGAAAAGGCTGTAGGCGTGCCACCAAACACACTCGACGCACTGCTAGACCGTCTTGACGAAACGAAGCGCCGCTTCGACGCTCAGGGCCGTGCGCAGTCGCTCAAACTTCTGGAGCAGCTCGACCGGCGGCGCTTCCGGGAAGCCGACTCGCTGATACGCTTTCACGAAATCCTGCTCTTCATGCGCGCCTACCCGCAGGGCGCGCGCGTGCTCCGGCGCGTGGAGAAGATTCTGGACGCCTTCGCCCGGCGCGTGGCTTTGCTTGCAGAGATGGGAGCCGACCTCACGCCGCTGGAGTACGGCGAGGTGTCGGGCATCGCCGGCACATTCGTCGAAGACACGTTCGGCTACGACATCACGCGCTGGCTCGTGGGCCGCCACGCGAGGCGCGTCTCGATTAACTGGGACTTGCACGAGGACGAGTACCGTCTGGGCGCGACGTGGCCCAGGTTCCTCCCGCTGCTCGAAGAGGACGCGTACGTAGAGGCGAACGTGCCCTACACGGATTGGCTCAGCGCGGCGCGCGGCCGTCGCGGCGGAAGCGAACTGGCCTGGCTGATAGAGCGCTTCGAGCGTTCGGCCTTCACGCCCAGAGCGCGCGCGGAGCTTTACGAGTCTCTGAAACTCACTGTGCGCTGGGAACTCGGGGACTCGCGCGCGACGCGCACGCGCATGAAGCGCGCGGCGCGAAAAATCTTCTACCACACGGGGCCGCTCATCGCGCGCCGCGACGTTTCTCTCGCCGCGGAGTTCGCCGCCCCGCCCATCCCCACGAAAAAACTTTCACGCGCCGCGGGCCGCGCCGTCCTGGACCTTGCGCGCGAGACTTCGACCATCCGTTACCGCGAGCTGTACGGCTTCACGCACGGCGACGCGGGCCGCGTGCTCGGCGCAAACTTCGGGCGCGGCCTCGAAATCTTCGTCGTCGGCGTACACGCGGAGCGGCTGCTGCCGCTGCGCGCCTACCACGCGGGGATGATCTTTAAGAACGGCGTCCCGGTCTGCTACGTCGAGGGGCTCTCGCTCTTCGAGCGGATGGAGATAGGCTTTAACCTTTACTACACGTTCCGCGAAGGCGAGTCGGCCTGGATTTACGCGCGCGTGCTGAAGCTCTTCCGCGAGCTGCTGGGCGTGACGGCCTTCTCTGTAGACCCGTATCAAGTGGGCCACGAGAACGAGGAGGGCATAGAGTCGGGCGCGTTCTGGTTCTACCGCAAGATGGGCTTCCGGCCCGTCGTCCCGCGCGTGGCTGAGATATTGGAAGCGGAGGAGCGCAAGCTCGCGGCCAGGGCGCAGTACCGCACGCCCGCGCGCACGCTGCGCTCGCTCGCCGTGGGCCACATGATTCTGGAGACGGCGGACGGCGCGGGCTCTTGGGACCGCTTCCGCGTGCGCAACGTCGGCCTCGCCGTCCAGCGCCGGATGGCGGCAGAGTTCGGCGGCGACGCCGACAGAATCCGCCGCGCATCGGCCGAGCGGGTCGAGCGTGCGCTCGGCGTGCGGACGGCCGCCTGGAAGGAGCAGGAGCGACGCGCCTTCACCGAGCTGGCGCTCGTGCTGGCCCTGATTCCAGACCTCGCGCGCTGGAACGATGACGAGAAGAAAGCTCTCGCAGCCGTCGCACGCGCCAAGGCCGGCGCGGACGAATCGCGCTACCTACGCCTGCTCCAACGCCATCCCAGACTGCGCGACGCAATAATCAAGATCGGCTCATGAGGAAAGTCCCGTCAGGGACGTTTGATAATAGCCCAGCACTTCAGTGCTGGGTAACGATAGAGAAAAAATTTTGAGTCCCGTAGGGACGGCAGAACATTTCGGCCGTCCCTACGGGACTCGATTGATTTTACGAACTTTTCCCAGCACTGAAGTGCTGGGCTATTTTCACGCCGCCCCTACGGGGCTTAAGAATTGGCACAGGGCGTTACTTGTGCTGAACTATCGCGCCTCATCGCGCAGAAAATCTAAAACGGCCGCGGCGAGTTCTGCGGGCGAGTGGTGGTTGACGGCGTGGGGCGCGCCGTCGAGGACGACGAGGCGGCCCGTGGGCAGCAGCCGCGCAACTTCGGCGGCCCAGCTTTCGGAGACGACAGGGTCGCGGCCGCCGCGGACGACGAGCGCGGGTTGCGTCACGCGCGGCAGCTTCTCCTCGATGCGGTCCTGCATGGCGTAGCCGAACGTGTGCGCCGTGCGCCCGATCCCGGCTTGCAGGTAATCTACGAGCGCTATGAAAGGGAGCGAGAGCCGTTCGCGCGGGATGTCCAGGAGCAGGCGCGCGAACGAGCGGAAGACTGTGCGCGCCCCGCGGTCTACGGTCGGCGAGACGAGCACCATTCGTTCGACCCGCGCGGGAAGGTTGAGCGCCAACTCCACGACGACCTGGCAGCCTATCGAGTTGCCGAGCAGGACGGCGCGCGGGATTCCAACCTCGTCCATCCAGGAGGAAAGCGCGTCCGACAACTCCGCGAGGTTGAGTGCGCGCAGAGGCTTCTCGCTCCGGCCAAAGCCGGGGAGGTCCGGCGCGTAGACCTGTCTGTGCGCTGCGAGGCGCGCGGCGGTCGGAATCATGTAGCGGCCCGACACGCCGAGGCCGTGGACGAGGACGACCGGCGAGTCTTTGTCTACAGGGGAATCGACGGACGCCCTGTAGTACACGAGGCGACCGCAGACTTTGGCCCAGCGGCTCTCTAAAGTTTCTTTCTCCCTGCCCACGCTCGTGCCCCCGGCTCGATCTCACTCCGTCACGATTGACTCCATCAGCGACGCCTCTATGCGGGCGGTGATCTCCCTGGCCCGCTCCAGCAGGTCGCGCGCGCGTGAACAGTGTTCGGAGGCGAACTCCTCGTCGCCTATGTCGGCCGTGTTGACGAGCACGTTGTAGCGCGCCGCAGTGACGGCCGCGAGGACTAGCTGCGCGCCCGTCGCCGCGTCCGAGAGCGCGTTCGGGTTGCCTATCTCCGAGAGCGTTTCCAGTAGCTCCAGCACCTGCACGGCGACGCCCGCGACTTCAAGCGGCACGAGCGCCGCGCCCTTCAGCGCCTCTTCCAGCCGCCGTAGGCGCTCGCTTCTTTCCCCTTCCGTGCCTTGCGGCAGCCGGCGCGCTTCCACGACGCGACGGAATGCGGCCACGTCTTCGGCGGCCGCGCCTGCGAGACGCGTGCGCAGCGGAACCAGCTCGGCCAGCGCGTCTCGGACTTCGCTCTCCACTTCCCTGAAACGCTCGCGCCCTTCTGTCAGGCGCGCGACCATCTCGCCGAGCGCCGCGCCGAGGCTCGCCGCGTGCGCGGCGGCCGCGCCGCCACCGGGCACGGGCTCGGCGCTCGCCACTTCTGCGACGAAATCTTTCGCCCGCTCTCTTTTCCCGCTGAACGCCTCCGCGATCCGGTTTTCGAGGACGAGGCCGGGCGTGAAGGTTTCGATTTGGAGAAAGTATTCGGCCGCGCGGTCGAGCGCCGCCTGCGGGACGAGGCCCACGATCTCGCTGCCGACGACATCGACGCCGTAGCGCCGGGCCTCGCGCCGGACGGCCTCGAAGGCTTGATGCACGCGCGTCTTTTCGTAGTCAACTAAATTCATAGAGACCTGCACCAGATTGCGCGAAGGAAGCTCGAAGCCGAGGGCCTTGAGGTAGCGCAGGCCGCCGTCTCGCCCGCGCACGGCGCGCGCTACTTTGCGGGCCACAGCGATGTCGTCCGATTTGAGGTTGACGTTGTAGGCCACGAGGAACGGGCGCGCGCCGACGACTGTGGCCCCGGCGGTCTCGTGCAAGCGTGCGTCGCCCACGTCTGGCTCGCGGCTCGCGGCCGGGTCAAGGAGCTGTTCGCGCAGTTGCTCGAAGCCTCTGCGCCGCACGTCTTCGAGGTTGACGCGGTCGGGCCTCAGCGCCGCGCGCTCGTAGAAGTAGACGGGAATCCCCAGCTCGCGCCAGATTCGCTGGCCCGCCTCGTGCGCTAGCCGAACGCAGTCCTGCATCGTCACACCGCGCACGGGCACGAAGGGGAGCACGTCCGTCGCGCCGACGCGCGGGTGCTGGCCCGTGTGGTGGTTGAGGTCGATCAACTGCTTGGCGAGGCCGACGGCGCGCACCGCGGCCTCTACGACCGACTCCGGGTCCGCCACGAACGTGATGACCGAGCGGTTGTGATCTTCGTCCGTGTGCGTGCCGAGGACGACCGCGCCCGCCACCGACTCGACGGCCTCCACCAGCCGCTCGACTGTTTCGGCCTTGCGGCCCTCGCTAAAGTTTGGTACACACTCGACGAGGCGATCCATAAAAGTGGTCAGTGGTCGGTGGTCAGTGGTCAGTTAAAAGCCGCCGACACTCTATCACTGACCACTGACCACTGACCACTGATTACTGCTTTTATGTCTTCTGAGCGATTCATCAAGGAGCGCAAGCGCGCCTGGCAGCGGCTGGAACATTTGCTGGGGCGGCTCGGCGGCTCTTCCTTGCGGCAGATGGGGCGCGAGGAGGTGCGCGAGCTGGGGCGGATTTACAGGCGGACGGCCTCGGACCTGGCGATTGCGCGCGCCGAGTCGCGCGACCCGCGCCTGGTCAACTACCTCAACAACCTCGTCATCCGCGCCCACGGGCGTATCTACCGCGCGGAGGCGCATGGCTTCCGCCGCCTGTGGAGGTTCTTTAGTAAAGGCTTCCCGCGCACGTTCCGCCGGACGTGGCGCTACACGGCGCTCGCCTTCGCCGTCTTCTGGGTCTTCGCCGTCGTCGGGTTCCTGGGGACGAAGCGCGACCCGGACTTCGCCGATCTGGTCGGCGTCCCCCCCATTCAGCGCGCGGCGATCACTTCGGGCGTGCGCTGGTGGGAGAGCTTGAATAAGGGTAACGAGGTCGGCTCCAGCCAGATCATGACGAATAACATCTCGGTCATGTTCCTGGCCTTCGCCCTGGGGGCCTTCTTCGGCCTTGGCACGCTCTACGTGATGGCCTTTAACGGCGCGCTCAACGCGGCGATGCTGGCGCTCGTCTACCGCGCGGGCTACGGCCACGAGTTGCTCACCTTCATGATCGCGCACGGCGTGATAGAGCTGTCGTGTATCTTCCTGGCCGGGGGCGCTGGGCTGCTTATCGGGAGCGCCCTGCTCTTGCCGGGCGACCTCTCGCGCGCCGACGCCCTGAAGACGCGCGGCCTCGACGCGATCCGGCTGGTGGTGGGTTGTGTGCCAGTTCTCGTCGTCGCGGGCATCATCGAAGGCTTCGTCTCGCCCTCGCCCATAGACCCCGCCATCAAGTTCGGCGTCGGCATCGCCACGGGCGTCGCCCTCTTCGCCTACCTCCTCCTCGCCGGGCGCGGGAAGGACGAGGTCGAGGCGGCCACCCTCCGAAGTTGAGCGACAGGAAAGTCGAACTCACCGCAGAGACGCAGAGGACACAGAGGGGGCGCAGAGGCTTGAATCAACTCTCTGCGCCCCCTCTGCGCTCTCTGCGTCTCTGCGGTGAGCCGACGTGCCGAACGCTCAATTGTGAACTGACCCACTATCCTCGTGCCATATTCGTTGACTTTGCCGCGAGGCTTAACGTATTCTCTCCCGCACTTCGATGGTACGAGGCTGATTTCTAGGGCCTGCATTTGTCCCGCATCCTGTCCAGCCTTCCGTCAGCTTTCAATCACAACTCAGGAGCAGACTCTCATGAAGCGTTCCCGCAAATTTTACAGACTCGGCCTGTTGACCTCTTTCGTCCTCACGGCGCTCGCTCTCGCGCTCTCGCCGCGCCTGGAGGTCGCGCTGGCCTCGCACACGCCCCCGCCCTCGACCGTCACCATCGCCGGGAGTTTGCAGAGCGAGCTGGGCTGCCCAGGCGATTGGCAGCCCGAGTGCGGGAACACGCACCTGACCTACGACGCGAGCGACGAAGTCTGGCAGGGCTCCTTCTTTGTCCCCGCCGGCTCTTGGGAATATAAAGCGCCCGTCAACGACAACTGGGGCGAGAACTACGGCAGGTACGCGCAGCAGGATGGCCCCAACATCCCGCTCAACCTGGGCGCGGCCACGAGCGTCAAGTTCTATTACGACCACGAGACGCACTGGGTGACGAGCAACAAAAACACCACCATCGCGGTCGCCCCAGGCAGCTTCCAGTCCGAACTCGGCTGCCCCGGCGACTGGCAGCCCGATTGTCTGCGCTCCTGGCTGCAAGACCCTGACGAGGACGGGACATACACCTTCGAAACCAGCGCGCTCCCGGCGGGCGACTATTTCACGAAGGTCGCCATCAACGAAAGCTGGGACGAGAACTACGGACAGGGCGGCGTGCCGGGCGGCGCGGACATACAGTTCAACGTGCCGTCGAACAACGCCTTGATGAAATTCAGCTACAACTCTTCGACGCACGTTCTGACCATCGAAGCGGCCGGGCCGACCGGCGACATACAGTGGGACGGCCTGCGCCACGACACGTTCGACAGCTACTACCGCTCGCCCTTCGGCGCTGTGCCAGCGGGAAGCAACGTCACGCTGCGTTTCCGCACCGCGCACTTCGACGTGGACGGCGTCTACGTGCGCGTCTACACCTTCGACCCGGCGACAGGGAACACCACAGGCCCTGTTGACCACCCGATGTCTTTCCTTGAGAACCGTACCGAAGGGGCCACGCTCTACGACATCTGGTCTGTGACCCTGGCGACGCCCCCGTCGGCCTCGATTCTCTACTACAAGTTCCGCGTCACGGACGCCTCGGACACGGACTACTACAGCGACTCTTACACGGACGACCACGACAATCTGGGCCAGGGCGGCGAGGGCGCGGCTTTTGATAACGAGCCGTTCCCGGCCTTCCAGCTCACGGCTTACAACCCCGCGTTCCAGACGCCCGCGTGGCTTCAGAACGCCAACGTCTACCAAATCTTCCCTGACCGCTTCCGCAACGGCGATCCCTCAAACGACTACTGCCGCCCCGGCTCGACCGCAGGCTGCCCGCTCTTCTACGGCGACCAACAGCCTCTCCTGCGCGAGCCCTGGAACATAGCCATCGGCGACCCGCGCCAGCCCGGACCTTATCAGAATCAATACGGCACGCAGTTCTACGGCGGCGACCTCAAAGGCATCGAGAACCAGCTCGACTACTTGCAGAGCGTCGGCGTGGACACGCTCTACTTGAACCCCATCTTCAAGGCGCGCTCGAACCACCGCTACGACACGGACAACTTTCTCGAAGTTGACCCCGCGCTCGGCGGCGACGCGGCGCTCGCCTCTTTGAAGACCGAGATGGAGCGGCGCGGGATGCGCCTCATCCTCGACGGCGTCTTCAACCATTCGTCCTCCGATAGCGTCTACTTCGACCGCTATCACCGCTATGGTCCGCCCGACGGCGGGTGCGAGAACGCGTCCTCGCCTTATCGCAGTTGGTACAACTTCTTCGGCAGCGGCCCCTGCGACGGCCAGAACTACGATGCCTGGTTCGGCTTCGATAGCCTGCCCGTCTTCCGCGACGACTCGGCGGGCGTGCGCGACTTCTTCTACCGCACGCCGGGCACGAACGTGACTCAATACTGGTACGACCGCGGGGCCGCGGGCTGGCGCTTCGACGTGGCGAACGAAATCTCGCACAACTGGTGGAATGAATACCGCCCGTTGGCGAAGAGCTACAAGGCTGACGGGCCGCTCGTCGGCGAAATCTGGCCCGACGCGAGCCAGTGGCTCGCCGGCGACCAGTTGGACTCTGTGATGAACTACCGCTTCCGCAAGAACGTGCTCGGCTTCGCGCGCGGCCAGTTCAACTGGGGCGACAACGACAACAGCGGCGGCAACCAGATCGTCGCCCTAGCGCCCAGCCAGTTCGACCACGCGCTCCGCTCCGTGCGCGAGGACTACCCGGCCGAGGCCAGCGCGGCGATGCTCAACCTGATCGACTCGCACGACACCAATCGCTCGCTCTACGTCCTGACCATCGTCGGCGACAACGGTTTGACCGAAGCCAAAGAGCGCCTGAAGCTCTCGGCGCTCTTCCAGTTCACTTACCTCGGCGCGCCCATGGTCTACTACGGCGACGAGGCGGCGATTGACGCGCCCTCGCTCGCCAACGGCGCGAACGGCCCCGAAGACGATCCCTACAACCGCGCCCCCTTCCCCTGGGCGGACGAGGACGGCGACGACAACGTCTACGGCCCGGCCGACCAGAACGTCACGGCCTACTACACGAAGCTCGCGCACATGCGCAAGCAGCACGCGGCGCTCCGCACAGGCTCGTTCGAGACGCTCCTGACGGGCGACACGACCGCCTCCAACACGGACGACACCACCTACGCCTTCGCACGCCAGGGAGGTGGCGAGACGGCCGTCGTCGCGCTCAACAACGGGACGAGCAGCAACACGGCGAGCGTCCCCGTCTCGGCCTACTTCGCAGACGGCACGCAGTTGAAAGACGCTTTGAGCGGCGCGACCTACACCGTCTCAAGTGGCAATGTGACCTTGACGCTCGCGGCCCGCAGCGGCGCGGTCCTCTTCGACGCGGCCTCGGCCGACATCGACACGACCGCGCCCTCGGCCAGCATCACTGTGAGCCCCGCGGCCAACGCGAACGGCTGGCACAATTCTTCGCCCGTGACGGTCAACCTCTCCGCGACAGATGTCGGGAGCGGCGTCAAGGAACTGCGTTACTGGGTCAACGGTGGCAGCGTCGTCGTCGTGAGCGGCAGCGCGGCGAGCATCAACGTCACGACCGAAGGCACGACGACCGTGAGCCTGCGCGCCGTGGACAACGCGGGCAACATCAGCAGCCTGGTCACCAAGGTCGTCAAGCTCGACGTGACCCAGCCGACCGCCAGTTGCCCGGTTGTGCCGGACGCTCAGGCCAACGCGAGTTGCCAGGCGGCAATCCCGAACGTGACTTCCGGTGTCGTCGCCTCCGACAACCTGACGCCCACGCCATCGCTCGTCATCACGCAGACACCCGCGGCAGGCACACTCGTCGGCCTCGGCTCGCACAACATCACCGTCACCGTCACAGACCTCGCGGGCAATAGCCGTAGCTGCACGACCGTCTTTAAGGTCGTTGACGGGACCGCGCCGAACGTGACGAGTGTCTCCGTGAGCCCGGCTGTGCTCTCGCCGCCCAATCACAAGATGGTGAACGTGACGGTCAACTACCTGACGGCGGACAACTGCGGCGGCGGCGTGACCTGCACCCTAAGTGTCACGAGCAACGAGCCGGTCAACGGCGCGGACGACGGCGACACCGCGCCAGACTGGGAGATAGTTGACGCGCATCACGTCCGCCTGCGCGCCGAGCGTTCCGGCTCCGGCACGGGCCGCGTCTACACCATCACCATCACCTGCACGGACGCCGCCGGCAACACGACGGTGAAGACGGCGACGGTGAGCGTGCCGAAAGGCAAGTAACCACAGGCAGGTCTTAACGCCCCGTCAGGGGCGTCGTGAAAATAGCCCAGCACTTCAGTGCTGGGTCAGCAGCGATAAAAAGATTGAGTCCCGTAGGGACGACCGAATGTTTCTGTCGTCCCTACGGGACTCAAATGTTTTTGGCTCAATTCCCAGCACTGAAGTGCTGGGCTATTTTCAATCGTCCCCTGCGGGGACTCCTTGTTCGGGTTAAAGCAACCCGCGTTCTTTAACCCTCAAATAAGTTTCCAACAGCGCGGGCGTGAGCGCGGCGGCTGTCACGTCGAGGGCGAGGCCGCCTTGAGATTCGACGAGGCGGAGGGCTGCCTCGCGTTGGTGAATAATCTCTTCGGCGACGGACTGTGTGAAGAGGTCGCGCGCGGTCTGGGGCGCGTCGCGGACGACCGCCTTGAGGTCGCGGTCGGCGATGGTGACGACGAGAGGCAGGTGGCGCGGGCGCAGGAGCTTCAGTGAAGTCAGCAGGTCGCGCGAGCCCTCCTCGTCCACCAAATCTGTGAGGACGACGACGAGCGCGCGCCGCTTCGTGTTGGCGGCGATGAACTGGAAGGCGCGCGCGTAAGATGGCTCGATCATCTCCGGCTCAAGCGCGTGCAGGGCTTCGAGCGTGGCGTCCAGGTGCTCGACGCCGCGCTTGGGCGGCAGATAGGTCTTAATCTGGCGGCCGAAGACCAGGAGCCCTGCGTTGTCGCCGCCGCGCGCCGCAGCCGACATCAGCGCGAGCGCCGCGTGGACAGCCGAGTCGAGCTTCGTCTCCGTCTCGATGCGCGCCGTCATCAAGCGGCCGGCGTCGAGCGCGATGATGATCGTCTGGTCGCGCTCGATCTGGTACTGGCGCGTGGTCAACTTCCCGCGCCGCGCCGTCGCCGTCCACGAGACGTGGCGGAGTTCGTCGCCGCGCACGTAGTCGCGCAACGACTCGAACTCGCGCCCCTCGCCGCGCCAGGAGGTCTTGCGGTGCGAGGCGACCAGAGAGCGCGCGCCCAGGGCTTTCAGCTCGGCCTCGCGCGCGCGCCGCATGTTGGGGTAGACCTTGACCGCGGTGTTGCGGCCCGCGCTCGCCTGGTTCCAGACGAGGCCGAAGCGCGAGAGGTAGCGCACGGCCGTGCTGCCGAACTCGAAGCGGCCGCGCCTGGGCGGCGTCAGGTCGTAGGTGAGCGTCGCGGCCGTGTGCGGCTCGACGCGCAGGCGGCCCTCGCGCGCGCCCCGTAGTTTCATCTCCGGCGGGTACTCGTCCTTGAGCACGAGCGTCACGGCCCGCGGCGAGTTGTTCGAGACGCGGAGTCGCACCTCCGCCTCCGCGCCGACGCTGAAACGGCCGCCGAACGCGCGCTCGACCGTCACGCTCGCCGGCATGCGGCTCACGCGCGAGTCTATGAAGGCCGCCGCGACGAGCAGTGCGTCGTAGAGAATCGCCGCCCAGCGCAGCGCGGGCCGTTGCCACGACAGCGAGAGCGGGACGAGGCCCGCCGCAAGCAGCGCGTAGAAGAGTTTTGAGAAGACAAACCGCATGGGCTCGGTCCCGGCCTCAGGGCTCTAAGATTTCTTGCCCGTGCCCCTCACGTCAAACTCTGCGTCCTCTATCTGGCGCGTGAAATTGAACTGCGTCAGGGTGAAGACCCAGTCCTGTAGAGTCCTGCGCTTCAAGGACTCGATTGAGAGTTGGAGCTTGTAGGTGTGCGGGAGCATCAGCCCGGCCTCATCCTTGAAGTCCGAGAACTCTTCGGTGAGCTTCGTGATGGCGTCGCCCTGCTGCTGCGTCACGCTCGGCTGGTCAGGCATCTGCTGAACCTGCCGCCGCTCGTACTCTGTCCGCACGTGGCGAAAATTCTCCGCGTCGAAGAAGAGCGTCGTCTTGAGGCCCGCGCTGTTTTTCGAGGAGTACTCCAGGACGTGCATCTGGCGGCCCACGACCTTCTTAGAGCCGGCGTACTTCAGCTTCGCGTCGCGGTCGTCCAGGTTCTGAAGCGGCCAGGCGGCCGAGAGCGCGCCGCCGAGCAGGCCCTCGGTCAGAGGGAACTCGTACTGCTTGAAAAATTTTCCAAGCGTCGAGTAGACGCCGGGCTTGAGTTCTCCGACCGTGACAATCTTCCCGTCGTAGCCAACCTTCTCGTAAGGGTATTCCTGGTTCCCGTAGACGATGGCGACGAGGTTGCGTGTGCCCTGCGAGGCGAGGACCGAGCCGCCCTCGGCCGTGCCTGCGCCGCCGATGCGGAAGGTGGCGACGGCCTGGCCGAGGATGACGTGACTCTTGGCCTTGGCGCGGGCCTCGGCCGTGCCGATTGATTCGAGGTGCTTGGCGACGACCTCTTCGGGCTTCATCTTGTCCGGCCCCGGCGTCGTCGTCCCCGGCGAGACGACTGCCAGGGCGGAAGCGAGAGCGCAGGCGATAAATAGTTGCGCGAAAGTGCGGGCTTTAGGCATGAGCATTTCTATTCTCCGTCGTTGCTGGATTCCGGCCGCAGAGGGATTGGCGGGGAGACGCTGGCGGCCAAATATTTGCGCCCGCAGTTTAGCAAAAAAAATGATGAATGCGGAATGATGAATGCGGAATTAAAGACAACCCGTTTTCATTCATCATTCCGCATTCCGCATTCATCATTTACCTCGGTACTTCTGCCGCCTGGAGGATGTCGCTGATGACGGCGTCGGGGGTCGCGCCGTCGAGTTCGGCCTCGGCGCGTAAGCTAAGGCGGTGGCGCAGGACGGGGCGGGCGATGTCGCGCACGTCGTCGGGGGTCGTGAAGTCGCGCCCGCGAAGCGCCGCCAGAGACTTCGAGCAGAGCAGGAGCGCGACGGCCGCGCGCGGGCTCGCGCCGTAGAGCACGAACGGGTGCGAGCGCGTGCGGCGGACGATGTCCACGACGTAGCGTTGCACGCCCGGCTCCATGCGCGACTGGCGCACCTCCAGGCGGCAGCGCAGGATGGCGTCCGGCTCCGCGAGCGGGCGTAGGTCAACGCGTTCGAGGTGGCGCGAGCTGAAGCCGGCGTCCCAGTTGGCGACGACCTGAAGCTCTGCTTCCGGCGTCGGGTAGTCTAATAGGATTTTGATAAGGAAGCGGTTGAGCTGCGCCTCGGGCAAAGGGTACGTGCCCTCGTACTCTATGGGGTTCTCCGTGGCGAGCACGGTGAAGAGAGGCGAGAGCGGGTGCAGGTCGCCGTCAATCGTCACCTGGCGCTCCTCCATCGCCTCCAACAGCGCGGCCTGCGTCTTGGGCGGCGTGCGGTTGATCTCGTCTGCGAGCAGGATGTCTGTGAAGATGGGACCGCGCCTGAGCGTGAATTCCGAGGTGGCGACGTTGTAGACGGTCGTGCCCGTGATGTCGGAGGGCATCAGGTCGGGCGTGAACTGGATGCGGCTGAACTGTGCGCCGATGATGCGCGCCAGCGTCTTGACGGTCAGCGTCTTGGCCGTGCCGGGGACGCCCTCGATCAGCGCGTGCCCCTCCGCGAACAGCGCGACCAGGATTTGCTCGATGGCGTAATCCTGCCCGACGATCACCTTGCGCAGCTCCGTCATGATGTGCTCGACGGTCGTGTGGACGTGTTGAAGCAAGAGTCACATACGTTCCTTCCCAAAGGTTACAAGAGCGTTTTCTGTTCGAGGCCCTCGGCGGCCTGACGTGTTTCGCGCGAGCGCATGCGCAGGCCGAGGACGCGCTCGACCTCGCGCAGGCGCGTCACCAGTTCAAGGGATTTGCGCGAATCGACCGCGCCGTTGTTGATCGCCTCCTCGCACTCGCGCATCAGTCGTTCGAGGCTCGCCGCGTCGAGCTTACCGGAGGAGCGCGCGGCCGCGCGTTCTGCGATCTCCATGCGGGGGCTATTGTGACTAAGACCGGCCTGACGCACAAGCACACGGCGCAGGCGCGTGTAAATATTTTCAATCGCCAGGTCGTAGGCCCGCGCGCGCTCCTGCAACTCGGCCATAGAGCCCACGAACTCAAGGCTCGAACGCCTGTCAACGGCCGGCACGGGCAGCGGGCGCGCGAACCGGCGGCCGTTCGTCCACAGCAGCGCCAGCACGAGGAGCGACACTTGCGCGACCATCCAGAGCACGGGCGTGCCCGCGAAGTAGGCGAAGACCGGGTTGCTCGTGGCCCCGCGGCCCTGGTGGTACTCGTCGAAGGCGATGACGCCGCTCGCGCCGGCCACGGCGTTGAGCGCCAGTTGCAAGTTGTCCTCCAGGATGATGCCGCCGTTGGCGACCATGTACGGATCGCTCACGAGGATTATGCGCCCGGCCCCGTGCGGGTAGTCGATGACGAGCGCCCCCTGCCGGCCCTCGAAGTGCGCGACGGGCACGGGCGAGGTCAGCGTCTGGTTGGAGTAGTCTATGTCGTCCTGCGTGGGCGTCGGCGCGGCGACGGGCGGCGGCTCTTCGTAGTCCTCGTAGTCGTCGTAGTTGTAGTCGTTGGGGGGCGAAGGCTCCGGGCTCGGGCTCGCCTCGGCGGACGGTGTCGGGCTCGCTTCTGCGATGTTGATGCCGCTGGCGAAGCGCGAGGGCTGGACGGCCTCGACGCTGCGCGTCAGCGCGCTCGGCTGCGAGGCGCGCACGGGCTCGACGCCCGCCGCCATCTCTTCGGGCTTCGCGGGGTTGACGTTTCTGGGCAGCTCCTGCGCGATGGTCGAGATCGTCCAGCTCTCGGAGCGCGGCAGCAGGCGCGGGTCCGGCCGGCGGTCGATGACGACGAGGCGGCCGCCGCGCTCGACCCAACGCAGCAGCGACCGCGCCTCTTCCTGGTCGAAGGGGACGCGCGTGCGGCCTATGACGACGAAGGTCGAGGGGGCCATCGCCTGACCCGCGAGGTTGAGCAGCCCGTGCGGCGGCTCGCGCCAGCGCACCACCTGGCGGCCGCTTTCGGTGAGCAGGTCGTAGAGGGCGCGCGAGCCCGTCGAGCCCGCGTTGTAGGTCGAGCGGTCCGGGTCGAACTCCGTGTCGGGCAACTGCTCCTCGCTGACGTAGGAGGCCGTGTTGAGCGCGACGAGCAGCGCGACGACGAGCGCGGCGGTGATGATGATGGCGAAGCGTTGGCGCATAAACTCAGGGATGAGGGCGGAGGGATGAGGGATGAATGAAAGCCCGTCGAATCAAAGATTCATCGAGCGGTTCACTCAACCCCTTTCATCCCTCATCCCTCATCCCTCATCCCTCAGTAGTTCCGCTGTTTTGAGTGTTTGCTGATAGCCGGAGCGGAACGCGGTCCAGTCGTCGGGGGTGGCGGCCGCGAAGCCGTACCAGTGGTTCTCGAAGCTCGCCGTCAGCTTCTGCATCTCCTTCAGCAGGGGGCGCTTTTCGCGGACGGCCCGCAGGTAGTCGTGGTTGGTCTTGTACTGCGCGAGCGTGAGGACATTGCGGTCGCCCAGCTCGCACAGGAGCGCGACGTAGCCCTTGCGGATGGCGGCGCGCAGCTCGCCCTTGCGCGCCAGCTCCTCGGCCGCGGCGAGGATGTCGGCCGCGGTCTGGCCCGGCGCGAGTTGCTCGCCCAGGATGATGCGCGGCCCGCTCTTCTCCTGCTTGAGCCGCTCCTCCCTGCGGCGCGCGAAGTAGGGGAGGAACTTCCAGATGGCGTAGCCCAGGAGCGCCCCGGCCAGCACGAAGATGACGACCATGACGATCAAAGAGAGCCAGCTCGTCTGGCCCGGCACGAGCGAGCCCCCGCGATTGAAGAGGCCGTTCCACCACCTCTTGATCTGCTCCCAGACGCGCTCCAGCCAGCTCTTCTCCGGCGGCGTCTCGTCAAACTCCTTGCGGCTCAGGATTGATTCCATCTGCGCCTTCTCCTGCGCCTTCGCCGCGTCGCCCGCCGACGGCCGCGCGCCGCCCAACTCTTCCGCTCGCTCTTCGAGCGCGATCAGGCGCTGCGAGATGCGCGAGAGCAGTTGCGTGCGCTCGTCGCCAGCCGACAGCCGCTCGAAAGCCCGCGCCTCGTCGTCGAGCCAGTAGTTGTTCACATGGACGCGCCCGCCCTCCCACTCTACGACCTCATCCGTCGGGACGAGCTGCCGCACTTTGGCAAGCGCCGCCTTCATCTTCTCCGCGTACTCGGCCTCGCTCGACGCCTCCGTCTCCCAGAGTTCGTCCAGCGTGAGGGCCGCCTGGTGCAGGCGCGACTTGTATTCGTCGAGCGGCATCGCGGCCACGCTCGCGCAGAAGAGCGCGACGAGCAGGAGCGCGCACAAGAGTCGTGCGGCGCGGCGGCCGCGTGAGCTTGTTGAGAGGAAGAAGGCGAGGCTCATGTGGCGCGTGTTCAGCGTAGGCCGAGCGGCGAGCCCGGCGAGTTGTATTGGGGGCGGGGCGCTGGTTGCGTGGGCCTGGCCGCGGCCGCGGCCGTAGCGGCGGCGACGACGCTCGGCGCGTAGGCGTTGGGCATCGGCGCGAGCTGCCGAGCCGCGAGCAGTTCTATGTCGTAGCCCTCCTGGCGGACGCGCTCGTCTACGTACATCAGCGAGAGCCCGAGCATCGAGACGGGCGAGAGCAGGATGGTGCTCGCCTGCGTGACGACGCTGTAGCCGACGGCGTACCACATGGGCCAGGTGAGCGCCCTGTTCGGCGATATCTCGACGCCTTGCACCCAGCCGTAGACCACCAGCGGGATAATCAGAATCGTCCAGGCCGAGTAGGCCGCGACCCAGTGGAAAAGCGACATCGCCATCAGCCGGCGGAGGTTCCCCTTGGCGAGGGTGAAGCTGCGCCCGACCGAGTCGAAGACCCCGCGCCCCTCGACCATCAAGACCTGCGGGACGTAGACGATGAACTTGACCATCAGGAAGAAGAGCAGGAGCGCAAGAAAGCTCATGGCCAGGACCCAGACGATAACGGCCGCGTAGGCGATCCAACTGTTGTGGATGCCGACGGCCGCGTACCCGCCCATGAGGAAAATCTGGATGGCTATCGCCCAGGCGAACAGGGCCAGGAACATCGCCAGGAAAAGCCAGAAGGCGACGATGACGGACGCGCCGAGCAGCGCGCCGAAGCGAGCCCGCACGTTGCGGTAAGTCGCGCCCGCCGAGAACGGCTCGTTCCACAGGAGGTGCGCGATGAGGTTGCGCGCCGCGCCGCCCATCACGATCACGTTGAGCATCAGGTTGACGACGAAGAGCAGGAGCGTGAGCCCGACGTTGCCTCTCCGCAGCTCGACGGCCGCCGAGTAGCTGCTGACGGTCAGGAGCAAGGTTCCGATGGTCGAGACGAGCACGGGCGGCGCGGCGATGCGGATCAGCGTCCAGAAGTGGCGGCGGTAGAGCCTGACGGCCCTGTCTATGAGGTCGCCCGCGCCGAGCGGGGCGAGTGCGAGCTGGTTGGCTTGGAGCGGCGTCGCCATTTTCCCGAAAAGTGGTCCCCGAAAGTAATCAACGCTTCGTATGCCAAGGGATTCTACCACACGGATTGACAACCGCCAGCGGGCAAAAAAAGGGCGTTGCCCCTTGTAGGGGGCAACGCCCGAAAGTACTTAAAGTACAAGTGTCAGCCTATTAGAACTCGAAGCGGCCGACGAACTGAACGATGCGCCCGGCCCCAGCCGTCGTAGCCTGGCCGAAGGTCAAGCTGTTGATGTTTATGTTGGCGGCCGCGGGCAGATCGAAGTTGACACGGTTGAAAAGGTTGAAGAAGTCCGCGCGGATCGTGAACCTCATCCCTTCTCTCCACCTGTCAAGCGGGAACCGCTTGATGAGCGCCAGATCGAACTTGTTGAAGTTGGGGCCGCGCAGCGAGTTGCGGGCCACCGTGCCCTGCCGCCCGTCAAGCTGCCCCGTGCAGGTCGTGCCGGCGGCGTTGACGTTGCCGGCGCAGGGGTTGCGGAACAGGTTGCGCGTCGGGCCGACCTGCGTCCGCGGGTCGATGTTCGGGCTCGGCGCAATGTGCGTGTAAAAGCCGTTCACCGCGCTCGGGTTGGCGTAGTCGGCGCGCTGGCTGAAGCCTGTGCCCGCCGAGTCGGAACTACCGAACGGGGTGAAGGGCAGCGCCGACTGCACCTGCCAGATGCCCGTCAACGACCAGTTGCCGAAAACAGAGTTGGCAAAGCCGTTGTCGAACTTGACCGGCACGTCGTAGAGGAAGTTCATGACGAAGCGGTGACGCACGTCGAAGCCGGAGTCACCTCTTTCACCCTGCCACCCGCCCCTGGCGGTGCCGGGGACCTGGGCGAAGCCAGCGGAGTCGCGCGGGAAGGTGCGCTCGCCGGGCTGGCCGACCAGCGGGTCCGTCGAGTCGTCAATCGCGTGGCTCCACGTGTAGGCCGCTTGAATCTGGCCGGTGCCGATGCGGTTGTTGGTCAGATTCTTGGTGACGCGGAACTGGCCGGCGTGGTAGGTGGACTGGCCGACCGATAGGTTCAACGCCGCCTGGAAGAAGGCCGCGTTGAGCGACCCGTTCAGGATGTTGTTCGTCAGGTTAGTCGGGCTGATGAGGGTGTTAGTGCCGAGAATCGCGTTGACGCGCTCGACGCTCCCCAACTGTCCGTCAATGACGCGCAACTGGTTCTGCCCCTTGTTACCGACGTAGTCGGCTTCAAGCAAGAAGTTGTTGCCGAATGAACGCTGGAAGCCGATGTTCCACGCCTGCGTCAGCGGGTTGGCGTACTTGCTCTGGAACTGGTTGTTGCCAGGCAGGGCGAAGATGACCGGGAAGAGGAAGTCTCCGTCCACCGCCAGGTTCGTCGCCGTCTGCGTCGGCGGGCGGTTCAGGTTCTCGACGAAGTCGCCCGTGAAGATGAAGAAGTCGCGCTGAAACGGCGGGTTGGCGCTCGAATTGCTGAAGAGGTTGCCGAACACGCGGTCGTAGAAGATGCCGTAGCCGCCGCGGATAGACATCTGACCGGGTCCGCCCGTCAGCTTCGAGATGAACCCGCTCTCCCAGTTCGGGCTCCAGTTGAAGCCGAAGCGGGGCGCGAAGTTGTTCAGGTCGTTGTTGTAGAGCTTGTCGTTGCTGCCGGAGTTCTTGCCGACCAGTTGGAAGGCGAAGCCGCCGGCGGGAGTAAAGTCGCTCGGGTCCTGGTCAACCAGCGTGGACATCTGCCCGTTGACTTCAAACGGCACGCCCTTGAACTCGTAGCGCAGGCCGTAGTTGAGCGTGAAGTTGGGCCGCACCCTCCAGGTGTCCTGGAAGAAGAAGTCCAACTCGCGGACGCGGTAGCCGCGGTAGTCGGCTTCGGTGCGCCCGCCGTCCTTGTTGAAGTACTGCGACTGCGACTGCGAAGCCGTCAGGCCGAAGAGGAGGCTGGCGAGGTTCTGGACCTGCCCGAAGGCGCCCGCAAGCGGGAGCGGGACGCCGCCGGCGGTCTGGAGAAGCGGGTCGCCGAAAGTTGTCGGGTAGTTGAAGTTAAAGACCTCGTTGCGGGTGAAGTTGCTCGCGCCGTTGGACAGGACGCGGCGGTGCTCGAAGCCACCCTTAAATGTGTGCGAGCCCCTGACCCACGTCAGCGTGTCGGCGAAGTAGGTCGTGCTCCTAATGCCGAACTGCGTGCCGAACGGCGCGACCGACGGGAAAGGCCCACCGAAAGTGCCGCCGATGTTGCCGGCGTTACCGACGGTGAAGGGGCTCGCCGGGAACTGAGCGCCGAGCCCTTCGAGCGCGGTCCTGAACGCTCCAACGAACGCGTCGCTGGTTCCGGCATCGCCCTCGCCTAAGAAGGAGAGGTCCGAGCGGTTGAAGCCGATGCGCGCCTCGTTGACGATGTTGGGCGTCAGGTTCGAGACGAAGTTGAGCGCGGCCAGGTAGCTCTTCTGCGGCGACTTGATCGAGTCGTCGAGGCCGGCGAAGGTCTCGCAACAGAACTCGAAGTCGCCTTTGCTGAAGTTGAAGGTGCCCTGGAGACTGTGCTTGTCGTTGAAGCGGTAGTCGCCGCGCGTGACGAACTGGTTAGACTTGTCGTTGGTCTGCGTGCCGAAGATGTAGTTCTCGAAGACGCCCGGCAGAGGCCCGTCGCCGGTGTTCGGGAGCGGGTAGGCCGAGTTCAGGAAGTTGACAATCTCCGGGCGAATCGGGAGGCCGTAGACGTTGTTGGCGGCCGAGCCGGCGTTGATGACGCCCGCACCGAGCGCGGCGAGGTTGAAGATGCCCTGGCGGGCGGCGGCCGTCGGGACGATGCGGGTGATCGTGGCCCCCTGATCGAAGCGGTCGCCCTCGTAGTTAGCGAAGAAGAACGCCTTGTCCTTGATGATCGGGCCGCCGATGGAGGTGCCAAACTGACGGCGCTGCTGCGGGTCGGCTTCGCCCGACTGGTCAAAGAAGTTGCGCGCGTTGAAGCGATCCGAGCGGTAGTAGATGTAGCCGTTGCCGTGGAACTCGTTGGTCCCGTTCTTGGTCGCAACCGTGATGACGGCTCCTGTGTTGCGACCGTACTCGGCGTTGAAGTTGCTCGTGATGACGCGGAACTCCTGCGTGGCGTCGATGTTCGGCGTGCCGATGCCGCCGGGGATGCCGGGAACGTCGGCGTCGTTGTTGTCCACGCCGTCAACCAGGAAGTTGTTGTTGCGCTCGCGCTGGCCGTTGACGGCGAAGCCGCCGAGGCTGCTCTGCGAGGAGATGGTTCCGGGTGAAAGCAAAATGAGTGCGTTCGGGTCACGCGAGAGCAGCGGAAGGTCTAGAATCTTCTTCTGCTCGATGATGGTCGAAAGCTGCTGGTCTGTGTTGTTGATCTGGGTGGCCGCGTCGCCGGTCGTGATGACGACCGTCTCGCTTGCTCCCTGCGGGTTGAGCACCACGTCCTGGGTGGTGTTGAAGGCCACGGAAATCTTAACGCCCTTGACCGTGCTCATGGCGAAACCGGCCCCGGTCACCGCCACGTCGTACTGCGCGGCGGGCAGATTGGGGACGGTGTAGAACCCGTCGTCGGTCGTCACGGCCGAGCGCTTTTCACCCGTGGCGACGTTGCTCACTTCGACCGTCGCGCCGGCCACGACGGCGCCTTGCTGGTCGGTCACGGTCCCGCTGAGCGTGCCTTGCGCCCCCTGCCCGAAGCTGAGACTCATGGCCCCGGCGATGGCAAACAGGACGAGCACCCCGGCGAGTCGCATCATCTGTCTGATCATTAGCATTCTCCTTCTGGTAATTCCCTTGGTTGGCAGACTAGCCACACTACGAGAGAGTTGGATCGTGGTGGCTCGTCGCTTGTGAGGGGAACTTTCTTTGCAAGATTTCGCCTCAGAATTGCAGGCTCTACTGAAATATGGACAGTTTTATACAAGTCCTGCAAATCGTAGCCAGCAAAAGCCATTCCAGAGCGCGGGCCTGAGCGCGGGCATAGTTTTTCTTAGACTTTGCCGCGAGGCGGGCGCGCAAAATCCGAAAAATCGAAATCGTCATCCAATTTTATGGAGTTGGCCGAAGGGGCGGACGCGAAGTAAAGCCGAGAAACGACGGGAGTTTAGCCGCCGGAGGAGGCCCGTCGGCGGCGCTAAAAATTTGCTGCGGCGGAGCGAATTTTTGGCGCTCGTTCAGCGCGGCCGCTTGACGACCTCGAACTCGAAGCGCAGCTCCTTGCCGCGGAAGATGTAGGAGAGATAGAACTCCCAGAATTTGCGCGTGAACCTGAAGCGGGGCCAGCGCTGGTCTAGGTTCGTGATGAACTCCAGGCCGAGGGCGCGCCAGAGGTTGGCCAGCGAGACGTAGACGCGCACGGGCCGGAGTTCCACGTCCGTGTAGAAGGGGAAGAGGCGGCGGTCCTGCATGAAGCAGTTGAAGGAGTAGCTGTTGAGGTGGTTGCGGTGCGTCGGGTCCGTCGCCCAGTCCGGGTTGGTGTAGTGCGGCGCGACGATCTTGATGCGCCCGCCCGGCTTGGTGATGCGGTGCAGCTCCGAGACGAAGGCCATCACGTCGGGCACGTGCTCTATGACGTGGCGGCTGATGATTTCGTCGAACTCGTCGTCGGGGAACGGGTAGGGGACGACGCCCAGGTCGTGAATCACGTCGGCCGCAGTGCGCGGGTTGAAGTCCATGCCGACGGCGCCGGGGTACTTGTTGTCGCCGCACCCTACGTCCAGAATCTTTTTACCTTCAGCCTCCGCGGCTTTCGTGTTCGTCTGGCTCATGAATAAAAGTGGTCAACCGGCGAGCGCCTGGGCGAAGGACGAGAAGTCTAGGGCGCGGACGGGGAGGCCGAGCCGCCGCTCCAAATCATCGGGCGTCGTGCCGTCGAGCATGATGGCTTCGCCGCCGCTCTTGAGCGAGGCGGCTGGGATGACGACGAACTCTCCGCTGAGCGAGTCGCGCGCGGCCGTGTAGCACTCGCCCGTCAGCAGCCCGGCCACGGAGACATCGCCGCCGAAGTAGCGGTTCTCGACGCCGACCACAGAGAGGCGCGTGCCGAAACGTGCGTTCAGGCGCTCGATTGCCCCCGCCAGCTCGGACGCGAAGAGCGTGCCTGTCATCACAGTCCCGTGGAGCCGCTCGGCGCGGGCGGGCGGGCGACGCTCAAGCCTTCGCCAGAGTTTTTGAAAGTCGTTACCGAAGGAGCGGACCATCCCGATGCCGTCCTCGATCTGCGGGTAATCGCCGTAGTGCGCGCGCGACGGGACTTGCGCTCCGGCGCGCAGATAAATCTCGTCGCCGAGGAAGGCGAACGTCGTCCCGATCCTCTGGCGGAACTCGCGCTGGAGCGGGGCCAGCTCGCGGATGGTGCGGCGGCAGAACTCAGGCGTGATGGGCGTGAGCCGCTCGTCCGTGTTGTAGCGCGTGAGCCCGAGCGGGACGATGGCCACACTCTTGACGCGCGGGTGAAGCTCGGCCAGGTCGTTGATGGTTTGCCGCAGGACCGCGCCGTCGTTGATTTCGGGACAGAGCACGACCTGCGCGTGAATCTCTATGCCGGCGTCGAGGAGCCGCCGCATCTGCGTGGAGATATCGGCGCGCTCGCGCTCTATACCGAGCAGTCGCGCGCGAACCTCAAGGTCCGTGGCGTGGACGGAGACGTACTGCGGCGTCAGGCGCTGCTCGATGATGCGGCGCATCTCGTCTTCGGTGACGGAGGTCAGCGTCGTGTAGTTGCCGTAGAGGAACGAGAGGCGTATGTCCTCGTCGCGGATGAAGAGCGAGGGGCGCGCCGTTTCGGGGTTGCCCTTGCAGAAGCAGAAGATGCACTCGTTGGCGCACTGGCGCGGGACGATCTGCTCGAAGCCGAGGCCGAAGTCCTCGCCCTCATCGCGCTCTATGTCCAGCTCCCACTCCTCGCCGCTCTGCTTGCGGACTTCCAGGACCAGCTCTGTCTCGCCGCCCGTCTGGAAGCGAAAATCCAGGTAGTCGCGCACCAAACGGCCGTTGACCTTGATGACGCGGTCGCCCGCCTCAAGCTCCAGCTCCGCGGCCAGGCTCTCGGGCGCGACCTCCGTGATCAAGACCCCGCGGCGTCGTATCTGCGTGACGGCCGGGGCGACTGCGAACTCGTACATCGAAACTACCTCTCAAGTCTCAGCACCCCACGGCGGACTACAGCCGATTCGGGGGCATGTGGGCGAAAACGTTAGTATAACACGCCGGCTCCCGAAATTTTTACCGGCCCAGTCTCAAATCTCGTTGACCTTTGGCCGCAGGGCGAATATACTCCGCGCGCATTCTTTATAGGCGTCGGGCCGCAGCCCGCGCCCTTGCGAACCTTGGTCCTTTACCTCGTCGGACCTATCCCAGGGAGAGATGGGAAGCGCACCTCTCGTCGGCTCCTCCCAAAGAATTTCCATGAGGCTGCTTACAGCCAGGTAAATTCCAGACCGAGACAATCGTTGAGCGACACCCGCGGGCGCGCCTGCGCCGCACGACTTTTGACAACCTGCACACTCGTTCTCGGGCGTCAGCCGCTGCCCCGACACGCGAGCGTGATGACGAGATGCCGACGGGTGGCGTAGCCCCCTTCATCACTCACGGATGAGACGCCAAGGCCGCAACCCTTCCGTCGCAGCTCAGGCCCCAACCACCAAAGGAGAGTTAAAAAGAATGCTTCCCCGAAAAGTGAAACTCGCTTCCTCCACCTTGTTCCTCTTGGTCACCCTGTTCCTCGCGGGCTCCGACGCCCTGGCACAGTACGGAGGTAATGTCACCTCACTCAATTCGCCCCAGCATAAGGCCCTCGCCGCGACCCGCGAGTGGACGCTCGAAGAGATGAGGAGCGCCAAGCCATACCCGCTGGCCGAGCGTATGGGCGCGCCTGCCGCCTATCAGGTTTGGCAGAGGCCGACCGGAGTGCCGGGCTCTACGTCCGCTGGCCGCGGCGGCCCTACGGTCAAGGATTCGGCGGCGGCCGAAGAGGCGGGCGCGAGCGTCATCAACGACCTCTACGCCTTCGCTCCCCCTGCCTACAGCTACCCGTTCCCCTACACTCGCTGGGAGCATCTCTCGACGCGTTACACGGACTACCCGTACAGGACCGTCGGCAAAGTCTTCTTCAAGGAGGGCACCCAAAACTTCGTCTGTTCCGCCTCTTCAATCGGGAACTACGGGGTCCTCACGGCCGGCCACTGCGTGAGCAACGGTAAGGGCGTTTTTCACACGAACTGGGTTTTCGTCCCTGCCTACTACCAACAGGCGTCTACCACCACGGCAGCCACCCCCTACGGTCAGTTCACCGCGGCCTCGTTTTGGGTGAGGAGCCCCTGGCACGCGAATAGCGGTCGAGACGAATGGGAGGAGGACATCGGCGGGGCCATCCTCAATAAGAACACCATTGGGGCCTCCACACTGAAAGTCAGCCAGAGGGTTGGATGGCTGGGCACGGCCTGGAACCAGAACATAGTTCAGCACTGGCACTCCATTGGATACCCTTTGGCCGCACCCTTCACGGGCAGGAGGATGATAATCTGCGCCGCCGGCTACGCCGTGACCGACATCAGCTCTTCGCCGTACTTCACCTTCGGCATAGGCTGCGACATGACGGGCGGCGCAAGCGGCGGCCCGTTAATCAGGAATTTCGCGGCTACCGCCCTCGCAGGCACAAACCAGGTGAACGGCGTCAACTCCTACAAGTACACCTCGACACAACCGAAGGCGCTTTACTCGCCGTACTTCGGCGCGAATGCTCAGAGCATCATCAACTGTCTGATCAACTCTAGCCCCACCGTGTCGGATTGCACCGCGCCGGCGCAGCCCTAAGCGGGCGGGGCGGCCGGCGGGAGCCGGCGCGTGAGTTGAGAAGCCGCACCTGAAGCAAGGCTCACAGCGCGTGAAGGCGCGACGCGGACCTCGGCCCCGATCCGCGTCGCGCCTTCACGCGTCCGCCCCTATTTCGCCGCGGAGAGCTTGAAGGAGGCCAGCATCCTCGGGCCGTACTCGCCCAGCGGCGTGAGCCTGAAAAGATGAACTTCCGTCGCGAAGTAGTAGAACTCATTCGGGGCGACCATCTTCATGCCGCGCACGCGCAAGCCGCCCTTGGCCCCTTCCAAATCGAACGGCTCGACCGCATCGCCCGCCTCGACCCAGCCGGCCGCCTCGACGACCTCTCTGAGCGTGCCGGCGCCCTCGCGCTTGAACACCTCCACCGCGAACTGCGGCGGTTCCATGTCCGCCAGCGGACCCGAAGCCAGCCCCTTACTCTGGAAATGAACGCGGTGAATCAGCGAAGATCTATCGTCAGCCGCGCGCGGCTGCCTGGGCAGAATCACGAAAGACCTGGGGTATTTGATGGAGAAACCGTAATTCTTGTCGTTGTACGTGCGCCACCCCGCCGTGCCTTCGGTTTCGCCCTGTCCGACGGAAGGCCGTGCCTGGCGAGGGGAAGCCGCGAAGGCCAGGGCCGCCGCGGCGAGGACGAGCATCAAGGCTTGCGCCTTCGCACGCCGTCTGGAATTGTTCAGCATGGCCTCAACCTTTCTTTGGGAGAGCACGGGCCGGAGCGTCCTCGCCTAGAAAAACCCAGGCTCAGATGGCCGAGCCTGAATCCGGGATGTCCTTCCCCGTGCTCGCGCGCTCTTAGAACGGATCAGGCCGGGCAAAATGCGGCGAATCTCCCGTGCATTCTGACCGCGGGGGCGTTCATTTTGATGACTGTTGACAGGTCAGCTTGAAGTAATCTAAGCTGATTTTGGCCGGCCCACTCGCTGGCGTCTCTCCTCGAAGAAACTTTCCGGCATTCAAGAGAGCTTTACAAACCAGAGGCCGCACCGCGACTTAGCGGGGCCGAAGCTCCGCGGGCGCTGGTGTACAGGGCTCATGCGGCGGCCAGCGCCCCTGAAGGGCACGCGGCTTGCCGGGAGACCCACAGAGGGCTTTGCCGCCGAAGCAGCCCGCCTAACCATGAGGTCACGCCAGGCCAGATGAACGCAACGGAAGAAATCATCGCCCCGAGCGGCGCGCCGGTTACTCTCCCCGCTTCACAAACGCGCGCGACGCGCGGCACCATCCTGATCGTCGAAGACGACCGCTCGATTCGCCGCTACCTGGAAGTTATTTTGCAGCGCGCGGGCTACAACGCCATCAGCGCGGCCGACGGCCTTGAGGCGATGAAGGCCGCGCTCACTTCCACTGTGGACGCCGTCGTCACGGACGCCATCATGCCGCACCTGAACGGCTACGAACTCTGCCGCTTCCTGCGCCACCACCCGAAGCTCTCGCGCCTGCCCGTCGTTCTCCTGAGCGGCTTCGAGCGCGCCGACGCCGCGCGCGACGCCGGCGACCGCCCGGACGTTTACCTGGCCAAGCCCGTGCGCCCGGACGAACTCACGGGCTGCCTCGCACGCCTGCTCCTCAAAGCAGCCTGAAGAATTAAAAATTAAAAATTAAAAATGCAAAATGGAAGACCGGGAGCCGCGCGCTCTGCCTTCCATTTTGCATTTTTAATTTTTAATTTTTAATTACCCTTCGCGCTCGCGGCCGGGCCGATCAGTTCGTCGAGCGGGGTGTAGGGCAGCCCCTGGTCTGTGGCGACGGCCTCGTAGGTGAGGTGGCCGCCGTGGGTGTTGACGCCCTCCTTCAGCCCTGGGTCGCTCGCGATGGCTTCGAGGAAACCCTTGTTCGCCAGCTTCACCGCGTAGGGGAGCGTCGCGTTCGTGAGCGCGAAAGTCGAAGTGCGCGGGACCGCGCCCGGCATGTTCGCCACGCAGTAGTGGAGCACGT
This sequence comes from uncultured Acidobacteriota bacterium, assembly GCA_963848875.1. Taxonomy (GTDB): domain Bacteria; phylum Acidobacteriota; class Blastocatellia; order Pyrinomonadales; family Pyrinomonadaceae; genus QHXM01. The sequence goes on from CAWKFJ010000005.1 coordinate 83,977, forward strand.
CCTCCACGTAGTAAGTCGGGTTCGAGTGCGTCGTCGGGTGCGTCGTCTCTATGCAGCCGCCCTGATCAACCGCCACGTCCACGATGACCGCGCCCTTGGGCACGTCCTTGAGCATGGCGCGCGTGACCAGCTTCGGCGCGGCCGCGCCGGGGATGAGCACCGCGCCGACGATCAGGTCGGCCTCGCTGATGGCGTCGTGAATCATGTAGGCGGAGGAGGCGAGCGTGGAGACCTTCGAGAGAAAGATGTCGTCGAGTTCGCGCAGGCGGTCAAGGTTGTTGTCTATGATGGTGACCTGCGCGCCCATCCCGACGGCGATCTTCGCGGCGTTCGTGCCGACGACCCCGCCGCCGATGATGACGACGCGCGCCGCCGGCACGCCGGGCACTCCGCCCAGCAGGATGCCGCGCCCGCCGTTCATCTTCTCAAGGTAGGTCGCGCCCACCTGAATCGCCATCCTGCCTGCGACCTCCGACATAGGCGTCAGCAGCGGCAGCGTCCCCTTCCGATCCGTGATCGTCTCGTAGGCGATGCCCGTGACCTTGTTCTTGAGAAGCGCCTCGGTCTGCTGCGGGTCGGGCGCGAGGTGCAGGTAAGTGAAGAGCAACTGGCCGTCGCGCATCCGCGGGTACTCAGGCGCGATAGGCTCTTTGACCTTGACGATCATCTCGCCCTCGGCCCACACGTCGTCGGGCGAGTCCAAAAGGGTCGCGCCGGCGCGCTCGTACAACTCGTTCTCGAAGCCGGAGCCCTCGCCCGCCCCGCGCTCGACGACGACCCTGTGCCCCGCGTCAGTCAACGCACGCACACCAGCCGGCGTCAGCCCGACGCGATACTCGTTGTCTTTAATCTCCTTCGGCAGTCCAACGATCACTGTTGATTCTCCAATCAGTCGGGAAGAGTTTAAGAACTAGGAGCTAGCCTGACCATTCGCCCGCGAACTTTATTGCTATTCGGAGCCCCGCGTCAATCCGCGCTCTCTTCTAAATCAATCTGCGCGCGCTGGAGTTTGCCGCTGTAGTCTACGTAGATTGACTTCCATTCGGTGAAGATATCGAGCACCTGCGTGCCGGCTTCGCGGTGGCCGTTGCCGGTGGCCTTGGTGCCGCCGAAGGGGAGGTGGACTTCCGCGCCGATGGTCGAAGAGTTGACGTAGAAGATGCCCGTGTACATCTCCTGCATCGCGCGGAAGGCGCGATTCACGTCCTGCGTGTAGATGGCCGCCGACAAGCCGTAGCGCACGCCGTTCGCAATCCCAACCGCCTCTTCCAGAGAGTTCGTCGGGATGACGGCCGTGACGGGGCCGAAGATTTCCTCCTGCGCGACGCGCATCTCGGGCGCGACGTCCGTGAAGACGGTCGGCTCGATGAAATAGCCGTGGGCGTGCTCGCCCTTCGTCAGCCGCTTCCCACCCGTTGCGAGCTTCGCGCCGTCCTCGCGCTCGCCGATTTCGACGTAGCCTAGAATTTTGTGGACGGCGTCGGCGTTGATGACGGGGCCCATGTCGGTCGTGGGCTTCGCGCCGTCGCCGACGCGCAAGGCTTGAGCACGCTCCACGAGTTTCTTCGAGAACTGCTTGTAGACTTTCTTGTGGACGACGACGCGCGAGGAGGCCGTGCAGCGTTGGCCCGAAGTCCCGAACGCGCCCCAGACCGCGCCCTCTATGGCGAGGTCGATGTCTGCGTCCTCCATCACGATGATGACGTTCTTGCCGCCCATTTCGAGCGAGCAGATGGCGTTGCGGTCGGCGCACGCAGACGCGACGACGCGCCCCGTCTCGGTCGAGCCCGTGAACGAGATCAAGCGCAGCGCGGGATTGTTTGTGATGGCGGCCCCAGCGGGCTCGCCGTAGCCCGTGACGAGGTTGACCACGCCAGCGGGCACGCCCGCCTCCTCGCACGCCTTGACCAGATTGTAGGTCGAGAGCGGCGTGTCTTCGGCCGGCTTGATGACGACCGTGTTGCCGCACACCAGCGCCGGGATGAGTTTCCACGAAGGAATCGCCATCGGGAAGTTCCAGGGCGTAATCAACCCGCAGAGGCCGACGGGCTGGCGGACGCACATGGCGAACTTGTCTGGCATCTCGGCGGGAGTCGTGAAGCCGTGAAGACGGCGTCCCTCGCCCGCCGTGTAGTAGGTGCAGTCGATGGCCTCCTGCACGTCGCCGCCGGTCTCCTTCAAGACCTTGCCCATCTCGCGCGTCATGTCGGCGGCGTACTGCTCCTTGTTGCGGATGAGAATCTCGCCGAGGCGGAAGAGGATTTCGGCGCGGCGCGGCGCGGGCGTGCGCCGCCAGCGGTCGAAGGCCCCGCGCGCGGCCTCGACCGCGGCGTCAACGTCCTCTTTCGTAGAGAGCGGGAAGCGGCCCACCAGATCGCGCGTGTCCGCGGGGTTCCGGTTCTCGAACCACTCGCCGCTCGCGCTCGCGACCCACTGGCCGCCGATGTAGTTGTAATAGGTCTTGGTCGCCGTCGCGGCGGCAGCCTTCCGGCTCCTCTTTTTGCTGAGAGCTTTTTTCGCTTGTGCCATAAGTGGGGAATTGTAAATGGAAAATGGTGAATGGACAAACTCACGCTCGTCCATTCACCATTTTCCGATTCACTCTTTACCGTTTACTGGTAAGTGAACTGCACGACCCGCTGCACGATGCGGGCGGCGTCGCGGTCGTAGCGGGCGACGTTGAGCACGACGGCGTCGCCGGGCTTGAGCGCGTTGACGATGCGCTCAAACTCTTCGAGCGTGTTGACGGACACGCGGTTAATCCGCAGCACGACATCGCCCTCGGCGAGCGAGCGCGGCCGCGCGTCGGCGATGATGCCGCTCGGGTCTATGTCCTTGACGTAGAGGCCGCGCACACCCACGAGCTTTCTCTCGTTGGCGAGCTGCGGCGTCAACTCCTGGAGCGTGACGCCCAGGCGCAGGCGATTGACCTCGGGCAGCGGCTTCTCCTTGGCGGGCGGAGCAATGGGCATGTCCTCCTCATCGGTCGGCGCGAGCGACGTGGGACGCTCGCCGATGACGATGCTCGCCGTGCGCTTCTCCAACTTGCCGTTAACGTCGCGCAGGTAGGTCATCGTGACCGTCTGCCCGACGGTCGTCGAGGCGACCTTGTTAATCAAATCCTGCGCGCTCTGCACGGGCTGACCGTTGTACTCGGTGATGATGTCGTTGGCCAGAATGCCGGCCTTGCCCGCGGGCCCCGTCTGGTCGCGCACGTCGGTCACAATCGCGCCCTTCGTGTCGGGCAGCTCGTAGACGCGCGCGAACTCGGGCCGGACGGAATCCAGGAAGATGCCCAGGTAGCCGCGCCGCACTCTTCCGGCAGAGATGATCTGCTGGTAAACGAAGCCGGCCTCGTTCGAGGGCAGGGCGAACCCGATGCCGTTGTAGTCGCCGGTCGAGGTCGCGATCTGCGAGTTCATGCCGATGACTTCGCCGCGCATGTTGACGAGCGGGCCGCCGGAGTTGCCGCGGTTAATCGCCGCGTCCGTCTGCAAGAACTGTTGGAAGCTGGTAAAGGGCGCGGCCTGCCGCTCCTTCTTCGAGATGATACCGGCCGTGACGGTCTGATCCAGGCCGAAGGGCGAGCCGATGGCGAGCACCCAGTCGCCGACCTCGACCTCGTCGGAGTTGCCGAGCTTGACGGTCGGCAAATCGCGCGGGGCGTCAATCTTGACGACCGCCACGTCCGTCTCCTGGTCTATGCCCTTGACGACGCCGCGGAACTCCTCGCCCGATTGGAGCCGGACGGTGATGCGCGTCGCGCCCTGGACGACGTGCTGGTTGGTCAGGATGTAGCCCTTCGGATCAACGATGAAGCCGGAGCCGACGCCGCGCGCGGGCCGCCGCGCCTGGCGGCGCAGCATGTCCAGCAGCGGGTTGTTAGACGAGGGATCGTCCTTGTCCTCGCCCTCATCATCACGCTCGGCCACTTCGGGCGCGGCCGTCACCGTGTCGATGTTGACGACCGCAGGCTCGACGCGGCGCGCGATCTCTGCGAAGGAGGCCGAGAGCGCCTCGGGGGCGCGAGCCGTGCCCGCGACCATCTCGTTCTGCGCGACCGCGGGGCGGCCCGCCAGGATCGCCCCGATGCCTACGCCGACGACCAGGCAGGCGGCGGCCAGCGCCACGATCCACACGCGCAGCTTTCGCAGGATGGCCCGCTCCGTACCGTTCATTTGATCTTTGGGAAGCTCGTACATCACTCAATACCACCTTTGGAAAAACGTAAAGGCACTTAACTATCTCCAGTCCGCGTCCGGCAGAGAAAGGGAGGTGCGCCAGTATAGCAGGATAAGCGTGGCAAAGAGAAGATGGACTGTGGGTAGCCACAGAATCGGGACATTCCCCGCCCGGCCCTGGTGTAAGATTGTCCGCGAGATGAATGAACTGACTGACGGACGCGTGCTGATTCGCCCCTACCGCGCCGCAGACATCGACGCGATGTACGAGGCCGTGCGCGAGTCTGTCGCGGAGGTTTCGCCGTGGCTGCCCTGGTGTCACGCGGACTACACCATAGAGGAGTCGACCGCCTTCGTCATGGCGCGCGAGGAGGCTTGGAAGAACGACGAGGCTTACGGCTTCGGCGTGTTCGACGCCGCGACAGGGAGTTATCTGGGGGGCGTGGGCCTCAATTTCATCAACCGCATTCATCAGTGTGCCAATTTAGGTTACTGGGTGAGGAGCAGTCAGACGGGGCGCGGCGTCGCCTCGGCGTCCACACGGCTCGCGGCGCGCTTCGCCCTGGAACAACTCGGCCTCCAGCGCATCGAAATTCTCGCCGCCGTTAGCAACCACGCCAGCCAGCGCGTCGCCGAAAAGGCAGGGGCCACGCGCGAAGGCGTCCTGCGCAAACGCCTCCTCGTCAACGGCCAGCCTCAGGACGCCGTCCTCTACTCGCTCATCGCCGAAGACTTCACAGCGGATTAGCTCAACCCTTTGCGCCTTACGTCTTAACTTTGCGCCTTTGCGTGAAACAGCCGTTCACGCAAAGGCGCAACTAAAGAAAAACTAAAGGCGCAAAGGGTTGAGCTTTGTTTTTAAGTGGCGTAGCGCGCGTAGACGGTCTTAACTTTTTCGAGGAAGTCGCGGCGGTCAACGACGTAGTAGAGCTTGACCGCGCCCTCGCCGCCCGTCAGGCGCTCGACCAGTTTTTCCAGCACCTCGAACTGGTCGCGCTCGGCGATGCCCTGCGCATCCAGGTGGCCACTGTAGCGCATGCGGCGCACGAGTTCGATCAACGTCAGGCGGCCCTCGAAGGTGCGCCCGCCGTGCTTGTGCGAGCGGCTGACGAGGTACTGCACGAGGAGCACGTCGTTGTAGAGCGCGGGCGTGAGGAAGAGGCGATCGCCGTCGCGCTCCCAGCCCTCTTCGAGCTGCTGCGAGCGGCGCACGACGCGCAGGCCGTCGAAGACTTCCGCCCAATCGGTCTTCGGCTCGATTCTTTCCAGGTAGACGCGCGCCGCCTCAATCAACCAGCGGTCGTCCTCGAAATCAAAGTTGCGCCCCATCGTGTCCAGCCACTCGAAGAGCAGCGCGCGGCGGTCTGACTTCGCCTCGCCGATTTGAAACTGCTCCTCCGCCTTCGGCAGCGATTTGATGAGCGCGCGGCGCGCCGCGTCCGTTCCCTTGCCGCCCTCTATGCGGTAGGTGTCGAAGCGCGCGTGCCAGCGCTTCGCCGCGTCGCAGTAGGGGCAGCGCGGGTTCTTCTCCTCGCTGTCGAAGTACGGGCGCGAAGCGACGGGCGCGGTCAGTTCACTAATGCCGGGCGAGTGGCGCTTGATTTCGGAGTAGGCCGTGCGCGGCGCGAGGCCGAGTTGTTTGGTGAAGATGTCGAAGATGCAGGCCAGACACAGCAGCGTCGAATACTCTGTGACCGCGCCGGGAGGAAAGGCAGAGAAGTCCAGTTCGCGTTTTTTGGCGGAGGCTGCCATCAGGGTTCAGGCGATGGAGACGAGCGCGGGCTTGAGGCCCTCGTCCGTGTGGCCGAGCGCCAAATCCAGCTCGGCCGCGACGTCGCCCGTGCCAGCGCCCAGGCTCTTGAAGTCGAAGAGCGCGGGGTCCAGCAGGTGCGACGGCGCGACGTTGCCGAGCGCGGTCATCATGGAGCTGCGGATGTGTGGAATCTCCTGCTCCAATTCACTAATCAGGCGCTTGACGCGTGCGCGCTTCAGATTCGTCTGCGAGCCGCAGAGGTCGCAGGGGATGATGGGGAAACTCTTCTCGACGGCGAACTCCGCGATGTCGCGCTCGCGGCAATAGGCGAGCGGGCGGATGACTGTGTTGCGGCCGTCGTCCGAGCGCAGCACGGGCGGCATGGCCTTGAGCGTGCCGACGTAAAAAAGGTTCAAAAGAAAAGTCGTGATGATGTCGTCGGCGTGGTGGCCGAGCGCGATCTTCGTGCAACCCTCCTCGACGGCGACGCCGTAAAGAATGCCGCGCCGCAGCCGCGCGCACACAGAGCAATAAGTCTTGCCTTCGGGCACGAGGCGTTTGACGATCGAGTAGGTGTCCTGTTCGACGATGCGGTAGGGGACATTGCGGCTCGTCAGATAATCGGGCAGGACGTGCGCGGGGAAGTTCGGCTGTTTCTGGTCGAGGTTGACGGCCAGGATGTCGAAGGAGACGGGCGCGCGCTCGCGCACGTCCAGCAGGAGGTCTAATAGCGTGTAGCTGTCCTTGCCGCCCGACAGGCAGACCATTACGCGATCATTCTCTTCGATCATGCCGAAGTCCTTGATCGCCTCGCCCATCCGCCTGAGCAGCCTGGTCTTTATCTTGCTCTCCACGAACATCTCGCAAACTTACTTCCTTCCCGACAGCCTTGACGCCTTCAAAGGATGCCACGCCGCGCACACGGTTGACAACTGCGCGTTAATTCGCGGGGCGCGCGCCGTACTGGGCTTTGATAAGGCGGGCCGCCCCCGATGGGGGCACGGTGACGATGAAGAGGTCGCCGTACTCCGCATGCTCAACAGGCGAGGGCTGCCCGGTCAGCGCCTCAAGGACGAGCGGGACGGTGTTGCTGTGGCCGACGACCAGCACGGTCTGGCCCGCGTGCTTCTCCAAGAGGGTGCGCGCGAGCGTCTTGCCGTAGTCGCCGGGGTTCTCTAAATCAGGGATTGGGGCCTCTGTGACGGCGAGCTTGAGCCGGTCGGAGATGGGCTGCGCCGTGTCGCGGTTCCGCTTGAACTGCGTGGTGTAGATGGCGCTCACGCCGGCCCCCTCGGCCACGCGCACGAGCGCTTGCGCGCGCTGCGCTCCCGCCTCCGTCAGCGGGCTGTCCGCCGCGTCCGAAGCCTTCTCCGCGTGGCGCACGAGCAGGACAATCGTCGAAGGCTGAGCCGGCTGCGGCTTGCTACATGAAACCAGAGCTAACAGGAGTACGAAAACCCCTACGGCGCTTCTCCTCATCTCTCCCCTCTCTTGCTTAAGCTCACGGCCGGAGCAGGACTTTGATGACGCCGCGCTCGGTGGCGCGCTGCATCGCACGGACTCCGTCCGCGAGGGCGTACTCTTCGCTGATGAGACTCTCGACGTCCACCGCGCCGGAGGCGAGCAGTTCCAGCGCCGGGCCGAAGCGGCCGCAGCGCGAGCCGACGACGCTGATCTCGTCAACGACGATGCGCGCAGAGTCAACGCTCGTCTTCCCGTGGAAGGTGGATTTGAGGACGAGGACGCCGCGCGGGCGCAGTAAGTCCAGGGCGAGCGCGAAGCCGGACTCGGAGCCGGAGGCTTCGACCGCCACGTCGAAGTCGCGCACACGCCCTTTCATCTGGTCGAGCGTCGCGGTCTCGATTCCGCGTGCGGCGGCGACGCGCAGCTTTTCGGGGTGCTTGCCGACGAGGACGACGGGAGCGCCGGTGAGCGCCAGCGCCTGCGCGCAGAGGAGGCCCAATTTGCCGTCGCCTATGACGGCGACGCGCGTCTCCTCGTTAACATTCGCGCGCTCCGTAATCCCGTAGGCGGCAGCCAGCGGCTCGCAGAAGACTGCGCGCTCGTCCGGCACCTCGTCCGGGACAATCAGAAGATTGACGGCGGGCAGCCGCAGGAACTCGGCGTGCGCGCCGTCGCGCCCGACGATGCCGAGCACTGTGCGGTCAGGGCAGTGGCGCGGGTCTCCACCCTGGCACAATTCGCAGCGGCCGCAGCCAGCGTTAATCTCGCCGACCACGCGCCGGCCCACGAGCGACGCGTCCTCTGCGCTCTCGACCACGCCGACGAACTCGTGCCCGATGGTGCCCTCGAAACCCGCGTACCCGCGCACGATCTCCACGTCCGTGTTGCAAATCCCGCTCAGCGTGACGCGCACCACGGCCTCGCCCGCGCCCCGTGGCTGCTCCCTCTCGGCGACGGCCAATTGGCCGCCCTCGTAGCGTAAAGCTTTCAAAAACTTTTCGTCCTCGCGTAGATGTTTGCGGTGTTGAGTTCGATTGTCTGCTGGCGGCCGGCGACGTTGACGGGGAGGCGCCACTCCACGTTCTGCGGGCCGTTGAGCAAGGCATGGACCCACCAACGGCCTGGCGTCAGCATGACCACCGCCTGCCCGCGCTCATCAAGACGCGCGCGCACGGGCGAGCGTCCCTGCATCCGCTCTTTCAAAAAATCCTCGAACCGCACGCCGGGGCGCGGCTCGAAGCCGTACTCGCGTTGCGCGGCCGAGACGTCAATCGGGTAAAGCTGGACGGGGATGTTGACGGGCGCGCCGTTGTCGCGCGGCGAGAGCCGCAAGACGATCTGGAGCGCCGTCTCGCCGGCCGCCGCCTCCGGCTCCGCACTCGGCCCGGCCGGCAGCCGCTCGTACACGTTCCACACGCCCGCGACGAGCGCGACGACGAGCGCCACGCGCAGGAGACCCACGACGAGGTTGTATCCGAAACCCTTCTTATTCACTCTGGAATCGCCGAACCGCTGTTTCTCTAACTCACCAGACCTTCCGCCTTGACCGCGCTCTCCAGTTCTTCGTCGTCGGGCGTGGAGAGCACACGAGCCCGTTTGCGGATATAATAGCGAAGCCGGGCGCGTTTGTGTAAACCGAAGATGACTGGACTGACCGACGAGCAGTTGGAGCGTTACCAAAGGGACGGGTTTCTCGTCGTAGAGAACTTCGCGCCCGCCGCAGAGTGTGACCGTTTGCGCGGGCGGGCGCGCGAGCTGCTCCAAGGCTTTCAACCGGGCGCTTCGGTCTCCGTCTTCTCCACGCACGAGCAGACGCGGACGAGCGACGATTACTTCCTGGACTCCGGCGACAAGGTTCGCTTCTTCTTCGAGGAGGAGGCGTTTGACGAAGGCGGGGAGTTGCGCCAGCCAATCGAACAGTCGATTAACAAGATAGGCCACGCGCTGCACGACCTAGACCCGGTCTTCAGCAGCTTCTCGCGTCGTCTGGAGCTGGCGGCCATCGTCTCGGCTTTGGGCTACCGGCGGCCGCGCCTCATACAGTCTATGTACATCTTCAAGCAGCCGAACATAGGGGGCGAGGTCACCTGCCACCAGGACGCGACCTTCCTCTACACGGAGCCGCAGACCGCGACGGGCTTCTGGTTCGCGCTCGAAGACGCGACGCGCGAGAACGGCTGCCTCCGGGCCATCCCCGGCGGGCACAGCCTCGGCCTCAAGTCACGCTTCCTGCGCGCCGACGGTGGCGGCACGCGCTTCGAGGTCTACGACCCCGTGCCCTGGCCTACAGACCGCCTCGTCCCCCTCGAAGTCAGGAAGGGCACGCTCATCATCCTCAACGGCCTGCTCCCTCACATGAGTTATCCCAACCGCAGCCCGCGCTCGCGCCACGCCTACACACTCCACGTCATCGAACAGGACGCCTACTACCCCGCGGACAACTGGCTGCGAAAAAACTAATGCGGAATGAGGAGTGATGAATGATGAATGAAAGACAATCTGTTTTCTAATTCATCATTCATCACTCCGCATTCATCATTGCTTTTCCTTCCTGTTTTCGTGTAGTCTGCGGGTCAAGTAGGTGACTAAGATGAAAAAGCTTCGTTAGGACAACCGAGTAAGCGAGCAGCGCGAGCGGCCTTCTGCGTTCTTCAAAAGTTCGGCGGTGGCCGAGGGGTGTAACCCAAAGACGCCCTTTGCGCGCCCGGTCTTCTTACTTCGGTCCAGCCTTTTCCAATCAACCCAATTCAATTGCTGCGGTCAACGTGCGCGTCCGTCTGCGGGATGCGCGAGAGAGGTTTTCGCCATGACGCTACAGGCCATAGAGGTCCGCGACCTGCGCAAGAGGTTTCGCAAGCGCAAGGGTCTGCTCAAATCCAAAGTCACGGAGGAATGGGCGCTCGACGGCGTCTCGTTCGAGGTGGCGCGGGGCGAGACCTACGGCCTGCTTGGGCCGAACGGCTCCGGCAAGTCCACGCTCATCCGCATCCTCTCAACGCTGCTCATCGCGGACGGCGGCGCGGTGCGCCTGCTCGGACACCGTCTACCGGAGGAGCACGAGCGCGTGCGCTGCCTCATCGGGCGCGTCAGCGTGGATGCGGCCTTCTACAAAAAACTCTCTGCGCGCGAGAACCTGCTCTACACGGCGCTCCTCTACGGCCTCAAGCCCTCGGAGGCCGAAGCCCGCGCCATGCGCGTGCTCGAAGAACTGGGCATGGAGGAACGCAAGTTCTCCGCGCCGCTCGAAGAGATGAGCCGTGGGATGCAGCAGAAGATCAGTATCGCGCGCGCGTTGATGGTCAACCCGCCTGTGCTCTTGCTGGACGAGCCGACGACGGGGCTCGACCCCAAGAGCCGCCGCGACGTGCAGACCTTCCTCGAAGCTTTGCGGGCGCGCGAGGGCACGACCATCCTGCTCACCACGCACGACATGGCCGAGGCCGAGCGGCTCTGCGCCCGGATAGGTTTCATCGCGCACGGCCGTCTCATCGCCGAAGGCACGGCCCGCACGCTCATGCGCGATGCGGGGGCCGCGACTTTGGACGACGCCTTCATCAAGCTGGCGGGCGAGGAGTTGAAGGAAGAGGAAGAAGAGGAAGTGTTGGAGGTCTAAAGATGTCTACAGCCGAACGAACTTTGCGCCAGACCTGGGCCTTCGTGTTCCGCGGGTATCACTTGACGCGGCGCTACATCTCCTGGGTCATCGTCTTCAACTTCTACGCGCTGACGACCTCCGCGACCGTGGCGCTCATCGGCGTCGCGGCGGGAGACTATCAACTGACCTTGACGCTCGTCGTCGGCGCGTTGCAGTGGAACTTTCTCTCCGTGCTCTACAACGAGATCGCCATGTCAGTCGGCTACGAGCGTTGGGAGGGGACGCTCGAATACACCTTCATGGCCCCTGTCTCGCGGATGGTTCACCTGGCGGGCATCAGCCTCTACTCGCTCTGGAACAGCATCGTGCAGACCATCATCGTGCTGCTCGGCTTGATGCTCTTCACGGACCTCAATCTCGCGGGCGCGAACCTCTTCGGCGTGGGCGTAGTGCTCCTGGTAAGCACGCTCGCGTTTGTCGGTCTGGGGTTGATGGCGGCCGCGCTGCCCGTGATGAGCCCGGAGCGCGGGGCCGAGGCGACGCACATCTTTCAGGGGCTCTTGCTGCTGGTTTCGGGCGTCTACTATCCGATCGAAGTCCTGCCCGCGTGGCTTCAGCCACTCTCTTGGATTTCGCCGGCGACCTATTCGCTCGCGGCCTGCCGCAAGCTGGTCGGCGTCGGCTCGCCTGCGTCCACGCCCGAACATCTGGCGGGCGCGCCGCTCTCGGCCGTCACCTTCGAGTTGCTGATGCTCGTGCTGATGGGCGTCCTGCTCATCCCGCTCGGCCTCTGGGTCTTCGGCCGCATAGAGCTGTGGGCCAAGCACACGGGCAAGCTGAAGCGGACGGGATGAGCCGGCTTAGTCTATGACCGCCGAGCCGGCCATCGCCATGAAGAGGTTGCTCTCGTTGGCGGAGCCGAGGAGGTGTTCGAGGAGGATTCTGATGAGCTGCTTCTGCGGGTCAATCCAGATGATCGCGCCGAAGGCCCCGTTGTGCCCGAAGCTCCCTGGCGAAGTGAGTGGGAAGTCGAACAGCGGGTCGCCGTACAGTCCCCAGCCGAACCCTTGATGGACGGGTCTCTGAGTGACGGCCGATTTGACGTAGAGCGTCTGATTCTGCGTCATCACCTCCACGGACATCCTGGAGAGAATCCGCCGGCCCTTGTAAGTCCCGCCGCCGAGCATCATCCGGCAGAAGGCCAGGAGGTCCGAGGCGGTCGAGAACATGGCGAACTCCGGCCCAGGATAGACGGCCCTCTGGTTGAAAGCCTCTATCTCCGCCCAGCGTTCCAGCCGGCCGTCTCGCAGCCTGTAGATGGCTGCGACCCGATCCCTTTTTTCGGGAGGGATGAAGAAGAAGCTGTCCTTCATCCCTAACGGCTCGAAGATGCGCTCGCGTATGAACTGCTCGTAGGGTTTGCCGGAAACCACTTCGATGACGCGGCCCAGGATGGCGAACCCGCCGCTCATGTACCTGAACTGCGTGCCGGGCTCGTACTCCGGCTCCTGCTTCGACAGGAAGGCGACGTAGTCGGCCAGCGTCCTGTTGCGCCTGATCGCAATCTCCTCGCTCTCGGGCAGGCGGTAAAGCGGCAGCCCTGCGGTGTGCGTGAGCAGGTGTCGAATCCTGATCGGCCCGAACTGACCGCGCGCCTTGAACTCCGGCAGGTATTTCTCCACGGGGTCACTCAGCGCGAGCCGGCCCTCCTCCATCAGAATCATGACGCCGACGGCTGTGACGACCTTCGTCACCGACCTCGTATCGAAGATCGTGTCCGTCCGCATAGGCTTTTTACTTTCGAAGTCCTGAAAGCCCACGGCGTCTAGAGACACCACCTCGCCCCGCCTCGCCACCAGCGTCACCGCGCCGGCCATCGTTCCCTGTTGGACGAAGGAGTTCATCCGCGCGGGAATCATCTTCAATCGCTCCGCGTCCATCTGGGCGTTTGCGACAATCGGCGCGGTGGCGCTGACGATGGCGAGTATTGCCGCGCAGAGCTTCCCCGAACGGATTATTCCTGGCATGCGAGTCCCTCCGGGCGGTGAGATGACTGCTGACGCCCAGATTGCTGCCCGGCCCGGTAGTGTCCTAATAGTGTGTTGCTGAAAAAGGCGGGATTGCTTTAAGGCTAATTCGATTCTTCGTTGTCTTGCCCGCCGAACAAGCTATTTTGCTCGCTTGTAGTAGGAAGGGCGCGTTGCGTGGAGTCTTTCAGAGCGAGTTGCGCTAATTCTTTGGAGTGTTCGCCTCTAATAACTTTCAAGCCTAACTTCTCAATTTCGGATGCCCATTTCAGTATTCCTTTGTCTGAGGTGATAAACTCACTACAGTTAGACTCTAACGCAGTGGCGACATGGTGAGCATCAGCCCCGCCCAGCTTGATTTGATAGTCCCACATTAAATTCCTAGCTCTCTCAGCAATAAAGATACTATCGGCGACTATCCTGACAATTCTGCCCGAAGTAAGAATAGACCTAAACAGCCTTTTAATCTCTTCATCAACGAAGCCGGAAAGATGCTGGCACTCTGATATTGTAATGTTGCCCGTAAGGACTCTTATGTTTCCTTTCTTGGCATCATCCAGCATCTTTATGCAAGCTTTAATGTGTTCTTCCTTGTCGGCTAAGTGGTCAATCTTATCCTTGTGGCCTAAGTCATACTTAGCCACGTCAATAAAACAGCATGAGTCCATGTAGACGCTCATTAAGTTTCTTCGCCGTTGCCAACAAGTTCTTCATGCCGCCGAATCAAATCAATAAACTCTTCGGTAGTTGAATCACCTGTTGCGTGAGGGGCGCATCCTATGAACTTCTCAAGGTCGCCTTCAAGATATGGCTCTGCGTTCTCGATTCTCTTGACGTGCATTGAAATCGGTTTGCGCTCTGTGCGTGACGCCACAATTGTTCCGGCAACATGAACAATTGTATTCGCGTTTTCCAGCGCGTGAATCACCTTGTCATATAGATTGTATGAGAAATAGCAGGGAAACCATTCTTCGGAGTAAAGTGACCTTAAACGAAAATGAGGGTTATTACCTTTGAATAAAGCGATGATAGTACCCTGCGCCGAGCCGTCATATTGAATCCGGTCTGTTAGCTGTAATCGCTGCTCGATTTCAAGCGAACGTTCTTTTGAAAGAATATGATGCTCGGTCAACAAATCACTATCAATATCGAAGAGCGCAAAATGCACGGCCTCATCTGGCCCAACAGGCTTGGCAATCTTGGCGTACTGTAAGAGGGTAGAGCGTCTAATCTTGCTGCTGAAATCGGCAACGTCTGTCTTTTCATTCATCGTGTAGGCAAGGGCTTGTCTACATTCCTGAATCTCTGAGGGCGTCATAGTCTCTGAGACATATGCTGCCGTGAAATCAACGGAGTTATTCTCAAAGTCTTTTGCTATCCACTTCCCCGTCGCTTGCTTACTTACATCTTCAACAATCATCCGCAGGAAACGCTCTGTCTCCGTCGTAATCTCGGCGAGCTTATCCATAGAGATGCCATGCCCGCCCTTATTCAACTCTATTCTTAAACGAAGCTGAGACATAAGGCAGAAACCCTTATGGAAAGATGGATGATAAGTAAGGAACGTTGCCGCGCGAAGGGAGATTATAGCACCGCGCGCTAAGGAGGGGTGAAACTTTTTTGCTGGCGATTAGGCTTGCTGTTTGGCTTTCGCCCAGCGTGCCAGAACCGCTTTACGTGCGCTTTCGCTGCGCTCTTCGGGCGTCATACTTGCCGCCCGTGCGTGTCCACCTTTTAGACCGCCCTTGCGGCCCAGAGCGACGGCGGCGGCATTCTTTCGCTTCGGCTTCTCTTGTGTGTTTGTGTTCGCCATGCCCAAAATATACGTGACCGCTCAGGTAAAGTCAAGTGTCTTTTATCTTGACTTATACGTGACCGATCACGTATAATCCTTCTCATAGCAACAGCAAAGGCTCTCCCAGCGCAAACTGACAGAGAGCCTTCACTTTGAAAACCAACGCGAATGCTCGCATCGGCCTCAGCAACCATATTGTGAGCCATTCGCCAACGAAAGGCAAGGCTCAAAATGACCTGTCATAACTGCCAGTCCATAGCCAAGCGGTTCGGCAAAGACCGCAAAGGCAACCAACGATTCCGCTGCTTAACCTGTGGTAAGACTTTCCAAGCGGAGCGAGACAAGCCAATAAACGAGATGCGTATTCCGATGGACAAGGCTCTCATGTGCTTACAACTTTTAGTTGAGGGTATGTCCGTCCGAAGTATTGAGCGCGTCACTGGCATTCACCGCGATACCGTGCCTGATCTGATGCTAGTCGCTGGCGAGAAGTGCGAAGCTTTGATGAATAGGCTTATCCGCAAAGTCCAGGTGTCTGACATTCAAGCTGACGAGATATGGTCTTATGTTGGCATGAAAGAAAAGACGAAAAAGCGTCAAGGCAAGGATGCCGATACTCTAGGCGATGCTTATACGTTCGTGGCTTTCGAGCGGCATTCAAAGTTGATTGTCGCTTGGCATCTTGGAAGGCGCACGGCGCGCGACACGCTGCTTTTCACAGGGAAGCTATATCAGGCTTTGGAAGGAACTACTAACCGCTTCCAGATGACCACTGACGGCTTCGGCGGCTATCCTGATGCTGTCTGCTACTCTCTTGTACTCTCTTGGCACTCGCGTTGACTACGCGCAGCTAATCAAGATGTACGCCGTGCCGGAAGAAGGCGAGCGTCGCTACTCTCCCGCGCAGTATATCGGAGCAACACCTATTCCGGTGTTTGGAAATCCTGAGCCTGAAAACATCTGTACTTCGCACGTCGAAAGACAGAACCTAAATATCAGAATGGCGATGCGCCGCTTCACTCGTCTGACCAACGCTTTCAGCAAGAAATGGTCTAACCTGAAAGCCGCGCTCGCGCTATACTTCGCTTACTACAATCTGTGCCGCGTGCATTCTTCGATTCGCTGTACGCCAGCGATGGAAGCGGGCATCACAAAGAGTGTTTGGACGCTGAAAGACCTTCTACACAAATAAAGGAGCGTTTTATGTCTACTCAGAAAGTAAGATTCCACTTCGAAAGCATTGCCATTTCATACTCTAGTATGACCGCCTCAGCCTCAGCGCGAACAATCAATTTTGATGGGATTGAAGGGATAGGCGTACAGCAATTCTCCGTGGCCTTTACCCCCGAAGAATATAATGAGTTAAGTAGGCTGATTCAGAAGATTTCAGAGCGGGTAACAGAAAAGATAAGAAGGAACTTCTGAATCTAGCAACACGCTATTAGGACACTACCCCCGGCCCACCGCGCTTGCGGCGGGCGTGATGATTTACTAAGCTTCAATTTCTCGGAAGCGCGCGGCCGGCGAGGTGACATCTCTTGAGTGATTCCCTGACAGATAAATTCCGCGACGAGTGCGGGGTGTTCGGCGTCTACGGCCACCCGGAGGCGGCGCGGCTCACGTACCTTGGGCTCTACGCCTTGCAGCATCGCGGCCAGGAGTCGTGCGGCATCGTCTCTTCCGACGGCGCGGAACTCCGCTCCGAGCGCGGGATGGGGCTCGTCTCGGACGCCTTCGACCAGGAGCGGCTCGACCGCCTGCCGGGCGCGAGCGCCATCGGCCACGTGCGCTACTCCACCGCCGGCGAGGTCTCCATCCGCGAGGCGCAGCCCTTCCTCGTCGCCTGCCAGCACGGCCAGGTCGCCATCTGCCACAACGGCAACCTCCCCTTCGCCACCGAAGAGCGCAAGCGCCTCGAACGTGAGGGCGCGATCTTCTCCTCGACTTCGGACACGGAGGTCATCCTGCACGGCATCGCGCGCTCACGCGCCGCAGGGATTGCCGAGGCCATCCCCGAAGTCCTGTGCGAAACCGAAGGGGCCTTCTCCATGCTCTTCCTGACGCCGGACTCGCTCATCGCCATCCGCGACCCGCGGGGTTTTCGCCCACTCGCCCTGGGCCTCCTCGGCGACTCGTGGGTCGTCGCCTCCGAGACCTGCGCCTTCGACTTGATCGACGCGCGCTACGTGCGCGATGTCGAGCCGGGCGAGATGATCGTCGTCGACAAGCACGGCCTGCGCTCGTCCTCCCCTTTGCCGCCGCGCCAGCGCTCGCACTGCATCTTCGAGCACGTCTACTTCTCGCGGCCCGACTCGATCATCTACGGCCACTCGGTCAACGAGTCGCGCCACAAGATGGGCAAGCGCCTCGCCATCGAGCATCCTGCGGACGCGGACCTCGTCGTCCCCGTGCCGGACTCCGGCGTCGCCGCGGCCATCGGCTACGCCGCGCAAAGTGGGATCAACTTCCGCTTCGGGCTCGTGCGCAACCACTACGTCGGCCGCACCTTCATCGAGCCGAAGCAGTCCATACGCTCCTTCGGCGTCCGCATCAAGCTCAACCCCGTGCGCGATCTGATTGAGGGCCGCCGCGTCGTCCTGATTGACGACTCGATTGTGCGCGGGACGACCTCGAAGAAGATCGTGCGGATGGTCAGGGAAGCGGGCGCGGCCGAAGTCCACCTGCGTATCAGTTGTCCGCCGACCGTGAGCCCCTGCTTCTACGGCGTGGACACGCCGAACAAGAAGGACCTCATCGCCGCGCAGATGTCCGTCGAGGACATACGCCAGTTCATAGAGGCGGACTCGCTCGGCTACCTCTCGCTCGAAGGGATGCTCGAAGCCACGGGTATCAGCGCCGACTCGTCATGCGTCGCCTGCTGGACTGGGCGCTACCCGACGCGCATCACGCGCGAGGCCGAGACGCAGTGGGCGCGCGAGCGCGAGCCCGTGCCGTCCGACCCACCCCTCAACGTGGACGAGAGCGAGGCGGCCGTCAAATGAATCCCGCGCCACCGCCCGGCCGGATTCAGCAGGCGCGAGACGGACGGCGCATCCTCTTCGCGCTCGCCATCCTCGGCCTCTTTCTCATCGTCGCGGGCGTCCTCCTTTTCAGGTACTGGAAGAAAGCCGAGCCGGCGGCCGCGCCGTCGCCACAGGCTTCGGGCGACGAGCTGCGAGTCCACGTCCTCAACGTCGGGCAGGGCGATTCGATCCTGATCGTCGCGCCGGGCGGCAAGTCTGTGCTGGTTGACGCGGGCACGCCCGGCAGCGGCCGCGTCGTCCTAGACGCGATGAAGCGCGAGAGTCTGGCGCAGCTCGATTTGATGGTCGCCACGCACGCGCACGCCGACCACATAGGGGGAGCCGACGAGGTCTTGCGCCGAACGAAAGTCGCCGCCGTGCTGGACAGTCGCGTCCCCGCCACGACGAAGAACTACGAGGACTTTCTGGAGGCCGTCGAACAGAGCGGGGCCAAGTACATCGCCGCGCAGCCGGGCCAGAAGTTCGACCTCGGCGGCGGGGCCGTGCTGACCGTGCTCGCCCCGATTCAGCCCTTCTTTACCAAGGACGAATTGCGCGCGGGCGCGAACGAGCCGAACGCCAACTCGGTCGTCACGCGCCTGGACTACGGCGACTTCTCCATGCTCCTGACGGGCGACGCGGAGGCCGAGACGGAGGAGCGGCTGATGGCGAGCGGCGCGAACCTGCGAGCCAAAATTCTGAAGGTCGGGCACCACGGCTCGCGCTACGCGTCGTCCGCGAAATTCCTGCGCGCGGGCGGCTTCGAGCGGGCCGTCATCTCCGACGGCGCGGAGAACCGCTACGGCCACCCGAGCCAGGACGCACTGAACCGTTTCCGCCAGCTCGGCGTGAAACTCAACCGCACGGATTTAGAAGGCGAGATCACCATCGTCACGCGCGGCCAGGGCTACGAGGTCCGCACGGAGCGCACGCCCACCGGCGACCTCTGGGCCGGCCGCACGCCGCAACGAGGCGAAGACGCCGCACGCTCCGAAGGCGAAACCCCCAGGCGAGGCCGCCGCGGCGCGGGCGGGCGTTGAGCGTGGAATCAGCAGCCGGAGCGGAGAGACGAAAAATGACTGACGGAGACGAACAACCGAAGCGCGCGACGACCAAGCAAACCCGCGCGGAGATAGACCGGATCGAGGATGGCGACATGGCCGTCCTCATCATCGGCGACGACCACAAGACGCAAGTGGACGTGCCCGCCTCTCTGCTCCCCGAAGGCGCTGCGGACGGCGACCACCTGCGCATCAGTATCACGCTCGACAAAGAATCGCGCGAGGCGTCCTCGGCTCGCGTCAAGCGCTTGCAGGACAAACTGGCCGCCAAGGGCGGCGCTGAGGGCGAGAAGGATTTCAAGCTCTGACGGAATTTTAGAGCCGCGCGCAATTTCGCCGCGCTAGCGGCGTTTGAATTTAGCCCGGCCTTGCAAGGCCGGGAGAACGCGTGCCGACCAAAGCGCGTCGCGTCAGCGACGCGTGAATCAACCACTCAAGCGTCGCTAACGCGACGCGGTGTTTCGTGTGCCTCTAACCCGGCGTTGAAACGCCGGGCTAAACTCAAACGCCGCTAGCGCGGCGGATTTGCCGGCGTGCTTCGTGTTATCTTAGTCGCGTCAGACAGGTGACAGGACATGGTGACCATTACATTTCCCGACCGTGATACTGAGAAGCGCGCACTAGCTTTTTTACTCGGACGCTTTTCCGGCCGAGTTCTCCGTTCAGGTGAACACTTAGTTCCCGAAGCTGCTATGAAAGCTCTCGCAAACCAGAAAATTCCTTTCACCGTCAAGAAAAAGTTAGCCTAATAAACTATGGCGATAGTGCGAACGAAAGGCGGGTGCGGGTGCGCGATTGCCGCGCTGGTGGCGGTGCTCGGCGCGCTCGGGTTTGTCGGCTACAAGTTCATCCTGCCGTGGTGGAACAAGCAGCCGCCCGCGCCCTCCGGCAAGGAGCTGCGCGTCTACGTGTTGGATGTCGGCCAGGGCGACTCGATTCTCATTCTCCCGCCCGTTGACGCGCCGGAGGGCAAGACGGTCCTCGTCGATGCGGGCGACGAGAAGAACGGCAAGCGCATCGTCGAGGCGCTCAAGGCGAAGGGCGTGCAGCAACTGGACTACTTCGTCGCCACGCACGCGCACCCGGACCACATCGGCGGGGCCGCGGAGGTCTTCAATAACTTCAAAGTCGGCGTCGTCTTGCACAACGACTTCCCGCCGGCCGAGGTCGTCGCGGCGAACGAGGCGGCCGCGGCGACACCGCAACCAGGGGGAAAGAAAGGCCAGAAGCAGCAGCCGAAGCCGCCGCCGCGTGGCCGTGGCGGGCGCACGGTGGAACTCCCGACCGTCAAAGCCTACAACGGCTTCAAGGGCGGGGCCGAGAAGGCCGGCGCGGAGTTCAGGAAGGCCGAGCCCGAGCAGCGGATTGAACTCGGCGGCGGAGCCCTGCTGACCATTCTCGCCCCGCAGCCGCCACCCTTCACGCGCGAGCAGATCGCGTCGAGCCGCAACGGCAACGAGTCGAACGCCAACTCCATCGTCATGCGCCTGGACTACGGCGAGTTCTCCATGCTGCTGACGGGCGACGCCGAAGCGCAGAGTGAAGAGCGACTCGTCAACAAGGAGCTGGACTTGGAAGTGGACGTGTTGAAGGTCGCGCACCACGGCTCGAAGTACGCGACCTCGGACGGCTTCCTCCGGCGCGTCAAGCCGAAGGCGGCCGTCATCTCCATGGCCGAGTTCAACCGCTACGGCCACCCGGACCAGGGCGTGCTCAGTCGTCTCAAGGCCGCCGGCGTGACGGAGCTTTACCGCACGGACTTCCAGGGCGAGATAGAGATCAAGACGACCGGCAAGGTCACGAACGGGAAGCTCTACGAGACCAAGGCCGCCAAGGAGACCAAGAGCGACCTCTGGACCGGCCGCGAGGGCGAGAAGAACGACTCCACCAGCTCCGGCTTCATAGCCTACGGCGACTACGGCCCGCCGCCGAAAAGAAAGAAATGATGAATGCGGAGTGATGAATGATGAATGAAAGACAGAGAGCTTTTTAATTCATCATTCATCACTCCGCATTCATCATTAAATTATGACTGAATCCATCTCTTACAGCGACGCGGGCGTCTCGATTGACGCGGCGAACGTGGCGACCGGCAGGATCAAGCAGCTCGCGCGGGCGACCTTCAATGCGCGGACGCTCTCGGAGATCGGGAGCTTCGGCGGGATGTTCGACGGAGCGTTCCCCGGAATGAGACAGCCCGTGCTGGTCGCGTCGGCCGACGGCGTTGGCACAAAACTCAAAATCGCGTTCGCAGCCCGTAAGCACGACACCATCGGGCGCGACCTCGTCAACCACTGCGTCAACGACATCCTCGTCCAGGGCGCGCGCCCGCTCTTCTTCCTCGACTACATAGCCACGGGCGTGCTCTCGCCCGACGTGGTGGCGAGCATCGTCGCGGGCATAGCAACGGGCTGCCGCGAGAACGGCTGCGTGCTCCTGGGCGGCGAGACGGCCGAGATGCCAGGCTTCTACAACGAGGGCGAGTACGACGTGGCGGGCTTCATCGTCGGCGTCGTTGACCGCGAGAAGGTGATTGACGGGCGCGAAATCGCGGCCGGAGACATTGTGCTCGCCCTGCCGTCGGTCGGCCTGCACACCAATGGCTACTCGCTCGCGCGCAAACTCTTCTTCGACGTGGCCGGCTTTCAAGTTGACACGCGTGTGGACGAATTGGGCCAGACCGTGGGCGAGGCGCTCCTTCAGCCGCACGCGAGTTACCTCGCCCCGCTCGACGGCCTGCTCGACCGCGGGCTCGTCAAGGGCCTGGCGCACATCACGGGCGGCGGGCTGACAGAGAACGTCCCGCGCATCCTGCCCGAAGGGACCGGCGTGCGCGTCGAGCGCGGAAGCTGGCCCGTGCTCCCCGTCTTCAACGTGATGCAGAAGCTCGGCAACGTCGCCGACGCGGAGATGTTCCGCACCTTCAACATGGGCGTCGGCATGGTCATCGTCTGCGCGCCGGCGGACGCCGAAGCGATCAAGTCTCATCTGACAGAGCGTGGCGAAGCGGTCTACGAAATCGGCCGCGTCACGGAAGGCAACCGCGAAGTCGTCATCGAATGAGAATCGGGATTCTGATTTCGGGGCGCGGGTCGAACATGGTGGCGCTGGCGGAGGCTACAGCCTCTGGGCGCGTCCCCGGAGCCGAGATCGCCGTCGTCATCAGCGACCACGCGGATGCGCCCGGACTCCGGCTGGCGTCCGAGCGCGGGATTGAAACTCTCTCCATCGAGCGGCGCGGGCGGGCGCGCGTCGAGCACGACCGCGAGACGATTGCGGCGCTTCGTGAGCGGGGCGTCGAGCTGGTCTGCCTGGCGGGCTACATGCGGCTGCTCTCCGCCGAGTTCATCGAAGCCTTCCGCCACCGCATCCTCAACATACACCCGTCGCTTTTGCCCGCGTTCCCCGGCCTCGAACCGCAGCTCAAGGCCATCGGGCACGGCGTCAAGTGGACCGGCTGCACCGTCCACTTCGTAGACGAAACGCTCGACGGCGGCCCTATCATCGCGCAGGCGGCTGTGCCAGTTCTGGACGACGACACGGTCGAGTCACTCTCGGAGCGCATCCTCACGGAAGAACACAAGCTCTACGCCGAGGCGCTCGCCCTCGTCACGAGCGGCGAGTACGAAATCGTCGGGCGGCGCGTGTTCAGGACTGCTCGCGTTTGAAAAAGAGTAGGGCTGAAGGCGCAGTTACTTCTTCCCCAACGCGACCGCCCGCTGAAACGCCGCCCACACGGCCTTCGACAGGACCGTTCGCAGCGAGCCTTTCTCCATCTGGTAGATGGCTTCGGCCGAGGTGCCGCCCGGCGAGGTGACCATGTTCCTCAGCTCGGCCGGGTGCTTGTGCGACTCGCGCGCGAAGAGGACGGAGCCGAGCATGGTCTGTGTGACCAGCTCCTGTGCGACGTGGCGCGAGAAGCCCATGTGGACGCCCGCGTCCACGAGCGCCTCCATGACGAGGAAGATGTAGGTCGGCCCGGTGGCCGAAAGGGCCGTCGCCATGTCTATCATCCGCTCGTTCTCGACGTGCATCTCGCGGCCGAGGGCGGCGAGCATCGCGCGCACCTGCGCGGCCTGCTCCTCGCTGACTTCGGCGGTCGCCGTCCAGGCCGTCATTCCCTGACCGATTTGCGCGGGCGTGTTCGGCATCGCGCGCACCACGGAGGGGTGCAGCAGCTCGGTCGCAATCGTCTCCATCCGCGCGCCGGCGACAATCGAGAGCACGAGCTGGTCTTCGCGGAGCGCGCCCTTCAACTCGCCCAGCACGAGGCCGAGCCGCTGCGGCTTGACGGCCAGCACGATGATCGAGCGAGCGCGCGCGTCGTCGCCGCGGCCGCCGCCCTGCGCCGAGAGCGCCTCGACGGCCTCGCGGTTATCCTCGAAGACGCGCATCTGGTAACGCGTGTGCAACTCCTCGCGCCGCGCCTCGCGCGGGTGGCTGCCGACGATCTGTTCGGGCGCGACCAGCTTCTGGCGCAGCAGCCCCGCGATGATGGCTTCGGCCATCACCCCGCAGCCGATGAAAGACAACTCCACGCCGCCGAGGGCGTTCTCGCTTTCCTTCGTCCCGTTCATTTCTTCTCCATCCTCCCGCACGGGGCCGCGACAAAAATCTCACCCGGAAGATAGCGCACGGGCGGCGAGGTGCGCTACCATTTACAAACGATGACTATTGACGAACAGCTCGCCTACCTGCGTAAGGGGACAATCGAGATCATCCGCGAGGAGGACTTGCGCGCCAAGCTCGAACGGAGCGCGCGCACCGGCAAGCCGCTGCGCGTCAAGCTCGGCGCGGACCCGACCGCGCCAGACATACACCTAGGCCACACGGTCGTCATCCGCAAGCTCCACGCCTTCCAGGAACTGGGCCACACGGTCATCTTCCTGATCGGCGACTTCACGGGCCTCATCGGCGACCCCTCGGGCAAATCCGCGACGCGCCCGCAGCTCACGCGCGACGAGATCAACGCGAACGCAGAGACCTACAAGCAGCAGATTTTCAAGCTGCTCGACCCGGAAAGAACGGAAATCCGCTTCAACTCCGAGTGGATGGACAAACTCGGCGCGGCCGGCTTCATACGCCTCGCGTCGCACGTCACCGTCAAACAAATCCTGGAGCGCGACGACTTCAGCAAGCGCCTCGCTGAAGAGAAGCCCATTGCGTTGCACGAACTGCTCTACCCGCTCACGCAGGCTTACGACTCCGTGGCGCTCGAAGCGGACGTGGAACTCGGCGGCACGGACCAGAAATTCAATCTCCTGATGGGCCGCAACCTCCAACGCGAGTACCACCAGGAGCCGCAGGTCGCCGTCATCACGCCGCTCCTGGAAGGCACGGACGGCGTCCAGAAGATGTCCAAGTCTCTCGGCAACTACGTCGGCATCAACGAAGCGCCGCAGGAGATGTTCGGCAAAGTCATGTCCATCTCCGACGACTTGATGTGGCGCTACTACGAGCTGCTGACGGACCTGCGCGTCGAAGAGATCGCTTCTTTGCGCGAGGCGGCCGCGACCGGCGAGCGCAACCCGCGCGACCTCAAGGTCGAGCTGGCGAAACTCATCATCACGGACTTCCACTCGGCCGACGACGCGTTGAAGGCCGAAGAAGAGTTCAACCGCATCTTCAAGCGCAAGGAGACGCCCGACGAGATAGAGGAACGAAGCGCCTCTTCGGCGACGTGGAAATTGCCGCGCCTTTTAGTCGAAACACAGCTCGCCCCTTCGATGGCCGAGGCCAGGCGTCTAATAACTCAAGGGGCCGTCAAGATAGACGGCGAGCGGCGCACGCAGGTTGATGATGAGATTGAGTTGGAGGGAGAGCGTGCCATCTTAATCCAGGTGGGCAAGCGCCGTTTCCTGCGTGTCCGTGGTAGAAGTTAAATGTCAACAGCAAACGCCACAGCAATCGCCACCGAAGAGATTTTGATTATCGAGACGCCGGAGCGCGTGCCGCTGCACTTCGCGCTGGCCTCGATTGGGAACCGCTTTCTGGCGTGCGCGGTCGACCACACGTTGCAGATGCTGGCGCTGCTGCTGCTCTTCTTCGCCTTCAACGCGCTCACGGAGTCGCTCAACGCCGGGGGGATGGAGGGCGTGTCCAGGTGGGCGATCGTCTTGCGGGTCATCGTCAGCTTCATCATCTGGTCTAGCTACTTCATCCTCTTCGAGTGGCGCTGGAACGGGCAGACGCCGGGCAAGCGCTGGCTCAAGCTGCGTGTCATACGCGAGGACGGGCGGCCCATCACCTTCTGGGAGGCGGCGCTGCGCAATCTGGTCCGCATCTTCGAGTTCTTCCTGTTCTATTCCATCGGCATCATCTCCATCTTCATCAGCCTGCGCGACCAGAGGGTCGGCGACCTCGTCGCGGGCACCGTCGTCGTGCGCGAGCGCGAGGCGGAGGCCCCGACCTTCAGCCAGGTCTTCGATTCGCCCATCTCCGACGTGGCGCTGCGCCGCGCCTACAGGCCGCTCCAATTCACGGCCGATATCAGCTCCGTCACGGAGCCAGAGATAGAGGTCGTCGAGACTTTCCTGCGCAGGCGCTACGACCTGCCGGACCACGCGCGGATGTGGATGGCCTGGCGCGTCGCCACCCCGCTCCTCTACAAGC
Source organism: uncultured Acidobacteriota bacterium (assembly GCA_963848875.1). Lineage (GTDB taxonomy): Bacteria > Acidobacteriota > Blastocatellia > Pyrinomonadales > Pyrinomonadaceae > QHXM01. Next base: position 109,488 of record CAWKFJ010000005.1, read on the forward strand.
TGCGCCCCGGCTACGACCTGGCGGCCTTCACCTACGAAGGCTTTCTGGAAGAACTCCTGCACCGCTACCACGACCGCCACCGCTTCAAAAAATAAGGGCCGGCGGTTGTCTCCGCCGACCCCTTCAATCGCCGCGCACGCGCGACTAATTCTTCTGCCACTCGACGGGGAAGAGCGTGCCCGCCTTCTCCGCATTCATTTGGACGCCGGCGATGGCCGCGGCGCGCGCCAGCACGGGGTCATGTTTCGCGGCGAGGTCAGCGCCCGTCGGTAAGAGCAGCTCGTCCGGCGACATGCCCACGGTTTCGAGACTCTTGCCGTCGGTCATCATCATGTCCGCAATCGTCACGCTCGATCCGTAGTAGAGCACGCGGCCGACGCCCGTCTCGTGGTCGTAGCGCCTGGAGGTCATGACCGCGCCCATCGTGCGGTCGCCGATGACCGTGCCGCGCTTCTCCAGTTGGACGACGCGCGCGAACAGCTCCGAGGCCGAGGCCGACTCGCTATCGACGAGGACGACGAGCTGGCCCTTGAAGATGTCGCCGCCGCGCGTCTTCGCCAGCACGGGCTTCATCTCCTTGCGCCCCTTGAGGTCCGCGATCTTCACGTCGCGGTCGAAGAAGTGGCTGACGAGCCGCTCCAACGTCATGACGTAGCCGCCGCCGTTGCCGCGCAGGTCTATGACGAGCGTCTTGAAATTCCTGGCCCGGCTCATGATGTCGTCCACGCGCTCTTTCGTGACGGCGAACGTCGGCATCTTCCAGACCAGCATCTCCTTGCCGACCTCGACGAAGCGGTCGTGGTAGAGGTCGCCCTCCGACCGCAGATACCTGATGAAGAGGTCGTGGATGGGCGCGACGGCTGCGCTCTGCTGGACCGTCGCCTCCACCGCGACCTCGCGCGCCTGCGCCTGGCCGGGGCTCTGGACCCCTAGGCGCACGAAGCGCGCGGGCATCAGCGCGTAATAGCGGTAGAGCATCTTCCACATGTTGTCGCGCGTCGGGCGGAAGCCGTCTATCGAAAGAATCGCGTCGCCCGGCTTAAGGCCCTTGGCCTCGGCGTCCGTTTTGGGCTTGACGGCCGTGACGTAGCAGGTGTCGCCAACCATCTGCATCTGCCAGCCGTACTCGATGCGCGCGGCGCGGCTCGGCGGGAGGAAGAAGGTGTGCGAGTCGTTCAGTTCGAGCATGAGCTGGGCGACGGCGATCATCAACTGGTCGCGCGTCGTCGCCTGCTTGAGTCTGTCCTGCGCCTGCTTGAAGCGCGAGTCCAGGTCCATGCCGCGCAAGGCAGGGTCGTAGTAGTTCTTCTTGATGTCGTCCTTGACGGCGTCGAGCATCGCCTGCGCGCTCTCGCGGTCGTAGGGTCCGAGCCCCTGCGCACGCGCGCCGGGCGACGACAGCAAGCCCGTGAGGGCGAGCGAGGCCAGCGCGGCGCAGAGCAGCCGGGCGGCCGAAAGGGGGAAGTTTCGTGGGCTGAGATTCATCATTATCTATTCCTCGTAATCGTTGGCTGGGGGTTGTCAGTTCTCACTTGCGCCACTCGATGGGGAAGAGCGCGCCGGCCTTCTCCGCGTCGAGTTCAAAGCCGAGCAACTCTGCGGCGCGCGCCAGCACGGGGTCGCGTTTGGCGGCCAGGTCCGCGCCCGTCGGCGTGAGCAGTTCGTCCGGCGTCACGCCCGTGTGTTCGAGGCTCTTGCCGTCGGTCATAATCACGTCGGCGTTGGTGACGCTCGCGCCGTAAGGTACGACTGTCTCCAGACCGACCTCGTGCGAGTAGTGCAGGCTCTGCATCACCGCGCCGGCCGAGCGGTCGCCGATGACGGTCCCGCGCTTCTCCAACTGGATGACGCGCGCGAACAGCTCCGCGGCCGAGCCCGACTGGCTGTCAATCAGGACGATGACCTTGCCTTTGAAAGCCCCCGCGCCGCGCGTCTTCGCAACCTCAGTCTTCACTTCCTTGCGGTACTTGAGGTCGCCGACTTTGACATCCTTGTCGAAGAAGTGGCCGAGGAGGCGCTTGAGCATGACCACGTAGCCGCCGCCGTTGCCGCGCAGGTCGAGGATCAGCGCCTTGCGGCCCTTGACCTTGTCCATGAGCGAGTCCACTTCTTTCTCGTCGTAGATGTCGAAGCCGGGCATCTTCCAGATGACTAGGTCGCCCGACTCGGCGAAGCGGTGACGGTTGAGGTGCGCCTCGTTCTGGGCCTCCACTTCCAGGTTCAGCCAGTTGATCGAATCTTGCAGGTCAACCTGCTTCTTGCCGCTGTAAATCTTCGCCATCACGTCCACCTGACGCGGCTGGCCGCCGGGGCTCTGCACGACGACGCGCATCCCTGGCTGCGGGCGCAGCGAGTAGTAGTAATATTGCATCTTCCACAGAACGTCGCGCGACGGCTCGAAGCCGTCCACAGAGATGACCGTGTCGCCGGGCTTAAGCCCCTTGGCCTCGGCGTCAGAGCCGGGCTTGACGGAGACGACGTAACACTGGTCGCCGATGGCCTTCATCTGCCAGCCATACTCGACGCGGGAGACGCGCGGCGGCGGGGTGAAGAAGAGGTGCGAGTCGTTGAAGTCGAGCAGCGCCTGGGCGATGACGCCGAAGATTTGGCCGTTCGACGTGGCCTTCTTAATCTTCTCGTCGGCCTCCTTGAAGCGCGCGTCCAGGTCTATGCCGTGGTAGGCCGGGTCGTAATAGTATTTCTCGACGTCGAGCTTAATCATCTTCAGCATCTGGCGACCGCTCTCGCGTTCGTAACTGCTGATCGATTGCGCCCGCGCCGGCTGAGAGAGGGCGGGCAGTAAGAGTGCGGCCGCGAACAGCGACAGGCAGGCGCGGGTAAGCACGAAGGGGCTCGTTATGAATTTCACTGCGGGTACTCCTGAGTAAGGTTTCTATCGAGTGGTTACTGGCGATCTAGAACAGGATGAGTCTAAGCAAACTTCCTGTGAGACGGGACGCATATTGCCACAGGCCGGCGCGGCGTGCAAGCCGACAGAGGGGCCAAATTGACGCCCCGCGCGCCTCTCTGTTAATCTTTCCGGTTCTCCCTCGTGTCCAATTTTAGTTCTATAGAAAGGCTCATCAAGATTATGTCGCGTGATGTCTTTATCCTGGGCGGCAAGCGTACCCCTATGGGCGAGTATGTCGGCGCGCTCAAAGATATTTCGGCCATCGATCTGGGCGCGGTCGCCGCGCGCGGCGCGCTCGAAGCCACGGGTGTCGGCGCGGACGAGATTGACCACACCGTCATCGGCAACGCACTGCAAACTTCCGGCGACGCTATCTACGGCGCGCGCCACGTCGCACTCAAGGCGGGCGTCCCCTTCGACCGCCCGGCGCTGACGGTCAACCGCCTCTGCGGCAGCGGCATTCAAGCAATCATCTCCGGCGCGCAGATGATTCAACTGGGCGAGGCGCGCACGGCCCTCGTGGGCGGGATGGAGTCTATGTCGCAGGCCCCGCACGTCATACGCGGCGCGCGCTCGGGCTTCGCACTCGGGCAGGGCAAGCTCGAAGACAGTTTGATGGTCGCGCTCGTGGATACCTACTGCAACACGCCGATGGCGGGCACGGCCGAAAACCTCGCGCGCCGTCACGAAATCTCGCGCGAGGAGCAGGACAAGTACGCGCTCCGCTCGCAACAGGAGGCCAAGCGCGCGAAAGACGCGGGCGTCTTCGCAGAGGAGATCGTCCCCGTCGAGGTCAAGACGCGCAAGGGCTCCACACTCTTTACAGACGACGACCACATGCGCCCGGAGACGACGCTCGAAGGCTTGGCGAAACTGCGGCCCGCGTTCAGCAAGGACGGCTTCGTCACGGCTGGCAACGCCTCTGGCATCGTGGACGGCGCGGCGGCGCTCGTCATCGCCGGCGAGGATTACGTCAAGGAGCGCGACGTGAAGCCCCTGGGCCGCATCGTCAGTTGGGCCTACGCCGGAGTCGAGCCCGAAGTCATGGGCATCGGCCCCGTGCCCGCGACGCGCAAGGCCCTGGAGAAGGCCGGGCTCAAGCTCGAAGAGATTGACCTCGTCGAAGTCAACGAGGCTTTCGCCGCGCAGTACCTCGCCGTCGAGAAGGAACTCGGGCTGGACCGCGCGCGTACTAACGTCAACGGCGGGGCAATCGCGCTCGGCCACCCGCTCGGGGCCTCGGGCACGCGTCTCGTGCTGACGGTGCTCAACGAACTCAGGCGGCGCGGCGGGCGCTACGGTCTGGCGACAGCCTGCATCGGCGGCGGCCAGGGCATCGCCATCATCTGCGAGAGAGTTTAAGAGCAGGAGTCAGAACATAGAAGTCAGGAGTCAGGAGAAAAAAATCAGTAGCGGCTACGGCCTTTTATTCTGACTTCTGACTCCTGACTGCTGAATTCTTTTTTCCGTCTTTTCGGAAAAAATCCAAAATTTCGGGCGGGCCGTGGCCGCGGGCGTCGCTAAATCATACCTGGGGTTAAGCCGGAGTTTTCCACAGGCTTACGGCATGGCTTTTGCCATAACGGACCGGCTGCCTGAAGTTTGAAATCTGACCGCTGATTTAATGCGACGTTCAACGGCCGGTAAGCCTTGCGTAAACGTCCACCGGCATGATAGAAGGTTGCTTCTACACCAGGCTCGTCACTAGTTCGGTGTCACGCCTTTTGAGACCAACAGCTCTAATGCTCTTTCGGTTACCCAAGGGTACAAAATCTCTACTCTGCTCGCCCGCGGTGTGCGCGCAGTGATGAATTCAGTCCAAGTAACACAACGCTCTTAAGGAGTTCCCCAGCATGCATAAATTCTTCCGGCTCTGTTTCGCCACGCTCCTCGTCTTCGCGCTAAGCGCGGTGGCTTTCTCCCAGTCAACCGTGTCTGGCGCCATCGGCGTGACGGCGACTGACCCGCAAGGCGCAGTCGTCCCCAACGCCAACGTCAAGATTGTTAACCTCGGGACCAATCAGGAGGCGACCGACACGACCGACGGCGAAGGCCGCGCGCGCATCGTCAACCTCCAGCCCGGCACCTACAGCGTGACCGTCGACGCCTCCGGCTTCGGCACTTTCACGCAGGAGAAAGTCATCGTCGAAGTCGGCCTCGTGACGACCGTCGAGGCGGCGCTCGCCGTCGGCCAGGCCACCGGCCAGGTCGAGGTCACGGCCGAGACGCCCGTCATCAACACGACGCAGCAAGACTTCTCCAGCAACATCAATCAGACTTCGATCAACGAGCTGCCCATCAACGGCCGCCGCGCCTCCAACTTCGTGTTGCTGACACCGGGCGTTGTGCCAGACGGCAACTTCGGCCTCTTGAGCTTCCGCGGCATCTCGGGCCTCTTGAACAACAACACGGTGGACGGCGGCGACAACAACAACGCCTTCTACTCCGAAGAGCGCGGGCGCACACGCATCAGCTACGTCGTCAGCCAGGCTTCGGTCCGCGAGTTCCAGGTCAACACCTCGAACTACTCGGCCGAGTACGGGCGCGCGGCCGGCGGCGTCATCAACACCGTCACGCAGAGCGGGACCAACGAGTTCCACGGTAGCCTCTTCTACTACCTCCGCGACAACAAGCTCGGCGCGACCAACCCGACGACGATCCAGACCATCCTCGTCAACGGCGTCAGCACCCGCGAGGCTTTCAAGCCGATAGACAAGCGCCACCAGTTCGGCGGAGCCATCGGCGGCCCCGTCGTCAAGAACAAGCTCTTCTTCTTCTTTACCTACGACGAGCAGCGCAGGGACTTCCCCGGCGCGGCCATCTTCCCGACCCCGACCTACCTGACCCTCAGTTCGGGCAACAGGACTGCGCTCAAGACCCTGGCTCCGGGAGTCATCACGGACGCGCGCATTAACGAGGCGCTCGGCTTCCTGGCGGGGCTGACCGGCCCTGTGCCGCGCACGCAGGACCAGCGCATCTTCTTCCCGAAGGTTGACTGGCTCATCAACAACAACCACACCTTCACGGCGTCGTACAACCGCATGCGCTCGAAGTCCCCTTCGGGCATCGAGACGCAGCCGACGACCCTGAAGGGCATCGCCACCTTCGGCGACGACTTCGTGGAGACGGACAGCCTCAACCTGCGTCTGACTTCGACGCTGACGCCGACCGTGCTTAACGAGGCGCGCTTCCAGTACGGGCGCGACAACCTCTTCGCCTTCAGCACAGACCCGTCGGCCGGCGAAGCCATCCTGGCGACCGGCACCGGCGGGCGTCCCCCCCAGATCAACGTCAACGGCTTCACTTTCGGCAAACAGGACTTCCTTGAGCGTTACGCCAACCCGGACGAGAAGCGCTGGCAGTACGCCGACACGGTGACGATGTCGCGCGGCATGCACACCTTCAAGATCGGCGGCGACATCAACCGCGTCAACGACCTGCTCGACAACCTGAGGCTCGAAGGCGGGAGCTACGCTTACAGCAACCTCGGCGACTTCATTGTCGACTATCTCAACCTGACGACGAGTGGAGCCTTGAGGACGGCCGGCACGCTCTGTTTCACCAACACAGGCGCGCGCGCGGCGCTGAGGGCCGGCAAGTGCTACACCAGCAACTTCCAGCAGGCGTTCGGCCCGACCGCCTTCGGCATCACGACGACCGACTTCAACTTCTTCGCGCAGGACGATATCCGCCTCAGCCAGCGGCTGACGGTCAACCTGGGCTTGCGCTACGAGTACGAGAAGCTGCCCGAGCCGCAGATTCCGAACACGCTGCTGAACCGCCCCGGCCAGTTTGTCGGGCCGGAGCAGTCTACGCAGTTCCCGTCCGACAGGAATAACTTCGGGCCGCGCGTCGGCTTCGCCTACGCCATCACGAACGACGGCAAGACTTCGGTTCGCGGCGGCTACGGCATCTACTACGGCCGCATCATCAACTCGACAATCATCAACGCCATCAGCAACACGGGCGTGGTCGCCGCGCAGCGGACCTTCTCGCTGTCGGCGGCGTCCAGCGCCGCGCCGGTCTTCCCGAACGTCCTGCCGGGCGTGCCGGGCGGGATCGCCGGAGCGCCCGCCATCGTCGTCTTCTCGGAGAAGATGGCTAACCCGCAGATTCACCAGGCGGACGTTGTCTTCGAGCGGGAGATTCTCCCGAACACGATGGTCTCGGCCTCTGTGCTGGTGAGCCTCGGCCGACGCTTGCCGACCTTCATTGATCGCAACCTGCCCTTCCCGGTCCAGCGGACGTTCGCCTTCGTCGGCGGGCCGCTCGGCGGACAGAACATCACGGTCCCCTTCTTTACAGGGACCAGGCCGGACACACGCTTCGGCGCGATCACGGAGATCAGCGGCGAGATCAAGTCCGAGTACAAGGCGCTGGTCTTGCAGCTCAACCGCCGCCTCTCGAAGGGTCTCCAGTTCCAAACCAACTACACCTACTCGCGGACGACCGACACGGGTCAGAACTCCGCCACCTTCACCTTCACTAACGGCCCGCTCAATCCGTTCGACCTGAGCCTGGAGTCCGGGACATCGAACCTCGACATCCCGCACCGCTTCGTGGCCAGCGCCGTCTGGACGCCGGGCGTGCCGTTCGGCCTGAAGGATAACAAGGTGGGACGCGCCATCTTCGGCGGGTTCACGATTTCGCCCATCGTCACGGCCCAGTCCGGCGTCGTCTACTCGGCGAACGTCAGCGGCTTCGGGCCGAGCGCAATTGGCGGTGGCATCACCGGCTCTGGCGCTCTCGGTCGCATCCCGCTCGTTTACGACCGCAACGCCTTCCGCCAGCCGAAGATCGTCAACGTGGACCTGCGCCTCTCGCGTCGCTTCCGCTTCAGCGAGACGATGAACCTCGAAGTCCTGGCCGAGGCGTTCAACCTCTTCAACCGCTATCAGGTGACGAGCGTGAACACGACGCAGTACACGTTCTCAGGCTCGAACCTGAACTTCCTACCCAACGGGCCTAACTTCGGTGTGCCCAACGGGACCGGCAACTCCATCTTCCGCGAGCGCCAGATTCAGTTCGCCGCCCGCTTCCAGTTCTAACCCACAGTCCACTGGACTGAGGCTTCGAGGGTGCGCCCCTAAACAGGCGCACCCTCTTTTTATCAACACTCACAAGAAGACCTCTGCATTGATGCGGAGGATGAATTGTGTCCACCGCGCAAATGCTTTCAAATTTGCGCCTCAACTTGTGTTATCCTCACTCTCAAATACGACAGGTTTTGTCTGATGAGTTGCAAAGACTGTCAGAGTCACCTGTGCGGCTCTTTGAAACTCTAGCTAGGCGGTTGTTCAGGGGAGTCCTGAACGTAAAAGTTAGAACACTTAAGTAGAGAACCAAATAAGATAGTGCAGTTTGGTTGTGGATGAGCAACCATTGGTGAAAATCCATAGAAGCTCCTTTCTTTAGAAAGGGGAGTCATCACTTCGAAAAACTTCCCACGCCCGCGCGCCTTTCTGCTAAGATAATTTCGCCCCGCGCGGCCAGCCGCACGCGCCAACCGCCCGCACCATAACTCCACCAGACCGAGAAGCACATGGAACACCTCGAATTTCACACGACTGACACGCGCCCGGATTGCCTGCCGCACGCCGCCGCGGACGACCCGGCCGCGCTGCTCGGCGCGGCGTTCGACGCGCTGCCCGACGCCTTCTACCTCTTCGACTCCGAGCGACGTTTGAGCCGCGCGAACCGCGCCGGCCACCTGCTGGAAAACGGCGCGAGCCTGAGGGGTCGCCGCTGCTGCGAGATGTTCTGGCGCGCGGAGGGCGCGGCCGAATGTCTGGTCGAGCGGGCCGCGGCCTCCGGCGAGAAGGTCGAGGTCGAAGTGCTGGCCGGGCCAAATTGCGACCGCCCGACGCTCGTGACGGTCGTCCCCGTCAGCGACGCGCTCGGCCACGCGACCGGCGCATCAATCGTCGTCGCGCGCGACATCTCTGAGCTGCGGCGCGCAGAGGCCGAAGCCTTCGAGCACAAGGCGTTCATGGCGAGCCTCGCGGATTTGAGCCCGGATGAAATCTACACGCTCGACGCCGCGGGCCGCATCACCTGGATGAACGAGCGCGCGGAGGCGGCCAACGAGTTGAACAGGATGGCGCTCCTGGGCCGTCCGTTCGCTGAGGTCGTCGCCGCGGAGTCGAAGGAGGCTGCGGCCGCGAGCCTGGCGCGCACGCTCGCGGGCGAGGAGACCAGGGGCGAGATTCAGGCCGCGGGCGCTGACGGTGAGGTGCGCTTCGTCGAGGCGCACACCTCGCCGCGCTGGAAGGACGGCGCGGTCGCTGGCGCGTTCGTCTTCCTGCGCGACATGACGGAGCGGCGGCGCGCCGCAGACCGCATGGCCCAATCGGACAAGCTGCGCGCCGTCGGCGAGCTGGCCGCGGGCGTGGCCCACAATCTGAACAACTCGCTGACCGTCATACAGGGCCGCGCACAGCTCCTCCAACGTCGCGCATCAGACGAGGCCACGTCGAAGAGCCTCGATGTCATCATCCAGGCCGTGGCCGACGGCGCGCAGACCCTGCGCCGAATCTTAGACTTCGCGCGGCGCGAGCAGGCGAAAGAGTTCGCCCCGCTCGACCTGACCGAGCTAGTCAAGACAAGCGTGGAGATCGCCAAGCCGAAGTGGCAGCGCAAGTCAGGCCAAGGGCCTGGCTGCGTCAACGTTCACGTCGAGACGCGCGGCCCCGTGCGCGTACACGGCGAGAAGGCGGAGCTGCGCGAGGTCGTCATGAACCTCCTCTTCAACGCCGTAGACGCCATGCCCGACGGCGGCGACATAGAGGTCGGCACGCGCGCCGAACTCGACAGCGCCTGCTTCTGGGTCGCGGACACGGGCCTCGGCATGTCGCCCGAAACGGTCGAGCGCATCTTCGAGCCCTTCTACACGACTAAGGGCGAGCGTGGCACGGGCCTCGGCCTCTCCGCCTCGCACGGCATCATCACACGCCACCACGGCCAGATCATGGTCGTCAGCGAACCCGGCCTCGGCACACGCTTCGAGATACGCCTCCCCGTCTACGAGACGATGACCGCTGAAGGATGAATTAAAAGCCTTCGGTTCTGTACTGAAACATACGCGCTAGGCCGGCCGGTCCAATTTTTGACGGAGGGCGCGCCGCGGTTTTTCCTCAACGCTTTGCGCGGTTAAAGGTCAATCTGATTACTTCGCTCCGGTTGGCACATTGCTTGCCACTTCCCTTGAGTAACCAGCAACCGAGTGCGGGCCGTGGCGGGCTTCTTTTTAGCGCGGCCCGCGCCCGCGAGTTCAGCAGTCATCAAAGGGGAGGATTTTAGTTATGGGTTTACCGAACAGTGACGAAGTCGAAGGCAAATTCGATCAGGCTAAGGGCGCTGTCAAAGAGAACGTCGGACGCGCCATCGACGACGACGAGATGAAGACCGAAGGCGCTGCCGAACGCGCCGGCGGCCACGTTCAGGAAGCATACGGCACAGCCAGGCGCAAGGTCGGCGAGGCCGTAGAGGACGTTGGCGAAGAGATCGCCAAATAGCTTCACCGAAAACGACCAAACACAGAAGCCGCGGGGTGAAAGTTAACTTTCACCCCGCGGCTTTCTTTACTCTTCGTCGTTTACGCGGCTTGTTGCCGGGCGTCGTCGCTCTTTTCGGCGGCCCGCTTTTCCGCCAGTTGCGCGAACCGCTTGAGGTCCTCTTCCACCTGTTTGGCCGGGTCGCTGCCGAGGAGCCCCGCGACGAGTGTGCCAAGGCGTCCGGCGGGCGGCTCGTAGGCCAGCGAGAAGTGCAGCCGCGTCATATTTGGCCCAGCCTCCTCGAAGGTGACTTCGCCGTCCATCTGTACGTCGCCCCTGACGGTGTGCCAGGCGAGCCGGCGGTTAGGTTCGAGCGCGGTCGTCTCTGCCTCCCACTCGACGCTCATCAGAGGGGCGTCCGCCGTCCAGCGCGTCAGGCCCTCGCCGGTGCGGCGCACCTCCTTGACGCTCTTCATCCACTCCGGGAACTTCTCGAAATCGCTGTAGAGTTCAAAGACGACGCCGACCGGCGCGTTGACCTCGATTGTCTTTTCGGTCCTCTCCATGCGCTTACTCCTGCCGGACGTGCTCGGCCCCCAGGTCTTCGAGAAGCTTTTGCAGAGTGTCTGCGTCGCCGTCGCCGCGCGCCTCCACGCCGAGCAGGATGCCTCCACTACGCAGCCCCGCGTCGTAGACCTTGGCGCGGTGCTCTGGAATGCCTGCCCCTATCAGCGCGCCGATGATGCCGCCCGTGGCCGCGCCCGCGCCCGCGCCCGCGAGCGCCGCCGCAATCGGCCCGGCGACGACGAGGCCGAGGCCCGGAATCGCTATCGAAGTCCCGACGGCGACGATGGCCGCCAGCACCGCGCCGATGGTCCCGCCGACCGCGCCGCCTATCCCAGCGCCGTCCGCAGCGTGCGTGCGCGTCTCGACGGCGAACTCTTTGCTGCGCGTCGCGTCGGACATCAGGACGCTGACGTCCTCGCTCGTGTAGCCGCGTTTAATCAGCGCGTCCACGGCCGCCTCGGCCGCCGCGCGTGATTTGAAAAGTCCCGTGACCAATGTCGCCTTGTTAGCCATTACGTTTACCACTCCTTCACCGATCAAATTTTCTTGCGAGGTAGATTTAAGCGCTCAAATACAACTAGGGCCAACGGCAATCGCCGTGCCTTGTCTCGTGCGCGGGGAACAACGGAAGGGGACTTGGCCTAATGTTGAGACACGCGGGCGCGGGCTGTCAACCTTCTACAGCCACGACGACTGAAGCCGCGTACGAAAGCGGAACAAGATAAAGCGACTTCGCCCCGGCTTTAGAACACCCGCGTGACACCTTGTATGTTAAAGTCGCGCGCAGAACAGCTTCTGGTTTCAAGGGGGAGACGAATGATTAAGGCCGTCATCTTCGACATTGACGGGACGCTCGTGGATTCCGTAGACCTGCACGCACGCGCGTGGCAGGAGACGTTCCGCCGCTTCGGCAAAGAGATTCCTTACGAGCGTGTCCGCCACCAGATAGGCAAGGGCGGCGACCAGCTCATGCCCGTCTTCTTCTCCGAAGAGGAATTGGACCGATTCGGGGAAGAGATGGAGAAGTCCCGCGGCGAGCTTTTCAAGCGCGAGTACCTTCCGCAGGTGCGCGCCTTCCCGCGCGTCCGCGAGCTGTTCCTGAAGATAAAGGAGGACGGCAAGCGCCTCGCGCTCGCCTCGTCGGCCAAGGAAGACGAACTCGCGGCTTACAAAAAGATTGCCGACATCGAAGACCTCGTGGAGGAGGAGACTTCGGCCGACGACGCGGACAAGTCCAAACCGCACCCGGACATCTTCGAGGCCGCGCTGGAGCGCCTCGGCGACGTCGAGGCAGACGAGGCGATTGTCGTCGGCGACACCCCTTACGACGCGGAAGCCGCGGGCAAGCTCTCCTTGCGGACCATCGGCGTGCTCTGCGGCGGCTTCCCCGAAGCGGAGCTGAGGGCGGCCGGCTGCGTCCAAATCTTCGCAGGCCCCGCGGACCTGCTCGAACGCTACGAAGAGAGTTTGATCGCGCGGGGGAAGTAATCCGACATCTGTCTTCGGCACAGACTTGAAGATTCTGCACATCAGCTCGGCGCGCTCGATGGGTGGCGGCGAACGGCATCTGGCCGATCTCGCTAACGCCCTCGCGCGGCGCGGGCACGAAGTCTACGCGGCGCTCCGTCCTCGCTCGCCGCTCGCCGCGGAGTTGACGGAAGTTCCATCCGAAAACATCTTCGCCGTCCGCTTGCGCAACGCGCTCGACGTGCGGAGCGCGCACGCGCTGGCCCGCTTCGTGTACGCACGCCAGATAGAGGTGGTACACGCGCACGTGGCGCGCGACTATCCACTGGCGGCGATGGCCGCCTGGCGCAACCGCCGCGCGAAACTAATCGTCACGCGCCACGTCCTCTTCCGCCTCAACCGCCTGCACGCGCTCACGCTCGCCCGCGCCTCGCGCGTCATCGCCGTTTCCCGCGCGGTCGAGCGCAGCCTCCTGGCACAAAAAATCCTCCCGCCGCGCAAAGTCACGGTCATCCCGAACGGCATAGACTTCAGCCGCTTCGACACGGATAACACACGCGAAGAGTTTCGTCGCCAGTTGCAGGTTGCGCCGGGGAGTTTGCTGGTCGGGACCGTGGGCGAGCTGAAGCGGCAGAAGGGGCAGGAGGATTTCCTGCGCGCAGCCGCCGTAGTTGCGCGCGGCGACGAGAGCGCCCATTTCATCATCGCGGGCGGGGGCGAGCGCCGCGCCGCGCTCGAACAGTTAGCCGCGGAGCTTCAGTTGAAGAATCGCGTCAGCTTCACGGGCTGGGTGGACGAGGTTGCGCCGCTTCTCAGGGCGCTGGACGTTTACGTCTCCGCCTCGCACACGGAGTCTTTCGGCCTGGCGATTGTCGAGGCGATGGCGGCGGGCCTGCCCGTGGTCACGACCGCGACAGAGGGCGCGCGCGAGATCATCGACGACGAAGAGACGGGCCTCGTCGTCCCCGTCGGCGACCACGCGGCCCTGGCCTCGTCCATCCTTCGTCTCCTCAAAAACGAAACTGAGCGCGCGCGCCTCGGCCAAAGTGCGAGCGCCGCCGCACGCGAACGCTTCAGCCTGGACCGCATGGTTGACGCGACCGAGAAAGTCTATGAGGAAATGATGAATGCGGAATGATGAATGATGAATAAAAAACGGATTGTCTTTAATTCATCATTCATCACTCCGCATTCATCATTCGTTCTTCATCCTGTCGATCTTCGCTGCCAGGATGAAGTTGCTCTCGGTGAGGCCGTTAATCTTGTGCGTCCAGATGGTGAAGCGCGCGTAGCCCCAGCCGAAGCAGATGTCCGGGTGATGGCCCTGCTCCTCGGCCAACTGGCCGGCGCGGTTGACGAAGGCTTGCGCGTCGCGGAAGTTGTTAAACTCAAAACTCTTCGCAAGGTGGTGGCCCTCGACCACCTCCCAGCCGTCCAGCTCTTTGAGCAGATTTTCAATCTCGTCACCTTCCAGCGGCGGGACCCCGCCGCGGCACGGCACGCACTCGCGGCTCGCCAGGTCGGTCATCGTGTTCGCCTCCTCTTCGTTAAAGAACGGTTCGGCGAGTTCGCAGAAGCGAAAGCCGCCGCCCAGGCCGGCGACCTCCTCCGTCTTGCCGCCCTTCTTTTCAACTTTGTAGCCGCTGACAACACGCCCCAGACGCTTCGCCGTCGTCTCGCGGCAGATTGCCGCGTCCATCTCGACCAGCACGAAGCGGCGGCTACCACCGTCCTGGTTGTTGAGTTGAAGGACCGCGTGGCCCGTTGTGCCAGAACCCGCGAAACAGTCCATGACGATTGAGTCTGGGTCGGCGGCCCCGAACGACAGCAGGTATTGAATCAGAGGGACAGGTTTAGGGTAGTTGAAGACGACGCCCATGTTCCTCAACTCCGTCCGCATTCGCTCCGTCGTCCCCACGTTTCTGAGGACTGAGAGGATGTTCCTCGAAGCGGCCACCTCTCTCCGGTATCTGATCGCGGCGTTGCGGTTCAAGTAGAAGCTGATGGGGCCGTCCTCGTCGTTGACGGGCTGAAATCCGTTATTCACGAATTGTTCCAGCTTCTTGCGATTGGCGAATCCTCCGTAGACCCTGCAAGGGCGCTGAACCCGAAAATCTTCAACCACCAGATCGTCCAACTTCACCGGCAGACCGGAAAGGTTCTCGATGCTGTATTCGGACTTGATCTCTGCCGGGATCATCCCTCTTTCCTTCGTCAGCTTGAAAAAATTTTCGTCAACTTTCTTGGCCGGATAAAAGAGCTGTTTTTCGACTGAGGGAAAATTCGCCGGGATCGTAAAAATGCTCGGCGGGTTCGCAGGGTTGTTCTTATTAATATTGTTGTCCGCGAGTCCCTTCCAAAGGTTGCTGTCCTCCCTGGTGTTCGGGTCAACCACGTACCCGACCGCCTCCTGCTTATAGTCAACGTCTTTCAGAAACATCAAGACGTATTCGTGGTTAATCTTTACTTCGAGCTGGTTGTCCGTGTTCCCCTCTGTGTTCCAGACTAATCGGGCCAGAAAGTTTCCGGGGCCGAATATCTCTCTGCAAATCAATTCCAGGACGCTGCCCTCCACATCGTTGATGGAGACGAACAGGACTCCGTCTTCACGCAGAAACTCTTTCAGCAGCCGCAGCCGCGGATACATCATGCACAGCCATTTATCGTGCCGCGATAAATCTTCCGCCTCCTTCCCCACCACTTTCCCAAGCCAGTCGCGTATCTCCGGGCTGTTGACGTTGTCGTTGTAGACCCACTCTTCGTTGCCTGTGTTGTAGGGCGGGTCGATGTAGATACACTTGACCTGTCCGGCATAGCGCGGCAGGAGTGCTTTCAAGGCCAGCAGGTTGTCGCCCTGCACGAGCAGGTTCCCGCTCTCGCGGTCGCCCGCCGACAGCTCTTCGTTATATCTGAGCAGGTGAAACGGCACCTCTTCGTGGTGCTTCTCGACAGCCTCTTTCCCAATCCACGTTAGCGCCGGCATTCTCTTGTGCTTTCGTTTAAGTGTCGGACGAGACTGGTGGCATTCTAACGGATGAAGCCAGGGGAACGAAAAGCGCGGCGCGGGCTTTCACCCGGCAGGCTTTGAACCCCCGCCGGCACTTGGCAAACAACCTCGTAAGCGGATAGTCTTACACGCCGAGAAATCAGTTTTCAGTCTTCAGTTTTCAGTCTTCAGTAGGAGCAAGTTGTCTTTGCTGAAAACTGAAGACTGTTCTAAGAAGGAGAATCGTTCGTGGCCGTCATACACCCGTTCCGCGCGTTGCGCCCGACGCCGTCGCGCGTCGCAATGGTCGCCAGCCCGCCCTACGATGTCGTCAGCACAGAGGAGGCGCGCTCGCTCGCGGCCGACAATCCTTTAAGTTTCCTGCACGTCTCGCGCCCCGAGATAGACCTGCCGGAGGGCACGGACCTCTACGCGGAGGCCGTCTACCGCAAGGCCGCGGAGAATTTCGAGAAGCTCGTGCGGGAAGCGCCGCTCACGTTGGAGGAGACGCCGAGCCTCTACCTCTACCGGCTGATTATGGACGGCCGCGAGCAGATCGGCGTCGTCGCCTGCTGCGCCGTGGACGAGTACGACGACGACACGATTCGCAAGCACGAGCGGACGCGCCGCGACAAGGAGGACGACCGCACGCGCCACATCCTGACCTTGAACTCGCAGACAGGCCCCGTCTTTCTCACCTACCGCGCCGTTCCAGACATAGACCTGATGGTGATGGAGACGACCGTCACCGAAGCCCTTTACGACTTCACGGCCGAGGACGGAGTCCAACACACCGTCTGGCACGTGCCCGACCCCGTCCGCTTCGTGCAGGCTTTCCGCGAAGTGCCGGCGCTCTACATCGCGGACGGCCATCACCGCGCGGCCTCGGCCAGCCGAGCGCGCGCCGAGCTGCGCGACCGCAGCTTCGCGCACACGGGCGACGAGGAGTACAACTTTTTCCTGACGGTCCTCTTCCCGGACAGCCAGCTCCGCATCCTCCCCTACAACCGCGTCGTGCGCGACCTGGGCGACTTGACGCCCGGCGAGTTCTTCCTCGCCGTCAAGACCCGGTTCGATGTCGTGGAGGACGTGAAGCCCGAGCCGGAAAGGCCGGGCCAGTGGAACATGTACATCGTCAAGCGCTGGTACGGCCTGAGGCTCAAAGAGGGATTGGCACAGAACGCGGGCGACGACCCCGTGGCCTCGCTCGACGTGAGTCTCTTGCAGGAGCACATGCTCGACCCGCTCCTCGGCATCAAGGACGTGCGGACGGACAAGCGGATAGATTTCGTCGGCGGCATCCGCGGGACGAAGGAGCTGGAACGGCTCGTGGACGAAGGCAAGGCCGCGCTCGCCTTCTCGCTCTACCCGACGACCGTCGAGGACTTGATTCGCGTCTCAGACGCGGGCAGCATCATGCCGCCCAAGTCAACGTGGTTCGAGCCGAAGCTGCGCGACGGGATTCTGATTCACAACATCTGACAGGGGTCAGTGGTCGGTGGTCAGTGGTCAGTTAAAACCACTCGCCGCCAACTGACCACTGACCACCGACCACTGACTACTATGCATGTACTGATAGCTGACAAATTCGAGCAGTCGGGCCGCGACGGCCTGGCGGCCATCGGCTGCCAGGTGACCTTCCAGCCCGATTTGAAAGACGAGGCGCTGGTCGAGGCCATACGGACGTTGAACCCGGACGTTTTGGTCGTCCGCTCGACGAAGGTGACGGAGCCGATGCTCGCGGCGGGCGCGTTGAAGCTCGTCGTGCGCGCGGGCGCGGGCTACAACACGATTGACGTGGCGGCGGCCTCGCGGCGCGGCATCTACGTCTCGAACTGCCCCGGCAAGAACTCCATCGCCGTCGCCGAGCTGGCCTTCGCCCTTGTGCTCGCGCTCGACCGCCGCGTGGCGGACAACGTCATCGCGCTGCGCCACGGCGAGTGGAACAAGAAGGAGTTCTCCAAGGCGCGCGGCCTCTACGGACGCACGCTCGGCCTGATCGGCACGGGCCAGATCGGGCAGGAGATGATTCCGCGCGCGCGCGCCTTCGGCATGAAGGTCGTCGCGTGGAGCCGCAGCCTGACGGCGGAGCGCGCCGCCGCTTTAGGAGTCGAGCGGCTGGACACGCCGCAGGAGGTGGCGCGCGCGGCCGATGTCGTCAGCGTACACCTCGCGCTGAAGCCAGAGACGCGCTCGCTCATCGGCGCGGACGTGTTCAACTCTATGAAGGAGGGCGCGATCTTCATCAACACGTCGCGCGGCGAGGTCGTGGATCAGGGCGCGCTCCGCGAGGTCTTGAAGACGGGCCGCATCCGCGCCGGCCTGGACGTTTTCGCGCAGGAGCCGGCCGGAGCCACGGGCGAGTTCACGGACGAGATAGCCCGTGCAGAAAATCTTTACGGCACGCACCACATCGGCGCTTCCACGGACCAGGCGCAGGAGGCGATTGCCGCCGAGACCGTTCGCATCGTCAGAAGTTTTAAAGAGACAGGGCGCGTGCCGAACGTCGTGAATCTGGCGGAGCGCACGCCCGCCACGCACACGCTCGTCGTCCGCCACCAGGACCGGCCCGGAGTTTTGGCACAGGTCTTAGACGCCATCCGCAACGCCGGCATCAACGTCCAGGAGATGGAGAACATCATCTTCGAGGGCTCCGAGGCGGCGGTCGCACGCATCAACCTCGAAGCCGCGCCGCCCGCAGACACTCTTGAGCGCCTGCGCGCCGAGAACCCGGACATCATTGAGCTTGACGTGATAGAAATTAAAGCCTAATCGTTTATGCTACACTGGTAGCACTCTGACTAAGTATGGCGAGGATTTTTAGCAATGATTGACGTAAAGCAGGCTGTCGGTATTGCATCTCAATACCTCATTTCTTTATATGGCGCCGACATAGCTCCTTCCGTACAACTAGAGGAAATAGAACTATCAGAAGACGCGAGATACTGGTACATCACCTTAAGTTTCGCGGAGAAGCTACCTTCGTTTGTTAACCCCAGAAAAAACTACAAACTTTTTAAGATCGACGGCAGCTCTGGACAGGTGCAGTCTATGAAAATAAGAGAAGTAGCATGAAAATTTATGGACTACTTCGAAGAGCTGCTTTACCGCTACCAAAACAAGGGACTTCTAATTGATACAAATCTGCTCTTGGTTTATTTCGTTGGGAGTTATGACCCCTACCGAATTCCAAAATTCAAACGAACGATAGCTTTTACGGTAGAGGACTTCTACACTTTATCGGCGATATTTAGATTTTTCGCCAAAGTCGTAACGACTCCAAACATCCTTACAGAAGTCAGCAACTTGTCGAATCAACTGCCCGAAGACATAAAGCCCTCGTACTATTCGGAGTTCGCGAAGCAGATTGTCGCCATTGAAGAGCAATATACTACAAGCATTAAGATTTCGACTTTGGGACATTTTAAGAAATTCGGTCTGACAGACTCAGGTATTATAGACTTGGTTAAAGACAGGTACCTTGTTCTGACTGATGACCTGAGGCTGGCGAGTTATTTGCAGAACGTTGGCATTGACGCGCTCAATTTCAATAACATTAGAACGCTGAGTTGGTGAATTGTCAGCGAAGGCTATGAAGACCACGCTCATCACAGGCGCGTCCAGCGGCATCGGCGAGGCGTTCGCGCGCAGGCTGGCGGCGCGGGGCGAGAACTTGTTGCTGGTCGCGCGCTCGGAAGATAAGTTGAAGAGTCTGTGCGAGGAGTTGGCGCAGGCGCACAACGTCCACGCGCAGTACGTCGCGCTGGATTTGACGCAAAGTGACGCGCCCGGCACATTGTTCGCGGAGACGAAGAGGCGCGGGCTCGAAGTCGAGACGCTGATTAACAACGCGGGCTTCGGCTCGATGGGAGATTTCGCCGCGCTCGACGTCGCGCGCGAGTTGGAGATGATTGATTTGAACGTCAAGGCGCTGGTCGCGCTGACGTACCTTTACCTCGCGCCTATGCGCGAGCGCAAAAGTGGCACAATCATCAACGTCGCCTCGACCGCGGCCTTCCAGGGCGTGCCGTTCATGGCGACCTACGCCGCGACCAAGGCTTTCGTGCTCTCCTTCTCGGAGGCGCTGTGGGACGAGAACCGGCCGCTCGGCGTACACGTGATGGCGCTCTGCCCCGGCGTGACGGAGACCAACTTTTTCGCGGCGGCCAAGACGGACAAACCGCCGATGCGCGCGGCGCAGACGCCCGACGAGGTCGTGGACACGGCGCTCAACGGGTTGAAGCGCAAGAAGAGCCACATCATTTCCGGCTGGACGAACTACATCATGACCGAGTCCGAGCGCCTCGTCCCCCGCTGGATCGTCGCGCGCATCGCGGGCAAGGCGATGAGACCAAAATACGGAAACAGTGGTCAGTAGTCAGTAGTCAGTGGTCAGTTAAGAACTGATTTCTAACTGACCACTGACCACTGACCACTTTTAGGAGGATGAATGACCGAGAGAATTTATAACTTCAGCGCGGGGCCGGCCGTGTTGCCGCTGCCGGTGCTGGAAGAGGCGCAGCGCGAGTTGGTGAGTCTGCCCGGCGTGGGCATGTCCGTGATGGAGATCAGCCACCGCTCGAAGACGTTTGACGAGATCATCGGGCGGGCCGAGCGCGGCGTGCGCGAGTTGATGGGGCTGCCCGATAATTATCACGTCCTCTTCTTGCAGGGCGGCGCGAGCTTGCAGTTTTCGATGATCCCCATGAACCTGCTGCCGAAGGAGGGAAGCGCCGACTACATCGTCACGGGCAGTTGGGGCAAGAAGGCCGTGAAGGAGGCCAAGCGCGAGGGCAGCGTCAACGTCGCGGCGACGATGGCCGACGGCGGTTTCACGCGCACGCCTGGGCCGGACGAAATCAAGCTGGACCCGAAGGCGGCCTACGTCCACATCACGACGAACGAGACGATTGAGGGCGTCGAGTGGAAAGGGGAGCCTGAGGTGGGCGACGTGCCCCTGATAGCGGACGCCTCGTCGGACATCATGTCGCACCCGATTGCGGCCGAGAAGTACGCGCTCATCTACGCGGGCGCGCAGAAGAACATGGGGCCGAGCGGCGTCACGCTCGTCATCATCCGCGACGATCTTTTGCAGCGCATCCCCGACGGGCTCCACACGATGCTCGACTACCGCACGCACGTCGAGAACAAGTCGCTCTACAACACGCCGAACACGTGGGGCATTTACATCATAGACCTGATCTGCAAGTGGCTGCGCGAGAAGGGCGGGCTCGAAGGGATGGGGCGCGAGAACGAGGAGAAGGCGGGTCTGTTGTATGACGCGATTGACGGGACAGACTTCTACCGCGGCCACGCCGACCCCGACTCGCGCTCGATCATGAACGTCACGTTCCGGCTGCCGAGCGAAGAGCTGGAGAAGAAGTTCGCAAACGAGGCGACGGCCGCCGGCCTCGACGGCCTCAAGGGACACCGCTCCGTCGGCGGCATCCGCGCCTCCATCTACAACGCCTTCCCGCGCGAAGGCGTCGAGGCACTCGTCTCGTTCATGCGCGAATTCGAGCGCACCAACGGCTAACGCCCAAGCCCCCGTCATCACAAATCAGCCGAACTTCAGCACCGACGACGCGCGCTGAAGTTCGGCTGACTACGTCCTAAGTCTTTCACGCCAACGAGGTCAGCTTTCGCATTCCGCGAGGGTCTGTTGAGCCCATTCGAGTTCCGGGGAACGCAGGGCCGTGTAGATTTCGACGGCGCGCCGGGCGTGTGGGAGAGTTTCCGTCTTCCGGCCTTGCCGGGTAAGGGCCTCGGCGAGGCGTCGGCAGACGCTAGCGATTAACTCCTTGCGGCCGACTTGTTCTGACAAGGTTAGGTCTTCGTGGGCCAAGGCTTCCGCGTTGAGCCAATCCTTGCGGTCTAGCGCCCGTAAGGCCAAATTGCCGGTGAGAACGGTGATGCCTTCGTGTTTGTTTACGGCCATAACGATTTGCAGGGCCTCGCGGTAGTCGCGCTCGGCAGCGTCGAGGTCACCGGAGAGCAATTCGGCAGCGGCGAGGTCGCTCAGGCCGGCGGCGACATCCCCGCTCTCGGGGCTCAAACTGCGCATAAGTTCCACGGATTCCCGGTAGGATGGCCTTGCAACCTTGCGGCAGGCGCTTGACGAAGGTGAAGAGCCGGGCGCGGCGGGCGTATAGGAGGGCTTCAGTCTTTCAGCAGACCTTCTAGGGCCTTCATCAGGTCTTCCACATCGCGCTCCCAGCGCGCGTCGCTGAGCGCGAGGGCGTTGCGCCGCAGCAGCGGCGAGAGGTCTTCGGACAGCTCCGGTGCCGCGGGCAGCGACGCGCCCTGAATCAGAATCGGTATCACGCGAATCTTGCGCCCCAGCGCCTTCGCCACCTCAAGGCGCACGTAGTCGCCCGACTCGGCGTGTGCGCCCGGCCCCCGCGCCCACTGCCGACTGACGAGGACGATCATCACCGCGCACGACTCCGCCGCCTCGGTGATGACCTCGACGAAGTCCTCGCCCCACCCGACGTTCTCCGTGTCGAGAAAGATTTGCTCCCGGCCGAAGCGCGCAGCCAGACGGTCGTAGAGTCTCCCCGCGTACGCCGACGCCTCGTCGCGCCGATAGCTAATAAAGATGCCGTTGAAGGGTTGGAGGCGGGGCAGGTTATTGGGGATGGAGGTCTGCGCGGGGCGCGCGTCGGGTGAAGGGTACTTGCTTGCGTTGAATGCGAGTCGTTCGAGGATGACGGACGCGGCTTGCTCCGGCGTCAGTTCGTCGAGGTCTGTGTAGCCGGCCAGGCCGCGGAGGCCCTTGCCCTCGGCGCCCCCGAAGCGGGTCAGCATCACCGCGCCCGCGTCGCCCTTCTTGAGCAGGCCGAAGATTGCGTCCCATTCCAGGCCGCACCATTCCTTGCTCTCGTAGTCGGGGCAGAGAACCGCGACCAGCAGGTCGGACTCTTTTTCGTAGAGGTCCGGCAGGTAGAAGGCGAGATTACTGCGCGAGAACTCACCTTGGTGGAACCTGTCGTAGAGAATTTTATCTTTGCCGAACCGCCGCGCGAGGATGGCGGCGACTTCTGCGACGAAGTCACGCTTCTCCCCCGCGAAGGAGAAGGCGATGCGGAAGCGTTTGGGCTGAGGCTCCATAGTTCGACTCTGTGAGCACGCGTAAGGTTTCTGCTGCGGCCGCCGGTGCTGATTATCCACGGCGAGGGCGGAATGACAATACTTTTGGTGGGGCGCGCTTGGCACGAAGGCGGGCGCGGTTTAAAGTAAAGGGCGCGCCGTCAAGGTCTCCCGCGCGGAACGTGGACGCTTTTCCCTCTTAAAATTAATGAGCACGAAAATCATATTCCCCTTCGCCCTCTTCATCAGCCTCTTGGCCGCCGCTTTCTCCGCCGCCCAAAGTCCCGCGAACAACCCGCAGTCCGTCGAGCTGCCTTCGGAGAAGCATCTGCGCAACGTGCGGCAGTTGACGTTCGGCGGCGAGAACGCCGAAGCCTATTTCTCTGCGGATGGGCGCGAGTTGATCTTCCAGTCGAAGCGCGATGCCTTGGAGTGCGACCAGATTTTTACGATGGGCGCGGACGGCTCGAACGCGCGCATGGTCTCGACAGGCACGGGGCGCACCACCTGCTCTTACTTCCTGCCGCGCCAGCGCCGCATCCTTTACGCCTCGACGCACCTGGCCGCCAAAGAGTGCCCGCCGCGGCCAGACTTCCGGCGCGGCTACGTCTGGCCCATTTATCCCTCGTACGACATCTTCACGGCGCGGCCAGACGGCACGGACGTGAAGCAGTTGACGAAGACCGCGGGCTACGACGCCGAGGCGACCGTCTCTGTGGACGGCAGGAAGATAGTCTTCACCTCGATGCGCGACGGCGACCTGGACATCTATACGATGGACGCGTCGGGTAAGAACGTGCGACGGCTGACGACCGCGCTGGGCTACGACGGCGGCCCCTTCTTCTCGCGCGACGGGCGTCTTATAGTCTACCGCGCCTACCACCCGCAGACGCCTGAGCAGGTGGCGCGCTACAAGCAGAAGCTCGCGGAGAACGTGATCGAGCCGACCGTCTTTGAAATCTGGGTGATGAACGCGGACGGGACGAACAAGCGGCAGGTGACGCGCCTCGGCGCGGCGAGCTTCGCGCCCTACTTCTTCCCGGACGGGCGGCGCATCATCTTCGCCTCGAACATGAACGATCCCAAAGGGCGCAACTTCGACCTCTACGTCGTGGGCGTTGACGGCACGAACCTGGAGCGCATCACCTTCGAGGAGACCTTCGACGGCTTCCCCATGTTCTCGCCCGACGGCAAAAAGCTGGTCTTCGCCTCGAACCGCAACGCCAAAACGCGCGGCGACACCAACGTCTTCATCGCCGACTGGGTAGATTGATTTGAGATTTTGAAATCATGCGACAGAAATTTCTTTCCCTCGCGTTAATCTTCGCGCTCGCGCTCGGTTGTGTCGCTCAGCAGAAGCCCGTTGACGAGTCCGCGCCGAGTGTGGAGCGGCTGCGCGAGCACGTCTCCTACCTGGCTTCGGACAAACTTGAGGGGCGCAGGACGGGAAGCGCGGGCGCGACCGCCGCGGCCGAGTACATTGCCCGTGAGTTCGCGCGCGTGGGCCTCAGGCGCAGCGTCGGGCGCGACCTGCCGGGCATGTCCATCCTCGAAGCAGACAGCCCGCGCCGCTACATGCAGGAGTTCCCCTTCGTCGCGGGCGTCGAGTTGGGCCGGGAGAACGCGCTCGCGGCGAAACCCACTTCGGGCGGCGAGGCCGTCACTTTGCGCCCCGGCGTGGACTGGACGCCGCTGGGGTTTTCGTCAAGCGGCAAGGTAGAGTCGGCCGGGGCCGTCTTCGTTCACTACGGCATCGCGGCGCAGGTATTGGGCCGGGACGATTACGCGGGCCTGGATGTCAAAGACAAGGTCGTCGTTGCGCTCGATGCGATGCCCGACAGCGGTAACCCGCACAGTGGCTTGGGCCGCTACGGCGACCCGCGCTGGAAGGCCGTCGCGGCGAAAGACAGGGGCGCGAAGGCGCTCGTCCTGCTCTCGCTCGAAGAGAAGTTGCCCGCCTTGAGCTACGACAACTCAGGCGAGGCGGGCCTGCCCGTCGTCGTACTCAGTAAGCTCGCGTGGATGCGCCTGCTCGAATCAGTCCCCGCGGATAAGAAGTCCGAGCGCCTCGTCGCCAGCGCGGAAGCCCACGCCGCGCAGTCCGACGGGACGAAGAAATTTGAGAAACTCACTTGGTCGCTGACGACCGCTGTGGTGCGCCGCAGCGCGCCGGCCTACAACGTCGTCGGCATCCTCGAAGGCTCGGACCCGACGCTGAAAGGCGAGGCCATCGTCATCGGCGCGCACTACGACCACCTGGGGCGCGGGGGCGCTGGGAGCCTCGCGCCGCGCGAGGGCGAGATACACCACGGCGCGGACGACAACGCTTCGGGCGTGGCCGGCGTGCTTGAGCTGGCGCGCATCTTCGCTGCCGAAAGAGCGAAGATGAAACGCACGCTCGTCTTCATAGCCTTCAGCGGCGAGGAGGAGGGCCTGCTCGGCTCGAACTATTACGTCAACCAGCCCGTCTGGCCGCTCGACAAGACCGTGGCGATGGTCAACATGGACATGATCGGGCGGATGAAGGAACAGAAGCTGATGATCGGCGGCACGGGGACGGCCGCCGAGTGGAAAGAGTGGATTCAGGCGCAGAACATCGCGGCCGACAAGCTCAGCCTGAGCCTGAACGAAGACGGCTATGGTCCGAGCGACCACTCTTCGTTCTACGCCAAGCAAGTGCCCGTGCTCTTCTTCTTCACGGGCACGCACGACGACTACCACAAGCCCACGGACACGGCCGAGAAGATTGCTTACGACGACGAGGCGCGCGTCATCAGGTTCGTCGCAGGGCTCGTGCGCGCGATTGACGCCCGGCAGCAGCGGCCGACCTATGCGGTGGCGAAGAGCCAGGCGCAGGGGCGCTCCGTTGGCTTCCGCGTTTATCTTGGCACAATTCCGAACTACGCGGAGTCGAATGACGGGATGACGCTCGACGGCGTGCGCGAGGATTCACCGGCGGCGGCCGCGGGCCTCAAGGCCGGGGACAAGATAGTCAAGATGGCCGGGCGCGAGGTGCGCAACGTCTACGACTACACCTACGCGCTCGGCGAGATGAAGGCCGGGCAGGAGTACGAAGTGGAAGTCGTGCGGGGCGGCGAGAGGCTCAAGCTGAAGATCACTCCGCTTGCGAGAAAATGAAAAATGCAAAATGAAAAATGCAAAATGGAAGACGAGTGGGATGTGGCTCGTCCTCCCTTTTACATTTTTAATTTTTAATTTTGCATTACCAGCGGGGCTCGCGGTCGTTGCGCCCGCCGCCGCCGCCACCACCGTAGCCGCCGCGGTCGCGGTCACGACCGCCGCCGCCGCCGTAGCCGCCGCGCCCGCCGCCACCGCCTGGGCCGCGGTCGGTCTTGGGCTTGGCTTCATTAACGG
Source organism: uncultured Acidobacteriota bacterium (assembly GCA_963848875.1). Classification (GTDB taxonomy): domain Bacteria; phylum Acidobacteriota; class Blastocatellia; order Pyrinomonadales; family Pyrinomonadaceae; genus QHXM01. The sequence goes on from CAWKFJ010000005.1 coordinate 135,376, forward strand.
TCAGGTTGCGACCGTTGAGGTCCTTGCCGTTGAACTGCTCGATGGCAGCCTGCGCGTCCTCGGCCGTCGCCATCTCGACGAAGCCGAAGCCGCGCGAGCGGCCCGTCTCGCGGTCCTCTATGACGGAGGCCGACTCGACCGTGCCGGCCTGCGAGAAGTGCTCGCGCAACTCGTCGCTCGTGGTCTTAAAAGAGAGGTTACCGACGTAAAGTTTCGTAGTCATTTCTTCTTCTTAGTCCTCTGAGGTCACAGGAAGCTGTGGGCTGTATTTGAATCGCAGGACAAGGCGGGGAGGCCTGGCCTCTACGGCGAAACGCGACGCGCGCCCGGCGCTCTAACAATCAGAGAGCGGCTCCTAACAGGTTGACAACTAGCCTCACTCTCTCTTCAGCCGAACGTCGTCGCTTCACGGTCACGGGCAGGCGCAATCACCATTGATGCGCGAGAGTAGGAATCCGACGGACGCCAGTAGTATGCCGTCATTCACGTCCGAGCGCAAGGGGGAAATTGGACTAATTTGCGTAGAAAAATCCTCTGCACACTTCTGCTCTTTTGCGCCCTGGGGGCGGCCCTCCCCCTCAGGCCCGCGCTCGCGGGCACGAAGGAGCGCGTCCTCTGGCCCGGCTCGCGTTTCACCGAAACAGACCGCAGCCGCGCCGTCATGCGCGGGTTGAACTTCATCTACCGCACGGCGCTCGACCAGCGCAACTTCGAGAACTACGGCCACGATTACCTGTGGTGCTTTTACAGCCTGTCGGCCGCCGTCCGAGACCCTGCGGTGCGGCGCGCGGCCCGGCGGATGGGCGTTGAGCGTGCGCGCTTCTGGCGGCGCAACCACCGCTCGGTCCCGGACGACGCGGACGCTGGCACAATTGCCAACCTGGCTTACGGCGCCGACGCGGCCGACAGCCTGGGCGTCTTCGACCCGGAGCTGAAAAAGCAGCTCGCTCGCGCGGCCACGTTCTTCAAGGCGCGCGACTACCTGCTCTTCGACCCGCGCACGGAACCGCCACCCGCGGACGTGCCTGACGAGTGCGGGCGCTGCGGGGCCTTGAACGCGCGCGGGGTAGAGGTCTGCCGCGTCTGCCACGCCCCGCTCGTGATGCGTACGCGCTACGATGTCTGGTACGACGCGCTCATCACAACTTACGTCGGCGAGCGCTCGGGCGTGAGCCTCGGCGCGCGCTACAGCGACGTGCTCAAGTGGCTGCCCTCCTTACGCCCTTACCGCGCGCGGCCCACAGACGCAGGCGAAGAGTTTCACGACACGGTCTACGCCGTCACGCACGTCGTCTACACGCTCAACAACTACAGCCAGTACAGACTCTCGCCGCGGCTGCTGCCGCAGGAGTTCGAGTTCCTGAAAACGAATCTCAAGGCGGCGATAGCGGACGACGACGCGGACATGCTCGGCGAGTTCATGGACTCGCTGCGCGCCTTCGGCGTGACCACCGCAGACCCGCTCATGCGCACGGGGATGGAGTATTACCTGACACACCAGAACCCGGATGGCAGTTGGGGCGACGCAGAGGAGAAAGACATCTACATGCGCTACCACCCGACGTGGAACGCCGTCGCGGGCCTGAGCGAATACAGTTGGCAAGGCGAGGGCTTGAGTTTCCCGGAGGTGAGGCCGCTCCTCGAACAATGGGCGCGGGAGGAGTCGGGCGTGGCGTTTAATTTCCTGTCCGGGAAATCGTCGCCCGACGTGAAATCTGCTAGGATTCCCGGCGGAGGTTAATCTAAATAAGAATGAGCACTGCCCCTAATAAAGTCATCTACTCGATGGTCGGCGTCGGCAAGTATTACGACAAACGGCCGGTCCTCAAGGACATTTATCTCTCTTACTTCTACGGCGCGAAGATCGGCGTCATCGGCCTCAACGGCTCAGGCAAAAGCTCGCTGCTAAGAATCCTCGCGGGCGTAGATAAGGAGTTCGTCGGCGAAACCGTCATCTCGCCCGGCTACACGGTCGGCTTCCTTGAGCAGGAGCCGCGGCTGGACGAGACGAAGACTGTCAGAGAAATCGTCGAGCAGGGGGCGCAAGATGTGGTTGATCTGCTCAAAGAGTTTGACGAGATCAACGCGAAGTTCGGCGAGCCGATGACGGATGAGGAAATGGCACAGCTTCTCGAACGCCAGGGCGAGGTGCAGGAGAAGTTGGACGCCGCGGACGCGTGGGATTTGGACTCGCGGCTCGAAATGGCTATGGACGCGCTGCGCTGTCCGCCGGGCGAGACGCCCGTCAAAATCCTCTCGGGCGGCGAGCGCCGCCGCGTCGCGCTCTGCCGGCTGCTCCTGCAAAAGCCGGACATCCTGCTCCTGGACGAGCCGACGAACCACTTGGACGCCGAATCGGTCGCCTGGCTCGAACAGCATTTACAGAAGTACGCCGGCACAGTCATCGCCGTCACGCACGACCGCTACTTTCTGGACAACGTCGCGGGCTGGATTCTGGAACTGGACCGCGGCGAGGGCATCCCCTGGAAGGGCAACTACTCTTCGTGGCTCGCACAGAAGCAGGAGCGATTGCGCCGCGAGGAGAAGTCTGAGAGCGAGCGGCAGAAGACCTTGCAGCGCGAGTTGGAGTGGATTCGGATGTCGCCCAAGGGCCGCCAGGCGAAGGGCAAGGCGCGCATCAACTCCTACGAGGCGCTTCTCAACCAGGAGAGCGAGGGCCGCCGCCAGGACTTGGAGATTTACCTCCCGCCGGGGCCGCGCCTGGGCCAAAGAGTGATCGACGCCGAGCAGGTCAGCAAAGCTTACGGCGACAATCTGCTCGTCGAGGAGATGACCTTTCACCTCCCGCCGGGCGGCATCGTCGGCGTCATCGGGCCGAACGGCGCGGGCAAGACGACGCTCTTCCGAATGATCACGGGGCAGGAGCAGCCAGACTCCGGCACGATCGCCATCGGCGAGACGGTCAAGCTCGCCTACGTAGACCAGAGCCGCGAGACGCTATCTGCCGACAAGAGCATCTGGGAGGAGATCGCGGGCGGGCAGGATACGGTCACGCTCGGCACGCGCGAGGTCAACTCGCGGGCCTACGTCGCGCGGTTCAACTTTTCCGGCACAGACCAGCAGAAGAAGATTGGCACACTTTCGGGCGGCGAGCGCAACCGCGTTCACCTGGCGAAGGTGCTGAAGGAGGGCGCGAACGTGCTTCTGCTGGACGAGCCAACCAACGATCTCGACGTGAACACGATGCGCGCGCTCGAAGAGGCGCTCGAAAACTTCGCGGGCTGCGCCGTCATCATCAGCCACGACCGCTGGTTCCTGGACCGCATCGCTACACACATCCTCGCCTTCGAAGGCGACAGCCGCGTCAACTGGTTCGAGGGCAACTACTCCGACTACGAGGCCGACCGCAAGGCCCGCCTCGGCGCGGCTGCCGACCAGCCCCATCGCATCAAGTACCGCCACCTGACGCGGGGCTGAGTTGCGAAGAGCTAGAAAATACTTCTGTGGAGTATTAAACTGTGTCGGGAAGGCAGTAAAGTTATGACGACGCTGGAAACAACTCAACCCCTGCCTTTGCGATTGACCGAAGACGGAACGATCCGCATTACAGGTTCGCGTGTCAGCCTCGACTCGGTTGTGCATTACTACAAACTCGGAGCTTCTGCCGAACAAATCGCCCAAAAATTTCCCGGCCTTGATTTAGCAGATGTCTACGCGGCAATTGCTTATTATCTCAATCACGAAGAGAGTGTCGAAGAGTACCTCAGAGAACAAGAGGCAAAGGGCGATGAGATTCAGAAGAAAATAGAGTCCGATCCTCAGTATCAAAAAAAATCCGCTGAAATCCGCGCGCGTTTGCTAGCCCGCAAATCGGAGCAGAAATAAGGCTGGTCTTGCTAAAACAAACTTCTCTTATGTGCCAGACTTACCAGACTTAACTTAAACATACTAACGCTTATACGACTGCCTCCCCACCCTCCGTGCTTTCTGTAAACGGTTACCATGTATCACAGAGAAGGTATAAGGGTGATGTTGCGTTTGTTAGCAGATCAGAACTTTGATCATGACATGTTGCGCGAATTGGTTCGTCGGATTCCGCAGATTGATGTTGTGACAGCCTTTGAAATCGGAATGAGTGAGGCAACCGACCCTGAGCTATTAACTTGGGCAGCGCAAAACGGACGCGTTATCGTGACATTTGACCATAGAACGATGCCTATACATGCCGCAGACTTAATGGGGGAGGGAGAAAATATCGCTGGACTTTTTGTTGTGCCGCGCAGCCTTCCAATTCGTCAGGTGATTGAAGACTTGGAACTGATGATAACTTGCAGTGAAAATGACGAGTGGGTGAATGTCATCCGCTATTTGCCTTTTTGATTCCTCATCCGCCTCGGGCAATCTTGCTAGTGAAGCCTACGGCTGAAGCGCGTGCGCTGACGCCTCCTGTTCCGGCGTCTGTGATTCTTCAATCTCTTTCACTTTCAGGACGGGCAACTCTATGTAGAAGGTCGAGCCTTCGCCGGGGGTGGAGTGGACGCCGACTTCGCCGCCGTGGGCGCGGGCGAGGTGTTTGACGATGGCGAGGCCGAGGCCGGTGCCGCCCATCCCGCGCGAGCGGGCGCGGTCTACGCGGTAGAAGCGCTCGAAGATGCGGCGGACGTGCTCGGGCGTGATGCCGTCGCCGGTGTCGGTGACGGTGATGCGGTCGCGCGCGCCGCGCTCGTGGCTGACCGTGACCCGGCCGCCTTCGCGGTTGAACTTGACGGCGTTGTCCACCAGATTCGTCAACATCTGTTCGAGGCGTCCGGGGTCTGCGAAGACCACAGCGTCGGGCGCGACCTCGTTGACGAGCGAGACGCGGCGCTCTTCAGCCCGGCGCGCGAGCGCCGTCAACACGTCGCCCACCAGCGCGCGCAGAGGCAGCTCCACGATTTCGACCTTCACCGTCCCGGCCTCTATCGCAGACAGTTCAAGGATGTCGTCGATCAGGTTGTGCATCCGCTCGGCGTTGCGGCGGATGATGGAGAGGAAGCGGCGGCTGCTCGCAGCGTCTTCGAGCGCGCCGTCTTCGAGCGTCTCGACGAAGGCGAGGATGGCCGTCAAGGGCGTGCGCAGCTCGTGCGAGACGTTGGAGAGGAACTCCTGCCGCACGCGTTCCAGCCTTTCAAGCCGAGTGATGTTGAAGAAAACGCCCATCGCCCCGCGCGAGCCGGACGCGTCCAGGCGCAGCGGGACGACGCGCAGATCGTAGATGGGGCCGCCCGGCCCTTGCGTCTCGACCTTCGTCTCCGACTGCTCATACTCTTTGAGCGAGGCCGTGAAGGCGGAATGAATCGCCGGGTTGCGCGTCAGGTCGGAGAGCCGCCGCCCTTCCGCCGGGCCGAAAATCTCCCGCGCCGCGCGGTTCGACACGACGACGCGCATCTCCGAGTCCACGACCAGCACGCCCTCGCGCATCCCGCTCATCGTCACTTCGAGGAGCGCGCCGGCGCGCAACTCCGCGCGCTCAGCCTCACGCTTGCGCTCGTCGGCCGGGCCAGGGACGGCGACCGCCCCCGCCTTCATCTCCTCTTTCCAGTCCGAGAAGAGTTTCCCGAGGACCGCGCCCGCCACGAGCGAGAAAAAGATCGCCAGCCTCGTGCGCAGGTTCCACACGGAACTGACGAGCAGGCCCGCGACCACCACGCTCGACAGGAAGAGCAGAAACTTGACGCGAACAGACATAAAAAGGGAATGATGAATGCGGAATGATGAATGATGAATTAAAAAGCCTTTGTCTTTAATTCATCATTCATCATTCCGCATTCATCATTGCTTTTCCGTGCAGCCGACGAAGCGGTAGCCGACGCCGACGACCGTCTCGATTGCTTCGCCGCAGGGGCCCAGCTTCTGGCGCAGGCGGCGGATATGCACGTCCAGGGTGCGCGTGTCGCCGTAATACTGGTGGCCCCAGACGTCGTCTAGGAGGCGCTGGCGCGTGGCGACGCGGCCGGCGCTCCGTGCGAGTGTGGAGAGCAGGGCGAACTCCTTGCGCGTGAGCCTCACGCTCGCGCCGTCGCAGGCGACGTGCATGTCCGCGAAGTCAACGACGAGGCGTCCGTCCTCGTAGCGTGCGCCCGAAGTCTCGTCAACGCGCCGCAGGACGGCGCGCACACGCGCCATCAGCTCGCGCACAGAGAAGGGCTTCGTGATGTAGTCGTCCGCGCCGACATCGAAGCCGCCCACGCGGTCGGCCTCCGAAGAGCGCGCCGTCAGCATGATGACCGGCAGGCGGCGCGTCTGAGGCTCGCGCCTGAGACGACGGCACAGCTCAGTGCCGCTCATCCCCGGCAGCATCAGGTCAAGGATGACGAGCTGCGGCGGGTTCTTCGCGTCGAGCGCGGCCGCCAGGCCCTTCTCGCCCGTCTCCGCGACGAGCGCTTTCAGCCCTTCGCGCTCCAGATTGTACCGCAGGCTCTCCGCGATGTCGGCGTCGTCTTCAACGATCAGTACGGGACGTGTCATAACTGCCTTTAGTAACTGTGCTTGATGAACTCGGCCTGGGCCATGTAAACGGTCAGCTCGCAGATGTCTTCGACGTAGTCGCCGATGCGCTCGATGTGCTTGGCGACGAAGAGCAGGCGCGCGGCCCGCCTGGTGGTCGTCGGGTCGGCGACCATCAGGTCGATCAGGTCGTGGAACAGCCGGTTGTAGATTTCGTCTATCACGTCGTCGCGGGAGATGAGCAGGCGCGCGGTCGCGGCGTCGTGCGTGGTGAAGGCGTCCAGGGAGGCGTGCAGCATCTCGGCCGCGTAGTCGGCCATCCGCGGCAGGTCCGAGATGTTGCCCTTCAGTTGGGGCTCGTCGTTGAGGTCGATGGTCGCGCGCGCGATGTTGCAGGCGTGGTCGGCGATGCGCTCCAGGATGGGCGTGATCTTCGCCACCGAGATGACGAAGCGCAGGTCGCGCGCGGCCGGCTGGCGCAAGGCGATGATGTCCACGCAGAGACGGTCAATCTCGACTTCGAGATTGTCCACGATGTCGTCGTCCTTCAAGACCGCGCGGGCCGTCTCGGTGTCGCGCTCGACCAGCGAGTAGATGGCGCGCTGGAGCGCCCGCTCCGTCTCGCCGCCCAAAAGCAGCAGCCGGTCGCGCAGGTGATCCAGTTCACGGTCGAGTCTTCTGTGTTGCTCCATAATTCAGTGGTCAGTGGTCGGTGGTCAGTGGTCAGTTAACAGCCAGTCGTCTTCAACTGACCACTGACCACCGACCACTGACCACTATCCAAACCTCCCGGTGATGTAGTCCTCGGTCAGTTTCTGGTCCGGGTTAGTGAACATCTTTTCGGTGTCGTTGACCTCGACGAGCTTGCCGAGCCAGAAGAAGGCCGTGCGGTCCGAGACGCGCGCGGCCTGCTGCATGTTGTGCGTGACGATGGCGATGGTGTAGTCCTTCTTCAGCTCGACGATTAGCTCCTCTATCTTCTGCGTGGCGATGGGGTCGAGCGCCGACGCGGGCTCGTCCATCAGGACGACTTCGGGCCGGACGGCAAGCGCGCGCGCGATGCAGAGGCGCTGCTGCTGGCCGCCAGAGAGCCCCAGCGCCGACGACTTCAAACGGTCTTTCACTTCGGGCCAGAGCGCCGCGTCCGTTAATGCCTTCTCGACGCGCTCCGCAAGGTCGGCTTTGCTCGACGACATCCGGTTGATGCGCAGCCCGTAGGCGACGTTGTCGAAGATTGATTTCGGGAACGGGTTCGACTTCTGGAAGACCATCCCGACCTTGCGGCGCAGCTCGACCACGTCCGTGCCGGGCGCGTAAACGTCGCGGCCGTCAATCTCGACGCTGCCCTGGGCGCGCGTCCCCGGAATCGTATCGTTCATACGGTTGAGCGTCCGCAGGAAAGTAGACTTCCCGCAGCCCGAAGGCCCTATGAACGCCATCACCATCCGCTCAGGGATGTCGAGCCAAATATTGTGCAGCGCCTGCGAACGGCCGTAAAAAAAGTTGAGGTCGCGGATGCTGATCTTCGCCGCCCCGGCGCTGCCGTCGGGCGGCCTCGCTTCAACTTCGCGCGATTCGGGCACGAAAGGCTTTGGCGCGGTTATTTCGGTCGGCGTACTCATAAATCAGGAGTCAGGAGTCAGGAGTCAGGAGTCAGAATAAAAACCAAACGCTTTTCTTCTGACTCCTGACTCCTGACTTCTGTATTCTGCCTTTCATACTTTCTTCCTCGTAAAGAACCGCACGATGACGTTGATGGCGAGGATGAGTGTCATCAGGACGAGCGTGGCCGCCCAAGCCTTGGCGTTCTCCTCGTCGTAGGCCGAGATGGCGTTATTGTATATCTCGACGGTCAGAGACGCCATCGGCTGATCCAGATACCAGTTGAAGAAGCGGCTGCCGAGCACCGTCAGGAGCAGCGGCGCGGTCTCGCCGGAGACGCGCGCGATGGCGAGCATCGCGCCCGTGGCGATGCCGGAGGCTGCGGCCGGGAGCACCACCCCAAGCGTCACGCGCCACTGCGGCGCGCCGAGCGCGAGCGCGCCCTCGCGCAGACTCGTCGGCACCAGCCGAATCATCTCCTCGGTCGTCCGCGCCACAATCGGAATCATCACCAGCGCGAGCGCCACGCCGCCCGCGAACGCAGAGTATTGCTTCGTCGGCAGCACGAGCAGCGTGTAGACGAAGACGCCGACGATGATTGAGGGCACACCCGTCAGCGTGTCCGTGACGAAGCGCACGATCTGACCGAACCAGCCCGCACCGAACTCCGACAGGTAAATCCCACAGGCGATACCCAGCGGCAGGCCGATGGCGGAGGCGAGCGCCAGCAGAATCAGCGAGCCCAGGATGGCGTGCCCAATGCCGCCGCCCTCGCCGAGCGGCTTGTACTCTGTCGTCAGGAACTGCCAGTTGATTGACGACACGCCCTGGTAAGCGATGTAGCCGAGAATCAGCAGGAGAATCACGACGGCGAAGCCAGCGCAGACGGCAGTCAGCGTCGTCATCACGGCGCTCGTCGCCTTGCGGCGACCAGTCAGCGTCTGCGCTGGCGCGGACAGTTCTGTGAGCACGTCTTCCATCTAGGCCCTCGCCGCTCCGCTCGTCCCGCGCGTCACGCTCCAGACGAGGAGCTTGGCCGCGCCGTTGACAATGAAGGTCACCAGAAACAGCACGAGGCCGATTTCGATGAGCGCGCTGATTTGCAGGTCGTCGGTCGCCTCCTTCAATTCGTTGGCGATGACGGAGGCGATGGTGTAGCTGGGCTCGAAGAGCGAAGCGGAGATTTCGGCTCGGTTGCCGATGACCATCGTCACAGCCATCGTCTCGCCGATGGCTCGGCCGAGCCCCAGGATGATCGCGCCCGCGATTCCAGAAGAGGCGTTCGCCAGCACCACGCGCGTCGTCTCCCACTTGGTCGCGCCGAGAGCGAGCGCCGCCTCGCGCTGCGAAACTGGCACAGCCGTCAGCACGTCGCGCACCACGGCCGAGATGATCGGCGTAATCATGATGGCGAGGATGATGCCGCCCGTGAACAGACCTATCCCTGTCGGCGTGCCACGAAAGAGCGGCAGAAAGCCGAACGCCTTCGCCAGCGCCGGCTCGACGTGCTCGCGCAGGAAGGGCGCGAGGACGAAGATGCCCCAGAGGCCGTAGACGACCGAAGGGATGGAGGCCAGGAGTTCCACCAGAAAGCCGACGGGGCGCGCGACACGCGCCGGGGCCTGCTCGACCAGGAAGATGGCGACGCCCAGAGAGAGCGGGACGGCGATGACGAGCGCGATGATGGAAGACATCACCGTCCCGTAGATGAAGGGCAGCGCGCCGAATTCGTGGCGCACGGGATTCCACTCGCGCCCCGTCAGAAAGCCCCAGCCGAACTCGCTGATGGACAGGCGCGAGTTGGAGTACATCGCCGCGATCATCGAGCCGACGATGAGCAGCATGACAAGCGCGCTCAGGAAGAGGAGGCCGCGGAAGATGGCGTCGCCCGTGCTGCCCGTCGGCGAGAGAGCGCGCCGCCAGTCCCAGCGACGCGCGCGTGCGCCGAACTCGTCGGCCGGGGAAGGGAGTTTTGCCTGTGGGCTCGCCATAAGAAGGCAAAATTAAAAATGAAAAATTCAAAAGTGAGGCTGAAACCGCTTTCGATTAAAATGTGGTTGTCCACATGAATTTTGCATTTTTAATTTTTAATTTTTCATTGTCCACGGAGCGGCTTGCCGCCGTTAGTTATGGAGTTGATCTTCTCCTCGGCGCGCTTGACGATGTCGGGCGGCAGCGGCGCGTACTGTAAGTCGCGGGCGAATTTCTCCCCGTCGTGCAGCGCCCACCAGAGGAAGTCCACGAGGGCCTTGCCCTTGCCCGCGTCCTTCTGCTCCTTGTAGACGAGCAGGTAGGTGTAGCTCGAAATCGGGTAAGCCGTCTCGCCCGCCGCGTTGACGATTGAGGCGCGCAGGTCGGCCGGCATCTTCGAGACGGACTCGGCCGCCGCGGCCGTGATGGCGTCGAGCGACGGTTCGACGAACTTGCCCGCCGCGTTCTTGATGCGCGCCACCGGGAGCTTGGCGTTCAGGGCGTAGGTCAGCTCCGTGTAGCCGAGCGTGTTCGGCTGCTGCTTGATTTGGCCCATCACGCCCTCGTTGCCCTTGCCGCCCTGGCCGACGGGCCACTTGGGCGACTTGTCCGCGCCGACCTTCTCCTTCCACTCGGGGCTGATGGCCGAGAGGTATTCGGTGAAGACGGCGGACGTGCCGCTGGCGTCGGCGCGGTAGACGACGCGTATCTCTTCGGCGGGGAGCTGGACGCCGGCGTTGTCCGCCTTAATCTTCGCGTCGTCCCAGCGCTTGATCTTGCCTAGGAAGATGTCGGCGAGCGTTTCGGGGGAGAACTGCAAGGGCTGCGAGACGCCGGAGAGGTTGTAGGTGATGACGACGGCGCCGAGCACGGTCGGGACGTGCAGGATTTCGCCGGGGGCGGCCTTGAGGTCTGCGTCGCTCATCGGCGCGTCGGAGGCTCCGAAGTCAACCGTCTGCGCCTGTATGCCCTTGATGCCCGCGCCGGAGCCTTGCGACTGGTAGTCAATCTGGATGTTCTGATTGACCTTGCCGTACTCGCTCACCCACTTGTCGTAAATCGGCTTGGGGAAGGTCGCGCCCATCCCGTTGAGGCGAACTGTGCCACCGCCTCCGCCTGAGCCGCCGCCTCCCTTGCAACTGAAAGAGAGCGCGAGCAGCGAGACTAAGAGGAGCGCGCCTACCGCGCGCGCGAATTTTTTCAAGGGGAGCAATGGAGTTGTCTCCTTCGAGTATCAGGTTAGAAACATTGAAGGGTAAGCGAGGCGTGTTACATCCGTCTGAACTTGGCCCGAACTTAATGTTAACAACCGGGCTCGCCGGACGCGGAATTTCATAAAGGGCGGGCGGGAGGTTTATGATGTCTGTCGTGTCACCACAGTCGTTAGATGAGAGCACGTTGGTCGCGGAGCCGGTCGCGCCGGTCGTCCCGCCGGAAGTTCCCGCCGCAGCGCGAAAGAGGTGGCCGCGCCGCCTGGCCTTGACGCACCGTTCAAAGTTGCCCGTGCTGGTCTGGCTCGTCCTGGCGCTCATCTGGAGTTCGACGTGGCTCTTCATCAAGCTCGGCCTCGACGACCTGCCGCCGTTCACGTTCGCAGGGATACGTTTCGTCATCGCGGTCCTCATCCTCTCGGCGGTCGTCGCCGTCCGCCGCAGGCCGCTGCCGACCGCCTGGCGCGACTGGGGCTTAATCGCGGGCACGGGGCTGCTGGCCTTCACGGTCAACTACGGCCTGCTGTTCTGGGGCGAGAAGCGCACCTCTTCGGGGCTGGCCGCCATCCTGCAAACCATCATCCCTGTCTTCGGCCTCGTGCTCGCGCACCTGCACCTGCCGCAAGAGCGCATCACCGCGCCGAAACTGGTCGGCGTCGTGCTCGGCATCTTTGGGGTCGCGCTCATCTTCTCCGACCAGATGGGGACTGAAGGCTCGGACGCGTTTCGGGGAAGCGCGGCGATTGTCGTCGGCGCGTTCGGCGCGGCCTACTCGAACGTGCTGGTTAAGGCGCGCGGCGGGAAACTGGATTACGCGGTGCTCGCCGCGGGGCAGATGCTCTTCGGCCTCGTCCCGCTCCTCATTATTGGCACAGTCTACGAGGGGAACCCGTTTGCTTTGCGCTGGACGCCGATGGCGCTCTTCTCGCTTTTTTACCTGGCGCTCGTGGGCTCGGCCGTCGCGTTCCTGCTCTACTACTGGCTGGTGCGTCACATGGAGGTGACGAAGACGATGCTGATCGCGCTGGTGACGCCGCTGATCGCGGTCAGCCTGGGGATGATGGTGCGCGGCGAGCAATTGACTTGGCGAATCGTGGCCGGCGGGGCGTGCATCATGGCCGGCATCGGCGTGATAGTGCTGCGGAGGATGAAGCATGGCTAGAGTCGAAGAGGCGATTGTTAACGAGCGCAGGGGCGAGTACGTCATTAGCACTGACAGGGCGCGGCTAGACCTCGCGGTGATACACGACTATCTGAGCCGCCAGTCCTACTGGGCCGTGGGCCGTAGCCCGGAGACAGTCCGCCGCTCAATTGAGAACTCGGTCCCGTTCGGCCTCTACGAGGGTGACAAGCAGATAGGGTTCGCGCGGGTCGTGACGGACTACGCGACCTTCGCGTGGGTGGCGGACGTGTTCGTCCTGGAGAGCGCGCGTGGGCGCGGCCTGGGAACGTGGCTCGTCGAAGTGATGCTGTCGCACCCGGACCTGCGCGGCTTCCGCCGCTGGACGCTCGCCACGAAGGACGCGCAGGAGCTTTACCGCAAGTTCGGCTTCAACGAGCTAAAGCGCCCGGAGCGTTGGATGGAGCGGCGCGACCCGGAGACGCAGGAGTCGCCGGATTACTGGGCGGAAGATAAGGTCACTACGGACTGAAAAACCTCCGACAAATTTTTGGACGCGCGCCCGAATCTCTGCGAACTTCGGCGGCCCGGCGGCCGTAAAGGTTGAGAGAATCGAGAGGGTTTCCGACTTTCATCCCGAACCCAGGTCAAAAACTCTACCGCCCTTACAGAGGAGAGAGACTATGTTGAGAATCAGCAGGCTGTTTGCGGGCGCGCTTCTGTGCCTAGCCTTTATGGCCGCCCCGCTCAGCGCGCAGAGCAGCCGGTCTGTCGCCGCGGCGCTCACCCCCGCCGAGGCCGAAAAGTGGCGCGCGGACTTGCGCGTCCTCGCCACAGAGATGCCCTTGCGTCACCGCAACCTCTTCCACACGGTCAAGCGCGAGCAGTTCGAGGCGGCGGTCAAAAGCCTTGACGAGCGCATCCAGACCATGACGCGCAACCAGGTGATCGTCGAGTTCATGCGCATCGTGGCGATGGTCAAGGACGGCCACACGAGCGTCGCGGGCCTGCTCTGGGACCCGAAAATCGGCTTTCGCTCCTACCCGCTCTCGCTCTACTTCTTCAAGGACGGCCTCTTCGTCCTCACGGCCGACCGCGAGCACGCCGACGCGGTCGGCGCGCGCGTCGTGAAGATTGGGTCCAAGAGCGCCGACGAGGTCTACGACGCCATCAAGGGTTTGATCTTCCACGACCGCGACAACGAGTTCGGCCTCAAGGCGTCCGCCCCGTTCGCCATGGTCATGCCGGAAGTCCTGCAAGCCCTCGGCATCGTCGAGGACATGGACAAAGCGCAGTTCGTGCTGGAGAAGAACGGCAAGCAGATGACCGTCGAGTTGAGCCCTGTGATGAGAGTCAGCGCGCCCGTTCACAACACCTGGGACTTCGTTAAGCCCGCGGGCTGGGCGGACGCGCGCGACGCGGCCCAGGCCCCCGCGCCCCTGTGGCTCAAGAACGTCAACGACCTTTTCTGGTACGAGTACCTGGCGGATTCAAAGACCGTCTACGTGCAGTTCAACGGCGTGATGGACAAACCCGAAGAGACGTTCGCGGCCTTCACGAAGCGGCTCTTCGAGTTCGTAGACAAAAACCCTGTCGAGCGTTTCGTGCTCGACCTGCGTTGGAACGGCGGCGGGAACAACTATCTTAACAAGCCGCTCATCGTCGGCCTCATCAAGTCGAAGGTGGACGCCCCCGACAAGCTCTTCACGATCATCAGCCGCCACACGTTCTCGGCGGCGCAGAATCTGGTCAACGAGCTTGAGAAGTACACGAACACGATGTTCGTGGGCGAGCCAACGGGAGAAAACGTCAACTTCTACGGCGACTCGGCCCGCATCGAGCTGCCGAACAGCGGGCTCGTCGTGCGCGCCTCCACGCTCTGGTGGCAGAACCTTGACCCGCGCGACCGCCGCCAGTGGACGGGGCCGCACATCGCCGCCGAGCTGACCTCGACGGACTATTTCACGAACAACGACCCGGCGATGAAGGCCATCCTCGGCTACACGCCGAAGCAGGAGTTGACGGCGCAGTTGCTGGAGGCGCTCGACGCGAACGACGTGGCGCTCGCCGCCAAACGCTTCCGCGAGTACGCGGCGGACCCGGCCAACGCCTACGTCAACGTAGAGGGCGTCGTGAACAGCTTCGGCTACCGCCTGATCGGCATGAACCGGCTCGACCACGCCATAGAGATTTTCAAATTGAACACGGAAGCCTACCCCAAATCCTCGAACGTCTGGGACAGCCTCGGCGAAGCCTACATGGACAAGGGGCAGAAGGAGTTGGCGATTAAGAACTACGAGAAGTCGCTGGCGCTGGACCCGTCGAACGCCAACGCCGTCCAGAGGCTCAAGACGCTGCGCGGGATGTGAACCACGTTGCGGGCGGAGGAGAAAATAAGAGAGCCGGAGGCATTGTCCTCCGGCTCTCTTATTTGGGCTTGAGCGGATCACGTCGAGTGTGCGATTCGCCGCCCGTGTGATTACTGGAACGTGGCTACCGGCCGGCCGCTGGGTAGCCTGGCCGGAATCAGCTTACGCAGCTCTTTGGGATTAGCCTTCGGGTCGAGCAATCCGTGACGCAGGAAATCGACGAGCTGGCGGAACTGCGCGTTAGACAGATTGACCGGCGACGCGAGCTGTGGATCAATGCGCGCCAGCACAGGCCCGACCGGCCCCCGCGGCCCTCGCAAGTCTACGTCTAGACCCGCGGCGGCCGGATTGTAGCTCGGCGCTCGTCCGACCGCATTCAGGTGATAGCGCACGGCGTCTTCCAATCGCGTGAAAGCTCCGTTGTGAAAGAAGCTGGGTTGGAGCGCCAGATTCCTGAGCGGCGAGGTGCGGAAAGCGTAGCGGTCGTTCGGATTGCCCGTGACCTGTTCAAGACCGAAGTCCTCGTTCGCGCTGGGGCCGTCGAACGTGACGTTGCCCGCGGCCGGAGTAACCTGCGGGATGCCCGCGACGTGCTGCTTGAAGTCGCTGAACATCTCGTTG
Organism: uncultured Acidobacteriota bacterium; assembly: GCA_963848875.1. Classification (GTDB taxonomy): domain Bacteria; phylum Acidobacteriota; class Blastocatellia; order Pyrinomonadales; family Pyrinomonadaceae; genus QHXM01. Next base: position 150,717 of record CAWKFJ010000005.1, read on the forward strand.
GATTGCCCGGAGACGGCGTGGCAGCTCACGCAGTTGGCCTGGCCGAAGAAGAGCAGCGCGCCGCGCTTCTGGTCGTCGGTCATGGCGTTCTTCTGACCGCGCGCGAACTTGTCCAGCGGCGCGTCAGCGAAGACGAGCGTGAACTCGAACTCGGCGATGGCGCGCGCCAGCATCTCATAGGTGACGGGCGCGCCGTTTTTCACTTCACGGAAAATCTGGCCGAAGAGTTTTCGATACTCGCGGCTGGCGTTTAAGCGCGCCACCACCGCTTCGCGGATACCGTCGTTAGTGCCGGGCAGCGACGGGTGAAAGCCTGCCATCTCCGGCTTCTCCGTGACCGGGATAAACGCCTGCGCCGTCAGCAGGTGAGGAAGGCCCGAAAGTGCAAAACCTTCCGGCAGCGGGAACTGGAAGCCCTGGCTGTTGTCGAACGGGTTTCCCGAAACCGAGTTGAAGCGCGAGTTCCACATCAGCGCCGGGAAGAAGACGTTGTTGAGAATCATCGGCGCGCGCCGCTGGTTGCGCGGCCCCGTGCGTTCCGGGCCGACGACGCCGTTGTTATCCACGCCGATGGCGATAGACTGCGTGTCGCCGAAGCCCACCGGCGCGGCGTGGCAGCCGGCGCAGGAGTTGTCGTTATTCAAGCCGAGCAGCGAGTCGTGGAAAGCATTGCGGCCGAGGTCCGCGAGATGCTTGTCAATTTTACGACCCAGCCTCTGTTCGAGGCTCAGACCGACGCTGCCGGTGAAGCCGTGCTGGTTGAGGACCGCAGACAGTTGGGCGTCCAGCACGGGGTTATCGCCTCCGCCCGCCGAACTCGCCGGCGTCAGAAACATGACGACGCCTACGACCAGCGTGAGCGCAAGTCCTATGATCTTGAATCGGGTGACATTCATGGAAAGCTCCTCCGTGGGGGACGCGCAACGCTCGTCGTGCGTGCCGGAAAAAGACCTGTAACGACGATTGATTGAAGACAGCCCGCCGAGCGAGAGTGGAATTGACGGGACGACCAGCCTTACAGTGTGCCGCAACACACATGGAAATACCGTGCGAGCGCGAAAAAAGAGAGAATGTTTAGCTTGAGAAGAAGGCCCGGCCAATGAAAGTCGGACCCGCTCGAACCCGCAGGTCGCATCCAGGAGAGGGGGAATGCGTGTGCTTTACTCTTTTGGGTAGTGGGTCAGTTTGAAGAAGAGTGTGTGCCAATATGGCGTTCACCGCAGAGACGCAGAGGACGCAGAGGGGGCGCAGAGGCTTGAGTCAACTCTCTGCGCCCCCTCTGCGCTCTCTGCGTCTCTGCGGTGAGTCTGACCTGCCTCACACTCAACTCCAAACTGACCCACTACCCTCTTTTGCCTTACACCTTCGCGCCGCCTTCATTTCCCCGCGCGCTCTTTGGCGGCGGCGACGACGCGTTTGAGGCGCTCGATCTTCTCCTCGTGCGTCTCGCCGGGGACGGGGCCCGTGTCGTAGTCTGCGCGGTAGAGCGTGCCGCCGGGAGTCGCGCGGCGCGCGGGGGCGGCCTTCTTGGCGGGCGCTGCGTCGGGCGCGAGGTCCGCGGGCGTTTCGGGCGCGGCGGCGGGAGAAGCGGTCGCGGCGGCCGAACTCAGGGGCGCGGCCGAAGCCTGGCCCGTGGCGGCCTGCGCCTCTGCGGCCGGGCGGTGTGCGTCGGCCTGGGCGGAAGAATCTGTGCCAGAAGTCGAAGCGGACTTGGGCATGGCTGTGGGGTCGCCCGCGTCGAAGAGCGCCTTGCGCCGCTTGGCCTCTGCGACGACCGCGCGCAGGCGTTCCAGTTTCTGCTCGCGCGTCTCGCCGGGGACGGGGCCGTCCGCGCCTGGAATCGGCCCGAGCGGAGTATCCGAAGGGTTCGGATAAGCGCCGCCGGCGTGCGCGCCCTCAGCTTTAGCGGCAGCGGGCGCGGCCTTCGGCGCTTCAGTTTTAGCGGAGGCCGCGCCGGCTGATTTGGCCGCGGCCGGCGCAGGTTTAGCGGCGGGGGCGGGCGCGTGGGCCGTCTCCTCTGCGAGCACGAAGACGCCGCGGTCGTTCTTGACGATTGCGGGGAGCGTGCCGCCGGCCGCCTGTAGAATCGCCGACAGCTCGTTCTCGACGAAGCGCTGCTGCTTCAGGGGGTCGCGCACGTGGCCGAGCGGCGGCCCCATGTAGAGCGTGCCGCACGTCTGGCACTTGAAGAGCACGTCGTCGCCGCGCAGGTGAACTTCGGACGGCTCGCCCCCCGTGCGCGCCTGCTTGATGTGGCCGTTGCAGAGCTTGCCCTTCTCGTTCTTCACGTTGCAGACGGTCTGCGCGTTGGTAATCTTCTTCGGCACGGCGGGCTGCTCGGCGGCGCCCGCGGCTCCAGTGGTCTTCGGCGTGTCGGTCGCGTTAGCTGACATGAGCTGTGCTTAATCCTTTGCCCTGGACGAATGGCGGAAGAGAGCTTTCAGCGGCTAATAATAAAGGCAAAAGGGAAAAGGTAAAAGCAAAAGTTTCGGGCGTTGCGCGCCGCGCCGAAGCTGACGATTTTCATGCCAGACTCTCAAGCCCATCTCCCGCCGGATTATATTCCGTAGAAATAATTTCGGGCCAATTGTATTTCCAGGGCGAGGGCGCGCTCTGTCCACAGGCTGACAGAAACCCCGCCGGCCCCCGACGGTGAGAAGCGGGCAATAATTTGAAGGAGCAAGAATCTTGAAAAAGAGTGTTTTGGTTAATTTCGCACTGGCTGCGCTGCTCATGCTCGCCGCCGCACCCCTCGTCGCGCGGGCTGATGTTCAGAACCGCCTTTACGACTTCACAGACGCCTTCTACCGCAAGAACGGCGTTGACCCGGCCAAGATCGGCGGGCGCCGTCAGGCGGTCGCGCCCCTCGCGGTCGTTGACGTGCCCTTCTTCTCTTACCAGCGCGATGTCCGCGCGCTCCTGACGCTCCCGGCCTACGACCACAGCGGCAAGCCCGTCTTCTGGACCGTGATGGGCGAAGTCCCCAACGACGGCTTCACGAAGGACGCGGCCGGACAGCGCGCCCGCCAGATCGCAGACAACATGATCGAGTATGTCTTCCCGACGAAGGACGGCAACCCCGTCGGCCTGGGCAACCTGCGCCAGTCCGTTCTGCTGGACATGCGCAACGGCTATTTTAGCAACAACCCGCTCGGCCTGTGGCTGCACGTCTGGGTCAGCTACACCCCGCGCGCCTTCAACACGGCCGAAGGCAAGAAGATTCTCGCAGACCTCCAGAAGCGCAACGGCCTGGCGCTCGACGGCACGCCGATCATCAAGACGCTGAGCGAGCTGGACACGCTCTTCAGCAAGGGGCTCGCGGCCAAGCGCCTGCGCAACCCGGACGGCTCTGAGGGGGCGGCCTACGCCATCTGCCCCGTCGTCAAGGACCCCACGGACGGCGGCATCGCGGCCGACCAGTTCCTCGCCTACACGCGGAAAGCTGACGGCACGCCGCTCGAACCCTTCTTCGTACGGCACTTCGACAGCCTCCGGTTCACCGGCGACTGGGCCAATTAAGTCTCACCCCACGCGGGTGTCGCGCGGCAAGACTCGGACAAGGATTCTGATTTGGGGCAAGGAGAGTTTCACCGACTCGCCCCGGCCGTTATCCTTGTCAGGACTTGCCGCGCGTCTCTTTATCCCGCCTCCACGCTTCTCCCGTCTAACTTTTGCCTTTCACCTTTGACCGTTTGCCTTTATATTGGCGAGCGCATGCTGAAAAAGTTGTTGGTGGCCCTGTGGCGGCGCGCGCCGAGGGGTGTGCGGCGGTTGGGGGTGCGTCTCTTCGAGCCGCGGTTTACGGTGACGGCCGGGGCGGTGGTGACGGACGAGCAGGGGCGCGTGTTGCTGCTCAAGCACTTCTTCCGCGCCGGGTCTGGCTGGGGCATTCCGGGCGGGTTCATGGAGAAGGGCGAGCAGCCGGAGGAGGCGCTGCGCCGCGAGTTGCGCGAGGAGATAGGGCTGGAGCTTGAGAGCGCGGAGATTGCTTTCGTGCGGACGCTCGTGGAGCTGCGCCAGGTCGAGATCATCTTCCGCTGCCGGCCGGGCGGCCCGTTGGGCGAGCGCAACGCGGAGATCAAGAGCGCGGACTGGTACGCGCTCGACCAGTTCCCCGCGGCGCTCTCGCGCGACCAGCGCAAAATCATCGCCCGCGTCCTCGGCAATGGAGCAAAGCGGCCCGATTGATGTATGCTGTGCGCGCCGAAAAAGCACTCAGCACTCTAAATTCTTGCGGAGACAAAAGGAATGGTAAATCTGATTCCGTCGCCAGAAGCCGTGATGCAGATTCTGAAGCGCACGGGCGCTTACCGCGAAGGCCACTTCGTCTACCCGTCGGGCAAGCACACGCCGCACTACTTCCAGATGCCGCTCGCCTTTCGCTACTACGACACGGCGCGCGTGCTGGCGGTCGCGCTCTCGCGCAAGTTCCGCGTGGACCGCGACATCTCCAGCCAGTTGCCGAAGGTGGCCGTCATCAGCCCCTCGTCGGGCGGCATCCCCGTCGGCTTCGGCGTGCGCGAGGCCCTGAGCGCCGAGCAGATTTACTGGGCCGAGAAGGAGGACGGCAAGCGCAGGTTCCGCCAGTACGTCAACCAGGGCGAGGTCAACCCCTGCATCATCGTGGACGACATCATCCGCAGCGGCGGGGCCATAGAGGAGACCGTCGGGCTCTTAAAGGAACTCGGCGCGCCGATCATCGGCTGCGGCACAATCGTCCGCTTCACCTCCGCGCCCGACAGGATAGGCGATGTGCCCATCAAGTCGCTCGTGGACTTCGAGTCGCCCATGTACGACACCTCCGACGACTGCAAGGAGTGCAAGGACGGCATGTCGGAGGAACACGTCAGATTCTAAAAGCAGTGGTCAGTGGTCGGTGGTCAGTGGTCAGCGAGATCAGTTTTTTAACTGACCACTGACCACCGACCACTGACCACTATATTTCATGACGGTTGGCGAGCGCCTTGTCCATGGTCACTTCGTCAACGTATTCGAGGTCGGAGCCGACGGGCATGCCCATGGCGATGCGCGTCGTTCTCACGCCGAGCGGTTTCAGGAGACGGCTGATGTAGTTGGCCGTCGCCTCGCCCTCCGTGTTCGGGTTGGTGGCGAGAATCACCTCGCTCACCTCCACCCCTTCGTTATTCTCAGGCTTCAGGCGCGGCAAGAGATTCGCCAGGCGCAGGTCGTCCGGCCCCAGGCCGCGAATCGGCGAGAGGCTCCCGTGCAAGACGTGGTAGAGTCCCTTGTAGCTCCGCGTCTTCTCCACGGCCACCAGATTGTAAGGTTCCTCGACCACGCAGATCATGGAGCGGTCGCGCCCCGTACTGGCACAGAAACGACAAGGGTCTACGTCTGTCAGGTTGTTGCAGATTGTGCAGAAGACTATGCGCCGCTTGACCTCGCGCAGCGCCTCTACGAAGCGCTCGACGTCCGCTTCGGGGACGCGCAGGATGTGAAACGCCAGCCGCTGCGCCGTCTTGTGCCCGACGCCCGGCAGGCGCTTGAACTCGTCAATCAGTTTGGTGACAGGCTCCGCGTACTCAATCATTAGAATAGACCGCCCAGGCCGGGCGGGAGCATGCCGCCGAGCTTGCCTTTCATGGCCTCGTCAATCTTGCGGTTGGCCTCGTTGACGGCGGCGACGATCATGTCCTGTAGCATCTCCAGGTCGTCCTCCTTGACGGCCTCCGGGTCGATCTTGATGGCGGTCACTTCGTGCGTGCCCTTCATCTGGACGGTGACGACGCCGCCGCCCGAAGAAGCCTCTACGACCAGCTCCTCCATCTCGCGCGCCATCTTCTCCTGCATCTGTTGCGCCTGCTTCATCATCTGCTGAATGTTCATGCCGCCTGGAAATTTCATCGCTCTTAACCTCTCTTTGCGCTCGGCTGAAAGTTTGAAACTCATCCTAACTTTCATCACGCGCAAATGCAAAGCAAGCGCCGCCGAATCAAACTCAGTTATTCCCTTGTCACGCGCCCGCGTGTTATAAGCCAGGGCAGCAGAGAGGCCATGACACGCTACGTCATCAAACGTGGGGAGGGAGCGCCGGACAGGCTGGCGCGCTACCGCGCGGAGCTGAACGAGGAGCAGTTCGCGGTCGCGCTCGCGCCGGCGGGCGCGGCGCTGGTCGTCGCGGGCGCGGGCTCGGGCAAGACGCGCGCGATCACCTACCGCGTCGCCTACCTCGTCGAGCAGGGCGTCGCTCCTTCGCGCATCATGCTCGCCACCTTCACGAACCGCGCGGCGCGCGAGATGCTCTCGCGCGTCGAGCAGTTGACGAGCGGCGGCGACGTGCGCCGCGTCTGGGGCGGGACGTTTCACCGCATCGCCAACCTCGTCTTGCGCCGCCACGGCGCGTCAATCGGCTACGAGGCCAACTACACCATCCTGGATTCCGAGGACGCGCGCGACTTTCTCGCCGCCTGCGTGGACGAGGCGGGTGTGGACACGCGCGCCCGCCGCTTCCCCAAGACCGAAGTCTTGCAGGACGTCATCAGCTTCGCCAACAACACCGACCGGCCTATCGAAGACGTGCTCGCGCGCCGCTACCCGCACTTCGAGCCGCTGACCGCCGCGGTCAAACGCGTGGACATCATCTACATGGAGCGCAAGCGCGAGCGCAACGTGATGGACTACGACGACCTCCTGCTCAACTGGAAGCGCCTCCTGATGGAGAAGCCCGACATAGCCTCGCTCTACGCAGACCAGTTCCAGCACATACTGGTGGACGAGTACCAGGACACGAACAAGTTGCAGGCGGAGATTGTTGACCTGCTGGCCGTCAAGCACCGCAACGTGATGGTCGTCGGCGACGACGCGCAGAGCATCTACGCCTGGCGCGGCGCGGAGTTTACGAACATCTACGAGTTCCCCGAAAGATACCCGGAGGCGCGCGTCTACCGCCTGGAGACCAACTACCGCTCCACACCCGAAATCCTCGCGCTCGCCAACGCAGCAATCGCCTCGAATCGTAAACAGTTTCCGAAGACCTTGCGCCCCGCGCGCAAGTCGAAGGGCCTGAACCCCGCGCTCATCCCTGCGCGCGACGCGGACCAGCAGGCCGCCTTCATCGCCTCGCGCGTCCTGGAACTCAGAGACGAGGGTGTGGCGCTCGAAGAGATGGCCGTGCTCTACCGCTCGCACTACCACTCGCTCGAACTGCAACTGGAGTTGACGCGCCGCGGCATCCCCTACCGCGTTCGCAGCGGCGTGCGCTTCTTCGAGCAGGCGCACATCAAGGATGTCATCTCCTACCTGCGCGTCATCACGAACCCGCGCGACGAGCTGGCGTGGAAGCGCATCCTCAGATTGATTCCGCAGGTGGGGAACCAGACGGCCAACAGAATCTGGGAGCGGCTCGCTTACGCGCCGGACCCACTGGCGCTCGTGCGCCGCGAGGACTTTCAGGCCGCGCCGAAGCGCGGGGCGGGTTGGACGGAATTTCTCTCGCTGCTGGACAGTCTGACGGCGGACGAGACGCGCGGGAGCCCTTCGCGTCAGATAGAACTGATCCTCGCGCGCGGCTACGAGGCGCACCTCGCAGACAACTACGAGAACGCGGAGGCGCGGCTCGAAGACATACGCCAGCTCGCGCTCTACAGCGCGCGCTACAACTCGACCGAAGACTTCCTCTCGGAATTGGCCCTGCTCTCGACCGAGCGTTACAGTGCTCAGCAAGCCCTGACGGGCGAGGACGTGGTGATGGGCTCGGACGAGGACGAGCTGTTGACACTGACTTCCGTCCACCAGGCGAAGGGGCTCGAATGGCGCGTGGTCTTCATCATCTGGGCCGCTGACGGCAAGTTCCCCAGCCCGCGAAGCTTGCGCGACGCAGAGGGCGAAGAAGAGGAGCGCCGCCTCTGGTACGTCGCCCTGACGCGCGCCGGCGAGCAGCTCTACATCACTTATCCACTGATGGTCACAGACTACAGCCGGCAGACCGTGGTGCAGAAGCCGTCGCGCTTCGTCACCGAAGTCGCGCCGGAGCTGTATGAGATTTGGGGCCTGGAAGAGGAAGCGCTCGCGCCCGCGGAGATCGCCGGGAAAACGAGCGCGGAGATAGGGGGCGAAGGTGACGGCGGCGATGAGAATGGCGGCGGTTACTTGAACTGAAGGCCGCGCCATCAACGCCGGCGCGGCCTTCAAGCTCGGTACACGCTTTCGGTCTTCCTCAGGTGAGCGCCGAGGCGAACTCCTCGTCTTGCAGTCGGAAGGCCGGGAGAAACTTCTTGTCGTTGTAGAGGTCCATCAGAACGCCTTGCTTGATGGCGACGAGCTTGGTGTTCCCGATTTTGCTGCCGCCGCCCTCCTTCCAGGCGCTCGCCCAGATCGACGCCATACGCAGACAGCCGCCCGACATGCAGGTGATGGTCCGCTCGCCGAGCACGTCCCACATGTGTGGGATTCGGTTGTTGGAGGGCGCGTCATTGAACGCCTCTATGACCTTGAGCGGCGGGAGCGTTTTGACCGTCTTCCGCATCAGTGCGATGACCTTGACGGCCGCCTCGTGCCCGCCCTGTATGTCCGCCTTCGCCTTCTTGCCCTTGAGCTTCTCGTTGATGCCGACGATGGTTTCGGTGGCGCGCTTGTCGAGCATCTGCGTCTCGTAGACCGAGTGTACTTTCTCCTCCACGGGGTGACCGGGCCGCCCGTGATGCAGGAAGGAGACGTGCAACGGCTGGCAGGCGTCGCCGACGTAGTGCGAGACGACGCCGCCCGCGCAGATGAACTCGGCCACCTTCTTCGCGCGGACGAACTCGACCATCAAGTTGTAAATCTGCCAGACGCGGAAGGGCAGCGCCCCGCGCTTGCGGCCCACTCCGATGCTGTCATAGAACTCGTTCCAGACCGAGATATCCACCTTGGCGGGGGTCTTGCAGATGTCCAGCAGCGTCTTGCCCGCGAGGGCGCCCTCGCCAGGCTGATCCATGTCGGCGAAGTGGTTCGAGTCGTCCAGCTTGCGCGAGGCGCGCCAGACCAGATCGGGCACGTCTGCGAGCGGGATGAAAGGCTGGTTGGGCTTGCTCGGCGTGACGGGCTTGGGCAGCGCGCCCTCTTCTATCGCCTGGTCGCCGAAGGCTATGTTCTCGACATTCGCCATCAAGAGCTTCCTCAGCTTCGGGTCGGTCACCAGCTCGCAAGCCTTCGCCGCGATCTTGTAGTGGCCGGTCTTTCCCCAGTATTCGCTGTGGCCGATGTCGAAGTCTGGAATGATGTCCAGGTCCAGCTCGCGGCAGACTGTGCTCAAGCAGGTGGCGAGCGCGAACTCGGCCTTCGACTCCCCTTTGCTATCCATCAGCGTCTGGCCGCCCCACTGGAGCGCGATGGGCCGCAAGCGGCGGGCGCGCTCTCCGGCATACCCTTTCCGGCGCGCCTTCTCGACTGTCAGGTTCTGGTCGAAGAACCAGACCGTGCCGGAATCGCCGGGCCGCGTTTTCATCACGCCCTGCGCGCCGGGCAGCGCGCGGTCCTTGGGCGGCAGGGCCGCGTCCTTCTCTCCCTCGTCCAGGTCGGCTTTCCAGAACTCGCTCGATGATTCGGTGCGCGGGCCGATGAGCAGGTCGCTGACGTACTCGAAGCCGCCGATTGACTTGTAGCGGTAGAAGAGGGCGCTGATCTCGCCGATCATCTCGCCGGAGCCGGCCCCGAAGGCGCGCACGGGGCAGCCGATCAGGTCGAGCGTGAGCGTGTCTGTGTTGAGGTCAACGGGGTCGCCGATTTCGCCTATGCCGAAGACCTGCGACGTCCAGTAGTCCAGGTCGTCTACGCGGATGAGGCCGGCGTCGAGGTTGACATAAGAGCGCTCGCCGGGCCAGCCCTGGTACACCTCCTTGAAGGGGCGCTTGCCGAGCGCGGCGCGCTCGTCCAGACGACTCTTTGACGAAACGCCGACGCGCATCTTCTTGCCGCCGACGAAGGTGAAGACCTCGCGGTTCTCTTCGCCCGTCACGTGGCGGTTGGTCAACGCATAGACGGAGTCGCCGTCGGTGACGAGACAGCCGATTGAGCCGATGTGCTGCTGGCCCTGCACCTCTGTGAAGACGGGGTAGCCGCCGCCGATGAGATGTTCGGGGAAGGTGATGTTCTGCAACGGGGGCGGCGCTGCTTCCTGTCTCTCCACAAGGACGACGCAGGTCGGGACGACCCTCCCGTCTGAAAGGTAGAGGAAACTCGGAACGACCTGATCCGGGTTCTGCCGTGCGATGACCTCTATCGCCAGCCATTCCTTGACGAAGACCAGCAGGCAGGGCCATGACCATTCCTTGACGACCGTGTTGCCGAGCGTGCGCGGCGGGGCGCTCTCGCGGCCGCGCCATTTAGCAGGGCCTTTGATCTGGTAGGCGTCCGGGTCTTCAGTGCGGATGCGATACCTCCCGACGGCTGTGGAGATGACGTTTTCGAGGTGCGCGAGATGCACGTGATAGGCGTCGCGGGCGTCCAGCAGGTCTTTCAGGGAGAGGGAACTGAAATCCTTCTTAGGCGGGAAGAACCCTTTTTTCATTTTCACTCCTTCGCAAAGGCATGCCAGGTGATGTGGTCAGGCACGCGGGGCCTGGGGACGAAGCGCGAAGGCCCTGATAAAAGTGCAGCGGCCCTAAAATATTCCTGCCGCTATCGCCTGTCAATCAACTTCGGCGGCGAAACGTTTCGCCGGTCACCCCGGATGGGCGGATGTTATACTGTGCCAAAAAGGAAAACACCCCAGGACGCGAGCAGGCACATATGAAACAGACCGGCGAGAGACTCTCGGCCGATAACACGCTCAAGGCCGAAACAAAACTTTATTACGATCTTTACGCGCCGCCCGAAACTCCAGCCCCGCTCCTGATTGCGCTGCACGGCTACGGGGCGAGCAAGCGGCAGATGATGCGCGAGGCGCGGCTGATGGCCCCGGAGGGTTTCAGCGTCGCCTCGCTGCAAGGCTTTCACCAGCACATACGGAAGCCAAGGGAGGAGGGCGGGCCGCTGCGCTACGGCTTCGGGTGGGTGACAAACTTTCACCCGGAGGATTCCATCCGGCTGCACCACCGCGCGCTCGTAGATTTAATCGACACACTCGTGGACGCGGGCGCGGCCGAGGGAGCGCGGGTCTTTCTCCTGGGCTTCTCGCAGTCGTGCGCGCTCAACTACCGCTTCGCCTTCACGCACGCCGAACGCTTGCGCGGGGTCGTCGGCGTCTGCGGCGGGATACCCGGCGACTGGGACGAGAGCGGGCTTTACAGGCAAACGCCCGCCGCCGTGCTTCATCTCACGGGCGAGCGCGACGAGGATTACCCGCCGGCGCGCGTCCGCCATTACGCGGAGCAACTCCGCAGGCGCGCGGCCGACGTGGAGGTCAGGGCTTACGACGCGGGCCACGAGATCACGGAGCCGATGCGAGAGGACGTGCGCGAATGGTTACGCAAGCGGGCCGGCTAGAAAACGTCTGGACGGGCAGTCGAAGCGATGCCTACGCGAGCCGTGAAAAAATTATTACTGGGCCTGGCTCTCTCCCTCTGCCTTTTCCCTGCCTGTCGTCAGGCCGCCGAGCCCACGGCGGTCGAGCGAAGTCTCGAACCGTTGAAAGAGACTCGCGTGCGGCCGCTGCCCGCAGAAGCCCCGCCCGCTTTGAGACAGGCCCTGGAGGCTGCGTTGGAGCAGCCGAAATACACCCTCTACTACGACCCGGCTTACGTCAGAATTGACTACCCCGGAGGCGACGTTCCCCTTGAGCGCGGCGTCTGCACGGATGTCGTCGTCCGCGCTTTCCGCAAGGGCGGCGTCGATCTGCAAAAAGAGGTTCACGAGGACATGGCGCGCGCCTTCAACGCCTACCCGACGAGGTGGGGCATGAAGCGGCCCGACTCGAACATAGACCACCGCCGCGTCCCGAACCTGCGGCGCTACTTCGAGCGCAAAGGTAAAGCGCTGCCCGTCAGCCAGGACGCCGCAGACTACCTGCCCGGCGACCTCGTAACGTGGGACCTCGGCGGCGGCGTGGATCACATAGGCGTCGTCACGAACGCCTGGTCTGAAGCGGCCGGGCGCTACCTGATCATGCACAACATAGGACGCGGCGCGCGCCTGGAAAACGTCCTCTTCGCCTGGCGCATTACGGGCCACTATCGTTACTTCTGACCTGGCGTCCAAGCGGCGGTTGAAAGTATATTCCTACACGTTCTTCCAACATCACACACGCGAAGTGAGCTTATGAAGCGAACTCATCTTTTCGCCGTCGCGCTCGTCCTCCTGATGTGCGTTGCGGCAGGCGCGCAGGAGCAGAAGCGTGACGCGAAGGCCGAGGCGGCCATCCGCGCCGTTCTGGACGCGCAGGCGGCCGCCTGGAACCGCGGCGACATAGAGGGCTACATGGACGGCTACGCCCGCTCCGACTCAATCGTCTTCGTCTCAGGCGACGACTTGACGCGCGGCTGGCAGACCGTACACGACCGTTACAAGAAGGGATACGACACGCGCGAGAAGATGGGCACGCTTGAGTTCTCGGACCTTGAGATTAAAGTCATCTCGAAGGACGCGGCCGTCGCGCACGGGCGCTGGCAGTTGACGCGCGCCGCCGACAAGCCGCACGGCCGCTTCACGCTCATCTTCCGGCGCGACGGCAAGAACTGGCGCATCGTCCACGACCACACCTCCTCCGCCTCGTAACGGACCACGAATATGCCCGGCCAGCTTGCCGTCATCAACTGTTCGCAACTCGTCACGCTCGCCAGTCCCGCGAGAGGCCCGCGCGCGGGCGCGGCGATGAGCGAGCTTGACCTCATCGAAGACGGCGCGATGCTCGTCCGCGGCGAGAGAATCGAAAGAACCGGCGCGCGCCGCGAGATCGAGCCGCTCGTCGAAGCAGACGCGGAGGTCTTTGACGCGGGCGGGCGCGTCTGCCTGCCCGGCTTCGTGGACGCGCACGCGCACCCCGTCTTCGCCGGCACGCGCGCGGACGAGTTCGAGCAGCGTTCGCGTGGAGCCACCTACCAGGAGATCGCCGCGCGCGGCGGCGGCATACGCTCGACCGTCACGCGCACGCGCGCTGCCTCGCTCGAAGAGTTGGTGGAGGCGGGCCGGCGCTACGGCCAATGGTTTCTGCGGACGGGCACGACGACCGTCGAGGCGAAATCCGGCTACGGGCTCACGGTCGAAGACGAGCTGAAAATCCTGCGGGCCGTCCGTGTGCTCGATGAGGAGACGCCGCTCCGCTACGTCCCCACCTTTCTAGGCGCGCACGATGTCCCCGCGGAGTACAGCGCCCGGCGCGAGGATTACGTCCGGCTGGTGACGGACGAGATGCTGCCGCGCGTGGCGGCCGAAGGGCTCGCGGAGTTCTGCGACGTGTTCTGCGAGGAGCGCGTCTTCACCGTCGAAGAGTCGCGTCGCATCCTTCAGGCCGCGCGCGCAGAGGGGCTGGACTTGCGCCTGCACGCGGATCAACTGTCGCTCTCGGGCGGCGCGCTGCTCGCCGCAGAACTCTGTGCCAAAACGGCCGACCACCTGGAGCACACGGACGCAGACGGAATCCGCGCCCTCAAAGCCGCGAACGTGCAGCCGGTGCTCCTGCCCGGCTCTGTCTACGCGCTCGGCTCAACGCGCTACCCTGCGGCGCGCGAGATGATTGACGCTGGGTTGTCGGTCGTCCTGGCCACGGATTTTAATCCAGGGTCAAGCCCGACGCCGTCCATCCCCATGGCGCTCTCCATCGCCGCGACGCACATGAAGATGACGCCGGCCGAGTGCGTGACGGCCGCGACCATCAACGCGGCCCACAGCCTCGGCCGCGGGGACGACCTCGGCTCGCTCGAAGCGGGCAAGCTCGCAGACTTCTGCATACACGACTGCGCGGACTACCGCGAACTGGTCTACTTTTTCGGAGTCGAGCACGCGCACGCCGTTTACGTCTCCGGGCGCGCCGTTTTCGAGCGCGCCGGGGCTTAAGGTAAAGCCACAAGATAGTGGATGAAAAATGTGCTTGACGCACAACTTATTGTCCTCTATTATCTGCCGCAACACTGGGAAGGAGGTGATCCAGAAAATTATGAGTTCTAATCACAGTGAGGTGGCTGAGTCCTAAGCCACTGGACTGATAGCCCGAATTTGTTGGGATTTTCTGTCCAGACGTGACGCTGGTTAGTGCGCTTTTCTTGAGAGCGGCACACCAGCGGCACACCAGGCTCAGGGCAATCCAAACAGTTCACCGGAAGGCCGCCCGCGCGAGTCGCGGGCGGCCTTTCCCTTTCAGGTCAGAATAAGTTCGGCGCTGGACTCATCTGCGGGAGCGGCGGCACTGCCAGGAGCCCGTTGCCGCAATACACACCAGCCTTTCGCCCGGCTCACAGACGGGATAAGACTTATTGGCACAAGGGCTGGCGGAAGCGGCAGGTCTCGTCGGTTTAGCTGTCGGTTTAGCTTCTGTGGCGGTCTCTTTTCGACTGGACTGGGCCACGGTGGGTTGGACGCGCGGTACTTTTTTGGTGGATGGCCGTGACGGGCCTGGAAGAGGCTCGCCGCCCGCACTCTCGGTCGTCGTAATTGGTTCGTCGGATGAAGTGGTCTCTTCGTCGGAAGCTGCCTCCGAGTTGACGGAGTTCGTCGTGTTCGCGGAATCGGGCGTGGCCGCGTTAACGGTTGCGGCATTCGCGTTGATAGGGTTCTGACGCGTGCTGTCGTTCCGGTTTCCGAGAAGGAAAACGGCAGCGCCGATTATCAGGACCGCCGCCAAAGCGCCAATCATCAATGACAGCCGGCGCCAGTTGCGCGCGGGTCTGGTTGTCGCATCTCTTCTCGGCGGGCCCGCCTCAACAGTTTCAAACTCCGTTTGCTGCTGTGCCGGTTCGGGTGTGGCGACGGGTTCTCGGCGGCCCGGCCATGTCTCCTCTGCGCGTTCGAGTTCCTCCGTCGGCGGTCGCCCGGTTTCTCTCGGTTCGGGGATCACCAGGGTAGCCTGCGGGTTGAACGGCGCGTTAAGCAAAGAACCGTCGGCCAGACAGAAGGTGAAGGTATCCTCAAAAGTGCGATTGCATGTCGGGCAGGTTTTCATCAGACTTTACTTGGATGACTGGTTTGGAATTTCTGACGGATGACTTCGAACGGACGAGCATCTTAGCCTAGTTTGAGGTGGAGCGCGAGGTTCCTTAGTACCTGAGCGGCCCGCCGACGTGACACAGGGCAATCCCGGCGCTTGACCGGAAAGGCCGCACGCGAGTCACTCGTGTGCGGCTTTTTCTCCTTGTCGGCGGCCGCGCCTGAATGGTAACGTCAGAATCGAAGGGGGCGAGCCTGACGCTCCTTGCGAGTTCCTCAAATTTCAGTCTGGAGAGCGGGTTCTCGCGGCTCTCGGCCCGTCATAGGAATCGAACGAAGTCATGTGGGAATTCAACATCGAGCGTCGGGCGGCCCCACGCAAGAAGGTCAAGCTGGAGTTCAGGGTGCTGCTCGTCGCCACGAAGACGAGCGCCGACGGCGAGGAACAGACACTCCCACTCATAGGCTACACGCGCGACATCAGCGAGTCCGGGCTCGCGCTGCTGGTTTCGGCCAGGAGTATGAGCCTGCTCTACAACATGGGCTACGACTACACACTACAACTCGTCCTGAATCTTCCTTCCGGCCCCGTCGAGTTGGAGGTCAGGCCGGCGCGCTACCAGCACATCAACGAGGGGAGCGCCGGCTCGCGCATCCTCATCGGCGCGCAGATCACCAAAATCAGCGACGAGGACCGCGCCCGCTTCACCGCCTACCTAGACTCGTTTCAGTAAGGCACAAGTAAAAAGGTAAAAGGCAAAAGGGAAGATGAGCGCGCGGCTCTTTACTTCCCTTTTGCCTTTTACCTTTTACCTTTACTTTACTTGCCGAACTGGCGTTGGGCGATCTTGGAAAGGGCGATAGTCAGGGCCGCGGTCCCGAGCGATTTGACGAGGGTCGGGTGCTCGGCGTAGAAGTCGCTGATGCGGTCTATGATCGAGGGGTCTTCCTTCTGCGCCTTGTCTGCTATCTGCTGCACGGCATCGGGCGGAATCTGCTGTGCCATTTCTGGCGTCACCTCCTGCTGCTGGCCGCCCCTGAAGATGTTGATGAGGTCGGAGAGGCCGCCACCACCGCCTGCGGCCGCGCCGCCGGCGGGCGCGCCGCCGCCGCCACCCAGGACCTTTCCGAGGATGGCCGGGCCGGCGTAGCGCAGCAGCATGTTGAGCAGGCCCGCCTGCTGCTGCGGGTTGGAGTTGTTAAAGAGGTTGGCGGTCATCTGGCCGAACTCCGGCGTCTCGTCGGCGCGGAAGGCGGCGGCCAGCCCGTCGGCGAGCGCAGGCTGCGGCGCGGTCTGCGCCACCTGCTGGAAATCGTCGTCAATCGTGTCGGGGGCCTGGCCCGGCTGCGCGCCGTTGTACTGCTCCAAGAGCCCGCCCAAGTCTTTCATCCAATCCATGTAACGCCTCCTTCAGAAATCGTCTGTGGCGCGTGCCGCCGGAGAGGCGACGGCGCGCGACCGTTAACCTATGGGGGCTATCGGGAAGAGAATTTTTTAAAGCTTACCTCACAAGCGCCCGCGCGCGCTACGGCGTCGGCTTAGGCGTCGGCGTCGTTGTTCGTTCCGCAGTAGGCACGCGCGTTTGGTCCGGGGAGTCGGGCGAGATGTGCGCGTGAACCACCTTCCACTGCTTGCCGATGCGGCGGAAGACGAGCGAGGTGCGGCCGGTCGCTGTGTCGGGCGTGCCGTCGTAAGTCTGCGACTGCGTCCAGAGGAAGGCGACGACCGCGCCGTCGCGGCCGAGCATCTGCACGCGCACGTCGCGCACGACGAGCTTCACGTCCTTGAGCTTCGCGTAAGAACTCTGGCGGTTGGTACGCATCTGCTCCCAGCCGCGCGTGACCGTGCCGTTGTTGTTGAAGAGGACGAGTTGCGGCGAGTTCCAGTAAGCGTCCGTGACGGCGTCCACGTTCACCGCCTCGATGCTGGCGATGAGCGCGTTGAAGGTGTCGAGCACGCTTTTCGACGATGGGTCGTCCTGGCTTCCTGCGCCGGCCCTGCGCTTCGCGTTGGCGCGCGGCGTGGGCGTGGGCTCTTCCTGCGGCGCTTCCGCAGTTGTGCGCGTTCGAGTCGTGCCGGACGAGTTGGCGTTCTGGGCCACGACGGCGGCGGCCGCCACGCAGGCGAGCGCCAGGCAGCAGAAAAATCTTTTCAGCATCTATTAACTCCTTAAGAAATCAGGGAACTCACGGCCTCTGCGTCCGCCCAGGGCAGCCGGCTTCGCAGCCTCTGGACGGAGCGCTCGCGCCCCACGACGTCGAAGACTTCGAACATGGAAGGGCCGACCGACTGGCCCGTGAGCATCGTGCGCGAGGCGTTGATTAAAAGTCCGGCCTTAACGTCGGCCTCCTCGCTGAAGGCGCGCAGCGCGGCCTCGCTCGTCTCGGCGTTAAAGGGCTCGACCCGCTCAAGCCGCTCGGCCAGCGCGGGCAAAAGTTCCTTCAGGCGCGGCTCCTTCAGCAGATTCTTCTTGACGGCCGCCTCGTCGAAATCGAAGTCGTCGGAGAAGTAGGCGCGGCCCTGCCCGGAGAAATCCTTGAGCGTGTGGAAGCGCTGGCGAATCAGGTCAACGGTTTTGTCGAACCACTCGCGCTCCTCCTCCTCGTACTCCTCGCGCCAGAGCTTACCCGCGCGCAACTCTGCCTTGACCATCGGGAAGAGTTCACTGATCGGCATCGTGCGGATGTACTCGGCGTTCATCCAGAGCGCCTTGGCGTCTGTCCACTGGCGCGGGTCCGACTCGCTGAAATTGAAGACGGCGTTCGAGCGGCTGATGCCCGCGAGCGAGAATTTTTCCGTCAGCTCGTCGAGCGTCATGATCTCCTGCTCGTCGGCCGGCGACCAGCCCAGGAGCGCCAGGAAGTTGCGGAACGCCGCTGGCACAAAACCGCGGTCGCGGTAAGTGGTCAGACTCACGACCTCGCCGTGCTTGCGCTTGGAGAGTTTTCCTTTGTTCGGCGCGAGGATGAGCGGCAGGTGTGCGAAGCGCGGGGGCTCGACACCGAACGCCTCGTAGAGCAGCACCTGTTTGTGCGTGTTCGTCAGGTGATCCTGGCCGCGTATGACGTCGGTGATGTCCATCTCTATGTCGTCCAGGACGACCGACAGGTTGTAGAGCGGGTGGCCGTCGGAGCGCAGCAGCACTAGGTCTTCGATCTCCGCGTAGTCGCGCTCCTGCGGGCCGAAGACAGCGTCCTCGAAACGCGTGCGCCCCTCGCGCGGGACTTTGAGGCGGACGGCGAAAGGCTCGCCCGCAGCGGCGCGGGCCGCGGACTCTTCTGTAGAGAGGTCGCGGTAAGGGTTGGCGCGCTGGTCTACCGTGCCGCCCTCTGCGGCCTGTGCGCGTGCGCGGTCGGCGATGCCCTGCTTGACGGTGGCGTCCGCGCGCTCGGCCTTCGGCGTGAAGTCGCGGTAAGCCTTGCCCTCTTCCAGGAGGCGGAGCGCGGCCGCGCGGTGCTTCGGCGCGTTGTCGGACTGGAAGACGATCTCCTCGTCGTAGTCCAGACCGAGCCACTCCAAGCCCTCTATGATCGAGCGCGTGGAGGCTTCGGTCGAGCGCTGCAAGTCCGTGTCCTCTATGCGCAGCAGAAACTTCCCGCCCGTCTTGCGCGCGTAGAGCCAGTTGAAGAGGGCCGAGCGCGCGGAGCCTATGTGCAGGTAGCCGGTCGGCGATGGTGCGAAGCGAACACGAATAGTCATAATAAAAGTGGTCAGTGGTCAGTGGTCAGTGGTCAGTAAGCTGAATAACTGACCACTGACCACTGACCACTGACCACTGCAATTCTGGCGGAGATGATAGGATTCGAACCTACGATGGGCTTTTGACCCATAACGGTTTAGCAAACCGCCGCCTTCAGCCACTCGGCCACATCTCCGCGAGCGCCTGTTCATTCAGGCGAAAAATTATTCTAGCCCGCGAGGCTAGATTGTCAAGGCTGAAAGCGGAGGAACACGCGAATCAGTCAACACTAACGCGGCGCGCTCTCGCCCCCTAGACGCTCCGGCGGCCCCGCCTCTGCGTGCGAAAAGTTGGCCCACCACTCTTCCTCAACTTCATCGTCAATCATCCTGATGAAGTAGACCGCGGCGAGCGGGACGACGACAAAAAACAGGACGGCTGTCCAAAGCATGACGTAAACAGACTCGGCTACGCGACCAGACTCGCGGGGCGCGGCGCGCCGCGCAGTTGGACGGGCGGCTGCGGGGCACAGCAGACTTTGACGAGGCGCTCGCGGTCGCGCCGCATCTCGGCGTCCTCTTTGAGCCAGGCGCGCAGCTCGCCGAAGATGCGCGCGGCGTGCGGGTCCGCGGGTTCGACCAGACGGTAGTGCATCCACTTGCCTTCGCGGCGGGCGGCGCAGACGCCGGCGCGGCGCAGGTAAGCGAGGTGACGCGAAATCTTCGGCTGGTTCGTGTTGAGCACCGCGACGAAGAAGCAGACGCAGACCTCGTCGTCGCCCATCAGGTTAATCAAACGCAGCCGGGTGCGGTCGGCCAGCGCCCGGAAGAACAGTAGCTCGTCGTCGAAACTCCTCTTTCCGCTCATGAAAAGATTTTAGCACACCCGGAACAAATATGTCTTGACAGATATGTGGGGCGAGTGTATGCTCCGCTCATATTCGCCTCTGCGAATATGAAATCTGGCCGGTGATGAGGAGATTTGGAAGATGGAACGGACGGAAGCGAAGACGGTGCGGGCGCTCAAGGCGCACCTGGCGATTAACGTGAAGGACGTGGAAGAGAGCATAGGGTTTTACAAGAAGCTGTTCGGCATTGAGCCGAGCAAGGTGCGCAAGGGGTACGCGAAATTCAACGTCGAGAACCCGCCGCTCAATTTCACTTTGAACCAGGCCCCGTTTGGAGAACGCGGCGCGCTCTCGCACCTGGGGATTCAGGTCGGCTCGACCGACGACGTGCTGGCCGTGCGTGAGAGGTGGCAGGCGACGGGGCTCGTCCCGCGCGACGAGATGCAGACCGACTGCTGCTACGCGCTTCAGGACAAAGCCTGGGTCCAAGACCCGGACGGCAACGAGTGGGAAGTCTTCGTCGTGCTCGAAGACAACCTGGCCGAGACGACCGCGGCGGCCGGTTGTTGCGTGACGGACGCAGACGGCCGAAACGTCTGCGCCACGACGGGCGAAGTGGTCACAGAGCCTGCCGCCGCAACCTCCTGCTGCGCCCCTGCGTCGCCTATTACGCTCTCGCGCTGAGGACCTTGGGAAAATATGTTACTGCCTCAGAGACAAAAGCGTGCGTGGGCGGAGTTCTACCGCTCCGCGCGCCACAATGAGATTCTGGACACGAAGACGACGCTCATGCTCCACCTGGCCGCGGCGATGGCGCTCGGCTGTTATCCTTGAATGGAGCATTACCTTGGCGTTGCCAGGGAAGAAGGGATCACGGACGACGAGATCGGGGCCGTCCAATCAATCGTGATGGCTGTCTCCGCGGGCAGGGTGGAGGCGCAGTTCCGCGAGGCGCGCACAAGGGGCCTGGATTCAGGCGGCAAGGAAGAGGAGACACGCGAATAACAGAGGAGGGCTTGATGAAGGAAGCAGCGTTACAGAGTCTCCCGAAGGCGCACGTCGCAATTAACGTGCGCGACGTGGAGAGCAGCGTAGAGTTCTACCGCAGGATGTTCGGTATCGAGCCGTCGAAGCACAAGCCCCGTTACGCGAAGTTCGACGTGGACAGTCCGCCGCTGAACCTGACCCTGAACGAGAGGCCGTTCGCAGACAGCGGCGCGCTTTTTCACATGGGGATTCAGGTGGCCTCGACCGACGAGGTGCTGCGGGTGCGCGAGAGGTGGCAGGCGGCGGGCTTTGAAACGCGCGATGAGATGGGGATCGTCTGCGGTTACGCGCTACAAGATAAGTCCTGGGTCACAGACCCTGACGGAAACCAGTGGGAGGTGTTCGTCGTTCACAAAGACAACCTCCCCACGTACTATGGCGAGGGCGACTCGTGCGGGGTTAACTCGTCGGCTTCCTGCGGCTGTACCAGCACGTCGGACTATGCCTCACAGTGATAAAGAGCAAGCGACCTTAGCGCGAAGGGCTGCGGCCGAAGCGGTCGGCACGGCCGGGCTGCTGGCGGCGGTCGTCGGCTCCGGCATCATGGGAGAGCGGCTGGCCGGCGGCAACGTGGGGCTGACTTTACTCGCCAACGCTGTCGCTACGGGCGCGGCGCTCGTCGCCTTGATTCTAACTTTTGGGCCGATTTCGGGCGCGCACTTCAACCCCGCGGTCACGTTCTGCGACGCCGCGCAGGGAGGGCTCCGGTGGCGCGACGCGCCGGCCTACGTCGCGGCGCAGACGGCCGGGGCGTTCGCGGGCGTGGCCTGTGCCAACGTCATGTTCGGGCTGCCGGTCTTCTTCGCGTCCACGCGCGTGCGCGCCGGCTGGGCGCAACTCTTCAGCGAGGCGCTCGCCACTTTCGGGCTGTTGTCTGTCATCTGGGGCTGCTCGCGGCGCGAGCGCGCGGGCGTCGTCGTGCCATTCGCCGTCGCCGCCTACATCACCGCGGCCTACTGGTTCACGGCCTCCACCTCTTTCGCCAACCCGGCCGTCACGCTCGCGCGCTCCGCCAGCGATACTTTCGCGGGCATACGCCTGGCGGACGCGCCGGGCTTCATCGCAGCGCAAATCATAGGCGCGGCCGCCGCGACCGCGCTCTTTGGCTGGCTCGTGCCCATAGGGCCTGCGGACGCCGAACGCGTCGTCATGCCGCACGGGAAAGGAACCAGGGATGAGTGAGCAAAAGCGCGTGCTGATTCTCTGCACCGGAAACTCTGCGCGCAGTCAGATGGCGGAGGGGCTGTTGCGGTGTCTGGCGGGCGGCCGTGTGGAAGTCTTCAGCGCGGGCGTCGAGCAGAGTTTCGTCAGGCCGCAGGCCATAGAGGCGATGCGCGAGCGGGGCATTGACATCACCAACCACCGCTCTAAATCCGTGGACGAGTTTGTGGGCCAAAAGTTCGATTACGTCATCACCGTCTGCGACAACGCGCGCGAACGCTGCCCCGTCTTTCCAGGCAGGTACGAGCGCGTACACTGGAGTTTCGATGACCCCGCGGCGGCCGAAGGGGACGCAGAGGCTGTGATGGCAGTCTTCCGGCGCGTCCGCGACGAGATAGAAGGCCGCTTACGCGAGTTCACCGGACAAGCGTTGAGTGACGAGTAAGAGCGTGGCTCTCATCACTCGTCACTTATCACTCACCGCTTCTTTAGTTTTCCTCTTATATTTTCGATACAACCCCTCGATCATGACGGCTACGTCGTGCTTGGCGTTCTCTGGAAGCTCGCGGAAGTGGTTGAGGAGACGTTGGTCCATCTGGTTGGTATTGAGGTCTGGCGGGGCGTAGCCCGCGGCCAGGCGCGCCTCGCCGATGGGGACGCCGAGGGCTTCGGCCAGCGCATCGACCTTCTCCAGTTTGGGGCGCACGGGCTGGCCCGTCACGGGCTGCCTCTCGTTGCGCTCAAGCGCGCTGACGTAGCTCTTGGAGATGGAGACCCTGCGCGCCAGCTCGCGCTGCGTGAGCCCGGCCGCCCTCCTTTTTTCAAACAGCCAGAGACCGAAATCGCGTTGCATAGCTATGATAAAATTGCCCGAATCCTGAACCGGCGGATTCGGTATCCCTCCTTGAAAGATGATTCGGGTATGCAGATGAATGAAGGGAGAGCTGTCTCTCTACCTCTCACGCCCGTCTTGCAAATTTTCTTGCGCGCCGCTTCCCCGCCCTCACGGACAGTGCCCTGACGTGAACGAAAAATACAGCGCTATAGTTAGATGAAAACGTCCGGCATTGGTTGTATTCTCGGAAGCCTGAGCCCCCTGCGCGAGCTTTTATTCTTCCGTGAGAGGCAAGGCGTCTGCTACTCTACGCGCGTCAGTTTCCGGCTGGGTCAATCAAGTTCTCAATCACAAAAAGATCGTCGAACGCTGTTCACGGGAGAGTGTGTGTATGAGCCTCAACGGCGGAAGGGCCTCAAAGTCTGCGGCCGTATTCTTTTCCCTGTTCGTGATGTTTCTGCTCGCGCCGGGGCGGGCCGCGGGGCAGGCCGCGCCGTATTACCAGCCGCATTTCCCGCCCGAAGAGTTCCGTGCGCGCTGGCAAAAACTCTTCGACGCAATTGGCCCAAACTCTGTGGCGCTCGTCCAGGGCGGGCCGAAGGCCAGGGGTTTTACGCTGCCGCGCCAGAGCAACGAGTTCTACTACCTTTCAGGCGTAGAGACGCCGCACTCGTACCTGCTCTTCGACGGCCGTTCGCGCAAGGCCACGCTCTTTTTGCCGCCGCGCGACGAGCGCCTGGAAAGGAGCGAAGGGAGGATTCTTTCGGCCGACGACGCGGAGCTGGTCAAAAGGCTGACGGGCGTGGACGAAGTCTTGAGCACGCAGGCGATGAACGAGGCGTGGCTGCGCGAGGTGTTGAAGGGGACGCCGCCGCCCGCGCTCTACACGCCCTTCGCGCCTGCCGAGGCTTCGGCCGAGCAGCGCTACGAGGCTTGGAGCTACGACGCCGGCATCGCGCTCGACTACTGGGACGGCCGCGTCTCGCGCGAGGCCAATTTCATACAGCTACTGCGGACGCGCTTCCCGCGCGCGGAGGTCCGCGACCTGACGCCCGTACTCGATGGCTTGCGCGCCGTCAAGAGCCCGCGCGAGATCGCGCTCGTCCGCCGCGCCTCACAACTCTCTGGCCTCGGCCTGCTCGAAGCCATGAAGAGCACGAAGCCCGGCGCTTACGAGTACCAGTTGGACGCCGCCGCGCGCTTCGTCTTTCTGGCCCACGGCGCGCGGCTCGAAGGCTACCGTTCGATCACCGCTTCGGGCACGCAAAACATCTGGAACGCGCACTACTACCGCAACCTGGATCAATTGAAAGCGGGCGACCTAGTCCTGATGGACTTCGCGCCGGACTACAACTACTACACGTCGGACGTCGCGCGGATGTGGCCCGTCGGCGGCAAGTTCGCGCCCGCGCAGAGAGAGTTGCTTCAGTTCGTCCTGGACTACCGCAACGCCGTCATGAAGCGCATCCGACCGGGCGTGACCGCCAAGTCGATTCAGGACGAGGCGGCGAGCGCGATGGAGGAGGTCTTTCGCCGGACGAAATTTTCCAAACCCGTCTACGAGCAGGCGGCGCGCAAGCTCGTCGAGACCGGCGGCGGCGTCTTCTCGCACCCCGTCGGGATGGCCGTACACGACGACGGCGGCTACAAGGACGGCCCCCTCAAGCCCGGCCACGTCTTCTCCATAGACCCGCAGCTCTGGGTTCCAGAGGAGAATCTTTACTACCGCTACGAGGACGTGATCGTCATCACCGAAAACGGCTACGAGAACTTCACGGACTTCCTGCCGACCGAACTCGACGAGATCGAAAAGCTCGTCGGCCGCGGCGGCGTCTTGCAGAGCCTCCCGGATTTGCCGAAGGGGAGATAGCGCGCGCCATCAGTCCCGCTAGGCACTTTACGAAAACAGCCCAGCACTTCAGTGCTGGGAATTGAGCCACAAAATATTTGAGTCCCGTAGGGACGGCCGAAGATTTCTGTCGTCCCTACGGGACTCGACTGGTTTTCGACTCGTTACCCAGCACTGAAGTGCTGGGCTATTTTCAGCCGCCCCTGACGGGGCTGAAAACCGTAGGAGAGAAGTCATATTGACTCTCCGTTCGCTGAGGTGTATAAACCACTTTGCACGGCAAAGCAATCACGGCGGTGCGAATGAAAGGGAGGTCCTCAGCGCGCAGGGCGACACCGAAACGTTAAGCTTTCGTGAGATGGCAAAAGGCGGCAGCCCGCGCTACAATATTTGACGCAATGAAACTCCTACAAGCCATCAACTCGCCCGCGGATTTGCGCCGCCTCGCGCCCCAGCAGTTGCAAGGGGTCGCAGATGAGATTCGCCAGTACATCCTCGAAACCATGTCGCGCATCGGCGGCCACACAGGCGCGAGCCTCGGCGCGGTCGAGTTGGCCGTGGCGCTCCACTACGCCTTCGACACGCCGCGCGACCGCGTCGTCTGGGACGTGGGCCACCAGGCTTACGCCCACAAAATTCTGACGGGCCGACGCGACCAGTTGCCGACCATCAAGCAGTACGGCGGGCTCTCAGGGTTTCTGCGCCGCGAGGAGTCTGAGTACGACACGTTCGGCGCGGGTCACGCCTCGACTTCCATCTCGGCCGCGCTCGGGATGGCGATTGCCCGCGACCGCAAGAATGAGAAGCACCACGTCTGCGCCATCATCGGCGACGCCTCTCTCGCGGGCGGGATGGCGATGGAGGCGATCAACCAGGCGGGCCACTTGAAGACGCGGCTGATCGTTCTTCTGAACGACAACGAGATGTCCATCGCGCCCGCGGTCGGCGCGCTCACGGGCTATCTTAATCGCCTGCGCGAGGCGCAAGGCTATCACCGCTTCAAGGACGAGGTCGGCGAGACCTTGCTCTCCATCCCGGCGCTCGGCGCGCGTCTTCATCAAGCGGCCAAGACCGTCAAGGACGCGCTCGCCGCGGCCGTGCTCCCAGGCGCTCTGACGAGCGAGCTGGGCTTCAAGTACATAGGCTACGTTGACGGCCACAACCCGCGCGCTCTCGTCGCCGCCCTGCGCGAGGCGCAGCAAGTCAAGGACGCGCCCGTCATCGTCCACGCGCTGACGACCAAGGGCAAAGGCTACCCGGCTTCGGAGAAGAACTATTACGCGTGGCACGCGACAGGCCCCTTCGACTTGAAGACGGGCAAGCCCGTCAAGTCGTCCTCGACCGCGCCGACCTACACGTCCGTCTTCGGGCGCACGATGTGCGAGCTGATGGAGAAGGACGAGAGGATCGTGGCGCTGACGGCGGCCATGCCTGACGGGACGGGCATGGACTACGTCCTCGAAAAATTCCCCGAGCGCGGTTTTGACGTAGGCATCGCAGAACAACACGCCGTCACCTTCTCGGGCGGCCTGGCCTGCGAGGGCCTCAAACCTGTGGCCGCTATCTACTCGACCTTCCTCCAGCGCGGCTTCGATCAGGTGATGCACGACATCTGCATCCAGAACCTGGACGTAACCTTCGCGCTCGACCGCGGCGGCGTCGCCGGACCCGATGGGCCGACGCACCACGGGCTGCTCGACATCGCGTACCTGCGGCCGATGCCGAACATGATCTTGATGGCCCCGAAGGACGAGGGCGAGCTGCGCGACATGCTGCTGACGGCGATAGAGCATAACGGCCCGGCGGCCCTGCGCTACCCGCGCGGCAACGGCGTCGGCTGTGACATCTCGCGCGAGCCGCAGCTACTCGAAATCGGCAAGGGCGAAATCCTGCGCGACGGCGGGGGCGACGTAGCTGTTGTCGCCTACGGCTCCATGGTTCACCCGTCGCTCGCAGCGGCCGAGCACCTGGCGAAGGACGGCATCGAAGCGGTGGTCGTCAACGCGCGCTTCGTCAAGCCGCTGGACTCCGGGCTCCTGTTGGCGCTGGCGCGCACCAAGCGCCTGATCGTCACGGTCGAGGAGGCGTACCTGGCGGGCGGCTTCGGCTCCGCCGTGATGGAACTCCTGGAAGAGAACGGCCTTCTGGATCAAGTCAGGGTCGTCCGCATGGGCATCCCCGACCGCCTCGTCACGCACGGCGACGCGAAACTCCTGCTCGCCAAATACGGCCTCGACGCCGACGGCATCTACACGCGCGTCAAAGAGAGCATCGAAGTCCTCGAAGACCGCCGCGCGAAAAGACAAAAGGTCTAAGAGCAGTGGTCAGTGGTCAGTGGTCAGTTAAAAGCAGAAGAAAGAGGCAGCCGGGTTAATCCCACTCGGCTGCCTTCTGCTTTCTCTTAACTGACCACTGGCCACTGACCACTGACCACTGCTTTTTTCGTACAGCCGGTGGACGCTATCGGGCGCGGCGGCATCTAAAAGTGGCGGGGCGGGCCTCCGTTTGCAACAGTTACGCCGGTAATTGACGCGCCCCGCCGGGTGGCCTAGATTTTGCAGCCTGAGATTGGCCCGAAACGGGTTACAATCCGACGCGTCGGCGGAGACGTTGCTTCGCCAAGAAACTTAGATGGCAGAGAGAAGACGAATCGTTATCCAAACCGGGGGCAACCCCGACAGGCCGCTTTCGACCCCGCACTTCGATGCCGAGGCGACGATGACGGCGCGGCCCGTCGTGCCTCTGGGCGAACAGGAATCCTATCCGGCGCGTCACGCCGCCGCACGCCCTTTCCACAAGCGCCCGGCGTTTTTAGCGCTCGTCGTACTGGCCGCCACCGGCATAGGCGTGGCGACCGGAATCGGCATAGGTCTTTACAGGAGTCGCAGCGCGGCGCAGACGCCCGCCGCCGCGGCGCAGCCCACTGCCACGGAGGAGACGGCACAGGCCCCCGCGCCGACGCCCACGCCACAGGCGCGCGTCGTTGTCCCGGTGACTGAGGAGGAGCCGCCCGCCGAACCCGAGGAAGATGAGCGTGAGCCGCCCGACGCGGAGGACCGTGATGTCGAAGGCGGGGTGAAGAAGCAGCCGCCCGCTGCTCCCGAAAAGAGGCGCGAACAAGCGGACGAGACTGCGGACGACGAAGACGAGCAGGCGGCTCGCGGGGAAGAAGCAGCCGAAGAGAGACGCGCGGAAAGACAGCGCCGCAGGGAGGAACGCAGGGAGCGTCGCCGCCGCGAGCGCGAGGACGAAGAGATCAGCCTCCCGCGCGAGGTCGAACGCGCCGGAAGAGAACTCGACCGCATCCGCGACATCTTCGAGGGCAGGAGCCCGTGAGAGAATGAAAAATTAAAAATGTAAAATGCAAAAAGGAGGAGAGAGAGTTATTCTTGATCCTCCTTTTTGCATTTTACATTTTGCATTTTGAATTCCGATGAGGCGTGAGCGGATTGACAAACTTCTGGTCGAGCGCGGGCTGGCCGCGTCGCGTACCAGGGCGCAGGCGCTCGTCATGGCGGGCGTCGTGCTCGTCGGCGAGCAGCGCGTTCTGAAACCCTCAGAAATGTTCGCCGTGGATGCGCCGCTGCGCGTCAAGGGCTCGGAGAACCCCGCGGCGCGCTACGTCGGGCGCGGCGGTCTGAAGATGGAGGCGGCGCTCAAAGAATTTTCCCTGGACGTGGCGGGGCTCCTCTGCCTCGACGTGGGCGCTTCGACCGGGGGCTTCACCGACTGCCTGTTGCAGCACGGCGCGCGCCGCGTCGTCGCCATCGACGTGGGCCACAACCAGATTGACTGGCGGCTCAGGACGGACCCGCGCGTAGAGGTGCGCGAAGGCGTCAACGCGCGTCATCTGAGACCGGAGGACTTCGACGAGAAATTTGATCTCGCGGTGATGGACGTGTCGTTCATCTCCGCGACGAAGGTGATGCCGGCGGTCGTGCCGCTGTTGACTGCGACGGGCCGGCTCGTTACGCTCGTCAAGCCGCAGTTCGAGGTCGGCCGCGGCGAGGTCGGCCGCGGCGGCATCGTCACGGACCCAATAAAGCACGCGCGCGTCGTAGATGCCGTTAACCGCGCGGCGGAAGAGTTGGGCCTGAAGGTGCGCGGCGTCATAGAGTCGCCCGTGCGCGGCGCGGACGGCAACCTGGAATTCCTGGCGCTCTACGAGCGCGCCGAGACGAGATGAGCCGGAAACAGTCCGAGCGGGAGGCGCTGGCACAATTGCAGCGCGTCAAGTCCGCTTACCAGAGCTTCATCAAACTGAACTACGAGCACGCGGCCGAAGATTGCCGTACGTGCCCGACGCGAGGCGTCTGCTGCACGGACGCGCACTTCGTCAACGTCCACATCACGCGGCTGGAGGCCGTGGCGATTCGCGAGACCATCGGGCGCACGCCGCGCCTGACGGACGAGGCCAGGCGCGCCGTCTACGAGCGTGCGCGCCTGGCTGTCGAGCGTTACCACCTGCGCGCCTCGGGCGACACGTTCGCGCAGACCTACTCGTGCCCGCTCTACGACCGCAACCTCGGCTGCCTCGTACACGCGCGGGCCAAGCCTGCCCCCTGCGTCCAGCACGCCTGTTACGAGAACTGGGAGGACTTGCCGCCCACGAGCTTGCAGGCGCGCACAGAGCACCGCGTCGAGCAGTTGAACAATGAGGTCTACGGCGCGGCCTGGGCCTGGCTGCCGCTCCCGCTCTGGCTCTCGCTCGTAGACCCCTACGCGGACGGCGAGGAGTTGCGCCGGCTGGCACAGGAATGGGGCAAGCAGAGAGGCCACGCGGGCGTCACACGCAAGAGGCGCGCGAGCCTGCCCGTCATCCCCAACACGGTCATCTGATGAGTGTACTACTAAAGGTTCGTCCGACTGTTCCCGAAGACGTGCCTGGCATCCTGGCGCTGATTGGTGAGGTTTACAAGGAGTACGACTGCGTGCTGGACGCAGAGGGCGAGGAGCGACATCTGCTTGAGCCTGGGCCGTACTTCCGCGCGCACGGCGGCGAATTCTGGGTGGTCGAAGATGAAGGGCAGGTGCGCGCGACCGTGGCCGTCATGCTGGACGACGAAGCAGGCGAGCTGAAATCGCTCTACGTTCATCCAGACTTGCGGCGGCAGGGCTGGGGCCGCAGGCTGACGGAGCTGGCGATTGCTTACGCGCGCTCGCGCGGCCGCAGGCTGATGATTCTCTGGAGCGACACGCGCTTTACGAGCGCGCACAGACTTTACCGCGACATGGGCTTTCAGGAGACGGGCGTGCGCGAGCTGCACGACTCGAACAACACCATCGAGTACGGCTTCGAGAAGGGGTTGGACTGAAAATTTTTCGGGCGTAGAAGAAAAAAATTCGGTCCCGCGCGACCGTTTCCGTCGCTGATTTCTCTGCCGCGTGTGCGCCTTCGCCGGTTTTGTTGAGGGTTTTGGTGGGCCAAAGTTTTCCACAGATTTTTCCACAGCCGCGCGCCGTCGTTCTTAAAGTATTTTCTGCTTGACTTGTCTGAGAGGTGCGCGTATAAACCACACCCTCGTCGCGGTGCTCACGGGCGTCGTGACCAGCGAGAGGATAGGCGGATGGTGCGGTGACGCGCCGTTCGAGAGTGGCGACAGGCGGCTGTCGCAGCTATTCACGCCTCACGCTGAAGCCGAAAGGCTTGGGCTCAGAGAGGGTCGCAAGACGCTCTCGGGCGACGCGGATAAAAACGCTGTCGCGCTTTGAGGGAATGATCAACCTCGGGGTAGCCGTAGTCGCTCAGGTCTTCGGACTTGGGCCTCGTTGCCGGTGACGTAACCCGGCGGTGGAGGAAAAGCCACCACAACAAAAACCAAGTGGCACCGCGTTCCTTCGGGAGCGCGAGAATGAGTGAAAACTTAATCGTGTGCCGACCGGGGACTGGGCTGACCGCCAGCCGGTAACCGGAATATAAATCGGCGGCAACTCGCGTGTACATGCGTTGTCGCCAAAATTCGACCCCCCAGAATCGCTTCGGCGGTTTTTCGGGATCAAAAGGTTGCGCCGCTTTCGATTCGTCGGAAGCGGCGCGATCTTTTTTGTGTGAGTTGTTGTCGAGATACTCGGCTGCGGTGTTTAGGTATGAGAAGCCGCTAAGGAGCCTTTACCGTCGTCGGTTTGCGTTTAACTGACTGTTTGCGAGGAGCCGGTGCTCCGCGAAGCAGCCCTTCAGTACTTAAGTCCTCATCTATATCGGGCCAATGAATTCCGTATCCACCACCACTGATTCGCCAGTTGCTTCGTTCTGCCTCTGTAGCACTCAATAATCTCGGATACCAAACGAGTGGGACGGTGATTACCCTGCCATCCATAAGAGCGACGCTCAACGCATCATCAGTAAATCCTACATCTGCGACACGTTCATCAGCCGCTAGTGCTAAAGTACCCATTCCAAGCCTCCAATAACTCTGTTTGATGCTCTTCTACAAGCGATTGTAACCTCCGCAACTCCTTTGCGCCAAAGCCGAAATTACGAGCTAGGTCTGTTGGCTCTAGCCAAAATTTTGCAGATAAATTATCACGATCAATGTGAATATGCGGCGGTTCATCAGGCTCATGGCTATAAAAGTAGAGGCGATAAGGGCCGATTCTCAGAATTGTTGGCATGAGCAAGCATTCTACCAAACGATTCAACGAGCATTCCAACTACATTTTATGCAGCAGTTTCTCCGTAGAAGGGCGCAAGAGAGTCTTTAGATTGCAAGTGCAAGGAGACGGGTCTGCGTCATAGTGGTGAATCTAATTCTCATTCTTTATCATCGTTGACACTCAAAACCGCCGGCCTGTATCATCCGAGCCGTCTCTTACAAGTAATCAACAGCAATCAGTAGAGTCTGACCGAGCTTAGTCGAGCATCGTTTCGGTGTTTTCTATTTAAGAACGTGTCGGGTCGAAGTAAAGGTTGATTGATGGCTCACGAATCCATCCGCCGCGTCGGCGTCGTCATCAAGCCGAATCACGCGGAGGCGCTTCAGACCACGTGCCGGCTGGTCGAATGGCTCACGGCGCACGGCATCAAGCTCTTCGGCACAACGGACCTGGGCCGCGAGTGGATAGAGGCCGAGACTGGCTGCCAGATCGAAATCGTCCCGCACGACCGGCTGGCCGCGAGCGTAGACCTCATCGTCGTCCTCGGCGGCGATGGGACGATGATCGCCACCTCGCGCATGATGGGCGATTACGACGTGCCCGTGCTCGGCATCAACTACGGGACGCTCGGCTACCTCGCCGAGTTCCGCGTCGAAGAACTCATCCCGGCGCTGGAGTCCGTGCTCACGGGCGACTACCGCATAGACACGCGCGTCCGCGTCGCCGTTGATCTCTACCGCTCCGGCGAGATGCTGATGCACCAGCGCGCGCTCAACGACGTGGTCATCAACAAGTCTGCGCTGGCGCGCATCATCGAGATCGAGGCGCGTATGAACGGGATGCTGATTAGCGGCTTCCGCGCCGACGGCCTCATCGTCTCGACGCCGACGGGCTCGACCGCCTACAACCTGTCCGCGGGCGGCCCCGTCGTCTACCCCTCGATGAACGCGCTCGTCATCGCGCCCATCTGTCCGTTCACGCTCTCGGACAGGCCCATCGTCGTCCCCGACGACTGCCTGATAGAGCTGCGTCTGCGCACGCCGAACGAGGAGGTCGTCCTGACGCTCGACGGCCAGTTCGGCCTGCCCATCCAGACAGAGGACCGCATCCTGATCCGCAAGAGCCTGACGACCTTCAAGATCGTGCAGCCCATGAACAGAAACTACTTCGAGGTGCTGCGCGAGAAACTGCGCTGGGGAAAATGACGAAATGCGGAATGCGGAGTGATGAATAATGAATTAAAAACGGACTGTCTTTTATTCATCATTCCGCATTCCGCATTCCGCATTTGGAGAAGCGATGGCTAACGAACATGACAGGAAGGGTAAGGGGCCTGGGATAGCTTCGGACGCGTTCGAGCGAGAGGTGACGACGGACCTGGACGAGGAGACGCCGGACAAGCCCAAGGGGATGCCGCTGCACACGCGCATCCTGATAGGGCTCGCGGTCGGCGTCGTCGCGGGCATCACGGTCAACGCGCTCCTCGGCGGCGAGCACCCGCGCGTGGTGTGGGTCATAACGAACATCACGGAGCCAGTGGGGGCTTTGTTCCTCCGGCTGCTCCTGATGATCGTCGTGCCGCTCGTCTTCTCCTCGCTGGTCGTCGGCGTCGCAGGCATCGGCGACATACGCAAGCTCGGGCGCATCGGCCTAAAATCCTTCGCCTATTGCCTCGTTATCTCCGCCATCTCCGTCGTCATCGGCCTGACGCTCGCCAACACGATCAAGCCGGGGACGCGGGTGGACGCCGAGACGAAGACGAAACTGGAGCAGCGCTTCAGCCAGGGGGCGGCCGAGGAGATTAACAAAGCGAAGAAGGGCGAGAACAAAGCCTCCCCGTTCATGCAGGTGGTCACAAGCCTCATCCCCTCGAACCCCTTCCAGGCAGTCCTGGGCGAGCCGCCCAACTACACGCCGAGCATGCTCCAGCTGATGTGCTTCGCCCTCATCATCGGCATCGCCATCACGCTCCTGCCGTTCGAGACGACCGCGCC
This sequence comes from uncultured Acidobacteriota bacterium, assembly GCA_963848875.1. Classification (GTDB taxonomy): domain Bacteria; phylum Acidobacteriota; class Blastocatellia; order Pyrinomonadales; family Pyrinomonadaceae; genus QHXM01. The sequence continues at coordinate 183,739 of CAWKFJ010000005.1, forward strand.
GTTCCTCAGGGGCTTGCAGGCGCTTTACGAGATCACGGCGAAGATCATCGAGATCATCATGAAGTTCGCGCCCTACGCCGTGGCGTGCCTACTCTTCAACAACACGGCGCGCTTCGGCCTGGACCTGCTTCAGGCGCTCGGCCTCTTCATCGTGACGGTGCTCGCTGGCCTGCTCATACACATGGTCGTCGTCTACTCGCTCTCGGTCTACTTCCTGTCGCGCCTCAACCCGCTCGACTTCTTCCGCCGCATCAAGACGGTCATCCTGACGGCCTTCTCGACCTCCTCGTCCAACGCCACGCTGCCGACGGCCCTGCGCGTCTCCGAAGAGAACCTGGGCGTGCCGCAGGAGATCAACAGCTTCGTGCTGACGGTCGGCGCGACGGCCAACCAGAACGGGACGGCCCTGTACGAAGGCGTGACCGTTCTGTTTTTGGCACAGCTCGCGGGCGTTGATCTGTCTTTGGGGCAGCAGTTGATGGTCGTCTACCTGGCGATCCTCGGCGGCATCGGCACGGCCGGCGTGCCGTCCGGCTCCATTCCTTTCATCATCGGCGTGCTGGCGACCATCAACGTCAACCCCGCGCTCATCGCCATCATCCTCGGCGTGGACCGCATCCTCGACATGTGCCGCACGACGCTGAACGTCGTCGGCGACATCACGGCGGCGACGTTCGTGGCGCGCTCGGAGGGCTACGAGTTGCTGACTCATCACGAGCCGGCGATTGTCCACGCCACGGCCGCGCACCCGGCCGCGACGGGGCGCGCGGCGGAATAAAATCGTGCCCGCCGATGGGCGCGAGTGTATGAGAATGATTCTGGCGGGCCGTTAAAACCTTAGAAAAGCGCGCGGAATACGAGGTGCATAAGGCCGTCTCGTCCCAGCCGCCCGTTTAGCGGGAGTCCCCGCGCTACTTTCATGCGGCTTACTTGCCTCGCGTGGTTTTAGAAAATCACTCATTGCTGTGAGGTGACCGCGAAATGATTTTCCCGATAGGCGACGACAACTCCGACCGCACGACAACGCCGATCCTGAACTACGTCCTGATTGCGATCAACGTGCTGGTCTTTGTCCTGCTGCAAGGCGGCGGCACGAACGACAAGTTCACCTACGCTTATTCGACCGTGCCTCAGGAGATAAAGACCGGCGAAGACATTGCCAGGCCGGTCCCGATTGAGGTGGGCGATCAACGGGGCGTCATCGATCTTCAGCCGACGCCCCCGACCGTCTACATCACGCTGCTGACTTCCATGTTCATGCACGGCGGCTGGATGCACCTCTTGGGCAACATGCTCTTCCTCTGGATTTTCGGGGACAACCTGGAGCATGTGATGGGGCGCGTGAGGTATTTAATCTTCTATCTCCTGACCGGGGTGATAGCTTCGCTGGCCCACGTCGTCTCGACCTTCGCGTTCGGCGACAGCCCGTACATTCCGAGCCTCGGCGCGTCGGGCGCGATCTCAGGTGTGCTCGGCGGCTACCTCGTGCTCTTCCCGCGCCGGCAGGTGCGCGTGATTCTGCTCAGGATGCTGACGAGCGTGCCGGCGATTGTCGCCATCGGGATGTGGTTCGTGTTGCAGTTGGTACAGGCTTTCGGCGTCATCGCCGCGGGGCCGCAGAGCGGCGGCGGCGTCGCCTTCATGGCCCACGTCGGCGGCTTCGTCGCGGGGCTGATTCTCGTCAAACTTTTTACCGCGGGCCGCGGGCCTGCGGCGGCAAGACCTTAATCAACTTTCAAGGCAAGGGAGAAACAAGAAATGGCTAACGACAACTTAATCTCGACGCTCAACAATCTGATCGAGACCTGCAAGGACGGCGAGGACGGTTTCCGCACCGCGGCCAACGGCGTCCAACGTTCCGACGTGCGGACGCTCTTTCTGACCTACTCGCAGCAGCGGGCGCAGTTCGCCGCCGAGTTGCAAGGCGAGGTCCGTCATCTCGGCGGCGACCCCGAAGAGAAGGGCAGCGTCGCCGCCAGCCTCCACCGCGGCTGGATTAACATCAAGTCCACGGTCACGGGCAAGGACGAAGGCGCGATCATCAGCGAGTGTGAGCGCGGCGAGGACTCGGCCGTCCGCAATTACCAGGGCGCGCTCAACGAAGACCTGCCCGCCAACATACGCGAAATAGTCGAGCGCCAGTTCACACAGGTCAAGGAGGCGCACGACCGCGTCCGCGACCTCGAACGCGCCGACAGCGCGAAAGCATAAAAGTAAAAGGTAGAAGACAGAAGGGAAGACGAAGGGCCAGGCTCTTCGTCTTCCCTTTTGCCTTACTTTGCCTGGCTCCTGTAATATCAGGCGGCAATCAAGTGAGGAGCTGTGCCGCATGTCTACGACCGAAACCGCGCCGCCGCCTGTGAACCAGCAGGGGCTCGACATCCGCTCGACGCCGCGCGAGGAGATGAAGCTTTACCCGCTCGACACCTTCCCCTACGAGTACGTCGGGCGCGAGATTCGGATTAATTTCGAGGTCCCCGAGTTCACGGCCATCTGCCCGTTCTCGGACTTCCCGGACTTCGCCGTCATCCGCATCGAGTACGTGCCCAGAGAGCGCTGCATCGAGTTGAAGAGCCTGAAGCTCTACATCAACTCGTTCCGCGAGGTGAAGATTTTCCACGAGCACGTCATCAACGTCATCCTCGAAGACTTCGTCGCCGCGTGCGACCCCCTGCGCGTCGAGATCGAGGGCGACTTCCACATTCGCGGCAACATCAAAACAGTAGTCCGCGCGAGCTACAGGAAGCAGTAGTCAGTGGTCAGTGGTCAGTTAAAAAACTGATTTCTGACTGACCACTGACCACTGACCACTGACTATGGATACATTCACCCTCTACTCGGTCGGCGGCGTTGTGGCCGCCGTGCTGCTGTTCATCATCCTGAAGAAAGTCATTGGCCTCGTCTTCCGCCTCATCCTGGCGGCGGTCGTCATCGGGGCGGTCGTCTTCGGCGCGTGGTGGTACACGAAGTCCGACGACAACAGCGGTGACAAGCGTCCTGCGCGCTCGTCGCCGCGGGCGGACGACAACTAAGGGCGGGCCGCTTTCAAGGATGGGCGAAACAGATACCGACGCCGCTGACCAGTTCGACGCCTCGATCAGCCGCGAGAAGCTGGACGAGGGCACGCCGGGGCTGTGGCGGCGTTACCGCCGACTGCCGAAGAACGTCTACGCCATCAGCGTCGTCAGCCTGCTCAACGACACGTCGAGCGAGATCATCTACCCGCTGCTCTCCTTCTTCCTCCCGGTCAGCCTGGGCGCGCCGCCCGCCGCCATCGGCGTCATAGAGGGCGCGGCCGAATCCGTCTCCAGCCTGCTCAAACTCTTCTCCGGCTACTTCTCCGACAGGCGCGGGCGGCGCAAGGGCCTGGTCGTCTTCGGCTACGCGCTGGCGTCTGCTGCGCGGCCGCTCCTGGGCTTCGCCGCCAACTGGTATCAAGTGCTCTTCGTCCGCCTGACCGACCGGGTCGGCAAGGGTATTAGAAGCGCGCCGCGCGATGCGATGATCGCGGACGCGGCGCGACCCGACGAGCGGGGCCTGGCCTTCGGCTTTCACCGCGCGATGGATCACTCGGGCGCCGTGGTCGGGCCGCTCCTGGGCTTGTGCGTGCTGCTGCTCATCGCGACGAATGTCAATGCGCCGGAGCCTTCGGACTACAAGCGCCTCTTCCTGCTCGCGTCTGTCCCGGCGTTGATGTCCGTGCTGGTCGCGGTCTTCTTCGTGCGGGAGATGCCCAGGGAGTTGCGCGCGGACGCGAGCGCGCTTCAGCCGCCGCGCCTCAGCTTGCGCGGCTTCGACGCGAACTTCAAACGCTTCCTGGCCATCGTCGCCGTCTTCACGCTCTCAAACTTCTCGGATATGTTCCTGCTCTTGCGCGCGCAGCAGGCCGGGAGCGGGGTGGCCGCCATCCTGCTGCTGTGGGCCGCGCTGCACACGGTCAAGGTGTTAAGCTCGCTCGTCGGCGGAGACCTCTCGGACAGGCTGGGGCGCAAGGGCTTGATCGTCGCCGGCTGGGCCTTGCGCGTGACGGTCTACGTGGGCTTCGCTTTCGTGGACACGGTCGGGGTGACGTGGGTGCTCTTCATGGTCTACGGCGTCTACTTCGGGCTGGCCGAGGGCGCGGAGAAAGCTCTGGTCGCGGACCTCGTCCGGCCGGAGCAGCGCGGCACGGCCTACGGGTTATATAATCTGGCCTTCGGCGTGACCGTCTTGCCGGCCTCGCTCCTGATGGGCGGCGTCTGGAACTGGAAAGGCCCGCGCGCGGCCTTCATCACGAGCGCCTGCGTCGGCGCGCTCGCCACGCTCCTGCTGCTCGCCTTCGTCGGCGTGCGTTCGCGGCGGGCTGAAGTCAGTTAAGCGTGTGGTCAATTCTCTTCGCTTCGTGCTCAGGTTAAACTGTCCTCCATGAAGCTGCGGCGACATTCTCTTTCTCCGGTGGAGAACTTCTCACCGGCCGTCGGCCTTGCGCTGGCCGCGATGGAAGAGGTGCGCGAGCAGTTGCGCAAGATTGTCGAGGGGATGAGCGACGAAGAACTTGCGCGGCGCGCAGTCCCAGGCGCGCACGCGGTCGGCGCGCTCGTGCTGCACATAGGCGAGGCCGAGTGGTGGTGGATGAACTGCATCGTGCAGGCCCATGAATTGACGGACTCGGATCGCGCGCAAGCCTACTGGGACGTGCTCGAAGACCCGGAAGCCTTCGCGGCCAAAAACTATTCGGCGCGCTTCTGCCTCGACACGATTGACCGCATCCGCGCCGAGACGCGCTCCTTCCTCTCCGCGCTCGACGACGGCGCGCTGGAGAACGTCTACGGCCACACGCACAAGGGGCGGCGGATGGAAGCGTCTTTGCGCTGGATACTGCATCACCTCGTTGACCACGAGGCGCAGCACAAGGGCCAGATTCTGATGCTCAAGCGCATGCTCGGCCTGAAGAACGAAAGTCTGGTTTAACCCGGAGAGTCAGGGGGAATTAAATTGAGTCTCAACGTCGAACGCTGGGGCGGGTCAGGCCCGCCGAACAAAGAAACCTTACGCAGGCAGATGGAGTCAGAGGGCTACAGCGTCTTCGAGTGGACGGACGCGCCCGGCACCTCTTACGGCCTGCACAGCCACGCCGAAGACCAGTCGCACTGGATCGTCCGCGGCGCGCTCGTTTTGCGCGTCGGCTGGGAGGAGTACACACTGCGCGCGGGCGACCGCGACTACCTGCCGGCCAACACCGAACACTCTGCGGTCGTCCCCGACGACGAAGCGGTCGTCTACCTGATCGGCGCTAAATACTGATGAGCGAAACCGACTATCAACTAATCACCACGCCCGAAGAGCTGCGCTCGGCCGCGGAGCAGTTGTCTGAGCACGCGGCGCTCGGCTTCGACTGCGAGACCACCGCGCTAGACCCTTACGATCAGAAGCGTGGCACGCGCCTGCGCCTCGTGCAGTTGGCCTCGCCCACAGGCGTCTATCTCTTCGACCTGGACCGTCTGGTTCCGGGCCAAATGGACGAGACGCGCGCCGTCGAGCTTCGCAGCGCCCCTGCGCTCGAACCCTTGCGCCGGCTGCTCGCGGGCCAGCGCCCCGTCAAGGTCGCTCACAACGCGAAGTTCGACGCCAAGTGGGTCAGGCATTTCCTAGGCGTCGAGCTGTGCGGCGACTACGACTCGCGCTCGAACGGGGACGCGGGCGAGACGGTCGAGCGCGGCGGCCTCTTCGACACGCTGCTGGCGAGCCAGATCATCTCGGCGGGCGAGCAGGAAGACCGCCACGGCCTGGGCGTCGTCGTCGAGCGCTACCTCGATCAGACGCTCGACAAGTCTATGCAGGTGAGCGACTGGGGAGGCGAGCTTTCGGCCGCCCAGCTCGAATACGCCGCGCGCGACGCGGCCGTCATGCTCCCCTTGCGCGACGAGCTGGTCAAGCAGCTCAAGGCCAACGCGCTCGGCCGCTGCGCCCAGCTCGAATTCGAGTGCGTCGTGCCGCTCTCGGCCCTCGAACTCTCCGGCATTCACCTGGACACGGCGCGTTGGCGTCTGCTGCTCGCCGACATCAAGAAGAACCGCGACCGCCTGCACGAAGAGTTGCAGGAGAAGGTCGCCGAGGAGCCGATGCAGCAGTCGCTCTTCGGCCCCATCCGCCAGGACATCAACCTGGATTCGCACGTCCAGTTGACGAGGGCGCTGACGCGCCTCGGCGTGCCCGTCCCAGACTCGACGCGCAACTGGAAGTTGGAACCGCTGGCCGTGGAGTTCCCCATCGTCCGCGAGATACTCGATTACCGCACGCTCCAGAAGACGCTCAAGTTCGGCGAGACGCTGCTCGAATCCATCAAGCCCGCGACGGGCCGCATCCACTCGAACTTCCACCAGATCGGCGCGCCCACAGGGCGTATGTCTTCGACCGACCCGAACGTCCAGCAGATTCCGCACGGCGCGGAGTTCCGCCGCTGCTTCCGCGCGCCCGACGGCCGCAAGCTCATCACCGCCGACTTCAGCCAGATAGAGCTTCGCATCCTGGCCGACTTCACGAATGATAAGGGCTTCGTCGAAGCCTTCAACTCCGGCGCTGACCTGCATCGCGTCACCGCCGCGCAAATCTTCAACGTCGCGCTCGACGACGTGACCAAACAGCAGCGCGACTTCGCCAAGCGCCTTAACTTCGGCGTCGTCTACGGCATCGGCGCGCGCCGCTTCGCCCTCATGACCGGCCTCACCGAAACTGACGCCGAAGACCTCCTGCGCCGCTACTTCGCCACCTACCGCGGCCTGGACGTCTGGCTCCGCGACGCCGCCCTCAAAGCGGTGCGCGAACGCTCCGCCCCCCGCACCGTCGCCGGCCGCCTCTTCCGCTTCAACTTCGACCCCGAAGACAAACAGGCCGCCTCCACCGCCCAGCGCAACGGCAAGAATTCACCAATCCAAGGCTCCAGTGCGGACATCATCAAACGCGCGTTGCGGCTGTTGCACGACAAGCTCAGGGGCACGGACGCGAGTGTCGTTAACGTGGTACACGACGAGATAGTCGTGGAGGCTGGAGCGGCCGAGGCGGAGGAGGTGGCGAAGATGGTCGAGGAGGCGATGTGCGCGGCCGGCGAGGAGTACGTCAAGAAGGTTCCCGTTAAGGTCGAGACGGAAGTGGCCGACGAATGGGTCAAGTAAAGCAGTAGGCAGCTATATGCCCCGTAGGGGCTGTTGAAAATAGCCCAGCACTGAAGTGCTGGGCTATTTTCAACAGCCCCTGACGGGGCTTAAAACCGTCACCGCCTTCTGCCCACTGCTTTACTGCTTTGCGTTCGCTTCAGTCGCGTCGAAGGCTGAGCGGGGGGCGAAGCTCCTGCGCCAGATGAAGTAGACGGGGATGCCTGTGAGGACGAGCAGGTAGCCTATGCCGGAAGTCTTGGGTTTGAGGATGGCGAGGTCTATGACGAGCAGCACGGCGAGCAGGACGTAGATGATGGGGACGATGGGGTAGCCGAATGTCCTGTAGGGCCGCTCGGCCCGCGGCGCTTTGTGACGCATGACGATGACGGCCCCGACCATCAGCGCGTAAAAGACCAGATCGGCAGAGACGATGTATTCGAGGAGCTGCGTGTAGACATTGCCGTAAGTAGTCGTCCCTGTGTTCGGGTCGGTCGTCACGGTGCGCGGCAGAGTCAAAAGCGCCGCCCAGACGCCTTGCGCGACGAGGGCGCCCGCCGGGACGTGGTTTGAGTTGAGCGTGCCGACGCGTTGGAAGAAGAGGCGGTCGCGCGCCATCGCGTAGTAGACGCGCGAGCCCGCGAGGATGAGCCCGTTGTTACAGCCGAAGGTCGAGATCATGATGGCGACGGCCATGATAATTGTGCCAGGCACGCCGAAGACGGCCTGCATCGTCGCGGTCGCCACGCTGTTCTGCGGTCCCTGAATCGTGCCGAGAGGCAGCGTGACGACGTAAGCCAGGTTGGCGAGCAGGTAGAGCGCGACGACCGCGCCGCAGCCTATCAGGAGGGCGCGCGGCAGGTTGCGCCCAGGGTCGCGGATTTCGCTGCCCGTGAAGGTCACGTTGTTCCAGGCCGATTGCGCGAAGAGCGGCCCGACCATCGCCAGCCCCAAAAGCATCAGGAGCGCAAGCGTCCCGTCGGCCCCAAAGTCCGGCATCACCTTTTGAGGGTTCCAGCCGTTGGCCCAAGGGCTCCACCACGACGAGGTGTAAGCGGCGCTTCCCCCGTTCCACCCGAAGAGGAGGCCGACGAGGATGAGGCCCGCGAGCGCGGCCGTCTTCGTGAACGTGAAAGTGTTCTGAATCCACTTGCCCGTCTTGAGCCCGCGCGTGTTCGTAAAAGTCAGCGCGAGAATCAGGAGGACTGCGACCAACTGCGCCGTCGAGAGGCTGACGGCGTAGCTGCCGAAGACAGGCGTCGGCTCGATGAGGTATCTGTTCTCGGAGACGCCCGGCGCGATGACGCCCAGGAAGCGCGCGAAGGCGACCGCGACCGCCGCAATCGTGCCGGTCTGGATGACGAAGAAGAGTGACCAGCCGAAGAGAAAGCCCGTGGCCGGCCCGTAGGCTTCGCGCAGGAAGACGTACTGGCCCCCGGCGCGCGGCATCATCGCCGCCAGCTCCGCGCAGCAGAGCGCGCCCGTAATCGTCAGCACGCCCGCCAGCGCCCACGCCATCAGCAGCCACCCCGGCGCGCCGATTGTCCGCGCAGACTCGGCCGAAGTGATGAAGATGCCGGAGCCGATCATCGAGCCGATGACGATCATCGTCGCGTCCGTCAGCCCCAGGCCGCGAACGAGTTTCCCCTGCGAGTCGCTCTTCATGATCTCTCACCTCCACTTGGCGAGGAGTGTGTGTCACGGACCCGGCTTGATCTTTTCGGGGTTGCGGCGCGCGATGTCGTCGGCCTGACGTTCGAAGCGGCCGGATTCGCTGATGAGCTGCTCGAACCGCACGCTCGTCTCGCGGAAGTCGCTGCGGGCGCGGTCGATGGCCGATCTGTCCACGACGCCGATTGACTCGCGGAACGCGAGGACGCCGCCGCGCAGCTCGCGGAACGCTTCCAGGGCCTTGTTGACGGACTGCGCGCGAAGCCGTAGGTACTCTTTGATGGTCGGGTCGATGTCGAGCGCGGCGGCGCGCGCGAGCTTGTCGGCGGCGCTCGCGCCACTTTCAATGCCGCGGTCTATGGCCTGGACCGATTCGTCTATCAGCCGACGAGCCTGCGGCGCGTCCCCGGCGTTGAGAGCGCGCGTGATGAGCGTCTCCTTGTCCTTGTTCTCGCGGACGAGCTTCTCAATCTCGCCTATGTCCTGGCCCGCGCTCTGGTTAAGACGGTTGGCCTCGTCGAGCGCGCCGTCGCCGAACTTGCAGGAGGCGGCGAGCAGCAGAGAGATCGACACGAAGAGCGCGGCGAAGCTTCGTCCTCTCGAATCGGCCATGCGAAGGTTAGGGTTCACAACAGGAGTCAGAATACAGGAGTCAGGAGTCAGGAGAAAAGAAAAACAGAAGAAAAGCTTTAGTGCCTTTCATTCTGACTCCTGACTCCTGACTCCTGACTCCTGCTTCGGTTGACAGCCCGCGCGCGGCTCAAATAGTCTCTAAGGCAGTTGAAATCACAGTCCGAAAGACAAACGCGAACATGGTTAAAGACGACATCATCAAACTAATCACCGAAAGAGGTGCGCGCGTCGGCGTGATCGGCCTGGGCTATGTGGGCCTGCCGCTGCTGGTGGAGTTCGCGCGCTCCGGGTTCCCCTCCACGGGCTTCGAGGTTGACGAGTGGAAGGCTTCCGAGATCAACCAGGGCCGCTCCTACATAGGCGACGTGCCCGAAGCCGCGGTGCGCGAGCTGGCAGGCTCCGGGGCCCTGCGCGCGACCACGGACTTCTCGCACCTGAAGAGTTGCGACGCCATCATCATCTGCGTCCCCACCCCCTTGCGCAAGACCAAAGAGCCGGACGTCTCCTACATCCTCGCGGCCGCCGAGGAGATCCAAAAAAACCTGCGGCGCGGCCAGTTGATCGTGCTTGAGTCCACGACCTATCCGGGCACGACGGACGAGGTGCTGCTCCCCATGTTTGAGGAGACGGGCCTCCGCCTCGACGCAGACTTCCTGCTCGCCTTCTCGCCCGAGCGCGTTGACCCCGGCAACCCGCAGTTCCAGACGCACAACATCCCGAAGGTGGTTGGCGGCTCGACCGCTGACTCGACCGACGCGGCCGCGCGCCTCTACTCGCAGATCGTCAATAACGTCCACGCGGTCAGCTCGGCCCGCGTCGCAGAGGCAGCCAAGCTCCTGGAGAACACCTTCCGCGCCGTCAACATCGGCATGGCGAACGAGATGGCACGCCTCTGCTACGCCCTCGGCATAGACACCTGGGAGGTCATCCGCGCCGCCGCGACCAAGCCCTTCGGCTTCATGCCCTTCTACCCAGGCCCCGGCATCGGCGGACATTGCCTGGCCGGCGATGAGACGATAGTCGTTCGCTCGCCTGACGATGAGGGGGAGAGAGTCAAGACGCTGGCCGAACTCTTCACAGAGCAAGAATCGCGCGCGCGCACGTTTGAGGCCGGCGGCGGAGATGTCGTCTACAGGCCGCTCCTGAAAGTGCTCTCCTTGGATATGGAGACGCAGCAGCCACAGTGGCAGCCCGCGCGCTACCTGTTTCGCCGGGAGACGAAGAGTCCTATCGTCATCGTGACGACCACGGATAACCGGCGTCTGACCGTTACCGATCAACACCCGATGCTCGTCTCCGGCGGCGACGGCAGGTTGCGACAAGTGTTTGCCAAAGACTTGAGGGTCGGTGACCGTGTCCCGATCCACTGCCTACCCGCGCCCGTCGCAGGGGGGTCGGGCGGCGAAGCGTTGAACCCGAAACTCAACCTACTCCCGCTCTTGCCGTCCGTCCTCGTGGATAAGATACGTGTGAGAATCGTCGGCGGCTCCTGGCGGGATTACCGTCTTGTCCTCAAAAAGAGGCTGCGCGCCGACGCCGTGCAGGAATTCATACGGCGGAATTATTTACCGCTGAGTGATTACCTCGCACTGGAGCGCGCCGGCGAAATCAACGTCCCGCACGAGGCGCTGCGCCTGCACACGGGGCGCGGCCCGAGCGCCGCTTCCTTCCCCGCCGTCCTGAATGTCACGCCTGGGTTGGCCCGCCTGATCGGCTACTACCTGGCCGAAGGTTGCACGACTGAGGAGCGAGGGCGCAAACGAGTGAGATTCAGTTTTCACCGCATGGAGAATGATTACATCGCCGACGTCCGCTCGCTCCTGGAATCCGAGTTGGGCGTCAGAAGCTCTCTCAGCAATTCCCGCATCGACCAGGCCACGCACATCCGCGCCGCCTCATCGCTCATCGGCTGGCTGCTGGTAGACGTGCTCGGCTGCGGCCGGTGTTCCGTCGAGATGCGCGCCCCCGACGTTCTGATTGGCGCATCGCCGGTTCACCGGCATGAGTTGCTCAAGGGCCTGCTGCGCGGCGACGGCGATGTTTACGTGAAGACGGGCGAGCACAGTTATCAAAAGAACGGGCGGAGCTATACGCACCGCAACGCCTCGGCAGAGGTGGGCTTCTTCAGCAGCAGCCCGCAACTCTTTCAGCAGGTCGTTTACCTTCTGCAAAGCATCGGCTTCACCCCGACCTTCAAGCGCACCAAGCCGCATCTCGGACTGAAAGGGCGGGAGCAATTGCTCAGGATGCGCGACTGGCTCGGCCCGAAAGGCACGCGGTTAGAAGCTTACTTCAACGAAAGCCGCCGCGCCCCCGCGAGTAAAACATTCAAGCGCGCGGGACTGCTGACCACCGTGCCGGTCAAGTCCGTCGAGATTAAATCGGCCGACCACCCTGTTCAGGTGTACTCCGTCGAGGTTGACGGCACGCACACGTTCGCCACGTCATACGGGCTCTACGTTCATAATTGCATCCCGCTCGACCCGCATTATCTATCGTGGAAAGCGCGGCAGCACGGGTTCGACTCGCGCTTCATAGGGCTGGCCGAGGAGGTCAACTCGCGCATGCCTGAGCACGTCGTCCAGTTGGTGGCCGACGGGCTGAACGACGTCGAGAAGCCGCTGAAGGGGTCGAAGGTTCTGCTCCTGGGCGTGGCCTACAAGAAGGACATCAACGACGTGCGCGAGAGCCCCGCGCTCTCGATCATAGACCTGCTGCGGGCCAAGGGCGCGGTTGTTAGCTACCACGACCCGTTCGTCCGCGAGGTCAGCTTCGACGACGCGCACACGCACGGCGGCGGCGACCCCTTGCAGTCCACGGAGCTGACGGACGACGAGCTGAAATCTGCGGACTGCGTCGTCATCGTCACGGACCACAGCGGCGTCAACTACCGTCGCGTCACCGAACTCGCCACGCTCGTCGTAGACACCCGCAACGCCCTCGGCGGCGAACTCCGCAAAGAGAGCCGCGCGAGAATCATCCGACTGTGAGAAGTCAGGAGTCAGCAGTCAGAAGTCAGAAGGAAAGAGCGCGCCTGTTTTTCTTCTGACTTCTGACTCCTGTATTCTGACTCCTACTTTATGCTGAAAGTTCTTAACGTAGTCGGCGCGCGCCCCAATTTCATGAAGGTCGCGCCCATCGTCGAGGCGATGAGGCGGCGCGCCGGGGAGTTCGCGCCCGTGGTCGTGCATACAGGGCAGCACTACGACGCGCAGATGTCGGACGCCTTCTTCCGCGACCTGGGCCTGCCTGAGCCGGACGTGTACCTCGGCGTCGGCTCCGGCTCGCACGCCGCGCAGACCGCCGCCGTCATGCAGAGCTTCGAGCCGGTTGTGCTCGGCGAGCAGCCCGACTGGGTGCTGGTCGTCGGCGATGTCAACTCCACGCTCGCCTGCGCGCTCGTCTGCGCGAAGCTGCTGGTGAAGGTGGCGCACGTCGAAGCGGGCTTGCGCAGCCGCGACCGCACGATGCCCGAAGAGATCAACCGCCTGCTGACGGATCAGGTCGCGGACCTCCTGCTCACGCCCTCGGCGGACGCTGACCAAAACCTGCGCGCCGAGGGGATTCCAGAGGAACGCATTCGCCTGGTCGGCAACGTGATGATCGACTCGCTCTTCAAACAGCTCGGCCGCGCCGAGCACTCGACCGTGCGCGAAGACTTAGGGCTGGCGGGCCGGGACTACGCGGCGCTGACCCTGCACCGCCCCTCGAACGTTGACGACCCCGCGACCCTCGGCCGGATCCTGGACGCCCTGGGCCAAATTAGCCGCAGGCTCCCCGTCGTCTTCCCCGTCCACCCGCGCACACGCAAGGCGCTCTCGGAGCCTGGGCTCGCATCGCGCCTAATGGACGCGCCGAACCTGCGGCTGATAGAGCCGCTCGGCTACCTTGATTTTCTAAGACTCTACAGCGGCGCGCGACTCGTGTTGACGGACTCGGGCGGCATACAGGAGGAGACGACCGCGCTCGGCATCCCCTGCCTCACGCTGCGCGAGAACACGGAGCGTCCCGTCACGGTCGAGCTGGGCACGAACGCGGTCGTCGGCACGGACCCAGACAGAATCCTGCGCGCGGCCTGGGCCGCCCTCGACGCTCCGCGCGACGCCAGCCGGCCCGCGCGCGTCCCGCCCCTCTGGGATGGCCGCACGGCCGACCGCATCCTCGACGCCCTCGTCGAGAGGACGAATGCGTCGTGAAAGAAGAGAGCGCCGCGCCGCCGCCAGCCACGCCCGTCAATCGTCAATCGTCACTCGTCACTAAAGTCCGCCGCGCGCTGCGGGGCGAGGTCGGCGCGCGCACGCTCGCGCTCGAAGCCTTGAGGAGGAGCCGCGCCCGCGCCGCGCGCCGCCGCGAGCGCGCCTCCATTGAGGAATTGGCACAGGCCCCGGCCCGCCTGCGCGCGGAGTTCGCGCGGCTGTCTCCGGCGGAATTGTTGGCCCATTTCCGCGACCGCGCCGCGCCGAAATTCCTGCCCGGCTGTGACGCAGCCTCTCAGACGACCGCGGACTTGCAGCGCAGCCTCTTCCCCTCGGAGACGGCGCAGTTGATCGAGCGTGCGGCGCGCGGGACGGACGAGCACTCCTGGCGCGTGATGGGCTACGGCGAAAAGTGTTTCGGGGAAGAGATCGACTGGCTGACGGACCCAGCGTCGGGAGCGACGTGGCCGCTCGCCTACCACGCGGACGTGCGGCTCGTGCGCGGTGACGGCTCGGACGCGCGCGTCTTGTGGGAAGTCAACCGCCTCGCGCACCTCCTGACGCTCGCGCGCGCCTACAGTGTGACGGGTGACGACAAGCTCGCCCGCGAAGTTCTCGCGCAGCTTAGAAGCTGGCGCGCTCAAAACCCCTTGGGGCGCGGCCCCAACTGGGCGTGCGCGATGGAGGTCGCGCTGCGGGCCGTGAACCTGCTCGCGGCCTTCGAGCTGCTGCGCCGTTCGCCGCAGATGGACGCGGAGGCGCTCGCGCTGTTCCTGCAAACCTTCGACCAGCACGGGGCGCACATCCGGCGCAACCTGGAGTTCTCTTATCTCTCGACCAGTAACCACTACCTTTCAGACGTGGCCGGCCTCTTCTGGCTCGGGACGATGCTGCCCGAGTTGGAGGCGGCGCGCGGGTGGCGCCAATTCGGCTGGCGCGAACTCGCGCGCGAGATGGATAAGCAGGTACACGCGGACGGCGCGGACTGCGAAGCCTCCACCGGCTACCACCGCCTCGTCCTGGAGCTGTTCCTCTACTCGTTCGCGCTGGCGCGCGCCAACGGCGTCGAGGTGGGTGAAAAATATTGGGCCAAGCTGCGTGGGATGCTCGAATACGTCCGCGCCTATCTAAGGCCGGACGGGCGCGCGCCGCTCGTCGGCGACACGGACAGCGGGCAGGTCTTGCCGCTCGTCCCGCGCGCGGCGGACGACCACGCCTACTTGCTCGCCCTGGGCGCGGCGCTCTTCGGTGAGCCGCGCTTCAAAATCTCCACCGCCATGCCGGAAGAACTGTTGTGGGTTCTGGGCGGGGAAGGCGTGCGGGCCTTTCAAAATCTGCCGGAGGCGGACGCTGGCACAATTTCGCGGGCTTTCGCGGACGCGGGCACTTACGTCCTGCGCGACCAAGACCTCTACCTCCTCTTCAACGCCTCTGGCAACGGGCTGATGGGCCGCGGCTCGCACGGGCACAACGACGCGCTCTCTCTGGAAGTGAGCGCCTGCGGGACGAGCTTCGTCGTGGACCCAGGGACTTACGTTTACACGGCAAACTTCGGCGAGCGTCACCTGTTCCGCTCGACCGCCTATCACTCGACCGTGCAGGTGGACGACGAGGAGCAGAACACGACCGACCCCGCGCTCCCTTTCGTCCTCGGCGACGAGGCGCACCCGCGCGTCCTGCGCTGGGAGACGACGCCCGATCATGACCTGATCGTCGCGGAGCACGACGGGTACAGAAGATTGGCACAGCCGGTCACGCACCGCCGCGCCGTCCTGTTCAAGAAACAGGAGCGGTGCTGGATCGTTCAAGACACTTTGTCCGGCGAGGGCGAACATCTTTTTCGCTTCCGCTTTCACCTGGCCGACGGGCTTGAGGCGGACGCGCGCGCTCAGGGAATCGTCAGCGCCTGCGATAAAATGGCCGGCGCACGCCTCTTCGTCTGCGCCCTGGACCTGGACGACGCGACCCTTGAGCTTGAGCCGCGTTTCGTTTCGCGCGATTACGGCGCGAAGAGCGCGTCCGTGTCCGTTTGCTGGACGGTGAAAGCCAGCGCCCCGCGCGTCTTTCACTGGGCGCTCGTGCCCGTTTGCGCGGGCGAGGACGAGGCGGCGCGTTTGGCTTTGATAGAGCGCCTGAAGAATTACGAGGCGATAATCGTGTAGATGAGTATGAAGCCTAAAATCTATCTGGCCTTCGTGGACGACTGGGAGTTGAGCGGCACGGGCGCGGGCTCCGTGCGCGAGTTGCAGCTCGGGCCGATGCGCGAGCTGGTCAAAATTTATAACGCGCACAAAGTGCGCGGCTCGTTCAACGCGGAGGTGATGCAGCAGCTCACCTTCAGGGAGTTCGAGGGCGCGCACCCGTTGCTGAAAGAGTTGGCCGACGAGTGGGACGACGCCGTACGCGAGACGCTCGCGCAGGGGCACGACGTACAACTGCACGTCCACCCGCAGTGGAGAGGCGCGCAGTACACGGACGGCGCGTGGCGGCTGACGGCCGACTGGTCGATCCTGAACTACGAGCCGGAGGAAGCCTACCGGATGATGCTCGCGTGCAAGGAGTATCTGGAAAATCTACTGCGCCCGGTCAAGCCTGAGTACCGCTCGGTCTCCTTCCGCTCAGGCTCTTGGTGCATCGCGCCCTCGCCGCACATGCTCAGCCTGCTCGTCAAACTCGGCATCGTCTTCGACATGAGCATCGTTGGCGGTGTGCGCTACGAGACGAAGAACATCAGCCTCGATTACACCAAGTGCGAGGAGGATTTTCTGCCCTACTACCCCTTGATGACGGACGCGCGCAAGGTTTCGGACAAGAGGGAGCCTATAGTCTGCGTGCCCACGAACCACTTCTACGGCTCGCGCCGCCAGGTCTTCAAACACCACCTGAGCAAGGCTGTCGAAAAGGTCAAACGGCGGCTGGCCCCGCAGGCAGCAGAGCGGCAGAGCGGCCGGAGCGTCGAAGCCTACGGGCAGGAGTGGGCGCAGGTGAGCCACGCCTCCGCGGCGCGGCGCGTCTACGAGAAGGGCGTCGTGCCGTACCTGAAGGGCAAGCACCTCATCTCGGACATAGCGCAGTTGGACTACGCGCTGCTGTGCGAGATGCTCGCGTCAATCCGTAGGCGCGCGCGTGCGAGCGGCCTCGACGAGGTTCCCGTCATCCTGGAGAATCACACGAAGGACGTTCAAGACTTCTCGCACATAGAGCGTTTCATAGGCGACGTGGCGCGGGCCGATGACGTAGTGTGTGTGACGCTGACGGAGCTGGCCGAAGGGTTACAGGGCGGGAAGTTTCAAATCAGAACGGCGACGCGGTGAACATGCGTGAGCGACTCATCTCGGCCGCGCTCAATGAACGCTTCGATGAGTTGCGCGGCGCGCGCCTCACGCGGCTTGAGGCCGAAAGCTTCGCAGAGGCCGCGCCGTTCGTCGCGGAAGTCCGAGAGTTATTCGGCACGGCCGAGCCCGCCGACCTCAAAAACGCGGCCGCGCCCGCTGGCTGGACAGAAGCCGACGTGGACTGCCTGGCCTCCTTGCGCGCCCTTGCTCTGGGCCGCGCGCTCCCGCTCCGTCCCGCGCCAGAGCCTCAGCCAGTTGACTCTTTCGTCAAAGCCCTACACGCCTCGCGCAACGACCCCGAACGACGTTTCCGATTGCTGGCGGAAAGATACAAATGGCCTTTGAACTTCAGCCTGACCGGCGAGGACGTTGCGCGCGAGCGCATCCTGACACGGCTGATGGCGCAGGACCGCGGGCGCGTCGAGCGGGAGGGAGTCGGAACGACCAGGAGCGACGACTTGCTTTTGCGATTGAACCTGATTGCGCTGCACGCGTCGCGCGCGAGTGATTTGAGGTTTCTGGACGCGCTGAACTACTATTACGAACTGTTGCCCGCGGGGTGGCAGCCGCGCGGCCGTCACGCTTGGCTACTGGCCTCTTACTTGGCGCTCTACGCGCGCGCCCTCGCGGCCCGGATTGGATGAACGATGCGAGCAGGTATCCTGGCAAACTCTCTCCCGGCGGCGCTGCGGATTTACGACGAGGCCGAACGGGTCGCGGGCTGCGAGCCTTTCGTCATCCTGTGCCCGACCGCGGAAGAGTCGCGCACGCGCTCGCTCTTTCGCCATCTCGCGCGACTCTTCGTCAAGCGCGGCCGACTCCAATCGCTGCGCCTCGTCTTCGGCCGCCGCGTCCTTCTGTTTAAGGAAGGCTTAGACCACCCGCAATCAATCGCGCGCCTCAAAAAACTGAACCTCGACATCGGCCTGCACAAGGCCGGAGTGATTTATCGTGAACACACGATTAACTGTTTTCGTCTAGGCATCCTGAACCCGCACATAGGGCTCTTGCCCGAATATCGCGGGCGCAACGTGATGGAGTGGTCGCTGCTCGAAGGCAAGCCGGTCGGCGTCACAGTCTTCTTCATCGACACTGGCATAGACACGGGCCGCCGCATAGTCCTGCGCGAAGAGGTTGACATCTCCCATTGCAAATCGGTCGCGGAGGCCAAGCAATACCTCTTCGACCTCGATGCCCACTTCTTCCGCCGCGCCCTCGAACGCCTGCGCTCTAATAATTTCGAGTACGAAGTCAACGACGGCTCTGGGCGCAGGTATTACGTCATGTCGAAACTCTTCCGGGGCGTCGTCGAAAAACTGATCGAGGCCAAAAGCTGATGTGCGGCATCTGCGGAGTCTGGGAGTACGGGGCGGCGAAAGGGAACGTCGAGCGCGCGCTGGTCGAGCGCATGCGCGACGAGATGCCGCACCGCGGGCCGGACGACGCTGGCGCCCTGCTCTTCGACGAGGGGCGCGGCGGCCTCGGCTTCCGCCGCCTCTCCATCATTGATCTGTCGGAGGCCGGCCACCAGCCCATGCACGGCTGCACCGACGCGGTCTGGCTCGTCTTCAACGGCGAGATTTATAACCACGCACGCTTACGCGCAGGCTTGGAAGCGAGCGGGCACGTCTACAGCTCGCGCACAGACTCCGAAACCATCCTGCACCTTTACGAAGAGCGCGGGCTCGACTTCGTCCACGACATCGAAGGCGACTACGCCATCTGTCTCTGGGACGAGGGTCTGGAACGGCTCACACTCGTGCGCGACCGCATAGGCGTCAAGCCGCTCTACTTCTATCACAAAGACGGGCGCTTCATCTTCGCCTCCGAGATCAAGGCCATCCTCCAACACCCTGCGGTCAGCGCGGACGTTGACGAGGACGCGCTCTACCATTACCTGACGTTTCTGACGACGCCCGCGCCGAGCACGCTCTTCCGCGACATACGGAAAATCCCCGCCGGTCACATGCTCACCGTCTCGCGCGACGGCACAGTCAATCTCAAGCAGTACTGGGACGCGCTGCCGCCCGAAGCAGTTGAGGAGCGCAGCGAGGAGGAGCACAAGGCGGAAATCCTGCGCCTGCTCCGCGAGTCCATCAAGAAGCGCATGATGTCGGACGTGCCGTTCGGCGTCTTCCTCTCGGGCGGCGTGGACTCCTCCGCCAACGTCGCGCTGATGTCCGAGCTGATGACGCGCCCCGTGGAGACGTTCACCGTCGGCTTCAAGGACGCGGAGTATTTGAATGAATTAGACTCCGCGCGCCGCATCGCGCGCGACTTCAAGACGAATCACCACGAGGTCATCATCTCTGACAAAGAGATGCAGGAGTTCTTGCCGGACCTCGTCTTCCACCAGGACGAGCCGATTGCCGACCCCGTCTGCGTGCCGCTCTACTACGTCTCAAAACTCGCGCGCGATTCTGGCACAATCGTCGTGCAGGTCGGCGAGGGCTCGGACGAGATTTTCAGCGGCTACGACAACTACGTCCGCCACCTGCGGATTTATGAAAAATTCTGGCAACACGCCGAGCGCGTGCCCGCCCGCTTGCGCCGCGCAGCCTCTGCGGTCGCGCGCCCCGCGCTCGAAGCGACAGGGAAGAAGCGCGCCGCCGTAGACCTCCTGCGCCGCCTCGGCGCGGACGAGCCACTCTTCTGGGGCGGCGTCGTCGTCTACGACGAGACGTTCAAGCCGCGCGTCCTCTCGAAAATGATGCGCGAGCGCATGCGCGGCCGCTCCTCGCTCGAAGCCGTCCGCCCTTACCTGGACCACATCGAACAGGCTCGGCCCGCCTCCGACTTTCTTTCGCGCATGACTTATCTGGAGCTGAAACTGCGCCTGCCGGAACTGCTCCTGATGCGCGTGGACAAGATCACTATGGCGACGAGTGTCGAGGCGCGTGTGCCATTTCTGGATCATCATCTGGTCGAGTACGCGCTGGGGCTCCCGCGCGGGTTAAAGGTCGAGGGCCGCAGCGGCAAGCACATCCTGAAACGCGCGCTGGAAGAGATTCTGCCTCACGACCTGCTCTACAGTCGGAAGCGCGGCTTCGGCGCGCCCGTGCGCGAGTGGTTCCGCGACGGCCTCGGCTCCTGGTTCGACTCGCACCTGATGAACTCGCCCATGCGGCGGCGCGACTTCTTCGACTACGCCTTCGTCGCGCGCCTCCTGGACGAGCACCGCCGCGGCGCGAAGGACTGGGGCTTTCACCTCTGGGCCTTGCTCAACCTCAGCCTCTGGTACGAGCGCTGGATCGAGCGCGTTTGAAGAAAATGTTAGAGCAGCCCATAGAGGAAGCGACCCCGGCCGCGACCGCCAACGCCGCCGCGCCGCGCAGCCGCTTCTCCGTCCACGTGGCGTGGACGTTCGGGGCGCGCGTCCTGATGACGATCAACAGCGTCGCCGCGGGCGTCATCGTCGCCCGCTGGCTCGGCGCGGAGGGCCTAGGCCAGTTGGCCGTCATCAACGTCGCCGTGGCGACCGCCGTGCAGCTCGGCAGCGCCGGGCTCCCCTCTGCCAACACCTACTTCATCGCGCGCGACAAGAGAGACTTCGCCCCGGCGGCCGTCAACTCGCTCCTCTTCTCGATAGTCATAGGCGGGCTGCTCGCGCTCGGGCTGACGTGGCTCGCAATGTGGCGGCCCGGCTGGTTCGGCTTCATCCCGCCGCGCCTCCTGGCGGTCGCCGCCGTCTCCGTCCCGTTCCAACTCGTCACGCTCGTCGGCCTCAACGTCTTCCTGGCGGTCGGCCGCGTCGAGCGCTTCAACCTGTTAGACCTCGCGGGGCAGTCGCTCGTACTCGTCAACGCCGTCGTCGCCCTCGTTATTTTAGGCGCGGGGCTCTGGGCGCTCGTCTCGCTGAACACGGCCGGGAGCGTGGCGGTCGGCCTGCTGATAGCCGTGCTGATCGTGGCGCACGGCGCGGGGATGAAGGAGCGGCGCGCGTGGCGCGCGGACCCGCGCCTCTTCGCCCGCATGATGCGCTACGGCGTCAAGTCGCACGTCGCGTCGCTGGCGGCGGTCCTCATCTTCCGGGCGGACCTGTTCGTCGTCAACCTCTTCCGCGGGGCGGGCGAGGCGGGCGTCTACAGCGTCGCCTCGCAGGTCGCGATGATGCTGTTTCTCCTGCCGGGCGTGGTCGCCACGCTGCTCTTCCCACGCATCGCCTCCAGGCAGGACGAGCGCGGCGAGCTGACGTGCCTCGTCACGCGCCACATGGCGTTCGTCATGTTCGTCGTGTGTCTGGCGACCGTGCCGGCCAGTTTCGCGCTGCCCGCGCTCTACGGCGCGGAGTTCGCGGAATCGGTCGTGCTGTTCCTCATCCTGCTGCCGGGCGTCTACTTGGTCGGCCTCGAATCCGTGCTCGTCCAATACTTCAACGCGGCGGGGCTGCCGCGCGCCGTCCCGCTCTTCTGGGTAGCGACGCTCGTCTTCAACGTCGCCCTGACCTTCGCCCTCGTGCCCGCGTTCGGCGCGCGCGGCGCGGCGACCGCCTCGACCCTGA
The DNA here is from genome assembly GCA_963848875.1 of uncultured Acidobacteriota bacterium. GTDB lineage: Bacteria > Acidobacteriota > Blastocatellia > Pyrinomonadales > Pyrinomonadaceae > QHXM01. The sequence goes on from CAWKFJ010000005.1 coordinate 205,205, forward strand.
GTTACGCTATGATCTTCGCGTTCGTCGTGTTCTACTTTCGACGCCGGACGGGGCAGACTTTGTCCGCGGCTTTCGTGCCGCGCCGCACGGAACTGATGACGACGCTGGCCGCCGCGCGCGCGCGCGCGCTTTCACGTTAGGGGCCTGGAGGGATGTCCGAAGCGGGAGAGCAGGAAAACTTGTGGGGCTACGCGAAGCGCCTGCGCTTCGTCGAGCGGGTCATCGCGGAAGTGTTCCCCGGCCGCGCTGCGGAGTCCGTGCGCGTGCTCGACGTGGGGTGCGGCAACGGCTCGCAGCTCGCCGTGCCGCTGGCGCGCTGCGGCTTTCAGGTCACGGGCGTGGACGTGGACGAGCCGTCAATCGAGCACGCGCGCCGGCTGGCGGCGGGTCTGCCGAACGCGAGCTTTCTGTGCCAGGAGGTCTCGGAGTTGAGGACGGGACCTTTCGACGTGGTCATCCTCTCGGAAGTTTTGGAGCACATGGAGGAGCCGCGCGAGCTTCTCGCGGCGAGCGTCCGCCACCTGGCCGAAGGCGGCGTGGTCATCGTCACGGTCCCGAACGGCTACGGCGAGTTCGAGCTGGATTCGCGGCTCTTCCGCCTCTTCCGCTTGCAGCGCGTCGTGGACAGGCTCGCGAAGAATAACGGGCAAGTCATGGCCGCCACAGACAACCACGCGAGCGGCCACGTGCAGTTCTTCACGCGCCGCCGCCTGCGCCGCCTGTTCAGTGAGTGCTCGCTCGCGGTCTTCCGCGAGGGCGCGGCCAGTCTCCTCGCCGGCCCGCTGGTGGGCCACACGCTGGCGCGCTCGCAACGCTTCATCGAGTGGAACTCGCGCGTGACGGACAGACTGCCGCCCGCGCTCGCCAGCGGGTGGTATTTCGCCCTGCGCCGCATGGGCGTCGAGCCTGTGGACGGAGCCCGCGCATGAATCTGGTCTTGCTGACGCTGAGCGGCGAGGCGTGCGCGGCCCGCAAGGCTCTCAAAGAGCTTTACCCGGACGCGGCGGTCGAGGAAATCCCGCGTGGCCAGATCGAGAGCTTGGGAATGGGCCAGCGGCTGAGCGCGCTGCGTCAGCTGCGCCCCGAAGTCTTCGCCGTCGCCACCGAGCGGCTCGCGTGGCAGCGCGGCCAGAACGCCTTCCTCCTCTTCGGGGCCTTGGCCGGCGCGCGGCGCACCATCATTCTGGACGCGCACGGCGCGAGGCGCTGGGAGACACGCGCGCGCAGCCTGGTGGCCGCGCCCATGCGTATGACGCACGAGGCGGCCATCAGCGCCAAGGCCATGACGCGCGCGGCCAGGCGCCTGCGCCGCCTTGAACTCGCCGTCCGGCGCGGCGCGCATCTGAAAAGCCGTCCCTTGGAGAAGGAGGACGCCGGCGCGCCGGAGGTCGTCTACTTGCGCGCCACGCCAGGGCCGGGCACGCAGCTCGGCGGCGCGGCGAGCCACATCAACGGCTTCATCAACGCCGCGTTAAAACTGGGCGCGCGCGTCTCGCTCGTCAGCAACGATCAGATCGCGGGGCTCGACGAAAGCCGCACGCCGCTGAAAATTATTTGGCCCAAACCCATCGGCTCGACGCGCGCGGCCTTCGACATCTACAACAACCTGCTCTTCACGCACGGAGCGACGCGGGAGGTCGAAAGCGCGCGGCCAGATTTTATCTACCAGCGCTACAGCCGCTTCAGTTGGGCGGGTGTGGAGGCGAGTCTGCTGACGGGGCGGCCGCTCTTTCTTGAATACAACGGCTCGGAGGTGTGGGTCGGGCGACACTGGGACCGCGTCGGGAAACTGGCCCTGCTCGCGCGCTACGAGCGGCTGAACCTGGCGGCGGCCGCGCGCGTTTTCGTCGTCTCTGAAGTGGAGCGCCGGAACCTTTTGCGCGCTGGCGTCGAAGATGAAAAGATAGTGGTCAACCCAAACGGGGTGGACGCCGAGCGGTTTCGCCCCGACGTGGGCGGGCGCGAGGCGCGGCGCGAGTTGGGAGTCGAGGAGGACGAAACGCTCGTCGGCTTCGTCGGCACGTTCGGCCCGTGGCACGGCGTGCTGGCGCTGGCCGAGGCTGTGAAATTGCTGCCGGAGGGCGCGCGCGTGCGCTTCCTGATGGTCGGGAGCGGCGCGCTGCGCGAGGAGGTCGAGCGGACTCTGCGCGAGGCGGGCGCGATGCGGCGCGTGATTCTGACGGGCGCGGTCGAGCACGAGCGCGTGCCCGCGCTTTTGGACGCGTGCGACGTGCTGGCCTCGCCCCACGTGCAACTCGCGGACGGGAGCGAGTTCTTCGGCTCGCCGACGAAGCTCTTCGAGTACATGGCGATGGGCAAGGCCATCGTCGCCAGCCGGCTGGGCCAAATCGGTGACGTGCTGGCCGACGAGGAGACGGCGCTCCTGGTCGAGCCGGGCGACGCGCGCGCACTGAGCGAGGCGATCTTGCGGCTGGTGGATGAGCCCGAATTGCGAGAGCGGCTCGGCGCGGCGGCCCGACGCGAATCGGTCGCCCGCCACACCTGGACGCACAACGCGCGGCGCGTGCTCGACGCTTACCGTTCGTGGCAAGGAAGGTGACGTGTGTGAAAGTTGAAGACGAGCAAGGAAGTCTGGCGGCGGAAAAGTTGCACGCGCGCGAGCAGTGGTCGCAGGACCCTTGCGGGGCGAAGTACGGCGCGAAATACGAGTTCGCCACGCGGGAGTTTTTCGACGAGGTCGAGCGCCACCGCTATCAGGAGTACGCGCCGTGGATGCCCTCCGTGATGGGGTTCGACCAGTTCAAGGGCTTGCGCCTCCTGGAAATCGGCTGCGGAATGGGGACCGACCTCTTGCAGTTCGCGCGCGGCGGGGCGCTTTGTACGGGCGTAGACCTCACGCCGCGCTCCGTGGAGATTTCGAGCCTGCACTTCGGCCTCTACAATCTACGCGCAGACTTCGTGCTCGCCGACGGCGAGCGGCTGCCCTTCGCCGACGAGAGCTTCGATGTCGTCTACTCCAACGGCGTGCTCCACCACACGCCCGACACGGCGCGGGCGGTGCGCGAGCTGCACCGCGTCCTCCGGCCCGGCGGGACCGCGAAAGTGATGCTCTACCACCGCGACTCGCTCTACTACTGGACCGAAATCATCCTCCACCGCGGCGTCCTGCGCGGCCACTTCCTGCGCGGCCACTCGCCCGAGGAGATCATGAGCCGCTACGTCGAATACTCCTCGACGGAGGCCCGGCCCCTCGTCAAAGTCTACAGCCGCCGCCAGGCCCGCAAGCTCTTCGAGCCCTTCCGCGAAGTCCGCACGGAAGTCGAGCAGATGATCCGCGAGGAACTGAAATTCCTGCGCCCCCTCGTCTCCGAAAAAATGTTCCGCCGCCTGCGCCGGAGCGCCGGTTGGAACGTGATTATCACGGCGCAGAAGTAGTGGTAAAATTCCAGGCATCTGAGGAGGCGAGCGGGAACATGTCAGTCCAAATAAAGCCGCGTTACACTCTGGAAGAATACTTTGAGCTTGAGCTGGCGTCCGAAGAGCGCTACGAGTACTTCGACGGCGAAGTCTTCTGCATGAGCGGCGTCAGCCCGAATCACGCGCAGATTGAAAGTAATCTCAATCTAGCCTTGCGGCTTGCTCTGCGCGAGCGCGGCTACCGCGTCTTTCCGGCGAACATAAGAATCAAAGTGCCCGCGGCCCCGCCTTACCGCTACCCTGATCTGGCCGTGGTGTATGATAAGCCGAGCTATGAAGAGATCGGCGGCATTGATGCGTTGACAAATCCGATACTGCTCATAGAAGTCCTGTCGCCCTCCACCGAAGCCTATGATCGGGGTGACAAGTTCACTCACTACAAATCCATCCCTAGTTTCCGCGAGTACCTGCTGGTCGCGCAACACCGCCCGCACGTCACGCACTACGTCAAGCAGGCGGACGGCAAGTGGGACTATGAAGAAATCAACGAGTTGTCTTCCAATCTCCACCTGCCGACGTTAGATTGCACGCTGGCTCTCAGCGAGGTGTACCTCGACGTTGATTTCAGCCGGACGTAAAAATCCTCTTTATTTCCACCCGGAAATAGCGGGAGTCTCCATCCTAGCCCTCTTCCTTGACACTCCCCGACACGGCCGTTATCATCTTCGTTTCCGTCTGAAGTGCGGAGCTTTGCCTATATGTTCGAGTCTTTATCCGACAAGCTGAAGAGGACGCTGAAGAACCTGCGGGGCGAGGGCGTGTTGACGCCCGCGCACGTGGACGCGGCGTTGCGCGAGATACGGCTGGCGCTCCTCGAAGCGGACGTGAATTACAAGGTCGCCAAGGATTTCATAGGCTCGGTCAAGGAGAAGGCCGAAGGCCAGCAGGTCTGGCAGGAGTTGAAGCCCTCGGAGCAGGTCGTCAAGATTGTGTTCGACGAGCTGGTCGAGTTGCTCGGCGGCCAGTCGTCGCGGCTGGTCTTTACTAAGACCATCCCGAACACGGTGATGATCGTCGGTCTTCAGGGTTCGGGCAAGACCACCTCGACGGGCAAGATCGCGCGCTGGCTGGCGAAGAATCAGGACCGCAAGCCCCTGCTCCTCTCGGTTGACGTTTACCGTCCGGCGGCGCGCGAGCAGCTCAAGGTGATCGCCAAGGCCACGGGCCAGTCGATCTTCGAGATGCCCGAGACGAACGACCCCCTGACGCTCGTGCGCGAGGCGCACAAGCACGCGCAGCAGACAGGCTTCGACACGCTCCTGATCGACACGGCCGGCCGCCTGCACATAGACGATGAGTTGATGGAGGAGCTTGAGCGCATCAAGGCGGAGACGCGCCCCGTCGAGACGCTGTTCGTGGCGGACGCCATGACGGGCCAGGACGCGGTCAAGTCGGCGGAAGAGTTTCACCGCCGCGTAGGCATCACGGGCGTCGTCCTGACGAAGATGGACGGCGACGCAAGGGGCGGCGCGGCGCTCTCGATCAAGCAGGTGACGGGCCAGCCCGTCAAGTTCGTCGGCGTCGGCGAGAAGTACGACGCGCTGGAGCCTTTCTACCCGGATCGCATCGCGCAAAGAATCCTCGGCATGGGCGACGTGCTCTCGCTCATCGAGGAGGTGCAGTCTAAGGTTGACCAGTCGGAAGCCGAGGAGCAGCTCAAGAAGCTACAGAAGAACCAGTTCACACTGGACGACTTCCGCAGCCAGCTCCGGCAGGTCAAAAAGCTGGGCTCGTTCTCGAAGATCATGAAGCTCCTGCCAGACCAGTTGCTCGGCGGCATCGGCGTCCCGAACCTGGACGAAGAGCAGACCAAGCAGATGGAGAAGGAGTTGAAGCGCACCGAGGCGATCATCGACTCGATGACGGTCGAGGAGCGTTACGACCACAAGATTCTGAACGCGAACCGCAGGCGCAGGATCGCGCGCGGCTCCGGCACGAGCGTGGCGGATGTCAACGCGCTCATCAAGCAGTACACGGAGATGCGGCAGATGATGCGACAGCTCTCCACTTCGGGGATGTTCGGCGGCAGCGGCCTCAAGGGCAAGCTGATGCGCAAGATGGCCGGCATCTCTGGGATGCCCGGCCTCGAAGGCATGGGCGGCGACGGCGACATGGAACTGCCGGCGCTCCCGGCCGCGCCCGGCGGCGGCCCCTCGCGCAAGAAGCAGAAGCTGAAGAAGAAGAAGCGTAAGAAGAAGAGATGAGTTTTCAGTTTTTAGTTCTCAGTTTTCAGCGAAAGCAACTCGTCTTTGCTGAAAACTGAAAACTAAAAACTGAAAACTGTTTACCTGGAGGAATCGTTTTGTTAGCAATCAGATTGATGAGAATGGGCGCGAAGAAGCGCCCGTCGTACCGGATCGTGGTCAAGGAGAAGCTGTCGAAGCGCGACGGCGCGTACCTTGAGAGCATAGGCACTTACAACCCTATCGGCGGGGGCGCGCAGGTCAACCTGAACGCCGAGCGCGCTGAGTATTGGCTCGCGCGCGGCGCGCAGCCGACGGACACCGTGCGTCGCCTGATTAAGGCCAACGCCAAGGCCCAGGCGCAGCCGCAGACGGAAACGGTCTAAAGGACTTCGGATTTCGTGATGCGTGAGACTGTCGAGATGATCGTCAAGGCCCTGGTGGATGACGCCGAGGCGGTCGAGGTGCGCGAGGTTGAGCGCAAAGGCACGCTCTTCATAGAAGTGCGCGTCGCCGAAGCGGACATGGGGAAGCTCATCGGCCGTCAGGGTCGGACCGTGCGCGCTCTGCGCTCACTGCTTCACGCGGCGAGCGTCAAGCAGAACCGCCGCTACCTGCTGGACGTCATCGAATGAGCGACGCCGGGGAAGAGCTGGTCGCAGTCGCGCGCGCCGTCAAGACGCGCGGACTGCGCGGCGAGGTCGTGGCGGAACTCTTGACCGACTTCCCCGAAAGGTTCGAGGGGCTTGACAACTTGATCGCGGTCGCGCCCGACGGCTCGCGCACGACGCTCGAACTCGAAGAACACTGGTTCCACGGCGAGCGCATCGTGCTGAAGTTCGCGGGCTTCGATTCCATCGAAGCCGCGTCTCAACTCGTCGGCCACGAGTTCACCGTGCCGGAAACGGAGCGCGTCGAGCTTGAGGAGGACGAGTTCTACGAGTGGGAACTCGCGGGCTGCCGCGTCGAGACCGTGGAGGGCGAGCAACTCGGCAAAGTGCGCGGGGTGATGCGTACAGGCGGCGTCGAGATGCTGGTGGTCGAGCGCGAAGGCGGGGGCGAGTACCTGATCCCTATGGCGGAAGAGATCTGCGTCCATGTTGATGTTGAAAGCAAACTCGTCCGCGTAGACCCGCCCGAGGGGTTGTTGGAATTTTAGATTGCGGGATGCCGCAATGCGTTTTGACGTCATCACCATCTTCCCGGACTTCTTCCGCGGCGCGTTCGAGTACGGGATTATCCGGCGCGCGCAGGCGGCCGAATTGGTGGAAGTCAGGGCGCACGACCTGCGCGAGTGGGCCGCGGGCAAGCACCGGCAGGTGGACGACAGGCCGTTCGGCGGCGGCGACGGGATGGTCTTAAAGCCCGAACCGATCTTTGCAGCCGTGGAGAGTTTGACGGGCGCGGGCGAGCGCGGGAGTTATCCAGATGGCACGCGCGTCGTGCTCTTGTCGCCGCAGGGGCGCGTGCTGACGCAAGGCTTGGCCGCGGAATTGGCACAGGCCGCGCACGTCGTCCTCATCTGCGGGCGCTACGAGGGAGTGGACGAGCGCGTGGCCGAAAGCCTCGTGACCGACGAAATCTCCATCGGGGATTACGTGCTCTCGGGGGGCGAGCCGGCGGCGGTCGTCGTGATTGACGCCGTGACGCGGTTGATACCTGGGGCGCTGGGGAATGAGACTTCAGCCGTCAACGAGTCTTTCGCCGGGGGCGGTTTGCTGGATTACCCGCACTACACGCGCCCGCCGGAGTTTCGCGGGATGCGCGTACCCGAGGAGCTTTTGACGGGGCACCACGCGGAGATCGCGCGCTGGCGCGCGCGGCGCGCACAGGAGAAGACCGAACGCAACAGGCCGGACCTGTTGGGGGATAAGTAATAATTTTTTGGTTTGCGATTATCGCAAATGGAGTTGATGAGATGAACCGTTTAGATGTGGTTGAGAAGGCGCAGTTGCGCACGAGCATCCCGGACTTTCAGCCGGGCGACACGGTGCGCGTCCACGTGCGCATCAAGGAGTCTGAGACCAAAGAGCGTTTGCAGGTCTTCGAGGGCATCGTCATCGCGCGCAAGCACGGCGGCGTGCGCGAGACGATCACCGTCCGCAAGACGAGCTTCGGCGTCGGCGTGGAGAGAATCTTCCCGCTGCACGCGACCATCGTTGACCACATAGACGTGGTCAAGCGCGGCCGCGTGCGCCGCGCCAAGCTCTACTACCTGCGTGAGCTGCGCGGCAAGGCCGCCCGCATCCGTGAAAGAGACACGCGCCAGTTGAACCAGGCGCAGGGCGCGTCCGCCACCGGTTCCAAGAAGGGATGAGGGATGAGGGATGAGGGATGAAAGATAATGCGGAAGGGATTAATTCATCCCACATTCCACATCCCTCATCCCTTCGTCGTCGCCGCGTCTCTTCTATCTGCACGCAGTTCGAGGACGAGGCGCGCGCTCACGGCTTCCGACTCGTCGCGGGCGTGGACGAAGTCGGGCGAGGCGCGCTGGCCGGGCCGGTGGTTGCCGGGGCCGTCATCCTTGACCCGACGCGCCCTTTCCCCGAAGGGCTCGACGACTCGAAGAAGCTGACCGCGAAGCAGCGCGAGCGCATCGCCGACGAAATCCTGCAAACGGCCGTCGCCTTCGCGGTCGGCCAGGTCGAGCCCGAAGAGATCGACCGCCTCAACATCCTACAGGCGTCGCGCCTGGCGATGTGTGAGGCGCTCAAGCAACTCGCCCCTCAGGCGGACTACCTGCTGATCGACGCCGTGCAGCTCCGAGAGCTGAGCCTCCCGCAGAAGGCCATCATCCGCGGCGACTCCATCTCCGCCTCAATCGCCGCCGCCTCGGTCGTCGCCAAGACTTACCGCGACGCGCTGATGCGCTCCTTCCACGAAATCTACCCGCAGTACAACTTCGCGCGCCACGTCGGCTACTGCACGCGCGAGCACCTCGCGGCCCTGCGCGAGCACGGCCCCTGCCGGATTCACCGCCAGAGCTTTCACCCGGTCGCGGTGGAAGGGACGAGGGATGAAGAAGGAATGCGGAACGATGAATGATGAACGCGGAATTAAAAACAGCTCATCGTTCATCATTTCCTTCGCCCCTTCGCATCGCTATTGACGCGCACTCGGTCGGGACGGGGCTCGCGGGCAACGAGAGTTACGTCACGAATTTGATAGAGGCGCTGGCCGAGCTGGACGCGGTCAACCGCTACACGCTCTACGTCACGAAGCGCGAGGCCGTCGAGCGTTTCGAGAATCGCTGGCCGCACGTCACCGTGCGTAGGACTTTGCCGCACACTCCGCTCGTCCGCATCCCTGTGACGCTCGCGGCCGAGCTGCGCCGCCGCCCCGTTGACCTCCTTCACGTCCAGTACACCGCCCCGCCGCTCGCGCCCTGCGCGGTCGTCGCCACCATCCACGACCTCTCGTTCGAGCACCTGCCGGAGACCTTCAAGCGCCGCAGCCGCGCGCAACTCCGGCTGACCGTGCGCCGGACGGCGCGCGCGGCCGCACAAGTCCTAGTGCCTTCGGAGCACACGCGCCGCGACATCTGCGAGACTTACAAACTCGCGCCCTCACGCGTCGCGGTCACGCCGCTCGCCGCGCCCGCGCACTTCGCGCCCGTCCGTGATGAGGGTGAAGTGAGGCGCGTGCGTGAACGTTACGGCATCCGTGGCGACTACGTCCTGACGGTCGGCTCCATCCAGCCGCGGAAAAATCTGGCCCGCCTCGTCTGGGCCTATGCGGGCTTGCGCCGGGCGCGCCCACAGGCTAATCTTCCTCAACTTGTCCTGGTCGGAAAACGCGCCTGGCTTTACGGGGAGACGCTCCGCGCCATCGAGGAGAGCGGCATCGGGGACCTCATTGTCTTGACGGGGTACGTATCTGAATCGGATTTGCCGGCACTGTACACGGGGGCGCTCTGCTTCGTCTATCCGTCGTACTTCGAGGGCTTCGGCCTGCCGCCGCTGGAGGCGATGCAGTGCGGCGCGGCCGTAGTCGCAGGGAATCGCACGAGTTTGCCGGAGGTCGTAGGCCCGGCCGGCCTCCTCGTTGATCCGTTCGACGAGAGCGCCCTGATGGGGGCAATCGCGCGCCTGATTGACGACACGGATTTACGCGCACGACTTCGCGCCGCCGGCCTTGAGCGCGCGCAACAATTCACCTGGCGCGAGACGGCGCGCCTGACGCTCAAGGCGTACCAAAGAACCGCAAGGGGAATGATGAATGAGGAATGAGGAATGATGAATTATAAAACCATCGCCTTTTAATTCATCGTTCATCACTCCGCATTCATCATTGATTTTCGATGCGAATAGCGATCCTGGGAACACGCGGAGTGCCCGCCAGCTACGGCGGCTTCGAGACTTTCGCCGAGCACCTCTCGACACGCCTGGTCGAGCGGGGCCACGACGTAACCGTCTACTGCCGCGCGCACTACGTCTCGCCGCGCCAGCTCGAATACCACGGCGTCCGCCTCAAGGTGCTCCCGACAATCCGGCACAAGTACCTGGACACGGTCGTCCACGCCTTCCTCTCCGCGCTCTACAGCATGCCCCAGCGTTACGACGCCGCGCTCATCTGCAACGCGGCCAACGCGCCCTTCGCGCCGCTCCTGAGGCTCGTCGGCACGCCCGTCGCCATCAACGTTGATGGGCTCGAACACAAGCGCAAGAAGTGGAACTGGCTCGGCCGCAATTATTACCGCCTGGCCGAGCGCCTGGCGACGTTCCTGCCGAACGAGATCGTCACGGACGCGCGCGTCATACAGGAATACTACCTCGCGCGCTACAACGCGCCCTCGACCATGATCGCCTACGGCGCGGAGGTCGAACGCAGGCCCGACCCAGCGGTGCGCCAGTGGCGCGTCGAGCCGAACCGCTACGTGCTCTACGTCTCGCGCCTTGAGCCGGAGAACAACGCGCACCTCGTCGTCGAAGCCTTCAAGAAGGTCCGCACGGCGCACAAGCTGTTGGTCGTCGGCGACGCGCCCTACGCGCACGAGTACATCAGGGAGCTGCGCGAGCGGGCGCGCGGCGACAAGCGAATCGTGTTCACAGGCTTCGTCTTCGGCAAGGACTATCGCACGCTTCAGCAGAACGCCTACTGCTACGTCCACGCCACCGAAGTCGGCGGCACGCATCCGGCGCTGCTGGAGGCGATGGGCTACGGCAACTGCGTGTTGACGCTCGGCACGCCTGAGAACGTCGAAGCCGTCGGCGAAGCCGGGCTCGCCTACGCGGACGAAGCGGAGCTGGCCGCGCAACTCCAGCGCGTGCTGCGTGACGGCTCACTGGTTCACACCTACCGCCTGCGTGCGCAGGAGCGCGTCAAGAAGTATTACGACTGGGAACGCATCGTAGACCTCTACGAAGAGCTGTTCGCGCGGTTGGCCGGTCGCGCCGCGCCGACGCTGTCAGGGGAAGTCCCCTCGGCGGAAGATCGCTTCACGCGCGTCGAAGCCGGGGCACGTAAGCCGTAGGCGAAGTGACGCGCGCGGAACTCGATCTGCCACCGGCCGGTCCAGACCGTGAGCCCTCCTTGACATCCGACCGCGGCCTCTCTATTTTATCTCTTCCGCGTGCTTGTTAACCCCCGACCGCGTTAACCCACGCCGACGATTTAGCCGCAGGTTGTCGCCCATCAGCCCAGAGTAAAACACCTCGGTCGCCTGCTTCGCTGAGCCCTCATTCCAGGAGTAATTGCATTGAGCCGCTTCCCTCGTCTGACGCTGTCGAAACTAATCGCTTTGTGTCTGTTGCTCGCCGGGGCCGGAGCCCTCGCGCGGGCACAGTCTCTGCCCGGCATCAAAGCGCCGGACGAGCCCAAGACCCCCGCGAAACAGCAAGTATCCGCGAAGCTCAAGGCCGAACGCGGCCAGGCCCCGCTCGGCCAGCTCTACGACTTCGTCAGAGTTGACCAGTCGAAAATCCACACCTTGCGCGCGCCCGCGCCTGCGGAGCTGCGCGAAGAGGAGCAGCCCGGCAAGAAAGTGCGCGTCGGCGTGGTCCGCGCTTTCCCGCAGCCGCTCGAAGCAGACCGCGACGCCGCGCTCTACCGCGTCGCCGAAGGCGAGGTGCGCGTCCTCGGCGTGCGCTCCGAAGGCGCGCTCATGACGCGCGTTCATATCACTAACATGCGGCTCCCGGCCGGGGCGCGCGTCTTCGTCTACTCGATGAAGAACCCGGAGGAGTTCTACGGCCCGTACGAGGGTCGCGGCCCCGCAGGCGACGGCGCGTTCTGGTCGCCGCCGGTCGAAGGCGACGGCGTGGTCGTAGAGTATTTCAATCCGAACGAGGCCACGGGCTCAGAGCCCTCGCCCTTTCAGGTTTCCGAAGTCAGCCACATCTACACAGACCCGCTGTCGAAAGCCACCGCGCAGGACGCCGCCGGCGCGTGCAACCGCGAGGTGACGAGCGAGTGGGCCACGGTCGCAAAGTCCGTCGGCCTGCTGCAATTCACCAAGGGGCCCGGCGAGTACCTCTGCACGGGCACGCTGCTCAACAACGGGAACAACGACTTCAAGCCCTACCTCCTGACGGCCGGCCACTGCTTCTCCGCGCCGTGGGAGGCGCAGACGCTGCGCGTCTACTGGAACTTCAACACGGGCGACACGCCCGCGGCCAACACGCTGCACACGGACGGGGCATCGCTGATCGCCACGGGGTCGGAAAGCGACTTCACCTTCGTCCTCCTGAGCGGGACGCTGCCCGCGGGCCTCTTCTTCTCCGGGTGGGAGGTCACGCCGACGCCGCTCGCTTCCAGCGTCACGGGCATACATCACCCTGAGGGGTCGCACAAGCGAATCGCCTTCGGTAACACGGTCGCGCACAACACGGTCGGGCTGCCCGGCCCGTCGCAGAATTTCACAGGCGTGCGCTGGAACTCCGGCATCACGGAGCCCGGCTCCTCCGGCTCAGGCATCTGGACCGGCACGCCCGCGAGCGCCAAACTGGTCGGAACCCTGACGGGCGGGGCCGCGGCCTGCGACAACACCTCCGGCGTAGACTACTACGGCAGCTTCAACGCCACTTACCCGCGAATCTCTCAGTTCCTGGCGAAGGACACGACGCCCGACGACACCCTGGAACAGAACGACACCCGCCCGGTCGCCAGGGCGCTGGAGAACGGGACCTACAAGAATTTGACCGTCAAGCCCTGGGACGAGGACTGGTACAAGATCACCGTCCCCGCGGGGTCCACGGTCGGTTTCCGAGTTGACCCCCAGACCGCCAGCTCGTCCATTGTGATAGGAATGTACCGCGGCAGCGGCACGGAGACGGTCGGGACCAATTATTTCGGGAACACCGTCACGGACAGGAACACGACCTCGGGGTCCGTGGATTACTACCTGAGGGTCAGCCTGCCGGCCACGGCGAAGCCTACGACCTACACGCTCTACGCGGCGGGCGGCGGCACGGCCTGCGCCGCCCCCACGCCCATCAGCGTCGGGCAGACCCTCACCGGGGCGCTGTCCACCTCGGACTGCGCCTCGGCGACGCCACTCCACAACATCCCCGGCACCTTCTACATGGACCGCTACACCTTCTACGGGAAGCAAGGGCAGGAACTCAAAGTCACCTACACGCCGACGGACCCCCTCTACAATACTTACTTGGTCGTGAGAGACCCGACAGGGTATGCCCACTATGCGGACGCGCCCGGTAACGCGACTCAGGGCTCGACGACCGGGGGGCGGATATTGCAGTTCACCGGAACGTACACCATCGAGGTCAGCAGCGGCGCCCCGGAGGTCACGGGTAGTTACTCGGTGAGGCTCGCCGACGCGCGGTGGAACACTGTGACCATCGGTAAGGCCGATTACTTCGTAGATGAAGACGCGGGGCACATCGCCATCCCGGTCAGCATCGGCCCGACGGCGGAGGGCGGGGCGACGGTCGAGTACGCGACGAGCGACACGGCCGGGTCCAAGGGGTGCGGCGAGTCCAACCCGGCGGCCTCCTCCAAATGCGACTACGTGACGATGGTCGGAACCTTGCGCTTCGCCCAGGGCGAGACATCGAAGACCATCTACGTCCCACTCATCGACGACACTTATGGTGAGGCGGCAGAGACCTTCACCCTGACGCTGCGCAACTCGCGGTCGGCCTCCATCGGCCCGCACTCGACGGCAAAGATTCACATCAACGCGAATGACGGGGCGGGCACGACGCCGACCCCCATAGACCAGACCGCCTTCTTCGTCCGCCAGCACTACCTGGACTTCCTGGGCCGCGAGCCGGACCCGGCGGGCTACGCTGGCTGGCAGGACATCCTGAACAAGTGCGCGGCCGGAGACGCGAAGTGCGACCGCATCGAAGTCTCCTCGGCCTTCTTCCGCTCGACGGAGTTTCAGGGCCGCGCCTACTTCATCTACCGCTTCTACTCGGCCGCCCTCGCCAGGATTCCGACCTACGCGCACTTCATCCCCGACATGTCGAAGGTGAGCGGGTTCCTGACGGACGCACAACTAGAGACTAACAAGGCGGCCTTCGCGGCAGAGTTCGTCACGCGGCCCGAGTTCACGGCGAAATACGATGCGCTGACTACGGCCTCGGCCTACGTCAACGCGCTGGTCACGACCGCAGGCGTCACGCTCCCGAACAAGCAGGCTCTGATTGACGACCTGACGGCGAAAAGGAAGGACCGCGCACAAGTCCTGCGCGCGGTGGTCGAGAGCGCCGCCGTCTACGACAAGTTCTACAACGAGGCGTTCGTCGTCATGCAGTACCACGGCTACCTGAGGCGCGACCCTGACATCCTCTACCTGGACTGGATCAAGACGATGAACGCGACCGGCGGCGACTACCGGACGATGATTAACGGCTTTATGAATTCCGGGGAGTATCGCGAGAGGTTCGGCCTCAAGTAGCGGCCTGTCAGGATTCGGCCTCAGTCGGCCAGATTCATCTTCTCCAGGAGGTCTGCGTAGCGCGGGTCCGTGCGGAAAGGGTCTAGCGCCGGGTCAACCTTTAGGAGGGCCACCCCCTCGTCGTGGCTCTCGAACGCCTGCTGTAACCACTCGACGGCCCGGTCCATGTCGCCCAGAATGACGTACACGGTCGCTATCACGTAGGGCGAGACCCATTCTCGCTTTGACCTTTCCGCCAATCGGTCGAGTATCTTCCGCACTTCCTCTCGCTCGCCCAGCCTGGCGTTCATACGCGCCAGGTACACGTCCGCCCACGCCGAGTCGTACAGGGCGCTCATCTTCCGCACTTCGGCGAGGGCCTCCGCGAAGCGTCCCTCCAACTCGTACCCTAACGCCATCGTCCAGTGCGCCATCCAGAAGTCTTCGTTCATCTCAAGCGCCTTCAGCGACACCTCTTTCACCTTCTCGGGACGCCGCGCGAAGGAATAGACCCAGGCCAGGAAGACGTGGATGGATAAGGAGAGCGGGTCGAGACGCCGGGCGAGCTTCAATCTGGCCAGGGATTCCTCGAACCGCGCCGTGGGCATCAGGTGAAAACCGTACCACTGGTGAATCAGGGCGTCGTTCGGGGCCAGCTCGACGGCCCGCTTGAATCCCGCCTCGAAGCGAACCCACTCCCGGTCCCAGTTCGCCCTGACTATCGCCATCATGGCGTGCGCCTCGGCCAGCGTGTCGTCCAGCGCGAGCGCCTTCTCGGCCGCCTCTTTCATTTTCGGGTACGCTTCCAGCGGGTCCAGGTGAATGCCGATGGCGTGGTAATAGGCGTTGGCGATCCCGGAGTAGGCGAGCGCGTAGCCGGGGTCCTTCTCGATGGCCGCGTTGAAACAGCCTATCGCCTTGTCGAAGCCTTCGAGGGTGAACTGCTGCGCGTGGTAGCAGCCCTTCAGGTAAAGCTCGTAAGCCTCCGTGTCCTCCGTGTACCTCTTCAGGAGCGAGCCCTTCTGCTCGCCCAGCAGCTTCAACTTCAGGGCGTCCACTATCGCCAGCGAGATTTCGTCCTGGATGTCGAAGATGTCCTCCATCTGCCGGTCGTAACGCTCGCTCCACAGGTGATAGCCGTCGCCGACGTTGATAAGCTGCGCCGTGATTCTCAGCCGGTTGCCGGCTTTTCTCACGCTGCCTTCGAGCACCGTCCCGACGTTGAGCTTCCGGCCTATCTCGTCTATGCCGGCCTCGCCGCCTTTGAACGAGAAGGCCGAAGTCCGCGCCGCGACCCGCAACGTCTCGATTTTGGCGAGCGAGTTCAGGAGTTCTTCGGCCAGCCCGTCGCAGAAATATTCGTTCTCCGCGTCGGCGCTCATGTTGACGAACGGCAGGACCGCGATTGAGGGCGTCGAGGCGCGCAGGATGGGCGCGGAGATGTCCGCGCTCTGCTTGGCGACGGAGGGCAGGCCGGCCGTCTGCGGCGTGGCCTGCGCCGGGGCCTCGACGAGGGCCGTCCCGTCCTCGCGGCAGAACTTGAGCGTGCTGGAGTAGATGCGCTGGCAGGCGGGGCAGCGTTTCACCGTGGGGGCCGCGCCCGCGGCTCTCTCTTCCTCTTCGGCGGCGGCGACCTCAGAGACTCTGGCGACGAAGCGGTAGCCGCGCTTCGGGACGGTCTCGATGTACTTGGCGCTCTCGCCATGGCCCTCGCCGAGCGCCTTCCTGAGCGCCGAGATGTTCTTGTTGAGGTTGTTCTCTTCGACGAAGGTGTCTGGCCAGACGCGCTTGATCAGTTCGTCCTTCTCAACCAGTTGCCCGCCGTTTTCGACCAGCACGAGCAGCGTGTCCAGAACTTTCGGCGGCAGCGGAACGGGCTCGCCGCGCTCGAAGAGGAGCTTCTGAGAGCCGTCCAGGCGGAACGGGCCGAACTCATATACGCGCTTTGTTTTCACGCTCATAGGCGGGCTCAGAGTTTAGTCAGGATTCCATCAGACTGAAATCCAAACTCTTTCAGGACTTCCGAAGGACGGCCGGGGCTGGTTCCTGAGAAGCTGCGTGCCGTCACGAGAGGGGCCATCAAGGCCAGGCTCAAGCACTTCCCCGGAAGCCAGCGATTGTAGCACGACGGGGCGCGAGGCCAGACTTAAAACTTCACATGGTCTAGAAGGAGAGAAAGAGATGAGACGCCAGGAGAATTCGAGAAAGCATTCCCACCACGCTCTGTTCACGGCGGTCGTCCTGATTGTTTTGACGGGCTGGCTCGGGCAGGTCGCCTACGCGGCGACGTTCGTCGTCACGAACACCAACGACAGCGGCGCGGGCAGTCTGCGTCAGGCCATCCTCAACGCCAACGCTGCGAGCGGACCCGACACCATCACGTTCCAGATAGGCTCCGGCCCGCGGACCATCAGCCTGCTCTCGGAGTTGCCCTCCATCCAAGAAGAGGTCGTGCTCGACGCCACGACGCAGCCAGGCTACGCCGGCGCGCCACTCATCGAGTTGAACGGCGCGGGCGCGGGCGCGTCCGCCTCCGGGCTGACGGTCTTCGCGGGCCAGACGGTCATCCGTGGGTTCGTCATCAATCGCTTCGGGTCAAACGGCATCGCGCTCCGCGGCGGCGCGTCGAGCGTCGTCCGTAACAACTACATCGGCACGGACAGCACGGGCGCGGCCGCCGCGGGCAACGGCGGCGACGGCGTCTCCATTTACGGCGACTCGGGCGGCAACCTCATCGGCGGCCCGACGGCCGACTGGCGCAACGTCATCTCCGGCAACGGCTCGAACGGGATTGTCATCTCCGCGCCGAGCCCCGGCGGAAACAAGATTCGCAACAACTACATCGGGCTGGACGCGCAGGGCGTGGCCGCCCTCGGGAATGCGAGCTACGGGATACGCATCTTCGCCTCGAACAACGTCATCGGCGGCGAGGGCTCTTTCAACGGCAACGCCAGCGCCCTCGGCAACTGGATTTCGGGCAACCACCGCGGCGTCTCCTTCGAGGGCGACGCGAGCGGAAACGTCTTCAGGGGCAACGTCGTCGGTCTCAACGCGGCGGGCAATAAGATGGTCGGAAACCTGGAGATGGGCGTCAGCGTCTACGCGCCCGGCAACCACATCGGCGGCCCCTTAAAAAGCGACCGCAACGTCGTCTCCGGCAACATGACGGACGGCGTCCTGCTCTCAGGCGAGAATTGCCACGACACAATCTTGATGAACAACCTCGTCGGCACAGACGCCGACGGCAAGCTCTACCTCCCCAACAAGCAGTCGGGCGTCCGCGTCGTTGACGCGCCGAACAATCAGATCGGCGGGAGCTTCGACCAGACCGGCAACGTCATCTCCATGAACGACGGCTGGGGCATCTTGATTCAGGGCGCGAAGGCTTCGGGGAACAAAGTCCAGGGCAACCGCATCGGGCGCAACCTGGGCGACATCGGCGGCTTCAACAAAAGGTCGGGCGTCGAGATCGCGGGCTCGCCGAACAACACGGTCGGCGGCACGAAGTCCGCCGAGCGCAACGTCATCTCCGGCAACGCGGAGTTCGGCGTCAATCTGAGCTACGGCGCGACCGGGAACCTCGTCCAGGGCAACCTCATCGGAACCTGGGAAGAGCCGCAGTACGCCCTCGGCAACGAGCAGGCGGGCGTCCGCATCGGGGGCAGCGGCACAAAGAACAACACCGTCGGCGGAACAATCGCGGGCGCGCGCAACGTCATCTCCGGCAACGACCGCGGCGTCATCATCGAAGATGGCGCGAGCGCGAACACGGTCGCCGGCAACTACATCGGCATCGGCGCGAGCGGGCTCGGCGTCGTCCGCAACGGCCAGGGGCGTGGCGTCACCATCCGCCGCGCGTCAAACAACACGCTGGGCGGGACTACACCGGAGGCGCGCAACCTCATCGCCGGGTTCGATAACGGCGGCGTGGCCGTCGAGGGGCCGCACGCCTTCGGCAATAAGATTCAGGGCAACTACATCGGGGCAAACAAGGACGGTAACCACGGCAGCCCGCTCTCACTGACTGGCCTCCGCAACCTCGGCGGCGGCGTCCGCCTCCTCGGCGCTTTCGACACGCTCGTCGGCGGGACGGAGCCCGGCGCGGGAAACCTGATTGCCGGCAACGACAACGGCGTCGTCGTCGAGACCGGCCTCGGAGTCTCCATCCTCGGAAACTCGATTCACTCGAACCCCTCCAACGGCATCGACCTCATGCCGTTCAGAATCAGCCCTAACGACGACGGCGACGCGGACTACGGGCCGAACAACGGGCAGAACTACCCCGTGCTCAAGTCGGCCATGAGCGCCAACCAGACCATCACGATAGAGGGCGTGCTCGACAGCGAGCCGAACCGCCAGTACCGCGTAGAGTTCTTCCGCAACGACAAGTGCGGCGACTTCGGCAACGGCGAGGGCAAGACCTTTCTGGGCGACGCGAGCTTCAAGACCGACGGCGCGGGCCACGCCGTCATCAATTTCTCTGCGCCCGCCGCCGCCGCCGGCGACTTCTTCACAGCGACGGCGACGAGCCCGTCGGGCGACACCTCCGAGTTCTCCCCGTGCGTCGCGCTCGGCGCGCCCGGCCCCGGCGTGTTCCAGTTCGCAAACTATAATTTCTTCACCAAGGAGAAGGACGGCTTAGTGACCGTCGGCGTCACGCGCTCTGGCGGGAGCAAGGGCCAGGCGACGGTGAGCTACGCGACCCTGGACTTCTTCGGCAACACGGTCGGCAAGGCCGTCACGAACACCGACTACACGAAGACCACGGGCACGCTCACCTTCGAGGACGGCGAAGTCTACAAGACCTTCACCGTCGCGGTCGCGGACGACCAGATAGACGAGGAGGACGAGACGTTCGACATCGAACTCAGCAACCCGACGAACGGCGCTGTGCTCGGCCAGCATTCCAAGGGCATAGGCTTCATCTTCGACTACAGCCCTGCGCGGCCAGCCGTCACCTTCTCCGAGCCGGTCATCACGGAAGGAAACGCCGGCACGAAGCAGGCCGTCTTCAAAGTGAAGGTCGAGCCGCACACGAGCACCGTCAAGATTCGCTACTACACCGCGGACGGCACGGCCAAAGGTGGCGAAGACTACGCGCCCATCAGCCTCGACTCGCAGACGCTCACGTTCGCCCCCGGCGAGACAGACAAGTCAATCGTCGTTACCGTCAAGGGCGACACGAAGGTCGAGGCCGACGAGGTCTTCTTCCTCAACATCTTCGACATCATAGACGGCTCCACCTACGACTTCGGCCCCCTACAGAAAGAGTGCGTCATCCTCAATGACGACCAGCAGGCGCCCAAGCTCGCCTTCGACGCCGCGACTTTCAACGCGACTGAGAGCGCGGGCTCGGCCACAGTGACCGTCAAACGGACGGGCTCGACCGCGAGCGCCGTCTCCGTCCACTACGCCACCGCGAAAGGCACGGCCCACCCCGGCGACGACTACCAGACCGCCTCCGGCACGCTCTCGTTCGCCGCCGGCCAGACCACCGCGACGTTCACAGTCCAGATCACGAACGACCAACTGGACGAGCCGGACGAGACCGTCAAGCTCACGCTGAGCAGCCCTGCGGGCGGCGCGTTGCTGGGCACGCCGGCCACAGCCACGCTGAGCGTCACGGACGACGACGCGGCCCCGGCCATCACAATCGGCGACGCGAGCGTTACCGAAACGGACGCGCCCTCCTCCAAAGCCATCGCCTTCGCCGTGGCCCTCTCGGCCCCGAGCGGCCAGCCCGTCTTGGTCACGTACTCGACCGCCGACGGCACGGCCAAGGTCGGCGACGGCGACTACGTGGTCGCCGCCAGCCAGACCCTCACCTTCAGCCCCGGCCAGACGCTCAAAAACATCAACGTCACCACCAAGGGCGATAACTTCGTCGAGCCGGACGAGACCTTCTTCGTCAAGCTCAGCCAGGCGGTAGGCGCGACACTCGCGGACCCGCAAGGAAAGGGGACTATCAAGAACGACGACTCCGCGGGCCAGTTGCAGTTCTCGAAAGCCAGCCTCGACGCGGGCGAGGGCACGGGCACGGTGACGCTCATCGTCACGCGAACGGGCGGCGACTCCGGCGCCGTCTCCGTCAAGTACGCGACCGGCAACCTGGACGCGAAGGCGGGCAAGGACTACTCGGCCACCTCCGGCACGCTCAGCTTCGCCGACGGCGAGACCTCGCGCACCGTCACCATCGCCATCACGGACGACGTCGCGGACGAACTCGCCGTCGAGCATTTCATGGTCAAGCTCTACAACCCCGCGGGCGGCGTGACACTCGGCGGCACGACCGCGGCGACTATCGGCATCAAAGACGACGACGCCGCGCCGCCCACGCCGAGCGTGCAGTTAGAGAAGATTAACTACACGGTCGCGGAGGGCGCGGGCCGCCTAGACCTCAAGGTCACGCGCACGGGCGACGCCTCGTCCGCGTTCGCGGTCGCCTACAAAACGACGGACGGTAACGCGCAGCAGAAGGGCGACTACAACATAGCGCTCGGCACGCTGAAGTTCGCCGCCGGAGTCAACTCCAAAACCATCTCCATCTTTATCACGGACGACGCCCACGTCGAGGGCGGCGAGACGTTCACGCTCACGCTCTCCGACCCGTCGGGCGCGACGCTCGGCTCCAACAGCGCAGCCATCGTCACCATCGAGGACAACGACTCTTCGGCCCAGGCGGCCAACCCGGCCGACGATTCAGCCTTCTTCGTCCGCCAGCATTACGTGGACTTCCTCAACCGCGAGCCAGAGCCGTCTGGATTAAGCGGCTGGCTCGACATCCTGAAGAATTGCGCGGCCGGCGACACGAAGTGCGACCGCATCGAAGTCTCCTCGGCCTTCTTCCGCTCCGAAGAGTTTCAGGGCAGCGGGTACTTCGTCTACCGCTTCTACGCGGCGGCGCTCGGCCGCACGCCTGCCTATGAGGAGTTCATGGCCGACCTGCGCAGGGTGACGGGCTACCTGACGCCTCAGCAGTTGGAGCATGAGAAGGTTGACTTCGTCGAAGACTTCACGGCCCGGCAGGAGTTTAAGCAGAAGTACGACGCGGCGGCCAGCGCAGCCGCTTACGTGGACGCGCTCTCGGCCGAGGCGGGCGTCGTGCTCTCGAACAGGGACGAGTTAGTGCAGGCCCTCGACGCCAATCAGAAGACACGCGCCGAAGTGTTGCGCGCGGTCGCCGAAAGCCCGGAGGTCTCGCAGAAGTTTTACAACGAGGCGTTCGTCGTCATGCAATACTTCGGCTACCTGCGCCGCGACCCGGACATCCTCTACCTCAACTGGATTGCGACGCTCAACCAGACCGGCGACTACCGCGTGATGGTCAACGGCTTTATGAACTCGCTCGAATACCGGCAACGCTTCGGCCAGTGACGGCTGAAGATGCGAAGCCCGCGCCGAGGTTGAACCACCTCGGCGCGGGCTTCAGTCTGGCGTGGCTTCCCCTCCTTGCGCCTACCAGTCTTCGCGCGCGATATAGGTCAGCACGTTCCTGATCGAGGCGACCACGTAGCCGCCGTCGGCGCGCGCGACGGGGACGTGACGGTAGCGCCCGACGGCCATCTTGTTGAGCGCGGCGGCGACCGAGTCCGTCTCGCGCAGCGACTCCGGGTTCCTGCTCATCAGTTGTCCGACGGTCACCCCCTCGGCTGCGGCGTCGCTCCCTCCGACCAACTTGCGGAGCACGTCGTGCTCTGTGAAGATGCCGACGAGCTTACCGTCGTCGTCCAGGACGAGGGCACAGCCCGTGTGCTCGTCCTTCATCCGGCGCGCGACTTCGAGCGCGGGCTCATGGGGCCGCGCCGTCAAAGTGTCTGTCATCGCCAGGCGGCCCAGGTTGTCTTCCATCACAGAGCGCACCAGCCCGGCCGTCGCATCGGCGCGCGGCACGTCCAGATCGCGCAGAGACTTCATGCAGTTCTCGCAGCGATCCATCCCCTCAAGATTGTCGAAACCGCAGGAAGGACAAAGCATCGTCTCTTCGCTCCTTATTTAAAGTAAGCAACCGTGCCTGAAGACTCGTTAATATAACAGTCGCGCGCGTTTTGGCAACGTCCCGCGCCGCCGTGAGCCTAACGCCGGCCGGGGAAAAGACCGCGCACGAGACGTATGAGCCACGCGAGGAGAGCAGCATTCGCCATGAGAAGAAGACCTGCCAGGAGGGGATATTTTTTGATGCGCTCGAAAAAATCTACGGTGATGTCTTCCCCGTCTATTTTTACAAAGCCCTTGCCGGTCATGCCGACCTGAAGTTGGTCAGAGCCGACCTTCAGGCTGGTGATTCGCAGCGGCATGTTTTCATCCGCGCCGCGCACCTCCAGAGCGGCCGGGCCGTTCGGCGTCCTGATGCTTACCTCACGCGCCCGCAGACCGGGCGGCCCGAGCTTGAACGGCTCGAAGAGGCCGTCCTGGCCTTGCCACAGAGGAGAGGTCGGCTGCATAGGCAGAAAGCGAAAATTGAACTTGAAGTTCGCCACGGCCAGGCTCTCGACGACGAAAGCGCCGGACAGCACTTGTTTCCATTGAGCGCCCTCGACCCGCTTCGAGCAACCGGGACCCTCGTCTACGCCTACCTCAGCTTCATCCGTGTCGTCGGGTGGAGAATCCGGGGGATTGGTGCTCAAACGGATGGCGAGTTCCGCCTCGTCGCTCTTGATGTCCAGGCCGCGATAAATCTCGTTGCCGGGACTGCCTGTTTGAAAGAAACGAATTCGGCCCGGTTGCCTCTTGCCGTCGGCCAGCTTGACTTCGACGGATGTACTGCACGCCCGGCTGTAGTCAGAACGGCGGCCCTGCTCGGCATCTCGCGTCGTATATTTAATCGGCCCCGGAATCGAGGACGCGCGCGGGTCGATCTCATTCTGGCGGATCGTCTTTTCTGAGAGCCGTGCGTTGTCAAAGTGAACACGAATAACCTCAGTCGAGTTTCCGACGTGCGAGAGCAATAAACCTCTCGAAGGATCAACCGACGGCCCTTCGACAACCAGTTCTTGCCCGAACTTAATGGGCGGGATTGACACCTTCTTGTTGTCTTCAAGCTCCAGCGGCAGAGGGATATTGGCGAGCCTGTATTGCGCGTAGACCGCTCCGGCCGTGACCAGCGCCACAACGACTCCGCGGATGGCTCGCCTCTTCCAGTAGAACTTTATTTTCCGCCAGAGAATGTGAAAACGCATGGGGCTTCTAGACCCACTTACTCGACAATAATGTTCTCGTCCGAGAGCCTGATCGCCGCTTGTCCGTTACCTAATGCCGACCACCAGGCGCGGATCGTCAAGCGATATGCGCCGCGAGAGATTTTTCCTGTCCTGTCCTTACCGTCCCACTCCCCTGTCACTTTGTTCGGCGGGCCAATTTCCTCGTCGAATTGATCCGTCCTCACCCATTTCGTTTTTCGGACACGCGTATCGTCCGGGCGGGTTTCCTTGCTCACGGACCTAAAATCCGCCGCCCACTTGCCGAATGTGTCAAGAGGCTGAAAGCTATAGGTGACTTTATCCCCCTGGCCCGGTTTGATAGTGCCGGGATTAAAAGTAAAGCCGCCGATAACGTCGGATTGAAACAGACCCCAATGGCTGAAAATATCCGGCGCCCCGAAACTGTAAGAGACGGGCATGAGCTGTCCTACGAGCGCCTCAAATGGCAACCCGCCGTCGCGGTGAAAGCCAAGCACTCTGCCCTCCACGCCAAGCCCTAGCCCGTAGAGTTGAAAGTCCACGCGCTTCTTCTTGTCGGTCGGACTGGCGAAACTTTCGATGGTGATAAAACCCGGCACGAGCTTATCGCCGAAGCGGTCTGGAATCTGAATTTTTTCCAGCAGGCGTTTCCCCGTCCCGCGAATCTCGTGGGTGAAGGATTCAAAGCCGTGGCCGGTCTTAGAAGCAATCGAAAGGACGGCGAACCTGTTCTCCCCCAACTTGTATTCCATCTGTAACGACCAACGGCCCTTGATAAAAGCCAGGATGGTAAAGCTGCCAGTGTCAAATGAAGTGGCAAACTGCGGCCCACGCTCATTCAACACCCTGATCTGCACATCCGTGGCGGCGGCAAATATCCCCGCTAACTTCACCCCCGGAACTGGTGATTGTGTAGGGGTCGGCTGCTGCTGCTCCTGCTTTTGTTTTGGCTTTGGCAGCGGGATCCGAATTTGTCCTCTTGCCGGCGAGGTAAACTGAGACCCCATTAAGGAAAAAAAGGCTAGAGCAAGCAGGAGCAACAAGCATTCCATTCGAGGGATGCGTGAGAATTTCTTCATGAGACTCACCTCCGTTGATGAGAAATTGAAGGCGCCCTTGGAAATCCAGCGAGGAGGTTGGATTTGTGACAAAAGAGGACGAAACCAACCTGAGATTAAGAAGGTTTATGAGTTTGTCCCCGGCTTTCATGACGGGCAGCCCCGTCATGAAAGCATCGGGTGAAGATGGACGTGAGTTTAACTTTTAAGCCCCGTGAAGTCGAGAGGCATCTGAGACTGCACCGCTATTCGACCGTCCACATGTCGCCGCTGTTGATGAGCTTCTCCAGGCTGCCGGGGCCTGACTTGGCTATGGCGGCTTCGATCTGTGCGGCCATCATGTCTTCGTAGGTGGCGCGCTCGACGGCGCGGAAGATGCCGACGGGCTGCGGGAATAGGGGCTGCTCCATGCGCGCGAGCATGAAGGCGACCGACGGGTCCTTGAGATAAATGTCGTGGACGAGCAGGTCGTTCTCGGTGAGCCCCGTCTCGCCGCCCAACTGCACCACCTCCGGGTGCGCGCCGTTCATGCGGATGCCCTTGTCGTGGTTCTTGCCGAAGACCATCGGTCGCCCGTGCTCAAGGTAGATCATGTTGTCCGAGCGCACGCTCCGCTCGGCGAAGTAGTCGAACGCGCCGTCGTTGAAGATGTTGCAGTTCTGATAAACCTCGACGAAGGAGACGCCCTTGTGGCGGGCCGCCGCCTGTATGATCGGGCCCAGGTGCTTAACGTCTATGTCGAGCGAGCGCGCGACGAAGGTGGCCTCAGAGGCGATGGCGACCGAGAGCGGGTTCAGCGGGTAGTCAATCACGCCCATCGGCGTGGACTTCGTCTTCTTGCCCATCTCGGAGGTCGGGCTGTACTGTCCCTTCGTCAAGCCGTAGATGCGGTTGTTGAAGAGAATGTAGTTCATGTCCAGATTGCGGCGGATGGCGTGCATGAAGTGGTTGCCGCCGATGGATAGGGCGTCGCCGTCTCCCGTGATGACCCAGACGGAGAGCTCCGGGTTCGCGGCCTTGATGCCGGTGGCGATGGCGGGCGCGCGGCCGTGGATGCTGTGGAAGCCGTAGGTGTTCATGTAGTAGGGGAAGCGCGAAGAGCAGCCGATGCCTGAGACGAAGACGATCTTCTCGCGCGGGATGCCGAGTTCCGGCATCACCTTCTGCACGTTGTTCAAGATCGAGTAGTCGCCGCAGCC
This sequence comes from uncultured Acidobacteriota bacterium, assembly GCA_963848875.1. Lineage (GTDB taxonomy): Bacteria > Acidobacteriota > Blastocatellia > Pyrinomonadales > Pyrinomonadaceae > QHXM01. The sequence goes on from CAWKFJ010000005.1 coordinate 231,104, forward strand.
CGGACACCACCTGACCTCCTGGCCCGACACGAAGTCGGCCTTCGTCAGCTTCACGGGCGGCGGCGCGACCTCGCCCGCCGCCATCGAGCCCGCGTAAGGCTCCGGCGACGCGGCCGCCTCCGCGTTGTCCTTGTGTCCGTCCCCGTTCGTTCCGTTACCGTTCGTGCTCATTCTTACTCCTTAATCTCTTTTGCTTGCCGGGCGTGCTCGACCGCACGCCACAACTCTAAAAATTTCTCCCGCACGTAAGGGTTCAGCCCCTCGGCGAAGTCGGCCGCGAGGCCGCGCGCTTTAATCAACTCCTGCACGTCGGCCAAATCCTTCAGCCGGTCAGGCGCAGTCATGCCGGAGGCAAGTTTCAGCTCGATCAGTTTCTCAAGCGTGACGACGCGCACGCCGTCAATCTCTACGGAAGCGTCGGCGGGCACGGGAAAGCTCACGGGCTTGGGCTTGCCGTCGCCTGGATATTCGCCGGCCACGATCACTTCGATGGGGACGCCGTCACGCGTCGAGCGCAACCTCTTCCTGGCCCCCGGAAACGCTGGCGCGTAACCCAGCCCAATTAACTCTCTGTGGAACGCCTCCAGCCCTTCCTCCGTCAGCACCAGGGCAACGTCCTCCGTGAAGCGTGGGTAGCCGTGAGCCATCAGGGCGACCGCGCCGATGACCATGTAATCAATCCCGCGCTCCTTCAGGTCAGCGGAGACTCGCGCCAGCGTGCCCTGAAGCGTTCCTTCTCCCATAAAGTATCGCAGCCCTTCCGCGTACACCTCGTGGATGGAACGAGAGCTGATGTTGGAAGCGGAAGCCGTCATACAGCGAAAATCTCAGCGACGGGGATTTGAAAACCCGGCACGACCTCGCCGCCATCGAGTGTGTCTTGCTCCGTGAGCCTCACCGTGTCTGTGAGCGAGCGATAGACCGTGACGGTCTTAAGCTTCGGGCTAACGATCCAGACCATACTCGCGCCGGCTTCCAACCACTCCCTCACCTTTTCTTTAACTTTGCTTTCAGTATCGTCTGGACTGTTAATCTCAACTGCCAAGTCAGGAGCACCAACCCGGTAGCTTTTAACTTTGGGCGTTTCCCGAAAACGCTTCATGCTGACGAAGGCGATGTCCGGTGCGCGCACCGTGTCGGGATTTGTTTGGATAAGAAATCCCGTCTCCGCCAGATAGAGCTTGCCAAGTTTGTTCTTTTTGACGTGGTAGCCGAGCGGAATAGCCAGTTCCATTCCAACCCGTCCGTGCTCATCTCCGGCAGGTGACATTCGCCTTAGCTCCCCCTTAATGAGTTCATAACGAAAGCCGTCTTGCGGCATCTCGAACAACTCATCAGCCGTCACCAGTTTTGTTTCGGTCGTGCTCACAAATACTCCTCGACCTTGCGCATGATTTCGCGTATCTGGAAGGGGCGGCCTTTGACTTTGGAGAAGGGGACGGCGTCCACCAGATACTTGGCGCGAATCATGGTGCAGAGTTGGCCCAGATTCATTTCGGGGATGATGACCGTCTCGAAGCTGCGGAGCACTTCGCCCAGGTTCTTCGGGAACGGGTTGAGGTGGCGCAGGTGCGCGCTCGACACAGACTTGCCTTCGCGCTGCAATTTCTCGACGGCCGAAGTGATCGAGCCGTAGGTCGAGCCCCAGCCGAGCACGAGGACTTTGCCGGTCGGCTCGCCGAAGATTTCCACGGGCGCGATGTCGTTGGCCGCACGGTCGATCTTCTCCTGGCGGAGCTTGACCATGAAGTGGTGGTTCTCAGGGTCGTAGTTGACGTTGCCCGTCAGGTGCTGCTTTTCGATGCCGCCGACGCGGTGCTCAAGGCCGGCCGTGCCCGGAATCGCGTAAGGCCGCGACAGTGTCTCCTCGTCGCGCGCGTAGGGCAGGAAGTTCGTCGGGTCGGTCGCGAACTTGATCTCGATCTTCGGCAGGTCTTCCACTTTTGGCACAGCCCATGGCTCCGCGCCGTTCGCTAGATATCCGTCCGAAAGGTAGAAGACCGGCGTCATGTACTTGAAGGCGAGCCGGACGGCCTCGACCGCCATGTGGAAGCAGTCGGCGGGCGTGGACGGCGCGAGCACGATTGCCGGGCACTCGCCGTTGCGCCCCCAGACGGCCTGGAAGAGGTCGGCCTGCTCGGTCTTCGTCGGCAGACCCGTCGAAGGGCCGCCGCGCTGGACGTTGATGATGACGACCGGCAGCTCCGTCATCACGGCGAGGCCGATGGCCTCCTGCTTGAGCGCGACGCCGGGGCCGCTCGTTCCGGTCAACCCTATCTGCCCGGTGAACGACGCGCCGATGGCCGCGCAGACGGCCGCGATCTCGTCCTCGGCCTGAAACGTCTTGACGCCGAAATTCTTGTGCCGGGCCAATTCGTGCAGGATGTCCGAGGCGGGCGTGATCGGGTAAGAGCCGTAGAAGAGCGGCCGGCCTGAGAGCTGCGAGGCGGCGATGAAGCCTATGGCCGTGGCCTCGTTGCCCGTAATCTTGCGGTACTTGCCGGGCGCGATCTGCGCCTTCTTGACCGTGTAGTGCGTGGTGAAGACTTCGGTCGTGTCGGCGAAGTTGTAACCGGTCTTCAAGGCGATTTCGTTGGCCTTCATCACCTCCGGGTTCTTCTGGAATTTGGCACGAATCCAGTTGAGCGTCGCGTCCATCGGGCGGTCGTAGAGCCAGTAGAGCACGCCGAGCGCGAAGAAGTTTTTGCAGCGGTCCATCTCCTTGCGCGAGAGTTCCACGTTGCCCTTCAGCGCGTTCATGTTGAGCGTCGTGATGGGCAGGCGGTGGACGCGGTAGCCCTTGAGCGAGTCGTCCTCCAAAGGGTTCGACTTGTAGGCGGCGTGCTCCAGGTTGCCGGGCGTGAACTCGTCCGTGTTGATGATGAGCGTGCCGCCCTCTTCGAGGTCCGGCAGGTTGACCTTGAGCGCCGCCGGGTTCATGGCGATAAGCACGTTCGGCTGGTCGCCGGGCGTGCGTATGTCCTGGCTCGAAAAGTTGAGCTGGAAACCGGAGACGCCGGGCAGGCTCCCCGCGGGGGCGCGAATCTCGGCCGGGAAGTCCGGCAGCGTCGAGATGTCGTTGCCGACGACGGCCGACGTGTTCGTGAACTGCGTGCCCGTCAACTGCATCCCGTCGCCGGAGTCGCCGGCGAAGCGGATCGTGACGGTCTCAAGCTCTTCGAGGTGCTTGTCTTGCTCGGCGGGGTTTTCGATAACGGTACTCATGATTACTTCGTTCGTGTCCTCTTTACTGGTTTCGGATTCGAGACGTGCCGGACGCACCCTCGTGGAAAAGGGGTGCGCCCTGAACTTCAGCTCACATCGAGGCCGCGCGCAAACAAGCCTCGTACTTCGTGCTGTAACCGGCCTCGCGCAAGGCGTGCTGGAAAGCCGCCCCGGAGATGCCGTTAACGATCTGCCTGGCGCTGACGTAGTCCTTCTTGGTCCCTGTGAGGAAGTCTGAGAGTTTGAAGCGGCCGCCGCCTTGGGCCTTGGTTCTCCCTCTGAAGAGCCCCTGCACACACCCCGTCGCCAGAATCTTGTAGCCGACCTCGGGCTGTAGAACCATGTCGGGGTTCTTCACCAAATCCATCCCCAGGATTTTGCCGAACTGGCGATAGTTTCCTTCCCCGGTTAACTGCGAGTAGCCCCGCCCATAAAAACCTGTGTTCCAATATTTACTCTGCCATTTAATCCAGACGGGGCTGCTGGGCTTGGCCTTAATCTCTTTGATGGGCAGCATGTCCGAGCCGACTTCGTTGCGGATGGTCCCGAGCAGGTAAGCGGCCCACTCCAGGCGCGCCAGTTGGGGGTCGTTCTCCATGAAACCGAGAAGCTGTTCGGTGGAGGCTTTCTCAGGGCCGTGCGGGGGATGCCCGAACTGATTTTCATACTCTGTCCAGAATTTATCTCGGTCAAATTTCATGAAGGCTCCTTTTCAGTTTGGTTCTTAAGAGATTTGTCGTTGTCGCTGGTAGCGGGAGTTTTCGGACTGACAACTTCTTCCCTGGACCTTGTTCTTCATCCTCCTTCGGGGGTGTCCATGACCTGGGCAGGGACTGGAGGCTGGTTGAGAGTCTCCTTCGGATAGCTCTCGGCCAGATAAGTGATGACATCGAAGACGGAGATCGAGCCGATGAGCTGGCCTTCGCGGACGAGCGGGATGTTGCGGTAGCTCTTCTCGTCCATCACGCGCACGGCGTCGCCGATGGTCGCGTCGGTCGAGAGGGTCGAGACCGAGCGGGACATCCAGTCGCCGACCGGCGCATTCATATCGACCTGCTGGCCGACGATCTTGTTCAGAAGGTCGCGCTCGGTGAAGATGCCGACAACCGCTCCGCCTTCGTCGCAGACGATGGCGCAGCCGCCCTCGTCCCTTTTCATCTGCTCGATGGCTTCGGCGAGCGGAGTGTCCGGGCGGACGCAGACGAAGTCGTCCGTTTCGAGTAGCGTCACGCTGTCGTGGCGCGCGCGATGCGGCGCGTCCGTCTTGTCCGCGGGCGTCAGCGGCTCGCTCTTCTGCGCGGCCGCAGGGTTTTCGGTTGACATCAGGAGTGCTCCGTCTCTGGGAAAGACTATGTCCTTGACCGATTCCAAATTGTACCAGCAAAGGCCGGTAAATGGTAAACAGTGAATAGTAAATAGAAGAACGGTCTTTCCCTATTCACCGTTTACCGCTTTTCATGCGGCGACATCTCGAAGAGCCGCGCAACGATTGCGGGCAGAACGGAGAGCGTGCGGTCAATCTCTTCGGCTGTGTTGTAGCGGCCGAGCGAGAAGCGTATGGAGCCCTGAGCGGCCGTGTAGGGGACGTTCATCGCGCGCAGGACGGCCGAGGAGACGTGCGATTCGGCGTTGCAGGCCGAGCCGGTCGAGACCGAGATGCCCGCGTCGTCTAGTTGAGCGAGGATGGCCTCGCCCTCCACATACTCGAAAGAGATGTTGGCGGTGTTGGGCAGGCGGCGCTCGCGCTCCGGCGTTCCGTTCAGGCGCGCGTTCGGGATGGAGTTGAGGATAGTCTCTTCCAGATGGTCACGCAGGCGACGAATTGTGCCATGACCGTCGAAGTTGTGTGCCAGTTCCGCGGCCGCGCCGAGGGCGACGAGGTAAGGGACGGCCTCCGTGCCTGCGCGACGGCCGCGCTCCTGCCCGCCGCCGATGATGAAAGGCGCGAGGTCCAGACCAGCGCGGACGTAGAGCGCGCCCACGCCTTTGGGCGCGTGGAACTTGTGGCCCGAAAGGCTGAAGAGGTCTACCTCGGCGCTCTTCAGGTCAAGCGGAATCTTGCCGACGGCCTGCACACCGTCAACGTGGAACGCGGCCTCGGAGCGCTCGCGCACCACGCGCCCGATCTCTTCGATTGGGAAGAGCACGCCCGTCTCGTTGTTCGCCAGCATGACGGAGACGACGGCCGTCTCCGGCCTGAGAGCGGCGCGCAGCTCTTCAAGATTAAGCAAGCCTTCTCCGTCCACGTCGAGCCACGTCACCTCGTAGCCGTCCCGTTCCAGCTTCTCGCACAAGTTCCTGACGGCCTCGTGCTCGACGCGCGTGGTGACGAGGTGGCGCTTGTCGGGTCGGCGTTCGAGCACGCCGCGGATGGCCCAGTTGTCCGACTCGGAGCCGCAGGAAGTGAAGCTTATCTCGGACGACTCGCGTGCGCCCAAAAGCTCTGCCACCTGCTCGCGCGCTCTCTCGACGGCGCGGCGCGTCTCGCGGCCGAAGGTGTGGGCCGAGGACGGGTTGCCATAAAGCTCCGAGAGGTAGGGCAGCATCGCGTCGCGCACTTCGGGCGCGACGCGCGTCGTCGCGTTGTTGTCTAAATAGATCATCTCTTTCACGGCGCGCAGGCTCGCGTGCGCCAGTAATCTTCCAGGATGTCAGCGATGAGCGGGTGGCAAGAGCGGCAGCCGCCGCCCGCGTGGCAGGCGCGCGTCACCTCTTCGACGGTGCGGAGCCCGCGCGCCTCGACGACGCGCTCGATTGTTCTCTCGGAGACGCAGAAGCAGGTGCAGATCAGCGCCTCGTCCCCCGCCCACTCTTCGCGGGCCGAGTTGTGATAGTTCGTCAGCGCGGCGACGAGGGCCTCGCGGCAGAGTCGCGCGCAGTGTTCGCGCCCAGCGGGCAGAGGGCCGAGCCAATCCGTGACGGCCGTCTCGGAGAGGACGACGGCGCGGCCTGGCGACAGGTCTTTGATGGTTTCCGTCCACACGGAAGCCGCAGCGATGAGATAGCCGCAGCCGACGGCCTTGAACCTGGCGTCCGTGATGCTCTGCGATTGAGGGTCTATGTTGAGGGTCAGCCGCAGAATCGCGCCGCAGGCGAGCGAGCCGGCCTCGCCTGCGACGCGGGGCTCCGCAGCCTCGCCGACGTTACGCGGATGCAGGAAGTGCTCGTTGACGCGCGCCGGATAGTGTGACATGAAGCAGCGAAAGCGTAACTTCGCGCCTCAGCCTTTGTCAAAGAAGAGTCGAGCCTTTACCGCCGGGTAATTCTCATCCGCTGGGGGGCGAAGCTGACGCGTCGCCTCTCGCGGATGCGGCCGTCGGCGAGGCGGCCCTCGACGAGTTCGTAGCCGAGCAGCGCAAAGACGCGCCCGCGCAGGAAGAGTGGCCGTGCGTTGCCGTACCAGTCCACGCACGAGGCGCGGCACCCGTCGTCCACGGCCCGTTCGGGACGCGCCGCCAGCTCACCCAGCTCCTTCAAGTTCAGCGACTCGTTACGCAGGAAGAGGACGGCCGCGGACTCCTCGAACAGGTGCTCGTAGCCCGCCCTCCCAGGCAAACTCACGGGCAGACCGAGCAGTCCCGAATCCGGCCCGTCCGGCTTGTAGAAGAAGCCGTGGCTTCTCAGCTCGCCCTGCGACGCGTCCTTGCGCTTGTAGCGGCCCGCGACCATCGGCCCATCACCGCCCAGGCGCACGCCCGTGAAGTGCAGATCCGAGCCGTCCGTGCCGACGACCACAGCGTCCGAACCCATCTGCTCTATGCGGTCCACGCCGTGTGCCAATTTCAACTCCGACGACTCGCCCCCGGCCCAGCGCACCGCGTAGAGGCTGGCGCGGTTGATGTTCTCCGGCGGCCCCCAGCCGCTGCCCGTGCCGTAGAGCAGGTAGTCGCCGACGAAACGGTTCTGGAAAGTGGAGCCGGGGGGCTTCGGCAGTTCACGGTAAGAGGCAGCCGGCACGGACTCGGACCCGTCCGAGAAGCTCGTGAGCGGAACTCTCATCAAGGCCACGTCGCCGGCCGCCACCTCGGAGCCCCACATCCCTTCACCCGCGGCTTCGGAGCGCACCAGCACGTTGAGGTGCGCGTCCGCGCTTTCCAGGAAAGAGAACTGATCGACGGGCGCGCCCGAAACCTGTAGCGCGCTCGGGCCGGAGCCGTCGAGCGGCATCCGATAGACCATGGACTCGGAGCGCGTCGCGGAAGACCTCCCGTAGTAGCTCGCCCAGTCGGCCGTCCAGATGAAGACGGACTCCGGCGAGACGTAGAAGACGCGGCCCGGCGCGCCCACGACGGCCGTCGCGTTGCAGCGCAAGTCACTCCCGCCCAGGTCGCACACCGTCACGGTGTGCAGCGCCAGCCCGTACTCAGAGTTGACAGTGTGCTCCGGCCTGTAGACGCGCGTCGCGGAGACGATGGTGCGGAACTCACTGTCCTTCGCGCCCCTGTGCCATTTTCTGAGCGCCGGGAAAGACTCGGTCGGGTCCGCAGCGCCGGGCCACAGGTAGAGCGGCGTGTAGAAGATGAGCTTGTTGCCGATAAGCCGGCTCGCGTAGTTGCGCGACGAGTAGTAGTCGTTGGAGCGCAGGTGATAGGTCGAGCGGTAGCGCAGGCGGCCCGCGTCGTCTATGTTGAAGAGGCCAATCTCCGTGCCGCCGCGGTCGTAGCTGTAGCCGATGACGGCGATGGTGTTGTCGGCCACCAGCATCTCGTCGTACCAAGTCTCTTCCGGGTTAATTTCTGGCCCAAAAGCGTCAGCCGTCGAGATGGGCTTGAGCGCGCCGTCGCCGACGGCCACGGTGAAGAGGCGGCCGCGCCGCAGGACGACGAGGTGGTCTCCGTGCAGCTTGACAATGCCGCCCTCGTCAACGCCTGCGTGCTGGACGTTGGTGACGGACTCGTCGTCGTCTTTGCCGGCCTTCGGCCCGTCCTCAGACTTGGCCGCCGGCGCGGCCGTCGTCGTCGCGCCGAGCGCAGGGGACGCGGGCTGCGCCTGCGCCTGACCGGCGCGCTCCCTGGCCACCCGCTGCTGCTTTTCGGCCAGCTCGCGGAAGTAGTCTTTCAGCTCTTTCTCGGAACGAAACGGGCGCAGGGTCTTCTTGGCTTTCGTGTCGCCGGCAGTTTCGCGGGCGGTGGTGGTGGCGACGGCCGGCGCGTAGTTGGCCCCGCCGGCGATGGCGGCGATGACGAGTGTGGTCGAGACGACGAGGAAAAGGATGACGCTTGTCCTGGCTTTCATGTGGCTTCGCCTCCCTTGTGGCTACAGGATTCCGTTTGCTGCCAGATGGAACGGCGGCCCGTCCGTAAAATTGCGCGCCCACGCCCGAAATGACAAAACGGCCAGTTTACGGCATAATCAACCTTTGCTCATGTCGCCTCAACGCGGCCCGTGGGAGAATCGTTTAGCTAAAGAAAATCGTTTATGACTCAAGTTTCGGAACAGAGTGTGCTCGACGCCTTGCGGCAGGTTCGTGACCCGGACCTGCACAAGGACATCGTCACGCTCGGCTTCATCAAGGATTTACGCATCGAGGGCGGCGCGGTCTCCTTCCGCATCGTGCTGACGACCCCCGCCTGCCCCGTCAAAGAGCAGATGGAGGCCGCGGCCCGCGACGTGGTCGGCGCGCTCCCCGGCGTCACCTCTGTCAACGTGACGATGGACGCCGAGGTGCCGAAGGGCCGGGGCCTGGGCGACAAGGTGGCGATGCCGGGCGTGCGCAACATCGTCGCGGTCTCTTCGGGCAAGGGCGGCGTCGGCAAGTCCACGGTCGCGGTGAATCTCGCCGTCTCGCTCGCGCTGGACGGCGCGCGCGTCGGCCTGATGGACATGGACGTTTACGGCCCGAACGTGCCGCTGATGCTCGGCGCGAGCCAGGCCAAGCCAGAGGTCGAAGACGGCCGCCTGCTCCCGATAGAGGCTTACGGCGTGCGGCTGATGTCGATGGCCGTGTTGCAGCCGGGCGACAAGCCCATGATCGTGCGCGGGCCGATTTTGCACGGGCTGGTCAAGCAGTTCCTGACGGACGTGAAGTGGGGCGAGCTGGATTATTTGATCGTAGATATGCCACCCGGCACGGGCGACGTGCAACTAAGTTTGGCACAATTAGTGCCGGTGCAGGGCGCTGTGCTCGTGACGACGCCGCAGGAAGTCGCGGTGATGGACGTGCGGCGGGCGTTGAGGATGTTTGAGACGGTGGCCGTGCCCGTGCTCGGCGTCGTCGAGAACATGAGTTATTTCATCGCGCCGGACACGGGGCTGCGCTACAATATCTTCGGCGAGGGCGGCGGGCAGAAACTGGCCGAGCAGTACGGCGTCCCGTTCCTGGGCTCTATCCCTTTGGGGATGGAAGTGCGCGAGGGCGGAGACAGTGGCGTCCCCGTCGTCGTCAGCCAGCCGGAGTCGCCGCAGGCCGCGGCCTTCCGCCATGTGGCCGAAGAGGTTGCGCGCCAGGTTTCCATTGAGGCTATGAAACCGGAGCTTGTCGTTCTGGGCAAAGCTCGATAATTGCAATAATAAAGGTAATCAGCTCTACTTAACTGGTTACCGATGACTGAAGGAGAAAATTAAATGTCTGCAACAACTGCTCCGACGATGACGTTGAACGTGACGGAACCGGCGGCGACAGAGATCAAGAAGTTCATGGCCAGCGAGGAGGGCTTGCCCGAAACCGCAGGCTTGCGCGTGCGCGTCGTCCCCGGCGGCTGCTCCGGCTTCCAGTACAGCCTGAACATCGAAGAGGCTTCGCGCCAGGGCGACTTCGTCCTCGACGAGAAGGGTATCCGCCTCTTCGTGGACATGTTCAGCGCGCAGTATCTGAACGGCGTCGAGATCGACTACGTCACGGGCGTGATGGGCTCGGGCTTCACTTTCAAGAACCCGAACGCGACGGGCGGCTGCGGCTGCGGCTCCTCGTTCACGGCCTAAAAGTTTTCGACACGGACGGGCGGCGCGGGCGCGCAGGCTTCGGCACGGTGGAGGTTTCTGATGAGGTTTCCTCCGGGTGCGACGCCTTCGCGCAACCGCGCCGCCGCCTTTTTTGGCGATGGCCCAATTGACCAGTTTCGTACAGGCCGAGTCACCCGCGCAGGTGGCCCTCGCGCGCGAGCTGTTCCTGGAGTACGCGGGCTGGCTCGGCTTCAGTTTGTGCTTCCAGAATTTCGATAAGGAGTTGGCCGAGCTGCCGGGCGCGTACGCGGCGCCCCGTGGGCGGCTCGTGCTGGCGTCGCAAGGCGAAAGGGTCGCGGGCTGCGTGGCGCTGCGCCCGATTCTGGAGAATGCCTGCGAGATGAAACGGCTGTACGTGCGGCCAGCGTTTCGCGGGCGGGGCTTAGGGCGCGAACTGGCCGTCCACTTGATAGAGGAGGCGCGCTCGCTCGGCTACGGGCGGATGCTCCTGGACACCTTGCCAGACAGGATGGCGGGCGCGATTAAAGTTTACCGCTCGCTCGGCTTCACGGAGATAGAGCCTTACTATCAAACCCCGGACAACGGCTTTCTGTTCATGGAACTGAAACTCTAGGCGCGCGCACCCGCCGCGGCGACTTGCGGCCGCCCAGGCTTTTGTGCCAAAGTTTGTCCCGCATTCATTAACCAAAACAATTCGGGAGCGTGAGAGATGCCTAGGATTGAGGCTGAGACGGCGAGCGGGCTGATGGCCTTCGACGCGGAGCAGGGGCGCAAGCTTGTGCTCACCATAGAGGACGCAGGGATTGACATCCTGCACCGTTGCGGCGGCAATGCCAAGTGTACGACCTGCCGCGTGGAGGTGCTCGCGGGCGACCCCGGCGAGATCGGCGACGCCGAGCGCAACCGGCTGGCGATGGAGACGGGGCTGGCGGAGAACGTCCGCCTCTCGTGCCAGGTGCGCGTGGTGGACGACCTCAAGGTCCGCGTCGTCAACCAGGAGAGCGTCCGCGGCATCCCGGCGGGCCCGCGGCCGACGGAAGAGTGACGAGTGAGAGACGGATTCTTACTTGTCACCGTCACCGCTTTAAAGTAATCTTCGCGCGAGTATTGCCTGACAATTCAGTGGCTTTCGGAGCCAGGAGTCGCTCGCGTCGCGCCCCCAGGTTCCGGTGCGTTGTCCTGCGTTCGTGGGTTCACACCAACAACAAGTTTCGGAGGGATTATGTTGATCGAATCGCTCGCTCATCTCCCGTCAAGCCTGGCGATGCTTCAGGACGTTTTCCATGCGCCGAACTCAGAAGCGCTCGTGAAAATCATACTGCGCTGGAGCCACTTCGTCGCGGGCATCACCTGGATCGGGATTCTCTACTTCTTCAACCTCGTCAACGTCAACTTCATGAAGGCGCTCGACGCGCCGACCAAGGGTAAGGTCATCCCGGAGCTGATGCCGCGCGCCCTCTGGTTCTTCCGCTGGGGCGCGCTCGTCACGGTGCTGGTCGGCCTGACCTACTACGCCATGTACATCCTCAAGCCGGACGTGAATAACTATAACAACCTAGGCGCTGGTGACGACGTGAATGTGTGGGTCATCCTCGTCGTCTGGCTCCTGTTTCCCGTCATCACGTTCGTCATAGAGTTTTTCATTATCCAGAAATCGGGCATAAATGATGGGAGAGTGCTGGCCGTCATTGTCCTGGTGCTGGTAGTTGCGATGTCCGCGGGAATCATCTGGTGGCTTACCACGCAGCTTCCGGCGTCGGGAGACTTTGCCGGGGCGAGTAATAGGACGCTCTCGATAGGCATTGGCGGCGCGCTCGGCATCATCATGCTCTTGAACGTCTGGGGCATCATCTGGCCCGCGCAGAAGCGGATCATCGCCTGGACGAAGGACAACGCGCAGAACGGCACGCCGATTCCGCCTGAGTCGGCCGCGCTCGGTCGCAAGGGGTTTCTGGCCTCGCGCGCCAACGCCTGGCTCTCCTTGCCGATGCTCTTCTTGATGGGCACGTCGCACGGCGATTACATCATGTTCGGGCAATAGCCTTTGACCCTGAAAGGGTCGCACATAATAGCCGGGGGCCAAGCGCGTCAGCGCGCCGCCCCCGGGGAAGCGTTAGGGAAAAAATTCCGACCCTGAAAGGGTCGCGCCTTCGACGTCGAAGGCGCGACCCTTTCAGGGTCGGATTCTTTGTGACAATCGTTCCAGGAGTGGCGCGCTGACGCGCTGACCCCTGGCTATCATGTGTATCCCCTTCGGGGATAAGAAGTGTTATCTCACGTTCTGCTTTGCATTTCATCATACTAAAGATTTATGCTCTCAATTGATTCGCCATAATCGAACGCTAACAATGGGGCGGGGCCAGAGCTCCGTTTCGTCAAGTGCGGTTCCGTGATTCGTTAGATCGGGACCGCGGGCACTTATTTTGAGGAGGTATTGCGTCATGGGATTTAACGGTTCGTACACGGCCAAGCAGTTCGACCTCTCCGGGCTCAAGGGGATTTCGGACGAGACTTTGGAGATGCACTTCAAGCTCTACGAGGGCTACGTCAAGGAGACTAACAAGCTGACGGAGAAGATTGCGGAGTTCCTCAAGGATGGGCGCGTCGATCAGGAGGAGATGCCCGCCTACTCGGAGCTGACCCGTAGGCTCGGCTTCGAGTACAACGGCATGGTGCTGCACGAATACTACTTCGGCAACATGAAGAAGGGCTCAACCACCACCGACCCCGACAAGGGCTCCAACTTCCTGAAGGCCGCCGAGGCTTCCTTCGGCTCTTACGATGTCTGGAAGGCGGACTTCGTCTCCGTCGGCAAGATGCGCGGGGTGGGCTGGGCCATTTGTAACGAGAACCCCGCCAACGGCCGGCTCTCCAACCACTGGATCACGCTCCACGAGGTCGGCAACGTCTCCGGCTTCACTCCCGTGCTGGTGATGGACGTTTGGGAGCACGCATTTCTCTTGGACTACAAGCCGGCGGAGCGCCCCAAGTACATCGAGGCGTTCTTCTCAAACATCGACTGGCAAGCCTGCGAGCAGCGCCTGACGGCCGCGAAAAAAGCAGTGGTCAGTGGTCAGTAGTCGGTAGTCAGTTAAAAGAAAAACGTCTTTGTCTTAAACTGACCACTGACCACTGACTACTGACAACTTTTAAGGAGAAACCTATGAGACGGACTCTGCTTTCGGTGGCGGTCCTCGCGCTGGCGGCGCTGTTGTTCGCGGCCTGCGCGTCCGAGGATAACGCCAACAGGAACACGACGGCGACGACGAACGTGACGCCGCCGGGCGCGACGCCAACGCCTGCGGCGCAGCAAGCGCTCACCGTGGTCGAGCGCCCGCAGAAGATCAAAGACCAGATGGCGCAGCGCGGCGAGCAAGATAAGGCGAGCCCCGTGCTCCGCTTCGTGGAGCCGCGCGAGGGCGCGAGCCTTTCGGGCTCGACCGTCAGCGTCAAGCTCGCGCTCTCCGGCGACCTCAAGGGCTACAAGCCTGGCAAGGACCCCGCCACTGGGATGGGCAACCACATCCACGTCATCCTGGACAACCAGCCCTACGAGGCTTACTACAACCTCGACCAGCCCTTCGAACTGCGCAACGTGGCCGAAGGCAAACACACCATCCGCGCCTTCCCCTCGCGCCCCTGGCACGAGAGCTTCAAGAACGCGGGCGCGTTCCAGATGGTGACGTTCACGGTCAAGGGCGGCGGCGACGCCTCGAAGCCGACCACGACCAACACGGGCCAGGTGATGGCGGACAAAAAGGGCGGCGCGGACCCGGCTAAGATGGACACGCCCCCCGCGGCGACGCCCGCGAACGCGAACACGGCCGCGCCGCGCGAGGGCAAGGATGTGGGTCCGGGGACGGCGAGCGACGTGGACGCGAAGAAGCCTCTGCTGACCTACAGCCGGCCCAAGGGCGAGTACAAGGGCGCTGACGCCGAGGCCATCATGATCGACTTCTGGCTCTTGAACGCGAAGCTTCAGGGCGACGGCGGCGACTATCGCGTGCGCTACTCCGTTGACGGCGGCGAGGCGAAGTTCCTGGACAAGTGGGAGCCCATCTGGCTCAAGGGTTGGAGCGCGGGCAAGCACACCGTCAAGCTCGAACTCGTGGACAAGTCCGGCAACGTGGTCGCCAACGGCGACTACAACTCGACCTCGCGCGAGATAACGGTCACGCCCTAATCGCCGGATGGTTAATCGTAAAAACAGAGGCGGCCGCTCTTCATGTAAGAGCGGCCGCCTCTCTTTATGATCTCTCACAATCGGCGGAGTCAAATGATGCCACAGATCGGAAAATCGGGTTTACGCAGCCCGATCAGCGTAGCTGACGCTATGACAGCGTAAACCAGTTAATTCCTGACTTAAAGTTCACTAGAAAAGCCTCAAAGCTTTCATAAATTTTTCCCCGGATTCAGTCCTAATGAATTTCTCCCCACCGCCCCCACTTCTCGGGAATAGCTGTCCAACTTCGGGGACTCCACTATAATCAACGGAGACTAACTTAGTGAAAGCAAAGCTACGCAGCACATCACTCGCCTCTTTATCAGCCTGACCTGACTGATAAAATGCCTTTAGAATATCCAGGTCATCAAAGTCTATTTTATCCAAGACGCGCGTATATTTCAGGAGTTCTTGACGTGTTATCTCACCATTGATGCAAGCGAGGAACAATTTACATAAAGCCTCGGCTTTGGTTATTTGGTCAAAACGCTGGAGAGCTATTATCAGGTGCTCTCCCATTTCTTGTTTGTCTTTCCTGTCGGGTAAAGCTTGTTCAATCTTTTCCCTGAGAAATTCATGTGCATCCTGAAACCCTGTGATAAATCTGAGCAGTTTCTTTTTGAAGAAAAAATCCTTAATGGCATAGCTCACCTTCGCCAACGCATAAACAGTCTTCAATATTGGTATTTGCCCAAGAGTATCGTTCTGAAAGTCTTTAAGTAGCCTATCCAGCCCTACTTCGCTTAAGTCAACAGCTAAATCTGCCATGCCAGATTCAGCTATTCTCTTTGCAGGTGACTCGGTCGCTTCTATCTTTTCGTCTGACTCGTTAGCCATAATTCTGTTCCATTCCATTCCAATCGAGTACAGTCCTGATACCGATTGTACTGCACTCATCCTAATTGAAAAACTATTGACTTACCGGCCGGAGTGAAATAAAAGACGCCGTGTTCCTCGCGGCGTTCTAGCACTCAAACGGAAATCAAGAGCGACTGAAAGGAAACAGCGATGAACCCGATTGTCCCACGGAAAGCCCCAATGCTCCTGGCCGCCCTGCTGTTGGTGGCGCTCGCAGGCGCGAACGTTTTGGCACAGGAGGCGACGGCCGCGCGCGCGCCCTCTGCAACGCGGCAGGGCCCCCCGCTGCCGAACCCCGTCCTTTTCCTGACGGGCTACGAATTTTACGAGGCCGGGGGGAAGCAGTTTAAGCGTTACCAGTACGCGGTCGAGAACTTCGCGGCGTACCCGAACGCGATGTTCGCCCCCGCGCCGGACCTGCCGCCCTGCGGGAACAACAAGTCGTCCTCGCGCACCTGGGTGGACATCTACCAGCAGGACGGGAAACGGCTCTACGGTTTCTGCGCGCTCGGCAAAAACAATGACCTGAACAGCATCTGGTTCTCCTTAGATCCGGACGAGGTGCCCCCGAGTTGGGTCTACGTCGAGCTGACAGACCGCAAGACCAACACCAAGTACAAATCCAACCTCGCCGAAACGACGCAATGAAAAGCAATGCGGAATTAGGAATGCGGAATGATGAATTAAAAGCAACTCTCTTTCATTCATCATTCCGCATTCCGCATTCATCATTGCTCTTCGTCGCTTGACCGGCGGCAGCCTCCGCAGGCAAGATTTGGGCTATGTTTTATCGGAAGTTCCCCGCACGGCCCCGCCCGGAACCGAGATTTCTTTACGCCTCGCTGCTGGCCCTGCTCGTCTGCGTCGCCCCGGCGTCGGCGCAAACCGTCGAGCGTGAGCTGAACGCTTCCGAAAGGGCCACGATCTCGATTCACAACCGCAACGGACGCGTCGTCGTCACGGCCGTGGACGGGCGCACAGGCGTCTCGCTCAGCGCCTCTTCGCCCGGCGCGATTGTCAATGAATCGGACGTCGTCTCCGTCAACAAAGGCAGCTCGGTCGAGATAGACGTGCGCGCGCGGCCTGAGCGCGACCGCATAGACCTCTCGGTCAGCGTCCCTTCGCGTGCCCGCGTGAAAGTCTTGAGCGAGGCCGGGGCCGTCGATGTCATCGGCAATCTCGCGCGCGCCGAAGTCCTGACCGACACTGGCACAATTCGCGCGGACGTGCCCGTGGACGCCGTCCACCTTAACCTCATCTGGGAGGCCAGCCGCCCGCGATTCTTCAGCGACATAGAGCTGCCGGAGGTCAAAGAGAAGCGCGGCGGCGTCTTCAGTATCGGCGGCAAGCTCGGCGACAAGAAGGCGAAGAAGGAGGAGCGCATCGAACTCTCTTTCACGACGCGCCGCGGCCTCATGCTCTTCAACGTAGACCCGAGCATGGTCCCTTCGGACTTGCGCGAGCGCCCGCTGACGGAGGCCGTGCGCGCCATCGTCCGCTCAGGCGACAGCGGACTGGTGGACGCCGTCCGCAAGGTCAGCCCGCGCTACTTCGGTGACTACGCCAAGACGCTCCCGCCGCCGAGAGAGGCCCCGTCGCTCGTCCGCCGCGCCGCGCCCGGCGTCATCGCCACGCCCGCCGGCGGCCAGTTGATGCGTCTCAACATCAGCGTCACAGACCGGCACGGCCGCGCGCTCGCCGGACTCTCCGCGCCCGACTTCTCCGTCTTCGAGAACGGGCAGGAGCGGCACGTCGAGCGGGTCGAGCCCGCGAACGCCCCCTTCAACCTCGTCCTGCTGCTCGACGTTTCGGGGAGCGTTGACGAGCACATCGACTTCATACGCAAGTCCGCGCGCAGTTTTATCAACACCGTCGGCGCGCAAGACCGCGTCGCCGTCATCAGCTTCCGCGAGGACGTGCAGGTCATCTCTGATTTCACGACCGACCGCGCGCTCCTCTCCGAGCGGCTCAAGGACATAGAGGCGGGCGGCCCGACCGCGCTCTACGACGCGCTCGCCTACACGCTGGTCGAGCAGTTGAAGGGCCTGCGGGGCGAGCGCACGGCGGTCGTCATCATGTCCGACGGCGACGACAACAAGTCTTTCGTGCCCTACGGCGCGGTCCTCGACGCCGTCATAGAGAGCGGCGCGCTCATCTACCCGCTCTACGTCCCCTCTGGCCTCATCCGTGAGGCGAGTATTGCGCGGGCGGAGACGACCGTTGACCCGACGCGCCGCCGCTACCTGACGCTGACGACACGCGCCGAGGAGGAAGGGCGCAAGCTGGCGGAAGTCTCCGGCGGCGTCTATTACCCGATCACGCGCCTCGAAGAGATGCAGCGCGCCTACGACGACATAGTGGCCCAATTACGCATGTCGTATAAGCTGACTTACGCCTCGAACGCGCCGGGGGCGCAGCAGGGGCGGCGCTTGCGCGTGCGCGTCAACCGCGACGGAGCGAGCGTGCGCATGAGCCCGGCCGTCGAGTCGGCCGCGCCCTGAGAGAACTTTTTTTACAGACGGTTCATCAAGCCAGAGGGGGAGAGTTTTATGTTGCGCCGGGTCTGTGTCTTAATTCTTCTTCCGGCGCTCGTGCTCCTCTTCGCAGCCGCGCCGCGGGCGCAGGAGCAGCAGCAAGACCAACAGCCGCCGCCGGCCAAACGCATGCGGCGCGTCATGGGCGACCAGCCGCGAACGTCCCCCGCGGCCCCCACGGACAAGCAAGCGCCCGTCGGCGACGACGACATCGTCCGCGTGGACACTGAGCTGGCGAATATCCTGCTGACGGCCGTAGACAAAGACAGGCGCTTCGTCACGACGCTCAGGCGCGAGGACGTGCGCGTCGTCGAAGACGGCGTCCCGCAGGAGCTATCGGTCTTCGAGCGCGAGACAGACTTGCCGCTCACGCTCGCCATCCTGATCGACACCAGCCGCTCGCAGGAGTACACGCTCCCCGACGAGAAATCGGCCGCCCGCGCCTTCATAGACTCCGTGCTCAAGCCCGACACAGACCGCGCCGCCGTCATCTCTTTCACGGGCGAGGCCGTCCTGCAACAGGACTTGACGAACGACTTCGGGAAACTGCGCGGCGCGGTCGAGCGCGTCATCATTGAATTCCCGGAGGGCTCGCCGGAGTGTGCGGGCAACGTCACGCAGGAGCGCGAGCCGCGCTGCTACACGGGCGTCTGGGACGCGGCCTGGGTGACGGTCAACGAGGTGCTCTCGCAGACGCCCGAGCAGGCGCGCCGCGCCATCATCCTCCTGTCGGACGGCGACGATTCCAGCAGCACGACGAAAAGGCAGGAGGCGATTGACCTGGCCGTCCAGCATAACGTCGTCATCTATTCAATCGGCATCGGCGACGAAGAACAGTTTAAGATCGACGAGGGCGCGCTCAAAAAAATCTCCGAGCGGACAGGCGGGCGCGTCTTCTTCCCGGAGAGCAAGCAGGAACTCGACGCCGCCTTCGCGCAGATTCAGCAGGAGCTGCGCTCGCAGTATCTTCTGGCCTACCGCCCATCCAACACCCGGCGCGACGGCTCGTTCCGACAGGTCCGCGTCGAGATAGTTGACCCCGGCTTGCGCAAACAGAAATTGCAACTCCTCTACCGCCAGGGCTACTATGCCCGTAGCTCGCCTCGCCCGAAGTAGACTATAAAGGAGCCTGCCCACATGTTTCCTCTTCACGGAACGACGCGCGCCTTACTCGTCGCGGCCCTCTTGTCGCTCGCCTCGATTCCCGCGTCCGCGCAGCAGCAGCCGCCGAAGACGCTCCCGCCCCCCGCACAAAACCGTGCGCCCGCGGGCGACGATGACGACGATGTCTTGCGCGTAGACGCGGACCTGGCGACCGTCCTGTTGACGGCCGTGGACAAGGACAAGCATTTCATCACGACGCTCAGGCGCGAGGACATACGCGTCGTCGAAGACAACGTAGCGCAAGAGCTTTCCGTCTTCGACCGCGAGACGGACCTGCCGCTCACGCTCGCCATCCTGATCGACACCAGCCGCTCGCAGGAGTACACGCTCCCGCAGGAAAAAACGGCCGCCCGCGCCTTCATAGACTCCTTCCTACGTCCCGACAGGGACAAGGCCGCCGTCATCTCCTTCACGGGCATAGCCGTGCTGCAACAGGGCTTGACCAACGACCTCAAAAAACTGCGCGACGCGGTCGAGCGCGTTCGCATAGAGTTCCCGAATGGCTCTCCCGAATGTGAGGAGAAGGGCACGACCGCGCGCGAGTTGCGCTGCTACACGGGCATCTGGGACGCCGTCTGGATGACAGTCAGCGAAGTGCTGGCGCAGACGCCCGCGCAGTCGCGCCGCGCCATCATCCTGCTGACCGACGGCGACGACACCAGCAGCATGACCAAAAGACCGGAGGCGATTGACTTCGCCGTCCGTAATAACGTCACCGTCTACTCCGTAGGCATCGGCGACGACGAAAAGTTCGAGATCGCCGACGACGCTCTGACGAGAGTTGCCGAGAAGACTGGCGGCCGCGTCTTCTTCCCCACAGACCAAGCGTCACTCTACGTCGCCTTCGAGCAAATCCAACAGGAGCTGCGCTCGCAATACCTGCTGGCCTACCGGCCCTCTAACATGAAGCGCGATGGAAGTTTTCGACAGGTCCGTGTCGAGATCGTCAACCCAGAGCTGCGCAAACAGAAATTGCAGCTTCTTTACCGACAGGGCTACTACGCCCGCAACGCGCCGCCGGGGCCTCGGCCCACGGGCCGCCCGCAATAATAGAACAGGAGATAACTCTCTACATGGCTTCTCTTCGCACCCTCAAGCGCGCCCGGCCTGTGATCCTCGGCCTGTGCCTGCTCCTCGGATTCCTGGCCGCGCCGGCGCAACAGCCGCCGCCCGCAGGCGCGGTCAGTCTTTCCTTTACCGCAATTGATAAAAGCGGCCAGGCGGTCGCAAACCTGCGCCGCGAGGACATACGCGTGCTAGACGACGGCGTGCCGCAGGAGATAGTCACTTTCGAGCGGCGCACGAGCCTGCCGCTCTCGCTCGTCATACTGCTCGACATCAGCCCGTCGCAGGCCCGCACGCTGCCCAACTCCAAGATGGCCGTCTACACGTTTGTGGACGAGGTCGCGCGCCAGGGCGAGGACCGCATCGCCGTCGCGACGTTCGCGGGCGATACGGTTCTCGAACAGGAGTTGACGGGCGACCTGGAGCGCGTGCGCGGGGCGATCATGGACGTGAAGCTTCCCCCGGCGGAGCCGATCCCGCTGGGCGGGCCGCGCGTGGACCCGGACGCGCCGACCGTGACGGCCGTTTGGGACGCCGTCTGGGTCGTGACTGACGAAGTCCTCTCGGCGTCGCCGGCCGACACGCGCCGCGCGATCATCATGCTGACGGACGGCATGGACACGGAGAATGGTCACAAGAAGCTGAACGACGCGGTCGAGCGCGCCGTCCAGGCGGGCGTCGCCGTCTACGTCATAGGCATCGCCGACCTCTACTTTTACGACATGGAGAAAAGCCCGCTCCGCAAAGTGGCCGAGCGCACGGGCGGGCGCGCCTTCTTCCCGAAGAAGAAGACGGACCTGCCCGCGGTCTTCGCCGAGCTGGAGCAGGAGCTGCGCTCGCAGTACGTCGTCACCTTCCGGCCGCCCGCCGGGAAAAGACCCGGCAAGTCTCACAAGCTCAAGATCGAGTTCACCAACCCGGAGCTGCGCAAGCAGGTCGCGCAACTCTCACACCCGCAAGGCTACTGAACGGGCGACGGACGAGGCCGGGAGATAAGGACTTGTTTTTTCACCTTTCATCCCTCATTCTTAAATTGTCACACGCGCCCAATCCGGTCTTCATTGGAGCAGCAGACAGCGGATGAAGCAGCAGAACGTCGAGATCAGAAAAGAGGAGATCGCGGACTTTTGCCGGCGTCAGCACATCAGCAGACTGTCTCTCTTCGGCTCGGTCCTGCGGGACGATTTCCGGCCGACGAGCGACGTTGACGTGCTGGTGGAGTTTGAGCCCGGCCACGTGCCCGGCCTGTTCGGGCTGGCGCGGATGGAGCGCGAGTTGTCCGCGCTGCTTGGAAATCGGAAGGTTGATTTGAGGACTCCGCAAGACCTGAGCCGCTACTTCCGCGACGAAGTTATGGCAACGGCCGAGGTGCAATATGCACAAAGATGACTCAATTCGCCTCAGACACATGCTTGACGCTGCGCGCTACGTTTCCGTCAGATAAACTCGAATGACGCATCCCCTGCTCCAATCCCTCTTCGACGCGACGGAGCGCCGGCCGCTCTCTGTGACGGAGTTGACCGCGCAGGTGCGCGGGGCGCTTGAGGCGCGCTTCCCGACGGTCTGGGTCGAGGGGGAAATCTCTAACTTCAAGGCGGCCGCCTCCGGCCACTGGTATTTCACCGTCAAGGACGAGGGCGCCCAACTCCACGCCAAATGCTTCCGCGGCGTCAACGGGCGCATCCGCTTTCGGCCTTCGGACGGCCTACAGGTGCGCGTGCGCGGGCGACTCTCCGTTTACGAGCCGCGCGGGGAGTACGAGTTGATCGTCGAGGCGCTCGACCCCGTCGGCGCGGGGGCCTTGCGCGTCGCCTTCGAGCAGTTGCGCGACCGGCTGGCGGCCGAGGGCCTCTTCGACGAGGAGCTGAAACAACCGCTGCCGCTCTTCCCGCGACGCGTTGGCGTGGTGACTTCGCCGACGGGCGCGGCCCTCCGTGACATCCTGACGGTGCTCGCGCGCCGCACGCGCACGGTCCACGTGCTCTTCGCCCCGACGCGCGTCCAGGGCGAGGGCGCGAGCGCAGAGATCAGTCAGGCCATACGGCTGCTGAACGACTTCAACGAGCGCGCGCTCTTCGAGGGGCGCGCCGACGAGTGCATTGATGTCATCATCGTCGGGCGCGGCGGCGGCTCGGCTGAAGACCTGTGGGCCTTCAACGAAGAGGAACTGGCGCGTGCTATTCGAGCCTCGGCCGTCCCGGTCATCTCGGCCGTGGGGCACGAGACGGACGTGACCATCGCGGACTTCGCCGCGGACCTGCGCGCGCCGACGCCTTCGGCCGCCGCCGAGATGGTCGCCGCGCGCGAGGACGAATTAGCCGCCTACGTGCAGGCGCTGACGCGCGACCTCGTGCGCGCGACCCGCTCGATGGTCGTGGACGCGCGGCTCCGCGTGCAGGAGGCTGCGATGTCGCCCGCCTTCGACGAGACGCGCGAGCAGCTCCACGAGGCGCGCGCGAGCGTGGACGAGGCCGCGCACAGGATAGAGACTTTGATACTGCGCCGGGCGCAAGTTGCGAGGCGGCGTGCGGACGTTGTGGTCCGTCGCCTGTCGCCGGCGCGCCTCGGCGCACGCGTCTCCGCGGCGCACGCGCGCTTCATAGTCCTGCGCGCCGAGCAGAGCGCGGCTGTGACCTCGCGCCTGGAAGAGGCGCGCGCGCGTCTGGCGGCCGCCGCCGCCTCGCTCGACGCGCTCTCGCCGCTCGCGGTGCTTAAGCGCGGCTACAGTGTGGCCGAAGACCCAAGTGGTGTCATCCTTCGTAACGCGCGCCAGGTGCGCGCAGGCGAGACGATCCGACTGAGGCTCGCGGAGGGCGCGCTGCGCTGCCGCGTGGAAGAAGTGGAGAACAATTGATGTCAGCCCCCCCACCGCACAATCCCCCGACGCAGAAGCGCAGCCGCATCGTCATCAGCCTAGACCGCGCGCGCGAGATGATGCACCTCGGCCCGCCGGGGCAGCACGCTTACGGCGGCGGCCCTCGCCCGCGGCGCAGAAAATGGCCCATTATCACGGGCGCCGTCCTGCTGCTCCTCGTCATCGGCGCAGTCATCTTCTGGCAGATCTACAAGACGCGGCCGTCCTACTCGCTCGCGCTCGTCGTGGATGCGGCGCACCGCGACGACGCGGCGGCCTTCGACAAGGTGGTGGACACGGGCCAGGTCGTCCAGAGCTTCGCGCCGCAGGTGGTCGAGCAGGCGCTCGGCCGGTTGGGGACGGCGCTGACGCCCGAAATGCGCCGGCGCGTCGAGGCGCTCGTGCCGACGCTGCTGCCGACCGTGACGGAGAACGTGCGCGGCGAGGTGATGCGCGAAGTCAAAGAGCTGACCGCGCGCGCCGCCGGCAAGCCTTTCTTCCTGCTGGCGCTTTCCATGCCCTTCATCGCGGACGTGAAGCGCGAGGGCGAGACGGCCATCGTCACCGCCAAACAGGGCGACCGCAGCCTGGAACTCCTGATGCAGCGGACGCCGGAGAATCGCTGGAAGGTCGTCGGCGTCCGCGACGAAACGCTCGCCAAGCGCATCGTGGACAACATAGCGAGATACCTGCCGGCCATCGGCACGGACATCGGCACGGAGATCGAGAAGCGGCTGCCGGAAATTTTACCGAACACGAAGCCCAGGGGGCGCGGGCGTAGGTGAGGAAGCAATAATCTGAGATGAAAAAGACGACTGAGGCGCGCGGGAAGAGTTTCGAGACGCAGTTGGCGGCGCTTGAGCGCGTGGTGCGTGAGTTGGAGCGCGGCGACCTCCCGCTCGAAGAGAGTTTGAAGCTCTTCGAGGAGGGCGTGCGCCTGTCACGCGACTGCCAGGAGCGGCTCAACCAGGCGGAGCGGCGGATAGAGGTGCTGCTGCGCGACAGCGAGGGCCGCCCCGTGCTGGGCGAGTTCGACGAGGAGGACGCCGGGCGCGAGAGGTTCGCGTCCCCTTTGGACGAGGGCGGCGAGGATGACGAAAGCGTCTTCTGAAATCTACACGGCCGCTGACGAGCGCCAAACGGTGCGCGAGTTTCTGGCGCGCCACCGCGAACTGGTGGACGCGCGCCTGGACAGGCTCATTCCCGCGGAGGCGAGCGAGCCCGTCGCGGTCCACACTGCTATCCGCTGGAGCCTCTTCGCGGGCGGCAAGCGTTTTCGCCCGCTCCTAGTCCTCGCCGCGGGCCTCGAACTCGGCGCGGAGCCGGGCGCGCTCCTGGACACGGCCTGCGCGCTCGAAATGATTCACACCTACTCGCTCATACACGACGACCTGCCCTCTATGGACGACGACGATTTGCGACGCGGGCGGCCGACCTGCCACGTACGCTTCGGCGAGGCGACGGCCATCCTCGCGGGCAACGCGCTCCAGGCGCTCGCCTTTCAAGCAATCGCGGAGGACGAGAAGCTCGCGCCTGAGGTGCGCGCGCGGCTGGTGGCGGAAGTGGCGCGCGCTTCCGCCACACCTGAGGGGATGGTCGCGGGGCAGGCGCACGACCTCGCGGCCGAGTCGCGCGAGGTGACGGGCACGGAGTTGGAGCGTATACACCGCCTCAAGACGGGCGCGCTGATTACCTGCGCCGCGCGCGCGGGCGCGATCATCGCGGGCGCTAGCGTTGCGGAACTTTCGGCGGTGAGCGATTACAGCGCCGCGCTGGGGCTGTTGTTCCAGATCACGGACGACCTCCTGGACGTGACAGGGAGCGCGGAGGATTTGGGCAAGACGCCCGGCAAGGACGCGCGCTCACGCAAGGCCACCTACCCCGCGCTCTACGGCCTCGACGCAACGCGCGAGCGCGCACAAGTCGCGTTCATTGAAGCCGCGGCCGCGCTCGACCGCATAGACAGGCCGACGACGACCTTGCGCGCCATCGCAACAATGATATTGGAGCGCCGAGCGTGAGAAATGCAATGTGGAATGCGGAATGATGAATGATGAATTAAAGACAACCGCTTTTCATTCATCATTCATCATTCATCATTCCGCCTTGCTTTTCTAGCGGAAGCCTTCTAACACCTCGTCGGCGTGGGACTCGACGTTGACCTTGTCGAAGATCTTCTTGATCTTGCCCTCCTCGTCAATCAGGAAGGTCTTGCGGGCGAGGCCCATGTACTTGCGGTCGCCCCAGGTCTGCTCGCCGTAGACGCCGTAAGCCTCGGAGACGGAGTGGTCCGTGTCGCTGAGGAGCGTGAACGGGAGGTCGTACTTGGAGATGAAAGCCTGGTGCGAAGCCTCGTCGTCGAGCGAGACGCCGAGGACTTTGACGCCGGCCTCCTCGACCGTCGAATAGTTGTCGCGGAACGAGCACGCCTCCTTGGTGCAGCCCGGCGTGTCGTCCTTCGGGTAGAAGTAGAGCGCGACCTTCTGGCCGCGCAAGTCCGAGAGCTTGACCTCATTGCCATTCTCGTCGCGCGTCGTGAAATCCGGCGCGGCGTCGCCTTCCTTGAGCATAAATCATTGCCTCCTTGCGAAACTTAAAGTAGTGGAACTAAGTCTTCATTTCGTGACCTTGAAACTTTTCAGGGCGCGCTGCTGGACTTCACGAAAGACCCGCGCGCTGTCGGCGGCGGCGCGGCCGCCCTCGGAAAGGTCTGCGGCGGTCAGGCCCGTATCCTTCAGGCTCTCGTAGTAGATGATGAGCAGCTCGTTGCGCCGCGATTCATCCACGAGGCGGATGTAGCGCTGGAAGATCAGGTCCATGCCCTCCAGTTGGTAGCCCTTCCCTTCGAGAAAGGCGGCGGCGCGGCCCGCGTCCGAGTCCGGGTACTGCTTCCTGAAGTTAGGCACGTTGGCGACCTGCGTGTCGTACATGAAATCGAGCCCGCCCAGCTTGACCGTCTCCTTGATCTGGTAGTTGTAGGTGTGCGTGTTGGTCGGCAGGTAGCCCTCGAACTGCACCATGAACAAGCGCCGGATGCGGCTGTCGTCGGCGTCCACGAAAAAGTGCTGCTCGACCTGCGCGGTCCCGTAGAGGACGAAGCTCTGCGTGCCTACGTAATCGAACTCCTTGCCGAACTTGATTCGGAGGGGCGGCGTGGCGCGCGAGATTAGCGTGCGTCCTTCGACGCGACGCTGTGCGCGAGCGGCGGCGGGCGCGAATAAGTTGAGGGCCGCGAGCGCGACGATTGTGGTGAGCACTCTTTTCATCAAGGGAATCGCCTCCTTTCTCCCTAACGCTTCGGCAGAATCTTCAGGCCCTTGACGCCTTTCAGGTCCAGGCGGAAGAGCCCCCCCTTAGTCGTCCGTTCTTCGCCGAGCGCGCCGGTGACGTAGAGCTGATCCATCTTCGGGCCGCCGAAGGCGACGTTGCTCGTCGTCAGGTTGCCGCCGGGGTAGCGGCGCAAGAGCTTCCCTTCCTTGCTCAAGACCTGCACCTGGCGCATCCCGTAGTGCGCGACGTACAGGTTCGAGTCCGCGTCCAGGCACATCCCGTCCGGCTGGTTGTCAATCTGCTCGCCTTCCTTCGTCGGGAGCGTGGCGAAGACCTTCATGGGGCCAACCTTTCCCGGCGAGAGCACCTCGTAGACGAGCACGCGGTTGTAGTGGCTCTCTGCGATGAGCAGCCGCCCGTCGGGCCGGAGCACGATGCCGTTAGGGAACGCCAGGCCCTCGGCCACGAGAGATGTCTTGCCCTTCGCGTCCACGTAGTGAACTGTGCCAATCGGATTATCGCGGCCTGAGCCGCCGGGGTCCGTGAAGTAGAACCCGCCGCTCTTCGGGTCGAGCGTCAGGTCGTTGGGCGAGCGCAAGGGCTTGCCGTCAAACTCCGAGGACGCCTTGCCGATGACTTGCCCATCGGCGCTGAGGCGCAGGACGGCGTGCTCCTTCCCGTCGCAGACGAGGTGCGTGCCGTCGCCCAGAATCTTGTGGCCGTTGGGCGCGCCGATTTTGGCCCAGACGCTCTCGCGCCCGTCGGGCGTGACGCGGTGAATCGCGCCGTTGATGGTGTCGGAGATGTAGGCGGACCCGGCGCGGTCGAAGACGACGCCCTCCGAGTAGCCTGGGACTTCGACGACCTTCGTGGGCTTCACCTGATTGTCCGCCGGCAGCTCGCCTTTGGCGAAGGCCACAATGAACAGAAGGGGGAACAGCAGAAAATGTTTCTTCATTCGTGTTTCGACTGCGGCTAAATGTGTTGCAGCTCGGCGACGGTCCTGTCGTTCGTCACGTTGCCGGTGTTGAGCGTTGACTTAGGCTCCAAGAGGAGGACGTGCGCCTCCTCCTCCGCGACGGGCATGTGCTCGACGCCGCGCGGGATGACGACGAACTCTCCCTCTTCAAGCCGGATGTCGCGGTCCCTGAGCTTGATGACCATGCTCCCCTTGACCACCAGGAACAGCTCGTCCTCGTCGTCGTGGTGGTGCCAGACGAACTCGCCCTTGAGCTTCACCGCCTTGACGTGAGAGTCGTTGACCTCGCCAATGACCTTCGGGCTCCAACGGTCCTCGAAGAGGCCGAACTTTTCTTTGATGTTGACCTTCTCCATAATCTTGACCTCAAAAACTCTCTTCGCTCACTTGATAATCCGGTGGCATACGCGAGATCAATTCAGCCAAATCAAACTTTTTGCCGCTAGTGTTCGATTCAACGTCAGGCACAATGACATAAACTTTGGCATTTTCGGGCAGGCGAACATTCCCCGCCAGTCGAACCAGTCCATTCTCAACCGTGCCTTGATAAGTCGTGACTGACATGAACATACCTCCAAGGATTCTTATTTTACGACGGATAGGCGCGAGACGCCCAACGCCCGAATTTGTATGTTGACTAACCCGCGCAACTCTTCGGGGATGAGTCATGCTCACGCAACGATTTTCAATGCTTCCCCTTGATTGTGTAGCGTGACGAGCTGATTGCCACGCAACGCAAGCTCCGCGTAGGTCTGCCCCTCATCGTCACAGAACTCGACTTCATATACGTCCGGCGCGAGAACTTCGACCACAGTGCCGACTTCGCCGCGCTTCAACTTGCGTTCCGGCAAATCTTCCAGTAGCGCCACCGTATCAAGCACTTTAATCTTTCTCTTCGACATCAGTTTCTACCTTTCTTCACATAACAGGTCGTCAAACGCGGCGCGTCTTCGCCATGCAGGATAATCCAGCCGCTACGCACGACCGCCCTCCCCAATTCCGTCTGCATCTCAAAATCTATCGTATAGCGTTGCCCATACATATCTAGTTCACCAATCTGTGCCTCTTCAGTGCGAGCCACCTCTAGCAACTTTAACCGAAGTTGCGTAGCGTCTGCTGTCGTAACGCCGAGGGCCGCCGCGAAGACACGCGCCTTGCCACTGCCCCTAGGGCTGTCAGGGTTCAAGCAATAATCGCGCAGCTTCCTAATATCAACAATCGCGCGCTCTCCGTTAGGCAGCAACATAGAGCGAGGTTACAAGCGGGGCACGCTTCCTCGCAACCTTCAAACATCCTGCCTAACGCCAGTGTGATTCAAGCCAATTCATACCAGGATATTTCACGTATACCCATCCGCCTGCTCTTGAACGATTTGTAGAAGCAGGTTGCCCGTCACTGGCTTTTATTAACTCAGCTACGGAAAATGGCTTTGATAGCTGCTTCATTCTCCATACGTGAATGAGATTGACGCACTCAACTCCAGGACGCTCCATATATACTTCTTTTTCACCCGGCTGGAACATTTTGAGGACAGCTTCAATCACCGCTCTCTTCTCCCCTACAAGGTCACGTTTATCATCCCACCCAACAATCTCGCATGTATAACGTACCGTTGGTAGGTCATCTGTCACTGACAGAAACAATCGCACCGGGTTATCTACAGAAGGAGGGTTTTTGTAAAGTTCCATAATCCTGTCCCCGGCATACGGCTGGAGATAGAGCAATTGTTCTGGGACATATTTCTGCACTTCAAGAATCTCATGAATTACTCTGGAGAAAACACCATTGATGAAGATACCTTCAAGACTCATGATTCAACTCCTTAAGCCGCTATGCCGCAGAACTGGTATTTAGCCTCGAAAATGACGCGCAAGCACGTTGAAAGCGGAGTCATGCCACATCCGCCCGGCGGCTGAAGCAATCCAATCTTCCGTCAAGGTCAATGGCCGCGCGCCCATCAACGTTAAAGGGTTCAAACTCCGCCCGCGACTTTCTTCATCGCGCGCAGCTCTTCGGGGATGAAGTTGGTGATCTGGTGTGTGACCATCTGGCCGTCGGCGTAGGACTGGTGGAGGGTGAAGTCCGGGAGCGAGAGGCAGGTCAGGGGCGAGTTGTAGTTGTAGCCCGTGTCGATGCCGATGGCGCTGTGCGAGATGTAGATACCGTGGCGGCCGAGGCGGCCCAGGAGCGGCAGGAAGGCCGTCGGCGTGTGGCCGAAGACGCAGGGCTTGCCGCGGTATTTTTTATAAAAATCGGCGTCGCGCGTCCACAGCAACTGGTGCGCGTCGGTGTCGCGCGGGTGCTTGCCGTGGTCTAGTCCGGCGTGGACGTAGAGCGCGTAGTCGTCTTCGTAATAAAGCGGCAGCTCGCGGAAAAATTCCAGGTGCTCGGGGGGGACGCTCTCTTCGAGCAGGCGGCGCGCTCGCTCGAAATCCTCTTCGGCCTCGACGTGCAAAGGGCCGCCCGTGTACTGCTGAAAGGTCTGCTCGCCGCCCGTGACGCTCGACAACCAGAGGCGTGAGTCTTCGTCCAGGAAGTCGAGCATCATCTGCTCGTGGTTGCCGCGCAGGACGACGACGCGCTCGGGGTTCGCGCCGCGCCACTCCAGCACGTCCGCGACGACGCCCGGCGCGTCCAGCCCGCGGTCAATCAGGTCGCCCAGGAAGACCAGGGTGTCGGCGGCTTCGTCGCGCGGCAGCGCGTCGAGCAGGCGGCTCAATTGCGCGCGGCGTCCGTGAACGTCACCGACGACGAAAGTCCTCATGGTTGCTTATCCCCTCTCCTGCGGGCGCGTGCGCTCCAACTTCTCCATCAACTGTTTGAAGCGCGCATCAGTGCGCAGTTGTTCCCAGTTCGGGTCCGACTCGAACCACGTCTTGTTCTCGTTGCCGAGGGCGATGGCGCGCTCCAACCACTCGAACGCCTGGTCGCGGTCACCTTCGAGCGCGTAGACGGAGGCGAGCCAGTAAGAGATGTCATGGTCGGCGGCCGCCACGTCCTTGACCTGCTCGGTCAACTGGGCCAGCGCCTCTGCGTGACGCCCCATCGCGCTCAGGCACGTCGCGTAGATGGGCCTCACGCCGTCAAGGCGCGGGTTCTTCTCCACGACTTCTTCCAGCAGGCGCGTCGCTTCCTCAACCTCGCCGCGGTAGTAGAGCACGCGGCCGCGGAAAGTCTTAATCAGCGGGTGGTCGGGCTCCATCGCCGCGCCCTGATCCAGCTCCATCAGCGCGTCCTCGAAGCGCCGCTGGTACATGAAAATCCGCGCGCGGTTGTAGCTGACGACGACGCGCTCGGCCGGGTTGAGCTTGACCATCCGGTCGAAGCTGCGGAGCGCGCGGTCGTAGTCGCCGTCGAGCCGGCGCAGAACGCCGGAGACGAAATGCACGCCCACGTCGTTGGGCATCTCGCGCCTGAGGCGAGAGAGCAGCTCGCGCGCCTGCCGCTTCTCGCCGCGCGACAGATGTATGAAGACCATGTGCATCCGCGTCTCGAAGTTCTTCGGGTCGAGCGCGAGCGCACGCTCGAAAGCCTCCTCGGCGTGGTGGTAATCCTCCACGTCGCCAAAGCCCTTGCGCACGAGGTTGGCATAGCAGCCGCCGAGCGCGCTCCAGGAGAGCACGAAGTTGGGGTCGAGTTCGGCCGCGCGCTTGAAATGCTCGATGGCGGCGTCCACGTCCGCGCGCGCCAAGGTGTGGTAGATGAAGCGGCCCATGCGGTCGCGCCCGCGCAGGTACTCGTCATAGGCTTCGGCGTTGGCCGTGGCGGGCTGCGCCATCCCGTCCTTTTCCGCGGGAGACAGTTCCAGCCTGAGCCCCTCGACGATGCGCCGCGCGATGGTGTCCTGGACGGTGATGATGTCGGCTGAGTCTGCGTCGATGCGGTCGCTCCAGAGGAGGTCGCCGCTCGCCACGTCCAGCAGTTGGGCCGTGACGCGGATGCGGTCGCCGGCGCGCAGGAAGCCTGCGGCGAGCACGGCGCTCACGTTCAGCTCGCGGCCGGCGTCGCGCGGGTCGCGCTCCGTGCCCTGGTACTTGATGATGACGGACGAGGGCCGGACGACGAGGGATTTTAATTGTGCCAGTTCCGTGATGACGGCGTCGGCAAGCGAGAACTCGTAGAAGCTTGAAGAAGGGTCCTGGCTCAAATTCTTGAAGGGGAGGATGGCGACGCTCTTCTTCTCCGAGTCGCCGACGCTCGTCATGGGCGTCTCGTGTACATCCTGCGAAGTCTGACCTGCGGGCTGGACGGGCACGGTCGAGGGCGGCGGGACTTCCGTGTTGGTGATCGTGCGGAACCAGTGCTTGAGGCGCGAGAAGGTTCCGCCCGTGCCGGGCAGGTGGCGCGGCCGCACCGTCTCGCTGACCTCTTCGACGTACTGGCCGCCGCCGCGGGCCACGACCTCGCGCAGGAGGTTCTTCAGCTCGTCGCGTAATTCATCTATCTTCTGGTAGCGGTCGCGCGGCTCCTTCTGGAGCGTGCGGTCCAGAATCTGTTGCAGGCGCGGCGGGACCGCGTCGTTGCGCATCTCCGCGACAGGCGTGGGTTGCGCGTGCAAGACGGCGTGGCGCACGTCCACGCTCGTCCTTCCCTGAAAAGGCCAGATGCCGGTCAGCATCTCGTAGAGCAGGACGCCTGTGGAGAAGATGTCTGCGCGTTTGTCCACGCGGTCGCCGCGCGCCTGCTCGGGCGCAGCGTAGGTCGCCGTGCCGTAGGGGACGCCGATCTCCGTCAGCTCCGTGTGATGTATGCCCTCTGCGTGCGCCGTGTCTTCGTCTAGGAGTTTCGCCAGGCCGAAGTCCAGGACTTTCACCTGGCCGGCGTCTGTGACCATCACGTTGCCGGCCTTGATGTCGCGGTGAATGATGCCGCGCGCGTGGGCGGCGGCCAGGGCGTCCGTGACCTGAACGGCGATGGAGAGGGCGCTTTTGAGTTCGAGCGGGCGGCCATTGACGAGCTGGCGGACGTTGCGCCCCTCGACGTACTGCATGGCGATGTAGTGTACGTCGCCCGCGTCGCCGAGGTCGAAGATGGTGCAGATGTTGGGGTGATCTAAGGACGAGGCGAGGCGGGCCTCGCGCTCGAAGCGTTTGAGGTTGGCCGCTTTGACGGTCAAATCCGGCGGCAGGACTTTGATCACGACCGTGCGGCCGAGGCGCGTGTCCACGCCCTTGTAGACCTCGCCCTGCCCGCCCGCTCCGAGCTTTTCGAGGATGCGGTAATTATCGAGTGTTGCGCCGATCATGGGGAGCTATATTTAACCCCGAACCGCACATAACCGCAACCGTTAATGATTTGAATAAACTAAATACTTTGCGCCTCCAGCGTCTCCAGCGTGAGACTGTTTTTTCACGCTGGAGACGCTGGAGGCGCAAAGAAGACTCGGAATCCTACGAGTTAGCTCGTAATCCCGAACTGGCTGAGCATGAAGGCGTAGTTGAAGGCGATCTCTTTGAGGAGGTCGTAGCGCCCCGAAGAGCCGCCGTGACCCGCGCCCATGTTGGTCTTGAGCAAGAGCAGGTTGTTGTCCGTCTTGGTCGCGCGCAGCTTGGCGGCGAACTTCGCGCCCTCCCAATAGGGAACCTGGCTGTCGTTCAAGGAGACCTTGATGAGCATGACGGGGTAGTTCTGCGCCTTGATGTTGTCGTAGGGCGAGTAGGTCTTCATGTAGTCGAAGGCGGCCTTCTCGTTCGGGTTGCCCCACTCTATGTACTCGCTCGTCGTCAGCGGCAAGGAGGCGTCGAGCATCGTGTTGACGACATCTACGAACGGGACTTCCGCGATGGCTGCCTTGAACAGGTCGGGCCGCATGTTGACGACCGCGCCGACGAGCAGACCCCCCGCGCTCCCGCCCTGGATGATAAGGCGATCTGCGGAAGTGTACTTCTGCTTGACGAGGTGCTCGGCGGAGGCGATGAAGTCTGTGAAGGTGTTCTGCTTCTTCATCATGCGCCCGGCCTCGCGCCACTCCTCGCCGAGTTCGCCGCCGCCGCGGATGTGCGCGATGGCGTAGACGACGCCGCGGTCAAGTAGGCTCAGGCGGTTCGAGGAGAAGTTGGGCGTCATCGAGTAGCCGTAGGAGCCATAGCCGTAGAGCAGGAGCGGGGCCTTGCCGTCCAGCTTCGTGCCCTTGCGGTAGACGACCG
The DNA here is from genome assembly GCA_963848875.1 of uncultured Acidobacteriota bacterium. GTDB lineage: Bacteria > Acidobacteriota > Blastocatellia > Pyrinomonadales > Pyrinomonadaceae > QHXM01. The sequence continues at coordinate 264,324 of CAWKFJ010000005.1, forward strand.
ACATCGGAATCTTCGTCCCGTCCGAGGCGGTGGCGAAGATGCGCTCCGACTGGTAGTTCGCCTTGTCGAACCCGCCGGGCACTTCCGTCTGCTTGAGCAGGGTGCTCTGCTTCGTGTCCATGTCGTAGTCGAAGACAGAGTTGGGCGTGACGAGCGACTGGTAACCGAAGCGCAGCGTCTTCGTGTTGAACTCGCGGTTGGTCGAGACGAACGCCGTGTAGACGGGCTCCGGGAACTCTATGCGGTGCGCCTTGTTCGTCTTCAGGTTGATGACGCTGATGTGTTGGAGTCCGCCCTCAAGCTCGGACAAGACGAGGTGATTAGCGAAGAGGTCTATGTCGTCAAGCTTGATGGCCGGGCGGTGCGGGACGACCTCTTTCCAGTTCTTCTTCGCGGGGTCGTTGACGGGCGCGGTGACGAGACGGAAATTCTTAGCATTCTGGTTCGTGCGGATGTAGAAGAGGCCGTCGCGGTGGTCAACCGAATACTCGTGCTCGGCCTCGCGCGGCAGGATGACCTTGGGCGCGTCCTGTGGCTTGTCCGCAGGGATGTAGCGATACTCCGTAGAGGTCTTGCTGCCCGAGGCGATGAGAATCATCTTGCGGTCGCGCGTGCGCCCGCCGTAAACGTCGAACAGCTCGTCCTTGTCCTCGTAGATAAGCTCACTCTTGTCTGTGCCAATTTCGTGACGCCAGAACTTGTCGGAGCGCTTGGTGACGGCGTCCTCGGTCGAGTAGAAGACGGTCTTGTTGTCGTTCGCCCACATGACGGAGCCGACGCGCTCGATCTTCTCCGGCAGGAGCTTACCCGTGCGCAGGTCTTTGATCTGGAGCGTGTACTGGCGGTAGCCGGTCGTGTCGGTCGAGTAGGCCAGGTAGTTGCCGTCGTCGCTCACGCTGTACGCGCCGACGCCCAGGTACTTTAGCCCCTTCGCCAGCTCGTTGGCGTCGAGCGTGACCTGTTCGGTGGCCGAGAGTGTCTTGGGCTTGCGCGCGAAGATGGGATATTGCAGGCCCTGCACCGTGCGCGAGTAGTAGAAGTATTCGCCCTCACGATAGGGGACGTTCTCGTCCGTCTCTTTGATGTGGCCGACCATCTCTTTGTAGAGCGCGGCCTGCAAGCCTTCGGTCGGCTTCATCACGGAGTCCGTGTAGGAGTTCTCGGCTTCGAGGTAGCTCAGGACTTCGGGGTTCGCCTTCTCGCGGAGCCAGAAGTAGTTGTCCACGAGCGTCATGCCGTGAATTTCAGTTGTCTTGGGAATCTTTTTAGCCATGGGTGCGGGGGGCGGCGGTGTGACCAGTTTATTTTGTGCCAGCGCGGCGGGGGCCAGTTGCGAGAGCAGGAGGCTTGCGGCCAGCGCGTGGGACGCGAAAGTTTTTGTGATTCTTCTCATCTCTGCTGCCTTCTTTGATTGAAAGGTTGAAAAATTGATGGCCCCCGAAGGGAGCGCGGCCGTGGCGCGAGAAGCTGGCGGCCGCCTCGGTTGACTCCGGGAAAAATATATACGACGTGATTGGGAAAATGGTTCAGCGCGGCGCACGGCCCCGCTTCAGTCGTGGACTGTTCAACCGCGCGGCGGAGTGCCCCAGCCCGAGCCGGCGTACTCCCCGTTCTCGACGATACACGGCACGGTCGGGTCGCCGTCCGCATACGCCAGCATCTCCTTGCGCCGTGCGAGGTCGTTCTGCGCGTCGTAGTCCATGAACGGGATGCCCTGCGTGTTGTAATAATCGCGCGCCTGCTGGCAGTACGGACACCCCGGCTTCGTGTAAATGACGATTGCCACTGCTCGCTCACCTCCGAAAGGGTAGTTTAGCAGGGACGGCGGGAAAAGCAGAAGGCAGCATTCGGCGGGCCGGGTTTCCGCCTTCTACTTTTCTTCGTGCTATACTCCGGGCGTTTCAGAGAGTATCGGCAATCGGGACGCGCACGATGGACAGTGACCTTCTAGACCCTTACGAGAAAATGGTCTCGATAGAAATCCTGGGCCATCGCGTCGAGGTCCCGGAGAACAACCGGCTGCTGCGCTGCTTCCAGTTCCTGTCGATGCACACGATCTCCTACGGGGACTTCTGCTGGAACGGCGACTGCACCAACTGTCAAATCTGGTACAGGCGGGAGGGGCAGACCGAGGGCGACGACCGGCCCGCGCTCTCGTGCCGGACGAACGTTTCCGAGGGGATGGTCATCACACGCCTCAGCCGCTTCGTCGAGCTGGAAGGGATTAACAAGTAGCAGGGAACGTGAGCCAAAAGCCAAACATCCAACTGGGCGACCGCGCCACCGCCGGCCCCATCTACGCGCAGGTCCGCGAGCAACTCGAAGCGCACATCCGCGACCATGCGTACGCGCCGGGAGACGCCTTGCCCGCGCCCGCCGCGTTGGCACAAAAACTCTCCGTCGATAAGGGCGAGATTCAGCGCGCCTACTTCGAGCTGGAACAGGGCGGCCTGGTGACGAAGAAGTCGGGCAAGGATTTTTTGGGGAAAGAGAAAGTCACCTACTTAGTGAAATGATGAATGCGGAACGATGAATGATGAATTAAAAAGCCTTTGTCTTTAATTCATCATTCATCATTCCGCATTCATCATTGCTTTTCAGTCTCTGCGCGCGTCGCGTCGGTCGCGCCGGAAGTCGCGGACATCGGCGCGTCGGTCGTGGCGGTCGCCGTAAATCTCGTGGCGGTCGCGGTAAAGCTCGCGCCGGTCGCTTCTGATTTCGCGGCGGTCCGCACGCAGCTCCCACGCCGATGCGTCGTCGCGCCTATCGCGGCGGTAATCGCGCACGTCAGCCCTCAAGTCGCGCCGGTCAGAACGAAGCTCCCTACGATCCGAACGAATTTCCCTCGTGCCGGCCCTGACCTCGCGGCGGTCGGCGCGCAGCTCCCTGCGCTCGTGCCTGTCTATGCGGCCGCTCGCGTGCGCGGCAGGGCTCGAAGCCGCCAGCAGCAACAGCAGGATTGAAAACAGCGCTCCCCGGAAAAGTAAACTTCTCATCACGCATTCCTCCATGTCTTCAAAGATTGTTCGTCGTCAGGGCCGCCGAGTTGGAGGAGAGGCGACCCCTTGTGCCATCTTCTTAGACGCGCGGGCCGCGCCGCCGGACGAAGAATTTGGAGAGCGATTGAGAAACAGCGCTTCGTCCCGCCAGGGACGACGTGACAATAGCCCAGCACTTATGGTCTTTGACAATTCGATTCGGTAATATGGGTGAGTTCCCTCCAAAGGAGATTGACCATGTCCAGAAGAGCGAGGCAGCTTGTGCTCTCAGAGCATGAGCGGCAGACTTTGGAGCAGGCTCGTGACCATCACCCAACACCTTACATGCGTGAACGGGCGGCGGCTCTGTTGCGCATCTCTTCGGGTGAAGCGGCCTATCATGTGGCCGTCACAGGTGTGCTCAGATCACGCGACCCCGACACACTCTACTGCTGGCTCGGTCGCTACGAGCGCGAGGGGCTGGCCGGCCTCTTCAATCATCGCAAGGGGCGAGGCTTTCCCCCCTCGGCAGCTTGAAGAAGCGCAGGAGTTGTTGCGCCAACTGCCACCAGCAGCTACTCGCTGGTCACTCGAAGCCATTCGCCGCAGTCTGTGCTGGCTCAACTCTTACAGTCTGAGCGGGGTCTGGCGAGTGCTCAGCAACTGCGGGCTGCGTTACAAGCGTGGTCGCCAGTATCTGCACAGCCCTGACCCCTCTTACCAGCAGAAACGCGACCGTGCTCTGGCGTGTGTGGCCGAAGCACGACGCCGGCCACGGCGCGTCGTCACGCTCTACTTGGACGAGATGAGCTATTACCGGCAACCGACCATTTCAAGTGCGTGGTCAAAGAGCGGCTCACGGCATCAGCCGCTCGCACGCCTCAGCTATCATCGCAACAACCTGTGTCGCCTGGTCGGTGCGCTCGACGTGGTCACGGGGCGAGTCATCGCAGAGCAATGGCCGAAAGTCGGGGTCCGCCGCCTGGCTGCCTTTTATCAGGTGATCCGCCGCCACTACCCGGAGGCTCAAGTCATCCACCTGATTCAGGACAACTGGCCCATTCACTTCTACCCGCAGGTTGAGAGGGCAGCCGCAGAAGCCAGGGTCGAGATGGTTCGCCTGCCGACTTACGCTCCGTGGCTCAACCCCATCGAGAAGCTGTGGCGCAAGCTGCGGCAGGAGGTCTTACACCTGCACCGGCTGAGCGATGACTGGCAAACTCTGCAACAGCGCGTGAGGGCCTTCTTCGAGACTTTCGCTGACGGCTCGCAAGCACTGTTGCGCTATGTTGGTTTATTACCGAACTGAATTGTCAAAGACCATCAGTGCTGGGTAAGGAAGTGAAAAAAGAATTGAGTCCCGTAGGGACGGCCGAAGCAAGGCTCGCTTCTCGCTTCTGTTCGGTCGTCCCTACGGGACTCGACTCTTTTCTCGATGCTGACCCAGCTTAAGTGCTGGGCTATTTTCGGCCGCTCCTACGGAGCTTAAAATCGTTCCCGCGGGGCTCCGCCCTAATACTTCGGCACGCTTGGGTCAACGTCGTTCGACCAGGCGGTGATGCCGCCGGCCAGATTTATGAGCTTGCCCTGAAAGCCCGCGCGTTGGAGCGCCTCTATGGCGCGTGCGCTGCGGCCCCCGCCCTTGCAGTGGACGACCGTCGTCTCGCGCGCCGGGTCGATCTCATCCATGCGGTTCAAGACCTGACCCAAAGGGATGTGTACGGAGTCCGGGATGCGCGCGTAGGCGTACTCGTTCGGCTCACGCACGTCTATGAGCTGTATGTCCTCGCCGCTGTCCAGCCGTCGCTTCAGTTCCGCCGCTGTAATCTCTTCCATATTCTCATTCCTCCGCCAGTTGGTTAATCGAGGCGCGAGCATACCTCTTCGCTTTTCCGGTCGTCAAACAGTTCCGCCCGGCGCGAAGATGAGCTAAACTGCGGGACAAAACCCAGGCGGCGTATGCACGGCCAGACTCTTCGAGGCGATTCAACATGAGATTCGAGTATTACCATTCCGGGCTGGACAGCGTCCGCAAGCTCTCGGTCGATGGGACCGTCCCCAACAGCCTACACTTCTCGCACTGGGAGGGGAACCGCACGCCCGCCGAGGTCAAGGCGGACACCTCCACGGAGATCGCCTTAAACCTCGTCGGCTCGCCCCGGCGCGACCAGTTGACAGAGGGCGTAGAGCTTGTCACGAACAACCACTTCGACACGGACGGCGTGCTCTCCGTCTGGACAATGCTCAAGGGCGAGCGCGCGCTCGACTTGCGCGACAAGTTGATCGCGGCCGCAGAGGCGGGAGACTTCTCGGAGTATTCGAGCCCCGACGGCGTGCGCGCGTCCATCGTCATACAGGGCTCGGACGCGGTCGTCCCAGGCGAAGACAAGGGCTCGCCGCTGGCGAATCATCTGGCGGGCTCCGCGGTGACGGACGAGGCGCGGCTCTACGAACTGGTCTTGCCCGAAGTCGAGCGCGTCATCGCGCGCACAGACGAGTACGAATTCCTTTGGCGCGACGTGTGGCGGCGCATAGAGGAGGCGCTGGAGAGTTTCGCGCGCGGCGAGTCCAGGGTCGAAGAGGACGAGACGACGGGACTCTCCATTGTGACGCTCGCGCCCGGCCTCTACGGCCCGCGTCGCTTCAACCCGACGCGGGACACCGTGCCCTTCACGGCCATCTCCGCCAACGCGCGCGGCCGGCTCTACTTCATCGCCATCCCGATGAGTAACGGGTGGGGCTACCGTGTGGACTACCCCTATTACTCCTGGGCCGAGACGGTCGTGCGGCCGCGCGTCGAGCGGCGCGATTTTACGGAACTCGTCCGGCGGCTCAACGCGCTTGAGGAGTGCAAGCACAAGTCAGGTCACGGCCATTGGAAGCTCGACGACACGGAGCTGTCGTCGGCCATCAAATTCGTCGATCCGTCAGGGGTGTTGGGCGTTCCGACCAGCTCCCCAGAGATGGTCAGGGAAGAGATACGCCTCGCGTTGCGCAAAACAGAGGCGGCCTACGTTGGGGCGGCGCGAGGTGACTGACTGGGACGAGCGCTACGCGCGCGGCGAGCACGTCATCAAGGAGCCAATGCCGCTCCTCGCCCGCGCCGTCGAGGGGTTAGAGCCTGGGCGCGCTCTGGATTTGGCGTGCGGCGCTGGGCGGCACGCGATTTTTCTGGCCGAGCGCGGCTGGCGCGTGACGGGCGTGGACGCGTCCCGCGTCGGCGTCGAGCTGGCGAAGACTCTGGCACAATTGCGCGGCGTCGAGGTTGACTGGCGCGTGGCGGACCTTGAGCGCGGGGAGTTCGTGATCGAGGCGGGGGCCTACGACCTCGTCTGCGTCTTCTACTACCTACAGCGCGACCTCTTCCCGCACATCCGCGCGGGCGTGCGCCGTGGCGGCCTCGCCCTTGCGGCCATTCACATGACGGACCCTGACCCGGAAGTCAGGGAGATGAATCCGGCCTACCTGCTCGGGCCGGGCGAGCTACGCGCGGAGTTCGCGGGCTGGGAAATCCTGCACGACTACGAAGGGGCCTCCACCGAAGAGGGCCACAAGCGGCGCACCGCCGAGATAGTCGCCAGGAAGCAGTAGGCAGAAAGCGCAAAGCTGCTTATACTGACCACTGACCACTGACTTCTGACCACTGCTCTTATGCTCGACGTTATCATCATCGGTGCAGGCCCCGCGGGGCTCTCCGCGGCCTTGTGGTGCGACGAGCTGGGGTTGGACGCGCTGGTGCTCGAAGCCGGGGCGGAGGTCGGCGGGCAGTTGCTGTCGGTCTACAACACGATCGAGAACTACCTTGGCGAGAGCGCGGAGAACGGGCGCGAGCTGCGCGACAAGTTCGCGGCGCAGGTCGAAGATGCGGAGTTCGATTTGTGGACGGGCGTCGAAATTGAAAGCGTTGACCTGCGCTCGCGCCGCGTCGCGCTCCGCAGCGGCGAGGAGCTACAGGCCATCAGTCTCGTCCTCGCCACGGGCGTGCGCCGCAGGAGCCTCGGCATTCCGGGCGAGGCGGAGTTGGCGGGCCGGGGCGTGATGGAGTCCGGCGCGCGCGACCGCGATCTGTTCGCGGGCCAGGATGTCTGCGTCATAGGGGGCGGCGACGCCGCAGCCGAGAACGCCTTGCTGCTCGCCGAGGTCTGTCCAACCGTGACGCTCGTCCACCGCGGGAAACACTTGCGCGCGCGCGCCGAGTTCGTCGAGCGCCTGCGGGGCGAGCATTGCATCACGGTCTTTAAAGAAGCGGTCGTGCGGCGCATCATCGGCGAACGGGAAGTCGAGGCCGTCGAGATCATGCGCGAGGGCGCGCTCAAGCCTTTCCAGATGGCCGTCAAGGGCGTGCTCGTGCGCGTCGGCGTCGAGCCGAACACGGAACTGTTTCGTGAGCAGTTACACACGGACGACCGCGGCTATGTCGTCGTCACAGGCGAACAGGAGACGAGCGTCGGAGGAGTCTTCGCCGTCGGCGACGTTTCCAACCCGCTCGCGCCGACCATCGCGGGCGCAGTGGGCGCAGGCGCGACCGCCGCGAAAGTCATCGCCGCGAATCTGAGCCGGAGTCGAAATGAGAGAGGCCGAAAAAATCCTGACGCTTGACCGCGCCGTCCCCTTCGTCGAGGCGGTCTTCCGCGTCATGACGGGCGCGGCTGCGGAGACGGAGGCCGCGCTCATCCTGCGCGCCGCGGAGCTTGAGCATGATGTCCGCTTTCTGACCGTGCCGCGCGCCGTCAAGGCCAGGCCCCTGCCCGACAGGCTCTACGTCACAGCCGAAGGGCAGGCGCAAAAGTTCCTCTCCGAGACGCACATGGTCTTCACGGGCTACGAGTACGATCAGGTGGCTGTGATGTACGGCGATTTTCTGTGCCAGTGGAGCCCGCGCGCGTGGGGGGCGCTCGTGACACGCTGGGCCAACCAGGAGAACTGGCTGGGGAAAAGCGACTGGACTTACCTGGATTTCTACGGCGGGCTGAACGACCGCGTGGTGAAAGATTATCTGGCTTGGTCGGAGGCCGTCTTGCAGGTCGTCGAAGCGAAGTGCCTGCTCGACCGGCAAGCGGGCCGGATTCAGCCTCTCTACATGACGGCCCCCTGAAGGTTTTTTTTATGAACAACGCGGAAGCAGTCATCACGGCGCTCGGTAACGCGCCCGCCATCATCACGCCGCTGGTGCGCGAAGTGCCGGCGGAGAATCTGAAGCGACGGCCCGCGCCGGCCAAGTGGTCCGCGCACGAGCACCTGTGCCACCTGGCCGAAGTCCACACGCTCTTCGTCTCGCGGCTTGAACGGATGCTCGCTGAGACGAGGCCGCGCATCAAGGCGTACAACCCGGACGAGGCGATGGAGGAGGGCGCGCTCCTCAAGATCGATTTGGACGAGGCGCTGGAGCGCTTCTGCCGCGACCGCGATCAACTGGTCGAGACGCTCAAGGACTTGACCGAAGACGACTGGCTCCGCGAGGCCGAGCACGAGCAGTACGACCACTACTCTGTCCTCATCATGTTCCGCCACCTGGCGCTGCACGACATGCTGCACGCCTACAGGATAGAGGAGCTGATGCTGAAAAAGGATTGGAAAGGCAATGCGGAATGATGAATGATGAATTAAAGACGACTGCTTTCTAATTCATCATTCCGCATTCCGCATTCATCATTTAACTTGATGGTTGAGCAGAGCGAAACCGAGCACGCGGCGTACACGGAGGCGCACGTCGCGGCGTACCCGGTCGAGTACATCGCGGGGATAGACCTCTTCAACGAGGGCGAGTTTCACGCCGCGCACGACGCGTGGGAGGACCGCTGGGTGGGCGAGGTCGGCCCCGCCGAAAAACTGTTCCTGCAAGCGATGATTCAATCGGCCGTGGCCTTTCACCACCTGGAGATCGGGCGGCCCGGCGCGGCGCGGCGGATGTACCAGATGGCGAAGGAGAAGTTCGCGCGCCTCGGCGTCGCGCAGTTCATGTCGCTCGATCTGGTTGATTACCAGGCGCAGCTCGACAGTGCGTTGGCGTGGCTCACGGCGGGGCCGGACCCGCGCGAATTGGCACAGCCGGAAATGGTTCTGCCGAGGATTCGCCTGATGCCCGTCGTGATGGAGTATGATTAGGCCGTGAGCGTGGAAGTGGCAGAGACGGGGGCGCGAGTGAGCGCGCAGCTTGGCGGGCGGCTCGCGGCGGTCGTGCGTGACGTGCGGCTGCTTCTCGTCGCGCTCTGGCTGGGCGGCGCGGTCTTCTTCAGCGCCGTGGTCGCGCCGAGCGCGTTCGCGGTCCTGCGCGCGAGGGGAGTCCCTTACGCGAACGAGGCCGCCGGCTCGATAGTGACGCGCACGCTCGCCGTCATCAACACGAGCGGCTTCGTCATCGCGCTCCTGCTCCTCCTGACCGCGTTCCTGTTCCGGCGCGAAGTCGCGCGTCGCGCTTTCCTGGCGGAGACGGTCTCGCTCGCGCTCGTCGGCGTAGCAACGGGCGTCGGCCGGTGGCTCATCGCGGCGCGGATGGTCGAGCTGAGAACCGCGATGGGGCGGCCGATTGACGACGTGGCGGCGGACGACCCGTTGCGCCTGACGTTCGGCGCGTGGCACGGCTACTCGGTCGCGGCGCTCGCCGTCGCCATCGTCGCGGCGGCCGTGGCGTTGCTCTTAATCGCGAGGCGCGGAGAGAGACGATGAGAAAGCGCTGCGCGTGGCGGAAGTTCAGGTATACGCAGTAGCTCGACATTCAAGAGGGGAAAAGATTCGATGGAGATAATCGAGCGGATAGACGATTGGCGCAGGCGCTACGAGCACTGGCAGGAGAGCCGGACGCGGGGCAGCCCGCGCAGCGAGGTCGGCGGCGATTACCCGTTTGTCGTCAACCGGCGCGCGCCCTTCACGCCCGCGCGTCGCGCGCTGCCGATGATGAACCTCGCGCTCATCACGTCGGCCGGGGCCTACATCAACGGGACCGACTCGTTCGACGTGAACGCGGTCGGCGGCGACACGCGCTTCCGAGAGATTCCGCGCGAGGTCGAGGCCGAAGACCTGCTCTACTGCGCGCGCGGCTGGGACACGGCGGCCGTCACGCGCGACCGCAACGCGCAGGTCCCCATAGATCGCCTGGCCGAGTTCGAGGGCAACGGGATCATAGGTCAGTTGAACCCCGTCTGGTGGAGTTTTTGCGGGCACATCCCAGACGCCGGGAAGCTCGTGGAAGAGATGCTGCCGCGGCTGGTAGAACGCGTCAAGCGCTACGAAGTCCAGGCCGCGCTCCTGATCCCGGCCTCAAGGCTGTGCCACCAGTCGGTCGCGCTCGTGGCGCGCGGGTTGGAGTTGGAGCGCATCCCGACGATGACGCTGGCGGTCGAAAAGGACGTGGTCGAATCGGTGCGGCCACCGCGTTGCGGCTACTACTCCGGCGAACTCGGCAGCGTGGCCGGCCGCCCCGGCTGGCCCGAACACCAGCGCCGCGTCCTAGACGAGGCGCTCCGCCTGATAGAGCCGATGGATCAACCGAGCATCCGCCAGCTCGTCGTCGAACTCGAAACAGAAGTCGAAAAGGAGCGGGGGGAGAAATAAGAGCGCTGAGTAAAAACCGGAGGGCCATTATCGTCCCGTCAGGGACGAAGTGAAAATAGCCCAGCACTTCAGTGCTGGGTAAGGAAGTGAAAAAAGAATTGAGTCCCGTAGGGACGACTGAAGGTTCGGTCGTCCCTACGGGACTCGAATATTTATTGGCTCAATTCCCAGCACTGAAGTGCTGGGCTATTGTCGGTCGTCCCCTGCGGGGACTTTTCGTCACTAATCGCTGGTCACTGGTTTTTGCGTGGCGTGTACTATCGCGTCGGCGACCTGATCGAAGTCGAAGGGCTTGCCGATGATGCCGTTGACGAGGTCTTTGTCGCCGGGGGCAATGGGGGTGGCCGCGCCGTGGCCCGTGATGAGGATGACGGCCGCGTCGCTCCCTCGGCGGCGAATCTCGCGCGCCGTCTCCCAGCCGTCCATCTCCGGCATCGAAAGGTCCGTGAAGACCAGATCGAAGCTCAACTCGTCCATCGCTCTCAGGCCCTCGCGCCCGCCCGCGACCGCGTGGACGCGGTGGCCGAGCATCGTCAGCATGTCGGCCAGCGTCTCGCGCACGAACTCTTCGTCGTCAATCACAAGCACACTCAGGCTGTGGCTCTCGGCCGGCGTCGGCGTAGGCTGACTCGTGCGCGCGGCGACCAGCTCGGCCGCCGGGAGGTCTATCTTGAAAGTCGCGCCGCGCCCCACTTCGGACTCGACGGTGATGCGCCCCTCGTGGCGCTCGATGATGCCGTAAGAGACGGCGAGGCCGAGGCCCGTCCCGTGCGCGCCCTTCGTCGAGTAGAAGGGCTCGAAGATTCTCTCGCGCACCTCCTCCGGCATCCCCGTGCCGGAATCATTGAAGCTCAGCCGCACGAAGTCGCCTTCGCGCTCGCAGCCTATCAAGACCTGGCCGCCCCCTGGCATGGCGTCCACCGCGTTGACGATTAGATTGACGAAGACCTCGCGCAGCTCCGACGCGACCCCGGAGACGTAGGCAGGCCCTTCGGTCTCCAGCTCGACCGCGTAGAGCAGACCGCGCAGCCGCGCCTCGTTGTGCCAGCGCGTGCGCGTGATCTCTATGGCGTCGGCGAGCAGTTGGCTCACGTCGAGCGTCTCGAACTCCCTGGCCGGCGACTGGCGCGCGAAAGTCTGTATGCGGCGCACGGTCGCGGCGGCGTCCTCGGCCGCCGTCTGAATCACGTCAAGGTTGTGCGTCAGGGATTCGTCCGTCACCTGGCGGCGCATCAGTTGGGCGCGGCCGAGGATGGCGGTGAGCGCGTTGTTGAAGTCGTGGGCCACGCCTGAGGCGAGCTGGCCGAGCGCGCGCAACTTGTCGGCCTGCGCGGCGCGCTGCCGCTCCTGTTTCTGTTCCGTGATGTCGCGCGCGATGCCCAGGACGCCCGTGGTGCGCCCCTCGACGACGAGCGGCGCGGTGTCGAAGAGCGCGTAGCGCAGCGCCCCGTCGTAAGAGAAGAAACGGGCCTCGTAAGTCTGCGGCTTGCCGTCGAGCGTGCGCTCGAAGTGTTCGCGCGCCGTTGCGCGGTCGGCCTCGAAGGTGATGTCTAAGAACGAGTGGCCGATCAACTGCTCGGACTTGTAGCCGGTCGCTTCGAGCGTGGCGCGGTTGCACCACTGGAAGCGGCCGGCGGTGTCCACGGCGTAGATGCTCTCGCGCGCGCTCTCCAGGATGTTGGTCAAAAGCGTCTGGTGCTCGCGCGCCTTCGCCTCGGCCTTCCGCAGCTCCGAGAGGTCGCGCGCCGTGCAGACCGCGCCGATGATGCGGTCGCCGCGCTCGATGATCGGCTCGCAGGTGACCAGCAGCGGGCGGTTGAAGCGTTCGGGGATGATTTCGATGGTGACGCTGCGTGCCTCGTGGATGGTCTTCTCGACGATGCAGGTGCTACCTCCGTCGCTCGTGCGCAGGATGTCGCAGCAGCGGCGGCCGAGCATGAGATGCGGCCAGGTGTCCTCCATCGCCGCCCCGGCGCGGTTGACGCGAACCAATTGCCCCGCGTTGTCGAAGATGAAGATACCGTCCGACATCGCGTTGAAGGTCGTCTCCCACTCCTTCTTGGCCCGGCCCGTCATCTCGAAAAGCTCTGCCTGCGCTATCCCGGTGGCGATCTGCGAGGCGACGGCTTCAACCAGCGCGACCTCGTCCTCCGTCCAGCGCCGCACGCGGTCTGTCTGGTGTAGGCAGAGCGCGCTGCGGAAGCGGCCGTTGACGATGAGCGGGCAGAGAATCTGCGAGCGCAGGCCGACCTGCGCGGCGTGTACTCGCACCTGCTCGTTGAACTCGGAAGGGCCTTCCGAGTAGTTGAGCGCGTCCTGGATGACGATGGAGCGGGGCGAGCGCAGGAGCCTTTGCGCGATGGGCTCCTCGAAGCTCATCTCCATGTGGCGGACACTCGAAGAGTTCGGCGCGACGTACTCGTGCTCGGCATGGACGAGCGGGTTCTGCGGGTCGTACATGTAGAGGTGGACGCGCGAGGCCCCAAGCGCGCGACCCAGCTCGCGCGTCGCCGTGCTCAACACGTCGGGCAAACTCAGTGACGCGCGGATGGCGAGGCTCAGGCGATTGATGAGCGCCTCGCGGGCCGAAGTCGCCTCGGCCTTCTGGAAGAGTTCGGCCTGGCGGATGGCGAGCCCCGTCTGGTCTGCGACGGCGCGGGCGAGCGCAATGTCCGCCTCGCGCCACTGCCGCAAGCTGCGCGTCGTCGAGAAGGCGAAGGCCGCGGGCATCTCCTCGCCGGTCTTGATGGCGACGTACATGATCGACTTGACGCCGGACGGCTTGAGGACCTCTTCGTAGACCGGGCTGATCCAGGCGTCGGCCGCCGCGTCGTTGAAGACCATCACGCCCTGGCGCTCGACGGCGTCCGCGAGGTTCTTGAGCTTCGAGAGCGGGAAGTCGCGCAGGGCGGGGCGGACTCCGGGCGCGTGGTACTCGGCCACCATCCGCACGCGGCCCGCCTCCTCCTCGATCATGAAGAGCGAGCAGCGATCCACGCCGAGGTAGGAGCCGAGTTCCTGCACGGCCGTGTGGAAGACGACCGTGGTGTCGAGCGAGCGGCGCACGGCGCGCGAGATGCGATTGATGACGGCCTCGCGCTCGACCTGCTGCTGGAGTGCGCCTTCCGTGCGCTTGCGCTCCGTGATGTCGCGCGCCACCCAGATGACGCAGTCGTCGAGCATCGGCGAGACGGTCCCCTCGAACCAGAACTCCACGCCCTCAATCGTCAGGCTGTAGTCGATGTTAACGGGCTGGCCCATGTCGAGCGCGCGGCGGATGTGGCTGAGGAAGAGGTCTGCCTGGGCGCGCGGGAAGACTTCGTGGAGCAGCTTGCCTGCGAGTTCCTGCGGCGGCTTGTAGAGCAGCCGCGGGTTGGTCGGCGCGACCTTCAGGTAGCGCCCTTCGGCGTCGAGCACGAAGATGACATCCGGCATGGCCGCCAGCAGCGCGCGCATCTCTGCCTCGGACGCCTGCAATTCAGCTCCGATGCGCTTGCGCTCGGTCACGTCGCGGCCGATGCCCTGCACGCCGACGGGGCGCCCGCCCTCGTAGATGAGCCGCGAGCTGACTTCGAGCGGCACGCGGCGGCCGCCCTTGGCGAGGATGTCCAGTTCGTAGATAGTCGAGACTTCGTCCGATTGCTTGCGCGCGATCATCTCACGCGCCTTCTCCAGGTGTTCGGGCACGACCACCTGGGCGATGTTCATCCGCGCGGCCTCTTCGCGGGTGTAGCCCGTCACGCGCTCGCCCGTCTTGTTGAGCGAGGTGAAGTTTCCTTGTAGGTCGTGGGTGTAGATGATGTCGTTGGCGTTCTCGAACAGCTCGCGGTAGCGCTCCTCGCTGCGGCGGACCATCTCCTCGGCCTGTTTGCGCGCGCTGATGTCGCGCACGACGGCGCAGAGGACTTTCTTGCCGCTGTAGGAGATGAGGCTGACGCTGACCTCGACATCGACCAGCGAGCCGTCCTTGCGGCGATGATGACGCTCGCCCAGGACCGAATGGCCTTGGGAGAGTATCTGGCGGATGTTCTCGTCAACGGTTTCGCGGCTCGTGGCCGTCACGTCGTAGAGCGTCAGCCCGGCCAGCTCGTCGGCTGTGTAGCCAAGCAAACTCTGGTAGGCCGCGTTCGCCTCGATGATGCGTCTCGTCTCCGGCTCTATCAGGAAGATGCCGTCCAGCGATTGCTCGACCAGCGCGCGGTAACGCTCCTCGCTTTCGCGCATGGCCTGTTCGGCCTGGACGCGCTCGGTGATGTCGCGCACCACGCCGCGCACGCCGACGGGCTGCCCTTCGGGGTCGCGCACGAGCGTGATGACGCCTTCGAGATAACGCGGGACGCCGCGTTCGTCTTTCAGAAGATGAAGTGAGCGGTAGGGCCCCTGGGATGCCTTCTCCACAGCCTCGACGATGTCGGCGGCGGCGGCCTCTTCGCCGAGCAGGGTGGAGAGAGGCGCGCCGACCAGCTCCGCGACCGGGCGGTCGAAGAAGCGCGCGCCCGCCTCGTTGATGCTGGTCAGGCGGCCCTCCATGTCGCGCGTGTAGATGATGTCTGCGGCCTGCTCGACGATCTCGCGGTAGTGGCGCTCGACGCGGTGGCGCTCGGTCAGGCGCGCGACCTTGACCAGGAGTTCCTGGCGGCGGAAAGGCATTTCGAGGTAGTCGTCCGCGCCGGCCGTCAGCGCGTGGAGGCTGTTGCGCTTGCCGGTGCGAACGGCGCTGGCGAGCAGGACTGGGATGCCGTTGGTGCGCGGGTCCTGTTTGAGGCGGCGGCAGAATTCGAGCCCGTCCATCTCGGGCATGACCACATCAGAGACGACGATGTCGGGCTCCGCCGCGATGGCCAGTTCGAGGGCGCGCTGACCGCCCGCGGCCGTCAGCACTTTGTAGCCCTCGTGCTCCAGGAGCACGGTCAGAAGCTCAAGCACTTTCGGCTCGTCGTTGACGGCGAGCACTGTTGGGCGCGTCGGGTCGGATTTCATCTTTGCCGTTTGGGCCGCAGCCGCCGTCGAGGGCGGAGCGAGCCCGGTGACCTCACAAAACTACAGGTCTCAATTCAATGACGTGGGAGTCACAACATGAGGGGCGGCCGATTCTGGATCAGGACGAAAGCACCGCGGCGCTTCATCAGGACAGGATGACGAAAGCGCCGCCACAACCGAGTATAGCAAAGACAAAAAGAGATTGTCATCAGGGAGAAAAAGCAGTGGTCAGTGGTCGGTGGTCGGTGGTCAGTTAAAGGCATAAAGAAAGAAGCAGCCGCGTGGAACTAACTCGGCTGCCTTCTGCTTTCTCTTAACTGACCACCGACCACTGACCACTGACCACTATTTTGTGGTTCTGGGGAAATAGCCCTGGCGGTAGGTCAGCTTGAGGTTCTGCCGGCGCAGGTCCGGGTTGAGAATCTCGATCTGGACGCGGCGGAAGGAGCCGTCGCGGTTCTTGTTGGTCGGGGAGTAGGCCACCAGATACTGCGAGCGCAGCTCAAGTTGAATCTGCGCGAAGGCGTCGCGCAGCTCCGACTCGTTCTCGGGGAAGAAGGCGCGGCCGCCGGTCTGCTCGGAAATCTTGCGCAGCGTGCCCTTGTTGATGCCGCCGTAATATTCGTCGCCGATGCCTATGGCGTAGACGACGGCGTCGGCGCGCGTGGCGCTCTCGATGGCGTGGTCTATTTTCTTGCGGCTGCTCGTGTCGTGGCCGTCTGTCAGCAGGATGATGGCGCGGCGCGTCTTGTCGGACGCCTCGGTGAGAACCTCCTCGGAGGTGACCAGCACGGCGTCCCAGATGGCGGTCGAGCCCTGAATCATCTGGTTCTGGCCCGAAATCGGAGGCGTCCCGACCTGGCCGATGCCGCTGACGTAACCAGAGGGCGGGACGAACTCGACGCGGTCGAGCGCGCGGCGCACGCGCGAGGCGCTGCCCGTCAGGCCCTGTTCGAGTGTGGCCTCGCCCGTGAAAGAGATGACGGCCATCTCGTCCTTGTCGGGCCTGAGGACGGAGTCCACGAAGGAGGCGGCCGCGGCCTTCTCAATCGGGAGCGTGCGCTCCTCGGAGATGCTCGTGTCGATCAGGATGGCGAGCGAGAGCGGGAGGTCCGTCTGGCGCGCGAAGGTGAAAATCTCCTGCGGCCGGCCGTCTTCCATGATGCTCACGTCCTCCTGCCTGAGCGTCGTGATGAAACGCTTCGACTTGTCCACGGCCGTAAACAGGATGTTGGTCAAATCCGTCTCGACGCGCACGACCTCGTCTTCCTGAATCTCCTCGCCCTCTTTCGGCGTGGGGCTCGGCTTCGGCGTCTCCTGCGGGGATTGGTCCGTGCGCCGCGGGCGGCTCGCGGGAGATTCCTGGGCGTTCAAGCCCGCCGGGACGAGGCCGCCCGCGAAGAGAAAGCCCGCGAGCAGGAATGCCAGAGTGCGCGTTGTATGACCTTTGAAAAACATCTTCTTTAGTGACTGCCGACTTACTTCCTGACGCTGTCGGAGACGGCCCTGTATTCTTTCCTGGTCTTGACCTTCAGCCCGCCGCGCCCGTTCGCCAGCTTGACCTCGATCTTGCGGCGGCTGCCGTCGTACTTATCGTTCGCCGGCTTGTAGGTGATGATGTAGGTCGAGCGCAACTCCTGGGAGATTCTCCTGAACGAGCGCTCAAGTTCCAGGATGTCGCCGGTGAAGAAGGCCGAGCCGCCGGTCTCCTCACAGAGTTTCTGCAAGTCGCGGTCAACGCCCGATGAGACCGTCCCGGCCTCGACGCCGCCGACCGAGCCCAGCCCGGCCTTGGTCGAGATGGCGAAGATGGTCGTCTCGGTGCGCTGCGCGATGTCTATGGCGTCCTTGAGCGTGGCGCGGCTGTAGTTGTTGTCGTCGCCGTCCGTGATGACGACCAGCACGCGGCGGCCCGGCACGCTCCGCATCTTCTCATCGCAGAACTGCCAGATGGCGTCGTAAAAGAGCGTCCGGTTGCCGGGCTTGCCGACGCCGTCCACTGCCTTGTCCAGATAGTCCAGCTTGTCCGTGAAGTCCTGCCGCAGCTTGATCTCGTGGTCGAAGGTGGCAAACGCGACGCGGTCTTTGCGGAGCCGCGTCACCGCGTAGATGAAGTTCTTGGCCGCCTCCTGCTCGAACTTGAGCTTGCCGGCCACGGAGCCGGAGGTGTCCATCAGGACGGCCACGTAGACGGGCTGGCTGCCGGAGGTCTCGTCGCTGAAGCCCTCGATCTTCTGCAACTTCTTGTCTTCATAAACCAGGAAGTCTTCCTTCCTCAGGCCGGCGACGGGCTTCTTGTCGTCAAGCACGGTGACCGGCAGGCGCACCTCGCGGATCGTGATGACCTCCGTCTCCTGCCCGTCCTGCTGGTTAGGCGTCTGGGTAGGCTGCGGGTTTTGCGCGAGCGCGGCCGGCGCGCAGAGAAGCAGGAGGGCGAGCGCGGCCAGGGAGGGGAAACGGTTAATCGTGAATCTCATGAATTATCGAGCGCGAAAAAATTGAAACTTGAGGGCGGCGGCAGCCATCCGCACGTCCGCGGCTTGGATGCCCTGCGGCTGAACGGCCGTTGCCCTTCCGACACGGGCGAAAGCGTAATAGTACAGCAATCCGGCGCAAAAGCGCAGGCCGTAGTGATTGGGGAATGCGGATTTCGGATTGCGGATTTAGGGAGTCCTGTTTTTCAATCCGCAATCCGAAATCCGCATTCCCCAATTTGGTGGTACAATGCGCGCCCGGTCGCTCGTCTTTCCGGCTGACGGCTCGCCGCAAGTCGTTCTCTTCAACCTTAATCCAAAGGGTATTGCCCTGTGTCCTCGCAGACGGTCTCTCACTATCGCCTCCTGGAGAAGCTCGGCAAGGGCGGGATGGGCGAGGTCTATTTGGCGGAGGACGTGAAGCACGGCCGCCGGGTCGCCCTCAAGATGCTTTCCGAGCGCTTCACGCGCGACGAGAAGAGTCTCCTGCGTTTCAGGAAGGAGGCCAACGCCGTCCTCAAGCTCAACCACCCGAACATCCTGACCGTCTACGAAATCGGCGAGGAGGGCGAACGCTTTTTCATCGCCACCGAGTACATCAAGGGCGACACGCTGCGCGACCGCTTCAGTCACGGCGAGATGAAGATTGACGAGGCGCTCGGCGTCGGCATTCAGGTCGCGCGGGCGCTCGAAGCCGCGCACGACGAAGGCATCGTCCACCGCGACGTTAAGCCCGAGAACGTCATGCTCAGGCGCGACCGCGTGGGCCGCGACCGCCTCGTCAAAGTCCTGGACTTCGGCCTCGCCAAGCTCACCGAAAAGCACTCGACCGTCCACGACCCGGACGCCGTCACCATGCCCATTCACAACACGGAGCCTGGGACCGTGATGGGGACCACGGGCTACATGTCGCCAGAGCAGACGCGCGGCCAAGACGTGGACGAGCGCACGGACATCTTCTCTCTGGGCATCGTGCTCTACGAGATGATCGCGGGCCACCCGCCCTTCCAGGGGCCGACCGACAGTCACATCAAAGTCTCCATCCTGGATCAGGAGCCGCCGCCGCTCACGAGCGCCGTGCAGATGGTCCCGCACCAGTTGGAGCGCATCGTCCGCAAGGCGCTTCAGAAGGACAGGGAGAAGCGTTACCAGACCATCACGGACCTGAAGACGGACCTGGAGAACTTGCGCGACGAGCTGGACAGAAGCTCCCAGGAGCTTTCGCTGACGCCGGAGACGGGGGCCGGGCTCGTGAGCGCCATCACGGCCCACTCGACGCGCAGCGAGTCGCGCGCCCCGCTCCCCGCCGAGCCGCGCCCGGTTTCGAGCGTCGAATACATCGTCACGAACGTGGGCCGGCACAAGTGGGCCGCGCTCCTCGTCGTCGCGGCAGTCGCGCTCGTCGTCGCATCTATCTTCTACTTCCGCAGCGGCACGACGGGCGTGGACGCGGTGGCCGTGCTCCCGTTCGTCAACGACAGCAGCGACGCGGAGGCCGAGTATATTTCCGACGGCATCACAGAGGGCATCATCAACAAGCTCTCGCAACTGCCGAACCTGCGCGTCATGTCGCGCAACGCCGTCTTTCGCTATAAAGGCCAGAAAGTTGACCCGCAGGAGGTGGGCCGTTCCTTAGGCGTCGGCGCGGTCCTGACGGGCCGCGTGCTGAAGGTCGGCGAGAAGCTGGTCATCAAGACGGAGCTGATCAACGTCTCGGACGGCGCGCAGCTCTGGGGCGCGGAGTACGACAAGGACTTCTCAGACATCTTCGCCGTCCAGGAAGAGATCTCGCGCAAGATTTCCGAGCGGCTCAAGGTGAAGCTGACGGGCGCGGACGAGCAGCGTCTGTCGAAGCGCTACACGAACGATACGGAGGCTTACCAGCTCTATCTCAAGGGCCGCTACTTCTGGAACAAGCGCGACGAGGCGGGCTTGCGCGCCGGCATCAAGTATTTCCGCGAGGCGGAGGAGAAAGACCCGTCCTACGCGCTGGCCTACTCTGGCCTCGCCGACTCCTACGCGCTCCTGTGCGACATCGGCGCGGCAGCGCCCAACGACCACATGCCGAACGCCAGGGAGGCCGCCGAGCGCGCCATAGACATAGACCCTGAGTTGGCCGAAGGCTACACCTCGCGCGCCTTCGTCAAGCTCGCCTACGACTGGGACTGGCGCGGGGCCGAAAGTGATTTCAAACGCGCCCTCGAACTCAACCCGAGGTACGCGACCGCGCACCAGTGGTACGCCTCCTACCTGACGCAGATGGGCAAGTACGATCTGGCTCGGCGCGAGATCGAGCAGGCGCAAACCCTCGACCCGCTCTCGCCCATCATCAGCGCCAACTCCGGCCTCTACCTCTTCTTCGCGCGCAAGTACGACGAGGCGATAGAGCAGTACAAGAAGACGCTGGAGATTGACCCGCGCTTCGCCGTCGCGCACTACTACCTGGGGCTGGCCTACGTCGAGAAGAAGGAGTACGACAAGGCCGTCGAGGAATTCAGGACCGTGATGAGCGGCGAGGCGGCGACGGGCGACGAGCTGAACGCCGACGACATAGAGACGGCCGCCGCGCTCGCCTACACCTACGCGCGGGCGGGCAGGAAGGCCGAGGCCGAGACGGTGCTCTCGCTGATGATCTCGCTCTCAAAGCGGCGCTACGTCTCGCCGCTCTACCTGGCAACCATCTACACAGGACTCGGCGACAAGGAGCAAGCCATCGAGCAGCTCAACAAGGCTTACGAGAACCGCCACCCCGGCCTCGTCCTCATACGCGTCTGGCCCCACTTCGATAGCTTGCGCGACGACCCGCGCTTCCAGAGCCTCCTCCGCCGCTTCGAGCCGATACCTTGATGCGCCCCGGCCCTTAGTTGCGAAGCAGACGGCCGACGCTCTCTCTGAGGCGGTGCAGTTTGTACTTGAACCACGACTCCCGAAGGCTGACGAGGTAGGACTCGTAGGCGGTCCCGAACTGTAGGTCCGCCAGCTCCGGCGGCGGCGGGGCCACGTCGGACGGCTCCAGCGGATGGGGCTGAATGCCGCGCAGCGTCTTGGCGGCGAGCGCCTGACGCCACTCCCATTCAACCCAGTTGGATTTACTGGCGCGGCGCGACCAGAAGAGCCAGAAGATTTCGCGCTCGCGAATCTGCCTGACTATCTCTGGCTTCCACTCCTCCCCCGGCCGCACCGAGAGGCAATCGAGAAACACGTCAATGCCGGTGTGAATCTGCAACGACCTGACGCGGCCGAGAACGCTCCTCCTGT
Source organism: uncultured Acidobacteriota bacterium (assembly GCA_963848875.1). Classification (GTDB taxonomy): domain Bacteria; phylum Acidobacteriota; class Blastocatellia; order Pyrinomonadales; family Pyrinomonadaceae; genus QHXM01. The sequence continues at coordinate 285,565 of CAWKFJ010000005.1, forward strand.
CCCCCGTCGCGTAGGACGCGAAGGCGCTCCGCGGCGAGCGGACCTCCGTCGTCTCGACGCCCGCGGCCCGGCCGGCCGCGCCGTCTTTATTGATTTCAATCTCGGGGCGCAGCGTGGATATGATCACGCCATCAATCGCGACGTCGAACTTCAGGACGGCCTGAGTCTCCCGGCAGTCGGGCGGGACCTCGACGTCGAAACGGAGCGTCTCGTATTCGCCGTTCCAGGTGAACGACTGAGTCCCTGTCTTGATCGTCAAGTCCCTCGCGGACAAACGCACGCTGACCTTCGTCCCGACTCGCCACCGGCAGGAAGCGAGGTCGAGAAGGGCCTCCGACTTCGGCGCTTCCTTCGCGAAGATGGAGCCGACCTGTTGGCGGAAATCTTGGACGTACGCCGCGAACCTCGCCACGAACTCGCCGCCGGGAGCAACCACGCGCGGCGTCGCCGCCCCGAGGAACACCTCCGACCTGACACGTAACGCTCCGGCATAGTCCTCTTCGGAGCGCAAATCCTGGCTCTCAGTTGCCCGCCGCATGATTCGCCGCAGCCACAAAGCCGCCAGCGCTCCCCACGACACATCACCCGTGTCAGTCGGCGGCAGACTGGCGCCTACCGGGCCTTCGAGAAGTAGGAGGAGCTTCTGGTACTCGGACGGGAAGTTAACAAATTCAAAACCGGATTCGAGCCGGAGCCCGGACGCCCCGCCGTCAAAGCTGACGAAAATTATCCGGCTGAGAATTCGGCTGGGGACTTCGCAGGACATCCACCTGTCGAGCATGGGAGTTGACTCGCGCCCGACAGGAAAGAGGAGAAAACCGATGCCGAAATAGTCCAGCCAGTAATCAAGGTATTTAAATATGTCGGGCGAGGCGATCAGGTCATCCCAGAAAGCCCCCCACATGCTCCAAGGGGCTTCGAAAAAGTGCTCCAGCGCCTCCTCGTTCGACAGCCCCTCCAGCCGCGTCCACGGGAGCGAACCCACGAAACACCGGACATCATCTTGCGTGAGACGTCCCGCCAGCTTGCGCAAGAGCGGCAGAATCGGCCGGGCCGGTTCAAGCCAAAGATGACTGCGCGGGTGTGAAAAGAGTTCAGGGACGAAAACTATGTGGACGCCCCGGGCTCCCGTCATGAAATCTTCTTCTGACGAGTCCTCGGGCTCTGCCGCGCGGGCCGCACGAGGCGCAGCCTTCTTCCGTCTGCTGTGATGACCGTGCTTCATTAGGTATCGGGGCCGAGAAGTTAGCGGAACGCTTGCGAAATAACCTTTGCGTGAGGCCGGCGCGAGAATCCCTCGCCGGCGCGAAGCGACTTCGAACGCGAGCGCGCACGATATTAGCCTCCGGCCGGAATGTCAAGATTCGGAAGTAAGGCCGGGACTAACCGCGACCTGAAGAATCAAGCGCGTCGAGGAACTGTGCCAGTTCGGCGGGCAGCGGCGCTGTAAAGCGCAGGGGCTCATTGGTGCGCGGGTGACGAAAGCCTAGCTGTTCGGCGTGCAGGAACTGGCGTTTGAGGGCGCCCAAGCGTGCGCGCAGGCGCGGGTCTGTGATTGTGTTGTCGCGCCCATCGCCGTAGACCGCGTCGCCGACGACCGGGTGCTTGAGCCATTGCAGGTGGACCCTGATCTGGTGCGTGCGGCCCGTCTTGATCTCCACGTCGAGCAGGGTGAAGCGGTCGAAGCGGCGGCGCACGCGGTAGAGCGAAAGCGCGGGGCGGCCGCCGCCCACGACCGCCATGCGCGTGCGGTTGCGCGGGTCGCGTGCGATTGCCTGCTCGACGCGCCCGCTCTCTTCTTGGACGCGGCCGTGGACGAGCGCGACGTAGGACTTGAAGACTTCGCGCTCACGGAATTGGTCCGCGAGATTTTCGTGCGCCGCCTCGTTCTTGGCGACGACGATGAGGCCGGAGGTGCCACGGTCTAGGCGGTGGACGATGCCTGGGCGCGCCGCGCCGGCGCGGGTCGAGAGTTGGCTGAAGTGGAAGGCGAGCGCGTTGGCGAGCGTGCCCGAAGGGACGCCGGCCGCAGGGTGTACGACGAGGCCCGCCGGCTTGTTGACGACCAGGAGGTCTTCGTCCTCGTACACGATTGCGAGCGGTATCTCTTCGGGCGCGAAGCCTGTCGTGTCGGCCGGCGCGAGTTCGACTTCTACGTCGTCGCCCTCGCGCAGCTTGTAAGCGGGTTTGGCCGTGCGCCCGCGCACCAGCACGTCGCCGTCCTCGACGAGGCGCTGGATGCGCGCGCGGCTCCAGCCCTCCACGCGCGCGGCCAGGTACGCGTCCAACCGCGCGCCCGCATCCTCGGCCGTCGCGCGGAACGTGAGCGTCGAAGCCTCCGCTTGCGTCTCGTCAGTTTGGTCGCCAGCGTTCATCTCAAAGTAAGACGGAGCGCAAGTCTTTCGCTCCGTCAGGAGCGATTGAAAATAGCCCAGCACTTCAGTGCTGGGTATGCGAGCGAAAATTTATCGAGTCCCGTAGGGACGACCGAAAAGTTCAGTCGTCCCTACGGGACTCGGTCGTTATTACCACGCGATTCCCAGCAATGAAGTGCTGGGCTATTTTCGTTTGTCCTTACAGGACAAATGTTGAATCAAGCCTGGGCGGCGTCCGCCTCTCCCTGATTCTTTCCACGCCAGCGGAGGACGAGCAGGACGACGGCCCCGACGCCGACAATGATGCTCAGCATCTGCGAAGTCGAGAGGCCGGTCAAGCTGGTCAGTCCGAGGATATCGCCGCGCGGGTCGTCGCGGAAAATCTCTATCGTAAAGCGCATGACGGCGTAGAGCACGGCGTAGCAGAGTATGACCTGGCCGCTGAAGCGCTTGCGCTTGTGGAGCCAGAGCAGGAAGAGGAAGATGAGGAGCGCGCCGAAGGATTCGTAGAGCTGTGTCGGGTGCAGGTGTACGGGCTGAAAGAGCCCGCCGAGCTTTTCGGCCCAGTAAGCCTGCTGCGCCGGGTCGTCCAGTTGCGCAACGGTCGTCGGTACGCCCGTGACTTTGTGGCCCGCTTCCGTGAAGTGGACTCCCCAGGCCGCAAGCGTGGGCTTGCCCCAGCAGCAGCCTGCGGCGAAGCAGCCCTGCCGCCCGATGGCGTTGCCCAGCGCGATGCCGGGCGCGAAGGCGTCGGCCGTCTTCCACCAGGGCAACTTGTAGCGGCGAATCAGGAAGTAGCCGACCGCCGCCGCGCCGATGAAGCCGCCGTAGAAGACGCCGCCCGAGCGCAGGAAGTCGAGCGAGAAAAGCGACCATGGGTTCTCGCGGTAGCCCGGCTCCGTAAAGAGCATCAGCGCCTTCGACCCGACAATCGCCGCCAGCAACATCCAGAGGCCCAGGTCGTAGACGCGCTCGCGCGGCAGGCCGTCTCGCGCCGCGAGCTTCGCCGCGATTAACAGCGCGGAGAGGAACGCCAGCGCCAGCAGCACGCCGTACGTGTTGACGGGGAAGTTGCCTATGCGAAACAGCTCTGGGAACATAACGAACAGCAGGAGTCAGGAGTCAGCATACAGAAGTCAGAATGAAAAGCACGAGGCGCTCACTCGGTCTTCTGCGTCCCGGCAACCTGTCCTCCGATTTTCTCCTGACTTCCGACTTCTGACTTCTGATTCCTGCTTTTGAAGATGTCGAAGATGAGCAGGAACGCTCCGGCGCAGATGCTCATGTCCGCGACGTTGAAGACGGGCCAGTGATAGGACTTGTAGTGTAGCAGGATGAAGTCTATCACGAAGCCGAAGCGCGCACGGTCTGTCAGGTTGCCGGCAATGCCCGCGAGCAGGAGCGCGCACGCGCCGAGCATTCTGTCATCCGTGCGCGCCGTGCGGAAAAGGTAGACGAGTACGCAGACGCCGGCCGCGACCGCCAGCCCGACGAGCGCCCAGCGCCCGACGGAGCCGCCCTCCTGCAACTGCCCGAAGGCGATGCCTGGGTTCTCCGCGTAAGTCAGGTCCAGGAAGCCGCCGATGAGCGTCACCGTCTGGCCGGCGCGCAAGTTCCGCACGGCCCAAGCCTTCGTCACCTGATCCAACAGATAGACGCCGAAGGCCGCGAAGAAGTACGCCACGCGCCAGCCGATGCGCCGCTCTCCGCTCACGCCCCGGCCTCCTCCCGCTCGATCTCTGTGAGCGCCGCCACGCACCGCTCGCACGCCGTCGGGTAGCGCGAGGATTCGCCGACGCGCGTCGAGTAGTTCCAGCACCGCTCGCACTTCTCGCCGGCGGCGCGAGTAACGTTGACAACTATCTGCTCGTCTTCAACGTCCGTCCCCGCGCGCGAGAGTTGCACGTCCGAAACGATGAAGATGTAGCGCAATTGCTCTCGATAAGGAGCAAGCACTTTGTATGCGTACTCACTGGCCGAAATCTCCACGCGGGCTTCGAGCGAGCTGCCGATGAGCTTCGCCGCGCGGGCCTTCTCTAGCTCGGCCAGCACCACGTCTCTGTACATGAAGACGTGCGCCCAGGCGACGAGGAGCCACGTCCGGTCCTCGTCGCGCGCCGTGGGAAACTCGGCGACGTGAACCGACGCGGGCCGCTCGCCCCCTTCGCCGCCTCCCGGCAAGTTCTCCCAGATTTCGTCCGCCGTAAAGACGAGGAGCGGCGCGACAAGGCGCGCGAGTGAGTCCGCGATATGGTAGAGCACCGTCTGCGCCGAACGGCGCGCGGGGCTCCGGGGCGCGGCCGTGTAGAGACGGTCCTTGATGATGTCGAAGTAGCGCGCCGAGAGCGTGACGGTCGCAAAGTTGTAGAGCGTGTGGTAGACCGTGTGGAACTCGTAGGCGCGATAAGCCTCCGCGACCTGCGAGACGACTTCGTCCAGCTTCGCCAGCGCCCAGCGGTCTATCTCCAACATCTCTTCTTCGGCGACCGCGTGGCGCGCGGGGTCGAAGCCGTCCAGGTTGCCGAGCGCGAAGCGCGCCGTGTTGCGCAGCTTGCGGTAGGCGTCCTGCGCGCGCTGCAAGATTTCGTCGGAGCAGCGCACGTCCTCCTGGTAGTTAGAGGAGGCCACCCACAGACGCAGGATTTCCGCGCCAGAGTCTTTAACGACCTCGTTCGGAGAGATGCCTGTGCCCTCAGACTTGGACATCTTCTGGCCCTGGACGTTGATGACCCAGCCGTGCGTGATGACAGCCTTATAAGGCGCGCTGTCGTGCGCGGCGAGCCCGACCATCAGGCTGGAGTTGAACCAGCCGCGATACTGGTCGCCGCCTTCGAGGTACACGTCCGCGGGCCAGCGCAAAGATTCGTAACGCTCAAGCACCGCCACGGAGGACGAGCCGCTGTCGAACCACACGTCGAGGATGTCCGTCTCCTTCGTCCATTCGGTTCCTTCGCAGCTCGGACACTTGAAACCTTCGGGCAGGAGCGCGGCAGGCTCGCGCGCGTACCAGGCGTCGGCAGACTCTTTCTCGAAGATGTCGGCGACGTGGTTGATGACCGCCGGGTCCGCGACGGCCTCGTTGCAGCCGGCGCAGTAGAAGACCGGAATTGGCACACCCCAGATTCTCTGGCGCGAGACGCACCAGTCGGGCCGCCCCTTCTGCATGTTGCGCATTCGCTCCTCGCCCCATGCCGGAATCCACTCGACGCGCCCGATCTCTCTGAGCGCGCCCGCGCGCAAAGACTCAGGGGCCGTGCCCTCGCCGTCCATGAAGTTCTCCGTGTAGTTGGAGCGGTCGCGCCCGTCCTCGTCCTTCTCGACGACCGGGTGCGCGCCCGCCGCGTCCATAGAGATGAACCACTGCGGCGTGGCGCGGAAGATGACGGGGTTCTTGCAGCGCCAGCAGTGTGGGTAGCGGTGCTCGTACTCTTCACTAAAGAGCAGAACATTGCGCTCACGCATGAACTCCACGATGCGCGGGTTCGCCTCGAAGACGCTCTGGCCTGCGAAGTGTTCGACCTCGTTCGTGAAGCGTCCGGCGTTGTCCACGGGGCAGTAAATCTCCAGCCCGTACTTCTTGCCGATGACGAAGTCGTCGTGGCCGTGGCCGGGCGCGGTGTGTACGAGTCCTGTGCCAGATTTGCCGGTCGCCTTTGCGTCGCGCGCCTCCTTCACGTCCAACTCTGTCTCGGCGTCGGCCTCGCCGCCGAGCGTGACGTGCTCTCCGACCATCACGAGGCTGGGCCGGTCAAGCCACGCGTGACGACATTCGAGCCGGTCGAGCTTCACTCCCGGAAAGCGCGCGTGTACGGTCGGGGCTACGGGGTCGCCGTTCGCGTCGCGCTCAGCGATGCCACACTTCGCGGCCACCGCGCCGAGCAGCTCAGAGGCGACCACGTAAACTTCGTCGCCGTTCTCGAAAGCCGCGTACTCGAAGTCAGGGTGGACGGCGATGCCCAAGTTCGACGGCAGCGTCCAGGGCGTCGTCGTCCAGATGAGGAAGAAGACTTTACGCCCTTTGAGTCTCTCGTCAATCAAAGACGGGTCGCTGGCGAGCGGAAATTTCACGTAAACGGAAGGGCTCTTGTGTTGCTTGTACTCAACCTCGGCTTCGGCGAGCGCCGTCTGGTCGTGGATGCACCAGTAGACGGGCCTGGCCCCTTTGTAGACGTAGCCGCGCTCTATGAAGCGGCCGAAGAGGCGCGCGGTCTCGGCCTCGTAGTGGTTCGACATCGTCAGGTACGGGTTGCCCCACTCGCCGAGGATGCCTAAGCGTTGGAAGTCGCGCGTCTGCGACTTCAGAGACTTCGCCGCGTGCTCGCGGCAGACGCGCCGGAAGCTGACGGGCGCGAGGTCCGCCTTATTCTTGCCCTTCTTGTTGAGGTCTTTTTCGACGTGCTGCTCGATGGGCAGGCCATGGCAGTCGTAGCCTGGGACGTAGGGCGCATCAAACCCCATCATCGAGCGCGACTTGACGACGATGTCTTTGAGAATCTTGTTGAGCGCGGTGCCGAGATGTATGTCGGCGTTGGCGTAGGGCGGGCCGTCGTGCAGGACGAATTTTTCGCGGCCGGCGCGCGCCCGCTGGATCATTTCGTAGAGCCCCATCTCCGTCCACTTCTTCAGGCGGGCGGGCTCACTCTGTGCCAGATTTGCTTTCTGGCCGAACGCGGTCTTCGGCAGGTTGACCGTCTTCTTCAAATCGAGGGGTGTTTCGGTAGACATAATCGGTTTCCTAATCTCAAGCTGATAACAATATCAGCGTCCGGGGAAAGTTAAAAGTCGGTACTGCCTGACGTGCGCCTCAAAAAATTTGGCCCGAACCTGCTTCGCTACGAAGACTATGGTCCGGGCCTCTCGGCGCGTCTTGATGTCGCAGGGCTTCAGCCGATGAACATCTCATCTTCTCCGTAAGTTTGATTAACGGGCTTCGGCGCGGGGGCGACGAGGACTTCGAGGCCGCGGCGGAAGCCCGCCATAATCGCCGCCAGTTCGCGCGCCGGCTGAATCACCTTGTTGCGGATGAAGGTCGTGGTGGTCGTCACCTGCTGGTGCGTCTTGTCTATCGTGTTGCTGACGAGCGCCACCTTGTCGCGCGCCACCACAGCCGTCTCGCCCATCAGCAGCTTCAACTCGCGCACCTCCTCCTTGATGAGGCCCGCGGATTCGGAGAAGTGCTGCGTCGCGGTCGAGAGGTGGCCCGACATGATGTTGATCTGCTCGGCAATCTCCTTGCCCTGCGCGGCGATCTGTTTGCCCTGGTCGCTCAGGGCCGTGACCTTCTGCAAGAGCGGCTCGACGCGCTCTTCGAGCCGGCCGACCGTCTTGACGGCCTTGCTGACGAGCATGGCGATGGCGATCATCGCGAACGCGATCACGACGAACGCGACCGCGATGATCACCAGCACCCAGAACAGCGGGTCATTCAAGCTAATCTGTAGGGCAAACATAAAATTGGATTAGCTCAGGTCACCTTGCGGGGGGTAAGTCGGCTGGGCCTCGGACGCGCCCGAGAGTTCCGTTCGCCGCTTCTCCTCGGTATAAGCCTGTTTGCCGGCTTCGACCGCCGCCGAGAGCTGCCCGCCCTTGCGCGCCACGCCCTCGCGCGCCGTGCCGTACCAGTCGCCGGCCTTCTCGCGCACCGCGCCGTAATAATCGCCGGCCTTGTCGCCTATGTAGCGCGCGCCCTCGCGCGACTTGTCGATGCCCTTGCGCGTCACGTCGGCGATGTCGCCGCGCAGCTCCGTGCCGGACTTCGGCGCGAAGAGCAGCGCGATGATCGCGCCGATGCCGCCACCGATCAGCAGGTAAGTCAGGCGGGTCGAAACGTCAGACCCTCCGCGCCTGTCGTCGTTTTCCATCAGAGTTTCCTTTCTCCTACGGCCGGGGCCACTCCAACAGGCCCCGACGAATATGTTTGATAGCGAGAAATACTGTTCGGAGAATATCAAGAACAGTGACGAAAAACAAATGATGAATGCGGAATGCGGAATGATGAATTAAAAAGCAAAAGCCTTTAATTCCGCATTCCTCATTCCTCATTCATCATTGTCTTTCTGGTACTGTTGGAGCTTGCGGTAGAGGGTCTTGCGGCCGATGCCGAGGGTGCGTGCGGCGCGGGTTTTGTCGCCGCCGGTGTAGTCCAGTGTGGCCTCTATGGCGCGGCGCTCGATCTCGTCGATGGTGGCGGGGACGTTGATTTCGAGGCGGACGGCGCGGCCCGCGCTCGCGGCCTCCATGCGCTCGCGGCGCAACTGCGCGCGCTCGTCCATGACGCGCCGGCTGATGGCCTCTGGCAAATCGTCCAGCTCAATCTGGCGGCCCGAAGCGATGATGACGGCGCGCTCGATGGCGTTCTCAAGCTCGCGCACGTTGCCGGGCCAGTCGTACTCGACCAGAGCCGAGAGCGCGTCTTTCGAGATGCCGTAGATGAAGCGGCCGGTCTTCTGCTTGTAATGTTCCAGAAAGTGTATGACGAGCGGGTGAATGTCTTCGGGCCGCTCGCGCAAGGGCGGCAGGCGGATGGGGAAGACCGAGAGGCGGTAAAAGAGGTCGCGCCGAAATGTGCCATTTTCGACGGCGCGCTCCAGGTCTACATTCGAGGCGGCGATGACGCGTACGTCCGCCTTCAGCACCTCGTTCCCGCCGACGCGCGTGATCTCGCCGTCCTGTAGCACGCGCAAAAGGCGCACCTGCGCGGACAGGCTCATCTCGCCGATCTCATCCAGAAAGAGCGTGCCGCCGTCGGCCTCCTCAAAGCGGCCACGCCGGAGCGCGCGCGCGTCCGTAAACGCGCCCTTCTCGTGGCCGAAGAGTTCCGACTCGATTAACGACTCTGGAATCGCTCCGCAGTTGAGCTTGATGTAGGGCTGGCCCTCGCGCCCAGAGTTGTAGTGAATCAGGTTGGCGAGCAGCTCCTTGCCCGTCCCGCTCTCGCCCTGAATCAGCACGGAGGTCTGAGTGTCGGCGACGTTCAGGGCCAATTCTATCGCGCGTCGAATCGCGCGGGCCTGGCCGATGATGCGGTCTTCGGCGTGGCGCTCGTGCAGCGCGCTACGCAGCCGCATCACTTCCGCGGAGAGCTGGTCGCGCTCCAGCGCTGTGCCAATTTGATCGGCGATGCCTTCGACGAGCGAGACTTCGTGGTCTGCGAAGCCTTCGCGCGCGACGCTCCAGACCAGGCCGAGGAGGCCGAACGTCTGGCCGGCGACGCGCACGGGAGCGACCAGCGCCGCGCGCCCGCCGAGCGTCGCGTTGAAAAGCAAACGAATCGGGAACGGCAGGTCAGTGTCCAGCAGGCGGAGGGTCTTGCCCTGTGCCAAAACTTCCATCATCGCGGGGTACGCCGTCACGTCCATAGACTGCCCGTGCGCGTCAATCAGGCCCTGCACGGATTCGATTGAGGCGTGCGGCGCGGCCTTGAAAGCCCCGAGGCTGATGCGCCCGCCCGCGGGGGCCAGCACGCCGAGCGCGCCGTAGTCCGCGCCGACGAGCGCCAGCGCGCGTTCGAGGACGAGCTGCGTGACCTCGCCGAAGTCCGAGCGCGCGTTCAAGGCGTTTGCGATTTCCAAGAGCGCCTCGGTCGTCTCGGCCTCACGCTGCTTGTCCGTGAAGATGCGCGTGTACTGGTAGCCGACCGCGATGTGGCGCGCGATGGAACGCAGGAAGGAGACTTCGTCGTCGAGCCACGTGCGCGGCGCGCGTGTGTTGTGCAGGCCGAGCAGCCCCAGGACGTCGCCGCCCAGCATGATGGGGACGACCAGGAGCGAGCGCGTGCCCAAGGAAGCCGCCAGGTATCGCACCTTCTCGTCGAGGCCAGGGGCGGACGTGTCGTCCAACCTGATCGGCTTCGTTAAGTCAACCTTTTCGGAGAGCTGACCGAGGTCGAATGGGATGGAGGTGCCCTCGGATGACGGCACGTCGTCGGAGGCGCGCCACTCGTGGCTGATGCGCAGCTCCGTCGCGGACGCGAGCTGTATCACGTCGCAGCGGTCCGCGTTCATCATCCGCCCGATCTCCTTGACGACGGCGCGCAGGAAGCGGTCCAGGTCAATGCTCGCGGGAAGCTCCAGCGCCAGGCGGTCGATGATCGCCTCGCGCGCCTCGTGCATCTTGATCTTCCGTTCGAGCGAGAGCGATTCGGCAGTAAGTGACATAAGTGGTCAGTGGCCGGTGGTCAGTGGTCAGTTAACAGCCAGCCGTCTTAACTGACCACTGACCACCGACCGCTGACCCCTGTTTTGTCGCGGATAATAGCGAACCGCGCGCCGAGTTGCAAAGCAACTACAGACGCGCGGCTGGCTCGAAAGTTTGATGAGACGGGTTGTGGTCAGGCTCTCCGGTTGACTACTGCAACGACGCGACCTCTGGGAGGAGGCGGAACTCGACGCGCGCCTGCTCGGGCGTGAGCAGCGGGTGGTGGAATTTGCCGTAGCGCCCGGTGATGATGCGAACGTAGTTCTGAGTCTCCTTGTAGGGCGGCACGCCGTCGTACTTATCGACCGCGCCCTCGCCCGCGTTGTAACCGGCGAGCGCCAGCGAGACGTTGCCGTTGAAACGCTTGAGCAGCCAGCGCAGGTACTTCGCCCCGGCTTCAATGTTGGCCGCGGGGTCGTGCGGGTCCATGCAGCCGAAGCGCTTGGCCGTCGGCGGCATCAACTGCATCAAGCCCTGAGCGCCGACGTGCGAGCGGGCGCGCACCTTGTACTTGGACTCTTGCCAGATGACCGCGTGCAGGAAGCGCGGGTCAACTCCGTTGCGCTCGCCGGCGCGCAGGATGATTAAATCAAGCTCGCGGTCGCCCGAGCTGGGAATGTCGGCAGGGATGTAGTCAGCCTCCATTTTGGCGGAGTCCACGATTTTCGCGTGAACCTCTGACGCTTGGACGGCGGGCGCGTAAACTCTATTGAAGACGAGACCTGTGACGTTGGTAAAAAGGAAAAGTGCAACGAGTGCAACGGGCGCAAATTTTAAAGAGCGAAAATGGGGAACAAATCGGGTCAGGTTCATGCAATCCGTCTCCATGTGAGCGATGGCTTTCGACCATCAGAGCCGCGCACAGGGGCGCGCAGTTTTTGGGGGCTACGCATGGCGGAATCGATTGACAAAGAGCAGTAAATCGAAGCCGCGACTATGATGGAAGGAAGGCTCTTTCGGTTGCTCGACGCGCACGAAAAAAGTCCGCTAAAGCATTGATTTTGTATGTATTTAATTCAACCGGACGTAAGCCCAGTTATAAGTAGACTTCAAGCCGCGTTCGTTCATCCTGAGAGGTGTTTTGAGACTTTTTTGGCGCACCCGCGTACCGAAGGGGTACGAAACTTTCTTATGATCAGCGGCCTTTCAGATTGATTGTTTGAAGTTGATTCAATGACGATGAGCTTGAGGGTCAGGAAGTGATTCGTTAACTGATTCATGTTGACTTGAAGTGGACAAACGCATAACCTCGCGCGAGCTTGTCCAACCGATCAACGCCGTCAGGTTTTTTTATGAAACGAACGCTCGCATCAATCTTGACGCTGGTACTACTGTCGGCGGCGCTCTCTTCTACGGCCGCGCGGCGCTCATCGGCAGACGCGGCGCGCGCGCAAAGAGTGGCGCAGGCGGCCGAGAGTTTGCGCCCGCAACTCGTCGCCATGAGGCGCGACTTTCACATGCACCCGGAGCTGTCGAACCGCGAGGAGCGGACTTCGCGCGTCGTTGCCGAACGGTTGCGCGCCCTGGGGCTCGAAGACGTGAAAACGGGTGTGGGCAAGTACGGTGTGACGGCGCTCCTGAAGGGCTCGAAGCCTGGGCCGACGGTCGCCGTGCGCGCGGACATGGACGCGCTGCCGATTCAGGAAGTCAACGACGTGCCCTACAAGTCGCAGGTCCCGAACGTGAAGCACGCCTGCGGGCACGACGCGCACACGACCGTCGAGCTGGGAGTGGCGGAAGTTTTGAGTAAGATGCGCGGGGAGATTTCTGGCACAATCAAGTTTATCTTTCAGCCGGCGGAGGAAGGGGCTCCCGCGGGCGAGGAGGGCGGCGCGCGGCTGATGATTAAAGAGGGCGCGCTGGAGACCCCTCGGCCCGTGGCTATCTTCGGCCTGCACACGTATCCGCAACTGGAAGCCGGCCAAATCGGCTACCAGTCGGGCGGGGCGATGGCTTCGTCCGACCGCTTCGCCATCACTGTGCGCGGCAAGACGAGTCACGGCGCGCAGCCGCACGCGGGCGTTGACGCAGTAGTCGTCGCGGCCGAATGTGTGACGGCCTTGCAGACGATTCGCAGCCGGCGGATAGACCCTCTGGAGCCGTTAGTCATCTCCGTCGGGAGCATACACGGCGGCAACCGCTTCAACATCATCGCCGGCGAGGTGAAGATGGAAGGCACCATGCGCGCGCTCAGCGAGGAGGTCCGCAAGCGGGCGCAAACGCTGATGCGCGAGACGCTGGAGCACACCACGGCGGCTTACGGCGCGACGTTCGAGCTGGAGTTCCAGGAGAACGCGGTCGTCACATACAACGAGCCCGCGCTCGTGGACGAGACGCTGCCGACGATGCGCGCCGTGGTCGGCGACAAGAACCTGATGGCCATCAAGCCGCTCATGCCGGCCGAAGATTTTTCTTACTACCAGCGCGTCGTCCCAGGCTTCTACTACTTCCTGGGCGTCGGCAACCGTGCGCGTGGCATCACGGCCGCCTGGCACACTGCGGACTTCGACATAGACGAAGAGAGCCTGGTCGTCGGCGTCAAAGTGATGTCGAACGTCCTGCTGGATTACTTGGACCGTCATTCCGGCTAACAGGAGCGAAGAGAATAATGGCGAGCGACGAGCAGCAAGCAGACGAACGGCCTGAAGACCCTACGCCCGTGATCGGCGCGGCGACGGACGTTGCGCCCCTGGGGCGCGAGGGCGGGAAGCCCGCGCACGAGTTGACGGCCGACGAGGACAGGGACGTGGTCAACTGGGACCGCGTGGCGGCGAGCGAAGGTTTTAGAAAACTGGTCAGGGAGAAGGTGAAGTTCATCGTCCCGGCGACCGCGTTTTTCATCGTCTACTACTTCGCGCTGCCGGTGCTGGTGGGCTACGCGCCGGAGTTCATGAACAGGCGCGTCATAGGCACTATCAACGTCGCCTACCTGTTCGCGCTCTCGCAGTTCTTCATGTCGTGGATCATCGCGCTGCTGTACGTGCGCGCGGCGAGCCGCCACGACCGGATGGCGCGCCAGATCGTCGGCGACCTGGATGGGGAGCGAGGGGGGAACAAGTAACATGACGACCGCGCTCTCGATGTTCCTGGGCTTCGTCGCCGTCACGCTGGTCATCACCTACTGGGCCGCGCGCCGCTCGCAGAGCGCCGAAGCCTTCTTCGCCGCGGGCCGCAAGATCACAGGCTGGCAGAACGGCCTCGCCGTGGCGGGCGACTACATGAGCGCCGCCTCCTTCCTAGGCATCGCCGGCCTCATAGCCTTCAACGGCTACGACGGTTTCATGTATTCTGTGGGCTTTCTCGTCGCCTACCTGACCGTGCTCTTGATCGTCGCGGAGCCGCTGAGGAACGCGGGCAAGTACACGATGGCGGACGTGCTGGCCTACAGGTTGAGCCCGCGGCCGGTGCGCTCGATGGCGTCTCTGAGCACGCTTACTGTCTCGACCTTCTACATGATTGCGCAGATGGTCGGCGCGGGCGCGCTGGTGAGTCTCCTGATTCCCGGCGTCAGCTTCAACCTGGCGGTCGTCGTGGTCGGCGTGCTGATGATCGTCTACGTCGTCTTCGGCGGGATGCTGGCGACGACGTGGGTTCAGATCATCAAGGCGATACTGCTGATGTCCGGGACGCTGCTCCTGAGCATTCTAGTTTTGGCACACTTCGGCTTCAGCTTCGGCCAGTTCTTTGAAGCCATCAGCAACGTCACCTACACAGACCCCAAGACGGGCGCGACCGTGGCGAAGAATTTCTTGCAGCCGGGCCACTACTATTTCGGGGCGAGCAAGCCCTGGGGCGTCGTGGACCTCATCTCGCTCTGCATGGCGCTGGTCTTCGGGACGGCCGGGCTGCCGCACATCCTCGTGCGCTTTTACACCGTGCCGGACGCGAAGACGGCGCGCACGAGTGTGGTCTGGGCGATGTTTCTGATCGGCGCGTTCTACATCATGACGACGTTTCTGGGCTTCGGCGCGGCGACCATCATCGGGCGCGACTACATAGCCAAGCACGGCGGGACGAACATGAGCGCGCCGCTCCTGGCGCAGTCGCTCGGCGGCGAGGTCTTCTTCGCCTTCATCTCGGCCATCGCGTTTGCGACCATCCTGGCGGTCGTCGCCGGGCTGACCATCTCCGCCTCGACCTCGTTCGCGCACGACTTCTGGACGAACGTGATTCACAAGGGCACGGAGCGCAAGCCCGGCGAGGAGGTGCGCGTCGCGCGCGTCACCGCCTTCGTCGTCGGCGTCATCAGCATCCTCATCGCCATCCTGCTCGGCCAGAGCATCAACGTCGCGTTCCTGGTGGGCCTGGCCTTCGCCGTCGCGGCCTCCGCCAATTTGCCGGTCATCCTCCTCTCGCTCTTCTGGAAGCGCTTCAACACGAAGGGCGCGGTCGTCGGCCTCGCCACGGGGCTTATCTCCTCGCTCGTCCTGATTATCCTGAGCCCTAGCATCATGACGATTGACCCGCCGACTCTGACGGTCGGCCGTCACCTCATCCAGAGCGACCCACTCTTCCCCTTGGAGAACCCCGGCATCGTCAGCATCCCGCTGGGCTTTCTGGGGGCCGTCGTAGGGACGCTGCTCGGGCGCGAGCCGCACGCCGAAGAGAAGTTCGCGGAATTGACGGTGCGCGCCACGACGGGCCTCGGCGCGGAGAAGTAAGGCAAAAGGGAAGACGAAAGGCTCGCCCCTTGTCTTCCCTTTTGCCTTCGGGGACGGGGCCGCCGTGCTCCACCCTTTAACGCGCGACGGCCCCGCCGGCGCGGCACAGTTCGACGCTCATGAACGAAAAGCGGAACCGTGCCGGCCAGAGACGCGCGGCCCACCCTGTCCGCGCGCCTCAACAGAATTTCTTCAAGAGCGGCGCTTGCCGCCTGCGCGTTTGCGCCCGCCCCCTTGCTTCTTGCCCGCGCCTTTGCCTCCCTTCTTCCTCAGACGCGAGAGACTCATGACGACTTTGTTCGACTCGTCCAGGCGGAACGTCAGGTAGTCGCCGGGCCGGGCCCCCATGTCTGTCAGCAGCGGGCAGGGGACGCGGCCACGCACCAGACCTTTATCGTCCGTCACCCTGGCCCTGTACTCTTCTCTTCTCTTCATCTGCGCGCCGTCCTCCTCGCAGGTCAGCCGAGCGCCGGCTCTGCTCTTCGAGCCTCTTTTTGTGTAATGCAATAACAGCTTGTGATCTTCGCCATGGAGGGTTGTGAGAGTTCACAGCTTGCCGCCAACCCTCTGCGAAGAGGTAGAGATAGTCGGGCGGCGAGTCGAACTTGGGATAGAGAAAAGCTGCGCCCGCGTTCGCACACAAGCACGCTAGGTCTATCGCCGCTCCCGCACACACATTGCACACGGCGGGCCAGAGAGGCGTGCGTCCCATTTTTATTAGAGTTTTGTGCGGCGGTGAGAAGCGGCGTGAGAAGAATTTATACTACGCCTGCGCGCGGCGACCGTTCTACTTGGTCATAAGACTGCGCTTGCGCGGCTGCGCCGGTTTTTTTGCGGAGAGCAAATTTTTATGCCGCCCCTGAAGAATCGCCGAGAGCCGCTGGTGCGTGACGCCCAGCAGCCGCGCGGCGCTGGTCACACTGCCGCGGGCTGCCTCCAGCGCGAGCCTGATCAGCTTGGCCTCGTAGCTCATCACCTCTTGGTCTAGCGAGCAGCCGGCCCAGGCGTTACTGAGCGCGGCCTTGTTCGTCTGTCTGGCCGCCAGGACTTCTACGTCCTCCAGTCCCACCTCTCTGCCGTCTGCGGCCGTCAGCACAGTCCGCTCGACGAGCGAACGCAGCTCGCGCACGTTGCCCCTGAGCGGCAGACGGCGCAAGGCGGCGAGGGCTTCCGGCGTGAACCTGACGCGCTTGTTGTGCAGCTCTGCGAACTCTTTGGCGAAATGTGCGGCCAGCGCGGAGATGTCTTCGGCGCGCTCCCTGAGCGGCGGGATTTCCAGCGGGAAAGTGCTGAGACGATAAAAGAGGTCGCCGCGGAACAGCCTGCGCGCGACCAGCTCTTTGAGCGGGCGGTTGGTGGCGGCGACGATCCGCACGTCCACGCGCTCCGGCTCGGCCGCGCCGACGGCGTGCGCCTCGCCGTACTCTATCAGGCGCAGAAGCTTTCCCTGATTGCCTGGGCTGAGTTCCGCTATCTCGTCGAGGAAGAGCGTGCCGCCGGCGGCCTGGCGCACGACGCCTACGTTGTCGCGGACGGCGTCGGTGAAGCTGCCTTTGCGGTGGCCGAAGAGGATGGACTCGAAGAGCGTCTCTGTCAGCGCCGCGCAGTTGACAGCCACGAAGCGCCCCGCGCGCCCGCTCCACTCGTGCAGCATGCGCGCGACCAACTCCTTGCCCGTCCCAGTCTCGCCCGTAATCAACACCGGCGCTTGCGTCACGGCGACTTCGTGCGCCTCGCGCAGCAACTCACCCGTCCGCTCGTCCGCGTAAATGAACCGAGGGGAAGCAGCCTGCCTGCGCCGAGCGCGCCCCGCCTCCAGAATACGACGCACACAACCACGCAACCGCCCCAACGTCTCCGAGTTCTGCGTCTTAGCCAGCAACTCGTCCGCCCGCTCATACAGGTTCATCATCTCCTCGACGTTCAACCGCTCCCCCAACTCCTCCACAATCGTCAACGCCGCCACCCCAGCCCCCTCACCATCCCCCGCCTGCGACGCCACACCCATCGCCCGCTCCAACGTCAACCTAGACTCCTCATACTTCCCCAACCTCGCCAACGCCACACCCTGCGTCGTCAAAGCCTCCGCCAACAGCGACAGCTCATCACCCTTCTCCAGCCTGCGAACGGCTGACCTGGAGATTTTTTCAGCTTCTGAGTTTCTCTTCTGAGCAAGAAACACGCGCGCCCGCGTGTCGTCCACTTGCGCTGTGTGAACACTATCTTTGAGGCTAGAGAAGAGGAGATGAGCGCGGTCTAGATGCTTATGAGCTTTTGTGAATTTCCCTCTGATGAAGAACAGATATCCAAGATTATTTTCAACTGCTGCCCGATAGCGCGTGTGCCCGGCTTGCTCAAGGTGATAACTAGCGGCTGTGTGTTCGACCAAGGCGCGATCTGTATAATCCTCACGGCGTTCTACTACACTCAGCTTTCTCAGCACAAGAGCAAGATTCATATGGAATCTGCCTTTAGCTGCATGACTTTGACTCTCCTCAAATAAAGGCGCAGCTTCTTCTAGCAGATGAAGTGCATCATTAAGCCTACCTGAATGCATTTCAACTATACCGCTATTCAGTAAAGCTCGTGCCTTCTTCTCACCATCGTTGTCGTTGAGGCGGCTTAACACCTCTCGCAACGTCACACGCGCTTCTCCGAAAGCACCCTCGCGCCAATAACAAATTGCTAGATCAATATAAGCGTCAGCTACTTTCCCAGGCTCATTTAACGTCTCAAAGGCCGCTGCGCTCTCGCTGATCAAGTCTTTGGCTATCTCCTGCGCGCCTTCGATTTGATTTGCACTGCCAATCCATCCTGTCAAAGACCCGGTGCGTAAAAGCACCTCCGCAGCAGTATGCTGATCGAGACCCCCAAGATGAGGACGCTCTCCGATGCGCCGCCACAATTCTCCCATAGCCTCACGGGCGGCTTCGTAATTTCCTGAATCCTCTAGTTCTTGCGCCAACTGGCATCGCAGACGCACCCGCTCAAGGTGATGAAGGGAAGGATTATTTATCTGCCGGAGAAGCTGAATGGCTAAAGTCATGTGAGGGTTATACCTTTCTGCATTTTGCAATGCGCTTTGCTCGTGATGTTTTACGTTGATACAGTGTTATCATGCGCCCGCTTATGGGTCTAATCGGTCCCAACCCTTAGCCACTTTTCTGCTTAAAGAAAACCTCTAGGAGAACCATAATGAAAGACTTTCGACGATTCTCTGCTATCGCTGTTCTGGCTTTAGCACTTAGCATCCCTACCTTTGCTGGTGAAATATCGGGCCCCGGTGCCGCTGCTATGGGGGAAATTTCGGGTCCAGGATTAGCGGCGCTCGATCCGATAACGGAAGCCGCGCTGACTCTGCTTCAGAGTTTGATGTCGCTGTTTTAGACAGATTCCCAAGGCACATTTGTCCCAGGCTGCTGCTGTGAGCATCCCTCGCGCGGCTGGGTGGTGGTGTGCGCGAAAGTATCGCCGGGGAGATCAGGGCGGACACCGGCGAGGGGGAGAGGCTTCACGAGTCCGAGAGCTTAACCGCTCTGTGCGGTGAAATCAATCAAAATTTTGGGGCGGCTGCTGGAAAACTGAGCGGCTGCAAGAAATCGTGCAAAAAATTCTGCGGCCCGAAAACCGCGGAAAACCGCCCGAAAACCCTCTTCGGCCCCTCCACTCGCGGAATTTGTGTTCAACACCTCAAGAATTCCTCAAGGTATATTTTTTAGAATCCGTTTCAAGTTCGGGAGGGGGTGAAAGAGGCGGCTATGCGTCCTGGGGAGATTAAAGAGCGTGGGCTTTACGCGCTCCCTGACGGGCGGGAGCTGATCGCGGCGCGGGGCGGCAAGTACGGCTTCTTCAAGCTCTACGACCCCCTGGCCTGGGAATACAAGGGGACTCCGCTTTACGAGACGGACGGGCGTGGGTTCCTCACCTCTCTGGGCAGGCCGACCCCCTGGCGCGTCGAAGACTTGAAGGAAGTTGTGCAGAGCGAGCCGCGCAAACACTGATGATATACACGGGCTACGGCAACACCACTAACGATTCCTCATCGGCTGGGCTGATAGGTGACGGTCTCAGGGAGACTCGAAAGACCATGCAGATCATCCTCGACAAAATCAAGACCCCGGAAGTGGAGCCGCGCCTGTCGCGCGCGCGCCTCCTCAACATGCTCCACGGCAGCCTCAGCAATTGCACCTCGACCATCATCAACGGCCGCGCAGGCGCCGGCAAGACCACGCTCGCCGCAGACTTCGCGCGCCGCTCAGGCCGCCGCGTCTGCTGGTACAAGGTGGACGGGGCCGATGGCGAACTCTCTGTCTTCTTCAAATATCTGGTCGAGAGCGTGCGCCGTTGGAGGCCGGAGTTCGGCCGCCACGCCCTGATGACGATGGTCGAGGCGGCGACCATCGAGGACATCCCCATGCTGGCAGAGGCTTTCGTCTACGAGCTGCTGGAGCAGAAGGGCGAGCCGCTCCTGATCGTCGTAGACGACCTGCATCAGGTCTACGATGCAGAGTGGGTCGTGCCCTTCTTCCGCCGGCTGCTCCCGCTCCTGCCGGCCGAGGCGCACGTGCTCATCACGGGCCGCAGCCTCCCGCCCGCGCCCCTTTGGCGGATGCGCTCCAAGCAGACGCTCTGCGTGATAGAGGAGCCGACGCTCTCGTTCACGCAATTGGAGGCCAGGCGATTGTTCGCCAGTTACGAGTTGACTGAAGCCCAGGCGGTCGCAGCGCTGGAGCAGACGCGCGGGCGCGCGTCTACGCTCGACGCGATGGCGCGCGTCCTCGCGGAGGCCGAAAGCGCCATCGCCGCCGAACAACTGGTCGCCATTGGCCAGAAGCTGCGCAGAAAACGGATGGGCGGAAGACGGCACGGCTACGTCCTCTGACGTTGAGAAGGCAGTGACGCGTTCGCATGACCCCGATGCAAACGGACAACACAATGCGCTCGCCCCTTGCGCTCCCGGCGGCAGACCCGTTTCGTGGATTGCAGGGGTTTCGCTGTGATAAGCTCACGGCATCTCCCGCGCGACCTGCGAGGCACAGGTTGATGGAACAGAGGCCGCTCCCTGACCAGGCACAATCCGCAGCAGCATCGCCGCCGCCCACCCAGGGGCAAGCGGCGCAGACCTCTTTCTTTCTCCGCACCAAGCTGCTGCCGCCACGCCCCGCGCCTGCGCTGCTCTCGCGCCCGCGCCTGACCGAACGGCTGCTGGCGAATCTGGCCCACCCGGTCACGCTCGTCACCGCCAACGCAGGCTCCGGCAAGACCACGCTCGTCGCAGACTTCGTCCGCACGCACGCGCGCCAGTTCGTCTGGTATCAGCTAGACCACACGGACGCAGACCCCTTCGTCTTCCTGGGCTACCTGACGCACGGCATCAAGCAGTCAATCCCCAACTTCGGCGAGGTGATGTTCTCCTACTTGCAGCAGTCCGCGGACGAGCTGGCGCGCCAGCCCGAGCGCGCCGTGGACGTGCTCCTGAACGAAGTCCTGGAAAGGGTCGAGCAGCAACTCATCCTCGTCCTGGACGACTACCACCACCTCGGCGCGAAGACGGCCGTCCACGCCGTCGTGGACCGACTGCTCGCCTACCTGCCGGACGTGCTGCACGTCATCATCGTCTCGCGCGACCTGCCGCCGCTCTCGCTCGCGCGCCTGCGCTCTCAAGCCTCGCTCACCGTCATTGATCGCAACGAGCTGCTCTTCACGGACGACGAGACGCAGGAGCTTTTCCGCAAGGTCTTCGACCTGGAGCTGACGCCCGCGCAGCTCAGCGAATACCGCGAGCGCACGCACGGCTGGATCACGGCGCTGCAACTGGTCCGCCAGGTGGCGCAGCGCCGCGCCTTCGCCGAAGGGGGCCGCGAGGGCGAGGCCCCGGACCTCGTCGAAATCCTACGCCAGTCCGAGCGCGACATCTTCGACTACTTCGCCGAAGAGGTCTTCGCCGACGAGCCTGAGGACGTGCAGAGCCTGCTCCTGCGCATCTCGCTCCTGGACCGCGTCGAGACGAGCGTCTGCACGGCGGTGCATCCTGAGGTCAACTGCCGCGCGCTCCTGCCCGCGCTCGTGCGCCGCAACGTCTTCATCACGGTCGCCTCCGACGAGCGCGGCGAGGAGTATCGCCTGCACCCGCTCTTCCGCGACTTCCTGCGCCGGCGGCTGCGGAGCGAACTCGGGCGCGCGGGCCTGGCCGCCGAGCACAAACTTTATGCAGACTACTTCCTCGGCCTGGGGGCCTGGGAGCAGGCCGTGCGCCACCTGCTCGACGCCGAAGACTTCGAGCGTGCGGCCGGTATCGTCGCCGCGCGCGGCGGCGAGTGGATCGCCTCGGGCGCGCTCTCCTCGCTCGTCTCCTTCGCCGACGCGCTGCCCGCTGCTGCTCTCGAAGCGCACCCGCGCGCGCTCGCGCACCGCGCAGAGGTGGCGCGCCTGCGCGGCGATTTCGACGCGGCGCAGGCGCTCTTCCGCCGCGCGGCCACGCTGCTGCACGAAACGGGCGACAACGAGGGCGAGGCCGAAGCCCTGCACTCGCTTGCGACCATCGCGCGCAGGCGCGGCGACTGCACTGTGGCTTTCACCTACCTGGACCGCGCCGTCGAGCTGGCCGGCGAACACTCCGCCTTGCAGACCAAGTGCAGCAACACGCGCGGCCTGTGCCTGACGGCGATGGGCGAGTGGACCGCGGCCGAGCGTGAGTTTCGCGCCGCCTTGCAGTCTGCGGAGGAGCGGCAGGACGCCTACTACGCGCGGCTGATTCCGCACAACCTCGGCGTGCCGGCGATGATCCGCGGGGACTTCGGCGAGGCGTTGCGCTGGATGAACCGCATGTTGCGCGCGGGAGCAGAGCGCCCGCCGCTGCCGCAGGAGGCCACCGCACACCTCAACGTCGCGCGCTGCCAGCTCTACCGCGGCGACCTGTCCGAGTGCGAGAAGCACCTGGATCAGACGCTGGAATATTGCCAGCTCTTCAACCTCGTCGCGCCGCGCGCAGAGACTTTCGAGACCTACGGCAACCTCTACCGCGAGCGCGGTGACCACGCGCGGGCCGCCGAGTTCTACGAGCGCGCCGCCCGCGCCTACGACGAGGCCGGCGTCAATCTCTCGCAATGCGAGTTGATGGAAGAGAAGGCGCTGCTCCACCTGCAACTCGGTGACTTCGTCGCCGCGCGCGCGCTGCTGGACCGCCTGGTCGGCGAGCGCCAGGCGGCAGGCGACGAGCGTGGCACACACACCGCCATCCTCTCGCGCGGCCGCGTCCTGCTGGCGCAGAAGGATTACGAGGCGGCGCGCAGCGACCTCGCGCCCGCGCTCAGCTACTTCCACGAACACGGGCTCTACTACTACGAGGCGCAAGCCTCTGTCGCGCTCGCCGCGGACGCTTTCGCAGAGGGCGGCGGGGGCGCGATGCTCGAACACCTGCGCCGTGCGCTCGACCTGGCCGCGCGCTACGACTACGAATACTGGTTGCAGCGTGAGGTCTTGAACAATCCGCCGCTCTTTGCGCAGCCCGAAGCGGCGGAGCTTCTGCCGCCGGAGGTGCGCGAGCAGTTGGCGGCGGCCCCTGGCCGAACCGCGTGGAATGCGGAACAGCCCCAGCGCGTCGTCGAAATCGTCACGCCGCAGACCGTCACAGACTTGACGATCAACATGCTCGGCCCCGTGGAGATTTCCCGCGACCCGTTAAGGCCGCTCGCGGCTGACGCCTGGACGACCAAGCGCGCGCGCGACATCCTCTGCTTCATCGCCTCGCGCCGCCACCGCCGCGCCTCCAAGGACACTATCATCGACACCTTCTGGGGCGAGGCCGAGTTCGAGGCCGTCGAGAAGAATTTCCACCCGACCGTCTCGCACATCCGCAAGGCGCTCAACAGCAACCAGCCCTTGAAGCAGAATTTCCTGCTCTACCGCGACGGCGACTACCAGTTGAGCCCGAACTTCTCCTACCTGATCGACACGGAGGAGTTCGACCGCCTGCTCAGCGAGGGCGAGACGGCGCGGCGCGCGCGCGACTTCGACCGCTGCATCGTCGCTTACGAACGGGCCGTCAATCTGTACCGCGGCGACTTCATGCAGGGCTCTTACGACGATTGGGTCGAGGAGCAGCGCTCTTATTACCGCGAGCAGCACCTGCGGCTTCTGGAATCGCTGGCGGCCGTCGCGCAGAAGACAGAGGACTGGTCGCGCTCCTTGCATTTGGCACAGGAAATTTTGCGCGACGACCCCTACCGCGAGGACGTACACATCATGATCATGCGCGCCCACGCGGGGCAGGGCAACCGCCACGCGGTCCGCGAGCAGTACGAGACTCTGCGCCGGCTGCTCAAGAAAGAGTTGGGCGTGGAGCCCGCGCCAGAGACGCAGCGCATTTACCGCGAGCTGATCGCGTGAGGGACGCCGAAAATGTAAGGAAAAAACAAGACTCGGACGCAAGGGTCGTGACTTATAATCGGGGGCTTCGCGTGGCTTGAGTTATGACCATGCGCCTATCCCCTCCTCGCTAAAGGCAGTAAGCCCGCAGCCACGAGTACAAACTAGAGAGCCGCCACCCGTCAGGGGCGGATTGTTGTAAAAAATATGAGCTTCGCCCAGAGAACCCGACAGACCACCGCTCTCGCGTTGGTGTTCTTGCTCTGCCTGGGATCGGTGCGTGCGGGCATCACGGTCACGGGCTCGGACGGCGTCACCATTACGGGCGCCGACGGCATACACTACGTCGGAACTTCCGGCATCACCGCGACCGGCGTCGATAATTTTCTCTTCTTCGCCCCGAACGGCATCACCGCCACAGGCGTGGACGGCATCACGGCCACGGGGGTTGACGGCATCACCGCGACCGGCGTGGACGGCGTGACTTTCACAGGCTCGAACGGCATCACCGCGACGGGCGTGGACGGCACAGGCATCACGCGCGCCGACGGCATCACGGCGACCGGCGTGGACGGCGTGACGATTACGGGAGCGAACGGCACGCGCTATCACGCCGATTCGGTCTTCATCCGCCAGGCCAACGGCATCACGGCGACGGGCGTGGACGGCATCACCGCCACGGGCGTGGATGGGATTACGGCGACGGGCGTCGATTCGCGCCAGGTGGCCCGCGCCGACGGCATCACTGCGACCGGCGTGGACGGCTTCACCTTCAGCGGAGCGAGCGGCATCACGGCGACCGGCGTGGACGGCCGCGTCTTTCAGGTCGCGCCGAACGGCATCACCGTCAGCGGCGTGGACGGCATCACGGCGACGGGCGTGGACGGCCTGACGCTCACGGGCGCGGACACCTTCGTCGAAAATTCGGCCGCCGGGTCCAGGGAGACTGGCCTGCGCGGCCTGCAAAGCATAGACCCTGAGTTCGCCATCCTTCTGAACGAGATGACGGACGACAGCAACGTCAACGCCATCGTCGTCTACCACGAGAAGCCCACGGAAACTGACCTGGCCGACTTAAGGAACATAGGCGTGCTCGGCGGGACGCGCTACCGCGAGCTGCCCGTCATCGCGCTCAGCGCGCGCCGCAGCCAGATCGTCAGCATCTCGCACCTGCCGGCCGTGCGCTCCATCTACAGCAACCGCACCTTGCAGCCGACGATTGACCCGTACCTGGCGCTGGCCGGCGGCGAGCGCGTGCGGCGCGACACGGACCTGACGAAGAAGAACCTGGGCGTCCCCGTGACGGGCCGCGGCGTGACGGTCGCCGTCCTGGACACTGGGCTCGACGGGACGCACTCGGACCTTTCGGGGCGCGTCGTGCAGAACGTGAAACTGGTGGACACGCAAAGCGCGGGCGTCGGGTTCGTCGAGCCGACCAACGTCGAAGGCTTGCCGAGCACGGATCAGGCTTACGGGCACGGCACTTTCGTCGCCGGCCTCATCGCGGGCAACGGCGTGCGCTCTGGCGGCAAGTACAACGGCATCGCGCCGGGCGCGAATCTGGTCGGGCTCTCGGCCGGAGACCTCAACTTGAGCTACGTGCTCGCGGGCTTCGACTATCTTTTGAGCCGCGGGTCGTCGCTCAAGGTGCGCGTCGTCAATTGCAGCTTCTCGGCCAACACGGTCTACGACACCAACGACCCCGTCAACGTCGCCACAAAGATGCTCTCGGACAGGGGCGTCAACGTCGTCTTCTCCGCGGGCAACACTGGCTCAGGCCAGCACACCTTGAACCCCTACGCCGTCGCCCCCTGGGTCATCAGCGTCGGGGCCACGAACCAACTCGGCCAGCTCGCGGACTTCTCTTCGCGCGGCGACATGGGCAGCGCGCTCTTCAAGCCGACGATTGTCGCGCCGGGCGTGGACGTGGTCAGCCTGCGCGCGACCGCGCCGAGCGTGACGGGCACACTCGGCGTCGCACAGGACGACTCGAATCGTCTGGCTCCGGCCGAGCTTCCCTTCTACACGACGGCGAGCGGGACCAGCTTCTCCGCGCCGCAGGTGGCCGGCGCAATCGCGCTGATGCTCGAAGCCAACCCCAACCTGACGCCGCGGCAAGTCCGCGACATCCTGCAACGCACGGCCACGCCGCTGCCCAACTATTTCCAGCACGAAGTCGGGGCCGGGATGCTCAACGCGCACGCGGCCGTGCTCGAAGCCGCCTTCCCCGACAGGCGCATGGGGACGTTCCGCGCCACGCTAGACCAGGGGCAGGTCAGCTTCATCACGGACACGGCCGAGCAGTTCACGGGCTACGTCTCGCCGCTCGGCAGCTACAGTGTCAACGTCAACGTCCCGGCGGACGCGGTGCTCACTTCGGTCGGGACTTCCTGGGGGCCGCTCGGAAGCCTCAACGACCTGGCGCTGTCCGTCTACGACGCGGGCGGGGGCAAGCTGGCCGACGTGGACACGCACAACAGCCCAGGGCTGACGGGCAAACACGAAGGCTATTCGCTGAGAGGGACGGCCGGGAGCTTGCGTGTGCAGGTCTCGCAATTGGCCGGCGCGACGCAGCCCGTCCGCGGGGTGTTTGAAGTGACGCGCGCGGAGTACGCGCCCCTTGGCGACCTGGGAGGTTTGAGCCCAGAGGCCCGCGCCGACGTTCAGGCCGTGCTCCGCACTTTCGTCATGAAGCCTTACGGCCCGAACTTCCGGCCCAGCTTCGGCGTCACGCGCGCCGAGTTGGCAGCGACACTCGTGCGCGGCGGTCAGGTCCCGCAGTACCTGCCGAGCAAGCCGCGCTTCACGGACGTGACTGACAAGGGGACGCTGCTCTATGTGGAGAGCGCGCAGAACGCGCCGGGCGGGGCCCTCT
The DNA here is from genome assembly GCA_963848875.1 of uncultured Acidobacteriota bacterium. Classification (GTDB taxonomy): domain Bacteria; phylum Acidobacteriota; class Blastocatellia; order Pyrinomonadales; family Pyrinomonadaceae; genus QHXM01. The sequence continues at coordinate 312,039 of CAWKFJ010000005.1, forward strand.
TCCCGGACGCCGCGCCCGGCGGCAAGTTCCGCCCGGACGATTACGCCACGCGCCTTAACGCGGCCGTCGCATTGGTTCGCGCCGCCGGCCTACAATCGCAGGCCGAGGCCACGAGCGCGCTGCCACCTTGGGTGAAAGACGCCAACACCATTCCGACGGCGCTGCGCGGCTACGTCGCCGTCGCGCTGGACAAGGGGCTGCTGACGGCCGAGGACGGCCAGTTCCAGGCGCAGAGCGCCATCCAGCGCGCTCAACTGGCGCACTCGATGTTGGTGCTGTGGAGACAAGTCAACTAATAAGAGTTCAGTAAGCAGGCGGAAAATGGGCGCCATCCCCGGAGGGGATGAACATGATAGCCGTGGGCAAGCAAACGTAGTTTGCGCCGCCCACGGTCAGACGTAAAAAAGAGTCCGACCCCGGAGGGGTCGCGCCTCAACGTTGAGGCGCGACTTGTGACTTTATCCATCAGGTTGTCACAACTGGAAGCATGAGTTGGCCGCGCAGATATTACAAAGCTCTGTTTTCGAGATTGGTAGAAGCGCCCTTTTCATGAATTTGGAATGATCTGTTTGTCAGAAGTGCAAATTGGAAGCAACAGCTTGCCAAAAGTTAAAAGTACATCCCTGAAGACGAAGACGGCGAAGGTACTAAGATAAAATCGCGGCACTCGACCACATGGACCGGGAATGCGGCTTTTCGATTGTACTCGATTCGGAGATACTTTAATCTTGTTTACCTTAGACGATAGTGTTTATAATTCGCAGAAGTGCAGAGCCGTCTAATACTACGTTTGAGACGGACGTTCCTCACTCGTTTAGCAAGCTTTCCCTAGTTCTTATTAAGAGGGGCTCCAATCTATGGTTTAAAGGGACATCTAGACTAAATATGGAAGAATTGACCAGTAGCGCAATTCCGTTCAAAACGAAACCAACCCCGATACTGGCAAAGCAGAAGGATCAAACGCTTGCTGCTTTCTATACCCCACGAGATGTCGCGCAGATTTTGACGGATTGGGCACTAACTCACCCGCAGGATACTGTCCTCGATCCGAGTTATGGCGGGTGCTCCTTCCTTAAAGCAGCGCAAGCGACATTGATAAAGCAAGGCAACGCCAACCCTGAGAAACAAATTTACGGTGTTGACATTGATCCCGACGCTCAAGATTATTTGAGTGACCTAATTAGAGCCGGGGCCGGACAACAGCAATTCATCAATAAGGATTTTTTTAAAGTTGATGTCAACTGCTTTGAAGGCCATCTCTTTAGCGCCGTCGTCGGTAATCCACCTTACCTCCGATATCACAACATCCCCAAGGCATTACAGAAGCAAGCAGATATTCGATTAAGAGAGTATGGGATACCTGTTTCCGGTCGGGCCAGCTATTGGGCGTACTTCCTGCTCTATTCCATCCAGTTTCTCCGCCGAGGCGGACGGCTGGCGATGGTTCTTCCCGGTGCTCTTCTTCACACTGACTACGCTGCCGAAGTAAGAGCGCATCTGACGAAACGCTTCGAGCAGGTCAGCATATACCTCCTGCAAGAGCGTATTTTCGATGGCACGCAAGAGGAAAGTGTCATTATCTGTGCGGAAGGAGCCGGCTACTTTAATCGAATTGTTCGCATTGGATATATCTCTTCAGTAGTTGAGCTTGCGAATGCTATCGAAGGAGGGAGCGACCAGACAACAGTTCTCAATGATGAGGCTGGAGACGGCGGCTGGTTGCGCAACTTATTAGATAAAGAAACAAGTCGTCTCTATGATGAACTTGCCGCAGGCCCTGATGCCATACGATTAGGAGATTGGGTAGAGACGAGGATTGGCGTCGTCACAGGGAATAACAGCTATTTCATTATGTCAGATCAAGCCAGGGAGCAACGAGGCATACCTGAAAGTTATTTTCTACCCATCATCAAACGTCCCGCGTTCGTTACAGGATTGAATGCAACGAATCGTGATTTGAAGATGTTAAAGAAGTGTAATAAGGATTACTTGCTATTATATCCGCCGCCTGACTTATCAAGGACGCCCGTATCTTTGCGTAAATATATAAAACAGGGCGAGGAAGCAGGTATCTCCTCCGCATGGAAATGTAAGTCGCGTGATCCCTGGTATGTTGTTCCGCATGTGCAAGCGCCGGCAGCTTTCATACCTTGTATGTCCGCCTCGTGGCCGCGCTTGATTGTTAATAAGTCCAACTACACTTGTACGAATAACATTATCAAGCTGTCATGGAAATCCATAAGGCCAGATTCGGATTGGACTCGTTTGGCGCTAGGGACACTATCTACATTATGTCAACTGAGCGCGGAACTTGTTGGTCGCAGTTATGGCGGGGGGGTCTTGAAACTCGAACCGACAGAGTTAACACGGCTGGCAATTCCATTACTGCCGGCTGAGGTGATTGGGCCTTTGGCTGTTCGGGTTGACGATCTTATCCGTCGGGACAAATTAAAAGAAGCGACTGATTTGGTGGATGAGGCTTTAATGATCGTGAATCCAAACCTCTCGGCGCAGAGGTTAGAACTACTACGTGCAGCACGCAAAAAGCTCTTCTTAAGAAGACGCCAACACCGGCGAGATGCAAACATAATCGCACCCTGAAATCATAATCAATATGATTTCTGAGTCTTCTTTCTGAGTCTTCTGCTACGGCGTAAGTCATCTGGCGGATTCGCCGAAGAATAAATTGAGTGGGGGTTTCTTCCTCTTAAAAGTAGTCCAAGGGGAACCGCTAGTATCTTTTATCTTTTGCAACTGCCACTCGAGTAACTTCCCAAGACGATTTCGTTGACAGCCTGCCCAGTTATTGAGAGCATCATTTCCCCGAGATGTGTGCTGATACCACTCCTCCTGAAATAACTCAGCCAGCAAAAACTCCAGCGCGTCCATAGGAGTATGTAGAAAAGCCGGCAGGCGCGGCACAGAGAGGAATTCCGGGAATTTATTATCCACTTCATCAAGAGTGATCTGCGTATGGAAGTGGCAGCCGGGTGAAGCGGCATCTCCGATCTCAACTGTCCAACGTGCTATTTCCTCCGGTCCTTTATCTTCATAATGCGCCCAGACAGTTATCTTTGTGGATGCTAATCCAAGCAACACAAATGATTTGTTTGCACTCCCTTTTTTCTTTCCAACCACATCAGGAATGTTTATCTCCCACGAACCGCTTACTCGCCCGAACACCTTCCTGCCTTTTCGACCAGATGATTCGTATTGCCCATCACTGACCACCGTTTGAATTGGATCGTTTTCTGGAATGTTCCAGCCCAGCACACTCCCTGGTGGTCTGATCTTAAAATTTGAGAGTTGTTGTTGCCACTCCAGAATTATTCTTTCATACGAGGTGCGTGTAACGAACTGTCTTACTAGCTGACGCATATTCACGATTTCCCTCTCCATATCGGCAAATGAGAAGAGGAGGCCATCGTAGGGAGCATCAGCTATTGGCGTTGAATGAGGAGTAGTTGGCATCTTATCCTAGAAGCTCCAAATCTTCACGGATGACGAGAGCATGTAGCTTAGGTTCGCTCCTCGCCAGCTCAATTGTTGTCCAAGCCTGATCTGCATACGCAGGCCAGTCATCAGGGCGAATCCGGACGGATTCTTCCATCGTGTAAAAAGTGTTAAGGGGCTGATAGTGAGTATTCACGCACACTACGGGATGATCGGGTGGTGTACTCAGTAGTAATTCATCATGTGCCGCCTCTTTGATTGCTCTCTGTACCGCTTTGACATCGGCAGAGTTTCCTTCAGTTATTTCCCACAAGAATGACTCTATTCTTGAGCGCCACCAACGCTCGCCAAGGAAGTTAGCAAGTATCCCATTATAAGCGCAGGAGTCCAGTTTCTCCCGCAAGGGTTTACCCTCTCCAAGCGCGTCACGCAAAGCCTCATGGTCAATACGAAAGCGGGCAGCTAGCCGAAACGTATCTGAGAGAAAGCAAGGGAAAGGCAATATCCGCTGAAGCAGCCAACGCAACACTGCAAGGCCGTGACTCCATTGCGAAAGTTCATGGATAGGAGGTAGACATGCTTCGACATCTGCTAATAATGGCTCATCCTGTGCTTCATCAAACTGGATATTAAGCAGCTCAGCCAGTTGTCGCATCGGTTGTCCCTCAGAACCAGAAGACCAACTTTGAGGCAGTACTGATACGGCATCTGCTAATTCGATAATCTGGCTTGCGACTGATGTTTGGGTATCGGGCTTTGCTTTTTGGAAAACCCATTCCAAATTGTTAATGCTTGCGAGAGCATGTTCGCGGTAGTCCGGCGGAAACGGATGTGCAAGCTTTTCGATTTTGCCAGTGTAAAGCGCGAACGCCGTAGGAGAAGCTTGTTCGCGGTCGTAGAGATACCGCCTCAGTACCGATGCTAAAGCCAGACCGTCAGGAGGTTTTAAACTAATTGCATCCAAGCTATTGCGTTCTTGCCAAGCTTCTAGTTGATAATCTACAAGCACCAGATGCGCAGTTAGTAAATCCTCGACCGTGACCTCCTGAGGATGCAAAACCTTGACCCTGATATGGTCCGATTGTTCGAGTTGTAGCTTGATGCTACTGTGCTCGTCAGTCCGGTCATCTAAAATTAATATGTTTGAGGTTTCCGGCTTATCCATCAATGACCCTCATTTCGGGAACGTGATTTCGAGTGCCGTCGCATACCCTCGATGGGGCCGAACGAAATTGATTGTCGCCCCATACTCTTCCAACATATTGCGAGTGATCGGTAAGCCCATACCCATACCTTGACCTAATACGGGGTCGGTCTCAACAGTAGTTGACTCGAATGGAAGGAACCATCTTCCGCCTTCTTCTAGATTGACAACATCCCCAGTATTTTCAATTTGTATTACAATGGATCCATCCTCCTCGACTCTTCCATGCGCGCGAATTCTTCCTTCATTTCCGGCTGCCTTAATTGCGTTAGTGAGAAGATTTGAGAAGACCAACGTGATCTCTGCCATAAACATTGGCGGTGATTTAAGTTCAGGCGGGATATTGTTAATTATTTGAATCCCCCTACGCTGAGCAATATGCTCAACGAGGCGAGTTGCAGCGTCAAAACGTTCAGCCAGTTTTTGGCGCGATCGCCTGCGGCGAGCGTCGGGCGATACAACATCGGTGAGGTATGACGCTTGGCGCTCAACACTTCGGCGGAGATCACCAATGGCGGTTTGAAGTTTAGCCAGTCTACTTCTTGCAGGTGCGGGTAACTGTGTATCCTCTCTGATTCTTGTGATCGCTCCCTCTAAGGCAATCGCCGAGCCCAATATTCCGTTAATTTCATGAACGAAGGCTGTCATTTGAGTTCCCACAGACGCAAGGATTCGCAGCATGGCCCCTTCTGTCATCAAACGCTCGGATGTTTTGGAGCCGAGTGAGAATTGTGCTGCCGCCTGGTTAATGCGAATCTGTGCAGAATCAATATCTCCAGCAGCCGCGAGCCGACGAGCCTCATTAGCTAGTTCGCTCGCCCGTCTCACTGACAGATCTACAGCCTGCCGTAAGTTCAACCGTGAATGATCTTCCTCAACGGTGACTGAGGCCGCAGCCTGCAACCTCCTTTGCGTTCGACGCTCACCACGCGATTCTATCTTTGCTGCTGCTCGTACCCGCACAGAAAGGTCCACGCCAGTACGAACAATTTGAATAAGATTTTCATACCCTTGCTCAGGAATGAACCCCTCACGGTTAACCAACATTTGCAAAGTAGGAGCTTGCGAAAGAGTCAGAAAGACCGCACCGAAGTATGAGGTATTTCTCAAGTAGAGTAGTCCCTCTTGCTTATCTTCGGTATCTTCCAAGCCTAATTCAGACAAATAGCTCAACGTTTTCGGTCGGCTAGTATAAGTAGAATCAATTGATAGCCAATCATCGGATGGCTCGCCATATGGCAGGACTCGAAAGCCTTCCATATAAACTCTTATGCCACTTGAACGGCCCATCCACGTTTTTTCTTCAGCCTTTGCCTTAGCACCTTCACGGATTAGTATGCGAGCCTGGAAGAATGGGCCAATCTTTGGATCAGGATGATCCAATAGGTAGCTGCGCTTTTCAGCATCCGGGAATTGTTGTTGTCCATTTTTAGTAGGTACAATATTAAACTCTATCTTTGAATCAGATTTCCGCGCTTCGATTTCTATTATCCACTGTGCAGCTTGAGCTAAAGTTTGCCAATAATCTTCGCCAGATTCCAATTCCCCTGTTAGTTCAACACTAAATCCCGGATCAGAAGCACGACTATCTCTGACTTTAGGCAGCTCGAAAAGAAGCAGTTCTTTATCAATTGCTGAGGATGGAATATTGACTAGAACATTCGGCGGGTAAAATGTCTGGACCTCAGCAAAAAAGCGGGCTCGCTCAGTCGGTGTCCACTTTCGTCGCAATCTTCGTAGTTCAATGATTGTTCCCGATGTTGTGTTTGGCTGTCGTTTTTCGGTTTTGACTGTGATTGCGCCGGAGCCAGGAAGCTCATCTAATGTCTGTTTTTCTTCTACCAGATCCCAATCAATACTAGCGTCTACAGGGCGCACATCTTCATCCATAACCTCTACATCAGGGATTGAATAGATATGAATGAATCGCGCCAGCTTGTGGGCAGCAAGCCTACCTATGCCCTTTGCGCCTGTGTATCTGCGCTTATAACGCACTGATTTACGCTCACCGTCATCTTTAATGCGGGAAGCAATACGCAAGAAGCCTTGGTTAAATGCCTCCAGCCCCATGCCGACACCATCATCTGTGATAGTTATCCGACCGGAACGCCCATCGCTTAAATTCTGACCATCGACGATTACTTTGTTGGCATCGGCATCATAAGAATTTTTTATTAGCTCCACTAAGGCAGTCGAATCCCGCCCAACGAGGAGTTGACCAAGCTCACGGAATAAGTGGGTATCTACGGTAAATTTAGGTTCTGCCATATCGTTTTGGTAATGACGATAAACCTATTTCATAATTTCCAAGATTTTCACTAGATCAAGGGCGCTTATGGAAGCCCCTTTAGAGACTTAGCATAGCATGAGGGTAAGCCTATAGTATGTTCTATCAGCTCGTAAAGAAATAGCCATTTCTTCACATGTGCCTTCTTAGCCTATCAGATTATGGGTATTCACTAAAGGCAAGGTAAAAACCAAACTCACTCATTTGCAGGGCCTCACCGTTTGAACTGCTGTAAGGAAGGATTAGGTTGCCTGACGTTATTGGAAGCATCAGATGTCCAAAACGGCCAACTCATGCTTCAAGTCACACGACCCCTCCGGGGTCGGACTCTTTATGCCAATCTTTCCAGGGGCGGCGCTCATGCGCTCACGCGCATTCGCTCTGCCTCTGGCTATCATGCTCATCCCCTCCGGGGATGTTGTGCTACTGCCTGATAAACAACTCTTCGACGTTCCACAGTGAATAAGGAAGAATCGTGCCGGGGCGGTAGTTGCCGATGCGTGTGTTGGCGGCCGCGGTGATGTGGCGGGCGACGATGGGGATGATCGGCATCTGCTCGGCGATGATGGCCTGGATTTCGCGGAAGATGGCCTTGCGGCGCGCGGGGTCAAGCTCGTGCGCCTGCTCCGCGTCCAGTTGATCGAGCCGCGCCTCCCACTCGGTCGCGGGCTTCGGCTGCTTCGGATACCACTGGTGATTGCCGCTCGCGCTTTGCAGGAAGTTGGTGTAGGAGGACGGGTCCGGGTCCGACACGCCGGCCCCCAGCAGCACGGCCTCATAATCGTAAGACTGCGACCAGCGAGCCGTTAGCGCCTGAAACTCTATCGGCGCGGGCTGCATCTTGATGCCCAGCCGGCCCAAATCCTCCTGAATCACCGTTGCCATGTCTACGCGCGCCTGGTTCTCGACGGGCACGATCAGTGTGAACTCGACCCGGTTGCCCTTCGCGTCGAAAAGCTCAGGAGCCTCCTCGGTTCCGCGCACGGCGAAGCCCGCCTCCTGCAAGAGCGTGCGCGCACGGGCCAGGTCGTACTCGGCGCGCGGCACGTCCGCCGCGGCCCACGCGCGGTTGCCCGGCGAGACGAAGCTGTAGAGCGGCGTCGCCAGACCTTGCAGGTTTGAAGTGGCGATTGCTTTGCGGTCGATGGCGTGGGCGACGGCGCGGCGGAAGCGCGGGTCCACGAACCACGCGCGCTTCACAGGGTCTACGACGGGCTTGCCGTTCTGCGTGCGCTCGTTCAGGTTGAACCAGATGTAATCCGTGCCTAGACCCGGCCCCAGGTCGTAGGCGCGCACACTGCCTTGCTGAGCTTGCAGCGCGGCGTAGTCGGACGGTCGGATGCGGTCGATGGCGTCGAGCGTGTTCTGCTGCAAGCGCGCGATGGCGTTGTTCGCGTCGCCGACGATTTCGATGTCGAGCGCGTCCAGGTAAGGGAGCTGATTGCCGGCCGAGTCCTTCTTCCAGTAGTTCGGGTTGCGCTTCAGGCGGACGCGCTCGCCGGGCGTCACGGCCTCGACCGTGAAGGGGCCTGCACTGATGACGCGCTGCGGGTCGGACGTGATGCTCCAGGCGTCCTTCAGAGTCCCCTTGTTGAGGTCCTCTTCGAGGGCGTGGCGCGGGAGCACGGCGACGTTAGACAAATAGCCTTCGGGCGCGGCGACCGCTTCGGGGAAGACCATGCGTAGGTGTTGCGGGTCCGTGGCGGTCGTCTCGATTGGCTTGCCGCCGACGAGCATCGTGTCGCGGAAGATGGGCGACTGCGTGCGCTCGTCGTAGAGGGCGCGCATCGTGAAGACCACGTCGTCGGCCGTCAACGCGTGCCCGTCGGAGAATTTCAATCCGCTGCGCAGCGTGACTTCGAGCGTGCGCTTGTCGTCGGCCCACTTCCAGGACTCGGCCAGGCCGGGGACGTGCTTCTGCTGATCCTGGTCAAACTCCACGAGCCGCCCGCCCAGCAGGTAGAAGCCCAGGATGATGGAAGACTCCTCTTTCGCCAGCAGGTAGTTCAGCGTCTGCGGCGGCGAGGTCAGGCGGTAGGTGATGGAGCCGCCGCGCGTGCCGACGACGCGCTCGCGCGACGGCTGCTGCTGTGTCTGCGTCGCGTTCGACGTAGGCTGCGGCGGCTGCTGGCAGGCCCCCGCCAGGAGCAGGAGCAGAGCGAGGAGAGCGAAAAGGGATAAACGTCTCGGCATTGAAATTTTCATCGAGGCGGATTCAATCACGGATGCGGACGAAAGGCAATGCGGAATGCGGAGTGATGAATGATGAATTAAAGACAACCTGATTTTAATTCATCATTCCGCATTCCGCATTCCGCATTGCTTTTCCTTCCGGCTCGCTTGAGGTGTTATGCGGCGCAGACTTTGCCGAGCGCCTGCGCCCACTTGCTGACGACCACCTTGCCGTACATCAGTTGTTCCTTCTGCCGGCGGATGGCGCAGGCGCGGCGGAACGCGGCGGCCTCGCCATACTTGGTGATGGAGACGGAGGTGCGCCCGCGCTTCTCGCGCCCGGCGTTCCAGGAAACTTCGTAGACCTCGTTGAGATAGATTTTGCCGTCCTTGCCCTTGTACTTCTTGACGGCGCGGCGCACGCCGACGATGCCGCTCTTGTTGCGCGGGTTCTCGCCGACGACGACCCAGTCCGTGCGCGGCTTGCCCAGCTCCTGCTCCAACTGGTTGCGGCACTCGACGGCCCGCTCCAACGCGGACTCTTTGCCTCCGTGCGCCTTGTCGCTGATAAATTTCGATTTGGTGACGTTCCCGAGCCTGACCCGCACGTACCACCCGACAGTCTTTCGCTCCGGGCAATCAATACGGCTGATGCCCTTATGCCCACTCTTAGCCATAAGCTATACAGCTTTCTCCTCGCGATTAAATTTTTACAGTGAGTGATAAGAACTTATCGCCTCGCGGCCCCGTTGTCAAAGGGCCGCGAGGCGAAAGGGGTTGCGAGGCTATTCTCGGAGGCCGGACTTGGCCATGATGGTCGTGACGAAACCCGCCATCGTCTGCGCGTCCCTGAAGGCGCTGACGTAATCAAATGGCTGACGGATGAAGCACGCCTCTTGTCGCCGCTCGCGGATAGATGGTAGATAACTTCTGAACTTTTCCGTAGCCGCAAGAGGCTGACAGACTCCGCCCGTGCTGAAACTGATTCTCTCAAGAGTGCTCCAGGGCCTGGTCGTCCTGCTGGTCGTCTCCGTCCTGACGTTCGTCATGCTCGCGGCCGCGGGCGGCGACGCGCTCTCCACCTTGCAGAACGACGCGCGCGTGAACAAGGAGACGTTAGACAGGCAGCGCTACTTCTACGGATTAGACCAGCCGCTGGCGGTACGCTACAAGCGCTGGCTCGCGGGGGTCGTGAGCGGCGACATGGGCAAGTCGATGTCGAGCGGCGAGCCGGTCGCGGCCGTCCTGCGGCGTAACCTGCCGCGCACGCTCTCGCTCGCAATTACCGCGTTCCTGCTGGCGAGTCTGTTCGCCCTCACGCTCGGATCAATAGCGGCGCGGCGGCCGCGCGGCCTGTTCGACAAGCTGTGCGGCGCTCTCATCATCCTCGCGTCTTCGACGCCGCGCATCGTGCTGGCGCTCATCGGCCTGGCTTTCGCCGTGCGGACCTCTGCCTTCCAGATCGGGGGAGAGTCTGTGGGACTTGCCTCGTCCTTCCTGAGCCTGCTTGTGCCCGCGTTCGTGCTCGCCGTCCCGCTGATCGCCACCTTGCTGGCGCAGGCGCGTGACGGGCTGGCGGCGGCGCTGCGCGAAGAGTTCGTGCAGGTGGCGCGCGCCAAGGGACTCTCGGAGAAGGTCGTGATCTTGCGCCACGCCCTGCGCGCCGCGCTCAACCCGCTGATTACGATTTCGGGTTACAGCTTCGGCGGCCTCGTCAGCGGGTCCGTGGTCGTCGAGAGCGTGTTCGGCCGCGAGGGGCTCGGCCGTCTGAGCGTGCAGGCGCTCTCCAGCCGCGACGTGCCGTTGCTGATGGGTGTCGTGCTCGTCACCTCGACGGCCGTGCTCGTCGGCAATCTCGTCGCGGACATATTGCTCAGACTGAATGACCCGCGGCTGCGCGCGTGAGAGTGAAGATGAACGTAGAGGCTGAACGAACGGACGAGCTTGCGGAGCGGCTGCCCGCCTCGCGCCTGAGGCGTGGGCTGAGGTTCGTGCGCCGGCGCAAGCGGTTCGTCGCGGGCCTCTCGCTCATCATCTTCTTCTACGCAGTCGCCATCTTCGCGGACTTCCTGGCCCCTTACGACTACCGCACGCAGTCCAGGTGGGAGAAGCAGTCGCCGCCAACTCCCGTCCGCTTCCGCGACGCTGAGGGTCACTGGCACGCGTGGCCCTTCGTTTACGAGCGGAGGCTGGCTGACCCTATGCAGCGCACTTACGCGGAGGACACGTCGAAGGCTTACCCGGTCTTCTTCTTCACGCCGGGTTACTCGTACAGACTGTTCGGCGTCTTCCAGGCCCGGAGGCACCTCTTCGGCCTCAATCCCGGCGACTCTGAAGACGTGACGCGCCTGCGGCTGCTGGGGGCAGACAGCCAGGGGCGCGACCGCTTCTCGCGCCTCCTGATAGGCTCGCGCTTCTCGCTCATCGTAGGCCCCGTGGGGACGCTCCTGGCGAGCGCGCTCGGCATCTTTTTGGGCTGTGTGGCTGGCTTCGGCGGGCGCGTCCTGGACGCAGTCCTGATGCGCGTGGCCGACGCGATGATGGCGCTGCCGGCGCTGGTCTTGATTCTGGCGGCGCGCGCGGCGTTCCCGCTGGCGCTGCCGCTCTGGAAGGCCGCGGCGCTGATGATCTCGATTTTCGCGCTCATCGGCTGGGCCGAGATGGCGCGGCTGACGCGCGGGCTGGTGCTGGCCTTGCGCCAGCGCGAGTTCGTGCTGGCGGCAGAGAGCCTGGGCCTCTCGAAGGCGCGCATCCTGTTCCGCCACATCCTGCCGAACGCGGCGCGCCCGCTCGTCGTCCAGGTGACGCTGATGGTCCCGTTCTTTCTCCTGACGGAGACGGCGCTCTCCTACTTCGGCGCGGGGCCGCAGACGCCGGAGGCGAGCTGGGGCAGCATGTTGGCCGAGGCCGGCGACAGCAACCTCCTGGCCCGCCAACCGCTCGTGTTGCTGGCGCCCGCCTTCGCCATCTTCTTCTTCGTCCTCGGCATCAGACTGCTAGGCGACGGGCTCAAGGAGAAGACTCACTAAAGACTCAACCCTTTGCGCCTTACGTCTTGTCTTTGCGCCTTTGCGTGAAAAAGCATTTCTCGCAAAGGCGCAACAAAAGAAAAACGGAAGGCGCAAAGGGTTGAAGCTGGTTTTCCTTGTGGCTTGTAAGAAACGGCCACATCCGTCGTTATACTTAATGACACGAACACAAGTCCGCGCCGTCTCGTATGGCATAAGCAACCAATCGTCTCACGAAAGCTGAGGATGAAAGAGCCATGAACACGATCAGGGTTGGAATCAAGCGGGCTGCGGCGCTCGTCGCGCTCTTGCTCGTCGCCGTCGCCACCAGCGCGGCGCAGACCGCTCCCGCGCCAGAGTGGGCTGCGCAGGTTGACGATTACCTGAACGGGCTCGTCAAACAGAACCGCTTCAGCGGCGCGGTGCTCGTGGCGCGCGACGGCCGCGTGCTCCTGAGCAAGGGCTACGGGCTCGCCAACGTGGAACTGGAAGTCCCCAACACGCCGCAGACGAGGTTCCGCCTCGGCTCTATCACAAAGCAGTTCACCGCGGCGGCCATCCTGCTCTTGCAGGAGCAGGGCAAGCTAGGCGTCCAGGACACTGTCTGCAAGTACGTCGAGAACTGCCCGGCGGCCTGGGCTTCCATCACGATTCATCACCTGCTGACGCACACCTCCGGCATCCCCAACTTAACGGCCTTCCCCGACTACCAGAAGACGATGGCGGCGCCCACGACCCTCCCCGAAATAATCGCGCGCTTCAGGGACAAGCCGCTTGAGTTCAAGCCGGGCGAGCGCTTCGACTACAGCAACTCGGGCTACATCCTGCTCGGCTCCATCGTCGAAAAAGCCTCCGGCAAGACTTACGCAGACTTCATGCGCGAGAGCGTCTTCGCGCCGCTCGGCATGAACGACACGGGCGTGGAGATTCCGGGCGAGATCATCAAGCGCCGCGCCTCCGGCTACAGATTCGGCCCCACAGGGTTCGTCAACGCGCCCTACCTGGACATGACCATCCCGCACGGGGCCGGCGCGCTCTACTCGACCGTTGAAGACCTCTACCGCTGGGACCAGGGACTCTTCGGCGGGAAACTGCTCGCGCAGAAGTCGCTCGACGCGATGCTCACTGTGGTTAAAGACTTCTACGCTTACGGCATCGGCGTGGACACGCAGTTCAAGCTCCGGCGCATAGGGCACAGCGGCGGCATCAACGGCTTCAACACCTACATGGCCCGCTTCCCCGCCGAGCGCGCCACCTTCATCGTCCTCAGCAACCTTGAGAACAGCACGCCGACCACGCAGATCGAGACGCGGCTCGCGCGCCTCGCCCTCGCGGACAAGATCGTCATGCCGGCGGCGGCGAAAATTGATGCGCAACTTCTCGCACGTTACGTGGGCAGGTACGAGCTGGACCCGAAGCTCGGCAACATCGTCTTCGACGTGACGGCCGATGGCGGCGAGCTGCTGATAAAACCTTCGCACAGCGACCGGCACAAATTCGTGGCCCTCTCCGAGACGGAGTTTTTAGACTTCGACGACGGCGGCGACGTGCGCTTCATCTTCCAGAAGGACGAGAAGGGCGAGGTGACGGGCGTGCTGATTCGCAACGTCAGGCCGGCCGACGCCTTGGCGCGCAAGCTGAACCTGCCGCCGCCGAGTGTCGAGGGCAACACGACGTTCAAGCTCAAGGGCTACCCGGATGCTAAAATCGTGGCGCTGGCCGGGACGTTCAACAACTGGAACCAGTCGCAGACCCTATGCGCCAGGGAGGGAAACGAGTGGCTCTGCCGCGTAGACCTCAAGCCAGGGAAATATACGTACAAGTTCGTCATAGACGGCATTTGGATCACGGACCCGGCCAACCCCGAAAGTGAGAACGACGGCCAGGGCAACACCAACTCGGTGCTGGTCAAAGGAAACTAATCGGAGGCGCGTATGAAGAGAATAGTCTGCTTGCTTGCCTTGTCGGTCTTGTTGGGTGGGTGCCACGGGGGCTTGTTTCGCGGCAAGGGGCTGAACGGGTCCGGGAAGGCGAAGGCCGAGAAGAGGACGGTCGGGGATTTCAAGGCCGTCAACGTCTCTGGCGCTTACGAGGTGGAGATTGCCGCGCAGCAGCAGCCGGGGCTGGAGATAGAGGGCGACGACAACCTGCTCCCGCGCGTCCGAACGGAGGTCAAAGACGGCGTGCTGCACATCTACAACGATGAGCCGATCTCGACCAGCCGCCCGATCCGCCTGCGCATCTCTGTCCAGCAGTTAGACGCCATCGCGTCTTCGGGCGCGAGCGACATAGTCGTCTCAAACGTCAAGAGCGACGACTTCAACATCTCGACCTCCGGCGCTGGCCTCCTCAAAATCTCCGGCGAGGCGAAGACGCTCGATCTACAGTTGTCCGGCGCGGGCGAGGTGGATGCTAAAGAGCTGCGCTCCGAGAAAGTCTCCGTCAATTCCAGCGGCGCGGCCGAGGCCACCGTCTACGCGTCGGAAGACCTGACGGTCAGCGCGTCGGGCGCGGGCACGGTCAACTACTACGGCGAGCCGAAGAACGTCAGCGAGAACGTGAGCGGCGGGGCCTCCATCTCAAGGAAGTGACGCGGAGACAGGCTAGAGAGAGATTGTTCGCGTCGCTCGTGGTCGAGGCCGCCGCCTGCCGCCTGTGCCCGGCGATGTGCGAACGGCGCGCGGTCTTGAGCGAGCGCAACGGGACTTTGCGCCCGCGCGTCCTCTTCATAGGCGAAGCGCCTGGCCGCCAGGGCGGCGACCGCACGCGCGTCCCCTTCTCCGGCGACCAATCGGGGCGCAACTTCGGCCGCTACCTCTCCTCCATCAACCTCGCGCGCGAGGAAATCTTCATCACCAACGCCGCGCTCTGCAACCCGCGCAGGGAGACGGGCGCGAATCGCAAGCCGACCGCGGCGGAAGTCCTCAACTGCTCGCCATTCTTGCGCCGCCAGCTCGAAATCTTAGAGCCGCCCGTGGTCGTCACGCTCGGCGCGGTCTCGCTTGCTGCGCTCAGGCTGGTTGAGTATCATGAGTTGACTCTGAAGGAAAACGCGGGCGGCGTACACGAGTGGAACGGGCGCTTACTCGTCCCCGTCTACCACCCGAGCCCGCAGGTGCTCGCCTCGCACAGGCGCGAGGACGCGCAACTGCGCGACTACCAATCAATCGCCCGCGCGCTCGAAAGAAGTGAGGTTCGAAGATGAAAACGATGCTTGAGAAATTTTCAGCGGCCCGCGCCGTGATTCTGATCGCGGCCTGCGGCCTGATACTGGCCGGGTGCGCGCAGGCTAATTCGCAAGGCGGTATCAACACGGCGAACGCGACCAACAGCGGCCGCGCCGCCGCGCCCGCAGGCGACAGCGACGTTGACACGAGCGCGCCGAAGGTCGGGCAGGCCGCGCCGGATTTCCGTCTGCCTTACGCGACGCAGGAGCAGATTTATCTCAAACCCGAAGAGCACATGGCGCTGTCGAGCCTGCGCGGCAAGAACGTCATCCTGGCCTTCTACCCCGCCGACTGGTCTGGCGGCTGCACCAAAGAGGTCTGCACGCTGCGCGACACCTTCGCGGAGCTGTCGAAGCTGAACGCGATGGTGCTCGGCATCAGCGGCGACTACGTCTTCTCGCACCAGGAATGGGCCAAGTTTCATAAGCTACAGTTCCCGCTCCTCTCCGACCACGACCACAAAGTCGCGCGCCTCTACGCGAGCTACAACGAGGGCGCGGGCTACAACAAGCGCACCATCTACCTGATAGACAAAGAGGGCGTCGTCCGCTACGTCAACCTTGAGTTCAAGGCCGGCGACGCCGCCGACTACAGCCGCCTGAGGGAAGAACTGACGAAATTGAAGTGACGGCAGAAGTGACGGCAAAGGCCAGATGATTTCATTTGTCCCGTCAGGGACATTTGAAAATAGCCCAGCACTTCAGCTGGGAACACGACGATAATAATCATCGAGTCCCGTAGGGACGACTGAAGATTTCGGCCGTCCCTACGGGACTCGAATCAAATTTCGGGCACGATTCCCAGCACTGAAGTGCTGGGCTATTTTCAGTCGCCCCTAACGGGGCTCAAGCAAGATGGCCGAAGCAACGGAACAAATCGCAGTTCGCAAATCGCCGCTCGACGAGACGCACGAACGGCTCGACGCGACGATGGCGGAAGCTGACGGCTGGCGCGCGCCTGCGTCTTACGGCGATGCGGCGGGCGAGTACGCAATAGTGCGCGAGGGCGGGGCCGGCTTGAGCGATCTGTCTTCGCGCGGGCGCATAGAGGTCGGCGGCTCGGAGGCCGTGCAGTTCCTGAACGGCCTCATTACCAACGACATTAAGGCTTTGGAAGAGGGCGCGTGGATGAACGCGGCCTTCCCGAACGCGCAAGGGCGGCTCGTCGCGCTGGCGCGCGTCCTGCGCTTCGGGCCTGACAGGTTCCTCTTCGACACGGAGGCGGCCACGCACGAGCGCGTGTTGAAGTCGTTGGAACGCTTCACGCTCGCGGGCGATTTCCGCGTCCACGACACGACGGGTGAGACTGCGCTCGTCACCGTGCAGGGCGCGCACGCGGCAGAGGTCTTGAGGGCGGCGCTCGGCGAAGACGCGGCCACGACCGCGCGCGGGCGCGTCCACGCAGGAACTCAGTGGGACGGCCAGGAGCTTCACGTCATCCGCGCGACGCACACGGCCGAGGACGGCTTTGACCTGATAGTCGGCGCAGAAGGCGCGGCCCCGCTCTGGGACGCGCTCGTCGCGGCGGGCGCGCGGCCCGTGGGTCTTGAGGCGCTTGAGGTGCTGCGCGTCGAGGCGGGGCTGCCGCGTTACGGCCTGGACATGGACGAGACGAACGTCGTGCTCGAAGCCGCGCCGGACGACGCCGTGAGTTTTACAAAAGGCTGCTACGTGGGCCAGGAGATCATCGCGCGCATACACTGGCGCGGCCACGTCGCCAAGCGGCTCGCGGGCCTCGCGTTCGACGGTCGCGCGCAGGCCGTGCGCGACGACAAGGTTGAGACGCCGGACGGCCAACAAATCGGCCGCCTCACCTCCGTCGCCTACAGCCCTGCGCTCGGCCGCTCCATCGCGCTCGGCTACGTCAAGTACGATTACCTGGCCCCTGGCACAGAACTGCGCGTCGCACAGGAGTCGGCGCACGTCACGCCGCTCCCCTTCGTGCGCGGGAGTTGGTACGAGGCATCGGAGGCTGGGGAGGCTGGCGCGTGAGTGAAGAACTTCCCGAGACGGCGCCGTCGTCCTCATCGCGCGACCTGGACTTAGAGCAGGCGCGGCTTGCCTACAACATCATCTCGTCGCTGCTCGAACACACGCGCGTCGTCAGCGACCTCATCGCGCTGATGGCGCAGACGCTCGACGAGGACACGACCAGGGCCCTGACGAACACGCCGCACTGGAAAGCCTACCTGGACAGCCGCCGCGCGATGGAGAGGACGCGCGAGGATGTGGAGAGATTCGCCGAAGTGATGAAGAACCTGACCGACGGCTCAGGCTAATCATCCTTTGAGATATTTTTTGAACCACCTGATGGCTCGCCGGTCCCTGTCCTCCTGATTCCGCGCCAGGATGTGATTGTCCCCCGCGTACACGAGCAGCTCGTAAACCTTGCCCGCCTTCTGTAAACGCTGTGCCAAATTTAGCGAGTGGGCGGGGTTGAGCCCCTTGTCGTCGCCCCCGTGCATGATGAGCAGCGGGACGTTCAACTGGTCTGCCCAGAGGACGGCCGACCTTGTCTCGAACAGCTCATTCTTGCGCGTTTCGTAATCGGGCCAGAGTTGTTTGAAGAGGGCCGGCGTGTACTGCTGCGGGTGTTCGTCCACGAGTTCCTGCAAACTCGTGAAGGCCCCGAACACGGCGGCCGCCCTCATCGGAAACTTTCTCCTGACGGCCTGGTAGGTCATCATCCCGCCGCGCGACTCGCCGTACATGAACAAATTGTCGGCGTCCACGTACCCAAGCGCCTTCGCCACAGGGACGACGTTCATCAAGTCGTTCATGTCCGCGCCGCCCACTTCATCTTTCCCCTCGCCGCCGTCGCTCTGCCTGAGCAGCGGGGCCAGGACGACGAAGCCTTCGGACGCGAGGCGGTGAAAGAACACGACCAACTCGGGCGCGATGTCGCCGCGCACGACGCTCCCGCGGTTGAAGATGATGGCTGGAAGTTTTTGTCCGCCGGTACGCACGGGCTTATAGAGGTAAGCCGTGACTTTCAATCCGTCGCTCAGGTAGGTCAGCTTCTGAAGCTCGAAGTTTCTATCCGCGACGGCCCTTTCGTAAGCGTCGCGCTCCGCGTAGTTCTCTACGTCCGTCGCCTCGACGGCCTTTTCATACGAGGGGAAGTCATAGGTCTTTCGCCCGACCACCGCGCCGCTCTCCTGATGCAAGAGAGAGCCGACCATAATCAGAGGCATTAACAACGAGGAGAACACGAATGACTTCATGAAGAATTTGCTCCCACGATTAATTGACGCGTGATTAGGACGCGTGCGGCGGACCGAGCGTTAACGCTTTGCCGCTAGAAGAGGGACGGCTGGTCTTCCAGGTCGGCGGCTTCGACGGCGCGTTGGCCGAGCAGGCGCTTAAGCTTGTTGGCGCTGGCGGGCGCGTGGCCCTCGTAGAAGTTGCTGAAGTAGGCGTAAGTAAGCGCGGCGCGCTCCGTCAGGCGCGAGATGGTTTTGGCCCAGGCTTGGAGGTTCTCGTCCTGCGGGCGTTGGACAACGTCGAAGCGCGTCAGGTTGCGCGCGCCCATCCAGCGGACGTAGACGAAGTCTGCGCTTAACTCCTCGGCCAACTGCCAGTTGTCTTCGGGCGCGATCCACTGGCCTTCCACCAGCGCCGGCGAGACCCCGTGCTCCGCCAGAAAGTCCAGCACGCTCTGCTTGAGCCATGAGGAGCTGCGAAACTCTACGCTGAAACGTATGTCGCGCGGCAGGCGCGGGATGAATTGGCGCAGGCTCTTGCCCGCTGCGGCCGTCAACTCGAACTGCGGCGGCAGTTGTATCAACACGCACGCGAGCTTTTCCCCTAGCGCGCGGGCGCGCTCAGAGAACTCTGCGAGCAGTTCCGCGCTCCCGCTTCCGAGCGCGCGCTCGTGCGTGATCTCCTGCGGCAGCTTGAGGGAGAAGGTGAAGCCGGGCGGCGTGCGTTTGGCCCAGTTTTCAAAAGTGGAGAGCGGCGGGATGGCGTAAAAGGTCGAGTCAACTTCGACCGTCTCGAACGCGCGGCTGTAGACTTCGAGCATCGCGGCCGAGCGCGTGCCGCGCGGGTAGAAGACGCGACCGCCCGCCCCCGTCACCCAGTCGTCGTAGTTCCAACCCTGGCAGCCGACGACGACGGAAGGGCTGAGGGCTGAGGGCTGAGGGCTGAAAGATGTGTCACTCAACTCGAATCATTCCTCCCTCATCCCTCATCCCTTCGTTCCGGCAGACGATGAGATTGAAGATGCCGAGCGCGCGGCTCTCGACGCGTTCGAGGCGCAGGCCGGCGCGTGCGGCTTCCTGCGCGGTGCGTCGGTTGAAGTGGTCGTCAATCAGCGCGACGGTCAGGCGGCTAAGCGCGTCGAAAACGTAGCCGAGCAGCCCCGGCGGGCGGACGTGCTCCACGAGGACGACGGTTCCTCCCGGCCGGACCACGCGGCGCAACTCCGCGAACGCCTCGCGCTGCGAGGTGACGGAGCAGAAGACCAGCGTCGCAAACGCCGCGTCGAACGAGGCGGCGGCGAAAGGGAGTTGCTCGGCGCGTGCCTGCACGAGGCACACGCCCGCGGGCCTCTCCGCTTTGCCGCGCGCGATTGACAGCATCTCACCGCTGAACTCGCTCGCCACGCCGCGCGCGCCGCGCGGGTAAAAAGGGAAGTTGAGCCCTGTGCCCGCGCCGACTTCGAGGACGCGCCCGTCCGTTGGAAGCGCGGCCAGTGCGCGCGCGCGCAAGCCGGTCAGAAACCTACGGTCGAACGGTCCCATCACGCGCTCGTAGTGCTTCGCCAGGCGGTCGTAGACAGGGGGCTTTCTCATACTCATTCACCGCGCCAAAAAACTTGACTCGCGGCGACGGCCGGCGTTATCGTCCCGCATCCCGACACAACTCCAATCTTTTTCCGAACCATCCGGGCAGGCAAGCTCTCGCGCCAATTCAGGTCACACACACACTTCTCAAGGAGAGGAAGATAAATGAATAATCTCGCATACACGTCACACGACGTCGCGGAAATCGGCCCGAAGGTCGAGGAGAAGATACGCGAGGAGGTCGGGTCTGAGGCCCCCATCCCGTATCAGGTCGAAGACGGCAACGCGGGGGAGATGTCGGCCGGCAAGTTCTTCGGCGACATAGCGAGCGGGCTGCTCGGCGGCAAGTCGGACATCCTCTTCAACCTGCATTTCGATTTCGCACAGCCCAGGCCGGTTCACCTGCGACTCTCCATGAACCGCCAGGGCGTCGGCTCGCACGCCGGCCTGCTGCTCTACTCGACGCCGCTCGCCAAGCCCGTCGGCGGCGAGATATATCTCGAAGACCCGAAGTTTTTCGGCAAGTCGAAGTTCAAGGGCGACCCCGCGAGCGAGCGGCTCAACGGCAACGGCGACCTCGTCAAGCTCGCCAACGAATTGGCCCGTGTCGAGTCGCAGTCGGGCGGACTCACGCTGAAGATCAAGCGGTTCTGCAAGATCGTCCCCGGCGAGAATGGAGGCTCCCAACTCGTCGTCGCAACACTGCCGCGCCCGACCAAGATGGGCTTCAGCGCCGCCGTGGATGCGCCGCAATTCTTCCAACTCGCACAGATGATCGAAGCAACACTCTGAACTGCAATGCGGAATGCGGAGTGCGGAATGATGAATTAAAGACCAGTTGTTTTTAATTGGCTTTGCCCGCAAAGTACCCGAAAAGTGCTACTCATCCGAAAAGTAGGCGGCTCGTGACAATTCACCCGAAAAGTCACTTGCCGCCGTGCTTCGGCTTGGCTGGCAATCGTGCGGGCAGATCAAGCTCATCGTCAACTAGCGTATCAAGGCAAACGCCAGCCGCGCGAGCATAGCGAAGCAACACGAGCAAAGACGGCTCGCGCACTCCGCGCTCATACTTTGAGATGTCGTCTCTGTTCAATCTCTCCGTCAATCCCATCCGGCTGACAATCTCGTTCTGCGAAAGGCCAAGCTCAGTCCGAATCTGAGTTAGCTTCTCAGCCAAACGGTTCGGCTTTTCGCGCGAAAACCGCCCCATCAGGAGTTACCTCCTTCTGAGACGCGCGCTTTTAACTTGCTTTCGAGGCTATTTGTCCCTACAATGCGTTCGCTCAAACCGTTCGCCGTGAGAGTCCTTTTCTCAACGGCGATGCTCATAGCTCACTCTGAGGTTCTGAGGCGTCGCATGTAGCCGTCGCTAGATTTTCAAACAGACCGCGCGCCATCTTACCAAAGCGCGCCATTTCTTCACATGAGAAAACGAGACGAGTACCAATCCAAAGTTACAGAGGATACGGGCCTCACTCGCGGGCGTGTTCCTGCCCCGCTCCTCAAGCACATAAGCGCACGACCGGGCGACCGCTTGATCTTCCGCGTAGATGAATCTGGAAAGGTCGCTGTGAGCCTCGCGCGTTTGAAGAAGAAACCAGCCAAGAAACGCCGCTAACGATCTCGCACGCCCGCTCGGAGGGTGAGAGTCGGGTTGTGCGGAGGGCCGCCGCGTGAGCCGCTTGCCTGAGAAGCGCGCGGCGGCCTCGCTTTCGCCGTGCGGAGTATATAATACGGCAAACAAGTTTCGGCTCGCCTTACTCACGTCTAGCTAACGAGAGGAAAGGCTGCGACATCCCTGACGCGGCGGGCGAGCCGAATCCTCTTCAGGGAACAGGCCACAGGGAGACCACTATGGAAGACCGCTTCACGGGTAAGGAAAGCCCCGCTGAAATATTGAAGATGGTGCTTGACGAGTATTCTCTGAGCCCGGTACTCGGAGGGCCACAAGAAGGTTCTCAGATCGTTTATCAAGACGGCTTTCCAGTTCTGCAATTCCAAGCGTTTATGAAGAATGGGTGGGGAGGATTTGCCTGCTACTATCGGCTGGACAACATCCTCCTAGCGATTTTCCCTGAGTGCGAGAAGATGTACGACGAAGCCGCCGACAACGGCTTTTTCGGTACAAGAAAGCCCATAGAGCGAGACGCAATTGTTCGGTATCTGGCTCATTCTGCTATGAGTGCGATGATCCCCTACCTTATGTCGCTGCAATTCGCGGTGTTTGAAGAAGGTTTTAATGACACTAGGTTCGTGACCGCAGGGGGCTTTTTTCACGCACTCGCTCATGCACACTACCCTCCTGAGAAAGAAAGGATTGCGGAGAAAGTAAATGAAGTAGTTAAGACTCAGCTTAAATCTATAGTGAAGGCGGTTGGCGATAAGAAACGCGCGCGTATAAAGGAGGCCCTAAAGCAACTTGAGTTACTGCATATACCGACTGGGCTCATCGGACGGACTCCGGGAGTAAAGAATAAGAAAACCGCAGAACAGCAAAACCGCGAGAATACAGAACACAGAAAGTTGATAATAAACGCGATGAGCGCGATTTACCGTAGAGAGAGGGCCAAAAGTGAAGTTCTAGCTGAGGACAAAATCTATAAGAAGGCGGTCGCTGGTGAAATGAATATATCGCGCACCACTTTAAACGCTTGGCTAGAATCTGGCGGGTATGAATTTGATGATTTGAAGAACGAGGCTATAAGCGTGTCCAGCAAGAACTAATTCCTATTTATTCTGGACATACATATCCAAGCAGGATTCTTAAGAATGCTGTACAAACGCTGCCGTAACTCGGCGGCGTTTTTCTCTGCCGTGTTGCCGTCGTCTGACCCCGACGAATGAAATCAATCTTCTCGCGCCGCGCGTCGTCGTGAGAGCCTACAACAGCCATTGTTTCGGAGGGTCAGCCGAGGCGATGGCTGTTGTGTTAGGAGGGCACACGAAAGCCCTGAGATCGTGAGTCTCAAAGGCTTTCAAGTTGTTAGTTGGTTGATTGACTAAGTAAGGCGAGTTGGCAGAGTGGCTTATTGCACCGGGCCGAGAACCCGGCGCACGGTACTGATCCTACCGTGCCATCCGTCCGAATCGGATACTCGCCGCCAGTTTTCAAACAGAGCGCATATTGGCGTTACGCTCTACGTGTGTTTATAGCATAGCCCTATAACGCACGCAAGAAATCCCGCCAGCAAAGAAAGGAAAGCGACATGAAGGACAAAATAGGCTACATCAAGGCGGGATTCACTATCACGTTTCTCTCCGTCAAAATCACGTTCACTATCGAGCGCAAACCCCCATAAAAAGATGAAAGAGGTTAGTGCTGACAAGGCGTATTCGGGGCTGTCTAATCTTCGGCTTGTCGTTGACAACGGCGCGCAGCCGTTCATCCCTTTCAAGAGGAACATGACGGAGAAGCACTGGCGCAGCTACAAGGACAAGACGGGCCTGTGGGCGCGAATGTTCCACTTCTTCAAGTATCACGAAGAAGAGTTTGACGCACACTATCATAAGCGTTCAAATGTCGAGATGGCCTTTGCTATGATAAAGGCGAAGTTCGGAGAGCGGTTGCGGAGCAAGACGCGGGCGGCGCAGGTCAACGAGGTTCTATTGAAAGTGCTGTGTCACAATCTTTGTGTGATCGTGCAGGCAATCTTTGAGCTTGGAATTGAGCCGACACTCTGGCAGGAAGCGGAGGGCACTTTTCGGGTAGACTGATAATCTACCCGAAAAGTATCCGAGAAGTGGACTTTTCGGGCAAAGCCTATTTAATTCATCATTCATCATTCCGCACTCAGCATTATTTTCATAATGACTTTGCGCTCGCGCGGGCCGTCGAACTCGCAGAGGAAGATGCCCTGCCAGCGGCCCAGGAGGAGGTGGCCGCCGCTGAACGGGACGGCGGCGCTTGAGCCGACGATGCTGGCCTTGATGTGCGCGTCGGAGTTCTCCTCGCCGTGGCGGAAATTCATTCCGTGCTGCGGCAGCAGCGTGCGCAGCGCGTGAAGCATGTCGCGGGGCACGTCCGGGTCGGCGTTCTCGTTGATGGTCAGGCCGGCCGTGGTGTGCTGCACGTAAAGGAAGCAGACGCCCTCGCGTGCGCCAGACTCTTCGAGCTTGCGCCGGACCTCGTCCGTGAACTCGACCAACTGCTCGCGCTGGCGCGAGCGCACCTTCAGCTCGTACATCTCCTCAATCCTTACTCGTTGGCCTCGCCCGCCACGCACCGCGCGCTCACCTTGCTCCAGAGTTCCTGCGCCACCTCCGCCACCCCTGTCAGGTCGCCCGGCCGTAGCTCGGAGCTGCCCGGATACCAGGAGGTGCTGTAGCTGCGCGAGGCGTCACGCGCGTCGCGCCAGCGCATCCTGAGGCGGGTCGTCGGCTGGTCGCAGCAGACGGGGTTCTTCTTGTCGCTGTAGCCGTCGCGCCACGCCGCGGGCTTCGACGACCGCACGGCCTCCTTGATCCTCTGCAAGTCTTCCGCCGAAAGCTTCGCTTTCATGTTGCAGTCGACGGGCGCGCCGGACACGTAATGCTCTGCGCGGACCGCGATTTCGCCGTTCGAGTTGATGGTGACGGTCTGCACGGAGGGGCGCATCCCGCCGTCCCTGGTCATCTCGATGAGCCACGCGCCCGCGCCCTGCGGGAGCGGGAGCAGAGGCTTGTTCTCCTCGCCGTCCTGCGCCGCGGCCGCGCCAACCAGGACAAAGGCCGCGAGCAAGATTAGCCGAGGCAGTGTTGACTCAAAAATTTTTCTCACTTCAACTGCTCCTTCCGCGCCGCCAAAGAAAGCCAGCGCCGCTCACGATGAACGGGACACTGGGAGACGCCTTGCGCTGAGAACGAAAGCCCTCGACTTGTTTTAACAGGCCGAGGGCTCAGCGTGAAATCGGCGCGGGCCGCTAACCCTTGCGCGGCCCCTTACGGCGCAGGAGCGCCCAGCCCGTCGGGAGCACCGCGGCCGCGAGCGCAATCTTGACGACATCGCCGACGAGAAACGGCGCGACACCAGTGGCCCACGCCCCTTCCGGGCCGACGAAGCGGGACAGCCACGCCCAGCCTCCGAGCAGGATCACGATTGACCCCAGACTCATGGCGGCCGCAGCCGTCAGCCAGCGCCGGTCCCAACCGCGCTCCGCGAGCAGTCCGACGAGGAAGGCCGCCGCGGGGTACGCGAGCAGATAGCCGCTCGTCGGGCCGAACAGCAGCCGCCCCAGCCCTGCGCCGCCCGCCGCGAAGAAGGGGAGCCCCGCGGCGCCTTCAAGCAAGTAGGCGATCATCGCCAGCGCGCCGAGACGCGAGCCCAGGAGCGCGCCCGTCAGCAGGACCGCGAAGGTCTGGCCCGTGATTGGCACAGGGGTCCAGGGCAGCGGGATGACGACCTGCGCGGCGAGCGCGGTCAACAGACTGAAGCCGACCACGAGCGCCAATGAACGCACCCAGTCGAGCGGCGCGAGCACGGCCCCCGTCAACGTCTCTGCCTTGGCGTATGAAGTGTTCACGATGTTGTCCTCTGCAATCTTTAGCGAGTCGCTGCGCTCTTCGCCACGCCCTCGCGGTCTGTGCCCATCTCGCCGACGCTCTCCAACTGCTCGGCCCCGCCCGCGCCCATCTTGCCGATGCGCATGCCGTAGAACGAGCGCCAGACGAAGACCATTGAGATGAGGAAGAAGACGCCGGCCAGGATTTGCGTCATGGTTGCGTCGCCCCCGTTCCTCGCCGTCAGGCTGACGGCCAGCTCGACGGCCAGCAGGCCGAAGAGCGTGGTGAACTTGATGACGGGATTCAGGGCCACCGACGACGTGTCCTTGAACGGGTCGCCGACGGTGTCGCCCACCACGGTCGCGTCGTGCAAGGGCGTCCCCTTCATCTTCAACTCGACCTCGACGATCTTCTTGGCGTTGTCCCACGCGCCGCCCGCGTTCGCCATGAAGATGGCCTGGTAGAGGCCGAAGACCGCGATGGAGATCAGGTAGCCTATGAAGAAGAACGGCTCGACGAAGGCGAAGGCCAGAGAGGCGAAGAAGACCGTCAGGAAGATATTGAACATACCCTTCTGCGCGTACTGCGTGCAGATCTGCACGACCTTCTTAGAGTCCTCGACCGAAGCCTTCTCCACGCCTTCGAGCCTGATGTTGGCCTTGATGAACTCGACAGCGCGATAAGCGCCGGTGGTGACGGCCTGGATCGAAGCGCCGGTGAACCAGTAGATAATCGCGCCGCCGGTAATCAGGCCGAGGACGAACGGGGCGTGGAGCAGCGAGAGCGACTGCACGTTCGTCGTCAGCCCGTTCGTCAGGGCCATGATGATAGAGAAGATCATCGTCGTCGCGCCGACGACCGCTGTGCCAATCAGGACTGGCTTGGCCGTCGCCTTAAACGTGTTGCCCGCGCCGTCGTTCTCTTCCAGAAGGTGCTTGGCGCGGTCGAAGTTGACCGTCATGCCAAACTCGCGCTTGACCTCTTCCTCTACGTTCGGCACCTGCTCGATGAGCGACAGCTCGTAAACGGACTGCGCGTTGTCGGTCACGGGGCCGTAGGAGTCAACGGCAATCGTCACGGGCCCCATGCCGAGGAAGCCGAAGGCGACGAGGCCGAAGCCGAAGACGGGCGCGGCAATCGGGTTGACCATCAGCGCGCCGAGCCCAGCGCTCGCGAAGAAGTAGGCGATAGCCATCAGCGCCACGATGCTGATGCCGAGCCAGTAGGCCGAGAAGTTGCCGGCCACGAGGCCCGAGAGAATGTTGAGCGAGGGGCCGCCCTCGCGCGAAGAGGTGACGACCTCCTTGACGTGCGCGGACTCGGTCGAGGTGAAGACCTTGACCAGTTCAGGGATGATCGCGCCCGCGAGCGTGCCGCAGGTGATAATCGACCCCAGCTTCCACCAGAGCGTCGTGTTGCCGCCGAGGTTCGGGATCATCAGGTACGAGACGACGTAGGTCAGCACGACCGAGATGATGGACGTGATCCAGACGAGCGAGGTCAGCGGGGCCTCGAAGTTCATCGTCTGCGACTTACTGTAGCGCGCCTTCGCAATAGCTTCATTAATGAAGTAGGAGACGGCGCTCGCCACGACCATCATGACGCGCATGATGAAAATCCAGACGAGCAGTTGCACCTGCACAGTGGCCGACGGGACGGCGAGCAGGATGAAGGTGATGAGCGCGACGCCCGTCACGCCGTAAGTCTCAAAGCCGTCGGCCGAAGGCCCCACGGAGTCGCCCGCGTTGTCGCCCGTGCAGTCCGCAATCACGCCGGGGTTGCGCGCGTCGTCCTCCTTAATCTTGAAGACGATCTTCATCAGGTCCGAGCCGATGTCCGCGATCTTCGTAAAGATGCCGCCCGCGATTCTCAAGGCGGCCGCGCCCAAACTTTCGCCGATGGCGAAGCCTATGAAGCAGGGGCCGGCGTAGTCGGCCGGGATGAAGAGCAGGATGCAGAGCATGATTAAAAGCTCGACCGAGATGAGCATCATGCCGATGGACATGCCCGCCTTGAGCGGAATGGTGTAGATCGGGTACGGACGGCCTTCGAGGCTGGCGAAGGCGGTGCGCGAGTTGGCGAACGTGTTGACGCGGATGCCGAACCACGCGACGCCGTAGGAGCCGGCGATGCCGACGAGGCTGAAGAGCAGGATGATGGCGACCTTCATGGGCGGGAAGCCCTGTTCTACCGCGCCGGTCGTGGCGTTGACCGTCGTCGTCAGCGCGCCGAAGTAGACGGCGACGATGATGCCTATGAAGACCCAGAGGACGAGGATGAACTTGCCCTGCGTCGTCAGGTAGGTCTTGCACGTCGTGTAGATCAGCTCGGAAATCTCTCGCATCGCGCGGTGGACGGGCAGGTTCTTGAGTTGCATGTAAATCCAGAGCCCGAAGAGGAGGCCGAGAGCGCAGACGCCGATGCCGACCAGCAACAAGGTGTGCCCGTCAACGCTGTCGTTGAAGAAGCGGACGCTCGACAGGTCTGGCAGCACGAGGTTGGCTTCGCCGCCCGGCCTGTGCCCGCCCGTTTCCTGTGCCAAAACCGAGGCGGCGGAAACGAGCAGCATGGCGAGGCCAGAGGCCGCGGCCAGCGCGCGGCGGCAGAGAGAAGAGATAAAAGAAGACTTTAAATTCTCCACGATTGAGAGATTCCTTTCCGTGTTCGAATAGATGGCTAGATGAGTTCAGCCCAAAGAGCGCGGCGCGCTTCACGTTCGGCCCATCAGAGACAGACCATGACACACAGGAAGCGCGTCCTGTGTCTTAACCACTTAAATCCACGTCGCGCTGAAAGCAGGCATTATGGCCGAAAAGCAGTCAAAAGTGCAAAGTCCGAAAGCCGGAGTCTCAGGCTTCGGCCGGCGCGAGTGAAGCCTTACGGTCGCCGCGCAGCTTGATGAGCGCCGCGACAATCAGGTAAATGGCGAGCGTGACGAGCGCGGCGGCAGCCAGCGCGTTGACGAGTTTGATGTCGAAGCCAGAGGAGGCGCGCAGGTTGCCGATGACGATGCGGACGAGCGCCCAGAGCGTGATCGCCAGCACGAAGAGCATCGGCAGCAGCGTGAAGCCTATGCGCTGCCGCGCCTGGTAGAGCCAGACCGTGATGGCCAGAAGCGTCAGCGCGGCGAGCAACTGGTTCGACGCGCCGAACAGCGTCCAGAACTCCAGGTACGAGCCGGAGACGGCGGTGTTGACGAAGTAGAACGGCACGGCGACCGTCAGCATCGTGCCGACGAGCGCGCCCCAGCGTCCGCGCCACCCGAACAGCTCCTGCACGATGTAGCGCCCTAGCCGCGTACACACGTCGAGCGTGTCGAAGACGAAGG
Source organism: uncultured Acidobacteriota bacterium (assembly GCA_963848875.1). Classification (GTDB taxonomy): domain Bacteria; phylum Acidobacteriota; class Blastocatellia; order Pyrinomonadales; family Pyrinomonadaceae; genus QHXM01. The sequence goes on from CAWKFJ010000005.1 coordinate 340,982, forward strand.
TCGAGAAGGCCATCGCCCCGAACGTGACGGCGAACTGTAGATTCTGCGGGCCGATGAGCAGGCTCAGGAAGTTCCCTATGCCGTTGCCGTAAATTGTGCCAGGAGCTGTGCCAGGCTTGATGCTCCCCTGCGCGACGATCATCACGGTCACGAGCGCGATGAGCGCGACGAACCCCTCGGCCAGCATCGCGCCGAAGCCTACGGGCTTGATGTCGCGCTCGCGGTCGATCTGCTTGGAAGTCGTGCCGGAGCAGACCAGCCCGTGAAAGCCGGAGCACGCGCCGCAGGCTATCGTCACGAAGAGGAAGGGGAAGAGCGCGCCGGAGACGCCCGGCGCGTTCCAGGACTTGAAGGCCGGCTGCTGAATCGCGTAGCCGCCGAAGATGACGCCGATGACGCCGACGGCGAGCGCCGAGTAGAGGACGAAGCCGCCCAGGTAGCCGCGCGGCTGCAAGAGCGACCAGACGGGGACGACCGAGGCCACGCCGCAGTAGACGAGAATCAGCACGCCCCAGGTCTTATGGTCTAAGACGAGCACGTTCGAGAACTTCGTCCCCAACCAGGCCAAGGCGAACGTCGCGGGTACGAAAATTAGCGTCACGAGCCACAGCGGCGGGTCCAGGTAACGCTGGACGACCCCGAGCGCGACGGACAGGAGCAGGTACATCACGCTCGCCGCGGCCACCGCGCCGCCTGGGTTGAAAGTGACATTCGTCTGGCGCAGCTCCTCGGAGCCGGCGACGAAAGTCCCCGCCGTGATGTCCGTGAAGGCGACGATGACGTAGACGAGCGCGATCCAGATGAAGCCCATCATGGCCGCCCCGGCCTTGCTCCCCAGGTGCTCGCGCGTAATCTCCGCAATCGAGCGCGCGCCGTGGCGCACCGAAGCCGCGAGGCTGGAGAAGTCATGCACAGCCCCTATCAGAACCACGCCGAGGGCTATCCAGAGCAGGCAGGGGAGCCAGCCGAAAGCCTGGCAAGCGAGAATCGGCCCGGCAATCGGCCCGGCCGCCGCGATGGCCGAGAAGTGTTGGCCGAACAGGTAGAAGGGGCGCGTGGGGATGTAATCGACGCCGTCGTTCAGCTCGTGGGCGGGCGTCGGGCGCGCATCGTCCAGAACGAACTGGCGCGCCACCCACCCCCCGTAAAGCCTATAAGCAACAAAGAGTAAAACCATGAATCCGAGCGCCAGTAGTGTCAGACTCACGTTGGACCTCCGGGCCGAAATGTTGCATGATAAGCGCGGACGCGCGGCCCCAGTTTAGCTAATCTGGAAACAAACGTCACTAACGACGGCGGCCGGACGGGGGCCGGCGGCCGAGATTTTTATTGATTTTCACGGCCCGGAACGGTTAAGCTGACGACCGTGGGAGCCTGCCTGCCGTGTGTCCGTAAGAGATGGCCGATATTTTCGCACACACTGAAGCGAGGCTGCGCGCGCGAGGCTATCACGGCAGCTAGAAACGCGTGAATTATTCTTAAGTGCCTTAAAAGATTGAGAACAGGCTTTGGAGCAGACTGAGCGCGGCCTCCGTTACAGGGTCCAGCGCGCCCGGCGTTAAAATCTCGCCCGGCTCCAAATTGCTCGTCTCAGTGGTCGCGCTCGTGATCGTAGTCGTGGTTGTGGACTGGGGCGTCTTTGCGATTCCGGGCGTCAAGATCTCGCCGGCGAAAGCGGAAAAGCCGAGTGCCACCGTCAAAACTACAACTGCACAAAGTCGTCTAAGGTTTGTCATCCTCTTTCACTCCTAAGGGGGTAGTAAGCAGAAAAGTTGTCGAGCGTTGACACTTCCAAGCCCGCAAACATTGAATGCTAACACTGTATCAAGCTAAAACATCATTCCGCAAATCATTTTGCGAGACACAGAAAGGTGTATACCTCACATGGACTTAAAGGTTAAGCTCCTTCGCCAGGTAGATGACCCCGCTCTTGACCGCACACAAAGGGCGCGGCTGCGCTGCCGTGCGGCGAAAGGGCTGGAGGATTCCGGGGCCTACGAGGCTGCCCGCGAGGCGATGGGAGAGCTATGGCAGCGCATCGGCGAGCGCCCCGTCGTGGACGGGCTAGACCCGGAGACTGCGGCCGAGGTGTTGTTGCGCGCAGGCTCTCTGACGGGCTGGATTGGGAGCGCCAATCAGGTTGATGGCGCGCAGGAGGTGGCCAAGGATTTAATCAGCGAGAGCGCGGCCGCCTTCCAATCAATGGGCGAGATGGAAAAACTCGCCGAGGCTTACATCGACCTGGCGATCTGCTACTGGCGCGAAGGGGCTCTGGACGAAGCGCGCGTCACACTTCAGGAAGTCGTAGACCGTCTCGCCTCCGAGCCGAGTGAGCAGCGGCCGCGCGCCCTGCTCAATAGCGCCATCGTCGAAATCTCCGCGACCCGCTTCAACGACGCGCTCCGGCTGCTGGCCGAGGCCGCGCCGCTCTTCGACGCGGCCGACAGTCATCCGGCCAAGGGGCGGTTCCACAACGTCTACGCCGCGGTCCTCAGAAAACTCGCCGCGAGTGAGAGGCGCAGGGACTACATAGACCGCGCCCTGGTCGAGTACGCGGCCGCCAGCTACCACTTCGAGCAGGCCGGGCACACGCCCTTCAGGGCAGCGGTCGAAAACAACATAGCGTTTCTGCTCTTCACCGTCGGGCGGTTCAACGAGGCATACGAGCACCTTGACCGTGCGCACCTACTCTTCGCCAGCCTCAAGGACAGCGTCCACACGGGGCAGGTGGAGGACACGCGCGCCCGCGTCCTGCTGGCCCAGAAACGGAACTCCGAGGCGGAGAAGGTTGCGCGCACGGCCGTGCGCACGTTGGAGAAGGGCGACGAGCAGTCCGTGCTGGCCGAGGCGCTGACGACGCACGGCGTGGCGCTGGCGCGGCTGGGCCGCTACGATGAGGCGCGCTTCACGCTCGACCGCGCGGCCGAGACCGCCACGCGCGCGGGCGACAACGAGAGCGCCGGCGTCGCCGGCCTCGCGCTCGTCGAAGAGTTAGGCGAGCGCCTCTCGGTCGAAGAATTGATCGCGTCCTACGAGCACAGCGACCAGGCTCTGGCCGGCTCGCAGAACTACGAGCTGCTGACGCGGCTGCGCGCGTGCGCGCGCAAGGTGCTGGACGCGGGGCGTGCGCGCGTCAGGGAGTCCGCGCCGCCGAAGTTCGTCTACGCGGACAAGCAGACGGCAGAGCTGCTGCGCGCGGCCCACTGCGTCGCCCCGACGGGCTCGCCCGTGCTGATTACGGGCGAGACGGGGACGGGCAAGGAGCTGCTCGCCCGGATGATTCACGAGTGGAGCGGGCGCGCGGGGCAGTTCGTCGCCATCAACTGCGCGGCGCTCGGCGGCGCGCTCCTCGAATCCCTCCTGTTCGGTCACCGCAAAGGCAGCTTCACAGACGCCGTCCAGGACAGCATTGGCGTCGTGCGCCACGCCGCGGGCGGGACGCTCTTTCTGGACGAGATAGCGGAGCTGAGTCTGGCGGACCAGGGCAAGCTCCTGCGCCTGATTGAGAATGGAGAGGCGCACGCCATCGGCGCGCCTGAGCCAGAGCGTGTGAACGTGCGGATCATCGCCTCGACCAACCGCGACCTACAGGAGCTGGTCGCCGAGAAGCAATTCCGCGACGACCTGCTCTACAGGCTGAATGCTTTCCATATCGGCATTCCGCCGCTCAGGAATCGCCCGGACGACATCGCGGCGCTGGCCGAGCACTTTGCCAAGGAGCTGGCCGAGCAGCACAACCGCCACGTCAGGCTAAGGCCCGACGGCGTGGACGCCATGCGCGGACTCGAACTGTGTGGCAACGTGCGCGAGCTGCGCTCGCTCATCGAGCGGTCGATTCTGACGGCCGCGCACGGGGCAGAGATCACGCGTGAGTCTGTGGAAGTGCTCGCGGCCAGGCAGACGAAGCAGGCGTCTCTGGGCGACGCGTGGGCCGGCTGCTCGCTCGAAGAGGAGGTCTTGCGCTACGAGGCGAGTCTCATCAAGCTGGCCTTCGAGAATTCACGCGGCAGTGTGACCAAGGCGGCGCGCCTGTTGGGCGTCAGCCACCAGCGCCTCTGCTCCATGCTCCAGGGGCGGCACAAAGACCTGCTCCCCGTCAAGAAGCCTGCCCAGCCGCGCCGGCGCAGCATCATCAGGTCGTAACTGGTAAGTAGCGAATGGTGAATGGTGAATGGAGGAACTGCCTTCCTCCATTCACCATTTCCTATTTACGATTCACTCATCCTTGGAGTCAGATTTAAGACCGTGTGACGGGCCGCCAGCGTCTCTCCAGATACTGTGCGATGCGCGTGAGCGGTAAAGTCAGCAGGAGATAGAAGACGGCCACCGTCACCCACATGGTCAAGGGCGCGCCGTGGCGGCTCGCCTGCTCCTGCCCGGTGCGTGTCAGTTCAGAGAGGCCCACGACGTAGACGAGCGATGAGTCTTTCAGGAGCGCGATGGCCTCATTCGTCAGTGGCGGGACGACGCGGCGGAACGTCTGCGGCAGGATTATGCGCCGCATCGCCTGCGCGTGTGACATGCCGAGCGCGCGAGCGGCCTCCATCTGGCCGACGTCAATCGAGAGGATCCCGGCGCGGAAAATCTCCGCGATGTAGGCCGCGCTGTTCAGCGTGAGCGCGAGGATGCCGCTCCAAAAAGGCGAGATGTTGATGCCGAAAGACGGCAGCACGAAGTAGATAAAGAGTAGCTGTACGAGGAGCGGCGTGCCGCGCATGACCTCGACGTAGAGGGCCGCCGGGGCCTTCAGCAGGCGCGACGACTGCACGCGGGCCAGTGACAGCAGCAGCCCTATGGGCAGGCCGAAGAGCAGGCTGAGTAGGGCGAGTTTCGCCGTCATCCAAACGCCCCTGAGAAAGAGCGGCAGGGTTTGCTTGACCAGTTGGAAGCTCGTCTTGACACCTTCGGCCTGCGCGGCGCGCTCCGCCGCTTCACCGAACCACTTTTCGTGTATCTGATCGTACTCGCCAGACTCCTTAATGTTCTTTAGCGCCTTGTTGATCTCGGCCACCAGGGCCTCGTTGCCCTGCGCGACCGCGATGCCGAACTTTTCGTCCGTGAAGCGGCGGCCCACCGTCTTCAGGCCGCGAAAGCTTTTGAAGATCATGTACTTCAAAACGGGCGCGTCGCCCACCACGGCGTCAATGCGCTTGTTCTGCAAGTTCAAAAGCGCCAAGTCAATCGTGTTGTCCTTGTTGACGGTCACGCCCTCGCGCTTTTCGAGATCGTACTGCGCCGTCGTGTTGATCTGCACGCCGACCGTCTTGCCCTTGAGGTCGTCTGGCTTGTCTATCCCCTGCGTCTCCTCGCGCACCGCGATCAACTGGCCGGAGTCGTAGTACGGGTCGGAAAAGAGCATGGCGGCCTTGCGCTCGTCCGTGATCGTGACCGAAGAGATGACGGCGTCGAACGAGCCGTTCTGGAGCGCGGGGAAAATCCCGTCAAACCCGGCGTTGATGAAGCGCGCGCGCACGCCCATCTCGCGCGCGATCGCCTCCATCAGGTCTATATCGAAGCCGGAGTAAGAGTCGCCCTCGGCCGACTCGAAGGGCGGGTAGGTGGCGTCGGTGCCGACGCGCAGCTCGCCCGACTGGCGGACGCGCTCCAGCGCCGTCTGGGCCAAAAGTGAAAGCGGGGAAAGGAGCAGCAGGAGGAGCGTGGCGGCGATGCGCCCTGTGCGTTCGGTCATCTGGTGTCTCACTCTTCTTGTCCAAGGGTGTCGCGCGTGCCCAGGTCGGTTTCGAGTTTGTTCGGGGGCGCGCCGTCGCCCGCCGGCTCGTCTTCGTCGTGGAAGCTCTGCATGAAGGCGCGCGTCTCAGGCTTCTGTGGGTTGCTGAAGACCTCGGCGGGCGTGCCTGACTCGACGGCGTGGCCGCCCTCGAAGTAGATCACCTGATCGGAGATTCGGCGCGCAAAGTTCATGTCGTGCGAGACGACGACGAGCGTCTTGCCCAGGTCGTCGAGCGCCCTGAGCGTGCGCGCGACGCTCTGGATGAGCTGCGGGTCGAGCGCCGAGGTCGGCTCGTCGAAGAGGATGACCTGCGGCTCCATCGCGAGCGCGCGGGCAATCGCCACGCGCTGCTGCTGCCCGCCCGAAAGCTGCGCCGGGTAATGGTCCTCCTTCTCGGCGAGGCCGACCTTGTGCAGGTAGTGGCGCGCGACCTCTGCGGCCTTGGCGCGCTGCAAGCCCTTGACGGTCATCGGCGATTCGATGCAGTTGCCGAGCGCGGTCAGGTGCGGAAAGAGGTTGAAGTTTTGAAAGATGATGCCGACGCGCTCGCGCAAGCGGCGGGTCAACTCCTTCTCCTCCGCGGCCGAGAGCTTCTTATCCTCGGTGCCGTGGACTTCGACGCCGCCGATGTTGAGCCGGCCGTGGTCGAACTTTTCGAGCCGGTTCATGCAGCGCAGCATGGTCGTCTTGCCGCAGCCCGACGGCCCCAGGATGGTCGTCAGTTGTCCTTCCTTGATCTGGAACGTGGCGTGGTTGAGCACGGTGTTCTGGCCGTACCGCTTGACGATGTCGCTGACTTCGATCACGTCCTCAAACTCCCTGCGAAATTAGACTGCTAGATTTTAGAGCGGTATGTTCGTGCGGCGGAGTGTGTCACAGGAGTGGAATGCAACGCAACAGTTTTCACGTTTCTGTCAAATCTCGCCCCGGCGGTTGACGGCTGGCATCCACCGCTTATAATCAGACCTCAAACCAAAACGGGGGAGTAGATCACCCACAGGGTTCGGTAAGTCGTCAGGACAATCGCTCGCCAAGCGGTTCGGTTTACCGGAGCAAAGATCAAGACCTTTTGCGGCACACACAAGCGCGCGAAAGGTCTTTTCTTTTGCCCGCCGGACGACTTTGAGGAGAACTATGGAAGTGACACTTTTCCCGTTCGCGGAATATTGGTGGTTCTACGCCGGCTTCACGGCCTTCGTGCTCACGCTGCTCGCGTTAGACCTGGGCGTTTTTCACCGCAAGGCGCACGCGGTCTCTTTCCGCGAGTCTGCGGTCTGGACTGTCGTCTGGGTGACGCTCGCCCTGCTCTTTAACTTCGCGCTCTATCAGTACGCCTCGTGGAAGTTCCCGCAGGACGCGCGCCTTTTGGCCGTGCCGGGCTTCGACCCGCAGGCGGCCGCCAGCCGCGTCGGGCTTGAGTTCCTGACAGGCTACATCGTCGAGAAGTCGCTCTCGGTGGACAACATCTTCGTCTTCGTGCTGGTCTTCGGCTACTTCGCCGTGCCCGCCATCTACCAGCACCGCGTTCTCTTCTACGGCATCATCGGCGCGCTCATCTTCCGCGCCGTCTTCATCGCGCTCGGCTCCGTCCTGATGCAGTATCACTGGGTCATTCTCATCTTCGGCGCGTTCCTGATTATCACGGGCGTGAAGATGATGTTCGCGTCCGACAAGGAGGTCGAGCCGGAGAAGAACCTGCTCCTGCGCCTGTTCCGCCGTTTTGTGCCAGTAACGCCGAAGATGCACGAGCAGCGCTTCTTCGTCCGCAAGGAAGGGCGCACGTGGGCGACGCCGCTCTTCGTCGCCCTGCTCTTTCTGGAAGCGACGGACATTATTTTCGCGGTGGACTCGGTGCCCGCGATCTTCGCGTTGACGAGTGAGCCGCTGATCGTGTTCACGTCGAACATCTTCGCCATCCTGGGCCTGCGCTCGCTCTACTTCATGCTGGCCGGGGCCGTGGACAAGTTCTACCTGCTCAAGTACGGGCTGGCCGTGGTGCTCGTCTTCGTCGGCCTCAAGATGGTCTGGCTCAACGACCTGTTCGGCGGCAAGTTCCCCGTCACTTTGTCGCTCGGAATCATCTGCGCCGTCATCGCCGCGTCGGTCGTCCTGTCGCTGATTCGTCCGAAGCCGATTCCCCTGCGGCCTGGGGACGCGCGTTGACGCCCCTTGGACGCTTTGTTAGACTCCGCCGAAAACCCAAGAGGGTCAGGCCCCATGTCAGAGCAAAGCGGCACGCCGCGCACGGTTCACGAGAACCTGGACACGGCCTACGTCAACCTGGCGGCGCTCGTCCGCTACTTGCAGGAGCGTTTCTTCGCCGGGCGGATTCACGTCGTTCTGGACGAGTACGAGGCAGACGTGCTGCTCGGCGGGACGGAGCCGCCGCGCGTGCGCGAGACGGACCACGCGACAGGCCGCCAGGCCGAAGGCGAGGCGGCGCTCCAACGCCTCTTCGTGCGCGCGAGCGAGCCAGGAGGTTCCATCAGCGTTTACGACCACAGCGGCGTCGCGGCCGAGACGAGCATGGCTCCCGCCGCGCCGCCCTTCGTCGCGCCCGCGCGCTCCGAGAGGGAGCCGGAGGAGTTGCGCCCCGAAGACGTGGACTGGTCCGACTTGCTGCGTCTGAGCGGGGAATTAATTGGCGCAATCGAGCGCGCGGCCCTGGCGACGGGCGCGGACTTCGCGTCCCTCTTCCGCGACGTGCGCAGGGAGATGGCGGACGACTACCCTTTTCTGGACCCAGGCTCCGGGCGCTTCGAGTACGGCAACGGCGAGGTCTGGCTGCGCGCGAAACCGGCGGCGCGCGCCTACGTCTCAGGCGTCAGCGAGGCGCTGCGCCGCGTCGTCAGCCGAATCTCCACGGGGGCGCGCGCCAAGAGCATACGCGAGCGCGTCGCGCTGGAGCTGGCGGTGCTGGCCCGACGACGGCAAGCCCACCTCACGCGCTTCAAGTTCGCCCCCCAACTCGACCGCATTGCGGGCACGCAGGTTTTGTGAGGACTGGAAACTGATTATGTTGAAATGGACTGCATTCTGGACTACTTTCGGGACGTTGTTTCTGGCTGAGATGGGCGACAAGACGCAACTGGCCGCCATCACGTTGGCGGCGCAGACGCGCTCGCCCCTGTCTGTCTTTCTGGGGGCGGCGCTGGCGCTCGCGCTCGTCTCGCTGATAGGCGTCGCGGTCGGCACGGCGCTCGGAAAATATTTGCCGGAAGACTTGCTCAAAAAGCTGGCCGCCTCGGCCTTCATCATCGTCGGCGTGCTGATGTTCTGGGGAAAAATGTAGAAAGGAGTCAGGAGTCAGAAGTCAGAAGTCAGAAGAAACGAAAAACCGTCCGTGCTTTTCATTCTGACTTCTGACTCCTGACTCCTGCGTTCTGCTTTTATGTTTTCATTCAAAAATATTCTCTTCCCGACGGATTTCACGCCGCACGCGCGCGCGGCGCTCAAGTACGCGGCCGCGTTCGCGCGCGAGGGCCGCGGGCGCGTCGTGCTCTTCAGCGTGCAGGAGGGCAGCGTGCCGGCCAACCTGCTGACGCTGCCTGAGCGCGTCTTCGAGGAGACGGAGAAGAACTGGCTCCAGCAGTTGCGCTCGGACGTGAAGGAGCTTCTGAACGACCCGCTGGTCGAAGGGTTGGAGGTGGACCCCGTCATCATAGAGGGGGAGCCCACGCCCGAAATCGCGCGCGCCGTGCGCGACTTCAACATAGACCTCGTGACCATCGTCACGCACGGGCGCAAAGGTCTGGCGCGCGCTCTCTGGGGCTCGACCGCCGAGGAGATCATCGCCGAAGCGCCGTGCCCCGTACTGACGATTCGCCCGCCGCAGCGCGACTTCGTGGAGTATCGCGGGAGCAGCACGGAGATTCGTTTGAACCGCATCCTGCTGGCGACCAACTTCCGCCCGTCGTCGCTCGCGGCCGCGCAGGTGGCCGCAGAGTTCGCGGGTCGCACGGGCGCGGAGCTGCACGTCATCTACGTCATCAGCGATTACATGGATCAGATGGCGGAGATTTTCCCGGAGAGCGCGGGAACGAAGCTCTCGCAGTTGCGCGAGTACGTCTCGGAACGGATGGCGACTTTCGAGCGCGAGGCGGGCGGGCGCGCCATCACGCACATCAGCGAGGGCAGGCCCTACGCTGAGATCGTCAGGCTGGCGACCGACAAGGACGTTGACTTAATCGTCATGGGCGCGAGCGTCCACTCCTCACTCTTCGGCGGCGCGCCCGTGCTCGGCCCGGACATAGAGCGCGTCGTGCGCAACGCCCCCTGCCCTGTCCTCTCCGTCCCCTCAGGCCGCGTCGTCACCCCGCACCCCGTGCGGGTCACAGAACCTGTGCCGCAAACGTAAAAATGATGAATGCGGAATGATGAATGATGAATTAAAAAAGCTTTCTCTTATTCATCATTCATCATTTTTTCTGTTACTGTACCGCTGTCCCGTTTTCCATCGGGAGGCCGGCGCTCTGCCAGGCGTGTGTGCCGCCGAGGAGGGCTCCCGCGTTCTGGATTCCTTGTTCTTGCATGATCTGCACCGCACGGGCGCTAGTGTGCTCGTTCGGTCAAGAGCAGTAGGTGACAATCATCTTGTCACGCGGCAGCTCGCTCAGGCGCGCGGGCACCTGATCCAGCGGGATGCTGATGGAGCCTTTGATGTGGCTCGCGCTGTAGGTCTGGGCCGGGCGCACGTCTATGACGACGGCCGTGCCCTTGTCGAGCGCATCGCGCAACTCGACCGTCGTGACGCGCTTGACGCCGTCGGCCGGCGCGACGTGCGCGGACTTGCTGGCAGGGCCCGCGGGCACGACCGGCGCATTACTGCCGGCCGCGCTGTTCCCCTTCGGGTCATTTGAATTGCATGCCGCCAGCGCGAGCGCCCCGAGCACGACCGCAGCCGCCAGCGTGTATAAAAGACGCATTCAACAAACCTCCAAAAATATCACTTCTTTTCCGTTGGGAATCCGGCCTTGACCCAGGCGTCGTAGCCGCCGAGCAGGGCGGCCCCGTTCTCCAGGCCCTTTTCTTTGATGAGCTGCACCGCACGGGCGCTGCTGTGTTCGGAGGGTCAAGAGCAGTAGGTGATGATCATCTTGCCGCGTGGCAACTCATTCGAGCGCGAGGCGATGTCGCCCACCGGAATCCAGAGCGCGCCCTTGACGTGGCCCGCCTTGAAAGAGTCCTCGCCGCGCACGTCCACGATGACGGCCTGACCCTTCTCGACGGCGGCGCGCGCCTCGGCCGGCGTGATGCGGCGCACCCCGTCGCCCTCCTGCAACCGCACGACGGCGGTCGTCATGAGCGCAGCGAGCGCGACCAGCACAACGACCGAAATAATTCTACGCATCGGCGCCACTCCTTAATGCCGAGTCCTTCGGCCACGACCTTTCTACCATGTTCACGCCAGCATCACAACAACGAAGGGATAAGGGATGAAGTAAAGAAACTGTTCTTACTTCATCCCTCATCCCTCATCCCTGCTTTTACTGCTTCGGTCCGACCACGGGGCCGTCGCCGACGACGAAGTAGCCTGCGGGGGCCGTGCCGTTCGTGGCAGCGTATGAGAGCGCGGCCTGCGCCTGCTGGTTGACCGCGTTCACGTCCGCCTGGCTCTTGCTCTTCGGGACGACAACCGTCAGGTAGTTGCGGCTGACGTTGTTTGAAGAGTCCGTGGCCGTGATGATGATCAGGTAGACGCGCCCGTTGCCGGGACCGTCGCGCTCGGCCCTCAGCCGCAGCGTCCCCGGCGCGATGTCTTTGGCGTCGGGCGAGAAGCTGGGTGAGGCCGGCGTCAGGTCATCCTCGTCGCTGAAGACAGAGACCTGTATGGTCACGGGGTCGCCGCTGTTGTCGGTCGCGCTCGCGGCGAGGCCGACGCCCACGAGGTCGTGGTTCGCGGGCCACAGCGAGGTCACGGCGACGGACGACGTGAGGTTTGGCCCCTGCGTGTCCGCGACGGTGATGGTGACGGTGGCGACGTTCGATTCAGCCGTCCCGTCGTCCGCCTTGTAGGTGAACGTGTCAACGCCCGTGAAGCCAGGGTTCGGCGTGTACATGAACGAGCCGTCCGCGTTCGGCGCGAGCATGCCGTTCGTCGGGAAGGTGACGACCGTGCTGTTGAGCGTGTCGCCAGGGTCTGCGTCCGTGTCGTTGCCGAGCACGCCCGGCGCGGTCACTGTCAACGTCGTGTCCTGGTTCATGGAGTAGCTGTCGTCATTCGCCACGGGCGCGTCGTTGACGTTCGACACGGTGACGTTGACCGTCGCCGTGTCGAAGTTGCCGTTGCCGTCCGTGATGGTGTAGGTGAAAGAGTCCGAGCCAAAGAAGTCGGGATTCGGCGTGTACGAGACGCTCGTGCCGTTGTTCCCGACTGAGCCGCCCGCGCCCTGCGTGACGGAGGTGATGACGAGCGCGTCGCCGTCAACGTCCGCGTCGTTGCCGAGCACGTTGATCGTATTCGCGCCGCTGTCTTCCGCGACGGTCGCCGCGTCGTCGTTCGCCGCGGGCGCGTCCTGAACGGGCGTGACCGTGACGTTGACGGTCGCGGTGTCCATGCCGCCGTTGCCGTCGGAGATGGTGTAGGTGAAGGAGTCCGAGCCGAAGAAGTTCGCATTTGGCGTGTAGGAGACGCCCGTGCCGCCGCCCGTGATACTGACCGCGCCGTTCGCGCCCTGCGTGACGCTGACGACGGTCAACGTGTCCATGTCCGCGTCCGTGTCGTTGGCGAGCACGTCAACGGCGTTCGGGCCGCTGTCTTCGACGACAGTGGCGGAGTCGTCATTCGCCACGGGCGCGGAGCCAGTGACGCAGGCTCCCTGCACCTCGAACGCGCCGGAGTCTGAGCCGTCGCCGCCCGCGGCGTTCGCAATCGCGCCGTTGTCGCACGGGCGTATGGACCCGCGCTGGTCCGTGGTCGAGCCGCTGCTGTGCCCCTTGTCGATGGCGACGCTGCCCGCGAGCAGCGCGTGCGTCGGCGTGGGGCCGCCGTTCGCGGCGAGCGGGCCGAGGTTGACCTGCGCGTCGGTGACGCCGACTTGGTCGGTCGGGTGTGCGGGGTAGACCGTGTTGTTGGGCGGCGTGCCGAGGCTCCCGATGACGTTGTAGCCGAGGCTGGTGATGAGGCCGCCGAGGTTTGGGGACGTGTCCACAATGGAGTCGTTCGTGTTGCCCGCCACGATGCTGCTCCGCAAGTTCACGGGCCCGAAGGCGGCAATGCCGCCGAGCAGGCCGGTCTGATTGTGGTTGGCCGTGATGGTCGAGTTGGTGATGTTGGTCGTCCCGCCGAAGACGGTGATGCCTGCGCCGTGCTGGGGGGTCGTGTTGCCGGTGACGGTGCTGTTGGTGATGTTGAGCGTGGCGTCGGAGGCGAAGATGCCGCCGCCGTCGCCTGCCAGCGTGTGGGAACTGGAGACCGTCACGCCGTTGAGGTTGAGCGTGGCGCCGGGCTCGACGTAGATGCCGCCGCCGCCGGCGTTCTCGTTGCCGTTGGTGATGTGAATGTTGATGAGCGTGAGGGTGACGCCGGGGTGGACGTGGAAGACGCGGCCGAGGTCTGCGGCGTCGATGGTCGTGCCGTCGGGGTGGCCGATGATGGTGAGGTCGTCGGTCACGTCCAGGTCGCCGGACTCGCCGCCGTTTTCGGGCGGCCCGCCGAGGGTGAAGGTGATGGTGCCGGGCAGGTTGAAGACGATGGTGTCAACGATGCCGCCGCCCTCGCCCGCCTGGCACTGCGGGTAGGTGGCGGCGTTGTCGCTCGCGTTGTTGACGGCCTTGCGCAGCGTGCAGACGTTGGAGAGGGGCGCGGGTGGCTGGGCCAGACTGTCGATCAGTATCTCGACCTGAATCTCGACGGCCCGCGCCTGCTGGGCCGAGAAGAATGACATGGAGGCGAGCGCCGTGGCCACGACGAAGAGGCGGGCCAGCCGCCGTTTATTCAGACCGAGAGGGTAAGGGGTAAAGGGTCTAAGCATCTTGAGTCTCCTTTCAGAAGGAACGTGGGATTTTAAAAAATTTCCGACGGCAATGCGGGACAGCGCTCGTCTAAACGAAGGGCCGGGCGGCGAGAAGGAAATCGTTGGGGCAGATTTGGGAACGCCCGGTCCAGCCTGCGAGGGCCGAGAGACGAGTTTTCTGTAATATACAATTTAATTGACGGCCGCGGAAAATTTTTTGCCGCGGCGACGTTTGAGACTGAAGCGGTTTAGTTCTACACTTATCTCCCCCGAACCGTCTTGATTAAACTGCCCCCGACCCGGTCGCAAAGGCTTGTGAGGTTTCACGGATGCCGCAGCCGACCTATCTTCAATCAGGTAGCACCGTCGGCGTCGTCGGCGCGGGGCCGGCCGGCTCCTTCTTCGCCATCGAGCTGCTCCGGCGCGCGCGCGCCCTCGGCCTCAACCTTCAGGTAGACATTTACGACGGCAAGAACTTCTCCAGGAAAGGCGCGCCCGGCTGCAACATGTGCGCCGGGGCCGTCGGCACGCGCCTCATACAGGAGATCGAGCGCACGACCGCAACCTCCATCCCGCGCGAAGTCATACACTACGAGATAGAAGGCTACGCCGTTCACTACCAGGACTCTTACGCGCGGCTGGAGAACGAGACGTCGAAAAAGATTTACGGCGTCTACCGCGGGGCCGGCCCCGTCAGCACAGAGCACCCGGACGGCGCGCGCAGCTTCGACCAGTTCCTGCTCACACAGGCGACGCGCCTCGGCGCGCGCCACGTCCACATGAACGTCCAGGACATAGACGTGCCGACCACACTTGAGCGACGGCCCGTCCTCCACTTCGCGGACGGCTCGCAAGCCGAGTACGACCTCGCGGTCGGGGCCTTCGGCGTCAACTCGCAACTGGCGAACCGCCTGCTCTACGGCTACGTGCCGCCGCCGACGTGGAAGACCTGCGTCATCGAGGCGCGCGTCTCGCAGGAGTTCCAGCGCGAGCGGCTGCACAACATGATTCACTTCTTCGTCCTCAAGCAGCCGGACATACGCTACGTCGCCTTCATCCCGAAGGGCGAGCACGTGACGATCACGGCCATCGGCGAGGACGTGGACGTGGTAGCGACCGAGCGGCTCGTGCGCGACTCCTACATGCGCGACTACTTGCCGCCGGACTGGAAGCCCGACTGTCACTGTCACCCGCGCGTGGCGCTCGGCGCGGCGCGGCTTCCCTACAGCGAGCGTTTCGTCATCGTCGGCGACGCCTCCGACTCTCGTTACTTGAAGAACGGCGTCGAGTCGGCGCTCGTGACGGCGCGGCTCGCCGTGGACTGCGTCATCAACCACGGACTGACGGCGCGGGATTTCGAGAAGCATTTCTGGCGGCGGTGCAGCCGCGTCTTCGGGCGCGACAACATCTACGGCCGGATGCTCTTTGAGATTTACGATCGCATCTTCCCGCACCCCTTGCTCGCGCCCGTCTACTTCGCCGTCCTGCGCTCCGAGAGAACTTTGAAGCGGCCGGGCGCGCTCCTGTCGAACGCGCTCCTCGCGGCCTTCACGGGCGACCAGTCTTACAAGCGCATCCTCTTGCGCGCGATGAACCCGCGTCTCGCCGCGCGCATGGCGGGCCGTGCGGTCGCGCTCTCGTTCAACCGCGTCAAGACGACAGTCTCGCGCGCCGAGCCGCAATCGTCGCGCGGCCTGCGCCTGCGCGACGGCTCGCGCGTCGCCGTCATAGGGGGCGGGCCGGGCGGCGCGGCCTGCGCCATCCGCCTGCTGCAAGTGGCGCGCGAGCGCGGGATAGACCTGCGCGTCACCATCTACGAGCCGAAGCAGTTTCCGCGCCACCACAATCCCTGCATCGGCGTACTTGCGCCGCCGACCGCGACGCTCCTGCGCGATCGATTGAAAATTGGCCTCCCGCCAGAGATGATTAAGCGGACCATCAAGGGCTACCGCCTGCACGGCGACCGCGGCGAGATAGAGCTACGCGCGCCCGCCACCGAAGACCCCGCGCTGATGGTCTCACGCTCGGAGTTCGACCGGCTCTTGCTGGAGCGCGCGGCCGAAGAGGGCGCGCAGGTCTTGAGCGACCGCGTGACGGGCCTCGAATTTCACCCAGACAATCTGGAACACCCTGTTCGCGTCTACTCGGAGGGCGCGTCGCACTCGGCCGACATGGTGGTGGCCGCGTGCGGCCTCGACGACGGGATGCTCTCCGTGCTCGAACAGGTCAGCCCGCGCCAGTTCCGCTACCAGCGCCCGCGCGAGTACATGCACTCGATCATCATCAAGCTCGCGTGCGACGAGCGCTACGTGGAGAAGCGGCTGCACGGCGAGATACACGCCTTCCTCCTCTCGGAGCTACCGCGGATAGAGTTCGGCGCGATCACGCCGAAGCTGGACCACGTCATCGTCAACGTCGCGGGCCGCGACGTGCGCTCGACCGACATGGAAGATTTTCTGCTGCACAAGCAGGTGCGCTCGCTTTTGCCGCGTTACAACTTGCAGCAGTTGAGCTACTACGAGGGACGCGCGCCCGTGCGCCACGCGCGCCACGTCCACTGGGACCGCTTCGTGGCGGTCGGCGACGCCACGGGCTGGCTGCGGCCCTTCAAAGGCATGGGCATCACGACCGCGATTGAGACCGGCTCGACCGCGGCCGACGTGATGATGGAGCGCGGGATTGACGGCGTTGCGCTCGCGGCCTACGCCCTGCGCCTGCGCTACCTGACCGAAGACCACTACCACGGCCGCGCCCTGCGCCGCCTCTGCCGCATCGGCATGAGCACGGGCGTGATGGATGGCGTCATCGAACTCGCCAAGACCAACTCGGAACTTTACACGATTCTCTACGACACCATTTCGGGCCAATACTCCTACCGCCGCATCGCCCGCGACCTCCTGCGCTCCACCCTCTTCTTCAAGATGGGCGCGCTCACCATCAAGCGCGTGCTGCGCCCGGCGGGATAAACTCAACCCTTTGCGTCTTACGTCTTCACTTTGCGCCTCCAGCGAGAAACAGCCGTTCACGCTGGAGGCGCAAATAAAGAAATACTAAAGCCGCAAAGGACGGCCCATGATTCTGCGAATAGCTTGGAGCCGGGTGCGTGTTAAGTTAAGATGCGCGCACAAAGATGAGAGAGCTACCCGTTCACCCCGCACAGACACAGTGGGCTAAGGTCATAGACCACACGCGCTGCATCGGCTGTCACGCGTGTACGACCGCGTGCAAGTCCGAGAACGAGGTGCCGCTCGCTGTGACGCGCACCTACGTCAAGCACGTGGACGTCGGCGAGTTTCCCTTAACAAGGCGCGCGCATCAGGTGACGCGCTGCAACCAGTGTGCGTTTGCGCCGTGCGTCACGGCCTGCCCGACCAGCGCGATGTTCAAGCGCGCCGACGGCATCGTGGACTTCGATAAATCGATCTGCATCGGCTGCAAGGCGTGCATGGCCGCCTGCCCCTACGACGCCATCTTCATCAACCCCGAAGACCACTCGGCCGAGAAGTGCAACTTCTGCGCGCACAGGATTGACACGGGGCTTGAGCCGGCGTGCGTCGTCGTCTGCCCGACCGAAGCCATTTTGATCGGAGACATGCGCGACCCCGACTCGAAAGTGGCACAGATCGTCAACCGCGAGCCGGTCAACGTGCGCCGGCCCGAGAAGGAGACTTCGCCCAAGCTCTTTTACAAGGGCGCGAGCCAGGCCACGCTCGACCCGCTCGCGGCCCGCCGGCCAGAGGGCGGCCTCTTCATGTGGAGCGAGCAGTTCGAGTCTGCTGAGACGGTCGTCTCCGGCAGCCCGCGCGGCGGCAACACGTCTGCTGCGGCGCTCCTCTCTTACGACGTGGCGCACTCGATCCCCTGGGACTGGCGCGTCAGCCTCTACACCTGGACGAAGGGGCTGGCCGCAGGGGCTTACCTCGTCCCGCTGCTCCTCGTCCTCTTCGGCCTCATCACTGCTGACAACCCGCTCTGGCTCTGGGGCGCGCCCGTCGTCGCGGGGGCGTTCCTGGCGTTGACGGGGGCGCTGCTCGTCTGGGACCTGGAGCACCCGGAGCGGTTCCTGCTGATCTTCACGCGGCCGCAGTGGCGTAGCTGGCTCGTCAAGGGCGCTTTCATCATCGCGGCCTACTCGCTCGTCCTTCTGGCCCATTTCCTGGCGAGCCTGTTGGGCGCGAGGTCGGCGCAGCAGTGGCTGATGCTGGCGGGGCTCCCGCTCGCCGTTCTGACGGCCGTCTACACGGCCTACCTTTTCGCGCAGGCCAAGGCGCGCGACTTGTGGCAGAGTTCTCTGTTGCCGCCGCACCTGGCCGTGCAGGCGCTGCTTTTGGGCGCGGCCGCGCTCCTGCCGCTCTCCGCCTGGCTCGCGCCCGCGGCCCTCTTCGCCCTGCTGTGGACGCTGGGACTCGCCAGCCTCGTCCACCTCCTGATGGTCTGGGGCGAGGTCACCTTGACGCACCCGACCGCGCACGCGCGCCTCGCCGTATGGGAGATGACGAAAGGAAGGTATCGAACATTTTTCTGGGCGGGCGTCGTGCTGACTCTCCTGACCGCCCTCGCGCCCTGGCTGAGTCTCCTGGGAGACTTCGACCTGCTCGTCGGCGGCGTCGCTTCACTCTGCGCGCTCGCGGGCCTCTTGCTGCACGAGCACGCTTACGTGCAGGCAGGCCAGTCCGTGCCGCTGGCTTGAGTGGAGGTGGCTCCAATGGTTAATCGCATCGAGTGGTTCAAGCGCCAGTTCTCGTTCGAGCTTCCCGTTTGGATGTACGGGAACGTAGTGGAGCGCGTGCGCGGGACGCCTGCGCGGCTCGAAGACCTCGTGCGCGGGCTGCCCGCGGAAATCCTGACGCGGCGCGACGGTGATAAGTGGTCGATGCAGGAGCAGGCCGGACACTTGCTGGATTTGGAGCCGCTGGGGATGAGCCGGCTGGACGACTACGAGGCGGGCCTGGACACCTTGCACGCCGCGGACACGTCTAACCGCCGCACGCACGAGGCCAAACACAACACCGGCGCGATTGAGGACATCCTCGCCGCGTTCCGGCGCGAAAGGATGGAGTTCGTCGCCCGGCTCGACGCTTACGACGAGGCGTTCATCCAGCGGACGGCGCTGCACCCGCGCCTCTCGATGAACATCCGCCCGATTGACCTGGCCTTCTTCATCGCGGAGCACGACGATCACCACCTGGCGCGAATTTCGGAGTTGAGGCGTTTATTCAAAACATGAAACTGGACGAGCTGAACAAACGTGTGAGCGCCGCCCGCGCGGAGACCGAAGCGCGGGGCGAGACTTTCTATCCCGGCCCGAGTCGTATTCATCTCGCGGCGTTTCCGCCGAAGGAGCGTTGGGACGACTGGGTCGAGCTGGATTCGCGTGCGTGGCCCGAGCGGCGCGAGCGGCGCTACATGCTGGTGCCGACGACCTGCTTCAACTGCGAGTCTGCGTGCGGGCTGCTGGCCTACGTAGACCGCGAGAGCTTGCAGGTACAGAAGTTCGAGGGCAACCCGGAGCACCCCGGCTCGCGCGGAAGAAACTGTGCCAAAGGGCCAGCGACGCTCAATCAGGTGACGGACCCCGACCGGATTCTTTACCCCTTGAAGCGCGCGGGCCGCCGGGGCGAGGGCAAGTGGGTGCGCGTCCAATGGGACGAGGCTTTGAACGACATCGCCGCGCGTATCCGCAAGGCGATTGTCGAGGACAGGCACAACGAGGTGATGTACCACGTCGGACGCCCCGGCGAGGACGGCTTCACGGAAAGAATCCTAGCGGCGTGGGGCGTGGACGGCCACAACTCGCACACCAACGTCTGCTCGTCGAGCGCGCGCGCCGGCTACCAGTTCTGGATGGGCCTCGACCGTCCAAGCCCAGACCACGCGAACGCGCGCGTCATCCTCCTCGTCAGCTCGCACCTGGAGACGGGCCACTACTTCAACCCGCACGCGCAGCGCGTCATAGAGGGCAAGGCGCAAGGCGCGCGACTGATCGTCTTCGACACGCGGCTCTCGAACACGGCGACGCACGCCGACATCTTCGTCTCGCCCTACCCCGGCTCAGAGGCGGCTATCCTCCTTTCGATTGCTAATTATCTTATTCAGCACGAACTCTACAACCGCGACTTCGTGCGCCGCTGGTGGAACTGGGAAGAGTACCTATCAATCGAGCGCCCCGAAATCGAGACCACCTTCGAGAACTTCGAGCGCGCGCTCAAGGAGCTTTACCAGAGTTACACCTTCGAGATGGCGGCCGCCGAGTCGGGCGTTGACGCGCGCGTCATCGAAGAGATTGCGAAAGTCGTCTCGACCGCGGGCACGCGGTTCGCGAGTCACAACTGGCGCTCGGCCGCGGCGGGCAACAGCGGCGGCTGGATGGTCGCGCGCACGCTGTTTATGCTCAACGCGCTCCTCGGCGCGGTCGCCACCGAGGGCGGCGTCTTCCCGAACGCCTGGAACAAGTTTGTGCCAAAACCGATTTACACGCCGCCGCACCCGCCGCGCTGGAACGAGCTGACCTGGCCGCGCGAGTACCCGCTGGCGATGAACGAACTCTCCTTCCTGCTGCCGCACTTCTTGAAGGAGGGGCGTGGCAAGTTGGATGTCTACTTCACGCGCGTCTACAACCCCGTCTGGACGAACCCGGACGGCTTCTCGTGGGTCGAGGTCTTGCGCGACGAGAGTTTAATCGGCTGCTACGTCGCGCTGACGCCGACGTGGAACGAGACCAGTTACTTCGCAGACTACATCCTGCCGATGGGCCACGGCTCCGAGCGCCACGACCTGCACTCCTACGAGACGCACGACGCGCAGTGGATAGGTTTTCGTCAGCCTGTCTTGCGTGCGGCGCGCGAGCGCCTGGGGGTGAAGGTGAGCGACACGCGGCTCGTCAACCCCGGCGAGGTCTGGGAGGAGAACGAGTTCTGGCTGGAGCTGACCTGGCGGATAGACCCCCTGGGCGATTTGGGCATACGCCAGTTCGCCGAATCCCTCAAGCACGCGGGCGAGCGCCTGAGCGTTGACGAGTATTACGAGTACATCTTCGAGAATTCTGTGCCAGGATTGAAGGAGCGCGCGACCTCCGAGGGCCTGACGCCGCTCGCCTTCATGCGGCGCTACGGCGCGTTCGAGGTGAAGAAGAAGGTTGGGGCCGTTTACGAGGAGCTTGTGCCGGAGGACGAACTCGTGGACACGCGTGTGGACAGCTTCGGCCGTGTCTACACGAAAGCGCCGAAGCCGCCGTCACCCAACATCGTCCCCATAGCCAGCCCGGACCCGGACGAAGAAGGGCGGCGGCTCGTCGGAATCAAAGTCGGCGACCGGACGTTGCGCGGCTTCCCGACGCCGAGCGGCCGGCTCGAATTCTACTCGCGCACGCTCGCCGACTGGGGCTGGCACGCGGAGAGCACGCCCGTGTACCTCAAGAGCCACGTCCACCCGGACAACTTAGCCTCTGGGCAGACGGTTTTAATCTCGACCTTCCGGCTCCCCGTGCAGATTCACACCCGCAGCGCCAACGCCAAGTGGCTCGACGAAATCGCGCACACGAACCCCTTGTGGATTCACACGCGGCACGCGGCGAGCCTCGGCGTGCGAACGGGCGAGCTGGTGCGCGTCGAGACGGAGATAGGCTACTTCGTCGTCCGCGCGTGGGTGACGGAAGGCATCCGTCCCGGCGTCGTCGCGTGCAGCCATCACATGGGGCGCTGGAAGCTGACAGAGGAGGGCCAGCGGCAATTGATGGCGACCGTCTCCCTGGACCAGCAGGGCAATCGCTGGGGCCTCAAGCGGCGCAAACCGGTCGCGCCTTACGAATCCGCGGACCCGGACACCCTGCGCATCTGGTGGACAGACGTGGGCGTTCACCAGAACCTGACATTCCCCGTCCACCCAGACCCCGTCTCCGGCCAGCACTGCTGGCACCAGGCCGTGCGCGTCAGAAAGGCGGACCCCTCAGACCACTACGGCGACATCTCCGTAGACGTGCAACTCGCGCACGAAGTCTACCGCCGCTGGCTCCAACAGACACGCCCCGCCGACACACACTCGCCCGACCGCACGCGCCGCCCCTACTGGTTGTTGCGTCCGTTAAAACCCGCCAGAGAATTTTTCCGTCTGCCGGAGGAAGAAGAATTGGTGAACGCGGACTAGCCGGTAGAGCTAGCGCCAGCTCTCAGCTTCTTTCGACTACAGCGCCTCGAACTCGTTCTCGCTTAGTCCTGCTTGCCTAAGAATGCTGCGGAGAGTCCCGGCGGCGACCTCACGATGCTTGGGCACAGTCGCCGTGCGCGTGCCTTCGGTTGTCGTCTTGGCGAACTTCACATGGCTTCCCGTTTGGTTCACCGCAGAGAAGCCAGCAGCCTCTAGCTTGCGTTTGACTTCACGGAAAGGTAGCGCTCTCACGCCGCTATCTCGACTTCGACTGTGCGGATTTGTGGCGCAAGGGTGGCTACGGGTGGCGTGAAGTGCAGTTCTAAAGCGTCACGCAGGTTCTCAAGCGCTTCTTCTTCAGTCGTCCCTTGAGAGGCAACGTCAACCTCTCTGCACTGCGCGATGAACCATTCTCCCTCTTGCCAGATGCTTGCAGTAAAGGTTTGTCTCATATTCTTCCCGTCCTTTTGCCGGTCGCGCAATCTTGCATCGCTATCATGCCGCTGCTACTTTGGGTCGCTGTGAATAGCTCACACATGGGAGCGAAAAGAATCAACGCATTGCTGGCATTTTAACATAGACCCAGTTGGCGGCGGCTAAGGAGTGTGAGTTGTTAGGTCTGACTTTTATCCAAATATGGAACTCTTGCGCGCACTCGCTGTTTTAGCTGAACCTCCGACAGAAGAGACGGGGCGTGTGGGTGAGGCGTTGGGGCTTGGCGAGGCGCCGAGTGCGGACGAGTACACGGAGTTGTTCGTGTTTCAGCTTTATCCGTATGCGTCTGTGTACTTGGGGCGGGAGGGGATGTTGGGTGGGGAGGCGAGGGATCGGGTGGGCGGGTTCTGGCGTGCGTTGGGGCCGATGCCGCCGGCGGAGCCGGACCATTTGTCGGTGATGCTGGCGCTGTACGCGCGGCTCTGTGAGTTGGAGGCGGAGGAGGGGGCGAGGCGGGCGAATTGGCGCGTGGCGCGGAGGGCTTTTTTGTGGGAGCACTTGTTGAGTTGGCTGCCCGTTTATCTCACGAAGCTGGCGGAGATTGCGACGCCGTTTTATAGGCGGTGGGGCGAGGTGTTGATGAAAGCTGTGCTCGCGGAGATCGAGGCGGTCGGCAGGCAAGGTGCGCTGCCGCTTCACCTGCGCGAGGCTGGACGGCTCGTTGACCCGCGTGAGGGCGAGGAAGGCGCGGACTTCTGGCAGTCGCTGCTCGCGCCCGCGCGGAGCGGGATGATTCTGACGCGAGCGGATTTGAGGCGGGCCGCGCGAGATTTGGGCTGTGGGCTGCGGGTGGGCGAGCGCAAGTTCGTCCTCAAGTCGCTGGCGGCGCAGGACGCTCCGGGGCTGTTCGGCTGGTTGATAGAAGAAGCGGCGCTCTGGGAGAAGCGACACCGCGCGTTTGAGCCCACGCTCGGCGCGGTCGCAAGCTCCTGGGCGGCGCAAGCGCAGGCTGCGGGGCGGCTCCTAGGGGAGCTTAAACAGGAGGCCGCGAAAGTGGTATAAGCTAACACAGCCGCGCGCGGTTTGAAGCTCTGGACGGGAGGTTCGTGCGATGTATTTTAAACAATTCTACCTGGGGTGCCTGGCCCACGCTTCTTACCTCATAGGCTCCGAAGGCGAGGCGGCCGTCGTAGACCCGCAGCGCGACGTTGACCGCTACATCATGGAGGCGGCCGCCGCAGGGCTCTCCATCAAGTACGTGATCGAGACGCACCTGCACGCGGACTTCGTCAGCGGCCACAAGGAGCTGGCGGCGCGCACAGGGGCCTTGATCATCTTCGGCGCGAAGGCGGCCGCGACTATCCCGCACCGCGCCGTGCGCGACGGCGACGAGATCAAATTGGGCCGCGTTAACTTGCGCTTCATGGAGACGCCGGGCCACACGCCCGAAAGCATCTCGGTGCTCGTCGTCAACACGGACGTTTCATCGCTCCCGCAGAAAGTCTTGACGGGCGACACGCTCTTCATAGGCGATGTCGGCCGGCCCGACCTGGCCGGCTCAAGCGGCTACACCTCCGAGCAGATGGCGGCGATGCTCTACGACAGCCTGCACGAAAAACTTCTCAAGCTCCCGGACGACGTGGAGGTCTACCCGGCGCATGGGGCGGGCTCCATGTGCGGGCGTAACATCTCTCAGGAAACCTCTTCGACTATCGGACAGCAGCGCCAGTTCAACTACGCGCTCCAGCCCATGTCGAAAGACGAGTTCGTCCGCACGATGACGACGGGGCTCGCGCCGGCGCCCGATTATTTCTCGTACGACGCGGAGTACAACCGCGCCGGCGCTCCGCCCATTAAAGACCTGCCGCGCCCGCGCGCCCTCTCGCCCGAGGAAGTCTCTGAATTGACGCGCGAAGGGCACGCGGTCCTGGACGTGCGCGCGGCCGACGAGTTCGGCGCGGGCCACGTGCCCGGCTCTGTCAACATAGGGCTCGCGGGGCAGTTCGCTTCCTGGGCCGGCGCGCTCATCCCCGTCGGCGCGCCGCTCATCGTCGTCGCAGACGCGCCCGTGCAGGTGGACGAAACTGTCGTCAGGCTGGCGCGCGTCGGGCACGAGAGCGTGCGCGGTTTCCTGAGCGGCGGCGTGGAGGCTTGGCGGCAGGCCGGACGCGAGGCGTCCACACTCAAACAGATTTCCGTGGACGAACTGGACGAGTTGATTAAGACGAAAGACGACCTTCAGTTGATCGACGTGCGGCGCGCCGCAGAGTACGCGGCCGGCCACGCGCCGCGCGCACGGAGCCTCCCGCTCGGGCCGCAGCTCCCGCAGGAGGCCGCGGGGCTAGACCCCGCGCGCACGACCGCGGTCATCTGTCAGGGCGGCTACCGTTCGAGCGCCGCTGCGAGCCTGCTCGCCCGCGAAGGCTTCCGGCGCTTGCTCAACGTCACGGGCGGGACCGGCGCGTGGGTCAAAGCCGGCTACGCCGTCGAGTGAGTGGACGCGCGATGACAAATTTGAAACCTCAAATCTGAAGTCCGCCATTATTGTTTTCGTCTCCCTCTCCGCCCCCCGCGTTCAAATTTTTTTCTCACAAAATCCGGCGCACAATTGGCGTACGACGGAAAAAATTATCTTCCTAAAATCGCGGAATCTATGCTATAGATTCGCCTCATCTAAGCAATCGCACAGTCAGCAAGCGGCCCAGGCCGACAACCAAGAGGGAGGTTACAGAATCCTTTATGCGGATAAGTCTACCCAAAATCAGCCAGAAACACTGGTTTTTCGCGCTTCTCGTGCTGCTCCTAGCAAGCTGTTTGAGCAAGGTTCCGGCGCAGGCTCGACCGCCCTTGCCCGAGGAGGACACGCAACTCTGGAACGACTTGCAGATCGCAGTCCCAGTCACTAAGCGAGTGGACTTCAGCTTCTTGGGGACTTTCCGCTTCGGCCGCGATGTCTCAATCGTGGTGGACCGTAGAATCGGCGCGGGCTTCTCCTACAGGGCCGGACGCTTCCTCAAACAGCCCAACGATTTCCTGACGCTCTCGGCCTGGTATTTCAACAGCATCACGCGCCCGCGCGAGGGGGACAAGGCCCACGAGAACCGGCTCAACCTCGCCGCCACCGTGCGCTTCCCCGTGGGCAAAGTGAGCTTGAGCGACCGCAACCTCTTCGAGCGGCGCGTGCGCTTCCCCTTGAGTTCCACGCGTTACCGCAACCGTCTCCAGCTTGACTACCCTGCTAAGTTGAAGGACGGGCAGTTCGGCGTCTTCGCCTCCGAAGAAGCCTTCTACGATTGGCTTGTACACCGTTGGGTGCGCAACCGCGTCGCCGTCGGCGTGAGCCGCCGCTTCAACAAGCACTTCACGGGTGACGTCTACTACATGCGGCAAAACGACGGGATCAGCCGCCCCGGCGACCTGCATATCATTGGCCTGAACTACAGGGTCCGGCTGTAGCTCGAAAGAGTGGCCCGCGACACAGACAGGGTTTCAACCGAGGAGGTTGCGATGAAAAATCGAACGACGATCAAGAGGACGGGGCCGCAGGCTGGGGCCGTCAGCGCTGTGCTGGTCTTCACGCTGCTGGCGACGCTCGTCCTGAGCAGTTGCCTGCCGCAGGGCCAGCAGTCGGGCGGCGGCGGCGGTGGGCAGACCATTACGCTCTACGGCTTCTCGATTCTGAAGGAAGTATTGGAGAAGGCCATCTTCCCGGCCTTCGCCGCCAAGTGGAAGAAGGAGCACGGGCAGGACGTGCAGTTCGTCTCGTCCTTCGCCGGCTCTGAGACCGTGACGAACCAGATTTTGCAGGGCGTCAAGGCGGACGTCGCCATCCTGTCTATCGACCGCGACGCGGAGCGCCTCAAGCAGGCGGGCTTCGTCACGACCGACTGGCATCAGTGGCCGCAGAAGGGCATCGTCAACAAAACGCCCTTCGTCATCCTCGTCCGCAAGGGGAACCCGAAAGGCATTAAAGACTTCCCGGACCTCGGCAAGCCCGGCGTGCAGTTAATCCACCCGGAGCCCGTCAGTTCGGGCGGCGCGCAGTGGTCTATCCTGGCCATCTACGGCTCGGAGCTGAAGAAGTCCGAGGCCGCGGGCGGGCGCGACGAGGCGCGAGCGCTGAAGACCTTGCAGGCCATCTGGAAGAACGTCATCGCGTCGCCTGACTCTGCGCGGGCGGCGCGCACACAGTTCGAGACGGGCCACGGCGACGCGCTCATCACCTACGAGCTGGAAGGCTTGCTGATGAAGCAGGCCGGCGCGCCCGTCGAGGTCGTCATCCCGGAGTCAACCATCTTCAGCGAGCACCCGGCCGTCATCATCGACCGCAACGTCTCTGCCGAGAAGCGCCCCGTGGTTGACGCCTTCATCCAGTTCCTCTGGTCTGATGAGGCGCAGCGCGCCTTCGTCCAGTATCACTTCCGCTCCGTCAGCAACGAGTCATTGAACGACGCGAACAAAGAGTTCGGCCAGATTAAAACTCCCTTCACCGTCGAATACTTCGGCGGCTGGGGCAAAGCCTACCCGGACGTTATCGAACACGTCTGGCGCGATCAGGTGCAAAAGAAACAGTAAATAGTAGATGGTCAATGGTGAATAGGAAAACGGTCTTTTCTCCTATTCACCATTGACCATTTACCATTGACGAGGCATTTATGAGTACAGCTCTCCCTACGATGCGGCACGTGCGTGGTTTCGACGTGGTGCGGCCTTTGAGCATCGCGGCGATGATCTTGATGATGTTGCCGCTGGTGCTTTTGCCGCTGGCGTCGATCTTCATCTTCGGGACGAACAAGGGGCTCGGAAATTTCTGGGCCGCGCTGACCGCTCCCGAAGCCATCTTCGCGCTCAAGCTCTCGCTGGTGACCAGTTTTTATGCGACCGTCTTCAACGTCCTCTTCGGGCTGTTCGCGGCCTACGTGCTCTCGCGCTACAGCTTCCGTGGGCGGAACGCACTGATCGTCACCATCTCCTTGCCGACGGCGATCCCGACGGCCGTGGCGGGCTTCGCCCTGCTGCTGCTCTGGGGGCCTTACGGCACTCTGGGGCGGCTCGTCTCGCCTTACGGCGTCGATATCATGTTCACGGCGTGGGCCATTATCCTCGCCAACATCTTCGTCACCTTCCCGCTCGCCTTCGGTGTCATCAAGCCCGTCTTCGACACGATGAGCCGCTCGCTGGAAGAAGCCTCCGCCACCATCGGCGCGACCCGCTGGCAGACCTTCTGGCATGTGACGCTCCCCTCACTTCGCGGCGCGATTGTGACGGGCGCGCTCCTGACGTTCGCGCGCGCCGTCGGCGAGTTCGGCTCGACCATTCTGGTGTCGGGCAACCTGGCGATGAAGACGCAGACCGCGCCGCTCTACATCTTCGCCAAGTTCAACGAGGGACAGGTCGAGGCGGCCAACGCCGTCGCCATCGTGCTCGCGCTTTTGTCCTTCGCCATCTTCAGCGTCCTCTTCCTGGCGCGCGACTGGCTCGACACGGAATGAGTAGTGCGCTGACGGAGAAAATATGAAATGATGGCGAGCGTGAAGCCTTCGAGTGAAGTCGAAATCACCAGCGCTGAGGAGCGGCCGCGAGGCGAAGCCGCGCCGCACGAGCAGGCAGCCCCAACCCCCGCGGCGAGCGTGCGCGCCGTCAGCAAGAGTTTCAAGAAGACGCCCGTGCTCGAAGACATAGACTTCGACGTGGCCGAGGGCGAGTCGCTCGTCCTGCTCGGCGCTTCGGGGAGCGGCAAGACCACGATTTTAAGAATCATCGCGGGCCTCGAAGAGCCGGACACCGGGCGCGTGCTCCTGCACGGGCGCGACGTGACGGACCTGCCCGCGCGCGAGCGCAACGTCGGCGTCATCTTCCAGGCTTACGCCCTCTTCCCACGCATGACCGTCGAGCAGAACATAGGCTACGGCCTGCGCATACGCCGCCGCACGCGCAAGGAGATTCGTGAGACCGTGGACGAATTGATTCACCTCGTGCGCCTCGAAGAGCATCGCAAGAAGTACCCCTCGCAGCTTTCGGGCGGGCAGCAGCAGCGCGTGGCGATTGCGCGCACGCTCGCCTACCAACCGCAGGTGCTTCTCTTCGACGAGCCCTTCGGCGCGCTCGACGCGCAGATGCGCGTCCGCCTCCGGCGCGAGATTCATCAACTGCTCAAGCAGGTCAACCTCCCGGCCATCTTCATCACGCACGACCAGGAGGAGGCGCTGGAGATGGGCGACCGCATCGCCGTCCTCAACGCCGGGCGGCTCGAACAAATTGGCACACCCGACGACGTTTACAACCGGCCGGAGACGGAGTACGTTGCGACCTTCCTCGGCGCGGCCAATCTCCTGCTCGGCGTCATCAACGGCGAGGACGTGGTGGTCGGCACGGCCGCCATCCGGGCGCGCGGCGAGACGGACCGCTTCCGCGACGGCCAGTCCGTCAAGCTCGTCTTCCGCCCGGAGGACGCCTGCCTGAGCAAGACGGGCCGGCTCCCCGAAGACTGCCGCCGCTTGACCAACGGCGTCGTAGAGGAGATCAACTTCGTCGGCGCTTACCAGCGCATCACGCTCCGCCTGGACCTCGTGGCGCAGCCCGCGGCCGAGGACGAGCCGCCCCTCTACAGCGTCGCCACCGCGACCCCCGAAACGAAAATAGGCATCCCCATCATCGTCACGCGCCCGAAGCCCGAAGCGGTCGCCAACCGCCTGGATGTCAACGACCGCGTCGCCGTCGGCCTCACGGCCTTCCGCGTCCTCCCCAACTACACCCTCGCCTCCGAGCGCGCCGGGAAAATCCTGGAAACGAAAAACTGATGAGTAGTCCCGTCAGGGACGACCGATAATAGCCCAGCACTTCAGTGCTGGGTACAGCAGCGAAGAAATTCCGAGTCCCGTAGGGACGACCGAAGAAAGGTTGGCCCATGTTCGGTCGTCCCTACGGGACTCAATAATTTTTGGCTCAATTACCCAGCACTGAAGTGCTGGGCTATTTTCACCGCGTCCCTAACGGGACGCATAACTGCCTTTTACTCGTCACTCATCACTTGTCACTCGTCACTGTTTTTTATTACATTCAATCGAACCCGAAAAATTCCGCAGCGCGCTTCGAGAGGGGGGCTTTCTCGCCATCAACCCGCAGACACAAAAAATTCTGTTTGCCGTCGGCTCAATCGTCCTCGGCACGGCGCACGGCTACGGCGCGGCGTGGCTGGCGATTCGGATGCTGTTCCGCCCGCGCAAGCCGGTCAAGCTGTGGGGCCTCACCATCTGGCCGCAGGGGATGATCCCGCGCCACCGCGAGCGCCTCGCCGAAAGTATCGGCAACGCCGTCGGCAACGAACTGATGTCGCAGGAGACGGTCGTCCACGCTCTCTTCGAGACTGACTTCTTCCGCCGCAAGGTCGAGGGCTTCGTAGACTCCTACAGCCGCGACCTGCTGGCGACCAACTACCCCTCTTTCATAGAGGCGCTGCCCGCCCCTGCGCGCGCGCCCGTGCTCGACGCCATCTCCGCGCTGCAATACCGCATCTCGGACCACATCGCAGGCGTGCTGAAGTCAGAAGAGACCGCGCGGCATCTCAACGGGTTTATAGACCGGCGCATAGACGAGCTGCTCGCGCGCCGCCTCGGCGAGACCGTCTCGGACGACACGTTTGAAAAAATCCTGGGCTTCGTCGAGGAACGCTTCCGCGGCCTCGTCAACGAGCCCGGCTTCGAGCAGAAGGTGCGCGCCTTCATCTCTGCCCGCCTGGACGATCTGCTCACCAGCCGCGCCACGCTCGCCGAGATGTTCACGCCCGAGACGGTCGCCGTCGTCAAGGAGCGCGTAGACCAGCAGGTGCCGCCCGTCGTACACCACCTGGCCGAGCTCGCCACGAGCCAGACGACGCGCGCACGCATCGGCGCGCTCATCAAGCGCGAGGTGGACGACTACTACCAGCAGCTCTCCTTCTTCAAAAAAATCTTCGTCTCGCGCGACAAGATTCACAGGGAAGTGGACGAGCTGGTCAACAACACCTTGCCGCGCCGCGTCGAGGAGTACCTGCGCGGCGAGGCGTTCGAGGACGAGGCCGAGCGGTTCCTGGACGCGACGATTGACGAGGTACTCTCGCGCCCGATCAGCGAGCTTGTGGGCCAAATCGCGCCCGACAAGCTGGAGCTGATTAAAGACCAGTTGGCGTCGCGCGTGTTGGCGCTGGCGCGCGGGAAGGAATTGGAGACGACCGTCTCGGCCTACCTGACGGACGCGCTCGCGCGCCTCCGGCCGCACACGCTGCGCGCGCTCCTGCAACACCTCAACCCGGACTCGGCCCAGCGCCTGAAGAGTTTTCTCTCGAAGGGGCTGCTTCAGGTGCTCGCGCGCGAGGAGACGGCGCGCACCATCAACAACATCCTGAGCGCGCAGGTCGAGCGGATGCTGGTCGCGCCCATCGGCCGGCTCTCCGAGCAGGTGCCGGAGGCGGCGGTGCGCCGCGCGTCCGCGGCCCTGACCGAGCGCATCACGCAGGCCGCGCGCGAGCGCCTGCCCGCCGCCATCGGCGAGTTCGACATCGGCCGCGTCGTCCGCGAAAAGGTCGCCGGTTACCCCGCCGAAAAACTCGAAGACCTAGTGCTCTCCGTCGCCAGGCAGCACCTGAATAAGATAGAACTCTTCGGCGCGGTCATAGGGCTCCTCCTGGGCATCGGCCAGGCCATCTGGTTCTGGTACTGGTCTCCGTGAGGGCCTGTGCCAATAATTCAAGTTCGGTTCACGACTCGGTGCGATTACCAAATCTCTGATGCCACTCCTTTGTCGAGCTTCTACGGCCCGGCCGCGCCTTGCCGGCGCGCTCGCCCTCTGCCTGACCTTCACGGTCTGCGCCGCCACCACCTTGTCGCAGTCCAAGACGAACGCGGGCGCGCTCCCCACGGTCGTCGCCACCGTCAACAGCCGCGAGATTCCGACCAGGCTCTACGAGATGTACTTGAGGAACGGGCGCGAGGAGTTGGGCCTGGACCCCGCGACCGAGGAGGGGCGGCGCAAGATTGAGCAGCTCAAGGAGGGCATCGTCTCCGAATTGATTGACCGCACGCTCATCGCGGACGAGGCCGAGCGGCGCGGGCTCAAGATTCCGCCGGAGAAGATGTCTGAGGCCATCGCGCGCACGGTTCAGCAGTTCGGCGGCGAAGAGAAGTACGACCTTTACCTGGCCGAGCGCCATTTGAAGCGCGACGACTACCTGGAAGTCGTCAAGATGGAGCTTTACGGCGAGCTGCTGCGCGCGGAGCTGAGCAAGAACCTGTCGGTCGCGGACGACGAGGTCAGAAAGTATTACGAGGCGCACAAGTCGGAGCCGGCCTTCAAGCAGCCGGAGCGCGTCACGGCCGCGCACATCCTCGTCGCGGCGCGCCCCAACCTGATCGCGCAGCAGTTCGAGCGCGACAAGAATCTCAAGGGCGAGGCGCTGGCCGCGACCGTGCGCGAGGAGATGTCGCGCCGCCGCCGGCTCGCAGAAGAGTTGCGCGCGAGGGCCGCGCGCGGCGCTGACTTTGCAATGCTGGCGCGCGAGCATTCGGAAGACCCCTCTTCGCGCGAGCAGGGCGGCCGACTCGGCACGTTCAGTCGAGGCGCGCACACACGCGCGTTTGACGACGCAGCCTTCGCGCTCAAGCCGGGCGCGCTAAGCAATGTGGCGCAGACCGAGTACGGCTTCCACGTCATCAAGGTCTCCGCCAGAGAGGCCGCGCGCGCGCTGACCCTGGCCGAGGCGACGCCAGAGATTCGCCGCCGCCTGCTGGCCGACCTCGAAGCCACGAAGCTGACCGAAGCCCTCAAGGAGATGCGCCGCTGGGCCAAAATCCACGTCAACGAACCCTTCCGCTTCGGCGCGCTCAAAGACGAATTCCCGACTAACTGACCTTGGCCTCAAGTTTTCCTCAAGTCTCTAAATCCCTGCAAAACCCGCCGGTTCACTAAGAAAAACGGGCCTCCGTCTATTCGCCCGCCCTCTCAAGTTTTTCTCAACGCCGGTCAGTAAATTTGTGTGCGTTGATTGGCTCGAAGAAGCAAACCCCATTCACCAGTTATCTGAAAACTTTTGAAAAATCCCTGGAGGCTCTTGTCATGTTCGATAAAGTTATCAAGCTCCGCTCGGCCCTGATTGTGCTCGCCGTCCTTGTCGCGGCGGCCGTCCTGCTCGACTGGACGGCCACAAATCCGGCGAGCGCCAGCGGCGGGACCGTTTCCGTCATCGTCCAGTTCAAGGACGACCCCGCAGCCGTCTACCAGGCCAGGGCCGCGAAGTCCGGCCAGACCATTTCGGCCGAGGCGCTGCAAAGCTACCGCAGCCAACTCGCGGCCAGGCAGGACCAGTTCCTGAATGCGCTCGCGGCGTCCGGCGTCACGGCCGGCCTCATCACGCGCAACGTACACAACTACGACGGCAGCCTGGCGGCGACCGTGCCGCTGCGCTACACGCTCGTCTACAACGGCGTCGCGCTGAACGTCCCCTCGGGCGCAATTGGCACAATCGAGGCGCTGCCGCAGGTGAAGAAAGTTCACCCGAACGCGATGCTCGAAACTACGCTCAACAGCAGCGTCAACTACATCAACGCGCCGAAGGTCTACGGCGCGGTCAAGGAGTTGACGCAGTTCGACGACCTGCGCGAGGGCTACGAGGGCCAGGGAATTAATATCGCCATCATAGACACTGGCATCGACTGGCGGCACCCCATGTTCGGCGGCGACCCGACCCCGCCGCGCCTAGGGGTCGCGCCGCCGACCCCCGCCTTGACCAGCACTAATAAGAAGGTCATCTACTACCTGCCCTTGACGGACACAGCGGCCTACGACGGCTTCGGCCACGGCACGCACGTCGCCTCGACGGCCGCCGGATATTTGGCACAGCACCCCGGCCCGGACGGCCTCCCCAACACGGCCGACGACATCAAGCTCCACGGCGTCGCCCCGCAGGCGAGGCTCATGTCCTACAAGGCGTGCAGCGACATCCGCTCAATCCCAGGTGCCCTGGGCCTGCCTTCCATCGGCGGCTGTGAGTCGGCCGACACCATCATGGCGCTCGAAGACGCCGTCTCGCAGTTCACGATCACGGGCCAGCCCAAGCCGGTCGCGCACATCATCAACCTTTCTTTAGGTGGGTCGGGCGGCCCCGACAACCCGACCGCGGTCGCGTGCAGCAACGCGGCGCTGACGGGCGCAACCGTCGTCGCCTCCTCCGGCAACTCCGGCCCCGGCGAGGGCACCACGGGCAGCCCCGCCGCAGGCGTCCACGTCATCTCCGTCGGCGCGACCACGCACCCGTCGGCCGGCGCTTCGCAGTGGTCTGCGGACCTGCTGCAAGGCTCCTCCTTCCCGCAGAGCCGCACGGGCGCGGTCACGCCCGCGAACAGTTACGCGACCGCGCAGGGCACGAGCCGCGTGACGCTCCTCCCTATGTCTGGGACGGCCGCCGTGCCTTCCGGTTCTATGGCGCAGCGCTACGTCTTCGTTGACTCACCGCTCGGCCCTTGGCCCGCGAGCGTCTCAGGTCGCATCGCGCTCGTCAGGGCTCCGCTGACGACGTTCTTTGACACGGCCGCGCAGGCCCAGAACGCCGGGGCGGTCGGCGTCATCATCATCAACGACGGCGCGGGCAACGGCGTCAAGACTCTGATCCCGACAGCGGCCATCTCGGAGGCCGACGGCGAAGCCCTCATTAACGCGATCTCCTCGACCGACGACGACACGCTCGACCCGCCCAACGGCGCGGTCTCGGAACTGCCCGTCCGCATGAACCCGTTTCTGACTGAAGCCTTCATGGGGCAGATGGGCGACTTCAGCTCGCGCGGCCCCGTGCGCGGTTTGGGCCAAATTAAGCCGGACGTTTCCGCGCCGGGCGTGGCCGTGCTGGCGGCGGCCCCTCCGGGCAGCGTGGTCGGCGCGCTCGGCCTTCTGGAAGGCACGGCGGACTACGCGCACCTCGACGGGACTTCCATGGCGGCCCCGCACATGACGGGCGCGGCGGCGCTCGTCAAGCAGGCGCACCCGGACTGGTCGCCCGACGTGATGCGCACCGTCTTCATCAACACTTCGACCAACATGCGCAGCGAGTCGAACGCGCCGAAGGCGGACGGCCTGACCGCGGACTCGATCATCGCGCAGGGCGGCGGCCTGATTGACGTCAAGGAGGCCGTGGGCGCCAGGGCGCTGATGGGTGTCGAGGGCGATGGCATCGAGAAACCCTCAATCCTCGGCAGCCATTCCTACGGCGAGCTGCCCGTGGCGAACTCGCGCGCCACGCACACGGCTCCCGTGACCGTCACCGTCCGCGACCTCACGGGCCAGGGCGGGACTTACAACCTGGGCATAGCCAACAACCGCGACCTCCAACTCGCAGGCATTAACGTCACGACCTCGCAGCCGAGCGTGACCTTAGAGCCGAACGGCTCCGCGACCTTCACCGTCAACGCCTCGTTTGACGGAGACAAGTTGCGCGACGTGATGGCGGCCAAGACCATCGGCACGAGCGTCGTCTTCGAGAAGATTCAGATGCAGTGGTACGTCACGGCCAGGCGGAGCGACAACGCCGAATCCTTACGCATGCCGTTCTACTTCAAACCGGGTCCGACCATGCCGGCCGCGCCCATCGTCCAGAGCTTCGAGAACACTGCGACCGTGCCCGCGCCGGCCTACGGGCAGCAGCTCTCGGAGGGCGCGACCCACGTCGAGATTCCTTTCGACGTGGACGCCTCGACCTTCAAAGTCGAAGCGCTCGTCGAATGGTTCGGCACGCCGCAGGGCAGCCAGGAGGACGTTGACTACGAACTCCTGGACCCGGACGGTAACGTCATCGCCTCGTCGGGCGGCCCGGCGGGGGCCTCCGAGTACGTCAACGTGACCGTCAATCGCGCGGGCACGTACAAGCACCGCATCATCGGCTACGTCAACGCCGCGACGGAGTGTACCGTCACGACCACGCTGACGAAGGGCAACGCGCCGCCGGTCGTGCAGGCCATCGCCGGCGACTACGCGAACGCGCAGGGCAAGCCCGTTGACCTCGACGGCACGGTCAACTTGAGCTGGCAGGCCACGGACGGCGCGACCGGCTACGAAGTCGAGCGCTCGGCCGACGGCGCGAGCTATCAGGTCGTCGCCGGCGCGGGAGCAAACCAGACGAGCGCGGCGCTCGCTGACCAGCCCAACGGCGAGAGCTTCTACCGCGTGCGCGCGCTCGCACCGGGCCAGATCGGCTCTTACGTGACGGCCCCGAGCAACGCCGTGGGCGTCATCGTGGACCGCCGCACGCAGGTCAACATCACCGAGCAGGTGACGGGAGTCGTCTCCAACGTCTCCTTCACTGGCGGCGTCTTCAAACTCGACTTAAGCCTCAAGGGCGAGAGTCTGCAAGGACAGGCGCTGCCCACGACCTACTATCCTGGGATGGAACTCAACGTCGTCGGCATCACGACCAGCACAGGCAGCGCCAACAACATCAGCGTGAGGAACGCCGAGAACGGCAAGGACGGCAAGAGTGTGCTGACGGGCGCGCTCTTCACCTACTCGCAGTTGCTGGGCGCGGACGAGGCGTTCACACCGGCCGAGGTGACGGGGGCGCGGACGCTGGAGTTCAACAATCCGACCGCGCAGATGTTCAGCTTTGACATCACGGTGACGGCCTACCGGCGCACGGGCGCCGGCGGATCCCCGGCTGGCGGGGTTGAGTACGGCGGGGCCGGCGTCCCCGGCGGCTCGTCGCAATCCGGCGCGTCGCTGCAATCCCTGACCAAAGTCATGCGCCTCACGGTCAACCCGCTGACCAGGTCCGTGACGGTCAAGCTGCTCAAATAAGGGCCGCACTTGATGAACAAAATGCCGGGGGCGGAGCAAACGACTGTCTGCTCCGCCCCGGCTCAAGTTTTCCTCAACCCCTCGTTTTTATTGAGGAAATCGACGGTTTTGCGCTTCCCGCCCGGCCTCAACCTTTTCTCAAGCCCGTTTGGCTATTTTCCTACCGTGGAAGAGGAGAAAAGCCCCCTCGCGGAGTTGGACAACATTCTTCACCGGGCGCGTTCGATGCGTCCGGCGCGTGCGGAAAGGACAAAGAACATGGCAACCAGAGCAGCGACCAGAATCTCACTCGCGCGGGTGCTCTTCATCCTCGCGGCGCTCGCCCTCGCGTCCGCTTCCAGCCCTTACCTGCCGCCGACGGGCGCGCAGTTGAAGACGCCGCCGCAGGCCGTCTCCCTGAGCGGCGCGAAGGTCGATCCGCTCCTCGCCAAATACTTCGCCACGAGCGCGGCGGGCGCGGGCGCGCCGGCCGTCATCACCTATCGCTTGCGCCCCACGGCGACAGACTTCGGCCGCCTGCAAGCAATCGGCGTCAAGGGCGGCTTTGCGCTCAAAGAGTTGCCCATGGTCATCGCGCGCCTGAGCGCCGCTCAGCTCGCTGCTGTGCAGACGCAGCCCGGCGTGCGCTCGGTCTACGCCAACCGCATCATGAAGACGTTCACCAACGAGAGCCGCCGCTTCATAGGTGTGCCGCAGCTTTGGGCCGACGCGGAAGTGACGCGCGCCAACCAGCAGCACCCCGGCCTCCCCGTCTCCGGCAAGGGCATCGGCATAGGCTACATAGACACCGGCGCGGACGGCACGCACAACGACATCAAGTACGGCACGAAGCTCGTCCAGAACGTCGTCCAGCCGATGGCCAACGCCAACGTCGGCGACGCCGGCCTCGTGCTCGGCATAGGCGTCAACCCCTTCGACAACCTTTACGACCTCGCCGGCTTCTACGCGCCGACTTACCTCGAAGACCAGCTCCACTCCGACATCGAATCCGGCCACGGGACGCACGGCGCAGCCGTCGCCGCCGGCACCGGCGCGCAGTCGGGCGGCTTCTACGGCGGCGTCGCACCCGGCGCTCACCTCGTCGTCGTCAACTCCGGCAACGAGGTCGGCCTGCCCCTAGTCGGGCTCCTCGGCGCTTACGACTACCTGCTCGTCAACCAGTTCCGTTACAACATACGAGTCATCAACAACTCCTGGGGCGACGTGCTCAGGAGCGGCCCTGAAGGCGTGAGCCCGGACAATCCCATCAACATCGCCACGCGCGAGGCGCACGACCGCAACATAGTGGTCGTCTTCGCCGCCGGCAACGGCATCGACAGCGTCGGCGATGTCGCGGGCGCGATCAATCCTTACTCGACGATGCCGTGGACGATCTCGGTCGCCGCGGGCTCCAAGCGCGGTTTGGGCCAGCCGACTTCATTCAGCTCGCGCGGCGAGAACAACGGCGACGGCGTGGACGTGGCGGGCCAGCCCGCGGACCCCAACGCCAGGCCGAACCTGCGGCCAGACATCACGGCCCCCGGCCTGGACATCAAGAGCGCGCGCATGAAGGGCGTCGGCATCACCAACACGGCCGGCGCGATTCCCATCTTCGTCGGCTCGAACGACCTCTGGACGATTCCGCCTGCGTACCTGCCCTTCTACACCACCTCGCAGGGCACCAGCTTCGCCTGCCCGCACGTCTCCGGCGTGGTCGCGCTGATGCTCGAAGCCAACCCGCAGCTGACGCCCGACGAAGTCATCACCATCCTGCGCGGGACGGCTACGCCGATGCCCTACGTGGAGCGAGAAGTCGGCGCGGGCTACGTTGATGCGCGCAACGCAGTCCGCCGCGCGATTGACCTGGGGCCTGTGGCGCACCCGTTCAACCTCTTCCCGCAGCCGGGGCCTGAGATTCAAGACCCGTTGGGCGACCAGTTCTTCGAGACGGGAATCAACCCCGGCGGCGCGGGCGACGGGCAGGACATCGTCTCAGGCGACTTCGCCTACGACGCGGCCAACCGCCAGATCGTCTACACGCTGACGGTCAAAAACTTCGTCGCGCGCACAGAGGGCATGGCCTGGCTGATGAGTTCCAACTTCGGAGACATCACCATCTACGTGACGGCGACGGCCACGGACACGGGCACGATGTCTTACACCTACGGGAAGATTGACAACAGCCTCGCCGTGCCGTCGCAGGAGGACATAGGCGACGCGGACTCGGGCGAGATTCGCGGCAACCAGATCATCGTCCGGCTGTCGGTGGACAAGCTGACGCTGCCCGCGGCGCTCGGACGCGACATCGTGGGCGAGACTTCCACCGCGACGGAGGCGCGCGCCCAGGTCGGCATCGCGCTCGTCTTCGCCGCCGACATCGCCAACGGCGCGAGCTTCAAGGTCGAGTAGCGCGCGTTGGCTTTCGGGTGTGGCGAGTGAGTTCGATTCCTCGCCCCAAGTGGTGACGCCCAAGGGACGGCGTCACCGCTTGCCCCGCCGGTTCGGTCTGGGGGAATACCATCGGGGGATCCCCCGGCCGAACCGGTTCAAAGAAAAAGGAGCAGAGAGCCATGAAGACGGGACGCAGGTTACTGGCGGTCATCGCGACGCTGGCGATTTTCGTGTGCGCAACTTCCGCCGCGCCGAAGGTTGACCCGGAGCTGACGGCCCGCCTGCGGAGCGCACGGCCGGACGCGATGCTCGGCGTCGTCCTGACTTTCCACGGAAACCGTGTCACGGACGCGCAGGTCAAGGCCGTCGAGGCGCTCGGCGTCACGACCGGCGTCCGCATGCGCAACTTCCCGATCATGGGCGTCAACGCCACACCCGCACAGATTCAGCAGATGCTCGGCTGGAACGAGCTGCGCTCGGTCTACCTGAACACGCCGCTCCAGCTTTACCTTCACCAGACCAAGCCGCTGATCGGCGTGGACCGCCTGCGTAAGGACGCGGACATCACGCGGCGCAACGGCGGCGTCCCCGTCTCCGGCCGCAATGTGACCGTCGCCATCAACGATTCGGGCGTGGACGGCACGCACGCCGATCTCAAGTACGACACGCTCAATCCGACCGCGGGCCAGACCATCCAGAACGTGCTGATGAACCCGAACGACAAGGACGGGCTCGTCGTCCGCAGCAACACGCTCGGCAACCCGCTCAAGGGCATCCTGCCCATGACCTACGTCGAGAACGTCGTCAACTCAGACACCAACGGCGGGCACGGCACGCACGTCGCCTCCATCGCCGCCGGGACGGGTGTGGCCTCTGGCGGCCTCTACCAGGGCGTCGCGCCGGGCGCGAAGATTTTAGGGATCGGCTCGGGCGGCGGCCTCTTCGTTCTGGGCCAAATCGCGGCCTTCGACTACATCTACTCGTTCCACTTCCGCGACAACGTGCGCGTGGTCAACAACTCTTGGGGCAACTCCGCGGTCGAGCTTGACCCAGACCACCCCGTCAACGTGGCCTCGAAACTTCTGCACGACGAGGCGAGCGTCGTCGTCGTCTTCGCCAACGGCAACGACGGCCCGCGCCCCAACACGCAGAACCGCTGGGCCTCATACCCCTGGATGATCTCGGTCGCGGCCGGGCAGAAGGACGGCCGCCTCGCGGGCTTCTCCTCGCGCGGCATCGTCGGCGACCCCGTGGTACACCCTTCGATC
Source organism: uncultured Acidobacteriota bacterium (assembly GCA_963848875.1). Classification (GTDB taxonomy): domain Bacteria; phylum Acidobacteriota; class Blastocatellia; order Pyrinomonadales; family Pyrinomonadaceae; genus QHXM01. Next base: position 380,695 of record CAWKFJ010000005.1, read on the forward strand.
ACCGCGCCTGGGACGGGAGTCGGCGAAGACCCCTTTTCGACTTCCGACATCAACACGACGGGGTTGACCGCCGCGGTCGTCGCCGCGCGCTCGCGCGTCAACCCGGCGGCCAACGGCCTCTACAACGACAAGCAGATTCCGGCGGCGTTTCTGCCGAGCTACACGCAGATCAGCGGCACCTCCATGGCCGCGCCGCACATCACCGGCGTCGTGGCGAACATTTTAGAAGCAGACCCCTCGCTCCTGCCGGACGAGACGCGCAGCATCATCGAGAGGACGGCGACGCCGCTCGCCACCTACGACGAGTTCGAGGTCGGGGCCGGCATGGCGAACGTACACGCGGCCGTTGACCTGGCCTTCAACCCGTCGAAGCCTTACGGGGCCTTCGGCTTCACGGGCAAGGGCCTGACGTTGACGCGCGCTGACGGCGCGAGCCTGCAAGGCTCAGTCGCGCAGGGCGGCTCGACCGAGCACACCTTCGAGGTTCCCGCGAACGCGCGCTTCACCGTCGTCCAACTCGACTGGAAGGGCGTCGGCGAAGACGAAGCGGTCGTGGACAACACCCAGGTCGTGTTGCATGACCTCGCGCTCTCAGTTTCCAACGGCTCGACCAGCGCCTCTTCCGACGGAATTAACGCCGCCGGCCTCTTCGCCGCGCGCGAGTCCATCAATCTCGAATTCCCGTCGGCAGGGACTTACACGGCGACCGTCAGCGCCGGCCTCCTGCAATTCTCGACCGTGACGGACCAGCCGTACACCATCAAAATCACACACTTCCTCTACGACCTGAACGAGGTCACGGACATCGCGGCGCTCGACGCGGCGTCGCGTCAGAAAGTCTACCGCCTGGTCTACGACCGCATCATGTTCACGGAAGGCGGCGCGTTCCGCGCGGACGCGGAGTTGACGCGGATGGAGCTGGCGCGCGCCCTGATGTTCGGCGCGCGCGTCCCGCAATTCATCCCGAACCGTCCGGGCTTCACAGACCTCGCGCAGGGAACGCCCGAATCGCTCGTCGCCGAATCGCTCAAGAGGGAGGGCGTGATGGGAACGGGCGGCGGCGCGTTCGGCCCCGGCGTGAGCGTGTCTCGTCTGGAACAGGCCGTGGCGCTGGTGCGCGCCTTGCGCCTCGACGCCCAGGCGAAGGCGCTCGCCAACACCAACGTCACTTCGGGCGGCCAATCGCTGACCGACAACGCACAGATTCCCACCTCCATGCGCGGCTACGTGCAGCTCGCGCTCGACCGCGGATTGATGGAAGCCTTCCCGGCCGAGGTCAAGCAGATCGCGCCCGGCCAGTTCCAGGCGTTCCCCGGCCCGCGCTTCGAACCCACCCGCATCGTCAAGCGCGCGGAGTTTCTCAACCCGGCCTCGCGGTTGATTAACGTGATGTTCGGTGAGTAGACCAACCAGCCCCGTCAGGGGCGACTGAAAATAGCCCAGCACTTCAGTGCTGGGTAAGAATGCGAAAAGAGGATTGAGTCCCGTAGGGACGACAGAACCTTCGGTCGTCCCTACGGGACTCGAATATTTTTTGGCTCAATTCCCAGCACTGAAGTGCTGGGCTATTTTCGGCTGCCCCTGACGGGGCTCGGGCAGCTTTCTTCTTTATCATCCGGCCTCGTTCTGCTAGAGTGTGGGGCGTTATTCAAGCCCCTTAGATTCCCCTTTTAGAGCTGTCGGCGCGCCCCAAAAGTGTGCCAGGAATCACGACGGAGTAGAAATGGCCGAGCGGAATAAAAAGTTGAAGGCGCTACTGGTTTACCCGGAATTCCCGAACACGTACTGGAGCTTCAAGCACGCGCTGCCTTTCGCCGGCAAGCGCTCGGCCTACCCGCCGCTCGGCCTGTTGACGCTCTCCTCCATGCTGCCCCAGACCTGGGAGAAGCGGCTCGTGGACATGAACGTCCGCCGCCTCAAGGACGCGGACCTACAGTGGGCCGACATAGTCTTCGCCAGCGCCATGATCGTCCAGCAGGACTCCTTGCGCGGCGTCATAGACCGCTGCAAGGCGCTGGGCGTGCGCGTCGCCGTCGGCGGCCCCTTCGTCTCCACAGGCATGGAGCACGTCGCGGACGCGGACTTCCTCTTCCCCGGCGAGGCCGAGATGACTGTGCCAGAATTCGTGCGCGACCTTGAGCTGGGCGTGCCGCAGCACGTCTACCAGGCCAGTGAAAAACCAGACCTGACGCGCTCGCCCATCCCCGACTTCTCGCTCGTCGAGATGAGCCGCTACTCCTCTATGGCGATTCAGTATTCGCGCGGCTGCCCCTTCAACTGCGAGTTCTGCGACATCATCGAAATCTACGGGCGCGTGCCCCGCACCAAGACCAACGAGCAGATGCTCGCCGAGTTCGACGCCCTTTACCGAACGGGCTGGCGCGGGCCGCTCTTCGTCGTTGACGACAATTTCATCGGCAACAAGAAGAACGTCCGCCGCCTGATGCCAGACCTCTGCGAGTGGATGGAGCGGCACAAGCACCCGTTCCGCCTCTTCACGGAGGCTTCGGTCAACCTCGCGGACGACGACGAGCTGCTCGCCATGATGAAGCGGGCCAACTTCCGCCGCGTCTTCCTCGGCATCGAGACGCCCGTCGAGGAGAGTCTGAAGGAGACGCAGAAGAGCCAGAACACGCGGCGCAGTCTCATCGAGAGCGTGCGCCGGATTCAGAGCTACGGGATGGAGGTGATGGCCGGCTTCATCGTCGGCTTCGACCACGACCCGGCAGACATCTTCCAGCGCCAGATAGATTTCATCCGCGAGAGCGCGATCCCGATGGCGATGGTCGGCATCCTCTCCGCGCTGCCAGACACGCAGCTCTGGCGCAGACTTGAGCGCGAGGGGCGATTGCTGAGCGAGGGCGCGGGCACGAACACGGAGGCGTCTTTGAACTTCGTGCCGAAGATGGACCGTCAGATTCTGATTGACGGCTACAAGAAGATCATGCGGACCATCTACAGCCCGACCGAATACTACGAGCGCGTGCGCAACTCGCTGAAGTTCACCACCTCTACGGGCTACACGCCGGCGAAAGCCTTCAAGAAGGAGTACATCCTCGGCTTCTTCCGCGTCCTCTTCCGCTTAGGGATGGCGGACCCCTCGCGCAAGGAGTTCTGGCGCTTCCTCGGCCGTGTCTACAAAGAGCGCCGCGACCTCATCGGCGACGCGGTCGTGCTGGCCGTGATGGGCTACCACTTTCGCAAGATCACGGAACAATACTGCGAGCCGTGAACCGAAAGAATTTGCCTATTGACTCGCCGCGCGATTTAGCTTAGAAGCAAACTGTATTTATTGCGGAATGCGGATTTCGGATTGCGGATTGAAAAGACAAGTTCTTAACTCCGCAATCTGAAATCTGCAATCCGAAATTGAAAGAGGGACGCAGAAGATGACATACGTGGTGACAGAGTTGTGTGTTGACTGCAAGTATACGGACTGCGCGGCCGTCTGCCCCGTGGAGGCTTTTCACGAGCTGCCCGACCGCCTCTACATCAACGCGGACACCTGCATCGACTGTGACGCGTGCGTGCCAGAGTGCCCCGTCGAGGCGATCTTCCCGGACTCGGCCGTGCCGGAGCAGTACGCTCACTGGACGCAGATCAACATTGACGAGGCCCCGAACTACCCCGTCATTAGCCAGAAAATCCCGGCCCTGCACGGCCCTAGCTGCACGGGGCCGGAAGAGTAGGCGCAAAGGAATATTTCGCACAACACGAGAGACCTTCCGCGGGGCACGCGAGAGCGCTCCGCGGGAGGTCTCTTTATGAATTCCGGCCGCGCCCTCGCGCGGCCTCTTTGATTTCCGGGACGGAGAGAACGCGGACGCCCGCGGCAGGGTTCTCGACCGCGAAGAGAAGCGCGCCCCTCATCTCCGCATCCGTCACGAGCCCCAGTCGCCGCGCCGTCTCCCTTTTGGAGGGGATGCGCTCCATCAGCCAGTAGAAGGGCCTGAGCAGGCGCGGCCACTGGCGGCCCGGCCCGAGCACGTACCAGGGGCGCAGGATGGTGGCGTTCAGACCGCTCGCGCGCAGCAAGCTTTCGGCCTCGGCGCGCGCCTCCAGGTAGGCTTTCATGATGGGCGCGGGCTGCGCGACGCTGACGTAGACGAAATGTTTGACGCCCGCCCCCGCCGCCGCGCCGATTGATTCGGACGCGGACTTGAGGTCTACGGAGCGGAACTCTTTGGCCTTGGCCGGCGTGGGGTGCGCGACGCCGACGAGCTGGACGAAAGTGTCTGCCGGGCCAATTTCGTGTGCGAAGGACGAGCCGTCGAACGGGTCGCCTGTCATCGGCGTGCAGCCCGCGGGAAGTTTCGTTTCCGAGCCGGGCCGGACGAGCGCGCGGACCTCGTGGCCGCGCCGCAAAAGCTCCGGGATCAGGCTCCGCCCCATGAAGCCCGTCCCGCCGGTAATGAAAACAGTTCTTTTAGTCATCGCCAATGGAACATACGCCAAAAACTGACAAGTGGATTCCAGGGCCGCGTGTTGGAAACCGGCGGGCATTGGGAGTTTTTAGGAACTAAAGACCGCGGGGTGTAAATTTACAAAGAATTGATTGACGCCGCGAAGGGATTTGGCATACCCTGCGGGCCACCAAGACCCCGCTCGCTCAGATGGAGGATCCACAAGTCATGTTCTCGCGAAAAAAGACGCTCGTCGTCGCCGCCCTCGGCTTACTAATCGCCCTGACCGGAGTCAGCCCCGTCTCCGCCCAGGACGACCCGCAGCAACAGAAGAAGCCCAAGGACAGAGAGATTTCGACGCAGACCGGGCCGAGCCCCGTCGTCACGATTGCCAACCACGCGCGCATCGTCACGCCCTGCCCGGACTCCGTGGCCGACTCGCAAATCCCCCTGTCGGTCACAGTCCAAAACTTCAGCGACCCCACAATCCTGCGCTATAACTGGCGCGCCAGTGGCGGCCGCCTCGTCGGCGAAGGGCCGAACGCGACCTGGGACTTGTCCGGCGCGGCCCCCGGCACCTACCAGGCGACCATCGAAGTTGACAACAACCAGAACAACGGCTGCACGGCGTTTACGACGACGAAGGTGGTCGTGCGCGAGTGCATCCGGCCGCCCGTCTGCCCGAACGTCTCGATCTACTGCCCGGAGACGGTAAGCTTGGGCGCGCCCGTGACCTTCACGGCGAACCTTTCGGGTGGCTATCCCGCCACCATCACGCCCGTCTACAACTGGACCGTCACCGGCGGCACGATCATCAGCGGGCAGGGCACGACCTCCATACAGGTTGACACGGGCGGGCTCGAAGCCCAGGCCATCACGGCGAGCCTCTCGGTCGAGGGCTACAACCAGAGTTGCACGGCGACCTGCACGGTGAACATCCCGCGGAAGATCAAGTGCCAGCAGGTTGATTACTACCCGCCCATCCGCTACAACGACGAGAAGGCGCGTTTGGACAACTTCGCCGTCCAGTTGCAGAACGACCCGAACGCGAAGGGCCACATCATCGTCTTCGGCACGAACAGCGCCGACAAGCAGAAGCGCATCAAGCGCGCCTACGACTATCTGGTCAACGCGCGCGGCATCAGCGCCGACCGCCTCATCACGAAAGACGGCGGCACGCGCGAACAGACGACGACCGAACTCTGGATCGTCCCGCTCGGCGCGACCGACTGCCCGTAAGAGCAGTGGTCAGTGGTCAGTGGTCAGTTAAAAGAAAGACGAAAGGCAGCCGAGTGGAATTAACCCGGCTGCCTTCTTCTTTTGCCTTTAACTGACCACTGACCACCGACCACTGACCACTATTTTTCTGCAACCTTTCCCGCGTGCGTCTCACTTACTAAACGGGCTATCCTTCCCGCGGCGGTTTCCCGGTAAGCCCGAAACCTTTGTGCCGCGGGCGACACTAACTAAACCGAGATGATGAAGCGGCTGGCAATTGATGCTTTCGGACGGGCCGGAGAGCTAGGGGCGACACTGATGAACAGTGCTGAGGACCTGATAGCGCGCGCTCGCTCCGGCGACACCGAAGCGTTCCACCTGATCTTTGACCGCTACAGCCGCCCCGTCCTCAGCTTCATCTACGACCTGACGGGCGAGTCCGAGGCGGCCGAAGAGTTGATGCAGGAGACTTTCGTCCGCGCCTACAGAAATCTTGGCACACTTCGCGCGGACGCTCGCCTCTCGACCTGGCTCTTCGGCATCGCCAAGAACGTCTCGCGCGAGTACGGGCGCGCTCGCCGCCGCGCCTCGCGCAAGGTCGAGTTGGACGACGCGGCGGTCACGGAGCTGGCCGACGCAGGAATGCCGCCCGACGACTCGCTGATTAACAAGGAACTGAACAGTGTGATCCGCGACGCCCTCTCAAGGCTCGACGAGGACAAGCGGCTCGTCTTCACTTTGAAGATTTTTCAGCAGCAGAGCTACGAAGAGATCGCCGCCATCACGGGGTTCTCCGTGGCGAAACTGAAGACAGACTTGCACCGCGCGCGCCACGAGATGCGCCGCCTGATTCGCCCTTACCTGGAGGTGAGCCAATGAAGTGCGAAGAATGCTTGCCCCTCATAGAGGAGTACGTTGACGGAGAACTGGACGGGCGAACAAGCGAGCGCCTGGGGGCGCACCTCTCGGCCTGCGCCGCGTGCGCCGACGAGCTGGCGACGCTCAAGCGCGAGCAGGAAGTCTACGCCAACTACCGGCGCGACCTCGAAGTCACGCCCGCACATTGGAACGTCGTGCGCGCGCGCATCGAGCAGGAAAAGGAGGCCGCGCAGCAACCGGCACGGCGCACGTCTCTGCGCCAGTGGCTCACTGGTCTGTTCGGCCAGGGCCTGCGCCCCTTCGCGGTCGCCGCGCTCGTGTTGGCGGTCGTCGCCGTCACGGCTATTCTCGTCTACCAGCGCTCGCGCGGTCGTCAGGACGAAATCGCCGTCGAGACCCCTACGCGGAAGGAAGAGCAGACACCCACAAGAAAAGATGAAAGCAACGGCGGCACGGTCGCACACGTCGAGCCCGGCAGCACAGGAGATGGTAACAAGCCTGCGCCGCTGGTAGCTGGCACAGTTCCAAAGAAAAAGTCCGTCACGCCTGCGCGCGTCACGCGCACCGAAAATCAGACGGTTAAGCGGCCGACGCCTGACAACTCGGCGCAGTTCGAGGAGGCGATAGCCGAGAGTTCGGCGGCCGGAGCGCGTGGGCGCACGCCGGTGGCGGCGGGAGATTTCGATTTTGAGATTTCGCGGCACGCAGGGAGGGCCGAGCTGCTGTTGCGCTCCTTCAGGAACGTCAGGCCCGCGCCCGCGACTGCTGCCGTTGCCGCACGCCGCCTGGATGTCTCCTTCGAGAAGGAGCAGGCGCGCAGGCTGCTCTACCGCAACATCGCGCTCAGGCGTGCGGCCGCGGAGCGCGGCGACCCCGCAGCCTCCGAACTCCTGAACACGCTCGAACCGATCCTGCTCGACATCGCCAACCTGCCTGGGCGCGCGGGGTCGCGCGAGGTGCAATCAATCGAGCGGCGCATGGAAAAGAAAGAGATCGTCGCGGCGCTCCAGGTCCGCACACTTCTGGCTTCAAACTGATTTGACTGGAACGGAACGAACATGAATAGAAACACCACTGCAAACACGCGCTCGCGGCTTCAACTCGTCGCGGGCCTGCTGGCGGGCCTCGTGCTCGGCGCGACAATTCTTTCGACCGGCCTCGCGCAACAGCAAGACCTGGACAAGCTCAACCGCTTCGTCCAGACGCAGAACCTGCCGGCCGCGAAGCTCTTCCGCGAAGGGCGCGATCTTGTAGGCGACGAGGAGTGGGACCAGGCCGAGGGCAAGTTCCGCCGCTTCGTCTCGCTCTACCCGAAGGACGCGAACCTAGACGCCGCGCTCTACTGGCTCGCTTTCACGCTCTCCAAGCAGGAGAAGTACGACGAGGCGGAGAAGCACCTCAAGCGGCTGCTCGCGGAGTTCCCGCGCTCGAACTGGGCCGACGACGCGAGCGCCCTGCGCGCGCAGATCGCCGGCGAGGTCGGCAACTCAGGCGTCATCAACCAGACGCTCAACGAGGACGACGTTGAAGTCAAGATCGTCGCGCTCGAAAGCCTCTTCCAGTCGAACCCGGAGCGCGGGCTGGCTTACGTCACAGAGATGATGAAGCCCGGCTCGAAGGCGAGCACGCGCCTCAAGGAGGCGGGCATAGAGCTGTTGCGCCGCCACGGCGGCCCGCGGGCGGGCGCTCTGCTCCTCGACATCATCCGCAACCAGACGGACCAGCGGCTGCGCGTCGCCGCGATTCAGACACTTGGTCGGACGGGCGACGAATCGATGCTCCCGATGCTCAGAGATTTGGCGAACACGGCGACGGACGAAGAGGTGAGCAAGGCGGCGGTCTTCGCCATCTCGCGCTTCGAGAGCGCGGGCGCTCGCGCGCTGCTGCTCGAATTGGCCCGCAACGGCAAGTCGGTCGAAGTGCGCAAGGACGCCATCTTCTGGCTCAGCCAGGGCGGCGACGAGGCGATGGACGAACTCATGCGTCTCTACGCGGGCGACAGCAACACGGAGGTCCGCAAGCAGATCGTCTTCGCGCTGAAGCGCATGGGCACGGCGCGCGCGCTCGCCAAGTTGCAGGAGATCGCGCGCAGCTCGGACGACGTGGAGGTGCGCAAGGACGCGCTCCACTGGATCGGCCAGAGCGGCGATTCCTCGTCCGTGGACTTCCTGATTCAGACCTACGACACGGATAAGGACGAGGAGATCAAAAAGCAGATCATCTTCGCCCTGACCCGCACGGACGACAAGCGCGCTCTGCGCAAGCTGATAGACATCGCGCGCCGCGACCCCTCGCTCGAACTGCGCAAGCAGGCCATCTTCTGGCTCGGCCGCAGCAGCGACCCCGAAGCGCAGAAGTTTTTAGAGGACATCTTGAATTGAAAATCAGCCACGAAACCCGGAGCCGTCCTTTGCGCCTTACGTCTTAGCTTTGCGCCTCCAGCGGGAAACAGCCGTTCACGCAAAGGCGCAAGAAAAGAGAAACTTAAGGCGCTAAGGGGTGAGTCAAGCAGTCTCTTGAGTCTCTGAAAGGTTAAAGCCATGTCATTCGTCAGCATCGTCTTAATGCTCGCGCTCTCGGTCTGCTCCTTTTTCGAGCCCGCGCAGCAGCAGGGCCAGAGTTTCATCAACGTGGAGGGCGCGGACCTGCGCTCGAAGTTGGAGACGGCGGCGCAGATGGGTCGCGCGCGCTCGCCGCAGACGCGCTTCTGGGCCGCCTACTCGTTCGACGTGCGCCCAGGCGTCGCCGTTGACCCGGATGCCGGCGAGTTCCGCGGCAGCATGACGAGCTACGGCGACATGACCGTCTTCTTCGGCAAGACGAACGGCATCGCGGTGGAGACGCGCAACCTGGGCGTCTTCGTCCTGTACGAGCCGGACGGCCGCAGTGTAGTCCGCGTGGAGGTCTACAACCTGGACCGCAAGCGCGAGTACAGCGGCTTCCCGGTCTACTGGCTCGGTCGCGGCGGCAACGAAGAGAGTCTCAATTTTTTGCGCGGGCTGGCAGAGATGAATCTGGACAACCGCGTGGTCGAGAACGCGACCGTGGCCGTCGCGCTGCACGACGACCCGCGCGTGGGCGAAGTCCTGAAGTCGCTCGTCCGCAACTCGAAAAACCAGGAGGTGCGCCGCACAGCCGTCCACTGGCTCGGCATCACTGGCGTCGAGACGAGCTTCCTGGCGGACCTCGTGCGCAACGAGAATGAGGACGGCGAGGTGCGCCGCGCGGCGGGCCACGCGCTCGGCGTCAGCAGCGACCCTACGTCGCTCACGACGCTCATCAACCTCTACGGCTCGGTCGGGGAGCAGGAGCTGCGGCGCTCGCTCATACACTCCATCTCGATCAACTCGAACCAGGAGCCGGCGATAGATTTTCTCATCAAGCTGGCGAAGTCGGAGCGGGACGGCGAGGCCAGAAACCAGGCGCTCTTCTGGCTCGGCCACAAGGCGGGCGAGAAGGCGCTGGGCGTGTTGAAAGAGACGGTCGAGCGCGAAGACGATGACACGGAGGTGCAGAAGCACGCCGTCTTCGTCATCAGCCGCAGGCCCGCGAACGAGGCCGTGCCCTTACTCATCAAGATCGCACGCACGCACGCCAAGCCAGAGGTCCGCAAGCAGGCCATCTTCTGGCTCGGCCGCACGGGCGACGCCCGCGCCCTCGCTTTCTTTGAAGAGATACTCGGCAAATGATCCCGAAGGAGGAAAGCAGATGAAATCCAGAATTGCGCTTGCGATCATCACACTGATTTTGCTGGCGGGCGGCACGTCTGAGAGCTTTGGTCAGAAGAAGAAGAAAGCCAAGGATAAAAGATTCGAGCCGGTTGTGGGCCGGAGCCTGAAAGATTACGAGGGAACCTACGTCGGGATTGACGAGACCTACGTGCTGGAGATCAGACTCGGCCCGGACGGACAACTGGCCGCCCGCAGTACGGAGGCGGGCCAAACGGTGGGGCTCTCGAACGTCAAGGTCGAGGGCGCGCGCCTCACCGCCACGAAAACCTACGCCGATGGCGGGACGGAAAAGCTCGGAGGCACGTTTGCCAACCGAATCCTGAACGGAGAAACCGCCTTCGGTATTCTCGTGGACGGCCTCGACCTACGCCTGGATGGCGGGACCACGCTCAACAGGGTTTTCTACCGGCGCAGGCAGAAGTAGCCGCGCCAGGTAATCGCGGGCGCCCACTCCCGGAGTCTGCTCTCAAACACACAGGAGTTCAACTATGAAGCGGCTACCGCTTTCCCTCGTAATCGCCTATCTCTGCCTGAACGTGCTGGCCGGCGCGCAGACCGTTCAAAGGAAGCTGACGCCGGAAGAGGAGGAGGCGAAGCGCGCGATTGAGGCGCGCGTCGCGGAGTCCGTAGAGGCCATGAAGCGGAAGGACACGCCTGCGCGCCTGGCGTTCTTCGCGCCCGACTGGCGTGGCAAGAAGAATGACGGCGAGCCCATGACGCTCAAAGACCTGGAACAGTATTTCCGGCGGCAGGAGCGCGGCGTCGTCACCGTCATGCCGGAGACGCGCACGGTCGTGGACACCATCGAGCTGAAGGGCAACGAGGCCACCGTCCACACCAGCCAGGTGTTCGTCAGAACCACGCCGGGCAGCGACGGCAAGCCCGTCGAAGTCCGCACGAGCGTCACGCACAAGGAGGTCTGGGTCAAGACAGACCGGGGGTGGATTAGCAAGTACATCGAAGAGTTGGAGCAGGGGCCGACTTACGTGGGCGGCGTCGAGCTTCCGGCCGACCGCGCCGGGTGGAAGTTCGTCCGCATCGTCTGGGAGGAGAGCGTCGCCAGGGCGCGCGCGGCCTTCGACGAGGCCAGGCGGCGCGATCCCTTGGCCGTGCTCTTCGAGGAGACGACGCTCAACAACCTGGGCTACACGCTCATCCAGAAGAACCGGCTGGCGGACGCGATAGAAGTCTTCAAAATCAACACGGAAGCCTACCCGCAGTCCGGCAACGTCTGGGACAGTCTCGGCGAAGCCTACATGCTGAACGGCGAACGTGAGCTGGCTATCCAGAACTACAAGAAATCTCTTGAGGTGAATCCGAAGAACGCCAACGCCGTCCCGATGCTCGAAAGGCTGGGCGCGCCGCTCGCGGCCGCAGACATCTGGAAGATGGTGGGCGCTCCGCCCGCGGTCGAGCTAATGCCCGACATCGTCTACACGGAGAGCGGCGCGGGCCGCGCCCTCAAGATGCACATCCTCAGGCCGAAGGCGCAGCCCAGGGAGCCGATGCCGGCAATCATCTTTCTGCACGGCGGCGGTTGGTTCGAGGGACACCCGAACCGCGGCCTCGCCCCGCTGGCACATTTTGCGGAGCGCGGCTACCTGTGCGCCGCGGTCGAGTACCGCCTGAGCGGCGAGGCCAAATTCCCCGCACAGATCGAAGATGTCAAGGAGGCTGTCCGCTTCCTCCGCGCGAAGGCCGCGGAGTTTCACCTGGACCCGGAGCGCATAGGCGTCTGGGGCCAGTCCGCGGGCGGGCACCTGGCGGCGCTCGCAGGGACGACGGGCGGCGTCAAGGAACTGGAGGGCGCGGGCGGCTGGCGCCAATTTTCGAGCCGCGTGCAGGCTGTGGTCGATTGGAACGGCCCCGTCGATTTTCTGGAGCCCGTGCAGATAAAGCAGTGGGCCGAGAGGAAAGACGAAGCCTTCTTCAAGCTGATAGGCGGCGCGGCGGAGGCCAACCGCGAGAAAGCCCTGCGCGCCACACCGGCGACCTACGCCACGAAGGATGACCCGCCGTTCCTCATCGTCCACGGCGACGCGGACGAGGTCGTCCTTATCAGCCAGAGCGAGTCGCTCTACCAGGCGCTCAAGCGCGCGGGCGTGGACGCCACGCTCAACGTCGTCAAAGGCGCGGGCCACTTCGGCGTGGACGGCGTCTCGCCGCTCCCCGCCGACCTGGCCGCGATGATGGACGCCTTCTTCGACAAGAACCTCAAGAAGAAATGATGAATGCGGAGTGATGAATGATGAATTAAAAGGCAAACGTCTTTAATTCATCATTCCGCATTCCGCATTCCGCATTGCTTTTCTGAATCCGCGGTCGTCAGTTCTCACGTAATAGCGAGTATGGCGGATTACGAGTTCGTGACTGTGTGGCGTGTGAAGGCCCCGCTCGCGGTGGTGTGGGAGATGATTTATCAGTCGGACGGCTGGCCCGCGTGGTGGAAGGGCGTGGAGCGCGTCGAGGTGGTGACGGACGGTGACGAGAACCAGATCGGCAGCGTGCGGCGCTACACCTGGAAGAGCAAGCTGCCCTATCGCCTGACCTTCGACATGGAGTTGACGCGCGTCGAGCCGATGTCGGTCATAGAGGGGCGCGCGCTCGGCGAGTTGGAGGGCCAGGGCCTCTGGCAGCTCTCCGAAGAGGACGGCGTGACGACGGCGCGCTACGACTGGCGCGTGCGGACGACCAAGCGCTGGATGAACCTGTTGACGCCCATCGCGCGCCCCTTCTTCAAGTGGAACCACGACGTTGTGATGAACTGGGGCGGCGAGGGCCTGGCTCAAAAGCTCGGCGTGAGTTTATTGAAAGAATAAGTTAAGCCGGCCCGCGAGTGGCCGTGCCGTCAGCCCCGTCAACGCACCTCTTTAATCAGGACGGCGTCGCTGGCGCGGAAGCCGCGCGAGCAGACGAGTCGGCCGTCGCGCATCCAGTCGAAGGAGATGATCTGGTGCTCCTTGAAGTCCGTCACCTGGGCGGGCTTCCCGCCGTCAATCGGCTGGCGCATGATGTTGCCGACGCCCTCTGGCTGATCCACGTAGGTCAGCGCCTTCCCGTCCGGCGTCCACCTGACAGGGATGTCCCACCCGGCCATAGAGTTCGACGACAGGTCGAAGGACTTGACCTCCTCGCCGCCCGCCGCCGAAATCACTACAACCCGCAAGTACACGCTCGGCGGCTCGCCGTAGCGCCAGCACGCGATCCACTTCCCGTCCGGCGAGACCGTGGGGCGCAGCGAAATCTTGTCTGTCAGCTCGACCGGCGTGCCTCCGTCAATCGGCAGCTTCCACAGCGTCGTCTTCAAGGCGGCGTTCACGTGCTGATAGATGACGAAGCGGCTGTCGGGCGTCACCTGCGCCCAGGTGCTCTCAGGCCCATCGGGTGTCAACTGCTTCGAGTTGCTGCCATCGCGGTCCATGCGCCAAACTTGCCAGGTGCCTGAGCGATCCGAGTGAAAGACTATGTAACGGCCGTCGGCCGAGGCGGCGGGTCCGTAGTTGCGCCCAGCGCCCGCGGTCAACTGCTTCTGGTTCATCCCGTCGGCCCCGACCTCCCAGATGTCCGCGCTGCCAGAGGAGTCCGACGCGTAAAGGATGTGGTTGTCACTCGTCCACGCCAGGTCATAGTAGTTGCCGACGCCCGGCGTGACCTGCGCCGCCGCGTAGTCTTTCGCGCTCTTAGAGAGCCAGATGTTCGCGAGCCTCTGGGTCTGCACGGAGACGATGGCGGTCGAGTCGGCGCTGATGCTGACGCCGCGGTAGTCGCTTAAGTCATCCGTGATGGGCTGCACCTCGCCGGTCGCGTAAGAAATGTGCCAGAGGCGGTCGAAGGAGGAGTCCTGGCTCCGCGCCGATATCACGAGCCCGCGCTTGTCCGCGATCCAGGCAGGCTGGCTGTAGCTGATCCACGCCTGCGTCGTGATGACCTTTTCAGAGCCGTCGGCCACGCTGACTTCGACGACCCTAACTTGAGGATTACTGCCCTTGAAGCCGCTGATGGGGACGGCGAGTGATTGACTGTCGGGCGACCAGGCCACCCAGTCGAAGAATTCCGGGGCCTTACGCGACATGAGCTTGCGTTCATTCGCGCGGTCGGCGTTCGCCACCGACAGCGTGACCTCCTGCCGCTCGCGGTCTATGTGAACGAGGGCCATCTGCTTGCCGTCGGGCGAAGGGATGGCCGGCGCGTTGATGTCGCTGATGACTTTGGTCGGCGAGCCGCCGAGCACGGGCACCTTGTAGATGGACGGAAGATTTTTCCCATCGCCCATCGCGTAGTAGATGAAGTCGCCGTCTGCCGAGAAGCCGCAGGCGTAGTAGGTGACTTCGGCCGGGGGGAGCAGCCGGACGTTGCTGGAGATGGCGACCTGCCGCAGCCAGAGGCTCTGCTTGCCGCCCTCGTCCATCGCGTAGGCGACGTACTTGCCGTCGGGCGAGATGGCCGCGACCCGCGTGTTGCCGTTGTTCGTCAGCTTGACGGTCTGCGCCTGCCTGAAGAGCCCCGCGCCCGCGCCGTCTCGCTTGCGCTCGCCGAAGAGAAGGTCGAGCGCGATGACGGCGAGAAAGACGGCCGCGACCAGGCCCAGGCCGAGCAGGAGGGCGCGCTTGTGACGCGCGAGCCCTGTGATGAAGCGGCGGCCCGCGCTCGTCTGTCGCGCCTCGCCCCAGTCGAGCGTGTACGCCTGCGAGCCTTTGGGGCTCGTCGAGCGGCCGGTCTGCAAGCCGCTGCGGAGCGAACGCATGCCGCCCGAAGCAGGCGGGATAGACCTCTCCAGAGACGCCCCAACGTCAAGCTCGCGCCTCAGGCTCTTGAGGTCGAGCGCCATGTCCTTGATGGTCTGGTAACGCTCCTCCCTGTTCTTCTGAAGCGCCTTGCGCACGATGCGCTCCAACTCGTAAGGCACGTCCTCGTGCTGCTCGGAGAGCGCCGCGGGCTCGTGCGAGAGCAGCGAGACGATAACGTCGCTCGCCGTCTCGCCCTCGAAGGGCGGGCGGCCCGCGATGCATTCGTAGAGGACGACTCCCAAACTCCACACGTCGGCGCGGCGGTCTACGTCGCGGCCGCGCGCCTGCTCCGGGGCCATGTACTGCATCGTGCCCATCACAGTGCCTGGGTCCGTGTCGGACTTGGCGATGGTCGGCGCCTTCGAGTCAACTGTCAGTTGCGGCCGCTCGGTCAGCTTGGCGAGGCCGAAGTCCAGAACCTTCACGTAGCCGTCGCGCCGGACCATGACGTTCTCCGGCTTGATGTCGCGGTGGACGATGCCTGCCTCGTGCGCGGCCGAGAGGGCGTCGGCCACTTGAACGGAGATGTCGAGCGCCTCCTTAAGCGACATCGCTTCGCGGTCGAGGCGCGCGCGCAGTGTCTCGCCGTCAACGAACTCCATCGCCATAAAGTGCGTGCCGTCTTCGTGGCCGATTTCGTGGATGGTGATAATGTTCGGGTGGTTGAGAGCCGAGGCGGCCGACGCCTCGCGCTCGAAGCGGCGCAGCCGGTCCTCGCTCTCGGTGAATTTGGCGGGGAGGATTTTGAGCGCGGCGGGCCGCCGCAGGCGCGTGTCCTGCGCGAGATAAACCTCGCCCATCCCGCCCGCGCCGAGCTGCGAGCTGATTTCGTAACGGCCGAGACGTGTGCCGGGGGCGATGGGCATGACGATTCCAGTTGCTCGGATTATATGACAGGGATGGGGCAAGCTACTAAGGGAGTAGTAATTCCTGGGCGGCTACAGAAACAGGAGAGCGGGGACTTCCATCGAAGCCCCCGCTCTCCTGCCTGGTATCCCTTTGTGGAAAATCTTAGCGCCGCGTCATGCCTTCGAGCGCGACGGTGTATTCCTTAGCCGCGGCGTCGTAGCGGATGCTGTACTTGGTCGGGTAGTAGGCCCCGCGCTGCTCGTAGCTCTGCGGGAGCTTAAGCAGCTCGGTCACGTCCGTCTTCGCTTCCAGAAAACTCTTCGTGATCATCGGCTCGGCGAAGATCATCCGGCCGTCGTAGCTGCCGAAGAGGAAGGTCGTCGTGAACGGCTGGCCGTGAAGCTCGCGCACCGTCGGGTTAATCCAGTGCGCGCCCATGCGCGGGACGAGCCCGTTCGGGACGGCGACGTAGCCTTCGGGGATGAACTCAGGGGCCGGCTGCTTATTGCCCTTCGCCAGGCCCTCGCCGGTCGCGGTAATCCCTTCGCGCTCCGCGTCCGAAATCATGTAGAAGTGGAAGTCGAAGTGCGCCGTGTCGTAAATCTTCACGGGCTCGTGGCCGTGCGGGTTGTAGTTCAGCCAGATGTGTTTGAAGGCCGTCGCGGAAGCCTCCGCCGGCAGGGCGAACGTGACTCCTATGCCTTCCTCTCCCGGCGGCGGCTCTTTCGGCAACGACTTGAGCGCGTCTTCGGACAAAGTTACGCCGACCGCAATCGGGGCGCCGTCGCGGTCGAGGCGCACCCACGAGCGCGCCTGGCCCGCGCCGAGCCGCTTCGTCTCGCCGACGATGGTCCGCTCCTTCGGGGCGGCGGCCCGTTTGGCGGAGCGCTGCGCGAAGACCGCGCCCGTGACCATCAGGACGGCGGCCAGCGCGACGAACAGCTCGCGGCGGAGGAAAATTTTGTCAACCTTCATCACGGCGGCCAGCACGCGGCCCGTAAAAGTTTCGGCGGTGACTCTGTGTGTCTGCATGTCTCTTACTGTTTGACCTCCTACCTGCAAACGCGCAAACCGAAGGAAAAAAGTATCAGGGCGCGAGTAAAAATATGCGTGATCGCTTTCGCCCTCGGTTTCCGCGTTACTGTGTGGCGGCGGAAAATTGTTCCCGCCGGAAGTGAGAGGTTTGAGGATTATGCAAGGAGCACAAGTAATCTTAACGCAACACGGGCGCGCGGCGTCAAATTTGGGCGGGATGCTGTCCAGGGCGGCGGCGCGCGTCTTCGGATGCTGGCACAGGGAGATGAGCCGGCCGTTCACGCTCGGCGGGCAGTCGTATCGCGCGTGTTTGGATTGCGGCGCGCGGCGCGCGTTCGACACCGTGAACTGGAAGATGGTGGGCGCTTACTACTACGGCTCGCCGGCCGAGAATCAGCGGCCTTCGCTGATGAGGACGGCGTCACTCGTGCTGAGTCCCCGCGCGAGTATGAGCCTGCCGTCGGGCGCGAAGTCGAAGGCGTAGAAGAGGTCTTTGGTGAAGTTGGTCAGCGCCGTGGGCGGGCCGCCGTCAACGGGCTGGCTCATCAGGTTGGTGACGCCGTCGTGCTCGTCTATGTAGATGAGGGAGCGGCCATCGCGCGACCAGCGGAGGACCGAGTAGCCTATGGCCGCGCCCTGTCGGACATCTAAATACTTCTGAGGCTCGCCGCCCTCGAACGGCACGAGCGCGATGCGCCAGGGCGCGTTCGGCGTCTGGTCCTTCTGCCAGCAGGCGATCCACTTCCCGTCCGGCGAGATGACCGGGCGCACCTTAAGTCCCGTCGTCAGGCGCTCGCGCGGCCCCCCGTCAATCGAGATTTTCCACAGTGTGAAAAACCCGCCCTCGCCGACGTGCTGGTGTATGACCCAGCGCGAGTCGGGCGAGACGTTCGCCCAGTTGCTCTCCTCCGCGCCGTTGGTCAGCACGATGGGGTTGCTGCCGTCGCTGTCCATCCGCCAGATTTGCCACTGGCCAGAGCGCGACGAGTGGAAGAGAACGTAACGTCCGTCGGGCGAGGCGACGGGGCCGTAGTTGCGCTTAGCGCCCGCGGTCAACTGCTTCTGGTTCGTCCCGTCCGCGTCTATCTCCCAGACGTCCGCGCTGCCCGAAGCGTCCGACGCGTAAAGTATCTTGCCGTCGGGCGTCCAGGAGAGGTCGAAGTAGCGGCCCGCGCCGGAGGTGATCTGCCTGGCGGCGTCGGGCTTGCCCTCAGGCGAGACCCAGATGCTCGTGAAGGTCTGACGCTGCACGCTGAGCATCGTGCGCGAGTCGGCCGCGAGGCTCACGCCCCTGTAGTCGGTCAGGTCGTTGGTGATGCGGCGCGCGTAGCCACCGGGGTAGTCTACGTGCCAGATTTGCATGAAGGCCGAGTCTTCGCTCTGGGCCGTGATGACGAGCGCGCCCGTGTCGCTCAGCCAGTTGAGCTGGCCCACTTCGACCCAGCGCTGCGTGGTGATGACTTTCTCGGCGCGGTCGCTGAGACGCACCTCCTCGACCTTCATGTAGAAGCCGCCGGCGTCGCTCGTCGTCGAGGCGAACGCGACTCGTGCGCCGTCGGGCGAGAAGGCGGGCGCGGTGTTGAGCGACATGTGCTCTGGGAACTTGCGCGAGGCCAACTGCTGCTGCCCGCCGCCGTCCAGGTTCGAGACGATTAAGACCTCTTCGCCCTGGTCCGGGTTGGCGCGCACGAAGGCCATCTGCTTGCTGTCCGGCGAGAACCCGACGGGGCTGTCCGCGCCCGCCTTGATTTCGCGCACGCTTCCGCCGAGCGCGGGCACCTGGAAGAGGCGGCCCGCGCTGTCGCCGCCGCCGCGCTCCGCAGAGACGTAGTAGATGTAGGTGCCGTCGGGCGAGAAGGTCAGCCCGCGGTAGTTGACCTCGGCCGGCGGGACGATGCGTATGTTGTTGGAGACGGCGATCTGCCTGACCCAAAGGCCCTGCTTGCCGGCCTCGTCAATCGCGTAGGCCGCGTATTTGCCGTCGGGCGAGATGGCGGCGTTCGTGACGTTGCCGCTGGCCGTGAGCTTCGTGATCGGGGCCGACTGGAAGCGCGGGGCGACGGGCTGTTGGTCCTGCTGCGTGAGCCTGAAAATCGTGAAGATGGCGATGGCCGCCAGAATCAAGGCCCCGCCGCCGAAGAGCCAAGCCCTGTTGCTCGGTCTACGCTCGGCGGGCACGCCGCCCGTGTCGGGGGCCGCGATGATTCCGCCGGTCTGCGCCGCGGGCGTGCGGCCGGCCTGCGGGTCGGTCGTCCAGGTGACGTGCTGGCCCGAGGGCGTCTGCGAGACTGAGGGGTCAACGCTCCGCGTCGGGTCAACGCTGCGGTCCAGGTTGACGAGGCCGACGCGGTCGAGCAGGTCGCTGAAGCGCGGGTCCGAGTGCAGCGCCTTGAGCTTCGGCTCGGTGGCGAGCCACGTCATCCACGGGTCGCGGTCGCGGTAAGCTTTTTCGAGACAGTTGAAAGCCTCGTCCGGCTCGTTCAGCCCCGCGTGGATGATGGCCGAGTGGTAGGGGGAGACGTAGCGGCCCTGCATGGACGTGCGGTGCATCTCGCCCAAAATCTCGCGCGCCTCGTCGCGCCGCCCGGCGACAGCCAGCGCGTGCCCCAGCGACCAGAGCGGGACGATGGTGCCGGGCATCAACTCGGCCGCCTTGCGCCCGGCGGCAATCGCCTCGTCGTAGCGCCCCACGCGCTCCAGCGCGGCCGAGAGCGGGATGTAGGTGATGGGGAAGTTCGGGTCAACCCCTATGACTCTCTGCGCCTCGCTGATGGCGCGGTCGAACTCACCCGACTGGTAGAGCGTCCAGCAGAGCATCGCCAGGTCCATAGGGGAGAGCGGGTTGATCTCGACCGCGCGCCTGATCTCCCTTTCGCCTTCAACGAAGCGCCCCGTCGCGGTGAGCAGGTTCGAGTACCACTGGTGAGCGTTCGCGTAGTTGGTGTTCAGCTCAATCGAGCGGCGATACAACTCCTCGGCGCGAGGGATGTCCTGGTCGTAGCAGAGAATGGCGAAGGCCAGGACGGCGTGCGCCTCCGAGAGCGTCTCGTCTATCTGCAAGGCACGGATGGCCGCGGCCTTCGCCTGCGGGTAACAGTCGCGCGGCGCGAGGCGGTGGAAGATGCCGGCCCAGACGTAGTAGTCGGCGATGCCGACGTGCGCCATCGCGTAGTTCGGGTCGAGGCGCGCCGCCTCCTTGAAGAACTCCAGGGCGAGGCCGAGCGATTCGTCCGTGAACCTGCTCCAGTGGAAGCGCCCCTTGAGATAAGCCTGATAGGCGGCCGCGTTCTCGGTCTCGCGCTTGTTGAGCGCCTCGCGCTCCTCGCCCGTCAGGCGCGGGACGAGCGCCTCCGCGACCTGGCTCGAAATAGAGTCTTCGACGGTGAAGATGTCCGTGAAGTCTTCGTCGAACTTCGTGGCCCAAAACGGCGCGCCGTCCGAGACGCGCACGAGCTGGACGGTGACGCGCACGCGGCTCCCCGCGCGCTGAATCCTTCCGTCGAGGACGAAGCCGACGTTCAGCTCGTAGCCCGCGACCTGCGCGCTGTGCTCGCCGTCGTAATACTTGAGGACGGAGCTGGTGGGGCGCACCATGATGCGGTGAATGTTGCTGAGCTTGGTGATGATGGCGTCGGCCAGGCCCATGCCGAGGAACTCGTCGCCCTTCTCCTCTATGCGGAGCACCTTGAAGGGGAGCACGGCGATGGAGCGGCCGCCGGTAGACGGCTCGTCGGTCGCCACCTCTTGCGCGGCCGCGGAGGTCGAGGGCGGGAAGTAGGGCGGCGCGGAGACGGGGCGGCCCTCGACGTAGTTCGAGAGGTCGGAGGCGAACTCTTCGACCGACTGGTAGCGGCGGTTCGGCTCCTTCCTGAGCGCCTTCATGACGATGTTGTCGAGGCTTCCGGAAAGTTGGCGGCGCAGTTGCTCGGCCGTGGCGTTGCGCGCGCGGCTGACGGTTTCGGGCGTGATCTCGACGGGGGCCGCGCCGCCAGTCGTGCCCAGCACCTCTATCTGGCTGACGGCGACGCTCGGCCGCTCCGGCTCCTGTTCGCAGATGACGCGCACCAACTCGTACGGCAGGCGGTTTTTCAGCCGGTACGGGCGGTGGTCGGTCAGGAGTTCGTAGAGCATGACGCCGAGCGCGTAAACGTCTGAGACGACCGTGGCCGGTTCCCCTCGCACCTGCTCTGGGCTCGCATACTCAGGCGTCATCATCCTGAGCGCGGCCGTCGTCGGGTCGAGCGTGTGCCCGCCGATTTCAGGATTCAGGATTTTGGCGATGCCGAAGTCCAGGAGCTTCGGCGTCCCGTCGGCCGTGACCAGGATGTTCGAGGGCTTGATGTCGCGGTGGATGATTAAGTTCTGGTGCGCGTACTGGACGGCCGAGCAGACCTTCAGGAAGAGGCGGACGCGCTCGGTAATCGAGAGCCTCTGCGTGTCGGCGTAGTAGGGCAGCACCTGGCCCTCGACGTACTCCATGACGAAGTAGGGGAGGCCGTCTTCAGTAGTGCCTCCGTCGAGGAGCCGGCCGATGTAGGGGTGGTCGAGCGAGGCTAGAATCTGTCGCTCGTTGCGGAAGCGGCGGACGATGAAGTCCGAATCCATGCCGCGCTTGATCAGCTTGATGGCGACGCGCATCTGGTACTCTTGGTCGGCGCGCACGGCCAGAAAGACGGAGCCCATCCCGCCGCGGCCGATCTGGCGCACGATCTTGTAGGAGCCTATGCGCCGGCCGATGAAGGCGGAGCCGGTGTCTTCGGCCCGCAACTGCGTCTCCTCGCCGCCCTGGTTCTGGTCTATGAAGTCGCCGGCCTTCTTGTAGGAGGCGATGAGGGTCTCGACCTGATGGCGCAGGGATTCGTCGCCCTCGCAGGCGCGCTCCAGGTAGGCGGACTGCTCCTCCGGCGCTTGCTTGAGCGCCGACTGGAAAACCTTCTCGACCTTCTTCCACCTCTCCGGGGTCATAACAATAGTGACTTGTGACTTGTGACGAGTGATGAGCGACGAGCAGGCGATATTACAAAGTCGGACACGCTTAATACAGGTGGCATACAATACCGGCAAAACGAGAATATAAGCAGTTCAGGTGCAAGTCAAATTCATCGCCCGGACGAGACGGCCGCGGACGGATTTTCTGCTAAACTTCCCGCGCCGCGCCGGCGTATTGCAGATTAAGCCAACCGAAGAGGAGAGTGAGGACATGAAGACGAGTCGAATCTCCAGAAGAGGTTTTATCTACCTGGGCGGCGTCGGCGTCGTGGCCGCGGGCTACCCGCTGGCGCGCTCGCTCTCGCAGGCGAGGGACGCGCGAGCGGGCGGGAAGTTTAAGCCCACGCCGAGCAACACGCTCGGCCCGTTCTACAAAGAGGGCGCGCCCACCAGGGAGCGCCTCATCGAGCCGAACGAGGCGGGCGTCCCGCTCCTCGTCGCGGGCCGCGTCTTCAACACCGAAGGCGAGCCGCTCACCAACGCCGTCATAGAGGTCTTTCACTCCGACAATGACGGCAACTACGACCAGGAAGGTTTCCGCCACCGCGCCCGCGTTCCCGTCCGCGCGCAGGGCGACTACTGGTACGAGACCATCATTCCCGGCCAGTACGGCGGCCGCGCGCAGCACGTCCACTACGTCATCACCGCGCCCGGCCATAAACAGCTCGTCACGCAGCTCTACTTTGAAACGGACCCCAAATTCGGGGGGAACCCCGACAAGAACTACACCAGGGACGGCCTCGTCTGGCACAGGGAGTTGATCCGCCCCGTCGCCAAAGTCACCAGGAACAACACCTCTTTCTCCTCGGTCGTCTTCGACATCTGCATGGAGAAGGCTTAAAAAATTAACAGGGAAGGGCGGGACGAGAGGCGGAAACGCGGCCGTCAAACGAGCGCGTCCGTCTCGACTCGGCGCGCTCACCGAACGTTCGCGTTTCCGCCTGCCACCCAGCCCATCCCCGTTCTGAATCCGCCTCTCGTTTGAGGCGGGCAGCCGACTTGCCAGGGCTTTTATAGCCAGAAACCTGATCGAAATAATCTCTAAGCGGCCAGGCCCCGACGGCCGAAGGGCGCGGCTTTCATCCTCGGCGTCGGGTCTGCCGTGAAGGCTTCCTGTATCAACGCCAGAGGCGGGCCGCTCGCGGTGGGCCGACCTTCTTTGGCGCTTCTCAGCTTCTCCCAGTCCGCGGGCGGGACGCGATGGAAGACTTCGACGACGCGCGGGTCGAACTGCTTGCCCGCGAATTTGTCCAGTTCGGCCGCCGCCAGCTCGTAAGATTTGCCCGCCCTGTAAACGCGGTCGCTGACGATGGCGTCGAAGGCGTCCGCGACGGCGAAGATGCGCGCGTTCAAATCGATCTCGTGCGCCTTGAGGCCGAGCGGATAACCCGAGCCGTCCCACTTCTCGTGGTGCTGTGCGACGACGCGCGCCGCGCCTTCAAGAAACTCTATCCCGCGCAGGATGCGCTCTCCCAGTTGCGGGTGCAGGCGCATCGCCTCCCACTCGGCCTCCGTCAATCCCTGCGGTTTGCGTAGGATCGCGTCCGGCACACCAATTTTGCCTATGTCGTGCAGGAGCGCGCCGAATTCGAGCGAGCGCAGCTCGTCTGGGCCTAACCCCAGCTCGCGCCCCAGGCGCAGGCTGAACTGGACGACGCGCTCGCAGTGGCCCCGCGTTTCATGGTCGCGCATCTCCAGCGCCGCGGCCAGCGCCTTGAGCGTCGCGCGGTAAGAGACTTCGAGCGACGAGAGCGCGCAATCGAGCGCGGCCGTCCGCTGCCGTATGAGTTCTTCCAGGTAGCTCTCGTGGCGGCGCTTGTCCTTCAGGAGCGCGAGGTGCGAAAGCGCGCGCCGCACGGCCAGCTCGACGTGCGCCAGGTCGAACGGCTTGGTCAGGAAGTCGAACGCGCCGGCGCGCATAGCCTCCACGGCGCTCTCAATCGTCTGCGCGCCGCTGATGACGACGACGATGGTTTCGGGCGCATTCTCCAGCACGCGCGGCAGCATCTCGACGCCGCTCATCCCGCCCATCGTGATGTCGCTGATGATGAGGTCGAAGCTCATGCTCTTGAGAAGCCCTAGGGCCTCTTCTGCCGAATGGGCGGTCGCGCAGGCGTAAGCCTCGCACAGAAACTCGCTCAGGACGTTCCTCACCTCCGGCTCGTCGTCTACGATTAAGACACGCGCTCTTTCGTTCGTCCCCTCCATCCCTTGCGCTCCGTTTCTGGAAGTTGGCCGAAGGACCGTGCGCGCTGCGCGCGGACTCCGACGCCCGCTCGTCAAGAGCGTGAGTGGGCTCTGAGCTTTCTCCTGGGCTCCCCGTCCGGGGCTCAATTCTTCGGGGGAACTTGTTGGTGAGCAACGTGTGTGCCAACTGCGCGCGCCAGCACGGCCGGAAATGTGAAGGTTCAATCTAAGTAACCGCCCCGAACTGCAAGAAAAAGAGCGGGTCAACGCCCCTGCGTCTTTCCGCCCTGGCGTGAGAAATCCAAAAATCTCACGCCAGGCCGCAAAAGGGCTCCGGCGCAAATTGCCGCGGTGGTAAAAAAAGCGTGTGCCGCATTCTGCATCAGGCGCGCGCCCGCGGGACGGCGGCGCTCCGTGTGAACCTCGTCGCGCCGAAATCGCCCTGCTTTGAGCCCGACGCGCCCGCGCCCGACTCTTCTCCTTACGCCTCAGTGACGTGCCCCGGCCCGCTTCACGTATCGGCTGAATGTCTCGCGGCTTCCCGCCCGCCGGTCTATAAGCGTCGGGCCATTTCGGCGCGGGCGCGGCCGCAGGTGGTACGGGCCTTGCCAATCCTTGAGAAGGCGAACCCCGGTCATTCAAGCCAGCCAAGCCGAACAGCATTACTTTAAGGAGCCGCCCCGTGATTTTCTCCAAGCTCTACCGTCGTTTTCTTCGGGCCGCGCTCCTCGCAATACTGGCTGGCTCGTTCGCGGGGGGCGGGGCGTGGGCGCAAAGTCCGGCGGCGGGTCGGACGAAAATCTCGCCGGACTTGTCCGAGCGCCTGCGAAATTCTGAGAGCGGAAAACGCGTGAACACAATCGTGCAATTCAAAGCGACTCCGGGCCGCAACCTCGAAACCTTGCTGCTCAACCTCGGCGGCAAGGTGACGCTCAAGCTGCTTCACCTGAACGTCCGCGCCGTGAGCCTGCCGCTCGAAGCCGTGCGCGCGCTGGCGGGCAGGGACGAAGTCCGCTACGTCTCGCTCGACCGGCAAGCTGCCGCCGCAGGCCACCTTTCCGCGACGACCGGCACGGACGCCATCCGCGTCCAGACGACCTACTCTCTGCTCGGCCTCATCCAGACGACTACCGTCTACGACGGCAGCGGCGTCGGCATAGCCATCCTGGATTCGGGCATCGACACGAACCACACCGCGCTCAAGAACAGCCTCGGCCTGACGCGCGTCGTCTACAGCCGCGACTTCACGGGCGAGAACCGTACGGACGACCCTTACGGGCACGGCACGCACGTCGCCTCCATCGCCGCCGGCAACGAACAAATCTCCAGCGGCGCTTACACAGGCGTGGCCTCGAACGCCAAACTCATTAACCTGCGCGTGCTCAACTCTGAGGGCGTGGGCACGACTTCGGGGCTGCTCAACGCCCTCGACTGGGTATTGACCAACCAGGCGCTCTACAACATACGCGTCGTCAACCTGAGCCTCGGCACGCCGGCCGTGGACTCTTACAGGGACGACCCGCTGTGCCAGGCCGTGCGGCGGCTGGTCGATTCGGGCGTGGTCGTCATCGCCGCCGCCGGCAACAACGGCAAGGACGACGACGGCTACAAAATCTACGGGCGGATTCATAGCCCTGGTAACGAGCCCTCCGCCATCACCGTCGGTGCTTCCAACAGTTACGGTACCGACACGCGCGGCGACGACGTGGTCACCACTTATAGCTCGCGGGGGCCGACGCGCAGCTACTGGACAGATTCGGCGGCCGTCAAGCACTACGACAACCTGATTAAGCCGGACATCGCCGCGCCCGGCAATAAGCTCGTCGGCGCAGCCGGCGCGGGCAACTACCTACTGGCCACGCACCCCGAGTTGAACGCCAACGTCAGCACGTACACCAACCGCCGGATGATGTACCTGAGCGGCTCCTCTATGGCCGCGCCGGTAGCGGCCGGGGCCGCCGCCCTGCTCCTTCAGGCGAACCCGAACCTGACGCCGAACCTCGTCAAGATGATTCTGATGTACACGGCGCAGCCCATGTCCGGCTACAACATGCTGGAGCAGGGCGCGGGGCAGCTCAACGTCGAGGGCGCGCTCAGGCTGGGCAAGCTCGTCAGGGGCGACCTGACGGAGTTTACGTCCAGGGGCGCTCCGCTCCTGACGGGGTCAGCTCCTGAGTCAGAGACGACGCTGGCCGGGCAGACGTTCACCTGGGCGCGCGGCGTTACGCTGAACCACGCCTACGCGACTGGCACAGAATTGATAACGAAATACCAGAGAGTCTACGGCGCGGGGCTCACGCTCGGCGACGGCGTGGTCGAGGGGCAGTCCACGCAGGCCCTCAACTCGGAGCTGATGACGGGCGGGGTCGCGCTCGGCCCGGCCGTGCTGACGAGCGACGGCGCGGCGCTCGGCGGCGGCGCGATTTTTCTGGACGCGAGCCTGTTGCTCGGCGACGGCATCATGATCGGCGACGGCATCATGATTGGTGACGGCATCATGATTGGCGACGGGATTATGATCGGCGATGGCATCATGATCGGCGATAACATTTTGCAGGCGCAGTCGGCCCTCGTCATGGGCGACTCGACGGCCTGCATGAGATGAAGGGGGTTGACTGCCGTGCGGATAATTGGAATACTTACAGTCCCCCAAACAACTCTCCCTTCTCGTTCGGCAAGAACCTCGCGGACAGTATCTGTTTCTCTACCTGCAACGTCGTGCGGTGTTGACTGCGTCGCAGCTTGAAAAGGGGCGGAGCTATGTGGGCTCCGCGCCCCGCGCGGCGTCGGAGACCTGGGTCGTCGTCGGCCGCTTGGAAAAGGAGGAGTCAGGTGAAGATGTTTAGAGGTTCCCTCGCCGTCAAATGGATCAGCGCCCCCTCGCTGCTAATCTGTTTGTGCCTGGGCACTCTGGCGGCGGCCGGCGTCCACGCGCAGAGCCTTCCGTCGCTCAGGAATAAAGTCTCGCACGAGCTGCGCGGCCCAGGGTCGCTCAGACGCGCGAACGGACGCGTCCGGGTCGTAGTTCAACTCAACGGCACGAGCACGGCCCCACTGGATTCCCTCCTCCTACTCGCCAACGGCGGGCGCGTCACGCGCCGCTTCCAGAAATTGAACTCGCTGACCATTGACCTGCCGCGCCGCGCCGTCGAAACTCTGGCCGCCTGGGGCAACGTCAGGTTCGTCTCGCCCGACCGAGAGCTGATCTCCTTCGGCCACGTCTCGACCACGACCGGGGCTGACGACGTACGCACGACCGCCGGAACCAACACCTCCGGGCTGGACGGCACGGGCATCGGCATCGCCGTGCTCGATTCCGGCATCGACACCAATCACAAAGCTTTTCTTGACCGCAACAACGGCCTGCGCGTCGTCTACAGCCGCGACTTCACGGGCGAGAACCGCACGGACGACCCCTACGGGCACGGCACACACGTCGCCTCCATCGCCGCCGGCAACGCGCGTATCTCGAACGCGCAATACACGGGCGTGGCCCCGAACGCCAACATCATCAACCTGCGCGTGCTCGGCGCGACGGGCGCGGGCTCCGTCTCCGCAGTCCTGGCCGCGCTCGACTGGGTGCTGGTGAACCGCCAGACCTACAACATCCGCGTCGTCAACATGAGCCTCGGCGCGCCGGCCGTGGACTCTTATAAAAATGACCCCGTGTGCCAGGCCGTCCGCCGGCTGGTGAACGCGGGCGTGGTCGTCCTGGCCGCTGCCGGCAACAACGGCAAGACCGGGGCGGGCCAGAAAATCTACGGCCAGATTCACAGCCCTGGCAACGAACCCTCGGCCATCACCGTCGGCGCTTCCAACACCTACGGGACGGACGCGCGCGGCGACGACGTGGTCACCACCTACAGCTCGCGCGGCCCGACGCGCAGCTACACGACGGACCTGCTGGGCCTCAAGCATTACGATAATCTAGTCAAGCCCGACGTGGTCGCGCCCGGCAACAAGCTGATTTACGCCGAGGCGGAGGACAACCTGATCGTCACACAGAACCCGTCGCTCGACGCGGGCGTGAGCGGCTCGGACAGCCGGAAGATGATGTTCATGAACGGCTCCTCTATGGCGACGCCGGTCGCGGCCGGGGCCGCGGCGCTTCTTCTACAGGCCAACCCGAAGCTCACGCCGAACATGGTCAAGGCAATCTTGATGTACACGGCGCAGCCGCTCGCGGGTTACAACATGCTGGAACAGGGCGCGGGCCAGATCAACATAGAGGGCGCAGTCCGCCTGGCTAAACTCGTCCGCACGGATTTGACTTCGGCGACGCCTGTCGGCGCGCCGCTTCTGACGGCGCTCGTCCCGCCGCTCCCGCAGACGACCATCGCCGGTCACTCTTTCACATGGTCGCAGGGCATCGTCCTC
Source organism: uncultured Acidobacteriota bacterium (assembly GCA_963848875.1). Taxonomy (GTDB): domain Bacteria; phylum Acidobacteriota; class Blastocatellia; order Pyrinomonadales; family Pyrinomonadaceae; genus QHXM01. The sequence goes on from CAWKFJ010000005.1 coordinate 409,150, forward strand.
AACTACGGCTATGCCAGGGGCCTCGACCTCATCACTAAATATCAGGGCGTCTACGACGTGGGCGTGCTCATCGGCGACGGCGCGCGCGTCTCGAACGGCGTGCTCATCGGCGACACGACGAAGCTGTCGAGCGGCGTCCTCATCGGCGACCACATCACGACCAGCAACGGCGTGCTCATCGGCGACGGCGCGATCTTCATCACCTCGGGCGTCCTCATCGGCGATGGAGTCTTAATCGGCGACGGCGTGCTGATCGGCGACGGCGTCCTCATCGGTGACGGCGTCCTGATCGGCGACAGCATCTTTAAGAGCGACGCCATGACGCAGGCCATGTCCGCGACGACGAGCGGCGACGGCACGGCCGCGATGCCCGTGGTCGAAGACACGGGCGTTGACTACCTGGGCTATTGAAGAATCGGAGACGCGCAACACTTGCCTCGCGCTATTAACTTTCACCACTCTGAGGACTCGTTAATGACGATGACCAACCCGACCAGATTAGAGAAGCTAGGGTCAGCAGAGACGTGGGAGCCTATCCTGCCCCACGACTCTTTATCGGTTCACCCCCTGACCGACCAAGACGTGAGTGAAGTTCTCGCCTTTTTAGCAGAGCGCCCGCTGCACACGGTCGTCATGGCCGGGCACATCCGCGACAACGGGTTCCAGAGCCCGCTCAACCGCGGCACGTTCCACGCCGCCCGCGACGGCCGCGGCCACCTCGAAGGTGTCGCGCTCATCGGCCACGCCACGCTCGTCGAAGCTCGCAGCGAGGCGGCGCTCGCGGCCTTCGCGCGACTCGCGCAAGGTTGCCCGCGCGCGCACCTGATGATGGGCGAGCAGGAGAAGATCGAGCGCTTCTGGCGCTACTACGCGAGCCCTGGGCAACACCCGCGCCGCGTCTGTCGCGAGCTGCTGATGGAGCTGCGCTGGCCCGTCGAGGCGCGCGAGCCGGTCCCGAATCTGAGGCTCGCCACGCTCGCCGAGCTAGACCCCGTGATGTGCGTCCAGGCGGAGATGGCCGAGGACGAGAGCGGCGTCAACCCGCTCAAAGCGGACCCCTCTGGCTTCCGTACGAGGTGCGCGCGCCGCATAGAGCAGGGGCGCGTCTGGGTCTGGACAGAGGCCGGGAACTTAATCTTCAAGGCCGATGTCATCTCCGACACGCCCGAGGTCATTTACCTCGAAGGCGTCCACGTCCACGAGCGCGTGCGCGGATTCGGCTACGGCGCGCGCTGCGTCTCGCAGTTGAGCCGTACGCTACTCACGCGCGCGCAGTCGCTCTGCGTCCTCGTCAACGAGCGGAGCCTGGGCGCGCGCGCCTTCTTCGAGCGGGCCGGATACCGCCTGCGCGACTACTACGACACGGTCTTCCTCGAACGCGGGGCTCCCGCGCAGGCCCTGTCGTAGGCTAACTGAGAACGAGCAACCGGAAGTGTCTTGAGGAGGACAACAGATGAGCGCAGAGACGATTGCTCTCAGCAGGCAACGCTACACGGTTCCTTACATGTGGCTGATCATCGCGGCGGGCGCGCTGGCCTCCGCCTACGCCCTCTTGAATCTCAGGACGACAACGACGCTGGACTTGCGGTTCCTGCTGCTGGCGGCGGTCACGCTCGGCTTGGGCTCGCGCCTCTCCATCCAGATTCCGCGCCTGAGTTCGCACATCTCCGTCTCCGACACGCTCATCTTCCTGACCATGCTGCTCTACGGCGGCGAAATCGCCATCCTGCTCGCCGCCGCAGAAGCTTTCTGCTCCTCCTTGCGCTTCAGCAAGAAGGCGCTGACCATCATGTTCAACGCGGCGGTGATGGCCGCCTCGACCTTCCTCACCGTCTGGGCGCTCAGGCTCACTTACGGGCCGCTCACTGACCTGCCGCACGGCGACTACTCGGCCAACTACATCAGCGCGCTCTGCGTCATGGCGCTCGTCCAATACATCTGCAACTCTGGCCTCGTCGCGGTGCTTGCCGCCTGCAAGACGGACCAGCCTGTCTGGCACACCTGGACGAAATATTACCTCTGGACTTCGGTCACTTACTTCGCGGGCGCGTCGGCCGCCGGCATTATCGCCAAGCTCGTCGCCACGGCCGGCTTCTACTCCGTGCTCGCCGCCGTCCCCATCATCGTCTTCGTCTACTTCACCTACCGCACCTACCTCAAAAACATAGAGGTCATGGCGGCGGCGGCCAAGGCCGAGGCCGCGGCGGCCGGGCGCGCGGAGGCTGCGGCCGCGCAGGCCGAGCAGGCCGAGCGCCACGTCGCGGAACTGAACCACTACATCGCCGAACAGGAACGCATCCGCGAACAGTATTCGCAGATCGAGAAGATGTCGGCCCTGGGCGAGTTGGCCTCAGGCGTGGCCCACGACTTCAACAACACGCTGGCCGGCATCCTCGGCCGCGCGCAACTCCTCCTGGGAACGAGGGACATGACGAAGATCGAGGCGGGGCTCAAGATCATCGTCAAGACGGCGAAGGACGGGGCCAAGACCATCAAGCGGATTCAGGACTTCGCGCGCCAGCGCCGCGACCACGACTTCCAGCCCGTGGACACCTGCCAGCTCCTGCTCGACGTGAGCGAGATCACGCGCCCGCGCTGGAAGGACTGGGCCGAGGCATCGAACGTCCACATCAGTCTAGACCTTCAGCTCCACTCCAAGGCGCTCATCATGGGCGACGAGTCGGAGCTGCGCGAGGTTCTGGTCAACATGGTCTTCAACGCCGTGGACGCGATGCCGGAGGGCGGGACGCTGACGCTCTCGGCGCAGGAGACAGCGGACGCGGTCGTGCTTTCGGTATCGGACACGGGCACGGGCATGAGTGAAGAGGTGCGCTCGCGCATCTTCGATCCGTTCTTCACGACAAAGGGCAAGGCGGGGATGGGATTGGGGCTCGCGGTCGGCTACGGCATCATCCGGCGGCACGACGGGACGGTCGAGGTCACGTCCGAGGTCGGGCGCGGCACGAGCTTCCGCATCAAGCTGCCTGTGGCCCGCGGCGTCAGGCGCACGGCGCACGTAACGAATGAGCTGCCGGACCTCTCTGCGGCGGCCGGCAGGCCGTGCGGGCTCAGGTTCCTGGTGGTGGACGACGAGGAGTACGTGCGGGCGCTCCTTCGTGACATCCTGGAGAAAGAAGGCTGCGAGGTAGTGCTGGCCGAGGGCGGGCGCGAGGCGCTCGCGCTCCTTAACGCGGGGCCGTTCGACGCCATCTTCACGGACGTCGGCATGCCGGAGATGAGCGGCTGGGAGTTTGCGCGCGCCATCCGCGAGCGCGACGCGCGGGTGCCCTTAGCGGTCGTCACGGGCTGGGGCGAGGCCGTCGGCTCGCACGAGCGCAAGGCCGCGCAGGTGGACTGGGTCGTGGCGAAACCCTTCGACACTTCGCAGATCGTGGAGATCGCGCGGGAGGTCTCCAGGCGGCGGGAGGGAAAGTTTGAAGTCGCGTCCGCAATCGTGGCCGCCTAGCCGTTACGTAGACCGCGTCGCCCCGTTCCGCCGCCAGTCACCGCGCTGCGAGGCCCGCCTGAAGCTCTCCGTGCGCTTCGGCCTCCCGCTCCTGGAAGTGGACTTGGGCGACTGCGACCCGCCGCCCGGCGAGCTGCGCGGCCAGACGCGCGACCTGAGCGAGACGGGCTTCGCCGTCAGCCTCACCGCGAACCACATCGGCGAACGCTACTTCAACGTCGTCGGCTGCACGCTCCAAGTCACGCTCGAACTCCCCGACGGCCCCGTCCAGATACGCGCCACGCCGAAATGGTGCCGCTGGCTCGACGAGGAGCAGACCCGCCGGACCTACCTCCTCGGCCTCCGCATCATAGAGATGACCGACGAAGAGTGGGTCCGCCTCGTCCGCTACGTCCACGCGTGTATCTGAAATGATGAATGTGGAATGATGAATGATGAATTAAAGACGACCGCTTTTTAATTCATCGTTCATCACTCCGCATTCATCATTTCTTTCCGTCGCCGTTCTGTTCGAGGCTGTAGCGTTCGAGTTTGCGTTGGAGGGTGGTGCGGTCGATGCCCAGGACGCGGGCGGCGGCCTGCTTGTTGCCGCCGGTGCGCGCGAGCACGCGGAAGATGTGGCGGCCTTCGACCTCCGCGAGCGAGAGCAAGTCCTCGCCGTCGCCATCGCCGTCGCGCGAAGGCTTCACTTGCATTTGAACCGCGGAGGGCGCGGAGAAGTTGCGGACGCGCTCGGGCAAATCCTCGGGCCGCACGGCCTGGTCGCACAGCGCCGCGGCGCGCACGATGGCGTTCTCCAATTCGCGTATGTTGCCGGGCCAGTCGTAGCTCTCCAGTAACTGCACGGCGTCGCGCGAGAAGCTGATGCAGGTTGTGCTGGAAGTCTCGGCCATGCGCTCGGCGAAGTAGCGCGCGAGCGGCATGACGTCCTCGCGCCGCTCGCGCAAGGGGGGCAGGTGTAGCGTCACGGCGTTGAGGCGGTAGAGCAGGTCCTGGCGGAAGCGGCCCTCGCGCATCTCCAGGTCTACGTCGCGGTTCGACGCCGCGATGACGCGCACGTCAACGCGAATGGTCTGGTTCGAGCCGACGCGGCGAATCTCGCGCTCCTGCAAGGCGCGCAGGAGTTTCACCTGGAAAGCGGCGCTCGTCTCCGTGATCTCGTCCAGAAAGACCGTCCCGCCGTCGGCCTCCTGCCAGAGGCCGCGACGGTCTACGTGCGCGCCCGTGAACGAGCCCTTGGCGTGGCCGAAGAGTTCGGACTCGATGAGGTCAGCGGGGATGGCTCCGCAGTTGACGGCGACGAAGGGGCGCTCGGCGCGCGGGCTGCGGCGGTGTATGGCGCGCGCGACGACCTCCTTGCCTGTCCCGCTCTCGCCCGTAATCAGCACGGGCAGGTTGGTCGCGGCCACACGCCCCACCAGCTTCATCACCTCGACGAAGGCGGAGCTGACGCCGACGAGGTCTATGTCGGAGGTGTAGACGGGGGCGGGCGGGAGTTCGCCGGTCGTGCCGGGCCGCGCGCGCTTCTCTATGCCGTGGCGCACGGCCTGAGAGATTTTGAGCACGTCCTCGACGTCGAACGGCTTCATCAGGTAGTCGTAAGCGCCGGAGGAGACGGCGTCGAGCGCGCCGACCGCCGAGCCGTGGCCCGTCATGATGATGATCTGGGCCTCGGGCTGCTCCTCTGTGAAGCGGCGGAGCACGTCGTAGCCCTCGCCGCTGTTCTTGTCCGACAGCTTGACGTCGCAGAAGACGAGCGCCCAGTCGTCGCGGTGGAGCATCGCGAACGCCTGCTCGGCCGACTCGGCCTCGGCGACGTCCCACCCGTCCTCGCGCAGCACCTCGGACACGTTGCTGCGTATCAAGCCGTTGTCGTCAACCACCAGGGCTTTCATCTTATTCATGTCGGGTGAAGAGACTACACCTGATGCCCGTGCCATGTCTGTACGCGAGGCGGCACAATTGTAGTTGCTTTTGCCGTCTTGTAAAGGGGAAACCTGCACGGCTCGGCCCGCCAATCTCGCCGGAGACTGGCGGGCCGTTTCATCCCCGCCTGGGTGTTCTGGGGGGAACAGGGCGGGGAGAGTCTGGGGAGACCTGAAGTTTTAAGCGGCCGAGGGGCCGAAGGCCCTCTCGCGCAGGAGGCTGGCGACGGCGCGGCGGTACTGCTCGGCCTGCTGGCGGTGCTCGCGCACCCATCCGGCGACGACCGCCTTCATGTCGCGTTCGGTAGATTTAACGGCTCCGCCCTCGGGGGCGGCGGCCTGGGGGGTCTGCTCCGAGCGCGCCCTCTGGTCGCGCTTGACGATGCGAACTGGCCGATTGTGCTGCATTGGATTTCTCCTCCACCTGCTAACGCGCAACCGGCCCCCGAAAAGGATCACCCGTGGGGAAATTTTTTTTAGGTATTGAAGCGCCCCCCGTTTAGTTATATGCTCTGGGGCCGCACGCAAGGGGCTTCAAACGTTACCAACAGACAGCAGATTTTCGCGGGAGGTGAGCAGAGATGAGCCTGGCGCTTAGATTCATGCTAACCGCGGCGGCGGCCGCCCTCCTGGCTGCGGCAGTCTCGCCCACCGCCGTGGCGCAGGGGGGGCAGCCCAAGGGCGTAAATCCGATGGAAGACGCCTACCGTGCAGACATGGAGCGCCGCAAGCGCGCGGAGGAGGAGTGGTGGCGCGTCCAATCGCTGCGGCTGGCGAGCAAGCCCCGGCCCGCGCCCAGGCGGCTGGAGCCGAAGCTCGCGCTGGCGCAAATCAAGGAAGACTTCGTGCGGATACAGGTCGTCAACAACGACCTGGCGGGGATGGTCTCGCGTAGCGGCCGCGAGCCGCTAGACCTCAAGCTCGTCTCGAAATCGGCCGCCGACATCAGGAAGCGTGCCGAGCGCCTCAGAGACAATCTGGTCTTGCCCGAGTTCGATAAGGTCTTCGAGGTCCCGCAGCTTCAGGCCCCGACCGAGGCCGAGCGGCTGAAGTCGTCGCTCTCGCTGCTCAGGGGAATCATCCTGGAGTTCGTCAACAACCCGCACTTCGATAACGCGCAGTTGGTGGACATCCAGGCGGCGATGAAGGCCCGGCGCGACCTGGACGATATCATAGAGGTGAGCGGGTGGATCAAGCAGAGCAGCGAGAAGCTGCACAAGGCCGATCAGAAGGAATGATGAATGCGGAGTGATGAATGATGAATTAAAGACGATTGCTTTTTATTCATCATTCATCACTCCGCATTCCGCATTAGTTTTTCGCCGCGGCCCCGTTGAGCCGCCGGAGCAGCTCGTCGAAGCGCGGGTCTGAGCGGAGGTTGTTGACGCGCGGGTCTACGCGGACGTAAGTCAAGCCGACGGCGCGCTCGGCGGCGGCGCGGTCGAGCCACTTGAAAGCCTCGTCGCGTTCATTCAGGAACGAGTGTATGACGGCGATCTCGTAGGCGGTGACCCACTCCTTGTCGCGCCCGGCGACCAGCCGGCGCAGGATTTCCCTTGCCTCTTCGGAGCGGCCGCAGGCGGCCAGGACGTGCGCGTGCTTGGCGCGCGTGGTCGGCGTGTCGCCCGCGAACGCTCGCTCCTGCTCGTAAGTCGCAAACGCCTCCACGCACATCCCGCTGCTCTCGTAAGCCCACCGCAGGATGATGCGCGCCGAGAGCGAGCCGGGGTCTAGTTCGAGCGCGCGGTTGCACTGCTCTATGGCCTCGCGGTAGCGCTGCGCGAAGAAGAGGACGTTGGCGAAGGCCGTGGCGACGACGGGCGAGCGCGGGTTGATCTCCTGCGCGCGGCGGATTTCGGCCACGGCCTCGTCGTGCCGGCCCATCGCAGAGAGGTTGAAGGCGTGCCAGCGGTGCGCGACCGCGTTGTCGGGCTTCAATTCGATGGCGCGGCGGAACGCGCGCTCGGCCCCCTGGAAGTCGCGGTCCGAGTGCATCAGGACGAAGCCGAGCGAGGCGTGACCGTCGGCCACGCGCTCGTTGGCGCTGACGGCGTCGAGCGCAGCATCCTTGGCACGCTCCCAGGCGTCTGCCGGCGGCGGCTCTATGTACCAGTTCAGCAGCGCGTAGCAGTCGGCCATCTCCGCGTAGGCCACGGCGAAAGTCGGGTCGCGCTCGACGGCCTTCTCCAGACGCTCTATGGCCTGGCGCAAGCCTTCGGCCGTGCGGCGCGTGGCGAAGTAGCGCCCGGCGACGTAGAGCTGGTGCGCCTCCTCGTCATCGGTCGGGCGCGGCTGCGCGGAGGTCGCCTCGGCCGAGCCTGGCGACGAGGTGGGCTGCGGAGGCGCGGGCCGCGGCTGCTGATGCGGGGCCCTGGTCCCGGCGTTCGTGCGAATGGTGGACACGTCCTGCAAGTAGGCGGGGTTGCGCGTCCGCCTGAGCAGCTCCGTGAACCTCTCGTCTCCGCGAAGCCCGTCGAACTGCGGCTCGGTGCCGAGCCAGACGATCCAGGGCTCGCCGTCCGAGACGCTCTGCTCCAGGAGGCTCAGCGCCGCGTCGCGCTCGCCCAGTTGCAGGTGTACGAGCGCGCGGTGGTACGGCGTGACGAAACGCTTGTCGGCCAGCTCGTGAAGCTCTGCCAGCACGCGGCGCGCTTCCGCTATCTGCCCCGCCTCGGCCAGGGCCGCGCCGAGCGCCGCCAGATTGAGCGGCGGCTGCCCGCCGAACTCCAAAGACTTCCGCGCCGCCTCAATCGCTCCCTCGTAATCGCCAATCCTGCGGAGCGCCCACGAGAGGGCGAAGTGGGCCGGGCCGTAGTGCGGGTCCGAGCGAATCAGGTCGCGCGCTCGCCGTATGCTCTCGTCATAGCGCCGGCCCTGGTAGAGATACCAGACGCGGTTGTAGGCGTTGAGCGGGTTCAAGGGGTCAAGCTCGCAGGCGTGCTGAATCTCGCGGTCAGACTCCGTGAAGCGCCCCTCCATAGCGAGTTGGCCGGCGTACCAGACGTAGGCCGTAGGGTAGTTCGGGTTCAGCTCGACGGCGCGCAGGTGGTGAATCTTGGCCTCCTCCCACTGCGTCGGGTGTGCCAAAAGTGCGAAGCCCAAAGCCGTGTGCGCCTCTGCGAGCGTGTCGTCCAGCTCGACCGCACGACGCGCAGCGTCGCGCGCCGCAGCCAGACATTCCGCGGGTGGCATCACGCCGAAGATGGCGAGCCACGAGTGGTACTCGCTGATGGCGGCGTAGGCCGCGGCGTAGTCAGGGTCGAGCGCGATGGCGCGGTAGTAACAGGAGATGGCCTTGGCGAAGCTGTCCTCCGTGAGCGAGGTCCAGTGGTAACGCCCGCGCAGGTAAGCCTCGAACGCCTCTGCATTGTCCGTCCCGCGCTTGGAGAGTCTGCGGCGCTCGTCGCCGGACAGGTGCGGGACGAGCGCGCTCGCCACCTGCTCGGAGATGGAGTCTTCGAGGTTGAGAACGTCTGTAAAATTCTCGTCGAAGTGGCCGGCCCACTGGGTCGCGCCCGTGGCGACGTTCAGGAGCTGCGCGCTGACGCGTATGCTCTGGCCCGCGCTGCGAATTGTGCCAGTAACGATGAAGTCTACGTGCAGCTCGCGCCCGGCCTTGAGGGGATCGTCGGCCCCGCCCTGGTAGCGCAGCACGCTGCTCGTCGGGCGCACCTGGAAGCGGCGCACGTTCGAGAGGCGCGTGACGAGCGCGTCGGCCAACCCGACTCCGAGGTACTCGTCGCCGGTCGCCGACGGGCCGATGAGCCTCATCGGGAGCACGGCGACCGACTTCTGCCCGGTGGACGGGTCGGGCGTCTGGGTCAGGCGCGCGGCGAGCGGGTTGTTGGTGCGGCGCAGGATTTCGTTGAAGCGCCGCTGGCCGCGCAGCGTGTCGAACTGCGGATCAACGCCGAGCCAGGCGAGCCGCGCGTCGCGTATCTCCCAAGCCTCTTCGAGGTCCGTGATCGCGCGCTCGCCATCGCCCAGGTTGCTGTAGACCATCGCGCGCAGGTACGGCGAGACGTACCGCCGCGTCTCCATCTCCTGCACCTCGTCGAGCAAGACGTACGCCTCGTCCCTGTGCCCGGCGGCCGCGTGCGCCGACGCCAGCCAGAGAAGCGTGTAAGGGCTGCGGCCGAGCAGCTCTATGGCGCGCTCGCCCGCGACGATTGATTGCTCGTACTCGCCAGAGTGCCACAAGACCATGCAGAGCGTGACCTGGCCGAGGCCGTAGTTAGGCGCGTTGGCGGCGAGGTTGCGCGCGGCGGCCAAGCCCTCCTCGTAGCGGCGCGCGTTGTAGTAAAGCCAGCTCAGGTTATGTTGGACGAGCGGCGTCAGCGGGTCTAGCTCCAGCGCGCGACGGACCTGCGCGAGCGCCTCGTCGAAGCGCCCCTCCATCCCTAGGAAGTAGCTGTACCAGAGGCGGCCCGTCACGTAGTTGGGATTAAGCTCGATGGCGCGGCGCAGGTGACGCTCCGACGCCTCCCAGTCGAACTCGTTCATCAGCGTCGCGAAACCCAGAGCGGCGAAGCCCTCGGCCAATTGGTCGTCGAGTTCGACGGCCTTGAGCGCCGCCTCCCTGGCCGCGGCCGAAGTCTCGTTGAAGGGCATGACGGCGTAGACGCCGAGGAAGTTGTAGTAGTCCGCGATGCCTGTGTAAGCGAGCGCGTAGTCGGGCGCGAGCGCGACGGCCTCGTTGAAGTGGATAAGCGCCTTGGCGAAGCCCTCCTCGGTGAGAGTGTTCCAGTGGTAGCGGCCGCGCATGTAAGCCTCGTGCGCCTCCGGGTTGTCGGTGCTGCGCTTGGCGAGGAGGTTGCGCTCGCCGCCCGTCAGGTGCGGGACGATGGCCTCCGCGACCTGCGCCGTGATGGCGTCTTCGAGCGAGAGCACGTCCTTGAACTTCTCGTCGAACTGGCCCGCCCAGACGGCCGCGCCGCTCCACACGTCCAGGAGCTGGACGGTGACGCGAATGTTTTCGCCCGCGCGCTGGATGCGCCCGTCCAACACGAAGCCGACTTCGAGCTTGCGCCCCGCCATCACCGGGTCCGTGTCGTGCCCGCCGTAGCGCAGCACGCTGCTCGTCGGGCGCACGTTGAAGCGGCGCAGTTGGCTGAGGCGCGTGATAATCACGTCGGCGAGGCCGAGGCCCAGATACTCGTCGCCCGTCTCATCCGCGCGGCGCTCTTCGAGGATTTTGAAGGGGAGGACGGCGATGGATTTTTCGGCCGTCGGCGCGTCGAAGCCCACGGCCGGGTGGGCCGCGACGGGGAAGAAGGGCGGGGCCGAGACGGGCTGCCCTTCGAGGTGGCGCGTGATGTCGTCGCGCAGTTGCTCGACCGACTGGTAGCGGCGCTCCGTCTCTTTCCTGAGCGCCTTCATCACGATGTTGTCCACCGCGCCTTCAAGCTCGCGGCGCAGGGTGTCGCCCGTGCCGCCGCGGCTGCGGTAGAGAAACTTGAGCGTGTCGCCCTCCTGTCCCTCTATGTGCATCGGGAGCAGGTCGTAGGGGCGCGTGATGACGACGCTCGGGTGCATCGGCTTCTCTTCGCAGATGACGCGCGCGATCTCGTGCGGCGCGCGGTTGAGGAAGCGATAAGGCCGGTGGCCCGTCAACAGCTCATAAAGCAGCACGCCCAAACTGTAAACGTCAGTCGTCGGCGTGACGGCCTGCCCCTGCACCTGCTCTGGGCTCGCGTATTCGGGCGTCATCAAACGCATGGCCGTCGCCGTCGGGTCGAGCGTGATGTCGGCCAGCTCTGGGTTAAGGAGCTTGGCGATGCCGAAGTCCAGAAGTTTTGGCACACCCTCGGCCGTGACGAGAATGTTGCCGGGCTTGATGTCGCGGTGGATGACGAGGTGACGGTGCGCGTAGTGAACGGCGTCGCAGACCTGACGGAAGAGGCGCAAGCGTTCGGTGATCGGCAAGTTCCGCTCGTCGCAGAAGCGGTAGATGGGCAGCCCCTCTATGTACTCCATGACGAAGTAGGGGAGCCCGTCCTCGGTGGTGCCTCCGTCCAACAGGCGCGCGATGTAGGGGTGGTCGAGCGAGGCCAGGATTTGGCGCTCGTTGCGGAAGCGGCGGAGGATGAAGTCGGTGTCCATCCCGCGCTTGATAAGTTTGATGGCGACGCGGCGGCGGAACTCGCCGTCCTCGCGCTCGGCCATGTAGACGGCGCCCATCCCGCCGCGGCCGATCTCGCGCACGATCTTGTAGGGGCCGACACGGCGGCCGATGGCCGGGTCTTCCATCGACTCCGAGACGAGCGTCGGCGCGTCCCTTTCAATGCTGGACCGGAGGCCCGTAACGGCGAAGGCGGGTTCCTCTATGAAGTCGCCGGCCTGGTCGTGCTGTGCGACGAGCGCCTCGACCTGCTCGCGCAGGGTGTCGTCGCCCGTGCAGGCTTCGACGATGTACCGGCGGCGCTCGGGCGGGGGCAAATCGAGCGCCGTCTGGAACACTTCCTCAATCTGTTTCCAGCGTTCGGGGGTCATAAAAGCGAATGCGGAATGCGGAATGATGAATGATGAATAAAAAGCCGAAGGTCTTTAATTCCGCATTCCGCATTCCGCATTCATCATTGCCGTTGCACTTGTCCGTAGAGCCAGGCTTTGGCCATGCGCCACTGGCGCTTGACGGTGGGGGCGCTGACGCCCATGACTTCGGCGGTCTCCTCGATGGAGAGGCCGCCGAAGAAGCGCAGCTCGACGATGCGGCTCTTCTGCTCGTCCATGTCGGCCAGCTCTTTGAGCGCGTCGTCCAGCGCGATCAGCTCGGCGCTGCGCTCGACCGTCTTGTCAATGTTTTCGTCCAGGGAGAGTTTCTGGAAATCGGAGCCGCGCTTCTCCGCCGTGTGCGCCCGCGCGTGGTCAACCAGAATGCGGCGCATCATCTGCGCCGCCACGCCGAAGAAGTGCGCGCGGTTCTGCCAGTTGACTTGCGTCTGATCGACCATCCGCAAGTAAGCTTCGTGGACGAGCGCGGTCGGCTGGAGCGTGTGGTCTGGGCGCTCGCGGCGCAGGTAGTTTGACGCCAGACTTCGCAGTTCATCGTAGATGAGCGGCAGCAACGCGTCAACGGCCGCGCTGTTGCGGTTCGTCACCTCTATGAGAAGCTGGGTGATGCTCTCCATTCCCTGGTCAATTTGCAATTTTTCTGACCTCTCGGAAGAACAGTGTAGGCACGGACAAGTATAAACAAAACCTGTGCGCCGGAAAACCCGAATCGACACTCGGCGCGCTCGAAAATAAAGCCCGACGACCTGATCCCTACGGCCCCCGCACGACGCGTTAGCTAGTAAGAGCGGATTTGATGGCTGCGAGCGCGGCCGAGATGCACGCTTCGAAAGAGTTCCATTTTAGCGAATTTCGCGGATCGCGATGAGGAGAAAGGTCATGTCAAATCCTAACACGTTAGTCGCACGCACGCGCCGCAGCCTGATGGCCCTGGCCGTTGCCGCAGCCCTCCTCGTCGTCGCAGCCTTCAGCGCACACGCGCAGACGACCGCCAAAATCGCTTTCGACCGCGGCGGGAACATCTGGACGATGAACCCGGACGGACGGCTCCAGACGCGCGTCTCCGACGCCCGCGGCATCAGCCCTGCGCTCTCGCCGGACGGCAAGCGCGTCGCCTTCCTGTGCGGCTCAGAGCCGCTCGACGTCTGCACGATGAACGTTGACGGCACGAATGCTGTCCAGCTAACGAACACGCACGACAACTTCAACCCGACGTGGTCGCCCGACGGCAAACGCATAGTCTTCACGAGCCACAGGGAAGGCGACTATCACGTCTACACGATGGACGAAGACGGCACGGACGTGCGGCGGCTCATCTCGGATCACCCGGAAATCGTTTCCGAGGACTACGCCGCGTGGTCGCCTGACGGCCGGGCGATAGCCTTCGTCGGCAGGACGGACGAGGGGTACAACATCTACACCGCGGGCGCGAAAGGCGGCAATATCGTCGAGCTGCTGTCCGACGAGTTCATCAAAGAGAACCTGGCGTGGTCGCCTGACGGGAAGCAGTTGGCCTTCGACACGATTGACAACGTCTACACCATCGACGCGGACGGAAGCCACCTGCGCCGATTGACCTCGGGCGTCGGCCAGAACACAACTCCGACGTGGTCGCCCGACGGCTCGCAGATAGCGTTTCACCGCCAACAGGTCATCAGGGACGAGTTCGGGGTGACCGTCGGCCGCGAGGGCGGAATCTACGTGATGACGGCCAGCGGCGCGGCCCTGACGAAGCTCAACGTGCCCGAGTCGTTCAGCCCCTCTTGGGGCGTCGTCCCGGCTGAGGACACGAAGCCCGAACAAACGCTGGCCGCGGCAGCCGCGCGCCCTGTAAAGTGAATTGAATCAATGTGAGGGGAACCGGGCGCGGGCTTCTTTTGCAGGAGCCCGCGTTCGGTTTTCAGGCCATAAAAATTTTCTCGCGGGCTGATCCGTTTCGGCCGCGTGTTGCGCGTTAGTAGGTGGGGGCGAAAGAAGTCAGCCGCGCACGGGGGCGTTGGCGATGCGCGGCTGACTTCAGCGGGAACTAAACCTCTTGAGATCACAAAAATTCCTTCCTAAAAATTCAGCGGGAGAAGTTAAAGCAATGAACACACAGAACACCGCGGCCGCAGTTGCGACCCATGACGCCGCACAGCCTGTTCCGCCCGAAGCCCTGTTGACGCAGTTGGCCCTCGGCGCGCTGATGTCGCAGGCCGTCTACGTCGCTGCCAAACTCGGCGTGGCGGACTTGCTCGCGGAGAAACCGCGCTCGGTCGCGGAGCTGGCCGCGGCGACCGAGACGAACCGGCACGCGCTCTACCGCGTGCTGCGCAGCCTGGCGAGCGCGGGCATCTTCGAGGAGACAGACCCGCAAGTCTTCGGTCTGACTCCGCTCGCAGAGCCTCTGCGCTCGGACGCGCCCAACTCTGTGCGCAACGGCGTGATCTTCATGGGCGAGGAGTGGCACTGGCGTGTCTGGGGCGAGATGCTCTACAGCGTGCGGACGGGCAAGCCGGCCTGGGGCCACGTCCACGGCGGCGAGGTCTTCGACTACTTCGCCATCAACCCGTCGCAGGCGGAGATTTTCAACCGCGCCATGACGGACATGTCCGTCGCCACGGCCCCGGCGGTCGTGGAGGCTTACGACTTCTCTGGAATTGGCACAGTCGCCGACATAGCTGGCGGCCACGGCTCCCTGCTCTCTCAGGTCTTGAAGGCAAACCCGAATGTTCAGGGCGTGCTCTTCGACGTGCAGCCGGTGATCGACGGCGCGGGCGCGTTGCTCGAACGCGAGGGCGTCAGCGAGAGGGTTGAGAAGGTCGCGGGCGACTTTTTCGCGCGCGTGCCGGCGGCCGCAGATGTCTACATGATGAAGCACATCATCCACGACTGGGACGACGAGCGCGCCGTCATGATCCTGCGGAACATCAACGAGGCGATGAAGCGCGACGGGCGTGTCTTACTTCTGGAAATCGTCGTCCCAGAGGGCAACGAGCCGCACATGAGCAAGCTCATGGACCTCGAAATGCTCGTCTCGCCCGGCGGCGTCGAGCGCACCGCGCGGGAGTACCGCGAGCTACTGGCCGCGGCCGGCCTGCGCCTGACGCGCATCATCCCCACCCAATCGCCCTTCAGCATCATCGAAGCGGTCAGGGACAGAAGCTGAGCCGGAGAAATGTCCCAAAGGGACGACGGAGATTAGCCGGTGGTGCAACCACCGGACACGCACGAACATAAAACAACCGCGTCCCGGAGGGACGCCGGAGATTCAGAGACTCCGGCGTCCCTCCGGGACGCGGATTTGTTTATTGCGCCTTCCCGGTGGTTGCACCACCGGCTAATCTCCTTCCGCGCCTCCGGCGCTTCTTCGGCATCAACCTCATCAAAAACTCACTTCGAGAACCGGCGCAACAGGAGGTAAGCCGGGTAGCTCGCCACCAGCATCAGCAGCGCGTAGAGGCTGCTGCGCGTGCCGCCCGCGAAGTCGCTGGCGATTGCGCCCGCGAGGAAGGCGACGGAGCCCAGGAGCGCGAGCGCCGTCGTCCAGGGGTAACCCCACGCGCGGTAGGGCCGCTCCAATTCGGGCTCGCGCCGCCGCAGGACGAAGACCGAGACGAATGACATCGTGTAGTTGGCGACGAAGAAGAAGGCCAGCGCGTTGATGACCGTCTCGAACCTCTTGCCGCCGACGACGAAAAGCGCCGCGACCGCCGCGCTCAGGAAGAGCGCCACGGCCGGTGTGCCGCCGCGGTTGACTTGCGCGGCCGCGTCCGCGCCCAGCCGGTCGCGGCTCATGGCGAACAGCACGCGCGTCGCCATCAGGTGAAAGGCGTTAATCCCGCTCAGCATCGAGACGATCATCAGCGACCTGAAGATCGTCTCGCCGTAAGGGCCGAAGACCGTCTCGGCCGCGGTGCCCAGCGCCAGCTCGTCGCCCGCCAGGCGCGTGAGCGGCAGCACGTAGACGAGCGCCAGGTTGACGAGCAGGTAGATGGCTATAATCAGCAGCACGCCGCCAAAGAGCGCGCGCGGGATGTCGCGGCGTGGGTCGCGCACCTCCTCCGAGAAGTAGATGACGCCGGACCAGCCGTCGTACGTGTAGATGACGGCCTGGAGCGCCAGCATCAGCGCGGGCAGGAGCGGCAGCGCGATAGCGGCCGTGGTCGCTGCCGTTTCTGTGCCAACTCCGCGCACGCCGCCGTCGAGGATGAAACAGGCCGCGACCAGCGCGACGAAGGCCAGGGCCTTGAACAGGCTGGTCACGTTCTGGAAGCGGCTCCCCCATTGAATCCCGCGCCACTGCAAGACGGCGACCGCCACGGTGATGAAGAGCGCCACGAAGGGGCCGCGGCCGGCGAGCGCCGGGAAGAGTTCGCCCGCGTAGTCCGCAATCAGGATGGAGACGGCCGCGGTCGTCCCGCACGTCGAGAGCCAGTCGCTCCACCCGACGACGAAACCGGCGAAGGGGCCGAGCGCGCGGTGCGCGAAGACGTACTGCCCGCCCGAGCGCGGGAGCATCGTGCCGAGCTCCGCGAGCGCGTTCGCGCCAAGCAGCGCGTAGAGGCCGCCCAGGACCCAGACGCCCAGGAACAGCCAGAGGTCCGGCAGCCACGCGGCTACCTTGCCCGGCGTGCCCAGGATGCCCGAGCCGACGGTGTTGCCGATGATGACGGCCAGGCCGAAGCCGACGCCCAGCACGCGCAGCAACCGCCCGCGCTGCGCCGCCGACGCGGCCGTAGAGACTTCGTGTTCGTGCTGCAAGCGTCAGGTTTCCCGCGCGAAGTCAGAAAGCGAGGGCTTTGAACGCCCGTGAATATAGCAGAGTTGTGATTAAGTTAGCGCGCGTGGACGCCCCTCCTGGCTCGCGTCAGCTCGGCCTTGACCAGCCATTCGAGGCGCTTCATCTCGGTTTCGTCCGCGCCCGTGAAGCGGACGCCGAAGCCTATCTCGGACATCTTGTAGACGACTTCCGCCCAGAGGTAGAGCACGCCCTCCTTGGGCTGCTGGATTTCGAGCCTGATTAATTCGCCGACCGTCACCTGATCGTTCGTCAGGATGAAAGCCCCGGTCGAGCTGAGGTCTACCACCTCGCCCTTGAGAATCGTCAGGACACCCTCCCAGGTGGCCTGGAGGCTCACTTTGACGCGATCATTTTTCCTGCGCTCATCGTTCAACTGCTTAACTACCTTTCACACGGGACCGCGGAGGTCTGGGCTCGGGGCGGCTTAATAATTTGAGAGCGGGCGGGGGTGAGATTGGGCCGTGGATGACGCTGTCAATCGCCGCGGCTTCTAAAAGGGGGGCGAGCCGCACCAGCTAAAATATTCCAGAATCCATCTGAAATCAATATAAATCAGCGCGCGCCCCGCGCGACAAAAGCCGCGGCTTGCGCCGACGCGCCGGCTCATCTAAAGTTGTCGTCTATGCAGACTTCGACCTGTACAAGGTGCGGCGCGGAAATCCCGCTGGAGGCGCGGTTCTGCCGGAGCTGCGGCCAACCCTCGGCGCGGTTCAACCGCGAGAGCGTGACGGAGGGGACGACGCGCCTGCTGGAAACGCCAGAGCGCCCCCAACAGCCCGCGCAGGAATTTCCGACGGAGCGCCCCGGAGAATTGGCACAGGCGACGACACGCCTCCCGCCCGAGGGCGTGCCGACCAGCCGCGGCCTGGAAGTGAATCGCAAGCCGACGAACTGGGTGCTCATCAGCGTCATCGTCATCGCGGCGCTGGCCCTGATTGCGACGGGCCTGGTCATAGGACTCCGCAGCCGTTCCGCGCCGCCCACTGCGCCGGTCGTGGCCCCTGGCCGGCCGCCCGTGCAGCCGCCGGCCCCGCCGTCAATCCCTGCTCCGCCCCCGCCCGCGACCGGCGTCAACGAAGGCGTCGGCATCAACCCGGCGCTCATCTATCCGGGGGCCAAGACGCTGATGCGGATTACGGGCGGCTCCGAAGGCAACGTGATTCAGCTACAGACTTCGGATTCGTTTGACAAGGTCGTGAATTGGTACAAGGAAAAACTGAAGCCGGCTTCGACCATTGAATCGAGCGACCCGAACCTGGGGCCGACCGGCCACTCCGTCATCCTGGCGGCGGAGGAGGTTACTGCCATCATCAGCAATCAGGGCGACACGACCAGCATCATGCTCACGCAGGGCGATCACTGAAGTCGCGGACTGAAGCTGACAGCCTCTTTCAACCCTGAATCCGAAAACTTCAGTGGCCGCGCGTGCGGACGACGACGACGGGGTCTTCTCTGTGGGGACCGAAGAGGCGCGCGGTAAGCTGAGCCAGGCTGTGGTCGGCCGTCGCGGGCGTGTCCTCCGCGACGACGATGCGCCTGAAGTCTGCGGAGACGGCGCGCGCCTGCGACGCCGGGAAGAAGAGCGCGTGCCCGAGCAGCTTGTCCAGAATTGACGCGCGCACCTCGTAGATGAGGACTAAGGTCTCCGCGAGGCGTATGTAGATGTGAGCTATCTGCCCGAGCAGCCTCCCGCCCTCCGTCACGACGTTCGCCCCCGTGAGATTCAGCTTCATGAGCGGCAGGACTCTTAAAGGAGACTCCTGGACCGGGATCGCGGCCGCGTCACTATTGATCATCACGGCGTCCGGGCCGAAGCTGTAAATCTCTCCGTAATCGACCAGCCGCAGCGTCGCGTCCGCCATCTGCACGGAGACGCCTGCGAGCGCGCCGCGCGCGGGGTCCAACAGCAGGTCGTGCGTCTGCCCCAGCCTGTTGGCGGTCGCGCGCGAGAGCACGGGCCTGCCGATGAGAAAGTCTATCGGATGGACGCTGCCGTCGGATGTCATAAACACTTCACCCCTGCCACTCACTGCCGGTTTTATCAGAACGGATTGCCACTATCTTCCCCCTAAGACACCCGCCGGCGCAAGTCTCCACAGCTTGAGTTTGAAAGTGCGGCCCGACTACCGGCCGTCACTTATACCGTCGCCGTGTCGAGCGACGGGTTGAAGGTCACGCGCTAAAAGATTCCTGAATCTCCGCCGCGACATTGGACGTACCTCCGAATTAAGGAACGAAAGTCGTCGGCCCCCGGCGCGGGCCGAGAAATTATTGAGCGATTCTTGAGGCCGCGCCGAAGAAATGTTTTAGCGCCGGAGGCCATTAATCTATAGAGGGTTAATGCTGAGAGAGTGCGGTGGGCAGTGGGCGAACAGATTTATGTTGACAGCACACTTGCTAAGGAATAGCCTGTCGCGCCTCAGACCTTTTCAACGCGCCCGGCGCGCCCAGACCTTCCGCCAGGCCGCGACGCCAGTTCATCGGGTCTCAGCATCCTTGAAAGCTTTCTACTCTTAGTTGAATCGGGCGCGGTTGACGAAGTCCGCGCCCGCAATTGCCCCTTGCTCCCGGCGCTTGCTGCGCCGGGGGCTCAGTCATCACTCAAGGAGACAGACAATGGCCCAAAACCGACCAACCAACGCCCCGCCCCAGGGAGAAGAACCGTCCAGCGCCCCGCGGCCCAAATGGACGATCATGATTTACCTGGCCGGCGACAATAACCTCAGCGCCAATTCCATAGACATCCTGAAAGACCTGGAGGACGCCTTCCCGGACGACCAGCCGAACGACGAGATACGCGTCATCGCCTGCTTCGACCCCAACACCCCCAGACCCAGGGGGGCGCGCTACGTGGAGATAAATCACCGCCGCCATAAAGGTGGTAACGGCCGGAACATTCGGAACAGTCGTAACGGTCAGAACGGTCAGAACGGTCAGAATATTATCCCGGGCTGGGGCCTGCACAGTGACCTCGTCCCGTCCGGGGAGCAGGGAGACAAGTCAGTCACCGCGCCGAACTTTTCTGACGGCGACAACTTCAAGATCGAAATTCCCGCCCAGGACATACCGGAGGTGGGCTTGAGGCGTTTTCTAGACTACACGTTAAAGAACCACGAGGCCGACGCGTACATGCTCATCCTGTTCGGGCACGGCTCGGCGGTCGCGGGCAACACCTTCCTGGCCGACGATAACCCGCCGAGCTTTCTGCGGCTCACGGATTTCGCCACAGTGCTCTCGGAGCGCTTCAGCACCGTCAAGGGGGACGACAAGCCCGCGCTCGACATTCTGGCCTGCGACAACTGCATGATGAACGGCATCGAGACGGCCTACCAGATTAAGGATTCCGTTAGGTACGTGATCGGCTCGCAGGGGCTGATGCTCGCCGTCGGGTGGCAGTTCAGAAAAATCATCGAGAAGATCAGGAAGCTCGAAAAAAAGGACGTGAGGACTGTGGCCCACGCGGTGTGCGACGTGTGTGCCCGCGACCTGCTCGATTTCGCGCTGATGGACCGCTCGTCGGAGCAGTCCCTTTTAGACCTGAGCACGCTCGACAGAGAGAACAACCTCGTGACCGCAATCAGGCAATTATCCACAGCCTTGCAGGACGGCCTTGCGCTGGATGATGAGGGGCTGGTGCTGTATCCGGCCATCCGCGACGCCGTCAAGCTGGCCCGCCTCGACGCGCAGAGTTATTTCGACGAGACGTTCGTTGACCTGTATGACTTCTGCCGGCTGCTGCTGAGCAAGTGCAACAATGCCGTCAAGCTGCCCACGGATATGTCTCTACAGGTTGTAGACCGGAGCGCGGATCTGAGCAGTCGCCTCTTCCCTCAAGAGTCAAAGCGGGAAGAGATGCGACTGAAGGTGAAAGAGCTGTTCCTGCTCTCGGACGTGATGCAAAAATTCCAGACGATTGCCGAGTCCTGCGCTCGGGTCTTAAAAGAGATTAAGTTCTTAGACGCGAACCGAGACCTGAAGGGGAATTTCGTCGTCGTCTCTTATTACATCGGCCCGGACTTGCAGTATTCGAACGGCGTCTCCATTTACTTTCCCTGGACGATGCCGGACGGCCCGATTATCTTCAGCCCGATGGAGGAAGAGATAACCGTAGAAGACGCGCGCGCCAACGGCGACCGCGCGCGGTCCACGGGGCCGAAGCGTGCGCCCAGACGCTTTGAGCTGAAGACGCCGTTCGACGAATACACGAAGTACGCCTTCGCAGGAAAGGAGGGCGGTGACTGGACTTCGTTCCTCGTGGCCTTCTTCAGGGCCACGCTCAGGAACGTGCGCCTCTCCGATTACGAGTACGAAACGGACACCAAGGCCGAAGGATTCATCACGATTAAGAGGGCAGCCGCCAGGGCGTTTCGTTCCTTCGAAATGGCGGCCGCGCCCGCGCTGAATTTACACAAGACGAGTTCGGATATGGGGTCCGGGGTCGGCGGCGGCGACAATGTCTCCAGGATAAAAAATTATCCGCGCCGCTTCTACCTTTCTCCGGCCGACCGCCGACGGCGGTGCCACATCCCCGGCGAGACCGAGAAACCCGGAGAGGGCGCGAACCCAAACCCGGAGTTGCCCTGCGTCTCATACCTGGGATGGAACCTCAGAGGATTGGTGGCGACGCAAGTCGGGCTGAGGTCGGAAGAGAGAGTTAATCGGGTCTTCATGAGCCCACCTGTCTCGCCCGCGGTCGCCGAGTTGAGCCCGTTGGCTGAAGCCGTGCCGAACGGTGGGCCGGCGGCGTCGCCGTTAAGCGCGCCCGAGGTGGTTGCCGCCGAGAATGAGTGATTCATGATCAATCGCCTGTCGCGCCTCTCCTGCCGCTTGCTGCCGTTTTGTGTGGCGGCGGGTTTGGCGCTGGGCGTGACGCCGGGGACGAGTCGGAGGGGGGCGGCGGCCGTCGGTGAAGTCGTCGTCGGCGAAAACCTGTCGAGCGTCGAGGCGCGCAGGCAGGCGCTCTCCGCGTTGGAGGCGGACGCGGAGAGCGCGCGCCGCGACGGCGATGTCGCGGCGCGCGCGCGGGCGCTCAACCGCGCCGGCGAAGTCCACCTGAAATTAAATGACCTGGACGGCGCGCTCGCCGCCGCGCGCGAGGCCCTCACCTTAGCCAGACAATCCGGCGACGAACAACTGCTCGTTGACACGCTCAACTCCTCGGCCGTCGTCTACCGCTCACGCGACGATCATAAGACGGCCCTCCTTTTTCTAGACGAGGCGCACGGCCTGAGCGTGCGTGACAGCTACAGGAGCGGCGAGGCGCGGAGCCTGACGGAAGAGGGCGTCATCTATTTCCTGCAATCAGAGCTGGAGAAGGCAGAGGCCGCGGGCGTCAAGGCGCTCGGCATCTGGCAGGAGCTGCGAGACAGGCGCGGCGAGGCCGAAGCCCAGTTCAACCTGGGCGAGGTTTACATGCCGCTGGGCAAGCTGCGCGAGTCGGCCGCCGCGCTGGAAAACTCCGCGGCGATCTGGCGCGAACTCGGAAGCCCCCTCGAACAGGCCGAGGCCCTCGTCACGCTCAACTTCCTCTCGATCAGGCAGGGCCAGTGGCAGAAGGCCCTGGCCTACCTCGAAGAGGCGCGGCCACTGATCAAAGACCCGGAGGCGGAGCCCTTAGTCTCCGGCAAGATTGCCATGAGCATGGGCGAGGTCTACGAGGCTTACGGGCAGCTTGAGACGGCGCTCGGCTACTACCAGGAAGCGCTCACGCTGTACAGAGACCGGGCGCACAGCGAGGCCGGTACCATTGACGCCCTACGCAAAGTCGGGCACGCGCAGGCCCGGAACGGCGATTACGACGAGGCCGTGCGGCAGCTCCGGGAGGGCTTGCGGCTGGCACAAAAAATCGAGGACAGGTTCATGGCCGCCCTGTGCCACGAGAGCCTCGGTCGGGTTCATCTTTCGGTCGGGCTTTACCCTCAGGCCGAGAGTGAGTTCTCGGAGGCCGTCGCGCTGCACGAAGCGACGGGCCGCCGCCGCGAGTGGGCGCGCGCCCAGACCTTCCTGGGCCAGGTGAACTATTTACAGGGCGAGAGGGCGGCGGCCCGTGCGTCTTACCGCCAGGCCCTCCAGGTCTTCCAACAAAAGGTAGACGACTACGCCAACGAGGCGGCGGTCTGCTTCGGCCTGGGCAGGCTGGAATTGGACGAGCAGAATCTAGAAGAGGCCGGGAAACATTTGCAGAGGTCTAAAGAGCTGACCGAACAACTGCGCGAGAACGCCGCCAGCAAAGACTTGCGCAGTTCCTTCCTCGCCTCCGTCCACGACCGTTACGAGACTTACGCCGAATGGCTGATGCAGCTCCACGGCAGGCAGCCCGACAAGCAGTTCGACGTTGCGGCCTTCGAGGCCAGCGAATCGGGACGCGCGCGCTCGCTCCTGGACTCGCTCAAAGATTATCAGCGGGAGTTGCGGCAGGCCGCGGACCCCGTGCTGCTGGTCGAAGAGGAGAAGCTGCAAAAGGAGGTGCAGGGGGCGATTGACGAGCGCGCTAAGCTGCAAAGCGGAGGCGCGACGCGCGAGGAGTTGGCGGAAGTCGAGGGCAAATTGACGCGGCTGCGCGCGCAGTACGAAACGGTTGAGGCGCGGATCAACAGCACGTCCAGGTTCAATAATCTGATGCGCCCCGCGCCGCTCAAGCTCGCGGAGATCAGAGCCCAGGTCACAGACAGGGACACGACCCTTCTGGAGTATTCGCTCGGCGGACGCGAGAGCTACCTGTGGGTCGTGACGGCGGACGGCTTCAGTAGTTACAAGCTGGCCGGCAAAGAGGTGATTGAAAAGGCCGCGCGCGAGCTGGTGAGCCTTTTGAGCCGGCCGCCGTCCACGCCCGCGCAGCAAGCCGAGTTTCGAAGGTCAGTCGCGGAGGTCAGCCGCCTCCTGCTCGGCCCCGTCGCGGACAA
Organism: uncultured Acidobacteriota bacterium; assembly: GCA_963848875.1. Lineage (GTDB taxonomy): Bacteria > Acidobacteriota > Blastocatellia > Pyrinomonadales > Pyrinomonadaceae > QHXM01. Next base: position 432,739 of record CAWKFJ010000005.1, read on the forward strand.
GCTGCGCCCCCCGCGCCTCGTCGTCGTCCCAGACGGAATTCTACAGTACATCCCGTTTCAACTTCTGACACTTCAGCCGGGCGGCGACGAACCCTTAGTCGCACACTTTGAAATCGTCAACGCGCCGTCGGCCTCCACACTGGCGCTCCTTCGCCAGGGGGCCGAGAAGCGTCCCGCCGCGCCGAAGCTGCTGGCCGCGTTCGGCGACCCCGTGCTCCCCACGAACTATCAGATGAAGGCGGCGGCGATGAACAGCGGGCAGAACGGCGAGCTGCTGGCGAGCGGAGCGCCACGGCAGAGTCGCGGCGCGTCAGACCTGCCGGAAGAGACGCTCGACCCGGCCAAGGTCCGCGGGCTCTTTTACGACAAGCTGGAATTGAACGAGCTGCGCAAGACAGGGACTGCCGATCAGGTGGCGATCTACTCCGACTTCGACGCGACCCGCGACAACTTGCGCAACCTGGATTTGAGCCAATACCACATCCTGCATTTCGCCACGCACGGCCTGCTCAACGCGCGGCAGCCGGAGTTGTCCGGCCTCGTGCTTTCGCTCGTAGACCGTGACGGGCGTGACATCAGTGGCTTCGTCGGATTGTCAGACATCTACAACTTGCGCGCGCCGGTTGACCTCGTCGTCCTGAGCGCGTGCAGCACGGCGCTCGGCAAGGAGGTGCGCGGCGAGGGGCTGATCGGACTCACTCGCGGGTTCATGTACGCGGGCGCGTCCAGCGTGCTGGCGAGTCTGTGGAAGGTGGACGACGAGGCGACGGCCGAGTTGATGAAGCGCTTCTACGACAACCTGCTGCGAAGGGGGATGACTCCCGCCGAGGCGCTGCGCGCCGCGCAGAACAGTATCCGGCAGGAGCCGCAGTGGAGTTCGCCGTACTACTGGGCTGGGTTCACGTTGCAGGGCGAGTATCGTCAGGTCATCAAGCCTGCGCGCGTCGTGGCCGCTTCATCCGTCTACCCGAAGGCGACTGCCACCGCGGTCGTGTTGGGGCTCCTGACGGCGGCGGCGGCCTGGCGCATTCGACGCCGGACGGGACGCACGCAGGGGTCCGAAGCCTATTCGGCCGTGAAGAAATAGTTGCCGGGGACGCGCTCCTCCGCGCCGCCGGCGCTGGAAGTGTAAAGTCTCAAGGCGTACTGCCCGCGCGCGAGCCGTGCGGACGGGACCACGACCGAGACGGATTTCTCGTCCCGCTCGATTATCTCCAGGTTCTCTTTCGCCCCGCTCTCGTCCACCAATTCGACGCGGTAGCCGGACGCCTTGGTCGAGCCCTCCGGGAGCGCCAGGGAAATTTTTAGCGCGTCTTCCTTGAGCGGGAGTCGTACTTTACCCGCTTGCGCGCCTTCCGCGCGGTTGCCGGCGGTGATGTTCAAAGTGAGCGTGGCGAAGATCTTCTGCGAGGGCGTGCGCGGGAAAGAGAACCACCACGCGCCGGCCAGGATGGCGACGGCCGCGACGGCCGCCGCGGCGCGGAGCATCAAGGGCCGTCCGCGCCAGAAGGCGCGCAGGCGTTCGGCCAGTGTCGGGCCCGCGTGCGTCTTCGCCAGGCCCTTTTCGGAGGTGTAGCGCGCGAGCGCCAGCGCGAACCTCAGCCTGCGCCGGCGGTCCTCTGTGGAGAGAAAGTGACGCTCGAACCTCTCGCGGTCGTCCGCGGACAGGTCACCGCCGACGTAATCGTGTATCAACTCCTCCTCGATCGAACTCAGCTCCTCCAGAAAGCTCTCTTCGGTCAGAAGGCGCTCCTCGACCGTCCGCTGGACTTCCGGCGAAACGTCCCCGAGCAGATATCGCCTTATATCTTCGTGTTCCACTTGTGTCATCCGAGACGGTACGAGAGAAAATTCCGGCCCCCTAATGGTGTATGCCAAATGGCCGGTCTACATTTCATGCGGGCGAATTCTGTTCGAGGCAGGCTTGGACGCAGCGCTGTAGCGCCAGCCTGATACGGTACGCCCGTATGCGCACGGCGTTCTGCGCGATCCCCAACCGCTCGGCCAGCTTCCTACGGTATTCGACCTTCACCCTTTTGTCGTTCTGGTAATACTCTAGAATCAGCTCCCGGCTGTTGAGTGAAATTTGCTCCAGGCATTTTTCGAGGCACTCGTACTCCTGCTCGACCTCTGCAAAGGTGTCGGGCGGGGGCGGAGGCGCGGGGGCCGGGCGCTTTCTCACGGATTCGAGGTAAACCTTGTTCGCGACCCCGTAAAAGTAGAGGGCCGGGTCGCCAACGTATTCCTCGGCTATCTTCGCGGCCTTCAAGGTGACGCGGTTGATGGTTTCGTCCGCGAGGTCCTCCGCGTCATGGCGGCCGCGGCAGTCAAAAATTTTGATCAGGCGGCGGCGGATGTACTCGTACTTCTTCCCGGCTTGATCGCGGTCGGGGTCGAGCCAGGCCAGGAGGGAATCGAAGGCCGCTTGAGTAAGGGGGCTTTCCTGCTTCATTGAAATCTTGCGGGCTCTGGGCAAGGTGGCGTGGAAACAAACATCGCTCTCGGCCGCAGCCAAGTCTTTAACTGGCACAGAAATCGGGTAGCGTCGTCCAGACCGATTAAGCTTAGGCGAAAGGTAAACAGTCTCACCACCGTTGTCAATCAGTTTTCGCGGGGCCGCCCCCGAAACTGTGCCAGAACGCCCGCGCCGGATTTGTTGTGTGTTAGGAAGGTGTTTATGGAGCCGAGGGGGATCGAACCCCTGACCTCTTGAATGCCATTCAAGCGCTCTCCCAGCTGAGCTACGGCCCCGCATGTCGGACGGAACGCTCAACGGGCGAGGAGTTGTTGAGCGCGGGAACCGGGAGTCGCTGTCGATACCTCCGCGGGTTCCGTCGGTGCATTCAATTTACAAGACCGCGTCGCGGGGAGTCAACTTGGCAGGCGCTTTGGAATCTGCCCCTTTTAATTCTATACTGGCCGCAACCCCCTAAAATATTCTCTCCCGTGAATACCGTGACTCGAAAGGAGAGTGCGCGAAATGAAGAGGTTCTTCGCGGTTTTAGTGGCGGCGGCTTTGCTCTGCGTCATGCTGCCGGCGGCCGCCGAGGCGCAGTGCGGCAGGCTCAGGCACAGGCACGGCAACGTCACGCACACGCACAACGCTTGCGTCGGCGACGGCCACAGGCACAACCGCAGCTTCTGGCAGAAGCACAGGGATAAGCTGACGACGGCCGCAGGGGCTGCCGGCGGCGCGATCATCGGCGGGATTGCCGGCGGCGGCAAGGGCGCGGCCATAGGAGCGCTCATCGGCGGCGGCGGCGCGGCCGTTTACACCTACGGGATTCGTAAGCGCCGTCGCTCATCCAGGCGCTACTGACTTAGGCTCGCGTCAATTTAACTACCAAGGGAAACGCCCCGCCGTGTTTGGATGACGGCGGGGCGTTTCTCTGTTGAGCCGGAAGAAGTCGCTCACATAGGCTTGCGGCGGGCCGCGAAGAAGGCCACGCACGCGCCGCCGGCGAGCATCAAGATGCCTAAAGACGCGCGCAGCAGGTTAGGGTACTCGCTGACCGCGCCGCTGGTCGTGTTGATGATGACCGCCGCGTCGGGTTCTAGAAAGAACGCGCGGTAGGCAATCACGCCGCCCCACGCGGCGACGACCATGCCGAGGATGATCGTAACGAGTCTCATAGAATTGCGGATTGGAAAAGCGGTCATCCGCCCGCATTCATCAGATCATTTCCCCTTGAAGACGGGTTTGCGCTTTTCGAGGAAGGCGCTGACGCCTTCGTCCTTGTCCTCGCTGGAGAAGCAGAGCGCGAAGAGGTCTACTTCGCGGCGCAAACCTTCATCCAGGTTCGAGCGCGACGCGAGCTTGACGGCCTCCTTCGCCATCCTCAGCGCGACCGGGCTCTTTTCGGCGATGCGGTTCGCCAGCTCCAGGGTCTTGGCCTCCAGGTCGGCGGCCGGGACGACCATGTTGACCAGGCCGATGTTGTAGGCCGCCTGCGCGTTGATGATGTCGCCCGTCAGGATCAGCTCCATCGCCTTGCCCTCGCCGACGAGGCGCGTCAGGCGTTGGGTTCCGCCGCCGCCGGGGATGATGCCTAAGTTAATCTCGGGCTGGCCGAGGGAGGCCGTCTCGCTGGCGATGCGCAGGTCGCAGGCCAGGGCCAATTCGCAGCCGCCGCCCAGACAGTAGCCGTTAATCATGGCGATGACAGGTTTGGGGAACGTGTCGATGGCCGTAAACAGCGAGCGGGCCATCATCACGTCGCGCTGCGTGAGCGCGGTGCGGCCGGCGAACTCCGCTATGTCCGCGCCGGCGATGAAAGCCTTGTCGCCCGCGCCCGTGAAGACGACGACGCCCACCGATTCGTCGTCGCGCAGCTCTTCCAGGAGACGCGCGCCCTCCTCGCGCGTCTTGATGTTGAGCGCGTTCCGCTTCTCCGGGCGGTTAATGGTGACGACGGCGACGCGGCCGCGACGCTCGACGAGCAGTGTCTCGTAAGACGGCGACAGAGACTCTTCGGATTGTGCCATGGATTATTGCTGACTCCTGCGGGTTTGAAATTTAAGATTCGGGATTTGAGATTTCAGAATCACTCGGGAGCCGAAGGCTCACCCTCCGCGTCGGCCTGCGCGGGCTGCTCGTCGGCGACCCAGGAGACGAAGAGGCGGAGCCAGTTCTCGACCGGCTCGGCGATTGCGACGCCGACGCGCGCCGTGCCGTAGATGGCGGGCGCGACCCGGACGACCGTGACGGTAACTTCGATGGGCGCGCCGTCCGGGCGGTGCGCGCGCAGGTAGAGCCGCTCGCCGCGGTTCACCTTCTGGTTGAGATGAAAGAGCGCGCCGCCCGTCGAGATGTCGTCCGTCTCGGTCGGCTCGCTCCAGGCGGCCCCGTCCTCGCTCCGTCCCGAAACAACGATGGGCAGGCGGAGCGCCATCCGCAGCGTCAGGCGTTTTTCTTCGTTGTAGGGAGCACTCATATCAGTGGTCAGTAGTCAGTGGTCAGTGGTCAGTGAAAGCCAGTCGTCTTAACTGACCACTGACCACTGACCACTGACTACTGCTTTTCGTCCCATTTATAAAAGCCCTCGCCCGTCTTCTTGCCGAGCTTGCCTTCGCCGACCAGGCGGCGAAGGATCGCAGGCGGGCGGAAAGTTTCCGAGGCCAGCTCCGTGTGCAGGTATTCGGCTATCGCCAGGCGCACGTCCAGGCCGACGAGGTCGGTCAGGCGCAAAGGGCCCATCGGGTGGTTATAACCTAATTCCATCGCCGTATCTATATCGCGCGCGCTCGCCACGCCCTGTTCCAGCATCCGCATGGCTTCCAGCCCGAGCGCGACGCCGAGCCGAGAGGAGGCGAAGCCGGGCACGTCGCGCACAGTGATCGGCTCCTTCTTCATACGGCGGCCGACCTCGCTGACAGTTGCGACCGTCTCCTCGCTCGTGTCCTGGCCGCGGACCACTTCGACGAGCCGCATGATGTGAACCGGGTTGAAGAAGTGCATCCCGACGACGCGATGGGGCTCGCGTGCGCCGCGCGCCAGCTCCGTGATCGAGAGCGAAGAGGTGTTCGAGGCGAAGACGAACGGCCGTCGGGCGAGCCCCTCGACCTCGCGCAGGATGTCGCGCTTGATGTCGAGCGCTTCCGGCGCGGCCTCTATGAAGAGGTCTGCGTTGGCCGTCTCCGCGAGCTGAACGGCCCCGCGTAGGCGCTGGAGCGTCTGGTCGCGGTCCTCTTCCGTCAGCTTGGCGCGCTCGATGCCCTTCTGCAAGTTGCGCTCGATTGACCGAATCCCGCGCATGAGCGCCTCGCGGTCCACGTCGCGCAAAATGACCTTGTAGCCGGCGGCGGCCGCCACCTGCGCGATCCCGTGACCCATCGTGCCCGCGCCGAGGACGGCGATAGTCTCGACGACGCGCGCCCGGCTCCCGGCGTTGCTCTCCTGTGTGCTCAATCGACGCTTCCCGTATAAAAATTGTTGCGGCGGCGGGTCGGGGCGCGGCCTGGAAACCTGGCGGCGGCCGGCCGTCCCAGTCCGGTGTTCTTACTCCTTCAGCGCGTCTGTTATACTACACGCGCAACTGAAAAGGCTACACTCTTCTGGCCGGGCGGTGGCGAAAAGCCCCGGCCCCCGGCCTCCCTAAGGAGACAGAGGCGGACTCAAATGACCACAGAAAAGATGCACAGAGAGGTCGTCATCATCGGCACGGGGCCGGCCGGGCTAACGGCCGCCATTTACACGGCGCGGGCCAACATGAACCCCCTGGTGGTTGACGCCAACGACCCCGAGCGGCAACTGATGCCCGGCGGCCAGTTGATGATTACGACCGAAGTCGAGAACTACCCAGGCTTCGAGAGCGGGATACAGGGGCCGGAACTGATGGAGCAGTTTCGCGGCCAGGCGCTCAGGTTTGGCACAGAAATCCTGGAAGCCAACATCGAGCGCGTTGACTTGAGCGAGCGCCCCTTCAAGCTCTACACGCGCGAGGGACACGAGATTGAGGCGCAGACCCTGATTATCGCTTCCGGCGCGTCGGCCAAGTGGCTGGGGATTCCGGGCGAGGCGAAAGTGCCCGCGGGGCTCGGCGGCAACGGCGTCTCGGCCTGCGCGACCTGCGACGGGCCGCTCCCGGCGTTCCGCAACAAGCGGCTGGTCGTCGTCGGAGGTGGTGACACCGCGATGGAAGAGGCCACGTTCCTGACGCGCTACGCCGCGCGCGTCTACGTCGTCCACCGCCGCGGCTCTCTTCGCGCGTCGAAGATCATGCAGGACAAGGCGCTCAACAATCCGAAGATCGAGTTCGTCTGGAACACAGAGGTCAAAGAGATTCTCGGCACGATGGAAGACGGCGTGACGGGCGTCCGCCTCTACAACAACAAGACGGACGAAGAGACCATCTTCCCTTGCGAGGGCGTCTTCATAGCCATCGGCCACAAGCCGAACACGGAACTGTTCAAGGGCCAGCTCGAAATGGACGAGACCGGCTACCTCAAGACCGCCGGCCGCTCGATGGCGACGAATGTTCCAGGCGTCTTCGCCGCGGGCGACGTGCAGGACTCCTTCTACCGCCAGGCCGTCACGGCCGCCGGCTCCGGCTGCATGGCCGCCATTGACGCCGAGCGTTTTCTAGACAGTTTGCCCGTGCCCATGCCGACCGGCGAGGAAGTCACCATCGAAGGCGAGGTCGTCACCTCCGACCACGAGAAGATCATCATGCCGGACGGCGAAGTCGTCTCGAACAAGGTCGAGGCGACGGCCGGAGACTGAACCCGAAAATTAAAGCGAACCCAGACGCGACCGAAATCCTTTCTAGACAGAGGGCCGCTGCTTAGTTGTTTTGAGTTACTCAAGCCGCTGAGAGTTGAACCTGCAAAGCCGAAAGGAGACGCACATGCTAAGAAAACTGTTTGTGTTGTTCGCCGTGGGTGTCGCTGCCGCGTTTGCCGTTACCAAAACCACGGCCGCGCCCACGCCGGTCTCCGTTTACGGGGCCTGGCATTGCGGCAACGACGCCTGCACCTGGGCCAGCCCGCGCAACATGACGGACTTCGACCTCAAGAACCGCTGGCTGATAAACCGCGGCGACGGCCGTCCGTCCGTCAATCTGGTCGTGCTCAGTTTCGTCCAGCCCCTCAAACTCCTCAACAAGACGACCGACGCGCAGACCTTGAACGGCGTCCCGCGCGGCATGGACTCGAACGTCGTCAACTACTTCAAGAGCCGCGGCGTGCGCGTCATGCTCTCCATCGGCGGCATCACGTACACGGACGCCTGGAACCAGGCGCTGGCACAGAATGCGACGCAACTCGGACTGAACGCGGCCGACGTGGCGAGAAACCTGGGCGTCGGCATCGAGATAGATTACGAGGAGAACACCAATCCGAACCTCGCGGGGCTGCAAGCCTTCATCAACGCCTACCGCTCGCAGTTGCCCTACGACTCGACGGGGAACAACCACGCCGCGCGTTTGACGATTGACCTGGCGGCCGGCGACCGCTGGCTGATCGCCCTGACGCGCAAAGCCACGGCCGACTGGCTCAACACCACCACTCCCGTGCTCGACTACGCCAACGCGATGGTTTCCAGCCGTCAACCCAACAACGCGGCGGCCGCGCAGGCCGACTGGCAGGAGCACATAGACGGCAAGGCGCAATACAACCCGCCGATTCCGCCGCTCGCGGCTGCCAAGTTCACGGGCTCCCTCTACATTGTCACCGGCCAGAACCCCGCGCCCGAATGCGTCAACTTCTCAAGCTCTCTACAGAAGAGCACGGGCAATTACGTGCAGAATGTGGTGACCAAGACCGGCGTGACCAACGGGATGCTCGGCTACATGTTCTGGGCGTCGGAGTGCCCCTCGACGCGGCGCATCTGCACCGTGCCGCCCAATTCCTGCGAAGGCGGCGTGGGCGTCGGCGCGACGACCTATAACATTCCCATCCCCATGCCCGCCCTCCGGCAGAACTGAGGGCAAGGAACCGACCCACCAAAGAACGCGAAGCGCACGAGACATCAGTCGTTTCCGTGCGCTTCGCGTTCTTTTGTTCCGGCGTCTGGCGATTACAACAGCACAATCGAGTCGTCCGGCTCACGTCGTCGGGCGGGCGCTCGTGGCGGCTCGACCTCGCCGCCGCGCGGGCAGGCGTCGCAGTAGTCGCCGAGGCGCTCGCGCCGGTCGTCGCAGTCGTTGCAGTCCAGTGATTGGCCCAGGCGTCTGAGGGCGTCCAGGAAAGGGAGGAGCCGGCGGCCGCGCTCGGTCAGGACGTACTCGACGTGTGGGGGGCTCCCGCCGAGGTCGCGGCGCTCTATCAGCGCGTCGTGCTCCATGTCGCGCAGGCGGCCGACGAGCGTGCGGCTGCTGATGGGGTGCAGCGCCGCCAGCAGTTCGGTCGTTCGCTTCGGCCCCGCCACGAGGTCGCGCACCACGAGCATCGTCCACTTGTCGCCGACAAGCTGTAACGCCCCCGCCACGGGGCAGCCGTCGCCTTCGCGTCGTCGCAAACCTCAACCTCCTTTAGTCGTGAATAGTGAATAGTAGATGGTAAATGGTGAAAACCGTTCTCCCATTTACCATTTACCCTTGACTATTTACCGGCCCCAGAGCTTAGCACAAAGACTGCCTATTGCGGCGGCGGACGAAAATATTTTAAGATACCTTTACTGCACGGTCTTAGTGGGAAAGCTCCTGGCAGTTCTCTTGCACCCTGCAAACCCTCTTCACAGGGCAAGGCCGCCTTCGCGCCCGTCTGCGCGTCAATAGAGCTGTAAATCGCCCGTTCGGGGTTTCAAGACTTAAATCTGATAGGTGAATTGCCGTGCCTGCTGCGATGCTCAAGGAAGTGACAGAGACCGCCCGGCCTTTGATTCTCGTCGCCGACGACGAGGCCATCAACCGCGCGCTGATTCAGCGCCGGCTGGAGCGCGAGGGCTACCGCGTGCTGACAGCGCGCGAAGGGGGCGAGGCGGTCAGGATGGCGCGCGAGGAGCTGCCCGACCTCGTCATCCTAGACGTGATGATGCCAGGGATGGACGGGCTCGACGCCTGCCGCGCTCTGAAAGAGGACGAGCGCACGCGCGACATCCCCGTCATCTTCCTCTCGGCGCGCGACGAGACGGAGATGAAGGTCAGCGGCCTCGGCCTCGGCGCGGACGATTACATCAGCAAGCCCTTCGAGGCCGCGGAACTGATCGCGCGCGTCCACGTCCGCATCCGTTTAAAACAGGAGCGCGACCAGCTCCGCACGAGCGCAGAGCAGGCGCAGGAGCGCGCCATGACCGACGCCCTGACGAAGCTCTTGAACCGCCACGCGCTGACGCACACGCTCGCGCGCGAGAGCGCCGAGGCGCGCCGCTACGGCCGCCCGCTCTCCTGCCTGATGGTTGACCTAGACATCTTCAAAACGATTAACGACACCTACGGGCACGCCACTGGCGACCTCGTGCTGCGCCAGATTGCGGCCGTCCTGCGCGAGGCCGTGCGCGGGGCCGACACGGTCTTTCGCTACGGCGGCGAGGAGTTTCTGGTGCTGCTGCCCGAGACGGACCTCGCGGGCGCGCTCGCGCTCGGAGAGAAGATTCGCGCCGCCGCCGAGGGCCGCCTCTTCGGCGAAAGCGTGCGCGCCTTCGACCTCACCCTGTCAATCGGCGGGGCCAGCCTCTCGGACGACGAGTCCGGGGCCGACATGATCGCCCGCGCGGACGCCGCGCTCTACAGGGCCAAAAGGCGTGGACGCAACCGCGTCGAAACCCTTCCCCAGATTTGACGAAGCGACGCCCGGCCTTTTAGGCTAAGCCTCGTGAAACCAACTCGTCATGCTTCCTTGAAACGCGCCGCCGTCTGCGCGGCCCTGCTCTCGTTATTCATCGTCCAGCCAAAATTGGCACAGTGCCAGCAGCCGCCGGCCGGGAAGCCCATGCGGCTCGCGGGCGTGGAGTTCGCGGGCCTCGCCCGCGTCACCAAAGAGCAGGCCGTCACTGCCAGCGGCCTGCAAGTCGGAAGCCTCATCACGGTCGAGGAACTGGACGCGGCGGCGCAGCGGCTCCTCGACAGCGGCCTCTTCACAAAGCTGAGCTATCGCTTACGGACCACGAACGATCAGGCGACCATCACCTTCGAGATCGAAGAGCAGAAGGGCGGTAACGTCCCCGTCGTCTTCGACAACTTCGTCTGGTTCACGAACGAGGAGCTGGCGAACGCCGTCCGCCGCGAGGTCCCTCTGTTCGACGGGACCGCGCCCGAACGTGGCGGCGTCATACAGAGCATCACGCGGGCCCTGGAGGGCCTGCTGCGAGAGCGAAAGATCGAGGGCCAGGTCAACTACACGCCTTCGGCGGACGCGGGCGGCCGAAGCGCCAAACACGTCTTCAGCGTCGCGGGCGCGGCCATCAAGGTCTGCGGCGTGCGCTTCCCCGGCGCGGAGGGCGTCCAATCCGAAGAGCTGACCAAAAACTCCAAAGGTCTTCTTGGCACAGAATACTCGCAGGAGTTCGCCAGCGCCTTCGCCGACGCGAACCTGATTCCGGTCTACAGGCGGCACGGCCACCTCAAGGCGAAGTTCAGCCAGCCCGCGGCCGCGGTCGCGGCGGGCGAGTGCAAGGAGGGCGTCGTCGTCACGCTGCCGGTCGGCGAGGGCGTCTCGTACCTGTGGGACAAGGCGGAGTGGGTGGGCAACGAAGCCTTCGCCGCGCGCGATTTGGACGGGCCGCTCGCGATGAAGTCGGGCGCGGTCGCCGACGGGCTCAAGATTGACGAGGGCCTCAAGGCCGTCGAAAGGAACTACGGCAGGAAAGGATTCCTGATGGCGCGCGTCCGCGCCGAGCCCGTCTTCGACGACGCAAACCGCCGCGTCAGTTACCGCGTCACGGTCGCCGAAGGGCCGCGCTACACGATGGGCTCGATTGCCGTCAAAGGGGTGCCGGAGGCGGACGCGGACTACCTGAAGGAGCGCTGGAAGCTGCGGCAGGGCGAGGTCTACGACGCCTTCTACCTGAAGGAGTTTGTCGAGAAAGAGATCGGGGCCTTCGTCGAGAATGCTCTGAGGAACGGCAGGCTGAAACTCACCTCCAAGCCCTACAAGGTCGAGCCCGCCGTCAAGCTCAACCCGCAGGCGCTCAACGTGGACGTGACGTTAGAGATCAAGGACCTGGATTTAGAGTGACGCTCGGCGGGCGCGAGGCGGTTCACGAGCGCGGGTCTATGTTGTAGGTCTTGATCTTGGAGTTAAGTGTCGTGGCGTTCATGCCGAGCAGGCGCGCGGCGCGGGACTGGTGACCGCCGGTCTGCTCAAGGGCGCGGCGGATGAGGTCGATCTCGAAGCGGCGCACCTCGTCGTAGAAGTTGACGCCGCGCCCTATGTCGAGGGCGGCGGCCCCGCTCGTCCCCTCGCGCGCGGCGGCGCGGGCGGTCTGCGGGTCGCTGACCTCCGAGCGCAGGCACTCGCGCGTGATTTCGTTGCCGGGCGCAATGACGACGGCGCGCTCGACGGCGTTCTCAAGCTCCCTCACGTTGCCCGGCCAAGAGTAGGACTCAAGGAGCGCGAGCACTTCGGGCTTGAACTGCTCGGAGACGCGGCGGCCGTTCTCCTCGTTGTACTTCCGTATAAAATGCTGCGCGAGCGGCAGGATGTCCTCGCGGCGGTCGCGCAAAGGCGGCAGCTCAATCGGCACGACCGAGAGGCGGTAGTAGAGGTCTTCGCGGAAGGTTCCCTGCTTGACGGCCTCCTTCAGGTCGATGTTGGTGGCTGCGATGATGCGCACGTCAACGCGCCGCGGGCTGGTATCGCCCAAGGGGGTGAACTCGCGCTCCTGTATGACGCGGAGCAGCCGGGCCTGCGTTTCGGGCGGGATGTCGCCGATCTCGTCCAGAAAGATGGAGCCGCCGTCCGCGACCTCAAACAAACCTTTCTTGGCTGCGACCGCGCCTGTGAACGCGCCGCGCGTGTGGCCGAAGAGTTCGCTCTCCAAAAGCTCCGAGGGGATGTTCGAGCTGTTGACGGTAACGAACTGTCGGCCGGCGCGCGGGCTCGATTCGTGTATGGACTTGGCGATCAGTTCCTTGCCTGTGCCACTTTCGCCGGTGATAAGGACGGTCGAGCGCGCGGGGGCGACCTGATCAACGAGGCGGAAGACTTCCTGCATCACGTCGGAGTGGCCGATCATCTCGCCGCGGTCCACGGCGCGGCTCATGGCGCGGCGCAAAGTCTGCCGCTCCTCCTCCTTGCGCCGCCGCTTGATGCCGGCGGCGACCTGCGCGACGATCTGCTCGTTCTGAAACGGCTTGCGGATGCAGCCCATCGCGCCCTTCTCCCAGGCGGCGATGGCCGTGTCGAAAGTCGCGTAGGCCGTAATCATCAAAACGGACGCGTCGGCGTCCATCTTCAGAAACTCTTCGAGCGCGCGCAGTCCGCCCATGCCAGGCATGGAGACATCCAGGAGCACCACGTCGTAGGCCCGCCGCCCGTAGGCTTCCAGCCCCTCCTCGCCCGTCTTCGCCAGGTCAACGCGGTAGCCCTCGGCCGAGAGCAGCGTCTCCAGCACGTCGCGCATAATCTCCTCGTCGTCCACGACGAGCACCGAACCCTTTTTCGCCATAGTCAATAACCTAACCCAAGAAGGTTTAAGACGGCAAATAGCGTGTGGAGGTTGGTCGCGGGCGCTCGAAGATTTATGTCCCGCAGGGACATTTGAAAATAGCCCAGCACTGATGGTCTTTGACAATTCAATCCGCTAATATCCACTGATCTGACAGTGGAGGGATAAAGCCATGTCGCGCCGTAAACGTGTCTTGGAGTTAAGCGAGGCCGAGCGCCTGACGCTCGAACAAGCGCGTGACCATCACCGGCTGCCTTATGTCCGCGAGCGGGCGGCAGCCCTGCTCCGGATCGCCAATGGGGAAGCCGCTTACCGGGTTGCCGTCACAGGCGTCTTGAAGCCGCATCACCCGGAGACCCTCTACTCGTGGCTCACCAACTACGAGCAGAAAGGCATCGCCTGGTTACGCCAACCAGCCCGCCGCAAGCGGTCTTTTTCCCCCTGAACAAGTGCGCGCCATCTGCGCGCAGTTCTGCAAGAGGCCGCCGGCCGCCGACGCAGCGTCGGGCGCGCCCGCGCGTTGGTCATTGGCACACGCCCGGCGAGTCATGACGGCCTTGAGTCGGTACAGCCTCTCCGGAGTCTGGCGTCTGTTGCGAGCTTGGGGGCTGCGCTACAAGCGGGGGCGCTCTTACGTCCACAGCCCCGACCCGGAGTATGACAACAAGTGCCAGCGGATCACTGTGGCTTTGGAGGAGGCGGCAGCCGCGCCCGGTCGCGTCATTGCGCTCTACCTGGATGAGTTGACCTATTACCGCCAGCCGAGTGTGGGTCCGGACTGGGCGAGAGTCGGGAGCCGCCACCAGCCACTGGCCCGTTACTCCTACGCGGCCAACCGGAGGAGTCGGGTGGTGGGCGCGCTCAACGCCTTGAGCGGAGAGGTCAGTTACCACCAGGCGGCGCACATTGGCGTGCGAGAGTTGCGCGGCTTCTACGCGCACCTGCGCGCGGCTTACCCGCGGGCCCACACGATCTACGCCATCCAGGACAACTGGCCGATTCACTTCGAGGGGCGAGTCGTCGAGGCGGCGCACGAGGCAGGCATCACGTTGCTGCGCCTGCCGACCTACGCGCCGTGGCTCAACCCCGTCGAGAAGCTGTGGCGCAAGCTCAAGCAGGAGGTCTTACATCTGCACCGCCTGAGCAGCGAGTGGGAGACGCTCAAGCACCGAGTCGCCACTTTCTTGGACGGCTTCGCCCGTGGGTCTGCACAGCTCTTGCGCTATGTCGGGCTATTGCCGGTTTGAATTGTCAAAGACCATCAGTGCTGGGGAATAGTGCCAAAAACAATCGAGTCCCGTAGGGACGACAGAAACATTCTGTCGTCCCTACGGGACTCGATCTTTTACCGTCTGGTTCCCAGCACTGAAGTGCTGGGCTATTGCCGGTCGCCCCTGGCGGGGCTTAAGATCGGCGGCGCTAGGCGGTGGTCGAACCTTTGCCCTGTCTTATTCCGCTGAAGAGGTGCAGGAAAACCCCAGCGAAGAGGGCGACAATGCCGGGCAGGGTGAACGTCCGCTGGAGACCTTTGAGCGTCGGCTCGTAGAAGAAGGCGGCCGTCATCAGGAGCGGCGCGAGGACGATGAGGACGGAGCCTGCGACCTGTAGGGTCCTTCGCCAGCGCGCACGGTGGTAAGTGAAATAGGCTCCGACGCCGAGGTTGACGAGGCCCGCGAGCAGCAAGTAGATGTGCCTGGAGCGGAACATCATGCGCGTGCCCTCGTCGGTCAGCTCCCGGACCCGCGGCTCCTGAAAATCCATGTACTGCCCCGTGAGCAGGAAGCCGACGACGACGAGCACGCCGAAGATCAGGTGCAATCTCTTCATCAGGTTTACGGACGAGTGAAAGGAATTTCGCTTCAGTCGCTCGCGGCCGCCTGGAAGTGGGCGCGGGCGTTGATGGTCGGGAGCGTGATGCGGAAGGTGGTGCCTTTGCCCGGCGTGCTCTCGACGGCGATGTGGCCGGCGTGCTCCTGGACGATGCCGTAGGAGACGGCGAGGCCCAATCCTGTGCCGCGCCCGACGCCCTTGGTCGTGAAGAACGGGTCGTAAATCTTGGCGACGTTCTCGGGCGCGATGCCGACGCCTGTGTCAGAGATTTCGATGACGATGGTGTCCTCGTCGGTCGAGGCCGTAAAGAGCGTGATGCGCCCGCCGTCGAGGATAGCGTCGCGCGCGTTCAAGATCAGGTTGGTGAAGACCTGTTGCAGCTTGACGGCGTTGCCATAGGTCGGCGGCAATTCGGGGTCGTAGGCGCGCACGATCTCCACCTGGCTGCGGCGCAGTTGCGGCTCAAGCAGTTGGAGCGTGTCGTCCATCACACGGTTGACCGAAAGCTCTGTGAACTCTGTCGCGCCGCCCGTGCGCGAGAAGTTCAGGAGGTTGTTGACGATGTCCGAGGCGCGGTCGGCCTGCCGGCGCACCTTCTGTAGAAGCGCGTGCTTCGGGTCCGTTTCGGGCAGCATCCCCATCAGCATCTGCGTGTAGGACGAGACACCCGTCAGCGGCGTGTTGACCTCGTGGGCCACACCCGCGGCGAGCAGACCGATGGACGAGAGTTTCTCGCGCTGCTGCAACTGCTCTTCGAGGCGCATGCGCGAGGTCACGTCTTCGAGGACGACGAGCGCGCCGGTGCGCCCCTGCGAGTCTGCCTGCAAGGGCGCGACCGCGATGTTGAGGACGAGCGAGCGGCCTGCGCTCGTGGCCGTGTGCAGCTTGTAGATGTGGCGCAGCTCGGTCAGGTTCCAGCGGGCGCTCCCTAAAACCTGATGCAGCGTCTCGGCGAAGTCCTCTGCAAAGAGGTCTTCGACGCGCCGGCCGATGGCCGCGGCGCGGCGCACGCCGAGAATCTTTTCGAGCGCCGAGTTGCAACGCGTGACGCGCCCGTCGAGGTCAACCGCGAGCAGCCCGACGTTGATCGACTCGACGATGGACTCGTTGAACTCCTTCAACATCTCAAGCTCTGCGGCGCGCTCCTGCTGCTCCTGGTAGAGCAGGCTGTTCTCGATGGCGACGGCGACGTAGCCGGAGACGGTGCGCAGAATTTCCACGTCCTCGGACGAGAGCAGCGCGCCGTCGGCCGAGCGCCCTAAGCCTATGACCGCGACCATCCGGCCGCGCACGATGCACGGCACGTAGTAGTGCAGCGCGCGACGGACGAAGCCTGTCGTCTCAGGCACCAGATCAAGGTCGTCGGCGCGCACCACACCCGTCTCGGCCGAGCGCGTGCGAATCATCTCGCGGAAGTCGGGCGGCACGATCATCGCGGACGAGAGCCCCACGGCGCGGGCCACGCGGTAGCCGGCGGGCTCCGTCGCGTCCTCGATGAAGATGACGATGCGGTTGACGTTTAAGACCTGCTGCAAGCGGCTGACGAGCGCGTTCAGGAGCGGCTCCAGGGCGGTCGTGGCCGAGAGCGTGCGGCCGAAGTCGAGCAGGCCGTTGCGCATGTCGTAGCGCTCGCCGTAGAAGAGGCGGTCGGTGCGCTCCTGCAAGAGCTTCTTGATGGGGGCCGCGATCATCACGATGGCCGTCATGGCGGCGACCGCGCCGGCGACGCGCAAGGTCAGCTCGGTGATGGCGACCTCGCCGACGAGCGCGTAGAGGCCGGCGATGTAAACTACCGCGCCGATCATCAGCGCGATGGCCACGGTCGTCAGCGCGTAGACGGCCGCGCGGCGGACTACGATGTCCACGTCCATCAGCCTGTAGCGCACGACAGAGTTGCCGAAGGCGAGCGGGATCAGGACGAGCGGCAGCACGGCGATGTCCGTCAGCCAGGTCTCCGTGCGGATGCCGAAGACGTAGGGAATCGCGTAGAGCAGCAGGAACGGCGTGATGGCCAGCGCCGAGCCCCAGACGACCCACTTGAGCTGCTGGCGGACGACGGCCGACTCGCTCCTGACGAAGTTCCAGACCAGGATGGCCGCCCCCGCCAGAATCCCCAGCATGAAGTGTACGAAGAGCGCCAGGTAGTACGCGTCAACGAACCTGTCGGAGAAGGGCAGGACCGAGGGCGGCGTCAGCTTCGTGACGTTAAAGATTAGCGCCGCGAGAACCGTCAGCAAGACGGCCGGGGCGTAGAGCAGGAACAGGGGCCAGCGGCCCTCGGCGCCGAGCTGCTTCTGCACGGGGTAGCGTACGCAGAAGTGAACCAGGAGCGGCGCGAACAGGGCGTAGGCGGCCGTGTCCAGAAAGGCGACCGCCAGGTCTAGGTCCTCGTACTGGGTCGTGGACTTGTAGAAGTGGAAGACGAAGGCCGTCAGGCAGAGCGTCGCGAAGTGCGTGACGAAGGGGGCGCGCGCGCCCTGCTTGAAGAGAACGAAGAGGCCGACGAAGAGGTAGATGAGGCCGATGAAGTTGACGTAAAGGTCGTGGGTCGTCCAGGTCGAAACTTCCTCGGGCGTAATGTCCGCCTTCCAGAAGCTGGGGGCCTCGTCGGACTTGGACGGACGCTCGATCAGGTAAACGAGGTGGCCACCCGCGCCGGCCTCTTCCAGGTAGATGGGAATGTCCTGAACGAGCTTGATCTCGTCGCCCTCGGTCTCGTCCAGGCTGACGCCACGGAGGATGTCGCCGGGCTGGATGCTGAGGACGCCCGCGCGGCCCGCGTTCGAGTTAGGATCGACCGACTGCGCGACGACGCCGCCAGAGGTCTGGACCCAGCGGATGCCGTCCGTCGGCGGTGACTTGTGCTTCCAGCGCTGCTGGAAATTGATCGCGCCGGCAATCGTGAGCAAGGCCGCCGCGATCAGCAGCACCCACGCACGCGTTGTCAGCACGGAGCCTTTCATCTCATTTCACCAGCAGCCTCGGGGTCGGGCACACTTCCACATTCGTTCAATTCAGGCAATCAATGTTCCAGGCTCGGCCGCGGCATCCCCCCATCCTGAACATACTCTCAATAAGGGGCAAAACCGGCGTTCCGGGGCAGCCCGGTATCCAAGTTTTTGGACTTGTCCGAGAATTTGGAAATCGGGGTAAATGGTGAATGGTCAATGGTGAATGGAAACTGCTTTCTTCCATCCATCATTGACCATCTACTATTTACCGACTTTCAGAATCTGACGGAGATGCCGCCGCGGACAGAGCGGCGTCCGGCGTCAACGGACATGAACGTCTCGCCGTCTTCGGCTGTGGCCTGCGCGTCCAGCAGGTTGCGCGCATCAATCACCGCCTGCGCGCGCACGGGCAGCCCGAAGCTCGGTAACTCCTGCGTGACGAGAATGCTCAGGCTCGGATCGTAGACCGCGAGGCGGCCGGCGAACGGGTCTATGGCGAAAACCGTGGCGCGCGGGCTGAAGCGGAAGATGGTGCGGACGCGCGTCCCGGAATCCAGATGCGCGCTCACCTCCAGCGCCGCTGTCTGGAAGAAGCCGTCGTCGAAAAACTCCGTCGGGTTGGTCAGCCCACGGGCCGAGAGCTGCTGGCCGCGGCCGAACGAGTAGCCGGCCGCGGCGTTGAGGATGCTGCTGATGCGACGCGCGTAAACGACGCGCAAGCCCCGCGCGGCCCCTTCCTGGTTGGCCACAGACATCAGCGGCGCGCCAGCCTCGCCCGCGAAGGCCGAAAGCGGCGCGCCGAATAAGCCGACGCCCCTGTTCGAGGTCGTGTCAAAAAAGGCGGTCGCTTCGATGCTCGACTCGCTGTCGAGGACGCGCTCGACGCCGAACTCCAGGCGGTGGCTGCGCTCCATCACGGCGCGGCCGTCAACGTAGGCGACGGGCGTCGAGACGGGCTCGCGGAAAATCACGCGGCTGTCCTCGAACTCCGCAATGGACTGCGCCGCGCTCGCCCAGTCGGTCGTCGCAGGCGCGTAGCCCGCGTGGAGGCGCGTCTTCGGGTTGGCGTCGAACTGGACGCCGATGCGCGGGCTGATCGCCTGCGCGCCGCCCGCGCCCAAGAAGCGCGAGTAGTCCAGGCCGAGCACGACCACTATGCCGTCGCGCACCACCCACTCGTCAATCGCGCGCAAGGAGAGCTGACCGAGCTTGTCCTGGGACTCCGAAGACAGCCCGTAGCCGTTAGGCCGCAGACCCCCCGCGGCGCTCAATCTCAGGCGGTGCCTGTCGCCGGCGCGGACCGAAGCGGTGACTTCCAGCCGCTGCGGCGCTCCGGGGCCAAGGCCCGTCTGCCCCGCGAAGATCAAATCCACGCGCTCGCCTGCCGGGCGCGCGACGGCGAAATTCACCCCGGCGTAGTTGAAAGAGTTTGCGCCAGAGGAGGCTGCGAAGTAGGTCTCGACCACGCCCTGTGTGCGCGGCGCAGGGCCCGCGGCATCTTCTTCGCCCGGCGCGGCGATGACTTCGTAAGGCTCGCCCGTGGTCGCTTCGACATCGTTCTGCGCGGCGAGCACGGCGTTGATCGTCTCGTCCTCGCCCTCGCCCGCCTGGAAAATGGACCGATTTCCGGCGCGCGACCTGAGCATCCACTTGCGGTCGTCGCGGTCCTTGCGCCGCTCGGGCGCGGTCCGGCCGGAGCCGACCGGCTCCAGGTTGAAGCGGTAGACGACTTCGTCCGCGGGGCGGACCTGGACGGCGTCGAAGAGAACTGCGTTGAAACCCGCGGCCACGGCGCGCAGGCTGTAGCGGCCCGGCGCGATCCTGGCGATGAAAGTGCCGTCGGCCGCGCTCTTGACCTGTTTGATGACTTCTTCCGCGCCGTCTTTGAGGAGCGAGACAATCGCCCCCGCAATCGGGTTGCCCTTGTTGTCGCGGACGGAGCCGCTGACGATCGCCGCCGCGCGCCCCCCCGCAAAAACTTGCGGCGCCCCGCCCCGCACAAAAGCCATGCGAGAGCGGCGAGCGCCAATCCGACGCGCAAAGTTTTCCTCATCTCGGTAAAACCTCCGGGCGCAGACAAGAGAAGACAAAGGGAAAAGTTCTGGGGAGACCGTTGGTCAGTTCTGCTTTTCCCTTTTTACTTTTGCCTTCGTAGATGAGCTGACCCCGCTTGCGAAGCCGTTATTTTCCGCCAAGCGCGCGAGGCTGTCAAGCAAACTGTTGGCTAATAGACGCTGGCGGTCAGATGCCGGTTGCCGCCAATAGGATGTCAGAGGGGCAGTGGTCAGTGGTCGGTGGTCAGTGGTCAGTTAAAGAAATTTGCTTTTAGCTGACCACTGGCCACTGCTCTCCCCCCAGTTTGCCGCCTAGTTTTGGGGCGTGTTACGATGCTCTCTTAACAGCAGCGCGCATATTTTGGCCAACCGGAGTATTAATTCTAAGCAGTATGACAGACCAGATTCAGTCAACCAGGCTCGCGAACGGTCTGACCGTTCTGACCGAGCACATGCCGGGCCTGCGCTCCGTGAGCCTCGGCATCTGGGCGCGGCGCGGCTCGCGCCACGAGCAGCCGGAGCTTAACGGCATCTGCCACTTCATAGAGCACGCCGTCTTCAAAGGCACCACCCGCCGCTCGGCCCTGGACATCGCTGTGGAGTCCGACCGCCTCGGCGGCCACTTCGACGCCTTCACGACGCACGAGGTCACAGGCTTCACTATGAAGGTGACGGACGCCGGCCTCCCGCTCGCCTTCGACCTCCTCTCGGATATGCTCGCGCACCCGCGCTTCGACCCCGAAGACTTGCAGCGCGAGCAGAAAGTCATCCTCGAAGAGATGAAGATGGTCGAGGACACGCCGGACGAGTTTTTGGGCGAACTCTTCAACGCCGCCTACTTCCCGGACCAGCCGCTCGGCCGCCCCATAGAGGGGACCGCCGTGACCGTCCCCACCTTCGACGCGGCCAGGACGGCGAGCTTTCACGAGAGCGAGTTCGGCCCTCGTAATCTGGTCGTCGCAGCCGCTGGCAACGTAGAGCACGCGCGGCTCGTCGAGATGGCCGTGCGCGCCTTCCCGGAATCGAAGCCGCCCGCAGCGGCGTCCCCCAACGGGACGGCCCCGTCGCCCGCGCCGCAGCCCTCGTCGCCGATTCTGATTGAGCGGAAGAAAGAGCTTGAGCAGGCGCATCTCATCATCGCCGCCCCGTGGCCTTCGGCCCGGAGCGAGGACCGTTTCGCGGCGAGCCTGCTCGCCAACGTCATCGGCGGCGGGACGAGCAGCCGCCTCTGGCAGGCCATACGCGAGGAGCGCGGCCTGGCCTACTCCGTCGGCGCTGGTGCGAGCGCCTTCTCAGACATCGGCGTCTTCTCCATCTACGCCGGCACGTCGCCTGAGCAGTTGGACGAAGTCCTGGACCTCTCGCTCGCGGAGTTGCGCCGTGTGGTGCGCGAAGAGGCGCCCGAGGAAGAGTTGAAGCTGGTCAAAGATCAGGCGGTCTCAAGCATCCTGCTCGGCCTCGAATCTTCGAGCGTGCGCGCGGGAGCCCTGGCGCGGCAGGAGATCATACACGGCCGCCGCATCTCGCCGGACGAAGTCATCAGCCGCCTCGAAGCCGTCACGGTCGAGGATATGCAGCGAATCGCGCGCCAGTATTTCACCTCCGAGGGGTTGGCGCTGGCCGCGCTCGGCGACCTCAACGGCTTTAGCGTTGATCGCTCACGTTTGGAGATTTGAAGATGAAGGCTGCACTGACGTTGGGCCTCTTGCTGGCGGCGCTCGCCGCGGTTTCTGCGGCGCTGCCGCCGCGCGTGCAGGACGCGCCCGCGGCCGAAGTCGCGGTCCTCAGCTTCGAGTGGAAGTACGCGGGCTACGACCGCGCCGAGACGGTCAAGAGCAACGAGAGCAGCTTGACCGACGGCCCCGAAACCCTCTACAGGATTGCGCGCGGGACCGTCTACGTCTTCAAGTACACGGCCAAGGCGACGTTCAAGAACACTGGCACAAAAGCCGTCAAGTCGGTCTCGTGGGACTACGTCTTCACGGACGAGAAGGAGGGCAAGGAGCTGAAGCGCCACAAGCTTCAGTCCAAGTGGCAGATTCTCCCCGGCGAGACGCAGACCGTCAGCGTCGTCTTCGGCCTCGACCCGAAAGAGAAGGCCCCGTACATCAAGACCGGCAAGCAGAGCGTCGAGATCACCAAGGTCGAATACGCCGACGGCTCGGCCTGGAAAAAATAATGCGGAATGATGAATGATGAATAAAAAGCGGTCGTCTTTAATTCATCATTCATCCCGCAAAGTTCATCATTTATGAAATTCACTGTCCTCGGGAGCGGCTCGACCGGCAACGCGATTCTCATCGCGGCCGGGGGGACGCGCGTGCTGGTGGACGCCGGGATGAGCGCCAGGGAGATCGTGCGGCGGCTCGCGCTCGTCGGCTGCGAGGCGTCAAAACTCGACGGCGTCGTCATCACGCATGAGCACGGCGACCACGCGGGCGGCCTGCGCGTGCTGCTGAAAAATCTGGACTGCCCCGTCTACATCTCCGGCAGGACGCTTGAGGCTTACATCAGCGAACACTACTCGCGCTCCTCGGACGAGCCGCGCAAGCGTTCGGACGCCCTGCGCGACCGCACCGTCGAGATCGAGTCGAGCAAAGACTTCCGCGTCGGCGCGATTGACTTTCACCCGTTCACCATCCCGCACGACGCGGCCGACAACTTCGGCTTCACGGCCACGCACGAAGGGGTCTGCGTCGCCACCCTGATGGACTTCGGCCACATCACGACGCTGATTACGGAGCGCCTGCGTGGCTGCTCGGCAATCGTCATCGAGTCGAACCACAGCCGCGACATGCTCAAGGCGTGCGACGTGTATCCCTGGGAGTTGAAGCAGCGCATCTTGTCGCGCACGGGCCACCTCTCGAACGAGGACGTGGCCGACTGGCTGCGCGACGGTTTCGACGGCACGGCGCGACACGTCGTTTTGGCACATTTGTCGCAGCGCGCCAACAACCCTTACGTCGCCAAAATCTCCGCCGAGCTGGCGCTCAAGGAGCGCGCCCCGCTCTTTCAGGCCGAGACGGAGATCAGCCTCGCCCACGCCAAAGAGCCGACGCCGTGGATAGAGCTGTGAAAGAATGCAAAATTAAAAATGAAAAATGCAAAAAGAAGGCTGCGACCCGGCTCTTTATTAAATGTGGTTTCCGCCTCACTTTTACATTTTTAATTTTTAATTTTGCATTTCTTTCCTGCACGTTGAAGGCGAACCGCGGCGGCGTCCCCGCGGAGGCGCGCGCGACCGTGGACGTCGTGGGCGAGGATTTGGCGGGCGGGCGCTACGAGAAGATTTACAACGAGGCGGCCGAGGAGTGGCGGCAGGCGACCACGCCAGAGGAGTCCGAGGCGACCTTGAGGAAGCTGAGGGAGAGGCTCGGCAACGTCAGGACGCGCGCCTTCCACACGGCCACGGAGCAGGACGGCTCCGGCGGCCACACGTTCGTCATCACCTACGCGACCGCGTTCGACCGCGCCGAGGGCATGGAGACCTTCACGCTCGTCGAGCGCGACGGCCGCTGGCAACTCGCAAGATACTTTGTTAATTCTGACGCGCTGAAATAGAGATGATTAGTCGCTACACGTTGCCCGAGATGGGCGCGCTCTGGTCTGAGCGGAACAAGTTTCAGAAGTGGCTCGACGTGGAGATCGCCGTCTGCGAGGTTCACGCCGAGATGGGCGTCATCCCGCGCGAGGCGCTCGCAGAGATTAAGGCGCGCGCGGCCTTCACGGTCGAGCGCATAGGCGAGATCGAGAAGACCACGGATCACGACGTGATCGCGTTCACGACGAACCTGGCCGAAAACATTGGCGAGGCCGCGCGCTTCGTACACTACGGGCTCACCTCCTCCGACGTGGTGGACACGGCGAACGCGCTTCTGCTGCGCGACTCGTGCGACATCCTGCTCGGGAAGATCGAGACACTCCTGGAAGTCCTCAAGCGCCGCGCCTTCGAGTTCAAGCTCACGCCGCAGATCGGGCGCACGCACGGCATCCACGCCGAGCCGACCTCCTTCGGCATGACCTTCGTCCTCTGGTACGACGAGACGCGCCGCAACCGCGCGCGCCTCCTCGCGGCAAAGGAGAGAGTGGCGGTCGGAAAAATCAGCGGCGCGGTCGGCGCGTTCGCCCATCTGGACCCCGTCGTCGAAGAGAAAGTGTGCCAGCGACTCGGGCTGAAACCCGCGCCCGTCTCGACACAGGTCATCCAGCGCGACTGCTACGCCGAGTACCTTTGCACGCTCGCCATCATCGCTTCGTCACTGGACAAGTTCGCGCTCCAGGTCCGCCACTGGCAGCGCACCGAAGTGAGAGAGGCGCAGGAGCGTTTCAAACGCGGGCAGAAGGGGTCTTCCGCGATGCCGCACAAGCGCAACCCGATTCTCTCGGAGCGCATCTGCGGCATGGCGCGCACCGTGCGGGCCAACAGCATCGTTGGTCTTGAGAACGTGGCCCTCTGGCACGAGCGCGACATCTCGCACTCGTCGGCCGAGCGGATAGTCTTGCCGGACTCTTCGGCCGCGCTCGACTACATGCTCGCCAAGACGGCGTCGCTGCTGGACGGGTTGGTCGTCTACCCCGAAAGGATGCTTGAGAATTTGAACGCGACGCGCGGGCTGGTCTTCAGCGGCCAACTGCTGCTCGCCTTGACGCAGCGCAATGTTTCGCGCGAGACGGCCTACGAGTGGGTACAGCGCAACGCCATGCGTGTGTGGGACGAGGGCGGCGACTTCCAGACGCTCATCAGTGCGGACCCGGACGTGCAGCAACACCTCTCGCCCGAACAGATCAAGAGCGCCTTCTCGCTCGACACTTACCTGCGAAATGTTGACAAGGTCTTCGAGCGAGTCTTTGGGCAGGAATAGACCGAAACCATTTCCCCGGAGCAATCATCGTGAAAGCAAAAGTCTACGTCACACTGAAGCCGAGCGTGCTCGACCCGCAGGGCAAGGCCATACAGCACTCGGTCGAACTCCTGGGCTTCGACGGCATCGCGGACGTGCGGCAGGGCAAGTATTTCGAGATCGCGCTCGACCAGTCGCTCGGCCGCGAGCGCGCGCACGAGGCCGCCGAGCGCATGGCGCGCGAGGTCTTGTCGAACCCGATCATAGAGGACTACCGCGTCGAAATAGAGATTTGAGACGCGGCCGCCGAAAGAAGGTAATTGACTTGAGACGCCTCCCACTACACGTCTTGCTCCTGCTGGTTTTTCTTTGGGGCGCGGACTACTGCCTGGCGCAGTCGGTCGACCCGCCCCCGGCCGCGACCGAATACAACAAGAGCGCGTGGAAAGAGTTCTCGTCCGCCGAGGGCCGCTTCACGGTTTCGATGCCGGGCACGGCTACCTTGACAACGCAGGAGGAGGCCGTCGGCCCGCTCAAAATTCCGCACGCCATCTACACGCTCTCTACGGGCGCGGCCTCCTACTTTGTAAGTTACGGCGACCTCCCCGCCAGTTCCACAGACCCTGCGCTGATCAAGCGGAGTCTGGACGCCGGCCGCGATAACGCCTTGGCCGAGAACCCGAGCAATAAGCTGCTCAGCGAAAAAGATATCGTCCTGGACGGGCACGCCGGGCGCGAATGGTTGGTCAGCGCCAGCCCCTACGTCTTCAAGGCCAGGGCCTATTATGTCAAAGGCCGCCTCTACCAGTTGATGCTCGCCGCGCCGCTGAACGTGGTCTTTAATAACGGGCGGCCGAGCGCAGACCCGCGAGACAGGACGGACTTTTACGATATGCTCTCGTCTAGATTCCTGGACTCGTTCAAGCTGACGGCGACGCAAGCGGCGCGCGGCGAAGTTGACCGCTACCTGGCTCGCGAGAAGGTTTACGGTAAGGCCGGGCCGGACTACGCGGGCGGAATCTCCGAGGCGGGCATCCTCGAAGGCAGGGCGCTCAGCCTGCCGCGGCCCCCCTACCCTCGGGCCGCCATCCCGGAGCGGGCGTCGGGCAGGGTGACGGTCAGGGTCGTCGTGGACGAGGAGGGGAAGGTGGTGGCCGCGCAGGTGGTCGACGGCCACCGGCTGTTGCAGGCCGCGGCCGTCAAGGCGGCGCGCGACGCGCGGTTCGCCCCGGCGCTGCTCGGGGGCAAGCCCGTGAAGGTCGTCGGCACGATCACCTTCGACTTCACGGTCCAGTAAGGCTGCGGCCTACTTTGACGGAAGGGAGCGTTTGATGTCGGACATTATTCATCGCCCGCGGCGGCTGCGCCGGAGCGAGCACTTGCGGGCGCTGGTGCGCGAGACGCGGCTCGCGCCGGAAGATTTCATCCTCCCGCTCTTCGCGTGCCCCGGCGAGAACGTGCGGCGCGAGGTCACGTCCATGCCCGGCGTCTTCAACCTCTCCGTGGACGAGATTGCGCGCGAGGCGACCGCCGCCTACGAGGCGGGCGTGCGCGGCGTCATCCTCTTCGGCCTGCCTGAGGCGAAGGACGAGACGGCGTCGGGCGCTTACAGTGACAAGGGCATCGTCCAACAGGCGGCGCGCGCCGTCCGCAAGGCCGTCCCAGACATGGTCGTCATCGCGGACACCTGCCTGTGCGAGTACACCTCGCACGGCCACTGCGGCGTGATACGCAAGGGCGAAGTCCTGAACGACGAGACGTTGGAGCTTTTGGCGCGCACGGCCGTCAGCCAGGCCGAGGCGGGCGCGGACATCGTCGCGCCGTCGGCCATGATGGACGGCCAGGTCGGCGCGATTCGTGAAGCCCTGGACGGCTCCGGGCTGGAGACGGTCTTGATCATGTCCTACGCCGTCAAGTACGCCTCCGCCTTTTATGGGCCATTTCGTGAAGCGGCCGACAGCGCGCCCGCCTTCGGCGACCGCCGCGCCTACCAGATGGACGCCGGCAACGCGCGCGAGGCGATGCGCGAGGCCGAATTAGATTACACGGAGGGCGCGGACATCCTGATGGTCAAGCCCGCGACCGCCTACCTGGACATCCTCAGGCAGGTGCGCGACCGCTTCGACCTGCCCGCGGCCGCCTACCACGTCTCCGGCGAGTACGCGATGATCAAGGCCGCCGCCCAGCGCGGCTGGATAGACGAGCGCCGCGTCATGCTCGAAACCCTGACCTGCATCAAACGCGCCGGCGCAGACCTCATCCTCACGTATTACGCGACGGAAGCAGCAAGAGCGGTGATAAGTAATAACTGATGAGTAGAAGCTGTTTGAGAAGTCCCGTCAGGGACTATTGACAATAGCCCAGCACTTCAGTGCTGGGAAATAGTGCCAAAAATATTCGAGTCCCGTAGGGACGACAGAAGATTTCGGTCGTCCCTACGGGACTCGACTGGTTTTCGACTCGCTACCCAGCACTGAAGTGCTGGGCTATTTTCATTTCGTCCCTGGCGGGACGATAAAGCTCCTGTCTTTGACTCGTCACTGCTTTAATCGATGACGACTTCGATGGGCTTCTGGTTGGGCCGGTTGTGGCTCTCGGCGTAGTTGGAGATGTTGAGGCCGAAGGGGGCGTCGGCGTCCACCTTGACGGCGAAGCGGATTGAGAGCCGGTCGCCGCGGCCGGCGAGGAACCTGACGCGGTAGGAATCGACGACCCATTCTTCCACGCGCGCGTTCTGCGCGTCTTCCACGGGCACGAGGCGCGAGCCGTAGTCCTCGCCGTTAATCAGGAGCGTGATGCGCGAGGCCGTCACGGGCGGATGCGCGTCCGCTGGCAGCACGGGTTGCAGGTGCGCGCGCACCGTGACCGTCTTCACCCAGCGTCCCTTATCGCGCGCCGGCAAGACGAACTCCACGTAGCCCACGCCGCTGCCCCAGATGTAGCCCTGCCCACCGCCCAACTTCTCGAAGCGCCCGGCCGTGGCCATGTCCGGCACGAAGCGATAGATGACAGGGTCAGACTTGTTCTCCGTCATGACGACTTCGGGGCGCGTCGCAGGATCTTCGGGAGAGCGCGCGAAGGCGAACTGGCGCGGGACGAGGTGACGCGACGGGTCTGTCAGATTTTCGGGCGGCGCGTCGGCCGAGTGCGCGGCGAAGAGTTCGGAGGCGCGGCGAATCTCTGCGCGGACAGCTTCGTCGCGTGGCGACGTGTAAGTTATCCCGTAGCCGCGGTGCGGGTCGGGCGTGATGATCCAGAACATCGCGCCGCCCACGCCCGCGCGAAGCGAGCTGTCGAAGAGCGCGCGATACCACTCGGCCTCCGAGAAATTCTTGTAGCCTTCAGGCCCCATCCCGAACTCGCCGACGACGAGCGGCTTCTCGATGGAAACGGCCGCGGCCGCGCGGTTGTCTATGAACTCACGGAACGCCTCAGGTGAGTCCACGTAGCTGTCCAGGTCGTCGCGCGGGTAGTTGTGTACGTCGCAATAGTCTATGGTCGGCAGCTCGTGCTCGGCGAGCCACTCGCGCCGCTCCCAGGAAGAGCGATAGCCCCAGGTGCCCGGCGCGACGAGGTGCTCCGGGTCGAGCGACTTGATGTAGGCGCTCATCTCGTTGACCCAGGCGCGGCGCTCGGCCCAGCGGCCCGTCGGGGCCTGCGCCTCGTTCATCAACTCCCAGCCGAAGATGGTGGGGTCGTCGCGGTAGAGGACGCCGGTGACGGTGTTGCGGCGCGTGACGATCTTCTCGATGTGCTCGCGGTAGAGCTTGCGCGTCGTGTCGTTCGTGTAGAAGAGTATGGCGCGCTCGACGTTGATGCCGAAGGGTTGGCGCTCGTCGGCCGCATCCGTGATTCCAGCCCAGTGTAGGTACTGCGTGACGCCGCCCGTGTCGCGCCACCAGTTGGTCAGGCAGAGTTGGACGCGCAGGTTATTGCGCCCGGCCTCCGCGATGACGCGGTCCAGGTGGACGAGCGCGTCCTCGTTCCAGCGGCCGGGCTCTGGGCGCATGCGGTGCTTGCGCGGCCAGTCTGCGCGGTCGGCCCCGACGGCCCCGATACCGTCCTCGCCACCCTCGCCGAAGGCCCAGACGCGCACCACCTTCAGGCCGAGGCGCGCCGCTTCCTGCATCGTCTCAGGCATCCGCTCGCGGTCCTCGTCCCTGTACATCACGGAGACGTTCGCGCCCGTGAAGCGAAAAGGTTTCCCGTCGATACGGAAGCGCGCGCCGTCTCTGGCGACGAAGCCAGGCCGCGTGGGGCGTGCGTCGCCGCCGCCGCCGCTTTGGCCGCAGGCGTAAAAGAAAAGGGACGCGCCCGCCAGCAAGCAGGCGAGCGCGACCCGTAGAAGCGATTTCCTACCCATGAAGAGAACTAAAAGAATTGTGCCAGAACGCTCGGCTTACGACACTTCGGCCGAGGCCGGCGACTGTGCGCCGTTTTTGAGCCGCGCGAAGCCGATGATGGTGCAGACGGCCCCGAGGACGATGAAAAGATTCAAGAGCGCCAGGATCAGGAACATGGCGTTCTCGCTCCCCGAAGCGATGCCGAAGGCCAGCGCCAGCCAGTGCGCGTGATAAAGAATCATGCAGGCGGAGGCGGCGGCGAACCAGCGCGTCGAGGCCCCGAAGGCGCGGGCGCGCGCGAACCCGATGACGGTGGCGATGAGCCAGCCGACGGCCCCTGCGATCAGCAGCAGGCCGAAGACCCAGAGGAAATAAGAAGGTTGGTGGACGGTGAACACATCCTGGGCGAGGATGGAAGGCGAAGCAAGCATCTATCAATTACTCCTAAGGGGCCGCGGCCGCGAAGGCCGCCGCAGAGTCGCGCGGCAAAGAAAAGCGCCGTTTGCGCAGGGCAGGCTACTGCGATAACGCAAACGGCGTCAAGTTCTCACTGTCGGCGGGCGCGTTCGTGTGCGCCTCACTGAGTGATGTGAATTTCCTCTTCCTTGTTGACGCGCTTCACGAAGAAGACGAGCGCGCACAGGAACGCGACCACGGTGCAGCCGATGGCGAACCACAAGTATTTCGGGTCGCCGTGGGCCTGCCCCGGCGTGATCTCTTTGTACTTCCAGAAAAAGAAGTAGACCGCCAGGGCAGTCGCAAGCAGGCCGATTACCCAGGTCAGAATATCCGTAATCTTCATCTTGAACCTCCAGCGCCTGCCAGACACAGCAGGTAGAATGGCTCCCGAAAAAGCCGTTTTCACTTAACCGCTTAAAGCTCAGAAGAGAACTGCCCGGCCGGCCGCCTCAAGCTTTTCTGAGACAGCCAAAGGTTTTATGCGTCTGCATGTTACTTCTACACGAAGGCGGAAAGCAAGCCCCTCAACGAATGGGTAGTGGGGCGATAGTGCGTTGCTGCGAGAATCTTGCCTCAGAAGGCGAGCAAGTATCAGAATGGTCTGTTCGTTCATTCTCACTTGTGAGTCTTCTTGAAATGCTAAACTTTTACGCAGGCCCATTCTACCACGCCACTAGAGCCTTGACCTCGCTTCAATGTGAAATCGAAAAAGCAATAGGCAAGCACGGGAAAGAAGCCCTTTTAACGGAAGAACAAGTTAAGCGATTGTATGAGGTTATCGGATACCTTCAATATGAGTGTGACCGCATACACTTGAATAGCGCATTAGAAGAATTAGCGAGCCTCACAAATTTAACCGGAGGGCCGAAAAGTGTTCCTGGTCAAAACATCATAGACACCATGACTCTATACGGCCTTAGTGTGGAGTTAAAAAGAGTATGGAAAGCCATTTCTAAGGATTTGTTAAGGGGAACATTCTTCTATGTTCCTAAGCATTTCGCCAAGTATCACTATGACTCTCTTAGCGTCTTTAGCCAGCGTGAGCTATACGGGGAAAAAGTTATCGCAAACCTTCCTAATGCCGTTGGGGAAATGAGGGCGGCTGGTAATTGCTACGCAACCGGCAACAATACGGCGTGCGTTTTTCATCTCATGCGAGCCGTTGAGTATGGACTCCGCGCTGTCTTTAAGAAGCTAAAAATCAAGTTTCCCGTCAACCCTAAACGCCCGAAAGACAAAAGACCTATTGAGGAGCGGGAGTGGGGTGAGATTAGCGGCGCAATAGAGGCAGAGGTTAAGAAGCTTGAGTTGAAAAAAAAGACCCGCATAAGGGATGAAAAAATTGAACTCTTACGCGGTGTTAATAATCAATTCAAGTACTTCAAAAACAAGTGGCGTAATAACGTAATGCACACAAAGGAGTCTTATGAAGTAGAGGATGCAACGAAAACTATGAGGCAGGTTCAAGACTTTATGGAACACCTTGCGGACTACATAAAGGAGTAACCTATTTCGTGTAAGTGATTTATTTTCGGTAGTGTCCTAATTTTAGATTAGAGACTCGTATTAGCGGCATACTGTTTGATGGAAAAGCAAGGCCGCCGCGCGCTCTCAGGCTAGCGGCTCACGCGGCGGCCCCTCCGCACAGCCTGTCTCTTCCACGAAAACAGACGTGCGGCACGAGAGCGCAGCCTGCCCAAAGGCGCGCTCCCATTCTTAGCGGCGCTTGGCTCCCTTACTTGACTTCTTTCTTGAGCGTGAGACGTGCATGGTGACGTTGTTTGAATCGTCGAGACGGAAGGTGATGCGGTCGCCCCGTCGCGCCCCTAAAACTTTCAGCAGCGGGACGGGAACGCGGCCACGAATCAAGCCACTATCGTCTGTCACTTTGGCCCTGTATTCAGATTTTCTGTTTTTCATATAGTGTGAAGAATGCGTGCTAAGATGCACGCGGTTTAGTCTTTGAAAACTGAGGCGCGCGACCGATGCTTACCTCTCTCACTTAGCGAGTGATGGGCGTCGCCAACAGAAGACGGGAATCTTTGGCGGCGAGCGAGCACCGAGAGAATATAGCCTCAAATAGGGCGGAAGACAAGCCAATCTCATCAGGAGGGTCTGCCTGATGGGAAGGTCGTCCCGCCGCAAGCAGAAGCGTCTTGCCGAAAAGCTATTGCAGATTCGGCTGGCGCTCGGTCTTTCTCAGGATGGGATGCTCAGACGTTTGGGGTTGAGTGATGATTTGTACCGAACGAATATCTCAAGTTACGAGCGAGGGGAACGTGAGCCGCCTTTATTTGCGTTGCTTGCCTATGCGCGCACGGTAGGAATCTCGACGGACGTTTTGATTGATGACGAGCTTGACCTGCCTTCAAAGTTGAGGGCGAAGTGAGAGCGACTTTTTGTGAGGCGATATGAGCCAGAGTGAATTGAAGACTAACGAACAGATATATCCGGCTGTCGGTTTGGCTTATCAGATTGCCGTCGCGTCTTATGACTCTGCGGTTAAGAGGCTAGACACTATAGACGGTCGAATCCAAACAATTCTTGCGTTTGTTGTGAGCATCACGGTCGCTGTTCCCAGCATCGGAGGCGCTCGCGGCCTTCACTTTTCTTCTGTGTGGTTCATCCTCGCCATGATGTTTACAGTCGCGGGCATAGTTATTGGAATAGTCGCGCGACTGAAGAGCACAATCCAACTTCTCAGCCCAACTCGTTTCGTTGAAGGTTGGTTGCACTTTTCCGAGTGGGAATTCCAGAAGAATCTTATCTACTGTGCCGGAGAAGATTTCAAGACTAACACTACTCAATTACAGCGTAAGTGGAATTACATGGTGGCGGTAATTATTCTCTTCCTGTGCGAGGCTCTCTGTCTCTTGGTCTGGGTATTGTCCCGCCACCCTTAACAGAATCGCTCGGCCACACTATGTCTTTTGGTGGCGGTGGAGGGGGCGGCGGAGGCGGCGGGTCAGGCGGTGGTGGTGATTTAGGTTCATCGCTCATGGCTACTCACTATATTACAACTTTTGAATTATCGGGCAAGAGGACTTGACGAGGGCAAGCCTTATACCATTGACTGAGGCGAACAACGCACTATTGCCCCACTACCAACGAATGCAAAATCAAAATGCAAAATAGAAGACCCCGCAGGGACCCCCTCGCGCCTTTCGCCTTAAAGGATGATTCGTTTGTCGCCGGCGCGGCGCGTGACGCGCTCGCGGTCGAAGTGTTCGAGGAGTGGGATGGCGTATTTGCGTGTGACGCCGGCGAGGTCTTTGAAGGTTGCGACGTCGATCAGGCGCTCCGGCTCGCGGCTGGCGGCGTGCTCGCGCAGTCGGGTAGTCAGACGGTCGAGCGCCTGGCGGTGGAAGAAGAGGTCTGGGGCGACGCGGACGAGCGTGCCATCGTCCAGGAGGAGCTGGAAAATCTTGCGCCCGTGCTCGCGCGCCTGGGCGGCGCGCGGGCCGGCGGCGCGCTCCAACGCTTCGTCGAGCGGCGGCGGCTCAAGCGCGGCCTCCGCGTAAAGTTTCTCCAGGCGGTCCCTGAGCGCGAGGTCTTCGGCCGAGAGCGAGAGCTTGTGAGACGCGGCGCGGACGATCTCTTTTTCGGAGACGAGAGAGCCGGCCTCTTCCAGCCGCGAGAGCGCGACGCGGAAAACTTCGGGCGCGGCGTGGGAGAAGACGCGCTCGCGCAGCGTCTCGCGCATGAGACCGCGCGCCAGGGGGTCGCGCCTGTGGTGCTCCTCGACGGCCGCGAGCGTCGCGCGCGCTAACTCCTCGAAGGTGGCGCGCGCGACGTAGACGCCGTCGGCGTCAACCACCTCGCCGCCAGCCACGGCACTTGCGGCCGCGTCCGCCAGCGCCTCGTCGGCCCAGCCCGTGCGCGCCGCGAGGTCCGTCATCCTCAAGCCTTGCTCGCCGGCCGTCCCGACGAAGAGGGCGAGTTGCGCGGGCGCGTCCGCGGCAGCGAGCGCGGCGAGGCGTTCGCGCGCGCGCGTCACGGCCTCGCGCCCGCGGTGCTTCGCGGCCAAGGCGTCCAGCACGACCCCGCCCGCGACCGTCAGCGACGGCGAGTACGAGCGGATGATGAAGCGGTCTTTGGGCAAGGCGACTGCCGGCGACTCCATGCGCAGTTGCGCGAAGCCGCTCGCGCCAGGCTGAATCTCGCCGGACTCTTCCAGCACTCGGAGTCGCGCCAGGACTTCGGCCGCGCCCAGGTGTACGCGCACGCGCATGCGCGAACGAAGGGGGCGCGGAGCAGTCTTCAGCACGCTCAGCGCGGCGTCCAGAATCTGCGTCGGGCGCAGGCGGCCCGCGACGGCGAGCACCATTCCGCGCTCGATGGACGCGGCCTCCACGCCGCCCAGATTGACGGCCGTACGCTGCCCCGCGGCAGCGCGCGCGACGCGCTGGTTGTGTACCTGTAGCCCGCGCACGCGGACGCGCGCGCCCGCCGGCAGCAACTCCATCTCGTCGCCCTCAGTGATCTCGCCCGCGACGAGCGTGCCCGTGACGACCGCGCCGAAGCCGCGCATCGTGAAGGAGCGGTCAACGGGCAGGCGCGCGACGGAAGAGGCGTTGCGCGCGGGCACGCGAAGGGACACTTCGCGTAGTTCCGTCTTCAACTCTTCGAGGCCGCGGCCTTCGCGTGCGCTGACCGTCAGCACGGGCGCGCCTTCGAGGAAGGAGCCGCGGACCAATTCCTCCGCCTCGGCGCGGACGAGCGCGAGCAGCTCGTCGTCAACGGTGTCCGTCTTGGTGATGACGACGAGGCCGTGGCGCACGTCGAGCAGGCGGCAGATGTCGAAGTGCTCGCGCGTCTGCGGCATGACGCCCTCGTCGGCCGCGACGACGAGCGCGACGACATCTATGCCGTGCGCCCCGGCAAGCATGTTCTTGACGAAACGCTCGTGGCCGGGCACGTCTATGAAGCCGACGCGGGCGCCGTCCAGCTCAAGCTCCGCGAACCCTAAGTCAATCGTGATGCCGCGCCGCTTCTCCTCAGGCAAACGGTCTGCGTCCACGCCCGTCAGCGCGCGCACCAGCGCAGTCTTCCCGTGGTCTATGTGCCCGGCCGTGCCGACGATGATGGAACGCATATGGACTGTTATTTGACTATCTCGAAATCGATCCACTGCGTCGTCGTGTTGCGCTTCTTCTGGGCGGCGAGGTCCGTGACGACGACTTGCAGAATGTATTCGCCCGGCTGCGCTTCTTTGCCGAGCTGGATGCGGCCGCCGGCGCGCAGGTGTTTGGGGTCGGTCTGGTCGCCCGCGTCGTAGGTCATAGGCTTGCCCGCGTAAAGCTCGCGGCCGTCGCGGAACATGCGGACCTGCGTCTGGAGCTGCGGCCGGCGCGTCGCGCGCTCCGCCTGCGCGTTGTAGATCGTGTAGGTGTAGCGCAGGGTCATGCCGGCGTGCAGGCGGCGCACGGAGGGGCCGGCCTGCGGCTCAATCGGCTCAGTCCCTTCGGCCTGCGCGTCCGCCTTCTTCGGGTCGAGGCCGGTGACGACGAGGCCAGAGACGGCCAGGCGGTTGTCGTTCACGTTCGGGACCTCTATGAACTGGCTGGCCGAGCCGACACGCTTCGTCTCGGCGTCGCGCACGGCGATGCGTAGTTGATAAGCGCCGGGCTTCTTGACGGGCACGTTCATGGTGTAGACCAGGCCGTCCTCCAGGATGCTCTGGTAGGCGTCGTCGCGCGCGCGAACCGTGTGGGTGCGCGTGAAGGAGTCTATCGCCTGGCCGTAGTCGCCGAAGGTGTAAGCGACGACGTCGATGGTCGCTACTTTCCAGCCGTCAGCCTCCTCTTTGAAGGTGAGGTCGCGCCCGTCTACGTGAAGCATGGAGTACATGACGGAGCCCGCCTCGCGGTCGTGGCCGAAGAGCGTGGTCAGCCTCACGTTCAGTTCGTTGACGCTGAAGGGGGAGGTGAGCGCGGCGAGGAAGTTGTCGCCTGAGGCTCGCTTCATGGCGCGCGCCTCGTCGTCGGCGACGCCGAAGAAGCCACTGCGCGAGCGGACTTGCAGGCCCTGCCTTTTAACCTTGACCGTGACCTTATGAAACTTGCTGCGTCCGCCTTTGGCGTCGAAGGTCGATTCTTCGGGTCGGTAGCCGATGAGGTAGTAGCCGCTCTGGTCGTCCAGGACGCGGCGGATGCCCAGGCTGAAGTCGTTCGAGTTGCGGATGGCGAAGCCGCCGGTGAGGCGCGCCATGTATTCGAGGCCGCTCTGCGTGTTGAAGAACTCCTGGCGGCGGTCGAAGAGTCGCTGTTCGAGCTGGGCCGGCGAGTAGTCGGACGTGCTGTCGGCGGCGTTCGTGATGAGCGTTTGTAGGCCGCGCATGTCCATCGTGTAGATGACGACAGAGGCGCGGTTGGCCTCGTCCGTCAGGCGGCGCAACGATTCCAGCACGCGGGAGTTCTGGACGGTGCTCGCGCCCTCGCCCTTGACGCCGGGCCGGTTCCCGCCGCCCGAGTCGTTACGCACGCGGGTCTTATTTATCCCAAAGAGCAGGAGGCCGTCCGAGAAGAGGAGGACGGACTTGCGGCCGGGCAAGTCGCCCAGGCTGCGGACGACGAAGCCGACCGCGCCGAGCGTGCCGACGGAGAAGAGTTCTTCGCGCGTCTGGCTGCTCTCTTCCTCCGCCTCGCGCATCTGTTCCTGCGCCTTGCGGGCCAGTTCAGCCGCCCCCTCCTGCACGCTGTTCGTGTGGAGCGCGAGGTCGTCCTTCTGCAAAGGGGCGAAGGCCGAGATGGTTCCGCGGCCCATCGGATACCACTTGACGCGCTCGATGGCTGCGTAGAGCTGGCGGCGGTCGGAGGTGAACTGTTGCAGCGCGCCGATGCCCGCGCTGGTGCGGATGATGGCGACCAGATCGTCCGGGCGCATCTGCGTGTCGACGAAATTTTTGAGCGCGCGGCGGACGAAGGCCGTGCTCTCGAAGGACATGCCGAGGTCGTCCACGACGAGCGCGATGGTGCGACGCACCTGCTCGCGCTTGAGGCGCGCGGGCGGGACGGGGGCCGCCTCCACCGGCGACGCAGCGGGCGCGGAGGCGACCAGCGCGGGCGCGCTCCCCTCGGTCGTGATGTAGGAGAAGTTGGTGATCTTCTGCGGGCGGTCGTCCTCCAGCACCTCTATCTCTTCGGGCCTGAGGTCCGTCACCTGCCTGCCATCCTTGTCCGTGATGACGGCGTCCACCTGCACTAGGTTCGTGCTGATGCGCACCACCTCGTCGTCGTCGTCCGTCGCTTCCTGCTGCCTCTGCGCGAAGGTCGGCGCTAGCAGCGAGAGCATGAGAACTAAAGTTAGCGAGGTACGTTTCATAACACAGCCTTATTTCACTATCTCGAAATCGATCCACTGCGTCGCCGTGCGGTACTTCTCCTTGGCGCGAGGGTCCGTGACGATGACCTGTAGGACGTACTCGCCGGGCGGCAAACTCGTTCCGAGCTGGATGGCCCCGCCGGTCTGGAGCCGCTTCGGGTCCGTCTGGCTGGCCGCGTCGAGCGGCAGCGTCTTCCCTGTGAAAATTTCCTGGCCCTCGCGGAAGAGGCGCACCTGTGTCTGCACGGCCGGCTGCCCCGTCGCCTTGTCAATCTGCGCGTTGTAGATGGTGTAGGCGTATCTCATGACGAGGCCGCTGCGGAACCTGCGCACCGCGGGGCTGGCCTGCGGGTCCAGGTCGAAACTCCCCGCGCCAGAGGCCGCCGCCTCCGCGCCGTCCGCCGCAGGCTTCTGCTCCAGGGCCTTCGCGTCCACGCCGTCCACGAGGAGGCCGGAGAGCGCGAGGCGGTTCTTCTTAACGTCCGGGACTTCGATGAACTGGCTGGCCGAGCCGATGTGCTCGCTCGTCGCGTCGCGCAGGACGGCGCGCAGTTGGTAAGCGCCGGGCTTCTTGACGGGGACGGTCAGGTTGTAGGCGAAGCCGTTTTCGAGCGCGCGCTTGTAGGTCTCGCCGCGCAGCCGCAGGTTGTGCGTGGCGCTGATCTCGTCCACCACGCGCCCGTTGTCGCCGAAGGTGACGGCCACCACGTCTATGGTCGCCTTGTGCCAGCCGTCCGGCTCTTCCGTGAACGTCAGGTCGCGCCCCGCGATGTGGAAGAGCGAGCGCACGAAGCTGCCCGCCTTCGCGTCGTTGACGTAGACGGAGGTCAGGCGCACCTGAATGCCGCCCGTCCCGAAGGGCGAGGTGATGGCGTGCGTGAGCTGCTGCTCGCGCGTCAGGTTGTTCGGGCGCGCCTCCTCGTCCGTCACGCCGTAGAAGCCTGTGCGCGTCCGGTGCTTGAGTCCTGGCCGCTTGAACTTGAGCGTGATGCGGTGAAACTTGCGGCGGCCCGTCGCCGGGTCGAAGGTTGATTCTTCGGGTCGGTAGCCGATGAGGTAATAGCCCTTCTGGTCTTCGAGCACGCGCTGGATGCCCGCGCTCAGGTCGTTGTTGTTGCGGATAGCGAAGCCGCCTGTCTGGCGCGAGATGTAGTCGAGGCCCTCCTGCGAGTCGAGGAAGTCGTTGCGGCGATCCGAGAGGCGCTGTTCCACCTGCTCGGGCGTGTAGTCGGAAGTGTTGTCGGCGGCCGTCAGGCCGAGCACCTGTAGGCCGCGCGCGTCCATCGTGTAGACGACGACAGAGGAGCGGTTGGCGAGGTCCGTCAGGCGGCGCAGCGAGTCGAGCACGCGCGTGCTGCGCGAGGGGTCGTCGCGGTTGAAAATCTTGAACCCGTCCGACATCAGCAGGACGGACTTGCGGCCGGGCAGGTCGCGCATCCCGCGCACGACGTAGTTGAGCGCGCCGAGCGTGCCGACGGCGAAGAGGTCTTCGCGGAACTGATCCAGCTCTTGCCGCGACTCGCCAGCGGGGTCGTCCTCCTCATCTTTTAAGCTCCGCTGTTCCGCACTGCCGGGCCGGCCGGCGGCCATCCGGCGCGCATCGTTGCGCATGCGCAGCGTCGGGTCGCTTTCGAGGGGCGCGAACGCGCCGACGCCGGCGCGCCCCATCGGATACCACTTGACGCGGTCGATGGCGGCATAGAGCTGGCGGCGGTCGGAGGTGAACTGCTGCAACGCGCCCATGCCGCCCGCCGTGCGGATGATGGCGACGAGGTCGCCCGGCTGAAGCTGCTTGTCAACGAACTTCTTGAGCGCCTGCCTGACATAGTAGGTGCTCTCGAAGGAGAGCCCCAGGTCGTCAACGACGAGCGCGACCGTGCGGCGCACCTGCTCCGGCTTGAGGGGCACGGGCGGCACGGGCGGCGCGTTCTTGTCGGCTGGCGCGCTCCGTGGGGCCTCCGGCGGCGCGTCCGTCGTGGTCGCAACGAAGGAGAAGTTAGTAATCTTCTGCGGGCGTCCGTCCTCGAAGATTTCGACATCTTCGGGCTTGAGGTCTGTGACGAGTTTACCGTTCTTGTCCGTGACGACGGCGTCCACCTGCACGAGGTTGGTCGTGATGCGTACCACCTCGTCGTCGTCAGCGCCCTGCTGCGGCGCGGGCGTGCCCCGCGGGTCCTGGCCGAGGGCCGTGACGAACAGCGAGAGGGCGAGGAAGAGGGCGAGCGAGGAGTGTTTCTTCATAAAAATAGTCCGTTAAAAGTCGGGGCATAGGGGAGACCGAAGTCGGGAGTGGCGCGCTGGCTTTCTGCAATTCTTTGTGCGATGCTTGCCGGCACAAGCCACAAACCAATAGACCAAGTGGAGAGATTATGCCAGAGCAAGCTCAAAAGGGCGACACGGTACACGTTCACTACACGGGACGACTCGCGGACGGCCAGGTCTTCGACTCGTCGGAGGGCGGCGACCCGCTGGAGTTCAAAGTCGGCGCGGGCGAAGTCATCAAAGGCTTCGACGACGGCGTCGAGGGCATGAGCGTCGGAGATAAAAAGCGGATTGAGATTGAGAGCGCCGAAGCCTACGGCGAGCGGATTGAGAACCTCGTCCAGACCATCCCGCGCGAGGGGCTCAATCTGGACACGGAGCCGCGCGTCGGGATGAACCTAGTGATGCAGCTCCCGGACGGCAACCAGATTCCCGTCGCCATCACGGAAGTCACGGAAGAGTCCATCACGCTCGACGCGAACCACCCGCTCGCGGGCGAGAAGCTGATCTTCGATGTCGAGCGGGTCGAGTAAGGGGGACCGCAACCATTGGCTAAGACTGAGAAACCTTTGTCGGACGCCGCAGACAAGGTCAAGGAAGATTTGGCGGAGGTCCCTGCCAAGAGCGGGCTGGCCGGGACGCTGCTCTTGATCCTGATTATCACCGGCGTCATAGGGATAGTGATTCTGTCCATTTTCCTGCTCACCAGAAAATGACGAGCCTCGTGCGGCGCTTCCGGCGGTCCCTTTTCGGCGTGCTTGCGCTTCTGGCGTGCGGCGCGACCGTCCCGGCGCAGCAGTTCGGCGAACTCCCGGCGGGCGCGCTGAGCACGACCGAGCAGGGCCTGAGCAGCGAGTTGGTGGTCTACGTCACGTTCGACCCGGCGGCGCACAAAGACCGACTGCCGGACGGCCTGCGCTTCCGCACGCTACAGGAGTACGCGACGCGCGACCCTGCGGTGGCAGAGTATTTACGCGGACACCCGGAGCACGGCTCCTGGGCGCGCGGCTACTTCGAGATCATACACGCCGACAGCTACAGCGTTGACGGACAACAGGCGCGCTTCGGCAAGCGCGGCGGCATCGCCGTCTGGTACGCGTACTTGGCGCGCCCCGAAACGAACGACCCGCGCGCCCGCGGCGGACAGCTCATCGCGTTGGGGACGTGGATTTCGGATGCCAAGCTCGCGCGCCACATGCGCGAGAAAGGTTTCCCCGTGAATGAGGCGGACGTGAGCTTCTGGCGCGACTCGAAGGGAACGCACGGGCGGCTGAAGGGCAGAGGCTTCGAGCTTACGGGGACGTGCCGCCCCACCGGCGAAGCTGAAAAAGTCGAGCTGCCGACGCCGGCCTACCTGACCGTCTGGAGCCCGCGCACGACCGCACAGACTTTCGAGCTTCTCACGGGCTACGGCAACATGAACCAGGGCTGCGAGGGGGCCGAGTGGAAGGCCAGGGGAGATCACCCGTTCGTCCGCGCTTTTCTGTCGCGGGCGCAGGGCGGCGAAGAGATCAGCGGCACGTCGTACCAGTACGGCTACGTCCTCCGCACGGCCCTCTACCGGCTGAGCCCGCGTTAGAATAGATTGATGACGAACACTGCGGAGACTTCGACCACCATCGCGCGGCGCGTCGCCGTCATCGGCGCGGGCCACGTCGGCGCGGCGAGCGCCTACGCGCTCCTGATGAGCCGCTCGGCGCGCGAGATAGTCCTCCTCGACGCAGACCGCAAACGCGCGGAGGGCGAGGCGATGGACTTGCAGCACGCCGTCTCGCTCGCGCGCCCCGTGGCCGTGTGGGCGGGCGACTACGCGGACGCGGCGCGGGCCGCCATCGCGGTCATCGCCGCGGGCGTCGGGGGCCGACCCGGCGAGACACGCCTGGACCTCCTCGGCCGCAACGTCACGGTCGTGCGCGACTGCGTCCGTGCGCTCATGGCCGAAGGCTTCGCGGGCGTCATCCTGATGACGACCAACCCCGTGGACATCCTCGCGCAGGTGGCGCAGGAGGAGTCTGGCCTGGCCGTCGGGCGCGTCATGGGCTCTGGCACGGTGCTCGACACGGCGCGGCTGCGCGCGATGCTCGCCGCCAAGTTGCGCATCGAGGCGCGCTCGATACACGCCTACATCGTCGGCGAGCACGGCGACTCGGAGATCGCCGCGTGGAGCGCGGCCCACGTCGCGGGCGTCCCGCTCAAGGACTACTGCGAGGCGCAGGGCTGCCCGGACTTCGAGCAGCTTTTGGCCCGCGTGCGCCGCGCTGCGCCCGACATCATCGAGCGCAAGGGCTACACATCGCACGCCATCGCCTCGTGCGTCCTGCGCATCTGTGAGGCCGTGCTCGGCGACGAGCGCACGGTCCTGCCCGTCTCGACGCTGATGCGCGGCCAGTATGGGATAGAGGGCATCTACATGAGCCTGCCGGCGGTCGTCGGCCGCGACGGCGTGGCGGGCGTCGTCGAACTGCCGCTCAACGAAGACGAGCGCCGGGGGCTGCGCGCGTCCGCCGAGATTCTGCGGCGCAGTTACGAAAGCCTGCGCGGGCAGGGGAGTTAAAAACGAAGTTTTTGGAGGAGAGAGAAAATGCTGAAAGTCGAAGACATGCCGCTTGAGGAGATGAAGGCGCTGCTGAGCCGTGTAGGCTTCGGGCACCTGGGCTGCGCGCGCGAGGGCCGCCCCTACGTCGTGCCCATGAACTACGCCTACGACGGCGAATCTCTGTACCTCTTCACGACCGAAGGCATGAAGACCAACTTCATAGAGGTCAACCCGGAAGTGTGCCTGCAAGTCGAGGAGGTCGAGAGCCCGCGCAGTTGGCAGAGCGTGATGGTCACGGGCCGGGCCGAGCGCATCACCGCGCAGGAGGAGCGCGAGAGCGCCATGCAACACATCACCCGCACCAACCCGACCCTGACGCCCGCCCTCAACCGCACACAGCTAGACGCCTGGGGCCGCGCCAACGAAGTCGTCCTCTACCGCATCCGCCCCGCCATCATCGACGGCCGCAAGACCGTTGATTAAAAGTCCTCCGGCAGTCACGCGCCGTTCCCGATCTGCTCGACGCTGATGCAGAGGCCGCGGCAGCGTCGGCCGGTAATTAGCGCGAGCGGGGCCACCGGGCGACAGCGATTGTAAATCAATTAGCGTTATTCTCTTATGCATGTGATTACTCGCAAACGGCTCAACGAATTTGCCCAGAAGTATCCCGAAACGAAAACGGCTTTAGCTCAATGGTATAATTTGGCGAAGCACAATAATTTCTCGAATCTTGCCGAGTTGCGAGCGGTATTCTCATCGGCCGACCCGGTCGGTAAGCTTACAGTCTTTAATATCGGCGGCAACAAGGTTCGCTTAATCGCAGCAATTCACTATAATCGGAAGAAGATTTATATTCGTGCTGTGCTAACTCACGCCGAATATGATGAGGGGACGTGGAAGGCATAAGTTATGCAGAATCTTGATGTGAATAAAACAGCAGATGCTTGGTCCTCACTGGCTGGCACAGTATTCGTCCCGCATACGGAAGAAGAATATCGGCGGCTCGTGGCGTTGCTGGATGATCTGGTCGACGAAATTGGCGAAGATGAGTCGCACCCGCTAGCGTCGCTGATGGAAATTATTGGTGTGTTAATCGAAAAGTACGAAGACGAATGTGTGCCAGAATTGGTAGTTGAATAATCCCCTCCCTTAGCCGCCTAACAACTCATTGTAAATTTGATGAAACTCTTGATTCTCGGCGGGACAAGATTCGTCGGCCGTCATCTGGTCGAGGCGGCGCTCGCGCGTCAGCATGAGGTCACGCTGTTCAATCGGGGGAAGCATGCGTCTGTGGCTTTGACGGGCGTCGAGGCGATTCACGGGGATCGACACAGCGACCTCGATAAACTCCGTGGCCGCCGCTGGGACGCGGTCGTTGACACTTGCGGGTATCTGCCGCGCGCGGTCAGGGCGGCGGCGGAAACCTTGTCCCAATCAGTAGAGCGTTACGTTTTCATCTCAAGTCTTTCCGTCTACGCGGACGTGAGCCGGCCGGGTGTGGACGAGACTGCTCCGGTCGCCACGCTGACGGGCGAGCAGTTGGAAGAGGCGAACGCGATTGACTCGTCTGGGCAGCCCTCTGCGGTGACTTACGGAGAAATGTACGCCGGGTTGAAGGCCCTGTGCGAGCGCGAGGCCGAAGAAGTCTTGCCCGGACGAACGCTCGTCATTCGTCCGGGCTTAATCGTCGGCCCTGACGATTACACGGATCGTTTCACTTACTGGGTTGTGCGCGTCGCCCGCGGGGGCGAAGTCCTGGCCCCTGGCCGCCCTGGCCGCTACCTACAGTTGATCGACGCACGCGACCTGGCGGAGTGGACCGTGAGGATGATTGAGCGCGGGGCGACGGGCGTCTATAACGCCAACGGCTTGACTCACGACTTGACGATGGGAAGGGCGCTTGAGGAATGTAGAGCGGTGAGCGGGAGTGACGCTTCTTTTACGTGGGTCGATGACGGTTTTCTGCTGTGGGAGAAGGTCGCCGCGTGGGGCGAGATGCCCTTGTGGCTGCCGGAGGAAGCCGCGCCGCAGATAAAGGGCTTTATGTTCATCAACTGTGATAAAGCCTTCGGCTCCGGCCTTCGCCTACGCCCGCTGAGTGAGACTATCAGAGACACGCTGGCCTGGCACAAAACGGAGCGCCCGGACGAAGGATTGAAGGCCGGGCTTGATCCTGACAAAGAGCAAAGCCTGCTGCGTAAGTGGCACGAAGCGCCGAGGTCAGAATGAAGAGAAGCAGCCAGAGATTATTGTGGCGCGGCGCGCTCGGCGGGGCCGCCGGCGGTCTCCTGTGGGTCTTGCTGCTGTCAGCATTCGCGCGCCGGGACGCTAACATACTGTACACCTTCTTCCTCACAGCGCTCTTTGTCGTGCCTATATCGACGGCGGTCGGAATGGTTGCCGGGTGGGTGGTGGTGGAGTTTCACGCGATAACTAAAAAGAGTTACGGCCTCCTGATGAGGGCCGTTGTCGGGGTGGTCTGCTCGGCTGTCGCTGCGTCAATCGTCTGGGCGTTCGTGAACATGATAATAACTGGCGAGGAGCCGATCGCGTGGAGAACAAAATACTGGCTATCGTACTCGATAATAGTCGGTGTGCTGACCGGGGGAATGATTGGAAATCAAAGCGCATCAGAGTAGGCCGGCGAGTTGTTAACGAGTGGGAGGACGGTGCTGATGGAGAAAGCCGATACGGAGGCGCCTGGGTGGGGAACGATTATCGTGACGTTGATCGTGGTGGGGGTCTTGACGGGTTTGCTGCTCGGCCTGATGAGCTGGCTGTTCGGTCTGTCGCCGCGCGTGGTGGGTGGCGGCGTAGGGGCGTCTATCGGCGTCGTGGGGGCGGGGCTGATCGCGCG
Organism: uncultured Acidobacteriota bacterium; assembly: GCA_963848875.1. Lineage (GTDB taxonomy): Bacteria > Acidobacteriota > Blastocatellia > Pyrinomonadales > Pyrinomonadaceae > QHXM01. Next base: position 477,240 of record CAWKFJ010000005.1, read on the forward strand.
GCGTCGTGCAGCGCTGGCGCGGCAGGAGAACCGCTGAAGGCGAACGGCTCTACCCCTCCCCGCGGACGGTCTTCAAGTCTCTGATTAAATCCTTGACGGCGTCTTCGGCCCAGAGCGGGCTCTTGCGTGTCTTCCAGACGACGCGCGGCCGCGCCTTGTCGTTGAGGATGACGAAAAGCTCGCCGTAGGGGTAAGCGCGGCCGAGCAGGCGTCGATACTCCAGCAGGTTGAAGAAGACTATGATCTCGGCCTCGCGGGCGTTCATCACGGACGTGATGCTGTGGTACTTGTTCATGTACCTGTTGAGGTGGTCCGCGAGCAGGTTGTAGATGCGCGGGTAGCGGAACGTCTCGCCGGCGTCAATCTCCTTCAACAGCGACTCCGTGCCGCCGCGGCTATCGACCACATTGCTGCGTCGCACGAGCAGCAGCACGCGCCGCCTGTTCTTCAATTCGGCGAGCGAGCCTGTGACGGCCACGCCGACGCCTCCACCCGAGTCCGTGGAGGCGTCCGACTGCGCGCCACGGAAACTGTGGGCCGGGCCGCACGTCAATGCAACGAAGAGGAGCGGCAGAAGGTAACGCATAAAATCTCTGTCCCGCGCCCCGCGGGCTCACTCCGTGTTGGGGCTCTTCTCATCTTTGATCTCTACGCTCTCCGGGTTTTCGGAGCCTGGGACGAGGGAGCCTTCCGGCGGCGTGCCTTCCAGTTTTTCGGAAGGGCTAGCCTCCTCCTGCTGCTGTTCGCCCGCCCCGCTTGGGGCCTGTCCTTCGTTCTCTTCCATGATTCCCTCCTAGTGATTAATACGCGGTGCGGACAATATACCCAGAAGGGGCGTCCGCGTCGAGCGAAAGAATTGGAACTCGGCCGCGGCCGGTTCGTAATAAAATGACAAGTGATTTATTTTGCCACAAAGGCAAAAGCGGCGGTGTTAACCTCTGTAGAACGATAAAACAAGGCTTTTGGGCCGGAAGATTGGGGTGGAAATCATGAAAAGCAGACGGCTCACCGTAGTATGCATGGCGGCGATTGCGCTGATCGGCACGCCGCGGGCCTGGCAGGAGCTAGGCAATCTGCTGGAGGTGGCGCAGCAGAAGGCCCAGATGAAATTCTGGAGCATGGTCATGCGCCCCGCAGGGCCTGCCGAGGTGGAGCTAATCGCCGCCGAGGAGGCGGCCCCCGCGCACTACGCCTCGCCCTGCCCCGACGAGCGCAACCAGGAGAAGCTGGAGCTGGTGAGCTACAGCGTGCCGCGCAAGCCGAGGGCCACCGCGCGCCGCCAGCGGACGCAGCCGCGCGCACAGGGCCTGATCGCCCACGCGCTCCGCAAGACCCAGGCTGACACAGAGATCGTCGAGCGCGCCATTCTGGAGGGCCTCAAAGACGCGAACTTCAACTTCTCGGAGATCGCGGAGAATGTGCCAGAGCCGCAGCCTGCGCGCGCCGCGAAGGCCGTACCGCACGCGCACTCGGCCCCGGCCAACACCCTGAGCTTCGCGCCACTCCCGCCCATGGCCCCCGTCGCCGCGGCCCTGAGCGAGAAAGATGTCACATACCAATTCAAGCTCATGAAGAAGTCGCTGATCGACAACAGAATCCTACAGCGCCAGCAGAAAGGCCGCTTCCCGGCGATCAGAGTGATGGCGGCCCCGAAGACCTAAAGTAAAGGGACTGAAAACACACGGACGGCCGAAGAGTACGAGGCACAACGCTCTACTCCTCGGCCGTTAGCCTTTAGAGTGGAGGCTCCGGGCGCGGCTGCCGTTATGATATTATTGGGGCCGAGCGGGGTGTGAAGATGGCTACGATTGCTATTCTGCCTGAACCGGGCGCAGACAATCTGACGACCTTCAGCGCGGTCACCGCCGGGCACAAAGCGACCGGGCGGACGGCGGGCGAGGCGCTCGACGCGCTGACCGCGCAGTTGACCGCCGATGAGGCTGCCGCGCCCGTCATCATTCAACCGTTCCAGCCCGACCAATTCTTTTCCGCCGCGCAGCGCGACCACCTCTCCGCCTTGATGGCCCGCTGGCACGCAGCCCGCGAGACGGGCGAAGCCTTATCGCCGGGAGAGCAAGCCGAACTGGAAAGGCTCGTTGACGAGGAAGTGCAAGGTTCGACCGAGCGCGCCAAGCAGACAAGGCGCGACCTCGAAGTATCGAGAGCAATGCGCCGCTCTATCGTGGAGCTGATGGAAGAGGGGGCGATGCTGGCGGCACGACACGAGCGGGAGGGCCGGCTCGTCTCAAGATTTCAGATAGGGAATTCGATAGCACAGGCCCTCGGCTTACTCCTGTTATTCCTGCTGACGGTAGTTAGCCCTCTTTCCTTCATAAGCATTTACTTCGAAATTATCCTTCTCACCCTAATCATCAGCTTAGCCGCCGAGGCTAGTCTCTGGGGCCTCTTACGGCGTCGGGATGCGGCGCTGAAGCGAGCCGCAGAGAAGTCCTCGGCTGACAACGTTGAGCAGAAGGAGCCGTCCAAGGCTCGATGAATCCGCGCTACCCCGCCGTAGCACACCGCGCCGCGCACCGTTGCGAATATTGTCACGCCCCTGAAGTCGTCTTCAATTTCCCTTTCGAGGTCGAGCACGTCCAACCGCAGGCTGAAGCCGGCACGGACGAAGAAGACAACCTCGCGCTCGCCTGTCGCTCCTGCAACATCTACAAGTCGGCTCACCTGACGGGCTTTGACGAGGTGACGCAGAACGAGGTCAGTCTATATCACCCGCGCCGCGATGTCTGGGCAGAGCATTTCGAGGTCGTCGCTGAGACAGGAGTGATTCGAGGTCTAACTGAGGTCGGCAGGGCGACCGTCGCGCGCTTGCGGATGAATCGAGAGGTGCAGTTGAAGGCGCGGCTCCAATGGGCGCGGCTGGGAGTCTTCCCTTAATCAAGGCTGAAAAGGTTTGCCGTAGAGTTCCTGGTAGACCCAGCCCATGATGCGCAGCTCGGCCGTGCAGAGTACTTCGAGCCAGCAGCAGGTGAGGTAGACCTTGCGCCCGGTGGCCGTCGGAATCTTCGAGGACTCTTCGACGGTCGAGGTCGCTTCGGCGTCGAGCTTGTATGCCTGGGCCATCTCTTCGTTGGTCTTGACGGCGTCGTCGAGCGCGTTGAGGAGCTGGCTAATCCAGGCGTGAAGCTGGGGCTCGCCTTCGTGCTCGCCGAGCGCCTGCATGACGCCTATGGCGAGGCGGTCTTCGGCGTGCTCGAACTCGTAGACGCCCTCGCCGGAGCCGCGCGCCTGCTCCTGCTTCCAGTGGAACAGCTCCTCGACCTTGGGGTGGCGGATGACGCCGACGCGCCGGTCGTGATCCAGAAACCACTGAATCACGTCCGCCAGCGCCGAAGCATTGAGCGGCCCGCGCCCGAGCGGCGGCGGGGCCATTGAATCAGGACTCGACATAAAATAATGAGGGATGAGGGATGAGGGATGAAGTAAAGACCTCTGTTTTTATTTCATCCCTCATCCCTCATCCCTGCCTTTCCAGCTCGAACGACGTGCGCACCTCGCCGACGGTGTCGCCGCGGCGGTTCGTGATGGGGAAGCTCGCGTAGGGGCTGACGGCTTCGAGCGCCTCATTCTGTAAGACGCCGAGCTGCCGCAGGCTTTCGATGACGACGGTGGGGCGCGCGCGGCGGTCCTCGCCGTCCTCTATCTTGAGCGCTAGCCCCAGGCCGCGCGGCCACTCCGCGCACGGGAGCACGCCCGCCGTGTAGACCCCTTCGGCCCCCACCTTCGAGACGAGCCGCCCCTCGGCGGCCCGCATGATGACCGTATCGAGCCTCTCGGCGCGGCCCCCTATCATCTCCGGGTACTCCGTCATCGCGGCGACGATGCGCCGGGCCGCGTCCCGCGTCGCCTCGTCGAAATCTTCGGGCGGGGCCACCAGCCGCGCGTACATCAGGGCCATCGCGCGCACCGTCACGCCGAAGGTCGGCACGCCGCAGCCGTCCACGCCGACGGCTATGTCCTCCACGGGCACGCCCGAAAATTGGGCCACCGCGCGGACGATTGCCAGTTGCACGCCGTTCTCCGGCCGGTCGTAAGTCTCGGTCGGCGCGCCCAGGTGGAGCGCGAGCGCGAGCATCCCCGTGTGCTTGCCAGAGCAGTTGTTGTGCAGCGCCGTTGGCTCCTCGCCACGCTCCCGCAACCCGCGCGCAGCCTCCACGCTGTACGGCTCGTGCGCGCCGCACTTGAGCGCGCCGACGTCCATGCCGATCTTCCGCAGCATCCCCGCCACGGTCTCCGTGTGGATGGACTCGCCGTTGTGCGAGGCGCAAGCCAGGGCGACCTCCTTCTCCGTGAAGCCGAAGCGGTCGGCCGCGCCCGAGGCGACGAGCGGGACGGCCTGGTGCGGCTTGGAGGAGGAGCGCAGGAACGTGACCGTGTGCGGCGCGCCTAGTGAAGCGACTATCTGCCCGTCTCCGTCCACGGCGACGACGTGGCCGCGGTGGCGCGACTCCGTGATCGAGCCGCGCCTGACCTCCACGAGCGGCTCCGCGTAGGGAATGTCCTGGTTCGATTTATTCATCTGCGAAAGGTAGGTTGATCGTCTGATGTCTCAGGCGCGGCGGGCGCACGCCGCCCCCGCGTTCGTAAACTTTGCGGCCCTTCCAGGTCACGCCCCTCCCCGTCACAATCCTGACGGTCGAATCTAACAGCATCGTGTAGAGCGTCGCCAAGCCCAAAGGCGTGACGAGGGCGTAGGCGAAAGGAACTTTACACCTCCTGTTGAGCGCCGCGATGATTGCCACCTGCGTGGCCCACGTCAGGAGGAGCGGGACGAACAAGAGCCAGGAGCCTGCGCCCGCGAGCAGCCTGACGGCGCAGGCGATAGCCGCGAGGGGCGGCGCGACAGCGAAGAGGTAGACGCTCAGGACCGCGCAGAGCGCGAGCCCCGCCGAGAACTTCATCCCCGAAAACCAGTTCTTCGTGCTGCACTCCCACATCTCGCGGAAGTTGGTGTACATGCGCGTGCGCAAAAGGTCTGGCGCGTAGCGGAAACCGATGCGCGCGCCCGCCTGCTTGAGCCTCTCGGCCAGGCGCATGTCCTCCATCACTTCGTCTCTCAGCGCGCGATAGCCGCCGACCATGTCGAGCGCGCCGCGGCGCATCAGGAAAAAGCCGCCGATGCCGACGGCCTCGCGCGTGCGCGCGCTCTCGACCCTGTAGCAGAGCACGTACATCAGCATGACCCAGGACCAAGTGGGGATGATGACGCGCTCCCAGAACGAGCGCGACTCGAAGTGTGGGATGAAGGTCAGGGCGTCTAGTTGACGCTCCCGTGCGTAGTCGAGCGCCGTGCGCAGCGCCGAAGCGTCGAAAATCATATCGGCGTCGGTCGCCAGCGCCCACTCACCGCGCGCCGCGTCGAGCGCCTGCTGCAAGGCGAAGGGTTTGCCGAGCCACCCCGCGGGCGGCTCCGCGCCGTCAATCACGCGCAGGCGCTCGTCGCTCCGCGCAATGGCGCGAAGAATTGTGCCAGTCGCGTCGGTCGAGCGGTCGTCAACCGCCACGACCTCAAAGCGCTCGTAGTCCTGCGAGAGAATCGAGCGGATACAGTCCGCGAGCACCCGCCCCTCTTCGTTGCGCGCCGGGACGAGCACGGAGACGAGCGGCGCTTCGTCCGCAGTGAGCCGCGTGCGCGGGGCCGCCGCAGGCTTCAGAGGCTTGTGGCGCGCGAGGCCGCGGAGGGTGACGAGCAGCACGACGAGCCAGCCGAAGGCGCTCGCCCACGCCGCCCACACGAGCAACTTGAAAAGGCTCAGCTCGAACATGTCAGAATCAAGAGAGAAATCAGTCCACGCATCTTAGCACGCGCCGCGCGGGAACGGTCAAAGGCGAAAGCTTTGGTAGTGGTTCAGCTTGAGATTCTGATTCGTCTACACCGGGGGAGCCTCACGCCAAGACGCAAAGGCGCTAAGGAAAATGGTGGACGCTTAGAGACTCAGGAAGTTTTCGAGGACGCGTGCGCCGTGTGGGTGTTCCGCGTCGAAGAGTTCTGGGTGGAACTGCACGCCGAAGAGTGGGCGCGAGGTGTGGCGCATGGCCTGAATCCGGCAGGTCTCGTTCGAGGCCGTCAGCTCGAAATCCGTGGGCAACTCCTTGACCTCGTCGCAGTGCGAATGCCAGACCGTCACGCGCGGCGGAAGCCCCACGAAGAGAGGGTCGCCGTCGGCCTCGACCTCCTGGAAGCCGCGCTCGCGCAGCGCGCCGTCGTAGCCCTCGCCCGGACCGATGCGCTTCATCAAGCCCACCGCCGCGCCGTAGCAGAGCGCGATCTGCTGGTGGCCGCCGCAGACGCCTAAGGTAGGCTGCTCAGCCTCGCGTATGACTTCAAAAACTCCGCCCAGCGACTCCTCAGAGTAGAGCGTCCACGGGTGGCTCTGCCCGCTCAGGATGATGTGCGAAGGCTGAAGCTCCTGCACGCGCGCCATGGACGCGTCAAGAAAACGCTCGACGACGACAGGCGTCTCCGGCCGCAGAGCCTTGAGCGCCGCCCCTATCTCCCGCGGGCTCACCCCCTGCCCGTCAATCGTGTTGTCTATCAGGTAAATCATAAAAGAAGTGGTCAGTGGTCAGTGGTCGGTGGTCAGTTAAAAACCGTCTTTGCCTTTAACTGACCACTGACCACTGACTACTGACCACTGTTCCCAATTCCGTGCAGGTCGCCGTTGAAGGCTCCCAGGTAGATGCGGCCTTCGGAGATGGCGGGCGTGGAGTTGATGTTCTCGCCGATGCGTATGTCGGAAATTAATTTTCCGTCCGCGGCCGAGAGTTGGTAGACCCAGCCGGCCTTATCGCCGAAGACGACGCGCCCATCGACCACGGGCGACGTGCCCCAGATGGGGCCGCGCGTCTGGTAGCGCCAGACGACGCGGCCGGTCTCGGCCTTCAGGCAGTAAAGATTGCGGTCGCTCGAACCGATGTAGAGATTGCCGTCGAGGTAGATGGGGCTGGCCCAAATTCCGCCGCCCGTCTTGAACGTCCAGACGCGCTCGCCCGTCTCCTGACGGTACGCGCTCACGTTCCCATCCTCGGCCGCCGTGTACACAAGTCCGTTCGCCACGGCCGGCGTCGAGTCGGAGTCGGCGCCGATGCGCGCCTTCCAGATGGTCTTGCCGTCCTCCTGGTTCAGGCAGAAGAGGTCGCCCTGTTCTGTGCCAATATAGATGCGCCCGTCGTGTACGGAGCAACTGCCCTCCATAGAGCCGAGGCGGCCGACCTTGTAGACGAGCGAGCCGTCCTCGAAGTTGAGGCAGTAGAAGAAGCCGTCCTCGCAGCCGAAGTAGAGCCGCCCGTCCACGGCCGCCACGGACCCGTCAATCTCGAAACCGGCTTTGAACTTCCAGATGACCGAGCCGTCGTCGGCGTCCAGGCAGTAGAGGTAGTGATCGAGGCCGCTCGCCAGGATGCGGTCGCCGACAATCGTCGGCGTCGCCTTCATGCTGTCGAGCCCCTGGAACTTCCAGATGAGCGAGCCGTCCTTCGTGCTCAGGCAGTAGACGTTGCCGTCGGCCGAGCCGAAGTAGACGCGGTCCCCGTTGACCGAAGGCTGGCCCGGCCAGCTCGTCCCGCCCCAGGGGTCTTTGTGCAGACGCCCGCTGATGGACTTCGTCTTAAACTTCCAGACGACTTCGAGCGGGCCTGCGGCCCACGGCCCCGACCCGTAAAACGTCCGCGCAGGGTTGCCGAGCCACGTCGCGACCACGGGCCGCGCGCGCACCGTCGCGGCCGGGCGCACGTCCGAGTCGGCGGCCCTCTCCTGCGCCTTCCCGCCGCAGCCGTTGAGGAGCAGCACGGCGACCAGACACGCTAACAAGCTAACTTCAGATTTCTTCATGGGGCAAATCTTCTTAAATGATGAATGCGGAACGATGAATGATGAATGAAAAGAATTTAATTCATCATTCATCATTCCGCATTCATCATTGCTTTTCCGCTGTAGACCACGTCGGCGCGGCCCGTCATGACGACTTCGTCGTCGTCTTCTCGCCAGAGAACTTCTATCAAGCCGCCGGGCGTGTGGACGTTGACGCGGCGGTCTGTGTGGTCGTTAATCGCGGCGGCGACGGCCGCCGCGCAGGAGCAGGTGCCCGACGAGAAGGTCTCGCCGACGCCGCGCTCCCAGAGCCGGATTTCGATGTTGCCGCGGTCCTGGACGCGCACGAAGACGACGTTCGTCCTGTCCGGGAATTGCTCGTGCCGCTCGATGAGTCGGCCCATCCGCCGCCAGTCCAACTCGTCGAAGTCGTCCACGAAGATGCAGCAGTTCGGGTTGCCCATCGAGAGCGCCGTCACTTGAACAGTCTTCCCCTCGACCGCGAGCGGGTAGTTTGTCACGCGCTTGCGCGGGCCGTCCGTCAGCATCGGAATCTCTTCACTACTAAAACCCGGCTGGCCCAGTTCCGACTCGAACCAGTAGTGCCCGCGCGCTTCTGTCTCGCGCAGGCGGTAGCGTTTGACCCCGGCGCGCGTCTTCAGTCGCAGCTCGTCCTCAGACCAGAGGCCCTGATAGTGGAGGTAGGCGACCGTGCAGCGCGTCCCGTTTCCAGAGAGCCCGGCCTCGCTCCCGTCGGCGTTGAAGATGCGGACGGAGAAGTCCGCCTCATTGCCGTCGGCCGGGCGCACGACCGTGATGCCGTCGGCCCCCGCGCCGTAGTGCCGGTCGCAAAGGCTCCGGGCGAAGTCGTTCAGCGAGCCGACGCCGGCGAGGCCCTCCGCCTCGAAGACCAGATAATCGTTGCCGAAGCCTTGAAATTTGATGAACTGCATGGAGCGCCAGAATCGTGTGTGGAGTTTATTACCCTGCCGGATGGTCAACCGCTGCTGGCCGGGTTCCTCGCGGGCGGGAATGATTGTGCCACATCGGCGCGGCTTTATAAAGGCGCGCCACTCGCTTGGTGTCGCCGACGATTTTGAAGGAGTCGAAAAACTTGACGGCGGGGTCTTCGCCGTCGGGCTCGCCCAGCAGCTTGAACCGGAGATGCATGACGGCCAGTTGGTAGAACCGCTCGTTAATCAAATAAAACCTGATCCTGCCCTTTCCGCCGCTCCCCAGGTCGGCCACGACTTCCCGGCCGGGGTGCCCGTCGAGCTTGATGGCCGTCTCGCTCAAGAGCTTGCCTTCGACGCCCTTGAGAAACTCGTCGCGCGCCGTGTCGAACAGCTCCTTGATCTGTGCGGCGTCGGCCGTCCCGCTAGGGACATCCGCGTAGTCTATGATGCAGAAGATTCCTCCCTTGGACGCTATGAAGCCGTGGTGAACGATCTGGCCTTTCGGAGTCTCCAGCGTCAAAGTCTGCGTGGTCGGCTTCGCCGGGAGCAAGACCTTGAAGCGCCCCTCCTCCGAGAGGAATTCAGTCCAGGTCACGACCTCGTCGCTCGGAGGCGGCGTGTCCGGCAGAGGCTCCTTGTCGGTGCTGAGAGGGATGGGTGGTTTGAACTTGAAGACCTCGTCGGCAATCGGCTGGTTGATTTTGACGCCCCTGTGAATCTCCTCCTCCGTGACCGACTCGCCGTCAAGGCCGGGCGTCTCCGTCCTCTCTTTGCGGAGCAGAAAGTCCCTTTTGCTGATCCAGAGTTCATGCACGTCGCCGTTCGGGTGCTTGCCGGTTATCTTGTAGCACGGCTCGCCCTCGAAGACTTCCTCGCCGACGAGCGTGAGGTCCTTCAAATCGGTCAGGGCGAAGCCTCCGATTCCCACCGGGAGCAGGAGGCGCGGGACCGTGTGGGCCGCGCCGTGCGAGACGCCGGTCGCCCCCGCGATTCCCATGCTCAGGTCCTCTTCCTTCTCGAACTTGTCCGGCTCCCAGTACGTGAAGGTGCTGGCTCCGTCCGACCAGACGACCGACGTTCGCCCGACCTTCCGTGGGAAATAGTCAATCCATTCAAAGCGGAGCAGGCTGGGGCGCTTGAAGTAGGTCTTGAAGGGCATCTTGTCTATGCGCCCGCCCGTCTCCTCGTGGTAAATGGTTTCGACGACGCCCGTGTCCTGATACGACTTGCAGGCCGCGTAGCTCTCGGCCATCTTCCTGACAACCGTCCGCGCGTCCGGCCTGCGGCCCTGCGCCCGCGCGCCGACGGCCAGGCACAGGAACATGAGAGTGAGAATCAAAGGGAGGCTGTGTCTGGAAGCTGTCATGGTTTGAGGCCCCATCTTACTTCAATTCAAGAACGCCCGGCGAAGGAGGCGAGCAGGACGGCGATGGCGTCTATGTGGCTCCGGCGCGAGCTGGACTCTTCGGGGTAGTTGTTGAGGATGATAGAGAAGACCAGGCGCTCGCCCGCGGCGCTGGTGACGTAGCCGGAGAGCGAGGCGACGGCGTTGATTGTGCCAGTTTTGGCCCGCATGTTCCCCTGCGCGGGCGTGTCGCGCAGCCGCGTCCTTAAAGTCCCGTCCACGCCCGCAATCGGCATCGAGTCGCGGAAGGTGTTTGCATAACGGTGCGTCGCCATGTAGCTGAGCAGCCGCACGGTCGCGCCCGCCGTGATGTAGTTGTGGCGCGAGAGGCCCGAACCGTCGGCCATGACGAATTGGCCGCGCGGCTCGACGCCAGCGCCGCGCAGGAAAGTCTTGACGGCCTCGACGCCGTCGTCAACGGTCGTGCGCTCGGGGGATGAGGGCGTGCCGTTCGGCGCGCTGGTCTTGCCGAGCGTGCGCAGCAGCAGTTCCGTGTACAGGTTCTGGCTGGGCTTCATCGTCTGGGCGATGACGACACTCAAAGGGGGCGACTGTACGCTCGCCACTTCCACGAGCGATTCCACACGGAGCGGCTGAGCCCGGCGCGTGCTCGCGTCGGCGACGAGCGACTGGCCCGTGACGGTGACGCCCTTGGACGCGAGCGACGAGCGCAGCATGTAGACGAAGGCGAGCGCGGGATTGGGGACGGCGACGCTCCCGATTAAACCCTTGTCCGTGAGGTCGAGGCCGAGCGGGACGCTCCCGCTGACTTCGATAATGTTCGTCCCGAGCGGGCGGTGGACGGTGAGGTTGCGGCGCGTTCCGCGCGGGCCTGTGGTCGCGCGGTTGACGATCTGGACGACGGGCGTGACGGGGCCTGTCGTAACGACGGCCGGCGAGCCCACGTCCTGGCCCGGACGGATGAAGAGGTCGAGCGAGTTGTCGTTGACGGTCAGCGCGGAAATCTCCGCGCCGAAGTACCATTGCAGGTCGTCCCACTCCCAGCCGTAGCCGAGGCGGCCTCCCGTGAAGTAGCTCTCGTCGCCGACGATGTTGCCCTCGACGCGCTTGACGCCCGCGGCGGCGATGCGCGCCGCGAAGTCGTCGATGGCGCGGTAGTAGTCGCCGTTGTTGAAGCTCGCCGCGAACGAGGGATCGCCGCGGCCGTAGATGACGAGGTCGCCGCGAATTGTGCCAGAAGCGTCCGGGCCTGCGGGCGCGTAAGCCGAGGTCTTGAAGTGGTAGTCGGGGCCGAGCCGGTCGAGCGTGGCGGCCACCGTGTAAATCTTCATGTTCGAGGCCGGGTGCAGCAGTTTTTCCGCGTTCTCCTCAAAGAGCGTGCGGCCCGTGTCGAGCGAAACCACCTTGACGGCCATCTGCGACGGCGCGAGGTCCGGGCTGTTGAGCACGGACTCTATGCGCGCGCGCAACTCCTCGACGGTCTTTGGCGCGCCTCCGCGCGCAGCCTTCGCGGCGGTACCCGGCCCGAAACCCTCGCCAACCTGCGCGGCCGGCGTCGGGGTGGGCTTCGGCGTCGGCGTCTGAGCGGGCTGCGGCTGCGAGGCCCCGACCCTGCGCTCGCGCTGCGCTTCCTGGGCGAGCGCGCCGCCACAGAGCGCGAAGACCAACAGCAGGGCGATGAAAGGGGAAGTCCGGTTCTTCTTAATCTTCATGTCAACTCGCACCAATCTACGATTGCGGGGAGAGAGACAGAGTAAAGCGTTTCAAAACTAAAACTCAACCCTTTGCGCCTTTAGTTTTTACTTTGCGCCTTTGCGTGAACGGCTGTTTCTCGCAAAGGCGCAAAGGTAAGACGTAAGGCGCAAAGGGTTGAGTCAAGGGAATGCTGAATTAGACGGCGCGTGCGTACCAGTCCCAGACTAAATCGGTCCAGGTCTTGTAGCCCTGCGCGGTCGGGTGCTTGCCGTCGGGGGCGCGCGGCACGACCAGCGAGTTCGAGTTGTAGAAGTGGCCGGCTTGAAAATTCTCTTCGATGACGCGCACCAGGCCCTTGTCCGGCTTCCAGCTCGGCGGGCCGATCCAGTAGGCCGGGCGCGCGCCTATCTCTTCAACCATCTGACGCACCAGCGGCGCGCGCACCTCCGGGTTCGTCATGAAGATTTCGTTCGAGCCGAGCGCGATGAAGACTACGTCGGGGCGGTAGAGCGCCAGTTTCTCGCGCAGCTTCCCGGCGCCCTGCCAGAAGATGATGGTCGAGCTGCGCTCCTGTCCGTTGATGAAGCGGCCGCCCACGGCCTCGACCTTCTTTTCGAGCCACGGGCCGACGCCTTCCGCCATCGAGTCGCCGACGAGCAGCACCGTCTTGTTCCGCAACGAGAGCGGGAAAGCGCCCTCACCCTCGGTCCAGACCGTGAACTCCACGTCGCCCCCTGCGTTCAGCCGCGCGCGCCCGCTGACGATAGGCCCCTGCGCGCTCGTCACCTCAAGCGTGCCGCCGCTGAAAGTGAACTCCCACGGCAAGGACTTGTCCGGCGCTTCGGCTTGCAGGTCTACGTCCGCGCAGTCGTTGTCGAAGCTCAGGCTGAAACGCAGCGCGCGGTCGCGGCCGAGGCTCAGGCCCACGCCCTGCGGCGCGCAGCGCGACGCGGCCGTCCTCATACGCGGCAGCGGCCCCACGGGCAAGGCCCTGACGACCTCCACGGTCGCCTCTGCCTCGCGCCCCTCCCACGCCGTCTTGAGCGTCACGCGGCCCGGCTTGAGCCCCGTCAGCGTCCCATCCTCGGCGACCTGCGCCGTCTGCTCGTCCGACACGCTCCACCTGGCCGTGATGGGCGCGCGCAGGAAGTCGCGGATCGAGGCGGCGTGCGCGGAGTCTATGTCTTCGTCCTGCTCGCGGTACTCCTCGTAGGCGACGAGGCGCGATTTTTGGCCCACGGCGATGTGCGTCAGGCTGCGCGCAATGCCGATTCTGAGAACGTCTTTGGCGGGCTTGCGCGTACACGCGGGCAGGAGCACGAGCGCGAGGAGCGCGAGCGCGCACGCGCAGACGAGTTGGGGGCGACTCTTCATTACTTCAGACCTCTTAAAGAGAGATTGTCCTCAGGCTTCCCGCTGGATCGAGTTGATTACTTCCTGCGCTGTTGCCGTAGCAGTACCGACTTTGCCGACGACGATGCCGGCGGCGTGATTTGCGAGGACGGCCGACTCGACCATCGACGCGCGGGCCGCGAGCGCGGCGGCGAGCGTGGCGATGACGGTGTCGCCCGCGCCCGTTACATCGTAAACCTCGCGGGCGACCGTGGCAACGTAGACCGGCTCGTGGTAACTCTCCAGGAGCATCATGCCGCGCTCGCCGCGCGTAATCAAGACCGACTCGCAATCGAGCCGGGCGCGGAGCAGATGCGCCGCGCGCTTGAGGCCCTCGTCCGTGTGGTCATCCGTGTTCGTCAGCCGGAGCGCCTCGTGGTGGTTCGGCGTGACGAGCGTGGCCGGGCGGTAGGCGTCGAAGTTGCGTATCTTCGGGTCAACGAGCACCGGGACGCCGCGCCTGTAGGCCGCGGGCAAGACTTCCGCCAGGACGCGCGGCGTGACCGCCCCTTTATCATAATCGGAAACGACGAAGGCGTCAGCCCCCTCTATCAATCGGCCCAGGACTTCGACGATGCGCGCCTCCGTCGCGGCGTCCACGTGCGCGCGCCGCTCGCGGTCAGCACGCACGACCAACTGGCTGTGCGCGATGATGCGCGTCTTGACGGTCGTCGGCCGACTCTCTTCGACGACCAGCGTGTCGTCGGCCGCGCCGGCCTCTTTCAGCTCCGCGCGCAGGGAAGCTCCCGCACGGTCGTCCCCGACGACGCCGACCACGCTCGCGCGCGCCCCCAACGCAATCAAGTTCGCCAGCACGTTGGCCGCGCCGCCCAGCCGCACGGACTCGCGCCGCACGTCCACCACGGGCACAGGGGCCTCAGGGCTGATGCGCGTCACGTCGCCCCAGACGAACTCGTCCAGCATCACGTCGCCGTAGACGACGACGTTGCGCTCGCTCGCCGTGCGCAGGATTTCGTCCGCGCGCTGTTGAGTCATCTCGTCGGACATCACTCTAGGACTCTCTGGACTGCCGCCAACACGCTCTCGACTTTGACGCGGCGGATGCACTCGGGCGCGTCGAACTCGGCGCAGGTGTAGCCGGGGCAGGGCTGGCAGGGCAGCTCCTCGCGGACGACTTCCGCAGGCGCGGCGGCCCACGGTCGCCAGTGGGAGACGTTGGACGAACCGAAGATGACGACCGAAGGGACGCGCACGGCGGCCGCGATGTGCGCGATCCCGCTGTCGTTGCCGACGAAGAGGCGCGAGCGCGCGGCGAGCGCCGTGACTTCCGGGAGCGACAAATCTGTGAAAGCGATGATAGGGGCCGACGATTTTTCGCTCAGCTCTGCGACGACCCTTTGCTCGTTCGGCGCGACGGTGGCGACCGTCTGGAAGCCGCGGGCCGAGAGGTCTTCGGCGACGCGCGCGAAATTCGCGGCCGCCCATTGCTTCGTCTCGAAGGCCGCTGCCGGGTGGATGAGCGCGAGCGGTTTTGCTTCATCCAACTGCGCCGCGCGAAGTCTCTCGCCAACACTCGCCGCGGCCCTTTCGGTGACGACCAGGCGCGTCCGTGGGCGGTCGCTGACGGGCACTCCCGTCCAGCCCAGTAGCGCCAACTGCTGCTCGGCCGAGTGCGTCTTCTCTCTGCCCCACAATTCTGACGAAGGCGGCGCGGCGTGGTTGTAGAGGCGGCTGTACTGGTAACTCGCGTAGCCTACGCGGTGGCGCGCGCCCGATGCTCTCGTCAAAAGTGTCGCGGTCGTCCCGCCGTGCAGGTTGTAGGCCACGTCGTAGCGCGCGCCGCGCAAGCGTCGTGCGACGCGCGCGCGGCTCGCGGTGCTCCCGCGCTCGACCGTGAGAATGTCGTCCACGGCGTCGAAGCCTTCGAGCACGGGCGCGACCCAGCTTTCGAGCAGCACGTCTATGCGCGCTTCTGGCAGAAAGCGGCGCAGCGCGTCGAGCGAGGCGGTCGCCAGCACGGTGTCGCCGATGGAGCGCAACCGCACGACGAGCACGCGGCGCACCCTGCGCCAGTCCCACCGAGCCGGAGCAAGCGGGCGCGGCGCGCTCTCGTCGGCCAGCGCCAGCACGCCCGCCGCCGGCTCAGCCTTTTCCAGCAGACTCTTCATCCTTCTCGACGGTCGCCTCGTCAATCAGCATCACAGGGATGTCGTCGCGCACGGGGTAGACGCGCTTGCACTCGCGGCACTTCAGCCCGCTGCCGTCCGGCTTCAAATCGACCTCGGCCTTGCACGCGGGGCACGCCAGTATCTCCAACAAGTCTTGACTGATTGCCATACTCTTTATTAAGTCCCTTCAATCTAAAAGAGGCAAGATTAACACGAGAGCCGTGGACGGGGCGACAGGCCCCGGTATGAACGCTTGCTCGTCACCTCTGACTCAGCGTCATCATCATCCCGTGTTTGGGGCGGAGCGTGATGACGGCGCGGGTGGCGACCGGGTGGCCTGGGACGAGGCGCATCCGCCAGCGGCGCGCGAGCGAAGCGACGAGCAGGATGGCCTCCATCCACGCGAAGCCTTCGCCGATGCAGCGGCGCGGGCCGCCGCCGAACGGGAAGTAGCTGAACTGCGGCCGCGCCTCGCGCGCCAAAGGCGTCCAGCGTTCCGGGTCGAAGCGCTCCGGGTCCGGGAAGAAGCGCGCGTCGCGCTGCGTCACGTAAGGGCTCAGGAGCACGAGCGCCTTCTGCGGGATCGTGTAGCCGCCAATCTCGAAGTCGTGGAGCGCGAGCCGGCCGATGGCCCACGCAGGGGGATAGAGCCGCATGGATTCGGTCACCACCATCTCCGTGTAGCGCAGGCTCGGCACGTCCTCGACCGTCGGCTCGCGGCCCGCGAGCACCGAGTCGAGTTCTTCATGCAGTCTTGTCTCAACCTCAGGGTGCTCGGACAGCAGATACCACGTCCACGTCAGCGCGTTGGCCGTCGTCTCGTGCCCGGCCAGGAAAATGGTCATCACTTCGTCGCGCACCTGAGCGTCGGTCATCTGGCCGCCGTCGCCCTCCTCGTCGCGCGCGCTCAGCAGCATGGAGAGCAGGTCGCCGCGGTCCTCGCCGCTCCGCCTGCGCTCCTCTATGATGCGATAGATGGTCGCGTCCAGTCTCTTCTTCGCCCGCTGGAAGCGGCGCGCGTGCGGCAGCGGGAGCTTCTCCAGCAGCTCCGAGAAGGGCATCAGGAGATAGTCGAAAAGCTCCATCACGCTCGTCAGCGCCGCGCCGATTTCGTCCGCCTCGGTCTCCACGTCCGCGTCGAACAACGTGCGCGCGACGATGGCGAGCGTGAGCCGCATCATCTCCTGCGACATGTCTAACTGTTCGCCGTCACGCCAGCGCGACGCGGCGCGGGCGGCCGCCGAGGTCATGACCGCGCCGTAGGAGTTGATGCGCGCGCGGTGGAAGGCCGGCTGTGCGAGGCGGCGCTGCCGGCGGTGGAACTCGCCCTCGCTCGTCAGCAGCCCCTCGCCGAGCAGGCGCTTGGCGCGTTGCAGCGCACGCCCCTTCATGAAGCTCTGGTGGCGCGTGACGAGCACGTCCTTAACGTGGTCCGGGTGTGCCAGAAAGAAAACGTCCTGCGGGCCGAAGCGCAGATAAACTACGTCGCCGTGCTCAGCCCCAGCGCGTCGTAAGAAGCTCAGGGAGTCGCGGCGGAAGGCCACGAAGTTGCCGCCGAGCAATCTGCCTTTCGGCCCCGGTGGCCGGTCGCCTGTAGCCAACTCTCGCATGAATTCTATTGTTTCATCGCCCGGCGGCGGGGTCAACTTGCTCTCGGCAGGCGCGTGTGATAGTGATTGAGGCCGGAAATTTCGGGCTTCCCGGAAGCAAGGGGTTTGAGAGTTTGTCTTTAGAATTCGCAGTCCAGTATCCGTGTACCCTGCGCGCGCGCTACTCCGAAGAGCACCTGCGCGCCTGGGGCCGGCTGAGCAACATACACACGCGCGTGACGACGGGCGAGGAGGCCGCACCCTCTGAAGACAAGGTGCGCTTCGTCGAGAACGCCCGCGAGGAGCTTGAGCGCACGCAGCTCGAAACCATCGTCTGCACGGCGTGCCCGGCCTGCCTGCCGCAGGACACGGCGGGCGAGGGCGAGCTGGTCGGATGTCTCGGCCGCGTCACCTACCCGGTCGAGGCGCAGTTTGAAAAGTTCCTCGCAGACCGCGTGCAGTTGGCCCTGGACACTCTGGACAAGGACGACCAGCCGCGCCTGCTGCGCATCCTAGTGGACGCGGAGTCGCCCTTCGACGGCGAGGCCACCAAGGAACTGCGGCGCGTGACGACCGCACAGGGCCTGCGCTTCTTCGAGCTGCGCCTGCCCATCAAGCTGACGCGCGAGGCGGCGCACTTGACGACCGACAACCTCTTCGACCTGCTCGCTGGCTTCCGCTCCGAAGACTCCGGCAGCACGACCTACACGCGCGAGTTGCCGCACGCGGCCGCGCCGGACTACTACGACTTCCTGGACTACGTCCTGCGCAACGACCTCTCGGAAAGCGAGCGCACGCGGCTGCACGCGCGCAGCCGCAACTACGCACAGTTCCTGCGCCTGCTCGCCGCCCTCGAACGCGCCGAAGCCCTGAGCGCGCGCGTGCTGATCGATTAATTAATCCGCCACGTCCTGAGCACGACGAGGTCGTCATAGCTGGCCGCACGCTGACCGTTGCGAGAAAAACGCAGGGCTCCGATTTGCGGGAAACGGGAGGTGACCTTCCCCGTCTTGACGTCAATCAACGAATAGTCTTCATCTCCGTTCATGCTCGCTATCAATTTCCCGTCCGGGGAGAACGTAGCGTAGGTGTAACCCGGCAAGGCATGAACCTTCTGACCGGCGAGAGTGTCCCAGATGATTAACTCCCCCAGCGCCGGCGTCTCTACTGAAGTCTCTTCGCCCGTGCTCACCAGGAATCGGCCGTCCGGGGAGTACCAGACGCCTGTGACGTTCTTCTGATGACCGCGCAGAGTCTGCACTAACTCACCGCTCTTCAAGTCCCAGACCTCGACCGCCTGTTTCGTGATCGTAGCCAGTCTGCTCGCGTCCGGCGAGAAGGCGGTTTGGCTCATAACGAACAGCGCGCTGCCGTCTATAGACCTGTCCTTCGCGGGCTGAACCGCCGCCAGTTTCTTCGATTGAACGTCCCACAACTCGAAGACGGTTTTATCGGTGTCCGAGCCTGTGTCCATGTAGGTGACGACAGCCAGGCTCTTTCCGTCCGGCGAGAAGTTGACGCGCTGCACGCTTCCGCCGCTGACGATCTTACCCGTCGCCTTGTACGTCTTCGCATCCCAGAAAGTGATCGTGCGGGCGGCCGTCTCCTGGGCAAAGTTTCCGGGGCCTGTGACGAACGTCGTCCCGTCGGGAGAGAACGCCACGTCGCCGAACCCTGACTCGGAGGATTCGATGACCTTCTTTCTCCTGCCGGTCTGTGTGTCCCACACTATCAACGTGGCCGTAAAGTACGCGCAGATCAGCGTGCTCCCGTCCGGCGAGAGGTCGAAGTTCTGTATCACGTCGTCGGGCACCGCCACGCCGTTCGGGTTGGACACGTCGCCGTAAAGCGTCGCCAGGAGTTTCATGTTCAGCGGCTTGATGACAGTCGGCCCCTTCCACCGGGTTCTTTTAGCCGGGTAGCGACCGTCCACTGCCTGCGGCGTGTTTCGGCCCCGGCGTTTCGACTGTGCCAATCCCGCGCCGCACAGGAGGCAGACGGCGACGACGACGGCTGAGAGCGTTTGTAGTTTTCTCAAAGTTGACCTTCCTTTTTAGTCGCCGTCAATCACGTATATCGCCTTGATGTACGGGCGCCCCTTCCGCATGCCATAAGTGATTTTTTGCAGGTACAGATTGTTGTGCAGCATCCCCTCCTGCTCGAACGCGCAGACGCCCCTGCGGCATCGCTGGAGCGTCCCGCTATTCCTCGCCGGGCCGTCGTCCCTCTCGCGGCCCTTGAGCCACTGCTCAATCCGTGCGAGCGTCCTGAAACTTCTGGTCACGACATCGCCCGTAATGGAATGCTCGTAACGGATTCTCACCGTCCCCAGGTAAGGGCGCTCGGCGTCGAGACTTCCCAATTCCCCCGCCGCGAAGGCGTCCGCCACGGCCTTGGCGAGTTGCTCGACGGTCTGCGCTTGAGCCGACGAGTGGGCCTCCGAAGTCGTTTTCGACTGGGCGAAGCCGGGCAGCGTGAAAGCCAAAATCAGCGCAGTTACCAGAACAAGTTTATTTCCCATTTTTCTCCTGTTTCTTCCCTTGTGATTTGATAATTGTCGGACGCTTCGGTCGGGTCGCACTTACGCCTTCTCTTCGTCCAGTTGCGTGAGGCTGTCGAGGATGAGGTTGGTGTTGCTGCTGGCGTTGATGGTGACGGGGAATTCCGCGGCAGCTTTTTCAAAATCGAACGTGCCGCCGACGGCTTCGATGAGCCGGCGGAAGGCATCCTCGCCCGTCGCGCCGGCAGACTCGGCCCCGACGATGCGGCCCTCGTTGAAGAAGACGCGGCCCTGGCGCGTGTCGCCCATGATGGCGAGCGCGCCCGTCAGGCGCGAGTTCTCTATGACCTGCACGGCGTCGAAGATGCTGACGGACGAGAGGTCGCCGGCGAGCGTCAACTGCTCTCGCCGGATGATGCGGCCGGTCGGCGCGGGGGCGACGGCGGCCGCGCCGTGATGTAACGCCGGGCGGCGCGCGCGTCGTATGGCGTCGAGGCCGGGCGCGATAGAGATGCGCGGGTCGAGGTTCTTGGCTTCGAGCAGCCGGTCGTGCGCCGTCTGCAACTCCTCGCGCTCTATGTAGAGGCTGGCGAGCGCCAGGCATTGGCGGGCGGCCTCTTCCGGGTGTTTGGCGCGCGAGATCTCGCGCAGCCGCTCGCGCAAGGGGATCGAGCGCGGGTTCGCTTCGAGCGCCGTCCGCAGCCGGCGCACGGCGCGCTCCGGCGCGTGATATTTAATGAACAGCTCCGCGTCGAGCAGAGCCGTTTCGACATCGCTCTCCTGCTCCCTCTCCTTGCTTGTGAACGCTTCGTTCGCCATCCCGGCCAAGTTTATCACAAACGGCAGGACGCCCATTGACCGCGCAGCATTCTGCGCTCAGGTCAACACCATATCGTATAGGCTATGGAGCATTGCGCGGGCGCGCTGTTTCTCGCGTGCGACGCGAAAATGAGCGACGAAAACCGCGCCCTCATCCATTATCTCAACTCTCTCGGCTCAAGCTGAATTTTAATTGTCCTTACGCATGAGGGTGAAAATGAGCGCCCGGACACGACTCGTGCGCAACCGTCCAGGGCCCTACAGTTGTCCTGCGCATGAAACATGGCACGCTGAATGCACAAGGGAGGGCCGAGAGATCACGTAGGCCCTGTTTAACTCGCCCGCGTGGAGTTCTCCGACATAGGCCAGCAGGTTCAAACCCCCATCTGTTACAGATTTTGTCCGACCGTGCGGGAGGAGTCTTTTACGGATGCATAACGAACTGACGTTGGAAGCTGCCAACGCCGCGACCATCAGACTTGTCAACGCGAGCTGGGCGAACTACCTGACGCGCTTCCTACAGCGCCTCAAGGCCATCGGCCGTCTGCACAGGGCGGACGGGACCGAAGCCCTGATTAAGCGCTTCAAGCGCTCGCGCCCAGACACCTATTTCCACAGCGTCCGCGTTTCCCGCTTCTCGCGCGCCATCGGCCGCGCCTACGGCTTTGACGACGCGCGTCTCAGTCAGCTCTGCTACACGGCCGTGCTGCACGACGTGGGCAAAATCCTCGTGCCAGAAATCGTCCTCAACCGCCCGCGCAAGCCCACGCGGACAGAGTTTTTCGTCCTCCACCAGCACCCGACTTTCGGCGCGCTGCTGGCCTCGTACTTCAACCTGCCGGCGGAGCTGCGCGTGCGGACGCAGCACCACCACGAGCGCTGGGACGGGAAGGGCTACCCGCACAAGCTCGGCGGCGCGGACATCCCTTTGATGGCGCGCATCGTCCAAGTTGCGGACACCTACGACGCGATGGTGTCGGACAGGCCGTACCGCAAGGCCCTCGCACACGAGGAGGCGGCCCGCGAGCTGCGCCGCTGTGAAGGCAAGCAGTTTGACCCGCGCGTCATAGAGGCTTTTTTGGACACGTACCCGATAAAGGAGTCAGAAGTGTAGTCATGAACACGTGGATGAAGCGGCGCATTGATCGTTCCCGCGCTCGCTGCCAGCAGAAGGCGGCGGAGAACAAAGAGACGGTGCGACGCGAGAAACAGAAGACTGGACGGAACGAACAGGAAGCGAAATCTCCCCGAGAACTTTCTCACCCCGCCAGCGACAAGTAAGAACACGAAAGCCGCCCTCGATTCGGGGCGGCTTTCCCTTTAAGACGGCCGACGTGTGCTTAGGCTAACTTTCGTCCCGCGGGGCGTCGCCACGCCCGGCGGGCGGCAGCCTGCGCTCGAATTTCAGCAATTCATTCTCCAGACGTAGGGCTAGCTTCTCTCGCTCGTGCGCTTCGTTCTCGCTTGCGCGGTCTGCCTTCTGGCCGACTCTATGCACTTCGTAAATCAAACGCTCTACGGCGGAGGCAAGTTCTCGAACCTGCTGGCGCAACTCCTTAATCTCTTCCCGGTTCTGCTCCGTCTGATGCTTTAGGAGAAGCATCTGCTTGACTGCTTCGTAGAACTGTTTCCACATGATTTCAGGCGGCCTTCAACCTCACCAAGATTTCGCGCGTTTCTGCCTTGAGGCGATCAATCTCTTCCTGGTCGCGTGCCATCTTTTCGTCAGCCTGCTCCATTTCGGCGAGCATCTGGTTGACGGCTTCCTCGTAATTTATATTAGCGTCGTCAGTCGCGCCGGGCGTCATCGTCTTACTCATCTATTAAACCTCCGAACACATTTTACCACCTTTCACCCGCGCGCACTCAACAGAGGCTTCTCAGTAATCAGAAGTCGAAACGTATTCCGACTCTGATCTGCCGCTGCCGTAGTGTGCGCGTCGGGACGAGGAAGGAGTCCAGGAACGCCTGGCGCTGCTCAGGGGTGGCCGCGGGGTTGAGGCCGTTGAAGTTGATGAACTCCGTGCCGAAGCTGAAGACGGTCTTGTTGAGCAGGTTGTCGATTTCGAGCGAGCCGCGGATGCGCAGGCGCTCGGTCGGCTTGAACTCGCGCGTGACGTTGAGGTCCAGGAGGAAGAGGGCCGGCCCCAGCCCTGCGTTACGCGGCAGGTTCCCGATCTCGCCGATGGTCGGTAAGCGGAAGGCCGTGAGCAGCCGCTGGTCGAGCGGCTCGCCCGGCTCGCGGAAGCGCAAGAGCGAGAGGTCGCCCGTGAAGATGGGCCGGTCTGTGCCCACGTCGTCCAGGTTGCGGTCGTCGCCGCCGATGGAGATGTTGAAGGGCGCGCCCGACGCGATGCGGAAGATGGGCGCGAAGCGGAGCCGCCCGAGCCAGCGCGGCGTGTCGAACGTCCCGGAGAAGACGAAGCGGTGACGGCGGTCTAGGAGGCTGCGCGAGCGTTCGCCGCGGAAGTCGCCGGGCGTAAGCGCGCTCGACGTGTTGACGATGCCGTCGTCAGTCAGGCGCGAGAGCGTGTAGGCCGCGCGCAGAGAGTAGCCGAAGCCGGACTTGCTTCGGCGGAAGCGGCGGCGCAGCTCCAGCGTCAGGCCGTGATAGAAGCTGTTGCCGATGGCGGCGAGCTGCTCGACCTGCGTGCGCGAGGGGTCCGGCCGGAGCAGGTTCAGCGTGTCGAGCGCAACGTCGAGCGTCGTCGTCGAACTGATGCTGTTCAAGTTGAAGACGGAGATGGGGACGCCCGACTCGATGATGCGGTCGATGGCGTTCGGCTCCGCGGGGTCTGACGGCGTGGTCGTGAAGCGCACCAGCTCGCCGGCGGTCGTCACGTTGTAGAGCGGGCGCGGGCAGCCTGGGCACGGGCGGAAGTTGGGGAAGTCGCGCGAGAGAAGAAACGCCGAGAGGCTGCCGAAGCCCGCGGGCAGGCGCGGCGCGTTGGCGTTGAACTCGCGCCAGAGGTGTATGCCGCGGTTGTAAGTGTAGTTGGCCTCGAAGACGAGCGAGCGGCCGACCTCGCGCTCGAAGCCGACGTTGGCCTGGTAGCTTTCGGGGATGCGCAGGTCTGGGTCCAGGCGGCGCGAGAAGTTGGTGTTGAGCGAGCCGAACTCCTCCACGAGCGGGTCGTCTGGCGTCAGCGCGTCGGGGAAACTGAGGTTGGCGGCGATGAAAGCGCTGCGCTCGGCGGCCGTCAGCGCGCGGCCCGTCGCAGGGTCAATCAGATCGTTCGTGTCGAAGATGAGCTGCTGGCGGCCGAGCGTGAAGTCGTCAATCGTCCTGAGCAGAGCGCGGTTGTAGAAGATACCCGCGCCGGCGCGGATCACGGTCTTGCCAGACTTGAACGGGTCGTAGGCGAGCGCGAAGCGTGGCCCAAAATTGTTCGTGTCGCGCACGATGGTCTCGCGCTCGTACCTGAGCCCGTAGCTCATCGTCAGGTTCGCGCGCAGCCGCCACTCGTCCTGCACGAAGACGCCGAAGTAGGTGTTCCGCTGCTCGGATTCGGTCTGAAAGTTCTGCCGGAAGCGGCTCGGCGCGTTGAGCAGAAAATCTTCGACGCTCGAAAAGTTGAACGTGCCGGAAACGTCTGAAAGGTCTATGAAAGTCGAGCGGATGTGCTGGAAGTCACCGCCGAATTTCAGAGAGTGCGAGCCCGCGACCCAGGAGAGCGCGTCCTGCAACTGGAAGCGCGTCTCGCGGCGGTCGGTCGAGCCGCTCGTGGAAGAGCCCGCGATGAGCGTGCCGGAGCGTGAGTCCGGGTCGTCGTCGGGCAGCGGGTCGTTCAAGGTAATCAGGACGACGGGACGGCGGTCGCCGCTCTGCTCGACCTCGACCGCCGGGGTCAGGCGCGAGAACTGCACGCGGACCTGATTGACGACCTTCGGGGAGAAGACGTAGTTGTCCGAGTAGGAGAGCGCGTCGGAGTTGCGCGTCCGGCCCTGCAAGGCTTCGGCGAGGCGGTTGCCGCCGCCGAACTGCCGCAGGTTCTCCAGGCGTCCCATCTGGTAAAGGAACGACCCGTTGTGCAGGTCTGAGAATTTGTGATCGACGCGCGCCGTGAATGTGTGTGTGCGCGAGGGCGTGCTGATGCCTTCGATGAAAGGCGAGACGCCGGCCGCGGCGCGGCGCGGGTCTATGAAAGTCGGCGCGGGCAGCGGGAAGAGCGGGTTCTGCTGGATGGGGACGAGCGTGTCGGTCGTCGCCGTGTCAAGGATGGTGTCGTACTCGTAGGCCGTGAAGAAGAAGGTCCGCTTGCGTCCGTTGTAGCGCGGGAGCCTGATGGGGCCGCTCAGGGTGAAGCCTGGGTCGTGCTCCTCGAACGGCAGGCGCGGCAGTCCCTGCGCCTGGTTGCGCGACGTGTTGGCGTTGAGGATGTCGTTCTCGTAGAAGTAGAAGAGGCGGCCGCGGTAGCTGTTCGAGCCGCCGCGCGTGCGGATGTTGATGCGGCCCCCCGATGCGCGTCCATACTCTGCGGAGAACTGGTTGGTGATGATCTGCACCTCTTCGACGGCTTCGATCGAGGGCTGGAAGCGTTCGCGGGCGGCGCGGTCGTCGTTGTTGTCGAGGCCGTCAATCGTGATGTTGTTCGAGTAAGCAGGGCCGCCTGCGAGCGAGAACGTGCCGGCCTCTTCGGGCGTCGTGTTCGGGTTGGTGTTGCGGTCTTCCGCGAGGTCGCGTGTCGAGAGCGGCTCCTCTGTGACGCCGCCGAGGGTGAAGATGAGGTCGAGCGGCGAGCGCGTCAGGTTCGGGAGCGACTCGACCTCTTCGGTTGTGACCGTGCCGCCGACGACCGTGCGCGTCGTGTCCACGGCGGGCGTGTCGGCCTCGCTGACGACGACCTGCGTGGCCGTCACGTCCGCCGGGCGCATGACGAAATCGAGTTGGACGTTCTGGCCCGCGATGGTCGTCAGGTTAGTCTTTTCTTCGGTGGCGAAGCCCGCGGAGGAGGCGCGCACGGTGTACTCGCCCGGCTCCAGCTCGATGATGCGGTAGCGCCCGTCGTCGTTCGTGACGACGCTGCGCTCGACGCCGGTTTTGACCAGGACGACGGTGATGGAAGCATTGGGAATGAGCGCGCCGTCCTGGTCGGCGACGCGCCCCGCGATGGTCACGTCGTCGAGGTCCTGTGCGCGCGCGGCGGGCGACGCGGCGAGCGCCAGCGCGGCGGCCAGCGCCAGCAACACGACCGAGAGGCGTGCGCCACTCACAAAACGGCGCGAGGGCTGAGGATTCATAATTTAACTCAGAGCTTGAACGTCGAGCGGGAAACCGAGAAGCCGGCACAACTACATGAGCGGCTATGACAAAAGACAGCGGGCGAACTTTATCACCCCGCGCGCGGCGAGCACAAGACTGGCGGAAGCGAGTGATTCAGTTTGATAGATGAGTGTCTGGCAGGTCAGACTCACCGCAGAGACGCAGAGAGCGCAGAGGGGGCGCAGAGAGTTGACTCAAGCCTCTGCGCCCCCTCTGCGTCCTCAGCGTCTCTGCGGTGAGTTCGACTTATTCTTTACTCAATTCTGAATCCATCCGAAATCATTTCGCTACCCACGCTGAATTTTCGCAGACGTAGAGAGCGGGTGTGCCACTTCCGCCGCCCGTGCGGCTGTAGAAGCTGCCGGTCGTGCATGCGCCGGACGGCGCGCCCGTTCCCTTCGACCACGTCACGCCGCCGCCCAGACTCAGCACCGTTGCCGCGGCCGTGCCGTTGACTTCGAGCGCGTTCGAGGTCGGCGCGGTCCCGACGCCGACGTTGCCGGACTTGAAGTGGTAACCGACGTAGCCGGACTGCGTCCCGTCGAATTCGAGGAAGCCGTTGCCAGAGTTGCGCGCGGCCGAATACGTAAAGCCGCTGTTGACATCGCCGAGGCGCACGCCGCCCTGGACGCGCAGCGCGTCGCTTGAGTTCGGGGCCGTGCCGCCGACGGCCGCCGGCCCGTCAATCCTGAATGAGCCGCTCTTGAAGCGAAAGTTGTTGAAGCCGGTCTGCGTGCCTTCAAACTCAAGGTCGCCGCTGCCTGTGTTGCGGACGATGGAGTAGCTGTAGCCGCTGTTGATGTCGCCGAGGCGCAGCCCACCCTGGACTCTGAACTCGTCCGCGGAGGCTGAGTTCGAGCCGACCAGGATGCGGCCTGGGAAGTAGTTGTCCGTGCCGCCCTCGCCGAACTGGAAGCGCCCGTTGCTGGCGTCGAAGTTGAGCGCCTGCTTGTAGACGCGCGTCCCCGAAGTGGCGTTGGACTGGTCGTAGTAGACGGGCGCGTTGAGCGAGAGCCCCGTCAGGCTGTTGGGTTGGGCCGAGCCGCCGACGGCCGTGTAGCCTCGGCCGAACGTGGTGTAGCCCGTGTAGGTGATGTTCGGCAGCAGGTCGTTGACGGAGACGAGCGCCGCCTGCGAGCCGCCGCTGAAGGCGCGCGCGTTGGTCTGCGGGTCGAAGTAGTTGTTGGTCGAAGTCAGGTAACTCGTCCCCGTCGCCTGGACGACAGGGTAGTTCGCGTCCCACCCGCCGAAGCCGTGAAGCTCGTTGCTCGTCATCACGACATCGCCGCCGATGGCGACGAGAAACTGTCGCTGCGTCTCCGAGTAGTGCGAGGCGACGTAAGAGCGCCCGCCCGCGTGGAGCTTGTAGTCAATCGCGGCGAAGTTCGACTCGTTGTCTTTCGCGGAGACGACGCCGCCGAACGAGTCAACGCCGTGACGCACGCCGAGCCAGTAGCACTTCTCGACCTGTATGTTCTTGGCGTTCGGGCCGCCGCCCTCCGTCTCGTCGCCGATCTTGATGGCGACGCCCCTGTTGAGGTTGCTGCGCTCGCCAAAGTCTGTGCCGCCGAAGAAGAACGAGTCGCGTGTCAGGCGCATCTGCTCGCAGTTGGCGGCGGAGGTGTAGGCGATGCGTATGCCGACGAGGTCCGGGTCGGCCGTGTTGGCGTGAAAGGAGACGCGGTCAACGGTCGTGTCCGTGCAGACGCCGGACGGGTAGCCGGACGACTTCTGGTCTACGTCGATCATCACGTCGGCCTGCGCGCTTGAGCCGCTGGCTTGCAGGAAGAGGTTCTGGATGGTCGTCGAGCCGCTGTTGATGACCGAGAACATAGTGCCGCCGCCCGTCCCGCCCCAGATCACGCTCGGCGCGGTCGGCGCGTTATAGCTCCCGCCCAATTCTTCCGCGCCGATGGTCAGCCCCTTGCGCCCCCAGACGTTGATAGTGGCACAGATTTTCACGTTGAAGTTTGAGGGGACGATGATGCGCGTCCCGTCCGGGGCGGCGTCAATGGCGTCCTGAAATGCGCCGTCGTCGCAGGTGACGCCGTCGCCGACGGCCCCGTAGTCTGCGATGTTGATGGCCCCTGTGGACGACTGTGCGAAGGCTTGCGCCGCGACGAGTAGCACGAGAGGAATGAGTGAAAGGAGGGATGTTTTTCGCATGGTTCGATCTCCTTGAGGTTAGAGTTATTTCGGGTGGCGCGGGAGAGGGACGAGAGCCCGCAGAGACTTATCGCCCGGCCCACGCTCAGTTGAGGTTGCGCGTCAGTCTAAAGGCCGGCGGCGGTGGGTCGCCGGACGTTCAAGGGCAAGTTAAAGAAGATGAATCCGCGCGGGCAAGATTTAATGAGAAACAGGTCCAGTGAGTGAGCGCACTGTAGCACCGCGCGGCGGGAAAGTACAGGTTTAGGAAGAACGGCGCGAGGTGGTGCGGCGACGCAGGCGCAGCGCCGCGGCGTGAGACGCGGGGATGAGCGCGCCCGCCTCGGGCGGGGGCGGCGCTTCCGTGAAGTGCGCGAACTCTGCGGTGTGCGTTTGCAGGTAGTCGAAGAAGCGCTCGAACTCGCGCTGCATCGCGTCCATCTTCTCGCGCATGTTGAGGATGATCTCGACGCCCGCCAGGTTCACTCCCAGGTCGCGCGTCAGCGAGAGGATGACTTCAAGGCGCTCCAGGTCGGCGTCCGTATAGAGCCGCGTGTTGCCTTCGGAGCGCGACGGCTTCAAGAGTCCTTCGCGTTCGTAGAGGCGCAGCGTCTGCGGGTGAATCTCGTACTGATCCGCCACTGCGCTGATCGTGTATGTGCGAGCCTTCCGCTTCATAAAGACAGTTACAAGTTATGACAAGCTCTTGCTTGTCACTACTGTTATTCCAACCCCATCACCACGCGCGGGTTCTCGGAGTTGAGCTGCGCGTAGCGCTTTAAGAGTTCCTTGGTCTCTTCCGAAATCACGTTGGGCAGCGTGACCTGAACTTCGACGAACTGGTCGCCGCGCAGTTGCGGGTTACGCAAACTCGGCACGCCGCGCTCGCGCAGCCGGAACTTTTGGCCCGATTGCGTGCCGGGCGGAATCCTGAGTTGCGCCTTGCCCTCGACCGTCGGCACCTCTATCTTCGCGCCGAGCGCCGCCTCCGGCACAGTGAGCGGGACGGTCACGTAGATGTTGTCGCCCTTGCGCGTGAAATACTTGTGCCGGCCGACGTTCGTGATGATGAAGAGGTCGCCCGGCGGCGCGCCGAGGCGTCCGCCCTCGCCCTTGCCCGCGATGCGGACGCGCGAGCCCGTGTCCACGCCCGCCGGAATCCGAATCTTGACGGTCTCCGTTTTCGGCAGCAGCCCGCTCCCTTTGCAGAGCGAACAGGGAGGACGGCGCTTGCCAGTGCCTGAACAGTCCGGGCACTCCTGCGCGAACTTCAGACGCCCGCCCGCGCGCTGCACCTGGCCGGAGCCCTTGCAGGTCGGGCAAGTGATGGGCGCGCCGCCCGTGTCGCCCGCGCCGTTGCAGCGCGTACACTGCTCTGAGCGGTTGACAGTGATGTTCGTCATCAAGCCCGTGATGGCCTCCTCGAACGAGAGGGCCAGGGGCATCTCTATGTCTGCCCCGCGCTTGGGCTGCGGCCGCGGCGGCTCGCGCTCCTCCTTGGCGGAAGACCCGCCGAAGAGGTCCGCGAAGATGTCCCGAAAGCTGGAGCCGCCACCAGACGACGTGCTGCCCGAAGACGTGCTCGAAGTTCCCCAGTCGAAGCCGGTAAAGTCGAAGCCGCCGCCCGCGCGCCCTCCAGCGTTTCCCCCGCCGGGAGTCGCGCCGCGCGCCGCGGCCTCGGCCAGGTTGTCCGAGTACTGGCCGAAGCGGTCGTAGACCTTGCGCTTCTTCTCGTCGGAGAGCACGTCGTGCGCCTCCGTGATGAGCTTGAAGCGCTCCTCTGCCGACTTGTCGCCGGGGTTCACGTCCGGGTGGTACTTGCGCGCCATCCGGCGGTAAGCCTTCTTGATCTCCTCCGGCTTCGCGTCGCGCTTGACACCCAGAACCTTGTAGTAATCTTCTTTCGCCATTAACAGTGGTCAGTGGCCGGTGGTCAGTGGTCAGCGAAATCAGTTTTTTAAACTGACCACTGACCACTGACTACTGACCACTGTTCCTTACTTGTTCTCGTCCACGTCAACGTATTCGGCGTCGATCACGTTGTCGTCGCCGCCGGCGGTCGAGCCCTGCGAGGACTGGCCGCCAGCCGCGCCCGCGGCCGAAGCCTGCTCGCCGCCTTCATCACCTGCGGGCGACGCGCTGCCCTGCTGCTGGTAGAGCGCCTCGGCGATCTTGTGCGAGGCGGTTTGCAGCCGGTTGAAGGCGTCGTTCATGCGCTCGACGCCGCCCTCTTCGGTCGCCTTCTTGGCGTCCGCGAGCGCCGCCTCAACCTCCCCTGCCGCGCCTGCGTCCAACTTCTCGCGGTTCTCGCTGAAGGTCTTCTCGACCTGATAGGTCAGCGAGTCAAGGCGGTTGCGCGCCTCTATCTCCTCGCGCTTGCGCTGGTCTTCGCCCGCGTGCGACTCGGCGTCGCGCATCATGCGGTCGATCTCGTCCTTCGAGAGGCCGCTCGATGCGGTGATTGTGATCTTCTGCTCTCTTCCGGTGCCCATGTCCTTGGCCGAGACGTTGACGATGCCGTTGGCGTCTATGTCGAAAGTGACCTCGACCTGCGGCATCCCGCGCGGCGCGGGCGGAATCCCGACCAGATGGAACTTGCCCAGCGTCCGGTTGTCGCCAGCCATCGGGCGCTCGCCCTGTAGGACGTGGACCTCGACCGAAGTCTGGTTGTCCGACGCGGTCGAGAAGACTTCCGACTTGCGGGTCGGGATCGTCGTGTTGCGCTCGATGAGCTTCGTGAAGACGCCGCCCAGCGTCTCGATGCCGAGGCTCAGGGGCGTCACGTCCAGGAGCAGGATGTCCGTCTTCTCGCCGGAGAGGACGCCGGCCTGCACGGCCGCGCCGACGGCCACGACCTCGTCAGGGTTAACGGACTTGTTCGGCTCCTTGCCGAAGATGGTCTTGACTATCTCCTGCACCTTCGGGATGCGGGTGGAACCGCCGACGAGCACGACCTCGTCAACCTTCTTGGCGTCGATGCCCGCGTCCTTGATCGCCTGCTCGACAGGGTTCTTGAGCCTTTGCAGGATAGGGTCGATCAACTGCTCGAACTTGGCGCGCGTCAGCTTCATCACGAGGTGCTTCGGACCCGAAGCGTCGGCCGTGATGAAGGGCAGGTTGATCTCCGTCTCCATCGCGGAAGACAACTCGATCTTGGCCTTCTCGGCCGCCTCCTTGAGGCGCTGCAAAGCCATCTTGTCGTTCGAGAGGTCTATGCCCTGGTCTTTCTTGAACTCCTCTGTGATCCACTCCATCAGGCGCTCGTCTATGTCGTCGCCGCCGAGGTGCGTGTCGCCGTTGGTGGATTTCACCTCGACGACGCCCTCGCCGACTTCGAGGATGGAGATGTCGAAGGTGCCGCCGCCGAAGTCGAAGACCGCGATGGTCTCGTCCTTCTTCTTGTCCAGCCCGTAGGCCAGGGCCGCGGCGGTCGGCTCGTTGACGATGCGCATGACTTCGAGGCCGGCGATGCGGCCGGCGTCCTTGGTCGCCTGGCGCTGCGCGTCGTTGAAGTAAGCCGGGACGGTGATGACCGCCTTGTCAACCTTCTGCCCAAGATAGTCCTCGGCCGACTGCTTCATCTTTTGCAGAACCATGGCCGAAATCTCGGGCGGGCTATAGTCTTTGCCGCCCGCGTTGACGCGCACGTCATTGTTGCCAGCGGGCTGAACTTTATAAGGCACCTGTTTAATCTCTTCGCTGACCTCGTCGAACCGGCGACCCATGAAACGCTTGATCGAGTAGACAGTGTTCTCAGGGTTGGTGACGGCCTGCCTTTTGGCGACCTGCCCGACGAGGCGGTTGCCGTCTTTGGTGAAGGCGACGACAGAGGGCGTGGTGCGCCCGCCCTCCGAGTTAGTGATGACGGTCGGCTCACCGCCTTCCATCACGGCCACAACGGAGTTGGTTGTGCCCAAGTCAATACCGATAATCTTGCTCATTGCTCTCTTCTCCCAACATTA
The DNA here is from genome assembly GCA_963848875.1 of uncultured Acidobacteriota bacterium. Classification (GTDB taxonomy): domain Bacteria; phylum Acidobacteriota; class Blastocatellia; order Pyrinomonadales; family Pyrinomonadaceae; genus QHXM01. The sequence continues at coordinate 508,884 of CAWKFJ010000005.1, forward strand.
ATTGAGCATCGTCCCCGCAATCCGGGGAAACGGCCCTCGTAGACGCGCCCCGCCGCTCGCTTTCTCTTCGCCGCAAAAGGGCACATCCCGCGCCGCGGCACGATAGGTTACGGGTTGAACGCAGCCTTAATATAATATGTGAGTCCCTCGTTGTCAAGTTTTAATTAGGCCGCGGGGCGCATCTTTTGTGGCGGCTCAACTGGTGAAATACTGGGGTTTAACCGGCAGGCCGGAGGCTCACTCGCCGCTCTGCCGGCGCTCTTCGTTGAGCAGGCGGGAGGCGAAAAAGATGTAATGGACGCCGGAAAGGACCGCGAAGCCGAAGACGGTCGTGTAGACGGTCGGCAGGTAGCCGCTCAAGGAGGGGAAGCCTGCGGCGACGAGGATGAAGGCGATGGCCAGAATCTGGACGGTCGTGTTGATTTTGCCGAGCCAGGAGGGGCGAAAGCCGCTGAAGCCGGTCACGATGTTGATGGCGGCTGCGCCGACGACGATGAAGACATCGCGGCTGATGACGGCCACGGTTACCCAGAAAGGCACTGGGAAGTGGCGCGGCAGGGGCTGCGGGGCAATCGCCGGAATCGAGAGGACTATGAAAGAGGTGACGAGCAGGAGCTTGTCGGCGATGGGGTCCAGGATAGTGCCGAGCTGCGAGCCCTGTTTGAAGCGGCGCGCGATGAGGCCGTCGAGGCCGTCCGTGAGCCCCGCGAGGACGAAGACGGCGAGCGCCCACTCGAACTTGCGTGACATGAGGAGCGAGACGAAGAGGGGAATCAGCGCCATGCGGAACATGGTCAGCAGATTCGGCACTGTCAGGATGCGCGACGAGACGGGCGGGCTTGCGACTTTGGTCTTTTGATCTTTGGCCGGGACGGGTTGAAGTTTTGGCTGCGTCATTTCAAATCTCAGATTTCAAAATCGCGAATCAAAAGCCGCGCATTATAGTGAGGAGCGCCGCGGCGGCGCAAGCTCAGTGGTAAACCGTTGACGCGAGGGTCGCCTGGTTGTTGCCTGGCTCCGGGTCCGGCGTCGGCGACTCGGCCTTGACGGCGCTGTTGACGACCGCCCCCTCGATCAGGTCCTCGTTGACAGTGGCGACGAAGGTGATCGTCGCGGAGCCGCCGCCAGGGAGCGAGGGGAAAGTGACGACCCGGTTTAAGCCTGCGCCGGCGCACGCTCCGCCCGCGGTCGCCTCGCACGAGACGAAGGTGAGCGCCGCGGGCAGCTCAGGCGTCAGCCGCACGTTGTGGGCCGTGTCCGGCCCCTTGTTCGTCAGCGTGACCGTGTAGGTGACGTTCTGGCCGACGGTCAGTGGGTCCGGCGACGCGCCCGCCTGCACCGCCAGATTCGCAGACTGCGTCATGGGCCAAAACACAGGCACGAGCAGCATGACGACGGCGAAGACGGCGACGGTCAGGATGGAACCGACCTTGACGAAATCGAAGAAGCGGTAGCGTCCGGGCGTGAAGATCAGCACGCACGCGGGCTCAAGCGGCGTCAAAAACGAGCACGACGCGGCGTAGGTGACTATCACGGCGAAGGTGCGCGGGTTGAGGCCGAGGCTGACGGCCGTCTTGACGGCGATGGGGACGACGACCAGCGCCGCCGCCTGGTTCGACATGGGCTGCGTCAGCGCGACCGTCAGGACGAAGAAGCCCGCGAGCACGGCCATGCCGCCGTAGCTGCCGACCCCCTGAACGATCAAGTCCGCGAGATACCTGTCCGCGCCGGATTTTTCGAGCGCCGTCCCGAAGCTGATCATCCCCGCGATGAGAACTATCAGGCGCCACTCTATCAGGTCGTACATCTCCTGCATGCGGACTGCCCTGGTCGCGAGCAGGATGAGGACGCCGAGGAGGACGGCGACGGCCAGGGGAACCTGCGGCGGGTGCGTGATGGAGAAGAAGAGGAAGACGCCGAAGGCCAAAAGCGCCCACCGCCGCTTGCTCGCGCGCCCGCTCCGCTCCGACACCTCTTCGAGCAGCAGGAGGTGGCCGTCCGCAACCAATTGCTCTATGTGTTCGCGCTTGCCCTGCACGAGGAGCACGTCGCCGAAGCGCAGAGGCAGCATACTAATCTTCGAGAGCAGGGCGACGCCCTGACGGTTGACGGCGAGCACAGTCAACTGAAAACGCTGGCGGAACTTGAGGCCCTTCAAGGTGCGCTGGATGAAGTCGGAGCCGCGCAAGACCATCGCCTCGAACAGCTCCACATCGCCGCCTTCGAGCACGCGGTCGCTCAGCTTGAAGTCGGCCCTGATCTCTATGCCGGTCTCGCTCTTGACGCGCAGGATGTCTTCGATGCGCCCCTGGACGAGCAGCAGGTCTTCCGCCTCGATCTTCTCGCGCGAGCTGGGCGCGATGCGCCCCTTCTTGCCGCGCAGGATGCCCACGACCGTCAGGTCAAGCTCGTCCGACAAATTCGCCTCGGCCAGTGTCTTCCCGACCAGAGGAGAGTCTGGCAGCACGATCACTTCGGACATGTACTCGCGTATGTGATACTGCTCCGTGAGGTCCTCCGCGCCGCCGCGCCGCGGGAGGAGTCTGAGGCCCAGCAGGAGCATGTAGAGCAGGCCGACGGCGACAATGGCGACGCCGACCGGCGTCAGCTCGAACATGGAGAAGGGCGGGAGCCCGTAGCGCTGTATCGCGCCGCTGACGGCCAGGTTGGTCGAAGTCCCTATGAGCGTGCAGGTGCCGCCGAGGATCGCGCCGAAGGCGAGCGGCATCATCAGCTTCGAGGGCGGGACGCGCGCCCGCGCGCACATCCCCAGGACGACTGGCACAAACATTGCGGTCGTCGTAGTGTTCTTCAGCACGGCGGCGCAGGCGGCGGCGACGACCATCACGAGCACCGTCAGGTTGAACTCGCGCCCGCCGGCGATCTTGTGTAGGCGTCGCCCGACGACATCTATGACGCCCGTCTTGACGAGTCCGCCCGTCAGGATGAAGAGCCCGGAGATCGTGATGACGATGTCGTTGCCGAAGCCTGCGAACGCCTCGCCCGCCGTCAGCACGCCCGTCACGACGAGCGCGATGACGAGCAGGATGGTGACGATGTCAATCGGGATGCGCTCTGTCGCAAACAGCACGACGGCGACGAAGAGCAGGATGATGACAATCGCGATGGGACTCATAGTCGAGTTCGGCTATAATCCGAGTTCCAGTTTTCGGATTTCAGTTTTAGGTAAACTGCAAAAATCTGAAAACTGAAAACTGAAAACTACAAGGGGTTTCGAGATGACAGAGCATTGCATTCTTGTGATCGAAGATCAAGAGGATTTAGCGGAGCTTTACGAGGCGACGCTCAAGGAGGCCGGCTACAAGGCGCGCGTCGCCTTCACGGGCGAGGAGGGGATCGCCGAGTTCAGGGCCAACGGCGCGGACGCAGTCCTCCTGGACATGACGCTCCCCGAAATGCACGGCACGCAGGTCTTGCACGAAATCCGCGCCGTCAACACCAAAGTCCCCGTGATAGTGATTTCGGCCGAAGCGAGCGAGCAACTGCGCGCGCAGTGCGAGCGCCTGGGCGTCCAAGCCTACCTGTCAAAGCCCGTCAACTACGACGCGGTGCTCACGGCGATCAAGCTCGCGCTCGAAACCCCGTCGGAAGAAGCGGAACTCGTCACGCTCCGCCTCTCGGCCCGCGTCCTGCGCCAGCTCGCCGAAGTTGACTCCAACCTCGAACGCGCCATCATCCAACTGGTCGAGGAAAAAGAAGCGAGAGCAGCGGATAAGAGCTAAGCCCCTGAAGGGGCGCTCGATAATAGCCCAGCACTTCAGTGCTGGGAATAGGTTCGTAAAATAAATTTGAGTCCCGTAGGGACGGCCGAAGATTTCTGTCGTCCCTACGGGACTCAACAATTTTTTTACTCGCATTCCCAGCACTTATGGTCTTTGACAATTCAAACCGGCAATAGCCCGACATAGCGCAAGAGCTGTGCAGACCCACGGGCGAAGCCGTCCAAGAAAGTGGCGACTCGGTGCTTGAGCGTCTCCCACTCGCTGCTCAGGCGGTGCAGATGTAAGACCTCCTGCTTGAGCTTGCGCCACAGCTTCTCGACGGGGTTGAGCCACGGCGCGTAGGTCGGCAGGCGCAGCAACGTGATGCCTGCCTCGTGCGCCGCCTCGACGACTCGCCCCTCGAAGTGAATCGGCCAGTTGTCCTGGATGGCGTAGATCGTGTGGGCCCGCGGGTAAGCCGCGCGCAGGTGCGCGTAGAAGCCGCGCAACTCTCGCACGCCAATGTGCGCCGCCTGGTGGTAACTGACCTCTCCGCTCAAGGCGTTGAGCGCGCCCACCACCCGACTCCTCCGGTTGGCCGCGTAGGAGTAACGGGCCAGTGGCTGGTGGCGGCTCCCGACTCTCGCCCAGTCCGGACCCACACTCGGCTGGCGGTAATAGGTCAACTCATCCAGGTAGAGCGCAATGACGCGACCGGGCGCGGCTGCCGCCTCCTCCAAAGCCACAGTGATCCGCTGGCACTTGTTGTCATACTCCGGGTCGGGGCTGTGGACGTAAGAGCGCCCCCGCTTGTAGCGCAGCCCCCAAGCTCGCAACAGACGCCAGACTCCGGAGAGGCTGTACCGACTCAAGGCCGTCATGACTCGCCGGGCGTGTGCCAATGACCAACGCGCGGGCGCGCCCGACGCTGCGTCGGCGGCCGGCGGCCTCTTGCAGAACTGCGCGCAGATGGCGCGCACTTGTTCAGGGGGAAAAAGACCGCTTGCGGCGGGCTGGTTGGCGTAACCAGGCGATGCCTTTCTGCTCGTAGTTGGTGAGCCACGAGTAGAGGGTCTCCGGGTGATGCGGCTTCAAGACGCCTGTGACGGCAACCCGGTAAGCGGCTTCCCCATTGGCGATCCGGAGCAGGGCTGCCGCCCGCTCGCGGACATAAGGCAGCCGGTGATGGTCACGCGCTTGTTCGAGCGTCAGGCGCTCGGCCTCGCTTAACTCCAAGACACGTTTACGGCGCGACATGGCTTTATCCCTCCACTGTCAGATCAGTGGATATTAGCGGATTGAATTGTCAAAGACCATAAGTGCTGGGCTATTTTCACTCAGCCCCTGACGGGGCTGAAAGCCTGCCGTCGTTTTACTGTTATTAGAACAGACTGCGCTCGACGGCGGTCGCGGCCTTTTTGGGCTTGCGCTTCCTGGCGGTGTCGGTCGAGCCGGGGTGGTGCGCGAGGTGCTCGGCGTTGAGGCCGAGGTCGCGCAAGAGCGCGGCGAACTTTGGCGCGCCGTGCATGGTGATGATGCGCTCGGCCCCGCTCGCGCGGGCCAGGTGAACTAGCTCGTCGAAGTCCGCGTGGTCCGAGAGCGGCAGCACGAGGTCAACGCCCCTGTACATGTACGGCGCGCTCTTGTGCAGCGCCCAGCCCGTCAGCATGATGACGGAGCGCCGCTCGATGTTCGTAATCATGGGCTGCTTGCGGCAACCGGGCGGCGTAATCAGCACGCGCCCGCGCAGGTGTTCGCGGTCGTACTTCTCGTACGCCCCGGAAAACTTCACGCCCAGCTCGCGGTAAATCTCCGCGACGTTCCAGACTGAGCCGTGCAGCGTCACGCGGTAGCCGCGGCGGAGCAGAAGCTCAAGCGCCTCCTGCCCCTTGCCGAGCGCGTAGGCCAGCACGACCGGCACACGGTCGTCCGAGAGCGCGCGGTCCACGGCCGCGTAGAGCCGCTCGTTTGTCACCACGTCCGGCGGGAAGCGGTAGAGCGGGTCGCCGAAAGTTGACTCCATCACGAGCGTATCGCACGGGACGATGACGGCGTCTTCGGCGGTGACGTTCGGCCGCAGCTTGATGTCGCCCGTGTAGACGAGCCGCTCGCCGTCCGCCTCGACCAGGACCTGCGCCGAGCCCAGGCAGTGGCCCGCCGGGAAGAAGGTCAGACTGAAGCGGCCGTAGTCGCGCCGCTCGCCGTAAGGCAGCGTCTCCATCTCGGCCAGCCCGCGGCGGTGTTGGAAGATGCGCGCCGTTTCGGGCGTTGCGATGATGGCGCGATGCTCCGCGATGTGGTCCGAGTGGCCGTGCGAGATGACGCAGCGGTCGCGCTGACCCTCCGCGTCGAGCCACAAGTCCAGGTCGGGCAGGTAGAGCCCATCTCTGTATTCGACTCTTAACAAAAGCTTCGGCCTCCGGCGGCCTAAGCCCACACGGGCTTGCCGCCAACCGTTCCGGTTCGTTATCTTCGGGAGAAATTTCTACGGTAATTATATTACACGGAGGCCGACGAACGAACCGAGGATGAGTCCTGGAGAAGAGCAAAGAGCGGCGGCGGCCGCGGAGGCGCCCCCCACAACCGTGCCGCGCCGGCGCGCGCTCAGCCGTCTCTGGCGCGCGGAGCTAGTCTACTTCGTCGCGCTCGGGGCCTTCGGCGTTCTGGCCATCTTCGCCCACCTGGACCCTTACTTCTCCTGGGACGTGAAAGTGTCGAGCGCCTTCAACTGGCAGACGTTCACGCCCCCAGGCGTCTTCGGGCTGATGGAGTTCGTCTCGGTCTTCGGCAACAGTTGGATCCCTTACGGGCTGTCGGCCGCGGTCGCGCTGATCTTTCTCCTGACGGGGTTGCGCAGCGAAGCCGTCGCGCTCCTGATGAGCACGGCCGGGAGCGGTCTCATCAACAGCATTCTGAAGATGGTCATCTCGCGCCCGCGCCCATCCACCTCCGAATACGTACAGGTCTACCGCGAGACCGTCTCGCAGAGCTTCCCGTCGGGCCACGTCACGTTCTACGTCTGCTTCTTCGGCTTCCTCTTCTTCGTCGCCTACGCGCTCTTGCGGCGGGGCTCGGCCCTGCGCCGGCTGGCGCTCACGCTGACGGCGCTGCCCGTCCTGCTCGTCGGCCCGTCGCGTATCTACCTCGGCGCGCACTGGCCCTCGGACACCGTCGGCGCTTACCTCTGGAGCGGCGTCTGGCTGGCCTTCTCGCTCGCCATGTACCGGCGCTGGAAAGAGCGCAGGACGTTCCACGGCGAAGAGAAGGTTGTCGTCAGCAACCCTGATGCGAAGGAGATATAGATGAAGGTCTTGTCCCGCGCCGTCGCACTCTTGTTCTGCCTTCTCCTCGTCGCCTCGCCGGTCCCCGCGCAGGAACCGAAGCCTGGCGCACGCGCGCCGTATCTAGACCCGGCTCTCCCAATCGAGCGGCGGGTCGAAGACCTCATCTCGCGCATGACGCTTGAGGAGAAGGTCTCGCAGATGATGAACGCCGCGCCGGCCATCCCGCGCCTGGGCATCCCTGAGTACGACTGGTGGAACGAGGCGCTGCACGGCGTCGCCATCTCCGGCGTTGCGACCGTTTTCCCGCAGGCCATCGGCCTCGGCGCGACCTTCAACCCGCGGCTCATCAGCCGTGTCGCCAACGTCATCTCGGAGGAGGCGCGCGCCAAGTACCACGAGGCGCAGCGGCGGGGCAACCGAGCGCGCTTCTTCGGCCTCACGTTCTGGTCGCCCAACATCAATATCTTCCGCGACCCGCGCTGGGGGCGTGGGCAGGAGACCTACGGCGAAGACCCTTACCTCACGGGCCGCCTCGGCGTCGAGTTCGTCAAAGGGCTCCAGGGCGACGACCCGAAATACTTGAAAGTCGTCTCCACGCCCAAGCACTACGCCGTACACTCCGGGCCAGAGCCAGAGCGACACCGCTTCGACGCCAAGGCGTTCGAGCGCGACCTGCGCGAGACCTACCTCCCGGCCTTCCGCGCCACGGTCACAGAGGCGCGCGCCGCCTCCGTCATGTGCGCCTACAACCGCATCAACGGCGAGCCAGCCTGCGCCAGCACACACCTCCTCGGCGACATCCTGCGCGGCGAGTGGGGCTTCGACGGCTACGTCGTCTCCGACTGCGGGGCCGTCGAAGACATCTACCAGCGCCACCACTTCGTCAAGACCCCAGAGGAGGCTTCGGCCGTCGCCGTCAAGCGTGGGACAGACCTGGAGTGCGGCGACACCTACCGCGCGCTCGTCGCCGCCGTGAAGCAGGGGCAGATTTCGGAGGCCGAGATTGACACGGCCCTCAAGCGGCTCTTCGAGGCGCGCTTCCGCCTCGGCATGTTCGACCCGCCGGAGATGGTCCCTTACGCGAAGATCCCTTTCTCGGCCAACGACTCGCCAGAGCATCGCCGACTCGCCCTCGAAGCCGCGCGCGAGTCAATCGTGCTGCTCAAGAACGAGAAGAACACGCTGCCGCTCCGCAAGGACTTGAAAGCAATCGCCGTCATCGGCCCGAACGCGGACGACGTGTCTGTCCTGCTCGGCAACTACAACGGCCAGCCGTCGCGCGCCACCACGCCGCTCGCGGGCATACGCCAGCGTGTCTCGCCGCGGACGAAGGTGCTTCACGCGATGGGAACGACGCTCACGGAAGTCTCGGCCGTCCCCGTCCCGTCCTCCGCGCTCCGTGGCCTCAAGGCCGAGTTCTTCGCGAACCGGAAACTTGAGGGCGCGGCCGTGGCGACGCGCATTGACGAGGCTGTCAACTTCGACTGGGGGATGTCGAACCCTGCCCCCGGCGTCCCGGCCGACGACTTCTCTGCGCGCTGGACGGGAAAGCTCGTGCCGGCCGTCTCTGGCAAATATCTTTTCGGCGCGACCGCAGACGACGGCGTGCGCGTCTACCTCGACGGGAAGCTCGTCGCAGAGGACTGGACAGAGCACGCCCCGGCGACCGTGACGGGCGAGGTCACGCTCGAAGCGGGCAAGAGCTACGATCTCAAGATGGAGTATTACGAGAGCAGGATAGGCGCAGTGGCGAGGCTCGTGTGGCAGCCGCCCGCGCCCGCGGCCGTCGGCTCGCCCTACGCCGAGGCGGTCAAGCTGGCGAAGCAGTCGGACGCGGTGGTGCTCGTCCTAGGGCTCTCGGCGCAGCTTGAAGGCGAGGAGATGACTGTGCGCGAGCCTGGCTTCAAGGGCGGCGACCGCACGGACATCGGCCTGCCCGCGCGTCAACAGGCGCTGCTTGAAGCTGTCGCCGCAACGGGCAAGCCGGTCGTCCTCGTCCTGATGAGCGGGAGCGCGCTCGCGGTGAATTGGGCCAACGAAAATGTGCCAGCCATCGTGCAAGCGTGGTATCCGGGCGAGGAGGGCGGCGCGGCCGTGGCCGACGTGCTCTTCGGAGACTACAACCCGGCGGGCCGCTTGCCCGTCACCTTCTACAAGTCTGTCGAGCAGCTCCCGCCGTTCGAGAATTACGCGATGGACGGGCGGACCTACCGCTACTTCAAGGGCGAGCCGCTCTACCCGTTCGGGCACGGCTTGAGCTACACCAGTTTCAGGTACACGGGGCTGACCGTCTCGCCGTCGCGCGTCCAGCCGAACTCGCCGGTGATGGTGAGCGCGACCGTGGAGAACGCGGGCCGCCGAGAAGGCGACGAGGTCGTGCAGCTCTACGTCACGGACGTGGAGGCGTCTGTCCGTGTGCCGCTACGGTCGCTCGCAGGCGTCGAGCGCATTCACCTGAAGCCGGGCGAGCGGCGCGTGGTGAGCTTCGCGCTCGACCCACGCCAGCTCAGTGTCATCACGGACGACGGCCGCGCAATGGTCGAACCGGGCGAGTTCCGTGTGACCGTCGGCGGCAAGCAGCCAGGCTTTAAGGGGACGGCCGACGCGGCGACGACCACGTTCGTCGAGGGGCGCTTCACGGTCGAGGGCGCGCCGACGGAGGTCAAGCGCTGATGGTAAAGTTGAGTGTCTGGCAAGTCAGGCTCACCGCAGAGACGCAGTGCCAGCTTAGAGGTTGCGCAGAGAGTTGACTCAAGCCTCTGCGCCCCCTCTGCGTCCTCTGCGTCTCTGCGGTGAGTTCGACGCTACGAGCACTCAACTTCAAACGGACCCTCTCCGATTATTTCTTTAATTCCGGCCTGAGGTTCATGTTCCGAATCAGGCGGTGCAGGTAGTTCGGGTGGACGCCGAGGAGCTTGGCGGCCTCCGTGTAGTTGCCGCTCGACTGCTCTATGGCTTGGAGTATGAGTTGTTTTTTGGCTTCGGCGACGGCCTCGTGGTAGTTGGCGACGCCGCCGCGGCTGCTCGTGCCTGTGCTCGCGGGCGCGGCCGATTCGAGCGCGGCCTCGGGCAAGTCTTCCGGCAGAATCATCTCGGTCGCGCCGAGGACGATGGCGCGCTCGATGGCGTTCTCCAACTCACGCACGTTGCCCGGCCAGTCGTAGCCTGTGAGCCGCGCACGCGCCTCGCTCGAAATCCCGCGCACGCGCCGGTTGCACTTGTCCGCGTACTTCTGAACAAAATAGCTCGCCAGCAGCGGGATGTCCTCGCGCCGCTCGCGCAAGGGGGGCGTCGCCAGAGAGACGACGTTGAGGCGGTAGTACAGGTCCTGGCGGAACTCGCCCTGGCGGATGGCCTCTTCGAGGTCTTTGTTGGTCGCGGCGATGAGGCGTATGTCCACTTTGAGCGTGCGCGTGCCGCCGACGCGCTCGAACTCGCGCTCCTGAAGCACGCGCAGGAGCTTGGCCTGTAGGACGAGCGGCATCTCGCCGACTTCGTCCAGAAAGAGCGTCCCGCCGTCGGCTATTTCGAGCCTCCCTTTTTTCTGTGCCACCGCGCCCGTGAACGCGCCCTTCTCGTGGCCGAACAGCTCCGACTCAAGGAGCGTCTCCATCAGCGCGGCGCAGTTGACGGCGACGAACGGTTTCGCCTTGCGCGTGCTGTTAAGGTGTATGGCGCGTGCGACCAGCTCCTTGCCCGTGCCGCTTTCGCCGCGGATGAGCACAGTGGAGTTAGTCGGCGCGACGCGGGCGATGAACTGGTAGACCTCGCGCATCCGCGGGCTCTCGCCGATCATGTTGTGCTCGACCCACACGTCCTCCCGCAGCCTCTCGTTCTCGCTCTCCAACCACTCGAAATGGCGCGCGTTCTCCAACGCGACCGCCGCGATGCCGGCGACGGCCGTCAGCAGTTGCAAGTGGTCTTTGTCGAAGCGCGTCAAGGGGTCGGAGGCGTAGAGGTAGATGACACCCACCGTCTTGTCGAAGAGGACGAGCGGCACGCAGAGCAGCGCCTGAATCCGCGAGGCGATCAAACTCTCTGCCTCGCCGAACGCCTCGCTCTCCTGCACGTCGTTGCTCAGGATGAAGACGCCCTCCGTCATCACGCGCGACGTGATCGTGCGACTGACGCGCACCGTCCGGTTCGGACCCGATTTGCGGTCGAGGCCGAAGACGGAGGAGAACTCTTCGCCCGCGCCGCCTTCCGCGAGGAGGATGGCCCCGCTGTCCGCGGGCACGACCTCGAAGACCAGTTCGAGGAGCTGGCGCTGGACGGCTTCCAGGCCGCGCGCCGAGTTGATGGTCGTCGCAATCTTCATCAGCACGGAGAGGTCGCGCGCCATCAGGTGGAAGGCGTCCGCGAGCCTCACCTGGAGCGTGTTCGTCCCCGTCGTAAGCTGCCCCTCGTCCATCAGCACGGTGTTGGAGCCTGGGGCCGAGTCGCCCTCTTGCAGCAGAAAGGAGAAGGTGAAATCGCCCAGGCGCAGGCGGTCGCCGTGCTCCAGATAGCGCTCCTTGACCGGCACGTCGTTGACGAAGGTGCCGTTGAGGCTGTCGAGGTCTGTGACCTTGAAGAGATCGTCCTCGCGTTTGATGACGCAGTGGCGGCGCGAGACCGAAGGGTCGCTCAGGCAGATGCGGTTGGCCGACTCGCGCCCGATGGAAGTCTCATCTTCTGTCAGCGTGAAGTTCGTGCCCTTCAGGGGGCCGGCGATGGCTGCGAGTCTGGGATTCATGCTCTCGGTCCGCGTTCTCTTTAGCACAAAAGGATTCGGTAAGGGTAGCGCCGGCCGCCCCTGTGTCTACTTTATCTAACACGGAGGATAGCCGCTCTATCCTTTCGGATAGAGTTCGGGCCGCCCGCGCGCACAGGCGGCCAAACGCGCTTCACCGCCCGCGCGTGACTCATCCCGGCCGCAATCAAACAATTACGGCCTGCGGCCCCGCCTGCGCGCCCCGTCTCTGTGCCAATGGCACAGGATTAGCAATACAGATTGGCACGAGACGGCCGAGGCCGCTCGGAAAGATTGACAGTCGAATGAAGATATTTCGGGCGCGCGCCATTCCCCCGCGCGCCTCGCCGCCCCGAGCGGGCGAGAAGGAGAAGTCATGAAGAGTCAGTTACTGAAAGGCGTCACCATGTTGGTGTCCATCATCGCCGTCGCGTTCGTCACCGCCCTCATTTCCGGCGCGTAGTCGCGAATTGAATTCCGAAAGCGCAAGCAACGTCCCCTTGCGCCTCTGAGAGCCGAGCCGGCAACCCGAACGTCTCCCCGGGTTGCCGGTTCGGCTTTTGCGTGTCAGTCCAGAGTCTCGCTCGTCGTCCACGCCGTCCACCACAGGGCGCGGAGCATCTCCGCGCCGGCGACGAGCCGTTCGACGGCGAAACGCTTGTGCTCAGGCGAGGTGGTCTGCGCGTCGAATTTTGTCTGCTTGTCGAGCTGGTAAAGACGCTCGACCAGGCTGTTGCTGTTTTTGAAGAAGGCCATGACTTCGGCGCGCGGGTTCGAGACCACGCGCGGCTGCGGGTTGATAGAGGGCAACAGGTCGTCAAGCCGGACGCGCGCCTGGACGAACTCCGTCTCGAAGCGGCGGTGGAAAGTGTCGTCGGTCGTATAGCCGTTCGGGTTCGGGTAATCCTTCGCCCAGCCGTTGTAATGCACGGTCGCGTGGTGCGGGTTGGCGGCGTCGCTGACGTAGTGGCCGAGCACGCCTGCATCGTAGACGATGCGCTGCTCTATCCACTTGCGCGTACTCTTATCCCTGGCGTTCCTCCACAGGTGAAACTCCGTCCGCAGCCGCTCGTACAGCTCCAGGATGCGGAACGGCGCGAGGCCGGCCTTCTCAGGCTCTTTCAATCCAGCCTGCGAGAGCGCCGTCAGGTAAGCGTAGCGGTCTTCCGCTTCGAGCGCGGCGGGCGGGACCATCTCCAAGTCCAGGAAGTGGTCGTAGGAGAAAGCCTCGTTCATCTCGACGAGGGTTTTCGAGCGCCAGCGGTCGGGCTCCGGGTTGAGGTATTCGAGCTGCGCCGCGGCCTTGCGGAAAAACTCCGGCATCTGCTTCGGCAAACGCGTCGCCGCGGCGCGACCCGAAAGCCTGTGCCCGTGCTCGCCCCACGCGAGAGCGCCCTGCGGCAGAAGGAGCGAAGCCGAGAGAAATAGAGTTGCGATTAGAGTCGCACTAAAGAATCTCGCTGCTTTGTTCATGTTGTTCTCCGGCGAACGCAGTCATCTTGATATCAGAATGACAATCTGTTTTCAGCCCCATCAGGGGCGACTGAAAATAGCCCAGCACTTCAGTGCTGGGTAGAGCGCGAATAATTTATCGAGTCCCGTAGGGATGACCGAAATGTTTCGGTCGTCCCTACGGGACTCGATTTATTTTACGAACCTATTCCCAGCACTGATGGTCTTTGACAATTCAATCCGCTAATATCCACTGATCTGACAGTGGAGGGATAAAGCCATGTCGCGCCGTAAACGTGTCTTGGAGTTAAGCGAGGCCGAGCGCCTGACGCTCGAACAAGCGCGTGACCATCACCGGCTGCCTTATGTCCGCGAGCGGGCGGCAGCCCTGCTCCGGATCGCCAATGGGGAAGCCGCTTACCGGGTTGCCGTCACAGGCGTCTTGAAGCCGCATCACCCGGAGACCCTCTACTCGTGGCTCACCAACTACGAGCAGAAAGGCATCGCCTGGTTACGCCAACCAGCCCGCCGCAAGCGGTCTTTTTCCCCCTGAACAAGTGCGCGCCATCTGCGCGCAGTTCTGCAAGAGGCCGCCGGCCGCCGACGCAGCGTCGGGCGCGCCCGCGCGTTGGTCATTGGCACACGCCCGGCGAGTCATGACGGCCTTGAGTCGGTACAGCCTCTCCGGAGTCTGGCGTCTGTTGCGAGCTTGGGGGCTGCGCTACAAGCGGGGGCGCTCTTACGTCCACAGCCCCGACCCGGAGTATGACAACAAGTGCCAGCGGATCACTGTGGCTTTGGAGGAGGCGGCAGCCGCGCCCGGTCGCGTCATTGCGCTCTACCTGGATGAGTTGACCTATTACCGCCAGCCGAGTGTGGGTCCGGACTGGGCGAGAGTCGGGAGCCGCCACCAGCCACTGGCCCGTTACTCCTACGCGGCCAACCGGAGGAGTCGGGTGGTGGGCGCGCTCAACGCCTTGAGCGGAGAGGTCAGTTACCACCAGGCGGCGCACATTGGCGTGCGAGAGTTGCGCGGCTTCTACGCGCACCTGCGCGCGGCTTACCCGCGGGCCCACACGATCTACGCCATCCAGGACAACTGGCCGATTCACTTCGAGGGGCGAGTCGTCGAGGCGGCGCACGAGGCAGGCATCACGTTGCTGCGCCTGCCGACCTACGCGCCGTGGCTCAACCCCGTCGAGAAGCTGTGGCGCAAGCTCAAGCAGGAGGTCTTACATCTGCACCGCCTGAGCAGCGAGTGGGAGACGCTCAAGCACCGAGTCGCCACTTTCTTGGACGGCTTCGCCCGTGGGTCTGCACAGCTCTTGCGCTATGTCGGGCTATTGCCGGTTTGAATTGTCAAAGACCATCAGTGCTGGGCTATTTTCAATTGTCCCTCCGGGACACGGCTCTGGGTCTATTGAGTGTAAACCTCTACGGTCGTCACGTCTCCGACGAAGCCTTCGTAGACTTTCCTGTAGCGCGCACGCACCTCTTGCATCTTCTCGCGGTTCTCGAAGTAGGTGCGGCCGCGCTGCAAGACGAAGTAGGACGGGGAGGGCGCGACCTCCAGTTTGAAGCTAGGGTCCGAGAGCACGCGCGACTGCAAGTCCGTGCGCCCGAATTTTTCCAGGTAGTAGCCGACCACGCCCGGCGTCTCGTGGACGATTGCTGCCCCGCGCGGCGCGTTTGTCGAGACGAACTCTATGGCCTCCCTGAGCCCGTCGTCGTAAAACTCGTCGTGCGGGAAGAAGTGGCCTGCGCGCCCGCCGCCCAGGGCGTTCGTGTAGGCGGCGTAGTGCGGGCAACTGCTGTAGGCCGCCCACGCGGGCCACGCGACGAAGAGGAGGACGGTGGCGAGGCTCGCCAGCCGCAACGCGCGCGCGCGCGCGGCCGCCCCGAAGCGGGCCGCCAGCCAGCGGACGAGCGCGACCACCCCGACTGCCGCAATCATGTAGACGAAGGGCATCAGGCTGAGCGTGTAGCGCAGCCACTTCGCGCCGGCCAGCGAGTAGGGCACGATCCACAGCACGAACATCAGGAGCAGAAACGCGTGGCCCGGATGCCGCCAGCGTCTGACGCATTCAATGAACCCTATGACGAAGGCGACGAGGACGGGCAGCGGCACTTTAATCAGCAGGAAGAGCGCGTAGAAGTAGAGGGGCGTTCCCCAGAAGGGCGAGCTGGACATCGTGTTCTTGTAGAGCGTGTCGCCCATCAGGTAGCCCGTGTGCGAGAGCAGTTGCTCGCTCGTGTAAGCGCTCAGGTAGGCCCAGGTCTGCGGCAAGAGAACGGCCGGGTTGGCGATTAAAAAGGCGAGACCGACGGCCAGGTAGAAGTACCAGGGCGTGTGGCCCGCGGGCTCGCCCGGCTCCTTCTTGCGGAGGCGAACGTAGTGGTGGTAGAGCATGTTCAGCCCGAAGTAGTGCGGGAAATACTTCGAGGCCAGCATCAGGCCGAACGACGCGCCGGAGAGGATGTAGCTGCGCCGCTTCGTCCGCGCCTCGCGCGGGCCGGCCTGCTTGGCGCGGACGTAGAAGTAGAAGGCCAGGAGCATGAAGAAGACCAGGAGCGTGTCTTCCTTGGCGATGCGGTTGAAGGTGATGGCGTTGACGCCGAACGTCCAGAAGGCCGCGGCCAGCAGGCCCGTCCAGCGGTCGAAGAAGGCCGCCGTCAGGAGAAAGAGCGGGATGGCCGTCAGCGCGCCGAAGAGGATGTTCGGAAAGCGTAGCGCCGCCTCGTCGCTGACCTGCGTCGCGGAGCGCGCGTTCCAAGCCTGCTGCGCCTGAACCGAGACGAACATCAGCGCCTTCATCAGCATCGGGTGCTCCGCGTTCGGGCGGATGTCTCCCGTCGCGTAGGCGCGCACGGCGTTCATCTTGTTGATCTCGTCCTCTGCGAAGCCGACGGCGCTCACGCCGTTGAGGCGCAGGCCCAGGCCGAGGACGACCAGGAGCGCGAGCGCCAGCACGACGCCCCGCTCGCCGACGAGCAGCGCCACCCCGCGGCGCACGGCTTCGCGCGAGGCGGCCGCCTCCGCTCCGACCCTCTCTACTTCGACAGAACGCGACAAGAAATCACCTTGCCTTACTTTGCGCCTTTGGTTTTTCTTTTCCTGCGCCTTTGCGCGAATTGCTTTTCCTCGCAAAGGCGCAAAGACCGGCTCATAATCTTTAAGAGTTGCTTTAGCCTTGCTCGCTGACAGTCGGGACCGTGCCGCCCAGTTCCTCGGCCACGGCCTCTTCGGCCTCTTCGACGACGGCCTGCGTGGAGAGCCCGCGCCGGACGAGGAAGGCGACGCCGAGCGCCGTCCAGCAGATGACGCGTGCCTTGCGGACGATGGCGAGCGTGACGCCGGCCGTCGCGCCGATGTTCAGCCTGTTCGTCACCCAGCCCGACCCCGCCTCGTCAACGCCCGCGCGCATCGGGATGATCTTGAAAACTACGTTGATGATTCGGTTGACGGATTCCAGCACGTAAGCCGCCAGGAAGTTCACGGGCGCGCCGGTGATGAAAGAGAGCGTGACGAAAACTTCGAGCACGCCCGCCAGGTGGAAGCAGACCTCCAGCGCCATGATGAGCGCGCAGCGCGCCTTGTTGCGCGAGTAGAAACTGTAGACCGTCTCCTCGACCGCGCTCGTGCTCGCCTTCTGTTTCTCCTTCAGGAACTTTTTGCCGAAACGGTTCTTCCGCAGCCGCTCGAAGGCCGCCGTGAGAAACTTCCAGCGCATGTGGTAGATGACGAAGCCCGTCACGATGATCGCGCAGACGACGCCGAGCGAGATCAGGCTCATCAGCCGGAGGCCGTCCGTCAGCGGGAAGACGAGGAGCAGGATGACTATCCCAGACAGGATAAAGAGCGCGACCGAGAGGCTGTAGAAAAGGTTCTGGACGGCGAGCGCGGAGATGGCCGTCACGAGCGGCACTTTGTCGCGCACGAGCGCCGCTTTGGTCGGCTCGCTCGCCACCAGGCCGAGCGGCGTCAGGTTGCCCATCGCGTCGCCGACGACGTAGGCGCGGAAGGCGTCGCGGAAGCGCAAACGGTCTTTGCCCGTGAAGCAGAGCACCCAGCCCAAAGTGCGCACGACGTAGCGCAGGCCGGAGATTGCCAGCACGAGGAGGAAGCCCGCGCCCAGTTTCCTGATGCCGTTGGCGACCTCGCCGGGGCCGGCCTTCCAAAGGAAGTAGACGAAGAGCAGGAGGCCGAACAGCGCGAAGACGATTCCGATGGGCTTTAAATGTTTGGACGGACTTGGCGTGCTTTGATTCATTCAGGGCATCTCAGGACAAAACTTCTTCCCGGCACACGCGTGCGAGAAATCAGCAAGATACGGTATCGGGCCGTTAAGCTCAACCCGGCAAGGCGCGTGCCTGCGAGTGCGGGGCGCGAATTCCTCGAACGCCATGCGCCTGCGCGGAACCCGCCAGAGCAAGATTTGGCCCACAATTGTCGGACGAAGGAGGCAAAAGAAAGGCAAGAAGTAGGCCCGCGATAATCCTAGGGGTGTCGCAACTGGAGTTAACCGCCCGGGGATAAGGCCGCGGATAAGTCCCTACGAAGTTCGGCTGCGGTCTGGTAGCGGGTGCGCTGGTCGTCGGCGATAGCGCGGTTAATGACGGCCGCGATATTGGGCGGTAGGCTCGGGTCGCGTTCTTCGAGCGGCACGATTCTGCCGCCCATTACTACCCGCGCCTGGTCTTTGGCGGCGGCGAAGTCGCGCGTGAACTGTCCGGTGAGCATGTAGTAGAACGCCGCGCCCACGCTCCACACGTCGCTGACCGGCTTGGCGTACTTGAAGTTGGTCAACTGCTCCCGCGGCATGAAGGCGAAAGTCCCGGCGACCGCGCTGGTCGCCGTCATGCCTGACAACCCGGCCTTCTGAAAACTCTTCGCCAGCCCGAAATCGGATAGCTTGGCGGCCCCGCCTTCGGCCGACGTGAGCAGTACGTTTTGGGGCTTGATATCACGATGAATGTAGCCGCGCTCGTGCGCGAAAATCAGGCCGTCGAGCACATCCAGAATGATGCGCCCGGCTTCGGCCGTGGGGAGAGTGCGGCGGCGCTCTTTCATCACGTCGTAAACGCTGCCGCCGGGACAGTATTCGAGCGCGAAGTAGAAGGCGCTCCCGACCGCGCCGTGCTCATAGAGCCTGACGATTTTCGGGTGGTCGAGGCTGGCGGTCACGTCAATCTCGCGCGAGAACAGTCTGCGCGCGTGTTCGTCAACGGCGATTTTGGAGAGCATCACCTTGAGCGCCACGGTCAGATTGTCCGCGCTGCGCCGCGCCAGGTAGACCGCCCCCATCCCGCCCTGCCCGAGTTTCTTCTGGACCTGATAGCCAACGACTTCCTTGACGGGAGAGCTAGGTTGCGAGCCGGGCTGTTCTTGAAGCTGTCGCAAGACTGCCGCCGGGTCCTTTTCGGCCGCCGCGCGACACGCCCGGCAAACGTAATCGCCCTGCCGCCCGCCGCCGACTTCGCCGGCCACGTTCCGGCCGCACTTGTTGCAGATTACGGCCCCGGCCGGCTTCGTGCTGAGGCCGTGCTGCTCAACCTTCTCGCGGCACTCGCCGCAGACGAAGAGGCCGTCTTTCCATCGGCACAGTTTCTTGAAGTTGTAAGGGATGTCTATCCCGCACTCGCAGCAGGACGCGGGCGCTTCGACGCGCACGTCGAAGCTCGTGTCACCGACCTTGATCGTGTCGCCGTCCTGGAGATCAACCTCCGGGTAGCTGAGGTCGCGCGCCTCCTCCGGTGAGAGGGATTGGGGGCGGCCCCCGTGCTTGACGCCGTTGACGTAGGTGCCGTTCAGGCTGCCGAGGTCGCGCAGGCGCACGTCCGGCGGGTTGATTTCGAGGATGAAGTGGTGCCGCGAGGCCGTCTTGTCGTCGGCGGGCAGCCGCGCGTGGCAGTCCTCGCCGCGCCCGAAGATGAAAGTGTCGTGCTCGTCAAAGGTGTAAATCTCGCCCTGAATCGGACCCGCCGTGACCTTCAGCGTGACTCTCCCTGCCACAACTCACACTCCTTCGTCAAATGAAGTAGCCAGCCGCCGCTAGAACCGGACGGAACTGATAACTCTCTGCATGGCGCTCTCGGCCTCTTCCCCGCCGTAGGGGTTTTCTCGCAGGACTACGATAAACCATACCTCGCGGTCTCTGGTCAGAACCAGCGCTTTAAAGAATCCCCGCGTTCCGTTTTTGTCAAATGTCCCCGTGGCGATCGTTCCGCCCCCTGTGCGCGGCTTCATCTGGTAGCTGCCTAAGACCCCTCCGTACCCATTCGAGAAAGACTTCAAGAACGCCGGGAGAAGTAGCTTCGGTGTTTCCCTCACCCGCATAACGCCTTCTAAACGAAGCATGCGGATGGTGAGGTCGGACGCGGGGATATCCGCTTCGTAGGCTTCGGCGCTCGCCAACTGCTTATCCGATGCCATGACGTCGGGGATGATTCCGGGCGGGCGGGGCAACTCGACCGACAAGGTGTGGCCGCCGGGCATGTAGGTGCTCCACTGTACGTCAGGCGGCGCATCGGGGAAGGTCTGGCGTTGCGGGTACACCACCCCCGGCCCGTCATACACCCTGTAACCGCCGTAGGGGACTCGGTAATTGGAAGACCCCGTGCTCGAACAGACGCTGTAGAGGAGGGCCATCGCCGCCGCCACGCCGCCTATGGCTAAGAGCTTGGCGTAGGGCCTGAGCGCCCGCTTGTAATGATAGAAGCGGGTGGATAAGTAGAGTGGGAGATTGTCGAGCGCCCCCTGCGCCTTTTCGACGAGCGGGGGCGGCTGCCGCCACTCGGCGGTCAGCTCCTTCAGCTTGGCCTCCACCCCTTCCGGCCGCAGCCACCCGTAGCCAGCGTATTGCAGCTGGCGAATCAGCAGACGGAAATCTTCCTCGTTCCATGAGGGCTTGCCCTCGCGCGTCAGCGCGTGCTTAATCTCGCCTTGCGACGGGGGGCGGTGAACAGTCATCTCCGCCCTCGGCGGCGTGTGCGTCAGCAGAAAGGCTTCCAGGAAAGGGCGCGCTCCTTCGTCCCAGTCGGCCGGCGCGCGAGACTTCAACTCCCAGTCAATCTCCCACACTCGCAGCGTCCCGTCGCAGCCGCCCGAAAACGCATAGCGCGCGTTCGGGGTGAGCGCGGCGGAGGTCACAGGCTCC
This sequence comes from uncultured Acidobacteriota bacterium, assembly GCA_963848875.1. GTDB lineage: Bacteria > Acidobacteriota > Blastocatellia > Pyrinomonadales > Pyrinomonadaceae > QHXM01. The sequence continues at coordinate 529,231 of CAWKFJ010000005.1, forward strand.
GTGTGGCCTTCGAGCACGCGCAGGCACCGGCCCGTCTCGACTTCCCAGAGCCGGAGCGTTTTGTCCGCGCAGCCGGAGAGCGCGTAGCTCCCGTCGCTACTGAAGCAGACGGAGGTGACGGCCCCCGTGTGCCCGCTGAAGACGCGTACGCACTCGCCCGTCGCCAGCCTCCAGAGGCGGATCGTCTGGTCCGCGCTCCCGGATATCGCGAACTGCTCGTCGTTGCTGATGCAGACGGAGTATACGCAACAGCCCTCGTCTCTGACGCCTGGGCCGTGCCCCTTCATGGTCAGCAGGCAACGGCCGCTCGCCAGTTCCCACAAGCGCACCAGCCCGTCGCCGTCGCCCGAGACCGCGTAGCGCCCCGTCGAGCTGAGGCGGACGGAATAAAGCCACGCTCGAACGCCTGTGACGCGCAGGCAGTTGCCGGAGTCCGCATCCCAGAGCCGCAGAGTTCTGTCCTCGCCGCACGAGAGAACGTAGCGGCCGTCGCCGCTGATGGCGACGCCCGTGACGGCCCCAGAGTGTCCGGAGAAGCTGCGCCGGTAGCGGCCCTTGCGAAAGTCCCAGAGCAGCACCTCGCCGTCCGCGCCCCCCGACGCGCCCCACTCGCCGTTCGCGCTCAGCCCGACGCAGTAGACCGTCCCCCCGTACTTGAACTCTTTCAGCGACCTCCCCTCGTAAACGTCCCAGAGGCGTAGCGTGCCGCTCCCCGCGCCGAACTTACCGGCGTGGCTGCCGGAGAACGCGTAGCGCCCGTCGCCGCTCAGACAGACCGCCGAAATACTGCTCGTGTGATGCTCTAAGATTTTGGCCGGCCAGGTAGAGCGGACGCCCACCCGCTGGCAATAGAGCGAAAGCTTCTCCCATTCTTCGAGGTTCTGCCGCATGCGCTCGAAGCCTGGCGTCTGCCTCGCCCGCTCGACGAGGGCGAGCGCGTCGTTGAAGACCGCCCCCTGCATGGCCGCCTCGCCGCGCTCAAGTAAGTCCCTGACTTGACCTTCGTATTCGATGACCTCGGCGGTCGCGCGCACGCGCGACATCTGCGCCGGGAAGAGTTCGCCGTTCGGCTGCGGGATGTCCCACAGCAGCAGGCTCGCGCTCGTGCCCGCCGAGAGCGCGAAGCGCCCGCCGGAACTCAGTCCGGCCGAGAGGACTTGGTCACTGTGGCCGGCGAAAACGCGCAGGCAGCAGCCCGTCTTCGCGTCCCACAGGCGCAGTGTTCTGTCTAGGCTGCCCGAGAGCGCGTAACGCGCGTCGTGGCTGAAGCAAACGGAGGTCACGCGGTCTGCGTGACCGTTGAAGACTTTGAGGCAGCGCCCGGAGGCCACGTCCCAGACGCGTACGCTCGCGTCTTCGCCGCCCGAAAGCACCGAGCGCCCGTCCTCGCTCAGACAGACGGCCGTGACCGCGCCGTAGTGCCCAGCGAAAACACGCCGCCGGCGTCTCTCGTTGAGGTCGTAGAGGCGCACCCTGTTGTCGTCGCTCCCGGTCAGCGCGTAACGCCCGTCCGCGCTTAAGAACTGCGCGAGAACCCTGCCCGTCTGTCCCTGGCCGGGCAGCCGCAGGCTGTTCATGTCCAGTGCCGCTGCCTCCTCCGCCTGGGTCTTGGGGCGGGCCCAGTTCCAGAAGGCCATCACTTGGGGAGTCCCCTGAGGGGCTAAAAGGCGCAGGACCCATCCGGCGGGCTGATCCATGAACCCGGTCCCGCGCCGCGGGCCGAACGTGGTCCGCTCACCCCTGATATCTTCGAGCGTGTAGAGGCACTCGCCCGTCCGCGCGTCCCAGTATTTGAGCGTCTCGAAGTTCATCCCACGGTGCGCATTCCACGTCAGCACGTGCGCGCCGTCCCTAGTCAGGCAGGCCCTCTGGATGAAGAATATGTGTGCCCTCTCGCGCATGAACCAGTCACGCGTCCGCTCCCTGTCTTTGTAGTACCAGGAGACGAACAGGCTGGACAAGAGCACGAGCACGAGGGCGCCCAGGATAGTGAACAGCCCGGAGAACACCATGAGGAAGAAGAGCGGCAGGGCGACCCTCAGCAACAGCTGCGTCTTCACGGCGTTGAGCAGGAACCCCTTCCTGGATTCCGGGTCAGGCTCGGTCAACCTCCGGGCGAGCGCGGCGTCCTCGCTCCCGAACCGAGACACGCGCAGCGCCTCGCCCGTGCTGCTGTCCCACAGTTCGGCGCGGCTAACGTCGCCCGTGAAGGCCAGGCGGCCGTCGCCGCTCAGGGACGCGAACATGACCGGCGCGTGATTTTCCTTCGTCTGAAGACAGTTGCCTGACGCCGTTTCCCACAGGCGCATCACTCCGCCCGCGCCGATTGTCAGCATGCGTTCCCCGTCGGAGCTGAACATGCACGCGTCGAGCAGGCCCGCACGCGTCGCCAGGTCGCGCACCGGAGTGTTACCGCTGACCTTGCCCGAGCGCGCCAATTCTAATGCCTTTTGCAGCTCAACGGACTCAGGCGACTTCCGGCTCGCGGCTTCGAGAAACCACAGCGACGCGCGGATGTCGCCGCGCTCCAGGTGGAAGAGCGAGAAGAAATAATCTATACGCCAGTCCTCAGGGTGCAGGGCGCGAACCGATTCAAGTTGCTGGGCGAGTGCGGCGTCCGACAGCTCGCCGCGCCGCCAGCGCAGCACTCCGTAGTTGAAAGTCGTCTCGGGGTGCTTGAGGTCCGCGGCGAGCGCGGCCTCCCAGGCGGCCTCGGCCTCCTTCACTTTCCCCAGGTCCAGGAGCGAAAGGGCGCGGTTGTTCAGGCTGTCGGCCGTCCCCTGACCGGCGCGCGGTTGCGGGCGCGCGTGATCGCGCCCCGTGACCTCTCTATAAATCGCCCGCAACGTCTCGACCACTTCATCCATGTCCTCCGGGCGCTCGGACGGCTCCATGCGGAACGAGCGGCGCAGCAACTCCGCGAGCGGGGCGGGCATCCGCGGAATCAAATCGTCGCCCGCACCATTTTCGAGATACTCTTCGAGCGCCGCCCCCGCCACCTGCCCGGCCCCCCACGTCACCCCGCCCGTGAACATCTCCAGGACTGACACCGCCCAAGACCAGATGTCCGTCTTCAGCGACACTATTTCTCCGCCGGCCTGCTCCGGCGAGCAGTAGGCCGGCGTCATACCCGCCACGTTGATAGGAAGATTCTCCGCCGCGTCCGAGTTTCCGCCGGCCGTTTCGACTGCCCCGATTGCCCTGGCGAGGCCGAAGTCGGTCACCTTGGCTACCCCTTCGGCGGTCATCATCACGTTGGCGGGCTTCATGTCCTGGTGGACGAGGCCCTGCTGGTGCGCGAAGCGCAAGCCCCACGCGAATTGAATACTGATGTCCAGTATGCGTTCGAGCGCCGCCGCCTGGCCCCCAGCGTAGAGCTTGCGGTCTCGAATCCAGTCGGAGAGGCTCCCGCCTTCCACATACTCTACGAAGACGCGGGGAATGCCACCGAGCGTGCGGACGTAGTAACAGCACACCACGTGCGCGTGCAGACCGAGATTGACCCACGTCTCGGCTTCGCTGACAAAAATCTCTTTGACGCCCGCCTGGCTGAAGATTTCCGGGCGCGGCGTCTTGACGGCGAGGTCGGCGTTCCAACTGATGTGGCGGACGCGGTAGACCTGGCCCATGCCGCCGGAGCCGAGCTGGCCCTTGACTTCGTACAGGTCGAGAATCACTTTGCCGACTTCCCACTGTTCAGGGACGGCGGCCTCCTTTGCCATGACCTCGGCTAGCTCAGGCGACACGGCCATGACCGTCGCCTCGTCGACGAGCGCCTGACCTTTGTCGGGCCCGCTCGGGGCAGGTCTCGGCCCGCTTCTTCGAGATGTCGTGGATTCCGTGCCGGTGAAGATGCTGAGGCGTGATTTAGACCAATCGCTCATGGGGCGAATCCTTCTCGGTGAGGCCGGTTCAGTGCGGTACACTGAAGCCGGCGGATGCGCGAATGACGAGAGCTGCTGCTGACCTCGATTGGACGAGAGTTTCTATCTGACTCTCAAGGAATGAGAGGGTCGAAAATAGCAGAAGCCAGGCCGTTAATCCGAGATGAGACAAACGGCTGAATGCGAAACGCAGGTACTTTAGGTTTAATTCCATACCTTGTCAATCTTTTCCCCGGGACGCGGGGCCGGTACACTCGCACCCCACTTTCGCCTTCCGTAGGTTGACCGGAGCGGCGCGTCTGAGCGATGCTACAGGGTCAACCCAATCCAGAAATTTTCTTGCGAGCCGGACAAGTGATGAGTAAGACTATTGACGACGAGGCGGGCGCACGCGCGCTGACGACGCTGGCCGAAGACGAGGAGATGTTCCGGGCGAGCGTGCGCGAGTTCGCCGAGGGCGAGTTGAGGCCGCGCGTCGAAGCGATGGACGAGGCAGGGAAACTAGACCCCGCGCTCATCCGGCAGTGCTTCGACCTCGGGCTGATGGGCATCGAGACGCCAGAGGAGTACGGCGGCGCGGGCGCTTCGTTCTTCACGGCCATCCTCGCCGTCGAGGAGTTATCGCGCGTTGACGCCTCGGTCGGCGTCTTCGTGGACGTGCAGAACACGCTCGTCAACAACGCGCTCCTGCGCTGGGGCAGCCCCGAGCAGAAGAAAAAATATCTGGCACAATTAGCCGCGGAGCGCGTCGGCGCTTACGCCCTGAGCGAGGCCGGCTCCGGCTCAGACGCCTTCGCCCTGGCGACGCGCGCCGTGGATGCTGGCGACCACTACGTCCTCAACGGGCGCAAGCTCTGGATCACGAACGGCAACGAGGCGGAAGTCTTCATCGTCTTCGCCAACGCGGACCCCTCGGCCGGCTACAAAGGCATCACGGCTTTCGTCGTCGAGAAAAGCTTCGAGGGTTTTTCCGTCGGGAAGAAGGAGAACAAGCTCGGCATCCGCGCCTCTTCGACGACCGAACTGATCTTGGAAGACTGCCGTGTGCCGAAGGAGAACGTGCTCGGCGAAGTCGGCAAGGGCTACAAGGTCTCCATCGAGACGTTGAACGAGGGGCGCATAGGCATCGGCGCGCAGATGATCGGGATTGCGCGCGGCGCGCTCGACGCGGCGCTCCATTACACCTCGGAGCGCGAGCAGTTCGGCAAGGCCGTCAACGAATTCCAGGGCGTGCAATTCCAGTTGGCCGAGATGGCGACCGAGCTTGAAGCGGCGCGCCTGATGGTTTATAACGCGGCCCGGCTGAAGGACGCGGGCCGGCCCTTCGTCAAGGAAGCCGCGATGGCCAAGCTTCAGTCGTCACGCGCGGCGGAACGCATCAGTTCCAAGGCCATAGAACTCTACGGCGGCTACGGCTTCGTCAAAGACTACCCGGTCGAGAAATTCTGGCGCGACTCCAAGATCGGGGCCATCTACGAGGGCACCTCGAACATGCAGTTGCAGACGATTGCGAAGATGATTATCGGAAAGTGAAGTTCTGAAAGAGGACGTGACTGCCGAGGAAATCAAGAGCTATTTGACAGAGCTGAATGACGAACTGCGCACGATGAACATCAAGGGCGAGGTTTGTCTCTACGGCGGCGCAGTGATGTGCCTCGCTTACGATGCGCGCCCGGCGACCAAAGACGTTGACGCGGTCTTTGAGCCCGTGCGTTATATTAGGAAGGCCGCGGGCCTCATAGCGGAAAGACACGGACTGCGCAAGGACTGGCTGAATTATGCCGTTAAAATGTTCCTTGTCCCGCATGACCGGCTCATCCTGTTCGACATGGCACACCTTAAAGTTTACATTCCACCGCCCGAGTACTTGCTGGCGATGAAGACGCTCTCGGCCCGAGCTGACACGGCCGACGCGCAGGACATACAGGTGCTGATCAGGGAGCTGGGTTTACAAAACGCCGGGCAAGTCGTGGAGATCGTCAAACATTATTATCCGCGCAAACAGGTCAGCCCGGCGACGGAGATTCTACTGGAAGAGATTTTTGACAGGCGACAGTGATTACGCTGAAAGAAACCAGGGAGCAGATCGAGCGAGAGCCGCAGCACTGGCGCGTTCACCTGATGGACTTCGTGGATGACTTCCGCCACTCCAAAGACCGCCGCGCGGTTGACGAGCCTTTCGTCTTGGCCGGGGATAGAATGGACGCGTTGCTGGCTTCGACCACAGAAGCTCTGTGCGACGAGTTGGGATTAGATGCGCCCGAATGGCTGGCGCAGGTGCCCGCGTGTGATGACCCCTACTTCGTCTCGGGCTTCGAGAACTTGAAGGCCATTGCTATCGTCGAAAGTCCCCTGCGTTTTCGCATGCGGAAGATATTCGTGATGGAAAATTTTTTGAGCCGCGTTTAGAAACTGAGGACGCAGGTAAATCATATGGCCGAGTCGCGTATAGACACTTTCAAACAGTTGTTGGAGTCGGACCCGGAGAATACGCTCGTGCGCTTTGGGCTGGCGAATGAATACTTAAAAGCGGAGCGGTACGAGGAGGCCATCGCGGCGCTCAACGATTATTTGCAGCGGGCGGACGACGAGGGCGCGGCCTTCGGGATGCTGGCGCGCGCCTATGAGCGGACGGGGCGGAAGGAACAGGCGCGCGAGGCTTACCAGCGCGGCATAGAGGCGGCGAAGCTGCACGGGCACCCCTCTATGGCGGAGGATTACCGTATGACGCTCGAAGCGGATTACGAAGACTAAAAGAATGCTTCAAAACCCGTAAAACTTTCTTTGCGCCTTAAAGGCGCTAAGGGTTGAGTCGAGACGTATGAAGACCGACACCAAAATATTAAAACTCGTCAGGAGAACTGAGACGATGGGGAGCGCACAGGCAACCGCTTCGCGCGAGCAGAAGGGGCTCGACCGCGAGCAGATGATCCAGATTTTTCGCACCATGTACATGTCGCGCCGGATTGACGACAAGGAGATTCAGCTCAAGGGCCAGAACAAAATCTTCTTCCAGATTTCGGGCGCGGGCCACGAGGCCATCCTCGTCGCCGCGGGGATGGCGATGAAGGCCGGCTACGATTGGTTCTACCCCTACTACCGCGACCGCGCCCTCTGTCTGCAACTCGGCATGACGCCGCTCGAACAACTACTCTCGGCCGTCGGCGCAGCCGAAGACCCCAACTCGCACGGCCGCCAGATGCCTTCGCATTGGGGCCACCAGCGGCTCAACATCGTCTCGCAGTCTTCCCCGACTGGCACACAATTCCTGCAAGCCGTCGGCTGCGCCGAGGCGAGTGTGCGCGCCGCGCTGATTGACGACATCAAAGACAAGGTCGTCGGCTTCCGTGGCGACGAGGTCGTCTACTGCTCGGCCGGCGACGGGACGACGAGCGAGGGCGAGTTCTGGGAGGCGCTCAACACGGCGTCGAACCTGAAGCTGCCCGTCGTCTTCCTCATCGAAGACAACGGCTACGCCATCAGCGTCCCCGTCGAGGTGCAGACCGCGGGCGGCGACATCTCGAAACTCGTCGAAGGTTTTCCAGACCTCTTCATCCAGCGGTGCGACGGCACGGACCCGATTGAGTCTCTGGAGGCGATGCACCGCGCCGTCGAATACTGCCGCGAGCGGCGCGGCCCCGCGCTCGTCCACGCGAAAGTCATACGCCCCTACTCGCACTCGCTCTCCGACGACGAGAAGCTCTACCGCCCGGACGAGGAGCGAACCTCGGACGCTGAGCGCGACCCCGTCAAGCGCTACGGCGCGCTCTTAGTCGAAGAGGGCGTCGTCACGCAGGACGAGTTGCAGCAGGTCAAGGACGAGGTTGACAGGGAAGTCACAGAGGCAGCGGACATCGCACTCAACAGCCCGCAGCCCGCGCCTGAGACGGCCCCGCTCTACGTCTACTCGCCCGACGTTGACCCGACCTCTAAAGAGTTCGACACGGAGGAGGGCGCGGAGCTTTCGGGAAACGCCGGCACGGTCGTGGACCTCATCAACCGCTGCCTGCACGAAGAGATGGCGCGCGACGCGCGCGTCGTCGTCTTTGGCGAGGACGTGGCCGACTGCTCGCGCGAGGAGAACCTTGACAAGGTCAAAGGCAAGGGCGGCGTCTTCAAGGTGACTGCGAACCTGCAAAGAAAGTTCGGCGCGGCGCGCGTCTTCAACTCGCCGCTGGCCGAGGCCAACATCGTCGGCCGCGCCGTCGGCATGGCGACCAGGGGCTTGAAGCCCGTCGTCGAGATACAGTTCTTCGACTACATCTGGCCCGCCTTTCATCAGATCAGGAACGAGCTGGCCGTGATGCGCTGGCGCTCCGGCAACGAGTGGAAGTGCCCCATCGTCATCCGCTGCCCCGTCGGCGGCTACCTCAAGGGCGGCGCGGTCTACCATTCGCAGAGCGGCTCCTCCATCTTCACGCACACGCCGGGCCTACGCGTCGTCTACCCCGCGACGGCGCTCGACGCCAATGGCCTGCTGCGCACTGCGATTCGCTCGGATGACCCCGTGCTCTTTCTTGAGCACAAGCACCTGTATCGCCAGGCGTACAACAAGTCGCAGTACCCGCCCGACGGTTTTATGATTCCGTTCGGCAAGGCCAGGATGGTGCGCGAGGGCACGGACCTCTCCATCATCACCTTCGGCGCGCTCGTCCAGCGTTCATTGGTTGCAGCCAAGCAGGCCGAGCAGCAGGGCATCAACGTCGAGGTGATAGACCTGCGCACGCTCTCGCCCTACGACTGGGAGGCCGTCACGCGTTCCGTTAAGAAGACCAACCGCGTCATCGTCGCGCACGAGGACTCGCGCTCGTGGGGCTACGGCGCGGAACTGGCGGCGCGCATCGCCGACGAGCTGTTCGAGTACCTGGACGCGCCCGTCCGCCGCGTCGCCGCCCTCGACACCTTCGTCGGCTACGCCCCGCAACTCGAAGACGCTATCCTGCCCCAGGTCGAAGACGTGGCGAAGGCAATTACCGAGTTATACAGCTACTGAAGCCCGCGCGCTTTCTTTGCGTCTTTGCGTGAGGTTTAAGTCTCACGCAAAGACGCAAAGATTTTAAGGGATTTGACCGGAAATTCTTACAGACATGTATCGTAACGCTTCGCCCTGTCCGTTCCCGCCTTCCGTTTAACTCCTGCTATTTGTCCAGTTGGTTTCCCCTATAAGTTGGCATGGTGATTGCGAAACTATTCTGGGACACTTATACCCCTACAACTGAAATCCTGTAAGCATTATAGGAGGGAGAAAAGCTGATGAGCAGACGTTTGCTTTCTGTTCTGGGAGGACTCATCCTCTCGTTCGCCACCGTCAACGCAGTTCTCGCGCAAGACACACAGCCGACCACCACCACCGTGACCACCACGGAGACCAAGGTCGTGCAGAACGCCGACGGGAGTTGGACCGTCGTCGAATATCCTGTCGATAAGGAAGTGACGGTCAACCTGACTCCGTTCAACATCGCCAACGCCACAGGCAGCGCCGTCATACACCGCATGGCCGACGGCACGATGATCAAACTGGACTTGGCGGGTCTGCCGACGGACACTACCGCCTTGAACCTCTACGCGGTTGACCCGCTCAATAAGGTCACGCTGCTCGGCCCCGTCACGGTCGCAAACGGCGTGGCGACTTTGAGCACGAGGACGCCGCTAGACAAGTTCATGCTGGTGCTTTCACCCGAAGGTGACCTGACGACGATCACGCCGCAGACGCCTGTGGTCTTCCGCAGCGCAGTGCCAGAGGGCTTCGCCGTCATCCCGCTCGCCAGCACGGACAAGGACGGCGCGGCGGTGGGCGAAAAAGTGGCCGCCGTCTCGACGCCGGGCACGACGCCGGCTTACGGTGCGCCGCTGCTCAACGTTCCGGGCATGAAGCAGGGCGAAGACTCTATGATTAAGGTCAACTTCACGGGCGCTCTGACGGGCGCGCGCGCCAACATCAAGGTCGAGCCGCGCAAGGACGGCCCGACGATGATTACTGCCCGCTTCCACGAGTTGAAGGAAGCGCCCGCAGGCCAGACTTACGTGCTCTGGGCCGTCTCGGCTGACAACAAGTTCGTCAAGCTCGGCCAGTTCGTCAACACCGGCGGCAGGAATGAAGCGGAGATTAAATCCGAAACTTCGTTGCCGGACTTCGGCCTGTTCGTCACGCTCGAAGACCCGGCCGCGACCGCGCCGCAAGGCACAATCGTCGGGACGTTCCTCAGATAAAACGGGAGCGTTTCGTCATCAGGAAGCAAGGGCCGCCCTCATCATCGGGGGCGGCCTCTTCCATTTCCTGCCATTAGCTTCTGCCGGGCCGGCCCAAAAAATTATTTATGCTTGTTCCGGGCGGCGCTGTGCTATATTGACCAGGAGGGCGAGTAGCCCTTTTGCAGACCTGAACCCCAGCGGTCAAGCTGGCCGACTACCCCGGCATACATTCACAGGAAACTTCGGCGACGCTCCTGCCGTATTCCCCAAACACCCAGGGGCTTTTTGGCTCATTAAAAACCAGCCCTCGCCGGGCAAGACCGTTTTGTCCGAACCGAACTGAAGGACACGAGTTATGATTCGCAAGCTTCCCCCATGCTTGGCGCTCGTTCTGCTTTTCGCCCTGCCCGCCCTGGCGCAGCAAGAAACCCTCCCCGAACTCATCCGCCGCGTCAAGCCCGCCGTCGTCGCCGTCATCACCTACGACGCAAAGGACGAAGTCCAGATGACAGGCAGCGGGTTCTTCGTCCGCCCCGGCCAGGTCCTGACCAACCTGCACGTGATAGAGGGCGCGGCTCGCGCCGAAGTCCGCACGCTCGACGGCAAGGGTAAGACCTACCCGGCCTCCGGCGTGGCGGGCGTAGACGACGAGGCGGACTTAGCGGTCCTCAGCGTCGAGGTGCCGGCTGAGCGCGCCCGCGCCCTCGAAGTCGCAGACTCGCTCCCCGAAGAGGGTGAGCAGGTCTTCGTTATCGGCAACCCGCTCAGGCTCGAAGGCTCCATCTCGGACGGCATCGTCTCGGCCGTGCGCGAGGTGCCGAGCCTCGGCGAGATCGTCCAGATCACGGCCCCCATCTCGCACGGCAACTCGGGCAGCCCGCTCTTCAACATGAAGGGCCAGGTCATCGGCATCATCACGATGAAGGTGACCAACGGACAAAACATCAACCTCGCGCTCGGCGCGTCGCGGCTGCGCGCGCTCAGGCCGGGGACGATGATGACGTTCGCGGAGATGGCTGCGCGCAACAAGACGGGTCCGGCCGCAGAGATGCTCGCCGAGTGGTGGTATCGCAACGGGCTCAACTCGCTCTGGCTCGGCAACTACGACAGCGCGCTTGGCTACTTCGAGAACGCCGTCAACAAGAACCCGAACCGCGCCGAAGCCTGGATTCAGGTCGGCTACTGCAAGGTCAAGCAGGGGAAGAACGCCGACGCCGTCCGCGCCTTCCAGCGCGCCATCAAGCTCCGGCCCAACTCCTTCGAGGCTTACAACAAGCTCGGCGACGCCTACTACTACGCGAGCCGCTACGCGGAGGCCATCGAAGCTTACAAACAGGCCGCGCGCATCCGCCCGGACCTCGCCGAAGCCTACTACAACCTCGGCATGACCTACCTCGAACTCGGCGACCGCGAGGCGGCCGGCGTCCAACTCCGCGCCCTCCAGCCGCTCGACGCCAAGCTCCACAAAAAGCTGCTCGGGGAAATACAGAGGTAGTGGTCAGTGGTCAGTGGTCAGTTAAAGACAAAAGAAAGAGGCAGCCGCGTGTGATTAACCCGGCTGCCTTTTTGCTTTCAGTTAACTGACCACCGACCACTGGCCACTGACCACTGCTCTTATTCCCCCATCTGCCCTGTGAAGACGTTCTTGTCTATCCGGTTGGGGTCGCCGAGGACGACGAAGCGTATGTTGCGCATGTATTTTTGGGCCACGCGCTGAACGTCGGCCGGGGAGACGGAGCGCAGGTGGGTGAGCATGTCGAAGGAGTGACGCCAGCCGCCGCCGATCAGCTCGTACTCGGCCAGGCTCGCCGCCTGCGCCGCGTTCGTCTCCTGGCCCAGGTAGTAGGTCGTCAGGTACTGCGAGACGACGCCCGTGATGTCCAGTTGGCCGATGGGCTGCGTCTGGAGCCGCTTGATCTCGGCGAGCATGACGCGCACGGCCTGGTTGGCGTCAACGGCTGTCACGTAGATGCCGCCGACGTTGGCGCCCTGGCTGCCCAGGAAGGCGTTCGGCGCGTAAGAGAGGTTGCGCTTGACGCGCACCTCCTCGAAGACGCGGTCGCGCAGGATGCTCGACGCGATCTGCATGGCGTGGATGTCGTCGGCCGTCAGGGGCGGCGCGGTGAAGACGCCGTTAATGTAGTTGGTCGGCAGACCCCTCTGCGTGACCTCCACGGTCGGCGTCTGGAAAGTAAGCTGCGGCACGGGCTCAACCTTGTAGTCGCCACGAGGGAGCTTGCCGAAAGATTTCTCGACGGACGCGCGCACCTGCGCCGGGTCCAGGTCGCCGACGACGACCAGAAGCAGCCGCGAGGTCTGCATGATCTGCTGGTGATACTTGCGCACGTCGTCGAGCGTCAGGCGCGAGACCGTCTCGGCCGTGCCCTGCGGGCGGTTCAGGTACGGGTGCCCTGCGTAGGCGACCCGTTCCTGAAGCCTTTGCAGGTAAGTATCGGGATCGTCCGAGTCGTCTTGCAGGCTCGAAATCACGCGGGCCTTCATGAGGTCGAAGTCTTCCTTCGTGAAGGCGGGCCGCAAGGCCACGTCCGTGAAGATGTCCCACGAGCGGTCGAAGTTCGAGCGCGTCGAGGTGAGCGAGAGCACGGAGTAGTCGTAGTTCTCGCTGGCGCCCAGGACCGTGCCCATACGGGCAAGCTCCGTGCGCAGGCGCTCGCGCGGGAAGCTCATGCTCCCCTCTGTCGCCACGTCGAGCATCAGCGACTCGATGCCCGCGTTCTCGGCCGTGATGTTGCGCGAGCCGCCGCGCAGGAAGAGCCCCGCGGCGACCGTCTGGCTGCCCTCGCGCCGCTTGACCAGCACCTTCAGGCCGTTAACGTCGAACTCTGTGACGAGCGAGACCGCGCGCCTTTCGGCGGCGTCTTCTTCGGCTTTCGCCGGCTGCGCGCCTTGCGTCGCCTGCGGCTTCGGCGCCTCACTTTGCGCCAACACCGCGGAGCCCGAAGCCAACGCGAGCAACACGACTAAGGCGAGCGCACACACCGCCCGCACGAACCCGAAACCGGCTGTCCCTGTACTGCCTGTTGTTCTTCTCATTGCCCGATCAACTCCTCCGGTTTCAACTGAAATTGCTGCTGATCCTGTGCGGAAATCAGGACGAGCCCGACGTGCGGCTTGCCCTGTATGTAGGTCGTGACGTAGCGGCTGATGTCGTCGCGCGTCGTGCGCCGCAGATTCTGCAAGTAGCCGCGGAAATAGTCCAGCCCCGTCGAGGCCCACCAGAACGAGAGCGAATGCGCGTACTCCGAGAGCTTCTCGCGCGAGTAGAGGTCGTCGGCTTCGAGGAGCGCCTTGGCGCTCTCAAGCTGCTCGTCTGTGAAGTAGTCCTTGTCGTTAAAGTGCGCGACCTCGTTGTAGATGGCCTTGAGCGCGGCGCGCGCCTTGTCGGGCGGCGTCTGCGCGATAATCTGAATCGGCCCGACGTTGCGCTGCGTCAGATAGCCTATGGTCACGCCGTTGACGAGCCCAGTGTCCACGAGCGCGCGCTGGAAGCGCGAGTTGGGCTGCGTCAGGATGAAGGAGAAAACGTCGGCCGCGTAAGTGCCGGGGTTGTCCTTGCCGATGGAGGGGCCGTGCCAGCCGATGTCTATGAGGACGTTCTGGACGGGCTGGACAACGACTGCGCCCTCGCTCTTGGCGAGCGGCGGGTGCTCGACCATCGGGAACTCGACGAACGGGTCTTTCTCACGCTTGGGCCAGTCGCCGTAAAACTCCTGTGCCATTTTGAAGACTTCCTCAGGCGCAACGTCGCCCGTGATGACGAGCGCGGAGTTGTTCGGCACGTAGTAGCGCCCCTGAATCAGCTTCATCATCTCGGTCGTCGCGGCCGAGACGGTCTGGCGGCTGCCCAAAGGGTTCTTGCGGCTCTGGTACTTGAAGAAGAGCCGGTTGGTCATCTCAAGGTTGAGGTAGTAGAAGGGGTTCGCCTCGTTGCGGTCGATCTCGCCGATGACGACCTCGCGCTCGCGCTCGAACTCGCCCTTCTCGAAGAGCGGGTAGCGGACGGCGTCGCGCATGAAGTTCATGGCGGTGCGCAGGTTCGGGCTCGTCGTCGTGAAATAGTAGTTGACGACCTCCTCGCGCGTCTGCCCGTTGTAGGCGATGCCGAGCTGGCCGATTCTTTGCAGGTAGTCCTCGGCGTTGGCGATGGCGCGGTTGGCCTTGAAGAACATGTGCTCGTAGAGGTGCGAGAGCCCGTTCAGCTCGGGCGGCTCCGTGTAAGAGCCGTTGCGCACCGCCAGCTCGATGGTGACGAGCGGGACCGAGTGGTCTTCGAGGACGATGATTTCGAGGCCGTTGGAGAGCACACGATTCATCAACTGCGCCTGCGGCGCTGGCGTAGCGGCGCTGGCCGGCTGTGCCAAAGTGGGCGCCAGGAGCGAGCCGACGAGGGCGAGAATCAAGAGATGGCGTTTCACGAAAAAAGCTCCGTTCGTTGTTTTGCGTAGAAATTTACCACAAACATCCAGGACAGGGCCTGTCCCCACGAGTCATAGAACGATTGAGGCCGGTTTGATGTTGCAGAAAGCCGCGAAGATGTCATGGCGGATTGCGCATTGAAAAGAAAGCCCTCGACCCTTTGCGCCTTACGTTTTTACTTTGCGCCTTTGCGTGAACGGCTGTTTCTCGCAAAGGCGCAAAGTAAAAACGTAAGGCGCAAAGGGTTGAGCCTTTAAATCCGCAATCGGCTCAGCCGCCGTAGGACTCGTCCTGCTCGATTTTGGAGAGCACCCAGTCGAACTCGCCGCTCGTCACCTTGCCGTGGCAGTATTCGCAGATGCCCGTGACGTTGATCTTCAGGGGCGCGCCGCAGTTCGGGCAGTTGAGGTCGGCGCGCGCGTGCGCGGCCTTCGCCTTGCGGTTGCGGATGAAAGTCCAATACTCGCTCCAGCGACGGAGCTTCTTGTTCGACCCGGAGACGATCTTGCCAGCGGTGCTGACCGTGTAGTCGTAGCCTTCGGCCCAGATGCGTACCGTGATCGCGTTGTAGAAGGCGTCCTCCTTGATCTTGACGGGCTGCATCCGCGTGATGCGGAACTGGTCGAGCGCGTTCCTCAAGCCTTGCCGCTTGTAAGCCTCTATCCAGTATTGGTGCATCTGGAAAATGTTGTCCGTCTCGTGCGGGCGCGCGCGCTCCCACTGCAAAGACGACCAGGCCAGTTGCAGCTCGTTGAAGATGAGCGCGGCGCGGGCCTCGAACTCCTGCCAGCGGAACTCCGGGTGGTTCTGCATGAAGAAATTCTTGACGCCCTCGAAATTCGGCTGGACGACAGACGGATAATCTGTGCCAACTTCGGGCACGTCCGAGGTCAGGAGCGGCCCGCGCGCCTCGCGGCTGGTGAGCGTGATGGAGCGGACGAACCACTGGAACTCGCCGCTCTCTATGCGCGCGCCGCAGAAGGCGCACGCGCCCGTCGTGTCCTTCATCAGCGCCGCGCCGCAGCGCGGGCAGTGCAGCGCCGTGGCCTTCTCTGGCTCCGGCGAGAGCACGTCGCGGTTGCGCTCCAACACCCACATCTCGCGGACGTAGTAAGCCATCTGGGACGCGCTGCCGTCCTTGGCGCGGACGATCTCCGTGTAGTTGGCCTCGAAGACGACGCTGATCTTGACGACCGGGGAGGCGAGCCCCTGGATGCCGCCGACCTGCATCGAGCCGACGATGACGCCCGTGACCGCTTGCAAGTTCGGCGGGTTGCGCTGGGCCAAAGCGTTACGCGCGTCCTCGCTCAGATAAAACGAAAGCTCGTCGAGTCGGCCGTGGCCGCGCGCGTCGTGCGCCCTCGCGTAGAGCGCGTAGCAGAAGTCCGTGAAAGTGATTTCGGAGAAGTTCGGGTCGAACTTTCTGAGCTGCGCGAACTCCTGCGCGAAGGTCCGCTGCTTGGCCGCGCGCGCCGGCGCGTCCGCCGAGCAGACGGAGGGCTGCTTCTTGCCGCTGTCCGAGCGGTAAATCAGGATGATGACGACGACGACGATGATGTCGAGCGGAATGCCTATCGCCGGGTATTCGAACGTCAGCAGTATCAGGCGGAACAGCAGCCAGATAAGGAAGCCCGCGCCCTCGCCGCTGCCGCCGCCACCGCCGCTGCTGCCGCCGCCGTAAGACTGCCCGCCGCCGACGCGCGCCAGTGCTTCGGGGGCGAAGCAGAAGGCGGCGACGAGCGCGACCGCCAGGCCCAGGCCCGCGACGAGGATCAAGCGTGTCAGTTTAGTGCGGCGGCTGGGGTTCATTTGAGGTCGAAGCGCGGCATATCCGGCAACTCGTTCGGGTTCTCGCCCGTCGGCGGCAGATGTTCGGCCAGGAGGACGCCCAGCTCTTGAATCCTTTGCCTTAAAGTGTCCAATTCGGGGATGCGGCCCGCGCGGTGCAGCTCGTAGACGCGCTCGTTCCATTCGAGCGGCGGCATGGCCTTCAGGACGCCGCGGTCTGCGATCATCTCCAGCCGCCGCTCCAACAGCGAGAGGTAGATGAGCACGCCCATCTCCGCGTTCGTGTTGGCGATGCCGGCCTCGTAGAACATGGCCGCCGCTCCCGTCCTGACCGCGTCGGCCTGGTACTCCTTGCTCGTCAGCAGGCGGCGCAGCGCGCTGCTGTGCGACGAGATGAACGCGCCGAGCGCGAAGAAGATGACGACGTCGATTGCCACCCAGTAGTGCCGGAACTCGAAGGGCGAAAAGAGCAGGAAGAGCAGGGTCAGGAAGGCCAGGACCGCGCCGCACAGGTAGTCGGCGTGGCGGTAGGTCGTGGAGCGAGCGCGCACCACGATAACGATCTCGGCGTCCGTCTGGCTCTCGATTTCACGAACGGCCTGGGCCAGTTGGTCGCACGCGGATTGGTCGAACCGTGGGCGGCTCATAAGGGGACCGTGACAGCCTCTTTCTCACAGCGCGCTGGATTTCGGCAAAGCGGCCGCTATCTTGACACGACCGGCCGGCGGGCGACAAGTGTGTGTCGCGGCGGCGGCCGTGGTGTTATAATCCGCGGCGAGGCTCAGTCACCCTGCTCTCCCTTCATCCTGCTCTCCCAGAGGAGGAACACATGCGAAGAACTGTATTTACGGCGACCGCCGTTTGTCTGGTCGTCTCACTTCTTCTCTCCCTCAACCCCGTGGGACTGGCGCAGGAGGCGTCGGCGGCGGCCGACGCGAAGCCCTTGCAGGCCATCGCGGACAGCTACTCCTTCTGGTGGTCTCCTGACGGCAAGACTTTGGCCGTCTTCGTGCTGAACGTCGAGAAGAAGACGGGCGGCATCATGCTCTACGACGCCGCGTCCGGCAAAGCCGGGGCCGAGATTAAAGACGGCGGCCCTTCATCGTTCTCAGGCGTCGGCCTCTCCTTCACGCCGGACGGCCGCGCGCTCATCTCGCACTCGGACCGCGTGCGCCTCTACGACACGGCCGACGGCCGGCGGCTACGCGAGTTCGCGCCGGGCACGGAGCCCATCAATTACTACCGCAAGATATTCACCGGCAGCGAAACGTCCTCGTCCACCTACAACCCCAGCACGGGAATGGAAGAACCCGGTTCGGTGTCGACACCGCCGAGCGACGAGGACGAGTTGATGGAGCTGCCGACGCGCTACCTCAGCGACCGCGTCGTCAGCCCGGACGGCAAGTCTCTGCTCGTGCGCGCCGCGGTCAGGGATCGCAGGGCGCAGGTGTTCGACCTCGGCACGGGCGAGTTGAAGTTCACCCTGGAGCCGCTGCCGGACCCTGGACGCAAGAAGGATGAGGGCTACGGCGACGCGCTAGGCGAGTTCAGCCCTGACGGGAAATTCATCCTGACCACGCACCGCAACCGCACGCCGCGCGTCTGGAACGCGGCGACCGGCGCGCTGGTCGCGGACCTCGCGCCCCACACGGACAGAGTCATGGGCGCGCGCTTCAGCTCCGACAGCAAGCTCGTCGCGACGACCAGCTTCGACGACGGGGTCGTGAGAATCTGGGAAGCGGCCACGGGCAAACTGCTCCACGCCGTCGGCTCGAAACAGGACCGCAACTATTTCGCCGCCTGGAACCCCGCGCACAACTCCTTCGTCACGAAGACGCGCAAGTGGGAGGTCAACATCTGGGACGCCGAGACGGGCAAGCTCCTCGGGCGGTTGGACGAGAAGGCTACGAAGGAGAAGTTCGACGAGACGCGGGCCTTCGTCTACAGCCCGGACGGCAAGCTCTTGCTCACGCAGGCCCGGAACGATCACAGCTTCCTGGCGAACCTGGGCGTCAAGGGGGGGAAGCACAGGACTATCGCGCACCTGTGGGACGCGCGCACGGGCGCCTTCGTCGCTACGCTGCACGACAACAAGCCGCGCAACCCGAGCAACTACAGGCACGATAAGTTTTTCTGGAGCCCCGCGGGCGACACGCTGATTACCGCCGGGGCCTCCATCAAGGTCTGGAACCGGCGCGGCGAGTTGTTGCGCGAGCTAGAGGGGAACGCCATGATGAGGGCGGGCCTCAGCGCCGACGGGAAGCTGTTGGCCGTCATTGGCGACGAGGTGTTCCGCAACATCTGGACGGACTTCGGCTCCGTGGGGAAAATCCTCGTCGGCAAGCTCCCGAAATTTAAAGCGCCGGCGACTTACGTCTGGCAGGTAGAGGACAACTAGCCGCGCGGGCAGAGGTCAACAGTTGAAGAGCTACCGGAAAGAACTCTGGTTCCACGTGCCGACGCGCCGCGGCTTCATCAACATCACGCGGCAGGTCGAGGAGTGTCTCAAAGAAAGCGGCGTCCGCGAGGGGCTCGCGCTCGTTAACGCGATGCACATCACGGCCTCCGTCTTCATCAACGACGACGAGCGGGGCCTCCACCGCGATTATGACAAGTGGCTGGAGCGGCTGGCCCCGCACGCGCCCGTCGAGCAGTACGAGCACAACGAGATCGGCGAGGACAACGCCGACGCGCACATGAAAAGACAGGTGATGGGCCGCGAGGTCGTCATCGCCATCACGGCGGGCAAGCTCGACTTCGGCCACTGGGAGCAGATTTTCTACGGCGAGTTCGACGGAAAGCGCAAGAAGCGCGTCCTCGTCAAAATCATCGGCGAGTGAGCGCCCCTCATAGGCGGCCGTCACCCCCGCTCGTAAAACGTGACTTTCAGGTTCTCTTCGAGTTCAAACGAGTCGTAAGGTCTGAACCCTTCCAGAAAATTCTGGGGCATGAAGGTGTCTGCGTCTGCGACGACGAGCGGAATCTCGGTCACGACCCAACGGTCAATCTCATCCAGAAAAGTCCTGAAGACCTGCTCGCCGCCGATGACGTAAAGGTCGCACGCGAGGTAGGGCTTGAACGAGAGGACAGAGAGCTTGTCGCGGAGGACGACGACGGACTCTTGCGGCTCGATCTCGGCCTGCCTCGTCATGACGACGTTGAGGCGACCAGGCAGCGGCCGCTTGAGCGAGAGCCACGTCCGCCGGCCCATCACGCAGACGTTTCCGGTCGTCTGCCGCTTAAAAAACTTCAAGTCCGCGGAGTAGTGCCAGGGGATTGTGCCGCCGCGCCCGATGGCCCCGTTGCGGTCCACGGCGACGATGCCGACGATTGCCATGCTGCCTGAAGCTCCTTACCTGTTTGCGACCTCGTACAGATAATATGCTAGAACATCTGTCAGCAACCACCGCGGGGAGGAAAATCTTTTGGGGATGAGGAAACTGCCGATGGTTGCTAAGATTCTTTAGAGAAGAATTTATGAACGAACAGCTCCGCTCGCTCTTTTCCCACACGGGCAGCCTCGTCTATCTGAATCACGCGGCCGTCTCGCCCCCGCCTAAGAAGACGGTCGAGGCGGTCGTCGCGCAGCTCAGGGACGTGGCCGAGCACGGCTCGCTCAACTACCGCAAGTGGCTGGCCGTCAAAGAGCGAGCGCGCCGCAAGGCCGCAGAGATGTTGGGGGCGCGGCCCGAACAGGTGGCCTTCACGCGCAACACGTCGGACGGGCTCTCAACAATCGCCAACGGCCTGGACTGGCGCGCGGGCGAAAACGTCGTCACCTTCCGGCGCGAGTTCCCGTCGAACGTCTACCCCTGGCTGCGCCTGAGAGAAGCTTACGGCGTCGAGGTGCGCTTCTGCCGTGAGCGCGGCGGGCGCGTTGACGTGGACGAGATGCTCTCGATGATTGACGGCCACACGCGCGTCGTCGCCATCAGCCAGGTGCAGTACGGCTCAGGCTACCGCGCGGATTTGAAGCAGTTGGGGCGGGCCGCGCGTGTACGCGACGCCTTGCTCGTCGTGGACGTGATTCAGGGGATGGGGGCCATGCCCGTCAACGTCGAGGCCGAGTTGATAGACGCCGCGGCCGGGGCCTGCCACAAGTGGCTGCTGACGCCCGAAGGCGTCGGCCTGCTCTACCTGTCGGATCGCGCGCGCGAGCGCGTGCGCCCGACGCTGGTCGGCTGGACGAGCGTGCCGGAGCCGGAGGAGCGCGACGATTTCGAGCAGGGCTGGGCCGAGGGCGCTCTCGCCTGGGAGACGGGCACAGCGCCCACAGCGCTCTTTCACGGCCTTGAAGCAAGCCTTTCGCTGCTCCTCGAAACGGGAATCGAGCGGATCGCCGCGCACCTTCTGGGGCTGACGGATTACCTCTGCGAGCGCCTGGAAGCGCGCGGCTACGCGGTCGTCAGCTCGCGGCTGCCCGCCGAAAAGTCGCAGATCGTCTGCCTGCTCCCGCGGGCCGAGTGGACGGCGCTCGCGCTCTACAGTCATCTCAAAAAACAGGGCATCATCACGGCCCCGCGCGGGGACCGCCTGCGCGTCGCCCCGCACCTTTACAACACGCTGGCTGACATGGACGCTCTCTTGAGCGCCCTGCCCTAAAATAATCGGCGTCGGTATGGATGCGACCGTTTATCGGTCAAGTGTACACCCGCTGTGTACGGGATGAGGACAGAAATCCTCGAATTTTCGCCTCGCCGGAGGGGTTAGGGCTGGTATCGAAAGTGCGTCTAGAGCTGATTATCAAGGGGAAATTGGTGATTCGGGAAATCCCCAGCGGTAGAATAGTGTTGATGGCATGGTCGTTGCACTAGATAGGCAACGATAAAATAGAAAAGGGTAAATAAGGGTAAATCGGGTCAGGCTCGGAGACGGCAGTGAGTGAAGGCTTTGGGGGAGGCGTTCTCTCACTTTAAAAGCAGCGGCGGCTCTTTCGGGGGAACGGGGTTGTCGCAAGCTTAGCGGTCGAAGGGCACAAGTGCTGGGCTGCTGGTCGGCGTCCTGCAAGAGGCTTGGGGGAGCCTCACAGGAAGACCAGCAGCCCGCAACTTTCTCGAAAAGAACAAGGGGGAAAAAATTTGGCCGCCGGAGTTGGGGGACTCCGGCGGCCAAATTTTTTTGTCTAAACAGGTCAGCGCGCGACCGATTTCTCGTCGCCGGCGGCCAGCAGCCTCGAAGGGTCTGTCTCGGCCTTCATCTCGTCAATGTTGAGACGCAGCATCCCGCCCGCGTCCGAGTAGCTCTCAACCGCAGCGCGCTGCTTCATCTTGCGGCTCAGGTAAAAGAAGCCGCCGAAGATTGCGCCGGCTCCGAGGCAGATGCCTACGAAGAAGCCTATAGTTTTGGCGATGCCGAGGATGAGGCTGACGGCCTGGCGTGTTTGCTGCTTTTCAGCGCGCGCCCACAAAAGCGGGTTCTCGCCGAGCCACTGAATCTTTTGTTCCCATTTGACGCCGTCAATCAGGCGCGCGGCCGCCACCTCGTCCGGCGCGCCGAAAACGAACACAGAATAGTTGCCGACCTTGCGGTATGCAGAAGGCACACTCTGCCCCTGCGCTTTCAATTCCCCTAGCCGCGCCGTGATGCGCGCGTCGGCGTCGGCCGCGAGCTGGGGCGTGGCGTACTCGACGATGACGAGCCGCGAGGCGTCGTAAGGGGCCGTCACGGCCTCCGCGCCTTCCTTAAAGTTGACGGCCTCGAAAATGGGCTGCTCGCCGGCCGCGCCCTGCAAAACGGATTGATTGAGGGCGTAGACGGCGCGGTCCTGAGCCGTCTCCCACTCGGGCAGGTGCTTGACCAGGAACGGAATCTCGTTCTCGGCCTCGGGCAGCGTAGCAGCATAGGCGCGCGCCAGAGAAATCAGGCTGCTCTCGCCTTCGTCGCGGCCCGCCTTGCTCTTGCTCGTGACGCTGACGAGAACGGGGCCCTTGTAAAAGAGGACGACATCCGGGCCGGCCACACCTGCCACGCCCACGTCGCTCAACTTCGTCACCTGCCCTTGCGTCTCGCTTCTCATCCGCGCGGCCTCGCGCGACAGGAACGAATAGGCCGCCGCGTGCGACTGCGTCAGGCTGACACTGACGGTCAGCCGCTCACCTTTCGGCGAGACGTAAGAGCCCTCGGCGCGCTCGCGCAGTCCCTCTTCTTCCGGCTGCGGGAGGGGGCGCGACGCCTGTAGACGGAAATCACCAACGGTTTTGGGAAGCAGCTTGACGGCTTCCGAGCCCTGCCCGGCGGCCGGCGCGAGCGAGAGCAGAAGGAGTGAGAAAACGGAAATCAGTCTGAACGAAATCTGGCGCAAAACAAGACCCTCTTAAAATCTCAAAGTGACGACAATAGGTTTAGAACCCGTACGTGGGTTGGATGTTCCATAAACAAACGCCGTTGCTGCCCGCGGGGCTTAATGAAAACGGCGCAGCTCGCGCAGGAGCAGGTCCGCGTACTGGCGCGGGTTGTGTATGTTGCGCATGGTGGTCGAGCCGCCCAGCTCGCTCGCGTTGTCTATCACGACGTTGCCGTAGCCTAGGAGCCGCTGGAAGATGGAGGACGAGACGGTCACGTCCTGTATGTTTCGCAAGGGCAGGTTGCGCGTCGTGCGCGCGATGAAGCCCTCGTCAATCTCTATCTTGTGGTTCGTCAGCGTGTACTCGATCATGTTGCGCTTGACGTGGTAGAAGGCCGGGATAAGCAGCATCGCCAGGGCGATGGGCAGCGCGATCCACCAGGGCGCGCTGATGAAGGCGGCCAGGAGGATGATGACGACGATGGCCCCGAGCGCCGCCAGGCCGTAGCCTATCTTGATGAAGAAGAGCGTCGGGCGGACTTTGAAAATCTCGCGCTCGGCGTCGCTCGTCCTCTCGACGCGCGCGGGATTGTAGGGCGCGGGCGGCGGCTGCATCACTGGGGGAGCGACGTAGGGCTGCGGTGGATAAGGCTGCGGCTGATAGGGCGGCTGCTGCGGCTGCGCGCCCGCGTAGCGCGTCGCTTCGGGGTCAGCCGCCGGAGCGCCGCAGCCCGCGCAGAAGCGCGCGCCGCCGGCGATGTAAGTTCCACAGTTGGTGCAGTGCATCTTTTAAGTCACCTCACTTCAGCGCTCCCGGCCAGGCGCAAACTCCGCAGCAACTCGACCGGGTCGTATGGTGTCGTGTGGACGCTGTGCGCGCCGAGCTTCAGAGCCTCACGCCGCGCCTGTTCCTGGCCCGCCGGGAGCAGCATGACGACGGGCAGGCTCAGCCTCCCGCCGTTCTGTTTACGCAGCCGCCGGATGGTCTCCAGGCCGTCTATACCCTGTAGGTCGTAATCGAGCAAGAGCAGGTCGGGCCGCTCTATGCGCAGGAGGTGCAGCGCCTGCTGGCCGTCGAAGGCGGCGCGCGCCTCGTAGCCGGCCGAGCGTATGAGCGAGTTGACCTGGGCCATACGCGACGAGTCCGAGATGGTCAGGAGCAGCCGGCGCGGCATGACAGCCCCGCTCGCGCGCCGCTCGCGCTCGCTCGCCGCCGCCTCGGCCGCTCGCGCCGCGTCTTCTTCACTCGGCTGAGCGCTCCTCGCAGGCTGAACAGCCTGAGCCGTTTGCTCCTCTTGAACCGCCTGAGTCTCTGGCGGCGGCGGCGCCTCCTGGATTGTAGCGTCCGCGCGCACGGGCTCTGCCGCCGGTTCCTGCTCTTGTGATTCGGCCACGGCGACGGGCGCGGCGGTCGCGGGCGACGCCTCAGGCGTCGGCTGCGTCCTCGTCTCCTCTGCTTCCTGGACGTGGCGCGGGGCCTCTCTGTGGGCCAGGGGCGCGGGCGGGAGCCGCGTGTCCATGTTCGCGTCGTAGGCGATGACGCGCGGAGCGCTCGCGTCCGTTCGGGCGACGCCGACGGCGCGCTCCGCCTTCTCGATGAGCGTCTCCACGTCGCCGCCGTGCGCCGGGAAAGAGGCCACGCCGGCGACGAGGTCGTGCTCCGGGTACTCTTCGATGAACTCCCTGTGCAGTCGCGTGAGCGCG
Source organism: uncultured Acidobacteriota bacterium (assembly GCA_963848875.1). Classification (GTDB taxonomy): domain Bacteria; phylum Acidobacteriota; class Blastocatellia; order Pyrinomonadales; family Pyrinomonadaceae; genus QHXM01. Next base: position 553,519 of record CAWKFJ010000005.1, read on the forward strand.
GCGACGGCCGAGCGCGCCTTCATGTGCGGGAGGTAGACGACCAGCGTCGTCGGCCCGTAGAAGGCGACGCCGTCCATTCGCCGCAGATTGAGCTTGAGGAAGGCGTGCGCCTCCGCGAGCGTGCGGTCGCGCGCAGTCTTGTCGAAAGCATCATTGCCTTTGTCCTTCGGCGCAACCGCGTAGACGAGCGCGAGTGTGCCACTCACCCCGGCGCGCACGTCCTCGCGCACGGCGTCGAGCATGAACATGAAGTTGTCTATCTCAAGCCTTCGATCGGCGACGACAGAGGTCGAGCGGCGGTCAACCTCGACCCGCCAGAAGAGGGAATCGAGCCGCGCCAGAATCTCCAGGGGAGGGGCCGAGAGGCAGAAGTAATCGTCCGCGCCGACGTACTGCGCCGACGCACGGAGCGCGCGCTCGTCCTCGCTCCAAGCGAAGACGACCGGCAGCGAGTAGGTGGCCGTCTCAGCTCGTAAGCGGCGGGCCAGCGCGACCGATTCGTTCTCGGCGTCGGCGCCCGTGGGCGTGACGATCATGACGACCACGTCCGGGCTGAACTCGCTGATGGCGCGCGAGGCGTCCGGGGCGGGTGCGGCGCGCGTGGCGTAGCCGGCGGAAGCGAGTTGGCGTTCGAGCGCCAGGCCGTCCGAGCCGGCGACTACAAGAGCGCGGCGCGGGCGCACGGGCGGCGCGTCCTCGGCCTCGCGGCCCGGTGGATTATTCGCAGGATAGTTCGACAAGGACTGTGGAAGCCTCCTCGGACAGGCGTACACTGGCTCATCGCCAATCATACATAAAATGGCGCGCGTCGAACAGAAGCCGCGCCACTGGCCTGACAACCGCTCTGGCCAGGCGCTTGCACATACAGCCTCGGCGCTACTAATGTGACCCGAAAAGCGTACACCTTTCGCTGTGTGCGGGGAAAAGCGCCGAGCGGCTTCAGTACAGAAGCTTTAGATACTCAATTAAGAACGAACAAGTAGGAGGAAGACTTAAAATGGCTGAGACAACTGGTGCAACAACGGGACGTTCGCGGACAGTGACAGGGCTCTTCCGTGACAGGGATAGCGCCGAGCGCGTTTACAATTCTCTGCGGACTCGCGGCTATAGCGACGAAGACGTAAGCCTGATGATGTCTGACGATACGCGTAAAAAACATTTCTCTGACGACGACAACAAGACGGAGTTCGACACGAAAGCCTGGGAGGGCGCGGGCAAGGGCGCGGCCATCGGCGGCGCTGTCGGCGCGACGCTGGCGGCCATCGCGGCCATCGGCACGTCTGTGGCGCTGCCCGGCATCGGCCTGCTGGTCGCGGGACCGCTCGCGGCCGCGATTGCGGGCGCAGGCGCAGGCGGGTTGACCGGCGGAATCGTCGGCGCGCTGATCGGCTCGGGCATCCCAGAGGACCGCGCCAAGGAGTACGAGGCTGGCGTCAAAGAGGGCGGCATCCTGATGGGCGTTAACGCGCGCAACGACGAGGACGCCGAGTACTTCGAGAACGACTGGCGGACCAACCGCGGCGAGAACGTCTACCGCTAAGCGGAACACTGGAGGAAAAAGATGCGACGAGCTTCAGCTCTTCTCTTAGCGATGGCGCTGGCCGGGCTTTCGGCCGCGTGCGGCGGCGACACTACGTCGAACTCCGGCAACGGCAACGCCACCCGGAACGGCGTGGTCGAGACCAACGCCAACGTCTCGCCGAACATGAACAACAAGACGGCCCCGTCTAACACGGCCGTCGTGCAGAACAACAACGGCAACCAGAACACGGCCGGGGTCTCCACGACCAACAACACCGGCGGGGGCCACACGAACAGCAACGGCGGACACTGAACGAATTAAAAGTTCAGAATTAAAAATGCAAAATGGAAGACCGGGAGCCGCGCTCCTTGTCTTCCATTTTGCATTTTTAATTTCTAATTTCTAATTCCTTTTACTGGCTGACGAGTTGGAGGCGGCCGTCGGGCAGGCGGACGGCGTAGACGTTGCGCTGGAAGGTCGGGGCGGGCGGAGCAGTTTGCGTCGCCGCCGTTGCAGCTTTCGGCGCGGGCGTCGCGGTGTGCGCCGCCTGGGCCATTGTGCCGCCGCTGATCTGAGAGTAGCGCAGCGAGATGCGCCGGACGTATTCCTGCGTCTCGCGGTAGGGCGGGACGCGGCGGCCGTACTTCATCACCGCGCCCTCGCCGGCGTTGTAGCCCGCCAAAGCCAGCGACACGTCGCCGCCGAAATAATCCAGCAGGTAGCGCATGTAGCGCGCGCCGCCCTCTATGTTCTGCTGCGGGTCGAAGATGTTGTTGACGCCGAAGCGGCGGGCCGTCGCCGGCATCAACTGCATCAGCCCGCTCGCGCCCTTGGGCGAGACGGCCCCGCGTTTGAAAGCCGACTCCGTGTGCATCTGCGCGTAGAGCAGCACTGGGTCCACGCCGTTGCGCACGCCCGACTCGACGATGAAGGAGTCCACCCTCGCGTCGCCCGTCGTGTAGGGGCCGAGCGTCGTGCTCGACTTCATGCTCATGGCGCGCGGCGCGGCCGTGTAGAGCGAAGGCGTCGGGCGCGTGTTACCGACTACTTGCGGCCCGATGGGCTTCGCAACGGGGCGCACCGTCGTGGACGGCGGCAGGACGGCCGTCGTCTTGACGGTCTCGATGCGGACGCCGGCCGCCGTGTCGAAGTTATCGTAGCGGTAGCTCGTTTGAGCCAGGGCGGGGACGGCGCACGTGAGCGCAAAGAGGCACAGCAGGGGGAACTTTTTCATGGCACTCCAACTGAACTTTAAATTCTATTGGCTTCGCCTCGGTAAGGACTCGGAGCCGGGCGAACGCGGCGTTCAGGGCAGAACTAACTGTGACTGAAAGGCGCTTGGGGCAAAGGCCCCAGTCACGCCAAAAGCATAGCACGCGGCCGGAACTCTTGCCAACGGGTTTTTCCGGGGAGGGCGAAAAGGGGGTTGACAGCGGATGTATGATGTTGAGGCTTTACACAGGTATCCACCCGCCACCAAACGAGCGCGCCCCGCCCATGCGCTCCTCATAAATCTAAGGAGAAGACGATGAGAAAACTCTTCATGGCGGCAGCCACTTTGCTGCTCGCCTTCTCGGTCGGCGCGGTGGCACAGAACGAGACCGCCGGTCAGGCCAACTCCAACACCTCGACGCAGAACACCACGAAGAAGCGCGGCCCAGTCTTCCGCGCCACCAAAGACCAGATCAAACAGGCCCAGGCGCTCCTCAAAGAGCGCGGCTTCTACGCCGGCGAGCAGACGGGCAAACTCGACCCTGACACACGCGCCGGCCTCAAAAAATACCAGGAGGCAGAGGCCCTCAAAGTCACGGGCACGCTCAACAAAGTCACGCTCGAAAAGATGAGCATCACGCTCACGGACAGGCAGAAGGCCATGCCGTAGATTTAATCATCGCGTGTGCTAGCAGTGTGCTAACCTTTCGGTGGTGGCGCAGCTTCAAACTGAGCCACCACCGAAAGTACCGCGACGGTATATTCCGGCCGGGGCGACAGCGGCCCAATTAGCGTTAGGCGGCTGCGAGTGACTGGGAACGTAAATTATGGATTTTAGGGAGTGTGTATGGGCAGCATAAAATGCCCTCACTGCGGGCTTGTCCAATTCTCGACGGGGGGAGCCTGCAAGCGTTGCAAAAAAGATATTGGAGTCGCCGCCGACTTCAAGAGCAGTCACACGCCAACTGGCGGCGGCAGGAGCGGTCTTCGGTTCCAGAGCACAAACCCGTTCGGGTCGTGGGTAATCACGCTTCTCCTCCTGATTGCTAACTCGTCACTGTCCTACCTCGTAGCCCGGAAGTCGGCCACTGATGCCGCTGAAATTGTGGGCGCTACGGTCGGGGGGATAGTCGCGTGGCCGCTCGTCCTGCTTATTATCTACGCGCTGTCGAGGAAATTTCGGGAGCGATATTCCATACACGCTGTAATCAACTACGGCTTGGGTCTCAACACTATCATCCAGGTCTTTATGGCATTACGTTAAACTTGACGTGATGGGTGTCGTCTTGAGGAGTCAGAGATGAAAAAATTTGCAGCCCTGATCTGTTTTGCCGCGCTCGCCCTGGTGGGTTGTACGTCGAAGGTGACGGGGACGCTGGAGGTTGACGGCACGCCCTTCACGGTCGAGGAATGCCGCTCGGGGCAGGCGTTCGGGTTCTCCGGCATCGAACTGAAAGACAAGACGGGCCGCCGCCTGCGTCTGCTGGCTAACGGGGACGGGACTTGCACGGCGGCGCTGTTCAAAGGCGACAGCCCGACGGGCGACCGTGTAGGCCAGTGCGGCACGTTGGAGATGCAGGCGCAGTCGAGCCGCATCAACTCGATCACCAACGTCATGGGCAAGGCCCAACTAGCCTGCGAGGCCGTCGGCCGCAAGGTCTCCGGCAGCATCGAATTCGAGAACTGCCACTAAAGAAATGATGAATGCGGAATGCGGAATGCGGAATGATGAATTAAAAGGCAACTGTCTTTAATTCATCATTCCGCATTCCGCATTCATCATTGCTTTTCAGGCTAAGAGCCGCTCGATGACGGAGTAGCTCGCCTCAAGGGCCTCGGCCAGTTTCTCTGGTTGCGAGCCGCCGCCTTCGGCCATGTCGGGCTTGCCGCCGCCGCGCCCGCCGACAATCGGCGCGAGTTCCTTAATCACCTGACCCGCCGGCACGCGCTTCGACAGGTCTGGCGAAGTCCTGACGATGAGCGAGACTTTGCCGTCGCCTGAGCGGCCGAGGACGACGACGCCCGACTTGATGCGCGCGAGCAGTGTGTCGGAGAGTTGGCGCATCCCGGCCGCGTCCAGGCCGCCGGCCTCGCGCGCGAGCACCTTGACGCCGCCCGCGACCTCGCGCGCCTCGTCGCCGTTCGACGACGACCCGCCGCCCGTCGCCAGCTTCATTCTCAGCTCGTCCGCCTCGCGCCGCGCTTTCTTCAATTCCTCCTGAAGACGCCCGACCGCCACAGGGATGTCGTTGCGCGAGGCGCGAAGCTCAGTTGCGACCTGATCCACCAGCGCTTCCGTCTCCTGAAAGCGTGTGAAAGCGTCAGCGCCCGTGACGGCGCGGATGCGGCGCGTCCCAGACGCGATGGACTCGTCGCTCGTGATCTTGAAGAGCCCTATGTCGCCCGTGGCGCGGACGTGCGTGCCGCCGCACAACTCTTTCGAGAACACGTCGCCCGCCACGCCCGGCACGCTCAGCACCCTCACACGCTCCGCGTACTTCTCACCGAAAAGCGCCATCGCGCCTGACTTCATCGCCTCGTCTAACGAGAGCACGTCCGTCTGCACGCGCTCGTTGCGCAGGATGTGGTAGTTGACCAGCCGCTCCAACTCCGCAGTCTCGTCGCGCGTCAGCGCCTGGTAGTGCGTGAAGTCGAAGCGCAGGTAGTTCGGCGCGACGACCGAGCCCGCCTGCTTGACGTGCGCGCCGAGGACTTCGCGCAAGGCCGCGTGCAGCAGGTGCGTCGCCGTGTGGTTGCGGCGAGTGGCGTCGCGCTTCTCGGCGTCAACCTGCGCGGTCACTTCGTCGCCGACCCTGAGCGCCCCGCGCTCGACTGTGACGCGGTGGACGACGAGGCCGCCCGCGGGCGAGACAGTATCGTTGACTACGGCGTGGGCCTGGCCGCCGGCGAGCACGCCCGTGTCGCCGACCTGCCCGCCGGCCTCCGCGTAGAAAGGCGTGCGGTCGAGGACGACCTCGCCGTCTTCGCCTTCGACGAGCGCGTCCACCTCTTCTTCACTGTTGATGATGGCGACGACGCGCGCGCCGTCGAGCCGCGTTCCTTCATACCCTGTAAACTCTGTGCGCCCGACGCGCTCGGCGACCTCCGCGTAGACGGGTTTGGTTTTTGTGCCAGCCGCCGCAGCCCCGCGCTCGCCCGTCTGCTGAATCTCTTTGAGCGCCCGGTCGAACGACTCGTTGAACGTCTCTTCGTCCAATTGGAAGCCGCGCTCCTCCATGCTGACGCGAATCAGGTCGCGCGGCGTGCCGAAGGTGTCGTAGAGCCGCGCCAGCTCCTTGTAGTCAGGGAGCGACCCGTCGTGCGCGACGGAGAAGAGCGCGTCCAGCTTCTGCAAGCCGACGGTCAAGGTCGAGCCGAAGCGTTCCTCTTCGAGCTTGACCATGCGCTCTATGAACTCGCGCGCGGCCTCCAGCTCCGGGTAGGATTCCGACATCTGTGTGACGACGAAGTCCGTCACCTTGTGGAAGAACGCGCCCTCGAAGCCGAGCGTGTGGCGGCCCTGGTAGATGGCGCGGCGCATGATTTTCCTGAGGACGTAGTTGCGCCCCTCGTTGCCCGGCAGGATGTTGTCGGCGATAGCGAACGCGGTCGTCCGCGCGTGGTCCGCGACGACGCGCATGGCGAAGCCAGAGAGCGTCTCCGCCTCGTAATGTCTATCCGCTAGTTGCGCCGTGAACTCTATAATCGGGCGAATCAGGTCTGTGTCGTAGTTCGACTTCACGCCTTGCAGGACGACGGCCAAACGCTCCAGCCCCGCGCCCGTGTCCACGGAGGGCTTCGGGAGCGGCGTCTGCACGATTTCGCCGTTGGCGGCCTTGGCGCGCTCGTACTGCATGAAGACCAGATTCCAAATCTCCATCGTCGTGTCGCCGGGGCCGTTGACGAACTCCGCGCGGTTCTTCGCAGGGTCCGCAGGGTCTTCGCCCATGTAGTAGTGAATCTCGCTGCAAGGGCCGCACGGCCCCGTGTCGCCCATCTGCCAGAAGTTGTCCTTGCGCCCGAAGCGCAGGACGCGCTCCCTGGGCGCGCCGACCTCCTGCCACAGGCGCTCGGCCTCTTCGTCCGCAGGGACTTCCTCGTCGCCCTCGAAGACTGTGAACCACAGGCGCGACGGCTCCAGGCCGTACTCGTTGACCAGCAAATCCCAGGCGAAGCGGATGGCGTCCGCCTTGAAGTAGTCGCCGAAGGAGAAGTTGCCCAGCATCTCGAAGAAGGTGTGGTGGCGCGCAGTCTTGCCGACCTCGTCCAGGTCGTTGTGCTTGCCGCCGGCGCGCACGCACTTCTGCGAGGTGACGGCGCGCACGTAGTCACGCTTCTCCACGCCCGTGAAGGTGTCCTTGAACTGGTTCATCCCGGCGTTGGTGAAGAGCAGTGTAGGGTCGTTGGCGGGCAGCAAGGGACTCGAAGACACGACCTTGTGGCCGTTTCTCTCGAAATACTCCAGGAACTTTTGGCGAATCTCGTTTCCAGTCATAATGAACAAATCCTGTCGTCTCTGCGTAAAAACAGAAGTTTAGCACGCGCCCCGCGCCGGGGCGAAACAGCCTCAGCAGAATGCGTCAAGGAGTTCAGTGATGAGAAAGCCTCTCAAAATCGCAACGGCCGCGGGATTGATAATCGCCTTTTTATTGACGACCGCCGCCGCGCAGGTCAAGCCGCAGGCCACGCGCTCTGCCCTCAAAACGGACGTGAAGAAAGAGGAGCTGGCCGCGCGGCTGGAAAGAATCATCCCGCAGTTGATGACTGACGGAGGTGTGCCCGGATTGTCCGCCCTGCTGATACGCGACAACAAGGTCTTCTGGCAGCGCGCCTACGGCGTCACGAACGCAGAGACCAAACAGCCCGTCACACCCGACACCGTCTTCGAGGCGGCCAGCTTGAGCAAGCCCGTCTTCGCCTACGGCGTGTTGAAGCTCGCCGACGCGGGCAAGCTGGATTTGGATACCCCGCTGGTGAAATACCTGCCCGGCGCTTACGTGGAGAATGACGAGCGGCTGAACCAGATCACGGCGCGGATAGTCTTGAGCCACCGCACGGGCTTCCCGAACTGGCGGCGGCGCGGCGACCAGCTCAAAATCAATTTCACGCCCGGCGAGAGGTTCAGCTATTCGGGCGAGGGCTACGTCTACCTGCAAAAGGTGGTCGAGCGTTTGACGAATGGGCCGCTCGACACGTTCATGCAGAAGACGGTCTTCGCGCCATTGGGCATGACGAGCAGCAGTTACGTCTGGCAGCCGGCTTACGAGTCGCGCAAGACTTACGGGCACGACCCGTTCGGCACGGTCACGGGCCGCCGCCAGCCACAGGAAGCGAACGCAGCGGCGAGCCTGCACACGACCGCCGCAGACTACGCAAGGTTCGTCACGGCCGTGATGACGGGCGCGGGGCTCAAGAAAAAGAGGGCGCGCGAGATGCTGACCTCTTACGTCAAAGTGCAGGAGGGCTGTACGGACTGCGTCAGCAACCCGACGGGCGGCGCGCTCGTCGAGAACGTTTCGTGGGGACTCGGCTGGGGTTTGCAGCACACGCAGGACGGCGACTCCTTCTGGCACTGGGGCGACAGCAACAACGACGCGCAGGCTTACGTCGTGGCCTTCCCGAAACAGAAACTCGCCCTCATCGTCTTCGCCAATAGCGGCAACGGCCACTCCATCTTCCCGCGCATCGTTGACGAGACGGTCGGCGGCCAGCAGCCCGCCATCAGTTGGATTAATTACGACCCTTACGACTCGCCTTTCAGGGTCTTCGCCAAAGACATCCTCGCGCGCGGCGGCGCGGCAGTCAACGAGTACCGCGAGCGCAGGAAGGCAGGCGCGCCCGCCCTGACCGAAGTCCAGATGAACAGGCTCGGCTACGCGCTGCTCTCCAAGAAGAAAACGGACGAGGCGATCGAGGTCTTCAAACTCAACGTCGAGGCGTTCCCAGACTCCTGGAACGTCTACGACAGCCTGGGCGAAGCCTACATGCTCAAAGGCGAGAAAGAACCGGCGATAAAAAACTACCAGAAGTCCGTCGAGCTGAACCCGAAGAACGAAGGCGGCGTCGAGGCCCTCAAAAAGCTCAAAGGAATGCAAAATTAAAAATGAAAAATTCAGGCGGAGAACCACATTTGATTAAATTTGGTTTCCGCCTCACTTTTGCATTTCTAATTTTTAATTTTGCATTCCTTTATTCTTCGTCGGACGCGGCGCGGACTTTCTGGGCGACGAGGTCGTAGGAGAAGCCCTGGCGCAGGAGATGGTCGAAGAGGCTTTTGACTTCGGCGCGCGTCTGCGGGCGGCCGCGCAGGCGTGTGCGCTTGGCGATGGCGCGGTCAATCAACTCTTCCTCGGGCGTCTCCTCAAAGACGAGCTTGAGGGCTTCGTCAGCCGTCTCGCGGTCAACCTTCTTCAACTGTAAATCGCGCTGTAGGCGCTGGCGGCCCACGGGCTTCTGCCGCACCTTGTAGGAGGCGTAGCCGAAGGCGAAACGCTCGTCGTTGAGGTAGCCGTACTCGCCGAGCCTCACCAACACGGCCTCGACGATCTCCTCGTTCGTCCACTCTTTTTCAAGCAGCCGCTCGCGCAGCTCCGCCACAGAGCGCGGCTTCGCGGCCAGCAGCTTGACGGCGCGCTGGAACGTGCGCTCGCGCGCCTTCTCTGGGTTGAGGGGCCGCGCGGGCTGCTCCGCCGCCTCCCCTTCGGGGCGCTTCTCTACAGGCTTCCAACTTCGTTTACGCATCTCGTGCCTACACTCTAGCGCAACGCAAAAGCGACCCGCAATTGCGAATTGAGCCATTCCGCCATCTATAATCATCCTCATGGACGGAGTTCTCATTATCGACAAGCCCGCGGGGCTGACCTCGCACGACGTGGTGGCGCGCGTGCGCCGTATCTTGAAGGAGCGGCGCGTCGGGCACACAGGCACGCTCGACCCGTTCGCCACGGGCGTGCTCGTCGTGCTCGTCGGGCGCGCGACGCGGCTGGCACAATTCCTGAGCGGCGCGGTCAAGGAGTACGAGGCCGTGGTCCGCTTCGGTTACGCGACCGACACGGGCGACCCGACGGGCGCGCGCCTCCCTCTGACGGAAGCGCAAAACGAAGAGCGCGTCCTCGTTCATACGTGGAGCGACGCGGAGGTCGAGGCCGCGCTCGCCGGTTTGCGGGGGGAGATAGAGCAGGTGCCGCCCATGTATTCGGCAAAGAAGATTGAGGGCCGTAAGCTTTACGAGCTGGCGCGGCAGGGCGTCGAGGTCGAGCGCCGCGCCGTGCGCGTGACGATTCAGGAACTGACTGCCCTGAAGCCCGGCGGCGCGCTCGTCAGGCAGAACGAGGACGGGACCGTGGACCTCTCCATCCGCGTGCGCTGCTCGGCAGGGACTTACGTCCGCACGCTGGCCGAGTCAATCGGCGAGCGGCTCGGCGCGCCGGCCCACCTCGCCGCGCTCAGGCGGACGCGCGCTGGTGAGTTCGGCGTCCGCAGCGCGACGGGCCTGGACGAGTTGAAGACGAAAGCCGAAACGGGCGCGAACGATTTTCTTCTGCCCCTGGAGGCGGCGCTCTCTGGACTGCCTTTCGTGCATCTAACGGCCGACGAGGCGCGGCGGACGCTTCACGGCATCGCGCTGCGTGTGGAAGCGACGAGCGGCTGGCGCGAGGGCTCGGCGGTCGGGATGCGCGGCGCTGACGGTCAACTGATCGCCGTCGGCTTCTACGACGCCGCGAGCCGCAGTCTTCGCCCGCGAGTCGTTTTCTCCCCGGAAAAATAAGCATTGACTTTCGGGCGGCGCGTCTGTGTTATACTTGTCGCCCAAGAGGGAAGCGTGAGCGGGCCGCTTCCGAAAGATGCGTCCCGTCTCTCCCGCTCAAATTTGATAACAGGCCGATCATTGAACTAGCGAAGGGTCCGCGAGATTGCTCGACGATGCGCCGCACGAACCGGGGAGCGCGCTATTGCCGCGCATATCGAGACAGAATCCGCGGCCCGCGAGAACCCTGAAGGGCGTGCTTTTCCCACACGCCGTCCACGCGCGCTTTAAGCCCGAAGAGGTACTAAGAAGGCTATGCAAGAGCAGGATGGCAATAAATTCAACATCAGCGAGCGGCTGGAAGACCTGCGCCGCGAGCGCGAGGCGCTGCGCTGGGAAGGCTCATTCCGCGATTATTTCGAGTTAGTCTCACAGAACCCCCGCATCGCCCAGCTCTCGCACGCGCGCATCAACGACATGGTCCACGCCCGCGGCGTCGAGAAGTTGAACGAGGGCACGCGCGACGAGGTCTCCCGCTACAACTTCTTTGCCGCGGAGCTGTTCGGCATCGAGGAGCCGATTGCGCGCATCGTCGAATACTTCAAGTCAGCCGCGCAGCGCCTGGAGGTCCGCAAGCGCATCCTCCTCCTGATGGGCCCCGTCGGCGGCGGCAAGTCAACAATCGTCACGATGCTCAAGCGGGGGCTCGAAGAGTGGACGCGCACCGAAGGCGGCGCGGTCTTTGCCATCAAGGACTGCCCGATGCACGAGGAGCCCTTGCACCTCATCCCGCAGGAACTCCGTCCCGAAATCGAGAAGCATTACGGCCTCTACATAGAGGGCGACCTCTGCCCGCAGTGCCGCTACGCGCTGGAGCACGAGTACGGCGGCCGCCACGAGGACGTGAAAGTTCACCGCGTCGTCTTCTCCGAGAAGGAGCGCGTCGGAATTGGCACATTCTCGCCTTCGGACCCGAAGTCGCAGGACATCACGGAGCTGACCGGCTCGATAGACCTCTCGACCATCGGCGAGGTCGGCGTCGAATCTGACCCCCGCGCCTATCGTTTCGACGGCGAATTGAACATCGCCAACCGCGGCCTGATGGAGTTCGTCGAGATGCTCAAGGTGGACGAGAAGTTCTTGTACTCGCTCCTCACGCTCTCGCAGGAGCAGAACATCAAGACCGGCCGCTTCGCTATGATCTACGCCGACGAGGTGATTCTCTCGCACACCAACGAGAACGAGTACATCTCTTTCGCCGGCAACCGCAAGTCCGAAGCCCTGCAAGACCGCATCATCCTCGTGCGCGTGCCGTACAACCTGCGCGTCTCGCAGGAGGAGCGCATCTACTACAAGCTGCTGAACCAGTCCGAAGTCCTGCGCAACGTCCACATCGCGCCGAACACGCTGAAGGTCGCGGCGATGTTCGCCGTGATGACGCGCCTCGAAGAGCCCAAGCGGCAGAACGTGGACATCGTCAAGAAGATGAAGCTCTACGACGGCGAGGACGTTGAGGGCTACAAGTCCAAGGACGTGCGCGAACTCAAGGACGAAACCGTCCGCGAGGGCATGGACGGCATCTCGCCCCGCTACATCATCAACCGCCTGTCCTCGGCGCTCGTGCGCGACGGCGTCACCTGCATCAACCCCATCGACGCGCTGCGCGCCATCAAGGACGGCTTCGAGCAGCACACGGGCATCAGCGCAGACCAGCGCGACCGCTACCTGAATCTGATCTCTGCGGCCCGCAAGGAGTACGACGAGCTGGCGAAGATCGAAGTCCAGCGCGCCTTCGTCTACTCCTTCGAGGAGATGGCGCGCACGATGTGCAACAACTACCTCGACAACGTCGAAGCCTACTGCAACAAGGAGCGCATCAAAGACCCGATCACCGAAGAGGAGATGGACCCGGACGAGCAGCTCATGCGCTCTATCGAAGAGCAGATCGGCATCAGTGAGAACGCGAAGAACACTTTTCGTCAGGAGATTCTCATCCGCATCAGTTCTTACGCGCGCAAGGGCCGCTCCTTCGAGTACAACTCGCACGAGCGGCTGAAGGAGGCCATCGAGAAGAAGATTTTCGCGGACCTCAAGGACGTGGTGAAGATTACGACCTCGGCGAAGACGCCAGACCCAGACCAGTTGCGCCGCATCAACGAGGTCGTGGACCGGCTTGTCAAGGAGCACGGCTACTGCCCCGTCTGCGCTAACGAGCTTTTGACATACGTCGGCACGCTGCTCTCGCGCTAGGGCGTCCCGTTCGCAGGTTAACAACTACTCGCGCCCGTGCTCTTCTCCCAGGAGGGTGCGGGCGTTGAGGTTTAGAGACGTGAAGAAACGTTACTGGATAGCCGGAGGATTGGGGGCGGCCGCCGGGTTCGTGGCCGTCAAGATGCTGCGCCGCCCGCGTGAGGTCGTCTGGGACGAGCACGCCGACGTGCTGCACCACTCCGAACGCTCGCGCTTCGCGGACGTCGGAGGCGTGCGCGTCCATTACCAGGAGGCGGGCGCGTCGGACGCCCGGCCCGTCCTGCTGCTGCACGGCTTCACCGCGTCGAACTTTGTCTGGAAGGAGACGCTCGTGCCGCTTTCGGCCGGAGGCTTCCGCGTCATCGCCCCGGACCTCGTCGGCTTCGGCTTCTCTGGAAAACCGCGGGACGGCGAATACACGATTGACGCGCAGTCGCAGATGGTTCTAGGGCTGATGGACGCTCTCGGAATTGAGCGCGCGTCCCTGGTCGGGAGTTCTTACGGCGGCGCGGTCGCGGCCACCTGCGCGTTAGACCACCCAGAGAGAGTCGAGCGCCTCGTGCTGGTTGACGCGGTCATCAACGACCACGCGAGGAGCCGCCCGCTGCTGCGGCTCGCGGCCACGCCGTTAATCGGCGATCTGGTCTCGCCGCTGATGATGGGCTCGCGCCGGCTGCTGCGCTCGCAGTTGCGGAAAGGCTACGCGCCGGAGAACCGGCACATGTTTGACGACGAGAGGGCGACGGCGCACCACCGCCCGCTCATCGCGGCGAGCACGCAGCGCGCGGCCCTTTCGACCCTGCGCCGCTGGCGCGCACGCCGCGTCGAAGAGGAGGCGCACAGCATCGCTCATCCGACGCTCCTCGTCTGGGGCGAGACTGACCCCGTCATCCCGCTCGCGCACGGCCGCCAGCTCAACCGCGCGATGCCCGACTCGCGCCTCCGAATCTTCCGCCGCTGCGGCCACATGCCTATGGAAGAGCGCCCGCAGGAGTTCGTCGAAGTAGTGGCACAATTTCTGGGCGAAGCGGAGAAAGAACCGGGCGCGCTCAGCGCGCAGGCATGAGGGGGTAAATAGTAAATGGTAAATGGTGAATAGAAGAAAACAGTTGCCATTTACCATTTACTATTCACCATTCACGAGGTAGTCATGTCCATACAACGCAACGACTGGTCATTACAGCGCAAGGGCATCATCGACCAGGACCGCCACAAGGAGCGCGTCAAGGAGGCCATCAAGAAGAACCTGGGCTCCATCGTCTCCAACGAGGCCATCATCCTCTCGGACGGCAAGCGCACGGTCAAAGTCCCCATCCGCGCCCTCGACGAGTACAAGTTCCGCTACGACTACCGCAAGCGCAAGCACGTCGGGCAGGGCGACGGCAAGACTCGTGTCGGCGACGTCATCGCGCGCGAGGGCCAGCCCGGTCAGGGGCAGGGCGGCGGCCAGGCCGGCCAGGACGCGGGCGGCGAATATTACGAGGCCGAGGTCAACATAGACGAGATCGCGGCCCTCATCTTCGAGGACTTGCGGCTCCCTTTCCTCGAAGAGAAGGCGAAGAAGGCCGTCCAGGCAAAGACGACGCGCTTCAACGAGATTCGCCGCACCGGCGTGATGGCGAACCTGGACAAGCGGCGTATGATTCTGGAAAACATCAAGCGCAACGCCCGCGAGGAGGGGCGCGCACGCTTCGGCAACGTCAGGAAAGAGGACTTGCGTTTCAAGACCTGGGAGGAGAGTCTGCGCTACGAGTCGAACGCCGTGGTGCTCTCCCTGATGGACGTTTCGGGCTCGATGGGCGAGTTCAAAAAATATATCGCGCGCTCCTTCTTCTTCTGGATGGTGCGGTTTCTGCGCACCAAGTATGACAACGTCGAGATCGTCTTCATCTCGCACCACACGGAGGCGCGCGAGGTCACCGAAGAGCAGTTCTTCACGCAGGGCGAGTCGGGCGGCACCGTCGTGTCGAGCGCTTATCAATTGGCCCTGGACATCATCGCCTCGCGCTATAACCCGACGGATTGGAACATCTATCCGTTCCACTTCTCCGACGGCGACAACTACTATTCTGACAACGAGGAAGCCGTCCGCCTGGCCGACCAACTGATTGAGACTTGCAACCTCTTCGGCTACGGCGAAATCGGCGAGGAGGGGGCCTCATCTTACCGCCGCTCATCGGGCGCGCTACTCTCGATTTTTAACGACCGGCTGAAGAACAAGGAGCGCTTCGTCGGCGTCCGCATAGACGACAAGGAGGACGTCTACCCCGCGCTCAAGCAGTTCTTCGGCCGCCGCGGTGTCGAAGCCTGAGAAGCGATTTTGGAGGGATTGATTCATGACCGACAACGACGAGGACGAGCTGCCAGAGCAGCACGACGAAGACGACGAGGAGTCGCAGCGGAAGATGGATTTCATCCTCGACCAATTGGCACAGTTCGCCTCGGACACGGAGCACATGAAGGAGGCCGCCGTCCGCATCACGAGCGTCATCGAGCGGCTGACCTCCGCGCTCTCCACACTCGCCGACGCGCAGATCAGGACGGAGAAGAACTTCGCCGCGCTGGCCGAGAACATGACCAAGCTGGCCGAGTCGCAGGCGCACACCGATCGGCGCCTGGACGCCTTGATCGACTTCATACAGGAAGACCGCGACGACGAGAAGATTAACTGAAAGTTATGCACGACCGCGAAATCAAAGACCTCGAAAAGGCGCTCGAACAGATCTGGGAGGTGGCCCGCCGCTTCGGCCTCAACCCTTTCCCGACCCGCTTCGAGATCGTGCCGGCCAGCGTCATGTATGAGATCGGCTCCTACGCGCTGCCCGGCCGCTACTCACACTGGACGTTCGGCAAGGCGTACCACCGCATGAAGACGATGTACGACTTCGGGCTCTCGAAGATTTACGAGGTTGTCATCAACACCAATCCGTCCTACGGCTTCCTGCTTGAGACCAACAGCCCCGTCCAGAACAAGCTCGTGATGGCGCACGTCCTCGGCCACGTGGACTTCTTCAAAAACAGCGTCTACTTCTCCAAGACCAACCGCCGGATGGTCGAGTCGGTCTCCACCCACGCCGGCCGGATGACCGGCTACGAATTCAAGTACGGGCGCAAGGCCGTGGAAAAATTCCTCGACGCCGTGCTCGCCATCGAGGAGCACATCGACCCCAACTTCTTCATCAAGCGCGAGCGCCCCGAGGAGGCCGAACGCAAACGCCTCCAGCCGAAGCCCGTCGGCCGCTACGACGACCTCTGGCAGCTCGGCGAGAAGAAAGAGCCCGCAGCCATCGAAGAGGAGAAGCCGCCCACAGACCGGCTGCCCGAAAAAGACCTCATCTACTACATCATGCGCAACTCGCCCCACCTCCAGCCCTGGCAGCGCGACGTGATGGCGATGATCCACGAGGAGATGGAATATTTTATTCCGCAGATGCAGACCAAGACATTAAACGAAGGATGGGCGTGCATGACCTCCGACGCCCTCCTACCGACGGAAGATGGGTTCATCTTCTTCGACGAGCTTTACGAGCAAGGCAAACGGATCAATGTCGCGAGCGGCGGAAGCGAAGCCACGAACCGCATCACAGACTTCCACAAAGAGGAGCGCGTCCCTACGTTGCGTGTCCGAACTCGGCGTGGATTAGCTATCGAAGGAACCTTCAAACATCGCGTCCTTTTAGCAGACGGGACTTGGGCGCATCTTGAGGACGTAAAGGTCGGGGACAAACTCAGCATCGAGGCCGGGAACAATGTCTGGAGCCAGACATATCAACCGCTCGACTATGCGCCTCTGCAACCGACAATCACGATGCCGGCCTTGGCGGCGACGGCCGGTATTTCACAGTGGTCGGTCTACAACTACCTGGACGGCCACCGGTCCCGGCGCGCCGCAGAAGTCGAAGCGGTGCTGGCGAGACGCGAAGCGTATCCGCGCGTCCTGCCAACGCGCAAGCCCTTACACTTGCCCGCGAAGCTCAACGAAGAGATCGCTGAAGTCCTCGGCTATTTCATCGGGGACGGCCACAGGACGAAGTCAGGCATCGGCTTCACGTGCGGGGATGACGATTACGTCGAAAGCCTTACTGAGCGCATTAGGTCGGCGTTCGGCTTGCGCGCCACAGTCCTGTGGGATGCCACCGATGTCGGCGGGCGCTGGCGCGTTTATGTTCACTCAAGGGAGTTGCTGCGTCTGCTGACTTCGCTCGGCATTGATTTATCTGCCAAAGCTCCGAAAAAGAAGATACCGCGCTCAATTCTTCGTTCTCCGAAATCGGTAATGTCTGCTTTCTTGCGCGGCTACTTCGATGCTGATGCTTACGCGGGCAAGGAGGGAATCAAACTCTCATCCTCTAGTGCCGAGCTTATTCGGACTGTGCAAATAATTCTCCTCAACTACGGTATTCTTTCGACACAGCGACCGCAGGCGGATGGATGCATTCAGCTTGAGATAGCCGGGGCTTCTGCGGCGCGCTTCCTTGCCGAAATTGGTTTCGGGCTTGAGCGCAAACAGCGAGCTTTGCGCCACCACGTCGAGGATCGGCGGTGGTTCAGGAAGGAAGATTTCACGGACGCCGTGGTCTCCATCGAGTCCGGTTCGGCCGACGTTTATGACATCACCATTGACGAAAAGCACGCCTACGTCGCCAACGGCTTCGTCAACCACAACTCCTTCTGGCACTCGCGCATCATGCGGGAGCTTGACCTGACGGACAGCGAGCACATCGAGTTCGCGGACCTGCACTCGGGCGTGGTTTCGCCGCACAAGGGGCAGTTGAATCCGTACTACCTAGGCTACAAAATCCTGGAGGACATAGAGCGGCGGTGGGACAACCCCACCGAGGAGGAGCGCGAGAAGTTCGGGATTCAGCCGGGCTCTGGGCGGGCGAAGATTTTCGAGGTGAGGGAACTGGATAACGACGTGTCGTTCCTGCGCAACTACTTGACCGAAGATTTGTGCGAGGAGCTGGACCTCTTCGTCTTCGAGCTGGTCGAGGAGGAGGAGTGGACGATCACGGAGAAGCGTTGGGAGCGTGTGCGCGACCAGCTCGTGGCGAACATGACCAACTTCGGCTTCCCCTACATAGAGGTCGCCGACGGCGACTACAACAACAACCGCGAACTCTACCTGCGCCACGCCTACGAGGGCGCGGAACTCGACGGGCGCTACGCGCGCAAGGCCCTCGAACACGTCTACACGCTCTGGGGTCGGCCAGTCCACTTGGAGACGGTCGTGGACGACGAGCCCGTCCGGCTACACTACGACGGCCAGGAGCACGACGAGGACTGAATAAAGCTGGACGCGAGCCCGAAGCGCTGATACCCTGGCCACGCAAAGAATGAGCGTCCTGTCTTCAAGCACGCTGGCGGCGCAATCGCCCCGACAGCCAGCCGAGCGCCGGCGCGACCTTTTCATATCTTCGCTCTAAATAGAGACTAGCCATCCGAATCCTTCTCCCACGCCGGCCGCGAACTCTACACCCACAGGTGCGGAATTTAGCGGCTAATAGCCCTTTATGTATCTCGAAAGGAGATGCCCCATGAACCCGACCCGCACGCGGCTCGCGATTGCGACCGCCTTAACGTTCACCCTGATGATTCTGATTTCCGCCAGCCAGGTGCTCGCCGCTCCATCGCAGGAGAGCAGAGCACAAGCGGCCGCTCCCGTTCAGGACGGACAGGAGAAACCCGTGGCCTCCGCCGAAGACCTGGAGCGCTTCCGCGCAGACCTCATCCGGTTCGTGCAGGCTTATAAAGAGTTGGCGGCGCTGGCCAACCCTAAACAGGCCCAAAAATTTAACGGCCTCGCGGCGCAGTTGCAGAAGCTCTCTCTCAAGCAGTTGAACACCATCCGCAGCGGGATGGCCGATTCCTCGGTCGTGGGCAAAACTGCCCAGAAGCTTCACGACAGTGTCGCGAAGTCGAAAGCCCTGCGCAGCATCAGCGCCGCGCCACTGGGCAATGTCTTTGAGACAAATTCTCCCGGCTTCCCCCCGGCGGATTATCCGTCCTGCGGCAGCACGCGGACTGACGACGCCGTCGTTGATGCCTCCGACGACGCGCTTTTCGTGGCCGAAGGTGTCAGGGACGCCGCGAGTCGCGCCTGCGATGAAGTCATAGTCATCCTCGGCGAAGGCGGCAACGGCAGCCTGGCCTGTATCATAACCGACGGCGTCTACCTGGCCGCCAAGATCATCAATTACGGGTTGCACTACTGCAACGACAAGATTGACGCGGCGGAGCAGGGCGCGGCCTATTCGCGGCTCGACCATCTACACTCGGACCTGGAATCGAGCGTCGCCAACGACAACACCAACACGCTGGCCATCACCGGGGCGGTTAATACCGCCAAGACCAACATCATCAACAACGACAACGCCAACGCGACCAACATCATTGCCAACGATAACACCAACAAAACCACCATCGTCAACAACGACAACGCGAACAAGAACGCGATCATCAGTAACGACAACACCAACGCGGCCAACCTCACCGCTTTGCTTAACCAGGCGCTCGCCACCATCATCAACAACGCGAACGCCAACAAGGAAGAGCTGAAGAACCTCGTCTTGCGGACGCAAATCGAAGCCGATTTGGCGACAGCAGATAACGCCGTCCCGCTGGCGCTCTACGAGACGCCGAGCACCACCTGCACGCCGAGCCTCGCTAACCCGCCGACACAGTGCGGCTACCTGAACCTCGTCCGCACCATCGTCAAGGAGACCATCGCCAACGTCGCCGGGCCGGAGACGGCTAAGGCCAATGCGTTACTGGCACAGGGCGACGCGGAGAAGGCCGCCGGCAAATACAAGCAGGCTTACCTCACCTACAGGAAGGCTTACAAGACGGCCGCGAAGTAGGCGACCCGCGTCGAAACTCGGCCGCCACAAAGGGTCGGGTCATGAAGCCCCGCACGCGATCAAGGGGTCGCGCGCGGGGCACAAGCGCGCCATCTCCCGCCGCGCCCGCCTTGCCTCCTTAAAAAATTTGTAACCGGAGGCTCCTCCCGTGCGTCTAACACCTTGACGGCCGGATTGAGGCGCTAATTCTCCCCTCATGTCTCTGATCGGGCTCACAGCAAATCAACAATCATTGGAGACTAAAACGGGATGAAATTAAAAAGGATCATTACGGGCGCAGTGTTGGCCGCGGTCGTCGCGCTGATGGGCGTCGCCGGCTTGGCGCAGCAGGGTCAGCAGGAGCCTGACGGCCAGGGCAAGCAGGAGCGCGGCTGGCATCGTGGCGGTAAGGGGCGCGGTATGGGCGGTGGGCGCTTCTTCGAGAATCTCAACCTGACGGACGCGCAGAAGGAACAGCTCAAGCAGATCGCCACGCGCTACCACGAAGGCTTCAAGGCGCAGCGGCAGGAGAACCGCGGCGAGCGTCGCGGCGGCGGCGGCTTCGACGCCCTCAAGGGCGGCACGTTCGACGAGGCGGCCGTCCGCGCTGCGGCGCAGGCTCGCGCCAACGCGCAGGTCGAGATGGAAGTCCAGCGGGCGCGCATGATGTTCGAGATGTACAACGTCCTGACGCCTGAGCAGAAGGCTCAACTCGCGGCCGAGCGCCAGCAGCGTGAGCAGAAGCGCCAGGAGCGCCGCACGCGCCGCCAGGCCGGCTCGACCACCGACTAAATAAAACAGACCCGACCGCGACAGGGGGCTCGGCCCTCGCAGCCGGCCCCCGCGCGGTCTGGCCGGAAAATCTCTTCCGCAGAAAGTTTTTAGAGTAAGGGGTGAAGCAACAACCGCAGGTACTACCGACGCTGGTAGTTGATCGAGCAAGGGAAGGTAAAATCAGGCGGCAGCCCTCAAATCGGGGGCTGCCGCTTTATTTTCGGCGGCGAATAAGGAATAGTTAGAAAAATCTCGGCGGAAATTAAATACGTTGCGAGCCCGATGGACGAGATGGCAGAAACTTCAGCGCCGCCCGACGCGCAGGCAGAACAGCCGGCCGCGCCCGACGACGCACGGCTCGTCGGGCGCGTCCTGGCGGGCGACGAGAGCGCCTTCGAGGAGCTTTTCAACCGCCACCGCCGCCGCGTAAGCCTCATCGCCTCTCGCTTCTTCCGCCGCCGCGAGCAGATCGAAGAGATCATCCAGGAGAGCTTCACGAAAGCCTACCTGGCGCTCTCGGACTTCTCCAACGAGCGCGAGACTTCGTTCGCCTCCTGGCTCGCGCGCATCAGTTTCAACACGTGTTACGACGAGCTGCGGCGGCAGAAGCGGCGGCCCGAAAGCGCCTTGAGCGAGGTCACCGAAGAGGAGGCCGACTGGCTCCAGGGGCAGTTGCGCGCCGAGATGGCAGGCTCTGACGTGGAAGCCGCGGCGGTCGCGCGCGATTTGGCACACAAACTCCTCGCGCGCCTCAGCCCGGAAGACCGCCTGCTGCTCGTCATGCTCGACGTGGAGGGGATGTCCGTGGGCGAGATCGCGAAGCTGAACGGGTGGTCTGCCTCGAAGGTCAAAGTGCGTGCGCACAGGGCGCGCGCCGGTCTGCGCAAAGTGCTCGGCAGGTTTCTGTAACCGGCCGCCGCGCAGGCGCGTTTTCATTGATGAGGCCGGCCGCGAGTCGCCGGCCCGCGCCAGAAGCAGGTGAATAACCTATGAACCGCAAAAAAAGAGATGCCGTGAAAAGAGACGGCGTGTCGGAGGATCTGCTGGATCGTTTGGGCAGCGGGCTGGTGCGCGCCTCGGCTATGAACGAGACGGAGGCGGAGGAGGCGGCCTCGTCCGGCTTCCTTTACGCGCGCGTGCGTTCGCGCATCAAGCAGCGCGAGGAGCGCGAGAGCTGGCTCGTGACGCTCAAGGTCTTCTGGCGCGCGGTCCCCGCGATGGCGCTGGTCGCCGTCCTGGCCGTCGCCCTCTTCCTCTCGGCCAGCCTGGGCGCGGGCTCTTCCGAAATGCTGACCGACGAGTCGCCTTTAGACATGACGACTGAGGGCGTGGTCTTCGCCGACGCGCGCAACATCTCCAGCGACGACGTGCTGGCGACGATTCTGAACGAGGAAGAGCAGGAGGCCGCGAGATGACGCCGCGCGGAATCACACGACTCAAAATCTGGCTCGTCGTCGTCAGCATCTTCCTGCTCGGCGGCGTGACGGGCGCGGCCCTGGACAGCGTCTACAGGCTGAGGGCCAGAGGCGAGCGCCCGCCCCACGGGGGGCGCAACAATGAAAAGCGGTTCGAGGAGATGAAGCGCGACCTGAGCCTGACGGACGAGCAGGCGGGACAGATTCGCGCCGTCCTCGACGAGACGCGCAACGAGTACCGCGCGCTGCGCGAGAAGTGCAGGCCGCAGTACGACGCGGCGCGGGCAGCGGCGCGCACACGCATCCGCGCCCTGCTCAACCCCGATCAGCAGCAGAAGTTCGACGCCAAGACGGCCGAGCGCGACGCGCGCCGCGGCCGCGACGATGACGACGGGCGTTGATTGTTTGTGCCAATTCTCTCCCCTCGCGCCCGCGGCTTGACAGTCAGGGAAGGAGGACACGCACGTGAATCAAC
Source organism: uncultured Acidobacteriota bacterium (assembly GCA_963848875.1). Lineage (GTDB taxonomy): Bacteria > Acidobacteriota > Blastocatellia > Pyrinomonadales > Pyrinomonadaceae > QHXM01. The sequence continues at coordinate 575,753 of CAWKFJ010000005.1, forward strand.
TGAACGACCCCGTCAAGAGATTGGTCAGGCGTTTTGTCAGCCTCCCCCCGCACACCCGGCTCAGAATCGCCGGGAGCCTACTGCGCCGGCACGACGGGCCGCAGCGTGGCAAGAGCTTCCTCGAAGAGTTCTGGAATGAAGTCGAGGCGGCGCACGGCGACGGGCTCTACCCCGTGAACCCTTTCGCGTCCGGGACAGACGGCCCGATGTCCTACGGCGCTTTGCCACTCCCCCAACAACGTCTTGTGTCTCTTTCGTGCTAACTTCTCCAAACGAGAAGACTTCACTGAAAGACCAGTTTCCGACGCACTTATCTGAGGTTCTGAAGATGAAAAAGCTTTTACTGGTGTGCGCTCTGGCGGGCGTGCTTTTCGTGGACGCGGCGCACGCGCAGAACAGTCCAGCGGACGCGATCCGACCGGGCCAGGAGCAGCTCATCGGCGAAGTCACCGCGCTCGACGCGGGCTCGGGGCAGGTCACCGTCAAGACGGCCGCGGGCAGAGAGGTCACTTTCCAGGTCGGCGACGAGACCTCCTTCCTGCGCATCGCGCCGGGCGAGCGCTCGCTCGACAAGGCCGAGAAGATTACGCGCGCTGACGTCGCGGTTGGCGACCGCGTCCTCGTGCGAGGCGGCGCGACAAGCGCCACGAGCGGCCAGCCCTTCACCGCCCGGCAGTTGATCGTCGTCAGCCGGCAGGCGCTCGACAGCCGCCGCGAGCGCGAGCGCGAAGACTGGCGCATGCGCGGCGTCAACGGGCGCGTCGCCGCGCTCAACCCCGCAACGAAAGAGGTCACCGTGTCTGTGCGCTCGCGCGAGGGCGCGCAGGACGTTGTCGTCAGCCTCTCGAATGAGGCGAAGGTCCTGCGCTACGCGCCCGACTCCGTGCGCAGGGAGGACGCCCGGCCCAGCTCTTTCGCGGACCTGAAGGTGGGCGACCAAGTTCGCGCGCTCGGCGAGAGAAGCGCGGACGGCGCGCGGTTCACGGCCGAAGAGATCATCGCGGGCGCGTTTAGCAGGGCCAGGGGGACTATCGTCGAGACGAACGCAGAGCGCGGCGAGATAACTATCAAGGACGAGCAGACGGGCAAGAATTTTACGGTCGTCGTCAGCAAGAACTCTTCGCTGCGGCGCGTTCCCGCGGAGTTCGTGGAGGAGATGGCGCGGCGCAGGGAAGAGCGCCAGCAGCGGCGCGCGGCCGAGGGCAACTCCGGTGATGGGCAGCAGCAGGGCGAGCGGCGTCGCCGCGAGAACCGCGAGGGCGGCCCCGCGGGTGAAGGCGGTCGCCAGGGGCGCGGCGGTCCTGGCGGCGGTGGCGCAGGAGGCTTCCAGCGCATGTTTGAAAACCTGCCGGCCGTCACCGTCGCCGAGTTGAAGAAGGGCGACGTGGTGATGATTACGGGCACGCCCGCCGCGCCGGACGCCTCGCGCGTCACGGCCATCACGCTCGTGACGGGCGACCCTGAGCTGATGAAACGTCTACAACAGTTCCAGGGCCAGGGTGGCGGTCAGCGCGGCATGAGCCCCGGCCTCCCCGGCGACGTCGTCGGCGGCGGCACGGGCGACAGGAACCAACCACAATAATAATGCGGAATGCGGAATGCGGAATGCGGAATGATGAATTAAAGACAATCTGTTTTTTTATTCATCATTCATCCCGCAAAGTTCATCATTGCTTTTCTTCGGAGTTGAGGGGTCAATGCGAACATACAGGGGATTGGTCTGGCAGATATTTTTGGCGGCGTTCATCTTCGTCTTGTTCTGCTCGAAGGTCGGTTTCGGGCAGCAGTCGTCGGGCAGCTTGCGCGGGCAGGTGGCGGACGAGTTGGGCGGCTTGATCGTCGGCGCGACCGTCACGGCCGCCGACACGAGCGGCGTGGAGAAGACGGCGACGACCGACGACGAAGGGCTCTACAGCTTCTCGTCGCTCCCGCCTGGGCGCTACACGGTGCGCGTCGTCGCGCCGGGCTTCGCCCTTTACGAGAACGCCGAAGTCGAGGTCACGGCCGGGCGCACGGACCCGCTCAACATCACTCTGCCCGTCGCCATCGAAGAGCAGGTGGTCACCGTCACCGAAGAGGCGGAGATCAACACGGACCCGGAGAACAACGCGGGCGCGCTCGTGTTGCGCGGCGCGGACCTGGACTCTCTGCCGGACGACCCCGATGCGCTCGCCGACGCTTTGCAGGCGCTGGCAGGCCCCTCGACCGGGGCCGAAGGCAGCGGCGAAATCTTCCTCGACGGCTTTTCGGGCGGACGCCTTCCCCCGAAAGAGTCTATCCGCGAGATTCGCATCAACCGCAACCCGTTCTCGGCAGAGTACGACCGCCTCGGCTACGGCCGGATAGAGATTTTCACCAAGCCCGGCACGGACAAGGTCCGCGGCCAGGCGTTCTTCAACTTCAACGACGAGGCTTTGAACTCGCGCGACCCGTTCGCGCCTGAGCGTGCGCCCTTCCAGCGCCGGCGCTACGGCGGTAACCTGAGCGGCCCCATCGTCTCGAAACGCGCCTCCTTCTTCCTGGACTTTCAGCGCAACGAGAATGACGACAACGAGGTCATCAACGCCGTCATCCTGGACGACGCGCTCAACCCGACGCCGTTCAGCCTGGCCGTCGTCACGCCGCGCCGCAGCACCACCTTCAGCCCGCGCGTGGACTGGCAACTCAACCAGACGAACACGCTCGTCGCCCGTTACTCTTACGAGAGCACGCGCCGCTCAAACGCCGGCGTCGGCGACTTCTCCCTATTGTCGCGCGCCTACGACACGTCCGGCACGGAGCACACGCTGCAACTGACGGAGACGGCCGTCATCAACCAGAAGGTCATCAACGAGACGCGCTTCCAGTACGTGCGCGCGCGCAGTCTGTCGGAGGGCGACGACTCGACGCCGACCATCCGCGTGCTCGAAGCCTTCACGGGCGGCGGCTCGCAGGTCGGCCTGTCGTTCAACAACGAGGACCGCTTCGAGCTACAAAACTATACTTCGTGGACGATGGGCAACCACTCGCTCAAGGCGGGCGCGCGGCTCAGGCACACCAGGCTGACGGACTCTTCGCCGCAGAACTTCGCCGGGACGTTCACGTTCGGCGGCGGCGTGGGGCCGCGTCTAGACGCTAATAATCAGGTCGTGCTGGTGAACGGGCAGCCTGAGATGATTGCCCTTTCAAGTATCGAGCGCTACCGCCGCACGCTGCTCTTTCGGCAGCAGGGTTTGACGCCCGCGCAGATTCGCGCGCTCGGCGGCGGGGCCACACAGTTCTCCATCGCGGGCGGAGACCCGCTGGCTTCCGTGACGCAGACGGATTTTAGTCCGTTCATACAGGACGACTGGCGCGTGCGCCCGAACCTGACGCTCTCTTTGGGGTTGCGCTACGAGGCGCAGACGAACATTGTCAGCAGCCTGGATTTCGCGCCGCGCGTCGCCTTCGCGTGGTCGCCGGGCGCGGGCGGCGGCGGCCAGCAGCAGCGCACCGTCATCCGCGGCGGCTTCGGCGTCTTCTTCAACCGCGTGGGCCAGAATCTGACGCTCCAGGCCGAGCGCTTCAACGGCACGAACCAGCAGCAGTTCATCGTCACGGCCGACACCTCGGGCGGCTTCGACGTCTTAGACCTCTTCCCCACGGTTCCGTCGCTTGAGGAGTTGGCGGCCTTCAGCATCCCGCAGACGACGCGCACGCTCGCGGGCGACCTGCGGACGCCGTACACGATGCAGACGGCCATCAGCGTCGAGCGCCAGTTGCCCTACCGAATCACGCTCTCGGTCAACTTCGTCAGCGCGCGGACGCTTCACGTCCTGCGCTCGCGCAACATCAACGCGCCTTTGCCGGGCACGTTCGTCCCCGGCGTGCCGGGCAGCGGCGTGCGCCCGTTCCCCGGCCAAGGCAACATCTTTCAGTACGAGTCGAGCGGGCGCTTCAATCAGAACCAGTTGATCGTCAGCCTGAACAACCGTTTCAGTCCGAAGTTCACGCTCTTTGCGACCTACACCTTGAACGACGCGAGCAGCGACACGGACGGGTCGGGTTCGTTCCCGGTCAACCAGTACGACCTCTCCGGCGAGTACGGCCGCTCGTCGCAGGACATACGCCACCGCCTCTTCCTCGGCGGCCAGATCAACGCGCTGCCATGGGGCATACGCCTGAACCCGCTGGTCACGATCAACTCTGGCCGCCCCTTCAACATCACGACGGGGCGCGACACGAACGGCGACACGCTCTTCACGGAGCGTCCGGCCTTTGCCACGGACCTTACGAAGCCGGGCGTCGTCATCACACGCTTCGGCGCGTTCGACCCGAACCCCTCGCCGGGCCAGGAACTCATCCCGCGCAATTTTGGCACAGGCCCGTCATTCTTCACGGTCAACCTGCGCGCGAGTAAAACCTTCAGCTTTGGCGAAGCGCCGAGCGCGGCCACGGGCGCGCAGGGCGAAGGTGGTGGCGGCGGCGGTCGCGGAGGACGCGGCGGTGGAGGCGGTGGACGTGGTGGTCGCGGCGGCGGCGGTCGCGGTGGCGGCGAGTCGTTCGGCGGTGGCGGCGAGGCGGCCGGGCGCTACAACCTGACGTTCTCGGTCAACGTCAATAATCTGTTCAACCACACGAACGCCGGGCAGCCGGTCGGTAACTTGAGTTCGCCGCTCTTCGGGCAATCGACTTCAAGCGCCGGGCGGTTCGGCTTCGGCGGCGGCGGCAACCAGGCGGGCGCGAACCGCAGCGTCGAGCTGCAACTCCGCTTCAGCTTCTAGACCCTGAAAGGGTCGCACGCAATAGCCGGGGGCGGCGCAAACATTCGTTTGCTTGCCCCCGGCTATCTTGTTCATCCCCTCCGGGGATGAGGCATTGTTTCTCCGCATGCCCTCTTCAGACTTTCGTCACGCCTGGGATGAAATACGTTCAACTCTGACATCGCTTCGTGATGCCCGGCTGCGTAATGTCTAATGACCTCTTTTTTATTAAAAGAGGGAAATAACAACACAAAAGGGGAGAAGTAAAACATGTCACAGGCAGCAACGGCATTCGATCAGGGGACGGCGGGCACGGACTATCAGGCGAACGGCGGCGTGCAGAAGAAGGATGTGGCCGAGTCGGTCCTTCGCACGATTGACAAGTCAACCAAGAAGGCGGCGGGCATCAGCCTGTTTCACCTCCTGACGCTCGGCTCCATCGGCGCGTCAATCGCACTCTTTCTCGCGGGCAAGAAGCAGGCGGGAATCTTCGTCGGCCTCTGGCCACCGACCTTCCAGGCGCTGAAGGCGGTCGCCGACACGAACAAGGAAGACCAGAAATAAGAGCGGGCCGTCGAACGGCCGACACGCGAGTGAATAAGAAAAGGGAGCGGTCTGCGGGCCGCTCCTTTGTCATTCCATCCGCAGCGCGCGCCCCACTGCGGGGTCGCGGCGGACGCGCCAGATTTTCGAATCCAGGTAGTAGTGTATGAAGGCGTAGCCCCAGAAGAAGGCCGCCATCATCTGCATCGGCAGCGAGAGGCTGCCGGGGTCCGACGAGCGGCCGACGAGCGTGCGCGGCCCCTGATACCAGAGGCCGAAGAGGACGCCGAAGAGGACGTAGTAGAGGAGCCTGCGGCTAATCAGCTCGGCCGCGCCGTAGCGTTCCTTGCAGTCCGCGCCGCTCGTATACTTCTTGTTGTGAAACCAGATCAGCCGGTGGTATTGCAGGTTGTGGTAGATGGTCAGGATGGCGACGATGGCAATCGGCTTGTGCGGCATCGGCGTCAGCAGCACGACCCAATGCATCGGAATCGCCGCGGCCAAAAGTAGATACTTCGGCACGTTCAGCGGCATCCCCTGCGCGGCGCGCTGAACCTGCCGCGCGAGCCACGCCGCCCCGAACGCAATCGTCACCACGAGCAGCGAGATTTCCAGAACATTGACGCCCGGCTGAAGCATTGCGGGCACGCGCGTCATCGCCTCCGGGTCGCGCGCGACGAACGCGACGAACGGGTAGGTGAAGGCGACCAGGAGAAACGCGCGGTCTAGAAAATTGTCCGTCCGGGCCAGGTCGTCGTTCTTCTTCTTGTAGAGCACCATGAAGCCGTAGTGCTGCTTGACGAGGTGGTAGTAGGCCCAGAGCGCCGCCAGGAAGAAGAAGACGAGCCCCGCGCCCGCCAGCACCATCAGGGGGCCGACGGCGAAGAACAGGAGCGAGCCCCAGAGCAGCCGCTGGCGCGAGCGCCGCTCGGCGCGGTCGAAGTAGGTGCGCGAAAATGTGCCAAAGACGTGCGGCGCGTCAATCAAAATGGCCCAGGCCGCGACCATCGGGACGAGCGGCAGGAGCCCAGAGACGTAGAGCGCGAAGAGCGCGTAGGATGACGCGACTGAGCCTATGAACCAGACGAGGTCCTCGCGCCCGCTGATGATCCAGCGCAAAGAGAGCGCGCCGGCGCGGGCGCTTTCTGCGACGGCCTGTGCAGTAGTGGCGGACATCTCGGAAAGTAGTGTAGCGGAAATCTGCGCCCGCCTAAAAGTGTGCCAGCATCTCGCGGCTCGCCTGCTCGATGATTAAGACCATCGCGCCGCTCTCTGTGCGGATGGAGGGGTGGAAGCTTCCGGCCGGGGCGCAAGTGTAGTCGCCAGGCCCAAAGACCTCGCCGTTGGCCTCCAGGTCGCCTTCCAGTATGTAGCACTCTTCGACGCCGCCGTGCGGGTGCGGCGGGATGCGCGCGCCCGGCGAGAACTTATAGAGCGATGTGACCGTGCTTCTCTTTTTGTCCACGAACAGTCGCTTGATGAAGATGCCCTCGAACATCTCCTCCCAGTCGCCTTCGTCCCCGCGGACGGTGAGAAACTGTTGCGCGACCGCGGGGGCGAAAGTCTGCGCAGACTTTCGGGCCGACCCGTTCTGTGCCAGTCGCTGTGCCAGTTTTTCGCGTGCGCCCGCGGGTGGCGCGGACGCCGGGGCCGCGAGCGCGAGCGCGCCGGCCACCTCTTCAAACGAACGCAACTCGTCCTCGCAGGCTTCGCAGCCTTCCGCCAGATGCTCTTCGAAAGCGCGCGCCTCGTGCTGGTTGAGCGCGCCGAGCGCGTAGAGTGATGCGCGCTCGCCTGTTTCGTCCCCCGCCACCGTGTGCTTCATAGTCCCCTCGCGTATTCCGGTTTAAGTAGCGCCCTGAGTTTCATCATCCCGAGTCGGATGCGCGTCTTGATGGTGCCGAGCGGCTGCCCCAACCGCTCCGCGATCTCGCTGTGGCTCAGGCCGCCGTAGTAGGCCAGTTCCAACGCCTCGCGCTGCTCGTCGGAGAGCGTGACGAGCGCGCCGCGCACGACCTCGCGCAACTCCCCAACGTAGGTCGCCTCCTCCAGGTTCTCGCCCGTGGACTGCTGGCTGACGGTTTCGAGCGACCGCGCGCGCTGCCACTCCTGGCGGCCGGCGCGCAGGCGGTCAATCGCACGGCTGCGCGCGATGGTCGCCAGCCACGCCAGCGGCGCGCCGCGCCGGGCGTCGTAGCTGGCAGCCTGACGCCAGACCTGCATGTAGACGTCGAGCAGGACCTCTTCGGCCGCGCCCTCGTCGCCGAGGATGCGCAGAACCAGCCCGTAGACCATCCTGCTCGTCGCGTCGTAAAGCTCTGACACGGCGAGTTGGTCGCCCGCGGCCGCCCTGTCTATGAGGGCGGCTATCTCCTGATTGCGCGCTGAATGGCCGGATGGAGTCTCAAGCGCCTTCAAGAATCGGTCTCCCGCTTATGAGTACGTGGGTTCGTCCACGGTCGGATGCCTGCCTGGAAATTACTGTAGCGGCCCTGGCTCGTCGGCCGTTAACCCTACCCTATTTCCAGGCCAAAAAACAAGACGCGGGGCCGTGTGGAGCGCGCCGTTGGGCCGCCTACTGCTTTGCGGCGCATGCGTGCTAGAATTCGGGAGCGGAGGTTTTGAAAGCCATGCCGGAGACAAACGAATCGCCTTACAGCACCGTTAACGTCGTCAAGGACGCGCTCCGCTACATTGGCGACGCGTCTTACGCCGTCCTGCCGGAGGACGTGGCGCACCGCCTCGCGGACTTGAAGAAGCGTTTCTGGGGCGGGGTGCGCTACGTCGTGGACAGGGAGTTGGAGTGGATAGACGCGCGCCTGGAGGGCGGTGACCGCCTGCGTGAAGAGTGGCAGCGGCGGCGCGCGACGGAAGATGAGACGAAGGAGGCCGGCGGCGGCATCTGAGAAGCGCAATGGAAGTCTTACTAGCCGAAGAATACGGATTCTGTTTCGGCGTCGAGCGCGCCGTGGACATGGTCGAGGAGGCGCTCGACGGGGGCGGCGCGATCCGCTCGCTCGGCGCGCTGATTCACAACTCGCAGGAGATGCAGCGGCTCGAAGCCAAGGGCGTGACGACGATCAACTCGCCCGCGGAGGCAGACCCGCGAGCGGTCGCCGTCATCCGCGCGCACGGCGTCACCCCCGGCGTGCAGCGCGAGTTGGAAGAGAGGGCGGCGCGCGTGATTGACGCGACCTGCCCGTTCGTGACGCGCGTGCAGCACCTCGCGGAGCGCGCCGCGGCCGAGGGGCGCGACGTCGTGGTGGCCGGAAACCCAGACCACCCGGAGATGATCGGCGTCGTCGGCTACGCGCCGGAAAACACTTACGTCGTGCGCGACGCGTCGGAGGTAGCGAATCTCCCGCACCTGCGCCGACCGCTCGTCGTCTCGCAGACGACGCTCAAGCTCAAGACCTTTCAAGAAGTCGCGGAGGCCGTGCGCGCGCGCGCGGACGTGGAGCCGCAGGTCGTCAACACGATCTGCTCGGCGACGCGCGACCGCCAGGACGCGGCCCGCGCGCTCGCGGGCCAGGTGGACGCCTTCTACGTTATAGGCGGCCGCCACTCCTCCAACAGCGTCAAGCTGCTCGCCGTCTGCCAGGAGCAGTGTGAGCAGAGTTTTCTCATCGAGACGGCCGACGAGATCAACCCGGCCGACCTCGCGGGCGTCAACCGCGTCGGCGTCACCGCCGGGGCCTCTACGCCGAACTGGCTGATCGAACAGGTGGTCGAGCGGCTGCGCGCGATTGGAAATTCGTAAAGATAGTTTTTACCGCCAAGACATCAGGGAGCCCGGAAGAAATCTGATTTCTTCCGGGCTCCCCTGATGTCTTGATACGATGTCGTGGCCTTCAGAGGTCGTCTTCGGCGGCGTCGGCCTGCTCCAGGAGCTGTACGACGCGACGCGCGTCTTCCAAGCCGTAGTCGGCGGCCTGGCGTTCGAGGGCGTCGCGCGCGATCTCGGAGTCCACGGGGTCTGCCAGCAGGCCGATGAGCAGGGCAGTCGGGGCCTGCGCGAGCGCCTCCTGCGCCAACGCGCGGACAACACCGTCATTCGAGCGGGCCAACTCGCAGATTTCGCTCGGCGCGAAGCGCGCCGCCAGGGCGTCTGCCAGTTGGTCTATCCGCGCATAGTCGTGCAGGCGGTAAGCGCGCGCCACGAGCTGTGCGAAGACCTCGGCTGACTGCGTCTGGCCCTGTAGCACGAGCGCCGTCGTGTCTGCTATGCGGAACAGTTCACGGGCCTGTTCGGCGTCGAGCGAAGCGCCACCCTCGGCCGAGTGTTCGTCGAGCGCGGCCAGCAGGCAACTCAACTCCCAGTCGGCGCGCGCGTCGTAAGGCCGCCCCTCGCTGCGCGCGGGCTGCGCCACCGGCGCTGTGCCGGAAGACTGCAAGGCGCGCTCGACCAGGCTGCGTGTTGTCGAGCGCAGGCCCTCCCACACGCTCACCACACGCCCGCCGAAATTCTCTATCGCTATTCTCAAAACTGCTCCTTCACACCCGACCTGCTTAATAATACTACCTAATCCTTGTCAAAACACATAACGGCCGCGACCACAACTCGCGGTCTCTGTGGTAAAGACGGTGAGGTGGTTGTACTATAGCGCGCATGAACGAAAAGAGTCTGAGAACTTTTTTAACCGTGGTGGGTTGTGTCGTCGTGCTTGTGTTGGCGGCCGTGAGCGTTGCGGCGCAGCGCACGCTGGGCACGCGGCCGACGGATTCGGGCGGGCCGCTGATGCCCGAGCAGGCGGCATACGACGTGACCTCTTATGACCTGGCGCTCAGCATCAACCCGGCCGAGCAGTCCATCAAGGGGACGCTGACGGCGACGGCGCGCATCGTGAGCCCGATTGAGTGGTTCGTGCTCGATCTGGACACGCCGCTCGCGGTCGAGTCCGTGGGCATGATCGAAGCTGGCGGCAAGTCAACGCCGCTTGAGTTCGAGCGCCGCGGCGGCAAAATCTGGATCGCGTTCCCGCTGACCAAGCAGCCGGGCGAGACGGTCAAGGTCGCCGTCACTTACGGCGGCAAGCCGCGCGTCGCGCCGCGCCCGCCCTGGGTCGGCGGCTTCATCTGGGCCAAAACCGCGACGGGCGAGCCCTGGATCGCCACCGCCTGCCAGAACGACGGCGCGGACCTCTGGTGGCCGACCAAGGATCACCCGTCAGACGAGGCAGACTCCATCGCGCTACACATCACCGTGCCGGAGCCGCTCATCGTCGCCGCCAACGGCCGGCTCCAAGGCGTCAAGAAGAACAACGACGGCACGCAGACCTTCAACTGGCTGATGACCGTGCCGATGAACAACTACAGCGTCGCCCTCAACATCGCGCCCTACCGCACCATCGAGGGTCAGTTCAAAAGCATGACGGGCGAGACGGTGCCCATCACCTTCTGGGTCCTGCCAGAGGACTACGAAAAGGGCCAAAAACTCTTCCCGCAGATCGCGGAGCACCTCACGTTCTTCGAAAAATATCTTGGGCCGTACCCGTTCCGCGCCGACAAGATCGGCGTGGCGCAGACTCCCCACCTCGGGATGGAGCACTCGACCGTCACGGCCTACGGCGCGAACTTCAGGAACAACCCTTACGGCTACGACGGCCTGCTCTTTCACGAGCTGGGGCACGATTGGTGGGCCAATTTAGTGACCGCCTCCGACTGGCGCGACTTCTGGCTGCACGAGGGCTTCCAGTCATTCATGGACGCGCTCTACGCGGGCGCGCTCAAGGGCGATGACGGCTACAGGCAGTACATCGCGGGGATGCGCTCGCACCTGCGCAACAAGCAGCCGGTCGCGCCGCGCGAGTCGCGCACGACGACGCAGGTCTATTTGGCCGCGCCGGATTACGTGAGCAGCGACGGCGACATCTACGGCAAGGGCGCGCTCATCCTTCACACACTGCGTTACCTCATCGGCGACGAAGCCTTCTTCAAGGCGCTCAGGCGGATGGCCTACCCAGACCCGAAGATGGAGCGCGTCAAAGACGGCAAGCAGTTTCGGTTCGCCACAACGGACGACTTCCGCCACATCGCAGAGGAGGCTTCGGGGATGAAGCTTGGCTGGTTCTTCGACGTCTACCTGCGCCAGCCCGCGCTCCCGCGCCTCGTCACGGAGACGAAGGGCAACTCGCTCGCGCTCCGCTGGGACGCGCCCGGCGGGCTCCCGTTCCCGATGCCCGTCGAGATTCAGGTCGGCGGGCAGACGCGCCGCCTGGAGGTCGGCCAGGCCGGCGCGACTGTGCCAGTCGAGGCGGGACAAACGCCCGTCATCGACCCGAAGGGCTGGATTTTGAAAGAGCAGTAGTCAGTGGTCAGTGGCCAGTGGCCAGTTAAGAGAAAGCAAAAGGCAGCCGGGTTAATCCCACGCGGCTGCCTTTTGCTTCTGTTTTTAACTGACCACTGACCACCGACCACTGACTACTGCTTGTGATTGTGGTCTATGATCTCGGCGATGAGGGAGAAGACGATCTTGATGACTTCGCCGTCGGCGCGCTCGATCTTGACGCTGGGCGTCGTCAGCGCCTGCGTGGTCTTCATGCTGCGGACAATGCCGCGCACGCGGCTCCCATCCGTCGTCACGATCTCCACGTTGTCCTTACCGTAGAGCGGGCGCAAGGCCGCGAGGGCTTTTGTTACTTCCACTTTGGTCTCCGCGCTTTCCTGACAAGTTGGTCTGCAAACACTATACGCGCCAGCGCCCGTTTGAGAAAGCCAACAAGATGCAACCCGCGCCCGTCCTGCGGCGTATAGAGAGACTGACGGGGTACTGAACCCTCGCCGGCCTTCTTCCTTGGTGATAGAATATAGCTATGCAAAATGATGCCCATAAGGACGACCAGCCGGGCGCGACCACCTGCCCGAATTGCGGCGCGCTGATGCCCGCCGAACTGCGTTTCTGCCGCGCCTGCGGATGTCGCATGGGCGAAGGCGTCGAGGAGTACAACGAGACGGTGCGCTTCGACGACGCGGCCCAGACGGGCCGTGGCGGGCGCGTCAAGACGGCCGCGGCCCGCGCCGCCGCGACCCTACCCGCCAACTCGAAAGAGTTCCGCGATGTTGCGGGCCGCGTACACGAACAGACCGTGAAGTCCTTGACTGGCGGGCTCAACCGCCTGGGCGTCACACGTATGTGCAGGCGGATGCCGCGCTGGATGGTCTGGGTGCTGATCCCGCTCTTCGTCATCGGCCTGACCAACGGCCTCTTCTCGCCCTCGGACCAGAGAATCAGGAACAGGAACAAGGACGCCGCGGCTGCCGCGTCTTCCGCGCCCCACTCTTTCCTAGGCAGCCACTACAAGACGGACCTGGGCGGCGCTTTTATTGAGGACGTAACGCCGCCGGGCTCTGCGGCCGACAAAGCCGGCCTCGTGGGCGGCGACGTCATCACGAGCTTCGACGGCCAGCCCGTCAAGTCGGACGAGGAGCTGACGAACCTGTTGACGAACACCCCGCCGGGCAAGACGGTCGAGGTTACGTACATGCGCGACGGCGAGACGAAGACGGCGAAGGTCGTGACCATCTCTGAAGAAGAGAACTCGCGGCTCGAAGAGGCTTTCGACGACAGGCCGCAGCCGAAGGGGTTCCTGGGCGTAGACGACGACATGGAGCGCGTGCAGGTTCCTGGCACAAAAATCTACGGCATGCGCTTGACGGAAGTTTATAAAAATCGCCCGGCGTACATCGCCGGCCTACGCGACGGCGATGTCGTCATAGAGTTCGACAAAATTCCCATCCGCACGGCGCAGGAGTTGAACCAGCGGATTGACCGCGCCCTGCCCGACTCGGTCGTCAACGTCGTCGTCATGCGCGGCGCGGAGCGAGTGGAAATCCCCGTCAAGATGGGCGAAGAGTAAGTAGCGGCTGCGTGAAGTAACAAGAAGAGACGCGAGGCAGTGACAAACTGCCTCGCGTCTCTTCTTGTCTCTCAGAATAATCAGGCCCGCGCGGCGTAGTCCGCGAGGCGCGACTCCATCTCGCGCCTGACATCTTCGCGCTCTTCTTCGGCCTCGTCCGCCTCGAACGACTCGAAGAGCGCGTAGGGCGTCTCCGCGACGAGCCGCAGCTCCCATGCCTCGCGCCCGGCGTGTGAGGCGCGCGCGAACCAGAGCGCGTCAAACGCCGCCTCGCGCGTGCTCACGCCCTCAGTCAGCTCGGCGGCGGCGACCGTCAACTCCGCCCACGTCTCTGGCCGGAGCAGCAGTCGCGCCAGTCGCCAGCCGTGCCTGCGGTAGAGCGTTACGATCTCCCCTATGCGCTCGACCTGGGTCATCCGTCACGATGGCCGTCAGTGGCCGCCGCTGTGGTCGCCGCCGCCGTCTTTCTCATCGTCGTCGCCGCCGCCGGAGCCGCTGTCGTCGTCGCCGCCCGCGTCGCCTGAGCGATCAACGTCCGCGAAGCCGATTTTCCAGCCGCCCTCTTTGACGAAGTTCAGCGTCTCCCAGCGGCCCTTCTTGCTGTCGTTGATTTCGAGCGTCGCGCGGTCGCCGTTAATCTTCTCGTTGCGTGTTTCGGGCACGGCCTCAGGCAACTCCTTGCGCGCCTCCTGGAACCCTTCGCCGAAGACATCGTCTAGGGACTTGCCCGTTGCCTTGGCTTGCGCTTCCAGCATCTGGATCGTAGCGCGCGAGAAGAGGGCCTTGACGGCCGGGGCGTCGCCACGCTTGATGGCCTCGTAGTAGAGGCGGAAGGCTTCGGTCGGCGTGGCGGCCGAGGCCGTGCTCGTTGGCGTGCCGAGCGGCGCCGTCGTCCCCATGTTCGTGGTCGTGTTGGAAGTGATCGTGGTGTTCTTCGTGTTCGCCCCGTTGGCGTTCGAGTCGCCCTTCTTACAGCCGGTCAAGCCGACGAGCGCCGCCAGCGCGATTGTCGCCGCGGGGGCGACCGTTCGTAGTTTCATCATTAGTCTCCATGCAGTTAGTTGAAGCTGACCTTCCACTCGCCGTCCTCTTTGACGAACCAGGCCGTGCTCCAGTTGGCGGCCCCTTCGCGCCTGAATTCGAGCGTGGCCTTGTCGCCCTCCACCTTCTCGTTGCGTATCTCAGGCATGTTGGGCGGGAAATACTGGCCCTGGGCGGCGAGGAAATCGTCTAGCGACTGCCCACGCTTCTTGGCCTCCCGCTCCGTGTCGGCGAGCGCCGCCCTGGACATCATGCTCTTGAGGCCGGCGACATCTTTGTCCCTCGCGGCCGTGTAGAAATTTTTGAAAAGCTCGGTCGGCGTGGAGGCTTTCTTCCCGCCGCACGACGCGAAGCAGACCGTGAGCAGGACGGCAATCAGAAACGTGATCGCCCGCCGTCTCTTCATCTCAACTCTCCTCGATATCAGTGGCCGCCGTGCTCACCACCACCGCCGCCGCCCGTGTCGCCGCCGCCGCCCATGTTGCCTCCGCCGCCTTGCATGGTCATCTGCGCGTCCCACTTCCAGAGGCCGTCCTCCTTGACGAAGTGGAAGGTCTGCCACCTGCCGCCCTCGCCTTTGACTTCGAGGGTCCCCATGTCGCCGTTGGTCTTTTCGTCCTTGACCTCGAAGGGCACGGTCGGCGGCTTCGTCATGTTCTCTTTCATCCAGTCGTCCAGCGACTTGTTCTGCGACTTGGCAAACTGCTCCAGGGCGTCCAGGGTGCGCTTCGACATGGCCTTCTTCATCGTCGCGGCGTCCTTGTTCTTTTGGGCGTCGTAAATGGCCTGCGCCGTGGCCGTCGGCGACTTGCCCACCTTGTTGCAGGCGGCAGAGGCCAGCGCCAGCGAGGCCAGGGCGAGCGCGAGCGCGAACGTTCTTCCAGTCTTCATCTAATGACCGACCTCCTTAGGGTGTCGCGCGAGCAGCGCGGCGGCGGCTCACGCTCACGGGTTCGGGTACTGTTTTAAGAGCGGCGCAGTATACATCATTCCGCCGCGGCGCACCTAGAAAAAGCAATGCGGAATGCGGAATGCGGAATGATGAATGAAAGACAATCGGTTTTTCATTCCGCATTCCGCATTCCGCATTCCGCATTGCTTTTCGCATTGACCGCGCTCGCCGTGCGCCTTTATCATCGCAAGCGGCCGAGGCAAACCGGCGCGCGCTTCTCCTGTCTCGGTGACGAGACGAGCGCGCGGCACTCGCCCGCAGATTGCCCAGACGAGCAGCAGAGCGCTTCATGTTGCCAGAATTCGCCCCCCCTTCGCCCTACGGCGCACGCCCCCGCGCGGCGCGGCCGGCCGGAGCCTGCGCGGTCCTTGTGCTTGCCGCCTGCGCGTGTCTCCTGCTCTCGTCGGGCTGCGTGGCGAGCGGCGAAGCCACAGGGCAGCCGCAGTCGCCGCAGACGCGCCCGCGACGCGTCGGGGCCGGGGAGTCGCCGGAAGGAGCGAACGTAGATCAAGGGACGAGCCAGACGAAGATGCCTGAGACCAACGCCGAGAAGAGAGAGAAGAGAAACGCGGCCCCCTTCTACGCCGCGCTCGACGAAGCGCTCAAAGCGCGCGGGCACAGGCTCGAATCCCTCTGCGACACGAGCGATTCGGTCGAGCGCCGCGTGCTCGAAGACTATGGCGCGATGTTCCTGTCCGCGCCGACGGTCCTGCCGCCGCCCGTCTGCGTCTTCACGAGCGAAGACGAGGTCTTAGAGTTTCAGGAGGAGGCGGATTTCGCGGCCGAGTGGGTCGGGGGCGACGAGATAGAGCTGCAACCGGCCGCGATGAAGGCGCTCCTGGCGGCCCGCGCCGAGGCGCGTGCGCTGCGCCTGGACATCACGCCGCGCGGCGGGGCAGAGGCCGCGCGCCGCACCTACCGCGACACCCTGCGGCTGTGGGACACGCGCTTCCTTCCGGCGCTCGCCTACTGGAGCCAGCGCGGCCGCCTCTCCAGAGAGCAGGTCACGCGCCTCAAGCGGCTCCCCTTGCGCGAGCAGGTGCGCGAAGTCCTCGAACTCGAAAAGAGCGGCATCTTCTTCAGCAAGGATTTCTCCAAGTCCATCCTCTACTCCATCGCCGCGCCGGGCACGTCGCAGCACCTGGCGATGCTGGCGCTCGACGTCGAGCAGTTCGCAGACGAGCGCGTGCGCCGCATCCTCGCGCGCCACGGCTGGTTCCAGACCGTCAAGAGCGACCTCCCGCACTTCACCTACCTGGGCCTCCAAGAGAAGGAGCTGACGGCGCGCGGCCTGCGCTCCGTGGTCTCCGGCAAGCAGCTATTCTGGATTCCAGACGTCGGCGAGTAAATCATTTCGAGCGGATGAAACGTTGCCCCACATGCCAGCGCCGGTACGCGGACGACACGCTGAACTTCTGTCTCGAAGACGGCGCGTCGCTCACGGCCGTCAACCCCTCGATTGACGAAACGCTGACGCTCGACGCAGGCGAGCCTCCACCCACGGAGATACTGGACCCGGCGCTCGCGCCGACCATCAGGGCGCGCTCCACGCCCGCCCCCACCGCGCGCCAGGAGGCGCGCCCCACACGCCCCGACGAGTTCCCGAACTTCTCGGCCGCGCCCGCGACTCAACCCGCGCGCAGCACCACGTCAGTCGTCGCCGTCACCGTCGCCGCGACCATCCTGCTCCTCGCCTTGGGCGGCCTCGGCGCGTGGCTCCTCCTGAGAGATAACAGTGGCGGGATCGAGATCGGCCGCGACGGCGACTCAAACGTGAGGCCGACGCCGACGAGCACCCCCGACTTGCGGAACGGCAACATGAGCACGCCCACAGCCTCTCCGACTCCAACTTCTGCAACCCCTACGCCGACGCCCACGCCCACGCCGACGCCGCGCGACACTGGGGGCGCGAGCAGGGAAGTCGCCGGAGCCCTCGAAGGCTGGCGGCGCACGATGAACGGGGACGTGAACGCGCACATGGCCTACTACGCCAACACGCTGCACACTTACTACAACGCCAAAAATGCTGACGTTAGCATGGTGCGCAACAACGTCGCGCGCGCCTTCTCGGCCTACGACACCTTCAGCGTGCGCATCGACAACCTACGGATAGAGGTTGAGCCGTCGGGCGAGCGGGCCATCGCCACCTTCGACAAGACGTTCGAGTTCAAGGGCGCGGGGAAGACTTACGAGGGGTCTGGCCTGAACCGCTTCTGGTTCGAGAAGATCGGCGGCCGGTGGCTCATCACCGGCGAGAAGGACTTGAAGATTTACTACATCAACAAGTGAACAGGAAAACCTCTTCGATGAAACTCGCCACCATCCCGGCCGCCGCACTCTGCGCCTGCTCCACTACTGAAAACTTACCGGCTGCCCACTGCCCACTGCCAACTGCCTTCTGCCTTCTGTTTTTTCGTTTGCTTGTCCCCGCAAAAGTGCTAGACTACGCTCTCGCCGTCGGCTTTTGACCTGCCGGGCGCGACCCCTCTCCCGTATCGCACGGGCTTTAAGCAACAAGATATCAAGCGCCGCCCGACCAGCGCATCTCCCTTCGTGCCACCGCACGGTCGAGCGACCCTTTACCCCGAAAGAGGGTCTGTATGGACGTCCCCCAAATTATCGCCGGCCGCTTCCGCATCGAGTGTGAGCTGGGCACGGGCGGCATGGGCACGGTCTACCGCGCCACCCAACTCGGACTCGAACGCCCCGTCGCCATCAAGATCATCAAGCCGGAGTACGCGTCCGACCCGGACGTGGCCGACCGCTTCATGCGCGAGGCCCGGACGATGGCGCGCCTGCGCCACGCGCACGCCGCCATGATCTTCGACGCCGGCAACCTGCCCGACGGCCGCCACTTCATCATCATGGAGTTCGTCGAGGGCAACACGCTCTCCGAAGCCCTCGAAGAAGAAGGCCGCTTCTCGCCCGAGCGCGCGGTGCGCATCGCCTCCGACATCTGCGACGTGCTCGCAGAGGCTCACGCCCTCGGCATCGTCCACCGCGACCTCAAGCCCTCGAACATCATGCTCAACGAGCGCGGCGTCTGCGTGCTCGACTTCGGCGTCGCTAAAGTCCTGGCGACCTCGGCCGACGCCACGCACACGCACGCGACCACGGGCTCTGGCGTCATCGTCGGCACGCCGCGCTACATGTCGCCCGAACAGTGTCTGGGCCAGAGAATCGGGGCGCGCAGCGACCTCTACAGCCTCGGCGTCCTGCTCTACGAGATGCTGACGGGTCGCCCGCCGTTTACGGACCCGTTGGCCTCGGCCGTGCTGGTCAAGCAGGCGACGGCGCACCCGCCGCCGCTACCGAAGCTTCGCCAGGACGTGCCGCGCGCTCTCTCGCTGGCCGTCCACACACTGCTCGCCAAGCGGCCGGACGACCGGCCCGCCAACGCACGCGCCGCGCAGAAGATGTTGGAGAAAAGTATCGCGCGCCCGCCGCGCGAGGTGACGGACACGCAGCCCTTCTCTTCGACCGTGGCGGCGCTCAACACGCGGCCCAGCTCCTTCTTCCGCGCGGTCACGCCGATCGCCATGATCGCCGTCGTCGGCCTGACGCTGCTGGCCTGGGGCCGCGGCGCGCGGACGACAGCCACGCCCGCGGACGCGCAGACTCCCGCTTCCCCTATGCTCGCCTCGCTGGACTCTTCCCTGACGGGCGCGCAGCAGGTCTCACCCGTCCAGGCCACGCCGCTCTCGCAGACGGCCGCGCGCCAGATCGTCAATTCGGTTTCGCACGGGCAGATAGGCGACGTACACGTCGTCCGCACGGACGCGCGGCAGAGCCAGGCGCTCATCGCCATCCACGACGAGCGTGAGAAGGGGAGCACGCACCTCTTCGTGATGGAGCCGCGCGGCGGTCGCTTCCGCGTGGTCGCGCGCACGCCGCTTGACGCGCACGGCTTCAAGGGAGCGAACTGGACGGCCGAGAGCCGCGACATAGACGGCGACGGCTACGACGAAGTCATCTGCACGGGCGCGAACCCGAAAGGCCACGCCTCGGACTACCGCCTGGTGCTCTACGTCCCGCGCACGCGCCGCGCCTACTCGATGCGCGTCGAATCCAGCGCGGGCCGCAAAGGGAGACCGCGCACCACCTTCTCTTCCAACGTCTGGACGCGCGACGCCGCGGCCTACCGCGCCGCCCTCCAACAGCGAGCCCGCGCGGCAGTCGCCACATTCTGAAAAACAATGCGGAATGAGGAGTGATGAATGATGAATTAAAAGGCAGTCGTCTTTAATTCATCATTCATCATTCTGCATTCATCATTGCTCTAATCTCGCTTCCATCGTGATTTCGGCGTTGAGGACTTTGGAGACGGGGCAGCCGGCCTTGGCGTTGTTGGCCGCGGTCTCGAACGCCTGTTGGTCGGCTCCGGGCACTCTGGCCGTCACGTCCAGGTGGACGGAGGTGATAGCGAAGCCCGAATCCGTCTTCTCCAGCCTGACGGCGGCGGTCGTCCTGATGCTCTCGGCCGTGAGGCCGGCCTGACCCAATTGCCCGGACAGCGCCATCGAGAAGCAGCCGGCGTGCGCAGCGGCGATCAATTCCTCCGGGTTGGTTCCCTTGCCATCTTCAAAGCGCGTGCTGAAGGAGTATTGCGTCTCGGAAAGAACACCGCTGTCCGTGGAAATCGTACCCTTCCCGTCCTTGAGGCCGCCCTGCCAGACGGCCGATGCTGTGCGTTTCATCTGCTCTCCTGTGCCAACGAAATTGTCTAACTGCTCAGGCGACAATTTACCCCAGAAACTGTGCCAACGGCCAACACACCTTCTCAGGCGACGGGCGTCCCATCGACTTTCGGCCGCCGGTTGCGGCGAAGCCAGTAGCGAAAGAGCAGCCAGGCGGGCAGCCCTATCAGAATCAGGATCGGGAGCGAAGCCAGGACGACGCGCACCAGCGTCATGACGATCAGCATCGCCGCGCCGAAGCCGTCCCTGAGCGCCTCCTTGAGGCCGCCGCCGGTGCGCCCGATGATCTGCACGGGCGGCACGATGCTGACCCTGATGGTCGAGAGGTTCGACTGGTTCTCCAGGAACCGGCGGCGGCCTTCGATCTGCTCTATCTCGGAACGCACCTCGGCGAGCTGGCGCTGCACTTCGAGCGCCTCCGAGACCTCTTCCGCCTGCTTCATGATCTCCAGAAACTGCGACTCCAACGCGCGCTTGGCTTGCAGGCGGGCCTGCAAGTCTATGTACTCTTCGGTCACATCCTGGCCCGTGCGCTTGTCTTGCAGGACGCGGCTGCCGAGCTTGCGTATCTCCTCGACCGTCGCGTCGAACTGCGCGGCGGGGACGCGCACCACGACCGTCACGTTCATCCTCTCAGGCTCGGCCGCGCCGTCCGGCTGGACGGCCTCGGAAGTGACGACGAAGCCGCTTTTCGACTCGGCCAGCGAGGCCACCTTGCGGAACGACTCCTCAGGGTTCTGGCTCTCGATTGACAGCTCCGCGTTGCGTATGATCTTGCGGTCGATTGAGACCTGCGTCTCGGCCGGGGCCTGCGCGACGGCGCTCGCCTTCTCAAGCGCAACGTCGGACGGCGCAACGCCGCGCTGCTGAGCGTTGGGCGCGGGCGTAGCTGCTGTATCCTGTTGGGCTCCTCCCCCGCCGCCCCCGTAGTTGCTCTTCATACGGTACTGCGGCGAGCCGCAAGCCGAGAAGGTTAAGACGACCACCGCCGCCAGGGACAAGACTGTGAGCCGCATAAGTCACCTCGAAACAATCAGAATGGCCGGCACGGAATCGTTGACCTAGCGCCCGAATAACCGGCGAGCTATCACCCGAACGACGAAAGGCAAGATAATTGCGCCCTGGTTGAATGAGTTATTAGCCTTCAGCTCCAGGGGTGAAGCTCTATTCTGGAACGTGAACGCTAGTCTTTATATGCTTTAAGCTGGCTACGATGGTAAACGTCATAATAACTAGCAGGGACCATGAACTCCACTTCCCGATATGGACGGTCGCCCAGGCTCCAATTTGGTTAGGATAGCGCCATACACCCAAGAATGTACTGATATTCTCAGCCAACCACAGGAAGAACCCGATGAGAAGGAACGAAAGCAACAGTGGCATCCGTCTATCCTGATCCAGCGGTCTATATACGACCGTGGAGCGCGCATATAGCCCGAGCGCGCACGCCGCGATGTACCAACGGAAGTCACCGATATAATGATGAGTAAAAAAGTTGGCGTAAATCAATATCGCTACAGCCGCCGCCATCCAGTATGGAGGATGATGCTTGATTCTCAAGTCGAATAATCGCCAGGCTTGGATTATGTAACTCCCGACGGCGGCATACATAAACCCGGAGAACAAGGGCACGCCCCACAATTTGGTATAAGCAAAATCCGGGTAACCCCATGAGCCAATCCCGCTGGAAGTCTTAAAGACCTCAAGGGCAAACCCGACCACATGAAATAGACTGATGGCCTTTACTTCATCCCACGTTTCGAGTCCGGCTGACACCATCCAGACCTGAATCAGGAGCGCGGTGCAAAGGATGACATCGTATCTGGGAAGACCAAGAATCCCACTTCGCGGCACGAGAAAAACAGCAGAGAAGAATAAGCCCGCAAACAGGCAAGCCCGCACCTGTTTTACACCAAAGTAAAAAAACTCGGCCGCAAATCTTGAGAAGCCAGAGAGGTCCGACCTAATCCTCGGGCTTAGTAAGGCTTTATCGACAGCGCCGATCATTACGACTCCTATTTAATCCATTTCATGAATGAAGGCGATTAAAATGTTTCTCCAAATCATTCATTGGCATTCAAGGTTTGCAGTGCCTAACGCTTATTATACGTCCTAATAGACGCCATGAACTTACGGTCGGCGGCTACTGAAAATCCCGTATGTCCTTAAAGGGCGTCTCGGCATCGGTGAAGTCGGGGCGGTAGTAGTGGGAGGCTCCGTCGTACTCCTGCATCCAGCCTTCCTGCATGCCGAGTTCGTCGAGGGCTGAGAGGGCGCGGAGCCATTCGGTCTCGGTGATGCGGCGCGAGAGCAGTGTGTAGCGGGCGTCGGTGGCGGCGCGGTTCGTCGCGTAATATTGGGCCATCATCGAAACGGCGACGCGCGGGCTCAGGGCGTCTCTGATCCACTCCAGGGACTGGCGCACGCCCGCCAGGTCGTTCGGCAGCACGAGCAGGCGAATCACCAGGCCGCGCTTGAGGAGCCCTTCCTGGTCGAAAACCAGATCGGGGCCGGTCTGCTTGTACATCTCTGCGAGGGCGCGGCGCGCGTGCTCCGTGTAGTCCTTGACCTTCGAGTATTCGTAGCCGTCCGCTGAGTCCGCGTACTTCAAATCGGGCAGGTAAACGTCAACCACGCCGTCGAGCTTTCGTAAGACTTCCACTGAATCGTAGGCGTTGGTGTTGTAGACGATGGGGAGGCTCAGGCCCTGTTCGGCGGCGATGAGGATGGCGCGCGCCACCTGCGGGGCGAAGTGTGTGGGCGAGACGAAGTTGATGTTGTGGCAGCCGCGCGCTTGCAGCTCCAACATCATCTCGGCCAGGCGCTCGTGCGTCACCTGATTCTTAATCTGCTCCTTGTGCGCCTGCGAGATTTGGTAGTTCTGGCAGTAGACGCAGCGCAGGTTGCAGTTGCCGAAAAAGATGTTGCCCGCGCCGCCTCGGCCGACGAGCGCGGGCTCTTCGCCGAAGTGCGCCGTGTAGGAGGAGACGATGGGGAGTCTTCCGGAATAGCAACGGGCGATCTCGTCCTTGAGGCGATTGTTGCCGCAGTCCAGCGGACAGACTGTGCAGCTTTCCAGGAGGCGTTCCAGCGCTTCGACGCGCTCGCGCAGCTCGCCGGTCTCATGGAGATTCAGGTATTGAGGCTGATAAGTCATCTGCGGTTAATTTATAACGGCTGAAGGTGGGCGAGGGCAAACGCGCAGAGGGTAAAATTTTTGTTGCGGGCTGTAGAAAGTGCGGAACAGTTGCGCGCAAGTTGTGCTATTCTCCGCCGCAAAAGCGACAACAGCGACAGAGGTCTGTGGAAGTTCTAACTCAACCTCTGACACCCAGAGTTATAACTGAGAAAAGGAGCAGACGATCATGGCTGAACAGGGGAATGATGAAAAGAGAAACGACTCCGCCGTGAGCGACATGGGCGGCTTGTCCGGGGGCGGGAGCCCGAAGCCTGAGGGCGGCGGCGCAGAGGTTCGCGGCGGCACGGCCATAGGCCGCGCCACCGGCGTCACGTCAGGCGGCGGCCGCGCGAAGCCGGGGGGCGGCGGCGGTCGCGCCAAAGCGAGCGGCGGCGGCCGCGCTAAAGCCAGTGGCGGTGGTCGCGCTAAAGCGACCGCTGGCGGCAAGGCTAAACCGAGTGGCGGCCGCGGCGGCTCAAAGGGCGGGGCCAGGAGCGGCGGCTCTAAGAGTGGCGGGGCTCAGGCTGGCGGCGGCGCCTCCGCTGTGAAGGGCGGCGCTGGTAAAGGCGGCGCGAAAGGCGGAGCCAAAGGCAGCGGCGGCTCGAAGGGCGCGTCCAAGACGGGCGGTAACGCTGGCGGCGGACGCGGCAGCGTCGGCGGTAGCAAAGGCGGCGCGAAGAAAGGCCGCGCGTCGAAGGCCGGAACCAAAGGCAGCGCCAAAGGCGGGGCCGGCAAGGGCGGAGCCGGTAAAGGCGGAAGCAAGGGTGGAAGCAAGGGTGGAAGTAAAGGCGGAAGTAAGGGCGGCGCGAAAGGCGGCTCGAAGGGCAGCAAGGGCGCGGGCGGCTCGAAGGGCGGCGGACGCGGCGGCTCTAAAGGCGGCGGCGGCTCCAAAGGCAGAGGCTCTAAAGGCGGCTCCAAGCGCGGCTCGAAAGGGAGCAAAGGCTCCGGCGGCTCGAAGGGTGGCGCGAAGGGCGGCTCTAAGAGCGGCGGGTCCAAAGGCGGGCGCGCTTACTCCGGGGGCTCAAAAAGCGGCAGTAGGAAAGCCGGCGGCAAGAAGCGTGGCGGTGGCATCATCGACACTGCCACCTCGGTCGTCGGCACTGCGGCCAGTGCCGTCACGGATTTCATAGGCGGCCTGGCAGGCGGCGGCAAGAAGCGCCGCAAGTAGCCGCAGCGGAAGTATCAAACAAGTCGGAGGCCGCGCAGACCAGCAGGTTCGCGCGGCCTCTGCGCTTTAGCCTTCGGCGGCGGCGGCGCGCACGTTGCGCTCGCGGAAGAAGAGGAACAGCGGCAGCGCCAGCGACACGCCGACCGCCAGGTTGCAGAGCACGTAGAGCCGCAAATTCTTCATGCGAAGCCTTCGGCCTTCCGAGAAGATGAAGAGCCACAGCGCGACGGACGACACCACGACGTCCAGGCCGAAGAAGGCCGCGGCGTGTGTCTGGAAGAGTTGTCTGAAAAGGAGCGGCACGTCCAGGCCGTTCTGTGCCAGAAACGGGATGAGCTGCGAGAGCGGGAGCGCCGCTCCCAAGATAGCCACGACCAGGTAAAGCCATTGCATGTCGAGCCCTCCTGAAACGAGAAGCGAGGGGAACGCCCGACACGCTACCCCGAATCTTTCGTTTCAATCAAGCCTCTATAAATGTTAAAAAGGCGCTGACATGAGATCGCTGAAGGCTCACTGGCGGCTGTGGCTTGCTATCATCATCGGCTGGACGCTGATCGGTCTGGCCTATACGTTCAACTACTCGCACTACGCCCTCAACTACGTCAAGATATTTAGCTCGGAGCCGAGCTTCGGCGAGATGCTCATTTGGGAGATGCCCTACTGGCTGCTCTGGGCCGTGCTCTCGCCGCTCGTCTTCTGGCTGACCCGCAGGTTCCGCCTGGAGCGCGGGCGGCTCCTGCGCAACCTGCTCGTCCACGCCGCGGCTTGCATCGCGCTCTCGCTCTTTCACCGCGCCGTCTACCTCTTCATCGAGTGGGAACTCGGCGTCCGCGCCTACACGAACCTGGGCTTCCTCTCGTCCGTCTACAACGAGAACTTCTTCTTCAACCTCCCGAACGGCTTCCTCTGCTACGTCACCATCCTCGTCGCGGGCACTTACCACCGCCACCACCAGGAAGAGGAGTTGAAAATCTCGCGGCTCAAGACGGAATTGGCACAGGCGCAACTTCAGATGACACAGGCGCAGTTGCAGGCCCTGAAGATGCAACTCCAGCCGCACTTCCTCTTCAACACGCTCAACTCCGTCTCGGACCTGATGGACGAGGACGTGGAGGCCGCCGAAGAGATGCTCGCGCGCCTCGGCGACTTCCTGCGGCTGACCTTAGACAACGCCGGCGCGCAGGAGGTGACGCTTCAGGAAGAACTCGAATTCCTCCGCAGCTACCTTGAGATCGAGCGCGCCCGCTTCGGCGGCCGCCTGGCCGTCCTGATAGAGGCCGAGCCGGAAACCTACGAGGCCCTCGTCCCCAATCTCATCCTCCAGCCGATTGTCGAGAACGCCATCCGCCACGGCTTCATGGCGCGCGTAGGCCATGGGCGGATAGAGATTCGCGCCCGCCGCGAAGACGACTGGCTGCGTCTGGAAGTAAGCGACAACGGCCCCGGAATGCGCGCCGGCGGCGACGCGGAGCAAAGGGACGGCCGCGGCCTGGGCTTCAAGCTCACGCGCGAGCGGCTGGAGGGGCTCTACGCGGCCCGGCAGCGTTTCCGTCTGGAGGCGGCCGACGGCGGCGGTCTGCGCGTGTGCCTGGACATCCCCTTCCGCGTCATGATCGCCGGGGCCGCGCAGGCCGAAGAGAAAGTGGCCGCCGTATGAACGAAGATTTGAAGATGCGCGCGCTGATAGTTGACGACGAGCCGCACGTCCGGCGCAAGCTTCTCAAACTGCTGGCGAGCCACACGGACGTGTTGGTGGTCGGCGAATGCGTCAATGGCTACGAGGCCCTCGCGGCGATTAAGAAAGAGTCGCCACACCTCATCTTCCTGGACGTGAGGATGCAGGAGATTGACGGCTTCGCCGTCCTCGACCGCGTCGAAGAGAAGACGCGCCCGCTCGTCATCTTCGTGACCGGCTATCAGGAGTATGCGAAGCGCGCCTTCGACGTACACGCCGTGGATTTTCTGGTCAAGCCGCTCGACCGTAAAAGATTCGACGAGGCCATGACGCAGGCGAAAGCCTGGCTCGCGTCCAGAAGAGAGAGGGACGAGCCGCAGCAAAAAACTGGCACAGTCTACCGCCAGCGCCTCGGCTTCAAATCGAGCGGCCGCGTCTTCTTCCTCCCGACGGACAAGATCGAATGGATAGAAGCCGAAGCGAAGTACGTCCGGCTCCACTTCGAGGGCAAGACGCCGCTGCTGCGCGAGCCCATCAGCACGCTCGAAGCCCAGTTAGACCCAGACAAGTTCCTACGCATCCACCGCTCCTACATCGTCAACATAGACTGCATACGCGAGCTGCAACTCCTCTTCAACCAGAAGTACCTCGTCGTCCTGCGCGACGGCACAGAGCTTCCCTTGAGCGACAGCGGCCGTCGGAAACTCGAAGACCGAAAACTCATTCCCTGCTGAGAACGGTTCGTGGCCGGATTCCCGGCTTTCGTGACAAAAAACTTTCCTGCTTTAAGCGCACCCGCCTATAGTCGCCGCACTTTAACGGGGAGGCGCTTATGGCAAGACAAATCTTCACGCGGAAACCTCTCTCGCTTCTTCTGGAAGAGGCCGCGGGCGAACACAGGCTGCGGCGCGTGCTGGGGCCTGTCCAACTGACGTGCCTCGGCGTCGGCGCGATTATTGGCACAGGAATCTTCGTCCTGACCGGCGTGGTCGCGCACGACCGCTCGGGGCCGGCGATGATTCTCTCCTTCGTGGTGGCTGGCTTTACGTGCGCGCTCGCCGCGCTCTGCTACGCCGAGTTCGCCTCTATGGCCCCGGTCGCCGGCTCCGCCTACACCTACGCCTATGCGACCTTGGGCGAACTGCTGGCCTGGGTCATCGGCTGGGACCTCGTCATCGAGTACGCCGTCGCGGCCTCTGCCGTCGCGCACGGCGCGTCACACTACTTCCAGGACTTGATCGGCGTCTTCGGCCTGCATCTGCCGGAGGCGCTGACGAACGCGCCGTTCGACTACGACGCGGCGGTCGGCGGGCTGGTCTCGACGGGGAAATTCTTCGACCTCCCGGCGCTCGTCATAGTGGCGGGCGTGACGGTCGTGCTCGTGCGCGGCATCCGCGAGAGCGCGAGCTTCAACGCCGTGATGGTCATCCTCAAGGTGGTCGTCGTCATCTTCGTCATCATCGTCGGGGCCTTCTACGTCAACCCGGCGAACTGGTCCCCCTTCGCGCCGTACGGCTACGCGGGCGTCACGGTCTTCGGCTTCCCGCTGCTCGGCGGGACGGACGCGGGCGGCCAGCCCACGGGGATGCTCGCCGGCGCGGCCATCATCTTTTTCTCTTACATCGGCTTCGACTCCGTCTCGACACACTCAGAAGAGGCGCGTCGTCCGCAGCGCGACGTGCCCATCGGCATCATCGCCTCGCTGCTGCTCTGCACGGCGCTCTACATGGGCGTCGGCGCGGTGCTGACCGGGATGGTTCCGTCGGACAGAATCAACGTGGACGCGCCGATCTCGAACGCGTTCGAGCAGGTGGGGCTGACGTGGGCTCAGGTCTTGATTTCGCTGGCGGCGCTGGTGGGGATCACGTCCGTGGTGCTGGTGATGATGCTCAGCCAGGCGCGCGTCCTGCTGGCGATGGCGCGCGACGGGCTCCTGCCGGAGAAATTTTTCGGGGCCATCCACGAACGCTTCCGCACGCCCTGGAAGTCAACGATTCTGACGGGCGGCTTTGTGGCGCTCCTCTCCTCCTTGCTGCCTCTGAAAATCCTGACCGATCTGGTCAACATAGGGACGCTGCTGGCCTTCGTCATCGTCTGCGCGGCGGTGCTCATCATGCGCAAGACGAACCCCGAAGCGGAGCGCCCCTTCCGCGCGCCGCTCGTGCCGCTTGTGCCAATTGTGGGAATCCTGACTTGCCTGCTCCTGATGTTCTCGCTCCCGGCGGAGAACTGGCTCAGGCTCGGCGTCTGGCTGCTGATCGGCTTCGTGATCTACTTCTCCTACGGCCGCAGGCACAGCCGCATGCGCGCACACCTCGCGCACGAAATCACAAAACACGGCGTCTCGCCCGCCGGCTCACCCGCGACGGAGGAATGATGAACGCGGAATGATGAATGATGAATTAAAAGGCCAGAGTTTTGACCCCAAAGGGGTCTGACTTTTTGCCTTTTAATTCATCATTCATCACTCCGCACTCATCATTGCTTTTCAGCGAAGACCTGGACGAGGTGTAGGAGCGTCTCGGTCGATTTTTGCAGGCCGCGCAGGGAGTTGAATTCGAGCTTGCCGTGGAAGTTGTGGCCGCCCGTGAAGAGGTTGGGCGTCGGCAGGCCCAGAAACGTCAGGCGCGAGCCGTCGGTGCCGCCGCGGATGGCGCGCAGATGCGGCTTGAGGCCGGCGCGGCGCGAGGCTTCAAAGGCGTTCTCGGTCAACTGCGGGAAGTCCTTTAAGACCTCTTTCATGTTCTTATAGTTCTCCTCGACCTCGACCGTGACCTTGACCTTCGGAAACTTCTCCTGCGTCGCCTTCGCCATCTCGCGGAGTTTCGCCTCCTTGCTCTCCAAGCCGCTCAGGTCGAAGTCCCTGAGCAGTATCTTGATGGTTGTCTCTTCGACTCCGATCGCGCCAGTGTAAGGGTGTACGAAGCCGACGCGATCGGCGGTCGTCTCCGGGAGCATGTCCTGCGGGAAGCGCGTCATGAAATCGCCGGCGGCGTAGGCCGAGTTGACCATGATGCCTTTGGCCGTGCCGGGGTGCGTGTTCTTGCCCTGGAAGTGGACGGTCGCCGTGCGCGCGCTCCACGTCTCGTTGCTAATCTCGCCCAGTTCCTCGCCGTCCACGGTGTAAGCGAACTTCGCGCCGAAGCCTTTGATGTCGAACTTGTCTATGCCGCCGCCGACCTCTTCGTCGGGCGTGAAGGCGATGGCGAGTGTGCCATGTTTGAGCTGCGGGTTGCGGCGCAGGGTGTCGAGCATCGTCATGATCTCGGCGATGCCGGCCTTGTCGTCCGAGCCGAGGAGTGTCGTGCCGTCGGCGGTGATGATGTCGTCGCCGACGAGGTCTTTGAGGTCCGGGTTGGTCGTGACGTTGATGATCTGCGTCGGGTCTTTGGGAAGCACGATCTCGCCGCCCTGATAGTTTTTGTGGATGATGGGGTTGACGTTCGCGCCGGAGACTTCGGGCGACGTGTCCATGTGCGCGATGAAGCCTATGACAGGGACCTTAGAGTTGTCGGGCAGGTTGCCGGGCACAGACGCGTAGACGATGCCGAACTCGCTGATGCGGACATTCTCCGCGCCGAGCGCCTTCAGTTCCTCGGCCAAAAGCTTCGCCAGCACCAACTGCTTGTCCGTGCTCGGCACCTTGTTCTGATCCTCCTGCGACTGCGTGTCAATTTTGACGTAGCGCATGAAGCGGTCGAGGACGGATTCGGCCGGCGGGTTCGTCTGCGCGTTGGCCGTTAAAGTAAAAATCAGGAGAGCCGCGAGCGCGAATAATCTTTTCATTTCGTCATTCCTCTTAAAATTTAGTTTTGGGAAGAGCCGTCACAGGAGAGCCGTTCAACCCTTTGCGCCTTTAGTTTTTACTTTGCGCCTTTGCGTGAAAGGCTGTTTCTCGCTGGAGGCGCAAAGTTAAGACGTAAGGCGCAAAGGGTTGAGTTGTCAACCTTGACCAGAATTATTCTGCATTACTCTTTCGACTTCCTCGTCCATCTGCCCGGCGAGCATCAGGGCGAACATCTTCTGGTCGGCCATGAATGACCAGAGCGGATACTTGAAGGTGGCCGGCCTGTTCTTCTCGACGAGGAAGTGGGCGGTCCACGCCGCCGCGTAGCCGGGAACCAGAGCGAGCGGAAGCCACTTCCACTTCCTGCCCGCCATGAGCGCCGCTACGGTGGCGAGCCCGGCGGCCGTCCCCGCGAAATGCAGCGCGCGCGTCATAGATTGGCTGTGCTCCGCGACGTAAAAGGGCCAGAACTCCTCGAAAGATTTTATCTCTCCCGCCTTCATGCCAGACCTCCCGCTCAGTCGAAAGAATAGCCCGCGAAAAAGATTTCGGACGGCTGGTCGTCTTTGTAGACAACGATGTAAACGCCCTGCCCGCGCTCAAGAGTGTCGAACAGCTCGTCATTCCCTTCGATCATCTCGCGCGTGGGCTTGTCCGTCTCGAACAGTCCGACCAAATCTTCCGGCGGCACGGGCGCGACCGCGAAGAAGTCCGGCTCGTCCGCGACCCTCATCATGTCCAGAATGGAGCGCGTGCCGTCCGCGTCCGCTTCCTCCAACGCTTCCTCAATCGAGGCGTGCTGCGCGCCGGGCGCAGGCGAGTCAGGGCCGATAGGGAACTCCGGGAACCACGTAACAGGGTTGTAGCGCCCCGCGCTGAACTCGCGCTCGCGCAACTTCTGGAGCGCGGCGTCAACGTCCGGCTCGTAGTCAACGAAATAGAACCATTCATGACCGCCCATCTTTCACCACCTCTCTCGAACAACGCGCACGCGTTACTCTTCATCCTCGCCGAACAGCGTCACATAATCTTCGGGCCGCACGGGCTCGACGCGGGCGAGTTGTAAGTTCTCCTCGACGTGCTCGCGCCGGCTCATGCCGACGAGCGCGGTCGTCACGCCGGGCGCGGAGCGGACGAATTGAATCGCCGTCTGCGCGTCGGTCGCAAGTGAGCCGAGCGGCTCGCGTATGTGCTCTGGAAGCCCGCGCGCCACCTTGCCCTGTAGCATGGAGGCGCTGGCGACGACCGTCACGCCGAGCGCGCCCGCTGCCTCCACGAGCGACATCTGCTCGCCGTCAATCTCCTGGTTCGCCGCGACGAGCGCCTCGGGCATCGCCAGGTTGAACGGGAGCTGGACGAAGCGGAAGCCGTGCGCGTCGCCGCCGCCCGCCGCCTCGCGCGCGATATCGACCATGCGCTCCAGCGAGAGGTACTCGCGCGAGTCCTCGGAGGCGCGAAAGCCGTTCCAGGTCGCCGCGCCGTACATCCTGATTTTGCCGTCCGCGATGTTGCGCTCGAACAGCTCGAACGCCGCGCGCAAGCGTCGCTCGAACTCTTCTCGACTGACCGAGCCGAGCTGCGATTCAGGGTTATGTACGTAGTAAACGTCAACGGTTGAGAGTCGCAGGTTTTTGAGGGACTGGTCAATCTGGCTCTGCAAGTAGCCGGGCGTCATGCAGTGGCTGCCGCCTGCGAAGTCCGAAAATTGTGCCAGCCCCGGCCGGACGAAAGTCTCCTCCACGTAGCGGCGCACGTCCCGCGGCGGCTCGCTGTCGAAGGGCAGGTAGCCGCCCTTCGTGCAGACGACCACCTCGTCGCGCGCGCACATCTGGCTCGCAGTCAGATGCTCCAGCGCCGCGCCGATTGCGCGCTCGCTCCGCTGAAAGCGGTAGTTGGCCGCCGTGTCTATGACGTTCGCGCCCAGCTCGACGGCCCGCGTCACAGCCTCCGTGTAGAGCCTGTCCGTGCGCTCGTCCGCGTCGCCCAGGTAAGTGCCTATCCCGACCGACGAGAGCCACAAGTCCTGTTCGGGCCGGAAGTGATGCACGGCGGCGCGCTCTTTCAAGCGCTCGCGGTAGCGCGCCGTTCCTTCCAGCGTCGCATGACCATTAAGGGGCATAACAAACCTCTAATGCGGAATGCGGAATGATGAATGCTGAATTAAAAGCAGGTTGTCTTTCATTCATCATTCATCACTCCGCATTCATCATTGCTTTTGCGAAGAAGTTGAGCGTGCGCTGCCAGGCGTCCGCGGCTGCTGCGGCGTTGTAGGCCGTCGGGCGCGTGTCGTTGTAGAAGCCGTGCCCGGCCCCCTCATAGATTTTGAAGTCAACCTTCTTGCCCGCCTTCTTCAAAGCTTCTTCAATCTCTTTCACGGTCGCGGGCGGGATGCCTGTGTCGTTCGCGCCGAAGTTGCCCAAAAGTGGCACAGAAATTTGTGGCACAAGCTCTGGCGGCATCCGCCCGTAAAAGATGACCGCTCCCCTCAGGTCTTTCGCGCCGGAGGCGGCCAGGCGATAAGAGAAGCCGCCGCCCATGCAGAAGCCGACCGAGGCGAAGCGCGGCGCGGCCCCGCCGACGCCTCGCAGGTGTTCGAGCCCGGCCTGCATGTCTTTGACGGACGCCTCGGGCGGAATGGATGACGCTGCCTTGCGCAGCGCGTCTATGTCGGAGTCGTCCTTCGGCGGAGGCTCCGGCGCGCGCACGAAGAAGTCTGGCGCGAGCGCGACGTAGCCGGCCTGCGAGACGCGGTCGGCGATTGCCTTGATGTGGTCGTTGAGGCCGAAGACTTCGTGTATCACCAGCACCGAGCCGGGCGCGACGCGCCGCGTCAGCGGCATCGAGAGGTAAGCGGGAATCGTCAGGTCGCCGCTCTTGTATTCGACCATCTTGCCGCGCAACTTCTCGGCGGCGGGCGTCGGCTGCGGCGTGGCAGCGTTGCCTTGCGGCGTCGGCGTGGGCTGCGGTTGCCCTTCCTGCGCCGGGCTGCAAGATGAGTTGACGGCGGCGACGAGCGCCGCGCCTCCCGCGTAGCCCGTGCGCTCTAAAAACTTCCGGCGCGAGACGCCGCCCGCCTCGTTGCGCTCCAAGCCCTCGCGGGCATCTTTACCCATTCGGCTCTCCTCTTTGCTTTACAGTTCCAAAGCGGTGTGTTGGGGATGAGACGAGAGAATATACGAGGCGGGCGCGCCGCCGCAAGCCGGGCTTCAGTGATGTGTGCGGGGTGTGTTAAAAAACCAAGGAAGTGGCAAACGAACCTGTAGACGAATCGCTGGACATCACGGACGACGAGCTGCGCGAGCTGTCGGCGCAAGCGGTCGCGCTCGTCGCGGACTACTTCGCGCGTGTCGCGGAGCTTCCCGTCTTCCCGGACACGGACGCCGCGCGCGTGGCCGAACGATTTCGGACCAATGTGCCAATTGAGGGCGAGCCGCTCGCGGCGCTCATGGAGGACTGCCGCGCCGTCCTCAATGCCAGCCGGCACAGCGGCCACCCGCGCTTCTTCGGCTACGTCGCCTCGCCCTCGACGCCCGCCGGCGCTTACGCAGACTTGATCGCCTCGGCGCTCAACGCGAACGTGACGGCCTGGCGCTCCGCCCCCGCGGCCACCGAAATCGAGCGCACGGTCGTCCGCTGGCTGGGCTCTCTGATTGGCTACGGCGAGGACGCGCGCGGGCTCCTGACCAGCGGCGGCTCGATGGCGAACCTGAACGCGCTCCTCATAGCCCACCGCATCAAGGCAGGGACCGAAACTTCGCAGCGCGGCCTCTGGGCGGCGGGAGCCGTGATGACCATTTACAGTTCCGATCAGGTTCACATGTCTGTCGTCAAGGCCGCGGACGTGCTCGGCCTGGGGCGCGAGCAGGTACGGCTTCTGCCGACGGACGCGAGGTTGCGCCTCGACGTGCGGCGTTTGCGCGCGGCGCTCGCGGACGACATCAGCTCCGGCCTGCGACCGTTCTGCGTGGTGGCGAGCGCAGGCACTGTGAACACGGGCGCGGTTGACCCGCTCATTGATATTGCAGAGGTGGCCGCGGAGTACGATTTGTGGCTTCACGTAGACGGCGCTTACGGCGCGCTCGCGGCGATGGACGCGACGAAGCGCGCTCTCTTCGAGGGCATAGACCGCGCCGACTCAGTCTCGCTCGACCCGCACAAGTGGCTCTACGCGCCCGTGGACGCGGGCTGCCTACTGTTCCGCGACGAGCGCGCCGTGCGCGGCGTCTTTCAGACCCTGGACGCGGACTACATCAAGGTCCACGAGCAGGAAGAGGCCGAGGCTTTCGCCTTCTGGGATTACGGCGTGGAGCTGTCGCGCCGCTTCCGCGCGTTGAAAATCTGGCTGATGCTGCGTTACTACGGGACGCGCCGCGTGGCGGCGGCCATTGCTAAAGACAACAGGCTCGCGGCGGAGCTGGGCGCGCTCGTCGAGGCGGCCGCCGATTTCGAGTTGCTCGCGCCCGTAGAGCTGAGCGTCTGCTGCTTCCGCTACGTCCCGCCGGGCGCGCACAGCGAAGCGGAGCTGAACGAGTTGAACGCGCGCATCATGCACAGCATCCAGCGCGGTGGGCGCGCCTACGTCTCGAACGTCATGCTCGGCGGGCGCTACGGCCTGCGGGCCTGCGTCACCAATTTCCGCACGACGAGCCGCGACATCCGCGCGACGCTGGACATCGTCCGCGAAGCAGCGCACACTCTTTAGCTCTTTTGGAGTGGTCTTCTCAGATTGGACGAGGGATGAAAGCGAAAAGTTATATGTACGAACGGGAGATGCAGGCCGCGCTCAGGCTGGCGCGCGAGGCGGGCGCGGCGATTCTGGCCCATTACGAGAGGCCGCTGCACGTCGAGCGCAAGGTGGACGCCGACGAGCAGACAGAGCCTGTGACGCAGGCCGACCGCGCGGCCAACGAGCTGATCGTCGCGGGGCTCAGGCGCGAGTTCCCGGACGACGGCATCCTCGCCGAAGAGTCCGTGGACACGGAGCGGCGGCTGGGGAAGAGCCGCGTCTGGATGGTTGACCCGCTTGACGGGACCAACGGTTTCATCGCGCGCGACGGCGACTTCGCCGTGCAGATCGGCCTCGCCGTCGAGGGGCGAAGCCTCCTCGGCGTCGTCTACCAGCCGGAGCCGGACTTGCTCTACAGGGCAATCGAGGGCGCGGGCGCGTGGATCGAGCGCAAGGGCTTCGACGCCGAAAGAGCGCAGGTGACGGGGCACAGGGAACTGGCACA
Source organism: uncultured Acidobacteriota bacterium (assembly GCA_963848875.1). Classification (GTDB taxonomy): domain Bacteria; phylum Acidobacteriota; class Blastocatellia; order Pyrinomonadales; family Pyrinomonadaceae; genus QHXM01. The sequence goes on from CAWKFJ010000005.1 coordinate 610,602, forward strand.
ATTACGCATGGCCGCGAGCCGGACGCACAGGAGCCCGCGCCAGGACAGGCTTCTCCAAACCCTGGGCATCACGGAAGAGGTGCGCCGCGGCTCTGTCGGCGTCAAGGTCGGGTTGATTATCGAACAGCAGTGCGACCTCTACGTCCACCTCAGCTCGCGCACGAAGCAGTGGGACACGTGCGCGCCGGAGATCATTCTGACGGAGGCGGGCGGGCGCTTCACGGACCTCTTCGGCGAGCCGCTCGCGTACAACCACCCGGACGTGCAGAACCGCAACGGCCTCGTCGCCACCAACGGCGTGACGCACGGCGAGGTCGTCGAACGCCTCGCCCCGCTCCTCGAAGAGTTCGGCCGCATCAGGGTGTAAGAGTTGGTCACAAAACCTAGTCAGTTTTCTTTGCGCCTTAAGTTTTAACTTTGCGCCTTTGCGAGAAACAGCCGTTCACGCAAAGGCGCAACTAAAGAAAGACGTAAGGCGCAAAGGGTTGAATCTCTCTTGAGCACTCGTACCAAACTCCTGCTGGTCTTAACGGTCTTCGGCGTCGTGCCGGTCGTCACGCTGGGCGTGGTCGGTTACCTCAACGGGCGGCGCGCCATCGAAGAACAGCTGCGCGGCGAGGCCGAGCGCGAGGCGCGGCTCATCGCCGGGAGCGTTGATGGCCGGCTGCGCGAGCGCGAGGAGGCCCTCGGCGCGCTCGCGCGCTCGCCCGCACTGCGCGATTACCTGCGCGCCGCGCAGGCGACCACCGGCGCGCCTGCTCCACCTTCCACATCTTCCTCGCTCACCGCCCTGGACGCGGACGCGGACGACGCCGTCCCGAAGGACGTTCAGGCGGAGGTTCGCGCCTTCCTTCAAACCGGCCTGAGGCATTACGTCTCTATCACCTGCCTCGGCACGAACCGCCGGCCGCTGTTCCGCGCCGAGCCGAACCGCGGCGGCGCGGGGCCCGTGGCGCGCTTCCAGACCAGAGACTTCCTGCAAGAGAGCCTCAGGCCGGACGAGCGCGTCTGGTCAACCGTTGACCCCGCGCCGCTCAGGGCGGCCGTCTCGCGCGAGTCCTTCGGGTCCATCCTGCGCTACACGGCCCCTGTGTTCGTCGCGGAGGAGAGCGCCGAAGGCCAGCGCGGCGCGCTCGTCCTGGACCTCAAACTCGACGCTCTCTTAGACGAGGCGGCCGGGAGCGTCGCCGCCGCCGAGGGCGGGCGCGAGGCCGGGCCGCAGCCCGCGCGCACCGTCCTCATCCTCGACCGCGACGGTAACGCCGTCTACCACTCGAACGACGCGCTCAAGTATCAGCCGGTCACGGCGGCGATGCCCGCCTCCTTCAAGCCCGTGGCGGACGCCATGAACAAGGGGCAGAGCGGCTGGCAGTTCTACACCATGCCCGAAGGCGGCGAGTGGGCCGTGGCCTATCGCCCGCTCGCGCCGCTGGACGTATCAGTCGCCGTGGCGCTCGACTACTCTGCGGCCGTCGCCTCGCAGAGCCGCAGCGGGTGGCTGGTCGTCAGCCTCATCGCGCTCATCGCGCTTACGGCGGCCGCGCTGCTCTGGCTCTACCTGCGCCGCCAGGCCGGCAGCCTCCAACGCATCACGGAGGGCGCGGTCGCCATCGCCGGCGGCAAGCTCGACGAGCGCATAGAGGTACGTTCCTCTGACGAGATGCGCGTGCTCGCGGAGACCTTCAATCAGATGAGCGACAAGGTGAACGAGCAGATCGCGCGCGAAGCCGAGTCGCGCCAGTTCGAGTCCTTCATGCGGCTCTCGGCCATGCTGACGCACGACCTGAAGAACTCCATCCAGGCCCTCTCGCTCGTCGTCGCCAACATGGAGCAGCAGTTCCACCGCGAGGAGTTCCGCGCCGACGCCATGCAATCCTTGAGGGACGCGACCTCGAAGCTGGGGACGCTGGTCGCCAAGCTCTCCGAGCCGGTGCGCAGCCTGAGCGGCGAGTTCAAGCGCCCGCGCCCCCTGGACCTCGTCCCCATCATCCGCCGCGCGCTCGACGCCACCGCGGGCCAGGCGGCCGACATGCACGAAGTGGACATTCAACTCCCCGCCACGCTCACGGCGGTCGCCGACGACGAGCGGGTCGAGAAGGTGGTCGAGAACCTCGTGCTCAACGCGCTCGAAGCGATGGGGATCAAGCGCGGGCGCCTGACCGTGACGGCCGGGCCGGCCGAAGAGGGCTCCGTCTTCTTCAGCATCTCCGACACGGGGGCCGGCATGACGCAGGAGTTCCAGCGCTCGCGGCTCTTCCGGCCCTTCGCCACGACCAAGTCGAAGGGGGTGGGCCTCGGCCTCTACACCTGCCGCGAGTCCATCCGCGCTCTCGGCGGGCGCATCGATGTCGAGTCCGAGCGCGGCATTGGCACAACTTTCCGCGTCGTGCTACCATCGGGCGAGGTCGCGGGGGCACGCTTGAAGAGCGGCGGCCACGTCTGAGCCGCTGCGACTCCCGATCCATTGCTGCTAGGCAATTGGCACAATTTCCGTTCTTCCAGAAAAGTAAACTCGTTGAGCATCGTCGGGCCCCTCCACGCGTGGGTCCGAATCCAGCTACTTACGCACTTCCGCGGCGAAGACTTTTGAAATCCGATGAGCGAGCAGGCGCAACCGAAAACGACGATCCTGGTGGTTGACGACGACCCGGCCATCCGCAGCGGCCTGCGCTGGACTTTCGACGAATGCTACCGCGTGCTCGAAGCCGGCACGCGCGCCGAAGCGGTCGAGCAGTTGCAGCGCGAGCGCGTGGATGTCGTCCTGAGCGACCTGCGCCTGCCGCCCGCGATTGATGACATCACCGAAGGGCTGGCGGTCATCGAGGCGGCGCGCGCCATGCGCCTGCCCGTCCCCGTCATCGTCGTCACGGCGAGCGAGGCGAAGAAGGCCGCGCTCGAAGCCGTGCGGCGCGGGGCCTACGGCTTCTTTGAAAAACCCTTCAACCCGGAAGAGGTCCGGCACATCGTCCACCAGGCGGCGCACTCTCACCAGTTGGAGCGCGAGATCATGCGGCTGCGCTCGGAGCTGATGGGCAACCGCGGCTTCGGCCATCTGATCGGCGCGAGCCCCGCGCTCGACGCCACACTCAAGCAGGCGCGCGCCGTCGCCAAGACGAGCGCGACCGTTCTGCTCACGGGCGAAAATGGCACAGGAAAGGAAGTCCTGGCGCGCGCCATCCACGAGGAGAGCGCACGCTCTTCGGGGCCTTTCGTCGCCGTCTCCTGCGCGGCGCTGCCCGAGACGCTCATCGAGTCGGAACTCTTCGGCCACGAGAAGGGGTCGTTCACCGGCGCGACGCAGGCGCGCAAAGGGCGCTTCGAACTGGCCGACGGCGGGACGCTCTTTCTGGACGAGATCAGCGAGCTGACGCCGACCGTCCAGGTTAAGCTCCTGCGCGTTTTGCAGGAGCGCGCCTTCGAGCGCGTCGGCGGGAACAAGACCATAGAGGTGGACATACGCCTGATCGCCGCCTGCAACCGCGACCTGGAGAAGGACGTCGAGTCTGGCCGCTTCCGCCGCGACCTCTTCTTCCGGCTGAACGTCGTCCCGCTCGTCCTGCCGCCTTTGCGCCAGCGTCAGGAAGACATCCCGCTGCTCGCGGCGCACTTCGCCGCCAAGGCCGCCGAGAAGCACGGGCGCACGCCGCAGCCCGAACTGGACCCGGAGCTGATCGAGGCGTTGGTCGAGTACGAGTGGCCTGGCAACGTGCGCGAACTCGAAAACATTATCGAGCGGCTGGTCGTGTTGACGACCGCGCCGCGGCTCGGCGTGGAGTTCCTGCCCGAGACGATGCAGCGCACGCTGCCGAAGCAGGCGGCGCTCGGCGACGAGACGACGCTCGAAGGCGCGACGGCCGCGCTCAAACGCAGGCTGATCGCCGCCGCCCTCAAGAGCGAAGGCGGCAACAAGGTCGCCGCCGCGCGCCGCCTCGGCATCAGCCGCTCCTACCTCCACCGCCTCATCTCCGAGCTGGAAATAGCCGAGCCCGAGACGCAGGCGCTCCGTAAATAAATGCAAAATTAAAAATGTAAAATGCAAAAGGAAGGCGGAGAACCACTTTCTAATTAAATGTGGTTCTCCGCCTCAACTTTGCATTTTACATTTTTAATTTTGCATTCCTTCCTGTCCACAAATGTAGACACGTGCTATCCGTTTAGTTAGCTCTTGAGGACAGTTGGGCCAAAAGCTGCGCGCCGCCGTAGGATTTGCAGGCCCGCGAAACCCGTGTGGTTTCGCGGTTTCTTTGATGAGAGGGAGGCGCGCGGGCGTTTATTGCAAGTGCGGTATGAGCATTGCAATGAATCGGCAACAGAAACTAAGGAGTTGAATCAGGGATGAAGCCGAGAGTCTTGATAGTTGACGACGACGCCGCCATCACGCAGCAGCTTTTTTGGACGCTGTGCGAGGAGTACGACGTGATGACGGCCAACGACCTGGCGTCGGCCGTGCGGCGCGCGACCATCTACGAGCCGGCGGTTTCGATTCTCGATCTGCACCTGCCGCCCGCCCCGGATTCGCCGGAAGTGGGCATGAGGATTCTGGGATATTTGAAGGACCGTCTGCCGCATTCGAAAGTGCTGATCGTCAGCTCTGCGGCCGACGAAGAGATGCGGGACGCCTGCTTCGCCAACGGCGCGGACGAGTTCCTCGACAAGCCTTTCGAGATCGAGAACCTGCTGGCGACCGTGCGACGCATCGCGCCGGAGCGCATCTTCAACGCAGCCGATTGAAGATTTTTTCCAAAGAGTTTCGAGCCAGCGGGGAGTTAAGATCGGCTCACGCCGCGCGGCGTGGGATGGTCGGCATGTGAGTAACGTGAGGAAAAGGAAGGCGGGCGGGATGCCTCACCAGCCGCCCGCTGCCACAAGTTCTTTGTTAATCAAAGTTCGGCCGCTCGCCCCCTTTGAGAGGCCGTAAAGCGCCCCGCGCAAGTGGAATCCCCTCCCACAGCGCGGAGCCAAGAAGCCCCTGCTCCCATTCGACTCCTGCCCTGAGTCGCAGGGGCTTCATTTATGCCCAAAAACAGCCACTTTCCGCAGGAGTGCCGTTGATGACCCCGCCGCCTGAGTTCGTCCCGTTTCTCGTCACCCTATCATTGTTCGCCCAGTTGGCAGCGGTGCAGGCTTAAGGTTCGAGCGTATCAAATCTCAATCCGCTCGATCCCTCGCCGCTGCCGACACGTTTGCGCCGGCCGATCCAGAGGTGAGTGGAGCCGTCGTGCCAGCGCGCGAGTTGATAGGCGCGCGTGACGCGAATGCCTTCGCGCGGAACCTCTTCCTCGAAGATTCCGCCGCCGTTCTGATTCGCCACATCGGGGTTGAGAATGTGCCCCTGCGCCTCGACGAGCTGCCGCGTGCCATCTACTTTCAGCACCTTGCCGCGTTCCAAACGCAGGCCGGTGCTGCTTTTCACGGGGATCAGTGGGACCCAGTAGTCGGGAACCGTGCTAGCCAATTTGTAGCTCAATTTGTCAGCGGCAGGTTGCTCAGGCGGTGGCGGCGCCGCGTCGCGCTGTTGGTCGAACCTGTTCATCTGGCGCTCGGCTGCGCTCTCAATCACGCGCTCGACGCCCCAGGCCATGTTCGCCATCTCGTCGCGCAGGAACAGCACCTCCTCGACGGGGCGGCCCTCCAGGTTCTTAACCAGCGACGGCGGCAGGAAGAACAGATTCGACGCGGGCTTTGCGCGTCCGCTCCCACGCAAAGGGGAATGCTGGAACATTCGCCAGGAGGAGTGTGGCTCGCCCAGCTCGCTTGAAGGTTTAATCAGCGTGCGGACGCCGAACGTGTCCGTGATGACCAGCGAGCGTGCCTGATAGATGGAGCCGACTTCCAGTTCAACCGGAATGACGAACCAGTCGTTGCCGTAAGCCAGTGCGAATTCGACAAGCAACAGGCGGAGCAGGTCTGTCGGCCCGGCCTCCGCCGAACCGAAGTTCACCTGCGCGTCTTCAAATTCCCAGAACCGCGCTGCCGGCATCCCGCGAAAATTGACCGGGGCCGGAATGGCCGTGCGCGTAATCTCAGTAAAGGCTTCGTCTTTCGCAGCCCCTAGCATCACCCCTGGGTTCCAATCGAAGGCGTGCCAGTCCAGGTGACCTTCGAAATATTCCTGGGCTGACAACACGCGCTCGCCGTCGCCGAACCCCGCCCCGACCGAAAAGGCGTACTCCATGCGCTCCGGCAGCCACGACGGGTTGACGGCTTCGGGCTCGCTGAAGAGGGTCTCGAACCATTGCACCCAGAGCCGTGCGGCCTTCTCTACTTCCGCCGCGTCTGCGTCGGCAATTTGCAGGGCCGGCGGGATGACGATTTCGCCGTCGCTCGGCGCGCGCAACCCTTGATAGAGACGCCGGCCGTCGGGGACACGCGTCGCCATCAGGTCAAAGAAGTTGAGGCTATCGCCGTCGAGCAGTGCGCGCTGCTCCGTCGTCAATGCCTGAAACGAATACTCGCGGATGAATGCGTCGCGGTAATCGTTCAGCGACTCGGGCGGTATTGGTTGCCGCGATAGCATTCGTAGAAACTGCCGACCCGACTCCGCGGCCAGCCTGAGCTTTTCGGATCGCGGCGGTTGAACCACTGTCTCCCGCTCGACAAGGGTTTCGAGCGGCACGCGACCGCCGTCATAACGCGGGGCGGCGGTTATTGTGTCCGGCCCAATCGCGCCCGAATAGTAGCGGGTCAACGGGGCGGATTCCGCGCGCCAGCGCGCCGCGACGGGCGAGCCGTTGTCTTCACCCTGGAACTCTCCGAACTGCCATTGCCGCGCCAGCAGCCAGAGCGGGTCGTAGATTCTCGCCTGCAAGCTGGTGCTCATCTCGGCGTCGCGGCTGCGCGGCTCAAGCCGCATCCAGGTGGTGATTGATGCCATGACTCCCTCTATTTGAGACTCGTAAAGTCCGCCGAGACGGTGTCGCCGGCGACGTTGCAGGCGAAGTAGAGCGCGGGCAGGTAATGCCCGACTTCGTCCAGCGCGTCCGGGTCAACGGCGCGGACTCTCGCCAGGTCGAGCGTTTCCAGCAGCACCTGTTGCAGCGACCAGACCGTCCACGGCGACTCCATCTCCGGCGGCACGGCGACGAGTATCGTTTGCGGCGGGGCGGCGTTCGGTTGGTCGTACTGTAACGCGATGCCGGTGGTCTCCTGCGCGCCCGGCACGACTTCGACCCATTCGTCTATGAGCAGCCCCGCGAGTGGCTGGCTCACGTCAATCGGCGCGGCCGACTGCACGGCCAGGGAGAGTTTCCCGCCGGGCATACTCCGTCCGGCTTTTAACGGCAGGCCGACCCAGCGGTCGTCGGCGTCGTAGGGAAGCTGCGCGATGGCAAGGTCGAGTTTTTCGCCCGTGTTAAGCGCCTCGGAATAAGTGAGCGTGTCGTTGAGCCGGGCCGCGCCGTCGCGCACGCGCGACATTCGCAGGAGCCAGGTGGTCGAGGCCAGCGGGTCGCCGCCCTGCACTTTCGTGCTGTCGGCCAGCGCCTTCTGAAGCTCCGCGGCGTTCGCCGCCGTGAAACGCGGCAGCACGACGAACGCCTTGCCGAAAACCGTGCGCAGCCGCGCCAGCGCGTGAGCGTGCTTGTCTTCCGCCGTCATGTCGTCTTTGAAACTGGCGGCGAGTGCGTCAAGCTGTTCGACGCGCCCGGCCAACTCTTTTCGGATCGAGCCCGCCTGCGCGAGCAACGTCTCGCGGTCGGCGGGCGAATCGCCGGCGGCGGAAAGCGGCACGGCCCCGGCCACGCCGAAAGAGGCCGAACGGATGATCAATTCCCGCAACGCCTCCAGGTCGGCCGCTTCGGGCGAGGCGAGTTGCGCCTCGAAGCCGTCCGAAGTCGCGCGCAGCGGCCCCTCGGCGTCGTCCGCGCATTTTTCTAACTTCGGAAGATCCACGCTAAAATTCGTGCCGCGCTCCGGCGGGTTGAGGTCGTCGTCATCAATTCCGCGCGCGGCGGTGAGCAGCTTACGCGCCGTCCGCAGTAGCTCGCTGAACTCTCCGTAACCCAGTTCGTTCGTCTTCCATTCGGGTTTGCGTTGGGGGCTGACGCGCAGCAGCGAGCCGGGCGCGAAGCCGTCCGGCCGGCGCACGGCCGCGTACAGGATGCGCTGTTCGATCTCCGCCTGCTGCCCGCCCTGCCCGCCCTCGACGGCGTAGACGAGATCGAGTGGCGACAGGCCGAGCTGGCCCAGGCCTAGTTCTTTCGACTCCAAGACTTGTCCCGTCTCCGGCTCCAGCCGCTCGACCACGCAGCGCACGTTGGCCGGATTGCCGAGCAGCCTCGCCGCCCAGGCGTTCAGGTGCGGCTCGGCTTTGGCGCGGGGCGAATTCTCGGGCGGGGGCCAGTCGGGCGCAGGCGTAGGCTCGCCGCTGAACAGCGTGATCAGCCGGTGCGTCACCGCGATGCCTGTGCGCGGCGTCCGCACGACTTCGAGTTCGGGCGGCGGCGTCTCGCCGCCGGCGATTGCTTCCACCGTGGATGCGGCGCGCAACGGATTTCCGCGCACGACCTGATACACGCTTTCCGCCATTAGTGCGTCGCTGACGGCGTCAATCGAATCGGCCAGCGCGTTTAGTTCAGCTTCCAAAACTGCTTGAGCATCCTTCAGGTCGTCTGACGCGGGTCTCTTTTCGAGCGGACCAAAAAGGAGTGAGAGAGCGCCGACGCTACCAGGAAGCGGAAAAGAACGCTTGAGCAAATCTAGCGCACCCAGCCACCGGCGGTGCAACTCCAGGCCGTCCACCACATTGTTGGCGGCGATGGTCTCAACCGGTTTGTCGGTTTGCTCCAGCTTTCGCGCCACCAGCGGCGCGAGTTCGCGGAAGAACGAAATAAACTGCGGCTTACCTGCTTCCTGCAAGCGGCGCTCGAAACGGTAGCCGAGCAGCGCGCCGAGCGGTTGCCCCTGCCGCACGCCGTCGAGCAGCCAACTCGCCAGCCGCACGCGCTCCGACGACAGGTCTATCGCCAGCAGGTCGTGCGCCGTCTGGTCAGCCGTGCCGGCGTGCGTCAGGTGGCCGCTCCTCAGGACGGCGACCGCGGAGGCTTGCGTCAGCGAGGGCGCGTGGACGAAGCCGGGATTGTTCGCCGGCTGAAAGACAGGGTCTTGTTCGCCGGGCGGGGGGGGCGCCTTGGTTTGCGCGGCCGCCGTCTTCAGGTCTATCGCCCAGCCGTACCCGCCAAACAGAGTGCCGGTCGGACTCGCCTGACGCATCTCGGCCAAACGCTTCGTCGCGAACGAAGTGATCCACGCGTCCAGCCGGTGCGAGCACAGGTCGAGCGTGCCGGTCATCAAGGTTTCGAGCCTGTCAACGCTGAGCGACTTCAGGTGCGCCAGGCTGTCGCGGAATTCGCGCAAGGGCTTCAGCTTGGGGTCTCCCACCCCGCCGGGTTCGCTGGAAGGTGTGGCTTCGAACAGGTACTTGCCGAGCGGCATCACGTCCATCCCGTCCGGCGTGAGGACTCCGGTTTCCAGTTGCCGCCAGATGGTTTGCGTCCACTGTGCTGGACTTGGCGGCGGCGGCAGATCAATCAGCTCCGGCTCGCGGCGCTGCGCGGGCTGCAAAAATCTGCTGTCGATCAGCAACTGCGTCGCGGCGGCGGCGTATTCGAGAAGCATCGAATGGCGCAACAGCAGGTGAAGCAGCGTGCCCGGCGCGGGGTGCGCAATCGTTTGATCGCTAGGCTTAAACTCTTTGATGAGGTCTTCGACGGCGAGGAGCGCGTCGATGTAGTTCGGCGACAGCGACGCGCCGCCGTCGGCCTGCGCCAGCGGCCCCCCGAGCGTCGCGGCTGGTGGTGAAAAGAGCGCGTGCGCCAGTCTCGGCCGCCAGGTCACGCCGAGCGTCTGTAAGACCTCGGCGGTCAGCTGTTCCTGCGTAGCCCACCACTCGGAGATGGAGTCTCGCTTTCTTTTGAGTAGAAGGAACCTGGCCTTTTGCTCATTGATGAAAGCGTTCCTTATTGCCTTTTGCTCCTGGACGAAATCATCGAATCTCTTTTTTTGTTGCTTCCTGAAAGCGGCCTGCTGCGCATGGGTCAGGTCCTCGGGCGGCTCCTCTATCTCGGGTGGCTCCAACTGGGGCGGCTCCTCCAGAGGCTCCAGCTGCCAGACGTCCAAAAAGGAGTCGGCGCTCAGAAACACCCAGAGGTGTTCCATGTAGTGACGACCCATCAGGTGGCGTATCGAGTAGCTAGACGACTGGGCGTCCATGCTCAGGACTTCGGCTAGGTCTTTATCTATGTCGTCGGTCCGGCCGAGGCGCGGGGTTTCGGGAAAATTGCGCCGCCAGATGTCGCGCAGCCGCATCAGAAAATCCCGCAACGCCGCGTCGCGCGCGAACTCGCTCTCACGGCCGGCCGGCGGCTTCCAGGCGTTGAGCGAGGTTACGGGCAGGACGCCGTACGGCTGCTTGCCGACGCGTAGCGCCGGGAGCGGCCCGCCGGCTCGCACGTAATCAATGAAATGGCGGCGTGCCCAACTGATGTCGGCGTCGTCCAGCGGGCTCTCGCCTGCTTGTCCGACGCCGAGCATCTGCAACAGGAAGTAGCCCCAGGTTGCCTGCCACAGGGCCGTGTTCATTTGTCGCGCGTCAAACTGCTCTTTCGCCTCGGCATGTGGGAGGCTGGCGAAAGCGTTCTCGTCGCCGTTCCAAAGTCCGAGCGCGGTCGCCAGCACGTCGGCGTTCGACCCGTCGCCGGGCGCTACGTCCTGCGCGGTGCGTTCGGCCAGGTAGCTCGCTTCGTGACCGGGGTCGTTCGAGCTGAAGCCGGAAGGCGCGTCCGGCGTGTTGTTGGAAGGCGTGCCCTGCGGCACGAAGCTCAACCCGCTGGTGTAGTGCTGTGCGTCGAACAGTTCCGCCAGCTGCGCGGCCCCGGCGCTTCCCCCGCCCTGGGAATCCTTAGTGCCCATCACCAGCACGAAGTCCAGCCCCGCCGCGGCGTCTTCTCTGGACAGCTTGGCGCGGAGCCCCATCCCGGCCTCTTCCGCCGCGCCGAAATCCACCATCCACTTCATCCCCTCGTCGATGCCCAGCTCGCCGGCGACGGCCGACGGCGAGGGGTCCGGGCCGGCCGCCAGCGACTCGCGGACGGGGCCGCCCTTGACGTTGACGACCAGCCGCCCGTTCTTGTAACCGAGCAGCACCCAGAAGTCCGGCAACGCGCGCGCGACGGGCGCGCGCGTCCACGCCTCGGGCTGCGTGGCGGGCGTCGGAAAGCGCGGCGGTTTCTCCAACGGCCCGTCGCCGACAGGGTCTTTCGGGCTATCCCCTGGATTCTGCGGTTTTAGTTCGTGGGCGACCCACGCCGCGCGCGGCGGGTCGAAGCGGTCGGCCAGTTGCCGCCAGGCGGCCTTCGCGCGTTCCTCGTCGTTGCCGGCGCGCCAGGTCTGCTCCCAGAAATGCTGTCCCCAGGTCAGCTCGTCAGCGGTCAGCCCCGGCTCGTGCGTGTCTATGTGTACTTTGTCCGGGTAGACGCGCACGCGCAGCTCGGAACTCCCGTCCGCCAGCTCGAAGAATCGCGTCTCCAGCCGGACAGGGAACAGCACGACCGGCTGCGCCGGCCCGGAGGAAAGCTGCGTTCCTACTGCGGGCTCGTTGGCGACGTTCGGAATGTCAGGGTTGGGGGTGTGCATGAGTCGAGTCTAGTTGTGCCTGATCATCTGCCTCGCGTGTATGGCGATGCGGACCGGGCGTTGCAGCGTGATGAAAGCCTGTTGCGCTGAGTTCTTCCCCCACTTCACGCCGTCGAGTTCGGGGAGCGCGGTCTTGGCCGAGGCGTGCGACAGTGCGTTCAAGTCTTCCTCGGTGTTGACCATGTGACGCCAGCTCAAGTCGTTCCACGTCGCGAGCGGGGGCGGCTGCGGCGACGTCTTGAAGTCCGCCACGTCCAACCCGAAGCGGGGCTCGGTCGGCTGCTGCTGAATCACAAAGAACCACCCGTCGGGATCGTGCGGGGGCTCGCCCAGGGCCTGCTTGTCTATCAGGTCGAAGCCGACGAAGGTGATGTCCGGCTTCATCGTGCCGCGGAAAAGCGGGTGACGTTCGTCGCCCGAATCACGCGACAGGTCCAAGCCTGCGCCGCCTCTCACGGCCTTCACCGCGTAGATCACAGAGTTCGGGTAACGGCGCAGCAACTCGCCGCGAATGAGCAGCACCAGATTGCCGCTCGCGCGGGGCATGTTGTCGCCGAGCTTGCGGTCGCCCCACGCAGTGATCGCCTCGATGTCGGCCTCCGCGCTGTCAGCCGACGTGTCCCAGAACTGCCGGAAGTAAGTGCCGCGCTGATCCGTGGGGTAGTTACGCCAGAGAAGCTCGCTGCTCATTTCGGCGTTCAGCCCGACCAGGAACGATTCGACGAACTTCGGGTTGGTCTCAAGGAGCGCGACCGTGTCGGGCAGCACGTTCTCCAAACCTGGGAGCAGAAAATCCTGCGAGAGGTCGCGCAAGGCTTCGTACATGGGCTGGGGGAAGCTGGGCGCGTCCAGCTCTGGTTCGAGCGGGTCGCCGCGCGTCTCGGAGCCGCCGGCGTCGCCGGCTGTTCCGAGCGACGCCAGCACGCGGGCCTTAATGGTCTTCTCCGGGTTGACGCTTGCCAGCAGCTGGCCTTTGATGTCGCCCTCGAACATGTTCCTGGCCGGCTCCGCTTTGGCCGCGGAAGGCGCGAAGAGCTGCCCCAGGAAATCCTGGTGGGCCTTCGCCGCGGTTCGGAAGGCGGCGTCGTCGGGGCTGTCAGGCGGCCCCGGCGTGAAGCTCAGCAGGCTGCGCTTCGGCGCGAAGCCCTCTGGAACGACTTTGAAGTCGGCGAGGGGCGGCGTGGTCTGGAGCGCGCCGGGAGTTCGGTTGAAAAGGACGGTCTGCTTGAGCGGCCCCGTGAACGGGCCGCTCTGATTCTCCGAAACCTCGTCGAGGGTGACAAGCCCGGCCGGCTTCTTCTGAAACATGACGACGGACGCGGAGGTGTCGAGCCTGGCGACGATGGCGATGGGCGGCGCGCCGGCCGGCAGGAAGCGAGTGCTGACGACGCCGCGCGGGCTCGCCAGCCGCCGCAACGGCGCGGAGACGGCCCTGGCCGGCAGGGCCGATTGCGAAATCTCCTGCGATAACAGCGCCCGCGTCGTCACGTCGCCGGCGGGGTTGCGCGTGCTGACGACGACGCGCGATTGCGCCGGGGCCATCACCTTCAACAGCGTCTCGTCGGAGAACCGGGCGAGGTGTCTGGCGTGGTAGACGGCGTTGACGGCGCGGCCGAGTTGGGCCTGACGCCGCGTCTGGTTCATCGCCTGAAGCTCGCCGAGTTGTTCCCACGCCGAAGCCATCAACGCCTCTTGCTCGGCCTGGACGACACGCGTGCCGAGCGCGGCGACCGCCCTGTGCCGCGGGTCAAGGTTCAACTCGTCCAGCCAGTTCACGGGGTCGGGCGGCGGAGGCGGAACCTCCACCTTGTGCCGCGCCGCCTGCCAGCAGCCGTAAATCGGCGGCGCGAGGACGGGGTCGTGATCCTCGTCGGCACTCTCCTCATTGGCGATCTCCCACGGCGTGTTGAGAATCTCTCGCAGGGCGGTTTGAAACGGCAGCCGCGCTCCGGCGGGCCACTCGTCGGGCCGACTGCCGACGACTCGCAGAGCGCCTTCCAGCCCCAGCGTAGTGCCTTCCTCGCCGGGGTCGGGTTCGGGCTGCATGGCGAACCCCGGTCGGCTGATGTCCATCGGCCGCTTCCCGACCCCCGTCAGGTCGCGCGCCACGAGCGCCCCGACCAGCGACTCGAAGTCGCCACCCGCGGCCGTGCGAAACTCCCAGTGATAATAGACGGGCAACTTCACCGGCTCAGCGGGTTGTGTGCCTAAGTCCCAAGCCGGTCTCAACTCTGCCTCATGCTCGGGCAGAATCGTCTCGCCGAGTCCGGCCCTGCGTCCCAGGTCGAAGGCGGGGACGACGCAGGCCAAGTACTCCGTCGCCGGGTCGAGCCGGCGCGGACACAACAACCGCGACACTGTCAGCGCCGGGTCGCCCGCCAAAGAAGTTCTCAAGGAGCCGGCGTCCCGCCTCGTGTTCGCCACCTGCGCGTGCGCCCACGCCCACGACTCAGACAAGTCCGGCAGCTCGCGCGCGGGCTCTCTGATTTCGAGCACGGGCAGCGGCAGGTTGCGATCGAAGTGCAGCGTGACGCCCCCCTGCTTCCGCACGACGACCAGGCAGAGCCACGGACGCAGCTTGCCCGCGGCTTCGGCCTTCGCGGGCGTGAAGAGCCACGGAAAGTCTGGGCGGTCGAAGTCAACGGCGGGGAAATAATTCGGCTCGAAATCCGCCGCCAGGTGGCGCGGCTCCGTGCGCACCACCTGGCGCGGGTCAATGCCTGTGACATCGCCGGGGCCGTACAGTCGCACTGGCCGCTGAACGTCCTCGTCGTTGACCAGCAGCTTGACGATCACGGAGACGGCCCCGGCCTGCCCCGCGCTCATGTCGGCCGTCTGAATGCCAGACGCGGCCCCCTGGCGCACCCAGGGCAGAAACACATAATTTGCGGAATCAGCCATAGCCACCTCACCAGAGCAGTCGCATCTCGGCGTCAACCCTCCGACAGGTCCGAGCGGCGGAGGATTTTCAAGCCGGCGGCCGCTGCCGGGTCCTCTTGTTTCAGTTTGCGTAACGCCTGCGCGGCTTCCGTGTAGGACGCGGGCTTGCCCGCCTCGACGCCGGGGACCGGCTGTGCCGTCAGGTCGTCTACTGCCACGAGGCTCCAGCCTTCTTTGGCGATGCGATGTTTGCCGACCGTCGTGCGGTATTTGGCACGGCCTCCGCGGCGGGCCTCGCTGTTGGCGGCCGCGCCGAACCCGGCCTGCCTCCTGAAAAGCGTCGTGCTCAATTGATAAAAAGTTTGCGCCTCGCCCGGCTGCTTCGGCTGCTCCGCGTCGCTACGCCGTGGCTCCTTCGTCTCCGTGTCCACAATCCAGGTCTCGAATTCGATGGCTTTGACTTCGAGCCAGTCGGCGTCGTCGGCGGTGAAGGTGATCTCGTCCGAGCCGAAGGTGACGCCCGCGGGCAGCGATTCAAAGGAGGGCCTGGAGAGCTTCTCGTCGTCGCTCATCTCGAAGAACTGCGCCGGGGCGAAGAAGTCCTTGACCAGCCGGGGCGTCTCGGTGTCTCCGCCCAGGCTGGGGCTCTTAATCGTGAAGCGGCGCGCGCCGGCGGGCGCGGCCTGGCCGAACCTGGAAATGTCCAGGTTCAGCGGGACGACCGTTTGCTTGACCGTCAGCGTGCCGAGCGGGTGGAGCAGCACGTCCGTCGCCGCCCCCGCGTTCGCGCGCAGCGTGACCATCGGGCCCTGTCCCTGCGGGAGGTGGCTGACCCAGTTGCCCGGACTGGTCAACGCTTCTTTCAGGAGCGGCAGCACGTCCACGGGTTTCGGGGCCGGCGGCTTTTCGCCTGCGACCAGGGTCCTATCTATGCGGACCGTTACGTCCCACCACAGGATTTCGAACGTGGCCTTGCCCTTGAGGTGAAGCGGGCGCGGGCCTGAGAGCGAGCCTTCGAGCCGGACCTTGAAGAGGTTGGTCGAGCCGCGCTTGAGTTGCAGCTGCGCGTGAAAGTCTGCGAGGAAAAAGAACGGGTCGAACTGAATGAGCACGTCGAAGCCGATGTCGCCGTGGACGCTGAAGCCGGCGGCCGAGGCGTAGAGTTCGGCGCGCGCGCCGAACTGCACCGTGTTGGAAGTTATGGCGAAATAGGCTTCGCAGCGCAGGCGCGGGTTGTCGCCCGACGAGAGGTTGATGGCGATGCGTTCGAGCTTGGGGAAGTTCGGGGGCGGGTTGAAGGCCGGGTGGAGCCCGCCGACGGCCAGCGCGAAGTTCGGAGACGACTCCCACTTCAGCCGCATTGCCATGTCGCCCGTCAGCGCGAACTTCTTGAGCAGCCGCGAGTCGTAGAGCGTCGCGTCGAGCGCGGCTGTGCCCTGATCGAAGTCGATGACGCCAACGGCGTCCATCTGCAAGCGCACCAAGTCATGCTCCCGCCTGGGCAGGACCGCCGCGACCTGTGCCAGAATCAGCAGTCGCAGCCGCGCGCCGAACTCCAGCACGAGGGCCAGTTCCGCCGTGATGAGCGTCGGCGTGCCCCAGGAGATTTGAACCATCGGCCCAAACAGATGATGGCCGCCGGCAGTCGGGAAGACTCTGTTCAGATTGCCGAGGATTTGGGGCGCGTTGCGGACAGGGTCTTTCGGGAACATCACGCTGTCGAGCGTGTGACTCTTAAGCCCCGCGCGCAGCGCCGCTTCGTCGAACGTGCGGTTGACCGCCAGTAGCCCGCCGACGCCCGTCAGGGTGAAGCCGAGCCCGAGCTGGAGCGGGGCAAAGTCTTCCGCGAAAATGATGACGACCAGCGAATAGCCCTTGCCGCCCGCCGGCATCTTCGTAGTCAGCAAGCCGATGCCCTTGACCGAGATCTGCTCCGCAATCTTGAGTTCGAGCACGCCGCTGTACTCTCCCTTTTGCGGGTCGAAACGGAGGAAGCCCCCGCCGGTGACGGTCGGGGCGTTGACGGACAGGCCAACTCCGTTCGGCGGCTTAAAATTTAGGTCCAGGTTGGCGACGCCCAGATTGCCGCCGGCCTCCGGGAAGTCCACGACGGCGCTCAGGCCGACGCGGTCAATCCGGACGGCGAAGGGGCCGAGGGTCAGGCCGACGCCGAACGACGCCTGCGCGCGGATGTCGCCGTCTTCCGCGGCGACCCCCAGGTTGAGCGAATCAACCGTCACTGGCCCGAGGCGGACGTTGAGCGGCCACGTCGCCTCCAGCCCCGCGCTCCCGCTGAAGTGAAAGCCGTGCCGGTCGGACCAGCCGACCATGAAGTCGAAGTCCGCGGAGACGCCCTCGGGCGGCAACACGCTGGCGAGGAAGCCATCGCCGTCCGATCCCGCGATGGCGAAATGCGCCTGCTCGACGACGAGGCTCAGGGCGGCGTGCCGCGCGTCCCGGCCCAGTTCCAGCCCGCCCTCGATGCGGACATTCCCGAAGGTGATGCCGGCGCCGCCTCCCCCTAGCGTGGTCGGCGCGGCCTCGATTTCGCTAGAGCGCTCGGCTGCCAGCGCGAGGCCCCAGCTCTCGCCCTCGCTCAGTTGGACGCCGTCGGGTCCGAGCAACAGGCCCTCCACCGAGCCGAGCGCCTGAAGGCTCAGCTTCCAGTCCCCGACTTGGCTCAGGAAGGCGATGGAGCCGAACGGCCGTATGAGGACGCCGCGCCGGCCCCTGTCGGCCGACGACATGGCTAACGTCACCCCGTACTGGTCTCTGTCGTGCGGCGAGACGAACAGCGTGAGCATGTGGGCCAGGCGCTCCGCCACGGCCTGCCCACCGGTTATCGGGACCGCCGGGCGGTAACCGTAACTCGCGCTCAACCCCAGCAACAGCCCCAGCCGTGCCAGGCGAAGGAAAAGCTTGTCGGCCGCGGTGTGCGCGCCAGCGGTGGTGGCGAGGGCGTCGCCGGGGAAGTATTCCTCGCGCAACGCGGCGACGGGGTCGCGCAGCAGCGGCCCCAGCCGGTCGAAGCGGAGTTGCCCCCGGCGGTGTTCAAAGCGGATCACGCGCTCGCCGTCAAGAATTGCCGGCAGGAGCGGGCCGTCGTCGGGCGCGACCACCAGGCCGAGTATCTCGGCGATTGAGAAACTGACGGGGGATAGCTGGAACCAATTAGCAATCACCAGCGCCTCAAGCAGCGCCTTCGCGAAGTCGTCCAGGTTCGCGCCGCTGGCGTCTCCCAGGATACTGCCGAGGTCGCGGACGGCCGTGAAGGTCCGGCCCGCGTCGTCCAGCGCGCGGGCGAACTCCGAAAGGCTCTCGGGCGGTTTTACCAGATGGCCGGCGATAGCCTCGACGCCGCCAGCGATGACGCGCAGATCGGCGCTGGCCGCGGCGGCATCGAAACCGACGACCTCGTCCAGGTCCCAGCCGACCGACGCGGCGAGGTCGCGTACGTACCCCTCGTTTTCAGCGGCGAGCCGGAGCGGGGCCAGCAGCAGGAAGAGGTTTCCGAGGATGGTCGGTGAGTTCTGTGTAGTCATTTGGGCAGAACCGGCGGCGTCGGGGGCGGCTCCATAGAGACGGAGAAGCGGCTGATCGTCCACTTGGCGCTAACGGTCGGCCGCGCCCGCCACCACACCTGCTGGACGACCTCTTTGGCGCCGGGCGTCCACTTGAAAGAAACGTCGCCCAGGTTGTTCACCTTCAGGATGGGGCTCTTCTCCAGATGCCCGTGTACGTCGCCCCCGAACAGCTTCATCTCGGCGAGTTGGTCTTCGAGGGTCGGGTTGGGCCGGTCGGGGATTTCCATCGGGATGCTGGTCGGGGGAAGATCGGGCTCGACGACAGCGAGCGAGTAACGCCACTCGGGGTCGGGGCTCATCCGCGGCTGGTTCGACGCGGGCACGTACTCCGTCATCCAGGGGCTCTTCTTGAAGCGCCACGGCGATTTCTTCGGCTGCGAGACCCAGGTCAGCGTCGGCTCGTTGCGCCACCCCGCCCAGTGGTGCGCGGAGGTGTCCTTCTCCGGATACTTCTGCGGGTTTACCCACTTGCACGGGCTGGCGATCAACTGCGCGAGCACTCCCTCGACCGGGGCCGCGGTCACGCCGAAAGGAACGCGGCTCCAGTACTCCATGCGCATACAGAAGGAGCGGTGAATGTCGCCGGAAAGAAAGACCACGCGACCCTGGCGCGTCCCCGTCGTCAACTGCTGCGGCGCGCGGTGAGCGGCGTGTGACATGAGGAGTTCAAAGGCCCTGGTCTGATGCTCGTAGCTGGCCCCGTACTCCGGCTCGTAGACCAACCAGGCGCGCACCCCAGCGTAGGCTGTCGGGAGCCGCCCGCCGAGCGAAGGGGCGAAGATCGACAAAATCATCTTGCCAATCTGGAACACAACCCACAGCGGAACAGTTAACGCGAGCACTTGGCTGAGGGCCAGCCAGCCGTAGTGGCGCAGCCAGGGCAACTCTCCCCCCTCGCCGGGGAGGGTCATGGCGACGTTAGACACGACAATCAGCGTGCATTCCGTCTCCGAGAAGGGGGCCTGGTAGAGCTGTTGAGTGAGGCCGGCCTCGTCCAGGATCAGGCAGTTGTCGAACGTGCCCTCATACGCGCGCCACATGAAGGTGTCCAGCACGACGATGTTAAGGCCGGGGCACGGCACGGTGTAGTCCCAGCGCACCACGTCGGGACCGTGAAACACGGCCCAGTCGCGGACGCCCTTGAACGCCGCGACCGTGGGAAGGCCGACGCTCTTGGAGATCTGTTCGAGGGGCTGCGCGGGAGACGGTGTCTTCGCCAGCTCCGCGGCCGACCAGGCCACGATGGCGTCGAGCAGCGCCTTGCCGGCGCCCGTCTGGAATCGGTCGGGCGTGTTCCCCCAGCCCTGGCAAAGCGCATAGGCCGCGAGCGCGTTCTGATAGATGCGGCGGCCCATCGGCTTCTCCAACACGGACTCCACCCAGTCGGCTGTGAGGTTCCAGCTGTTCGTGAATTCGTGATCGTCGAAGATCATGTAGGTCGCCACGTTCGCCAACGCGCGGCGCACCGCCGGCAGCGTCCCGCGGAAGTCAAAAGTATGCCGCCGGTAGTCGAGGTCGGCGGGCCAGAGGTCTTCGGCGAATGTGAGCAGGTAGAGCACGACCGTCTCGCCCAGACCGAAGAGTTGGCGAAGGTTCGCGCCGCCGCTGCTCAGTCCGGCCTCATCGAGGCTGTAGGCAAAGCGCTGCTCTGACAGCTCGCTCACCTTGCCGAGGACGCCCGGCATGGTCTCATCCCACCCGAGAAGCGTCGGGGCGGCGTCGATGATGACCTTTAACTCCTCGCGCTCGCAGCCGTCGTTGTAGATGTTGTCGCCCGTCAGGAAGAGCATGTGCGGGCGCTGCGCGCCGGTCTTGAGCGCCTCGCGGATGATGGCGTCGGCGGCTTCGA
Organism: uncultured Acidobacteriota bacterium; assembly: GCA_963848875.1. Taxonomy (GTDB): domain Bacteria; phylum Acidobacteriota; class Blastocatellia; order Pyrinomonadales; family Pyrinomonadaceae; genus QHXM01. The sequence goes on from CAWKFJ010000005.1 coordinate 630,546, forward strand.
GGGCGTCGGTGTGGTCGCCCGACACCTTGCGACACGACCCGTGCAGGAGGCGCAGTTCGTCGAGCGACTGCGGGGGCAGCACGAAGCTCGGCCTGCCGGGGCCGCCGTCGCTGGCGTAGGTCAGCTTCCTCCGGGCCTCGTCTAGGGCCATCGCCACCTGCACGTCGGACCCGGAGACGATCAGCGGGTCGAAGAGGTTGGCCCCGTTCGGAATGTTGTCGCTGCCGCCGACGTGGTCGAAGAAGAGGTTGTACTGGTAGGTCGTGCCGGCGGAGAAGGGCGTGGCGGGCTGCGCCGTGACGCACGCCATGTGTAGGTTGGCCCCGACCGCCAGCGTCTCGCGGTCGCCGAGGGCGACCACCGCGCCCGCGGCGTCGTAGACTTCCAGCCGCACCCGGCGACGCCGCCGCAGCGCCACCCAAACGGTCGCGCCCTGCGGCTCGACGCGCCGGACGAGCGGCCCCGCCAGAATCAGCGGCAGCTTGTCAATCCGGTCCTTGAGTTTCGTGAAGCTCATCTGAGATTGCTGCGCGGGGACGGCCAGGGGGGCAGGCGCCACGGCCTCGCGTCGTTATTAAAAGCAGTGAAGACTCGATAACTTCCGCAAGCGCGAGGACGGTGCTTGAGTAATAAGCCCCAACCGAGTTGAGGTAACTAATGGCCCACGTTGGAGCCGTGATACTATCACCCCGCCCTGGTTCTGGCAAAGAAATTTCGGCGACCGCCGCGGCGACCCGCGGAGCGTCCCGCGCCGTTACGTCAGCGGCCCCGAAGTGTTGGTATACGCAGGGCCGGGGTGCGCGCCGGTCTCGAAAATCGGAGTGGGCTAACGCCCACGTGGGGAGCGAAGCCCACCCTGCCCGCGGCGTTTCTAACGATGCTCAAGGCCCGCTTTCAAATCCTCATAGAGAAGCCTGTGAAAAAGGTGCTCTCCCGCCTCACGCCGGACCGAGAGCCGCCCTGCACGGTACGCGCGGGACGTGAGGCCACGCTGGACAGACTTGCAGATAGCCACGTCCTCGTCCTGAATCCGCTGGCCGACGGCGATGCTGGCGAGGTTCCGCTCGCGTGCGCTGTCGGAAACGTCCGGGAAGTAGAAGTCGAAGATGACTTCGGTGCGGTCCACGCCAACGGGGCGCACAAGGTTCGTGTCCATCACGCCCTCGTACCAGTTAATCATGAAGTTCGGATAAATCCAGTAGTAGAGTGCGCGCTCGCCCCTGCGGACCTCGCCGGTCTCTGCCTCCGCGCCTGCTGAGACGACCGGGCTCCATTGCAGACAAAAGCGTTCGCCGTTCTCGATCATGTAGCGGCTGTAGTCCAGCACGCTGTCCAGGCCGCGATGAAGGTAAGGGATGTGGTAGCCGCCGTCGAGGTAGTTGTCCACGAAAACTTTCCAGTTGCAGTCGAACTCATAACGGCGGCGCTCCATCCAATGCAGGTTTTCCAGTCGGAGCGGCTGCACCTGTTTGATGAGGTCATCAGTGAGAAATTCTTCGAATGACAGCCCGCCTTGTTCTAGTTTGACGAAAACCCAGTTCTCCCAGACCGCGGTCTCGACTGGCGCAAGCCCGCTCTTGCTGCGATCAAAGTTGCACACGCCTGCGAAATCCGGCGTCCCTTTAAGCTCGCCTTCGAGCGTGTACGTCCATCCGTGATAGGGGCAGCGCAGGCTGTGCGCAGTCCCTTCGTTCTCGGTCATGACGGCCGCCGCGTGATGGCGGCAGACATTAAAGAAAGCGCGCAAAATCTGATCGCTTCCGCGCACGACGACAACCGGCTCCCCGGCGATCTCGGTCGTGACGTAACTTCCGGGCTCGCGCACCTGATCGGCGCGGGCCGCGAGTTGCCACGAGCGCGCGAAGACCGTCCGCCGCTCGGACTCCATCACACGCGGGTCAACGTACCAGGCAGCAGGGATCGTCCAGGCTTCAGAGAGCGGCGCGCGCGGGTCGTAACTCTCGATAATCTCTTTGAGAGTGGGCTCCATCGTTCTTCTATGCCACAGGCGTCGCCGTTTTTCTCTTCGGATTAAAGAAGGGGGTCTTCACGACCGTCGCGCGTACGCGGTGGCGAACGGCTTCGACCGTGATCTCAAATTCGAGCGGCGTGCCGGGCTTCGTATGCTTGCGTGCGATTGTCGCGAGCGCGATAAACTTTTTCAGGGTGGGCGACCACGTAGTCGAAGTGGCCTTGCCGACCTGCTGATTGTTCTTGTAGACGGGCACGGAGACGCGCGAGGCGATTGCCGAAACCGCCGGAGGCAAGCCCGCCTCTTCGTACAGGCGCTCGACGCCAGTCCAGTCAATCTCAAGCCCGACGATCTCGCGCGCGTGGCCGCGCTTCTTTTCCTCAAGGAGCGCCGCCTGCCCGACGAAGCGCCCTTTGTCCAAGCTGACCAGGCGGCCCAAGCCCATCTCGAAGGGCGAGTATTTCTGCGACTCCGTGATCGCCTTCTTGCTTCCCTGGAAATCAACGTCAATGAGCAGGAGGCCCGCTTCGATGCGCGCCACGTCGAGCGCGAGCATCCCCGCCGGGTGAATGTCGAACGCGCGACCTTCGTCCATCAGCGCGTCCCAGACCTTGACGGCTTGCTCGGACGGAATCCAGATTTCATAGCCCAGGTCGCCCGTGTAGCCCGTGCGCGAGATGTCCACTTTTACACCCGCGATCCGACCCCGTGTGACGCGAAAATATTTGAGGTTCTCGATGTTCGCCTCGGCCACGCGTCTGAGCAGGCGGCCCGATGTCGGCCCTTGCAGTGAGAGGGCGGAGAGCGACTCGGAGATGTCCTCGACGTTCACGTCCATGCCCGTTGCGTTCTGCGTGAACCACCGCAAGGAAGGGTCTGCGGCTGTCCAGCGGTAGACGTTCTTTTCGAGGCGCGAGACGGTGCCGTCGTCAATAGTCTTGCCGCTCTCGTCGCACCAGGGCGTGTAGATAACCTGGCCGACCGAGACCTTGCGCATGTCGCGCGTGATGACGCGGTCAACGAGGCGGGTCGCATCCCTTCCCGTCAGCCGGTACTTGAAGAGCGGCGACACGTCTATCAGCGCCGCCGCGTTGCGAATCGCGTTGTACTCGTGCTCGTGGTGCGGCTCGTAGGAACTGACGGCGTAGTAGCCAGACCACTCGCGGTAACTCAAACTCTCGCACAGGGCGAAGGTTCTCTCGTGAAAAGCTGTTCCAATCGGCATGCTCTATCCAGAAGGAGGAAGTTGTCAGACCGCGCGATTATAAGTATGCTAGCAAGACTTCTTCAAGCAAGACCCGTTAATTCATGGCTCAAAAATATAACGCAATCGTCATCGGCGGGGGCCACAATGGTCTGGTCAACGCCGCATATCTCGCGCGAGCGGGCAAGAAGGTTTTGGTGCTGGAGCGCCGGCACGTGCTAGGCGGCGCGGCCGTCACGGAGGAGGTTTTCCCAGGCTTCAAGTTCTCCGTCTGCTCTTACGTGGTCTCGCTCCTGAGACCGGAGATCATCCGCGAGTTGGACTTGCCGCGCCACGGATTAGAAATCCTCCCGCTCGACGGCACGTTCACGCCGATGCTCGACGGCGATTACCTCTGGCGCGTCAACGACCACGCCAGGACGCGCCGCGAGATTGCGCGCCACTCCAAGCTCGACGCAGAGGCTTACGACGAGTACGGGAAGGCGATGGTCGAGATGGGCCGCTTCGTCAAGCCCATCCTCGGCATGACGCCGCCCGACCCCAAATCCCTCAACATCAAGGGCCTCAAAGACCTGCTCTTTCTGGGCCGTCGTTTCCAACAGTTGCCGCTCGAAGATAAATACAACCAAGTTCAATTGATGACCATGAGCGCGGTTGATTTTCTTGACCGCTGGTTCGAGACGGACGTGCTCAAGGCCACGATGTCGGCTTCGGGAATCATTGGCACATTCTTAGGCATCCGCTCGCCCGGCACGGCCTACGTCCTGCTTCACCACTACATGGGCGAGATCGACGGGGCGTTTCGCTCGTGGGGCTTTGCGCGCGGCGGGACTGGCGCGATTTCCACATCAATCGCGGACGCGGCGCGCGAGGCCGGAGCCGAAATTCGCACCGAAAGTCCGATTGCTAAAATCATCCTCAAGAACGGGCGGGCCGTCGGCGTCGCCCTTGAGGACGGCGACGAGATTTACGCGGACGTGGTCTCGTCGAGCGTTGACCCGCGCCTCACCTTTATGAAGATGGTTGGGGAAGAGCACCTGCCCGACGAGTTCGTCGAGGACATCCGCCGCTACAAGTTTCGCGGTTCTTCCGGCAAGGTGAACCTCGCTCTGAACGGGCTGCCCAATTTCACCTGTCTTCCAGGCGCGGGGCCGCACCTGCGCGGCGCGGTCTCCATCTCTCCCAGCATCGAATACATGGAGCGCGCCTACGACGACGCGAAGTACGGGCGATTTTCGCGCCGGCCATACATTGACATGGTCATCCCTTCCTTGACGGACCCGTCGGTCGCGCCGCCCGGCAAGCACGTCATGTCATGCTTCGTGCAGTACGCGCCTTATCACTTGAAAGAGGGAACGTGGGACGAGCGGCGCGAGGAGTTCGGCGACACGGTCATCAACACTATTGCGGAGTTCGCGCCGAACATCTCTGAGCTGATTCTGCACCGCCAGGTCTTGACGCCGCTCGACCTGGAGCGCGAGTTCGGCCTCTCCGAGGGCAACATCTTCCAGGGCGAACTCACCCTCGAACAGCTCTTCTTCCTGCGTCCCGCGCCGGGCTGGGCGCAGTATCGCACGCCGATTCGCGGCCTCTACATGTGCGGCTCGGCCACGCACCCCGGCGGCGGCATCATGGGCGCACCCGGACGCAACGCCGCGTTGAAGCTCCTGGGTGATTGGAAGCGAGGTAAGGTCTAGTGGCGAGCGCGCAGAAGGACATAGTCATCATCGGGGGCGGCCACAACGGCCTCGTCGCCGCCTGTTATCTCGCCAAGGCGGGTCTGAAGCCGCTCGTCCTTGAGCGCCGCGAGGTGATCGGCGGCTGTGCCATTACGGACGAGTTTTACAAAGGATTTCGCGCTTCAATATTGGCACACGCGACCGCGCCTCTGCTCCCGCACATTTTTGAAGAACTACAGCTCGCACGCCACGGCCTGACATTCATCAACCCGGACGTTCGCGTGCTTGCTTTAAACGCCGACGGGCCGGCGCTCACAATCTATGACGACACGCAGCGCACCGTTCAAGAGCTTGAAAAAAATTCCGCGCACGACGCTCGCGCCTACCCGGAATTCCGCGAGAGCTTCATGCGCATAGGGCGTCTGCTGGCCCCGTTGCTGACGATGACGCCGCCATCGGTTGACAAGCCGACAGCCGGCGAGCTGTGGAGTCTCGGCCAACTCGGCTTGAAATTTCGGCGGCTGGACAAAAATGATGCGTACCGCCTGCTGCGCTACGGGCCGATGGCCGTGGCCGACCTGGCGGCAGAATGGTTCGAGACGGAAACTTTGCGCGCGGTGGTGGCCGCCCGCGGAATCTTCGGCGCGCTCGCAGGCCCTTGGTCCGCCGGCACGAGCGCGCCGCTTCTTTTGCAGGCGGCAATGGACGGCCACACAACCGCGCCCTCCTCGTTCGTCAAAGGAGGCGCGGGCGCCCTCACATCGGCTTTGTCACAGGCGGCCTGTTCATACGGGGCTGAGATTCGCACCGGCGCTGATGTAATGAATGTTCGCGTGGTAGACGGCCAGGCCCGCGCAGTCGTGCTCAAAAGCGGCGAGGAGATTCAGGCGCGCGCCGTCGTCTCGAACGCGGACCCGCGTCGCACTTTCCTCAAGCTCGTTGATCCGACCGACCTCGACCCTAACTTTTTGATGAAGGTGCGCGGCTACCGCTCGCTCGGAGCGGCGGCGAAAGTAAATCTGGCGCTCGACCGCCTTCCTTCCTTCAATGGTGTGGAGACAGCCGAGAAACTGTCGGGACGCATACACGTCGGCCCAAGCATCGATTACCTGGAGCACGCTTTCGACGAGGCGAAGTACGGCGATTACTCGAAGCGGCCTTACATGGACATCACCATCCCGACGCTCACGGACCCAGGGCTCGCGCCCGAAGGCAAGCATGTGATGTCAGTCTACGTCCAGTTCGCGCCGTACAATCTGAAGGAAGGGACGTGGGACGAGCGGCGCGAGGAGTTCGGCGACGCGGTCGTCAACGCCTTGGCGGAGTATGCAACGGACCTGCGGGAAGTGATTCTTCACCGTCAGGTCATCACGCCGCTCGACCTGGAGCAAACCTACAGTCTGACCGGCGGGCATATCCTCCACGGCGAGCCGTCGCTCGATCAGTTCTTCACCTTTCGCCCCGTCATCGGCTACAGCCAGTACCGCACACCGATCAAGGGGCTTTACCTGTGCGGCGCTGGCGCGCACCCAGGCGGGGGCCTCACGGGAGCGCCCGGCGCAAACGCGAGCCGAGAGATATTAAAAGACTTCAAGCCGGGGCGACGCCTCTAACTCAGTTCGTTGATGAGAATGATCCGCGGCCCATTCATCAACAGGTGTTTGACCTCTGGGCGGGAGCGCGGCTGGCTGCGCAGACCCTCTAAGTGCAAGAGGCGCGAGAGGGTCGAGCGCGGGAGACGAATCTCTTCGTGACGGGCGAGCAGGTCACAGAGGTGCGAGATGTTGAAGTCGTGATACTTGCCTTGCGGCCCGCAGAGGGCGCGCAGGCACTCGACCAGTTTGGCGTCGGTGCGGTTGGCAGGCGCTCGCCCCTGATTGCCATGCACGACACAAGAGATGCCCCCAGTGAGAAACCGATGACGCAAGCGTTGAACTTGACGGGGGCTGACGCGCAGCAGTTCTGAAGCGTCCGCAGTCGAGAGCTTGCCTGCGATGAGTTGGGTCAGAATCTCGGCGCGACGAAGTTGTGGTGTGCTCAATGTCAGTGTCCTCATACCGCAGAGTATGAGCGACATTATCGCTGAGCAGTTAGGTGCGACTTTTTCCCTGAGCAGCTACAAACGTGAAGAAAAGGCTTGACTTTAGGAGCGAGTAGTAATATTTAATTGCGACCCCGCGCAGGAGGTTCTCAATGTCCTCATGCCATTCCTTAAACAGGGGACTCTTATATCGGTTACATTGACAGATCGGCCTAAGGATAGCCTACCAACTATTCTTAGTTTTAACCTCGCAGAAATAATTACATTTCCAACGTATTTTCAGGCTAGCTATTAGCGAGCCTCCGGGTGGTATTAACCTTCGCCGAAACAAGTTTTTTAATGGATGGAAGTTAGAGATCGGCTAAAACCTGTCTCACAACTCATACATCCGCATGCTCAACCTGCCTTTGAGTTAGCTGTGCCTCAGAGGACCTCAACATCTGCTCAGTAGCCTGAATACTGTTCTGAATTACAGAATCACCATTGCGTGCAATTAGCATTAGGGAACTGACCAGGAAGGGCTCTTGTCTCGAAAATTTTGCAGGCCGAGAAGTTAATACTGTTTCTTTGATGACTGCGGTGACAATTTCGCGTATGCCGTCATATAAGGGTGTATAGGGCAGGCGAAAACGGGTCTAAACGGGACAGTAAATCTGAAGGGAGATATGAAATGGGGGAATGCAAAGGCTGTGGCGGGACCGGGAGGTGTACGAAATGTAACGGTAAAGGCGGTAGCCCCGGTATATTTGGTAAGTCTGTCTGCTCTAAGTGCGGCGGCTCAGGCAACTGCACCGTTTGTAAGGGTAAGGGCCGAACGTAGGTAAAACTACGGCGCACGTAATCAAGCGATGACTTGACGACGTACTTTAACGCCTGACTTGCAGTGTGGTCTTCACTTACATCAACCACCGGAGGCAAAAAGAATGCAATATCATGTTGAGCCTTTTACTGCGAACATCGTCGCGGGCCAGGGGTCTGGGGTCGCCGCCCAGCAGCTATCTCAACTTATTAACCAGCGCGCGTTGGAGGGCTGGGAGTACATGCGCCTTGAGAGCGTGAGCACGATAGTCACGACGCCCGCCAACGCGGGGTGCATGGGGTTCGGGGCGACTCCGGCGAGCAGCGTGCAGGTAGAGGTTTACATGGCCGTCTTCAAGCAGGGGTAGAGGGCGTGTGGGCTTATGCGCTGGCTGTTAGTCTTCCCCATTAAAGTCTACCGCCTGATTCCCGCGAAGTTTAAGAGGCGCTGCCTGTTCCGCGAGACGTGCTCGCTCTTCGTCATGCGCGCCGCCACGGAAGGCGGCCTGCTGGCCGGGTGCCGGGCATTCGGTCAGCGCTTCACGCGCTGCCGCTCACAATACTCCGTGCGCTACGACAACCCGTCTCGCGCGTGGGTAGTCGAGCTGGCGGACGGCAGCGCGGTGGGCGGCGAAGAGATGGCCGATTTTGTTATGGAGCCGTACCGGAACGCGATGGCTTCAGTCGAAGCCAGGCTGCACGGGGCGAGTGTTTAGGTCGGCGGCGCAGGAAATCTTCCCGTGGACGGCGCGAAGACACGATTGACTTGAGGTATGGTATGCCAGGCCCTTTTGAACTTTTCGGCGGGCTCCTTCTCGCAGTCTTTAAGATTACTGCCTACTTCTTCGTCTGTTTTATACAGGCCATCTGGTACGCAATCTGCCGGAAGCCTGACAAGATAGGCGACGCCTTCGGCTACTTCGGCCGCGGGGCTGTGGACGCCCTCGGCGATGTTTTCAAGGGCGGCCGGCGGCACTGAGCCGGACGGAAAAGATTCAGGGTGTTTTCATAAGTCTCATCATCCAGGAGAGCGGCCGTGAGTGTGAACGAGCTTGAGGATAACCCGAACCAGCAGCTTGAAGTAGCCGTGGACGACTCTTCGGCTGGCGCGCCGACGGTTTCGGCCGTCGAGGCTCCGGCAGAACTTTCTTCCCCGGCGGAAGAGGCGGTTGCCACTCCTTCCGCGCCAGAGGGCAGTGTCGTGGAGCCGGCGGAGCCCGGGGGGGCCGACGCTGAACTCCTGAGTTCGCTCACCGAACAGGTGGAAAGCCTCGCCCGCTTGGTGGAAGAGTCGAACCGGCTCGCCCAGGAACGCGAACGGATTATCGACCGTTTGCATGAGGAGAATCAGCGGCTGCGGCAGGGAGAATTGCAGCAGGCGATTCTGCCGATCTTCCGCGACTTGGTCAGGCTCTACGACGACCTGAAGCAAACCACACTGGGCTACGGCTCGCGCGCGGAGGTCACGCCTGAGCAGGCGGCGCGGGACTTCGGGTGCTTCGCCGAAATGGTCACAGACATCCTCTACCGCCATGGGGTCGAGCGTTACGAGGCGCGCGAGGGCGACCTTTTCAACCCGAAGGAGCATCGCGTGCTCGGCGCCGTCACGACGCCTGAGCAAGTAAAAGACCGCACCATCGCGCGCAGCATCCGCGACGGCTTCCGCACGGAGACCCGCCCCGTCCGACTTCTGGAGGCAGAGGTCTACCGCTACGCCGCGGGCGTAGACGCAGGCCGCGACCCCGAAGGCGGGGCGCCTAAAGTTCCCTAAACGCTTACACGCTTCCCCGGAGAAAACATGGCACCAACACGAATCTTTGGAATCGATCTCGGCACTACTTACTCCTGCATCGCCTACGTTGATGAGACGGGCCGCCCCGTCGTGGTTCCGAACTCGGACTCCGAGATGACCACCCCCTCGGTCGTGCATTTCGAGAGCGCCGACAACATCGTCGTCGGCAAACAGGCGAAGAACATGAGCAAGCTCGAACCGGACCGGGTCGTCGAGTTCGTCAAGCGCGACATGGGCAACGCGGCCTACGGCTTCGAGGTTGACGGCCGGCAGTACAGGCCCGAAGAGCTGTCGTCGCACATCCTGCGCAAGCTGGTCGGCGACGCCTCGCAGTACGTCGGCGAGGAGATCAAGGACGTCGTCATCACCTGCCCGGCGTATTTCGGAATCAACGAGCGCGAGGCCACTAAGAACGCGGGCGAGTTGGCCGGGCTGAATGTCCACCACATCCTGAACGAGCCGACGGCCGCCGCCATCTGCTATGGCCTGGACAGGGCGAAGGGCGATCAGATCGTGCTCGTTTACGACCTCGGCGGCGGCACGTTCGACGTAACGGTCATCGCGCTCAAGGGCAGCGACATCCACGTGGTCGTGACGGGCGGCAACCGCACTCTCGGCGGCAAGGACTGGGACGACCGCGTCACGGAGTACTTCGCCTCGCAGTTCGCCGAGGCGCACCCGGACAAAGGCAGCCCCCTTGACGACAGCTACTCGTATCAGGAACTACTGAAGTCCGCGGAGGACGCCAAAAAAACTCTGACCACAAAAGAGAAGAGCCCCGTCTCGGTCTCGCACGGGGGCGAGCGCGTCAGGGTCGAACTCACGCGCGAGAAGTTCGAGGAGATTACCGCGGACCTGCTCGACCAGACTGTTCAAATAACCAGGGATTTGCTCGAAAAGGCGAGGGATCGCGGCTACGACAGCGTGGACCAGATTCTACTGGTCGGCGGGTCGAGCAAGATGCCGTACGTGGCCCAGCGCATGAAGGAGGAGTTCGGCGGCGAGGTGCAACTCTTCGAGCCCGACCTGGCGGTCGCCAAAGGCGCGGCCCTGATGGGCGTCAAAATCCTCGCCGGCGAGATGATTAAAGAGGTCATCGCCGGCGAGCAGGGCGTGAGCAAGGACGAGGTCGACCTTGAGAGCTTGGACACGCGGACTCTGGAGAAGGCTGCGGAAGAGGCTTCGAGGCGGACGCCGGGCGCGTTCCGCCTGCCGAGCAAGCAACTGGCCGAGATGGCGCGGCGCAAGATCGTCAACGTCTCGTCCAAGAGTTTCGGCGTCGTCGCCATCAAGGACGAGCAGAGCATGGAAGAGTTCGTCGCCTTCCTCATACACAACAACACGCCCGTCCCGGCCGAAGTGACCGAGACGGGCTTCGGGACCATGCGCCCTGACCAGCGCGACGTGCAGGTGCGGGTGATGGAGCAGTCGGGGCAGGAGGAGTCGCCGGAGTTGTCGGACAACACGGACATCGGCGAAGGGACGATTACGGCGTTGCCGCCGAACCTCCCCGCGGGCTCGCCCATTCACGTCACCTTCTGCCTCGAAGAGGACGGAACCTTGCGCGTCTCCGCGCTCGAACCCTCGTCGGGCAAGGACCTGAAGTTCGACATTAAAGTCGAAGGCGTGATGAGCCGCGAAGAGGTGGAGGAAAGAAAGGGCATCCTCCTGAAGCAGAGCGTCACCTAGGGGCCGCGCAGGATTGGTAAAGGCCATGCCGACATTCAACCCCGATGATTACATGAAGCGTGTCCTCACCCCCGCGGTGGACACCTTCAAGGAGACGGGGCAGTTGCCCGACGTCTTCTCGCGCTACGACCTCCCGCTCGACATCTCGGACGCGAGCCAAATAGAGGCGGCGGTGCGCGCGGCCAGCGCCTTCTGGATTAAGCAGAAAAACAACGGCAAGTACAACAAGCTGGTCGAGCGGCTGACGAAAGACGCGGGGGCGGGCGGCAAGAATGACCTGCGCACGCTGCTCGACGACCAGGCCCGCGCCGAGCAGAGGGCCGTCGTCGAAGACGAGCGGCGCAGGCAGCGCGAGTCGCGCTTTGACGAGCTGAATTCGTCCATCAGCATGTTCTCCGGCAAAGGCTTTATCACCCCGCTGGAGAAGGCCGGGCTGGTCGAGCGCTTCCTCAAGGCCGGTTTCACGGAGGCCGAGATCAAGTCGCACATCCGCGTGCCGGAGCGGGAAGAGACCAAGAAGCTGCCGACCGACCAGGGACTCGAATCGGTCATCCGCAACCAGCTCCGGACTAACCTCGCCACGCTGAAAAAACGCGACCTCTACGAGTTCCTGGGCGTCGGGCCGGGCGCGAAGCCCGACGAGATCAAGCGCCGCCACCGCGAACTCTACGCAGAGTGGGACCGCAAGCCGAACGATTTTATCAAGAGCGCGGCGCAAATGATCCTGGGCCTCGTCCAGACGCACCTGTCCGGCGGGATGGCGAAGTACGAGGCGGCGCGCGTCTACGACATCCTTGAGCGCCTGCGCCCGGAGGTGAAGCTCGCCGCCATCGACAAGCGCATCGCCCGTGAGGAGTTCAACTACCTGCTCGCGCTGGCCACTAAGCAAGGGCTGGAGAAGACGCTGGCGACCGAATACATCCTCTCGCTCGCACAAGACTGTGGGGCCGCGGTGGAGTGGGCGGCGGGCGAAGAGACCGTCCGCTGCTCCAACTGCTCGGCGGACAGGCCGAAGAAGGAAGAGAAGTGTACGGCCTGCGGCGCAGACCTGTGGGCCAACTGCCCGAAGTGCAAGACGCGGCTCGCCATCAGCGAGTCGGCGTGCGGCAAATGCGGGTTCGTCGTCGCCAACGTGCTCCAGGTCAGGCTGCTCGTCCGCAAGGCCGCGCTCGCGCTCGACGACGGCGCGATTACGGAGGCGCTCAGACACGCGCGCGAGGCTGAACGGCTGTGGGGCCAGCAGGGTGATGTCGCCGCCGTCTTAGAAAAGATCGTCCGGCGTCAAACAGAGGTCGAAGGGATTTGCAAGAGGCTGGACGAGGCGCTCGCCGGGAAAAATATTTTCGGCGCGCGCGGCATCCTGGCAGAGTTGGCCCGCACCGCACCAGACTATTCAGGGCGCGACGGGAAGACGGTCGAAGACTACAGAAACGAGATCGACGCGCGGCTCAGGCAAGTCAACGCGGCGCTGGAAAGGGCGCGCTTGCACGAGCAGAACAGGAGCACGGAGCAAGCCGTCTTCGCCTACCAGGAGGCGCTCCAACTGGCGGCGGACGCTGAGGAAGCGCGCAAGGGGCTGAGCCGCTGCCCGCCGTCACCGCCGCGCAGCGTGCGCGCCGCCGTGCAAGGGAACCACGTCCTTGTCGAATGGGCCGCGAGCAAGGCGGTCGGAAACCTCGAATACTTGGTCGTGCGCGGCGAAGGCCGCGCACCCGCCGCGCCCGACGACGGCGAAGCAGTCGCCCGCGTCTCCGCCCTCTCGTGCCGGGACCAGAACGCGCGCCCCGGAAAGTCTGTCTTCTACTCGGTCTTCGCCGACCGCGGGGGCACTATCTCGGCGGCGGCCGCGACCGGCGGCGTGCTCGTCACGCGCGAAGTCGCCAACCTCAAACTCGAAGCGGGCGATTCGGTGGTGCGCGGGGCCTGGGACTTCGACGCGGGCGAGGGACGTGTGCGCGCCTATTGTCGGGAGGGGAGCCCGCCGGACAGACAGACGGGCAGGGAGGTCGCGCTCGCCAGCCCGCAGAACTTCATGGACACGCAGGCGCGCAACGGCCGCCTCTACTACTACCGCGTGCTCGTCGAATACCGCGACGCGCAGGGGCAGCCGGTCTTCACACCCGGCGTCGTGGCGAGCGTCAAACCCGAACAGCCGCCCAAAGCGGTCGAGCACCTGCTCGTCACTTTCGACGAAGGCGTCCTCACGCTCACGTGGTCGCCGCCGCCGCACGGAAAGGTCAGCATCTACAGAGCGCCGCGCGCGCCCGACTTGAAGAGCGGCGCTCAGGTCCGCATCGAGAATCTTTCCAGCCTGGGGGTGCGGCTGCAAAGCAAGTCCGAGAGCCAGGCAATCGATCCCGCTCCGCCACAGAGCCCAGCCTACTATGTGCCGGTCACTATCGCGGGCGACGTGGCGGTCGTTGGCACGTCCCGCCGCTTCGTGGCGCTGCCGGACGTGTCCAATCTGGTCGCGGAAGATTTCGGCCAGTACTTACAACTCCGTTGGCAGTGGCCGCCCGACTGCCAATCCGTCGTAGTGGCCTGGCGCACAGACGCCTTCCCGCAAGACGCACACGACTCCGCCGCGGCCAGGCGTGAGATTTCAAAAGGCGAGTACGAGCGGCAGGGCGGGTTCCGTGTCGAGAAGCCCGCAAAGAGTGCATACAAGTTCGCTGTCTTTGCGGCCACTAAGACGGGCGACGAAACGGTCTACAGCGCGGGCGTGAGGGAAGGGTCGCGGGCAGAACTGCGAACGGCCCCGCCGGTCGCGGTCTCGTATACGCTCTCGCGCGGCACGTTCCGGCGCGGGCGCTTCACGCTGACGTTGAGCGGCGAGCAAGCCGTCAGCAATCTCCCGGAAGTCGTCGTCGTCATGAAGCGCGGCGACCTGCAACCTCTACGCAGCGATGACGGCTCGGTCATCGCCTCCTTCGGCGGGGTGAGTCTTGCGCCCGGCGAAGGGGTGCCGTTTCAATTCGAGCTGAACGGCGCGCGCCGCCCCGTTTACCTGCGCCTCTTCTTCCGCGACCCGGACTCGTATCGGAGTTATCGGCTGGTTGACCCCCCGCCCGAACAGTTGAGGGTCAGGTGAGATCATGCGACGACTCGTGTGTCCATACTGCTTCGAGAAATTCAAGGCGTCGGAAATACTCTTCCGCTGCCTCAACCCGGACCCGGGCCAGTGCTCCCCGGTCGAGGACAAGCCGCTGGCGGCCTACCAGCGGCTCAACGCGGCCCCCCGGCTGGGCCGCGTCTTCCCCGCCGCCTCCCGCTGGGGGCGCGCGCCGAGCGCCGCCGTCTGCGACTGCGGCATGAAGACCTCGAAGCTCGTCTGCCCGCACTGCCACAACGAGCTGCCGAGCCAGTTCGGGTCGACCGACGTTCACACCATCGCGCTCATCGGCGCGAAGGAGGTCGGCAAAAGTCACTACATCGCGATCCTCATCAACGAGCTGACCAACCGCGTCGGGATGAATTTCGACGCCTCGCTCAACGCGCTCGACGAGCAGACCATCCGCCGTTACAACCAGGACTTCCGCCGGCACATTTACGTCAATCGCGAGGTGATCCCGGCGACGCTGTCGGCCCGCGCGCGGATCAACGTCCGCTACCCGCTCGCCTACAGGTTCAGCATCAGGAGGCGCTGGGTGATGCCCTTCGACGGGCTGCGGGTCAGCTCGCTCGTCTTCTTCGACACGGCGGGCGAGGACCTCACGCACATGGACTTGATGTCGACGGAGACCAAGTACCTGGCAAACTCCGACGGGATTATCTTCCTGCTCGACCCTTTGCAAATCCCGGCCGTGCGCGACCGCGTGGGCAGCGCGACGCCGCTGCCCTCGGAGAACACGGACCCGCAGGAAATCATCGGGCGCGCGGCTACCCTGATTCGGCAAATGCGGGGGATGAACACGACCGCGCCGATCAAAACGCCTGTCGCGCTCGCCTTCTCAAAGCTCGACGCGATTCGCACACTCTTCGACCCCGGCTCGCCCGTCCACGAGGCGTCACGCCACGAGGGCTTCTTCGACGTGACGGACGCGCAGCGCGTCAACGACAACATGCGGGCCTACCTTTCGCAGTGGGTCGGCCCCGGGCTGGACCTGTTCCTCCGGCACAATTTTGAAAACCACTCGTATTTCGGACTCTCGGCCTTAGGCTCCGCGCCCGACTCGCAGGGGCATCTGCCGTCCGGCGTCGCGCCCTTCCGCGTCGAAGACCCTTTGCTCTGGATTCTCTACCAACTGGGAATCGTCCCCGGACGGAGGAAAAACTGACAATGCCCTTCCGGCAGACTTATTACACCTCTTGTCAGCAGGGCCTGCGCGGCGGCAAGGGCTTCCAGATCAACGCCGCGACCGAGGGGATTGAGCCGTCTCTTCTTCAACAGGTCGAGCGCCTCGGCCTCTACGTGCCGCCCGTCTCGCTTCCGAGCCGCCCGAGCAGCGAAGAGATCGAGCGCTTCCCCGTCTCGCTGCTTTTCCAGCGCCTCGGCGACGGCTCGGCCGTGCTCGCGCAGGCGAAATACACCGGCGCGGACTACTCTGGGCGCTTCGGCAACTACTTCACACACTCGCTCATCTCCTCTGACCCCGAACGCGACCTGGGGAGGGAGGGGCTGCTGCCCATCGAGCTGTGGGGCGCCGTGACGTGGGCGACGACCGAGAGCCCGAACACGGGGCTGCCTTCCCTTGGTCAGCTCGAAGCCGGTGGGGTGATCGACCCGGAGCGCATCTCGGAGTTTCTGGCCGAGGGCGGGCGGATGCCGCGCCTGCCCGCGTTCCTCACGGCCGTCGAGGGCGCGCTCTCGACGGGGCGGCGCGTGGTCATAGTCGATGAAAGTCAGCACGTCGCGCTCTGGATCGCGGCGGCCTCTTACGCCCTCCCGCGTCGCCTCGCGCTCAGGCTGACCTTCAACACCTACGTCAAGAATCCGTACCAGACGGAGTTCCTGATTGTCGGCACGACCAGCGACTCGGACTTCGACTTCGCGCCGTACGAGATCGAGCACCAGTTTTACGTCTTCGACTTCGTGGGCGGGAGATTCACGCCGCTCAACGAAACCTCGGTGTTCGCGCGGATGGCCGCGGCGGCGTACACCGCCGAGCGCGTTCACATAGTCGCAGGGTTCAGTTCCTTCGTCGAGCGCGCGGCCCCCGACCTCGCGCTGGAAGAGCTGGACGCGGCTTTCACCTGCCATGCCAGGCTCGCGGGCTTCGAGCCCCCGGGCGCGGACGACGTGCGCGTCGTCGGCTGGTGCGCCAGGCACGCCGACCAACTGGAGGCGCAGGAACTGCTCGACCTGCTCGGCCACATCATCGAGCAGGGGGCGGCGCGCGACGAAGTCGTGGACGCTTACACGAGCCTTTACCTGGCCGCGATTGGCGGCGCGACGCGCGCGGACGTTCGCCGGCTAATAGAACTGCCGTACCTCGAATGGCTGGTGCGCAGGGCCTGCGGAGAATCGTCGGTGGCGGTCCTGGAGCGCACGGCCGGCCGCCTGCGCGTCGAGCAGTCTATTAAGGGCGAGGCCGCGCCGCTTTTGCTGCTCTGGGTCAAACAGGTTCGCCAGTCTGATGACGCGAGGCGGCTCGCCCCGCTTTTCGAGATCGCCGCGGAGATCGGGCTGTTCGACGCGGAGGACGACTCGCTGCGCCTGGTCGGCGAGGAAGTAATCGGCCCCGCGCTGACCGACCCTTCCGCGCGGGAAATCCTGGAGCGGCGCCTGGCCCGGCCGGGCATGAGAAGTGTCCTGGGCGGGGTGGGGACTTATCTGGCGGGGCGGGTCGGCAGCCCAGAGGCGTTCCGCCCGCTGGCCCACGTCCTGTCTAGCCAAGAGGTTTACGACGCGCTGGCGCAGTACGCCTTCGAGCAGCAGGCCGTGACGCTCTACTTCCGCTTGGTCGGGGCGCGGATACCCTACGCGACGACGGACTCGAAGATACGCCTGGACGCCTTCATGGAGTGTCTCAAAGGCATCAGGCGAGTCGCGCACAGCCTGCCCGGCGAGCTTGTGGAGAACGCCTACGACGCGGTGTGGCAGGACTCGCTTCCGTCCTTCGACGAGGCCGTCCAGTTGCTAGACCTGCTTGAGCACCTGCAAATCAACGGGACCAACATCCCGAAGCGGTTCGTTCAACTGGTCTCCACCTGCGACGTGTCGGCGCTTGAGCCGAAGGAGCAGGAGTTGATTAACCGGCTCGGCGCGCGCCGCCCGGCCTACGAGACCCTCGGCGAAAAGAGAGTGGTCGTCGACGCGTACTGTATTCCGTCCGAACTCGAATCGAGCGGCGGCGAGCTGCCGCAGGAGATTGACGCCTCGCTCGAATTCCTCGAAAAGCACCCCGAACTCGGCAAGGAACTAATCGCCAGGGCCGCCGCAGTCATCGCCAAACACTTGGTCAATGTCAAAGACTCCAAGGTGCATTCCGGGCTGCTCGCGCGGGCCTACAAGCGCGTGGGCGGGCCGCCCTTCCTCGACGCCTACGGCCGGGCCGTCGCCGCCGCGCTGCAAAATCCCTCCAACACGCGGCCGAAGGTCGCCGCGCGTTTTGTTCAGGTCGGGGTTTCCGTCGAGCAGGTGGGCGGCAAGTTCATCGCCGCCGCCATGTTCGACGAGTTTCTCCCGCGGGCGGTCGGAAAGTGGCGCTCCAGGGAGTTGGACGACGTTGGGCGCGAGCTGGCCCGCGACCTGCCCGCCCTCGAACGCTGGTTAATCAGTCGTGAGACCGCGAGTGAGAAAAACGGGCCGGGCTTAGGCGCGCGCCTAGGGAAGTGGATGGGCTTGAGCCGCAGGGACACCGACAGAAGGTGACCCGAAGGGGGAACGAAGGCGGAGGAAACATTGAGCATGTCGAAGGTGGTCGGAATCGATTTGGGGACTACGAACTCAGCCATCGCGCACATCAACGAGCTGGGCCGTGCGGAGGTCCTGCCCAACGGCGAGGGGAAGAAGATTACGCCCTCCGTCGTCCAGATTCGTGCCGACGGCTCAACGCTCGTGGGCGAGGCTGCCAAGCTCGAAATGGCGCTGGAGAAGGAGAACACCGCCCACTTCTTCAAGCGCGACATGGGGGCCCCGACCGTCTACGAATACCACGGGCGCAGCTACACGCCCGTAGACCTCTCGGCGGAACTGCTCAAGCAGTTGAAAAGCGACGCCGAGGCCGCCCTCGGCTCCGAGGTGCGGCGCGCAGTGATTACCGTCCCTGCCTACTTCCACGACGGCCCGCGCGTGGCGACCAGGGAGGCCGGGGAGAAGGCCGGGCTCGAAGTCGTGCAAATCATCAACGAGCCGACGGCGGCCGCACTCGCCTACGGCCTGAAGCAGGGCGGCCGCGAAGAGGTCGTCATGGTCTACGACCTCGGCGGCGGGACTTTCGACATCACGCTGGTGCGGATTTCGCCGGATTCGATTGAAGTCATCGGCACCGACGGGAATCACGCGCTCGGCGGGAAGGAATGGGACGACCGCCTCCTCGAATACCTTTGCGAGGAGTTCGAGCGGCGGCAGGGCATCAACCCGCTCGACGACCCCTACGCGTTCCAGGAACTCCTCATCCGCGCCGAGGAGGCCAAGAAAGCGCTCTCGGCGCGCTCCAGCACCGTCGTCCCCATCAACTGTCAGGGGCGGGCGGACCGCATTGAGGTGACGCGCGAGCGCTTTGAAAACCTGACGGGGGACCTGCTTTCGCAGACCGAGATGCTCATGCACAAGATGCTTGAGGAGACCGACTACGACTACTCGCGCGTCGGCAGCGTGCTGATGGTCGGCGGCTCGACGCGCATGCCCGCCTGCCAGGAACTCATTCGCCGCGTGACCGGCAAGGCCCCTAACACTTCGGTCAACCCCGACGAGTGCGTCGCCCTCGGGGCCGCGCTTCAGGGCGCGGATTACGACGGCGTTCAGCGTGGCATGCTCTACCGGAAGGGCGGCGTGGGCGCGCCCGCGGCCGGCGGCATGATCTACCGCAGCGTCCAGGACGTGATGAGCCACAGCATGGGCATGGTCGCGGTCAGCGCCGACGGCAACCGCTACATCAACAGCATCCTCATCCCGAAGAATCGCCACATCCCGTGCCGGGAGGTGCGCCCGTACAAGGTGCGGACGCGCGACGGGGCCAACAACAGCACGTCCGTCTACGTCACACAGGGAGAGGGCGAAGACCTCGGCAACTGTTCTTTCGTGGGCAAGTACGTCATCGGCGGCATCGCGCACGACAAGAGGGACGCGGTCCTGGACATCGCGTACGAGTACGACCGCAGCGGCGTGGTCAGCGTCTCTGCGAGGGAGAAGAAGTCCGGGCGCGAACTGCAAGTCACGAAAGAGCCCGTGCCCGAGGACATGTCCTGGATTTACAAGTCCCCCAAAGAAATGGCGCGCGTCGCTCACAAGACCGTCTACCTGACGATAGATATTTCGGGCAGCATGTCCGGCGGCCCGCTCCAGGAGGCCAAGCGCGCCATCCAAAAGTTCATCAACAGCAGCGACCTCGCCCACACCTCGATAGGTCTGGTCGCCTTCAACGACAGCGCCCGCGTCGTCGTCGAGGCCACGCAGGACGGGAGAAAGCTGAGCAGCGGGGCCGAGAGTTTATCCGAGGCCGGCGGCACTTCGGAGCCGCTGACTTTCGTCTTCGGCGAGTTGCAGAAGCGTGAGGGGCCGCGCTACTGCGTCGTGCTGACCGACGGCCAGTGGTCCGGGCAGGAGCGCGCCGTGGAGACCTCGAAGAAAATGAAGGAAAGTGGGATCGAAGTAATCGCAATCGGATTCGGGAGCGCCGACGAAGGCTTTCTTCGTCGGATCGCCACGTCCGACCAGTCGGCAATGTTGGTCGGGAGCGGGGACCTCACCTCAACCTTTGAGAATATCGCGCAGGTGCTAGTCGAAGGTGGCGGGGACTCTTTCGCTTCCGGCCTTTTCTTCCGCAAAAGGTGATCTGCCATGCCCGCCTTAATAGGAATCATCCTCGCCATTATTCTCTACTGCCTCTACCTGTACGCGCTCTTTTGGGTATCGGTCGTCCTGTTCCCAGTCGGCTGCATCGCCTTCATCTGCGTCGTCCTGTTCAACTACCTGAGCACGCTCTGGGGGAAACTGTTCGTGGGCGACGGGTGGAAGGACAGCCCCGAAGGCCCGCAGCCCGCCTTCCGCCAGTACTACTTCCGCAAGGCGTATCACGACTACTGGCTCGTCGTGACGGAGAGTTGGAAGCCCAACCACACCGCGGCCGTGTGGGTCATGGACAAGGGGACCAAGCTCTTCAAGGGCGATTTCGTGCTCTTCACCTGGCCGCTCGGCCTGACGGTCTTCCTGATCGCCGCCGCGGGGGCCGTCGCCGGGGGCGCGGCCTACTTAATCTTCGGGCTGGTACATTTGCTGCTGGTCTTACTGTGCGCTCTGACGGCGGTGTGCCTGGGCTTTATACTCCGGGCGGCGGAATACCTCTCGATGCTCTGGCGGCGAATCTTCCTCGTCTGCCCTAATTCCAACTGCTACCAAAAAATCGGGCTGCCCGTTTACATCTGCCCGAACTGCGGCGTCAAGCACGATAAGCTCATCCCCGGCACTTACGGCATCTTCCGCCGCCTGTGCCAATGCACGGCACAGTTGCCCACGCTCTTCTTATTTGGGCGACATAAAATTCCGAGCATCTGCCCGAATGAAAGGTGTCAGCGGCCTTTGAGCGGGGTCGAAGGGGTCGCCCGCAATTTACACGTGCCGATTGTGGGAGGCCCGGCGGCCGGGAAGACGAGTTTCATGATGGCGAGTATGTGTGAGCTGCACCGCCGCTCGGCCAGCGGCCAGCTCATCATGGACTTCCCTGAGAAGAAGCATCGCGTCTTGTACGAGCGGTGCAGCCGCGATTTTATGAACGGCGCACTGTTAGGCAAGACGGCCGAAGACTCACCCGACGCCTTCCTGTTGAAGCTTAACGACGGGGGCAGCAGCGAGAAGCTGTTGTACATGTATGACGCCGCGGGCGAGTTGTACCAGCAGACGGACGTGTTGCGCGGCCATGAATATTACAGCTACACGCATGGAATCCTGTTCCTCCTGGACCCCTTTTCACTGCCGCAGGTGCAGATTGATTTTGAGCGCCCCCTGCAATCCGCTTCCGCGCAAATCAGGCCCTGTGCGGAAAGGCCGCAGGACGTTTATGACCGAATGATAGGCACGCTCAGGCAATTCTCGAAAATGAGCGGGAGCTTCCGTTCGGTGCCAATCGCGGTAGTTGTGACGAAGGCAGACGCGTTCGGCCTGGCGGCGGACATAGCGGCAACCCACAACGGGAATGGTTTTGGTGGAGGGAAAAAACAGGATGACCCCGAGTCGGATTCCGTCCGACAGTGGCTCATTGGACACGGCGAAGGGAACCTCGTCAGGGGGATTGAGCACGACTTCAAGAAAGTTCAATATTTCCATTGCAGCGCTTTGGGCAGGTTGCCGGACGCTAGTTACACACCTTTCGTGCCGGAAGGAGTGCTGGACCCGTTGGAGTGGGTGCTCAAGCCATACGGCCTCAGGCTTGACGGCGGCAAGCGGTCGGGGCGCTTAGTCGCCCCCAGCCCTTCAAGCTCTACCCCTTACTCGGTCAAGGTCGGCGTCCCCTCCTTGAACGGCAAGGTGATTTCAACCCTCTGGATTATCGCCACGGTATGTCTGCTTATTTTCGGCGGGATATGGTTGGCTGAATTCGTATCGTGGAAAATCCGGGGGAATACTGCAAGCTACTCCACGCCTGTTTACACATCGACACAAACAACCGGGGAGACCATTGGGATCACTTCAACGGATTTGAACCTGCGCTCCGCCCCGACCTCCAAAAGTGACAAGATCGGATTAGCCGAGCGCGGATCGCGCGTGCGGGTCTTAAACAGTAGCAACGACGGTAACTGGTATGAAGTTGAAATACTGCAACACGGACGCGCGAAAGCAAGCCCTGGCTCCGCTGATCGCGGCTGGTTAAGTAATAAATATGTTTCCTTGCAATAGTCATCGAATGTGTCAGGAGGATGATGGCTTGCAGAGAGCTGACTATTCGCGGGCCGGGTCGCTCAAGGAGGCGGTGGAGATTTGCCGGCGGAGTCTGGAGGCCGACGGCAGGGAAGACTACACACGGTTGATAACAGAGGAGCGTGTGCGGGCGGCGATCAGGGTGGCGCTCGAAAGCTGCAAGCACGTGCTCGAAAAAAGAAGTAAGCCTTATGGCGATGACTACTCGTGGGTTCGGGATAAGGAGGTTGAGAAGGAGGCCAGGCACTTTGAAGACGTGGTTAAGCCTGTGTACCTGGGCATCGCCGCAGACGGCTCGTGGCCGCCGGGGACCCCGTTCGTCTATTACCTCTTTAGAGTGGACGACAACCTTGTGCGTTACGAGTGCCTGGGCCTGCGCCTGCAAATCGAGACGCCAGGCACAATGTTTCCTGGCTTCGCGGTCCCGATCCTTGACCTCTACTACGGCCGCTTCGCCTACAGTGAGGATGAAGACGTGTAGTGCGGCGCGCTTTGACGCTCAGCGGCCTTGAGGTTCTCTCGAAGTGAGTCTGAGGTTGACGTCGTCGCAGCGCCCGCAGACGACTCGCCTCTTCCCCTCGACCGGGTAGACGGTGGTGCGCTCGGCCCCGCGGATGCGCTTCGAGCACAGCGCGCAGCGGAGCGGGCGTCGCCAGAGAAAATACCACGCGGCCGCGGCGAGCGCTGCGCCGCACGTTATCCAAACAAGAGTCATTTGACCGCTACTGGTTTGGCGTGGCGAGCGCGCTGTCAATCGCGGCCTTGAAGATGGCGTAGGGCCGCGCGCCCGTGATGACGTTCAGGACCTTGATGCTCTGGTCGCGCGCGTCTTTCCCGCCGACCAGTCCGACGATGAAGTTCGGCGTGGCGCCGATGCCGGCGTTCGCCGCGTCCGCTATGTCCTGGCGAATCTCGGCCGCGTACTTGTCGCCGGCCATGCACTGCTTGAACCTGGCCGTGTCGATTTCGAGCGACTCCGCGTGAGCCGTCAGGGCTTCGGGGGCGAGGGCGCGCGGGTTCTCGAAGAGCTTGAAGTGCATCTCCCAGAACTTGCCCTGCTCGCCAGCGCAGCGCGCGGCTCGCGCAGCATTGAAGGCGTGCGGGTGAATGGCTTCGAGCGGCAGGTCGCGGAAAATGTACTTGACCTTGCCGGTCTTGAAATACTCGCGGTCCAGTTGCGGCATGGTGTCGCGGTAGAACCTCGCGCAGAAGGGGCACTGGTAGTCTGAGAAATCTATGAGCACGACGCGCGCGTCCTGACTGCCGAGGGGCGGGATGGTGCCCGCGCTGATCCTCGCCGGCTGCGTCGGCGCGGCCGGACCATTAGCACGGGCCTGCAACATCTGCTTGATGTCCTGCAAGTCCGTCCGCATGGATTTCACCTCGTCCTTCAGCGACTCTATCTCCTGGCGCAGGGCCTTCAGTTCTCCCTTGTCATCGCGCGGCCTCGTCTGCGCGTGGCCCGGCTGGGCGTGGAAGATTGCCAGGACGGCGAGGGCCGCCGCGGTCACGAATTTTCTCATCAGCCTCTCCTCTACGATTAGTGCGGAATGGTTTAGGATAGCAACTGAGCCGGCCGATTTCTAGAAATTTCTGACCGCCACACGCGCGAAGGGCCGGGAGGATCAATCCTCCCGGCCCTTCGCCGTTTAAGTTGAGTTGCCGATCTATTCCGGCGAGATGGAAGAGCTGACCTGCGACGGGCCTTGCGTCAGACCGCGGCTGACGAGGATTTTGACCTCGACGCGACGGTTCTCGGCGCGGCCGGTGCGCGTCGTGTTGTCCGCGACCGGGTTCAACTCGCCGTAGCCGTAGGGCGTGATGATGCGGCGCAGCGGGACGTTGTGGGTCTCCACGAGGTAGCGGATCACGTTGTCTGCGCGCTGCTGGCTGAGGCGGCGGTTCAAGTTCTTGCCGCCCTCCTGGCTGGCGAAGCCGCTAACTTCGAGGACGTAGCCCTTCGACTGGATAGCTTTTTGTGCCAATTGATCGAGCTGGGACTTGGCGTCGGCCGAAAGCACGGCGCTGCTCCTGCGGAAGAGGATGGTTGCGCCGCCCTGCGGCTCGTAGTCGTCCAGAGACGAGATGCGCTCGTTGGCCTGGTTGACTCCGACCAGCGCCGCGTCCGCTGTCTCCTGTGCGGCCTTCGCGCCGCCGCGCGCCGCGTTCGAGACGGCCGCCAACTCGTCAATCTGTCCCGAGAGCCGCTGCGAATTCTGCTCAACCTGCTCGATTCGTCCTTCGGCAGAGCCGACGCGCGTCTCGACCGGGTCAACGCGCGATTCGACTGTGCGCGCCACTCTCAGGTCTGAATCGTTGAACCTGACCTTGCTAGCCACGAGGTTGCCCGATCCGTCGCCGCGCCCTTCGACTTCGAGGTTGAGGCCGCGCAGGATGTTGGTCACATTGTAGCGCGTGCCGCCGCCGAAGAAGCCGCCCTTGGTCTTGACGCTGGTCGTGTCCGTCAGGCGCACCGTCGTGTCAGCGCCGCTCATGTCGCGGACGACAAAGGTGTCCGCGTCGCGGCGCACGACCACGCCTTTGACCTTCATCTTCTGCCCGTTGGCGACAGCCGTAGTGTTAGTAGTCTGGGACGGTTCCCCCGTCTGGGCCACGGCGAGCGGGGCCAGCGCGAGCAGGAGCACGAGCGAGGCGCACAAGTAGGTAATGTTTCTAAAGCGGTTTGACTTCATGGACAATATCTCCCTTATCACAAGAATATTTGAACCGTCTACGACGCCGTCGCGGGACACGCGTTGAAATCGCGTGCGAGGTTTGGCACGTCGAAGCTGTGCAACGATTCGTTAGCTTGAAAGATAACGGTCGCGCGCTCCGTTAGGGTTGCGACGCTGTTATGAATCGGCTACGGAATCTTTGCGCCCGCCAGTCCGCGGTAGGACGAAGAAAGCAGCGCCGGCAGAACTTCTGTGGGCCAAAATAGAAACCGGGACGCCTAACCCCGACCGATTAAGCGCCCCGGTTTTCTTGTGAAGGGAGAAGTTGTCCTTCCCCTCGTGAGAGACATCTTAGAGCGAAAGCGCCCGCCGCTTGGTTGCGTCTTCGTTGCGGTGCTATGACGGATAGCTTTCGTCCGTGTTGCAATTGCCAACGAGACACTCGACGCGCGCGACTCTATCTCTCTCTAACCAGTCACAACCGACTTAAAAAATTCGCCCGAGCTTACGCAGCCCGCGGCTGAACCAGTTGCCAGTCTTCTTGGCGGCGCGGGCAGTCGTGTCCTTGGCGTCTTCCGCCTTGTCGGCGGCTTCCATCGTGACGTCCTTGCCCTTGCCGACAGCGTCCTCGGCCTTGTCCGCAGCCTTTTCGCCTACGGCGTAAGCCTTGTCGCCCGCGACTTTCACGCCCTCGACCGCCTGGTCTTTCACGTCCCCGGCCTTATCGCCGACGGCTTTGCCCGCGTCAACGGCCTTGCCTCCCACATCTTCGGTCTTGTCCGCGGCTTCGTTGACGACCGTCTTCGCGCCCTCGCCCACTACCTTCGCGCCCTTCATCGCGGGGTCTTTGGCGTCCTCGATTTTGTCGGCGGCCTCGTTGCCGACCGTCTTGGCCCCTTTGACCGTCTGGTCTTTCACGTCCTCGGCCTTGTCACCCGCCTCCTGGACGGCGGCCTTAGTCTCTTTCTCCACAGTGCTCTGCGTGTCCTGAGCGAAGACGCCCGCCGCCAGAGCTAACGTGCAGAAGATCGCACACAAGAATTTACGCATGATACTCAACTCCCCCTCGCGTTGTACTAAAATCAACCGCCCCTCCCGGTTCTAAAGAGCCTATGGCAACTGAAATGCCACGCCCCCAACCAATGTTTACAGTAGGCGGCGAGGCTAGACTTCCCGGCGACTCAACGCACGGATCAGCAATCTTTGACTCAGGCCCTTTCGTGCGGTAAATTCCAGGGTCTCTAGGCTCTTGCCAGGCTGGAACCCCTTGAGCGCCCTGAAACCCAACCTATACGGAAGTAGTCGCCAAAGGAGAAGCCCTCGTGTCAAGAATTCTACAGGCATCCGCCCGCCGTTTATCACGCTTGCAGAGAATGATCTGTTTAATATCGGGCGTTGCTCTTTTTTGCCTGACAGTATGCTTATGCGGCGGGGAGCGAGTGGGGGCGGCTGACGGGGACCTACGCACTACCTTCACCGATGGCGGTGAGGCAGCCCATAATGATGTGTCTGCGAGGGCCTTTGCGGTGCCTGCGCCTGGCGCGATCGCTTTCTCATCTGCTAACTACAGCGTAAATGAAGCGGACGGCAGCGCGGTCATCACTTTAACGCGCACGGGCGGGACGGATAACAAAGTTGTCGGCAAGGTGACGCTCACGGATGGCACGACCACGCCTGCGGATTACCGCTTCGCCCCTGGTACGCTCGACAGCACATTTAATCCCGGCGTAAGTTTCGTTGTGTACACTATAGCGTTACAGCCTGACGGGAAGATGATCGTCGGTGGGAATCAATTTATACGACTGAGTTCGGACGGCACACCCGACAGCACATTTAATCCCGATCCTGGCGTGAATGGCCGCCTTGTGCGGACGACCACGCTACAGCCTGACGGGAAGGTGATCGTCGGTGGCAACTTTACTATCTCTCGGCTGAACGCCGACGGCACACTCGACAGCTCGTTTAATCCTGGCATTGATGTTAGCGACACCGGCCCTGATTACCGTATACGCGCGACAGCGTTGCAGCCTGACGGAAAGGTGTTCGTCGGCGGATTTTTCGACAGCGCGGTCGGGAATTACATCGCGCGTCTGAACGCTGACGGCTCACTCGACAACACGTTTAATCCCGGCGTAGGTCTCGTTGTGTACACGATAATGCCGCAGCCCGACGGAAAGGTAATCGTCGGCGGAGAGTTCGGAATCGCGCGGCTGAAAGACGACGGCACACCTGACAGCACGTTTAATCCCGGCTCGTATGGTCTTGTGCGGACAATAGCACTTCAGCCTGACGGCAAGATAATCATCGGCGGAGACTTCACCTACTTCAATAGTACAAATAGCACATCCTGCAACGGCATCGCGCGTCTGAACGCTGATGGCTCCCTGGATGCCTCGTTTAATCCCGGCACGGGTGTGACTGGAAGTCAAATTACGGGTGTAGGTACGACAGCGCTACAGCCTGACGGGAAAGTAATCATTGGCGGGGACTTCACCTTCTTCAATGGCGCGTCGCGCAACTATATCGCTCGTCTGAGCGCTGACGGCTCACTCGACAGCACGTTTGATCCCGGCACGAGTACGAATAACGTTGTGCGGACGACAGCGCTACAACCTGACGGCAAAGTGGTTATTGGCGGAAACTTCGGAATCGCGCGACTGAATGGCGACCTCTTCGTCACCTGGCCCGCCGGCGACGCGACAGACAAGACCATCCAGCTTCCCATCGTCAACGACGGCACAAACGAGTTCCCGGACGAGACCCTCACTCTCGACCTGACGGTGATATCCGGCGGCGCCACGCTCGGTTCGCCCAACACGGCCACCCTGACTATCCTCGACCCCAACGACGCTCCCGTCAACACTGTCCCCTCCGCGCAATCCACTGGTGAGAACGTGGCGCTGGTCTTCTCCTCCGCCAACGCCAACCAGATTTCGGTTGCCGACGCGGATGCGGGCACGAGTCCCGTGCGCGTCACGCTGACAGCCACGCGCGGGGCCCTGACCTTGAACGGGAAAACGGGACTAAGCTTCGTCACGGGCGACGGCACGAGTGATGCGACTATGAGCTTCACTGGCATGATCAGCGCCGTCGATACGGCTTTGAACGGGCTGAGCTTTAACCCGGCGGCGAACTACAGCGGCGCGGCGAGCCTGCAAATCGTGACCAACGACCAGGGCAACACTGGAACGGGCAGCGCTCAGAGCGACACGGATACCGTCAACATCACGATCGAGGAAGGCGGGACATTGCAATTCAGCGCCGCGACCTACAGCGTCAACGAAGGCGCGGCCTCCATGGTCATCAACGTCACCCGCACGGGCGGGGGCGGCGGCGCGACCTCCATCAAGTACGCGACCTCGAACGGCTCCGCCTCCGGCTACACCTCCTGCGCCGCGAGCCGTGACTACATCGTCAACACGGGGACGCTCTCCTGGGCCGACGGTGATATGGCCAACAAGACTTTCACTATCGCCCTCTGCCCGGACGCGGTCTACGAGGGTAACGAGACGGTCAATCTAACGCTCGGCAACGTCACAGGCAGCGGAAGGTTGGGCACGCGCGCGACAGCCACCCTGACCATTGTAGACGACGAGACGAAGCCGAAGCTCTCTGTCAACAGCGTCATGGTGAATGAAGGCAACTCCGGCTCACTCAACGCCATCTTCAAGGTCACGCTCTCGGGGGCGAGCGCGCAGACCGTGACAGTCAAGTACGCTACCTCTAACGTCTCGGCGACGGCCCCGGCGGACTACACGGCGCTCGCGCTGACGACGCTCACCTTCGCCCCCGGCCAGGTGAGCAAGACGGTGGCGGTGGCGGTCAAGGGCGACGTGATAGACGAAGTGGACGAGACCTTCAAACTCGCGCTCTCCAGCCCGACGAACGCCACCCTCGCCTCGGGCTCGGGCGTCTGCACCATCAAGGACAACGACGCGGCGGCCATTTCAATCAACAACGCGTCGGCGCCGGAGCCGGACGGCGGCACGATCAGTATGACCTTCACGGTCAAGCTCTCCGTGGCGAGCAGTCGCTACGTGACGGTCAAGTACCAGACGGCCGACGGGACGGCCGTCGCGCCCGCCGATTACACGGCGAAGGCGCTGACGACACTCACCTTTAGCCCAGGGCAGACCAGCAAGGCCGTGACGGTGAGTGTGAGAGGGGAGTTGATCGTAGAGCCGAACGAGACGCTGTTCGTCAACCTGAGTAGGGCGACTAACGCGACCATCGCGGACGCGCAGGGACAAGGCACTATCTTGAACGACGACTGAGAATCGGAGCCACCCGAGGACTCTTGCACCATACTCGCACAACCCGTCAACGAGGGTGAGATGTAAATTGTTAACTCCACAGGCTTCTTTAGCATATCGCGGATTAACTGGCGTATAATACTTCCACAAATATTGAACACCTCGCGCGGCCGAGCGCGCCGCGTGAGGGATTTATCAGAAGTTAGTATTCAGAGCATTCTATGAAATTCCTGCATCTCGCGGACATACACCTGGGCTGCCGCCGCTACAATCTGGAGGAGCGCACGAAGGATTTCTTCCGGGCCTGGCATGAGGTGATAACCACGCACGCCATCCCGAATCGGGTCGATTTCGTACTCATCGCCGGCGACTTCTTCGACCGCCGCAACATAGACCCGCAGGCGATGAACCACGCCGTCGCTGGGCTAGACCTCCTGAAAGACGCGGGCATCCCCGTCGTCGCCATAGAGGGCAATCACGACCAGCGCGACGCCGTCTCCGAGCATAGCTGGATGCGCTCGCTCTCCGAGTGGGGCTTCATCAAGCTGCTGGAGCCGCAGTCGAACCCTGAGGGCGGCTTCCGGTTCGTGCCCTGGGACGAGGACGAGCGCACAGGCTCTTACGTGGACATCGCGGGCGCGCGCATCTTCGGCTCGCACTGGTTCGGCGCGTCTGCTTCGGCCGCCATCCCCATCCTCGCCGACGCCCTGCGCGACGCGCGCGGCGAGGGGCGCTTCAACATCCTGATGCTCCACACGGACGTGGAGGGTCAGACCAATAGACCCATACCTGCCGTCCCCGTGGCGAAATTGAAGGAACTGAAGCAGCTCGTCAGCTACCTCGCGCTCGGCCACACACACAAGCGCTTCGACCTGGATGGCTGGGCCTTCAACCCAGGCTCGCTCGAACCGACCTCGATTGACGAGTACAAGGAGCCGCGCGGCGCATTCCTGGTCGAAGTTGATGACGAGTACAACATCAAGACAAAAGTCATCAACGACTATGTGCAGCGCCCCTTCCAGCGGCTCTCGTTCGACGTGTCGGGCGCGGAGGACGCCGACGCCGTTTACGCGGGAGTGACGGAGATGGTCGAGCGCGAGGCGCGCAAGCACGATCCCGAAGGCGACACGCCGGCCCCGATTATCGAAATCACTTTGCGCGGGCACTTGGGCTTCAAGAACTCGCTCTTGCAAATCGGCCGCATGAGGGACGAGACGCGCGAGCGCACCGGCGCTCTGCACGTCATGATGCGCAACCAGAGTGTGCCGGTCGAGTACGCCGTCGCCGCAGGATTGGACGTGAACGTCAAGCGCGAGGAGCGCGAGCGACGCATCATCGAAGACCTGATCGCGCGCGACAACCGCTTCAAGAGCCGCGCGCCCGAAATGGCCGATCTGGTGATAGAGGCCAAGCGCCAGGCCCTCTCCAACGAAGCCCCAGACAAGATTCTCGAACTGATCGCGCAAAAGCTCGACCCGACAGCCGCGCCAGAGGACGCGCGCGCAGCCCAGACCGGCACGGCCGACCACGCGCCGACCGCCGCCGCCTTGAGCGCCATCGAACGCAACGCAGTGGTCAGTGGTCAGTAGTCAGTGGTCAGTTAAAAACAACTGATTTCCAACTGACCACTGACCACCGACCACTGACCACTACTAATGAGTGAACCCTCAGACAAGGTGAGCGGCGTCCGCGAGTTGCCGCTGTTTCCGCTGCCGGTCGTGCTCTTTCCGGGCGTGCCGCTGCCGCTACACATCTTCGAGTCGCGTTACCAGCGCATGCTCGCAGACATCCGCGCCGGCGACAGCCTCTTCGGCCTCTCCTACTTCGACGCCTCCGAGGCGGCCTCGGACCTCCCGCCCGTGGGCCACGTCGGCTGCGTCGCGGAGGTGACCGAAGTCCAGCCGCTGCCAGACAACCGCGCCAACATCCTGACGGTCGGGCTCGTGCGCTACAGCTTGGAGGCTTACGTGGACGAGGGCGAGCCCTACCTCGTGGGGCGCGTGCGGCTCTTCGAGGACGAGGAGGAGGACGCGCAACATCTGGCCGAGCGCGCCGACGAGGTCTCGAAGCTGTTCATGAGAATCGCGCAGGCCGTGCGCGTCATCAACGACGAGCGCGCCAGTCTGCCGGAGTTGCCGCCGACTGAGCCCGAGCGGCTCTCCTTCCTCGTCGCGGCGGCGATGGAGCTGGACACGGAAGTCAAGTTAGAGCTTTTGGAGTTGCGCTCGACGGCCGAACGCCTGAAGCGGCTGCGCGACCTGCTGGCGCGCGCCGTCCCAGGCTACGAGGAGCGCGCGCGCATCCACACCATCGCCAAGGGCAACGGCCACGGCGGCAAGAAAATAGACCTCGAATGACGAAGCCACTCGAAACCGAAGGCCCGCGCATACGGGTGCGCGTCCTCTTCTTCGGCGCAGCGCGCGACCACGCCGGGCGCGAAGAGGCGGAGCTGACCTTGAGCGCGCCCGCGAGCGCGGCCTCTGCCTTCGAGGAGGTTCTCTCGCTCTACCCTTCCTTGCGCCGCTTCGGCCGCTCGCTGCTGTTCGCCGTCAACCAGGAGTACGCGCGCCCAGACGCGGTGGTCAGCAGTGGCGACGAGCTGGCCGTCTTCCCGCCCGTCAGCGGCGGCTCCGAAGATGAGAGCGAGGCTCAAGGCATGGACTTCTTCGAGCTGACGACCGAGCCGATTGACGTAGGCTCAGTGGCGCGGCGCGTGGTGCGGCCTGAGTGCGGGGCGACCGTGACGCTCGACGGCTACGTCCGCGAGTGGACGCGCGGCCGCCGGACGCTCTACCTCGTCTACGAGGCTTATCAGCCTATGGCCTTGAGCGAGATGCGGCGGCTCGGGCGCGAGGTCCGCGAGCGGTTCGAGGTGGCGCACTTGGGGATTGTCCACCGCACGGGCCGGCTCGAAATCGGGGAGACCAGCGTCGTCATCTCCGTCGGCGCGCCGCACCGCCGCGCCGCCTTCGAGGCGTGCGAGTGGGCGATCCGCGAGTTGAAGCGCCGTGTGCCAATTTGGAAGAAAGAGTTCTACGAAGGTGGCGAGGTCTGGGTCGAAGGCGAAGGCGCGCCCGAAGAATTCCTGCCGCGCCGTTAGGCAACTCCAAATTCCAGGAAAGAATCCGACAGGTCGGATGATTCAACCCTCTTTGCGCCTTTGCGTCTTTGCTTGAGATAAATTTTTCACGCTGGAGGCGCAAAGAAGAGGCCCGGCTCCTGCCTTCTTGTCCGAGTCCATCGGAGGTCAATGTCATGCGGTCACCGAAAAGTGTCGTCGTGTGGGTGTTTCTTCTCGCCGCCCTGCTCTCGGCGGGCGCGGCCGTCCGCGCGCAAGGTCAGGACGAAGATGTCCTGCGGGTTAAGACCGAGTTGGTGCAAACGGACTTGATGGTCTTCGACAAGCAGGGCCGCTTCGTCGAAGGACTCAGCCCAGAGCAGTTCGAGTTGACGCTGGACGGCAAGCCGCACGCGGTCTCGTTCTTCGAGCACGTGGCGGCCGGGAGCAGCGCCGAGGCCGCGCAGGTGGCGAGGGCGGGCGGCGGCCCGGCCAAGACCGCTGGGCCGAACGCGACTCCGCCACCGACGGCGACGGGCGCGGGCCGCGTCGTCTTCTTCTTTCTGGACGACCTGCACCTCAACGAGTCGAGCCTGGCGCGCACGCGCAAGGCCCTGACGGAGTTCGTCGAAACGGAAATGGGCCAGGACGACCGCGTGGCGATCGTCTCGGCCAGCGGGCAGGTGGGCTTCCTTCAGCAGTTGACCGATTACAAGCCCATGCTGCGCGAGGCCATCAGCCGGCTGAAGAACAAGCGCGTCTATGAGGTCAACTCGGCGCGCACGCAGATTTCTGAGTTCGAGGCCAATCAGGTGGCCGAGCGCAACAACGCCGCGCTCTTCAACTACCTCGTCACTTCCGTGGTGAACGAGTTCCAACTGGTCGCGCCGAAGGGCGGCGACCCACGCGGCCTGGGGACCATCGCCGAAAACGTCGTCCGCAACCGCACGCGGCAGGTCACCGCCGAAGGGAAGATGACGACGGCCAACCTGCTCGAAGTGCTCGAAAGCCTGATGATCTCGTCGTCGCAACTCCCTGGGCGCAAGCTGGTCGTCTTCCTCTCCGACGGCTTCGTCGTGGACGAGCGCAGTTCCAGCTCCATGACACTGCTCAAGCGCGTGACGGAGCTGGCGGCGCGCACAAACGTCGTCGTCTACACGATGGACGCGCGCGGCACCTTCAACGACCCCGGCGTAGACGCCGGCCGGAATGACTTCATTGATGCGATGGGGTCTGGCGTGTCGGCGCGCAAACCCTCGACGGAGTCTTCGGCGCTTCAGGCTCCGCTGCACATCCTGGCCGACGACACTGGCGGGCGCGCAATCATCAACTCCAACTCGTTCCGCGACGCCTTCCGGCAGGCTGTCGATGAGACTTCCAACTATTACCTCATCGCGTGGCGACCAGAGACAGAGGAGCAGCGCACGGGCAAGGCGCGCATCAAGGTCAGCGTCAAAGGGCGGCCTGACTTACGCGTGCGCCTGAGGCGCAACTACTACGCCCCGCCGCCTCAGGCGGCCGCGGAAGAGAAGGGCGCGGAGACTACGAAGAAGGGCGAGGCGCTGACGCCGGAGGCTGGGCTGCTCAAGGCCCTGGGGGCAGTTTACCCTGGGCGTTCGCTTCCCGTGACGCTCTCGGTCGGCTACCTGAACACGGCTGAGCAGGGGCTTGTGCTGAAGGCGTCCATGCAGCTTGAGCGCGGGGCGTTGGAGGTGGCGGCCGGGGAGGCGAAGAAGTCTGAGGTGGATGTGCTCGGCGCGGCCGTGGACGACCGCGGCGTCGTGGTCACTTTCAAGCAGGTCTTAACCGTCACGCCGGACCCGTCTGCGGAGAACCTGCGCCAGCCCGTCGTCTGGAACCAGCAGTTGAGTCTGCCGCCGGGCCTCTATCAGGTGCGCGTGGCGGTGCGCGAGCGCGCGACCGGACGCACGGGCGGCGCGCAGCAGTGGATTGAAGTAGAGGACATCTCGGCCGGGCGCTTTTCTTTGAGCAGCCTCTTTTTGGGCGAGCGCAAGGCGGCGCGGCCCGACGAGAAGTTCGCCACGGCCAACGGCCCCAGTCCTGTCAGGGTCAACGTGGACCGCCGCTTCCCGCGTTCCTCTGTCCTGCGCTTCCAGACCTACGTCTACAACGCGCCGCGCGGCGCGGGCGGCGCGGCCCCGGACGTGGAGATTCAGGCGCGCGTCCTCCAGCGCGACGGCCGCCCGGCGGTCACGGTCGCGCCGGCGCGTCTCCCGACGGACACGACGAAAGACCTGACGCGCCTGCCCTACTGGGCAGAGGTCGCGCTCGACCACCTGCCCCCCGGCAAGTACGTGCTTCAAGTCACGGCCATCGACCGAAAGACGAAGGTCAGCACGACGGAGCAGTCCAGCTTTGTCGTCGAATAAGAAAGAAGCGTGTTCGATGAGTCCATCTAAAATCTGCGCCGCCGCGCTGGCTTTACTGGTCGTGTCGCTTTCGCCCGTCCGCGCGCAGGAGCCGAGCGACGACGTTCTGCGGATTAAGACCGAGTTGGTGCAGACGGACTTGATGGTCTTCGACAAGCAGGGCCGCTTCGTCGAGGGTTTGACGCCGGAGCAGTTCGAGTTGACGCTCGACGGCAAGCCGCACGCGGTCTCGTTCTTCGAGCGCGTGGCGGCCGGGAGCAGCGCCGAGGCCGCGCAGGTGGCGAGGGCGGGCGGCGACCCTGCGAAGAACAGTGAGGAGGGCAAACCTTCGTCGCCTTCGCAGGGCGCGGGCCGCGTGATCTTCTTCTTCCTGGACGACCTGCACCTCAGCGAGTCGAGCCTCGCCCGCGCGCGCAAGGCGCTGATGGAGTTCGTCGAGCGCCAGATGGGCCAGGACGACCGCGTGGCGATTGTCTCGGCCAGCGGCCAGATAGGTTTCCTGCAACAGTTGACGGACTACAAGCCCGTCCTGCGCGCGGCCGTCGAGCGCCTCAACTACAAGAGAAACCCGGAGACTTACGCGGGCAAAGTCCCCATCAGCGACTATCAGGCCACGCGGGTCGCGGACCATAGCGACCGCGACCTGTTCGTCTACCTGTTGATGGCGACCATCAACGAGTATCAGTCGAAGGGGCCGCTGGTGCGCGTGGCTGCGAACATGGTCAAGAACCGCGTGCGCCGAATCTCCGCGCAGGCGAAGACGACGACCAACGAACTGCTCGGCGTGTTGGAGAGCCTGATGAAGTCGTCGTCGCAGTTGCCTGGACGCAAGCTGGTCGTCTTCATCTCCGACGGCTTCATCGCAGACGTGAGCAGCTCGAACTCTATGGTGCTGCTCAAGCGTGTGACGGAGCTGGCGGCGCGCAGCGGCGTCGTCGTCTACACGATGGACGCGCGCGGCACGTTCAACGACCCGGCCATCGATGCGAGTCGCAACGAGTTCCCGGACGGCCTGGCGACGGGCACGCAGGCGCGTAACCCTACGATGGAAGCCTCCGCGCTGCAAGAGCCGCTGCACATTCTGGCCGAGGACACTGGCGGGCGCGCGATCATCAACTCCAACTCGTTCCGCAACGCGTTCCGGCGGGCCATAGACGAGACATCGAACTATTACCTGCTCGCTTGGCGGCCAGAGACTGGGGAGCAGCGCACGGGCAAGGCGCGAATTAAAGTCGGCGTCAAGGGGCGGCCTGACTTGCGCGTGCGTCTGCGGCGCAACTACTACTTCCCGGCGGAGTCGGCCGCGGGCGAGAAGGCGGCTGCTGCGACGAAGGCGGAGGCGCTGACGCCGGAGGCGCAGTTGCTGACGGCGCTAGGGTCTGTTTACCCTTGGCGGACGCTGCCGCTGGCGCTCTCGGTCGGCTACGTCAACACGCCGGAGCAGGGGCTCACGCTCAGGGCCTCCATGCAGCTTGAGCGTGGGGCTCTGGACGTCGTGGCCGGCAAGGCGAAGAAGTCTGAGGTGGACGTGCTGGGCGCGGCCGTGGACGACCGCGGCGTCATCGTCACCTTCAAGCAGGTGCTGACCGTCACGGCAGACCCGTCATCACAGAACGAGCGGCTGCCCGTCGTCTGGAACCAGCAGTTGAGTCTCCCGCCGGGGCTTTATCAGGTGCGCGTGGCGGTGCGCGAGCGGGCGACGGGCCGCACCGGCAGCACGCAGCAGTGGATAGAGGTGCCCGACATAGCGGCGGGACGTTTCCAACTCGGCAGCCTTTTCCTGGGCGAGCGCGAAGCGTCGGCCGCAGAACCAACGTCCGCGCCGCGCCCCGTCATGGTCAACGCCGCGCGCCGCTTCGCGCGTACGTCCGTCCTCCGCTTCCAGACCACTGTCTACAACGCGTCACACACCGATGTCGAAATCGAGGCGCGCGTCCTCAGGGGCGACCGCGCGGTCGTCTTGATGCCCGCCGCCAAAGTGCCGACCGACACGACGAAAGACCTGAAGCGACTGCCCTACTGGGCCGAGATAGACCTCGGCCAACTCTCTCCCGGAAGATACGTGCTCCAGGTCACGGCCGTTGACCGGAAGACGAAGGCCAGCGCGTCACAGCAGTCCAGCTTTGTCGTCGAGTGAGAAAGAAGCGTGTTCGATGAGTCCACCTAAAATCTTCGCCGCCGCGCTGGCTTTACTGGTCGTGTCGCTTTCGCCCGTCCGCGCGCAGGAGCCGAGCGACGATGTGGTGCGGGTTAAGACAGAGCTGGTGCAGACGGACGTGACCGTCTTCGACCGGCGGGGCCGCCCCGTCACGGGCCTGGGCCGCGAGCAGTTTGAGTTGAGCGTCGGCGGCCGTGCGCGCACGATCAGTTTCTTTGAAGCGGTTGTGGCCCAAATTCCAGAGGAAGCTAAACCCGCGCCCGCGGCGGGCGTTGCGGGCGCGGGCGCGGAGGCCGTAACCGGCGTGACTCGCGCCGCGGCCGGGCGCGGGCGCGTCATCCTCTTCTTCGTGGACGACGTGCATCTCGCCCCCGAGAACCTGATTCGCGCGCGCAAGGCGCTCCTCGAATTCATAGACACGCAGATGAGCGCGGACGACCAGGCGGCCGTCGTCTCGACAAGCGGGCAGGTCGGGTTCTTGCAGCAGTTGACGGACAACCCCGCGGTGCTGCGCGCGGCCGTCGCGCGGCTGGGCAACAGGCGCACTACGGAGGCTTACGCCGGCAAGGTCCCCATCAGCGAGTACGACGCCTCGCAGGTGGCGGACAGTTTCAATCGCCAGCTTTTTAACTACCTCGTCGAGGCCACGGCTGCGGAGTTTCAGATGGACGAGGTGACGGCGGCGAACATGGTCATCAACCGCGTTCACCAGATCGCGGAGAACTCCAGGGTTGCCACAATCAACACGCTCGGGGCGCTGGAGGGCTTGATGCGCTCGTCCGCGCAGCTTCCCGGCCGCAAGCTCGTCTTCTTCGTCTCGGACGGCTTCGTCACGGACCCGCGGAGCACGAACGCCTTGGAGCGGCTGCGCGGCGTGACAAAGACGGCCGCACAGGTCGGGGCCGTCATCTACACGATGGACGCGCGCGGCACTTTCGTGAACACCTACACGGACGCGAGCCAGAACCCTTACCCGGACTTCACGGGCAGCGTCTCGCGCAACGTCTTTGCCGAAGGGGTCGCCACGCAGGAGGCGTTGCGCATCCTGGCCGACGACACGGGCGGCCGCGCCATCCTCAATTCCAACTCGTTCACTGACGGCTTCCGTCAGGCGCTGGACGAGTCGTCCGACTATTACCTGCTGGCCTGGCGTCCAGAGGGCGAAGAACAGCTCGGCGCGAAGGCGCGCGTCGAGGTCAGAATCAAGGGGCGCGCGGATTTGAAAGTGCGCGTGCGGCGCGGCTTCATGAACACGACTGGCGCTCGGCGTGGTGGCGCGGCAAAATCGGAACGCAAGCCCGAAGACGAACTACGCGCGGCGCTCGTCTCGCTTTACCCGCTACGCGCCCTGCCCGTCTGGCTCTCGGTCGGCTACGCGTCCAGGCAGAAGGACGAAACGACGCTGACGGCCTCTATGCAGATAGACGCGGCCGCCTTGAGCCTCGATGCGGGGAAGACGGAAGTTGATGTCCTCGGCGTCGCGCTCGACGACCGCGGGGCCATCTACAGCTTCAAGCAGACGGTGACGGTCACCCAGCAGAGCGGAAGAAAAGTCGTGGCGTGGAACCAGCCGCTCGCGGTCGCGCCCGGCCTCTACCAGGTGCGCGTCGCCGTGCGCGAGCGAGCGACGGGCCGCACGGGCAGCGCCATGCAATGGGTCGAAGTCCCAGACCTCTCCGCCGCTCGCTTCCAACTCGGCAGCCTCTTCCTCGGCGAGCGCGAGCCATCTGGCACAGAATCAACCACCGCCCCCCGCCCCGTCATGGTCAACGCCGCGCGCCGCTTCGCGCGTACGTCCGTCCTCCGCTTCCAGACCACTGTCTACAACGCGCCACACACCGATGTCGAAATCGAAGCGCGCGTCTTCAGCGGCAACCGCGCGGTCGTCGCGATGTCCCCGGCCAAACTACCGACCGGCACCACCGCCGACCCCACGCGCCTGCCCTACTGGGCCGAGATAGACCTCGCAAAACTTCCTCCCGGCAAGTACGCGCTCCAAGTAACGGCGATCGACAGAAAAACGAAAAGCAGCGCGTCGCAACGAGTCGGCTTTGTCGTCGAGTAGTGAGAATACCAGCGACGCGAGCGTCCGACTGTGACGCTTAGTTACAGGGGGGCGTGACGAAAGAGCGAACCAGGATTCGCTAACCCTTCAGCAGAAAATAGGGTAATGGGTCAGGTTGAAGAAGAGTGTGTGCCAATACGGCGTTCACCGCAGAGACGCAGAGGACGCTGAGATTGCGCAGAGAGTTGAGTCAAGCCTCTGCGCCCCCTCTGCGCTCTCTGCGTCTCTGCGGTGAGTCTGACTTGCCAGACACTCAACTCCAAACTGTCCCACTACCGAAAATAGTCTTCACTCAATCGCAAAGTTGATCCGCTGCGACGCCGTCGCCTTGGCGGTTTCGTCCGCCGCGGTGACCTGCAAGGTGTAGTGCCCAGGGGGCAGCTTGTCGAGCGCTATCTCGGCCCAGTAGGGCATGCGCGCGGGGTCGCCCGTCATAGGGACTTTGGCCGGGGCGACGCTCATCACCTGCTGGCGGCCGCGGAAGACCTGCGCCCGAATCCAGACCGCGCGGCCGCCCGCGTTGTAGACGTAGGTCTGGAACCGCAGCGCCGACGTGCGCGCGAACTTGTGCTCCACGTCCACCGTCACGGCGCGCCGGCCGGCCTCTCCCTCGTGCTCGCTCTCGCCCTTGCGCTCGCCCAGAAAGATGCTGCTCAGGCCGAGGCGCGCCTGCGCCGCGTCTGGTATCTCTATCCACTGCTGCGCGCCGCCCGTCCGCCCGGTCGCGCGCTCGCGCACCGCTACGCGCACCTGATAAAGCCCCGGCGGGAGACTCAACTGCTGGTTCCAGACGACGGCCGACTCCGCGCCGGGCGCGGAAGATTCTGGCACAATCGTCACCACTTGCTTGAAGGTGACGATGATGCCGCGGTCGTCCACGGCCGCGCCGATCACGTCCAAAAACGCCTGCTTCGCGGAACCCTGCGGGTCGAGCACGAGCGCCTTGCGCTCCGTCTGCATGGAGAGCTTGAGGACGGGGCCTGTCGTCTGCATGTACCCGATGGAGAGGGAGATTGGGAGCGTCCTTTGCGGGTAGAGCGCGCCGAGAGCAGTCAGAAGCTGCTCGTCGGCAGACGGGTGCTCACCTTTCGCGGCCGCCTGTCCCTTCGAGCCGCCCTTCGCGCTGCTCGCGGCCGCGTTGGTCGCCGGCGGCACGTAAAGGCTGTTGCGCACGCGCACGCGCAGCTCCGGCCGGTCTTTGATGGAGACCTTCAGGCGCAGCCGCCCTTCGCGCTGCTCTGTCGTGGACGGCCGCCACGCCAGCACGTAGTAGTCGGAGGTCTCCTCAATCGCCTGCCGGATTCCGTCGTCGAGCGAGCCTGGGTTGAGGATGGCGCGGCCGCCCGTCTCGTCCGCGATGAGCCGAAGAGGCTCCTGCGTCGCGGCGATTTCGCCGAACAGGAGGCCAGCCTTCCGGCTGGAGATGTCCGGGTGGTCGTTCGTGCTGGCGTCGGCCCCGGAGCCGAAGCTGAAGAAGGAGCTGCGCAGGTCCACAGTGTAGATGACGGCCCCGGCGCGTGCGGCAGCCTGGGTCGCGCTTTGCAACTCTTCGAGCGCGCCCGACCTGCGCTCGTTGAGGATGAAGCCGTCGGAGAGGAAGAAGACGAGCTTGCGCCCTGGCAGGTCCGCGGCCGAGATGAGCAGCCCTTGGAGGGCGTTGAGCGTGGCGTCGGTCGTCATGCGCCCCTGCGCGTTGACCTGCCGCAGGCGGTTCCGCAAGAGCGGCGACGCAGAGTAAGTGCTGGCGAGCTTGTGGTCGCCGCGCCTGTTGCCTGAGCCCATCTGCTGCTCTATCTTGACGGACTCCATCAGGTAGGCGAACAGCTCGCGGTTGCCGTAGTCCATAATCTGGCTGGCGAGGTATTCGCTAATCTGCGTCTTGCCTGTGTAGGCTTCGGGGTCGCGCCTGTAGCCGAGGCGCGAGATGGCCGCGTTGAGCACGGCCGGGTTGTCCGTGAGTTGTTGGAGGAACCCTATCTGCCCGCTCGTGGAGGCGATGGCGACATGGTCGTTCGGGTTCATCTGCTCGGTGACGAAGCGGCGCAGGGCGTCGCGCGCGCGCGACAGGCTCGCGTTGCTCAGGCGCACGTCGTCCAGGAAGAAGAAGATGACGCGGCCGCGGTCGGCCGCCAGCGAGTCGGCTGCCGCGAGCGCTTCCGCTTTCGGCGTCGAGTCGGTTTTCGCGGGCGCGGGGGTTGCGCGGCGCGCGGCCGCAAGCTGCGCGGCCTCGCTGGCGCTGCCAGCGCGCACGCGCTCGAAGAAGGAGACAGGCTGCTTCGTCCCGGCGAGCGTCAGCTCGAACTGTTCGGGGCTCAAGCCCTCTACGAAGTGGCCCTGCTTGTCGAAGACCATGACCTCCGTCTGCACCAACTCGGTCGTCACGCGGATGATGTCGTCCGCCGGCGCAGGGTCTTGCTGCGCGCTCGCGGGCAGCGCGAAAAGGGCGAGCAACACGAAGGTCAGAGGGAGAGTTCTGTGGGAGCGGGATTTTGTGTGCGGCATAAACGGGCCTCGGCGAAAAATTGTGCCAGCGCGGCGCTCGGGGAGGAGGGGATTATAGCGCAGCACGGTTTTGAATGATATGAAGAAAAGGCGAGTCGCAACACGCGACTCGCCTCTATTTTTGGCCCGGTTTTCTTCAGCCAGCGACAGTCTCTTCGACCTCCGCGCTCGATGGATCGACGAGCGAGGCGCTGGTGACCTTGTCGCCGCCGTCCGTCTTAATCAGACGTACGCCCGAGGCCGAGCGCCCGGTCTTGCGTATGCTGTCGGCCTCTATACGGATGAGTTTGCCCTGCTGCGTGATGATCATGATCTCCGACTCGTCCTCGACGGGGAAGACGGCGACCACCTTGCCGGTCTTCTCGGTTGTCTTCATGTTGATGACACCCTTGCCGCCGCGCGACTGGAAACGATAGTCCGTGATCTTCGTCTGCTTGCCGAAGCCCTGCTCGGAGACAGAGAGCATCCGCTCCGAGTCGTTGGCCGAGACGGCGCAGAGCGCCACGACGATGTCGTCTTTCCGCAAGTCGATTCCGCGCACGCCGCGCGTGGCGCGCCCCATCGGCCGCACCTGCTCCTCGTCGAACCGAATCGCGAGGCCGTTGTGCGTGGCGATGAAGATGCGCTTCGTGCCGTCGGTCAGCACCACGTCCAAAAGCTCGTCGCCCTCGTCAATGTTGATGGCGACGATGCCGTTCGAGCGTATGTTCTGGAAGTCCGCCAGGGAAGTCTTCTTGATGACGCCCTTGCGCGTCACCATCACGACGTGGCGCCCTTCGGCGAATTCGCGCACGGGGACGACGCCCGCGAGCTTTCGCGAAGACGGGAGGTTGACGAGGTTGACGATGGCCTTGCCGCGCGCAGCGGCCGCCGCGTCCGGTACCTCGTGGACCTTCAGCTTGTAGACCTGCCCGTCGTCCGTGAAGACCATCAGGTAGGCGTGCGTCGAGGCGATGAAGAGATGCTCGACGTAGTCGTCGTTCTTGCCCGTGGACGCGCCGAAGCGACCCTTGCCGCCGCGGCCCTGGCGCTGGTAGACGGTGACGGGCGTGCGCTTGATGTAGCCCCTGTTCGTCACCGTGATCGCCACGTCCTCGTCGGCGATGAGGTCTTCGATAGAAAGCTCGACGCCCTCCTCGACGATCTCCGTGCGGCGCTCGTCGCCGAAGTCGCGCTTGACCTCTTCCAGTTCCTTGATGATGACGCGGCGCAGGGAACTCTCGTTGGCGAGAATCTCTTCCAGCTCGGCGATGAGCTTGATGATGCCCTCGTACTCGTCAACGATCTTCTGGCGTTCGAGCGCCGAGAGACGGCGGAGCTGCAAGTCTAGAATCGCCTGCGCCTGCAACTCGGAAAACTCTAACCGCTTCATCGTCCTTTGCAGCTTGCCGAGGTAGCCGGCGAGCGTCAAATCATTGGGCGCGCCCTTCCACTGCTTGACCTCCGACATCCCCGCCGTGTCGCCCGTCAGCCACTGGCGAGCCTCGTCCACAGAGCGCGCGTTGCGGATGAGCGTGACGATGTAGTCGAGCGCGTCAATCGCCTTGGTCAAGCCTTCGAGGATGTGCGCGCGGGCGCGCGCCTTCCGCAACTCGTATTCGGTGCGGCGGCGCACCACCTCGCGGCGGAAGTCCACGAAGGCTTCGAGCATCTGCTTGAGGTTCAGCACGCGCGGCTGGCCGTTGACGATGGCCAGGTTGATGACGCCGAAAGAGGACTGCATCGGCGTCAGCTTGTAGAGCTTGTTGAGAATGACCTGCGGCACTGCGTCGCGCTTGAGTTCGACGACGATCCGCATCCCCTGGCGGTCAGACTCGTCGCGCAGGTCGGCCACGCCGTCGAGCTTCTTCTCGTTAACCAACTCGGCGATGCGCTCTATCAGGCGCGCCTTGTTGACCTGGAAGGGAATCTCTGTGATGACGATGGCGTCGCGTTCGTGAGCGCCGCGGCCGATGCGGTCTATGCCGGCGCGGGCGCGCATCTGGACGATGCCGCGGCCCGTGGTGTAAGAGCGCTTCAACTCCTCGCCGCCGTAGATGAAGCCGCCGGTGGGGAAGTCCGGGCCGGTGATGATCTTCGACAAATCCTTGACGTCCATGTTCGGCTTGCGAATCAGCGCGATGGTCGCGTCCACGACCTCCGTCAGGTTGTGCGGCGGAATCTTGGTCGCCATCCCGACGGCGATGCCGTCCGAGCCGTTGACCAACAGGTTCGGGATGCGCGTCGGCAAGACGGAAGGCTCAGACAAAGACTCGTCATAGTTCGGCTGGAAATCGACCGTCTCCTTCTCGATGTCGGAGAGTATCTGCGTGGTGAGGCGGGCCATGCGGACTTCGGTGTTGTGGCTGATGAAGCCATTAGCGACGAAAGAATGACACTGGCTGTCAACGCGTAGCGAGTAAACCTGCTGCTCGCCAGCGTCTTCAACGGCGACGACCGGATCGAATAGGTAGTTTGTACGCGATAGATATTCGGCCAGTGCGTAGTCACGTGGCGCTAGCGCAGTTACGAGTCGAGGCAGCGCAGCGCGCAGCCGCGCCGGACGGTCGAAGTTGTTTCTCTCCATCCAGTTCCTGTGACGTACGGCCTGACGGCGCAGATACGCAGCCAACAAAGGAATGAAATCGCTTTTCGCAAGCGCTTTCCCAGTGAGCAGGGTTAAAACTTCTTGCAGCTTCTCGCGCTTCGTGTGAGAGGTGAAGCCGATGCGCCGCGCGAATTGCAGCAAGTTCCCGCGTCCATTAAGACACAAACGATACGTCGAGCGATTGTGCGAAGCGTCTGACGTGCGCGAAGCAGTGATGCCGAAACGCAGGAGCACGGTTTGCACTTGCTTCAAGAGCATTTCGCTTTGCGAGCAGAGCGAAACACGCAGAAGGCTTCTTCCTGAACGTTCAACGCTGCCGTCCCCCTCAAACAGACCACGTAGGAAAGCCGCAACCACTCTCTGCGGCGCGCGTAAAATGAATTCCGGGACGCTCCGCTGCCCAGATTTGCCGTGCAAGCCCAGGTTACGCAGAAACTCGACTACTTGCAGGCTCACGACCTGCATCTGCATGTAGCTCCGTTTGCCGTAGCTTGAAGGGGCACGCTCAAAGCAGTGCAAGCGGCACGTCGGGAAGGTGCGCTGCCATGCAGCGATGAATTCGTCGGCGAAATCGCCAGGGTTGTTGCAAAATTCAATGCGCTGTTCTTGAACCGTCCCTTCTGCCGTCAAAGCGCCTAGCAGGAACGCCAGGTCTTCCGTCAGGACTTCCGGTAACTCATGCCGCACCGTGCGCGATGCCTCGCTGAGCGAAGGATAAAACTCCTTGAGTGAGACATCTTCTTCCGGCCACAAGCGTTCGCTTCGGTCAACCACCAGAACGTCGCCGAGCG
This sequence comes from uncultured Acidobacteriota bacterium, assembly GCA_963848875.1. Lineage (GTDB taxonomy): Bacteria > Acidobacteriota > Blastocatellia > Pyrinomonadales > Pyrinomonadaceae > QHXM01. The sequence continues at coordinate 675,217 of CAWKFJ010000005.1, forward strand.
TAATCTGCGAAATGAGTTTCCAGGCGAAGGAAGGCTCGCCTGCGGCGTTTAAGCGAAACACGAGCAACGGATGATTCGTCGTTCCCGTGATCTCATAACCGTGGTGCGTGCGTAGTCGCTTAACAGGATGCACGCCGCTATCCCACCACTTGCTCGCCGGATTGATATTGCCGCCGTGCGAAAGCACGCGCGCGTTGATGTCTTCACCGCCCGCCGAAATCTTCGCAATCGGCAACAAGCCTTTGTCGGTGACTACGAGCGCTTCGCCGGTGACGCAGTAACGCATGGCGGCCGCGGCGTCGCCGTCAATCGAGCCGAAGTTGCCCTGGCCGTCGACCAGCGGGTAGCGCATCGAAAAATCCTGTGCCAATCTCACGATGGTGTCGTAGACGGCCGTGTCGCCGTGCGGGTGGTACTTACCTATCACGTCGCCGACGACGCGCGCGCTCTTCTTGTAAGATTTGTTATATTGATTCCCCAGCTCGTTCATGGCCCAGAGCACGCGCCGGTGGACGGGCTTCAACCCGTCGCGCACATCGGGGAGCGCGCGGCCGATGATGACGGACATGGCGTAGTCCAGGTAGGAGCGCCGCATCTCGTCTTCGATGTTGATGTAATTTCTTTCAGTAATAGTTTCCATTCAATAGACCTTTCCGGTACAATCCGCGCTCACAAGGGCAGCGGCACGACACCTTTTTGACAGCTTCCGGCGTCGCAATAATTTCTCGTCGTTTCGAGGTTCCCGGTACTTGATTAGCCGGGCCTGAGGGCACGGGTTTGAAGTACGAGATATTGTACCCGGAAAGGGGCGTTTTGGCAAACGCGCCTTCAGCGAAAAAGCCAATAAAAATAGGGGTTTTAGCGCGTTTTTGACCCGTTCGAGCGCGGTGGCTCCGGGCTCAATATTTTGGGCTCGGGCGGGCGGGCTTTTTGACGTTTTCGGCACGCCGAAACGCTTATGAACTTTGACGGGAAATCGAGGCGGATGCGCGAGCGGCTGGAGCTGTCGCTGCCGGTGCGCGTCTTCGGCCGCGAGAGCGAAGACCTGGATTGGGTGGAGACCACGCGGCTGATGGACGTGACCCCGTTCGGCGCGCGCTTTCCCCTGACGCACCCGACAGAGCCCGGAAGGCTCTTGCACCTGACGCTGCCCATGCCACGCCAGTTGCGCTGCTTCGACCACGTCGAAGACCAGTACAGGGTCTGGGCCTTGGTGCGTAACCTTAAAGTTCAGGATGCCGGTGAGGGCAAGCCCTTGCGCTACGAGGTCGGCGTCGCCTTCATCGGCAAGCGCGCCCCGGAGAGTTTCGAGCGTGACCCGACGACGCGCTACGAGGTTGCGCAAAGTGCGACCGAGACGGGCATGTACGGCGTCGTCGTGCAAGACCCCACGGCGCGTCACGTGCCCTCGGACGCGCCGCGCCCCGAAACGCGCCACCACATCCCTATCGAGGTCGTGGTCGAGGCGCTCGACGAGAAGGGGCAGGTCTCTTCGCGCGAGACGACCGTCACGGAGAACATCAGCCGGCGCGGCGCGGCCGTCTTCACCACACTCAACATCACGCGCGGCCGCTTCGTCCGCGTGATGAGCGCGCAGTACGGGATTTCCGTCATCGCCGCGGTACGCGGGCGGCGCACGGGGCAGGACGGCATCCCGCGCCTGCACCTGGAGTTCGTTGACAAGCAGTGGCCGCTGGAAGGGATAGAGTAGGCGTTCATCATGCGTAGCAGAATCGTCATCCCGCGCGAGGTGTTGCTGGTGGAGATAGAGCGGCGGTGCCGCGACTCGGCGTGCAACGCGCGCAACCGCGTCGGGTTGACGAAAGCAGAGGCGCGCGCCTACTGTGGCTTCGAATGCGAACGCTGCGGACAAACCTGGGACGACGCTTTGACCGAGCGCGACGCGCCCGAGTGGTGGGAGGAGTTGACGATCACGGGGCTCGACGCGCTGCGCGGCAATGCTGAAGGCGGCGGGGCCGAGGGGACGAGCGAGGTGGTGGAGAGGATGAGCGAAGACTACAGGCGCGCGCGTCGCGCCGAAGGTACTGGAGAAGAATCGTCTTGAGCGAAAGCAGTCCGAGCGTGGGCGAGCGCCGCACGAATGCGAAGGAGACGCAGGCGGAGCCGTTCGTCCTGCCGCTGTGGGCGATCAACATCATCCGCATCCCCCTCTACCTGATGTCGCTTCTCTTCTGGCGCATCAGCTACAAAGGGCTGGAAAACATCCCGCGGACGGGCGGCGTCATCATCGCCTCCAACCACCAGACCTACCTGGACCCGATGTGGATGGCGCTGCCCGTCAGGCGCGAGACACGCTACCTCGCCTGGAGCGAGAGCTTCGACTGGCCGATTGTCGGGAAGGCGATTGTGCTCCTGGGGGCTTGGCCGATTCAGATTAAGAAGGCGGACAGGACGGCCATACGGCGCTCGCGCCAGTGGCTGAAGAGCGGCGGGGCCGTAGTCATCTTCCCCGAAGGGGGGCGGTGCCAGCCGGACGGGCGGCTGCTCACTTTCGAGGCGGGCGCGGCGCGCATGGCGCTCGAATCGAACGTGCCGATACTTCCTATCACGATTCGCGGCGGCCACCGCGCCTGGCCCAAAGGCTTTCGCCTCCCGCGCCCAGGCAAGGTCGAGCTGGTCTACCACCCGCTCCAGCACGTCGCCATCGAAGAGGGCGAGGACGCGCGCCAGGCATCGCGCCGCGAAACCGACCGCCTCGCCGCCACCATCGGCGGCGCGCTTTAAGAGCAGTGGGCAGTATTGAGCCCCATAGGGGCGTCTGAAAATAGCCCAGCACTTCAGGGTAAGGTTGCGGAAAATAAATTGAGTCCCGTAGGGACGACAGAACGTTCTGTCGTCCCTACGGGACTCAAATATTTTTTGGCTCAATTCCTGAAGTGCTGGGCTATTATCAACAGCCCCTACGGGGCTTAAGACTGTCGGCGCTCAATCAACTGCCCGCTGCTTACTGCCCGCTGTTGCTTTGTTGCTGACGGCGGCGCTGCTCGCGGCGCTGGCGTTCGAGTTCCAGTTGCTGTTGCATGATGGCCCTTTGTCGCTGGCGCTGCTCGACGCGACGGGCTGCGGCTTCGGCGCGGCGTTTCTGTTCCTCTATATACGCCTCGAATTCTGGTGTGCCGGGCGGCGGCGGCGGTTTGCCGGCGCGCCTTCTGGGGGTGGGCGGCTCGTCCGTGTCCGGCGGCTCAGGCGTCTCGTCGTCGTTGTCGTCAGGGATTTCGACCTCGCCGTCTTCGTTCCCTTGCTTGCCCTTCGCCGTTTTGTCCTTGTGGCGAATGACTACCACCGGCGAGGCCGCAGGCGTGGGCGGAACTTCGGCCTTCTTCTCCGCTTCCTTCGAGTCCGTGGTACTGGGCTCGGGCGTGGGCGAAGGGGTCTGTGTGGTCTCCTGCGGGGCGGCAGGCGCGGGCGGGGGCTGGCTCGTGAAAGTGTAGACGGCGGCGGCGACGGCCAGCAGGACGACGGCGCTCGCGGCGATGCCTATGACGCGCCAGCGCGGGGCCGCCGCTCTCTTGGCGGCCACCCTCGTCACCACCGAATCCGGGTCCGTGTCACTACCGGACTCGCGCTCGCTCGTCGAAGGCTTCGAGTTGACGGAGGTGGCCGCCGCGCCGTCCTCTTTCACCATCCCCGTCTCTTCCGCGGCCTGTCCGGCGGCGCGAGTCGCGGGCGCGGCGGCGAACATCAACTGCGTGTCCTGCTCGTAGACGTTGGCCGTCTGCGAGGGCAGCGCGCTCGTGTCACGCGCAACGGTGTGAACCTGGCGCGCGGCCTCGCGCATCATCTCGCGCATCTCTGCGGCCGATTGCGGGCGCTGCCCCGCGTTCTGCGCCATCGCCTTCGAGACGACTTCGGCGACCGCGGGCGTGACCTGCGCGTGTACGTCGTTGGCCGGGAGCAAAGGGTCGGGCTGACCATTGAGCACGGCGGTCGCGCGCGTCAGCGCGTCGGGCGGAACCACGCCCGTCATCAGGTGGTAGAGCGTCGCGGCCAGAGAGTAGATGTCACTGCGTGGGTCCGTGCCCGCGCCCTGAATCTGTTCGAGCGGCGCGTAGTGGCGCGAGTAGCCGAAGACGCTCTTGGTCGCGGTCGTCTGGTGCGCGAGCGTTCCCTTGGCCAGTCCGAAGTCTAGAAGGACGATGTGCTTGCGCGGCGTGAGCTTCAGGTTCTGCGGCTTGATGTCGCGGTGGATGATGGTCGGCTCCTGCGTGTGCAGGTAGTCTAACGCGTCGAGCAACTGGTCCGCCCAGTTCAGAACTTCCGACAAAGGAAAAGCGCCGCCGCGTTCCTTGAGCTTCTCGGCCAGGTCGTCGCCCGCGATGAATTCCATCACGATAAACTGGCCCTGTTCCTCTGTGAAGTGATCCGAGACGCGCGGCAGCGCAGGGTGGCGCAGGTGATTGAGCAGTCGCGCCTCGCGCTCGAACGCCTTGCGCAGGTTGGGGTCGTCGAAGAAAGTCTCTTTGAGCGCGACCGTGCTGCCGAAGCGCTGGTCCGTGGCGACGTAGACCGCGCCCATCCCGCCCTGCCCGATCTGGTGCTGGACGAGATAACGATTTTGCAGCAGCGTGTCCGGCGCGATCATCGAAACCAGTATATTAGGCGGAAGTCCAAAGTCCAAAGTCCGCTTTGGACTTTCGTTCAAGGCATCGCGAGCACAGTCATCATGGCCTGATGGATGATGCCGTTGCTGGCGAGGATGGGTGGCGTGTAGATGTCGAAGGGCGCGTCGGCGTAGTCCGTGACGCGACCGCCGGCCTCGTTGACGAGGAGGACTCCGGCGGCGACGTCCCACGGGCGCAGGCCCTCCTCCCAGAAGCCGTCGAAGCGGCCACAGGCGACGTAGGCCAGGTCGAGCGCGGCCGTGCCGTCGCGGCGCACAGCCTGCCCGTGCATGATGAAGTTCTTAAAGTGGCGGACGAAATCATCGCGCCCGCGCACGTCGTAGGGGAAGCCCGTGCAGAGCAGCGAGGAGTTTAAGTCGTCCACCTCGGAGACGCGCATGCGGCGGCCGTTCAGCGACGCGCCTCCGCCCCGCTCGGCCGCGAACGTCTCCTCGCGCATGGGGTCGTAGACGACGCCCAGCTCCACTGTGCCCGCGCGTTCGAGCGCGACCGAGACGCAGAAAGCAGGGTAGCCGTGCGCGTAGTTGGTCGTCCCGTCCAAGGGGTCTATGATCCACTTCCACTCGCCCTGACCCTCGTGACGAACGCCCGCGGCCTCCGCTTCTTCAGCGAGAATCGCGTGGCGCGGATAGTGCGACTTGATGCGCTCGATGATGAAGCGCTCGGCGGCGAGGTCTGCCTCCGTCACAATATCTATGTCGCCCTTGTTGGAGACCTCTATGGCGCGCCCGAAGCGCTCGGCCAGGATGCGCCCGGCGTCGTGCGCGGTTTGGATAGCGAAGTTGAGCATAAGGCGGCGGTCGGTTGGTCAGAATTAAGCCCCGTAGGGGCGCTTGATAATAGCCCAGCACTGATGGTCTTTGACAATTCAAACCGGCAATAGCCCGACATAGCGCAAGAGCTGTGCAGACCCACGGGCGAAGCCGTCCAAGAAAGTGGCGACTCGGTGCTTGAGCGTCTCCCACTCGCTGCTCAGGCGGTGCAGATGTAAGACCTCCTGCTTGAGCTTGCGCCACAGCTTCTCGACGGGGTTGAGCCACGGCGCGTAGGTCGGCAGGCGCAGCAACGTGATGCCTGCCTCGTGCGCCGCCTCGACGACTCGCCCCTCGAAGTGAATCGGCCAGTTGTCCTGGATGGCGTAGATCGTGTGGGCCCGCGGGTAAGCCGCGCGCAGGTGCGCGTAGAAGCCGCGCAACTCTCGCACGCCAATGTGCGCCGCCTGGTGGTAACTGACCTCTCCGCTCAAGGCGTTGAGCGCGCCCACCACCCGACTCCTCCGGTTGGCCGCGTAGGAGTAACGGGCCAGTGGCTGGTGGCGGCTCCCGACTCTCGCCCAGTCCGGACCCACACTCGGCTGGCGGTAATAGGTCAACTCATCCAGGTAGAGCGCAATGACGCGACCGGGCGCGGCTGCCGCCTCCTCCAAAGCCACAGTGATCCGCTGGCACTTGTTGTCATACTCCGGGTCGGGGCTGTGGACGTAAGAGCGCCCCCGCTTGTAGCGCAGCCCCCAAGCTCGCAACAGACGCCAGACTCCGGAGAGGCTGTACCGACTCAAGGCCGTCATGACTCGCCGGGCGTGTGCCAATGACCAACGCGCGGGCGCGCCCGACGCTGCGTCGGCGGCCGGCGGCCTCTTGCAGAACTGCGCGCAGATGGCGCGCACTTGTTCAGGGGGAAAAAGACCGCTTGCGGCGGGCTGGTTGGCGTAACCAGGCGATGCCTTTCTGCTCGTAGTTGGTGAGCCACGAGTAGAGGGTCTCCGGGTGATGCGGCTTCAAGACGCCTGTGACGGCAACCCGGTAAGCGGCTTCCCCATTGGCGATCCGGAGCAGGGCTGCCGCCCGCTCGCGGACATAAGGCAGCCGGTGATGGTCACGCGCTTGTTCGAGCGTCAGGCGCTCGGCCTCGCTTAACTCCAAGACACGTTTACGGCGCGACATGGCTTTATCCCTCCACTGTCAGATCAGTGGATATTAGCGGATTGAATTGTCAAAGACCATAAGTGCTGGGCTATTATCAAGCGCCCCTACGGGGCTGAAAACTTACTTTTTAAGAATCGCGATTACTTCGGTCTGAATCGGCTGGCCGGTGACGACGGCGTCGCGGTCTGTGACGTGGACGTCGATCTCGGAGCGGATGCCGAATTTGCCTTCGAGGTAGATGCCGGGCTCTATGGAGAAGGTGGTGCGGGGGATGATGCGGCGCGAGTCGCGCGTCTCCAGGTTGTCTATGTTCGCGCCGTTGCCGTGAACCTCCGCGCCGATGGAGTGGCCCGTGCGGTGTATGAACTGGTCGCCGTAGCCCGCGCGCTTAATCACTCCGCGCGATACGTCGTCCACGTCCGCGCCCTTGATCGAGCGCCCGGCGCGCATGCTCTCCTGGACGAAGCGGACGGCCGCGTCGCGCGCGTCGCGCACGATGTTGAAGACCTTCGTGTACTCCTCTGGCACGGTCTCGCCGACGTAGCCCGTCCAGGACTGGTCTGTGTAGACCGCGTCCGGCTTCTTCACTTTGGCCCACACGTCGAAGAGGACGAAGTCGCCGCGGCGGATGGGAGCGTTGCGGTCGCGCGTCGGCTCGTAGTGCGGGTTGGCGGCGTTGGCATTGACGGCGATGATGGGCGGCTCGTTGTCGCTCTCCAACCCTTCCTCAGCGTAGCGGCGCACCATGAACTGCTGTATGTCGTATTCGGTCGTCGGCTCGTTCGCTTTAATACGGCGCGCGATCTCGTCGAAGGACTCGACGATGATGCGGTGGATTTTGTCGGAAGCCTCCTTGTGCATCTCGAACTGGGCGGGCGTCCAGGCGGCCTCGAACCGCTGCACGAGGTCTGCGCTCGGGACCGGCTCGACGCCGAACGAGCGAATCAGCTCGATGGTGCCGGCGTCCACGCGCGACATGTACGGGATGTCGTTCATCGGCGAGTACTGCATGGCGATGCGGATGTCGCGCCGGTAGTAGACGCGCATCTTCCCGCGCTGCGTGTGCATGAGGCCGCCGCGGCTCGCCGTGGCCGCCACGGTCTCGCGCAGATAATTGTGGAGCTGCTGCCAGGGCAGGTAGACGAGCTTGCGGCCGGGCAGTTGGTCTAGCTTGTCGCGCTCAATCGAGTGGACGAGCTTGACGGGCTCGCCCGTGGCGGGGACGAAGTAGAACCAGCGCCGCGTCGTGATGCCGCGCTGCCCGAGCTTGAGGATGCGGTAGGCCAAGGGGTCCGAGCCGCGGAAGTCGTAGAAGAGCCAGCCGTCGAGTTTGGCGTCACGCAAAGCCTGCTGAATCTCCTTGACGCGCTCGGCCGACTCCTGCTGCCCCGCCTCCTGCGCGTGAGCGTTAGAGAAAGCAAGCAGCAGGAGGAGAATTGTGCCAGTAATAAAAGATCGCCTCATAAGCTTTCATCCTGTCCTGGATTGAGCATCGGGACGTTGATGCCCTTCGCGCGGGCCGTCTCCGCGGCTTCGTCGTAGCCGGCGTCCACGTGACGCGCGACGCCGAGGCCAGGGTCATTGGTGAGCACGCGGTTCAGGCGGCGCGAGGCTTCAATGGTCCCATCTGCGACCGAGACCTGTCCGGCGTGGAGCGAGTAGCCTATGCCGACGCCGCCGCCGTGGTGGAACGAGACCCAGCTCGCGCCGCTCGCGGTGTTCAAGAGCGCGTTCAAAATGGGCCAGTCCGCAACGGCGTCCGAGCCGTCGCGCATCCCTTCGGTCTCGCGGAACGGGGAGGCGACGCTCCCGGTATCGAGATGGTCGCGGCCGATGGCGACGGGCGCTTCGAGGTCGCCGCGCCTGACTAGGTCGTTGATGGCTTCGCCCATCTCGGCGCGCTCGCCGTAGCCGAGCCAGCAGATGCGCGCCGGCAGCCCCTGGAACTGCACGCGGTCGCGCGCAAGCCTGAGCCAGCGATTCAGTGTCCTATCTTCGGGGAAGAGTTCGAGCGCGAGGTCGTCCGTCTTGCGGATGTCTTCGGCCGAGCCGGAGAGCGCGACCCAGCGGAAAGGGCCTTTGCCCTCGCAGAAGAGCGGGCGGATGTATTCTGGCACAAAACCCGGAATCTCGAAGGCGTCCGCGCAGCCTGCGTCGAGCGCCTGCTTGCGGATGTTGTTGCCGTAGTCGAAGGCGATTGCGCCCGCTCGCTTCAGGTCGAGCATCGCCTGGACGTGCGCGGCCATTGACTGCATGGAGCGCACGACGTACTCGCGCGGGTCCGTGCGGCGCAACTCGTCCGCCTCTTCGAGGCTCAAGCCTTCCGGCACGTAACCGTTCAGGGGGTCGTGCGCGCTCGTCTGGTCTGTGACAGCGTCCACAGAAACGCCGCGGTTGACTATCTCTGGCAGGACTTCGGCGCAGTTGCCGACGAGGCCGACCGAGAGGGAGTTGCCCGAAGCCCGCGCCTCTTCGCAGAGCGCCAGGGCCTCGTCGAGCGAATGCACGAGGCGGTCGCAGTAGCCCGTGTCAATTCGCCGCCGGATGCGCGCCTCGTCCACGTCTATGCCTAGAAAGACCGCGCCGTTCAAAGTCGCCGCCAGGGGCTGCGCGCCGCCCATGCCGCCCATGCCGCCGGAGACTAAGAGCTTGCCCGTCAGGCTCCCGCCGAAATGACGGTCTGCCATCGCGGCGAAGGTCTCGAAGGTGCCCTGGACGATGCCCTGCGTGCCGATGTAAATCCAGCTCCCGGCGGTCATCTGCCCGTACATCATCAGCCCTTTGCGCTCAAGCTCGTGGAACGTGTCCCAGTTGGCCCACGCGCCGACGAGGTTCGAGTTGGCGATGAGGACGCGCGGGGCGTACTCGTGCGTGCGGAAGACGGCGACGGGCTTGCCGGATTGGACGAGGAGCGTCTCCTCGTTGCCGAGGTCGCGCAACTCGCGGACGATTGACTCGAACGCGGCCCAGTTGCGCGCGGCCTTGCCGGTCCCGCCGTAGACGACCAAGTCCTGTGGGCGCTCGGCCACCTCCGGGTCGAGGTTGTTCATCAGGCAGCGCAGGGCCGCCTCCTGGTGCCAGCCCTTGCAATTAAGTTTCGCGCCGCGCGGCGCGCGCACCGTCCTCGAACTCAATTACTTGCCTCCCCAGAGCCGGCCCAGCCAGCCGCCCGACTCGCGCTTCGAGAGCTGTTCCAACTCGCCCGCGTCGAGCCACACGCCGCCGCAGGTGTTGCACACGTCAATCTCCACGCCTTCGTTGACGACGCCTTCGAGCTTGCCATCGCACCTGGGGCATTCGAGGGCGGCGGCCTCGGCGGCCTTCGCCTGCTCCTCGGCGCTCATCTGCGCGCGCAGCTTTTCGATGGCCTCCCTCTCCTTGCGCCGGAAATATTCTTCTTCCAGCGCCTTCCCACGTTCGTCCATCGGATTAGACATAGCTATCCTTCCTCGGCTGAGATTGTTTTGAGCTTTAATTAAATAGCAGGAAAACGCGACGGGGGCAAATGGGCTGTAATGGGCTGGAAGGGGGCGGCGAATGCCTGTAAAAGCTGCCCCCTCCCGAAATGCACCTAAATGGGCTTGCACAATTTTCGCACAATCAATGAAGCCATAAGATCGCGGGGGCAGAACCGGCGACTCGTGAGAAGTTGTGGCGTTTAGTAGCAGGTGCAGGCGTCCGCGTGTCGCGCCGCATAATGCGCTCGGCTCCGCCTCGCGGAAAAGTTTTATGACCGACAGAACAGGAATAGATTCCGTGCCCTCCTCACCCTATTTAATGGCTGGACACTAAGGTCTTCGCAGGGTGTTCGGTTCAAGCACAATGCATGTCAAGTTTTTGTGATTAGTAGTGAAATTCAATTCCGTCAACAGCTCGATGGCCGAATCCTGTCATGGCATCAGACATTGGCCCAGAATCTGAAATCATAATATTGACTGTAAAAAAATATTTCTTGACATTGCCCAAGTCTCAAACTAATCTGCGCGGACCCCAGGTTCACTCGTTAGCGTGTGACTCCCACAACACGAGCCCCGCGTCGACGACTTACTTTCTAACCTTGTTGAGAAACTGATGCGGCCCCCTGAGCTGTCATCAATTCTTTACGGGAAAGCGTCATTGCTCTTCCGTGCGAAAGTGTGTCTTGAAGTAGCGGGAACTTGTAGTGAGAATTCGGTGTCTATGATTTTATAAGAAGTTCGGCCCCGGAACCACCGTCAAGTGACTCCAGGGCCAATGAAACAACACAGAGCTTCTGACGCGCTGGGCGTGAGAAGATGCATCGCCTAAGCAGCCCGCATCTTAGCGCATCCTGCGGCCGAGGCTCAAGTCGGAGAGAACTTGAGAAGGCCCTGTATGGCGCGTCTTTTCTCTCTTCCACCAACCGAGCGAATGTCAGATTGAAGCGCGCCGAGTCTTGCCCGGCGCGGCCCTCGAAGTCTGCCAGTAGAAAAGAGGTCTCAATGTCGAAGAAAGCCCGTCGGCAGCGGAAGCTCAGTGAATCCGAACGCCGTGGCCCAAGCAGGCGGAAGGCCGTGATGGGGGCTTGCCTGGCCTTAAGCCTGGCCACGGCCTTCCTCGTTACAGCCCACTGGGGGAGCGTCAATACAACGTCAGCCCCTTTGTCTCCGGCGCCCCTTGCCCCGTTGCCTACACCGACGCCGACGCTATCGAAGGAATACATCTACGCGGGCGGGAGACTCCTGGCGACCGAAGAGCCGACCACCCCGTCCGGCCCTTACTCGCTCTCCCTGGGCGGGGCCGGAGACTACGCGCAGGCGCCCTCCAGCACGAGCCTCAACATTACCGGCCCTATCACGCTCGAAGCCTGGATCAAACTCAACTCGACCGGAGCCTATCAATCAATCGTCGCCCGCGAGAATGCCAACATTACAAATGGCGGCGGCGGCTACGAGCTGACCATTACCGACACGGGCAAGGTGCGGCTTAACATCTGGACGACTTCGACTTCTTATGCGTCGACCATCGGCGCGACTGTTCTTAGCACGGGTGTGTGGCACCACGTCGCGGCCGTCTCGGACGGGAGCCAGAGGCGCGTCTACCTGAACGGCGTGCTTGACGCCAGCGTGTCGGGTGCGCTTGTGCCGGGCACGGGGACAGCCGGCTTGAAGATCGGGCGGCGCAACAGCACGACCAGCAGCCCCTTCAGCGGGCTGATTGACGAGGTCAGGGTGTCGGCCTCAGCCCTCTATACGGCTAATTTCACCCCGTCGGCGAGCCTTACCAGTGGTGCAAGTACGAAGGGGTTGTGGAAATTCATCGACCAGAGTCCGGTGGACGGCTCGAACAACGGCAACGACGTGGCACTCCAGGGCGGGGCTGCCTACTCGGCTGACGTGCCTTAGAAAAAGGAGTGAAAGAGTAACACCTACCGCCGGAACAACCCGGCCAACGCAGGATGACGAGGTGCAATCTGCCAGATCATAGTGCAGTAGGGGGCGGGTGTTTTTTAGCTGGGGAGATAGAAGATCAGTAAAGGACGGATTCACCATGAGGCAACTCAGTATAGATTTGACTGAAACGTCGTTGACAGTCCCGCAGCAAACTCCTGCTTCGCTGAGGGCGTTATTCATCATCGCTGCCGCTTGTCTCATGTGGTGTCTCATGGCGGCGCCAGCTTCGGCGCAGAGCCTCCAATACACCAGTAAGTCGGCTGACCTCGCCCTCAGGTCCGATCTCAAGGTCAACCCCTCGACGCATGGCCTCGAACTGCAAATACTTCTGGCCTCTTACCCCGGGCGCGCGGGCTCTGGCCTACCCGTCTCGCTCTCCTACTCCTCCAAGCTCTGGCGCGTCAAGTACGGCTTCTACAACCCGCAGACCCAGCAGACGGGCGTGATGGTCCTCTACTCAGAGCACGCCGCAGCCGGCTGGACTTCAAGCCTCGGCTTCCCGGCCTTCGACGTCAAGCAACCGGGCGAGGACGAGTTCTACGACAACTACGGGTCCCCCACAATTGGCTGCCAGGTCAGCAACTGCTACTTCGTCGACCGCCTCATGCTCAGGATGCCGGACGGCTCCGGCCACGAGCTGCGCTCGGGCGATCAGCCGCTGTCAGGCTCTTCGCCGCCACCGCTGCCCGACGAGCTCTACTCCGTGGACGGCTCGCACCTACGCTACAAGCGCTCGACCAAGGAGCTATTCCTGCCCGATGGCTCGCGCTATATCCTTACTAGCAGTACATCTGGTCAGTATATCGACCGCAACGGCAACACGCTCACTTACGCCAACGGCCAGTGGACCGACACCCTGGGGCGTGCCATTCCGGGGTTACCGCTCGGTAACTTCGGCGATCAATCCTACTCGCTGCCGGGCATGGGCGGCGTGCCCGTCAACTACATCTTTAAGTGGCGAAACCTGGGGGACGCGGGCGTGCTCGCTTCCGGCCAGCAACTCAGCTACATCACGAACCAGGGCTGCTCCGGCGCACCGACCAGCCCCCCTCTGTTCGGCGGCGGCAGTCTCTGCATCGCCAACAATTATCTCTTCAACCCCATCGTGCTCCACCAGATCGTGCTCCCAAATGAGCAGGTCTACACCTTCAACTACAACGCCTACGGTGAAATCACAAAGGTGACTTACCCGACGGGCGGCTACGAGCGCTACCAATACGGGGGGGTTGACACGGCGAGTTGGGCCGGAGACCCCTACAGTCAGGGCAACCGGGGCGTGGTCAGCCGCATTGTCAGCGCCAGCGGAACGGGCACTGACGAGGTCACTTGGCAGTACGATAGCGGCAGCGGCGGTTCTATCAGCTTCGACCAGTACCTTTTGAGTCAGACCGCGCCGGACGGGACGCGCACCGAGCGGCTGATGTATCGTGACGGGACCGGCGCCAGCGGTTTCGGCTACAGCTCCAACGGGGCGCGAGCCGGGATGCCTTACGAGGAGCGGGTCTACTCGGCCGCCGGGGTGATGCTGCGCCGCAAGCTGACGGAGTGGGATTGGACAGGGTCGAGCGCCACACACCAGTATGCGCAGGACGCAACCAGGGACGCGAGGGTGGAGAGAGAGGTCGAGATCCTGCTCGACACTGGCGGTAGCGCCCTGGCGGCGACGACCACCTACGAGTACGACGCCGACCTCAACGTCATCGCCACCAAGAAGTACGGCTACGTGTCTGTCGCCCAGGCGACAGCGCAGAGCGGGGTGATCACCGCCTTCACGCAGTTGGGAACGCTGCTGCGCACGGACGAGGCAACTTACCTCGTCAACGATCCGGCCATAGACCCCACGACACGCGCCGCCTATAGGGCACGCCAACTGCTGAGTCTTCCGACCTCGACGCGCGTCAAGGACACCACGGGAACAATCATCGCTAAGACCGCCACCAGTTACGACGAAACGGCCTACCCGCTCTTAACCTATGCTTCGGTTTTGAACTGGACTAACCCGCAAACTAGTGTCCGCGGGTTAGCGACGACCACGAGCGCGTGGGTGAACTCGACCAACACCTGGGTCTCGACGCACGCACAATACGACCAATGCGGAAGCCCTAGGAAATCTTGGGATGCGAACGGCAATCTATCCCAAGTTACTTATTCCAGCACCTACAAGTACGCCTACCCGACTTCGACTACGTCGCCAGACCCGGACGGCGCGGGGCCGGTCACGCCGCTGACGACGAGCACCGTTTACGACTTGACGAGCGGTAACGTTACCTCGCAGACAGACCCTAATGGTCGGGTTACCACGACGGAGTATGCTACGACAGACGCGATAGGCAGCCCTAACCCCTTCCAGCGAGTAACGAAAGTGAATCTGCCGGATGGGGGTTGGACGGCTTACGGCTACAGCGACGAGCCCGGCGACCTCTGCGTGCTCACGAGGATGGCCCTGGACGCTTCCAGGTCGAGGGAAGCCCGCAAGTATTTTGACGGGCTCGGCAGGGCTTGGCGGAGTGTGCTCGTGGAGGGCGCGACCTCCGTCTACACTGACACGCAGTATGACTCTATGGGGAGGGTCTGGAAGATATCGAACCCATACCGGACGGGGCAGACCTCCCTGTGGACGACGACGACCTACGACGCTCTGGGCCGGGTGATGACGGTCAAGATGCCCGACAACGCGCAGGTGACGACCAGTTACAGCGGCAACCGGGTGCTGGTTAAAGACCAGGCGGGTAAGGAGAGGCTCAGCCAGACCGACGCCCTGGGCCGGCTTACTGAAGTGTGGGAGGTCACGCCCGCCGACGGAGCCACCGAAGCGGTTACTTTCTCCGGTCACCCTGAAGTAGTAGCGGGCTACTGGACGGTATACGGCTACGACACTTTGGGGAACCTGACGACAGTAACGCAGAGAATAGGGGCCAGCGGCACGACGCAGACGCGCACCTTCGTCTACGACTCGCTCTCACGCTTAAGCTCGGCGACGAACCCGGAGAGCGGGACCGTCCAGTACAAGTACGACGAGAACGGGAATTTAGTCCTGAAGATTGACCCCCGCTCCGGCGGCACGT
Source organism: uncultured Acidobacteriota bacterium (assembly GCA_963848875.1). GTDB lineage: Bacteria > Acidobacteriota > Blastocatellia > Pyrinomonadales > Pyrinomonadaceae > QHXM01. Next base: position 690,261 of record CAWKFJ010000005.1, read on the forward strand.
CCCTCCCCAACTGTTCGATCCCCTACAGCGGCGCCAATATCGCCACCTGCTACGAGTATGACGCGCTGAACCGCGTGACGCTGCGCGACTACAATAACACCACTACGCCGGACGTCACCTATACCTACGACACGCTCGGCAACGGCAAGGGCAGGCTTAGTTCCGTCAGTTCGTCAGCCTCGACTACCTCGTATACGGGCTACGACGTGATGGGCAGGTTGACCGGCAGCAGCCAGACCACCGACGGCCAGAGCTATTCGATGGGCTACGCTTACGACTTGGCGGGCAACTTGACCTCGCAGACCTATCCTTCGGGCAGAGTCATCACCAGTACGTATGATGACGCCGGTAGGCTGAGCGAGGTCAGCGGGCAGAAGGCCGGGGAGACTGACAAGACTTACGCCTCATCCCTTAGTTACACGGCCCACGGCGCGGTGAGTGACATGAAGCTGGGGAACAACCTATGGGAGCACACCAACTTCAACAATAGGCTCCAGCCGATTCAGATAGGCTTGGGTACGGCGCAGAACGGCGTCAACCGCCTGAAGCTGAACTACACTTACGGCGCCACGACGAACAACGGGAACGTCCTCACACAGACCATCACGGTGCCCACGATTGGCACAGCCACCGGCTTCACGGCCACTCAAAGCTACACCTACGACGAGTTGAACCGGCTGGAGTCGGCGCAGGAGGCGAGCGGGGCGAGTTGGAAGCAGACTTTCGTCTACGACCGCTACGGCAACCGTAACTTCGACGTGGCCAACACGACACAGGGGTTAGTCGGTTCAAATCTTACTGTCAACACGGCGAACAACCGTTACACGGCGGGGCAGGGGCAAGTGCTCTACGACGCGGTCGGCAACCTGACAAAGGATTTCACCGGCCACAGCTACGGCTACGACGCCGAGAATCGTCAGGTGAGTTATGACAACGGTGCGACAGTTGCCGGCGGCGCCAGCTATAGCTACGACGGTGACGGCAGGCGCGTCAAGAAGGTGACGGGGGGGACTACCATCAAGACGACCGTCTTCGTGTACAACGCGACGGGACAGATGGTGGCTGAGTACGATAACTCGGCCCAACAAGGGGCGGGCGGGACAAGCTATTTGACGGGAGATAATCTAGGCACGCCGAGGATCATCACCGGTTCAGGCGGGGCGGTGAAAGCTAGACATGATTACTTGCCGTTCGGCGAGGAGCTTGGCTTGTTAGGCGGCCGCACCGAACCACAAGGTTACGTGACCGATACGGTCAGACAAAAATTCACAAAATATGAGCGTGATGACGAGACAGGTTTAGACTACGCCAAAGCTAGATACTACGCCAATGTCCAAGGGCGCTTTACGAGCACGGACCCACTCTTGAGTAGCGGTAAGCCAATACAGCCGCAGAGTTGGAACCGCTACACTTACTGCCTGAATAATCCGCTCATCCTGACCGACCCTAGCGGGCTGATCTGGGTCTATCAAAATAGGGGCGACGGCAAGGTAGCCTGGAGCTGGGTTAATGGTAACAAGGCCCCCAGCGGCTGGCGCAAATGGGAAGGCCCTAATAAGTTCAATACCGTCGGCGGTGAGACGGTCACCCTATTCAACAACGGGCAGTCTAGGGTTGAGGCTGGCCCGGTCAAGATGGGGCTTACGCCGGCGAGTCAAGCGCGTGCGAATGTCCTGCTCGGACTTGCGGACAGTATAGTGCCGTTTGGCGAGCGCCTTAGAACCTGGGCAGGCTTCGGCGGGCTGGCCGACACAAATTCCAAAGAATACCGTGGCATGTTGTGGGCGGGGACTATCATGTCCTTGGGCTCCATCCGCTCCTCGGGGACCGGCGGCGCGAAAGTATCAGAGTTAGCTGACGAGGCGTCTGATTTAGTTTACCATGGGACCACTGCCTCGGAGACGGTAACCAAAATCGGGTTGGATGAGGCGGCAAACATCGCCGCCGCCGGCGGCGATTCTTTAGCGAATTTCGGATTCTCCGTCACCACGAGACTGGACGATGCCCGGGGATTTGCTATTGGAAGAGCATTAGATCGAGCGGAAGAGCCGGTTATACTTGCTGCACCAAGATCCCAACTGGAAGGAATAATGCATAGTAAAATTCGGGGTGTTCCACTTGACCCGAACGAACTACGAATCTTGCCCAAAGACTTCAGCAAGGTCGGGCCGGGCGTATTCAAGAGGATTGAATAAGATGTGTTACACGAAACTTCAGATCATTGAAGTTGAGAGTCCCGAACGACAGATCAACCCCGCCGTAATTGTCCATGAGTATGACGACGGTTCGGCTGGCGTACGGTTTGACCAGGATGAAGTGTTCAGGCAACTCCGCATAGCTTTCAGTAATATCCTTATAGGAGAGGATGACCTTTTGCTTAAAGATGCCGGAAGGGTCAAGGCAATTCTTGAGAGTAAAGGGATGGCAGATAATCCTTTAATCGGGTCTTTACGTCGAAAGGCAGAAGCTTTAGGCCCAGCAATTCCCTTTGAGATATTAACTGAGGATGGTGACACAGTAAGAGGAAGTGTGCGGCGTTACGATATAAATTTTAGGTACGGTAAAAATAGTTCACCTGATACCCGGAAGAGAATAAAGAAATTTTTGGAATCATTTAGTGTAGGAACTGTAGAAGAACGAGAATGCGATAAAGACTCACGAAGCTGAGAGATGTTGAAGGCAATACCGCGGGTAATATTTTGAGGTGCGGAGAAGTCTTTGATGAACTCCGCTAGGCGTCAATCCCGAACAGGCTTTCGACGAACTTAGCTTTCCCTATCTGAAGCTGCCGAAATTTAGCACGAGTTATTCGTGCGCGGACAAATCGCTTGGAACTAAAGCCTCACGGCCAATTATTCAAGCCAGTTAATTCGGCCAGCACAAACCTGAGAAGTAGCTTCCCACCCGCGCCGCGCATCGTCCCCCTCTTGACAGATAGCCACTAATTTCCGACCAGGAAATCTCGTCGGGGGCAAGTGGGGTGTAATGAGCTGAAAAGGGGCGGCCAGAAGCAGGTAAAGGCCGCCCTTTCCGAAATCGGAGCATGGCCTTGGGCAGGCCGTAAGCGAATGAACTTTGTCCTACGTTGCCCGAAGCCTGAAACGAATTGGCGGTGAGCGAGGAGGTCGAGACCGAGGAGTTGCCGACTGTGTTGGCGGCCGTGAACTTGGCGATCTTGCCGGGATTGCCCGCCCCCTCGACGGGCGCGGCCGGCGTCGGGGCCGCGCTCTGCTGCCTGGCCTCACCCGTCACCTCCTCTGTCACCACCACCTGCTCGACTCTCCGCTTGAGCTTGCCGTTAGAGGTGCGGTAGGTGACCGTCAGCGTGTAGGAGCCGGGCTCGACCCTCTGACCCTGGGGGTCGCTCATCGTCCAGTCCAGGTGATCGCCCGTGACCGGCCCGCTCTCGAAGACGACGTCGCCCGACTCGTCGTTGACGGCGACGCGCATGTCGAGCACGTCGCCGACCGCGGCGATCCTGATCTTGTTCTCGTCCGGCGTCAGGTTGATGGCCGAGACCGTAGGCGTCTGCGCGTGTGTACTCAAGGCTAACAGGAAGAGAGTGGCGAAGAGGGCGAAAGAGAAGCGGCTGGTCGTAATCACAGCGGGAACTCCTGGGCGAAGCGTTGAAAGGGAGCCGCGGCTGAATCGTGCGGCCGTGGCATAAGAAGCGCAGCTGTTCACTCCGCTGGTTAGTCGGGATTGGTCCATCCGCGGAAGTAAACAATAGGCCAGCAAGAGGGGCCGGGTCAATGGGAGGGAAACTGCGAAGTGAGGCGCAGCCTGCCCGGCGAGCGCCGCCCGCTGAAAAAAAAATTTGGCCCGGACCCGGCGGGGGCTGATTCGCTTTAGCTCAGGTTTACGCGTTACTTGATGTAGGGAGTTAATGACTTCCAGTTCTCGTTGCTTGGGAGGTTAGAGATGTACGACGCGATTATCGTCGGGGCGCGCGTGGCGGGGTCGCCGCTGGCGATGCTGATGGCGCGCAGAGGCTACTGGGTGCTGCTGCTCGATAAGGCGACTTTCCCGAGCGACACCGTCTCGACGCACCACATACACCAGCCCGGTGTAGCGCGGCTCCGGCGCTGGGGGCTGCTCGAACAGGGTCCGCGCCTCGAACGTCCCCCCGACGACCGAGATCAGGTTCGACGTAGGCCCCTTCGCGCTCACGGGCACGCCGCCCCCGGCCGAGGGCCAGGTGGAAGCCTACGCCCCGCGCCGCAAAGTTTTGGACAAGATTCTGGTGGACGCGGCCGTGGAGGCGGGGGCCGAGCTGCGCGAAGGTTTTTCGGTCGAGGAGTTGACGACCGCCGGCGGCGTGGTGACCGGCATACGTGGCCGGGACAGGAAGGGCTCAACCGTGACGGAGAGGGCGCGCATCGTCGTCGGCGCGGACGGCGCGCGCTCGCTCGTGGCCGACGCGGTTCAGGCCCCCGTCTATCTTGATAGAGGGATGCTGACCTGCAACTACTACTCCTACTGGAGCGGCGTCCCACTCGCAGGGGTTGAGCTTTACGCGCGCGCGGGCCGTTTGATCGTGGCCGACAAGACCAACGACGGCCTGGTCATGGTCACGGTCGTGTGGCCGAAAGCGGAGTTCAACCGCGTGCGCTCGAACATAGAGTCAGAGTTCATGCGCTCGCTGGACGAGTACGCGCCCACTTTGGCCGAGCGCCTGCGCGCGGGCCGCCGCGAGGAGCGGTTCGCGGGGTCTGGCTTCCTGCCCAACCACTTCCGCAAGCCGTACGGCGAGGGCTGGGCGCTCGTCGGCGACGCGGGTTACGTCAAAGACCCTGCCACGGCGCAGGGCATCACCAACAGTTTCAGCCACGCCGAGATGCTCGCGGAAGCCCTGGACGAAAGCCTCTCAGGCAAGCGGGGGATGAAGGATGCGCTCTCCGATTACGAGTGCAGGCGCAACGTGGAAGTGATGGCAATGTTCGACCACACCTGTCAACTGGCGAGCCTCGCGCCGCCGCCGCCCGAAATGGCACAACTCTTCGAAGCCCTGCGGGGCGACGCGCGCGAGACGGGCCGCTTCCTAGGCACGGTGACCGGCACGGTCCCGGTACAAAAATTCTTCTCGCCAGAGAACGTCGGCCGCATCGTCAGCGCGTCGGCGCTCATGCCCGCTGCCTAAAGGACCGCGCCACGGGCGCGGAGCTGCGCGCGCAGTCGAACTCGCACGCGCAAATTAAAAACTGCGTGGCCGGCACAACTCAACCCCTTTGCGCCTTTGGTTTTTCTTTAGTTGCGCCTTTGCGTGAACTGCTGTTTCTCGCAAAGGCGCAACTAAAGAAAAACCAAAGCCGCAAAGGGGTTGAGTTGTTACGTGTCCTTATCGTGTACTCGCGGAGTCCTTCACGTTCGAGCTGGCGAGGTACGCTTTCGCCTCCGCAAGCTCTGGCCTGTCGCCGTCCCCGTATCGGGAGAGCGTCAGGAGCTGCCCGTAATAGGTCTTAGCTTTCTTCCGGTCGGCCGCGAGGTTGGCCGCGCGCGCCGCGCCGTAAAGCCCGTTGAAGCGGTTGGGCGCTCTGCCGAGCGAGGTCTCGAACTCCTGCAAGGCCGCCGCGGGGTCTTTAAGTTCCAGCAGCAGTTCGCCGAGTTGCTCGCGCGCCGGAAGAATCGACCCCGGCGTCACGGGATGCTTTTCGGTGGCGTCGTCCAACTCCGCAGCCCCGCGCATCAGTCGGAGCGCCTCTTCGCGCCGCCCCTCGGCAAGCGCCAGCCACGCGTCCGCGACCTGACGCTCGATCTCGACCTGTTTGGCCCAATCGTAACCGCCTTTGACTTCGACGAGCGTCTGCCGTATGGCGGCCAGCTTCTCAACCTCCTGCCGCGCCGAGGCCGCATCGCCTGTGCGCGCGGCTCCGACCGCACGCGCGAGGTGAATGTGCGCTTCCGCCCAGCCGAAGCGCTGCCAGGGAAAGGCCCCCAGAGCGCCTTGAGGCAGCGCCAATTTGGCCGCCTCATTCCACTGCCGCCGTTCGAGCGCGTAGCGCGCAAGGATGGCCGTGTAGGCGTAGGCCACCTTAAACGTCTCCGGCTCGGCCCTCTTAATCTTGCTCAACTCGTCGAGCACGCCCCAAGCCTGTTTGTCCTGCGCGCCTTGCAGGTAGGCGTACGCGAGGTAGTCCATCGCGTGAAACTGCTCGTCCCACGCGCCGGTCAAGTGGTTCCTGACGGCGAAAGCCTTGGCGGACGCCCTGGCCCCCAGGTTAGACGTTATCGCCTCCTGCCACAGGCCGAGGCGCGTGAAGATGTGCGAAGGCATGTGCTGCGCGTGGGCCGAGGCGGGCGCGATCTTCGCGTAGCTGCGCGCGGCGGGCAGCGCCAGGCGCGCTAGCTGGGGGTAGTCGTAACTGTGTATGAGGTAGTGTGTGACGCCTGGGTGTTGCGGCTCGCGCGCCAGGACGCGGTTCAAAATTCGCGCCGCCTCTTTCTCGTTGGCGTAACTCTTGTCGGAGGCCATCGCCCCCTTAGCGATGAGCGTCAGCGCGTAGAAGACGCCTGCCTCGCGGTCTGAAGTGTAGCGCTGGTGAAGCCGCCCCATCGCTTCGCTGTAGGCGAGCGTGCGCGCGCGGTGATCCAGCTTGTCAGAGTCTTTGTAAAAGACTTCAATCGCGGCGATGTAATCCCGCTCGCGCTGGGTGCGCGCGCCGGCCGCGCTGGCTTTCTCCACGGCGCTCGCTCCCTTCTGCAATTCGGCGGGGGTCGGCGGGGCCCAGAGCGGATGGTAGTTGCTCATGGCGACGCCCCAGTGTCCCATGCCGCAGCGCGGGTCTGTGACGGTGACTTCGGCGAACGCCTTCTCGGCCTCTTCATACTCGAAGGAATGGAGCCAGGCGACGGCGCGGTTGAATTGTTTCTGGGCCTGCGGAGTGCAGGAGACTGGGAAGTTGACCTGCCCTAACTTTTCCGAGGTGTCGTGTTTGTGCGGGCCCATCTCCTGCGCGACCGTCGAGGCGGCGGGGCAGAGAAGGGCGGCGGTTAATAACGCGACGACCCGTACGGCGTGTTTCATAAGTTCTCCTTTCGTGGGCCAAAAGCGCACGGTCGGGGAGCGCTTATATCTCGAACTCGCCGGCGCGAATCATTCCGGCGATTGCTTCTATGTCGGGAGCGAGCGAGCGGTCGCGCGTCAGACGAGGCACGCGCGCGCGCAAGGTACGGTAAGCGAGGCGGACGCCGCGGCCGGGTTGAAGAGGCTGGCGATACTCCAAGCCTTCGGCAGCGGCCAGCAGTTCTATGGCGACGGCGTGCTCGGCGTGCCCGACGATGGCGCGCAGCTTGGTCGCGGCCGTCATCCCCATCGAGACGTGGTCTTCCTTGCCGCCGTCGGTCGGGACGTTGTCCACGCTCGCGGGGTGTGCCAAAACGCGCGCCTCCGCGACGAGCGCGGCCGCGGTGACCTGCGCCATCATGAAGCCCGAAGAGATGCCCGGCTGGCTGGTCAGAAACGGCGGCAGGTCTTCGTTGGCATCCGGGTTGACCAGGCGGTCTACGCGCCGCTCCGTGATGCTCGTGAGGTCTGTCATGGCAATCGCGGCGTAGTCGAACGAGAGCGCGAGCGGCGCGCCGTGAAAGTTTCCGCCCGAGAGCAACTCCGCGTCCCTTGCGAAGACGAGCGGGTTGTCGGTCGCGCTGCCCGCCTCTATCTCCAACACCTCGCGCGCGTGACCGAGAGCGCCGCGCACGGCTCCGTGTACCTGCGGCATGCACCGCAGCGAGTAGGCGTCCTGCACGCGCGGGTCGTTCTCCAGGTGCGACACGCGGATTTCACTATCACTGAGAAGCTCGCGCAGGTGCGCGGCCACTTCGATCTGGCCCGGGTGCGGGCGCGCCAGGTGTATGCGCTCGTCGAAGGCGACGGGCGTGCCGCGCAGGGCTTCGAGCGTCATCGCGCCGGCCACGTCGGCCGCGCGCGCGATGCGTTCGGCGCGCGCGAGCGCCAACGCGCCGACGGCCCCCATCGCCTGCGTGCCGTTCAAAAGCGCCAGCCCTTCTTTGGCTTCCAGCGCGACCGCTTCAACGCCTGCGCGCTGCATGGCCTCCGCGCCCGCCACGCGCTCGCCTTCGTAGACGGCTTCGCCCTCGCCTATGACGACGAGCGCCAGGTGAGCCAGCGGCGCGAGGTCGCCGCTCGCGCCGACAGAGCCCTTTTCGGGGATGACGGGATGGACGCCGCGGTTGAGCATGTGGACGAGCGTCTCGATAATCACGGGGCGCGCGCCGCTGTAGCCGAGCGCCAGCACGTTGGCGCGCAGCAGCAGCATGGCGCGTGACTCTGCTTCCGAGAGCGGTTGACCGACGCCGCACGCGTGGCTGCGCACGAGGTTCAGTTGCAGCTCGCGCAGCTCTGTGGCCTCGATGCGAATGTCCGCGAGCTTCCCGAAGCCCGTGTTGACGCCGTAGACGACGCGCCCCGATTGAGTAATCTCTTCGACGACGCGGCGCGACTCCTCCGCGCGAGCGCGCGCCACGTCAGAGAGAGCCACCTCCTCGCGCCCGCGCGCGACCCCGTCAATCTCTTCGAGTGAAAGTTTCTGGCCGGAAAGTGTAAGCATAAAAGTGGTCAGTGGTCAGTGGTCGGTGGTCAGTTGGAATCAGTTTTTAACTGACCACTGACCACCGACCACTGACCACTACTTCGTTATCGTTTCTTCCTCGACGGTCTTCTTATCCGGCGTCTCGGTGATGTCTATGCGTTTGAATTCGCCGGAGAGGGTGCTGGTGGTCTTGACGCGCTGGCGCGCGCGCTTGGCGCGGCGCAGCGTGGCGTTGCGCGTGCCTTCGGCCGCGCGGCGGAGTCCCGGAATGTGGCGGAGCGAGAAGTCGTGGCGCGGCAGCACCTCGCCCGTGGCCTCACGCAGGCGCACGGTGGCGATGGCGAAGACCAAGATCCCTAAGTTGAAGATGACGCCGACCAGGAAGATGGCCGAGCCGGGGATGCCCCCGACACTCGCGCGGTCCAGAAATTGGTCGAAGGACACGGCCGGGTACGGGTGCAGGTAAACCTTCAGGTTCCAACTCGCGGCGAGCAGCACAAAAATCCAGAGATAGTTGCGGCGCAAGCGTCGTCCGACCGCTTCCCACTCGCTGATAGTAAAGTGCGGCGTCATCAGGTCGGCCGCCAGGTGCTCGGCCCACTCCCTGTCAATCGTCGTTTGCGGGGACAGCAGACGCGCGAAGTACCCCGTCTCCAGCACGCGCACGCGACTAGACCAGAGTTCGTAGTAGCGATAGCGCCGCGCCTCCATGAAGAGAAAGAAGGCCACGAGCACGGAGTTGATAGGGATGACGAAGTGCGGATTGATGGGCGAGCTGAAGGCGAAGGAGAGAGTCGCGCCCGCGGTGATGACGGCCCAGTTGGTCGTCGTGTCCAGCCGGTTGCGCCAGGTGTTCGAGCGCTGCACCTCGCCGCGGTAGAAATGCACCATCGCGGTGTTGAACTCGGCGGCTGTGAGCTTGGGGTGCTCCTGCGTGGGCGGGGCGGGGCGGGCGGGGGCGTCCGTCCTATGAATCCCGGAGGCCGAGGGGGGGCGCAAACGCCCCGTGTTGCTTGTGCGCTCTCCGCCCGGCAAAGGCCCCGTAGTTCCTTTTGGACGCAGGTCAGAACTCATCGCGTCGAATCAATCTTCCTCAAAAGCTTTGTGATAAAGAGCGCCCCAGCGCGCCGCACGCGCCCGGCCCGTCCTTGATAATAGCACGCTACGGGCGCAGGTTGATGGTCCCGGCGCGCATCGCCGCCAGAAAATAGACAGCGGCGTAGGAAGCCCACTCGCCCCAGCGCTCTGCGGCGAGCGCGCGAATCTCGCGCTCAGGCAGCGCACGCCCGCCGTTGTAATATTTGACGACGCAGCCGCGCAGAGCCAAATCGCCCGCCGGGAACACGTCCGTCCGCCCGAAGTGCAGCATCAGGGCCCACTCGGCCGTCCACCGTCCTATGCCGCGCAAGCTTGTGAGACGATTGATGAGAGCCTCGTTGTCATCACGCTCCAACTCGCCTTCGTCCAACTCGCCGCCGCGCGCCTTTTGTGCCATTTCCGTAATGGCCGTGACTTTCGAGCCGGAGAGGCCGAGCGCGCGCAGCTCTTGTGGCTCCGCTTCGGAGAGCGCCTCCGCGCTCGGGAAGGCCAGAAAAGTTTCGTCTCCGAGCGTCAGACGCTCCCCATACTTCTCCACCACGCGCCGCTTCAAAGTCATCGCCACCGCGGTCGAGATTTGCTGCGAGAGGATGGAGATGACCAGGGCCTCGAACACGCTCGGCCACCGCGCGATGTGCAGCCCGCGGTGCGCAGCTTCGAGCTGACTCATCAGGGGATCGCCCGCGACCCGCGCCCGAAATTTCTTCAGGTCGTGCCCCGTGCTGAAAATCTGCCGCACGCGCGCCCCCGCCTCTTCCTTCTCGGCCCCGCTCGCGCGGCCCCCGCCCTCAAGGGTGACGCTGAGGAGCGGCCGCGCTTTTGTGCCAATTGACGCGACGCTCAGCAGCCGCAGCCGCCCGCCCACGTGCAGCGCGCGCCGGTAGCGTCCCTCCACAAAAGTGTCCACGGCTTCGCGCTCCGTGAACCGCAGGAACCGCGCCGTCTCAGCGAAATCGAACGGCGCGCGCGGTCGAATGATGATTTCCATTTCGAATTCAAGTGTCGCCCATCAATAACATTCGCGTCAAAGGCCCGTAACTTGACAGGCATAAATGGCCCCCATATATTTGGACTTTAGCGTCGGAGGACGCGAGCGAGCGCTGTATGCCGGAAGCCCTGGTCGAGGAGGAAGACGCGCGCTGGATGCGCGAGGCTCTGGCAGCCGCAAGCGTGGCGCGGGAGGCGGGCGAGGTCCCCGTCGGCGCGTGCGTCGTGGCGGAAGATGGGAGGCTCCTGGCGAGCGCCGGCAATCGGACGCGCACAGACTGCGACCCGACGGCGCACGCAGAGGTCGTCGCGCTGCGCGAGGCGGCGCGCCGCTACGGCAATTACAGGTTGACGGGCGTTGTGGTCTACTCGACCATCGAGCCGTGCGCGATGTGCGCCGGCGCGCTCATACAGGCCAGGGTGAAGCGGCTCGTGTACGGCGCGCGCGACGAGCGGTTCGGCGCGGTCGAATCAAGGTTCCGCCTCTGTGACTCCGGCTCTTTGAATCACCGAATGGAAATCACCTCCGGCGTCCTCGAAGACGAGTGCAGAGCAGCCATGCAAGAGTTCTTCAGGGCGCGCCGGAGCGAAAAGCAATGCGGAATGATGAATGATGAATGATGAACTAAAGACAATCGGTTTTTAATTCATTATTCCGCATTCCGCATTCATCATTTCCCCTTGCGGAGAGGTCGCATAGTGGATTAGTGCACCGGTCTCGAAAACCGGAGTGGTCGAAAGGCCACCGTGGGTTCGAATCCCACCCTCTCCGCCATTTCTCTTTTAGACTAAGCCACTTAGAGGGGCTTGGGCGGGTTGACTCGTTCATCCCTGCTCAAGCCCTTTTTGCCACTTGGCGTAGAGTTGGCGTACCCGAAATCAGGCGCTTCCCCTCCTCCAAGCTGTTGACGGCATCCCTAAGCCTCTGCGGGACGCCGTGCGCATAACCGCGCGTGACCTTGGTGTTCCTGGTCTCGCCCGGCGTGGTCGAGTGGCCCAGCAGGTCGGCGATGTCGTACTCGTGTACGTTCGCCGCCCTGAGTCTCGTGGCGAAGGTGTGCCGGAGGTCGTGGAAGTGGAAGTCGCCGATCCCAGACTCCTCGACTGCCCGCTTGAAGCAGACCATCATCTGGCGGCGCTTCCTCCCCGTCCGAGTCGAGTCGAAGATCAACTCCTCATCGGGCGCGTCCTGCCGCAGGCGCTTGAGGATAGCGAGTGCCCGCTTGGTCAAGGGAATGAGCCGCGGCTTGTCGTTCTTGGTCTTGATAACGGAGATGAGTCGGTTAACCTCATCCACCTCCGCCCACAGGGCCTCGAGCAACTCGCCGAGCCGCATCCCCACCTCAAGGTCTAACTCCGCCAGCGCTACCACGTGTTCGCCGTAGCCCGTTAGGGCCTTCATTAGCCGCTCCTCTTCGTCGCTCGCGTACTGGTTCAAGTAGCGCTGCCTCGGCTCGGGCTCCCTGAGGCGCTTGACCCTCGACATCGGGTTTGAGTCCACGATGCCGTTCTCATAGGCCATCGAGAGAATACGCGAGAGGACTTGCAGATAACGGTTGACCGTGCTCGGAGAGAACAGGTGCTTGAGCCTGCTGTCCGACTTGCGGAGCTCGCTCTTGAACTTCTCGATAAGCATCGGCGTGATGTCCCTGATCGCCCGATGCCCGAAGAACTCCTTGAGCCTCTCCGCCCTCTGCTCGTCGTCTTTGTAGCTGCGCTTGTTCTCGCGCGCCCACGGCACGAACACGTTATCTACGAAGTCTGAGAAGCGCGTCACGGCGGACGCGCGGTTGTACTTTCTGTCAAAGATCGCCTGCCGGATCTGCGTCTCGACCTGCTCGGCCTGCTTCTTCGTCTGCGCCTCCGGTATGGCTTCCTTAATGCGGTGACCGCGCAGGTTGAACTCGACCACCCACGTGCCCCTGTCCCAGTCCGGATCAGACGGCCTGATCCGCTTACCGTTGAAACGTTTGTAGACTGCCATGTTTCTTCTCCTGTGATGGCAGCCATCAAAGCGTGATGGAGCATATCACAAGGTGTTCAGGCGCGAAATATTTAGCTCGCGCGCCTCTTCACGAGCTTCAGCTCACGTTCCCTCTTCTCCCTTTGCCGAGCGGCTTCCTCTCTGGCCCACCGGTCCACCTCCTCTCGGTGGTAGCGGCGCATCTCGCCCATCGACGCGCAGGGCAGCGGGTGTTCGCTCTCAGGCCGCGCAGTCCACTTTCTGATTGAATGTACAGTGGCCTCCCCGTCCGGCGTGCGCAGTTGCCAGTACTCGGCCAACTGCTTCTCCGTCATCCATACCGGCGGCGTTGACACAGCCACGTCGGCTCTCGGCTGATGTTTTTCGACGAAATGCTGAACGATGCGCTCAAGCTGTTCAGCCAGTATTAGTGTTTCGAGACAGATCTCACCCTTTTTCATTTTCTCCCCTTACTTCGAAGAGGAGGGTGGCTTTCAGATTACCGGTCGCGCGGGCGGACGGCTCGCTCGCCAGCCCCTTTCCTTGTTCAAGGTAGGGGACTACGGCAGAAACCGGACGCACTTTTGCTCGGTAATTTTTGAAGCGGAAGAAGAAAAAATTGACGGGCGGCACCCTTATGATGCCGTGTGTAGTGGCCGTTTAGAGTATACTTCGATTACCGCCCCTGTTCCAGAAGAGTGATAATGAAATCGTATTGTTACTGCTAATACCCGCCTGGGAAGATGCAAAATCGGCGCGGTTAGTCTAAACGTCCTTATTGAAGCTAGTGGCGCGCCCACCGCCGACCGCATCCGCGAGATCGTGCGGCGCGAATGAGTAAAAGGCGTCTTCGGGCGGCTCCGAATACCGGTACAAAGCGACCTGTCACAGGTGGCAAGTCGGGGGATGAGTTCGTCGTCTTAGTCCCTAACGAATACCTCTATCGTGATCGTGAGGTGGCCGAAGACCTGGGGTTGTCGCGTGGAGAGAGCGGAGGGCGGCGGTGAGCCGAAATACATAGCCGATCTGTTTACAGACCTGCGCTACAACGGAGAAAAGAGAAACTCTCACGGCTATCGCGCCTTCGTGATCCCGGAACTAAAGAGGCCCAAGATAGCCCGCCGTCGCTCGAAAAAAGGGAGAAAAACTAGGGCGCGCTAATGCGAGCGGCAGCGAGCGAGCGGGTTACATGGAAAGCAGAGACCACCGCGCCCTCGCTCGTTCTCGCGCGGCGGTCTCGCGCACGGCGGCACTTGTTAATTAGCGGCCTACCTGCCGTGCTACAGCTCATAGTCTCAGCTCTTTTTCGCCCTTCTCTTTTTCGTGGCCTCAGCCTTCTTTTCCTGCTCGCGCTCTGCGATCAATTCCGCCTCAGCCGCGAGCGCGGCGCGGAACTTAGTCAGGACTTCCAAGAGAAGATCAATCTTCGCTAGACTCTGGCGCCGCTTGAGGGCGGTGCTCAGAACAAACTCAAGGTCAATGCGCCGGCGGCAATCGGCCAAGGTGAGCATGTAATGGCCGCACCTGTATTCCCCGCCGTCGCTCGACTCGACTTCGGCCAGCACGTAAGAGGTGAAGCCCGTCGAGGTCGGCGCGAGAAAGGTTCTCCTGCGATAGCTAAATCTGCTCATCCTTCGGCGTTCGTTGGTGAGGCAAAACTACTTGGTCGGGTTCGCAGTTTGCTCTAAGATGCTGCCGGCATTGATAACCCTAGCTCTTTGGTATTCTGGCCGTGTGTGGCGGCGACACCCTCCCGCAAAGACCGATGCGTAAAGCGGTTCGACATTGCAGATGATGGCCGTCGCCCCGGAGCCAAGAGCGGCAAAACTCCGGGCGACACATCGGCACTATATCACGTTAGGAACAATTGTTCCTAGAAGCGCGGGCAAAACGAGCCGATGCAGCCTGTCAGGGGGAAACTTCTGATGGGCAAAGGTAAGAGGGAGAGGCCGACACGGTTAGCCGCGAAGCTCGCCAAGATTCGTAAGACGTTCGCCCTGTCTCAGAATGAGATGCTGCGGCGCTTGGGATTGAGCGATAAGCTGACGCGAGAGGAAGTCTCAGCTTACGAGCGTGGGGTGCGCGAGCCGTCGCTGCTGACGCTGTTGAAATACGCTGAAGCTGCGGGCGTGTGGGTGGACGTGCTTATCAATGACGATCTCGACTTGCCCGACAAGCTGCCCTGTGCTCCGAAGCATGAAGGTATTAAGCGTGCGTCTGCTACTCGGCGCAAGAAGCGCGGAGAGCCACAAAAATAGATTCCCCAAAGGCAAATAGCGCGACGTCGCCCGACCCCTGCCAGGAGGCTGATCGCACGCAGCAGGTTCACTCATGACCCTTCAGAGCCGCCCCATGTTGGCCAATTTCGTCCGGTATTCTCTAAGCTGCTCGAAGAAGAATAGCCTCGGAGTAGACGGTCACTCTTCAGCCGGCACCGAGGAGTACTTTGACTGCCTCGGCCAGTCGGCCGATGTCCTCCGGCTTCCTCAGGAACAGATCAACCCCGGCCGCGCAAGCTTCACCCTCGACCGAGCTTGTCGTGAGCATGATGATCGGCGTACCGCTCCGGCGCGCAAGCCTACGCGCCGCACGGACAAGCTCTAACCCGTCGGCACCCGGCATATGGTAGTCAGTGATGATGAGGTCATAGCGCCCTTCGCCCTCGACCTCCGCCAAAGCCGCGGTGCCGACCTCGCAGCCGACCACCTCCCAGCCTTCCGACTCGAACGTTTCCCGTATGACTCCCAACACCAGCTTGTCGTCTTCGGCGAGGAGAATCCTGACGGCGCGCGTCATAGATGTTACCCGCGGGCCGGCGGATGAGGAGCACGGGCGGGGCGTATAGCCGGCCATAGGAGACAAGGCTTCTTGACCGCAACTGTACGGAGCAAAGTTCACGCCTGACTGAACCGGGCGCCCCTGTGCCCGGCTATGTATGGGGCGGTGGTGAGCCGAGCCGTGATCTCGTCCGCTAGTTGTGAGTAAAGGGTCGCGGCTGTGGACTGCGGCGCGAGCGCCTGCACCGGCATGCGACGCTTGGCGCAACCTTCCACAATGTCATCACGGTGGATGATCGTCTCGAAGACTCGGTCGCCCCACCCGCGCTTCAGCCCTTCGTAAAACTCCCCGGAGGAATGCTCCCGGCACTCGAACAGATTACACACGACGCCGAGCAGCTTTACTTCCCCGTGCCCGCACAACAACTCGATGTTTTCAATCAGGTGGCGTAGCCCCAGCACTCCCTGGCCGCGCGGCGCGACGGGAACGAGTAGGTGTGTCGAGGCGGACAGGCAGGCCGCCGAGATGGGGCCGAGCGAAGAAGGCACATCGATGACCACGAAGTCGCAAGGGGCGTCGAGGGAGCGAAGCTGAGAGTTGAGTTCTTGGGAGTTGAAGGCGTCGTCGCCCTCGGCCGCCGCCAGCCTGATCGTCGAAGGCGCAAGGTGCAATGACATGAGGGAGGTCGGTGCCAGAACCTCCGCAAGGCTGACCGGGCGCTCACCGGGGAAGTAGGGGCGGCTCCGTTCGGGCTCGTGCAGGACGTCGGCGAGCGAGAACCTCACCGCCTCGGTCCCGACCAGTCGCGCCGTCGCCTCGGCCTGCGGGTCGGCGTCGATAAGAATCGTGTCGTAGCCGCGCAGGGCCAGCTCCGCCGCCATGTGTATCGCGGTCGTCGTCTTGCCAACCCCAGAGGCGATGTTCGCTACGCTGATGACTGCTTTCATATGATCACGTGGCTCCGTGCTGTGTCCACCCTTCATCGGCGCAGTAGCGCCGACGCGCGGTCGACGTGCTCTCGCGCAGCCTTGAAGATCGCGGAGACCGCGCCCTTGAAGTCCATCAACGGCATGTCGCCCCGCTGGTCGATGGGGATGCCGTATTTGACGATTAGCGTGCGTTGCGGCTCGTAGCCGATGACCGGCGCGGCCAGCAGCCCCCTCGTCGTGTTCCATGCGAGCTGAAGATCTTGGTAAGCCTCCAGCGCCAGTCCGATCTCGTCCCTTACCTCGCCCGGCGGAAGGTCATCCAGATAACCATCAACCTCACCCTTCACCGCGAGCAGCAACCTAACGTAGTCGTCGTAAGACGGCGCGACGGGCTCGGAGGCTGCGAGCCTGCGGAGTTCTCTCAGGGAAGCCCGCGCTGCATTCACTTCATTCGGCGTGAGTGCCTGCCTGCGCGGTGCTGGAGGCGCGAGCGTTGACTTCAGGAAGCGTAGCGAAGAGAAGAATCGTGGCGCGTCAGGCGTGAAGTCGCCGACATCGGCGGACATGACCGAGAGAGTGTACATCCGGCGCCCGCGGAAGTAGACGCGAGACCGCATACGTGCCTGCGGCCTCTCCCTCACATTCCCGCCGGGCAGGTTCATCACCGCCTCGTACTGGAAACCGCCGTCCGTGAGCGATGTCCTGCCGGCGACCAGCCACCCGTCCACGAACAGCCCGCGCTCGTATTCGGTCAGGATTGTCTCCACGTTCAACATGCCAGCTCTGGGAGGAAGATCTTTGTAGCCGGCGATGAAGGAGTGCTTGTTGTTTTTATAGACGAGTAGTTCGACCTTCTGTCCGGTGAAAGGCTTCTGCGGCGTGATCTTCGTCTCGCGCTCCGGCGCGCCCGGAAAAGAGATGGTGAAATCCCCGTCCGGCCCCGTGAAGGTAATCCAAGCTCCCTGTGCCTTAAATCCTAGGACGAGTGTTATGAAGAACAGCAGAGCGATGATCGAAGCTTGATAGCGAGGCAAGGATAATTGGTGGGTCATACCATTTTCACCTTTACGCCTATCACCGAGAGCCTCCTGCCTATCCACCGTGCACTTAGTACTTGAATAATTTGCAGGAGGTCTTATCATCTGCGATGGTCTGTCACGCAGCAGTCGCACTTTGAGGGCGCTTCGTATCTTGTCTGGTTCGTCCCCACATGACTCATGATGTGGGCCGCCGCAGGGTTCATAAGATCTGAACTCCCGGCGGAAACAAGACTCGATACAATACTAGAGATATTTATCTCTAGTAGCAAGCGCGAAATTGACTCGAGCGGCTGTGTCTCATCAGGGAGGAGGTTGCCCTGATGGGAAGAGGTGCTCGTCAGCGACCGCGAAGACTAAGTGAAAAGTTAGCTCACATACGTGCAGCACTCGGTCTCTCACAGAATGAAATGGTCAGGCGACTGGGGCTTGAGGGTCAGTTGCTTCGTGAAGAGATTTCACGCTTCGAGCGCGGGGTCGGCGGCGAGCCGCCGCTCGATCTGCTGTTGCGTTACGCACGAGTGATTTCAACGACGGGGCATGGGGAATTTCTTGAAGCCTTGATTGATGACGAGATGGATTTGCCAGAGAAATTACCTGCCGACCCGAAAGACAGTATGATTAAGAGAAAGCGCGCGAAGCCGTCCAACCCAAAGAAATAGAATCAGTACTTTCATAAGTTCGCGACCCGAAGGTAGAAATATATATACCGCCAGCTTGGAGTTAAGGTATGATGCGCAGCGTTAGTTGCGTAGTTAGGACAATGTATAAGTCATAAAACACACTGGTTGTAGCTGAGTAGCCCAGAGGATGATGCGGCGGATTTTTGTAGATATAGAGACCTTGCCTCCAGATAAGGCTATGTCTGCGGTCACACTCCCGGAGGAAGTCGCTGCTTGCTCGGACGAAGAGTTCCGGCGACTCGCGCTTGACGGCGACTTTGGGCGTGTCCTAACGATAGGAGTAATCGTCGAACAGGACACCCAAGTGATCCACCGCGGGCTGTTCGGCCGCGAGCGCCAAACCATGATGTTCCACCTGGACGAGGCGCGCACGCTGCGCGGCTTATGGAAGCTGCTCAGGGGCTTCAACGTCTCGCGTGACCTCGTCGTCGGCCACAACGTGTTCGACTTCGACCTGCCATTCCTCTACAAGCGGAGCGTCATCCAGCGCGTGCGCCCGTCGGTCGAACTCTCCTTCGCCCGCTACCGCTCGCGGCCCATCTTCGACACGATGCACCAGTGGAACAAATGGTCGCCACGCAAGTTCATCTCGCTCGACCGGCTGGCGAAAGTCTTAGGGCTGGAGAGTTCGAAGGTGCAGGGCATTGACGGCGCGGTCGTTTACGACCGCTTCTGCGAGGGCTGCCACCAAGAGATAGCCGACTACTGCATGCGCGATGTCGAACTCGTCCGCGAGATCTATTACCGCATGAGCTTCGCCGATGAAAGCGAGCCGAGTGGGAGTGAATAGTCATGACGGGCACATTAACACCCAGCTACGTTTCAAAAAGTAAGTTGAATTTTCGCGCGCCCTTACTTTATGCTGGATGAGCGAGGGAAGTCTCACCTCTCCCTCAAAACCCGGTCGAACGCCCCTGCTCGACGCCCTCTTGATAACTTACCACGTCGGCAAAAGCGACATCCGTCTTAATCGGCACGTAACAGTCCTTCTATACAGGTAGTCGAAGGTATAGGCACTACCCGCGCCGGACTCAGAACGGCGTGCCGCCCACCCGGTGCCGCCGAAGCAGATAACACATGAAAATTCGGCGCTCGGCAGAAGGTGCGTGTCGACGGACGGCAAGATAAGGAAACAAACGCATGATGAATGATCAATCCAGACAACAACATCAAACTTCACTCTGCGAGCGAGGGCATATTCTCTGCGGGTACGAAGGCATAAGACTTACCTGGGCACAGCTCGGCCACCTGACCCTCAGCCAAGCGGAGAGGATTCTCGGAGAAGGCTCATCAGATACACACGAGGGCTTTCTCCGGCTGTTCGCGCCGCTCACCGGCCTCGCGGATTCGGAGACGGCGTGGGCGTTCTCGCTCATATGCCGTGAGGCGCGATCCCGTACAGCCGGGGAGGCAGCTATGCCCGACTGGACTCCGTTCTTCGCCGCGCTCCGTCGAGAGCGGACTGCCCGCACGATCACGGAAGAGACAACGCTGCGCGACCTGTCGGAACTGCTTTGGGAGATGCACACCGCCCAAGACCCAACCTCCGCGTTGGGACTCGGCACTTCGGAAGCAGGATCATGAGCGAGCGGAGGAGCCGCACAACTTCGATCTTTCACGCGCCGCACCCAGTTCGCCCCGACGTGGATGAACGACTCGCGGGCGGCGCCGCCTGGAATCTCGACCCTTCACCTGACCGCCCTGCCCGCAACGTTAGGTTCCCGAAGAACAGGATATTAGGAGAACTATTCACTGAGCCCTATCCGGCCAGCGCCTGGAGCGTCTCAGAGATGAGGCGGCTGGGTCTCGCGCGGGGAGAAGTGAGAGTGCCCGCCGGCCACAGGCTGGTGCTGTACGTCGAGGAATGGATAAGCGAGCACGGTCTGAAGGCACTATCTGGGCTGGGGCCGCGAGACTTGCAGGCGCTCCTGCTCTGCGGCTGCGAGATCACCGACCCGAGCCTCGCACACCTCAGGAGCCTGACTTGGCTTGAGCACCTCGACGTGTCGTGTAACCGCATCACGGGCGAAGGCCTAGCTCACCTCGGTGAGATGCTGCTGCTCGAACGCCTAGACATCTCGGGCTGCGACCTAACAGAAGGGGGCTTGGCGTGCCTGCCGCCGCTCCCCTCGCTCCGGGACCTGGCGCTCTATCTCAACCTTGAACTGGCGGACGGCGCGCTCGCCCACCTCGACAGGTTGCCGGCGCTGGAGCGCCTCGACCTGCACGGCACGCCCGTTGGGGACGGGGCGCTGCCACGCCTGAAACGGATGCGGAAGCTACGCCACCTGAACGTCTCGCACACCAAGATCAGCCGGGAAGGTGCCATCGAACTCTGCGCGGCACTGCCGCTCTGCG
The DNA here is from genome assembly GCA_963848875.1 of uncultured Acidobacteriota bacterium. GTDB lineage: Bacteria > Acidobacteriota > Blastocatellia > Pyrinomonadales > Pyrinomonadaceae > QHXM01. Next base: position 710,643 of record CAWKFJ010000005.1, read on the forward strand.
AAATAAGCTGGGCACCCTCATACTCATGGTAGGACCGGGCACAAGCCCGCACACGCCCGCCACGTTTTGACCCACGGTAGCCCGCCCGCCCGCGTTTGCCTCTCCGTCCGACGACCGGATTCCGACCGGCCTCGCCTATCCTTTACGCCCTGAAACTCTCTGACTGCCTTGTTGCCTATCAGGCTCATGCCTATCGCCTCTTCCTTCGCCCCAACCCACCAGCAAACAGCCGGATACACTGTAATCCTGATCCTGAACTAAATTCTCCAGCCTTCAAATTTTAAAGATTGACTGACAAACAATTTTTGTTATTCTGTATCTTGCTTTAACACCATTGTTGAAGCCAGATATGGATGACCGATATCGCCAGAGCCCGGTTTCTCGGATAAATTACATGCACTAAAGCCTTTACATGAGTAAGAAGAAAGAGCTGACTAAACCTATCCCGGTGCGGAGAAGCCCCGCGGAGCGCAAGGCGATCCAAAAATTGGCCTCGGACGCGGGGCTGTCTGAAGCGCGCCTGATGGTCACCGCAGCACTTATGCTGGGCGATTTTCGGACGGCTGGGGAACTCCGCGCAGCCCTCCACATCGGCGGGCAGTTGTGGCAGACACGCACCAGCGCCGTCATGCAGGTGCGCAGGCTCGGCCACCAGCTCGAACGGCTGCGGGAGGAGATGGACTCCGACGCGGGTGTGGCGGCTTCAGACAGGCTGGACGAGGCGCTCGCCGAGGTCGCCACCTTCCTCAGAAAGATGGGTGCTTCGTGGAACGGGCGGTCGCAAAAGTAAGTCCTCACATCAAGGGCGGCGCGTCGAACGCCATGTATATCGGCAGCCTCCGGGAGGAGCCGACGCGCGACGCCGAGCGAGACGGACGGCTGGCAGAGGTGACCGAGGGAGCCGCCGGGCGGGCTGTGGATGACGACCCCGTGTGGGGCTGGAACGTGCCCTGGTTCGTTGCCGACGACGGGTACGGCATTTGGGAAACCAAAGAGGGGCGAGCGCTCCTCGAAGGCAGATCGCTCACGCTCTCGGCCCATCACATGGGGTTGGGCTCCGCGCCGCGGTTGGCGGAAAGGCTGTCTGTCGATGAGAAGCGCGAGAACCTGGTCGCACACTTCAGCGCGCTCGCCGACTTAGAGGAGCGCCGGGGTGGGCTCTCCCACCTCCGCATCATCGTCACTGTCGGGCGGGAGGTCTCCATCCGCGAACTGAAGGAGATGGTGAACACCTTCCTCCGAGAGAACTTCCAACTGTGCCCGGCCTTCGCGGCGATCCACGACGATACAGAGCACCGCCACGCACACATCTACGTCCACGCCCGCCAACTAGACGACCGGAAACTCGATCTCGGGCAGGACTACTTCAGGCTGGACGAGGGCTGGATGCGCGTCTGCGCCGAGCGCCTCGGCGTCCCCGAAATCTACACCCGTCACATAGAGCTGAAGGAAGAAACGCGTGGGTGGAACGACCGAGCCGAGAAGGCGGCCAAGGCGAAGAAGCCGCTGCCACCGAAGCCAGACCGCTGGGGCGATCATCATGACACGCTGCTTATCTTCCGTCCCTTCGACGACCGCTGGTGTGGACGACTCATGGCGCAGACGCGAGTGGCAGAGATGAAGGCCACGTGGCTGGAGGCGACGCAGGCGCGGATGGAGGAGATAGCCACCGCACATGAGGTCGCGCGGTGGCTACGTGAGAGGCTCGACGACGCCGCTGAGAGGAGAGCAAAAAGTCAGCGCGAGACGAAGCGCGGGATGCCGGCCGAGGTAATTACTGTATCGGAGCAGCAGGAGTTGAAGACTTACGAGCGCGCCATCCTCGGGGCCGAGAAGCACAAGGCGAAAGATACGCGCGAGCCGTCCACAATCACTCACACAGCCGCGCAAACTGTTCTGCCGTTCGACGGAGCGGTCTCCTCGACGGGCGAACAGCTCGTCTTCGATTTCGGGATACAGACTGAGGACCAGGAACAACCTACGGCACAATCTCGCCCGACGCATACCGGCCGAAAGTCGCAAGCGAGTAAACAGGCGAGGGCACAGGCACCGCTAGCGGCGACACCGAGCGCGTTACTTTCTACGGAGGAGACTGCGAGAAGTCTTGGCCGTGAGTTGGTGGCCGAGGCGAAACTCGCCGTCAACGAATCCACCTCGCCCGCTGCGAGGCCGCGGAAAGAGAAGCAGCAAGCGAAGGAGCAGTTGATTGTCGCCCGCGAGGAGTACGCCCGCGCACAACATGAAGCTGAAATTTGCCGCGCACACCACGCGGCTCAAGGAACAAACGAGCCGCCGTACCGGCTGACCGGGGATGAGCGGAATTACCTCAAACTCGTGTCCAAGCGTCTCCCCGAATCCTTGCGTGAGAGAATCGAGCGTGAAGTGTCCCGCGCGCAGATCATCCCTGACCAGTCAGAAGACCTGCCGATCCAAAGTGGGAAAGAATTAATATCGCGCGGCGACATACACCGAGCCGAGGAAGCTAAGGAGAAGCACAGCCCTGTTGTTACAGGAGAGCGTAATCATCCTGTCGCTGGCGAACGGCAGCGCGAAGTCATCACGCGTCAAAACGCCACGACGCAAGGTACAATCGTGACGACGGAGCAGCCGCCGGGGCCTGCCGCCCACGCTCTCCCCGACGATGAGGCGCAGCGGATGATCGCCGACTTTGAATTGTCCAAAGCACGCGCCACAACACTGCGAGCCGCGGAAGGGAACTTCAACGCCGCGCCCCACCGCTGGGTGTCGCCGACGCACAAAGTCACGCTGGCTGCTGTGGAGACGCAAATCGGCGACGGTCTCAGGCGGGAACAAGACGTTCGCGGTCTGGAAGACCTCAAGCGACACGTTCAGGATCAGGTCGCCGCCGAGCGGGCTAGCATACCCCTGCGGCGTAAAGAGGCCGAAGACGAGGCTCGCTCGCTGAAGGAGCGTGTAACGACGGAGGCCGCGGCGCGCGAGCGTCTGGGATTCAAAATGCCGGACGTCGCTATGACCCCGGACGAACTGCGCGAGATGGTGAGATGTGCGGAAGCCTCACGCGACCCTGAGTTGCTCAGGACGGCCTACGAGATCGAACTCGGTCAGGCGCTACGGGACGCGCGTCTGATGGGCGACGGAAGCCACGTCCGACGCCTCGAAGAGAAATACGCCGGCGTCGAACTCAAGGCTGAAGTGAGCGCGGATAGAGCTAGGCAGTTCCTCAGTGTGGAAGCCAAGAACCCAGACAAGACCTTGCTGCCGGCCTTTGACGGAGTGGGGCGTGACATCGCCCTCACACTCGAGCAGGCGAGCCCGTGGGGAGGCATCAGGGGAGTTATCGGCAAGCTGGCTGAGACAGCGGCTCACCGTCGCTTCCGAGAGCAACTCACCGAGACAAGGGAGGCTTACTTCCGGCATCTGCGATCTGACGTCGCAGGCCGTGAAGCCTTCTGCGAGGCGGCGGGGGCAATAAGGCTGGAGTGCCGCGAGAGGGGCAGAAGTTTAGGTGACCACGCGCCGGCGAGGCCGGAGTTGACGCGCGGTGAGATACAAGAGATTCGCGACTACGCCGTCAAGCAGATAGGCGGGAGCAGGGAGCGGTGGCTCTCCGCCTGCACCGCTGCACAACGCTTGGTTGATGAGAGGGACGCCGCCTGGCAGCCGGCAAGGACGGTTGAAGTACTTTCGCCCAGCCAAGCGTCGCAGGAAAGGTCCGACCAGATTCGGAAAGAGATCGAGGCAAAGCGCGCGGAAGCGAGTGCGCTCCAGCGAGTAAGCAGAACGGGCGTCGAACGCGATCAGCAGGGCGCGCACAAGCTGCACGAAAGAGACTCACGCGAATCGGATAGGTCGGGAGGGGGTTGCTCTCGGGGCCGATGAAGTGTAAGCGCAATCTCACCTGACACTACTCGACCATGGCGTCCCCAAGTTGGGCTTTAATTACTGCTCGAAGGGCAACAATTGTTGTTACGATCAGCAATATCGCCAGCGGTAATGCGGCCCAGAGAATTATGTACCGGAGTGTATCCATCTTAGAACATTACCTTTCTGGAATCTTCTTAGATTAAAGACTCTATTGAGCTTTCAAGTCTCGAAGAAGCCGCTCTAAATTAAGTCTATATACTTTTGAATCCTTCCAATTGCGAAAGTCCCCAACATTTTTTGCAACAACATCTGACTTCCGATGGTGATGCCACCCTGTAAAAATGTAATCATCCAAACGAACTGGAAAAAGAACCTCGTCTACTTCACTCCGCCGCTCAAGTTCATCTTCCTTTTGTAAAGCACGTTCAATTTCCCTAAGTACTGCTGGTGCCATAAGTGATTTCTCGCTACAAATGACGACAACTTTATCGTAGGCATTCACAGCTTCATCAATTGAGCGCATCAAGGTTCTACCCCATTTAGCATCTTCTTTCCATCGCCAACATTTAACGCCGAATGCTTTCAGGTCGTTGTAAAGTCTCTCGGCAAATTCATTATCTGATTCGGTAAAAGAGATGAAGCACTTATAAAAGTCGAGCGGTTTAATTTCCACAGACAGCAGATAATTTACGAAATCATTCGATAATCCAACTCCAATTAGAAAATCCTCTAGAATCTCCCCTTTGGACATGTAAATAGTATCGACTCCGATACTTGATGGCCCACAATGAACTACTGTCTCAAGGCCTGCAACTTGACTAAGATCATTGCTAACAAAAATCGTTCCTCCTACAATTGCGCTGATGAAACTCGCCTCATTAAGATTCGCATACCCGAAGTTCGTATCTACGAGTTCAGCGCCATCCAATGTTGCATTGCTTAGGTTTGCATAACTAAGGTTTGCTCCAACTAAGATTGCTCCACTTAGATCTGCACCGGTCAGGTCAGCCTTAAAGAGATTTGCTTCAACTAGATTAACAATCCACAATCTTGCGCCCTTGAGATCAGTCATAGTTAAATCTGCTCTGGTAAGGCTTTCGTTAACAAGGTCTACACCGCTGAGATCAGGTAATATTCCTATATTATCTGCCCTCCATCGATTCCAAGCATCAACTCCATCCTTCAGAATCATAAGATGTTCTTTGTTAGCCATTATAATTAGCTCAGGTTGGAGTTTATATAACCATTCAAATTAGCGTTCAACGAGTATATCAACATACTTTCCTGACGCTGGATACTTAACATTTGTTATTTAGACGAGGGTGTCGTTTAGTTTAGAGAGCCGCCAATGTGCTAGCGTCAAGCGTAGCTTTACAACTCACCACTACTGAACTCATCAGGAAATAACTCTTCGACTGTAGGTCTATGTCGGCAGAAGATACATAGTGAGCCACGCATAAATGCCGAAATCAACGTATCCCTACCACAACGCGGGCAAGAAGTTATTTCGTACTCGCCCGTCTCTTCTATTTGCTTAATTGCTTCTATGGATAATTTCACTGCATTAGATTGAATTGGTTCTAAATGAAGAAGAATTTGCCAAGCGTTAGAAGTAACAGCATCGGCAACCCAAATATGAAGCTCTTCATACGAGAATCGTTCAATAAATATCAACGTACTGCGTAATAGCTTGAGGACAGAACGGTAATTGAACCTGCCTTCATCGTGCTGCAAAGAGTTACGAAGCTTCCTTAGTGAAACGATAGTTTTACGCTCATCGTCAGCTATACTTACTCCTTTCTCAGTCAGCAACTTTAATACGGTTGGATTATTAGGATTATTAGCCAAAGCGTTGGGGCTTACCTGTTCAAGCCGGATTTTAAGAAGTAACTCAACAGCATGGAATAACTGTAGTGTAGCGAGCTTTAGTTGCGTTACCTGTGTTTTTCCACTTTGATATGCAATTACTCCTTCCTCAAATGATCCGAATGCGTTACTAACAATATCAATATCATGCTTTACACCAGAGATTTGATAGGCTGGTGGAGGCGGTTCATAGACAGGAGAAAATCCGGCTTCTATAAGAATCTCTGGTGTAATAATACTACCTCGATACTTCTCGAACTCTTCTGGCGTTGACCGAGCAAAAAATGTTAATTCTCTAGATGCTTCTTCATACTGGTCAGTAATCCATATTTTCGAACAGGTTTCAATATCTTGAAAATCTATTATGTCAAGCTCAATTTCTTCTTCTTGCCTTGTCCCTTCACTATCAAAATAGTCAAACCATTCTTCTGCGGTCATCGGTTGCTTGAAGCCGCGAGTTAGTTCCGCTTCTAACACGCAATGAAGCATTCCACACATCATACAAACAAATCTACATTTAGATGTGTAAACAACTTGTGCGTAATGACAGGAGCAATAAAATGGTCTACCGTCTTTGCCTCCATGCAATAATGCTAATATTCTCTCAGACTCCTCAATATATTTTTCGTGACTTTCAATAACTATCCAGCTATAACCGTATTCACCATGCTCTTCAGATAATTGATATGGATTTTCAAGATGAAAATATTCTCTGTGCTTTTGCCCCCATTCTCTTGGGGAGATATCCTGAACATCATTGTCGTGGAAACAATAATCTAATATGTCGGGGACTGATATTTTGTTTCTTAGGATTTGGCCATCGGCAAGAATAATTCCATTCCGTTCTGTAATGTGGCTGTTCACATCTTCAATGATAGCGTCCAACTTAACCCCTTTCGTAGTTAGCGAATTTCGCACGGTGACATAATAGTGCCTCGTATATTCCATGTGACTTCACTCCTTTATTAGTTGATTACTGAAATTTAATTGGGGCTAAGTCATCTTCTTTCTTCAGACCATAAGCGTAGCTTGAGGTTTTATACGCAATAAATAACACGTTATGATATTTGTTCGCCGCCGATTGATAATTATCTATTACGAACTAATAAGTTCATAACAAATATCACACAATGAAAGCTTCACTCGTTTTGGTTAAATGAGCACACGGAGTGGGTACATCTTCAGGCTGGTCAATTAACAATGCATCAAGAATTCTGATCCTTCTGCCCGTATTGAATATTTTTTGCAGAAATAGATTTGATTCAGAAAGCCTAATCAAAACATGACAACCGGCAGGTATAGCACGGCAGAGAAGCACAATTGCAGACCAACTCGATGGGGTTTGTTGCTCAAGGTGATCAACTTCAAGATCAATTAAATGCTCGCCGACTGCTGGTGACTCATGCGGAACTTCCTGAGCTAAGAGTTGTTGCGCTTGGGGGGTCCAATAGTCATCGCATAACTGCCGTACTGGGCAGAATCCGCAATTGTTTATATTAGGCTTTGCCAGTGGCGGAGTTTGTTGTGCTAGAGCGAGCGCAATCTGCGTCCGTGAAATAATTTCCTGTTCTAAAATGTTCAGTTGGGAGTCCGTTAGCGGCTTCACTGCAATATCTGTGTTTGGGTACGATAACGTCAAGCGATCAACTGCTCTGCCCTTTGGATTGAGTTGTACGTCGCGTGCCCACAGTAAGCTGTAAAGTCGAATTTGTTCCTCATGCTCCGGCTTGGGCGTTCCGGTTTTGTAATCAACAAGCTCGCATGATGTGTCCGACAACATCAACGAATCAGCGAACCCGCGCCAGTGCAACCGGTCAGCACGGAGTTCAATTTCCGAGTAAGTGCCGTTACTCAAAGCAGGGCGGATGTCCCTAGTGGCGCTCTGCGCTCCGCCTACTCTTGTAGCCAAAGTTCCGCCTCGTAGTCGCAATTTCCCAGTCAAAATCTGCAACTGCTCGCGTAACGCAGGCACTAAGTCGCGTAGTTTTGTAGAAATATATTTAGACTTAGCGGTGAAACGAGGGTTGTCTTGAAGGTCATTGCAGATTTTCTTAATAGTTCCTTCGACGATCCTCGTATAACCACCCAACTCACGCATTACGCACACGAAAGTTTCATCTTTAACTGATACGCAGCCTGCGCAGTTGAGCGCGTTAACTATTGTTTCAAGAGCGGCGTGAATTATTTGACCAGCGAGCGGAGCCAGATAAACCTTCGGCGGGTAACCACGCCGAGACCATATTTCGGGGTACGTTGCTGAGGCAAGGGACCAACTACGCGGACACGCTTCGATTTCGCGCAAACGCGAAAAACTCATCCACTCAGGTGCTTCAGCCCAATTGCTAGGCAGACGTACATACCAAATAGCATCGATTTCGGCTTCACTCATTTCATCTTCAACTCACGCCAAACTTCTTGAGTAACTCGCTTGTCGTCCACGGCAGATTTTTGCGAATAAGAAGTTCGTCAACTAAATGCACATGAGTAGCAGAGACTTCTGCCGCCTCAAGTAAAACAGGGTTGCCTGAATGTTTCGGCGTTAGCGGCCCAGTCACATCAATAATTGTTTGTGCGCCGTTATCTCGAGTTGCGAGTATTGGCGCAGTCAACTCGCCTAAGCCAGGTATAACGACGGTGGCTTTGTGTTTGAATTCGATCCCCGGCGCACTTTGCCGCTCAAGATCATTGAAAAGCATCTCGGTAGAGTGGTCAGCGCGAGCGGGGTTCAAAGTTGGGAAGTCTCCGTATAAGAGATACCGTAGGAGGCTCAGCGCGATGTGCCGGTCAAGTAGATGATGTTCAAATTTGTTCTTGTAGCTGCGTAAGCATCTGTAACAAGCTGAGTCGCAATCGTCGGGGCACTGCTCAAGGATGCGCAGTGTTTCTTCAAAGAGTTTAAGACCTAGGCTCCCAGCTTGGCGCACGAAGCCTGCGCCTCCCGGTAAAGTGTCGTAAAGGTAAATTTCCGCTTCCAGTCCTTCGCTGCCCCTGCCGTTTAATGCAGGGCGAAACTCTGCCTGTATTTCCGTAGTCTCCAACTCTAACTTCAAACAAGCGGCCTTGGAGAGAGCTTCGCAGAGGGTACGCATAGCGATTTCGGTGGCAAGCAGTCCAGGTGGTAAGTAAACGGGCGGCTCCACCTGCAACGAAATCAACAAAACGTCGCTAATGAAATCCGTGCCGAGTACGATACCCTTTGACGTTTTGCCGCCGGAGCAATTTCCGTCGCGTTCATCTGGATACGGTTTCTTGTGATCGCCTGCTGCGTCGAAGCCCTTTGCTCCGAAAGCCGGACTAATAACGCCACACTTTGTGCAATAGCTATACCCTTCGTTACGGGGGCCACGATTCGTTACAAGTAGATGTTGCCGCAGGTAGTGAAGCCGCAGGCGCTCGTTAAGTGGCGTCCAAAGGTTCTCATCAAGCGGCGATGGCGCGGTGAGTTTCGCGCGCGTGGCATAGCTCTTAGGCGGCTGATCGTCGGGCGACGTGTCTTCATCAATGAAGACAGGATGCGCAAAGCCGGGCGGACGCATCCACCAGCGCGCGCGGCTGAACGCGCCTTGCTCGCCGCAGGCGGGGCAGTCTAGCTGCTCCTCGGAGTTAGCCCCTATACGTTCAACCGTGTCGGCGTAATGGCAGCGAGGGCATTCGTAATAGAAGCGGCGTGTTTCCCACGCGCGGAAAAGATCCTCGTCGCGCATGGGCGAGTAGATTGCGCCTGAAGTAAAGCGTTTGCCAGAAACCCATACTTCTTTTCCAGGTGCGTACTGCGTCAGGGCGACAGACAAGCCCTGTGAAGGTGTAAAGCGGAATGCAGGTCTGAATCGAGTGGAATTATTTTCGTCAAAGACGTGGAAGGTCGCAACGTCCGTCGGAAAGGCGTAACGCGGCAGCACGCCTTTGTATAACAATTGGTCAAGTAATGTCTCTCCGAGTACTTCCGGTCGAGGTGTTTCCTCACCTTCTTCCGCTTGCACCTCAGTAGTCACTGCGACATTTGTCGGTGAATTATTCGAGGGCGAATGTTCGATAGCATTACCGATCAGTTTTAATGTGTCTTCGACAAGACCAGCTAATAGGTTCTTAATGTCTTCCGAGGCCAACTCTTTTGGTAGCCAACTTTGTAAGTTGCGCCGTAGATCATCTTCTTCTGATCGCAACCATGTCTCGAAATCGAAAATGTTAAGAGTTGCGTTTGCGTCCTTAAACGCTGAGACGCTCCCGAGCACCTCAAAGAGGTGCGGTTGTTCTTCTGGCTTGATATTTGGCAATCGCGCTTGATGGTAACGTTGCAGTAAATAGGCGGTGACGTGGCGGCGCGTGATATCATAGTTATTCAAGGTCAAAGTCGGGTCATCCACTGCGCCGCGAATCATCTGGTCAGGATGCGTGAAGTAGTGTTCGTCGTGGCTGTCGGCGCTGCCGTAAGCCGTCACCGTTGCGACCGCGTTCCCACGACGCCCGGCGCGACCGGCACGCTGCTGATAGTTCGCGCGAGCAGGCGGCATATTGCGCAATGCGACTCCTGATAGCGTGCCGATGTCGATGCCGACTTCCATCGTCGTCGTACACGAAAGCACGTCTATCGCCGCGCGCTCCCGGTTCTCCTCATCCATGCCGAGATCAACGTCTTGGAATAGAAGCTCATTCTCCTCAGCTTTCGAGAAGACGTCCTTTTCCTGCGCCATATTAAGCTGAGCTGTATGTTCTGCGGCGATCATTGCCATTGGCGCAGCATGGACGGCACTGATAGCTTCTTCAGTGCTTGAGCGGTAATAACCTTTACGCGCGCGGAAAACAGTATGGGTTAATGGATTTATGATTTCGATACGTGACTTGCCGCAGTTGGTGCAAATATTGCGACCAGGAAAGGGGCGCTGTGTTGTCCGGCATAGCTCGCAATAAGCCCACTCACCGTCCATTCGGAGTGACAACTTGCTTCCTAGTAATTTGAATTTCTTACCAACGGGTTCTGTGAACATACCGAGCAATTTCGGTATCCACTGTGTTCTAAACGCAGTGCGTGCGGCTGGGGTTGGTAGCATTCTTTCAATAGCGTCAAACTTACCCGAGCTATGATGTTTGATCGCATTTTTACCGGTCAACCAAGATGCAGTCATTCGACTGAGCCAGAATCCTTGGCGCCGCCATGCGCGCAGCCACTCCCGCGCGAGAGCGAGTTTTTCTTCTGGCGTGGTAGCTACTCCCGGTACATCGGGTAAGGATGTAATCTGCGCTGTATGAGGTTGTGCTTCACTGATTGAAGCAAGCGCGAGGGATTCGAGACCAAGGTATTGATCTATGATGACCTTAATCATGCCACGCATCAGTGCCTCAGGTGGCGTATGGTTACGTGCTTCCCATAACAAATCTAGCAGTTCCGTTTCTTGCGTTATGGTTTCCTCATTAATCCTTTGTGAGACTATCGCCTCAAGATTGAAGTTTTCGTGAGCTTTTAGGGCCGGACGAAGCCGTATGCCGAGGTTCTTTGCTGCGATTAGCACCGCTGCATACAAATCTTCAAGAGAAAGGCGCTTTTGTAATGATGGAAAGCTCTGTAAAATTTCATAACCAGCAATGATAAGCGGACGAAGAGCATCTTGGTTTGAGTATGTCTGCAAATTTGGCGCTAATCGGGCGGCAGTTTGGCGCGAGTCTGAGAAGATCAAAACCTTCCGTCCCCTAAGCGGAGCGAACGAAGTTATTGGAACGCCGGGGCTCGGCGGCTGCACTTGCAACTGCTTGGCTATCAATGCGCGGAATGGTTCATCGCCTTTCGTTTGATGATCTTGTACAGTCGTGCGGTTAAAGCCGGCGATTTGTAAGCAAACGCCACACGGCTTAAACTCGCCGAGTTTTGCGTCTGCATTCTCGTCTTCCTCTTCCTCGTCAAAATCATGCGTACGGTTTTTCTTGAGATAAACCGTCCGGATGCGTTGTCCAAGCCGGTTCATTTTGAGCCGCCCCGTTATAAGGTCGAGATCGACCGGCTCAACTTGTGAGCGTTCCGTCGGCTCTTCTAGCAGCAGGTCGAGCGGTTCAAGTTCCTCCACCTCCTCGCCTGATGAAGTTATAAATGCGCCGCCATGTTCCATCCACAGAAAATCTGGTTCCTGAACATTATCTGTATAAGCTCGCGCGTAAGCAGCGCCGCAATTGCGACAGGTGTAGAGTTCAAGAACACGAGCGCCGCAATGATCACAACTCTCCCTAGGCTGACCGTATAGCTTACCCGTGGGGCCGCCGCGCTCGTCGTCTTCCAAACCAGTGCAGCCAGGATCAAGACACGCCCACAAGCCAGGCAGGCCGCGATAGAAAGAATGAATACGGCAGGGTAGCAATCCCGGCTCGGTCGGGTCGCGGCGGGCAAGACTTCCAAGAGCCATCAGAACTGTTACAGCTCTTTCGGCGAACGTGTCTTCGACGCCTTCAAAAATTCTGCCACCCAATTCCCGGACCGGAACCGCTTGTTGCATCGTCAAATTGACGAGCGTGTTCATTGCCGGGAAATCTTTCAGGGCTTCGTAGAGCGCCAAGTTGGTATCACGAGGGTCTTTTATGCCCCGGTAAACGAGAAACGACTTTACCTCTTCTAGTTGCTCTTGAGGTGTCGCCGCCTCGTAAAAACTGCTCAGGTTCACAGAGGCAAGCGCTTCGGCGTCTTCTTTGCTGCCGCGGGCTGCTGGCTCGCGTAGCTGCAATTCACCACGCACTGTAACGAAATCTTCTACGGACTTTCCGGATAGTTGTGCGCCGAACGCTCGTGCGGCTTCTTCATCTTTGAAACTGGCGCTGGTGCAGATTACCTGAAGACGTTCAGCCGGAATGCCGAGACGGGAACGCAGACGCCTGATGAGTAATGCCACTTCAGCTCCACCAGCGCCGCGATAGAGGTGCGCTTCATCAATGACTAGCAGCAGACGTTCATCCGGGTTAGCTTCGAGCCATGCGCGCGTCGAGTCAAAGATTGGCCGCTCCAGCGGACGCATCAACATATACTCAAGCATCGAGTAGTTAGTGACGAGAATGTCCGATGGCGCTTCATGCACCTCATGTCGCGTGAGGAGTTCCGGGTCTTCCGGCATAGTCACGCATCTTTTGAATGCGCCAGTTGCATCCTGCCACGTTGAGCCTTTCCGTCCGTACCACTTGACTAGATCGGGTTTCGCCGGAAACTTACCGCGCTCCCGCAGTTTGTCCACAAGAAGCTTGGCGGCTAGCTGCTCCGGGCTGGGGCTCCCAGCGGCTTGAATCAACTTAGAAACGTAATAATCACCAATCGGCTTCAGGCGAACTTTATCCTTCTTAACATCCCGCACACCGGGATAGAGTGTGCGGCTGGTATAGCGAGCGAACCGCGCCGGTCTGCCGCCGGATTTCATGAACCAATCTACGATGCGCTTGTCGCCAAATAGCAGGCGTAGGCGCCCAAGTTGGTCGTTGACGAGCGCATTCATTGGATAGAGCACAAGTGCGCGGACGGCAGAATGGTTTTTGAAGCTTTGTGGCTTATGTCGTGCCTCAATTGCTAATTTGCCGAGGATGGGGAGCAAGAAACATTCTGTTTTACCGGAGCCAGTGCCGGTCATCACGACGAGGCTGCGACCGTTTACAAGCGTTTCTTTGATCGATGCGGCTTGGTGCCCGTATGGAGGGTCGTGGATTAGTAACTTCTGATCTGGCGTAGCGGTTGAGCCGATGCTAAACACTTCGAGGGCGGCACTGTCAAGCCCGGCTATTTCAGCAAATCGTTCTTTAGCTTTATAGCGTGGCGTGCTCTCAATATACGGTTCTTGGTGGATGACCCCGATTTTATCGAGCAAACGCTTACGCTGCCTAATAAGGCGTTCGTCGCCGATGTGATACGTCGCTTCGATATAGTCGCTGAGCGCTCTGTGAAGTTGCTCGATAGTACGCCCGGTGCTGGCCGGCTCTCCTGCTGTCGTTGACACGTCTACGTCGCTCCTTCTGGTCAAACGATCTGTTGTAACCACAGTTCTTGCTGCATGAATCTGATCTCTTCTGATATCTCACTCGACGGGAATTTGTAGGCAAACAGCCCGCTCGAGGTTGTGACTGGCTCACCTGCAACATCCCACCGACGCGTAGCCCACATGGGGAGGGGCGAATAAAACTCGACGACGCTGCTGTGCGTTTCGTGTCGCACCTTGAAGCGTTGCGGCTGGCCGAGTTCTGCATCAATCGCCAATTGCAGTCGCCAAGCTTCGTCGCAGGCGCGTAGTCGGCTGGTACTTGTTGGGAAGTGCAGCAACTTAACGGCTTGCCCCTGAGACAACTCGACGTAGCACCAAACATCATTACCATAAGCTTGCGGGTGACGAGCAACGAAGCGGCCCGTTTGAGTCTTCGCTTCTTCCCAACGCCGCCGATAATGAGTAACTGGCTTAGCCGAGTTGAGAATCTTCAGCCCCTCGATCAGACCACTAATAGGCTTGAGCTTGCTGCCAAGTCGTCGAAGGTGTTCGTTGCTCGTCTCGTATTGGGGAGTCTCCTTACGCCAAACGTTCATTGACAGTTCGGTTAGCCCCAACTGCTTCAAATCTTCGCGTAAGTTCTCACCACTTGCCGGTACTAGGAGGCGCACGTGGTTGAGATAGTCAATTCGTAACGTAAATCTCTCAGGTAGCGGTGAATGATGATCGGGGGCAATACCGATAAGAAAAACGGCTCCGCTATCACGCGATACAAAGCTTGGTGGTGCAGCATAGAGCAGCGCGCTAGGACGTGAACGCTCTACGGCGGCAACTTCATACTCTTCGAGCAAATCGCCGTAGGTGATCATTGCTTCTAACGTGTTCTCAACCGCTTCACAGAATTGCTCTCTGTCGCCGACGACCCTTTCCAAAGGTTCAACTACAGCTTGTACAAGAGTTCGCTGCGGACACGGGCACAAGAAACCAGCCGCGCGCCTGAGTGCTGCGGCGATTGCCTCAACAGAAAACAGGTCACACGCTTCGGGGTCAAGCCCGAGCGTCCGCACTCCGCAAGCGTGTAATTCTTGTGGGGTAAGAAGATTCATATCCAATCCCACCCGGCGTATAGGGAAGTATGCTGATTACGCTCCGTGTTTTGGAGATGGTGACTGGTAGTAAGAACTATGAAGCGCGCAGCACGTGCGAGTAGCGGATTGTCAAGCAAAGCTTTCAAGCCATCAGCGAACCATGTTTGTGACCAATACTCGACTGTCTCGGGCGCACTAGCCATGCGAAGTGCAAACTCAGCTTGCCTACGCCCGCCTTTTAGAACCCTAACGCCTGTTTGAGCAATACTATTCGTGGACGTTGATCCAATCGACCTAATGTAAGGTTTGAGGATTTCGGCCAACCGGGCTGCATGTTGGTTGGGCGTAGCATCTTTCATAGTCTCGTACTGCTTCATAATGTCTGCGCCCACGCCTGAGGCTTCCACCGCCCTGCTCAATTTCAACGCCGCGTTAGGATGATATGGGTTAGATCGATATTCACCTTCGGCAACCTCCCATCGTGCCCCGCCAATGATCCCAAATATGTGTGCAATGTATGCTTGCAGGACCCGCTGTTGTGCAAGCATCGCAAGCATGCTGCCTGTTGTCCGCGACTCTGCCCAAAGCTTAAACAGAGCTAGTGCGTCCTGCAAACCTTCGATGCTCGATTGACAAGACCGAAACCGCGGCTCAATGACGGTGCGATTCATATCTGCCAACGTGTGCACGCCTCCCGCAACTTCATGGGGGAAGATAATGCTGCATTGCGAGTCTCCGCGCGCCACGTATAATCCGCCAGAAGAAGGGACGGGATGATTCTCAAAGGACTGATTATATGGAACAGGAACGGGGTAATCCGGGCGGCAAAAGTCATAGCGCGTGATGGTGGCCTTTTCCGGCGCGCCCGAATCGTCGGAGAGGCTTAATAGATAGGAAGTGCCGTTGCTCCCGACAATCCATCTAAGCGGCGTAAACTCGCGCTCGCATACAAGCGAAAAGGTTCCTAGTTCTCCAGCATCAAGTTCAAGCCGGCAGGAATAAGCGAAATCCAGAGCAGACTGTAACTCCGGTTTACGCGAGAGTTGTGCAAGGTATGTTCTGCCGGAATTGAATTTGACAGGCAGATATAAATTCGGAAGCTTATGTGTCGGTTCGAGGGGAGTGGCAGAGTGCTTACCAAAAAACGTCGCCGTAACTTGTACCAGATGACCACTAGGCCCATGCATTTCAATGCCTGCCGCCCCTCTCATTAATTGTTCAATCGACGGTTTCCTCGGCTCAACGATAGTAATTAGGGCACCTTGTTGATTAATCGCCGCCTTCCACAAACGCGGCTCACGAATTGTGATCTGTAACTGCCCAACTTCTTCGTAATCACTGGTCGCCGCGTCGCGAGACGAGACACTCAGTTGATACTGACCTCTCGAAAGGGGAGGCATTTGCGCGAACACTGTTTGTCCGGCTTCTTCGGGATGTACTTCAAGACTGCTTTCTTCCTCATCATCAAGTTCAAGCAACAATGAATCAACTTGGTGGTTAACATGAATTCCAATACACGGTTCATCAGAAGTTAACCACTCGCCGTATCCTTCATCGTCCCACTTGGCAGCGGCGAACCCGACGGGGAATACGCTTATCTCTTTCGCGATATTAAGACCCAAACTTTTAATTAGAGTCTCGCAGTCTAGCGTGATAGTTTCAGGAACAGAGAGGTAAGCAGCATGCAAACCTTCGCATGCAGTGTTAACAGATGAGGTGAAACGGCTGCTTCTTACCGGCCCCGCAGTGCTTAATACGATATAGTTACGTCCGGGCCGGACGAGTAGCCCGCGCGATTGGTACGCCTGACCGTCACTGGCGATGCGACACAAAATCGTCGCACCCGCGTTTAGAGAGAAGTTCTTCTCCAACAATTCCTTCAATTCATCCGGCGTTTCGTCGCCTTCGAATTTGATCAGTGGCTTTCCAATTTCCGGGCAAGTGCGGAGTGGAATAGTATTCGTGCCGAACAACAATCTGCCACGCGCAAGCGTTAAACCGTTGACCACCGCGCGAGTTTGTTCTAGGAAGCGACGCCAATCGGGATGGGTGTCGAGTAATGGAGTGAAATCGGGTATTTCAAGTAGCGCCTGCCATGAAGTGATAGCGATGCGGCGAAGAACGAGCCGGGGTTCAATTGCTATGGCGTCTTTGGCGGGCGCACGCGAACCGTAAGAAGTGCTCCTTGAACTGCGACCGCTGGAAAGCCCGCGGCGCTGTGTGGATTGTGCGCTGCGACGTGCATCACGTAACTGATCGAGCGCAACGCCTTCACGCCCTAAGTCTGTGACGATACGTTGCAGTGTACTTGGAAGGAGTAGCTTACCAGTGTGACTTTCCTCTTGTTTTAAGAGGGCCTTAGCAATCAGTCCAACTATTTTCACGTCTTGAACGAATTGCTGAAAGCGTTTGGATTGCTGAAAACTGTGAGACGCAATCAACTCACCCAAGAGTTCGGAAGATTGCAGATTCTGAACGGTGAAGAGGTGACGAATCGTATAGAGAACTTCTGTCAGCTCGCTTTGAAAATCTTTCGGCAGAATTGCGTGAGTGATCGGATGACAGATGATATTAAAGTGTCGAGCCCAAGGACCGGACGGCACAGCCCCGCCGTAGTCACGCTCGAATTTCTTGAACTTGTCGCGAATCCACTCTCGTCCGCGACCTTGCTCGCGCCAACCGACCGTGCTCGCCTCAAAAGTTTGCCAGTACTCTTGCCCGACATAGTTGTAGCCTAACTCGGCGGCGTAGACGATCCACGGGAGCCAGTGCTTGTCGGTGGGCGGATATTTTTGAATGTATGCGCGGATGTCTGCTTCAAGCTGTTCGATGTCAGCTAGACTGAAGCCATGCTCTAGTACAAAGACCGGGGAGCCTTCCGTAGCGCGTTCTTGGTGAAGCTCTTGGAAGTGCTGGTGAAGCCTGTCATGCCATGTGATGAGGCTCATGGTTACTTACCATAGGCTTGGCGACCGTCCGGTTCGGTTCATACAGTGCTGGCCTGCCAGAGGTCGCTTGTTTCATAAACTATATTTGAAGTTGGAACGCGAGCACCATGCCTAATAGGACGCGCCAAAGTATGCTCCGCTACCTTGTCGATAATACCCTCTGTATTGATCCTCGACGCCACCCAGCGCCTGCGCCAAAAGTCGGCCAACGCAGCCGTTTTAGCTTTAGCATTGGTTTGCGGGATGAGATATTGCGGACGTTTATCAATGCCGAGGAGCACGGCCCGAAAATTTCTTGCCAGCGGGACTGCGTAAACCACGCGTTTATTGCCGTGCCACAAGATTCTATCACTTAACAGGCCGACCTCATCAAGGGATTCGCGGATTTTGCGCATCAACGGATTGACGCCCTCGCCGAAAATGCTGTTGACGAGTCGATTAGACTTCCTGCCGAGCAGAACCTTGATCCACTTTAAAGTCTCTTGGCTGAAGTGAAATGAACCGAATCCGACACTGTAGCCGAGTTTGTAATATTCGAGCTTATCTTCAGGATGACCGCCAAGGAGTTCGGCGGAAACCTTAACGCGGTTGTACTGGCTTGAGCCGACCCCATACAGACTGGTCGTACAGAGCAGCACGAGATTGTGCGGGCGATGTACAGGGCAACCCTTCATCGAAGACGCAATGATGCTCGGTTGCTTTTTATACTTCGCGGCGTAGTACTTAACCACCTCCGGGCTGCCAAGTAGCATACAAACTAGCTTACCACCAAGCAGGAGGTTATACGGGGCGATTGCTCCGCAAACAACAATATCCATCATATCTATCCCAACGTGTTGGGCTTTTATTAGCCTTACAAGTTGTCCGATGGCGTTACGCACATGCGTTGACTCAACAGCCTGCTTTAGCGACTTTGAGTTCGAAACCTTGAAGTTATACTTTGCAAGCGTTAGACGTATCGAGAGAAGCTTTGCAAGCAGCAAGCACCGCTTACTGCGGAACAACGAAGTGCGCGCTTTCTGATCCCAATCAGATTCTTCTAGCCTGGCGGTGCCTGACTTGTGTAGGGCGGTGTGGGGATTTCTCTGATGAGAGGCACGGGCCTCCTTAGCCTCTCCGTATAGTTTATCGATGAGCCCGACATCGGGCCGCTTCAAATGCCTCCTTCTAAAGCCTAGTTCTGCATCTTCAAGCAAATCGTTCAAGTAAATTCCTTCGAGAAGACCCTCTAACGCGTTAACTAATCGCCGCGCTAGCTTTGTAGAAGGATTCTTAATAAATTCAGTAACAAATGTTTCGGTGTCCCACCCGATGTATTTATCGCGCACCTTCTGCTGCACGACCGAACTAGCCAGTGCCGCAATACCGATGACTGGGTGATTCGGTGCCGCCGCATCTCGAATCAAAATCATAATCGAGCGACCGGGCACGGACTTGTAGTTGTTCACCCAGGTTAGGCGGAAGTAGCGCCAAATATCTCTCAGCCGTAAGCCTGTGTATTCACAGAGTTCGTCACCCTCTACGAACTGAATGTATGGTGAGATGGCCTGAGCAAGCTGTGCGGCGCGTGCGTCTTTGTCTGTGATGGCAGATGCCGTTTTCAGTTCCTCGGCCAAATCTCTGCCATCTCGCATGAGTGAGAAGATGGAACACCAGCCGCTAGGGCCTAACCGCTGCCGCTCCATGTCTTTGATGAACTCATCAGTCGCCCGCTGACTTAACTGTATGTCGCGCTCGATCAGATGTCCTCGCCGCACGCGCTCTTTTTCTTCAGCTGCCGATGCTTGCGCCGGTGATGGACTTTGTACATGAACGCTTCCGCCCTTAACCTTTAAGTGCCAACTCTGCCCAGCAAGATCAAGCGCCACGCTCTTCGCCAATTGCAGCTTCACCCAGTCATCTGAGACAGGAACGATGGCATTAACGAGTGATATTTCATGCCGCAAGGCACGTAGCGCCTCACCCCGTAGTCGCTCATCAGATAATAGATTCCCACTTTCAACCCGCTTGCAAAAGTTCACGAACTGTCGGCTGAAGCCATTCAGTTCAGGTTTAAGTGCGAACCAGTCTCTGTCGTTGTTTGTCGCCATCTGGTGCCCGTTTTATGAAACCTGATATTGTTCTTGCATAGGATGATAGAACACTGATTGAATCAGCCTAGAAAGGCCGCCAAGACATTGCTCCAAGACTCCCTGTATTTGATCGCCCAGCCCTTTTGTATCCCGCCTCGCGCACTATGCTCGGCACGCGCGGCGGCAAACAGCATAAGCTCAAGCGAGAGCCTAAAGGTTTTCATGATCGAGGTCGCCTCGAGTGCCTGCGTGTAAACTTTCTGGTAGAAAGGGTGTTCCTCGTTCAAGATAAGCACGACCTCCTTATTAAGGATCAGCGGGATAAAAAAGCTGATCTCGCGTACAGGTTTATGCTCAATCCTGTAAGCCAAACCCGGGAGTAGTGGCTTCTGATGTAAGATGGGACTGTTGGCCACGTCGTATTTGGAGGCAGTATTAGCCTTTATTAACTCTACCGACGGCGGTTCAAGGAGATAGTCCCGACTTGACGCTAAATGTTGCGCAGGGGAAATAGCTTCGCCGGACTTGAGCTTCAGAAATCTGCCCCTCACGCGGCTATGTATGTCGTGAGCGATGCGCTCCATGTCAGGAGCAAGGATACTGAGAATCTCCTCGGTTGGGTGAATACCTTGCTTGGTGTGAGTCACGCCAAACAGTTCATCCAGGGCGGCGTCAAATTGAATCTCGCAGCGCCACCAATCATCATAATTCTCCTTCCTCTTAGCTCCCATAAAGAACCAGCCGTAATCAATCTCTCTGTTACCACGCAGAACCGACACGCCAGCGCCTTTAGAGATGTTATGCGCCCGCTTCTCTTCATTGGCGAGACTATGCCATTTCTCGATTGGAAGTTCAGAGAATGTTACTGACACCGAAGCGGTACGCGCCTTACCACAAGCGTTTGGCACTTGTACTTCGTATCTAAGTGTCGGGCCGTATTTCGTAGCTCCGAGCAGATTGGCTCCTTCACGGAGAAAAAGAGGATCAACAGGCCGGACAACGTCGCCGTTGATCTTGATTGTCTTCCCGCCATAGATTTGTTTGCGGAAAATCTTGCCGAGTTCGGCGTGCAACTTCGCCGTTAAGGTTCTCACCTTCTTATGGCTAAGGCGGTCACATTTTGACCATACAACAACTGTGCCTTGTGGTGACTCACTTATGTGATCTGCGTGCCGAAGCCGCGCACGGGTAGGCTTCGGCACGCTTTGAATGGCTCCCGCCGCGATTTCATCGACATCTAAATAACTCCACCATACAACGCCGGGACGCCTCCAAGTGTACACATCAACACGCCGGCCCTGGCTCAGTGAACTATTAGGCAAGCCCATGCCATAACGTCCGACACCTACGCGTGAGTTGAAGCGTGTGCTCCCTCCGAACTGTAATGCGAGCCGGAGCGTCGAAGGCGTCATGCCATGACCATTATCGCTGACGATTACTTCAAACTCGCGTCTAGCATTGACGTATCGCTCGTGAATAATAACCTCGACCATAGAGGCATCAGCCTCAAACGAATTATCGATCAATTCTGCAACGGCAGCGGAGGTGTTTTTGTAGCCGGAATCGCGGGTGGCTTCAATAAAGCGATTAAGTACAACGACAGGGTACTCTTGCGCGACCTTCATATTACTAACTCCGCTGGCTAGGACTCCTTCTTTCAATCTCCGGCTAACGTTAGTATTCATGATTTCTTGCTTCCTTTGCCCTTAGCCTTAGAAGGAGGCGTTTCGCCAGACGCCTTTGGGTGTTCGGGTACACGTAGGTCACCAATAATTGGAATCTTGAGCGGATCTGTGATGAGGGTGTCTACGGTACGGTCTTTACCTGCTTCAGCTGAACGCTTCGTTAATGAGGCGTCGCGAGTCATCAGATCTGCAACGGAAACTCGCTGCTCGCTGATTTTCTTGAATCTGGCTTGCTCGGCCTGTTCCCAGAAATCAAGATAATAGGTCAGCACCTCAACGATCACCTGATTTGCGCTACGACGATCATATGCCTCCGATAATTTAGCTACCCGATTAAGCAAGTCTTCAGGCGCACGCAATTTAAATTGCTTGACCTTATCTTCCGAATCAGTACCCATTAGGTACCAATTTGACACCAATAAGACCCATTTTGTCAAATATTGGCATCATTATGATGCCAATATGGTACAAAAATCCATTTTGAGCTGAACCCTAGATGTTTATCATGGCTATCTGGGTTAGAGATGCATCTTCGATCTATTAGCTTGAACCGATAGCCCTCCGTCAATATGATTCACTGTTGATTTAGCGAAAACTCAAGGTAAAGTTCGGTTAAGAACTGGCCCGAATTGCTCGTGGCTATATTCCAACGTAAAGCGGGAAAGAAGACCGCCATCCTCTGCTGCTTGTCGCTGCTCGCGGCTTCTTTCGCGTGCGCCCCGGAGACTGGCGGCGTCACTAACGTCAACGCGAACACGGCTGACCAGCCCGCCGGACAGCCTGCAAACCAGACCGCCAGCCAGCCGGTCGCCCCGCAGCAGCCACTGAAACCCTTCGCCCCGGCCTATGCCTCCGGCGGGCTGGGCCTAGACCACGCCGACTGGGAGCGCGCACACGGCGAGGGTAAGCCGGATAATCTAGGCAGCCCCATGTTCTTTGGCTACGAGGGCGGCAAGCTCCAAGTACAGCTCTCAGGCATCAGGTCGGGCAACGTCGAGTATGTCGAGCGGATCTGGGGTGACAGCAATGCCGTACCGATAGAGGAGGCGCGCAAGGAGAGTAAACAGTTCATCCCGGCCGATGCTAAGTTCGTGAGAACCTACACCTCCCGCAGCGGGAGCACAGTTGACCTGTACAGAAGTGAGTCTCTGAAAGGCAGGTTCTCTGACGAGGATTGGACCGGCGGCAAGCCCGTAGACTTCATCATCCTCTACCGCAACCAAACGGGGCGGACGACTACGTTCATAATCTCGACCGACAACAACCCTTAGAAGCATGGACGACAGCAGAAACATTAAGCCCTCTCTTGAAATCTCTTACGAGGAATTCGTCGCCGTGCTGCGGAAGTGGGAGGCTTTCGTATGGTCGGAGCTGAAGAAGATGCCGGTGGGCGTGCCAGCCATCAACTCCGAAGACTCCATGTGTTACCCAACCACCCCCGACATAGAAGTCCTCTCGACCGTCAAACTGTCGGAATTGGCGGAAGCCTTGTGGAGGTCATTGGAGGCGGGAGCGAAAGAAGTTCCTCGCATCCACGATGAGACGTTCGCGAAAGAGCAGGTGGAATTCTTCATCGGGGTGTATTCCTCTGAGGAAGAATTAGTCAAGACCAACGGGATATACGGGATGGTGTTGTCTAACCGCCCAGCCGTAGAGCACCCGGCCGAATTCCTGATGAAAATGGGCAGGCCGGCGCAGGAGATAATCGTGCGCGAGGGCCATCTGGCGAAGGCCGCGGAGGCTTACGAGCGGACCAAAAACACCATCGCGGAGAAACTGCTCGCGGAAAGGGAGGCCGAAGAGGAGAGACGACTTGAAGCCCGAGAGCGAAGGGCGTCGCCCAACTACGTACGCCTCATCCTGGGGACGACGAGAAAAAGAGTCCGCGAACTGGACAAGAATCAGTGCGTATTCTGCGGCACCGAGGTGGGCGAGCGCCACGGCAAGTACTCGTACGTGCGGCTGACACCGAAAGGATATAAGGAAAACGACGTGGTGTTATCGTGCAAGCCCTGCGAAGCCAAACTTGAGGGGAAGACTCCGGCCGAAGCGGGCATGCCCACGGTATTCGGGCGCTTTACCCAAGCAGTATAGCAGGCGGAATCACAAGCGAATCCCCACCGCCACATCTGACCTCGTTAATTTACCGAACAATATGATCAGCACTCAGGAGAACGATATTAAAGCCCTCGTCACGACTCTGGCGCGAACGCTATTGCCCACTGGGAAGGTCAGGCGCAACGACATCGCCCGTAGTGCAGTTAAGCTCCATAGTCAATCACAACTCACAATTCGGATTAAGTAATGCAGCCTGTGCTGGAAACTGCACCGCGAACTCTCGAACAAAGGCTTATGATGCACTAAAAAAAGTGGGTTTAATTTTACCTCATCTAAAGCAAAAACTCTGACATTTCGCATTTGTCAGAACTTGTCAGAGTCGTTAGGTTGAGACGGTATATCCTAGATTCGCTCGCAGTTAATCGCATTTTTGGAAGCCGCGAGCAGCGAAGTAAATGATTTAATTCGAAGCATTTAAGGATTTATAGTTAACTTGATGATTACAGAAGCGAACGCTGAGCCACCGCTTTGCTCAACTGCGGCATTCAGTACGGACACGGTGATTTTCGATGGGCTAAAGATTGAGACCGATTTCATCACCAATCCGAGGTGGGACCGAGTAATGCCCATCTTTGAAGAGGGACAGATTTTTATGTGCCGCCGGATGGACGCTCTATTGGCAAGTTTTCCGAAGCAGTCGCTGATGCTGGACGTAGGCACTGGTAGCGGCGTGTTCGCAATTTGGGCGGCGAAGCGCGGGCATCGTGTAATCGGCATTGACATCAATCCGCGTGCATTGCAAATGGCTCGACAAAACGCAATCAACAACGGCATCGAAGTGTTCGACCGCCCCGAAGACTTAACCCGACGCGGCATTTGCTTGATCTTAAAAAGATTCCATGAGCGATTTGTTACTAAAATAGTTTTTCAGAAAAAGTTTGACTGCGTTTTTCTCAATCCGCCTTACAACCCGACTTGTCCGGGCATCACGCCTGCTCTCCACGCCGAATCCGGCAAAGACGGTCAACGGTGCTTTCGCGAGCAGATAGCTCTAGTTCCTTTCATCTTAAAGGATGATGGCGTATGCGTCGGTATTCAGATGACTGTCAAAGATCGGCGCGGCATTAATGCAATCAATGAAATCGAAAAGGCTTTCGGCGAAAGGTGTTCGCTAAGTTACGCGCACATCTTTGAACAAAATTATTTCTCCGTGAGAGAGTTTCTTGAGCGTCAATACGAGACATATTTATCGGCAAAGGTGAGTGCAGTTCCCAGCGCAGAAGTAAATCGCTACATAGAGGAAGTTTCGAGCGGCGATCCAGAATTTGCTTTCATTTACTACAATATTTCTAAACTCAATTCGCTCGCGCGGGAACGGCTTCCCGTCATGCCATTGCCAAAGACTTCCGCGCCGCGCCGCAATTGGATGAATCGAATTGAGCTGCATAAACAGATTGTCGACAATACTGCGCCCACTCGGATTTACGATTCTGAGTTGGGGTACAACAGTCAAAACAACGACCGAGCGTGGCGCGAACCCGAAAGAATGTTCGAGTCATTAGGCGCGCGGCTCTTTTAGACCGGACTGTTAAATTCCTAAAAGGAGCAATCGCGATGAAGCAAACCACTACAATCAAGCAGAAGCTGCCTGCTTTCTCAGTAATTTTCTCTTTGTTGCTTGGAATTTCGCTGTCCTTGTCGGGCTGCAAGACAGGCAACGAAAAGGGCAACCAGACCAATTCGCAGCAAACGTCTAAAACGATCACCATCGGCACTTTTTCCAAAGCTCTTGGCAACAGCCCGTACCATATCGCCAAGCATTTCAAATGGTTTGAAGAAGAACCGGCTTTGAAAGATGTGAAGTTAAATTATATGGAATACAACGACCGACCGGCGATCAGCGATGCTTTCAGCAAGGGCGATCTACAAGTGTTGTATTCGGCGGAAGTGCCTTCAATTTTGATTCGCGCGCAAGGCGATAACACCCGCATCGTGGCGGTCTCGGCGAATGTGGCGCAGAACATTCTCGTCAGAAGCGATCTGCCGTATAAAACGATCACCGACCTACGCGGCAAGAGCATCGCCGTTCAGCAAGGCACAAGCTCGCATTATTGTCTGCTTAAAATTCTCAAAGCTTTCAATATGAAAGAGTCCGACGTTGACCTACGGTACATGCCAGCGGCGGAAGGCAAAGTCGCCTTTGAAACGAATCAGCTTGACGCTTGGGCGGTCTGGGCGCCGTTCGTCGAGCAACAGGAAGTGAGCGGAAAAGGGCGCGTCGTAGAAGGCGGAGACGCTCTCATCAACAGCGTAATGACGATGTCCGAACCGTTTATGAAAGACAACGAGAGCGCGGCGCGGGCGATTGTTTCCGTCATTCAGCGCGCGAAAAAATGGATCGTCGAAAACCCGGACGAAGCCCAAAAAATTATGGCTGAAGAACTCAAACTCGATTTGCCAGTTGTTAAAAAAGCGTGGGCGAAGCACAACTGGGCGGCGCAGCTTGACGAGAAAATCATCAACGACATTCAGGAAAAGGCGACCTTCTTGGCTGAATCGGACAAGACCCGTTCCGGAAAAAATCTTGACGTGAGAACCGAGTTGGTTGACCTGAGATTCGCAGCGCCGAAGTCCGTGCCGGCGTCTGCCGGGCGTTAATCGCCCCTCGTGGCTCGGTGATTATGAGAAGATCATTGATTTGGGCGGGCGCGGTGTTATTTCCGCTAACTTTGGTGGCGGCTTGGGAGGTAATTGTCCGGGCGGGATTAGTTCCCCCTTCGCAAGCCGCCGCGCCGTCCGATGTGATAGTCAGACTTTGGCAATTAATCGTCAAAGGAACAATTCTTACGCACAGCGGCTACAGCCTGCTCCGGTTGTTGAGTGGCGTAGCAATCGGCGGCGTCGCAGGCATTGTCTTCAGCATTTTTCTGGCTAAATCTCGCGTTGGTGAGCGAGTATTTTCGCCGACGCTGCAAGTTTTCGCCGGAGTGCCAGTGGTCGTCTGGATACCATTCTGGGTGATGTTTTTCGGAACGGGCGAAGCGTTTAAGATCGGAATGGTCGCTGTCAGCGCTTTTTTTATCGTCTTTTTTCATAGCTTCGTCGCCTTGCGCGCGGTGGAGAGAGATTATATGGAACTCGCCGACCTTTACGAAAAAAACTACTGGCAGAAAGTTTGGGAAGTGATGATGCCCTCGTCCGCTCCAGCGATTTTAACGGCTACACGCACGGCTCTCGCCTTCGGCTGGGTCGTTATATTTTTTGTTGAATACGCTTCGGCTCGTGAAGGAACTGAAGGGCTGGGCTGGTTCATCGCCGATGCTCGTCAAGTCGGGCGAAAGGAAGAAGAGTTTTCAGGACTGCTCTTTTTGGCGATCTTAGCCTTTGTTTCCGATTTTTTGATTGCTAAGGCGCAGCGTTATTTGGTTCGGTGGAGCGACAGCCTCGACGATATGATCAAACAGGAAGACTAGAGATGGGCGCTGAATTATTGGTTCATATAGCTTCGATGAAATTTCCCGACGCGAAAGAGCCGGAGAATCTAATTGAAGATTTGCAGTTGGAAGTTCTACCCGACAAAATAGTTTCCCTTCTGGGGCGCAGCGGCGCGGGCAAGACCACGCTCCTGCGCATGATCGCCGGATTGGAGCGTCGGTTTCGGGGCGAGATTAAATTAAACGGCGCGAAAATTCTCAAGCCCGGTCGAAACGTTCAGATGGTTTTTCAGGATTACCGTCTTTTGCCCTGGAAGACGGTTTACGAAAACATCGAGTTCGCAGTTAAAAACGGCAACGGCGCGAAAGACACAAATCAAATCGAACGCTGGATTGAAATCGTCGGACTGAAACACAGAAAAGATGCGTGGGTCAAAAATCTATCAGGCGGCGAGGAAGGGCGCGTCGCCTTCGCCCGCGCGTTCGTTGACCAACCGAAAGTGCTCCTTCTCGACGAGCCATTTCGCGGACTTGATTTAGGCACAAAATTCGATTTACAGGAACAACTCTTGAACGCTTTGCGAGAGCAAAAGACAACCGTCGTTATGGTTTCCCATAGCGTCGAGGATGCAGTTTTCCTAAGCGATACAGTTCACATTCTTTCCGATTCACCGATGAAGATAGATAAAACTTTTAACATTGATGTCGAAAGACCGCGCAACAGAGGCGACCTTCATCTCAGCGGAATAACAGCGGAAATCACGGAATATTTAGCGGGTAAAAGAAAAGTTTTCTGAGCGGGTTATGGAAATAAAAAATGATGGCAATTTGGACTATGAAAGGCTCGTTGATGAAATTGATGAGCATTTGGTAAATGCTTTTAATAAATTGGATTTGGACAAAGCCACCGGTGATCCCCTGCGTTGTTATTTGATGCTGAAATTGCTTCTCAACAAAATCGGCGATTTCAGCCCGGGTATGCAAATCGAAAACGTGCGCGGGCAATTGAAAAATTACATTGGCGACGTAAAGGTAAAAGATGTAGAAAGACTTGCCGAGAAGATTGCCGCGAACTACAAAGAAATAGTCAACCCGACTTACCTCGCCGCGAGTTACTGGAGTCCGATTGATGACCGCCGCCACACAGCATTATACAGGCGAGAGAAACCGGCTGACGAAAAAGAAGAAAAAAGGGTCCTGGCATATGCCTGCGCCTTTTTTTCATTAACCACTTTCGGGGCGAGGAAAGGATACTATTCAGCCACGCAATACACAGCCGACCAAGCAAAACGCAAGCGCGGTGTCAAAGTCTCATACGCGGAAGGCTGCGACCCTGAGAGATGGTGGTGTATACCGAAAAATATTCACCAGCAAATTTTGGGCGAAACAGGAATAACGACGGCTATTGAAAAATACTTGTTAAAAGATGACGTTTCACCCGAAAAATTAAAAGAAGGACTCCGACCGTTACTTTCAAATCGGGTAACCGATCCCGTCACCAACCTCAAGCCCTTCGCTGAGTATTACATCGGCATCTTTCCAAAGGTAGCGTCGGACATCATTAAAGACCCACCTGATTATGTCGTTCAAGCGATGGAGTATGTCAATAACCTTTTCGAGGCAGAGTTGGACGAAGAAAAAGCACTTTTCATGCTGTTGACTAACGTGATTTACGATGTCGCCTTTGAATCTAACTATTTCTACGCCTTTCCAGTCCGCATCCCGGACCTGTGCAGTATCTTAACCATCGGTACAAAAGAGCCGCTCTGTTCAGAACAATATCTGGCAATCGACCGCGTAACTACGAGCGTTTTCATGCAACCGCTTCTTTTGGATTACGCAACTGAAACGACCAATAAAAAGAAGGGTGAATTCCAACTCAATGTCGCTGAATCAATGACACACGAATATAAAAATCTTCTCGGGGATATTCCCGGACTTGGAAGCGGCCTATATAACCAGCTAAAAGACGTGAGCAAAACAGCCCTTCGTGCCAATGGTAAAGAATCGGAAGTTTATAAAAAAATTTCTTTGCTGGAAGATGATTTTCGGCGTCTGTCAACAATTTCAGGTTTAACTACCGCCATCGCCTTCGCAACCTATTCATTGACTAATCCTAAAATTCTTGAGCAGATGGAATTCATAGAAGACCCAAACTGTAAAGTGTCCAAAGCGGTGGCTTGCTTTGCTTTAGACATGCTCAAGGTGACTAAAAAGAACTGGGAGACGAAGGAGTGTGACTTGAATGAATCATTATCTACAATCGAAAGCTTTTACGGGACGAGCGAAATCAAAGAACTAGCAACCTTCAAAGAATTCGCCCTGCTACTATTCGTTCTTAACGAACCAATCAGAAATATGCGTAGCAGAGTTGGAACTAGGAAAGAGGTAAGCATCAAGATTGATGTAAGAGGTGATTCTTTATACTTATGTCAGGAAACATTTGAAAGTGAGCCATCATATGATGCTATTCAAATAAAATCCTTTAGAAAAATAAACAAGTTATTAGAAGATGCCGAAGGGCTTACGGAAAAATTTATTTATCTGGATGAAAACATAGTTCCCGTAGAATGTGAGCGGCAGAGCGATGATTTCTATAAGATAAATCGGGAAACGAAAGTGCAGATTTTGAAAATACCAATGAGAAAGTCAACAGCAACTTAAATTCTTACTCGGACGGCGAACAAATTATGAAGGCAAGATTATTGAGTGTTTTGGACATCAATGACCGGGAAGTGGATACATTTGTCAGCGGCAAGAGAGATGCCTCACATTTTAAGGTTGATAAAATTACTCTGTGGAAGGAGGCCCAAGAGGTTTTAGCAGGCTTGCGTCGAGTTCTGCCGCCGGACCTGTTATTGCTTGACGTTTCTTTTGATAAGGATGATGACGTTAAAGGTGCGGCTCTTGACCTACCGAATGAATCTGAAGACCCAATCGTACCGATTGGGCCATTATTGGCATTGCCATTCTTGAATACCAAGACAGTTATGGGATTTTCGCCTTATTCAGTTCATATAGAAAACCCTACATTAAAAAAACACCCCCCTTTTCTGATTGCGATGGGGCTTATTGCAGCCAAAATTAAAGGGGGGACTTTTGGCTCGACGCATTTGTCCGAAGAAGAAAGGGATAACAAGCTAGACACCTTTATAAGTGACCTAAAAGGCGCGAGCGATCCAATTGGCGCACTGAAAATTGCGCTTGAACTTTACAGAAACAATTTATTAAAGGCCATCCAGAATAAACGCCTACTACTAATCAACAGCAAGCAGATTATTGATGCCGTTGAAGAGTGGCAGGAGAATATAGAGAAGTCTGCTGACGGACTTGAGGAAATCGAGGTTTCGTCTGAATTAGGGCTGGAGGTGATCGATGAAGAAGGTAATCCGGACTCTATCAGTCTTGTTTCACTTTTCGCCGATCATCTCTCTTGGGTAGGCAGATGGGCTGGCGAAAAAGCCGTTGATGAGATCAACAAGTGGATTAATAAAGCCGCTAAATCTGATTCTCCGTTTGCTAAAGCGATAAGTGCAATCGAAGAGCAGAATAAAGTAGAAGAGTCTGGCGGCGAACGTCCACGTATTGATGATAAAATTGCAGACTTATATCCACATTCGAGTGAAGAAGAAAGAAGAGAGATTTTTCGTCTTTGCGTCCTGTTCGCCAATGTACATTCCTTGTCTCTGCACAAAGGTCAAAGATACGTCAAAAGAGAGATTTTTGGCAGATTAGGTGTTGGCGTGGAACAGAACATTTATCTTTCGTGGTTTGGCAAACGCAATCGTAAAAGTGAAACATCTCCATCAACTAATCTATTGCCGAAACTAAATATTACGCCGTTGACGCCGATTAATAGCTCTCTGGCTGTAACGGAAATTAATTGCTTCTTTTTATCTAATGGAACTGTTTTGAGCGAAGCGGACGATTATTTGATTAAAAGTTACCGCAGGCGTTATAGCGACCCCGACAATCCTTACTCCGATGTCAGATTCGAAAACCGGTGGCAACATCCCTATTCTGTTAAGTAGCTTCTGTAATTAAAATCTTCCCCCCAACAAATCAGGGCGACTTTTTAGAACCACATTCAAAAAGTCATCCCAGACGAGAGCAGCCGTTTGCGCGGCGAAGGCATCGCCGGAATTTTGAAATTTACTCCGCCCGTTTTCATAGCCAACCCAGACGACTACGACGAGGCGCGGACTAACCGAAACCATCCATAAATCGCTCGGTCCGCTACCTGTCTTCGCGCCGATTTGCAAGTTGTTGGTGATAGCTTTGCGGGCGAATGGAAGTTTTCGCGCGGTTCCGAAGCCGCCGTCCGGCCCCCAGCCGAGAACCGCGCGCATCATTTCCGCCGTCGCTTTTGCGGCTTGCGGCTTGACGAGCGGCGCGCTTTTTTGAACGGGCGGAAGCGAAACCGAAGAGCCGTTTTGAAACGCTCTAGCCAGCGGAACGGGTTCGACGACGCTTCCCTCGTTCGCAAACATAGACAACGCCCGCGCCATTTTCATTGGCGACACGCCCGCGCCTTCCGAGAGACCGATGGCGAGTTTGCCTTGCAGCGGCGGTTTGACGCCGAAAAGCTGCCGGAAAAACTCCGCGCCCTGCGGCAAGCCGATATGAGCTAAGGTGAATGTCGCCCAGCCGTCGTCGGAACGTGCCAGACATTGACGTACGCGGCACGGCGCGCCGACTCCGAAATCCGGCTGCCAGCCATTGAGCTTGCCGTCCGCCGGATTGATGATTGATTCGGCGGTGTAAGGAGTTCCGTCGCTCAACGCCTTGCCGTCGGAGATCGCGCGGCACGCCCAGAATGCTTTCAGTATGCTCGCCGAAGAGCGGTCGTCGGCATTGACGGCTTGGCGGCTGGGTTCGATTTTGCCGTCGGCGTTTAACGCGCCGCCGGTCAAGGCAACAATTTGCCCGCTATGCGGATCGAGCGCGATGACCGTGCCGAGCAAGCGGTCTACAACCGGCTCGTTCGTTTCCCAGTCAATCGGCGGGAAATTCCCTCTGATTTCCGGTAGACGTTTTTCAAGAGCCGTTTGCGCGGCAATCATCAAATCAGCGTCAACGCTCGTATAGACGTGCAGACCGGAATGTTCGGTCAGGGATGAAACCGAATTGAGCGCGGGCGTGTTCGCAGCGTATTCGACGAATGATTTGCTCACCGCTTCGAGCCGGTTCGATTCCCGCCGCGATTTGAAAACGAATTCGACTGGCTCGCGCCGCGCGGCTTCAAGTTCCTGCGTCGTGAACTTATCGGGAAATTCTTCGGCTAGTTGCCCCAAGACATATTCGCGGCGACCTTGCAACATCTTGTAGTTAATCGTCTCACGAGTCGGGCGCGGATTTTGCTTCGTGATGCCGAGCAGCACATTCGGTTTTTTGATAAGCGCGGCGAGCGTTACTGCTTGACCGAGCGTTAAGAGTTTCACGTCGCGCACGCCGAAAAATTCTTCGGACGCGGCGGCGAAACCATAAAGCGAAAAACCGTCCGCCGCCACGCCCAGATAAACGTGATTGCTATACAATTCAAAAATTTCCTCTTTCGAGTGTTTGGATTCGAGTGCGGCTGTCAGGAAAATCTCGTCGAGCTTCCGCCCGAACGAATGCGAAGCGTCGAGACTGACAGCGTTTTTGACGGCTTGGCTGCTAATGGTGCTACCGCCGCGACTCTGAAACAGCGCGAGGAGAAGATGCTCATAACGAATGCCGCGATGATTCATAAATTGATTGTCTTCCGCAGCCAGAACCGCAAAGAACAGTTTCGTGTCCATCACGTCCGCTGCGTTCGTCACATAACGACGGACAATCATACGCGCCGGATTGCGCGGGCTGACGGCTTCAACGAATGGAATTTCCTCATCCGCCTTGCCACTTTCCTTGACAGCCCAAATGTATGTCGCCAGCGTCGGCGGCTCAATTTCAAGCTCGTTTACTTTCGAGCGCGAATTGTCCGCTCCTAAAATCTCGATGGCGCGGACGCGATTTTGATTGAAAGTGATAACGGCTGATTGAAATTCCGCCAGCCGCGCAGTCAGGCGCAGCCTGCCGGAATTTTCAAGCGCGAAATCATTTGGCGAGTAATAGATGGAACGCAGGTATTCTTCCAACTCACGCCGCGAAAGCTCTTGCCCGACGAAGATTTTTTTCGGCGCGGCGGCGAAAATCGCGCCGCTGATGTCGCCGCGTTCTTTGAAATTTACTGCGTCCAGTTTCGCGCTGGCGGCCTTGTAGCGACGCATCACTTCACCCGCCAAAAACGCGGTGCAGACGCAAATGATGACGATTGCCAGACGGCAGGTACGCCGATAAATCGAGCCTGTTTGTTGAATTGAATTTCTAGGCATTGTTATAAATTCCTCTTGATCTTCGGCGCTGCTTGCTACCGATTTCGACTGAATAAACCAAACTGTGCAACCTCGCGCGGCGATTGAATAGGCGGACATTCACGGATAACGAGTTGGACAAAGCGATGTCCAACACCAAAATCAACAACCCCGCGCCGATTAGAATTGCGCTCGAAGCGAGTACAGCGTAAGGAAACAGAAAACGGAAAACGTAGTCGAACATCACGACCAGCGCGAAGCCCGCCGCGCCGGACGCGATGCCGAAAATCAACAGAAATACGATCAAGCTCAACCAAAATTTCGGGCTTTTCATACACTAACCTCATCAACGTCTGGAAAAAATTCGTCTTCGTCGCCGTCCTCGTTGAAAGCGACGAAGACGGTGCGCGCCGCTCCGAGCTGCGGAAGCAACGCGCGGTGCGGGATTAACGCCGCTCCGCCGGCGTTCAAAAACGCGCGAATGGTTACGGCTTGGTTGACGCGATTTGAAAATATCTCTTCCAAACCCGTCCGCGCCTGCTCGACATCAGCCCCGGTCAAATTCTCGGCTACGCAGTTGAAGTTGGCGGCAACGCGCACGCCGTCGCGTTCGCGCGCAACGAAATTAACCGTTGACGTTCCCGCGCCGAGCGATTGACGCACGTTCCGAAACCACGCGCGCGTCCGGCGGATTCGCTCGGCGGCGGTGGGAAACTTCACGCCCGCGAACGCGCAGAAGACGCACATCAAATCCAAAAACAATCCGAAACAGAAAGCCGTCACAGCCGGAGTTTTGCGCGCGCGTAAATCTTCGACAAACGCCGTCTGTTCATTGGTCGGCGACGCGGACGATGCTTGCCAAGCCGGAAACTCTCGGTCGCGGCGCAGTTCTTCGGGTAGGCGTCCGTGGAGGTTGACGAGCGTCTGCCGCGCGGCTGCGAGTGTCTGCTTTTGCGCGCGCGCGTCGGCAACCGAATCCGCAGCCGACTGGTTAACGGTTTCGTCGAACGACGTGACGGCGACCGCCTCGAATTCGCGGTTGAGGTCTTCGAGTTGCTTGATCTGAGTCGCCAGTTGCGCGGATTTCGCCGCCGCTTGGTTGCGCGACTGCTGGTGTGCGCGTGAATTTCGGGCAACGGTATCCTGCGTCGCTTTGAGACGATTTAGTTCGCCGATTTTCTGATTGAGAACTCCGATGTCTGCTTGACGCAGTTCGTCGAGTTGCGACGAGTTTGAGCTGAAATCAGTTTTTTCCTGCGTCAACAAGTTCGACGTTTGCGTGAACTTGAAACCGAATTCTTTATACGCGCCGACCGCACTGAGCCACACCGAAACTGAGAAGGACAACAGCAGCAGAGCGAGGAACGGCAGCCGCCACGCCTCGCTGAATGCCTGTCTCGATACGGCTGCTTTGAGCGCGACGGCTGAAAAGATGATGCAGCCTTGCACGAACACGGTCATAAAGAGCGACCACGGGCGCGGGAAAAAATATGTCTGAACGCCGATGTCCGTCGCGTATCCCGAAACGACTTCGCCGAGCAAACCGAGCAGAATAAGCAGGCCGCGTAGCGTGGTTTCAGATTCGAGCCACGCGGCTTTTGAATTTTGAGTTTGAGACGGCATATCTTTTTCTTCCTAAATCAAGTTAGAAAAATTTCTGCCGTGAATTTTAATGGAATGATTCGAGGAGTTTATGACAGCTACTGACTTTTCGCGCCTCTGAATATGCTTTCGCCGTCGAGCGCGAAAACGTGATATTACCTGACAGGCTCGGACATCACTGACATCAACTGACACGCTCGGACGGACATTGACATTGCCGGACATGAAACAGAAACTTCGATAACCTTCGGCACAGCAAATTCAACTGCGGGGCGTGGAAATAACTGAAAAATTGCATTAAATTAAAAAGCTCGTTGTAAAGAACGCTTTTCAAAATCAGCGATTTGATGAACGACGGACAAAGAAAAATTAAAGTGATGGTCAGCTCTTCGGTGTTTGGTCAAGAGGAATCTTTGAGAAAAATCAATACAATTCTAAAAGCATTCGGTTACGAGGTATTGATGTCGCTCACAGGAACCATCTTGATTTCGTCGCGGAGGACGACGTTTGAAAACTGTCTTGCCGCCGTTGAAAGTTGTGACGTTTTTTTCGGAATCATCACCGGGCGTTACGGCAGCGGTCGAAAAAAAGATGACCTATCAATTACTCACTATGAGGTCCGCAAATCCATCGAGCTTGGTAAGCTGAGGTTTTTCGCCGCACACACGAACGTGACAATCGCCCGCGAGTTGTTCAGGAAATTCCGTTACGACGAAAAAGGGGTTTTACGCCCCCCTGCCTTTTTTAACTTGAAGGGCAATAAAATCATTGACGACATCAGAATACTAGATATGTATGACGAGGCGACGCGGGCGGACGTGAAGGATATAGCTGAAAGATATGGTAATTGGGTGCAACCATATACCACTCAGGAAGAACTCATTGATTTTGCCACAAGACAGTTGGAGCCAGAGAGAATTCGGACATTATTGGAAGCGAATGAAAACGAAAATAAGGTGATATGAACGATTCAACGATTAAAAATTTAATCGAGCAAGGCGAAGAAGGTGAGCGTTTGGAATTGCTGCGCGACGTAAACCTGCAAACTGTCGGGCGAACCGTAACTGCCTTTCTCAATTCCGACGGCGGGAAAATAATCATTGGTGTCGGAGGCGCAAACAAGGTTGTCGGCGTGAAGAACTCCGGCAATGCGGTCGCCCGCATCAGAAAACATTTGTCGGAGAGCGTTTTTCCGCGCGATGTCTGGACGGTAACTGCCGAAGCGGTAGGTGTAAAAGAATGTATTGTGGTTGACGTTCCGGCGGGATCGTCGCTTCCCTATTCATACGACGACGAGATTTTCGTGCAACGCGCAGACGGTCAAATTGTCGCCGCCACCGGACGGGACGTATCAAATTTGACTATCGGAAAACACGCCGGAAGCGAACGGTGGGAACGCTTGCCGGCGCTCGGCTCTTCGATGAAGGAACTTGACAAAGAGGAAATTAACAAAACCATTTCGTCAATGGCTGATCGGTTGATGAGTTTGCCCGAAACGAACGATTCATTATCAACTCTCGAAAATTTGAATTTGGCGATATACGGTCAAATCCTGAACAGCGCATTCGTTCTTTTCGCTAAAGAGCCGCAACGCCGTTACCCGCAAATTCGCGTGCGGGCGGCAAGATTTGCGGATGACGAACGGTTGGAGTTTATTGACAACCGAATCATTGAAGGAAACTGTTTCGCCCTGGTCGAACAAATCATGGGATTTTTGCGGGCGAACACTCCGGTTATTTCGACGCTCGATGAAGCGGCATACCAAAGATCGGACAAACCGGCATATCCGTTTTTAGCACTGCGCGAGGCGGTGATGAACGCGCTCGTGCATCGAGATTATTCGGCTTTTGACGGCAGCGTTTCAATAGCGATTTACCCGAACCGTTTTGAGATTTGGAATCCCGGCGATCTGCCGGAGGGAATGTCGATCAGCGATTTGAAGACGAGCGGGATTTCAAGACTGCGTAATCCTGACATCGCTCATATTTTCTTTCTCCGCGGACTAATTGAGCGTTGGGGAATCGGCATAAAGCGCATCTACAATGAATGTCTGAAAGCCGAACTTCCCGAACCGGAGTGGGAGGAAGTCGGCGGCGGCATCCGTCTTACTATACGTCTGACGGCGCAGCCGGATAAACGCGGCGAGGAGGAGGCACAGCTTAACGAACGCGAAATTGAATTCCTCAAAGGCATCGGAGTCGGCTTTCAAATTGACGTGAAAGATTATTTGGACAATTACGCCGGAGACGTTACAGAGCGAACGGCGCGGCGCGATTTATCTCAAATGGTTGAACTGGGATATTTGAAAATGGCGACCAGAGGTTCGCGCAAAATTTATACTCGAACGGACAAATCAGTTCGGTAAACTCAAACTTTCAATGGCGCGATAATACGGCTGATGTGAATTGATGTTATGAGCCAATGACCTAAAAAGTCTGCACATCTATGCCGAACCTGTGGCGCAATAACAGCTTTAAGATGCGGCTCGTTACTTTAGCAATGACTTGTGTACTCAACCCAATCACCGTCTTAGTCAGCAAGCGTTCGAGGTTGCGTCCTGTGTTTTGCAGTTCATTATTACGGTTTTTAATCGAGTGCGGCTGAGTAGACGCAATGCTCGAACCAGCGACGACAGTCATTTATAGTGATTAACTCAAGCCCTTTATTGAGTGCCTGAACAAGTTATTTGATAGTGCGAGCCTTCGCTTTACGCAAGCCGCTGTTGATCTTTGACCACAGCTCAATCGGCGAAAAGTTCCGTAAGTAAGGCGCAAGCTATAAGACCTAAGCTTTACATTCGGCGGTGACCGCCTCGATCCGGCTGGCATGATGCGCCGTCAGGTTGTCGAGAACTAGAATGTCACCTGCTGTTATCGTCGGACGCAAGACCCGCTCGACGTAAACATCAAAGGCTGAGATGTCAACCGCCCCTTCAATGATGAAGACATCGGCCACTCCATAAACACCCATCGCGCTGATGATGGAGCGTTGCCCCCGGTAGTTCTTCGGCACTGCCTTTGTGATGCGCTCGCCACGCAGTGCGCGACCATAGCGGCGGGTCAATGCGACATTGATGCCTGTCTCATCAATAAAGCGCAGCCATCTGTGACAAAGAACTTTGACCTTGCGCCAATACCAAGCGCGCTTATAGTTGTTGCGCTCACTGGCCGTCAGTCCTTGTAGCCGTGCGTCTCTTGGAAGGCGCTGGCGAACCCGGTCTGCTCGATGACGGCGCGGAAGACAAGAGGGCCGGCGGCGAGTAGGAGGAAGTCGCATTCGACGGAGCGTCTGACGCTGTCGGGGACTTGAGATGTGACGGCGTAAAGCGACTGCGAGCCGACGATGACCGGCAGCTCAACCCCGGCCACGAACTTCACGCGCTCGGTCAGGTCAAGCAGTTGTTCTTTGTTCACAGGCGGCGAATATCTTCAGTCGCTCTTCGGGCGTGAGCGCGCCGACGAAAGGCGAGGACGAACGCAGGCGCTGGCCTTCGTCGGAAGGATCGGTGATGATCCGGATCAGACGCTCTACATCAGACCCGTCCAGAATCTTCAGCCACTCCTCGACGGACTGACGCGCACCCGGCCCAAGCGCGTCACCTTCCAGCCAGCGGTTAAGGTTCTGACGCGCACGCTCGATAACTGTGTCCGGCCGCTCGCGCAGGCGCTCGGCGACGGCTAGGTGGTAGGCCAGTGCGAAGTCGTCGAGAAACTGGTGCGACCTCAGCGCGCCGGCCCCGGCCGAGGCGTTGAATGTAGAGGTGACCTTTCCCCTGCCTCCATGATCATTGCTCAATTCTAACTCATCTGATAATTGCCCGCAGTAGTCAAAAGGCTGATTTTGCGCCTCTGCCGGTAGCAAAGGGCGTTAGAGTGGGTGGGCATTGCGGCGTATTGACGGCTCTGACTTCTTAAAAGGCTGGGTTAAGCCTAAAACGGTTTCCATTTCTCCGCCTCTCTATTCTCGGACTTGGCGTAAAGTTGGCGTAGAGACGTGACAGGAATTGCTAGGATGGGCTATGCTTTGATGGCCGCGGATTGTTTGTATTCCTAGCAATTCTCACTAGGTCTTTGCAAAGCGGAGGGGATAAATCGGACTCGAAAACCGGAGTGGGTTAACGCCCACCGTGGGTTCGAATCCCACCCTCTCCGTTCATTTTCAAGGACTTACGGGCACCCAAGGGCACCCGTAAGGACACCTCATTACCCAACATGGCGTAAAGATGGCGTTCTGCTGCTGGATGCTCTCGCGGAAGTTGAGCAGGCCCTGCATGTAGAGATTCGGGCATAAGAATGTGAACGTGAGGCCGGACGCCTGTATGGCCGCTTCGACCACGCCGTGATAGCGAAGGAACCGTTCCGGCGAACTCGCGTCGGCGTGCAGTTGTGACAGCTTCACTATGTGCCGGACGCCGCTCTCCTGTGCGACGCGCGCGAAGGCGAGCTGCTGCTGCTCGGCGCGCTCGGTCGAATTGGTCAGCAGGAACGCACGGCTCACGCCGTCGCACGCCGCGCGCATTGATTCGGGATCGTTCAAGTCACCCTGAACGAGCTGAACGTGCGGAAGCTGATTCGCTTCCGCCTTCCGGAGGTCGCGGGTGACGGCGCGCACGCCCACGCCCTGTGCAGACAATAGCTTGACGACTTCGCTGCCCACCGTCCCGGTCGCCCCGGTAATCAGGATCATCGCCGCTCCTCCTCTCAGAGTTCAACAAGCTCGTCTCGCACGGCGCTTTAACAAGTGTGGACAATCCTGGCCTCTCGTGATTCGCCACTTAACTGGACCATCATTGATTTGCATGAGCGGCAGGATTGAAAAATTTCTTCAGCGCCGCTTTCGTTTCCGCCGGTCTTTGTTCCATCAGCCAGTGTCCGGTGTCGGCGAGTTTGATCGACGTGACATTATCGGCGACCAGTTTCGCCTGAATTTCCAAAGCGCCGCCCATAGCCTTATCGCCCTCGATGGTCAAGACCGGCATCGTCAGCTTCACGGCCGCGAATCGCCGGTTGTCCGCCGCGTCCTGCGTGTTGAATGATTTGAACATCTCGAACGCCGCGCGCATCGCGCCCTCCTGCGCGTAAGCCTTGGCGTAACGCTGACGGTCGGCTTCGGGAAATGTTTCCGGGTGCGGCGAGAGTGTCTGCCAGAAATGTTCGAGAAAGAGGCGTTCACGACCCTTGACCAGTTCGAGCGCGACGGGGCTGTTGACGAAGTGAAAGTGCCAGAGGGCCGGGGTCGTATAAACTTTTTCCCAAACGTCGCCGATGCCCGGAATCGGCGCTTCGAGCAGCGCAAGTCTTTCCACCTCGTTCGGATACTGCGCCGCGTAAGCGTAGGCGACCATCAGGCCGATGTCGTGGCCGACGAGAGCGATTTTTTGATAGCCGAGACTCTTAACCAGCTCGTGAATGTCTACGGCGAGCGTCTTTTTGTCGTAACCCGTGGCGGGTCGTGAGGAATCGCCGAGGCCACGCATGTCGGGCGCGATGATGGTGAAATCTTTGCCGAACTCGTCGAACAGCGGGACCCACATGTGCGAGGTGTCGCCGAAGCCGTGAATCAGGACGAGCGGCCGCTTGCCCGTCCCGGCTTTCAGGTAATGAATCTTGACGCCGTTAACATTGGCCGTCAGCGATTGAAAGTTGTTGCCCCGCGCATACGTCGTCGCGCCGAGAATTAAAGCGAGGACAAGTCCCGAGCAGATTGTCGTTAGCTTCTTCAAGGAATCGTGACGGCAGTTCGTCCTCTTATTCATGATTTCCTCCGCCCCGTGTAGTTCTAACTTTCATCAGGCGCGCCGGCCCCGGTACGCGCCTGCCTAAGTGACTTAAGCCCGGAGTTTGAATGGCCCGTGCCGAGCGCTCTTGACAACTGCGACCGCTGAATCGATGACGTTGCCGCGGGCCGTAAACTCTCCCTACTCTTTTCGGCAGGAGAGCCGCGGGCGGGCGAGGGAGGGAATTAAATGCGAGGTCTCTCGTGTGAGATGGGGAGAGGAATATACATCGGATTAGGTTGAATCCGAATTAAATTTGAATGCGCTGCGGCCGACGGCAGGCGTTCGGAGTCCTGCCGCGAAGATACGTCGAAGCAATTAACGGCGATTTCAAGCGGTTGTAATAGAGAGTTAGCTTTTGAGAGGTACATTATGCTCGCTCTCTCGCCTGGGCGAGAATATGAGTGGGGCCGTGTGAACACAAAGGGAAGAACACACGGCCCTCTCTCTTTTAATCCGCCTTAAATCTCCTCTAACATTATCGCGTCGCGGAAATCATATTAGTCCGCTCGCGGCCGAGGCTGTCCTGAACGGACAGAATAAGCTGGCGGAGTTGGGGCTCGTCAACGGAACCTGCGGCCTGGTCGGCCGCCATCCATTCCCGGCCGCGCACGTCCGCTTCGGGCCACTTCTCAAGGACGGTATGAACTTCGAGGAGGAAGACGTTCACCATGCACGTGCCGCCCCATTTTTTATACTGGTACTCGCCCACAGGGGCCGCAGAAATATCGCCCAGTAGGCCAGCCTCCTCGTATGCTTCCTTGCCGGCAGACTCCCGCGCCGTTGACCCCTGATCGACCACGCCCTTCGGGATGATCCAGCGGCCCCGGCGTCTGCTCGTAGTCAGCAAGATTTCGACGCCCGCCTCG
This sequence comes from uncultured Acidobacteriota bacterium, assembly GCA_963848875.1. Lineage (GTDB taxonomy): Bacteria > Acidobacteriota > Blastocatellia > Pyrinomonadales > Pyrinomonadaceae > QHXM01. Next base: position 752,159 of record CAWKFJ010000005.1, read on the forward strand.
GTAATCCGGTAGGGGATCACGCCCGACTGCTTGTAGAACCACCACGGTCTCGTTCTCATGCCCGTTGATTATAGACTGCGCGGCAGGGTCGTCTGTTACGGGGAGATTAAAAGATACGAATCAGGTCGGAAAGTTTTCTATTGACCGCGGCAGTTTGATTCCGCCGGGCGAATAACAGTTAGGGTCAGCAGAAGCCTCAGGCGTTTACTTGTAGCGGTGAGTGATGCGCGCTTTGGTCAAATCATACGTGGACATCTGAACGGACACGCGGTCGCCGAGGAGGATGCGTATGAAGTTCTTGCGTATCCGGCCGGAAATCTGCGCGAGCACCTCGTGGCCGCTCTCGTCCAGACGCACTCTGAAGAGGGCGTTGGGGAGCTTGTCCACGACGACGCCGTCGGCCGGGATGTAATCGTCTTTGGACAAAGGACTGCTCCTTCACGAAAAAGAAAGTATGACGGTTAAAGAGGGACCGCGCGTAAGGTAGTTACTTCCTGTATGGATGACCCGATCCTCGCGCGCAATCCCTCGGCCCTTGATTGTTGTTGCTGGTACGAGTGTAGAGTTTACCGGCGGGCGGGCTAAGATAAAGTTACCCGGAGCTTAAATCACTATTAAAGATTACGTGGGCCGAATGACGACGCCGCGCGCTAGCGGCGCTCGAAATATTCCTGGCTGCTGAAAGGCTCCTCGCCCTCCTCTGGTTCGACTCGCGCGTACGAGCCGTCCGCTTGCAGCAGCCTGGCCTTCACGTTGTCGCGCAGGTACGCGTCCAGAATATCGTCCCTCAAGATTCGTTTGAGCCGCTCGTCTTCGACGGGCGCGACTACTTCGACGCGGCGGTCGAGGTTGCGGCGCATCCAGTCGGCGCTCCCGATGTAGACCTCCTCCTCATTGCCGTTCAGGAAGTAGAAGACGCGGCTGTGTTCGAGGAAGCGGCCGACGATGCTGCGGACTGTGATGGTCTCGGAGAGGCCGGGCACTCCGGGCCTGAGCATGCAGACGCCGCGCAAGATTAAATCAATGGGGACCCCTTCCTGCGAAGCCTCGTAGAGGGCGCGGATGATGCCCGTGTCTGTCAGGCTGTTGATCTTCGCGATGATGTGGGCGGGGCGTCCCTTCTTCTGATGCGTCGCCTCGCGTTCGATCATTTCCACCATACGCTCGCGCAGGTTGACTGGCGCGACCAGCAGGCGGCGGTACTTCGATTGGAGCGAGCAGCCCGTCAGGAAGTTGAAGAGGTCGGTTGCGTCCGCGCCGATCTTCTTATTAGCAGTGAGAAGCCCGAAGTCAGTGTAGGTGCGCGAGGTCGTCGGGTTGTAGTTGCCCGTGGCGACGTGCATGTAGCGGCGCAGGCGCTCGCCTTCGCGCCTGACGACGAGCGTCAGCTTGCAGTGTGTCTTCAATCCCATCAGGCCATAGACGACGTGTACGCCCGCGCGTTCAAGCCTCCCGGCCCATTCTATGTTGTTCTCCTCGTCGAAGCGCGCCTTTAGTTCCACGAGGACTGTGACCTGCTTGCCCCGCTCGCTCGCCTCCATCAGCGAGCGGATGATGGGCGAGTCCTTCCCCGTGCGGTAAAGGCACATCTTGATGGCGAGCACGTCCGCGTCGTGGGCCGCGGCGCGTATGAAGTCCGTGACGGTCGTGTAAGACGTGTAAGGGTGGTGCAGCAGGATGTCTTGCTCACGGATTGCGGCGAAGACGGACTTGCTCTGGTTGAGAGGCGTGGGGACGGTCGTTTGAAGCGGCCTGTCTTTCAGTTCCGGCTTCTCCGACTGGTAAAGCCGCATCATGTCCGGGATTTCCAATGGGCCGTTGATGACGTAAACGTCGTCTTCGGTCAGCTCAAGCGCCTCCGTCAAATAGCGCAGCATCTTGTCCGGCATGCTCGCCGTGACCTCCAGGCGCACGGCGTCGCCGAAGCGTCGCTTGTGCAGGTGCTCCCTCATCACCTTCAGGAGGTCGCTCGCCTCGTCCTCGCGGAACTCTATGTCGGCGTCGCGCGAGACGCGGTACAGGTAGGCTTTGCCCACTCGCCTGTTCGGGAAGAGCGCGGCAGTGTTGGCCGCGATCACGTCGCCGAGGAAGGTGAACTTTGATTTGGAGTCGCCGACCGCGACTAGGCGCGGGACGACCGGCGGGATTTTCAGCCGGACGAAGCGCGGCTCGTTCAGCATGACGGCCGGGAACTTGCCACTCGCGTCCTCCGCTGGTTCGATCATCATGCCCAGGTTGAGACTCAGGTTCGACATGTAAGGGAACGGGTGGCTGGGGTCCACGGCCTGCGGCGTTAGGATGGGAAAAACATTTTCGATGAAATACTCGTCGAGCATTTGCCGCTCGTCTTTCGTCAATTCCTTGTAACGCACAATCTCTATGCCTTCGGCGGCGAGCGCCGGGATCACCTCTTCGGTCAGGCAGCGCGTCTGCTCGGCAACCATCGGCTTGAGCCGGTTGCTGATCTCTTTTAACTGCTCTGCGGGCGTCATGCCGTCGGGCGAGAGTCCGACCACCTCACCGTCCAACTGCTCTTTCAGACCCGACACGCGAATCATGAAAAACTCGTCCAGGTTGGAGGAGAAGATCGAGAGAAATTTCAGCCGTTCGAGTAGCGGCTGTTCGGGGTCGAGCGCCTCTTCGAGGACGCGGCGGTTGAATTCGAGCCAGCTCAGCTCGCGGTTAAAAAGGAGGTGCTTCTGGTGGACGAGCGACTCCGGCAGCGCCATCTTTGAAACTTCGGCACGCCCGTTCGTTTCCTTGAATTGTCCGGCAGTAGATGCCATCGGAAATTATCATCACCTGTGCGGACGGCGTCAGTGAGAAACGGGGGCCGCGCTATTGTAGAGAGGCGAATCGGACTCGGGGAAGAATTTGGCGCGACGCCGTCGGCGCGCGTCATCTTCAAGCGAGCGTAAGGTCGAGTGGAAAGCGAGCAGTACTTGTTTCAAGTCCTGCGAGTCGCTCGGGGCTTCGTTATTCAAGACGAAGGCGGTGACCTCGCTGGTCAATTCGTTGACGACTGACATGACATCAACACTCTCCAAGGGGGGATAAGTAACAATCGAGGAATAAAACGCGCTCACGCTTAAGCCGGAGAAGCGGCAGCGCCCCGCCGCGGGACGAGCCCGCACGGGCCGCATAATCCTTCCTCCGAGCTGTTCATGAAACCGGGGACAACATATCACGTGCGCGTCCGGCGGTAGAAGGTGAACTCCCGGATTCGAGCCCGGCGGGTGAAGATTTAACAGGAATTTCAGCCGGGATTCATTCCCGGTTCTGATTGTGGGTGGCCGTCTTGTGTTTATGAGGCTGCGGGACTTCAATTCTTCCAAAGTCTTGAGGGCGTTCCTACGCTGCTCGCTTCTTTCGCTCGCGCCTGACGATCATACGAATCAACTTGGCCGACACGGCCCAACTCTTCCCGTCAAGCTCACGCTCGACGATCACCTGCGATGCATTCAAGCCATTGACTCGGACGACGCGCACGTAGACCCTGCCGTCGAAAAAGCAGCGCCCGACCAGGTCTTCGTTTTCCGCCTTCTCCCTTACGGAGGAGTCATTAATCAATCTTAGTTGAACCGCACCGCCTTGAGCTTTCACCGCCATCACCTCCGGTTTCTTAACGGTTAGAACAAATCATTCGGGGATGTGGGGAAGGGCACAACAGGGACTGCGCGAGAGGCCGGGACGAATCCTCTCGCATCTTGAATAAAAGACTGCTGTGACAACACGGTGACCGCCGTATTTCATCGAGCTTAATTTTTGGCCCATTCAGCCCGGCATCGGACTTGAGGTCAGGGTTCCAGGCGACGCGCCAATCGTCGCCTGGAACTGCGGCCGCTGAAAAAGCCGTGTCGCGCCGGCCGCAACGATTAAAGGCCCGATTCGTAAGACGGGCATAACCGGAAGGGAACTAGGGTGTTCAATATTTCTACGAACCAAAGGGGGTGACGAGATGGAAGAGAATCGTGATATGACTCCGAGCCTGGGAGTGCCGCTCGCGCACATCCTGATTTACTGGATACCGCTTTCGCTTTTACTGTGGGGACTAATACTCGCCCCACTCTTTTTCATTTTTCTCGGGGATGTTTAACCTGTCCGAAGGTTTTCTTATTCTTCGACACCTGTCTGGGAACTAACGCGTCACGACCCACAGGCAGCCGGCGACAGCCACAAAATCCTCCACGAGCGCGACGTAGATGTCTCGTGTGCCCAGCGTCTTCACGAGCCTGGTCCTGGCTTGATAGCCTGCGAAACAGCCCACGACACCTCCCAAGACGCCGAGCAGAGCACCGACAAGTGCGCTCTGTCCTCCGCCAGCGGCAACGCAAGCGCCCGTCAGCCCGCCGGTCACCACGCGTGCGATCAATCCCAAAGGTGCTGTGCGGTTCGGCGTCCTCGGCAGCTTATCAGCCACGAGTTCACCCAAGGCGAGCAGCGTGAGAATCACGACCGCAGGTAGCGAGCCGATGAGAGAAAGCGGCCGTTCGAGTCTCAGCCATCCGAGGTAGACGGCCCACGAGACTGCTGCCGGAGCCGTGAGCGAGCGCAGCCCGGCGAAGAGTCCGATGAGAAAGGCGAAGAGAAGCGTCATGGTAAAAGCAGACCAACGATTCTGTGGCGGGATAAAGGTTCAGCCACATCCGACTGTAAGCTGATCCGTCACTCTGCCAGGAATCATCCTCTCGAAGTAGAATAAGTATTCGTTCAAGTAGCGTCACTTTGAACCCGCGATCATTCTCCTGTGCGTCGGCCGGGATAGCCGCTACTCTTCCTTTCTTAAATTCCAGGCGAGGCTACGATAACGGCGCAAAGAGAGACGGCAACTCAGATTTCGATGATGCCGCGCTTCAGGGCGATGGTGACGGCGTGGGTGCGGTCGTTCGCGCCGAGTTTTGAGAGAATACTCCTCATGTGGGCTTTGACGGTCTCCTCTGAAATGGCGAGGTGCAGAGCAACGACCTTGTTGGCGTTGCCGGCCGCCACCTGCCGCAAAACCTCGATCTCGCGCTCGGTCAACGCATCGTCCGCGTGGTGTTCGGCCATCTCGACGGCGATCTCGGGAGGGATTCTTTTTCTGCCGCCATGCACGCTCCGAATAGTCTCAACCAGTTCCTTCCGCAGCATGTTCTTCAGCAGATACCCGGAAGCGCCGGCCTTGAATGCCCGGACCGCCTGGGCGTCGCCGCTGTAGGTGGTCAAGACGATGATGCGTGCGTCGGGGAAATCCTTGCGGATGGCTAGAATCGCATCGGTCCCATTCATGACCGGCATCTGTAGGTCCATCAGGGTTACGTCCGGGCGGTGGGTGCGGAATTGCTCGACCGCTTCACGCCCGTTGGCGGCCTCGGCGACGAGAGCCATGTCGATTTCGCTGGCGAGGACGGCGGCGATCCCCTCGCGCAAGACGGGGTGGTCGTCCACGATGAGAATTCGGATGGGACTATTGGCGCTCATAGCTGCTCACCACCGATTTGCCATACGTTAGTTCCAGCCTGATGTTCGCCGGAGTTTACTACGGACCTCCCCAAAAGAGCTATCAAAGCATCGCCTGAATTTGGGTATTCCGCGCGGCCGAAAACCACTACGCTTAGACCATGCAGCGGTTGTTTTCAATGTATCCTCATGGAGGACCGGGTCTCGCGTTATTGCTGCTACGAATCTCCGTAGCAGCAATCCTGCTCATGAGCGCGGCGAACCCTTCTGATGCGTCCTCCGTCCATCTACTCTTCGCGGGCAGCTTATTGGTGTCCGTGTCACTGAGCGTCGGTTTCCTGACGCCGTTTCTGTCCGTCGTCGCATGCGTGGCCGCCGTAGCGCATTTGCTGACGGGTCCCCACTCGGGCGACCTGGTCTACGTTTTCAGCTTACTCGACGCTGCCGCGCTCGCGCTCCTCGGGCCGGGAGCGTACTCGGTGGATGCGAGATTGTTTGGACTCCGCGTTACCGTCGTCCCTCCCCGCACAAGCAGGAATCAGGTCTGATGTGAGATGCGATAGTTCTGCCAAAGAGAGCGTCAGTACTCATCAGGGCCGACTCACCCTGCCATCAACACTTCACTCCTGGTCTTGATGTCTCGCAGGTCGATGCCGAGCCGCTTCATTCGGTCGAGCAGGGTGCTGCGCTTGACTCCCAGACGGAACGCCGCCCCGTGCGGCCCGCTGACTCGCCCTCTCGTCTCCTTCAGCACACTGACGATCCGCGCCTGCTCCTCGTACTGGCCGACCACGGCGGCCGCGTCTATCGCTCCGCTCATCTTCTCCGGCAGCGACATCGCCAGCACCCGGCTGTTCGTCAGAATCACAGACCGCTCCACCAGGTTCTCCAACTCGCGCACGTTCCCCGGCCATGACCATTGTGCCAATTTCTGCATCGTCGCCGCCGGCACTTCCTCTATGCGCTTGCCCATCCGGCGCGCGTACTTCCGCGTGAAGTACTCGACCAGCAGCGGCACGTCCTCGCGCCGTTCGCGCAGCGGCGGGATGCGGACGGGGAAGACGTTTAGCCGGTAGTACAGATCACTGCGGAACTGCTTCTCGGCCATCATCTCATCCAGGTCGCGATTGGTCGCGGCCACCAGCCTTACGTCGGCGGTCCTGGTGCGCGCGCTGCCCACACGCTCGTAGGCCCGCTCCTGCAACGCCCGCAAGAGCTTCGGCTGCAATTCCAGCGGGAGGTCGCCGACCTCGTCCAGGAACAGTGTGCCGCGTTCGGCCATCTCAAGCCGCCCCACTTTCTGCATGTGTGCCCCGGTGAATGCGCCGCGCTCGTGGCCGAAGAGTTCACTCTCGAAGAGGGAACTGGGAATGGCGGCGCAGTTCAGCGTGACAAAGGCTTGCTTCCGCCGTTGACTACGGGCGTGGATGGCACGCGCGATTAGCTCCTTGCCCGTCCCGGTTTCGCCGAGCAGGAGGACGGTGGAGTCGCTCGGGGCGACCATCTCGACGAGTCGCAGTACCCGCCGCAGGGCCGCGCTCCGGCCGACGATGCCGTCAAAGTCCAATTCACCGCCGGTGTCTTCAGCCGGCGAGACTTCCTGGTTCAGATTGAACTGGCCCAGTTTCACACTCGCGAGCGGCGAATCTTCATAACGCGACGAGGGATAGGACAAAACAGTTGCACTCATGGTAATGCTCCTCGAAGAATTAAGTGGCCTCTACAACAAACTCCCCTCTGCTCTCCCGTTTCGCTCGTATTTACAGTTTCGATTCTGGGGGGATTTTGCTCCCTTTCGACTTTTGACGAAACCCTAGATGGTGCGAGGGGAATATCCCCTAATCGGGGTAGTGCGCAACTACACTTCGCGAAGGCTAAAGCTGGTCCCTGTCTCTGCGGGGAGTGACGACGGTAACGCGGCGACCGAACAAGCCCGCGTCCACCGAGTACGCTCCCGGCCCGAGGAGCGCGAGCGCCGCGGCGTCTATTATCGGGAAAACATAGATGAGGTTACCGGAGTTGGGGCCGAACAGCAGATTCGCAATCACGGAGGCGCACGCGACGACGGACAGAAACGGCGTCAGGAAACCAACACTCAGGGCCACGGACACAAGCAAGCTGCCCGCGAAGAGCAGACGGATGGAAGACACACCAGGGTTATTCGCCACACTCAAGAGGAAGGTCGCCGCCACCGAAAGCCTTAGCAGTAATAACGCGAAGCCCGGTCCTCCATGAGGAAACATTGAGAATAGTCTTTGCATGAAGGTGAGCGTAGCGGCTTTCAATAAAGCTGAAAACCCGAAATGAGGCTACATTTCTGTCACTCTTTTGAGGGAGTCACCAGGTCTATTCAAAATTGAAGCTTGAGCGCGAACTGAATCGAGCGCGGCCCGCCAATCTGATAGAGAGGGTTGAGACCGCCATTAGCGCCGCCTGAGCCCAGACTGCTCGCCAGCGTTTGCGTCGAGCGGCCAAAGAGAGGACTGGTGATGTTGTTAACGGGATTGCCGAAGTTCGGGTGGTTGAAGATGTTGAAGAACTCGGCGCGGAAGCGAAGCCCCACCTCTTCGGTGAGGTGAAATTGCCGCTGCAACCCGACATCCGCCTGCGACGCCCCGAAACCGCGCAGCACATTGCGCCCGAAATTACCCTGACGACCGGCGGGCGCAGCACTAAAAGCCGCGCGATTGAAAATCTTGCCGCCGGGAAATTCCGCCCCGCGGAGTTCGAGAGGCACGCCTGTGTTCACGTTCGGGCGGGGAGAGAGGAGGGTGCCCGCGGCAACGAAAGGTGCGCCGACAACGTCAACGGGCGGAGCCGATCTGGCGTAAATGAGACCATCCAGCGACCAGCCGCCCAATATTGCTTTGACAACCTTTTGCGAGCCCGGAGTGGGCAGATTGTACGTCACGCCGGTGGAGAAAGAATGCCGTATGTCAAAGTCGGAATTCCCGCGGTCCAGGTTCGGACTGGCAATCGCGCCCGGCGTGTTGATGTTCGTGGCAAGTGCATCCGTCGAGGCAATATCAATCGAGTGTGACCACGAATACGATGCCAATGCTTGCAGCCCGCGCGAAAGGCGCCGCTGGAATTTTAGTTGGAGAGCGTGATAGTCCGAGGCGGCCGAATTGTCTGTCAGCGCGACAAGCAGAAAATTCGGATTCACGTTGAATAAATTGGTGACGCGAAGCAAATCACGCCCGGTTGAGCCGACGTACGTTGCCGATAGACTTTGGCTGCTGCCGATTGCTTGCTCCAGCGCGACATTCCACTGGTAGGTGCGCGGAAGTTTTAGTTGTGGGTCGGCTACGAGAATTGTGTTAACGGGTGGATTGGTGGTGAAAGCAGGGGGAGCGGCGTTCTGAGGGCTGAGCGGAAACTGTCCGGGCACAAAGTTCCTGTTGGCAAGATATGGAAAGAAGCTTGAGACTCCTCCGAGCGACCCCTGCCCTAGATCGTAAAAGACTCCGAAGCCTGCACGGAGAGTGGTGCCCCAGTCGGGACTCGCACGGAGTTGATAAGCTACTCCAATTCTCGGCGCAAAATTTCCAAAGGTTGTTTCGTAGAGCGGAGTGCCGCGAGGCGCTAAGGTCATCGTCGCCGGATTATTCAGGCCCACCACGGTGAATGGATCGTTCGCCGAGTTCTTGCCCTTCAGGGCCGGATTCACGTCCCACCGCAAGCCGTAAGTCACCGTCAGCCGGGGCGTGATTTTCCAGGTGTCCTGACCATAGAGCGAGAAGTTTTGTGACAGGAGCGCATTGGTTTGAAAGGCGCTCGCCTGTGCGAACAAGGCCGTCCCCGAAAGAGCGCCGCCCGGCGCAGTCGTCACTCCCGAGAATTGCGCGAATTGACGGTAGGCGGCCGGACTGCTGAAAGGGGCGAGCCAGCGATAGTCCACGCCGAACTTCAGTTGGTGGCTGCTCTTCGTCACCGACAGGTTGTCTATGAGATTGACCTGGCGCTGCTCGTCCGTCCCTTGTTTGCCCTGCACGTACTGCCCTGCACCTCCGATGATCAATATGAAATTGCTATTCGTGGAGGAGTACCCGGAGGGGAAAAAGAGTGTGTCGGGAAGCGGCACAGCCCCGCCGAAATTATCCACGACGAACCTAATGCTGACTCTGTGGTTGCTGTAGTTCAACCGCACTTCGTTGCTGATTCCGTTTGTGATTAGTTGTGTGAGGCCGATTGTTCCGGTGTGTACGGAGGATGACAGCGAATTAGTCGTGCTAAGGACTCTACCCGAGGAGAAAACTGGCCCACGTTGATCTAAGCTGGACGGCGAGTAGTTATACCGGCCAAAGAAACTCAGCTTTGAATTGAGCACTTGATCCGCGCGGACACTGTAGGCGTCGAGCGATGAAGGGTTCGAAAAGCTGGCGTTGAATTGTGCCAGCCCTGTGCCGAGTGGAGCGCCGTTGGCGACGGGATATGCGTTCAGGTATGGGCGCATGGCGGCTGGGGCCTGTTGCCGAGACTGGTTATCCGGGACGACGGTTTGCAGGCTCGACGGCTGGCGCAACCGCTGTCCCTCGTAAGAGAAGAAGAAGAAGGTCTTGTCTTTGATGACCGGGCCGCCAATCACACCGCCGAAGTCATTCAGCCGCTCCTCGGGTTTCGCCAGACGATTGAAGTTCACGAACCAGTCTCTGGCGTCGAGCACGCTGTTCCTCAAATATTCGAACAGCGTGCCGTGAAAAGCATTCGTTCCCGAGCGCGTCACAATCGAGACCTGTCCGCCGGGCGTGCGTCCGAACTCGGGCGCGAACGAAGACGTTTGGACGCGAAATTCCTGCATGGCATCCACAGACACCAGGCTGTTCGTCCCGCCCGAAGCGCTGAGCGCGGGTAACGCCCCCGAAGCGCTCTGCATCATTGCGATGAAGCCTGTGACGCCGAAATTAGCGCTGACCCCGTCCACGGTGAAGTAGTTGGCGTCCGCGCGTTGTCCGTTCACGCTGAATTGCCCCTGGTCGTTGAAACCCGTGGCGGTCAAGACTACACCCGGCGTGAGCGTAAGCAACGTCTGGAAACTTCTGCCATTGAGGGGAAGATTCTCGACGAACGTGCGGTCAACCACCGTGCTGACCGTGGCCGATTCTGTATTCACCAGCGGCGCGCCGGCCTCCACCGTGACCGTCTCGGACACGGGACCGAGCGGCATCTCGAAATCAATTTCGAGAGCATCCTGAACGTGAAGGATCACGTCCGGCTTGACTATCTTTTTGAAGCCGGGCTTTTCGATTTCGATGCGATAGGTGTCGGGGGGAAGATTCGCCAGGTGATATTCGCCCGAGCCGTTCGTCGTGGTTTCGTAACGGACGTTGGTGCCCGAACTGATGGCGGCGACTTTGGCGTCAACAATCAGGGCTTTCGCGGGGTCGGTCAATCGGCCCGTCAGCGAGGCATTTGTGGATTGGGCGTGAACAGACGTAAGCGCAGCGAGGAGGAGAAAAGCGAATGCCGACACTGGGCGCATAGGGCCAAATCTCTGGGCGACAGGAAATGCGTAAGGCTAGTCGCAGACTCGCCGTTATGTCAATCCTCGGTAGAGTGATGTCTCAATCCCCCATTAGAGTGATGCCCGGAGTTATGTTCACAGTGGATCATCTGCTCCGCAGTCTCGGGCGAATACACTCTGGGGAGACAGCCGTATCGCCTGAGATAGTGATGAGGTAAGATGTGCGCCGCATGCAGGAAGCAATCGGACGAAGACAACACGTTCCTCCGCCCGGCATTGTGCTGGCTTGCGTCCTGCTGGCCTGTTGTCCTTCTGCCTTCGCGTTGAATCCGGCGCTGGATGTCAGCCAGTACGCGCACACGTCGTGGAAGATTCGTGACGGCTTTACCAAAGGGCAGATCAGCTCAATTGCTCAGACGCCCGACGGTTATCTCTGGCTGGGTACGGAGTTCGGCCTGCTTCGTTTCGATGGCGTCAGGAACGTTCCCTTCGAGCCGCCAGCGGGGCAGCAACTCCCCTCCAGCTTCATTTACAGCCTGCTCGTCGCGCGCGACGGGACTCTTTGGATTGGCGCCTCGAAAGGGCTCGCAAGTTGGAAGGGCGGCAAGCTCACTCAGTACCCGGAGCTAGCCGGGCAGATTATTTTTAGTCTCCTTGAGAATCGCGAAGGCACGATCTGGGCGGGCGGGGCGGCGGTTCCCACCGGGAAGCTCTGCTCGATTCAGAATGGTAGCGTTCGGTGCTACGGCGAGGACGGCAGTCTTGGCCGCGGAGTTGTCAGCTTGTCCGAGGACAGCAAGGGCAATCTCTGGGTGGGGGTGAATGCCGGTGTGTGGCGTTGGGAACCCGGGCCTCCAAAATTCTATCCGCTGCAAGAGCCTGACGGCACTCCAATAGTCCTGGGCGAGGGCAATGACGGCGCGCTATTGATCGGCACGCGCGGCGGAATCCAACGATTCGCTGATGGGAAAACCGAGACCTATCCGCTCCCGGATATTGTGGGACAGTTCAGGGCCAAAAGGATGCTCCGCGACCGCGATGGCGGTCTGTGGATCGGAACTGTGGACCGTGGCCTTGTGCATGTACACCAGGGAAGGACGGATCTATTTTCGCCGGCTGACGGCCTCTCGGGCGAACACGTTTACACACTATTCGAGGATCGTGAAGGCAATATTTGGGTCGCTACGATTAATGGCCTCGACCGCTTTCGCGACTTTGCCGTCGCCACAGTTTCTGTGAATCAGGGTTTGTCGAGTGCCATCGTCGGGTCCGTTCTTGCGTCCACTGATGGAAGCGTTTGGCTCGGCACTTACGGCGGCTTGAATAGATGGAATAACGGGCAACTTACGATTTACCGCGAACGTGCCGAACGCACGACGACAGGCGTGCGCGAGATCGTCGGTAGTGGATTACCAGATAAAGGGGTTACGTCTCTTTTTCAGGATAGTCGCGGGCGAATCTGGGTCGCCACGCTTAACGGCATCGGTTACCTGGAGAATGACCGGTTTATTCCCATAAGCGGCGTTGCCGGCGGAAACATCCTTTCCATCGCCAAGGACACCGCGGGGAATCTGTGGATCGCTAACGAGGAGTTTGGTCTTATTCATTTGCTCGCCGGGAATGAAGTCCGGCGGATTCCCTGGGCCGCGCTGGGGCATAAGGACCATGCCAGTGCTCTGGCCTCTGATCCATCGCGGGGCGGCCTGTGGATTGGATTTCATCTTGGTGGCGTCGCCTATTTCGCTGACGGTCAGGTCCGCGCTTCGTACTCAGCCGCCGACGGGCTGGGCGATGACCGTGTCAACCACTTGCGACTCGATGGCGACGGTACGCTCTGGGTTTCCACCTTCGGCGGGCTCAGCCGGTTAAAAAACGGACGTGTTGCCACGCTGACCAGCAGGAACGGGTTACCCTGCGATACGGTCCACTGGATGATGGAAGACGACGCCCATTCGTGCTGGCTGTACACGGCCTGCGGCCTGGTGCATATCGCGCGCTCCGAGCTGGACGCCTGGTCCGCCGCCGTGGACAAAGATAAGGAAGCAAGGCAGACAATCCAGGCCACGGTTTTCGACAGTTCCGACGGAGTTAGGAACCTTGCCAGCGCCGGACACTACAGTCCGCAGGTCGCCAAGTCCGCGGACGGAAAACTGTGGTTCTTACCCTGGGACGGTGCAAGCGTCATTGATCCGAACCATCTTCCTTTCAACCGGCTTCCGCCGCCGGTGCATATCGAGCAGCTCACCGCAGACCGCAAGACCTACGATGCGACCTCCGATGCGAGCGGGCGTTTGCGTCTGCCTCCACTGATACGCGATCTGCGAATAGACTATACGGCGCTCAGCCTCGTCGCGCCGGAGAAGGTGCTTTTTCGCTACAAGCTGGAAGGCAAAGATACCGAATGGCAGGAGGTTGGCAATCGCCGCCAGGCGTTCTACAACGATCTTCCTCCCGGCGACTATCGCTTCCGCGTCATGGCTTGCAATAACAGCGGCGTGTGGAACGAGGCCGGCGCCTTCCTGGATTTCTCCATCGCGCCGGCCTACTACCAGACCGTCTGGTTCCGCGCGGCGTGTGTCGCCGCCCTTGTGATATTGCTCGCGGCGCTCTATCAACTGCGGCTGCGGCAGGTGGCGCGGCAAGTGCGCGGACGCATGGAAGAGCGGCTTGAGGAAAGGGAGCGGATTGCACGAGATTTACACGACACTCTTTTGCAGAGCGTCCAGGGGCTGATCTTAAAGTTTTACGCCGTCTCGAAACAAATATCCCATAACGATCCGGCCCAGGACGCCTTAGAGAAAACACTCGATCACGCCGACCAGGTCCTGGCGGAAGGAAGAGACCGCGTGCGGAATCTCCGCACCACCACAGTCCCGTTCGGCAGCTTGCCCGCGGCATTCCAGCGGGTCGTGGAAGAAACCCCACAGGGCAGCAACGTGACCTTCAAGACCGTAATCGAAGGCAGCGTGCGAGAGTTACATCCCATCATCCAGGAGGAGTCTTACTGCATCGGGCGCGAGGCACTCGTCAATGCTCTTAAACATTCTGAGGGCCGTCATGTCGAAGTAGAAATCACCTACGATCCGAGGCAGTTTCGTTTGCGCGTCCGTGATGACGGCCGCGGCATTGCTCCCGTGACCCTCGAAGAGGGCCGCCCTGACCATTGGGGCTTGCGAGGAATGAGAGAGCGTGCTCAACGAATCGGCGCGCAACTAAACTTCTGGAGCCGTTCTGAAACCGGGACCGAAGTCGAGTTGACCGTTCCGGGTGCAACGGCCTATCAAGTCGCCGGGGCCAAATCGAAGAGAGCCTGGTTTCGCCGGTCCTCCGGCATTGATTAGTGAGGTACGAATGGGCTGGTGGACTGGGCGGGTTTCACCCACTCGTTCCGCCGATTGCAATCGTGCGTCACAGGTGAAAGCCCACCCGCCCAGTCCTGTTTCTGAAGTGACAGACTAGTCCTGCTCGAATTCGAAATCCGGCGCAGCCTGCTGCGGAAAGTCATCGGCGCCGATGCCGCTGCCCAGGACAACTTCGTCCGCTTCACCGATCAGCGTCAGTTCGGGAGACTCGTATTGTTTCTGCATTGGATTGACCTCCTTTCTTTCTTCGTTCTAAAAAACTCGGTCTGAAAAAGTCGCTCGTTCATGCGGCCCGGAGCACTTGCCCGGACAGCGCGCCGTCAGCGCGATTGCGTAGCCACAGTTCGAGCAGGATGATGTGCCGCAACTGGGACCCGTTGCAGTCCAGCCCGACAGAAAGGCGCTCCAGGCGCGAGAGAACGCTGGCGCGGTCCACAAAGCCTCGCTCCACTAAGTGCAACTGCCTGGCCTTCAGGAGGGCGCGGGCCAGCGGCCGCAACGCTTCCTGCCACGGGGCGCTAAACAAACCCTTGGATCGCCGCTCGCGCAACTTGAGGGGCAACAGGTCATGGAAGGCCGAGCGCATCAATCTACGCGGCTCGCCCGGCCGGCAGAGCACGTCCGTCGGCACGGTCATGAGAAACTCGACCAGGGGCCGGTGGGCGAACGGGTGCGTGTAGTCCAGGTGCTGTAACGGTTCGGCCGGTTGCAGTATCCGCGATTCCAGCATCGTCGTTAGAGCGTGAAAATACTTCCGCCGCTCCGGGGGCGCTTGCATCCAGTCATTCGAGAAGAAGCTGCCCGCTTCGGAAAGACCCGTCCGCTCACCAAAGCCTGGGAGAAGAGATGTCTCATCGCTCTTCGGCGCGTATGAACCGTCCGCGCCTGTGTAGATCGCGGCGGGCGCTAATGCTGGCGGAAGGGCCGCCCGAACGGCACGCCAGAGAATCCGGTAGATGGGAAGCCGTAGAATCTTGCTCCAGGCGAGCGCTTCTTCACACGCGCGGCCAAGGCGAAAGCGGCGCAGGGACGCTGCGACCTGAAGACTATCGTCGAACCAGTTTCCCATCATCA
This sequence comes from uncultured Acidobacteriota bacterium, assembly GCA_963848875.1. GTDB lineage: Bacteria > Acidobacteriota > Blastocatellia > Pyrinomonadales > Pyrinomonadaceae > QHXM01. Next base: position 767,498 of record CAWKFJ010000005.1, read on the forward strand.
GGTCGCCGTTCTGTCCCGTCAGGATAGTCTTCGCGCCGAGCCGGCGCGCTGTTGCCGCAACCGAGGTGCGCAGCGGCTGAAAAGCTTCGGGCATCGCATTGCCCGCTTGTGTTTCGGCGATGAGGGGAACATCGTGCGTCGAAACATGGACTCCCTCGATCCCGCAGTGCGATTCGACCTCGCGTATGAACGGCTCGTCGAGCGAGTTCCGCCAGACGATGCTCAGGCCGGTGAGGCGCGAAGCATTGACAGCGCCGCTTCGCAGCAGGTGGTTTGCCATGCAGACGACGGACGACGAATCGAGGCCGCCGCTGAGTTCGGCAAGAACGGGTGATTCAGTTTGCAACCGGACAGCCACCGCCTCGCGAAACAGCGCGCGAAGTTGCTCCTCGTACCTGTGCTCGCTCCCGTAGCGGATCGTATCGCCGACCGGCAACTCCCAGAACCGGCGAATGCTCGTCTCCTCAGACGACACGCAGACCGCGTGGCCGGGAGGAACGGAGTAGATGCCTTTATATGGCGTGCGGTTCGGGCATCCACCGAACATCAGGAATCCAGCGACGTACTGCTCGTCAAGCTCCGAGACCTCCGTCGCTTCGACAAGAGACTGTAAGCGGCTGGACCACAGAACGCGGCCCCGTCGCACGTGGTAGTAAAGCGGACGCACGCCCGCGAAATCGCTCGCGAGGACCGTAGTGCGATTGACGTGATCGCGAATGACCACGCTCCAATCGCCGATCAGGTGAATCAGACCGCCGGTCCCCCAACGCTCGTAGGCGGCGCGCGCGATTGCCGCGTTGCTCGTCTCGCCCCGCAGCGAGTCTCTCAACCGCAGAAGCAAGTCGTCGCGATTATCGAGCCGGCCATCCCAGTGTAGAACTTCGGTTCGATTGCTGTGGTGGCTTCCGCCATCTATCACGATCAGTTCTTGTGTATTCATCTTCGTTCCCTCCGGCTAAGCAACGTGGAGCGGCTTGAGCCGCTTCTGGTAGGCTGGCGAGCCGTACACGACGCGGCCGTCTACTTCCACCCACGCGTGGGAAAAGAAGGGCGACGGGCGATAGCCGATGACCAGCCGCGCTGGCGTGCCGTGCCTTCTGAGCAATCGGACTGTACAGACTGACCGTTGCAGGCAAAGCACAGGCTTCCAGTAAAGACACGTTGCGAGGAGGACCGCGTCGCAAATGGCCCGCTCCAATTCGAGGCTGTGTGGCTTCGCCGCGATTGCTTGCCGGCGCAACTGCCGCAAAATTGGTCCGGAGCCGCGCAGCGAGATGATCGCCTCGTAGCGGGCGAGTTCGTAAAGCGCTCTGAGCACGAGCCACGCTCTTTTCATAATGCAACCTCCCGCTGAATCAGCGTCTGCCGCTCAAGTTCGGCCAGGAAGCGGGCCGTGTGTTCGCGTGCGGTGGTGCGGGCGATTTCGTACTCGCCGCAAATCTCCTCCGCGATAGCTTCCAGCGGCAGTTGCCGCTCGACCCCGCGCCAGATGCTCGCGCCCGTCCCGTTAGAACTGAACAAGCGTCCGTTCCCGGCGTGTAAGATCACTATTCCTTCGTCGTGAAAAGAAGCGGCGGCTTCGGGATTCACGATAAAACTGAAATCGCTGATTTGATCCGTCCTGATGGTTCTGGGCTGTTCAATCATCGTGTGCTTCTCCTTTTCCTGAATATCCCCTCATGCTTGATGCACACAGGATAGGCGTGTTCCGATTTCCGCGACACACTAGAAAGCATAAAATTCAACCTAGATTTTTCTGTAGGATTTTCTTTACGGGTTCGGTGATACCAAGTTGCAGTAGAAAGAGAGGAGCAAGTCAGTACCGCCTGCGGTAGCGGGCGGGTGTTCAGCGTTGCAGACCCGCCCGCTTGCGGCAGGCGGTACTGACCTCTCTTTGTATTGCAACTTGGTAGGTGAGGAACTCGGCGCGGGGCAGCTCAGTCCTGATGAGAAGCTCCATCACTTCGCCGAAGGAAGGTCTTGATTCGTTCAAATCGAGTGGCGCTCGCCTTTCGGAAAATGACGTTCCCAGGAACAACGAGTGTCACTGCGGTCCCAGATTTCGGGGCGCTGACCAGCGTCAGTTTACTTCCGATTCGCTCGGCCCGCTCTCGCATTCCCTTTAGACCGAAATGTCCCGCCTTCCCCTCCGTTACGACAGCCGGCTCGATGCCGATGCCATTGTCATTCACACGCAGCGTCAGGTCTTGCGCGTAGTTGAGCGAGACTTTCAGCTCGCTCGCGGAGGCGTGCTCACAGGCGTTGCGGATAGCTTCAAATCCGATGCGATAGATCTCGTCGCGCGCAATCGGGTGCATGTCTCTGGAACCACCTGCCACGGAAAACTTAACCGCCATGTGTCTATCGAGCCGGCATTCTTCCGTCGCCCTGCGCAGACCTGCCGCGAGATCGTTTGTCTCGGTGGTCGAAGTGCGAAGAGAATTAAGCGCCGCCCGTCCTTCCTGAGTTGCCTGTCCGAGCCAGCCCGAGAGCTTCTTCATGGTGCGCTGCATGTGGGCGGAATCGTCGGGTTTTTCCAGCGCAGCGTCGGCCACTAACTTGCTGCCCTGGACGGTCTGTAGCAGTGTGTCGTGAAGCTCGCGCGCGATGCGTGTGCGCTCGGCCAACCGCTCGTCGAAGCGCACGCTGATGGCCCTTGCAACCTGCCGGAGGCGCAGCCGGTAGAGCATCCAGATGGCGAAAAGAGCGGAGACGACGAACAGGATGCGGAACCAGAGCGTCTGATACCACGCGGGCGCGATGGTGAAGTCCAACGCAGCGCCGACCTCGTTCCAGACGCCGTCGTTATTGCAGGCAATTACGCGAAACCGATAATTCCCAGGGCGCAGGTCGCTATAGAACGCCGAACGCCTGATATTAGCATCCTGCCAGTCCGCATCATGGCCTTCCAGTTTGTAGCGAAACCGCACCTTCTGTGGGATCGTGAGGCTCAGGGCCGTATAGTCAATTTCGAGATCACGAGTGAGGGGAGGAAGACGAAGACCGTCACCAGCCGAGTAGTGATGGCGGTCGGCAATCACGTCCTCGATATGTACGGGCGGCGGCGTGGGATTCCCAACCAAATCGGCCGGATCAATCACTTGAGCCACCTTTTCATTCACGAACCATAAACGCCCGTCGGTCGCTAGGGCTGAGGTTGGTTGAAAGGGAGGGAACCCCGGCTGGACCCCGTCAAACACGTCAAAAGTATTGACCTTTATCGTGGCGTCCGGTTGTCCCCGCCATTTTTGCACCTGGTCAGCGGTGATCCGAAGAAGTCCGCAGTCCGCGTAGAGCCAAAGGTCGGCCCGTCTATCGAAAATGATTGTACGAATGGCGGTACAAGGCAGGCCGTTCCGGTTAGTGAGGAGTTGCAGCTTTCCGTTTCGCCACTCGACAAGGCCCTCTGTCGTGGCCCCTAGTACAGAGCCATCTGGATTTACAATCAACTGATAAACCTTGGCCTTCGGAATCTGCTGGAGCGGGAAGGTTTCCAGTTGCCCATTTCGATATCGAGCCAGACCGCCCTGATACAAACCCAACCAGATGCCGCCTTGCGGATCGGCCGCCAGCGAAACCGCCATCGGTATCTGCGTTTCGGGAATCTCTTCGCGAACCGTGCGATCTTGAATGCGCAAGAGGTATCTGGATTGACCGATGGCCTCGGCCCAAATGTTGCCGTCCACATCCTCGGTCATTGCAATAACCACTCCCGTGGGACTGCCATCGCGCCGCCTGATGGGGGCGAACTTCCCGCCTTCATGGACGAACAGCCCGTTGTCAACTCCGACCCAGAGGCGGCCGGCATGGTCTTCGAGCAGCGACGTGATGCTCGCGCCAGGCAAACCATTCTTCGGCCCGATAAAAGAGACGCTCTTCCCGTGTAGAGAGTTCAGGCCCGTTTGGTTCCCAAGCCAGACGGTTCCATCCCGAGAAGCAACTACCGACGCGACCTTATCCCCATTCAATCCTTCACGGGCCGAAAAATTGACGACTCGAAGATCGCGAAAGCAGTCTATGCCCTCCGAGGTGGCGACCCACAGATTTCCTTCCCCGTCCTCGAAGAAGCCTGCGACCGCATCGCTCGACAAACCGTCGGCTCTACGAAAATGATCGACCTCGCCGTCATGAATCCGGTAAACGCCGTCTCCTTCAGTTCCAATCCACAACGCGTGCCGGCGGTCTAACAAGAGGCAGTTGACAATCAAGGTGCTACTGTCGAAGTTCGGCGTGACAAATGGTTCCCAGTTGCCTTGCGCCAATCGCTGGAGTCCAAGTCCGCGGCCCGACCGCGTCATCCCAACCCAAATGGACCCATCAGGCTCTGCGACCAGTGCCTCTACGCCGCTCAGTCCCGCGGCGGACTTGAGTTCTGGGGGAGCATACACAGTGGATGAACCCGGATTCCATCGCGTGAGCTGCGCGGAGGAACCGACCCAGACATTCCCTGAACCATCGCCTGTGATTGAACTGGCATCAAGCGGAACGCCATCCTGGGACCCATAACAAGTGGCTTTTGACTCGGCAACCCGGCAAAGTCCTCCGATGTGTCTTCGCGAACGCGCAACCCAAATCACACCTTCACTATCTTCATAGATCGAGTTGACGTATCCATACGCCTCAGGAAACTTGATCAGGCGTCCGTCCTTCCATTGCATCAGGCCCACTTGCCCCCCGATCCACAGACTGCCGTCACTCGCGCCTCGAAGACTCAGGATGCCAGTGGAGGAGAGAGTTTCATTCGGCGGATTCCAGGGCACGAAGCGGACGCCATCAAAGCGCACCAAACCCACTTGCGTCCCGATCCATAAGTATCCATCCGCAGTCTGTGTGATGACATTCGGCGAGCCGCTGAAGACTCCGTCGCGCACCCGCCAGGCGGTATGCCCATACTGAGAAATGCGATGGTCTGGATTGACTGCCCAGACAGACTTCGCGACCAGTAAGAACAAGAGAAAGCAGAATGGACGGAGTCGTGGGATAACTAATGCCTCCCTTTTGAAAACAGGAAATGCGCGAGGATGTTCGAGCCGGTTCAGCATCTGCAAAAGTTTTCCCGAACGCGAAAGTCCCCGGTTATTATCCTGCCGTCTTCAACGGCTTTGCTAACCGCGTCAGACTTGAAGCAGCCCACGCCGGAGCGCAATGGTCACCGCATGAGTCCGATCATTAGCACTCAGCTTGTCAACCAGGTTCTTAATGTGAAAATTGACCGTGGCCTCCGCAATCGCGAGTTGATCGGCAATCTGCTTATTGCGAAAGCCGTCGCGAATGAGTTGAAGCACCTCTAACTCCCTGGTCGTGAGGTCTTCTTCGTCCAGATGCTCGGCGATGCGGGCCGCCACCTCGGGCGGAACGTGCCGCTTGCCGGACTGTACCGAGCGGATCACGGCGAGCAATTCATCCTTCGGCATGCTCTTCAGGATGTAGGCCGCAGCGCCCGCGCGCAACGCCCGCTGAATCTCGCCGTCGCAGTCCGAGGTCGTGAGCATAATGATGCGAGCCTGGGGAAACTCTCCTCGAATTGCAACCAGAGCGTCGGTGCCATTGGCCCCCGGCAGCCGGAGGTCCATCAAGGTGATGTCCGGCTGATGGCGACGAAACTCCGCGATGGCCTCCGCGGCATTGGATGCCTGCGCGACAAGAAGCATGTCTGGTTGCGAGTCAATGATGGCACTCAGACCTTCACGAAAAACCGGATGGTCCTCAACGCTCAAGATGTGAATAGGCTCAATACAATCCATCGTCGCCTCGTTTCCACAATTTTGGGTCTTTGGTCGGGTGCGTCCCACTATACTGACGCGCGGCGGCGGACACATCGCTAAATCGGATGCTTTTGGGCTATCACTTTTGACCAATAGGGAGATACCACTATCGTGGTAATATGGTCCGAAAGCAGACCTCGCAAAGAGTTGGCAATAAGCCGCCCGGCAAGTTCAATGGAGTGTGAAGAATTGACCCGACCACTCTCCAAGCGTTTTCATCGCCCAGATAATGATTGCGAGAGTCTTCGACAACTTTACCGGGAAAGTGGCTACGACTTTTCTAATTCTCCTTTGTCTCTTGACCGGGTGTCGGTCCCGCAAGAGTGTGGCGGGGCCTTCAATCACCTTTACCCGCGTCCCTCAAGCCGCGCTGGACAACCCCGGTAAATTGGACATCATTCAAGGCCGCGTCGAGGGCGCTCGTCCGGGCCAGCAGATCGTGCTGTATGTTAAGACTGGCGCATGGTGGGTCCAGCCGCTGTCAAGTGCCCCGTTCACCAGGCTTCAGGCAGACTCTAGCTGGATAAACGCGACGCACCTGGGATCAGAGTATGCCGCGCTTCTGGTCGAGCCGGGATACCGCCCCCCACAAACAATGGATTCCCTGCCGACGCCGGGAAATGAGGTCGCGGCGGTCGCGACTTCGAAGGGGGACACGTCTGCTTCCCCAATTTCGCCCGGCCTGCAATTCAGCGGATACGACTGGCGGATTCGCATCGCCCCGAGCAGTCGCGGCGACCGCGCTAATCCCTACAGCGCGGCGAACGCATGGACGGATGCCGACGGCGCGCTGCATCTTCGGATAGCCAAAGAGTCCGGCCAATGGACCTGTGCCGAAGTAACGCTGACGCGTAATCTTGGATATGGGCTCTATTCCTTTGTCGTGCGGGACACGTCAAATCTCCCGCCCTCGGTCGTCTTCTCGATGTTCACCTTTGACTACGCGGGGGGCGATCAGAATAACCGTGAGATGGCAATCGAGATCAGCCGCTGGAACGACCCTGCCAGTAAGAATGCGCAATACGTGGTGCAGCCTTTTTACGTCGCGGCGAACGTCGCCAGGTTCGCCGTGCCCGCGGGAGTGTTCACGCATTCGTTTCGTTGGGAGCCGGGAAAGATATCCTTCAAAACGTTGCGCGGCGCGGCGGCCGATCCCGGCGCTGACGTTCTCAGCGAGCACGTCTTCACGTCGGGAGTCCCTTCGCCGGGTGTCGAGTCCGTTCGCATGACTCTTTACATCTTCGGAAAAGCAGATAACCCCTCGCAAAATGGAGCCGAGGTAGTCATTGACAAATTCGAGTATCTTCCGTGACCGGGTTGGCGGCTCGCTGCGCAGGTGGTTTTGGACGAGCCTGGCGGTCGTGTGTTTCGCCGGCTCCGCGCAGGGATTAAACCCGAACAGAGCCATGTCTGAATACATACGCGACCACTGGGACGCTCGACAGGGATTTCCGGGCGGGCCAGTCTATGCCATCGCTCAAACACCTGACGGATACCTCTGGCTCGGCGCGGAAAAGGGACTCGTCCGCTTCGACGGATTGAGCTTCCAACTGTTCAATCAAACGAACTCGGCGCTCCCTGCCGGCCCGGTTATAGATTTAATGACGGACGTGGAGGGAAGCCTCTGGATTCGGCCACAGAGCCGGAATGTGCTTCGCTATCACGACGGACAGTTTCAAGACGTTACGCCCGAGCTTGACAGTGCGCGCGCCGGTGTCACCGCAATGTACCGCGGCGTCAGCGGGGCGGCGTTGTTTGCGGTATGGACGGCCGGCATTTACACCCACAGCGGAGGGAGATTCTCCGAGACGATCTCGATGGCGGGGTTGCCCAACATGCTTGTTATCTCAATGGCGCAAACTGACGACGGCAGGGTCTGGATAGGCACCAGGGATGCCGGCCTCTTTTACGTGAGCGAGGGAAGGCTGTCTGCCATGACGAAAGAATTGCCAGACACAAAGGTTAACAGTCTGCTGGCTGTTGATCGGGAGCTGTGGGTTGGCACGGACAACGGGGTCGCGCGTTGGAATGGTCACGAGATGACCAAAGCCGATTTACCCGCCGCGCTCAACCACGTCCAGGTCCTGTCGCTGACCAGAGACGCCGAGTGGCACATCTGGATCGGTACTTCCAACGGGTTGCTGCGGTTGAACGCGGATGGCGTCGCCTCATTGGATGAAAGTGGCCGTGGATCGTCGGGAGAGGTCAACGCCATCTTTGAAGACCGCGAAGGAAACCTCTGGGTGGGAAGCCGTCGAGGCGTCGAGCGACTGCGTGACAGCGCCTTTCTGACGTACTCCGCTTCGAGGGAGCCTTCCTCAGAGAGCGGCGGAACAGTTTACGTTGATGCCGAAGGTCGTAAGTGGTTCGCTCCTTCAGATGGCGGGCTGTATTGGGAAAAAGGAGGGCAAATCGGGCAGGTGAAAAATGACGGCCTGGACCGTGACGTGGTTTATTCGTTAACGGGCAGCAAGGGTGAGCTATGGGTCGGGAGACAGCGGGGCGGGCTCACGCACTTGAAGTACAGGGACGGCAACGTCACAACCGAGACTTATACCCAGGCACAAGGGCTCGCCCAAAATAGCATCTACGCTCTTTATCTGAGTCGCGACGGAACCGTGTGGGCCGGAAGTTTAAATGGCGGAGTCTCCAGGCTCAAGGATGGAAAATTCACGACCTACACCGCAGCGAACGGCCTGGCTTCTAATAGAGTAACTTCCATCATCGAAGGCTCTGATGGAACGATGTGGTTTGCGACCGCTGAGGGTCTGAGTTCGCTCACTCAAGACAACTGGAAGACCTATGGCGGCCCGGATGGTTTATCGCCAGGGCGCTTGAACTGTCTCTTCGAGGACACTAACGGCGCGCTCTGGATTGGAACTGAGAATGGAATCGCAGTTCTCCGCTCCGGGCGGGTTCAGGTTCCTCGTGACGTTCCGGGTTCATTACATGAGCCCGTCCTCGGAGTCGTAGGGGACAAAACCGGGTGGCTCTGGATTTCGACTTCCAACCACGTCCTGCGGGTCTATCGGGATAAATTGTTGGACGGCACGGTCGGCGAGGCGGACGTGAGAGAGTTCGGCCTTGCCGACGGACTTCGTAGCGTGGAGGGTGTCAGGCGGGACAGGACTGTCAGCGTGGATTCCTTCGGGCGGGTCTGGTTCTCTACGTACCGCGGGCTTTCGGTCGTTGAGCCAATGCAAGTGGCAGACAATTCTGTCCCGGCGCTGGTTCACATTGAAGGGATCACGGCCGACGACAACGCCGTTGACCTGAACGGAGCGGTCAGCATTCCGGGCGCTCGTAAAAAAATTACTTTCAGCTACGCGGGCCTGAGCCTGACTGTTCCCGAGCGTGTCAGGTTCCGATATAAACTTGATAACTTCGATAGGGACTGGAGCGAGCCTGTCGGTACACGCGAAGCCGTTTACACAAACCTCGGCCCCGGCACTTATCGCTTTAGAGTCATAGCGAGTAACAGCGCGGGCCTTTGGAATAGCTCAGAATCCTCAATCCAGTTCGAGATCGAGCCTTCGTTCTGGCAGACGTGGTGGTTCCGCCTCTCGTGCGTGATGGCTGTCGGGCTTGTCATCCTCCTCTTTTACCGCTCGCGGCTGCACCGCTTGACCAGACAATTAAATGTCCGCTTTGAAGAACGACTCGCCGAGCGGACGCGCGTCGCTCAAGACCTGCACGACACGTTGCTCCAGGGGTTTCTCAGCGCTTCGATACAGCTTCACGTCGCCGAGAAGCAATTACCGGCAGATTCCCCGGCGAAGCCTCGCGTCAGTAGAGTCCTCGAACTAATGAGTCAGGTTATCGATGAAGGCCGCACCACGCTTAAAGGACTTCGTTCTTCCGCCAGTGATTCCCAGGACCTCGCGCAGTCATTTTCAGGGATGAAGGAAGAACTCGCCCCTCAAGAGCAGATTGATTATCGCGTTACCGTCGAAGGGCCGTCCCGGCCACTGCGCCCGGTCGTTCGCGATGAAGCCTACCGCATCGGTCGTGAAGCGTTGGTCAACGCTTTCCGCCACTCACGCGCGAGCACTATCGAAGTAGAAGTCGAGTACGGGGCTAAACAACTGCGCATCCTCGTCCGCGATGACGGTGTAGGGATAGACCCTCAAGTTCTGCGTCTGGGGCGCGAGGGGCATTGGGGAATCTCCGGCATGCGCGAGAGGGCCGAAGAGATCGGCGCGAGCTTCAAAGTCTGGAGTCGTGCCGGGGCCGGGACGGAAATCGAGTTGTCTATTCCCGGAGACATTGCATACGAATTACGTTCTTCGGATCGGCGACCGCGCGGGTTCGCCAGATTGAATCCTCGAAAAACGCAACGGAATGATAGGAGGTAAGCTAGACCAATGAGTGCCCAGACCCCGATCCGCGTTTTCTGCGTGGATGACCACCCCTTATTGCGCGAGGGAATTGCTGTTCTCATCGAGACCGAGCCGGACATAGTGCTGGTGGCTGAGGCTGCGAACGGTCGGGAAGCCATTCAAAAATTTCGGGAACACAGGCCGGACGTTACTCTGATGGACCTCAGACTTCCAGACATGAGTGGGATTGACGCGATGATAGCCATCCGCACGGAATTTCCTGAAGCCCGTATCGTCATGCTGACCACGTTCGAAGGAGACGTTGGAATCCAGCGCGCGCTTGAGGCGGGCGCGCGCGGCTACATGCTCAAGAGCATGCCTCCTCAAGACCTCCTGGATGTAATTCGCCAGGTGCATACTGGTAAGAAGCGCATCCCCCCGGAGATAGCTTCGCAACTCGCAGAGCATTTCAGTGACGAGGCCCTGACTAATCGCGAGGTCGAGGTGCTGCAACAAGTGGCCGAAGGCAACCGGAACCGTGACATCGCGGAACACCTCTTCATCACAGAGGAGACCGTCAAAGTCCACATCAGACATATTATGGAGAAGCTGGGCGCGAGTGATCGCACCGAAGCCGTCACCATCGGCGTGCGACGAGGGATTATCCAACTCTGAGTCACACTTCGCAATACCACTAAAGAAGTAGCGAAAGCTACCCGTATGTATTGATTCGCTCGACGGGCGAATCTGTTACTTTATGTCTGAGGTGCGTTGTAAAAAATTGAAGCAGTTGAGGCGGAGCAAGGTTGCAAAGATTGTTTTCCACATTTCCTGCCGGGTGGCCCGGCGTTGGTCTACTGCTTCTGCGAGCAGTGGTCGGTTTCACGCTAGTGATGCAAGGCGCGGCCTATCTCAATGATTGGCGGAACCTGAGCTTAGATATCGCGGCAGCCGTCGCGATTACGCTTGTCGGCGGGGTCTGCATTTTGGCCGGGATACTAACTCCCATCGCAAGCCTCCTGGCGATATCAGGCAACATCGGATATGCACTCTCATGGATTCCCGCGCCGGCCGCGAATCTCTTCGCCAGCAAAATCGCAATCATATACGCGATCACGATGGCGACCGCGATTGCTTTCTTAGGACCCGGCGCATTCTCGCTCGACGCAAGATTGTTCGGACGCCGCGAGATTTTCATTCCCGCCACTCAGCGCTCAACAAAATCCTGACTCCTCGAAGAAGGCGTCTGCCGGTCGTGGCAACGGCGGCCGGCAGAATTGACCCGGCATTTCCGGCATTATCACTCGGCCCCTCGCTAAATCGCCCTCCGATTCATCAGCAGACAAAGGCAATCTGTTTGGCAAGCGTGTTGCCTTGCCGCAGGAAGAATCATCACGGGTGTCGCGTTATCAACGATAGAAGAGGAGAATCTCGAATGCCATACATCACTGTTGGTCAAGAAAACTCAGGCAGCATAGACATCTACTACAAGGACTGGGGCGAGGGGCAGGCGGTCGTCTTCAGCCACGGCTGGCCGCTCTCGGCGGACGCCTGGGAAGACCAGATGCTGTTTCTTGCCGAGCGCGGATACCGCTGCATCGCGCACGACCGCCGGGGCCACGGCCGCTCATCCCAGCCCTGGAACGGCAACGAGATGGACACATACGCAGACGACCTGGCAAAGCTCGTCGAAGCCCTCGACTTGAGAGACGCCGTCCACGTCGGCCACTCCACGGGCGGCGGCGAGGTGGCGCGCTACATCGGCCGCCACGGCACAGGGCGCGTCGCCAGGGCCGTGCTGATCGGCGCGGTGCCGCCGCTGATGCTCAAGACGGAGGCCAATCCCGGCGGCACGCCGTTGGAAGCCTTCGACCAGATACGGGCCGGAGTGCTCGCTGACCGCTCACAATTCTTCAAGGACTTGAGCGCGCCGTTCTACGGCGCTAACCGTCCCGGCTCCAAAGTCTCACAAGGCTTGCGCGACTCCTTCTGGCTGCAAGGAATGATGGCCGGACACAAAGCGGCCTACGACTGCATCAAGGCTTTTTCGGAAACGGACTTCACCGAAGACCTCAAGAAGATAGATGTGCCGACGCTTATCCTTCACGGCGACGACGATCAGATCGTGCCGATCGCCGACTCGGCGCTGCTCTCCGCGAAGCTCGTCAAAGGGGCCACGCTCAAAGTCATCACGGGCGCGCCGCACGGTATGTGCTCGACGCTGAAAGACCAGATCAACGCGGAACTGCTGGCGTTCTTCAGGCAAAGCAAGGAAGCGACTGCGTAAGCCTTGTCTGGCCTTCATGCCGGCACTTTCACCATGTGTCATTGAGAGATGCACATGGGTGGATTATTTAACATGAAGTCACCTGTGACCCCCGCTGGTCACGTGGCTTTATCCGGTCACGCGCGCTCCACGCCGCACTCAATCGCTATTAACACGCAAGCAACACACACACGCCTGCTTTCTCAGCGCCACGCCAAGCATTAATGCCATTGACCAGCACCCGAAACTGCCTGGCAGGGCAATTGCCTAGTGCTTGGATGAAAGACAATCAGTGATAGTGAGAGGGCGTGATGAAATCTGGAGTGAGAATCATAAAGCGCGGCCGCATCGACGGCTTGCAAAGCTTGCCGCTTGCCCAGGATGAAAAGACCGGGCGACAGAGCGAGCGCGAAATTGCAAATACGGTCAAGAATTGGATCGCCGATCTGGCGCAACGAAGGCGCGCTGACGAACAAAGCGCCGCGCAAATTTTAGCTGCAACTCATGGCCGAGCTTTCAACCAGCATGCGCCGCAATGAGGTGGTTATGCCGACGTGACTAAAGAACATCTTGGCGAAACGTAAGCTCATAATCTAGGCGACGATTGTCATCATCGGTGTGATCCTTAGAAAGCGGTATGTGACTTTAGAAGAATAGGAAAAAGCGCATTCTTCAAAGACCGACGACGCTGGCGCTCACTCGCCGGAGATAGTGCCGGTCACGGCAACAGAAACCGACAGACCTGACCCGGCATTTCCGGCATTATCATTCGACCCCTCTCTAAATCTTCCTCTAATTCATCAACAGACAAAGGCAATCTGTTTGGTACGCGCGTTGCCCTTGCTGCGGGAGGGAAAATCATGGGTGTCGCGCTATCTACGATAGAAGATAGAAAAATGTCGGATGAGATAAACCATAATCGGCGCCGCTTCATCAGCACCGCCGCCATGACCATCGCCGCCGCGCAACTCGGCATAATCGGTTCGGGACAAGTGCAGGCCAGCAAGCCAAGCTCGGCCACTCTGCCCGCGATTAAGCCGGGAACGCACACGTCTTTCGGCGCGCTGAAGCAGATAGACGCCGGCCTCCTGAACGTCGGGTACGCCGAAGCCGGCCCTGCCGACGGCCCTCCGGTCATGCTCCTGCACGGCTGGCCCTACGACATCCACAGCTATTCAGAAGTCGCGCCACTGCTGGCGTCGAAGGGCTACCGTGTGATCGTCCCCTACCTGCGCGGCTATGGCACGACGCGCTTCTTATCCGATGAAACTTTACGGAACGGCCAGCAGTCGGCACTCGCGGCCGACGTTATCGCGCTGATGGATGCGCTGAAGGTAGAGAGGGCGGTTGTCGGCGGGTTCGATTGGGGCGCGCGCACCGCCAACATCATGGCTGCCCTCTGGCCCGAACGCTGCAAGGCGCTCGTCTCCGTGAGCGGCTATTTGATCGGCATCCGTGAAGCCAGCAGGATGCCGCTGCCGCCGAAGGCTGAACTCGAATGGTGGTACCAATTCTATTTTGCGACGGAGCGCGGGCAGGCCGGTTACGAAAAATACCGTCACGATTTTAACAAGCTCATCTGGCAGCTCGCCTCGCCCAAATGGAACTTCGACGACGCGACGTTCGAGCGCAGCGCGGCTTCCTTCGACAACCCTGATCACGTCGCCATTGTCATCCACAATTACCGCTGGCGGCTCGGCCTGGCCGAAGGCGAGCGCAAGTATGACGAGCTTGAAAAGCGGCTGGCTGCGGCTCCCATGATCATTGTGCCTACCATCACCATGGAGGGTGATGCCAACGGTGCGCCGCACCCGGACGCTGCGTCCTACGCTAAGAAATTCTCGGGCAAATACGCGCACCGGGTCGTCAAGGGCGGCGTCGGGCACAACCTGCCGCAGGAAGCGCCGGACGCTTTTGCCCGAGCCGTCATAGAGGTTGATGGGTACTAATCGTCTTTAGCCTGAGTCTGTGCGTTCCCTGCTTGGGTTCGCTGCCGGCGTCTAGACGTTCGCGCTCACGTTCGGCCGATGTTTCGTCGCTTGAATGTAGAAGGATCAGACAATGTCAACACAAGCAAACGGAGTAGCGGGGAAGGTCGTCGTCATCACCGGGGCCAGCAGCGGCATCGGCGAGGCCACGGCGCGGATGCTGGCCGCGCATGGAGCGCGACTCGTCGTCGGCGCCCGCCGGGTCGAGCGACTGGAAGCGCTCGTCGCCGACCTTCGCGCTACAGGCGGCGCGGCAGAGTATCAGGCCGTCGATGTCACTCAACGGGAGCAGGTGAAGGCGCTGGCGGAGCTGGCGCGGCGCACCTACGGTCGTCTCGATGTCATGATCAACAACGCCGGGATCATGCCGATCTCACTGCTGGAAGAACTCAAGGTGGACGAGTGGGACCGGATGATTGATGTAAATATCAGGGGAGTGCTTTACGGGATCGCCGCCGCGCTGCCGGTCATGCGGGAGCAGAAGTCGAGGCAGTTCGTCAACGTCTCCTCCACTGCCGGTCACTACGTCCTGCCGACCGGCGCCGTCTACTCGGGGACGAAGTACGCGGTGCGCGCGATCACGGAGGGGCTGCGACAGGAGGTCATGCCCGACATCCGGGTGACGCTCATCTCGCCCGGCCTGACGCAATCGGAGCTCGACGTGACCATCTCGGACGCGGAGGTCAGACGACGAATGGAAGGCTTGCGGTCGCGTACGATCCCGGCGGACGCCATCGCGCGAGCGATCCTCTTCGCCATCGAGCAGCCGGACATTGTTGACGTGAGCGAAATCATCGTGCGGCCCACGGATGAGCGTTGAAGGCGCGGAACGGAGATGTAAGCGTAGAAAGACCGGCGCCGAAGTTGGTCTCTAGACGTTGGGTCGAGCTGTTCACGCGAGGTGATGTCGTAGACCTCCCGTGATCTACTTCAAGGAGGTCGATAAGGGAGGCCGCTTCGCCGGGTGGGAGCAGCCGGAGTTGCTCGCGCAAGAGGTACGCGCGGCATTCAAATCACTGCGCTGACGACAACGAGGAATGAGACGATGACCGCACACAAATCAGGCCAGGGAGAGTCCGTGGTTTTCGAGACGATCAAAGTGCAAAAGGAGGGGGCCGTTCTGTTCGCGGAGATCGCGGCCCCGCCCATGAATCTTCTGGGGCCAGAACTGGTCCGCGACCTGGTCTCCCTCATTCAAAGGGCCGAGGCCGACAACGCTGTCCAGGTGATTGTGTTCAAGAGCGCGGACTCCGACTATTTCATCTCCCACGTAGATGTGACGCGGATCAAAGAGAACCGGGAGCCGGCGGTGAAGCTCACCGGGGAACCGTCGCTCGCGCTCCTGTTTCGTCACCTGAGCGTAAGCCGTCTGGTCACTATCGCGCAGATCGAGGGCCGCGTGCGCGGCGTAGGCAGCGAGTTCGTGCTGGCGTGCGACATGCGCTTTGCCGCGCGAGAGTCAGCGATTTTCGGTCAGTTCGAGCCGGCGTTTGGTGTGATCCCCGGCGCCGGCGCCGCACAGCACCTCGCACGCCTCATGGGCCGCGGGCGGGCGCTCGAAGTCATGTTGAGCGCGGAGGATTACGACGCAGAGCTGGCCGAGCGGTACGGCTGGATCAACCGGGCGCTGCCCGCCAGCGCGCTCACTGATTTCGTCAGCTCGCTCGCTCATCGGATCGCCAGGTTTCCGGCCGCAGGCCGCCTCGTGGTCAAGGAGCGGGTCAATGCGATAGGTCTCGCACCGGCTGAGGACTTCCGCCGCGATTCCAACCTCTTCCTAGAGGGCGTGCGCAGTCCTGAGTTTCAGGAACGGATGCAGGCCGCGATGAAGCGCGGCTTCCAGACAAGAGACGCGGAAATGGACCTGGCCGGGATGCTGGGCGATTTGGCTGACCGTTGATCCTTCAACACAGCGAGGCGTAATCGCAGCCGAAAGCGACGAGACGATGATCACAGAAACCCAAAAATCGAGAACTACTCGAAAGGAGCACACGATGAAACAACCAGCGGACAGATCGCGCCGTCGCTTTCTCAAGGCGAGCTTGATGGTGGGTCTGGCAGTCGCGTTCAGCCTGGGGACTATCGGCGAGGCGTTCGCAGATTCGAAATCCAAAACTACTCAAAAGGATTACACCATGACCCAAACTGGCGCCACACAACAGGGCAGCGAGCAGGCCGCTGACAAGCCCGCTATTCGTCCGTTTCGTGTGAATGTTCCCGAAGCGGAACTGACCGAATTGCGCAGACGCATAAAGGCGACAAAGTGGCCTGAGCGGGAAATCGTCATGGACGCATCGCAAGGCGTGCAGCTCAGGACGATGCGCGAACTCGCGCGCTACTGGGCGACCGCTTACGACTGGCGCAAGGTCGAAGCGAGGCTGAACGCCCTGCCGCAGTTCATGACGAACATCGACGGGGTAGACATTCATTTCATCCACGTGCGTTCAAAGCATCCGAATGCCCTCCCGATAATCATCACGCACGGGTGGCCCGGCTCGATCATAGAGCAGTTGAAGATCATCGAGCCGCTGACGAATCCGACGGCACACGGCGGGAGCGCGTCGGACGCTTTCGATGTTGTGATCCCGTCGCTGCCTGGATACGGCTTTTCGGGCAAGCCGACCACGACGGGTTGGGACCCCATTCGCATCGCACGCGCCTGGGCCGTGCTGATGAACCGCCTCGGATACACGCGATACGTGGCGCAAGGCGGCGATTGGGGAAATGCGGTGACGGAGCAGATGGCTCTGCTGACGCCGCCCGGATTGATCGGCATCCACACCAACATGCCGGCCACCGTCCCGGCCGATATTGCTAAGGCGCTCGCATCCGGCGGCCCGCCGCCCGCCGGCCTGTCAGCGGACGAGATGCGTGCGTACCAGCAGATCGACTTCTTCTATAAGAACGGCCTCGGTTACGCGAACGAGATGGCGCACCGACCGCAAACGCTGTACGGGATCGAAGATTCACCTGTTGGACTCGCCGCCTGGATGATCGACCACGATGCGGCGAGCCAGGCGCTCATCGCACGAGTCTTCGACGGGCAGTCCGAAGGACTGACGCGCGACGACATCCTCGACAATGTCACTCTCTACTGGTTGACGAATACGGCAATCTCTTCGGCGCGTCTCTACTGGGAAAGCAAGCTGGCCTTCTTCGCCCCGAAAGGTGTCCCGATCCCGACTGCCGTGAGCGCATTTCCTGACGAGATTTACCAGGCCCCGCGGAGCTGGACAGAGAAAACCTATCCCAAACTGATTTATTACAACCGCCTCCCGAAAGGCACGCACTTCGCGGCGTGGGAGCAGCCCGAATTCTTCGTGGCTGAACTCCGGACGGCATTCAGAACACTGCGTTAAATAAAAAGAGGCGTGAACTATGGCGCGCATGCCCATAGTCCACGGCCACTGAAAATCGAATAACTAATCAAAAGGAGGAGACATGAGCCAAATCAGTGATACACACCAAATCAGCGAAAGGCGCGCTCGGGATGCCGCGCGGACCTCATCCACCGGCGTGAACACCAGCGCGTTCTGGGAACGCTTGTGGCGCACGGCTGGCTTCCAATTCGTCGGGCTCTTCATCATCGCGTACGTAGTCTACGGCTATCAGCCGCAGGTCGGCGCGTCGGCCGACGCACTTGTCGCGTTCTACGACGGCGACCGCACGCGGATACTGATCGCCGCGGTGGTCTCTGGCATGGCGGTCCTCAACCTTCTGTGGTTCGCCGCGGCGCTCAGGACCACCCTGGCGGACGCGGGGCAAGACGGTTGGGGCGCGGCGGCGACCGCCTCCAGCGCGGCGGTCGGAGGGCTGCTCCTCCTGCTCATCACGGTGGGCGCGAGCCTCGCGTACTCAATCGCCGACTCCGGCAATCACACGCTCACATCGGGACTGAACGACTTCGCGTGGGCTTGCTTAGTATTGAGTTCGTTCCCGCGCGCGATGCTGATCATGGCCGGGACGTTCGGGCTCTGGCGGGCCGGCATCATCTCGAACGCGCTCTTCGCGGTCGGGGTCGCAGCCGTCGTCCTCGTCTTGCTGGGTGGCACCACGTGGCTGACAGGTGGATTCTGGGCGCCGGACGGCACGTATTCGCGGTTCGTCTCGCCCATCATCGGCCTCGTGTGGGTCGTGGTCGTGAGCCGGATCCTCCTGGCCCGAAGTCCTGCTACGCGTGCGGCATGGTGATGCCGACGCTATAACTCGACAAAAGGAGAGGTGAAAGGAGATTCAAATGAAAACTATACGAATGATAGCGATAGCGATGCTGATCGTCGGAAGCGGTTTGGCGCTGCGCGTCGTGCTGGCGCAGCAGACGGGAACGAAACGAACCGACCTGCAACAGCACGATCTGAGCGTCCCCGGACGCGAGGTCGTCCAGACGATTGTCGAACTCGCGCCGGGAACGACGGCCCCGAGGCACACGCATCCGGGCGAAGAGATCATCTATGTCCTCGAAGGCACGTGGGAATACACGGTGGATGGCAAGCCGCCGGTGACCCTCAAGGCAGGCGACGTCCTGTTCATTCCTGCCGGAACGATCCACTCGGCGAGGAACGTCGGCAGCGGCAACGGGGCGGAACTCGCCACGTACGTGGTCGAAAAAGGAAAGCCCCTCATCACGCTGGTGAAATGAGCGCCTAGTCAGGTAGCCGCGGTAAAAGTGACATACATCAAGCAGCTTGGAATGAAGCACAAATATCGGATTGAAATAAGAATGCCTGGAGAGATGAAATACAGCCGCCGCTTCGGAGTTGCTTCAAGACGTTTTCGGAAAAGAGAAAAGTCCTTGCTGCCTGGTGTACGGCCTCGCAAGCGAAAGTAGCAATAGTGATCTTCAACAATGGCTAGAAATTTATAGGAGTACTTATGACGACCGGACAGAAGCCTTTGAAATCAGGGTTCGGAGCAAAGACCACGGCCAGGGAAGTTCTGGCGGGGCTTGACCTGACGGGGAAGACCGCCATCGTGACCGGCGGTTACTCCGGCGTAGGCTTGGAGACAGCCCGCGCTCTGGCGGAGGCGGGCGCGACCGTTATTGTGCCAGCGCGAACGCCGGAGAAAGCCCGCGCCGCGCTTACCGGCATCCCCCGTGTGGAGATGGAGACGCTGGAGCTTATTGACCCCGCTTCGATAGACGCATTCGCCGGCAGGTTTCTGGAATCCGAACGGCCGCTGGATATTCTCATCAATAACGCGGGCATCATGGCTCCGCCGCTTCGACGCGACGCGCGCGGCTACGAATCCCAGTTCGCCACGAATCACCTGGGCCACTTCCAGTTGACGGCGCGGCTCTGGCCGACCTTGAAACGGGCAGGCGAAGCGCGTGTCGTCTCGGTCTCTTCCACCGGCATCAGCTTCGGGGGCGTAGACTTTGACGACCCGAATTTTGAACAGCATGAGTACGACAAGTGGAAGGCATACGGTCAATCCAAGACGGCCAACGCTCTCTTCGCCGTCGGGCTGGACAAACGCGGTCAGACGCACAATGTTCGCGCCTTCTCCGTACACCCCGGCGGAATCTACACCGATTTAGCTCGTGAGCTGTCGGCTGAAGAACTCGCCTTCGACGGAGAGCTGAAGACCCCGGAACAGGGAGCGGCGACGAGCGTCTGGTGCGCGACGAGCCCGCAGTTGGAGGGGAAGGGCGGTGTTTACTGCATGGACGTTGACATCGCCGAGGTCATTTCGGATTTCAGCCCACAGGCGCCGGGCCAACAACCGACGGGAGTACTCCCCTGGGCCATAGACCCAGACCTGGCAGAGCGACTGTGGCAGCTCAGCGAGAAGCTGACCAGCGTCAAGTTCGGCATCTGACCTTGCGCATCCTCAATCGGCCGTCTCGCCGGTAGCGAGAAGTGCTTTTCAACAATGGCTGGAAAATCATAGGAGGAGTTATGGCAACAACAGAAGCAGCAGTAGCGCCGATGAAGGTGGCGCAGGTTCCCGCGCCGGGAGCGGATTTCCAGATCGTCGAGCGCGAGATTCCTCGGCCGGGCGCGGGGCAAGTGCTCATCAAGGTACAGGCCTGTGGCGTCTGCCATAGCGACGTGCTCACGAAAGAAGGCTCGATGCCCGGTATTCAGTATCCCCGCGTTCCCGGACACGAAGTCGTCGGCCTCATTGATGAGGTGGGTGATGGTGTTTCCGAGTGGACAAAGGGGCAGAGAGTCGGCGTCGGCTGGCACGGCGGTCACGACGGCACGTGTCTCTCATGCCGTCGCGGAGATTTCGTCAATTGCCGGAACATGAAAATACCTGGCATCAGCTACGACGGCGGATACCAGCAATACATGTTGGCTCCCGTGGAGGCGCTGGCGGCGATACCGGAAAGTCTCAGTGACGCCGAAGCCGCGCCGCTGCTCTGCGCCGGCGTCACCACCTTCAACGCATTGCGGCACAGCAATGCTTCGCCTGGCGACCTCGTCGCGGTGCTGGGCATCGGCGGCCTGGGGCACCTCGGTATTCAGTTCGCGAACAAGTTCGGGTACAGGGTAGCGGCCGTCGGGCGCGGCCCCGAAAACGCTGCGCTCGCGAAGAAACTAGGGGCGGCCGTGTACATAGACAGCCGGGCGACGAACGCGGCAGAGGAGTTGCAAAAACTGGGCGGCGCACAGGTGATTCTAGCGACGGCCCCAAGCTCGAAAGCGATGTCCGAGTTAATAGACGGGCTGGGGCCGAACGGCAAACTGATGGTCGTAGGCGCGGACTTCGCCCCCATCGAGGTCACGCCGGTACAGCTTATTTTTGGAACTCGAACGATTCAGGGCTGGGCCTCTGGGACGCCGACCGATTCGGAGGACACGCTGCGTTTCGCCGAACTGACCGGCGTGCGTCCCATGATTGAGACCTATCCGCTCGAAAAAGCGGCCGAGGCTTACGCGCGCATGCTGAGCGGCGACGCACAGTTCCGAGTTGTTCTGACGATGTGAAGTCGGCCGGCAACGCAACCCGCTCATTCGGATGACTGGGAGACCTCCGATCAAGGGGCTGTCAAACAGCGGGATACTATATTTAGGTGAACGCAGAGGAGGAAAGAAGATGTCAAGTCTGAAGTATGAAGTCCGTAGTGACGACGCCGGAGACGCTGGCGTCGCAAGTGTTGACATGAAACTCGAAGCAATCGTCATCCCCGTCTCGGATGTCGAACGCGCGGAGGAGTTCTACAGGAGACTCGGGTGGAGGCAGGACGTTACGCCGCCAGGCTCCGGCGTATTCCAATTCACGCCGCACGGCTCCGCGTGCTCGGTCCAATTCGGCGCGAACCTCACGTCGGCCGCGCCCGGTTCAGTTCAGAGAACCTACCTGATCGTCTCCGACATCGAGGACGCACGGGACAAGCTCATCGCCGC
The DNA here is from genome assembly GCA_963848875.1 of uncultured Acidobacteriota bacterium. Classification (GTDB taxonomy): domain Bacteria; phylum Acidobacteriota; class Blastocatellia; order Pyrinomonadales; family Pyrinomonadaceae; genus QHXM01. The sequence goes on from CAWKFJ010000005.1 coordinate 789,191, forward strand.
CGGCATCGAGGTAAGCGAGCTCTTCCACTTCGGCCCGGACGGCCCCGTAGGTGGTCCGGACCCAGAGCATGGCAGCTATCGCTCGTTCGCCTCGTTCAGCGATCCAGACGGCAACAGTTGGCTGCTGCAAGAGATCACGACCCGGCTCTCTGGACGCATCGACTCTGGCGTGACTTCATTCGGCTCAACAAGCGACCTGGCGAGCGCGTTTCGGCGTGCGGAGGCCGCGCATGGCGAGCACGAGAAGCGCACCGGTGGGCAGCGCGACGCGAACTGGCCGGACTGGTACGCCAAGTACATGGCGGCGGAGCAGTCCGGCGAAGAACTGCCGCAATGAACAACTATTCCGGTTTGCAATTGAGTGTGACCCAGAGGAAATCTCACGCAAAGACACAAAGGCGCAAAGAAAACGAAACTCTTTTCTTTGCGCCTTTGCGTCTTTGCGTGAGATATTTTCTTTAGCCTACACCCAATTGCAAACTGATAGAGGCGCCTGCTTCATAGCATCACTACCGCCGAAAGAGTTCGCGCAAATTCTTCTTGAGTATCTTGCCGGAGCCACTCTTCGGTAACTCGGTTAAAGAGAATTCGACACGGCGCGGAACCTTGTAATGGGCGAGCGACTGTCTACAAAACGAGATCAGCTCCTCTGCGCTCAGAGTCGTACCAGGCTTAAGCATGACATAAGCCGTCACGAGCTCTCCCCAGTTCGGATCAGGTATGCCGAAGACAGCCACTTCGCGAACTGCCGGATGCTGATAGATAACAGCTTCAACTTCCGCGGAGTAAACATTTTCGCCGCCGGTAACAATCATGTCTTTCAGGCGATCCAGGAGGTAGAAGAAACCTTCGGCATCCTGGTATCCAATGTCCCCCGTGCGAAACATGCCATCACGGAATGCGGCCTCGGTTTCGTTCGGATTATTCCAATAGCCACGCATAACGTTTGCGCCGCGCGCAACTAATTCGCCGGGCTTGCCCGCCTCAACTTCCACGCCTTCCTCGTCCACAACTCGCACTTCGATCCCCGGACAAGCGCGCCCGCAAGACCTCAATCTATTCTCAGTGTGTTCGTGATGCTGCAAACCCGTAAGAAAGCCCGTCTCACTCAGCCCATACACCTGAATCAGCTCCACGTTTGGAAGAACCTCTTTAATCCGATGGATCAGCTCGGGCGCAATCGGAGAGCCTCCGTATCCCAGTCGTTCGAGGCTCGTCAGGTCATACTTCTTTAGCCCCTCAACTTGAGTCAGCATATTGAGCATCGTTGGAACCACCACCGTGTGCGTTACACGTTCACGTTCCACGATCTCGCAGAACGTTTGCGGACTGAACTTGGGAATCGTGGTCTGACAAGTGCCGAAAGCCGGCGACGCAAACATGAAGGGAAAGTCCGCGATGTGAAATATTGGCGCAGCATGGAGATATACTCCGCCTTCTCTGTAATGCATCCAGTAGTTCACGTGATCCACATTCGCGAAAATGTTTGCGTGAGTCAGCGCCACTCCTTTTGGCAAACCTGTTGTGCCGCTGGTATAGATCAAAGCGAATACGGCATTCGGATCGTAAACGGTGTCTGGATAAGAGTCGCCTGGATATTCCAGCGGTTCTTCGTCAAGCACGAGTTGCCACTGCAAGCCCACGGTCGGGGCAGGCAGCGAGGAGTGGCGAATCAGGCCGTGTGGAGTTGCGTCAACCAGTACATGATCGATCTCCTTTACCGAGAGCCTTGTGTTCAGCGGGACTACGATCACACCGAGCCACGCACACGCATAGACCAGTTCGATAAATTCAGGTTCATTCGGCAACAGGAGCGCCAACCGGTCGCCGGCTTTGAAACCATGTTTGTTTAGCGCTGAGGCAATTCTTCCGACTCTTGCATGGAGTTCACTAAAAGTCCGGCGCTGATCGCCTGAAGCAAACGCCGTCTTTTCAGGATAGTATCGAAGGGCTCGGCCAAGAGAGTGCGCGTGAATCATGCAGCACGCTCCTCAGTAACGGCGGACGGCAAAGCGCCGGCAGGCACGTGACCTAATTCGGTCGCAGCAATCCTCCGACACACTGGAATGATTCCGTCGAACACTCCGAGCGCGCTTTCGTAATCCAATTCAAACCTGTACCGCGCCAGTTCCGCGACGGTAATCATCACTAGGTCATGCTTCTCGCAGAACCGTATGAGGTCGGGCACGCGGGCCATAGTGCCGTCCTCGTTGACAATCTCGCAGATGACGCCTGCCGGGTAGAGCCCCGCGAGACTCGCGAGGTCAACAGCCGCCTCCGTCTGCCCCCGGCGCTCCAGGACGCCGCCCGCGCGGGCGCGAAGCGGGAAAACGTGTCCCGGTCGCGCGAAGTCTTCCGGCTGACTGTTCGGATCGACCGCAGCCTTGATCGTTTGTGCTCGGTCGTAAGCTGAGATTCCCGTTGTTGTGTCGTGTCCTTTTACGTCGATTGAGACTGTGAACGCGGTGCCGCCCAACGCACTATTAGCCGGCGACATTGGAGCAAGCTCCAGCTCCTGAAGTCTTTCATCATTCATCGCCAGACAGATCAGACCTCTTCCGTGTGTAGCCATAAAGTTGACGGCCTCAGGCGTGATCATTTCCGCCGCCATCGTCAGGTCGCCTTCGTTCTCACGGTCTTCATCATCGACCACGACGATCATGCGTCCAGCGCGAAGCTCGCTAAGTGCGTCCTCTATAGTGGCAAAGGAGAATTGATTGTCATCAAGGTTTTCGGTTTGTCCCAGCGTTAGGGCATGGCCCATCTTCTCTTTTTTGGCTCGCAGGTAAGGCAGGGAGTAGGAGTTTGCCGCGGCTTCACACGAAAGCCGTTCGACAACCTCGACACCAGCCTCAATCAACGCGCGTGATTTCTTTGGATTGTTAGTCAGCAGGCGGACGCGGCTGATCCCAAGGTCACGAAGAATAGCGACGGATAAGCTAAAATCTCGGTGGTCCGCATCGAATCCTAACGCATGATTGGCTTCGACTGTATCGAGACCTTCATCCTGAAGCGCGTAAGCCTGCAACTTCGCCATCAGCCCAATGCCGCGGCCTTCCTGATGTTCATAAATCACGAGCCCACGACCTTCTTCGGCAATGGTGCGCATCGCTATGTCTAATTGTTCTCCACAGTCGCAGCGAAGCGATCCGAGCACCTCGCCTGTGAAGCACTGTGAGTGGATGCGGAGCAGCGGAGTGCCCTCTGTCAGATCGCCGAGGACAATCGCAAGCGCGGTTTCGACCCGGTGGCTTCCGTCCGAGGTCTCAAGCTCAAAGCCTATCGTCTGGAACATTCCCCACTTGGTAGGCATTCGGGTGGAAGCAACTTTTCGGAGCGTCCCGGTTTGTGCGGCTCTCTTCATGATTCGCCCCCGTCCCTCTCTAAACCTGTCGCGGAAGGCGCCGAGAATACTCCTGCGGCGCCTTTGCGGAATCTGCGCGTTTGAAAAGCCTACTTTGCCGTCGCAGTCACCTTCGTTTTCGTGAAGTCCGGCCGGCGCTTCTCAAGGAACGCCGAGAACGCTTCCTTGGCCTCCGCCGAACGCAATCGCGAGGCGAACTCTTCGCTCTCGACTTTCACGGCCTGCTCGATCTGCTCGCGTGAAGACCGCTTTATGAGTCTCTTGATGGCCTGCAACGCGCCAGCCGGTTTCTCCGCCAACCTCTGGGCTGTTTCAGTCGCCGTCGCCAAAAGTTCCTGGTCGGGCACGACGCGGGTTACCAGTCCAAGCTCCGCCGCTCGTCGGGCATCGAAAGGAAGTCCTAACAAAAATAACTCGGCCGCACGGAGGTGTCCGATACGCGCGGGAATCGAGAAGGACGACCCGAATTCCGGCACCAGCCCGAGGTTGATGAAGGGCGTTTGGAACTTCGCACTCTCGCCCGCGTACACGAAGTCGAAGTGCGTCAGCATGGTGGCGCCACCGCCGACGGCCGCGCCGTGTACGGCTGCGACCAGCGGCTTGTCGAAGTTAATCAGCGCATGCATCAGGCGAGCTTGCGGACTTTCACCCGGCCCCGGAGGGTTTTTTAGAAAATCCTCCACATCGTTGCCCGCGCTGAACGAATCTCCCGCACCATCCAAGATCACAACACGTATATCGTCGTCCTTTGCTGCTTCATTGAGGACTTCTGCAAGCATGTTGTACATGGCCGAAGTCATCGCGTTCTTCTTGGCGGGTCGATTCAACGTGACCCGGAAGATGCTTCCTGAACGTTCAGTTAAAATGTCACTCATCGCACATCTCCTACTTCGTTGCTGCTTGTTTTTGTGCTCCTAGAATCCCACTCGTGACGAAGCTCTCGATCTGTTTCGGATCAAAGCCTAGTTCCTGAAGAATTTGCTCATTGTGTTCGCCAATTTCGGGAGCACGCTTTGCAGAAACTTTAGTCACGCCGTGGACCTGGAACGGACTGCTGATCGTGGATGTCACGTTCGCGCCTGCGCCTTCGAGCGGAACAACGATGTCGTTCGCTTGAAGTTGTGGATCGTTGATAACTTCCTGCGGCCCGCGGACGGCGCCGAACGTGACGTGAAGGCCACTGAAGACTTCGTACCAATGCGACATTGGTTGCGCGCCAAATACTTCGTCGAGAATCGTAGTCAACTGCGGCCTGTTCTCCATCAACTTCTTCGGATCTGAGAACCGTGGATCAGTCAGAAGATCCGTGCGACCGATGGCTTCCGCCACTGGCTTCAGTTTGTCAGGCGTCACGATGAGCACGAACCAGGTGTCGTCGTTGGCACGGTAAACGTTCAGCGCCGCACTTGCAGGATTCTTGCGATCGTGCGGTGCGGCAAACTTCGCGCCGCTCAGCGCGCCTTGGATCGACACGCTCGCGGACCAGACACCCTCGGCGAGCAGCGAGGTCGTGACGGACGCCCCCTTGCCGGTGCGCTCGCGGCGATAGAGCGCGGTGACAATCGCGGAGTACAGGCCGACCGCGCTCGCATTGTCACCGCTGCCGCCGACCGGCCATGTAGGCGGGTTGCCGGCATCGCGCGTCATCGACAGCAGACCGCTGCGCGCCCAGTAGGAAGTGATGTCGAAGCCCGGCAGGTCAGCATCAGGCCCCTTGTCGCCGAAGCCGGTGAGATCCGCATAGATCAGGCGCGGATTCCACTGGACGACATCCTCATATTCGAGCTTCAATTTTTTGCGCGCGGGATGCGGCGTATTGACGATGAACACGTCGGCCCATTTGACGAGCTTCTCCAGAATCGGTTGAGCGCCCGGGGATTTCAGATCGAGCGTCAACCCACGCTTGTTGCGGTTGTTCAGATGAAATTGGTAGGGATCCTTGGCTAGCGGCTGCGATGGGACTTGGTTCCCGTGTCTCCACGCGTCGCCGGAAGGCGGCTCCACTTTGATCACGTCGGCGCCGTAGTCGGACAGGATTACGGCGGCGGCGGGAGCCGCGACGAAGCTCGCGAAGTCAACTACCTTTAGTCCGGAAAAAATATTGTTGGTTGTCATTGTGTCTCCTTAAAGCAAATCGATAACTCAAGATTCGTATGCAACGGTTGACGCTGTTGCCTCACTCTTCCGCAAACTTAGTGAGAGTGAGAGAGAGACGCTCCCTTAGGTATGGTGAACGTCACTGTCTTTGACTGTCCGGGGAAGACGTTATGGTTAGCGTCAACTAACTCGATCTTCACCTTGTGCTGTCCCGGCGGCAGTCCTGCTATGTCGATTGTGTTGTTGTCACTCGAATCCGCCCACCACCATGGCAGGTCGTCGACGATTATGTGCAAATGCCCGATACGTGGAGATACCTGGAGAGCACCAGCGCCGAACACGGGTACGATGCGCAAGTTCTCCACTCGGTACTGGGCCCAGAAGACGCCCAGGGCCAGCCCCTCGGGAAGTGGGTCGTCCACGATCAGCTTGGGTGCGGGCTCTTTCTCGACCGCGACGTACGGTGAAGCGCCGCGGATGTCCCTCGCGCTCTGAGGGGCGGGCTTTTCATCACTTCGTGTAGATACCTGAGCCGGAGCGGTGATAACGCCGCCGACAATTACGACTGCAAATAGCAATAAAACAATCCGTTTCATTAAAGTGTTTCCTTTCAATGTGTGTCCTTTTCCAAAATAGAGAAGATCCAGGCGAGTAATCGCTCCCTCACTTCCTCCCGGTTGATCTCATTGAGCATTTCGTGCCGACCGCCTTGATAAAAATCGTGCATGACATCGTAGAGCCCGGCTTTCTCATAGCGCTGAATCAGAAGTTCGACTCCATCGAGCTGCTGGCCCACGGGATCTTCACTTCCCGAAAACAGATAGATAGCCAGGTCATCACGGATTCTGCGAAGACTGATCGGATCGGAGAGACGAGGCGCCGCGGACAAAAACGATGCGAACGATGCGGGCTGAAGTTGCGCGAAGCAGAGCGGATCGTTGATGAATCCATAGACGACCGCCTGGTCTCGGCTCAGCCAATCAAACGGAGTACGCGCCGGCTCAAAGTGTTCGTTGAGGATGTTGCTGCCCGCCGACGCCGAAGATGCCTGTCGCGCCAGTCCGTCGAGCGCGCCCGATCCAGACAGAACGAGCCCATCGATTTCCTGGCTGTAATCAAGGACGTATTGTTGCGCCGCGAATGAGCCTATGCTGTGGCCCAAAAGAACGAGTGGCTGGCCGGGGTTCTCTGCTTTGGCGATACGACTTAGGCGCTCCATGTCCTCAACTAAAAGATCAAAGCCGCCCTCGCCAAAGTCTCCGAGATGTGCGCTGTCAGGCGCGGTGCGCCCATGACCGCGATGATCGTTTCCGTAAACAGTTAAGCCTGCTGAAACCAGGACTTCTATCGTTTCAGCGTAGCGGCCTATATGCTCGCCCATGCCATGAGCAATTTGGATCACTCCGCGCACAGGACCATGACCGTCCCAACGCGCGTAGGCGATGCGCAACCCGTCCGAACTGGTAAAGCTGAATTCGGCTGAGGGAGTGATTGCCGCTTGAGTGCCTTGAACAGACATTGCTCCTCCTGAAACTCTTCAGTCGCTCCGACGATCATCGACCCTGGAATTGTGGCGCGCGCTTTTGCAGGAATGCCCGCGTGCCCTCTTGCTTGTCTTCGGTTCCAGCGCACAGGCCAAAGAAAGCAGCTTCGAGCGCCAACCCCTCCGCCTGGCTCGTCTCCAAACCTTTATTCACTGCTTCGAGTGAGTACTTCACGGCGAGCGGAGCATTCGCGAAGATCTGTTTGAGGATGGCTTCAGCGCGAGGAATAAGATCGGCAGCCGGAACAACTTCATTGACCAGTCCGATCCGATAAGCCTCCTGCGCCGAGATCATTTCGCCGGACAGAATTAGTTGCAGAGCCCGGCCCTTGCCGACAAGACGCGGGAGGCGTTGCGTTCCACCACCCCCAGGAAGCACTCCCAATTTAACTTCAGGCTGACCAAACCTGGCGCTCTCTGTAGCCAGCCTGATTGTGCAAGCCATCGCGGTCTCGCAGCCGCCCCCCAGCGCGAAACCATTGATGGCTGCGATCACTGGCTTGCCAAGATTCTCAACAAGATTAAGGACATCTTGTCCGTAACGGCTGGACTCTTCTGCCTGGACAGCACCGGCCGTAGCAAGTTCGCTGATGTCTGCACCGGCGATGAAGGCTTTATCACCCGCACCGGTGAGAATACTGCCGCGCACCGTCACGTCGTCACGCGCATCTTCGAAGGCCGCTCGCAAGTCCTGCCACGTTGCCTTGTTCAAAGCGTTCAGCACTTTCGGGCGGTTGAGCGTCACGTATGCGATGCCGTCCCTCTTCTCGTAGAGCACGTTCTCAAGTTTTAATGCCACCACTGGTGAACTCATTTTCATCCTCTCCTGTCTTGAAGCTTGGTTAGGTCTTCTTCGTCGATTACGCGCAATCAAACAAAGGCGCTGAATCCGGTGATCGCTTTGCCGACGATCAGGGTCTGCATCTGGTACGTGCCTTCGTAGGAATAGATCGCCTCGGCATCCGCAAAGAAGCGCGCCACGTTGTAGTCAACCAAGATCCCATTGCCACCCAGCAGCTCGCGCGCCCACGAGACCGTTTCGCGCGCCTTGGACGTGCAGAACGCCTTCACAATCGCCGCCTGCGCGTCATTCAGCTTGCCTTCGGTTTCCAGCTGCACCGAGCGAGCCACCATGCATTGACAGGCAACGATGTTGCCCAGCATTTTCGCGAGAAGTTCCTGGACGAGTTGGAACGATCCGATCGGCTTGCCGAACTGCAAGCGCTCCTGGGCGTACTTGAGGGCATTCTCATAGGCGCCCATCTGGGTGCCCGTGATCTCCCACCCGCTGCCATGGCGCGTTCCGCGCAGCACGAGCGCGGTGTCGCGAAACGTCCCGTGGCCTCCCTGGAGACGATTCTCGTCCGGCACCCGGCAGTCCTTCAGCGTGATCTGGCCGTTCTGGACGACCTTCAGCGCAATCTTGTTCTGAATCTTCTCGACGCTGAAGCCGGGCGTCGTCTTGTTCTCGACGATGAATGCCTTGACCTGGTTGTCGTCAACATCGCGCGCCCAGATGATCGAGATGTCGCACCATGTCGCGTTGCCTATCCAGCGCTTCTGGCCGTTGAGTATCCAGGTGTCGCCGTCGCGCTTCGCCGTGGTCAAGAGACCACCACCGGTGCCCGACCCCACCAGCGGCTCGGTCAACGCGAAGCAGCCGATCTTTTCCATGCGAGCCATCGGCGGCAGCCACTTCTGCTTCTGCTCCTCGGTGCCGACGAGGTAGATGGAGTTCATCGCGAGGCCGGTGTGGACACCCCAGAAAGTCGCCCACGAAGTATCGGTTCGCGCGATATTCATGGCGACCAGTCCGACCAGCAGCGGGCTCCCGCCCGGACAGCCGTAGCCCTCCATGCCAAGTCCCGCGATGCCCAACTCCTTGAACGACGGAAGCAGCTCGAACGGAAACGAGTCCTCGACCCAGTACTTGTTGATGATCGGCGCAACCTTTTCTTCCATGTAGGCGCGCACCTTCCTCACGATCGCCAGTTCCTCGGCAGGCAGGTCCGCAGCGAATTCATAGAAGTCGCTGTTCGGCGCCGGCAACGGCTTCGGCTGCTTGATGTCTTTCACGGCTGATGTCATTTCAATTCTCCTTATCAGTCCAGTAATTCATTCCCCTTGCGGAAACTCAGTAAGTGACTGAGTCGCCAATACTGCATCACTGCGCGGCAGCTGACTTGGTCTGCGCAAGATCCGCGTAGGCGACGCCCGTTAGATTTCCTTGAGCGACGAGCAATGCTCTCTTTTCCGAGCCGTCGAGTTTGGCCGAGTAAACGGAACCAGCGAGGTCGGAGAAGAACATCCGCCCGTGTTTCAAATCGAGCGCAAGTCCGATGCCCTCCATTAGATCGTTCACGAGAATTTCCTGACGGTTAGCTTCTCTGGAGTCGCCGTCCAGGCGCGCGCGGCTTACCGTGTTGCCCTGTGGCGCGTTGCCACGGTCCGTCCAGTAGAGCATCCGTTGGCCCAGGTCGAGATCAAGGTCAATCGGCTCGGGTAAGCCGTCGAAAAGCACTTCGATATCCGTGCGGCTCGTCGGAGTCTCGCCCTCGGGCAGCTCAAGATTTGCGCGGAAGATGCGGCCTTCGCCGGCGTTGTCAGAGCCTTTCTGTGTCCAATAGAGCTTGCCGCCACTGTGATCGACTGCGATTCCAACGCACCACTTCGTGGCGTCGCGGCCAGGACGTGGCTCGCCCTGACTCGTATCGACGAGGGTTTCGATCTCCGAGCCGTCGAAGTTCGCACGCATGACGCGCATCCCCTCGCGATCCGACCAGTAAATTTTGCCGCCCTGTTTATCGAGCTTTAGTTGCTTCGGCGTGAAGGTTCCACCCGGAGGAACAATAGTCTTGCGATTCGTTCCGTCGAGATCCGCGCGTTCGATAGAGCCGTCGTTAGCTGACGGATTTCCCATGTTCGTCCAGTAGATGTGACCGGCTTCGGCGTCAACCTCAATGCCGTCCGGAATTCTCTTGAGTCCATCGAGAATCACGCGGCGATCTGAGCCGTCCGGGTTAAGAGACTCAATCCGGCCGCCGCTGACATCCAGGAAGAAGACGCGTTCTGATGACTCGCCATTCGAACCCGTTCGTATTTGCTCAGCGTGGTCGGCTGTCGCGGTTTTCTTCGACGCATCTGAGGAGATTTCATTTTTCGCGCGCAGCTTAATCAGTCCCAGGAGTTCTTCGTTTTCCACTTGCGCGAGTTGGTCAACGGAACGATTGCCCGCCATCTGCAAAACGCCATCGACAATAATCTGCTTGAGTTCGTCGTTGACATCGGGCGTCCCCAAGTTCTTGATCGAGGCTTCCATGCCGGGCATGAGGTGTTCCATAAAATGCTGGATTCCACCTGGCCCGCCACCGAGGTGCCACTGCAAGCTGGGCCCCATCACTCCCCACCGCAGCCCAGGGCCATAACTCACCGCATCGTCCGCGTCGCTCACATTCAGCACACCCTGCTGAATCAGATACATGACCTCTTTATAGAGAGCGATCTGGAGTCGATTGCCGACGTGACCGGGAAGCTCCTTCAACAGGTGAATGGGCTTCTTTCCAATCGACGCATAAAACGCGATGGCTCGTTCAACTGCTTCGGGCGACGTTTTGCTGCCGCCCACTATTTCAACCAACGGAATGATGTGCGGCGGATTGAAAGGGTGACCGATGACGACCCGCTCCGGGTGCTTGCATTGCGACTGCATCACACTGGCAGTAATTCCTGAAGAACTCGATGCAATTATCGAATCCGGCGGTGTGGCGTCATCCATGTCTGCGAACAACTTGATTTTGAAGTCCGGCCGCTCTGGTCCGTTCTCCTGTACGAAGTCGGCCTCGGAGAGCGCCTCTTTCATGTCGGTCGTGAAACTGAGACGGTCGCGGGACGCGCCAGGCGAGAGACCGATATCCGTGAGCGCCGGCCACGCTTCGTCAACGTAATTGCGCAGATTGGCTTCCGCGTTTGGCGCCGGGTCTGTGGCGATCACATCGAACCCGCGCGCAAGGTATTGCGCAGCCCAACTCGCGCCAATCACTCCCGTGCCGACAATCGCTATGCGGCGCACTGGTTTGCTCAAAGACATAAATTGATCTCTCCTTGATGATTCCGTTCGTCAATGTCGAGCTTGGCGGGTCTCGCCATGCAACGCTTCTTCATGTGCGTCGTCAGGGCAATGCACGTACCAAGCAGAGAGACTTCCGTTTTGGCCGAATCAGCGCACTATCTGGAATCGGTGAGGGAACAATTGCCGGAATTGCCGGGCGGTGGGTACTCGTTGTCGGGCGAGGCGTCCGACATTTTCAGCCTCGCAGGTGGGGCCGGATAACCGTAGGGAAGGGGATCAGCTCCCAATAGGGAAGGAAGATGGTCGCGCAGATGGCGATCACCAGCAGCGAAAGCTCTTTGATCTCTTGAGCCGGTTGCGAGAGGGGGCGGAAGATGTTGGTGATTCCGCTCGGGTTTCCGAAAGCCGGTGCGCCGTGCCCCACGACGATGACCCATGCCGCGCAGACGCACAGGAGCGCCATCACTCGAAGGATTCTACGATGTAGCAAAAGACGTAGCCGCATGTCTATCTACACGAGTTAGGCAGCAGGCTTGGAAAGCGTCTGCGCATCGTCATCTTTCGCATCAATGATAATGCGAGCGGCGCGATCATGCGTCAGAGCAGACCAGCCCCAGTTCCACAGCGTTTCAATCCTGTTTCGTATTCCGCTCAGCAACACCAGGTGAACGCCCAGCCACGCGAAGTAGGCGAATAGACCGTGGAGCGTTAGCTTGTTCGGAAATTCGACCACCGCGGACCCGCGCCCGATTGTCGCCATGAACCCTTTGTCCCAATACTTGAACGGCTGGCCCGGCTCACCCTGTAAGCGGCGGTCTATCTGTCGCCCGACGTGCTCGCCCGATTGCATCGCCACCGAGCCGAGTTGCGGCAGAACTTTTCCCCCGGACGCCACTTCGCCCATGTCGCCGACGACAAAAATCTCCGGGTGGTCGGGAACGCTCAGGTCTGGATTGAGTTTGACGCGCCCGCCACGCCCTTGCGGCAGGCCGAGCAGATCTGCGAGCGGGTTGGCTCGCACTCCCGCCGCCCAGATGAGCGTATGCGCTTTGATCTCTTCGCCCGATTTCAGCTTGACGAATGTTGGCCCAACCTCTGCGACAGCTTCTCCCAAACGCAGCTCAACTTTTCGCCCCTCAAGCTCTTCTTTAGCGTACGCACGCAGATTTTCCTTGAAAGTGGCGAGGACCTCTTTACCCATTTCGACGATGATGACGCGCGCATTTTCTGTGGCGAGTTGGTGGTAGTCACGGGGCAGCAGGTTATAAAAGAGGTCGGCCAGTGCGCCCGCGGTCTCGACGCCCGTGGGGCCTGCGCCGACGATGACAAAATTGAGCGCCCCGTCTTCGATCAAGGTAGGGTCGCGGTCGGCGGCTTCAAACCGCTCCATGACCCGATTGCGGAGCTTGACCGCATTCGTGAGTGTGTAGAGTGGGAAAGAATGCTCGGCTGCGCCGGGAGTGTTGAAGTAATTGACGGTCGCGCCACCTGCCAGCACAAGGTAGTCATAGACGATTTCGTCTCCGTCACCCAGTCGGATGTTGTGACCCGGCACGTCTATGCCTGTGACGGTCCCTAGAAGGAAGTTCACGTTCTCTTGATGCCGAAACATGCTCCGCACAGGGGCTCCGACATCTTCGGCGTTGAGCAGGGAGGTCGCCACTTGATAAAGGAGCGGCTGAAATGTGTGATAGTTGTGCCGGTCGATCAAGGTCACATCGACGGAGACGTGCGCCAACTGTTCGGCCACTCCCAGCCCGCCAAACCCTGCGCCGACGATGACGACGTGTGGTCTCTTACTCATTATCATTCCTTCCTCTTCTCGAATACTGCATTGAATGAATCTCCCGGCTCTCTCAAACTTTGTGGTCTTAGAGCAACGGACGTACCACCCGAACAGGCTGCGGAAGGGACGACCCGACGCGCGCGTCCTGCTTGAATTGAAACGATTAGTGTCGGCTCGACTGCCGACAAAATGCGGAAGGCTTCCCGGCAATTCCGGCACTTTCTCCGGCGCTGACTACGCGGACGCGCCCTCACGTCCAACATTCAACCAACTTCGCGACCCATACTTAATCTGGCAGGACTATTGCCTATGTAGTCGTGTGTAGTGCTCATAAACGCGGCGTCTTGTCAGGGCTGTGTTAAGGAAAGAGATTTTCAAACTTCGGGCGCAGACAGGGAGGCGCGATGTCTAAGCGGACAATTTTTATCCTCGTAGCTTTGCTCATACTCGTTCCGTATGACGCGGCTTCTGCTCAGGACGCTGCGTTGCGCACAACCTCGACGCTGACTCTCGATCAGGCAATTGACTTGGCGCTGAGCAACAATCATTCGGTTAAGATCGCGGAACTTGCGATTGACAGGGCCAACGAGGACATCTCAGTCGCGAAGACTTTCCGTCTCCCTTCCCTCAACGCGTATGCACTCGTCTCAGGAAATCTCGCCAAGAATGAGCTACAGGTGCAGAATCCCGCGGCTAACTTGTTTCCGGGACTGGATTCTTTCTTCACGCTTAGTGTGGACCGCAAACCCACGGCAATATTTGCTGCCTCCGTCATCGAGCCGCTGACTCAGCAATATCGGATCGGCTTACACATCAGGATGGCGAAGCTCTCTCGTGAGATGGCGCAGGCGAAGATGGCTCAGCAACGGAACGAGACCATTGACCAGGTCAAGAAGGCTTATTACTCGATCTTGCAAACGCAGAGCGCGCTGGACAGCGTACAGGAGGCCGTCAAGTCTTACGAGGAACTGGACAAGGTGACAGGGGATTACGTTGTGCAGCAGGTGGCGCTCAAAGCGGATCGCCTCGTCGTGCAAACGCGCCTGGCGCGAGTCCAATACGAAGAGCTTGAGTTGAACAACCGGCTGGCAACCCAGAAGGAGCAACTAAATAGCCTGCTGGGCAGGGACGTAGACGCCGTGTTTGAGGTCGCAGGCATGCCGGAGTTCGTCTCGTTCGAAACTGACCTGACCGCGGCCAGAAAGATCGCCCTCGAACGAAGGCCCGAGCTGCGACAGGCGAAACTCGCTTTAGAACAAGCAAGACTGGACCGCCGCATCAAGAAGTCGGAATACATCCCGGACGTGAGCGCCGGGTTCACGTATTTAACGCCGCGCAACTTTAACAACGCCGTCCCGAAAAACTTCGCCAACATTGGCGTGGCTGTGAAATGGGAGGTCTTTGACTGGGGGCGGAAGAAACATCAGCTCGCCGAAAAAGAGAGAGCAATCGAGCAGGCGAAGAATGGTTTAAAAGAGACGGAAGATCAGGTGCTGATAGACGTTGGCGATAAGCTGAGAAAACTCCAGTTGAGCGGTCAGGCGCTGCGGGTAGCCAAACTGGCAGAGGACTCGGCGAAAGAGAACCTACGTGTCAACACGGGGCGATATCGGTTTATGACGGCATTGCTTTCAGACGTGCTTCAGTCGCAAGCGTCGCTGGCCGAAGCCTCCGACGGATGCCAACGCGCTTTGCTGGCGTTCTGGACGGCGAAAGCGGAGTTTGAGAAGGCGCTGGGGGAGGAAAAATAGAGATGCCTGATGTGAAGACGGATGTGCCAAACGAAACTACGACTAAAGAGACTAGCGTCACGACAGCGAAAGCGGAAGCTGAAACAGCGTCAGTCTCGAAGGAGCAAGGCCAGGCTGTAGCGACAACCGAAAAGGTCGTATCAAGCGAGACTGTTTCCGTGAATGTTATTACGGAAAGTGCGGTCGCGAAGCGGCGGCTGAGTTTTAAGAAGCTCGTTCCCGTGCTGGTGCTCTTATTGGCAGCGGGTATTCTCTTTGGGATCACTGGCGGTTGGAATCGCTGGGTCGGAGGCGGCGGCACACAAAAGACGGACGACGCTATCCTGCGAGCGGACATTACTCCTTTGAGCACGCGCGTCTCAGGCACAGTTGCACAGGTCGCCGTCACGGATTATCAGCGAGTGAAGGCGGGCGACCTGCTCGTCCAGTTGAAAGACGACGACTTCAAAGCACAGGTCGCACAGGCTGAGGCCGGTGTGGCGGCAGCGTACGCAGCATTGGAGAACAATGCCGAGCAGAAAGAGTTGCAGAACTCCAGAATCAAGCAAGCGCAAGCGGGCATACAGGCAGCCAGTGCCGAGATCGCCCAAGCCGGAGCCGCGATAGAGGCCGCGCAGGCTGACGTGGCTAATGCCCAGGCTGGAGTGGATGCGGCCCAGGCGAAGATACCCGACGCACAGGCCACCGTCGAGGCCGCGCAGGCCGACGCACAAAGAACACTCCTTGAGAGAAAGCGCCAGGAGGGGCTGGTTGAGCTGGGCTCAGCGACCAGACAGAAACTTGAGCAGGTGGTCGCCGACCAGGAACGCTTCGCCGCGATGCTCGCGAGCAGGAAGGCAGAAGTGACGCAGACTCAGGCCCTGGTTGAGAGTCGGCGCGCGGAGCTTTCAAAGGCGCGTGCTCAGGTATCGTTGCGTGAATCAGAACAGCAACGCGCGCGCGCCCAATTGATGAGCCGAACCGCGGAGGTTGATGCGCAGGTCCAACAGCGCGCTGTTTTGGATGCGCAGGAACAGCAACTTCAGGCAGACCTCAGAGCGAAGCAGGAGGCGCTTAAAGTCGCGCAGACAAATCTGGATTACACACGAATCGTCGCGCCCACCGACGGGACTGTCGGCGAGCGAAAGGTCAGGGTAGGACAACTGGTCTCACCCGGCACTCAAGTAATCTCGCTTGTCGAGAACACCATCTGGGTGCAGGCAAACTACAAAGAGACGCAACTGACAAACGTCGCCAAAGGCGATGCCGCCGAGATAACTGTTGACACTTTCCCCGGCGTTGTGTTGCGCGGCCACGTCGAAGAGATAGCTCCCGCGAGCGGTTCTCAATTCGCACTACTACCGCCCGACAACGCAGCCGGCAACTACACCAAGATTGCGCAGCGCATTCCAGTAAAGATAGTGCTCGATCCAAACCCCGCCGTAGCTTCACGACTTCGCCCCGGCATGTCTGTCATCGCGGAAATCAAGACAACCGCCAAGAGCAAAGTTTGAGCGAGGCTGAACGTTTATGAGCGTCGTGATAGGCCAAAGAGTGGAGCGACAGGCGGCGCTTAAAGCTTCGCGGTCACGGCTTGCGCGTCTTGTCGCTTCGCTTGACAAGAATGTGTATGTCGGAAGCTTCGGCGTGTTTCTCGGCGCAGGCATTGCCACCTTGAATGGTCGCCTGATCAGCGTCGCACTGCCCGACCTGCGCGGCGCGCTGGGATTTGGAGTAGATGAGGCGAGTTGGATTCCCACGGCCTATAACATGGCCCAGATGTTTATCGGGCCGTTCTCCGTCTACCTCGGCGCATTGCTCGGCCCGCGGCGCGTGCTGCTCTATGCGACCACGATATTCATACTCTGCTCGATCCTCCTGCCCTTCTCGCCAAATCTACAGGTTATGCTTTGCCTGCAAGTGATAAGCGGACTCTCTTCTGGCACATTTTATCCGCTGACGCTCGCCTATGCGCTAGTCGCTCTGCCACCGCGCTACGTCATTTACGCCATCGGCGTCTATGCAATAGACATCGTCGGCGCACTCAGCATCGGGACGCCGCTCGCAGCCTGGTATACCGAACACCTGTCGTGGCAGTGGGTCTTCTGGCAGAGCGCGCTCCTGACACCGCTGATGATGCTCTGCATCTACCTGGCGATCCCGCACCCGCCCAAACGTCCCGGCCCGAAGCCGGCTATCAGTTGGCGCGGCTTTCTCTACGGCAGCCTCGGTCTGAGCTTGATCTACGGCGCGCTCGATCAGGGCGAGCGATTGGATTGGCTGGAGTCAGGCGTGATCGTAGGACTTCTAGTAACGGGAGCTTTTCTGCTCGTCGTGACCGTGATTCGCAGGTGGCTTTCGCCGAACCCGTTGGTGAATCCTATTTTCCTAGTCAATCGGAATACGATGATTCTGGCCGCTACCCTCTTCTCGTTCCGCTTCGTGATGCTGTCGATAGCATTCCTGCTGCCGGCGGTGCTCGCCGTGAACCAGAACTATCGCCCGCTTGAGACGGGCCGGGTGCTGCTCTGGTTAATCGGGCCGTTGGTGCTCATGGGTTTGATCGCGGCCCGCCTGATGCGCCGGTTCGATAACAGGTTGGTGTTCGCGTCAGGTTTTACGGTAGTGGCGGTGGCCTGCCTGCTGAACGCGCAGTTGACCAGCTCCTGGGCCGGTGACAATTTCTTTATCCCGCAGATCGTGATCGGATTCGGACTCGCCTTAGCCTTCACCGCCCTGGTCGGGTCGATCATACAGAATTCGTTTGACGCGGGCGCGCTCACGAATCCCGTCAACATACTCACCTACTCCGCGTTCATCCATACCGTTCGTCTCTTCGGCGGCGAGGCCGGCACGGCGCTCATGCAGAGGTTGGTCTCAGTGCGCGAACAGTTCCACTCGAACATGATCGGCCTGCACGTCGAGGCGGGACACTGGCTGACATCCGAACGTCTGGGGGCGCTCGCGCAGGCGCTGTCTCCTAACTCTGCCGGCGCGGAGGAGGCGCAGGCAAGGGCCGCCCTCACGCTCGGCGGACAGGTCAAGGTACAAGCCTACGCCCTCGCCTACAGCGATGGCTACGTCGCCCTCGCCTTTGTCGCCGCGCTCGCCGTCATCCTGATCGCGTGCATGAAACCGATGAAGATCTATTTCGACGAAACCCCACCGACACCAACCAACAAGGGTTGATCCGGCACTCGTCGCTGCCCGCCCCGACAGTAAGGAGGCCGGCAATCAAAGGTGTCGGACACTCCTCGGCAAAGCTCGCTCACATCCTGGCAATTCCGGCAAATGTCCCTTCGCCGCCTTCCGAAACATCGCCGATCCAGCCAATCAGAAAGTTTATCCATCTGGTACATGATTTGCCCTGACAGCGCGTGTGAAGAAGCTGCGACGATTAATAACGATGGCGGGCTGTCTCCTGGTCTTAGCGGGAGGCGCTATGACACAACGGGCACACGCACAGAGCGGCCCGGCGACTCACTCAAGCGAGCAGAGAAGCACGCCGAGCCAGCCGTCGCGGGATACTTCCGGAACCGAAGCAGCCCCGGCTGAACCTGACGACGGCACGCCCGCCAAGCAGGGCCGATGGTTTGCGAGACTCGGAGTCGTCGGCGCTTTCTATCATTCGAGTGCGACCATCGCGACGAACGGACAGGTACTTCCCGGCGCCACCGCCGAGGCAAGCAACAACCTGAGTTTAACGTTCGACATAGGCTATGACATCACGAAAAACATCTCCGCTTCCGTGATGTTCGGCGTCCCGCCAAAGCCGCACATTACAGGCGAAGGGACTGTCGGGTCACTGGGCGTGCTGGGGAAAGTTCGCTACGGGCCGGCGATATTCACAGGCTACTACCGCTTCCCAAAAGTGGGCCGATTTCGCCCCTACCTCGGCGGCGGAGTGGCCTACGCCATGATCTTCAAAGAATTCGATGGCAGCGTCACGCAGCTCGGCGTTCACAACAACTGGGGGTCTGTTCTGCAAGGCGGAGCAGAGTATAAATTGAATAGGAAATTCGACCTTTTCGTTGACTTCAAGGAGGTTTGGCTGGCGGTCGATGCGCACGGGCAACTCAGCGGCGATGTCCCGGTTAAAGCGCGCGTGAAATTGAATCCCTCCCTCGTTTCGGTCGGACTCAAGTTTTACTTCCGCTAGGGCAGGGCGCTACATGCCGGACAACACGTTCGGAGGTTAACAATGGAAGCGATTGCGCAAATGTCTGTGTCATGCCGCGCGACAGCGACCGGAAAGGATTGGGTCACCCGATGAACGTACTCGATTTTCAGAAGATGAAGGACGAGGGCCGTAAAATCTCGATGGTCACTTGCTACGACTATTCGAGCGCGCGGCCGGTCGCCGAGCGTATCCAAGATGAAGCGATGATCGAGCTGTTGATTGATCCAAGGCGGCGCAACGTCGGCAGCTTCGAGGTCGGGCGAGTTCTACCATTCTCGAAGCGGCGCATGGTGGGGCCGTTCATTTTCTTCGATCATATCGGGCCGGTTGAGCTGACCAGGGGCTTTGCGCGCGAAGCCAACGTGCTCCCACATCCGCACATAGGGCTTTCCACCGTCACCTATCTGTTCGCGGGCGAGATCATGCACCGCGACTCGACCGGCGTGGAGCAGGCGATCCGGCCGGGCGAGATGAACTGGATGATCGCCGGCAGCGGCGTTACGCATTCGGAACGCTTCGAGCGGGCGCGCCGCGAGGGTGGGCCGATGCACGCGATTCAATCCTGGGTCGCGCTGCCCGATGGCGAGGAAGAGACCACGCCAGCGTTCGCACATTATGAGGGCGATGATCTGCCCGTCCATTGCGACTACGGAGTCTGGGTGCGACTTCTGGCCGGCGAGGCGTTTGGATTGCGCTCAGCGGTCAAGACGCATTCGCCTTTGTTCTACATGCATGTCTTGATGAAGCCCGGCGCCCGTATCGCATTGCCGCGCGAGTATGCGGAGCGCGCGGCCTATCTCGTCTCCGGCGCGGCGGAAGCAAACGGGCGCGCAATTGCGGCGACGCAGATGGCGGTGTTCGGCAGCGGCGCGGAGGCTGTGGTGGAAGCGACGGCGCAGAGCGTGCTGATGCTGCTCGGCGGTGAGCCGGTCGGCGAGCGCTTCATCGAGTGGAACTTCGTGTCGTCCTCTCGGGAGCGCATCGCTCAGGCGAAGGCGGATTGGCGCGCCGGGCGCATGAAGCTGCCTGACCTGGACAATGCGGAGTTCACCCCACTGCCGCCCGACCCGATGAAGACGCCGGCAGCGTTGTTTTAGTTTCTTCCCAACAGTCGGGGAAGCACAAAGCAGCAGCAGGGTTTTTGAGGAGAAGACATGGCACACGCGAAGGGGAGCATCGGCACGACGAATTACGCGGTCTCGATTACGGTCGGCCATCATCAACTCAGCGCCGACGAACGTGCCGGGTTGGGCGGCAAGGATGTCGGGCCGGCGCCGTATGAGCTGCTGTGCGCGGCGCTCTGCGCGTGTACGGCGATCACCTTGCGCATGTATGCGGAGCGCAAAGGCTGGCCGCTGCGCGCCGTGCATGTTGACGTGCAGTTCAAGCTGGAAGGCAAAGAAGGCGCGATTGCGCGCGTGCTGAGCTTCGAGGGCGAGCTGGACGACGAGCAGCGCGCGCGGCTGGCGGACATCGCCGAGCGCACGCCCGTAACGCTGACGCTCAAGCAGGGCTTAGCGATCACGACGACGCTGACGTGATGATGCCGCTTCCGGGGGGTAGTGTCCTAGTTTGTGTTGCTGGACGGGATAAAGGAACGGCTGCGGAGTTATGAGGATTCTTCCTGGCCTTCGCGCTCTATCACCAGATGCATCGGGGCAGCGCCCAGGATCCCGAGCATCATAGAGCCGAAGAAGCTGACCTTGTTCGTGATTCTGTAATGCACCTGCTCGCCGGGTTCGGCGTCGAACTCGACCGTCTTCTTGTGGTAAGTGTTGTTGACCAGGAGACGGTGATGCCCCGGCTCGATTTCCACGGTGGCGTCCCGCCCTGCCTTGAGGTGCGCCCAGTCCTTGCGGTCGAGCGCGAGCGTCAGCCCCCTACCCATGTAGCTGCCTTCCTCCGCCGGGTGCGACACCCTGAGCCGGGCGAGCCGGGGAGTACCGTTGTTGACTTCTCCGCTCACTATTTCTTCCACCTTATAATTAGCGAACAGCTCATTCAAATCACGAAAATGAATTATCTCTGTGTCGGCAACACAGATTATGACACCACCTGATTCTAATGACCGTTGACATCAGCAAATTTTCGACTCCCAGTTCCTGCTCAGGCGTCAGCTCACCCAATCGCTGTCGCCGCCGTCACTAATCACTGCGACTCCAGCAGACAGAGTCTCTCCCCCCATCGCTTGAAATCCCGCAGATGATCCGCCGCCTCGTCACGACGGCGCTCGCGGAACTCTCTTATCCAGCTTTTTACGATACCGGCGATTTCAGGCGTGCTTTGTTCGACCGTTCTTGCGCCATCGCTGACACGCGAGTTGTTCGCCCCTTCTCTTTCCAAGCGTTTTACTATTCTGACAACCGGCTGCATGACAACATCACCTCAACGATAAAAATATTTTGAGTGGGTGGACATCCCTGCTCGCCCGTTTGGGAGTCCACCCACTTCGAGTACAGGATGCCCCCATGCCTGTGCTCACTGGTAATAGAAATCTCTTCTCAGGTTTCGATCCGGGATGAACTCGACCTGATGCGAATAACCTGCGCCCAATGTCTAGCAAGAGGCTTGCCAAAGTCAGAACGGGGTGAGGGAGTAAGCGAATGACTAGGGTTAGCTCTGATCGAGCCCTCTACCACTCGCAATTGTGTCGGAAGCAATGCCGACAACCTTGGGTCTGCGTTCGGCAATTCCGGCGCCTTTCAGGTCGTGAGGTTCGGATGGCTTCTTAAAGGACACGAAACCGGACGAGGACGTTAATTACCTCACCACGTGGATCACCTATCGTTTCTGAGAAGGCAAGTCGGAAAAGTGTCGGCTGTTCCTCCGTCAACAACCGTGCTTCGCCCGACAGTCTCGGCATAGTCTGCACACACTCCTTCAGCTTGCCCTGTAATTAAGCCTGTTCACAGTTCCAGCCGGGCTGGCATGTCCGTTGCCCTTATCGCTCGTGGGAGAGTTTTGAAACACGGAGCGGCAGACCTTTGCGAGCAATAGCCGAGGCGCCGCCGTATCCAAAAAATGAAGCGCTGAACCGCCGCGTGGAGATTAGAGTCCTTGCCAATAAGGGAATCTCTTCTCCGGCGGCTTCACGACAGATGTCTTATGAGGACCAGTCATCTCTCCAGCCTTAGGCCGCGACGAGACGCTTGGTGCGAGGGACGGAGCAAGAGAGGAGTGAATAACCATGACACGTAAGAATAATGTGCAACGGGCCTCAAGGCTCCGTCCCCGCACCACGCAGCACCTGCTGGTGAGAATAGCTCTACTGTTAAGTCTTTCGTTCGCCGGGGCGGCCACACGCTCTGCCGTGGCCCAGACCTGTGAGCTTCAGGGAACGGTCGGCGTCAGTTCCATCAATGGTCAGAGCGAGAGATTGCCGG
This sequence comes from uncultured Acidobacteriota bacterium, assembly GCA_963848875.1. Classification (GTDB taxonomy): domain Bacteria; phylum Acidobacteriota; class Blastocatellia; order Pyrinomonadales; family Pyrinomonadaceae; genus QHXM01. The sequence goes on from CAWKFJ010000005.1 coordinate 811,343, forward strand.
GGGCGAGCTTGAATCTGACACCCGCGACCCCAGGTCAGACGCCGCGCTCGGCAGTGACGAACGATCAGGGGGAATACAAGTTCAGTGATCTGGCCGCGGGGCCTTACACACTGCAAGTGGCTCTTAACGGTTTCAAGCAGCACACGCAGAGTGTGACGATTCGCGCGGGCGTCACGACGCTCGACCAAATCGAGCTTGAAGTGGAAGGGGTCTCGGGTGAAGTCACGATAGTGGCTGACGGCGACAGCTTGAACATAGCGGACGCAGCGCCAGCGGCCGTGTTCAAGCAGGAGACGCTGCAAACTGTGCCGCTCGTGAACGAGCGTTTCCAGGATGCGTTACCGCTTGTGCCGGGAGTCGTCCGTGGGCCTGACGGTTTGCTTAACGTGAAAGGCGCGCACGCCAGCCAGAGCGGGTTCACTGTCAACAGCGCCAACGTCACCGATCCGGTCACCGGCGAGTTCGCGATTAACCTGCCCATCGAAGCGGTTCAGTCAGTCGAGGTGCTGACCAACCCTTATGCGCCCGAGTACGGCCAATTCACCGGGGCGGTCACGGCTGTTCAAACAAAATCTGGCACAGAAAAATTCCACGCGAACGTGCAGAGCTTCTTTCCCAGGATGCGTCGTCGTGGTGGTTCCTTTGTCGGCATCGAGGCTTTCACTCCGCGGGTCACCTTCAGCGGCCCTGTTGTCAAGGACAGGCTGAAGTTTTTCCAGTCATTCGAATACCGCTTTGTCCGCACACCTGTCGAGAATCTGCCACCGCTCAAACGCGACACAGACCTCGAAAGCTTCGATTCGTTGTCACAACTCGATTGGGAAATAGACGAAAGGAATCACCTGACGACGACGTTTTCTTTGTTCCCACAGAAACTCAGATATGTCGGACTGAATACGTTCAACCCACAGGAGGTGACGCCGAACTTCAAGCAGCGGGGCTTCCTCCTGGCCGTAAACCATCGCCGGATTCTGAACAGTAAATCCGTCCTTGAATCTTCGTTCAGCGTCAAGCAATTCGACGCAGACGTTTTCCCCAGTTCGGGTGATGCGCCGATGGATCTTGCGCCGGACGGGAACTCGGGAAACTACTTCAACCGGCAGGCGCGGCGAAGCAAGCGCTACCAGGCAATGGAAGTCTACAGTTTCAGCCCGCCAAATTTCGCGGGCGCGCACTTCATGAAACTGGCCGGCGGAGTCGGCTACATTACTTTCGACGGGAGCAACACCAGCAACACCGTGCGCATTCTGCGGGCCGACGGGACGCTGAGCCAACAACTGGACTTTATCGGCGGCGGCCAACTCAGCCGAAACAAGACGGAGGTCCTAGCCTACTTTCAGGACAAATGGACTGTGAGCCGCCGGTTGACGCTCGAATACGGCGTGCGCTACGACCGCGACAACGTGGCCGGTGAAAACAATCTTTCGCCGCGCTTGAGCTTCGCTTTTCTGCCGCTGCTGGACGGGCGCACGGTGTTGCGCGGCGGCGTCGGGGTGTTCTACGACGACATTGATCTCAACGTCGCGACCTTCGCTCAGTTGCAGGAGCGTGTCCTGACCCGCTTCGGGCCGGACGGCCAGCAGGTAATCGGCCATCCTGAGCGGCAGCGCCTTGTGCTGACGGACGCAAAGTTTCGCACGCCCCGCAGTGTCAACTGGAATATCGAACTGGACCGCGAGTGGTTCAAGAATCTGTACGTCCGCGTCGGCTATCAGCAGCGACAGGGCCGGCGCGAGTTCGTCCTGAATCCTGGCGAGACAGAAGGCCAGGGCACTGTCCTTTCGCTGGAGAATTCGGGGCAGTCTTTTTACAGAGAATTTCAAGTCACCACGCGATACAAGTTCCGCGAGCGCGACGAGTTCAACGCCTCTTACACGCGCTCTTCCGCCGAGGGAGACCTGAACGACTTCAATTCGTCCTTCGGCAATTTCGGCAACCCGATCATCAAACCGAACGAGCGGTCGCGCCTGCGCTGGGACGTGCCGAACCGCTTCCTCTTCTGGGGCGAGTTCCACGCCAAGTACGGGATTACCGTGGCCCCGGTTTTCGACCTCCGCACGGGTTTCCCCTATTCGCTCATTGACGAGGAGCGCAACTTCGTCGGCCCGCGCGACCGCGCCGGGCGCTTCCCGACCTTCGCCTCGCTCGATATACAGGTGCTGAAGAGTGTCAGCCTTCCCGGCAGGTGGAAAAAGTACCGGGCGAAATTAGGCTTCAAGGTCTTCAACGTGACGAACCATTTCAACCCGCGGGATTTCCAGAACAACCTGGCGAGCGACGACTTCGGCGCTTTCTCCAACGGCGTGGGGCGAAAATTCGGCACGCGCATCGTGTTCGAGAAGAAGTAGCGAGAAAACACCCTGACCGAACTGGAAAAGGGGAAAGAGATGAATGAACTGCTGGCCGAAATTCTTGAGGCGCACGGTGGTCTGGAGCAGTGGAAGCAGTATAAAAAAGTCGAGGCCACGATTGTGAGCGGCGGCGGCCTCTTCCCGCTCAAGGGCGTGCCGCAGGATTCAAGCCCGCGCCGTATGACGGTGTGGCTGCACGAGGAACGCTCGTCAGTTTTTCCCTACGGGGCTCCCGACCAGCGCACGATGTTCACGCCGGAGCGGGTCGCCATCGGGAAACTCGACGGCACGCTCGTCGCCGCGCGGCGTGCGCCCAGGGACTCGTTCGCAGGCCACCAGATGACGACGCCCTGGGACGCGCTCCATCGTGCTTATTTCAACGGCTACGCCCTGTGGACTTACTTGACCACGCCGTTCCTTCTCGCGATGGAGGGCGTGCTCGTCGAGGAGACTGAAAGTTGGCGCGAAGGCGCGGAGACGTGGCGCGTGCTGCGAGCATACTTTCCTGGTTGGATTGAGACGCACAACCTCGTCCAGGATTTCTTCTTCGGCGAGGATTTTCTTCTGCGCCGCCACGACTACAGCGTGAACATCGCGGGAGGTTTCCATGCGGCCCAACTGACTTCGGATTACGTGACGGCGGACGGCCTTCGTTTGCCAACTAAACGCCGGGCCTACACACGCGGCCCCGACCGCCGACCTATCCGGGAAATGCTGATGGTCTCAATCGACATCAGCGAGGTCGGCTTCACACGAAAGGACCAGGTAAGGTGAATCCACCAGGCAATTGAGGATTAGCATCAGGCATGGCGGGCGCGAGCAAGACCAGCCCCGCGGTCTCTGTCGGGTACTTCAGCGCGTAGCAGAGGGCGAGCGACGCGCTTCAGGAATGGCCCACGACGATGGGGCTGTTGCGAGCAGCTTCCGCAGTCCCGCCCTCGCCCAGTGGAGTTGCGACTTTGAGGTGCCCGCCGTCCAGCCCGTTATCCGCCCGACCTCTTCGTGCTCGTAGCCTTCAACGTCATGCAGGATGAACGCCGTGCGGTAGCCGGGAGGAAGCCTCCACGCCGCCTCCTTGATGGCGAGCCGGTCGATAACCCGATCGGATTCGCTGCGGCGCGCGATACCATGACCGCGTTCGCGAATTTCCCCGTCGCCTGTCAGGTCTTCCGGCCTGCTCTTGCGGCGGCGGAAGTGCATCAAGACCTGATTGACCACGAGCCGGTAGAGCCAGGATTTGAAGGACGACTCGCCGCGGAAGCTTCCGACCCGGCGCAGCACCGAGACGAAGGAGTCCTGAGTGAGGTCTTCGGCGTCGGCCTCGTTGCGCGTCATGCGCATGGCGATGCGGTAAACGAGGTTGCGGTAGCGGCTGTGTATCTCCTCGAATGCCTCGGCGTCGCCCTCCCCCGCCAGTCGCGCAAGCTCTGCGTCAGGCCGATGCTCTTTCACATCACTGTTCATTGCTTCAACCTCCCGTAACTCCTTCGGCGCTCCCGCTCGTGCTTCGTTCTCCCGTCATGGCAACACCTATGCCGAAGTGTGGCCGCTGTAACTCGGTGAAATTCAATGCAGGGTTGCAAGGGAGGGTGTCGCAGTGTCGAAACTGTCGAAGTCAGTTTCAGCAGCCGAAGGAAGCTTGCCTCCGAGTAATTTGAGCGGGCGACACCGGCTTGATAAGAAGCCTCAAAGCTTGACGGCTGTCGAATTCTTACAGACCGCCGCGGCCGTCAACTCCGGCAATTCCGGCGCCGTGGCGAGTGTCTGAGGCTGCGCGCCGCGAGCAGCGTCCACTCCTGAAGCGCCGGCACGGTCTGTGTCGCGATGCCCAATTCCTTCCCTCACCAATCCCGAAAGCTGCTTGACCAATCAATCAGCCGACCCCGCCCCGACTCGCGGACGGCTACTTCTTTTCGATGACGAACTTGAGCCCGAACCTGCGCTCCACCCCGTTGTAGAAGCCGCCGAACTCCCCGCTCGCCAGGTTCCCCTGGTATTCGCGCGGGTTGAAGTGGTTCGTTAGGTTGAAGACCTTCACGCCAACGCGGAACCGGTAAGCCTCCTTCCACCTTCCGGGCGCGCTCACGCTCTTTAAGACTTGCAGGTCGAGCGAGCCGAAGGCGGGGAAGCGCCCTGCGCGGTTGCGCGCCCCGACGAAGTCCCTGTCCTCGTCAATGTTCGAGAGAGGGAAGCCGCTGCGGATGTCGAGCACGGGCGCGACCGTGATGCCGTACTTCACGCCGAAGTCGCCCCAGAGGAGGAAGCGGTTGGGCGCGTCCCACGGCAGTGGCCCCCGCTCGTCGGGCCGGATGATCGGATTCTGGAAGTTGGCGAAGTAGGAGTTGTAGTCGTTCAAGTTCCCCTCCGACTTCGACCGGGTGTAGGAGGCGACCAACTCGTCCCGCCCGCGGAACTTATACCGCGCCGTTACCTGGAACTCCTTGTAGCTCGCCCGGCCGCTGTTCGAGAGCAGCAGCACGCTCCCGCGGCTCGGGTCTTCGACGGGGTTAACGACGAACTCGCGCCGCGCCTCGCGCTGCGCGTAGCCGACGCGGACGAAGAGATTTTTGATCCACTCGCGGTCCACCTCGACGTTCCAGTTGACGCTCAACGGCGTGCGCAGGCGGCCGCCGTCGAGCACGGGGCGCTGGCGCACGGGAGAGCCTTCGACTTGAACTCCGTCGGCGGCGAAGCGCGTCAGCACGCGCTGCTGCGTCTGCTCGAAGGTCGCGACGCCCAGGTTCACAGAGTCGTAGAAGAGTCCGACGCCGCCGCGGATGACGGTGCGCCCGTCCGCGAAGGGCGCGTAGGCGAAGCTGAGCCGCGGCGCCAGGTTGTTCTCGGAGGCGACGGTGTCGCGGTCGAAGCGCACGCCGTACTCCAGCGTAAGGCGACTGGTTAACGCCCACTTGTCCTCGAAGTAGGAGGAGACTGCGGTCTTGTCGCGGCCGAGTCTGCCGTCGCCGACGTAGTCGATCTGCCGGCTGCGCGTGCCGTCGGCGCGAAGTACACGCACCGCCCCGCTCACGTTCTCGCCGTTGAAGGTGTCGCGGCCGAAGCTCACGCCGACCCTCATCATGTGCGATCCCGCGAAGGCGGGCGGCGCGAAGCTGTAGACCGCCTGCGCCTCGTAGCGGCGGCTCTGGCGCTCCTGCCGGTTGTAAAAGCTGCCGGAGTTGCGGTCGGGCGCGAAGTTCATAACGCCCTGCCCGTTGCTCGGGTAGATGTCGGCGTCGAACTGCTTGACGCTGAAGGTGGATTCGAGCAGCGACGAGTCGCCCATGACCCGGCTCTCTTTGATGGCCCAGAAGAAGCCGCGCTGGCGGAAGTCGGGCGTGACCTCCTGCGGGTTGAAGGTGTTGAGGCCGACGTGGCTCAACTTCTCGGGGAAAAGCGAGAAGGTGGTATAGAGGTGATTCTTCGGGTCGATCTCCCAGTCCATGCGCGTGTAGGAGTCGAAGCTCTCCAGCCCCGTGTCGCGCTCCGCTTGCGGTAGGCTCTCGATCTGCGTGCGGATGAAGCGGTACTCGAAGCTCTGGAAGAAGCCCACCTTGTCCTTCACCACGGGGCCGCCGAAGGCGAGGCGCGGCGTGAAGGACCCGATGCCGGCGAGGTGACTGCCCTGGCGCCGCATACGCGGGAAAAAGTTCTGAAACTGGTACTCCCACTTCTCCGCGCCCGAACGAGTCTCGACTTCGGTGAGGCCCGCGGTGAAGTTGCCGTACTCGGGCGCGTAAGGGTTCGTGATGACCCGCAGAGACCCTACGGCCTCCATGGGGAGGTTGATGGCGTAGTTGCCCGTCACGGGGTCTTTGACGTTGCTGCTGTTGACGGTCAACCCGCTCTGGCTCGGGCGCCCGCCCTTAATGTCGATCTGCCCGTCGGGGCCGCGCACGACGCCGGGGACGAGCGGCAGCGCGTCGAGGAAACGCTCATTCTTAAGCGGCACCGCCTGTAGGGTGCTCTGCTTGATCGTCGTCGCGGGGGCCGCCTCCGTCGTCTCAATCCCTTGCCCGCCGTAGGTGACTGTAACCGACTCGCTGACCTCGGCCACATCCAGCGTGACGTTTTCGACAGACGTTTCGCCCGCGCGGACTGTGACAGGCTTGCTGGCGGTCTTGAACCCTTGCGCGTTCACTTCCAGCGTGTAAGCGCCGGGCGGCAGGCTGGTGAACTCGTACAAGCCCTCTTCGTTCGAGGAGGCTTCCGCGGCCTGACCCGCCCCCGTCAGCTTCAGGCTCGCGCCGGGGATGATGTACGACTGACCGTCGGGGCCGGCGGTGCTGATCGCGCCGCGCAGCGCCCCGGCCGCGGCCTGCGCCTCCTGCGCCCCGGCGACGCCGCACATGTTGAGTATCAGTAACATCGAAAGCAGCGCCGGCATCAGCCTGCCCGACAAGACGCGGCATGCGTGACGATTCATGCTGTCATTCACGATGAGCGGCAGACTCTTTAAGCCGTCGCCCCCTACGTGCTTTGTGATCCTCACCTCAGAATTCATATCGCCCTCACAATCACATTCAGGATTCCCGGCTGATCACAGAGCAACCGCCCTGCCACACTGCGCTGCTTGCCGGTCAACCATCTAAATGCCCGGCGTTGCGGGGGATTGCGGTCGTCAGAGCTGATTGTGATGGGACGTGTTGTGCGGGGAGGAATCGTGAGTTCGTTATTTTACGAACGAGATTCGCTAAAACGCGGTCACAAGTCGCGGGGCAGTCGTGTTGGATGGTGTTGGGGTGAAGCCGACTTCAGGTTGATGAGGGCGCAGTATGGGGAATCCAAGTCTCAGATCTGGTGGAACTGGTGCTTGTTGATCTTGAGCGCACGCATTCTCGACGAGAGCGTCGTCACGGGCACGCCCAGGCGGGCGGCGGCGCCGTGCGGCCCGGCGACTCGGCCATTCGTCTCGCGCAGAATAGCTTCGATCTCCGCCTTATGTCCCGAGTTCCTGCCGCGCGCGGCGGGTTGAGTCTCAGGCGGGAGCGCGCCCGGCTCCAGCCGCAGGGCCGTGTCCTCGGCCATGATCACGCAGCGCTCGATGACGTTCTGGAGTTCGCGGATGTTGCCGGGCCAGTGGTAGCTCATCAGGCTCTGTAAAGTCGCCTCAGGAACCGTGTCGATCTGCTTGCCAATCTGCCGGGCGTACTTCTTGGTAAAGTGACGGACCAGCAGAGGGATGTCCTGCCGCCGCTCGCGCAGGGGCGGGACGCGAATTGGGAAGACATTCAGGCGATAATAAAGGTCGCTGCGGAACTCGCTCTCGCTCACCATCGCTTCCAGATTTTGATTGGTCGCGGCGACTAACCTGATGTCCACGTTGCGTGTGCGCGAGCTGCCCACGCGCTCGTAAGTACGTTCCTGCAACAGGCGCAGGAGCTTCGGCTGAAGTTCCAGCGGCAGTTCGCCGACTTCGTCCAGAAACAGCGTGCCGCGGTCGGCCAGCTCAAGCCGCCCGGCGCGCTGCATGTGCGCGCCGGTGAAGGCGCCGCGCTCGTGGCCGAAGAACTCGCTTTCGAACAACGAGCTTGGGACCGCGGCGCAGTTGAATGCCACGTACGGCTGCTTCTGCCGCGGGCTGCGTTCATGAATGGCGCGCGCGATCAGCTCTTTGCCGGTCCCGGTCTCGCCGAGCAGCAGCACCGTCGCGTTGGTGGCCGCCACCTTCCGGACGAGCTGCAACACGTTTCGCAGGCCCGAACTCTGCCCTACGATTCCGGCAAAAGCAGCCTCGCCGCCGTCGTTATTCACTTCGCCGAACGCCATAAGATTCACCGGGAACGTTGATGCTTCGCGAGGTTGTGCGAAAGACATAACTTGTGAACTCATTGTCGTGCTCCGCCCGAATAATCACGGGTGGTTTTTCCTGCTCAGCCGTCCAGCGCGGCCCGGACCTTGTTAAGCAGAACCTCGTCGTCAAAAGGCTTGGACAGGAACTCGATTGCGCCTGCCGTCATCGCCCGCGACTTCATCTTCGCGTCGCCGTGCGCCGTGATGAAAATGATCGGAATCCGCGACCCTTCGGCCTTCAGCTTCGCTTGCAGTTCGAGACCCGACATCCCCGGCATACTTACGTCCGTGATCAGGCAGGCGATCTCGCCCCGCCGGTCCGACTCAAGAAATTCTTCCGCCGAGCCGAAGCACCGCGCCGGGAGCCCTGCCGACTCCATCAGGTCCTTGAGCGCACTCTGGACGGATCGGTCGTCATCGACGATGGCAACTAGTTTGGGGCTTTGCTCGCTGTTCATGGTGCAAGTTTGAACGAAGCGGCGGCCGGAAACAATTACACGTTGGTTTGGCCGCATAGCACTTTGGTTACATCAGGCCGCGATGCCGAGCCCTTGCTGACGCGCCGCTCGGCTGCCCGGGGTCGCGAATTTTTCGGCTCCTCCTTCGGCCCCTTGCGCGCCGCCGACCAGGGAGCCGCCCGGCCGCTTCGAGAACACCGGCTCGCCGCCCTCGTCCAAGTCGACGTAGACCGCATCGCCGAACTCCACCTGCCCCGTCGCTATCAGGTTCGACAGAGGGAAGATGAGGAGCCTCTCGATGGCGCGCTTCAGGTGGCGCGCGCCGTACCTGTAGTCTACCCCTTCCCGCAGCAGCATCTCCTTGACCGCCTCCGAACAGTGGAAGACGAAATCCGCGCCCGCCGAGCGCATGATCCGCTCCTGCACCGCCTGAAGCTCCAACTCGAGGATACGGCGCAACTGAGGCTCGTTCAGGGAGCGGAAGACCACGACCTTGTCGATCCGGTTCATGAACTCGGGCGAGAACTTGCGGCGCGCCGCCTCCACTGCCGTGCGTGAAATCTTCTGGTCGATTCCCGCGTCGTGCGCTCCCTCCGGCCTTTGCGTCGGGGCGAACCCGATACCACCCGTCGCCAGTTCCGCCATCTCGCGCGCGCCGAGGTTCGAGGTCATCACGACCATCGTCTTGGAGAAGTCAACGCGCCGGTTGTCGCCCAAAGTCAGCGTAGCCTTGTCGAGGATGCCCAGGAGGAGCTGCCACAGTGAATCGGAAGCCTTCTCGATCTCGTCGAAGAGGACGAGCGAGAGGCGGGTCTCCTCCGTGTGCATGCAGTTCAGGTTCTCCTGTGTGAGCCTCGGCGAGGTCTCGCGGTGGCCCAAATATCCGGGGGGAGAGCCGATAAGCTTCCCGATCTCGTGCGAGTGCTGGAACTCGGCGCAGTCGATCTTGACGACCGCGTTCGGGTCGCCGAAGAGGACTTCGGCCGCGGCCTCGACGACCCTCGTCTTGCCCGACCCCGTGGGGCCGAGGAAGAGCATCGTGCCGACGGGGCGGTTCGGCGGGTTCATCCCGGCGAGGAAAGTCTGGTAGAGGCCGCTCATGCGCCGCACCGCGCCCTCCTGGCCGACGATGCGGGCCGCGAGCTGCTCCTCGAACTCCTGGGCGCGCGTACACTTGACGCGCGGGTCTAGGAAGAAAGCCTGTCCTGTCACTTCTTGCTGTGTCTGCATTTCCGCAACCATGTCGCCCCTCCTTCTTAAGAGCTACGAAGACCTTGAAGCGCCGCCCCGCCAGACCCGACGGCCTCGTGGACGTCTTTGAGCAGGGCCACCTCACTACTTGTCATGGTGGGAGTTTGCGCCAGGCGGCGGCAGGAAACAATTACACGTTGGTTGGGCGGAGTAGTACTTTAGTTACGTCGTGTGGCGGCGACTGGCCGTCGGCCTGAGTGCCGAGATGTGAGGTGAAAGCGGGCTAGACCTGGCGCTGGAAACAAAGCCCGACGACGAGACGGCGGTTCTCTCCGGCGCCGGAGGGAGTCGTCTGTCAGGGGGACTTCAACCTGTCCGCCATCCTGACCAGGGCGGCCAGGGAGTCGGCCCCCATTTTCTGCATGACGTGGCCGCGTTGAATCTTCACAGTGTGTTCGGCGGTCCCGAGCTTCATGGCGATCTGTTTGTTGAGCAGGCCGGAAGCGACCAGTTCCATCACCTCGCGCTCGCGCGGGGTGAGGCTTTCGTAGCGGCCTCGCAGTTCCTCGGTCTCCCGGCGCCTTTCGCGCAACTCCCTGTCCCGGCCGAGCGCCTGCTGAATCGCGTCGAGCAGTTCCTGAGTCCTGAAAGGCTTCGTCAGGAATTCGACCGCGCCCGACTTCATCGCTTGAACCGACATCGGAACGTCGCCGTGCCCGGTGATGAAGATGATCGGAAGGCTTATTCCCGCATCCGCGAGCGAGCGCTGAAAATCCAGGCCGCTCATGCCGGGAAGTCTGACGTCGAGCACCAGGCAAGCGGGGCGGTCGGCGCGACGGCTTGCGAGAAACTCCTGCGGCGTCGCGAACGCCTCGGATGGCAGCGCCACCGACTCCAGCAGGTCCTGGATCGACCGGCGCACATTCGCGTCGTCATCGACGATGAACACGACGGGTGTGTCTTCAGTGTTCATTGATGCCCTCGGGTTGAGTCGGTAGAGTGAAATGGAAAGTCGCGCCGCGCCCCTGGTTCGCCTCTGCCCACAGGCGGCCTCCGTGCGACTCGACGATCGAGCGACTGATCGCCAGCCCCATGCCGGTGCCGTCCGGCTTGGTGGTAAAGAAGGCGTTGAAGAGTTCGTCCCTGCTGCCCGGCGGCAGCCCGACGCCCGTGTCGCTCACCGAGACGAGGATGTGACCGTCGCCCTGCTCCGACTTAATGGTCAGTTCCCCGGCCGCCCCTCTCATCGCTTCGATGGCGTTGAGCATCAGGTTCATCAACACCTGCTGCAACTGCACACGGTCGGCATACACCGAGGGCAGTTCCGCCACGAGTTCTGTCCGCATCACGACCGAGTGGCGGTCGGCCTCGCTGCGCAGCAGCACGAGCATCTCGCCGACCACCTCGTTGACCGCGACCGTCTCGCGCTGCGGGGAGTCCTCTTTCTTGTAGAAGGACTTTAAGTGAGTGATGATGTCGGCGGCCCGCCTGCCATCATGCTCGATGCGCTTGGCCGCCTCGCGCGCCCTCCCGACCTCCGGCTGGTCTCGGTCGAGCCAGCGCAGGCAAGCCCCGGCGCTGGTGATCGCGGCGGCGATGGGCTGGTTGATCTCGTGAGCGAGCGAGGCGGTCAACTCGCCGAGCATGCTGACCCGATTCGTGTGCGCCAGCTCCGCCTCCAGCCGTCGCAGACGCTCGCGTTCTTCCTCGGCGCGTTTACGATCTTCGATGTCGGTCAGGGATCCGTACCATTTGACGATCCTCCCGTGCCCGTCTCGGAATGGCACGGCTCGCACCAGGAACCAGCGGTACTCGCCGCTCGCGCTGCGGTGACGCGCCTCGTTCTCGAACGGGTCACCGTCGGCGAGCGCCGCCCGCCACTTGTCAAGGTGCGCCTCGGCGTCGTCGGGGTGAATGGTGGCCTCCCAGCCGCGAGCGTCTGCCTTCCCGTCCCCTGACAACCCGGTGTAATCCAGCCAACGTCGATTCACCAAATCCGGGGAGCCGTCAGGGTGGACGGAGAACGCCATGGTCGGTATTCCCTCGATCACCTCCCGCAGCCGCTTTTCCTGTCGCCGCAGATGCCGGACACGGAGTTGATAAACCGCCCAGAGCAAGAACAGGAAGACGACCACGCAGAGAGCGCGAAACCAGTTCGTCTGGTAGAAGGCCGGGGCGATGGAGAAGTCCAGAAATGCGCCTTCCTCGTTCCACACTCCGCTGTTGTTCGAGGCCGTCACGCGGAAGCGGTACGTGCCCGGCGGGAGGTTCGTGTAGTGAACCTGACGCTGGTTGACCAACTCCCGCCAGCCCGTGTCCTGACCCTCCAGCTTCACGCGGAAGCGCACCTTGTCCGACTCCACCAAGGTCAGCGCCGCGAAGTGGAACAACAAGTCGCGGCTACCCGCCGGCAGACGCAAGCCCTGCGCGGCGTCGTAGGTCTGGCCGTTGGCTGTGACCTGCTCGATGTAGACCGGCGGCGGGAGTTGGTTGACAGGAAGATGACGGGGATCGACGACATGGACGCCTTCCCCCGACAGGAACCATAGTTTGCCATCGGCGGACTTCGCGACGGCAGGACGGAAGGTGGCAGGCGAAACCGGGTGGAGCCTGACGCCGTCCGCCGCATCCCACACGGTCGTCTCAATCCTGCGCTGCGGGTCGGCGACCCACGCGTCCAGTTCGGCCCGCGCGATGCGAACCAGACCGCAGGCGGTGTACAGCCAGAGCGAGCGGTCGTCGTCCTCCTTCGTCCAGTGAATCGTGTCGCAGGGCAGACCGTTCCTGCTCGTGAGCGTACTGATGCGGCCGTCCTTAATCCGGCTCAGGCCGCCCTCCTCCGTCGCGGCCCACAACGCCCCGTCCGCGTCGAGTCGAAGGCCGGGGACGTGCCCCTTACCCAAACCGTCGGCGGCCGTGTACGACGCTCGCACCTGACCGTCCTTGAAATACAACACGCCCCCGTCTTGCCAGAATGCCAGCCACACTCCGCCCTGGTCAGGGACTATAGCCGTAGCTTGTTGGCGACGGCCCAGCGCAGACCAGGGAAAATGTTCGACAAGGCGCCCTTCCAGCAAGTGCGACAGCCCCTTGTTTCCTGAAAGCCAGAGGTTGCCTGCCTCGTCCCCTGCGATGAAATAGACCTCTTCGCTGGGGACGCCGCTTACGGCAACAAACCGACCGCCCTCGAAATAAGCTAGTCCGCGCTTCGTGAACACCCAGATTCGCCCACGATAGTCCTGATACAGAGATTGCGTCTCATCATCCGGCAGCCCGCTCGCCTTACGGAAGACTGTAAATTGTCCGTCCTTCCACCTGGTCAAACCATCGTGTGTAGCTACCCAAATGCTCCCATCCGTGGCCGCTAGCACGGACTTCGTGGCATCGCTGGACAAACCTTCTTTCGCAGAAATAGTAATGATGGGCAGCTCTCGAAACCGGTCGAGCCCTCCGCTGGAGGCGAACCAGATGTTGCCTTCACGATCCTCGAAAAGGCTACAGGAGATATCGCCTGAGAGGCCGTCTGACTTCTTAAACACATCTGTCCGGCCGTGGTGTACGTGGATGAGCCCCCGCTCGTGGGTTCCGATCCAGAGACCTCCGTCGCGGTCGCGGAGCAGCTTATTCGAATCGACATCGTGATCCGGGAGCAGCGCATTCGGATTCGTTGCGCTGCGAATCGGGTACGTTTCGATTTTGTCGCCGACGAGCTGCCTGAGTCCTGCGCCGCTCATGCCGACTAACAGTCGTCCGTCGTCGGCCTTACTCATGTCACCCATCCGCATTCCCGGCGTCGCATATAGCCTCGGAGGGCCGGGCTTCCATCGCCAAACTCCTGGCTCTGCGCCGACCCAGAGTGCGCCCGAGATGTCCTCGCCCAAACTCCAGACGGATGTGCCGAAGGCGCCATCCTCCCCGTAGCATTGCGCCTGACCGTTTCGGATTGCGCACAGCCGGCCTTGATTCGCCAGTATGCCGGCCCACACTGTCCCCTCGCGGTCTTCGAGCAGCGATGTCACAAACAGTCCGTTAAGCTCCGGGTACAGGGTCAGCTTGCCGCCACTCCAAGAGGCAAGGCCGGCGAACGTGCCAATCCAGAGAGTGCCGTCGCGCGTGACGAGCAGACTGTAAGGCTTGTCGGGGAGTTGCTGACCGGCAGGCGGTTGCCAGGGCATGAAGCGAACGCCGTCGAAGCGAAACAGGCCGAATTCCGCGCCCAGCCAGAGATACCCGTCGGGCGTCTGGGCCATCGCGAAGACGGCGCCCAGCGAGTACCCGTCCCGGGCGGTCCAAGAGGTGTGCGCGTACTGGCTGACCTCCAGCGACGGGTCGAGCGCGAGCACGCCGGGGTGCGAGGCGAGTAGCATCCAGGCCAGCATCAGGCCCGGCACGAACACCTTTCGTTCTAGTCTCTTCAACCTTCTCATGTGGCCCTACGAACTGGCGTTCAGGACTTCTCCGGTTACGCCGGGCGTGAAGGTGAGGCCGTGATCGAACGACCGGCTCAACCGCAGGGATAGGACATCAGCGAGGACGACGCCTGGGACCAGGCGCGCGAGGGTGAAAGGGTTGCCGTCGGACAGCAGGAGAACTTTGACGCGCCGCCGGTCGAAACGCGGAATGCCCGGATTGAGCTCCGCAGTCCGCCCTTGGGCCTTCTCCCCCTTCACTAACGGAGGGCCATTATACATTCATTTTAAGAGTGTGCGTTACTGCCCGCGCGCCGAAGTCTTCGCCGAAAGCTGTACGCCCGTGTTCTGCGTGTAACACCCCCCGATGAGGCGCACGTAGTTCTGCGTCTCCCTGTAGGGCGGCACGCGGTAGCCGTGCTTCATCACCGCGCCCTCGCCGGCGTTGTAGCCCGCGAGCGCGAGGTCAACGCGGCCGCCGAAGCGCTTTAACAAATCGCGCAGGTATCGTATGCCGCCCTCTATGTTCTGGGCGGGGTCGTAGATCGCGCGGACGCCGTAGTGCGCGGCCGTCGCCGGCATCAACTGCATCAGGCCGGCGGCCCCCGCAGGGCTCGTGGCCCCGGCGATGAAGCGCGACTCCTGGTTCATCACGCAGAAGACGAGGTAGGGGTCAACGCCGTGGCGGCTGGCGCTCGCCAGGATCAGACCGTTTATCCTCGCGCTGCCCGTCGTCCAGGCGGGCTCGGCGTGGGCCGTCAAGGCAGCCGTCACGACGGCCGGCGCGGTGAGAGCCTCGACCGGCCTGCGCGCCGCCGCAAGCGTCTCTTCGGCCTGCGCGATTTGCCGGCGCACGTCGTCAACTTTCGCCCGGGCGGCGGCGACCGTCTTGCCGCCCCCCTCGAACTCTACGCGCGTGATCAGGCCACCCGCGTAGAGCCCTTTCAGCTTCTCCTGCTGCTCTTCGGCCTTCCGCAGGTCGCCCTCGTAGGAGGTCGCGAGCTCCTGTAAACCCGCGCGGTACTCCTCCGCAGACTGGATGAAATTCTGCCGGCGCGCTTGCATGTCGCTAGCTTGGCCGGCCGGCTGCTGCCCGCGCGCCGTGCCCGCCAGGAGCAATGCGACGACGAGTGCGGAACCAGCGAAAAGTCTCTTCACGTGGTTGTCATAAGCGCTTCGCGTTTCACTCATCCTGGCCCTCCTGCCGTCGCCTCGCCCTGCGCGCCCTTGATCTGTGTAATGCGCTTCGGCGCCTGCTTCTCTTAAAGCAGGCGGAGCGACTCTGTCCGCCGCGCCGACTTCGCTCTCTCCCACTCGGTGACCCACCCCTTGACCGTGTCGGCAATGTCGCGTTCCCGCTGCCGGTCAGTCTTTTCATGCTGGTCGGGCGGTAGGCTCTGCACGCTGTCACCGCTCCCGCGCTTAATGATCCTGACTCCGAATTTCATGGCGCCCTCCCTCACGCCGGGCACGAGGCAACTGCCCTGCCACGCCGCTCTGCGCGAGGGGCGGTTCCTTAATGCTCGCGTAGCAAGGAAAATGCGGGCGTGTGGGTTAATGATGGCCGGGCGCGACGTGAGGTAAGGAGTTGGTTGTTCGTAAAATTACGAAGCCGTTCGTAAATCAGTGACGAGTAGCGCCGACTGTTATGGCTAGATCACTAAACCGTGGAAAAGCGCCGAACGACGTTCTACGACCGTGATGGAGGGCACACCTACGCCTGCCCTCGGCTCAGCGTCCTCTACCCGCCGAAATGATTCGGGAGACTTCCTTAATCAGCTCGTCGTTGTTAGTGGGCTTAACCAGATACCCCTGGCTCGGGCAATCCGTCCGCGCGTTACGAACGTCGCCATTTGACGAACGAATTCACTAAAAATGCTCGCGCGATTCGCTCCCGCAACCTGAATTCAAACGATTAGAGATTGGAATACCTATTGCCTAAGGCCGTGCCGATGGAAGATCGAGAGAAGCGCGACTCGGTCGCGGGAGTGACGAGAGGGGGAAGCAATGATACGTGATGCGAGCTTAGACCGGACCGACGCAGAGCTTGCGCGCCTGGTTGCGGATGGAGACGCGGCGGCCTTCGAGGAGATTTATGGGCGCTATCGCAGGTTCGTCTACGGCGTCGCGCTGCGTCTGACGGGCAACGAGGCTGACGCCGAAGACGTGATGCAGGACTCCTTCGTCTCCGTCCTGCGTGGGGTCCGCGGCTTCCGCGGCGAGGCGGCCTTCACTTCCTGGCTTTACCGCCTCGTGACCAACCAGGTCAGGATGCATTTCCGCCGCCGCAAGAGCCGGCCCGAAGAGCAGGCGGGCGACTGGGAGCTTCTCGAACGCGGGCCGGGCGTCGCGTGCCGCGCCGATCCCGACCCGGTGATCGACCGGCTCGCCATCCAGGATGCCGTGCGGAGGCTCGCGCCGGGATACCGTGCGGCGTTCGTCCTCCGCGAGGTCGAGGGCTACGGGCACGAGGAGATCGCGCGACTGCTGGGCTGCAAGGCCGGCACCTCGAAGTCGCAGCTCCACATGGCGAAGATCAACCTGCGGCGTTTGCTCTCCGCGCCGTCGCCCGCGCTTCAGGCCTGAGTTCCGATACCGGCGCGGTCACTAAACCGACCATGCGCATCACGTAAGTGAAACCAGTGAGGAAACATGTACATGCAGCAGACTAATCAATACACGCAAATAGCAGCCTCGGATACGAACAAACCGAATACACGTGCCTCGCGCCGAGGAGTTACGGAAGATGAATGGAACATGGCCGGGCGTAAAAGCATCGCCTACGCCCTCTTATGTTTCATCCTCGCCTGCGCCGTGCCGACGACCGCTCCACAGGCGTCCACCTATCCGAACGCCAACGCTCAACGACAGCCGGCGAACGACTCACCCGCGTCGGCCACCGGGCAGCCGACGGTCGCGATCTTCAGATTCGCGGGGCCGTCGGAGAAGACAGACACTGCCCTGACGTCTTCACAGGTGTGCCCCCGGTACACCGGCGACGCTAAATCGAGCGCCGGTTCCGCCGCGCCCGACGAGCTGACGGTAGACCCCAAAATTCTGGACGCAATCTCGAACGAGCTTCAGAAGGAACTCGCGAAGAAGAAGATGTCTGTCATGGTGGACCCCTCTCCCGACACCATCCCGGTCGGGAGTTTCATCGTTTGCGGGAGCATCTTCAACGCCAAAAAGGGCAGCCCGGTAGGAAGAATGATCGGGCTGGGCCTCGGCGCAAGTCGCCTCAGCGCCCACATCGTTTTCCTCTCGAAAACCGAGAGGGGCTTCACTCCCATAGACTCGTTCGACCTTAAGTTGAAAGGTCGCAACCTCTCCCCTCCCGGACTGGGTTCTGCCGCATTTCAAGCAGTAATCATGGAGCGGCGCCAGAAGCTTTCGGCCCTCGCCAGGAAGCTGGCGGGCCGAGTCGTGAAGAGGCTGGACGGCGATTTGAAACGGCCCGAACTGACGACTAAAGCGGGCTAATCGCGGGGGTTCTCTATCGAGAGGCGGCGTGAGAAATGAAAAATTTCATAACCGCAGAACGAGGTGACAAGCGCACATGGGCCGTCGTGCTGGCCGGGGGCGACGGCGCCCGCCTGCAAAGACTGACCCGCATGATCGAGGGCGCCCCAACGCCGAATCAGTTCTCCCGCGTTTACGGCGACAGGAGCCTGCTCGCCCACACGAGGGCGCGCCTCCGACCCGTCTTCCGCGAGGGGCGGACACTGTTCGTCGTGACGAAGAAGCACGAGTCGTTCTACAGGGGGGAGCTGGCAGACGTTGACTCCTCGCTGGTCGTGGAGCAGCCGCTGAACCGCGGGACCGGGGCGGCCGTCATCGCCGCCCTCTTCCAAGTCTTGCAGCACGGCGCGGACGCGGTCGTCGCCTTCTTCCCGTCAGACCACTACTTCGCGGACGAAGCGGCGTTCGCGGCGACGATTCGCTCGGCCGTAGACGCCGCGAGGAGGCACGACGAATCGCTCATCCTTATCGGGTCCAAGCCGCGTTGGCCGGAGGGCGATTACGGGTGGATCGAGCCGGGGGCTCCGGTCAGGGAAGGGCGGCAAACCCCACTGCTCAAAGTGCGTCAATTTTGGGAGAAGCCCCCGTTCGAGAGGGCGCACGAGCTGATGAGGGCCGGCGGCCTGTGGAACACATTCGTCATCGTGGGCCACGCGGTCGCGTTCCTTAAATCGCTCAGCGCCAGGGTTCGGCCCGCCTTGAATGGGATCATGAACGCGGCCGCGCGCGGCGACCTGGATAGCGCCTATCGTGAGATGGACTCGATGGACTTCTCGAAGGACGTGCTGAGCCGGGAGCCGCAGCGGCTGCTGGTGATGCCGGACGGAGATTCGGGGTGGGCCGATTTAGGAGCCCCCGACCGCGTGATCGGTACTTTAATCCGAAACAGGATCGAGCCGGAGTGGCTGCGCGGGATGCGCGAGTTTCATGTCCCGGCTCAGGCCACAAGCGTGCAAACACAGCTTCGCCAGTGAACGGCCGCGCGGTACGGCGTGAGGACTTGAAGGCCGGCTGAAACGAGTTCCACGCGCCCGGCGGGCCCACGGACTCTTGAAGAATTGAGGGGACGAATTAAAGATGTCATACAAGCCATACCTATTACCTGTTCTGGCGGTTGTACTGGCTCTCGCCGCCCCGCTCACTTTCGGCCAGGAGCAACAGACTGGCCGCACGTCGGATGAACAATCCGCGGAGGCGCGTGAGTCGGAGACGGCGTGCGGGGTGGAGCCTAAACCCAAACCGACTCCGGCCGCACCGGCGCGGCGGCGCATCATCGACCCGCGACAGCTCGACGCGAAGGGGTCGCTTCCTGCGCGGATAGTGCTCGCGCCCTTCCGCTTGATGGCCCCCCGCATCAACAGCGGCCTGACGAGGCTCGAAAACCAACAGGGGATGAATCGCCTCGCCCTGATCCTTTCCAACCCTTATTTCCATCCCACGTTCGGCGGACTCGGCGACGGCTCCGGCTTCGGCGCGGGCATCTACCTCTCGACGGCCGACCGGCTCTCAGAAAATTTCAAGTTCTTCTTCTCGGGCCACGCAACGCTCAAGGCTTACGCGGAGACGCTCGCCGGGGTGGAGTTGACCCCGCAAGGCTTGGCCGGCGGGCGTCTGCGCTTCGATCTCGTGGGCCGCTACCGCCTGCGGCCGGAGGAAGATTTCTGGGGTGTCGGGACAAACTCGTCGCGCGATGACCACACGACCTACAGCCTCAACGAGCGCGGCGTACGCGCTCAGGCGAGCCTGAGAGTCGCCCGCCCGTTGAGAGTCGGGGCCATCGTTGACTACTCCAGCAACACCGTGTCGGCGGGGAAAGATAATCGCCTCCCGACTACCGAGGAACGATTCGGGGCCGCCCGCCTGCCCGGCCTGCGAGAGGGCGCGGCGCTGCTCGGTGCCGGCCTCTTCGCCGAGTATGAGGGGCGCGACGAGCCGGCGAACCCGCACCGCGGCCTCTACGCGCGCTTCGCCGCCACCTCGAACGACTCGGTCGGGCGCGGCGATTTCGGCTTCGTCAACTACTCTCTCGACGCGCGCGGCTACCTCCCGCTCGGCTCCGAACGCCGACTCCTCGCCCTGCGCCTGCTGGGGGATTTCAACGAGCCGAAAGGCGGCTCTCAGGTCCCCTTCTTCAGGTTGGCGCGCTTAGGCGACGGCGCGACCTTGCGCGGCTACGACACGTACCGCTTTCACGGGCGCCACGCCCTGCACGCGACAGCCGAGTACCGCTTCCAGCTCGCCTCGACCTTTGACGAGAAGGGGCCGGGCGGGCTCGACGCCGTGGCCTTCACGGACATGGGCCAGGTCTTCAACCGCCGGAGCGAGCTGACCATCAATAACGTGCGCGCGACCTGGGGCGGCGGGCTGCAACTCTCTTCGGGGCGGGGCACGCTCTTCCGCCTCCTTTACGCGCGCAGCCCCGAGGGCCCGCGAGTGATGTTCGGCTTCGGGCCGAGTTTCTGATGGATGGTCAGCGCGGAGCGAGGAACACAAGAATGATTAGCAGGCAAGGTCATTTAACTCGTCGGGTCAGGTCAGTCGTGTCCGTCACTTTGATGCTGGCGTTCGCGCTCGGCCAGGGCGCTGCTCTCAGCGTGTCGGCGCAGAAGTCGCAGCCGTACTCGCTGGGCGACCCCGTCAGGGTTGACTTCGACATGGAGTCTATCCCGGAGCCGAAAGAAGTCGAGACCGGCTACCTCTACGACTGGGCCGACGGGTCCGTTTTCCAGCAGGTCAAACAGGGCTTCGACCTGCGCCGCCTGACCGGCGGGCGGCAGGAATCCCTCAACGTCAACACCCTGGACGAGGCGCCGGATTCCTCCTGGTTCACCAACCGCCAGGGACGCACACAGATGTCTCTCGAAGAGATCATGCGCGGCCCCGGCACGACGGCGCCCGCGGCCGGGGGGCTGACGGTCATCCGCGCTAAAACAATCGGGGCCGCGCCCGGCTTCTGGGTGAAAGACCGTGCGGGGCAAATCTTCATCCTCAAGTTCGACCCGCCCGCCTACCCCGAGTTGATGACCGCGGCGGAGGTCATCGCCACCAAGCTGTTCCACGCCGTCGGCTACAACGTGCCGGAGAACACCATCTTCCGCTTCCGGCGCGAGGAGGTGCGCGTCGGCGAGGGCGCACGGCTGACGGACGAGCGGGGCCGAAAGCGGCCGATGGCCGAGGCCGACGTGGACTCCATCCTCGGGCGCGTCGCGCGGCAGTCGGACGGCGCCTACCGCGCGGTCGCCAGTCTCCTGCTGAAAGGCAAGCCGAAGGGCGGCTTCACCTTTCACGGGCTCAGAACCGACGACCCCAACGACATCATCCCGCACGAGCGCCGGCGCGACCTGCGCGCCCTGCGTGTCTTCTGCGCCTGGCTCAACCACGACGACATCCGCGTCGGCAACACGCTCGACATGTATGTGACGGAAGGCGGGCGCAGCTTCCTGCGCCACTACCTGATCGACTTCGGCTCGACCTTCGGCAGCCACACGACGCGCCCGAACCCGCCGGAGGTCGGGCACGAACACGCGCTCGACATGGGAACGGCGGCGAAAGTGCTCTTGACGGCGGGAATATATCAACCCTCCTGGCGCGGCGAGGGGCACGACCCCGTGCGCTCGCCGGCCGTCGGGCGCTACGGCGCGCGGGACTTCGACCCGGCGAAGTGGAAGGGGAGCTTCCCCCTGGTGGCGTTCGAGGAGATGACCGACAGTGACGCCTTCTGGGCGTCGCAGATCGTCGCGAGTTTCACGCCCGAACAGATACGGGCCGCGGTCGAGACAGGGGAGTTCACGGACGCCGCTGACGCCGAGTACCTGACGAGAGAGATCATCCGGCGACAAAAGATTATTGTCGGCAAGTATGCGAACAGACTGACGGGGGTGGCGCTGTTCCGTCTCGAACGCGCAGGCGACACGGATGTCCTGCGCTTTACAGACTACCGGCTCGCCTCCGACGACGAGCGTGCGCTCGCAGGGTTCGGCGGCTACACCTACCGGCTGCAAACCGTCGGGCAGAAGCCGCAGCTTCTCGCGGAAGGGAAGGTGACTGAGCCGCGGCTGACGCTCGCGCCTGAGGTCGTCGGCCGAATCCGGCAGCTCGGCGCGGGCCGGACCGAGGGCGGAGTCGTCGAACTCCTCATCGGCCGGGCGGGTGCGCGGCGGGCGGCGCAGGTCTATTTGTACGCCGCGGGGGAAGGTCCCGTGCGGATTGTCGGCGTTCGTTTGTAGGGCGCGGCGCCGGGACGTGAAGCGGGCGGCGAAAGTCGGACTGAGGATGCGGAAGGGACTTTTCAGAGGGTGGATTGATCTACGGGGGAGGGGACGAGCGCACGCGCTGGCGATGGCGTTCTTCTACTTCCTCGTGATGGCGACCTTCTGGGCGCTGAAGCCGATGAAGCGCGGGCTGCTCATCTCCTACCACCAGGAGCACCCGCTCGAACTCTGGGGGGCGCATCTGGGCGGCGCGCAGGCGGAACAACTCGCCAAGGTCGTCAACGTCTTCGCCGCGCTCCTGCTGGCGATCATCTTCAGCTACCTGTGCCGCCGCCTCGCGCCCAGCCGCATCGTGGCGGTCTTCGGCGCGCTCTTCGTCGCCGGCTTCTTCGGCTTCGCGGGCCTGCTGAGCAGCCCCGGCGCGGCGACGATCTGGTCATTCTACGTCTTCGGCGACATGTTCAACGCGCTGATGGTGACGCTCTTTTGGACACTGATGAACGACTCGGTCGAGCCCGACGACGCCAGGCGGCTCTACGGGCTGGTCGGGCTGGGCGGCGTCGCGGGCGGGATGGTCGGCGCGACGCTCGTGCGTTCGGCCGTCGCCACGCTGGGGCGTGAGAACGTGCTGCTGCTCTGCATCGTCCCGACCGCCATGATCGCAGTCCTGGGCTATCTCTACGGGCGGCATTACGAAGCCAAGCGGGCAGGGTCCGCCCGAAGGGCCGGGCTGCCGGGGGATGCGCCCGAGGCTCCGGCCACGCCTACGCCGCCCGGCCGCTCCCTCTTCAGAGGGTTGCGGCTGCTCACTTCATCCAGGTACTTGCTGGCAATCGGCCTGCTCGTGGCGTTCTACGAAGTGGCGTCGAACATCATAGACTTTCAACTAAGCGTGATGGCCGAGCGGTACGTCGCCGGCGGGTTGGAGCGCGACAGCTTCTTCGGCGCGGTCGCGCAGGCGCAGGGCGTCCTGTCGGTTTTGGTGCAACTGTTCCTGACGGGGTTCGTGCTGAAGAGGTTCGGCGTCGGGGGGGCGCTGCTCGTGCTCCCCGGCGTGATGCTGTGCGGCGCGGTCGGCTTCCTGCTGCTGCCGACGCTCCCGCTCGCGGCGTTGATGTCGGTGAGCGACAACGGCATGAACCACTCGATCAATCAGTCGGCGCGGGAGGTCCTGTACGTGCCGACGACTTCGGAAGAGAAGTTCCAGGCGAAGGCCTTCATAGACATGTTCGTGCAGCGGCTGGCGAAAGTGATCGCCGTCGGGTTGAACCTGGGACTGGCGGCCTCGGTGAGCCTGGGGCAGGTGCGCTGGCTGTCGGTCGTGAGCATTGTGGTGCTCGCGCTCTGGATTGCAAAGGTGCGCTTCGCGGGCAGTCACTTCGAGCGCCTGGCCGGCGCGCGCACGCCGCGCGCCGTCACTGAGCCCCCGGCGCACCGCGGCGCACTCGGAGCTATTTCTCAACCTCAGGGGGAAATAGTCTCCGGGTCGCGCGCGCTGGAACCTGGCCCTGCTTAGGGGTGTACATCTCAAGGGGCTTCAGGAGGACGGCAGCCGGGCGAACAGCTCATTGCCGCCCGGCCGGGCGTGAGTATAGGAGTCGCCCGGCTCACCTCGCTGCGATTTTGTGTGAAGGCAAGCCGACATGTATGTGCGGCCCCGTGGCCTTGCCTGGGACTGCAAAGTGGAAGGCCGTGAAGGGAATGCCGCTGGCGCGCAGATATTCCATTAATACCTGCCCCTCGACGCTACCAGGACTAAGACCGACATCCATTGCGTTGCGATGGTCGTAGCTCCAGCGGTCGTGTAGTGGCGACTGCCCGAAAGCGTCTATGGGCAGCGCACGCCCGAACCTCTGCATGAAAAACTGCTTGATTGCCCCTGCTCCGGATAGCGACCAGGCACGCGCGCCGCCGAAGCGGATGTAAGCTGTCGTGCGTACCAGCCCACCGACTGCGCGAGGGGCCGAACTCAGCATGACCTTCGGCGCGGACTCTACCGCCTCGGCCTCGACCAGCGCCTCCGCGAACAGCACGTCGGCGCCCAGCAACTGCGCCCGCGCCTCGACGACCTTCTCCCTGGCGCGCACCGCGTCGTCTTCCGACGTTTCCACCTCGTGGCGCGTGACGAGGCCCTGCCCGTATAAGGCTTTCATCTTAGCGAGGCGCTCTTCGTCACGTTCATCGTCGGCCTCGTAGAGCGCGAGCAGTTGTTCGAGGCTCGACTTGTACTCACTCCTCGCCTGCGCAAGCGCCTTATGGTCTGGCCCCTGCTGCGCCAGCGCAGGCTCGGCCCCTGAGAATAAGGCGAGCGCGAGCCAGGCACAGGTCAACAGAATCATGCGCCGCGGCCCTTGAATCCTTTCCAGTCCCGTCTCAACCTCACGCATCTTCATCCTCCTTACTGTCCCTGGCATGTCTCAGCTCTCATGAAACCGGTGCTTGTTGATCTTGAGCGCACGGATTCTGGATGAGAGCGTCGTCGCGGGGACGCCCAGGCGGGCGGCGGCGCCCTGAGGCCCGGAGACACGGCCCCGCGTCTCGCGCAGCGCCGCCTCGATCTCCGCCTTCACCCCGGCAGATTTTGCGGTCTCGGGCCGGCCGGTTTCGGGCGGGTGAGTTCCCGAAACGAGCGTGCCTGGCTCCAGGCGCAGGACCTCGTTTTCGGCGAGGATCACGCAGCGCTCGATGACATTCTGCAATTCACGGATGTTTCCAGGCCACGCGTATCGCTGCATCGAGTCCAGTGAGCGTCTCTCGATCTGACGAACTCGCTTCCCCATCCGGGCCCCCACCCGCGCCGCGAAGTAATCTACGAGGACGGGGATGTCGTCGGCCCGCTCGCGCAGGGCCGGGACGTAGACGGGGAAGACGTTGAGCCGGTAGTAGAGGTCCATGCGGAACCGCCCTTCGGCGACCTCTCGCTGGAGGTCTCTGTTCGTCGCGGCGATGACGCGCACGTCCGTCTTGATCGTTCGGCCGCCCCCTACGCGCTCGAACTCCCTCTCCTGAAGCACCCTGAGCAGCGCGACCTGCATCTCCGGGCTCAGCTCGCCGACCTCGTCAAGGAAGAGGGTGCCGCCGTCGGCCGCCTCGAACCGCCCCACGCGCTGCTGCATCGCCCCCGTAAACGCGCCCTTCTCGTGCCCGAACAGTTCGCTGGCGATCAACTCCTTGGGCATCGCGGCGAGGTTCACCGTGACGAGCGCGCGGGCGGCGCGCGGCGAGCGGCGGTGGATGGCGCGCGCCACCAGCTCCTTGCCCGTCCCGGTCTCGCCGTTGATCAGCACCGTCGAGTCCGTCGGCGCGACTTTCTCGATTGAGGCGATGAGACTTTGCAGTGAGGCGGACGAGCCGACGATCTCCTCGTAGTTCGACCTCTCGACGATCTCCTCCTGGAGCAGCCGGTTCTCCGCCTGTAGTTGCTCCTTCAGCCTCTTGATCTCCTCGTAGGCCAGGGCGTTCGAGACCGCGAGCGCGACCATGTCGGACACGCCGCGCAGCAACCGGACTTGCTCGTCGGTGTAGTTACCCTTCTCTTTCGACAGATACTCGATGATCCCAATCAACTCGCCCTGTTTGGCGAGCGGCATGCCAACGTAGCTGCGGAGGCCGTGGCTCAAGCATCTTTCGTCGTGGGCAAAGCGCCTTCGGGCCTCCAGGTCGGTACAGACGTACGGCCGGCGGGACGCCATCGTCTCGCTGGCGGGGTGCTCGCTCACCGGGAACCGTTGCGGGTTGTCAGTCTCGGGCGTGAAACGCGCCATGAGGCTGCCGGGGGACTCTCCCGCCCTGCGCTCGAAACCTTCGATACAGATGGTATGAAGTCTGATCGCGTCGCCTTCCAGTATCCCGATGCCGATGAGGTCGAAATGAACTATGGGCTTGAGCGTCGAGATCAGGGCGGCCAGCACGTCCGACAGCTCCAGGTGAGCGCCGACGGCCTTCGCGACCTCAAGGATGGTCTGGGTGTTGTTCTCAGTCATGTCGCTCTACCGGGCCCGTCCGAGTTCATGCGCAAAGCCTACCAGCGAACGGTCATCCCTCCCTGGATGTCTTGCAGTTCGCGCCTACAGATAACGCTGAATGCACTCAAGGGGTCGTCTCTCGTTTCGACCACACTCGCCCGAAGTTGTTCGGCGGATACGTTGTCGGCCCCATACTGCATGAATATTCGGTCAATGACCTTCTCCGCCTCCTGAATGACTTGCTTGGAAGCAAACAGCCGAATGCGGCTGGCGACGGCGTACAGTGAGACCACCCTTTCGATCTCCGCCTCGTCGTCGTCGATGCGGTGCGTGGCCGAGGCGACAAAAACCTTGGAGGCGCAGTCTATGAAGTCGGAATAGGCGACCTCCCGCTTGGTGATCTCCCGCTGTAAGATGTCGCGCCGTTGCCGGCTCCGCTCACCCACCCAGGTGCTCGTCAACGACGCGAGGCCGCCGACGATAGCCCCCATGATGGCCGCCACCCCGCTCATTACTTCACCGCTCATACTCCACCTCACGCCCTTTCAACCGTCACCTGGTCGTCGTCGTCTCAGTCGCCCGCGGCCGCAGGCTCCAACTCCGGGCCCGCTTCCGGCTCGCCCGGCTTCTCCGCGCCCGCGGTCTCCCACTTAATCAGCTTGAGGTCGAGGACGAAGATCGAATAGATCACCGGCACCAGCAGCAGCGTGACGAAGGTCGCGACCATCATCCCGCCCATCTGCACGTAACACATCGGCTCCCACAGCGGCCCGCCGTGCAGCGCCAGCGGGACGAGCGCGGTCACCAGGGCGAGCACCGTGATCATCACGGGCCTGAGGCGCATGATGCCGGCGTCCAGCACCGCCTCCTTCAGCGGCTCGCCCTCCGCGTGCTTCTCTTCGATGAAGTCGAAGAGGACGATGATGTGGCTGACGATCAGTCCGACCAGGCTGACGATCCCCAGGAAGGCCATGAACCCGAAGGGCGTGTTCATGATCCAGAGCGCCACCAGCCCTCCCGCGAGCCCGTAAGGCACCGCCGCGAAGACGACGAACGGCTTGATCGCGTTCTTGAACTGATAGACGAGGGTCAGGTAGATCGCTGCCAGCGAGATCAGCAGCACGACCACCAGGTTTTTGAAACCCTTGACCTGCTCCTCTTCCGACCCGCCGATATCCATGCGGGAGCCGGAGGGGAGCTGCCCGGCAAAAGCCGTCAACTGCGGGCGGGCGGCGTTTATGATCTCGGACGGCAGGTGACCGGGTTCGGCCATGCAGGAGACCGTGATCGTGCGGTACTGGTTGCGCCGGCGGACCTTCTCGGTCTGCATCCCGTACTCGACCGACGAGACCTGCCTGAGCGGCACCTTCTGCGTCCCCTGCGTGGAATAGACGTACAGGTTCTGCACGTCGGCCAGTTGCGCGCGCTCCTCCATCCGCATGCGCGCCACGATGGGAATCTGCTTATCGCCTTCGCGCAGCACCGACACCTTGCTGCCGTTGATCCCCGTCGCCGACGAGGCGGCCACGTCAAGATTGGTGATTCCCGCCGCGTTCGCGCGGTCGGAGTCGGTTTCCAGCTTGACGGTGAAGATATCCTCCCCCCAGTCGTCGCGGACGCGCTGGGCGTACGGGGTGGCGCGCAGGATGTCTTTCACCTTCTCCGCCTCCTGGCGCAGCGCGGCCATGTCGCCGCCGGAGATGCGGATTTCGACCGGCATCGTAATGGGCTTGCCCGTGTCGAGCTGCCGCACGTCGATGCGCGCGCCCGGCACCCTCTCGTCCAGCGCCTTCTGCAAGGGGCCGATCAGGTGGTTGGTGTCGTGCTTGTCGTTGACCTCGATGATGACCTGCGCGTAGTTGAGCTGCTGCATCTCGGGCGAGACCGAGAACCAGAAGCGCGGGCCGCCGCCCCCGACGAAGGTGGTCAGGGATTTCAGGACTTCACGCGGCTTGCCGTCTTCGGAGTGCTCCTTCCCGTACTCCTCGGTCACCTCGCGCACCACTTCTTCGGCACGCCGCGCGGCCTCGTTGGTGGCCGAAAGCGGCGCGTCTTCCGGCAGCCACACGTCGAGGTAGGAGAGGTAAGAAAGGTCTTTCGGGAAGAAGTCCGTCCTGAGCCGGCTGGCGACCAGTCCGCTACCCGCCAGGAGGACGAGCGAGCCAATCAGCACCTTCCAGCGGTGATTGATCGCCCATTCGCCCACTCTGTAATAGAAGGCCGCGAACCCTTTTTTGCGCCGTTCCTCGATGGTCGGTTCCGGTTTCGGCTTCAACAAAAAGTAGCCGATGAAGGGGATGAAGACCATCGCCACGAACAGCGCCGCCACCAGGGAGCAGGTCAGCACGATGGGCAGGCTGTATAAGAATTCGCCAATGCCCCCGGGCAGAGTCAGAAACGGCAGGTAGGCGACGATGTTGGTGATGGTGGCGAAGACGATCGCCTTGATGAGCTTTGTCGGCCCCAGCCACGCAGCGGTGAGCGGCGGCAAGCCCGCCCCCAGTGAGTTCTTAATCGCATCGCCGGCGACCACCGGCACGTCAACCAGCAGGCCCAGGGCGATGATCAGCGTGGCGATGGAGATCTGTTGCAGATCGATCCCCAGCGTGTGCGACATGCCGAAGGTGATGAGGAGCGTGATCGGAATCGCCAACCCCATCAGCAGCGCCGAACGCCAGTCCCAGAAGCCGATGAGTGAGACGATTATTACCAGGATGATCGCCTCGTAGAGACTGTTCATGAACAGACTGACGTTCTCCGTGACCTGCCGCGGCTGGTCGGAGGTGCGCGCCATGAGCAGGTCGTCGGGCAACTGCTTCCTGAGTTCGGCCAGCTTCGCGTCTATGTCTTCACCGAATTGGCCGATGTATCCGTTCGGGCGCATCTGGACGGCGACCGTGATGGCGCGGCTGCGCTGCCAGCGCCCTTCGGCGTCGCGCCACTCGTAGAAGTTCAGGTATCTCGGCGGGCTGTCGTAGCCGCGCTCGACGTCTACCACGTCGCGCAGGTAGACGGGCGCCCCGTGCTCCGTGCGGCCGATCGCCACGTCGCCGATCTCGGTTTCGCTCTTAAACTCGCCGGAAGCGTCGATGGAGAAGTTCTTCCCCACGGCTTCCAGTTGACCGCCGGCCGGCGTGATGTTGCGCGCGCCCAGAATGTCCGGCAGGTCTCCGGGCTTGAGGCCGTATGAGGCGATGCGCTCCTGGGAATAGAGGAGAAAGACCTTTTCGGCCAGGATGCCTGAGCGCGACACCTTCGTGGCTTGCGGGACGCTCTTGAGCCCCTTCTCGATGATGTCTGTGAAATCGTCCATCTCACGATAGCTGTACTTGTCGCCCGCGACCGTGCCCAGCTTCGCCCGCGCCTCCTGCGGGTCGCGGATCACCACGGGCGGCCAGCTATCGGGATGAAAATCGGCAGCCTGCAAACGCTCGTTGATGAACTGCCGCGTGTAGCCGAGCAGGGCCTCGTCGCTCGCGTCGGACACGCCGTCCACGCCGACAAAGCCGGGCTCCGTGATGACGTGCAGGTCGCTGGCCGCACCCTTCTCTTTGAGGTAATCGGCTAACAGTTTGAGCGGGTCCTGGACGACGCGCGGGCTGACCGGATGGTTGAGGCTGCTGACGACTGTGAAGCGCTTCCCGCCGCCGGCCGGCGCATACTCCGCCCGGTGGCGCGTGATGGCCTCGCCGACCTCCTTCGCGCGCAGGTCGATCTCCGCCTCGCTCACCTTCGGGCTGGCGACGGTGAGCATGAGGGCCGACGTGTCGCCGAAGTCCTTGATGAACTGGATGGGCCCCGCCCCGTCCGGCAAATCTTTGATGGAGTCGAGTTTGAGCGCGATGTCGTCGAACTCCTTGGCGATCTGGCTGCCGGGGAAGTTCTCGTCCAGGTCGACGTAAACGACCGAGATGTTGGTCCGCGAGATCGAGCGAATCTTCTCGACGTTGGCGTTCTGCGCCACCTTCTCTTCGATCTTCCTGGTCACCAGTTGCTCGATCTTCTCCGCGTCCACACCGGGCCAGACGGTGATGGCGACCGCCGTCTTGACCGGCGTGTCCGGGTCCTTGCGCTGGGGCATGCTCTTATAGCTGTAAAAGCCCCAGACGCAGACGCCGATCAGCATGACCCAGGTGATGTGCCGCTGCTCGACGAAGAAGCGGGAGATGTTAGGCTTGCTCAGGTCAACGTCGTGATGGCCGTGAGCGTGTGCCGCGTTAGCCTGCTCGCGTGTCGCGGCTTCCGGCGATTTCTTGACCCGCCTGCGCACGGCTTCGCGCGCTTTCAGCAACAATGCTTGAAATCTCTTTCTCATGGAATCACCTTTACCTGATCGCCATCCATCACAATGGTTCCGCCCGTCGTGATCACGCGCTCGCCCGGCTTCACCCCGTCAGTCACGACCGCCGCGTTGCCGTAAGCTCCGCCCAGCTTCACGTCGCGGAGCCGCGCGACTGCGCGCCCGCCCTCCTCCGCCACGACGAAAACGGCGTAGCCGCCCGTGCCACTCCTGCCTTTCATGACCGCGTTCAACGGCACGACCGGCTGCGCGGTCTCGTCTCGCTCATTTCCCACTCTGAGCGAGACGATCATGTTCGGCCGCAGTTGATGGCCCGGGTTCGGGATCGTCACCTCGACGTTGAAGACTCGGCTTTGGGGGTCGGCGGCCGGAAAGACGGCGGTGATCTGGCCGCGGAATTCCGTATCGGGCATGTTCTCGGCCTCGACGCTCAGCGTCCCCCCCAGTTTCAGTTCCGGCACGGCGCCGTCCGCGACGCCGAAGACGGCCTTGACCGACGACGTGTCGGCGACGACGAATCCCGTCGCGCCGGGCGAGACCAGCGTTCCTTTCTCGACCGATTTTTTCAGCACGACCCCGCCGAGCGGCGACCTGAGCGCAGTGTCCTGCAAGGGAATCGTGGCCTCCTGCACGACCGCCTGCGCCCCCCTCGACTGGGCCTCGACGACATCGATCTGCGCTTTCGCGGAGTCAGCCTTGGCTTCGAGCACGCGAATCTGCGAGCGGGCGGCGGCGACCTGGGCGGAGGTGGTTTCGAACTGCGCCTTCGCCGCGTCGTAACTGGCTTTGGTCAGGCTCTGGCTGGCGAACAGGTTTTTCGCCCGTTCGTAATCGAGCTTCGCCTTTTCATGAGCGGCCTCGGTCTCGGCCAGTTGGGCCTTGCTCGACGCGATGCCGTTGAGGGCTTCCTGGTATTGGGCACGGCTTGCGTCTACGCCGGACTTGGCCTCGTCGGCCTGGGACACCGCCTGCCTGACCTTGACCTGATAGTCGCTTTGGCGCACGCGTGCCAGCACCGCCCCGGCGCTGACGGGGTCGCCTTCCTGTAGGTCGCGCATCCGGCCGTCCACGCCGCGGACTTGTTGAAGCGCGGCGACGTAGCCGCCCACCTTGAAGGCCAACTCGACCTCTGTGCGCGGAATGATCGTGGCCGAATACCGCTCCCCGCCGCCGCCCGCGGAGTTCAGCTCGACCGCCGCGACTTTCACCGGCGCCGGCGGTTTTTCTGCCTGCCCGGCTCGCGGCTTTAACATAGCCACTGACACCACGGCCACCAGCAAGAGCACCGCTCCCACTGCGACTGCTATCAAGGGTTTCTTTTTCATTTGTCCGCTCCGATCGCCTTTTCGTATTGAGCCCTGGCCGTCCAGTAGGCCAGCAGCGCCTGTTGATATTGGTAGTCCGCGTCGGCCAGCGTGGCCTGCGTCTGTAACGCGTCCGAGAGCAGCGCCGCCTGTAACTTGTATTTGGTGGTCGAAACGCGCATGTTCTCCCGCGCCGTCTCCTGCGTGAGTTGCGCGACGACCAGGGCCTGGCGTGTCTGCTGGAACTTGCGGAACTTGTCGCCGACCTCGATCAGGACGAGGCTCTCGGCTTCGCGCATGCCGTTCCTCGCCTGCTCGACGGCCCTGCCTTTCTCCGCGAGCTGGTTCTTCTTTCTCCCCCAATCAAAGACCTCCCACTTCACCGCGACGCTCAGGCTGGCGGAGTTCTTCGGAACCGCCTCGTTGCCGAAATTCCTGAATGACATGTAGGTGAAGCCGAGGCTCACGTCGGGGATGTACTCGGACTTCTTGATGCGCCGTTCGACTTCGGCCTGCCTGACCTTCAGCCGCGCTTCGCGCAGTTCGGGCCGCTGGTCGAGCGCGCGACTTCTAGCGAGGGCGAGGTCAGTTTCGAAGCCGCCGGCGTCGGGGACCGGGGCCACCCTGAACTCGGCGCGCACGTCGCGCCCCAGCAGGTTGTTGAGCTGCTCCTTCTCGGTGGACAGTCGATTCGTCAGGTTAAGCGCCTCGTACTCGGCCTTCGCCAGCCGCGTCCTGACCTCCAGGCCGTCGGCTTTCAGGGAGACCTGCTGGGCGACGTTATCGGCCGTCACCCGGTCCAGTTCTCGGTAGTACCCTATGACCTCCCGCAGACTGTCGAGGGCGCTCTGTGTTTGCAGAATCCCGTAGTAGGTCTGCCTGACTTGATTAACTGTGGTCTGCTGGGCCTGGCGCAGTTTCTCGCCCTCCGCCTCGCGCGCCAGCCCGGCCTGCTCTATCCCGAGGCGGATGCGGTATTGCTGCGACAGCGGCTGGAGAATCTGCCCGGCGAAGATTGCCGTCGGTCTGCGCGCGGCGCTGATTGAGAAGATCGGGCCGACGCCGGGAACGACGTCCGTCCCTGAGCTATCGCCGCCCGCGTCGTGCTTCAATAACTGCTGTGACACGAGCGAGTAGGCATACAAAGAAGGCAACCGGAGGGTGCGCGCGGCGGCCAGCGCGTCTCCGGCTTGGCCGACTGACAGTTGTGCGTTCTTGACCTGGCGGTTCTCGCGCAGGGCTAGGGAGACCGCCTCGTCCAGCGTCAGAACTTCTCCCGCCCTCTGTTGCGCCCGCACGCTCAAAGGGCTTGCTGCGAGTACGATGAGCGCCAGTAGATAAACAATTCTCTTATTCATTGTCTGGTCCTTACGGCGTTCACGCCGTCCACTCGGCGAAGGGACTGCGCCCCTTCTCAATCTTGGTTACGCGCTGCTGCGGCTCGCCCCTCTTCGGCCTCTATCTACCTTGTTCTTGAGCCGCCCGCCGCTGACGACACGTGTAAAGTCAACCGGCGTGCCGGAGTCATGCGCGCCGGCGTAGTCGTTAAATCGGTGGATTTTGAAGAATATTGAAGATGCGGTGTTCGGGAGGCGCTGTCGGAGTGTCGAAACTTCGTAATTTTACGAAGTTACTTTCGTCACGGCCGGGAATGCTCTGCGGATTCGGTTCGGGTCAGTTATCAAACGGCCTCAGCGAAGAGCCGAGGCCGTTTGATAACTGCGTTCGAGAAATTACGTCGGGTGATACCGGATGTTATGGTTCAACCTCGGTAGAGAGTTTCACTACCCGACCCTGCCGAAAGACTATCACGACGAGGGCGTCTCCGGGTTTGAGCGCGCCGATTCTGTTCAGGATTGGCTCGTAGCTGCCGTCATTCTCCGTGATCTGAAGTCCGTTCACGTTGAGGATGACGTCTCCCCCGAGCAGCAGGTCTGTGCCCACCACGTTCACGCGCAGCGTCCCCGGCAGAAGCCCCATGCGCGACGCGATTGAGCCGGAGCCGACGCGCTGGACGAGCAGTCCCGCCGGCTGCGGCAGGTTAAGCACCCTCGCCAGCTCGCCCGTGACGAGCAGACCGTCGATGCCCGACCAGACTGGCTTCCGCTCCAGCAGAAGAAGTTTTGCGGTGTTGGAGGTCGCCGCAAAGGCCAATCCTTCCGAGCCCCCGGACCGACTCATGATGTTGCTCACGATGCCGACCACCTCGCCGTCCATCGTGAAGACGGGGCTGCCTGAGCTGCCCGAGTTGACCGAGGCGTCGGTCTGTAGGAATTCGACCCCGCCCGGACTTTCGGTCATCTTATCGAGCTGATGTCGCCCGCTCACGTGCCCGGCGGAGAGCGTCTGCTCAATGCCATATGGAGCGCCGATCACGAATATCTGATCCCCGACTTCCACCTTGTCCGAATCGCCGACGGGGACGGGCGTGATGCCCGCAGGCGGGTGGGCGAGCTTCAGCAAGGCGACGTCGGCCCGCACGTCAGAGCCGATCACGTTAGCTTTTATTACCTGGCCGTCGGGGAACTCGACCCACGCGACATCCGCCGTCTGCACGACGTGCGCGGCGGTCAGGATTCTGCCGTCGCCGGAGATGAGCACCCCGGAGCCGAGGCCCTCCACGACGGACATGACCTGTTCGGGCGAGGGCGCCACTTCGACCCGTTTCGTCTTGACGATGACGACCGACTGGCTGACCTTGCGGAACGCCTCGCGGAGCTGCTGACCGTCGGCCGGCGTCCAGGCCGCGGGGAGAATCAGAAGAGCGAACAAAAGCGCTGTTTGAAATTTTGTTTTCATCTGCGTGTGGCGGCGGACGAATAATCGAAGGGAGAAGCGCGCGGGCAGTGCCGCCGGACTTTTCCCATTAGCGTAACCTATGCCGAATTGTTCGACGGCGGCTCGATTGGCTTGCATGACTGTTCCTCAAATTCCTTTCATCCCGGAAGTGCCTCGCTTGCGCCGGTGTCGTGATCAGGGAAGCGCGCAGGCTCGGCCGCCGCAGCAATCGCGGCTTGTCTTAGCGGCGACTTGCAACCAACGTTCCAGCGCTGAATCTGTTGAATCTCAGGTGACGAAGACGCGGGGGCTCATGATATGACGAACGGTTTCGTGATATGACGACGAGAGGACTACTTTCGGGAGGGTTCGGAATGCTCCGCCTCCTGCTCGATCCAGCGCCTGACGTATGAGGGGATGTTTTCGACGGCGATGTCCCTGGACTGCGCCCCGTACAGAAACTTCATCCCGGCGCGATCCACGAAGGTGACGTTCGTCAAATCCAGCGTGACTTTATGGTCGTTCGCGCCCCGCCCTGAAAACGCCTTCTCGACCTCGGGGACGTACTCCGCAGTGAACTGCCCGTAAAGTTGTACCCTGACGGATTGAGAATTTTCCCTAACTGTCGTGATTATCTTCAACATCTACTCGTCACCCCGTCGCCGGCCCTCCGCTCGATTGCCGCGCCGTTTCCAAAAGCCGGTTGACCGACTCGACGTCGCGCGGTGTGACGTACTGGGCGATGTCGCGCTCAAAGATCACGTCCAAAGCCCATCGCAATGCGACGCGTATTTTCTTTTCGAGCCTCGGCAGCTTCATCAGGTAAACGCTCCGCCACAGCACCCACCCCGCCACCCCGGAAAACTTAAGCCCGAAGATTCTGGCGACGCCCGTGCGGCGGCCTATCGCCGCGAGCTGCCCCTGCATCTTGTACGCGAAGGGAGTTGTCGGTTTTCCCTTCAGGCGGGCGCAAATGTTCTGGGCGGCGAGCCGGCCCTCGCGGGTGGCGTGCTGGGCGGTCGGAGGGTAAGGCTGTTTTGAAGTCGGATCGAGGAGCGCCGCGCAGTCGCCCACCGCCCACACTCGCGGAAATTGCGGCACTTTCAGGGTGGAGTCAACCACTACCCGTCCCCGCTGAAGTTCTAACGGCAAATCTTTCAGGATGGGACTCGGCGAGGCGCCGGCGGCCCACACCAGCGTGGTGGCAGGGATCGACTCCCCATCATCGCAGCGCACCGTTTCGTCCGCGTACCCCGCGACCTTAGCGTTGAGTTTTATCTCAACCTGACGCTCGCGGAGTTTCTCCTGCGCGTACAGACCAAGCTCCTGTCCGAGTTCAGGCAGGATGACCTGTCCGGCGTGAATCAAGACCACGCGAACCTCGCGCGGATCAATCCGGCCGTAGTGCCTGAGGCTCTGGCGCGCGAGGTCGTTGATCGCGCCAACGGTTTCCACGCCCGCGAAACCGCCGCCCGCGACCACGAAGGTGAGCAGCCGCTTCCGCCGTTCGGGGTCGGGTTCGACGCTGGCGGCCTCCAGCATCGCGATTACCCCGTTACGGAGCAAGACGGCATCGCGCAGCGTCTTTATGCCGAGCGCCTGTTCGGCCACGCCCGGGATGCCGAAGTAGTTCGTCTCCGACCCGAGGGCCAGCACAAGGTAATCGAACGGCAACTCTTGCCTGAGTCTCCTGACGCCGTAGGAGATCACCACCCGGCGGGCGACGAGGTCAACGGATTCGACCTCCCCGCTCAGAACCGTTACGCGCCGCAGCAGCTTGCGCAGAGGGTTGCAGATGTCGGGCGGCTCTAGATCGCCGGCCACCACCTCGTGAAGCATCGGGGTGAAGAGACTGAAGTTCTCCCTGCTGACGAGCGTCACCTCGACATCGGCTCGCTTAGCTGCGGTTCGCTCCAGGTATCGTGCGGCCTCAAGGCCCGCGAAGCCGCCGCCCAGAATGAGCATCCTCGTTTTGTCCGCGCCGGGGCGAGCCGCATCCTCACGTTCAACTTCGCGCCGATTCGACTTAACATCACTGATCATTAGCTTCACCCTCTCGTAGCCATTCCTACTGCCCGGCGCATCTCCTGCCGCTTCCGTCCAGACGGGTGTGTAGCAACAGGCATTCCACTCACTAACTTGTTGAATTCGGGAGGGGCGAGACGAAGTGCGGTCGTTAATTCACTAACTCGTTCGTAAAATCGTAATCGCCTGCTCGACCCGAAACAGTTTTCGTGACGAACTACGGGACAACTACGAGCCGCTACCGGCGGCCATGATGTCATCGTTCGGCTGTCGAACCTGGCTCGACAATCAACCGCGCGCTGCGGCGATATCGGCGCTCATGTGGCGAGCCCCTGCACCACTGAAACTTGTTGCGCCCTGGCGAGAAGGCTGCGCGAGCGTGGCGTGTCGCGGAGCTTAAAATTGGCCGACGCAAGCTCGACCGCGAGCTGAGGTCGGTTGCCGACGCCCATGAAGAAGGCCGCGGCGTGATCGGCATAGGCTTCTGGCCTTCGCGCCAGCAACAGCTCGTAGCCGGCCGCCGCACGTGCCGCCTCGCTCGCGGCTTCGCCGTCACCGCGCGCGGCCAGAATCTCCGCGTGGGTCGCGCGGTATTCCGGGTCGTCCGCCGTAACGAGCAGCGGCTCGACGAGCGCGGCGGCGAAGTCCAACTGCCCGCGCGCGAGCGCCACCTCGGCGCGATGCCCGCGCCCCGGAACGTGCGCCGGCAGGATCGCTTCGAGTTCGACGAAGATCGCCTCCGCGCGATCCAGCTCGCCGCGGCGCATGGCGCTCACACCCCATTCGAAGAGCAGTTGGCCGCACGGCAAAGGCGAGACGCCAGTGTCCGCGTCGAGCGCGGCCGCATAGCAGTTCTCGGCCGCCGCCCATCGGTCCATTTCCGCCAGCAGCGACGCGAGCGCGCCGAGGGTGTGAATCCCGGGCTCGTCCTCCGCCAGTCTTTCACGAAGAATCAGCGCCTCGTCGTATTGTCCCGTCGCCTGCAACAGCGCCGCCCTTTCGACATCAACCTCTCGCCTCGGATGTCCGGCCGCGAGCGCGTGATCGAGAAGCGCGTTCGCTTCCCCGAACCGGTGGAAACGCTCCGCGAGCCGCGCGCTGATATAGAGCGCGCTCGCGACACCGGGCCCCAACGCGATAGCCTCGGTAGCTATTAGTTCCGCCAGGTCATGATCCGCGATACGACCGAGCAAGTCCCCGCGAACAAACAGCAGCTTCGACAGCGCCAACAGCTCTTCGAAGGTCGCGCCCTCGACACGGCGAAGCTCCAAGCTATCGATCAGCGTCGAAAGGTTGGCGACGGCGATTCGCCCGCTTGTATAACGTCTGTCACGGATCATCATGCGTTGTAGCCTTTCAAACCGGTCAGCAGTGCCGGATGACTGCGCGAGCGTAGCGCGTCCGGCCCCACACCGATGGCAATAATGTCCGGCGCCCTCACCGCGTCATCGCGGCGAGTACCATAGTCGCCACGGTCGCCACGCGCTCCAGGTGATAGCTGTCCTCCATCAGTCCCGTTGACAGGAACGCAATCGTCAGGTCGCGCGCCGGATCGATGCTGAACCCGGTCGAGCCCGCCCCGAATCCGCCGAAGGCGTTGGGCGAGTGCATCGGGCTGAAGTGGTGCCCCGGCAGATTGCCGTCGCCGCGGACGAAAAAGCCGACGCCGATCGCGGCCGGATAAGTCACCCAGTTGCGCGTCCCGCAGGTGGCGTCGAAAAAGACGTTACGCATGTCGCCGGTGTGGTTGCGGGTGCAGAACTCGATCATGGCCGGTGAGAGTACGCGTGACCCGTCGAGCTCGCCGCCGCGCCGGAGCATCTCGGCAAAGCGGTGCAGGTCGTCGATCGTCGTCACGCAGCCGCCGCCCGGAATCTCACAGCCCGGCGTCGCGAGCAGCGCGCCCACTCCTTCGAGCACCTCCTTGGGGGTGAGCGACAGGATGTCATCGTATGCGGCTCGCACGGGACAGAACCGGGCCGCGAGATCGCCACGCAGGCCGAGGCTCGTGTCACGCATACCGAGCGGCTCGAAGAGTTCTTCCCGGAGCATATCGGCGTAGCTCCGCCCGCGGCCGGCGACGCGCAGGCACATCGCCGCCAGAATCGAATGCCCGAGGAGCAGCGAGTAGTTGACGCGCTCGCCCGGCTGCGATTCGAGCGGCAGCCCGCACGCGAACTGCACCAGCGCCTCGATGTCCGTCAGGACTTCGGACGGCACAGGCGGCGCGGCGGAGAGCACGCCGCTCGTGTGCGTGAGCAGGTGATAGAGGTTGACCTTCTCCTTGCCGAGCTTGCCGAACTCCGGGATGACTTCGGCGACCGGCGCGTGCAGCTTGAGCAAGCCGCGCTCGACCAGCGAGAGCGTGAGCACGTTTGTGAATTGCTTGGCGACCGACATGGTCGCGAAGACTGCATTCGGCCGGAGCTTCGTGCCGGCGGCCCGGTCCGCGTACCCTTCGCACACGTCGAGCACGACGTTGCCGTGCCGGGCGACGCGAAGCGCGACGCCGTGGCAGCGGCCGTGCTCGATGTCAGACAGGATTGCTGCGCGCACGCGCGCGAGGCGTTCGGCGTCGAAGCCGAGCTGACTCAACTCCCCGGCCGCCGGCGCCCTGTGCTCACTGCTATTGATCTTCACGTGTTGATTCATCGGAATACCCATTGAGATTTAGATCCACCGTCGATGACTGCCGCCCGCTCGTGTGGCGTGCGGCTTAGACCTTCATGCGTGCCGGTTCTTCAGGCCGGTCAGCAGCGCCGGATAGCCGCGCGTCAGCGAGCCGCCGTCGATCGCGATCGTGTCGCCGTTAATCGATCTGGCGTTGTCTGACGCGAGAAAAACAGCGGCCGCAGCAATTTCCTCGGCTGCAACCGGACGCTTCATCGGGATGACACCCATGAATAGCTCGCGCATGTCCGGATTTTCCAGCTCCTTCCTGGTCAGCGGCGTCTCCACCAAACCTGGCGCGATGCCGACGACCCGGATACCGCGACCGCCGAGTTCCAACGCGCCACAGCGCGTGATCATGTCCACGCCGGCCTTCGCCGCACAATAAGCCACTTGCCCCTCACCGGCCTGCCGTCCGTTCACCGAAGAGATATTGATAATGACGCCCGGCCGTCCCTGCTCAAGCATCTGCCGCGCTCCGTGCTTCACGCCGTAGAAGACGCCGCCGAGCGTCACGGCCAGGACGGATTCCCACTTGTCGCCGGACAGCTCGGTCAGAGGCGCGATTGCGCCAAAGCCTGCGCAGTTGACAACGATATCCAACGACCCGAATGAATTGCGTGCCTCGCGCATCGCGCTATCCACCTGGGTCTCGTCGGCGACGTCCGTGACGCGGCCGATTGCACGATTACCCAGCTCGCTGGCAGCGGCATAGAGTGCTGTGGCGTTCAGGTCGCAGAGTAAAACGCTGGCGCCGGCTTCGATAAACGCCGTCGCGATCGCCTTGCCGATTCCGGATGCGGCGCCAGTTACGACCGCGCCTTTGCCCTTCAACAAATTCATGTTCAATTCTCCAATTTTGCGTACTTTCAAAGGATCGTTGCCATCTGGTCGAACGCGAAGCGCGGGCCGCGCGGGAACAGCTTGGCGTCGTCGCCGTAGCCGATATTGATAATGACGTTGGCCTTGATCTTCCCGTCGGGGAAGAACTCCTGATCGACCTTGGCTGGGTCAAAGCCGGTCATCGGTCCCGCATCCAAGCCGACTGCGCGCAGCGCGAGAATGAAGTAGGCGACCTGAAGGGTGCCGTTTTGCGCGGCGCTGCGGGCCGCGAAGTCCGGATTGCCGGCAAACCAACTCTTCGCATCGACGTGCGGGAATAGGAACGGCAGGTGTTCATAAAACTCGATGTCATAGCCCATGATCGCGACGACCGGTGCGGCCATCGTCTTTTCCACATTCCCGGGCATGAGCGCCGGACGCAGCCGCTTCCTGGCTTGCGTCGAACGCAGGAAAAGCACGCGCAGTGGCTGCTGGTTCGCCGCGGTCGGACCCATCTTGGCGAGGTCGAGCGCTCTGCGCAGAAGCGCATCAGGAACGGGAAGGCCGCGGAAAACATGGTGGGTCCGCGCTTCGGTGAAAAGCTGAGCTATTGCGGCGGCGTCGACCGCCTGGCCGCGGCGGTGCTCAGTGTCCAGGTAGTCGCGCACGACTTTGGCGATGCCAGCGGTCGCGCCATCCATGGCCGCGCCTTGGTCTTTCAAAAGATCCATGTTCTCCATGTTCAACTCCTCAGAAATGCCGGAAGCGGTAGGTCCGCCCGGTTGTTGGGTTCGCGCACGTACGGAAAGGTCAGGCTCGCCGGCTTGGTGGGAGCGTCAACCCCGTCCCCGAATCTCGCGCCCCGCCCGCCATTCATAAAGAGCGTCAGCATCTCGTCGAGGATGTCGTCATCGAGCCAGCGACCGCCCGCGCTTGTGTGCGGCCGGCCGTCGAGTAAAGACTGTTCGATCTCCAGAAAGTTTCCGGGCGCGAATGCTTGCGCGGGATCGAGAATCAAGAAATCGCCGATAAGCAGATCGCGCAGCGGATGACGCCCGTCCGGCCCGAGCGGCCACGCGGTCTCGCCGTCGAGGCCGTCGAAGAACGCCAGGTTCGCGTCGAAGCGCGACTCGTAGAGCGGCCGGTATTCCCTGGAAAGAGCGAAGGCGTCTTCACGGTTGTAAAGGTCGCGAAGCTCGACGCCCTTCGTGCGCGGGTCGCGCATCGGGTTTGCCAGGACGAAGTTCTTAATCTCGGGCCGACCAACACGTTCGATCCGAATCGGCTTGCCGCGGCGCGTGACGACGTTCTCCGCGAGGGCGCCGACCAGTGTGACGCCGTCGAAGCGTTCGACGATCTGAGCAAACGGGACCTCGACGACGATTGACAAGACGTCGCGAGACTGAACGGTGTTCACGGCCGTGTCGAAAGAGAGTTTGCCCGAGATATCCGTGCGCAGCGCGGCCTCGACATCCATGAAGAACGGGTCGCTGACCAGTCCCGCGAAGAGGCGCATGCCGTCCTGTTCCAACGGCTCCCCGACTACGAAGCTCGCCTCGCGTCCGTCTGATGTGGCGATATCCCCCGTCTGAACCGAAGTCCCTTCCGGTACATCATTGAATCTGACCTCAATGGTGTATTCCACGGCGCCGTGTGTAATGTTGCCTCCCGCCCGCGTTAGCGGCCGCAGTCGGAAGCGGTAGGTGACGACATCGCTAAAGAACGACTGCGGCGTTGCCAGAGGGAATACGTCCATGATCAGAACGAGATTGCCGGCCCGCTCCGGGCTCACGAACGCGTAGAAATCGGTGATGTCCACTGCTGGATCGCCCATCACCGAGGGGCCACTGAAATGGTCAGACATGATCCGTTACCTCCCGGCGTTTACGGCGTGTTCCGCCGGCGAGCCGACGTGACGGATCAGCCCTGCGGTCTCGCCGCCGTCGGCGACGAACTCCGCGCCGGTCGAGAACGATGACTCGTCGCTCGCCAGGAACACGGCGAGATTGGCGATCTCGACCGGCTCGCCGACCCGGTTCATGGCAACGTGGGTCATGCTCACCTGGGGACCTTCGGCGCTCAACGGGGTGCGGACGACGCCTGGGTGAATCGAGTTGACGCGGATGCCGTAGCGGGCGAGTTCGAGCGCCGCCGATTTGGTCAGACCACGCACGGCCCACTTCGTGGCGACGTAGCCGGACATGCCAGCTTCCCCGCGGAGGCCGGCCATCGACGAGATGTTGACGATTGCTCCGCCTCGCGCGTCCCTGAGGGCCGGTATCGCCGCCTTGATGCCGTTGAAGACGCCCGTGAGATTGATCGCGATGATCCGCTCCCATTCGTCGTTGCCGTACTGCTCTATCGGCGCGTACCCCGCGATGCCGGCGTTGTTCACGAGGACGTTGAGCTTGCCGTAAACCTTCACCGCGGTCGCCACGGCCGTCTCCCAGTCGTCCGGCTTCGTCACGTCGAGGTGCGCGTACTTCGCAGACGCTCCGATCTCCACGGCAAGCGCCTCTCCCTCGCCGTCCAACAAATCGCCGATGACGACCTTCGCGCCTTCGGCGACCATGGCCCGCGCGATTGCCGCTCCGATGCCGCGAGCGCCGCCGGTCACCAGAGCAACTTTTCCATCAAGTCTGAACATAAAATTTTTGCCTCTTTTCCGCGTTTCAGAATCTTTGCTCGATCAACCCTTCGAGCGCTTTTACCCCGGGAACGAACAGGTATTCGCCACCCTTCACTCTGATGAAGGTCGGCAGGTCGAACAGGAACGGTCGCTTCGCGCCGGGCACGACCATTTGCGAACCTTCGCCGCCGACGCCGTTGATCGGGTCCTGCTCGTTCGGGTCGAGTCCGATGAACTCTCCGCCCTTCATCCATTCCTTCTGGACGAACTCGAACTGCCGCTCAATGTCGGCCTGTATGAACATATTGATCAGGCCGCGATCGACGCCGTCGTCCTGAAGCGCGCCCTCCTTGAGAAGCGGGCCGTACTCGACGCCCCGCCGGACCAGCCGGTGCCGCCTCACCGCGGTCGCGCGCTTCAAGGGCGTCGCCCGCGGGTTGCTGCGCCGCAGGTGCGAACCGAACGGGCACCTCAGGCCCTGGTCGTCGCCCGCATACGTGAAGTTGTTGCGACGCTCGGGGTCCGCCGCGATTGAGGGATCGTCCTTGTCGGGCGACAGATCGAGCGGGCACCCGCTGCGCCAGCGGCCCATGATCTTGGCCGCGACTAACTCCTGCTGGTCATGGTCGTCGGAACCGTAGAGCGATTTAGCGGCCGTCGCCAGATACCGGCGGAACGCCGCCACGTCTTGATAGAGTTTGCGGAAGACCAGGTACGTCCCGTTGAGCCTTAGTTCGAGCGGCTCAGGCGCCTGCGTACCGTCGGGGCCGGCCTCATCTTCATAGCCCAGCAGGAACTCGCCCGGCTTCAGAGAGCGCCACGTGCCGTCCTCTTCCAGCACACCGTCGCCGGGATATGAAGGCGTGCCCGCGCCCTCGATCGGCGGCTGCGAGATCGGGTCGGCAAAGCCGAAATGCTGCCCCTCGGACCCGATGCCGTTCTCATGCGCGAGCGCCATCGTGTCCTGAACAAACCTGATCTCGACGCCGCCGGTCGCCTCGATTTCGTCGCGAAAGATCCGGGTCGCCTCTTCGCGCCCCTGGTCGGAGTCGGTTCGGAGCCACGCCATCGCGTGAATGTCGGGACCGCCGAGGCCGCCCTCCCAATGTTCCGGCGCGTGCGGCCCGACATCCCCGACCGTCTGGGCGCGGCCACGCATCCCGACCTGGAACGCTGCGGGGAAGCTGTCCAGCGACCGCTGAGACAGGCCCAGCGCCTTCAGCCCTTCGTGGGTGAATCCTATATTGACGGTGAATCGCGTCCCGTGCTCTACACGCCGGGCGTTGACGTGCTTGAACATGTTGCGCAACCACGCGCGCGCTTTCTCGCCGTCGTTAAACTTGACGAAAATGTGGCGCCCGTACCGCATCAGGATGGGAGCCACGACATTGTCCTGAATGTCGTGGAGGTTGTCCTTCAGGTCGGCAGGTGTCAGAGAAGTTAGAGTTTGCATAGTCGTCTCCCAGCCGCAAAAATTACTCATCGGGGCGGCTCCGGTATTGAGTCGCCGGGTCTCGTCAAATCAATACCGAAGCCGCGCCAAGTGCCGAAGCAATTGCCGGACTCTCAGGCCAGACCGTCTACGCGGCCTTCTTCACGCCCAACCGCTCGGGGACGTCTGTGAACTGCCACTCGTTGGCGACCTCGGCGTCTATGTCGGCGCCGCTCTGTACGAACTCGTAGGGCTTGGCAAGCTCGCCGAAGAAGGT
The DNA here is from genome assembly GCA_963848875.1 of uncultured Acidobacteriota bacterium. Taxonomy (GTDB): domain Bacteria; phylum Acidobacteriota; class Blastocatellia; order Pyrinomonadales; family Pyrinomonadaceae; genus QHXM01. The sequence continues at coordinate 855,474 of CAWKFJ010000005.1, forward strand.
GTTGACCTTATCCTCGATGCTGCCGTCGCCGGTGTAGATCGCGCGCTGGAACTTCTGCGTCTTCTCGTACCAGTCGGCCATCTTCTGGATTTGGCCCAGGTTGAGGCTCGGAAGGGCGTCGTAGCAGACCAGCGTCTTGATCTGCCCGCGGGCGACGTACTGCACGATGTCGCGCGCCGTCGCTTCGGGGCCGGTCGGACAGCCGATGCACGTGCCCCAGATCTTCTCGAGGTTCCTCTTCCCGTTGAGCACGAAGTCGTCGAAGTACTTCTCCAGGCTGCTATCGAACTGCGAGACGAAGTAGAGGGTGGGGCCGAACTCGGTGCTGGTGCCGACGAACCAGCGCGCCGTCCGGATCAGGCCCAGCATCGTCGTCGCCTCCGAGAAGGTCTTCCCAGGCCCTCCCCAGAACGGGGCCTCGCGGCTCAGCGCATCTCTGAGCCCCAAGAGGTCGGCGTCGGGCTTGAGGGGCCACATGCCCAGGAACTCGTGTATCTCCGCGCCGTTGCTGCCCCTCATGATGGCGCCGGGGTGACGCAGGTCCCACCCGCCGGCGTTCGTGCCTGGCCCCGACTGGGTGGTTAAGTCAGGCTGAGTATCTATCATTCCGAAATTCTCCTTTGTCGTGTTAATTGATGGTTGATGGACTGACCCGATCGATCATCTTCGAAGGCGAACGGCTTCGGCGCGCCGAACTCATCAGCCCGGTCAAGCGACGCGTAGCTTGAGCTGATCTCTCGGACCACGATTGCGGGAAGGTGAGCGAAAGATTTGTTCGTCGCGAAATGGAAGCGAGGCCGCGCGGCCGCGTGCCCGCACACGGAGAGTGCGGAAACGCGCGCGGACAAAACCTGCGCCCGATTAATCCGCGACCGGGCTATAAGTCCTCGGCTCTTGTGCCGATTCGTCTTCGTCACCAACTTCATCGTTATCGAGCTTGGTTTTGTTAGCGCCGAACTTCTCAATTCCTCACACACCTTACGACTGACCTCACTAAGCAGGCGGCGTGCCATCCGCCGAACGCGGGTTCCACGCGGCCGAGAAGTCCTCGGTTGCCACGATTTGCTTTATGATTCCGATGGGAGCTGCGCTTCACCGGACGATGAAGCGGAGGTGCAGTAAGCCATCGCACTCCGTAATTTGACGAATCCATCGTCAAATCACGATGGTCATCCTTCGCTTCGAAAAGACGGTGAAGTCAGGGTGAAATTGATTGTTCGGGGATGGCTTCCGGGCTGTGCTGACGTGTGAATGACCTGACGGGCCGCCGCCCTTAAGGAACTGCCGGCAATGATTCCAGAATTCTTCTTGTTAGTTTTGAGACTCTGTTGACCGTCCCGTACAGTAAATCTTCAATCACTGTTTCCTGCTCCTGCGTCAGGCTGCCCAATCTACGCCTGCGCCGCGCAAGCTCAGTTCGGGCAATCTCCAACGCCTTCTGCAATTCGGCATCCCCCGGCTCAGGACTGACCACATCGGCCCTCTCTTCTTGAGACACCTTCTCCCCCTCCAATATAGGTCAGAAGTTGATGCCGAATTGGGCGCCCAACACCAGCGCATTCCTGAAATCACCTGTGCCGCCTGACCGGTTGATGTATTGGAGGTCGGGCTGGATGAAGAAGGCGCCCTTGCGGAGGTCGATGCGATAGGTCAGCTCGACGACCGTCTCGTGATCCGGGATGCCCCCGGCGGGGCCGAGCGGCCGTCCGTTTCGCTGCGCGCGTTTCAGGTCTTCGCTGAAGTAACCGGACGCGACTGCTAATCCGGCGACGTCCCTTGGGCGCGCGTCGAACAGCCCGCGCGCCGAAACGCCCGCCGTGACGAACAAGGGCAACTGCTGGGTGCGGGGATCCGGCGCGACAGTGACCGAGCCGAAGACGCCGAAGCCGCGGTTGCTGTCGGGAGACCCGAAAGGGACGAGCACCTGGTCGAAGAGCCCGTAATAGCCCCAACTTCCGCGAGTCTCGGCGCCGGACTCGAAATCCGTGAGCCTGGCACGGTCGTACCAGGCGCCCAGCTTGTAATTGCCGAGGCGTCGGCCGTCGCCGGGCAGTCCGTTGATCTGGTAACCCGCCTCGTTGATGGCGAAGAGTGGTCCTTTCGCTGAAAGGTTCACGCCATGATATTTGTTGTCGCGCATCCTGGGGTCGCCGTTGTAGACGCCGGTCATCACGTAACTTCGCCTGGTAGGCTTCACTTTTCCGAGAGCCGCCCAGGCGCCGTAGTACGCGCTCATGCCCGGCGCGTTCAATAAGATCCCGAACGGGTTTCCGCAAAACGCGTTCTGCATGAACCCGAAGTTGTACGGCGAGACGAGAAAGTCGTCCATCGCTGCGAAGCGCCCGACGCGAAGCTCGACGCGGTCGTCGAACAGCTTCTGCTGGTAAGAGACGTCGATGACGCGCCAGGTTTGAAAGCCATAAATCTGCTGTGTGCTGAAGGTGTTCCCAATATGTTTCGCCGAGAGGTTATGGCCCCAGCGTTCCGAAAACGACGCGAAGACGGAGCCGCCCTTCAGGCCGAAGATCTTCTCCAGGTCGAAGAACAGGCTGAGCTCGACGCTGCTGGGCGCGGTCGCGCCCCGTGACCGGCCACCTCTGGGGTTCCCCGCGAGGTCGGTGACGAGAATCAGCCTCGGCGTGATGCCCTGTTTTTCAAGTTTCGTTCGCAGGCCGCCCCAATCCCCCAAGAGATGTTCGCTCGGCAGCATGAGCTGAAACACCCTGGCCGTGGGGTCGTTAAAAGTATCGTTGCTCGACTGCCGTCGTGCAGAAGTTGTGGGCGCCGTTTCGGTCGTTTGTACGCCTTCGCCGGAAGTCGAAGGGGCGGCCGTTACGGTAGCGGTGGCGTCGGCGACCTCCAGGCTGATGTTTTCAACCGATGTCTTGCCGGCCCGCACCGTGACGATCCTGCTCGCCGTCTTGAAACCTTGGGCGGTTGCTTTCAGCGTGTACGCGCCGGGCGGCAGGTTCGTTAATAGATATTCGCCGGCCCCGTCTGTGACCGCGTCCGGAGTCCGTGTCGGCGTCTCCAGCTTGAGGCTTGCGCCGGGGACGTTATAGGACTGCCCGTCAGGCGCCGTGTGGGTAACCGCGCCACGCAGTGTGCCTGTTGCAGTCGGCGCTGGCTGCGCGTTCGCGACGCCGCTTAATACGAGGACCGAAAGAAGCGGCATTAGAACAGCGATTAAGAGCTTTTTCATTCGTGCCGCGGTCATCTCGTTGTCCTCACCTTCCCCCTTCAGGGGCAATCGGCGTTCCAGCGCGAGATGTCGAATTGGTGCCGGAAAGTGAGGAATGCGGTTCGTAATACCGCTAGAATTCGTTGAATTACGAAGGCGGCATGTTGAGATCGTAACTCGCCGAGTCTGATGGTTCGCCGGATTTGTGTGGAGGGTGAAGAACTCTTAACGATACAAGCGACATGGATACAGACGTGCAGAGTTCTCTCAGAAGAATCCGCCCGCGCTACTTCGTGCCGACACAGCGGTTGGCGCAGCCGGGCGCGCCCCGTCGCGGCGCGGGCTAATCACTGATTGGGGCTTTCATTGTACGAGACTCGACCCCGCTTTCCGCTTTCACAGCTTTTAGTCGACAAACTTGGCGTGAAGGGTTCTGGTGCAAATATGCATGCGGGCTGATAATCAGCGGCATGGACCCCTTCTCATCTTCTCTATTTCATGGCCGCCACTTTGATCGCACAACTATCATTCTCTGCGTCCATTGGTACATCACATATAAGCTCAGCTACACAGATTTAGCAGAAATGATGGCCGGGCGCGGAGTCGATGTCTCTCATACAACTATCCTGAGATGGGTTCAATGCTATGTCCCTGAATTTGAGAAGCGATGGAATCACTATACTCAACCTGTTGGCACATCGTGGCGGGTGGATGAAACCTACATCAGAGTTAAAGGACGCTGGACTTATCTCTATCGTGCCGTCGATAAGCAAGGCAAAACAGTTGATTTCCTGCTGAGCGAACACAGAGATATTGCAGCGGCAAAGCGTTTCTTTACGCAGGTAATAGATAAACACGGGCCACCTGAAAAGATTACAGTCGACGGCTACCCTGCCACTCACACAGCTATCGCTGACCTGAAGGCAAAGGAGATCTTGCCGCAAGGCACGAAAGTGAGGACGAGCAAGTACTTGAATAACCTGATCGAACAGGACCACCGAAGAGTGAAGCAGCGCATTTATCCGATGCTGGGATTCAAAAGATTCTCAAATGCAGCAATCGCGATTAGCGGCATCGAGTTAATAAACAAGATCAGAAAAGGACAGTTTGATGCCTCGAAGGTAGGCCAGAGCAGCATAAGAGTCACGCAGCTATGGGAGGCAGTATTGTCTGCATGAGATCAAACTACGCTGAGCTACAGCGTACCCTGTAACTGTTATTTGCACCAGAGCCCTCTGGTTCTAGCAATAAAATTCCTGTGACCAGCTGCTTTAACGCAAGGCGGCGAATCGGGCAGCAATAATGTTTGCAACGCAGCCTTTCTTTAGATAGATTCTGTGCCAGGCCGAAGTTCTACCGTCGGACCCCTCGCTTGAGTTTCTGTCGTAGCCTGACCCGGAGAGCGCAAACCCATGCCGAACCTTACCATCCCCGCCAGCTTCGATTCCGCCCCGGACCCGGATTTGGGCCAAATCACGCGGCTCGCTTTTAACCAAGACCTGGGCATCATTAACGGCCTCACGGCCCACGAGGGGAGCCAGCAGGTGTTCAGCTTAACCCCCGGCGCCTTCAGCCCGTTCACCATCAGCTTCTACAAATACGACCTCGCCACGCTCGCCAACAACAAGCTTGGAAGGAACGACCCGGGCTTTCTTGGGGTGGTGGATTACACAAACCCGGTCACGAAGCCGACGGTGGTCCGTTCCGACTCGAACGTGCTCGAACTGCGCTTCGACGAAGTACCTCCCATCGCCCACCCGCCCTTGAGCCAGACAGATTTTCAGAGCATCAAGGTCAAGATGATTTTCAGGAAGGCGACGGACAGGGCGGCGGCCGGCTGGATAGACCTGGACCTGGAGTTTGACTACCCGGCCGCGGTCAAGGACGACGGGACGGACCGCTACGCCTGGCAGACGCGAGTCTTCTACCCGGAGCTGCGCTTCCTCAACGCGCATATCTACGACTCCATCAACCAGAAAGGGTTCCTGCTCCTGGACCCGCTCGGCAAAGTCGAGGGCTTTTATCACGCGGGACTTAAGGGGCTGGACGCCGCGAGTCCTTTCAAGTCCCCCATGCCGGTCCCGTTCGCCGCCATTTATCAGTTGCAGAACCGGGACGGAATCAACACGGCCGGCGGCGTCGCGATGGCCGCCGTAGACAACTACGGGAACCACAAGGAGCTTGTCTGCCTCTCGACCGAGGTGGGCAACCGGACCTCCTTCGCTTTCCAGTTCATCGCCCCCATGCACCTCAAGGCGAACAAGTACGTGCGGCCCGCGACTTACAAACTGTCGAAGGGCATTGACGCGCCGGCCAACGACACCGACAGGCTCTTCTCAGGCGCGGGGATGCATTACCGCATTCGCTGCTTCAATCTCGAAGGCAAACTGAGCGGCGTGCCCGTGGACTGGTACGACGTTGCGAACCTGTACCGGAAGTGGGTCAAGCGCTCGGCCGTCTCCAAGAACTTCCGCAAAGAGGTGCTGCACCCGCCGAGCCCCGTCGTCTCAAACATGAACCCGCACACTATTGTCATCAATTATTCGCTCGACGGGCAGATAGACCCTGACCCTAAACCAGACCCGCCGGTGCAGAACAACGACAAGATTCGGACGTGGCTCGAAGTGCACCCCGCCACCGGCCAGGCCGACATGCCGGGCAACGACAATGAATCAATTACCGCGCTGCTCGCACGCCTACAGAACAAATTGGGCCGGTGGTTCGCCTGGGAAGATTTGGGCGGCGTCATCACCTCCGCGCCCGCGGCCGCGTCGCGCCCGCCGGAGCTTCTGGACGTTTTCGCCCTCGGAAAGAATAAGCAGTTGGTCTACACGGGCTGGGACGGGACGGCGTGGAGTCCCTGGGTGGATTTGAGCAGTAACACTACATTCGTGGGCCAGCCGGCGTGCGCCTCGTGGGGGGCCGCCCGTGTTGACGTTTTCGCCAGGGCCACGGGCGACCAGGTTCACCACTTCTTCAAGATTAATAAAGGCTGGCAGCCGGTCGAAAAGCTGAGTCTCGTCGCGCTCGCCCTGGCGGCCGCTTCCTCGGCCCCCAACCTCCTGGACCTGTTCATACTCAACCAGGACAAGAAAGTCCAGCACACTTCGTACAAGAGCAGCGCCTGGAGCGCATTGACGGACCTAGGGAGTCCGCCGGGCGTGACGTTGAAGGCCCTGGCCTCCTGCTTCCGCCTGCCAAATCTCCTCTACGTCTTTGCCCTTGACGATAAAGGCGCTCTCTGGCTCAGGCTCCGCACGGGCGCGGCCTGGGATGCCGGCTGGACCTCACTCGGAGGCAGCCTTCAAGATACGCCGACGGCAATCTCCTGGGGCAATAACCGCCTGGACATCTTCGCGCGCGGCAAAGACGCAAAACTGAAACACAAGTTTTTCGACGGCAGCGCCTGGAGCCCGTGGGAGTCGCTGGATGCTATTGCCTCTTCCCCGGCAGTCGTTGCCCCCTCTCGCAACCGTCTGGAGCTTTTCACGCGCGACGCGACGACCAACACTCTGTTGCATCGCATCTTCGATACGCGCCTGGAAGCGCAAATCTGGGGATTTGAAATCGCGGGTTTTTACCGCTACATGGCCGGCCTGCCCCCGGCCACCAACGTCATCACTAACGACTTCAACCGTTTTAAGAGCGGCATGCAGACGCTCAACGACCAGGGCGTGTTGGCCTCGGCGACCACGGACCCGCTGATGCCCTCTTTCAACCGGGCGCGCTTTCGCGGACACGTCTTAGAACAGGTCTTAAAGTCGGGGACATCCTGGGTCGAAGCTATCGGCAATCCATTCCCCGCCAGCATCGAGCAATACCTGAATCCCCCTAACGGGCAATTCAGGGGGACCACTATTTTGCTCGACGCCCAGGCGAAACCGATCAACGACCGCGTGCTGATTGTGAACCGCGCCCACCCGGATTACGCGGCGTTCGACGATGCGGTCGCGGCGAGGAAACCGTACGAAGGGGGCATCATCAGAGGGGCCGGGCCGCTGGCAGACGTTTTCTACGGGACCGACACGCACGCCATGTGTCCGGTCGAAAATTTGGAGAACGCCTACCTGGGACTCTGGGTTCAGAGGGGGCTGCTTAACGAGGGCTTCCGCCTGCTGGAATTCATGAAGTATCACTACTCCGCGGATTTCTGCTACGACAGGGGACACGTTCATCTGGTCCCGCCGCCCGCGGAGGCCAATCCCAAGTACACGAACGTCGTCGGCTACGGCCCCTGGCACGTGGCGCGCTTGGCAAGCATGCTCAAACGTGTGCAGCGCTTCGGGACCAACGGCGACAAGGGGCGCGACGCGGTCTTTTCGCTGGCCTTCGAATTCATCCCGCTGGAGAATCTGGTCCCATACCTGGATGAGTTTTATGAGCGAGAGTGTTCGACCGCGCGCATGTTCACTTACACGCTCCCGCGCGGTCCAGCGCTGCCGGCCAAACTCGTAGCCGATTCCACCTCTCTCTCCTTGCGGGCAGAGGCGGAGTGGGCTGCCGAGCGGCGCGTCCCCGTCTTTCATTTCATCTATTCGGAACGCATCACGCAGAAGATGGACCTGGCCGACATGGATAACCTGATACACCCAGGTTACAGGGAGAAGACCACGGGGGTGACCGCCACTAACCCCATGCTCGATGCCGCGCGGGACGACGACAAAAACAACGCCGCGTTTACCTTCGCGCAATGGCGGGCCTACTGCGATCAGTACGGCGCGAACTTCGCGGTTGACACCTCCAGAGACGGCAACGGCATCGCGCCCACAAACTACCCGACCCCTGGGAACGGCATCTACACGTACAGTCGAAGCCTGGCGGCGACCTTTAACCTGCGCTCGTGGATTTTCCGTTACGGGGCCGCCGCCGTGATGGGCGAGCGCATCATCCTGCCCGCAGCCTGGTTTGAATTCCCCTCGGCCTATTACGAGGAAGCCATTCTGATGGGGGTCCGGGCCGCCACCATGCAGATGCTCTTCAAAGAGTTCTTCGGCGGCGGATACATGCTGGGCCAGACAAACCTCCTGAAGGGGAATAAAGCCCTGTGGGCTTGGCGCGCGCGCCGCCGCAACTTCAGCGACGTGGCCCCGCTGGTCTCAAAGCTGTACGGCCCAACGCCCCCCAGGACGCTTTTTATTTACGACGCCATCTCACGCGGCACAGATGTCGAGCTGCTGGCCCCGCCCAACAGCGCGGAGTATCCGCAGGACACACTGTACAACGCCTTCCGCATCACCACAGATAAAATCCAGCACATGGTCTGGTGCCGCGACCTGTCGGCAACGAAACGCGAACTGCTGTACGTCTTCGCCAACGTCGGCAACCGCCCCAACAACGGTGTCACGGGTAATGACCCGAAGGTCACATTCCCCTACAGTCGTGGGCTCGAAACCGGGATCGGCTGGAAGCGCGTCATCTACACTTTCGACGCCGCCGTCAACGGAAAGCCCGATCAGCCCAAAGCAATTCAGTTGGGGGGCAAGGAAGAGATGACGATGGCCCCCCGCTCTTTGAAAGCGGTCAGAATATATCAATAGGGGGGCTGCTCCCGCCCCGCGTTCGGACCACTCATCCCTCTCTGAGACTGCTTATAGAAAACATCAAGTCGGTTTGCCTATAAATTCGGTCTGTAACTCAACATCATGAGTGCATGCCGCGCCGTCTTGGAGCATATTGTGGTCACTTTGAATTTATAGGCAAAGCTTGGGGGCATAGCCTCTCAATCGAATCTACCGCCGTTTGACTCCTTTCCGGTGACGGCTTCGGCGGTATCCGGCGCGATGAGGCCAAAAGAATCAACTTCATAATCAGTAGCTATTCGAGCGTTACTTTCCAGTTTCCGTCTTCCCTGACAAGCTCGTTCTGCGACCACTTACCGTTGCCCTGCTTGAACTCGACGGTCGCGGTGTCGCCGGAAATCTTTTCGTTGCGGGTTTCAAGCGCGTTGGGGCCTGTAGGGATTAAATCTTGCTCAAGCGTTTTCGCGAGCATTTCATCCGTCGAGACGCCGACCTCCTTGGCATCCTTTTCAATGGTCGCAATTGATTTCTTGGAGAGCAGGCTCTTGAACGTCTTCACGTCCTTTTGGCGCATGGCTTCGACGAACCGCTTCGTTACCGCGCTTGGCGAGTTGGGGTCATTCGCGGCACTCCCGCAGGCGGCTGCTAAGAGGGAGATGACGGCGAGCATGATGATAAGTTTGAGTGTCCTGCTGTTATTCATGGCTTTTCCTTTTCAGAGTTGAGTGACGTTCGGAATCTCCGAGTTATTAGTGCGATGGGCGGCTGCTCATCAGGACTAGCGGGCGGCTGAAGTTACCGTTCAAGCGACACCTTCCATGCACCATCTTCTTTGACGAAATTCATTGGCGAGTAGCGGCCTTTTTCGTCCGCCACTTCAACCGAAGCGCGATCCCCTTCGATTTTCTCATTGCGCGCGCTGAAGGTGGCAGGCATCGACGTGTCGTTGACAAAGCCTTTTAGCACGTCATCAAGCGATTGGTTGCGCTTTTTCGCCACGTCTTCCATCGTCGCAAGCGTCTTTTGGGTGAAGATAGCTTTGACGGCGGCAATGTCTTTGTTCCTGATGGCATCAAATACTTGCCGCGCAGCTTCGGTCGGGGTCGCCGCTGCCTCTTTGACGGCGGGCGCTGGAGTAGTAGCGGTTGTGGTGGCTGTCGGGTTGTTGCTGGACGTGCTTGTGGTGTTCGTTGTCGGGTTTGAGCCGCAAGCGGCGAGCGCGGCGAGCGCGAGCGTACAGGCGATAGTCTTGGCGTTACGTATGTTCATCACACATCTCCAAAAGTTGATAAACTTGTTTAGAGCTTACTTCGGCAACTGCTTTCTTCGGTGATGTAGAGGCGGAAGAGTACTGCTTATTACCGCCGCTTCGTCAGCCAGCAAAAAAAATATCGCCTGCCCCGCTTACCTTCAGAACTATCACGCCAGCGCACAATCCCACGTTTCCTCCACAAAATTCCGATCCGCGTTCTCCTATAGATGCTGTTGGTAAAACCCAAAATATCTTCACCTTGCTGGTAATATCTCCACCCTCCGGGCCTCTTCCCCAATGTGAGTTCGTGTTAGGAAGGAGAGACGGGAATTGGGAAGCACTATGAAGAAAGCTTGCAACTATGCTCTGCGCTTATTTGGCCTCTTGGCGCTCGTCACCGGCGCGGCCTTCGTCAACGCCGTGTTTGCGCAAGGCAACCGTACCGAACAACAGGTCGCGGCAATTCGCAAGCGTTATACTGAAATAAACGAACGCATTGCGGCTGGATTTAAAGACAACACGGCTGGCTTTCATCATGCTGCCGTGACCATCGGCGGCGAAAAGGATGGGCAGCAATGGCGCGCCGTTGGCAACATGGCTATCCGCAACGAGTATTACTTCGATTGCGAACCAAATGCAGTAGAAGCGTGCGGCGCAGACCCTCGCAAGCTCATCGTCAAGATCACTACCAGCTACCGCGCAGCGGGCGATCTCGCTTCCAGCGGCGAGTATCTCTTCAACGAAGCGGGCGACCTCATCTTTGCTTTTACCGTTAACGATGTGGATGGGCACGATGGCACGCCGACTGAGAAACGGTTCTACTTTGCTAACGGCAGGTTGATTCGCGTCGTGCGCGGCACACAGACAATTGATCGTGGATTCTCTGTAGAAGACCATACGGGCGCGCGTGCCGAGCAGAATGAGGCGCGCAAGCTGCGCAACCTGTTTGCGATGATGTTCGCGAAATAAAGCGACGGGCGTGACTCGCAGCAATCGCGCTTGATGAGCGCGCAGTAATTTAAGAGGAGCTTAAGTTGTGGATAACTACCGCGACATTATCAACCACGCGCTCGACCGCGAAAGCCGCTCATATAAAAGAGGCGGCTGGGCGTGGCTTGTGTTCGGACTCATCGCGCAGGGTGTGTTGATCTGGCTAGTCTCCAGAGCGCCACGGCCAATTGAGCCGCCCTACTGGTTCATCTTCATCGTCGCCAGCGCGCCCTTCGCCTGGTGGCCTCTCATCGTGGGGATAAAATATCTTAGGCGAGCGCGACATTTGAAAGACCCAAACGGACTGCTCCGGCGAGCCTTGACGACCGAGCCGCAACTCATTGAATCGGTCACGCTCGGAAGTCACGCTTCATTCTGGGTCCATCTGCTCACCATCGTCTTCGCGTTGCTGGAGGGCGGCGCACATGGCGTGCAGCACTCGGCTAACGAATTCGACTTTACACCCGCCACGGAATCCAAAGGCATTTCTCGTCCGTGTACAGCAGTCACGTTGACCAACGGCGAGAAGTATCTGCTGACGGCCTTTAAGAATCACAAGGAACTCATCGCAGCGATTCGCGCCTATGCTCCTCATGCCGAAACATCGCCTGTGCTGAAGGCCAGGCAACAAAGCGATCAAAAACCACCAGAATCCGGTCGAAGAGCTTTTGCGCGGATAGCTCTTATCAGCGTCGGCGGGCTGACGGTCCTCGCCTGCTCAATTATGTTCATCGCTCAGTATATGACTGCGTGGGAGCGCGCCAAGTACACGAAGCACGGCGTTAGAACGACCGCAGTGGTTTCGGAATTGAGGAGCTTCAGAGATGATGAAAAAGACGAGTCCAGCAAAACTTATTACATCGTTGAAGCGAAGTTCAACACACGCGAGGGCAAACCCGTCTCCTGGAAGGCTGAGTTGGTTGAGAAGCCGGACTATGAAAAGCTCAAGGTCGGCGATACGGTCGAAATCTATTACCTGCCGGAGCCACCCAACTATTTCGCGCTCAGTGAATCAGCCGAACGGTACCGCAAAGGCTACGTGCCTCATCCCGTGTTCATCATAATTAGTTTGAGCGCACTGTTAATGCTCGTCTTCGGAATCTTGATGAGCAGGAAGAGATCGCGCAGCTTAAAGGGAGTGCCGGTGAACGCCGTGCTCGCTCTCTTCGTCCTCTCAGTTCTGCTCACCGCTCAAGCGTAGCGGCTTACCAAACGGAAGCGCAAAATTTTTTCTCAAGCCTCAGCGGTAATAAGTAGCCCGTCTGCGCCTCTACTCCATTGAACGAGAAGAAACGGGCGAGACCGAACGACCATCAAGAACGCCCGCTTAGCCGCGAAATCAACCCTAATCAAGACAGGAGCAGATTATGAAGTTACAAAAACTCAGCCTCGGCGTCGCCACCCTTTTCATGCTGGCCTTCTCAGTCGCCCCCGCCAACGCGCAGTTCGGCGATTTGATGAACAGAGCCAAAGATAAAATTGATAAAGTTCAAAGAAAAACCGATAAAACCACGCCGCAACAACCAAACAATCAGCCAACCAATCAACCGCAGCAGGCGAACAACGATGGCAACACACAGCTTTCACCGCGCACCGACACTCCGATGAACGGCGCTTTGGGTTGGAATCAATTCAGATGCAACCCCGAATTTACCAGCACGGTCAACGAAGGCAGACTGCGCGAGGTGATTCAATACAATTTGAACAACGATTACGGCAAAGGCGGCTTAATCGTTTTTACCAAACAGCCTCTGACTAAAAAGAACGCGACGATTGAAGACAGCGTGATGACTTTCAAAGCAGGCGAGCCGATTTATATGAACATCGTTTTCAAAGAGCCGCGCAAGCCTTACGCTGGTGACATCTATCTCCGCATACCGGGAGAGACTATTGTGACCGTCGGCAATACGAAATGCGAAAATCTTCCGTCGCTTTACATTGATTACGAACGCTTCGCGCAAATGCCTTCCACGCTCGACTTTTTACCGCAAGGCGGCAAATCCGCGAAGCATCAACAGCAAGTCAAAAATGTCGCCGAAAAACTGCGCTCGCTTCCGCCGGGAGTTCACATTATTCCGGTGAGCCTCGACTCAATCTCCGCTATCGGCGCGTTTTATTACGACAACCGCGACGGCAAGGCAAACGACGACGCGATTAAAGCGGCTATCGCCGAAGTGAGAATGCCCGCGCCTGCGGTGAGGATGCCTGCGCTCGAAAAACAGATTATTTCTAGTTGGAATACGGGTCCCGGCTCAACCGCCCTGCGAGTAGTGATTATTGACCGCGACTGGTCGCCGCTGCGCAACGAGTTTGGCGGGATAAGAGGACGCTATATCACTGCCGTCATGGCTAAAAAGGAAGACGGAAAATGTTTCCAAGTGACGCACCTCTGGGCGCAGAATTACAACGGAAGCGGTTATACCGGCTTGTTTTTAGAAGGCTCGCGCGGCGGCGACGAGATGTCTTGCGAAAACGTGATGAAGTAAATCGAACAATTTTGAAAGATGGGCGCGATTGATTTGCGCCCATCTTTCAAAACAAGTAAAAGGAGATAATCATGAACTCGAACAAATTATCAATTTTAATCATTGCGCTTGTCGCCTTCGTCGCGCTCACGGCTGCGGCTTGCGGCAACGCGAATTCGCCGAGTGGCGTTTACAAAACTTATCAACAAGCCCTGCGCGACAAGGACGCGGCGAAGATCAAGGGAACGATGTCGCAGGGTTTGTTGAAGATCGTAGAGGATAACGCCAAGAAGAAAAACAAGACCCTTGACGAATTTCTGACGAGCGGTCTACCGCTTCCGCCCGCCTTGCCGGAAACGCGAAACGAGAAGATTGACGGCGACAAGGCGACGCTCGAAGTGCAAAGCCCTAATAGTGGTCAGTGGAGCACGGCCAGTTTCGTCAAAGAAGACGGGCAGTGGAAATATGATGGCTAACATTGTCGTCATGAGCTGCCGGGAAGGGAGGGTCATGTTCATCAGCCGGACACAAGCGGACGCATCTCAACCCGCTTCACTGGCGCGCGCGCACTTACCCTTTGCCGCGTTTCTCACGTTCCTGGTTTTCGTCGGTGTCGTCGCTTCCGCCGGCGCGCAGGTTAAACGGCATCCGCGTCACGGGCGTTTGGGGGACATGCTGGCAGAGATGCGGGACAGTGTCACGCTCGTTGAAGCTCAGCCACAGGCGAAAGCTGAACGCGCCAACGTTGCGCGCAACGCAGGCCGGACTTACGAAGCTTTCACACTCGATATTCCGATCAATGGCGACGAGAACACCCTGCGCAGCGTCATCTTCATTGAGGACAAGCGCAGAGGAAAAATCTACGAGGTGCGCGGCTTCGATTTCCCGCGCCCATTCACGGATTTGGCTTGGAGAGGCAAGAGCACGCTCGTCTTCGATCAATGGATGCAGCCGCACTACGCGGTGCATTACGAGATCAACCTGCCGCAGGGAAAGCTCGTCGCCGCCGGGTCATTCTGGGAGCGCGGATACGAACCCTGACGCATATCCGACCGAGATTACACATGAATGTCGCCGAAGAAATCGTGAGAAGATATGGCGCACGCATACGAGATGCCCGCGTTTCGTTTGCGCCCGGCATCCCGGAAAAGAAATTGTAGCTTCTTTTGTGAGTTTGCGAGGTCGTGATGACTAACATTTCACTAAACTGGCTGAATCGAAAAATCTTCATGTGTGTCTTGATATTGAGCACGTCTGCCTCCGCAGCTTTGGCCTGCGAGCCGTGCCTCGCCGAGAAGTCTTTGACGCTCGAACAGTCCATCACACAAGCGGACTTGATAGTCGTCGGCTATCGCGTTGACCTCCCAACGAAGCAGGGGCAAGAGGGCGACACACCGCAGCAGATAAAAGTTCAAGCCATGCGCGTGTTGCGGGGGAGCGTCAAAGACAACCAGATCACAATAAGGAGTTACAGCGGGATGTGTCCTTACGGCGTGGTGCTGGAGGATAGGGCGGAGTACGTCTTATTACTGCGCGGCGACGGCGGGATTTACAGCGCAGTGGATAGGTGCAGCGTGAAGGCCATGCGCGTCGCCGGCGGCAAAGAAGAAAACGTGACGCTCGACCCCTATGAACGGGATTATCTGCCCCTCGCGCAACTCCTGCGCGATTACATCGCGCCACCCGAATACAGGCGGGTCGTCGAACTTTTGCAATACCTGAAAAACAGCGGAGAGAGCGACAGCGCGTCGGGGTTCGACGCGTCTCGCGGCGGGAATTGGAAAGCAGACGAGTTGCTCTCATTCATTTCGCGCAACGGACTGACGCTTTATGAGGTTAACGGCAAACGCACGCGGCGTCTGACACGCGGACAATTGTCAAGCGCACTGTCCCGCAGGGGCGATCCTACGTTCGTCAGGTTCGCACATTTAGGCCACATCTACGCGCAACCTTACCCGCAATATTCGACGCTCCGCTACGAAGCCCGACCAAGCGGTGTCGTCGTTGAAATGTCCGGCTGGTATCGCCTCACGTTCACGCGCGAGGGCGGCGCGCTCAAATTGACGAAGCTCGAATATTTAACGCTGGAAGAAGACTGACCGCTTTCTTTGTTTTTGTCGTGCTCGACGAACCGAAACCACTCGCTGACCGGCGCACAGAAGCGTTACAATTGAACCTCTCCAAAGGAGGTTTCCTCGATGCTCCGCCCCAAGCCCTTTCGCGCTCCGGCCTTAATGCTCGCCGCGTTGATTTCGCTTGTGTCGACCGCTTCTCTGGCGCAGACGCCGCAGCCGCAAGTGACTCCCTCTTCCGTCAACGTTTCGACACCAGTCCAACAACTCGCCGCCGAACTCATCGCCGCCGAGACGGAAGCTCGGCGCGCGGCACTGGTCACCGCACGCCGTGATTTGTTATCGGTGGAACTGCGCAAACTACTGTCTGAGAGAGGAAACCAACTGCGCATCAAAGGCGAGTACGCGCAGGCACTCGCCGCGCATCAGTCGGCGCTCGTCGTCGCTACGCAACTCGGCAACAAAGAGGGCATCGCACGCGCGCTGAACGGTATCGGGCAGGTGCGCTTTGCTAAAAATGATTTCGGCGGCTCGATGGAGAGTTTCAAGCAGAGCCTCGCAGCCTGGACTGAGGTGGATGAACAAATCATGGGGCGTGCCGAAGTTTTGACTGACATCGCGCGCATCCATTTCCGCAAGCGTGATTTTAAGGCGTCGCAGGAGTTTTACCAGAAAGCTTTGGAAGCGGCGCGGGCGACCGGCGACAAAGAATTTGAAGCGACGGCTTTGAACGGCCTCGGCATCGCCAAGCATTACACCGGCGAGACGGAAGCGGCGCTGGGATTCTACCGGCAGAGCTTGAGTTTGGCGGAAAGCATCGGAAGCAGAGAACGCGCCGGCAACGCGCTCAACAATCTGGCGATGCTCTACAACGTACGCGGCGAAACCGCACTCTCAGCTGAAGCTTATCGCCGCAGCATCCGTCTCTACGAGGAGATGGGCGACAAAGCAAGATTGGCCGTGACCTTTACTAACTTCGCCAACTTTCTTCAGGTTCAGGACGATTACGCGGCCGCCTTGCGCCACCATCAGCAAAGTCTAACGCTTTACCAAGAGTTGGGCGACAAGGCCGGCGTCGCCAGAGTCCTCAGCAATTTAAGCGATGCCTATTTCAGACAAGGTAATTATCAACTCGCCCTCGACTTTAGCTTGCGCAGCCTCGCGCTCAGAGAGGAAGACAAAACCGAAGGGAACCGCGAAAACTCCACCTCTGCCCTGAACGGACTCGGCGAAATATACATTGCGATGGGTCGTTACGATGACGCCTTGCAAACGTCTGGTCGTGCGTTGGCGATCTCCGAAGCTACCGGATACAAAAGAGACATCATCGCGGCGCTCGAACAAATCGGCAGCGCCCACTTTGCGAAAGGCGATTACGTGGCAGCGCGCGAGCGTTGGGAGAAATCGCTCCAGATAGCAGAGCAGGCCGAGAATCAAGATTATGCGTCCTACCAACTCGACAAGCTCGCCACCGCCTATCTCGCCCTCAAAGATTACACAAAAGCTTTAGCGACGGCTGAGCGAGCCGCTCAACTGGCAGCCCACATCAACCGCCGCTCAATTGCCTGGAGCGCGCACACCACCGCAGGCAAGTCGCTGCTCGCACTGAACCGGAAAGTTGAAGCTCGCCAAGCCTTCGACCGTGCGATTGACACGATTGAAGATTTGCGCGGGCAGATCGTCGGCGACGAAAGGGGCCAACAACACTTCTTCTCAAACAAGACAGCGCCCTACGAAGAGATGGTTAAGCTGCTCGTCGTGGAGAAGAGCTACGATGAGGCTTTGCGCTACGCCGAGCGCGCCAGAGCGCGTGTCCTGTTCGACGTGTTACACAGAGGACGCACCAACGTTATCAAGGCAATGACAGACGCCGAGCGTGCGCAGGAAAGCGCTTTGCGCGGCGACATTTCTGTGCTGAACTCGCAACTCCAACAGGAAACTGCGCGCCCCAATCCAGACGCAGCCCGCGTCGGCGACCTCCAAAAACGACTCGACAAAGCACGCCTCGAACACACAGCCTTTCAAACAAACCTCTACGCCGCACACCCCGAATTGAAAGTGCAGCGCGGTGAACTGCCCGTCGTCTCTGCACAACGACTCGCCGCCCTGTTGCCCGACAATCAAACGGCGCTCATAGAATATGCGATCACGGACGACCGCACGTTCCTTTTCGTCCTCACCAAAGGCGACGTGCCCAAAGCGGCGGCGTCATCCGGCATGGGTCAACAAAGTTCCAACGCCATGCCTTTGATGGCCGAAGCCGCCACAGCCGCGACGCATCTCTACTGTTACACGCTCAACGTCACGCGCGCGGAGTTAGCGCGCAGCGTCGAGCGTTTCCGGCAGCAACTGGCAACGCGTGATATACGTTTCGGCGCGGAAGCAAAACGGCTTTACGAATTATTGCTCACGCCTGCCGCCGCACAGCTTGAAAACCGCGCCCGACTCGTCATCGTCCCGGACGGCGCGTTGTGGGAGTTGCCGTTTCAAGCCCTGCAAACTCCAAAGGCCGAGTACGTCGTTGAGCGACACGCCGTCTCATATGCGCCATCTTTAAGTGTGCTGGCCGAGATTGTGCGCGGGCGTGAACGGCGCACGGCCTCTGTTCCGAACGCTCCGGTCTTGCTCGCGTTCGGCGATCCCGCACTCGGCGCGAGGGGCAACGTATCTGTCTCTGTTGTGGGCGGAGAAACAAAGAGTGCGCCAGTGAATCTGCTGGGAAAAAAGTTTGCGGGACTCCCCGAAGCCGAACGGCAAGTTCGCGCGCTTGGCAAACTTTATGGCACGGCGCGCAGCCGCGTGTACACGGGCGCGCAAGCCGATGAAGCGCGGCTGAAGCGTGAAGCCCGCGGCTTCTCAATTCTGCATCTCGCGACTCACGGTGTGCTCGACGACTCCAACCCGATGTACTCGTATGTGATGCTCTCTGGAAGCGCCACGCGCACACGCAGTGTCAGCCTTGCAAAGCAGAACACGCCGGGGCCGCGCGCAAAGGATCAAAGCGGTATCAGCGATGAAGCGGCAGGCGAAGACGGATTGCTTGAAGCGTGGGAACTGATGGAGCTTGATTTGAGCGCACGCTTGGTCGTGCTCTCGGCTTGCGAGACCGCACGCGGACGCGTCACCCCCGGCGAAGGCATGATCGGATTGACCTGGGCGCTGTTTGTCGCGGGCAGTCCGACAACAGTCGTCAGCCAGTGGAAAGTAGAATCAGAGAGCACGACAGAATTGATGATCGCCTTTCATCGTCAACTTCAGGAGCGATTCTCGCCCAATAAGCCACGCTCGTCGGGCAACGCCCCGATTACGAAGGCGGAAGCGCTGCGGCGCGCGGCGCGCGAGTTATTACGCAGCGAGCACTACGCGCATCCGTTCTACTGGGCAGGCTTCGTTATGGTTGGCGACGGAGATTGACAGAAAGGATGGACGCCGAGAGCGATGTACGATTTATGAAAGGGCTGCTTTCTTTACTTCATCATTCGTCGTGCCCCATTCATCCCTGCCTTTCGAACGCTCTCCAACAAATTGCGCGCCATGGACGAGCGCGGATTGGCTTCGACCAGCTTCTCGAACTCCGCTGCGGCCTCATCCATCAATCCTGCTCTGGCGAAGAGCACACCCCGCGCGAGATGCGAATCGGTGTTCGCCTTCTCTAATAGCTTCAGGTCATCGAGCGCGCTCTCATCCAGCACGCGGAACTTCGCTTGCGGCGCGGGCGAGACGGGCGACGTGACTTCGCTGCCGTCTGGAAGCATTGCGGTCACCTGCCAGTAGTAGTTTGCTCCGCGCGGGAGTGGTTGAACGGGCGTCCACTCTGTAGTGGAGAGCGGTTGGCTCTGCTCGACGACGCGAAAGTTTGCGTTGACGATGGCGATGGTGTAAGAAACGGCTCCGGCCAGCGATCTCCAGCGAAGCACGGGGCGGTCACTACGCACGATCTTGCCGACGGGTTCAACGAGCGCGAAGGGGACGCCGCTCGCGCCCGCACCCTCACTCATTAAGACGCCGTTCGTGCCCGCCCCCAGAGATTCGAGAGTAAGAGGCTTCTCGACACGTTGCGTCTCAAGGCTGCGACGTACGGTCTGCCGCACGGAGGCGGGCAGTTCCTCAAGGCCGCGCAGGTTTCCTTGATTATCGAATGTCACTTGCTGGCGACCGTCGTTGAGCGTGAAGGCGATGACCGGAGAGTTGGAAGCTGAGGCGGGCGGCTTAGCTCGCCGCTGCTGTGGCACTCGTGTCGCTTGCCGAGAGGCAGTAGTTTGCTCCTCATCGGCTCCTGTTTGAGAAGCGCGGTCTGGCGTCGGTACAGGCGTTCCGTCGCCTGTACCCGTTCCAACGTTTGCCGGCGTGCTGCCCTGCGTCGAAGCGCGGTCACCCTCTTTCGGCGCATTGACTTTGACCACTTCGTTGCCGCCCGGCTGGCGGCTTGTGCGAACGGCGAGCCACACTCCGAGTAAGATCAGAGCGACGATGGCTGCCGCCGCTGTCGGAAGAAGCATCCCGAACGAGGGAATGAAACTGAACGATGAGAGCCTTTGCCACAATGCCTTTGCGGTCGCAGTTAGACCGGATGGTGCAGCTTTCGCCGTTGTCCTTGCCTCGCCAATCGTCTGGTAACGGCGCAGGTCTGTTAAGTCACCCGCGCAATCACGGCAAACCGCGAAATGGCTGTCGGCAATTTCGCGCTCTACCTCTTCGAGCGTGCCATCAACGTAAGCCGCAAGTTGCTCGTAAGCTAGGTGCTGCGGTTCAGACTCAAAGTCGTAAGTTTCGGCGAAGAGGTCTGAGCGCATCTGCGCCAACGATTCATCAACGTCAAACGCACGCGCCAGCCGTGCCCGACACTCTTCGCACCCGGCGGCGTGCGTCTGCACACTGAGCCACTCCGCCGGAGAGATTTGGCGCAGGCGGTAACGCTCTGCCGTTTCTGCCGTAATGTGACCTAACGCTTGCATCTTCTTGATATTACCTTGGGAGGGCAAATGGAGACACTTTACCTGCGGCTATGTTGAGTCCAATTTGCCGCCCTTATTACCATCCGCTTCAAAAATTTTCATGATCGCACCCGAATCGTTGTCGTCTTCCCTAAACTTCCGTCCCCACTCCAAAAAGAGTCCTTAAAAGCCTTTCATGCGGCGCGCCAAGCGCTCACGCGCCGATTTGCGCAGGTTAATGACCTGCTGGCGCGTGATTTGAAGATGAGCAGCGATGCGATTGTCATCAAGCGGCAATTCATTCCAAATTTCGGCGAACTCTGCAATCGTCATGTCCAGCGTTTCGCTGATTGTCTGTGCCGTGATGACTCCGGTCAGCATCCAGAGATCAACGACCCCGCGTCCCTGCTCGTCGCGCAGATTCAAGAGCAGCGCCGCGCGCTGGCGCGGCGGCAGAGCGACGATCTCTAGCCAGAGGCGTTCGAGGTAGATGCGCCGCTCTGCTTCGACGGAAACGTTCGGTCGCTCGTCAGCTAACTGTACGCCGCGCGATTCACTTTCTTCACGAGCATCCCCTGCGTCATTAATTCCAATTGTTTCATCCGTTACGCCCCACCAGCCAGCGATCACGCTTGTTAAGAGGTCGAGTTCGACGGGCGCACCCGCCCACTCGAAAATAGTTTTCAGCAACTCCACTGCGCGCTTCGGGTCGCTGAGGCTGCGCTCAAGACGAGTGTCGCGCGCGATGACGTGGGGATTATCACGTAGCTGTTGCAAACGGCTGGCGGTCTCACTCTCATTTCGCTCTGTTCCCGTGGGCATCCTCGCGCGCCACTCATGCAATCCTCCGACCCAGGTGTCGTCGTCCGTCTGCCAGAGGGCCAGTTCGACGCGGTGAGTCAAGAGATAGCGCAAGCCGTTCTTCAGCCGTCGTCGTTGCGGATATTTGCGGCTGACATAGCGATCATAGGCGTTGTAAGTCGTGACAGCCACGTAAGAGTGGAAATCTCGGATCGGACGCGCCACGTAATCCGCGCGGAAACGCTGCAAACGCTGGACGAGTTGCAGCATTACCTCGCCGCGCACATCTTCGGCTTCCGCCAGCGCTTCGTCCCGTCCGCCGCTTCGCCGGGCGCTATAAGTCTTGTGGTTGACAATCTTCGTGATAACAGGCTCCGCGTAATCCGTGATGAGTAGCGCGAGCAGCCTTTCGGATTCAGCGGCGTCCGACGCGCGCACAAAGGGCATTAACAATGGATCAACTCGTTCCGCTTCCATCACTAGAGTTGAAAAAAGATGGCCGTTGCAAGAGAGACCTGCCGGAACATTCGACCCTGAATGCTACTCGTTTGGGCGTGAGTCGGCAACATAGATTTGTCCGGTTGGGAGTCCACTATTCCGCCCCGCGACGCGCGCTCGAAGGCGCGTCTCAGGTCATCGGTCTCGACGAGCGTCTCTTTCAAAGCCACGTTGCGGCTCAGCCTAATGTCCGCGGCCTCGTAGACGGCCCCCATGCCGCCACGGCCTAACGGTCGAATGATGCGATACCGGCCCTGTAGAATGGTGTCTGTCGTGAGCATGAAAACCCTCAGATATAATTCAGGTGAATTAACTGATAGAAGTTATATTGTTCCGCCTTCAGATGCCTCCTGACAGAGCGCCGCTCGCCGTCAGTTCGTAATAACAAGGATGCGTACATGAGCGTCAAGATTCTGTACGTGGAAGCGGGGGGTGACGTCACAGACGTTTGCCCCTCACGCTATTTTTGTGCATAGAATCAGACACTGGGATTTGTTACGATGCGCCACTAGTTGCCGGAAACTCCCAGTCCTAAAAGAAACATTTCCAAATCGTTCTTAGACGAAAAGTAGATGCCCGCGCAATCTTATCAGGCAGGTCGTCGGAGCGTTCTCAGCTACCTGGGCGATTACGCCAGGCGCGGAAATGAAATTATGTTCACGCGCCGCCGCGGCCTGCGCAGTGTGCGATGGTCATACGGGCGGCTAGTCTCGACGGCGCACAGGTTCGCCCGCGAGTTGGGGGCGCGAGGCGTCTGCGCGGGCGAGCGCGTGCTGTTGTGCGGCGAGAACTGTCCCGAGTGGGCCGCCGTCTTCTGGGGCTGCCTGCTGCGGGGGGCGGTCGTCGTGCCGCTCGATAAGGAGAGCGCGCCCGACTTCGCCCTGTCGGTCCGGCGACAGACGGACGCTAAGCTGATCGTCGCAGGGGATGAAACCTCTGCCGCCGCGCGCCTGGAAATTCCGCAACTCCGCCTGGAAAATTTAGGAGACGTGGTCGCACGCCACGATGACGCGCCTTACCCTTGCGAAGACGTTGACGAAGATACGCTCGCGGAGATCATCTTCACGTCGGGTACGACCTCGGCCCCGAAAGGGGTGATGATCACGCACCGCAACCTGCTCGCCAACCTCTTGCCGCTCGAAGCCGAGATCGGAAAGTACGTTCGTTGGGAGCGGCTCGTTCACCCCATACGCTTCCTGAGCCTTGTTCCCCTGAGCCACGTCTTCGGCCAGTTCATGGGCCTCTTCGTGCCGCAACTCATCGGCGGCGAAGTTCACTTTCAGGATTCACTAAACCCGGCGGAGGTCGCCCGCGCGGCGCGCGAAAGAGCCGTTTCAGTCATAGTGCTGGTGCCGCGAATGCTAGAGGGTTTGCGCGACTGGGTTGAGCGAGACTACGCCGCGCGCGGCGGGGCGAAAGAGTTGCAAGCGCGACTCTCGTCGGCCGCCGGCAGGCATTTTCTGCGGCGCTGGTGGGCGTTCAGGCGCGTGCACAATCTTTTCGGCTTGAAGTTCTGGGCCTTCGTCGCGGGCGGTGCGACGCTCGACGAGGCGACCGAGACGTTCTGGCAGAGGCTGGGCTTCGCAGTCCTTCAGGGTTACGGCATGACGGAGACCGCCTCGCTCATCACGGTCACATACCCCTTCAAACAGAGTCGCAGCTCGGTCGGCCGGGTGATGCCCGGCTCCGAATTCAAGCTGGACGAAACAGGTGAGATTTTGGTGCGGGGCGCGAGCGTCTCGCCGGGCTACTGGTCGGCAGAAGGTGACACGCGGACGACCGCCGACGGGTGGCTCCGTACAGGCGACATCGGCGAGATGGACGACGCCGGCAACCTTTACTTCAAGGGGCGCAAGAAGGACGTCATCGTCACCGCTGCGGGCCTGAACATTTACCCGGAAGACCTTGAGACAGCGCTCAACCGTCAACCGGAAGTGAGCGCAAGCTGCGTCATCGAGTGGAAAGGTGCGAGCGGCGCTGAGCCGCTCGCGGTGCTCATCCTGCGCGACGCCAGCGCGAACATCGCCGCCGCAGTCAGCCGTGCTAATCAGCAGCTAGCCGAGTATCAACGGATTCGCCGCTGGTACGTCTGGCCGGAGCCGGATTTTCCGCGTACCCCGACGCAGAAGGTGCTCAAACGCGAAGTCGCAGCGACTGTTGCTGCGAGCTTAAAGGCGGAGGAGGGAAGCAAAGAAGATCGGGCGATGCACGAGGGCGAGCACACCTTCATTCTGTCCGAGGCGGCGCGCATCGGCGGCTGTCAGCTTCCCGCTCACATCGGCCCCGCGGCGAAGCTTGCGACCGACTTAAAGCTAGACTCGCTGGGGCGCGTAGAGTTATTGAGCGCGCTCGAAGAACGATACGGAGTCGAGCTTAACGAAGCGGCGTTCACTGCGGCAACAACCGTCGGCGATGTGGGGCGGCTCTTTCGCGGCCCCGTAGGGGAACGAGTTGCGCCATACCCTTATCCGAAGTGGGCCAGGAAATTCCCCGTAACTTGGGTCCGCGCGCTTCTCTTCTACCCTATTATCCTGCCGATCACGCGCGCGATGAGCTACATGCGCGTCAGCGGAAGCGCCCGTCTGGATGGCCTCACCGGCCCCGTCATGTTCGTCGCCAACCACGTCACACTGGCTGACCACGCGCTTATTCTCACAGCTCTCCCCGCACGTCTGCGCCACCGCCTGGCGATTGCGATGGAGGGGGAGCGCCTGCGCGATTGGCTTTATCCGCCTGGCGGGACCGGCCGGTTCGCGCGATTGAGGATGTTGGCACAGTACGTTTTGGTCAATACATTTTTCCACGTCTTTCCGCTGCCGAAGCTGGGCGGCTTCCGGCGCAGTTTCGCTTACGCGGGCGAGTGCGTAGACCGCGGCGAGAGCGTGCTCGTCTTCCCGGAAGGTGAGCGCGCACCACGCGGGCAGATAACGATGAGCGCATTCAAAAGCGGCGTCGGACTGTTAGCCAAAGACCTGCGCGTGCCGGTCGTGCCGGTGAAGCTACACGGCTTGTACGAACTCAAGTCGAGGGGGCAGTATTTCGCCCCGCGCGGCCTGGTGAGAGTTGTGTTCGGTGAGCCGGTTAAATTTGACGAGCACAACGACCCGGCTGTGATAGTCCGGGAGCTTGAGCGTCGTGTTCGCGAGCTTTGATTAACAATTTCTAATTGACATCAGCCTTATAAAGATGAAGCCTATGGTCACTAACTCTCGTTTAGCATGAATCACGCCCAAGCCCTGTAGGAGCCCTTGGCAGTCTTTATTGGGCAATAATATAGTTGACTCACCCGTCATCCAATTCAGCTCGCCAGACGTGCTTAATCCAAAGTCTCTTCAACTATCATCGGCCTTCAGGTGAGTCAAATATATCATTGCCGTAATTCGAATATATCGAGGAAAGACCGGAATCAATCTTGTTCCAGACGGAAGACATTTAACGGCGACTCCTGCTGCTCCTGTTTGCCGCTGCGGCTAATACCGAGGCGAGGCCGTCCGGGCGCGTCGGACTTCAAAACTTGAAATCAGTTGACCACCTAAACGTCTTTACAGTCGGGTTAGAGAAGCGCGCCTGTCCGAACTCGTGTGGCTGCATCGCACTATCGAACAGGTTGCGAGGAAAGAAAAGTTCTTGTCGGGAGTACTGTACCCTTGAGTTGCAGGCAACATATTCCCGTCATAGGCAAATGTCAATATCCGGCGCTACCTGACCGCTTATCACTTTTGGAGGGAGAATAATGAAGGGTTCACCGCTCTGTGGTAGAAGTTGAGGTGTCTAGGCCCAATTTACTACCGGAGACAGAGCCATGAACCCTCTCAGACACTACCCTATCCTCTCTTCTTTGTTAAGACCTTTTCGCCTTTCGCAGCAGAAGACTTGTGCCGCGCTCGTAGCCGCCCTCTGCCAAGCCGCACAAGCCTCCAGCTTCGCCATCGCCGGTCAACTCTCCTGCTTGACGGATGTCCAACTCGGCAGTGCTTTGACCAGACTCTATCGCTTTCTCCGCAACACTCGCTTCGACAACTGGCTGCTCACCGAGCAGATGTTGCGCTTGCTGGGCGGGCGTGGCGGCTCCTTGCTGCTGGCGCTGGATTGGACTTGCTGGCAGGGGCGCTTCTCAGTCTTGACGGCTTCGGTCTGCACGGGCACGCGCTCTATTCCGGTCGCTTCTTCGGCCTGTGTCAGTCGCAACCTTGCGCGCTCGCAGAACCTCTATGAGGAGACCTTCTTGCGGTTGGTGGTAGATCGGCTCCGCGCGGCCGGGGTCTCGGCCGTCTGGCTCTGTGACCGCGGCTTTCATCGGGTGGGGTGGCTCGGCAAACTCGGCGAGCTGAAGCAGCACTTCGTCGTGCGTCTGAAGCGCGACGTGACGGTGCATCTGCGCGACAGAGCCTGTTTGCTCAAGACGTTAGAGGTCAACGAAGGCGAGCGGCGCGACCTCGGCTTCGTCCTCCTCCGCTCGGACGAGGCCGTCCGTGTCCGCCTCATCGGCGTCTGGGCGAAGGGGGCCAAGGAAGTCTGGTGGCTGGCGACTGACTTGACCAACCGGGTCTCGAAGATTGTCAGCTACTATGACAGAAGGATGGGCATTGAAGAACAGTTCAGAGATGCCAAGGGCAGCCGCTTCGGCCTGAAGTTGAAGTGGACGCAGTTCACCAAGGCCGAGTTCGTCGAGCGGATGTACTTGCTGGTCGGGGTGGCGCTGCTGCTCTGGACGAGCGTCGGGAGGGCCGTAGAAGAAGAGCCGAAAGTGAGACTCAAGAGCAAGACCAAAGGGGCGCGGCTGTCACTGGCGCGCATCGGCTCCTACTACTGGCGAAGGATGTCGAAGAGGGTCAGGCTCACGGCCAAGTTCGTCCGCGAGCACCTGCCGCCTCCCCGCCTCAGACTCTTCAAGTGGTTGACTGCTCCTCAAAAGTGATAAGCGGTCAGCCTGCGCTATGATTTTAGGGCGTGGCCTTGTATTATTTGGGCTAACGAGGGAGTCGCGTTCGCGCCCGCGCTCACGCCGGAGACAAATGCCGGCTTATGAGTAGCCACAGATCACCGGACATCCGAGTCAAGCCGTATCTGTAATGGAGAAGTTCTGCCTGCGAGCATTCAGCGGAATCTCATCCCCTCTGCTCCTTTGCCGCGTGCTGACCGTCCTCCTTGCGCCCGTAGCTGATAAGAACAGTCTGGGGGTGACGTTCGTCAACGTGGCCGGGAAGGCCGGCATCACGACGAAGACAATCTACGGGGACGAGCACAAGAACAGATACCTGCTGGAGACTACGGGGAGCGGCGCTGCCTTCATTGATTACCACAACGACGGCTGGGAGGACATTTTCCTGGACAACGGCACCCGGCTGGACGGCGTAGAGGGCGATAGGAGATTTAGTGAGAAAAAGAGAAAGCAGAAGGTGAATCCGAAAAAGAGCCAGCGCGTCTTCACTTTGTTCCCCCCCCCAACGGAAGCGCCCTCCCGGTGCGTCGGTCAAGTGCGGCGTGCTCAGGAACTGTTCCTTCCAGATTAGTTCCTATGCCAATTGTACAACGCCGGGCGCGAATTCGCGCTATACGCGGCACTCTCGGTTACCTTGACACGGGTTGCGGTCTGCGCTTTAAATCCGCACGCGACTTTCTTTTTGTCCAGGACTAAAACAACGTTCCGTTTCCCCCGCTCTTACTTCTCACACTTGGCGCGAAGATGGCGTAATGATGTGCCAGTAATTGTTAAGACGAGCTGAGCTTTGACGGCCGCCGGTTGTTTGAAATTCTTAGCAATTCCTAGCTATTACGCGCAGGGCTGAGGGTGCGGACCGGTCTCGAAAACCGGAGTGGGTTAACGCCCACCGTGGGTTCGAATCCCACCCTCTCCGCCACTTCTTTATAAGTTCGGCCGCTTAGAGAGTCGGCGCTTTCTTTATCCCTCACGCTCTCTGTTCTACTTGGCGCAGAGTTGGCGCAACTGAAATCGCGAGCTTACCTTTTCCGGTTCGAGTGTCTACGCCAAAAGTTGCGCGCAGTGGCGCAGCATGTCCGTCTCCCATTCGGGTCGGCGAAGGGCGTGCGAGTGTGTGCGCGGGGACGGTATACGGCCCAGCA
Source organism: uncultured Acidobacteriota bacterium (assembly GCA_963848875.1). Lineage (GTDB taxonomy): Bacteria > Acidobacteriota > Blastocatellia > Pyrinomonadales > Pyrinomonadaceae > QHXM01. Next base: position 883,270 of record CAWKFJ010000005.1, read on the forward strand.
GGTGTAGGAAGATTGCTATGGAGTGTTTATAAGCCGGCACGGGGTCGCGGAACATGACGTTGCCGAGGTGCTGTAGCTTGTCCGAAAGCGCGTAATAAGCCGGGTCGCCGGCTTCCCACAATCGGTCGCGCGCGGCGAATCTCTCCGGTGCGGCGGTCGCGAGCCCCAGCAGGTAATCAGAGCCGTACTCAATCATATTGATGCCGAGGTCGTTGCCCGTGTAGATGCGGAAGTCCGGCCTCACGGCGTCTCTCAGTTCCAGCCTCTGCAACTCCACGAGACGATCCAGGGACGAGTGCTTCATGCCCTTCAGTTCTGGAATGTCCATCAGGGCGCGCACCATCTCCGCGTCAAAAATCTCGCCGCTCGGCGCGAACATACGACCAAGCTCAAAGCCCAGGACCTCCGGGTAACCCTTGCACGTCTCCCGGTAGATGGCGACCTTCTCCCGCGTCGTTTTGCCGTGAAGCCGCGCGGTCTGAAAGATGATGGGGGTCGCGCCGTGAGCGACTATTTGATCCATCCGCCGCCGGTAGAGAGAAGTAATGTCACCGTCGCGGCCCTCTATGTAAGCGCCGGCGATGAAGGTCGTGCCTGCGCCCAGAGCCTCTCGCGTCCAGCGGAGGACACGAAGCTGCTCCTCGTCAGTCAGGTGATTGACGTAGCCTGTGTCCATGTTGACGGCGTTCGTCAGTCCGGCCTCGTGCGTGGCGCGCAGGTGTTGCTGGAAGGCTTCGACGGCGATGCGCCCGTCCTCCTCGAAAGGCAAGAGCGCGGCGGCCGCGCCGTGTATTTTTCGTCGCGGGCGCAGCCGCCCGATCATATCCTCGACTCTCATGATTCTAAGTCAGTCACTCACTCACTGTCCGACGGCGGCGATTCTTCAATAGCTTGAGCTGTGCCGCTTCGTCTGATTGCTTGTAGTAGTCGTCCAAGGGGTAACAGCCCGACGGCAGCCCGTTGCGGGGCGCTGTCGTGCAGTCGCTGAAAGTCCGACACACACTCTTGCGCTGAAGCGGCAGGCCGCCGATTAGGTCGAGCGGCAGCGTCGGGTAGGCAAGCACCATGCGCCCCAGGCCCACAGAGTCCACCCAGCCTTCGCGCACCGCCGCCTGCGCCACGTGCGGCAGAAAGTCTTGCAGGTAAGTATAAGCCGACCCGACCAGGAGCAGGCGCGGAAACTGCTGCTTCAGTTGGCGAGTCATCTGCATCTGCCGGGCCACGCCTGCTAAAGGGTCTTCGGGTGGAAGGTAGCCATCCGAGGGTGGATAGAGCGCCGGGCGCTGGATGTGTGGATTGTAGTATGGACTCCCCGCCGAAATGTTGACGAGCCTGATGCCTAACTCGTCTAGCAGGGAGAGGAATTGCACGGCCTCCGTGAGATCAGGCTCGACAGGGTTAGACGCGTTGACGGCGAAACCCCAGCGATAGGGGAGAAGCTGGTCGAAGGGCTCAGGTACGCCTGGACCGGGTCGTCCTGGCGCGCTGCGCTGCGGGTCCGGCCGGAAGGGAATCGTATCAAACGCCGAGAGACGCACTCCCAGGAGCAAACCCGGCGCAACGGCGCGCACGCCCTCTACGACTTCGCGCAGAAACCGCGTCCGATTCTCGAAGCTGCCGCCGTAATCGCCCGCGCGCGTGTGCGCGCTCAAGAACTCGTGCCCCAGATAACCGTGGCAGTGTTTGACATCCACGAAATCAAAACCCGCCTCGTGTGCCAGCCGAGCCGCGTGCGTGAAGTCTTCTATGATGCCGCGGATTTCAACGTCGGTCAGTAGAGGGTAATCTCTTGGCAGGCCGAGACGCTCGTCCAGTATCGGATGATGATAAAGGATGCGCGGCTCAGGTCTGTCCTGGACATTGGGGCGGCTGTAACGCCCGGAGTGCGTCAATTGCAGGCCGACGAGCAAGCCTTCGGCGGAGCCGACTGCCTGACAGTGTTCTTCGACCAGCGCCTCGCGCAGTCGCACAAGATCGGCGAGCGTGTCTTGATTAATGAGAAGTTGATTCGGATTGGCGCGGCCGTCGTGGCTGACCGCGACCGCCTCGCCTCCCCAGATGAGCTTCGCGCCGCTCGCACCGAAGCGCCGCCAGCGCCGCAGCGTACGCTCGGTGGGCCGCCCGTCGGATGTCCCGTCCCAACCCTCCATCGGATGAATACTGAAACGGTTCCCCAACTCAATCCCGTCCATGTGAAGTGACTGCGCGAGCGGTGACGCGCCGCCGACGATCAAGTCCCGGTCACACGGAATCGAGATTTGAAGTTCTTGTAGGCGTTCACGAAATGTTTCCACCTCGCGTATCTTGCCGACGTGTAGAAGGGGAAACTCACTCATGCGCTTTCACTCAACAGACTGAATGACTCAACCCTTTGCGCCTTAAGTTTTCCCTTAGCGTCTTTGCGCGAAACAGCCGTTCACGCAAAGGCGCAACAAAAGAAAAACCAAAGGCGCAAAGGGTTGAGCCTGTCTTTCAAGACAATCGGCATGTCTCACTTCAACGTAATCTTCGCCTCGGTGGTCGCGCCCGTCACCACGTCCGTCGCGCGCAGGGTGTAGATGCCGGCGGCGTCGTTGAGCGCCGAGGGAAGGACGACGGTCGCCGTCGCGCTGCCCATCAGCACGTTGCTTGAGTAGGCGGGCAGCATAGAGCCGTCGGGCGCGAAAACGTGGCAGCGAACGAGTCGCCGCCCAATCGTCTGGGACGTGATGGTAAAGACCGGCTGGTCGCCGAGCGAGGCCGCGGCGGGGCCGGTGAGCGTGATTCTATTCTCGGTCGGGCTCAGGCCGAACACGGCCGCGTCGCCGACAATCACGGAAGAATGGATTACATCGGTCCGGCCCAGCCGACCGCCTTCGCGTGCGTCCGTGACGTAGAGCTTGCCCGGCAGCTTGATTGTAATCTCCTGTCTTGCGACTTTACCCAGACCGGCATCCGTGTAAGTGCGAACGCCGTCAAGGCCAACGATTCCCTCAAGAGCGACGTTCTCTTTAACGATTGCCAGAACTTCCGTGTCGCCGAAGCGGTAGCGCGCCACCTGCGCCTGCGTCAGACGCTTGCCGTCGGCCGAGAAGACTTCAATCGCGGGGCGCACGCCCGCGCGGGCGAGCAGAGTGTTAACGAGCGAGCGGTAACCAGCGCCGCCGAACTTTTTGGCTCGCTGCTTCGGGTACTTGTCCAGCAGCAGGTTGAGATAAATGGACCAGCCACGGCCTACGCGGCGGGCGAACGTTGCGTCCGCGCCGCCGACGCGCACGAGCGCCGTTGCTCCCGCGGCCTTGATGTCAGGCTCGGCGACAATCAGGCCGCTCAACCCCTTCGCACTTAATCCCCAACGCGCTCCTTCATCCGTCGCGGTCGCTTCTCCGGCGATTGCTTTGAAGCCGCGCTCTTTGGCGGGCGCGGAAGCGATGCCGAACAACTCGTTCAACTGATTGTTCGGCTGCCAGGCGCAATGCTCGTCCATGAGGCCCGCGCCAGCGTCGGCGATGACGACACCGCCCGCTTGAGCAAAAGCCTCTATGGCCTTCGCCTCTTCCACTGAAAGCGAGAGCGAGAGCGGCAGAATCAGAACCTTGTACTTGCCTGAACTGAGCCCGCCTTTCTCGATCTGTTCGGAGGCGATGAAATCGAACTGGAGCCCCAGGTCTTTGACCGCACGCACCCAGCCATCGCGGTTGGCGGCGAAACTCGTGGCCGTCTTGTCCTGCGGCGTCTCGTCGTCGTCATCGCTGCTGCGGCGATGAAGCCCCAGAATACTTGCCCCGCGCACGGACGGCATCGAATAGTGTATGGCGATGCCGTCCTGCTGCCGCTCAGCCTCCATCAAGAGTTTCCCGATGCCCTCGAACTTGAGCGACTTGAAGGCCACGCCCATGTCGCGCGCGGATTTCGAGTAGGTCATGTCCGGGTCGAGGAATGAGTACATCCAAAAAATGTTCGGGTGCAGGACGTTGTGAATCGCCGCCGTCCAGATTGCATTCTGCACGGCGAGGCCCGAAGAGCCGTAGCCCGTCCAGAAGCCGATCATCGAGCCGGGCTTGGCAAACGAGCGGTGCATGTCCCACTGGTTGCCGCCGTCGTAGGAGAGGAAATCGTCAATCACCTGATCCAGACGATACCAGTCCGCGCCGTTGTAGGCGTTGGTCGCCTGCGTGCCTGAAACGGCGATGTGCGCCGCGGGGTCGCCCTCTAAGACAGCGTCGCGCGCTGCCTGGTAGGCACGCGCGAAAGTTATCTCCATGAACGTGCGGTGGTCGGCCCAGGGGGCGAAGTTGCCGCTCGCGCGCGCTTCTTCCGTCGTGAAAGGCACGACCTCTTTCCAGTCTTTGAAACTCGTGCGCCACTCTTTGTTGAGCGCATCGAGCGTCCCGTACTCACCTTTGAGCCACTCGCGAAACTGTGCCAGCGTTTGCGGGCTCCAATCAAAGTCAACCGGATCGCCGTACGAGGTGAGCGAGCCTTCGTCGCCGACGAAGTAGTAGTCCATCTGATAGCGCGCCTTGTTGCGGGCCGTCGCGCGCACGATGTCCGAGAGCTTTTGCATGAAGGCCGGGTCGTTGAACGTCGGCGTGCGCTGTAGGAACTTTTTGTCGCCGGTGCGCTTGAAGAGTTCTTTCTTCGTCAGGTAGCCGAGCGCCTCGAAGTCGCCCGTCCGCTCGTACTCGGCGATGGCCTTCTCCATCCCCTCCGGCGTGGTCGGCCCGCGGTCGTACCAGTAAACGCCGAACGTCCCGCGCGGGACGTTGAGCGAGTTGTCCACATCGCCGCCCCACGTAAAGCCTGTGTCGGCGGCAACCCCGCGCACCATGCGCATCTGCGCGTCTTGCAGGTAGTGCTTCGTCCCGCCGAACGAGACGAGCGCCGTGTACTCCTTGGGGCGGCGCACGTCCTGGACGACCATCACGGGCTTCGCGCGCAACTGATCCACGACGGCCCCGCGCTCGTCAACCAGTTCGGCCGTGACGAACGCGAACTTGCCCAGAAAGTTTGTCAGCGTGTAAGTCAGCGTCCGCTCGCCGCGCGCGGGCCTGGAGACGACGGCGAGCAAACGACCCATGTCGTCCGAGACATTCATGCGCATCTGCAAGCCCTGAAGGTCTCCCGTCGAGCGCAGCACCGCGCTCAGCGTCTCGCCGCGTTTATAAACGTCCACGGCCGCGCGGGCCAGCGTCATCATCGCGCGCTTCGGAGTCTGGAATGTGGCCGCGCCCCAGTTGAGCGCCGCACGGGAGCGCGCGTCGCGGATGCGGACGTTGAAAATCTGCCTCCCGCCGGGCCAACCCGTGACGGGCCGCAAAGCGTCCGCGGGAATCTCAATCGTATTACTCCCGGCAGAAAGCTCCTTCGACACTTTATGTGAGCCGAGCCCCTGGCCGAACTCATTCTTCCCCCAGACCTCTATCTCCACTCGACGCGGCTGGTCGGCCGTGAGTACGAGTTTGACGATTGAACTGTCCGTGTCCCTTGCGGTCAACGAATTGATGCTGACACTTGTTTCTCGTCTCGCTGCCCACAGAATCGAGCGCGCGAGCAGGGCGTACTGGTACTCCCAGTAGTCCCAGTAGATTTTCGTCTCCACGGGATTGACGCTCTGCGGCGTGAAGCCCTCCTCGACGTAGCCGAGCGCGACCACGCGCCCCTTGCCGTAATTCTTCACGGCTACCACCGGATGTTCGCCCGATTTGACGAGCACGTCGCCGCCCGCCCTGTACTTGTAAAAAGAGCTGCCGACGTTTCCTTCCGGCAGAAGCTCAAGCGGCAGCCCGTCGGTGATGAAATGTTTCTGGCCCAGTTCCCACTTCCCCTTCGTCACGGCGTCCTGGTTGATTTCGGGGTAGCCGCGCTCGGTGACCGTGTCGTCCGCGACGCCGACCAGCGGCGAGATGTCCCAGAGGCGCGCGTCCGGCTCCGCCTCGTCGCCCTTGAACGGGTGTCCCTTCACGTCGCCGACGAACGGGTGCAGGAGGACGAGACCAGCGCCCTCCTGTACGCGCCGCAAGATTGCATCTCGCGTCGCGCGCGTCAGGCGTGACCAGCCGTTGAGGCCGGGAATGACCATCACCTCGAACGGGGCGTTGCCCGCCAGGTCTTTTTCGACGTAGCCGTAAACGATTTGAAAGTCGTCACGGTCGCCGCGATATTCGTGCCCGTAGTAGTCGCCTATGCCCCAGCAGTTGGTGTCCCAGTTGCGGTCTATCGAAACGGTGGTCGGCTCCAACGAGAGGCGCTGCATCAGCTCGACCATGTCGCGGCCATACTGGACCGATGGAATGAAGAATCCTTTGATGGGGCCGCCCGGAAGCCGTGTCGCCCATTCGACATGCGGCGTGACGACCTCGGTCGAATAGGTGATGTCGTTTTTGTGAAACGCGCTCCCGCCGACTCCGACCTGTTGCTCTTGCCCGCGGCCGGGCGCGGTGAAAGAAGCCAGCACCAGAAATGAGAGCGAGGCAGACAGAAACTTTTTCATAGGTGTTCTTTGAGACGCGCCCTTAGCTCGACAGCGCCGCCCGCTTCAGGATTTCGCTTCGATTTGGCGAGCGACTTCTTCAGCAATGCTCAAGCAGATGTGCGCCGAGGGCAGGATGTCTTCGACCGTGGGGCTGGGACGCGCGCCTGATTTGAGCGCCCGGACGAACTCGACGACTTCCTCGTAAGAGCCGTTGCGCAGGTGTTCCGGCTCGTCGTCCGAGGCGCGCTCGTCCACTTCGAGCCGGCCGCCGCGCCAGCATTGCAGGGCGCGCTGCGTGCCCGACCCGGCCACGACGCGCGCGCGAAAGCCCTCGCCAAAAAGCTCGTAAGACTCTTCGATCATGCCGGCGGTCGGCAGGACTTCGATCTGCCCGACGGCCCCGCCCTCGAAGCGCAGCGAGATGACGTACCAGGGCGTCGAGAGCCCCGCGCGGCGCTGCACTTCCGCGTCGAAGATTTTAACTTCGCCGGCGATGTGCCGCAGCGCGTCGAGGACGTGGATAGCCGTCGTCCAGACGAAGTCCGGCTCGCTGCGGTTGTGACGCACCTGCGTCGCGCGGACGTACTGAAGCGGCCCAAGCTCTTCGGCCCAGGCGCGAGCGCGATTGAGGTACGGCATGAAGCGTCGGTTGACCGAAACCATGTGCGGCGTATCGGTCTCGCGCGCCACGCGCGCCAGCCGCTCGACCTCGGCCGCGGAGGCCCCGAGCGGTTTTTCGATAACGCACGGCACCCCGCGCTCAAGCAAGCGGACGCTCGTTTCGACGATGCGCTCAACCGGCATGACGGAGACGCAAGCGTCAACGCCTCCGTCCGCCAGCATCTTCTCGACATCCGTATAAGCGCGCGCGAAGCCGAAGTCGCGGCAGAAGGCGGCGGCGCGCTCGCCGTCTAGATCGCAGGCCGCGACGAGTTCAATCTCGCCGGGGTGTGAGGCGGCGTAATGCGCGAGGGGCGCGGCGTGGCTCTCCCTGGAATGTTCGCCGCAGCCCAACAATGCCAATCGTATCATCTCTAGCGGCTCCCCCTCGTCACAACCTGCTGCGGCATTCCGACTGAAGCCGCTGCACCGAAACCTGCCTCGCGATTCTTTCGACCTCGCGCGGATCAATCAGACCCGGCGCGGGGGCCAAGCAGTTGGCCGAGCCGCACGCGACCGCCAGCCCGACCGCCTCTTCGTCACTCAAGCCCCGCGCGTGAGCGACCGCGAAGCCGGCCAGGGTCGCGTCGCCGCAGCCGACGGTCGAGCGCCCTGCGATTGGAGGGAGCTGCGAGACCAGGGGCGCGCAAGTTTCGTCGCGCTGCCAGACCACCCCGTCAACGCCGAGCGAGACGCAGACGCTGCGCGCGCCCGCTTCCAACATGCGCTGCGCGACCTCGGCAGCCGCGCCCGCGTCGCGGACGGGGCCACCCGAAAACCACGCGGCCTCCTCGCGATTCGGCTTCACCAGATCGGGCGCGGCCTCAAGCCCGCAGCGCAGCGCCGCGCCGCTCGTGTCGAGCAGCGCGCGGCAACCGTACGCGTGCGCGAGGCGAATCAGCTCGGCATAAAAATCCGCGGGCGCTCCCGGCGGCAGGCTCCCGGAGAGGGCGACCTGCGAGCCTGCGCCGCCCTCTGCGAAGATTTCTGCGCAGGCCGTGAGCAGCCGCTCGACCTCGCCGTCTGTGACGCCGCCGCCCGGCTCTAAGATTTCGGTGACCGTCCCGTCGTCCGCGATGATCTCAAGATTGGCGCGCGTCTCGGCGCGCGTGCGGACGATGGTGACCGGAATCCTCAGGTCCGACAAGCCGCTCTCACACTCTTCGCCCGCGGCCCCACCCAGAAAGCCGAGCCACATCACTTCTTCGCCGAGCGCGCGCGCGGCCATCGCGACGTGCGCGGCCTTGCCGCCCGGAAACGGCTGCGCCGAGAGCGCGCGGTTCACCCCGCCGACCGCGATGCTTTCGAGCCGCAGCCGGCGGTCAATCGCTGGATTAGGGCTGACGCAGATGAGCATAAAACTAGCCTCCGGCGGCCAAAGGAGCCGCCGAGTTTCAGTCTTTCTTCTTCTCGGCTTCTTCACGCGCCTTCGTGGCGTCGAGGCGGGCGAGCATGTGCTTGATGTCGGCCACACCCTTGATGGCGACGTAGACCGTGATGGTCGAGTACCAGGCAACACAAGCCATAGCCAGAATCCACCAGAACCAGTAACGACCCATCACGCCACCTCCTCTCGCGGAGCGGTTCGGGAACGCGGTTTCAGTAATGACCCGACGACCATCGCCGCACCTGAAAGTAAGTAGGTAGCGATGCCTGAGTAGTACGGGCCGATGCTCTTGGCGATTCCTGCGGTGGACGGGACTTGTTCCATGACGAGATAGGTGACGGGGATGACGGCGCTGATGAAGATGGCGGCGGCCGCGCCCCAGTTATTGGCCCGCCGCCAGTAGCAGACGGCAATCAGCAGCACGGAGATGCTCGCCAGGTAAATCGTGCCTGTCACGCCGAGGTACGTCCAGAGGTCTCCTTTGAGCGGATACCAGAGGCCGTAGAGCAGCAGGAAGATGCCGATGAGCGCGATGATGGTGCGGTTCCAGAAGAGCCCCTTCTTCTCCGACCACTTCGTCTTGCGGAAGGGGGCCATGATGTCGTTGTAGATGACGCTCCCCCAGGTCAGCATGTAGGAGGAGTCCGTGGACATGTCCGCCGCCAGCATCGCGGCGATGAGCAGGCCCATCAGCCCCGCCGGGACCGCCGTGCTCAGATAGCTCGGCATCGCTTCGAGCGTGTTGGCGACCGGCCCCAGGGTCGCCAGCGCGGCGATGCCCCAGATGCCCGGAATCAGAAAACGGCAGACGAAGAAGAAGCTCGTGCGCGTATAGACCTTGCGGCCGGTCTCCGTGTCCTTGGCCGCGAGCACGCGCGCAATGATGGTCTGCCACGTCAGCACGGCCGCCGTGTTCAGCATGGCGTTGAAGAGCACGTACTGCCAACCCATCGTCTCGTTGACGAAAGGGTTGAAGCCCCCCGCCCCGTAACGCGTCTCGACGGTCGAGACCATCTTCTCCCACCCGACGTTCACCAGAATAAGAATCGTGACGACAATCAGCCCCGCGCTCATCACGACGAACTGCATGAAGTCAGTTACTAAGACCGACAGCATCCCGCCCAAGATAGTGTAGACGGCCACGCCGATGAGCAGCGCCGTCATCATGATTTCCAGATACCGCACGTCTAGGCCCGCGACCAGCACCAGGAACTGCCCGCCCGTGCGCAGGAAGACGCCCATGTTGAGCAGGCCGCCGAGCACGATGACGACGCCCGCGGCCCAGCGTATGCGCTGGCCGAACCTCTTCTCGAAGAGTTCGGGGATGGTCATGACGCCGGAGTCGCGCAGCGGCTTGATGACGAACCCCGTCAGGCCGACGACGAGCATCGCCAGCGCCATCAGGATGCCCGGCGTCGCGCCCGCGAAACCCTTCTCGAATCCGTTCTGGGCTGTGTACATGCAGGTGACGATGCCGAACTCGGTGGCGGCCAGCGAGGCGATGCCGAGGTAAACGTCCATCTCGCGCCCGGCCACGAGGAAGTGCTCCACCTTGCCCACATACTTGCGCACCATCAGGCCAGCGATCATCGTCGCCAGCAAGTACACCCCGACAATGCTTCCGTCCAACAGCCAGTTGAAATTTGTCATGCGATAGCTGACGCCCTTTCGTTTTGGCTTTTCTGAGAGCTTGTTTGAAAACTCAACCCAGGCATTGACTCAACTCTTTGCGCCTTACGTCTTACCTTTGCGCCTTTGCGAGAAACAGCCGTTCACGCAAAGGCGCAAATAAAGAAAAACCAAAGGCGCAAAGGGTTGAGTCCGGGTTTTCAAACAGGCTCTAACCTGGACTTTATCCATTTTTGATCTTTGAAAAGAAAACGCAGGGCGCGTAAGCTGCTGACCGTTTCGACCAAGAAAAAGTCAGTGGAGGCTCACCATGCCCTGCGAGTTTATGGCCCTGATGGTAGCATTCGCGCCCCTCTTCTCCAAGCCTGTTTTCCAGCACGCTCAGCTCTTGCTCATGGGCGCGATCCTTGCTCCGCGAAAGCGCACCGTCACTTCCGTCCTGCGCGTCATGGGCAAAAGTCAGGAGAAGCACTTTCAGAACTATCATCGCGTCCTGAGTCGCGCTGTCTGGTCTACGCTGTCTGCCAGTCGCCTCTTGCTTTGGCTGCTGCTGACGGCATTTGCGCCCGCTGGAGTGCTGGTGCTGGGACTCGACGACACTATTGAAAGACGGCGCGGCGACCAGATCAAGGCCAAAGGCATTTACCGTGACCCGGTGCGCTCCAGTCATTCGCATTTCGTCAAGGCGAGCGGTTTGCGTTGGCTCTCCTTGATGCTCCTGGTCGAGATTCCGTGGGCTGGTCGTGTTTGGGCGCTCCCCTTTCTGACCGCGCTGTGCCCATCTGAGCGTTACCACAAAGAGCGCGGACGCAGGCATCAGAAGTTGACCGAGCGCGCTCGCCAGATGCTGCTGTTGGTCAAGCGATGGTTGCCCGAGCGCGAAGTGGTAGTCGTCGCCGACAGCAGTTTTGCTGCTCTTGAGTTGTTGGAGGCCGTGCGCCAGCAGGTCTGTCTCATCACCCGCTTGCGGCTCGATGCCGCGCTTTATGAACCGGCGTCTGAGAGAAAGCGAACTCAGATGGGGCGACCGCGCAAGAAAGGCAGGCGTCTGCCGACTTTGAAGCAAGTAGCCGCTGCCCCAAAGACTCGCTGGCAACAACTGAGAGTCCGCGCGTGGTATGGTGCAGGCGAGCGCCAAGTGGAAGTCGTCTCTGGGACATGCGTCTGGTATCACGCTGGCATGCCCGCCGTTCCAATCCGCTGGGTGCTGGTGCGTGACCCTGTGGGTAAGTTCGAGACGCAAGCTCTGCTCTCGACGAAACTGGAGGCTGAGCCGCAACAGATACTTGAATGGTTCGTCTTGCGTTGGACGGTAGAGGTCACCTTCGAGGAGGTGCGCGCGCATCTGGGAGTCGAGACGCAACGTCAGTGGTCTGAGAAAGCGATTGCGCGCACGACACCCTGCTTGTTGGGCTTGTACTCGTTGACGGCGTTGCTGGCGGCCAGCCTGCTCAAGCAGCGAGCAGTCCCAGTCCGGCGCGCGGCATGGTATGGCAAACAGAGTGCGACTTTCTCGGACACGATTGCCTGGGTACGGCGATGGTTGTGGTCGCATCAACATTTTCAGATGTCGAAAACGGACTCTGACATGATAAAAGTCCCGCGCTCATTAGTGGAGCGGCTCACAGAAACGCTCTGCTATGCAGCGTAGATGGATAAAGTCCAGCTAACTTCTCAGGACTGCCCCGAACAGATGCGAATCTTCTCCAGCGAAATCTCCTCGACGGCGCTGACGGCCGGCGCAAACGTCCTGCGCAAGTCAATGTCGTCGCCGGATGCGAGCGATGCTTTGACCGCCAGCGTGAAGGCGTTCTTCAACTCGGTGCCGAAGTTGATCTTCGTGATGCCGCACTCAATCGCCCGCCGCAGCAGTTCGGCGGGCACGCCCGACCCGCCGTGGAGGACGAGCGCCGCCTCGGCGCCGACCGCCTCTCTAATCTGTTTGAGGCGATCAAAATCAAGCCGCACTTCGCCCTTGTAAAAGCCGTGCGCCGTGCCGACGGCGACCGCCAGCGCGTCCACATTCGTCTCCCGGACGAACCTTGCGGCGTCCTCCGGGCGAGTGTAAAGGCGCGTGATGTCGTCCCATCCGGCCTCGTCGTTGTGCGCGACGTGCCCCAACTCGCCCTCGACCGAAACCCCACGCGCGTGTGCCAGTTCGACAACGCGGCGCGTAAGCTGACAGTTCTCGGCGAAGGGAAGCCGTGAGCCGTCAATCATGACGGAGGTGTAGCCAACATCAATGCAGCGCGCCGCCAGCTCGTAACTGTCGCCGTGATCCAGGTGCAGCGCCACCGGCTGGCCGATCTCTTCGGCCGCGGCCTGGGCCATCGCAAAGATCATGCGCAGCCCGAGGTAGTTAATCGTTGACTCGGTCGTCTGCAAAATGATCGAAGCCTGAAGCGCCCGCGCCGCGCGGACGTGTGCGAGGAGCGTCTCGGCGTTATAGAAGTTGAGCGCCGCCACGGCTCGGCCCGCCCGCCGTGCAGCTTCGAGCAGCGGGCCGCTCGGCGTCAGTTTTGACGCCCGTTTTAATCCCTCTACTGGCTGCGCGTTCATCTTCGACATTGACGAGCGATGCGTTTAAGAAGTCCTGGCGGCACGCCGCGTATTCAAGAACCTCTTGAGCGTACGGCTGTCGGGCTGCCCCGCCGTCCCGCCCGCCTTCAGCGTGGACAGCGCGCCGCAGGCATTGCCGTTGCGCAGACACTCGGCCAGAGACCCGTCGCGCAAATAAGTCGAGACGAAACCGGCGGCGAAAGAATCGCCCGCGCCCGTCGTGTCCAGGGCTTCAACCTTAAAGCCGGGGGCGGACGCGACCTCCCCGTCTCTAATCGCGAGCGCGCCTTTCGGGCCGAGCTTGATGACCACGCAGGGAACAGCCCGGCCCAGAATTTTGAGCGCGCCCCGCACGCCCCGCGCTCGCGTCAGTTGCCGCGCTTCCGTCTCGTTGAGAAAGAGCACGTCCGTCTGTGCCAGTACCTCGTTGATCTCTTCGCCCCAAACGTGCTCTGGATCGGAGTTGGGGTCGAACGAGGTGGTCAGACCCATTCGCCTCGCCTCCTGGAAAATTTGTGGAAACGAGGGGCGCAAACCCGCCTGCAAGAAATAGGAAGTCATGTGCAGATGGCGCTGCCCTTTGAGCAGAGCCATTTTCAACTGCCCGTAATTGAAAGAGGCAATCGCCCCCGGATAGGTCACCAGGGCGCGGTCCCGGCGCGTACTGAGCGAGATAGTGACGCCCGTCTTGACGCCGCGCCTGCGCGAGACGTTATCCGTCGCCACGCCCGCGTCCCGCAGTTCGTCCAGGCAGAAATCGCCGAAGTCGTCCCGCCCGACCTGGCTGATGAAAATAATGTCGTGTCCGAGCTTCGCCATGCCGCAAGCGAAGATGGCCGAAGCGCTCCCCAGCGCCAACTCGAAATCCGCGGCGAGAACCTCAGCGCCCATCCGGGGCGGCCCCGCCAGGCCCGTCGCCACCATGTCTACGTTCAGCTCGCCTATCACGACCACGCCGCCCTTCGTTAAGCTCCGCTTCATCTTGAACTGGTGGGATTCTTTCAAATATTATAGCCTTGCTTTTGTTTCCTTTCGATTGGCCGGGGATTTTAATATAATATGAAACCGAAATGCAAAAGGAATCTGACATTCGGACTCTCGGCCGCGCACTTTCTTCGAGGGCTGAAACCTCGCTCTAACGGTTCCGACTTAAGTAAGGAGCGGAAGCTGTGATGGATGCCTTGTCCGAACTCCTGTCCCTTCCGGCTGCGGAGAAAGAGGCGCGGGGGTTGGTCTATACCCCGCGCGAAATCTTCCAGCAGCCTGCGACCTGGCGGCGAAGCTACGAGAAGTTACGGCGCCTTGCCCCGGAGGTCGGACAGTTTCTGGCCCAGGCCGGTTTAAGTCATGCAGCTCAGGAGCGTCCGGTCGTACTCTTAGTCGGGGCCGGAACCTCCGACTACATAGGGAGGTCGCTGGCCGCACTTTTGCAGAGGGCCTGGGGCTGCGCCGTGCAGGCCACTCCCAGCACGGACTTGCTAACCAATGCCGACGACATCCTTCTTCCGGGAAGGTCATACCTGTGGGTTTCGTTTTCCAGGTCGGGCGACAGCTCGGAAGGCGTAGCCGTGTTGGAGGCGGCTGTGGACCGTTACCCGGCGATTCATCAGATCGTCATCACGTGCAATGAGCAGGGGCGCATGGCGCGCGCCTTCAACGGGCGACCGAACTTCTGCCGCATAGTCCTAGACGACGAAGTAAATGATCGCGGCCTCGCGATGACCAGCTCGTTCTCTAACATGGTCGTGGCGGGCCACTGCCTGGCGCACCTGCGAGATTTAGAAACTTACGGCGCGCTGCTGGACGTACTGGCGGCCGAGGCGCAGAGACTTCTGCCGGCGGCGGCCGACGTGTGCGAGCGCCTGGTCCGAGAGGGGTTCTCGAAGGTCTGCTTTCTGGGCGCGGGGCCGCTCAAGGCCGTGGCGATAGAGTCCGGGTTGAAGGTGCTCGAACTGACCGCCGGCCGGATCGTTACTTTCTCAGAATCATTTCTAGGCTTCAGGCACGGCCCGCTCTCCGCGATTGACGACGAGACACTGGTCGTCGGCTTTCTCTCGGGCGACGCACGGCGCAGGGCTTTCGAGCTGGATTTGCTGAAGGAGATTTGCGACAAGGGACTCACACAAAAGCGCCTCGTGGTTGTGCCAAACGGACTGGGCGTTGGGGAGACTGCGGGGTTAACAAAAGATGCGATTTTGCTCGATTTTGGGCGGGAAATCGCAGATGTCTACAGGCCCCCGGTGGACGTCATAGTCGGACAACTCCTCGGCCTCTTCTCGTCACTCCATGTGGGATTGAAGCCCGACGCGCCGAGCCCGCGGGGCGCGATCAGCCGCGTCGTCTCGCACGTCAAGATTCACTAGTGCGCGTTGAGTTTTAGTGACAGTGTACCGTCAGACGAGGATGAGTTTGACGTTGTAGGAGCGCAGTTCCGCCTGCGTTTCCTCGGGCAGCGCGTGGTCCGTGATGATGGTGTCAATCGAAGGAAGCGGCACGATACGCGAGAGGCTGCGCTTCCCGAACTTACTTGAGTCGGCGACGAGAATCGTCTCCTTAGCGATCCGCACCATCGCCTGATTGACCTGAGACTCTTCCAGGTTAGGCGTGCTCAATCCGAACTCCACGTCGCAGGCGTCAACGGCCAGGAAAAGTTTGTCGGCGGAGAGTTGCTTGAGCATGTCTTCGGCGAAGTGGCCGACTGCCGAGAAGGAGTTCTGCCGCACCATTCCGCCGAGCAGGATGAGTTGGATGTTCTTCGCGCTGAGCAGCTCCAGCGCGATGTTGATGCCGTTGGTGATGACCTTCAGGTCTTGCTTGTGTTTAATCTGCCGGGCGATCTGCTGCGTCGTCGTGCCCGAGTCGAGGATGATGGAGTCGCCGTCGTGAACCAGGGCCGCGGCGGCTGCGCCGATGCGCCGCTTTTCGTCCGCGTGCAGCTCCGACTTGATGCGGAGCGAGGGGTCCACGCTCACCGTCGCGACCTTGACAGCGCCCCCGTGCGCCCTGTGAACCAGCCCGCGCCTGTGCAGGGCCTTGAGGTCGTTGCGGATTGTGACTTCGGAGGTCTTGAAGCGGCGGCTCAAGTCGGCGACCGCCACCTGCCCGTGCTTCTCGATCAGCTCCAGAATTTTAGTCCGGCGTTCCAGGTTCAACATGCCGCTCTCTCTTTCGACGACCCGCAGTCGCGTCGCCGACTGCCCCTTGAAGTCGAGGTTGACAGCGGATACACCTTACCCAAGGCCCATCCGCCGCCCGCGTAAGCCCCGGCGCAT
Organism: uncultured Acidobacteriota bacterium; assembly: GCA_963848875.1. Taxonomy (GTDB): domain Bacteria; phylum Acidobacteriota; class Blastocatellia; order Pyrinomonadales; family Pyrinomonadaceae; genus QHXM01. The sequence goes on from CAWKFJ010000005.1 coordinate 899,231, forward strand.
TATTCGTGCGCCATCGGATGATTGTCAAGATTGGCGCCGACAGCAACCGATGCTAATTGAAAACAAATGAAAGCGTAGAGGGCGGCTAAACGAAAAAAACTTTCAACCAGTCAGAATTGGCAACATCCTTCGCTCCTACTATCCCGCAGCCCGGTCGGGCGTGCGGCGCCTCTCCCGGACGAGTAGCAAAACAAGCACCATGCCGGCGAGCGGGATGAGGCTCGCCGTCAGCAGGATCGGCTCGAAGGAGTAGCGGTCGGAGACGTAGCCTATCAGGTAAGTCGAGATGATCGTCCCAATGCCTGCGCCCGTCCCGCTCATGCCGCTCACGGTGGCGACCGAATCGCTGCGGTAGAGGTCGGACGGCAGCACCAGCGCCATCGTCGAGAACGAGGCGTAAGCGAAGGTCGAGACGGCGAAGAGGCCGGCGAGCGCGAACAGGCTTGAGGTGAAGAGCGTCGGGATTAGGAGCGTCATGCCGAGGCCACCGAAGACGACCACAGCCTTGCGCGCGCGAAGGACCGGCCAGCCGCGTCGTATCAGCCAACTGGACATGCCGCCGCCGAAGAAGTTGCCGAGGTCCGCGGCGACGAATGGAATCCAGAAGGCGAGCAACCCCTGTTCGGGGTCAATGCCTTTAGTCAGAAGGTAGATGGCGAACCAGTCCGTGATGAAGAACCAGACCGGATCAGTCATCGTGCGCGCCGCGATGACGGCCCACGTCTGCGGCATCCTCAGCAACTCGCCCCAACTCAAGCGCCGCCCCGTCCCAATCTCCGCCGCTTCCTGCTCGCGCTTGTCCTCAAGGATCATCTCCCGCTCTTGCTCGCCGATGCGCGGGTGCGTTTCGGGCGGGTGGTAGAGAAGCCGCCAGGCGATCAACCACAGGAAACCGAGCGTGCCAGTGATGATGAAGGCCGGACGCCAGCCGCCGAAATATTTGTAGAGCCCTATGACCAGCAGCGGGGCGATTGCGCCGCCGATGGACGAGCCACTGTCGAAGAGCGCAACGGCCCAGCCGCGCTCGCGCTTCGGGAACCACTCGGAGACGGCCTTCGTGGCCGCGGGCCAGTTGGCCGACTCGCCCGCGCCGAGCAGGAAGCGGAAGAAGGCGAAACTGCGCAGGCCCACCGCGAGCGAGGTCAGCATTGACGCAATCGAATACCAGATGACGGTGATCGTCAGCCCCTTGCGCGTCCCAATGCGGTCTATCAGGCGGCCAGACACAGTCTGTCCTATTGAGTAGGCGACGCGGAAGGCGATGACTATGAGGGCGTACTGCTCGTTGCTCCAGTGGTAATCATTCTTCAGAAAGGGGGCGAGCACGGCGAGCGTCTGGCGGTCCAGATAATTGATGACCGTCGAGGCGAAGAGCAGCCCGCCGATCCACCAGCGCAAGTTTGAAATCGGGCGACGATTGGGGCCGTTAATCTGATTGGCTGCTGCCATAGTCCTCGCTTCCGGGCGCGAAAGTGACGCCGCCCCGTGAGCGTTCCGCACTTCACGAATTCTTCAAGGTCGCTCTCGACGTAATTCTTCGATGAACTGCTCGCAGCGGGCAATGTCGTCCAGGTTTTTAATCCCTTGCTCCTCCCGGCCGTCCGCGATGGGGCACGCGAAGACTCCGGCCTCCCGATCGCAGAGGTAATTGATAAGTTCATTCGGGAATCCCAGCTCGTGACGAGCCCGCTCGTAACGCCGCCGCGCTTCGTCCCAGTAACGACGCTTCAGTTCGAGCAGCGCCGCGAACATCGTCTGGCTCTTGAGCACGAACAGCCCTACATTGCTTTCGCCGAACGGCGGTCGGTCGGCCGTCTCCAGGCGCGTCTCGTGCGCTTCGCGGACGCGGCCGTGCTCGTCTCGGAGCAGCGGCGCATACGGCCGCGCCTTGAGAACGGTCGGCAGCACCATCTCGTAGTCGAAGAGCGCGGCAAGTTTCAAGGTGCGCCGCATCGTTTGCGGTGTGGCCACGGGCTGCGTGCTCCAGATGACAAGCGCGCGCCCATGAAAGTCGCGCATCACGTCGTGCGCGCAAAGGACTGCGTCGCCGGTCCCGTGCGCCTCGGGCTGCAAGACGAACGTCACCTCTTCGTGCGCCAGGGCGGCGCGGACCTCGGCCTCCGTCTCCGGCGAGACGATCACGATGGGCGGGCGCGCACCGGGCGCGGCGGCGCGGACGTTGCGCAGCACATGGACGATGGCGGGCACGCCCAAAATCTTCGCCAGGGGCTTCGGCACGTCTAGTCCGGTCTCGCGAGCCCGCGTCCCTTTCCCGGCCGCCACGATCACCGGCCATACTTCACCGGCCGCCGTCTCCGGCGTCATGCGGTCGAGCATGGCGGCTGTGCGCGCCCGGTACTGTGCCGCGTCGTGGCCCAGCGAGTTGAATTGCTTGACCGCTTCGCGCCAAACGGATTCCGTGCGGAGCTGCGCGAGCCCGTCGCCGGGAGTCGAGATCATCACCGCCCTCTCGCGAACGCCGTGCCGGTTTTGCGGCGCGTAGTACTCGGCTTGCACGCGCCCGATCAACTCGGAGACGTTCGCTTCGCTCGTGAGCGCGAGCACGTTGCCGCCGAACCCGCCGCCCATCAAGTGTGCCCCGTAAACTTCCGGGTCCGAGCGGAGGATTTCGACCAGCCGCTCGACATCGGGCGTGCTCACCCCGTAGAGATCACGCAGGCTTTCGTGAGCCTCGTCGAGCAGGCGGCCGAGCGAGCGCATCGCGGAGTCCGTCCGCTCTTGAACGTCTGTGCCAATTTGCTGCCGGGGAATCCCGTCTAGAAGAAGCGTGGCCGTCGCCACCCGTCGCACCTCACGGATGTGATGAAGGGCGCGCGCGCGCACCTTCAGCGGGTGTGTGGCGCGCTCTTTTACCAGGGCGGGGAAGGAGCGGGCACATTCGGCAAAAGTTTCGGGGTAATCCCGCTCGATTTCCGTGAGGGCGAGCGTCTGCGGCAATTCGTTGAGCAATGCTTCGATCTCATCAAGGGCCGCGACCGACCCCGCTCGAAATAACTCGATTGCTTGAAGCCATGCGCGATGGCGCTCCGGCTGCCGGGCCTTCCAGCCCTCTATCACTGCCGGGATGAAGAGGCGCGAGACGGCGGCGCGCTCGTTGTACTCGATCATCACCTCGCGCCCTTTGTCCGCGGCCCGCGTGAAGAAGGTCACCCAGCGGAACCGGCCTCCCGGCAGCGGGACGAGGCGCGCCGTGTCTTCCAGATACGAGATGAGCACCGCATGCCGACGCCTGGCGAGGCACATCGTCGTATGATCCAGCGTCCCGCCGCGCGTCCCCACGTACCACTCGGCCCTGGCCGCGTCGCGCGCCAGCTCCTCGGGCGCGCAGGCGATGTGATTGGCCTCGCGAATTGCCGCACTCGCCAGCACCACCAGCGCGGACGAGGAGGAAGCGCCGCCGCCCGGCGGGATGCTTGAGTCGATTACGAAATCGAATCCGAGACTAATCTGCCCGCCCCATTTGACGCGCGCAAAGAAGGCCGCGGCTTTTACGTAATTGGCCCAGTGAGGCTCCGGGGCCGGGTTCTTATACAAGTAAGATAACCAGGCGCCTTCGGCTTCGCCGTCGCCGCGAAGCGGAGGGCCTGCGGCCAGGTCGAAGGCGAAGGGCGCGTACACTTCAAAGGTCGAAGCGCCGCGAACGCGGTCGGTGGCGGCGTCGCGGTAGAGCATCAGCATGTCGTGCTCGCGGCTGCCGAACGGCAGCGAGGCGGTCGGCAGGTAGGAAACGTAATCAATGTGCTCGCCCAGGATGTTGATGCGCGCCGGAGTGCGCAGCACATTGACAGGACCATCTCCGTAGAGTTCCAGGAAACGGTCGCACACGTCAGTCAGGCGGCGCAGTTGATTCCCAAGCGTCTCCTCGCCCGCGCCGTACATCCGGCGCAAGAGTAGGAGGAGAGTGTGGGAAGCCAGGGATTGAGCGCTGCCCGCGGCGAGCAGATATTCGAGGGCTGTGGGCTCCGCCGCCGGCACTTCGAGCGCGCGAAGCTCGGCGCTTAAATTCGCGAGAGTGACGATTGAGAGCTGCCGTAGGTCTGAGATGATCAAAGCGATAATCAGATACTAAGAAAGCAGTTTTAGAGCGAATCGGAACGTTGCTGCTCTCGAAATCTAACGGCAGCGCCCGAAATTTTTATCCCCGCGGAAAACGGAATCAAGGAGGACGGGTCGTTCTTATACACTACTCAGGAACCGACAACAAGACAGTTTTACGCCGCGCAGGCCCGGCACTTGAAAACCTTCGTCACCGTTTGAGGGCCGGATGATGTCAGCACGGACGGCCCCGCTCCCGTCTCTGTTTTATGTCAAATTATCTTGCCGCCCTCACTTTATCGGTGCTATAAAGCCGCGACTTCAGGCAGCATCCTTGGCCGGTCGGCATGGCTTAATCTCTATGAAAAGTGTGCGTCATACCTTTCTCGCGCTAGCGTTTATGACCTCGACCTGTGCGACGTTTGTGCCGTCGAGGGCGACCACTGTTGCGGCAGCCCCCGCCGAGACAAAGCACAGGGTCATCATCCAACACGGCGTCCGCGCCAGGATGCGTGACGGCGTCTGGCTGGTCGCAGACATCTACCGGCCCGAGAGTGAGGGAAAGTTTCCCGTCCTGCTTGAGCGCACGCCGTACAATCGCACGGGCGAGTCCGACATGGCTTACGAGTTGGCCGCGCACGGCTACGTCGTCGTGCTGCAAGACACGCGCGGCCGTTACGATTCGGGCGGAGAGTTTTACCCGTTCCGCAACGAGAGCTGGGACGGCTACGACACGGTCGAGTGGGCCGCGCAGTTGGAATCCTCGAATGGGAAGGTCGGCATGTTCGGCGGCTCCTACGTCGGGGCCACACAGATGCTTGCGGCGATGGCGCGACCGCCGCACCTCGTGGCGATCTTTCCCTACGTGACCGCCTCGGAATATTACGAGGGTTGGACTTACCAGAGCGGCGTCCTGATGCAGTGGTTCACAAGCTCATGGACATCCATCCTCGCTGTGGACACCCTACGCCGGCGGGCCGATGAGAGTTCGCAGCCAAAAGAGTGGGTCTTACAGTTGCCCGTCGAAAATTATCCCGTCTTAAAGCTGCCGACTCCCGCGAGCCTCGCCCCTTATTTCCATGATTGGGTGGAGCACGAGCGCAATGACTCTTACTGGCAGCGCTGGCGAATCTCTGACCATTACCGTGAAATGAATGTTCAGGGACTTCATGCCGCCGGGTGGCACGACCTTTTTCTCAAAGGCTCGATCAAGAATTACACGGGACTGCGGGCAGAAGCCGGCGCGCCCGAGGTGCGCGCCGGGCAGCGTTTACTCGTCGGGCCGTGGGCGCACGCGCCGACCTCGCCGGAAGGAAAAATCGGGGATGTCGTATTCGGGAAAAACGCGGTACTCGACATGACCGGGACCGCTCTCAAATGGTTCGACTATACGCTCAAGGGAGTACAGAACGAGTTTGCAACCGCGCCGCCTGTGCGGCTCTTCATCATGGGCGACAACGTCTGGCGCGATGAGCAGGAGTTTCCCCTGGCGCGCACGCGCTACACAAAGTACTACCTACATTCGCAACGTGGCGCGAATGGCGCAGCGGGGGATGGGCAGTTGAATATTGTTGCGCCCACCGGGGAGCGACCTGACCAATTCGAGTACGACCCGAAAAACCCTGTGCCGACCATCGGCGGGCGACTCTGCTGCGGAACGGCCTTGCCGCCCGGCCCATTCGACCAGCGCCCTAACGAGACCCGGCCGGACGTGCTCGTCTTCTCCACGCCCCCGCTGGAGAAAGACCTCGAAGTGACCGGCTTCGTGACCGTGGAACTTTACGCCTCCACGTCCGCCGCCGACACGGACTTTACGGCGCTACTCGCGGACGTGGACGCGACCGGGTACGCGCGTTTCCTGACCGACGGCATCGTGCGCGCCCGTTATCGCACTACCACCGCGCGGCCGGAGGAGGTCGTGCCCGGCAAAGTGTACAAGTACACCATAGACCTCTGGGCGACGAGCAACGTATTCAAGGCCGGGCACAGAGTGCGGCTTTACCTTTCAAGCAGTAACTTCCCCAGGTTCAATCGCAACTCTAATACGGGTGAGCAGATGCTCGGCTCGTCTCGTTCGGTGACGGCCCGGCAGACTATCTACCACGGCGGCGAATACAGTTCGGCGCTAATTCTTCCGGTCATCCCGAAGTGACTGAAGGGATATGATAGGACTCGGACGGCAGTAAAATATTCTTGCAATCGGATACCGGTAGTGCTATAAAGCGCGCGTTAACCAGGTGGTCATTATCCGCGACCACCTTATTCAAAGACACAACGACAAGTAAAAACCGCGACCCAACGAGCAGCGGGTTAGGGTAAAGTTAGTACAAAACGCAAACTAACCAAGCGGCGGATCGTTTCTCTCCCAGGTTCCGCCAGGTGCTGGACGAGGCGCGCAATATTCAAGGTCAGATAGTCAAAGCTCTAAGAAACTGCGGCAATTCATAACTGATTGAAGAGGGCTTGATAGTCCAGAAGAAGCAGCCCTCCTCGATTAATAGCAGGTCAGTGGATAGTTCGTCTGAAGCGCCGACTAACCCGGAAAAGAGAAACGCCGTTGCTCAAGGCCCTATCGCCCAGACTACCGTTAGCAAGCAGGCATCACGCAGAGCCGGCTTCAAGCTGCCAAAGACCGTCTGCTTCCGGTAAACAATTTCTCTCAGTAAGGAGTTGATTGAGAATGAAACGGACAATCATCGCGAGCTTGCTCGTCACCTTTTGTCTTTTCTGTCTCGCGAGTACGGGTTACTCGCAGGGTACCAATTCGGGAACTATCCGAGGGAGGGTCACCGATCCCAACGGAGCCTCTGTCTCGGGAGCCTCAGTAAAAGTGACGGACCTCGCCACCGGGCTCGCGAGAGATTTGACCGCCGATGAGGGTGGCGAATATGAGGCAACAGCTCTCCAGCCTGGGGATTATTCTGTCACCGTGAGCGCCCAAAGTTTCAAGACCTCAGTCATCAACCTCACTTTGAGCGGCAGCGACGCTGTGCGGGCCGACGCCAGGCTCGAAATAGGTAGCCAGGACGCAGTGGTCAACATCACTGAGGAAGCAGGAATCATTCAGACGGAGTCGCCGACGATCAGCGGCAACCTGACCACGCAGCAGCTCATCCAACTGCCGCGCGACAGCCGCGACATTTACCAGTTCCTGTACTTGAACCCGAACATCACCACGTCGGCGGAAGGGACTGGGTTCAAGTTCATCGGGGCGCAGAGCTACGGCGCGGCCTTCTCGCTCGACGGCCAGCGCTCGAACGGCGGCATCTTCGGCGAGGCGACCACGAGTCAGCCTTCGCTCGAAGCCATCGGCGAATTGACGGTCCTCTCGAATAACTTCTCGGCGGAATACGCGGGCATCGCCAACATCCGCGTCGTGACCAAGCGGGGCACGAGCGAGTACCACGGCTCGCTCTTTTACAACAACAGGAACTCGGCCCTGGCCGCCTGGAGCCTCGGCGATAAGAACGATCTCGCGGACTTCACCCCGAACCCGGCGAACCCTGACTTCCCGAAGCCCTATTATAATCTGAACGAAGTCGGCGGGTCGGTGGGCGGCCCTGTCTTCGGCAGCAAGCGCACCTTCTTCCTCGGCTCCTACGAGCGTCGCTGGAATCTCACACCCTTGCGCTACTCTGCCGAGGTCAGGTTGCCGGGTCAGCGGATTCTCAACGGCGACTTCTCCCAGTTGAGCCCCGCTAATAAGCCGCTCGTCCCCGCGGGCGTGGTACTCACGCCGGAAGAGAAAGCCAACAACACCGTCGGCGGTCTGGGGGTGCAGTTCATCACCATCCCGCAACGGCTGCTCAATCCGACGACGGCGCAGTTCGTTGACCTCTATTTCCCGAAGTCGAGCCTGGATGCCCCCGTCGATTCGCTCGGGAGGTTAAGGAACTTCGCGCAGAACGTTGCCCAGAGCGCCACGCGCGACTTGGTGACGTTCAGGCTCGACCACGAGTTCTCGGCTAATAACAAGTTCTACGCCGTTTATAACTTCCAGAACAGCCCCGGCGAGAACGGGAACGTCGCGGGCGCGCAATTCCCGGCCTTCGGCCTGCGGGTCAACGAGCAGACCAACCACACGCTCTCGCTCACTTACACGCGCGTCTTCTCGCAGTCGGTTGTTAACGAGCTGCGCGGCGGCTTCAACCGGCAGAAAATTTACCGAAGAGCCCCGCAAACGCTCACCGAGTTCCTCTCGTCCATCGGCTTCAGCGATACAGAGATCACCGCTTACGGCGCAGTCGTCGGCCCGGCGGCCCTGGACACCTACGGCCAGACGGAACTCAGGATCGCTAACTTGGCAACGATCTCCAACGGCGGCAGGAGCGTTGACCGGCGTCTCGACCAGGAGTTGATGACTTTCGGAGACACGCTGACCTGGATCACGGGGATGCACGCGATCAAGGGCGGCTTCGACAGCGTGCGCAACCGGGCCACGGACGGCTTTACGGCTAACCGCGGCAACCCGCGCGGACGCATTGACTACACCGGCTCCGGCATCAACCCCTTCACCCGTTTCCTGCTCGGCCTGCCGGCGAATGATGCCCGCTACGTTGATAAGCTCCGGGGTCCGCTGGACGCTTCCAACTGGGAGCACGGCTTCTTCGTGATGGACGACTGGAGAATTCATCCGCGCGTCACGCTCAATCTCGGTTTGCGCTACGAGCTGATCACGCCCTTCGTCGAGAAGGACGACCTGCTGGTGAACTTCGACCCGACCTTCGTTGACCAGGCGACAGGGAGAAGGGGGCGATTCGTCGTGCCGTCGCTCGAACATCCTCCCTCAGATTGACCCGGCGATGATCGCTTACGGCGTGGTCTCCGCCGACGAAATCGGAGTCTCGCGCGGGCTCGTCAACGCCGACAAGAACAACTTCGCGCCCCGCCTCGGCATCGCTTGGCGCTTGACTGACAGCATGGTCCTGCGCGGCGGCTACGGCCTCTTCTACCCGACCTCCGCCGCCCAGGGGATACGCGACGCCCTCGGCTCCACGCCCTTTAATCAGGGGCGCAGAAGACGGACCAGAGCTAACATAAATATATTCTTAGGCGGTTGGCCGGGTGGTACGACCCCGGCGGGGCAAGTTCCCATCGGCGGTGGCACCCTGGATGCCGCCAGCAATGTGCCGTCGGCTAACCTGATTCCCTTCGACATCCAGCAGCCGCGGATTCAGCAATACAACGTGACGTTCGAGCGCGAACTCGGCTGGAAGACGGGCGTCCGCGTCTCCTACCTGGGCAGCCGTCTGACCGGGCTGGTCGGGGGCGTTGACCTCAACCTGCTCCCGCCGAGTGACGTGCCGTTCGGCACTTTGAACGGAAGTGGGGACCCGTGTACGCCCGGCGACGATTGCGAAATCTCGGACGCCGACAGGGCTCGCCTACCATTCCCCGAACTCGGCACTTTCCTCCTCAGCTACGGAAACTTCGGGAGCGGCCGCTCGCACGCCTTGCAGGTCGAGGTCAACCGGCGCTTCTCCAGCGGCTTCACCTTCAACGCCAGTTACACGCTCCTCGACCAGAAGGGCAGCGGCTTTGACACTGCCAACTCTAGCCTCGGCGGGACGGCCTACAACCAGTTCAACCCGGAGAACGACTTCGCCCGCGACGCCTTCGTCTCGCGCCACCGCTTCGTCGCCTACGGCACCCTGGACCTGCCGTTCGGGAAGGGCCACAGGTTCGGCAATGACTCGCCGGCGCTGGTCGAGGGCACGTTGGGCGGCTGGCAACTCTCGTGGAACATGTACGCCAAGAGCGGCACGGGCTTCACGCCGTTCTGGGACTGCGGCAACTGCGACCCCGTCTTCCCCGGCAACATCGCCAGCGACTCGCTCGACGCGGTCGGCGGGTTCTCGAATTATCTCTCTTACCGCCCGCTCCTGACCCAGGGCGCCAACGTTTACGGCGGCCCGGACGGGGCCTTCTTCAACGTCGCGGCATTCGCCCCGCCCCCGGTCGGGGCCGACCTGCTGGACAACCCGGCCATCGTCAGGCGTAACTCCCTGACCGGCCCCAGCACCTGGGGGGTGAACCTCGGCCTCCATAAAAATTTCCGCATCACGGAAAGCACGAAGCTTGAGGTGGGCGCGGATTTCAACAACATCTTCAACCACCCGCTGCGCTCGCCCACGAACCCGGACGACGCGTTCAATTTCACCCACATCGGCACGTTCTTCGTGGAGGTGGACCCGGCCACCGGGAGGCTTCTGCCGATCACTGTTGATCCGGCGGACCTCAATGCGGACTTCGGGAAGCTCAACCGAAGCTACACGGACGAGGGGATTGACAACCGCAGGACTGTCCGCTTACGGTTGCGCTTTACCTTCTAGTCAGGACAACATGAGAGGCAAAGGGAGAAATCCTCCTGGCAGTGCTTTCTTCTTTTGCCTCTCTTTCTTGCTTCCGCCCGTCCGGGTATGAAAGCTTGCGGAGAAAAGGTGACGGCATAGTTGGGCGATAATCATGGCGACCCCTTCGCGTCATAGCTTCACGCGAAAACCGAATCTTGCTGACGTTAAGGCCGCCGGGCACGACGTGCTCCGGCTCGTCAACCGCCGTATCCTGCTCAGCATTCTCTCTGACCGGCAACCGATCTCGCGCGCCGAGATTGCCAAAATCAGCGGCCTCAACAAGGCGACCATTTCGACCATCACGAGCGAGCTGCTCAGAGACAGTTGCATCGTCGAAGAAGGTTCAGGCAGAACGACCCCCATCGGCGGAAAGCCGCCGACCCCGCTCCGCCTGAACGCCCTGCGCTTCGGCCTCTTCGGCCTGGACATCCGCGCCGACGAAACCATCCTCGCGCTGAGCGACTTTAACAATCGCCTGGTCACGCGGCTGAGTTTCGAGACCGGCAGCGACCCGGGCAGTTTCCTCGCAAAGATCGGCAGGGAGGTCACGAAGCTACGCGCTAAGCACAGCGACTTCATCGAGTTCGCCGGCGTCGGCGTCAGCCTCCCCGGCCTGGTTGACAACCGCAGCGGGAAGTTCATCTTCTCCGTGGTCCTGCCCTGGCGCGACGTTCCCGTCGTTCAGTTGTTGGAGAAGGCGACCGCCTTGCCGGTCATCATAGACAACTCGGCGCGCTGCTCGGCGCTCGCGGAAATCTGGCACGGGAAGGCCCAGTACGCTCACGTCCGCAACCTGCTCTACGTCAGCGTCAGCACGGGCCTCGCGTGCGGCGTGGTGATTGACGGAGGGCTCTACCGCGGGGGCAACGACACGGCGGGCCAATTCGGCCACATCCCGATTGACTTGAACGGCCCCGAGTGCCGCTGCGGGCAGCGCGGCTGCTGGGACCTCTACGCCTCGGACAAGGCGACCATCGCCCGATACCAGGCCATGCGCGAAGGCGCGGGCAAGCGCGCCCCGACGATGCGGAAGCTGGTGGAGCTGGTCGAGGGGGGCGACCCCGCGGCGACCGAGGCCGTGCGCGAGACGGCCCGCTACTTGGGCATCGGGATTACCGGGTTGATTAACGGGCTGGACCCGGAAATAGTCGTCATCGGCGGCGAGATTACTAAAGCGTGGGGCCTCGTCGAGCCGATCATCTCGGAGGAGACCAAGCGCAGCCTGCTCGCGCCCCGCGCGCACGGCGTCGCCATTCGCCGTTCGGCTTTCGAGGTGCGCCCGAGCCTCAAAGGGGCGCTCGCGCTCATCCTGAATGATTTGCTCTCCGTGCCCCACGTAGGCTGAAACGGCGCGGGCTTTTACTTTTTGAGTTCCCCCACGGTTCGACAACAGCACACACCGGAACGAGTTCCCATGAATCGTTCGAGGACTGTCAGCACTCTGGATGACTTGCGCGCGCGCCTTGCGGGCGGGCTCATCGCGGCGACGCCTGTCCCTTTCGACAGTGACGGCAAGCTGCACGAGGGCGCGCACCATTCCTACCTGCGTTACATGGCGGGGCAACGGGTCGCGGGGGTCGCCGTCTGGGCGCACACGGGCCGGGGCTTAATGCTCGACGCGGGGACGGCGCGGAAAGTTTTGAGCGACTGGCGCGCGGCCTTGCCTGAAAGTGTCGTCATCGCAGGCGTCGGCGCTCGGCGCGATGCGAGTCCCGAAGAGGCCACGGCCCGCACAATCGAAATGGCCGAAACCGCCGCGGGCCTGGGAGCAGACGCCCTGCTCGTCTACGCGCCGACCTGGGCCAGGGAGCAGCGAGCGCGGGACGAGTTGATCGTCGCGCACCACAGGCGCGTGGCCGCCGTCGGGTTGCCGCTCATTCTCTTTTATCTATACGAGGCGGCGGGCGGCATCAGTTACAGCCCCGCGGTGCTGGACGAGTTGTTGGCGCTCCCACAGGTCGTCGGCATCAAGATGGCGACGCTCGACAGCGTGATGACTTACCAGGACGTGTCGCGGCAAATTCAAGAGCGGCACACGGACAAACTACTCATCACGGGCGAGGATCGTTTCCTCGGATACAGCCTGCGGCGCAGAGCAAACGCGGCCCTCATAGGCATGGGCGCAGTCTGCTGTGAGCTTCAGGTGGAGTTGCTGAGCGTACACGCCAGATGCGACGCCGCGCGTTTTCTGGAACTCTCGGACGCGGTTGACACGCTCGCCGAAGCGATTTTCGTCAACCCGATGGAAGGATATATCAGGCGGCTGCTCTGGGCGCTCGTCCATCTCGGCGTGATTCCGATAGAGGCGGCCAACGACCCCTGGGGGCCTGAGTTGGCGGACGGCGAGTTCGACCACGTAGGCCGCACGCTCGCCGCGCTGACAGCCGGCGCGCACGCCTCTTGATTAAAGGCGCCTATAAATTGTCGCTACCTATTTTAACGAAGCTGAAGATTGATCGGGCGCTCGGCTCGGCGCTCGCCGCGGATTACGAGCGTTTCGGCGACGGGCTGCCGCGCCCGCTCGAAGACTACGTGCGCGAGCGATACGGGATTGACTTGAGCAGCGAGTACGGCGGGCTGCCCGTGAAAAATCCTTTCGGCAAGGCTTCGGGGCAACTCTCGCTCAACGTCTCGCAGGTACGCCACGACGCCGAGGCCGGGCTCGGCTTCGTCGTGCTCAAGACGATCATCGCGGAAGACGAGGGCGGCGCTCAGTCCATGAGCGAGTGGGCGATTGAAGAGACGCGCATGGTCGTCGAGCGCATCAAGGGCACGGACGGGAGCTTCGGCTGGACAGTCAGCTGGAAAGGGCGCGGCTGGTACGACACGTTCGAGAAGTACCTGGAATTCTTCGGCGAGGCCCTGGCGCGCGGGCGAGCCGCGGGGATGCTCGTCGTGCCTTCGTGCAAGTACCACTTGCCGCGGCTGAGTGAAGAGGAATGGAAGTACGCGGAGTACGAATACACCACGCGCCGCCTGCTCGAAGTCTGGCGGCGGAACTGGCCGGGTGGTGCGGCGATGCCCATCGAGAAGGATTTCAGCCCGACGCTGGCCGGGTCCGACCTCGCCGCGCAGACGACGATCATCCTGGAGTGGCTGACGCGCGTCACGCGCCTTATCCGGCGCGCGGCCGGCCCCTCTTCCGTCAGCGTCGGGCTCAAAGTTTTTAACGCCGTCTTCGACGACGACTTCCAGTTGGAGATGCTGCGCGCCGTCAACGAGCGTTGCGAAGGCGACGGCCTCCCGGATTTCCTGGTCTACGCCAACCGCCTCTTCGACCCGAACCGCGAGTTCGACGGCGTGCGCGGCATAGCCTACGGCGGGCCGGACCTGAGCGCGCGCAACCTCGCGGTGCTGGCCCGCATGCGCACGCTCGAACACGCGGGGAGCCTGCCGGTCTGCCGGCTACCGATTAGCGCGACTGGCAACATCGTCTCGGGGCGCATCGCCGCCGAGTACGTGCTGCGCGGCGCGAGCAGCTTCCAGCTACATTCCTATTTTCAACTGCCATCGGGCGAGTACACGATGCGAACCGGCAACAAGACCGAGCGCGCCCTGCACGAGCTTTACTTCCACCCGAACGAAGGGCTGCTCGCGTGGCTGCTGCACCTGCGCCGCTCGTTCGACTGGCCCACGGAATGGAACGTCAAGCGAATGGCCGAATTCTGCGCGGACCCGGCGAACCACGTCTGGGCCGCGCGTGAAGAGCCCGCCCTGCGTTAAGGCCGTGCGGGAAACAGATGGAAATCCGTCAACTGGACGAGCGTGACATCCCCTGTGCGATGCGGCTTAAAGAGCTGGCGCGCTGGAACCAGACCGAGAGTGATTGGCGTCGCCTGCTCAGGCTGGAGCCGCGCGGCTGCTTCTGTGCCAGCGCGGACGGCCGCCTGGTGGGGACGACTACTACTACTACTTACGAAGATAAGTTGGCCTGGGTCGGCATGGTGCTCGTTGACCCCGAATATCGCCGCCGCGGCGTCGCCACGCGGCTGATGCGAACGGCGCTCGATTACTTAGAGGAGAGAGTCGCCGCGGTGAAACTGGACGCGACGCCCGACGGCCGGCCGGTCTACGAGAAGCTGGGCTTCAAAGTCGAGTCGTTGGTCGAGCGCTGGGCGGGGACGGCGCGCGACGACCGCCGGGCCGCAGGGTGCGAGACGTTGAAAACTTCGGCACACGCGGAACTCTTTGCGCTCGACCGCAAGGCGTTCGGCGCGGATCGCTCGGAGCTGATTGAAGCGTTGTTGGCGGATGCTTGCGTCGCGCCGGTGGCCGCCGCCGGGACGGACGGGCGATTAAACGGCTACGCGCTCGCGCGGCGCGGGAGCAATGCCGCTTACGTCGGCCCGCTCGTTGCGGCCAGCGCGGAGCAAGCGGCCCCGCTGCTTGACGGGTTGCTCGGCCAACTGGCGGGTCAACGGATTTACGTTGACTTGAATACAAACTTTGAGAAGGGCGCGGAAATCTTAGCCGCCCGCGGGTTCGTCCATTCGCGCGACCTGCTTCGCATGTCTTACGGGACGCGCGGCACGAGCGCGGCCAGTTCCGCGTCGGTCTTCGCCATCGCCGGGCCTGAGTTCGGATGAAGACTCGGCAGTTTTAAGGAGTGAGCATGGAAACAGCAGGAGCCGTGACGGCTATTTCAAAGGACGGGCTGGTCGAGAGCTTCCGCGCCGACCAACTCAACGTCTACGTCTACGACACGCGGGCGAAGATGGGCGCAGCAGCAGCTGCGGCGGTCGCGGCAGAGCTGCGCCGCTTGATTGAAGCTCAGGGGCGCGCGGCGGCCGTCTTCGCTTCCGCGCCGTCGCAGAACGAATTTCTGGCGGCGCTCGTCGCAGCCCCCGGCGTTGACTGGTCGCGCGTCGTCGGCTTCCACCTGGACGAGTACCTGGGTATGGACGAGAGCGCCCCGCAATCCTTCCGGCGTTTCCTGGTCGAGCGCCTTGTCGGCAAAGTTGCGCTCAAAGAGTTTCACGGCCTGCGCGGCGAGGCCGAGGACGGCCACGAGGAGTGCGCGCGTTACGCGCAGGCACTCGCGGCCGAGCGGCCGGATTTCGCCGTGCTCGGCATCGGCGAGAACGGACACCTGGCCTTTATTGATCCGCCGTTCTGCGACTTCGACGACCCCGCGCCCGTGAAGGTGGTCGAGTTGGACGAGGTCTGTCGCACGCAGCAGGTACACGACGGGGCGTTCGGGACGCTCGAAGAGGTTCCGCGCCACGCGCTCTCGCTGACCATCCCGACCATCATGGCGTGCCCGAAGCTGTTCGCGATTGTGCCGGGCCCGGCCAAGCGCGAGGCCATCAGGAGCGCGGTCGAGGGTCCGGTTGAGACTTCGTGCCCGGCCTCCGTCCTGCGCCGCCACGCGGACGCGCACCTCTTCGTTGACAGAGATTCGGCGGCGCTCCTCGCCCGCTGAAATCGCAAGGAGAAATAGATGCGCCCTTCAGTCCAGGCCATAGATTACTTCGTGCTGGTCGGCTATCTCTTGCTGATGGCGGGCATCGGCGCTTACTTCATGCGCTACATGCGCGTCGGCACGGATTTCTTGAAGGGCGGCAATCGCGTCGAGTGGTGGGTGGCGGGGATGGCCTCTTTCATGTCGGGCTTCTCCGTCTGGACGTTCACGGGCGGGGCCGGCTTCGCCTACCGGCACGGGTTGATCGGAGTCTTCCTGATGGCGCTGGCGGTGCCGGCTTTCGTCTTCGGCTACTACGTCTTCGCCAAGCTCTGGCGGCGCTCGCGCGTCACCACGGTCGTCGAGTACATACGCGGTCGCTTCGGCGACGGCACACACAAGACCTTCTCCTGGCTGACGGGTCCGAGCCAGTTGATGTTCGGGTCGGTCAGGCTGTTCGCGCTGTCGAGCTTTATGTCTGTGGCGCTCGGCGTGCGGGTCGAATACCTGATCGTCATCTGCGGGCTGGTCGTGCTGGCCTATACGGCGCTCGGCGGCTACTGGGCGGTCTGCTTCACGGACATGTTCCAGTTTATGTTCCTCTTCCCCATCGCCTGCATGTTGATGGTCCTGTCGGTGGCGAACGTGGGCGGCTTGAGTAACTTCGTCGCGCAGGCCCCGGAGGGCTACTTCAATCCGTTTGCGGGCGAGTACGGCTGGCTGTTCCTCCTCGTTTACACGATTTCGCAGACGACCGGCTACAACAACTTCGGCAACGCCCAGCGCTACTTCTGCGCCGACACGGAGAAGTCCGCGAAAAGAATCGCCGTCCTGTGCATGATCCTCTTCACCATCGGGAGCGTAATCTTTTACCTGCCGCCGTTAATCGCGCGCGTCGCGCTGCCGGAACTTGCCACCGCCGCGAACGGGCTGAAGCAGCCGTCGGAAGCGGCCTACATAGCGATGGGCATGCGCGTGCTCCCGCCCGGACTGGTCGGGGTGCTGCTAGCCGCCATGCTCGCCTCTTCGATGGCCTCGCTCTCGGCGCACAACCACATCATCACGGGTATCTTCGCCAAGGATTTGTACCAGGGCTACCTGCGCAAGGGCGCTTCCGACCGGCACATGCTGAAGGCGAGCCGGCTGACCTCGCTACTGGTCGGCCTTTTCATGATTGGCTGCGCGCTCATTTTCGCGCAGGGCGCGAGCGGCATCTTCACGCTGCTCTTTATTCTCGAATCAATGTTCCTGATTCCTCTGGGGCTGCCGCTGCTTTACGGCTTCCTGGTCAAGCGCGGGCCGTGGTGGTCTGCGTTGTGCGCCTATGCGGTCGGGGCCGCCACGTCGCTCTTCGTCAACTTCTACTTGAATCGTTACCGCGGTCTCAATCTGAACGAGACGTACCTGATCGGCGTCCCCGCGATCACGACGACCATAGCCTTCTTCGTCCCCGTCATGCTCATCAAGCCCGCGGGCGAATTCGCGCGGCGCGTCGAGGCTTTCTTTAAGAAGCTGGAGACGCCGATTGACACGGATAAGGAGCTGGGCGAGACGGGTGTGTCGGGCCGGGGTCAGCTCGCCATTGTCGGCAAAGTGACGACCGGCATGGGGCTCGCCTGCTTCGTCATGGTGCTCTTCAGCGAGCCGGGGCGCAACCGCGGACTCATAGCCATCTACGCCACGGTCACAACGCTCGTCGGCCTCGCCTTCGTCGCCGCCGGGCGCGTGCCGAAATCCGCACCCGACGCGGCCGATGCGGCGCTCGTCGCGGGAGAGTTGACGGCGAAGGATTAGCGCAAAGGGCGAAAAGCTTATTGCTTATGAGCGAAAAACTGACGGGGAAAATCTTGTTGCTCGTGCTCATGCTCTGCGCCGCGGCGTGCGCCGCGCGGGCGCAGAGCGTCTGGGCGGTCAACGACGGCGAGAAGGTCGAAAGAGACGATCTCAATAATCCGAACAAGCGCGCCAACTCTGTCTGGGACGGACGGAAGATAAAAATCTTCGGCGCGCGCAACGAAATCATAGCCTTTCAGGTCATCGTCGAAGCGGGCCGTGAAGGTATCGAGCGGCTCAGCCTGCGGCTGCCCGAGCTGCGTCGGCGCGGAGGCCGGGCCAGTATTCGCTACGCCCCGCCGGCGCCAGACCCTACGAACTATGTCGGGCGACCCATCCAACTCTTCTCCGTCAACTACCTGCACGTCGAGAAGCCTTCGCGCGCCGAATGGGTCTACGCGCCCGCCTCGCCCGCCGCGCCGCAAGACCCGACGGGTTGGAAGCCCGTCCAGCTCGTGCCGGAAAACGCGAAGCGAGGTCGAGGCGGCTTCCCCCTGCGCGTCGAGCCTCAGCAGAACCAGGCCATCTGGATAGAGGTCTACACGCAGCGTAATCTGCCGGCGGGAGTCTACGAAGGACGGGTCGAGGTCAACGCGGACGGGCGAAAAGTTTCTGTGCCAATCGAGCTTGAGCTGTTCGGTTTCACGCTGCCCGACCGGAACAGCATGGACGCGATGGTCTACTACGAGAGCTTGCAGCCGCGCCTCTACCAGGGGCGCGACCTGGACGCCGAGTATCATCGCTTCGCGCACCGTCAGCGCATAGAGCTGGTGCATGCCTACGACCTCGCGCAAGCACGCGCCGCCAGGGGTCGTTTCACCGGCACGGACTTTACACGCGCGCGGGGCTACGAAGGGCCGGGTGAAAGGTTTGGGAACCGGATTATCCCGCGCACCTTTTACGGCCCCGGCAAAGAGTTCGACGAGCGCGCGAGCGCGTGGCGGCAGGCGGACGCGTGGGTGACATTCCTTTCAAAGAATTTCCCCGGCGCGACAACCTTTCTTTACCTGCCGGACGAGCCGGGCCGCTCGGAGTATGCCTACATACGCCAACTCGCCGACAACGTTCACTCCAATCCTGGGCCTGGAAAAGCTCTGCCGACCTTCGTGACCAAGCATTACGTCAAGGAACTCGACGGCGCGATTGACATCTGGGACACGGGGCCGCTCGGTTACGACATCGAGCGAGCGCGCGAGGAGCGCACGCGCGGGCGCCGCTATTGGATTTACAACGGCGGTCGGCCCGCCGCCGGGGCCATCGTGATTGACGCCCCGGCCACAGACCCGCGCGCCACCGTCTGGGCCTGTTTCAAGCACGGCGTTGACAACTACTTCTACTGGCACGGCGTCCACTGGCAGCACAACCGGCAAAAGGTGGGCGAGCGCCGGCAGAACGTCTGGGCCAACCCCATCACCTTCGACAACCGCGGCCAGCCGAACAAGCCCGTGGACGACCAGGGCTACATCAACGGCGACGGCGTGCTCATCTATCCCGGCCAGGAGCTTCTGCACCCCGAAGAAGACCGTGGGATCGCGGGGCCAATCAACACCATCCAGTTGGCGAGCTTCAGACGTGGCCTGCAAGACCATCAATACCTGACGCTGGCGCGCAGGCGCGGCCTGGATTCACTCGTCAACGAAGTCCTGCAACGAATCGTCCCGCGCGTCTTTTCCGACGCGAAAGGCGCGGTCGGTTTCGCCGAGACCGGCAACGACTACGAGAGCGCGCGCTACAGACTCGCGCAGGCAATCGCGCAAAGGGAGGGTCGCTAACCTTATTTATGGCGGAGGCCGCCTCTTTCTCAACGGTCGGGCGCGCCTCAGAATTGAAGCTGTTCGTTCCACCGCCCGTGGCGGTAAGGAGAAAACTCATGAAGCGCTTCATCATCTCTTTGTTCATCGTCGCCTGCTGCGGCGGCAGCGCGTATGCGATTACTTATCAAGTGGGGCCGACGAGAACCTACACCACGCTGCAAGCTGTCGCGCCGATACTCAACCCGGGCGATCTGGTCGAAGTTGACGGCAACGCCACCTATCCTGGCGGCGTCATCTTCACGCGGCCCGGCACGGCCGCGAACAAAATTACGATTCGCGGCATCCGCGTGAGCGGCCTCCGCCCTGTGATTTCGGGCGGGACAAACACGGTCGAGTTTCGACTCTCAGACCACTACGTCTTCGAAGGCTTCGACGTGACGGGTGGTACGTTTCGCGGCATCTATCATCACGCGCACGACATCACCCTCCGCGATTGCGTCGTCCACCACTGTCCGGCGCACGGCATCCTGGGGGCCGACACGGATTCCGGCTCGCTCACGATGGAATACGTGGAGGTCCACCACTGCGGCAACGGCACGGGCCAGCACCCTGTCTACATGGCGACCGACGAGATAGCGCACCCCGGCTCCGTCTTCCGCATGCAGTACTGCTACCTGCACGACCAGAACGGCGGCAACAACATCAAGAGCCGCGCCGAGCGCAACGAGATTTACTACAACTGGGTTTCGGGCGGCTTCTACGGCGAGATAGAGCTGATCGGCCCGGACCCGCACGGCAACAAGAACGTTTCGACCGACACGGCGCGCGAAGACTCTGACGTGGTCGGCAACGTCTTCCAGCACATCCCTACGCAGGGGACGCGTATGGCCCGCGTCGGCAGCGACGGCACGGGCCAGACGAAGGGCCGCTACCGCTTCGTCAACAACACCTTCATTCTACGTCAGGGCCAGACCAGCCCTGCGGTCGAAATTTTCGAGGGCATCGAGAGTCTGGAGATGCATAACAACGTCTTCTTCCGCGTGGGCGGCGCGGCGATTGACAAGGTCGTCCTGGAGACGCGCGTGCGGTGGGTCTCCGGGCGTGTGAGCACAGGAACGAACAACTGGCTGCCGACAGGGTCTGCGCTGATTCCGACGGCCTGGACGGGGACGCTCTTCGGAACTAATCCGGGCTTCGTCAACATCAGCACCTACGACGTGCGCCCGGCTTCGGGCAGCCCGCTCATCAACGCTGGCAATCCCGCGCCGCCGAGTCCCGCGGGGCATCCTTTCATCAATCCGCTCTTCCCACCGGCTTTTCACCCGCCGCTGCACACGCTGCTCGCGCCGGGGACGGCGAGTCCGAGGCCCGCGAACGGCGTGATTGACATAGGGGCTTATGAGTTCTAACGGATTGCGGATTGTGGATTGGAAGAAAAGTTCAACCCTTTGCGCCTTACGTCTTCCCTTGGCGTCTTTGCGAGAAACAGCCGGTCACGCAAAGGCGCAGTAAAAGAAAAACTAAAGGCGCAAAGGGTTGAGTCAATGAGTGGGTTGAATGCTTTCCTTTAATCCGCAATCCGAAATTGATATGAAGCTGGCCTTCTCGACATTGGGGTGTCCGCATTGGGAGCTGGACCGCATCGCGCAGGCGGCGCGTGACTTCGGTTATGAAGCCATCGAGCTGCGTGCCGTGGGCGGGGAACTCAACCTGCTCGCGCGGCCTGAGTTTCAACCCCGCGCCGTCGAGGCGACCCGGCAATGGCTCGCCGATCAAAATCTTTCCGTCTGTTGTGTTGACACTTCATGCACGTTCGATTCGCCCGATGCGTCTGAGCGGAAAAGCCAGGTCGAAGTCGCCATCGAGCATTGCGACTTGGCCGCCGCGCTCGGCGCGACGCTCATACGCGTCTTTCCGGACAAGATTCAAGCGGGCGCGTCGCGCGAGGAGACGCGCGACTGGATAGCCGCGGGCCTCAACGAAGTTGCGCGGCGTGCGCCCAATGGTGTGCGCGTCGGGTTGGAGACGCACGGCGATTTCGCTCGGGGTCAATCGGCCGCGGAGATTGCGCGGCTGGCCGATCACCCGAAGGTCGCGCTTATCTGGGACGTGGCGAACGCGATCAACGCCGGGGACACGATTGAGGAATCCGCGCGCGCGGTCGCGCCCTACCTCGCGCACGTCCACCTGCGCGACGCGCGTCCCGTCGAAGGGCGCGAACACTGGCTGCCCGTGCTGGCCGGGTGCGGCGCGGTCTCGTTCGCCGCGGCGATTGATGCGCTTCGGGGATTAGGCTACGAGGGCTTCGTCAGTTTCGAGTGGGAGAAATACTGGCAGCCGGAGATAGAGGAACCGGAAGTCGCTTTGCCAGACTTCGCCGCGGCCGTGAGGCGGATTCTACAAAACGGCGCGGGCGAAAAGAGTGAATAGGATTGTAGAAAATTCTTGATGGTGAGTGGCGAGAACATCAGTGTGGCCGAACAGTCCGGGGCCGGAAGGGGCGGCGCGGCGCGGCCGCGCGTGCTGCTGCTCACGACCGACGTGCTCTTCCCGCAGTTCTTCCCCGAGGCAGTGCTGACGCGCCTGGGCGAGGTTGCGGAGTGGTCGCGCCACAGCGGGCGCGAAGACTCGCCGGAGTTGCGCGCCGCTATAGCGCAGTCGGACGCGCTAATGACGACGTGGCATTCGCCCTTCCTGCGGCCGGAGATGTTTGGCGAGCGCCCGCGCGTGCGCCTCATCGCGCATTGCGGCGGCGAGCTGAAGTCGCGCATGGCGGAAGAGGTCTTCAACCTAGTGACGGTGACAAACGCGGCGGGGCCTATGGCCGAGCCGGTCGCGGAGATGGCGCTGGCGCTCGTGCTGACGCTCGTTCGCAGACTCCCGCAGTACGCCGCAGAGATGCGCGCGGGCGTCACCCGCACGAACGAGTATGTGAGCCGCGGCGAAACGCTGCGCGGGCGCAACCTCGGCCTCATCGGTTTCGGCCGCGTCGGGCGTGCGTTCGCGCGCGTCGTCGAGCCGCTCGGCGTCGAACTCCTCGTCGCGGACCCTTACTGCTCGGCGGACGCGGTCGCCGCCCACAAAGGCAAGCTGGTCAGCTTAGACGTGCTCCTGTCCGCCTCCTCTGTCGTCGTCCTGGCGGCGGGCCTGACGCCCGAGACGCGAAATATTTTGGACGCGCGGCGGCTCCGGCTGATGCCGGACGGCGCGTATCTGGTTAACGTCGCACGCGGCGGGCTGGTGGACGTGGAGGCGCTCACACAGGAGTTGCGCGCGGGCAGAATCGCTGCGGCGCTCGACGTGACGGACCCGCTCGAACCGCTGCCGCCCGAGCACGAGCTGCGCCGGCTGCCGAACGTGCTGCTCACGCCGCACATCGCGGCGGGCGGCATAGAGATGCGCGGGGCCATCGGCAACGTCGCGGTCGGCGAGGTCGTCCGCTTCTTCAAAGGCGAGCCGCAGCAGAACCTCGTCACACGCGAGATGCTGGCGACGATGACCTGAAGGCCGAACAGCAGTTTGATTACGAACTTAACCAGCGCCGGGCAGCTTATCCGCGTCGAGAGCGTCACGCTCCATCGCGTGCGCGTGCCGCTCGTCGAACCGTTTCGCATCAGCAACGGCGCGGTCGCGTTGAAGGACGTGATCCTCGTCGAAGTCAAAACGGATGGCGGCATCGTCGGGTGGGGCGAGGCGTCGCCGATGTCCGGCTCGTTCTACTCGGACGACACACCGGAGGGCTCCTGGGCGGCTCTCTCCACGCGGCTGATACCGTCCTTATTTAATGGCGTTGCGATTGACGCCACGCGATTTTACGAACAGTTGCGCGGCGTGCCGTGCGACGCCTTCGCGAAGGCCGGGCTGGAGGGCGCGCTGTGGGACGCTTACGCGCAAAGGGCTGGCCTGCCGCTCTGCGAACTGCTCGGCGCGCGGCGGCGGTCGGTCGCGTCCGGCGTCGCCATCGGCATTTACGACGAGGCCGCGGAGCTGCTCGAACGCGTCGAGCGTTATGTCGCGTTGGGCTACCGGCGCGTCAAGATCAAGATTGAGCCGGGTTGGGATGTCGAAGCGGTCGCGGCGGTGCGCGCACGCTTCCCCGACGTGCCGCTGATGGTTGACGCCAACGCCGCCTACACGATTGCGGACGCGGGCCTATTCCGCGAGCTGGACGCTTACGGCTTGATGATGATCGAGCAGCCGCTCGCGCGCGAAGCGCACGAAGAGGCGGCCGAGTTGCAGCGGCAGATACAGACGCCGCTCTGCGCCGACGAGTCCGCCGACTCAATGGAGGCGCTCGCCTCACTGATTGCGAAGCGCGCGGCGCGGATTATTAACATCAAGGTGCAGCGCGTCGGCGGGCTCTCCGAAGCGCGTCTGATGCTTGAGCAAGCCCGCGCCGCCGGGCTCGAATGCTGGGTCGGCACGATGCCCGAGTTGGGTGTGGGCTGCGCGCAGGGACTGCATTTGGCCGCGCACGCCGGGTTCACGTACCCGACCGACATAGAAGCTTCGGCGCGCTGGTACGTTGATGACGTAGTGGAGCCGGCCATCGAATTGGACGCGCGCGGCTTTATTCACCTGCCCGCGGGCGCTGGCACGGGCTTTCTAGTCTCGCGCGCCAAAGTAGAGAAATATTCGATTGCCGCCGAAGAGTTTGCCGCCTGAATCTTTCGGCGAAGAGAATGACTCAACCCTTTGCGCCTTTAGTTTTTACTTTGCGCCTTTGCGTGAAACAGCCGTTCTCGCAAAGGCGCAAAGTTAAGACGTAAGGCGCAAAGAACGGCTCATATTTTTAAAAGGTGCTCTGATAAAGGGATGAACTTCATGAGAGTAATATCTGAAAGCACGCCTTCACGTTTACTGTTAACGCTCGGTTGCGCCTCGCTGCTCCTGCTCGCCGTGGCGGGCGGTGTGCCAGTTTATGCGCAAGCACCCAGTGTCCGTGAAGCGCCGCTCGTTGTGCCGACTTACGAACTCGGCCCGCCCAACCCGTACCCGGCGCTGCTCGACTGGCAGCGGCGCAAGTGGCGGCCTGTCTACCCGTATCCGTTCCTGGACGCCTTGTCGAACAAGCGCACGGAGAAGACCTGGAAGGCCGTCGTCCTGGAGAATGAATACCTGCGCGTCACGGTCTTGCCGGAGCTGGGCGGCCACGTCTACGGAATCTTCGACAAGACGCTGAACCGCGAGGCGCTCTACTCGAACCCCGTGATGAAGTACGCGATGGTGGCGCTGCGCGGCGCGTGGGTCTCAGGCGGCATCGAGTGGAACTTTCCAGACGGGCACACGCTGACGACCGTCGCGCCGATTGATTACGCGATGCGCCTTGAGGCGGACGGGAGCGCGACGGTCGCCATCGGCGACACCGAGCGCGTCCAGGGGATGCAGTGGGAAGTCATCATACGCTTGCGTCCCGGACGCCGTGTCGTCGAGACTGAAGTGACGCTCAACAACCGGCGGCCCGTGCCCGGTCGCTATTGGTACTGGTCAACGGCGGGCGCGCCCGCGACCCCTGACATGCGTTTCATCTACCCGATGCGCGAGGCTTACCCGCACGCCTTCTGGCCCGTCTTCTCCTTCCCGAAAGAGAAGGGTGTTGACATCAGCCGCTTTAGTGAAGTCCCGAATTTCCTCTCGCTGTTTGCGCGCAACTCCAGGCGCGATTTCTTCGGCGTCTATTACGATCAATCGGACTGGGGCATCATCCACGTGGCTGACCACCGCGAGCTGCCGGGAAAGAAAACGTGGACGTGGGGCACGGACGAGAACGGCGACATCTGGGTGGATAAGCTGACCGACGGCGGCAATCAGTATGTAGAGTTTCAGGGCGGGCGCTTCGAGACGCAGATGGAGCACGAGTTCATCGCCCCACACCGCGTCGAGCATTTTACGGAATACTGGTACGCGGTCGGCGGCATGGGCGGAGCCTGGGACGAAGCGACAAAGGACGCTGCCCTGCGCGTCAGCACGCAAGGCAACCGCGCCATCATCACGGCCCGCGCCAACGCTTCTTTCAAAGATGTCGAGTTGACGGTGGAGAGCGAAGGCTCTCGCCTGCGCGCGGACCGCGTTGACTTGGACCCGGCCAAGACTTTCACGTCCACAATCGAGCTGCCCGCGGGCGTCGCGAGCAAACGGCTCGTCGTCGCCTTCAAGAGCAAAGACGGGCGCGACCTTGTTCGTTACCGCACAGACCTGCCCGTTGACGCCAACCCGGATTTCAAACCGGCGACACGTCCCGTCCCGGACCCGAAAGTCCCTACGAGCGCCGAGCAGGCTTACGTGGAGGGCTTGGCCTTCGACAAGAAGAGCAAGGAGCGAGACTCGCGCGCGGCTTACATGGAAGCGCTCAAGCGCGACCCAGGCTTCGCGCCCGCGCACATCGCCCTGGGCCTCTCATACTATCGCAGCGGCGAGTATGAGAAGGCCGCGGAGCATCTCGTGCAGGCGCTCAGGCGCAACCGCGACGCGGGCGATGCGCACTACTACCTCGCGCTCGTCCGGCGTGCGCAGGGGCAAGCCGGCGAGGCGGCGGACCAGTTAAGCTGGGCCGTGCGCGCGGGCCACCGCGAAGCGGTCTCGCGTTACGTGCTGGGCGAAATGGCGCTCGCGGAAGGTCGCAACCTTGAGGCGGTCGAACAGCTTTCGCAGGCGGTCATGCTAGACCCGCGCGATCTGAAAGCGCGCACGATGCTCGCGCTGGCCGAGCGTCTGGCCGGAAAGTTGGACGCCGCAGAGCCGCGCATCAACGCCGTCATTAAGGAGCTGCCGATTGACTACCTGGCGCTTCACGAGCAGTACGAAATCAACAAGGCGCTCGGCCATGACGCGAAGGCCCAAGGAGCCTGGGGCGAGCTGTGGCGCTTGCTCTCGCGCGAGCCAGACTCCGTCCTCGAAGTCGTCTTCGATTACACGAGCGCCGGGCGAAGCAAAGAAGCGCGACAGATTCTCGAAGAGGCACTCAGGCGTGGGCAGGAACGAACAACGGAAGCAGAGGCGAAGCGGGTTCACCCGATGATTCATTACACGCTCGGCTATCTATACGAGCGCGACGGAAATACTGAGAGGGCGCGCGCCGAGTACGCGCTCGGCGCGAAGAATGATCCGGCCTACGTCTTCCCGCATCGCGTCGAAGAGATAGAGGTCTTGCGCGCGGCCCGCGCGTCGAACCCCACGGACGGGCGCGCCGCTTACTATCTCGGCAACGCGCTCGCCTCGAAGAACCGCGACGCGGAGGCCCTGGCCGCGTGGCGCGACGCGGTCAGGCTCGACGGCTCGAACGTCATCGCGCGGCGCAACCTGGCCCGCGCGCTGTGGGTCGTCGCGGGCACGAAGGAAGACGCGGCGCGCGAGTACGAGCAGGCCATCACGAGCGCGCCGGATGATTTTCGGCTCTACGTAGAGTTCGACCGCTTGCTCACTGATATGGGCGCGACCGAGCGGCGCGTGAAGTTATTAGAGGGCGCTCCGGCGGCCGTGCGAGAACACTCGGCCGCCATTCAGTCGCTCGCCGCAGCCTACATTGATGCAGGGAGATTCGAGGACGCGGCCGCCTTGCTTGCGAATACCACTTTCACCTCCGGCGAGGGCGAGGACGCAGCGCTGGCGCTCTACCGCAAGGCTCATCTGGGCCTCGCGCGCAAGTACCAGCAGTCCGGGAATCATCTGAAGGCGGCGGAGGAATTCGCCGCGGCGACTGAGTACCCGCGCAACTTCGGCGTCGGGCGGCCCGCCATGCAGTCGCTGGCGCGCGAGTACGTGGCCGCGGCGCGCGAGTACGAAGCCGCCGGGCGCAAGGAGGAGGCGGAGCGTTGGTGGCAGCGCGCCGCCACGGAAGAACTCAACCCGCCGACGCAGCCCGAAGAGCCCTGGTCGGAGCACTATTTTTACAAGGCCGTGGCCCTCGAACACACGGGGCGGAAATCGGAAGCTCGTGCGCTCTACGAGCGGCTGGCGCGCCTCAACGACGACCGGCAAATGCTCGAAGCCGAGCCCTGGCTAGCGACAGGCGCGATCCGATACGTTCTCGCGGGCGCTTCCTTGCGCGCGCTCGGGCGCATGGAAGAGGCGCGCGCCGCGCTGGAGCGCGCCGTGAAGTTAGACCCGCAGAACGAACTGGCGCGCACGCAACTGGCCGAACTGAAGGGAGGCACACGAGCAAGAGGGGCTGGGCGCGCAGGCAATCATTAGATTTCGGAATGCGGATTTCGGATTGAAAAGAAATCATTCAACCCTTTGCGCCTTTGGTTTTTCTTTTTCTGCGCCTTTGCGTGAACGGCTTTTCCTCGCAAAGGCGCAAAGTTAAAACGTAAGGCGCAAAGGGTTGAATCTATCTCTCAATCCGCAATCAAGAAAAGGAGTCCTGATGAGTAGACGCGTCAACAGGCCGTTATTCGCTTTCGGAGTCCTGTTAAGCCTCGCCCTCTCGGCCGTTGTTTACGGTCAAAGGGTCGCGCACGCAGATAAGAATGGCGCAACGCGTTTGGCACAGCTTGTCGAGGCCAACGTCATCGCCGTACATGCTTACCAGATTCTGCTCGCAAAGAAATCAGGTAAGGACTACACGGCCTGCTATTCGCCCGGAAAGCTTTCCGACGCGGAGCTTGAGGCCCTCGACGAGCACCAGGCCAGGCTGTTGAAGGCTGACCCGGCGGCCGTCAAAGCCTGGGCGCGCGGCGCGAAGTCCTCGTTCGACCCGACGCAAGACCTTTTGCCGATCCTCTCGTCGGGGCTGACCGTACACGCGGGTCTACCCGTCAACGTCTTCATGGATTACCTGCGCCGGACGACGAAGGCCGATGCCGTCAAGGTTCGCGCGGTCGCCAGTCTCTATCAGACCGTGATGGAGGTCGAGCGCGACGGCGACCGCTTGCAGGAGGAGTACGCTTTCTACATCAACTTGGGGCTGCCGGTTTACGTGGGCCAATTCCATTTGCCGGGGAGCGACGAGGCGCTGCTCGCCGTCGGTCGCCAGCTTGCGCCCCGGACGTGCGCCTCGCCCTTCGAGACAGGGCCTGCCGAGTGGCAGATCGCTGGCCGCAAAATCTGGAACTGGGGCGAAAAGAATTTGCACGTCCGCGACGAGAAAGTGCTCGCGCAAGAGTTGCTGCGCGAGCCGGACGTGAAAGCCTTAGTGCCACGCCTGCGCGCTCTGCCAGCGCAAAAAATAGCTGTCGTCGGCCACTCTTTCACGATGGGCTTGCACTGGTCTTCGCCGTCCAGCTTCGTTCCCGTCGTCATTGATGTCTTCAGGCGCGAGAATCCGAAAGTCGAGTTCAGGCAATTCGCCGCGGGCGGTCTGACGGCCACGCGCGCGAGGGCGCGTTTCTACCAGGGCGTGCTCGATTGGAAGCCCGATAAAGTTCTGCTCGTCGTCATGACGCGCACGGACGAAGACTATGACGCGCTCAAGCAACTCGGCGAGGGGTTCAACGCCGCAGGCATCAAGCCTTACATGTTCGACGAAGTACACGACCCGGCGAGTGTCCAACCCGGCACAGTCGAGCGCGCTCTCAAGGCCGCGCGGGCGGGAAATATTACGGTCATCGAAGTCGGCGACCATTTAGCGTCTGCGCCGGACAGGGCCAATTTCGTCTGCCTCGACGGCATACACATGAAAGAGTCCTATCACCGGCTGATGGCGAAAGAGTTGCTCAAGTTTCTCGCAGGCGAGCCGCGGCCAAACGGTGAGACGCGCGCCAGAGCAAGATAGTTGAAGGGCGTGCATCAATCCAGGCCGCGCCGACCGCCCTTCGCCGCGTAGCGGCGAGATGACTTTAGCCGGGCGTTTATGGTCTTTGACAATTCGATTCGGTAATATGGGTGAGTTCCCTCCAAAGGAGATTGACCATGTCCAGAAGAGCGAGGCAGCTTGTGCTCTCAGAGCATGAGCGGCAGACTTTGGAGCAGGCTCGTGACCATCACCCAACACCTTACATGCGTGAACGGGCGGCGGCTCTGTTGCGCATCTCTTCGGGTGAAGCGGCCTATCATGTGGCCGTCACAGGTGTGCTCAGATCACGCGACCCCGACACACTCTACTGCTGGCTCGGTCGCTACGAGCGCGAGGGGCTGGCCGGCCTCTTCAATCATCGCAAGGGGCGAGGCTTTCCCCCCTCGGCAGCTTGAAGAAGCGCAGGAGTTGTTGCGCCAACTGCCACCAGCAGCTACTCGCTGGTCACTCGAAGCCATTCGCCGCAGTCTGTGCTGGCTCAACTCTTACAGTCTGAGCGGGGTCTGGCGAGTGCTCAGCAACTGCGGGCTGCGTTACAAGCGTGGTCGCCAGTATCTGCACAGCCCTGACCCCTCTTACCAGCAGAAACGCGACCGTGCTCTGGCGTGTGTGGCCGAAGCACGACGCCGGCCACGGCGCGTCGTCACGCTCTACTTGGACGAGATGAGCTATTACCGGCAACCGACCATTTCAAGTGCGTGGTCAAAGAGCGGCTCACGGCATCAGCCGCTCGCACGCCTCAGCTATCATCGCAACAACCTGTGTCGCCTGGTCGGTGCGCTCGACGTGGTCACGGGGCGAGTCATCGCAGAGCAATGGCCGAAAGTCGGGGTCCGCCGCCTGGCTGCCTTTTATCAGGTGATCCGCCGCCACTACCCGGAGGCTCAAGTCATCCACCTGATTCAGGACAACTGGCCCATTCACTTCTACCCGCAGGTTGAGAGGGCAGCCGCAGAAGCCAGGGTCGAGATGGTTCGCCTGCCGACTTACGCTCCGTGGCTCAACCCCATCGAGAAGCTGTGGCGCAAGCTGCGGCAGGAGGTCTTACACCTGCACCGGCTGAGCGATGACTGGCAAACTCTGCAACAGCGCGTGAGGGCCTTCTTCGAGACTTTCGCTGACGGCTCGCAAGCACTGTTGCGCTATGTTGGTTTATTACCGAACTGAATTGTCAAAGACCATCAACGCCCGGTCAGCTTCACGAAACAATCACCTCGTCGCGTCAGCGACGGTTGAGTCAGGCGCAGCCAACCGTTCAGCCGTCGCTGACGCGACGAAGAGACTGATTGTCACATTTCCCCGGCGTTGAAACGCCGGGCTAAAGTCAAACGCCGCTACGCGGCGAAGGGCGGTCACCGCGCTCACGATTTATGCATATTCTTTTTAACGGGAGCTAAATTTCAGTGAAGAGTGATGACGTGCTGAACCATTCAAGGACATTAGCGAGAGGGTTGGTCAAAGGACTCTCACTGGCCGCGTGTCTCATGCTCTTCGCTTGCCTCGCCGCCCAGGCGCAGCCCGCGTCTAAGATCGCCCACCCGCGCATGCTGATAGGAGAGCACGATCCGCTCACGGGCTTCAACACGTTGCGCGCACGATACGCCGCGGGCGCGCGGCCTTCGGACGGCATTGACGGTTGGGCGCTCACCTACCTGCTGACGCAAGATGAGAGTTTCGCCCGCCGCGCCGTCGAGGAGATGCGGCGCACACACCCGCCGGAGAAGGTCGGCTCGCGCACTTACCCTCAGTACGTGCAGTGGTCGCTCGCTTTCGATTGGCTCTACAACTACGGAGGCTTCGACGCGGCGCTCAAAGACCGCGTCGCGCTCGAACTCCTCAAGGCGGCCGAAGAGATGCTGCGGGACCAATCGCTCAAAGATGTCCAACTGGCGATGTATCACAACTACCCCGTGCGCTACCTGACGCTCGCCGCGTTCGCGCTCTACGCCATCGAGGGTCACCCTTCGGTCGAAGAGCGCGCCGCCCCCCTCAGGGCACACGCGCGCAAAGTTTTC
Source organism: uncultured Acidobacteriota bacterium (assembly GCA_963848875.1). Taxonomy (GTDB): domain Bacteria; phylum Acidobacteriota; class Blastocatellia; order Pyrinomonadales; family Pyrinomonadaceae; genus QHXM01. Next base: position 930,376 of record CAWKFJ010000005.1, read on the forward strand.
GACCACATTCTTGATTTGACCGAGTTCATCACGCCGGACGGCGGCTATCACGAGTCAATGGACTACCAGCGCATCACCTACACGCCGATGGCGCTGATGGCCGAGTTGCTACGCACGACAGAGAACAACGACCCGGCGCGGCGCTACACTGTCTTTCATCATTACACGGACACTTACCTCTACAAGGCTCTGCCCGACGGCACGACGGCGCGCGACGACGATAACGAATTCCCCTACATGCAGTGGGAAGACAACATAGTGCTCGGCTACGCCATCAACCGTTTCAAAGACTCGTATGCCGCGTGGATTCTGCGGCGGAGTGGCTGGCCTTCGACCAACAAGTGGCGGATTCCGATTACGGAGTTTTTGTGGAACGACCCCACAGTGACCCCACGCGACCCTGCTTCGACGACCGAGGCCGAGTTGACTCGTCACTACCTCTTCCGCGGCGTCGGGCATCTCATCATGCGCGACGGCTTCGGGCCTGACTCGACCTGGATCGAGTTCAACTCCGGCCCGTACCTCGCCAAGCACGACCACCTGGACCAGAATCACTTCGTCATCTATCACAAAGGCTATCTAGCCACGATGAGCGGGGCCGATTACACGGACACGGAAAGCCCACACTATTTGAACTACTATCGCCGCACAATCTCTGTTAACTCGATGCTGGTTTACAAGCCGGGGGAAAAGTTTTTCTGGGCCGAGAACCTCTGGCCCGCAGCTAACGACGGCGGGCAGCGCATGGACTCGTCGCGCTATTGGAACACCGTCCGCAGCCGCGAAGACTTCGAGCGCACGCGCGACCTCTGGGACACCGGAAGGATGGAGGCGTCGGATTACGTGCCGGGCGTCTATCACTACGCGCGCGGCAACGCGACACGCGCCTATCACCCGTCGAAGGTCGAGCACTTTACGCGCGAGCTGGCTTACACGCCCGGCGATAACGTCCTGGTGGTCTTTGACCGCGTGCGCAGCACAGACCCCGGATACAAGAAAGTCTGGTTGCTGCACGGCGTCAGCGAGCCGCGCGTCGAGGCTGCTGCACAGGGGCGGGACGCGGGTCATGGCGGCACGGCTTATGCGAACGCGACCCGTTTCACGTATGAGGACGGCAAGGGGCGTCTGCGCGTTCACACCTTGCTCCCCGGCGAGCGAGAGGTCTTGAAGCGCGGCGGAAAGGGGTGGGAACATTGGACGCCGGGCGACGAGTTCGGCGGCGCGTGGGGCAGCGGCAAGAACTGGCCGCTTGATCCGCCCGAAGGCGGCCCGCTCCCTGCGGACCCGTACCTGCGTAAGATGTGGAAGACATTCTGGGGCGATGACTTCGAGAAACTCTTGCCGTCGAACACGCGCGCCGTCGTGCCCGCCGCGTGGCGCGTCGAGGTGTCGCCGTCGAAACCGGCGAAGGAAGACCTCTTTCTGAATGTGATGGAAATCGGGGACCGCGGCGACGCACGCGCGCCGCGCGTAGAGTTGGTGGACGGGTCGAACCTTGTGGGCGCAATCGTCGAGGGCGGGGCGGTGACGCTCTTCTCAACCATTGATGGTCCGGTGAGAGAAGCGGAAGTGACGATCCCGGCCGTCGAGTCGAGCGTGCTGATTATCACTGGACTAAAGCCGCATTCGAAGTACGAGCTACAGATGACGGGCGGGCGTGCCAACTGGCGCGGCGGCCTCTTCAACGGCGTGCCGATGGGATATTACACCGCGGACGTGAACGGGGAGGGCGTCATGCACGTCCCGTTCAAAGGCCAAAAGGACGGACGGCTGCGACTGCGGCTGCTCGCGGCAGAGTAACGTAGGGAATCGGGAGTCGGCTTATGAGTGACGACAAACTTTCGCGGCGGGAGATGCTGCGTCATGCGGCTCTGGCGGGCATCGGCTTGGGCTTCTTAGGCACGGAGGGCGCGGCGGCGGAGAACGGCGCAACGATGTTGGAGACTCTCATCGCCGGGCCGCCGCCCAAGCATGAATCCATGATCGGCGTGCCGTTCGAGCGGCACGAGACTGTGCGGCTGGCTGTCGTCGGGACGGGCTTGCGCGGGCGCGAGGTGTTGCGCGAGTTTCTGAGTGTGCCGGGCGTGCGTGTGACGGCGCTGTGCGACATCGTGGAGGAGAAAGTCTTGCTGGCGAAGGCGCTGGTCGAGAAGACAGGGCAGCCGGCGCCCGCGCTCTACTTCAAAGGCGACCGCGGCTACGAGGAGGCGGTCAAACGCGACGACGTTGATTTCGTCTACGTCGCCACGCCCTGGGAATGGCACGTGCCGCAGGCGCTCTCCGCGATGCGCGCGGGCAAGCACGTCGGAACCGAAGTCCCTGCGGCCTACACCTTACAGGATTGCTGGCAACTCGTCGAAACGTCAGAGCGCACGCGGCGGCATTGCGTGATTATGGAGAACTGCTGCTACGACTACGACGAGTTGATGATGCTGAACATGATCCGTGCCGGATTGCTCGGCGAACTTGTTCACGGCGAATGCGCCTACAACCATGACCTGCGTGAGATTCTGTTCGAGACGAAGGATGAGGGCCTCTGGCGTCGCCGTCATCACACCCTGCGTGACAGCAATCTTTATCCTACTCACGGATTGGGGCCGGTCGCCAACTACATGAACATCAATCGCGGCGACAAGTTCGATCATCTCGTGGCGATGAGTTCAGGGCATTGGGGCTTGGAAGCCTACCGCAAAGAGAAACTCGCGGCGGACGACCCGCGCCAGAGGGAAGTTTACAGGTGCGGCGATTACAACACGGCGATCATCAAGACCGCCAAAGGCCGGACGATCATGCTGCAACACAACGTCAGCACGCCGCGCCCTTACGACCGCATCAACCTGATTCAGGGCACGAAAGGAATTTTCCGCGATTACCCGTCGCGCATCTTTCTTGACGGGCAGGAGGGCGGGCACAGTTGGCAGAGCACGGACGCGTTCAAGGCCAGGTACGAACACGAACTCTGGCGCACGGTCGGCGAGACGGCGCGCCAGACGGGCGGGCACGGCGGCATGGACTACATCATGTGCTACCGCCTCGTCGAATGTCTGCACGGCGGCCTCGTCCCCGACATGGACGTTTACGACGCGGCCGCCTGGAGCGTGCCGGGGCCGCTCAGTGAAATCTCAGTCGCCAAAGGCTCAAGCCTCGTCAAATTCCCGGACTTCACACGCGGACGCTGGACTGAAGCGCGCAAATCTGTGCCATAAAAACTCAACCCTTTGCGCCTTACGTCTTCCCTTTGCGCCTTTGCGTGAAACAGCCGTTCACGCAAAGGCGCAGAAACAGAAAAACCAAAGGCGCAAAGGCTTGAGTGATGTTAGAGCCTTCTACTTATTGATTAACGCCGCTGGCGAGGAAGCCGCCGTCAACGACCAGCACTTCGCCCGTGATGAAGCTGGCGGCGTCCGAAGCCAGAAAGACGGCCGCGCCCGCCAGCTCTTCGACTCGACCGAACCGCCTCATGGGTGTGCGCAGTAAAAACTCCCTGCCGCGCTCGGTCTCGTCCAGCAGTTTCTGGTTGAGCGCCGTGCGGAAGACGCCCGGAGCAATCGCGTTGACGCAGACCCCTTGCGACGCCCACTCGACGGCCAGCGATTTCGTCAGCGAGGCGACCGCCGCCTTGCTCGCCGAGTATGCCGCCACTTCGAAAAGCGCCACGAATGAGGAGAGGGAAGCGATGTTGATGATTCGCCCGTATCCACGCTCAAGCATGTGGCGGCCGAAGACCTGACACGCCCGGAGCGTCCCCGTCAGGTTCGTTTCGAGAATCGCGTCCCAGTCCTCTTCCGTGAAATCAAGCGTCGGCGCGCGCTTCGTGCGTCCGGCGGAATTGACCAGAATGTCCACCTTGCCGAAAGTTTCGAGACAGAGGTCAAGCACCTTTTGAAGAGAGTCACGGTCGCCCACGTCCGAAGCGACGCGCAGGGAGCGGCGGCCCCGCTCTTCTATCTCGCCCGCCGCCGCCTCGACCTGCTCTCTCCGGCGCGAAGTTGGCACAACGTCAGCACCCGCCTCCGCCAGCCCGTGAGCGATGGCGCGACCGATGCCGGAAGTCCCGCCGATGACGACCGCCACACGGCCTGTCAGTTCTAAAGGAGCATAGCTCATCGTTCAACCTCACTCGCGTGAAATCAAAGCGTCACGCCCGTTTTGAAAATCGCGATCTCTCGGAAACCGTTCAACTCATTCTTCGCCTTGATCTCGCCCGACGCGATTTTCAAGACAAGGGCCAGCAGTTCCCGCGACACCTGTTCGAACGCGGTTTCGCCGCCGGCCAGCACTCCCGCGTCAAAATCTATCCAGTTGGATTTCTTGTGGGCCAATTCAGTGTTGGTGGAAATCTTAATGGTCGGGACGGGCACGCCGAGCGGTGTGCCACGCCCCGTCGTGAAGAGAAGCAAATTGGCCCCGGCCACCACTTCGGCTGTAGAGGAGATGCCGTCGTTGCCTGGGGCTTCAAGCAAGACGAGACCTTTGCGGGTCGCGGTCCCTGCATAATTGACTACTTCAGTTATTGTCGCGTGTCCGCCCTTCTGTATTGCCCCCAGCGACTTCTCTTCGAGCGTGGTGATGCCGCCCTCACGGTTCCCCGGCGACGGGTTTTCGTAAACCGGCTGGCCGTGACGGCGGAAATAGTCCTTAAAGTCGTTAATCATGCGGACGATCTGTTGATAGGTGACTTCGTCGCTGGCGCGATTCATCAGGAGCTGTTCTGCCCCGAACATTTCAGGCACTTCGGTGATAATAGTCGTGCCGCCGTAGTCGCTGATGAGATTGCTGATTTGACCGACGAGCGGGTTGGCCGTGATTCCCGAAAGGCCGTCCGAGCCGCCGCATTTCATGCCGACAACTAATTCCGATAGGGGACGCAACTCGCGCTTGAAACCGGAAACATACTCGGCCAACTCCCCGACGACTCGTAGACCCTCTTCGATCTCGTCGCCCACGTCCTGGGCATTCAGAAATTTGACTCGACGCGGGTCGAACCCGCCCAGCTCGTTGACGAAATATTTGATAGCGTTATTCTCGCAGCCGAGGCCGAGCACGAGGACGCCGCCAGCATTCGGGTGGTTAATGAGACCCGCGAGAACCTTCTGCGTCGTCTTCAAATCATCGCCGAGCTGGCTGCAACCGTAAGGATGCGGAAATGTGTAAACGCCTTCGACGCCGCGGCCCGCGTATTGCTCGTGAGCCGCCCGCGCAATCCTCTCCGCAGAGTTGTTCACGCAGGCGACCGTGTTGATTATCCAAATCTCGTTGCGCGTCCCGGTCTTGCCGGCGGCCCTTCGGTAGCCTGAAAACTCCGGCGGCTTACTGGCTTCGGCCGGCGGAGCATTCGCGGGGCGATAGTGATATTCGACATCGTGGTCGAGCGCGGTCTTCAAGTTGTGCGTGTGTACCCAGTCGCCCGCGCTGATTTTTTGAGCCGCGCGGCCTATGGGGAAACCGTATTTGATGACAGACTCGCCCGGCTCTATCTCGTCAAGCGCAAGCTTGTGGCCGCGCGGGATGTCTGAGCGGGTGATGACCCTCGCGTCGCTCAGAACAATCTCCGCGCCCGCCGCGAGAGGCTGAAGCGCGACGACCACGTTATCACTGCCATGAATTCGGATTGCTTGCCGCATCGTCATGTTAAGGCTCAATACTCAGAGTCAGCGCGCGCTTTTCAGCAACGACGCCGAATCAGTATCAAGAAAAATAGTTGTGGCCGTGTGCCGCCGCAAGACGGAGGCCGGATGCCAGGGGCTAATCTCTCCTTCGAGACAATCCCTGACCGTCTGGGCTTTCCTTTTATCAGGGACGACGCACAGGATGTGGCGCGACTTGAGAATCTGGCTGATGGACATCGAGATGGCCCTTTGCGGAACCTCTTCAAGACTCGCGAACCATCCTTCGCCGACCTGCTGCCGCCTGCAAGCCTCGTCTAGTTCGACGACCAGAAAGGGTTCCGCGGTTTCAAAGTCGGCCGGCGGATCGTTGAATGCCAGATGGCCGTTCTCGCCTATGCCGACGAATGCGGCATCAACTGTGTGGCGAGAGATAAGCTCACCCAGGCGACGACATTCCGCCCGCGGGTCTGGCCGCTCTCCTTCGACGAAATAAAATTCACCGGGACGGACGCGCTCGACGATTCGCTCTTTAAGATATTTTCTGAAACTCGCCGGGTGCGCATCGCTCAACCCGACGTACTCGTCCAGGTGAAAAAAGGTCGTCTTCGCCCACTCGACGTTCGGCTTCTGAACGAGGGCGTCCAGAAATTCGAACTGCGAGGCCCCGGTGGCGGCAATCAAGCACGCCTCGCCGCGTTCGCTGATGGCCCGCGTGATGATACCGGCGGCCAGGTCCGCCGCCGCCTGGCCCAATTCAGTTTTAGAACCGAAAACCCGAACGTCCACCCGAATCCCCCTACCGTGATTAATGTCGGTCAGTCAAGACCCGGCTTGCCCTCGTCGATGGCGTAATAGGCTGCGCCGAGCGCGCCCGCCATAGTGCCCAAGACTGCCGGCACGATTCGGACACCATTGCCCTGCGGCCGCCATTCCAGTTGATGCATAAAGCGCCTGAGCGGCTCAAACAGAGACTCCTTCGCCTGCGCGATTCCGCCGCCGAGGATGATGATTTCCGGGTCGAGTATGTTAATGATGGAAGCTATCGCGCAGGCGAGTTGATATACGGACTTGAGCCAGATGTCGCTCGCCGCAGTGTCGCCGGCTCGGTGCGCTTCTACCAGTTGACGCGTCGTCGTAAAGCGTTCGTCGGAGCGGGCGGCGAGCGTGCAATTACCGATTGCGTCCTCCAGGCTGCCGGGGATGCCGATGATGTCCGGCGCGCCGTCCGTGTCGAGACAAATATGGCCCAAGTGGCCCGCCCTGCCGATGTGACCTTTGACAAGACGACCGTCGGCGAGAATCGCGCCTCCGACGCCTGTGCCCAACGTCAGGAGTACAACATTGCGACATCCACGGCCTGCTCCTTTCCAGACTTCCCCCAGCAGCGCGGCGTGTGCATCATTCAGCACAGGTATCGGATGCGCTGCTTTCAATACTTCCGTCCAGACGACTCCCTCCAGACCATGAAGCCTCCCACCTACGGAGGCCATCGAGAGTCCGTCGGGCGCTTGCTGTCCCGGAGACGCTATCCCGGTACACGAGGCTCGCCCGCCACACTTGCGCTCGAACTCCGCGATTTGTCCCCGAATGATTTGTGCCAGAGCACGCGCCGTCTCGTCTTCGACTTCACAGGTAGAATGCTGAAGCACTTCGCCATCAGCGCTGACGGCGACAGCTTTGACATTGCTGCCGCCCAGATCAATGCCAATCGCGAAATTCATAATTTACCCCGCGACGTTGATTCCCAACTACCGCCGCCCGATGTCTCTGATTTTATTTGCTGGTCAGCTTTGGCAATCCGCATGAGCAGACTCATCTCCTCGGCATCGAACAATCCTTCGATCATTAGATAGCCGTCTCGATTGAACTGCTCCATCTGTTCTACGGGCAACTTGGGCATACTCTCTCGCTGCTCAGATTCCTTTCCGCCAGTTAGCATCGCTATGGGGTTTTAGTTGAAGGGGCAGCGAGCCGTCCGGGTTGACCGGCTGCTGGCAGGCCCAGCGCACGGGGCGGCGTACCCCGCCTTTGGTTTCCAGTTCCGCTCTGATCTTCATCTTCTGTCCGTCCATTCCTTTGGGCAGAACAAACGAGGCTTGCCGTAGTTTTCCGCCATAAGGGTGTCCGGCATCAAGGCTGCCGCCCACCTTCACTTTTCCGTCAAGACTCTCCACATAAACTCTGAGCGCGCCTGGCACACCGGCGACCCCGTCATTAGCAAAGGCCACGACCAACTCAGCCGTGCCGTAACGCTTTCTCTGCCAGACCCAGGACGGTCGAACGCGATAACCCATCCGCCGCTGAAGCGTGTTGAATCCGTTCGGATAGCGCTCATGATAGCGAGCCAGATTGTCCGCCTCCGTCCACAAGGACCAATAATTAGCGCCCATATCCAGTACGTGCAGCATAGAATTTTCCATGATGTTGACGCCGCCCTCGTCCACAGGGAGGCTCGCCTGGTCAATCTTATAATGACGGTAATAGCCATCCTCCATCACGACGGCCAGCCAGGGCGGGCGGTTTGAAAGCTCCTCGATCTGCTGCGGCTCGTCGAGGACTATGCTGTCGGAGCGGAGCCAGCACCCGCCGCGCACTGCCATGTCCAATACTTCGTTGTTGCCGACGCTGCTAATGTCCGGCTGAGTGTTGACGGCGAGCGGAACCCGCTTCCAGGCTTCGAGCTGAAGTCGCGTCATCTCGACAAAGGTCTTCTCCGCCGTCAGGTAATCTTGGATAGGATTGGGGAGATTGTTGGTATGACCTTCTCCCCAAAAGCCGTACATCATCAAGTCCACGAACTCCATTAAAGGGTGCTGATCGAACTCCGCGGCCAGCAGGTCGTTCAACTCACGGAAGGCTTTTTGAAAAACCGGATGATCGTAACGCGGCTCTCTGAAATCAAACTCGTCTTTCGGGGAGAATCGCCCGATGTTGACCAGTGGGACTTTGTCGTGGAGAAAATCGGGCATGGAGAGATGGGCCGGTTGGATGTTAGGGCTGGACAACTGGACACGGAATCCGACGCGCAGGTTGTAATGTTTCGCCGCGTCGAAAGTCAATTTCCAGATCGGGTGAAGGTCTAGCCTGCCGGGCTTGCTTTGTACATCGCGCCAGTCACACCTGATGTAGAGAACATCAACGAAAGGAAGGCTCGCCAGTTTCTCGACCGAGCGCTCAAGAGCTTCCGTACCCTTGCGAGCCGCCAAGCTGGGGCCGCTCTCCTCCCACGTGTAGCCAACCAAACCGAGCCCGAAATTTTTGACCGGCTTGTCGGAAGCGGTCGTGACCAGGATGGTATACCAGCCCTCATCCTGCTCTATCCCGAACGGCCCTTGATTGAGCCGGTCCGTGATCTTCGGCCCCGGCCCAAAATCATATCCATCCCAACGATGTACGGGCACGTCTGCCGACGCCTTGCTTGCGCCCAGGCCGTACAGTAAGGGGAGAGCTGCTCCGGCTTTAATAAAATTGCGTCTGTGCATGATGAGTGACTCCAGCGCTCGTTTATTTGAAAGCCGAAAACTCCGGCGCAGTTAGTTGGAGTTATGGACTAACCTTGTGAGCGACGAACTGTCTTGTGCCAGATTGCCTCTGAATCAAATTGCTCGTGGAGCGACGGTTTTATAACACTATTGTTTAAGCGGTCGCAAGAAAATTGCTTGTTCTGCGGGATATATTCGTCAAAAATCTCTTGCGGTTCGCCATATTCTGGTGCTATAAACCCATCCAGTCAAAAGATGAAGGATCGCCGCGTGCTGCCCGACGGTCCAGGCGCTTAATAAAACAACTCGTCAACATTACCAGGGATTTTTCAGTGACAGCGAAGTCAGTTGCCTACAGGCGCCTCGCTTGAGTCGTATGGTTAGTTAACAGCATTGACTAACGCGGGCTTGAGTCTAATGAAATCTTGGCTGCCAGCCGTAGAGACATCTTGCTTAACGGTCAAGACGCACCTGCCTGGCAACTCAAGCGTGACCAGAGCGCGACGTGACTTGTTGGCAGAATGATTCGGGACTCAGGAGATAATTATGGGCGGATGGAGCCGTAGAGGCTGGCTGGCGAGCGTCGCGACGGCAGGTATGGGGGCCATCAGTACGCGGGCCGCAGAATCACACCGCGCACATCAGATGACACAGACAACAGCAGACGAGAAGCCGCTGGCGCTCGTTGATTATGAACCCAAAAGCATGTTGCACGTGCCGGAGACGCAAGTCCCGCGCTCGCGTTTTCCGGTGATAGATTTCCACACACATCTTTCCTGGGTCGAAGATCGAACGAAGAACGCGAAGCTTCAACATACCGCGAAGCCTGACGAGGTTCTTCCCGTCATGGATCGCAAGAACGTGCGCATCATGATTAACCTCACAGGAGGTTATGGCACAATGCTCGACGAGGCCATCGCCTACTGGCAGACGCCGCATCCCGACCGCTTCATGGTTTTTACAGAGCCCTGGTACAACAAAATTATAGAGCCTGGCTACGCCAGTTTTCAGGCCGAGCAAATCGAACAGGCGAGCAAGAGCGGAGCCAAAGGATTGAAGATTCTCAAGACCCTGGGGCTTTATTTACGCGAGCAGGTGACGAAAGGGAAGCTCGTGAAGATAGATGACCCTCGGTTCGACCCGATGTGGGAAGCGGCGGGGGCGCACAAGATGCCTGTCGCCATACACGTCTCCGACCCGGAAGCATTCTTCCTGCCGACCGACCGCTTCAACGAGCGTTACGAAGAACTCAGCGCACACCCGGACTGGTCGTTTCACGGCAAAGATTATCCCTCCAACATGGAGTTGCAGGAAGCGCGCAACCGGGTTCTCGCGCGCCACCCACGCACGCAGTTCGTCGCGCTGCATGTCGGCGATTCGGAAAACTTGGGATACATGTCGGAACTCCTGGATCGCTATCCGAACCTGCACGTGGACATCGCGGCGCGCATCGGAGAACTGGGCCGCCAGCCGCGCACGGCGCGGAAATTTTTCGACAAATATCAGGACCGCATCCTCTTCGCGACCGACGCCACGCCGGGCGGGACGGACACTCCGCAGCAAATCTTCGGGGAAAAGTTATACGAAATATATTACCGGTTTCTGGAGACGGAGGACGAGTATTTTGATTACGCTCCGGCGCCGATACCGCCACAGGGGCGCTGGCGGATTTATGGAATCGGGCTGCCGGAAAATATTCTGCGGAAGGTTTACTATGAGAACGCCGCACGTCTGCTGGGGTTGAGCATGTAACTATCTATCGCTGACCCGTCAAGCACGCCGGACACGACGGTTTGAAGGCTAACCTTCGTATGTTTCTAAGCTCGTCGGGCACTCTCGTCAAAGCTGATGCGAGACTTTTCCGTTTCCAGACGCTCATTCCTCTTGACCGGATCAGCGTTCCTCTTGATGGGACGTTCTGCGATCTCACAAGCCGGACAGAGCGGGTTGAAACGTTCGTCGCAAGAATTAGAGATCAAGCTTGAAGGACGTGCTGACGGCCTCGGCCAGGAGGTCGTCAGTTTCGGCTTGCCGCTTCCGCCAAACTTCCTTTCAGATTCGCGGCTCATCAGAATCGTCGCCGCCGACGGGCAGGAGATAGAAGCCTCCGTGCGCGCGCTTGAGCCGTGGAGACTTCAGGGCAGGGCGGGCTCGATTCGCTCTCTTCTCGTTCAATTCAAAAGCGACTTCAGCCGGGAGAGAGAACAGAGCGTCAAAGTCATCTTTCACCAACTTCGCCGAAGAGATGGGAGAGACTTCGTCCCTGTCTCGAAGACGTTGATTGATGAAAACGGACTCAAAGGGCCTCGTGTCCTGGCGTTGCTGCCGGCCCGGTGGCTGTGCCGTTCTCTGATTACAGGGCCGCAGATTCCGGCCGCAGAGTCTGGGCCATTTGGCAACTATGAGCAATTTGTCGAACGCAGTTTCCCCGGATCGCTGGCCTACATAGAGAGCCAGAAGTATGTGGATTGGCTCTACGACCGGACGACCTGCTGGTACAAGATGTATGTCCGCACAGGTGAGAGGAAATTCCTGTTGGCCGCTTACACGGCGGCCAACTTCGTGCGACTGCACACACAAATGGACGGCCCCGAAGCAGGCATCTTCACACTCAAAGGGGCGGACCTGAAGTACGTTTACCCGCGCGCCATGCACGTGCATTATCTGCTGACGGGTGATGAGCGCGCGCTTGAGACCGGGAAGCTCATGGCCCAGTTCTGTCTCAATCATACGGACCCGGTCTACAGCCCTGCCAAGTACAAACCTGTTCCGCCGGACGCTGACCCCGAACGCGGCCGCGGGTTCTGGTCGCCCAGGCAGCAAGGTTACGGACTGCTGGGCATCTTGCACGGTTGGGAGATGACGGGGGAGCGCGCTTATTGGGCCAAGGCTCATGACTGTGTTGACGCCTACTATCAGCACCAGCGGCAGCCGCCGGACGGGCGCTCCCCCGACGGCTCGCTCAGGCAGGATTGGGCGCTCTACGACCCGTCCGAGGCGACTTATCAAGGCGCGACTTCCGCCTGGATGATGGCCCTGCTGCTTGACCCGCTCTTTCATTATTGGACTTTGACGGGCGACGGGCGTGTGCCGCATCTGGTCTTAAAGTGGTGTGACTTTCTGGATAGGCAGGGGATGGTCCCCGACGGCACAAAAGCATATTACGTCATCAACTGCCTGACGCCGCCCGGCACGCGGCAGCCCGTCGGCGAGTTGGAGACGGACATGGAGATGCACGACCCTGAGCTGGCCTACACCTTTGCAATGGGCCTCTTCTTCGCACGCGACCGCGCGCGCCAGGCTGTCTATCGAAAACGATTCGACAAGCTTTTATCAATCGCCGTCAAGCTCGACGTCAATCATCCGTCACGCGCTTACGGTTGGGCCTTTCAGGCTTCAAGCCAACTCGTCTATTTCATGAGGGCCAGACGGCGATGAGCGCAGACGCCATCAAATTCTTACGCGACCTGATTGCAATTCCGAGCGTCAACCCTATGCGCGCGGGCGCGGGTGAGGTGGTCGAGCGCGCGGTGGCCGATTACATCGAATCAAACTTGCGCCGCGCGGGGCTGGATTGCGAGCGGCAACTGGTCGCGGAGGGGCGCGAAAACTTAATCGCCGTCGTTGCTCAGAGCGGTGGGGGAAGTCAATCCGACCGTGGTGGATTGATGCTCAACTCGCACATGGACACGGTGCCTGTCGCCAACATGGCGATTGACCCTTTCGACCCGGTCATGCGCGACGGGTGCATTTACGGGCGCGGCTCGTGTGACGCCAAAGCCTCAATCGCCGCGATGATGGCCGCAGTCATCACGCACGCCGGAAGACGCGAGCGCCCGCGCCCGATAGTCTTTGCGGCGACCGCCGACGAGGAGTTCACCTTCACAGGGGCGTGGAAGCTGATTGAGCGCGACTGGCCCATAACTGCGTGCGTGGTCGGAGAGCCGACGAGGCTTGCGAGCATCATCGCGCATAAGGGCGTGGCGCGCTGGCGGGCTCGCGTCGCGGGGACGAGCGCGCACGGGGCCATGCCGCACCTCGGCCGGAGCGCGATTTACGACGGCGCTCGTTTGGCGCTCGCGCTCGAAGCTTACAACGCGGAGTTGTCCGGGCGTCCTTCGCACCCGCTGCTCGGACGGCCGACGATCAATGTCGGTCGCGTACGGGGTGGGCAGGCCGTCAACGTCGTGCCCGACAGCTGCGAGTTCGAGATCGAAAGGCGATTGCTGCCGGGCGAAGAGGGCCGCGCCGTCATTCGTGAGTGCGAAGCGTGGGTGCGAAAGCACGCCGGGGAAGATATCGAGCTGATTTTTGAGGAGCCTTTTCTGCTGGACCCTGCGCTCGACACGTCGCCCGAAGCCGGCGTGGTTCGAGCATTGGCAGCGGCTCAAGCATCCGTCATGGGACATACCCTCCCGGTTGAGGGCGCGCATTACGGCACGGACGGCAGCAAGCTCGCGCTCGCGGGGCTGGAGGCGGTCGTCTGCGGGCCGGGCGACATCGCGCAGGCCCACACGAAGGCAGAGTTCGTCCGCGTCGAGCAGGTCTTGACGGCTGTCCGGCTCTACGATCACCTGATTGCGAATTGGCACATATAGAAGTGGGGACAAGTCCGACGAGAACAGAATAATGAGAAAAATATTTGTCGTTGTGTTCTTCGGCTTACTCGTTTGCGGCGGCGCGACGGCGCAGCGGGCGGCGCGTTCGAGCGGGAAACCAGCGCGCGTCAAACCTCTGCGCGAGGTCAACGAGGTGATGCGCCCGCCACGCCGCCTCATAGCGATTACCGGCGCGACGTTGATTGATGGACATGGCGGGCAGCCCGTGCCAGACGCCGTAGTGTTAATACGCGGCGAGCGCATCATCGCTGTCGGGAGGCGAGCCTCCGTGCGTATCCCGGCCGGGGCGGAAATAGTCGAGGCCGGCGGCCTCACGCTGCTTCCCGGCCTGATAGACGCGCATTTTCACATTGACGGCGACGATGGCTTGCCCGCGCTTTATCTCACGCACGGCGTCACCTCGATTCGTGATCCGGGCCAATGGACAGAGGCTTACGCGGCAGCGCGCGCGGGCGTCGCGCCCGTTCCCAGGCTCTTTATGATGGGGCCGCATCTGGACTCGCCGCCGCCCGCCTACCCTGCTGACTCCCACATCGTGCGCGACGCGGAAGAAGCTCGCGTCGCAGTCAATCGTCTGGTGGATGACGGCGCGTCCGGCATCAAGGTTTACTTTCGCCTGCCGCTCGGCCTCATCAAGGTCGTAGTCGAAACGGCGCACGCGCGCGGCGTTCCCGTCACCTCACACCTGGAGATAGTTGACGCGGGCGACGCCATCCGCGCAGGGGTGGACGGCGTCGAGCACGTCACTTCGTTCGGCACGGCGCTGCTCCCGCTGCGCGAAGCCGAAAAGTACAGGCAGGCTGTGCTCGCCGACAACAACGCACGGCGCGAGGGCCGCTATCAGGTGTGGGACAAGATCGAGCTTAATAGCCAGCGCGCGACCGCCCTGCTGGATTTAATAGTCCGGCACAAGACGTTCGTCTCGCCGACGCTCGCCGTCTTCGAGCGGCGCGCTGGTGATAAAGAGACGACCGAGATGCACGTCAACGCTTTTCGGAAAATGATGGCCTTCGTCGGGCAGGCACGGCGCGCAGGCGTACACGTCGTCGTCGGCTCTCACTCGGACGTGCCGCATGCCGAGCGCGGCTGGGCCTATCAACGCGAGCTTGAATTGCTGGTCGAGAGCGGGCTGACGCCGATGCAGTCAATCGTCGCCGGCACAATGGAGAACGCTCGCTTCTTTCACGTCGCCGACCGGCTGGGGAGCATTGAAAGAGGCAAGCTCGCCGACCTTATTCTGGTGGAGGGCGACCCGTCGAAAGAGATCACCGCCATGAGGCGCGTCCGCCGCGTGATGCTGAACGGGAGATGGATTGTGCCCGGCCCGGAGGGAAGATGAGGCACAGGAGCGCGCGCATATTTTTGATGCTTGCCGTCCTGGTTCTGCTTTGCGGCTCGGCCGAGGCCGCGGGCAAGGTCGTCCACGTGCATCTGCTCGACGGCGACGACGTGCGCGGCGACGGAAGTTATGCCCGTCCCTATAAATCATGGCGCGAGGCGCTGCGCCATGTGGGGAGCGGCGATACGATCATCGCCAAGAACGGGGATTATCGAAAAGCCGGACGCGCCGCGAAATGGGGCGCTCTCGATTTTCTACTCACGATGGAAGACAAACTGGA
This sequence comes from uncultured Acidobacteriota bacterium, assembly GCA_963848875.1. GTDB lineage: Bacteria > Acidobacteriota > Blastocatellia > Pyrinomonadales > Pyrinomonadaceae > QHXM01. The sequence goes on from CAWKFJ010000005.1 coordinate 945,705, forward strand.
GCCGGGGGACCCGCGACCGCTGCAAAACACGATGCGCGGCGCGCGGCCCGATACGGTCGGCATCTATCGCTACGACCCGGCCAACCCCCTGACCATCCGCGCCGAGACGCGTTACGGTGTGATTCTGGATCACGTGCGGTTCCATCTGGCGCGCGGCATCGTGATCGACGGCTTCGACATCAACCCGAACCCCTACTACACGGACGGGGCGGGCAAGAAGATCAACCGCCGCCGCAACGGGGTTCACGGCGACAGCGTCTACGAGCCGGACGACCAGTTCAACCGCGTCAAGACCAACGACCCGCCCGGCCGCTTGACGCCCGCCTGGTATAATCGCAACCTCTGGACGAGCTACATCACCATTCGCAACTGCCGTGTCCATTACGAGTGCCCGCCAACAGGCTGCACGCCGCAGTACGATCCCTTACAGGACGACGACCGTCTCTATCTCATCAAGTTCAATCAAGCACATCACATCACGATAGAGGACTGCGAGCTATTCGACGGCAAGAATTTTCAGCGCAAGCCGGCGATTGACCTGCCCTGTGTGGACGACGCAGTTGTGCGGCGCAATCTCATTCGCAACTGTCATCGTGGCGTGGTCAGTAAGGGCGGCTCGCGCCGTGCGCTGATTGAGGCCAACGTCTTCGTGGATAATTCGGGCGCGGCCTTTTCCGGCGGCTCTATGGACCCGGACCTCTTCATTGACGGACGTGTGGGCAAGCCCTGCTCGTTCGCGCGCTTCGAGTCTTACGAGATGACGGCGCGCGACAATCTGGTGGTCTCCACGCGTCCGGGCGAGCGCCCCGTCGAGCCCATCGCCATCTGGGCCGCGAAGCGCGCGCGCGTCACCAACAATACTTTCATCGGCACGGGCGAGCGCGGCGTGCTGCTCATACGGCCCGGCAACGAAGTTGACAGCCGCCCGTCCGGCTGCGCGCGCTCAATCCGCCTCACGCTCACGGAAGACCTCGTGCTGGAAAACAATATCTTCGTCCTCTCAGGCGTGGTTGACGAAACGATGCTTTATCAGATAGCCGGGCCGGGAACAAAGGTGAAAAGGTTCAGGCACGGCCATAACACCTTCTTTAATGGCGGACTCGACATTCCGACCGGAGGTCTGGCCGACCCGAATCGTGAGCCCGGCTTTAGTAAAGACGACCCGCAACTGTCCGGTGGCGACGCGACGGATTACCAGACCTGGATGGCAAGCGCGAGACTGAAACCCGGCTCGCCTTCGATGGGCAGAGGAGTGCGGGACAACTCCTTGAAGTAGCGCGTGCAGAAGTCCCGAAGGGACTTCGGATATTAGCCGGTGGTGCAACCACCGGATAGGTCGGTCAATAAACATCCCCGCCCTGGAAGGGCGGCGGATACAATCCGGCGTCCCTCCGGGACGCGGCACTCGTGTGTCGGTTCGTGTCCGGTGGTTCCGCTGGCGCTCCACCACCGGCTAATATCCGTCGCGCCTCCGGCGCTCATCATTTAAATATGGAAACCAAATCCGAGCATCACGAAGAAAAAGGGCCGCACCTGCAACGGCGCTTCGGGCTGTTGCAGGCGACTGCCCTGAACATGTCGAACATGATCGGCATCGGCCCGTTTATCACCATCCCGCTGCTGATGTCCGCGCTCGGCGGCCCGCAGGCGATGGTCGGGTGGCTAATCGCCATCCTCATCGCCATTCCAGACGGCATGATTTGGAGCGAGCTTGGGGCGGCCATGCCCGGCTCTGGCGGAACCTACCGCTACCTGCGCGAAGGGTACGGGCGGGAGACTTACGGGCGGCTGATGGCTTTTCTCTTCATCTGGCAGTTCATCCTCAGCGGCCCTTTGGAAATAGCGTCGGGCTACATAGGTTTCTCTCAATACGCCGGCTACGTCTGGCGCGGGATAACGCCGACGCAGACCTTGTTGGTCGCCCTCGGCGTTGGCGTCCTCAACATCCTGTTGCTTTACCGGCGGATCAGTTTTATCGGAAAGATTACGGTCGGCCTGTGGGTGGGAACGCTCTTGACGAGCGCGGTCGTGATAGTCACCGGCATCATACACTTCAACCCGCGGGTGGCCTTCGATTTTCCGCCGGGCGCGTTCGATTTTTCTATAGGCTTTCTCTTCGGCCTGGGCGCGGCCGCGCGGATAGGCGTTTACGACTACCTTGGTTATTACGATATCTGTTACATCGGCGAGGAGGTCAAAAATCCCGGCCGCGTGATTCCGCGCTCGATTATCATCAGCATCGTGGCGGTCGCCCTCATCTACCTCGCCATCAACCTCTCGATCATCGGCGTCGTCCCGTGGCGAGATTTTGTCCCGGCGGAGACAAAGCCTGATTCGAGCTTCGTAGTCTCAATCTTCATGGAGAGGATTTACGGCGGGCGGGTCGCAACGATTTTCACGGCGATGGTGCTCTGGACTGCATTCGGCTCGGTCTTCGCGCTGCTCCTGGGTTATTCGCGCATCCCTTACGCGGCCGCGACCGACGGCTACTTCTTCAAAATCTTCGGCCGCCTGCACCGCAAGGGAAACTTCCCGCACGTCTCGCTCGTCGTCATCGGCGTCATCTCGATCATCTGCTGCCTCTTCTCGCTCGGCGTAGTGATAGACGCTCTAATCACGACCCGCATCCTGATTCAATTCATCGGCCAGATTTTCGCCGTCATGCTGCTCAGACGACGCGCGCCTGAAATGCATCGTCCCTTCCGCATCTGGCTTTATCCTCTTCCGGCCCTGGTCGCCCTCGCGGGCTGGATTTTTATCTTCGCAACGACGCCTTTGCATATCATCCTTTTTGGCCTGGGCACTCTCGCGCTCGGCGTCGCGGCTTTCTTCATCTGGTCATGGCGTTCGAGGCGCTGGCCGTTCGCTCAACCTGCTGCGGTTGCGACTGCCGACTGACAATCCTATCGCTGCACCCGCCCGGAGGCATCGCCGCCGAGGAGGTTTTCGACTTCGGCGACCGAGACCAGATTGAAGTCACCGCTGATCGAGTGCTTCAGGCAGGAGGCCGCGACGGCGAACTCAAGCGCCTCTTGCGCATGCTTGCCCGCCAGCAGGCCGTAAATTAAACCGCCCGCGAATGAATCCCCGCCGCCGACGCGGTCAACGATGTGAATATCATAGGCGCGTGATTGAAACAGCTCGCCTTCGTGCATGAGCACGGCCGACCAGCCGTTTGCGTCGGCGTTGCGGCTCTCGCGCAGCGTGATGGCAACTGTCTTGAGCTTGAAGCGCTCTGCCAATGTGCGCGCCACGCGCTCGTAACCCGCCGCGTTGATGTTGGCACGCGTCACGTCCGACCCTTCGGCGCTGATGCCGAAGACCTTCTCGGCGTCCTCCTCGTTGCCGACGGCCACATCCACCCACTCCATCAACCGCGCCATCGTCGCTCGCGCCTGCGTGGGGCTCCACAACTTTTTACGATAGTTGAGGTCACAAGAGACCGTCAACCCTGCCTCTTTGGCGGCGCGACACGCTTCTTCGGTAACCTCTGCGACCGTTCGTCCGAGCGCGGGTGTAATGCCCGTGAAGTGGAACCAATCAGCGCCCTTGAAGATGGCTGCCCAATCAAATTCGCCAGGCCCCACCTGCGAGATTGCAGAATTGGCACGGTCGTACACGACCACGGAGGGGCGCTGGCTCGCTCCGGTCTCAAGAAAGTAGATGCCGATGCGCTCACCGCCGCGCTTGATGAAAGAAGTATCTACTCCGTGGCCGCGCAAGACGTTGATCGCACCGTCCCCGAAGGGATTCTTCGGCAGTCGTGTGACGAAGCATGCTTCCACTCCAAAGTTAGCCAGCGACACGGCCACATTCGCCTCGCCCCCGCCGTAGGTGAGTTGCAATTGCTTCGCCTGCGAGAAACGCAGACGGCCCGGCGTCGCCAGGCGCATCATGATCTCGCCGAACGTCACGACTCGCATGATTGCTCCGCACTCACTCCTCTCGCGCGTCTTTGATTTTCTCAATGAACTCGCGTGCGGCGCGCGTGATCGCCGCGTAATCGCCGGTCTTCGCGCCGCCCGTCAGACTGCTGCCCGCGCCCACGGCCACAGCCCCCGCCTTGATCCACTCGCCCACGTTGTTCAAATCCACGCCGCCGGTCGGCATCAACGGCGCTTGCGGCAGCGGCCCCCTGATCGCTTTGACGATGGCCGGCCCGAACGCCTCGCCGGGAAAGAGCTTGACGATGTCGGCCCCCGCCTCCATCGCCTCTATCACTTCGCGGACCGTCATCGCGCCCGGCATGACCGCCACTTGATAACGGTTGCACAGCCTGATTGTGTCTGGGTTCAGCGCCGGGGATACCACGTAGGTCGCGCCCGATAAAATGGCGATGCGTGCTGTCTCGGCATCGAGTACGGTGCCTGCCCCCAGGATTAACTCTGAGGGCTTGTATGCGGCGGCCAGCGCCTCAATCACACGATGAGCGCCGGGCACTGTGAAGGTCACCTCGATGGCAGGACAACCACCCGCATGTGCCGCTTCGGCAATGCGCAACGCCTGCTCAGAGGTTTCGGCACGCACGACGGCGACCAGACCGACGTCTGTGATGCGTTTGAGAACATCGAGTTTGGGAATCATGGCTGACGCGCTGAAAGACTTAGAGCATACACATTCGGCTTTATCGCATCAACATTTGGTCCGGGCAATCCAGGGAGATATTCATTTTCATTGAAAAGCCAGTGATCGAAACGGTCAGGCGCGCACTTACAAATGGCGGGCCGACGCGACTCGAAGCCGCGCCCTTCGCCCTGCCGGGTCACTTATCCACTCTTATCCTGACCTGGCGTGAAGATGGCGTGATGACCTGCCAGGAATTGCTCAGAGGAGTTCTGCTTTGACGGCCGCCGGTTGTACGGTTGTCTTGATGATCGTACTGACGGCCGCCGCCGTATGTCGCCACGAATGTTGTTTCTCTGCCTCGATCCGGACTCTGCGTCCGAAGGAGCGACGCAAGCCTCCGTCCGAAATTAGCGTAATAAGAGCCCCAAGTAACTCATCTTCATCGCAGGGCTTCACGATCAGACCCGTGACCCCGTCGCGGATGAGGTTTGGCTCCCCGTTCCGCCCAGACGCGACAATCGCCAGGCCAGCCGCTTTGTAGTCTAGTAGCTTAAGGCCCGAAAACTCTGCTATGCCGCAGTAAGGCGCGACGCCTATGTCAGAGGCCGCCAGTTTGTGAGCGTACTCTTCCGGGGGTAATGAACCGAGGAAGGCGGTTTGTTCGCCTAGCCCGAGCTTCAGCGCGAGTTCCCGGGCGCTACGCTCTCCGAATCCAGAGCCTATCAGAACCAGGCGTACCGGTAGATTCACTTGCACCAGCCGTTTCACCACCTTTAGCAGCAGGTCTACCGCCTGCCAGGGGTAAAACCCGCCAACGTAGGCGATCACCACAGGATTGCCCTCTGCCGCCGAAGAGAATGATTGCAGTTGTTGACGCCGCAACAGCTCGACCAGGCGTGACCCGTTGTTAACGACGGTGACTTCTTCCGGCTTGATCCCGAAGCGTTCGATCACGCGGGCGCGCCATTCAGGCCCGCTCGCTACTATGTGGCTGGCGTGCGACAAAGCTCGGCGAGTGGCCGCAATGTATGCTGCGCGCGCCAGCCCTTTCGGGGCTCTGCCGTACATCCCTCGCTCCCAGAGGTGGTCTCCATTTACTTCGACGAGCAGCGGCAATTTCAGCATCCCCGACGCGAGTGCTCCGCCAAACCCCAGCCACCCCATTCTTTCGTAAAGCACGTCAAAACCTTGTAGCAGCTTCCAACACGCCGCCCCAAAGCACAGGCTGTCCAGAAGACTCACACGCGACAGTCTATCAAGCCAGACCGCGCCTCTGATGCGGGGCGTGCTGAGCGGCAAGGGCACGAACGCACGGCAGTCGTCTGAGTAATGGATCATTCCGTCAAGCTGTGAGACGACCCTGACCTGATGTCCGAGCCTCCTTAATTCCACGCAGACCTCTCGCACATGGACGGCAGGCCCGGAGAAGGGATGGCTCAGCATCTTCGGCGCTCCCGCCTGCATCAGGTAGCCGATCTTCATGGGTCACCGCGCTACTTCAGCGATTAATGAGCCGATGCGTCGTTGCACTAGCTCGACATCGAAAACGCGGGCTGCGCGCCTGCGCATCTTGTCTTGCGCTTGGGAGCGAAAGGCGGGCGGGGCGGCATAGTAGGCCAGGAGGTGTTCATGTAGCTCCCGGTCTGTGGAAAAAATCTGGTTGTTGGGGAGAACGTCTTCGACCCCCGGCCAGGCGTGCGACAGACAGTAGCACCCCGACGCCATTGCCTCCAGCAAAGCTACCTGTAGTCCTTCCGAATAACTGTTCGAGACGAAGACGTCTACTGTCCGATACCACCGGACTACATCTCGCGGCTCGCCGACCAGCTCCACTCGGCGCGACAGCTTGAGTTTTTGAATCAGTGACACCAGCGTGTCGTAGTAGTCTGGGAAGGAAGGGTGCGGCCCGCCCGCGATAGACAGCTTGAGCTGCGGGTCGCTTCGACACAACCCGGCGAATGACAGGATAAGTTCGTAGACGCGCTTTCGTGGGGACAGCCAACACAGCGTCCCGATGCGGTGAGTGAGGCGGCGACGACCCGGCTGGTGAAACCGGGTCGTCGATACCCCCGGCGGAATCACGACCGTCCGGGCCGGCGACGCTTGGGAGGCCGCACGGAATTTTTTCAGCATCGCGCTACTTACTAAAATCGTAGCGTCAACGCGCGACCAATCCACTCTATCTGCCCAGGTAAACAGTTCGTATCGGTGCAGCCTTGTGACAATCCGGCAGTCTGTCTCCAGTTGTGTCGCCAGCGCCAGCAGTTGACTCGACCACTCAAAGAACGCCACCCGGTGCTGCTTCAAGAAGTCTCGCAAGTCGTGGATCAGCGACGTATTCCGCGGGCCCACTCCGGCAATCGGCCTGAAGACCGACACTTGATAACGGCGGCAGAGATAGTCGTAAATCTCCTTGAAAAAATGCCACGTCTCATCCCCGACGACGACCCCCACGCTCAAGCCCCGCCTGCGGGACGCGCCTCCCCGCGACTCTTTGACGACGGCGCTGGCTGCTTTCACCATACTGGACTTGTAATCGGAAGCCCTTTTGATCATCGGGTCGGACAGCCAGGACGACAGTTCTTGGATGATGCGTTTGCCCTTCTGGCTGAGCAGCAACGGCCGGATGCGGACCGCGGCCCGAATCTCCTCTTGCGCCTCATAATCGCTCTGTGCTCGGAGAAAGCGGGCGGCGCACCGCAGATGTGCGTTCGCGTAGGCATCCGCCCGCGCGGCTCTCCAGGAACGTGAGGTGGCTCGATCAGAGAAAATGCGTTCCAGGACTTCGAGGCTTGCGTCGCGCATCAAGTAGGGATTGCGGCTCATCTGCCCTTCATGATTCAGGTACAGCGAAACGGCGCTTTGGACCGAGTCCATCGGGCATCCGCTCCTGGCTAGCCGCAGCCAGAGGTCCCAATCCTCACACGCGTGCAGACCCGTACAGAAACCTCCCGCCAGCTCGACCCACCGCCGCGAAACCAAAACCGAACCAACGTGAAACGGGTTGCGCTGAAGAAGGTCGGCGGGCTTGAAGGAAGGCTTTGCGCACATGACTCGGGGTGGGGATTGTCCGGTACGATCCGTGACAATCGCCGACCCGGCAACGAACGCCGCGCCCCGCCGTTTCGCCGCCGCCAGCAGGACTTCAACCGCCGCCGGGAACAAAAGGTCGTCCGCATCCAGGAACGTCAGATACTGGCCGCGCGAGGCGGCAATCCCCGCATTTCTCGCGGCCGACAGCCCCTGGTGGTCCTGGTAGATGTATCGGAGCCTTAGGTTAGAAAACCTTTTTACGAGAGCTTCAGTGGAATCGGTTGACCCATCGTCAACAACAATAATTTCATGCGGTCGATGCGTCTGCTTAAGAGCGCTGCGGATGGCGAACGGCAGGAATTCCTCGTGATTGAAGGTCGGGATGATGGTGGAAACGAGTTCCGATGTTTTGGGGGGCATGAGCATGGACCGGCGCTGGCGGAAGCGGCTCGAAGTGGCGCGTGGCCGCGCTTTTCGTCAGCTCGTTCGGGAACAGTGATCAGAAACTGCTTTGCGGCTGCGTGAAGGAGGAAGCCTCCACTAATCAAGCGCAAGACCGGCACGCCGGGACGACAGTTGCCTCAAGAGAGCGATTTAAGAGGCGAAGCTCTGCCTGTATTTGGCGGGGAGCCCGACCGAGTTGACTACGGGCAAAAGAAAGGCCAGCATCCCACTCTTCCCGAGCGTTATAAGCAGCCGCCGCCTCGACAGAGAAATGTCCCACGGCGGTTGCTCACTGGCCTTCCGCAGCAGGCGGGCTTTCCCCAACAGCGCCAGTGTAAGTCGAACCAGCTCCTCATCCGCCGGCGCATTCAACTTCCTTTGCAGCAGCTTAGCCAGGTCCGCCACGCTGCGCTGACCATCGCAGTGACGCCAGACTAAGGCGGCCGTCGGGTTCAGGCGGTGGGCTTTGCGTCGTTCCTGATCGTGAATGACGAGCTCTTCACCAACTTCTTGAACCAATAAGCCTTCATTCCGGGCCTGGGGCTTCATCTCATCATCCCTCCTTCGACGATACTTTACAGCGACCTTTATGTCTCGACAGCTGGCGAAAACAGGACGCGGAGTTGCGGTGACGAGGGCTATATACACAAGTGCCGCTGCGCCTGTCAATCCCGGCCCCGACCGTCGGTGGAAGCGGTCAGGAGCATTAACCATTGACAAACAAGTTGGCTGAGGTATATAAGTGCGGCCGCTGACTCACGGTTGACAAGCGCGTACTTCAGAGACGGCTCCTTTACAGAGCGTCCCACCGCTCACTCGCTTAGCGTCCGAAAAAATACAGATTCCCGGTAGGCTCACATGTTATACCTAATGATATCTCACGCGCCACGCACTAAATCAAATTCACGTCATGCCTCGCGGCCTGACCGGATTACCGAGTAGCCACAGAAGGTCTGAAATCAGCAATACTGCAAGGGCGCGGGGCGCGCCCCGCGCCCTTCTTGAAGCACCCCTCGCCTGAAAGCCCTCATGAAACACGAAAGAGTCTTACTGCTTGGTGTCGGCGCTGTCAGAGAGGTGAGCCGTGCCTTGCAGGCTATACTTGAGGACTCTTTCACGGTGGACATACACCTGAAAATGCAGCCGCGCGCCCGCAAGTTTGCAGGTGTCCAGCAGGCAATCCAGCGCTTCAACCCGGCGCTGATTTTCCTCATCGTCTCCGCCGACGCCGCGCGCGAGGCGGAGAAACTCCTCAAACTGATTAAGAAAGTGACGCTCGATATCCCGGTCACTATTGTCATCGAGGCGTGCGAGCCGGACGCCGTGTGTGAGTTGCTCAAAGCAGGCGCGGCGGACTTCATCACGTCGCCCTTCAAGGCTTTCGAGGTCCTCCCACGCGCCTGGAGGTTGTTGCAGCGACCCGATTATTCGCGGAAGCTAACAGACACACTGAGAGCCGGGCTGGGATTAAAGCAGCTCATCGGGCAAAGTCCCTGCTTCCTCCTCCAGGTCCAGAAGATCCCCCTCATCGCGAGGTGCAACGCCAACGTTTTGATCGCCGGGGAGACGGGCACGGGCAAAGAGGTATACGCGCGCGCGATACATTATTGCAGCGCGCGCGCGGGCGACCCTTTTGTGCCAGTTAATTGCGGGGCCATCCCCGTCGACCTCGTCGAAAACGAATTGTTCGGTCACCAGAGCGGCGCGTTCACTGGGGCCGCGACGTTACAGACCGGACTCATCGAAGCGGCGTCTGGCGGCACACTCCTGTTAGACGAGATTGACTGCCTCCCGACTCTTGCCCAGGTCAAGCTCCTGCGGTTCCTCCAGGAGAAAGAGTATCGGCCGTTGGGCTCCACGAAGATGCGCCAGGCAGACGTGCGAATTATTGCGGCGAGCAATCTTAATCTGGAGGAAACGGTCGCGAGCGGTAAGCTGCGGCAGGACCTTTACTACAGGTTGAACATCATCTCGCTCACCCTCCCGCCGCTGAGGGAGCGGCGGGAAGACATCCCGCTTCTCGCGCAGCACTTTCTGGACAAGTACGCGCGCGAATTCTCAAGCAGGGTGCGAGAGCTTTCGCCGGAAGCCCTGCGCCTCCTGATGACGCACAACTGGCCTGGGAATGTGCGAGAACTGGAGCATGTCATCGAGCGGGCTGTTTTGATGTGCGAGACTCCAAGCCTGCACGTCAGCGACCTAGTGCTGGAGTCGTCACGACTTGGCGTGCGCGAAGAGTCATTGCAGCAGGCGAAAGCCAGAGAGGTCGCGCGGTTTGAAAAGAATTATGTCGAAGCCCTCCTGCGCGCCCACGGAGGTAACATCACGAGGGCGGCGCTGGTGGCAAAGAAAAACCGCCGGGCCTTTTGGCAGCTGATACAAAAGCACCACATTGATGTGAAGAGCTTCAAACCTAACGCGTTAGAAAACTAGGCTATTTTGGGTCCGCACCCTGACAAATCTGTCCTGCCTCTAAATCATTAGTTCAAAAGATTTCTCCCCGGTCGTCCGACTCCCCAAGACAAAAGGCTCACACCCGCGCGGCACTCTCGGCCGACAATCGCGCCAATACTTCGAGCGGCCCAACAATTGCTGCCTCCTGGCGAGCAGAGTCGAACCGCAATGGCTGAACCGAGACAATTGCACGTGGCTCAAGCCGTGCTGGCCTATCTGGTCGATAACCCCCAGGCTCACGACACCTTGGGTGGCATTGCGGAATGGTGGTTGCTGGAGCAACAAATCAGGACTCAGACAGCCGCAATCAGGGAGGCGCTTGCCGAACTGGTTGCGGAGGGCTTGATCCTCGAACGCATGGGAAAGGACTCGCAGGTTCATTACCGAATCAATAGTCGCAAGGCCCGAGAAATCCGCCAGCGGCTCAAGCAGTGGGCCGAGGGCGGCCGACAACACCAGCGGAGTGTTGATTAACTCAAATCGCGGACGGACGTACTGAGGTGGCTTGACGGCGACTCACCGAATCTCATGTCTCCCATCCTGGCAAACGCGCTTTTGCCCTTCCGGCGGAATCGGGCTCGCCCGAGCGACGACGAGCAGTCAGTTGCGCCTGTCGTCGCCACGCCGCAGCGCGTTCCTTTACTCGCTCTGGCGGCTCCGGTCACGACCATGAATAGCGAGCCTTCACTGACGACCAAAGTGCTGGAGGCCATGCTCAACGTGCTAAAGGGTCTTCTGCCGCCGGCTCCGATCCCAGCGCCGAACCCCCCGCTGCCCGACCCGAGCCTTTCATTGGTCGGTTTTCAGGAGCGGTCGGTCGGCCTGGGCCAGCGCGTGGGCACTGAGTTCCGCGGCCCGTTCAGCGTCGCGGCACTGAAAGGCATCCGGCTCGAAGCCACAGTCCGCTACCGGGTCTGGGCGAACACCTCGCCCGACGCCGATACAGCCGTCCAGGATTTAGTCATGCGCATCCTGGGCGACCGCGATCTGTTGGGAGCGGCCGGTTTCTTGCGCCTCGCTCTAGACAGCACCGCCGCCAGCGAAAACGTGGACACAGACGTGTGGCGGGGAAGCGCAGATTTCACGGTGCTCTACGAATTCCCCTTCGTCGACAGCGACGGCGCGGACAGTTTGATCGCGCGCATCCCCGTCAACGCCGACGGCGAGTTCGCGGAAGCCATGACGATCACGGATGAAATGACGCGCTGGGATAATCTGCTCGCGCCGGGGCTGGTGTTGCGCGGGCGGTCAAGTATCGGCAGCCTGGCCGCCCTGACTTTCACCCCTGGGAGTGTCCCGGCCGGGGCCGTTACGCTCACGCGAACCTTTGACGGGGCGAGCGGCCCGCCGCCCGCGCACCCGGATCTACCGACCTTCCTGGCGGCCGTCACCGATCCCGATAACCCCGCGCGCGAAGGCGAGGTCACCTTCGCGTCGTTGACGGATTTTCTCGCGGTCTTCGGCGCGGCCGGCAGTGACGTGACGCTTGGGGATTGGGACCAAGACGCCGTGCCGGACATCTACCAATCGCTGGCGCTGCCGATTGACCCGCCCATCAGGCTGCCGAGCGTGGCCGACCGTTTCGAGATTCATTATGAGATCACTGTCCCGAGCCCCGACGCCGTCGTCGTCTACTTGCGCGCGACGCGCGGACTCCCGACATGAGCGTTAGTGACCGATGCGTTGCCCGACTCGACTTCGGGGCTGGCGGCGGATCCTTTGCAGGCACAACAAAGGAGAATGAGAGATGGCTGAAATGATTCTACCGGGAGTATACATAGAGGTCCGCCCCGAAGGTCTGATCGTGCCCGGCCAGATCAGCGTGGGTAACATCGGAATCGTCGGCACGGCGAGCAAAGGCGAGGTCGGCAAGGCGGTCATCGTCAGCAACTACGGCGATGCGCTACAGAGATTCGGGTCCTACGATTCTTTCTACACTGACGAGGCGGCGACCACTCAAAGAACGAATTCACTGACGCTCGTGCGGGCGTTAGAGCAAGTCTTCGCGTTCGGCGCGAGTACGGTCTTCGCCGTCCGCGTCGCCGGCTCGGGCGCAACACCCGGCAGCTTTTCGGACGCAAAGAATTCCACCATTACGCTGAATAAAGGCGCTGACAAAGTCGTGACCCTCATGGCGAAAACGCCTGGGAAGTGGGGCGACGCCTTGAAGGTCAACGTAGCGCCCGCCGAGGAGAGCGCCTTCGTCGAAGATGAAAAGCTCACTCCGGCAACGCCCAAGCTCGCGTTCAAGCCGATCGCAAGCGCACGCAATCGGGTAACACACATTAGTAACATCGGCGTCAGAACTGTCCTCAGCGGCGACGACATTATCTTCGGCGGCACGGCGGGGCCGAGACAAGTCAACATCGACACCAGCGGAAATCTCACTTTCGGTTCCGCCCTGGGAACGGCAACAGACGTGAGGGCGTCCTACGCAGTAGACAAAGCGAGCGCCGTCAAGGTCACTCTACAATTGGACACGACGGATGAAGTCTACACAGTCGTAAGCGGTACCGATCTGGTCGCCGATATTACCAGGCAGTCTGTTTTGGTAGACGCCAAGCCGGAAGCCAAAGAGGGCGAGCGCCCGGACGTGAGCAATCCACCCAATGTCCCGGAGGTCTTCGCCAATTTCACAGGCGGCAGCAACGGGGAGGCGGCAACACAAGCTGATTATGAAGCCGGCCTTGAACTACTTCTGAACGAGGACACTCACATCATGCTCGGGGCCGGGCAGGATGAGAGCTTCGGCAGCGAGTTGGACAAGCATTGTCAGAAGGCTTCCACCGACACGATCAAACGTGACCGGATTGCCGTGGTTGGCAGCAAGCTGCAAGACCCGACCAAGCCGGACAAATTTTTCGACGACCTGCGCGGCCACACCCTGGCGAGTGACCGCCTCATCTTCGTCGCGCCCGGCATCAGGGCCACGGACAGCGGGGCGTCGCCGCCCGCGGAGGTCTCGCTGCCGGGCGCGTACGCGGCGGCGGCCATCGCCGGACTGCTGTCGAGCCTCTCGCCGCACGTCAGCCTGACCAACAAAGTGCTCAGCGTTGACGGACTGGAACGGCGCTTCAACGCGCCGGAGTTGACGCAGCTCGTGCAGAGTCGAGTCCTCGTGCTGGAGCAGCGCCTGGGCTTCCGCGTCGTCAAGGGCATCACGACCTCGACCAACAGCGCGTTCGCGCAGATCACGACCCGGCGCATCGTGGACTACGCCAAGTTCGGGGTCCGCTCGGCGGCCACGCCCTACATCGGCCTGCTCAACAACGAGCGGGTGCGCGGCGCGCTCAGGGCGACCGTCAACAGCTTCCTGGCCGAGATGGTGCTCGACGAGATGCTGGTCAGCTACGAGCTTCAGGTCACGGCGACGCGCGACGACGAGCGCAAAGGTATTGCCCGGGTGACGATGGTGCTGCGGCCGACTTTCAGCATCGACTTCATCAAGGTAACGATGTTCCTCGAATAAGGAGAAAACAATCATGGCAATGCTTAACGTCTATACCGGCTCGAACGGCGTGCTAACCCTGGCGGACGAAGACACCCCGGAAGGCAAGGACGCGAAGGCCGTCGTGGATAACTACCAGATTCAAACCGTCGGCCGCGTCACCGGCGTGGAGGTCTACGTCCAGACCGACCTTGAGGAGTACCACGAGATAGGTCGGCGGCACGCGACCTCGCTGCACCCCGGCAATATTCACATCAGCGGCAGGATCACGCGGGCGCACATCAACGGCGCGCTGCTGTTTCTGCTGCTCGGGCGCGGGGCGCGCCCGACCGCCGAGCCGGAGCCTTACGTCCAGCCAGTCTTCAACATGGTCGTCAACCTGACGGACCCGGCTGTGCCGGGTACCGCCGCCGGCCTGGAGTTGAAGGGCGTCAAGTTGCAGAACTGGTCATACTCGCTGCCGGAGCAGGACTTTGTCATGGAGAACGTGACCTTCAAGGCGCTCACAATCCGCGTGGCCGACAAAGAGGCCCCGGCCGGCGGCGGTGAGCCGGTGGCGCAGAATCCGAGTTTCCCTGAGACCGCCACGGCCTAGTACGGGAGGTCAGTATGACGCTCACGGCAGAGCAGCTCATAGCAGGGGGATCGCTGTCCCACGACGTGGAAATCCCGGCCGAATTGCTGGGCACGAACGGCGACACGCCGGTCGAGAGGCGTGTCGTCCTGCGCCCGCTGACCGTGCGCGACCTGCAACGTATCGGGAAGGCCGCGGCCAACGACGACGGCCTTTCGGCGGCGCTGATGATCCAGCAGGCGCTGGTCGAGCCGACGCTCAGAGTCGAGCAGGTCTCGCACTTACCCGCCGGCCTGGCCCGTTTTCTGGTCGAACAGATTAACGCCTTCAGCGGGATCAGCACACCGCGGGACGCCTTGGCGGAGATGGTGCAGGCCCCGCTGGCTAAAGCCTGTTTTGTCTTGGCTCGACAATTCGGCTGGACGCCGGAAGAAGTCAGTGGCATGACCATAGGCCAAATCCTGCTCTACCTGGAAATGGTCCACGGGAATGGTGACGCCGGATGAATCGCGCGCTCGACCCAGCACTATTTCCCCCTGACCGGGCCTCGACGCTGAGGTGTGGCCGCGCGCCGGTGCAGTGGGCCCGTGACTTATCGAGCCTGACGCAGCGCCTGGCGATGATGCGGCGGGCCTGTGGCTGGGTCGGAGAACTGGCGGCCGCGCGCCCACAGCTGTGCGCCCAGCCGTTACTGGGCCGGTGTTTGACAGAGCTTACGGGGGAGGAGCTTCGGCCTCCGAGCGTGGTGGCCGGACGGCCGCTCGGAGGGCCGAAGCGGTTCGCCGAACCAGGCCCTAAGTCCAAGGGGAATCCGCAGGACGCGGCCGCGCGCGCGCCCTGCCCGCCGCCGTTCGCTCCCGGCCCGCCGCCATCCGGGCGGGTCTCCGCGCCCGCGCGGGAGCCTAAGCTTCGCCTCCCGAACACGCGGAGCATCGCGGGGAGGCCCCAGCCCGCTCACCAGTCGGGGGTGGCCCGCGGCCTGCAACCGCAGGCCGCGGGCTCGCTGCTGCGCCGCCTCGCCGGGCCGCCCGACGACGCTCCCGGCGGCGGAGATGTGTCACTGGAAGCGATTCAGGTTTCGCGGCGAAGCCCGCACGTCCCCGCCCCTCCTTCTTTCGGTGAGAGGGCGGAGAGGCGCAACTGGCGCGACCTCATGGCGCGACGGGCCGCCGAGTCGTTGCTGCTGGGTTGGACCGGCACGGCGCGGGCCACGTCATCCGAGTCATCCGATTGGGAAAGACAGTTTTTGTCGCTGGCATTGACGGAGCAGTGGCTGACGCGGCTGGGCGGGACAGAGGCCCCGGCTGACACTCTGGCACAACTCGCGGACACGGCCCGATCACGCGGACCCGGCCCCGGCCGCGAGACGGAGCGGGCAGAGCCTCGATCACAAATCATCCCGCGGCCTTCGCCCATCCCCTCAGAGTTCTCCGGGCGGCCCGAAGCCGCGACCAGCCGGGGGCAGGCTTTCGCGGGCCCGCCCCTTCCAAATTTCGCGCCGAGACATTTGGAAAACATCGGGCCGCCGGAGCCGCCCTGGGGATTCAAACGGGACGACGCCCCCGCGCCCGGGCAAACGGCCGACACGACATTTCCCCCCGCCGCCGACTCATGGCGCCCGACACACAGCCGCGAGGACGTGTGGTTATCCCCGACTAACATCGCCCCGCCGACTCTGACGCCGTCACTGCCGCCGCTGCGTCCGCCCCGGGCGTCGGAGGCAGCGGCCCTACCGGTGGCTGCGGCAACCGCACGCCAGGGGGCCGGGCAAGAGGAAGTGATAGCGCAAGAACAAGACCTCAGCCTGTTGGAGGCGCAGCTCAAACGCATCCTGGACGACGAGGCGCGCCGGCACGGCATTGACGTTTAGGGAATCACCGCACGCGGGGCGCGCAACTGCTTGAAGGAGGAACGGCGCGGCATGCGTCCGATGCTAGACGATCTGGAGTTGCCCCAGGTGCAGGAAATCGGCACTTACGAGCGGCGCATGTTAGCCGAGCATAAGCCGCCCGGCATGGCCGGCAACCTCTTGCAGAACCTGGGACGCCGGCCGACGCGCCTCGCGCTCTGGGGCGTGGCGACCGGCCCCGAGGCGCTGACCTTCATCCAGCAGCTGGAGGAGAAGTTTCGCGCGGCGAAGCCGGTGCCGTTCGTGGCCGACATCGTGACGGACGCAGCCATCGAGCTGGTGCTGATTGACGATTTGAAAATGCAGGAGTTGGCCGGCAAGCCTGAACGCTTTGCTTACGTGCTGACCCTCCGAGAATTTATCAAGCCGGTCGAGCCGGCCGCGGCGCCCGCCTCGCTCGACGCCGATATTTTGGGTGACGCCACGAGTCTGCTCGACGACCTAGTTGCCGGCCTCAACCTCGCGCCCAATTTCGCGACCGGCCTTGAGCAGTTCGTTGCCCCTTTGACCGATCTGCTCGCACGGCTGCGGGAGTTCAACCGCGCCGGCGGCGGCTGATCGAGTCGGAAATAAGGAGAGACACATGCCAGCGACGAATCTTTTCGATGAACTCAAAACTGCCCTGAACAATTTCAAGAAGTTCCTTGATGACAACTTCGATGTCATCAAGCCCGCGATTCAGGCGTTGAAATCAATCGTCCCGCAGATCACCGAGTTGATCACCAAGCTGATCGATCTGCTCAACAAGTTGAAGACCGAGATCGACAATCTCAACCCCAGCCAGGTCGGCGCAGGTTTGGCGAAAGTGACAGAATTTACCGCCGCCACCAAAACATTGCTTGAGAAGGCGAAGGACTTACTGCCGAACGAAGCCGGGACGATCAATGACGTGCTGGCGGTCGTCAACGTCGTCGGCTCCTTGCCTTCACTGGACGCGGTCAAGGCTGAAATCATCGACGTTATTAATAAGATCGTCGAGAAACTGAATCAGTTGAAGTAGCCCGGAAGACGCAGGCGCGGGCGCAGAACACTGAGCCAGAGAGAGAGAGAATGCCATCCAAGCCGATGCTCGACGAGGTCGAGCTGCAACAGGTGCAGGGCGTCGAGGCCGAGGACGAGCGGTCGCTGGCGCAGCACGGCGTGCCCGGCCTGGAAGGCGACTTCCTCCAAGACCTCGGCCGCCGCGCGACGCGCCTGAGCCTGACGGGCGTCCTGACGGGCGCCGAGGCCGGCGGGAAATTGAAAGCCCTGCGCGAGAAATTCCAGGGGGCCGAGCCCGTGCCCTTCGTCGCCGACATCACGACGGCGACGAAGGTGGGGAAGGTGTTCATCGAGGAGTTCGGGGTGCGCGAGTTGGCGGGCCGGCCCGCGCGGTTCGAGTACGGGCTGACGCTGCGGGAGTTGCTGGAACCGCCGCGGCCGGAGACGGAGGAGCCGCCCCCGCCGCCGCCTCCTCCTCCTCCGCCCCCGCCCCCGCCGGTCGAGACCGGGACTCTCGTCGTGGAGGTCATCGTCGAGGGCCAGCCCAACTTCGACTTCGGCAAGGTGACGGTGACGGTCGAGGGGACGAAGGAGGACGGCTCGGCGCTCTCGCAGAACTTAACGAAACGGTCCAACAACGTGTGGACCGAGGAGCCCATGGCGCCCGGCCAGTTCACGGTCAGGGCAGTCGTCATCGGCCCGCCGCCAATGTCCGGGTCCGCGCCCGCGAGCGTGCGGCGGGGGGAGACGGCGCGCGCGCAGATCACCTTGCGCCCGGTCACGGTCATCGCCACGGCGTTCGTCGTCCACTTCCGGTTCGACAATTCTTTCATCGAGCCGTGCATGGGCGAGGTGCTACAGCAGGTGGCACAATTCGCCAGCGCGCATACCGAGGAGAAACTGCTCATCGTCGGCCACACAGACAAGACCGGGCCCGGTAATTACAACCAATCACTCGCCGAGCGGCGCGCCCGCAGCGTCTTCGCCTACCTGACGTTTCCGCGGGACCAGGCGGCCTCGGAGGAAGAGTGGAAGACGCTGCGCCAGCGCAACACCGGAGGGCTGCCGCAGATCAAGGACACTTGGGGGGCGCGCCAGTACCAGTACATGCTTCAGAGTCTGGGCTTCTATCCCGGCCAAGTGGACGGCGATCACGGGCCGATGACAGATAGCGCGGTTCGTTCGTTCCGGGCCGCAAAAAATCTGTCCCCCGGCACGACCGTCGATGATCCAGTCTGGGCGGCGCTCATCCACGACTATCTGGCACAGAATCAGGTGGCGGTTCCGGCTGCCCAATTCCTGCCTAACGCCAAGGATGCGTGCAACAGCGGGATTCTCAAATGGCTCGGCTGCGGCGAGGAATCCCCGTTGCCGCAACCGCAGCCGCCGACGCAGAATCCGCATCGCCCTTACCGCCGCGTTGAAATGCTCTTTGTGCGGGCTGAACGCCTGACTTGCGACGTGCCCCAGCCCGACACCTTCAACCTGCCGCGGCCGGGCGTGGTTAATGCCGCCTGGTGTCTGGGGCCGGGCTCCGCGTCGAGACACTGCTGTTTCGGGACCAGGGATTGCGCGTCGGCCAGTCCGGAGCAGTGGTGCATCACCCCCGCGGAGCCGGAGACAGTCATCGTGCGCGGCCGGATCGTGTTTGAAGACGGCCGCCCCGCCGCGAACGTCAAGTATGTCATCATCGCGCCGGACGGCGAGTTCATGGACGGCGAAGTCGTGAGCGGCGCGCGGCGCGGCGAAGGAGTTTTCGGCGTCACCAGGGCGGACGGGACGTTCGAGTACCCCGGCAAGCCGAAAGGCGTCGGCAACTTCACGATGGAGATTGACGGGCCGTTCATCGCGCGGCTGACAGAGGCCCCGCACGAGACGGCCAAGGGCAATGTGGTCTGCAAGCGGATGGACAACACCTCCGCCACCGCGTCCGCCTTCAACGTGACGCTGCTGCTTGAGGCGTGCAGGCTCTTAAGCACCGTGCATTTTGAGGCTGACAGCTCTTTTATCCGGCCCGCCGCGAAGCGCGCGCTCAAAGCCCTGGCCGATTTTATTCAGCGCAGCCCCGCCGGCCGGCGGGTACTCCTGGTCGGCCATACAGACCTGGCGGAAAATGCGGCGACCGCCAGCCAGTTGAGCCTGCGACGGACTCAGGCGGTCTTCGCCTATCTCACGGGCAATCCGCCCGACCCGGCGAACCCCGGCCGCTCCATTTGGCTCACCCTGCACAACGACGAGAATTGGGGGCCGCACGAGATAGAGTACATGCTCGGCGATCTGGGTTTTCGCTGCTCTCCACGGTTGCAGAGTAGCGCCAGCGTGATTATTAGCGCCTTTACCTCAAAGGCCATTCGCGCCTTCAAAAACCGTTTCGGCCTGGGCGATAACGACACCGTGGACGATGCCTTCCGCGAGCGGCTCTTCAAAGAATATATCGCGCACAACGGGGCGGCTGTCCCGGTTGACCGCTTCCTGACACCGATCAACTCATTAGGCTGCTCCGCCAATCATCCCGCTGATATTCGCGGCGGCGCGCCATTCGCGGGAGCCAGCGAGAAGAACCGGCGGGTCGAGTTTCTCATCTTCCCTCGGCCGCCTCGCACGAATCCGACCTCAGCTACCGACTGCGCGCAGTATCCTAACTGGAACACGCGGTGCGACAAACGCCTGCTCGAATTTATCGGGCCTAAGCGGCCATCGGTCTTGGGCATTGCTCCTAATCCGGCGGACGCCGAGGAAGAGATTGCCATCACGGAGGTCGCCAACTGGGAGAACGCCTTCGACTTCGACCCGCCCAACGCGGATGGTGAAATCCACCCGACCGGCAACCGGCCCCGCGCCGATTTCATTGACCGTGACCTGAGTCGCTTCTTCATCCAGATTACGGATTTGGACCGGAGGGCAGCCGGTACTATCCGGGCGCGGGTCAAGACTATCAATGCAGCGGGCAACGACGTGAACCCGTTCGTCGAGCACGAACTGACCGAAAACCCGAACGAGCCGGGACTGTTTCGCTCTAACTCCCTGCTGCTGGTCGCGGATGAGATTGACAACGGCGAGATACCTAACGGCTCAGCGCCCGGCGCCGTCCCCTTCCGCGCGCGGAACATAGCCAACGGCGCGCTCAACGACCCCCTGCTACGCGCGGAGATCGGCGGGCAGTTAGTGGTGGAGTACAGCGGCGCGGAACTGGGGCGGCTGCCGGTGTGCAACGCCGACTGCGTTAAGACGATCCCCTTGAACATCGTCATCCTGCGCAAGACTGACGGCACAGCGGTAACGGCTGAGGCCGACGTTCGAGAGCGCGTGCTGCGACTTCAGCAAACCTACATGCAAAGCTGTCTGCGCTTTGATGTAACTATCAGCACGGCGACGGCGGCCCAGATGCCTGCCGGCGTGCTCCTGAGCAACATCAGTGGGTTCAGTGTATCCGGGCTGCTGACGGATCGTGCATCTCTCGGCGCTGAAGAGCGTGCGCTCTTCGAAAGCCCGCTCAATATCCGCAGCCCGCTCCACGCCGCAGGGCCGCGAGCGGACACGCTCCAGGTCTTCTATGTCAATTTCATTGAAGGCGTGTCAGCCCACGGAATCCAATACCGGGTGGGCCGCTATACAGTCCCAAGCGTTGATATTACCAATATCGTTATCTTCGCTGCGGATGATCCCTCAAACCAAACTTTGCCTCACGAGATTTTACACGTGCTGCTGAATAGCGGGCATAACGCAACGTCCGATCGCCGGACCAATCTCTTCTTTGGGAGCGGCCTGGCCGGCGAGACTGATTTCCCAAAGACGACGGTTGCGTCCCCCAAGCGTATTCTAGAGGAGCAAGTCGATAGCATCCGGTTTAATCCGAGCGGGCTCGTCCCCTAACGGAAAGGCATTTTTCGCCATGTTTCTGGATAACATAGACCAGCTAACGCCAAGCCAGCTTGCCGCTGCTCTCTACCACGTTCTGCACGCTGGTAACGAGGAGCCTGAGACCTTTGAAAGGATGAAAGACCGCAGGCTCCTGCCGGCTTTGACTGAGATTATTAAGACGAGGGGCCGGCCGCCTTTCGCCCCGCCGGACCTGCCGAAGAAGCAGACGGACAGGGTCACGATGTCGGCGGCATACCTGCTCGCGGACATCGCCCGGCCTGACGACCAAGAGACGATCCAGGCGCTGATGGGCATGATGGACGACGAGAACGACCGGCTGAAGATGGCGGCCGCCACGGCGCTGGGACGGGCGGGCGCTGCCGAGGCGGCGGCCAAGGTGTTGGCTTTCACCGAAAAAATGATGGAGCGGGGCGAGATCGGCGCTGTCGCGAAGCTGGCCCGCGCTTTGGCAGGGATCGGCGGCGAAGACGCCAAGGCTCGCCTGGCGGCCTTCGTCAACCAGCACCAGGGGGCCGAGGACAAACACGCGCGGCACGTAGTCGCCGAAGCCGAGACGGCGATCAAGGAGATTGACGAACGGCTGGCATAAAGGACCTCTGATTGATGCTCAGACCCGCTTACAAGCTGACCATCGGCGGCAAGGTCGTGGACACCACCGACGAGCCAAAGGCGAGCACGGTCGTTGACCTGAGCGTCGCGCTCGACCTCGACACGCCCGCCGATAGTTTCGCGCTCGTATTCGGCAACGTCGGCAGCTTCAAGCCGGCGCGCGATGACGAGACGAAGATCGAGTTGGGCTACGCCGACGACGGCGGCTTTACACAGGTCATGGTCGGAAAGATTGTCGAAGTCGAGCCGAACCTGACGACGACGCGCGCCGTCGGTTACAGCGGCGCGGACGCCCTGCTCCGCACTTTTGTCGAGCAAACCTTCGAGAGCAAAACGGCCGGCGCGATTGTGCGCGAGCTGGCGGACAAGGCCGGGCTCGGTGTGGCTACGGCCGAGGACGGAATCACGTTTCCGGCTTACGTGGTTGACGGGCGGCGGAGCGTCTACCTGCACATGCAGGACTTGGCCGAGTTGAGCGGTTTTGATGTCTACATCGATTCCGACGGCAAGTTGGTGTTCCAAAAGTTCATCAACGGCAAGAAGGTACACCTCTTTGAATTTACGAAACACATCGTGGCGCTCGACGTACAGCGCACGCCGCTCCTGGCCGGTTCGGTCGAGGCGTGGGGCGAAAGCCCGGCGGGCAGTCGCGGTGAAAACGCGTGGGCGTGGGTGACGACGGATTTCAGCGGGTCGAGGGGGAAAGCCGGGTCGGGCGCGGTCTTACTGCGCGAGCGGCCGGCGCTGCGCACCAGAGAAGCGGCGCGCGCCGCGGCCGACGCGGCGCTGACCGGCCTCCGGCGGCGGACGGTGCGCGGCCAGGTCGTCACCATCGGGCGGCCGGAGGTGAAGCTCGGCGACGCCATCCGCCTGCGCGGGATGGCGGACGATTCGCTGAACACCTCTTTCCAGGTGCGGAGCGTCAGCCACCGCATCACCAAAGTCAGCGGCTTCACGACGACCGTCGGGTTCCGCGCGATTCAAACCGACGAGGCGTGAGCAAGTCGGCGGCCGGAAGCGCGCCGCCCTTCTAACACCGGAGCGAGACAGAAACTGTGAGCACCATCATCAACACCATTCAGGAAATCATCCGGCACGAGATGCGTCGCCTGCGCGTGGCCGACATGGGACTAGTCGAGGAGGTCTACCCGCACAGCGCCGACGGCAATGACGACAACTACGGTTGCGACGTGCGCCTGAAGAACAGCGGCCTCCTGCTGAAGCGCGTGCCGCTGACGATTGGTCACATCGGCACGGCGGCGATTCCCAACAAGGGCGACTTGGTGCTGCTCGCTTTCGACAAAGGCGACGTCAATCAACCGATTATCATCGGCCGGCTCTACAACGAGAAGCAGCGCCCGCCGCTGAACAACCCGGACGAGATAATCTTCAGGCTGCCGCTCGCCGAGGCGGACAACAAAACGATCAAAGGCGCGATTCGCAACCACCAGTCGGACTCGCCGCCGCGCGAGATCATCTTCGAGATGCCGCCCAAAATCACCGTCCGAATCACCGACGGCACCGTCCGCGCAACGGCCGGTAAGACTGAAATGAAACTCGACCAGCCCGGAGGGAGCGGGGGCACAGTCACCGTCTTCGCGGGCAGCACCAAGATCACGATGAACCAGGACGGCGACGTGACGGTCGAAGCCAACGCCGACATGTCGCTGAAAGCCGTCGGCGACCTGAAGATCGAAGGGCGCAACGTCAAGATCGAGGGGCAAGTGAACACAGAAATCAAGGCGGGCATGCAGGCCAAATTGGAGGCGAAGATGGGCACGACTATCGACGGCGGGCTGTCGGGGACGCTCAAGGGGACGACCGTCAGAATCAGCGGCATCACTTCGTTCTCACAGACGTAAGGAGGAGATATGCCAGGACCACCAGTTAGCATCGGCGCAATGGTCATGGTCAGTCCCGGCGCGTCGGGTCCGCCCGACACAGGGACGATCATCGCCGTCTTGCCGCCCGTGATTATGGCTAACGGGATGCCGCTCGCGACGACCGGCTCGATCTGCATGATGGTCAATTCGGTGTGGGGCTTCCCCTATCCGCTGGTCATCGGGCCGCTTGCCAGCACGGGGGTCAGTGTCGGCGGGCGCGGGCTAGTCCGCATGGGCGACAACATCCCCAGCCCGCCGGGAATCCTGACGATTCTAGGGCCGCCGGCGGCCCCGTTTGTTAACGATCAGTCGGGGCCATAACGGAGGAGACGATGCCTGAGCCACACGACCGCTTCGGCAGCGACTTGCGTCTGCTGCGCGACCTGGAAAATCAGAACAGCCGGAATCCCGGCAACGACCTGCTGACCGCCCGGCGGCCTGAAACCGGCGTGGACCTGGCGACGCTGACGCGCGTCGAGAACCTGCAACAGGCGCTGCTCCTGCGCTTCTTAACTCCGAAGAGCGAGTTGGCCGCGCTGGGGCACCCCGACTACGGCTCGCGCCTCTTTGAATTGATCGGGGAATTGAACAGCGAGACCAACCGCAACCGCGCGAAGCTGTTCGCCCTCGAAGCCCTCCAGGCCGAACCGCGCGTCAAGGAAGTACGCGCGGTGACGGTCACGCAAAACCGGGCTGACCGGACTCGTATGGACATCAACGTCTCGCTGATCGCGGTGGACAGCGACACGTTACTCAATCTGGTCTTCCCTTTTTTCCTTGAGCGAGGTACTTGAGCGTGAACGCCGAGACTGTCAATCTGATCGAGCGCCCGTACCAGGAGATCGTGGATGATATTCTGACCGCCATTGTCGGCGGCGTGGTCAACGAGCCTATCATCTTCGACGTGAAGTCCCTACTCTACCCGCTGGCCGAGCCGGCCCAGGCGATTCGCAGCATCACCGGCACCATCGAGGCTCCTGATAAACCGGAGGGCGTCCACCACACCTTTCAGAAAGAGGTGGATTTCCTTTTCAACCTCGATAAGAACGCCGTCGTCTGGCAGGAGGGCGGCCGGAAGCCGCAGGACGAGACGCGCTTCTACGTCGATTATTTCCGGCCCAACAGCCGCTCGCCGCTCACCGACATCAACGTCGGCAGCGTCACGCGCACGCTCGGCGAGGCCATCGGCCGCGAGATCGGCACGGTCTACCAGCAAATCAACCGCGCCTACCAGTCCGGCTTTATAGACACGGCGGAAGGCAAGGCGCTGGACTTCGTGGTCGCCATTCTGGGCGTGACGCGCAAGACCAAACAGTTCGCCGTCGGCCTCGTCACCTTCTTCCGCGACCTGGCGATTGAAGGCAACATCACCATCCCGCAGGGGACCGAGTTGTCAACGGCCAAGGGCGAGGCCGTCTTCGAGGCGACCGAGCCGCGCACGCTCCAGCGCGGGCAGGCGCGCATTGACGTGCCCGTCCGCGCCGCGGACAAATTCAAGGGCGAGGCGGGCAAGGTCGAAGCCGGAAAAATCACCACGCTCTTGCAGATCATCGCCGGGGTCGCGCGCGTGACCAACTTCGAGCCGACTTTCCTCGCGGCCGAAGATGAGACTGACGAAGAACTCAGGTTGCGGGCCAAGGCCGCGCTGCGCGGACTCGGGAAAGCGACGCTTGCGGCGCTGATGCGGGCCGTCTTCGAGAGCCGCGCCAGGCTGATCGAGATTTCAGACCCCAACACGCCGGGCGCCGTCCGCATCCCTGGCAAAGTGTCCATGCTCGTGGAGACGGAGCCGCCGCGCTTCCCCAGTCTGGTTGCCGCCGTCAACGACGTGCGCGCCGCCGGGGTGCAAGTGACCATCGAGGCGCGCTTCGTCTTCGTCACCCCAAGGCTCATCGTCGGCGTCGCCCCCGAACTCACGGGCGAGGGCAAAACCAAAATCACGAACGACATCATCACCGCGCTACAGGAATACCTTGAGAGCCTGCCGACGGACGCCTCCGCCAAAGGTCAGGACTTACTCGCGGCCGTCGGGAAAGTGAAGGACGTGGCGAGGAAGAAGACGGGCGAGCCAGACGTGACAATCGTGGACGTCAGGACCGCGCGGGCCGATGTCGGCAAGGGCGGAGGCGACCCGCTGGTCGAGGCGTTGGTGGCGAACGTGGCGAACGTGAACACGTCCGACATAGACGCCCTGCGCAAAGCGATTAAGGACGTGATTGATGTCGAGGGCGTGGCGCTCGTGCCGAGCGGCCGCCGCGAGCCCGACCGCAGTCTCGTCCAGGGCGCTGACGCCGGCGGGAAAAGCCTGGGCGCGCGCGCCACGGACGGAGAGATCGCGTCGGGCAAGTTCGTCATCGTGCCGCCCAGCCAATTCTCGCTGGTCCTGGACATGGAGGCGGCCGACATCGTCCTGCGGGAGGGTTGATATGGCGACGAAAACCGACCGCATCCTCGGCTATCTGCCGCAGACGTTTCTGACCGCGCCGCGGCCCAGCGTGCTCTACCCCGTCGCGGACGCCTTCGGCAATGAATTGCTGCTCGGCGAAAACAGCCTCGCGGCCATCATGCTCGCACACTGGGTAGACTTCGCGGACAAGAACGCCCTGCGGATCGATGACCTCGCGCGCATCGCCGCGCTCTACGGCCTCGCCCCCTGGGCGGACGACTCTGGCGAGAGTCTGGAGAGCGTCGAAGAATTTCGCGAGCACCTCAAGCGTTACGTCCGCACGTTCCTCGAAGGCACAGTCACGGTTCAGGGGATTCTGCGTGTGACCGCCGAAGCGCTGGCGCTCCGCATCGCGGACGAGAATGATCAACTGGACCGCTGGTGGACACGGCGGCGGGACGCGGTGGTGACGACCGAACCGCGCGGTGACGACGCCGCGGCAAAACTTCGCTTCGAGCCGTCGAGCGCCCACGGCAATCCGGCGCTCCCCGCCCGCGTCGCGGGGAGCGTTGACCTGAGCGACGGAATCAACTTGCAGGGGGCGAACATCCTGCGGCTCAAGGTTGACGGCGTCTCTTCGGGGGAGATTGACTTGACGGAAGGGACGCCGGCGACCGCGCTCCTGACGCTGGGCCAAATCGTCGCCGCCATCAATAAAGCGCCGCGTCCGAAGGTCGCCCGCCACGACGGGCGACACCTCATACTCACTTCGCCGCAGAGCGGCCCGAACAGCACACTCGAAGTCCTGGGCGGCGCGCATGATGCGACCCCGCGCCTCCTCGGACTTGCGCCCCGGTCCTATCGCGGGACCGCCGCCACGTCGGCGCAACTCAAGGGCACAGTTGACCTGAGTCAGCCAATAGACCTCAGCCTCGAACGCTTTCTCCGCGTCGAGGTTGACAGCAAGCAGTTGGCCGAGATTGATTGCGCCGGCGCGGACGCGGCGCACACTAGCCTCGACCACATCCGGGACGCGATCAACGCGGCGCTCGGCAAAGCAATCGCGAGTCACGACGGGCATCACCTGATTCTCACGTCCCCGACTCAGGGCTTCGGCAGCAGCATCTCTGTGCAATCGCCGGCCGCGCAGAACGTGGCGACAAAGATACTGGGCGCGCCGACCGCTTTGGCGCACGGTCAGAACGCACTGCCCGCGCGCGCCGACGGCACGCGCGACTTGCGCGGCGGCATTGACCTGAGCGCGCGCTCGAACATTCGCTTGAAGATGGACGGGGCCGCCCCCATAACAATTAACTGCGCGGGCGTCAACCCGGCCGTGACGGAGCGAGTCGAAATCGCCGCGGCGATCAACGCGGCCTTCAAGGCGGAGGTGGCGACCGTCACCGAGCGCAGCATCAGCGTGAGGTCGCAGACCGCCGGGCCAGCCGGCGAGATTGTTTTCGAGACGCCGCCTTCGGCTGACGCCACCTTTGACATCTTCGGCATCGGCTCGCTGAGTTTTCAGGGCAGCGCCCCCGCCAGAGCGCGCCTCGCCGCGACGCCCGTGCTCGCGGCCGGCGGCGGCGTAGACCTTAGGGCGCAGCACACGCTGTCGCTGGCCGTGGACGGCGCGACGCCCGTCGAGATTGACTTGCGCAGGGCCGCGGACAGCCGCGCCGAGTTGGAGTCCTTGCCGCTGGATAAGCTGGTGCGGGCGATCAACCAGGCCGTCGGCGGGGCGGACGTGGCTTCGACCGACGGCCAGCGAGTCCTGCTCGCTTCGCCGAGGATTGGCGGCCTCAGCAAACTTGAAATCTTCCCACTGGAGAACAGGCGCGAGCGCCGGTTCGTGACGCGCGCGGTCGTCACGGACGAGGCGGCGCGGCCCATCTTCGGCTTCCTCGCCAGAGAAGCTCGCGGCACGCCGCCGACGGCCGCCCGCGTGACGGGCTCGCCCGACCTGAGCCAGAGCGCCGACTTGCAGAAGGCGCGCTTCCTCCGCCTGACGGTGGACGGCTTCCCCGCAATCGAGATTGATTGCGCCGGCGGGCGTCCGCGCGCCACGACGCTCGGAGAGATAACGGCGAAGATCAACAGCGAACTCAATAAAATCGGGTTGACGAAAGCAGTGGCGGCTCACGACGGGAAACATCTGGTGCTGACTTCGCCGTCGTCAGGCAGCGGGAGCCGCATTGCCGTCGAGCCGCCGCGCGTCGCGCTGGAAAAACTGCTCGGCATCGAGCCGGGAACTTTTCGCGGGGCCGACGAGACGCAGGTCACGTTCACAAGCACCGTTGACCTGAGCGCGGGCGTTGACCTTGAGCCGCAGGCCGCCATCAAGCTCGGCATTGACGGCGCGACCCCGACAGAGATAGTGCTGGGCGGCGCGACGCCGACTCACAAGTCCCCCGTCGAGATTGCGAATGCCATCAACACCGCGCTGCTGGCGGCGGTCGCCGGCAGTGACGGCCAGCGAATCGAACTTCGGTCAGCGAAGAAGGGGACGGAGAGCCAAATCGTCTTCCAGGCCCCTGCGGCCCACGATGTCACCAAAGACATCTTTGGCATCAGCACGCCGCGCACGTATCAGGGTGCGGCCGCACGTCCCGCGCAGGCCGTCGGCCAGGTTGACCTCAGCCGCGCCGTTAATCTGAGCGTCTTCCGTTTCCTACGGCTCTCCGGCGACGGCGCCGCGGCGCAGACCATTGACTGCGCCGCGCGGGCGGCCAAACCGGAGGCGGCCACACTGCCCGAGATAATCGAGTCCATCGGGACGGGGATCGCCTCCACTCAGGACGGAAAGCGCCTCACCCTGAGTTCGTCTGCTGTCGGCTCATCCGCACGACTCACGCTCGAAGCCTACAGCGAAGGCGACGCCAAACAGGCGCTGCTCGGCGATGTTCCCGCCGTGACTTCGGGGACGCCGGCCGCGCCCGCAGTCATCGTCGGAGAAGCCCCCTTGCTGTCGCCCGTCAACCTGAGTGGCCGCCGGCTGCTTCGGATAGCTGTCGATGGCGGCCGCCCCTTGGAGATTGACGTGGCGGGCGCGTTCCCGGCGAAGACGGCTGTGGACGAGATCGTGGCCGGGATTAACCGCGTTCTCCCTAACGTCGCCGCCGCGACCGAGGACGATCACTTGCGGCTAACGTCCCCGAGCGTAGGGCCTGAGAGCAGCCTCTCTTTACAGCCGCTGCGCTTCCTCGAAGTTCAGGAGTACCTGCCGACCGCGGCCGCGCCGCGCACTCTGCTGGCGCGTCACCACGACTCCTGGTCCGTGGTGAACGAGGGTGTGGCCGACACGTACGCCGAAGTCATCATCGCCGCGCCCCAGGGCACTGTGGGGCCGACGCTGGTCAACTCGAACTTGGGCTGGTCTGCCCACCTCCTCCTCGTCCTCGAACGTCGCGAGGCAGTCAGGCTCTGGCGCGACGCGCGGCGCGGCTTGCGGGCCGAGGTCATCCCGGCCGAGGGTGAACCGTACCCCGTCTCCGCGTCTGAAATCCTCGTCGGCCCGCTAGGCGCGCAAGCCTTCGTGCCTTTCGAGGGGGATTGGCGTCTCACGAGCGAGGGGCGTGGGCCTGCCACACTCCAACTCAACAACTCGCTCGCGTCCGCCGTCGCGCTCCTGCAAGTCCGTGAGCCCGGAACCGAGGTGACGGTCAACGTGCTTGAGAGCAAGCTCACTTCACCACCTCCCCCGCTGCCTGAGGCCGACGGCAGCACGGCGCGCGTCGTCGGCCGCGTGAGGGTGGACAAAGAAGAGTACCGGCTCGTGGACGCGGGCGGAAACCCAATTGTCCGGTTGCTGCCGGGGCCTGACATAAACCTGCGCGACTATCGCAGCCACGTCGTCGCCGCCACGGGGCCGCTTCATCCGGGCGCGCCGCCTGAGATGCTGGTCCGGGGAATCAACCGGTTGTTCGACGTGACGCTGTCGAGCGCGCTCGACAGGGACCAGCCGGAGACGTATCCGGGCGTGACCATCGGGGCGGGCGCGGCCGAAGAGGATTCCCTGGTGAGACAGCTCAACGCCGGCACTCAAACGGTCCCGGCCTCGAAGTTAGTGCGGGCCGAGGAATTGGATAAGGCCACGGTCCTGCGCCTGCCTCGCGGGAAAACAATCTTCCGCTACCTAGATTGCCTCGGCAGCCGTTTCGACCAGGCTCGCTTCGACCAGTCGTACTTCCCCGACGGCGTGTGCGGCGAGCGTGGCATCTTCGATGTCAGCCGCTTCACGCACGTCCCGCCGGAGAGAATCCGCGCAGTCTTCGCCTCGAAGGACCCGCTGTCGGACCCGCCCGTGAAGATTGAGTTCCGCTGGACGACATTCCAGGCCGGGTCGTTCGTCGTCAATCTGCCCGCAGACCTGCCGCCTCGCTTCGGCGGGCGCTTCGACGAGACGCGCTTCGGGCAGGGCAAGGGCGCGCCGGAACTCTACGCGGGCGCGGTCGCCGAGCCGGTGACGGATGACAAGTTTCTGGTCAACCTCATCAGCCCGGCGTCCGGCGACAAGTCGAACTTCGTGAGGGCGAGGGTCGTCCCGATCAAGGACTTAGGCTGGGCGGCGGTCAAGATGCCTTTTCGCCAGCCCCAACCCCTGACTCTCGGTCAACCGGGTCAGGCTGCGCGCCTCTATCTGGAGGAAGAGGGCCTCGCCGGATTCATCCTGCTGGAGGCCAAAGAGGAGGGCGCGTGGGGCAACGAGATCGCCGTCTCGGCCCGCCAAGTTGGCCCCGCCATCTACGACGTTTCCGTCATCTACCGCGGCGGGCGGTTCGAGTCGGCGCGGGCCATCGTCTTAGGGCCGCCGCCCGGTGAGCTGACCAAAGATTTGGTGAAGCCGAGCCCCGCCGGCGTGCTGCAAGCGAAGGCGGCCGGCGTGAGGGCGGAGGTCACGCGCGACCGCGCCGAATACAATCAACCAACCATCACCCCACCACCTACTTGATAAGGAGAAAGCCGATGTCTACTACGCCAGACCCTTACGCCGGTTCCACAGTGAGACCCGGCGATCTAATCACGGCGGATCTTTTCAACGGGCTTCAGGCCACGATCAGGAAAGACATCGCCGACCAGATCAAGGCGGCGATCGACCGCGTCACGAACGTCAAGCAAGCGGGCAACTCGGATACACTCGGCGGCAAGACCCCCAAGGAATTGGAGGACGCGATCGTTCAGCGCGCCCTCTCCGAGATACCCAAGCGAACCGGCCACCGGATGGTCTTCAAGCGGCTCAGGGACGACGAGCAGACGGTCATCAAACACGAACTCAGGCGGTTCCCTCTGGTTGACGCCTACCAGTTGGATTATTTCGAGGTAGTCTGCGCCGAGGGCGAGGAGAAGGAGGACAGGGAGAACAAGTTCGTCAACTTCTACCTCTACCACACGGACGAGAAGGAACTGAAGACGGCCATCACCCCGCCGCCGCCCGGAAAGGGAAGAATCACCATCGAGCCGACCGACGGGAAGACCAAGCCTTTCAAGATTCATTTCTACGAGATGTTGGACATGGTCGGGGTCAAGTGGACCCCCACGCAGAGTCTGGGCGACATCGTCACCGAGTTCTGGGACGCGCTCTTCAGCATGCCGAATTGTGACACCTTCGACCCGGACCAATACTGCCATTCGCCCTGGTTCCAAAAGTGCTGCGGCGAACAGCGGTCAATTCAGATGCTGATGGACAGGGGCAACTGGGACGAGATTTGGTTCCAGATGAGGCCGCGCAAAACGATCAACTACCCGTACCCGCTGTCGCAGCCCATACCCCCGCCCGTGGAAGCGCTGCCGATCTTTCCCAACAACATAGAGGTGGTTCACCTCGATTTCGACACGGTCGCGCTGAAGTTGCTGAACCCGCCCCACTATTCGAAAGAACTGGTGCCGCCCCCGGCGCAGGGCGACCCCAAAATCAACAAGGACGAACTCAAAGTCATGATCCTCCTGAAGGTCTAGTCCGGTAAAGTGAAGCAACCCGAGAATCGGTATGAAACTGCGTGATAGTTTTAATGGTGACGCCGCGTTCGAAGGCGACCGCGCCTTGCGATGGCGGAGCATTCCAGCTAACGCGCGGATCGTCAGCGCGACGGCCACGGTCACGCCCGTTGACGCCAAGCTCGGCGGCGGCCCGTTCACGGAGATACTCCGGTTCAAAGACGGGGTGGGCGAGTTCGGCGCGACAAAGGCGGAGGGACCCGCCTCCGGCATTTCATGGGTGGAGGTTGACTTCCACAACCGCCGGACACTCGCCGGCGTGGTCGGCAGCTTCGGCGCTATCAGCAGCATCACCGGCGGCAGCATCGGCGGCAGTGCCCTCCAAGTTGATGTCGGCGGCGGTACCTACGTCGAGGTCAACCAGAACGGCGCTTTCAGGACGCCTTCCGATCCTCCCGACAGTTTCTTCCTACTGGCAGGCGACGCGGCCGCACTTCCGGGGCTGACAGTCGCCAAGCTGAAGGTCACGAACAGAAATCCCAGCCCGCGGCCGTCTCTCACGGCGCTGGTCGTTCGCAGTGTGCCGACTCAGGTCAGCTTGCGCGTCGGAGAACTGCCGCCCTTCTGGACGCACGTCGGCGAGATGATACAAGCCGAAACCACTCCCGATTTCGCGGCCGTGCTGCAAGCGGCGCTGGCGACCGCCGAGGTGGTAAACGGCTTCTATGATTTGCCCCTCGTGATTCACTCCGATACTATCGCCCGCCTGAAGATCGAACTGCGGGTTGATGTCCTGACGCAGCAGGACGCCTTGCCGCCGGGCATTAAAGAGGTCGTCCTGCCCTTCGATTTCAGCACGCTGCCCCAATCCAGCGCGGCGATCTTGAACGTGGCGGCCCCGCCCAACTCAAGGGCCGTTCCCGGAGAGACGACCGCGCGCGTCAGGGGAACTTTCACCGAGACTCGCATCGCTTACGGGCCGACCGGCACGGTCAGTCCCGTCGGCGCGGTCGAAGTCTCGCCCGCTTGCTCTCAAGCACAAATCATCACGCTGAACAGAGCGGGCGACAAAGACATTCTGGCTACGGCCGTCGATCTCTTCATTGAGCCGCTGACAGCCGCCGTCCGGCTGCGGCTGGATATACGCGGAGATTTGGACGGCAAGCCCGCCGACGGCTCGCTGCTGGCTGCTCCGGTCGAGCTGAGTCTGGAGCAGCAGGCGGGCAAAGGCGCGCGCTGGACTAGCGTCCCCGTGCCGACGGAATTCCTTTTCACGAAAGCTCAGGAAGGGAAGCCGCGATACTGGATCGTGCTCCAAAGCCTGCTCGGCACGGCGGCCTGGAGCGTGGACAAGACGAGCGTGGACAAAGCAGCGGCGGACGCGCTCAACATGCAATGCACCCGCGACGGCGGCCTTTCCTGGCGCGACACGTTGGCGCGCGCGGGCACTTTGAAAGACCCTAACTACCCGGC
Organism: uncultured Acidobacteriota bacterium; assembly: GCA_963848875.1. Taxonomy (GTDB): domain Bacteria; phylum Acidobacteriota; class Blastocatellia; order Pyrinomonadales; family Pyrinomonadaceae; genus QHXM01. The sequence goes on from CAWKFJ010000005.1 coordinate 979,278, forward strand.
GGCCGGCCCGTTCACAGCCCTCTTACGCCTGCGCCGCCTGCCGGCTCAGTTTAAGATGCCTATCGAGTTGCAGGTGGGCAGCGGCGACAAAGAAGTGCGGGTGAAGCTCGACCGTTTTGAGCCCCTGGGCCGGGTGGATTTCGCCATCAACGACGAGTTGGCGCAGGGCATAAACACGTATCTAGACAAAAACGCTGCAACCGTTTCTCCAGAGACCGAGCACTTAGTCAACCCCGGTTTCGAGCAGTGGGGAAAAATTGGAGACGCCTTAACAGCCCGCCCGGTAATCCAGTTCGATGTACCAATCAACGCTGTGGCCTTTGCGCCGGATGGAGTTCTTGCCTACGTCCTCGATCAACTAGTGTTCAAGGATGGATTTCTACTGGTCATAGATGTCGCCTGTAACAAGGAAATCAAAGAGAAGAAGATCAAGCTGGCGATGCAAGACCCGAAGAAATTTGTCATCAGCCCTGACGGGACGCGGGCTTACGTCACCGACGGGAGGAAGGTGCGTGTCGTAGACCTTGTGAGTAACCAGACGGTGGGCGGCCTCATTGACCTGGGTCTAGGTAACTTCGACAGAGATGCCGACGACCTGGCCTTAAGCCCCGACGGGCAACGTTTGTACGTGGTGACTCTCCACGTCGAGACCGTGAGCGACAATCATATCCGAATCCTCGACACAGCCAAGATGGAACAGCAGTTGACGGACGGCCCGCCCCAGGCGGGCGTGCAGACTGTGAAAATCGTTTCGGCGGCTACCGGGCAACTGCAATCACCGTCGGCCCTGGCCGTGTCGCCGGACGGAAGCCTTCTCTACATGGTAACGGATCGGGGCTCTGCTAACGCGGCGCTGGAAATTCTAGACACCACAAATTTCGCCGCCGCGTCCTCTTCCCCCGTCGCGGTGGGCCGCGGCGCGACGGCCATCGCGCTCTCTCCTGATGGCACACGCGCCGTCGTCACGAACAAGACGGATAACAACATCAGCGTGATCGACACAAAAACCAGGACGGCGAGTTTGGTCGGCGTAGAGGCGGCCCCTGTTGACGCGGCCGTCTCGCCTGAAGGCGCGCGAGCTTACGTGCTCAACCAGACAAACAGGTCGGTCAGCATTGTAGACCTCGACCGGCAAACCGTAATCGAAAACTTTGCGCTCGAACCCAGCACCACACTTCCCGCTGTGGCTCAGGCGTTAGCTCTCGCACCACAGGGTGAGCGCCTCTACGTGCTTAACTCAGGAAGTAATTGGCTCTCTTCGATTCAGATGGGGACGCGGGTTCCGGCTGGGTGGCAGCGCACTTCGGGCGCGGTCATCCCGTACTGCCTGCCGCAGCCTTTTCACCTGTCGGCGATTATGGGTTCCGACGCGCTGCCGACGGGGCTTTCACAGGTGGTACCGGTGGCCGAGTCTTCCACCTACGAATTCAGCTTTTGGGGGTTGGCCGCCGAGCCGCAGGCCGACGAGCCGCCGGCAGTCGGTGAAGTGCTGTGGCTTAATAACGCTTGCCGCCAGCTACAGCCTGACCCACCGGTGCGAATCGAGTTGGTCGAAGATCAAACGGACTTGCGAGCAATTATCGCTCCCGCGGGCCCTCTCCCCGCTGTCGTCGCCGGTGAGCCGACAGTGCCGCTGGTGCTCCATCGCGCGCGGATGAACTCGCCGGCGGGCGCTACACAAGCCGAGGTCCGTTTCAGCGTGCCCGCCGGCGGCGTGGCGGCGATTGATCTGGTCTCTTTGGCCGGCGCCTCGGAGGCGACGGCGAACGCGGATTTCAAGCTACAAAAAGACGGCCTTCTCTCCGACTGGGTGCTCTCGCCTAAAGTCGCACCCGGCTTTGTCGCGGTCGCTGCGGAAGATGGGATTCAACTGAGCAACGCGGGGGCCGCCACAGTCGAACTCGTGCAAAGGGTCGCGGCCAAAGGTGGCGAGCCTTTCACTCTTGAGTTTCAAGGCAGGGCCGCCGCCCTTTCATCTCCCCCGCAAACAAGCCAGAGTCTCGAACTGCGCTGGCTCAAGGCGGACGGGACACCCGCCGGCCCGCCGACGGTAGTCGAAATTCTGCCCGGAGGGTTTGACTCCGCGGTAGGCAGCGGGACAGTTCCGCCTGATGCGCTGCAAGCAGAGATTCACCTCGTCGTCCCGGCCAGAACGAGCCTGAAAGTTAAACGGGTCTCTTTGCGCTATTCTACGTCAACGACAGTGCCCGTGACCTTCATTGCGGAAGCGCCGGGCGAGTTGACCTTGTCCGACGTGCGAATAGCCTTCGAGCAAGTCCAGCCGACGCCACCCAGGGTTCCTGAGCAAGGACTGTGTATCCCGACGCCGCCGGGTCGCCGGCCGGGCGAAACGGGCGGCCATAGCTGCTTCTGCCATCAGTGTGGAAGCGAGCAGCCCATGACCGACGCGACGCCGACGATGACGGCGGGCGACCGCCCGGCGGTCGTCGGGCGTTGCGCCACTTGTAAAGAGGAACTGGTACGTTTTGGCGGTCCGCCTCCCGGCTCCCAGGCGCAGCCGCTTCTCGCGTCCCCCCTCGTAACACGGAGTACTGCCGTAGCGGCCTTACCCCTTGAGGCAATGACTGCCGGGGAGGAGGCCACGGCGGAGATGGCTACCGGGAAACGGGGCGCGAGCGCAAGCGAAGTTGCCAAGATTCCTCTCTCCACCTTGCTCAAGACACGTATTAAAGGCATCGGCGAGGCACGCGCCCAGCAACTGGCCCAGCTCGGAATCAACTCGTTAGCAGAACTGGCCGCGGCGCAATCCGAGCAGCTGACGCAGATAAAAGGCATATCTACGGCAATGGCTACCGAATTAATCAACCAGGCGCGCATGATTCTAGCGCCCGACCTTGAAGACAATGATTCTGTTTAGCAGCAGGTGAGAGGAGCCTTCAATATTTTACTTAGCGCGAATCCCACCCTCTCCGTCACACTCCTTTCAAGCATCAGTCGCCGACGGAAGTTAGATCGCTCATAGCGATCTTACCTTCCCCGGACTATTCATTACATCACCGAGTCTCTTTAGAACATCGCGCGCAATAGCCTCATTAGGTGTAAAGAGACGGAACGACGGGGCAAATTCCGGCGTTATTTAATTCAGTCAACGAAGTTCGCTCTTCTCTTTAACCTTTATCCTGTAGGTTAAGAACGATGAAACGTCCTTCCCTGTTCGTGCTTCTGTTTTCGCTCCTCTTCATCAGCCTGAGCGATGGGCGAAGCGCCGCCCGCCCGCTCAGAGTCTTGTTCATAGGTAATAGCTATACTTACGTCAACGACCTCCCCTGGTTAACCGCACAGCTAGCTTCATCGGCCAGGGAAGCCAGGGCGCTGGAGACTGAAATGGTCGCCGTCGGCGGGGCGACGCTGGAAAGCCATTGGGAAGGCGGCCGCGCTCTCGAAGCGATCCGAAAGGGGCGGTGGGACTTCGTGGTGCTGCAAGAACAAGGCACGCGGCCGGTTGAACAGCCGGAAGCGATGCGCCGTTACGCGCGCCTCTTCGACGCTGAGATCAAGCGAGCGGGGGCGCAGACAGTCTTCTACCTGACCTGGGCGAGGCAGGGACAAGAACAGGTTCAGGTGACTCGAACCGAAGCGTACGTGAGCATCGCCAAGGAGCTTGGCGCGAAGGTCGCCCCTGTCGGACTTGTCTGGCAACAGGTGCGGCGGGAGAATCCCGAACTAAAATTGTATTCCCAGGATGGGGTCCACCCCAGCCCCGTCGGGTCGTATCTGGCCGCGTGCGTGTTCTACGTGACATTCTACGGGAAGAGTCCGGCGGGCTTGAGCCGTCATCTCTTCAGCACACGGTTCGGGACTGCGGAAGATGGAGCCAGGGTCGCTGCTGGCAGTCTGGGCCAGTCCGAGGCCGGAATTATTCAACAAGCCGCCTGGCTGTTGACAAGGTGAATCTGATGAAGGACGACGATCACAACGAAATGGCGCACGACCCGCTGGCGCAGACAGAGGCTGCTAAACTTCCGCGCCGTCGCTTTATTCGTAATGCGGCGGCGGGGGCGGCGTTGGCGTGCCTCCCGGCGAAGCTGTTGTCGGGCTGTAGCTCTGCGCCCGGTCTCACGGCTTCGACTCCGGCTGGGGCCGACGTTATGGACGAAGCTTTGGAGATGATGTCCAGGCTCGCCCCGCTCACGAATCACGGGCCGATGGCGGCGGAGGCGTTAGTCACGCTCGGCCGTGCAGAGGTGGTCGTCCCTTGGGTTGAAGGTTACAAGAGGCGCTTCAGGTCTGGCTACCCAGAGACGCGCGGGCGGCTCACGCGGGAGAATTGGCGCGAGGCTTTAGGGGACGGCGACCGCGTGGCCGATTGGGCCGGTCTCTTTAACCGTGAGCTGGAAGAGGCCGCGTGGCCTCAAGTCCTGGAGAAATGGTCAGCCGTGCTTGCGCCGGGTCTGGCCGCGGCGGCCGCGCACGGCTTAATCAGAACAGGGCACGCGGTTCGCAGCCTGTCAGTCAAAGAGACTGGCTTGCGCCGCCGCGAATTGGCCGAAGGTTTGGCCTACTGGGCCGCGTATTATCAACCGCTGCCGGAAGCGCACAACACTAAGCCCGCGGGAATCAGGCCGGCGCAGGCCGTTGACCGCATCCCCGTGCTCCCGTCGGAGAAACGGCTCCGGGGTTCGATTATGATCGGGCTGCGGAGTCTTGATGACTTTCCCCCTTTTGCCGGAGCGGCTGACTTAGTCGAGACGACGGGCGACGCCGGTCGCTTCATCACGGAGTTGACGGAGACCTTTGCCAACGCATACGTCAAGAACGTCAACCAGCAGAATTCCATCACCTTGATTCATACCGTCACTGCCGCCACCGCGTTGCGGTCGCTGCTCCCTTTTCTGTCGCCGGCCACGACGCAGAGGGCCTTACGGTACGGCTGGCAAGTGGCCGCCGCGCTCTATTCCATTTCCAGCCCCGGTTCGACCGACCATGTGCCCGAAGCCAAAGAGATCAGAGATGACGACTTGATTGACCGCGCCGTGGCTTCGCAGGATGAGCACGCGATTAAATTCACAGAGGCGTGCCTGCGGGAATTTAAGCTCAACCCCAGGCCGGTCTACCTGCGCGCGGCGCGCGATGCGGTCGGGCGGTTATAGTTTCTCTCAGTCGGGTACTGGTTCAGGTTGAAGTTGAGTGTCAGGCAAGTCAGACTCACCGCAGAGACGCAGTGCCAGCCTAGAGGGGGCGCAGAGAGTTGACTCAAGCCTCTGCGCAATCTCTGCGTCCTCTGCGTCTCTGCGGTGAACGCCGTATTGGCACACACTCTGCTTGGGCTTATCCTTTTATCGGAGGAATGAGTCGGCGATAACGTCTGCGGCTTCGCCATCGACGGGCGCGCCCCGCAGATTCGAGAGGATTGCCACTACCAGATTCTCCTTCGGGTACAAGATAATTACGGAAGAGATGCCCGGCCCTCCACCGGGCTGGTAAATAACTGCGCGCCCTCTGCCGTCAGCGCCGACACGCCAGCCGAGCCCGAAGCCTGTGTTCTCCCCCGCGGCGGTTCTAACAGGGCGGAAGAGTTCATCCACCGTGGACTGCTTGAGAAAGCCCGGCTTCAGAAAAGCCGAGCCGAATTGTGCCAAATCTTCGGCGGTCGAAAGGTATCCAGCCCCCGCCCACTTGAAGCTGGGGTCGAAGTAGGGCGCGTTGACGGTCTGATCATTTTCCCGCACATAGAACGAGGTGCGGTGTGGGATGATGGCCTTCCGGTCGTTCGGGATTGTATTTTTTAGCCCGAGCGGGCTGACGACGTGTTGGTTCATCAGGGCTAGAAAATCGCCGCCAGCGGCTTTCTCGATGACCCCGGCGATGATGGTGTACGGGCCGGTCGTGTAGAAGTGGCGCTCCAGCGGCCTGTATTTGAGCGGCTCTTTCAGGATTTGTTGCAGCGCCTCGGCCGTGGTGTTGAAGTGCGTGGAGGTGTACATCTGGGCTGTGTTGAAGTTGTCGTCCAGCCCGCTCAGGTGCCCGGCAATCAGCCGAACACTGATCTTCAGATTTTTATGAGGGAACGCGGCGAGGTAATTCTCCACGGGGGCGTCTAAATCGAGGAGCCCTTTCTCCATGAGGCGGGCGCAGAGGGCCGTGGTCATCGCTTTCGTAATGCTGCCGATGCCGAACCTCGTCTCGCGCGTCACAGGGACCTGTTGCTCAAGGTCTGCGAAACCGAAGCCCTCGGACCACGCCACCTCGCCGCGCACGATGACCGCCACGCCGACGCCTGGGACTCCGTTCTTATCCATCATTTCCCGTATCGCCACGCGACTTGCCGCGATGGCCTTCTCGTAACGATTCGAGAGTGATTGCCTTGCGGTCTGCGGCCTGCCGCCCGTCGCGCTGAGGCAGATGAGCAGCAGAAGGGCGACGGCCGTGGTTCGACGTGAATCTTTCAGACGCATGAGCGGTTATCCCTCTTCCTTATTTTCGCTGTCTCCCGATGAGCACGATTAAGCCGTCCGCCACAGAGCCGCGCCAGTTGGCCTCGTGGTGCCCGCCGTTGTATTCCTGGTAATGCACGAAGTAGCCCTTGGCCTGTAGCACGTCGCGGAAGTGGCGGTTGGACGCCAGCAAAGAGATGTCTCCTTTCCAGGGCGAAGGCTCGTAGGAGAAAAGGTCTTCGAGCCAGCCCGCTTCGAGGTAGAAGCGCAAACGCAGCTAGAACGTACTGCTTGCTCTCTTTGACGGGTTCGATCAGGGGGCTGCCTTTTTCAGCCACCTCCCGCCAAAAACTTTCCAGGGCCGAGCGGTTGCCGGCCTGTAGCTCTCTTTCCAGGGCGGCCAGCCGAGGGCTGCTGAGTGAGTCTAAAGAGATGACTGTCTGAGCCCTGGGCGAGATGAGCGGAGATGTCATGAATATGACGAGCGCCGCTATTAAGAGTCGTCTCATCACAAATGCCTCCGCCCGCTTGAGATGATGACCTCAAACCATCCAGCCCTTGCTCTGATATTCCATGTAGGCGGCAGTCTTCTCGGCGACCTCGCGCCCGAAGTATCGCTCGACGACCCGCAGCGCCAGGTCGATCCCGGAAGTGAGGCCGCCGGCGCTGGAGAACTTCGGCCCTTCGACGAAACGAAGCCCGCGCTTCAGCTCTATGTTGGGAAACGCTTTGACAAAGTGGTCGAAGAAGTCGTGGTGCGTGGTGGCCGATTTGCCGTCGATCAGGCCGGTCCTGGCGAGAATGAACGCGCCCGTGCAAACAGACATCACCACGTCGGCGTTCTTGCTCACCTCCCGAAGCCAGTCGAGCATCGCCGGGGCCTTCCCGCCCTGGGCAGGAATGACTACGACTTTAGGCTGAGGGGCGGTCTTAAAAGTGTAATCCGGGACGAGCTTCAGGCCCGCCGAGCCCACGACCGTCTCGGTCGTGTCCGACACGGTGAAGAGCTGGAAGGGCATTTGGTCATCCATACCAGCGCCACGGCCAGGGACGTGTACGTCCTGGAAGACCTCCCAGGGGCCTGCGTAATCAATCATCGTCACATCTTGCGAGATCAACACCGCGACCGGAATCTTGCCCTTGCTCGGTGGCGTGAGCTTATTCTCCCCGGAACGTAAAGTCTGACTGTCGGCGGCGCGAGCCCACAGCGTCGGAGCGCTCACTCCTGAAATGCCGGAAGCCCCGATGGCCGCCCCGGCGATGATCGTGTTCTGCAAAAAATCTCTTCGTCTCATGGCGTGATACTCCTTCTTCAAGCTTTCCGACCTGATGGCTCAAATTATCGTACGCACAATCAATAAACTCAGTTCGCGTCGGGGTCGCGTGCGCCTTGAGTAATGGCACAAAATATAGTCCATGTTTGCGAAGTGGAGTCCTGTTTTGCGGTGGAGCGGATGAAAATTGCAGCGAGCGGTAGGAATTTGTCTGTCGGCCGTCATCGAACAGACAGTCCGCCGCTCTCTCATAATTCTTAACAAAAATTAGCAACCCTTTAAGAATTTCCGCCGGTCGCGTCATAACCCTTAAATAAAAATTGGCACAGAAACAAATATATCCAGAAATTCTACGTCTAGTTATGGTAAGAAAGCAGCAAAAACAGCAGCACGTTCGCGGGGTTTATTTAAATTTAATCTCGAACAATCAATTTGGCGTTAGCCAGGGGTCTATAAAATAATGCGGTCCCTGTTTAGCTCAGGAGTTTCAGCCTTGTTACGCACGTAAGCAACTGCGTCATTTACGTCGCCATCTGAATCACGCTAACCTCTCCCCGCGAACTTCATCAGCCCTTTGGTATAATTAATATTGCACTGCGACTTTGATGAACGAAAAGATCGGAGGGTTACCGATTCCGGCGCCCTTCGTTAACCCAGGCTCACCACACTGGACACTGTTCTAGCTTTCGCCCCGCGCCCAGCGCACTAGCGGTGGGAATTCGACTCCGCGAATGAAGACCCTGAGCCCGACCGGCGCTGGGGGTAGTCACAGCGGAGAAAGCTCAAAGTAAAAGAGTATTTTTTTAGTGTTATTTGTTCTGTGAGGTTGGGAATTAATCCATGATCAAGAGTGAGTTTCAAGTTTACGAGTTCGGCGCGTTTCGTTTAGACGCCAATGAGCGCATCCTGCTGCGGGGCAATAGAACCGTTCACCTCACGGAGAAGGTTTTCAATATTCTTTTACTCCTTGTTCAAAGGGGCGGCCACTTAGTGACAAAAGAAGAGCTGATGGAGCAGGTCTGGCCGGACAGTGTGGTTGAAGATAACAATTTACCGGTCAGAATGTCTGAGCTGCGCAAAGCCCTGGGTAAAAAACAGAGTGGGGGGCAGTACATCGAAACTGTGCCAAAACGCGGCTATCGATTCGTCGCCGATGTGCAGGAGATAAAGGACGACAGAGGTGGTCTGGCTCCGGAGAAAAGGAGCGCCGCGTCTGCGAGGGCGAAAACGGGTATGTTGAATACCCCGATCACCACTCTGGCCGTGCTGCCATTAGTCAACGTTCCTAACGACCCGAATTTAGAGTACCTTTCGGACGGCCTGACCGAAAGTATTATCAACTCGCTCTCGAAATTACCACAACTTAGAGTCCTGGCGCGGAGCACCGTGTTCCGTTTTAAAAATGGCGACATCGATCCTTTGGAAGTTGGCCGTCAACTGGAGAGCCACGCCTTGCTGACCGGGCGGGTGCTTCAAATTGACGGAGAGTTAATCATTAAACTTGAGCTGCTTAATGTTAAGGAAGGCTCGCAAGTCTGGGGTGAGCAATATAAGCGTAAATCCGCGGACATCTTTGAAGTGCAGGAAGAGATAGCGCAAGAGGTTTCGGAAAAGCTGCAACTGAGATTAACGGGCGAGCAGAGAAGACAACTGACCAAGCGCTACACAGAGGATACAGAGGCTTATCATCTGTATCTCAAGGGCCGGTATTTCTGGAACAAAAGAACGGGCGAAGCTCTCAACACGGGCATCGAGTTTTTTCAAAAGGCGATTGCGAAAGACCCTGACTATGCCCTGGCCTATACAGGGCTTGCAGACTCCTACGCCATCATTCCGTTTTATAGCAACATCCCTCCGAAGCCTGCCTTTGAAGAGGCCAAGAAAGCGACCGCCAAAGCTTTGGAGATTGATGACACCCTGGCGGAAGCGCACGCCTCGCTGGGATTTGTCAAAGAATACTTTGAGTGGGATTGGGTCGGAGCCGGCCGGGAGTACAAGAAAGCCATCGATCTGGCCCCGAACTACGCGACGGCCCACCAATGGTATGGCATGTACTTCATGAAGCTCGGACAGGTCGAGAAAGCGACCAGAGAATTAAAACGGGCTTTGCAGTTCAATCCGCACTCGCTCATTATCAACGCAGACCTGGGCCTGCCCTTCTACTTCAGAAAGCAATATGACATCGCGGTCGAGCAGTATCTGAAAGTCCTGGAACAGGATCACGATTTCATCTGGGCTAGATTCTTTTTGGGATGGGCTTATGAAAGAAGCGGGCAGTTCTCTGAAGCGATAGCGGAGTTTCAAAAGGCGCGCTTGATAGACGACAGGCCGGAAGTGTCCGCGATGATCGCGCACACGTATGCGATGTCGGGCCGCAAAAGTGAAGCGATCAGTATCCTCAACAGTCTGGAGGACCAGGCAAAGCATCTTTATATTTCACCCTACTACATAGCTTTAATCTTTGCCGGCCTCAACGAAAGGGAAGAGGCTTTTAAATGGCTGGAAAAGGCATACAGTGACCGCAACGAGTGGTTAGTCTGGCTGAAGGTCGATCCGCGGTTCGATTCTCTGCATACGGACTCTCGCTTCCGAGACCTGTTGAAGCGGATCGGGTTCTCGGATTTAGTGGTTGAGAACAGTAATAACCGCCGTTCTCTGGCCGTGCTCCCGCTAGAGAATACCAGCCACGATCCGGGCCTGGAATATCTCAGCGACGGCATTACGGAAAGCATCATCAACTCACTCTCACGCTTGTCGCAGCTTAAAGTTTTGGCACAAAACACCACTTTTCACTACAAGGGGCAGAAGGCCAATGCGCAGGAGATCGGTGGAGACCTCGATGTCGGAGCAGTCCTGGTGGGAAGTATCAATCAGATAGATAGCACCTTGATTGTGAGAACGGAATTGATTGATGTCGCGGACGGCTCGCAAATCTGGGGCGAACAATTCAATCAAAAAAGCTCTGACATCTTTACCGTCCAGGAACAGATCGTCAAAAGAATAACAGAGACGTTGCGGCTCAAATTAACCGGCGAAGAAAGGGAGAGCTTGAGCAAGCAATATACAGACAACCACGACGCCTATCAGCTTTACCTGAAAGGCCGCTATTTCGCCAACAAGAGGACTGAAGAAGATATTAGAAAAGCCATCAGATACCTGAAGCAGGCGATTAAGCTCGACCCCAGCTATGCTCTGGCTTACGCCGCGCTGGCCTCTTGTTATAATTTGGCCGGCTCTTCAGGCGTCTACCCGCCCAGAGAGATCATTCCGAAAATCAAATACGCCGCCGAGAAGGCTTTAGAAATAGACGACAGCCTCGCCGAGGCGCACGCTTCCCTGGGACACGTCAAATCCTTTCACGAATGGGCCTGGCTCGACGGCGAAACAGAATTTAAGCTCGCCATCAAATTGAATCCGGCTTACGCCACAGCGCACCACTGGTATGCTCTCTGGCTCAGAATCAAAAAAGAGTTTGACCAGTCACTGGCCGAGCTAAGACTGGCACAGCGGTTAGACCCGCTCTCGCTCATCATCAGCACGGCCATCGCACAGAACTACGCTTACATGCGGCAATACGACCAGGCCATAGCCGAATTCCATCATGTTCTGGAACTCGACCCGGACTTTCATATCGCGCGCGCCCTCCTCGGCCTGGCGTATTTGGATCAAGGACTCTTTGACGAAGCCTTCGCAGAATTACAGAGAGCGCAGCGGGTGGTTAATGACAAGGAACTATCGGCTCTGCTGGGGTACGCATTCGCGGTTTCCGGGAGGAGAAACGAAGCGCTCGAAACTCTGGCGGCGCTCCGTCAGGCGGAGCATGACTCTTACGTTGACCCGGCTTTTGTGGCGCTCCTCTACACGGGATTGGACGAGAAAGAGCAAGCCTTAGAGTACCTGGAAAAGGCTTACGAAAATCGCTCCGAATGGCTGGCGGTGCTCAATATTTTCTCTCCCTTTGAGCGCCTCCGCGCAGACCCCCGTTTTACAGAGTTACTGCGTCGGATAGGACATGTGGATTAACAGGCTGGTGGCCGTGCTCGATAAGATGGACGTGGATGCTCAATTCGATGCGACTCTTCAAGATGGAGAAAGCGAGGCTTGCGCCTATCTGGATTTAGCTAGCTTTAAGAAATCTTTAAGAAATCTTTAGTGCCAGTTTAAGGACTTCTTTTGCTTTCCCGGTTACAGTCTGCGTCACCGCTGGAGCTTATTAACTCTGATTGGCTAGAGCGCTTAGTTTGTGTTGACAGGTTTCTTGCTTCCCCTCTCCCATCTTGATGTCAACGCCATGTAGGTGATGCCTCGTGCATCCTTATATGGTCCATAATTATCTAGGCTGAAGCGAAATCGCTGGCGCGATATGCGGTAGCTTTGCCCGGTCCCAAACACACTCACTCGTTACCAAGCTTCTTCACGTTGCAAGATATTTGGAGGTTCTATGCTCACTCCGGGAGTAGACACCAAACTCTGCTGGTATGCGATTCACACGCACCCCAAACAGGAGGAACGCGCTGAAAGTAATTTGCGGGCCTGGCAGGTTGAGACTTTCGCTCCGCGATACAAGCAGCGCCGCTACAATCAATACACGAACCACCCGAGCCAGTTAATCAAGCCTTTATTCCCGCGCTACATCTTCGCCCGGTTTGTCGCCAGCGAATTGCTCCACAAGGTTCGCTATACGAGAGGGGTTCACAGCGTCGTGAGCTTCGGGCAGGAGCCTCTTCCGGTTGACGACGAGCTGATCGCCATCATCCAGGCGCGGCGCAGCGAAGATGGCTTTATTAGAATTGGCGATGAACTTAAAGCAGGCGACCACGTCATGATTAAGGCCGGTCATTTCAAAGGCTTCACAGGCATCTTTGAGCGGAGTATGAAAGACGCAGACCGTGTGATGATCATGCTCAAGACCGTCGGCTATCAGCCGCACGTTGTAGTCGAGAAGGAACACGTGATGAAAGCCGGCGCGGCCTGACCCAGACCTTGACACTTGAAGCTGTCGAAACTCTTTGATAGATGATGTCTCCCCTCCCCCGTCCTGGTCAATCAATGATTTAACCAGCCGCTACAGTCTTTCAGCCCGTTTCTCCCCTCTTACGTTCGACCGCCAGAATCCACAATCCACGGCAAAACTCGGAATCCGGCATGGGTAATATCGATAATCATCTGAAGGAGCTTTCGGCCGAGAAACGCGCCCTGTTCGATCTCTTGCTCAAGCAGAGGAGAGGAGTTGGGACCAACCTCGGCCAACAGATCACCCGCCGGGAAAAGTCTGATTACCTTCCGCTCTCTGTTTCCCAGCAGCGCCTCTGGTTTCTCAATCAATTAAACCCGGCTGACACTTCCTACAATTTATATAGCTCGATTCACTTCAAAGGGGCCTTGAACGTCTCCGCCCTGGAGCGAAGCTTTCAGGAAATAGCGCGCCGCCACGAAGTTCTGCGAACGACATTCATCTCCAAAGCAGGGCAGCCGTTTCAGGTAATACAACCGACGACGAACATCACTCTGCCCGTCGCAGACCTCCAGTCGCTACCGGAAGCAGCCCGCGAGGCCGAAGTCACCCGCCTGGTTGATACGGAAATTCGTCAGGCTTTTGACTTGACCCAAGGCCCTCTACTACGACTTAACCTGCTGCGCCTAGGGCAACAAGAACATGTCCTAATCCTGAACATGCACCACATCGTCAGCGACGGCTGGTCGATAGGCATCCTCATCCGCGAAGTAGCCACTTTGTATGAAGCCTTCTCGCAGGGGAGACCTTCTCCACTTCCAGAGTTGCCGATTCAATACGCCGACTACGCGCTCTGGCAGAGACAGTGGCTCACTGGTGAAGTCCTGGAGAGTCAACTCTCTTATTGGCGGGAGCAGCTATCCGGCGCACCATCTGTCTTAGAGCTACCGACAGATCGTCCCCGACCTGCCGTCCAGAGTTTCCGCGGGGCAGCGCAGTCGATACGACTCTCCGCGGAGTTAACGGAGAAGCTCCGACAACTAAGCAGGGCGGAAGGCGTGACGTTATTTATGACACTGCTCTCGGCCTTCTCGGTGCTCTTATCCAGGTTGAGCGGGCAGGATGACATTGTCGTCGGTACTCCCATCGCTAACCGGACGAGAGTGGAGACGGAAGGGTTGATCGGCTTCTTCGTTAACACACTGGTGCTGCGGACGAGAGTCGAGGCAGAAGAGAGCTTCAAGTCAGTGCTTGCGCGAGTACGAGAGGTGACACTCGGAGCCTACAGCCACCAGGAGGTGCCGTTCGAGAAGCTGGTGGAAGAGTTGCAGCCCGACAGAGATTTGAGCCACTCGCCGCTGTTTCAAGTGATGTTCGTCTTGCAGAACGCCCCGCGCGAGACGCTGCGGCTGGGTGAGGTGGAGTTGCGTTCGGCGGGGGCGACGAACGAGACGGCGAAGTTCGACCTGACGTTGGAGTTGATGGAGAGCGGGGAAGGGCTGACAGGGGTCTGGCAGTACAGCACGGAGTTGTTCGATGAGGAGACCATCCAGAGGTGGGGCGGACACTTCCTGACGATGCTGGAAGCGATAGCCAGCGAGCCGGAGCAGGCTGTCGCGGAGGTGGAGATACTTAGTCATGCCGAGCGTGAGCAGTTACTCATCGAGTGGAACCAGACAGCCAAGGAATATCCAGACCAGCGTTGCATCCACGAGTTGTTTGAGGAGCAGGTGGAGCGGACGCCGGAGGCCGTGGCAGTCGTCTATCAAGATGAACAGGTGACGTATACGGAGTTGAACCGCCGCGCCAACCAACTGGCACATTATCTGCGGGAGCGGGGAGTCGGCCCGGAGGTGCTGGTCGGGTTGTGTGTCGAACGCTCAGTGGAGATGGTAGTTGGCTTGCTCGGCATCCTCAAAGCAGGGGGAGCGTACGTGCCGCTCGATCCTGAGTATCCGCAAGAGCGCCTGGCTTTCATGTTGGAGGATTCTGGATTAGATGTTGTCGTTACGCAGCAGCACATTCTCGTCAGGCTGTCGCTATATAAAAATAAGGTTATCCGCCTGGATACAGATTGGAAGGATATTGCGAGCTATCCGTGTGAGAATCCGACTCGACAAGTCCGGGAGGAGGACGTCGCCTACACGATTTACACCTCCGGGTCTGTCGGTAAGCCTAAAGCTGTGTTGGTCGAACAGCGAAATCTCGCCAATATTATCTTAGCCAGCCAGGATAAGTTTCATTTTAGGGCCGGGGATGTGATGCCCTGTCTCTCTCCCTTTTCATTTGATATTTCCCTGTTCGAGTTGATGAATCCTTTAGTCGCCGGGGGAACCTCAATAATCTTACCGCGCGAAAAGATTTTAGATACCAATGAACTTGTCAGACTCCTGACCCAGGTCACCCTCATACATACTGTTCCGAGTCTGATGAGAGAGCTCGTCAGCCTTATTAAAGGAACCGATGTCCGACACATCAGAAGCATCTTCATCGGGGGCGATTTGGTCCCGACCGATTTATTGGAAGAGATGACGGCCGTCTTCCCGAATTCACAAATCCATATCCTCTACGGCCCGACGGAGGGAACTATTATCTGCACGAGCCACTCTGTGCAGAAGGGACAGCAGGTCAGAGGAACTATTATCGGCAGGCCCCTGAGTAATATCACCCTCCGACTTTATGACAAGCAGCGAAACTTAGTCCCAATAGGCGTGCCCGGCGAACTCTATCTAGGCGGCGCGGGCGTCACGCGCGGGTATCTTGGCCGAGAAGAGCTGACTAGAGAAAAATATGTTCTTCTCGACGGTCAACGTTATTACCGCACAGGAGACTTAGCGAAGTACCTGCCCGACGGCAACGTCGAGTTTCTGGGAAGAATCGACCAGCAGGTTAAGCTGCGCGGCTATCGCATCGAGCTGGGAGAGATTGAAACAGTCCTCAGCCAACATCCAGCAGTCGAGCAAGCAGTGATCTTGCTGAGAGGCGAAGGCACGGAGCAACGACTCATCGCTTATCTAGTCGCAGAGCGTGGACTCCAGCATGGCGAGTTGCGAGGGTATTTGAAGGAGCGGCTGCCTGAGTACATGATTCCCTCGGCATTCGTGCAGTTGGCGGAGTTGCCGCTGACATCCAATGGCAAGATTGACCGTCGTGCATTGCCAGCACTGGATGAGGGACGCCTGGAAGCGGGACAGGAGTACGTGGCAGCGCAAACTCCTGTCGAAGAGTTGTTAGTGGGCATCTGGGAGGAAGTGCTGGGAGTGGAACGGGTCGGTGTCCACGACAACTTCTTCGAGCTGGGCGGACACTCACTGTTGGCGACGCAGTTGATCTCGCGTGTGCGGACGGCTTTCGAGATAGAGATGCCGCTCCGCCAGTTGTTCGAATCACCCACGGTGCAGGAGCTAGCGGTAGCCGTCGAGGCAGCGCTCAGGCAAGAGTCGGCAGTGAGTGTCCCAGCCATTGAGCGAGCATCGCGCGAGCAGGAGCTAAAGCTCTCCTATGGGCAGCAACGGCTGTGGTTCCTAGATCAACTAGAACCACACACAGCCTTCTACAACGTGCCAGCCGCCGTCCGCCTGACAGGAGACTTGAACCTCCACGCGCTCACCCAGACCTTCAACGAAATCGTCCGCCGCCACGAAGTCCTCCGCACGGTGTTCGTCAGCGGAGACGGCGAACCCCTGCAAGTCATCTCTGACGCCACAGACGTGGAGTTGCCACTTGTAGACCTGAGCCACTTGTCCGCAGATGAGCGAGAGTCAGCAGCCAGACGCCTCGCTACTGCCGAAGCTCAACAGCCCTTCGACCTCTCCCGTGGCCCACTGTTCCGTGTGCAAGTGCTGAGACTCTCTCAGACAGAGCACATTCTCCTGTGTACGATGCACCACATCGTCAGCGACGGGTGGTCAATGGGCATCCTCATCCGCGAAGTCGCTGCTCTGTATGAAGCCTTCTCACAAGGGCAGCCCTCACCCTTACCAGAGCTTTCTATTCAATACGCCGACTACGCGCTCTGGCAGAGACAGTGGCTCACTGGTGAAGTCCTGGAGAGTCAACTCTCTTATTGGCGGGAGCAGCTATCCGGCGCACCGACTGTGCTGGAATTACCGACAGATCGTCCACGTCCTGCTGTCCAGAGCTTCCGCGGAGCTGCGCAGCCGATACGACTCTCCGCGGAGTTAACAGAGAAGCTCCGACAACTAAGCAGGGCGGAAGGTGTCACGTTGTTCATGACACTGCTCTCGGCCTTCTCGGTGCTGCTCTCACGCTTGAGCGGACAGGATGACATCGTAGTGGGCACTCCCATCGCTAATCGCACCAGGGTCGAGACTGAATCTCTGATCGGGTTCTTCGTTAACACACTGGTGCTGCGGACGAAGGTGGAAGCAAGGGAGAGCTTCAGAGCACTACTTGCGCGGGTTCGGGAAGTGACACTCGGAGCCTATAGCCACCAGGAAGTGCCATTCGAGAAACTAGTGGAAGAGTTGCAGCCCGACAGAGACTTGAGTCACTCGCCGCTGTTCCAAGTCCTCTTCACCTTACAGAATACAGCGATGGGTGAGTTGGAGTTGGCCGGCAGCCAACTCACGCAGCTGGAAGTCGAGACAGAGACGGCGAAGTTCGACCTGACCTTAGTCTTGACGGAGAGTGGGGACGGGGTGACAGGAGTCTGGCAGTACAGCACGGAGTTGTTCGCGGCGGAGACAATAGAGAGGTGGGGCGGACACTTCCTGACGATGCTGGAAGCGATAGCCAGCGAGCCTGAGCAAGCCGTTGCAGAGTTGCCATTGCTAACTGAGGGAGAGAGAGAGCAACTGCTGGTCGAGTGGAATCAGACGGCGAGAGAGTATCCGCGAGAGCGATGTGTCCATGAGTTGTTTGAGGAACAGGTGGAGCGGACACCTGAGGCCGTGGCAGTCGTCTACGAAGATGAGCGAGTGACCTATGGAGAGTTGAACAGCAGAGCCAATCAGTTAGCACATTATCTCCGAGGAATGGGAGTCGGGCCGGAGGTGCTAGTCGGCATCTGTGTGGAGCGCTCAGTAGAAATGGTCATCGGGTTGCTCGGCATCCTCAAAGCCGGAGGGGCGTATGTGCCGCTCGATCCTGAGTATCCGCGAGAGCGGCTCAGTTTCATGCTTGAAGATGCTCAGGTCAGGGTGTTGTTGACGCAGAAATCATTGATGGGCCAGTTGCCGGAGATTTGTGCCAGGGTGATCGGGCTGGATGTTGACTGGTCATTCATCGCTGACCAGAGTGCGCGGAATCCTGATGCCGGAGTTACGGCTACGAACCTTGCTTATGTGCTTTACACTTCCGGCTCGACTGGTAAGCCGAAGGGCGTGATGATTCCGCATGGAGGAGTCGTTAACTACCTGTATTGGTGCATAAATTTTTATCAAATCATGCTCGGCTATGGAGCGCCTGTACACTCTCCGCTTGGCTTTGATCTAACTATTACAAGTCTCTTCGGGCCCTTGCTGGCAGGACGGGTGGCGCTATTAGCTGCGGAAGCGCAGGGTATCGATGAGTTGCATAGAGCATTACGTAAGCATAGTGGCTTTAGCCTGGTGAAGCTTACTCCCGCGCACCTGGAGATGCTGGGTGAGGTGATGGCTCCTGAGACCGTCGCCGGGCGCGCTGACGTGCTGGTCATCGGCGGAGAGGCTCTGGGCGCAGGGCCTCTCAAGTTCTGGCAGCGTCATGCGCCTGAGACCAGATTAATCAACGAATATGGCCCAACGGAAACCATCGTGGGTTGTGCCATATATGAAGTCGGACCTCAACAGAGCCTACAGGGAAGTGTGCCGGTAGGGAGACCGATAGCGAACACCCAACTCTACATCCTGGACAACCAGCAAGGACCGACGCCGGTGGGAGTAACGGGAGAACTCTACATCGGTGGGGCAGGACTGGCCCGTGGCTATCTGAAGCGGCCCGACTTAACCGCTGAACGCTTCGTCCCACACCCCTTCAGCACAGAGCCGGGAGCACGACTCTACCGGACGGGAGACCTGGCGAAGTATCTACCGGACGGGAACATCGAGTTCCTTGGCAGAATCGACCAACAGATCAAACTCCGGGGCTACCGCATCGAGTTAGGCGAGATTGAGACGGTGCTCGGCCAGCACCCGGAAATAGAGCAGGCAGTCGTCACACTGTCCGCACAGGGCAGCGAGCAGCGGTTAGTGGCTTATCTGGTCGCGGAGCGTGAACTCCAGCATAGCAAGTTGCGAAGTTATCTGAAGGAGCGATTGCCGGACTACATGGTCCCGTCAGTCTTTGTGCAGTTGGCGGAGATGCCGCTGACGCCCAATGGCAAGATAGACCGCCGTGCGCTGCCGGAGCAGGGGCGTGTGAGAGGTGGCGCGGAGCAGGAGTATGCGGCGGCGCAGACGCCGATAGAAGAGTTGTTGGTGGGCATCTGGGAAGAAGTGTTAGGCGTGCAGAGGGTCGGCGTCCACGACAACTTCTTCGAGTTGGGCGGACACTCCTTGTTGGCGACGCAGTTGATCTCGCGTGTGCGCAATGCCTTCGAGATAGAGATGCCGTTGCGGCAGTTATTCGAGTCGCCCACTGTGCAGGAGTTAGCGGTAGCCGTCGAGGCAGCGCTGAGACAAGAATCGGCGGTGAGTGCCCCGGCCATCGAGAGCGCGCCGCGTGACTGTGAGTTACCACTCTCCTATGCGCAACAGCGGCTGTGGTTCATCGACCAACTGGAACCCAACAGTGCGCTCTACAACATCCCGGCGGCGGTGCGGTTAAAGGGGGAGTTAAATCTCACAGCCTTGGAGCAAACCTTCCATGAAATCATCCGTCGCCATGAAGTCCTCCGCACCAGCTTCACTACAACCGAAGGTTCTCCTGTCCAACACATCTCCGCTGCCTCGGACGTGGAGTTAGCGCTCGTAGACTTGAGCCACCTCGGAGCCGATGAGCGAGAAACGGAAGCACAACGACTCGCCGCCGCCGAAGCTCAACAGCCCTTCGACCTCTCCATCGGGCCACTGTTCCGTGTGCAAGTGCTGAGACTCTCTCAGACAGAGCACATTCTGCTGTGTACGATGCACCACATCGTCAGCGACGGCTGGTCGATGGGCATCCTCATCCGCGAGGTCGCCTCTCTGTATGAAGCCTTCTCCCAAGACCAGCCCTCCCCGCTGCCGGAGCTTTCTATTCAATACGCTGACTATGCCCTCTGGCAGAGACAATGGCTCACTGGTGAAGTGTTAGAAACACAACTCTCTTATTGGATGGAGCAACTGGCTGGAGCGCCGGCAGTCTTAGAGCTGCCGACCGACCATCCACGCCCTGCCGTCCAGAGCTTCCGCGGGGCGGCGCACCGCATAGAGTTGTCGGCAGAGTTGACCGAGAGGCTGCGACAACTGAGCAGGGCGGAAGGCGTCACCCTGTTCATGACACTACTCTCGGCCTTCTCAGTGCTCTTATCCAGGTTGAGTGGGCAGGATGACATTGTCGTCGGCACTCCGATAGCCAACCGGACGAGAGTGGAGACGGAAGGGTTAATCGGCTTCTTCGTTAACACACTTGTACTGCGGACGCAGGTGGAACCCACCGAGAGCTTCAGAGCACTACTTGCACGAGTACGAGAGGTGACGCTCGGAGCCTACAGCCATCAGGAGGTGCCGTTTGAAAAGTTAGTCGAGGAGTTGCAGCCGGAGAGGGATTTGAGTCATTCGCCGCTGTTCCAGGTGATGGTGGTGCAGAACGCGGCGATGAGTGAGTTGGAGATGAAGGGGCTTCATCTAGGTGAGATAGAGTTCGAGATTGTGGCTTCTAAGTTCGACCTCACGTTGTGGTTGACGGACAGTGCTTCCGAGATGAGATTGGCGTTGCAGTACAACACGGACTTATTTAACGCCGCGACGATTGAGCGGATGGCAGAGCAGTTGCGGACGCTGCTGTCGGCTGTAGTCGCAAACCCTGACACCAGCATCGTGAGCCTTTCGCTGATTTCGGAAGAAGAGCGTGTACGGTTAAGCGATACTTTTAACGACGACCTCGAACTGAATTGGGCGTAATCAACCAAAGCTCACCTTCCTGCGAGATTCATTCGGTGAATACCGACAAGAAGAACATGTTGGGGATTCTGGGCGGCATAGGGCCGCTGGCCTCCGCCGAGTTTCTCAAGACGATTTACGACCACAACATAGGTGTGCGTGAACAGGAAGCGCCGCAGGTCGTGATGTATTCCGACCCGAGTTTTCTTGATCGGACGGAAGCGATCCTCGGAGGCTCGCATGATCTCTTACTCGCGCAGTTGGTAGGGGCGCTGACGGCGCTCCGTGAACTGCGTGTCTCAAGGATCGTGATCTGCTGCTTTACAGTCCACTATCTGCTGCCCAGGGTGCCCGACGAGCTGAGAAGATTAGTCACGTCGCTGTTGGACGTCGTCTTCACCAATCTGGCGCGGCGTCCCAGGAGGCACTTGTTGATCTGTACGAACGGGGCGCGCAGGATGGAGTTGTTCCAGAATCACAGCCAGTGGGAGTCGGCCAAAGACAGGCTCGTGCTGCCCTGCGACAGCGACCAGCTTTTAATCCACGAACTCATTTATCAGATCAAAAAAAACCAGGACGTGCGGGAATTGATCCCGACGTTGGAGACGCTCCTGGCGAAATACAAAGTTGATTCGTTTGTCGCAGGCTGCACGGAACTGCACCTGCTGGCAAAGCAACCGATCTTTGCAAACGGCGGCCAGCAGCCTGTGTATAGCTGCATAGACCCTTTGACGATCATTGCCAGGGAATTAAGAGAAGGGACTATATGAAGCGTCTATACGTTCACGAGCTGTTCAGCGAAACCGCCGAGAGATTCGGTGAAAGAATCGCCGTCGAGCGTCTGAGCGAGCGCGTCAGCTATCGTGAGCTGGAGGAGAACTCGAACCGGCTGGCGAACTTTCTAGTCTCCGCGGGAGCTACGAGAGGCACGACCGTCGCCATTCTGGCCGAAGACCCCGTCCGCGTCATTACGGCAGTCATCGGCATACTGAAAGCCGGAGCCGTCTTTGTTCCGCTCGATTCGAGAAGCCCGCTGAAAAGATTGCAGGCGATGGCGGCCGAAGTTAACCCGGCCTGGTTCGTCGTCGAGTCTAAGTTCTACGCACGCCTGGATGAGATTGCCGCCGGCCTGACTTCAAAAGCCAGAGTCATCTGCGTAGATGGCTATAAGGTCGTCAACGAGAGCCGTGGCAAGCTGGATTTCGTTGGAGATTATTCCGCCTACCGTAACACAGAGAGGCCGCAGGTCACGTCGCAGCCGGACGACATGTGCTACGTCTACTTCACCTCCGGCTCGACCGCACGGCCCAAGGGAATCGCGGGGCGTTTGAAAGCGATAGACCACTTCATCAGATGGGAGATCAAGACCTTCGGCGTTGACGAGCAGGCGCGCGTCAGCCAGTTGACCGGCCCTGCGTTCGACGCTTTTCTGAGAGACGTTTTTGTGCCACTTTGCGCCGGCGGCACGGTCTGTGTACCCGACCAGAGGGAAACGATTCTCGACGCCCGAAAGCTGATCGAGTGGCTCGACCGCAGCCGGATCAGTCTAGTCCATTGTGTCCCTTCCGTGTTCCGCGCCATCGTCAGTCAAGAGTTGAACCCGGCGGCGTTGTCGTCGCTCAAGTATATCTTGATGGCGGGCGAGGCCCTGCTGCCGGCGGATGTCGAAAAGTGGATGGCCGTTTACGGCGAGCGCGTCCAGTTGGTCAATCTCTACGGGCCGTCTGAAACCACGATGGTCAAGTTCTGCTATTTCGTCAAGCCTGCCGATAGACAGCAACGCTTCATCTCGATTGGAAAGCCCATGGAGGGCGCGAGGGCTTTGGTGGTTGACGAAAAGGGAGAGATTTGTCCGCCGGGCGTCGTCGGCGAGATTTACATCCGAACTCCATTTCGGACGCTCGGTTATTACAAACGCCCTGAGCTGACCGCAGAGGTTTTTATACAGAACCCGTTCAGCGAGATTCCAGACGACCTGATTTATAAGACGGGCGACCTGGCGCGGATTTTGGAGGACGGCAACTTCGAGTTTCTCGGCCGCAAGGATTCACAGGTCAAGATCAGGGGCGTCAGGGTCGAGTTGACCGAAATCGAAAACTTATTACGCGGCCACCCGGCGGTCAATAACGTGGCGGTCGTGGACAGGGATGACGCGACGGGAAATAAGTTCCTGTGCGCCTACCTCGTGCTAAGCGAAGATGTAGAGCCTCACGCGCTGAGAGAGTATCTCTCGCAGAGCCTGCCGGAATACATGCTGCCCACGTCGTTTGTCAGGATGCCGGCGCTGCCTTTGAATGCGAACGGGAAGATCGATCGCCGCGCGCTGCTGGCTTTCTCCCAGGCGAGCGCGCAACAGGGGAAGCAGTTCGTCGCGCCCCGCACTCCGGTCGAAGAGGCGTTGGCGGGCATCTGGCGACAGGTTTTAGGTGTTGAGCGCGTCGGCGTGTACGACAACTTTTTCGAGTCGGGGGGCCATTCATTACTCGCCACACAACTCTTCTCCAGAATACGCGCGGAGCTAGGGATAGAGGCCCCGTTGCGGACTCTCTTCGCGTCTCCGACCATCGCCCAACTGGCCCTCGCCCTGATACACATGCAGGCCGCGCGGGAAGACGAAGCAGAGATGGCGCTCATGATCGAAGAGATCCGGCGTCTCTCCGAAGACGCCCTCGATGAAGAAATCCAGGCGACGAAAAACGGGCCAGCCTCATGAGCGAGCTATCCAGAGTTATAGAGAGCCTGTCTCCGAAGCAACGCGCCATTCTTGAATTGCGCCTCAAGAAAAAGCGCGTTGACGACCCGCTCTCCAGCATCACACGCCACAGCCGCGAGTCTGGCGTCCTGCCCCTCTCCTACGCACAACAGCGCCTCTGGATCATAGACCAACTGGAACCCCACAGCGCGCTCTACAACATCCCCCTCGCCCTGCGCCTGACAGGAGACCTGAACCTCAACGCACTGGCACAGACGTTTGGTGAAATCGTCCGCCGTCACGAAGTCCTCCGCACCAGCTTCACTACAACCGAAGGCTCTCCTGTGCAACTCATCTCCACTGCCTCGGACGTGGAGTTACCGCTCGTAAACTTAAGCCACCTCGCAACCGATGAGCGAGAGACTGAAGCGCAGAGATTAGCTGCTGCTGAAGCTCAACGCCCCTTCGACCTCTCACTTGGCCCGCTGTTCCGTGTGCAAGTGCTGAGACTCTCTCAGACAGAGCACATCTTACTCTGTACGATGCACCACATCGTGAGTGACGGCTGGTCAATGGGCATCCTCATCCGCGAAGTAGCCGCTTTGTATGAAGCCTTCTCGCAGGGGCAGCCCTCCCCGCTGCCGGAGCTTTCTATTCAATACGCCGACTACGCAGTATGGCAGAGACAGTGGCTCACTGGAGAAGTCCTGGAGAGTCAACTCTCCTACTGGCGGGAGCAACTATCTGGCGCACCATCTGTCTTAGAGCTACCGACTGACTATCCACGCCCGGCCGTTCAGAGCTTCCGCGGAGCAGCGCAGCCCATACAACTCTCCGCGGAGTTAACAGAGAAGCTGCGACAACTAAGCAGGGCGGAAGGTGTCACCCTCTTCATGACACTGCTCTCTGCGTACTCGGTGCTCCTGTCCCGGCTCAGTGGGCAGGATGACATCGTCGTCGGCACTCCGATAGCCAACCGGACGAGAGTCGAGACTGAATCTCTGATCGGGTTCTTCGTTAACACGCTGGTGCTGCGGACCAAGGTGGAAGCAGAAGAGAGCTTCAGAGCCCTACTTGCGCGGGTTCGGGAGGTGACACTCGGAGCCTATAGCCACCAGGAAGTGCCATTCGAGAAACTAGTGGAAGAGTTGCAGCCCGACAGAGATTTGAGTCATTCGCCGCTGTTCCAAGTCCTCTTCACCTTACAGAATACAGCGATGGGTGAGTTGGAGTTGGCCGGCAGCCAGCTCACGCAGCTGGAAGTCGAGACAGAGACGGCGAAGTTCGACCTGACCTTAGTCTTGACGGAGAGTGGGGAAGGGGTGACAGGAGTCTGGCAGTACAGCACAGAGTTGTTCGCGGCGGAGACAATAGAGAGGTGGGGCGGACACTTCCTGACGATGCTGGAAGCGATAGCCAGCGAGCCTGAGCAAGCCGTTGCAGAGTTGCCATTGCTAACTGAGGGAGAGAGAGAGCAACTGCTGGTCGAGTGGAATCAGACGGCGAGAGAGTATCCGCGAGAGCGATGTGTCCATGAGTTGTTTGAGGAACAGGTGGAGCGGACACCTGAGGCCGTGGCAGTCGTCTACGAAGATGAGCGAGTGACCTATGGAGAGTTGAACAGCAGAGCCAATCAGTTAGCACATTATCTCCGAGGAATGGGAGTCGGGCCGGAGGTGCTAGTCGGCATCTGTGTGGAGCGCTCAGTAGAAATGGTCATCGGGTTGCTGGGCATCCTGAAGGCGGGAGGGGCGTATGTGCCGCTCGATCCTGAGTACCCGCGGGAGCGCTTGGCGTTCATGTTGGAGGATGCGCGGGTCTCTGTGTTGCTGACTGAGGAGCGGTTGTTGGAGAAGTTGCCGGCGAGTGAGGCGCGGGTCGTCCTTCTGGATGTGGACTGGGAACGCATTTCTCATCAGAGCGGAAAGAACGGCGTGAGCGAAGTCTCGGGGGCTAATCGGGCCTACGTGATTTATACGTCCGGGTCTACGGGCAGCCCTAAAGGCGTTCAAATCTTACACGGGGCGCTCGTCAACTTTTTGACTTCGATGAGTCAACGGCCGGGCTTGCGGGAATCCGACTCCCTGCTCGCCGTCACCACTTTATCCTTCGACATCGCGGCGCTGGAGTTGTATCTGCCATTGGTCGTCGGGGCGCAGCTGACAGTCGTCGGGCGCAGAGAGGTAGCTGATGGAGAGTCTTTGAAAGAGAAGCTGCGCCGGACGAAAGCCACAGTGATGCAGGCGACTCCGACGACGTGGCGCTTGCTTTTGGACGCGGGATGGAAGAGTGGCGAGGAGATGAAAATTCTCTGCGGCGGCGAAGCCCTCCCACTGAATCTAGCTCGTGAGTTAGTCGCCAACGGCGCGCCTGTCTGGAACATGTATGGCCCAACAGAGACCACCATCTGGTCAGGCGCTAAAGAAATACACGACAACATCGAACTGGTCACAATCGGCTGCCCGATAGCAAATACACAGTTCTATATTTTAGATACTCATTCCCAACCAGCGCCCGTCGGCGTCGCCGGCGAACTCTACATCGGCGGAGCCGGACTGGCCCGCGGCTATCTGAAGCGGCCCGACTTAACCGCCGAACGCTTCGTCCCGCATCCGTTCAGCACAGAGCCAGGAGCGCGACTCTACAGAACAGGAGACTTAGCGAAGTACCTGCCTGACGGGAACATTGAATTTCTAGGCAGAATCGACCAGCAGGTCAAGCTCCGTGGTTATCGCATTGAACTCGGTGAGATTGAGACGGTGCTCGGCCAGCACCCGGAGATAGAGCAGGCCGTCGTGACATTAACTGCACAGGGCAGTGAGCAGCGGTTAGTGGCTTATCTGGTCGCGGCGCGTGAACTCCAGCATGGCGAGTTGCGAAGTTATCTGAAAGAACGACTGCCAGACTACATGATTCCCTCAACGTTCGTGCAGTTGGCAGAGTTGCCCTTAACGCCGAATGGGAAGATCGACCGCCGTGCGCTGCCGGAGCCAACGGAGGGGCGGCTCGAAGCAGGGCAGGAGTATGTAGCGGCGCAGACTCCTGTCGAGGAGCTGTTAGTAGGGATATGGGAAGAAGTGCTGGGAGTGGAACGGGTTGGCGTCCACGATAACTTCTTCGAGTTGGGCGGGCATTCATTGTTGGCGACGCAGTTGATCTCGCGTGTGCGTGCTGCATTCGAGATAGAGATGCCGCTGCGGCAGTTATTCGAATCACCTACGGTGCAGGAGTTAGCGGTAGCCGTCGAGGCGGCGCTCAGGCAGGAGTTGGCAGTGAGTGCCCCGGCCATCGAGCGAGCGCCACGCGAGCAGGGATTGCTGCTCTCCTATGCGCAACAGCGATTATGGTTCATCGACCAACTGGAACCTAACAGCGCGCTCTACAACATCCCGGCGGCGGTGCGGTTAAAGGGGGAGTTGAACACTGCGGCCTTAGAGCAGACCTTCGGCGAGATTATCCGCCGTCACGAAGTCCTGCGCACTAGATTCGCAACGGTGAACGGGTCGCCGGTTCAACTGATCAGTGCGGCGCTGCCATTCTCGCTGCCGGTGGTGGATTTGAGCGACGTAGGAGCAGCAGAACGAGAGGCAGAAGCACAACGGCTGGCCACCGCCGAAGCACAGCGTCCCTTCGACCTCTCTCTCGGCCCGCTGTTTCGTGTCCGCCTGCTCCGGCTCTCAGCCACAGAGCACATCTTACTCTGCACGATGCACCACATCGTCAGCGACGGGTGGTCAATTTGGATGTTGGTCAGAGAAGTCGCTACTTTGTATGAAGCCTTCTCGCAGGGGAGACCGTACGCGCTGCCAGAGTTGCCGATTCAATACGCCGACTACGCGCTGTGGCAACGAGAGTGGCTGACCGGCGAAGTCCTGGAGACTCAACTCGCTTATTGGAGAGAGCAGCTACAGGGAGCGCCGGCAGTCTTAGAGCTACCGACAGACCATCCACGTCCTGCCGTCCAGAGCTTCCGCGGAGCCGCGCACCGCATAGAGTTATCAGCCGAGTTGACCGAGAGGCTGCGACAACTGAGCCGGGCGGAAGGCGTGACGTTATTTATGACACTGCTCTCGGCCTTCTCGGTGCTCTTATCCAGGTTGAGTGGGCAGGATGACATCGTCGTCGGCACTCCGATCGCCAACCGGACGAGAGTGGAAACGGAAGGGTTAATCGGCTTCTTCGTCAACACACTGGTGCTGCGGACGAAGGTAGAAGCAGAAGAGAGCTTCAGGGAGTTACTAAGACGAGTGCGGGAAGTGACACTCGGAGCCTACAGCCATCAGGAGGTGCCGTTCGAGAAGCTGGTGGAAGAGTTGCAGCCGGAGAGAGATTTGAGTCATTCGCCGCTGTTTCAAGTCCTCTTCACTTTGCAGAATGCTCCGCTTTCGGATTTGAAGCTGCGGGATATAGAGCTGAGTTCGCTGCAAAATAGAAACGGCACGGCAAAGTTCGATCTGGCATTGGAGTTGACTAATAGCGAATGGGGGGCGGTGGGGACCATTGAATACAACAGAGACCTCTTCGACGAAGAGACGATCGAACGTTTCAGTGGTCACTTCCAAACCCTGCTCGATGCGATCGTCGGCGAGCCAGAGCAACGAGTCGCCGAGTTGGCCATCCTCACTCACGCCGAACGAGCACAACTACTGGTCGAGTGGAATCAAACAGGGACGCAGTATCCGTCGCAGTCGTGCATCCATGAGTTGTTTGAAGAACAAGTGGAACGGACCCCCGAGGCCGTGGCGGTCGTCTACAAAGATGAGCGAATGACCTATGCGGAGTTGAATAGTCGGGCCAACCAACTGGCGCATTACTTGCGGAGTCGGGGGGTGGGGCCGGAGGCGCTGGTCGGCATCTGTGTCGAACGCTCGGTCGAGATGGTGGTCGGGTTGCTGGGAATATTGAAAGCAGGAGGGGCGTACGTGCCGCTCGACCCGGAGTATCCAGCGCCACGGCTCAGCTTCATGTTGGAGGACGCCGCCCCCACCCTCCTGCTCACCCAAGCTCATCTGCTCCCGCTGCTGCCGCGCACCACTGCCACTCCCTTCTGTCTCGATGCGCAGTGGGCGGCGGTGGTGGCGGGGTTGCCCACGACCAACCTGGGCGTCCGACTGGAGCCGGGGCACGCGGCCTACGCCATCTACACGTCGGGCTCGACCGGCAGGCCCAAGTGCGCCGTCAACACTCACGGTGGCATCTCGAACCGTCTGCGCTGGATGCAGGAGACTTACGGGTTAGGCTCCTCGGATGTGGTCTTGCAGAAGACGGCGTTCAGCTTCGACGTCTCGGTCTGGGAGTTCTTCTGGCCGCTGATGACGGGAGCGCGGCTGGTGCTGGCGCGCCAGGGGTTGCAGCGCGACGCGGGGGGGCTGGCAGAGTTGATCCGGGAGCAGGGGGTCAGTGTCTTGCACTTCGTGCCGGCGATGTTGCAGGTGATGTTGGAGGAGCCGAGTTGGGCGGACTGTCGGAGCGTGCGGCTGGTGGTGGCGAGCGGGGAGGCGCTGATGCCGGAGGTGGTCGCGAGGTTCAGAGAGCAGTCGGTGGCGGAGTTGGAGAACCTGTACGGGCCGACGGAGGCGGCCGTGGACGTGACACGGTGGAGGTGCCGGCCGAGCGGGGAGAGCAGCGCAGAGTTGAGGAGTGTGCCGATAGGGAGACCGATAGCGAACATCCAGCTCTACATCCTGGACGAGGAGCAGGAACCAGTGCCGGTGGGAGTGGCTGGGGAACTCTACATCGGTGGGGTGGGGTTGGCGCGTGGCTATCTGAAGCGCCCGGAACTCACCGCTGAACGCTTCGTGCCGCATCCGTTCAGCGCGAAGCCGGGAGCACGGCTCTACCGGACGGGAGACCTGGCGAAGTACCTGCCGGATGGGAATATCGAGTTCCTGGGCAGAGTAGACCAGCAGGTCAAGCTGCGTGGTTATCGCATCGAGTTGGGAGAGATTGAGACGGTGCTCGGCCAGCATCCGGAGATCGAGCAGGCGGTGGTCATACTATCTGCACAGGGTAGTGAGCCGCGGTTGGTGGCTTATCTGGTGGCAGAGCAAGACCTCGGCCAGGGTGAGTTGCGCGGCTATCTGAAGGAGCGGTTGCCGGAGTACATGGTCCCGGCCGTGTTCGTGCAGCTAGAAGCGTTGCCGCTGACGCCGAACGGGAAGATTGACCGTAAGGCGTTGCCCGCGCCAGAAGAGGGAAGGATAGAAGCGGGGCAGGAGTATGTGGCTCCGCAAACTCAAGTAGAAGAGCTGTTGGTCGGCGTCTGGGAGGCGGTGTTGGGTGTGGAGAGAGTTGGTGTCTATGACAACTTCTTCGAGTTGGGGGGTGATTCGATTCTCAGTATTCAGATTGTTGCCAGGGCCAATAAGTCTGGGTTGAATCTTGCTCCCAATCTGATCTTTCAATACCAGACGATTGCCCAGCTTGCGAGTGTTGCGGAGGAGAGAAAGGGGAGCACGGCCGAGCAGGAGTTGGTGACGGGACAGGTTTCGTTGACGCCAGCTCAGCGGCGGTTCTTTGAGTTCGGGACGGCTGTCCCCCGCTCTGACATTGCCGGAATTTTTGTTGAGCTGCGGCAGGCGCTTGACCCCTCGGTCATGGAGAAAGCCGTCGCACACTTGCTGGCGCATCACGACGCGCTGCGGATGCGTTTTGTTTTAGAGGCTACGGGGTGGCAGCAGTTCAATGCCAGGGCGGAAGAGTTTCCGGTGTATGCGCGGATAGACCTTTCGGCGTTGAAAGAGAGCGAGCAGGAGGCTGAGCTGAGCGCGAGAGCTATCGAAGCACAGGAGAGCTTGAATCTGAGCGATGGGCCGCTCCTGCGTGTGACGCATTTTGAACTCGGCGGCGGGCGGGCGGGACGTTTGCTGATCGTCGTGCATAGACTGGTGTGCGATGAAACGTCAGAGCGACTGCTGCTTGAAGATTTGGAGCGTGCCGTTCGGCAGATTAGTAGCGGCCAGACGGTGCAGCTAGGCCCCAAGACCACATCATTCAAGCGCTGGGCAAGGCTCCTCTGGGAGCACGCTCAGACGACCGCGGCGCTGGAGGAGTGGCCTTACTGGTCATCGGAAACGCGAAGGAAAGTCGCCCCCCTGCCGCTGGATTACACAGAGCAGGCGCGTGCGGAAGAAGCGAGCCAGACGCTGACTCTGAGATTGCCTGCCGCGGAGACGCGCGCCCTGCTCGAAGAAGTCCCGTTGGCGTATCAGACACGGCCCGGCGACGTGCTGCTGACAGCGTTGGCGCAGGCTTTCAGTAGGTGGACGGGGAAACGTTCGTTGCTGCTCGACATAGAGGGCAGCGCCCGTGAGGGAGCGCTCTCTGCCGAAGCGGACTTGTCGCGTACCGTCGGCAGCTTTAAGACCGTCTATCCAGCGCTGCTGGATTTGGGTAAGACTGCGACGCCGTGGGAAGCCTTGAAGACGATCAAGGAGCAGTTAAGAGAGGTTCCGCAAAGCGGGATCGGCTACGGGGCGCTGAGGTATCTGAGAGAAGACGAAGAGATCGCCAGGAGTTTGAGCGCGATGCCGCAGGCCGAACTCCACTTCGAGTACGTGGAGACGTTTGCTGAAGCCCTGGCCGACAACTCTTTGTTCAAAGGTGTAGAGGGGCCAGACCCGGCCGCGGGCCTACCGCCGGGCTACCTGTTAGGCGTTACGGGGAGATTGACCGGCGGCCAACTCCAACTGACCTGGGCCTACCACAAGAGCGCGCACAGGCGTGAGACAATCGAGAGTCTGGCGCAGAGTTTCATGGAGGCGCTGCGGGCAATCATAGAGCATTGCCAGGCGCCGGACGCCGGAGGCTACACGCCCTCAGATTTCCCCAGAGTGCGCTTGAGCCAGGCAGAGCTAGATCATCTGTTCGCGGAAAAGAGAAAAAATATCATCGAAGATATTTATCCTCTTTCGCCGATGCAGCAGGGCTTGCTCTTCCACACGCTGCTGGCCCCTGAGTCTGGAATCTACTTCGAGCAGGTGGATTTCACCATCCATCAAGACCTGAACATTCCGGCCTTCGAGCGGGCCTGGCAGCGCGTCTTGGATCGCCATTCAATCTTGAGGACCGCCTTTATCTGGGAGAACCGCGAGGAGCCGTTTCAAATCGTCTACAGCCATTTAAGGTTGCCGATTGTGCATCACGACTGG
The DNA here is from genome assembly GCA_963848875.1 of uncultured Acidobacteriota bacterium. Taxonomy (GTDB): domain Bacteria; phylum Acidobacteriota; class Blastocatellia; order Pyrinomonadales; family Pyrinomonadaceae; genus QHXM01. Next base: position 1,010,767 of record CAWKFJ010000005.1, read on the forward strand.
CGCGGACTCCAGCCCGCCGAGCAGCAGGAGCGTTTGAAAGAGTTCCTCCGCGCAGACTTGCGGCGGGGCTTCGAGCTTTCGCAAGCCCCGTTGATGAGAGTCGCGTTGATCAGGATGGCTGACGACGCTTACCAGCTCATCTGGGGATTCCATCACCTGCTGCTCGACGGGTGGTCTAACCCGATGGTGATGAACGAAGTGTTCGCCTTTTACGAAGGCTTCGCGCAGGACGAGGATGTTAGTCTCAAACAGCCCACGCCTTTTGGCGATTACATCGCCTGGCTGCAACGGCAGGACATGGCGCGGGCCGAAACCTTCTGGCGCGAGCAGCTCAAAGGCTTCACCAGGCCGACGCCGCTGCTACGGGACCGCTCCCACGCGCAAACACGCCAGACGCCAGCGATAGAGGTCGGGGGCAATAAGCTGCGCGCGCAGCTCTCGCCGGAAACGACGGCCGCGCTCAAGTCCCTCGCGCAGCGACATCACCTGACGTTGAATACCCTGGCGCAGGGAGCCTGGGCCTTGTTGTTGAATCGCTATAGCGGCGAGGAGGACATCGTCTTCGGCATCACCGTTTCGGGCCGCCCCGCCGAGCTGGCGGAACCCGAATCAATGATCGGCATGTTTATTAACACCCTGCCGGTCAGAGTTCCGATTGTTTATGACGCGCCGCTCATCCCCTGGCTCAAGCAGCTACAGGCGCAGCAGGCAGAGTTGCGGCAGTACGACTACAGTCCGCTCGTGCAGGTTCAGCGATGGAGCGAAGTGCCGCTCGGCACGCTGCTCTTTGAAACACTGCTGGTCTTCGAGAACTACCCGGTTGACTCCTCGCTGCGCAGGCGCGGCAAAAACCTGGACGTCCGCAATGTCAGATTCACTGAATCGCAGACCTACCCGCTGTGCCTGGTCCTGTGGCCCGACCCGGTCCTCGACTTGCTGATGATTTACGACCGCTCCCGCTTCGACGCCGCTACGGTCACTCGGATGCTGAGTCACTTCAAGACCCTGCTGACTAACATCGCCGCCAATCCAGAGTCTCGTCTGATAGAGATTCCGTTGCTGGCCGAAAGCGGCGCGGAAGAGCAGACCGCAGACGAAGCCGAGGAGTTCGACTTTCAGCCATGAAAGGTAGGCTGCCATGATCGATTGTCTGATTGTTGGCTTCAACGATTCCGATTTTTCGGAATACGTCCAAATGGTCGGTTCGATGGGGAAGGACTCCGGGGCCTACAGGGATTTGGACCTAGCCTTCATCACCTACGACGGCCAGCCTCGGCGGAGCATGGATCTTCTGAATCACTTCTACGCCGAAGGTCACGACCGCCGCCGGCCCCATAGGCCGTTCAGCAACGTAGACTTTCTCTGGCCCGTCGTCACATACCTGGGCAGCTATCTCAAACAGCGTGGCTTCAGCTTCGATTACGTCAACCTGTTTCACCTAGAGAAGGACAAGTTAAGAGAGAAGCTGGTCAAAGACGACATCCTGACCATCGCCATCACGACCACCCTGTACGTCTCTCCACAGCCCATTTTAGAGATCATCTCGTTTATCAGAGAACATAACCACACGGCCAAAATAATCGTCGGCGGACCTTACATTTCCAACCAGCCGAAGCTCTGCGACAGCGAAGCGTTGCAGAGCCAGTTCAAATATCTGGGCGCAGATATTTATGTCATCAGCTCCGAAGGCGAAGGCGCGCTCGTCAATATCATCCGTGCGCTGAAGAACCGTACGAGCTTCGATCAGGTAGACAACATCGCCTATAGAGACGGCGAGAGCTACAGGCTGACCGCAACCTCCATAGAGTCTAATCCGCTGGAGGAGAACCCTGTGGATTACAGCCTCTTTCCGGCGGCAGAGTTCGGCCAGTTCGTCACGCTGCGAACGGCCAAGTCGTGTCCCTTTAGCTGCTCTTTTTGCGGCTTCCCGCAGCGGGCCGGCAAGTACAAGTACACAGGCGTTGACTTGGTCGAACGCGAGCTGAACGCTATCCGTGACCTCGGCACGGTCACGACCCTGACCTTCATCGACGACACTTTCAACGTCCCGAAAGAAAGGTTCAAAGAGATCTGTCGAATGATGATCAGGAATAACTACGGCTTCAAGTGGAACTCCTTTTACCGCAGCGATCATGGAGACGAAGAGGCCATCGAGTTGATGGGCCGGGCCGGTTGCGAGGGGGTCTTTCTGGGAATCGAATCGGGCAGCGACGCGATGCTCAAGCGAATGAACAAGACGGCCCGCCGCAAGGACTACTTGAAATCGATCCCGCTGCTGAAGGCCGCAGGCATCTCGACGCACGCCAACGTCATCGTCGGCTTCCCCGGAGAGACTTTTGAGACCGTGCAGGAGACTGTGACCCTCATCGAAGAGGCCCGGCCAGACTTTTACAGAGCGCAGTTATGGTACGCCGACCCGGTCACGCCGATCTGGGAGCAGAAAGATGTTTATGGCGTGAAGGGTTCGTCCTTTAACTGGTCGCACGACACGATGGACTTTCACATGGCCTGCGATCTGGTCGATAAGCTGTTCCTCTCGATTCAAAACTCGATCTGGCTTCCGCAGAACGGCTTCGAGCAGTGGAGCACTTTTTATCTGCAAAGAAAAGGCATGACGATGGAGCAGCTCAAGACTTTTTTGAAATGCTTCAACGCGGCCATCAAGGAAAAACTGATCAGCCCGAAAAAGGAAGAGATTAGTCCCGAACTACTTGAAAGCCTGAAAAGGAGCTGCCAGTTCGACCGTCCGACGGAGCCGAGCCTTGCGCCCGTCGAACTCTTTTCCGGCGAGAATTACGCGCGCGCCGAAGAGTTCTGGTGTGGGGAGTTTGGCGAGCCTGTGGAGCCCAGCACGGAGACGCTGCGAGAGCAGACGGAAGCGACCGCAGACGCTCGGCTCTCTACCTCCTGCGCTCTTGAGCAATCGGCTCTAGACCAGTTGCGTTCAATTTACAGGGTGAAGAATCTGTCCGCGGCCCTGCTCGCCGCTTATAGCGTTTTGCTCTCGCGCTTGAGTGGCCGCGAAGACGTAGCGCTCGTGGCGGCGTTGAATGAGACGGGCGTGGATGAGAGAGTTCCGCTGCGGCTCGACCCATCCTGGCAGGAAACCTTCCGGGACTTTTTACAGCGGGCTCAACTGAAGATAGCGCAGGCCAGGCGTCAGCAACTGCACGCGTTTCACATCCTGACCAATCCGCATCGGATGGCACAGCACGACAGCAAGTGTCCGTCGTTCGACGCCGGATACTTCTACCGTCACACGCGGCCGGAACACGCGGAGACCAGTTTCGCGGAAGTCTTGAGCGACTACCCCGTGCTCGTCGCAGGCGTCCATCTGGTGTTGCAGGTAGACGAAGATGAAAGCGGCCGCGGCCTGCTGCGCTTCAGCTACTCGCCACGCTGGTTCACCCCTGAGGTCATAGACAAACTAAGCTCTTACCTGACCTCTATTCTGACGGAAGTCTGCGCCAATCCAAACGGTCTGCTCGGCGACATCGCCCTTGAGCAGCAACCTTCGGCCAGTAACGCCGCGGTCAGCGCCCTGGCCGGCGAGGTCTTCAATTTCTAAGGGGTCACTTCGAGGAACGGTTCATGGGACAGGCGATCAACGAGCAAGCGCCAGAGATACTAATCTTCGACCAGCAGTTGTTGGAGCAGCGCCGCTACTGGGCTGACAGGCTCTCCGATCTCGCGCCGGCGGCCAGGCTGAAGCCCATTGCTCCGGGCAGTTTGGCTGAGACAGTCAACCGCGACGCCATCACGTTCAACCTTCCGCAGGAGTTGTGCAGCCGGCTGGAGACGCTGACCGGCGGCAGCCCGTTTCTACTCTACACGGCGCTGCTGGCGGCCCTGAAAGTTTGTCTCTATAAGTACACACACGACTCGACTGTCGTCGTCGGCAGCCCTGGCCGCAAACGAGGCGATGCCACACAGCTTGAGAACGCGCTGGTCATCGTGGACGAAGTAGCTGACCACCTCAGCTTTCGTCAACTCCTCCTCAACGTCCGCCAGACCCTGCTCGATGCTTATCAACGGCAGCGCTACCCATACGACCGCCTCCGCCAGGACCTCTTCGTTGAAGCGTCTGCTGGGGAGACGCGACTCTTCGAGGTGGCGCTCCTCTTCGACGAGTTACACGGGCCGTGGCCTGAAGTGGGCGAAGGCTTGCGGCTAACAGTCAGGCGAGAAGGGCCGCAGCTCTGCGTGCTAGTGGAGTATGACCGGCGAGTGTATGAAGTGGAGTGGGTCGAGCGGTTCTGGCGGCATTACGAGCAGGCGTTGCAGAGCGGAGTGGAGGAGCCGGAGCAGGCTATCTCGGAGTTGGAGATGCTCAGTCAGACAGAGCGTCGGCAGCTCTTAGAGGAGTGGAACGAGACGAGCAGCGAGTATCCGCGGGAGAGGCGCATCCACGAACTATTTGAAGAACAGGTGGAGCGGACGCCGGAGGCCGTGGCAGTCGTCTATCGGGAAGAACAACTGACCTATCGGGAGTTGAACCGACGCGCCAACCAACTGGCACATTATCTGCGGGAGCGGGGAGTCGGGCCGGAGGTGATGGTCGGCGTCTGTGTCGAGCGGTCGGTCGAGATGGTGGTCGGATTGCTCGGCATCCTGAAGGCTGGGGGAGCGTACGTGCCGCTCGATCCTGAATACCCGCGAGAGCGGCTGGCCTTCATGCTTGAGGACGCACAAGTTTCTGTGCTGCTCACACAGGAGAGGTTTGTGACGTCACTGCCGAAGCACGAGGCGCGTGTCTGCCGCCTGGACAGCGATTGGGGAGAAATCTCTCAGGGGGGCGCAGATAATTTAAGCAGCGGGACGACCAGTGACAATCTGGCCTATGTCATCTACACCTCCGGCTCCACGGGCCAGCCGAAGGGCGTCTCTGTCGTTCATCAGGCAATCAGCCGTCTGACCATCAACACGAACTATGTTGCGCTGTCGGCCGCGGACGTTATCGCCCAGGCTTCGAACGAGGTCTTTGACGCGGCGACCTTTGAGATTTGGGGGGCCTTACTGCACGGCGCGCGCCTCGTCATCTTCAGCAAGGACATTACGATCTCGCCGCGAGAGTTAGCCCTCAATCTTCGTCAACATCAGGTCAGCGTGCTGTTCATCACGACGGCGCTCTTCAATCAAGTAGTGAGCCAGGTCCCCGACTGTTTCTACTATCTACGCTATCTCTTGTTCGGCGGCGAGGCCGTCGATCCCAAGTGGGTCAGAGCAGCGCTCCTCAACGGCTCCCCGCAGCGTCTCCTACACGTCTATGGCCCGACAGAAAGTACGACCTTTACGACCTGGCATCACGTCCAGCAGGTAGACGAAGGGGCGCGCACAATCCCCATCGGCCGCCCACTCTCAAATACCACCACCTACATTCTGGACCCAAGCTTAAACCCCGCCGCCATAGATACAATCGGCGAACTCTACATCGGCGGAGCCGGATTGGCCCGCGGCTACCTCAACCGCCCCGACTTAACCGCCGACCGCTTCGTCCCGCATCCGTTCAGCACAGAGCCTGGCGCACGACTCTACAGAACGGGAGACCTGGCGAAGTATCTACCGGATGGGAACATCGAGTTTCTGGGCAGAGTAGACCAGCAGATCAAACTCCGTGGTTATCGCATCGAGTTGGGAGAGATTGAGACGGTACTCAGCCAGCATCCAGAGATAGAGCAAGCGGTCGTCTTACTGCGGGGCGAAGGAAGTGAGCAGCGGTTGGTAGCTTATCTAGTCGCGGAGCAAGACCTCCGTCACAGCGAGCTACGCACTTATCTGAAGGAGCGGCTACCGGAGTACATGATTCCCTCGGCATTTGTGCAGTTGGAAGAATTACCGTTAACGCCGAACGGGAAGATCGACCGCCGTGCGCTGCCCGCGCCAGAACAGGGACGGCTCGAAGCGGGACAGGAGTACGTAGCGGCGCAGACTCCTGTTGAAGAGCTGTTAGTAGGGATATGGGAGGAAGTGTTAGGGGTAAATCGGGTTGGCATCCACGACAACTTCTTCGAGCTGGGCGGACACTCCTTGTTGGCGACGCAGTTGATCTCGCGTGTGCGGACGGCTTTCGGGATAGAGATGCCGCTGCGGCAGTTATTCGAGTCGCCCACGGTTCAGGAGCTGGCAGCAGCCGTCGAGTCAGCGCTGAGACAAGAATCGGCGGTGAGTGCCCCGGCCATCGAGAGAGCGCCGCGCGAGCAGGGATTGCCACTCTCCTATGCGCAACAGCGATTATGGTTCATCGACCAACTAGAACCCAATAGTGCGCTCTACAACATCCCGGCGGCGGTGCGGTTAAAGGGAGAGTTAAATCTAACGGCGCTAGGACAGACGTTCAGCGAAGTCGTCCGCCGCCATGAAGTCCTCCGCACCACCTTCGTCAACGTAGACGGCGAACCCTTGCAACACATCTCCCCGGCACAACCGCTCTCCCTGCCCATCGTAGACCTGAGCCACCTGACAGCGGACGAACGAGAAACGGAAGCACAGCGACTAGCCACCGCCGAAGCGCAACGTCCCTTCGACCTCTCCCGTGGCCCGCTGTTCCGTGTGCAAGTGCTGAGACTCTCTGTCACAGAACACATCTTACTCTGCACGATGCACCACATCGTCAGCGACGGGTGGTCAATTTGGATGTTGGTCAGAGAAGTCGCTGCTTTGTATGAAGCCTTCTCCCAAGACCAGCCCTCCCCGCTGCCGGAACTTCCCATCCAATACGCCGACTACGCAGTGTGGCAGAGACAGTGGCTGGAAGGCGCAGTGCTCGAAGCGCAGCTGGCATACTGGCGGGAGCAACTATCCGGCGCACCATCTGTCTTAGAGCTACCGACTGACTATCCACGCCCTGCCGTCCAGAGCTTCCGCGGGGCAGCGCAGTCAATACGACTCTCGGCGGAGTTGACCGAGAAGCTGCGACAACTGAGCAGAGCGGAAGGCGTCACCCTCTTCATGACACTGCTCTCGGCCTTCTCGGTGCTGCTCTCACGCTTAAGTGGACAAGCTGACATCGTCGTCGGCACTCCCATCGCTAACCGGACGAGAGTCGAGACTGAGGGATTAATCGGCTTCTTCGTCAACACGCTGGTGCTGCGGACGAAAGTGGAAGCAGAAGAGAGCTTCAGAGCACTACTTGCGCGGGTTCGGGAAGTGACGCTCGGAGCCTACAGCCATCAGGAGGTGCCCTTCGAGAAACTAGTGGAAGAGTTGCAGCCCGACAGAGACTTGAGCCACTCGCCGCTGTTTCAAGTGATGTTCGTTTTACAGAACGCCCCGCGCGAGACGCTGCGGCTGGGCGAGGTGGAGTTGCGTTCGGCGGGGGCGACGAACGAGACGGCGAAGTTCGACCTGACCTTAGTCTTGACGGAGAGTGGAGATGGGCTGACAGGGGTCTGGCAGTACAGCACAGAGTTGTTCGCGGCAGAGACAATAGAGAGGTGGGGCGGACACTTCCAGACGCTGCTGGAAGCGATAGCCAGCGAGCCGGAGCAAGCCGTTGCAGAGTTGCCATTGCTAACTGAGGGGGAGAGGGAACAACTACTCATCGAATGGAACCAGACGGCGAGAGAGTATCCAGACCAGCGTTGCATCCACGAGTTGTTTGAAGAGCAGGTGGAGCGGACGCCGGAGGCGGTGGCAGTCGTCTATGACGAGCAACAGGTGACGTATGCGGAGTTGAACAGCAGAGCCAATCAGTTAGCACATTATCTCCGAGGAATGGGTGTGGGGCCGGAGGTGCTGGTCGGCATCTGTGTGGAGCGCTCAGTAGAAATGGTCATCGGCTTGCTCGGCATCCTCAAAGCCGGAGGGGCGTATGTGCCGCTCGATCCTGAGTACCCGCAAGAGCGGCTCAGTTTCATGTTGGAGGATGCGCGGGTCTCTGTGCTGCTGACTGAGCAGAAATTAGAAGATAAATTGCCGGAGCAGCCAGCGCAGATAGTCCGCCTCGACGCAGATTGGGAGAGTATCGCGCAATATAGTGACGAGAATTCGCCCACGCTGACCGGAGCCAATAATTTAGCTTATATCAACTATACATCCGGCTCGACGGGCAAGCCGAAAGCCGTGGAAGTTTGTCATCGCGGAATTGCAAGGCTGTTGTTCGGAGTAAGCTATGTCAGCCTGGGTGACACCAACATCATTTTGCAGGCATCGCCGATCTTCTTTGATGCTTCAACTTTTGAAGTGTGGGGGGCTTTACTGCACGGGGGGAGATGTGTCCTGCTACCACAACGGACGCCGACGGTCAGTGAGCTGGGCCAGGCGATTGAGAAGCATAGGATTGACACGCTGTGGCTGACATCTTCCCTCTTCAATGTTGTGATTGATGAATCGCCCGAGATATTGTCGAACATTCAACAGCTACTCATCGGCGGCGAGGCATTATCGGTAGCACATGTTGACCTTGCCATCAAAGCTTTGCCGGCTACACAGATTATCAACGGCTATGGGCCGACAGAAAGTACAACCTTCACCTGTTGCTATTCGATTCCAAAAGACGCCGATCTCAGCAAGTCAGCAATCGCAATCGGGACTCCTATTTCCAATACTGAAGTCTATTTGCTCGACGCCCATCTGCAACCAGTTCCAGTCGGCATTGCCGGCGAACTCTACATCGGCGGAGCCGGATTGGCCCGCGGCTACCTCAACCGCCCCGACTTAACCGCCGACCGCTTCATCCCGCACCCCTTCAGCACGGAGCCGGGAGCGCGACTCTACAGAACGGGAGACTTAGCGAAGTACCTGCCGGATGGGAACATTGAATTTCTAGGCAGAATCGACCAACAGATTAAGCTGCGCGGCTACCGGATTGAACTCGGTGAGATCGAGACTGTGCTCAGTCAGCATTCGGCAATCGAGCAAGCGGTAGTACTGCTCAGAGGCGAAGGCGCGGAGCAGCGGTTGGCGGCTTATCTAGTCGCGGCGCGTGAACTCCAGCACGGTGAGCTGCGCACTTATCTGAAGGAGCGATTGCCGGACTACATGATTCCCTCAACGTTTGTGCAGTTGGAAGAATTACCGTTAACACCGAACGGGAAGATCGACCGCCGGGCATTGCCAACACCAGGGCAAGGGTGGCTGGAGACAGGGCAGGAGTATGTGGCTCCGCAAACTCCGGTCGAAGAGTTATTGGCGGACATCTGGGAGGAAGTGTTAGGCGTGGAGATGGTGGGTATCCACGACAACTTCTTCGAGTTGGGCGGGCATTCATTGTTGGCGACGCAGTTGATCTCGCGTGTGCGGACGGCTTTCGGGATAGAGATGCCGCTGCGGCAGTTATTCGAGTCGCCCACGGTTCAGGAGTTAGCGATAGCCGTCGAGTCAGCGCTGAGACAAGAATCGGCGGTGAGTGCCCCGGCCATCGAGAGAGCGCCGCGTGACTGTGAGTTACCACTCTCCTATGCGCAACAGCGGCTGTGGTTCATCGATCAACTGGAACCCAACAGTGCGCTCTACAACATCCCGGCGGCGGTGCGGTTAAAGGGGGAGTTAAATCTCATCGCACTGGAGCAGACCTTCAACGAAATCGTCCGTCGTCATGAAGTCCTCCGCACCAGCTTCACTACAACCGAAGGCTCTCCTGTGCAACTCATCTCCACTGCCTCGGACGTGGAGTTACCGCTCGTAAACTTAAGCCACCTCGCAACCGATGAGCGAGAGACTGAAGCGCAGAGATTAGCTGCTGCTGAAGCTCAACGCCCCTTCGACCTCTCACTTGGCCCGCTGTTCCGTGTGCAAGTGCTGAGACTCTCTCAGACAGAACACATTCTCCTGTGTACGATGCACCACATCGTGAGTGACGGGTGGTCGATGGGCGTCCTCATCCGCGAAGTCGCTGCCCTCTACGAAGCTTACTCCCAACATCAGCCTTCTCCGCTGCCGGAGCTTTCTATTCAATACGCCGACTATGCCCTCTGGCAGAGACAGTGGCTGACCGGAGAAGTCCTGGCGAGTCAACTCTCTTATTGGAGAGAGCAACTATCCGGCGCACCATCTGTCTTAGAACTGCCGACAGATTATCCACGCCCGGCCGTTCAGAGTTTCCGCGGAGCCGTACACCGCATAGAGTTATCAGCAGAGTTAACAGAATCCCTCAGAAAGATAAGTAGAGCGGAAGGCGTCACACTGTTCATGACACTACTCTCGGCCTTCTCCGTGCTCTTATCACGCTTAAGTGGACAATCTGACATCGTCGTCGCCACTCCCATCGCTAATCGCACGAGAGTCGAGACTGAATCTCTGATCGGGTTCTTCGTCAACACACTTGTATTGCGGACGAAGGTGGAACCCACAGAGAGCTTCAGCGCACTACTTGCGCGAGTACGAGAGGTGACGCTCGGAGCCTATAGCCATCAGGAGGTGCCCTTCGAGAAGCTGGTCGAGGAGTTGCAGCCGGAGAGGGACTTGAGCCACTCGCCGCTGTTCCAGGTGATGTTCGTCTTACAGAATGCTCCGCGCGAGACGCTGCGGCTGGGCGAGGTGGAGTTGCGTTCAGTGGGGGCGACGAACGAGACGGCGAAGTTCGACCTGACGTTGGAGTTGATGGAGAGTGCGCAGGGGTTAGCGGGGACGATTGAGTACAGCACAGAGTTGTTCGCGGCAGAGACAATAGAGAGGTGGAGTAAACATTTCCAGACGCTGCTGGAAGCGGTAGCCAGCGAGCCGGAGCAGGCTGTCGCGGAGTTGGAGATACTCAGTGATGCCGAGCGCGAGCAGTTACTCATCGGATGGAACCAGACGGCGAGAGAGTATCCGCGGGAGAGATGTATTCACGAACTGTTTGAGGAACAAGTGGAGCGGACACCGGAGGCCGTGGCAATAGTTTATGAAAACCAACAGATAACCTATGGAGAGTTGAACAGCAGAGCCAACCAACTGGCGCATTATCTCCGAGGAATGGGAGTCGGGCCGGAGGCGCTGGTTGGGTTGTGCGTCGAGCGCTCCATCGAGATGGTGGTGGGATTACTCGGCATTCTCAAAGCCGGAGGGGCGTATGTGCCGCTTGACCCTGAGTACCCGCGGGAGCGCCTGGGTTTCATGTTGGAGGATGGCGCGATCTCTGTATTGCTGACTGTGCAGCGATTAGTTAAGCGGCTTCCTGAACACCGTTCTCATATTGTTTACCTGGATGCTGAGGATGGCTGTCTCGCGTCGCAAAGCGAGTTGAACCCGATTAATTTAGCGGCAGTTGAAAGCCTGGCTTATATCATCTACACCTCTGGCTCGACAGGTACGCCAAAAGGCGTGGCGGTTTCACACTCTGCGCTCGTCAATCACAGCACGGCGCTAGGCGGGGTCTATGACCTACGGTCGAGTGATCTGGTTCTGCAATTCGCTTCACTTAACTTTGACGTTGCGGCTGAAGAATTGTATCCGTCCTGGCTGAGTGGCGCTGCCGTCGTGTTGCTGCCTTCGAGCGCGCCGATGTCTGCCGCTGAGTTCTTTGATTTTATAACCAGGCAGCGGCTAACTGTCGTCAACGTCCCGGCGCTGTATTGGCATGAGCTGGTCGCCGAGCTTGGTCGAGCAAGAATCCAGTTCCCGGCTACGCTTCGCCTCGTGGTTGCAGGCAGCGAGGTGATTTCGTCCGAACGCCTGGCCGCCTGGCATCAATTTGTGCCAGACGGAATACGCTGGATCAACGCATACGGGCCAACTGAGGCGACCATCACTTCAACTCTCTATGAATCTTTTGAGCAGGAAGAGCCGGGCGCCGGAGGCACTGTGCCCATCGGGCGACCCATCTCCAATACCGAGAGCTATCTCCTTGATACACGCTTGGAGCCAGTCCCGGTCGGCGTCGCCGGGGAACTCTACATCGGTGGGGTGGGGTTGGCCCGCGGCTACCTCAACCGTCCTGACTTAACCGCCGAACGCTTCCTCCCGCATCCGTTCACCACAGAGCCGGGAGCGCGACTCTATAGAACGGGAGACTTAGCGAAGTACCTGCCGGATGGGAACATCGAGTTTCTAGGCAGAGTAGACCAGCAGATCAAACTCCGCGGCTACCGGATCGAACTGGGTGAGATCGAGGCGGCGCTCGCCGCTCATACGTCGGTGCGCGAGGCGGTCGTCACGCTGTCAAGAAAGGAAGGCGCAGAGCAAAGGCTCATCGCTTATCTGGTGATTTCCCCACAAGGGGAACTGCCCTCAGTCAGCGAGTTGCGAGGGTATTTAAAGGAGCGATTGCCAGATTACATGATCCCCTCAGCGTTTGTGCAGTTGGAAGAATTACCGTTAACGCCGAACGGGAAGATCGACCGCCGTGCGCTGCCGACCCCGGAAGAGGGACGACTAGAAGCGGGGCAGCAGTACGTAGCTCCGCAAACTCAAGTAGAGGAGCTGCTGGTGGGCATCTGGGAGGAAGTGTTGGGAGTGGAGAGGGTGGGTATCCACGACAACTTCTTCGAGTTGGGTGGGCATTCACTGTTAGCGACGCAGTTGATCTCCAGAGTGCGGACGGCATTCGGGATAGAGATGCCGTTGCGGCAGTTGTTCGAGTCGCCTACGGTGGACACCCTAGCTGAAGCCGTCGAGGCAATGCTCAGGCAAGAATCGGCGGTGAGTGTACCGGCTATTAAGAAAGCATCACGCGAGCAAGGGTTAATGCTCTCCTATGCGCAACAGCGGCTGTGGTTCATAGACCAACTGGAACCCAACAGCGCGCTCTACAACATCCCCCTCGCCCTGCGCCTGACAGGAGACCTGAACCTCCGGGCGCTCACCCAGACCTTCAGCGAAATCGTCCGCCGCCACGAAGTCCTCCGCACCAGCTTCGTCAACATAGACGGCGAACCCTTGCAACACATCTCCGCTGCCGTAGACGTGACGCTGCCGCTCGTAGACTTGAGCCACTTGTCCGCAGATGAGCGTGAGACAGAAGCCAGACGCCTGGCTAACCAGGAGGCGCAACGCCCCTTCGACCTCTCCCGTGGCCCGCTGTTCCGTGTGCAAGTGCTGAGACTCTCTGTCACAGAACACATCTTACTCTGTACGATGCATCACATCGTCAGCGACGGGTGGTCAATTTGGATGTTGGTCAGAGAAGTCGCTGCTCTGTATGAAGCCTTCTCACAGGGGCAGCCCTCCCCGCTGCCAGAGTTGCCGATTCAATATGCCGACTACGCAGTGTGGCAGAGACAGTGGCTCACTGGTGAAGTGTTAGAAACGCAACTCTCCTACTGGCGGGAGCAGCTATCCGGCGCACCATCTGTCTTAGAGTTACCGACTGACTATCCCCGCCCGGCCGTCCAGAGCTTCCGCGGGGCCGCACACCGCATAGAGTTATCAGCCGAGTTAACGGAAGTACTCAGAAAGATAAGTAGAGCGGAAGGCGTCACACTGTTCATGACGCTGCTCTCGGCCTTCTCAGTTCTCTTATCCCGGCTCAGTGGGCAGGATGACATTGTCGTCGGCACTCCGATAGCCAACCGCACGAGAGTCGAGACTGAGGGGTTGATCGGCTTCTTCGTCAACACTTTGGTACTGCGGACGAAGGTGGAAGCAGAAGAGAACTTTAGGGAGTTACTAAGACGAATGCGGGAGGTGACGCTCGGAGCCTACAGCCATCAGGAGGTGCCGTTTGAAAAGTTAGTCGAGGAGTTGCAGCCCGACAGAGACTTGAGCCACTCGCCGCTGTTTCAAGTCCTCTTCACTTTGCAGAACACACCGGGAGAAGCATTGGAACTGGCCGGAGTGCAGTTGAGTGCGGTGACGGGTGAGAGCGAGATTGCGAAGCTGGACTTGGCGTTGGAGTTGATGGAGAGTGGAGATGGGCTGACAGGGGTCTGGCAGTACAGCACAGACTTATTTGACGCGGCGACGATTGAGCGGATGAGCGGACACTTCCAGACGCTGCTGGAGGCGATCACCAGCGAGCCTGAGCAAGCCGTTGCAGAGTTGGAAATACTTAGTGACGCCGAGCGCGAGCAGTTACTCATCGAGTGGAATCAGACGGCGAAGGAATATCCAGAGCAGCGTTGCATCCACGAGTTATTCGAGGAGCAGGTGGAGCGGACGCCGGAGGCCGTGGCAGTCGTCTACGAAGATGAGCGAGTGACCTATGGAGAGTTGAACAGCAGAGCCAACCAACTGGCACATTATCTCCGAGGAAGGGGTGTGGGGCCGGAAGTGCTGGTTGGCATCTGTGTGGAGCGCTCAGTAGAAATGGTCATCGGGTTGCTGGGCATCCTGAAGGCGGGAGGGGCGTATGTGCCGCTCGATCCTGAGTATCCGCGGGAGCGGCTGGGTTTCATGTTGGAGGATGCGCGGGTCTCTGTGCTGCTGACTGAGCGGGGGTTGAAGGAGGCTTTACCGCAGGGCAAAGATTATGTGATTTGCCTCGACGAGGATTGGCCGGGAATTGCTAAAGAGAGTGGTCAGAACATTCATGGTCAAGCGATTCCCGATAATCCGGCCTACGTCATTTACACGTCGGGTTCGACAGGTGTTCCCAAAGGCGTGGTAACGTCGCACAAGGCGCTGGTCAATAGCATCTTCGCCATGTTGGGAAGCTTTGACATCGATTCACGTCATCGGCTATTGCAGTTCGTCTCGCTGAGCTTTGACGCGTCGGTTGAAGAAATATTCCTGGCGCTGACGAGCGGAGCCAGCCTGGTGTTGCATGAAAATCCGGGCGGGCTGTCCATCTCCGAGCTGCTACAGGTATGTGAACAACAGGGGGTGACGACGCTGCACTTACCCCCTGCGCACTGGCATCAGGTGGTGGAGCAGTTGTCTGTGTCGCAAAACCCCGTGCCGCATTGGTTGAAGCTCTTTATCACGGGGAGCGAAAGCATCCTGATACAGCGGTTAGTAACGTGGTCACAACTGACTCGGAGCCCCACTAGGTTTATTAATGCTTACGGGCCAACTGAAGCCGCCATCACCGCCGCCTTTTATGAAGCCCCCCTGGAGGCGACAGCAGTCAGCAAGCTGGCTCGTCTGCCGATTGGCAAGCCCATAGCGAACATCCAACTCTACATCCTGGACGAGGAACAGGAACCAGCGCCGGTCGGAGTAGCGGGAGAACTCTACATCGGCGGAACGGGACTGGCCCGCGGCTACCTCAACCGTCCTGACTTAACCGCCGAACGCTTCCTCCCGCATCCGTTCAGCACAGAGCCGGGAGCGCGACTCTACCGGACAGGAGACCTGGCGAAGTATCTACCGGACGGGAACATTGAATTTCTAGGCAGAATAGACCAACAGATCAAGCTCCGTGGTTATCGCATCGAGTTAGGCGAGATCGAGGCGGTGCTCGGCCAGCATCCGGCGGTGCGCGAGGCCGTAGTCACATTGTTCGCACAGGACAGTGAGCAGCGGTTAGTAGCTTATCTAGTCGCGGAGGGTGAACTCCAACACGGTGAGTTGCGAAGTCATCTGAAAGAACGACTGCCGGAGTACATGATTCCCTCGGCGTTCGTGCAGTTGGCTGAGTTGCCCTTAACACCGAACGGGAAGATCGACCGCCGTGCGCTGCCGACCCCGGAAGAGGGACGACTAGAAGCGGGGCAGCAGTACGTAGCTCCGCAAACTCAAGTAGAGGAGATGCTGGTGGGCATCTGGGAAGAAGTGTTGGGAGTGGAGAGAGTCGGCGTCCACGACAACTTCTTCGAGTTGGGCGGGCATTCACTGTTAGCGACGCAGTTGATCTCGCGTGTGCGTGCTGCATTCGAGATAGAGATGCCGTTGCGGCAGTTGTTCGAGTCGCCCACGGTACACAGTTTGGCGGTAGCAATTGGACGAGCCGAAAAGACGCAGAGCCCTTCAGATGAAGTTGAGATTCGATCAACTTCGCGGGGCGGCAAGAGTATAGATCAACTGCTCACAGAGCTAGAAAATCTCTCCCAGGATGAAGCCCTCAATCAGTTGGGCTTAAAAGATCAATAAAGACAGAAAAACAGGGGTTAGCGCTGATGGAAGATTTATCCAGGCGGTTGGCCGAATTGTCTCCTGAAAAGCGAGTGTTGCTGCTGCGCGCTCTCCAACAAGGGGGAGCGGAATTCAACTCTCTGCCGCTCTCTTATGCGCAGCAGCGCTTGTGGTTTCTAGATCAATTAGAGCCAAACACAGCCTTCTACAATGTCCCGGCCGCTGTCCGCCTGACAGGAGATTTGAGCCTACAGGCGCTCACACAGACCTTTAATGAAATCGTCCGCCGCCACGAAGTCCTGCGCACGACCTTCATCAACATCAATGGACAGCCTCTTCAGATCATTAACCCGCAGGCGACAGTTGAGATGCCTGTGCTGGAATTAAGTGAGTTACCAGAAGCTGACAGAGAAGCAGAAGCACAGCGACTAGCCACCGCCGAAGCGCAACGTCCCTTCGACCTCTCCATCGGCCCGCTGTTCCGTGTGCAAGTGTTGAGACTCTCTCAAACAGAACATATTCTGTTGTGTACGATGCACCACATCGTCAGCGACGGCTGGTCGATGGGCATCCTCATCCATGAAGTCGCTACTTTGTATGAAGCCTTCTCGCAGGGGAGACCGTCCGCGCTGCCGGAGCTGCCGATTCAATATGCCGATTATTCCATCTGGCAGAGACAGTGGCTCACTGGTGAAGTCCTGGAGAGTCAACTTTCTTATTGGCGGGAGCAGCTATCCGGCGCACCATCTGTCTTAGAGTTGCCGACCGACCATCCACGCCCTGCCGTCCAGAGTTTCCGCGGGGCAGCACACCGCATAGAGTTGTCGGCCGAGTTAACAGAATCCCTCAGAAAGATAAGTAGAACGGAAGGCGTCACCCTGTTTATGGCGCTGCTCTCGGCCTTCTCGGTGCTCTTATCCAGGTTGAGTGGGCAGGATGACATCGTCGTCGGCACTCCCATCGCTAATCGCACCAGGGTCGAGACTGAATCTCTAATCGGGTTCTTCGTCAATACACTGGTGCTGCGGACGAAGGTGGAAGCAAGGGAGAGCTTCAGAGCACTACTTGCGCGGGTTCGGGAAGTGACGCTCGGAGCCTATAGCCACCAGGAGGTGCCGTTTGAAAAGTTAGTCGAGGAGTTGCAGCCCGACAGAGACTTGAGCCACTCGCCGCTGTTTCAAGTCCTCTTCACTTTGCAGAATGCTCCGCTTTCAGATTTGAAGCTGCGGGAGCTAACGCTGAGTTGGTTAAAGACGGATGATGAGACATCCAAGTTTGATCTGATGCTGGAATTGACTGATACCCAGCAAGGACTGATTGGCAGGTTGGAGTACAGCACAGACCTGTTCGAGGCGCAGACCATCGGGAGGATGGTCAGTCACTTAGAGTCATTGCTGACGGGCATCGTCGCTAATCCTGACCAGTCTGTCTCAGAAGTGCCAATCCTGACTGCGGAAGAGCGCCGGCGCCTGTTGACGCAGCCGGGCGGCGCAAAGTCAAACATACTGGTCTTCGACCAGGAGTTGCTGGAGCAGCGCCGCTACTGGGCCGACAAACTCTACGGGCTTGCGCCGGCGACCCCTCTCCAACTGGTCGCCGCACACGCACGCGCAGACACCCCTCTGCGTGAGACACTTGAATTCACTCTGGAGCCTCAACTATGCCGGAAGCTCTCGGCCCTCACCAACGACGGGCCGTTTCTACTCTACACGGCGCTGCTGGCGGCCCTGAAAGTTTGTCTCTATAAGTACACACACGACTCGACTGTCGTCGTCGGCAGCCCTGCTTATAGGTCGAATGAAGATGAATGGCCGCCGAGGAACGCGCTGGCCATCGTGGACGAAGTAAGCGACCAACTCAGCTTCCGCCAACTGCTGCTCGGCGTCCGTCAGACTCTTTTAGAAGCCTACGAGCGTCAACGTTTCCCTTACGACCGCCTCCTACAGGACCTCTTCCACACCTCCTCCGGCTCCTCCGATGGTCAGCCGAGGCTCTTCGAAGTGGCGCTCCTCTTCGCGGAGTTGCACGGGCCTTGGCCGGAAACCGGCGAGGGGCTGAAGCTGGAAGTGAGGCGAGAAGGCGGAAGCATCAGGGTGCTGGTGGAGTATGAGAGGAGTGTGTACGAGCGGGAGTGGGTGGAGAGGTTTTGGAAACATTACGAGCAGGCGCTGCGGAGCGGAACGGAGGAGCAGTTGCGAGCCGTTGCACAGTTAACATTGCTGACTGAGGGAGAGAGAGAGCAACTGCTGGTCGAGTGGAATCAGACGGCGAGAGAGTATCCGCGAGAGCGATGTGTCCATGAGTTGTTTGAAGAGCAGGCGGAGCGGGCGCCGGAGGCCGTGGCAATAGTCTATGGAGGGGAGGAAGTCAGCTACCGAGAATTAAACAGGAGGGCGAATCAACTGGCGCATTATCTGCGGGAGCAGGGAGTCGGGCCGGAGGTGATGGTCGGGTTGTGTGTCGAACGCTCCGTCGAGATGGTGGTTGGTTTACTGGGGATATTGAAAGCAGGCGGAGCGTATGTGCCGCTCGATCCTGAGTATCCGTCGCAGCGGCTCAGTTTCATGCTGGATGATTCGGGGGTGGGAATCTTATTAACGCAATCGAAGCTCGCGGGCGCTCTTGAGCGGCAGGATTTGCACGCGGTCGCTCTGGATGCGGATTGGAAAATATTTGCGCAGGAGAGTGTAGAGAATCCGCAGAGCACAGTAGAGGCTGACAATCTTGCCTACGTCATCTACACCTCCGGCTCCACGGGCCAGCCAAAAGGGACACAGATACAGCATGGCGCATTATTGAACCTCATTTTCTGGCACCAACGGAGCTACGCAGTGACCCCGGCGGACCGTGCGACTCAGTTAGCGGGCATCGGCTTTGACGCGTGCGTGTGGGAACTCTGGCCTTATCTTGCCGCCGGCTCAAGCGTCTATTTGCCGGACGACGAAACGCGAGGCTTACCCGAGAGGCTGCTTGAATGGATTAGAGCGAAGGGCGTCACCGTCAGTTTTCTGCCGACGCCGTTGGCTGAGAGGGTGATTGATGTGGAGTGGCCGGAGGGCATGGCTTTAAGAGCGCTGCTGACCGGCGGCGACAGGTTGCACCAATATGCTCCGCCGTCACTGGGCTGCGAGTTGATCAACCATTATGGGCCAACTGAAGCGGCCGTGGTCGCAACCTCCGCGCTCGTTCCGACAGCCTCTGACGGCCCCACTGCGCCACCCATCGGGCGGCCGATAGCGAACACGGAGATTTACCTGCTCGACGAACAACTGGAGCCCGTCCCCGTCGGCGTCGCCGGCGAACTCTACATCGGTGGAGCCGGACTGGCCCGCGGCTATCTGAAGCGGCCAGACTTAACCGCCGACCGCTTCCTCCCGCATCCGTTCAGCACAGAGCCGGGAGCACGACTCTACAGAACGGGAGACTTAGCGAAATACCTACCGGATGGGAACATTGAATTTCTAGGCAGAATAGACCAACAGATTAAGCTCCGTGGTTATCGCATCGAGTTGGGTGAGATCGAGACGGTGCTCGGCCAGCACCCGGAGATAGAGCAAGCGGTCGTGACATTAACTGCACAGGGCAGTGAGCAGCGGTTAGTGGCTTATCTAGTCGCGGAGCGTGAACTCCAGCACAGCGAGTTGCGCAGCTATCTGAAAGAACGACTGCCGGACTACATGATTCCCTCAGCGTTTGTGCAGTTGGAAGAATTACCGTTAACGCCGAACGGGAAGATCGACCGCCGTGCGCTACCGGAGCCGGGGCGTGTGAGAGGCGGCGCGGAGCAGGAGTACGCGGCAGCGCAGACGCCGATAGAAGAGTTGTTAGTGGGCATTTGGGAAGAAGTGTTAGGCGTGGAGGGAGTCGGCGTCCACGACAACTTCTTCGAGTTGGGCGGACATTCACTCTTAGCCACTCAGTTGATCTCGCGTGTGCGTGATGTTTTTCAAGTGGAGTTGCCGCTCCGCAGCGTCTTTGAGTTAAGCACTGTCGAAAAGCTGGCCGGGGCGATCACTCAAAAAAGGATCGAGCAGGAGGACGCGGACGAGATTGCGCGACTGCTTGGAGCTTTGGAAGAGATGTCGGAAGAAGAGGCCAGGGCGAATGGCTCGTCCGCGAATGAGCTGTTGCAGCCATCGGAGAGTAACAAGTCTATGATCGAGAAGGATGGCTAAGGAATCATCTACTCAACGCTGGAAGGCGTTGTTTCCTGTGCCAGTTTCGCCTCACACACCCCGTTCCGTCGAAAGCTAACTATCTTTATTCAGGTGAGTCCCTCGGTTGATGTTGCTGAGATCAACCGCAGGATGGCTCGCCATCTCTCAAACACCACAGGGCCATAGCTCAGCAAAAGGAGTTGACGGATGATCACAAGAGAGCGCGAAGTGAACGTCTCTTTGAGCGGTGACGCACTGCAATTCAAGGGCGTTGATTACATAGAGCTATACGTCGGGAACGCGCGTCAGGCGGCCCACTTTTATCGTACGGGCTGCGGTTTTACGCCGACCGCCTGTGCGGGGCGGACGACAGACGTGCGGGACCGCGTCTCGTATCTGGTCGAGCAGGGGGACATCCGTTTGGTCCTCACCAATGCTTTAGACCCCGTGAGCCCTATCTCTGAGCACGTCCGTTTACATGGCGACAGCATCAAGGATATAGCCTTCGGCGTGAACGACGCCGAGCAGGCTTTTGCGGAGGCGCTGAGACGCGGGGCCCGCCCGGTCATGGAGCCGACCGTGCTTGAGGATCAAGCGGGGCGTGTCATTAAAGCGACCATCGGCGTCTACGGCGACACCGTGCATTCCTTTATCCAGCGCGACGGCTACGCGGGCGCGTTCCTGCCGTCCTACCAGGCCATCGGCGACCAGCCGCCCGTCGCAGCAATCGGACTGGAACAGATAGACCACGTCGCCATCAGCATCGAGTCCGGCAAGTTGAATCAATGGATCGAGTTTTACAAGGACGTGCTGGGCTTTCAGCAATCGCACCAGGAGGATGTCGCGACAGAGTATAGCGCCATGAACTCCAAAGTAGTTCAGAACAGCACAGGGAGTATCAAGCTCCCTATGATGGAGCCGGCCCCTGGCAAACGTAAATCGCAGATCGCCGAATACCTTGAATTCCATCACGGGCCGGGCGCTCAGCACCTGGCGCTGCTCTCCAGCGATATCGTGCGGACGGTCCGCGCGCTGCGCGCGAACAACATAGAGTTTCTGCCGACGCCCGGCAGCTATTACGACACGCTCGGCTCCCGCATCGGCGAGATAGACGAAGACGTGGCGGTTTTCCGCGACCTGGGCATTCTCGTAGACCGCGACGAATGGGGCTACCTGATGCAGTGTTTCACCAAGCCGATTCAGGATCGCCCGACCGTGTTCCTCGAAATCGTGCAACGCAAGAGCGCGCGCGGCTTCGGTTCCGGTAATGTCCGAGCGCTCTTTGAAGCGCTTGAGCGCGAACAGGAATTGCGCGGCAATTTATAAGGAGAGCTGGAATGTCTAGCGTCTCTCCAAACCTCGCGCCAATGATGAAGCTGGCCAACTGGACGCGCGCCGTAGAGGTCTCCGCCCTACAGGAGATGCTGACAGTCGCGTCCCGCCCGGAGATTCTTTCGTTCGCGCTGGGTCTCCCCGCCCCGGAGTTATTCCCCACGGAGTTATACGCGGAGGCTGTGGCCCGCGTCCTCTCAACCGATTCGGGGGCGCTTCAATACGGGCCGCCCTTTCGTCCCTTGAAGCGACACATCCAGGCGCTGATGAAGCAGCGCGGGGTCTGTTGTACGGAGGAACAGATTTTTCTGACCACGGGGGCACAGCAGGGCATGAACTTATTGGCCCACCTGCTCCTAGATTACCGCGGGCAAATCCTCACGGAGGAGCTGACCTACACGGGCTTTCAACAGGTGGTCGAATCTTTCGAGGCCGAAATCCTGACGGTCGAGACCGATCTGGACAGCGGCCTTGACGTTGAGGCGGTGGAAGCAATCCTCTCTGGGGGCGTACGCCCGGCTTTTATCTATACCGTGACGGATGGACACAATCCGCTGGGCGTCAGTCTGAGCCCTTTGAAACGAAAGCGCCTGGTCGAAGTGGCGCGCCGGTATCAAGTCCCCATCGTCGAAGATGACGCTTACGGGTTTCTTCATTACGAAGGCGTTCCCGTCGCGCCGCTGCGGGCGCTGGACGAAGAATGGGTCTGCTACGTCGGCTCTTTCTCGAAGATACTGGCCCCGTCCCTGCGCGTGGGCTGGCTGGTCGTCCCCGAAGCTTTGATGTCGAAGCTTTCGATTCTGAAGGAAGCCAACGACATCAATACAGCCACGCTGGCGCAGCGCACCATCTCCGCTTATCTGGACAGCGGGTTGCTGGACAGCCACCTGGCACGGCTTCGACGCCAGTATCGCGCCCGCCGCGACCAAATGCTTCGTGCCTTGCGGGACTACTTTCCTGGGGATGCGCGCTGGCGAACTCCGACGAACGGCGTTTTTATCTGGGTCGAGTTCGCCGGACATCTGGACATGAACAAACTGCTGCGAGCCGCGCTCGAAGAAGAGAAGATAGCTTTCGTGCCGGGCCACGCCTTTTACGTCCGCGGAGCGCGCCACAAACAGAGGGCTGCGATGCGCTTAAACTTCTCCAACTGTAGCGTCAATCGGATTGAAGATGGCATCAAGCGCCTTGCAGGGCTGATCGAGAGAGCTTGAACAAAGGGCAGAGGATTTGAGCAGGAGGCAATACGGTGGATCGGGTGCATGATCGAGTCTCACAGCTTTCCCCGGCGAAAAGGGCCTTGCTTCAGCGGTTCTTGCTGGAGAAATCCACCGGCCCGTCCAGGACGCCGGCCATCACTCCGCGGCAAGAGCGGTCTGCCGCCCCCTTGTCGTTTGCGCAACAACGGCTGTGGTTCATAGACCAACTGGAACCGGACAGCGCGCTCTACAACATCCCCCTCGCCCTGCGCCTGACAGGCGAACTAAACCTCACCGCACTGGCACAGACGTTTGGTGAAATCGTCCGCCGCCACGAAGTCCTCCGCACGGTGTTCGTCAGCGGAGACGGCGAACCCCTGCAAGTCATCTCTGACGCCACAGACGTGGAGTTGCCACTTGTAGACCTGAGCCACTTGTCCGCAGATGAGCGAGAAACAGAAGCCAGACGCCTGGCTAACCAGGAGGCTCAACGTCCCTTCGACCTCTCCATCGGCCCACTGTTCCGTGTGCAGGTGCTCCGGCTTTCAGCCACAGAACATATTCTCCTCTGCACGATGCACCACATCGTCAGCGACGGGTGGTCGATGGGCGTCCTCATCCGCGAAGTCGCTGCCCTCTACGAAGCTTACTCGCAGGGGCAGCCCTCCCCGCTGCCGGAGTTGCCGATTCAATACGCCGACTACGCAGTGTGGCAGAGACAGTGGCTGACCGGAGAAGTCCTGGAGACTCAACTCTCTTATTGGCGGGAGCAACTGGCTGGAGCGCCGGCAGTCTTAGAGTTGCCGACAGATCGTCCACGTCCTGCCGTCCAGAGTTTCCGCGGGGCAGCGCAGTCGATACGACTCTCCGCGGAGTTAACAGAGAAGTTGCGACAACTAAGCAGGGCGGAAGGCGTCACCCTGTTCATGACACTGCTCTCTGCCTTCTCCGTGCTGCTCTCACGCTTAAGTGGACAATCTGACATCGTCGTCGGCACTCCCATCGCTAACCGGACGAGAGTCGAGACTGAGGGATTAATTGGATTCTTCGTCAACACACTGGTGCTGCGGACGAAGGTGGAAGCAAAGGAGAGCTTCAGAGCACTACTTGCGCGGGTTCGGGAAGTGACACTCGGAGCCTATAGCCACCAGGAGGTGCCATTCGAGAAACTCGTCGAGGAGTTGCAACCCGACAGAGACTTGAGTCATTCGCCGCTGTTTCAAGTCCTTTTCACTTTGCAGAACACACCGGGAGAAACACTGGAACTGGCTGGAGTGCAGTTGAGTGCGGTGGGGGGTGAGAGCGAGATTGCGAAGCTGGACTTGGCGTTGGAGTTAGTAGAGAGCAGAGATGGGTTGGCGGGGACGATTGAGTACAGCACAGAGTTGTTCGCGGCGGAGACAATAGAGAGGTGGGGCGGACACTTCCTGACGATGCTGGAAGCGATAGCCAGCGAGCCGGAGCAAGCCGTTGCAGCGTTGCCATTGCTGACTGAGGAGGAGAGAGAACAACTACTGATCGAATGGAATCAGACAGCCAGGGAGTATCCACGGGAGAGGTGCATCCATGAGTTGTTTGAAGAACAAGTGGAGCGGACACCGGAGGCTGTGGCGGTAGTTTATGAAGATCAACAGGTGACGTATGCGGAGTTGAACCGGAGGGCTAACCAACTGGCACATTATCTGCGGGAGCGGGGAGTGGGGCCGGAGGTGCTGGTCGGCATCTGTGTGGAGCGCTCAGTAGAAATGGTCATCGGTTTACTCGGCATCCTCAAAGCCGGAGGGGCGTATGTGCCGCTCGATCCTGAGTACCCGCGAGAGCGCCTGGGTTTCATGTTGGAGGATGCGCGGGTCTCTGTGTTGCTGACTGAGGAGCGGCTGTTGGAGAAGTTGCCGGCGAGCGAGGCGCGGGTTTGCTGTTTGGACAGTGACTGGGCGGAGATAGGTTTGGGGGATGAGTCGAACCTGAAGAGTGGTGTGCTGGCGGATAACCCTTGTTACGTCATTTACACTTCGGGTTCGACCGGGCGGCCTAAGGGCGTATTGATTACACATCTATCTTTAGTTGAGCGCGTGCTGACGTTCAGCAGGCTCTTTCTGCTTGATGCCAGCCATCGCCAGTTACAATTTGTCTCACTCGGCTTTGACGTCATGGGCGAGGAGGTCTTTCCCACCCTCAACAGCGGCGCATCCATCCTGCTGCATCGCAATTTGCCAGCCCATTCAGCCGGAGAGCTTCTATTGAGGTGCGGAGAGTTGGGTGTGAGTAAGGTGAACATGCCCGCCTCCTACTGGCACGAGGCTGTCAGCGAATTGAGTTTGATGCGCCGTTTTGTGCCAGAAGCTTTGAAAATAATGGTCACCGGCGCGGAGAGTCCATCGTTGGAGCGTTTGCTTGAGTGGGTCGGGTTAACAAGGCATGACTCACGCTTTATGAACGTCTATGGCCCGACGGAGGCGACCATCATGGCTTCATTTTATGAAGCGCCGATGGACGAAGCCGCACTCAACAAACTGACAAAGCTGCCTATTGGAAGACCCCTGGCGAATACCCAGCTCTACATCCTGGACGAGGAGCAGGAACCTGTCCCGGTGGGAGTGGCTGGGGAACTCTACATCGGTGGGGTGGGGTTGGCGCGTGGCTATCTGAAGCGGCCTGACTTAACCGCCGAACGCTTCGTGCCGCACCCCTTCAGCGCGGAGCCGGGAGCGCGGCTCTACAGAACGGGAGACTTAGCGAAATACCTACCGGATGGGAACATTGAATTTCTAGGCAGAATCGACCAACAGATTAAACTCCGTGGTTATCGCATCGAGTTGGGTGAGATCGAGACGGTGCTCGGCCAGCATCCGGCGGTGCGCGAGGCTGTTGTCACACTGTCCGCACAGGGCAGTGAGCAGCGATTGGTGGCTTATCTGGTAAGTCAACGGCAGGAGGGAATGCCAGCGATCAGCGAGTTGCGAAGCTATCTCAAGGAGCGACTGCCGGAGTACATGATTCCCTCGGCGTTCGTGCAGTTGGAAGAATTACCGTTAACACCGAACGGGAAGATTGACCGTAAAAGGCTGCCGGAGCCGGGGCGTGTGAGAGGTGGCGCAGAGCAGGAGTACGCGGGAGCAGAGACGCCGATAGAAGAGTTGTTAGTAGGCATCTGGGAAGAAGTGTTAGGGGTAAATCGAGTCGGTGTCCACGACAACTTCTTCGAGTTGGGCGGGCATTCACTGTTAGCGACGCAGTTGATCTCGCGTGTGCGTGCTGCTTTCGAGGTGGAGATGCCGCTCCGGCGGCTATTCGAGCAGCCTACGATAGCCGGCCTGGCGCGAAGCGTTGAGGCTGAGCTGAGTGTGCGGCAGGAGCTGAAAGCGCCTCCTCTGGTAGCCGTAACACGCGACAGGAAATTGCCGCTCTCCTACGCACAGCAACGGCTACACTTCATTGACCAGTTAGAGCCGGCGAGTGGCATCTATAACATGCCTGTAGCGGTGCGGCTGACAGGAGAGCTACATCTCACCGCACTGGAACAGACCTTCAATGAAATCGTCCGCCGTCACGAAGTCCTCCGCACCAGCTTCGTCAACGTAGACGGCGAACCCCTGCAAGTCATCTCCCCGGCACGACCTCTCTCCCTGCCACTTGTAGACTTAAGCCACCTCGCAGCGGAAGAACGAGAAGCAGAAGCACAGCGACTAGCCACCGCCGAAGCGCAACGTCCCTTCGACCTCTCCATCGGGCCACTGTTCCGCGTAAAGGCGCTGCGGCTCTCAGCTACAGAACACATCTTACTCTGCACGATGCACCACATCGTGAGTGACGGCTGGTCGATGGGCGTCCTCATCCGCGAAGTCGCTGCTTTGTATGAAGCTTACTCCCAAGACCGGCCCTCCCCACTGCCGGAGTTGCCGATTCAATACGCCGATTATTCCATCTGGCAACGAGAGTGGCTGACCGGAGAAGTCCTGGAGAGTCAACTCTCCTATTGGAGAGAGCAACTATCAGGCGCACCGGCAGTCTTAGAGTTGCCGACCGATCGTCCACGTCCGGCTGTCCAGAGTTTCCGCGGGGCGGCGCAGCCCATCCAACTCTCCGCGGAGTTAACAGAGAAGCTCCGACAATTAAGCAGGGCGGAAGGCGTCACCCTGTTCATGACACTGCTCTCTGCCTTCTCCGTGCTCTTATCCAGGTTGAGTGGGCAGGATGACATTGTCGTCGGCACTCCGATAGCCAACCGCACGAGAGTCGAGACTGAAGGGTTGATCGGCTTCTTCGTCAACACACTGGTGCTGCGGACGAAGGTGGAAGCAAGGGAGAGCTTCAGAGCACTACTTGCGCGGGTTCGGGAGGTGACGCTCGGAGCCTACAGCCATCAGGAGGTGCCGTTCGAGAAACTAGTGGAAGAGTTGCAGCCCAACAGAGACTTGAGCCACTCGCCGCTGTTTCAAGTGATGTTCGTTTTACAGAACGCCCCGCGCGAGACGCTGCGGCTGGGCGAGGTGGAGTTGCACTCAGCAGGGGCGAGCAACGAGACGGCGAAGTTCGACCTGACGTTGGAGTTGATGGAGAGTGGAGAAGGGCTGACAGGGGTCTGGCAGTACAGCACAGACTTGTTTGACGCGGCGACAATTGAGCGGATGAGCGGACACTTCCAGACGCTGCTGGAAGCCATAGCTAGCGAGCCGGAGCAGCGGGTCGCGGAGTTGGAAATACTTAGTCATGCCGAGCGCGAGCAGTTACTCATCGAGTGGAATCAGACGGCGAAGGAATATCCAGAGCAGCGTTGCATCCACGAGTTATTCGAGGAACAAGTGGAGCGGACGCCGGAGGCCATCGCAGTCATCTACGAAGACCAACAGGTGACGTATGGAGAGTTGAACAGCAGAGCCAACCAACTGGCACATTATCTCCGAGGAAGGGGTGTGGGGCCGGAGGTGCTGGTTGGCATCTGTGTCGAACGCTCCGTCGAGATGGTCATCGGGTTGCTCGGCATCCTGAAGGCCGGGGGAGCGTATGTGCCGCTCGATCCTGAGTATCCGCGGGAGCGGCTGGGTTTCATGTTGGAGGATGCGCGGGTCTCTGTGTTGCTGACGGAGCGGCATTTGTCGGATCGTTTTGGCGGGAGTGGTTTGAGGGTGGTTTGTCTGGATGCGGATTGGCAGGAGCTTGAGCGAGAGAGTGCGCAGAATCTAGACGTTCCGCTCAGTTCGGAGCACCTTGCCTACGTGATTTACACCTCCGGTTCCACTGGCTTGCCGAAGGCGGCGATGATTCGTCACCGGTCGGTTGTTAATCTGGTCGTGGCCCTGGAACAGGCTGTCTATGCCGGGCGGCGCTCAGCCTTACGCGTCAGCCTGAATGCGCCCCTGGCCTTTGACGCTTCCGTCAAACAGGTAGTGCAGTTGCTGAATGGCCACGCGCTCTACATCGTCCCCGAAGAGGCGCGGCGCGATGGCGAGCAATTGCTGTCCTTCATCTGTCAGCAAGCGCTGGACGTGGTGGATTGCACGCCCTCTCAGTTGAAAATGCTGATGGCGGCCGGGCTGACGCAGAAACGTGAGCCTCCCCCGGCGTTGATGTTGGTGGGTGGAGAGGCGTTAGACGAGTCTTTGTGGACGCTTTTAGCCGAGCATGATTCGACCAGTTACTTCAATGTCTATGGGCCAACAGAATGCACGGTAGATGCGACTGCCTGCTCCGTGCGGCGGGAGGTTCAAAGACCCGTGCTGGGCCGCCCCATCTCTAACGTCGAAATATATATTCTGGACGAAGAGTTACAGCCGACGCCGGTTGGAGTTTCGGGCCACCTGCACATCGGCGGCGCGGGCCTGGCCAGGGGCTATCTCAACCGTGCGGGGCTCACCGCCGAGCGCTTCATCCCTCATCCGTTCAGCACGCGTCCGGGAGCGAGGCTCTACCGAACGGGCGACCTCGCGCGCTTTTTGCCCGACGGCAATGTCGAGTTCATGGGACGGCTTGACCAGCAAGTCAAAGTCAGAGGCTATCGCATAGAGCTGGGCGAGATCGAAGCCACGCTCATGCAGCATCAAGATGTGGCCCAGACGGCGGTCGTCGTTCATGAAGACGGGCCAGGCGAGAAACGACTGGTTGCTTATCTGGTAGCGGCCCCGGAAAGAGAGATCCACGTCGGCGAGGTGCGCGACTATCTCAAGAGCAGGCTCCCTGACTACATGTGGCCCGCTTCATTTGTTCTGCTCGGTGAGATGCCTTTGACACGCAACGCGAAGATTGATCGTAAAGCGTTGCCGCCGCCGGAACAGGCTCACCTGGAATTGGACGAAAGCCATGTCGCCGTACGCACTCCGACACAGGAGATTCTCGCAGGCATCTGGCTGGAAGTGCTCAAGGTCAAGCGACTCGACCTCGACGATGATTTCTTTGAGCTGGGTGGGCACTCCTTGCTGGCGATGCAGTTGATCTTGCGCGTGCGCGATACTTTCCGAATCAAGATACCGTTGCGCAGCCTGTTTGAAACGCCGACGCTGGCGGGGCTTGCCGAACGTATTGAAACGGCTATGCAGTCAGAGCGAGGGCTGATCTCGCCGCCGATTGAGCGTGTCTCGCATCAGGGAGAGTTGCCGCTCTCCTACGCACAGCAGCGCCTCTGGATCATAGACCAACTGGAACCCAACAGCGCGCTCTACAACATTCCCCTGGCCATCCGACTGACAGGCCGATTGAATCTCCCAGCCCTGCGACAAGCCATCTCGGACATCATCCGCCGCCACGAAGTCCTGCGCACCACCTTCGCTACATCTGAAGGCTCTCCTGTGCAACTCATCTCCGATACGACAGAGACGGAGTTCCCACTTGTAGACTTAAGCCACCTCCCAGCGGAAGAACGAGAAGCGCAAGCCAGACGCCTGGCTAACCAAGAGGCTCAACGCTCCTTCGACCTCTCTCTCGGCCCGCTGTTCCGTGTACAGGTGCTGAGACTCTCTCAGACAGAGCACATTCTGCTGTGTACGATGCACCACATCGTCAGCGACGGGTGGTCGATGGGCGTCCTCATCCGCGAAGTCGCTGCCCTCTACGAAGCTTACTCGCAGGGGCAGCCCTCCCCGCTGCCGGAGTTGCCGATTCAATACGCCGACTACGCAGTGTGGCAGAGACAGTGGCTGACCGGTGAAGTCCTGGAGACTCAACTCTCCTACTGGCGGGAGCAACTGGCTGGAGCGCCGGCAGTCTTAGAGTTGCCGACCGACCACCCACGCCCGGCCGTCCAGAGCTTCCGCGGGGCGGCGCACCGCATAGAGTTGTCGGCCGAGTTAACAGAAGCACTCAGGAAGCTGAGCAGAGCGGAAGGCGTCACCCTGTTCATGACGCTGCTCTCTGCCTTCTCGGTGCTCTTATCCCGGCTCAGTGGGCAGGATGACATTGTCGTTGGCACTCCGATAGCCAACCGCACCAGGGTCGAGACTGAGGGATTGATCGGCTTCTTCGTTAACACCTTGGTGCTGCGGACGAGAGTCGAGGCGGAAGAGAACTTCCGGGAGTTACTAAGACGAGTGAGGGAAGTGACACTCGGAGCCTACAGCCATCAGGAGGTGCCGTTTGAAAAGTTAGTCGAGGAGTTGCAGCCCGACAGAGACTTGAGCCACTCGCCGCTGTTCCAGGTGATGTTCGTCTTGCAGAACGCTCCGCGCGAGGCGGGACTGTTGGAGGAATTGAGCCTGAGCCGAGTGGAAATAGAGGCTGCGCCGGCAAAGTTCGACCTGACGCTTTTTGTCGTAGAGACCGAGCATGGATTGAATGGCGCATTGCAGTACAACACGGACCTCTTCAACGAGGAGACGATCGAACGCCTCAGCCACCACTTCTTGACGCTACTGGGTGCGATCATCCGCGAGCCAGAGCAACGAGTCGCCGAGTTGGCCATCCTCACTCCCGCCGAACGAGCACAACTACTGGTCGAGTGGAATCAAACAGGGACGCAGTATCCGTCGCAGTCGTGCATCCATGAGTTGTTTGAAGAACAAGTGGAACGGACCCCCGAGGCCATCGCAGTCGTCTACAAAGATGAGCGAATGACCTATGCGGAGTTGAATAGTCGGGCCAACCAACTGGCGCATTATCTCCGAGGGATGGGAGTCGGGCCGGAGGTGATGGTCGGGATCTGTGTCGAACGCTCGGTCGAGATGGTGGTCGGGTTGCTGGGAATATTGAAGGCCGGGGGAGCCTACGTGCCGCTCGACCCGGAGTATCCAGCGCCACGGCTCAGCTTCATGTTGGAGGACGCCGCCCCCGCCCTCCTGCTCACCCAAGCTCACCTGCTCCCGCTGCTGCCCCCGACCGGCTCCACTCCCTTCTGTCTGGACGCGCAGTGGGCGGCGGTGGTGGCGGGGTTGCCCACGACCAACCTGGGCGTCCGACTGGAGCCGGGGCACGCGGCCTACGCCATCTACACGTCGGGCTCGACCGGCAGGCCCAAGTGCGCCGTCAACACTCACGGTGGCATCTCGAACCGTCTGCGCTGGATGCAGGAGACTTACGGGTTAGGCTCCTCGGATGTGGTCTTGCAGAAGACGGCGTTCAGCTTCGACGTCTCGGTCTGGGAGTTCTTCTGGCCGCTGATGACGGGAGCGCGGCTGGTGGTGGCGCGCCAGGGGTTGCAGCGCGACGCGGGGGGGCTGGCAGAGTTGATCCGGGAGCAGGGGGTCAGTGTCTTGCATTTTGTGCCGGCGATGTTGCAGGTGATGTTGGAGGAGCCGAGTTGGGCGGACTGTCGGAGCGTGCGGCTGGTGGTGGCGAGCGGGGAGGCGCTGACGCCGGAGGTGGTGGAGAGGTTCAGAGAGCAGTCGGTGGCGGAGTTGGAGAACCTGTACGGGCCGACGGAGGCGGCCGTGGACGTGACACGGTGGAGGTGCCGGCCGAGCGGGGAGAGCAGCGCAGAGTTGAGGAGTGTGCCGATAGGGAGACCGATAGCGAACATCCAGCTCTACATCCTGGACGAGGAGCAGGAACCAGTGCCGGTGGGAGTGGCTGGGGAACTCTACATCGGTGGGGTGGGGTTGGCGCGTGGCTATCTGAAGCGCCCGGAACTCACCGCTGAACGCTTCGTGCCGCATCCGTTCAGCGCGAAGCCGGGAGCACGGCTCTACCGGACGGGAGACCTGGCGAAGTACCTGCCGGATGGGAACATCGAGTTCCTGGGCAGAGTAGACCAGCAGGTCAAGCTGCGTGGCTATCGCATTGAACTCGGTGAGATTGAGACGGTGCTCGGCCAGCATCCGGAGATCGAGCAGGCGGTGGTCATACTATCTGCACAGGGTAGTGAGCCGCGGTTGGTGGCTTACGTGGTGGCAGAGCAAGACCTCGGCCAGGGTGAGTTGCGCGGCTATCTGAAGGAGCGGTTGCCGGAGTACATGGTCCCGGCCGTGTTCGTGCAGCTAGAAGCGTTGCCGCTGACGCCGAACGGGAAGATTGACCGTAAGGCGTTGCCCGCGCCAGACCAGGGAAGGATAGAAGCGGGGCAGGAGTATGTGGCTCCCCAAACTCAAGTAGAAGAGCTGTTGGTCGGCGTCTGGGAGGCGGTGTTGGGTGTGGAGAGAGTTGGTGTCTATGACAACTTCTTCGAGTTGGGGGGACATTCTTTGCTGGCCATTCAGGTTGCCGTGCGGTGTCAACAGGCTGGTCTCAATGTGGCCCCGCAGTTCCTGTTTCAGTACAAGAACATCGCGCAGTTGGCCGCGGCTATGAAACTCGCAGCGGAGAAGGCAGGCGCTCCGCAGGCTGCTGCGGCCTCGTCAGACGTATCCTCCGGCGACGCTTCATTCAATCAGGAAAGTGACAGCTCATTAGTTGAGGAGCTTGATTTAACGGAAGATTCCGAGCAGGAGCGGATTGTCCCGGCGCATGTCTTTCTCACCGGCGCGACCGGCTATCTGGGCGTCTATCTCCTGCGTGAACTCTTGGAGCAGAGCGACGCGATAGTGCATTGCCTGGTGCGTGACCGGACGAAGAAGGAAGGGCTCAAACGTATTGCAGAGCAACTGGCCTGGTACTTTCCCGGTGAAGAGAACGAAGAACTCTTAACCAGAGTCAACCCGGTCGTCGGCGATCTGCAAGCCCCGGAACTAGGCATCGCTACAAACGAGTACAGGGAGTTGTGCGAGCGGTCGGAAATCGTCTACCACTCGGCGGCCGATGTGCGTCACATCGGAGACACGACGCATTTCGACGCTGTCAACGTCGGCGGGACGAAGTCCATCATCGCCCTGGCGCAAACGGGCAGAGAGAAAATTCTGCACCACGTCTCGACCCTCAGCATCAACGGTGTGATTCAAAGAGACCCATTGCGAGCCACGTTCAGCGAGCATGATTTCGACATCAAGCAGGACCTTGGAGAAAGCCCCTACGTCCGGTCGAAGTTTCTGGCCGAACGCGCCGTGCGCGACGCGAGGGCGCAGGGGAGCAGTAGTGTGATTCATCGGACGGGGACGCTGGCCGCCGATTCAAAGACCGGGCGCTTTCAGCGCAACATTCAGGAGAATGCGGTCTATCGCTTTATCCGCGCCGCCATCAATATGGGCGTCGCCCCGTATCTGCCCGGCGTGCCTTTAGACCTCGTGCCGATTGATTTCGTCGCCAGGGCCATCGTCGCGCTCTCGCTCAGACGAGCTTCTACAGGACAGACCTTCCATCATACTAATCCGCAATCGCTCGGACATTACGACTTGATTCGCACCCTACAGGCGTTCGGTTATCCGATCAGCCTGATGGACCCTCGTGAATATGCAGATAGTTTGCTCTCGCTCAACGACGACGAGAGTTACCAGTCGGAGTTAGTCAACGTGATGCCGAATTTTTCGGTGAGCCGGATGCAGAGCTTGCGCGGCGGGGCGAAAATCATTCGCGTTGACAGCTCATTTACGCAGCGTTGGCTCAAACGTCTGGGGCTTGAGTGCCCGCCGCCGACCGCCGCCTGGTTGCGGCTCCTCATCCAGCATTGCATTGAGGTGGGATATGTGCGGCCGCCGAAATACTGGGGCCGAATAACTCAGGTCCCGAATCTCTCCTTCGACCGTGTGTCGTAGAATTATGGCCAAACCCGCATCAGCCGTTAACTGGTTCATCTCTCAAAAGCCCAACCCGAAGGCGCGCCTGAGACTCTTCTGCTTTCCTTATGCCGGCGGCGGGACGGCCGTCTTCCGCGGGTGGGCGGATCGCCTCCCGCCTGAGATAGAGATTCGTGTGGCCCAGCTACCGGGGCGGGAAACGCGCCTGAGCGAGGCTCCTTTCACCAGCATTCACAGGCTGGCCGCGGCGCTGGCCGAAGCTTTCACTTCCGATAAACCGTTTGCCATGTTCGGTCATAGCATGGGCGCTGTCGTCAGCTTCGAGCTGGCCCGCCTCTTGCGCGATGACCACGGCCTGGAGCCGCAACAGATGATCGTCTCCGGTTGTCGTGCGCCGCAACTCAATCTAACGTCAAAGACAACTTACGATCTACCGGAAACGGAATTCATCGAAGAATTGATCGCGCTCAACAGCACGTTGCGCGATGTCATGGAACATCCAGAGCTGATGCAACTCATCCTGCCGTCGCTCCGCGCCGATTTTGAAGCCGTCCAAACTTATTCATACTCGCCCGCGCCGCCGCTTTCGTGTCCACTGACCGCCTTCGGGGGTCTGGCTGACCCTGAAGTCACACGAGAAGACCTCGAAGGCTGGGGAGAGCAGACGCGCGGCGACTTCAAAGTGCGACTCTTACCCGGCGACCACTTTTTTCTGCACTCGTCGCCGGCGGAATTTTTCCAGGCCCTGTCACGCGAACTCCAAGAGCTGCTGAGTCGCACCGGCTGAATCCCTCGTGAGTCTGCCACTCGGTAAACATGAAGTGCATGCAGCCCCGAGCGTTCTTCAATTGCTGGACACGCAAGGAAGCCTACATCAAGGCCAGAGGCGAGGGCCTTTCGCTCCCCTTAGATAGCTTCGACGTGTCTCTCTGTCCCGGCGAACCCGCGGCGCTGCTCAAGCATAGAGACGACGCGCGGGAAGCCTCGCGCTGGGTCTTGCGGGACGTGAGCGTTGACGAAGGCTACGTCGCCGCCATAGCTGTCGAAGGCCACGACTGGCAACTTAAAGATTTTCACTGTCCGGTTTTATGAAAGCTCTTTTATCTCTCTTACGCGCTTCGCGCCGCACCGTCGTCCTCGCCATCCTGACAGGCATCGCGAGCGGCGTCAGCAGCGCCAGCCTGATCGCTCTGATCGGGACGGCGCTCGCGCGCCCCGACGGCAACCTGCGGCGGCTCGGCCTGGGTTTTATCGCGCTCTGTCTAGTCGTCCTGAGCGCCGGGATTATTTCTCAAATCCTGTTGATCTATCAGGGGCAACGCGTCATCTACGACTTACGAATGAAGCTGGCCCGCGAAATCATGCTGACGCCTCTGCATAAGCTGGAGGAGATCGGAGCGCCCCGCCTGTTGGCTACGCTGACCGACGATGTCGCCACGATCACGATGGCGCTGCTCAGCATTCCTCCGCTTTGCACGCATCTCGCCACAGTCGTCGTCTGCCTGATCTATCTGGGCTGGTTGTCCCCGAAGACGCTCGGCCTGCTCTTCCTCTTTATCCTGCTGGGCGTCTTTATCTATCACGTTCTGGTGAAGAGAGCCCTGCGGTATTTGAGGGCCGCGCGGGCCGAGCAGGATCAGCTTTTCGAGCACTTCCGCGCGCTCACCAGCGGCACGAAGGAGTTGAAGCTGCATTACCATCGCCGCGAGAGTTTTCTGTCGAAGGCGCTTCAAGCTTCGGCACAGATTTTCCGTCGCAATAACAACGCCGGGATGACGATCTACACCGTCGCCGCCAGTTGGGGACAGCTCCTGCAATTTATCTTCATCGGCCTGCTGCTCTTTGCGCTGCCGAATTTGCAGGGCTTTCAAATACCGATTATCACCGGCTACACGCTGACCATCCTCTACATGATGGGGCCGCTCTCACATGTGCTCGGCGTCTTTCCGATGCTCGCCCGCGCAGGCGTCTCCGTCCGGCACATAGAGACCTTGGGCCTGTCGCTCGCGGCGCAGCCGGACGGCGCAGTCTCGAACGCTCAGCTCGAAGCCGTCGGCGACTGGGAGCAACTGGAATTGGTGGGCGTCACACACTCTTATCAACGCGAGGGCGAAGACGAGAGCTTCACGCTCGGCCCGCTCGACCTGACTTTCCGGCGCGGGGAATTGGCCTTCCTCATCGGAGGCAACGGCAGCGGGAAGACCACGCTCGCCAAGCTCCTGACGGGTCTCTACACGCCGGACACAGGCTCCGTTCGCATTGACGGACAAAACGTCACGCCGGAGACTGAGCAGTATCACCGCCAGCATTTTTCGGTCGTCTTCTCGGACTTCTATCTTTTCGACAGTCTGCTCGGCCTCGAAGCCCCGAACCTGGACTCCACCGCGCGCGCTCTTCTCGCGCTCCTACAGCTTGAGCGCAAGGTGAAGATCGAGAACGGCCTGCTCTCGACGACCGAGTTGTCGCAGGGACAGCGCAAACGGCTCGCGCTGCTGACGGCGCTCATGGAAGACCGCCCCTTCTACGTCTTCGACGAATGGGCCGCGGACCAGGACCCCCAATTCAAAGAGGTCTTTTATCTACAGTTGCTCCCGGAGTTGAAGAGTCGAGGCAAGACCGTCCTCGTCATCAGCCACGACGACAAATACTTTCATCTCGCAGACCGTCTCATCAAGCTGGATTACGGCCAACTCGAATACGACCGGCAGTTCGTCCAACCCGCGGACGCCTCGCCCGCAGTCCTGACTTCGTAAAAGGAGTTATCTCATGTCTAAAGGATTGAAGATTACTTTAGCCGTCCTCGTCTCATTCCTCGGCCTGACGTTTTTACACCTTTGGCTGAACATCGGGTTCGATAGGCTTGGCTGGACGAAGTCCGACAAGGCGCAGAGCTCTTTCCGCGTCGGGTTTCTGCCCGTCACTTGACACCTTACGTGCCCCGTCACGGATTGGGTCAATAAGAACATGAGTGGCGAAGGGTTTTATGAACCCGTGAGGTTCAGCGGATTTCCAGAGATCAAAGAGTCAATCGTTTCGGGCCACCTCCCGGCCACCTTCATGCTCGCGCCGCTGGCGATGGTCTTACGCCAGCAGGGCGTGCCGATCAAGATCGTCTACCTCGGACACCGCGACGGCACGGCGATGATGGTGAATAAGGACTCTGACATTCACACCATCGCGGACCTGAGGGGCAAAACGATAGCCGTCCCGAACCGCTACTCGAATCAGTACCTGATTCTTTTCAAGGCGCTCCGGCAAAACGGCATGTCCATCAAGGACGTGACCATCACGGAACTGCCGCCGCCCGACATGCCCGCGGCGCTTCACTCCAGAGGCGTTGACGCCATCACGTCGGGCGAGCCTTTCATGGCGCAGTCCGAACTCGAAGGCTACGGCCGAGTGCTTTACCAGGCTAAGGATATTTGGCCCAAGTTTATTTCCTGCGTGCTCGTCGTCCACGAGCAGATGATCAAGGAGCATCCCGAGTGGGTTCAGAAATTGGTTGACGGCATCGCCAAGAGCGGCAAGTGGCTCGACGTCAGCCAGGATCACCGGATGAAGGCCGCCGAGGATGTCAGCCAGCAGTACTACAACCAGAACCCGCGCCTGCTGCGATACGTCCTGAGCACGCCGCCCGACCGCGTCACTTATACGCAGCTTTCCCTGCTCAGAAAAGATTTCGAGGAGATCGAGCAGTTGGCGCGCGAGGCGGGGATTCTCAACGCCTCTGTGACTTTTGAGCAGTACGCAGACCCCAGCTTTTCCGAGAAGGCGCAGGGCGCGACCGCCTACGACTGGGAGGGACCGAAAAAATGAGATCACGCTACCAACCGATCATCCTGCCGCTGATTGTGGCCGCCGTCTTTATCCTGATCTGGCAAGCTGCGGTGAGCTGGACGGGCAGCCAAATCTTTCCCAAACCCACGCAGGTCTTCTGGGGGTTGATCGAGCTGATCAGAAGGGGCGTGCTCTTCAAGTACATCGTGGCCTCGCTCTTTCGCGTCTCGGCGGGGTTCCTGCTGGCGCTGCTGGTCGGCGTTCCGTTGGGATTGCTGTTGGGGTGGTTCGGCCGCGCTTTTGACGCGTTCAATCCGGCCATCCAGGTCTTGCGCCCCATTTCGCCGATTGCCTGGATTCCGGTGGCGATCCTCTGGTTCGGGGTCAGCGACCTGGCTCCCATCTTTCTGATCTTTTTGGCGAGTCTGTTCCCGATTACGACCTCGGC
Organism: uncultured Acidobacteriota bacterium; assembly: GCA_963848875.1. Taxonomy (GTDB): domain Bacteria; phylum Acidobacteriota; class Blastocatellia; order Pyrinomonadales; family Pyrinomonadaceae; genus QHXM01. The sequence continues at coordinate 1,048,580 of CAWKFJ010000005.1, forward strand.
CATCGCCGCCGTCCAGAACATCCAACTCGTACACCTGCGCGCGGCCCGTAATTTCGGAGTCAAAGGACTGACCTTATTCAGGAAGATTGTCTTTCCGGCCACCTTGCCGCAGATCATCACGGGCATCCGCCTGGCCTTGGGCGTGGCCTGGCTGGTGGTCGTCGCGGCCGAGATGATCGCGGTCAATTCGGGCCTCGGCTATCTGATTATCGACGCGCGCAACGCTGGTATGCGCTACGACCTAGTGGTGGCGGGGATGATGCTCATCGGGTTGATCGGGCTGGCTCTGGATTTTCTCGTCCGCCGCCTTGAGCGCCTGGACGAAGTGCGTTGGGGCTTTAACAGGTAAGAACTTTCCCGCCCGCGTTTGAACCCGCTCTCCCCGAACACAAGAAATAACTAACATCGAGAGGCTAAGGCTATGCAAGCTGCTTCTAAAATCGTCGTGCAAAATCTCTGGAAGGATTTTGCTGATCCGCGTCGTTCCCTCGGCAGTTCCGGGAAGGGAGGCGTCCCCGTCCTGGAAAACATCAACCTGGAAGTGCCGGAGGGCGAGCTGGTCTGCATCGTCGGCCCTTCCGGCTGTGGCAAGTCAACCCTGCTCAACATCATCGCCGGTTTTATCAACGCCACGAGCGGCCAGGTCTTGATTGACGGCACGGAGGTCACGAGCCCGAACATGAAGCGCGTCTTCATCTTTCAGGAGAACGGCGTCTTTCCGTGGCTGACGGTTGAGGAGAACGTCGGCTTCGGTCTCCTGGACAAACCGGCAGCGGTGCGCCAGGAGGTCGTGACTCGCTACATCGAGATGGTCGGTCTGAACGGGTTCGAGAAAGCCTACCCGCGCGAGATTTCCGGCGGCATGAAGCAGCGCGTGGAGATCGCACGCGCCCTCGCCGCCAGCCCAGACATCCTCTACATGGACGAGCCGTTCGGCGCGCTCGACTTTCTGACCCGGCTGCGGATGCGGGCGGAACTGGTACAAATCTGGCAGCGCGAGAAGAAGACGATCCTGTTCGTCACACACGACGTTGAAGAGTCTGTGCAACTGGCCGACCGCGTGGTCGTGATGAGCCAGCGCCCGGCCACAATCGCCACCGTGATTGATGTCAATCTGCTGCGCCCGCGCGACCTGGACTCGCCCGAATACCTGAGCATCCGCGACGAGATTTTTGAAGTCATGGGGCTCGATTATTCCGGCCAGAGTTCCGGCTCAAGTGGGGCGAAGGCTCCGACGCCGAACGTGGCCGCCGGGCTGATGCCGAGTTCTATGCAGTCGAAAAGGCTGGACGCCGAAGTCATCATCATCGGCGGGGGGCCGGCCGGAGCAGTCCTCGGAAACTATCTGGGCCGCTCCGGGATAGACCACTTCATCATCGACAAGACGCATCATCCGCGCTCGCACGTCGGCGAGTCGCTCTCTTACGCCGCCAACCGCATTCTGGACGAGATAGATTTTCTCCCCGTCATGGAGCGGGAGCGATTCATCGTCAAGGGCGGGGTGTCCTGGACATCCTGGTATGACGACGTGCAGACGGATTGGGACTTGCGCGGCCTCGGCGGACATACCTATCAGGTGGACCGCGCGAGGTTCGACGACCTGCTGCTCAAACAAGCCTACGCACACGGCACGCGCATGTTTTCCGGGGCGCTGGTCGAGCGCATCAATTTCAACCGGCACGGCAAAGCCACCGGCGTGACGGTCAAAATCGGCGGGGCCAGAATCGCGCTCAAGTGCCGCCTGGTCGTGGACGCTTCGGGGCAGGACGGAATCCTTGGGCGGCAACTGAAGCTTCAGAAGAGAAGAACCAACTCCCCGGAGCTGGCGCTGCATAGCTGGTTCAACGGCGTGGACCGCGGCAAGAGCAGCACGGCCAATTTCACGCACATCCATCTCTTGCGTCTAGGGCGCGGGTGGGCCTGGCAAATTCCGATTGACGACGAGATCACCTCGGTCGGCGTCGTCACAGACCGCGAGCACTTCGTCAAATCCGGCGAGGACGTTAATCAGTTTTTCCAGTGGTCTACGGGGCTCAACCCGACTCTGGCCGCGCGCATGAAGAACGCCACACAGTTGCGCGAGTTTCGGATGGACGGCACGAACAACTACATCATGGACAGGTTCGCGGGCGACGGCTGGCTCCTGCTCGGAGACGCCGCTTTCTTTCTAGACCCCGTCTTCTCTTCGGGAATCAGCGCGGCCATACACTCTGCGAAATTCGCCGCCGAGGTGATTTTTCAAGCCCTGGCGACCGGCGACATCAGCGAAGAATCTCTGGCCCGCTACGACGAAATGCTGCGTCCGGGCGTGATGGTCTGGCACGACCTCGTGCGCTTGTTCTACGAGTTTGCGCCGATCTTCAGCCGGGTCGTCGCCGAAAGCGAAGACCGTGTTTTGATGCAGCGGCTCTGTGAAGGCGAGCTTTTCGATTCTTCGGCGCAGCACACCTTGAGCCTCTTGCAGGACGCCCTGAAAGCTGTCCGCACGATTCCCGATTACACCACCGCATAAACCTCAGCTTGAAAAAGACTGGCGTGACAAACCAATCAGAGGAGAGAAAGATGAACGACAACGGCACTCATCCAGCACAGCAGACCCAATACCTCGTGATCGGGGCCGGCCCGGCCGGACTCCAACTCGGCTACCACCTCCAACAGGCGGGGCGCGATTACCTCATCCTCGAAGCCGGCGAGAGCGCCGGCACGTTCTTCAAACGCTACCCGCGGCACCGGCAGTTGATCTCGAGCAACAAAATCTACACGGGGTATGACGACCCGGAGATCAACCTGCGGTTCGACTGGAACTCACTGTTAGGGGACAGCGACGAGATGCTCTTCAAGCACTACAGCGAGGATTATTTTCCGAAGGCCGACCAGTTGGTCAAATACCTGGAGGATTACGCCCGGCACTACCAGTTGAAGATTGCATATGGAGTGAAGGTGCAGCGCATCGGGAAGAGCGAAGGCGGCGGATTCATAGTAGAGAGCGAAGGCGGCCAGAGATACAGGTGCGAGCGATTAGTGGTCGCGACGGGGTTCACGAAAGCGTACGTACCAGAGATTGAGGGGATCGAGCTTGGGGAGAACTACACGGAGATGTCTGTTGACCCGGCCGAGTATAAAAATCAGCGGGTCTTGATTATCGGGAAGGGGAACTCCGCGTTCGAGAGCGCGGAGAACCTCATCGCGACGGCCGCCGTGATTCACGTCGTGGGGCCGCGCCCGCTTAAGTTCGCCTGGAAGACACATTTTGTAGGGCATCTGCGCGCCGTCAACAATAACCTGCTGGACACCTATCTGCTGAAATCACAAAACGGGGTGCTCGATGCGAGCGTTGACCGAATCGAGCGGCAGGATGGGCGCTTCCTGGTGAGCTTTAGCTATCAGCAGGCGCACGGCTCACGGACAAAGATTGCCTATGACCGAGTGCTGGTCTGCACGGGCTGGCAATTCGACTCGACAATCTTCGACGAAGGCTGCCGCCCGGCGCTGACGATCAACAACCGCTTCCCGGCGCAGACCAGCGAGTGGGAATCAACCAACGTCAAAGACCTCTACTTCGCCGGCACGCTCACGCAGATGCGCGATTTCAAGAAGACAACGTCCGGCTTCATCCACGGCTTTCGCTATAACGTGCGAGCGCTCTATCGCATCTTTGAACAGAAGTATCACGACATGGAATGGCCTCATCGCCGGCTCGATCCTCTTCCAGAGGCGCTGGTCAACGCTATCATCAAGCGGCTGAATACCAGCTCGGCGCTCTGGCAGCAGTTCGGCTTTCTCTGCGATGTGATAGTCATTTCGGGCCAGGGCGAGGATGCTCTCTATTACGAGGATGTGCCGACGGACTACGTTCACACGAGCGCCTTCGGCAAGCAGGAGCATTACTACCTTGTCACGCTGGAATACGGCCCGGACTACACAGAATATCCCTTCAACTTCAATCGCTACGTCGAGCCGACCGAGGCTCATCTGAACCCACAGCTTCACCCCGTCATCAGGCGCTTTGAAGGCTCAAAGCTGATCGCCGAGCAGCACATCCTGGATGAGCTGGAAGCTCAGTGGGACGCCGCCATCCACGGCCCGCATCTTTTGAGCTTCTTTCAACGTCAAGCGGAGCATGAAATGAAAGTTCTTTTTCGGTTGAAGTAACGGCGACGAGCAAATAAATTCAGACTCACGAGGAGCTAAGTAAAACATGCGACAAAAAATTGAGAGCGTTATTATAGTCGGAGGCGGGTCGGCAGGATGGATGACAGCCGCCTACTTAAACAAAGCCCTCGGCGAAAGTGTTCAGATTAATCTCGTAGAGTCAGCCACTATTTCAACCATTGGGGTGGGAGAAGCTACATTTAGCACCATCAAATTATTCTTCGATTTTTTGGGCTTAGATGAACGCGAATGGATGCCATCGTGCAATGCCGCTTATAAACTTGCGATTAAATTCGTCAACTGGAATGCGGAAAGGCAACACTTCTATCATCCCTTTCAGCGATATGAAATCGTGGATGGGTTCAATATCGCTGAGTGGTGGCTAAAACTTAAAGAGGATATGAATGCATACGATTACTCTTGCTTTACCATACCTGCGTTGTGCGATAGGAAGAGGTCTCCGAGATATCTGGACGGGAGAGTCTTCGATAGTAAAGTTGAGGAGCAATTTAAGCCTGAGCAAGCATTTCAAAAGAATGTGCTCTTAGACTTAAAAATACAGTATCCATACGCCTATCATTTTAATGCAAGCCTGCTGGCTAATTTCCTGAAAGATTTTGCCATGCAAAATGGAGTAGAACAAATTCTTGACGAGGTGCTGGATGTAAAACTGGCGGAAGACGGAAGCATTGCTCATCTCGCTACCAAAGAACATGGCGATATTAAAGGGGATTTATTTATAGATTGCACCGGCTTTAGGGGATTACTAATAAATAAGGCGCTCGGTGAACCATTCATTCCTTTTTCCAATTCTCTTCTATGTGACAGCGCCATCGCGCTGCAAGTGCCACGAGACATTGCTACGGAAGGTATTAATCCGTATACGACGGCGACCGCGCTGAGCGCGGGATGGGTTTGGAATATACCGCTCTACGGAAGAGACGGAACTGGATACGTTTACTCAAGCGCATTCGCCTCGCAGGAAGAGGCAGAGAAGGAATTTAGAGAGCACTTGGGCAGCGCATCTGACAATCTTAATCCTTTACATATAAAGATGCGGATTGGGCGCAATAGAAACTCCTGGGTGAAAAACTGTGTGGCCATCGGACTCTCCAGCGGATTCGTTGAGCCTTTGGAGTCTACCGGCATATTCTTCATTCAGCATGGAATCGAACAGTTGGTTGCCGACTTCCCTGATAAATCATTCAATGACGAGTTGGTAAAAAGCTACAATAAGGCTGTCGCAAATTGTATTGATGGCATCCGAGATTTCTTGATTCTTCATTATTATTGTAGTAGCAGATGTGATACGCCCTTCTGGGAAGCAACAAGGCATGAGCTTATGATCCCGGAAGCATTAAAGGAACGTCTAAAATTATGGAAGATCCGATTGCCAAATAACAGGAACATTAACCAGAACTATCACGGGTTTGAATCTTACTCATATTCTGTCATGTTACTCGGCCTTGGTTATCGTCCTGAAGATATCTTACCGGCCTTAGCTCATATAAATGATCGAAAGGCTCGGGCCACTTTCCGTGCGATTAAAGAGCGAGCCGATTATTTATGCGATACACTGCCTTCCCAGTATGAATATTTAAGTGCTATGCGGTCATCTGTGCTGACAGCACCGTGACGGGGCGTTGTTGCACAAATAAAGTAAGCAAGCAAACTGCTGCTGAGTGAGAGCGGCTTCACACCGCGTACCACAACGTCGAGTGGCCTAGCCGAACAGTTCGCGCGACGAGTCAAGCCCTGGTCGAGGCCGTGACTGGAATACGGCCCGGACTACACAGAATATCCCTTCAACTTCAATCGCTACGTCGAGCCGACCGAGGCTCATCTGAACCCACAGCTTCACCCCGTCATCAGGCGCTTTGAAGGCTCAAAGCTGATCGCCGAGCAGCACATCCTGGATGAGCTGGAAGCTCAGTGGGACGCCGCCATCCACGGCCCGCATCAGCGACCGGCAGACCCTGACGGACGCGACGACCCAAGAGATTGAGATAGCTACTTACCAGAGGAGAGAGAGATGAACGACAACGGCACTCATCCAGCACAGCAGACCCAATACCTCGTGATCGGGGCCGGCCCGGCCGGACTCCAACTCGGCTACCACCTCCAGCAGGCGGGGCGCGATTACCTCATCCTCGAAGCCGGCGAGAGCGCCGGCACGTTCTTCAAACGGTTCCCACGGCACCGACAGTTGATCTCGAACAACAAGATATATACAGGATATACCGATCCCGAAATCAATCTACGGTTCGACTGGAACTCACTGTTGGGAGACAGCGACGAGATGCTCTTCAAGCATTACAGCGAGAGCTACTTTCCAAGGGCTGATGAGATGGTTAAGTACCTGGAAGACTATGCTCGGCATTACCAGTTGAAGATTAAATACGGGAAGAAAGTGAAGCGGATTAGTCGTGGGGAAAATGGCGGGTTCACGTTGGAGACTGGTGACGGAGAGCGGTACGGATGCGAGCGATTGGTGGTCGCAACAGGGTTCACGAAAGCCTACGTGCCAGAGATCGAGGGGATCGAGCTTGGAGAGAACTACACGGAGATGTCTGTGGACCCGGCCGAATACAGGAACCAGCGGGTGTTGATTATCGGGAAGGGGAACTCCGCGTTCGAGAGCGCAGACAATCTCATAGGCGCGGCCGCCATCATCCACGTCGCCAGCCCGAACCCTGTCTCGATGGCCTGGAAGACACACTTTGTAGGGCATCTGCGCGCCGTCAATAACAACTTCCTGGACACCTATCAACTGAAGTCACAGAACGCTGTGCTTGACGCGACGGTGGAGAAATTAGAGCGCCGGGACGGGAAAATCGCTGTGTCCGTCAGCTACTCGCACGCCGAAGGCGAGCGGGAGGACTTGCTCTATGACCGGGTGCTGGTCTGCACAGGCTGGCAATTCGACTCGACGATCTTCGACGAGGGCTGCCGCCCGGCGCTGACGCTCAACAACCGCTTCCCGGCGCAGACCAGCGAGTGGGAATCAACCAACGTCAAAGACCTCTACTTCGCCGGCACGCTCACGCAGGTTCTTGATTATAAGAAAGCGACTTCGGGGTTCATCCACGGCTTTCGCTATAACGTGCGGGCGCTCTATCGCATCTTTGAACAGAAGTATCACAACGTCGAATGGCCGCGCCGAACAGTTCGCGCGACGAGTCAAGATTTGGTCGAGGCCGTGATCGGAAGAGTCAATACCAGCTCGGCGCTCTGGCAGCAGTTCGGCTTTCTCTGCGACCTGATTGTCGTCCAGGACCCAGGCGGTGAGGCGCAATACTACGAAGAGATGCCCCTGGCTTATGTCAGGAAGAGCGAGTTGGGGAAGAGCCTGCACTACACGGTGACTTTAGAGTTCGGCAAGGTCGAGAACGACCCCTTCAACATTCCTCGCAACCCCAGCCCAGAACACGCCGCGCGCAGCGCCTTTCTGCATCCGGTCATCAGGTTTTGGGTGGGCGACCAGATGCTCTCCGAACATCACATGCTTGAGGACCTCGCCGGCGAGTGGTTTAAGCAGGAGGCCCACATACGGCCCTTACAGGAATTCTTTGAGGCTACTTTGTCCGCGCCGCATTCGGGCGTCGGGGACAAGAGCTACATAACCGAAGGGAGATAAAAATGGCTAGAGACGAGAGAGAAGACAACATGATCTACAAGGTCGTGATGAATCACGAGGAGCAGTATTCGATCTGGCCCGCGCACAGGGAAAACGCGCTCGGCTGGAACGATGCCGGCAAGACCGGCACGAAGGAAGAATGCCTGGCCTACATTAAAGAGGTCTGGACAGATATGCGGCCGCTGAGTCTCAGGAAAAAGATGGAAGAGGCCGCCAACCAAGCTTAGACGTTCTCGTGAAGGAGATACATCGATGGCTGAAGCACTCGCCCACGCTAAACCACGGCGCTCCTTGTGGCCGGCACGATTGACGAGCGATCTGGCGATTGGTCTTCTGACCGGCCTCTTCGCCGTCGCGGTCGTCCTGCTCGCGCTCTCCCAACTCACCTATCCGGGGCCGGTCCCGGTTGACGCGCCGCCGGCCGCCTTCTCTTCGGGGCGCGCGATGAAGCACCTGGCGGCAATTACTAAAGCCCCACGCCCCATAGGCTCGCAGGCCGCAGGCGAGGTGCGCGACTACATCATGGGCGAGTTGGGCGCGGCGGGGCTGAGTCCGGAGATACAGACGACCACCGTCATCAATCAGAAGTGGGGGTCGCCTTTCCGCGCCGGAACTGTGCATAACATCGTCGCGCGACTCGCAGGGGCCGAAGGCGGCTCCGACAAGGCGCTGCTCGTCGTCGCCCATTATGACTCTGTGCCGACGAGTTTCGGCGCGAGCGATGACGGCGCGGCGGTGGCCGGGATGCTTGAGACTCTGCGCGCCTTGAAGTCAGGCCCGCAGTTAAAGAGAGACGTGATCTTTTTATTCACGGACGGCGAAGAGGTCGGACTTCTGGGGGCGCAGGCTTTTGCCGAAAGCCACCCGTGGGCCAAAGACGTGGGGCTCGTCATCAACCTGGAGGCCCGCGGCAATCGCGGCCCTTCCCTGATGTTCGAGACGAGCAGCCAGAACGGGCGGCTCATCAGAGAGCTGGCGAGAGCCGACGAGCGTCCGCTGACCAACTCCGCGCTCTACGAAATGTACCGCGTGCTTCCTAACGAAACCGATTTGAGCATCTTTAAGGACGCAGGTCTTCCGGGCCTGAACCTGGCTTATATAGGCGGGCTGACGCACTACCACGCCGCGCTCGATAGCTTCGAGCGCATCGACGAGGGGAGTTTGCAGCACCAGGGGGCGAGCCTGCTGGCGCTGGCGCGGGCTTTCGGCAACGGAACTCTGGCGAACATGCGAGAGGGCAACGCCGTCTATTTCGGCGTCGCGGGCTCGCCGTTGATTCGTTATCCGGCAATCTGGGCGCTGCTCTTCAGCCTTCTAGTCCTGGCCGGGTTGGTCGCCGTCATGGTCATCGGATTTAAGAAAGGGCGGCTCTCGTTCTCAGGCGTCATGGCTGGATTTCTCGCGCTCTTCCTCAGCATGCTGAGCGCCGCTATCATCGTCTCCGTCGTCTCCGTCCTGGTCATACTGCTGCACAGCGGGTACAGGACGATTCTTCAGGGGACTACTTATAACAGGAACGTCTACGTGGCGAGCTTCGTGGCGCTGACGCTTGCGCTCACGGCGGCTATCTACATCCGGTTTCGGAGAAGAGCGAGTGTGGAGGATTTGATGGTCGGCGGTCTGGTCTGGTGGGCCGTCCTGATGCTCTTGTCCAGCCTGCTGCTGCCGGGTACAAGTTACCTGTTCACCTGGCCGCTCTGCTCCATGCTGATAGGGCTCGCCTATCTCTTCACCTCGAAAGAGCAGGAGCCGGGGCCGCTCAAGAGGCTGGCCGTCTTTCTCCTGAGCGCCGTGCCCGGAATTTTGCTGCTCGCGCCGATCATCGCGCTCTCGTTTATAGCCTTTCGGATGGTCGGGTACGGGCTGGTGATGATCCCTGTCGTGCTCGTCCTGACACTGCTGCTGCCGGCCATCGGCCTGATGCGCAGGCCCGGCAAGTGGTGGCTGCCGGCGACGGCGCTCGTGCTCTCTATCGTCCTCATCGGAATCGGCAGCCTGACCTCCGGCTTCGACACAGAGCATCCGAGGCCGAACGACCTCTTTTACGCTCTCGACGCGGATACGGGGAAGGCCATCTGGGTCAGCTCCGATGTCAACACAGACGAATGGACGGCGCAGTATCTGTCCGCCACGCCCACCAAGGACGCTTTGTACAACTTCTTCCCGGCCAGCTCCAAAAAATATCTGTTCGGGACGGCCCCGGCCATAACGCTCGACGCTCCACAGCTCACGCTGCTCAGCGATAACACCAGCAAGGGGGTCCGGCAGCTGCGCCTGCGCGCAAGCTCTTCCAGGAAAGCTCCCGTCATCTCTGTCCAGGCGGATTCCGAGGTGGAAGTCGTAGGCGACATGGTGAACGACAAGCGGATTGATTACGCACAGGTGCGAACGCAGGGCGAGTTGGGCGACCGCTGGGGCGTGAACTATTACGGCGTGCCGGACGAGGGCGTCGAGTTGACCGTCTTCGTCAAGTCGTCCCGGCCGCTGAAGCTGAGAATCGTAGACCAATCATACGGGCTGCCGGAAAAAGAGCTTCCCTCCTTCAAGCCCCGGCCCCCTTACATGATGCCGGCCCCTGTGCCTTTCACTTCCTACAGCGATGTGACGATGGTCAGCAAGTCCTTCACGTTCTAGTCCACGCTCTGCCGCATTAAGTTCTCATGAGCACCTCCTCGATCATTTTCGGCGAGCCGCAGTTCTCTGCCTCCGCTCAACCGCAGACCCTGGTTGAGCTGTTACAACTGCGTGCGCTGCATCAGCCGGAGAAAGTCCTCTACACGTTTCTGGTTGACGGCGAGAAGGAAGAACTCACGCTAACTTGCGGCGAGCTTGACCGGCGCGCGCGGTCCCTCAGCGCCTGGCTCAAGCCGGTGGTGGCGACCGGAGACCGCGTGTTGCTGCTTTATCCTCCGGGGCTGGAATTCATCACGGCCTTCTTCGCCTGTCTTTACGCGGGGGCGGTGGCCGTGCCGGCCTATCCGCCGCGCCGCAACCGTTCGTTGCTGCGCTTGCAGGCCATCGCGGCTGACGCGCAGGCTGCCGTCGCGCTGACGACCTCGACCATTCTGTCGCGCGTCGCGCCAGGCTTTTCACAGAACCCCTACTTGCAGCCGCTGCGCTGGCTGGCGACCGACACCGCCGGCGAGAGCGCAGGCGAAAGCGTCTGGCAGGAGCCGGCCGTCAACGGCGAGGCGCTGGCCTTCTTGCAGTACACTTCGGGTTCGACCAGCGCGCCCAAAGGCGTGATGCTCACACACGCCAACCTGCTCTACAACGCGGCCCTGGTCTACCACGCCTGCGAGCACACGCCCGACGACAGCTACGTCTCCTGGCTGCCCACCTTCCACGACATGGGATTCATGGCCGGCTTGCTGCAACCGCTCTACGGCGGCTTGCCCGTCGTCCTGATGTCGCCGGCCGCTTTCTTGCAGCACCCCGTGCGCTGGCTGCAAGCCATCTCGCGCTACAAAGCGACGACGAGCGGCGGCCCCAACTTCGCCTACGACCTGTGTGTGCGCAAGATCACGGCCGAGCAGCGCGCCACGCTCGACCTGAGCGCGTGGAGCATAGCCTTTAACGGCGCGGAGCCGGTCAGACACGAGACGCTTGAGCGGTTTTCCGAAACCTTCGCCCCGTGCGGATTCCGCCCCGAAGCGTTCTATCCCTGCTACGGCCTGGCCGAAGCCACGCTGATGGTCTCCGGCGGTTTCAAGTCTCTGCCGCCGCGCGTCAAAAGGGTTCAAGCCGGCGCCCTCAAGGCCGGTCTGGTAATAGAGACTCCGCCCGACGGCGCGGACCAACAAAGCCTGGTTTGCTGCGGGGCCTCCTTGCTCGAACAGCAGATTCTCATCGTCAACCCGGACACCTTAATCAGGTGCCAGGCGAATGAAGTGGGCGAGGTCTGGGTGGCGGGCAGAAGCGTCGCGGAGGGCTACTGGAATCAGCCTGAAGAGACGGAGCGCACGTTTCACGCCTACGTCGCGGAGACGGGCGAAGGCCCGTTCCTGCGCACGGGAGATTTAGGGGCCTGGGCCTCCGGCGAGCTGCTCGTGACGGGGCGGCTCAAAGACTTAATCGTCATCCGCGGGTTGAACCATTACCCGCAGGACATAGAGTTGACGGCGGAGCGGGTACACGCGGCGCTGCGGCCGGGTTGCGGGGCGGCGTTTTCGGTCGAGGTCGGAGACGAAGAACAGTTGGTCATTGTTCAGGAGGTTGACCACCACTGCTCAGACCTGGACGCCGCGATGAGAAGCATCTCCCGCGCGGTCGCCGAAGAGCACGAGGTAGAGCCGCACGCGGTCGTGCTCATCAAGCACGGGACGATTCCGAAAACGTCTAGCGGGAAGATTCAAAGGCATCTGTGCCGGGCCGGGTTTTTAGAGCGCAGTCTGGAGGTCGTCGCCGAATGCCGGAGCCGCGTCGTCACAGACAGCGAGTGGCTGCCGGCCGTCCCAACCTCTCCTCTACAGAGCAGGGAGGAGATTGAAAACTGGCTGGCGAGATTATTCGCCGCCAGGCTCGGAGCCGAAGCTTCACAGATAGAGCTGGACCGGCCCATCTCGCACTACGGACTGGACTCGTTGCTGGCTATCGAGCTGAAGCATAAGATCGAGGCCCATCTGGGTGTGCTCTTGCCCATCGTCAGCTTTTTTGAAGGTCCGAGTATCACCGCTCTTGCCGAGCTTGCCTGCCATCAATTAGCGCAGCTCCCCTCATCTCCCGCATCACTCCTGAAGGCCGCGCAGGGGGCTGCGGCTTCCGCCGCCGAGCATCGTCTCTCTCGTGGTCAACAGGCTCTCTGGTTTCTCTACCAGCTCGCGCCCGAAAGCACGGCCTACAACATCGTCTCCGCCGTACGCATTCCGGGCGAGCTGGACGTGGCGGCTTTGCGACGCGCCTTTCAGGCGCTGGTTGATCGCCACCCGACGTTGAGGACGACTTTCACTTCGGGAGACGCCGGACCCGTCCAGCACATACACGAGTACGTGGAAGTTCACTTCAGGGAGGCGGACGCCACGGCCTGGAGTGAAACGGCGCTGGGCGAGGTTCTGATTGACGAAGCCCACGCTCCCTTCAACCTGGAAGAGGGCCCGCTCCTGCGTCTCAGTCTCTTCGCGCGGTCGGCCCGCGAGCACGTCCTGCTGCTGGCGGTCCATCACATCGTCGTCGATTTTTGGTCGCTGGCCGTGCTGATGCACGAGCTGGAGATTCTCTATCAAGCCGAAAAGACCGGCACGCAGGCGACGCTCGCCCCGCTGCCTCTGCAATACACGGATTACGTCAGGTGGCAGGAGGAGATGCTCTCAGGCCCCGAAGGAGAGCGGCTGTGGACGTACTGGCAGCAGCAACTGGGCGGTGAACTGCCGCTCCTGAATCTGCCGACTGATCGTCCACGGCCGCGTGTCCAGACCTACCGCGGCGCTTCGTATGCGTTTGCGCTCAGCTCGGAGTTGACCGTAGGACTCAAGACGCTCAGCCGCGACCGCGGGGCCACGTTGTACATGACTTTACTCGCCGCCCTACAGGTCTTGCTCCACCGCTACACTCATCAGGAAGAGATCCTGGTCGGCTCGCCCACGGCGGGAAGAAATTGGGCGGCGGTGAGCGACATGGTTGGCTACTTCGTGAACCCTGTGGTGCTCCGCGCGGACTTTTCAACAGGACAGACATTTGAAGAGTTTCTGGGCGACGTGCGCCGCAGTGTTCTAGCCTCTTTCGAGAATCAGGATTATCCCTTCGCCCTGTTGGTCGAGCGCTTGCAGCCGGTTCGCGACCCGAGCCATTCGCCCCTCTTCAACGTCATGTTCGTCTTGCAGAAAGCCCACCTGCTGGACAAAGAGGGGATGGCGTCATTCGCGCTCGGGGAAGCAGATGCGCGCATCAATCTAGGCGAGTTGACGTTTGAATCCCTGGCCCTCGAACAGCGAGTAGCCCAGGTAGACCTGACGCTCATGATGGCCGAAGTAACAGACGGGCTGGCCTGCTCTTTGCAGTACAACACAGACTTATTTGACGCGGCGACGATTGAGCGGATGAGCGGACACTTCCAGACGCTGTTGGAAGCGATAGTCGCCACGCCGGAAAAAGCCGTCGCGGAGTTGCCCGTTCTCAACGCGGCCGAGCGTGAGCAACTGCTGGTGGAATGGAACCAGACGGCGAAGGAATATCCAGAGCAACGCTGTCTTCATCAGTTGTTTGAAGAACAAGTGGAGCGGACACCGGAGGCCGTGGCAGTTGTCTATCAAGATGAACAGGTGACGTATGCGGAGTTGAACCGGAGGGCGAATCAACTGGCACATTATCTCCGAGGAATGGGAGTCGGGCCGGAGGTGCTGGTTGGGATATGTGTCGAGCGCTCCGTCGAGATGGTGGTTGGTTTACTCGGCATCCTCAAAGCCGGGGGAGCGTATGTACCGCTCGATCCTGAGTACCCGCGAGAGCGGCTCGGTTTCATGTTGGAGGATGCTCAGGTTTCTCTACTTCTCACGCAGCAGCGGTTGGCTCAACGAATACCGGACTATGGGTCTGACGTGCTCTACCTGGATTCACAGTGGGACACGATACAAAGAGAGAGCGAAGAAAATCCTGCCGGCAAAGTGACGCCTGCTAATCTGGCTTACGTCATCTATACGTCCGGCTCCACAGGCCAACCTAAAGGCGTTCTAGCTACGCACCAGGCCGTTTGCAACCGTCTTCTCTGGGGCCAGGACGTGTATCCCCTGACCTCCTACGACCGCGTGCTACAGGGGGCCGCCTTCGGCTTCGACTTTTCAGTCTGGGAGTTCTTCGCGCCCTTGCTGGCTGGCTCCGCGCTCATCGTCGGCTCGTCCGAAGAGATGCAGGACAGCGAGCATCTGGTCGAGTTGCTCGTCGCGCAGCAAGTCACCGTGGCCCATTTTGTGCCAGCACACCTGGAGGTCTTACTCGAACAACCCGGCCTGCAATCAAGTCGTCTCCGGCTGGTCTTTAGCGGCGGCGAAGCTCTCAGCCGCGCACTGCAACAGCGCTTCAGCACGCTCCTCTCATCTGTCCTGTTCAACCAGTACGGCCCGACGGAAGCAACCATAGATGCTACATCCTACGCCTGCCTGGACGGAGTTGAGCATTCGGCCGTACCCATCGGGCGGCCGATAGCGAACACAGAGATTTACCTGCTCGACGCACAACTGGAGCCCGTGCCCGTCGGCGTCCCCGGCGAACTCTACATCGGCGGAGCCGGATTGGCCCGCGGCTATCTGAAGCGCCCCGACTTAACCGCCGAACGCTTCGTCCCGCATCCGTTCAGCACAGAGCCAGGAGCGCGACTCTACCGGACGGGAGACTTGGCGAAGTATCTACCGGATGGGAACATTGAATTTCTAGGCAGAATCGACCAACAGATTAAGCTGCGCGGCTACCGGATTGAACTCGGTGAGATTGAGACGGTGCTCGGCCAGCACCCGGAGATAGAGCAGGCCGTCGTGACATTAACTGCACAGGGCAGTGAGCCGCGGTTAGTGGCTTATCTAGTCGCGGCGCGTGAACTCCAGCATGGCGAGTTGCGAAGCTATCTGAAAGAACGACTGCCGGACTACATGATTCCCTCGGCATTTGTGCAGTTGGCTGAGTTGCCCTTAACGCCGAACGGGAAGATCGACCGCCGTGCGCTGCCGGCCCCGGAAGAGGGGCGGCTCGAAGCGGGGCAGGAGTACGTAGCGGCACAGACTCCTGTCGAGGAGCTGTTAGTAGGCATCTGGGAGGAAGTGCTGGGAGTGGAGAGAGTTGGCATTCACGATAACTTCTTCGAGCTGGGCGGGCATTCATTGTTGGCGACGCAGTTGATCTCGCGTGTGCGGACGGCTTTCGGGATAGAGATGCCGCTGCGGCAGTTGTTCGAGTCGCCCACGGTGGACAGTCTGGCCGAAGCCGTCGAGTTGGGGCTAAGGAACGGAGAAGGCGTGCTGTTGCCACCCCTCCAACCCATGCCACGTGTTGGAGAGGCGTCACTGTCATTTGGGCAACAACGCTTATGGATCATTGACCAGTTGGAAGCGAACAGCGCGGTCTACACCATGCCGGCGGCCGTACAGTTAAAAGGAGAGTTGAACTTCAGAGCACTGGAACAGACGTTCAGTGAAATCATCCGCCGCCACGAAGTCCTACGCACCACCTTCGTCACCTCAGAAGGTTCTCCCCTCCAACACATCTCCACTGCCGCAGACGTGACGCTGCCACTCGTAAACTTAAGCCACCTCGCAGCCGATGAGCGAGAGACTGAAGCGCAGAGACTAGCCACCGCCGAAGCACAACGCCCCTTCGACCTCTCCCTCGGCCCGCTGTTCCGTGTGCAGGTTCTGAGACTCTCTATCACAGAACACATTCTCCTCTGCACGATGCACCACATCGTCAGCGACGGGTGGTCGATGAGCATCCTCATCCGTGAAGTCGCTGCCCTCTACGAAGCCTTCTCACAGGGGCAGCCCTCACCCTTACCAGAGCTTTCTATTCAATACGCCGACTACGCGCTCTGGCAACGAGAGTGGCTCACTGGTGAAGTCCTAGAAAGTCAACTCTCTTATTGGAGAGAGCAACTCTCTGGCGCACCATCTGTCTTGGAGCTACCGACAGATCGTCCACGCCCAGCCGTCCAGAGTTTCCGCGGAGCCGTACACCGCATAGAGTTATCAGCCGAGTTAACGGAAGCACTCAGAAAGATAAGTAGAGCGGAAGGCGTCACGCTGTTCATGACGCTGCTCTCGGCCTTCTCCGTGCTGCTCTCACGCTTAAGTGGACAAGCTGACATCGTCGTCGGCACTCCCATCGCTAATCGCACGAGAGTCGAGACTGAAGGGTTGATCGGCTTCTTCGTCAACACACTGGTGCTGCGGACGAAGGTGGAAGCAAGGGAGAGCTTCAGAGCACTACTTGCGCGGGTTCGGGAGGTGACGCTCGGAGCCTACAGCCATCAGGAGGTGCCTTTCGAGAAATTGGTGGAAGAGTTGCAGCCCGACAGAGATTTAAGTCATTCACCGCTGTTCCAGGTGATGTTCGTCTTACAGAACGCCCCGCGCGAGACGCTGCGGCTGGGCGAGGTGGAGTTGCAGGCGGCGGGGGCGACGAACGAGACGGCGAAGTTCGACCTGACGTTGGAGTTGATGGAGAGCAGAGATGGGTTGGCGGGGACGATTGAGTACAGCACGGAGTTGTTCGCGGCAGAGACGGTAGAGAGGTGGGGTGGGCACTTCCAGACGCTGTTGGAAGCAATAGTCGCCACGCCGGAAAAAGCCGTCG
This sequence comes from uncultured Acidobacteriota bacterium, assembly GCA_963848875.1. Lineage (GTDB taxonomy): Bacteria > Acidobacteriota > Blastocatellia > Pyrinomonadales > Pyrinomonadaceae > QHXM01. The sequence goes on from CAWKFJ010000005.1 coordinate 1,065,642, forward strand.
CGGAGTTGCCAGTCCTCAACGCGGCCGAGCGCGAGCAACTGCTGGTGGAGTGGAACCAGACGGCGAAGGAATATCCAGAGCAACGCTGTCTTCATGAGTTGTTTGAAGAACAAGTCGAGCGGACACCGGAGGCCGTGGCAATAGTTTATGAAAACCAACAGATAACCTATGGAGAGTTGAACAGCAGAGCCAACCAACTGGCGCATTATCTCCGAGGAATGGGAGTCGGGCCGGAGGTGCTGGTTGGGATATGTGTCGAGCGCTCCGTCGAGATGGTGGTTGGTTTACTCGGCATCCTCAAAGCAGGGGGAGCGTATGTACCGCTCGATCCTGAGTATCCGCGAGAGCGGCTCAGTTTCATGTTGGAGGATGCGCGGATAAAGATATTGTTGACGCAGGAGCATTTGGGTGCGTTGCTGCATTCTCGTGCGGTTGAGGTTGTCGAGCTTGATAGCGAATGGGAGGCGGTGGCGCGTGAGCGTGTGGAGAATCCGGCGAGCGGTGTGGTGGGGCAGAGCCTGGCTTACATGATCTATACGTCGGGCTCGACGGGAAAGCCCAAGGGGGTCATGGTGTGCCATACGAATGTGGTCAACTTCTTTGCCGGCATGGATAGTCGTGTCGGGGATGAAGAGGCCGGGACGTGGCTCGCCGTCACGAGTATCTCTTTCGACATCTCTGCTCTGGAACTCTTTTGGACTCTGGCTCGTGGCTACAAGGTCGTAATTCAGGGGGGCGCACAGCAGGATTTCAAAGCTGACGAAGACTATGCAATCGCCGCGCAAATCTCCCGCCAGCAGATTACACACATGCAGTGTACGCCTTCGATGGCGCGAATGTTGGCGATAGAGCCTGAGTCGCTCGGCGCTCTGAAGTCGCTTCGCAAGCTGCTGCTGGGTGGTGAAGCTTTGCCTGTCTCACTCGCGGCGCAACTGAAGACTGAGCTTCCCTGCGAGCTTCACAATATGTATGGGCCGACCGAGACCACTATCTGGTCTACGACGCACTTGATAGAGCAGGTCGGGAGCAGCGTCCCGCTCGGCAGGCCAATCGCTAACACGGACATCTTCATTCTAGACCAGTATCTTCAGCCAGTCCCCATAGGCGTGCCCGGCGAACTGTATATCGGTGGAGACGGCGTCGTCCGCGGATACCTGAAGAGACCTGAATTAACGGCCGAGAGATTCATCCCGGACCCGCACGGCGCAAGGCCCGGCGCGCGGCTGTACAAGACGGGCGACCGTGCGCGCTATCTGCCGGACGGAAATATAGAGTTCCTCGGACGTGTAGATCAGCAGATCAAATTGCACGGCCACCGCATCGAGTTGGGAGAGATTGAAGCGGCACTCAACGCTCACGCGGCGGTGCGCGCGGCGGTCGTGATCCTGGCGGCGCAGGGCACAGAGCAGCGTTTAGTGGCCTACCTCGTCAAGCAGGAGCATGAAGAAACGCTCTCGGCCGGCGAGTTGCGAAGCTATCTGAGGGAGCGTCTGCCGGAGTACATGATTCCCTCTGCGTTCGTGGAGTTGGCTGAGTTGCCTTTGACGCCGAACGGGAAGATCGACCGCCGTGCGCTGCCGGCCCCGGAAGAGGGACGGCTGGAATCAGGCAAAGAGTACGTGGCCCCGCAAACTCCAGTCGAAGAGACGCTGGTCAAGCTCTGGGAAGAGGTGTTGGGCGTGGAGCGGGTTGGCGTCCACGATAACTTCTTCGAGTTGGGCGGACATTCTCTGCTGGCTACGCAGCTAGCCTCAAGGCTTCGCGTGGCTTTTGAGATGGAACTGCCGCTGCGCATCATCTTCGAGTCTCCGACCGTGGCCCGGCTCGCTGCGGCCATCGAACAGAGGCAGAGCGAGGCCGTGAACGAGGAAGAGAAATATCAAATACTGGCACAAATAAATCAGCTTTCAGATGAAGAAGTCAGGTTACTTCTGGCCAGTAGAGACGACCGGGCCTGAAGCCGACTCCTTTGAGGTCTTGGGGAAAACAGATGAGGCAATATCAAAAACTCTCTCCCGTTGCGGGGCAGGGCGAGAGGGTGACGCTCGGTTACGGCGCATCGTCGTTCAACTTCCAGTACGACCCCGCACAGTTTACAGTCCTCGCCCCGCACGACTTTGACACGGAGCCTCTCACCGATGTCGAAATCAACAGCCTGCTTCAAACACCCGTCGGGCCGAGGCTGGAAGAGATTGTCGAGGCCACTTCCGAGGTAGTCATCGTCGTCCCGGACGCGACGCGCGCGGCCCGCATTGATCGAATCGCCCCGCTCCTGTTGTCACAGTTGAACGGGCGTGGTCTGGCGGATAAGCAAATCTCCATCCTGATTGGCGGCGGCATCCATCGTCCCCCGACACCAGCCGAGATTCGGCAAATCCTGGGGCCGCTCGTCGCCGAAAGGTTGGCCGTCTTTCCGCACGACGCGAATGATGATGCGGCGCTCGTCCGGCTCGGAGTCACGAGCCGTGGAACCGTGGTCGAATTGAACCGTCGCCTGGTGGAAGCTTCGCACGTCATCATCACAGGGGGCATCTCGTTTCATTACATCGCAGGGTTTTCGGGTGGGCGGAAAGCGGTTCTTCCAGGGTGCGCGGCCGAGCGCACGATTCAAGCGAACCACTTGCTCTCCTTCGATCTGGTGTCTATGGAAAAGCGCGCCGGGATAGCTTCGGGCCGGCTCGACGGAAATGTCGTCCACGAGGACATGGAAGAGGGCGTCCGATTGCTCGGTCCTTCATTCATGGTCAACACGGTGCTCAACGCCCGTGGCGAAATCGTCTCAGTCGCGGCCGGCCACTGGCGCGACGCTCATCGCGCTGGCTGCGAGCGTTACGCCGCCACGCACAGCGTCCCCGTTTCGACACTGCGCCCGCTGGTCATCGTCAGCGCCGGGGGCGCGCCGCGCGACCTCAACCTCATACAGTCGCATAAGGCTATGGAACACGCCTCCGGCGTCCTCGAAGAAGGCGGCACGATGATCGCCCTCGCCGAGTGCGCGCAAGGATTCGGGCGCGACGATTTTCTGGATTGGTTCGTTGACGGCGGGTCGCGTGCGACGGCCCTGAAGCTTTTAGAGAACTATAAAATTAACGGGCAAACGGCCTGGGGCTTGCGCCGCAAAGCCGAACGCTTTCGCCTCCTGCTCGTCTCGTCGCTCGACCCCGCCGCGGTTCGCAGAATGGGACTCGAACCGCACCCTTCGCTTGAGTCTGCGCTCGCCGCGGTCTCGTCTGTGCCGGGTTATATCCTGCCCGGCGGACTCACCACGCTGCCCTTCGTCGCGAGGGACGGGGAATGGCTAAGATAATCTTCGTCTCTTATCCAGAGACGGGCCACCTGAACGCCTCTTTCAAGATCGCCAAGGGGCTGAAAGCGAACGGCCATCAAGTCGGTTACCTGGGGCTGCCGGACTTTGAAGAGCACATCCGCAATCAGGGCTTTGAGTTCGTCGCCCTCTTCGAGGGTCTGTGTCCGAAGGGCTTCCTCTTAGAGTCTGCGGTCAAGAATAATGTCGAGAACATAGAGGCCGTCCTGCTGAAAGTGAGCCGGGCGGGTCAACCGCTTGAGCGCTATCTCTGGCAGGAACTCGATCAAATCTTCCGGCGGGTCGAGCCGGACTTGTCGATCATCGATCTGTTCCTCCCGGACTTCGCCTTAATCTCCGCACGGCTCGGCCTCCCGCTCGTGCTTCTGAATACGCAATTCTTCAACCCCTGGGCCGAGCGAAAGGCAGCCTATCAGCCGCTCATCAACTGGCCAGAGCTGATTCTCTCTCCGCAGGAGTTCGATTTTCCGGGGACGGAGAGAAAAAAGAATTGTCGCTACGTAGAGTCTTCCATCGACCTACAGCGCAGAGATGTGCCATTTCCCTGGGAGCGGCTGGACCCGCACCGGCCGCTTCTTTACTGCTCCTTCGGCAGCCAGAGCCACATCTTCCAGGGGAGCCGAAAATTTTTTCAAACTGTCATCGACGCGATGGCCGCGCGGCCGGACTGGCAGTTGGTCTTAACGACCGGCGCTCATCTCAAGCCGGAAGATTTTCACTCCGTCCCTGCAAACGCCATTCTGGTCGAGACGGCCCCGCAGTTAGACATCCTCGAAAAGGCGTCAATCATGATGAGTCACGGGGGCTTCAACAGCGTCAAGGAAGCTATCTTCTTCGGCGTGCCGATGATTTTATTCCCGATGATTCGAGACCATCCGGCCATCGCCGCCAGAGTCGTCTATCACGGCCTGGGCGTCAGGGGTGAACTCCAGAAAGTCTCCGTCGAACAGCTTCACTCCCTGATTAACCGCATCGAGAAGGACACGTCTTTCCGTGTGAAGATTGAAGCGATGGGAAGAAAGTTCAGAGCGGCGGAAAACTCCTCGCCGGCCGTCCAGAGCATCGAGCTGGTTCTGGACGCGCTGCGAGAGAAGGGCCATCACGAAGACACGGCCGCGGCCCTGGCTAATCTCTTTCAACCAACTACAAAGAGGAACTCATGAATACCAATACCAGACCTCCAGTGGAGGCCGCTGCCGGTAACGGCTCGCCTGATAATTCGCTCCTGCGGATGGTCAACGTGAGCAAGGTATTTTTGACCGACGAGGTTGAGACGCACGCCCTATCCAACATCGACATAGAGATCAGGAAGGGCGAGTACATCACGATTGCCGGGCCTTCCGGGTGCGGCAAGTCAACGCTGCTCTCCATCATCGGATTGCTCGACTCGCCGAGCGACGGCGAATACTGGCTAAACGGTAAGTCTGTCGAGAAGCTGTCGTCGTCCGAGCGCGCTGCGATCCGTAACCGGGAGATCAGTTTTATCTTTCAAGCCTTCAACCTGATCGGCGATTTATCCGTCTACGAAAACGTCGAGCTGCCGTTGACCTACCGGGACATGAAAGCTGCGGAGCGCCGCCAGCGGGTCGAAGATGCGCTCAAGCAAGTCGGCATGTCGCATCGCCTGAAGCATTACCCCGCGCAACTCTCCGGCGGCCAACAGCAGCGCGTCGCGGTCGCGCGGGCCGTGGCGGGAGAGCCTTCCATCCTGCTCGCAGACGAGCCGACCGGGAATCTAGACTCGACCAACGGAGAGGCCGTGATGAGCCTCCTGCGCGAGATGCATCGCGCGGGTTCGACCATCTGCATGGTGACGCACGACCCGCGATACGCCGCCTACGCGGATCGCACCTTGAAGCTCTTTGACGGGCAGTTGGTCGCGGAAGAACGAGGCCACATGCCGTCGAGAGAGCTTGAAGCGGTGATGAGCAGCACGGCGCGGGTCGAGAGATAAAGGAGAGTTTGAACATGCAAAAGCTATGGCAAGACGTGCGTTACGCTACGCGCATGATGTGGAAGAATCCGGGCGTCACGCTGGTGGTCGTCATCTCCCTGGCAATCGGCATCGGGGCCAACACGATGATTTTCAGCGTCATCAACGCCGTCCTGCTGCGCCCCTTGCCGGGAATCGCCCAGCAAAATCGCCTCGCAGATATTCACGGGACCGACGCCAGCGGGAAGACCTATCGCGGTCTCTCGTATCCAGACTACGAGTATTACCGTGATGAGAATAAGGTGTTCGACGGATTGCTCGCCATGAGCTACATGTCGCTCAGCTTAAACGAGGGCCAGGGGACTCCTGAGCGCGTCTTCGGCCTGATCGTCACCGGCAACTACTTCGACGTGCTCGGTGCCCGACCCGAGAAAGGTCGGTTCTTCCAGCCGGACGAAGATAAGACTCCGGGCACGCATCCGGTCGCCGTGGTGAGTTACGGTTTGTGGCAACGGCGTTTCGGCTCGGACCCGGCGCTGGTCGGAAAGAACGTCACCATCAACGGTCATCCTTTCACGGTGGTCGGCATCGCCCCGAAGGGTTTCGGCGGGATGTGGGTGGGGATGATGCCGGACGTCTGGGTGCCGATGATGATGCACGCGCAGGCCCGGCCCGGCGAGGATCAGATGAAGCGCGACAGCGCGTGGTTGAAGATGCGCGGGAGGCTCAAAGAAGGCGTCACGCTCGAACAGGCGCAAGCCGAGATGACCAGGCTCGCGCGCCAACTGGAACAGGAGTTCCCGGAAACGAATCGCGGTAAGGGCGTGTCGTTGGAGACGACGGAGACGCTGCCGGGTAAAGAGCGTCGAAAAGTTGTCGTCTTCATGAGCATGTTGATGATCGTCGTCGGCCTGGTGCTCTTGATTGCCTGCGCCAACGTCGCCGGCATCTTCCTGGCTCGCGCGGCGGCCAGGAGTAAAGAGATTGCCATCAGGACGGCGCTCGGCGCGAGCCGTTTTCGCATCATCCGCCAGTTGCTGACCGAAAGCATGATGCTCTTTTTAATCGGCGGAATTGCCGGCGTGATCGTGGGCGTCTGGACGACCAGCCTGCTGTTCGCTTTCAAGCCCTCCGGCGGGCTTCAGTTCTCGCTTGAGATCGGGCTTGATTGGAGCGTCCTGATCTTTACGCTCCTAGTATCGCTGGGGACGGGGCTCATCTTCGGTTTGGCCCCGGCGGTCAAAGCCTCCAGGACCGATGTCGTCTCTTCGCTCAAGGCCGAAACGGCTGGGGGAAGCTCGCGCCGCTCGCGTGGGCGCGAGGTGTTCGTGATCACTCAATTCGCTGTCTCGCTGGTCTTGCTCATCGGCGCGGGCCTCTTCCTGCGGAGCTTGCAGCGCGCGCGCACGATCAATCCAGGCTTTAACCCCGACGGCATTTACACGATGTTCCTGGACCTCACGCTGCAAGGCTACGACGAAACCCGCGCGCGCGAATTCTACCGGCAGATAGTCGAGCGCGTCGGAGCCGCGCCGGGCGTGCGCGGGGTGAGCCTTGCGCGCCTCGTGCCGCTCTCCGGTGAGGGCAGTACGATCAAGGTCAAAGTCGCCGGGCAGGAGCCGCCGGGCGGAGAAGACGCGTTCTCAATCGACGCGAACGCGGTGGACGAGCGCTACTTTCAGTTGCTCGGCGTGCCCCTGGTGCGCGGGCGCAACTTCAGCGGCGCAGACCTCCCGGACGGGCCGCAGGTGGCCGTGATTAACGAGACGATGGCGCAACGCTTCTACGGCACTGTGGACGCCGTCGGCAGGACGTTCGTCATAGATTCTCCCGACAAGGAGCAAAGCATCACGGTCGAGGTCATCGGAGTCGCCAAGGACGGCAAGTATGAGACGCTTGGGGAAGACCCGCGCCCGTACATCTATCTCTCGTTTCTGCAATCCTACGCTCCGGTCGGAACCCTGCACGTCAGCACGACCCCGGCGGACGCGCCCGGCGTCATCGCCGCCATTCGCCGCGAGGTGCAGGCGCTCGACCCGAATTTGCCGATTCTGGAAGTGAGGCCGATGGTCGATCAGGTCGGCTTCTCGTTGGTCCCGCTCCGACTGGCGGCGACCGTGGTCGGCATCCTCGGCTTGCTCGGCCTGCTCCTGGCGGCCGTCGGCATCTTCGGCACGGTCAGCTATTCGGTCGCGCAACGCACGCGCGAGATAGGCATTCGGATGGCGCTCGGAGCGAGGAGCCGCGACGTGCTGTGGCAAGTCGTCCGGCAGGGCATGTGGCTCGCGCTCATCGGCATCGCGGGCGGCCTGCTGCTGGCGTTTCTGATGACACGCGCCCTGACGAGTCTGCTTTATGGTGTGAGCGCTACGGACCCGACGATCTTCGCGGGCATCGCGTTGCTGTTGGCCGCGGTCGCCTTCGTCGCAAGCTACATCCCTGCGCGCCGCGCCACCAGGGTCGATCCGATGGTTGCGCTGCGGTATGAATAGCCGCTCCTTCGAGAGTAGATGAACAATGAAAGAACTGGACGTAAGGGAATCCGTTGCCCAACGCCTCTCGGTCAGGACGAGCCTGCTCGAATCGGGAGAGACTTTGCCGCTCGTCTTAGAGCCGGAGACGGACGGCTTTGACCTCGCCGCCTGGGCCGCGAGTAATCGCGCGCTTGTAGAAGCGCAGTTGCTCAAGCACGGCGCTCTCCTGTTTCGCAACTTCAAGCTCGCTACGTCCAGCGCCTTCGAGGCGTTGGCGCGGGCCATTTCGCCGAAGCTGCTGGATTACCGCGAACGCTCTTCGCCGCGGTCGGAAATCAGCCAGGGCGTCTACACCTCCACGGACCACCCGCCCGACCAGGCCATACATTTCCACAACGAGCAGTCGTACACGAAGAGTTGGCCTATGAAGCTCTGGTTCTTCTGTCTGACACCAGCCAGGCAGGGCGGCGCGACTCCGATTGCGGACGGACGCAAAATCCTGCACGCGCTCGACCCGAACACGAGAGAGCGGTTTCTTGATCGGAAGGTGATGTACGTGCGCAACTACGGCGACGGGATGGGCCTCACCTGGCAAGACGCTTTCCAAACGACGGAGCCCGCGGAGGTCGAGGCTTATTGTCGCCAGTCAGGCATCAGTTTTGAATGGAGGGAGGGCGGCCGTCTGCGCACGCGGCAGGTCTTTGACGCGATTGTCGCCCACCCGAAGACAGGGGAGATGGTCTGGTTCGAGCACGTGGCCTTTTTTCACGTTTCGAGTTTAGGCCCTTTGCTCTCTGAAGCTTTACTGGAAGAGTACCGGGAAGAGGACCTGCCTTTCAATACCTATTACGGCGACGGCTCCCAGCTCGAAAGCTCTGTCCTGGATGAAATCCGCGAGGCTTACAACACGCTCTCCGTCAAGTTTTCCTGGCAGCAGGGAGACGCGTTGCTAATCGACAACATGTTAACGTCGCACGGCCGCGAAGCCTTCGTCGGCCCGCGAAAAATCCTCGTCTCAATGGCCGAGCTATACCCCGACCGAGAGCATTAAATATCTGTCCCGGAACCTCTCCCCTCCAGCCACAGTTTCACGCCTCGCTCGACTTCTACAATCCAGCTTTAGACTCGCCGAAAGAGGTCTGCCATGATTCAGTTCAAACTCCTGCGTAGCCTTCTCCTGTGCGCCTTCTGCGTCGGCTCAGCTCCTGCCCTCATGGCGCAAGTCCCGGCCGACACGGCTTCGTCCGAGATAAAATCGGACCTCGACGAAGTACACCGTCAACTGCTTGAGCAACAGGAAGAGCTACGGGGCCTGCGCGCCGCTCTCCTGGAGCAATCGCGCGTGATAGACGAGTTGCGCCAGCGTCTTGAGCAGGGGAGCCAGGCCGCGCCGTTAACTGTCGCCGACCCGAAGCAAACCGCTTCGAGCACGGGGCAGGCGCAGGAGACAGACGCTCGACTGGCGCGCGTCGAGGAGCAGGTCAAGAAGACTGACGAAAAGATTAGCAGCCGGTTCGGCTCAATCAGCTTTAGCGGTGATGTCCGTCTGCGTTATGAGTCTATCTACGGACAGTTGAACACGCTGGCGAACGCCGCGAACCCTGCGGTCGTCGGCAACGAGCTGAGTCCGCGCCAGCGCTTTCGCCTGCGCGCGCGCCTCAGTCTTCGCGGACAGTTGAGCAAAGAGTTGGACTGGGGCATCCGGCTCGCCTCGGGCAGCTTCGCCGACGGCATCGCCACCACTCAAACGTTCACAGACTTTTTCAATCGGAAACCTTTCGGCCTCGACAACGCTTACCTGGCCTATTCGCCGAAGAGTGTGCCGGGCCTGCGCTTGCAGGGCGGGAAATTTGAAGTGCCGTGGCTGCGCACAGAGCTGACGATTGACAACGATCTGCAACCGGAGGGCTTCAGCGAGACCTACTCACGCAGCTTTAAGAAATCCGCGCTCAAGAACCTGACCTTCGTCGCCTGGCAGCTTCCCTTTCTCGAACGCAACTCGGCCTTCGTGCGCAACGCGGACGGCACGGTCAACCTTGACGAATCAAGACGGGCCGGGCGCGACCTGGCGCTCTACGGCGCGCAAGTGCGCGCGCGTCTTGAGCCGAACGCAAAAATCGGACTGACGCTCGCCCTGACGAACCTCTCCTACTCCGGCACGCAGTACATCACCCCCATCCAATTCTTCGGCAATCTACTGCAACTCCCCTTGACGGTGACGCTGCCCGCGACGGCCACCAGCCCAGCGCAGACCATCACGACTCAAGTTTCGATTCCGCGCGAGCTGCTGGCCACAGGCAACGTCAACCTGGGCGTCTCGACGGCCAGCACCAATGCCGTCAATCGAGACGGGCGGCTCAGCTCAGGCTTCAACCTGATAGATTTCATAGGGCGGCTCGACCTCGCGGCCAGCCGTCGCTTCCCCGTCGCGCTCATCTTCGATTTCGTCACCAACACGCAGGCGCATGACGTGGTGACGGCCGGACCCGGCGGGGCCGATTTGTTGCTGCCCAACCATGAGAATAACGGCTACTGGGCGGAGATTCAGGTGGGCCGGCAAAAGGAGAAGAACGACCTGCTGCTCGGTTACACCTTCATGCGAATCGAAAAGGACGCGGTGCTGACGCCTTTCAATTTTTCCGAATTGGCACAGCAGTCCGACATGCGTGCGCACCGCTTCGCCATCCACTACACGCCGGACCCGCGCGTCCTGCTCTCAGTCATAGGCATTTTCACAGAGCGCCCCAACGGCCTGCTCGGCGTCTTTGGCTCAACGCCGCCGGGCTCGCTCAATAGCCCGACCAAGCGCCTCCACCTGGAAACGACTTTCCGTTTCTGAGCCCGTCACTGGTTGCAGTTGAGACAGGGACCACCGGCGACAGTCGAGTCATAGCGTCTGCCGTCGTCCAGGCCAGGGCCCTTGCCCTGGTCGTGCGGTACGCCTACCTTGACAGACCCCGTACAGGATTTGCCGTGCCCGTCTGACGCGTCGAAAGAGCCATCCCGCAACGCCATACAAGTATGTTGTAGTTCTACCTATCAGCCGGCTTATTAGACATTTAGCTTGACATTGCGTGGCGCGAGCGTATGATGCGGACACGCTTGGGGCTATTTCTCCTGATGATCGTTCGCCTCAGGCGTGCAGGTAAGACTTCAATCGTTCCGCACCCAAGCGAATAGTGAGGATAATCAAATGAATAAGAGACCGCTCACGATAGATAAAATCAGAGTGCTGCTGCTTACTATGTTGCTGATTTGCGGCGCTAATGTGATCTCCCTGGGGCGCACGGACGGCAGCCAGATGGTGTCCGCAGCCGAAGTCTCCGGCGTCGGCCTGATAGCATTTTCCGCCAACCATCAGATTTACGTCATGAACGCTGACGGGAGCGACCTCAGGCTTCTCACCGACGGCGCTCCCGGCGTTATCAACCGGTACCCCACCTTTTCGCCTGACGGTAGTCTCCTGGCCTTCGTCCGCTACGAACCTAAGGGCAAAGGTTACTCGCTTGCAGTCGTCGGCGTTGATGGCAGCGGTCTGCAACACCTCTTCAGTAGTCCCGACACTCTGGGTGAGCCAACATGGTCGCCTGATGGTTCAAAGATCGCCTTTATACGCGGTCTAGACATGACCACTGAGGGCGCAGCCTATCTCGCTCCGTGCGGGTCACAGATATACGCCGTCGACCTCTTTACACGCAAAGACACGAGCCTGACCAGGGGGGCAGGCGGGACCGACCCCTCATGGTCGCCTGACGGGACGCGGATTGCCTTTAGTAGTTACCGCGACGGTAACTACGAAATTTATACGATGGATGTGAACGGAAACGACGTTCAGCGGCTCACCTACACCTACTGGGCGGAAGCCGAACCGGCTTGGTCGCCCGACGGGAAGCAGATCGCCTATGCCGCACATTTGTTTCAGCAAGAAGTTCTCTGCGGTTTCATCCCGACGGGGCGGCCCAGCCAGCTTGGCGATGAGATATCCAGTATCTACGTCATGGAGGCTGATGGCGTGAACCAAATGATGCTGGAAAGGACCAGCGGCGGTACTGAGCCGGCCTGGTCGCCCGACGGCGCGTGCCTCGCTCTCATCATCTATGGGGCCGGGGATGACTCGCAGGTCTTTGCGACGGAAGTCAATGGTAGAAATCTGGTGAAGCTGACTTCAGACTCTACTTACAAATCATCACCGTCATGGTCAAACGCCGGCAGATAAGGGTAAGATGGAAAACCGATAGCTGCTGGCAAAAATCTGCTCTCCATAGCGTAAGTCGAAACGATAGATGGACCGGACACATCCTCTCACCGTGCCTGAGTTGGTAGGTGAGGAAACACTGACTCTGAGCGAGCGGGCGCGGCTTCGTTGCCGCGCCGCCAAGAGGCTGGAGGAGTCCGGCGAATATGAAACTGCGCGCGAGTTACTAAAACCTTTCTGGCCGCGGGTCGGTGAGAGCCCGGATGTCACGGGGCTGGAACAGACGGCGGCGGCCGAAGTCCTCCTGCGCGCAGGCGCACTCACCGGATGGCTCGGCAACAACGCCGAGGTCGGCGGAGCGCAAGAGGTTGCGAAGGACATAATCAGCCAAAGCGTCTCGCTGTTCGAGCAAGCCGGACTTGCGGGCAGGGCGGACGAAGCGCGCGTCGAATTGGCTTATTGCTATTTCCGGGAGGGAGGGCTTGACGAAGCTCGCGTTCTCCTGCAAGAAGCTTTAGAACGACTCGGTGATAGCGACGAGGTGCGAGCCGTCGCCCTGCTCCGCCTGGCAGTCGTGGAGGACGCCGCTACCAAGTTCAACGACTCGCTTAAAATACTTCTCAATGCCGCCTCACTATTTGAGGCGAGCGAAAATCACTCGCTCAAGGGGCGCTACCATAATCACCTCGCCCATGCGCTCCAGAACCTCGGCTCGACTGAGAACCGCGCAGACTATTTCGACCGCGCCATCGTCGAATTCACTGCCGCCAGTTTCCACTTCGAGCAAGCTCACCACACGCGTTACCACGCGGGCGTCGAGAACAACCTGGGACTCTTACTCCACTCGCTCGGCAGGTTCGAGGAGTCGCACGAACACCTCAACCGCGCCCGGCGGCTGTTCGTCAGCCTGGGGGATAACATCTACGCGGCACAGGTTGACGAGACGCGCGCGCGTGTCCTCCTGGGGCAGGGGCGTGCGGTCGAGGCTGAGGAGGTGGCGCGCCACGCGGCCGATGTCTTCGAGCGCGCCAACGCGCTGAATTTACTGGCCGAAGCTTTGGCCACGCGCGGAAAGGCGCTCGCGCGACTCGGGCGCGTGAGCGAGGCCCACACGACGTTTGAGCGAGCCGCCCCCGCCGCCGAGCAGGCTGGAAGCTTAGAAGTCGCCGGACTGGCTGTCTTAACGATGTGTGAGGAGATCGGCGGCTTCCTTGGCGCGGCCGGGTTGCGTGACGCGTATACGCGCGCAGACCAGTTGCTGGCGCGATCACAATCACCAGAGATTCTCGCTCGCCTGCGCCACGTAGCGCGCAATGCGCTCGACGCCTTGTCCGTAGCTGAGGAGTCGGACACTCAAATGAATCCGAACAACGATGCGGCGGCAGGGCAGCAGACCGTTGAAAAACTTATCCTCAATGCGCTGCTGCGTTATAAGAAACAGGTGAGCTTCGCGCCCGAAGCGGTGGAAGCGATGGGCCGCCTGTTTCTTGCTGACGGAGAGCGCACTCTCTCCGAATTGATCGAGCAAGCAATCGCCGCCGCGCCGCCTGACACAACCATCTCGGCTGATGATGTGGAAGTGGTAGCCCTGCGGGATCGCACGCCGCGCGGCAACTTCGCCCAACCCTGGGCGGAATTTTCCCTCAAGGACGAGCTGAACCAGCCCGAAAAGCGTTTCATAGAGCTTGCGCTCAAAGCCGCCGCCGGCAAGATTTCCGTCGCCGCCAGGCTGCTGGGGCTTGAGCACAACGAACGACTGACCTCCATTATTAAGAGTCGCTACCCGGAACTACTCGCCGCCCGCACGCCGCCCATCCCACGCAAACGCAGCATCATCCCCAAGCACCGACGCTCAAAATAATCAAAATTTCAGGACTTCCTCACCCTTTCGCGTACGTTTATTCACCACCGCCTACAAGAAACTTGTATAACAAGCTAAGCTCTACTATTGTAATAATTCGTTGACATGGGCTTGGGATAGTGTATAGTGTGACGCGGATCAACCAAACGAACTTGTAAAGTCATTTAGCAAGCGAATCTGGGTTCTCCCGAGTTCTTGGTGATACGAAATCTTGTAAGGCTCAACTGAAGTTTGGGTTACCAGAATTTCGAGTCAGGTTGACCGGAATCCGTAAACTACTCCACCCAATTGAGAACCGGCTCGGCTTCACCAAGAACTCGGGAGAGCCCGAATCTGACCGCTCGGCGTGATAAAAACGAGTGCCCCGACGTTACTTGCAGGTAACGTCAGGGCGCTCTGTCTCGAAACAACTTCCGTCGCACGTATGCGCTCTGAAGATGCTCCGGTTTGACGACCCTCATCTTAGCGCAGCGGGCGGCGCAGGCACAATAGAGGATTGAGCCTCGTGCGTCCTGTGATGCGCAGTCTACGTTTACGTTCGATGGAGCGCCCCCCGTCCGCGGCATGCGCCCGGCTCGCCAGCAGGAACGCCCTGGCTCTTGCGCCCTGATCGAAGGCTCACAAGGCTTTTGATCAGGGCGCGTCGTTTACCTGGCTTAAATCACTAAGATGAGGAGACAATTCAGATGAACGAGAAGACAAGAAACTATCCGGCTCAGGGCTGGATCAAGATTCTGTTCGTGACGGCGGCCCTGTTGCTGGCTCCGTCACTGACGGCTTTCGCCCAGGATGAATCCGTGCCGCCGTACCCGATAATTCGGGTTAGGGGGACAGTTAGAAACTGTGCCGGAGCGCCCATCCCCGGCGTCACGGTTAACATTGATGGTGATTCCGGGAGCTACAGCGCGGTGACAAACGCTGCGGGAACCTATAACGTAACCTTGCCGGACGACATCTACACCGTCACGCCCGTTCCCACCACAGGCTATTTCTTCAGTCCTCAATTCGCCGGCCCCGCCAACCCGACCTTCACACGCTACCCGCGCGACAATCGCGCCAACTTCGACGGCGATTGCCGGACGGACGTGGCGGTCTTCAAGGCCAGCGCGGGAGGGCTGTGGGCTTCTCTCAACAGTTCCAACGGGGCGCTTCGCACTTATAACTTCGGCACGACCGGCGACATCGCGACGCCCGGAGATTATAACGCCGACGGCAAAACCGACTATGCTGTCTATCGCCCCACTGAAGGCAAGTGGTACATCGAAACTGACACCTCAACTCCCCTCGCTTTTGACGTCTACACCTTCGGTCTCAACGGCGACATCCCGGTCGCGCGAGATTACGACGGCGACGCCAAAACGGACGTAGCCGTCTTCCGCCCGAGCGATGGAGTCTGGTACATCCTGGGCACTTCCAGCGGTTTTCAGGCGCACGCATTGAGCTTTAGCGACGCTCGCCTGGTGCCGGGCGATTATGATGGGGACAACAAAGACGACATCGCCGTCTTTCGTCCTTCCAACGGCACTTGGTATGTTCGCCGCTCGTCGGACGGCGTAGTCACCACGTTTCAGTGGGGGCTCTCTACAGACTTGCCTGTGCAGGCGGATTACGATGACGACGGCCGAACCGATTATGCCGTGTACCGCGGGAGCGACCAAAGGTGGTACGTTTACGGCAGCTCTACCGGGTGGACGGTACTAGGCCCCTGGGGCCTGTCAACCGACCGTCTAGTGCCCGGCGATTATAGCGGCGACAGGAGGACGGACCCGGCCGTGCAACGTCCGACGGAGGGAACCTTCTACATTCTTGACAACGTAACTGGCGCGTGGAGCCAGGTTGACTCCTTCTCCTCGGACTTTCCTGTCGCGGCCGCATACCTGACGCCGCTTTACTAGGGCCTGTCTCGCAAGTTACACAGGCCGCTCGGACGGAAGGGGCGACTTCTCAAGGAAGTCGCCCCTTCCGCTTTAGGCGCAGAGGGGGAGAGCGTGCAAGGGGGGCTTGTAGAGGTGTGAGTGCCGTTCGACACCTCTCAGGCCCTCCCACGCAGGCACTGCGCCCGCGACGGCGAGGCTCAGGCGGCGGAGTCTACGGGGGGCTGATCTTGCCCGCGTCGTCCCAGGTCGCCCGGCCGCCGTGGAGCGAGTAGGCCATGCCGTTGAGCGTGTGTCCTTCCAGCCCGACCGCGCTGGCGGGCACGCCCAGCTTCACCCACTGTCCGGCGGCCGGCAACGGCCCCATGTAGATGCGGCTGGTCGTCCCCTCCACGCCCCAGGGCAGCAGGCTCTGTCCCCAGTAGGCCCTGTGCTCCCACGTCCCGTCGTTCCACTGCAACATCACCTGCTGCGGCGGGTTCAACGGGTCCAGATAGACGTAGGCGAACAGTGTGTCGCCCGCGTTGACGGTTAGAGTTTCGGACGCCCCGTAGAAGTAGTGCTGGTGCATTCCGGCGACGATGTTCGACTGGTGCGCCAGCGAGTCGGAGATAGGAGTCGGGGCGTCGTCAACCCAAGTCCAGGTCTCATTGTCTCCCCAGGTGACGGCGCCCGCGGGCAAGTTATCCCAGACCCAAACCGTTTCGGGTCCGCCGGCCTCGCTGAATTTGCCGGAGACGTTGACGATCCTGAGCGCCCAGTCGTCGTAGGTCGGAGTCACGAACCGCGTCAGGACGCCGGGCTTCGTGACCCTCTTGGTCTGAGTGTTCGGCGTAGTCTGGCCGCGCGGGTCAATAAAGGTCGTGTTGTATCTGCCGACGGGCAGGTTGACGTTGAATTTTCCGGGGCCGCTGGCCTGGTTGCGCACGGCGTAGACCACGTACTGGTTCTGCCCCTCCATCGAGTAAACGCGCATCGAGTTGCTGACCTTGCTGACGCGTGCGTTGTTGGGCGACATCTGCCACCAGATGCCGTTCAAAGTGTTCTTGAAGAAGTTGGTCATCGCCAGCGTGTGGTCGTAGGCCGTCTGCGCTACCCAGTCGGCCCTGATGGCGGGCGGAGTCGTTCCGGGGTCGGGACACTGCCCAGTGTTGTCGCCGAAGGTTCCGTACCCGCCCCCGACCGCGATGGCCCACATCCCCCTCCGCTGGTTGTCGGCGCTGAAGACGGGGTTGGCGCAACTGCCGTTCATCTTGCTGTTGAGGTAGCCGTACTCGTCGTTGACGACGGGCCGGTTGTCAACCAGATTATTCAGGATGCTGAAGTTCGCCCACTCGTCAGAGTTGGCGCAGGGGCTGCCGTTGCAGTCCGTGTGCCCGATGCTGAACTGCAAGACATCGTGAGCGGGCCACGAGCTGGCGGCGAAGGAGAACCTCGCTTCGTTCTTCGGGTGGATGGAAGTCGCCCGCTGCTGCGTGCGGGAGGCGTTGAACATCCAGGGGTCGTAGCTGGGGTCCGACTCGTTCTGCGGCGTCGCCGGGTTGTCTTTAGCGCCGAGCGTCGCGGCCCTGTTCTCCCAGTAAGTCATGTCGTTCTTGGCGAACTGCCACTCGTTCGAACAGGCTCCAGATGACGTTGGGGAAGGCGGCGTACCTGGCGACCGCGTACTTGATGTACCTGTCGTCCTGGGGCGCGCTGCCGAAGGTGCGATTATTGTCGAGGGTGATAGTCTGCCCGGAGGCGTTTTTACCGAGCGCCGGGTCCTTGAACAGGATGATCTCGGCCAGCATCCTGCTGCCCTCGGAGTCGAGCTGGTTGTAGAGATAGTTGACGACCTGATCGAATTTGCGCCAGTGGTTTAAGTTGATGGCGTCGTGGTTGGGGGTCAGCGTGGGGCCGTTGAAAGGCTGCGTGTCGCCGTAAGGGGCGTAGTAATTCCACCAGGGGTAGAGCAGCATGCGGACTTTGTTGAGACCTTTGTTCTTGGAGTTCACGACGGCGGTCTGCCAGTTGTTGCTGTTGCTCACGGGCTGGTTAACTATCTGGTAATAGGTTTGTCCCCAGATGAACGGGTGAAAGCCGTTGTCGTAAGCGAATTTGCTGGGGCGGGCGGAGTCGCGCCGGAGGAAGCCCTTCTGGGTGGAGGCAGTGACCTTGAAAAATTTGGAGGGGCCAATCACGTTGCAGGTCTGGCCTGGGTTCGCTTGCTTCGTGCAGCTAATGGTGTAATTCCAGTCCCCGACCTCGCTCGTGTTGAACCGTATCTTAAAGACGATCTGATTGGTGGCCGGGTCTCTCTCGAAAAAGCCGTGGACCGTCAGTTGGCGGGTCGTGCCGATCTTGGTGAACACCGCTTTCACGTCCGGCTCCGTGTAGGCCAGTGACTCGTCGTTGTAGGCGGTCTGCGGGAGCACGATCTCGCAGATCGTGTATTGCGGCAGGGACGCCGCGCCGCTCGTCTCGCAGGCGGGGAACGAGAGGACTTGGGCCGAGGCGGAGTGGGCGCTGACGAGCAGCAGGGACGCGAGCAGGGCGATTCCCGCCAGCGCAGAGCGAAGTCGTGTCTGCATATTGAATACTCCTTGAGTGAGACCTCGGATCGAAGGTCTGTTGAAGACTGAATGTGATAACAGTTTAGTGGGGAGAGAATTTTATTTTCTTGCTTAAGCTGCCGGGCTCGACGGACGATGTTGGGAGGCTGGCGAGTCCTCAATCCATCAATCCGGCTGCGCTACCCTTGTGCCACAGACGCGGCGGGAATGTCTCCAAAGCTCGCCCAAATCTCTTCCAAAAAAAGTTCAAAGAAATGCAAAAACGCTAGAAGGGCGGCAAAATCCGCCGCCCCTCAGAGGTTCCGCCTCAGGCTCTTGAGCCTTTACCTGAAATCGCTGATCAGGACTACGTCGCTGACCGTCACGCCGCGCGCGTAGACCAACTGTTTGCCGTCCGGCGACCAGGCGAAGTCCGTGAGGATGAAGGATTGAAAATCCGTGAGCCGCCGGGGCGCGCCTCCGGCGAGCGGCTGCTCCCAGATGTTCGAGGTGTCTGCGTTTGAGTCAACAAACCGCAGGGCGCTGCCGTCGGGCGTCCACTGACTGGCCCACAGGCGAGTCGTGGTCGTCATCTCAAGCGTCTTGACGGGCGGCCCGCCGTCGAACGGCATGACGGCTATCACCTGCCGCAAGGTCTTGTCGTCAACCAGTTCGAAACTGATGAGCTTGCCGTCGGGCGAGATGGCCGGGAAGCGCGCCCGCCTGTCAGTCAGTCGAACCGGCGCGCCGCCGTCCGCCGGCATCTTCCATAATCCCGTCGCGGTTCCTTGCGACGTGTAGACGATCCACTTGCCGTCGGGCGACCAGCGCGGGCGGTCCTTAAAGTCGCCGCTCGTGAGTTGCGTCTGATTGCTGCCGTCAATATCCATCCTCCAGACTTGCGCGAGCCCGGAGCGGTTGGAGATGAAAACGATCTGCTGGCCGTCGGGCGAGACCACGGGGCTGTGGTCCGTGTGGCCGTCGGCGGTCAATTGCTTCTTCTGCTCTCCGTCCCGCGTCACGACCCAGATGTCGGAATTACCGCTCTCGTTCGAGGCGTAAACTATCTTGCCGTCGGGCGTCAACGACAGCCCGAGCAGGGAGCCGAAGACGCCGCCGACCGCAAATTCGAACTGCTCGGCGCGGCGCGGGTCGCCATCTTTCGAGACCCAGAGGTTCAGCAGCACGTCGGACTGGGTGGTGACGAGCGTGCGCCCGTCGGCCGCCAGGCTCACGCCTCGGTAGTAGTTCAGATCGTTCGTGATTCGACGCGTCTGCCCCGCGGGAGAGGAGAGATACCAGACTTGCGGGCCGGACGGCGAGTCGGGCTCGTCGGCGACAAGCAACAGGCCGCTCCTGTCTGGGAGCCAGACGAGCGCGCCGATATTGGCCCATTTCCAATCAGTCACGGGCCGCTCCCTGCCGTCGCCGGCCATCACTTCGACGACGTTCATGTAGCGCTTGTGATCGTAGTTGACGGTGACGCAGGCGATAGCGTTTCCGTCAGGAGACCACGCAGGCCCGACGAGAGAGAAGAGGATTTGCCCTTGACGAGAGGCCAACTGGCGCTCCTCCGTGCCGTCCGCGTTGGCGACGATGAGGGACGTTGTCTGTCCGCCCGAGCCTGGGCGATTGCGAATGAAGGCGAAGCGCCGTCCGTCCGGCGAACAGGCGACGGGGCTGTCGATGTCTGTGATGAGTTGAGTCGGAGTGCCTCCGAGGACGGGAATTTGTCTGAGGACTCCCATGTTCTGGTTCTTCTCATACAGGACGTAAAAGATGTAGTTGCCGTCGGGCGAGAAGGTCAGGCCCACGTAGGTGACCTCCGCGGGCGCGACGAGCTGTAGGTGACTGGCCGTTACGACATGTTTGATCCAGAGGCTCTGGCGCCCTGCGTCGGTCATCACGTGGGCCACGTACTTGCCGTCCGGCGAGATGGCCGCGTACTGCGATTTCCCCAGCGTCGTCAGGTTGGTGATCTTCATCGTCTGGAAGTGATCGGCCGGCGGCCGCGCGATTCGCCGCGCGTTACCGGCCGAATACTTGAAGATGAAGAAGGCTAAAGCGCCAAGGCCGAGCGCCGCCAGGACGACGATAATCGCTATCGGCCGGCGACTCTTTATTTCGACCATCGGCTTCGCCAATTCTTCGTTTGAACCGGCGGCGATGACTCCGGCCTCTTCGTCAACCCCGACGCTTTCATCCGCGGCCGGGTGTGCGCCGGCGGGTTTGACCGCAGCGATAAGCGGCGGGCGCTCCTTCTGCGCGACGCGCACGTCGGCCACGAAGCGGTAGCCGTAGCGGGGCACGGTTTGAATGTACTGCTGGCCTGCGCTGTCAGTCCCCAGAGTCTTGCGCAGTATGAAAATGTTTTGGGCGAGCGTCTTCTCTTCGACGAAGGTGTCCGGCCAGACTTCGGCCAGCAACTTCGTTTTCTCGACCAGGCGGTTGTGATTGCGGACAAGAATCAGCAGCGTCTCGAACGACTTGGGGGTTAGCGGGACGGGCTCGCCGCCACGGAGCAGCACTCGCTCAGCAGGCTCCAGACGGAATTCATCGAATTCGTAAACCTCGTCCGCTGGCCTGATCATAGCGACTTTCATTCGCGTCGAAGAAAAAGGGGAAGCTCTATGCCGGCCCTCTTACCGCACAGAGAAAGGCACTCACCAGTTCTTACAAAAATCCTTGCATAAGTTGTTCCCAAGCCGAACGGAGCGCTTTTGCCGTCATTAGTCGGGCCATCCGCGCTCGCCGTAGGCGTCGGGTCATCCAATTTCATAGACGAAAAATCCATCAGGATAGATTTCAGGAATTAACGGTGTTCAAAAAACCTTCCACATTATCCAGGCTCGCTCGCTAAGGCTTCGGTCTGGGCTCATTAAATGAGGTCAGCGACCGCGCTCGCCGTCGGCCGAGTTATTCATAGCGCAGGGCGACCATAGGGTCTATTCGCGTCGCCCTGCGCGCAGGGATGTAGCAGGCTATCAAAGAGACGACCGTGAGCAGCGGCACGATGGCCGCGAAGGTCAGGGGGTCCGTCGCGTTCACCCCGAAAAGCAGGCTCGACATGAGGCGCGTCAGGGCGACAGCGCCGGCCACCCCTATGCCTATGCCAATGATGGTGAGCAGGAGCCCC
Organism: uncultured Acidobacteriota bacterium; assembly: GCA_963848875.1. Classification (GTDB taxonomy): domain Bacteria; phylum Acidobacteriota; class Blastocatellia; order Pyrinomonadales; family Pyrinomonadaceae; genus QHXM01. The sequence continues at coordinate 1,086,971 of CAWKFJ010000005.1, forward strand.
TGCCTGAGAATGAGCATCAGGACACGGCCGGGCTGCGCGCCGAGCGCCATGCGGAGGCCGAGTTCGCGCGTCTGCAACGTCACAGAGTAGTTCATCACGCCGAAGATGCCGATGGCCGCCAGCAGCGTCGCCAGCCCCGCGAAGAGTCCGAGCAGGAGCATGTTGAAGCGGGGGCGGGCCACTATGTCGGCCATCACCTGATTCATCGTCCGCACGTCTGAGATGGGCTGTTCCGGGTCTATCGCGCTCAGCTCGCGGCGCACGGCCGGGGCCATCTCCGCAGGGTCGCCGCTTGTCCGTATGGCGAGGGTCATGAACGAGTAGGTGAGTTCCGGGTGCGGGAAGTAGACGGTCGGCCGCGCCTCATCCGTCAGGCTGTCGTACCTGACATCGCCGACGACGCCGATGATCTCTGTCGGCCTCGGGTCGTCGAACATGTCCACGCTGATGCGCTTGCCCAGGGGGTCTTCCCCTGGAAAGTACTTTTGCGCCAGAGACTCGCTGATGATGATGACGTGCCGGGCCTCACGCTCCTCCACGTCCGCGAAGTTGCGGCCGCGCAGGACGGGGATGTCCATCGCGCCGAAGTAGCCGGCGTCGGCCACGCGCACGCTCGTCGTCAGTTCCTGGCCCGGCGGAGGCACGGGCCTGCCTTCGACGGTGAAGCCGGTCGCGGAGCCGAGCCCGCCGTAGAGCGGGAGGAAGTTCACTATCCCGGCCTGGCGGACGCCCGGAAGCCCGCGCAGTCTCTCCATTGCCTGGCGGAAGAAGTTGATGACTGGCGGGTCCTCCTTGTACTTGCCGTCAGGCAGGCGCACGACCATCGTCAACACGTTCTCCGTGTTGAATCCCGTGTCGATCTTTTGCAGGCGGATGAAGCTCTTGATCAACAGCCCGGCTCCGACCAGGAGCACGAGCGCCAGCGCGACTTCCGCGACCACCAGCGCGCCGCGCAGCCGGCGGCTGCGCAACCCGTGCCCGCCCGTGCCCTTGCCGCCTTCCTTGAGCGAGTCGTTGAGGTTCAGGCGCGTCGCTTCGAGCGCCGGGACGAGGCCGAAGATGATTCCGGTCGCGAGCGTGACGCCCAGCGTCCAGGCGAGCACGGTGAGGTTGATGTGGACGCCTTCGAGGTTGACGAGGTCGCGCGGGCTAATCGCCACGAGCGCGCCGATGCCCCACCACGCGAACAGGAGCCCGAGCGCGCTGCCGAGCAGAGCGAGCAGGACGCTCTCCGTGAGCAGTTGCCGGACCACGCGCATACGGCTCGCGCCGAGCGCGGTACGCAGCGCAATCTCCTTCTCGCGCGCCGCCGCCCGCGAGAGCAGCAGGTTGGCGACGTTGGCGCAGGCGATCAAGAGCACGAGTCCGACGGCCCCCAGAAGTATCAGGAGCGCGGGCCGGACGTTGCCGACGAACTGCTCGCGCAGCGGGACGACCTCAGCGCCCCAGTTGGTGTTGTGCTCCGGGTCGTCCTGTGACAGGCGTGTGTGGATGGTCTTCAGCTCGACCCCGGCCTGCTCCACGGAGGCCCCAGGCTTCAAACGCGCCACCACCGAGAGGAAGCGGCCGTGTAAGCTCGGCCCTTCCGTGGGCATGTCGAGCGGGACCCAAATTTCCGCGGGCTTACCCGTGCCCGACCTCGTACTGATGTGCCACTGAAAGTTCTTGGGCAGCACGCCGACCACCGTAAAGGACGCCCCGTTAAGCGTGATGGCCTTGCCGACGATGTTCGTGTCGCCGCCGAAGCGTCTCTGCCAGAGGCCGTAACCGAGGATGGCCACGTTCTGTGCGCGAGGCCCGCCGTCCTCCGCCGTCAGAGCCCGGCCGAGAATCGGCGCGACGCCAAGGACCCGGAACAGTTCGGGCGTGGCGAGCTGGGCCGAGACCTCTTCGGGGTCGCTGCCGTTGCCAGTCAGGCCGAGCCTCGTGTCCGAGAAGGCCGCCATGGACTCGAACGCCGTGCCCTGCCCGCGCCAGCCCAGGAAGTTGTAGCGCGAAGTGTTGTTGTTGCGCCTGCCGTTCGGGTTCACCTCCCAGAGCATGACGAGGCGGTCGGCTTCGTGGTAGGGCAACGGGCGCAGGAGCAGTTCGTTGACGACCGAGAAGATGGCCGTGTTGGCCCCTATGCCGAGGGCCAGCGTGAGCACGGCCACCAACGTGAAGCCCTTGTGCTTGCCCAGCACGCGCGCGCCGTACCTGATGTCTTGTATCAATGCTTCCAACATACCGCCTCCGCGAACTTGATATGCCACGTCTTTAATTCTGCCCTGATTGCCGAACGCCTTGAGCGCCGCGAGCCGGGCCTCGTCGGGCGACATCCCTTGAGCGACGTTCGTCTCCGTCTCCATCTCGATGTGCAGGCGCAGCTCCTCGTCTATGTCCCTGATGACCTCCTCGCGGCGGAACAGGGCACGAAGGCGCGCAGACAGGATGTTGAGCCACCTCATCAGTGACGCTCCTCAACTCGCCTCGCGCATCTTACTGATGGCGAGCACGAGGCGGTCCCAGCTCGCCTCCTCGACTTCCAGTTGCCGCCGGCCCGCGCGTGTGAGCGTGTAGAACTTGGCGCGCCGGCCCGTCTCGTTGGTGTCCCAGTCGGAGCTGACCCAGCCGCGCTGCTCGATGCGGTAGAGCGCCGGGTAGAGCGACCCCTGCTCGACGTTGAGCATCTCGTCGGACATCTGCTGGATGCGCTGGATGATGCCGTAGCCGTGCAGCGCGCCCAAGCTGAGAGCCTTGAGGATGAGCATGTCGAGCGTGCCTTGGAGTAAATCCGCTGTCGCTTTCGTCATCGATGAACCTCTCGTGTTTACGTGTGCAAACGCCATGCCTAGAACGTCAAAGCATCCTAGCCGTTGATGCCTAGAGCGTCAAGGCTTAAATCTCGACGGTCGGCGGGTTGGCGAGTTTGCTCTGGCAGAGCTTTCAAATCCCGATTTTGGGAAAGCCCAATCCCAGAAGCGCACACGGAGGGCGCGCGACTCCGCTTGCGAGTCATCTCTAAACTGAGCGCTTTTACCACTTGGGTCGGAGCAAGCCGGTGGCACGGGGGTTTCTTATTATGCCCGGCTGATATTTTCTGCGGCGCGCTCGTGCTCATGTAAAAGTGGAGGTGAGAGTAGATGGGAACTCTGGCTCAAGACCTACGTTATGCCCTTCGGATGCTCGTCAAGCGCCCCGGTTTTACGGCCGTCGCGGCGCTGACCCTCGCGCTCGGCATCGGAGCTAACAGCGCCATCTTCAGCGTCGTCAACGCGGTGCTGCTCAGGCCCCTGCCGTTCGCCGAGCCAGACCGGCTCGTCTACGCGGAGGGGGCTGACCTGCGTGACGGCTCCAAGGGCGGGGCCATCTCGCCGCCGGACTTTTTAGACTACCGCGAACAGAACCGCGTCTTCGAGCGGCTCGCGGCCTTCATGCAGATCTCCTTCACCGTGACGGGCGACGGCAGCGCGTCCGAGCGGGTGACCTCGGCGCTCGTCTCCCACGGGTTCTTCGAGACGGTCGGCGTCATGCCCCTGCCCGGCGGGCGCACCTTCCTCGCCGAAGAAGAAATGGACGGCCGCAACAAGGTTGCCATCCTCAGTTATGGCTTATGGCAGCGGCGCTACGGGGGCGACCCGAAAATCGTCGGAAAGAGCATCGCGGTCAACGGGGAGGCCGCGACTATTGTCGGCGTCATGCCGCAGGGGTTCGAGTACCCGCGCGAGGCGCAGCTCTGGTCTCCGATACCTTTCAAGGGGCCGGAAACGTCTCAACGCCGCTACCACTTTCTGCGCGGGGTCGGGCGGCTCAAGCCGGGCGTCACACTCGAACAGGCGCAGGCGGACATCAACTCAATCGCAAGCCAGTTGGAGAAGCAGTATCCAGAGAGCAACACGAATTTCAGCATGGGGCTGACGCCGCTTACGGAGTGGACGGTTGGCGAAATGCGTCCGACCCTTCTGGTGTTGCTGGTGGCCGTCGGCTTCGTGCTCTTGATCGCCTGCGCGAACGTCGCCAATTTGTCGCTCGCGCGCGGGGCGTCGAGGTCCAGGGAGGTCGCCATCCGCTCGGCGCTCGGCGCGAGCCGCGGGCGCGTCGTGCGGCAGTTGCTGACAGAGAGCGTCGTGATGGCGCTCCTCGGCGGGGCGCTCGGGCTGCTGCTGGCGATGTGGGGCGTTGACCTGCTCGTCTCGCTGAGTCCCGAAAACCTTCCGCGGGTGAAGGAGGTCACGACCGACTGGCGCGTGCTCGGGTTCACGCTCGGCGTCTCGATCCTGACCGGAATACTGTTCGGGCTGTTTCCAGCGCTCTCCACGTCCAGGACCAATCTGACGGAGACGCTCAAGGAGGGTGGCCGCACGGGCACGAGCCCCGGACGCCAGCGCCTGCGCGGACTGCTCGTCGTCGCGGAGGTCGCGCTGTCTCTGGTTCTGCTCGTCGGGGCCGGCCTGCTGATCAAGAGTTTCCTGCGCCTCTCGAACGTGGATGTCGGATTCAAGCCGACCAACGTCCTGTCAATGCAGCTCTCGCTGACGCAGCCGAGTTACCCGAAACCGCGTCAGCGCGCGGCCTTCTACGAGCAACTCGTCAGTCGCATCGAAGCGTTGCCCGGAGTGCAGGCGGCAGGGACCGTCTCCGAGCTTCCTCTGAGCGGGCAGGAGAACGACACTTTCTTCAACATAGAGGGCAAGCCCGCGGCCGCGTTCGGGAGCACGGAGAACGACGCCAACATCCGCAGCGTCAGCCCCGCGTACTTCCAGGCGCTCGGCGTCCCGCTCATCAAGGGCCGCTTCTTTGATAGGCACGACAACCTGGACGGGGCGAAAGTCGCCATCGTCAACGAAAGCTTCGTGAAGCGTTATCTGCCCGGCGAAGACGCGCTCGGCAAGTATTTGATAATCGACTATGGCCCGGAGCCGTTCAAGGCCGAGATCGTCGGCGTCGTCGTCGGCATCCGGCACAGCAGCCTCGCGCAGACGGAGCCTTCCGCGGAGATGTACGTCAGCGACCTACAGGCCCCTTCATTCAGGACGAATCTGGTCGTGCGCGCCGCGGGCGACCCAACGCAGCTCACGGCCGCAATCAGGAACGAAGTGCAGTCGCTCGACAAAGACCTGCCCCTCTATAACGTCAAGACGATGGAGCAGCGCGTCTCGGAGTCGGCGGCGCAGCCACGCTTCCGCACGCTGCTGCTCGGCATCTTCGCGTGCGTCGCGCTGCTGCTCGCCAGCATAGGGATTTACGGCGTCATCTCTTACTCCGTGACGCAGCGCACGCACGAGATAGGTCTGCGCGTGGCGTTGGGCGCGCAGCGGGGCGACGTGCTCAGGCTGGTGGTCTGGCAGGGGATGAAGCTGGCGCTCGTCGGCATCCTTGTCGGCGTCGTCGGGGCCTTTCTTGTGACGCGCGTGATGAGCAGTTTCCTCTTCGGCGTCAGCGCCACGGACCCGCTGACCTTCGCAGGCGTCTCGCTCTTGCTGGCGGTCGTCTCGTTCCTGGCCTGCTACGTCCCTGCGCGCAGGGCCACCAAGGTAGACCCGATGGTGGCTCTCAGGTACGAGTAGGCCGATTTCGGAATGCGGATTGAAAACCGTTTGCTAATCCGCAGTCCGAAATCCGCATTCCGAAATCGGGATTGCGCGTCCCGGAACTGAACGACGAAGGGCGCGGGCCTTTCACCAACGCTGAGTAATCTTGGGATTTAAGCCGCGCAGGGCCCTTGGCACGGCAGTCGCTCTGGCGGTTCTTTGGTATTTTTTTAGATGGATATACAACGAAAAAAATCTGGCGCCCGCAGTCGCCGCGTTCGAACGGCGATTTACGTGGTCATCGGTGTGTGCGCGATAGCCGCAGTCACTCTCGTCGTCGCGCGCCTCAAACCCGCAGCTCCCACGGTCGAGCGCGGGACCCTCTTGATAGACACGGTCAAGCGTGGCCAGATGCTCAGGCAGGTGCGCGGCAACGGCACACTCGTCCCGGAGGACGTGCGCGTCATCGCCGCCTCCACGCAGGGGCGCGTCGAGCGCATTCTGGTTCAGCCTGGGACGGAAGTGAACGCCGGGACTCTCTTAATCGAGCTGAGCAACCCAGAGCTGCAACAGTCTTCGGTTGATACGGAGTACCAGTTGCGCGCCGCCGAGGCCGATTACAACAACATCAAAGTCAGGCTCCAAAGCGACCGCATGAACCAGCAGATCGTCGCCGCCGGGGTGCATTCCGAGTACCAGCAGGCGAAGCTCCAGTTGGACACGGACGAGCAACTGGCGAAGGACGGGCTGGTCGCCCCGCTGAGTCTGAAACTCTCCCGCGTGCGCGTCGCGGAGTTGGCTAACCGTTATAGCCTCGAACAGAAGCGCCTGGAGGTGAGCGTCAAGTCCGCGCAGGCGCAGTTGGCTTCGCAGGAGGCGCGCATCAAGCAACTGCAAGCGCTCCTCGCGCTCAACAGGTCGCAGGTGGAGACGCTCGGCGTGCGCGCAGGGACCAACGGCGTGTTGCAGCAGATGCAGGTCGAGGTCGGCCAGCAGGTCACGCCGGGCACGAACCTCGCGCGCGTGGTCGAGCCACAGCACCTCAAGGCCGAACTCCGCATCGCCGAAACCCAGGCCAAGGACATCAAGCTCGGCCTGCCAGCCGGCATAGACACGCGCAACGGGATCATACAGGGCCACGTCTCCCGCATAGACCCTGCGGCGCAGCAGGGGACGGTCACGGTTGACGTGGCGCTCGACGAACAACTGCCCGAAGGCGCGCGCCCAGACCTGACGGTTGACGGCACGATTGAGTTGGAGCGGTTGAGCGACGTGGTCTACGTCGGCCGCCCGGCGTTCGGCCAGCCTCAGAGCACTGTCAGCATGTTCAAGCTGGAGCCGGACGGCAAGGCTGCGACCCGCATCAACGTCAAGCTCGGCCGCAGCTCCGTCAGCACCATCGAAATTGTCGAAGGCTTGCAGCCCGGCGATCAGGTCATCCTCTCAGACACCTCCGCCTGGGATGCCTTCAAGAACATCCTTTTGAATTGAAAAATTTGACCCCGAGTCCGAGGAGAGAAATTAATGAGCGCGTCCGCACAACCCATCATCCGTCTCGAAGACGTTCAGAAAGTTTTCTACACAGACGAAGTGGAGACACACGCCCTGTCGGGCATCCACCTCGAAATCAGGGACGGTGAATACGTCTCGATTGCAGGCCCTTCGGGCTGCGGCAAGTCTACGCTGCTTTCCCTGCTGGGCTTGCTCGATTCGCCCACCGATGGCGGCTACTGGTTGAACGGCGAATCCGTCTCAGGTCTGCCGATGGCCGAGCGCGCACGCATCAGGAACCGCGAGATCGGGTTCATCTTCCAGAGCTTCAACCTCATCGGTGATTTGTCGGTCTACGAGAACGTCGAGCTGCCCTTGACCTACCGCGGGATGGGAGCAGCCGAGCGCAAAGAGCGCGTGACGGAGGCGCTTGAGCGTGTCGGGATGGCGCACCGTGCGAAGCATCTGCCGAGCCAGTTGTCGGGCGGTCAGCAGCAGCGCGTGGCGGTGGCGCGAGCAGTTGCCGGGCAGCCGGCTATCTTGCTGGCTGACGAGCCGACGGGGAATTTGGATTCAATCAACGGGGAAGCGGTGATGTCGCTCTTACAGGAGTTGCACAAGGGCGGAGCGACCATCTGCATGGTGACGCACGACCAGCGATACTCGCGCCACGCAGACCGCGAGATTCATCTCTTCGACGGGCGTGTGGTGGAAGAGCGCGCCGGAGTGAGCATAGAGAGGGCGTGATGAGAACTTTCTGGCAAGACTTGCGGTACGGTGTGCGGATGCTCATGAAGAGCCCCGGCGTGGCCTGTGCGGCGCTGCTCGCCATAGCCCTCGGCGTCGGGGCCAACACGACCATCTTCAGCGTGGTCAACAGCGTCCTGCTCCGCCCCTTGCCGTTCGCCGCCCCGGACAAACTGGTCAAAGTCTGGACGACTGACGCCATGCGCGGGCGCAACGACCTTCCCGTCTCCTACACCAACTTCGCGGACTGGCGCAGCCAGAGCCAGACCTTTGAGTCGATGACGGCCTACAGCGAGGCGTCCGCCACGCTCTCCGGCGATGAACTGCCGGAGCAGCTCAAAGGCGTCGCCGTGACGGCCGACATGTTCCCGGTGCTCGGCGTCAAGCCGCTCGTCGGACGCCCCTTCACCGCCGAAGAAGAGAAGCCTGGGAGCGCGCCCGTCGTCGTCATCAGCCACGGCCTGTGGCAGCGCCGCTTCGGCTCAGACCGCACGGTCGTCGGCCAGCAGGTCACGCTCGACGGCAAGAGCACGACGATTGTCGGCGTCATGCCGCCCGGCTTCAAGTTCCCGCTCGACGCGCAGAACCCTGAGCTGTGGGCCCCGCTCGACCCCACGAGTGAGATTAACCAGAGCCGCGGGTCGCGCTACCTGAGTGTGGTGGGGCGGCTCAAGCCGGACGCGACGCTCCAGCAGGCGCAGGCCGAGATGGAGACCATCTCGCAGCGGCTGACGGAGCAGTACCCTACCTACAACACAGGGCGTGGAACGCGCCTCGTCACTTTGTACGACGACACGGTCGGAGAGATTCGTCCGGCCCTGCTCGTGCTGCTCGGCGCGGTCGGGTGCGTGCTCCTGATCGCCTGCGCCAACGTGGCGAACCTTCTGCTGGCACGCGCGGCAGGCCGCCACAAGGAGATGGCGCTGCGCACGGCGCTCGGCGCTTCGCGCCGGCGCATCATCCGTCAACTGCTGACGGAGAGTCTGCTGCTGGCGTGCCTCGGCGGCATCGCGGGCCTGCTCCTGGCGCTCTGGGGCGTGGACGTGCTGGTCAGTTTCATCCCCGAAGGCGTCCCGCGCGCGCAGGAGATTGCGGTGGACGGCCGCGTGCTCGGCTTCACGCTCGGCGTCTCGGTCCTGACCGGCGTCATCTTCGGACTCGCCCCGGCGCTGCAATCCTCCCGACTCAACCTGAACGAGTCGCTGAAGGAGGGCGGGCGCGGCTCGACCGACGGCCGGCGGCGCAACCGCGTGCGCAGCCTGCTCGTCGTCACCGAGATTGCGCTCTCGCTGATGCTCCTGATCGGCGCGGGGCTCCTCATCAAAAGTTTCAAGCGTCTGCGCGACATTAATCCGGGCTTCAACCCCGAACGCGTCCTGACCATGAGCCTCAGCCTGCCGGAGGCGAAATACGAGGAGCCGGAGCGCCAGGGACTCTTCTTCCAGGAACTAGACAGGCGCGTGGCCCAGCTTCCAGGCGTCGAAGTGGCCGGGCTGATAGACCCGCTCCCGCTGAGCGGGGACAACAAGACCACCACCTTCACGATTGAGGGGCGGCCGCCGGCAGCCCCCGCCGACAGGCTCAGCGCGAACATCCGCACCGTTGACTCCGAGTACCTGTCCGCGATGGGCGTCCCCCTGATTAAAGGCCGTGGCTTGACCGAGCGGGACACGAAAGACGCCCCGCCGGTGATGCTCGTCAACGAGACGCTGGCGCGCCGCTTCTTCCCCGGCGAAGACCCCATCGGCAAGCGCGCGACCGTCTATCCTTTCAAGACCCCTTGCGAAATCGTCGGCGTCGTCGGCGATGTCAAACACCGTAGCCTGGACGTGGAATCCGGCCCGGAGTTCTACCTCTCTTACTTACAGGCCCCGCAGCCCTTCATGTATCTGGTCACGCGCACGTCGCTCGCGGAGCCGGCCGCGCTCGCCTCTTCCGTCCAGGGCGCTGTGCAGCAGATTGACAAGGATCAACCCATCGCGGACGTCAAGCCGATGAGCCAACTGCTCGGCGAGACGACGGCCGCGCGCCGGTTCAACATGCTGCTCTTGGGCGTCTTCGCCCTGCTCGCGCTCGTCCTCGCCAGCGTCGGGATTTTCGGCGTCATGAGCTACATGGTCACGCAGCGGACGCACGAGATAGGCATTCGCATGGCGCTCGGCGCGCGCGTCTCCGATGTCATCAGGCTCATCGTCGGCCGTGGGATGACGCTCGTTTTAATCGGCGTCTGCCTCGGGCTCGTAGGAGCTTTCATCGTCACGCGCGTGATGAAGGGCTTGCTCTACGGCGTCAGCGCGACGGACCCCTTGACCTTTGTCGGCGTATCGCTGGTGTTGTCGGTCGTCGCGCTCGTCGCCTGCCTGATTCCGGCGCGCAGGGCGGCCCGCGTGGACCCGATGATCGCACTCAGAAACGAGTAGGGAGGCCGAGATGGGAAATCTGTTGCAGGACGTGCGCTATGGCTTTCGGACGTTGTGGAAGAGTCCCGCTTTCACCTTGATCGCCATCGCGGCGCTGGCGCTCGGCATCGGCGCGAACACGGTCATCTTCTCGGTCGTCAACGCCCTGCTCCTGCGCCCGCTCTCGTTCCCGCACTCGGAGCAACTGACCGCCATCCTGGTCAAAGACCCGGACACAGGCGAGCACTATTCCTCCTACTCTTATCCCAACTTCCAGGACATCAGGGACCAGAATCAGGTCTTCGAGCACGTCGCCGCTTCCTACATGACGACGGCCTTCCTGCGCACGGGCGACGAGCCGGAACGCTTGCGCGGCACGTACGCTTCCGCGGACCTCTTTCCGCTGCTCGGCGTCAACCCGCTCGTCGGCCGCGCCTTTTCGATGGAGGAAGAGAAGCCAGGCAGCGAGCAGGTCATCGTCCTCAGTTACGACCTCTGGCAGCGGCGCTTCGGCGGCGATCCCGCAATCGTCGGCCAGCAACTCTTCATCAACGACCAGTCGCGGACGGTCCTCGGCGTGATGCCGCAGGGGTTCAAGTTTCCGGTCGGCGCGCGGCAGGCCGAGTTCTGGATGCCGCTCGCGTCGAACCTTTCCGAAGGCGCGCGCGCGGCCCGCGGCGCGGTCTTCATGCAGCTCATCGGCCGCCTCAAACCCGGCGTCACACTGGAGCAGGCGCAGGCGGAGATGAACGCGATTGCGAGCCGTTTGGAGACGCAATACCCTGACGCCAACACTGGACTGAACATCGCCCTCCTCCCATCGCACGAGAGGTTGGTGGGCAAAGTCCGCCCGGCCCTGCTGGTGCTGTTGGCCGCGGTCGCCTTCGTCCTGCTCATCGCCTGCGCGAACGTGGCGAACCTGATGCTGGCGCGCGCGACCGTGCGGCGCAAAGAGGTCGCCATCCGCACGGCGCTCGGCGCGAGCCGCTGGCGCGTCGTCCGACAGATGTTGACGGAAAGCCTGCTGCTCTCCGCGCTCGGCGGGGCCGCCGGGCTGTTGCTGGCGATGTGGGGGATGGACCTGCTCGTCGCGGTCATCCCCGCGGACATCCCGCGCACGGGCGAGATCGGCCTGGACAAGTACGTGCTCCTCTTCACGGCCGTTGTGACGACGCTGACGGGCCTCATCTTCGGCCTCGTCCCGGCCCTGCAAGCGTCCAAGACCGATTTGAACGAGACGCTCAAGGACGGGACGCGCGGGATGAGCGGCGGGATGCAGCGCAACCGCGTCCGCAGCGCCCTCGTGATTACGGAGATCGCGCTCTCGCTGGTCTTGCTCATAGGGGCCGGCTTGTTGTTCCAGAGTTTCCGGCGGTTACTGGAAGTCTCGCCCGGATTCGACGCCGACGAGGTGTTGACGGCCGAGGTCACCGTTAGCGACAAGAAGTATCCGGAAGAAGCGCAGCGCTCGGCCTTTTACCGCGAGGCGCTCGGACGCATGCAGGCCCTGCCGGATGTGCAGGCGGTGGGTGTGATCTACCCGCTCCCGCTCGGCGGCAGCTTCGAGTCCTTCACCTTCGACATCGCGGGCCGCCCGCCATTCCCTCCGGGCGAGCAACCCTCTTCAGACCGCCGCGTCATCAGCCCGGATTATTTCAAGGCGATGTCCATTCCCGTCGTCAGGGGGCGCGCGTTCGGTGAGCAGGACAGGAGAGACGCGCCGCCCGTCGTCATCATCAACGAGACTTTCGCGCGCCGCTTCTTCCCCGGCGAAGACCCTGTCGGCAAAGCAATCATTCCGGGCGAAGGCGGCGACCCGGTGACGCGCGAGATCGTCGGCGTCGTCGGCGACGTGCGTCACGCGGGGCTCGACGAAGAGAGGACGCTCGAATACTACGTCCCTTACGAGCAGGCCGACGTAGACCGTCTGACGGTCGTGGCGCGCACCGCTTCCGGGAACCCTGTGAACGTCGCGGCTCAGCTGCGCGGCGTCGTCGCGGCGATGGACAAGGAACAGCCCGTCTACAACATCCGCCCGATGGCGCAACTGCTCGACGAGTCTGTCGCGCGCCGCCGTTTCAACATGATGTTGCTCGGCGTCTTCGCCCTGCTCGCCCTGCTCCTGGCGAGCATAGGCATCTACGGCGTCATCAGTTATTCGGTCGCACAGCGCACGCGTGAAATCGGCATCCGCATCGCGCTCGGCGCGCAGATCGGCGATGTCATTAAATTGATTCTGAAGCAGGGCCTGGCGCTCGCGCTGGCCGGCCTGGCGGCGGGCCTCCTGGTCGCCTTCTTCATCACCAAGTTGATGTCGAGCCTGCTCTTCGGCGTCGGGGCCACGGACCCCGTCACCTTCGGGGCCGTCGCGCTCATCCTCCTCTTCGTCGCCCTGCTCGCCTGCTACATCCCCGCGCGACGGGCGGCGAACGTGGACCCGAACGTCGCGCTGCGTTACGAGTGAGTGTTGGTTCAAAACCAATGCTCAACCCTTTGCGCCTTTGGTCTTTCTTTTGTTGCGCCTTTGCGTGAACCGCTTTGTTTCTCGCAAAGGCGCAAAGTTAAGACGTAAGGCGCAAAGGATTGAGTCAGTGAGCGGCTTGAGTTTTGAAACGCGGTCTCGGGTTCTAGTTCAGTGTTCCAGGTAGGAAGGGAGGCGCACTTGATGGGTCCACTTCTGCAAGACCTGCGCTACGGGGCGCGCATGCTCTGGAAAAGCCCTGTCGTCTCGTTGGTCGCCATCGCGGCGCTGGCGCTCGGCATCGGCGCGAACACAGCCATCTTCTCGGTCGTCAACACAGTGCTCCTGCGGCCCCTGCCGTTCACGGAGGCCGACCAACTGGTGATGGTCTGGGACACGCACCCCTTGGGCCGCAAGCTCGGCTACGATTACATCCCCAGCTCGAACGGCAGCTTCGCGGAGTTCCGGCAGCAGAGTGAGTCTTTCGAGCAGATGGCCGCGCTCGATTTCTGGACCGTCAACCTGACGGGCCGCAACGAGCCGGAGCGAATCGAAGGTACGAAGGTCTCGACCAGCCTCTTCCCGCTCTTGCGCGCCCAGCCGATGCTCGGTCGCGCCTTCACGCCCGAAGAAGAGAAGCAGGGGGCGGCGCACGTCGTTCTCATGAGCCACGGCCTGTGGCAGCGGCGCTTCGGCGGCGACGCGAATATCGTCGGCCAAACGGTCACGCTCGACGGGGAGCAGTACGAAGTCGTCGGCGTCATGCCGCCAGACTTCACGTTCCCGCAGAACTCCGGGCTCCCGGCCTTCTTCCCCTTCGCACAGAAGACAGACCTCTGGACGCCCTGGGTGTTGACGGATGAACAGCGCCGGAACTACGGGAGCCACCACATCGCCATCATCGGGCGGCTCAAGCCCGGCCGCACCCTGCCGCAGGCGCAGGCCGAACTGACCGCCATCGCGCGCAGGCTGGAGCAGCAACACCCGGAGGAGCTGAAAGACTTCGGCGTGACCGTCAAGCCGCTGCACGAGCAGGTCATCGGGAAAAGCCGCGTCGCCATCCTCGTGCTCCTGTGCGTCGTCGGGTTCGTGTTGCTGATCGCGTGCGCCAACGTCGCCAACCTGCTCCTGGCGCGCGCCGCGGCCCGCCAGAAAGAGGTCGCCATTCGGACGGCGCTCGGCGCGAGCCGCTCACGCGTCATCCGCCAACTGCTCACGGAGAGCGTGCTGCTGGCCTTCATCGGCGGGGCGCTCGGCGTGCTCCTGGCGATGTGGGGCGTTGACCTGTTGGTCGCCCTGAGTCCTGGTGACATCCCGCGCACAGGCGAGATAGGGATTGACGCGCGCGTCCTGGCTTTCACGTTCGGGGTGTCGCTGCTGACAGGCTTAATTTTTGGGCTCGCGCCCGCGCTGCAAGCCTCTTCACATGATCTGCACGAGGCGCTGAAGGAAGGTGGGCGCGGTGGGACAACCGGCCCGCGCCGCGCGCGCGTGCGCGCCGCCCTCATCGTCTCCGAGGTCGCGCTTGCGCTGGTGCTGCTGGTCGGGGCCGGCCTGCTCGTCCGCAGCTTCTTCAAGCTCCGGCAGGTCAGCCCCGGCTACGACCCTGAGAACGTCCTGACGCTGAACACCCCGCTCCCGGACACACGCTACAAGGAGGGCGCGCAGGTGACGGCCTTCTACGAGCGACTGGTCGAGCGCGTGAAGGCGCTGCCGGGCGTGGAAGCCGTAGGCGCAATCTCGCACCTGCCCCTGGCCGGGGGCGAGGAACTGGACGGCTTCGAAGTCGAAGGACGGCCGTCCCCGGAGTCGGGCGAGAACGCGCAGACGGCGGACTTCCGCGTCGTCACGACCGACTACTTCAGCGCGATGAAGATTCCGTTGCTGCGCGGGCGCTACTTCACAGAGCAGGACAGGTCGGACGCGCCCGGCGTCATCATCATCGACGAGACGCTCGCGCGCCGATTCTTCCCCGGCGAAGACCCGCTCGGCAAACGCATTAATGAGTCGGGCTCGCCCACGCCGCGCGGATTCCTGACAATCGTCGGCGTCGTCGGCGGCGTCAAGCACACGTCGCTCGACGCGGAGCCGAAGCCCGCGATGTACGTCTCATACCGACAGAGTCCCTGGTCGGACATGACGCTCGCCGTGCGGGCCGGCGGCGGCCGCGTCGAGGACCTGGCGGCGGCCGTGCGCCAGGAGGTCTGGGCGCTGGACAAAGACCAGCCCGTGGCGCGCGTCACCACGATGGAGAGCCTGTTCGCCAAGGCGGTCGCCCCGCAGCGTTTTCAGATGATGCTGGTCGGCCTCTTCGCGGCGGTCGCACTCCTGCTTTCGGTCGTCGGCATCTACGGCGTGATGGCCTACGCGGTCACGCAGCGCACGCACGAGATAGGCATCCGCATGGCTTTGGGCGCGCAGCGAAGCGACGTCTTCAAGCTCCTGATGGGCCAGGGCATGGCGCAGGCTTTAGTCGGCATCCTTCTAGGGCTGGCCGGGGCGTTCGCCCTGACGCGCCTGATGTCGAGCCTGCTGTTCGGCGTGAGCGCGACAGACCCGCTGACATTCGCGGGCGTCTCCGTGCTGTTGGCCTCAGTGGCGCTGCTGGCTTGCTACGTCCCCGCGCGCAGGGCGACGAAAGTAGACCCGATGGTCGCGCTCCGTTACGAATGAAAGAGACGAGAGGTGTTGTGATGGGTCAATTCCTTCAAGACCTGCGGTACGGCGTTCGGATGGTCTTTAAGTATCCAGGCTTCACTTTGGCCGCGGTCCTGACGCTGGCCTTAGGGATCGGGGCCAACACGGCCATCTTCTCGGTCGTCAACGCCGTCCTGCTCAGACCGCTGCCGTACCCACAGCCGGAGCGCCTGGTGGCGCTGCGTTCCAATGAGTCGCTCCCGGACCTGGACGACATCAAGGAGCAGAGCCGTTCCTTTGAAGCTCTGGGCGGCGCGGTCATGCAGCCCCATGATTTCACAGGGGAGGCCGAGCCCGTGCAGGTTCAGGCCGCGCTCGTCAACGCGGACTTGTTCAAAGCGCTGGGGGGCGAGGCGGCCGTCGGCCGGGTGATTTCGGCGGAGGAGGACCGCGTCGGCGCGGAGCGCGTCGTGGTGCTCAGCCACGGATTCTGGCTGCGCCACTTCGGCGGCGACCCGAATGTCATCGGGCGTCCGATACCGCTCAGCGGAAATAACTATACGGTGATCGGCGTCATGCGCCCCGATTTCAGTATGCCTGTGGAGAACCCGGACGTGTGGGTCGCGTTGCGCGTCGCCAATCCTCTCGCGGCCGGGGCGCGCGGCGTCCATTTCCTGCGGACCTATCTTCGCTTGAAGCCGGACGTGAGCCTCGCCCAGGCGCAGGCGGAGTTGGATGGGATCAATAGCCGGCTGGCTGAAGCCTACCCGGACGAGAATAAGGAGCGGACCAGGCGTTTGACGCCGCTTCACGAGCGCATCACGGGCGAGGTCCGACCGGCGCTGCTCATCCTCTTCGGCGCGGTGGGGCTGGTGCTCTTGGTCGCCTGTGCCAATTTCTCAAGCCTCCTGCTCGCGCGTTCGGCCGCGCGGCAGCAGGAGCTGGCGATTCGCGCGGCGCTCGGCGCGGTTCGCGGGCGGCTCGTGCGTCAGGTCTTGACCGAAAGCCTGTTGCTGTCGCTCCTAGGCGGTGTGGGCGGGCTGGTGCTCGCCATGTGGGGCGTGGACTTGCTGATGGCGCTCAAGCCCGCGGACCTCCCGCTGGTGGCGGCCGTCGGGATTGACGGGCGTGTGCTCGCCTTCACTTTCGGTGTCTCGGTCCTGACGGGCATCGTGTTCGGCCTCGTGCCCGCGCTCAGCTCGTCGCGGCTAGACCTGAACGAAGTGTTGAAGGAAGGCGGGCGCGGCGGCACAGGCGGAGTCCTCAGGCAGCGAGTCCGCAGCGCCCTGGTCGTCTCCGAGATTGCGCTGGCCCTCATGCTCCTGATCGGGGCCGGGCTCCTCATCAAGGGCTTCTGGCGCTTGCGCTCAGTTGACCCAGGCTTCAGGCCCGACAACCTGTTGACGATGCGTATCGAGCTGCCGGAGTCGCGTTACAAAGAGATTCCCCAGCAGACGCAGTTTCGACAGGCCGTGCTCGACCGCCTGAATGCGCTGCCCGGCGCGCAGGCCGCGATGGTGAGCGAGCTACCGCTCAGCGGCGATCAACTGACGCACAACTTCGTCATCGACGGTCGCCCCCCACTTGCAATAGGCACGGAGCCCGATCTCGACGTGCGCAGCGTCGCTGGCGATTACTTCCGCACGATGAATGTCCCCGTCATAGCGGGGCGCGACCTGACGCCGCAGGACAGGGCGGACGCTCCCGCGGTCGGCCTCGTCAACGAGAGTTTCGTCCGCAAATATTTTCCGGACGAAAGCCCAGTCGGCAAGCGCATCAGGTGGGCGCGTGTGGAGCCGCCGCAGTGGATGACCATCGTCGGCGTCGTCGGCGACGTGAAGCAGTTAGGTTTGAACCAGCCGGAAGAGCCTGCCTTCTATTACTCGTACTTCCAGTCGGACCATCCCTGGAAGCGTTGGATGTATCTGGTCGTGCGGAGCAACGCAGACCCCGCGTCGCTCGCCGGTCAGGTGAAGAGTGAAATCTGGGCGGTGGATAAACAGCTCCCTGTGACCAAAGTCAGCACGATGACCGAAGTGATGTCGGCGTCAATCGCCGGCCAGCGGTTCAACCTGACGTTGATGACCGTCTTTGCCGTCACCGCCCTCCTGCTGGCCGCGGTCGGCATCTACGGCGTGATCGCGTTCTCGGTCACGCAGCGCTCGCACGAAATGGGCATCCGCATCGCCCTCGGCGCGCAGACCGCGGACGTGCTCAAGCTCGTCGTGGGGCAGGGGCTGAGGCTGGTCTTAATCGGCATCCTTCTAGGTCTGGCGGGGGCGTTCGCCGTCACGCGTCTGATGCAGAGCCTGCTGTTCGGCGTGAGCGCGACAGACCCCGCGACCTTCGTCGCCCTTGCGGCGTTGCTGGCGGGAGTAGCCTTGCTTGCGAGTTACGTCCCCGCGCGCAGGGCCACCAAGGTAGACCCGATGGTGTCACTTCGTTATGAGTGAGGTGCTGCGATGAGATCACTTTTTCAAGATTTGCGGTACGGCTTTCGCTCCCTGCTCAAGAGGCCGGGTTTTACGGTTGTGGCGGTGCTGGCGCTGGCTTTGGGCATCGGGGCCAACAGCGCGATCTTCAGCGTCGTCAACTCGGTCCTGCTGCGCCCGCTGCCTTACAAAGACCCTGAGCAGTTGGTCATCGCGTGGGAGACGAATCCGCAACTGCTCAGCGATTACCTGAAGACGCACAACGAGGCCGCGCCCGCCAACTTTTTCGACTGGCAGACCGAGAGCAAGTCTTTCGAGAACCTGGCGGCCTTCAGGTGGCAGGACTTTAACCTGACCGGCGGAGACACTCCCGAACAGGTGATCGGCAACGCGGTCACGACCAACATGTTCGCCACGCTCGGAGTCAGGCCCGCCCTCGGGAGAGATTTTCTGGCGGAAGAGGGACAGGTGGGGCGCGAGAACGTCGTGATTTTGGGCCACGGCCTGTGGCAGCGGCGCTTCGGCTCGAACCTCGGCATCGTCGGGCAGACGATCAGCGTTAACGGCCAGCCCTTCACGGTCGTCGGCGTCATGCCCGAAGGCTTCGAGTTTCCCCGCGCTATGTCCGAGCTGTGGACGCCGCTGGCCCCGAGCGACGATTTCAAGACCAACCGCACGGCCCATTTTCTCTACACGCGCGCGCGCCTGAAACCGGGCGTCACCATCGCACAGGCGCAGGCCGAGATGGACACCATCACCGCGCGCCTGCGTCAGCAGTATCCAGACACAAACAACCAGCGGGGCGTCCGTCTCGCCTCGCTCTCCGACGAGAGTGTGGCCGAGATCAAGCCGGCGCTGCTGATCCTGCTCGCGGCCGTCGGGTTCGTCCTGTTGATTGCCTGCGCCAACGTCGCCAACCTGATGCTGGCGCGGGCCGCCGCGCGTCAGAAGGAGATCGCCATCCGCACGGCCCTCGGCGCTGGAAGACTGCGCATCATCCGCCAACTGCTGACGGAGAGCGTCCTGCTCTCGCTCGTCGGCGGGGTCTGCGGCCTGCTGCTCGCCCTCTGGGGCATAGACCTCTTGCTCGCCAGTATGCCCAGGCAATTCGCGCTCGGCATCCCCGGCTGGAACAAGATCGGACTCGATTACCGCGTCCTCGGCTTCACGCTCGGCGTCTCGCTTTTGACGGGCATCCTCTTCGGCCTTTTCCCGGCGTGGCATGCGTCCAAGTACGACCTGAACGAATCGCTCAAGGAAGGGAGCAAGGGGAGCGCCGGTCAGGGCCGCAAGCGTTTCCGCAACGCCCTGATCGTCTCGGAAGTGACGCTCGCCCTGGTGCTGCTCGTCGGCTCCGGGCTGATGATGAGAAGTCTCTGGCGCTTGATGGATGTCAAGCCCGGCTTCGACCCGCAGAACCTGACCACCTTGCAGCTCTCGCTGCCGCAGGCTCAGTACGCTCAGAACGAGCAGATAGTGGCCTTCTATTCGGAGTTGACCCATAGAATCGAAAACCTGCCCGGCGTCGAGGCGGCCGCCACGATTGACATGATGCCGATGGGCGGCAGCGGCGGGACGACCTCCTTCCTCGTCGAAGGCAGGCCCGCGCCTCCGCAGGGCCAATACCCCGAAGCCAACGCACGCACCTCAAGCCCAGGCTACTTCCAGACGATGCGCATCCCCATCGTCAAGGGGCGCGACTTCTCCGAGCGCGACACGGCCAACACGCCGTTCGTCGTCGTCGTCAACGAGACGATGGCGCGCAAGTATTGGCCCGGCGAAGACCCCATCGGCAAGCGCCTCCTAGACCCACAGAACAGAACGCCGCCCGCTGAGGTGATAGGCGTCGTCGGCGATGTCAAGCACTTCGGGCTGGACGACCAGGCCGAGGAATACATTTATACCTCTGCGATCCAGACTCCGGGCAACGCCATGTTCCTCGTCGTGCGCACGACGATGGACCCCTTGAGTATGACCGGGACGCTGCGCAAGGAGGTGCAGGCGCTCGACAAAGAGCTTCCCGTCTTCGATGTCAAGCCGATGGAGCAGCGCATCGTCGAATCGACGGGCGCTCGCCGTCTCGTCATGTTCCTGCTGGGCGTCTTCGCCCTCGTCGCGCTGATTCTGGCGTCGGTCGGCATCTACGGCGTGATGGCCTACGCGGTCACGCAGCGCACACACGAGATAGGCATTCGGATGGCGTTGGGCGCCAGCCGCGGCGACATCCTAAGGCTGGTCATCAGGCAGGGCATGTTGCTGGTCGTCGTCGGCGTCGCGCTGGGGCTGCTCGTTTCGTTCGCCGTCACGCGCTTCATGTCCGGCCTGCTGTTCGGGGTCATGCCCAACGACCCGGCGACGCTCTTCGGCGTCTCGCTGCTCCTGGCGGCGATAGCCTTTATCGCCTGCCTCGTTCCCGCGCTCAGGGCCATGAAAGTGGACCCGATGGTCGCGCTCCGTTACGAGTGAGCCTGAACACCTCGAAGGAATGGAGGAAGAATGATGGACGCGCTGTCACAGGACGTTCGCTACGGCGTTCGCATGTTGGCCAAACATCCAGGGTTCACGCTCGCCGCAGTGCTCTGTTTGGCCCTTGGGATAGGTCTCAATACGACCATCTTCAGTGTGGTCAGCACCATGCTCATCCGCCCGCTTCCTTACGCTGAGCCTGAGCAACTCGTCGCGCTCCATGAGACGCAGATCAAGAAAGGCACGGAGTGGAACCCGCTCTCCGCTCACAATCTCGCAGACTGGAAAGAGCAGAGCCAGGTCTTCGAGCAGGTGGCGGCCTTTCAGCGACGTTCCTTCAACTTCAGTACGGAAGATAACCCTGAGCGGCTTGCCGGCGTGCGCGTCAACTCCACGCTCTTCCCGCTCCTGGGCATCAATCCCGTCCTGGGGCGTGACTTCCGGCCGGAAGAAGATAGGCCGGGCGGGGAGCGCGTCGTCCTCCTGGGCCACGGCCTCTGGGAGCGACGCTTTGCCTCCGACCCGGATGTGATTGGCAAGACGCTCCTGCTCGACGGCGAGAAATATACGGTGATCGGAGTCATGCCGCCGCGTTTCAAGTTCCCGGAGTTCGCAGAGGTCTGGACACCTCTGGCGATGGACTTGAGCACAGTTAGCCGCGGCGAACATTCGCTTGACGCCATCGCGCGCCTCAAGCGTGGGATTAGCGTGGAACAGGCGCAGGCCGAGTTAAGCAACATCGCGCGGCGGCTGGAGCAGCAGTATCCCGAGACGAATCGTGACATGGGCGCGTTTGTCAGGCCGTTGCGCGCAGAGCTTGTCCCCGAAGGAGTCAACGTCTTTCTCCTGACCATGCTCGGCGCAGTGGTCTTCGTGTTGCTCATCGCCTGCGCTAACGTGGCGAACCTGTTGCTCGTTCGCGCCGGGGCCCGGCAGAGGGAGATTGCCATTCGTGCCGCCCTCGGGGCCGGACGCGTCAGGGTCATCCGTCAGTTACTCACGGAGAGCGTGATGATTGCTCTCCTGGGCGGCGGGCTGGGTATCTTGATGGCGTTCTGGGGGCTCGACCTCGTGCTCGCTTCCATTCCAACCGAGATTCCCTTCTGGCTCACTTTCGAGATTGACTGGCGAGTCCTCCTCTTTACCTTCTCGATCTCGGTCCTGACGGGAATCCTTTTCGGGCTGACGCCCGCGCTTCGTCTCTCGAAACCCGACTTGCAGGAAACTCTGAAGGGCGGCGGGAGAAGCGCAACCACAGGGGCGCGTCAAAACCGCCTGCGCAGCGCACTCGTCATCTCGGAGATAGCTCTTTCGCTTGTGCTCCTCATCGGAGCGACGCTGATGATCCGCAGCTTTCTACGGATGCAGCAGGTTGATGCGGGCTTCGACCCGAATAACCTCCTGACGATGGAGTTCCGGCTCTCCGGGCCAAACTATGTAGAGGACAGGCAACGCACGGCCTTCATTCAACAGATCGCCGAGCGCATCAAGGCGCTCCCTGATGTTGAAGCGGCGGGCATCGTCAACGACCTCCCGGTCAGCGACGGCTATTCAACAGATTCCTTCAACGTCGAAGGGCAGCCGGTCCCGCCCAGTGAAGCGCCTGAGACGACCGTGCAAACGATGACTCCCGATTATCTGAGGGCGGTGAGAATCCCCATCGTGCGCGGGCGGGCCTTTGAGGAACGAGAGCTGGCGGAGTCCAGCCCGGTAGTCATCGTCAACGAGACGCTGGCCCGACGCTTCTGGCCTGACGACGAGGCGGTCGGTAAACGTCTCCGGCTCGGCGCGAGCGCGGACGCCCCCTGGCTGACTGTGGTGGGGGTGACAGCCGATGTGAAGGAGCTGTATCGAATCGGGGGGATAGACGTCAAGCCTCCGCTCCAAACCTACGTGCTCTATCCGCAGGCTACCTATCGCAGCATGACGCTCGCGGTGCGCACGAAGGCGGCCGCCCCGGCGTCCATCACTGCCGCCGTCACGAGGGAGATTCATGCCGTAGATAAAAATCTTCCTCTCTTCAACATCCTGACGATGAATGAAGTGCTTGAGAGGTCTGTGTGGCTGCCGCTTTTCTACGGGAAGATGTTCGGGGCATTCGCCGTGCTGGCCCTGTTCCTGGCTGCCATCGGCATCTACGGCGTGATGGCCTACGCGGTCACGCAGCGCACGCACGAGATAGGCATTCGGATGGCGCTCGGCGCGCAATCCGGCGACATCAGCAAGCTGGTGTTGAGGCAAGGGATGGCGCTGACCTTAATCGGTGTGGCGATAGGATTGGTCGCAGCGTTCGCGCTGACGCGTGTGCTCACCAGCCTGCTCTTTGGCGTCAGTGCTACCGATCCGTTGACGTTCGCGGGCGTCTCGCTGGCCCTGGCGTTGGTGGCGCTCCTGGCCTGCTACATCCCTGCGCGGCGCGCGATGAAAGTGGACCCGATGGTCGCGCTCCGTTACGAGTAGGGGCGAAACATTTTTAGAGCGTGTTTGAAAACTCAAGCGAGGCATTGATTCAACCCTTTGCGCCTTACGTCTTCTCTTTGCGCCTTTGCGAGAAACAGCAACGGTTCACGCAAAGGCGCAAAGTAAAAACCAAAGGCGCAAAGGATTGAGTCAATACGTGGCTTGAGTTTTATCACTGTCAAGGTGGATTGAGTGTTGAGTTTTACTATGAATCGCATATTGTACGCAGTCGTCTTGTCTCTCATCGTTTGCTTTACCGTCCGGGCGCAGACGCCGACAACTCCCAACCCGGCGCAGCAGGACGCAACCCGCCCGCCTGGAACGGAGCGTCGCGGGGCCACGCCCGAGCAGTCGCGGCCCGACCCCTCGAATCCGACGGCGCCCCCAGGCGCTGAGCGTCCCGCCCCGCAGTCGCCGCCGGGCGTGAACACGTTCCCGCAGGCGACGCCGACAACGCCTGCGCCGACTCCGTCCACGGAATTGGCCCAACCTCCGGCGGACCCGAATGCGGGTCAAGAAACTTCCGGCCCGGCGAGCGGCGCCAGTCAGGAGTCTCAGTCGCCGCACGCGTTGCCGCCGCTGCCGCCACTCTCCCGGCTCGGCGTCGTGAGCGGCGAGACGTTGACGCTCACGCTCAACGAGGCGATTCGCCGCGCCCTTGAGCACAACACAGAGATAGAGGTCGCGCGCGTCGGCGTGCGCATGACCGAATCCAGCTTGCGCGCGCTCGAAGGCGTCTACGAGCCCGTCTTTCAAATCACGCCGCAGTTCAGCAGCTTCGTCACGCCGCAGTCGAGCACGCTCGGCGGCTCGAACCAGTCCGGGACCGTCTCGCAAACGCTGATCGACTTCGGGCCTTCCATAACCAAACTGTTCCGCACGGGCGGCGGGCAGTATCAGGTCTTCTTCAACAACACGCGCGAGACGACCAGCTCGTCTTTCGCTCAGATCAGTCCGTCCTACTCCGGGAACCTGGGCTTGACCTTCACGCAGCCGCTGTGGCGCGACCGCAGGATTGACAACAACCGCAGGCTGATTCGCGTTCAGCGCAAACGGCTCGAACAATCCGACGCGGACTTCCGGCGGCAGACGATTGACGTCATCACGCAGGTGCAGCGCGCCTACTGGGAACTGGTCTTTGCGCTCCGCGACCAGCAGAACCGCATCGCTAACCTGAACCTCATCCGCACACAGTTTCTGCAAACGGAGCAGCGCATCGAAGCCGGGTCAATCGCGCCGGTCACGCGCGCCGAGGTGCAGACGGAACTCTCCAACCGCGAGGCGGACGTGTTGCAGGCCGTCCAGAATGTCTCCGTGGCCGAGAACAACCTGAAGCGCCTTATCCTGCCAGACTCGCGCGCGGCCGCGTGGTCCGCGGCCCTCATGCCGACGGACCCGTCCCCGTTCGACTCGGCGGCTCCCATCAACCTGCGGGACGCCCTCGAAGAGGCGCGCGCCAACCGGCCCGAGCTGCGCCGCACGCGTCTCCAGCAGGAGATCACCGACATAGACATCTCTTACTTCAAGAACCAGACGCGCCCGCGCCTGGACATCCTGGCGACCGTCTCGACCACGGGCTTGGCCGGCTCGCCCGTGACTCCGACCGGCTCCGTTGACGGCGAGCAGACGGACAGCGTGCCGTCGAATCTGGTCGGGGGCTACGGCCGTATGCTGCGCAACCTGGCGGGCTTCAGCACGCGCAACATCGTCGTCGGCGTCCGCCTGGAACTGCCGCTGCGCAACAAGACGGCGAAAGCCAACCTGGCAACCGCGCAAATGCAGCGCGAGCAGTTGGCGGCGACGATGCACGGCGAGGAGTTGAACATAGAGGTCGAAGTGCGCAACGCCGCGCAGGCCGCCGAGACGGCGCGGCTCCGCGTGCTGGCGGCTCGCCAGGCGCGCGAGAACGCCGAAGTGCAGCTCAATGCGGAGAAGAACCTTTACCAAGTCGGGCGCTCGACCACCTTTCTACTCTTCCAGCGCGAGAACCAGTTGACCAGCGCGCGCAACCTGGAGCTGCGCGCCGAGACCAACTACAATCAGGCGCTGGCCGACCTGCAACGCGCGACTTCGACGACCCTGCGCGCCAACAACGTCATCGTCGAGACGCCCCTTGGGCCTTGAGGACATTTGACACCGCGCGTCGTTGGAGGATTTACTCTTATTTCGGATTTCGGATTGCGGAATGCGGATTTAAGAACCTGACCTAACTTGCTTTTCAATCCGCAATCCGCAATCCACAATCCGCAATGCCTAAGACGACGCCACGAATCTTAATCGCCGACGACCAGCCAGACGTGCTGGAAGCCCTCCGCCTCCTGCTCAAGGCCGAGGGCTACGAGATAGAGGCTGCGAGTTCGCCCGCCAGCGTGCTGCGCGTTTTGGAGTCGCGCGATTTCAACGTCCTGCTGATGGACCTCAACTACACGCGCGACACGACCTCTGGACAAGAAGGGCTGGACTTATTGAGCCGCATCAAGGCTCTGGACAGCACGCTTCCCGTCGTCGTGATGACCGCGTGGGGCAGCATCGGGATCGCCGTCGAGGCGATGCGCCGGGGCGCACGCGATTTCGTTGAAAAACCCTGGGACAACGCGCGCCTGCTCTCCATCATGCACACGCAGGTCGAGCTGGGAAACGCTCTGCGCAAAGAGCAGCGGTTGGAGGCTGAGAATAAACTGCTGCGCGACGGCGAGCACCGGCCGCTCTTGATCGCAGAGTCTCCGGCGATGAGACCCGTCCTCGAACTCATCCACAGGGTCGGGCCTTCGGACGCCAACGTGCTTATCACGGGCGAGAACGGGACTGGCAAAGAGGTCGTGGCGCGCACGCTCCACGCGCTCTCGACGCGCGCGGCCAAGCCCCTCGTCACGGTCAACGCGGGCGCGCTCTCCGAGGGCGTCTTCGAGAGCGAGCTTTTCGGCCACGTGCGCGGCGCGTTTACAGACGCCAAGGCTGACCGCGTCGGGCGCTTCGAGCTGGCCGACGGCGGCACGCTCCTGCTGGACGAGATCGGCAACGTCCCGCTCAACTTGCAGACCAAGCTCTTGCGCGTGCTTGAGACGGGCGAGTTCGAGCGGGTGGGCTCCTCCAAGACACGGCGCGCCGACGTGCGCGTGCTTTCGGCCACCAACGCAGACCTGCACGAGGCGATGGAGCAGGGCCGGTTCCGCCAGGACCTGCTGTTCCGCCTCAACACAGTCGAGATACACCTGCCGCCGCTGCGCGAGCGGCGCGAGGACGTTCCGCTTCTGGCACAATATTACTTGCAGCAGCACGTGCGCCATTACAGGAAGAGGGTCGAGGGTTTCGACAAGGCGGCGATGGACGCGCTCCAGGGCTACTCCTGGCCGGGCAATATCCGCGAGTTGAACCACGTCGCCGAGCGTGCGATTCTGATGGCTCAAGGGGAGAGCGTGAGAGCTTCGGACCTGGGGCTCAGGCAGGAGCGTGAGGCGGCGCGTCGCCTCGAAGAGATGAGCCTCGAAGAGGTCGAGTCGTTCCTGATCCGCAAGGCCCTCGCGCGTTTCAACGGCAACGTCAACCAGGCCGCCGATACGCTGGGCTTGAGTCGGAGCGCCCTCTACCGCCGACTGCAAAAGTATGGGTTATGACCCGCGCGAGAAAGAATCCAGACCGGCCAGGCAATCCCGCACGCCCGATCAACCGACCGTCAAGCACAAGTGGTATCTGAGTCACGAGCGGCGCGTCTTCGTCACGGCGCTGGCGGGCGGCCTGCCCGGCGCGCTCGTCGCGCTCGTCCTCCTGTGGAGCGGCGGCTACACACCCAAGGTCGAGTGGACGCTGACGGCCCTGATCGTGGGCTGCTGGCTCGGGTTCGCCTCGGCCCTGCGCGGGCGCGTCGTGCTGCCACTGCAAACCCTCTCCAACCTGCTCGCGGCCTTGCGCGAAGGTGACTTCTCCATCCGCGCGCGCGGGGCCACACGCGACGACGCCCTCGGCGATGTCCTGCTCGAAGTCAACGCGCTCGGCGAGATTCTGCAAACGCAGCGGCTCGGCGCGCTGGAGGCGACGGCGCTGTTGCGCACAGTGATGCTGGAGATCGACGTTGCCATCTTCGCGTTCGACATGGAAGAGCGGCTTGTCCTGGTGAACAGGGCGGGCGAGCGGCTGATGGCGCGGCCCGTCGAGCGGCTGATGAGGTCGAGCGCGGCCGAGTTGAACCTGGCCGAGTGCCTCCGCGGCGAAGATACTGTGCGTACTCTTCAGATGACTTTCCCAGGCGGCGCGGGGCGTTGGGAGATGCACCGCAACTCTTTCCGCAACCGCGGCGAGCCGCATCAGTTGTTAGTGCTCACAGACCTGAGCCGCGCGCTGCGCGAAGAGGAGCGGCAGGCGTGGCAGCGGCTCGTGCGCGTGCTCGGCCACGAGCTGAACAACTCGCTCGCGCCGATCAAATCCATCGCGGGCAGCCTTGAGAAACTCGTGGACCGCGAGCCGCGCCCGGCCGATTGGCGCGACGACATGCAGCGCGGCTTGTCGGTCATCTCCTCGCGCGCGGCGGCCTTGAGCCGCTTCATGTCCGCTTACGCGCGCCTCTCTGGCCTTCCGCAGCCGCGCTTCGCGCCAGTGGATGTCTGCATCCTGATCCGGCGCGTCGTCGGGTTGGAGACGCGCCTCGGCGTCACCCTCACGGAGGGGCCGGAGGTAGTTATTAACGCCGACGCGGACCAACTGGAACAAGTCCTCATCAATCTGGTGCGCAACGCCGTGGACGCCGCCCTCGAAACGGGTGGCGGGGTCAGGGTGGGTTGGACGAAGAGCGCCACGGAGCTTGAAATCTGGATCGAGGACGACGGCCTCGGGCTCGCCAACACGACCAACCTGTTCGTGCCTTTCTTCACCACGAAGCCCACTGGCTCCGGCATCGGGCTGGCCCTCAGTCGCCAGATCGCCGAAGCCCACGGCGGGACGCTCTCGCTTGAGAACAGGACTACAGGCCAGGGCTGCGAGGCCAGGCTCCGCCTCCCGCTCTAAGCCACGGGGACGGAAATTTTCGATTTTGGGATTGAGCCATCCCAGAAGCGGACTGTCGCGCGCCCTCACCCGACCCCGCGCGCCCTCAAACGCGCCCTTCTGAAGTGGCACGCCGCTTTCATAAGTGCAAAAGTTTTAGAGGTCACAGAGAGCGAGGCCAGCCGATGATTACAATGCGGAACATCGAAAAAAGTTACCCGACGGGAATGACGAAGACCTACATCCTGCGGCGCATCGACCTGGACATCAAGGAGGGCGAGTTCGTCTCGATCATGGGACCGTCGGGCGCGGGGAAATCGACCCTCCTGCACATCATAGGGATGCACGACAGCGCCTGGACGGGCGAGTATTACTTCCAGGGTCACCCCGTCCACAAGCTCGGCAAAAAGGAGCGGCCCGACCTGAGGAACCGAAACATCGGCTTCGTCTTTCAAAGCTACCACCTGCTCGACCACCTGACCGTTTACGAAAATCTGGAAGTGCCGCTCTCCTACCGCGACATCAATAAGCGTGAGCGCGAGAGCATCGTCGGCGACACGCTCGACCGCTTCAACATCGTCGGCAAGAAAGACCTCTACCCGAACCAGCTCTCTGGCGGGCAGCAGCAACTCGTGGGCGTCGCCCGCGCCGTCATCGCCAACCCGCGGATGATTCTCGCGGACGAGCCGACGGGGAACCTGCATTCGAGCCAGGGCAAGGAGATCATGGAGCTTTTCAAAAAACTGAACGACCAGGGGACGACGATCATCCAGGTGACTCACTCAGACCAGAACGCGGCCTACGGCAGCCGCATCATCAAGCTTGAAGACGGGTGGATCGTCAACGATTGAGCTGAGCATGAAGAGATTTCGATACCTCGTCCGGCGAAAGAAGAGGGCCCTGGGGCGGCGCGCACAAGGCTTGCGCAACCGGCAGGCGCTCTCGCGGGCGTTGCTGTTCCTCGAAATCTCGGTCCTCTTCGGCGCGCTGGTGTTTCTCTTGTCGAGGGGGCGTGCTTCACTCTTCGCCGCGCTCGGCGGCCAGGCGGACATTTGGGCCACAACTGCGGCGCTCGTCACGCTCGGGCTGCTGCAACTTTTCCTGAACGAGCGCGTGGCCTCGGCCCTTGAGCGCCGGCTCACGCCGGAAGTCTATGACGAGCGCCGCATCCTGTTCGACTTGGGCCAGGCCGCGCGCGCCAGCGCCTCGCTCGACCAACTCTTCAATCTGGTAGTCAGGCAGATTGAGGAGGCTTTGCAGACGACCTGCGTCGCCATTCTCGTCAGAGACGACCGCGGCGGCGATTACGTCTGCCGCATCTCTTCGCAGCAGGACAATGAACGCGGCGCGGCCGAGCCGTTGTCGCTCTCCGGCGACGCCTTCATCGTCAAGCGCCTGCTGAATCTCAGCTCCCCGCTCGGGGTGAACCCGCAGGAGTTCGAGGCGTGGACGCGCGCCCTCGCCGCCGCCCCCCGGCAGGTCAAAGAGGTGCGCCGGCGCGAGATCGAGTTGCTTCAGCAGCTCAACTCAAGGCTGCTGCTGCAAGTGCTGATGAGGAACGAACTGGTCGGCATCATTTCGCTCGGCCCGAGGGCGAGCGGCAGACCTTTCTCCTCCGAAGATAAGCAGATGCTCACGGCCGTCGCCGGGCAGTTGGCCTTCATCATCGAGCACTCCAAGCTGATCGGGCGAATCGTCGAGGAAGAAAGATTGCGCGGCGAGCTGGCGCTCGCCACAGAGGTGCAGCAGCGTCTCTTCCCGTCCTCGCCGCCCGACACGGACTCTCTAGACCTGTCAGGCTTCTGCCAGCCTGCGCGCGAAGTGGGCGGCGATTATTTCGACTTCCTCAAGCTCGACAGCGGCGAGATAGGCTTGGCGGTCGCGGACGTGGCGGGCAAAGGGATAGCCGCCGCCCTGCTGATGTCCACAGTGCAGGCGTCGCTCCGCAGTCTGGCGGCGGCGCAGAGTCTGATCATAGGGAATAAGACCCCGCTGGCGGATTTGGTCCGCGAGATGAACCGGTTGCTCTGGCGGTCAACGAGCGCGGCCAGCTACGTGACCTTCTTCTACGCCCAGTTCGACGAAGCGAGCCGCCGGCTGACTTACGTCAACGCGGGACACAATCCGCCGCTCCTGCTCAGGGCCGTGAACGAGGGCGAGGACGGCCCCGCGCGCTTCAAGCCCGTCCGCGTCCCGCGCCCCGTGCCCGCCGCGGTTCTGACGGCCGACGAATGTTTTGCCGCGGGGCCTGTGTGGACAAGACTCACGACCGGCGGCATGGCGCTCGGCCTGTTCGACGGGAGCTACTACGAGCAGGAAGTGATCCAACTGAGGCCCGGCGACCTGCTCTTCTGCTACACGGACGGCGTGACGGAGGCGTTGAACGTCGAGGGCGAAGAGTTCGGGGAGGAGAGGTTGCAGACGCTGCTCTGCACGGTCGCGCGCCTCCCGGCGGAAGAAGTTCGCGCCGCGGTGGTCGAGCGCGTCCTGGCCTGGTGTCGCGGGACGCCGCAGCACGACGACTTAACCTTCGTCGTGCTCAAAGTGAGATGAAACGATCTACCAATACCTGAAACGAAGATTGGAGAAGGAGATGAGCGCTTCGGCCCAGTCCTTGATTCATCTGGAGGACGTTAAGAAAATTTTCTACACGGATGAAGTGGAGACGCACGCCCTGTCCGGGGTCCACATGGACATTAGAGACGGGGAGTACATCTCAATCGCAGGCCCTTCGGGCTGCGGCAAGTCCACGCTGCTCTCAATCCTGGGATTGCTCGATTCCCCTTCAGAGGGCAGTTACCAGATCAAGGGGAAGCCCGTCGAGAGCCTGGACCCCGCCGAGCGGGCGCGCATCAGGAACCGCGAGATCGGGTTCATCTTCCAGAGCTTTAATCTGATCGGTGATTTGTCGGTCTACGAGAACGTCGAGCTGCCCTTGACCTACAGAGGGATGGGAGCAGCCGAGCGCAAGCAACGAGTGACGGAGGCGTTGGAGCGTGTCGGGATGGCGCATCGCGCGAAGCACCTGCCGAGCCAGTTGTCGGGCGGTCAGCAGCAGCGCGTGGCGGTGGCGCGAGCAGTCGCTGGGCAGCCGGCTATCTTGCTGGCTGACGAGCCGACGGGGAACCTGGACAGTGTGAACGGCGAGGCTGTGATGGAGCTGTTGCGCGAGCTGCACGAGGGCGGAGCGACCATCTGCATGGTGACGCACGACCAGCGGTACGCGCGCCACGCAGACCGGATCATACATCTCTTCGACGGGCGCGTCGTAGAGGAGGAGCGCGGGCAGTTGGCCGAGAAAGCGAAAGATGAATTGAGGGAAAGCGGTTTTGAGATAGAGTGACGCCGCGATGTCGTATAATCCTCGCCGAAGCTTTTTAGCGTCGTCTCGGTGGAGCCCACTCTATGGAAAGCGACCGTCCCTGGAAAGGGAAAGATCACCCCGCGCCCGGAGCGTGGCTGGATGACAACTCGCCCTGCCCGGAGGAATCCCCGCGCGCCAGGCTTTTAAACCCGGCCCGGACTCTTGAGAGCTGCCCGCAGGAGCAGAGCAAGCTCTTAGAGTTGCTCGGCCTGATAAATTTCAGAATCCTGAGCGGCCACAGCCTCTACATAGAGGTCAGCGGGGCGGTCTACAAAATCCTCTACGGCTGCTACTGGCGCAGCGTGTTCACAGGGACAGAACATTACTTCCTCAGATGCGACCGCGTCGCCGACGGGGTGTGGATCGAAGGCCACGTCGCCCCTAGCAAAGTTGACCTGGCAATTCGCTACACGGACGCGGGCTGGCTCGTCAAGGGCCACTCGCTGAAACTGATGGTTCACGGCGACTGACCGCGCAAGACCCACCGCAAAAAAAAATCTCACCGAATCAACTCTTAATGTTGACTGCGGGATGTGTCTCTTAGTAGTATATGGCTATGCCATATAAAGGGTCGAACATGCTTGACCGCGAGTTGAAGAAGGGCAGCGCCGAGCTGCTGATTCTCTCGCTGGTCGAAGAGCAGCCGCGGCACGGCTACGACATCGGCGCCCTGATCGAGCAGCGCTCTGGGGGCGTGCTGCGCTTCAACGTCGCCTCGCTCTACCCGCTGCTGTACCGCCTGGAGAAGCGTGGCTGGATAGAGGGCCGCTGGGTCGAGAAGGCGGGCCAAAGGCGGCGGCGCTATTACCGCTTGACTGCTGAAGGCAAGAAGGTCCTGGCGGCGCAGCGCAGTAGCTGGCGCGAGTTCGTCACCGCGATCAGTCGCATCACGGGTATCGAGCATGCCTGATTGGAAGAAAGAGATTGCGAGGCGATTGTCGCGTTTGGGGCTGCCTCCCGTGCGCGAGGCCGAGATCGCGGAGGAACTGGCACAGCACCTCGACGACCGCTACGAACAGTCGCTTCAGGGCGGCGCGACGAAAGAGGAAGCTTACCGCTCGGCGCTTCTGGAACTGGCCGAGAGCGATCTCTGGGCGCAGGAACTCGGCCGCGTCGAGCGCCGCGCGGGGCGCGAGCCGGTGACGCCTGGGGAGCCAAGGAGAGTGAGTGTGTTCAGAGATTTCTGGCAAGACATACGCTACAGCCTGCGGACGCTGGTGAAGAATCCGGGCTTCACCGCCGTCGCCGTTATCGCGCTGGCCCTCGGCATCGGCGCGAACAGCGCGATCTTCAGCGTGGTCAACACAGTCCTGCTGCGCCCGCTGCCTTACAAAGACCCTGACCGGCTCGTGATGGTCTGGGAGGACGACACCAAAGGGGGGTATCCGCGCGACACGCCGGCCGTAGCCAACTACATGGACTGGCGCGACCAGAATCAGGTCTTTGAAGGCATGGCGGCGACGGCCGAGGCCAGCTTTAACCTGACGGGGACCGGCGACCCGGAAAAAATCGAGGGCCAGCTCGTCTCGGCCAACTTCTTCCCCTTGCTGGGCGTCGAGCCGCAACTGGGCCGCGTGTTCCTGCCCGAAGAAGACAGGCCCGGAGCAAACCGCGTCGTGCTGCTGAGTCACGGCCTGTGGCAACGCCGGTTCGGCTCCGACCCGAACATCATTGGGAAGCCTCTCACGCTGAACGGCGAAAGCGGCACGGTCGTCGGCGTCATGCCGCCGCAGTTCCAGCACCCAGGCGAAAAGGCCGAATTGTGGGTCCCCATCGCGTTCACCCCGGAGCAGGCGGCCAGCCGCAACCGGCACTACCTGAAAGTCCTGGCGCGGACGAAGCCGGGCGTCACCTTACAACAGGCGCAGGCGGAGATGAACACCATCGCCGTGCGCCTACAGCAGCAGTACCCTAAAGAGAATGAAGACCTGGGCGCGACCGTCACTGCGCTGCACGAGTACGTGGCGGGCGACATCAGGCCGGCGCTCCTGGTGCTGCTGGGCGCGGTCGGGTTCGTGCTGCTGGTCGCCTGCGCCAACGTCGCCAACCTGCTCTTGGCGCGGGCCGCCGCGCGCCAGAAAGAGATTGCCATCCGCGTCGCGCTCGGCGCGAGCCGCTTTCGTCTCATCCGACAGTTTCTGACGGAGAGTCTTTTGCTGGCCGCGCTCGGCGGCGGCGTCGGGTTGCTGCTGTCGCTGTGGGGGGTGAGCCTGCTGCAATCCTTCATCCCGCAGAGTCTCTCACAGGTCAAGGCCGTGGCCATTGACGGCAAGGTGCTGCTCTTCACGCTCCTGGTCTCGCTGCTGACGGGGCTGATCTTCGGCCTGGCCCCGGCCACGCAGGCGTCTAACTTCAACCTCAACGAGACTCTGAAAGAAGGAGGCCGCGACTCGGCGGCCGGCAGTCGCGGTAATCGCATACGCGGCCTGTTGGTGGTCGCGGAGGTCGCCGTCTCGCTCCTGCTGCTCATCGGCGCGGGGCTTTTGATTAACAGCTTTCTGCGTCTGCGCAACGTCGATCCGGGATTCCGCACGGACAAGCTGTTGACGATGGAGGTCGTGCTCCCCGAAACGAAGTATTCCGACCCCGCGCAACGCGCCGCCTTTTACACTAATCTACTGCACCGCGTCGAAGCGCTGCCGGGCGTGAAGTCCGCAGCCGTCACCACCAATCTCCCCTTGTACCCTCAAGGTAATTCGATCAGCTTCAGCATAGAGGGCCGCCCGGACCCGGCGACGGGGCGTAAGCCCACAGTCGTCACGAGAGTCATCAGCCCGCAATACTTCAGCACGATGGGGATTCAGTTCTTGCAGGGGCGGCAACTCAACGAGCAGGACCGGGCAGACTCCCCGGCCGTGACCGTCATCAGCGAGACGATGGCTCGCCGGTTTTGGCCCAACGGAGACGCCCTCGGCAAGCGCATCACGCCGGGCTCGGCCGCTTCCACGGACCCCGATGACTGGATAACAATCGTCGGGGTCGTGAAGGACGTGCGCCAATTCGAACTCGACGCGGAGCCGAAGCCGCAGATGTACCTGTCGTATGAGCAGGCGGGGTTCTTCGAGCCGAACGACCTCGTCGTCAGCACCGACGTGGAGCCGCTCAGCCTGGCCCCCGCGGTACGCAAGGCCGTGTGGGAGGTGGACAAAGACCAGCCCGTCTCGAACATCAGGACGATGGAAGACATCCTCTCCGGGTCAATCGCGCGGCAGCGCTTCAGCATGCTCCTCCTGGGCATCTTCGCCGGCCTGGCGCTGATCCTGGCCGCGGTCGGAATCTACGGCGTCATCAGTTATTCGGTCGCGCAGCGCACGCGCGAGATAGGGCTGCGGATGGCGCTCGGCGCGCAAGCTGGCGACGTGGTGAAGATGGTGGTCGGGCAGGGGTTGAAACTCGTCCTGATCGGCGTCGCGTTCGGCCTCGCCGCGGCCTTCGTCCTGACGCGCGTGATGTCTAGCCTGCTCTTCGGCGTCAGCGCCACAGACCCCGTCACGTTCATCATCATCTCGCTCGTGCTCATCGGCGTCGCCCTGCTCGCCAGCTTCATCCCCGCGCGCAGCGCCACGAAAGTTGACCCCATGATCGCCCTGCGAGCCGAATAAGGGGGGCCGTTCTACCGTCGGGTTGAAAACGGCCGTGGCTCACACCTCGCCGAGCGTGAGGGGCCTAGGGGTTTTCCCGTCTATGTCTGTAAAGCCATACTCCTGGGCCAAACTCGCCGCGACCAGAACGCTCCCCGTTCTCTCCAGCACGCCGGGGTCGTTGGCGAGCGCCGCGACGGCGCGCCCGATGAACTGCGGCGATTCCGAATTGCTCAAGTCCAACCATTCGGCCGCCTGCATGACTTTCTCTGTTCTCACCAGGCCGGGGTACAGCGAGACGACTGCGACCTCGTGCTCTCGCAACTCATGCGCCATGTCCGCCGTCATCTTGTCCGTCGCAGCCTTTGAGACACCGTAGGCCACGTTCCCGATATATTTCTGCGCCGCCCAGAATGAGATGTTGACGATCAGGCCGCCACGCTGATTGACCATCACTTGAGCTGCTAATCGACTGCACACGTAATGAGCACGCACACCAGCCTGAAACATTGCGTCCCAGCGCCAAACCGGCTGCCGCCAGAAAGGGCGCGGCCAGGTGAACTCGCCGTCCTCAATCATCTTCTCGTAGCCACCCCAGACGTTATTCACCAGGATATCTAAGCGGCCTCGCTCGTCAATAACCCGCTTAAACGCCGCCTCGGTTTCCGCGTCACGAGTGTGGTCGCACGCTATGGGGATTACTCTTTCATCGGACGTGAATGTTTCCTCCGAGGCGGCGCGGCCCGTGGCGTAAACGGTCGCCCCGGCTTCGGCCAGCCCGAGGGCCACGCCTTTGCCCACTCCCATTGTGGCCCCGGTCACGACAGCGACTTTGTTACTCAAATTTGGCATCAGAAAAAGCGTCCTCCTACCATTCAAGCTTAACGGCCGGATAGAAAGTTACTGAGAGCGCGGTCGAATTCCGCCGGGGCGTCTACGCTGATATACGAGCGCGTGTCGGCGAAGGTGGCGAGCGTCAGCGGGATGGAAGGGTACAGCCGCTTCAATTCGGCCCACTGCGCCGCGCCGACGGCCGCCCCCGCCACCGGAGACTTCGCGTCGGGCAGTGCGCTCATCGCCAACGTCGGCACGTTGAGGCGACTGAAATCTTCAGTCAGGTCCGTCGTCCGAATCTCCGCGCCGTAACGGACCCCGCGCATCAGGAAGCCGCCCGCCAGGGCTTCGAGCGTCCACCGTTTTGAGAGGGCTTCGTCCTTCACGGCGAACGCCATCCAGTTCTTCACCGACGGGTTTGTGCTGGTGGGGTCGTCCAGGAGTCGCTTTATCTCTTCGCGGGAGCCGGGCACGTCGGCCGTTGGGAATAGTTGCGGCGGGACGAACCCTTTTGTCAGGGCCAGCCGCTCCCGAAGCGTCGCGGGACGCTCCGGCGAGTCGGGCGAGCGCAGCGGCACGTTGACCTGCGCGTTGACGAGCACCACGGCGCGAATCCTCTCCGGCTTCAGCAGCGCCATGCGCGCCGCGAAGTAGCCGCCGATAGCTGTGCCCACCACGACGAGCTTGCCTCCGGCGCGCGCGGTCTTCTCGACGAGCCGCGAGAGCGACTGCTCGATGTTGTTCAGCCAGGGGCGGCGCGTGAGATCGAACACTTCCGGCCAGGGTTGCGGGCGTGCCTTGCCGGAACCGGGCAGCGTGACGACGTGGAAGCGGTAGCGGTCCTGATTGCGTTCGATGAAGGAGCGGTAAAGCTCGCGGCCGTCAACGCCGGCGTCCGCGATGAGAAGCACGGGGACGCGCCCACGGCCGCGCGTCTCGACGTGGATGTAGTCGCCAGAGACTGGGCCTCTGGGCTCGGGCAGCCTCAAGTCCAGAGGCCCCCCGCCCTGAGCGAACGTCGCGGCCCGCTGGGCCAGCGCATCCACGGCCTGCGGCCTGCCGCTCAAATCCACGCCTTGCAGTCTATTGAATTGGAGGTAGAGGTCACGGAAGGCCGCCGTGCGCTCATCCATAGCGAGGCCGGGCCGCGCGGCTGCGCTCCACAACTCGACCATCTTATCCACGTCCGCCGGAGTCGCCTCCTGAAGTCCTACGTAGGCGAGAAGTTTAATCATCCGGTCGCGAGTCGCCTCGCGCGCTGCGCCGCGCTGCGCCGGTTGCGCGAGCGCGACAGAGACGGCGAGGGAGAGTACGAGGACTGCGGTGGCCGCTTGCTTCATTTTCAATCTCCTGTGGCTGAAGTTCCGGCGGCGATGTTATGGGTGATGAGGAAAGCTGCGCAAAGGAAATGCAACCGGCGCACGGGCGCGCGCAATGAAGGCGCGGATTTCTGCAACGAGCGGCGGTCTGGAACTTGATTCTGGCCTTCAGGCCAGATGTTCGAGGAGCGTCTCCAGCCGCCGGCGATAGCGGCGGCTCACTTTTAACTCGGT
Source organism: uncultured Acidobacteriota bacterium (assembly GCA_963848875.1). Classification (GTDB taxonomy): domain Bacteria; phylum Acidobacteriota; class Blastocatellia; order Pyrinomonadales; family Pyrinomonadaceae; genus QHXM01. Next base: position 1,123,883 of record CAWKFJ010000005.1, read on the forward strand.
CCCGTCCCGGAGCACGACGAGGCATTCGCCGTTAAACCAGTCCTTCAGACGCCGCACGCGGTTGAGGTTGACCACGGCCGAACGGTGAATCCGGGCGAACTCTCTAGGGTCGAGCCGCGCCTCAAGGCTCCCCAGGTTGCCGCGCAGCAAGTATGAGTTTCGGCCCGCGTGAATCTTAGTGTAGTAGCCGACGGCTTGCAGCCAATCCACTTCCTCCGCAGGGACGAAATTAATCTCGCCGCCCGCTTTGATGAGGAACCGCCTTAACGGCTCTCCTTCCTCTTCAGCCTGGCCCGCGCCCCTCTGGTGTTCCACCAGCGCCAGCAGCCGCCGGCTGAACTCCGCTGTGCGCCGCTCGCGGTGCTGGCTCTTGGCGCGCTCAAGCGCCTGGTAGAAGCGCTCGTCCGAGAAAGGCTTGAGCAGGTAGTCCAGCGCGCTGACCTCGAAGGCTTTGAGCGCGTAGCTGTCCCACGCGGTGATGAAAATCAGGATGGGCGGGCGCTTCAGGTTGATCGCCTCCACGACCTCAAAGCCGTTGCCGTGCGGCATCTGCACGTCCAGCAGCACGAGGTCCGGCCTGAGCCGTTCGATACTCTCGATTGCGGCGGGGCCGTCGCCGCACTCCCCGACGACCTCCAACTCAGGGTCCTTGGAGAGCAGCGTGCGGATGCCCTTCCTCGCGTTCACCTCGTCGTCAACGATTAACGCTCTTATCTTTTCCATCGTCCTCTGTCTCCCTTCGACGATAAGGGATTCTCAGGCGGGCCGCGGCCCCCTTCGGCTCGACGTTCTGAATCACGAACTCCTGGCGGCTGCCGTAAAGTTGTTCCATGCGGGAGCGCACGTTCCTGAGGCCGATGCCGCGGCCCGCGTCCGATTGCCAGCCCGCCGGGAGCCCCGGTCCATCGTCTTCTACGGACAGCTCAAGCCAGCCGTTCCCGCGCCGGGCAGTAATGCGCACGAGTCCGGGCGAGGATGATTTGGCGACCCCGTGCCTGATGGCATTCTCGACCAACGGCTGCAAGATCAGATTCGGCACCTCCGCCTGCAACAGCTCCTCCGGGACATCCACTTCGACCCGGAGCCTGTCGGGAAAACGAAACTCTTCAATCGCCAGGTATCTGCGGACAACACTGAGTTCGTCCGCGAGCGGGACTTCCTGCTGCGGGTTATCATTGAGCGACGAGCGGAGTAACTCGCCGAGTCCAGCGACCATCTCGACCGCCTGACTGGACTCGTTGTTGCGGACCAGCATGGCGACGGTGTTCAGCGCGTTGAAGAGAAAGTGGGGCTGGATTTGCATCCTTAAGGCTTCGAGCCGCGCCAGTCCGAGCTGCGTCTCCAACTCCCTGGACCTCCGCTCGCGGTCAAGATACTTGCGGTACGAATCTCGCGCGATGCCGGCCCCGAGGATCGCCCAGTAGAGAATCAACTCGACGTACAGGAAGACGCGCACCCCCCGGCCGAACTCGCCCAGGAACGTAGTCCGCACTCCCGCACGACTCGGGCCGAAGAGCGTGCCCAGCAGAGACACGAACGCGATGTGTAACAGGCCGAGCAGGAGCGCCAGCGTGAAGTGTGCCAGCGTCGCAGAGACCAGCCGCTTCTTCCTGAGCGGTATGCTTTCGCCGAGGCGAAAGACGAGCGGTACCGCCAGCGCCCAGTAAGACCAGACGACGAGCGACCAGAATAAAAGCTCCGTGAAACTGGCCGGCGAGGAGGTCTGAATGCTGTCGGCGTATCGCTGGCTCGCGCTGACGAGTGAGAGCACGAGCCAGCCGGCGATGACGCCGAGCGCCCACGCGCGGCGCGACTGACTTTCCGAAGCAATGCCCGAGTTGGTCACTCTCTTCGCCACCAGAGGCTAACCTCCCGCCGCTCAAGTCTAACCTACAGCGCCTTGCTCGCCCCCGCGTCTTGCAAAAATCATATTCCGCAAAGATGTTCAAGTCCAAGGGCCACGCCTGGTCTGGGTTAGGGATTAGTTACTTGCCTAATCACCTAACTGAGGCTATAGTGTGCGGACTAATTATGCGGCGGCGGGAGAATCAATGAACAGATACGAAGAGGCGCTGGCGAAATTGGGGCTGACTATTCCTGAGCCGACGAGCCCGGTCGCCAATTTCGTGCCTTACGTGGTCACGGGGAGCCTGGTTTACATCTCCGGGCAGATTCCCATGCAGGCCGGGAAGACCGGCTTCGTCGGCAAGCTCGGCCGCGACTTCGACGTCGAGCAGGGGCAGGAAGCGGCGCGGGCGTGCGCGCTGAACGTGCTGTCTGTGATCCGCCAAGCCTGCGGCGGCGACCTGGACAGGGTCTCCCGGTGCGTTCGCCTCGGCGGCTTTATCAACAGCACGGATGAATTCACGGGCCAGCCGGAGGTGATGAACGGGGCGTCGGACCTCCTGGTGGCAGTGTTCGGCGAGCGTGGGCGTCACGCGCGAACCGCGGTCAGCGTCAACGCTCTGCCGCGCGGGGTGGCGGTCGAGGTCGATGCCGTCTTCGAGATCGCACATGATTAAGGGCGAGGAAGTCAGAAGGATAGAGGTCTTCTTTTACGGGCTCTTCATGGATGAAGCCCTGTTGCGGGAAAAAGGCGTGAACCCCTTGAACCGGCGGATTGCGTTCGTCGAGGACTTCTCGCTCGTCATAGGGGCGCGGGCGACCCTGGTCCCTCGCGCGGGGGGAACGGCGCACGGGGTTCTCTTCTCGTTGACCCACGACGAAGTGGACGCGCTGTATCGGGAAGCTTCGGTCAGCGTTTACCGGCCGGAAGCCGTTTTGGCACAGTTGCCCGATGGGGGCTCCACGCCGGCCCTGTGTTTCAACCTTCCGGCGACGCCTTCGGCAGAGGAGCGAAACCCGGAGTACGCGTCTCAACTCAGAGAAGTGGCCGTTCGAATCGGCCTGCCGCCGGACTACGCGTCTTCCATCTAGCTAGATGCTTGCCATGATTGCTTTCTTGATCTCTTTGATGCGGGCCTCGTCGCGCTTGTAGAACGTCCACTGCTTGACCCTTTTGGATTTGAGGAGGCCGGCGTGCGACAGCACCTTGAGGTGCTCGCTCGCGGTCGGCGGGGTGACTTCCAGTTTCGCGGCGATGAACAATCCGCAGACCCCGTCCTTGACGAGATCGCCGTAGACCTGCGGCGGGAAATGGGCGGCCGGGTCCTTCAGCCACTCCAGTATCTGTAGCCTGCGCTCGTTAGCCAGGGCGCGGATCGCGTGGGCAACGTCCATAGGTTATTTAGTCGATTTACTAATTAGTTAATCCCTTGGCCGTCATTATAACGCGGAGAACTCATGACGACAACCACCACCGGCCCGACCATCGGGAGAGAGCGAATCAGGGAGGTCGAGGGTCTCATCCGACCTTACCTGCGCCGCACCCCTGTCATCGACGCGGACGGCGCGGACTTCGGCCTCGCGCCCGCGCCTTTAAGTTTCAAGCTCGAACTGTTCCAGCACGCAGGGGCGTTTAAGACGCGCGGGGCCTTCGCGAACCTGCTGACCAGAGAGGTCCACGCGGATTGGAGTCGTCGCGGCCTCGGGCGGCAATCACGGCGTGGCGGTCGCCTACGCCGCGATGAAGCTCGGCATTCCGGCGAAAATCTTCATCCCGCGGGTCGCTTCGCCGGCGAAGGTCGAGCGTATCCGCGGCTACGGCGCGGAGCTGGTCGTGACGGGCGAACTTTACGCGGACGCCCTGGCCGCGAGCGAGGAGTGGATAACGCAGTCGGGCGCGCTGCCCGTCCACGCCTTCGATCAGCCGGAGACGATACTCGGACAGGGGACGCTCGGCATGGAGTTGGAAGAGCAGGCGAGCAGTCTAGACACGATCCTCGTGCCCGTCGGCGGCGGCGGCCTGATCTCCGGGGTCGCCTCGTGGTACGAGGGGCGAGTCAAGGTCGTCGGCGTGGAACCTGAAAAGGCCCCGACACTCATGAGAGCGTTCGAGGCCGGCAGACCCGTTGACGCGGAAGCCGGAAGCATCGCGGCTGACTCACTCGCGCCACGCCGCATAGGGGAGTTGGTGTACCCGATTGCCCGGCGTCATGTGGAACGGGTCGTGCTGGTCTCGGACGACGCGATACGAAAAGCCCAGGAAAGCCTCTGGCGGGTGTTAAGAGTCGTCGCAGAGCCTGGGGGCGCGACCGCGTTCGCGGCCCTCTCTTCCGGCGGGTACACACCTCAACCGGGTGAGCGCGTGGGCGTCGTCGTCAGTGGCGGCAACACCACGGCCGTTGACTTCAGCCGTTGAGCGCCGGGGCCGAAGCTCGGTAGTGGTTCAGTTTGGAGTTAAGTGTGTGCCAATACGGCGTTCACCGCAGAGACGCAGAGGACACAGAGGTTGCGCAGAGAGTTGAGTCAAGCCTCTGCGCCCCCTCTGCGCTCTCTGCGTCTCTGCGGTGAGTCTGACCTGCCTCACACTCATCTTTCAAACTGACCCACTACCCGATGCTCCTCTCCTGAGCTTATCTCCTAGGATATAGCGTATAATGCCTGGGCCCGATTAAATTACCCGCGAAGGTAAACCTTGTGGCCCACGAAGCCCCGTCACAGGAGAATGCCCGCAGAGGCTCTCAGCCGCCTGAGGTGGTCGAGATTCTCTGGGTCAACGGCGGCCTCAGTTGTGACGGCGAATCAATCGCCATCACGGGGGCGACGCAGCCGAGCATCGAAGACTTGGTGATGGGCGCTATCCCTGGGCTGGCCAGAGTCAATCTACACAACCCGTTCCTCTCTTACGAGAGCGGCGACGACTTCATGAACTTCTTCTACCGCGCGGAGGCAGGAGAGCTTGAGCCGTTCATCCTCGTCATCGAAGGCTCCATCCCGAACGAAGAGAATAAAGAGGAAGGTTACTGGGCCGGCTTCGGTAATGACCGGCGGACGGGTCAGCCCATCACCACCTGCGAGTGGATTGACAGGCTTGCGCCGAAAGCTTGGGCGGTCGTGGCGGTCGGGACTTGCGCGGCTTACGGCGGCATACACGCCATGCAGGGCAACCCGACGGGCGCGATGGGCCTGCCGGATTACCTGGGCCGCGAGTGGCGCTCGAAAGCCGGCCTGCCCATCGTCTGCGTCCCAGGGTGTCCGACGATGCCGGATAACCTGACGGAGACTCTGCTCTACTTGCTGTACCAAGTTGCCGGCCGCTCGCCTATGATTCCGCTGGACGAGGCGCTCCGCCCCACCTGGCTCTTCGGAGAGACGGTACACGAGGGCTGCGACCGTGGCGGTTACTACGAGCAGGCGCAGTTCGCAGAAGAGTATGGCTCGCGCCACTGCATCGTGAAGCTCGGCTGCTGGGGGCCTGTGGTTCAATGCAACGTGGGCAAGCGCGGCTGGATGGCTGGAATCGGCGGCTGCCCGAACGTCGGCGGCATCTGCATCGGCTGCACGATGCCTGGCTTCCCCGACAAGTTTATGCCGTTCATGGATCAGCCGCCGGGCTCGCTCCTCTCGTCTCAAGCGGTCATGACCTACGGCCGTGCCATTCACGCGCTGCGCCGCTTTACGCAAAGCTCTCTCAACAAAGAGCCGGACTGGCGACAGCGTAGAGAAGTGAGCGCCAAGCAGTGAAGACGTTGAATGACATCGAGGAGCTGACTGCCGGCCTCAAAGGCGAGGAGAGTCTCGCGCTGCCTGACGATTTGCTTGAGGCCGCGAGCGCGCTTAGTCAACTCGCGTCCGTTTTCTTTCCGGCGGACGCGCCGGACGAGAGCCTCGCGGGCGAGTTCATCAACCAGTGGAAGACAAAGCCTGCCGTCGAAGCGGAGTGGCCGGATGTCGTCTCGCGCTACCGCATTCTCGTCGAGCAAATCCCGGCCGTAGTCTTCATGGCCTCCTTAGACCAGGGCCTGAGTGAAGCCTACGTCAGCCCGCAAATCGAAGCCATGCTCGGCTTCACACAGTCCGAGTGGCTGAACGACCCCGTGCGCTGGTATCGCCAGATTCACCCCGAGGACAAATCACGTTGGAGCATGGAGGCGGCGCACACGTTTCTCTCGGGCGAGCCCTTGCGCTCCGTCTACCGCGTGCTGGCGCGCGACGGCCGCGTGGTCTGGTTTCATTGTGAAGTCAGGATGGTCAGGCACGCGGACGGGCGGCCCTGGTTCATACACGGCGTCGGCTTCGACATCACCGAACTCAAACAGACGGAAGAGACGCTCAAGCAGACGCGTGACGGGTTGGAATTGCGCGTCGCGGAGCGCACACGCGAGCTGGCCGAAACCAACGCCACGCTGCAACAGGAGATTAACGAGCGCCAGCGCGCCGAAGCGGATCTGCTGAAAGCGCACGCCGAGCTGGAACGCCGTGTCCAGACTCGCACCGCCGAGCTGGCGCGCGCCAACGAAATCCTGCTCACGGAAATCGGCGAGCGCAGGCGCACGGAGAACGCGCTGCACGAATCGGCCGAGCGCATGAAGATTCTTTCGCGCCGCCTGATAGAGGTGCAGGAGGCCGAGCGGCGCAGCCTGGCGCTTGAGCTGCACGACCAGATAGGCCAAATCCTGACCGGGCTCAAACTGACGTTAGAGATGGCCGCGCGCCTGCCTGCGGACGACGCCCGCGCCCGTCTCAACGACGCGCAGGCCCTCGTCAACGAATTGATGGCGCGGGCGCGTAAGCTGTCGCTCGATTTGCGGCCCGCGACGCTCGATCACCTGGGGCTGCTGTCGGCCCTCGCGTGGCACATCAAACAGTACAGCGCGCAGACGCAGGTCTGCGTCGAGTTCAAACACAGCGGTCTGGAAGGTCGGCGTTTTCCCGCCGAGATGGAGACGGCTGCCTACCGCATCGTGCAGGAGGCGCTGACCAACGTCGCGCGGCACAGCGAGGCCCGCGACGCTGTGGTGCGCGCGTGGGCCGAGGAGCGCAGTCTCACCATCCAAATCGAAGATCAGGGGCAAGGCTTCAACATTGAGACGGCTCTCTCGAACGACACGACCAGCGGGCTGGCGGGGATGCGTGAGCGGGCGCACCTGCTCGGCGGGCGCTTCACCATCGAGTCGCACGAGGGCGCGGGGACTCGCCTGACGGCGGAGTTCAAGATAAGAAATGATGAATGCGGAATGCGGAATGATGAATGAGAAGGCGGTCGTCTTTAATTCATCATTCATCATTCCGCACTCATCATTTGCTTTTCACGAGGCGCGAGGACATTGAAGACGACAACTATCGTCCTGGCCGATGACCACCGCATCGTGCGTCAGGGCTTGCGTGTGCTGTTGACGGCCGAGGCCGATTTCAAGGTGGTCGGCGAGGCTGGTGACGGGCGCGAAGCCCTTGAGTTGGTCAAACGACTCAATCCTGACGTGCTGGTGCTGGACTTGATGATGCCTGGGCTGAACGGCCTTGAGGTGGCGCGGCAACTGAACAAGCAAGCGTCCAAGGTCGGCGTTGTGGTGCTCTCGATGCACGACGACGAGGGGTTCGTGCTGGAGGCGCTGGCCAACGGCGTCTCCGCATACGTCCTCAAGGATTCGAATTCGTCCGATCTGGTTCAGGCCGTGCGCGAGGTGGCCGCGGGCCGGCGTTACTTGAGCCCGCCGCTCTCCGACCGCGCGATAGAGACCTACCAGCAGATGGCTAAGATCGGCACGATGGACAGGCACGAGACGCTCACGCTGCGCGAGCGCGAAGTCTTGCAGTTGTCGGCCGAAGGTTACACCAGCAGCGAGGTCGCCGCCCGCTTAGGCATCAGCACGCGCACCGCCGAAACGCACCGCTCACACCTGATGCACAAACTCGGACTCCACACGCAGTCCGACCTCATCCGCTACGCCATCCGGCGCGGCATCATCCCTATGGAAAAGAAGGGCTGAGTAGTCCCGTCAGGGACGATTGAAAATAGCCCAGCACTTCAGTGCTGGGTAACGATGACGAAAATATTCGAGTCCCGTAGGGACGACCGCAATCTTCTGTCGTCCCTACGGGACTCAATTTATTTTACGAACCTTTCCCAGCACTGAAGTGCTGGGCTATTTTCGACGTGTCCCTACGGGACACCGAAGCCTTGCGTCTTTCCAAACAGCCTCTTTTCGCTCATCCCTCATCCCTTCTACGTATCTTCCGTAGTCAAAAATACGTAGGTCTCGGTATTGCCAATACGTAGGTTTGCGAATAGACTGGCGAGACATATAAGCAGGATAATGTCTCCACACCAGAGCGCCGTTATTTATTTCCCCCGAACGGCCGACTTTTCTTTCTAATCCAAGGGGCTCCAAGGGGTTTTTCTGTTCAGCCGAGCGGCGGTCGTGTCTGCGCTCGGCCTCGCAATTTTATTGCATACCAGAACAAGCCTGGTTCGGCGGCGGCAAATTTGTTCGGCGGGCCAACAACTGACCGGCCGGAACTTCTCAGCCTGGAAAGGAGGCTCGAAGATGGCGGCAGAAACTGCTCCATACGGTCGTGTCACTCAGCACGCACCGGCGGTCAAGGACGTTCACATCGTCTGGATCACGGCCGGCCTGGGGTGCGACGGCGACACGGTTTCGATTACGGCGGCGACGCAACCGAGTATTGAGGACGTGGTGATGGGGGCGATACCGGGGTTGCCAAAGGTACACCTTCACAACCCCGTGCTGGCCTACGAGGTCGGCGACGACTTCATGAAGTACTGGTATCAGGCCGAGCAAGGGTTAATCGATCCCTTCGTGCTGGTCGTGGAGGGTTCGATCCCGAACGAGAATTTGAGCGGCGAAGGCTACTGGGCGGCCTTGGGGAACGACCCGATGACGGGCCAGCCCATCCCGACGACGCAGTGGATTGACCGCCTGGCCCCGAAGGCGCTGGCCGTGGTCGCCATCGGCACCTGCGCCACCTACGGCGGCATACACGCGATGGCCGGCAACCCGACGGGCTGCATGGGGCTCGCGGATTACCTGGGCTGGGATTGGAAATCGCACGCGGGCATCCCGATTGTCAACGTGCCGGGCTGCCCCGTCCAGCCGGACAACTTCATGGAGACGGTGCTCTACCTGCTCTACCTGGCGGCGGGCCTGGCCCCTATGATTCCTTTGGACGACGCGGGGCGGCCGACCTGGCTTTTCGGCAAGACCGTCCACGAAGGCTGCGACCGCGGGAGCTATTACGAGCAGGGCGATTTCGCCACAGAGTACGGCTCGCCCAAGTGCATCGTGAAGCTCGGCTGCTGGGGGCCTGTCGTCAACTGCAACGTGCCGAAGCGCGGCTGGATGGCTGGAATCGGCGGCTGCCCGAACGTCGGCGGCATCTGCATCGGCTGCACGATGCCTGGCTTCCCTGACAAGTTCATGCCGTTCATGGACGAGCCGCCGGGCGCGAAGATTTCTTCGGCCGCCATAGGCGTCTACGGCGCGGCCATCAAGGCGCTGCGCAATATGACGCAGGCGACCGTCAACAAAGAACCTAAGTGGCGGCACAATCGTCCAGAGCTGACGACCGGCTATCAACCCCAAGCCTATTTGCAGAAAAAGGAGCGATAAGTCATGAGTACGACCACGACAACCCTTCCCAAGGCTCCTGACAAGCCGCGCACGCTCGTGGACATGAACTGGGACCCGATCACACGCATCGTCGGGAGCTTGGGCATCTACACCAAGATCGACTTCAACAACAAGGAGGTCGCAGAGTGCTACTCGACCTCCTCGATCTTCCGCGGCTACTCGATCTTCATGAAGGGCAAAGACCCGCGCGACGCGCACTTCATCACCTCGCGCATCTGCGGCATCTGCGGCGACAACCACGCGACCTGCGCCACCTACGCGCAGAACATGGCCTTCAACGTCCGCTCGCCCGCCATCGCCGAGTGGATCGTCAACCTCGGCGAAGCGGCCGAGTACATGTTCGACCACAACATCTTTCAGGACAATCTGGTCGGCGTGGACTTCTGCGAACAGATGGTCAAGGAGACGAACCCGTCTGTGTGGGAGAAGGCCAAGACGACCGAGGCCCCGAACGCGGACAAGCACGGCTACAAGACCATCGCAGACATCATGACGGCCTTGAACCCGTTCTCTGGCGAGTTCTACCGCGAGACACTGCACGTCTCGCGCTACACGCGCGAGATGTTCTGCCTGATGGAAGGCCGCCACGTTCACCCCTCGACGCTCTATCCGGGCGGCGTCGGCACGGTCCCGACCATACAACTCTTCACGGACTATCTAGTCCGCCTGATGCGCTACTGCGAATTTATGAAGAAGGTCGTGCCGCTGCATGACGACCTCTTCAACTTCATGTACGAGGCCCTGCCCGGCTACGAGAAGGTCGGCCAGCGCCGCATCCTCTTGGGCTGCTGGGGCTCGTTCCAAGACCCTGCGGTCTGCGACTACACCTACAAGAACATGGACGAGTGGGGCAACGCGATGTACGTCACGCCGGGCGTCGTCGTGGACGGCGAACTCGTGACGACCAATCTCGTTGACATCAACCTGGGGATACGCATCCTGCTCGGCAGCTCATACTACGACGACTGGGAGAACGCGGAGACGTTCGTCAAGACGGACCCGCTCGGCAACCCTGTTGACCAGCGCCACCCTTGGAACCAGACGACCGTGCCGCGCCCGCAGAAGCGCGACTTCACTGACAAGTACACGTGGGTCATGTCGCCGCGCTGGTATCACGAAGGCGAGAAGGGCGACGGGAGCAAGTACCTCGCGCTCGACACGGGCGGCGGGCCGATTGCGCGTCTCTGGGCGACGGCGCTCGCGGGCAAGGTGGACATCGGCTACGTCAAGGCAACAGGCCAGAGCGTCAAGATTTACCTGCCGCAGACGGCCATGAAGCCGGAGGTCGAGTTCGAGTGGAAGATTCCGAAGTGGTCGAACGCCATCGAGCGGGACCGCGCGCGCACCTACTTCCAGGCTTACGCCGCGGCCTGCGCCCTGCACTTCGTCGAGCAGGCGATTGCCGAGCTTCACGCCGGGCGGACGAAGACCTGGGAGCCTTTCACGGTGCCCGAAGAGGCCATCGGCTGCGGCTTCCACGAGGCCGTGCGCGGCGTGCTCTCGCACCACGTCGTCATCCGCGACGGCAAGATCGCCAACTACCACCCGTATCCGCCGACGCCCTGGAACGCCAACCCGCGCGACGTGTACGGCACGCCCGGCCCCTACGAGGACGCCGTGCAGAACACGCCCATCTTCGAGGAGAACGGGCCGGACAACTTCAAGGGCATAGACATCATGCGCACGGTTCGCAGCTTCGACCCCTGCCTGCCCTGCGGCGTACACATGTACCTGGGCAACGGCAAAGTCCTGGAGACGAGCCACTCGCCCATGTTCGGGATGGTGAAGTAAGTCAGTTAAAGGCAGGGGCCGGGGCCTCTGCCGGACTGTCGGTATCGCCTGCGCGAGCGGGCGGGGGCCTTGTCGGGGGGCAATACCCGCGCGCGAACGCAGGCGATACCGACTTAACATCGCACGAATATGCACGAACAAAAAGAGGTTCAACAGGGGATGCAGCGGGTCGAGGGGCTGATCCGAAAGATCGAGAGCCTGCCGGACCAGACTGCCCGCGACAGCGCACTGGAGTTGGTGCAGGCGCTGATGGATTTTCACGGCGCGGGCCTTGATCGCTTGATGGAGATTGTCGCGGAGGCGGGCGAGGCGGGCTACAGTATCTTCGATGACTTCGCGCGCGACGAGCTGGTCAGTAGCCTGCTCCTGCTCTACAACCTGCACCCCGTCCCGTTGGAGATGAGGGTCATGCAGGCCCTCGATAAAGTGCGCCCCTATCTGGACTCGCACGGCGGCAACGTGGAGCTGCTCGGCGTCACGGACGAGGTCGTGAGGCTCAGGCTTCAGGGGAGTTGCAAGAGTTGTCCTTCGTCTGCGATGACGCTAAAGCTCGCCATCGAAGAGGCCATCATGGCTGCGGCCCCGGACGTGCGGGCGATTGAGGCAGAGGGTGTGGCGGAGCAGCCGGCCCCGACAGGCTTCGTGCAGATTGGGAAATCGAACGGCGGCGCGCAGCCGCCGGCCGCCGGCAAGGGTTGGGAAGACGTGCTCGACCTTAACCTGGACCACAGCTCGACGCGCGTGAAAGAGGTCGGCGGGCGCTCCGTCCTGTTCTGCCGTCTGGGGGAATCGCTCTACGCTTACGACGACAACTGCCCCGGCTGCGCTCAGCCTTTGCAGGGGGCTTGGCTTGAGATGACCAATCTCGTCTGCTCGACGTGCGGGCGGCGCTACGACGTGATCCGCGCGGGGCGCGGGCTGGATCAACCCGACCTACACCTTGAGCCGTTCCCGCTCCTCGTCGAGCAGGGGCGCGCGAAAGTGGCTTTACCGCACTCGTGAGAGAAGGCCCCTTTTCAGGTTAACGAGCAAGTGAGGAGAAGAGACGATGGAAGACCAGGACAGCAAGGCAACCTTGCCGGCGCATTCGCCGGGCACCCGGAAGGGCGAAGAGATCAAAGACGAGGAAGGCAACGAGGCGGGCCGCGAGGACGCCGGAACGACAGGGGCTGACCGCCCCTCCGGCGGATCGGACGCCAAGGACTCCACCTCCATCAACCCTGATGACGTGGAATCAAGTTCCGGCGGCCCCAGCATGCCACCGGCCTGAGAAGTCAGGACTCCGTGATGAGCCAGGAATCGAACGGCGAAAACCGCGGGCAGACGCCATTCGCAACGCTCCGGCGGTTCGTGCGACCGCGAGCCGTCGTGGAGCGTTGCGAGTTGTGCAGCACCGAACTCGCGCCTGACCACCAGCATCTGGTCGAGCCGCAGACGCGCCAACTGCTCTGCGCCTGCCAGGCGTGCGCGATCCTGTTCAGCGGTCAGGCGGAGACGAAGTACCGCCGCGTCCCACGCCGCATCCGATACCTCCCTGACTTTCGCCTGACGGACGCGCAGTGGGACAGCCTGCTTATTCCAATCGGCATGGCTTTCTTCTTCCACGGCACGGCGGCCGGAAAGACCGTCGCGCTCTACCCGAGTCCGGCCGGGGCTACGGAATCGCTGCTCGACCTGGAATCGTGGGACGAGATCGTGCGCGACAATCCCGCGCTGAAAGAGATGGAGGCGGACACGGAGGCGCTCCTCGTCAACCGCGTCCGCGAGGCGCGCGAATACTACATCGCTCCCGTTGACGAGTGCTACAAGCTGGTCGGGTTGATTCGCGCCCACTGGCACGGGCTCTCGGGCGGCGCGGCCGTGTGGGAAGAGATCGGACGCTTCTTCGCGGAGCTAAGGGAAAAGAGCGGCGCTCTCGGAGAAGCGAAGCATGCCTGATTTGAGCTTCCAGGTTGAGGATACAGAGGCGGTCACCTTCGCGGCCTCCCCGACGCTGGCGTTCAAGCTTCGCATCACGAACGCGGACGAGCGCGAGCGCGTCCAGACAATCGCCTTGCGCTGCCAGATTCAGATCGCGGCCGCGCACCGCAAGTACGCGGCCGCTGAGCAGGAGCGGCTCGTAGATCTTTTCGGGGAGCCGGAGCGTTGGAGCCGTACGCTGCGCGCCATGCTGTGGACGCACGCGAGCGTGATTGTGACGCCGTTTCAGGGAAACACGCTCGTCGAGCTTCCCGTGCCCTGCACCTTCGACTTCAACGTGGCCGCCGCGAAGTATTTCGCAGGGCTCGAAGACGGCGAAGTCCCGCTCAACTTGATGTTCAGCGGGACCGTCTTTTACGAAGCGGCGGAAGGCCAGTTGCAGGTCGAGCAGATTCCGTGGGACAGGGAGGCGAAGTATCGTCTCCCCGTGCGCGTCTGGAAAGAGATGATGGACATCTACTACCCGAACAGCGCGTGGCTCTGTCTGCGCCGCGACGTTTTCGAGCGGCTCAACCAGTACAAGATGCGCCACGGGATTCCGACGTGGGAGCAGACGCTCGAAACCTTAATTCGGAATGCGGAATGCGGAATGATGAATTAAAGAAATTTGCTTTCTAATTCATCATTCATCATTCATCATTCATCATTTCAGACTATGAAGCTCGCTCTCGTGGAAAGAATAGCCGACGCGGTGCTCTACGAGGGATACATCCTCTATCCGTACCGCCCGTCGGCTGTGAAGAACCAGCAGCGTTGGAACTTCGGCGCGCTCTGCCCGCAAAGCTACAGCGAGGCGCAAGGTGGGACGGAGGCGTGGACGATGCAGACCGAGTGCCTCGTCGAGGGGCGTGAGGCGACGACGCTCGACGTGAAGGTCAGGTTTCTGCATCTCGCCGCGCGCGAGGTTCAAGCTTTCGTGCCCGACTCCGGCTTCCGTGCCGTCTTCCAGCTTGAAGTTAACGGGCAGCTCCTGCAAACGTGGCAGGAAGCCACGGAGCGCGAGGTCAGCCTTCCGGGCCTGAGCCTGAGCGAAGCGCTCGCCCAACCGCAGCGTCTGACATTCACTTTCCCGTCGAGCCAGGAGGTCGAGCCCTTACGCGACGAGGGCAGCGGCCAAATCACGGGCCGCATCAACCGCAGCCAGCAATCGGTCGAAGGCGCGATCGAGGTGGCGGCCGCGAGGGCTGGCGAGGGGCTGCTTAAAATCACCGTCCGCATCCTGAACCTGACGGCGCTCGAAGACGCGAAGGGGAAGAGTCGTGACGACGCGCTGCTGCGCTCGTTCGTCTCGACCCACACCATCCTGAGCGTGCGCGGCGGCGAGTTCGTCTCGCTCTTAGACCCGCCCGCGAGTTTCAGCGAAGCCGCACGGTTGTGCCAGAACGTGGGGACGTACCCGGTCCTGGTCGGCGAGGAAGGAGCGCGCGACTGTCTGCTCTCGTCGCCGATCATCCTTTACGACTACCCGCAGATCGCACCCGAATCGGCGGGCGACCTCTTCGACGGCACGGAGATAGACGAGATTCTCACCCTCCGCATCATGACGTTGACCGACGAGGAGAAACGCGAGATGCGCGGCGCGGACGAGCGCGCACGCCAGCTACTCGAACGCACGGAGACGCTCCCGGCCGAGCAATTGATGAAGATGCACGGCGCGATGCGGAGCTTGAGGCCGAAGGAGAAGGGCAAGGGACAGACGGCGAATAAGCAATGAATGAATGGGAATGGCAACTGCTCGAAGAGAAGACGGCGGTCGAGAGCGTGAGCGTCAACGGCGTCGAAGTTCGACCGGGCGCGCGCGTCCGGCTCAAGCCACGCGCCGGGGGCGACATCTTCGACCTCGCGCTCAAAGGTAAAGTCGCCGTGGTCGAAGCCATCGAGCAGGACTACGAAGGTCAGGTACATTTCGCGGTCGTCCTCGAAGACGATCCGGGCCGCGACCTGGGGATGCTCAGACAGCCTGGCCACCGCTTCTTTTTCTCACCCGAAGAGGTCGAGCCGGAGGAGGGCGAGGCGTGATGCCGAAAGAGCGCATCCTCGTCGCCGGCATCGGCAACATTTTTCTGGGCGACGACGCCTTCGGCTGTGAGGTGGTGAAACGGCTTGCGGCGCGCAAGTGGCCGGACGACGTGCGCGTGGTCGATTACGGGATTCGCGGCTTCGATCTGGCCTACGCGCTGATGGACGGTTACGAGGTGACCATCCTGGTGGACGCGACCCCGCGCGGTGGAGACCCTGGGACGCTCTACACCATCGAGCCCGACCTGGCGGAGCTGGACGGCATAGACCCGCAAGCAATGATGGTCGAGACGCACGGGATGAACCCTATGAAGGTGCTTGCGATGGTGAAGTCTATGGGAGGCGAGTTCAAGCGCCTCTTGCTGGTCGGTTGTGAGCCAGAGACTTTCGGACCCGAAGAAGGTCAGATGGGGTTGAGCGAAGCGGTGGAGAATGCTGTGGACGAGGCCGTCCGCGTTGTCGTCGCCCTGGTCGAGAAAATCCTGAACCCGAGCCTTGCTCAGACCATGTCGTGAGGCGTACATTTCGAGAAAGGGGAGGATACTTGAAATGAAACAGAATGAATCGTCGGAAACAGGATGCCGTTGGTCGTCTCGCGTCAGCGTCTGGCGCATCGTCGGTGGCGTGACCCTCGCGCTCGTCGCTTATGGAGTCATCGCAAACATGCATGACATTCGGCGGTATCTGAGAATCAGGCGAATGTAGGTCACAAGTCTGAAGCCCGAGGGTCTGGAGTTAGAAGAACTGTCTTTGACTCCAGACTCTCTCAAGAGGAGGACGGTATGGAAAACAATGGGTCGAGTGGCTCGAATGACATGTTGTACATCGTCGGCGGCCTGGCGCTTCTGATCGCGGGGGCCGGCCTGATTATGGCGCACCCCACCATCCGGCAGACCGTCAAGGATAACGTGGGCAAGTTGCTGCCCGGCGGCATCCCGCAGAACCTGAGCAGCGGGCTCTCCACGGTGGTGCCGGATTTCCAGCGATACATGAAGATCAGAAATATGTAAGGACTCCTGATG
This sequence comes from uncultured Acidobacteriota bacterium, assembly GCA_963848875.1. Taxonomy (GTDB): domain Bacteria; phylum Acidobacteriota; class Blastocatellia; order Pyrinomonadales; family Pyrinomonadaceae; genus QHXM01. The sequence goes on from CAWKFJ010000005.1 coordinate 1,140,189, forward strand.
GGCGAAAACGAAAATACCCTGGTTCACTATCTACTGGTCCCGGAGGAGAGCCGGTTCACCGTGCAGGCGTTCGCTAGCGGGCTCTTGAACGTCTTCGGCCACGACCCCGTCATCGAAATCCGCGACTTCAAGGGTGAGGTCGAGTTCGAGCCCGACACGCTCGCGCAAGGAAAACTCCAGGTGAGGGTCAACCCCGCCGCGCTCGCCGTCAGCGGCGAGATTAAGGAGAAAGACCGCCAGGAGATTGAGCGCATGACGCAGGAGGAGGTGCTCGAAAGCGCCGCGCACCCGGAGATAGTTTTCAAGAGTAAGAGCGTGACGGCGAGCAGGCTAGGGAAAGGGCGCTACCGCGTCAGAATCATTGGCGACCTGACCATGCACGGCGTCACCCAGAGCAACCTCTGGATTCAGGCCGAGGCGACCCTGAGCGAAGAGAATCTTCGCGCGCAGGGCGGGTTCACGCTCAAGCAGACCGATTACAAGCTCAAGCTGGTCTCCGTCGCAGGGGGCGCGCTCAAGGTCAAAGACGAGCTGAAGTTCACCTTCGACATCGTCGGGCGGAAAAGTGAAAGGGAAGGAGAGGGAAGTAAGGATGACAGCGCAGCCGTTCAGGTCAGCTAAGCGCCATTCATCCCTCATCCCTCATCCCTCATCCCTGCTTCTATGCACGAGCTTTCCATAGCCCTGAGCATGGTTGAGATGGCCGCGGAGGAGGCGTCGCGCCGGGGCAGCTCGCGCGTCCACGCGATTCACCTTAAACTCGGAGACCTCTCCGGGGTGGTCAAGGAAGCCCTGCGGTTCTCTTACACCGTGGCCTGTGAGGGCACGCCGCTCGAAGGCTCCGAACTCGTCATAGAGGATGTCCCGGTCGTGGTCTACTGCCCTGCGTGCCGCGCCGAAACGTCACTCGCTTCGGTTCAGCAGTTCTGTTGCGCGTTGTGCCAACGCCCGACCCACGAAGTCGTGCGGGGCAAGGAGCTGGAAGTGACGGCCCTGGAGATTGAATGATGAGCACACAGCCCCGCCTGGTCGAAGTCAGACAAAAGGTGCTGAAGCAGAACGACCTGCTCGCGCGCGAACTCCGTCGGCGCTTCCGCGAAGCGGGCGTCTACGTCGTGAGCATGGTCTCCAGCCCCGGCGCGGGCAAGACCGCCCTGCTCGAAAAACTGCTGACTGAGCTGCGGCAGTCCGTCAGGGTCGCCGCCCTCGTCGGAGACCTCGCCACGGATAACGACGCCGCGCGACTCGCGCGCAGCCAGGCCCCCGTCCGGCAGATCGTCACCGGCACGGTCTGCCATCTCGAAGCCGCGATGGTCGAGAGCGCGCTCGACGGGTGGAGCCTCGACGAGCTAGACCTGCTCTTCATCGAAAACGTCGGCAACCTCGTCTGCCCTTCGAGCTACGACCTGGGCGAAGACCTGCGCCTCGTGCTGATGTCCGTGACCGAGGGCGAGGACAAGCCTTTGAAGTACCCTACGATCTTCAACACGGCGGACGTGGCCGTGATCACCAAGATGGATTTGGCACAGGCGGTCGAGTTTGACCACAAGGCCGCCCGCGAGAATATTCAGCGCGTGCGCCCTGGCATTCAGCTCATCGAAGTCTCGTCGAAGACCGGCGAGGGAATGAGCGAGCTGACGGAGTTTCTCGCCTCGAAGGCGGCCGCGCCTGTGGCGACCGCCTGAAAGCGTTTCGCATGAGCAGCGTCGAACAACACCAGCCCGTGACGACTCGCGTACAGCTATTGGTGCGCGGGTTGGTGCAGGGCGTCGGCTTTCGTCCTTTCGTCTACGGGCTGGCGCACAGGCGGCGCTTGCGCGGCCGTGTCCTGAATAACACGGCGGGCGTCCTCATAGATGTCGAAGGCGAAGGCGGCCAGATAGAGGAGTTCATTAACGAACTCAGAACACAGGCCCCGCCGCTCTCTTTAATCGAGTCGGTCGAGCGTCGCCCCGGTTCGGACGAGACGCGCTACGGCGATTTCCGCATCGTCGAGAGTGCGACCGAAGGCGAGCGCTTCGTCCCTATCCCGGCCGACGTTGCCACTTGTCTTGATTGCCTCCGAGAATTATTTGACCCGCGGGACCGCCGCTTCCGTTATCCCTTCATCAACTGCACCAACTGCGGCCCGCGCTTCACGCTCGTCGAAGACATTCCGTACGACCGAGCGAAGACGACGATGCGCGTTTTCGAGATGTGCGCCGAGTGCCGCGCCGAGTACGAGAACCCTTTAGACCGCCGCTTTCACGCCGAGCCGATTGCCTGCCCGAAGTGCGGGCCGCAACTGTCTCTGAGAGACGCGCGCGGCGTCGAAGTCGAGCTTGACGGTGAGACGGCCGTCAGCCGCGTGCGTCGCCTGTTCCTGGACGGGCTGGTCGTCGCCGTCAAAGGCATCGGCGGGTTCCACCTGGCCTGCGACGCTTTGAACGGTGAAGCGGTCGGGCGTCTCAGACAAAGAAAGTACAGGGAAGATAAACCGTTCGCGCTGATGGCAAGCTCCGTGGAGATCGTCCGAAAGTATTGCCTGGTCTCCGACGAGGAGGAGCGAGCGCTCACTTCCGAGCGCCGCCCCGTGGTGCTGCTCGACCGATGCGCCTCTGCGGTCGTTCCCGAAGAGGTCGCGCCGCGCGTGTGTACGCTCGGCTTCATGCTGCCGTACACGCCGCTTCATCACCTGCTGCTGGAGGGCCTCGACCGCCCGCTGGTGATGACGAGCGGCAACGTCTCGGACGAGCCCATCTGTTACGAGGACGAGGACGCGTCGCGGCGGCTCGACAAGTTGGCCGATTATTTCCTGTCCCACGACCGCAGGATTCACATTCGCACAGACGATTCAGTCGTGCGCGTGACGGGCGGGCGGGAGACGGTCCTGCGTCGTTCACGCGGCTACGCGCCCGCGCCCGTCCGCACCAGTTTCAAATTCGAGAGAGAGATTCTGGCCTGCGGCGCGGAGCTGAAAAATACTTTCTGCCTCGCGCGCGACCATCACGCCTTCGTCAGCCACCACGTCGGCGACCTGGAAAACCTTGAGACGCTCTCATCATTCACAGAAGGGATAGAGCACTACCGCCGTCTCTTCCACCTTCAGCCCCGCGTTGTCGCACACGACCTGCACCCCGAATACCTTTCGACGAAGTACGCGCTGTCTCTCGAAGACGTTCAGACCCGGATCGGCGTCCAGCATCATCACGCGCACGTTGCGAGCTGCATGGCCGACAACGAGGTCGAGGGCGAAGTCATCGGCGTGGCGATGGACGGCCTCGGCTTCGGCCACGACGGGCGGCTCTGGGGCGGCGAGTTCTTCGTCGCCGACCTCCTTGAGGCCGAACGCCTCGCGCACCTTGAGTACGTGCCTCTGCCCGGAGGCGCGAAGGCCATCCGCGAGCCCTGGCGCATGGCGGCCGTCTACCTGCACCGGACGTTCGGCGACGACTTTCTGAAACTGAATCTTCCGTTCGTGCGCGAGCTGGACACGCGCGCGTGGGCCACGCTCGACAAGATGGCCGCGAAGGGTGTGAACAGCCCCTTAACGTCGAGCATGGGCCGGCTCTTCGACGCCGTATCGAGCCTGCTGGGGTTGAGGTGGGCGGTCAATTACGAGGGCCAGGCCGCCGTCGAGTTGGAGGCCATTGTGAATCGTAGCCGCGGCGGGCAAGGTTACGAATTCGAGATTGACGCGGGCATCGTTAAAGCAGAGCGGGTGATTCGACGCGCCGTGGAAGACCTGCTCGACGGCGTGCCGCCGCCGGAAATCTCGGCGAAGTTTCATCTAGGCGTGGCGGGCCTGATTGTGACTCTCGCGCGGCACGCGAGAAGTGAGCGGCGACTCAACCGGGTCGTGCTGAGCGGCGGGGTCTTCCAGAACAGGTTCCTTCTGGAGAACGTCTGTCGTATGCTCAAGGTTGACGGCTTCAAAATCTACACACACGGGCGCGTGCCGACGAACGACGGCGGCATCAGTTTAGGCCAGGCGGCGGTCGCCAACGCGCACCTCGCCTCTGGGAGAATTTGAAAATATGTGCTTAGCCATACCCGGAAAAATCATCGAGATCGTGGACGCGGAGAACCACATCGCCAAGGTCGAGGTCGGCGGCGTCCGGCGCAACATCAACACGGGGATGCTCGACGAGGCTGAGACGCAGATCGGCAATTACGTGTTGATTCACGTCGGCTTTGCGATGAGCCGGATTGACGAGCACGAGGCCCAGGAGACGCTGCGTGTGCTCGAAGAGATAGGGCAGTACGAGGACGAGTTCAACCAGTTCAAGACGACCCTGGAGTAGTAAACGCGATGGGCAAGGCGGCAGAAGATTTTTCACGCTCCTTCTATCCCTTCCTGCACGAGGAGGAGAAGCAGCCGCAGGAGTTGATGGCGGAGCTGAGCTTCTCGCTCTTGGAGAAGGCGCGCGAAAGTGTGGACGTGAAGGCCAGGTTCTTTGAAGATCACAAGGAGATGATTCTCGCCGCGTCGCTTCAGACCGCCAAGGCTTTTCACAGGGGACGCAAGCTGCTCGTCTGCGGCAACGGCGGCTCTGCGACCGACGCCCAGCACGTCGCCGTCGAGTTCATGCACCCGGTCGTCGTCGGGCGTAAGGCGCTGCCCGCCATCTGTCTGGCGAACGACATGGCGATGGTCACGGCCGTCGCCAACGACGTTGGCTTCGACGACATTTTCACGCGCCAGCTCATCGCGCTCGGTCAGGAGGGCGACGTAGTGCTCTGCATCTCCACGAGCGGCAACTCGGAAAACCTGCTGCACGCTTTCCAGACCGCGCGGCGGATGAAGATGACGACCATCGGGTTTGCCGGGGGCGACGGAGGGCGTATGGCCGAGATGTGCGCCGGCGGCCTGCTGGATTTCTGCTTCAGCGTCCCGACTTCGAGCATCCATCGCATACAGGAGACGCACGTCGCGCTTTACCACATCATGTGGGACATGGTGCATACTTTCCTGCAACACAAATCGCTGGTCGAAGAAAAATAGGTGGCCTTATGAAATTCATAGACGAGTACAGGCAGGGCGACATCGCGCGCAAATTGGCGGAGCAGATCGCGCGGCTGACCGAGCGCCCGCTCAAGATTATGGAAGTCTGCGGCGGCCACACGCACACCATCTTCAAATACGGCATAGAGGATTTGCTGCCGCCGAACATCACTATGATTCACGGGCCGGGCTGCCCTGTCTGCGTCATCCCCCTCGGGCGCGTTGACGACGCGATCTCGATAGCGCAGGAGCCCAATGTGATCTTCACCACCTTCGGTGACGCCATGCGCGTGCCCGGCTCCAGGACTTCCTTGCTCGACGCGAAGGCGTCAGGGTCGGACGTGCGAATGGTCTATTCGCCGCTCGACGCGCTGAAGATTGCCAGGAAGACTCCAGACAAGCAGGTCGTCTTTCTCGCGCTCGGGTTCGAGACGACCGCGCCATCGACTGCGCTAACCGTGCTACAGGCGGCGAAAGAGGGCGTGGAGAATTTCAGCGTCTTCTGCAATCACATCATGATTGTGCCAGCCCTGAAGGCGCTTCTGGATTCGCCCGACCTGCAACTGGACGGCTTCCTCGGCCCCGGCCACGTCAGCACCGTGATCGGCACGCGCCCCTACGACTTCGTCCCCGCAGAGTACGGCAAGCCCGTCGCCGTCTCCGGCTTCGAGCCGCTGGACGTGTTGCAGTCTGTCTACATGATCGTCAAGCAAGTCGTCGAAGGGCGCGTGGAAGTGGAGAATCAATACGGGCGCTGTGTCAGCCGCGACGGCAACCGGAAGGCTTTGGAAGTTCTCTCGGAGGTCTTCGAGCCGCGCGGCTTCTTCGAGTGGCGTGGCCTGGGCTCAATCGCCCACAGCGGCATGAAACTCGGCGCGCGTTACAGCGCGTTCGACGCGGAGCTGAAGTTCAGCGTGCCGGGCCTGCGCATCGCAGACCCGAAGGCGTGCCAGTGTGGCGAGATTCTGAAGGGCGTGAAGCGACCCTGGGAGTGCAAAGTCTTCGGCACGGCCTGCACGCCGGAGACGCCGATTGGCTCCTGCATGGTTTCGAGCGAGGGCGCGTGCGCGGCCTACTACAACTTCGGACGCCTCTCGAAGATCGCCGAGCGCACAGCCTGACGATTGCGGAATGCGGATTTCGGATTGCGGATTGGGAAACAGATTCAAGCCTTTGCGCCTTACGACTTCCCTTAGCGCCTTTGCGCGAAACAGCCGTTCTCGCAAAGGCGCAACAAAAGAAAGACCAAAGGCGCAAAGGCTTGAGTGCTTTCTTTTCAATCTGCAATCCGAAATCCGCATTCCGCAATCTCCAAAGGGGCATCATGGCAGAAGCATTCACGCCGAGCCCGCTCTTTCAGAGAGTCGAACGGGCGCGGCGCAGAAAACATAAGTTTAAGGACGAGCAGATCACGCTCGCGCATGGGAGCGGGGGGCGCGCCATGCACGAGCTGGTCGAAGGGCTCTTCCTCGAATACCTGCGCAACCCGCTGCTGGAAAAGCTCGAAGACCAGGCCGTCTTCGACATCGGAACCGGCAACGGCCACAACCCCACTCGCCTCGCGTTCACGACAGACTCTTACGTGGTCACGCCCGTCTTCTTCCCCGGCGGCGACATAGGCCGCCTCGCCGTCAACGGCACGGTCAACGACCTGGCGATGAGCGGCGCGCGGCCCCTCTATCTTTCCGCAGGCTTCATCCTCGAAGAGGGCTTCGCGGTCGCGGACTTGCGCCGGATACTCGCGTCCATGCGCGCGGCGGCCGAAGAGGCAGGCGTCCAGGTCGTGACCGGCGACACGAAGGTCGTGCAGAAGGGGAGCGCCGACAAAATCTTCATCAACACGTCGGGCATAGGGGTGATCGAAGCGCCCGTCCGAATCTCCGCCACGCGCGCACAGGTCGGGGACAAGGTCATCCTGAGCGGCAGCCTGGGGGACCACGGCACGACCATCATGGTCGCGCGCGGCGAGCTTGAGCTTGAGACAGAGATCGAGAGCGACTGCGCGCCGCTCAACTCTCTGGTCGCGGAGATGATGGACGAGGCGGCCCGCAGTGGTTCGCTCGACGCGCTCCACTGTTTGCGCGACCCGACGCGCGGGGGCGTGGCGACGACTCTGAACGAGATTGCGCTCAGCTCCGAAGTCTGCATAGAGATTCTTGAGGAGCGCATCCCCGTGCGCGAAGAGGTCAAGGGCGCGTGCGAGATTCTGGGCCTGGACCCGCTGTACGTCGCCAACGAAGGAAAGCTCGTGGCGCTGGTCTCAAGCGAAGTGGCGGAACCCTTGCTCAGGCGCATGAGGGAGAACCCTTACGGGCGCGACGCCTGCGTCATCGGCGAAGTGAAACAGGAGCCGCAGGGGATTGTCAGCATGAGGACTGCTTTCGGCGGCACGCGCATCGTGGACATGCTCGTCGGCGAACAGCTCCCAAGAATATGTTAGGAGAACCTGCCTTGTCATCGCTCAGCGCGTTCGCACTGCTCGGCCTCGGCCTCGTCTTCGGACTCAAACACGCGACCGAAGCCGATCACGTCGTCGCCGTCTCGACCATCGTCAGCCAGGAGCGCAGCCTCCTGCGTTCCGCGGTCGTCGGAGCGCTCTGGGGAGTCGGGCACACGGCTGCGCTCGTCGTCGTCGGCGTCATCGTGCTGACGCTGCGGGTCGCCGTTCCAGAGCAGGTCGCGGGCTGGCTGGAGTTCGGCGTGGCGTTGATGATTATAGGGCTCGGCGCGTCTGCTCTCTTGCGTGCGCGCGGCCGCCGCGCCGACGTACACCTGCACCAGCACAGGCACGACGGCGTCGCGCACGTACACCTTCACTTCCACGAACACGGGAACGAGCACAAGGGCGCGGGCCGTAGCGCACACTCGCACGCCGTCTCGCGCATAGGCTTCAAGCCATTACTCGTCGGCGCGATGCACGGCCTCGCGGGGTCCGCGGCGCTGACACTGCTCGTGCTCACGCAGGTTAGCTCGACCGCGCTCGGCCTCCTCTACCTGGCCGTCTTCGGCGTCGGCTCCATCCTGGGGATGCTCTTGATGTCCGCTCTCGTCGGGCTGCCTTTCGCGCTCAGCGCGCGCAGATTCAACGGCGTGCATTACGGACTGCAAACGGCGGCCGGGGCGCTGAGCGTCGCCTTCGGTCTGTGGTACGCCTACGAGACGGGCGTCGCGCGCGGCCTCTGGTAAAGGCTCCCGTCAGAATCCCATCAACAAAGAGTGGTCTGAGAGTCCGTTGGCGTGGCAAGCCTCGGCGGCGCGCGGCGCATCAAAGCCTTGAAATGGCGGATAAGGATGATAAGAAAGGGGACGCATGCTGGGCCGATACGTTAAATGGGCGGGCCTGTTGATCCTCGGCGGTATTATGATTGGCGCACAACACGAGAGGATGGGATGGCCCTTCACAGAGCAGCGGCGCGACTCGCCGGGACAGAAGACGACGGCGCCCCTGGTGATGGCGCACCGCGGCGGCGGCGGCCTGTGGCCTGAGAACACGCTGCTCGCTTTCGAGCGGGCGCGTGAGCTGGGCGTGGACGTGATAGAGATGGACGTGCATAGCACGGCCGACGGCGCGCTGGTGGTCTTACACGACGCGAGCCTCGACAGGACGACCGACGGCGCGGGGCGCGTGGGCGCGCTGACGCTCTCCGAAGTGAAGAAGCTGGACGCGGGCTTCCGTTGGTCTGCGGACGGTGGGAAGACGTTCCCGTGGCGCGGGCGCGGCCTGACCGTCCCGACGCTCGACGAGGTCTTCACGCGGCTGCCGGACATGCGCTTCAACATAGAGCTCAAGCAGGAGAGCCCCTCAATCGTTAAGCCCTTGTGCCGCGCCATACGCGAGAAGGGGATGAGCGATAAAGTCACCATCGGGGCCTTCCGCCAGGGCGTGCTCGACGAGTTTCGGGAAGAGTGCCCGGAGGTCAAGACCTCTGCGGGGCCGTCCGAAGTCGCGGCGTTCCTGCGGGCGGTGCGCTATGGCGGCGGCTCGACCGACAGGCCCAAATTCGCGGCGCTGCAAGTGCCAGAATCGATGATGGGCGTGCCCGTGCTGACGAGGAGCCTCCTGGAAGCCGCGCGGGCGCACGGCCTTCAGGTACACGCCTGGACCGTGAACGAGGTGGAGGACATGAAGCGGCTTAAGGAACTGGGCGTGGACGGCATCATGACGGACTACCCTGACCGCTTGTTGACCGTCCTGGGGAGATAATCGGTCCAAAACATATGACGAGCAGACAAACTCTTCGCGCGATCAGCTTCCTTTTTATCCTCTTCGCGTTGCTGTTTTCCGGCGGCGCTGTCTCAGGCAATGACGACCGGATTGAAAAGCTGCTGAAGGAGAACAAAATTCCCGCGCTGGGTCTGGGAGTCATCAAGGACGGCAAGCTCGAACAGGTGAAAGTGTTCGGTGAACTCAAGCCGGGCGTACACGCGCCTCGGAATACGATTTTCAACGTGGCTTCCCTGACCAAGCCGGTCGTCGCGGTGCTGGCCCTGAAGCTGGTGAGCGCGGGCCAGTGGAGCCTGGACGAGCCGCTCGACAAATATTGGGTTGACCCTGACATCAAGGATGACCCGCGACATAAAAAGTTGACCACGCGTATCATCCTGTCGCACCGGACGGGGTTCGCGAATTGGCGCTGGCTCAACGAGTCGAAAAAACTGGAGTTCGCTTTCGAGCCGGGAACGAAATATCAGTATTCGGGCGAGGGCCTGGAATATTTGCGCCGGGCGTTGGAGAAAAAGTTCAACCAGCCGATAGAAAAAATGGCCGACGAGTTGATCTTCAAGCCGACGGGGATGTCGGACACGCGGTTCTTCTGGGACGCGGGCATGAACGAGTCTAGGTTCGCCGTCGGCTACGACGCGAAAGGCGGCGCTTACAAAATTTATAAGAACACGAAAGCGAACGCGGCCGACGATCTGTTGACGACGGTCGAGGATTACGGGAAGTTTCTGACTTTCGTGATGAGCGGCGCAGGGTTGTCGAAAGAAGTTTTCAATGAGATGGTCGGCCATCAGGTGCAGAGGGGTGAGAATAAATATTTCGGCCTGGGGTGGGAGATTTATGATTTGGGGAATGGTGAGTACGCGCTGTCGCACGGCGGAAGCGACGAGGGCGTGAAGACGCTCGTCTTCCTGCTCCCGAAATCTCAGCGGGGCCTGATCATTTTCACCAACAGCGACAACGGGACGAATGTTTACGAGCCGCTGATTAACGAATACCTCAAAGGACTGGGAAGGCGGATTATAGACATCGAGATAAAAGCGAGATAAATATTGTCGAGATTTGTGGCTGTTACTTCCGCGGGGGTGGGTGTAGATGCGCAAGCTGATTTATTACGTCGCCTGTACGGTTGACGGGTTCATCGCCAGAGAGGACGGCTCGTTCGATTGCTTCCTGACTGAGGGCGAGCACTTCGACTATCTATTTGACGCCTTCCCGGACACCATCCCGGCCCACCTGCGCGGCGTGCTGGGCGTGAGCGCGGCGAATAAATGGTTCGACGCCGTGTTGATGGGGCGCAGGACTTACGAGGTCGGGCTGGCGCTCGGCGTCACCAGTCCTTACCCTCACCTGCGGCAGTACCTCTTCTCGCGCAGCATGAAAGAGAGCCCCGATGCGGAGGTGCAACTCGTCAGTGAGGATGCGGCGGGGACGGTCAGGGAGTTGAAGCGGGAGCCGGGCAAGGACATCTGGCTTTGCGGCGGGGGCGAGTTGGCGGCCCAACTGTTCCCGGAAATAGACGAATTGATCCTCAAAGTGAACCCGGTGGTGATCGGCAGAGGTGTCCCACTCTTCTCCGGCCCCGTCGAAACGACGGCCCTTGAAGTGACCGACAGGAAGAGCTTCGGCAACGGGTTCACGTTGACTCACTACCGCGTCAGGCGCTGAAGGCGGCAGCCTCTCACTTCGGCCTGCGCTGCGGGCCGTCGGGCGTCCACGCGAGGCTAAGTCAGTCGATTTCATCAACGTATTCCCACCAGGCCCTGCACGGATTGAATCAGCTTCTCCGAGTCGTATCCGACGCCGTCTTTGAACACTATCTCGACCTTCTCTATGTCGCTGATGACGGCGGCCGGGTTCCCCTTGACGATTATCAGGTCGGCCTGCTTGCCGGCGGCGACGGAGCCGATGCGCGCGTCTTCGCCGAGAAACTTCGCGCCGTTGAGGCTGGCAATCTTGATCGCCTCAAGAGGGGTGAAGCCCGCTTCGACCAGCAACTCGACTTCGCGCAAATCGCCGAAGCCTGCGACCACACCGCCGTTGCCCGTCGGGTCGAGCCCGGCGATGAGCAGCCCTCCCGCCTGGACGAACGCGCGCTCGAAAGCCATCGCCTTGCGCAGCAGCGTCAGGAAATCCGCTCCGGGCGGGATGCTGGCGCGCGCCTGAAGATAACGCGCACGAGCGTCCACAGACATCACCCGCAGCACGCGCGGGTTCAAGAGCGCGCTCGCAGCGCCGACGCCGCTTTGAGAGATGGGAGCGCCCGCGGCCTCGAACACAGGGAGCGTCGAGGTGATCGCCACCTTCTTCTCGACCAGCGTGCGGATCGTCGCTTGCGCGGCGGGACTGTTGAGGTCGAGTTGCAGCAGACTCGCGCCGACGGCCCCGCCCGCCGGGCACTGGTCAGGTTTTTTGTCGGGGACGAATTCGGAGTCGGCCAACAGTCCGTGCTCAAGATTGTCTATGCCTATCTCGGCGGCCTCGCGGTAGCCGATTGAGCAGAGGTGGCCCGTCACCTTCAACCCGCGCTTGTGCGCCTCCTCGACGACCGCGCGCAACTCCTCGCGCGTGATGTTCATGTACGCCTTGAACGAAGTGGCGCCTGAGTCGGCCCAGTAGTTGACCATGCGGCGCGCGTCGTCTGCGCCTGTGAGTTGGCGCATCACGGGCGTGAACGCGCCGGGGCCTTCGAGATAGGGCGCGGTGACGTGCATCTTGGGGCCGACGAGGCGGCCGGAGTCTATCAGGCGCTTCAATTCCAGGTCTGTGTAGGGCGCGACGCTGCCGGTGGTGCGGATGGTGGTGACGCCGAGCGCGAGGTACAGGCGCGGGAAGCTGCTGCCCATGTTCGAGTACATCGGCGGCGAGCCGCCCATCGGAAAGAACATGTGGTTGTGCATCCCTACGAGGCCGGGCAGGACGGTGTAACCGCTCAAGTCCAGCACACGCGCGTCCGCGGGGACTTTCGCCCTGGCGCTCGCTTCGACGGACTGAATCTTTCCACCGCTGATGATGATCGTCTGATCCTCAAGCGGCGCGGCTCCCGTCCCGTCAATCACACGCACGTGCGCGAGCGCCACCGTCTGCGCTTCGACGCGGATGAACTGCTGAGCGTCGGGCGTCTGCGCGAAGCAAGTGATGACCGAGCAGCAGAGAAAGAGGATGGAGAGTCTGATTTTCATGGCGTCGCTCTTTTAGTTCGCCAGGCCGGGCGTTGGCTCCGCGTCTAAGGTCCTGGATATTTTGTCTATGTTCAGGCTCCGGGCCGAGGCGTCGAATATCTCGCGGTAAGTTCCGCCCCGCTCGTAGAGTTCTTCGTGCGTGCCGTGTTCCACGACGCGGCCCTCTTTGAGCACGAAAATAATGTCCGCGTCAATAATCTGCGCGATGCTGTGCGAGATGACGACCGTGGTGCGGTCCTCCTTGATGGCGTCGAGGCTGTTTTTTATCTGCTCGGTGGCGACCGCGTCGAGGCTCGCCGTCGGCTCGTCCAGAAAGATGATGGGCGGGTCTTTGAGGAACAGGCGCGCGATGGCGATGCGCTGCTGCTGCCCGCCGGAGAGCAGGTGCGCGAGGGTCGCGTACTTGTTCGGGAGCCGTTCGATCTGCTCGTGCAGGTAAGCCTGGCGCGCGGCCTCGACGACCTCCGCGAACGACGCCTTGATGTCGCCGTAGCGAATGTTCTCCTCAATCGTGCCCTTGAAGATGTGGTTCTTTTGCAGGACGAGGCCGATGTTGCGGCGCAGGAGGTCTGTCTGATACTCGGAAAGGTCTTTGCCGTCGAGCAGGATACGTCCGCTCGTGGGCGCGTAGAAACGGGTCAGGAGATTCAGGAGCGTGGACTTGCCCGCGCCTGAAAGGCCGACGAAAGCGACCGTCAGGCCGTGCGGGATTTTCATGTTGACGTGGCGCAGGGCCTCTGTGCCGTTCGGGTAGGTGAAGCTCACGTCTACCAGCTCGAAAGCGCCACGCAGCTCGGAGACGCCGAGTTCGCCGCTCGCCTCCGTTTGGTCGTCCGCATCTAGAATTTGAAAGTAGCCTTCGGCGTAGGTCAGGGCGTCGTTCATTTCGTCGTAGATTCGGTGCAACTGCCTGATCGGCGCGGAGACGTTGCCGAACAGCATGATGTGGAACATGATCGCGCCGATTGACATCCACCCGCCGAGGACGAGGTAGGCCGTCAGGATGATGATGAGCACGACGCCGATCTGTTCGACGAAGGTCTTCAACCCGTCGAAGATGAAGTTCGTCCGCCGCTGCTTCAACTGCGCGCCGACGAGGTCCTGCTGTAAGCGCAACTGTTTCTCTTTTTCGTACTCCTCGCGCACGAACGACTTGATGACGACGATGGACTCGATGATGGTGTGGAGCCCATTGTTCTTCTGCTCGCGCAGGGCGCGCAGTCCCCGCCGCGCGCCCTTGAGCATCGCGGCCTGTCTATGGCTCAACAGGAAATAGATGGGCATGATGGCGGAGGCGACCAGGCCGACGTAGACGTTCGCCAGAAACATGATGACGAGCGCCAGGATCGCGTTGGCGAACAGGGGCAGGATGTCTATGAAGGCGCTCTGCACGAGCTTGGTCAGGCTCTCCGCGCCGCGGTCTATGCGCGTCTGGAGGACGCCGGTCTGGTTGTCCGAGTCTGTGTAGAAGGAGAGCCGGTAGGTGAGGATTTTTTCGACGGCGAATTGTGCCAGGCGGCTCGACACGTTGACACGGATTTTCTCGCCGAACAGGTTCTGCCCGTACCTCAGCGCCGTGTTGACGAGTTCTTTGCCGATCAGGATGGCGCTGATGAGCAGCAGCAGCGAGGCCCCCTGCGAGGCGGTCCTGCCTTCACGCACGAGCCGCTCGATGGTGTCCACCGTGTAGCGCAGCACCAAGGGGTTGACCTGGGCCGCGAAGGCCCCCAGCAGAGTCAGCCCTAGCGATAGGACGACCCAACGGCTGTAGGGTTTGACGAAAGGTATTAGCCGCCGGATGATTTGCCAGATGCTCATTCCCAAAAGGAACTTATAACATCTTCACGCGGAGTCCGACTATTCCTCACAAAAAGGGGTAGCAGGTCAGTTTGGAGTTGAGTGTCTGGCACGTCAGACTCACCGCAGAGACGCAGAGAGCGCAGAGGGGGCGCAGAGAAAAGCATTCAAGCCTCTGCGCTATCTCTGCGTCCTCTGCGTCTCTGCGGTGAACGCCGCCTGAGCACACGTGTACGTCAGTTAACAGTCCAAGGTGGCTATCGGAAATAAATCAGGGGGTTGATTGGGCAGTCTAGAGGCTCACGTTTTAGCGAACAAAGTCAGGTAGAGGCGTTCGTAGACGCGCGCCGTCGTCTCGACGGACATCCCCGTGACGCTGGCGCGGGCCACTTGCGCGCGCTCGTGCGCCGCGGGGCCGCACGTCAAAGTCGCCCTCAGCGCCTCGGCCGCGCCTGCGGGGTCGTCCGGGTTTACGAAAAGAGCCCCGCGCCCGTCGAGCAACTCCCTGTGAGCCGGGATGTCAGAAACGATCAGGGGCGAGCCGCAGGCCGCCGCCTCCAGCACGACGTTGGGGCACCCCTCGAACCTGCTCAGAGAGACGAACGCGTCCGCCCGCTTCATCAAGTGCCACAGGTTCGAGACGTAGCCGGGGAAGAGGAGGCGTCGCCCGAGGCCGAGCCCGCCGGCGAGGCGTTCGAGGTCGAGACGGCGCGGGCCGTCGCCGCAGAGGACCGCGACGAAAGGCACCTCGCCCGCGATCCTGGCGAGCGCGGCGACGATGGCCTCCACGTTCTTTCCATCGTCCATCCGCCCCGCGAAGAGGACCATCTTTTCACCGGGCGCGAGCCGGGGCTCATGCGCGCGGGCCGAGCCCGCCCCGGCGATCTCGTCGAAGGGCACGGCGTTCGGGATGACGTGCCGGGCCCGGCCCCCGGCCGAGCGCCAGTAGGCGTCGCCCCCGGCGGAGTTCGACACGACGGCGTCCGCCCGCCGGCCGAGCGCCAGGCGCAACCTGTTTCTACAGGCCGCGGCGTACAAGGGGGCGGAACTGGACTCCTTCAAGACCCAGCGCGTGCGCGTCAGGAGCGCCGCCGCTCCGCCCATGATGTCCATCGGCGTGAGGATCGTCTGCACGATGTCCGGCCTCAATCTTCTAATCAGGCCGACCAGCCTGAGGAAGATCAAGGGGTCGCGGTTACAAAACCCGCCGAGGCTGTGCCATTCGACTCCGCTGGACTTCAGCCTGTCCAGGTTGGAGCCGCCGCGCGAGGAGGCGACGTGGACCTCGTGCCCCATGCGTGCCAGTTCCGCGGCGAGGTAGGACAACTGCCTCTCGGCCCCGCCGTGGCGCAGATTGGGAATGCAGTAGA
Organism: uncultured Acidobacteriota bacterium; assembly: GCA_963848875.1. Lineage (GTDB taxonomy): Bacteria > Acidobacteriota > Blastocatellia > Pyrinomonadales > Pyrinomonadaceae > QHXM01. Next base: position 1,155,744 of record CAWKFJ010000005.1, read on the forward strand.
GGATTCTCAGAGTGCGCGCCGGCCTCGAAGCCGCTCCCTTGTGTCTATCGAAGCTCATAACTCGGCGACGGAGGTTTCGGACGGACGGCGCCGTAGCTGCGCCAGGAGCGCTCCCCTGATCTGCGGGGCGAGCGCGACGGCCGCCGTCGTGGCTAACAGTACGACGGCGCACAGGTACGCAAGCATCTCGAACCGGGAAAGGCCCGCCGGAAGCAGCCAGTAGGCGGCCGCCCCGATGGCGAGCACGCCCGCGAGCGGCAGGCAGACATCCTCGTAGAGCCAGCGCCACTGCTGTCCTCTCATGAAGCGGCGGTGCAAAAGGGGAAGCGTGAACATGTAGCAGACGTTGAGAAGGAGCCAGACGGAGGCTGCGCCGGGGCCACCGTAGCTTCTCGCTATCAGTATGTACAGAGGAATCATCCCCAGGAGCAGAACAAGATTGGTGCTCGAAATGAGCCGCCACCGGCCGTGGGCCACTTGCAGATAGTAGAGCGGCTGAGTCAGGCCGTACAGCAGCATCCCGCAGACGAGGAGTGTCAGGATGAGGTGTGCGTTCTCGACGATGGCCGAATCGCCCGTCCACATCCGTAAAGCCTCGCGCGAAAAGATCGCCGCCGTGACCGCGGCCGGCATCAGCAGCACAGACATGACCTGAGAGCCGCGGTGGTACGCGCGGGCGAGCCCCGTCTCGTCGCTCCGCGCGACCAGGCCGGAGAACTGCGGATAGATGGCTCCGTCCACGGCGATGATGACGGCGTACAGCCCGCCGGCAATGGCCTGGGCCAGCGCGTAGTAGCCGAACATCTCCAGCGACAGTAGACTGCTGAGAATAATCTTGCCCCCCTGGAACAGCCCCAGATTGGCAACGGAGTTGGCGGCGTAGGCAGCGCTGAAGCGCCACACGCGGCCAATCAGTTTGAGTTGGAAGCGCGGACGGCTGCCGACGGCCGTGGGCAGTCCGCGCCAGAGCGCGACGGCCACAGCCGCCGTGCCCGCCGCGCCCGCAGCCATCTGCCAGCCGAAAAAGACTTCGGGCGTGGCCGAGATGAGACTGAGCGCCAGCAACGTCCCGAGCGAGCGCAGCGTCGCCAGCGAGGCCGAGACGGCGTTGAGCAGCCACTGCCGTTGCAATCCGAGCAACCCGCCCTGGTAGAAAGCGAAGGGGAACTGCAAGGCCATTGCGGCCCCCATCATCTTGATGCAGGTCGTCACCTCGCCGACCGAAAGAGATTGCGGCCTCAGCCAGTGGCCCGCGATGAGAGGGGCCAACAGGTAAACGGTCGCGCCGACCGTGAGCGCTATCAGCCAGTAGACGGCCTGGAGGGTGAAGACGAGGTCGCGTTGCTGCGGGGCGTCGCCACCCTCTGCCGCGAGGCGCGCGACCTCGCGGCAGAGGGTGGCGCTGATGCCAAGGTCCAGGACGACGAAAATACTCTGCAAGGTGACGAAGAGGCCGACCAGTCCGAACGCTTCCGCGCCCATCAGCTTGATGTAGAGCGGGACGCACAAGACCCCCAGGGCGGCCGACCAAGCTGTGCCCGACAGGTTCGCAAAGACGCTGCTTTCGAGTTTTCCCATGAAACGTTATTCGACCTCGGCGACCACGACCGGCTCCCCTGTCAGACCGACAATCAACCTCATGCTGGAGATTTCGCGAAGGTCGAGACTCTTCCACTCGGCGTAGTGCCCGTCCACGGCTTCGACCCTCATGTCCCACAGGACGGCCCTCTCCTCTGGGCTGAAGCGGATGTCCACGGTCTCTCCGGCGGGCAGCTCCTCCCCGCCGAGGACGTTCTCCTCCCACCCGGCCGAGTCGCTGGGGGAAAGGTAGAGGGCTCGGAAGGAGACTCCGGTGGAGTTGTCCAGGGCCAGGACGCCGGTCGAATTGGCCTGCGGAGGGCGAGAGCAGCCGGCGGCGAGTAAACAAGCCAGTAAGACCAAGGCCGTTGCCGCCGCCCTCATCTTCACACCCTGCGGGCGGCGAAGCCAACGCCCGGACGACGTGATGACTATTTCAAGGCCCTTCACGCCGAGGATGATGAGCAGTATCCAGAACGTGTAGCGAAATCTGTAGAGCGCGCCGACGTTGGGAACCACCAGCCCCAGCGCGGTCACCCCGAATGTTGTGATCGACAACAGCAACCAGGACGCCAGGCGGCGCGGCCCACGCAGGACGGCCAGGAGCGCCAGCAACTGGCAGAGGTAAATGACAAGAGTCTCCGCGCCGGATAATAACCTGCCGAGGCTTCCCACGCGCCGCCCCGCGGCGGCCCAGGTGTCCGGGAAAGGGGCCCAGAGCCCTATCGCAAAGGCGCGCGGCGTGTAAAGAGCCAGGTCCGTGAAATCTCTGAATTCCACGTCGCGGTCTATGCCCGAGCCGGCGTCCGTGTAGGAAGCGGCGAACTTGGAGCGGACGCTGCTGACTCTTCGCGCCGCATTATCCGTCGCCGTCACGAGCGGTTCGGCGAAAGGCAGATGCGCGCCGCTCCCAGGGGGACGCGGGCGGGCCCGGTAAGAGACGACCGTGGGCATCGGTGCCCCGACGCCGGCGACCGCCTTGGGCTGGCCGCCCTGGTCCGAAGGATAATGTTTGAGCTTCTGACTGCGGTGGGTCATGAAAAAGGGGAGCAACGCGCCCGCCGCCGCCAGCAGCAGCAGCGGGCAGGCCATGTTCCAGTAGAGCAGCCGCCTCTCGCGCAACTGACGAACGGCGAGCAGGGCGAGCCCTAGGAGCACGAGCCCTAGGACGGCGACGCCGATGTTGAGCCGGACGAGCAGGAGCAGGAAGGCCCCGCCGGCCATGAGCGCACACATGCGGACTGCGCCCCGCCGGTCGTAGACCCGCGTCAGCCAGGTGGCCACGCACAGCACGAGGGCCAGCGCCCCGGCGATAAAAAGCGGGTCTTTGAGAAGCTGAACGGTGTGCAGCAAAAAGGTCGGCCACAGCGCGACCGCCGCGGCCGAGAAGAGTCCCACGCGCTGGCCGCCCACCTCGCGGCCGAGCGCGAGGGCGAGCGCCACGACGGCCAGATAGCAGAGGAGGTTGAGCGGCTCCGCGCTCAGGATGCTGTACCCGAAGAGCGGCCCGAGGAGCGCGAACTCGACCGAAATCAGCTTGACGTGGAGCGGCGCGCTCTCCCTCGCCCAGGCCCTGACGCCGTCTCCCTTCAGAACCTCCGCCAGCCGCACAGCCCCGCGCTGGTAATCGTAGCTATCGAAGGCGAAGGAGCCCATGATCCCGTCGCGGTCGATGAGCCCCGGCGCGACCTGCGCTCGTCCCGCCCAGAACAGCCCCAACGCCAGCGCGACGTGCAGCAGCGCCGCGGCCGCGAGCAGGCGCCGGCCGCCCGAAGAGAAGGCGGAATCTACTTCAAAGGGCAGTCTCCTTTTGATGGAGCCTATGCTGAATCTGTTTAGCACTCTTCAGCTCTCAGATTGACCAGGCGGGCCTCGACGTGGCCCCGAACGAACCCCATAAAATCCTCCGTCAGCGCGCCGGCCGCGCCGGCCGACACGGGCGACGGCGCGCTGATCGTGCCCGCCAGCCCGCGCCCCTCGACGTGTACCTCCGCGAAGACTACTTGCGCCCCGCAGCGCGCGGCCACCTGTAGCAGGGCCGGGGCGACAATGACCCGACCGTTGGCCGTGGCGAACTCGACCGTCCTGGCCCCGTGGTGCTCGGCCCGGTCGGGCATCGCGCACACCAGCTCGCCGCGGCGCAGTCTGCTCCGAGTCTTGACAAGGAAGGTGTGTGACGGCTGCACGGTGCGCGCCGTCACGGTCGTCCCGCCGACGCGCATCCGCGGGTCCGGGGTAATCACGACGGGCTCGAAGCCGTCGTCGTGAAAGAGCCGCACCAGCAGCAGGGTGAGGGCCGCGTGGGGGCCGATTACCAGGACGCCGCGGCCGGCCGCGCGCGCCCGCTCAAGCTCCTCGTACCCTTTCACAGCCACCACCGGGTCGAACCGTGTGCCGTTCTTCGTCAGGGCATTCAGGACGAAGTGAAGCGTGATTTCGTGTGGGCCGTCGACGTGCGTCAGCAACTGCAACTGGTAGGCGCTCGTGCGGCGGAATAATGGCACAGCGGCGCGCGCAATGAGTACGGCCGCGCCGAAACGATACCGGCGCGGCACGAGGCGCATCGCCGCGGCGAAGCACGCCTCCGCCGCGTGAAAGAAACGCCGTCGGCGTCCCGGCCTGACTTCCTCCTTCGAGCGCATCATCCCCCGCACGCCGCCTCAGTTGTTAACAATTAAAGAGCACACTCCAACCTCCAAAAAACGATGACTCCCCTCGTGATGTGGGGCTGTGGGAGGTTTACCTTGCGCCCCGCCGTCAGGGCGCTGCGAAGATGGACGTTCGGAAAGAAAAATATACTTTCAGATCAGCACCCCGTCAAACTCTTCGGCAATAAAATTCCTGGCTCAGAACGAGCGCTGGACGACTGCGGAAAAGGCAAAGTTGGCAATTTCGTGCGATGATAAGCGAGACTGATAGGGGAAGACCGATGAGCTTTGAACAACAGAAGAAACAGTCGGACCCGCTCCCGCCTGCGCTGGAGACGGTCGTCTTGACGCGTGTGCGCGACCTCGTTGACGGCTTCAAGGTCAGGCGCGTGCTCCCTGCGGCGCGCAGGCGCATGGTCGGCCCCTTCATCTTCTTAGACCAGATGGGGCCGGAAGTGTTGTCGGCCGGCCGCGGGCTCGACGTTGCCCCGCACCCGCACATCGGCCTCGCCACCGTCACGTATCTGTTCACGGGCGAGTTGCTGCACCGCGACAGCCTCGGCACAGTCCAATTCATACGCCCCGGCGAGGTCAACTGGATGACCGCCGGGCGCGGCATCGCTCACTCGGAGCGCACGCCGCAGGAGATGAGGGCCACGGGCTCAGACCTCTTCGGCCTACAGTCCTGGGTCGCGCTGCCCTTGCGCGACGAAGAGACCGCGCCGGCCTTCGCCCACCACGACGCGAGTCAACTGCCTGTCGTCGAGGGCGAGGGGCTTCGCGTCCGCCTCATCGCGGGGGAGCTGTTCGGCGCGCGCTCGCCCGTCGAGACGCTCTCGGAGATGTTCTACGCGGACGCCGAACTAGACGGCGGCGCGCGGCTGATTGTTCCGTCCGTGTACGAGGAGCGTGCGGCCTACGTCGTCAACGGCGCGGTGGCGCTCCGTGGCGACGGCGGAACCTTCGAGGCGGGCCAGCTCCTCGTCTTCAAGCCCGGCGCTGAGATTACGCTCGAAGCAACGGAGTCTGCGCCCGCCCGCGTGATGCTGCTCGGCGGGGAGCCTTTGGAGGGCGCCCGCCACATCTGGTGGAACTTCGTCAACAGCTCGCCCGAGCGCATCGACCAGGCGAAGGAGGACTGGAAGGCCGGCCGTTTCGCGCCCGTCCCCGAAGAGACGGAGTTCATCCCGCTGCCAGAGTCCGGCCCGGTCGTCGTCCGGTATCCGTAGATTAGATTTCGGTGACTAGGTGGACTTCTCTGTGGGATTGTCTGCGGGCTCGTCGTAGATGGCCTCGCAGATGCGCGACAGCTCAAGGCAGTCGCGGCGCGAAATCATGCGGCTGAAGCGCTCGTGCTCGGCGGAGATGTGCGGCTGCATCTCTTCGAGCAGGCGCAGGCCCTTCCTCGTGATGCGCGTGATGCTGAGGCGGCGGTCCTCCTCCACGCGGTCGCGCTCGACCAGGCCCCTGCCTTGTAGCCTGTCAACCAGGCGCGTCACATCGGGCGCGCTCGCCAGCAGGCGCGCGGCGATCTCGGCGCGCGGGTGGCCGGCCGGGTGGACGCCGCGCAGTATGCGGAGCACGTTGTACTGCGGGCGCGTGATGCCGAACTCGGCGCACACACGCTCAAGTCTAGTGTGTACGTAATCGGCGGCGACGATCAGATTCAACATCGCTTCCTGCGCCGGATTCGCGAAATCCCCGGCCTGCTTGATGCGCCGCTTGAGAGCTTCCCCCATACGCGCAAGTTGTAGCACAAGGGGGCGGCGGCGGCAACGAACAGGTCAACTCGGCCTCAGACCCTTGCAACCCGCGAAGCAGTTGTCTCGTAAAGCAGAATGCCGAAATCGTGGGACATGTAAATATCTTTTTACATGTTTGCCGAATAATTTCTCGTTCAGAGGGTTGAATCGAAACCGTCGCGCTTAGTAATCTTCGGAGCAACATGTCTGTCAGCGAATCGAACCTGCAAACGCGGCTCGCGTCGTCGCGCGAGACTCTGGACAGTTGGGTGCGCGAGATAATCGCGTGGCATTTCAGCCCGGAGACGGGCTGCCCCTTCTGGCTCGACTATGCGAAGAATCTGGGCTGGGACCCGCGCCGCGAAATCGGCGGCTACGCGGACCTCGCGCGCTTCGGCTTTTTTCAGGACGAATGGCTGCGCGGTGGGCCAGTGCGCCGTTGGGTGCCGCGCGGACTGGCGGGCAAGCCCATCTACGTCTTCGAGACGGGCGGCAGCACGGGCGTGCCGAAGTCGCGCATCAGCAGCGAGGATTTTAGGCTCGACTACGAAGCCTTCAGCCAGACGCTGCCCGACGAGTATTTCCCGCCTGGGGCCGACTGGCTGAGCCTGGGGCCGACCGGCCCGCGCCGCCTGCGCCTGGCCGTCGAGCATTTGGCACAATATCGCGGCGGCATCTGTTTCATGGTTGACCTTGACCCGCGCTGGGTCATCAAGCTGCTCAAGATGAACCAGCCCGCGATGGCCGAGCAGTACAAGCAGCACGTCGTCGAGCAGGGGCTCACGCTCTTGCGCGCGCACGACAACATTCGCTGCCTGTTCACGACGCCGAAGCTCCTGGAGGCGCTCTGCGAGAAAGTCTCGCTCAAGAAACTGGGCGTCACGGGCGTTTTCTGCGGCGGCACGGAGATGACGCCGCAGTTCCATCGCTTCGCGGTCGAGGAGCTGTTGGACGGCGTCTACTTCGCGCCGACTTACGGCAATACCTTGATGGGCCTCGCCGTCCACAAGCCGCGCGACGAGGCGGACAACTACGCCATCATCTACTACCCGCCGCTCCCGCGCGCCGTGATCGAAGTCGTTGACCCGGACGAGCCTGATCGAGTGGTTGGCTACGGCGAGACCGGCCGCGTCTGCCTAACGACGCTGACGCGCGAATTCTTCATGCCCCACTTCCTCGAACGCGACGAGGCCGAGAGGGAGCCGCCGTGCGAGCCTTACCCGTGGGACGGGGTGCGCAACGTCCGGCCCTTTTCAAGATTGCAGACGACGGTCGTCGAAGGAGTCTATTAAGAGCTTGGGATTTCCGTCCCGCCAGGGACGGAGTGAAAATAGCCCAGCACTTCAGTGCTGGGTAAGGTTAGTAAAATAAATTGAGTCCCGTAGGGACGACAGAAACGGCGCGCCGCGTTCGATTCGGCCGTCCCTACGGGACTGAGAACTTTTCTTACGCTCATTCCCAGCACTGAAGTGCTGGGCTATTATCAACAGTCCCTGACGGGACTACTCAAACAGCTTCTGACATCCGAGATCGCAGATGCTTCATCTTCCCTTACTGCGCAGAGGCGAGCCGTACAAGAGCCTGGACGTGGCGCGCGTCGCGCACCACCAGACGCGCGAGTTGTTCGTGGAGGTTAGCCAGGCCAACACGGGGCTCATCCGGCGCGACCTGCTCGACCAGGAGACGGGTCGCAAGGCGCTCCAGAACTTTTCCTGCGCCGAGTTGTTGGACATTTGTGCCAGGGCGGCGCGGTCTTTCAGTGAGGACGAGCTGCCGCTGGGCGACGGGAGTCAGACGCCGTCGGATTACGTGCGGCAGGTCTCTGCGACGACAGGGCTGCCGCACGTCCTGGTGCGCCGCAACATGGCGAAGATCGGCGGCGTGATGGCGGAGATGAAAGAGGTGCTCGCGGGGTTAACAAGAAATCTTGACCTGCGCGTCCTAGACGAAGGCTTCGGCGAAGTGGACGGCCAGCCGATCAGCTTCTTCCCGCGCACAGAGTCGCTCGGCGTCGTGCTGCCGAACAATTCGCCGGGCGTACACTCGCTCTGGATTCCCGCCGTGCCCTTGAAAATCCCGCTCGTGCTGAAGCCTGGCAGCGCAGAGCCCTGGACCCCTTTCCGCGTCATTCAAGCGTTGATCAAGGCGGGAGCGCCGCGTGAGGCGTTCAGCTTTTACCCGACAGACCACGCGGGCGCGGGCGAAATCCTGCGCCGCACGGGACGCGGGATGGTCTTCGGCGACGCCGGCTCGACAGGCATCTGGAAAGACGACGCGCGCGTGGAGGTGCATGGGCCTGGCTACAGCAAGATCGTCATCGGCGAGGACTGCGTCGGCCATTGGGAGAAGTACCTGGACGTGATGGTCACCTCGATTGCGGAGAACGGCGGGCGCTCGTGCATCAACGCGTCTGCCGTCTGGGTCCCGTCGCACGCCGAGGAGATCAGCGCGGCGCTGGCCGAACGTCTCTCGCGCATCGCGCCGCGCGACGCGGACGACGAGGCGGCGCAGCTAGCCCCCTTCACGGACGCGAATGTCGCCGCGCGCATCAACGCCGGCATCGAGCAGGGACTGGCCCAAAAAGGAGCGCGCGACGTGACGGCCAGCCGCAGGGAGGGCGGGCGGCTCGTCGAGTGGCGCAACTGTTCGTACCTGCTGCCGACAGTTGTTCACTGCCGAGACGCGGCGCACCCGCTGGCGAACAGGGAATTCCTGTTCCCGTATGCGAGCGTCGTGGAGGCCCCGCAGGATTCGATCCCTTCGGCGCTCGGCCCAAGCCTCGTCGTCACGGCCATCACGGCCGACGATGCGTTGATCCAAAGGCTCGTCGCGTCTCCGAACGTCGGACGGCTGAACCTGGGAGCCGTGCCGACGACTCGCGTCAGTTGGAACCAGCCGCACGAGGGGAATCTGTTCGAGCACTTGTACGCGCGCCGCGCCTTCCAGCGGGCCGCCGCCGCCGTTTGAGATGAGATGAAGATTCTCTCCATCACAGCCGGGGCCGCCGACATGTACTGCGGTAGTTGCCTGCGCGATAACGCCCTGGCCGCCGAGCTGATCGCGCGCGGCCACGACGTGACGCTCCTGCCCATGTACACGCCGACGCTGACGGACGAGCGAAACGTCAGCCGCGAGAAAGTCTTCTTCGGCGGCATCAGCGTCTACCTGCAACAGTACGTCCCGCTCTTTCGCAAGTCGCCGCGCATCCTCGACCGCCTCTGGGATTCCAGTCTGATGCTGAAGCTGGCCGCGCGTCGCTCGATCTCCACCAGCCCGAAGATGCTGGGCGAGTTGACCGTCTCGATGCTCCGCGGCGAAGACGGCAACCAGCGCAAGGAGCTACAGAAGCTGCTCGACTGGCTGCGCCACGAGCCGCCGCCCGACCTCGTCAGTCTGCCCTACACGCTTCTCATCGGGCTGGCGAAGCCTTTGAGAGAAGCCTTGCAGCGCCCCATCTACTGTACGCTGCAAGGCGAGGATTTATTCCTCGACGGGCTCGAAGAGCCGTACAGGCGCGAGTCGCTGGAACTGATTCGTGAGAACGTCAAACACGTGGACGCCTTTCTCGCCGTCAGCCAGTACTACGCCGACTTCATGCCGGACTATCTCGGCATCCCGCGAAACAAGATTCACGTCGTCCCGCTGGGCATCAACCTGGACGGCTACGAGCGACGCCCGCGCGAACGCACAGCGCCTTTCACCGTCGGCTACTTCGCGCGCGTCGCGCCGGAGAAGGGCTTGCACGTGCTGGCGGAGACTTACGGGCGGCTGCGGCGCGAGCGCGAGGATTTTCGTGGGGCGCGATTGGAGGTCGCGGGCTACCTCGGCGCGGATCATAAAAAGTATCTGGACGACATCACGCGGCGAATGGAGAAGTGGGGACTCGCCGACGAGTTTCATTACAGGGGCGTGCTCGACCGCCAGCAGAAGATAGAGTTCCTGCGCGGCCTGGACGTGCTCTCTGTGCCCGCCACCTACAACGAGCCGAAGGGAATCTTCCTCCTGGAAGCGATGGCGTGCGGCGTCCCCGTCGTCGAGCCGCGGCGCGGAGGCTTAACAGAGGTCGTCGAAAAGACCGCGGGCGGGCTGCTCGTCGAGCCGGACGACACGGGAGCCCTCGCCAACGCCATCTTCAAGCTCTACAGCGACCCTTCGCTCGCCGCGACGCTCGGCGACAACGGCTTCCGCGCAGTCCGCGAGCACTACAGCGTCGCCCGCATGGCCGAGTACACGCTCGAAGTCTACGGCGCGCAGGCGGCCGCCGAGCAGCCATCGGCAAAAGGCGGAAAGCTGGCCGTGGGCTCGGCCTGAAAACTCCCGGAGGCGCAAGGTTGCTGGAAGTCGCCAATCTCTCCAAGTCGTATCCGACGCCGCAGGGGCGGCTCTCGATTCTCGAAGACGTTTCGCTCTCACTGAAGCGCGGCGATGCGGCGGCGATCATGGGGCCGTCGGGGAGCGGCAAGAGCACGCTGCTCTACATCCTCGGTGCGCTTGAGCCGCCGAGCGCAGGCAGCGTGCGCCTCGACGGCCAGGACCCGTTTCAATTGAAGGAGCGAGAACTCGCGGCCTTCAGGAACAGAGAGATCGGCTTCATCTTTCAAGACCACTGTCTGCTGCCCCAGTGCTCCGTCCTCGAAAACGTTTTGACGCCGACACTCGTGGCCCAATCGGACGGCGAGGAGACGCGCGTGCGTGCGCTCTCGCTGCTTGAGCAGGTCGGACTAGGCTCGCGCATCGAGCACCGCCCGGCGGAGTTGTCCGGCGGTGAAAAGCAGCGCGTGGCGCTGGCCCGCGCGCTCGTGATGCGCCCGCTCCTGCTCTTGTGCGACGAGCCGACTGGCAACCTGGATCATAAGTCTGCCGAAGTGGTCGCCTCGCTCTTACTGGAATTACACAGGCAGCAGGAGACTATCCTGCTCGTCGTGACACACAGCGCGGAGCTGGCCGCGCGCTTCCCCACGCGCTACGAACTGACGGAAGGAAAACTGAAGGTCGAGGGATGAGTGTTTGGCGGATAAGACTCACCGCAGAGACGCAGAGAGCGCAGAGGGGGCGCAGAGGCTTGACTCAACTCTCTGCGCCCCCTCTGTGTCCTCTGCGTCTCTGCGGTGAATAATACTTTCCACATACTCAACTATGAACAGCTTCGTTCTACTCAAGCGTAATCTGGCACATTATTGGCGCACGAACCTGGCGGTCGTGTGCGGGGTGGCCGTGGCCGTGGCCGTGCTGGCAGGGGCCTTGCTGGTGGGCGATTCCGTGAGGGCCAGTTTGCGCGAGCTGTTCCTCGGACGCCTCGGCGGCACGGAGCAGGTCTTGAGCGGCGCGAACTTCTTCCGCGAGCAGTTGGCCTCGGAGATCGAGCGGGACGGACGTTTACTGCGCGGGGCCTGCCCGCTCATCGTCCTGCGTGGGACCGTCACGCACGAGGCGAGCAAGCGCTGGTCGTCGGGCGTTCAGATTTACGGCGTGGACGAAAGGTTCTGGCGGTTTCACGGGAAGGATAACGCCCTCGGGCCGCGGGAGCGCGAGACGCTCGTGGGCGCGAGCCTCGCGGACGAGTTGGGCGTCGAGCCGGGGGACACGCTGCTCCTACGGGTCGAGAAACCTTCGGCCATCCCCGTCGAATCGCTGCACGGTCGCAAGGAGGACTTGGGCCGCACCGTTCGCCTGAAAGCGAGCGCGCGGCTCGACGCCTCTGCCCTCGGCGAGTTCTCGTTGCAACCGCAGCAGACGGCCGTGAAGGTCGTTTTTGTGCCACTCGCGCTGCTCCAGAAAGAACTCGAACAGGAGGGCAAGGTCAACACCATTCTGCTGTCAGCGCAGGCGGAGGGGACGAACAGTGACGCGCTGCGGGCAGTTGTCAAAGAGAGAGTCACGCTCGAAGACCTGGGCGTCAGGCTCCGCGCGCTGGACGAGCGGCGCGGCCTGGCGCTCGAAACAGAGAGCGCGCTCGTCAACAACTACCTGGCGGAGACGGCGAGCGCGACGGCTTCCAGGCTCGGCCTGCGCCCGCAGCCGATCTTCTCTTATCTCGCCAACTCCATCCGCTCCGGCTCGCGCGAGGTCCCGTACTCTCTGGTCACCGCGATTGACGACGAGAGCTTTGAAAAACTTAAAAGCACGGCCCCTTCACCTGCGCAGACGTCGTCCGCGCTGCCGCCCATAGTCTTGAACGAATGGGCTGCGAGCGAGTTGGGCGTTCAGCCGGGCGCTCCCGTGACGCTCGAATATTATCTCTGGCAGGAAGGGGGCCGTCTGACGACGGCGACCGCGGAGTTTCAACTGGCGGGCATTGTGCCAATTCAGGGGCTCGCCGCAGACAGGAACTTAGTCCCGGAGTATCCGGGCATCACGGGGTCGGAGAGTCTTTCGGACTGGGACCCGCCGTTCCCCATAGACCTCGCGCGCGTGCGGGACCGCGACGAAGAATACTGGGACCAATTTCGCGCCACGCCGAAAGCCTTCATCCCGCTCGCAAAGGGGCAGGAACTCTGGTCGTCGCGCTTCGGCAGGCTCACTTCGCTGCGGCTACAGCTCGCGCCAACGGGCGCGCCGCTCGACGCGACTCTAGACGCCTACCGCTCAAACTTGCGCGCCGCGCTCGACCCCGCGCAAGCCGGCCTCGCGCTCTACGCGGCGCGCGAGGAAGGGTTGAAAGCCTCGCAAGGCGCGACGAACTTCGGCGAATATTTTCTCTACTTCAGTTTCTTTCTGGTCGTCTCGGCGCTGATGCTGGCCGCGCTCTTCTTCAAGCTCGGCGTCGAGCAGCGCCTGCGCGAGCTGGGCATCCTACGGGCCGTAGGCTTTCACGCGGCGCGCATCCGCACGCTCTTTCTCGTCGAAGGAGTCGTGCTGGCGACGATAGGAAGCGTGCTCGGACTCCTGGGCGCTCTGCTCTACGGCAAGCTGATGATGCTCGGCCTGACGACGTGGTGGGTGGGCGCAGTTGGGACGACGCTGCTCAATCTGCATGTGTCCCCAACTACTCTCGCTCTGGGCGGCGCGGGCGGGGTGTTGGCTGCGCTCGGCTGCGTCTACTGGACTTTAAGAAGGCTCGCGTCCGCGTCGCCGCGGAGCCTGTTGACGGGGACCGCGCTGACGGATACGCAGTCGCGTCGAGCATCCGCGCGCACGCGCCGGCCGTACACGCTCGTCGCGGCGGTCGTCTCCACCGTCGCAGCAACGGCGCTGCTGCTCTCGTCGGCGCTCGGCGTGGTCGGTCAGGTCGCGGGTTTCTTCGGCGGCGGGGCGCTCTTGTTAATCGCGCTGCTCTGCTATCAATCCGTCTGGCTGCGGCGTGGGAAGCGTCGGCTGCTCGGCGGGAGCGGCTGGTGGACAGTGGCGCGGCTCGGCTTTCGCAACGTCGCGCACCGCCCCGTGCGGAGCGTCTTGTGCATCGCGCTGATCGCTTCGGCGGCCTTTATCATCGTCGCCGTGGAATCTTTCAGACGAGACGGGCGCGACTCGACGCTCGACAAAAAATCCGGCGGCGGGGGCTACCCCTTGCTGGCAGAGTCCGCGTTGCCGCTCGTTCACGACCCGAACACGCCGGAGGGGCGCGAGGCCCTGAACCTCAACACGGGGCAGGACGCGGCGGCGCTCGACGCCGTACGGTTCGCGCGCTTCCGATTGCGGCCGGGCGACGACGCCAGTTGTCTGAATCTCTACCAGCCGCGCAACCCGCGCGTTCTGGCCCCGACTGAGGATTTCGTGCAGAGCAATCGTTTCAGCTTTCAAAATTCTCTGGCCCGCACGAACGAGGAGCAGGAGAACCCCTGGCTGCTGCTCAATTCTGAGCAGGACGGCGGCGCGGTCCCCGTGGTGGCCGACGCCAACTCGCTCTCTTACGTGCTGCACCTGAAGCTCGGCGACGAGTTGACGCTTGAGCACGAGGGCGGCAGTCCCGTGCGCCTACGCATCGTCGGCGCGCTCTCCGACAGCATCTTTCAGAGCGAGCTGTTGATGTCCGAGAAAAACTTCCTGCGCCTCTTCCCTGAGCAGGAGGGATTTCGCTTTTTTCTACTAGACCTGCCTCAGCCGGAAACTGCGGCGACGATGACGAAGGCGCTCGAAACACAACTCTCGGACTTCGGCTTCGACGTCACTCCGACAGCCGAGCGGCTGGCACAGTTTCATCGCGTCGAAAACACGTTCATTTCGACTTTCCAGATGCTCGGCGCGCTGGGCCTGGCGCTCGGCACGCTGGGCATGGCGGCCGTCCTGCTGCGCAACGTCTTGGAGCGGCGGCGCGAGTTGGCGCTCCTGCGCGCCGTCGGCTACAACGCGAGGCACTTCGCGCTGATGACGGTAGCGGAAAATGCGCTGCTGCTTTTGTGCGGACTCCTGACGGGGACGGCCTGCGCGCTCCTGGCAATCTCGCCGGTCTTCTTCTCGCGCGGAGGCCAGCTTCCGAACTTCTCCATCGGCCTGCTGCTCTTCTCCGTCTTAATCTCCGGCCTCCTGGCCTCGCTCGTCGCCACGGCCGCCGCGCTGCGCTCGCCACTCATTCCGGCGCTGCGGTCGGAGTGAGTTTTTGACCCCGCAGGGGTCTAACAAAATAGCCGGGGGCAAGCGAGTGCGTCAGCACGACGCGCCGCCCCCGGAACAACGCGAAAAAGATTTTCGACCCTGAAGGGGTCGCGCCTCAACCTTGAGGCGCGACCCCTTCAGGGTCGGATTCTTTTTTGGCACATTACCAGGGGTGGCGCGCTGACGCGCTTACCCCTGGCTATTTTGTTGATCCCCTTCGGGGATTGCAGAAGGTCTTTATCTCTTCTACTTCTTCGCCCGCACGTCGTAGGCGTAGATGGTGTCCTGGTCGCGCAGGTAGAGGCGGCCGCCGGCGACGACGGGGTGCGCCCAGGTGGGCAGCGAGTCCTGCGGGATTTGGAAGCGGCCCTTCTCGCGGTAGCCCGCGGGCGTGGCCTCGACGAGGCCGACGACGCCGTTCTCGCTCAGGCAGTAGAGGTGGCCGTCGGCGTAGACGAGCGAGCCCTTGCCGACGCTGCGGTCGCGCCACGCGACCTCGCCCGTGTCGAAGCGCATCGCCGTCAGGATGCTGCTCGAAAAGCCGTACATGTGATCGCCTATGAGGACGGAACTGCTGTGGTGGTTGCGCATCTCCTTCGTGAAATAGACCTCGGTCGCCGTCACGCCCTTCGAGTCCGATTTGATCTCGACGAGGCCGCCGCCGTTGCCGTAGTCCGAGGTGATGAAGACGCGGTTGCCACGCGCGACGGGCGTGGCCGCGTTGGCGACGTTGTTGGCCGCGCGCTGGTACTCCCACAGGAGCTTGCCCGTCTCCAGATCGAGGCCGAGGCCGCGCTCGTCAGTGAAAAAGACGACCTGCGTCTTGCCCGCGACCTGTATGGGGATGGCGGAGGAGTAGCCGGCTTTGTCATTCTGGCTCTTCCAGATGAGCGAGCCGTCCTTCTTGTTGAGCGCCACGACGGAAGCGCCGGGGCCACCCGCGTTGACCAGCAGCTTTTCGCCGACGACGAGCGGCGACTCGCTGATGCCCCAGCGTATGTTCTCGCCGCCGAACTTTTGCAGGACGTTCATCGTCCAGAGGACACGGCCCGTCTTCGCTTCGAGGGCCGAGAGGTCGCCGTTGCCGCCGAGCGCGTAGAGGCGGTCGCCGTCAACCGTCGGCGTGCCGCGCGGGCCGTCGCCGCGGTCGTTGCGAAACACGCCCGCGCCGTGCGGCGTCGCCCAGACCTGCTTGCCGGTGGCGACGTCGAAAGCGATGACGTGTTCGCGCTCATTCTTGAGGCCCATCGTGTAGATGCGTCCCCCGGAGACGGCAAACGAAGAGTAGCCGCGGCCCGCGCCCGCAACCTTCCACACGAGCGGCGGGCCGCCTTCGGGCCACTGCTTGAGCAGCCCCGTCTCCTGCGAGATGCCGTCGCGGTTGGGGCCGCGCCACTGCGGCCACTCGCCCCCGGCCTGCGCGCCGGCCTTGACCACGGACAACAATAAGAGGAGCACAAAGACTGCGCCCATCAACATCAAGCGTGAGCCTCTCATCCTTCAGCCTCCTTCGCTGCTCGATTCCGCTGTTGCAAACTGAAGGAGGATTATAACGTCGCTCGACGCCGACGGTTGTAAAATGATTGTAAAGCTTCGCGGCCGCGCTGGCCGTCTCACGCTTGCGGTTTGAAGTAGAGCACCAGCCCCGCGCCGAGCGCCGCCAGCACGAAGCCGACGTAGAGTAGCGGGTTGGGCGATTCTTTCGGCGGGTGGAGCCACATCGAGAAGAGGACGTTGACGATGGGCGCGCCCGCGAAGACGAGCGGCATGACGTAGGTGGGCAGCCCGCCCGACTTGAAGGCGAGGATGATGCAGACCGCGCCGAGCGCGCCGAGCGCCCCGCCCGCCATCGCCGCCAGCGAGCCTTTCATGTTGAACCCGCCCAACTCTCCCTGATACCAGAGGCCGACGACCGGCGCCAGCACCCCGATTAAAAAGTAGGCGAAGCCCACGCACAAGAGCGCGCGCAAGGGGCTGCCGAGCATCACCTGGCCGCGGTGCAGCGCCGGGCCGTAGAGTCCCCACGACAACGCCGCGCCGAGGGCGAAGATTATCCAGACCATCGTGCTCCTTCCAGAAATTTGAGAGTGATTCATGTCAGTACCGCCTGCCGCAAGCGGGCGCGCGCTCAATGTTGATGACCCGCCCGCTTGCGGCAGGCGGTACTGACTTAAAAGGCAAGCCGCACTCCGAGCTGTATCTGCCGCGCCGAGGTCGCGGTCGCGCGGATGCGGCCGAACGACGGGAGCGGCGCTTCGCCGTCAACGCCCGTGAAGGCGAGCAGGCTGGGGACCGCGAAGTTCGTCCGGTTGAAAATATTGAAAGCCTCCACGCGCAGTTGCAGTCGCGCCGAATCGCCGAGGGCCGAGAGGCGTATGCTCTTGAGCGCGGACAGGTCGAAGGTGCGCAGGTTCGGCCCCGTCAGCGAGCCGCGGCCGACGTTGCCGAGTGTGCCGGCGGGCTGTAGGACGAAGGCCGCCGAGTTGAAGTAGGCGTTGGGGTCGCCGATGACGGCCGTGTCGTGCGTGAAGCCGTCGGCGAAACTGGGCCGGTCGAAGCCGACGCCGGGCGAGAGCGACGGCGACCACTGCGAGCGCGAGCGGTTGCGCACGACGAAGACCGTCAGGGGATTCCCGCTGCGCATCTGCCCTATGCCGGAGAGCTGCCAGCCGTCCAGAATCTGGCCCATTATTCCATCGAGGTCTTTAGCGAACGGAATCTCCCAGACGAAGTTGAAAACCCAGTTGTGCTTGGCGTGATAGTCGGCCAGCCCCTTGTTGTAGTCGAGGCCGGGGAACTCCGGGAACGCGGTGGTCGTGCCGTTGGTCGCGTCGGAGAAGAAGGTCGAAGCCTGCGTCGTGTCTATGTTGCGCGAGAAGGTGTAGGACGACTGCGCGTAGAACCCGCGGCTGAAACGCTTGCGTAACTCGAAGATCATCGCGTTGTACCACGAGTTGCCGTCGGAAGATTTCAGCTCGATGGTCGTGAACGCGGTGTTCGGCCGCAATTGTCCGGCGGGCCAGAAGGGCGTGCCGTCGGCGCGGATAATCGGCACAGGGATGTTAACGTCGTTGCTGCGTAAGAGGTGTACGCCGCGCGAGCCCGCGTAGCCGAGCGTCAGGACGGTATCGAACCACAGCTCGCGTTGGATGTTCAGGTTCCAGACCTGCACGTATGGATTGTCGAGGTTGAACTGCACGGGGCGAATCGAGATCGAGCCGGCGAAGTTCGGGACGGGGAAGATGGGGTTGACGATGACGGGCCGCGGCGTCGCAGGCGGGTTCGTCACGGTGACGATCAGGTTCTGCTGGTTGTTCGTGTTGAAGTAGATGCCGTAGCCGCCGCGCAGGCTGGTGCTCCCGTCGCCCAGCACGTCCCACGCGAAGCCGACGCGCGGCGAGAGGTTTTTCAGCGTCGGGTTCTCGTAAAGTTGGCCCACGGTCGGCGTGCGGTCGCTCAAGTTAGGCAGCGCCGAGTCCCTCCCGCCCGTGTCCACGGGCAGAGTTGCGACCTCGTAGCGCAGCCCGGCGTTGAGGCTCAGGCGCTGGTGCGCGCGGTAGGTGTCCTGCGCGTAGAAGCCCGCGAGCGTAAAGCGCCAGTAGCGGTCGAGCGCGGCGTCCGGGGTGAGTCCGATGAAGCGTTGCGGGCGGTTCTCCAAAAAGTCGCGCAAGGAAGCGAAGGTGAAGATGCCGTTGCCGAAGGTCGGGTTGACCATGTTGTCCTGGTAACGCTCGGCGAGCGCGCCGGCCTTGATGAGGTGGCGGCCGCGACTGTGGAGCAGGTTGTACTCGGCGCCGAAGACGTTCTGCACGAGCCGCAAGTTGCCGGAAGACTGCGGGCCGAAGCGCGGGATGCCGCCGATGTCTATGTCGCCGATGATGTCGCGGCCAGGCACGAAGGGCGTCAGGGCGTCGGAGACGTTGGCCTCTACGTTTTGGCCCACGCGCGTGCGGCTGAAGCCGATGCGGAAGGTGTTGAGCGTCGAGGCGGAGACGGTCTGGCGATACTCGCCCGTGAAGAACTGGTTGCGCGAGAAGAACGTGCGCGGGAATTGCGGGAAGTCGGTCGGGAGAAGTTGGTCCGCGTCGTCCAGCGTGTAGCGCGCGAAGAACTGGTCGCGCGCGGAGCGGTTGTAATCGACGCGGCCCTGTACGAAGTGCTGGCGAATCTGCTGTGCGAAGCCGAAGCTGTAGGCGGCGAGCCCCTGGCCCAGGTTCGGGCCGTTGGGCAGAGGGAACTCGTCCAGGTACGGGCGGACGACGGGGCTGACGTTGACGGTGATGGTCTGTCCCGGAAAGTTCGGGCGCGGGAGGATTCCGCTCCGCGCGTTCAGGTCGGGTACGACCGTCGAGATCGTGCGGCCCAGATTCTCGCGCAAGCTTTCGTAGCCCGCGAAGAAGAAGAGCTTGTCCTGGCGGACGGGGCCGCCGACCGCGCCGCCGAACTGGTTGCGCTTAAACTCCGGGTTGTCCGCGGGGTCGAAGAAGTTGCGCGCGTCGAAGTTGTCGTTGCGGTGAAACTCGTAGAGCGAGCCGTGGAAGTCGTTGGTCCCAGACTTGGAGACGGCGTTGATCTGGCCGCCGGAGTTGCGCCCGTACTCCGCGCCGTAGGCGTTGGTCTCGACGCGGAACTCGCGTATGGTCTCGATGCCGAGCGAGGTGCCGGCAGCCGAGCCCGCCGGGCCGTTCGTGAAATCGTTCTGCGGCGTGCCGTCGAGCAGAAAGACGTTCGAGCGCGGGTCCTGGCCGTTGATGCTGATGCCGAGGCCGTGCGCGACGACAGAGCCGCCGTCGCGGTGCGGGTAGGCAATGACGCCGGGCTGCAAGAGCGAGAGGTCCGTGTAGTTTCGGCCGTTCAAGGGCAGGTCGCGGATGGCGCGCTCGCCGACAAGGTAGCTCAACTCCGGCGTGTGTGTGTTGACCGGCGCGGCGTCGTCCGTGATGGTCACTTCGGCCTCCAGGCCGGCCGGCTCCATGACGATGTTGAGCGTCGCCGTCTCGTTGACCGTCAGGTTGATGCGGTCGTAAACGTAGTGCTTGAAGCCAGCGAACTCGGCGCGCACCTCGTAAGCGCCGACCGCGAGGCCGGGGAAGGCGAAGCGGCCTTCGTCCTCGCTGACGGCGGAGCGCGTGAGCCCTGTGTCCAGGCTCCGGGCCGTCACCTGCACGCCGACCAGCGCCGCGCCGCTCGTGTCCTTGATGTCGCCGGTGAGCGTGCTGGAGGTTTGCGCGGAGGCGTAAAGGTTGAGGCCCAGAATGAGACAGGCGACGAGCGCGACCTTTCGACAGAAAGGCGCTGCTGAGAATTGCGAAAACGACATGATGTTTCTTGTTTCTCCCCTTCGAGGCGCGAACTTCTGCTATTAATACTACGTATTCTAGCAATCGGTTTCAGAAAATTGGTAGTAATCACGTTTCCCTTTTACAAACAATTGACAGCGGGCGCGCTTCTTTTACAGCTTTTTTACAACAAAGCCTCAGTCTCAGGTCATAATACGCGCCACGAAACGTCTGTCCCGCTCTAACGGAGAATCATCTTGAAGTCGAGAAAAACAGTCGCCCTCGTCTCGCTCATCCTGCTTTGCGCCGCGCACCTCGGCGCGCAGACTCACACGGGCTCGGCCCGCGTCATCGTGACTGACCCGAACGGGGCGGCGATTAACGGCGCGACCGTCACGCTGACCAGCGACGAAACCGGCGAGACGCGGACGGCCACCAGAGGGGGGGACGGCGAGTATATAATCTCTTCGCTCAGGCCCGGCTCTTACCGCCTGGAAATCGCCGCCGGGGGATTTGCGACCTACCAGCAACCATTCGCTCTTCAGGTTAACCAGGAGCGCAGGAGTGATGTCCGGCTTGAGATCGAGGGGACGATGCACCCCTACTACATCGACGTGACAGACGAACTCGCGCCGCTCAAACAAGATTCGGCCTCGCTCGGCGCGGTCATCGAGAACCGCCAAATCACGGGCCTGCCGCTCGACGGGCGCAACTTTTACGAGTTGAACTTGCTCGTCCCCGGCGCGGTCCCGGCGGCGCAGGGGTCCGCGGGGAGCGTGCGCGGCGACTTCGCTTTCAGCGTCAACGGCGCGCGCGAGGACAGCAACAATTTCCTCTTGGATGGCGTCTACAACGTAGACCCCAAGCTTAACACGTTCGGCGTGCGCCCGCCCGTGGACGCCATACGCGAGTACGAGACGCTGACGAGCACCTACGACGCCTCGTTCGGGCGCAGCGCCGGCGCGCAGGTCAACGTCGTCATGAAGTCCGGGTCGAACGACTTCCACGGCTCGCTCTACGAGTTCTTCCGCAACGGGGCGCTCGACGCGCGCAACTACTTCGCGCCCGGCGACGAGTCCGCGCCCAAGTACCAGCGCAACCAGTTCGGCTTCAGCCTGGGCGGACCCCTCGTCAAAAACCGCACCTTCTTCTTCGCTGACTACGAAGGCACGCGCTCGCGCGAAGGCATCACGCGCCTGGCCAACGTGCCGACCCTGCGCGAGCGCGTGGGCGACTTCTCGCAGAGCGGCTTCGCGCCGATAGACCCGCTGACGGGGCAGCCTTTCCCCGGCGGCGTCATCCCCGAAAATCGCCAGAGCGCCATCGGGCGCCGCATCGCCGCGCTCTATCCCGCTCCCAACCGCAACGACCCGTTCCAGAACTTCGTCTCCTCGCCCGCGCAGCGCGACCGTAACGACAGCTTCGACGTGCGACTGGATCATCAGCTCGGCGGGCGCTCGAACCTGATCTTCCGCTACAGCTTCAACGACCGTGACCTGTTCGAGCCGTTCTCCGGGCCGACCTTCTCGCTCGTGCCCGGCTACGGGACCGACATCCCGCGCCGCAGCCAGAACGTCATGCTCGGCGAGACGCACGTCATCACGCCGGCCCTCATCAACGAGGCGCGCTTCGCCTTCAACCGCGTCGCGCTCGGCGTCTTTCAGGAATCATTCGGCACGAGCGTCAACCGCGCCGTCGGCCTGCCCGAACTGTCTGACGACCCGCGCGACTTCGGCCTGAGCTTCATCACAGTGACCGGGTTCTCGCCGCTCGGCGACGAGGGCAACAACCCGCAGCACAGCACGACCAACACGTACCAGTTTCTGGACACGGCGACCTATTCGCGCGGCGGCCACCTGATGAAGTTCGGCGCGGACCTTCGCTTCGTGCAACAGAACGCTTTCCGCGACGTGCAGTCCAGGGGCTTCCTGACCTTCTCGCCCTTCGCGCAGTTGACGGGGAACGCGCTCGGCGACCTGCTGCTCGGCTTACCGATCTTTACCGGCGGCGCGCGCGTGGACAACGCGCAGCACCTGCGCTCGCACAGCTTCAACTTCTTCTTCAACGATAGCTGGCGCGCTCACCCGCGGCTGACCTTGATGGCGGGCTTGCGTTACGAGTACAACTCGCCGCCCGTGGACGCACAGGATCGCGCCAACATCTACGACCCCGCGACGCGCACGCTCGTCCCCGTCGGGACAAACGGCATCCCGCGCGGCGGCTTCGAGGCGGACAAGAACAACTTCGCGCCGCGCGTCGGCTTCGCCTGGACGATTGGCGACGATGGCCGAACCGTGATGCGCGGCGGCTACGGCGTCTACTACGACCAGTCGCCGCTCGCGCCCGGCGAGGCGCTCTACTTCAACTCGCCCTACTTCGATTTCAATCTCTTCTTCCCGCTGCCGGGGTTGCCGCTGACGCTCGACAACCCGTTCCCTGGCTTCTTCCCATTCGCGCTGCCAGACTCCGCGCTCGCCATCCAGCGCGACCTGAGCACGGCCTACATGCAGCACTGGAACCTGAACGTCCAGCGGCAACTGGGCCAGCACAGCGTTCTCGAAGTCGCCTACGTCGGCTCGAAGGGGACGAAGCTTTTGTCCGCGCGCGACATCAACCAGGGCGCGCCGAACGCGACCGGCTTCGTCTTCCGGCCTGTGCCGCAGTTCGACGACATCAACATCCTTGAGTCGCGCGCCAACTCCAACTACCACAGCCTACAGACGCGCTTCCAGCAGCGCCTCTCCAGAGGCTTCTCGATGCTCGCGTCCTACACATGGTCTAAGTCCATCGACGACGCCTCGAACTTTTTCACGAGCGCCGGCGACCCGAACTTTCCGCAGGACAGCTTCAACACGCGGGCCGAGCGCGGCCGCTCGAACTTCGACGTTCGCCACCGCCTGTCCGTCAGCTACTCTTACAACCTGCCGTTTGGCAAAGGGCGCGCGCTGCTCAACGACAACGGCTGGCTGACGACTGTGCTGAGCGGCTGGGAGACTTACGGCATCGTTACCTTGCAAACGGGGCGTCCCTTCACGGTCGCGCTCCTCTCCGACATAGACAACAGCGGCACGGGCCGCTCTGGATTAGGCTTTGGCGCGAACGACCGCCCGAACGTCGTTGGCGACCCTGTGCTCGACGAGCGGACGCCGGAGAGTTGGTTCAACACGGCGGCCTTCGCCTTTCCGCCGCGCGGGACTTTCGGCAACGCGGGCCGCAACATCCTGGACGGCCCCGGCTACCAGAACGTCAACGCCTCGCTCGTGAAGAACACGGCGCTCACGGAGCGTTGGAACTTGCAGTTGCGGGCGGAGGTCTTCAACCTTTTCAACCACCCGAACTTCAACCTGCCCGACAACTTTCTGGGCTCACCCAGCTTCGGGCGCATCACGTCGGCGCGCGAGCCGCGCCACATACAGTTCGGCGTCAAGGTACTCTTCTAAGCGGGAGCCGATTCTATGAACGAAGCCTTTAGCGCGTGGTTTCAAGTCCTACTCCTCTGGCTGGCGCTCGCGCCGCCCGCAGCGAGTCCGGCGGCGGCCGACTGGCCGCAGTGGCGCGGGCCGAACCGTGACGGTCGCGCCCAGGGCTTCAACGCCCCGCGGACTTGGCCCAAAACTTTGCGTGAGCAGTGGAAGACGACGGTCGGCGTGGGCCATTCTTCGCCGCTGCTGGTGGGCGACCGCGTTTACGTCTTCGCGCGCGCCAATGAGGAAGAGGTCTTGATGGCGCTCGACGCCGCCAACGGGAAGGAACTCTGGCGCTCGGCGCAAAAGGTCGCTTACGAGATGAACCCGGCGGCGCGCGACCACGGCAAGGGGCCGAAGTCAACGCCCGTCTTCAGCAATAACCGTGTCTGCACGCTCGGCATCAGCGGGAGCCTTTCGTGCCACGACGCGCGGACGGGGAAGGTCGTCTGGCGGAAAGATTTTTCGGGCCAGTATCCCAACACCTCGCCGCTTTACGGGACGGCGATGTCGCCCGTCGTCGAGAACAATCTGCTGATAGCCCACGTCGGCGGCCAGGACAAGGGCGCGCTCACGGCCTTCGACGCCGCGACGGGGAAGGTCGTCTGGTCTTACGAGCAGGACGGGCCGGCCTATTCCTCGCCCGTCGTCGCGGACCTGGCGGGCGTGCGGCAGGTCGTCACCTTCACGCAAAAAGAGTTGGTCGGCGTCGAGGCCGCGACCGGCAAGCTCCTGTGGAAGCTCCCGGCCAAGACTGCGTACGACACGAACTCCGTGACGCCCGTCGTCTACAAAGACACTTTGATCTTCTCCGTGGAGGACCAGGGCATCACGGCCGTGCGGCCGGCGAAGCGCGGAGCGGCGATGGAAGCCTCCGTGGTCTGGAACAACAAGGAGAACGAGATGTACATGAACTCGCCCGTCGTCGAAGGCAACCTGCTCTTCGGCCTGTCGGCGCGCAACAAGGGCCAGTTTTTCTGCATCGACGCCAACACCGGCAAGACGCTCTGGCAGAGCCCCGGCCGGATGGGCGAAAACGCGGCGATCATCAACGCGGGGTCCGTCTTCTTCTTACTGACCAACGACGCCAACTTGATCGTCGTCCCGGCGAACGCCAAAGAGTACGCGCCGCTCGTGCAGTACACGGTCGCCACGAGTCCGACCTGGGCGCACCCGGTCGTCGCGGGCAGCCGCATCCTCGTCAAGGACGAAACGACGCTCGCCTCTCTCGCAATCGCGGAGTGAGGCTTATCAAATCTTATTTCGGGAGATTGTCGCCATGAAAAAAATCGCTCTGCTTTTAGTCGTCATGCTGGCCGGGACAATCGCCGTCTGGTTGCCCACGAGCGCGCAGGACAAGGACGAGGCCGGGGTGCGCAAGGCCATAGAGTATTACCTACAGGGGCACGCGACCGGCAACGGCGAGAACCACAAGAAAGCCTTCCACCCGGAGGCCAAGCTCTTCTGGATTCGCGACGGCCAGTTCGCGCAGCGCACCAGCGCAGACTACATCGCGGGGTCGCCCGGCAAGCCCGCGGCCGACGAGGCGCAGCGCAAGCGCAGTATCGAAATGATAGACATCACCGGCAACGCCGCGGTGGCGAAAGTCGTCCTAGACTACCCGAACGCGAAGCTCACGGACTACATGTCGTTGCTTAAAATCGACGGCGAGTGGAAAATCGTCAACAAGACGTTCGTGGCGGAGCCGAAGCAGAAGCCTTAACAGTCAGACCGAAGGAGGGGCCGTGAGATGAGACGCATCCGCATGACGGGAATGGTCGTGGCCGTAGTTTTCTCGCTGGGCTTAGTTGCGCTGGCAGATAAGCCAGACTTCAGCGGAACCTGGACGATGGACCGAAGCCGTAGCATTAGTCAGCCGCCGGGCATGGAGCAAACGATGACCGTCGTGCAGTCCGGCGACAAGATTGAGCTTGAGACCAAGCTCATCACTGCACAGGGCGAGCGTGTCATCAAAGATGTCTACACACTGGACGGCAAAGAGGTAGAATTCGCGCCGCAAGGTATGCAAGGCCCTATAGGCAAGGCCAAGGGCAAGCGCACGGCCAAGTGGCTGCCCAGAGGCAACGGCATCGTCGTCAACGAAGAGACGACGGTTGACACCGATAAAGGCCCCGTCACCCAGCAGTTGACGCGCAAGTGGATTCTCTCGCCCGACGGCGCGACGCTCACCATAGACATGTACCACGACACCCCGAACGGCCAGTTCGAGACCAAGCGCGTCTTCATCAAGAAGGCGAAGTAGACCGAGCCGGATGGATTAGTTTTTCGCTCCGCAGGAGCGTGAGGAGATTAGCCGGTGGCAAGCCCGCCAGGGCGCGGCCACCGGAACAGCGTAAGAGAAGAGTCGCGTCCCGGCAGGGACGCCGGAACAAATCATCCAACGCCCCTTCAGGGCAGAAATATTAATTGCCCGCCTCTCCGGTGGTTTCACCACCGGCTAATCTCCGACATCCCTGCGGGATGAGCTTGCCGGCTACTGGGCCGCGAGGTTGTAGGCGGCCATCTCCGTCGTGTTGCGGACGAGGAGGCGGTTGTTGCTGATGGCCGGGACGTTCCAGGTCTTGCCTTCGATGGCCTGGAATCGGGCCACTTCCGTGTGCTGGTCTGGCGCGGCGCGCACGAGCACGAGTTCTCCCGTTTCGGTGATGACGATGAGGTGATCGCCGGCGAGCAGCAACTGCCCGTAACCGTAGCGCCCGCCCTTCCACTTGCGCTCGCCGCTCATTACGTCGATGCAGGTCAGGATGCCCTCGTCCAGGCCGTAGACGTAGCCTTTGTGGAACACGGAGCTGTTGAATTTGTTCTTCATCGAACTGTTCTCCCAGACCGTGCGCGCCGCCAAACTCTTGCCCGCGCCGGTTACTTCGACGAGCGCAGCGCCTTTGCCGTAACCCGCGGAGATGAAGAAGCGGTTGGGGCCTGTGACGATGGGCTGCGAGACGTTGATGCGGGAGCCGTTGCTCCACGGATACTCCCAGAGCAGCGCGCCGTCTTCCGCGAGGCCGACGGCGCGGCTCGCCGTGACGACCAGAATCTGACGACGGCCCGCGAGCGTGACGAGCATAGGGGAGGTGTAAGACGCCTCGTCGTCGAGCGCCTTCCAGACGGGCGCGCCCGTCAGCCTGTTGTAAGCGACGACAGACTTGCCGGACGCGCCTCCCGGCAGCACGACCACCTTGTCGTCAACTATCAGGGGCGAGGCGGACATCCCCCACTGTAGATTCTCCGCGCTGTTCTCTTTGAGGATGTTGCGATTCCAGACGAGCTTGCCGGTCTTCGCGTCTAGACAGCGCAGCTCGCCCGCCGCGCCGAGCGCGTAGACGCGCCCGTCGTGCCACGTCGGCGTCGCGCGCGGGCCGTCGCCGCCCATAGACTCTTGGAACTCTGCGTCCCAACCGTGCTTCCACAACTCGCGGCCCGTCTCCACGTCGTAAGCCGCGACCACCTCCTGCGAGCGCCGCTGTTCGATGGTGAAAGCGCGGCCCTCCGCGATGACGAACGAGGCGTAGCCGCCGCCGACGGGCTGCTTCCAGAGTTGCGGCAAGCCGTTCGCGGCCCAACTGGTACGCACGACCGTCGCGTCATAACGGCCGTCCCTGTTCGGCCCGCGAAAATCGGTCCAGGCTCCGCCCGTCGGCGGCGCTTCCGCATGGGCCGCGTCCGCGGGCTGACTCGTCTCGGCAGCCGCCCCGCCCTGAGCCGGCTGCGCCGTGTTGGCCGCGGCCGTTTGCTCGGCGGGCGCGTCCGCCTGCGCGGTCGTTACGGTCTGGCTCTGCTGTTGGGCGCGGTGCTGTTCGAGCGCCGTGTAGCGGGCGTCGTCGGCGGAATTACCGCGCCGCCCGACGAGCAGGTAGACGTAGCCGGCCGCGAGCGCGACGATGCAGAGGGAAGCGATGACGCGCGTCTGCGCCGCGAGGTCGCGACGCCGCCAGAGCAGGGCGAGGCCGACAGGCGGCAATAGAATGGAGGCCGCCACCAGCGCCGCGTTCGATTGATACCACGCAGTCTCCTGCGCCTTAATGTCGTCGCTCATCTCTGGCTCCTTTGAAATTGAGTGTCTGGCAAGTCAGACTCACCGCAGAGACGCAGAGGACGCTGAGGAAGCGCAGAGGCTTGAGTCAACTCTCTGCGCCCCCTCTGCGCTCTCTGCGTCTCTGCGGTGAGCCTCAACTTGTCACTCCCTTAACTCTTGCCGATGCAGTAGAGGTTCTGCTCGCCGCGTATGAAAATCTTGCCGTCGGCGAGTGCGGGCGAGGCGTAGACCGGCTCGTCCAGCGAGTTGGTGCGCAGGACTTCGTGTTGCGGGCCGGCCTTGATGATGAAGGTGTCGCCGTCCTCGCTGGTCAGCAGTATCTTGCCGTCGAAGGCGACGGGCGAGGCCGTGAAAGTCGCGGGGATCGGGACGCGCCCGCCCTCGTAAACTACTTTGCCGGTCTTCGCGTCCAGGCACGTCAGAATCCCGCGGTCGGTTGTCAGGTAGAGATAGCCGTTGTAAAAAATCGGCGACGGGACGTAGGCCGTGCCCTTCGCGTACTTCCACAGGATGTTCTTCTCCGGGATTTCGCCCGCGCCGCCCAGGCGAATCGCCATCGCGATCTTGGCCGGGAAGCCCGCGACGATGAAGACCATCTCTTCGGCGGCCACAGGCGTCGGAATCGCGTTGCTCTCGACGCCCTTGGTCCGCCACAACTCTTTCCCCGTCGCCGGGTCGTAAGCGATGATGAACTCGTTGCCGCTGGCGACGAGTTCCATCCGCTTGCCCGCACGCACCAGGATAGGCGTCGCCCAACTGGCCTGTACCTTGCGCGGGGTGCGCCAGATTTCCTTGCCGCTCTTCTTGTCGAGCCCGACGATAAACGAAGCCTTGCCCTCTTCCTCGTCGCATTGCAGGATGACCAGATTTTCGTAGAGCACTGGGGAGACGCCCGTGCCCATGCCGACCGTGCCGAGCTTGCCGAGGTCTGCCTTCCAGGCGAGCTTGCCGTTCATGTCGTAGGCGTAGAGCCCTTCGGAGCCAAAGAAGGCGTAGACGTGGCGGCCGTCCGTGGCCGGGGTGGAGGCGGCGAAACTGCTCTTGCGGTGGCGGTCGTCGTAGGGCGTGCCGACGTAGGCCGTCTGCTCCCAGAGGAGCTTGCCCGTGTCGGCGTTGAAGCAGAGCACCTTGAAGGTGTGCTTGCGGTCGGCCCCGACGCTGTCAGGGTGCTTGAAGACCTCGCCCTCGCTCATGTGCGTTGGCGCTTGCGCGCCGGGGACGACCTCGCCCTCAATCGCCGTCGTGAGGAAAACTTTGTTGCCCCAGACGATGGGCGAAGAGTGGCCGCGGCCAGGCACGGCCGCCTTCCACTTAAGATTCTTCGTCGCGCTCCACTCGACGGGGAGGTTCTTCTCCGGCGAGACGCCGGAGCCCTCCGGCCCCCTCCACTGCGGCCAGTTCGCGTCCGCCCCGGCAGCGCGGACGGGCAGGACGCTCAGCGATGACAGCCCCACGCTCAACGTCAGGGCCAGGGCGATCAGGAAACGTTTCATCTTTTCTCCTCTACGAAAGACGCGTGTGCCTTGACGCTCGAAACGGGGCCGCTGCAACGGTGGGCTCCGATTCTACATCTCTGTTAAGCTGACGGGTCAAGGCGGACAGAAATTTTACCGATTTTTTACAACACTTTCCTGTTGATGGGTGATAATACGGCCGCCGTCGAAAAAAGTAGAGACCGATCTGCTATTCATTACGTATAAAACGGTGGGAAAAGTTGCCGCCAAGTTGCCAGGTCACCAAGGCGCGGGCCGCTTTCCCGAACCCCGGCCCGAAATCTTAAGCACACAGGCTCAGGAAAACTGATGATAAAGCCCATCTCTTCCAAGCTCGGCACGCTCGTCGTCGCGCTGCTGCTGCTGACGGCGCTCCCCGCACGGGGCAGCGACTGGACGGACTGGCGCGGCCCGGCGCGCGACGGCGTCTCGCCGGAAAAAAATCTGCCCGTCAAGTGGTCGCCAGGGGGCGACAACCTCGCCTGGAAAGTCCCCTTCGGCGGGCGCTCGACGCCCATCGTCATGGGCGACAAGGTCTTTCTACAGAACTCCGTGGGCCAGGGCGAGACACTTCAGGAGCGCGTGCAGTGCTTCAACGCGGACACTGGAAAACTCCTCTGGGAGCACCGCTTCAACGTCTACCTCTCGGACGTGCCGCCGCACCGCGTCGGCTGGGCCTCGCCCGTGGGCGACCCCCAGACCGGCGGCGTCTACGTCCTCGGCGTCGGCGGCACGCTGCTCGCCCTGTCGGCTGACGGCAAGCTGCTCTGGGAGCGCTCGCTCGGCGAAGACTTCGGCTTGCTGACGACGCACGGCGGGCGCACCGTCTCGCCCATCATCGAAGGCGACACGGTCATCGTCAGCGGCATCACCTTCGGCTGGGGCGACCACTCGCGCGGCTCGCACCGCTTCATGGCCTTCGACAAGAGGACGGGCGAGACAATGTGGGTCAGCTCGCCTGGGGGACGCCCCTACGACACGACCTACGCGCCGCCCATCGTCGTCAACGTGGGCGGCACGCGCCTGCTGATTCAGGGCGTCAGCGACGGCGGGGTCTACGCCATCAAAGTTGGCACAGGCGAGCCGGTCTGGAAGTACATCGTCAGCAAGCGCGGGCTGAACACGGGCGTCGTCGTCCACGGCACGGACGCCATCATCACGCACAGCGAGGAGAACCTGGATTCAAGCGAAATGGGCATGATCGCCGCCGTGGACGCGGCGGCCAAGGGCGAGATCGGCAAGGATCAGATCAAGTGGAACGTGAAAGGATTTCAGGGCGGCTTCTCCTCGCCCGTGATTGACGGCGACCGACTCTATCAGGTGGACAACGGCGCGAATCTGGGCGCCTTCGACGCTGCGACCGGCAAGCAGCTTTGGCTCTTAAACCTCGGCACGATTCAGAAAGCCTCGCCCGTGCTGGCCGACGGCAAGCTCTACGTCGGGACGGAGAACGGCAAGTTTTTCATCCTCAAGCCGGGTGCGACGAGCTGCGAGATTCTGGATCAAGACCAACTGGGGACGGAGGCCGAGCCGGAGGCCATCATCGCCTCGGCGGCCGTCTCGCGCGGGCGCGTCTACTTCGTGACGGACAAGGCGCTCTACTGCATCGGCAAGAAGCACGCGGCCGAGAAGCCTGCCCCGAAGATCGAAGACCTGCCCGTCTCGCACGCGCCCGTCGCACACGTCCAGGTCGTCCCGACCGAGTTGATGCTCAAGCCCGGCGACAGCGTCCGCTTCCGCGTCCGCCTGTTCGACGCACAGGGCCGTTTCCTGCGTGAAGAGAAGCAGGCGACCTGGGCGCTCGACAAGCTGCCCGGCAAGCTGACGGAGCAAGGGCAATTCACCGCCGGGACCGAGACGCCGCCGCAGGCCGGCTCGGTCAAAGCCACGGTCGGGGATGTGTCCGGGGTCGCGCGCGTGCGCGTCATCCCGCCTTTGCCGTGGAGCGAGACGTTCGACTCGTACGGCCCGAACACTGTGCCGGCGCACTGGGTCAACGCGGGCCTCAAGTACATCGTGCGCGAGGTTGACGGCCAGAAGGTGTTGGTCAAGACTACGGAAGGCTCGTCGCTGCTGAGCCGCGCGCGCGCCTACTTCGGCCCCTCGGACCTGTCGAACTACACGATTGAGGCCGACCTACGCGCCACCGAGAAGCGCAGGCAGATGGGCGACGCCGGTGTCATCGCACAGCGTTACGCGCTCGTGCTCTACGGCAACAGCCAGAAGTTACACCTTGAGCCCTGGCAGCCAGAGATCGCGCGCACCGTCACCGTCCCGTTCGCGTGGAAGGCTGATACGTGGTATCGCATCAAGCTGCAAGTCGAGCGGCTGCCGGACGGCAAGGTGCGCGCGCGCGGCAAGGTCTGGCCCACAGCAGAGGCGGAGCCTGCCGCGTGGATGATCGAGCGCGTTGACCCCATCCCGAATCTACAGGGCAGCCCCGGCCTCTTCGCGGCCGCCCCGGCGGAAATCTTTTTCGATAATCTAAAGGTGTATCCGAACAAATGAGAAAAGCAGGAGTCAGAAGTCAGAAGTCAGAAGTCAGAATGCGTCTCATAGGTTTTCTGTCGTTCGTCTTCTGCGTCGTGGCGGTCCTTGTTTCGGTCTCGTCGGGCGCGGCGACCGGCCCTACGTCGGGCGACTGGCCGATGTGGGGCGGCACGCCCGACCGCAACATGGTCTCCAACATGAAGGGGCTGCCCGTCGCGTGGGACGTGGCGAAGAAGCAGAACATCAAGTGGGTGGCGCAACTGGGCTCGCAGAGTTACGGCAACGCGGTCGTCTCCGGCGGGATGGTCTTCGTCGGGACGAATAACGAGGGCTTGCGCGACCCGAAGCAGCCGGGCGACCGTGGCGTCGTGATGGCCTTCCGCGAGTCGGACGGCGAGTTCATGTGGCAGATGACGCACGAGAAGCTGGCCGCCGGCCGCGTCAACGACTGGCCCTACCAGGGCGTCGCCTCTTCGCCTCTTGTCGATGGCGACCGCCTCTACTACGTCTCGAACCGCGCCGAGTTGGTCTGCCTGGACACGCAGGGGTTCCGCGACAAGGAGAACGACGGCCCCGTCACGGACGAGAAGCTCGTGGGCGATTTCAACGGCGACATGGTCTGGAAGTTCGACATGATGGAAGAGGTCGGCTCGCAGCCGCACAACCTGGCGAACTCCTCGCCCGTCGCGTTCGGCGACCTGATTTACGTCAGCACCTCGAACGGGCAGGACGAGAGCCACGTCAACATCCCCTCGCCGAAGGCCCCGGCCATCATCGCCGTCAACAAGAAGACTGGTAAGCTCGTCTGGGAAGACAATTCTGTGCTTGACAAAATTCTGCACGGGCAGTGGGCGTCGCCGACGGTCGGCCGAATAGGTGGCGTCGATCAGGTGATTATGGGCCAGGGCGACGGGTGGATTCGCGGCTACGAGGCGCTCACAGGCAAGAAGCTCTGGGAGTTCGACACCAACCCGAAGGAAGCCGTCTGGCCCAAAACGCGTAACGAATTAATCAGCACGGCCGTCGTCTACGAGGACAAGGTCTACATCTCCAACGGACAGGACCCTGAGCACGGCGAGGGCGTCGGCCACATGTACTGCATAGACGCCACCAAGCGCGGCGACATCACGAAGACCGGGCTCGTCTGGCACTACGACAAAATCCGCCGCTCGATCTCGACCCCCGCGATTGCCGACGGGCTGATCTACCAGCCGGACTTCAGCGGCTTCCTACACTGCCTCGACGCCAAGACCGGCCAGGTCTACTGGACGCACGACATGTTCGCGGCCGTCTGGGGCTCGCCCCTGCTGGTTGACGGCAAGCTCTACCTCGGCGACGAGGACGGCGACGTGGTCATCATGCAGGCCGGCAAAGTGAAGAAGGTGCTCGCCGAGCTAAACATGGGCAGCTCCGTCTACAGCAGCCCCGTGCCTGCCAACGGCGCGCTCTTCATCTCGAACCGCAACCAGCTTTTCGCACTGGCCGAGAAAAAATAAGGTTGTCCCGTTAGCCCGCATGTTAGAGCCGTTTGATTTCCAGTCTCGCACGCGAGTGATTTTCGGCAACGGGTCGCTGGCGCGCCTGGGCGAGCTGGCGCGCGAGCTTGGCTTCCGCCGCTCGCTGCTCGTCGCAGACCGCGGCCTCATGAATTGCGGCTACGTCGAAGAGGCGGCGCGGCTGTTGAGAGGCGCTGGCGTCGAGGTCGAAGACTTTCACGACTTCGAGGCTGACCCGGACTCGCGGATGGTCGAGGCCGGCCGCGCGTTCAGTGTGGGCCTCAAGATAGACTCCATCATAGGGCTCGGCGGCGGGAGTTCTTTGGACTGCGCCAAGGGGATCAACTTCCTGTTGACGAACGGCGGGCGCATGCAGGACTACCGCGGCTACGGCAAGACGACGCGGCCGATGCTGCCGATGATCGGAGTCCCTACGACCGCCGGAACGGGCAGCGAGGCGCAGAGTTACGCGCTCATCTCGGACGCGGAGACTCACGCGAAGATGGCTTGCGGCGACCCTGGGGCGGCCTTCCGCGTCAGCATCCTGGACCCTTTGCTCACCGTCTCGCAGCCGCGCAATGTGACGGCCGCCGCGGGCTTCGACGCCATCGCGCACGCGGTCGAGACTTACGTCACGACCCGCCGCAATCCACTTTCAGAGCTTTTCTCGCGCGGGGCCTGGCGGCTGCTGGAAAGCAGCTACGAGCGCGTGTTGACGGAGCCGACCGATGTCGAGGCGCGCGCCGGCATGATGCTGGGGGCGCACTACGCGGGGCTTGCGATTGAAAACTCCATGCTCGGCGCGACGCACGCCTGCGCCAACCCCTTGAGCGCCCGTTACAAGATGACGCACGGCGTCGCCCTGGCGCTCCTGCTGCCGGCGGTCGTGCGCTGGAACGATGAGGTCGCGGGCGACAGGTACGACGAGCTTTTACAATTGGCACAGGAACGCGACGAGGCAATCGGCCTCGCGCAGCGCCTGGAACAGCTCGCGCGGGCCGGCGAGTTTCCGACAAAACTCGGCGCGGCCGGAGTCTTGAAGAGTGATTTGGAATTGCTGGCCGAAGACGCCGCAGGGCAGTGGACGGGCCGCTTTAATCCCCGCGCGTTCGACGCCGCAGGGGCGCTGGAGGTCTACGAGTGCGCGTACTGAACAGAAGTCAGAAGTCAGAAGTCAGAAGTCAGAAAGGAAGAAGGCGAGATGTTGTCTTGGCTCTGCTTTTATCTCTTACCTTTTGCCTTTCTCCTTCCGCCGCGCTGCCGCAGACGGCGACGCCCGCCACGGCGTGGTATCAGTTTCGCGGCAACCAGCAACTGACCGGCCTTTCGGGCGCGGCCAATACTCCGAAGGCTCTGAAACAACTGTGGACGTTCGACGCGGGCGGCTCAATCGAATCGTCGGCGGCGGTCGTCGGCGGCAGCGTCTTCGTCGGCTCGCACAAGGGCGAGTTGGTGGCGCTCAGCCTGGACAACGGCTCGGTCTACTGGCGCTACAACGCGGGCCGCGATATAGGCGAGTCGTCGCCCTTCTATCACGGGCCGGACGAGTTGGTTTACATCGGCGACCTCGGCGGAGTCCTGCACGCCGTCGGCGCGCGTGACGGCCGCCCCGCCTGGACTTTCAAGACCGGCGGCGAGATCAAGTCCTCCCCCGTGGCCGTCGGCAACCGCGTGCTCATAGGCTCTTACGACCAGCACCTCTATTGCCTCAACGCGAAGACGGGCGCGCTCCTCTGGAAGTTCAAGACCAACGGCCCCGTCCACGCCACGCCCGCGGTCGTCAACGGCGTCGCCTACATCGCAGGCTGCGACGAAGCCTTTCGCGCTATCCGCGTCGCGGACGGCAAAGAAGTCTTTCAGGTCGCTTCGGGCGCTTACACGGGCGCTTCGCCGGCAATCTCATCGGGCGTAGCCTACTACGGTACGTTCGACAACGAAGTGCTCGCGGTCAGCCTGCGGACGCGGAGCGTCGCCTGGCGCTACAAACACCCGGAGCGGCAGTTTCCGTTCTACTCGTCTGCGGCCGTCGCGGGCGGGCGCGTCGTCGTCGGCGGGCGCGACAAGCTGGTTCACTGCCTGAGCGCCGCCACGGGCAAGAGCCTCTGGACTTTCTCGACGCGCGCGCGTGTCGAGTCCTCACCGGCCATCGCCGGGGGCCGCGTCTACATCGGCTCAAACGACGGCCGCTTCTACGTCCTGGACCTCTCGAACGGCTCGCTCCTCTGGGAATTCAACGCGGGCGCGCCGCTCTCGGCCTCGCCCGGCCTCGGTTCGGGGCGCGTCGTCATAGGCTCGCAGGACGGACGGCTCTACTGTTTCGGGTAGATAAAGAACTAAGTGAGTTAAGGCTCAAACGCGAGCGCGCGGCAATCAAGCCGCGCGCTCGAAGTATTTTTGGATCGTCGTCTCGGCGGGTTTACGCGTCAGGCGCGAGACGACGATCATCAGGAGCGCGGAGATGATGACCATCGGGACGACGGGCATGAAGCCGAAGACGGCGGTGCCGCCGGGCGTGCGCGAGAGGATTTCCACGCCGCCAAGAGACCAGATGACGGTCGGCGGGCCGGGCGCAGGCGCGGGGACGAGGGCCTGAAAGACCGCGACCGCCACGACCGCCGAGGCCGTCCAGACGGTCGTGGCGAGCGCGCCCCACTTCGTGCTGCCGCGCCAGAAGAGCGCCGCGACCAGGAGCGGCGAGAGCGCGGCGAACCCGGAGAAGGCGTACTGAATGGCAAGGTCGAAGATGGCTTCGGGCGCGCGCATGGCTATAGCGTAGGCGACGACCGTGAGCACGATGACGAAGATGCGCCCGGTCTGCACCTGCACGGCCTCGCCGAAGCGCCGCTTGCCCCCGTAGAAGGCGAACACGTCCTCCGTGAACATCGTCGAGAGCGCGAGTATCTGCGAGTCCGAAGCCATCACGGCCGCCATGATGCCCGCGCCGAGCAAGCCCGCCAGCCACAGCGGCGCGTAGCGTTCCAAGAGCCGCAAGATGACGTCGTCGCCCGCCGCCTCCTCGCGCAGTTGGTCGCGCTGCTCGGGTGTCATCGTCTTGCCCTGTGTGGCGAGCACGCGGCGCGCCTCCTGCTTGGCGCGAATCTGCGGCACGTCCGCGACGCGGTTCGCCATCACGCCCAGAAAGACGCACGGCAGCCAGATGGCCATGATGCAGAGCGGGTAGAAGATGACGGTCTTCTTGAACTGGCCCATTTTGCGCGCCGTCAGGCAGAAGATGAGAATGTGCGGGAAGGCTATGGCCGAGAGCGGGATGAAGGTGTAGCTGAAGAAGTAGAGCGGCGAGATGCGTTCTCTGGTCAGGAGCGGCGCGGTCGCGGGGCTCGCTTGCAGTTGCTCGGCCGCCGCCTGAAAGCCACCCATGCCGTAGCCTATGACGACGATGGCGACGGCCCCGAAGCAGAGGAAGAGAATCGTCTGGAACGTGTTGACCCAGGCCGTGCCGCGCATCCCGCCGAAGAAGACGTAGGACATCACGACCATCGCCACGATGGCCCCGCCGAACCAGAAGGGCACGACGCCACCGCTGATGGTCGCCAGGGTGGTGCCGCCGCCCATGATGCCGATGATGACGTAAGGCAGCAGCAGCACCGCTTGAACGACGAAGATGACCGTCCCTATGTGGCTGCACTCCCAGCGGTCGCGGAACATCTGCACGGGTGTCATGAAGCCGTACTTCTTGCCCAAGGCCCAGACGCGCGTGCCGATGAGGAAGATTGTCAGCGGGATGACGAGCGCAGAGCTTGATGCCATCAGCCCGAAGGTGACGATGCCGTTGTTGAAGGCGTGGCCGGAGGAGCCGAGGATGGCGAACGCCGTCATGTTCGAGCCGAAGAGCGAGAGCAGAAAGACGAAAGGCCCTAAGGAACGGCTCGCGAGAAAATAGTCTTCAGCCTTCTGTTTGCCGGTCGAGCGGCGGAAAGCGAAGATGCCTATGTATAGGACGACGGCCAGGTAGGCGAAGACGACGATTGCCGGGATCAACGCGCTTCCTCCTCATCACGGGCGGACGTTGGACTCTCTATCTCTTGTTCAAGGTGCGATGGCCACGCGTGCTTGACCAACAGCCACAGCAGGAGCGAGGCCAGGACCGCGAAGCCCGCGTGGTAAAAGAGGCCGATGGGAACGAAGCCGAAGACCAGGGGCCGCGCCGTCCGCCAGAACCAGAAGTCCTGGTGCAGCGCGTAGACGACGGCGACGGCGATGACGAGTAACGCTTTTTTCATAAAGAATCAGTCTCAGAGGTCCCGAAGGGACATCGGAGATTAGCCGGTGGTGAAACCACCGGAACAGCACGGCAACACGATTCGCGTCCCGGCAGGGACGCCGGAGAGAAGCCGCCGCCCCTGCCGGGGCGGGAACATTAATGGTCAACCTTTCCGGTGGTTCCGCTATCGCTCCACCACCGGCTAATTTCCGCAGCGCCTCCGGCGCTCATCGCTTTCATCCCGTGAACTTATAACCGACCCGATGCACCGTGATGATGTAGCGCGGGTCCGAGGGTACGTCTTCGATCTTCTGCCGGAGCTTGGCGATGTGCATATCGACGGTGCGCGTCAGCGGCAGCGAGTCGTAGCCCCAGACGGCGTCGAGCAGTTGGTCGCGGCTGACGACCTCGCCGCGGCGCTCTGCGAAGTACCTGATGATCTTGAACTCGCGCGGGCTGAGTTCGATGGAGCGGCCCGCCTTGCGCGCCTCGAAGTTCTTGAAGCACAACTCTACGTCGCCGAAGCGGAGTAGCTCGACCGCCGCGTCCGGCTTCGACGCGCGCCGCAGCACGGCCTCGACACGCGCCATCAGCTCCAGAAAGCTGAAGGGCTTGGTCACGTAGTCGTCCGCGCCGGTCTTGAGGCCGAGCACTTTGTCAATCTCCTGCCCGCGCGCCGTCAGCATGATGATCGGCGTGCCGTTGCCGTCGCTTCTGAGCTGCCGGCAGATGTCTAGGCCGCTCATCCGCGGCAGCATCACGTCCAGGATGATGAGGTCTACGTCACGGCCTGTGGCCATGCGCAGGCCCGTCGAGCCGTCGCGCGCCACCTCGACCTTGAACCCCTCATAAGTGAAGCCGTCGCTCAAGGCCACGGCCATCGCCTGATCGTCTTCGACTATTAAAACCTTACGCATCTCGTCCACAGGAGGTTTCCGCTAATTGGCACAAACGTCCAGTCTCACGCAGGCCCTGTCAGCGGGCGATCCGCGCCGAGCGTCGGCGCAGCGGGCCGGTCCTCCGCGCGCCCGCCCACGCCCACTTCGACCGGCAGGTAAAGCGTGAAGGTGCTGCCGCGGCCCACCTCGCTCTCGACCGCGACGCGCCCGCCGTGCGCCTTGGCGATGTGTTTGACGAGGGAGAGCCCCAGGCCGCTGCCCTTAACGTCATGTACGAGGCCGGTGCTGACGCGGTAGAACTTTTCGAAAATCTTCTCGTGCTCCTCGCGCGGGATGCCTATGCCGTGGTCGGTCACGGACAGGGCCGCAAACTTGTCCTTGCGGATGAGGCGGACTGCGATCTCCTTGGCCGGGCCGGAATACTTGACCGCGTTGTCGAGCAGGTTCATGAACGCCTGCGCGACGGCGTCGGCGTCAATCAGGGCCGGCGGGAGCTGTGCGGGCGGCGGCTCGAAGCTGACCGTGATGCCGTGCTGTTTGAGCTGCGCGTCGAACGTCTTCAGCGTCGCGGCGACGACCTCTTCGAGGCTCGCGCGCTCGAACTGGTAGGTCTTGCGGTTCGACTCGATCTTGGAGAAGTCCAGGATGTTGTTGATGAGCTGTGTCAGGCGGCGGCTCTCGGTCTCTATGTACTCGCCGTACTCGCGTGTCTTCTCCTCATCTTTCACGCGGCCGAGCTTTAAGAATTCGCCGAAGACGCGGATGGAGGAGAGCGGCGTGCGTAGCTCGTGCGAGACGTTGGAGACGAAGTCGGTCTTCATCTGCGAGAGCTTCATCTCGCGCGCGGCGGTCCTCAAGGCCAGGATGATTCCGCCCATCACGGCCACGGCCATCAGAATCGAGAGCGTCAGGTTGACGTTGAAGTTCCAGCGCGCCCACTGCTCAGGCGTCATGTGTCGGCTGCGGATCCCGACGCGCCAGTCAGAAAAGTAGGGTAGGTTCGTCATCGTCTCGTTGTCCTGCCCGCGGACTGGCTGCGTGGACATGACCATCTGGCCGCCGCCGTCCTTGACCGTCACGATGACGTTCTCCTGCGCGTCGGCCGGGAAGAACTTTTGCAGTGAACTCTTGAGCACGCGCGGGAGATAAGTTTCGCTGAAGTAGGAGGCGTTGATGGTCATCCCCGTCACGCCGATGACCTTTCGGGATTCGTCTGTCACGGGCTTGAGGATGATGCGGTTTTCGGGGTCGCGCTCGTCCACGGAGAGCGCGGGGTGGCGCAGCTCGCCGCCCTCATGGCTGAGCAGTTTGAAGGGCGCGACGGCCACGTTGACGGCGCGCGCCTCCGAGACGGTCGGGTGGTAAGTCTCCTTCTGCTCGCGCGGGTGGAAGAAATGGACGGCCGAGTCGGAGGGACCATTGAAGACGACGATGAAGAGGAACTTCGCCTCCTCCGCGTCGCACTTGCCAAAGAGCGAGCGCCTTTTCTCCATGCCCTCAGGCGTCAGGCCGCTGGCCGGCGTGTTCAAGAGCTGCTCGGCGCTCGTCTGGTAAAAATACTTGACCTCCTTGTGAACGTCCGAGAGGTAGTTCTTCATCCAGACCTTTTCGGCGACCGTCGAAGTCTTTTCCAGTTTCGAGAGCGACCAGTATTGCAGCAGCACGATGCTGATGAGCGGGATGATGACGGCAAAAAAGCCCACCCACAGCAGATGCCGTTTGAAGAAGGCCCGGAGGCGCGCCGCTTTCGCTCCTATCGCAGACACGCCCCTGTTATACACCGAACCGGGGCTCGTAGTCTTTAGCGGCGTTCGTGTTTTTTACAATTCGTTGACAGCTTTTACTAAGAATTTACCTGCGGCCGCGCTCGGAAGGATTGAGACGGTAGGGCGGGGCTGATCTTTACGAGGAGAGCTAATCAGCGCCGCCCTACCGCCCGCCCCTCGCGCGCCCCCCGCCCCGACAACGGTTGGCGCACGTGGGAATTCAAGATTAAAGGCCCGTCATCTTCACTGTAGAATTTGCGCGATGACGCTGCCGGTCAAAGGGTTGACGGTGAAGCGCGCGTACGGCGTGGGCGCGACGGAAGTCGTCGCGCCGGCCGCGCCTCCCGCCCCGCTCTTCGGCACGCGCAAGGTCTGCGTGCTGACGAGCTGGAAGTCCTGGGCCACGCCGAGCCAGCCGACGACGCGGTAGACGTAAGAGGCGTTCGGCTGGATGGCGGCCGTCACCGTCTCGTTGGCGCTGTCGGTCGCGGCGGAGGCGAGGACGCGCCCCGCAGCGTCGCGCAGCTCCAGGTCTAAGTCCACGCCGGTCGTCGTCGTGACCGCGCCCGTCACAGACTGCGCCCCGTCCTTCGACGTGAAGGGCACATCCATGTAGGTCACGCCGTCCGCCACTTGCAGCCCCGTGTCGCCGACGGGCACGACGCCCGTGAACGTCTCCTTAAACGTCGCCGTCGTAAAGTTGGCCTCGAAGCTCGGCGGCGGCTGGTAGCGCGTGGCCTGCGCCGCCGCGACCTGGACGCGCGCCGTGACGACGGCGTCGAAGGTGAACTGCCTCTTGTTCGGGTTGTTGAAGACGAGATGGCGCGGGGCCGAGACCTGGCCCGTGGCGAGCGCCGACGGGTAGTAGAAGCTCGCGGGGCTCGCGCCGCGTCCCGCGCCGCTGTTGTCGGCGTTGGCGACCGTCACGGTCGGGTCCGAGATGTTGACGATGCGGAACTCGACGGGCGTGTAGAGGCTGGCCCCGGTGTTCTTGAGCGTCTGGTCGAACTCGGTCTTGCCGTTGGCGGAGGCAGAGGCCGTGCGGCTCGCCTGCACTTTGTTCGTCACGTTCTGAACGGCCGTCGGCACGGTCGCCGCCTTGCTGTTGGCAGACGCGCCGACCTGCTTGTTCGCGTTGACGTTCAGAGAGCGCACGACGTACTCGTAGGCGACGGGGTTCTGGAGCCCGCGCGGGACGAAGACCTCTTCTCTGTAGCCGTTGTCCACGTAGCTCGTGGACTTGACGAAGGCGACGTGGTGGTAGCCATCGGTCGAGCCGTCGCCGTCGATGTAGGCGCGACCCTCGACAGGTTTGTTGAGCCGCTGGTTCTCGCGCCCGATCTCGCGCTTGAGGATTTCGTAACTGAACGCGCCCGAGACGGCCTGCCACGTGACGCGGTTCGAGTTGGCCGAGGCGAGCGAGACACTGAGGCCCGTGGGCGCGGCCAGCTTGCCTTGCGACGCGACGAAGGGCGAGACCCTGGTCGAAATGGTCTGACGGCCTTCGGTGTTGGGCGCGGCGGCGTTGACTCCCAGCTCGCGGGCGGCAAAGACGCGCTCAATCAGCGCGCGGTGCAGCCCCGGCGAGTTCGGGTCCGCCGCGTTCGACGGGTAGAGCGACTGGTCCGCGATAATCATCGCGTCGCGTGTGCGGACAAAGGTGTCCGGGTTGAAGGTCGAGAGCACGTAGATCGCGCCGAGCAGAATGCGCTCCCAGTTCTCCTGACCGACGGTGATCTTCTTGGTCGGGTTGCCGGAGATGACATCGGGGCGCAGGTAGCTGACCGTCGGCTCCGTCAGAATCATCAGCTCGCGCAGGTCCCAGCCCGTGGCGGCGAAGATTTCGCCGTCGCGGTGCTCCTCGAACTGCGTGCCGCCGAGCGTCCCCAATTGCGAGTAGCTGAGGCCGGAATCGCCGTGGCGGATGTACTGCCTCTCGTCCGGGTTGCGCCCGTTGGCGCGGACGAGTTCGCGGTACTTGAAGCCGTTGACAGGGTAGTTGGCGAGCACGGGGTTATTGGCCGCCGTGTAGGCCCAGAGGTCGGCCTGACCTTCGTTCAGGGCGCTGCCCTCAGGCGTGCCTTCGAGGCCGGCGATGGGGCTGGAGATGGAGTGCATCCCTTCGTGATAGGGCACGCCGAAGTCAATCGCCAGGTTGTTGAGCAGGTAGCCGTGACCGTAGGAGGTCGGGTTGACGATGACGTTCTGGCCGGCGATGTCCTGGCCCAAAACCTCGCGCGACGAGAGCGAGAGCGAGAAGGCGTTGTCGAGGCCGAGCAGCTCGTCGAGGAACGTCGGCGAGGTCGGGTCGGTCGGCGGCGCGAGCACGTTCGGCATATGCACGTTGCCGATGAGCGGCGTGGACTGGTTCGGGTAGGTGTCCGGGAAGTCGCCCTGCCCGACGGCGCTGTGTTTGGCGTCGCCCGCGACGTGCAGGTAGTCTATGTATTCGAGCAACGAAGTGATGTAGAAGAACTGCGAAATCTCGTCCTGGTGCGAGGCGGGCTCAGCCCCTGGGCCGTAGTGCGTCTGCTCGTTGGTGCGCGCCTCGAAGGCAGTGGCGTCGTCCTTGGCGAAGTGCCACGTGCCGAGCGCGGCCTGCGCGAAGGGCAGGCGCAGTGGCGAGAGGTTCGTGATGAGCGCGTGCGTGCCTTTCAATGTGCCGGTCGCGCCGGTGACGACGTTAGTCTGGTCGAACTTGCGAAGCTGGACGCGTTGCTGGCCGCAGGGCGCGCCGTTCGGCCCGTTCTCGATGACGCCCTCGTCCTTGAGCTTCTTTGTGATGCAAGGGTAGGTCGGGTAAACGTCCGCCGTCAGCGGCAGTGGGTTCGACTGGTAGCGCACGAAGTCTTCGCGGTAGAGCACCTCGCTCGTCTCGGCGTCGATCTGATACTTGAACATGCCGAACGGATTGCGCGAGAAGACGAAGAACTTCCAACTGAGCCGCGGCCCGTCGGGCGTCTGGAAGACGTTCAACTGCGGGGCGGGCACAGCCATCGGGCCGAGCTGTTTACTGAGCGTGTCGAGCGCGCCCTTGAGCCGGTCGGCAACGCCCACGGCCCAGACCTTCTTGAGCTTCGCCAGATCGGCCTTCGCCCTGGCGACCGCGATTGCGCCGGAGAGCGTCGGCGTCACACCGA
This sequence comes from uncultured Acidobacteriota bacterium, assembly GCA_963848875.1. Lineage (GTDB taxonomy): Bacteria > Acidobacteriota > Blastocatellia > Pyrinomonadales > Pyrinomonadaceae > QHXM01. The sequence continues at coordinate 1,198,547 of CAWKFJ010000005.1, forward strand.
GGTTGATGTCTTTGATGTACGGCCCCGAAAGCATCTTGACGCGGCGCTCTTTGTCCATGACGACGCCGATGCCGCCACCCGTGACGGGCAGGCCCATGTAGGTCTGCTCGAAGTAGAGCAGGTTGCCGCCGAAGGCAGGGTAGTTGGATTTCAACCGCAGCGTGTTCGGGTCCGTGATGCCGAAGAGGCCGGAGTTGACCTGTATGAAAGCGCGCGCGGCCGCCTCCGGGTCGAGCGTCGAGGGGGCCGAGGCGAAGTCCATCAGCGTGTCTAGCGAGCCGGTCTTTTTGTCCCAGCGCGCGGTGACCGAAGAATCGTTGAGGCTCATCTTGAGCGCGTCGAGCGCCTGTAGTTGGGCCGGCGACGGGAGGCGCAGGCTGTATTTCGTCAGGTTGATGTCGAAGTTAGGTACTGGTCTTGTATTTATGGCGGGCGCGGCGGTTGTCGTACCTGCCGCGCTCGCGGTCGTCCCCGCGGGCAGCATCATCTGGCCTATGAGGGCGGCAACGACCGACAACGTAAGAAGCAGCTTGAATGAAGCCGAAACCCTGGTCTTCCCGCCGCGAAGAATCCGTCTGGTGCTCATCTTCTCTGTTTTCTCTCCTGTGTCTTGGTCGGATAAAGTAAAGGACGTGAGAGAAAATAAAGGTTCCTGCTTGAAAAAAGCTTGAAGCGGGGCGGGACTCGCGGCGCGGCTAGTTAAGCGTAGAAATAGTGAGAGTTAAGGGCCGGGCTCAGCGGCCTTGAAGAATCCTTGAAGGGCGATGGCCGTAAAAAAAGAGACTCGCAGGGCGGGTGCGTGACCGCCCTGCGAGTCTGAAAGCTCAGTTTCTGACCGAGCTTATGAGGCGAGCTTGATGAGTGCGGCCATGCCCTGGGCCAGTTGAACGCGCCTCAGCGTGCCGTTGGGGCTGAAATAGTTGCCGCTGGCCTTGAGCAGTCCGCGCAGGTGAGCGACGGCCGCGTAGCCGCGGTACTCGACGGGGATGCTTTGTAGGTCCGTGAAGTTGGGCATAGGCCCTGTGTAGTTCTCGGCCTCTGCGCGCAGGCCGGCGGAGCGCACGAGCGCGACGGCCGCCGCGAGGCGTTTGACGCCGCGGTCGGGGTAGAAAGGCCCGCCCGCAGGGGCGTCGTAGAACAAGGGGCCGCCGGGGGCGCTCTGCACGCTCTCGACGAAGTTCATCAGATCAAGGCTGCGCACGTCCGCGTAGGTCGGGACCGCTGGCATGTACTGCGGCACGCGCGCGCCGCGGACGAGCGTGGCCGCCAGCTCACCGCGCGTCACGGGCCAGCTCGGGAAGAAGCGGTCGCCCACGGGCATCATCACGAAGGAGCGCAAATTCTGGCGGATGTCCGTTTGCGTCGGCGTGGCCAGACCATTGATGTCCGCGAGCGGGGCGTATTCGACTCGCTCCACGTCGAGGCGGCCTGTGTAGGTCTGCGGCAGGCCGAGGAGCCCAAGCGTGTTGAAGACGCCGACTTTCCATGTGCCCGCCGCCGGCGCGCTGATCTCGGTCGCCTCGCCGCGCCCGGTCAGCCCAGGCAGGTTCAGCATGTTGACGTGCGAGCGCATGACGCCCGCGGGGTCGTAAACCTTCAACCCCAGGTCGTTGATTGTCAGGAGTGGTCCCCAGGCGATACGCACGGACGCGGAGACTGTGTTGCTCGGAATCGTAAGGCTCGTCGTCGAGACGCTGCCGAACTGCACCTTGCCCGTGAACAGGCGCGGCGCGTTCTTGATGAAGCGCACCTGGCCGCGGTTGAGCGTCGCGCGCCACCTCCCCATGCGCCGCGTGGGGAAGGCGGCTTCGAGCACGGCCGCGTGCGCGTTGAGCATCCCGGCCCCGACCTCGTGCGAATAGTTCGACGGAATCGGCGTGGCCGTGCGCTGTAGAATGTCGCGCACCTCGGCCGGCTTCAAATTCGGGTTGGCCTCCAGCATGAGCGCGATTGTCCCGGCCACCACCGGCGCGCTAAAACTCGTCCCGCTGCCGGCCGTGTAAAAGGGCAGATAGGTGGGCGTCAGGAGCCGCGTGTCCGCGCCCGAACTGAGGCCGTTCAAGCCCGTCTGGTTAAGGAGCCCTGCCGCGCGCAGGCTAATCATGTCCACGCCCGGCGCGACGAGCGTCGGCCTTCTCCTGTTGGCCGAGCCGAAGGCCCCGCGCGCGGAGAATTGGGCCAAACGGCCGCGCGCGTCGGTCGCGCCCGCCGAGATGACCCACGGCGCGAGCGCGTAAGGGTTGAGCGAGTCCGCCCCAGGCCCAGTGTTGCCCGCGGAGAAGACGACGTTGACGCCCGCGTCCGTCAGCAGCTTCGTCGCCACGTTGACGGGGTCGTTCGGGTCGTAGACCGTGTTGGCCGAGAAGCTACAGTTGACGACGCGCACCTTGAGCGTCGGCCCCTGCGTCAGCAGGTAGTCCATCCCCGCGAGCACGAAGAGCAGGTTCGCGTCGCCCGCCGAGAGCCCCACCAGTTTCGCTCCCGGCGCGACACCCTGGAACCTCCCGTTCGAGCGCGCGCCGCTGCCCGCGATGATGCCGCCGACGAACGTCCCGTGCCCGCCCAACAGGTCCGTGTTCTTGAGCCCCTCGATGTTGAGGGGATACTGGAAGCCGAGCGGCGAGAGGCCCTGAAGGTCGGCCAGCTTGACGTTGCGCAGGACGCGGCCCGAAACGTCCAGGTGCGTCCCGTCGAGCCCCGTGTCGAGGACGGCGACCGTGACGTTGCGCCCCGTCACAGGGAGCCCCTTGTTCTTACTCTTCAGGTCAGCGTCCGCGTAGACGCGCCCCGTGCCGGTCAGCGCCGAAGTCTGCTCGGCGTTCCATTGGAGCGTGCGGTTGCCCCAGATGGAGCGCACCGAAGGGAGCTGCGAGAGCTTGACGATCTGCGAGGGGAACGCGCTGAAGATGACCATCGGCAGCTTGCGAAAGCGCGTGCCGCCGGTGATGCCTATCGTCCTCATGGCCGAGAGGTCCGCGTCGGTCGGATAGTGGTGGAAAGTCACGACCGCGTTGATGGAGCTGTCGTCCGTCACCTTGTTGAGCAGAAGCGCCAACTCAGGGTCGAGGCCCTGAAGGCCAGCCGCCAACGAGTCGTCCAAGTCCGTCATCGTCATCAGGCCGTCGGCCCCGGTCATCGTGATGCCGTCCGCGCCGGTCATCGTAATCCCGTCCGCGCCCGTCATCGTGATGCCGTTCGGGCTCACGCTGAACACCCTGCCGTCGCTCATGACGATGGTGACCGAGTCCGCGCCGGTCATCGTTATCCCATCAGCCCCAGTCATCGTGATGCCGTCGGCCCCAGTCATCGTGATGCCGTCGAGGCCGAGCCTCTGAAGGCCGTCGGTCCCGGTCATCGTGATCCCGTCCGCGCCGGTCATCGTGATGCCGTCGGCCTGCCTGACGATGATGGAGTTGACGACATAGGTCGCGCCGTCCGCGCCAGTCATGGTAATGCCGTCGGCCCCGGTCATGGTGATGCCGTCCGCGCCGGTCATCGTAATGCCGTCGGCCCGCGTCGCGGTGGCGGCGGGAACGCCCGTGTAGGTCGCGCCGTCGGCCCCGGTCATCGTGATGCCGTCGGTCGTGACGGGCAGCGTGACTCCGTTGACTTTCAGGCCGAGCAGTCCGTCGGCGCCCGTCATCGTGATGCCGTTCAGACCTTCATAGTAGACGCCGTCGGCGCCCGTCATCGTGATGCCTTCGGTCCCGCGGACGAGCACGCCCGCGACGGCCGGCCCGGCGCAGAGAATGAGGGCGAGCGCCAGCGCCAGCGCCTTGTGAAGAGAGTTCGAGAGCTTGGTTTTCATCAGGGATAAACTACAAAAAGCTGCTGCCTGACGGCGGTGAGTTCCCGGCGGGTGAATACCGGCGTCGGGAACCGTTATTTTACGCGAGGCGTGGACAAACGCAAGCCACGAGGGGCCTTAAACAAAGTTATACCCTAAACAGGCGCTCCTCTTTGTTGCATCGAGGTTATATTTTCAAAGTCGCGCCGGGGCCGGCTCATTTCATCACCTCGCGGTAGACGCGCTGAGTCTCGGCGGTCGGCTCGACGCCCAGCTCCTCGTTGAGCAGTTGTCTGAGTTCCTCGTACTGCTGGCGGACGGCCACGCGGTTGCCGAGCGCGGCGTGCGCGCGCATCATCAGCGTGTACACGTCCTCGCGGAACGGGTCGTCGCGCAGGATTCGCTGCGCGTAGTGGAGCGAGCGCGACCAGTCCTCGGCCTTGAGCGCCGCCTTGGCGAGCGTCTCCAGCAGCCGCGCGTACTGTTCGCGGTAGTAGGAGCGCTGCTCCTCTACCCAGTCGTCGTAGACCCCTTGCATAAACTCGCCGCGGTAGACGGCCGCGGCCCGCTCGAAGCAGTCCGTGAGCGCCTCCTGGTTGCGCGAGCGCAGCGCGGCCTCGCCTTCGGCCACCAGGCGGTCGAACTCCTCCAGGTCTATCCGGTAGGTGAAGGCGGGGTCCAGGAGGTACTCGCCGTCGCGGTAGACGAGGAAGTTCTGTTTGACCTGCTGGTTGCTGTTGAGCGCCTTACGGATGAGCGACATGGTCGGGTAGAAGTTCTTCTCCGCCGTGCTTAGCTCCGCGTCTGGCCAGAAGGCGTCTAGGATGGCGTCCTTGTTGGTGCGGCGGTGGCGGCGCGAGGCGACGAAGCAGAGCAGGTCGCGCGAGCGTTTCGTCTTCCAGGCGTCTGGCGCGAAGGGTCTTGAAGGGTCGCGGTAAACTTCGACCGCGCCGAGCAGGTTGATGGTCAAGTCCACGGGCGCAGGCGCGGCCAGGAGCGCGGCGACTTCAGCGGCGGGCGCGGGGCGCGGGGCGGCCTGTGCGGCCTGCGCTGTCGAAGTGGCGGGCGCGGCCGTTAATTTTTCGCGGATGTCGGGCGGCAGGAGTTCGGCCACGCCGGTCTTGATGAAGAGCTGGGAATTGTTCGCAACCTCGCGTTCCAACCAGAAGTCGTAGTCGTAGCGCGCGGCCAGGTCGAGCGCGCGGCGCAGGCTCTCGCCGGCCTCGCCCGTGTGGCCTGAGGCCAGCGCGCAGCCCGCGAGCGCAGCCCTGGCCTGCGCCTCGTAGTAATAGAGGTTGTACTCGCGGAAGTAAGAGAGCGCGGGCGTGAGGTCTGCGCGCGCAGCCTCGTGCTCGCCCTGCGCCAGGAGGATGCGCCCGCGCGTCAGCGCGGCGGTGTGCGCGCCGACTTCGTCATTGGAATCCTGCCGCTCGACGATCAGCCTGTCCATCATGGCGCGCGCCGCCGCCGAGTCGCCCAGTTGGAGCGCAAGCAGGGCGCGCTCTTCGGGCAGCTCGCGCCGGGCGAGCTTGATGCCGGCCACGTCGTAGGCGCGCGCGGCGCGCTCGTAATATTCGGCCGCGTGGGCAGCGTCGCTGCGCTCGCGGTACAGGTTGCCGTAAGACTCGTAGACCTCGCCGCGCAGCGAGACGAGGTTGAAAGTCTGGCAGCCCTGCATGGCGCGTTCCAGGTGCTGCTCGCACGAATCGAACTCGCCGCGGTAGAAGTGGCACCGCGCAATATTTAAGTGAGCGGTGGTCTCCTGCGGGACGGGAAGCGCCTGGCCGTCGCGTATCAGGCGGCTCAGCCAGCGCATGGCCTCCACAAAATCGCCGCGCATCCCGGCCGGCGTCCCCAGGTTGTGCGCGATGATGCGCGCTAAGGGCTCGTCGCCAATCTCTTCGGCCAGACTGAGCGCCGAGCGGAACTCGCGCTCGGCCTCCTTCCAACGCCCCTGCGCGCTCAGGCACAGGCCACGCGTGTTGGCGCAGCGGACGCGCACAGCCGTGCGTGCGCCCGCGATGCCTTCGGCGCGCGCGACCGATTCGAGCGCCTCCGCCACCTCACCGCGGCGGCGGCTGATGGCCGCGAGCGAGTGCAAAGCCTCAGCCTCGCCCTCCGCGTCGCCGTTTTCGTGAAGGAGGGCCGCGGCGCGGCGGAAGAGCGCGGTGGCGTTCGATTGTTCGTCGTACAGGCGGGCCACCTCCGCACGATGCAAAAGGACGCGCGGGTGCGCTTCGAGCGTCTCGGCCGGCAGCTTTTCTATCAGCGCCAGGAGCGAGGCGAAGCCGCCTGTCTCAATCCAGTCGCCACCGTGCTCGGCGATGACGGCGGCCGCGCGGTCGAACTCTTCGGCTGCGATGAGGTGGGGCAGGGCGCGTTCCAGGAAGTGGCCGCGCAGGAAGAAGTCTGCCAGTCGCCTGTGTTCGGCGGCCAGCTCGGCCCGCCCCGTCTCGTCCTCGGCGCGGCGTCGCAGGAAGTCGCGGAAGAGCGGGTGGAGGCGGTACTCTTCGCCGCTGCCGTCCGAGGCCAACGTGACGAAGACGTTGCGGCGGGCGAGCGTTTGGAGCAGTGTGACGGCGTTCACTTCCGGGAAGAGTTCGCGGCACGCCGCCGGCTCCACCCTTTCGAGCAGCGAGACGCGGAGCAGGAACTTTTGCGCCTCTTCGTGCTCGTCGGCGAAGACCTCTTCGGCGAAGTAGTCGAAGATGTCGCGCTCGGACTGGCGGAGGATTTCCGTCAGGTCGTGGGCCGCGGGCGAGCCGGCCGGGTCGTGCGCCAGGGCGCTGCGCTGCGCCACCTGCCGGACGAGTTGCAGCGCGGTGATCCATCCTTCGGTGCGCGCGCGATACTCGGCCAACTGCTCTGGCCTCAGCTCCAGGTCGAAGACTTGCCTGAAAAGCTGCTGCGTCTCCTCGTCCGTAAAGAGCAGCTCGTCGCGCGTGACGATTGCGACAGACGACTGCGTGCGCATGCGGACGAGGGCGAGCGGCGGCAGCTCGCGCGAGATGATGATGAGGTGCAGCACGTCCGGCAGGTAGTGGAGCAAGCGGTCCACGACCTCGTGGACGGCCGTCTCCGCGCCGAGGTGGTGGTAGTCGTCGAGCACCAGGACGAGTTGCTGCTCGACCGAGTCGAGCACTTCGTTCAGGAGCACGTCGAGGGCTCGCTCAGGCCGCTTGGCCAGATCGCCCCTGGCCTCCTCAAGGTAAGAGAGCGTGATGGAGCCGAAGCCTGGGACGGCCTGCCTGATGCCGTGCGCGAGGTAGCCGAGAAAGACCAGGGGGTCTGCGTCGGCCTGGTCGAGTTGATACCAGACGAACCTTTGCGGCCCCAGGTTCCTGACGAAGTCCGCGACGAGCGTGGTCTTGCCGGAGCCTGCGTTGGCCGTGACGAGCGTGACCGGGTGGGAAAGATTCTGGCGCAGCCGCTCCATCAGCCTGGGCCTGGGCAGGAGCGCGGGGGCGGGCCGCGGCGGCAGCAACTTTGTGCGCAGGAAGAAGAAGGACGCCTCCTTATTGGGCGCCTCTGGCGGCGCGGGCTGCGAAGCGGCTTTATCTTGATGACGCTTTGGCGAGCGGTCGGGCATCGTCTTCGGGAGTCTAGGGCGCGAATCCTTTAATCAAGCTGAGGTGTGTTGTCTGGCGGTAGTCTCGGCTGCGCGCCGCGAAGCCCGCCACTACATTCAACCCGGCGGCCGCCCGCGCCTTCTCGACGTACGGGCCGACGCGCCCACGGGTCTCGGCCCAGGCGGCGAGCGTCGTTTCGGCCGGCAGGTCGTAAAGGGCGGACAACTGCTCCGCCTCGCCGAGCGTGAAGGCGAGCGCCGACTCTTCTATCACGCGCAACGCCTGCTTTGAGCGCATCCTCCACAGCGGCGTCGGCGGCAGGCCGCGGCCTATGAGAATGACGTGAACCTCCCTGGGCAGCAAGGGCAGCAGCCTGCGGAAGAAGGGCGCCACCCACTCTTCGTCATAAACGAGGTGTAAATCGTCCAGGACGATCAAGAGCGGCTCGTCGCGCTGGAGCAGCTCGTTGACGAGGTTCTCGACCAGCAGCGGCACGTCTTCGGCCCCGTACTCCTCGCTGCCGAGCCCTGTCATCTGCTCGCCGAAGCCAGGGCGCTGGCCGCCTATGCTTTCGACCAGATACTTGAAGAAGACGGAGAGGTCGCCGTCGGCCGCGTCCACCTTATACCACGCGGTGGCGCGACCGGCGGAGCGCGCGAACTCCACGGCGAGCGCGGTCTTGCCCGTCCCCGCCCGCCCGCTGATGATCGTCGCCGAGCAGCCCGACAGGCTTTCGGCGACGGCGCAGAGTAAGCGCCCGCGCGAAAGGTAACGCCCCGGAAGCGGCGGCGGCGTGATCTTCTCGGCTAAAAGATGTGTAGAGGGGGAAACATTCGTCATATTCAATTCTCTAATTCCCACTGATTTCTCCCACGAGCGGTATTTTTAGAGGTAAGGGTAAGCTGCTCTCTTGTCACGCCGGTCCCGCGGGACCGACGAGCTAAATATAACGCCCGCGGCCTTGAAGAAACCTTGAAGGTTTTAACTTCATCAGCCTTTAGAGTTTAGACTGGGCTCCCGCCGACGCCGCGCCCGAATGGTCCTGTGTAGCTCTTGAGTTTAGGGGGAGAGGAGTATAGTATGCCCACGTCGCGTTAGTGTCCCGCCATTTTGTGCCACTGGCGCGCGCGTGCGGTACGCTCACATTTCTGCGGCCTGCCCGACTCGGCGATCACTGGGGATATACGTCCAGGGGCTGAACTCCTCGCTCTTCTCTTAGACCTGACGCAATCTTCGGCGCCCTCTTCTCGCGCGCCGCCAGGTTGCCAGCTATCCAATGGTTCACAAGGTATTGGCACAAAGAAGCTAGTGAGAACGCTCCGGCCTCGCCGGGCGACTCAGCCTTGCCCCTCATTCTTGCTTCCGTGTCCGGTCGTCCTCGCTACGCGCGACCGGGCCTCTTCCTGACGCCGCATTCCTCCCCAGATGGATATCGCGGGTCGTCGGAAACGCGAGCAGACCATGACACCGGCACATATCCTATTGCTTAATTTCCACCCGGAGGGAAGTCTGGGCGCAGAACTGCGCGCGACCCTCGAAGCCTCTCTCGATGCGGGCGGCCAACTCCGTCAGCTCTCTTTCGCCGGACTCGACGAAGCGCCACGCGAAGGTCTGGTCGCTCCGGGCGCGGACGGCTTCGAGCCGAATCTGGTCGTCCTCGTCCTGGCCGCGGGCCAACTGCAAGAGGCTTGCGCGCTGCTCCGCGCGCTCCGGCGCGAGCGGGCCGCCGCGCCGATAATCGTCGCCGCCGAGACTTGCGAGCCAGGCGTGATGCTCCGGCTGCTCCAGAACGGGGCCTCGGATTTCATCACCCCGCCCGTCAGCGCGGCGGGCACGCTGCCGCGTGTCTGGCGCCTGCTCGAACAGTACGGGCGGCCGGAGGACCCCACGCAGGCGCTCAAGGAGAAGCTCGGGCTCAAGAGGCTCGTGGGCCAATCGTCCAATTTTTTAGCCGAGATCAAGAAGATTCCGCTCGTCGCGCGCTGCGACGGGCGGGTCCTCATCACGGGCGAGACGGGCACGGGCAAGGAGTTGTGCGCCCGCGCCATACACTACCTCAGCCCGCGCCGCGCCAAGCCCTTCGTCCCTGTCAACTGCGGCGCGATTCCCCTGGAACTGGTTGAGAACGAGCTGTTCGGCCACGAGCGCGGCGCGTACACGGGGGCCAACGCCGCGCAGCCCGGCCTGATTCAGGAGGCCGAGGGCGGCACGCTCTTTCTGGACGAGATCGACTGCCTGCCGCTGCTGGCGCAGACGAAGCTCCTGCGCTTCCTTCAGGAGCGTGAGTACAGGCCGCTCGGCTCGGCCCGCGCGCGCGGCGCGGACGTGCGCGTCATCGCGGCGGCGAACGTCGGACTCGAAGAGGCCGTGCAGTCCGGGCGCATGCGCAGCGACCTCTATTACCGCCTCAACATAGTCCCGCTGGTGCTCCCGCCGCTGCGCGAGCGGCGCGAGGACATCCCGCTGCTCGCGCAACACTTCCTGGCCCAATACGCCGCCGAGTTCGACCGCCCGTTCACGGGGCTCGCGCCCGACGCGCTGCGCAAACTCGTCCTCTACGACTGGCCCGGCAACGTCCGCGAGTTGGAGCACGCCGTCGAGCGCGCCGTGATGCTCTGCGAGACGCCGCCGCTCGTGGCGGGCGCGAACATCTCGCTGCCGGGCGACGACCTCTACGTCCCCGACGAGGAGTCGTTCCAGCAAGCCAAGGCGCGCGTCGTGGCCCAGTTCGAGCGCAGCTACATCCAGCGCCTGCTCATCTCCTGCCACGGCAACATCACGGACGCCGCGCGCGCCGCGCGCAAGAACCGCCGCGCCTTCTGGCAGCTCATCCGCAAACACCGCATCGACGTGGGCCGCTTCAAGATGGGCTCCACCTGACCTGGACGGGGCAGGACAATTCGCGGCCCGCCGTAGGACAAATTCGCCCTGCCCCACCTCGCGCGCCTTTGCTCGCAATCCGCGCGCCCGCGCCGCCGACCCTTCACGCCCGGCGGGACAAAAAAGACCACCTTGGGTTCCGGCCCGCCGGGAAAATTGGCCCACTTAATCGCGGCCGCGAAATTGCAACCGCCGGACTTCCTGACGGCAGTGGCTGACTCCGCTATGTGCACAACTAAAGAGCCCCGGATCACGCGTCAACTGTTGGCATACTTGGCGGAGAACGTCGAGGCGCAGGACACTTTCGACGGCATCCTGGAGTGGTGGCTGCTGGAGCAGCGGATCAAACACCAGGCCGCAAGGGTCAGGCAGGCGCTCGACGAATTGACGGCCCGGCAGCTCATCGTCGGGCGGCAAACCAAGGACTCGCGCATTCATTACCGCATCAACCGCGGCAAGCTCAAGGAGGTGCGGGAACTGCTCGCACAAAGCGACGACGTGTGAGGCCGGCGCTGCCGCAGGCCCGCCCTCTTCGTCGCCCGCTGACACCACTTCTAGATAGTTGGCTGCTCGCTCACTTTGGAGTGCCTGCCGCGCCCTGAGCGACTTATGACGGAGGAATGAAGCATGCCAGTACAGGTCAGTTATCCGGGCGTCTACATTGAGGAAATCCCGAGCGGCGTCCACACCATCACGGGGGTCTCGACCTCCATCGCGGCCTTCTTCGGCCGCGCCTCAAAAGGCCCGACCAACAAGGCGGTCAGAATCCTGAGCCTCTCGGATTACACGCGCCTGTTCGGCGAGCCGCACCCGCGCAGCGACCTGGCGAACGACATCAGGCTCTTCTTCGCCAACGGCGGGACGGACGCCTACGTCGTCCGCCTGGCGAAGGGGGCCGCGGCCGCCACGCTCACGCTGAAAACACTCGCCACGCAGAACGTGCTGGTCGCGACGGCGAAGGCCGAGGGCGCGTGGGCCAACACCGTGCGCCTGGAGGTGGATTACAACACTTCGACCCCGGACGAGACCTTCAACCTCCGGGTGATCCAGGAGGAGGGCGGCGCGCCGGTCGTCACGGAGACCTTCCCGAACCTGACGATGAACCCGACCTCCGCGCGCTTCGCGCCGGACTTCGTCACGCAAAGCTCCGACCTGATAGACCTGGCCGTCAGCGACCCGCCGATGGGCGACCCGAAGCTCTCCACCTCTTTCTTCAACGTCGAGGACGCCAACGGGAATCCGACCAACAGCTTCAGCGGCTTCTCGGTGAGCCGCCGGCCGATGGGCGCTAACGCCACCGCCGTCCGCACCCTCCTCGACGGGATGCTGAACCCGGTCGCGCCGGCCACCTTGAAGTCGAAATTCGACCTCGTCGTCAACGACGGGACCCCCGTGACTGTGGACCTGAAGCCGGGCTGGCCGGCCACGCCCGGCCCCCCCGCGCCCATCCAGGGGAACATCGAGGCCCACATCACCAACAGAATCAACCTGGCGCTCTCGACGCTCAGCCCCGTCGTCAGGGTCGAGGCCCGGCTGGTCACCGAGACCGTGGGCATCTTCCTGAGGCTTCAGTTCGAGGCGGGAGCCAACACGGGCGGCGACAAGGCGAGCATCCGCGTGCGCCGCGCCTCTACGAACGACATCTCGGCGGCGCTCATGCTCGGCGTGGAGCAGGGCGGCATAGAGCCCGCGCGCTGGAGCAACTTCCGCCCCGCGCCGAACGGTTCCATCCTGCTCTTCGCCCCACCCTTGAACCTCGGCTCGCTGGCGAATCTCAACAACCTGACAAACCTCGCGCAGGGGGGCGCGGCCCCGGCCATCACCAACATCACGATTGACGGCACGCCCGTCACGCTCAATCTGGTGACCGGCGTTCCGCCGAACAACGCCGACCTCTGGGTCAAGAGCAAGCCCGACGCGAACAGCGTCACCGGCGATAACAACGGCGTGCGCGAGAAATTGGACCTCATCGCCGCCGCCATCAACGCCAAGGCCGGCCTGCCCTACAAGGCAGAGGTCTGGGGCTACCACCTGGCGATCATCTCTAAAGACAGTTCGCCGAACGCCATCCCGACCGGCATCACGACCGGCACCGCAGACTTCGACGCGCAACTGGCCTTAAACACGCGTCAATACTCGCTCGGCGACACGGCCGTGCGTCCCTTCACCGCGCCAGGAGTTCCGGGCGACGACGGCGTCGCGCCCGACATCAACACCTACCTGGGCGACCCGACGAAGAACACGGGCTTCTTCGCGCTCGAACCCGTAGACCTCTTCAACCTGATGATCCTCGCGCCCGACGACGACGTGCCACCGGCCACCTTCCTGGACCTGTGGGGGCCGGCGAGCAACTACTGCGCCTCGCGCCGCGCCTTCCTCCTGATTGACGCGCCCGCCAACTGGAGCAACAAGGGGCAGACCGTCGTGGCCTACAACACGGCCCTGGTGACGGACCTGCGCACGCGCGGCGTCGATAAGAAGAATTCGGCCGTCTTCTACCCGCGCGTGCGGGTCAACGCCGGCGGCATCGTCAAATCAATCGCGCCGGCTGGGGCCATCGCCGGGCTGATGGCGCGCATAGACACCGAGCGCGGCGTCTGGAAGGCCCCGGCCGGGACGGAGGCCGACATCCGCGGCATCGTCGGATTAGAGGTCAAGCTCACAGACGCGCAGAACGGCGTGCTCAACAAGATTGCCGTCAACTGCCTGCGCTCGTTCCCTTCGGGGATCGTCAACTGGGGCGCGCGCACGATGTTCGGCTCCGACGACGACGGCTCTGAGTGGAAGTACATCCCCATCCGCCGCCTTGCGCTCTTCCTCGAAGAGTCTCTGTTCCGCGGCACGAAGTGGATCGTCTTCGAGCCGAACGACGAGCCGCTGTGGGCCAAAATCAGGCTCAACCTCAACGCCTTCATGATGGACCTCTTCCGCAAGGGGGCGTTCCAGGGCAGCACGCCGGACAAGGCTTTCTACGTCAAGTGCGACGGCGAGACGACGACGCAGAACGACCGCAACCTCGGCATCGTCAACATCGAGGTCGGCTTCGCGCCGCTCAAGCCCGCCGAGTTCGTCATCATCAAGATTCAGCAGATCGCCGGCGATCTCTAACGCGTGGAGGGATTGAGGAGCTATGGCTACAGGCTTTACTAAAAACCCGCACCGCTTCGACCCGTACAAGAACTTCAAGTTCCGGGTCAGTTGGGACGGCAAGACCGTCCTCGGCGTCAGCAAGGTGAGCGCCCTCAAGCGCACCACCGAGGTCGTCAAGCACCGCGAGGGCGGCGAGAACAGCACCGACCACAAGTCGCCGGGCCGCACCACCTACGACTCGGTGACGATGGAGCGCGGCATCACGCACGACCCGGAGTTCGAGAAGTGGGCCAATCTCGTCCACCCCTACGCGGGCGACGCGGCGATGGACTTGGTCAACTACAAGAAAGAGCTGACGCTCGAAATGATGAACGAGAAGGGGCACGTCGTCTACCGCTACTTCCTGCACCGCTGCTGGATCAGCGAGTTCACGGCGCTGCCGGAACTCAACGCCAACGCCAACGCCGTCGCCATCGAGTCCTTGAAGATCGAGCTTGAAGGCTGGGAGCGCGACGTGAGCACGCAGGAGCCGAAGGAGAGTGACGCGGTCCCGGCGGCCCCGTGACGGCTAGGAGGCCGACTCGTCGATGCCCGCGCCCGAACGAGACACACCGGAGCTCTCGCCGTTCCCGCGTCTTCCCGCGTCGCTCCGTGCGCGCCCACCGGCCGCCACAGCCGTCGCTCCGCTCTACCTGCGCCCCTTCGGCCAGGACGCGGGCGACCTGGAGATCGACTTCCGACGGGCGCGCCCGCTCCTGGTCACCGCGGTCCTCGCGCTCTGCGCGCAGACGGCCGAAGGCGGCAGGCTCGACGACGAGTTCCTCTGGAATCTACCCGTCAGCACGCGCATAGAGTGTCTGCTGACGCTGGCGACCCACGGAGGGCGCGAGCCGTTACTCGTCCCGCTCTGCTGCCCGCAAGCTGCTTGCGCGCAACCGTGCGAGGTCGAGTTGACGCTCGCGGAACTGGGCGGGCTCAGGGAGCGCGACGGCGGGAGTGAGCGTTTCAGGGTCCGGCGCGGCGCGGAGGAGCTGTGGGTGCGAAAGCCGACCGGGGGCGACCAGCTCAGTTGGCTCAACTGCCGCTTCGCGGACGGGGCCGAGGCGCTGGAGGCTATGGTCGGCGCGCTCGCCGTTGACAGGGCGGGCGCGCCGTTCGGGGCCGGCCGTCTAGACGGAACCTGGGCGCGTGCGTTTGACGAGACGCTGGACGAGTTCGACCCGCTAGTCAATTTCAGCTTCACGGCGCGCTGCCCGGAATGCGGCGTGGAGGCCGCGCACGAGGTCGATCTGGAGGGGCTGGCGCTCGGGCTGCTGCGGCAGGAGCAGCAGCGCCTGCTCCTGACCGTCCACCGCCTCGCATCGCACTACCACTGGAGCGAGGCGCAGATTTTCTCCGTCCCCCACTGGCGGCGCTCACATTACCTGGCGCTCATCGAGAGAGAGGTTCGGCGATGACCAACTACTTCTCCCGCCTGGCGAGGACGACCGGCCTCCATTTCGGCGCGGCCCCCACGCCACGCGCCGCGCCCGAGCATGAAGCGACGCCCGCCCGCACGCCTCTCGCGGGACCGGCCGACGCGCCGCCGCCGCACGTCGAAGAGTGGACGTTCGTCGAATCCGAGCCCGCGCCCGCGGCGCACGACAAAGACCCCACGCAGGCGAACGCGCCCGCTCATGAGTCAGCCCTCAGCCAGTCGTCCATACAGGAAGAGAACCACGTAGGCGCGCGCGTCCTGCCGCCCGCGGAGCAGAGCGTCTTCGCGGACGAGAGGCCGTTGCCCGGCGAGCGCGCCGCGGACTCTCGGCCGCCCGCGTTCTTTGAGAAATCGCGCGTCGAGCTGGTCTCGCAAGAAGAGGAGCACTCGTCACGGACTGCCGCGCCCCGCGAACGAACAGGCGCGCATGAGGGCGAGCCGCCTGCGCCCGTCGCGCCGAGTCTGAGCCACACGTCGAGCGAACAGGAGTCGTTGTCGCCGCCCGCTCGGCCTATGGAAGAGATGTTGGTAGCCGATGTGAGCCGCGAGGACGCAGGCCGTGGGCTGCTCGAAACTCTGGAAGCGGCCGAGGCCGCGCCGCCGTCGCCGGAGGCCCCCGCGCTCCCGGCTCGCGCCGAGCCGGCGGCCAGTCCCGCGGCGCAGGCGGACTCGCGCAGGGCTTACTTGAGAGAAGTCGTCGAATGGATCACCAGCCCCGCGGACGCCGCGCGTGAACTCGACGGCGAGGGCGAGATGGAAAACCCAGGCCCCCTGCAATCGAAAACGAGTCAGCCGGCCGCCGTGGTCCTCCAGCGCGAGAGGGTCGAGGCAGCGCGCGAGCTTGAGGTGCAGGATTTTAGTCTCTCCATAGGCTCCATCAGCATCGTGGTCGAGGACGCGCCCAGGCCGGCGCCCGCGCCAGCGCCAGCGCACAGGCCGGAGCCCGAACAGCGGCAGCCCGCGCCGGTCGAGACTTCCAGGCTGAGGCGGCGCTACATCAGGGGCCTGTGAGGTAAACGGAGAATGGCACTGGCGGACACAGGCAAGGCGATCAGCGCGGTCACGGACGCGGTGCGCGACCGCCTGGACAACAGGAGCGGGATCGCCGTCACGGTCGGCCGCCCCGAACAGGACCAGGGGGTGAACCGCCTGAACCTGTTCCTCTACGAGATCGTCTTCGACGCCAGCATGAAGAACATTTCGCTCGACGAGGGTCAGCCGCCGCCGCTGTGGCTCGTGCTCAAGTACCTGCTGACGGCCTACGACACCGCCGGGGAGAGCAATTCGATACAGGCCCACGAGTTTCTGGGGACCGGCGTGCGTGCGCTTCAGAGTCTGAACTTCCTGGCCAAGGATACGCTCCTGAACACGGACTACATCGAGGCGTTGGAGACGAACCCGGAGGAGTTGAAGATTACTTTCGACGAGACGCCGTCCGATCTGGTCTCGAAGATCATGCAGGGGGGCGGGGACAACGAGGCGTACCGCATCGCGGTCGCCTTCCAGGTCCGCCCCGTGTTGATCGCGCCGGAAGAGCCGCCGTCCTACTCGCTGCTCGTCGGCGTGGACTACACGACGCCGCCCACGCCGCCGACGATCATCGGCGAGAAGGGAATCCACATCCCCATACTTCCGTCTATGGGGCCGACGATCACGAAGGTCGAGCCGGCGGGCTTCGAGGCCAACGATACATTCACCGTCCACGGCACGGACCTGCACCTCAGCAACCTGTCCGTCAAGCTCGGCCCCGTGGAGCTGCCCGTCGTCTTGCAGCGGCCGGACCAGTTGAAGGTGAAGGTGAGAGAGGAGCTGGTGACGGGCGACCTCATCTCCGCGGGCGGCCTGGCCCTGACGGTCGTGCAGACGATCACGCTGACGCGGCGGCGCGCGAGCAACCCGCTCATAGGGAATCTGCTCCCGACCGTCACGTCGGCCACAGTCCTCGCTTCCGTGCCGGGAACAGACCCCAGCACAGTCGCCGCCACCATCGAGCTGGGCGGCCTGCTCCTCGGCAACGACACGGACAACGTGTTCCTGGCCCTTTATCAAGACGGTCGAACCGTTCGTCTCCTGGACGCCTTCATGAAGGAGGCGGACATTCCGGGGCCGGCCGTGCCGCCGCAGACGCGCAAGCGCGTGGAGATGCAGCCGGACGAGGGCGTGCTGCCGGGGACTTACCTGGCCATCCTGCGCGTCAACGGCGTGCAGGCGAAACAGAGCCTCGCAATCACTCTAGTCTGATGACTGACGCGCGTAAAAATGAGTTCGTCACCTTCTCGCCGAAGTTGCGGGCCGGCGACGAGTGCGCGAATTTCTGGATGCGGCAAGTGGCCTTCCGGCTGCGGCGCGAAATCTGCTGGCTCTGGCAGGAGAGCGGCGTCCGCCCCGTCGAAGGCGGAGCCGTCTTGCCCCCTGTCGCGGACAAGGCTTCGGCCGCGCTCGACATGAGCCGCTTCTGGGAAGAGAAGCAGAAGTTCTACACGACGGACCCGACGGCCAAGTACCTGACCGGGCAGCTCGAAACAGAACCGCCCGCCGCGTGCAAGGGCGCAACGCGCGGCTCGTTCGCGTGGGTGGTCGAAGACCTGCGGCTCGACGGGGCCGCCGCCTTCGCGCTGGCGCTGGCGCTCTCGTCCGTCTTCGACGCAGGCATGGGCGGCGTCATCGCCGCGTGCCTCAACGACCAGGCGAAACGTCAGCCCAATTTGGCGCTGGCACAGAAACTCTGGGACGAGCCCGCAGAAGTCCTGGCGCTGGCCGACTCTTCGCACCCGCTCTTCAGCTTCGGCCTCGTCGCGCGCAGCCTTCAGCAGCCGCACCACTACGGCGAGACGGACTGGGAAGCGCCGCTCACCGTGCCCTCGCTCGTCGCGCGCCAGCTTCTCTTCGCCGACGCGCCGCTGCCGCACGGGCTCGTGGAGTTGGACGGCGGTGGCGCGCAGGAAGAGTTGACCGAGGAAGCGCGACTCGTGGCGCTCCGCTTGAGCGCGCCGTGGGTTGAAGGTTTGCGCGTCGTCCCCATCAACGGGCCGAAGGGCTCGGCGCAGCGCGAGTCGGCCGCCCGCCTGGCCTGCGCCTCCGGCCGCAAGGCGGTCGAATTCAAAGGCGACGCGGCGCTCCTGGACAATGGGCCGCACCTGAACGGGCTGGCGAGCCTTTGCTGGCTGCGGGACGCGTGTCTATTTCTCGCCCCCGAGTGGGCGGCGCGAGCGGGCGGCGATAAGCACGGGGCGGAGACGCCACAGCTTCCGACCAACACCATCCCGGCCGTCATCTTCCTTGCCACGAGCGAGCGCAGCCAGTGGTCGCACACGCCTGCGAACCTGCTGCTCCCCGTCGTCAACGTCCCGCCGCTGACCTACGAGGAGCGCGTCGCCTACTGGACGAAGGCGCTCGGCAAGAAGGCCAAAGGGCTCGAAGCCGCCATCAACGAGTCTGCGCGCCGCTTCCGCTACGAGAAGGAGACGATTGACACGATCAGCGCCAGCCTGCTCTCGCTCGGGCGCAAGCTGACGAAAGAGGATTTGGCCCAGGCGTGCCGCGCCGAACTCAACCTCGACATCGGCGAGCTGGCGAGCCGCGTCACGCCGCGCTTCCAGAACGAGGAGCTGATCCTGCCACACAAGCAGCACCTCCAGTTCGAGGAGCACGTCCGCGCGATGAACGCCCTGACCGAAGTCCACTACGGTTGGGGCACGGCCAAAGCCTGGAACGAGGGCGGCATCTCGATCCTGTTCGCGGGCCCGCCCGGCACCGGCAAGACGATGGCGGCCGAAGTCATCGCCACTCGCCTCGACCTGCCCATGTACCGCATAGACCTCTCGCAGGTCGTCAACAAGTACATAGGCGAGACGGAGAAGAACCTCAAGCGGCTCTTCGACGCCGCAGACATCTCCGACATGATCCTCTTCTTCGACGAGGCCGACTCGCTCTTCGGCAAGCGCACCGAGGTCAGTGACGCGCACGACCGCTACGCGAACCTTGAGATCAGCTACCTGCTCGAACGCATGGAGCGCTTCAAGGGGCTCGCCATCCTCGCCACCAACCGGAAGAAGGATTTGGACGAGGCTTTCTTGAGAAGGCTGCGCTACGTCATAGACTTCCCGCTGCCCGACGTGGAGGAGCGCCGCCGCATCTGGGAGCAGATGATCCCGGAGCGCGTGGACGCTTCGGAGCTGGACCTGGATTTCCTCGCGCGCCGCTTCCAGTTCGCGGGCGGCCACATCCGCTCCGTCGTCTTCAACGCCTGCCTGCAATCGACCGGCGGCCAAACGCCGAGCCTGACAATGCCCGCCGTCATCGCCGCCATCAAGCGGGAGTACGACAAGCTGAACCGCACGCTCAGCCTCGACCAGTACGGCCTTTACGCGGGCGTCGTCGAGGAGTTGGAGCACAAGAAGGCTGGGCCGCCCGAAAAGCCGAAGCCGCGCGCCGGGCTGAAGGAGGTGGCGTGAACAAAAGGAGCGTCCATGTCGAGCGGCTTGAGATTCGGCTGCGCGGCGTCTCGGCGGAACAGGCGCGGGCGTGCGCCGGTCGCCTGGGCCACACGTTGTTGGAGGAACTCGCCGGGCGGCCCGAAGCGCCGCCCGGTGCGGGCGCGGCGGTGGGGGGCCTGGCGCGCGGCGCGGAGGGGAACGCGGGGCCTGCGGATGAGCTGCACCGCGTCGTCGCGCGCAAGGTCGCCGCGTCAGTGCGCGGGCGTTTGAAGTAGGCGAGGAGGAGGACGAAAGGTCATGCCTTATCTGTTGAAGGGCGCGCTGGTCGAGTACGGGAGCGATTTTCTGGGACCGCTGCCGAACGTCGTGCTCTTCCAGTTCAACCCGGAGAAGCTGACGCGCAACATCCAGATTCCGCCGCGCCCCGTCGGCGGGGCCAACCGCGAGTCGACGCAGGCGGGCGAGCCGAGCCTGGAGAAGATCACCTTGCAGGCGCGCTTCAGCGCGGCCGACGGGCTGGCGACCAACAACGTGCTGGCGCGGACGATGGGCGTCGGCCCGCGCCTGGCTGCGCTCGAAATGATGGTGCATCCGTCGAACGTCATCGGCGGCCTGATCGGCGCGGCCATAGACGCCATCGGCGACGCGCTCGGCCTGGGCGGCGGCAACGAGGGCGCGCGCCAGCCCGTCCCGCGCGTCAACTACCCGCGCACACTTTTTATCTGGGGGCCGCTGCGCGTGCTCCCCGTCGTCATCGAGTCCATGAGCATCGCCGAGTTGCAGTACGATTTTCTGCTCAACCCGACGCAGGCCGACGTGGACATCGGCCTCGTGGTCAACCCGATTGACAAGTGCTCGAACGATGTCGTCGGCCGGGGCGCTCTCGAATACTCGAACATCGTCAAGGAAGCGCAGGCCATCACCAACCTCGCCAACACCATCGAGCAGGTGGCGGAGTTAATCCCGTTTTAGGGAGGAGCCAGAGATGTTCCTGGACAATTCCAGATACTTCAAGGTCAGGACCGTCAGCGTCACGGACGAGAACGGGCGCGAGGTCAAGGCCGTCACGCTCAGGCGGCTCCCTTACGTCGCGGGCAGGCCGACTGTGGTCAAGGGCAACGACCGGCTCGACGTAATCGCGCTGCGGCAGTTCACAGACGCGACGCAGTTCTGGCACATCGCCGACGCCAACACGGAGCTGGAAGCGAACAAGCTGGTCGAGGAAGAGGGAGAGACGATTCTCGTCCCCGAAAAGTGAGGCTTTGAATGGCTACCGTCGAGTACAGACTCTTTTTCGACAACGAGCCGGCCGACCAGGAGCGGCTTGACCGCTTCGAGCAGCTCGTGGTCGAGCAGGAGGTGGACATGATGTGGGAGGCGCGCCTCGAAATGCCCGTCTGCGTAGACGACAAGGGGCGCTGGGACGGCGAGAAGGAGAGCTTCATTCAGCCTTACACGCGCGTGCGCGTCGAGGTCAAGGTCGGCGAGCGCCCCTTCGTGCCGCTCATCGACGGCCCCATCACAGAGGTCGTGACCCCGCGCGACTCGCAGCCCGGCCGCAGCTCCGTCACGCTCGTCGTCCACGACGACAGCGTCTTCCTGGACCAGGAGGAGTCCATCACCCCCTTCCAGAACAAGAGCGACAGCGAGATCGCCGAGCAGATCTTCGGCGACGTGCTGACGGGCACGCCCGACGTGGAGCCGACGCCGCCGCAGCCCGACAACCCCACGGGCTCCGTCATCCAGCGCGGCACGCAGATGCAAATCCTGCGCGCGCTCGCCCGCCGCCACGGGATGCACGCCTACGTCCTGCCGGGCGAAGAGCCGGGCCAGAGCGTCGGCGCGTTCAAAGCCTTCCCGACGCAGCCGGACCCGGAGCTGCCCATGCTCATCCTGCTCGGCGAGGACCGCAACTTCACGAGCCTCAACCTGCGCCGCAACGCGCGCGGCCCCGCCAACGTGCGCGCCGCGACGCTCAGCATCAGGGACAAAAGGATTACGACCGCCAGCGCCGCGCCTTCGGACGCTCAGCTCATGGGCGACGCGCCCGCCGTACAGGGCGGAGCAAACACGCCGACGCGCGTCCTGCCGCCGGGGCAGAACGACCTCGTGGACATCAACGACCGCACGCGCGACGAGGCGTCGAAGCTGAGCCTCGCGTCCAGGGCGACGGGCGAGGTTCTGCCCTTCTGCTACGGCGGTGTGCTCCGTCCCTACCGCGTCGTGCCCCTCAACGTCTCGGACAGCGACCTGAGCGTCAACTACCTCGTCACGAAAGTGACCCACACGCTCAACCGCTCAACCTACATGCAGTCTTTTTCCATCAGGGGCAACGCCGTCTCGGTCGCGGCGGGTGGCTCAATGGGCGCGCCGCAGGCGAGCGCCAGCTTCAGCGTCAGCTTCAACATCCAGGGGAGCATCTTCTGATGTCACTCGAAATGGAAGACCTCGTTGCCGACATGGCCGAGGACAGGCGCAGCCGTTTCTACGGCAAGTACCGCGGCCTGGTCGTGGACGTGGACGACCCCGACACCCTGGGGCGCATCACGGCGCAGGTGCCCGAAGTTCTCGGCGACACGGACTCGCCTTGGGCGCTGCCCTGCGTGCCGTTCGCCGGCGATAAGCACGGGCTCGTGCTGCTGCCGGAGGTGGGCGACGGCGTCTGGATAGAGTTCGAGGCGGGCGACCCCTCGCGCCCCATCTGGACGGGGGGCTGGTGGGGCGACGGCGAGCTGCCGGACCCCGGCGCGCCGAAGACGCGCGTGCTGGCGACGACGGCCGGGCACAAGTTCGTGCTCGACGAGGACGCGAACGAGATTCAACTGCTTCACCCCGGCGGGGCCGAGCTGAAGATGACCGACAGCGACATCACGCTGACCATCGGGCAGGCGGAGTTGAAGATGACGAGCAGCGAGGTCAGCGTCAAGGTCGGCTCGACCGAAGTCAAGCTCTCTATGAGCGAGCTGTCGCTCCAGTCGGGCGCCGGCAAGGTCAAGCTCTCGGCCAGCGGGGTCGAGCTGAACAACGGGGCTATGAAAGTGATGTGAGGTGAAAGGCGATGCCCGGATTCATTCTGACGACGACGAGCACGGTCATGTGTACGCACGGCGGGCAGGCCATCCTGACCACGGCGAACTCGAAGCTGTTGGTGGACGGCACACCGGCGCTCCTTGAGTCGGACGTACACTCGGTCGCCGGCTGCCCGTTCCAGATTCCCATCGGCACGGGCACCAAGCCTTCGCCCTGCATCCGCATCGAGTGGGCCGGGGGCGCGACCAGCGTCCAGGTCAACGGGACGGGCGTGCTGGTGAAGTCGAGCGTCGGCAAGTGCATCAGCGCCGAGGGCGCGCCGCAGGGCGTCGCCAATATCGCCAACACGCAGATGAAGACTACAGCGCAATGAGACCAGAGAACGGCCGACATCTGTCTTTCCCTTTCCGCGTCGGTGTTGACGGGCGGACGGCGCAGATTGTCACGCTCGAAGAGCACATCCGCGACGAGGTCATACAGTTGCTTTTGACCAGCCCGGCCGAGCGCCTCTTCCTGCCGGAGTTCGGCGGCGGCGTCCGGCGGCTGGTCTTCGAGGCGGCCGACGAGACGACCACGGGCGCGATGGCGAAGGCCCTGATCACGCAGAACATGAAGAGGTGGCTCGGCCACCGCGTCGAGCTGGAGAGTCTGACGGTCGCCGTCGAAAACGAGAAGATCGAGGTGGAGATCATCTACCGCATCGCCGGGACAGAGGACAAGCGCGTCCTCAGGTTCCAGCGCAGCGGCGGGTGAGCCGACTGACCCGTAGAGGCTTGGAGTCAACCGAAAGCCGTGGCGATCATTAATCAGGAAGCGCTCAAGGAGCGCGCCCGGAAACTTTACACCGTGCCGACGGTCATCAGCGCGGCCCGTTTCGCTGCGCTCGACGCCACCTGCCGCAACACCACGCTGCCTCCGCTCTATGCCTTCGACGCCGCCGAGAACCGCCACGAGCTGATTAAGTTCCCGCACCAGTTGATCGACGACGACAGGTACAAGATTCTCGAATGTCTGGGCGTCCCCAACGGCATCAAGTCGGTCGAGGTCAACCTGTTCGGGGCCGTCGCCGAGCTGACAGTCCAGTTCTTCAACAGGAACTCCTTGCAGGAAATCTTCGACGACTACGACGCGGCCGTGAACCCGAAGCCGGCGAAACTCATCTTCCCCATCACGGGCGGCCACCGCCTGCCCGGAGGGCCGGCCGCCGGCCAGGTGCAGGTCACGCAGATCAACGCGGACATCGCCAATGCGCGGCTCACGCTGACGGTCGAGCCCATCGGCGACTACTCGACCTACCGGCTCGGCGTAGACCTCATCGCCTACCCGAACTTCGACCCGGTCTTTGCCGAAATCCCTTTCAAGTTTCGGCCCGGCTGCTTCAACACCAACTGCGCGCCCGAGTGGGAGCCGGGCGAGCAGCGCAAGCCCGCGCCCGTCATAGACTATCTGGCAAAGGACTACGACTCGTTCCGCCACACGATGATGGCGGCGATGATGGAGCGCGTGCCCGGCTGGGATGCGTCGAGCGAGGCCGACCTCGATCAGGTGCTGATAGACCTCTTCAGCGCGGCGGCCGACGAGCTGAGCGACTACCAGGACCGCGTGATGAACGAGGCTTACCTCTCGACGGCGCGCAAGCGCGTCTCGCTCGCACGCCACGCGCGCCTGATGGACTACCACATACACCAGGGCAACCAGGCGAGCGCGTGGGTCGCGCTGGAATTCACGATGGCCCCGGCCCCGGTCGCCAACCAGCGGCTCTGGCTGAAGAGTAAATATAAGTTCTGGGCGGGCGGCGACGACGTGGACGACCCGTCGTCGGTCGTCTTCATCGCGCGCGACGAACAATTCGTTCATCCGCTCGCCAACCGCTTCGGCCTCTACACTTGGAGCGACACGGCCCCCGCGCTCGAAGCCGGTAGCACCTCCGCGGACCTGAGCATCATGGGCACGCCCGCCGACCAGGCGACGGCCGAGCGGATACGTGACCTCGTCCGCGACCGCACGCTCGCGCGCCTGCTGATTCAGGAGCGCCTCAACCCCGCGACCGGCACGGTCAACGGGCGCGACCCCAACAAGAGACAGTTGCTCAACTTGATTCCAGGCGCGACCGGGGCGCAGGCGGCCGCGGCCGTGTTCGACCCCTTGACGGGCGAGTGGCTGGTCCGCGTCCACTGGCGCGAGGAGGACAGACTGCAAAGCAACTACTGCTTCACGGTCGAGTGTCCCCAGCGCGTCGAGAACGTCTCGCTCTTTCACGGCAACCTCGTGCGCGTCTTCCACGGCCGCCCGACAGACTCGCCCATCGTCTTCAAAGAGCCGGACGCCGTGCTCGCCCCCGCCAACGAGTTTCACTACGAGTTGACCAACTGGGGCACGGTCTGCCGGCTGCCCAAGACGCAAAGCCCGCTCGCCTACCGCAGCACGCCGCCGGGCGGCGACATCCCGCCCCTCTCCACGCTCTCGGTCACGGTCGCGCCCGGCGGCGCGGACCCCTGGGACGAGGTTCCGAGCCTCATTCACAGCGACGCGAGCGACGAGAACGGCGACCACTTCGTCGTCGAGACTGACGAGACGGGGCTGAGCCTCATCCGCTTCGGCAACGGCACGAACGGCATGAAGCTGCCGGAGGGGGCCGTCGTCTCCTGCGACTTCCAGTTCGGCGACGGCCTCGACGGCAACATCGGCCTGGACAAGCTGGTCAACTTCGACGAGAACGCACAGCCGCTCATCTCGCAGGTCGGGGCCGGCTCCAAGGCGGAACTCCCCGCGGGGCAGGCCACCGTCATCAACTCCTGGAACCCCTTCGACGTGGTGGACGGCCGAGCGCCAGAGCCCGCGGCCGAGATTATCCGGCGCGTGCCGGAAGCTTATCGCGCGCGCCAACTGCGCGCCGTCACGCTTCATGATTATGTCAACCGCGCGCAGGAGGTGGCGGGTGTGTCGCGCGCCGCGGCCAGCTACGCGTGGACGGGGAGCTGGCGCACGGTGCGTCTGACGATTGACCCTGCGGGGACGACCATTTTGGGCGACGACTTGCGCCGCGACGTGGCGCGCTACCTGGAAGCCGTCCGGCTCATCGGCGAGGACTTGGAGATTCGCCCGCCGCTCTTCGTGCCGCTCGAAATCCGCGTCGCCGTCTGCGCCGCGTCCGACTACTGGCCCGAGGACTTGCGCTTCATCCTCGAACAGGAATTCTCTTCTGGCTTCACGCCCGACGGGCGGATGGGCTTCTTCCACCCGGACCTCTGGACGTTCGGCCAGCCGCTCCACGCCAGCCAGATCAGCGGGCGCATTCAACAGGTCGAGGGCGTCGAGCACGTCATCTCCATCACGCTCAAGCGCTGGAACGAGACAACGCCGCCCGCGCAGAAGATCGTTTTGACCAGACACAACGAGATCATAGAGGTCGTGGGCGACCCGGACCATCTGGAACTCGGCTTCATCTTTTTCGATGTGCGAGGGGGGCGCAAATGAGTACGGACGATTGCCGCAACGACTGCGCAGCGCCCTTGGCCTTCCCGCGCAAGATCGAGAACCGCCCTGGGCTGGCGCACATCAAGTACCGCGTCGGAAACTACGCCGACATCCGCGAGGCGCTGCTCCGAAACCTGGACAAGGACGAGACGCTCGCGGCCTGGACGCACAGGGGCGCGGACGACCCCGGCATCGCGCTCCTGGAAGGCGCGGCCATCCTCGGCGACATCCTGACCTTCTACCAGGAGCTTTACGCCAACGAGGCTTACCTGCGAACCGCCCGGTGGCGCGAGTCAATCGCAGACCTCGTGCGCCTCGTCGGCTACCGCCTCTCGCCAGGTCTAGGGGGACGCGCCGTCTTCGCCTTCGAGGCCAAGGGCGCGAAAGCGATTACCGTCCCGAAGAATTTCCCGGTCAAGGCCGAGGTCACGGGGCTCGACAAGGCCGCCGACTTCGAGACGACCGCTGCGCTCACGGCCTTCCCGTGGCTCAGCCGCTTCAATCTCTTCCGCCCGCTCGTCTGGCCCAACGTGACGGCGCAGACCACGGAGTTCTACATTCAAACGCCAGACCAGTTGACCGCGCCCGTCGAGCTGAAGCAGGGCGACCGCCTGCTCGTCGGCGACGTGGCAGGCGCGAGCCCGAAGCGCCTTGATAACGCGGAAGTGGTCGTCGTCGATTCGACGCGTGTGCTGCACGGCGTCACGCTCGTCAAGATCAAGGGCGCGCTCAAGCGCACGGCCGGGGCCTCGGACCTCACGGCCTTCAAGCTCGGCCGCGCCTTCCACCACTTCGGCCACGCGGGCGCGCCGACCCTGACGCGCACGACCGGCCCCGCCAAATCCACGTCTAAGACCTCCCCGCCGGACGTGAACGGGAACGTGACTACGGAGATCACCTCGGAGCCCAACACCGAAGAGGTCCGCATCTCGTTCTTCAGGAGGGTGGACGGCACGACGGTGAGCGGCGAGGAATCAACCCCGGTCTTCCATACCGTCCTGGCTCAGTCGAACCTGGGCTATGTCGGAATGCCCGTCAGTGGGGTGTCCGGTTTCGGAGGGTCTGGTTTCGGAGGGTCAGGTCTGGGGGCTTTGGGCAGCATGTTCCTCATTAACAACTCGCTCAGCAACAGCCTGGACGACGTTTCGGTGGGGCAGATCGACATAGCGCAGGGGCGCACCACCGCGACGATTGTGAGCCCGTCTTTGCCGAAGGAGCAGTTCCCGCTCGACGCCGAAGTTCAAGACCTGCCGAACGGCGTGCCCCTGCTCGTCCAGGCGACGCTCTACAAGTATTCCGGCGGGAGCGACTCCAAAGAGTTCACCTTCATCGGCGTCATCAAGAGCGTGCGCTCTGACTCCATGACGTGGGGGACGACGACCGGCCCCACCAGCGTCGTGACGCTCAACGCGGCGCTCGACGCCTCGTCGCAGAGCTACAACTTCATGGACATCCGGCAGGCGCTCTTTCACGAAGCGCTCAGCCCGCAGTTGACCTTGCGCGCCGCGCCGCACGAGGACGCCGCCGTGCCGCAAGGCTTTGACCTCCTCTTCTACGGCACGGACGCGCAGGCGCAAGACCTCAATGGCCGCCGCCTCTTCTTCGAGCCGCCCGGCAAGAAGCCTTTCATGGCGACGGTGACGGCGGTCGAGACAGAAACCTCGCCGCAGCTCGCGGCGCGCGAGCGCGTGCGCCTGATTACCCTCGGCCAGGAGTTCGACTACGCAGACTTCCCGAACGAGAAGCCGACCGCCAACGTCTACGGCAACTTGGTGGACGCCACGCAGGGCAAGCTCGAAGCCGAAGTTCCGCTCGGCAACGGCGACAGCCGCCAGGTCTTCCAGTTGTTCAAGCTGCCGAAGTCGCCGCTGACCTACCTGCTCTCGCTCGGCGCGTCGCCGCCCGAGACGCCGAAGCTGGAAATCTACGTCAACGACCGCCTCTGGACGATGGTCCCGACCCTCTTCGGCCACAAGTATGACGAGGAGATTTACATCGTCCGCGAGGACGCGGCCGGCGAGAGTTGGGTGCAGTTCGGCGACGGCAAGACGGGCGCGCGGCTGCCCTCCGGCGTCAAGAACGTCAAGGCTAAATATCGTACGGGGACGGGGGCCTACGGCGAGCTGAAGCCCGACACGAAGGTGCAGGGCGGCGCGCGGCTCGACAAGCTGGACAAGATTCAGATGCCGGGCGTGGCCGAGGGCGGCTCCACACCCGAAGACGGCGACAACGCGCGCGAGGCCGCGCCCGGAAAAATCCAGAGCCTCGGCCGCCTCGTGAGCCTCAAAGATTTCGAGAGCGAGACGCTCGCTATCTCCGGCGTCACGTCTGCCTCGGCCTCCTGGGAGATCGTAAACAACATCGCCTCCGTCTTCATCACCGTGCTGATGGAGACAGGGCGCGAGTTGGAGGTCGATGCGGTCGGGCAGGTCGTCGCGGGCTTCGACCTCTGCCGCGGCCCGCACCGCTTCCCCGTCGCCGTGCGCGAAGGCAGGCTGCAATACGTGAGCCTGAACATCACCTACGGCATCGACCCCGTCTACCGCGAGGAGCTGGTGACGGCGGCCATCCGGCGCGCGCTCGGCGCGACGAACCTCCCGCCGGTCGTCGGCGAGGAAGCGGAAGGCGCTGCTGGCTCGCCCGCGCCGCGCGGCCTCTTCAGCACGCGCGCGCGACGCTTCGGCGAGGCCGAGTACGCGACGAGAATCGAGGCGGCGGTGCAAGGGGTCGCGGGCGTGCTCTGGGCTGAGGTCAACGACTTCACGTCGCTCGGCGAAGCCTTCAACCCGCCCTTCGACCCGGAGGGCGATCCCTTCGACCCGGCCACTCTCGGGCTGCCCGCGACGAAAACGCCCAACGCCAAGATCGCGCCCGACCGTTTGCACATCCTCGCGCTGCACAGCAAGCACCTCGTCATCACGGCCACCGCCGAGGCCAAGGAGGTCTGCGCATGACGGACAAGTTGCGCGTCCCGCTCTACGGGCGGCTGCCGGAAATCTACCGGACGAAGGACGCCGAGCTGCTGCTCGTGCCCGGCCAGCTCGCGGCCTACCTCGCGCTCGTCGAGGAAGCCTTCGGCCACATTCACGAGAACATAGAGGAGCTTTACCACGACCTCTTCGTCGAGACTGCATCGGACTGGGCCGTCGCCTACATCGGCGACCTGCTGGGCACTAGCTATCTCAAAGGCGACCCCTGGACTGTGCGCGCCGACGTGGCGGACACCATCGCGCTGCGCCGCCGCAAGGGCACGCTCGGGGCCATAGAGCTTCTGGCCTTCAACCTGACGCGCTGGGGCTCGCATTGCGTCGAGCTGCGCGAGAACCTGCTCTGGAACCAGCACCTCAATCACCAGCGCCCGGACGCTGGCGGCCGCCCGCCCTACGGCCCGCCGGGACTGCCGCGCCAGGCCCCCATCCGCGGCGGAACCGTGACCCTGCGCGACCCCGCGACGCTCGCGCTGCTCGCGACACCCTTCGACCCGTTCGCTTACACGGCGGACGTGAAGCCGCCTGTCCTCGGCAGCATCAGGTACAACCTGCCGAACCTGGCCGTCTTTCTCTGGCGGCTCGCGGCCTACAGGCTGCGCGTGACGCGACCGGCCGTGAACTTCTTCGGGCCGCAGACGCCGCCCGTGCCGCTTGCGCCCTTCGCGCCCTTCGTCGCGCGCTTCAAGATCAATCCGCTTGAGCGCCCCTACCCTCTGCCCGACAGCGAGAAGCCGAAGCAGCCCGTGCGGCTCTTCAACACCAACCGCTTCGGCCTCGTCACGGGCCTGCGCAGGAGCGACGGGCAGGAGGACACCATCGAACTCAACATCAACAGCACGACGCCGCGCGTCTCGCTGATTGACGAAGTGCCCGGCCCCATCCCCACGAGCCGCCTGTCGGAGGGCGAGTTCGGCGCGGCCCCAGAGAAGTACGTCTCGGTCGAAACCTACGACCCGACCAAGCTAGACCTCTCGGTGGAGCCCAACGCGCTCAACATCTCGGACGTGGGCTTTCAACTCCACCTGCCCGTGCCGTTGTTCGATGGCGAGTCGTGGCCTGAGGCGCAGTCTCCCGCGGCCCCCTGGAAGATTCGCGGCGAGAACCTGTGCGCGTGGGAGGTCGGCCTGAAGCCGCCGCTCAAGGACAAGGAGATCGCCATAGACCCCGTCATCGGCCGCGTCGTCATCGGCGTGGACTCGCAGCCGCGCGCCGACGCGCTCGCCCTGGACATGCTGGTGACCTACACCTACGGCGCGGTCGGCCCCGTGGGCGCGCACCCTGTCACGCGCGCGCCGCTGCCGAAAGAGTTCAATCTCCCGACGGGCAGCCCGAATCTGCACGAGGTCAACTTCCGCCAGAACCCGAACGGTCTGCACGACGCGCTCGCCAACTTGCAGACTCAGACCAGGACCGCGCCGGTCGTTATCGAAATTCAGGACAGCTTCACGCACGTCCTGGACCTCGGCAGCATCCCCGGCATTCTCCCTCTCGAAGACGGCGGCCCGAACCTGCTGCTCAATGGCTCGCTCCTGATTCGCGCGGCCAGCAACCAGCGCCCCGTCATCCTGCTCAAGCAGCCGCTCCGCTTCCGACCCGAAAAGGTCGTCGGCGCGGACGCCGCGGAGCAGCTGATACTCGACGGCATCATGTCGAAGATGAACGTGCGGCTCGAAGGGCTGTTCCTGGTGAGGGCAGAGGATTACGAGGGGACCGAGGAAGCCTTGATCGCGCGCGCGGCCGTCAACACCCTGGAGCTGATCGAATGTACGCTCGACCCCGGCGGCTACCGGCAGATCGATCAGAACCGCGCGCCGATTCAGACCTCGCTACGCTTGCGCGAGCCTTACGGTTTTCTGACCGACCCGGAGGAGGAAGAGGTCTTTGACCAGACGCCTGAGGTCATCATCTTCCGCAGCGTCACCGGGCCGCTCTTTCTAGACACGGGCTACGGGCTGAAGCTGACGGACTCAATCATCGACGCCGGGCAGGGTGTGGCCGACGACGCGGACGCGCTCGCCGTCGGCAGCGCGACTTCGGCGGTCGTCGGGTGGGGACCGCCGACGACCTTCCGCGGCGTCACCTTCTTCGGCCGCACGCGCGTCGAGAGCGTGACGGGCAGCGGCGGCGTCTTCGTCCACGCCCTTCAGGCGCGCGACCGACAGAAAGGGTGCGTCAAGTTCAGCTATTTGGCGAACGAGGACGGCGCGGGGCCGACGCACGTAGACCTGCTGCCGCAGAACCACGCCTGCGTCAGAGGACGCACGGCCACTGTGGGTGAGGAGGCGCGGCTCGAATTCACGAGCGAGTTTTTCGGTGACCCGGCTTACGGGCAGTTGGCCCCGATGACGGATTTCCGCGTCCGCGAGCGCGGCCCCGACGACGACCAGATGGGGGCCTTCGGGTTCCTGCTGGAAGCGCACAAGTGGCGCAATCTTCAGATCAGATTCCGCGAATTCATGCCGGTCGGGGTCAGGCCGCTGTTGATACCGGCGACGTGAGGTGATGGCGATGAAAGGCGACTTCTCAACCTGGCGCGACGAGCGCCGACAAAACTTCAACGGCGTCCTGCACCAGCAGGGGCGCGTGCTGCTCGACAGCGATTGGAACGCGCAGACCGCGATCACCAACGACTGGCAGGACACGGCCGCGTTCGACATTATCGGCGCGGGCGTTGCGGCCGTCCCCGCGGACGAGTCCGAGAGCTTGCGCGTCAAGGCCGCTGAAGTCACAGGCGGCCAGGTCAAGCTCACGGTCGCGCCCGGCCGCGTCTGGGCCGACGGCCTGCTCGCCGAACTCTTCGCGAGCACGGACGTGACGCGCTTCGCCACCTACCTCGGCCCGCCCCTCCAGACGCCGCCCAACAACCCCGGCGCGCAGAACACGCGCGACGCCGTCGTCCTCGAAGTCTGGCGCGAAGAGATTAACGGCTTTCAGCTCCCGAACCTTTTAATCGAGCCGGCGCTCGGCGGCCCCGACACGACCGAGCGCGTCCACACCGAGATGGCTTTCCGTCTCCTGCGCCTCACGGACCCGGCCGACACCTGCGAGACTATCTATGACGACTTACAGGACGACTTCGCTGGCCTGGGGCGTCTCACCGTCACGCTCGACGCGCCGCCCCCGCCGGGCGACCCCGACTGCCCGCTCGTAGAGGGCGGCGGCTACACGGGCTTCGAGCACAACCTCTACCGCATCGAGATCGCCAACGTGAAGACGGGCGTCGCGCCGCAGTTCAAGTGGTCGCAGTACGGCGGCGGCCTCGTCGGGCGCGGGCTTTTCGACAACACGAACCGGATCATCACCATCAACGCGGGCCAGCAGGCGATCCTCAATTCCGGCCTGCAAAAGTTCTACCTCGAAGTCCTCGTCTTCGACCCCTTGCCCCCGGCCGTGACGGGCCTCGGCCACTGGCGAGTGGCCTACGGCGCGAACGTGACGCTCGGCAGCAACGGCACGATCACGCTGCCCGACCCGCTCGCCAACACCAACCCGGAAGTCTTCTTCGGCGACCCGCCGGCCGACGGCGACGTCTTCTTCCGCCTCTGGAACGCCATCGCCCCCATCGCGGATTTCGACGGCCCCGCGCCGCTGCCCCTGCAAGACGGCATCCTCTTACAGTTCGACCCGGCGGCCGCCGGCAAGTACCGCCCCGGCGACTACTGGACGTTCCCCGTGCGCGCCGGCGACATCGGCAACACGACACCGCTTCTTAATCTGCAACCGCCCACCGGCATCCATTACTGCCGCGTGCCGCTCGCCATCCTCGAATGGAAAGCGGCGGCCGGCCCTGCGACCGTCGAAGACTGCCGCCACATCTTTCAGCCGCTGACGCGCCTCGCCACCTGCTGCACCTACACCGTCGGCAAGGACGGCCACGGCAAATTCGACACTATTCAAGAGGCGGTTGACGCCCTGCCCGCCGACGGCGGCGAAGTCTGCGTCCTGCCGGGAACCTACGTCGAGAACGTCAGGATTCCGAAGGGCCGGCGCCACGTCACCATCAAGGGCTGCGGCCCACGCAGCCGCGTCGTCTCGGCCGCGCCGCCGCAGGGCTCGAACGCCGCCCCCGTCTTCCACATCATCGAGGCGCAGGACATCAAGCTTCAGTCGCTACAGATCGAGGCGCACGACACGGGCGTCGGCGTCCACATAGACGGCCGCCCGCTCGAAATACTCGTCATCGAAGAGAGTGGCGCCGACGCCGTGCCGAACCTCGATATCACGCTTGAGAATCTGGTCGTCCACGCCGCCACGCGCTGCGCCGTCGAGTGTCAGTTCGGCTACAACGTCACCATCCGGCGGTGCCGCGTCGAGATGAAGGACGTGCCGACCGCCAGGCCCGCCGTCTTCCTGACGGGCGAGGACGCGCTCATCGAAGAGAACGTCATCGTCGTCATGGACGTGGACAGGCGCATCGCCGGCTTCGACGTGGTCAACCCGCTCGCCCCAGACCTGGCGCAGCCGGCGCATGCGGCGCTCGGCGGCCTCCAGCTCGGCGGGCGCTCCGAGCGCATTCGCGTCATCAACAACGTCATCGCGCGTGGCAACGGGCAGGGCATCACGCTCGGCAACATCATCGTCGTCGGCCAGACAGGGGAGCCCGTTCCGCAGCCCGAACCCGTCCCGGACCCCTGCGAACCGTGCGACGAGGGCGACACCTCCGTCCCGCCCAGGGGCGGCAACGACACGACGCGCAGCATCTCGCAGGGCGACCTCTACGACATCCGCATCGAGCGCAATCGCATCTTCAACATGGGGCTCGACGGCATCGGCGTCGCGGGCTTCTTCGACCTGGACGAGGCCGACGAGTTCATCAGCGTCCACCGGCTGGAAATCCTCGGCAACGACATACGCAAGTGCCTGGGGCGCGAGCTTCTGGTCCCGGAGGGGATGGAAGACCTGATGGGCTACGGCGGCATTTCGCTCGCGGACGTAGACTATCTCATCATCCGCGACAACTTCATCGTGGACAACGGCCCCAACTTCGCGGAGCCCGTCTGCGGCATCTTCGTCCTGCACGGCGAGGGTATCGAAATCTCGCGCAACCACATTCTCAACAACGGGGCGAAGCCGGTGAGCGCGCCCCCGCCGCCTCCACCACCGCCCGTCTTTGGGCCGGCCCAGCCCGCGCCGGTGGACGCCGCCGGGGGGCAGGTTCCAGGGGCGTCTCAAGGGACCGGAAGCACGTCGGGGCTCACCAAAGTGTTGCTGACGGCGCAGGCGAAGGCGCAGAGCGTGAAACTCGGCCGGCGCGGCGGCATCGTCATCGGTTACGCCATCGCGCCCGTCGAACTCTTCGCCTTCGGGGACACGCTGCTGCCGGGACAGAACGGCATGCCCGCGGCCAAGATTCACGACAACGTCGTCAGCGTCCCCGTCGGGCAGGCTCTATCGCTCGTGGCGCTGGGGCCCGTCTCGGTCGTCGGCAACCAGTTCACCAGCCGCGGCAACATCCTGAGCTTAGATTCGACGACGCTCTTCGCCACCACCGTGCTGATTATCAACCTGGGCTTCTCGTTCGAGTTCTACTCGCAGTTCTTGACCTTCCTGAAAGTCAAGAGCGGGCAGATCACGATCAACGACAACCAGACGGGGACCGACTCGTTCCTGCTCAGGCCGAGGCCGGGGCTCGACGACCAGCGATTCGGGGAGTTCGTCTCGGACGGCAACGTGCTTTTCAGCAACAACCAATGCGTCCTTGACCTCGCCGAAACCGGCTTCAGCTTCGCGTTCTTCTCCATCGTCATCTTCAGCCTGGACGACGTAGGGTTCCTCGACAACCAGTGTGACGCGAGCCTCGTGGACGACTTCATCATCTCGCAGGCGCTTCTGTTCGGCATCTCGTTGCGCGCGAGCGACAACCGTTTCAAGGAGGGGCTCTTCAACGCGCCGCTCTCGGCCATCACGCTTGGGCTCTACAACACGACGACGGACAACCAGTCCACGCACTGCCTCCTGGTCCGTGGCCTCCTCCCGGCGCTGACCGTGGACATACACAACACCAGCCTCGCTAATCTCTTCGGGAAGGAGATGTGCGACAGGCTGCGGCAGCGTGGCAGAGACCCCGTCGCCGGCGATCTCGATAACAGCGGGACCGCCTTCCGCCAGGGGCCTTGAGACGCGCGGGCTCGGCCGCGACAAGGGCGAGCCGTCGGAGGTAGATTAGGCCGTGGGAGATTCCAGAAGATTGAAAGGCGAGGGTGAAGTATGAAGAAGGAAAGGACGATCACGCTCGACGACGTGACGCGTGAGGTTGACAAGGCTGTGGCCAGCGCGGACGTGCAGCGCGGTGACAAGCTCGAACGCCTCCAGACTGTGCGCAACGCGAAGGCGGCCGGGATGCGGCGGGAGTACAACCGCCTCTCCGGCAGGCTCGGGGCCAATCACCCGCGCGTCCTCGGGATGGCGATTAAGATGGAGGCGAACCGCCTCCTGATGCGCGACCTGGCGGTGGAGACCGTGCGCGCCCGCACCGAAACCCCGGACGTGGACGAAAACACCTGGGTGCTGCACGGCTACGTCCGCGACCAGGAGTTGAAGCCCGTGGCGCATCTGACGGTCGCGCTCTACGACGGCAAGGCCCGTTGGGTCGAGCGACTCGGCTTCGCCTGCACCAGAGAGGACGGCTACTTCCGCCTCGACGCCAACGACTTCGACGACGCCAACGCCCCCGTCTTCATACACGTCCTCAACAGCCAGGCGTCGCACCTCTACGCCGACACGGCCCCCTTCACGCCCACGGGCGGGCGCGTCGATACACGCGAGATCGTCCTCCCGACGGACGCGCAGGCGTGTACGCCGCCGGTCCTCAGCCGCAACGACCCCATCCCGGAAGCCGGCGCGTGGGTCATCAAGGGGCGCGTGACGGACGAACAGGGCGAGGGCGTCGGCGGCCTCATCGTCCGGCTCTACGACAAAGACTTCTTCTTCGACGACCGCCTCGGCGAAACGGAGACTGACGCGAACGGCTACTACACTCTCACCTACCACACGGAAGACTTCCGCGACTTCATCGAGCGCAAGCCGGACCTCTACCTGAGCGTCGTGGACAAGCAAGGAGAGACGCTCTACACGTCGAAGCGGCAGATTCGCTACGAGAGTGGGCGCGTCGAAGTGATTAACGTGAAGCTCCCCAGGTGAATCGTCCGCCGCAGGCGGGAGGAGAGATAGATGGGAGCCAGCGCCTCACAATCTGTGGCGGACAACACCGCGCGTAGAGACCGCCCGGAGAGCGCCCGCCGCGCGCCCGAGAGCTTCACTCCCGTTCTGGCCACCGGCGACCTCATGTTGCAACGCCAGCCCCACTGCGCCTGCGGCGGCGGCTGCCCACGCTGCCAGCAGGGCCACGCGGCGCAAGCGAAACTCGAAGTCAGCGCGCCGGGCGACTCGTACGAGCAGGAAGCAGACCACGTGGCCGACCAAGTCATGCGGATGCCCGACCCACACGGCAGGCCGGGACCGACGCTCACCGTTCAGCGTTACGCGCCGGCGGTGCAGCGCAAGTGTGCGGCCTGCGAAGAAGAGCAGGAAGAGATGTCAACAGGCAGAGTGAGCGTCCAGAGGAAAGAGGCGGGACACGCGCCGCTCATCACTGCTGACGCTCACGAGCAGATAGATTCAGTACGCGGAAGCGGAGGCGAGCCGTTGCCGCAGACCGTGCGGGCTTTCTTCGAGCCCCGCTTCGGCCACGATTTCAGCCGCGTGCGTGTGTACAGCGACGGGCGCGCGGCCGCCGCGGCGCGGGCGGTCAACGCTCTGGCGTTTACGATCAAGCAAGACATAGTGTTCGGCGCTGGCCAGTACGCGCCGCAGACCGCGGCGGGAAAAAGATTGTTAGCGCACGAGCTGACCCACGCCGTGCAGCAATCGAGCGCGCCCGCGTCCGGCCGAGCGATGCTGCAACGCGCCTGCATAGACGACCCGGAGTGCAAGCCCAAGACCGAAGGCGCGCTGCCGGGCACCGCGGTGAAAGGCTCTGCGGCCCATTTCGGCGAAAGCGTCAAGGAGGAGATCAAAGAGCAAGCGGTCAAGGAGAAGAAAAAAACTCCGCGGGAGATCCGCGAGGAGTTGTGCAGCAAGATCCCGCCCGATGCGGGCTGCACCGGCGACGGCCACGGGCGGCGGGCGACCGAGTTTGAAAAGCTGTTTCAGCCGATGGCGACGGCCCAGTTTGCGATCATCACAGGGGTTTTTGTCGATAAAGACATCGAGCCGAGTTTCGGAGCCTACAGATGGCAATGCAGTCTTTTCACGCCCAAGATCGAAGGCGACCAGTGCGTGTTCATTCCCGAGCGTCTGGAACTGGAGGCGACGATCTACAACAAAGGAGCCAAAAAGGTCGGCGGACAGGATCGTGAAGACTGGCTCACCGATACGCTTGGCACGATCACGCACGAGCTGGAGCACGCGCGTTTCAAGAAAGATATCTCCAAGGACGACATCGGGGCGTGCAAGTTCGGCGACGTGTCGCGCGAGTTGTCGGAGCTGGCCGCGCAGATGAGCGAGTTCCCGATCATCTATCGGGGGACCACGGACAAGGCATGGTACGAGCGCCGCGGCGTGTTGGATAGATGGTTTCAATACAAACTGACCCAGCCGGCGAAACACGGCGAAACAATGGCGGGGATTCTCAAGGCGATTCGCTGCCGCTGCGAGTGCGACGAGGTGAACGGCTACATTCGCAGAGTCGCAGACTTCACCACCGCCGATTGGAAGGAAGAGGAGAAAAATTATTTCCACTCGGAGCTGCGTAACCCGAAGTGGAAGCTCGCCTGGCCGATTGTGACGCCGCCGCCGCTCCCGCTTGAAATTCCCTCCAAGCTGTGGACGCCGTCGGGGTCTATCGGATTCGGTTCGCTCGGCGCCAGCGGCATCTCCTACGGCCTCGGTCTGGAACTCGGAATCCCGGTGGATCGGCTGGGGAAATGGCAGGCTCTCGTGGGCTTGCAGGGCCGCGCGATTTTGGACCTGGGGGACGAACAGCGCAAGGCGTTCCTGCTCGGGATGAAGCTCGGTTTCTTGAAAGGTCCGGCGCTCGGCCAGGGCGGGTTTCAATTTGGCGCTTACGGCGAGGCCGGCCTCGGGAGGTTCGATACGCGCTTCGGGCCGGCGGAGACCGGCACCTACGCGGGCGGCGGCGCCTCACTCAGATACACCGGCGCGCCCGGCGCTCTCGGCCCGATCATGCCGTTTGCCGGCGTAGACCTGTTCGGCGGCGCTCGGATAGATGAGACCAAGCCCGAAGTGATGGGAATATTTTCCGCCGGCCTCGTCATCGGCGGGCAATTCTAAAATGACGACTGCGGTCGCCGGAGAAATCCGTCTGTAAACTTTCATGCGCGCGATAGCCAACGAACCTCTCGCCGCAAAACGCGACCGTGTCCGGCCGACAGCAACCTGCCGTGACGCGCCGCTCTCCCCGCCTGTCTTACAGCGAAAGTCCGGCTGCGCCTGCGGCGGCGGCTGCCCGCGCTGTGAGGAAGAACAGGAACCTCTAGCCCTTCAAACCAAGCTGACAGTCAGCGCGCCGGGCGACCCGTACGAGCAGGAAGCCGACCACGTGGCCGAACAAGTCATGCGCATGGCGTCTGCCGAGCCGGAGACGGCCACGGCGGCGCGCACGCCGCTGCCGGCCGTCCAGCGTCAGGCGTCCGACGACGGGCCGGAACTCACTTCGCTCTACGGAGGTGAAGAAGAGGAGGAGGAGCAGGTTGTACAGGCCGCCGAGGTGGCGGGCGAGACGCCGCGCGCGCGGCCGGATACCGCGTCTAGAATCTCCGCCTTGCGTGGCGGAGGCGAGCCGCTCCCGGATTCTGCGCGGGCGTTCTTTGAGCCGCGCCTCGGTTACGACTTCGGTCAGGTGCGTGTACACACGGGCGCGCACGCGGCGGAAACGGCGCGCGGCGTGCGCGCCTTGGCCTTTACGGTGGGCAGCGACGTGGTCTTCGGCGCGGGGCAGTACGACCCCGACTCGGACAGGGGAAGGGCGCTGCTCGCTCACGAACTCGTTCACGTGATTCAACAGCGTGGGGAGCGCGCGGCGGCTAAACACGACGCGGCGGCCGAACTCTCCCGCGCGCCTGATGACTCGACGCCCTTTATCCAAAGGGAGGACGACCCGTCGGGCGACGCTGAAGGAGAGCCTCAGGCCGAGCGCGCCCTCACGCGCCCCGAAGAGGTCGCGCTGTCGCGCACTTCTGCGGGCGAGGTCACGGGCACGCGACAACCGCCGTTAATCAGTCTCTTCAATTACACCATCGCCGTGGCGACGCCCAAAGAGCGGCACGTGGCGGCCATCGCGGAGGTCGCAGACATGGTTCGTCATGCCCCCTCCGGCCTGGTCAAGCTCATCGTCGTCGGCCACACGGACGCGTCGGGCGAGCCGGCCGTCAACGACCCGCTCTCGCGCCGCAGGGCCGAAGGCGTGCGGCAGCGCCTGAGCGGGTCGCTCGGCGGGGCGACCCTGGAAGTCACCTGGCGGGGTGAAAACGACCCTGTGACGACTGAGGATACGGTCACAGGCCGCAGCCGCAACCGTCGTGTCGATCTGCACTTCTTACCGCTGCGCTCCTTCCAGCCCGGCGGCCGCGTGCGGCCGCCCGCGCCCGGCGGCGGCCCTCCGCCCCCAGGCACGGAACCTCCCGGAACCGACACGCCGCCCCCGACCGACGACCGCCCACCGCCGACGGACCAGCCACC
Source organism: uncultured Acidobacteriota bacterium (assembly GCA_963848875.1). Classification (GTDB taxonomy): domain Bacteria; phylum Acidobacteriota; class Blastocatellia; order Pyrinomonadales; family Pyrinomonadaceae; genus QHXM01. The sequence continues at coordinate 1,237,981 of CAWKFJ010000005.1, forward strand.
GCCGGGGACTGACCAACCGCCGCCGATTGTCGAACCCCCGCCGCCGCGGCGCACCGACGACGATGACGGCACAAACTTTTTCTGTGTGGATCACCCGATCATCTGCGCGGCGCTGGGGCTTGGCGCGGGGATCGCAGCCGGGCTCGCCTTGCTCGGCGGGCTCGGCGGCTCGTTGAGCGGGCTGCTCTCCTGCATCGTTAACCCTGCGGCCTGCCTCCTGGGGCCGGAGTTGCCGCCGGGAGGACCCGGCGGCGACGGGCCACCGGGCGACGACGGCCCGCCAGGCGGCGACAGGCCGCCGGGTGGTGATGAGCCGCCGGGCGGTGATGAGCCGCCGGACGACAAGGAGCCCCCAGACGATGATGATGACCGCGGCCCGCCCAGGGTCAGCTTCGGGCACGTCAACGCGAATAACACGCCTGCCGGGATGAGAGACCGTATCCCGCCGCGGGTCGGCACGCCTGTCGGCGTCTCGGTCACTAACTGGCGCACGGGCACGCCACCGATTCAGATTCTCGTCCAGGGCGCTGGGACGGAACTCGGCACCCTGACGATTAACGGCGACGTCGTGGTCGAGATCACAGACTCGACCGTCCTGGATTTGGTCGGCGTCCTACAGTCCAAGCCGGGCGGCCGCGGCGGCGCGCTCAGGCTTGAGGCGACGCAGGGCGGCGCGCTGCTCGCCACCAGCAATTTCTTCGCCGTCGCCGCCATCCCGCAGGACTTGCTGGTCGTCCTCGATTCGCCCATCCAGGGGGGCGCCCTCGGCGCTTTAACAATGAATCACTGGCAATCGGATAGCAGGGAAATCTCCGACCTCGACGGCATCAGAATCCAGGAGATAGTTGAAGAGAAAGAGAAGGAAGGCGTCTTCGCCGGGAAGCCCCCGACCGAGTTTCAGCCCAGGGAGGTCAACGGGACCAGCTCGCCCAGGCCGGACAGGCATAGCACCCCGGCCAGTTGGCTGACGGGCACGGGCCGGCAGGTCAACGTGCAGGTCTTCATCTTCGAGGACCGGCGCACAGGCAGCTTCCACATCCCCATCCGTAACTCGGCCTTCGAGCTGCTGCGGGAAGTAAGCGTTGACGGTGAGCGCACCCCCGCCGACCCGTCCGCCCCGTGCCTGAAGTTCGTTTACACGCAGCGGGGGCAGAAGGGCGAGGCGAACAGTTTTAAGAGCGACGCGGGTGAGACATCGCCCTCTCCCATCGTCGTGCCGTTCAATCTGCCTTGCGTCGAGGTGGGCCACGACACGGACGAGCCCATATCGACAGTCCCGCCGGGCGGCGGCACACCGCCGCGCCCGCCGGGAGGTGGGCGCACGGCTCCGGGCGGAGGCGCAGGCGGAGCCGGGCGGGGAGGCAGAAGCGGCGGCGGCGGCGCGGGGTCAACCAGCGTCACGGTCGTCCGCCCGCGCCCCATCACAGGGCATTTCGAGCCGAGCAACGTCGCGCTCCGTTTCGTCTCAGGACTGCCGCCGAATCCGGTCGTAGACGGCACGGTACACAACGTCGAGGCCGCATTCCGGGTGCAGGGAAGGACGTTCCTCGTGACGGTGCCTTACGTGGTCGAGTCCGTGACGGACGAGAGGGTCTTCTTGCGTAGTCAGAACACCGAGGACTGGAATCTCGCGCCTAAGGATGAAGGCATACCGCCGGTCGTCCTGACCGCGCGCTCGCCCGCGAGTCTGCCGCTCGAAGTCTTGCGACGGCCTTAGGCGACTTCGATAGTGACGTGGTTTGAAAGCTCGGACGCGAATTCCAGTTGGAGCCGGTGTCGGCCGGAAGGGAGGACCGCCTGGTACTCGTCGAAGGAAAGAAAACGCCACACGGATTCACGCGGCTCAAGCGTCGCCCAGCCGTCCCACGTCGTGGCCGTGTGCGTGAAAGGGACTTCGTCAACGAAGAGCCGCGACTGAAATAGACCGCCGGGGAAATCAATCGCCGCTGACCCGCGATTGCTGAGCCTCATCAGTAAGTCAGGCTCGTACGGCACGCCCACGCGGTAATCCAGTGGACGCGGCGTGATGGAATCGAGGAGCAGCGCGCGTGTCGCGTCCGAGGAATGGTCGTCACCGACGCTAAACCGCGCCGCGTTCGATGCCCGGCCGTCTATCTCCCACACGGCTTCATAGTCGCCCGGCGCGAGGCCGTACAGCAGCTCCTTAAAGTCCCAGTAGCCGGGGCCGCTCGGCGCGGAAGTATCATTGGCAAGGCTGAAGGCTTCGGGGCGGCGGAGCGTGACGCTCCCAAGTGAATCGCGGACGACGAGGACCGACTCGGCGGGGCCGAGCGAAACTCCCGCGGCGACTTTGAGGAGGGCGGCACAGACGACCGGCTCCTCGTCCTCCTGTCGGCCGCGCTGAGGGATAAAAAGATAGGGTAGAAAATCCATCTTCCATTATAATGCGCGTACGCAGCACAACCAGCAACGGGATTATAACTGAGCCAGCAAGGCGAAGGTAGCCGTCGGTGATGAGAGCTTTCACCAGACAGGACGATGCTTATCTAGCTTATGCACGGAGCCGCGACGCCGGGCGGCCGTTCAGTCTTCCCGCGCCCGCCCCCGTCTCCGCCGCCGCGGCGGCTGACGGCGCTTCGCTCCAACGTAAATCGGCGTGCGCGTGCGGCGGCGGCTGCCCGCGCTGCAAGGACGAGCATCTGTACAGCGGCCAGAGCGATTGCAGCCCGACGTGGTTTGGCGACACGAGCCCGGAGGTCGATGCCGCCGGCGGCAGTTTTACAGGCAAGCTGATCGTTAAATATAACGACCCCGCGATCAAGAGCCCGTGCGTGCGCTCATGCGTGGAGGAGCACGAAGCCGTTCACGTGGCGCACCTCACGCCGATTGTCAAAAAGATTCACGACTGCGACGCGGCCGCCGGCGACGATTGGGACAAGAAGGGGAAGTGCAACGAGATGGCGACCCGCGAGCTTGTGGCGATTAGAACGCGTTCGGAGTGCGAGGCGTATCGCAGGAGTTTCACCTGCCTGACGCTCAAGGTGCTCGACTCCAAGAGCCCTTGCTCGAAGCCGCCGCACCGCGAGGAAGTGCAGAAGCACCGCGGCTACGAGGCTTGTGAGATGAAACGGTACTGCGCCGAGGCGGGAACGCCAGAGCTTGGAATCCCCAACGCTTAGCGATCAAATGCGGCGGCCGATTCGGAGGGCGGTCTTTGACGCATCAACTGGAGAGCCTGAGCCGTCACGCCACTGCGAAGCCGCCGCAGGCGTTTGCGCCCCTGCGCTCGGAACCAAACCGGCCGCCGCTTCAGCGCAAGTCCGGCTGCGCCTGCGGCGGCGGCTGTCCACGTTGTCAGGAAGAAATGGAATATCCGGTCCTTCAGACTAAGCTGACAGTCAGCGCGCCCGGCGACCAGTCTGAGCAGGAAGCCGACCGCGTGGCCGAACAGGTCATGCGAATGCCTCTTCGGGAATCCGAACCCGTCGGCCAACACACGGCCCCGCCCGCGACTCTTCAGCGCAAGTGCGGCGCGTGCGCGGAGGAAGAGGAAGAGGGGAAACTTTTACGCAAAGAGAGCGGCGCCGGGCCGACGACGAACGCGCCCGCCCCGGCCGCCGTGGGCGACGTGCTGCGCTCGTCGGGACGGCCCCTGGACGCGGAGACGCGCGCCTACTTCGAGCCGCGCTTCGGTCTAGACTTCGGCGACGTGCGCGTCCACACGGACGCGGCCGCCGCGGATTCCGCCCGCTCCGTGGACGCGCGCGCCTACACCGTGGGCCGAGACATAGTGTTCGGCGGCGGCGGCTACGAGCCGCGCACGGACGAGGGGCGACGACTCATCGCGCACGAACTCACACACGTCCTACAGCAGCGCGCGCACGCGCCCGGCGGCGCGGGCCGTCTCCAACGCAAGAAGTGCGAGCGCATCGCTCCGAAGGCTTCGACCACCGCCGGCCAGGTCTCGACCCTGGTCACCAAGCCCTCCAAGAACGGCGCGCCGTGCGCCTGCCTGGTCGTCGTCCACAACAAGGAGCAGAACGCGCACGAGACAGCCGAGCGTATGCACGAGCGCTGCGCCTTCAACCTCGCGCTCGTCGAGCCGGAGAACACCGCGCGCAACATACAGATTCCGGGCCACACGGAAGACCCGAAGAAGCCCGCCGAGGGCTGCGACCCGAACGCGCTCTTTCACCCGGACATCGTCAAACAGTGCCTCAACGACGAGCAGTCCTGCAAAGACTTCGTCGCCAACAACCAGGGGACGAAGGACACCGCGACGATCATGAAGTTCGTCCAGATGAAATTCTTCCTCGCCATCAAGGACTGCTCGCAGACCTTCACGCTGCCCGTCGTCGCGCTCCACAACAACGACATAGAGGACACCAAGGGCTATCTCAAAGCGAAGGGCAAGGCGGGCACGGCCGACTTGAAGAAAGACCTCGACAAGACGATCACGGAGCCGGACAAAGACGACCCGGCAGTCAAAACCGGCAAGCAGCAGGTCAAAGAGTTGAAGGCCCTCATCCAGAAAAAGTTTGGCGAGGATGTCAAGCAGAAGATGACCGAGGTCGGCGGCAAGACCAACATCTTCCGCTGGTGCGTCTCGCCCGACATCATCAAGTGCCACATCGGCAATCCAGACCAGCCGGACCACGTCATCTGGGTGACGAACGAAGTAGACTTCGACAAGCTCAACCAGAAGGACGTCAACGTCGCGCTCCAGAAGGAGGAGCTGAAGGCCGGCGAATCGGAAGGCGACCTGTCCACCCTGTTCATCGTCCTCAAGCAGATGTCTATCGCCCGCGCCTCGCTGATACACGAGCTGACGCACGAGCTGGCCGACGCAGTCATGACGATAGAGGCAATCGAAAAAGAGATAGAACAGTTGTCGCCGGCTACGGACATTACCGACCTCCCCCCCTGGATCGGACGCCGCTGGCATTGGCTGGTTCAAATCAAGCGCCGGCTGATGACCTCGTTCAGGCTGGACGCGGTCAAGGCCACGCCCGCCATCGACACGACCAAGCTCCACTTCACCAACATAGAGACGCCCGGCTTCTCTTTCGCGGAGCAGACCGACGACGAGAGGCGGCAGAACTTCGAGCTGATCTCGACCATCATCAAGACGCTCGGCATCAAGAACTGCTGCGGCGCGGACGCGGCGGCCGAGACCGCGACCGAGGATAAGATCAAAGAGGATTTGAAGCTCAAGAACATTCAGGAGAGGGACAAGCAGCTCAAGGAAAATGCCAAAAAGGAGACTGCCGAAGCAGGAGGTACTAAAGCGCCGTGAGCATCTGGAGCAGACAATTCGACAGCGAGCGCGCACCGTCCAGAAACCATGAAGAGGCGTCGCGCCACACGCGCGTCAGCGTCACTCCCGTCACCCCCGCTTTCGTGCAGCGCCACGCCTCCTGCGCGTGCGGCGGCGACTGCCCGCGTTGCCAGGCGGAAGCGCCCGCCCAAGCCAAGCTCAAGGTCAGCGCGCCCGACGACGCCTACGAGCGCGAGGCCGACCACGTCGCCGAGCAGGTGATGAGTATGCCTGGACACGACGGCGCAGGCGTCGCCAGGGCTGCGGCCGGGCCGGACATTCAGCGGCTCAGTTCGCCGGGCGAAGACGAGACGCGCGCCCCGCTCCACATCATGACCAAAGGGCTCTACGGCCAGAGCTGCGACTCCGCCCCGAGCGGCGAAGAAGAGGAGGAGGAAGAGGGGCCCGGCGTCATGCGCAAGGCGACGCCGGGCGAACCAGGCCGCGCCGCGGGCGACATACGCCACCAACTCTCCCGCAGCCGCGGCGGCGGACGCCCGCTCTCTGCCCCGACCCTGGCCTTCATGGAAACGAGGTTCGGCCACGACTTCGGCGACGTGCGCGTCCACACAGACGGCGACGCCGCGCAGATGACGAAAGACTTGCACGCCGAAGCCTTCACGACCGGGCGCGACATCTACTTCCGGCCGGGCACGTACGCCCCGGAAACTTCCGCGGGCAAGAGGCTGCTCGCGCACGAGCTGACGCACGTCGTCCAGCAGCGCGGGAGCGACATCATAGGGCGCTCGGCCGGGCGCGACGGCGACGGCCGCGAACCTTGGATTCAGCGTTTCACCCTCAGCGGCTTTCCGGCGGCAGAGGAGGCGGCGATGAGGGCCGCCATCCCCGTCGCCAAATCCACCGTCTTACGTTGCTCTGGCAGGGGATTCTTTGAACGGATCGCTATCGCCGACGCGATACAAGATAAAAGGTACGACTACGAGAAGGATTTGGGCGCCTGCGGGTGGACGTTCCCGTCCTCCTGGTACATCCAGATCGGCCCGTCTGCTTTCAACCCGTCGGCCTGCTGCGCGCTGGCTTCGACCATTGCTCACGAAGCCTCTCATACGCAGTGGTTCACCGAGGGCGCGGCGCGAAAGTTGGAGTGCGATTGTTTCAGTTGTAGCTGCTCATGAGATGTTGATAGCGAGCGCGACCAAGACGAGTGCCGGGGCGGCCAGGGTGCAAGAGCATCAAAGGGGCGGGCATCAGAGCGCCCCGCAAGCTCTCTCCAACGCCGCGCCGCTCCTGCTGCAACGCACGCCCCATTGCGCGTGCGGCGGCGGCTGCCCGCGCTGCCTGGACGAGAAGCCGCGCGACCCTCTACAGACCAGTCTCAGAGTCGGCACGCCCGGCGACCGGTACGAGCAGGAGGCCGACCGCGTCGCCGAGCAGGTGGTGAGGATGGCGGAGCCGAAGGAGGGCGCGGGCGTGGCCGAGCACGACGAAGAGGAAGAGAGTTTACAGGCCAAAGAAGTCGCCGGAGACGCCCCGCGTATAGCTCCTCAAACTCAATCACAGATTGAGGCGCTGCGCGGCGGCGGCCAGCCACTCTCGCCGTCCGCGCGTGAATTCTTCGAGCCGCGCCTGGGCTCAGGCTTCGGCGACGTGCGCGTTCACACGGGCGCGGCGGCGGCCGAGTCTGCGCGGGCGATTAACGCGCGGGCCTACACCGTGGGCCGCGACGTGGTCTTTGGCGCTGGCGAATACGCGCCGGGAACGGACGCGGGGCGCAGGCTGCTGGCGCACGAGCTGACGCATGTCTTGCAGCAGCGCGGCGAGGTGGCGCGCGTGCAGTGTAAGGGCGATTGCCGCACGGGCGGCAGGCAGGGGGATAAGGAAGAGGCGAAGTGGGCGTTCGACCACGACGGCCAACTCTGGGGCTTCGATTCGACAGATACAACCGGGCCGGGCAAGAGCAACGAGTTGACGCTCTGGAACTACTGCGTGGGCGAGGCCGCCCCGCGCCAGGAGCACCGGGACCACCTGCTCGCACAGGTACAACGCTGGCGCTCGCTGCTGCTCGCGGGCACGGGCCCGCACCAGCGCGGCACGGACGCGCGCATCCGCATCACGGGGACGGCCAGTTCCAGCGGCGACGCCGACGCTAACCAGCAGCTCGCCTTGCAGCGGGCTCAACAGGTGCGCGACCTGCTGGAGATAGCCGGCATCCCCAACATGCTCTTCGACGTGGTCTCGCTCGGCAGCCGCTTTCCGCTGGCCGACGAGAGCGACACGAACCCCACGCGCCGCGCCGAGAACATGGCGCGCAACCGGCGCGTCGAAGTGACGTTCTACGTGCCCACCAAAGCTGTTGACGACCTCGGCCTCAGTCCGGCGGACATGCCCGTAGTCACCAACCTGAGCTTCGTTCGCAGCAGCAACACGCACCTGGACATGGGACGCGACTCCATTTTTATGACGGTGGGCGTGCGCAGCAACAACGCCACCCCCTCCAACCCTTCTGTGGGCGGGGCCTCTGCCAAGGGGCAAGTCTCCAACGTCCCGCGAGGCGTCTCCGTGGGTTTCCTGCAACTGCTGACGGACGACTTCCGCTCGTCCACCTACCACCCTGTGCCGGACCCGACGCCGCTCGGCGGCCCCGGCTCGCAGCAGCTGGTGGTGAACCTGTCTTCGTGCGTCCGGCCCTTCCTGCCCTGCCGCGACGTGCATGAGTCCACACATCGCTTCAGCGAGGACGAGCCGGGGAAAACCGTCAACGGAAACGTGGCCTCTTCCGGGCGGTTGTCACTCGGCGATGCGCCGGGCCACATCTGGGCTCGCCGCCACAAGGACTCCAACGGCGGGCAGTGGGAATTCGTGCGCGGCGTCTGGGGGATGAAGTTCGTGATGCTGCTCGGAGTGTTCCGCGGGGAGCTGGGCTTGCGCCCAGGGGGCATGCAGATTCTAAACCACGCCCGTTGGGAGTTCTTTGTGGAGATGGACCCAATCCTGGGGAGGCCGCGACTGCAAACGAGCGGGGACGACTCGTTTCAAGCCGGCGCGCCGTCCGGGCTGGACTTGCAGGCCGCGACTACAGGGCAGACGTGCCGTATGATTATACGCAGCATAGACCTGGAGCATCCGACCAGCGGCGGACGGCCGTGCCGCGGGCGCGAGAGCGTCGGCCCGCGCTCGCCGATCTGAGGGCTTATGATATTGTCAGCCGTCAAAGACTCAGCCTCGCTCCGCGCGCAACTATCGCAGCGCGCCGCCCCGCCCATCCGGCGGGAAGCCACAGCGCCCGCGGTCTCCCAAGCGCCCGCAGGGCTCTATCGCTGCGCCTGCGGCGGTGGCTGCCCGCGCTGCCAGAGCGAGACGCCCGTGCAGACGAAGCTCGCCGTCAGCCAGCCGGGTGACCACTACGAGCAGGAGGCCGACAGCGTCGCCGAGCAAGTCATGCGTATGCCCGAAACACATGGCGCGACTGCTCCGGCGGCTCCCGCTGAAGCCGGCGCGCAGACAGGCGCGGGCGAGCCGCTGACAGAGTCCGCGAAGGCTTTCTTCGAGCCGCGCTTCAACCAGGACTTCAGCGGCGTCCGCATCCACACAGACACGCGCGCCGCCCAATCGGCCAGTCGTGTGGACGCGCTGGCCTACACGTTTGGCCGCGACATAGTCTTCGGAGCGGGCATGTACAAGCCGGAGACGCCGGAGGGGAAAAAGTTGTTGGCGCATGAGCTGACGCACGTCGTCCAACAAAGGGGAAGCGCGGTGAATAGTTCGGCGCGGCCGCACGTTCAGCGGCAGGCCAAAGACCCGGACAAGAGCGGGCCGTGCGAAGCGACCCGCAGCGAGAAGCTTATCGAGCCTGCGTTCACAGAGGCGCGCAAGTGGCGCAAGCTGGCGGCGGCCTGGCTGGAGAAGCACATTGATCACATCCGCGCCAAGGGTTCGTCGATTCGCAACGACTACGTCAAGCTCGGGTCGCAGATTTTTGACGAACTGAAGTTGCTCGAACTTCATTTCCGCATCAGCGATGAGATGAAAATCTCGTTCCCCTATTCGGCCGACGACATGGTGACGGCGTCCGACCTTGAAAAGTTCGCCGCCGCCAGCTACTGGGTGCGCCGCCGCTTCCGCGAAGTCGAGACGGCCCCCTCTTTCCTGTGTCAGACCAACTGCCCGCGCGCCAAGAAGGGCAGCGACGTGCTCGGGAGCGCCGGGGCCGGGACGAAGGAAGTCACCTTCTATACGAACTGTTTCGACCGGCAGCATGAAAACACGCGGGCGGGCGTAGCGTTGCACGAAATCTTTCACGCCAGCTTCTACGAGTTCGACCACGACACTTACTCGTTTGAGAAAAGCTATCCCGGCGACAAGCCGATGACGAACGCGGAGTCGTACGCGACCTTCGCCGCCAACGTGGCGACCGGCGGCAACTACCGCATCAAGGTGCTGCCGGAAATCATAATTCACGGCGGCGGCGAATAGGGGCGCGCCCGTAGATGGTTTCGCAGACCTTTTCATGAAAGCACAGGCCAAACGTCAGAACGCGAAGGAGGACCCGCTCCGCGCCCGTCAGGCCGCGCGCGAGCGCGACGTTCAGCCGGGCGCACGCGTCACACCCGCGGGTGTCTCACGAATACAGCGCAAGGCGGCGTGCGCCTGCGGCGGCGGCTGCCCGAGTTGTCAGGAGTCGAAACTACAAGTCTCCTCGCCCGGCGATGCTTACGAGCAGGAAGCAGACCGCGTCGCGGGGGAGGTCATGCGTATGGCGGAGCCTCACGGCGCGGTTGCTCCGGCGGCTCCCTCTGAAGCCGGCGCGCAGACAGGCGCGGGCGAGCCTTTGTCCGCTTCCGCGCGTGAATTTTTCGAGCCGCGCTTCGGCCACAGCTTCAATGATGTGCGCGTACATACGGACGCGCGGGCCGCCCAACGAGCGCGCTCGCTGAACGCGCTGGCCTACACTACGGGGAAGGACGTGGTCTTCGCCGACGGGCAGTACGCGCCCGAAACTCAGGCGGGGAGGACACTCCTGGCGCACGAGCTGACGCACGTCGTCCAGCAACGCGGCGCAGCCGCGCCCCAGGTCCAGAGGAAGGTCACGCCGGGCTGCGTGGGGAATGAGAGCAGCGCCATCACGAGCGCGGTCGCGCAGGCGCACACGAACCTGGAGACGGCCATCCGCATGTTGTCCCAGAGCCCCTTGACCCAGCCGGTCAAGGACGCCATGTGGCTGGCGTTTCGTGAAGACTCCGACCTCACGGCGAAAGAAGTGCTCGCTAAACTCCGCATCCTGAAAGCCAACATCCAGGCCGCGGACTACACCTGCGTCAACAGCGCGCACCCCAGGTACACGGAGAAGTGCGAGACGGAAGATAAAACCTACGGCTTCGTGTCGGCCGAAGTCCCGGCCGAAGGGGGCGCGGAGACGCATGTCGGGCCGATCAACCTGTGTATGCCGCGCTTCGCCAACTACGTGGAATACCAGCAGTCGCGGGCCGTGATTCACGAAGCCTCGCACCGCTTCCTGAATGTAGATGACCTGGGCTACTTCAGCATGTCGGAAGACCTGAGCGCGCCGGAATGCCAGGAGACATCGCGCTCGGGGCGGTCCGTCTCCCCGCAGGACAGTAGGTCCGGCACGGCCGGTGATGTCGCTTCCGTGCGCCTGAACAACGCCGACGCCTTCGCCTGCTTCGTCCATTTCCTCGTTTACGCGCCGGTTGAGTACCTGACCCCCACGGCCAAGCAGTACAGGGGCGGGGAACTGAAAATCAAGACGGACACACGCGTGCTTGGCGAGAATGAGGATTACTTAGGGGATATTTACACGATGACGGGAACTCCGGGCGAGCCGTCCTTCCGCATCGTCGGCGTGCCGGAGAACAGCGGCTTCCAGTTCCGCTGGAGCTTCGTGGCAGGCTCCATAAAGTTTAGCCCGCTCTCGCGGAGGGGGACTACCGCCGCCACGTATGACGAGCGCAACACGGAAGTCTACATCGGGCCGGGCGCGCGCTCGACTCTGGCGGGCAGCGGCGTGACGGAGGGAAAGCTCATCTGCGAGGCGCAACTGGTCGGGCCTTTCGACCCGCTTGGGGCGAACGTTCAAAAAGTGGAGAAGACGCTGAAGATTCGTCAGGGTCAAGACCCCAATGACCCTAGCCTCTAAAGGCGGCCGCGCTCATCTGCGCTTGGCCCGCCCACGCTCTTCCGCCATGCGCGAGAGCTTCTTCCAACGCTTCCTTTCCGCGAGCTGCGCGTTGATGTCCTGCTTGCGCGCGACGTGCTCAAGCTCCTTCTGCAACTTCTCGTAGCTCTGATACCTTGCGGCGTCAATCGTCCCCGCGGCCAGCGCCTCTTGAATCGCGCAACCCGGCTCGCCCTGGTGGCTGCAATCGCCGAAGCGACAATTGAGCGCCAGGGCCTCTATGTCGTCGAAGGCTTCGGGGAAACTGTCGCCTGCGTCCCAGAGATGCAGCTCGCGCATCCCCGGCGTGTCCAGTACAAGCCCGCCCTGCGGCAGGGGAATCAACTCGCGGTGCGTCGTCGCGTGCCGACCGCGGTCGTCGTGCTCGCGCACTTCGAGCACTTTTTGCAGGTCGTGGCCAATCAGGTGATTGATCAAGGTTGATTTTCCGACCCCGGACGAGCCCAGCAGCGCCACGGTCTGCCCATGCCGGAAATATTGTGCCAACGCTTCCAGCCCCTCTCGCCTGACGACGCTGATGGCATGAACTGGCACACCCGCGGCCACCGTTTGAATCTCCGCAAGACTGTCTTCGATTCGGCCGCTCAGGTCGGCCTTGCTGAGGACGATGACGGGGCTGGCCCCGCTCTCTCGGGCGACGATGAGGTAGCGCTCCATCCGTCGCAGGTTAAAATCCTGATTGAGCGAAGTGACCAGGAAGACGGTGTCTATGTTGGCCCCGACGACCTGCGGCTCCGTGCGCGTGCCGGCCGCCTTGCGCACGAAACGGCTCTTGCGCGGCAGGACCGCGTGAATCGTCGCCCTGGCCTCCTCGCTGCGCGGCTCTATGGCGACCCAGTCGCCGACGGCCGGCAACTCCGCGCGGCTCCCGGCCTCGTGCCTGAGCCTCCCCGCCACGTCCGCGAGCAACTCGCCGCGCTCGCAGAGGACGCGGTAGAGGTGGTTGTATTCGAGCGCGACGCGCGCGGCCTCGAAGCCTTCGGCGGCGTGGGGCTGAAAATGACCCGCGAAGAGATCATCCCAGCCCAGATTCGATAAATCGAAACTCATGACGCAACGACTCTAACAAGATTCCGCCGAGTACTCTAGAGTCTCTGGCCGACCCGCTGCCACGGCTTCAGTGCGGGACCGCCGCCGGTGTGGGCAGGGGCGCGGCCTGGTGTACGTCCGGCAGGAAGTAGAACAGTATCGCCAGGACCGCGTAGACCGAGAGCAGTTGCACGCCTTCGAGCCAGTTGCTCTCGCCGTCGCTGCTGATCTGCTCGACGATGATGATCGAGGCGATGACGGCGACGACCTCCGGCACTGTGAACTCCAGGTTCATCGGCGCTCCGAAGAAGTAGGAGGCGAAGACCAGGAGCGGCGCGACGAAGAGCGCGATCTGTAGGCTTGAGCCGACGGCGATGCCGATGCTGATGTCCATCTTGTTGCGCAGCGCCATCAGGATGGCCGACGAGTGCTCGGCGGCGTTGCCGATGATGGCGACGACGATGACGCCGACGAAGACCTCCGTCAACCCGAGCGACCCGCGCGCGCTCTCCACGGCCCCGACGAGGAACTCAGAGATGAGCGCAACGAAGGCCGTGGCGCCCAGCAGCACGCCGACCGCTCTGCCGACTGACCACGTCGCGTGCCGGCCCTCCTCTGCCTCCATCCGCGTCAACTCCTCGCCGGCCTCGCGCGACCCCCCGCCGAAAAGTTCCCTGTGCGTCACGAGCGAGAAGAGGAGCGTCAGCGCGTAGGTCAGAAAGAGCACGACGGCGATGGCGAGTGACAGGCCCTGCTCCTTCTCCGGCGTCCAGCCGCCCTGCTCGACGGGCACAGTCTGCGCCGCGTGGTGGAAGATGGTCGGGATGATAAGCGCGATGGCCGCGAGCGTCAGCGCCGTCGCGGAGACGCCTGCGGCCGTGCGGTTGAACTTCTGCTTGCGGAACTTCACCCCGCCCGACAGGAACGAGAGCCCCAGGACGAGCAGAACGTTGCCGATGATGGAGCCCGTGATGGAAGCCTTGACCACGCCCGTCAGCCCCTTCGAGAGGGCGAAGAGCGCGATGATCAATTCGGCGGCGTTGCCGAAGGTGGCGTTTAGGAGTCCGCCTACGCCCTGGCCCAAATGCTCCGCCAGGTGCTCCGTGGCTCGGCCCATCCAGCCTGCGAGCGGGATGATGGCGAGACACGAGACTATGAAGAGCGCCGTGGGATTGGCCAGAGACGGCACGAACCTAAGCGCGATGGCCACGGGCACGAACACGAGCAACCAGTCGAGCCGCGGCCTCAGCCACGAGCGGCGGCGTACCTTCGGGCCGGGGCTCGCTCCGGCGTCGGCGTTGTCCTGATTTGTCATAACAAATATTTACCACAAATCGGGCCGAACTACTCAGCGGCTTTGCCTAAAATGTTCGGAGCCCGATTGCGGATTGAGCTTGAGGCGCGGGATGAGGCATTCTATCCGCAGCCCAGGCGGAGGAAACCGACGACCAAGATGAAGACCCGAATAACAATCGGCTCGCGCGGCTCGAAACTGGCCCTGTGGCAGGCCGAGTGGATGAGGACTGAGCTTAGGCGCGCGTACCCCGGCGCGGAGGTCGCCATCGAGGTCATTAAAACTTCGGGCGACGTAAACAAGGAGGCCCCGCTCGCGGTCATAGGGGGCAAGGGAGTTTTCACTAAAGAACTCGAAGAGGCCCTGCTCGACGGCCGGATCGACGTGGCCGTCCACTCGCTGAAAGACCTGCCGACGGTCCTACCCGCGGGGTTGGGGATTGCCGCCATCACAGAGCGCGAAGATGCGCGCGACGCGCTCATCCTGCGCGCAGGGCTGCCGCTTGAGCGGCCTTCGATTAAGAACCTGCCGCTGGGCGCTACCGTCGGCACCTCCAGCCCGCGGCGCGTCGCACAGTTGAAGAGCCTGCGCCCGGACCTCAACATTAAGGAGTTGCGCGGGAACGTGGACACGCGGCTCAGGAAGCTGGACGCGGGCGAGTACGACGCGATCATTCTGGCCTGCGCGGGGCTCAGGCGGCTAGGGCTCGCGGAGCGCATCAGCGCGCCCGTGGAGACAGACGAGATGCTGCCCGCGGTCGGCCAGGGCGCGCTAGGGATTGAGACGCGCGAGGCGGACGCGGAGACAATCATGATGGTCGCGGCCGTGGACGACGAGAGGACGCGCGCCGCCTGCACGGCCGAGCGGGCGCTGCTCAGGGAGTTGGGCGGCGGGTGCCAGTTGCCCATCGCCGCGCACGCTGTCGTCCGAGACTCAAGCCTGCGCGTGAGTGGACTGGTCGCGCTGCCTTCGGGCGAGAGCGCCATACGCGACTCGGTCGAAGGCGCGGCGGCCGAAGCGGAGCAGTTGGGCGTCGAGCTGGCCCGCAGGCTGCGCGGGCGCGGCGCGGACACGCTGCTGGCCGAGCCGCGTCTTCCGTAAAACTGTGCCAGACCACGAGGCGCAACTGTAGCTCCCCACGTACCGCGCGCGACTGCGCGGATGAGATGCTGGCTTATGAGCATCGTGGGTCAGGTCAAGCCGTTCGTCGTCTCCGTCATCGTCGCCCTCCTTCTTTATCTCATCTTCCAGTTCGTCAGCCTGCGGTCGCAGAATTACGTGACGAGCGTGCCGCGCTCCGACTGCCTGGTGGTGCTCGGGGCGGCGGTCTGGCCCGGCGGCCAGCCATCCTACGTCTTGAGGGACAGGCTGGCGCGGGCGGCGGAGCTTTACCGCGCGGGCGTCGCGGACAAGATCATCGTCTCCGGGGGCGTGGGCCGCTACCCGCCCGCAGAGGCCGTGGTCAGCAAACAGTTCCTGCTCGCGGCCGGCGTCGTCGAAGCTGACATCCTCATGGAGACGGCCACACACTCGACCGCCGAACAGGCCGTGAGCCTCAAGGAGATTTGCGACCGCGAGGGTTTTCAGTCAATCGCGCTCGTCACGAGCTTCTACCACGAGAAAAGGGCCACCCAACTGTTCACGCGCGCGGGCTTCACGAACATCTCGGACGCGCGCTGCACGCACGAGAGGTTCGTTGACCTGAATTACCATGTGGCGCGCGAGTCGGCCGCGCTCGCCGTGGTCAACTGGTGGCAATGGGCCGCGGCGGGACTCGCGGCCGGCCTCGCGTTCTTCTTCCTCCGTCGAATCCGCCCGCCCGCCGGCCTCCGCCGTTGACGGCAGCCTCGACGCACTTCACTGCAAACCCGCATCCCACGCGAATCCGGCGGCGTATCCTGCTCGGGCGGAAACGTCCGATTACCTGACCCGAAGGAGTTCGCCATGAAACTATCAAGCGTCACACACGGTATGCCCAGAATCCTCCTGCTCGCGGCGTGCGGGCTGCTCTTCTTCGCCACCCTGCTGGACATCACGCAGAGCGCCGCCAATCCCCCCGCCGAGCTTCAATCACCGGCGGACGCCACGCCGCCGGCCACGAGTCGGCCCGCGCTCGTCCAACGCTACCAGCAGACGATCACGTCCGAGGCGCTGGCCTCGCGACTCTATTTTCTGGCCTCCGATTTTCTCGAAGGGCGCGAGGCCACGACACGCGGGCAGAAACTCGCCGCACAGTATCTAGCCTCGCAGTACAGGCTCATGGGGCTCACGCCGAAGGGGATCGCGCGGACGGCCGACCCGCTTTCACCCAACGCCTATTTCCAGCCGTTCACCCTCAACAGGAGGACGCCCGCCGAGACTCGTTTGACAGTTCTGAGCGAAGGCAAGACGTTGGCGTCGAGCGTCTTCTCCGCGGAGACTCACGACGACCTCTCCTACTTCCTGACGGGGAGTACGACGGCGGCCAGGGGCGGCGTGGTCTTCGCGGGCTACGGCATCGCGGACGACGCGCTCGGCTACAACGATTTCGCCGCGCTGGCCGCGAAAGGGATTTCGGTTGACGGGAAGTGGGTCATGATTCTAGCGGACGAACCGCTCGGCGCGGACGGGGCGAGCCTGTTCCCGGCGGCCGGCGGCCAGACGACGAAATGGACGGCCAGCCTGATGCCGAAGCGCAAGGCGCTGCTCGCGGCCGGCAAGCCCGCGGGCGTCCTCGTGGTGCGTTATCAGGGGCCGCGCATGAAGGGCGCGTTCGCGGACGACGCCGCGCAGGCTTCGCTCGCCGCGCGCCGCGTCGGTTATCTGTCGCTCTATCAATCGCCCTTCCCGCCGACCTACGCCATCTCCGCCAAGCTGGCCGACCAGATTCTCGCGGCCGGCGGCCAGCAGGTCGAAGGGCTCAGACAGCAAATCAACCAGGGGCTCAAGCCGGTAGTCTTCGAGGTCGGGGGCGTAACGGTCGAGACGACTGTCGGGCGCCAAGAGGCGCTGTCAACGGAGAACGTGCTGGCCTTCATAGAGGGCTCTGACCCGCGGCTCAAGGACGAGGTCGTCGTCATCTCGTCGCACTACGACCACCTTGGGCTCGACCCCGCGCTCAAGGGCGACCAAATCTTTAACGGGGCGGCGGACGACGGCTCCGGCGTGGCGGCGACACTGGAATTGGCACAGGCGTTCATGAGGGCAAAGCGCGACGGCCACGGCCCACGCCGCTCCGTGCTCTTCATCAACTTCTCGGCCGAGGAGAAGGGGACGCTCGGCTCCGCGCACTACGCGCTGCACGAGCCGCTCGTCCCGCTCGAAAAGATCGTCGCCGAAATCAACATGGACGGCGTCGGCGGCATTGACGCGAAGCACCCTGCGGGGAGCCGCAACTACATTTACATCGTCGGCTCTGGCGACCTCTCGCGCGAACTGATAGAGGCGAACCGTCGCGTCAAAGAGCTGACGAACATCAATCTTGACCTGACCGAAGGCCGTAACTTTGGCTCCGATCATCTCTACTTTCAGGCGCAGCTCGTCCCCTTCATCTACTACTCGACCGGCCTGACGGAACATTACCACCAGCCGTCGGACGAGGCCGCGACGATTGACTACGACCACCTGGCGCGCGTCACGCGGCTCGTCTTCGGGACGGCGTGGCAGATGGCCAACCAGGACGCCAGGCCGCAGAGCGTGGACCGCAGCCGTTTAGTGTTGGAGGGCTACGTCTGTCCCCCTTGCCCCTTCGAGTGTGATACTGTCGTCCACGCGCGACCGGGCGAGTGCCCCGTGTGCGGGATGACCCTCGCGCCCAAGTACAAGTAATCCGACCCTCGCGGAGGGACTATGAGAGCCTTCTTAGCTTGCGCCCTGTTGCTCCTCTCGGCCCCGGTTTTGGCACAGGAAAAGAGAGCGCCCGTTTACTACTTCAACCCGGACTGGTCGCCGGACGGCAAGGAGATAGCCTTCGAGTCTACGAGGGACGGGAAGCACGCGATCTACGTCGTCCGGGCGGACGGCTCTGGCTTGCGCAAACTGACGAGCGCCGAGGTGAGCGACGAGCAGCCGCGGTGGTCGCCCGACGGCAAACGGATCGTTTTCATCTCACAAAGGGACAAGCATCTTCAGCTTTACGTCATGGACGCCGACGGCTCTCGCCAGCGCCGGCTCACCAGCGTCGAAGACATAGACTACCAGCCCATGTTCTCGCCGCGCGGCGACTGGGTCGTCTTCATCTCGCGCCACGAGCAGGCGAGCGTCGTCCACGCCCTCTACGCCGTCCGCGCCGACGGAACTGAGAGAAAGCCGCTCAGCGACGAGAGCGCGAACTACACGGAGCCCCGCTGGTCGCCGGACGGGAAAAAGATTCTGTTCACGCGGACGGACATCATCAAGAAGTATTACAGGGAGCTGTCCAAGGAAGACCAGAATAAGATGAGAAGCTCCGCGGAGGTTCTCGTCATGAACAGCGACGGCTCCAACGTGAAAAAGCTGACTACTAGTCCGGCCCGCGACTGTTGCGCCTACTGGTCGCGCGACGGCAAGACTGTTTACTTCATGTCGGAGCGCGACGGGTCGCCGCAAATTTATACGATGAAGCCAGACGGGTCGAAGGCTCGCAAGGTGGCCGACGGCAGCGTCGTCAAAGACCCGAACATCTCGCCGGACGGGAAAAAATTTGTCTACACGAAAGAGGCGGACGGGAAGTGGGGCGTCTACGTGTACGAGCTTGCAAGCGGCAAGGAGCGACTCCTGGTCGGAGGATGACGAAGAGCGCACAGGCCGGACAGGCTCAAGGATTTCAGCTTAAAAAAATTTGGATTCAGCATCACTCTCCGATGTCGGCGGGTAGTGGGTCAGTTTGAAGAAGAGTGTGTGCCAATATGGCGTTCACCGCAGAGACGCAGAGGACGCAGAGGAAGCGCAGAGAGTTGAGTCAAGCCTCTGCGCCCCCTCTAGGCTGGCACTGCGTCTCTGCGGTGAGTCTGACCTGCCAGACACTCAACTCCAAACTGACCCACTACCTGTCGGCGTGGCCGCGTGACAGGCCGAGCCGTGATAGGCTATGCTCTGTCGGCGGCCGGCTGTTTGAAATTTTGGCAATACTATAACAGGGATGAGGGCGGAGGGATGAGGGATGAAATAAAGGCGTTTGTCTGTTTCATCCCTCATCCCTTTTCCCGGAGAGGTGCAGGAGTGGCTGAACTGGCAGCACTGGAAATGCTGTGTACGGGGAACCGTACCGTGGGTTCGAATCCCACCCTCTCCGCCAGAAACTACAAGCAGATAAAAGGCAAAAGTAAGAGGATTGTTTGGTCCCTACTTTTGCCTTTTGACTTTTACGTTTTGCCTTGACGAAGGTGGTGCTCATGAGAAAGAGATTGCTGTGTGCGCTCATGCTCGGCGCGGTGGCGTTCGTGGCGCTCGGTTTTCCGCGGGAGGGCGAGGCGCAGAAGCGGCAGGCGCGGCGCGGGCAGGTCTGCGGCGACCCGGCGATGAGTTGCGGCGAGGCCAATATGTTTCAGCCTTACGACCTGCAATTCCGCATCCCGAAGAACGCCGTCATCTGGGAGTCGGAGCCGTTCTACGCCGTGATGCTCAAGAGCGTCAACGCCAAAAGCAACTGCGACGCGCACGTTGACGAGACCGAGCGCCTTCAGGCGCAGGCGCTCTTCCCGCGCCACAAGGTCTTCGCCGACAGGTGCCCGGAGCCTGGGACGCTCTACTACACTGGCACAAATTCCGACTACCGCTTTATGGCCGTCTACGCCGGGAAGACTCGCGCCGAGGCCAACCGTGTGCTCGGCATGGTGCGCGCCACTGGGAAGTTCCCGACGGCCAATTTGCGCCGGATGCAGACGGGCTTCAATGGGACGTGAGGGCACGCGCGTTTGCGCGCTCCGCGCGGGATGCTGTAGAGTAACAGTTCGCAGCGAGCTTCCTGGTATCGAGTTTTTGACAATTTATCAGACTTCGGGCTCCGCACAACGCTTGCCTTGTGAACTCCGCCAGGCCGGGAACGGAGCAACGGTAGCAACGGCGGCGTGTGCTGCGGGTCAGTCCGGAGTCTGGCCAATCTCATTGCGGATTGCGGATTTGTTTCACTCTTAAATCCGCAATCCGCAATTTCTTTATGCAACCCCCTATGAGACCTGCAAAGACCTTATTGCTTCTCTGGTTTCTGATTGCCGTCTCACCACTCTACGGCCAGACCCCCAAGACCGCTTTAGAGCTTAACGACAGCGGCAAGGCCAAACTCGCCAGCGGCGACCGCGAAGGGGCGCTGGCCGATTTCACCAAGGCCACAGAGATCGATCCGAGCTACGCCATGGCCCACAACAATCGCGGCGTCGTGCTCAACGAAGCGGGCGACTACGACGGCGCGATTGCGAGCTACACAGAGGCCATCAAACGCGACCCGCGGCTCGCCAAGGCTTACTACAACCGCGCCATCTCGAAAACGGCCAAACGCGACCTCGACGGGGCGATAGCGGATTACACCAGCGCGCTGACGATAGACCCACGCTACAGGTCTGCTTATAACAATCGCGGACTCGTCCTGGCCGAAAAGGGCAGTTACGCGGAGGCCGTAGCCGACTACGATAAAGCTCTGGCGCTCGGCGACGATGATGGGCAGACTTACGTGGCGCGCGGCATCTCGCGCGGCGAGCGCGGCGATTACGACGGGGCGATCAAAGACTTCGACAAGGCCCTTGAGATAAATCCGCGCAACGCCTCCGGCTACATCAACCGTGGCGTGGCGCGCCGCCGGAGCGGCGACTCCGCAGGGGCGCTCTCCGACTACAACAAGACCCTTGAGCTAGACCCGCGCAACAGCTTCGCCTACTACGGCCGTGGGTTCGTCAGGTACGAAGCAAAGGATTTCGACGGCGCGGCCGCAGACTACGGCAAGGCCATAGAACTCGCCCCCGCATACGCCGAGGCGTACAATGCCCTGGCACGGCTGCTGGTTGTGTGCCAAAAAGATGGATGCCGCGACGGGAAGAAGGCTGTCGAGTACGCCCGCAAGGCTTCGGAGTTGACCGGGTGGAAGAACCCGCAGTTCCTAAACACCCTGGCGGCGGCTTACGCGGAGGCGGGCGACTTCAAAGCGGCCGCAGAGTGGCAGCGGAAGGCTTTGTCATTCCCCGATTACGACAAGAGCGACGGCGACGAGGCGCGCCGCCGGCTGAGACTTTATGAACAGGGGAAACCCTGGAAATAACGTGAAGCGTTAAGAGAAGAAGCAAGGGCGCTCCTTCGTTGACGATTCACGATTCACGGTTCACGGCTTTTATATGTCCTATCAGGTCATCGCGCGCAAGTGGCGCCCGCAACGTTTCGAGGAAGTTACGGGGCAGGAGCACATCACGCGCACGCTCCGCAACGCCATAGAGCACGAGCGGCTGCATCACGCCTACCTCTTCTCAGGCGCGCGCGGCGTCGGCAAGACCACCACGGCCAGGCTGCTGGCGAAAGCCCTGAACTGCCACAAGTCTAAAAGCCCCACGCCCGAGCCCTGCGCGATTGACGACCCCACGGCCTGCGCCTCCTGCCGCGAGATCGCGGAAGGGCGCTCGATTGACGTGCTGGAGATCGACGCCGCGTCGAACACGGGCGTGGACAACGTGCGCGACGCTATCATCGGCAACGTCGCCATCGCGCCGGCGCGCGACCGCTACAAGGTCTTCATCATCGACGAAGTCCACATGCTCTCGGGCGCGGCCTTCAACGCGCTCTTGAAGACACTGGAAGAGCCGCCGCCGCGCGTCACGTTCATCATGGCGACGACCGAGCGGCACAAGCTGCCAGAGACCATCCTCTCGCGCGTCCAGCAGTTCGAGTTCCGCACCATCCCTACGGCCAGGATCGCCGAGCGGCTGAAACTGATCGCCGACGCCGAGAAAGTAAAAATCTCCGACGACGCCTTGCGCGAGATAGCGCGCGCGGGCGAGGGCTCCATGCGCGACGCGCAGAGCGCCTTCGATCAGGTCATCAGCTTCACCGGCGCGGACATCAAGGCCGAGGACGTGGAGACTGCATTGGGGCTGGCGAGCGCCGAGATGCTGGCGCGCGTCGTGGACGCGATTGCGGGACAAAAGCCCGTTGAAGCTCTGGCCGTCGTGGACGACCTGGTGATGCGCGGCCACGACCTGCGCAACTTCTGCCGCGACCTGCTGGCGCACCTGCGCGACCTCCTGGTCGCCAAGGTCGCGGGCGAGGACGTGTTGCTGGATACGGCCGTCGCGGATCGCCGCGCGCTGCTCAACCAGGCCGATAATTTTTCCGAGTCGGACTTGGTGCGCTTCTTCCACTCGCTGACCGAGACCGAAAACAATCTGCGCACGGCGGCCCACCCGCGCTACCAACTCGAAATCGGCCTCGTCAAACTGATGGAGATGCGGCGCGTCGTCTCGCTCAACACGCTGGTCGAGCGCCTGACGGCGCTGGAAGAGGCTCTGCGGACAGGCAATGCTCCCGTCGCCGGCACAATGGCCCCGCCCACGGCACAGGGCGGCAGCAGCAGCGGTGGAAGGTCGGGCGCGCCGCCTACTTCTTCGACGCCGCGCGCTGGAGGCTCCGCGATGAAGAGCGCGGAGCCGGAGGTCGCGGCCTACGCGCAGCCCGTTGCGGACGAAGTCCCGTTCGGCGGCGTAGGGGGAACGACCGCAGCGCCGCCACCTACATCAAATGTGCTGACGCTCGTGCCGCCGCCTGGGCCGCCGGTTGCCGCCGCCGCACAGCCTGCGAAAAACAGGCCGGCCCAAAGCGCGCCGGCCAGGCCCGCGCAGGGCTCGATTATGGAGAGCATCAAGGAGGCGCTCGAACGCCGCAGCCGCATGTTCCTGGTCGTCGCGCTCGAAGGCGCGCGCAAGGCTGCGGTCGAGGGCGACGAGTTGTACGTCGAGTTCGCGCCGGAGGCCAAGCACCTGCGCGACAACCTGGCGAAGCCTGAGAGCGTCAAATTGCTGCGCGAAGTGGCGCGCGAAGTGACCGGGCGCGAGCTGGGCGTGCGCATCGTCGTCAAGGAGAGAGACGCAGGCGGCTCCGCGGACGAGCCTCCGTCGAAAGAGGAGGAGGCGCAGCTTGAGAAACAGCGCCTGCGCCAGGTCGCCGAGCAGAACCCTTTGGTGCAGCAGGCGCTGCGCACCTTCCGCGCCGAGATCGTAGACGTGCGGAGAATCGAGGAGCCGTAGGCGGCGGGCGCGAACTTTTCCGCGTCGCCCTCGTATAAAAAGCACGGAGGTAAGTGCAAAGATGCGTGACCCCGCTTTGGCAGGTATTTTGAGTTTTCTGATTCCGGGCGTCGGCCAGCTTTACAACGGCAGGATTCTGGCGGGTCTACTCTGGCTGATTATCACGCCGGGCTTCTGGATTGGGACGGGCGGCACGCTCGGCTGGGTCTGCCACATCATCGCGGCCTACACCGCCTACAGCTACGCCAAGAGACATCCCGTCCGCAGCTAGCAGGCTGCGGACGGCGCGGCTACATCGACCAGGGCTTGCTGATGAAGTTCTCCCCCTTGGCCCTGTCCCTGCGCTCCTTCAATTTCTGTTTCGCCGCCACGTCAACCATCTGCACGTAGTTGATGTTGTGTACGTTCTTGCCGCCGGCGAAGACGCTGACCTCGAACCCCTTGCACTTGAGAGTCTTTAGCTGCGTGTCCATGCCGACGTAAGGCTCCCAGGCGTGCGGGGCCGGCAGCTTTTTCCCCTCTATAAATTTCGCCAGGAAGTCGTCCACGTGTTTCCACTCCTGGCCGTTGTAGCCGACGTGCAGGTCTGACACGCGGCCGTCGATCATCTGGAGCGTGATCTGGCTGACGCCCGCGAATTTCGCCTTGGACGCATACCTCTCGGGCCTGATGGAAAGGCCGGAGACGCCGAGCGGGCTCGCCGGCTTCGCCAACTCGGCGCTCATCTCCTTGTCCGCGCGGATGCCAGGGAAGAGCGCCAGCGCTTCGTCCCGCGTCATCCCCAGGTGTAGGCCGTTGACCACTGGGGCCTGGGCCAGCGACATCGTACACGCCGCCTGCGCGCGAGCGGCGGCGCACGCGCCAACTATTAACAACCCGACTACCAAAAAACGTCTCATCACTTACTCCTTCAAACTTCCCGCGGGGGATTATACGGCACGCGCGCGCGCCTCACGAAGCCGGCCGGCACGCTCCTGAGATGATCTATTTCGCCCGCGCGCTGCGCGTTAAAGGTAGAAAGGAAGATAGTGAGGTGACGAGTTATGACTAGAGAAGAATTGATCGCCGCCAAGCACTAAGCGGGGCGCACAACCGAATAAGAAAAACAGAGAGGCGTGCCGCGGCGCGCCTTTCAGATTGAACGAGTGGTTAGGTGCGACGTTTTCTTTGCTCTGAGTGTCTTGCAAAGTCCTTGAACTTTGGATGTAGCCTTATCTGCGGACAGCGTACAGACTCGTCCCTCCTGCGACTTTTTCGGCCCTTCGGTTATAATCTCCTTTATCGAAATCAAGTACGATTTTAAGCGCACACAGTTTAGAGGAGCAGTTGATGACCGCCGAGAAGATTGAGAAGCGTCCCGACCGCATCAGGTTCGAGGGGCGCGTCCTTTTCCTGACCGAAGACACAAGCCTCGTCCGCCGCCAGTTGGAGGCCGGCGAGGATTTGGAGTACGACCCGTCGCGCCCCTTGATGAACAACATCTCGACGGACGAGATCACGCCGGGCTGGGTCTGCTTCTACTACGACGAGACGCTCGGCCAGTACGTCTACGTAGGGATGCGCGAGCAGGCCGTCAGGAAGGACGAGGTCAAGCAGGGTGGCTTCGGGGCGGTCGTCTCCGGCCTCTCGAAGGGTTGCGGCTCGTCGCGCGAGACCGCGCCCTACGCGGAGAAGGCCGCGGGCCTGCAACTCGTCATCGCCAAGACCATCGAGAAGATTTACGGACAGAACGCGCAGAACATAGGCTTGCTCACCTCGACGGACTTCGGCCTGATAGAGCGCATCCGCCGCAATGAAGAGATTCCGCTCGCCGAGTTCACGCGCGGCCTGGACCCCATCTCGCGGGTCATAGTCGAGTACGGCGGCCTCTTCAACTACAACAAGGCGCGGCTCAATGGTGAGGCGCGTCCGCCGCGCCTTGAGACGCAGAAGCGCCCGATGAACATCGTCGAGAAGATCATCGCGCGCCACGCCTTCGTCGGCGCGGGCGAGATCGGCGTCGAGGCCGTCAAGCCCGGCGACGCTCTGTTCGCCCTGGCGGACGTGCGCTTCTCGCACGAGTACGTCACGCCGATGGCCGAGAGCCTCTTCAAGCAGGCCCTGGGTCAGGACGCGCGCGTCACGGAGCCCGAGTCTGTCTACGCCTTCCGCGACCACCTGACGTTTTTGGGCCGCGTGATGTCGGACGAGAAACGCAAGATGGGCCTGTTGGAACGCGCCGACGGCCTCGCCATCACGCAAGCCAATTTCACCGAAGAGCAGGGCATACGCCTCTACGGCGGGACAGAGGCGCGTGGCTCTGAGGCCATCTGCCACAACGCCGTGGTCGAGGACATAGCGCTTCCAGGGCAGTTAGTTATTGGCACAGATTCGCACACCTGCATGGCGGGCGTGCTCGGCTGCTTCGCCTTCGGCGTCGGCTCGACCGACATGGCGAACGCCTGGTACACCAAGGACATTCGCGTCCGTGTCCCCGAAACCGTCCGCTTCGTCCTCAAAGGCAAGCGCCGCGACGACGTGACCGCCAAGGACGTGATGCTCTACATCCTCGCCACGGACTACATGAAGCAGGGCAAGGGCATCGGCCAGGTTCTTGAGTTCGCGGGCGAGGGCCTGAAAGAGCTGCCCATGGACGAGCGCGCCACCTTGACGAACATGGCCGTCGAGGCTGGCGGCACCACAGGCATCATAGAGCCCGACGAGGTGACGCTCGACTACTTGGTCCGCATGCGCGGCCTCGACGCCGAAGAGGCGCGCAAAGGCTTTCTCCGAAGCGACCGCGAAGCGGAGTATGCCGCCACGTTCGAGATTGATTTGGCCCAGATTCGCCCGATGGTGGCGACGCCCGGCGACCCGCGCAACGGCGTCAACATCGAAGACCTGCCGGCGGAGGTGAAGATTGACGCGGCTTACGGCGGCTCCTGCACGGGCGGCAAGATGGCCGACATGGACATGTACGCGGCTGTGCTCAGTCGCGCCGTCGAGCAGGGACGCCGCGTCGCGCCAGGCGTCCGGCTCTACCTGCAATTCGGCTCGCAGAAGATCAAGGAGTACGCGCGCGAGCGTGGTTATATCGAAATCTTCGAGCAGGCCGGGGCCGAGTTGATCGACCCTAGCTGCGGCGCGTGCATCAACGCCGGGCCGGGCGCGTCGCCCTCGCCCGAAACCGTCACCGTCAGCGCGCAGAACCGCAACTTCCCAGGCCGCAGCGGACCCGGCAAGCTCTACCTCGCCAGCCCCTACGTCGTCGCCGCCTCGGCCATCGCCGGCCGCATCGTCGTGCCCGAAGAGTTCCTGCGCGAGCGTGATGAAGAGCTGGTCGGCGCATGACTCCCACTAGCTGGCAACTGAAACGCATCGGCACGGGCCGCGTCACGACTGAGCACGCGCGCAAGTACGAGCGGACGGAGCGCGAGCGGCGCTACCTGCTGCGCGAGCTTCCCCCCGGCCTCAAGACGAGCGACCCGCACGCGCAGATCACAGATAACTACATCACAAACACACGGCTGCGCCTGCGTAAGTCGCGCTGGCCTGCGACGAACGAATGGACGCTCAAGCTCACGCAAAAATACGCGCCGAGCCCGCCCGACTTCTCGCGCACGCTCATCACGAATATTTACCTGAGCGAGGAAGAGTATGAAGTCTTCTCCCTCTTCGAGGGCAACGAGCTACGCAAGAACCGCCACCCGTACGAGCACGAAGGCCGCAAGTATTCAGTTGACGTTTTCCTGGGCGACCTGCGCGGCCTCATCCTCGCCGAAACAGACTTCGACACAGACGAAGAGATGGACACCTTCCCCCCGCCCCCCTTCGCCTTCATGGACGTGACCAACGAGGAGCTGTTCACCGGCGGCAGCCTCGTCCATCTCTCGTTCGACGAAATACGCAACAGACTACAGGAGACAGGAGTCAGGAGTCAGGAGTCAGAATGAACAGCACGACCAAAGTTCCTTCTGTCTGTCTTTCCTTCTGACTTCTGACTTCTGTATTCTGACTCCTGCTTTATGTCTGTCGTTTACACCATAGGGCACGGGCGTCACCCGTTCGAGGATTTTCTGGGGCTGCTGCGGCAGCACGGGATTAGTCTGTTGTGCGACGTGCGGAGCATCGCGCGCTCGCGGTGGCCGCAGTACAACGGGCGCGTGCTCGAAGAGCTGCTGCGCGATGAGGGAATCGGCTACGAGCACTTGCCTGAGTGCGGCGGCAAGGTGGTCGCGCCGACCCCGGAGCTGGAGCGCGGCCTCGACCGCATCATGGAACTCGCCGCGGACGCGCGCGTCGCCATTATGTGCTCCGAATCGCAGCCCCTGACCAAACACGCGACCCCGCGCGCCAACTGCCACCGCGTCGGCCTGCTCTCCACACCTCTGCGCGAGCGCGGCGCCAGCGTCAAACACATCCTGCCGAACGGCGAGCTGCTGGAGTTAGATGAGGCCGCGCTCCCGTCCATCTGGTAAAAATAGGACTTGACTCGCGGCGGCCCTCTTCGGTAAGTATGGGGCCAACGAAACCCCCTTGCGGTAAGACTCGGATTCCTCTTCTCGGCGGAAGGTTGAAGAGAGTTGCGCCCAAGACGTTCATGCAGCCTGGTTCTCATCCTCGCGCTCGCGTGCTGCACGCGCGCTCCCGCAGACCAATTAAGAACAGAGTTGCAGACGGTCGCGTCCTGGGCCGCGACGGCGCGCATGGTCGGCGAGCAGTGGCTCAAAGGCTCCGTGCCGCGCGCCTACGCCGCGCAGACGCTTCAGGTGGCCGAGGAGACGCTTGAGGAAGAGGCGCAGGCGATTCAGGGCCAAAAAGCGGAAGGGGCCACGGAGCTGACACGCGCCACCGGCGCGACCATCGGGCAGATGCGCGCGGCGGTTGAAGGCGGCGACAAAGAGGCGCTGGCACAATTGCTCGGACGACTCGGCGAAGAGGAGCGTGCGGTCAAGTCTCTGGCGGGAGGCGCGCGGCCATGAGGAAGGCGCTGGAGATCACGCTCGGCATCCTGACGAGCATCGGCGGCTTCCTGGACGTGGGCGCGATTGCGACGGCGGTGCAGGCCGGGGCCTCCTACAAGTTTCAGCTCATCTGGGTCCTCGCGCTCGGCACCATTTGCGTCGTCTTCCTGGTCGAGATGTCTGGCCGCCTCGCCGCCGTCAGCCGCCACACGCTTGTCGAGGCCCTGCGCGAGCGCTTCGGCGCGAACTTCTACGTCTTCCCTTTCCTGGCCGAATTGGTCGTCGATTTCCTGGTGCTCGCGGCCGAGATCGGGGGCGTCTCGATTGCGCTGCAACTGGTCACGGGCGTCAGCTTCCGCTGGTGGGCGCTGCCCGTGGCCTTCGCGCTCTGGCTCCTGCTCTGGCGTGGCACGTTCACAATCATCGAGCAGGGGACTTCGCTTTTCGGCCTCGTCACGCTCTGCTTCGTCGTCGCGGTCTTCGTCATGCATCCCCCCTGGCGCGAAGTCGCGGGAGGTTTTGTGCCAACTCTGCCGGCGCACGACCGCGCGCACTACTGGTTCATCGCCGTCGCCATCCTCGGCGCGCTCATCAGCCCCTACCTCTTTTATTTCTACTCGTCGGGCGCGATTGAGGACAAATGGACGGAGAAGGACTTGGGGGTCAACCGCGGCGTGGCCGTCGTCGGCATGAGCTTCGGCAGTTTCGTCTCGATTAGCGTGCTCGTCGTCTCGGCGCTCGTCCTCTTCCCGCGCGGGATAGAGATTGACCGCTACGAGCAGGCGGCGCTGGTGCTGACCGAGCCCTTCGGCTACTGGGGCTTCGTCCTCTTCGCGGCCTCGCTCGGCATCGCCTGCTTCGGCGCGGCCCTGGAGTCTGGGCTCGACCAGGCTTACGTCGTGGCGCAGGCTTTGGGCTGGAACTGGGGCGAGAACCAGCACCCCTCGGAGGACGCGCGCTTCAGCCTCACCTACACGGTCTTCATCTTCTCGGCCTCGCTCCTGATGGTCGCAGGGATCGACCCTCTGACGCTGACGATCTTCTCGATGGCGCTGACGGCGATTATCCTGCCGCTGGTTATTCTGCCGTTCCTGGTTCTGATGAACGACGAGAAGTATCTGGGCCGACATCGCAACGGCGTCGTCAGCAACGCTGTTGTGGTCGTCATCATCCTGCTGACTTTCGTGATGGCCGTCGTCGCCATCCCGCTCCAGATTATGGGAGGCTGACTTGTGGACAAGATGCGCCTGATACGCGACGTGCTGGACAACCAGTTGAGGGACCGCGAGAAGTGTCCGATGGGGAAAGTTGACGGCATAGTCCTCGTGCTGCGCAAGGGCAAGCCGCCGCGCCTGGCCTACCTCGAAGTGGGCGCGAGCACGCTGGCGCACAGGATTTCGACGCGGCTGGGAAAGTTCGTGGAGCGTCTGGGGCGCAGGTGGGGCGTGCGCCGCGGCGAGCCGTTTCGCATCCCGTGGTCAAAAGTGGGCCACGTCGGGATAGACGTGGAGGTTGACATGGACGCGAACGAGACGCCGGTGCTGGCTTGGGAGAAGTGGCTGAAGGAGCGCATCGTCAGCCGCATCCCCGGAGGTGGGTGATGGCGGCGCGCGAAGTCCATCTCGAACGGCTGCTCGGCTGCAAGGTGTTCGACTCGGAGGGCGAAATGGTCGGGCGCATCGAAGAGGTCGTCGCCCGCAAGGAGGGCGGCGAGTGGGTCGTCGAGGAATACTGGGTCGGCCGCAGCGCCCTGCTCCACCGCCTCTCGGCCAGGGGCGCGGCCCACGCGTTCTTGAGCCTCTTCATCTCAAAGGAGCAAGCGCCCGGCTACCGCGTGCCCTGGGACAAGCTAGACCTCTCGCGCCCCGAACGCCTGCGCCTTGATTGCGCCCGCCACGAGTTAGAGGAATTGACGGGGCGCAAGCAGCGGACGAAAACTAAAAAGCGGTGAAGCGCCGCGAAATCTGGCACAGCAGGAAGCCGTGTAAAGGTTATCGCTTCTTTTGTCCCGCCAGGGACAATCGAAAATAGCCCAGCACTTCAGTGCTGGGTAATAGGCAGTAAAATATTGAGTCCCGTAGGGACGACCGAACCGTGGAGCCGCATTCCGGTTCGGTCGTCCCTACGGGACTTTGAATTTTTTGCCATGCATTCCCAGCACTGAAGTGCTGGGCTATTGTCAATCGTCCCTAACGGGACTCTTAAAAAACTTCTAAGGCTTTTCGTAGCCCATGACGCGCGCCTTGATGCGTTCGGCCGTGGCGGGGTCTGTCTGGAAGGCGGCCCAGCCTTCGCGCGTCGAGCGGCGGGGGAGGAAGGCGACGGTGAACTCTGCGCGCTCTTTCTCCTGGCCGCCGCTTTCGAGGACGACTTCGACCATCACGCCCTCGGCGATCTGGTCGCCGTGATTCGTGAGCGTGACGGGGACGATGAAGTTGTGCTCGCGCCGTTGGGGGTCGCCCGCGCGGACTTCTATGCTGGGCGGCGCGTCCGTGATGGTCGCGGCGTCGTAGGCCAGGTAGCCGAGCGTGGCGACGACGAGCGCGAGCCCGACGCCGAAGACCAACCACTCGACCCAGTTCTTTTGCACCTTCTTCTTTTTCTTCATCTCGATTGCAGCAGCAGACGCCCTGCCGACGCTCCCAACGTGGCTGCCACGCCGAGCACGACCGTCTGTGCCAGGCAGGTGATAAGGCTCTCGCCGTCGAAGCGCCCGAAGAACCAGAGGATCATGGCGCTCGACGCGAGCGCGATGGCGTAGGTGATGACCGAGCCGATGACGATGGCCGCGAGGCCGTTGGCCGGCGACAAACGACTCGCGCAGGTGAAGTCTATGCGGAAGAGCACGACCGCGCCGAGTGCGAGCGAGACGAGCGCCAGGGTCAAGAGCTTCCACGAGGAGATTTCCGAGGCGATCATGACGATCTCTTCGGTCGGCGCGACGTTGGCCGCAAACAGCACCGCGCCGCACAGCGCGATGACGAGTTGCCCGCCGAAGTGTGCGCCGTCGCGGGCTCCGCGGCTCCCCTCGCCTGTGTCCGAGTTGTCGCCGCCGCTGCCGAGCTGGGCCGTGCCGACCGAGACGCCTATGGCGACGGTCATCGCCTCAATCGTGATCTTGCCGACGACCTCGCTCGGCGTCATGTCGAGCGAGACGCGGCCGAGGAGCAGGAGCGCCACCGCCGAAATCAGAAGCCCCAGGCCCATCTCCTCGACCGAGTCCATCACGACCTCGGCCCAGTTGGCGTCGTGCCGGATGCCCGCGTAGTAGTTGTAGCCGAGCAACATGCCGAAGGTCGCCGCGACATAGAGAATCAGGTGGAGCGGGTGCGCGCTGAAGCCTGCCCACCAGACTTCCATCGTGTAGAGCAGCGGCAGGCTGAAGATCAGGCCGCCGATGACGCCCCGCCCGTACTCTTCCAGTGACTTGCCGATTGGACGCATAAAGCAGAAGTCAGAAGTCAGAAGTCAGAAGTCAGAATAACAGAAAAAGCCGTTTCAGCCCTTGACCGGCTCGGAGACGTGGCCGCCCACGCGGTAGTTCTCCGCGTAGGCGCGTGCGAAGTAGATGGCGAGCAGGAAGGCCGCGAACATGATAACGGAGGCGGTCCAGAAAGTGACGCGCAGAGTGTGGTCGCTCATCTCGTGCAGCTTCTGGTCGTGGCCGAGCGTGGAGACGGCGCTGTGAATCAGGTAGGCGGCGATGAGCGGGCCGACTGTGCGCGACAGGCTCGCCACAGACTGCGTGACGCCGAGCACGCCGCCCTGCTCGCCGCGGCCGACGCTCTTCGAGGCGAGGCCCATCAGCGCAGGTGTGGCGAGCCCGTTGCCGATGGCGAACATCGCGCCGACTGCGAGCAGCGTCGTGACCCCCGTGCGCGGCCCCACGAGCGGGATGACGAAGAGGCTCGCGCTAAAGAGCAACGCGCCCGCGACCACGAGCGGCGTCTCGCCGAAGCGCCTGACCAGCCGCCCGATGAGCCCGCCCTGGAGCCCCGCGCCGATGACGCCCGTGAAGACGAAGAGCCAGCCCGTGTCTTGCGCGTCGTAGCCGAAGCGGAACATCGTGAAGAGCCCGAAGGTGGTCGTCATGATCGAGAAGGCCGTGACGAAGAGGAAGTAGATGACGAGGACGAAGGCGAGCCTGGACTGTTTGAGCGCGACGGCCAGCAGCGCCCAGCGGTTCGCGCCCGCGGCCGACACGCGCGCAGGGTGATCGGACGTGACCGTCTCAGGCAGCGTGAAGTAGAGCAGGACGGCGTTGGCGAAGGCGAGCCCCGCGGCGAAGAGGAAGGGGACGTGTACGCCCCAGCGGCTTAAGACGCCGCCGATGGCTGGCCCAAAAATGAAGCCGAGCCCGAAGGCCGCGCCGATTAAGCCCATCCCTTTCGCACGCTCCGCGGGCGTCGTCACGTCCGCGATGTAGGCTTGCGCCGTCGAGATGTTGCCGCCAGAGATGCCGTCTATGATGCGCCCGGCGAAGAGCATCCAGAGCGTCGTCGCAAAGCCGAGGATGAGGAAGCCGACGCCTGTGCCAATTAAGCTGACGAGCAGGACGGGGCGGCGGCCGTACCTGTCGGAGAGCCTTCCGAGCACGGGCGTGAAGATGAGCTGCATGACGGAGTAGGAGGCGAAGAGGAGCCCGACCGTGCTCGGGCTCGCGTTGAACTGCGTGCCCTCGACGTAGAACGGCAGCACAGGGATGACGATCCCGAAGCCGACGAGGTCTATGAAGACCGTGACGAAGATGACCAGGAGCGGAGAGCGTTTCATAAGAGTAGGGATGAGGGATGAGGGATGAGGGATGAAAGTGGTTGAGTGAACCGCTCGTCGAGTCAATGACTCGACGAGCTTTCACTTCATCCCTCATCCCTCATCCCTCATCCCTTATCTGAGTCGCGCGGCGATGGCCTGCTTGGGCTGCGCGCCGACGATGCGGTCTATCACCGCGCCGTCTTTGAAGACGAGCATGGTCGGGATGCTGCGTATGTTGTACTGGGCCGCGGTGCGCGGGTTCTCGTCGATGTTCAATTTGGCGATGCGGTAGCGGCCATTTGATTCCGCCGCCAGCTCGTCCAGCACGGGCGCGACCATCCGGCACGGGCCGCACCACTCTGCCCAGTAGTCCACCAGGACCGGCACGCCGCGCGCCTCCAACACCTCGCGCGCGAACGTCTCGTCCGTCACCGTGATCGGCCTGGCCGCTGCTTCCGTCGTCCCCGCGTCGAGCGGCGTCCCGCAGCGCCCGCAGACCGGCTGCATCTCCGCGGCCGCTCCCTCGTCCACGCGATTCTTCGCCCCGCAATTCCGGCAACTGATGATCCCCATCTTCTTTCTCCTGTATTCTCCCTCTGGCTTTTAGTAAGATTCTCGCCGGAAGCTCTCCCGAAATCAAATTGCGAAGGTAGATTCAGGATGCGCCCGTTCAGCCAACGCGCCGCCGGCCTGGCAATGGCCGTGCTTCTCCTCACAATCTCGGCGGCCGCCGCGCAGGCGGAGGTCAAGTTCACGGTCTCTATGCCCAGGCCGCACACGCACCTGCTCGAAGTCGAGATGCGGTTCGCCCTGCCGCGGCCCGTTGCGCAGGTCAACCTCATCATGCCCGTCTGGGCTCCAGGCTCCTACATGATTCGAGAGTTCGAGCGCCACGCGCAGGACTTCGAGGCCGCGGACGCGAGCGGCGGGCGCGCGCTCAGTTGGGCCAAAACGAACAAGAACACCTGGCGCGTCGAGACGCGGGGCGCGCGCGAGCTGCGCGTCACTTACAAGGTCTACGCCAACGAGCTGTCTGTACGAACGAACGAGCTGAACGACCGCCACGCCAACTGGACGAACGTCGGGATTCTGATGTACCCGGAGGGGCAGCTCGGTTCGCCCGCGACGTTGCGCGTCGTCCCCTCCGGCGACTGGAAGGTGGCGACGCAGCTGCCACCCGTCCCGAATGAGCCGAACACCTTCCGCGCCGAAAACTTCGACGAGCTGTTCGACTCGCCCGTCGAGGTCGGCTCCTTCAAGACCGTCTCTTTCGAAGTGCGCGGCGTGCCTCACCGCTTCGTCATCGACGGCGAGGGGAACTACGACGTGGAGCGCATGCGCCGCGACACGCAGAAAATCTGCGAGGCGGCCGTGGCGCTGATGGGCGAGCTGCCGGCGCGCGAATACACCTTCTTCACGCACATGTACACGCGGGACGATGGCGGCTTGGAGCACCTGAACTCAAGCTCGCTCATCATGGAGCGCAACAGCTTCCGCAGTCCCGCCTACTACCAGTATTTCCTCTCGCTCATCGGCCACGAATACTTCCACCTCTGGAACGTCAAGCGCATCCGCCCCGACGCGCTCGGCCCCTTCGACTACTCGCAGGAGAACTACACGAAGCTGCTCTGGGTCGCAGAGGGCGTCACGCAGTATTACGGAGAACTCCTGGTGCGCCGCGCCGGGCTCTACACAGAGGACGACTACCTCGGCAAGCTTTCTGCGGCCATCGGCGAGATGCAGCACACGCCTGGACGCTTGAAGATGAGCGCCGAGGAGGCCAGCTTCGACGCGTGGATCAAGTATTACCGGCGCGACGAGAACTCGGTCAACTCGCAAATCTCCTACTACGACAAGGGGCAGCTCGTCGGCCTGCTCCTGGACCTGGAGATTCGCAAGCTGTCTGGCGGGGCGAAGTCGCTCGACGACGTGATGCGCCATCTCTACACAGAGTTTTACAAGAAGAACCGCAACTACACGCCTGCCGACTTCCAGCGCGCCGCGGAGCAGATGGCCGGGGCGAGCCTGGAGAACTTCTTCGCGCGCTACGTGCGCGGGCGCGAGGAGCTGGACTACAACGCCGGCTTGAACGTGGTCGGCCTGCAACTGGGCGACGGGACGTTGCCGGCGATGGAACGCGCGGCGCTCGGCGCGGACCTGGGGCAGGAGGACGAGCGTCTTGTCGTCAGAAGGGTCTATGCGGGGCAGGCCGCCTACGAGCAGGGCCTCAACGCGCGCGACCAGATAGTGGCCCTCGACGGGATGCGCGTCAACCAGCAATCGTTCCTCGCGCGGCTCGCGGAGAAGCGGCCAGGCGATACCATCAACCTGACCCTCTTCCGCGACGACGACCTGCGCACGCTCTCCGTCAAGCTCGGCGCGCAATCGGTCGTAGACTACCGCCTCCTGCCGGTCAGGCAGCCGACGCCAGAGCAGCAGCGGCAGTTCCGCGCGTGGATAGGCCCGCACCAGGAACTCGGACGAATAAATTCTCGTCCCGCCAGGGACGAAGTGAAAATAGCCCAGCACTTCAGTGCTGGGAAGAGGTCCGTAAAATAAAGTTGAGTCCCGTAGGGACGGCCGAAACATTCGGCCGTCCCTACGGGACTAGGTAAATTTCCCGCATTCTTACCCAGCACTGAAGTGCTGGGCTATTGTCGGTCGCCCCTGACGGGGCTGTTGACGCCGGTACATTTTCTTCTGGCACATTTTCTTATGGCTGATAAGTATCAGAGCATCGAGTTTAGAATCGAGGACCGCGTCGCGCGGGTGACGTTCGCGCGGCCGCCGCTCAACATTTTCAACATCGCGATGATGAAGGAGATCGCGGACGCCGTGAACGAGTGCGCGGGGCGGCGCGAGGTCGTGGCGATTGTCTTCGAGGCCGGGCGCGAGGCGCGGGCCTTCAGCGCGGGCGTCGCCGTCGAGGAGCACGTCGAAGAGACCATCTACCGCATGCTCGACTCGTTCCATTCGATCTTCCGCGCGCTCATTCAAGCGGGGAAGCCGGCCCTGGCGGTCGTGGACGGCGCGGCGCTCGGCGGCGGGTGCGAGCTGGTCGCGGGCTGCGACATAGTCATCGCCAGCGAGCGAGCGCGCTTCGGCCAGCCGGAGGTCAAGCTCGGCGTCTTCCCGCCCATCGCGGCTGTGCTCTTACCGCGCGTCATCGGCGACAAGCGCGCGCGCGAGCTGATCCTGACGGGCGACTTGATAGACGCGACGGAAGCCCTGCGGCTCGGCCTCGTCAACGCCGTGGTCCGGCACGCGCAGCTCGAACAGAAGCTACAGGAAGTGCTCGCCAAGCTGCGCGAGCTTTCCGCGCCCACGCTCGAAGCGACCAAGAGCGCTCTTGACCTGGCCCGCGGACTCCCCTTCGAGGAGGCGCTCAGGCGCGTCGAAGACCTCTACCTCAACGAACTGATGAAGACCGAAGACGCGCGCGAGGGCGTCCGCGCCTTCATGGAGAAGCGGAAGCCCGCCTGGAAGAACAAGTGAGCCAGGAGAGCGCAAGAGCTTTTCGCGTCCGCCGTTCATCGTTTGAGGTTCATCGTTTATAATGCGTTTCTGATGAAGTACCGCCGCCCCGCCATCCTCCGCCTCCTGTTCATGAGAGCAACGCTCGCCGCGCTCGCCTGCTTACTTTTCACCGTCGGCGCCTTCGCGCAGCGTGACGAGAGCCCCTGGAAGGGCGGCCAGCCGCCGCCGAGCCAGCCGCGCGAGATCGCGCCCGTAGAGGAGACAGACATCGTCGAGCGCGCGATGGGCGCGGTCTGCACGGAGCGCGAGCGCGACCCTTTGGGCAGCGTGCCGATTGACGTGATGCAGGCGCGGCCCTCCATGCCGCTCTCGCACCCGGACGCCGTCGCCGGACTGCGCCGCGCCGAGCGCCTGCTGCCAGAGGCGCGCGAGCTGGTCGTCGCTTCCTTGCGCGACCTGTCGAACGAATACTACATCGAAGAGTTCAGAATCCGCGCCGCGGCCGCGCGCGTCCGGGCCGTCAACAAGATCGAGCCCGATGTCGAGCTGCGCGACAACGCCTCCGTGATTTTGAGCACGCCGCGCACCATCTATTTTGGCACAATCTTTCTGGCGGGCCTGCAATCCGACGAGGGCATGGTCAGCGTGCTCGCGCACGAATTGACGCACGTCGCGGACGGGCGCGAGGACTCTCTGCTGCCGCTCTTCCGGCTGGTCGGGCGGCGCGCGGCGACGCTGACGGGGATGCGCATCGTCGGCCGGCGGCCTGAGGAGCTGACCTGCGATCTGGTCGGCGCGATGGCCGCCCGCGCTTTCATCGAGCGCACGCCCGGCAAGGAGTCGCTCTCGCGCAGGCTGTCGCGCGCCATCGAGCACAACTGCGTCGAGGAGGACGGCACGGACGAGGCGCACCTGAGCCCGCGCAACACGATGCGCGCTCTGCTCCTCCTGGACCCCACCTTCGGCAACGACATCATGGGCGACCCGCTCATCACCATCCGCCTCGCCGAACCGCCGAGCCGCCCGCCCGTTGTGACCAAGCCGCGGCCGAAGCCACGCCGACGCGGCGCGCCCTCGCGCCGTCCGCGCGTCCGCTACGCCAGAGGGTAGTGGATCAGGTTGAAGATGAGTGTGTGTTCATGCGGCGTTCACCGCAGAGACGCAGAGGACGCTGAGGTTGCGCAGAGAGTTGACTCAAGCCTCTGCGCCCCCTCTGCGCTCTCTGCGTCTCTGCGGTGAGTCCGACGCACAACACACTCAACTCTGAACTAACCCACTACCCCCAGGCCCGCTTCGTTGACAAGCGTGCGCGCGCCTTCCTATCATCTGCCCTTCAAATGAGTCGCACTCTTCTCTCCATCGTCGCGTCCGTTTTACTCCTGCCCGCGCTGCTCGTCGGCTGCCGGGGCGAAGGGGAGAAGAAGACCGTCCGCCCCAACTCGCTCGCCTCGGTCCCCGCGGCGCGACTGGCCTACGGCTTCACTCCCGACGCGGAGGCCCCGCCCTTCGTGGAGCCTCAGGAGGAGACCAAGCTCAAACCGCTCCAGGACGACTTCGACACGCGGCGGAAAGACGACAGGCTCCTGCGCACGGTCATCTCGCCGGACGGCCAGCGCGCCCTGGCCCTCTACGACACGGGCGAGACTCAGGAGGGCGAGTTCCGCATAGACATGTACGCCTCCGACGGGCGCTTCCTGCGCAACCTGACGCCGCCGGAACTCTCCGGCGCTTTTGCGCCGATGGTCGCCTGGTCCCCGGACGGTAACCAGATAGCCTTCATCGGACGCAAGACGCTGGCACAGGAGACACCGCCCGGCATGCTCCCGGACTCAGGCCCGGAGCCGCTGCCCACGCCGCCCCCGCCCGTCGGCGGCGTGCAGGTCTTCGACACGGAGCAGCTCTACGTCAGCGACCGCGACGGCTTCGAGCTGCGCCCGCTGACGACGCGCAACGGCCTCATCTACTTTTACCTCTCGTGGGCCCCGGATGGACACGCCCTGGCCGCGCTCGCCTGCCGCGAGGACGAGTGGGAGGCGCGCGCGCGTGAGAGCAAGCTGCCCGCGGGCCGCCCGCGTCTCGTCGTGACGGACGGGAGCGAGCGGCTGTTGGACGACCACCTGACGGACGCAGGCCCCGTCTGGTCGCCGGACGCTTCCAAGGTCGCCGCGGGCTTCGAGGCCGAAGTGAAAATCTACGACGCGGCCACCGTCGAGACGCCGACGCAGGCGACCGTGCCCTTGCGCGACGCGCTGCTCAAGGCGTCGGCCGAGTACGACGAGAAGAACCTGAAGGGGCAGAAGGGCGGCGGCTCAGAAGGGGGCGGCGCGCCCGTCTCCTTCAACCCCATCGTCCGCCTGCACTTGCCCGAGGACAAGACCCTCTTCATGCAGACGGCCTACGTCCGCGTCTACGCGTCTGAGCCCGTCGTCACCTTCCAGCGCTGGCACAAATTGTCCCTCAGCATACAGGCCGCGCAGCTCGGCCGACTTCACCGCCCTGCGCGTGTGCTATAGTCTGGCCCAGGACCGAACTCTCAGAGACAGGAGCGAGCAACCCCCCTTATGACCTACACGAGCGTCGCGGAGATTTATGAAGTGATAGACGAGACGCGCGAGCGGTTCTACCAGCGCGTCGAAGGTTTGAGCGACGAGCAGACTGCCGCGCGCACCGCCCCGGACGCCTGGTCTGTCGCTGAGATCGCGGAGCACCTGGCGCTGATAGAGAGGAGCGTGCTGCGCATCATGAAAGGCGTGCTGGCGCAGGTCGAGGCTGCGGGCGGAGCAAACGCGAACGGGGCTGCGATGAAGCCTTTCTCGCTCGACAATCACGTCGAGCGCGCACGCACCGAGAAGTACGTCGCGCCGGAGACGGCGCGGCCGAAGGGCGAGGCCCCGTTGGCCGATTCGCTCGGGCGGCTGCGCCGCTCGCGCGAGGAATTGCACGCCCTGCGCCCGCGCATAGAGGCCGCGGACCTCAACACGGCCAGCTACCCGCACCCGGCCTTCGGGCCGCTCAACGTCTACGAGTGGCTCGCCTTAATAGGCATCCACGAGGCCCGCCATCTCAGGCAGGCCGAAGCCCTGCTCGGCGCATGAGGAACAGGCTGCGACTTCTGGCGGTCATCCTCTTCCTGTGCGGTCTCATGGCCGGCGGCCTCGCGGTCTGGATGTATACACGGGCTCGCGCGCAGGCCGACGAAGGGATGGGCCTTCAGAAAAAGGCGCTCCAACTCTACGACCAGTCGGACGCCTTCAAGGACACGCCCGAGGAGGACAAACTGATCGCCGAGGGCCAGCGCAACGAGCAGGCCGGCGACTCCGTCCTCGCCTCTGCCCGCACGAGCCGCTTCTGGGCCATGACCAGCGGCGTCAGTAGCATCGTCCTCGTCCTCGCCTCCATCATCACCCTCCTCGCGCACCTCAAACGCAAAGAGAGCGACTCGCCCGCCTGAGAGACTCTAAGATTTCGACCTTTCAGCGACAAACTTGCGCCCGCTTGCGGCCTCGCGCTCTGCCCCCTATAATCTCTCGGCGCTAATTGACCCTTTGTGCCCTCGTAGCTCAATGGTTAGAGCAGCGGACTCGTTTGTTTGAAAAGCCTAACTGGGAAGCTCGAACGTTCCCACACGGCTTTCAAAATAGGGTTGCAGGCGCGTCACACTGCGAGTCGGTTTACGAACTCGTTTTCAGGCGCGCCTGTAGAACTCGCCAAACTCGGGGAAACCTAAGTTGCGAAAGCAAGACGGCAATCCCGAACCAAGCCTCATATTTTTACGAGGAAGGTCGAGAGACTAGACGGCGAGCGCGTAAAGCGAAGGTATAGTCCAGACCACAAACCTCGACGATAACTCGTCGGGGGCGGCGAAAGCCGTAGTGGCCCGCATAATCCGTTGGTTCCCTGTTCGAGTCAGGGCGAGGGCAGGAAATTAAATCAAAAGGGCGATCAATTGATCGCCCTTTTTGTCTATCTGCATTGTGACGCCTTCCTATTTCTTCTCTGGCGCGTGGAAGACCGTGTCCGGGATGTCTACGTCGAAGTTGACGGTCTTGACGGTGGTGATGATGTCGCCGATGGTGGGGATGTTGGTGACGGTCTTGTAGGGGATCATCAGGCCGTCGGTCAGGCGGTAGTCGCTGAAGAACTCTGTGATGGGGAGGGTGATCTGGCTCGTGTTGCTGGTTTCGAGCGAGTCGCGGCGCAGGAGAAGGTAGGTCTTGGTCGAGACGTAGTCGGTCACAGGGCTGCCCTTCTCCGGTGTCTTGACGACGACGAAGACCTCTTCGTCGCCGACCTTCGCGGTCCGCTTAATCTCAATCGTCTTGAAAAGTGTCTTCCAGTTGAGCACGCCGTAGAAGTCCGAGCTGATGCGCGCGTCTTCGAGCGACTTGCCGGCCTTCTGGTCGGGCGGCGAGAAGCTGCTCAGTTCGGCCCCCTGCGCGCCGTCGAAATACTCCTCAATCCACCCGATCTTCTTGCCCAGCGCCATCAGGTCTATGTGCGTCGCGCTGGCGCCCGGTGCCCGCTCGCTCGTGGTCAAGGCCCCGGTCAGCCCCTGGTGCTCGAAGACCATCTCGCCTGTGATGACCCTGGACTTGCGCCGGCGTATGTTCTCCTCGCCGCCCTCGGCCGCGACCATCTTCGCAATCAACTCGTCAACCGTGATGGCCGGAGGGGCTTCGGCCGCGCGCGTGAACTCAAACTCGCCTTCGGGCTGCTTGATGACGAGCGCAGAGACCTTGCCCGCCGCGTCGCGCTTGACCGTCGCACCGTACGTGTCCGGCAGCGCAGGGCTGACGAGCTTGTCCTTCTCTTTCTCGACGAGCGGGTAGGGTGGCTGGCCCGGCAGCACCATCGAGGGCTTGCCTTCGACCACCTTGACCTCAAGCACGGGGCCGCCGCTTATCTGGTAAGAGCCGAGCAACTCTTTGAGCGGGCCGTCGTAGTCTGCGGCTTTACCGTCCGCGGCCGCGGCGGCGTCTGTCTTGGCGCGGCCGAGGACGAAGTTGCCCTGCGGCTGCTCCAGGTACATCTCTGTCTCGGCGTCTTTGCCTTTGACGGGCCGGAAGGTGACGAAGAAGCCTGCGGCCGCGGGGTCGTCTATCTTGTAGCGCCGGCCGCCGATGTTGACGAGCGTGTAGACGGGCTGGCCCGGCACGTTCATCATCAGCTTGCCGTCCTTGAGGTCTACGTCGAAAGTTATCCCTGCCTCGGCCAGTAGATATTTGCCGACCTCGCGCGCGGGGTCGCCCGCCGCCTCCATCTTCACTTCGGGCCTGCCGGCGAAGTTAGACCAGATGGTCTCCATGGCGAACGGGGCGATGGGCGAAGCCGAGATGTTGGTCAGGAGCGCGAAGCCCAATTTCTGGTCGGGCATCATGGCGACCGTCGCGTTGAAGCCGTCTATGTTGCCGCCGTGCTCCACGACCTTGTGCCCATTCCACTCGCGCAGGAACCAGCCGAGCCCGTAAGAGATTTTGTCGGCAATCTTGTTGTGCGGCTCGACCAGCTCTTTGAAGTTCTTCTCCGAGACGAGCCGCTTGCCCTCGAAGACGCCGTCCGCGAGCATCAAGCGGAGCCACTGCGCCATCTCGCGCGCGCTCGAATTGATGGCCCCCGCAGGGGCGGCCGCGCCGATCTCGCGCATCGGCACGTTCCTAGTCTCCTTCGTCGCCTCGTTGTAGGTGTAGCCGAGCGCGTAATCTTTCGACTTCAAGGTCTCCGCGACCGTCGTGTTCGAGTCCTTCATGCCGAGCGGCTTGAAGATGCGCTCTTTGACGAAGGCGTCCCAGGTCGTCCCCTGCGCGCGGGCCACGATCTCGCCGGCGGCGGCGAACATCACGTTCTGGTAAAGAAACTTTTCGCCGAGCTTGGCAGAGGGCTTCGCCAGGCCCGCCACCTTGATCAACTCTTCGCGGCTGAGCTGGCCCGAAATCATGGAGAGGTCCGTGCGGTCTAGGCCCGAGCGGTGCGAGAGCAGGTCGATGATGGTGATTTTGGCGTCCGCCTCCGGGTCGCGCAGTTTGAAGTAGGGGAGGATTTTTTTCGGCGAGTCCGTGAGCGAGAGCTTGCCGTCGTCGGCCGACATCGCCGCGGCCATCGCCGTGAAGGCTTTGGATGACGAGCCGATGGCGAACAGTGTGTCGGCCGTGACCGCGAGGTTGCGCTCCACGTCCTTGAGGCCGAGACCTTTCGCGTAGACCACCTTGTCATCTTTAACGATGACGAGCGAGAGGCCGGGGATGTGCAACTCCTTGCGCTTCTCCTCGATGGCCTTCTCGATGGCCGCGAGCCGCGCGTCGAGGTCTGGCGCAGCCTGCGTGGCGGCAGTCTGAGTCGCCTGCGCGAAGGCTGCTTTCTGGAAAGGCGTCAGGACGGTCGAGAAGATGAGCGCGAGAGCCAGGAGAAAGTGCGAAAAGCGTTTGAGTGTCATATTATCGAATCTCCAAAAGCGGGTCACAGCTTTTCAGATAATTGCCGGGCGTGGGCGGCTTCGATTATACGTCCTGAAAGCGCGCAAGGTTTTCTGTGATGAAAACAGAGGGGAAAAAGGCGCGACTCGTCGTGCGCGTCGGCGTGGACACGGGCGGCACGTTCACGGACTTCGTCTACGAGGACGGCGACGGGGGCCTGCGTGTCTTCAAAATCAGCTCGACGCCCGCAGACCCTTCGCGCGCGATCACGGAAGGGCTCAGGCGCGTCGCGGCCGCGACCGGCTCAGCCTTGCGCGAGATAGAGGTCGTACACGGCACGACCGTCGGGACGAACGCGCTTCTGGAAAGGCGCGGGGCGCGCACGGCGCTCGTCACGACCGCGGGCTTCGAGGACGTGCTCGCCATAGGGCGGCAGGCGCGACCCGTCCTCTACGATCTGGGGGCCGTGCGCCCTGAGCCTCTCGTCCCCGCGGAGTTGCGCTTCGGCGCGCAAGAGCGCGTCGCGGCCAACGGCGAAGTGCTCGAAGAGTTGACCGAAGCGGCGCTCAGGCGGCTCGTCCGCAAGCTCAAACGCGCGCGGGTCGAGTCAATCGCCGTCTCGCTCATCTTCTCGTTCGTCAGGCCAGAGCACGAGCGGCGCGTGGCCCGCGCCCTCTCAAGCCTCGAAGTTCCGCTCTCCGTCTCGCACAAAATTCTCCCCGAGTACAGGGAGTACGAGCGCACCTCCACGGTCGTCATCAACGCCTACCTGCAACCTTTGATGGGCAGTTACCTGACGCGGCTGAGAACGCAGGCCCCTCGGCTGCGCGTGATGCAGTCTTCGGGCGGGTCCATCTCGGCGGGGGCGGCGGCCGCGGAGCCCGTGCGGACGATTCTGTCTGGGCCGGCGGGAGGTGTGGTCGGCGCGCTCGACGTCGCGCGGCGCGCGGGCGTCGAGAAGCTCATCACTTTCGACATGGGCGGGACTTCGACGGACGTTGCGCTGTGCGACGCCGGCGGGATGAGAATGACGAACGAGGCGAGCGTCGCGGGCTTGCCCGTCGCCGTGCAGATGATGGACATGCACACGGTCGGGGCTGGCGGCGGCTCGATTGCGCGCGTGGACGAGGGCGGAAGTTTGCGCGTCGGGCCGGAGTCCGCGGGCGCTGATCCTGGGCCGGCGTGCTACGGGCGCGGGACGTTGCCCACAGTCACGGACGCCAACCTCGTGCTCAATCGCTTCGGCGGCGCGGGGCTTTTGGGCGGCGAGTTCAAATTGGACGAAGAGAGGGCGCGCGAAGTTTTGGCACAGCTCGCACGCGAGATGAGCGCCGAGGCGGGGCGGCGTGTGACAGCGGTCGAAGCGGCGCTCGGCGTCGTGCGCGTCGTCAACGCGAACATGGAGCGCGCGCTGCGCGTCATCTCCGTGGAGCGCGGCCACGACCCGCGCGAGTTCAGCCTCTTGCCCTTCGGCGGCGCCGGGGGCTTGCACGCCGTCGCTCTGGCGCGCGGCCTGCGCATCCCGCGCGTCATCGCTCCACGCTCGGCCGGCGCGCTCTCCGCGCTCGGCGCGCTCTCGTCCGACGTGGTCAAAGACTGGAGCCGCACGGTGATGCTCGAAGCCACAGCCTTCAACCGCCCGCAGATGGAGCGAGTCTTTCGGGAGATGGAACAAGAGGCGCGGCGTGCGCTCAGGCGCGAGGGCTTCGGCTCGGACAGGCAGCGTCACGAGCGCCTGCTCGCCGTGCGTTACCAGGGCCAGTCGTTCGAGCTGGAAGTCAGGTGGGGAAAAGATGTGGCGGCGGCCTTTCACCGCGCGCACCTGGCGCGCTACGGCTACGCGCAGGAGGCGAACAGGGTCGAGGTCGTTTCCTTGCGCGTGCGCTCCGTCGGCGTGGTGTTGAAGTTGAGGACTCAGCGCGCCGCCCGCAGCACACGCAAAAGGAGTGTGTCCCGGCCGCACGACTTCGCGCGCGTGTACTTCGCGGGCGGCGCGGCGCGCACGGCCGTCTACGCGCGCGACGAGTTGGCCGCGGGCGCGCGCCTGCGCACCCCTTGCGTCGTGACGGAGTATTCCGCGACGACGCTTATCCCCGCGGGCGCGCGCGCCGCCGTGGACGGGCACGGCAATCTCATCATCGAGCCATGAAAGAGAAGAGACGCCAACAGAGGTTCGACCCGACGACGCTGGAAATCTACCGCGCGCTCTACACTTCGGTCGCGGAGGAGATGGGCCTCGTGCTCAGGCGCACGGCCTTCTCG
Organism: uncultured Acidobacteriota bacterium; assembly: GCA_963848875.1. Lineage (GTDB taxonomy): Bacteria > Acidobacteriota > Blastocatellia > Pyrinomonadales > Pyrinomonadaceae > QHXM01. The sequence continues at coordinate 1,282,762 of CAWKFJ010000005.1, forward strand.
CCGAACATCAAGGAGCGCAGGGACTATTCCTGCGCCGTCTTCGACCGCCGGGGCCGCGTCGTCGCGCAGGGCGACCACATGCCCGTCCACCTAGGCTCCATGCCGATGGCCGTCGCCGCCGCGCTGAGCGAAGTTAAGCTCGCGCCGGGCGACGTCGTCGCACTCAACGACCCCTTCATGGGCGGCACGCACCTGCCCGACGTGACGCTCGTCGCGCCAGTGGTCAGTGGTCAGTGGTCAGTGGTCAGTGAAAAACGAAAGAAAGAAGGAAAGAGGCTACGTGGACAAGCGCAAGCAAAACTGACCACTGACCACCGACCACTGACCACTCTCTTCTACGTCGCCAACCGCGCGCACCACGCGGACATCGGCGGGGCGAGCCCAGGCTCTATGGGACTGGCGACGGACGTGTACGGCGAGGGGTTGAGGATTCCGCCGGTCAGGATTGTGCGCGGTGGCAACGTGGACGAGGAGATGATGAGGCTCGTGCTGGCGAACGTGCGCGGGGCGGCCGAGCGGCGCGCGGACTTCGAGGCGCAGGTCGGCTCTCTAAGGACGGGCGCGCTTCGTCTGCTTGAGATCGTCGCGCGGCGCGGCGCGCGCGAAACCGCATCGTACGCGCAGCACCTGATAGCCTACTCCGCGCGCTTGATGCGGCGCACGATTGCAGCCATCCCGGACGGCGAGTACGAGGCTGTGGACGCGCTCGACGACGACGGCGTGGGCAGTGAGAAGGTCACGATTCGTGTCCGCGTCGGCGTGAAGGGTGAGCGCGCGCGCGTGGACTTCACGGGAAGCGCGCCGCAGACCGCGGGCGCCATCAACGCCGTCGAGGCCATCACCGTCTCGGCCGTCGCTTACGTCTTCCGCTGCCTGGTCGGCGGCGACGTGCCCGCGAGCGCGGGGCTGATGGAGCCGGTCGAAGTCGTCGCGCCCGTTGGCACAGTTTTGAACGCCACGCACCCTGCGTCTGTCGCGGGCGGAAACGTGGAGACTTCGCAGCGCATCGTGGACGTGCTGTTCAAGGCGCTCCACCAGGCGCTTCCTGGAAAAATTCCGGCGGCGAGCCAGGGGACCATGAACAACCTGACCATAGGCGGCGTAGACCCGCGCACAGGGCGCGAGTTCGCCTACTACGAAACCATCGCCGGCGGGATGGGCGCGCGGCCCCTCGCGGACGGCATGAGCGCCGTCCACACGCACATGACCAACAGCCTCAACACGCCCGCCGAAGCTCTCGAATACGCTTACCCCTTGCGCGTGCGCGCCTACCGCATACGTAAAAACTCTGGCGGCCGCGGGAGACGCAAAGGGGGCGACGGCGTCGTCCGCGAGATAGAGACCCTCGTGCCCGCGCGCATGTCGCTTCTGGCCGACAGGCGCAGGCTCGCGCCCTACGGCCTGGACGGCGGCGAGGCGGGAAGCAAGGGCCGCGAAGCGATTATCCACCGCGGCCGCGCGCGGAAAATCCAGTCCAAGGGGAGCTGGCAGCTTGAGGCCGGCGACTGCGTGCGCGTAGAGACCCCCGGCGGCGGCGGGCACGGGAAGATTAAGCGGAAGACCTGACCCTGAAAGGGTCTCAGATGATAGCCAGGGGTCAGCGCTCGAAGAGCGCGCCACCCCTGGGACCGCGTGGAAAAATATTCCGACCCTGATGGTCTTTGACAATTCAAACCGGCAATAGCCCGACATAGCGCAAGAGCTGTGCAGACCCACGGGCGAAGCCGTCCAAGAAAGTGGCGACTCGGTGCTTGAGCGTCTCCCACTCGCTGCTCAGGCGGTGCAGATGTAAGACCTCCTGCTTGAGCTTGCGCCACAGCTTCTCGACGGGGTTGAGCCACGGCGCGTAGGTCGGCAGGCGCAGCAACGTGATGCCTGCCTCGTGCGCCGCCTCGACGACTCGCCCCTCGAAGTGAATCGGCCAGTTGTCCTGGATGGCGTAGATCGTGTGGGCCCGCGGGTAAGCCGCGCGCAGGTGCGCGTAGAAGCCGCGCAACTCTCGCACGCCAATGTGCGCCGCCTGGTGGTAACTGACCTCTCCGCTCAAGGCGTTGAGCGCGCCCACCACCCGACTCCTCCGGTTGGCCGCGTAGGAGTAACGGGCCAGTGGCTGGTGGCGGCTCCCGACTCTCGCCCAGTCCGGACCCACACTCGGCTGGCGGTAATAGGTCAACTCATCCAGGTAGAGCGCAATGACGCGACCGGGCGCGGCTGCCGCCTCCTCCAAAGCCACAGTGATCCGCTGGCACTTGTTGTCATACTCCGGGTCGGGGCTGTGGACGTAAGAGCGCCCCCGCTTGTAGCGCAGCCCCCAAGCTCGCAACAGACGCCAGACTCCGGAGAGGCTGTACCGACTCAAGGCCGTCATGACTCGCCGGGCGTGTGCCAATGACCAACGCGCGGGCGCGCCCGACGCTGCGTCGGCGGCCGGCGGCCTCTTGCAGAACTGCGCGCAGATGGCGCGCACTTGTTCAGGGGGAAAAAGACCGCTTGCGGCGGGCTGGTTGGCGTAACCAGGCGATGCCTTTCTGCTCGTAGTTGGTGAGCCACGAGTAGAGGGTCTCCGGGTGATGCGGCTTCAAGACGCCTGTGACGGCAACCCGGTAAGCGGCTTCCCCATTGGCGATCCGGAGCAGGGCTGCCGCCCGCTCGCGGACATAAGGCAGCCGGTGATGGTCACGCGCTTGTTCGAGCGTCAGGCGCTCGGCCTCGCTTAACTCCAAGACACGTTTACGGCGCGACATGGCTTTATCCCTCCACTGTCAGATCAGTGGATATTAGCGGATTGAATTGTCAAAGACCATAAGGGGTCGCACCGCAACGTTGAGGCGCGACCCTTTCAGGGTCGGATTCATATTTGGCACATTACCAGGGGTGGCGCGCTTTCGCGCTTACCCCTGGCTATCATGTGCGACCCCTCCGGGGTCATTACTTACGTGCGGGCGATGAAGTCTTCGAGGTCTTTGACGAACTCGTCGGGCTGCTCCCAGTGCGGCGAGTGGCCTGTCTCGGCGTAGACCTTCAGGGTCGCGTCCCCGATTGTCTTGACGAGCGCGTCCTGCTCGGCGCGCAGAAAGACCGTCTCGCGATCGCCCCAGATGATTAGCGTCGGCGCTTTAATCCGACCCAACCGATCGCCGGGCTCGTCCGCGAAGATGGCGGTGATGGCCGCGCGCCACACGCGCGCCGGAGCTTTCCGGCTCTCCGCCACGATGCGGTCCATGAACTCCGCGGGAAGCGGCGCGTGGACCGTGCTCGTCTGAAACTCACGCGCGAACTTCTCCGGCACGAGACCGTCGTTGTCGAGCGCGTTCACGGCCTGCTTCAGGTCATTGACCACGCTGTTGCGCAGCGTCGTCGCCGAGCCGATCAGCACCAGCCGCTCCACTCGGCCGGGCGCGCTTGCCGCCACCTGCTGCGCGACGAAGCTGCCCATCGAATGGCCGACGACGGTCGCACGCCTCAAGCCCTTCGCGTCCATGAAGGCCACAACGTCCGCCGCGAAGTCCTGAATCGCGTACCCCCTCGCGGGGCGCTCCGAGTCGCCGTGCCCGCGCTGGTCGAGCGCATAGACGTGATACTTCGCGGCGAGGGCGGGCAGCACACGGCTGTACGAGAACGAAGAGTCCGTGTAGCCGTGGAGCAGAATCAGCGCCGGGGCGCGTCTGTTGCCAGACTCCGCGTAGCGTAGCCTGACGCCCGTCCGCAGTCGCACGTCCGCGTAGCGCGGGCTCTGCGCTTGAGCGTCGTCCGCGCCGAACAAGTCTCTGGCCGAGAGCGGCGCGTCCGCCTGCGCCCAGGCTTTCTCGAACTCGCGGCCGACGCGGCGCGCGAGCGCCCTCTTGCCCTGACGCTTCAGACTCTCCGCGAGGCCGAACAGCGCGCGCCCGTTGCGCGGGTGCTTCTTCAGCTCCGCGCGGAAGACGCGCTCGGCCCCCGCGTTGTCACCGGCCGCGATGAGCACGCCGCCGAGCCATTCGCGCACGGGCAGGTCCCAATCGGGCGGCTCGTTGTAGCTCACGGCGTCCTCCGCCGCGACAGCCTTGCCCAGCAATTCGAACGCGGCCTGTCTATCGCCGCGGGCCTGCGCGATGCGCCCGGCGAGCAGGTTCTCGGCGACCGCGAGCACGCCGCGCGCGCTGCTGTTGCCGAACGGCGCGTCCTCAGGCACTTCACGAATAAGCTCTGCGAGCTGCTTCAACTCAGTGTCCGCCTCGGCCGTCTGCTTGCGCGAGGCGTAAGCCATGCCGCGCGCGAAGCGCCAGAAGGCGGTCGTGAGCTTGAGCCCGCTGTCGGGCGCGGGCGAACTCAGAATCTCGTCCCACTTCTGGAAGCGCACGAGCGTGACATGCACGTAAGGCATGAACATTTCGAGCATCGGCATCGCCTTGACGTAAGGCGAGACGCTGGCTTCCAACTCGCGCGCGGCCTTGATGGCGTCCGCGTAGCGGCCGGTCATGGCGCGGGCCGAGGCCAGAAAATGTATGTTGTGGTTGTAGTACATCGCCGGGTAGACGCCAGCCTTGCCAGACTTCTCGAAGTAGGCGCGGTCGGCCCCTATGGCGGCGACGTTGCTGCGAGCCGCGTCTTCATAGTCGCCCGTGCGAATGTAGATGTGCGAGGGCATGTGTACGAGGTGGCCGGCCGCGGGCGCGAGCCCTTCGAGCATCTTCGCGCTCGGCAACGCGCGCGCAGGGTTCGGCGAAGCCTCCACGGCATGAATGTAGTAATGGTTCGCGCCGGAGTGCCTGGGGTCGCGCCGGAGCACGCTTTCGAGCACGGCGACGATCTCCAGAGTCCCCTCGGCCGGCGTCCCCGAAGGCGACCAGAGTTTCCACGGCCGCAGGTTCATCATGCTCTCCGCGTACAGCGTCGCGGCGTCCAGGTCTTCGGGGTAGCGTTTGACCAGCTCATTCATCGCCGCCTTGTAAGCGGCCGCCAGCTTCTGCGGGTCTGCTTCAGCGGGAGCGTCCGAATATCTTTTCGCCAGGGCTTCAATGTAAGCGCGCTCGCGCTCGGTGGCCCCGGCTGCGAGCGACTGCGCCGCGCGCAGGTTCGCGTACGCCTCCTTGAGCTGCGGCGCGTCGGCTTGCAGGTTGTAGTTAGAGCCCAGGGCGAGCGCCACGCCCCAGCGCGCCATCGCAAGCGAGGGGTCTAGTTCCGCCGCGCGCTTGAAGGAGCGCACGGCCTCCTCGTGGTTGAAAGCGTAGACGTAGGCCAGCCCCTGGTCGAAGAACTTCTGCGCCTCAGCGTTCTTCGTCGAGACAGGGTGATGGACCGGACCCAGACCGGCTTCGAGCCGCGCGGGCTTCGCCTCAGTCGCCGCGTGGCCGTGCTGCCCGAAAGCCGCGGCCGGGGCGAGCAGTAAAATCAGCAACAACAGAATTCTCATCGCAAATCCTCCAACACCGGCACACGGGCCGGAACGGGTTTGACGGGTCGTCGCACCTAAAAGCTAACGCGCGAAAGGCCCGGCCCAAGTTCTGAAAGTTCGCTGAAAAAGTTGTGAAGACGGCCGGTGAGGCTAGGGCAGGAGTAGTTCGGTTTGAGCTTGAATGATTCGCGAAGAGGCACTCACCGCAGAGACGCAGAGGACGCTGAGGACGCGCAGAGGCTTGAGTGATATTCAACACCTCTGCGCCCCCTCTGCGCTCTCTGCGTCTCTGCGGTGAGTCCGACTTTCTTCTCACTCAACATCAGACCTAACCATTACCGAGGCCGGAAACATGATTTTGATTTGCGCTCCCTGTTGAAAGGGGCAATAATTAATTCGCAAATAATGATGCGCTACGCCATGATCATCGAGAAAGGTGAGCGAAACTATTCGGCGTACTTGCCCGATCTGCCGGGCTGTATCGCCACCGGCAAGACCATCGAAGAGATCAGGGAGCGGATGCGTAAAGCTATTGACATGCACCTGCGGGGGATGCGTGAGGACGGTCTGACGATCCCGGAACCGTCTAGCATAGCCGAGTACGTAGAAGCGGCTTGACGTTGAGGCGAGGCGAAAACTAGGGCTCAAATCGGGAATTTACAGTATGCGCGTCACCATCGGACAGATCAACACGACGAACGGCGATTACGCGGGCAACACGGCGAGCGTTCTGCGGGCCATCGAGCGGGCCAAGAGGGACAGGTCGGATTTGGTCGTGCTGCCGGAAACCTGCGTGCAGGGCTACATGTCTTTCGACTGGTTCCTCGACCGCGACATGGCGCGCTCTTCTCTGGCTCCGCTCGAAAAGATCATCGAGGCGACAGAGGGGCTGACGGCGGTCGTCGGCACCGTCCGGCCCACAGAGCAGGGGGCGGGCCGCAGGCTCTACAACTCCGCGGCGGTGATTCGCAACCGCAAGCTCCTGGGCTTCGCCGACAAGACGCTCCTGCCCGAGTACGACGTTTTCGACGACCCGCGCTACTTCGAGCCGTCGCGCGTCCGCCAACTCTTCCCCATCGGCGACGCGCGCCTGGGCGTCGCCATCTGCGAGGACTTCTGGAACGACAAGACGTTCTGGAAGGAGCGCATGTACGCGCACGACCCTGCGGACGAGCTGATCGAGATGGGCGCGAGCGTGCTGGTCTCGATCAACGCCTCGCCCTTCAACAAGGGGAAAATGGGCCAGCGGTGCGCGATGGTCTCGCACCGCGCGAAGGCCGCGGGCCTCCCCATCGTCTTCGTCAATCTGGTCGGCGGCAACGACGGCATCATCTTCGACGGCGCGAGCATCGTCGCGGATTGCCGTGGCGAAATAATTTTGCAGGCCCCGCCCTTCGAGGAGTTCTTCGGGACAGTCGATCTGGACTGCGGCGTGGCGCACGACTACTGCCTGCCCGGCGACGACATCGAGACGGTGCATAGCGCCCTCGTCTTAGGGATACACGACTACGCGCGCAAGAACCGCTTCACGACGGCCGTGCTGGGTCTGTCGGGCGGCATCGACTCGGCCGTGGTCGCGGCGCTGGCCTGCGAGGCGCTCGGCTCCGAGAACGTGCTCTCCGTAATGATGCCCTCGCCCTTCTCGTCGCGCGGGAGCGTGGACGACTCCGTCGAACTCGGCCGCCGCCTCGGCATGAAGACCATCGAGCACCCCATCAGCTCCGCCTTCGAGGCGCTGTCGAAGGAGCTGAGCCTCTTGAAGCCCACGCGCGGAGGCGAGGAGCTGGCGGCCGAGAATCTACAGTCGCGGCTGCGCGGCAACATCCTGATGACCATCTCGAACAAGGAAGGAAGGCTGCTGCTCTCGACCGGCAACAAGTCGGAGCTTGCGCTCGGCTACTGCACGCTCTACGGCGATACGAATGGCGGGCTGGCCGTGCTCGGCGATCTGCTCAAGACCGAGGTCTACGCGCTCGCGCGCCACTACAACCGCGAGGCCGAGGTCATCCCGCGCGAGATCATTGACAAGCGCCCTTCGGCGGAACTCGCGCCCGGTCAGTTCGACGACCAGTCGCTCCCGCCCTACGACAAGATAGACCCCATCCTCCAGCTCTATTTCGAGCAGAAGGCGACGCCCGAGGAGATCATCGCGGCGGGCCACGACCCGTTGATGGTCTACGATCTGCTGAACCGCGTCGAGTCGCCGGCCAACGAGTTCAAGCGTCGGCAATTGCCGCCGACGCTCATCATCTCTAAAAACGCTATCGGCATCGGCCGCCGCCGCCCCGTCACGCACCGCTTCCGCCGCCGACCGCCGACCGCCGACGAACGCGCCAGCATCACGAGCGCCTGACGCGGGCGCTCGCGCGCCTGGATGTCTTCACGGGCGACGTGCTCCCGCGCGTCTTCCTCCGAACGACGCGTCACTATTTTCTTCTGCCTCGACCGCAACAAGGAGATGACCAATGCCTGAAGAAACGGCCCCCTCAGCAGTGGAGAAAACTTGCTTCGTCGTCATGGGCTTCGGTGAGAAGGTTGATTTCCAGACCGGGCGCAAGCTGAACCTCGACGCCTCCTATCACAACATGATCAAGCCGGCCGTCGAGGACGCCGGCCTCAAATGCGTCCGCGCCGACGAGATCATCCATTCGGGCATCATAGACGTGCCGATGTACGAGCAATTACTCCAGGCCGACATCGTCATCGCAGACCTCTCGACCTACAACCCGAACGCCTTTTACGAGCTGGGCGTGCGTCACGCGCTCAGGCCCTTTTCGACCATCGTCATCGCGGAGGACAAGCTCAACTATCCGTTCGACGTGAACCACATCGTCATTCGCAAATACCGCCATCTAGGCGACGACATCGGCGTCGGCGACGCGCGCAAATTCAGCGCCGAGCTGAAGCAGGCCCTCGCCGTCATCCTCGCGCAGCAGGAAAACGACAGCCCCGTCTACCAATTCCTCAACGGCCTGACGCCGCCGGAAATCAGGCGGCTGGCGAAGGACGTTGCCGCGCAGGCCGCGCAGGCCGCGCCGTCGCCGCAGGCCGGGTCGCAGGCGAGCGACATCACCCTGCACGTGCTCATGCAGCAGGCGAACGAGGCGATCAAAACGAACGGTTTCGCCGTGGCTAAACAGATGCTCGGCGCGGCGCGCGCGCTCAAGCCGGAAGACCCCTACATCATCCAGCGGCTCGCCTTCGCCACCTACAAAGACAAGCAACTGCCGCCGCAGGCGGCGCTCGAAGAAGCGCGCGAGATGCTGACGGCGCTCCACCCAGAGACCTCGAACGACACAGAGACGCTTGGGCTCTGGGGCGCGGTACACAAGCGGCTCTTGGAGATCACCGGAGAGACGCGTTATCTGGACGAAGCCGTCCACGCTTACGAGCGAGGCTTCTACATTCGCAACGACTACTACAACGGCATCAACCTCGCTTTTCTCCTCAACGCACGCGCCGCCGACGCGTGCCAGCGCGCCGACTCAGCCGCGACCGCCGAAGAGGCCACGGCCGCGCGGGCCGACGCCGTCGCCTGCTTCGTGCGGGCCGAGCGGGTCCGCCGCGAAGTCCTCTCCATTTGCGAGGCGACGCTCGCCGATGAGAACCTGGGGGAAGCGCAGAGGTATTGGCCCCTGGCGACGATGGCCGAAGCCTACCTGGGCATCGGGGACAAGGCTGCCTCCGAGCAGAAACTTCAGGAGGCGTTCGCCATCGCTAGCGAACCGTGGATGAAAGAAGGCACGGAGGAACAGATGGATAAGCTGCGCGGGCTACTCACAGACTCGCCGCTGAAGTACATCAGGACTGACGAGGTCTGACCCGCGCCCCTTCAGCCATTCGTCGCGCAGGACGGCGTAGAGGTACTCGCTGCCCCAGCGCCCCTTGAACCAGATGTTCTGAATCAAGTGGCCCTCGCGCCGCATCCCCAAACGTTCGAGCAGCGCCGCGGACTTCTCGTTCTCCACGTCCGTGATCGCTGTCACGCGATGCAGATTCAGTTCCGCGAAGGCGTAGTCGAGGACGCTCCTGGCAGCCTCGCAGGCCAGCCCGCGGCCGTGAAAGGCGCGCGCCACGGTGAAGCCTATCTCGGCCTGCCTCTCGTCCGTCATCCTCAGCGCGACGTGGCCGACGAGCGCGCCCGTCTCTTTCAATTCCAGGGCGAAGGTGAACCACTCGCCGGGCCGGCCGGGCGAGCGTGTCTTTTGTTGCTCGATGACGGCGCGCGCCTGTTGCTCCGTGTACGACTCCCAGGATTGGTAGCGCGCGACCAGCGGGTCGTTGAGGTAGGCCAGGAACGCTTCGAGGTCCGTGTCCGCGAAGCGGCGCAGGATGAGCCGCGTAGATTCGATGGAAGTGAAACCCGCCACGCCCACAGCATACCAAACTTCAAACGTGGTATGCTTGGGCTAAAGAGATCGGGCGAGAAAAACCTGGAGGACTGGTGAGCGATGGCTGAAGCTGACATCGGAATGGCGGGGCTGGGCGTCATGGGGCTAAACCTGGCGCGCAACATGGAGCGCAACGGTTACGCGGTCGCGGTCTGGAACCGCGAGGCCGCGTCTGTGGACGAATTTCTGGCACAGGAAGGCGAGGGCAAGCGCTTCGTCGGCACGAGGACGCCCGAAGAGTTCGTTAAGTCCCTGAAGCGGCCGCGCCGCATCATGATGATGATTAAGGCTGGCCCGCCCGTCGATTGGACGATTGACCAGTTCAAGCCGTACCTCGAAGCCGGCGACATCCTGATCGACGGCGGCAACTCCCGGTTCGAGGACACGCAGCGGCGCGAGGCCGCTCTGCGCGCCGAGAATCTGCGCTTCATAGGCTCTGGCGTTTCGGGCGGCGAGGAGGGTGCGCTCTGGGGGCCGTCGCTGATGCCGGGCGGGGCGCGCGAGGCTTACGACGAGATCAAGCCCATCTGGGAGGCCATCGCGGCCAAGACCGAGGACGGTCCCTGCACGACCTACGTCGGCCCGGACGGCGCGGGCCACTTCGTCAAGATGGTTCACAACGGCATAGAGTACGGCGACATGCAACTAATCGCCGAAACCTACGACATCCTGCGCCGCGTGCTCGGGATGCAAGCGGACGAACTGGCAGACACCTTCGCCGAGTGGAATAAGGGAACGCTCGACTCCTACCTGATACAGATCACCTCGGAAATCTTCCGCGTGAAGGACGAGGAGACTGGCCGCCCGCTCGTCGACTTGATTCTGGACAAGGCCGGGCAGAAGGGAACGGGCAAGTGGACGGCGCAGGTCGCGCTCGACCTGGGCGTGATGATTCCGACCATCATCGCGGCCATCGAGGCGCGCTTCATCTCGGCCTTGAAGGAAGAGCGCGTGGCGGCGAGCCGCGTCCTCAAGGGGCCGCAAGCGAAGGCGTGGGCCGGAGACAAGCGCGAGTTGGTTAACGCCGTGCGCGACGCGCTCTACGCCTCGAAGATTTGCTCCTACGCGCAGGGCTTCAACCTCATCCGCGCAGGGTCAATGGAACACAAGTGGGACATCAATCTCTCCGAGATGGCGCGCATCTGGAAGGGCGGCTGCATCATCCGCGCGCGCTTCCTGGACTCGATCAAGACGGCCTACCAGCGCGAGCCGGGGCTGACAAATCTACTCCTCGACGAAGACTTCCGCGCGTGGATGGAGGGGGCGCAGGATAACTGGCGCACGTGCGTGAGCGTTGCGCAAGCGCACGGCGTCCCCGTGCTGGCGATGGGGGCGAGCCTCGCCTACTTCGACTCCTATCGCACGGCCGACCTGCCGCAGAATCTCACGCAGGCGCAGCGCGACTACTTCGGCGCGCACACCTACGAGCGCGTAGACAAGCCCGAACTGGGCGCGATTCACACCGACTGGGAAGCCGACAAGCCGGGTTCGTAAAACTTTAGTGTAATAAAACCTTCGGCCGCCCGTTTCTACACGGGCGGCCAGATTAATCCGACATTTTCTCACCGCCTCGCTACGGGCATTAGATTGATTCGATTATTGGAGGTTCCATCATGAAAAGACACTGGCGTCTGGCAGCGGGCCTGGTTTTCCTGCTCCTCTTCGCTACCCAGGCGTTCGCAGAACTGCCCGCCTTAATCCCACGCGACGTGCTCTTCGGCAACCCGGAGAAGGCCGGGCCGCAGATCTCCCCGGACGGAAAGATGATCGCCTACCTGGCCCCCGACAACGGCGTGCTCAACGTCTGGGTCCGCACCGTCGGCCGCGGTGACGACCGCGTCGTCACCGCGGACAAGAAGCGCGGCGTCCGCCTCTACTTCTGGCAACAGGACAGCCGCCACATACTCTACTTGCAGGACGAGGGCGGCAACGAGAATTGGCACGTTTATCAAACAGACCTGACGACGAAGGAGACGCGCGACCTGACGCCCTTCGAGAAGGTGCAGGCGCGCGTCATCGCCGTCGATCCGAAATTCCCTGACGTGATTCTGGTCGGCCTCAACAACCGCGACCCGCGAAACCACGACGTTCACCGTATCGACCTCAAGACGGGCAAGACGGAGCTGATCGTCGAGAACAAGGACGGCATAGCCAGTTACGGTGTGGACAACGAGCTGCGCGTGCGTACGGCGCAGAAACTCCTGCCCGACGGCGGAACGGAGCTTTTCGTCCGCGACGACGACCAGTCGCCCTGGCGCAGCTTTATGAAGTGGGGGCCGAACGAAGTCCTCCGCAGCGGCGTCGAGGGCTTCTCGCCCGACAACAAAAAGCTCTGGCTCACCTCCAGCGTGGACGCCAACGCCGGCCGTCTCGTCGAGGTGGACATCGCCACAGGCAAGCAACGGGTCGTCGCCGAGGACAAGCAGTACGATGTCGGCGGCGTGATGGCTCACCCGACCCGCAAAAACCTTGAGGCCGTCCGCTTCGTCCGCGCGCGCAGCGAGTGGGAGGTGATCGACAAAGGGATCAAGGCGGACTTCGACGCGCTCAGGAAAGTGCGCGACGGCGACTTCAACGTCACGAGCCGCGACGACGCAGACAAGACCTGGCTCGTCTCTTACGTGATGGACAACGGCCCCACCTATTACTACGCCTACGACCGCCCGAGTAAAAAGGCCACGCTGCTCTTCAGCAACCGGCCGGCGCTCGAAAAGTACACGCTGGCGCGGATGCGCCCCGTCTCTTTCCAGGCGCGCGACGGCATGACGATTTACGGCTACCTGACGCTGCCCGTCGGTGTGCCGGAGAAGAACCTGCCGATGGTCTTGAACGTCCACGGCGGGCCGTGGGGGCGTGACACCTGGGGCTTGAACAGTGAAGCGCAGTGGCTCGCCAACCGCGGTTACGCGGTCTTCCAGGTCAACTTCCGCGCCTCGACCGGCTACGGCAAGGCATATCTTAACGCGGGCGACCGCCAGTGGGGCGCGAAGATGCACGACGACCTGATTGACGCCAAGAACTGGGCCATTAAGCAGGGCTACGCCGACCCGAAAAAGGTCGCCATCTACGGCGGCTCCTACGGCGGCTACGCGACGCTGGTCGGCCTGGCCTTCACGCCCGAAGAGTTCGCCGCCGGCGTGGACATAGTGGGGCCGAGCAATCTCAACACGCTGCTCAAATCCATCCCGCCCTACTGGGGGCCGATCAAGGCCATGTTCACCCAGCGCATGGGCGAGGCGGAAGAGTTCCTCAACTCGCGCTCGCCGCTGTTCAAGGCAGGCCAGATTACCAAGCCGCTCCTGATCGCGCAGGGCGCGAACGACCCGCGCGTCAACATCAAGGAGTCAGATCAGATCGTCGAGGCGATGCGCAAGGCCAACAAGCCCGTCGAGTACGTCGTCTTCACGGACGAGGGCCACGGCTTCGCGCGCCCCGCCAACCGCCTCTTCTTCTACGCCAAAGCAGAGGAGTTTTTAGCCAAGTACCTCGGCGGCCGCTTCGAGCCCGCCGGCGAGGTCAAGGGCCATTCGGGGGAAGTCAGGTAACAGTGGCCAGTGGTCAGTAGTCAGTGGCCAGTGGTCAGTAGTCAGTGGTCAGTGGTCAGTGGTCAGTGGTCAGTTAAAAGAAAGGCAAAAAGCAGCCGCGCGCGATTCACGCCGGCTGCTTTTTTAACTGACCACTGACCACTGACCACTGACTACTGCTTTTTGGGTGGGACGGCGCGGGGGATGTCGCCGTCGTCTAGGATGACGGGCGGGGGCTCCTGTGTGCCGGGCTTGATCTTCAGCGTGGGCGGTGTGACGGGCTTGGTGCGCGGCAGCTTGACGGTCGCCACGTCCGAGGCGCGGCGCAGGATGGCCCCGCCGCGGCCTGCGACCCAGGCGTCCGAGCCGCCGAGGTAGGCGACGCTGAAGAGCGCGGCGCTCGTGACCGTCGGCTGGAGTTCCCACGTCAGGCCGCCGTCCTTCGTGCGCAGGACGCGCCCCTGGTCGCCAGCGATGAGCACGTCGTCGCGGTCGGCCGCGTCCACGGCGAAGAGGTTGCCGCCGACGCCGCTCTCCTGGTCCTTCCACGTCGCGCCGCCGTCGTCCGTCCTCAGAATCAACCCGTCGCCGCCGACCGCGTAGCCGCGTTGCGCGTCAGCGAACGCCACGTCGTACAGCCACTCCTTCGCGTTCAGGCGGACCTGCGTCCACGTCTCGCCGCCGTCCTCCGTTCGTAGAATAGTGCCCTGCGAGCCGATGGCGACGCCGCGCTTCTCGTCCACGAAGGTCACGTCTTCGAGCCAGGCGTAGGTGTTGGTCGGGCGCTCGCGCCAGCTCTCGCCGCCGTCCTCCGTGTAGAGGATTGTGCCGCGCGCGCCAGCGGCCCAGCCGCGCTCGGGCGTGATGAAGTAGACGCCGAAGAGGTCTTCCTTCACGGGCACGACCGCCGCCGCCTCCCAGACGCTGCCGCCAGAGTCTGTGCGCAGGATGACCCCCTTCTCGCCGACGGCCCAGCCTCGCGCCTCGTTGATGAAGAAGACGGAGTTGAGCCGCGCGTCCGTGCCCGAAGGGCGGAGCGTCCAGTCCTTGCCGCCGTCGTCCGTGTCCAGAACACGGCCGCGCGAGCCAACGGCCCAGCCGCGCTCGTCGTCCAGAAAGAAGATGTCAGCCAAATCCTCGCGCCCGCCCTCGGTCAGCCGTCGCCAACTGAGCCCGCCGTCGTCTGAGCGCAGCACGAGCCCTTCGCTCCCGGCGGCCCAGCCCGTTTCGAGGTCCGCGAAATAGACCGTCACCAGTTTCGGGCTCGTGCGGACGTTGATGGAGAACCAAGTCGCGCCGCCGTCGCCCGTCGTAAGCACGACGCCGCGGTCGCCGGCGGCCCAGCCGCGCCGCTCGTCTGCGAAGTGTACGGAGAGGAGGTCTGCGCTCGACAGCGTCTTGACCGGCTCCCACTTCTCGCCGCCGTCGTCCGTGCGCAGAATCAGTCCGCCGTAGCCGACGGCGAAGGCGCGCTTCTCGTTGACGAAGGCGACGCCCGTCAGCGGCATCTCATTCGGCGGCGGGAGTTGCTTCCAGGTCGCGCCGCCGTCGTAGGTCAGAAGCAGCGTGCCCTTCTCGCCGACGGCCGCGCCGTTCGTCTTGTTGGCGAAGGCGACGCCGTAGAGGTGCGCGCGCACGGGCGTCTGCGCCGAGCGCCAGGTGACGCCGCCGTCTGTGGTAGCGACGGCGCTGCCGTAAGTGCCGACGGCCCAGCCGCGGTCTGGGTCCGCGGCCGCGAACGTGACGGCGTAAAGGTGGTCTTTTGTGCCAGAAACTCTCTGCGTCCACTTGCCCCCGCCGTCGGTCGTCGTCAGGATGACGCCGCGCGCGCCGACGGCCACGGCGCGCTTGCGGTCCTTGACGTACAGGCCGTAGAGCGTCGTCGTCACGGGCGAGCGCTCGGCCTGCCACTCGTAGCCGCCATCGTCGGTGCTGAGGATGGCCCCGTCGGCCCCGACGGCGAGGCCGTGTCTCTTGTCGGCGGCGAAGCGGATGGCGTGGAGCGCGTTGCCCTGCGGCCTGGGGTTCTGCCAGAGCCAGCCGCGCGTCTGGGCCAAAGAAGATACGGACGCCAGCACGGCCAAGATCAAAGCCCACGCGCAGCGCGAAAACGCGCGCCGGAGAGCGCGCGACGGGCGCGGGCCAATTTTTGAGGAAGCAGTGGACACTTGGAAATCTGACGGCACAAAGATGAGGACGCAACCCCTTGAACGCCTCGCAATATCGGGAGAGAGGATTCTATATTAGTCCAAAGACCAAAGTCGAGAACGCGGGTTGCTAGGTAGTGGGTCAGTTTGGAGTTGAGTGTCTGGCAGGTCAGACTCACCGCAGAGACGCAGAGAGCGCAGAGGGGGCGCAGAGAAAAGCATTCAAGCCTCTGCGCCCCCTCTGTGTCCTCTGCGTCTCTGCGGTGAGCGTCGCTGATTATGAAGTCCCGTAGGGACGCGCTCTGGCTCATGTTTCTGCCGGAGGGAACTTGGGATGCGCCCTGACCTGGCGGGCCTGCCAGAGGTGGCGCTGCTCGTGTGCGATGAGGAGGGCGAACTCCTGGCCGAGGCTGAGTCGCAGGAGCTTGGTCACGGGCGAGGTGACTTTGGCGCGCTTGAGGTTGATGCCGTTGGACTCGCGTATGCAGTCGAGCAACTCGTCCTGGAGGGCGAAGAAGTCGCGCTCGACCTCCAGGCGCGGGCGCTCAGGCAGGGGCTTGAAGGCCGCGGGCGCTTTGAACTTCATGCGCGGGCGCGGCCCCATCGAGCGGACGATCATCTGGCCGAGCAGCCCGTAACGAAATGGCCCACGACTGTAGAGCCCTCTCTGGCGCGCGTCCAACAGCGTCTCGCGGATGTGGCGGACGGCGACGCGGCCCGTCTGCGTCAGGTGATCCAGGCACTCGGCGATTGACCACTGGCCGGGCGCGGGCCACCACTTGAACCGCGCGTCCGAGAGGTCCGCCGTTAAGTCACGCGCGTCGGCGCTGACGCCTTCGAGCAGCCGGCGGAAGTCTTCCAGGTCCGAGACCAGGGGCTCGGCCTCCTCGGTCATCTTGTCAACAGTCGCTGCCATTCTCTTCTGACTCCTTCCCACCGCCCTCAGAGTCCGACCCGGCGCACGAGGTCCGCGAAGCGCGGGTCGGCGCGCAGGTTGTCCAGGAGCGGGTCAACTTTGAAGTAGGCTATCTCAGAGGAGCGGTCGCGGAAGCTCTTTTCGAGCCACCGGAACGCCTGGTCGCGATCATTCAGGCCGGCGTAGACGAGCGCGAAGGTGTAGGCCGAGACGTAGCGCCGCTGTGCCAAATTGTTCAGCTCGTCGAGCGCTCGCAACGCCTCGTCGCGGCGGCCCGAAAGGGCGTAGGCGTGGCCCAGCAGCCCGATCACGAGCGGGTCGTCATTCAGGCTCCGTGCTTTCTGGTATTCGGCGATCCCCTCTGCGTAAGAGCCTTTCAGCACGTAAGCCTCGCCGAGCCAGTAGTGCGCCGGGTAAAAGCTCTCGTCAATGTCGAGCGTCTTGCGCAACTGCTCGACGGCCTTGTCATATTGGCGCGCGTCCACGTAGACGCTTCCCAGGTCCGAGTTGATAATCAAGGAGAGCGGGTCGAGTTCGACGGCGCGCCTCATCTCCGCGATGGCCTCGTCGTATCGCTCCGTGACCAGCAGCGGCCCGTTGGCGTACCAGTGGCGGGCCGTCGCGTAGTTCGGATTCAGCTCGATGGCCCGGCGATACTCCTTGTCCGACTCCGCGAGGTTCCAGTCATAATCCAGGAGCACGCCGGCCAGCGAGGTGTGCGCCTCCGCGAGCGTCTCGTCTATCGAGAGGGCGCGCTGGGCGGCGGCCTTCGCCTTCGGGTAGCTCTCCTCCGGGGTGCCGGCCGAGTAGCGCGAGAGCAGGATGTAGGTGTCTGCCAGCCCGGCGTAGGCCAGCGCGTAGGAGGGGTCCTGCTCAATCGCCTGGTTGAAATAGTCTATGGCCCGCCGGAACGCCTCGCCCGTCCGCTTGTTCCAGTAGAAGCGGCCGCGTAGGTAGAGCTGATACGCCTCGGCGCTCTCCGTGTAATGCTTGGTCACGAGGCTCTCTTCGGGCGGGGTCAGGCGTGTCCGCAGGTTGGCGGAAATTTCCCTGGCGATCTCGCGCTGCACGACGAGCAGGTCCGAGACCTTGCGGTTGTAGGTCTCGCCCCAGAGTTGTTTGTTGAGCAGGGCGTCCACCAGCTCGACGCTGATGACGAGGCGGTCGGCGCGCTCCGTGATGCGGCCTGTGAAGACGGCGCGCACGCCTAGCTCGCGCGCGACGACGACAGGGTCAATCTCTTTCCCCTTGTAGCGGAAGACGGAGCTGCGCGCGATGACGCGCATCTTGGGCAATTGGGCCAGACTGTTGATGGTGCTCTCGGTCAGGCCGTCCGAGAGGTACTCCGTGTCGGGGTCGCCGCTCTGGTTGACGAAGGGCAGCACGGCGATGGAGTCAATCGCGGCCTCGGCGCTCCAGCGCGCGCGCAGGTAGAGCCAGAGCCCCAGGGCCAGGCCCGCGACGGCGAGCAGGCCGAAAATCAACACGAGTCTGTTGTGCCAGAACCTGCGCGCGGGCGGGCGCTCGATGCTGATGGTCCGGGCCGTGTCGCCGCTTGAGGACGCGTCTCCAGCAGGCGCGCCGCCCGATTCCTGAGAGCTGAGAGTCTTCTCGCCGCTGCTCGCGCTGGCCGCCGCTGCGTTCGCGCCGGAAGACGCGCCGGTGCGCCCGAGCCTGGCGTCGAACTCTATGTCCTGTTTGAGGGCTTTTAAGTCCCGCAGCGCTTCACGGATGTCGCCGTAACGCCCGGCGCGGTCTTTGGCGAGCATCTTGGAGACGATGCGCTGCAACTCGGGCGGCGAGTCGGGCGCGCGGACGGCTAAAGGCTCTGGCTCACGCTCCAACACGCGCGCGATGACCTGCGTCTGCATCTCGCCGTCGAAGGGGTGCTTGCCCGTCAGCATCTCGTAGAGGATGACGCCCAGGCTCCAGATGTCCGTGCGCGCGTCCACGAGCTTGCCGCTCGCCTGCTCTGGCGACATGTACTTGGCCGTGCCCATCACGACGCCGGGGTTCGTGAGGAAGACGCGCTGCGTCGGCGCGTGCGGGTCGGCCGCGTCAGACTGCTTCTCCGTCTCGATGAGCTTGGCGAGGCCGAAGTCCAGGACTTTGACGTAGCCGTCCTCGCGGAGCATGACGTTCTCTGGCTTAACGTCACGGTGGACGATTCCTGCGGCGTGCGCGGCCGAGAGGGCTGCGGCGACCTGGATGGTCAGGTCGAGGGCGTGGGCCGGACGCATCGGCGCGTCCATCATGATGAGTGCGCGCAGCGTCTCGCCCTCGACGAACTCCGTGGCGATGAAGTGCGTGCCGTTGTCTGTGCCAATTTCGTGAATCGTGAGGATGTTGGGGTGGTTCAAGGCGGACGCGGCGCGGGCCTCCTGCTCGAAGCGCTGGAGGCGGTCCTTGTTGTCTGTCAGGTCGGCGGGCAGGAGCTTGAGCGCGATCTTGCGGTTGAGGCGCGTGTCGAGCGCCAGATAGACCACGCCCATCCCGCCGGACCCCAGCTCGGACTCGATTTCGTAGCGGCCAATCTTAGTGCCCCGCGGAAAGACCATAATCACGGAGGTGTCACGGGCAGAACTTAAGTCAGCTCTGCGCCATTCTAACCGCGTTCAGCCGGCGGCGCTACAAAGTTTTGAGCCTGACAAGCGGCGCGCGCGAGCCCACGCTTTCACTGCGTCTCCTCGGTCGTGCCGAGGCTGTCGATGGCGTCGCGCAGGACGCGCTCATCGACGCGGCCGAGGGCTGCGATGCGGCGAGCGGCGCGGTCGGCCGCCTCCTGTATGACGTGCCCGGCGTGGCCCTTGGCCCACTCCCACGTGACGCTGTGGGGGCGCGCGGCCGCGTCCAGACGCTCCCACCACTCCGGGTTCGACTTGCGGCGGAAGCGGCCCGACATCGTCTCGACGACGTAGCGCGAGTCTGTGACGACGCGCACGCGGCAGGGCTCGCGCAGCGCCGCGAGGCCGACGGCCGCCGCGGCGATCTCGGCCTGCTGGTTGGTCGCGCGCCCCAGGTACTCGCCCACCCCGCGCCAGAGTCCCTTGTAGCCCAGCAGCGCCACGGCCGCCGCACGCGTCTCCGCCTGCCCGTTGCCTAGGCTCGACCCGTCGCAGAAAATCGTCACGGATTTTCTGGAGGGATGAGGGCGGAGGGATGAGGGATGAAGTGAAGAAGAACTGTCTTTGCTTTTATTCATCCCTCATCCCTCCGCCCTCATCCCTTCTTCCCGGCGCGTGACGTGAACGATGTGGTCTACGTTCTCCTCGAAGGTGTCGTCGTGCGAGATGATGAAGAGCTGGTCGAAGTCCTGCACCTGGCCGATCTGCTGGGCCAGACGCTCGCGCCGCTCGGCGTCCATGTTGACCGTGGGCTCGTCGAAGAAGGCGAGCCGTATGTCGGAGAGCTGTTTGAGCAGGGCCAGCCGGATAGAGAGCGCGGCCGCCATCTGCTCGCCGCCCGAGAGGTTCGGGAACGAGCGCTCGTGCCCCTCCTCTTCGAGCAGGATTTCGTAGTCGCGCGACCAGCGCAGCGCGCGGCCTGCCTCGCCCGTGATCTCGCGGAAGAGTTGGTTGGCCTCAATCGAGATGTTGTAGAGGTAACTTTCGGTGACGAGCGGCCCGGCCTGCTTGAGCGTGTCGCGTATGAACTCGGTCGCCTCACCGAGCCCCGCGAGCCTTTCGACTTCGCTCACCTGCTCGCGCCACTGCTCGCGCACTTCCTGTAGGCGCGCTATCTCCGCGGCGAGATACGCCTCGCTCTTCGCGGTCTCTTCGAGCTTGGCGCGCGTGGCCGCCTCTGCGCGCGTGGCCTCGACCAGCGCGGCGCGCTCGGAATCGTGCCGCTCGCGGCTGTAGGCAAGGGCCGCGGCTTCGAGCTTCTGGCGCGCGTTCTCGGCCTCGCGCGCCGCGCCGGCCGCGGCCTCTTCGCCCTTCTCCAACTCGGCCTGGCGAGCGGGGAGCGTGGCGGCCAGGGCCTGGCTCTCAAGATATTCGCGGTGCGCCTCGCTCGTTCGGTCGCGCTCACTGCGCGCCTCCTCCCAGCGCGCGTCAAGTTGGGCGTACGCTTCGAGCCGCTCAGACAGCTCGCGCGCCTGCTCGTCCAACGCTCGCTCGGCGTCGAGGGCTCCGGCCAACTCGGCGCGACGCGCCGCCTCGCTCTCGGCCTCGCGCCTGAGCGCGACGGCGCGCCCGCGCGGGTCGTTTAATTGTGCCAGGCGGCGCTCGACCTCCGCGATCTCTTTCTCCAGGCCGGGCAGCGCGTCGGCCACGGCCGCGACGCTCGCGCGCTCGTCGCGCTTGGCTATGCCCTCCTGCTCTATCTCCTTGAGGCGGTCTTGCAGGGGCCGCAACTCCGCGTGGCGCATCGCGGCCTCGCGCTCCGTGATGAGCGAGCCGTCGATGCCGGAGAGCCTGGAGCGCAGTTCATTCAGGCGCTCGCGGCCCGCGGGCGGAAGCTTTGCTATCTCCTCGTCGAGGCGTGCGAGGGCGGCTTCGCGCTCTCTCAACAGGCGCTGCTCGTTCGCCAGCTGGCGGCGCGCGCTCTCCAACCTGCCGAGATGTTTCTCAGCCTCGCGCGCCTCGCGCACGGCCAGCCCAAGGCTCGCGCGCTCGCGCTCCATCGAGGCCAGTTGCGCCGTGTTCGTGGCGTACTGACCCGTGAAATAATCTTCGAGCGAGCGCCCTTCGCCGATGTTCAGGCAGCGCTCGGAGAGGATCGGGCAAAGACCGTTTTTGACTTCGCGGTGGAACTTCTCGTCGTGTTCGATCTGCGCGCGCAGCCGCGCGAGCTGTTCGGTCAACTCGGCCTCGCGCGCCAGGAGCCCGGCCGCCTCGGTCGCGCGGGCGGAAGATTTTTCGGCGGCCGCGACCTCTTTCTCGTGCGAGAGGATTTCGCGCCGCAGCCGCTCGATCTCGCGCGCGGCCTCCTTGCGCTGGTTCGCCAAGTGCCCGTGGCTCGTCGCGGCGCGCTCCATGCCGCTCAGGCTGGTCTCCACGTCCAGGCGCTCGCTTTCGAGTCGCGCCACGCGCTCTTCCGCGCCCGCGCCGCGCTCGGCCTCACGCACGCGCTCGCGCGTCTGTGTGTGCTGCTTGCGCAAGGCGTCCAGTTCCGCGTCGAGCTTGACGAGCCGCGCACGCTCGCTCTGGGCCTGCGCGCGCAGATCGCGCAGCCGCTCGCGCTCACGCTCTGCTTCGGTCTGCTCGTTGATTTCCGGTTCCAGGGCGGCGAGGGACGCGCGGGCCTCTACGGCGCGCGCCACGTCCTCGTTGAGCCTTTGCGCGTGCATCCGCGCGGACGCGAGCAGTCCGGCGACGCGCGCCGCTTCGGCTCGCAACTGGTCACGCGCTGTCCGCTCCGTATCGAGCGCGCGCAGGGTCTGCTCGGCGGCGAGGTGCGCCTGGTATCCGGCCTCGGTCGCCGTCTTTCGTTCGAGCGCGCGTGAGGCGGCGTCGCGCTCGGCGCGCAGGGCCGGCAGGCGACCCGTCATCGCCTCGTGCTCGACCTCGCGCCGGTCCTTGAGCGCGCGCGCCTCGTCCACCAATCGCAGCGCCTCGTCCAACTCGCGCACTTGCGACTCGCGCGACGCGATCTCGCGCTGCAACTCTTCGAGCGCAGTCGCCAACTCTGAGGCGCGTGCGGCCGTCGCCTTGTGTTCCTCGACCAACTCGTCGTAGCGCGCGAGCTGGCTCTCGGCCCCCGCGATGCGTCCCTTGATTTCGGCCGACTGCTGCTTGATGAGGTTGACGGTGTCCAACAGGCGCTCGGCCCCGTCGCGGTACTCCTCGACCTTGAGCAGCTTGTCGAAGGACGCCTTGCGCTTGGTCGCCGGGCCGAGGAAGTCGGCCGTAAACGTCCCCTGGGGCACGCCTATGGCCGAGCGGAAGAGCGATTCCAAATCTGTGCCAGGTTCTATCCCGAGGAGATTGCGCAGGACGGCCGCGACGTCCGTCTTCTTCTCGGCGATCTTGCCCAGGTCGCGGTCGTGTACGTAGTAGCCCTGGCCCGTGTCGCGGTAGACGGTGTAGGGCCGCTCGTCTACATCGCTGACGAAGGTGACGCGCACAGAGCCCTTCTTCGCGCCGCGCCGCAGGAAGTCCTCTTTCCTGTAGTCAAGCATATCGAAGAGCGCCCAGGCGATGGCCTCCAGGATGGTGGTCTTGCCCGCGCCGTTCTCGCCCGTGATCGCGGTGATGCCCCGCTCGAAGTTGAACTCCGCGCGCTCGTAGGCTTTGATGTTATCCAGCTCGACCCGTGTGACATGCATAAGAGCAGTGGTCAGTGGCCGGTGGTCAGTGGTCAGCAATAATCAGTCTTTTAACTGACCACTGACCACCGGCCACTGACCACTGTTATAGGTCTTCTATTCTAAGCCGTGTGTCGGCGTTCTTCCAGGCGCGCTCGAACTCGCGGCGGACGAGTTCTGCCTCGCGCTGTTTGCCCTGCGCCTTCAGGCTCTCCGCGAGGCCGAAGAGCGAGCGGCCGTTGCGGCGATTGTGAAGCAAATCCTCGCGGAAGACTTTCTCGGCCTCCGCGTACTGACCATCGAGCATGAGCGCGCCGCCCAGAGACTCGCGCGACATGGGGTGATACCAGCCGGGCGGCTCGTCGTAGGCGAGCGCGTCCTCGGCCTCGACAGCCTTGCGCAGGAATTCTATCGCCCCCTTCTTATCATTCTTCGCGCGGGCGAGGCGCGCATTGAGAAAGTTCTCCGCGATTTTCAGCACGGCGCGCGCAGTGTTCTGCGAGCCGTAGCTCGTCTCTGGCGGAATCGCCTGCGCGAAGGCGAGGAAGGCTTTCTGCTCGGCCTCGGCCTCTTGCGTCCTGCCGGTCGCGGCGAGCGCCATCCCGCGGCCCCAGTGCCAGAGCGTGCGCGTGATGGGCGTCTCCGCGCGCGGCTCCTTTGTCTTCAGCACGTCGTCCCAGCGATTGAAGCGCGTCATGATGAGCACGCCTGTCGGGAGGAAGGATTCGAGGCCGGGAATCTCTTTGATGAAGATGTTAACGTTCTCTTCGAGCAGCGCGGCGGCGCGGACGGCGTCAGCGTAGCGGCCTTGCATGCTGTGGGCCGCGGCCAGGAAGTGCAGGTTGTGGCTGTAGTAGCCCAACTGGTAGACACCTTGCTGGCCGAACTGCTTGAAGTAGTCGCGGTCGGCCTGGGCCGCCCACTCATTATTTTGCGCGGCGCGCTCGTAGTCGCCCGTGCGCATGTAGGTGTGCGCGGGCATGTGTACGAGGTGGCCTGCCGCCGGGGTGAGTTTCGCCAGGAGGTCCGCGCTAGGGAGCGCGCGCTCCGGGTAGGGCGCAGCCTCGACGGCGTGTATGTAGAGATGGTGCGCGCCGATGTGCGTGGGGTCGCGCCGGATGATGGCTTCGAGCGCGGCGACGATCTCTTCGGTCCCCTCGGCGGGGACGCCCTGCGGGCTCCAGAGCTTCCAGGCGTTGATAATCATCGCAGCGTCGGCCCAGAGCGTGGCTGCGTCCAGATCGTCCGGGTAGCGGCGCGCGACCTCGCGCATCGCGTCACGGTAAGCGACCCACAGCTTAGCCTGGTCCGCGGCGGCGTCCGCCGAATACCTTTTCGCCAACGCTTCCAGATAAGCGCGCTCGTGCTCCGGGGCTTTCGCAGAGAGCGACAAGCCTTTCTGCACGGCCTCGTACGCGGCCTTCATCCGCTCGGGCGAAATCCGCGTCTCGTTGTAGTTGGGGCCGACGGCCATCGCCACGCCCCAATGCGCCATCGCCAGCGTCGGGTCCAGCTCGGCCGCGCGTTTGAAGGAGCGCACGGCCTCGTCGTGGTTGAAGCCGTAGAGGAGAATCGCCCCCTGGTCGAAAAACTTCTGCGCCTCAGCAGACGCCGTCGAGACGGGGAAGCGAAAGCCGCCCAGGTTCTCAATCAACCGCGCTGGCGTCTCGCCCGCAGCCGCCCCCGTGTGACTGTGCTGCGCGAGCGCCACGTTCGAGGCCAAAAGCAGAGCAAGAATCAGCGGGGTCACTCGCATCTCGCACTCTCCTGTTTAATTAAGAACTTCGTGGTTATTTCCTTTTAGCGTCTCGTTCGAGCAGGAAATGTATCAACTCCGGGCCGGCGCGAAAACTGGTTTGCTGTAGACGGGCGAGGGCCTCCGGTAATTCCAGCCAACCCCTCTCGGCCGCTTCGTCCAGGATTCCCAGCGTGCCGACGACCGCAATGTTGCGACGCGTTGCCTCCAGCCGCCCGTCTTTATCGTCGATCAAGAGTAAGTCCGCGCGCAGCTCCTGAGCCAGAAGAATTGCCTCTTGTTCGCCTGGGTTGAGAATAGTGAGCGGCTCATCAACGGGAAGCGTTGTTTGCCTTACTTCCAACCATTCGGGCGCACTCGCAAGCCATGACCTGACGGGTTCGGGTGTGCCTTCTGCTTGTAATTCTGTCCAGACCGCCTGCGGAATGATGACGCGTTTGAAGAGTCGAGCCAGTAATGCCTGCTGCCCAATCAAGGCGAGATAGTTGAGCGGTGTGGTGTCAGCAATGACGATCATTCCGTCAGCGCTCGCTCCAGCGTCTCGCGGTCTCGTTCTAAGTCTTCGACGGAATATTCAAGGTGGACGCCGTGCCGCTTCAGGAAGGCGTCCGCCTCCACGCGTGTTTCAAAACCAAGTATTCTGCGCAACTGCGCCAGCGTGAGCGCGCCCGAGCGATAACCTTCCAGAGCCACAGCTTCCAACGCGCGGCGCGGCAAGTTGCCCCACTCCGTTTCGAGTTGCCGCTCGATCTCCTCCGGCAATTCTATCGTCACCGACATGGTAGGCTCCTCGTAACTCTATTCATTCACCTTCAGCACAGCCAGAAAAGCTTCCTGCGGAATCTCTACGCGGCCGACTTTTTTCATGCGCTTCTTGCCCTCTTTCTGTTTTTCGAGGAGCTTGCGCTTGCGCGAGATGTCGCCGCCGTAGCACTTGGCGATGACGTTCTTGCCGAGGGCCTTGACGGTCTCGCGGGCGACGACCTTGTTGCCGATGGCGGCCTGGATGGGGACCTCGAAGAGTTGGCGCGGGATGAGCTGCTTCATCTTCTCTGCGAGCGCGCGGCCCTTGGCCTGGGCGGTCGCGCGGTGGAGGATGAGCGAGAGCGCGTCCACCGGCTCGCCCGCTACCAGCACGTCCAGCTTGACGAGGTCCGAGTCCCAGTGTCCACTGAAATGGTAGTCGAGCGAGGCGTAGCCGCGCGAGACGGACTTCAGGCGGTCGTAGAAGTCGAGGACGATCTCGTTCAGGGGCAGCTCGTAGGTGAGCATCACGCGGTTGGACGCGATGTACTCGAACTTCTTCTGGATGCCGCGCTTCTCTTCGAGGAGCGGGAGGATGCCGCCGAGGTAATCGTCTGAAGTCAGAATCGTCGCCAGGATGACCGGCTCCTCGATCTTCGTTATCTTGACCGGGTCGGGCATCTTCGCCGGCGAATCGACCTCGACCACTTCACCGTCGGTCGTCGTCACGCGGTAACGCACGCCGGGCGCGGTCGTGATCAAATCCAGGTTGAACTCGCGCTCCAATCGCTCCTGCACGATCTCCATGTGGAGCAGGCCGAGGAAGCCGCAGCGGAAGCCGAAGCCGAGCGCGGCCGAAGACTCCGGCTCGTAGAAGAACGAGGCGTCGTTTAAGCGCAGCTTGTCGAGCGCGTCGCGCAGCTCCTCATATTGATTCGTGTCCACAGGGTAGAGCCCCGCGAACACCATCGGCTTGATCTCCTGAAAGCCGGGGAAGGGCTCCTTCGTCGGCCGCGCGCTTTCGGTGATGGTGTCGCCGATCTGAACGTCCGCGACCTCCTTGATGGATGCGGTCAGGAAGCCGACCTCGCCGACGCCGAGCCTATCAATGGGCGTCGGGCGCGGGCGGTTGACGCCGAGCGTTTCGACCTGATAATCGCGCCCCGTGTTGAAGAAGCGAATCTTCATGCCTGGGCGCACGTGGCCGTCGATGATGCGGAAGAGGACGATGACGCCGCGGTAGGAGTCGTACCACGAGTCGAAGATGAGCGCCTTGAGCGGGGCGTCGGCGTCGCCTTTCGGCGGCGGCACGTCGCGCACGATGGCTTCCAGAACTTCGTCAACGCCCTTGCCGGTCTTAGCTGACGTGAGCACGGCGTTGTGCGTGTCGAGCCCTATGACGTGCTCGATCTGCTCCATGGCCTTCTCGGGCTCCGCGCCCGGCAGGTCTATCTTGTTGATGACGGGGATCAGTTCGAGATTATTGTCTATCGCCAGGTAGGTGTTGGCGAGCGTCTGCGCCTCGACGCCCTGCGAAGCGTCCACGACCAGCAGCGCGCCCTCGCAGGCGGAGAGCGAGCGCGAGACTTCGTAGGAGAAGTCAACGTGGCCGGGCGTGTCAATCAGGTTGAGGACGTAGTCCTGGCCGTCCGCGGCCTTGTAATTGAGGCGGACGGCGTGCGACTTGATCGTGATGCCGCGCTCGCGCTCCAGGTCCATGTTATCCAAGACCTGCGCGGACATCTCGCGCCCGGTGACAGCGCCCGTCAGTTCGAGCAGCCGGTCGGCGAGCGTGGACTTGCCGTGGTCTATGTGCGCGATGATCGAGAAGTTGCGTATGCGTTCAGGGGTCATAAAAGACAGTGACGAGTGACAAGTTAAAAAAGGATTCTAACTTGTCACTCGTCACTTGTCACTCGCCACTGTCTTTTAGCGCCTGACGACGCGCACGGGCGGCGGGGCCATCAGGCTGGCGACTTCGCGCAGGGCTTCGAGGTGATTGTTCGACAACTCGAACTCGGTCATGCCGAGGCGGGCGCGCACACGCCTGGCCTTGATGAGGTTGAGGAGGTCTGCGTAGGTCAGTGTGATCCTGGTCTTTTCGAGCCTCATCCCCTTGGGGCCGTCGTCCGTGGAGTATTGCGCGGGGCCTGTGAACGCCCAGGCCCCGTTGCCCTCGGGCCGCAGGCTCAGGTCGTGCGCCTCGCGGAAACGCAACTGTTTGGAGGCCGCGACGATGGTGATGTCTATCGTCGGCGGCATCCGCAGCCGCGGGTCCGTGTAGTAGAAGGAGGCCGCCAGGCGCAAGCCCCCGCCCAGGTCGTTCGGGTGTTCGAGCGTCGTCTTCATGCGGCGCGCGCGCTGGTCGTAGCTCGTCACGATCAGCGCGTTGTGCTTGTAGGGCGACGGCGGCGCGACGGTGCAGAACTTTTGGGCGTATCCGGTGGCTGTGAAAAATAGAGAAATACCTAGCAGCAGGGGGACGCGTCTCAGGGGGATCATCTTGTCTGTTTATCTCCGCACAGGGGTCTAGGCTGGGGCTGCCTGGCCGGAACATTCATAACCCAGATTGAGCTTTGAGTAAAGAGAAAAGTTCAGAAACTTACGGCGTGGCTTTCATCCACTCCAGACAGCGCAGGAGATGAGAGCGCATCGCGGCGGCCGTGTCGTGGTGAATGCGGCCGTGGCCGGGCAGCACCCACTCGAAGCTGTAGTCGAGGAGCCGCCCCATCGAGCGCGTCTGCTCGCGCCAGGAGTACCAGCAGGCCGTGCGGAAGGCCGTCAGCGTCTCGCGCGCAGGGGACCATGCCAGGTGGTCGCCCGTGAAGAGAAACTTGTCGCGGTAGAGCAAGACCACGTGGCCGCGCGTGTGGCCTGGGACGGGGACGGCCAAAAGCTCCCGGTCGAGCCGGACTTCGCCCTCGCCCTCGATTACTCGCTCGACCCCCAAACGCGCCGCGCCGTCGTCTGCGTGCATCACGCGCGTGCAGCCGAATTCGCGGGCGAACGCCGCGTGGTCCGCGACATCGTCGCGGTGCGTAAGGAACATCGTCGCCACGCCGCCCAGGGCCTTAATCTTTTTGACGAGCGGGCGCGTGAAGCGCGGCGAGTCCACGAGGACGTTGCCGCCCTCGGCGGGCGGGCGCACGACCAGATAGCTCCAGGCGCCGAAGCTCGCCTCCGAGGTGAAGCCGCAGAAGTAAATGTTCTCGGCGACGAGGGAGGGGAAGGCTTCGACGCCGACGCGCGCGTCATACCTGCGAGTTGTGCCAATTGAGGCGGTTGGACAAGCTACCAGAGCCATGAGCGCGAGGCGCGTCTCCTCTTCCGTCTCGGGCTGGCGGTAGACGCTCGACTGGTCGCCGTGGTCGCGGAAGATGGTAGGCGCTATCTGGCGGCAGGCGTCGCAGTCTATGCAGGTCGAGTCCACGTAGAAATCGCCTGGGATGTTTTCGGCAAGCCGGCGCGCGATGTTAGCCATCGGAAAGTCCTCCGTTTTATGATGGCGCAAGGGCCGTCGAGAGTTCAAGCCGAAAAGGAGTTTGCCGATTGCGCCCGAGCGCATATAATCTGGCGGACGCGACGTTGCCCTTCGCCTCGCAGAGCTGTTGCCTTTCGTGCGAAACTTCTTCAGGTAAGAGAACGAACAGACAGGGAAAGAGAAGAATGACTCTCTTCAAGGTTGTGCCGTCGGAACACCCCGTCCCAGACATAGAGGCATGCCGCAAGTGAAACGCGCGCCGCTCTCCGCTTACGGCTTCGCCGTCCTCGTCGTCGCGCTGGCGACCGCCTGCACCTGGGCGCTCCCGCTCCTCGGCGCGCGCGTTCCCTTCGCCCTCTTCTACGCCGCCGTCATGCTGAGCACTTGGTACGGCGGCCGCTGGCCAGGCTTCTTCGCCACCGCGCTCTCGACACTCGCCAGCGCCTACTTCTTCCTGCCCCCTCCGTACACGTTCAACATAGGCTTCGAGGGCGTCCTGCTCCTCGGCGTGTTCGTGGCCGTCTCGCTCGTCATCAGCTACCTGATGGACAAGACGCGCCGCGCCGAGTCGGGCGTGCGCCAGGCCCGCGAGCATCTGCTGACCACGCTCAAGAGCATCGGCGACGCGGTGATGACGACCGATGCAGAGGGGCGCGTGGACTTCATGAACTCGGTCGCGCAGGCGTTGACCGGCTGGACGCTCGCGGAAGCCCGCGGCAAGCCCCTGCGCGAAGTCTTTCGCATCGTCAACGAGGAGACGCGCCAGGAGGTCGAGAGCCCCGTGGAGAAAGTGCTCGCCGCCAGCACAATCGTCGGGCTGGCGAACCACACGGTGCTGATAGGCCGTGAAGGCCGCGAGACGCCGATTGACGACAGCGGCGCTCCGATTCGCGGCGAGGACGGTCAAATCATCGGCGTCGTCCTCGTCTTCCGCGACATCACGGAGCGGCGGCAGGCGGAGGAGACGCGCCTGCGGCTCTCGGCCATCGTCGAATCCAGCGAGGACGCCATCATCGGCAAGACGCTCGACGGCCTGATCACGAGCTGGAACAAGGGGGCCGAGCGGCTCTACGGCTACACGCCAGAGGAAGTCCTGGGCCGGCCCATCTCGATGCTGGTTCCGCCCGACAGGCCCTTGGAGATACCGGGCATCATGGCCCGCCTCGGCCGCGGCGAGCGGATAGAGCATTTCGAGACCACGCGCGTCAAAAAGAGCGGCGAGGTGATGGATGTCGCTCTGACTATCTCGCCCATCAGGAACAGGGAGGGCACGCTGATCGGCGCGTCCACCATCGCGCGCAACATCACGGAGCAGCGCCGGACGGAGCGCGAGCAGCGCGAGAGCGAGGAGCGTTACCGTGCCTTCGTTCGCAACAGCTCCGAGGCCATCTGGCGCTTCGAGCTGGACGAGCCCGTCTCCGTCAATCTGTCCGAGGACGAGCAGATCGACCTCTTCTACAAGCACGGCTATCTGGCCGAGTGCAACGACGCGATGGCCGAGATGTACGGTTTCGCCAGCGCAGAGGAGATCGTCGGGGCCAGGTTCGGCGACCTGCTGGTGCGCGACGACCCCCGCAACGTAGAGTTCCTGCGCGCCTTCATACGCTCCGGCTACCGCCTGACCGAGGCCGAGTCGCACGAGGTTGACCGCGAGGGCAACCCGAAATATTTCCTCAACAATCTGGTCGGCATCCTCGAAGGCGGGCGGGTGCTGCGCGCCTGGGGCACACAGCGCGACATCACAGAGCGCCAACTGGCCGAGGATGAGCGCGCCGCACTTCTCAGCCGTGAGCAGGAAGCGCGCCTCGCGGCCGAGCGCGCGGCCCTGCGTACCGCCCGCTTGCAGGCCATCACGGCCGCGCTCTCCGAGGCGCTGACGCCCGTCGAGGCGGCCTCGGCCGTCCTGACGCACGGGCTCAACGCGCTTGGGGCCATCGCAGGGTCGGTCGCGCTCCTGACCAGCGGCGGGCAGGAGCTGGAACTACTCGACGCCGTGGGCTTCCCCGCAGAGCTGATCGAGAAGTGGCGCAGGTTCCCTGTGGCGAAGGAAGTACCGCTCGCGCGGGCCGTGCGGACGGGCGAGATGGTGCTGCTCAGCTCGCTCGACAATTTGGAGCCGCCTTTCTCGTACCTCAATTACCTGCACGCCATGAACGGCAGCCGGGCGCTCGCGGCCGTCCCGTTGACTGTCGAAGGCCGCCCCATCGGCGCGATGGGCCTGACCTTCAGCGAAGTCCAGAAGTTCGACGAGGACGACCGCTCCTTCATGCTCGCCATCGCGCGCCAGTGTGCGCAGGCCCTGGAGCGCGCGCGGCTCTACCAGGCCGAGCACCGCCTGCGCGCCCAGGCAGAGGAGGCGAACCGCACGAAGGACGAATTCCTCGCCACGCTCTCGCACGAGCTGCGCACTCCGCTCACAGCCATCATCGGCTGGACGAAGATGCTGCGGATGAAGGAGCTGGACGAGGGGACGGCCGCGCACGCCCTGGACACGGTCGAGCGCAACGCCAAGGCGCAGGCCCAGCTCATCGAAGACCTGCTGGACGTGTCGCGCATCATTACAGGGAAGCTGCGGCTGGACGTGCGCCAGACGGAGCTGGCCCCGGTGGTCAAGGCCGCGATGGACGCGGTGCGCCCCGCGGCCGCCGCCAAAGACATAGAGCTGCGGACGGCGCTGGACCCGCTGGCCGGACCCGTGCCGGGCGACGCCGCGCGCCTGCAACAGGTGGCCTGGAACCTGATCTCGAACGCAGTCAAGTTCACGGGCAAGGGCGGGAGCGTGGATGTCCGCCTGGAACGCGTTGACTCGCACGTCGAACTCAAGGTGAGCGACACCGGGCAGGGCATCTCCGCGGAGTTTCTGCCCTACGTCTTCGACCGCTTCCGGCAGGCCGACGGCTCGACCACGCGCCTGCACGGCGGCCTTGGGCTCGGCCTCGCCATCGTGCGCCACCTCGTAGAACTGCACGGCGGGTTGGTCAGAGCCGAGAGTCAGGGCACGGGGCAAGGGGCCACGTTTACGGTCGAGCTTCCCATCGCGGCGTTGCGGCATTCGGATTTCGGGTTGCGGCTTGAAGAACAAGACTCAACCGCCTCCCAATCCGCACTCGGAAATCCGCAGTCCGCAATCTTGTCTGGGTTGCGCGTGTTGGTGGTTGACGACGAAGAGGACGCGCGGGAGTTGCTGAGGACGGTGCTCGAAAAGCGCGGGGCCGAGGTCGTCGCGGTCGCAGGCGTGCGCGAGGCGCTGGCCGCCATCGAGCGCGACCCGCCCGACGTGCTCATCAGCGACATAGGGATGCCCGTCGAGGACGGCTGCGAATTGATCCGGCGCGTGCGCCAGCTAGACCCCGCGCGCGGCGGCCGCGTGCCGGCGGCGGCCGTCTCCGCCTACGTCGGCGAGGACAACCGCCGCCAGGCCCTGGACGCGGGCTTCCAACTCCACGTCGCCAAGCCCGTTGACCCCGAAGAGTTGATCTCAGTCGTTCAGAGTCTGGCGGCGCGCGCCGACAGGAGTTGAACCACCAACCCACCCACTCAACCCTTTGCGCCTTACGTCTTAGCTTTGCGCCTTTGCGGGAAACAGCCGTTCACGCAAAGGCGCAACTAAAGAAAAACCAAAGGCGCAAAGGGTTGAGTTTTAGCTTTTAAGGTTTCTTCGGCGGCGCGGGCTCGTCCTCGAAGTCGTCTATGTCCTCTATGATCTTCACCTCCGCGCCGAACTTCTGGTAGTTGCGGAAACGAATCTCGTTGCGGTTCTGGAAAGTCATCATCTCCGTCACCTTCATCTCGCGGCGCGGGTCGTAGTAGGTGACGGGGACGGTGGTCGTGAAGACGGATTCGGCCGTGACCGGCATCAGGTATTTTTTCTCGTCGATGGTCACCCAGTCGAAGTCAATCGTCTTGTCGAGCTGGTTGATGGGGAAGCCTGGCTCGACCTCCGTGGTCGTGTACTCGGCACGCAGCACGCGATACAGCTCGCGGTCTATCCAGACCCTGCCGCGCAGGCCCGTCAATGTTCGGCGCTGCCCGCCGTAGATCAGCATGTTGCGGGCCTTATCCTTTTTGATGTCGAACTCGTAGACGAGGCTGCGCCGGTTGCGCAGGGTGTCCGTGTCCACGGGCTTGAACTCCGTCTCGCTCTCTGGGAGGAAGAGTCTGATGAGCAGCGAGGCGAACTCGCCCGTCGTGGTCGTGCCGCCCGCCTGCTCGTAAGTGTTCCTTTCGGACTCGCCCGTGGCCTCGGGCAGCCCGTTAATGGCGAGCAGCTTGTACTGCTCGCCCGCGCTCTCGCGGTAGCTGACGGCGACGGTCAGGCGGTCGCGGACGCGCCAGTTCTGCGTCCGCTCGCGCGCCTCCGAGCGCGTGATCAGTTGCTTGACGATGAAATCGGGAATGGTCTGCGACGATTCGAGCGCCGCGGCGCGCGCACGGGCCAGGACCTCTGTCGCCTCCGCGGCCGAGGGCGGCGCGGCCACAGAGGGGTTGAGCCTGCGCCGCTCTGCCTCTTCCAGCGTCCGGCGCAGGAGCGCGTCGTTGCCGCTCTTGGAAGCGACGACGCCGCGCAAGCCCTCGGTCAGCGCGAAGCCTATGCCGCGCCGGCGAATCTCTTCGATGATCTCGTCGCGCTTCTCCGGGTGCCTGGGCAACTGGTAGACGAGGCCCACGAGTTCCTGGCTCGTCAGCGGCGCGTTCGTGGATTGGGCGAGCGCCGGAGAGCCTGCGAGCAGCACGAGCGCGAGGAGGGCGGCGGGCGATTTTGAACGAATCATGACAGTCCTACTTATCAAATAATCTTCCGAGACGAGGTTGCAAGATGCCGCGCGCGGGCCGGGAGGTTGTCCGCAAAATCAGAAACAAAAATGGACTATGGCGCGCGAGAGGACGCGGGTACACTCGCGCAACTCTTCGACGTGTACGAACTCGCCGGTGCGGTGCGCGACGCGTATGTCGCCAGGGCCGAAGACGACAGCCTCGGCCCCCAGCTCAGCCATCTGCGGGGCTTCCGTCCCGAAGGCGATGGTCCCGGCGGCGCTCGCGGTCGTCTCTTCGAGCAGGCGGACGAGCGCGGAGTCGGCCGGCGTCTCCATGGCTTCGTCGAGCCGTATGACGTTGAGCGAGCAGTCGAAGTCCGCGTCGCTCTTTCGCTCGTCCTCTATGGCCGCGCGGACGAGTTCGACGACGTGCGAGGCTCCCTGGCCGGGCACGGGCCGCCATTCGAGCGTGAAGCGGCACTCGCCCGCGATGATGTTCTTCGCCGTGCCGCCGCGTATCAGGCCGACGTTCAGAGTCGTGTAGGGCGGCTCGAACTGCGGCCGCGTGTCGGCCTGAAGCTCCTGGCCGATGCGCTCCACGCGGGAGACGAGGCGCGCGGCGCGGAAGATGGCCGAGGCTCCGAGCGCGGGGTAGGCGCTGTGGCCCTCGCGCCCGCGCACCACGACTTCGGCCAGACAGTAGCCCTTGCCCGCGCGCATCGGCCGCAGCGAGGTCGGCTCGCCCACTATGCTGTAACGCGCAGTGATGGGCCGCGCCTCGGCCAGCCGCTTCGCGCCCAGACAGCCCACCTCCTCGTCGGCCGTGAAGACCAGCGCGAGCGGGCGATTGAGCCGCCGCAGCTCGGCCCCCTCCGCGGCCGCGAGCGCCGCCGCGATAAACCCCTTCGTGTCGCACGCCCCGCGCCCGTAAAGCTTCCCCTCGCGCTCCGTCAACCGCAGCGCCTCACCCCACCCCGCGTCAAACGGCACAGTGTCCGTGTGCCCGACGAGCGCGAGTTCTACGTTTATCTTCCCTGAATCGTCCTCATCAGTTCCCGCCCACGCAATCATGTTTATCTTCTCGACGCCCTGCTCGTCTTCATACGGAAACATGCGTAGGCGCAGTCCGAGCGACTCACAGCGTGCGGCGAGATAGTTCATGATTTCGGCGTTCGAGTTGTTTGAAACCGAGTTGATGCTGACTAATTCAGCGAGAGTTTGTTCGACCGACATGAGGCTTACTTTAGCGCAGAAGACCGGAAGCCTGAAGTGTGGAGGGCTGTTTGAGAACGTGGCGCCCTTCCCGCTTACAGATTTTCTCGCTCCCGCCATCAAAGTAGGATAAGATGCACGGCCGTTCGGCTTCCAAGTCAATCGGACGAGTCGTGCGACCAGACCTGTGGATGTCAACCCGGCCAGCAAGCTCGCCTAACCCCTACAGAACAGGAGAATCATTTCATGTCACTACGCAGCAAGTTACTTGCTATCTTCATCGTGGCTTTCGCTTCCTTTGGCGTTCCGGTAAGTAAGGCCCAGGCGTCGCAAGATTCGGGCGCGGACGAAGCCGCTATCCGGCAGATCGTTAAGCAGGTTGAGGATGGTTGGAACGCGCACGACGGCAAGGCTTTCGCCGCCCCGTTTGCCACCGACGCAGACTACGTGGTGGTCAACGGCAATTACATTAAGGGCAGAGAGGCAATCGCGGCGGGTCACACACAGATATTCACGACCATCTATAAGGAGAGTCATAACGTGGGGACGGTCAAGAGCATCCGTTTCCTGCGTCCAGACGTGGCGATTGTTCACATCGAATGGAACCTGGAATTTAGCATGGGCGGCGAGACGAAGAAGAGTCGCGCCATGAACACGATGATCATGGCGAAAGAGGGCGGCAAATGGAGCATCGCTGCGTTCCACAACACGCCCGTTCAGCCTCAAGGGCGCTGATAGTATTCGACGCGCCGTGTAAGAGCCCTCAGGTAAGAAAGAGCCTGCGCGATGACAAAGATGGGATCAGTCCGGCTGGCGTGTCTCGTACGCCAGAAGCCCGGCCTCGCACCTCTGGGCGGGGGAGGCGCTGATGAGCTTGAACAGGTCTTCCCGGTCTGTTAAATCCGACGCGCCGCAGACGCGCGCGAGCGCCTCTATGTAGGCGGGCAGGAGCCCCAGGCTTTTCAGGTACTGCTCCGCGCCCCACATGGCGTTGAGGTCGTGCGAGTAGTCCGGGACCTCGCGCCGCACGGGTCCGCGGTTCGTGTACACGGTCCCGAAGAACTTCAGCCCGCCGCCTTCGCTCGACGGCTCCACATTCGTCCAGCCCATCACGCGCTCTGCGAACCGCACGTGCAAGAGTTCCTTATATTCTTCCACACCCAATTCCCCCTTTAGACGGTCGGGCATCTGAGCCCAGGTTGCGCCACTTAATCTTACACGGACTGAATCCGACGCGTCCGGGTCGTTCGTATCTCACACGTTAACTGCGGTGGGGGACGCTGAGTCACCGCTCTGAAGACATTCAAAGTGGAGACAGCTACGGCGGTCCCTCGGCACAGTTGCGCCCTGGACCCGGATCACATTCTCAGATCGACTGCCAGCAAGGCCAGGCCGGCAAGTTTTCCACGCGGTCAGTCTTCCTCACAGTCTCCATAGCTGTCACCCTCCTTTGATTCATTTACCTGACACCCCCTTGATAAGGAGATTGACATGAGAATGAAGTACACACACGTTGTCCGGCTCGCCCTGATACTGGTCGTCCTCGCCCTCGTCATCCAGCCGTTAATGATTTCAAACGGCGCGAAAGCCAAAACCGCCGCGCCCTCGCCCGCGCCTCAAGCGAGCGACGCCAATGCGGTCGGCTCGTTCAAGCTGCACGTTCAGATACAACAAAGAAGAGTCGAGGTGAAGGATAAAGCAGGCGCCGCGACGCAACTGCTCGCCGATTTCGCCGCCTGGGACCCGCAATCAAGAGTCGCCACCATCAGGGTCGCCGTCAAGAACGTCGGCACGATTACGCTCAACGGCTCCCTGGATGCCACAGTCGTCAAAATAGCGTCGCCCAAGGTCATCCCGCTCAACGCGGATAGCCAGACCCAGAAGGGCTTCCCGAACTGGGCCTACGGCGGCGTGAGCCTTCAGTCCGGCGCAACGTCCGCGCCTAGAGAGTGGCAGTTTAAGAGCCCGCAGTCGATGGATTTTCAGCTCGACGTGGAACTCAGATTGAGCCCACGGACTGCCATCCCCGCGGGGACGGGAGCGACCGTCATGGGGCCTGACGGGACGAGCGTTACGATTCAGCCGAACTCCGTCCCTTACGACGTGTTCGTTGACATCAAATCTGTCCCGGCCTCTGCGGTCGAAGCCCCGCTTGGGGCCTTAGAGTTTGTCGGCGCGGTCCAGGTCACCTTCGAGCCCGTGGCCGAACTCGACTCCGCCTTCCTCGCGCCTCCGAGCGCGCCGCTGACGCTCTCCATCCCTGCCCCTTCGGGGCTCACCACTTCAAAGTTCGTCGTCGGCGAGCAACTCCCTGTGGACGTGATAGACCAGGAGACCCCCGGCTTGAGCCAGCGCCTGATGGCGACCGACACGGCCTCTTTGAGCGGGGGGCGGATAGTCACGGAGGCGAACGTCTTCCCAGGCATCTTCGACGGCGGCCTTTTTGTTATCGTCGCCAATCACGGCTCCGGCTTCGCCACGGGCACGGCCTCCGACCCCAAGGGGCCACAGGCGGGCGTCGTGGTCAGCAACAGCACGAACACTCTGGTGTCTGTCACGGACGGCGGCGGGAAGTACACGCTCTACATCAACGGCGGCCCGTTCAACGTCACCGGCTTCGATCCCTTTAAGGGCTCGTCCGGCACGGGGTCAGGTAACATCGCCGTCTCGGGCTCGACCGTCACGGCCGACATCAACCTGACTCCTCTAGACTCCCCTCCGGTGACACGCGACGGCATTCGTAACGGCGGCTTCGAGCGCGGCGACCTCACCAGTTGGTCTACGGTCGGCTCGGCCGAGGTGAAAGATGTGTTCACCTCAAGCGGGGCAATGGGGAAGAACCTCACGCCGACCGAGGGAGACTGGATGGCGGATGTGAATACAGGCAGCAACGCGGTCGGCGGCGTGGGCTCCGGCCTCAAGCAGAAGTTCAAAGTTCCCGCGGGCGTGACAACGCTGACCTTCGATTTCGACTTCATCAGCGAAGAGTTCCCGGAGTTTGTCGGGACACCTTTCGACAACTCGTTCCGCGCGGTCATCACTACAGACACCAACCAGCTCACCTTCGCCGAGGTGAGCGTCAACCAGGCGGTCGATGTCAAAATGATAGGGGATTGCGGGTTCCCCGGAGGGGACGAGACTTGCGGCCATACAGGCTGGCTGGAAGGGAGCGTAGACCTCTCGGCCTATGCCGGAACCAACACCCCCATCACCGTCGAGCTGCTCTTCTCGGCCATAGACGCGGGCGATAACATCTACGACACGCACGTGCTGATTGACAACATACGCTTCAGCACCGTCTGGATAGACGCGAAGCTCGGCCCCACCGCCATCGCGGATCGTGCGCGTATCGAGGACAATATCTTCTTTGCCAACGAGATTCTCTCTCAGGCGGGGATCAACCTTCGACTGACCGACGCCCGGCTCATCGGCAGTGCGAGCGCCCTGATACCGGACGTGACGTTCAAGAAGGATTGTCGCATGGGCGTCTGCAAGCTTCTGCCCACGCCGGACATCACTTCACTGCTCGGCGAGTTCAGAAGCTCAACCGCGACCGATGTCAACGTGTACTACGTGAGCTTCATGAGGGAGAAAGGGGTCTTCTCGCCCGCCGCCATCGGACTCGCCGTCGGCCCGGACGACTATCACGACATAGACATACTGGCAACCTCCGGGGTGATCCTCACGGACCAGGCCGACGACTGTAACCCCGAAGGCCGTGTCCTGGCACACGAGTTGGGTCACCTGCTTATCTCTCCGCAGAACGCTGAGGACTTGCTGGAGCATAAGGCTGGGAACACGAATTTCATGAGGCCGAACTGCTCGAAGCCGACCAAGGCAATCATTACCCGCAAGCAATCGGCCAACATCAACCGCGTCGGAGCCCCTTTACTCACGCCCTAGTCGCCGCGGCCACGCCCTCTGCGTTTCGGAGTCCCGTTCAGTGTTCAGGCCACTCTCTGAAGCCTGAACACTGAACGGGACTCCCCTCTTGATTCAGGGTTTATGCCTCGACTCATACTTGCGCGCGAGAATTTTCTCGCGGCCACGCACGGAAAACTCTTGCCGTCGGCTTGTGGCTGGTGCTAATTTATGCGGCACAGACTTAAGGAGTAAGAAAGATGAAATACACAGCCATCCGTCTCGCCGTCTCCCTGTTAACCTTCATCATCGGCACGGCCGCCGCACTGATCAGCCCCTGGCGCAGCGCCGCCCCGCCGAGCGCGGCCGAAGAGCAGGAGGTCCTGCGCATAGAGCGCCAGTACATACAGGCGAACCTCGACGGCGACACCGCCACCTTGAACGAAATTCTGGCCGACGATTTCAGCATCAGGACGCGCTGGGGGAGGGTGACAAATAAGCTGGAGCGGCTGGCCCTGCTGGAAGACCCCTTCTTCGCCTTCGAGGACATACGGGCGAGCCACGTGAGCGCCGAAGTCACAGGCGACACGGCGGTCGTCACCGGAAACGTTTTCATCAGGAGCACCTACGGGCACGACCGCTCCGGCGGCGCGAGCTACTCGTACTCCCGCGAGTACCAGAAAAGAGACGGGCGCTGGCGCATCGTCACGGTCTACCTGAGACCTTAGCCCGCAGCGTGGAATCACAACTTCAGACAGGCGCGGCCGCGTTCGCACGGCTGCGCCTGTTTCTGCTTCGGCGCTCCTCATCTACCTGCCGCCGGACTGATACTTGCTCAGAATCTTCTCGACCTCTTCGTCCGGGACCACGCGGTCGCCCGCGCGCCAGACGCCCGCGTTCGGGTCGTAGACCATCTCACGCGGCTGGCGCTGCTCAAGCGCAGGCGGGCCGCCGAACGCGGAGACGAGGAGCCCCAGGTCAACCGTGCCCGCCCCGCACTCCAACTTGCGGCGCAAGGTCGTGTCCTCGTCGCTCTCGTCTGCGCGCGCGGTGATAGTGACCTCGCCGCCGCAGGGAACCGCGTCGAAGACGACGCTGCCGTCTCGGCCTGTCATCTTGCTGAAAGTCTTGTCGCCCGCCTTGAGGCTGACGGGCGCGCCTTCGACGGGCGCGTCTATCAGGTCAGCGTTGACCAGGACCTGCTTCAGGCGCACGCTCGCCGTGGCGGCGGGAGCGGAGGCGGGCGGGGGCTGCGGCTCGCGCCTGGTCTCCGTGGTGTTCGTGACGACGGTCGTGTTGCCCGTGGGCGCGCTGTTGACTGTGGCCTTACCGCCGCAGCCCGCGGCGATGACGAGCAGCGCGAAGCAAACGTGCAGAAGAGTCGTGACGTTTTTCATCATAGTCTTGTCGTCAACTCCAAAGCCTGCGCTGAAGCGCGGCGAATCTCTCTGTGATTTCGTGCGCGGCCGCGTGGCGGCCTTCGGCGACGATCTGGCGGCCCCCGACGAACACCTCTTTGACGGCCGTGCGCGCCAGCCCGAAGACGACGCAGGACAGCAGGTCGTCAAGGGTGGCCCCGGCGATTGAAGGGTCGTCCAGGTCAATCGTGAAAAAGTCCGCGGCCCGACCCGCTTCGAGTTGGCCGCCCGGCGAGTTGATGGAGCGCGCGCCCGCAGCGGTCGCGCACTCGAAGAGACGGCCTGCGAGCGCCGACGGGGATTCGTCCGCGCTGGGGGCGAGCACTGCGCGTTCGAGTCTTTGGAGCCGCAGGTGATATTCGAGCCCGCGCGCGTCTTCCAGCAGATCAATCTGCGCGTGGCTGTCTGTGCCGAGCGAGACGTGTACGCCCTCCGCGAAGAGCAGGTCCGCGGGGACGACGCCGTCGCCCAGGTTGCGCTCGGTCGTCGGGCAGGCGCAGACGCTCGCGCGCGCTCGCGCGAGGGCGCGCGCCTCGGCGGCCGTGATGTGTATGGCGTGTACGCCCGTGAAGTTCTCGCCGAGCAGCCCTTCGGCGTCCAGCAACTCCACGGGCGTGCGCCCGTACTCTTCGAGGCACGCCGCAACTTCGGCTGGCTGCTCGGCGACGTGCATGTGCAGGGGCACAGGAGGCCCCGCGCCCTCCGCGTAGCGCGCGACCTCGCGCAGGTAGGCGAGCGGCACGGCGCGGACGCTGTGCGGCGCACAGCCCGCCCACGCCGCGTCCGACTCGGCGCGCGCCAACTCCTCCCGCAGCGACTCTACGTTGCGCAGGTACTCTTCCGCGTCCACCTCTATGAAGCGCCTCTGCCTCTCGTTCGGCGCGACCTTGTAACCAGCGCGCGCGTAGGCCACGCGCAGCAGCGCGACGCGCAGGCCCACGTCGCGCGCGGCCCGCACAACCGATTTCGCCATCAGGTTCGGGTCGTCGTAAGACGCGCCGGACGGCGCGCGGTGCAGGTAGTGGAACTCGCCGACGCTGGTGACGCCGCCCGCGGCCATCTCCAGAAAGGCCATGCGCGACGCGTCGTAAACGTCTTCGGGCGAGAGGCGCGTCGCGGCGCTGTACATCATCTCGCGCCACGTCCAGAAAGAGTCCTGCTTGGTGGTGCGCCGCTCTGTGCGTCCGCGTATGACGCGCTGGAAGGCGTGCGAGTGCGCGTTGACAAGGCCCGGCAAGACGGCGCGATTCCTCAGCCGCGTCGCGCCCAACGCCTCGCGCGCGAGCCTGACGACGCGCCCGCCCGCATCGCACACCAGCGCGACGCCGCTCTCGAACCGCCCGCCCGTGTAAATCAGATCGGGCAGCCAGGCCATTTCCGTAGGTTGGCTCAACTTAACAAACCTCATGTGCGTTGGTGAAAGCTTTAGAGAGTCCCGCCAGGGACGATTGATAATAGCCCAGCACTTCAGTGCTGGGGAATAGTGCCAAAAATATTTGAGTCCCGTAGGGACGACCGAACCTTCGGCCGTCCCTACGGGACTCGATTTATTTTCCGAACCTATTCCCAGCACTGAAGTGCTGGGCTATTTTCACGCCGCCCCTGACGGGGCTTAAATCGTGCGGATTCCGCGAACACCCCGAAACGTTTCGGGCGCATCTAAGGGGCTACGCATGATGAACCCGGAAAGGCTGAAAATCTACGCACGGTTCGCGCGCCAACACGCGCGGCGATTCTTCTCGGAGCGGCTCGCGGAGGCAGGGAAACCTATCCCCCCGGCCCCGCACAGACCGTCGCCCGCATCCTGGGATGACGACTCTCTGACTCTCGCGTGGCTGGGCCACGCGACGGTGCTTATTAACTTTTACGGCACGTGGCTCCTGACGGAC
This sequence comes from uncultured Acidobacteriota bacterium, assembly GCA_963848875.1. Lineage (GTDB taxonomy): Bacteria > Acidobacteriota > Blastocatellia > Pyrinomonadales > Pyrinomonadaceae > QHXM01. The sequence continues at coordinate 1,324,476 of CAWKFJ010000005.1, forward strand.
CCGGCCCTGCGCTCGCACGTCGGCGTCCATTTTGCCGGGCTGACCTTCGGGCCGCGCCGGCTGGTGGGGCCTGCGCTGAAGGTTGCAGACCTTCCGCCGCTCGACGCCCTCCTCATCTCGCACGCGCACATGGATCACTGCGACCTGGGCACATTGCGCCGCGTGCCGCGCAAGACTCACGCGGTCGTGCAGCGCGGGAACCTGGACCTCGTCGCGCGCTTCCGCCACAGGCACGAGCTGGGCTGGGGCGAGAGCGTGGAGATTAACGGCGCGCGCATAGAGTCGCTCAAGGTCAACCACTGGGGCGCGCGGCGGCTGACGGACAGGCACAGAGGCTACGGCGGGTTTCTCGTAACTAAGGGCGGGCGCTCGCTCGTCTTCGGCGGCGACACGGCTTACACGAGCGCGTTTGCCGCGCTTCGTGGCCGCGCGCGAATTGACCTGGCCATCCTCCCGATAGGCGCTTACGACCCTTACATACACGCGCACGCCAGCCCCGAACAGTCCTGGGCCATGAGCCGCGAGATGGGCGCGACCTATATCCTGCCCATGCATCACTCGACCTTCCGGCTGAGCCGCGAGCCGGTCGCGGAGCCCATCACGCGCCTGCTGCGCGCGGCCGGCGACGAGCGCTGGCGCGTCGCGCTGACCGAGCCGGGAGAGACGTGGCGGCTCCCCGAAAGCCGTGAGCAAGAGAGGGCCGCGTGAAGTCTGAAAGAGACGGTCAGACTTTTTCCGCGTCCTCTCTCAGCTTTCGCAGGTGGAGCGGCCTCATGTCCGTCCACACTTCCTTGATGTATGCAAGACACTCGGCCTTGTTCCCAGTCTTGCCCACGTCGTTCCAGCCGAGCGCGTTCTCGCGGTCCGCAGGCCAGATGGAGTATTGCCCTTCGCTATTGACGACGACCTTGTAGATTCTCTCGTCTTTGCTCATGTCGCCTCCTGGTGTGAGTGAGTGCTTCTAGCGGAGCACGGCGAAAATTCCCCTGTGAATCCAGGGCGAAAGCGATTATACTCCGTACAGCGCTCCGGGCGCGCGCAACATCGGAGAAGACGCTTCCGCTCCAGACGCGACGCCCTTCCAGTAACCATCAAGCAGAACGGAGTCATCGCCCCCAATGAACACTCTTCTGTGTCCGAAGACTGCCTACGCGGCTCTCGACACGCCAACACGAAAATCAACAGGCCGCCTGCGCGCCTGCCTGCTAATCGTCTCGCTCCTGGCGCCCACGCTCGCGGCCGCCGCCGCTTCCACAGACGCGCCGCAGCGCAAGCGGGTCGTCGTGCTCAGGCGCAGCGAGACCACGGACGGCGCGCGCTTCACGCTCACGTCCGACTCGCCGCTCGACGACTACAGGTCTTACGCTGAAGGCGAGCGGCTCGTCGTCCTCGTCCCGCGCGCCGGGCTCTCGTCCACGCACGGCGAGCTTAACCACGCGCGCGGCTTCGCAGACCTGCGCGTCGAGGAGCGCGAGGCCGATTTGCTCATCTCCTTCCGCCTGCAAACGGGCGCGACCGTCGCGGTCAACCAGAACTTCAACCGCCTCGATGTCATCTTCATCACCAACGAACGAGATGCCTCTTAGCCTCTTCCCGAACGTCAAGCCCGTCATCGGCGTGATCCACGTCGGCGCGCTGCCCGGCACGCCCGCGAGCAGGCAAACGGTCGCGGAGCTGGTGGACTTGGCCGCGAGCGAGGCCGAGGTCTACCGCGCGGGCGGCGTTGACGGCCTGATGATCGAGAACATGCACGACGCGCCCTACCTGCGCGGCGGGGTTGGCCCGGAAATCGTGGCCGCGCTCGCCGTCGTCGGGCGCGAGGTGAAGCGGCGAAGCGGCTTGCCCGTCGGCGTGCAGGTGCTGGCCGGAGCGAACCTGGAGGCGATGGCCGTGGCGCACGCCGCCGGGCTGGACTACATTCGCGCCGAGGGCTTCGTCTTCGCGCACGTCGCCGACGAAGGGCTGATCCAGTCTTCGGCCGCGGAGCTGCTGCGCTACCGCCGCATGATCGGAGCCGAGCGCGTAGAGGTCTGGACGGACATCAAGAAGAAGCACGCCGCGCACGCCATCACGGCCGACGTCACGCTCGGCGAGACGGCCACGACCGTCGAGTTTATGCGCGGCGATGCCGTCATCGTCACGAGCAGCGTGACGGGCAAGCCGCCCAGCGTCGAGGACGTGCGCGAGGCCAAAGTACACACGCGTCTCCCGGTCCTCCTGGGCTCCGGCATCAGCGCCTCGAACCTCGCGGACTTCTACGAATCGGCCGACGGCTTCATCGTCGGCTCGTCATTAAAGGCCGACGGCTACTGGGAGAACGGCGTCGAGCTATCACGCGTCGAGCGTCTGATGGATGCCGTGCAGAAGATGAGAAAAGGGGAAGATGGTTAGTCAGCGCATGGCTAGTTGAAAATCACTTCGACGGGCTCTGGCAGTCCTTCGACGGTCAAGATCAACCCGCGCGAGTCGTCTAGCTGTTCCTTCTTCGGCGTCTGAAAGAAGATCAGGCCGCGCCGCCGGCCGGCGGGTTCGAGCGGGGTCTTGAGGTCGAATGAATGTTGGGCGACCGCCTCTTCAAATGCGCGGCGCGAGTTCGGGTTGTAGAGGTAGACCTGATCGCTTTCGAGTATGCGCGCGACCGTTTGCCTGGGCGTGCGGAACTTCCACTCGCGCCCTTCGGCGTCGCGCAGACGAAAGCGCACGCGCTCGAAGGAGAGCGGCGCGCCGCCAGCGTTCGCCATCTCCACACGCACGGGCAGCAGCCCTGCGAGCGGCAGATTCGCCTCGAACAGCGACTGGCTCTCTTCATCTGCTGTGAGCGGTACGGCGCGAATGGTGAAACCGGAAGCAGACGCCTCGCGCCCGCCCTCGACGGGCGCGTCAATCTTCGGCTTGACCTTGTAGAGCGAGCCCCCGCACGACGCCGCCAGCGCCACGAGCGCCGTCATCAAGACCAATCTCTCCGCCGCTTTTCTCATCTCGGCCCGACTCTCTCACGCGCGCTCCGACGCTGTCAATGTTCCAGATTTACGTCAGCGCCCCGAACCAGCCGCGCCGCTCAGCCCACTTCGTCAGCTCCAGAACGGGCGAGACGGTGAAGGCCAGCGAGACGACGATCAGCCAGTCTTCGAGCGTCAGGGCGAAGGTATTGAACATCCTGTGCAGGAAGGGCAGGTAGATGATGAGGGCCAGCATGAGCAGCTCCCACAGAATCGCCAGGTTGAGCCACTTGTTGGCGAAGGGCTTGCGCAGTACCGTGTGGCGGTCGGAGCGGAAGTTGTACGCCTTGAAAAATTGTATCAGGACGAGCGAGACGAACGTCATCGTCATGGCTTCCTGAACGCTCCGGCCAGACTTGAGCGCCCACGCGAAGAGGCCCAGGTTGACGAGCGTAGACCAGAGCCCGCCGATCAGCATGAGCATCACGACCGGGCGCGTGAAGATGCCCGCGCGGGCGTTGCGCGGCGGCCGCCGCATGAGGTCCGACTCCGGCGGGTCTACGGCCAGCGCGAGCGCCGGCAGCCCGTCCGTAGCCAGGTTGACGTAAAGGATTTGCACGGCCGAGAGCGGGAGCGGGAACCCTAAGAGCGACGCGCCCGCCATCAATCCGATCTCGCCAATGTTAGACGAGAGCAGGTACATCAAATACTTTTTGATGTTGCTGAAGATGGCGCGACCCTCTTCGACGGCCGCGACGATTGACGCGAAGTTGTCGTCCGTCAGCGTCATCGCCGCCGCCTCCTTGGTCACGTCCGTGCCCGTGATGCCCATGGCGATGCCTATGTCCGCTTTCTTCAACGCGGGCGCGTCGTTGACACCATCGCCCGTCATCGCCGCGACGTGCCCCTTCGCTTTCAGCGCCGTGACGACGCGCAGCTTGTGCGCGGGCGAGACGCGCGCGTAGACCTCCACGCCTTCGACCTCGCGCGCGAACTCTTCGTCGTCCATCATCTCCAGCTCCGCGCCGGACACGAGCCGGCCCTGGCCCAGAATGCCCAGCTCTAACGCCACCGCGCGCGCCGTCAAGGGATGGTCGCCCGTAATCATCACGACTTTGACGCCAGCCTCTTTGCACTCCTGCACGGCCGCGCGAGCCTCTGGGCGCGGCGGGTCTATCATCCCGACCAGACCCAGGAACGTCATCTCGCTCTCGGCGTCGGCGAGCGAAGCAGTGCGTTTTCGCGCGACGGCGAGCACGCGCAGCGCCTCGCGCGCCATCTCGTGCGCGGCGTACAACACCTCCGCCCGGCGCACCTTCGTCAGCTCCTCCTCCTCGCCTCCGGCCGCGACCTGCCGCTCGCAGGAGTCCAGGATAAATTCCGGCGCGCCCTTCGAGTAGGCGACCAAGCCTTCGGGCGTCTCGTGCAGCGTCGTCATGCGCTTGGTCTCGGAGCTGAAGGGAATCTCGCCGGCGCGCGGGAACTCGCGGTCGAGCGTCGCCTTGTCCAGCCCCGCCTTGGCCGCCGCCACGACGAGCGCGCCTTCGGTCGGGTCGCCCTTGATGCGCCAGCGGCCGTCCGCCTCGTCGTCGCGCACGAGGCGCGCGTCAGAGCAGAGCACGCCACCGCGCAGCAGCTCCGCGAGCGAACCCTGCGGCTCAACCGCGGAGCCTTCGAGCGTGAACACCCCCTCAGGCTCGTAGCCCGCGCCCGTCACCTCGCACGTTTGCCCGGCGACGTAGATGCGGCGGGCCGTCATCTCGTCCTTGGTGAGTGTGCCAGTTTTGTCCGAGCAGATGATGGACGTGCTGCCGAGCGTTTCGACGGCGGGCAGCCGACGCACGAGCGCGTTACGTTTGACCATCCGCTTGACGCCGATGGCGAGCGAGATAGTGACGACCGCGGGCAGCGCTTCGGGGACGACCGCGACGGCGAGCGCGACGCCGAAGATGAGCATGTCCAGGAACGGCTGGCCGCGCAGTAGGCCGAGCCCGACGATGACTGTGACCACGACGAACGCGGCGCGCGCCAGCGTGCGCCCGACCTTGTCCAGGTGCTGCTGCAAAGGGGTCTTGTCCGACTCGACCTCTTGCAGCATCCGCGCGATCTGGCCGAACTCCGTCGCCATCGCAGTCGCCACCGTGACGGCGCGCCCGCGCCCGTAGGCGACGACCGTCCCCGCGTAGGCCATGTTCTTCCGGTCGCCGAGGGCCGCCTCCGCAACGTCGAGCGCGGCCGTGTGCTTCTCGACCGCGACCGATTCGCCCGTCAACGCAGACTCCTCGATTTGCAAGTTGACTGATTCGACGAGGCGCACGTCCGAGGGGACTTTGTCGCCAGCGGCGAGGAACACCACGTCGCCCGGCACAAGCTCACGCGCGGGAACTTCGCGCTCGACGCCTGCGCGCAGCGCTGTGGCCGTCGGCGCGGCCATCTCGCGCAGCGCCTCTATGGCGCGCTCGGCGCGGTACTCCTGTATGAAGCCGAGCAGTACGGCGAAGAGCAGGATGATCGTGATGGCGACGGCCTCGACGACGTGGCCCAGGGCGAAGGAGAGCGCGGTCGCGAAGATCAGGATCACGATCAGCACGTTCTTGAACTGTTCGAGCAAGATAGCCCACGGCGAGATGCGGTCGGCGGCCTGGAGTTCGTTCGGGCCATACTCTTGCAGCCGGCGCGCGGCCTCCGAGTCCGACAGCCCGCCCGGCGCCGACTTCAACGTCTCGAAAGTCTGCGCGGCGGAGAGCGTGTGCCACGACGCAGCGGCCCCGGCATCAGTGTCCTTCGTGTTAATCATGTCAACCGACATAATCACCCCTTAGATTGGCGCACGACCTCGACGGAGCAGGCGGCGCGGGCGGCCACCGCCGAGGAGATGCTCCCGGTCAGTAAGTGTTTGAAGCCGTGCAGGTCTCTCGTCCCGACGAAGATGGCGTCAGCTCCCCAACTCTCGGCCTCCTCGATAAGAACGTGAGCCGGATTTCCTACCCTGGCGACGTTCGACACAATCAGCCCCGCGGCGCGTAGTTTGTCAGCCGCGCCGTCCGTCGGCGCTTGCGTCTCCGACGCGTGCGCGGTCACTATGCGCGCTTCGCTCCCGTCCGGCCACGAGCGGGCCGCGGCCGCGTCCACCGCCCGCTCCGAATCGGGCGTGCCGTTAAAGCCTATGACGACGCGACACGGCCCCGCGCTCCTCGCGTCCACGCGCCGCGCCACGCGCACGGAGCAGCGCGCCTCGTAGAGCACTCTCTGCGACACGCTGCCTAAAATGAGACGACCGCTCACGACGGAGTGACCGTGCGAGCCGACGACGACGAGGTCTGTTTTGAGACTGTCGGCCAACTTAATCACGGCCCACGCGGGCGAATCGCCGCACGCCTCGGCCTTCACTTCCCAACTCGGAAAGTCCGCCTTGACGCGCGCGGCCGCCCGCTCGGCCAGCGCCCGCGCCTCTGTGACGGCCTGCTCAGCGTGCTCCTGCGCGTGCCGTATGCCTTCGGGGATGTGAATCAGCAACTCCTCTTCGTGTACTTCGTCGCCCGGCGGAGGGAGGATCACGTCCGCCACCGTCAGCACGACGGCTTCGAGCGTCGCGGGCAGTCCGGCGCACTGCAAATCATTCAGCGCCGCGTCGCCGTATGCCGAGCCGTCGTAGGCTATTAATATTTTCGAGAGCGCTTTCATCTTCGACCTTCCTCTTGACAGACACGAACCGGTTAGAAGGTTGCAGGGGGCGAAACCTTACACGGACGGGTCGGCCCGCGCGGTGGCTTTGCGTTGGAATTGAGCCTGGCGCTTGATGGCGAGGGGCCTGTCGAATAAGCAGGGGCGGGCGCGGGTGTAGAACGGCCGCAAGCGTGGAACGTTGGAAGCTCGACCATCGCCCAAAAACCCTCTAATGCGTTGGCACAAAACGAAGCTTCGAGAGCGAGCGCGGTAAAAGCAAAAGACCCTTTGCGCGCTCGACAAGCCGCAAAAGGTCTTGGTCATGGAGCCAATTCTCGCTCTTCCCGGTCGGCCGGGTGCTCTTTCATCGAACACCGTGTTGACGGCCAGACCGGACCCGAAGCCAAGGCGGGCAACCTACTCCCCTTTTGAGTGCCGCCATTCTACCTCCGTGCGCGCGGATAGTCCAACGTCTCAACGCGGCCGCGGGGCCATCTCTTTCGCTTTGCGCCGCCGGGAGCGAGCGTAGTGGGTCAGTTTGAAAGATGAGTGTCTGGCAGGTCAGACTCACCGCAGAGACGCAGAGGACGCTGAGGTTGCGCAGAGAGTTGACTCACCTCTCTGCGCCCCCTCTGCGCTCTCTGCGTCTCTGCGGTGAACGCCGCTTGAGCACACACTCTTCTTCAAACTGAACCACTACCGGAGCGAGAGCTTCCTTGCCCGCCCCCTGCGGCTCATGTTACGTTTTCGCTTTGTCCGAGAGTGGCGAAAAGCATCCATACGGGCCGAAGCCATCATGATCAGACCTTTTCGCGGCACGCACCCGCGGATTCACCCGACGGCTTTCATCGAAGAGAGCGCGCAAGTCATCGGAGACGTTCACGTCGGCGAGGAGGCGAGCGTCTGGTTCAACTCTGTGTTGCGCGGCGACGTGTACTACATTCGCATCGGTAACCGCACCAACGTCCAGGACGGGACCGTCATACACGTCTCCACGGGGACGCACGCCACCGTCCTCGAAGACGAGGTGACCGTCGGGCACAACGTCACGCTCCACGGCTGCCACGTCGAGCGCGGCAGTCTCATAGGCATCGGCTCCATCGTGATGGACGGCGTGCGCGTTGGCACAAAATCCCTGGTCGCGGCCGGCTCGCTCCTGACGCCTGGGACCGAAGTCCCGCCGCGCTCGCTCGTGATGGGCTCGCCCGCGCGCGTCAAGCGCCCGCTCACGGACGAAGAGGTCGCGGGCCTGGACATCTTCTGGCAGAACTACGTCGAGCTGATACGGATGTACAGGGACGAGCCCTGGCGTCGAGGTTTTCAATAACGGTTGAAGGAGAGCGAGAGAGAATGCCTACGAGACTGTGTTCTCGAATATTCCTCGTCCTGCTGGTGGCGTTGGCCTGCGCGAGTCTGGCGAGCGCACAGAGCAGCGATTCAGAGTACAAGTTGAAGCGTGGCGACAACGAGTTCGGCGTCTGGGGCGGCGGCGCGTTCGGCGCCACGACCGTCTTCGGCGGCCTGACGGACGCGGAGGCCGACGAGCGCGGCTTCGTCATCGCGGCCTTCCGCTACGGCCGCACGCTCGCGGCGAACGACCATCTGGCCTTGCAGTACACGGTTGACGCCATCCCGATGGCGCTGGCTATCGGCAACATAGAGTCGAGCACGACCGTCGCGACGCCCGCGGGGCCGGTGACGACTTTCACGCGCAACACGACCTACGGCGCGGGCGTCACGCCGCTGGGGTTGCAACTCGATTTCGCCAACGGCTCGCGCGTCAAGCCCTTCGTTCACGTTAACGGCGGCCTGCTCGTCTTCAACGAAAGCGTGCCGCTGCCGGACGCCGGGAAATTGGCGCTGGTTGGCGAGGCGGGTGGGGGCGTGCGCGTCTTCACTTCCGAGCGGCGGGCCCTGAGCTTCGGCGTGCGCTTTCACCACATCTCGAACGGCGACCGCGCGGGCGCGAACCGCGGCTTAAACCAGTTCATCATTTACGCTGGCTTCTCGGTATTCAAATAATGGCACAGGGCAAGACACAACCGGCGCGCGGGATGCGCGACTTCCTCCCGGCGGACGTGCGCCGCCGCGTGTACGTCATCGGCGTCATACGCGAGGTCTACGAGCGCTACGGCTTCGAGCCCCTGGAGACGCCCGCGGTCGAGAACATAGAGACCTTGATGGGGAAGTACGGCGAGGAGGGCAACCAGCTCATCTTCAAAATCCTGAAGCGCGGCGAACACGAGAAGACGGGCGAGGCAGACCTCGCGCTGCGCTACGATTTGACCGTGCCGCTGGCGCGCGTCGTCGCGGAGTACCGCGCGACGTTGCCGAAGTTTTTCAAGCGCTACCAGATTCAGCCCGTCTGGCGCGCAGACCGCCCGGCGCGCGGTCGCTTCCGCGAGTTCTACCAGTGCGACGTGGACGTGCTCGGCTCGCGCTCGATGGTCGTCGAGGCGGAGTTGTGCGCCGCATCGAGCGAGGTGCTGACAAAGTTGGGGTTTACGAATTTCACGATTCGTCTTAACCACCGGCAGGTGCTGGCGGGCGTGCTGGACGCGGCGGGCGTCGAGGCGGACAAGCACGGAGAGGCGCTCGTCGCGCTGGATAAGCTGGACAAGATTGGTCGTGAGGGTGTGCAGAAAGAGCTGGCCGGGCGCGGCGTGCCGGAAGAGGCGGGCGATAAATTGCTCGGCTTCTTCGCGGCCCTTGGCGAGTTGGAGCACGCGGCCGAACTCGCCCCAGACGAGGTCGTGGCCGCTTCGGCGGAGGCGCTCAACGCCGCGACGCTCGGCCGTCTCGTAGAATTCGTGGGCGACCACGAGGCAGGCGCGCGAGGCATCGACGAGCTTCGTTCAATCGTGGACTTCGCGGCGGCGAGCGGCGCGGGCGCGCACATCAAGATTGACCCAAGCCTCGCGCGCGGGCTCTCTTACTACACGGGCGCGATTCTTGAGATCAACGTGCCGGACCTGGCGGGGAGCCTCGGCGGCGGCGGGCGTTACGATAATCTGGTCGGGATGTTTTCGAGCCAGAACGTTCCGGCCTGCGGTTTCTCGCTCGGCCTGGAGCGCATCATCGTCGTGATGACCGAGCGCGAGATGTTCCCGGCCAGTCTCACGTCCGTCCCGGCCGACGTGATGGTGACCATCTGGGACGAGGGCGGCGTCAACGATTCAATCTCTCTGGCGACCGAGCTTCGCGCCGCCGGCTTACGCGTAGACCTGTACCCGGAAGCGGACAAGCTCGGCAAGCAGTTCAAGTACGCCTCGTCGCGCGGCGTCCCGTTCGTCGCAATCGTCGGCGAGAGCGAGCGCGAGAGCGGCGAAGTCTCGCTCAAGAACATGACGACGGGCGAGCAACGCAGCCTGCCGCGCGCTCTCGCCGCCGCGGCTATTTTAGAAGCGATAGGAAAATAGATTGATGGACACTACGCTTGCGAAACATTATCTGGAAGACGCGCTGAGCAGTTTTCGGGACTACAAGAAGCTGGCCGAGGGGGCTTTCGAGCAGGTCACGGACGAGGAGTTCTTCCGCGCGCTGGACGAGGAGGCGAATAGCCTGGCCGTCATCGTCCGCCACATGAGCGGCAACATGCTCTCGCGCTGGACAGACTTCCTGACGACCGACGGCGAGAAGCCGGACAGGAACCGCGACATGGAGTTCGTCATCACGAAGGGGACGACGCGCAATGAGGTGATGGAGCGCTGGGAGCAGGGATGGCGTTGCCTCTTCGACGCGCTCGAAGCTCTACGGCCCGAAGATGTCTTGCGGAAAGTCTTAATCCGCGGCGAGGAGCACACGGTCGTCGAGGCCATCAACCGGCAGTTGACGCACTACAGCTACCACACTGGGCAGCTCGTCTTCCTGGCCAAACATTTCAGGTCGGCGGCCTGGAAGAGCCTCTCTGTCCCGCGCAATCGCTCGGCCGAGTTCAACTCCTATATGACCGAGAAAGCGCAGGAAGGCGGCGAGCGCGCCGGCCGCTTCGACGCGCCGCAGGAATTCACACGAGAACAGGAGTCAGGAGGCAGAAGTCAGGAGACAGAATAAAAGAAAGACAGGCCCGCAGCCTTTCCTTCTGACTTCTGACTTCTGACTCCTGTATTCTGCTGTTAATTATGCTTGACCTCTTAGGGAATCTCGAACGCACACACTCTTGCGGCGCGTTGCGCGCGGAGGACGTGGGCAAGACTGTGACTTTGATGGGCTGGGTCGCTAGAAGACGCGACTTCGGGCCGCTGACCTTCGTAGACCTGCGCGACCGCGACGGCCTCACGCAGGTCGTCTTCAACGAGGAGACCGCGCCGGAGGCGCACGCCAAGGCCAAGGAGGTGCGCGGCGAGTACGTCATCGCCGTCACGGGCGAAGTCGTGTTGCGCGCGGAGAACCAGCGCAACCCGAAGATTCCGACGGGCGACGTGGAGGTGAGCGCCCGCGAACTGCTCATCTTGAACGACGCGCGCACGCCGCCTTTCCAGATCGAGCCGACCACCTCGGACGCGCTCGCGAGCGAAGACCTGCGGCTCAAGTATCGTTATCTGGATTTGCGCCGGCCGCAGCTCCAGGGCAACATACGCCTGCGCCACAGGGTCGTCGCGGAAATCCGCCGCTACATGGACGAGCACGCGTTCACGGAGATCGAGACGCCCATCCTGATTAAGTCCACGCCGGAGGGCGCGCGCGACTACATCGTGCCTTCGCGCATACAGCCCGGCAAGTTCTTCGCGCTGCCGCAGTCGCCCCAACTCTTCAAGCAGCTCTGCATGATCGCCGGGCTGGATAAGTATTACCAGATCGCGCGCTGCTTCCGCGACGAGGATTTAAGGGCAGACCGCCAGCCAGAGTTCACGCAGCTCGACGTGGAGATGAGCTTCGCCACGACCGAGCAGGTCTACCGGCTCGTCGAAGGATTGTTTGCGCGCGTCTTCAAGCTGATCGGGGCGGAATTGACTGTGCCATTTCCGCGGCTGACTTACGCAGAGGCCATGCGCCGCTACGGCTCGGACAAGCCGGACCTGCGGTTCGGCATGGAGCTGAAAGACTTGTCGGGTGCGCTTGAGGGCACGACGTTCGCGCCGTTCGCCGCGACGCTCGAAGGCGGCGGGGAGATTAAGGGATTGGTCATCCCCGGCGGCGCGCATCTGTCGCGGAAAGTCCTGGACGAGTTGCAGGAGTTCGTCAAGCGTTACAATGCTTCGGCCCTGGCCTGGGTCAAGCTCGGAGACGAACTCTCCTCGTCGCTCTTGAAAGTCCTGGGGCAGGAGACAATCGAGCGCGTGGCGCAAACCGCCGAAGCGAGCAAAGGCGACGCGGTGCTCGTCGTCGCAGGACGTGCGAAAGTGGTGGCGGCGAGCCTCGGCGCGCTGCGTAACGAGATGGCGCGGCGCGAAAAGTTGATTCCCGAAAACGTCTACGCGCCGCTTTGGGTGACGGAGTTCCCGATGTTCGAGTTCAACGAGACGGACGGGCGCTACTACGCCATGCACCACCCGTTCACCTCGCCTCTGGACGAAGACCTGCCGCTCCTGCGCCGCGCTGTCGAGGGCGGCGAGACTGACCTGCTCGGACAGCTTCGCGCGAAGGCTTACGACACGGTGGTCAACGGCGTGGAGGCCGCCGGCGGCTCCATCCGTATACACCAGCGCGACGTGCAGGGGCTCGTCTTCAAAGCACTCGGGCTGACGCCGGAGAAGGCGCGTGAGCGGTTCGGCTTCTTCCTCGACGCTCTCGAATACGGCACGCCGCCGCACGGCGGTATCGCCTCCGGCGTCGAGCGCCTGTTGATGGCCTTGACCGGCATCGAGAACATACGCGACCTGATGGCCTTCCCCAAGACGGCCTCGGCCGCCGACCTGATGATCGACGCGCCCGGCGAAGTTGACCCCGCGCAGTTGGACGAATTGAAACTCAAGATCGTGAAATAGAGTTTGAGAATTTTTGAGGAGAAGATTGTGGACGAACTTCTGACGAAAGAGAATCTGGAATACCGCGCGACTGCGCGCGAGATTGCAGAGAAATATGTGCGCCCGGTCGCGTACGAGTTGGACGCGAAGGCGGAGTACCCCTGGTCTGTCGTGCGCGCGTTGCAGGACGCAGGGCTCATGGGCGTGTGGATTCCCAAAGAGTACGGCGGGCGCGGGGGCGGCGTGACGAACCTGTGCATCGTCGTCGAGGAGCTGTCGAAGGCGTGCGGCGGCGTCGGCGTGACTTACGCTGTCAACGCCTTGGCCTCGTTCCCGATTCTCGTCGGCGGAACAGAGGAGCAGAAGCAGAAGTATCTGCCGGACGTGGCGCAGGGCAAGACCCTGATGGCCTTCGGCCTCTCGGAGAAGGAGGCGGGCTCGGACGCCGGGAGCTTGAAAGCGCGCGCCGAGAAGCGCGACGACTTCTACGTCCTGAACGGCGACAAGAAGTGGAACACGAACGGCAACGCCGCCCAGCTCTACACCATCTTCTGCTCCACGAACCCTGATCGCGGCGGGCGCGGCGTCTCCGCTCTGCTGGTCGAGAAGGGGACCGAAGGCTTCGAGATCGGCAAGAAGGAAGACTTGATGGGGATACGCTGTGTGCCCGTCCACGAGCTGCACTTCCGCGACTGCTACGTGCCCGCGGAGAACCTGCTCGGCGGTAAAGAGGGACACGGCTTCAAGCACGCGATGATGACGCTAGACCTCGCGCGGCCAGGTGTGGCGGCGCAGGCTTTAGGATTGGCACAGGGCGCGCTCGACCTCGCCATAGACTACACGACCAAGCGCCAGCAGTTCGGCCAGTCGGTCGCCTCCTTCCAGGGCATACAGTGGATGCTCGCCGACATGGCGACGAAGGTCGAGGCCGCGCGCCAGCTCGTCTACGCCTCTGCGCGCGCCATCGACGCGGGCGCGAAGAACGTCTCGAAGATCGCGGCGATGGGCAAAGTGTTTGCGACCGACGTGGCGATGTCTGTCACGACCGACGCCGTGCAACTCTTCGGCGGCTATGGCTATTGCAAGGATTACCCCATCGAGAAGTATATGCGCGACGCCAAGATCACGCAGATTTACGAGGGCACAAACCAGATTCAGCGCCTCGTCATCGGCCGCAGCCTGATTAAGGAAGCGGCGGCCGCGCAGCCGCGGGCCGAATCGGCGGAGGCTTAACACACGCTTCTGCGGCTCAACGTTTCAGCCATTAGCATGATTGTTCTCAGGCGCGAGCACGTGGAGGAGATGTTCGCGCACGCGCGCGAAACGAGCCCGGCCGAGTGTTGCGGGCTCGTCGGCGGGAGCGATGAACAGGCGCAAGCCGTCTACCGCCTGCGCAACGTCGCGCGCGACCCGCTCGTCGGCTACGAGGCCGCGCCCGAAGAGTTGTTCGCCGCGCAGCGTCGTATGCGCGAGCGCGGCCAGGAACTTCTGGGCATTTACCACTCGCACCCGCGCGCAAGCGATCCCGTCCCTTCCGAGACGGACGTTCGCCTCGCCTATTATCCTTCCGCCGTTTACTTTATTATTGGCCTGGGCGCGGCGTCCGCGGCGTTGCGCGCTTTCCGCCTCTCCGAGCGCGACGCTCGCTGGGAGCCGGTTGAGTACGCTGTCGCGGACTGACCGCGGCGAGAACATTCCGGCCCGAAATTTCGTAAAACATCCACGGAATGATGGCAGAGAAGAAGAAAAGCAAGTACGACACCAACCCGCTCGACGGCGAGCACGCGCGCCGCGCCGACGACGAGTGGGGCGCGACGCGCCGTGTCGAGCCCAAGCCCAAGCCGGAGGAGAAAGAGGTCTGGCCGGCGGAGGCCCCGACGAAGCGTTACGACTCTTCGATCCCCGTCTCGTATCCTTCAATCCACGTCCCGCCCAGCTACCCGCCGCGGCCCGCGCCGCTGGCGGCCGAAGCGACGCCGCAGGCGACGCCCGCTGCTGGGACCCCTGCGCGCACCGTCCCCGGCCTGGGGCTCCCGGAGCACGTCACGCTCGCGCTGCCCTACCTGCCCATCTTCATCGGTGCGGTGTTCGGGGCCATAGAGCTTGCCGTCACGCCGCGGGAAGAAACGAAGGTCAGACACTACGCGGCGCAGGGGCTGGCGCTGCAACTGGCCGCCATCGCCATCACGATGATCTTCAACTTCGTCGGGCGCGTGACCGGCGCGGGCTTCGGCGGCAGCTTCTTCTGGACCGCCTCGACCGTCTTCTTCATCATCAACACCATCCGCATCTGGAAGGGCGGCACGCTCCACATCGCCCCCGCCCAGGACGCCGCCGACTGGCTCAACGAAAAAATCGATCCGCAGAAGTTGAAAGCCAAGAAGAAGTAGGCAGTGTGTCAGGTTTAAGCCCCGTAGGGGCGGCGCGAAAATAGCCCAGCACTTCAGTGCTGGGCTATTTTCGCGCCGCCCCTGACGGGGCTCACGGTCACGAGGACTCAACCACCGTCCACTGCCTGCTGCCCGCTGCTTTGTGCTAATCTCTGCTGCGCAGGCTCTCTCCAGACAGGTTGTCCCAGGCAATCGCCGCGAAAAGGTAATTGATGAAGAGGAAACTTTGCGCCCTGTTGCTCACGGTCCTTGCGGGCTCGCTTGCGTTCCACGTCGCCGGTCAGCGCCGCCGCAAGCCGCCGGCGCGACGCGGCGCGCCTCCGCCAGCCGCCCAGGACCGTGGCTACGTCGCCGCGCGCTTCCGCCAGATCGCGGACGAATACCTGAAGGGCCATTACAGCTTCAACCCGACGGAGGCGACCGCCGCCGGGCTGCACGAGTATGACACGCGCCTCGAAGGCCGCAGCCGCGCGAATCTGGAAGCGGAGGCGCGACGCCTGCGCGACACGCTCAGCCTCCTGGCCCGCATCAACCCCAACTCGCTCCCCGAAGACGCGCGTTACGACTACCTCGTCCTGACCTCGCACGCGCGCGGCCAGCTTCTTGACCTTCAGGACATACGCCGCTGGCAACGCGACCCGAACGCCTACAATCAGGTCGCCGCCGCGGGCGTTGACCACATCCTCAAGCGCAACTACGCGGGCTTCGACCAGCGGCTCGACGCCGTGCTCGCGCGCGAGCGCGAGATTGCGCGGCTGCTTGAAGAGGCGCGCGCCAATCTCGAAGCGCCGCCGCGTGTCTACACGGAGACGGCCGTCGCGCAGGTGCGCGGCAGCGTCGAATACTTCGAGCGCGTCGTGCCGCAGATGGTCGAGCGCGCCGGTGGCGGGCGCATGAGCGCGGCCCGCAAGGGCGAGTTCGAGGCGGCGAACGCTGCCGTCATCAATGCCCTGCGCTCTTTCGCTGACTGGCTGGCCAGCGACCTCCTGCCGCGCTCGACCGGCAGCTTCGCCATCGGGCCGGAGAACTACCGCAAAAAACTGCTCTACGACGAGATGGTCGAGACGCCCGTCGAGCAGCTCATCGGTGAGGGCGAGAGGGAACTCAGGCGCACGCAGGAACAGATGCGGCAGCTCTCGGAAGAGATCGCGCCCGGACGTGGCGTGCGCGCCGCGCTGCGTGTCCTCGGGCGCGAGCATCCTTCGTCGGACGGGCTCGTCGGCGACACGCGCTCTGAACTCGACCGCATACGCGCCTTCGTCCGCACGGCCAACATCATGACCGTGCCGGCGGGCGAAAACCTGCGCGTCGCCGAAACGCCCGAATACGCGCGCTCCACCAGCTTCGCGTCCATGGACTCGCCGGGCGCGTTCGAGCGCGTGGCGACCGAAGCCTACTACTACGTCACGCCGCCCGACTCACAGTTGGACGAACGCAAGCGCGAGGAGCACCTCAGCTTCTACAACCGCTACGCGTTGCCCATCATCTCGATTCACGAAGTCTACCCCGGCCACTACTACCAGTACCTCGCCTTGAAGCGGCAGCCGTCGCGCGTGCGCGTCGCGCTCCCCGCCTCTGGTTTCGTAGAGGGCTGGGCGCACTACTGCGAGCAGATGATGTTGGACGAAGGCTTCGGCGGCAACAACCCCAAGCTCAGGCTCGCGCAGTTGAACATGGCGCTCCTCAGACTGTGCCGCTACCTCGTGGGCCTCAGCCTGCACACGCGCGGCATGAGTTACGAAGAGGGCGTCGAGTTCTTCATCCGCGAGGGCTACCAGGAGCGCATCAACGCCGAGCGCGAGGCGCGACGCGGCACGCTCGACCCGACCTACCTCGTTTACACGCTCGGCAAGATACAGATCATGAAGCTGCGCGAAGACTACAGGCGGCGCGTGGGCGCTTCCTTCAGCCTTGGCGAGTTCCACGACCGGCTGCTCTCCTACGGGATGCCGCCCGTCAAACTCATACGCCAGGCGATGCTCGGCGTGGACGGCGCAGGAGACGCGGGGCGCGGCGACGACACGACGGAGCCGCAACGCGACGTGGAGTTCTCCGTCCTGGCAACGGGCTACAACAGCCGCTACGAAGGCGGGCGCGCGCTTCAGCTCATCACGAATCAGGCGGAGTGGGAGAGGGCGTGGGAGACAATCGGCCGCGGCAGCTCCGCGCCGATGCCTGAGGTCAACTTCAACACGCGCGCCGTCGTCCTCGCGCACCAGGGCCGCCAACGCACCGGCGGCTACGGCATCTCCGTCGCCGCGATGCGCCGCGAGGGCGCGACGCTCATCGTCCGCGTCAACGAGCAGAGTCCGAAGAAAGGCGACATCGTCACCGAAGCGCTGACCTCGCCGTTCGTCGCCGTCTCCATCCCGCGCCCGCCCGACGGCACGGTCGCAAAGTTTGAGGACGAGGTTAACAAAATAGAACAGAATCGTAACGTGAATGAGCGAAGCTACCCGAAGCGCAGACCCTACGGGCGTCGCCGCCGCGGTTAAACAGGGCCAACCCGCCCCAGCCGCGTTTCATCAAACCGAAGATTCACGCGCACACTCTCCCGGCGCGGTCGTCATAATTAATTCGGGGGAGACGGCTGAAGTTTTCTAACTGAGCGGCGCGCCCTCGAACAGAGTTTCATGAGGCGCGCCGCTTTTTTCATCGGAGGGAGAAGAATGAAAGCCAATTTTTACAGCCGCGCACGCGCGCTCGTCATGCTGCTCGCGGCGCTCGCACTGTTCGCGCAGGCCCCACTTGCTTCGGCGCAGACCAGGATCAAGTTACACAGCAATAAGTATAAGCCCTCTGACGACGTGACAGCGGGTCGCCAGGCCGCGGCCCAGGTCGAGCAGCAGTTCCCCATCATCCGTGACCAGGACATAGAGTCTTACGTCGAGCGCGTGGGGCAGCGGCTCGTCAGCGCCATCCCGCAGGAGTTCCAGCACCCTGAGTTCCGTTACTACTTCAAGGTCGTCAATGCGCGCGACATCAACGCCTTCGCGCTGCCGGGCGGGCCTATGTACATCAACCGCGGGATGATCGAGGCGGCGCGCAACGAAGGCGAGATGGCCGGCGTCATGGCCCACGAGTTAAGCCACGTCGCGCTCAGGCACGGGACGGCGCAGGCCACGAAGGCGCAGAAGTATTCCATCCTCGCAGGCATCGGCGCGATTGCCGGCGCGGTCATCGGCGGCGCGCCCGGCGCGATCATAGGCCAGGGCAGCCAGGTCGCCGTCGGAACCTACTTCCTAAAATTCAGCCGCGAGTACGAGACGGAGGCCGACGTGCTCGGCGCTCAGATTATGGCGCGCGCAGGCTACGACCCGCGCGATCTGGCGAACATGTTCCGCACGATTCAGCAGCAGGGCGGGAGCGGCGGCCCGCAATTCCTGAGCAGCCACCCGAACCCGAATAATCGCTACGAGCGCATCAACCAGGAGGCGGCGATGCTGCGCATCGAGGGCGGCGTCCGCAACTCCGAGGAGTTCGCCATCGTTCAGCGGCAGTTGCGCAACATGGGGCGCGCGCCTTCGATGGAGGAGATCGCGCGCAGCGGCCGCCGCTATCCTGTGGAAGGCGGCAACTACCCGTCGAACTACCCCGAAGGCAACATCAGCGGGCGCGTCGCCTACCCGTCGTCGCGCTACCGCAGCTTCAACGGCGGCAATTTGTTCAGCCTGCAATACCCTGACAACTGGCGCGAGATTGGCGAAGGCCAAAGTTCCGTCTGGTTCGTCCCCGAAGGCGCTTACGGGCAGGTGCAGGGCCAGGCCGTCTTCACGCACGGCGTCAACGTCGGTCTGGCGCAGGCGCAGAGCAGCAACCTGCGCCAGGCGTCCGACGCCTTCATCAACTCGCTGGCGCAGGGCAACCGCAACCTGCGCGCGCGCGGCAACTACCAGGACGGCACGATTGACGGCCGCCGCGCTCTCGCCGTCACCCTCTCGAACGTCAACGAAGCGACTGGCAGCAACGAGTTGCTCACGGTCTACACGACGCTGACGCGCAACGGCGGGCTCTTCTACCTGATCACCGTCGCGCCGCAGAACGACTACAACAGCTTCCAGACCGCGTTCAGCAACGTCCGGCGCTCGATTCAACTGAACGACTAGAGCATCAGGCGAAGCGCGGAGGAGACAGACCAAAGCCCCGTCAGGGGCGAAAGAACAATAGCCCAGGGCTCACGCCCTGGGCTATTATCTTCCGCCCCTGACGGGGCTTGTCGCTTTCTTTTATTTTGCGACTGGGTATAAGCTAGGCGGCGCTATGAGGGACGGGGCCGCGCGGCGAAAACAGGTGTTGAAGTGGGGGCTGATCGCGGCCGGCTGGACGCTGTTCGGCCTCTTCTTCGCCAGCCAGGCAATCGCGGTTCGCGCTTACGACGGCGTGCCCCTGCGAGCGGGCCAGGCGGTGGCGTCCTGGCTGCTCTGCGCGTACATCTGGCTGGCGCTGACGCCGCTCGTGCTCTGGCTCGCGCGCCGCTTCCCACTGGAGCGCCGCCGCTGGCGCAGGAGCCTGCCGGCGCACCTTCTGGCCTGCGTCCTCATCTCGCTCCTACAGCTCGCGGCCTACGTCTGGATATCCGGGCGGCTCGGCCCGCAGTCGGGCGGTCCACCTTTCGCGGCGGCCTTCCGCCACCTCTTCTTCGGCAATTTCCACTTCGACCTGCTGACCTACTGGGCCATCGTCGGCCTGAGCCACGCGCTCGACTACTATCGCAAGTACCGCGAGCGCGAGCTGAGCGCCTCGCAGCTCGAAACGAAATTGGCACAGGCGCAGCTCGACGCACTCCGCATGCAACTCCACCCGCACTTCCTCTTCAACACGCTGAACAGCGTCTCCGTCCTGATGACCGAGGACGTGCAAGCGGCCCAGAGGATGCTCGCGCGCCTGAGCGACCTGCTCAGGGCGAGCCTGGGGAAGTCGGGCGCGCACGAGGTGGCGCTCGACGACGAGCTGAAGTTTTTAGAGAGTTACCTGGAGATCGAGCAGACGCGCTTCCAGGACCGATTGACGGTGCGGATGGAGATAGACCCCGCGGCGCGCGGCGCGCGCGTGCCCAATCTCATCTTGCAGCCCCTGGTCGAGAACGCCATCCGCCACGGCATCGCGCCGCGCGCCCGCAAAGGCGTGGTGTTGGTCCGCGCCGCGCGCGCGAACGGCGTGGTGCAATTGACGGTCGCGGACGACGGCCCCGGCCTCGGCGCGGCGAGCGCCGAAGACTTGATGAAGGGCATAGGGCTCTCGAACACGCGCTCCAGGCTCCGGCAGCTCTACGGCGCGGCGCACCGCTTCGAGCTGCGCGAGCGCGAGGGCGGCGGCCTCGAAGTCTCCATCGAGATTCCTTTCCGCTGGAGCGGGCCGGAAGCGGACGAGGGGTGAGCCGAGTGGGCAAGATTCGCATAATGATTGTGGACGACGAGCCGCTGGCGCGGCGAGGGCTCCGCGCGCACCTCGCCAGAGCGGCGGACGTGGAGGTCGTCGCAGAGTGCGGCGACGGGCGCGAGGCCGTCCGCCTCATACGCGAACTCGAACCCGACCTCGTCTTCCTGGACGTGCAGATGCCGGAACTCGACGGCTTCGGCGTCCTGAAGGAAGCCGCGGCCGCCCGCCTGCCGTCGGTCATCTTCGTCACCGCCTACGACAAGTACGCCCTGCGCGCCTTCGAGGTCCACGCGCTCGACTATCTCTTGAAGCCGTTCGACGCCGAGCGCTTCGCGGAGGCGCTGGCGCGCGCGCGCACGCAGATCGAGCGCGAGGGGCTGAGCGAAATCAGTCTCCGCCTGCAAAGTCTGATTAACGATTTGCGGACGAACCAGAAGTACGCCGAGCGCGTGGTCGTCAAGACGGCCGGGCGCATCTTCTTCCTGAGCGTGGAGGAGATTGACTGGGTCGAGGCCGCAGACAATTACGTCCGCGTACACGCGGGCCGCGACTCGCACCTGCTGCGCGAGACGATGAACAGCCTGGAAAAGAGACTTGACCCCGCGCTCTTCCTGCGCGTCCACCGCTCCTCAATCGTCAACGTCCGGCGCATCAAGGAACTCCACACGCTCTTCCGCGGCGAGTACGAAATCATCCTGCAAGACGGCACGCGCCTCTCCACGGGGCGCGGCTACCGCGACCGCTTGCAAGAGCTTTTCGGCCGCGCCGGCTGAGCGTTCGCCCCGCCGAAAAACAGTCTCGCCCATCGATACACGCGCCCCGCCACAAATCTCTTTCGCGCGTCGAGCCACGCGGTTAGACTCCGAAGCGTACGGACTGCTCATCACCGAAAGGACTCGATTATGAAGTTCAACTCCGGCCTCCCGTTCTTCTCCCTGACGTTAGTTGTCGTCTCACTTCTAATGGCGCTGGCGACGGAGGCGCGCGCGCAGTCGCCTGCGGACGCGGCCGCCATCAAGCAGGCGGCGCTCGACTACATAGAAGGCTGGTACGAGGGCAACGCCGAGCGCATGGAGCGTGCGCTGCACCCCGAGCTGGCGAAAAGAATCGTCCGCACGAACAAGGAGGGCCAGAGCAATTTGGGCCAGATGAGCGCGATGTCGCTCGTGCTGGGCACGCGCCGCGGCGGCGGCAAGCAGACGCCGAAGGAGCGGCAGCAGAAGGACGTAACGATCCTCGACGTGTTCGAGAACGCCGCGAGCGTCAAGGTCGTCGCCTCGGACTGGGTCGACTACCTGCACCTGGCGAAGTTCGGCGGCCGCTGGGTCATCGTCAACGTGCTCTGGGAATTGAAGCCCGAGAAGAAGTAGGGCGCGGGCTGCGCAAACAGCACGAAGCGACACGGAGGAGGACAGCCGTCCTCCTCCGTGTCGCTTCGTGCGTCTTCGCGGGTCCGTTTACCCGATGAGCGGCATCTTCGCGCCGCACTCCGGGCAGAACCTCGTGGGGTTCTCAGGCTCGTGGCCGCAGCCGGCGCAGGCGACGCGCGGCGGCTTGGTCGGCGTCCCGCACTCCGGGCAAAACTTGGCCTTGCCGACCTGAGCCCCGCAGGACGAGCAGGCCGCGGCCGCGGGCTGCGCCGCTTGCGCGGCGGGACGCGCCGGAGCTTTGGTGACAGACTCCGCGCTCATGTCTATCTTCGAGACGTAGTCCGTCTGCTGCGCCTTCTCGTAAAGCTGCTGGCGTGTGGCCTCGGCCTTGGCGTGCGCGTGCGCCGAGGCCAACTCCTCCTGATAATCCGGCGCGCAGTCCTCACACTGCCCGGCCTGCGCGTTCCAGCAGATTTCGGGACAGACCCATTTGCCGCAGCGTGAGCACTGGTGAAAATGCTGCTTGCCTTCCTCGACGGCCTTGGCGAGCGCGGCGTCGTGCGCCTTGCCGCCGACCGTGCGCTGAATCTCGTAGGCAGAGTCCCCTGCGGAACTGGCCCACCCGCCGAACAGGCTGCCGGCCGCGCGCAGGAGTGAGCCCGCGGTCCCCGTCGCAGACGGCTGGAAACGCGACATGTAGCCGTTGCCGCACTTGTCGCAGTGGAACTTGAACTGGTAGCCCCTGTCCGTGGACAGGTCATCGTAATTGCTGACGAACTGAATCATGGCCATCGAAAAATCTCCCTAAAACAGTGATCTGGTGATGAGTGACAGGTGACAGGACGCGCCGGCCCGCCCCCGTTTGCAAGATAGCATCGCGGATTTTTCTTGTCACCTGTCACCGCCCTTGGCCTCCTGCCAGAGGGCCTCCATTTCGTCCAGGGTCGCGGCGTCGAAGGCGCGGCCGCGCTCGCGCAAGCCCTCCTCTATGTGCCGGAAGCGGCGGCGGAACTTGCGGTTGGTCGCCTTGAGCGCCGCCTCCGGCTCAACTTTCAGGTGGCGCGCGATGTTCGTGACGGCGAAGAGCAGGTCGCCCAACTCTTCGCGCACGCGCGCGTGGTCGTCCTCCGACTCAGACTCCCTGTGGCTCTCGATGGCCGCGCGCAGTTCGTCCACCTCTTCGTGCAGCTTGTCGAAGATGTCCTCAACTTTCTCCCAGTCGAACCCGACGCGCGCGGCCTTCGTCGAGAGCTGGTGCGCCTCCATCAGCGCGGGCGCTTTTGAAGAGACGCCGTCCAGCAGCGACGAGTCTTTCGCCTGCTCGTCGCCGCCGGCCGCGAGCTTCTCGGCGGCCTTGATCGCCTCCCAGTTGCGCAGGACCGCGGCCGCGTCCTCGGCCCGCTCGTCGCCGAAGACGTGCGGGTGGCGGCGGACCATTTTTGAATGAATCGCCTCGGTCACGTCCGCGATGGTGAACTCATTGCGCTCGGCTGCGACCTGCGCGTAGAAGACGATCTGGAAGAGCAGATCGCCCAACTCGTCGCGCAGCTCGGCGGGCTTTCCTTCGCGCGCCTCCTCGACGGCCTCGAAAGCCTCGTAAGCCTCCTCCAGAAGCATCGGCGCGAGTGTGGCGTAAGTCTGCTCGCGGTCCCATGGGCACCCGTCGGGCGAGCGCAGCCGCGCCATCAGCGCGACTAAATCATCGAATGTTGCCGGCATAACTCTCTTATCCCAGGTTCAAGGTCTTGAAGTCCGAAGGCGGAAGTCTAAAGCCTGGGGCCTGATGTTCCAAGTCCGGCACGGGGTCTCGCCACTTTTCGACCTTTGACTTTGGACTTATCGCGCGTCGCGGTGCTACCATCGCGTCTTAAATAAACGGTTCAGGGAAAAATTTATGAGCGAAGAACAGCCAGTTTTCAAGGTCACGGATCGCAGACTCTTCAACCCGGACGGCACGCCGCGCGACATCCCGCGCGAGGAGGAGGAGCCGAAGCCGGCGGCCGCGGCGGAAGCCGCCCCAGCAGCAGAGCCCGCGGGCGAGACGCAGACAGAAGCGCCGCCGCCGCCCGACGAGATTGCGGAAGAGGCCGCGCCCGCCGAACAACTCTCCGAAGAAGAATACGCGGAGGGCGAGATCCCCGGCGCGGACGACCCCGCGAGCTTCATCAACTTCCTGATGTCCATCGCCTCGAACGCGGCGGCCGCGCTCGGCATGATGAAGCACCCTGTGACGCAGGAGGTCAGCGTAGACCCGGAGCTTGCCAAGCACTGGATTGACGTGCTCGGGATGCTCAGGCAGAAGACGCGCGGCAACCTGGCCCCGCAGGAGGAGCAAATCTTCGAGGGCCTGCTCGCGGACCTGCGCATGCAGTACGTCTCGCTCACCGGCGCCCGCCGGCCACAGGCCCCGCGCGGCTTCAGCGGCAGAGACATCACGGGAGGGAAGTAGTGGTCAGTGGTCGGTGGTCAGTGGTCAGTTAAAGAGAACTGATTTTTACTGACCACTGACCACTGACCACTGACCACTGCAATGAAGCTGACTTTCCTCGGGACCGGCACGTCAACGGGTGTGCCCGCCATCGGGTGCGAGTGCGAGACGTGCGTCTCCCTTGACCCGCGCGACAAGCGGCTGCGCGTCTCGGTCCTGATAGAGCACGGCGGGCAGACGGTGCTGGTTGACACCTCTTCGGACTTCCGCCAGCAGGCGCTCCGGCAGGGGATACGCTGGCTCGACGCCGTCCTCATCACCCACTGCCACGCCGACCACATCTTCGGCCTCGACGACATACGCCCTTTGAACTTCCGCCACGGCGCGCTCGGCGTCTACGCCAACGAGCGCGCGTGGAAAGACATCCGCCGCATCTTCCAGTACGTCTTCGAGCCGAGCTACACAGGCGGCGGGCTCCCGCAGGTCGTCGCGCACACGGTCACGTCGGGCGCGCCCTTCTGTTTTGGGCCAGATTTACAGGTCACGCCGCTCGAAGTGATTCACGGGCGGCTCCCCGTGGCGGCCTACCGCTTCAACGACTTCGCCTACGCGACGGACCTGAGCGAGATTCCGCCCGCGACCCTCGAAGCCTTGCGCGGCCTCGACGTGCTCGTGCTCGACTGCCTGCGCTTCAAGCCGCACCCGACGCATCTCTGGCTGGAGCGCGCGCTCTCTTACATCTCCGAACTCGCGCCGCGCCGCGCGTACCTGACGCACCTCGCCCACGACGTGCTGCACGCGCGCGACTCCTCGAAGCTGCCCGACGGCGTCGAGTTCGCTTACGACGGCTTGGTGATAAGTGGCGAGTGATAATCATCCTCCGCCGTTCCGCCGCGTTAGCGGCCCGCTGAATTTAGCCCGGTCTTTCAAGGCCGGGGATGAGTGCGTGGTTAGAAAATTCGTCGCGTCAGCGACGGCTGACTGGCGGGCTCAGCCGTCGCTGACGCGACGCGGTTCGTCTGTGGTTCCTTTCCCGGCCTTGAAAGGCCGGGCTAAATTCAGCGGGCCGCTGACGCGGCCTGACTTCTCTATGCGACTCTTTCACGGCACGGATAACGCTGGCATCGCGCGGCCGACGGTCTTGACGCTCGGCGTGTTCGACGGGCTGCACCTGGGGCATCAGCTCATCATGCAGACGGTGGTCGAGCGCGCGCGCGCGGCTGGGGCCGTGCCGACCGTCATCACGTTCGACCCGCACCCGCGCGCCGTGCTGCATCCGCAGTCGGCCCCGCCGCTTCTACAGACTTTCGACCAGAAGATCGAAGCCTTCGGCGTGCTGGGCATCGAGCAAGCAATCGTCGTCCGCTTCACGCGCAGCTTCGCCGAGATAGAGGCCGAAGATTTCCTGCGCGACGTGGTGCGCGACCGCCTGCACGCCGTGGAGGTCTATCTGGGCCGCGGCTTCGCCTTCGGCCGCAACCGCGAGGGCAACATAGAGCTTTTGAGAAAGGTGAGCGGCCAGCTAGGCTTTCACGCCGACGAAGTGCCCGAAGTGCGCCTGCGCGGCCAGCGCATCAGCTCAAGCCGCGTGCGCGAGCTGCTGGCCGCGGGCGACGTGAACCTGGCCCGCAGGATGCTGGGCCGGCCCTACGGTGTGGAGGGCCGTGTGGTGCGCGGCGAACAGCGCGGGCGTGACCTCGGCTTCCCGACTGCCAACCTGCGCCCGCAGAATCGCGTCATCCCCAGAGGCGGCGTCTACGTGACGGCGACCCTCATAGAGGGCGCGTGGCGGCGCAGCGTGACCAACGTCGGCACGCGCCCCACGTTCGAGTCAGACGCGGTCGCGCCGTCAATCGAGACTTACGTGATGGACTGGGAAGGCGACCTCTACGGCGACGTGGTGCGCGTGCGCTTCCTCCACCGCTTGCGCGACGAGCGAAAGTTTGCTTCCATTGAAGAATTGAAACAGCAGATCGCGCGCGACCGCGACCGCGCCGCCCGCTATTTCGGGCGCGGCGGCGTGCGCCGGACGCTGGCGATAGTCTGAAGTCCAGAGATTTGGGCCAAAAGTCGCGCGGCGGGCCGTCTGACTTCGGGCCTCAACCTTCGGGCTTGAAATTTTATGGCCGTTCAAGAGCGAGACAAACTGGCACAGCGCGAAAGCCCAGGCGGCGGCAACGGCCTCGCCGCGCCTGACAAGCGCGGCGGCGCGAAGCAGCCCGCGCTGCGCGCCCTGGAGATCGCGCGCGAGCGCGGGGCCGGCTTCAAGGAAGAAGAGCCCCTCATCATCATTCCGGGCACGCACGCCCACATTCTCAAGGACAACGAGGCCATCAGCGCGCGTGGCTGGCGCGGCTGGAAACGCGTCATCCAGGTCACGCGCGTCCTCGGCCTGCTCTCGCTCTACCTCTTCCTGGACAGCTACGACATCCGCGCCACCTTCAACGAGCGCTTCGCCAAACGCAAACGCGACGAGGCGCGCGCGCGCGGGCGCCTCGCGCAGTTTCAGGAGTGGACGCGCAACGTAGACCGCCGCATCCTCGACCGTCTGATTCGTGTGACGCGCTACTTCGTCTTCCGCGGGGCCGAAGGTTCGGGCCGCAAGGAGGCGCGGCTCGAAAAGCAGGCCGTCTGGCTCAAGGAGAGTCTCATCCGGCTGGGGCCGACCTTCATCAAAATCGGCCAGTCGCTCGCCACGCGAGGCGACCTCCTGCCGCTCTCTTACGTCAAGGAGCTGGTCAAGCTGCAAGACCAAGTCCCGCCCTTCCCGAACGCCGAGGCGTTCGCGCGCATCGAGGCGGAGCTGGGACGCCGTGTGCAGGAGGCTTACGCCGCGTTTGACACGGAGCCGGTTGCCGCGGCCTCGCTGGGCCAGGTCTACCGCGCGCAGTTGCACACGGGCGAGGAGGTCGCCGTCAAGGTGCAGCGCCCCGGCCTCGCCGAAATCATCGGCTTCGACATCGCGGTCTTGCGCCGCCTGACAGACCTCATGCGCCGCTTCCCGCAGATGAACGAGAACGCCGACTGGGAGGGGATGCTGCGCGAGTTCTCCGAGACCATCACCGAGGAGATGGACTACGTGCAGGAGGGGCGCAACGCCGACCTCTTCCGCGAGAACTTCAAGAAGTGGCAGACCATCCACGTCCCGCGCATACACTGGTCGCACACCACCCCGCGCGTGCTGACGATGGAGTTCATCCACGGCACGAAGGTCGTTGACATCGAGCAGCTCAAGGTGAAACGCTTCTCGCCCGTCAAGGTCAACCGCCTGCTCGTGCGCACCTACCTGAAGCAGCTCCTGGAGGACGGCTTCTTCCACGCCGATCCGCACCCCGGCAACCTGCTCGTGATGGACAACGGGCGGCTGGCCTTCTTCGACTTCGGGATGACGGGCAAGATCACGCCGCGCCTACAGTCCTTGATGATCAACGCCTTCTTCCACGTCGTCAGCCGCGACGTGCAAGGATTGGCACAGGACTTAATCAACCTGGACTTCCTGAAGCCCGGCGTAGACCCCGAGCAGATACGCCCCATCGTCGAGGGGCTCTTCCAGCACTACCTCAACCTCAAGCTCGGCGAGGTCAACTTCAAGGAACTGACCTACGATCTGGCCGACGTGATGTACGAGTACCCGTTCCGGCTGCCCGCTAACTTCACCTACATCATCCGCGCGCTGATGACGCTCGAAGGCATCGGCATCGTCACAGACCCCGAATTCAGCTTCTTCGACACGGCCAAGCCCTACGCCAAAGAGTTCATGCTCAAGCGCGAGGGCCGCCTCTTCCGCAAGCTCCTCGTGGACAAACTCCTCGGCCGCGACACCGAAGGCCGCATCGAGTGGGGCAAGATGTGGAAACTCGCCAAGATGGCCGCCAAGATGTATCTCGAAAAGTAGAAGCCACCAGATTCGCGGCGGCTTCATCCCCTTATCTCATTTGGCGTCCGTGTGCGTGACGAAGTAGTCGTAGATGGTGCGGGCGATTTCGGCGATGGCGCGTTCGCGTTCGGGTTGGTCTTTGGGGGAGGCTTTGACGAAGACGGCTATCGCCAAGTGACCCGCGCCGTCGGGGAGGGTGATGAGGCCGACGTCGTTGGTCGTGCCGCCCATCGAGCCGGTCTTGTGCGCGACGATTGTGCCGGCGGGGAGCAAGCCTTTGAGGCGGGCGGGGCCGGTCGGCGTCTCCGTCATGATGCGCCGGACGCGTTCGACGTTCGGCCCGGCTGTCAGGACCTCGCGGCGGTGAAGCTTGACGAGGAGGTCCGCCATCGCGTCGGGCGACGAGGTGTCGCGCGGGTCCTCGGCGTAGCGGCGGGAGGCGGCCTCGCGCTCGGCCTGGCTGATGTTCTGGTTCAGCCGCTCGAACATCGCGAGCGTCCACTGGCTCTCAGGCGGGTACTCGCGCACGCCCCTGTGATCCATAATCAACTGGCCTTCGGGCCGGTTGATGTCAATCCCCTGAATGCCCAGCTCGCGCAGGCGCGCCGTGACGGCCGCGGGGCCTCCCGCGAGCCTGAGCAGCGCGTCGCTCGCCGTGTTGTCGCTCTCGCCGAGCATCAATTCGAGCAGCCTCCCGACCGTGAAGGTGACGGGCGTGTTGTTCGCCATCTCCGCAATGGGGCTATGGCCGATGCGGAAGTCGAACTCGCCGAGTTTGACCGGGTCGTCTAAGTTAATCTCGCCGCGCTCGACGCGTTGGAGCAGGCGGAGGGCGATGGGGAATTTGTAGACGCTCGCCATCGGGAAGCGTTCCGTTCCGTTGAAGGAGACACGCCTGCCCGTCTCTATGTGAATCGCGGTGACGCCGAGCGTCCCGCCCGAAGCCCGCGCCAGCCGCGCGACGGCGCGCTCAAGTTTCTTCGTGTCTTGCGCCGTTGACTGAGTCGGGAGCCAGATGACAGAGAGTAGGAGCGCGAGGGCCACACGTTTCATCATCCTGGTTAGTTGACCTTCCTTTGATTGCTGCCAGAGCCGCTAAGAAATACTTTGAAAGCGTGGCCGGGCGCAAAAGAGCAGGCCACACAGCACGGCTGAGGGGAGCCACACTTCCAGCTATTGCGCCCCCGCCTGAATCGTGACGCGCGAAGGGAAGCGCTTCGCGCGGAAGACGCGCTGGGTCGCGGCCTGGTAGTCAGAGTCTTTCGCCATAAAGATGTTCGGGACGAATCTCTGCGGGTTGCGGTCGTAGAGCGGGAACCATGTTGACTGCACCTGCACCATGATCTTGTGGCCCTTGAGAAAGCGGTGGTTCGAGGTGTGCAGGTCAATCACGTATTCGTTAACCTCGTTGGGCTTGACGGGCAACGGCTTCTCGAAGCCCTTGCGGAAGCGGCCGCGCAGGATTTCGTTGGCGACCATCAACTGGTAGCCGCCCATCTTCGGGTCCTTCGCGTACTCCTCCGGGTAGACGTCAATCAGCTTCACCACCCAGTCGCTGTCCGTGCCTGAGGTCGAAGCGAAAAGGTGCGCGACGATGCGGCCCGAGATGACGATGTCTTCCGTCAGCGTCTCGGTCTCCCAGGAGAGCACGTCCGGGCGGCGGTGGACGAAACGCTGGTCTTCGAGTAGCCATGTGGGCCAGCGCGAGCCGCCCTTCTCCGACGGGTTGTAAGTCGGCTCGACGGGCCGCGGCCTGTAGGGGACTGGGTGCGCCGGGTCCGAGACGTAAGCGTCGAACTCACGAGGGCCGTCCTCGCGCGGTGGGTCGAAGGAGAGCCGCCCATCGGCGTGGAAGTAGAGGTTGCGCTCGGCCACATTGGCGCGCGGCGGCCAGGCGTCGTAAGACATCCACTTGTTGGCCCCGGTTTGAAAGGTGATGGCCTCCGGCTGTTTCCAGTCTCCATCGCCTTTCAGAAAATGCGCGAACCACGGCGAGAGAATCTTCTCGCGGTAGTGTCTGCTGACGGCGCTCTCGAAGTTGACGTTGCCCATTTTGTCGCCCTCCCTGCGGTCCCAACCGCCGTGGTTCCAGGGGCCGACGACCAGATAGTTAAGATGGTTCGGGTCCTCCTTCTCCAGCACCTCGTAAGCCCTGACGGGGCCGTAGAAATCTTCCTGGTCCCACCAGCCGGCGACGTGCATGATGGGGACGAGCGGGCGCTTCAAGTGGGGTGAGAGCGACATGTTTTGCCAGAACTCGTCGTAGTTCGGGTGCTGCACGAAGTTGTTCCAGGTGGGGAGCCGCCCGTGGAAATAGTTGGCGTCGGCGTTGGCGACGGCCCCGAGCCTCAAGTACCAGTCGTAGGTGTCGTAGCGGTCAAACTTAAACTCGGCGTTCTCCTTCGACGACTCCAACTCGTAAGCGTACTCGAAGCCGTAGCTCAGGCGGAACGCTCCGTTGTGATAA
This sequence comes from uncultured Acidobacteriota bacterium, assembly GCA_963848875.1. Taxonomy (GTDB): domain Bacteria; phylum Acidobacteriota; class Blastocatellia; order Pyrinomonadales; family Pyrinomonadaceae; genus QHXM01. The sequence goes on from CAWKFJ010000005.1 coordinate 1,354,898, forward strand.
AAGTCGTCGCCGAGGAAGAGGTCGGCCGGGGTCGCCTGCTCCGACACGGCTTTCAAAGCAGGGTGCGGCTCCAGTGTCGCCATCACCGCCAGCAGGGCGTCGTAAGAGCCCCCGGTCATCCCGACGCGCCCGTTGTTGCCGGGGACGTTCTTCACCATCCAGTCAATCGTGTCGTAGGCGTCCGTGCCCTCGTCGATGGCCTTCGGGTCCGCAGGGTTCGCGCGCGGCGGGCGGTCCATGACGAACTGGCCTTCAGACTTGAAGCGCCCGCGGATGTCCTGGAAGGCGAAGATATAGCCTTCCTCGGCCAGCTTGCTGAGTGAGCCGTTGATGGTGCGCTCGCCCCAGCCCGTGACGCCGTAAGGTGTGCGCAGGAAGATGATCGGCAGCGGCGTTGTCGCGTTCTTCGGGGCAAAAATTTCCGTGTAGAGCCGCGCCCCGTCGCGCACCACGATCATCTTCTCGGTCTTGTCAAAATTCTGCGCCGGGGCAGGAGTCGGAGAGGGCGTCGGCGTGGGCGTCGTCTGAGCGAGAAGCGGCGAGGCGACAAAGAGAAGAAGGACGACGGGCGCGAGCCGCAGGGTCAGGCGCTTCACAATTCTGTTCTTCATGAATACTCCGGGCATAGAGGATGAGAAAGATTAAAGCACAAAACATCCCCGCAGGGGATGAACATGATAGCCGGGGGCAAGCGAACCGTGTGTTCGCGCCGCCCCCGGCTATCGTGTGTGACCCCTTTGGGGTCAGAGACTCAGGCGTCCGCCTTACTTCACGGGCGCTTTCGAGCCGTTCTCCGCGGGAAGATTCAGGCGGTCTTTGAAGAGGTTGAGCAGGAGCAGCGTGCCGATGCCGCCGCCGCCATCGCCTGAGCCGCCGGTCGCCATCACGTCGGGCGTGATGCGGACGTTCTTCTCGCCGATGACCTTGAGGGTTTCAACCAGCGCGACGCCTTGCGGGCCGAGCGCGTTGACCTGCTCCTTGTAGGCGACGCCCTGGGCCTCGCCCATCAGGCGCACCTTCTCGGCCTCGGCCTTGCCCGTCGCCAGGATGTAGTGTGCCTCGCCCTCGGCCTCGGCCTTGCGCTGCTCGGCGCGCTTGCCGGAGATTTCGACGCCGACGGTCGCGGCCATCAGGTCTTTCTGGTTGTTGGCCTGCGCCGTAATCTTCTCAAGCTGGATGCGCTTCTCCTCGGCCTCGCGCTGCGCGTCGAACATGTTCTGGCGCTGCTCGGCGAGAATCTTCTCGGTCTGCGTCTTCATCAACTCCGCCGGCAAGTGTATGTGGCAGATGAGCACGTTGACCACGTCAACGTGGTACTTCAAGAGGTGCGCGCGCACTCTCGCCTCCGCGCGCTCCTGCTCCTCGTGGCGGTTCTGAAGGTAGGCCATCGCGGAAGACTCCGACGCCTGGTTGCGGAAGATGGAGTCGATCAGCGGGTGCATCACGTTCTGAATCAGCTTATCAATCGAGCCGATCTTGGCGACCATGAAGGGCGCGTCCTCAGGCTTGACGCGGAAGACGACGCGCACTTCCAGTTGCATCGTGAAGCCGTCCTTCGAGATGACCTCGAAGGGGTTGAACGACTGGTTGACTTCGCCCGCCGTCCACTCGACCGTCTGGTTCGTCGTCGGGATGACGATGGGGCTGATGGCGAGCGTGTTGACGTAGTAGCGGCCGGGGCCGACAACCGTCTCCTGTATGCCGCGGTAGCCTTCGGGCACGACGTAAGCCTCGTGCGCGCCCTCGTCCAGCCGGCGGTCAGCAGGGTCGCCAGAGAGCAGGTCTTCCTGAATCTCCGTGACATTGCGGTTCTCGTCGGCGAGCTTGTCGAGACGCGCGGCGGCCTGCTCGACGTGCTCCTGCTCTTCGCGCTCCATGCGCTCGCGCACCTTCGCGGCCATCTGCTTGCGAATCTCCTCGCCGGGGTCTTTGCCCGTGTTGGAGACGATGACGGCAACCTCGCCCGGCGCGATCTCCTTCGCCGTCTCAAGAATCACTTTGAAGACGAGCGGGTTGATGTAGTAAGTGCCGGGCAGCAGGATGTCCTTCTGCGGCCCGCGCTGGCCGCCGCGGCTGATGAACTCGTTGCAGTCCTGGAAATTGTCGTGCCCGTCAACCGGGGTGGCGACGTAGTCGCGTGGGTCGAGCGGGGCGCCGTCCAGAGCTTCGACCAATCCGATCTGGTTCTCGGAGATGACGGTGGCGTCGAAGAGCCGGACGGTGAAGAGGCCCGGCTTGATCGAGTTGTTGTCGTCAATATCGACGGAGTTGGTCAGGATGCGGTACGTGCCGGGCGTCAGAATCTCGACCTGCGGGCCTTTCTGGCCGCCGCTGCCGATGAACAGCTCGGCATTCTGATAGTTCTTGTGATTCTGGATAGCTTTACCGTGGAGCCGTCCGGCGTCGAGCGGCGCGCCGTCGGCCGCCGTGATGACGCCGACCTTTCCCGGAGGGACGATGGTCGTCTTCGCAATCGAGACGCGGAAAAGATAGGGGTGAATCGGCCACAAGCCCGGCGGGAGCGTGCGGAGCTGTATACCTTTCACGCCGCCGCGCTTGATGAAGGAGATGGGGTCCTGAAAATTGTTGTGTGCGTTCTGGGCGCGGTCGGGCGCGAAGATGCCGCCCGGAGCCATCGGCTCGCCGTCAACCGCTTCGATGACGCCCAGCTCGTCCGAGCCGACCTCGATGAGCGGGACTTTGCGGACGACCTTCTCGAACGGCCACTTAATCATGTGCAGCCCCGGCTTGAGGACGTCGGCCTGGATGCCGACCTCACCTTCGGTGGCGACGACGCGGCCCGGAGGCATCTTGTGGCCGATGTAGCGCCGCTCCTTGATGGCGATCTCCTTGGCCCCGACGTTGACGAAGATGCGGCGGATGATGAAGATCAGCAGCAAAAACAGGAGAAAGCCGCCGATGATGTACGGCAGGTAAGCCGTGATGTCGAAGTTGTTCATGTCAATCCTCGAAGTTGGTGAATGGTCAATGGTCAATGGTAAATGGAAAGACGGTGCGTCTATTCACCATTTACTATTTACTCTTTACCATTTGTCGCCGCGACGAGTTGGCGGCGGAGTCGCGCGAGCGTGCGTTTGAGCAAAAAACCCGCGCCGGAATTCCTCACTTCGGGGGCGAGCAGCCAGAACTCGCCCTCGACGAGCTGGCGCAACTCGTCCGCGGAGATTCCCGTCAATCTCCGGTCGCGCCAGAATTGGTATGCCGTTTCGATTGCCATCTGGTAGACGCCCGCGTCGTTCGCATGGGCCGCGACGTGCAGCATCTTCATGGTCGTGGCGCGGTCGGGCGCGCGCTTGTAGCTCTCTATGAACCGCTCGGCCAGGCGGCGGTTGACCCTCAGGCGCGCGTCGCTCCGGCTGATGTGGGAAGCGAGCGCGAGCAGCTTCTGGTCCGAGTCTGCGCGCTCGACCAGCGCGTTCAGCACCTCGTCGTAAAGCGCAACGTCTCTGACCGCCTCTTCGAGCGCCTCTTTGTCGCCCGCCTCGGCGCGCGAGAGTAAAGCACGGCGCTCCTCCTCCTGCACATTTTTCCCGTCCGTCAATTCGCGCGGCGCGGGCTCGCCGGGGTCGTCCCCGAACAGGCTGACGCCACCTGGGGGCGGCGGGAGCAAGGCTTCCACGGTCCCTTTAGTCGAAGGCCGCTGCCAGAGGTAAAGGGCGTAAGTGATGCCGGCAATCAGGAGAAACGAGGTGATGAGAAGCGTGACCATTGATGGCCTGCGGTGACGCCCTGTGCCACGGCTTTCCAACTACTCTTGCACTTCTGCCGGGCGTCCTTTCGAGCCAGAATATTATACGCTACTTCGGCCCGCGAGGTTTAATTTTTCCGAAAGACGCGCTAATTCGCGGCCGTTTGCGCCAGCGCATTGAAGAGCAGCGGGTAGGTCGCCAGCGACTGCCCGCGGTACTGCGGGCGGAAGCCGAACAAATAGACGCGCCCTTTGCCCAGTCTGACCTCCACGAGCGCGGCCTTCCCTTTAAGTTTTTCGCCGCCGAGGAGCCAGCCCGAGAACAGCGGGTCCGAAGTTTGCGGGTAACGCGCAATGACGCGGACGCGCGGGTCGCTCCCGACTTCAAAAACGGGCGAGTCCTCGACCCACGCGATTGACTCTTTCGGCATCCCTTTGGCGAGAGGGTGTGAGGTGTCCAACTCGACGCGCAGGATGGAGCCGGGGACGTAAAACTCCGTCCGCTTCAGATTCGCCGTCACGTCGCGCACGGGCAGGCCGAACTGCTCTATGGCGAACCTCGAAGCCCTGTTCAGGAGGACGAGGTTGCCGCCGCCTTCGACGAACTCGCGCAAACGCTTGACGCCGTCCGCTCCGAGCCCGCCCGTGTATTCTTCGGGCATCGTGCCCGGCTTGTGTCCGTTCAGAATAGCGCCCGGCGCTTGGTCGGGGATGATGATGGCCTCGTAAGTGAGGGATTCGTCGGGCAAACAAGGAGACGGCAACTGGAATTTATGGGCGCGAATGTCCTCGTCCGTTAAGGTTTGAGGGCGGATTATCTCTTCCGGCGAGAACGCCGCGGCTTCGTCGATTACCCAGCGGGTCCACCCCTCGTCAATTGAAGGCACGCGAGATTGATAAATCGCCGTCCGCGGGCCGCAGGGCCGGTGGCCGTACATATAATCGAAGGGCCGGACGTTTTTGACCGAATACTTGATCGGCCCGTAAAGCGGCTCGACCTTGACGCCCATCAGCAGGGGCAGAGTGTGTGCGGTCACGTCGTAGGGCGTGATGGGCTGCCCGGCGGCGTCTCTCAGGTCCGGGTAGCGTTGGGGTTCCAGCAGCGCCTTCGCGAAGCCGCCGTAAGGCTGATCCATGCGGACCACGGACTCGGCCGGCACGCCTCGCGCAACCTTCGTGTAAGCGACCTCGACGCCGCCGCGCCGCAAAATCTCTTCCAGGTAGTAAGCCTCTCTGGACTCGGAGGCTATTCTGAAACCCCACAACTCGCCCTTCTTCCGCGGCCTGACGGCCTCCTTCCCGATCTCGTAAAACCTCGCCAGCCACCGCGCGCGATTCCGCGCCGCGTGCTTCATCAGAGCGAAGGCGGCGGCCGTTATGTAGTTTGTCGCGTCGCGCAGTCTCCACTCGCCGCCGGGCCAGAGGTCAGGGAAGTTTGTGGAAATCTTCCGCGGGTCGTAGCCGCGGCCGGGGCGCAGGTCGTCGAATTTGACGTTGACGGGCGTGGCGATTTTGGCGGAGGCGGTTTCGGAGAGGATGCGGACGCCGCCGTGGTAGTGCGAGTAGGCGCGGGCCGGCGTCCAGGCGTCGAAGATGGCGTCGGTGACAATGCCTTTGAAGCCGGCCCCGCGCAACTCGCCCGCCATCGCGCGGCCCAATTCCGTGTAACCTTCGACGATCTGTTTTGGCACATTCGGCTCGACGGGCGGCGTGTAGGGCGGGAGGAACAGTCGCGCGCCGTCGCGGCCCATCTGATGTATGTCGTGGACGAGCTGCGGGCGCCAGACGTTGTGAATCTTATCGACCGTGAGCTGCGTCTCAACCTGCGTGAAGGCGTACCAGTCGCGGTTGTTGTCGTGGCCCGTGTACTTGTGATAGAGCGCGGGCGGCTCCGTCCCCTCGTAGGGCGTGCCGAGCGTCCGGTCGTACCAGTTCTTAACGATGTCAACGCCGTCCGGGTTGAGCGAAGGGACTAAGAGGACGATTGTCTCGCGCAGGATGTTTCGCACTTCCGCGTCGTCAGATGACGCGAGCCTGTGCGCGATGAGCATGGAGGAGAGGTAGGAGCCGACTTCGGTCGAGTGTATGCCGCAGGTGATGAGGACGATTGTCTTGCCCGCCGCGATGAGCCGGCGGGCCTTGCCGTCCGCGTTGCGGCCGAGGGCGCGCGGGTCCGCGAGTTTGGTCTGAATCTCTTTGAGCCGGTCGAGCCGCCGCAGATTCTCCGGCGCGCTGATGATCGCCATGACGAAGGGCGCGCCCATCGTCGTGCGCCCCAACTCCTCGAACTGCACGCGGTCGCTCGCCGAGTCTAGCCGCCTGAAATATTCAACGACGCTCGCCCAGTCGGCCAACTTGCGGTCGTCGCCTGGGCGAAAGCCGAGCACATCCTCTGGCGCAGGTGTCGCGCTCGACGCCGCCACGAGCGGGGCGAGAATCAGGGAAAGGAAGAGGGCGAGGGCGCGCGTGCGTTTGTGCATGAAGGCCGCAGTGTAATGGAAAGCGCGCGCGAGGTGAAAGCCTTTGAAGCATCCCGCGCGGGGGTTGCCATCGTCAAAGGCTGAGAAAGTGCCGGGACTTGTCCGAATGACGCTTGCTTCCAGACTTCGGACGGATGTAAAGTAGCCTGGCAATTACCCCTTTACCACTCCCCAGTTCTGAAGAATTCAAGTCGGAGGTCAACTGCCTTATGGCGACCGAAACAGTTAAGCCGGGCGTGAAAGACCCTGTTGCCGAGATTAACGAGTACCCGGACATCGTCGGGGCCAAGCCTGATAATCCCTGGCTCGCCAGGTTCGCACCTTACATCCCGGCCCGCGCGGTGATGCGCGAGCTGACGCCGCGCGCGCTGATCGTCGGGACGCTGCTCGGCATGGTCTTCGGGGCCTCGTCGCTCTACCTCGTCCTGAAGGTCGGGCTGACGGTCAGCGCCTCGATCCCGGTCGCCGTCATCTCGATCACGCTCTTCCGCCTGCTCTCGAAGATGGGCGCGAAGAACGCGACTATCTTAGAGAACAACATCGTCCAGACGGCCGGCTCGGCGGGAGAGTCAATCGCCTTCGGCGTCGGCGTGACGATGCCCGCCATCATGATTCTGGGCTTCGACCTGGAGATGACGCGCGTGCTCCTGGTCTCCGTGCTCGGCGGCCTGCTCGGCATCCTGATGATGATTCCCTTGCGCCGCGCTCTCATCGTCCAGCAGCACGGCATCCTCAAGTACCCGGAGGGCACGGCCTGCGCCGAAGTCCTCAAGGTCGGGGCCAGCGAAGAGTCTAAGGCCGCTGCTTCGGAAGAGGCGAAGCGAGAGATGGAGGCCGCCGGTGGGAGCAACATCGGCGCGAAGACCATCTTCGCGGGCTTCGGCATAGGCTTCGTCTATCAGGTCGTCAACAAGGCTCTCTACGGGTGGAAGGAGATTCCCGAGAAAGTGTTCGGGCGGCCCTTCGAGGCCGGCTCGGTCGGGGCCGAAGTCAACCCGGCGCTTCTGGGCGTCGGCTACATCATTGGCCCGCGCATCGCTTCGATCATGTGTGCGGGCGGCGTCCTGGCCTACCTAGTCCTGATTCCGGCGATTAAGTTCTTCGGCTCAGGGATGACGACGGTGCTGGAGCCTGGGGACAAACTCATCAGCGATATGGACCCGAGCGACATACGCGGCTCTTACGTGCTCTACATCGGCGCGGGCGCGGTCGCGGCCGGCGGCATCATCAGCCTCTTCCGTTCGTTGCCGACCATCTGGCACGGCCTCAAGGGTGGCATCCGCGACTTGCGCGGCGGGCAGGCGGCGACAGCCTCGGCCCCGCGCACGGACCAAGACCTCTCGATGAAGTTCGTGCTCATCGGCATCATCGCGCTGATGGCCGCCATCGTGCTCTTCCCGCAGTTGGGGCTGCAAATCAATCCGATAGTCGCCATCCTCGGGGCGATCATGATTATCGCCTTCGGCTTCCTCTTCGTGACCGTCTCGTCGCGTCTGACCGGCGAGATCGGCTCGTCGTCGAATCCGATTTCGGGGATGACGGTCGCCACGCTTCTGCTGACCTGCCTCATCTTCCTGGCGGTCGGCTGGACGGGGCCGTCTTACTTCGTGACGGCGCTCTCCATAGGGGCCATCGTCTGCATCGCGGCCTCGAACGGCGGGACGACCTCGCAGGACTTGAAGACAGGCTTCCTCGTCGGGGCCACGCCGAAGTTCCAGCAGATCGCCATTCTCATCGGCGCGGGCGCCTCCGCCCTGATTCTTGGCCCAATTCTCCTGAGTCTCAACAACGCCGCGACCGTTTACGTGCCGGCGAGCGATTTCCCGGCTGAGTACCGCGTCGCCCCAGACCAGTTGGGCCACGAGGAGACGTTGCAGGGGCCGCAGGCGGCTGGCGACAACACCACGTACCGGACCTGGCACAACACGGACACCACCGTCGGGCCGGCCGGGCGCTACCTGATTGACCCGCAGGGCAAACCCGTCTGGCTGGTTGACCCTGGAATCAACGGGACGCACAAGGCCAGGCCGGACGGGTCCGAGGTCTCCAAGTTCGACGCGCCGAAGGCGACGCTGATGTCTTACATCATCAAGGGGGTGCTCGACCGCAAGCTGCCGTGGGGCCTGGTGCTGCTCGGCGTGATGATCGCCATCGTGCTGGAGATGTCCGGCATCCCGTCGCTGGCCTTCGCCGTCGGCGTCTACCTGCCGCTCTCCTCTTCCGCGCCGATCTTCGTCGGCGGCATGATCCGCTGGCTGGTTGACCGCAGCATGCGCAAGCGGCTCCACCACAAGAACCTCTCCGAAGAGCAGCTCGTGGCCGAAGGCGACAAGAGCCCCGGCGTCTTGATGGCCTCTGGCTACATCGCGGGCGGAGCCATCGCGGGCATCGTCATCGCGTTCATGGCCGGCGTTTTGGAGAACACGGACAGGACGGTCAAGGCTTGGTCAACGGCCAACAACCCGTTCTTCAACAGCCCCAACGCAGACTTCCTCTCGCTGATTCCGTTCATCTTGTTGTCCTTCCTGCTCTACGCCGTGGGCCGCGAGTGGGTCTTGAGGTCTAAGCCCGTGGGCGCGCCGCCGCCGCCGCCCAGATTCAGGGAGTGACGCAGGCGGCCAGGTTTACCATGACCCTCTAACCGTGTGCGGCGCGACTGCCCAGAACTTGAGCGGGCGCGCCGCACATTCCTTGTGTCAGGCAGAGAAATTATGAATCGTTCGGCACACAGCAACCGCCCGCGCCGCCTCGCGGCTCTCGTCGTCGCGCTCGTCCTGCTCGCCGCGCCTGCGGGCGCGAGCGTCTACACTTCCGCCGCGCAGGCGCGCACGCCGACCGAGACGGTGCGCGAGTTCTACAAGCTGATGCGCGAGGGCAGCTTCCGCGAGGCGTTCGCGCTCTCGATTTACAAGCCAGCGGTCGAGGGGCTGAGCGAGCAGGAGTTTGGCGAGCTGCGCCCCGACTTCGAGAAGATGGGCAGCGCCATCCCCGAAAAGATCGAGGTCAGCGGCGAGCAGATCAGCGGCGAGACGGCCACGGTCTTCGTCAGAATCGCCGACGTGGACAAGTCTACGACCGAGGCCGAGCCCGTGACGCTGGTGCGCGAGGCGGGCGTGTGGATCGTCGGCGACCGCGACAACCAGCAGATCGTCCGCCAGGCCGGCAAGCAGTTCTTCTTCGAGGCGCGCATCCAGACGCACCACAGCGAAGTGCAGGACGTGTTGCAGAAGATAAATTTGGCACAGGCAGCCTACGCCTCGCAGCACAACAACCTGTACGGCGACCTCGCGGCCCTCATCGCCGCCGGCCTCGTTCCCAAGGACGTAGAGGCGTCCGAGTCCACAGGCTACCGCTTCCACGTCACGCTCTCGAAGGACGCGAAAGGTTGGATGGCAGGGGCCGAGCCCGTGCGCTACGGGCAGACGGGCCGCCTCTCCTTCCTCCTGGATCAGTCCGGCATCCGCAGCGCAGACACGGGCGGCAAGCCGCTAGCGAAGTAAAAAGGCGAAAGCCAGTGAACAGTAAATGGTAAATGGTGAATGGAGAAAAGCCGTCCTCCCACTCACCATTTACTATTTACTATTTACCACCCTTGCCTTTTGCCTTTACAATCGTTTGTGCCGCTTCCAGTCTTGCCCAGACTCTCTCACGCGGAAGTTCTTCTCCCCCTTTGATGTGGCCGCGAGGTGTGAAGCCGAATGCCGGAGTTGATTCGTTCCATCGCCGGGCGACTGCGCGCGTACGTGGGCAACCGCCGCGTCGCGCCGCGCTACGCGACCCACCTGGAAGTGGGTCTCGCCCTCAACGTCACCCTGCCCGGCTCCAAGACGGACGGCACGCCGCTGAGGCTCGCAGGCTACACGCGCGACATCAGCGCCTCGGGGCTCGCCCTCGTCGTTCCCTCGATACGCGTCGGCGGCCAGTACGTGACGGGCGAAAACCGCCGGCTGCGCATCATGCTCAAGCTGCCCACGGGCCAGATAGAGATTCTCGCCACGCCCGTCCGCTACAGCCCACTCGACGACGACGCCGTCGATACGGGCTACCTCGTCGGCGTCCAGATCGTCAGCATGAACGACGAAGACCGCGCCCGCTTCAACGCCTACCTCGACAAGATGAAGACGGAAGCGTGAGAAGCAGTGGTCAGTAGTCAGTGGTCGGTGGTCAGTTAAGAGAAAGCAAAAGGCAGCCGGGTTAGTTCCACTCGGCTGCCTTCTTCTTTTGTCTTTAACTGGCCACTGACCACTGACTACTGACCACTGAATCTTATCCGGCCGAAGGCTTCGGGGACGTGGAAGTAGGGCTCGTCCGTGTAGGTGGGGCGCCAGGCGAGGTAGCCGCGCGCGGGGTCCGCGCCGACGCAGCGGAAAAGGTTGGCGCGCCAGCGGTCGCCCACGCGTGGGGTGCGGCCTATTCCTCGGAACGGCACGCGCATCGCAATCGTGACCGTCTTGCCCGCGACGCGCGCGGCGGCCGTCATGCCCGAACGAAACTCCCAGTCCGTGTCGCGCTCTTCGGGGAACTGCCGGATCATCAGGTCTAGCCATTCGCCCGTCGGCGCGGCCTCCAATTCCAGGTAGCGCTCCGGCTCCCACCCGTCTGGCGCGACGAACAGCTCGCACACGTCGCGCTCCCACAGGCCCAGTGTCTTCTGCGCGGTCTGCGGGTCGGGGCTCACGACCAGCGGCTCCGTCTGCCGGCAGACGAAGCGCGCCGCGAGCGCCTCGTCCGACCAGACGAGCCGCGCCTCCGCGTGGCGACCCGCGGGCGCTTCCTCGCCGGACCAGTAGCGCATGAGGTGTACTGGGCGCGCGCGGTCCCAAAGGGGATCGTCCAGGGCGCTGGCATCTATGTCCCTCCCCGCGTAAGGCGCCTCGACAACATCGTCTTCCCTGTGCTCGTTGGTCGTCATCTCTTGTCCTGTTCGGTCACGGCCCCGTATTTTTTCAGAATGGTGAGCGTGTACTCGATGGGTAAGGCTTCGACTGTGCGGCCGCGGCCCGTCACGGTCGTGGCGCGAAAGAGCGAGTTATAGATCGCCTCTTCGGTCGCCTCGATGGCTGCGAGGAAGAGGGGCGAGACGGCGTCGTTCGGCAGCAGCGTGACCGTGCGCGGCGCGTTGCGTTCGGCGGCCTCGCGCGGCGCGCGCGACCGCAGCTCTACGGCGGTCGAAAACGCGATGACGTAATCGCCGCTCCCGTTCGTGGCGGCCGCGCCCGTCCGCCCGATGCCGAGCATCCCGCGCGCCGCCAGCCGTCGCAGGTTGCGCGCGTCCAGCGGCGCGTCCGTCGCCAGGACGATGATGACCGAGCCGTCTGCCACGTCCGTCTCCGCACGTTTAAGAGCTGCGCCAGAGGTCTTGCGCTCCAACTCATCCTTGAGGAAGTAGCGGCCCAGCTCGCGGCCGACGGGCGCGCCGTTGATGGTCAGCACGCCGCCGAAGTTCGTCTGCACCAGGACGCCCACCGTGTAGCCGCCGAGCGAGGCGGGGAGCTTTCTTGAAGAGGTGCCGATGCCGCCCTTGAAGCCGAAGGCGACTGTGCCAGTTCCCGCGCCGACCGAGCCCTCCTCGACCGCGCCCGCGCGCGCGTTCCTGATGGCCGCGAGCACGTCCTCGGCGCGGACGTGGCGGCCGCGTATGTCGTTCAGAGCGCCGTCGTTCGTTTCCGCCACGAGCGGGTTGACAGACTGCGCGTCCTCGTTGCCTGGGAGCGCGAGCACGTAGTCGAGCAGGGCGTCGGCCGCGCGCGGGACGCTCAAGGTATTCGTGAGCACGATGGGCGTCTCGATCTCGCCCAGCTCGTTGACCTGCGTCGAGCCCATGAGCTTCCCGAAGCCGTTGCCGACGAAGACCGCGCCCGGAACTTTCTCGCGGAACAGGTTGCCGCCGTGCGGGAGGATGGCCGTCACGCCCGTGCGCACGTCCTCGCCGCGGACGATGGTCGTGTGGCCGACGCGCACGCCGCCGATGTCCGTGATGGCGTTGAGCGGCCCAGGCTGAAGCACGCCGACACGGACGCCCACGTCCCGCGCCCGCGGCCTTTCGTTCTGCTGCGTCATCGTTTCGGTAGAGCCCGGAGCCGCCAGGACGAGCGCGATGACGAATGACGGCAGCAAGGCTCTCAGCATTAATCTCATCTCGTTCGATTAAAAGAGGCCGCGCACCCAGCCGCCGTCCACCTGCAAGGTGACGCCCGTGATGTAGGAGGCGCGCTCGGAGGCCAGGAAGGCGACGGCCGCCCCTATCTCTTCGGCCGTGGCCGAGCGGCGCATGGGGATTTCCGCCTCGCGCAGCGCGATCATCTCTTCCTTCGTCTTCCCCGCGGCCTTCGCGCTCGCTTCTAACACCTCCTCCTGCCTCTCCGTCATCGTGTAGCCGGGCGCGACCGAGTTCACAGTCACGCCGTCCGCGGCCACCTCCGCCGACAAAGTTTTGGCCCAGCCCGTCAGCCCGGCGCGCACCGTGTTCGAGAGCAGCAGCCCCATGATCGGCTGCTTGACGGAGATGGAGGTGATGTTGACGACGCGGCCCCAGCGGCGCTCGCGCATCCCCGGCACGACGAGCTGTGCCAATCTGATGGCCGAGAGCGCGTTCAGCTCGAAGGCGCGGCGGTAAACGTCCAGGTCCGTGTCCGCGAACGTCCCCGCGGGCGGCCCGCCCGCGTTGGTCACGAGGATGTCAACGCGCCCCGCCTGTTCTTCGGCCGCGCGGACGAAGCGCCTTGCGTCCTCGTCCCGCGTCACGTCCGCCGCGACGCCGCGGACCTCCGCGCCCGTCTCGCGCGCGATGCGTGAAGCGGCTTCAGTGATACGCCCTTCGTCGCGCGAGCAGATAAAGACGCGCGCGCCTTCGTGTGCCAATTCGTACGCCGCGGCGTAGCCTATGCCGCGGCTCGCGGCGGCGACGAGCGCGACGCGGCCGCCGATTCCTAAGTCCATCTCTCAATCGCTCCTTGTCTGCGCGAAAGCTTCGAGGCACGCCGCGACGAGCCGCGCAGGGTCTTCGCCGTGCAGGACGCACGCGCCCGTTTGCTTCGGGAAAATTTCGAGCAGACGCTCGGCCTCGTCGGCCACGCCGCCCGTCCCCGTCAAACACCCCATCACGCGCCCCTCGTCGTGCGCGATAGTGAACTCGTTCAAAGAGCCCATCGAGCCGCCGACGAACAGCGCCACGTCACACGAGCGCACGAGCACGACGTTGCGGCCCTTGAGGCCGAAGCCCGTGTAGATGATCGCGTCCGTGGAATCGAGCGGCAGGCGATACCGCTCGACGTGCTCGCGCTCGCTGCTCGCGGGCGAGACGCCTACGTGAAACCCGCCCGCCTCTCTCGCCGCCTTGCCGACGATGTAGGTCAGCCCCGTCGTCGCGCCCGTCAACAGCAGCGCGCCGCGCGCAGCTATCTCGCGTCCGAGCGCCTCGGCCTTCGCGCGCACGGCCTCACTGACGCCGCCCGGCAGCGTGTCGTCGGCCGAGCCCATCACCCCGACTTTGACTTTCATACGGCCTAGACCCTCCCGCTCCTGCGCTCAAGCAGTACGACGTCGCGCCACCTCCCCTGCATCTTCCCCAGACGCTCGCGCCTGCCGACCTCGCGGAAGCCGCATTGACGATGAAGCGCGAGGCTCGCAGCGTTCTCAGGAAAAATGCCAGCCTGCAAAGTCCAGATGCCGTGCTCTTCAGAACAGGCGACGAGAGCATCGAGCAGCGCGCGCCCGACACCGACACCCCTGAAGCCTGCGGCGACGTAAACGCTCGTCTCCGCCACGCCAGCGTAAACCCTGCGGGCCGAGACAGGCGAGAGCGCGGCCCAGCCGGCGATGCTGTTGTCTGAGCGCGCGACCAGTCTGCAATGCGACAGGTGCGACGCGTCCCACTTCTCCCAGTCGGGCGCTTCAGTCTCGAACGTCGCGTCGCCGGTCGCAATGCCTTCGAGGTAAACGGCGCGCACCTCTTCCCAGTCCGCCTCGGTCATGCCGCCAATCTCGATCTCAGAATTCAAGAGGGTAACTAACTCAACCCCTTTGCGGCTTCCGTTCTTATTTTGTTGCGCCTTTGCGAGAAACAAACGGTTCACGCGAAGGCGCAGAAACAGAAAAACCAAAGCCGCAAAGGGTTGAACCTTTCTTTCAACTCAACATCAAGCCGGCGGCTGCCCCTGAGATTTTCGGTAGAAGCGGTGCCAGGTGCGCCGGCCGCATTTCTGGCACTTGATCAGAGTCCGCTTGCCCTTCGACCGCGCCCCGTAGCGGACGCCGCCGAGCGCCCAGACGGAAGTCTCGTGGCCGCACTTGCATTGCACCATCCAGTCCTCGGACTCCGCCTTCATAGCGTCCACGGTCCCCTTCGAGAACAGCGACGACAACATTCTTTGGAAGAAGCCCATCTCGCCCTTCACCTCACGACACCGACAGTCTCCTCAAAGCGCTTGCTCGTCTCGGCCGCGTCCACGGCTCGCTCGCCCCGCCCATTATCCCACCAGCGCCGGGTCGCAAACCAGAGCAGGCCCGGCAGCAGAAAGAAGATTCCGATGCCGACCGTGACCGTCCGCGGCGAGAGATGGAAGCGGTCCAGCAACTCGCCCGTCAAATAATTCGACGCGGCCATCGTCAGCGTCAAGAGCGCCAGCTCGGCGGCGAAGACGCGGCCGCGGAAGTCGTCCTCGACGGCGCGCTGCAAGAGCACGGTCGAGTTGACCCAGACGACGCTGCCGCCCGCGTGCGCGATCATCAACACGACTATCGCCAGCGCGAAACTGGTCGCCAGCCCGAAGGCCGCGTAGAAGAGGCCGCCGACGAGGAAGGCGAAGCCGATGCCCTTCTGCATACTGGCGCGCGTCTCGCCCGCGACGCGGCGCATCATGATGGGGCCGATGGCTGTGCCGATGCCGCGCGCCGCGTAGAGCACGCCGATGCCGACCGCCGGCTTGCCCCCTACGGGGAAAATCTTTTCGCCGAAGACGGCGAGCAGCGTCAGGATGCCGCCGCCCGCGCCCCACGCGGGCTTGACCATCAGCAAGGCCAGCACGCGCGGGCGCTGCCAGACGTAACGCGCGCCCTCCAGTGTGTCCGTTAAGCCGAGCGCCTTAGCGACCGTGAGCTTGCTCTTCGGGCGCGGCTCTCGGCGGGGAAAGCGCACGCGCGCGATCAGCAGCGCCGAGGCGAGGTAAGTCAGCGAGTCGAGGACGAAGGCGGCGTCCGTGCCGAGCCAGCCTGTGACGAGGCCGCCGAAGGCCGCGCCGAGCGTGAGCATCACGGACCATGTGGCGGACGAGATGGCGTTGGCGGCCACCAGCTCGCGGCCCGCGACGATTGAGGGGATGACGGCCGTCTTGGCCGGCTCGAAGAAAGTCGAGAAGACGAGTTGCAGGACGGTCAGCGCGTAGACGAGCCAGATTTGGTCCGGGCGGCGCACGAAGAGGAAGCCGAGGACGACCCCCGCGCGCAGGAGGTCCGAGACGATGAGGATCGTGCGGCGGCTGAAGCGGTCGGCGACGACGCCGGAGAGTGGCCCGACGAAGAAGCTCGGCAGGAAACGCGCGACGAGCATCAGCCCGATGGCGCGCCCGGAATCTTCCGTCAGGTTGTGGAGCAGTGTGTAGAGCGCGATGGTGTCGAACCAGTCGCCCAACTGGCTGACGACCTGGCCCAGCCACAGCAGCCGAAAATTACGGTTGCCGCGGAGCAACTCCAGATAGCCGGATGGAGCTTCCGGCCCACCGCTTGTACCCGGCGCTTGCGCCAACGTCTCGGCCCGCCTCGCGCGTCAAAAGACAAATTCGGATGAACAACTGAGGGTGCCTCGCCGCGCCGGAGAATGTCAACCCTTAGCGCCTTTGGGTAGTGGGCCAGTTTGGAGTTGAGTGTCTGGCAGGTCAGACTCACCGCAGAGACGCAGAGAGCGCAGAGGGGGCGCAGAGAGTTGACTCAAGCCTCTGCGCAACCTCTGTGTCCTCTGCGTCTCTGCGGTGAACGCCGTATTGGCACACATTCTTCTTCAAACCAAGCCACTACCTTGGCGTGAAAGGAAAGCTCGACGCTCGCAATCTAATTGACCGCCTCATCACTCTGACCTGTCAGCTTGACCAGCCCAGTTGCCGCGATTATCCCGCCTGAAAACGCGCTTGTCCTGTTAAGTCTGCTGCCTACGCGACTTCGCCCCTGATCGCGCCTCGAAGGGAACTGCGGCACGCGCCTTGTTAAGTAGAGGGCGCGGCTCGAAGCGTCGCGAGGCGCTTCACGGACCCACCGCACGGGGTCCGCGCGAGCCGCACCATTTTGAAAGCGCGCTAACCGCGCTCAGGCCCGGATGAAAAGGACGTGCGCTTCGGGGCCGAACAAGTTCTCACCCCAAACTGGCGCGCAGATGTGCCCGAAGGCAAGCGCGCCACTTGCCCCGCCCCGCGCCGTAGAGCGAGACCGGATTTGCTCCCCGGTTCCGCCCTCCGGCGCGGGGCACAGTATCAGCAGGATTTCCGGCCGCCGCACACCGCGCCGCCCGGTTTGCAGAGCAAGCAGGGAAGTCTCTCAATAGCTATCTTACGCAACTCGCGGTCGTCGAACAGGCTGGAGCGGGCAAGTGAAACTCAACTGGATGTCTGACTACAATCGCGCGGCCAGAATCTACTGGTCCGTGATGGTTGCCGCAGGCACGCTGACGGCGGCGTGGGCGCTCTGGAAGTGTCTGGCCTTCGATTCGGCGCAGTGGTCGCAGTTTTTGGCCCTGCTCAGCCTGGTCATCGTCACCGGCTGGTATCCGATCAAGATTCCCGGCTCGACCGCGAGCGTCACCGTCGGCGATACCTTCACGTTCCTGAGCGCCATCTTCCTCGGCGTCCCTGCCGCGATCATGCTGAGCGTGGTTGACGCCTTCCTCGGCTCGCGCCGCACGACCAAGAAACCCGCTACCTGGCTCGGCGCGCCGGCCATCATGGCCGTGACCAGTTTCGTCTCCGGCTCCGTCTTCTACTACGTGCTCTCGAACTACGCGCAGATTAAGAGCGTCCCCCTGGGGCTCACCGGCCTGCGCGCGGAGCTACTGCTCGTGCCGCTCGTCTCGATGGCGGCGGCCCACTACGTCTTGAACGGCCTCTCTCTTGCCACCATGTACACACTGAGACAGCGCCGTTCGTTCGGCCGCTTCTGGCGCGACGGCTATCTCTGGACGGCGCTGACGTTCGTCGCCGCGGCAGCCTCGGCCGGGCTCATCTACGGGGCTGTGACGACCTTCGGCTTTCTTTACGTCCTGCTGGGCGTCCCCATCATCGCCGCGACCTACGCGACCTACAAGACCTTCTTCGAGCGCGTCAACGAGAAGACGCGCGAGGCGGACGCGCTGTCGCGCCTGCACCTGGCGACCGTCGAGGCGCTCGCCACCGCGATTGACGCCAAAGACCAGACGACGCATTACCACGTCCGCCGCGTGCAGCTCTACGCCGCCGGGATGGGCCGCGTCTTCGGCCTCTCGCGCGACGAGATAGAAGCTCTCAAGGCCGGCGCGCTCTTGCACGACGTGGGCAAGCTCGCCGTCCCAGACCACATCTTGAACAAACCCGGACGACTGACCACGGCCGAGTTCGAGCGCATGAAGGTACACACGACCGTCGGCGCGCAGATTCTTGAGCGCGTACACTTCCCGTACCCCGTTGTGCCAATCGTCCGTCATCATCATGAGATGTGGAACGGCCTCGGCTACCCGGACGGCCTCAAGGGCGAGCAGATTCCTTTGACCGCGCGCATCCTCTCGGTCGTAGACTGCTTCGACTCCGTGCGCGAGGATCGCCCGTACAGGCGCGGGATGACGCGCGAGGAGGCCAGGGCCCTGCTCCTGCGCGGCGCGGGCACGCACTTCGACCCCAAGGTCGTCAACCTCTTCATCAAACACCTCAAGCGCTTCGAGGAAGAGATCGTGGAGTTGGGTCTTGAGCAGCAGGGCTTCACCGAGGACGAGTCTGAAACGCGCGCGCTCTTAGAGGCGGACATCCATCACAGCAAAGACCAGACTTCGGTGCTGGCCTATGACCAGATCAAGAACGCGCACCGCGAGGTCTACGCGCTCTACGAGATCGCGCGCACCTTCGGCTCGTCGCTCGACATCGAAGACACCGTCTCGATTCTCGTCAACAAAGTGGGCCACGTCGTCCCGTTCGACACCTGCGTCGTTTTCCTGTATGACGAGCTGAAGGCGTACGCGACAGCGACGCACGTGGCGGGAGCTAACGCGCAGGCGCTCAAGAACCGCTGCGTCGCGCCGGGCGAGGGCGTGACCGGGTTCGCGCTCTCCAACCGCCGCTCGATTAACCGCATCGACCCCGCGCTCGATCTTGACGGCATCGAGTTGGAGGGCGGGACCGAGTACCGCGCGATGGCGGCGCTGCCGCTGATGAAGGACGAACGACTGCTCGGCGCGCTCTCGGTCTACTCCGTGGAGCTGCACGAGTACACGGACGACCACATGCGGCTGCTGGAGACTGTCACGCGGCTGGCGTCGGACGCGCTCTTCAACGCGATGCACCACGCCGAGGCCGAGTCGCACGCGCTGACGGACCCGCTGACGGGGCTCCCGAACGCGCGCT
Organism: uncultured Acidobacteriota bacterium; assembly: GCA_963848875.1. Lineage (GTDB taxonomy): Bacteria > Acidobacteriota > Blastocatellia > Pyrinomonadales > Pyrinomonadaceae > QHXM01. The sequence continues at coordinate 1,373,659 of CAWKFJ010000005.1, forward strand.
GCATGTATCTGAGGTTCGAGCAGGAGGCGGCGCGCGCGCGCCGCACGAATCGGCCCTTCCAGGTCATCATGCTCGACCTGGACGAGTTCAAGCAGGTCAACGACACCTTCGGCCACCGCATCGGCGACAAGATGCTGCGCGAGGTCGCGCGCATCTTACAGGGCCAATTGCGCGAGTACGATTTCCTGGCGCGCTACGCGGGCGACGAGTTCGTAGCCATCGTGCAGGACTTGCACGGCCCGCAGGTCGAGGAGTTGTGCGAGCGGATCGAGACGGCCGTCTCGAAGTTCTCGCTGCACGTCCGCGCGGAGCACTCCGCGCGCGTCGGCATCAGCGTCGGCTCGTCCACCTACGGCGTAGACGGCGAGACGCCCGACCAGCTTTTGATCGCCGCCGACCAGGCCATGTACTCCGCCAAGTCCAATCACAAAGAGCACCGGCGCGCCAGGCTGGAAGGCAAGGCCGACGAAGTCATTGACCTCAACACGGGCAAGCTCACTTCGACGGCGATAAATTAAGAAGGGGAATTAAAAATGGAAAATGAAAAATTAAAAATGAAGGCTGAAAACCACTTTACATTTAATCTGGCTTCTGCCTAACTTTTTCATTTTTCATTTTCCATTTTTAATTATTTTATGAGTTACCACATTCTTCAGCAGTTCGACGAGCAGTGGCTGGCCGAGCTTAGGGAGGAAGCTCCCGGCGACAAGCGGCGCAGTCTGCTAGACTCTTTCGGGGACGACAGCCCGCACGCCATGCGCGCCCGGCTGGCCGCGCGCGAGAGCAAGCGCTGGGCCATCGTCGTCGCCTCCATCCTGCTCGCCACCTTCGCCCTCTTCTTCTCCATCGACGCCACACGTCGCGCCGAATTCCTCCAACAGCGCCTCGACGCGCTGGAAAAGACGGTCAAGAAGTAAGCCTTTAACAGCTCAGCCACCAGCAGCTTCATTTGCTAGTCACCGCGCGCGTCGCCTGCCCGCCGAGACTACTGCGAACGGTAATGCTCTGCGGATTGGCGGACACGTTGAACTGCCCGCTGAATCGCCCGCCGCCGTTACTGGTCAATGTCCCGACGAGCTGCCCCGTGGAGGTGACGAAGACTTGCAGCTTGGCGTCGGCGCGGGTGCTGGTCGCTTCGACGCGCAGCGTACGCTTGCCAGACTCGTACTCGGCGCGGGCAATCGAAACGGTATCGACTGCGGACGCGGCCGGATTTATCGTCAGGACGGCCGAGCGCGACGTGCTGCCGAGCGTCGCCGTCAGCGTCGCCGTCGTCCTGGCGTTGACGCGCGCCGTGTTGACGGTGAAGGTCGCCGACGAAGCGCCGGCCGCGACCGTGACGCTCGCAGGGGTGGTCGCCGCCGCGCCGCTGCTCGACAGTCGAACGGCCGTCGCCGTTTGAACTCTCGCGCTTAACGTCACCGTCCCGGTCGAGGCGCTCCCGCCCGTGACGGCGCTCGGATTCAAAGTTAAAGACGAAACCGTGACTGGCGCGGGCGTCGGCGTCGGCGTCGGCGCGCCGGTCGAATTTATCAGGACTCTCAAAGAGGTGCTCGCCCCGCCGACCATCAGAGCGATGTCAGGTTTGCTGTCGCCGTTGAAATCGCTCGAAGTAATAAAGATGCCGCCGATGCTGGAGAGAGCGGGGGCGCCAGGTAGCGCGTCGGCGGCTGGAACGTGCCGTCGCCGTTACCGTTCGCTATCTCCATCAAGCCCCTAGTGCCGTACCCCATCGCGCGGGCGATGTCTTGAAAGCCGTCGCGGTTGTAGTCTGCGACAGCCAGGTTAAAAGGCGCGTCGATGGCGTTCTCGGTAATACGAAAGCTCTGGCGGAAAGTGCCGTCGCCGTTGCCGAGTAGAATAGCGTTGCCGTAGCCGTTACCGAGTGCGACGACCAAATCCTGAATCGTGTCGCGGTTAAAATCGGCGACATCAACGTCATTGCAGGCGGAAGCAAGGTCTCCGCCGGGGATGACGCTCATGGCAGGGAGACGCGCGAACGTGCCGTCGCCCGCGCCGAGCAGAATGTAGAGCTGCGTGTTTCCCCCGCCGATGGCGAGGTCTTTAATCCCATCGCGGTTAAAATCCCCGGCCGTCATCCGGTACATGCCAAACCCGGCGGGGAGTTCCCGCGTCGGCTGAAATGTGCCGTCGCCGTTGCCGAGCATGACGGAGATGGTTTCGGCCACGACGCACGGACCGTCGTAACAGTTCATGGTGTGCATGATGACGATGTCGAGCTTGCTGTCGTTGTTCAAATCCGCGGCGATGACTGACGGCGAATCAAAACCGGAAGTGTTCGGGAAATTGACCGGCGGGTTGAAAGTCCCGTCGCCTCTGCCCGTGCCGAGCGAAAGGCTCGTGTGCTGGGTGTTGATGGTGACGACGAGGTCTAGCTTGCCGTCGCCGTTGAAATCGCCGGCTGCCAGGTCCTGCGTGTAGCCGGCGACAGGGTATTCAATCTTCGGCTGAAAAGTGGCGTCGCCGTTATTGAGCATCACGGCCGCGGACATCGCTCCAGACCCCGCCAGATCGAGCTTGCCGTCACCGTTGAAGTCCGCGGCGACGTGTGTGTTCCCCAGCAAAGGGTGACTTTGCGTTGTAAAAGTCGCCGTCTGCGCCGTTGCGCCCACGCCGCCGACGAGCGCCAGGACGCCGTAAAGAAGCGCCCGCAAAAGTTTCCCGTAAACAAACGCATCTCTCTTAATCATTCCGCCTCCGAATCGACTGTTTTAATTGCCAGGGCATGATGTCTAACGGCAAGCCGGAGTGAAACCGCTTCGTCAGACACGATTGATTAAGACAGTGCGGCCCTTGAGCGGGAAAATACCTTCGGCGGTTGAAAAAGGAGAAAAGCGACTGTCGTCACGGAAAAGCTAAAAGGCAAAAGTGAAGAACCAGAGCCGCGCTCCACGTCTTCACTTTTGCCTTTTACCTTTTTTGCCTTTTTACTTCTTGATGTCGTAGGCCCACAGCGTCCCCAGGTCGCGGATGTAAAGCCTCCCGTTGGCGATGACCGGGTACGCAAACGCACTCTCAGGGAAGTCCCCCGCCTGTTTATGCTTCGGCTGATTCGGGGGAGTGAAGCGGCCCTTCTCGCGATAGCCTGCGGGGCTCGCCTCGGCCAGCGCGAAATCTCCATTGACGCCGTGAAGATATAGATGCCCGTCGGCGTAGGCTATCGAAACCCTGCCGATACTCTCGGCCTTCCATTTAACCTTCCCCGTCGCGAACTCGATGGCGACCAGCGGCCCCTCGGCGATTTCCGTGCCGTAGAGATGGTCGCCGACGACCACCGCCCCGCCGATGCCGTTCGGCAGCCCGCGCTCGAAGTAGACCTGCTCGGCGGCGACCCCGCCGCCATCCGGCTTGAGGCGGAGGAGCGCGCCTCCGATGCCGAGGGCTCCGCCGTACACGTATTCGCCGCGCGCGACCGGCGTGAAATACTGCGCCGGACCCTTGGCCGCCTCCTTGTAGCGCCAGAGGAACTGGCCCGTCTTCGCGTCCACTCCGACCAGCCCCTTGCTCAAAAACTGCACATACTGTTTGCGCCCGCCCCCTTGCACGACAATCGCTGACGCGTAGCCCGCGGGGTCGCCGCCGGGGACCGCCGATTTCCAGACCGGCGCGCCCGTCCGTTTATTGAGCGCCACAAGCGTAGCCTCCGCGCCGCCGGGAGTGACGACGACGAGGTCGCCATCGACCAGCGGAGACTCCGCGTAGGCCCATTCGCCCGGCTGGCCGCCGAACTCTTTGCGGAGGTTCTTCTGCCAACGGACCTTGCCGCTTTTGGCTTCGAGGCAGGCGAGGTCGCCGTCAGACCCGAGCGCGTAAAGAAAATCCCCGTCAACGGTCGGCGTGGAGCGGGCCTTCGGGTAGGGCGGGTTTTGTTCCGGGTTGCCGACGTTGCCGACGCGTGTCGTCCATATAGGTTTCCCATCCTTGGTTGAGAGGGCCTGAACGAATTCATTCTCCATGCCGCGGTTGCTCATCAGGTAGATGCGGTCCCTGACGACCACCGGCGTCGAATAGCCGTCTCCGATGTCGTGTACTTGCCAGAGCAGTTTCGGCCCGCCCGCCGGCCATTGTTGCAGGAGGCCGCGTTCCGACGAGGTGCCGTTGCGCTGCGGCCCTCGCCACTGGGGCCAGTCGGAATCCGCAGCCGTCGTGCTGGCCGGCCTTGTCACAGACAAGGCCGGCCAGCACAGACACAGCGCCGCGACGATGGTTAGCGAGCGTGACTTCATGGTTCTTCTCCTCCTGCTGACTACTCAGTCCGGGGACACGAGCGAGGAAACGAAAGAAAGATTAAAGGCCGTTGCGGCCGCTTCCTTCTATCAGTCACAACGTTTGAATCGTCGAAGTCTTAACAAGCGATAATAGATTCAAGAGGTGGCCGCCGATTCTACGAGAGACGGGGGAAATATGTTTCTTCACCGAAGACGGTCGCGTTTCCGCCTAACTGTCCCACTACCTCCTTATACCTTATCTTGACAAACCCCGCCGCATCGCATTCAATCTTTGAGGGCTTCAATTTGAAAGGCGGAAAACAAACGCCGCAAGCCTCGCGCGTCCCCCCTTTGCATTTTACATTTTTAATTTTTCATTTCTCTGATGTCGGCTCCTTCAAACACGGCCGCCGCGAGCGCCACGTTGCTGATCGTTGACGACGAGGCGGGGGTGCGGCGTCGGCTGCGGCAGATTTTCGAGGGCGCGGGCCATCGCGCGTTCGTCGCGGGCGACGCGCCGAAGGCGCTGAGCCTGCTGCACCGCGAGCACTGCGACCTCATCATCCTGGACGTGGAGATGCCGGGCGTGGATGGGCTCGCGCTGTGCAGGCTCTTGCGCGCGCAGGCGGCGACGAAGCAACTGCCCATCGTCATCTTCTCGGCGCAGGACGACGAGAACCGCAAGGTCGAGGCTTTCGCCGCGGGCGCGGACGACTACATCGTCAAGCCTTCGACGCCGCGCGAAATCCTGACGCGCGTCAGCGCGCACCTCGAAACGGCGCAGCGCGAGTGGGCGCTCGTCGGCAGCAATCTTGAACTCAGATTTTTAGCGGACCTCGGACGCGGGCTCTTGCGCGCGCTCGAACCTGAACAGGTCGTGCGCCACGTCGCGGGCGCGACGTTCGAGGGCACTGGCGCTTCGCTCTGCGCGGCCGTGCTGAACATAGACAAGGAGCGCGGCGCGGTCGCCTGCGCCTTCGACCGCGAGGGGAGCGCCGAGGACGACCGGCTGATTCACCTCGACAAAATCAAAACCTGGATCGCTTCGCCGACCTCTTCGACCTCTTTCCTTCTGGACGACGCCGAGCGCTTCTTCCTGCGCGACGACGAGCACCGCGTCGAGTACGTCGCGCCCTTGCGCTACGGCGGGCGGACGAAGGGCGCGATTGTCGTCGGCTTCGACGCGGCCTCCGATTGCGGCGAGACGCAGGCGCGCCTGGTTGACGCCGCGGCGCAGCAGGCTGCGCTCGCCGCTCACGTCGCCACGCTCTACCAGGCCGCGCGCCAGTCCGCCGGCCTCCTCGCCAAGGAGGTCGAACGCCGCACGATGGAGGCCGAGGCGCAACGCCGCTTCACAGAGGCGATCATCGACAGCCTGCCGCTCTCGCTCTACGCCGTTGACCGCGACTATCGCATCGTCGCCTGGAACCGCAACCGCGAGCTGGGAGGCCAGGGCATCCCGCGTGGCGTGGCCCTGGGCCGCAACATCTTCGACGTGCTGACGCGCCAGAGCCCTGAGGTCTTGGGCCGCGAGTTCGCGCGCGCCTTCGAGACGGGCGAGATCGAGCGCATAGAGCAGGAGGCCACGAGCGCGGACGGCGAGACGCGCCACTGGCTCGTCAGCAAGATTCCGATGCGCGCCGACGAGAACGGCGAGGTCAGCCACGTCATCACCGTCGGCGAGGACATCTCGGCGCGCGTCGAGGCCAACCGCGCCGTCGCGCGCGCCGAAAAGCTGGCGGCGGTCGGCCGCCTTGCCGCGGGCGTCGTACACGAAATCAACAACCCCTTGGCGACCATCTCCGCCTGCGCCGAGGCGCTCGAATCCCGCCTCAACGAGGGCGCGTTCGACTCGTCGCCAGAGGTCGAAGATTTGCGCGAGTACCTGTCGCTCATCCGTTCCGAAGCTTTCCGCTGCAAGTCCATCACGAACGGCCTGCTCGACTTCAGCCGGACGCGCGCGGGCGAGCACCTGCCCGTCAACATCTTCGAAGTCATCTCGACCGCCGCGCGCCTTGTGGCGCACCAGCAGCGCGGCGACCGCATAGACATTCGCATAGAGGTGATGGAGCAGCTCGCGCCCGTGCTCGGCGACGAGGGGCAGTTGCAGCAGGCCGTGATTGCGCTGGCGACGAACGCCATCGACGCGATGCCGGAGGGCGGGCGTCTGACTTTGCGCGGGCGCAACGAGAACGGGAGCGTCGTCGTCGAGGTCGGCGACACGGGCGTCGGCATCGCGCCCGAGAACCTGACGAAAATCTTCGACCCGTTTTTCACGACCAAGGAGGTCGGGCGCGGCACAGGGTTAGGGCTGGCCGTCTGTTATGGTATTGTTACCGAGCACGGCGGGAGGCTGGACGTGCAGTCGGCGGTCGGCGCGGGCACGACGTTCACGATCTCGCTCCCGGCCGCCCCCCAATCCACAGACGGAGACTGAGAGACTTTGAGCGAGACGAAGGGCGCGCGACTTCTCGTTGCCGAAGACGAAGCCAACCTGCGGCTGGTCATCCAGAAAGAGCTACAGCGACTGGGATACCGCGTGGACGTAGCGCCCGACGGCGAGGCCGCGCTCCGGCGGCTCGAAGAGGGCAACGTCGATGTCCTGCTCTGCGACATCAACATGCCGCGGATGGACGGCATGGAACTTTTGCGCCGCGTACACGAGCGCGCCAACCCGCCCGAAGTCATCATGCTGACGGGCCACGCCACGGTCGAGACGGCCATCGAGGCCATGAAGCTCGGCGCTTACGACTACCTCTCGAAGCCTTACCGCATCACGGAGCTGGACGCGCTCGTCAAGCAGGCCGCCGAAAAGCGGCGGCTCCGCGTGGACAACCAGCGCCTCAGGCAGCAGCTCGCGCGCCAGTCGCAGATGCCCGAAATCATCTCCGTCTCGGACGCCATGCGCGAGGCCCTGCGCCTCGTTGAGCGCGTCGCGCCTTCCGATGCGTCGGTGTTGATTACGGGCGAGAGCGGCACGGGCAAAGAGTTAATCGCGCACGCGATTCACAGACTGTCCAGCCGCGCCGACGCCTCCTTCGTAGACCTCAACTGCGCTGCCTTTCAAGAGTCTCTACTTGAAAGCGAACTCTTCGGCTATGAGGCCGGCGCGTTCTCCGGCGCGAAGGGGCGCAAGCTCGGTCTGATCGAGCTGGCCGACGGCGGCACGCTCTTTCTGGACGAGATCACGGAACTGCCGACGCAGTTGCAGTCAAAACTCTTGCGCGCCATCGAGACGCGCACGTTCTACCGCGTCGGCGGCGTCCGCAAGGTCGAGGTCAACGTCCGCATCGTCGCCGCGACCAACCGCAATCTCGACACGGTCGTCACAGACGGCACGTTCCGCGCGGACCTGCTCTACCGCATCAACGGCTTCCAGATCGCGCTCACCCCCTTGCGCGAGCGGCCCGAAGACATAGAGCCGCTGGCGCAGCATCTTTTAAAGCAGGTCGGCGGCGCGCACCCGCCCGAACTGACGCCCGAAGCCCTGGCGGCGCTCAGCGCCTACGGCTGGCCCGGCAACGTCCGCCAGCTCAAGAACTGTCTTGAGCGCGCCGTGCTACTCTCCAACGACGGGCGCATCACCCTCAATGAACTCCCGCCCGAAGTCGCGCGCCCCGCGCCCGCCTTCGTCACGGCCGCGCCGACAGGCATGGGAGAATCATCTGCCGCGCCACCCGCTTTCAACTCCCAGGCTGCTTCGTCACCCGCCTCGCTCCGCGAGGTCGAGCGCCAGCAAATCCTCGCCGCCCTGGAGCAGACCAACTGGCACCGCGGCAAGACCGCCGAAATCCTCGGCATCTCGCCCTCCACCCTCTACCGCCGCCTGCGCGACTACAACCTTGAGCGGCGCGGCTGAAGTAAATAGCAGGACTTTTTAGCCATTTAACACGAGAAGAGTTTCTGCGCTTTGGTGAGGATTTAGCTAAAGGCTGTGACCAAAACTTCGCGCTTGCCGCGGGCTTTGGCGTAACTGACTTCGCCGCTCAAAGTCTCGTTTGCTAGGTCTTGAACTTCCTGCGCGATCTCTTCATCAATGTATGTCTCGCCGCAATTTTCGCAGACGCGCGCGGGGATATCTGTGATAAGAAGGATGGCGTTGCCGCGCTCAATCGGCAGCATCGTGGTACCTTTCTCAAAGCGATTGTGTTTGCAGACCAAGCACTTCATTTCGTCACCTTCTGCGCTCGCGAAAGCCGTCTTTCCAGCGTTTTATATCCGGCTCGTAAGCGGTCACGACGATCGTTTCATCTTCTATCGGGTCATCTTCTCCCACAACATGAATCGGTCTGTCCCCGCTCCATCCTAGCATGAGATAACGCGGCGGCGAATCGGCCTTGTACTCTTCAATCAATTCGCCGTTCTCCAGTACGTCGCGCACGTCCGCGACCTTGATGCCGCGCTCAATCATACGCTTCAAAACATACGGCGGATAGATTATTTTCATGCTCGAACTAACATTCTACTGTCTCCCTGCTTAAGCATCAATCTGGTCTATTTTTTAGACAACTGTGCAGGAAGCAGCCAGCGTAGCCTTGCTTGACAACCGCGCGTCGCAGCATCGAAGATACGTGTCTGTTGTCCGCGAGCCTTACCGTCTCCTGTCGGTCGTCGCCCAGGCAAAAACCGGCTTCCGGCGCGTTCCAGCAGTTCAGGTTAAGATTTATTTTTTCACCGGAGACATCATGACAGACCGCCGCACCCCCGACGCGCGCTCGCTCAAGTTAATCTGCCTCCTGCTCTTCGTCGCCTTCGCCGCGGCGGCCCTCGTGACGCGCTCCGGCCAGGGAGCGCCAGGCCCTTTGAGCCGCGCGTCTGTCACCGAGAACCGACCGCCTGAGATGGACCCCATCCGCGTCAAACGCGTCGGCGTCGGCCAGCGCGTCACCTTCGGCATCTCTGTCATAGACGAGGAGACGGACGACATTCGCGTCGAGCTGACCGAGCGGCCGGCCTCCGTCAAGTACAACGAGAAGACGCTCACCGTCGACTGGACGCCCACGAAGGCTGACGGGCGCGCGGGCAACTTCGCCGTCCGCATCACGGAGTTTCCGCGCAGCGGGGGCCAACCGCGAACCTCCATCAAGACCTTCAGCATAGAGGTCGCGCCCGGCCCCGTGCCGCAGGCGGTCGTCCCAACGGCCCCGCTCGCGGTCGAGACGCTCATCTCCATCACGGACCCTGAGCGCCTCTCGACGGCCAACGCTCGCTGGCCCATCCTCGCCATGTTCGACCGCATCGCGGCCATAGAGGCGAGCAAGCAGATCAAGCCCGCGGACGGCATCCAGCCCGCCAGCGGCGCAAGCCTCTTCAAAGACGCGCTGCGCAATTTGGCACAGCTTCACCGCAACGACGAGATCAACCCCGACAGCCAGAAATATAATCCGCAGTTCAACGCCGAGAACTGGCGGCTCGTCATGGTGCGCCCGCGCGTCAACAAGCGCATCTTCGAGCTGCGCCTCGTCTACAAGAACGTCGCCGCGGCCGAGCCCGTCTTCCTGATGCCGCGCATGCGCATCACGCGCCTCAAAGACCCTGAGCTGGACAAGGACGACGCCGCGCGCCAGAAGAACAACAGGGCTTTCGCCGCGCTGCTCCACAACGCCTTCTTCGACGGCGCGGACTTGAAACCCTTCGTCGCGCGCGACAAGAAGAGTTACGCCGACGCGCTCGCAGACTTTATCTCCGCGGTCGTCAACTACAGCGATCCGCAAGACCCCAACATGCGGGCGAACTTCGCCGCGCTCCCGCACAACGCGCGACTCGGCGGCGACGACTTGTTGGACGACAAGGGCCGCTACCTGCGCGGCGATGGCTGGGCCCTGGGCGTGATGAAAGTTGTGCCAGTCGAGCGCGCGGGCCACAAGGTGCTGGCCTTCAGCAACCTGCCCATCGACGGCTTTGCGACGAGCATCAAGCCTGCGCCCGACGGCGCGGCCTTCCGCCGCGTGCCCGCGCCGGCCTTCGACCCGGCGAGCAAGCTTTTCGTTCCAGGCTTCGACAAGCTGATCGACGCTGGAAACTTCGCGGCCATCCCGGACGACCACGACGCCAGCGCAGTCAAGCCCGCGATGATCGACTCGTCCCTGTTCTCGCGCGACTTCAAGCTCAAGCACATGGTCGCGGAGACAGCTTTGCGCGACCCGCGCCGCCGTCTCTTCGAGGAGCGCGGGATGACCTGCATACAGTGTCACGTCCGCAACTTCGACGAGGGCGACTACCTCAACCCAGGGGTGAAGAACCCGAAGGAGGGAAGCGTTGGGACGACGCGCGACATCCCGCGCCTCTTCTTCGTCATCACGCCCGACGACGGCGTGCGCCCGGAGTTCTTCCGTCGCAACGAGGAGGAGCAGGTCGGCAACCTCAAAGGCGTCCTGCGCGACTACCTGGACGTGAAAGTCAACCTCGAATCGCCCCTCGCCTCCGAGTGGCCCTTCAAGACGCGCGCGGGAAGAAGCTAACTACAGTTTTCAGTTTTCAGTTTTGAGCACAGACAACTTGCTTCTAACTGAAAACTGAAAACCGAAAACCGAAAACTGAATTTATGGCAATTGCCACACCGAGAGACCCAGCGACGCCGACGCGCAGCCTGCCCGTCGTGGGACACAAGAAAGCCGAACCCGCCGTCGAGTGGTGGGTCGAGCCGATCAAGTGGGCCGCGCTCGTCGTCTTCATCGCCGTGCCGACCTTCGCGCACACGCACATGATGGAGACGCTCGCCGGGCGCCTCGTCTGGACGGTGGTCGTCGCGGCCATCCCGCTCTTCATCGTGCTCATAGGCTACCACCGCTGGCGCCGCCTCTGCCCGCTCGCCTTCTTCGCCCAAATCCCCGTGCGCCTCAAGCGCCCAGGCATCAAGAAGGCCGGCCCCTGGCTCGAAGCCAACTACTACTATGTCTCTTTCACCATCTTCTTCTTCTCGCTCTGGGTCCGCCTGATCGCCACCAACGGCGACGGCCACGCCATCTCCGCCTTCTTCGTGATGATCGCCTTCGCCGCGCTCATCTTCGGCGCGTTCTACACGGGCAAGACTTGGTGCAACTACATCTGCCCGCTCTCCTTCATCGAGAAGATTTACACAGAGCCGCACGGCTTGCGCGAGACGGCCAACTCGCAATGCGCCAAGTGTACGGCCTGCAAAAAATCCTGCCCGGACATCAACGAGGAGAACGGCTACTGGAAGGAGCTGGATTCGCGCCCGAAGCGCTTCGTCTACTTCACCTTCCCCGGCCTCGTCTTCGGCTTCTACTTCTACTACTTCATGCAGGCCGGCGACTGGAGCTACTACTTCGACGGCCAGTGGACGAAGCAGGCTTACGTCATGCATTGGGCATTCAAGCCTGGGTGGAGCCCTGAGACCGCGGGCTTCTTCTTCTGGTGGGGGATGCCGCGCGCGGCGGCCGCGCTCCTGACGCTCGCGGCGTGCGGGCTCACGAGCTACTTCCTCTTCTCGTTCCTGGAACGGCCCGTGGGCGACTTTCTCAAGCGGCGCGACCCGGAGATAGAGGCGGGGCGCGTGCGCCACGTGATGTTCACGCTCGCGGCCGCGACGGCCTTCATCACCTTCTACACTTTCGCCGGCGCGCCGACGCTCTGGAAGGCGCCGTGGGCCGTCCCGCACCTCTTCGTCATCGTCGTCGTATTGACGGCGACGCTTTTCCTCGCGCGCCGCATCCGCCGCCGCCAGGCGACGTTTGCAGAAGAGACGCTGGCGCGCAACGTCATCAAGCGCTGGGAGTGGACGGACAAGCCGCCGCGCGATCTGCACGACGCGTTCCTGATTCACAACATCCGCACGCGCGAAAGCGCCAAGGGCGCGGCGCAGGTGATAGAGGTCTACAAGGACGCCGTGCGCGAGGCGCTGGCCAACGGGTTCGTGACGCGCGAGGAAGTGCAGATGCTCGAATCTTTGCGCAACCAGTTGCAGATCAAGCAGGCCGACCACGACAAGGTGATGGCCGCGCTCGCCGAAGAAGAGCGCGCGATGTTCAACGACCCGTCGAAGCAGATTTCCGCCGAGAAGCGGCTGCAACTCGAAACCTACCGTCATGCGCTGGAGAGTTACCTGGACCGCGTGCTCGCCGCCGAGGGCACTTACGACGACAGCTTCATCATCCAGTTGCGCTCCGAGTACCGCGTGACGAGGGAGGAGCACGCGGCCGTGCTCGACGAGGTGCTGGGCGGCGACCGCGGCATGGCGACGCGGCTCGCGGAGCAGGCCGCGGCCGTCGAGCGCGCGGCGCAGACGATACAGGCGTTGGAACTCGCGCCCTCGCCGACACACGACTTCCTGCGCGAACTGTTGCAGCGCCGCCGCGCCCGCGCCATAGACAGCCTCGTGCGCGGCCTCAGTTTCATGATCGAGGGCGAGACGAGCCAGGCGGTGCGCGAGGGGCTCGCCAGCCCTGAGGGCAGCGAGCGCGAGAGTGTCATGGAGCGCTTGCACGCGGTCGTCACGCCGGCCATCGGCGAGCGGCTGGTGGCGGCCTACCGCCAGACGGCGACCATCGAGTCGAGCTGGCCCACGCTGACCGAGATGCTGCACGCGCGCACCAGCAGCATCGACCCGCACATCCGCGCGCTCGCGCTCTACGCGTTAGGCGAGCGCGGCGCGGCCGACGAAGGAACGCTCGCGCGTCTCTCGGCAGACGAGCACGAGCTGGTGCGCGAGACGGCGGCGCACCTCAGGGAGCGCGCGGGCTCGGATCGTGGCGGGCACCGCCACCTCATCACCATCGAGAAGATGATCGCGCTGCGCTCGGCCCCAGTCTTCTCGAAGATCGGCCCGGAGGGGTTGGTGGAATTGGCGCGCGCCAGCCGTGAGGACGAGTTCGGGCCGGGCGCGACGCTCTGCGTAGAGGGCGAGCCGGGCAACGAGGTCTTCATCCTGCTGGCGGGCGAGGTCAGGATTCTGAAGAGGGAGGGCGAGGGCGAGCGCTACATCGGCTCGGAGCGGGCCGGCGGCTTCATAGGCGAGCTGGCCGTCCTGGACCCCGCGCCGCGCTCGGCCACGCTCGTCGCAGGCGACGAGGGCGCGCGCGCCCTGCGTCTCAACGGCGACGCCTTCCGCGCCGCGCTCGAACGCGACCCGACCATCGCCGCCAGCGTCATCCGCACGCTGGCGCAACGCCTGCGCAGGTAGTCAACATCGGGCCAAAAAAAATCGGCGCGGGTGGGGAGCACGTTCCACCCGCGCCTTTTAGTTTTGGCAGGAGAAAGGAATTTTTTAGGCGTCGCTTTGCGTCTTTTTCTGGCGGCGGCGGCGCGCGTAGAGGCCGGCGAGGCCCGTGCCCAGGAGCGCCATCGTCGTCGGCTCAGGGACCGGCGCGGGGCTCTTCGTCGTAATCACGAACGAGATGCCGTTGTTCCAGAAGTGGCAGTCCGGGTCGAAGCCGAACGCCAGGGTGTTATCCAGCGAGCTGAAAAACTCGTTGAGCTTCAAGAGCTGTTGGGCGGTGAACGTGTACGTGATCGTGTTCGGCGACATGGAGAGATTCATGAGCGTCGTCAGGTCTATATGCTCCGCGCCGTTGGCAAGGTAATTGCCGTTCACGTCGAAGTAGTCGCTGAAGCCGCCGTTGCTCTGCGTCGGGTCGTCGCTGGCGTCCTGTCTGACACCGACGGCGTTGTGATCCGTATTGCGCGCGTAGTCGAGGAGGTTGACGTAGAGGCGGTTCGGGTTCGGGTCCCAGTTGGAAATGTTCGTGAAGACGAGTTTCGCCGACGTGATCTGTTCACCCGCGGCGAAAGTGTGCTTGATGCTCCACGTGTAGGCGTTGTGGTGGTCGAGGTCGAAATTCTTCGGGCCGCCCGACCCGTCATTGGGCGCGGTCGCGGGCGCGTTGAAAGTGATCGTGTCGGCCGAAGCCGCCATCGGCAGCGCGAGCACAAAGAGTGCGGCGAATAGGAGCAAGAACTTTTTCACAGATGACCCCTCCGTCTGGGTGAGAGTATTTTGTTGACTGACGCATCAGTGAAAAAGTACTAGCCGGGGCGAATTTCCAGAAATAAAAGTTCCTGAAAAAATTGGAAATCAGGGGCGATTTAATCCCGGTCAAAAATTGAGCGGTAATGCTCCGGGACGGCGACGGCGCGGCGCGTGTCCAGGTTCATCACCGCCTGGACCTGGACGGAGCGGGCGCACAGCAGTCGGTCGCTCGCGCGCCTGACTTTGTAGTCGAACGTCACGGAGCTGCCGCCGACGCGCGAGACGGAGACTTCGACCTCGGCCTCGTCGCCGTAGACGAGCGGCGCGAAGAACTCTGCCTGCACGTTGACGGTCGGAAAGCCCAGCCGCTCGTCCTTCAGCAGGCGGTCGTAAGTCAGGCCGCAGCGCGCCGCGAAGAACTCCTCCATGGCGACGTGGCAGTAGTGGAAGATGACAGGGTAGTAGACCAGGCCCGCCGGGTCGCAGTCGCCGAAGCGGACGGTGATGCGCGTGGTGAAAGGCATGGCCGTAAGTATGCAGGATGAGCGCGGAAGGGTGAAGCGGTAACGGCGGAGGACGAAGGGGGCGCGAATCTTAGACTCGCGCCCCCTTCGTCCCTCGCCATCGCGCGGGGCTACGGCACGTGCTCGAAGTTGTATTTGATGAGACTGCCGTTGTGTCTCAGGTTAAGGTTATCGACGTTGCCGTCGAAGCCGGGCGACCAGGGGCCGCCGACCTTGAAGAGGATGGCGCTCGCGGGGTTGTTGCGCACGCCCGCGTTCGGGAAGAGCGTGAGCACCTGCTGCCAGGTGCAGGGCGTGGCCGGCTGGCAGGGCTGCGCGACGCCGGCGACGTTACCCACCGTCACCGTCGTGCGCGTCCCGTACCAATTGCCTGCGCGCGCGTCCCACGTCTGCCAGACGTTTTGCTGCACCGCTCCCTGCGAGGGCGAGAGATACGGCTCGAAGACGAGACGGCCCTCGAAGGCGGTCGCCGCGTCGTTGAGGTCGTAGTCGATGTCGAACTGGAACGACGCGGCGACGACCGTGTTCGCGTTGTTGTCCTGGTAGCTGCCGTAGACGAGGTCGAGTAGGTCGTCCATCCGCGTGCCGCCGTAGCCGCCGGTGGCGAGGATGTGACGGCCCTGCGAGTCCACGGTCAGAAAGGCGCTGCCTGCGCCGAGCGGGGGCGTCGCGGGGCCGGCCTCGAAGCCGCCTGAGCCTGTGCCGGTGCCCGGCAGGTCGTCGGCGAAGACCCACCCGCTCTGGTTGGCGGGCGAGACCAGCACGGTGTTGGAGACGCCCTGGAATCCGTTCGTGCCGCGCCCCGGCGTCGTCTCGACGTTGGTGTCCGTGCCGCTCAGGAGCAGCGGCGTGTATTGGATGTTGGCCGAGGCGGGGCCGGCGATGTCGGGCTGGCCGCCCGGCGGTGTCGCCGCGCCGCCGTAGGCGACGGGAATTTGCGTGGCGTAGCCGGGCTCGGCGCTGTTAGCCGTGGTGACGACAGGGCTTGTCGTGCCGAGCCAGTTGCCGCGGAAGTTCTTGTAGTTGGTCGTGGCGGGCGCGGGGAGCGACCCTCCCGACTGGCGATCAACGACCTGCCCGTACCAGTTGGCGCTGATGTTGTTGTTGCCGAACGTCGAGTGGAGCGCCGTCTGGACGGGGCTGTTGCTGCCGCCAGAGCCGTCGAGGAAGAGGACGCCGACCGTCCAGTTGTTGGTGATGAAGTTCTCGACGACGGTCTGGGAGTCGGTCTGGTTGCGGTAGATGAGCCCCGTCCGGTTGAAGTCTATGACGTTGTTGCGGACGGTGTGGCCGTTAGAGTTGTTGATGTCTATGCCTGTGCGGTTGCCGGTGATGACGTTGTCACGGATGACGGCCCCGGTGATGGCCTGACCCTGGATGGCGAAGCCGGCCGAGTTGAGGCCGGGGTTGTTCCAGTCGGTCGTGTTGTTGCCGGCGCGCGTGACGGTGAAGCCGCCGACCGTCACGTTGCTGGCGCTGATCTGCACGGTCGTGCCGGGGCCGCCGATGGGGCCGACGATGTTGACGCTGCCAGCGCCCGCGCCGATGACCTTCAGGTCGGCCTTGTTGACGTTCACGTCCTCGTTGTAGGTTCCCGGCTGGACGCTGACCTCGTCGCCGGGGTTAGAGGCGTTAATCGCCGCCTGGATGGTTGCGAAGCTGCCGCCCGTGCCGCCAGGGTTGACGCGGCGGACGACGCAGCCGAACGCCTCTATCTCGACGACGCGGCTGTAGGGCTTGACGGTGTCGTTCGTGGCGTTGACGACGACCCTGATGCGGTCGGTCGTGATGGGCGTGAAGACGAAGCTGCGCTTGGCGAGCGTGTTGTTCGTCGCAGAGCCGATGGTCATCCACGACGAGCCCGTCCAATACTGCACGTCGAAGTCCTTAATGCCGTACTTGGTGGCGCTCGTCGTGTCGGTGACGAGAGAGCCGTCGTTCGGCTGGTTCTTCAGCGTGTAAACGTCTATGCCGTCGATGGTCCGGTTGGTGTGGAAGTTGACCTGAACCGTGTCCGGGAAGACGCCGCGCTGGGCGTCGTTCCAGCCGCCGCCCGCGCCCCAGTTGTTCCCGTCGTGCTCGCCGTCTACGACGCCCATGGCGGGGTAGTTGGCGCTGTACTGCGAGGAGGCGACCGCGGTCGAGCCGTCGGCGGCCGCCCCGACGTTAGTCCCGCAGGGCTTGGGCGTCGGCGTCGGCGTCGGCGACGGCGCGACCGCGGGCTGGCAACTGAAGGCTTCTACCTCGACGATGCGGCTGTAGAGGTTGTCGGGGGCCGCGGTGACGAGGACGCGGATGCGGTCTGTGGTGATGGGAGTCAGGAAGACGAACCGGCGGCGGACGCGGTTGTTGCCGAAGACGGCCCCGCCCGGCACGTTGACGAAGTCCGCGCCGTCCCAGTATTGCACCTGGAAGTCGCGGGCTCCGTAGAGGGAGAAGGTTTGGATGTCCGTGATGGGGGGCGTGGACGTCTTGTACTGGTCGCGCAGGGTGTAGACGTCTATCTGGCTGATAGTCTGCGTGACATTGAAATCGACCTCGACCCAGTCCGGGTAGACGCCGCTGGTCTTATCGTTCCAGCCGCCGCCGGCCGCCCAGAACGCGCCGCTGTGCTCGCCGTTGATGGCGCCGTCGGCCGGGAAGCGGTCGTTGTAGGTCGAGGAGGCCATCGCCGTCGCGCCGTAAGAAGCGAGGGCGACGTTAGTGGGGCAGACCGGCGGGCAGTCAGACTGCGCGGTGAGGAAGTTCGAGTAGTCAACGTTCGTGCTGACCTGATCGCCGGAGCCTGGGCCGACGGGGCCAGGGCCGCTCGCGGAGCCCCACCAGTTCGACTGCGCGTTGACCGAGGCCGCCGAGTCGTTCTGCACGCCGATGGTCGAGTTGCCGGCGATGTTGTTGTTGTTGGCGACCAACCCGCCCGCGCCAGCGGCCACGACGATGCCACTCTCGTTGCCGGTGAAGGTGTTGCAGGTGAAGGTCGGGACGGCGGGCGTTTCCTGGAAGACGCCGCGGATGAAGTCCGAGGCGACGTTGCCGCGGAAGACGATGTTGGGCGAGGTCGTCAGGCTGTTCGTGACGTTGATGCCCTCGACGCGCGTGTAGCCCGCCGACATCATCGCCGCGCGGTTGCCCGTCATGTAGTTGTCCGCGACGAGCACGGGGGCCCCTACCTGAATGGATTCGACCCGGATGGCCTGGTAGGCCGTCGGGGGAGTCTCGATGGCTATGACCTGGGGCGGCCTGACGGATTGCACGTAAGACGCGACGGTGTTGCTCTGGATCGTGAATCCGGGGTCGCTGTAGACGTACTGGTTATTATGCCGGATGCCGATGCGGAAGGAGGAGACGTTGTTGTAGGCGATGACCGAGGCGGGGTGCGTCGGCGGCGTGCCGTCGAAATTCTCGGTGACGATGCCGCTGCGCACACGTGTGACGACGTTCTCGACGATGTCCACCCAGGCGTTGTTGGCGATCTTGATGCCCTGGCCGAAGCGGCCGATGCAGTTGTCCACCTTGTTATAGGAGATTTGGCCGCCGGCCAGCTTCGCCCCGCTGGTCGAGGCTTCCGACAGCCAGATCGCGTTCTCGCCGATGTTCTTGACGATGTTGTTGACGATGACCGGACGCGGGTTGGAAGTGTCCGTCCCGTAGATGCCGATCTCGGCGTCCACGTCAACGCCGTTGAAGATGACGCCAGAGGTCAGCGCCGGGTTGTCGCCGTCCACCGTGAAACCCTTGAACGTGATGTTGTCGGCCGAGAGCCTGACGACGAGGGGGCCTGTGAAGCTGAGGTTCAGCGGGTCGCTCACCGTGGGGACGATTGTCGCCTCGGCGACGCGCGTGCCCGTGTTCGGGTTGATGTTGGCGTTCGGCCCCAGCAGCGTGAGCGTCTTGTTGATGTTGATCTGCTCGGCGTAAGTGCCGGCCGCGACCTGAATGGTGTCGCCCGGCGCGGCCGCGTTGATCGCCCCCTGGATGGTTGCGAAGCAGCCGCCCGTGCCGCCTGGGTTGACGCACAGTGTCGAGGCGGCGTTCACGTAGCGGCCGACGAAGATTCCCGCCACAGTCAGGCAGAGGACGACGAGCAGGCCCATTCGGAGCCTGCGTGGGGACGTTAGTTTGTTGAGTCTGCGGGCCGGACGGACGGGCGCGGCGGCTTGTTTAGGGAACATCGTTTCTCCTTATCGAGTTGGGCAGAATGGCACACTTTTAATTAAATGGTGATTTAACACCTTGGAAGGGCAGCCGTCTGTGTTCTTACATACATTGGGCTCCATCTTTGTTTATTATTGAAAATGACCCACTACCCAGCGCAACGCCGCTTCTCACCTGGTCTTGAGTTGTCGGCGGTCTATCTTCCCGCGGTCGTTCTTCGGGAGTGAGGTGACGAACTCGACCCAGCGCGGGTACTTGTAGAGGGCGAGGCGTGACTTGACGAACTCTTTGATGTTTTGTGCCAGTTCCTCTGTCGGCGCGTGTCCCTCACGCGCGACGACGAAGGCTTTGGGCTTGACGAGGCCGGAGCCGTCGTCGTGTCCGACGACCGCCGCCTCGACGACCGCCTCGTGTTGCAGCAGGCAGTTCTCTATCTCCGCGGGCGCGACGAAGACGCCGGAGACTTTGAGCATGTCGTCTGTCCGCCCGTGATACCAGTAGTAGCCTTCGGCGTCCGCGTGGAACTGGTCGCCGGTCGTACACCAGTCGCCGGCGAAAGTCTCCTTAGACTTCTCGTGCGCGTTCCAGTAGCAGAGCGCCGCCGAGTCGCCCTTGACGCGCAGCGTCCCCATCTCGCCCACAGGAACTTCGCGCCCGTCCGCATCGACGATGCGCGCCTCGTACCCTTCGACGACGCGCCCCAGGCTCCCAGGCTTCACGTCGTCGGGGCGGTTCGTGATGTAGATGTGGAACATCTCGGCCGAGCCTATGCCGTCGCAGATTTCCACGCGGAACGTCTCGACCCAGCGCGTGTAGAGTTCGACCGGCAGCGCCTCGCCCGCCGAGTAGCAGAAGCGCAGGGAGGACAAGTCCCTGCGGCCCGCGCCCTCCATGTTGAGCATGGCGTTGATCATCGTCGGCACGGTCGTCAGGATGGTCGGCCGGTAGCGCTCTATGACCTCGAACAACTTCTCGGGCGTCGAGCGCTCTGAAAAGAGCGCGGTCGCGCCGCCGACGGCGAAGGGGAAGAGCAGGTTCGTCCCCGTCGCGTAGCCGAAGAACAGTTTTGGCACAGAGACGGTCAGGTCGTTTTCATTGACGCCCATCGTCCGCTTGGCGAAGACCTCCGTGTTGTAAGGCAGGTCGTGTTGCAGGTGGACGGCCCCTTTCGGGTGGCCCGTCGAGCCCGAAGTGAAGAGCCAGATCGCCACGTCGTCGCGGTGCGTGTCCGCGGCCTCGCACTCATCGGCCTGCGCGGCCATCGCTTCCGCGAAAGAAAGAAACGGCCTGCTCTCCGCGCCCACGACGAGCGCGTTTCTCAGGTA
This sequence comes from uncultured Acidobacteriota bacterium, assembly GCA_963848875.1. Taxonomy (GTDB): domain Bacteria; phylum Acidobacteriota; class Blastocatellia; order Pyrinomonadales; family Pyrinomonadaceae; genus QHXM01. The sequence continues at coordinate 1,393,820 of CAWKFJ010000005.1, forward strand.
GCGCGCCCCAGCGGCCGCCTCCACGAAATTCCCCAGCAGCGACTCGTGTACAACGGCCGTCCGCGCCCGCGTGTAATCCAGGTAATATTTGTAATCCTCCGCCGGCAGCAGCGGGTTGACCATCGTAATCACCGCGCCCACGCGGCTCGCCCCGAACCAGCTCCACACGAACTCCGGGCAGTCCGGCAGCACAATCAGCACCCGATCCTCTATCTCCACACCGCACTCGCGCCGGAGCGCATTCCCCGCCCGGTTCGACATCCTCACCGCGTCGCCGTAAGTGAAAGTTTCGTCCTGGTAATAAAGGCAGGTCTTGTGCTCACGCCCTTCCTCTACGTTGTGGTAGAGGAAGTAGTCGGCCATGTTGAAGCGTTCTGGGAATTCCATAAGCCGGGGTCACTTGTCACTCTTCGCTGAAGTAAAGGGGCAGCCCGCTTCGCCGTGCTTGGTGTCGAGATAGGTGCGTGCTTCCCACAGCTCTGGGAAGAATTTTTTGTCGAGCGTGGTGCGCAGGTAGCCTATGCCTTCGGAGCCGCCGGTGCCGCGCTTGGCCCCGACCATGCGCTCGACCATCTTGACGTGGTGGGAGCGCCAGAGAGAGAAGTATTCGTCGTGTTCGATCAGGGCTTCTATCAGTTGGTACTCCTCGAAGCGGTCCTCGAAGTGCGTGAGGATTTCGAGGATGGCGCGTGTGCGTTTGCCGTAGTTGCGGCGGCGCTCGTCTTCGGAGGCCGCGGGGTCGTCGGCGGGCGCGTCGAAGCCGCGCCCGCGTAAGAATGCGTAGAGCGCGTCGCCGAGCGTCGGCTGGTGGAAGCGCGCTTCGAGGCGCGCGGCGGCGAACTCGTCCCCGCTGAAGCCGTCTAGGACGGTCGGGTCTTTGAGGCCAGAGGAGAACTCAATCTCGCGGAACTGCATGCTCTGAAAGCCGGACGCAGGGTTCAGCTCGTCGCGGAAGGCGAGGAAGCTGATGGGCGTCATCGTCTCCAAAATGTGTATCTGATTGACGAGCACCTTCTCGATTTCGACGACGCGCCGGAGCGAGCGCGAGGCTGCGGCCGCGCGGTCCTTGCCGAGCTGCACGAGGGCCGCGTCAATCTCGTGCAGGATCTGCTTGAACCACAGCTCGTAGGTCTGGTGAATCGTGATGAACAGCAGCTCGTCGTGGTGCGCGGGCTCCGACAGGCAGTCCTGCAAGCAGATCAGGTCCGCGACGCGCAGGTACTTGTTGTAGGACAGGGGGGCGTTCTCGCCGTAATCTTTGGACATAATTCAAATGCAGAATACAGGAGACAGGAGTCAGAAGTCAGAATGGATAAGGCCGCGAACCGCTTTTACAGATTTTCTTTTATTCTGACTCCTGACTCCTGACTCCTGACTCCTGCTTTTCAAAATGCTGCGCCCGCCGTTTCGTGTTCGGCGTAGGCGCGCGTGTCGCGAATAGTTTTCATCTCGCGGACAACGAGTTCCAACTCTTCGTCTTTGGTGTAGAAGTGCGGGGAGATGCGGACGCCCGCGCCGGGGCGGTAGTCAACTATGAACTCGCGGCGGATTAATTCTTTGGTGACGGCCGCGGCGTGCTCGGCCGCGATGGTGACGGTCCCGCCGCGACGCTCCGGGGCTTGCGGGCTGGTCACGCGGAAGCCAGCGCCTTCGGCCAACTCGATCAGCCGCGTCGTCTGCCGCACGCTCTTCTCGCGTATCTTACGGACGCCGACCTCGTTGATGATGCGGTAGCCGCTCTCGGCGGCGTAGAGCGCGGGGATGGCCGGCGAGCCGTGCAGGAAGCGCGCGATTGTGGGCGCGTAGCGCATGGAACTCTCGAACGAGAACGGAGCTTCGTGCGCCATCCAGCCTGTCGTGCGCGGCTCAAGCGCGGTCTGCAAGTCGGGCCGCACGTAAAGGTAGCCCGCGCCTGGGCCGCCGCAGAGCCACTTGACGGAGCCGCCGCAGGCGAAGTCCACGCCGAAGTCTGCGACGCTGAACGGAACTGTGCCAGCCGATTGATACGTGTCGAGCACGACGCGCGCGCCGACCGCGTGGGCGCGCTCCGTGATGGCGCGCGCGTCTTGCAGGAAGGCGCTCTTGAAGAGGACGTGCGAGATGGGGACGAGCAGTGTCTCCTCGTCTATGGCCGCGAGCATCCGTTCGAGCGGGACGGTGATGCCGTCGTCGGATTTGACCTTCTCGATGCGCAGCTTCCCATCACGGGCGTGCGCTTCGTAGACGTACATCACGGAAGGGAAGTTGAGTTCCGAGTAGACGATTTTGTTGCGCGGCGGCGCCGGGTCGAAGCAGGAGAGGATGAGCGACTGGCAGATGGAGACGTTCTGGTGCATGACGACGGAGCCGGGCGGAGCCCCGATGATGCGCCCGACCTCGTCGCCCAAAGAGACGGGCATCTCCCACCAGCCTTCAGCCCAGGCGCGCACGCCGCGCGTGGCCCAAGCCTCTGCGTAGTCCTGGAGCCGCTCGTAAGTCTGGCGCGGCATCGCGCCCAGGCTGTGCGAGATGAGATAGACGCACTTCTCCAGGATCGGAAACTCCGACCGCCACTTTAACAGTTCGTCCGCCAACGCTGATTAATCCTCCAGAAGTGAAAACAATTTACTCGATAAAGAGACGGATTGAAAGAGAGGCTCAACCCTTTGCGCCTTAAGTTTTCTCTTTGCGCCTTTGCGTGAGACGTTGCGGTTTCTCGCAAAGGCGCAAAGCTAAGACGTAAGGCGCAAAGGGTTGAGACGTTTCTTCCAGAATCGTCTCAGGCGTCGCAGGGCGCGCTCTCTGTCTCCTCGTGCCAGCAGTTCGTACACCACCTGTGCGTCGCCTCGCGCTCGCCCGGCGAGTAGTCCACGGCCCCTTCGAGGCTCCGCGTCACTGTCTGCTCCTCTTCGCTCAGCTCATTCCACCCGCGCAACAGCCCCTCGCCGCAGCGCGGGCACCTCGTACCTGGTCGCTCACTCATCGTCGTTATTCCCCGGAACTTTTCTCAGCGGCTTTGCGTCTTCAGCGTGAGGAAGACCAGTTTCACGCTGGAGGCGCAAAGCCGCTGAGAAAGTAACATTGCTTTTACATTCCGATTTGAAGCGCGGTAATATCGCGGCTGTCTTTGCCCAAAAACTCGCCGGGAATAGAAAGTTCAGGCTAGCATGACCTCGACAAGTCGCTCGCTCCGTGCCCTTGCGCTCCTGTGCGCCCTCTTCGCTTCCACAGCCTTCGCGCAGCGCGACGACTCGCGCTTCGACTTCTACGCGCGCGGGCCTTACCGCGACGCGGTCCCACGCCCGCAGAGCGTCCTGCGCTACGACGTGGGCGAGTTCCACACCAACTACGCGATGATGGAGCGCGTGCTTGAAAGGATAGCACAGGCCGCGCCCGACCGCGTCCGCGTGATGGACATGGGGGAGACGAACGAGCACCGCATGATGCATCTCGTCGCCATCAGCGCGCCCGAGAACATACAGCGCCTCGACGCGCTCAAGGCAGACATCGCGCGTCTCGCAGACCCGCGACGGACCCCTGCCGAAGAGGCGCGCCGCATCACTTCTTCCGCGCCGCTGGTCGTCTGGCTCGCCTACACGATTCACGGCAACGAGTCCGCCTCGTTCGAGGCGATGATGCAGGTGCTTTATCAACTGGCCGCATCGAACGAGCCTGAGACGCTGGAAATATTGCGCAACTGCGTCATCCTCATCAACGTCTGCGAGAACCCGGACGGCCATGAGCGCTTCGTCACTTGGTACAACGCCAACGCGGTCGGCGACCCGGACCCCCTGGCCGCAGAGCACCGCGAGCCCTGGTCCGTCTACGGCCGTTACAACCGCTACCGCTTCGACCTCAACCGTGACAATGCCGTCTCGTCTCAAGTCGAGACGCGCAACATGCAGCGCGCCTATCTCGAATGGAACCCGCAGGTCGTCGTGGATCATCACGGGCAGCCGGCGCAGTATTTCTTCCCGCCGGCGGCGCTCCCCGTTAACCCCAATCTGCCACCGGAGCAGACGGCGCGCTGGATGTCTGAGTTCGGGCGGGCGAACGCCGCGCAGTTCGACTCCCGCAACTGGGATTACTACGTGCGCGACGTCTTCGACCTCTTCGGCCCGTTCTACTGGGACTCGTGGCCCGCGTTGCAGGGCGCGACCGGCATGACTTACGAGACGGACGGCGGCGGCTTCAAAGGTCTCAGGTGGAGGCGCGACGACGACACCATCGTCACGCTGCGCTCGGCCGTCGCGAAACACTTCGTCGCCTCTCTGACGACGCTCGAAACGGCGGCGCGCAACCGCGAGGCGCGTCTCAAGGATTATTACGACTTCAGGCGGAGCGGGATTGAGGAGGGGCGCACCGGGCGCATGAAGCGCTTCGTGCTTCTGCCGGGGCGCGACGCGGGCAACGCGCGCTCGCTCGTGGAGATTCTACTGCGCGCAGGCATAGAGGTCGGCGTCGCCCGCGAGCAGTTCGGCTCGACGAGCGCGCACAGCTACACGGGGCGCGAAACGGTCGCGGCGCGCAGCTTCCCCGCGGGCTCTTACGTCGTCGAATTGGCACAGCCGCAGAAGCGCCTGGCAAAAGCCCTGCTTGAGCCGGACACGGCGCAGGACGCGGCGTTCGTGCGCGAGCAACTGGCGCGCTTCGCACGCAACGAGCGGCGCGGCGCGGGCGCGCTCAAGGAGGAATACGCCTTCTACGACATCACGGCCTGGTCGCTGCCCTTAGCCTTCGGCGTCGAGACCTACTGGACGGAGGACGCGGGCGCGCTCATGACGGACCCCGTGGGCCTGTCGGAATCGTCTGTGGTCGCGGGCGGCGTGCAGGGCGGGCGCGCGCAGATCGCCTACATCATCCCTTACGAGACGAACGCCGCGCCGAGGCTCGCCTACCGCCTGCAACGCGAGGGCTTCCGCCTGGCGGTCGCCACGCGCAAGCTCACGGCCGGCGGGCGCGAGTGGCCGCGCGGCACCGTCGTCGCCCGCGTCTCGCGCAACCCCGAAAGTCTGCACGACGCGGTGGCGCGGATCAGTCGCGAGACGAATGCTCAGGTCTGGAGCGTCAACACAGGGTTCTACGAGACGGGCGAGGTGGGCGTCGGCTCCGAAGACATCGTGAGCTTGAAGCCGCCGCGCATCATCATGGTGGCCGACGAGGGCGTGGATCAGTCTAGCTACGGCGCGCTCTGGTGGCTCTTCGACCAGGCGGGTGTGGAGTTCACGCCGATGACCATCGGCAACATCAAGCGAGCGGCGCTCTCAAGCTACAACGTCATCGTCATCCCGGACGGCTCGCCCGACCGCTACTTTGCCTCCTTCGGGAAGAGCGGTATCGAGACGTTGCGCAACTGGGTGCAGGCCGGCGGCACTCTCATCTGCGTCAAGGGCGCGGCCGTCTTCGCCGCGCTCAAGGACGTGAACCTCACCTCGTCGCGCCTGGTCGGCTCTGAAGAGGATGAGGAGAAGTCGGACAAGCCGGACGAGGCCGCCAAGCCCGTAGCGACCCCGACGCCGACGCCCCACGCGGAAACTGGCACAGCGGGCCAGCAGGCCGGGACGCGCCGCAGGCAGCAGGGCGCGGGGCAGACCGCCGCGGAGCAGCAGCGCGAGGCGTCGGACCAGACAGAGAGACTCGAAGGCGCGTCGCCGGAGCTGCCGCTCATCGCTTCGCCCTCCGCGCGACCGGGCGAAGTGCCGGAGGCAGTGCCCGGCGCGATCATGCGCGCCAGCGTAGACCGGACGACGTATCTGACTTACGGCTATGAAGACCAGTACCTGCCGGTGCTGGTCAACTCCGGCTACTTCTTCCGCCCGTCGAAGGAGGGGACGAACGCCGTCATCTTTTCGGCCAACGAGCGTGAGGAGCTGCGGCTCTCGGGCTTCGTCTGGCCGGGCAACACGGAGCGGCTGTTGCGCGGCACGGCCTACGTCATAGAGGAGCACGCGGGCCGCGGCCACGTCATCCTCTTCGCCGAAGACCCCAGCTTCCGCGGCATCTGGCGCACCACCGTGCGCCTCTTCTTCAACGCCATCCTCTTCCCGTCGGCGATGTGAAAAGCAGGAGTCAGGAGTCAGAAGTCAGAAGGAAAAACTCTCGGCCAGTCCTTCTGACTCTCTTTTCTTCTGACTCCTGACTTCTGTATTCTGACTCCTGACTTATGTTTCGTGTGCGGGCTGAGTTTCGTGAGGGCTTGGAGGTCGGGGCGAACGCCGAGCGCGTGCGCGCGCTGTTCGCGGACCCGCAGAGCTTCGCGCGCCTGATGCCCTGTGTGGAGAGCGTCGAACAGTCGAGCGCGAGTTCGGCGGTCTGGAACGTGCGGGCCGACCTCCCGCTCCTCGGCGCGGCGCGCGGCCGCTTTCATCTGGAGCGGAGGGACGAAAGCCCTGCGCGCGTCGAGTGGGGGCCGGCCGCGGCCGAGGAGAAGAACCTGCTCCGCTACGCCATAGGTTTCGAGGCGCTCGACTCGGAGCGCACCCTCGTCCGATGCGCGCTCCGAGTCGAGTTGCGACGCGTACACGCCAGAGACTTACACCTCGCGGCCGCCCTCATCGGCGAAAGGCGCATCGGCAGTGGGGTCGAAGAGCGCGTCACGGAGATGATGAAGACTTTTCTGGCACGCGCACGCGCCGAGTTGGAGGGCGTCACTTCGACGGCTTCCAGATGAAGCTCCCGGTTTTATCTATGTAGCCGTGCTTCCCCTTCATGTAGACCTTCGCCACGCCGCCGGAGAATGAGAGCGCGGTGTCGAACTGCGGCTCGACGACGACCTTGCCGGTCCTGTCTATGAAGCCGTAGCGGCGCTTGTCCGTGATGACGGCCAAGCCTTCCGAGAAGCCTTCAGTCCACTCGAACTGTGGAGTGATGACCACCTTGCCCGTCTTGTCCACGAAGCCGTACTTGCCGCCGACGATGATGGGGGCCAGGCCCTCGCTGAAGGTCCCCGTGAAGTCGAACTGCGGGGGGACGGCGACCTTGCCCTTCTTGTCTATGAAGCCGTATTTTGGCCCAATCTTGACGTTGGCGAGCCCTTCCGAGAAGTGGTAGGCGTTCTGGTACTGCGCGGGGATGACGACCTTGCCCTTGCGGTCTATGAAGCCGTGCTTGTTGCTGATGATGACGAGCGCCAGCCCGTCGTGGAAGGAGTAAGCCTTGTCGAACTGCGGCTTGATGACGACGCGGCCCGCCTTGTCCACGAAGCCGTACTTGCGCTCGATCATGACGACGGCGAGGCCGCCCGTGAAGCTCTCGACCGCGTCGAACTGGGGCGCGATGACCAGCTTGCCGGCCTTGTCTATGAAGCCGCGACGCGGGTTCTGGCCGCCGGTCTGGACGGGCGCGAGCCCTTCGGAGAAGCGCCCGGCGAAGTCCACCTGCTGTAGGTCTATGACCACGTTGCCCGTCTGGTCTATGACGCCGCGCCGGCCGCCCGTGCGGACATAGGCCATCCCGTCCGCGAAGTCCCAGGCGTCGTCGAACTGCGGCGCGATGACCACCTCGCCCGCGGCGTTGATGTAGCCCCACTTCCCCTCCTGGCGCACGGGAAAGAGCGAAGGGGCGTCATTTTTCTGTGCCAGCGCAGAGACAGCCGCGGAGGCGCAGAGACACAGAGCAATGATGAATGCGGAGTGATGAATGCGGAATTTAAAACGACCGCTTTTTAATTCATCATTCATCATTCCGCACTCATCATTTCCTTATCGCCCGTAGCTGATTAAGTTGGCGAGGACGCGGTAAGCGCCGGGGACGCCAGCGCGCAGTTGCCTGTACCAGACCATGCTCGTGTAGACGTAGCGCCCGCGCCCGTAGTCGGCTGCGAGCAGGCCGCCGCGCAAGGGGGCTTCCCCCTTGTCGCTCGCGCTGAGCAGCGCGCTGTAGTGCGCGTCCCACTTCTCCGGGTAGTAGAGCCCGCGCTCCTGAATCCAGCCTGCGAAATCTTCCGGCGTGATCTTGTTCGGGTAGTTGAGGAGCGCGTGCTGCGGCTCCGTGAACTCGACGGGCGCAGTCTCGTCCGTGACGCGCGAGTTGCTGAGCGTGAGCGGGTAGGGCGCGAGCTGCGGGCGCTTCTTCTCCGCGTCCGGGTTCCACTCGTACGTCCGGTGGTAGAAGACTATCAGCGTGCCGCCCTCGTGGACGTAGTCGAGGAGACGTTGGTTGGCGGCGACGAGTTCCGGGTGCGCCTGGTAGCCGCGGTTGTCTATGATGATGGCGTGGAACTTCGAGAGGTCGGCCGCGCTCACGTCCTCAACCTTCAACTCACTTGCTTCGACGCCGAGCGCCGCGAGCGAGTCCCTGAGCGTGTCGTCGAAGCTGCGGACGTAGCCGACGCGGAGATTGGGCGCGACGCGCGCGTCCGCCCACACGACGCGGACATTGCGCTGCGCGACCAGGCTGCCATCGCCGACAACGTCGAGCGTGACGACGTTGGGAATGACGTGCGTGCGTCCCTTGACCGAGTCCATTGCTAAGGTGAAGAAGTCCCCGTCGCGACGCACTTCCACGGCGCGCTCCTCATGGGGCGCGAGTGTGACGGGCGCCCCGCCCGCAACGGTTTTGGAACTAGAGCCTCTCGCAATGACTCGTCCCTTGAACGGCCGGTCGCGGTGGTTAATTAAACGAAGCGAAAAGCTGATGCTCGGCACGGGGCCGATTCTCGCGGAGGGACTGTTTGCAAAAGGAAGGTCGTGGGCCGCCCGCGTCAGAACGAGGGGCGACGGCGTGATGTCCGCGATTTCGACCGGGGGCGCCACGTCCATGTGCCTCACGGCTTCGACCGGAAAAATCGTGCGGTCAATCTCGACGCTCACCGAGGCGGCTAACTCCCGGCCGAAGAGAAGGCCATCGTCAAGGTGTTCGGCGTGGGGGACTGTGAAGCCGGCCGAGCGCGGCGTGGGGCTCAGGTATTCGAGGGTCACGCTCCCGCCGGGCGCCAGGGTTTGGGGAAAGTTGGCCCGCCCGGACGGGCGCAGGCCGCGCAAGCTGGCGCCACGGATGCGCGCGGGCACGCTGCCCTCGTTCGAGATTTCGAGAGAGACAGGCGTCAACGTCCCCGGAATGAGCACGTCGTTATGCGGGATGAGCGTCGCGCGGATTCCGCTCGCCACGGCGAGCGCGCGCTTCAGCCGCACGTCCATCAACTGGAAGCGTTGCCAGTCGGGCGTCTCATAAGGAGGCACGGCGGAGACGTTCCCGCGCAAGGCCAGGAGGGATTGGAGAATGCCCACGGGGTCGTACTTGTTGGCGACGTAGACGGGTAGAACGGCCTGGTAGGCCAAAGGGACGGCCCTCTCGGCGACCGTCTTGTTCAGTGACATCCCGTCGAGAAAGGTCTGCGCGTTCGCGGGCAGCGGCGGGGCCGTCTTCGCGCTGCGCGCGAGGCGGTAGCGAATCGGGGTCGTCCAGTTGGCGGGCACGGTCTGCGGCCAGGGGCCTTGCGTCGCGTGGCGTTGCAGGGCGGCGAGCGCCTGCTCCGCGTAGGTCATGCCGCGCACCTCGTCGCGCTCGCTGTGGTTGACGGAGATAATCGCGCCGCCCTCCGACGCCTCTTCGTCCGCGTAGACGCGCACGAAGAGGCGTTGCACCTGCCAGACCTGCGCGCGGCTGGGACCCAGGTGTTCGGGGAAGCGGCGCGGGTCGGCGGCCGCGTCGAAGGCTTCCAGCACGAGGCGGCCCGTGGCCTGGTGGTGGCCGTGGCCGCTCGTGGTGTCGTGGTTAGTGATGATAACGTCCGGGCGCAGTTGGCGGATTTGGAGGACGAGGCGGCGCAGGGCTTCCTCGTGCCACCAGACGCGGAAGGCTTCGTCCGCCGATTTGGAGAAGCCGAAATCTTTGAGGCCCAGAAAGTGCGGCTCGGAGCCCTGAATCTCGGACGCCTCCAGGGTCTCGCGTGCGCGGATCGCGCCCAGCTCTTCGTACAGTTCCGGCCCGACGGCGTTCTGCCCGCCTTCGCCGTAAGTCGAAAAGACCGTTACGGTGTGGACGCCGTACTTGCGGCGGAGCACTGTGAGCGTCGCGCCGTCCTCGTCGTCCGGGTGCGCGGCCACGCACATCACCGTCCAGGGGTTCTGCAAATCGAGCAGCGCCTGGTAAAGCTCAACCCTCTCAGGCGCGGCGGCGCCCGCGCGCGCTCCGAAAGCCGACAGCGCCACAAGGGCTAACGCCAGCCACACACACGTCACGCGCCGCGCGCGCTCTCTTTTCTTCTGACTCCTGACTCCTGACTCCTGACTTCTGGTGTTCATTCCAACTCCACGCACAGGTCGAAAAGTTTGCTCGGCAGCCGCACGTCCACGCGCTTGGCCGAGACGTCCACGCTGACGACGCGATTGCAGACGAGGACGAAGAGGCGCTTGCAGCCTTCCAGTTCCTCGCCCCTGTTGAAGGTGATGTGGAAGGATTGGGGGCGGACCTTGTAAGTCCCGCTCATGCGCGCGGGCACGCGCATCGCCAACCCCTCGCGGCCCAGCTCGAACGTCGCCTCCGGCCCCTTGGCCAGCCGGAACGTCCCGCCGTGTGTGTTGACCGGGGCAAAGTTTATGTCGCCACGCGCGGCCACTTTCTTCAACTCGTCGGGTTCGGCCCCAGGCGCGAAGACGCGCACGAAGTCAACCACGGGAATCGAAAATGGCCCAGCCGCGTGCCCCTCGTACACGCGACGGATTAGCTCAAGCGTGACGGGTCGCATCTCCGGCCACTTGAGACAACTGAAGAGAGACATAAAGGTTCTTCTCGGAAGTTATCGTTGCACTCGTGCGGCTAATATACATTCTCGGGCACGAATCAAGCTACCGATTAACTCAACCCTTTGCGCCTTACGTCTTAGCTTTGCGCCTTTGCGAGAACGGCTGTTTCACGCAAAGGCGCAAAGTAAAAACTTAAGGCGCAAAGGGTTGAGCTTAACCGGCGTCCCTCATCCTCTCCAGCCGCGAGGCGGCGAACATGGCGAGGGCGACCATGAGGATGAGGATGACGCCGTAGGCCGCAGCCGTGCCCAGGTTGAAGTCGCGCATCTCGGCGGCGATGCGGATCGAGATGGGCTGGTTGGAGGGGACGAAGACCAGGACGCTGGCGACGTATTCGCCGAGCGCGATGACGAAGGCCAGGAGCGTGCCCGCGACCGCGCCCGGCCAGACCAGCGGCAGCCGCACGCGCCAGAAGCGCATCCACGCGCGCGCTCCCAAACTTCCCGCAGCCTCTTCCAGACTCGCATCCATCTGCTCGACGCTCGCCTGCACGGCGCGCACGACAAGCGGCATGAACCGCAGGAAGTAGACGACCGGCAGAATCCAGAACGTGCCGACGAGGATGAACGAGCCCGTCAGCGGGTTCTCGCGCCCATAGGCTTCCGCAATCGAGACCGCCACGACTGTGCCCGGCAAGGCCCAGGGGACGAGCACGAGCAGGCTGACGAGCCGCCGGAGCTTTCGTCTCATCTTCCCGATCGCCGCCGCCACGCAGAAACTCCAGACGAGCGCGAAGAGAGCGGCGATGCCCGCCATCAGCAGACTGTTGACGATGACGGACGCGGAGTCAGCGTCGGTCAACACACGCGCGTAGTTACTGAACGTGTAAGCGGGCGGCAGAGTCTCCGTGCGCCAGGAGCCCTCGCGCGCGAAGCTGACCAGCACGAGCGTCGCCACCGGCAGCGCGAGGATGACGGTGAAGACGACGGCGCAGAGAGTTGCGAGCGTGCGCGCCCTCCCGCTCTTGACCGGCGCGCGCGCGCGCGTCGCTCCCTTCATGGCGGCGGCGGCGAAGCGGCGCGTCCCCTCGTAGCGCTGGAAGACGACGAGCGCGGCCAGCGAGACAATCGTGAGAATCACCGTCAGCGTAAGCGCCGTGGCCGCGTCGCCGCGCTGCCGCGCGGTGAAGATTTCGAGCGTCAGGACGCGCACGTCGCCGCCGAAAAAGAGCGGCCCGCTGAAGCTTGCCATCGAAGTCATGAAGGTCAAAAGCGCGGCCGCGATGAGCGACGGCGCGAGCTGCGGCAGCGTGACGCGAAAGAGCACGCGCGCGGGGCTCGCGCCAAGGCCGCGCGCCGCCTCCGCCAGTCCCGCGTCAATCCGTCTTAATCCCGCGCCCGCCAGGACGTAAAAGAACGGGTACATCGTGTAGGTGTGAAAGAGCAGCAACGCGCCCCAGCCGCGCAGGCTCCACGGCGCTGTCTGGAGGCCGAAGAGCCACTGCACGAAGCGCGCCAGGATGCCCGACTCGCCGCAGAGGAAGATGAAAGCGATGGTCCCGACGAGCGGCGGCAGCACCAGCGGCAGCGCCGCGAGCGCCGCGAACAGGCCGCGCGCGGGGAACGTGTACCGCTCGAACAGGAACGCCAGCCCCACTCCGACCACCGCGCACAGCGCAACCGTCAACAGCGACAGCACGACACTCGACCACACGGCTTCCAGCACCGCGCGCTGCGACAGCAAATCCCTGTAGCTCGCCAGAGACCAATCGCCGCCCACCTGAAGCGAATCGGTCACGACGCGCAGGTTCGGGTAGACGACACCGTAGAGCAGCACGACAAGGACGACGAGCGCGAGGACGAGCGATGAAGGACGAGTGATGAAAGAGAGACGACGGCGGTTCTGCTTTACTTCATCACTCATCCCTTAGTTCGTCCCTAGAATGTTGATTTTGTCCGGGGGGAGGCGTACGGCGCATGGCTCGTCCGGGGCCAGGCCGTCAGGGTTGAGCAGGAGCGCTTCGAGTGTGAGGCCGCCTGCGTCCAGACGGACGCTCGTGGTCGAGCCAGTGAAGCTGACCTCGCGCACGACAGCCGGCAGAACGTTCTCCGTGGCGGCGGCCGGCGGACTCTTAGTGATGACGAGGTGTTCGGGGCGGACGCTGAGCGTGCTGTTCTGGTTGAGCGGCCCCAACTGCCCGCGCTCGGCGTGGACGACGAGCGTGTGCCCGCCCTCAATCGTGTGGAAACGCGCAGGCCGTTCGTCAGTCGAACTCAAGCGCCGCGCCTGAATCAGGTTGTTGCGGCCGAGGAAGCGTGCGACCGTCAAGAGCGCGGGACGCTCGTAAAGCTCGCGGGGCGAGCCCGTCTGTAGGATGCGGCCGTCGGCCATGACGCCTATGCGGTCGCAGAGCGCGAACGCCTCTTCCTGGTCGTGCGTGACGTAGACGGCCGTGAGCCCCAGTTTCGAGACCAACTCGCGCAGCTCGCCGCGCGTCTCCTCCCTGAGCGCCACGTCCAGGTTCGAGAGCGGCTCGTCGAAGAGCAGCAGGGCGGGCTCTATGCTGATGGCGCGCGCAATCGCCACGCGCTGCTGCTGGCCGCCGGAAAGCTCCGTGACGGCGCGTCGCTCGAAGCCCGGTAGCTGAACCAGCGCGAGCGCGCGCTCGACACGCTCGGCCGTCTCAGCCTTCGGGCGGTTGCGTGCGCGCAGGCCGAAGGCGACGTTCTCATAGACGTTGAGGTGAGGGAAGAGGGCATAGTTCTGAAAGACCATCCCGAAGCCGCGCCGCTCCGGTGAGAGGCGCGTGATGTCGCGCCCGTCGAACTCGATTGTGCCAGTGTCCGGCGTCTCCAGTCCGGCGATGACGCGCAACGTCGTCGTCTTGCCGCAACCCGAAGGGCCGAGCAGGCCGAAGATTTCCCGCTGCTCGACATCGAGCGACAAGTCTGCGACCGCCGCCGCAGCCCCAGCGCCCGCGCCGTAGCGCTTCGTGATGTTCTTCAGGGAGAGAAACGACAACGCTATGCTCCTTCGGCCGGCGCGGGTTATGTTACATCAATCGGCAAGTTCTGAATATTGACGCCGTCCTGGCCGCGGTGGTAAGTAAGACCCCGAAGCTCTCCCGAACGGCCAACCTGTTGAGAGGAGAAAACCCCCGATGATGTCCACCAGAAGAATTCTCGTCATAGCCCTCGCGGCCTGTTTCGCATTCGCCCTGACCGCGTGGGCCGCGCCGACGACCAGCGTCTACACCTCACTCTCCAGTTGCAAGCTGGTCAAGACCGGGCGCGACTGGTCCGTGTCGGCGTGCCGCGGCGTCGGCGGCTATAACCTGGAACTCGTCTACGGCGACGCGCGCGAGACCATCACCGTCTACAGCCCCGACAGGCAGAAGCACGAGCTGGAACTCTGGCAGGTTGTCAGCGGCGGCTTCAGCAGCGTCGGCAAGAAGGCCGAGTGGCGCGTGACGAAGAAAGGAAACAAAGTCACCCCGCACGCCCTCATCGTCCGCTTCGACGCGAGCGAAGACCCGTCGGACTCCACGAAGGTGACTTCCTACTTAGTCGTCGCCAAGATTACGCCGGATAAAATCTGCGTGACGGACAAGATCGCCCCGTCTGCTACGGCCAACGAGGAGGCGCGGCGCGCGGCCGACGCTTCCGCCGACAAGCCATGCCTCGGTACGCCGGAGTAGCTAACATCGCGCGGAGGCTTAAAATTTCGGGCAGGGCTTGTCCGGGCCGCCGCTTTCGTCGCCGAAGTTGGTGATCCCGTCAGCACAGACGACCGTGCGGCGCACGCGCGGAAACTGTTTCATCGTGCGCGCGACCGCGTCGCCGAACGTGTAGGGGCTGAGGTCGCCCAGCCAGTCCGTGCCCTTGCGGTGCGCGAAGCTGACGTAGGCCGTCCCGGACTTGACCGCGACTTTGACGATGGACAGCCCGTTGGTGTCGAGCACGTCGAAGCCCTGCGCCTTCTCCTGCGCGGTCGGCCCCTTGAGCAGCGCCTCGATGGCGGGCCGGAGGGGGGCGGCCGCAGGGACCCTGCGCGGCACGGGCTGAAGATTCCAGGGGTTGTTATTCATGTCCGCCGAATCGCCCTCCTTCGGGAAATAGATTTGCACCTCGGTGGTCCGCGCGGACTTCGCCTCCTGCGCCCGGACGCCGACACCAAGGCCGCCCAACATGAGCGCGGCGGCCAGCAGGACAATCACTCGATTGATTCTCATCAACAAACCTCTCTCTCAATTCAAGCCAGGTCAGTAGGCGGTACTGACCTGGACGCTGCGCGTCTCAATTCTTGTTGCGCCCGCGAATCTCCGAGTCCCAGTGGCGCAGCCAGGTGTTGGCCTCCCTGCTCAGCAGCTCCCAGTCTACCTGCATCCGCGTGAAGGGCTCGCTCATCCAGGCCGGGAGCTGCGAGCGGTCCAGGTCCGTGCGCGCCGGGATGCGGTAATACTCGCGCGCGGCGTGCAAGAGGCTCTCCGGCGTCGTGACGAACTCGTAGAAGCGGCGCGCCTCCTCCTCGTGCGGCGCGCCGCGCACGATTGCTATGCCGTCCGTCACGACGGGCGTGCCGCTGCGGGGGATGACATAGCCCAGGTTCAGGTTCTTCTTTTCGCGGAAGACCATCACGTCCGGCATGTCCCAGAGGCTGACCAGGCCCTCGCCGCGCGCCAGCTTCTGCAACATGAGCGTGCCGTTGGCCGTGTACTCGTGGACGTTCGCGTCCAGCTTGCGGAGCCACTCGTAGCCGCCCTCAGGCGAGTTCGTCTCTTTGTAGAACCGCCAGATCATCGCGCCGAAAATCGCGCGCATGGAGTCTGAGGGGTTCGGGTTGCGGATTAAGACCTTGTCGCGCCAGCGCGCGTCGAGCACGTCGTCCCAGTCCTGCGGCGCGTCCTCTGCCTTGACCAGCTCCGCGTTGTAGACGATCACCTCGGGCGTCTCGTAAGTCCCGTACCAGCGGTCCTGGGGGTCGCGCGCGTCCTGTGCCACTTTGTCTGCCCAGGACGGCCGGTAGCTGGCGAGCAGGTTTTCGTCGGCCGCCGCCCGGAAAGTGATGTGCGAAGCGCCCCACCACAAATCGGCCTGCGGGCGGTTGCGCTCGGCGCGCACGCGCTCCAGGACTTCGCGCGATCCCATGTCGAGGAACTGCACGTCCACGTCTGGGTGCGCCTGCTTGTAGCGCGCCACGAAGTCGCGCAACATGTCCTGACCGTGCGGCGTGTAGATGAGCAGCTTCTTGTCCTGCGACGTGCCCGGCGAGCGGCACGCGAGAAGCAGAGCTACGAGAAGCAGAATGAGAGTCGCGGCTAGAGCGCGGCGACGGCGTCCGGCAAGTGGCATCACGTTTCGGGTCTTGTTCTTGATTCGGCTAACGCCGCCCATGCTAACACACGGCCGCGAGACGACGGCAACGGCAGTCGGTAGCTTGGGTTTAAAATGGTCTCTCGTTAGAATGTAGAAAAAGGGGGGACGAAGATGGCAGCGGGTCTCAGGCGTAGGTTGTTGCGCGCGGGCGGGTGGCGCGTGGCGAAGCGAATCATCAAACCGATCCCGGTCGTGGGAACGGCGCTGGTCATAGGGCTGGCCGGCCACGAGATAAGAAAGAAGGGTTTGCTGCGCGGCGCGGTCCACGTAGGGCTCGACGCCACGCCCCTCGTCGGCACGGCCAAGGGGCTCCTGGAGCTGTTCACGGGCGATCTGATCCCGGACAAAGAGCCGTTGAAGCGTGCGCGTCAAAAACGGCTGCCTGCCAAATAATCCCTGATGAGCATCCCGGAGATTGAGACCGAGCGGCTGCGCCTGCGCGGGTTCAGGCCGGACGATTTGGACGCGCTGTGCCAGGTCTTCGGCGACCCGGAAGTTATGAAGTACATCTCCGGGGGGAAGCCCAGAACGCGGGAGGCCACGGAAGAGGGGCTGCTTCGTTCAATCGAAGGCTGGCGCAACCGTGGCTTCGGCCTCTGGGCCGTGGAGGAGAAAGTGACAGACCACATGGTCGGCTACTGCGGCCTCATCCCCCTAGACGAAACGCCCGAGATAGAGGTCGCCTACGGCCTGGCGAAATCAGTGTGGGGCAGAGGGTTCGCCGTCGAAGCCGCGCGCGCCGCTCTGGAGTTCGGCTTCAAGGAACTGAAACTCGAACGCATCGTGGCGGTCGTCAACCCCTTGAACGTCGCCTCACAACGCGTCCTCGAAAAGCTCTGGATGAAGTACACGAAGAACGCACGCTATTACGGCGCGGACCTGATGTATTACGAACTCGCCGCCGCCGACACGCGCGGGCGCGCGGTGAAAGGATGAGCCTGTTCGTAGGCGTGTGCGATGCGCAGGAGCGAGCCTTCGGACCAGAAGGGCCCCATCAGTTGAAAGCCTATCGGCAAGCCTTCGCCGGAGAGGCCGCAGGGGAGCGAGACGCCTGGGATGCCCGCCAGATTCGCCGTGCAGGTGTAGATGTCGCTCAGGTACATCGAGAGCGGGTCGTCCGTCTTCTCGCCGAGCAGGAAGGCGACGGTCGGCGTGGTCGGCGTCGCGATAGCGTCACACTTCTCGAACGCCTTGAGAAAATCCTGGCGGATGAGTGTACGCACCTGCTGCGCCTTGCGGTAATAGGCGTCGTAGTAGCCGGACGACAAGACGTAAGTGCCGAGCATGATGCGGCGCTTGACCTCCGCGCCGAAGCCCTCGTCGCGCGTGCGGCGGTACATCTGGCGCAGCTCGGTGCGCGTCCTCCGCGCGGAAGCCGTAGCGCACGCCGTCGTAGCGCGCCAGGTTCGACGACGCCTCGGCCGTCGCGATGATGTAGTAGACCGCGATGCAATACTTCGCGTGCGGCAATTCGATGTCCACGATCTCGGCGCCCAACTCCCTGTAAGCTTCGATGGCCGCCTCGACCGCCGCGCGCACCTCCGCGTCCAACCCCTCGCCAAACAGCTCGCGCGGCACGCCTATGCGCGCCCCGTCAAGGCCGCGCTCGATCTCCGCGGCGTAATCGGGAGCCTCTACGTCCGCGGTCGTCGCGTCCTGCGCGTCGCGCCCGGCGATGACGCCGAGCACGCGACCTATGTCGCGCGCGTTGCGTCCGAAGATTCCGATCTGGTCGAGCGACGAGCCGAAGGCGACCAGCCCGTAGCGCGAGATGCGCCCGTAGGTGGGTTTCAATCCGACGATGCCGCAGAGCGAGGCGGGCTGCCGGACAGAGCCCCCCGTCTCGGAGCCGAGCGCAACTGGCACAATTCCAGCGGCCACGGCCGCCGCCGAGCCGCCGCTCGAACCGCCCGGCACGCGCGACGTGTCCCAGGGGTTCCTGACCGGGCCGAACGCCGAGTTCTCGTTCGACGAGCCCATAGCGAACTCGTCACAGTTGGTCTTGCCGACGACGACCGCGCCGGCCGCGTTCAGGCGCTCGACGGCGGTTGCGTTGTACGGCGCGTGATACGGGCCGAGGATGCGCGAGCCGCAGGAAGTCTGTAGGCCGCGCACGCAGATGTTGTCCTTGATGGCGATGGGCACGCCCGCGAGCGTTTGGCTTTCATGTACGGGCGAGCCGTCCAACTCCTCGGCGCGGTGGAGCGCGCCCGCGCGGTCGATCTCAAGGAAGGCGTTGAGCGTCTCGTTCAACCTCTCGGCGGCGTCGAGCGAGGCTTCGGCCGCGGCGCGCGCCGTCGTCTCGCCGCGCGCAATCTTGGCGCGTAAGGTTTCTATGTCGTCGGTCAGGAAATCCATCACGGGTTTAGTAATTGCAGATTTTTCAAGTTTGAGATTTCAGATTCTGGCTCATAGAACCTTGGGCACGCGGAAGTGGCCGTGGGATGGGTCCGGGGCCTGGTCTAGAGCGAGCTGCTGGCCGAGCGAGGGCCGGGCCGCGTCGTCGCGCGCCGAATCCGTCCGCTCGCCCTCGGGCGTCAGCCCGCCCGTGGACGGCTCGACCTGACTCGTGTCCAGCTCGTTCAACTGCTCGACGTAGGCCACGATCTCCGCGATCTGCGGCGTAAACGCGCGGCGCTCCTCCGGCGTAATCTCCAGGTGCGCCAACTGCGCGATCTTCTCGATGTCAGCTTCGGTGATTGGCATGGTGATTAAGAATTTATCTAACGAGGATTCATTTGCCGAATACTTTTGTCAGCACCTCTTCGCGGCTGATTCCCAGATGCGAAGCAACGTCATTCAGGATACCGGCCAGAGTTCCTACGCGCAAAGGGTCGTGCTGCGGAATCGTGACATGATGCTCTCCGCCTTCTGCCGTCGTCAGACGCATGTGGCTGCCAGTTTGCCTCGTGACTTCATATCCGAGAGATTTAAGGGCCTTGGCTAACTCCGCGCCCGATATGTCGCGCGGCAACTTCATGCTGCGATTACTTCTTCTCGCACAAAGTGGAGCCTGATCAGTCGTGGGCCTTGCCCAGCTTCGTAGTGGCAACGCACGGCGTCGCGGACTTGCTCGCGGAGACTCGGCAGGTCGTCGGCCTCCGTGAAAATTGAAGCGCCCAGGGCGCGAGCCGTCAGACCTCCTTCGGGAGCTTCTTCGACAAGGAAAATCAGTTCATCCATTCGCGGTTTACATCCTCATCAGGTTTGCGCTAACTGTCGCTCTCGCGCCGGTCAATGCAACTGCCGGCGGCGAGGAGGAAGCGGCGGCGCAGGTCTTCGTCATGGATGGCGTCGGCCGCGACCGCGATGTCGCCGGAGACTGTCTTGAGCGCGCGGCGCTCCTGTTCGGCGTGGTTCGTTGCAGTCGCCTTGATGGCCGCGCGCTCGGCCCGGACGGTCTTCGGGTCGATGCGGAACTCTATGTAGGTGACGACCGCCTGGCCCAGCAGGGAATTGATGCGGAAGAGGAGTTGGCCGCTCACGGCCTCCAACTGCTTCTGCCAGGTGGCGTCGGCGACCGCGACGATCAAGGTCTTGCGGTAGAGGCGGAAGGGGACCGCCTGCGTGCGCAGGCCCTCGCCGGCCACACGCCGCCAGGCGACCAGCGCCGCGGCCTCCAAGACTTCCTCCGTCTCACCAGCCGCGCGCAAGAGCTTCGGCAATGTTCGGATCAGGTCGTCCATGATTCGATTGCGGATTGCGGATTTGGGATTGCGGATTTAGGATTCCCAATCCGCAATCCGCATTCCGAAATCCGCAATCGAAGGGGAGTGTAATGGAAAACCTGAGCGCGCCACAAGCGAGTGTTACGCTGGAAAGAGTCCTGCTGGCCTCGGCCAGCCCGCGCCGCGCGGAAATCCTGCGGGCCGTCGGCTGGCCGTTTGAGGCGCTGGCGGCCGACATTGACGAGACGATGGCTGCGGGCGAGAGCGCCGAAAGCGCCGTCGAGCGGCTGGCGCTCGGGAAGGCGCTCGCGGCGTTAGAGCGCAGGCGCTCGCCCCTCGTCCTTGGCGCGGACACGACGGTCGTGGTCGATTCGTCGATTCTGGGTAAACCGAACGACGACGCGGAGGCGAGCCGGATGCTGCGGCTCCTGAGCGGGAGGTGGCACGACGTGGTGACGGGCGTCGCCCTGGTCAGCGACGGCGGCCGCCGCGTTGTCGCGCACGAGAGGACGCGCGTGCGCTTTGCGCCCCTGTCGGACGCGGAAATCGAGTGGTACGTCGCGAGCGGCGAGCCTATGGACAAGGCTGGGGCCTACGCCGTGCAGGGCCGCGCCGCGCTCTTCATAGAGGAGATCAGGGGCGACTACTGGAACGTCGTCGGCCTGCCCGTCCGCCTCGTCTACAAGCTGGCAGCCGAAATCAGAAAGTAAAAAGTGAAAGGCCGCCTTCCAACATGGGAGGCGGCCTTTTCGTGCGGATATTTTTTCAGCCTTACTGTTTGGCGAGAACTTCGTCGAGCGGCTTGGCGAGCTGCTTGGCGAGGTCGCCTTCGGGGTCCAGGCCGCCGATGGGCGGGCCGGCCGGGTTGCCCTGCTTGTCCAGAATCACTATGGCCGGCAACTGGTCAACCTTGAACTGCCGCGAGAGCTTCCCTTCGGGGTCGCGCAGCACCGTCACATTGAGCCCGTACTTTTTGGCGAAGGCGCGCAGTTGCTCGTCCGAGGCGTAGTTCTTCGACTTCGGCGCTTCGGAGTCCGTGCTCACCCAGTAGACCACGACGCCGCGCTCGCTGTACTTGTCTGCGAGCTTGCGTATGCCCTGAAGCTGTGTGCGCGAGAGCGGCAACCAGCTCGCGCCGAAGGCCAGCACGACGACCTCTCCGCGCAAACTCTCGGAGGTGACGTTCTGCCCGTCAATCGAACGCAGGGCGAACTCGATTGCCTGGGGCGCGCTCGCAACTTTATTCGGCGTCAGCGCGACGGCCGCCGACAGGGGTAGGGCCAGTGAAAGGGTCGCGGCGGCCACGGCCTTGCGACTTCTCAAAAACATTATCTTCTCCTTTTCGACTCCCCAGCGGGGGCGAGTCATCGAACGATTAGATGAGCCTTCCCGTAAAACAGTTGGCATCGAGTTTTTTGTCTTTCACTGCCCGCCGCCCTCCGGCGGTTCTGTGCCAAAGAGGTCGCGGTGAAGCGCGACGTAATCATCCCACCGATCCATGTCGCGCGCAACGTAAGGCGAGTTGACGGGGACGCGCAGGACTTCCCCACGGTGCGCCTCGAACAGCGCGCGCAGTCCCCCCCGCGCGTCCAGGTTCAGCAACTCTTCGCGGAAGTCCAGGTCAACCCGGACGGGGTGGCCGCCGCGCCCCTCGTATTCGGGCACAAGGAGCCGCGCGCCTGTCTGCTCGGCGGCGGCGTTTAAGAGAATGATGGTCTCTGGAGGGACGGCGGGTTGATCGACCAGGGCGATAAGGACGGCCTCCGCCTCCGGCGAGAGCTGTTCGACGCCGCGCGCGATGGACGCGCCCATCTCGCTCTCAGTCTCCGCGTTAACAGCGAAGCGAACCGGGAGGTGCGAAAGCCGCCGTCGCACTTCGTCTCCCCTATAACCTACGACGACGATCACTTCGCCGGCCCCGGCCGCCAGCAGATTCTCGACGCACGCCTCTGCGACGGAGCGCCCGCCGAAAGGGAGTAGCGGCTTGAACGCGCCCATGCGCCGCGAGCGCCCGGCCGCCAGCAGGATTGCAGCGATCATAAAAAAGTGGTCAGTGGTCAGTGGTCAGTGGTCAGTTAAAAACAGAAGCACGGCAGCACTAATCGCTTTTTAACTGACCACTGACCACCCGACCACTGACTACTGCTCTCGCAGTTCTTGAAGGGCGCGCAGCACGTAAGGGCGGGCCATCTGCTTGCGCCAGTTCGTGACGAAGTCCGTGTTGTCCAGCGGGCGCGCCTTGAGGTAACAGGCTTCGGCGGCCGCCTGCATGCGGTCGTCGTCGAGCGGGCCGCCGACCAGCGCCGCCGCGGCCTCCTTGACCTCTATCGGCGCGGGCGCGATGCCGCCCAGAACGAGCTTGGCTTTCGTCACCGTCCCGCCCTCGTCCACGTCCAGGCGCGCCGCGACGCCGAGGACCGGGAAGTCGAACGCGCCGCGCCGCCGCAGCTTCTTGTAGGTAGCGCGCCACCCGTCCGCGGGCGGCAGTTGAATCTCTGTCAGCAACTCGTCCGGCCGCTTATGCAGGTAATCAATCCCGTCGTCGTTGTACAGCCCCGCCGCATCGACCATGCGCTCGCCGAGCGTGGAGACCAGCTTGAGCTTCGCGCCGATAGCGACCATCAGAGGCACCAAGTCGGCCGATTGCACCGCCCAACACTTAGAGCTTCCGGGCGCAACCCAGCAGACCTCGCCGTCCTTCTTCATACAAAAATTGATGCCCTTGCGCCACTCGTAATTCTGGTCGTAGTAGTTGCACCGCGTGTCCAGCAGCAAGTTCCCGCCAATCGTCCCCATGTTACGCAGGATCGGCGTCGAGATCGTCCGCACCGCCTCGGCCACGAACGGATAGTCACGGTTGACGACCGGGTGCTCGCACACGTCCGTCAACGAAACGCCCGCCCCGATCCTCAAGCCGCCCGCGCCGTCGCCCGCAATCTGGCCCAACTCTTTGAGGCGCGCCACAGAGATCACAGTCCGCGGCGTCTGCTGCCGCCGCTTCATATTCGGATACAGGTCCGTCCCCCCGGCCACGTACTGCCCCGACGGCCCGGCGTCGCCCATCATCTTCACCGCGTCCGCGACCGTGCGCGGCACGAGGTAAGAGAATTTCGGAAGTCTCATCATAGGTTTAGTATTCGGCTAAAGAACTTCTAAGTATGTCTATTTTTTATCCAATCCCTTTTTGCTAATTTATGCAAATGCTCCCTATCTCACGCCATCGCCGCTTTCTACAATCGCTCCCGCATTAGGCAGTCCTTTTATCTTTGAGTTTCAACTCGGGGTGACGCGCAAGGAAGCCGCCGCGCTTGAATTTATAGCGGCCGGGTTTCATCGTCGCCTCCTCATCAATCCCGGCGGCCAAGTCGGCCTGATAGTCTTCCTCCGAGACCTCGATGATTACGTTCACGCCGTGGTCTTCGACAATGGTGAAGACAAAAGGTCTATGAGTAGATGGTTCTTGGTTTCTCATTGCGTTGGCGTTGCGCGGCGTGACTTGGATGTTCGTTTCCGGCTTCGCCCGCCTCGGTTTCGTGCTCGCGCGGCCTGTCGTTTTGCCGCCTCGGCGATGACGCGCAAAGCCTCGTTAACCGCTTCATCATCGGGGAATACTTTCCTGACATCGCTGTCGAGCAACGCGAGGTTCGTCCCCGAACGATATTGCTCGGCGTAAATTCCTTTACCTACGAGCTTCATTTTGCTGAAGTCGTATTCCGGTAAGAGATCGCCATCACCTTTCGCCTTATTTGTTTTCTTCCTCATACCATTTTCTTTCGCGCAACGTGGCTTTGCGCGCGCTGATTATCCTGACTTTACCGCCGCGCGCAGTATGTGCGACGACTAGTATGCGCCCTTGATGCGACATTCCGATCGTAATGTATCTTCGCTCAACGTCCGAGTGTGCCTCGTCATCAAATGTGAGCGAGAGAAGATCACTAAACGCCGTGGCCGCTTCGGTAAATGAGACTCTGTGTTTGCGAAGATTGCTCTTTGCTTTCTTTGGGTCCCAGTCAAATTCCATACTTCACTCAAATCACGAATGCACGGCCACGCGCGGCATCTCGCGGCCGTCGCCGCCGTCGGCGGGCGTTTGAACTTTCAAGGGCTCGGGCCATTCCACGTCGGGGACGGATTTGGGGCCGAAGCGGGGGGGCGGCCGCGGGCCTTGTCGCGCAGGGCGGTCAAAACCTTTTCGGGCGTGATGGGCACTTCGTCCACGCGCACTCCGACGGCGTCGTAGACGGCGTTGGCGACGGCCGGCATGATGGGCAGGAGCGGCCCCTGGCCGACCTCCTTCGCGCCGAACGGGCCGTTCGGGTCCGCGTCCTCGACGAGGTACGTGACGACGTCGCACATCTCAAGCGTCGTGGGGCTCTTGTATTCCAGCAGGCTCGGGAATTTGTGGACGACGTTGCGGTTCGCGCGGTAGGTCATCTCCTCCATCAGCGCCTCGCCGAGGCCCATGTAGACGGAGCCCTCGACCTGGCCCATGACGAGCGCCGGGTTGATGCTGCGCCCTATGTCGTGGCCGATCCAGACGCGCTCGACCCTGACTATCCCTGTGGCTGCGTCAACGTCCACTTCGGCGACTGCCGCCGAATAGCTGTAGGCCGGCGAGGGGCCGACGCCCGCGCCCTTGTATTTGCCCGGCGAGCGCGGCGGCGTGTACGAGCCGACTGTGCCAATTGTGCCGAACTTGGACTCCGCGAGCACGACCGCCTCCGCAAACGTCACACCCACTTCCGGGTTCTCCACGTCGAAGACGCGCCGCTCGGCAAAGGAGAGATTCTGAACGGGGACGGAGAGCTTCTCGGCCACGGCCATCGTCAGCAGCTCGCGCGCTCGCTCGGCTGCCTGGAGAGCGGCGTTGCCGGTCATCAGCGTGACGCGGCTCGAATAGCTCCCAAGGTCAACGGGCGTCAGGTCCGTGTCGGCCGTGACGACGCGTATGTCGAATGGGTCAATCCCCAGAACCTCCGCCACGATGTAGGCGAGGATGGAATCCGACCCCTGCCCTATGTCTGTCGAGCCGCACTGGACGCAGACGCCGCCCTGGCGGTCTAGCCGGAGCTGCACGCCCGAGTGCGGCATGTTGTTCCAGTAGATAGGCAGCCCCGCGCCGCAGATGTACGAGCTGCACGCTAGCCCTATGCCTTTGCCTTCGGGAAGTTTTCTATTGCCCCGGTCCCAGTTGGAAAACTTGTTCTTCCAGTCTGACCCTTCGACCACCTTGTCGATGCACGCGCCGAGGCCCATCGAGCCGACGCGCAGGTAGTTGGCCGTCACGCTGCCGGGCGGGACGAGGTGCTTGCGTCTGATCTCGACCGGATCGAGTTTCAAATCTTCCGCAAGCTTGTCGAGTTGGACTTCGAGGGCGAAGCGCGGCTGGGGCGTGCCGTGGCCGCGCTTGGGGCCGCACGGCGGTTTGTTCGTAAACGCGCGCAGGCCGCGGAACTTGTAGCGCGGGACGTTGTAGGTGACGGTCTGGAGCGCGCCCGTGTAAAAGGTCGAAGCCACGCCGTAAGAGCCGTAGGCCCCGCCGTCCAGGAACGACTGGAAGTCCATCGCCGTGATCGCGCCGTCCCTTTTCACGCCCGTCTTGATTTTCATCAACACAGGATGCCGGCCGCGGTGACAGTAGAAGACCTCCTCGCGCGTCAAGGTGACCTTGACGGGGCGGCCCGTCATCATGGCGAGCTTGGCGACCACGATCTCGTGGTTGAAGGGGTCGGACTTGCCGCCGAAGCCGCCGCCGTTCGGCGTGGCGATGACGCGGACGTGGCTCGCGGGCAGTTCCAAGGTCTTGGCGAGCGCGCGGTGAACGTAGTGCGGCGTCTGCGTCGAACTCCAGAGCGTCAGCTTCCCGTCCGCGTCGAAGTGCGCGACCGCCGCGTGCTGCTCCATAGGCAGGTGCGTGTTGCCCTCGAAGAACAGTACGTCCTCGCGGATGTGGTCAGCCTCGGCGAAGCCAGCCTCCAGGTCGCCGAATTCGAGCGAGACTATCTTGTGGACGTTGCCGCCGTCGCCGTACTCGTGTATCCGCGGCTCCTCGACCATCACGGCCTCCTCGATGCTCGTGATGGTTTGGAGCCGTTCGTACTCGACCTCGATCAGGTTCATCGCGTCGAACGCCGTGTCTTCATCAATCGCGGCGACGGCTGCGACAGGGTCTCCGATAAAACGAACTTTATCGAGGCAGAGCGGGTGCTCGTCCTGGCTGACGGGGAGGATGCCATAAGGGATGGGCAAGTCCTTTCCCGTGATGACAGCCACGACGCCCGGAAGCGCAAGCGCCTTCGACACGTCAACGCTCTTGATGAGGGCGTGCGGCTCCGTGGAGCGCAGTAGTTTGCAGAAGAGCATGCGCGGCAGCGCCACGTCGTCGGCAAACTTCGTCTGCCCCGTACACTTGGCCCGCGCGTCAACTTTGCGAAACGGCTTGCCGATGACTTTCAAGGACGCGCCGTCCCCGTTCTTATTCGTACCCATAAATCGTCTCTTTAACCGGCTCGGCCTCTTCTCCGCGCATGCGTGCGGCGGCCAGCTCGACGGCTTCGTAGATTTTCAAATACCCCGTGCAGCGGCAGAGGTTGCCCGCGAGGGCTTCTTTGATCTCCTCGCGGGTCGGGTCGGGTTTGGTCTTGAGCAGCTCCTTGGCGACGAGGAGGAAGCCGGGGGTGCAGTAGCCACACTGGGCTGCGCCGAGGTCCGCGAAGGTCTCTTGCAAGGGGTGCAGGCGGGGGCCGTCGGCCATGCCTTCGACAGTCTCAACCTCGCGCCCGGCGGCGTCCAGGCCGAGCATCAGGCAGGAGAGGATGGAGCGACCGTCAACCAGCACGGCGCACGTCCCGCACTCGCCCAGCTCGCAGCCGTGCTTCGTGCCCGTCAACCCCAAATCCTCGCGCAGGACTTCGAGCAGGGTCTTGTGCGGCGCGAACGCGACTTCCGCGGACTCGCCGTTCAAGGTGAATTCGATATGAGCTTTCATACGGGTAAATAGTAAATGGTAAATGGTGAATAGACAAAAGCGGCGCGTCTACCCACCATTCACCATTTACCATCTACTATTTACTAAGTGGCCGGCTCGCCGCCGTTCTTCTTGCGGTTGAGGACGATGTTGTCTATCAGGCGCGTCTTGCCCAGGTGGACCGCGAGCGCGATGAGCACCGAGCGGTCGTCCAGCTTCTCCAACTGTTCGAACGTGTCCGCGTCCGTGACGCTGACGTAGTCCAGTCGCGCGAGCGGCTCGGCGGCCACGGTCGAGCGCACGGCCTCGGCCAGGCGCGAGCCCGAACGCTCGCCCGACTTGTACACCTCGCGGGCGCGCGAGAGGGCGCGATAGAGGACTTGCGCCGCGCGGCGCTCGTCCTCGTTGAGGTAAGAGTTGCGCGACGAGAGCGCGAGGCCGGACTCTTCGCGCACGGTCGGCAGGATGACGACTTCGGTCTCGAACGCCAAATCGCGGACGAGCCTTTTGACGACGAGCGTCTGCTGCGCGTCCTTCTGTCCGAAGTAGGCGAAGTCGGGCCGGACGATGTTGAGCAGGACGGTGACGACCGTCGCCACGCCGCGAAAGTGGCCGGGGCGCGACGCGCCCTCGTACTGATCCGACAACCCGCCGACCGTCACGTAGGTCGCAAAGTCCTTCGGGTAGATCTCCTCTATGGACGGGGCGAAGATGTAATCGACGTTGTAGTCCGTGAGGACGGCCGTGTCTTTCGTCAGGTCGCGCGGGTAGTGCTCGAAGTCCTCGCCGAGGGCGAACTGCGTCGGGTTGACGAAGACCGAGACGACAACGACGTCGCACATCCGGCGCGCCTCGCGCACGAGGCTCAGGTGCCCGTCGTGGAGCGCCCCCATCGTCGGCACGAGCCCGATGGTCTTGTCCTGCTCGCGGCGCACCTTGCGCGAAACCGAACTCATGCGTTGGCGGCGGTTGATGATTTCCATAAGGCAGTGGTCAGTGGTCAGTGGTCAGTGGTCAGTGAAATCAGTTTTGCTAACTGACCACTGACCACTGACTACTGACTACTGCTTTCGAGTGCCCGCGTTCGTGTCGCCGAGCTTCAACTCGGCGGCGGCTTCTGCGGGGAGGCCGTAGGATTCTGCTTCGGATGGGTAAGCGCCCGCGCGCACGTCGTCGGCGAAGCGTGTGATGGCGTCCGTCATGGCCTCCTTCAGGTTCGCGTACTGGCGGACGAAGCGCGCCATCTTGCCGAAGGCGAGGCCGAGCAGGTCGTGTATGACGAGGACTTGTATGTCGCAGTGCGGCCCGGCCCCGATGCCTATGGTCGGAATCTTGACGCTCTCCGTGATGAGCCGTGCGATCTCGCGCGGGACGACTTCGAGGACGATACTGAACGCCCCTGCCTCTTCGAGCGCGTGCGCGTCCTCAATCAACTGGCGCGCGGTCTCGGCCGTCTTCCCTTGCACGCGGTAGCCGCCGAGTTGGTTGACAGACTGCGGCGTCAAGCCGATGTGGCCCATGACGGGAATCTCTTCGTCAACGAGCCGCTTGACGAGCGCGGCCCGCTTGGCCCCGCCTTCGAGCTTGACCGCCTCGGCCGCGCCCTCCTTGATGAGGCGCAGGGCGTTGCGCACGGCCTCGTCCTCGCCCGTGTGAAACGAGCCGTAGGGCATGTCCGCGACCAGGAGCGCGCGCTGCACGCCACGCCGGACGGCGCGCGTGTGCGTCACGATCTCGTCGAGCGTGACGGGCACGGTGTTTCCGTAGCCGAGTACGGTGTTGCCGATGGAGTCGCCGACCAGCACGATGTCGATGCCGGCCTCGTCTACGATGCGCGCCATCGTGTAGTCGTAGGCCGTCAGGCAGACGAGACGCTCGCCGCGCTCCTTGCTCGCGCGTAAACTGGGCGCGGTCACCTTTTCGGGACGCTGCGGTTTGAGATAAGCCATGCCTTTTCTCCAAACAGATAGGCGGCGACCCGTTCACCAGGGGCCGCCGCGTCGGTTGTCGCTCTACGTCTTCATTTGTAAGGAGTGCAAGGCCGTCATTATAGGCCACAGCCGGGGAAAAGCAAGCGGAAGTTAGACGCCCTTCCAGCGCCGGACTTCCGCCTCGTCCGCCGTTTCGGCCAGGAGTTGGGCGACCGTACGGCCGAGCGTGGGGTGCCGAAGCTCGGGCACAAGCTCCGCGAGCGGCGTGAGGACGAAGCGGCGCAGGTGCAGGCGCGGGTGCGGGAGGCGCAGGAATTCAGTCTCGCGCCGCTCGTCGCCGTAGAGCAGCAAGTCCAGGTCAACTGTGCGCGGCCCGCGCAAGGTCTCGCGCCTGCGCCCGAGCGTGTACTCAATCCGCAGGAGCCGCGCGAGAGTTTGCTCGGGCGAAAAGAGCGTGACGCGCAGCTCGGCCACCATGTTGAGGAACGCCGGCTGCTCCTTGATGTCCACCGGCTCCGTCTCATAAACGGCGGACAAGCGTCGGATCGAGAACCCTGCATCCAGCATCCCGCGCACCGCCAGCAGGAGATTCCCCGCACGGTCGCCCAGATTCGAGCCCAAGCTGACGTAAGCGCAAACGGACATCAAGAGCAGTGGTCAGAAGTCAGTGGTCAGTGGTCAGAATGCGACCTGCGCACGTTTGGATTGTACAATACGACATAGGGGTTAATTAACGAACCGGCGGCCGACGGTTGCGTTTAAGGCATGACGCGAGCGGCGCGGTACGTTATTCTGACTTCTGACTCCTGACTTCTGACTCCTGCTTTATGTCCCAATTCGCGGCGCTCATCTGGCTGAAGTGGACGCTGTTCCGCAACTCGCTGCGGTCGCGCAAGGCCGTGCTGAGCCAGGCCGCGTCCATCCTCGGCACGCTGGCGGCCGTCGTCGTCGCGCTCGTCATCGCTCTGATCCTCGGCTTCACCATCAACAGGATGCTCTCGCCGGGCGCGGCGCAAGAGCTTCTGGCACAGTTGTCGCCCGATCATCCTTACGTCTCAGAGGTGCGGGAGCTGATGCGCAACGCTTTCCTGCTCCTCTTCATGGTCTTCGCCATCCTCTACCTGATGTGGGCCACTGTGCCACTTAGCCTCGGCGGCGGCAGCCAGTTCACGCCGGGCCGCCTGCTCCTCTACCCCGTCAGCCTGAAGAAACTTTTCGCGCTCGATTTCCTGAGCGAGCTGGGGAGTCTGGGCTCCATCTTCGCTCTCCCCATCATCTTCGCTGTCGCCGTCGGCGCTGGTCTGGGGCTTGGGAATCTCGCGGCGGCGCTCCCCGCGGCGCTTCTCGCGCTGTGCTGCGGCATCAGTCTGGCGAAGTGGCTTCAGACGGCGATGAGCGCGCTGATGCAGAAGCAGCGGACGCGCGGCGAGACGGTGCTGGCCCTGATCGGTGTCGTGGTCGGCCTGGGCGGGGCCTTCATGGGAGAACTGGCCACCTACATGGCGAGGCCCGGCGGCGAGTTGCCCGCGCTGCGCTGGACGCCGCCGGGGGCCGCGGCCGTCGCCCTGACCGAAGGCTTGCGACCAGGGGGCGGGAGAGCTTACGCGACGGCGCTCGCCGTGCTCGCAGGCTACACCGTCGTCCTGGTCTTCGTCACCTACTTGATAGCGCGACGCGCGGCGCTCGGGGCCGGCGGGGCAAAGCGCGCGAGCGCCGCGCCCAAGGCTGCCGCGCGTGGCGAGGCCGTCGCCGCCGTACACACGGGCTGGAGCCTGCCGCTGCTGTCGCCGCAAATCTCCGCGGTCGTCGAGAAGGAGTTGCGTTACGCGATGCGCAACGCGCAACTGCGTATGATGGCCGTGATGCCGCTTATCCTGATAGCCGTCAGGCTGCTGCGCGGGAGCCGCGCGGGCGCGGGCGCTTCCTCGTCGCTGAGCGACTTGCCCGCGACGAGCTTCGCGGCCTACACGGAAGGCTTGCTCGTCGCCGCGGGCGTGCTCTACGTGTTCCTGATTCTCTCGTCGCTCGCGTGCAACCTCTTCGCTTACGACGGCGGCGGGATGCGTTCCTTCATCCTCGCGCCCGTCGCGCGGCGGACGATTCTGCTGGGGAAGAATTTGACGATCGCGTTTTTGGCCTTCGTCTTCTGCGCGGTGCTGCTAATGGTCAACCAGTTGGTCTTCCGCGACCTCTCAGGCCCCGCGCTCCTGGTCGCAGGCTTAAGCTTCGTCTTCTTCGCCGCGTGCTTCTCTGTGATAGGCAACTGGCTCTCGATCCGCTTCCCGAAGCGGCTGCAATTCGGCAAGCGGATGAACGCCTCCGGCGTGACCGGGTTCCTCCTCATCCCGATCATGCTCGCGCTCGCGGCTCCAATCCTCCTCGCCTCATTCTTCGGCTACCTCGCGCAGAGTTTGATGGTCAAGTATGCTACACTGACGCTGTTCGCGGCCCTGGGGGTCGCGCTCTACGGCCTCTCGATTTCGGCCCAGGCCCGCTCGCTCGAACGCAGCGAGCAACAGATTCTGGACGCCGTCAGCGGCCGGACAGAGGATTGAAATGATGAATGCGGAATGATGAATGATGAATTTAAAGACAATCGTTTTCTAATTCATCATTCCGCATTCCGCATTCCGCATTAATTTTGATTCCAGAGGTGTGGCGCTCAGTTCGCGCGCCGCATCCGGGCGGGAAAGCCGCAGCTTGAGCCCCGTCCAGACACAAATGGCTCGCAGAAAATTCCGCAGCAACCAGCGACACGAACCCTCGACGGAACGCTCTTTCCAGGAGTACATCTCCTCTGTGCCAGCGCCGCAGACTTCGCGCACGGAGTTGATGCGCCTGGTGCGCGGCGGCGAGGACACCTACCTCGAACTCAAGGTCAAGCTCTCGAATACGGAGAAGATCGCGCAGGGCATCGTCGCGCTCGCCAACACGGGCGGCGGCCTGATGGTCTTCGGCGTCAACGACCAGATGAGGGTCGAGGGGTTGGACGACTCCGAAGGCGTGCAGGCGGAACTGGTCCGCATCTGCCGCGAGGAGGTGCAGCCCGCGCTCGTCCCCTTCATAGACCGCGTCGCCTTCGACAACGGCCGGCGCATCGTCGCCCTAGACGTGGTGGGGCGCAACCGCCCCTACCGCACGCGCGACGGCCGCTTTTACATCCGCGTCGGCTCCGAAAAGCGCGAGGCGTCGCGCGAGGAGCTGTCGGCCCTGATAGACGAGGCGCGCCCCGCACGCTACGAGAACGTGGCGGCCGTCGGCGCGACGCTCTCCGACATAGACGAGGCGCACCTCTGGAGCTTCGTCAAGGAGTTCGAGGGCGACGCCTTCGACGAGGCGAGCGTCTTGGGCTACCCGACGAAGGACGTGTTGGAGCGCGACCTGCTGCTGGCGACCCAGAGCGGGAGCGAGACGAGCCCGACGGTCGCGGGGCTCCTCCTCTTCGGGCGCGACGACCGCGTCGGCGAACTCCTGCCGCGCTCAAGGATCGTCGCCACGCGCTTCGCGGGCGAGACGGCGCAGTCAGCGGTCGTCGAGCGCGCCGAACTCCGCGGCAACCTGCACACGCTCTACGAGGCGGCGCTGCGCTTCGTCACACGCTACTGCGACCTCTGGGACGAGCGCCCGCGCCGCTTCCCGGCCCAGGAGGTCGGTGAGTCGCCCGTGGCCGCGCGCGCCAATTACCACCGCGGCGCGGTCGGCGAGGCGCTCGCCAACGCGCTCGTCCACCGCGACCTCGCGCTCCGAGACTTCGTGACGCGCCTGCACGTCTTCGATCACTCGATTGAGGTCGTCAACCCGCGCCGCAGCGTCGGCTTCGCGCCCGTGGCCCAAAAGGCCATCCGCTACGGCATGCCCCAGCGCCTCAACCCGCAGCTCGCCGCCGTCTTCTACAACCCGGCCTACGGCCTGACGCTCCCGACGGGCGGCCTGCCCGCACTCCTGCGCCACTCGCGCACCTTCGCCGGCCGCCGCGCAGAGACCTTCGCCTTCAACGACGAGTTCCGGCTTAGACTCTACGGAGTCTGAAGAACAGGAGCAGTCAGTAAGATCGGAGCCCCGTCAGGGGCGGCGTGAAAATAGCCCAGCACTTCAGTGCTGGGTAAGTGTGCCAAAAATATTTGAGTCCCGTAGGGACGGCCGAACCTTTCTGCCGTCCCTACGGGACTCAATTGTTTTATCGTTCCGTTCCCAGCACTGAAGTGCTGGGCTATTTTCACGCCGCCCCTACGGGGCTGCTGGACTATTTCACGCCACCCCTGACGGGGTTGAAGAATTAGGCGCTGGCTTACCGCCTTCTGCCTACTGCTAACTGCCCGAAGCTTTCTCTTCCTTCGGCGCGTTGTAGAAGAGGCGGCTCTGGACGATGTACTCTTTGTCGTCGTACTTGCCGTCGCCGTCCACGTCCACCTTGACGACGATCTTGTGCTGCTTGCCGTCGCGGCGGTCGCCGGGGTTGTAGCCGAGGCTGTACTGGTTGCGGAGCAGCGCGTTGATCTCGCGCAGAATCGACGGCGCTTCGGTCGTGAAGGTCATCGGGTAATACTTGCCGCCGGTCTCCTTGGCTAAGGTGCCGAGCGTGTTCTGGGCCTGTAGGAAGGTCAACCGGCCTGGGTTGCCCAGGAGGTCGTCGGTCGCGCCGAGGCGGTCGCCGTACTTCTTGAAGTAGAGGTTCCCGGTCCCTATGACGTAGATGGGCACGCCCGCATTCTGTGCCACTTTGCGCGCCTTGTCGTAGTTGATCTTGCTGAAGGTGTCTATCCCGCTGGAGATCAGGATGAGCGCCTTGCGGCGGCCCTGCACGGCGGCGAGGCCCGCGTACTCGGCCGTGCGCTCCTTAGACTCTTCGAGGACGACGGCGTCGCCCTTCCCGCCCGTCAGCGTGAACTTGAGCGCGTCGAAAAGGTTCGCCTCGCTGAAGGCCGGGCGGTTCCTCAAGAGCACGTTGATGACCTGCCGGATGCGGGAGGGGTCGTTGGTAAAATCCGTCAGCGGCGTCGGCCGCATGTCATAGGCGATGACGGTGACGAAGTCGTCGGGCGGCTTGACGAACTGCGAGAGGAACATCGCCGCCGGTTGGATGACTTCGTAGGTGGGCAGCTCGTAGCCGCTGCTCCCGTAGTAGCCGAGCACCGAAGTGAGCTTGCTGTATTCGAGCACCATCGCGACGGTGATGGGGGCTTCGGGCGTGGAGAAGTTGGTGATCTCCTTCTGCTCGCCGTCCTCGAAGACGGCGAAGTTGCCCTGCTTGAGGCCCGTGATGATTTGGCCCGATTTCTTGTGGTAGACGACGGCGTCCACGTTGACGACGTTGGTCGTGACCGAGACGGTCTCGGCCTCCTGCGGCTTGCCCGTGAGGTCCGGCGGCAGCTCCTCCTTCTGCTCTTGCTGCTTCGAGGGGTCTGGCCGCTGGTTCTTCTTCTGGTTCGTGGTCGGCGGCTGGCGTCTGGACTGCGCCAGGAGGCTGAGGTCGGCCGCCCCGGAGAGCGCGAGCGTGAGCGCGACTGCGACGAGGGCGCTCGCGCGGCGAAAGAGTGTGCGTCTCATGATAAAAAAATTCCTTTGCAAAACCGGCAGGGAAAAGTTCCGCTACTGTGATAAACGAATATTAGGCTCTCGGTCAGAGCGCGGTCAAGATGCAGGGATTGGATGACGGGCGGGCCGGGCCGGATGCCCGATGAGGGAAATGCGGAATGCGGAATGATGAATGATGAATTAAAGACAAATTGCTTTTAATTCATCATTCATCATTCCGCGTTCATCATTTTATCTATTCGCTTCGGCTTCGACGACTACGTCGTAGGCTCCCGTGTTGTCGGCGAGGTTGCCCTCGTTGACGCCTAGGAAGAGGACGCCGTCGCGCTGGGCTATGAACTCGCGGCGGTTGCCGACGAAGATGAAGTCGTCGTTGTCGTCGCCGATGACGGCGATGAGGCCGCCGGTCGGGTACGAGCGCATCAGCTTCTCGTTGTCCGTCACGCCGGTCAGGCCCGTGGGGGTCGAGACGCGGCCGCCGCCGAGCGTGACGCGGCCCGTGGCGTTGATGCGTATGCGCTGGCCGCGGCGCGCGACGAGCCCGCTGTTCGTCCAGCCGTTCGCGGCGTTGTCCGCGCGCACGCGCAGGTTGATGCCCGGAATGAAGAGCGCGGAGGGCTGCGAGGCGGGCTGCGTCATCGCCGTATTGTCGTCCTCGACAGGCTGCTGCGGGCGCGTGGTCTGGACGGGTTGCTGCTGTACGGGCTGCTGCTGTACGGGTGGGCGCGTCGTCTGCTGCGTCGTGTTGACGGGCGGGCGGCTCTGCGTCTGGACGCCGCCATTGCCGCCAGTGCCCGGCATGTTCGTGCCGCCGGCCGCGATGGCCGAGTCAAACTCGATTGACTCAACGTCCTCCATGTAGATCGTAATCTGGCTGCGGCGGCCGCGCGAGCCCGCGCCGACGAGCACCGTGAACTGCTGGTTGTTAAAGCCTATGACCTGGCCGCGGATGACGCTGCCGTCCTTCAGGCGGATGGTGTCCGCCAGCGCGCTCGCGCACAGGGTCAAGGCGAGCAGGATGGCGACTAGCGGGCTCAAAATTCTCTTGCGCATGATTCTCCTCCGGGGCGACAACTTTCAGGGCCTTGGCGTCACTGCGACGTTTAGCAAAGATGCGCCTGCTTTGGCAAGCGGGGAAGAGGTGTGCTCTGGCGATGGATGCGCTGAAGCGCTCAAGTGGTTGCCCTTCGCCCGGCAGCGTCGCGCCGTGTTATAACATCCAACGCGACGCCGCGCCCCCCTTATTCAGGCGCGCGCAATCTTCCGAACGGAGAGTGAATCGTGATGAATCGTCTGACGACGATAGTTAAGCTCATGGTCTGTTGCCTGACATTGGCCTTCAGCGTCCAGGCGCAGGTCTCTACCGAAAGCGAGGCCGCGCGGCAGAAGACGAGCCAGCCGGCCGCACAGGAGTTGCACGAGAAGTACGCCCCCGTACACAAGTACGACCCCAAGCGGGACGCCGCGCGCGACATACAGGAGGCCGTGGCCGAGGCGGCGCGCACGCGCAGGCGCGTCCTCGTGGAGGTCGGCGGCGAGTGGTGCATCTGGTGCCACATCATGGACGACTTCTTCGAGAAGAACCGCGCCGTGCTAGACCTCCGGGAGAAGAACTTCGTGATGGTGAAAGTCAACTTCAGCGACGAGAACAAGAACGAGCCTGTGCTCTCGCGCTACCCGGAGATTCAAGGCTACCCGCACCTCTTCGTCCTCGACAGCGACGGCAAGCTCCTGCACTCGCAGGACACGGCCGAACTCGAAGAGGGCAAGGGCTACAACCTCGCCCGGTTCACCGCCTTCCTCGAAAAGTGGAGCGAAAAGCAATGATGAATGCGGAGTGATGAATGATGAATTAAAAACAGGTCGTCTTTAATTCATCATTCCGCATTCATCATTCCGCATTCCAGCTTGTGCCGTCCTGGAAGTGGACGCGCTTGAGGGTGACTTCGGCGCGCGTCAGGGCCAGGCAGCCCTTCAGCAGCTTCATCAGGCTCCTCCCCTTCAACATAGACAGAGGCGGCAAGCTTTCTCGAAAAGCTTGCCGCCTGCTGAAACTAAGAGCGGTGAGTCTCAAGCGCGTCCTTCGGGCCTGTGTCGGGGTGAAGATAACTCACGCGGACGCCCGCCAAAGACTAATCTTGGACACTCTCTCTGCTGCGGTCTGCGCGCAGCCCTATGACCGCGATGGTGATGACGGCGGCGAGCACGCCGGCGACGATCCACATGTTGCGGCGGCCGTTGTCGTCGTCGTCGTCGGCATCGTCGTCGTCAGCCTTGGCGAGGGCCTTGCGCGGGGCCTTGAACGAGTCCCCGGCGCTCGCCTTGACCTTGACGAAGCTGGGGCTAGAGGCGAGGCGCGCCTCGACACCCTTCTTCGAGAAGATGCGGCCCAGCACGGTCTTGGTCCCGGCCGTCAGCGGCATTCTCTCCGAGGCGGCCTGAGGGGCGGCCGTGTCGGCGTCCGCAGCGGCGGTCACGTCCCTCTCGGCCGCCGGCTCCGTCACCTTCGATTTGTCGGTCTCTTTGGGGTCCGTGTTCGTCTTGAGCGGCCCCGCCATGACGTACACGTTAGCTACGCAGAAGATGAGCGCGAGGGCTAGCATTTGAAACGCCATTCTAAATCTCGAAACCATCATTGGGTCTCCTCCTCACTGTGTCAGTAGGCTCGGTTGGGAAAATAAAGCAACATACTATCCGCCCGTATATTGCTTTGAAGCACGGCAGAGTGTAACGCTAAGGCCGTGAACGGTCAACAAAATTGCTGATTGGAATAACAATCCCAACTTCTTCTCCTTGACGCTTTTCTTCCGACCCGCGGCCGGCGCTTCCCCTCCGCGACACATTTGTGACGCGCGAGGTTATAATTCGTGCATCCAACCCGAACCGCGAGAAGAAGAGGTGTGTGCGCCAGAATGGCAGGAGAACGCTCAAGGATGGTTGTGCCGGGACCGCGCGTGATTATCGCCGCGGCCGCCCTCGTCGTCGTCTTCGCCGGCGTGGGGCTCTACGTTTGGAACCGCGCACGCCGTCCCGCGTCCCCCGCGGGCGCGCCTGAGCAGCCGCAAGTTTCTCTGGCCGAGCCGCCGGACCTTCAGCGGATGGCCGTCCTGCGCGTCGAAGAGGACCGCGGTCAGCCCGTGGGCAACAGGGCCGACATAGAAGTCCCCGCCGAGCTGAAGCTCTACAAAGACCGCAGGCGCTTCCTGGCTATCCAGGTCGCAGAGGCGCGCGAGCAGAAGTACGAGATACCCGACGACTTCGCGGACCTCGCGGAGATGACGCGGCGCGGCGAGTTCGTCGCGCTCCCCATCTTCAGCGCAGACTACATCCTCTATGGCGTCGGCCTGCGCGCAGACGACGAACTGACCTACCTCGACCCGAAGACCATGAAGAGCGTCCCGCTCTTCGGCAGCCAGGCCGAGGCCGAAGCGGAACGGGCGCGGCTCAACACTCTCGTCGCAGAAGCGGAGACGAAGATGCGCGAGTTGAGAGACGAGCTGGCGAAGCTGAAGAGGAATGATCGCGCGGCTCGTAAAGAGCTTGACGAGCAGATTGCCGCGACGCGGAAAGAGGCGGACGCCGCCCGAAAGCGCAGGGAGCTGATAGAGACTTACTACAAGGACGCGACGCGCGCCGAAGCGCTGGCCGCCGAGTACGGGCGGCTCGCGGAAGCGGCGCGCGATTTCGGCGGGCGCTCGTATGATCTGGCGGACGCTGCTCAGCGCAAGGCGTTCAAGATGAGTCTGCTGAGCGCGCTCAGGCCCGGCGCGCGCGAGCGTCTCGAAGCGATAGCGCGCGCCTACCGGCAGAAGTTCCACCGCCCGCTGCCCGTCACGTCGCTCGTCAGGACCGTCGAGTATCAACGCTACCTCGGCGACGCCGGCAACCCCAACGCCATCCGCATCAACATCCCGCCGCACACGACGGGCCTGGCCTTCGACATCTACACCTACTACATGGCGGCCGACGAGCAGCAGTTTCTGCTGGACGAGATCGCGCGGCTGGAAAAAGAGGGCCTGGTCGAGGCGCTGCGCGAGAACCGCAACCACATACACGTCTTCGCCTTCGCCGACGCCCGCCCGCCCGACGAAAAACTCGTCAAAGCCTCGCTCGACCTCAAGGCCGACGCCGGCGACGAGTGACCGTCGCCGGCCTCTTCTTAAAAATCTGGCGCGACGAAAATTATTTTTGTATAGTCACCCTAGCCAGCCGGCGACGAAAAAATTTCTCAGCTCAAACAGAGGGGACATGGTCAAGCGCATAACTCTCGCTGCCCCGTTAATCTGCCTGCTGCTTTTGTGCCAGCAGGCGTCCGCGCAGACCGCCGACGACCGCAGGCGCATCGAACTCGGCGTGCATTTCTCCGTGTTGCGCTACGACGACTACGGCGAGTACGGGGCCGAGCCCGGCGTGGGCGGGCGCTTCGGCTTCAACTTCAACGACCACGTGGCCGCCGAGGCGGAGGTCACCGTCTACCCGCGCACGCACGAAGATGACCCGACCGTGTCGGGCCGCAAGACGCTCGCGCTCTTCGGCGTCAAGGCCGGCGCGCGTCGCGGCCGCTTCGGCTTCTTCGGCAAGGCCCGGCCCGGCTTCATACACCTCAGCCGCAATCTGGAGTTCTCCTGCATCGGAATCGGCGAGCCGGTTGACTGCGGACTCAAGAAGACGAGCTTCGCCTTCGACCTCGGCGGCGTGGTCGAGTACCACTTCTCGCCGCGCCTTCTCTTCCGCGCGGACCTCGGCGACACCATTATCAGTTCGAGCGTCGTCGGCGGTAGCGACATCACGCACAACTTACAGTTTAACGCCGGCGTCGGCTTTCGCTTTTGACCGAGGGTAGAAAGTCATGAAGAAACCCCTGTCACTTACGCTCGCGTGTCTGCTGTCGGCCGCGATTCTTCTGCTCCCGGCGGCGCTGGCGCAGGACGAAACTGGCACAAAACCCGCGCGCCTCACGCGGCCTGGGGACGAAGAGCTGGGCCGCCACTTCAGAAGTTACGAGCGGCTGACCCTGGACACGAAAGAGGCCGCCGGGCAGGTCCGCCGGACTGGACGCCTGCGTCTCAACGCCGGGCGTCGCGTGTTCAATCTTGAGTTGGAGCTTCACGACATGCGGGCCGCCAACTACACGGCCGAAGAAGCGATCGCGCCGGGTGTGACGCGCAGGGTCGAGATGGGCGCGGTGCGGACCTACAAGGGCAGGGTTCTGGGAAGTGAGGGCGCGGCGGCGCGCTTCACGATTGACGAGGAGCGTTTAGAGGGACTGATCCTGACGCCCGACGAGCTTTACTACGTCGAGCCGGCCCGCCGCTACCTGCCGTCGGCCGCGCGGACAGAATTTCTTCTCTACAAAGGGTCGGACGTGATCGAGACCGAGCCCGCCTCCTGCGCTGTCGCGTCGCTGCACGGGAAAATCGGCGACGCGGCCGAGCAACTGAGCGAGAAGCCGGTCGCCGCGAACGCCGCCGTCACGGGCGGCGGGCCTCAGCCGCTCGCGCTCGCCAGACCCTTGGAGGCGGAGCTGGCGACAGAAGCGGACTTCGAGTTCGTCAGGGCGGCCGGAGGTTCTGCCGACGCCAACAACGAAATCCTGAGCGTTATGAATCAGGTCGAAGCCATCTACCAGAGGGACATAGGGCTCTCCTTCAAGATTACGAGCCAGCACACGTGGGACACCTCCTCAGACCCTTACACGAAGACGGACGCGATCCAGGCGATAAACGAGTTCACGAACTACTGGAACACAAATTTTCAGAGCGTGCGGCGCGACGTGGTACACATGTGGACGGGTAAAGACCTGACGGTCTCCGGGAGCAACGGCATCGCGGGCATCGCCTGGGGGGGCGGCTCAAGTGGGGGCGTCGTCTGCAAGTCTCCGACAGCGTCCTACGGAATGTCCGAGCGGCGGACCATCTCCCCCCAGAAGATCGTCCTGCCCGCGCACGAACTGGGCCACAATCTCGACGGCGTTCACACGGACGGCGTGGCCGGCTGCGACAGCACCGTCATGCGCTCGTTCGCCAGCGACAGTTCCGTCCTGAGCTTCTGCGCGGCCTCCATTGACAGGATTACGAAACACATCAACGCCAACTCGTCGTGCCTGTCGGCCGCCCCCGTCTGCACCTTCACCATCTCGCCGACGAGCGCCAACGTGCCGGCGGCTGGTGGCTCCGGCGATCTCTCCGTGACGGCTTCGGACGCCGGCTGCGCCTGGACCGCCACGAGCAACGCCACCTGGCTCCACGTCACGGCCGGCGCGAGCGGCAACGGGAGCGGGAGGGTCAGCTACACCGCCGACGCCAACACCGCGACCACACAGCGCACAGGGACCATCACGGCCGCCGGCAAGACTTTCACAGTGACGCAGGCCGGGGCCATCGCCTGCACTTTCACCATCTCGCCTACCTCGGCTTCGTTCGCTTCGGCCGGCGGTTCCGGCAGCTTCTCCGTGACGGCGTCGGACGCGAGCTGCAACTGGACCGCGACGACCAGCGCTACCTGGATTCACATCACGGCCGGGGCGAGTGGGAGCGGGAGCGGGAGTGTTGACTACACGGTGGACGCCAACACCACGACCACCTCGCGCACGGGTACGATTACCGCCGCCGGCAAGACTTTCACAGTGACGCAGGCCGGGGCCGTCGTCTGCACTTTCACCCTCACGACGACGAGCGCCTCGCTGCCCGCGGCCGGCGGCACGGGTACTATTACTGTGACGGGGCCCTCGGCCTGCAACTGGACGGCAGTGAGCAACGTCACGTGGATTCACATCACGTCCGGCGGGAGCGGCAGCGGCAACGGCACGGCCAATTTCACAGTGGACGCCAATACGGCGACCACCGCACGCACGGGGACGATCACCATCGCCGGGAAGACTTTCACCGTCACTCAGGCGGCCGCGGCCGCCGCGCCCAGTCTCTCCTCGCTCGTGGTCAACCCGCCCATCGTCATCGGCGGCTGCCAGAGCGCGACGGGCACAGTGACGCTCAC
The DNA here is from genome assembly GCA_963848875.1 of uncultured Acidobacteriota bacterium. Classification (GTDB taxonomy): domain Bacteria; phylum Acidobacteriota; class Blastocatellia; order Pyrinomonadales; family Pyrinomonadaceae; genus QHXM01. Next base: position 1,434,953 of record CAWKFJ010000005.1, read on the forward strand.
CGTGGTGGCCCCTTCGGGCGGCACGGTCGTGACGCTCTCGGACAATCTGGCGGCAACCACGATGCCCGCGAGCGTGACGGTCCCCGCGGGCTCGAAGACGCAGACTTTCACCATCACGACGGCGGCCGTCACGACAGACCAGAGCGGGACGGTCACGGCCAAGGTGGGAACCGTGGCCAAGACCGACACGCTGAAAGTGCGGCGCGTAGGCGTGCGTTCCGTGAAGGTCGTTCCCAACCCCATCATCGGGAGCGACAGCGCGACCGGCACGGTCACACTGGAGTGCGCGGCCGCCCCTGGCTCCGTCACCGTCGCGCTCTCTGACACACTGGCGGCGACCACCGTGCCGGCGAGCGTCGTCGTCTCCGCGGGCGCGACTTCCAAGACTTTCCAGATCACGACCGTCGCCGTCTCGGCCAACCAGACGGGGACGCTGACGGCCTCTGCGGGCGGCGTCAGCAAGAGCGTGAGCGTGACGGTGCGGCGCATCGGCCTCTCCTCCCTGACGCTCAGCCCGAACCCCGTGGGGGGCGGCTCAAGCTCGACGGGCACAGTGACCTTAGAGCGCGTGGCCGGGCCCGGCAGCATCACCGTCACGCTGACGAGCAGCGACACGCAAGTCGCCACAGTCCCGTCGAGCGTCTCGATCCCGGCCGGGACCAAGAGCAAGACTTTCACGGTGACGACCAGCGGCGTCGAGTCCACCACCACCGTCACCATCACGGCCACTGCCAACGGCACGACGAAGACCGTGACGCTGACGATCAACCCCGGCGGGAGCTAGCCAGAAACTCCGGCCCGGAGCATACCCTCGCGACCCGGCCGCGAGCTTGAGTTTAAGGTTTTAATTGCTGGCCCCGACGTTGATTGAGAAGTAGAATGGAGTCGTTATGAGTACCTCCAGGGCCTACGAAGAAGTGATCGAGTTTATCGCGGCAGGAACCAGCCCGCGGAACGTCGTAGCTTTCCGCCCGTCCGAAAATGTCAAAGAACGTGTGGCAGATTTAATCCACCGGGAAAAGGCGACCGCCCTTTCCCCGGACGAAAAGTCCGAGCTGGATCATTACCTTCTATTAGAACACTTGATGAGACTGGCAAAGGCACGCGCCCGCCGGCGCCTCGCCGATGAGTAGGTACATCAGTTCCGAGGTCCGGCGTCAGGTAGCCAGCCGCGCGGACTCGCTGCATGATAATATCCAGGGACAAACTTAATGCGAGCATCCGCGTCCTGCTCGCCGCCGCACTCTTTTTAAGTTCGACGGCGCTGCCGCAAACCGCGCGGGCTCAGACGACGCTCACCGGCGAGCAGCAGTTGGCGCGAGACATCTTCCGCGAGTTGGTCGAGATCAACACGACGCACGGGTTCGGGAGCACGCGTGCGGCCGAGGCCGCGGCCGGGAGGCTCAGGGCGGCCGGCTTCGCTGAAGGCGACGTGCAGGTCGTCGGGGCGCGCGCCGAGAGGGGTAATCTGGTCGCGCGGCTGCGCGGGCGAGGGAAGGCGAAGCCCATCCTGTTTCTGGCGCACCTGGACGTGGTCGAGGCGCGCAAGGAAGACTGGTCGCCCGAGTTCGACCCCTTCAAATTCACAGAGCGCGACGGCTACTTCTACGGGCGCGGGACCGTGGACGTGAAGGACGAGGCGGCGGCGCTGGTCGCCACTCTGATACGCCTCAAGCGCGAGAACTACGTGCCCGAGCGCGACATCATCGTGGCGCTGACGGCCGACGAAGAGACGGGCGACGCGAACGGCGTCGATTGGCTGCTCTCGAACCGGCGCGACCTTGTTGATGCGGCCTACGCGATCAACACGGACGCGGGCGGCGGCCAGGTGGAGAAAGGCCGGCGCGTGCGCTACAACGTGCAGACGAGCGAGAAGGCGTCGCTCACCTTCCGCCTCGAAGTCAAGAACATCGGCGGGCACAGCTCGCAGCCCGTGCGCGACAACGCTATCTATCACCTCTCGGAGGGGCTTGCGCGCCTGGGCCGGTTCGACTTCCCCGTGCGGCTGAACGAGACGACGCGCCTCTTCTTCGAGCGCATGTCCGCGCGCGAGTCCGGGCAGACGGCGGCCGACATGAAGGCCGTGGCCGGAAATGCGCCGGACCAAAATGCGGCCGCGCGCCTGAGCGCCGCCTCGCCTTTCTACAACAGCCTGATGCGTACGACGTGCGTGGCGACGATGTTGGAGGCGGGGCACGCGCCGAACGCGCTGCCGCAGACGGCGCGCGCCATAGTCAACTGCCGCGTGCTGCCCGAAGACACGCAGGAGGCTGTGACGCGGACGCTCACAGAGGCGCTGGCCGACAAAGAGATCGCGGTGACGGCGCTGGGCGACATCCGCGCAAGCCCCGCCTCGCCGCTCGTGCCGGAAGTCATCAAACCTGTCGAGCGCATCGCGGCCGAAATGTGGCCCAATGTGCCAGTCGTCCCCGTCATGGACCCTTGGGCGACGGACGGCCTCTACCTGCGCCGCGCGGGCATCCCCGTCTATGGCACGCCCGGCATCTTCTTCGACATAGACCCCATCCGCTCCCACGGCAAGGACGAGCGCATCGGCGTGCAAGCCTTCTACGAGGGCGTCGAGTTCACCTACAGACTGATGAAGGCGCTGACCTCAAGCCGGTAGGACGACTACCTTCGTCCCCCCACGAATCGTGACCTCAGGGCAGGCGGCGTGCTATAACATCGAGAAAAACCGTCGTCAGGGGGGACAAAGAAGATGCGTTGGAGAGACCTGCGCCAGAGCGGCAACGTCGAAGACCGCCGGGGGATGGGCGGCCGGGGGCTGGCCGTCGGCGGCATCGGCTCGGTAGTCATCCTGATAGTGGCCTTCCTGCTCGGTGTTGACCCGCGCAAGCTGCTCAACTCGGGCGGCGACACAAGCCCCGCGCCCGGCACAACGGCCACGCAGCCCATGAGCCCCGAAGAGGAGGAGTCGAGGAAATTCACTGGGGCCGTCCTCGGCAGCACGGAGGACATCTGGAACAACATCTTCCGGCAGCAGGGGCGGCAGTACGTCGAGCCGAAGCTGGCGGTCTTCAGCGACCGCGTCCAATCGGCCTGCGGCCTGTCCTCGGCGGCCGTCGGCCCTTTCTACTGCCCCGGCGACCAGAAAGTCTATCTGGACCTTACGTTCTTCCGCGAGTTGCAAAGTCGCTTCCGCGCGCCAGGGGATTTCGCGCAGGCTTACGTTATCGCGCACGAGGTCGGGCACCACGTCCAGAACCTGATGGGGACGATGGACCGCGTCAACCAACTGCAAGCGCGAGGGGGCGAGCGCGAGGCCAACCAACTCTCAGTCCGCCTTGAGCTACAGGCGGACTTCTACGCGGGCGTCTGGGCGCACTACGCGCAGCGCCGCGGCATCCTTGAAGAGGGCGACGTGGAAGAGGCCCTGCGGGCGGCGACGGCCATCGGCGACGACCAGCTACAGAAGGAGGCCCAGGGCTACGTCGTCCCGGACTCCTTCACGCACGGCACCTCTGAACAACGCATGCGCTGGTTTCGCAAGGGACTTGAGACCGGCGACATACGCCAGGGCGACACCTTCAACATCAGGAGCCCCTGAAGCCGAAGAGAAACACTTGGCCCAAAACTTTTGCGCCTCCAGCGTGAGACTTAATGTTCACGCTGGAGGCGCAAAAGTTTTGAGTGATTCTAATTCATTATCTCTTTCAGACGCTTCCCGAAAGATTTGAGGCGCGACTCTTTGGCGCGTGGCTGTTCGGTCGCGGCGGGCGCGTCCCGCTGGTGCGCGGCGGCGCAGAACTGGCGGGGCTCGTTTCCGGCGGGGTAAGTCATGCGGCTCTTGACGGGGCACGCGGGCGTGGCGAGCTGGCCGGTCGTCGGGTCAACCATGACGGTGACGGTCGGAAGGGCGCGCACCTCTTCGGCGGCGGCGGGCGCAGGAGGGCCAGGTTGCGACTCTCTCTGCGGGTCCGCCTGCTTGCCGCGCGGCGGTTTGGGCGCGGCCGTGTTGCTCTCCGGCCTCTGAATATCCTGCGGTGGCTGCGGCGCGGTCTGCGCGCGCTGCTCGGCCGGAGGCGTCAGCGCGCGGAAGGCTGAGAAGAAGACGAGGCCGGAGACTAAGAGGGCTATCAGGACCAGGCTCCAGCGGCCGCGCCGCGGGGCCGTGGTGGTTGTCGTCGGCGCGTGAGCTGCGGGCGGGGGCGCGGCTGCGGCGCGCGGAGGCGTGCGGCGACCGCTCTTGGCGGCCGTCAGTTGGTCGTAAGCTTCGTTAATCTCCTTGAGCTTCTCCTGCGCTTTCTGCTGTAGGCGTGGGTCGTGCGCGAAGCGATCCGGGTGCCAGACCTTCGCCATGTCGCGGTGCGCCGTCTTCAGCTCCTGCACCGAAGCGCCGGGCCGAACGCCGAGCATCTCGTAGTATTTGTCCAATTCGTCCACGCGTCTAAGTTTCCCCTCAGGATAAAATGTCTGCCATGCGCGACACGCCCTTGAACTTGTCCAGCAGCTCCGCGGGCGCTGGCACGGGCAGGCCCGCGTAGAACATTCCGGCCCAACAGGCGGCGACAATCAGGCACGCGATCACGAGCCGCGTAGCGGCCAGCCCCGCGCGCCGTAGAATCACGGAAGCACGCATAAATCTAAAACTCCTCGCCAGGGCACGAAAGAGATTGAGCCAGTAGGTATCTTAAATTTTGGAGAGGAAGCTTGGGGCGGACGAACTGTGAAAGATACCGCGAGGCCGTTATCAATGTCTCCCACGAGAAGCGTCCGGCCTCGTGAAGTATTATCGCAGGCCGCGAGTTTGTTGACAACAGTCTTCTTGATGACCTAAGAGTACGGCCATGACCTTCCGCCAGACGCCCCCTACGCTCGGCAACCAGTACGCGGACGACCGCGTTCTGCGCTCCTATTTAAAACGCGCGCTTCCTGCGGACGTGCTCCGCGAGGTGGAACCGTCGCTCGCGGAGATGGGCCGACTGGCCGGCGACGAACTCTACAGCTTGCAGCTCGCAGACCGCCTGAACGAGCCGCGGCTCACGCAGTGGGACGCCTGGGGGAATCGCGTTGACCGGATCGAGCTGACGCCTTTGTGGCGCGAGGCCGCGCGCGTCGCTGCGGAGCACGGCGTCGTGGCCGCCGCTTACGAGGGCCGCCACGCGCAGTTTTCCAGAATCCACCAGGCGGCGCTCGCCTACCTCTTCACGCCTTCGACGGACATCTACAGTTGCCCGCTCGCCATGACGGACGGCGCGGCGCGCACGCTCCTGGCCTCCGGTAACCATGCGCTCATAGACCGCGCCGTCCCGAAACTGACGACGCGCGACCCCGCCGGGTTCTGGACGAGCGGCCAGTGGATGACAGAGGCCACGGGCGGCTCTGACGTGGGGCTCTCGGAGACTGTGGCGCGCGTGGACGGCGAGGGCGTCTGGCGGCTCTACGGCCGGAAGTGGTTCACCTCCGCGACGACCTCCGAGATGGCGCTCACCCTGGCGCGACCCGAGGGGAACACGGACGGCGGGCGCGGCCTCGCGCTCTTCTACGTCGAGACGCGCGACGAGCGGGGCCGCCTGCGCGGCATAGAGATCAACCGTTTGAAGGACAAGCTGGGGACGCGCAAAGTGCCTACGGCCGAGTTGACCTTAATTGGCACACCGGCCCAGTTGGTGATGGGGACGACCGACGGCGTGCGCAACATCACGCCGATGCTCAACGTCACGCGGCTGTGGAACGGCATTAGCGCGGCCGCGCTGATGCGGCGAGGGCTTGCGCTCGCGCTCGACTACGCGCAGAGGCGCGTCGCCTTCGGCGCTCCGCTTTCGGCAAAGCCTCTGCACCTGGACACGCTGGCAGGCTTGCAGGCCGAGACGGAGGCCGCTTTCCACTTGGCCTTCCGCGTGGCGGAACTCCTGGGACGCACGGAGGCGGGCGAGAGTGATGACGACGCTCTGCTGCTGCGCCTGCTGACGCCTCTGATGAAGCTGACGACAGGCAAGCAGGCTGTGGCGGTGGCGAGCGAAGTGCTGGAAGCCTTCGGCGGCGCGGGCTACGTGGAGGACACCGGGCTGCCCATGCTCCTGCGCGACAGCCAGGTCCTGCCCATCTGGGAAGGGACGACGAACGTGCTCGCGCTCGACGCCGTGCGAGCGACGAGGCCGGATGGCCGCGCGTTTCAAGTGTTGAAGTCCGAGATGGGGCGTTGTGTTGAATCAGTCCGCCACGACAGGCTCGCGGTCGCGGCACGTGCTGCGCTGTCGGCCTTGGAACACGCGGAGGCGTGGCTGTCAGAAGCGACGAAAGAAGGGCCGGGCGCTCTGGAAGCCGGTGCGCGCAGATTTGCGCTGACGCTTGGGCGCGCGGCCGCGTTGGCGCTGCTCGTCAGGCACGCCGAGTGGTCGCAGGAACAGGAATCGGACGGGCGGGCCGCCGCTGCCGCGCGCCGTTTCGCTGCCGCCGGAGTTGATCTGCTGCGAGACCTGGACGCGGGCGACGCGCGCCTGCTGCTCGGGGTCCAATAATTGTGGCCGGACTGGCCCAGCTGAGTTGACATCCTGGGATGTTACCTTTATATTGCAACGTCGCTGTGAGGTTTCTCTCTAAGAGTTTTACTCCTGAGATACCTGCCGGCGTCATGTAGTCCGAATTCAAATCAAACTACAGCGACCTCCTTCGCCTGAATTATCACGTAGGTGAAGACTGCCGCCGCGAGTGGGAGCGGCGCGATTTCCTGAACAAGCGCCCTGGGTGGGCTGGTCTGAAAATATGCTCGCGCGGGCGAGCTATCGAGTGAACAAGCTGGGGCTTTAAGTTTTACAACCTCGCGGTTGGGTCTCTTCTAAGCTCCTTACCTTCAATCAATTTAATTGTGTGACCGTGCTACGACTCGCCGTGCTGGGCGGGTGTGTGTGCGCAAGCCCCCGAACTTTGGCTGCCCGACTTTACCCCTTAGAAGGAAGATAAAGAATGAGACGACGTACCCTCTACGTGTGCGCGCTGGTGCTGATCGCCGTGACCGCGCTCTATTTCCCCCTGGTTGGGATCACCGCCACGCGCGGGCAAGGCTCCGACGCTGCTTCCAAGAAGCGTGAACTCTCCAATTTCGACGCCCTGGCTGCCAGCAAGCGCTCCGCCGCCCCCGGCGTCGAGACGGCGAGCGGCGTGGCCGAATCCCTCGGCCTTCAGGATGATGACACCGCCCGCCCGCAGATGGAGGCCGGCCACATCGTCCAGATGGAGTCGCGCTTAGGCGTCCCGACGTTCCTCTGGGCCACCAACTCCGGTAAAGCCAGGACGCTCTCGGCGCGCGCCGAAACGCGGCGGACCGACGCCACTTCGGCGGCCTTCGAGCACCTGGGCAATTACGCCTCGCGCTACCACCTGTCGGGCGCGGACATCGCGGACCTCCATGTCGCGTCCGTCCACGACACGGGCAAGGGCGCCATCGTCGTCAAGCTCAAGCAGTCAATCGGCGGCATCGAAGTCTTCCGCGACGAGATGAATCTCATCATGAACCGGAACCTTCAGCTCGTCGCCATCTCCGGCTACCTGACGGGCGGGACCGACACGCTTTCGATCGATTCCGCCGCGAGCGGCTCCAAGCTGACCAAGGCGCAGGCCGTCGCCAGCGCCGTGGGCAACCTCACGGGCGGCGCGGTCTCGCCGACCGCCATGCGCTCGGCGGCCAACCCGTCGGCGCAGGTCGGGGCCAAGGGCGTCTCCGAATACAGCTACTTCACTTTCGCCGCCATCGGCGAGGCGCAGATGGGAACGCCCGCGCGCGTCAAGCAGGTGATGTATCACGGGGTTGACGGGTTCGTGCCCGCCTACTACGTCGAGGCGGAAGTGCTCGTCCCCGCAGAGGACGAGGCGACGATCTCGGAGGACGGCGCGACCGCCGCGACCGAGCCGATGTCCTACTCTTACGTCATCTCGGCCATTGACGGCCAACTGCTCTTCAGGAAGAACCTGACCGAGAAGGACGCCTTCACCTACCGCGTGTGGGCCGACACGTCCGGGGACAACGTGCCCTTCGACGGGCCGCAGGGCAAAATCGGGCCGTACCCGACCGCCGGGCTGAGCGGATACAACGCGCCGTTCGTGCCGATGAACGACGTGACGTTGCAGAACTCGCCCTTCAGCAAGAACGACCCGTGGCTGCCCGCGGGCGCGGTCGAGACGACCGGCAACAACGTTGACGCCTACGCGGACATCCAGAGCGGCGACGGCTTCACCCCGGCGAGCGCGGACTTCCGCCCGCAGGTAACCGCGCCGGGCCAGTTCCTGTACACCTTCGACCCCAACGCCCTGCCGAACACCACCCCCCAGCGGTCGGCGGCCATCACGCAGCTCTTCTTCGACAACAACTTCCTGCACGACTGGTTCTACGACAGCGGCTTTGACGAGACCGCCGGCAACGCGCAGACCAACAACTTCGGGCGCGGCGGCCTGGGCGGCGACAACATCCTGGCCGAGGCGCAGGACTTCTCGGGCCGCAACAACGCGAACATGAACACGCCGGCCGACGGCGGCCGCCCGCGCATGCAGATGTACGTCTTCAGCGGGTTGGCCTACAGCGAAGCCCTGTCGCCAGCCGCGGCCGCGGGCGTGCGCTCGGCCGGGACGTGGCAGTCCGGCCCGCAGTCGTTTGACTACACGGGTAACGTCTTTATCCCTGCGCAATTCGGCTGCACCGCCGCCGACTACACGGGGGTGACTGGTAAGATCGCGCTGGTTAACTTCGAGGGCGGGACTTGCAGTTTCGGCACGAAGCGGAACACCGCGATAGCCGCCGGCGCGACGGGCTTCATCCTGGTCTATCTCTCCTCCCAGCCGAACACGGGTGTCAACGTGACGGGCGCGGGGGCGGGCGCCACCCCGCTCTTGACCATGACCTGGAACGGCGCGGCGGCCATCAAGACCGCGATCACCAACGGCGACACCGTCAGCTTGCGCATGTTCCGCGCCCCGGACTCGGACGGCACCATTGACAACCAGATCGTCTCGCACGAGTGGGGTCACTACATCAGCAACCGCCTGATCGCCAACTCGGCCGGCCTGACCAACAACCAGGGCCGCTCGATGGGCGAGGGCTGGGGCGATTTCGTCGCCCTGATGATGACCGTCAGGGAAGGCGACGACCTCAAGCCGGCGAACGCCGAGTTCTCCGGGGCCTACGGCCTGGCCGCTTACGCCACGGGCCACCACCCGCTGCTGGAGAGCTACTGGTTCGGCATCCGCCGCGTCACCTACTCGACCGACATGACGAAGAACGCGCTGACCTTCAAACACATCAGCGACGCTTCGGCGCTGCCCAACACGGCTCCGCTGTTACCGAACGGCGTCGCCAACTCGGAAGTCCACAACTCCGGCGAAATCTGGACGACGCTGCTCTGGGAGTGCTACGCCTCTCTCTTGAGAGACACGGGCCGCCTGACGTTCGCGGAGGCGCAGGACCGCATGAAGGGCTACCTCGTCGCTTCGCTCAAGATGACGCCGGCCAGCCCGACGTTCCTCGAAGCGCGTGACGCGGTGCTCGCGGCGGCCTACGCCAGCGACCCCGTGGACGGCGACCTCTTCGCCCAGGCGTTCGCCAAGCGCGGCGCGGGCGTCAACGCCATCGCCCCCGACCGCTTCTCGGACAACCACTCCGGCGTGGTCGAGAGCTACGAGATCGGCAGCAACCTCTCGTTCGTCAACGCGAGCTTCGCCGACGACCTCGTCTCCTGCGACTCGGACGGCTACCTCGACAACAACGAGAAGGGGACGCTCACCGTTACGCTGAAGAACAACGGCTCGCAGGCGCTCAGCAACACGGTCGCCACGGTGACGAGCAGCAACGCCGGGGTCAATTTCCCGGCCGGCAACGTCATCAACTTCTCGTCCTCGGACCCGCTGGATCAAGTTACGGCCACGGTCGTCGTCGAAGGCAAGGGGCTGTCCGGCATACAGGCTTCGGACTACACCATCACCTTCTCCGACGCCAACTCCGCCAACGGGCTCTCAGGCACGGCGCATCACTACGCCAAGCTGAACGTGGACGAAGCGCCCGCCACCTCCAAGAACGAGGACTTTGAAAGCAAAGCCCCGGCCTGGACGACCGCCTTCAACCCCACGCTGCCCAACTTCGGGCCGTGGAAACGGTCGAACGTCGGCGCGGACTACGTCATGCACGGTGACAACTACGGGTCCAGCTCCGACCAGTACCTGATCTCGCCCGCGATGAACGTGTCGGCGGCAGGCAATTTCGTCATCAGCTTCCTGCACCGGCACAGTTTCGAAGCCCCTAACTGGGATGGCGGCCGCCTCGAAATCACCACTAACGGAGGCGCCAGCTGGGCTCCCATCGGGACAACCCCGGCCTTCTACAACGGCACGATACTCGCCGCCAACCCCGCGAACGTGCTGACGGGTCAGCCGGGCTTCATCGGGCAGAACGTGGGCTATCCCAACTTCATCACGTCCACGCTCGACCTAGGGACCACTTACCAGGGCCAGACGGTGCAGATTCGCTTCCGCCTGGCGAGCGACGGCGCGGCCGGCGCGGCCGGTTGGGACGTGGCTTCGTTCAACGTCACGGGCATTGACAACACGCCGTTCACGACGCTGGTGGCCGACCCCGGCCCGTGCGGCGCGGTCGTCACGCTCGAACTCAACCCCACGACCCTCCCCGATGCGACCGTGAAAACGAACTACTCGGTCGTGCTCAACGCCGCGGGCGGGACAGGGCCGTACACGTACGACGCGCCGACGGGTCTGCCCGCGGGTCTGACCTCTGCTCCTTTCGGGGCCGGGCTCAAGATCAGCGGTAAGCCGACGGAGGCGGGCTCGTTCCCGTTCACCGTCAACTACCACGACAGCGCCGCGCACAACGGCAGCGCGAACTACACGCTCGTCGTCAACAAGGGCGCGGCGATCATCGCGCTCGGCGACCTCGGGCACGTCTACGACGGGACGGCGAAGGCTGCGACCGCCACGACCAACCCGGCCGGGCTGGACACGGTGACCATCACCTACAGCCAGAACGGCAACCCCGTCGCCAGCCCGACCGACGCAGGGACTTACTCGGTCCTGGCTCACCTCGACAACCCGGACTACGCAGCGCCGGACAAGACGGGTACGCTCACCATTGCGAAGGCTTCGCAGACCATCGACTTCGGGCCGCTGGCGAACAAGGTCTTCAAAGACGCTCCGTTCACCATCAGCGCGACGGCGACCTCCGGGCTGCCCGTGACGTTCAAGATCATCTCCGGCCCGGCTTACATTTCGGGCGGGGGAGCCACGATCTACCTGAAGGGCGCTGGCACGGTGAAGATCAGGGCCTCGCAGGCGGGCAACTCCAACTACAAGGCTGCGCCTGTCGTTGACCAGACCTTCGAGGTGGAGAAGGCCACAACCACGCTCAACGTGAGCAAGTTGAGTCAGCCCTACACCGGGACGGCGAGGAACGTGACGGTCGCCACCACACCGCTCTCGCTGACCGGCGTGACGGTGGTTTACAAACAGGGCGGCATCGCCGTGGCTCCCATCGACGCCGGCACTTACGAGGTCGAGGTGACCCTGAACAACGTCAACTACCAGGCCACTCCCGTTAACACCCAGTTGGTGATAACGAAGGCCAACCAGACGATCAACTTCCCGACGATTGGGACCAAGTCGCTCGCCGCGGGGACGTTCAATCTGAACGCGACGGCGACCTCTGGGCTGCCCATCACCTTCGCGATTGTCTCGGGACCGGCCACGGTTTCGGGTAACACCGTGACGATGACGGGGACAGGTATCGTCAAAGTCCGGGCCACGCAGCCGGGAACCAGCAACTACAACGCTGCGTCCCCGATTGAACGCTCGTTCACCATCAAACCGTAGACCCATGAGAGCCTGGCTCTCAAACGGACCAAGTGGTAAAGCGAAACCGCACGAAGGATTCTCTCCTTCGTGCGGTTTCGCTTTACCCTGTGGGGCCCGTTTTCGCCGTCCGTCTGCTAGTTACTCTTCGGCGGCGTGCGCGCCTGTTTGATCCTGCGGGCGGCGTCTTCATAGTAAGACTTCAAGCTGGCGTCCAGCTTGAAGCACTTGTCAAAATCCTGCTCGGCCTCCGCGTCCTTGCCTTGCGCGAGGAGCGCGAGCCCTCGGTTGCCGTAGGCGTCTGCGAGCTGTGGGTTAAGCTCCAGCGCCTTGTCGAAGTCGGCGGCCGCCCCGGCGTAGTCCGCTTTGCCCAATCGCACCGCGCCGCGGTTGTTGTACGCCTCCGCGTCCTGCGGGTCTAAGCTTATGGCCTTGTTGTAATCGGCAATCGCCCCGTCCGCGTCGCCCTTATCCTCTCTGACCAGGGCGCGGTTGTAATATGTCCTCGCGTCCTGCGCGTTGATCTCCACAGCCTTATCCAGATCGGAGAGCGCCCCTTCGAGGTCGCCTACGCCCTTGCGCGCCAGGCCGCGGTTGTTGTAGGCGGCGGCGTGCTGTGCGTCCAGCTCTATGGCTTTGGTGTAGTCGGCGATGGCGGCTTCGAGGTCGCCCCTGTAATCGCGCACGCGGCCGCGGTTGTAGTACGCCTTCGCGTTCTGCGCGTTAAGCTCTATGGCTTTGTCGAAGTCTGCGAGCGCCGCGTCCAGGTCGCCTTTGCGCGAGCGCGCGTTGCCGCGATTGACGTAGGCGTCCGCGAGCCGCGGGTTCAGCTCGATGGCTTTCGTGAGGTCCGCAATCGCCCCGTCGGCGTCGCCCTTCTTGTGACGGGCCAGGCCGCGCTCGTTGTACTCCTCGGCCGAGGCGGGTTCCCCCGCAGTCTGCGCGGCCGCGCTCGTCAAAAAGAGCGCCAGCAGCAATGGCAAAACGATATGTCTCATATGCAACTCCAGCCTGACTCGGTTCGCGCGCCAGTATACCTGAAACGGGGAAGCTGAAGTACACAGACCAGTTGGTGGAGCGCTGGACCGTGAAGTGCTACAGCTTCAGCGCGCCTGGCTTGTCTGCCGGCGGCTCGCGTATTATCTTCTCAAGACCATGAGAAAACTGATCGCCCTCTGCTTCATCTCGTTGCTGGTGGCCGCGTGTGTGAGCGCCGCCGCGGAGCGTCCGGTGCGGCCGCGCCGCGACATCGTCGGCCTGCGCATCGGCATGACGGAGGAGGCCGCGCGCCGCCGCCTCGAACAAATCGGCCGCCCCAGGAAGGAAGAACAGGAAGAGGAGGAAGAAGGGCGTGAAGAGGTGTGGGAGGTGCGCGATCCCTTCTTCTCGCACGTCATCGTCGGCTTCGACGAGAAGGAGCGCGTCCGTTACGTGACGGCCGTGGCGCGCGAGGGCGGTAGCCGGCGGATGCGCTACAGCGACGTGGCGAGCCTCAAAACGGCGCGGCAGGAAGGCGACGTTTCCATCAACAACTACCGCTACGTTTGGGAGCTGGCGCGGCGCGGCAGAGAGCCACGATGCCGCGTCGAGGCGCGCGGCCGCGATCCCTTGTACCTCTCCACCTACACGATTAGGAAAGCGGAGTGAGCAAGTTTAACCTTCAGATTGTGCCCACCGGCGGCTAGCTCAAGCTTGAATCCTCAACTGCTCTACTACCGCCCGGTCGTTTTTGGGCTTGCACTTCGCCGCCCAATTTGGTATTCATCCTCGGTCCCTATTTAATTCCCCCGATACTACTAAGCCTAAGCTATATCATCTACACCCCGATGAGGGGCGGCGTGCGTGCGCGCTGACCCTTGTAGAAGGATGGCGCTCAGGCTGAATCAGTCCGCCTGGTTCAGGGGGAGGCCGTATCGTTCTGCCTCTCATGACTAATCTGCCCCAGACCTTTTACAAGGAGACAAGAGCATGACACGGCATCCTCATCAAACAACTCGCGCCACCCGGAGCCTGCGCGCGCGGCTCATTCTGGCTACGCTGGCCATTACGGCGGCGGCGCTGCTGGCGACGCTCGCCGGCTCGGCCGCAAACCCCGCGAGCGGAACGCTCTCGGTCGCCAACCCGACACTGACCTACACGGGCGGGCCTAACCTCGTCTCCAACCCTTCGGCGCAGGCGGGTGAAGTTGACTGCGTGAATCTGCCGTGCGACGAGTACGCGCTGACGATCAACGTCCCGGCCGCGTACGAGAACACGCATCAGGTCCGCATCAACGTCTCCTGGCCCATTCCGGCCGAGGACTACGACCTGCAAGTGACGGGCATCGGCAGTTCGGGCAACGCTCCCGGCACGCCGGAGGTCGTGATCGGCCCGGCCGTTTCTGGCGCGCACACCGTCCGCGTCATCCCATTCCTGGTCGCCGGAGGCACTTTCACGACGACCATCACGCTGGAGCCGAAGCCGACCACGCCCGGCGGCGGTGGCGTCGTCACGACGGGCACGTCCCCCCGCTTCGAGAATTACACGCCGCCCGCGGACAGCGGCCTCGGCCTGAGCGCCGGCGAGCCGTCGATAGGCTTCGGCAAGCCCTCGGCGCAATTCCCCGGCGGCCGCGCCATGTTCATCGCGGCGCTCGAAACCTTGCGCGTCTCGTTCGACGACTGCTCCTCGCCCGCAAAGGACACCTGGGAGGACGTTAGCTCGACGACGACGAGCCTCGCCACGCTCGACCCGATCCTCGAATCGGACAAGGACAGTACGGGCCGCACCTTCGTCTCGCAGCTCGGGCCGAAGACCAGCTTCCTGGCCTTCACGGACGACGACGGCGACACGTGGACGCCGAGCCAGGGCTCGCCCGTCAACCCAGGCGTTGACCACCAGACCATCGGCGTCGGCCCCTTCGACGGCAATCTCCCGGACGGCATCGGGGCCTACCCGAGCGCCGTCTACTACGCCTCGCAGGACGTGGCCATCGCGCAGCTAGGCATCAGCCGCGACGGCGGCCTGACCTTCGGCGCGGCCGTGCCGATGTATAACCTCTCGCAGTGCGGCGGCCTTCACGGCCACGTCACCGTAGGGCCGGACGGGGCAGTCTACGTTCCGAACAAGAGTTGTACGCCCGGCGCTACGGGTGTGGCGGGCGGCGGTGCGCAGGGCTTCGTCGTCTCCGTGGACGAGGGCACGACCTTTAACATTCGCACCGTGCCGGGCAGCGTCAGCGGCAACAACGACCCGTCCGTCGGCGTCGGGCGCGGCGACGAGGTCGCGGGTGGGCGCGTCTATTTCGGCTACAGCGAGAGCGGTCGCCCGAAGATCGCCACCTCGGACGACAAAGGCGTGACCTGGACGACCCCCGTGGACGTGGGCGCGCCGTTCAGCATCCGCAATACAGTCTTCCCGCAAGTCGTCGCCGGCGACGACGACCGCGCGTCCTTCATGTTCATCGGAACCCCGACCGGCGGCGACTACCAGGACGCCGCCAACTTCGCGGGCGTGTGGCACATGTACATCGCCACGACCTACGACGGCGGGCAGACGTGGACGACCGTGGACACGACGCCCAACGACCCTGTCCAACTCGGCTCGATCTGCACGAGCGGGACGACCTGCGGGGCCGACCGCAACCTGCTGGACTTCAACGACCTCAAGATGGACTACGAAGGCCGCATCGTCGGCGCTTACGCGGACGGCTGCGTGGGTTGCAATTCGCCCGCGACCTCGCGCAGCGCGCTGGCGACCATCGTGCGCCAGTCGGGCGGCAAGCGGCTGCTCGCACAGTTCGACCCGCCGGAGAACGGCAAGCCGCTCGCGCCGCGCGTGGACAGCGTCACACGAACGAGCGGCGGCGTGCAGTTGGTGTGGAGCGCGCCGGACAACGGCGGCTCGCCCATCACAGGCTACAAGGTCTACCGCAAGACGGGCGCGGCCGGGGCCTTCGCCCTGCTCATCACGACCACTAAGACGACCTACGAGGACACGACCGCGGACGTAGGCTTCAACTACCTCTACAAGGTCACGGCCGTCAACGCCAACGGCGAGGGTCCGTTCTGCGGCCTCTTCCCCGTGGGCGCCGCGCCGCCGACCGAGGACCCCTGCCTGGCTCCGGGCATCACCGTCCTCAAAGACCCAGAGGGCGACGGCAGCCTCCCCATCGGCACGCCCCTCGGCGCTAACGACATCCTCTCCGTCTCCGTCTCTGAGCCCTACGCGGTCGGCGACGGCAAGCTCGTCTTTACCATCCGCATGCGCGACCTACAATCGCCGCTGCCGCCGAGCAGCCGTTGGCCCGTGCAGTTCCAGGCCCCGAACACGACCAACTACGTCGTCGCTATGAAGACGAACGCGGCCGGCGCGGTCTCGTTCGCTTACGGCGCGGGCACTACCGGGACAGACCCGACGACGCCCGCAGACCCCTTGAGCACGTACTCGCCCGAGGGCTTCATCACCATCGTCGTGCCGCGCAGCGGCGTCGGCTCGCCCGCGGTCGGGCAGCAGTTGACGGGCTTCCTGATGAGGCAGACTGCCGGGGCCATCACGCCGGACAACGCGCCCGACAACCTGGGGCCGACGGGCTCCTACACCATCGTCGGCAATCCGTTCTGCCGCCCGAACGCGGCCCCGGTCGCGGCCCTCAAGGCCACGCCGACGCAGGGCACGGAGCCGCTCACGGTCATGTTCAACGCCTCTGGCTCGACCGACCCGGACACGGACGCGCCGGCCGACACCATTGCCTCCTACACCTTCGACTTCGGCGACGGGTCGCCGACCGTCACGCAAGCGGGACCGACCATCTCGCACACTTACGACGACGGCAACTACCGCGCCGAGGTGCGCGTCACGGACTCGCGCGGCAAGCAGAGCGAGAACGTCGCGGGCGTCAACATAGAGGTCTCGCCGGGCGGGAAAAAACCGCTCGCGCCGACCAACCTGACCGGCAGGCCCAGCGTGAACGGCACGCAGGCGACGCTGCTCTGGAACGACCACGCGAACAACGAGAAGGGCTTTAAGGTGGAACGGTGCCTGGGCGCGGGCTGCACCAGCTTCGCGCAGGTCGGGACGCCGAAGATCAACGCCACGAGCTTCATCGACTCGGGGCTGACGCCGAATAGCTACTACCGCTACCGCGTCAAAGCCTTCAACGATGCCGGCGTCTCCCTGTCCTCGAACGTCATCACGGTGGACACGACGGTCAAGCCGTTGGCCCCGAGCGGTCTGACGGGGGCGGCCAGCCAGAACGGCCAGCAGGTGACTCTCCATTTCAACGACAACGCGTCGAACGAGACGGGCTTCAAGGTGGAGCGCTGCGAGGGGGCCAACTGCACCAACTTCGAGCAGGTGGGGACGGCGCAGGCCAACGCCACCAGCTTCATCAACTACGGCCTGACGCCCAACACCGTCTACCGCTATCGTGTGCGGTCGTCTAACAGGGCAGGCGACTCGCCCTACTCCAACATCGTCAAGGTAGACACCACCATCAAGCCGGCCGCGCCGAGTAGTCTGACGGCCGTCTCTGCCTCGACCGGCACGCAGGTGACTCTGCACTGGACGGACAACGCGAACAACGAGAAGGTCTTCAAGGTAGAGCGGTGTGTGGGCGCGGGCTGCACGAACTTCGCGCAGGTTGGGACGGCGTCCGGCGGGGCCACCAGCTTCGTCAACAACGGTCTCACGCGACACACCACTTACCGCTACCGCGTGCGGGCCAATAACACCGCGGGCGACTCGCCCTACTCCAACATCGCCACCGTCACGACCCAGTGACGCGGGCGTTAGACGCATGAGCCAACTAAAGGGGCAGGCGGCCAAAAACCGCCCGCCCCTTTTAATTCTCTACGGGTGTCATTCCTCGCAAGCTTGCTGCGCTATACTTTGCTGGTGAGCAAGTTGATTTCGGAGGACACGTTCATGCTTCCTCAAAGGATTGCGCGCCGATTCAAGCGCGGGGGCGCGGCCCCGGACGCGTTCGAGCGGGAGTTCGCCCTGGAGGTCTTGGAGAGCGACAGGCTGCGTGTGTCGATCCTGATCGGGATCATCGCCTTCACCCTGCTCGTCCAGGCGGCTCTTTCCATCTTCGCCTACGAGCAGTTTCAGCGCGTCTTCCACGGCAACTTCAAGAGCTTTCAGTTGAGCGTGCTCTTGATTATAGGCTCCGTGCTCGTCTGCCTGCTGGCCGAGCGCGCGGCCATCGCGCGCCTGATACGCAAGCAGAAAAGAGCGCCCGCGCTCTTCCAGTACCTGAGCGCCTTTATCGAGACGAGCATCCCCACGCTGACCCTGATTAACGGGGCGATGTTCCTCGGCCCCGTCTACACGCTGTTCACGCCGCCCATCCTCATCTACCCGATCTTCATAGTGCTCTCGGCGCTCAGGCTGGACTTCAAGCTGTGCGTCTTCACGGGCGCCGTGGCCGGAATCGAGTACATCCTGCTGGCTGTGTTCTGCCTGACTCAGAATCCGATTCCGACGATGGAGCCAATCCTGTCGGGCATCACGCTGCACTTCTTCAAGGGCCTGCTCCTGTTCCTAGCCGGCGTGGTCACTGGCTTCGTCACGCTCCAGATTAAGAAGCGGAGTTTAAGATCGTTCGAGATGCTCGAAGAGCGCAACCGCATCAGCCGCACCTTCGGCGAATACGTCACCCCGGCCGTGATGGACAAGCTGCTGACGCTCAAGCCGGACCTGCGGAGCGAGAAGAAGAACGTCTGCGTGATGTTCCTGGACATCAGGAACTTTACGGCGTACGCGGAGAAGAGGAGCCCTGAGGAGGTCGTCGATTATCTCGAATCGCTGTTCGAGTTCATGGTCGAGATCGTCAACCGCCACCACGGCATCGTCAACAAGTTTCTGGGCGACGGCTTCATGGCCGTCTTCGGCGCGCCGCTCTCCGACGGGGCCGACTGCCTGAACGGCGTGGCGGCGGCCCGCGAGATTCTCGCGCGCGTCGAGACGGAGGTGGCCGACGGCCGCGTGTTACCCACCACCGTCGGCATAGGGCTCCACGCCGGCGAAGCCGTCACCGGCAGCATAGGCTCTTCGGTGCGCAAGGAATACACCGTCATCGGCGATGTCGTGAACCTCGCCGCGCGCATAGAGCAACTGAACAAGCAGTTGGGCTCTCAGCTCTTGATCTCGGAAGTGGTCTGGGATTCCCTCGAAGAGGGATTGAAATCGGCGACGCCCATGGGCCAGGTGCAGGTCAAAGGGCGCGAAGCCCCCATCCAGATTTATCAGGTCGCCTGAACGCGCGCCGAAACCGCGAACCGGCGCGGAGTTTAATCGTATATGCAAAGCGAAAGCAGATCCCAACCAGACTAAAAGGTCAACAGTGATGAAGAAAATCCTACCCTCGCTGATCCTGCTCTTCGCCGCCTGCGCCGGGGCGTGGGGGCAAACTGCTGCTCCGAAGAACGACGACCGGCAAGCAGCGACAGCGGCCGTCAATAAATTATTTGAAGCGATGCGCGCCAAAGACGCCGCAGCGATAAGCGCGCTGTTCACGCCCGAAGGCCAACTGGTCGCCGTAGACAAGCCGCGCACCGGCCAGGGCCTGTCCACGACACGCGTCTTCACCGGCGCAGCTTTCGCCAAGCTGATTGCGGAAGCCAAGGCGTCCGAATTCAGAGAAGCGATGCCGCGCCCGAACGTCGAAATCTTCGGCGACATGGCCCTCGTCTACGGGCCTTACACCTTCCACGTCGGGGACAAATTCTCCCACTGCGGTACGAACTCCTTCCACCTCGTCCGCACCGCCGACGGCTGGAAGATAGCCAACGCCGCCTCGACCCTCGAATTCGACTGCGGCCAAAAACAATAGCCCCCACGCCGAAGCCACGAACACCTTGAGACGACGAAGGGCCGTCATAGCGACGGCCCTTCGTGTCATTGAATCTTTTGGTGGAGCAGAGGGGGATCGAACCCCTGACCTCCGTCTGTTTAAGCCATCTCCGCCAGTTCTGACCACCGATCCAAGTCGCGCGCAAGCTGCAAGCTCAGTGCCTCTCGCTCGTCGAAGAGTTGGTGGACGAGGGGAGCATTGCTTGAATTAGCCGCCAGCTCCGTCTCGATTTCGGCCTGACGCCGTCCGGCCTCCTGGATTCGTGCCTCCAGCGCCTCTAATTCAGCCCGCTCTTTGAAAGACAGTTTGCGTTTAGCCGTTGGACTCTGAACCACCTCCGGCTTCGCGGGCCTTGTTTTTGTCTCGGGCCTGGCCGCGGCCGATTCTCTCTCCTCTTTCTGACGAGCTTCCAGGAACGCGGAATAATTTCCGGGGTACTGCTGCACATGCCCGTCGCCTTCGAATCGAAAGATGTGCTCCACCGTGCGATCAAGAAAGTAACGGTCATGGCTGACGACCACCAGGCAGCCATTGAACCCATCCAGATAGTCTTCCAGCGTCAACATGGTTTGAATGTCCAGGTCGTTGGTCGGCTCATCCAGAAGGAGGACATTCGGCGCACTCATCAACACTCGCAGGAGGTAGAGTCGCCTCCGCTCGCCGCCCGACAGTTTGGCGATAGTGGCATACTGCATCGCGCCCGTGAAGAGAAACTTCTCAAGCATCTGACTCGCAGTAATAAACTTTCCGTCAGCCGTTTCGACACGTTCGGCGACTTCGCGAATGTAGTCTATGACCCGCTGCGCTTCATTCAGAGCGCGGCTCTCCTGATCGTAATACCCGAAGCGAACCGTCTGGCCCACTTCCAGCGCGCCGCTGTCCGCCGCTGTCCGGCCCGTGATGATCTCCAGCAGGGTGGTCTTCCCCGCGCCGTTCGGGCCGATGACGCCGATCCGGTCGCCGGGCTTGAGCGTGTAGCTAAAGCTGTCTATCAAAACGCGCCTGCCGTAAGATTTGGTGATGTCGTGTAGCTCCAGAATCTTCTTCCCGATTCGGCTTGAGCTGACGGCGATGTCGAGTTCGGCCCGGGCCGTCTCTTTCGGTTGGGCCATTAAGGCTTCGGCACGGTCGATGCGAGCTTTGGACTTACGGGTGCGGGCTTTCGCACCGCGGCGAAGCCACGCCAGCTCACGTTTGATTAACATCTCCCGCTTCTGCCCTTCGGCGGCCCGCGCGAGTTCCTGCTCTTCCTTTTTCTCCAGGTAGTAGGCGTAATTCCCGGCGAACGACTGCACGCTTTTTCGATCAATCTCCAGGATACGGCTGGTGACCCGGTCCAGAAAATAGCGGTCATGTGTGACGAGCAGGAGGGCTCCGCGATAGCGCCCCAGGTAAGTTTCGAGCCAGGTAATGGTTTCCGCGTCCAAGTGGTTCGTCGGCTC
Source organism: uncultured Acidobacteriota bacterium (assembly GCA_963848875.1). GTDB lineage: Bacteria > Acidobacteriota > Blastocatellia > Pyrinomonadales > Pyrinomonadaceae > QHXM01. The sequence continues at coordinate 1,456,034 of CAWKFJ010000005.1, forward strand.
GTCGAGAATGAGCAGATCGGGATTTTCAATCAGCGCGTGCGCGAGGGCGACGCGCTTTCGCTGGCCGCCCGAGAGCGCCTCCATCCGGGCGGTGGTGTCGTGGATGCCCAGCCGGCTCAAGACCTGTCTCGCATTCGTCTCCATCTCCCATGCGCCTGAGACCTCCAACTCGTGGGCCAGTTCTGATACGCGGTTCAGCAGCCTCCGGTCTTCCTCACCTTCAGACGCCAACTCCCGGCATGCTAGTTCATAGTCGTGGAGTAATTTGGTACGGGCGTCACTTGCGGCAAACACCGTGTCCAGCACGCTCCGACCCGGCTCGTAGGGCGGGTTCTGCGGCAGATAGCCCACGGATACACCTTCAGCGAAGACTATCCGGCCGGAATCAGGATTCTCTGCGCCCGCGATGAGTCGCAGGAGAGTGGTCTTGCCGGAGCCATTAGCGCCGACTACTCCAATGCGGTCGCTTGAGTCCAGGCCCAGGCTGACGTTTTCAAATAGCGGCCTGATGCCATAGTTCTTACTAATTGCTTCGATGGATAAAATATGCATTCTGGATTTAACAAGGCGATGGCAGCCTTGCGCAGATTATCGCACGTCAGGTGACGAGAGTCGGAGCGCAGAGTGAAATTGTCAGGTGGGCAACGCCTCCCCGGGGCGTGTTCTTTGAAGTGAAAGAGACCCAAAGAGAAACAGCCGCCACTTGGACGGCTGTAAACTCATTGATGTCTTTGGTGGAGCAGAGGGGGATCGAACCCCTGGCCTCGACATTGCGAACGTCGCGCTCTCCCAGCTGAGCTACTGCCCCACAATCCTGCTTATTAGTGCTCTATACAGCGTCCCCTAAAATTCTTCTCATCGTTGCTTGCGCCCGCCTGTAATACCGCTGACTTCTTCCCCGATTAAGATTACCATAACTCGGCGTGAGCGAGTGGCAATTTGGGCACAAAAGCCGAAGATTTGTCTCCGTATTATTCAGGCAATCTCCATCAATATGGTCTATGGTCAGAGGAACTTTCCTGGTTACAGGATTGCGCTCCTGCCATCCACATTGTTGGCATTTCTCTCCGCACTTCTCGATAAAGTATCGGCGAATGTGTTTTGAAATAGCCGCCGCTCCGGCCACCCCTGTCTCTAATCCGGCTTTCCAGCGCTCAATATACGCTTGGTACTGCGCTTCCATCTGGCATCTATTACTGCAATAGATGGCGACGTAATCCTTAACAGGATTCGGGCAGATTCGACAAGCCCTTGGCTTTCTCGGTCTCGACATAAGTGACCTTGATTGTAACTCAAATATCAAACGCGGCGCTTCGGCCAAACTGAGCTACTGCCCCACGCGCGGTAAGAATGATAGGGAGCGCGCCGCCGTGTGTCAAGAGGCGAAACGCGGCGGCTAGGCGCTCAGTAAGTCAGGCGGAGGGCGAACTGTAGGTTGCGTGGGCCGCCGCCGCCGAGGAAGGGGTTGCCGATGCCGACGTCGGGCGTCACCGTGATGGGCAGAAAGCCTGTGCCGCGGCCGGTGACGGGGTCGATGCCGTTAAAACTCGCGTCGGCCGCGAAGCCTGGGAGCAGCGGCGAGGCGAAGTTCGGGTGGTTGAAGATGTTGAAGACCTCTGCGCGGAACTGGAGCGCGACGCGTTCGGTGATGGGCGTCGTCTTAAACAGAGAGAAGTCGAAGTTGCTGTAGCCGGGACCGCGCAGGGAGTTGCGGCCCAGGCTGCCGAAGTGCTGCGTGCCGGGGAGGCAGGAGGCCGCGCTCCCGTCGCCCGCGGGGTCGAGCGTACACGGCACGGCGAAGGCCGCGAGGTTCAGAAAATTGTCGGGCCAGCTCGTGCCCGCGTAAGGGTCGCCGACCAAATCCGGGCGCGGGAAGAATTCGCCCGTGCCGTTGTAGTCGTCGAACAAGTTGACGTGGAACGGGCTCCCGCTGCGCAGGGTCAGGATGCCGTTCAACTGCCAGCCCTTGCCGATGCGCGGGTGGCTCTTGATTAAGTTCGGCAGTTCGTAACTGAAAGTGGCGACGAAGCGGTGGCGTACGTCGAAGTTGGAGTTGGCGCGCTCCAGGTCTGTCCTGAAACTGTTGTCCGGCTGCGTGGCGTTGGCGACGTAGTCCTGCCCGTCCGAGGCGTTGTCAAGCGAGTGTGACCACGTGTAGTTGACCGTCGAGGTGAAGCCCGCGCGTTGGCGCAGTGTCAAGCTCGTCTGCAACGAGTTGTAACTCGAACTCGCCGTCGTCTCAAGGTGGTTGACGTAGAAGAACGTGCCGCCGGAGGGCGCGAACGGGCCGTTGTCGAACGGGCGCGCGGTCGAGACCGCAGGGTTGACGGGCTGATTGATGTCGCGGTAGCGGAAGAGCTTCCGCCCCTGCGAGCCGACGTAGCCGACTTGCAGCACGACATCCTTCGTGAGTTCCTGCTGGACGTTGAAGTTAAAGTTCTGCACGTAGGGCGTGCGCAGGTCGCGGTCAACGGCGAAGACATCCGAGTCGAGGAAGTCGGTGAAAATTGGCACACCGGGCTGAATCTGCGCGACGGTCGAGAAGGAGAAGAGGACGGGCGCGGGGCCGACGGGGTTGTAGGCCGGGCCGGGGTTGAAGGTATTGAAGGGCAGTTGCCCGACGAAGAAGTCTTGCGAGAAGGCGTCGTAGAAGAGCCCCCAGCCGGCGCGCACGACCGTCTTGCCTTTGCCCGTCACGTCCCAGGCCAGCCCGATGCGTGGGCTGAAGTTGTTGAGGTCGCGGCGGTAGAGCGTGTCGAGCCCGTTCGTGCCCACGAGCACGAGCCCTTGTTGCGGGTCAAAGTTGCTGAGAAGCCCGTTCTTCTCGTCGATGATGCCGAAGTAGTCGTAGCGCAGGCCGAGGTTCAAGGTCAGGCGGCGGCTCGCGCGCCAACTGTCCTGGATGTAGAGCGCGTGCGAGTTCTGAAACGTCTGGCGCTCGGAGTCGCCGCGCGCCTGGCGCCCGCCGCTTAATGTGCCAGTTAAAAAATCCTGTAGCGAGGCGAAGTCGAGGCGGCCGCGATAGCCCGCGTCGAAGAAGGCGTCCACGAAGGTGCGGCGGAACTCGTAGCCGAACTTCAAATCGTGCCCGGTCAGCTTCCATGAAAAGTTGTCTATGAAATGCCAGTTGGTATCGACGCGCGCGCGTGGCACAGAAAGCGTTGCGCCGAGCGAGGCGAGCGAGGAGCCGAAGACGGGATCGTTGCGGATGCGTATGAAGGGGAGGCCGAAGTCGCGCTCGCTGGTGACGCCTGTGTTGAGGCCGATGGAGCGCGGGTCGAAGTCCTGGTCTTCGGGGAAGAAGCCCTCGTCGAAGCGGTTGTAGCCGAAGCGCACTTCGTTGACCTTCGTCGGAGAAATAATCTTCAGGTACGAGAGCGAAACCAGATGCACGGTGGTCGGCGTGACGGTGTTGAAGCCGGGCAGGACGTTGCCGGCGAGGATGGCGAGCGGGAATGACTGGTCGCTCGTCCCGTAAAAGTAGCGGCCCGTCAGTTGATTCCGCTCGTTGAATGAGTGGTCGATCTTGCCGATGAAGCTGTCCACGTCGTTGAGGGCGCGGGTCGAGACTAATACGTTCGGGCTCGGGTCGAAGAGCGGGACGGGGTTGTTCACGGCGGGCCAGGGGTTGCGCGCGAGCAGGTTTGCGATGACCGGATTGGTCGCGCCGCCGAGCGCGTTGATCTCATCGGCGGTGGGCACGCGCGCCAGGGAACTGAGGCCGACGCGCTCGCGCTGCCCCTCGTAGGCCGCGAAGAAGAAGGTCTTGTTGCGGACGATTGGCCCACCTATGGAGAAGCCGAACTGGTTGTTGCGGAACGCGGTCTTCGGCGCGGGCTCGCGGTTGAAGACGTTGCGCGCGTCCAATTTGTCGTTGCGTATGAACTCGAAGAGCGAGCCGTGAAACTCGTTGGTGCCGGACTTGGTGACGAGGTTGACGATGGCCCCGGAGTTGCGGCCAAACTCGGCCTCGAAGTCCGCGAGGACGGCGGCCTCGGCAATCGCCTCGACGGGGAGGATGGTGGCGGGCGTGCCGAAGACGCCGGCCTCGTTGATGGCGGGGAGGTTGCGGTAGCCGTCGTTCATGTCCGTGCCGTCGAGGAGGTAGTTGTTCGAGCGGCCGCGGTTGCCGTTTGAGCTGAAGAGGCCGAACGAGCCGGGCGAGTCGGTCGCGCCAGAAGGGTCGCCGGTCGCGCCGGGGACGAGGACTAGAAGTTTCGTGAAGTCGCGCCCGTTGACCGGCAGGTCCTGAACCTGTCTGGCCGGGATGGTTCCGCCGAGCGTCGTGTTCGTCGTCTCGACCTGCGCTTCGGGCGCGACCAGGACGACCGTGTCTACGCCGGAGAGCGCCATCTCCACATCAACACGCCGCTCGCCCGCGACCTCTACGACCACGTTCTTCACCGTCGCGTTCTGAAACCCAGTGACCTGCACCCTGATTTCGTACGCGCCCGTCGGCAGCTCACTGATGGTGTAGTTGCCGTCCCCGTCCGTCACGGTCGAGCGCATGATGCCCGTCCCGGTGTTGACGGCCAGGACCTTCGCGCCGGGTATGACGGCCCCCTGCGGGTCGGTCACTGTGCCAAGAATCGTGCCGCGGAAAGTCTGCGCCGAGAGTGGGGAAGCGCACGCGAGCGCGAAGACCAGGAGAAGGATGAAACGAGGGGAACGATTGCGGGAAGTTTGCTCGGTCATGGGACGGCCAGCCTCCTGTCAGGATGAGAGTCTAAGTGAGCTTCCCCCCTGGCTCGGAGTCTTGACGCGCCTGAAAGCCTGGATTAGTTCGTGGCGGATATTACACCAACACGGTCAGGAGTTCCCAGATGAATTCTGCCGCAAGCTGTTCGCGGCCGCTTCGACTGCCTCTTCGAGCTTTTCGACGTGGCCGCCGCCGCCCTGTGCCATTTCGGGGCGGCCGCCGCCGCGCCCGTCGAGCAGTTGGCAGGCTTCGCGCAAGAGCGCGCTCATGTCGCCGGGCGCATCGCCTGAGCGCGCGAAAACGAGGCGGGCCGCGTCGCCGTCGCGTGAGCCGAGCAGCGCGATTGCCTGCGGGTGGGCGACGACGACCAGCGCGAGCTTCTTCAAAGACTCCGCGTCGCGCCCGTCAAAGACTCGCGCGCAGAGGCGCGAGCCGTCGGCCAGCGCCTCGGCCTCGTTCAGCAGTTCTTCCGCTTCGACGCGCGCCGCGACCTCTTCGAGTGCGCGCACACGCCGAGTGAGCTGCTTGTTCTCATCCATCAGGCGCGCGACCGACGCGGGTCCTTCGTCGCGCGCGGTGCTGAAATAGGCCGCCACATTGCGCGCCGTGCGGTTGGCCCGGCGGTAGTCCGCGAGCGCGCGCCCGCCCGCGACGAAATCAACGCGCGTCAGCCCCTTCGCACGCTCGAAGGAGCGCGCAATGATGAGGCCCACTTCGCCTGTGCGGAGCGCGTGCGTGCCCCCGCACGGCGTCAGGTCGAAGCCCTCTATCTCAATCAGGCGCAGCAAGCCTTCGCGCTCGGACTCCTTCCTGAGCGGCAGGCTCGCCGCCTCTTCCTTCGTCACCTGCCGTATGTGGACGGCGCGGTCCTCCCAGATGATGCTGTTGGCGAGGTCTATCGCCTGCTCGATCTTCTCCTCCGTCGGGTCGTCGAGCGCCACGTCCACTTCGCAATACTGTTCGAGCATGCGGAAGCCGCGCGTCTCTGCGTCGAAGAGTTCGATGAAGGCTTGCGAGAGGATGTGCTGGCCCGTGTGCTGCTGTATGTGGTCCAGGCGGCGCGGCCAGTCAACGCGCCCAGAGACCTGCGCGCCGACTTCGAGGCCGCGACCCTGAACGACGTGCAGCACGCTCCCGTCTTCGGCGTCTATGCACTCGACGACACGCGTCTCGTTGAGCGTGCCGGTGTCGCTCGACTGCCCGCCGCCCGTCGGGTAGAACGCCGTGCGGTCGAGCGTGACGGCAGTCCACCCGCTGACGCGCGCGGTGACGCCCGTGACCTGCGCCTCGAACTCCGTCAGATGTGAGTCGCTATAGTAAAGACGCTCTGTCATAAAGAAAAATGATGAACGAGGAATGATGAATGATGAATTAAAAGGCAAAGGTCTTTAATTCATCATTCATCATTCATCATTCCGCATTCTAATTCGCCCTTCCAGACTCCAGCACGCCGAAGTAGTCTCCGTGGTCGCTCGCGCAGAAGCCCCAATATTTGTCCGCGTCCCTGAGGCTCGTGACGACAGGGACGTTCGGCCCCGAAACGTAACGGATGATGGTGTCCGGCTCGTCCTCTTTGACGGCGCGGTCCACCCAGGCGCATTCGCCAGGGTTCAATCCTGCGGTCGCCGGCTTCGACCCTCTTTTGAAGCGTATCTTCAACAGGCGGCGGCCCCCTTCGCCCGGCGAGTCGAACGTCAGCTTCATCTCGCCCCCGCCGCGGCAGCGCAGCTCGTAGTTCTCCGGCGGGGTGCAGTGCAGCGCCTGCCCGAGCGGGCCGCCGCTCGTCTCGGACGGTGAAGGGGGCGGGCGGTTTTCGTCCCCGGCGCGCTGATCGCCTCTCCCGCCTCCGCCGCCGCGGCCGTAGCGCCCTCCGCTCCGGCTCCACCTGTACGCCAGGATGCCTATCAGCGCGGCGAGCGCGAGCACGCCGAGCACACTGGTCACCAGTAAAATCCTGTTCACGCCGCGCCTTGCGGGCGGCGCAGCTTCGGGGCCTTCGGCCGTCTCGGCGAGTGGGCGGCCGCCTCTCTCTGCGAGCAGCCGCGTGAGGTTGTCCGCGAGCTTGTCTATGTGCGCTTCCAGCGGCGGGGTCAGGGCGTCGAGCCAGTGTGTCGCGTCCAGCCGGCTCTTCAGGGGGCCGGAGGGCGTCACGTCCTCTATGCGGAACGGGACGATGGTGACCGCTCGTTCGATGGCTATGTTGACCTTGCGCCCGACCTGCTGCGACTCGTTGGCGCGCGCAGAGAAGACGAGCGCCATCACACGGCTCTCCGCGATGGCGCGCACGTTCGCTTCGTCCCAGTCCGCGCCTTCGGGGACATCGCGCGGCGCGATCCAACAGCGCAAGCCTCTGGCTTCGAGCCCGGCGCAGACCGCGTCCGCGACCGCCTTGTCCTTCGAGCTGTAGCTGATAAAGACGTCGTGTGCCACGGAGCACTTCTATGCTAAACCGGCCGGGCGAGTCAACTCTACGGCTGGGCGGCCGGGTTTATTTCTTTTGACAGACGACCGGGAAACGCAGATAATCACGCGACCCCTGGACCTCAAGCCTCGCTGGGCCTCAGAGTATCTGTGCCGCACATGGAGAGACACAAACGTCATGACTCACCGCCTCCCACGATTCTACGTCTGCGCCGCAAGCCTCCTGGCGCTCCTCCTCTGCTCGTCGGCCTGGGCTCTGGCCCAGAATGCTGACGCGCCGCTCGCCTCGCTCCATTACCGCCTGGCGATGTCGCGCCCCGTCTCGCACCTCTTCGAAGTGACGATCACGGCCGAATTGAGTGACGGCGCGCGCGCCGAGTATCTGGATTTTCAGATGCCCAAGTGGTCGCCCGGCCGCTACGCCGTCTTCGACTTCGCCAAGAACGTGCAGGAGACCCAGGCCGCCGCGGGCGCGTGCCCGCCCGGCGCGATGTGTAAGCTCACGCCGCTGCCGCTGGCGCGCCTGGACGACCAGACGTGGCGCGTGCCCTTGCGCGGCGCACGCTCCGTGACCTTCAAGTACAAGGTCTTCGGCGACGACCTTTCGGGCACCTTCTCGCAACTGGACGACCGCCACGCCAACTTCAATGGCGGCTCCGTCTTCATGTACGTCGTCGGCCACAAGCAAGTCCCTCTGCGCCTCTCAATCGAGCCGCCGCCGGGCTGGCGCGTCGTCAACGCGAGCAGCGCCGGCCCGGACCAGCGTGAGTGGCGGTTCGACAACTACGACCTCCTGATCGACGCGCCGACAGAGATCGCGCCCGACTGGACTGTGGACGAGTTCAAGGCGGACGGGAAGACCTACCGCGTCGTCGTCCACTCGTTCGGCGACGAAGGCGACAACCGCCAGCGCCTGGTGCGCGACCTGGAGAAGATCGTGCGCGCGCAGACGCGCATGTGGGGCGCGCCCGAGTTCAACTCCTACACCTTCATGATTCACTTCGCCAACGACGGGCGCTCGGTTGACGGGATGGAGCACCTGGACTCCACGAACATGATCGTCTCGGGGAAGCTCGCAGACCGTGAGACCTACGACCTGACGCTGGAGCTGGCCGCGCACGAGTTCTTCCACGTCTGGAACGTTAAGCGGCTGCGGCCCGCGGAGCTTGGGCCGTGGGACTTCACGCGCCCCGTCTCGACGCGGGGCTTGTGGGTCGCAGAGGGCGTGACCGAGTATTACGGCGAGCTGATGATGCGCCGCGCGGGGCTCTGGACCGAAGCGCAGCTCTGGCAGCGGCTCGGCGAAGTTATACAGGGCGTCGAGAACGGCCAGGGCAGCCGCTTGATGAGCGTCGAAGACTCTTCCGTCCTCGCGCCGTTTCTGGACGGCGACCCGGACGCGCAACGCACGAACCTGAGCAACACGTCGGTCAACTACTATTACAAAGGCGAGGTGCTGGCGCTCGTCCTAGACCTCCTCATCAGGAAGCAGACGGGCGGGCGCGCATCGCTCGACGACGTGCTGCGCCGGCTCTACGAGGAGTTTTATGTGAAGAGTCCGAAGGCGAGCTACTACCTGCGCGGGCGCGGCTTCACGAGCGAGGACTTCGAGCGCGCCGCGGCGGAGGTCGGGGGCGCGGGCCTGAAAGATTTCTTCGGCCGCTACGTGCGCGGCGTCGAGACTCCGCCCTACGACGAGGCGTTCACTGCTGTCGGCCTCCGCCTCGCGCGCGAAGTCCCGGCCAAGCCCGCGGTCGGTCTCAGCGTCGGCGCGGGCGACGCGGGCGGCGTGAGGGTGACGAACATACGCAACAACTCGCCGGCCGAGGACGCGGGCTTCAAGCGCGACGACCTCATCACCCACGTCGGCGACACGAAAGTCACGGACCAGAATTTCGCGGACACGGTCGGCCGCTTCAAACAGGGCGAGCCGATGCCCCTGACCATCAACCGCGACGGGCAGACCCTCAAAAAAGTGATCACGCCCGCCCCGCCCGACACCTTCACCTACCGCCTTGAAGAACTCCCCGCCGCCACGCCCGAGCAGCGGCGTCTGCGCGAAGCATGGATGGAAGGCAGTGAAAAATAGATAGGTCTTAGCCCCGTCAGGGGCGATTGAAAATAGCCCAGCACTTCAGTGCTGGGAATTGAGCCAAAAAATATTCGAGTCCCGTAGGGATGACCGAAATCTTCTGTCGTCCCTACGGGACTCAATCGTTTTATCGCGCTATCCCCAGCAATAAATTGCTGGGCTATTTTCAATCGCCCCTGACGGGGCTGAGGGAACCGCGCGCTAGCTGATGATGTCTATTGGCGTGGGGGCGATCTCGAAGGTGATTGGGGGGCGGCCGGTCAGCTCGCCGTCGATCTGGACGGGCACGTCGCCGGTGACGCGCGCGCGGGCGGCGCGTATGAAGTGGACGCCGCGCATCTCTTCGGCGACGCCGCGGCGGCGCAGCGCGTGCGAGAGCAGGTGGAGGAAGTGCAGGCGGCTCGTAGAGTCTACGACGCAGATTTCAAAATCGGGCTCGGCCATCTGCGCGCGGGGCGTGATGGCGAGGTTCCCTCCGTAGTGCGCGGCCTTGCCGATGGCCGCGAACGTGGCGGGCAGCGTGCGGCCCTCGACCTCGACGTTGAAGGGGACCGGCTGCCAGTGTGCCAAATGTCCGAGGCCAGAGTACCAGAAGGCGGCCTCGCCGACGCGCCGCTTGAGCCGCGGGCGCACGCGGCTGACGATCTCCGCGTCGAGGCCGATGCCGGCCATCAGGAAAAAGTAGCGCCGCTCGCCCGTCGTCTCCATGTGCGCGCAGCCGACGTACACGCGTGCGGCGCGCCCGCGCTCGATGAGGTCCGCGGCGCGCTCGGCGTCGAAAGGCAGCTTCAACTCGCGCGCCAGCACGTTGGCAGTCCCACGCGGCCAGACGGCCAGCCGCGCCTCCGTCCCGACCAACCCTTGCAGCGCCTCGTTAATCGTCCCGTCGCCGCCCGAAACGATCACGTCGCGCGCGCCTCCGCCGTGGGTCAACTCGGCGGCCAGGCGCGCCGCGTCGTTCGGGCCGGTTGTGCCGAAAGCCTCGACCGCGATCCCGCGCTTCCGCAAACTGGCACAGAAGCGCTCAACCTCGCGCGCGCGACTCGCCCCGCCGCGCCCCGCCTGCGGGTTCCAGATGAGAGCTGCCGTCCGTTTCTTCATCACACTCGCGTCATTGGCAGCAACCTCAGTGCCGCGGAAGAGCAACTTTGCGGGCGGAATGATGAATGATGAATTAAAAGGCAACTGTCTTTAATTCATCATTCATCATTCCTCGTTCATCATTGCTTTTCAGACACCTGTCGGATAATTCGTGCAGGTTTAGCTTACAGTCATAACCGGCAAAGATGAAAACGGGGCGGGAACCTTTTGAGAGTCCCCGCCCCGTTTCTGCGTCGTTCCGGTAGGTCAGGTTCGGCGTGGTAGTGTTGCCGGTCGAATCGTCATCCCGGATTTCCACACGAGGGGCGTAAGATATAAGGAAAGGCGCGCCGTCTCGTAAGAGTCCGGCGCGCCTTGCTGAGGGAGTAACCGAGTCTAAGGCAAGATCAGGTGCAGGTGGTTGTGGTGGCCCGTGACCTTTTGGGTCAGCCCCTGGGCAGTCAGTTTCGGGTCGTTAAAGTAGATGACTGCGCCAGGGTGCTTCTGCTTAATCAGCAGCACGAGTTCCTTGGTGCGCGCCGGGTCGTAGTTGGCTTGATTGATGTCCGTAGCCGCCATCAGGTTATCTTTTCTGATGGGGCGGATGTCCACGTTGCGCCCGTTCTTGTGTGTTTTGTGGGCGAGCGTGCCAGGGTTAACGGTGCTGACAAATGGGCCGCCGCCCTTCCGGCTGATGTGACCGTACTGCACGGGCACTTCGGGGTGAGTGAGGAACCATCTTTGGGCCAAATCCACCAGGGCGTTAATCATGGGCGCGGTCCCGAACTGAGTGGCCCCGCCGGGCTCGCGCAGAAAAGTCCTGAAGCCGTCGCCGCGCTCCGGCAAGAGAGTGTCCACGGCATTATTCGACCCGGCCGCGACCGGCGTCGCCTTGGGCGCAACTTTGTGCAGCAGGTTGTAGGTGACGTCCGTCAGGATGCCGCTCGGCGTGATGTTGTTGTCGAGCTGAAACTGGATGAGCGAGGCGCGCGTCAGCTTGCCGAAGATTCCCGGCCCCGTCGCTGCCTGCGCTTTGGTCATCAGCTTGAGCGCGACGAGTCGCTCTTGCAGGCCGCGCACGACGCCGCCCTGGGCGCCGAATTGTACGCCCTCGTTCAACTGCCGGATGGCCGCCTGGGTCGGCAGGTCGTAGATGCCGTTGTCCGTCAGCAGGTTGTCGCGCTGAAACTCTTTGACGGCGTTCTCCGTGAGCGGGCCGAACTTCCCTGGGCCGGTCTTCTTCTCCTCCAGCGTCATGTAGCCCAGGTCGATCAATTCGTCCTGCAAGCTCTCCACTTCGGGGCTCTCCATGCCCCTGCGCAGCACCATCGCCTCTTCGATGTCGGCCGAGCCCGTGCCCAGCCTGTCGCGCACGCGCTTGGCGGCTTCGCCGACTGTAACCGAGCCGTCGCCGTTGAGGTCGAGGCCCTGGTTCTGCTTGTACTGGATGGTCCCTTTCTTGAACAGCACGAAGCCGCTCCCTTTGCCGATGCCCTTCGGGTAGAGCACGGCCATGTACGCGTCCTCAAGGGTCTTTAAGCGCCCCTTGAATGGTTTGAAGTACTGCGCGACGACGTCCAACTGGGCGACGGCCGTCATCTTCTCCAGGGCGCTGATGCTGGTCCCCAGGTTCTGCGCCGTCTTCGGCATGAACTGGATAAGGCCGGTCGCGCCGCTGACCGGGTTCTTTACCTTCGGGCTGAAAGAGCCGCCGGTCTCGAAGCTCATGATCGCCAGCAGGAAGTTGGGGTCGGTTTCGACGTCGGCCGCAATCTGCACGACCTTATTTTTGAACTCTTCGCTGACGTTCTCGATGCCAGGTACGTTAGCCAGGTTAGCCATTTCTGTGTGCTCCTCCGGTGTGGGTGTATTTCGGGGCTGTGTCCAATCAATATGCCACTTGGAGGTAAAACATTTCAGGGGCCGCCCGCAGGTGGGTGTCGGCGGAAACGGAAACCTCCGGCCGGGCTGGTTTTAGGCGAGTGAGTTCAACCTGGCGACGATATCGCGGGCGGCGTCTGGGCGCGCGAGGCGGCGGGCGTTGGCGCGCATCGCGTCCATGCGCGCGGGGTCTGCGAGCAGGCGGTCTATTTTATCGGCGAGCACGGGCAGATTATTACAGCGTATGGCGACGCCCTCTTCGAGCAGGTGGTCCGAGTTGCGTTCCTCCTGTCCGGGAATCGGGTTGACGATGACGAAAAGCAGGCCGCGCGCGAGCGCCTCCGAGGTGGTCAGGCCGCCGGGCTTGCCGAGCAGTATGTCCGAGGCCGCCATGTATTCGTCCACGGCGGTCGTGTGCGCGACCGATTTGACGGAGAACGAACCGGCGGGCGGAAGGGCCGCTGCGAAACTGTCTATACGCTCTTTCAACTTCTCGTTGCGGCCGCAGAGAGCGACCGCCTGCGCGGGGCTGCGCAGGTCCGCGGCGAGCGAGCGCAGGATGTTCTCGACGGGGCCGACGCCGAAGCCGCCAGCCGAAACCAGGATGGTCGTCACGTCCTGCTTGAGTCCGTATTTGGCGCGCATCTCGCGCTTGTCTTTTGGCACAGCGAAGACGGGGTCAATGGGGATTCCGGAGACGGTGATTTTAGAGGCGGGGACGCCTAGCTTTTCGAGGTGCAGGCGAGTCTCGTCGAGCGCGACGAAGTAGTGCTCGTAGTGCCGGCAGAGCCACATGGCGTGAACGTCGAAGTCGGTGACGACGATGGCCTGGCGACAGGTGATGCGCTCCTTGGCCTTGAGCCAGGAGATGATCTCGGCGGGGAGGAAGTGCGTGCAGACCGTGATGTCCGGGTCATACTCCTTGAGCATCTTGACGAAGGGGCGCGCGTTGAGCTTGTCGAGCGCGAGGCGTCGGCGCTCGTTCTTCCAGGGCTTGTCCAAATGGTCGTAGAGCCAGCCGAGCACCTCCGGCATCTTGTTGACCATCTCTATGTAAGCCTTCGAGTGGAGGTGGCGGAAGACCTTGTTCGTGTACTGGAGTGTGTCCACGTTGCGGACTTCCGCCGCCGCGTTCGTCTCAAGGAACGCGCGCTCGATGGCCTCGGCGGCGCGGACGTGGCCCGCGCCTGCTGAGGCCGAGAGGATTAAGACCTTCTTGGACACGGGTTCATTATATTCCAAACGATAATTTGACGCTGCCTTCGCCCGCTCAAGGCTCGCCGTCGAGATAGAGAAACTTCTAACTCAAATCTCCCGATTTGACGTATATTAATGGTCAGGTAGATAAGCGAGGGCAAAAACTATGAGTACTGTCACCCTTGACCAACCTGTGACAGACCCCATCATTCAAGGCAGTGTTCCTCTTTCTCTGCCTTTGCCTAAGCTAGGTTCTAAGCTTTCATTGCTTATCAATGCCCCCGGAGTCCTTTACCAACTAGAAGCTCCTATTGTAGATAGCCCGACTATAGATGATGGCAAGATCACAGCCCGGTTCATCGTTGACGATGATGTCTATCTTGACCTGAACCTCACGGGGCAAAGCATTGAGCAGGAAAATAAATTCAAGTCTGGACAGTTCTCTCTACTCTACAAGATCGAAGCGCAACGACCACGCGCCCATTTCGTTGCCAACACTCTGTTGGCCGTTATAGGGCTGGTTGGCAGCTTTGATTTGAAAATCGCTGAGCCGGAAGTAAGTACCATTCTGAACTTCGAGACTCCTCTTTTAGAAATAAGTAAGATGCTGAAGAGGAGGCAGATGGCATATAGGCTAATGGTCATCGAGAAGGCGGCGGGTAAGCAGTTCTTCCTTCCTTCCGCCGTCTCGGAAAGAGAGATCGAGAGAATTGCCTTTGTGTATCACGCCATAGTTGATCGCTCCTTAGTGTGGCCGGGCGGGAGCTTAAACATCTCAGCCACCGCCACGCAAGAGAATGCTTTCCTGTTTGCCCAAGCTGTTCAATCTTCAAGCTGGCCGTTACCAGAACAGTCTATTAGTGAGACCGTATTCGGCCAGCCTATCAACCTCGGGCGCGCCACGGTCACCATCGAAGACGCAGTCGTCACGAACGCCGACGAAGTCCTCAGGCAGCTAGAAGCCGGAGACGGACGGGAAATTAATATAGAGGTTCATTCTCTTACCGGGCGAGATAGATACGAATTCATAGATAACACTTATCCGTCAGAGGTATCGTGGGAGCCAAAAATACAGGCTCTGATTGATTTGGAGCCGTACCTTAACGCGGCTATCGTTGAGCGCTATCACGCTCTAGCCGCCGCTACTCTAGAGGGGTTAACGGAGGAGCAGAAGGTCGCAATCACGGCCCGCCCTGAGTTGGATGAGCAAGCTTTCTGAACGGACAACAAATAGCACGAGACTCACTTATGCCTCTTGGCCCGGCGCTCCCTGAAACCCCACTTGTGCTTGATAACGATGTCTTCACTCACTGGAGGAGTGGGCAGTCGTATGTTTTGCGGGAGATTTTTGAACATTTTAAAAGATTGAACTCTGTTCCGGCTTTGACTTCAATGACAGTCTTTGAGGCGTTGTATGGCGTTGAAGATGAAGAGAGGAAAAACAGGATTACGGCAGGCCAGGCTCAGCAGTATAAAGATAGAATTAAAAAGTTGAGCGAGTCTTGTGATGTTTTACCGTGGGAACAAAGGGCCGCCGCCATCACTGCACATATCTACCCGCGTCTTACCGGACAGCAACTGCAAAAACACTGGAGAGATTTGTTCATTGCCGCGACGGCCCAGGCACACGGATACGGAATTGCAACGCAAAACCTGCGAGACTTTAAACTGATAGCCGACTCTTCCCCCGACTTGCTACGTGTCGCGGTTTGGAAACCTTAACTCCCAGCTCCTTGAAGTCCCCACTTACTCCAACCTGTAGTTCGGCGCTTCCTTCGTGATGATGACGTCGTGGACGTGCGACTCGCGCAGGCCGGCCGAGGTGATGCGGACGAAGCGCGTGTTCTCCTGGAACTCGCGTATGTTGCGGCAGCCCGTGTAGCCCATCCCGGCGCGCAGGCCGCCGACGAGCTGCGTCACCATGTCTGCGAGCGTCCCCTTGTAGGGCACGCGCCCCTCTATGCCTTCGGGGACGAGCTTTGATTCGACTTCCGTGCGCTCCTGGGCATAGCGGTCGCGCGAGCCCTCGCGCATCGCGCCGATGGAGCCCATCCCGCGATAGGTCTTGAACGAGCGACCCTGAAAGAGAATCACCTCGCCGGGCGCTTCTTCTGTGCCCGCGAACAAGGAGCCAATCATCACCACGTCCGCGCCAGAGGCAATCGCCTTCGCCACGTCGCCTGAGAATTTCACACCGCCGTCCGAGATAATTGGCACACCAGTCCCCTTCGCCGCCTCCACAGAGTCGCGGATCGCCGTAATCTGCGGCACGCCCGCGCCAGTGACGACGCGCGTCGTGCATATCGAGCCAGGCCCGATACCGACTTTCACAGCGTCAACGCCCGCGTCAATCAACTCGCGCGTGCCCTCGGCCGTGCCGACGTTGCCAGCGATGAGTTGCACGTCCGCGTAGCGACTCTTGATTTCGCGCACCGCCTCGACGACGCGCGACGAGTGGCCGTGCGCCGTGTCTATGACGAGGCAATCGACGCGGACCTTGACCAGCTCGTCCGCGCGCTCGCGGAAGTCGCCGGTCGCGCCGATGGCAGCGGCGACGCGCAGGCGGCCCAGGTCGTCCTTCGCAGCGTTCGGATACTTGATGGCCTTCTGGATGTCCTTGACCGTGATGAGCCCCTTGATGCGCTTGGCGTCGTCAATGACGAGCAGCTTCTCTATGCGGTGCTTTTGAAGCACGGCCTTGGCCTGATCGAGCGTGGTCCCGACGGGGACGGTGACGAGCGGCTGCTTGGTCATCACCTCGGAGACGGGAATCTCGAACCGCGTCTCGAAGCGCAAATCGCGGTTGGTGATGATACCGACGAGGTGGCCGTCCTCGTCCACGACGGGCACGCCGCTGATCTTGTAGCGCTCCATCACGTTGAGCGCCTCCGAGACGGGGCGGTCGGGCCTGATGGTGACTGGGTCTACGATCATGCCCGACTCAGAGCGTTTGACCTTGTCCACCTCTTCCGCCTGCCGCTCGACGGAGAGGTTCTTGTGGATGACGCCGATGCCGCCCTGCTGGGCCAGGGCGATGGCGAGCGCGGCCTCGGTCACGGTGTCCATCGCGCTCGAACAGAGCGGGATTTGGAGGCGGATGCCGCGCGTGAACTGCGTGGAGGTGTCGGTCTCAGTGGGCAGCACGTCCGAGCGCGCGGGCACCAGCAGCACGTCGTCGAAGGTGAGCCCTTCTGGAATATTGGGCGTTATCATGGCTTGTCCTTGCTCCTCCGCATATCGTAAATCGTAAATCGTAAATGGTAAAACCGTCGCCGGCAGTTAGCGAAAACAAAATTGCCCGCGGCCGATGGCAAGCGGGCACTCGTTTGACACTACTTTTGCGCCGACGGTATGAAGGGCAGCCCCGAAGCTTGCGCGCGCTCGCGCACGCGCGACACGGGGCGGCCAGCTTTTACCGTACAAACTCTGCGTAATTATCCTTCGTAATCTCTAACTGAGACCTGTCGTCCGGCACAGCCTTGACGGGGCGGCCGTCAATCGTGATCTCGATCAGCGAGGCGTCCTTCTTATCATAGCGCAGGGTGAAGCGGTCTGTGGGCTCCAGCGCCACGGCGGGCTTGTCCGGCCCGATGAACCTCCCGGAGGATTTCTTGCCGTCCACTATCCAACTGACGTAGACGTTCCCCTTCGCCGTGAGGTTGATGTTCCTGAATTCGGGGGCGGGCAGGCTTTGCGTCGGCTGCGGCGTGTTGCCGTTCGCCGCCTGCGTGTTGTTGGCGACGGGCGTCTGCGGCGCGTTGTTTTCGCGCGTGGGCTCGCGCCGTTGATACCAGTGCAGGACGGCCCAGACACCGAGGCCGAGAATCGCCAGGATCAGCGCCGAGAGCAGCACCGTGACCAGCGGCGAGCGCGTGCCGCCGTCCGTGTAGACGTGCGACTTGTAGGGCGTGGTCGTCACCTCGTCGGGCGACTCGCCATGCTCGCGCGCCGTCCGCATGTAGCCTTCGAGCGCGGCCTTCTCGTCGAACCCGATCTGCTTGGCGTAGGCTTTGATGAAACTGCGGTTGAAGATGCCCCCCGGCAGACGCTTGTAGTCGTTGGCCTCGATGGCTTCGAGGTAACGTATGGAGATGCGCGTCTGGTCAGAGATTTGGCGTAGAGAAATCCCGCGCGCCTCGCGTGCGAGTCGCAATTCCTCTCCGAAAGAAGCTGCCATCACCAATCTACTTCCGCCCCTAGAGGTCTGATCGGGCAGAACCGAATTTTACTCGGAATCAGTTTAGAAAGAAAATTCATCCGACCGGCCGCCGCCGCCACCTTTCACTCGTGTTCGCCACTCACGCGGCCCGTCAGGTAAAAACCCATTGGCGCGCACTATAGCGTGCCGTGCAAAACGTTGTCAAACTATTATTAGTTAAGAGTCTAACTGTGATAGCAAGCTTCTCGCACGAGCCGCGACGGTTGAGCGCGGGAGTTCGGCTCGCCGTCATACTTGATTCTTGGGGCACAGAGGAATACGATTGCGAAGTTAGATAAACAGGCAAGTCGCTTTTAACTTCTACAACAGAAAGAGGAGAGCAAAGTCATGCCTCTCGAAGCACTCGGCATGGTCGAGACCAAAGGGTTCGTCGGCGCGGTCGAAGCGGCGGACGCGATGGTCAAGGCGGCCAACGTCACGCTATTAGGAAAAGAGTATATCGGCGCGGGTTATGTGACGATCTTCGTGCGCGGCGACGTCGGGGCGGTCAAGGCCGCGACGGACGCGGGCGCGGCCGCTGCGCGTCGTGTCGGCGAGTTGATCAGCGTCCACGTCATCCCCCGCCCGCACAGTGAAGTCGAGCGCGTGCTCCCCACCAACGGCCGCACGGGCTACAGCCCCGACGAGCGCGCCATCGGCGCGGGCAGCGCCGGCCAACTCGGTGAAGGCGACCAGGGCCGCGCGGGCGCGGGCGTGCGCGAGAACAACAGGGAGAAAGCGAAGTGACAAAGGCAGAACGCAGGAGTCAGAAGTCAGAAGTCAGAATGTAACAGGCGACAGCCGCCATCACAGATTCTCTTTTCTCCTGACTTCTGTCTTCTGACTTCTGACTCCTGCTTTTCGGAGGTGTCGTCATGTCAGTTGATAAAGACCTTGTGTCCGTGCAGCAGGCGCGCGATCTGGTCGAGGCGGCGCACCGCGCACAGGTGGAGTTGGCGCGCTTCGACCAGGCCAAGATCGACCGCATCTGCGAGGCGATGGCGAAGGCGGCGCTCAGAGAGGCCGCGCGCCTCGGCGCAATAGCCGTCGAGGAGACGGGCTTCGGCGTCGCAGACGACAAGCGCGAGAAGAACCGCTTCGCCGCCGAAGATGTCTGGAACTACTTCAAGGGCCTGCGCACCGTCGGCGTCGTGGGCGAGACGAAGGACGTGGTCGAGATCGCCAGCCCGCGCGGCGTCGTCGCCGGCATCATCCCCTCCACGAACCCGACCTCCACGGCCATCTTCAAGTGTCTCATCAGTATCAAGTCGCGCAACGCCATTGTGCTTAGCCCGCACCCCTCGGCCGCGCGCTGCATCAACGAGACGGTCAAGGTCGTGCGCGACGCCGCCGTCAAAGAGGGCCTGCCGGCCGACGCCATAGGCTGCATGACCTCCGCGACCATCGAAGGCACCGAAGCGCTGATGAAGCACAAGCAGACGGCCGTCATCCTGGCGACCGGCGGCATCGGGTTGGTGCGCGCGGCTTATTCTTCGGGCAAACCGGCCTTCGGCGTCGGCCCAGGAAATGTGCCAGTCTTTGTCGAGCGGACGGCCGACGTGGCTAAAGCCGCGCAAGATATTTTGACCGGGACGTGCTTCGACAACGGCACGATCTGCGCCTCCGAACAGGCGGTCGTCGCGGACGCGTCCATCGAGAAAGCCTTGCGCGAGCAGTTCAAAGGGCAGGGCGGCCATTTCCTGAACGCGGCGGAAGCGGACCAATTGGCGAAGGTCGTCGCCACGCCGCAACGCTCGCTCAACCCGGCAATCGTCGGCAAGTCCGCGGAGCACATCGCCAAGCTCGCGGGCCTGAGCATCCCGCCGGGCACGCGCTGTTTGATTGCAGACGTGGGCGGCGTCGGCCGCGACCACCCGCTCTCGATGGAGAAGCTCTCGCCCGTCCTGGCCTTCTACGTCGTGGACGGGATAGAGCAGGGCGCGGCCCGCTGCTTTGAAATCCTGAGCTACGGCGGCATGGGCCACACGGCCGGCGTGCATACACGCTCGCGCGAGGCGGCCGTCCACTACGGCCGCGAGATGCCAGCCTCGCGCGTGATCGTCAATTCGCCGACGACGCACGGGGCCATAGGTTTTTCGACGGGGCTGCCGCCTTCTATGACTCTGGGCTGCGGCTCTTGGGGCGGCAACGTCACTTCCGACAACGTCTCGCCCCTACACTTGATGGACATCAAGCGCGTCGCGTTCGAGACGCGCCCCGTGAAGAGCGCCAGGCCGGCGGCCGCGGCGCAGAAGCCAGTTGAGGCCGCGCAGCAACAGCCTGCGCTCGCCGCGTCTCCTGCGGCCCCCGCGCCGCAGCGCGCGATAGACCGCGGAGAGATCGCCGCAATCGTTGACCGCTTCCTGGCGGGGCGCGGCGGACAGCGCGCCGAGCTGCACCCGACTTCGTCGCCCGCGCCCGCGCAGCCCACGATTGACGTGGAGGCCGGCAGCATGTACGCGCAGCCCGCGGCCGCGCCGCACGCTGAAGCCGCGCCCACTGCCATGGAAGCGAACGGCGGCAACGGCGGCGCTGCTCCGGCGCGTAGCGCAACGCCGCCACCGCCAGCCGCGCCGCCACCGCCCGCGACGCAAACCAACGGCGGACAACAAGCCGCGGCCAATGGCAACGCGCGCAAGCCCGTGGACTTCGTCAGCGAAGACGACGTGCGCCGCGCCATCCAGAAAGGCGAAAAGATTTACGTCAACGCCCGCACCATCATCACGCCCTCGGCGCGCGACCTGGGCGACCCGGCGGAGGTTTTCGCGAAAGCGTGAAGCGGTCGTGGCCGAAAAAGAGAATTGGCCGGCGCTCCGGCGTATACACTCCGACGAGACGCTGGAGGCAGGCGCGAGCCGCTTTTCGGTGCAATTTTGGCGGAGGCAAAGCACTAAAGAGATAGTCGAATCTTTACGTCCGGGCAGGAGCGAAGCATTGAAGGTCAAACCTGACGGGCGAATTCTTAACGGCAACGTTCGCGTCAAGGTTCTTGAAGAGCGGGGATTCGATACTGACAATCTGGAGCGAGAAATTGTCTGACGGCAGCGGGATTTTAGGATGACTCCTGATAAGGCATGTACTGTTTTTGTGTCTTACTCTTCCAAAGATAAGGAAGAGTTCATCACGCAACTCATGCATGAGTTGACCATCATCGCGCGCGATAGCTATGAGGTGGGCGGGGATAGCTTAACCAATCCTCAGCGCATGCGTCGTATCAACGAGATTCAGCATCGGGTCAGCGATTTCTTGTGCGCGTTGCAGCGCAACAACCCGCACCGGTATCCCGACGATCATCTGGTGAGGATTATTTTGGAGCATCCAGAAGACGGCGAGCTTGAGCGGCAATTAAACGGAGCCTTTGAGAGGCTGACGAATCAGCGTCTGCCCGTGGCGTAAGAGAGATACGGCATAAAATAATGTTTCTCGGAAAAGTCGTTGGCACGGTCTGGTCTACGAAGAAGACGCCCGATCTGGAGGGCGTCCGATTTTTGATTGTCCATCCTTACGACCTGGACAAGGAGCCGACCAAGAACATCGTCGTCGTCGCAGACCGCCTCGGGGCCGGAATAGGCGAGACGGTCATGTGCGCCTACGGCAAGGCCGCGCGCTCGGCCATCGGCAACCAGGAGATGTCTATCGAGGCGGCGGTCGTCGGCATCGTAGACCGCATGGACTTGCAGGACGCGCGCTCCGACGATTTGATCGACGCCGCGCACGAGCTGCGGACGACGGACAACGGGAGGTAGTTTTCAGTTTCCAGTTTTCAGAAAAAGCAAATTGTCTTTGCTGAAAACTGAAAACTGGAAACTGAAAACTGGTTTCTGATTTATGGCTGACGAGGAATTGATCTATCGCATCACGCGCGCCGTCTACGGGCGGCTCGGGGCGAGCGCGGACGAGTCCGTGGTCGAGCAGTTGGTGACGGACGTCTACCGCGCGGTCGAGCCCGTGGTGGCGAACGGCCGCCACACGAGCGACGGGGCTGCGACGAACGCGCGCGAGCGCGAGGCGCGCGAGGCGGGCTCGGCCGAGCGCCTCATCGTCTCCGTCTTCGGTGTGGATCACCCTGGCATCGTCGCGGGCGTCTCGCAGGTCCTGGCCGAGGCGGGTTGCAGCATCATAGACATCAATCAGACGGTGGTGCGCGGCAAGTTCGCCATGATCATCATCGCCGACATGTCGCGCGCCGCGGAGACGGCTGCCGCCCTCAAGGACCGTTTTCGCGCCGCCGGCGACCGCCTCGGCGTCCGCATCTACGCGCAGCGCGAAGACCTCTTCAACGCCATGCACAGAATTTAAGAGGAAATGATGAATGCGGAATGATGAATGATGAATTAAGAACGATTGTCTTTAATTCATCATTCCGCATTCATCATTCATCATTAGCTTTTATGGAACCTGAGATTGCACGACGATGCACGGACTGCGGCGCGTCGGTTCGCGGCGGCGCGATCTACTGCCCGCAGTGTGGCAAGTCCCTGCGGAAGGCGGACGACGGCGACGCCGCTTCGGCCGCGGGGCCGCCGCCCGCCGAAGCCGCCACAGAGGGGCCGCCGCGCGTGGCCACTGAGCCGCGCAGGACCGCCTCCGTCATCGTCCCGCAGGGAACTGAGGCGGGCGGCGCGCACGCCCCTGCGCCCGCGCCGGAGCCGCCCGCAACGCGCCAGCCGTCTTCAGAGGGCCGACGCAGAGCCGAGATCATCGAGCGCCGCCCGGAGGACGAGGAGGCGTTGCGACGCAGGCGGCGCGGCGTGACGGCCGCCGCGCGCGAGGCGGTCGAAGAGAAGCTCAGCCCGCGCGTCGAGAAGCTGCGCCACGCCTCGAACGCCATGCTGGAGGAGGCGTCTTACGACCCTTCCTTGCGCTTCGTCCTCGTCGCCGTCGCCGCCGTCCTGCTCTCCCTCTTGCTGCTCTTACTCAACTACGTCCTCGGATAAATCCCGAAACCCTTTATGGAATACACCCAGGCGGAAATCTTGCAGACCGTGCGGATGACGGAGATGGAGCACCTGGACATCCGCACCGTCACGCTCGGCCTCTCTTTGCGAGACTGTGCCAGCGACTCTATGGAGCGCACGGCCGAGCGCGCGCGAGAGAAGATCGAGCGCGTGGCCTCGCGCCTGGTCAAGACCGTGGACGAGATCGGCGACGAGGTCGGCATCCGCGTCGCCAACAAGAGAATCTCCATCACGCCAGCGGCCGTCATCAGCGAGGGCGCGCGATCCCACGAAGACTACCTGCGCCTCGCCCGCGCCATCGACGAGGCCGCGGGCCGCGTCGGCGTTGACTTCATCGGCGGCTACTCGGCGCTCGTACACAAGGGCTGGACGCGCAGCGAGAGCGCCTTCCTCGACTCGATCCCGGAGGCGCTGGCCACGACCGAGCGTTTGTGCTCCTCGCTCAACGTGGCGACGACGCGCGCCGGCATCAACATGGACGCGGTCGGCCGGACGGGCCATTTGATTAAAGAGATGGCCGAGCGGACGCGCGAGCGCGGCGGCCTGGCTTGTGCCAAATTCGTCTGCTTCGCCAACGCCGTCGAGGACAATCCGTTCATGGCCGGCGCGTTCCACGGCGTCGGCGAGCCAGAGGCCGTTATCAACGTCGGCGTCTCCGGCCCCGGCGTCGTCAACCACGCCGTCCAGCACGCGCCGCGCGACCTGCCGCTGCATGAGTTGGCCGAGGTCATCAAGAAACTCTCCTTCAAGCTCGCGCGCGCGGGCGAGCTGGTCGGCCGAGAGGCCGCGCGCCGGCTCAACATTCCCTTCGGCATCATAGACCTCTCGCTGGCCCCGACGCCGGTCCTAGGCGACTCGGTCGCGGACATCATAGAGGCGATGGGGTTCGAGCGCGCGGGCACGCATGGGACGACGGCCGCGCTCGCGCTCTTGACGGACGCGGTCAAGAAGGGCGGCGCGATGGCGAGTGGTTCTGTGGGCGGAATGAGCGGCGCTTTCATCCCCGTCTCCGAGGATGCGACGATGATCGAGGCGGCGCGCGTCGGCGCGCTCTCCCTGGACAAGCTCGAAGCGTGGACGAGCGTCTGCTCGGTCGGCATAGACATGGTGGCCGTGCCCGGCTCGACCTCGGCCGAGACGATTGCCGCCATCATCGCAGACGAGATGGCCATCGGCGTGATGAACAACAAGACGACCGCGGTGCGCATCATCCCCGTCCCCGGCAAGACCGTGGGCGAGGAGGTCGAGTTCGGCGGCCTGCTCGGCACAGCGCCCATCATGCCCGTCAACAAGTTTTCGTCCGACGCCTTCATCCGCCGCGGCGGCCGCATCCCCGCGCCGATACATTCGCTGCGGAATTAATCGTAATTTATGAATCGCTCCGACTTTCAAAAGCTAGCGGATTTAAGAATCAAAGAGGCTAAAATCCTTCTTGAGAATAAGTGCTTTGAAGGAGCTTATTATTTAGCTGGATATGCGGTTGAATGTGCTCTTAAGGCTTGCATTGCGAAAAAGACAAAGCGTTTCGACTTTCCTCCAAAGGACAAAATTGTTAGAGAACTATACACACATAATCTTGAGCAATTAAGAAAGCTGGCTGAATTACCGTTAAACTTGGAGGCCAAGAAAAAATCGATGATACAATTTGAGTTGAATTGGGCGGTCGTCAAAGGCTGGAAGGAAGAGGTTAGATATGAGACGGAAGTGGATGACAAGCGGGCCAATAATCTCTACTCTGCTATCACAGATAAGAAGCATGGAGTCTTATCATGGCTGAAGAAGTATTGGTAAAGGAAATTCTCTCGGCGCAGGAAATCGCCGCGGGCGAAGAATTGCTGAAACGCCTTGATCGTATCAACTCTGAAGTCATCGCAGCGTATTGGATTTTTCACACAGACCCGCTAGAGTTTTGGCGCCTTGAGTTCGTTTCCCCGCTTGTGGAGAGCGAAGGGCCTTTCGAGTTCTATACTAAGATACACGGCCTGCTTTCTGCCCAGCCCGAGCTACCGAGTCATTTGGATTTAAATATCATCAGTGTCTTAGGCCCCAGTTACAAGTTCTACAAATTACTTAGAGCGGCCATCAAACCTAAGCGGAACCTGTCAAATATTCGACACAGCCAATTTCTGGTCGGCAATGAGATCGTAGATATGTACATCTACCGTTTCCTTAAGAACGGCTCGCCTCGTTAGTTGTTAAAAATCGCAAACAAGAATAGAAGGCTCAATTATGGAAGCACTCGGGATGGTGGAATGCATGGGTCTGGTGGCGATGATCGAGGCGGCGGACGCGATGGTCAAGTCCGCCAACGTCACGCTCGTCGGCTACGAGAAGATTGACGCGGGACTCGTGACGGCGATTGTGCGCGGCGAGGTCGCGGCCGTGCGGAGCGCGGTTGACGCCGGGGCGGCCGCCGCCTCGCGCGTCGGCAAGGTCGTCGCCACGCACGTCATCCCGCGCCCACACGCGGAAGTGGACGAGGGGCTGCCCGTCTTGAGGACGGGCGAGACGACGCGCAAGAAGATCAGCGGCTCGGTCAGGGCGGAAAAGCAATGATGAATGAGGAGTGATGAATGATGAATTAAAAGGCAACCAGCTTTTTATTCATCATTCCGCATTCCGCATTCCGCATTTAATACGATGATTACTACCGTCTGTCTGGACAGCGCCGAGAAGAAGTTCACGGAGAACTTCCCGGCCGCCGACATCAGCGAGTATTGCCTCGGCGAGCGCAACGTCGTCTGGGCAGACGTCTCGGACCCGACGGGGCAGGACTTCATAGACCTCGCCGAAGAGTTCAACTTCCACATGCTCTCGATAGAGGACTGCCAGAAGGCGCACCAGCGCCCGAAGGTCGAGGAGTACCCTGGCTACTACTTCATAGTCCTTTACGAGGCGGAGCTGGTCGGGGCCGACGACCGCCTGGAGCTGCGCGAGCTGAACATCTTTCTCGGCGCGAACTACC
This sequence comes from uncultured Acidobacteriota bacterium, assembly GCA_963848875.1. Taxonomy (GTDB): domain Bacteria; phylum Acidobacteriota; class Blastocatellia; order Pyrinomonadales; family Pyrinomonadaceae; genus QHXM01. The sequence goes on from CAWKFJ010000005.1 coordinate 1,481,525, forward strand.
TTGTCACGGTCCACAGCCGCCCCATCCGCGCCATCGAGACGGCCAAGCGCCTCTGGCACGAGTGGACGGATCGCGCCGAGCACGGCTCCGGGATGCTCGCTTATCTCTTGATGGACGCCATCGTCGATGACTACATGCCGCTGCTGGACATTCTGAGCGACCGCATGGACGACCTCGAAGACCAGATTTTCGGTGAGTTCAAGCCGGAGTCCATAGAGGAAATCTTTCGCATCAAGAAACAGCTTCTCTACCTGCGCCGCACGATCACCCCTTTGCGCGACGTCTTCAATGTCATGCTCAGGCGCGAGCAGCCCATCTTCCCGCGTGAAATCTACGTCTACTTCCAGGACGTCTTCGACCACATCATCCGCGTCGCCGACACGATAGACACTTTGCGCGACATGCTCAGCTCGACGATGGACGCGTACCTCTCTGTGCAGGGCAACCGGATGAACATCATCATGAAGCGGCTGACCTCGATTGCGACGATCCTGATGTCTGTCACTTTAATCGCGGGTATCTACGGGATGAACTTCGGGCACATGCCGGAGCTTGGGTGGAAGTACGGCTACGTCTTCGCGCTCTCGTGGATGGTGGCGGTCGGCTTCGGGCTCTACTTCTTTTTCAGGAAGAGGAACTGGCTGTGAAGAAGAGAAGAAAGCGGCGCGAGCACAATCATCTCATCCCGCACCAGGGCGAGCCCGTAGAGCTGGCGGCTCGCCTCACGCCGCTCGAAGAGACGTTGGAGAAGCCCGACTCGAATAACGGCGGCGCGATTGTCGTGGACTCGGCGGCCCTGCACCTGCCGAAAGATTTCACAGAGAGGGAAGAGAAGCGCGGCCTCCTCTTCGGCCTCGAACCGATAGGCGTCATCATCCTGATCTTCTCGCTCGCCTTCATCCTCTTCATCACCTACCTCATCTCAATCGAGCCGGCGAAGCCCGATAGCGAAGGCGTCAAGACGGTGACGAGCGAGCAGCTCTGACTCGGTCACTGTTTCATCGCTTCGGGCTGCGCGAGACTCTTCTCAATGCGTGTGAAGCGCGCGAGCATCTCCTCGTAAATCCGGTCTGTCTTCTCGTGCAGGTGCGCGACTTCCAGCTCGGCCTTGATGTTCACCTCGTACTCTATGTCGGAGCGGACGCGGTCCTTCTCGGACTGCCGGTTCTGGCTGATGAGGACGAAGCAGGAGAGGAAGATGGCTTCGAGCGAGACGATCATCGTCAGCAGCCCGAAGGGGAAGGGGTCGAAGCCGCGCTCGCCGGTCGCGGGGTCGATGGGGAGGATGAGCGTGTTAAGCGAAATCCAGGTGACGAACCAGATGAGGTTGAGGAGCAGGAACTGCATGCTGCCGCTGAACCAGGCGATCCAGTCGGCGATCTTTTGCAGAGGCGTGCTCGGCAGCGGCATCTCCTCGTTGACGTTGCGCGAGACGCGCGTGCGCAGCAGCTCGTCCGCCTTGCGCGTCATGCGGCTCATGGCGGCGAGCATGTGGAGCGCGGCGTCCGGCCTCTTCTGGAACAGGAGCAGCAGGTCGTCGCGGTCCAGGACGAGGAGTTCTGCATCGATCAGCGCGATGGCCGTGGCCGTGCGCGGGCCGCTGTCGAGCAGGGAGAGTTCGCCGAACATCTCGCCGGCGCGCGCCACCGTCAGCACGATCTTCTGGCCGGCGGTGTCCTTGATGTAAAGCTCCACCTCGCCAGAGCGGACGACGAAGAGCGACTCGCCGGGCTGGCCCGCCTGAAAGAGAGTCTCGCCAGCGGCGAGCTGCTGCGAGTCGATTACTTCTGCGAGAGCGTCGCGGTCATCCGCGTCGAGCAGGTCGAACAACTCAATCTCGGCGAGCATCCGAACGTCACAGGGCATAAGGGGGCCTCCTGAAGGGGAAATCGTGCGGCGCGCATTTTAGCAGAAGTTGCGGGATACTCAGAAAATAAGTTCGGCCCGCGGACAGTCGCCGCGGGCCGAGCCTCTTTTCTTCACTCTTTGGGCCAGCCGGCTACGGGTTGCGGCCGGGCGTCTTCTGGGCGGGCGTGGCCGTCGGGTTGTTGCTGCGCGTGACGGGCAGCTTGGCCGGCTGCTGTATGTTCACCTCGCGGCCGGCGACGCGGCCAGAGCGCGTCAGGGCGATGCGCTTGTCCTTGCCGGCGGCGTCCGCGACGGCGACGCGGATGGAGCGGAACGAGCCGTCGCGCGCCTTGTTCGTAGGGCTGTAGCTGACGACGTACTGCGTCCGCATGTCGCGCACGATCTCCTCGGCGATCTTCGGCAAATCCGAGAGCGACTCGGGGAAGAAGGCGCGGCCGCCCGTCTCTTTCGCCAGGCGGTTGATGAGGTTGACGGCCTTCTCGCGTGGGCTCTTGCGGATCAAGCCGCCCTCACGGTCAAGCTCGTTGACGAACCCTATGACGTAAATCTGTACGTCCTCCTCGCGCAGCCGCTCGAAGAGTTCCTCCTGGTTGTACTGGCTGCCGCGCTCCTCGCCGTCCGTGACGACGATCAGGGCGCGGCGTCGGCGGTCGTCGCCGTCGGCCCCCTTCTTGTACTGCGCGACGTGCTCGGACGTGACGTAGACGGCGTCGATGATGGCCGTCTGCCCGCCCTCCGTGTAGAGGTTGTCGAGCGAGTCCATCAGTTCCTCTTTGTTCGAGGTGAAGTCCAGAACCTGCTCGATCTTGTCGCTTGAGATGAAGCGGACGAGGAAGGTCTCGTCGCCGGGCTTGTTGCTGTCGATGATGACCTTGCCGGCCTCCAGCACCTGCGGCAGTTGCTGGCGCAGAGAGCCGGACGTGTCAATCGCCAGCCCGTAGCTGATGGGCACCTCCTCGCGCGAGAAGGAGAAGATGGGCTGCGGCACGCCGTTCTCAAAGACCTGCAACTCGTCCTGGCGGACATTGCCGATAGGGCGGTTGTTGCGGTCTATGATACGGACGTTCAGGTTCACTAGGTCCGTGTCAATCTTGACCGTGGCATTCTCTTCGATCTCGGCGCCCAGAGGGTTGACCATGTCGGGCGGCCCGTCGGGCAGGACGACCTGGCCAGGGTAGACGACCCCGCCCCCTGTCTTGCTGTTGATACGCGGCGTGGGCTTCGGCGTCGGCGTCTGCTGCGGCGTGGTGGCGGCGGGCTTCCCCTGCTGTTGAGGCTGCGGCTGCGGCGTCGCAGCGTTGCGGCGCGGGCGGCCCTCCTGCGCCCGGCCGCTCTGCGAGACGACCAGCAGCAGGCAGGCCGTGAACACTGCGGCCCCGAACGCGACGGCGCGGCGCGCGCGTGTGGCCCTTGGAATCTGAACGCTTCTCATAACTAAACCTCTATGAAACAGGAGTCAGGAGACAGAAGTCGGGAGTCAGAAGGAAGACAGCTTTGCTCCTGACTCCTGACTTCTGTCTCCTGACTCCTTCGTTGTGCTGCCGGGGCAAAGAGCGCGGCCGCCCCGCTTCTGGAGCATCCGCCGGGCAACCTTAAAAGATGCCGTCCGTGGGGAGTGCGTTGCCGCCGACGCCCGTGGTTTCCTCAACGCGGGTTGGTCACGGCGTAGTAGCCTTCGCGGCTGCGGACGAACAGACGCGGCAAGCCTCTGGGCGGCGTGACCTTGACCTTCAGCTTGCGCCACTTGCCGTCCAGCGTGAAGTTCTTCGGCCTGTAGCCAATCGAGTACTGGTGGCGGAGTTCGAGGGCGATGCGCTCGAACAGCTCGTCCATCTCGGCCGAGGTGTTCGGGAAGAAAGCCTTGCCGCCGGAGACGGCCGACAACTCTTCGAGGATGGCTTGCCCCTCCATGCCGAGCGAGCTTCCGGGGTCGTTGCCGCCGAGGATGCCCACCGAGTAGAGCACGACGTCCGACTCCTTCAAGAGCCTGCGCACCTCGCTGAAAGTGTAGCGCGAGTTGTTGTCCTGGCCGTCTGAGATCAAGAGGATGGCGCGCTTCGGGTGCGCCCCGCGCGTCACCTTCTCGACGCCGAGGTAGCAGGCGTCGTAGAGCGCCGTGTTGGCGCGCGTCTCGACGAAGGTCAGCTTGTCTAGGACGGCGTCGCCGTCGCGCGTCTTGTCCATCAGGAGTTGGGCGCGCGAGTTGAAGGCGATCAGGAAATACTCGTCCGAGCCGTGGCTCGTCTCGATGAAGCGCGAGAGGGCCTCGCGCGCCTTCCTGATCTTGTCGCCGCTCATCGAGCCCGAAACGTCGAAGATGACGCCGACCGAGACGGGCGCGTCGTCGTCCGAGAAGTATTCGATCTCCTGCTCAACCTTGTCCTCGAAGACCTTGAAGGCTTTCTTGTCGAGGCCCGACACGTAACGGCCGTAGGTGTCCGTGACGGTCACGGTCAGCGTGATGAGGTCTGTGTTGATGATCTCCGTCTCTTGAGCCTCGCGGCCCTGCTGTTGCTGAGGCGGAGCCGGGGTCGGCGTTTGTTTGACCTTCGGGGCGTCAGGTTTCTGCGGCTCCTGGGCGCGTGCGATTCCGGGCGCGATGATTGATGCGAGGGCGAAGGCGAGACAGGAGACGACCGCAACTTGGAGTGCTCTCGGGCGGCGCTGGGATTTCATTAGACCCCCTGTTTCAGTGACGACACTGCGAGACGTGTGACGGCCCCGCTCAAAAAAGGTTTCTGACAACGCGCGGGCTGGCCGGGGCAAGCGGCCGGGCTGCTGTGCCATTTTAATTACGAAGCGTGTGTGGACGGCGTTCGGGGAGACTGCCGCTCGCAAAACTTCCACCCGTTGTCAGCGAAGGCTACGGCGCATTGTAGGACAGGCGGGGCCGCGCAGGCAAGAAGAAGCGAAAAATAGTAGTGGCTCAGTTTCGAGAGGGGGAGAAGAAAAGGCAGGCTCACGCAAAGGCGCAAAGGCGCGAAGTGGTTGACGGCCGCCCTGGATGTCTGCTTTGCGACTTTGCGTCCTGGCGTGAGATTCCTCCCCGACTTACTTGAAACTTTCCGTTTCAAGGGGCGTGTTATCAAGGCGGCTGCGCCGGGAAACTGTAATGAAATGAGCAGGAAATTAGATGACTGCCGGGCGGTTCATCGCGCCAGCGGGCCGTGTTATACTCCGCCCTGGTCTGTCGGCTCCCCCTAAGCGGCAGCCAATTTTTGTCCTTGCCTGAATCCTTTTATGGCCGAGTTCATTTGTCGTCTGGGAACGCCCGCGGGCGAAATCGTCACACGCACCATCGAAGCTGTGGGCATACAGGAGGCGCGCGTCCGCCTCGAAAGCGAGGGCTTCCGCGTCTTCGCCGTCACGCCGCCGAAGACTTCCGGCGTCGCTTCCCTGACCCGGCGCGGCGGCAAGGGCACGCACCCGCGCTTCAAGGCCAACGACTTCCTGCTCTTCAACCAGCAACTGTCCGCGCTGCTGCGCGCGGGCATCCCCATCCTCCAGGCCATCTCGATGCTGCGCAAGCGTGCGCAAAGCGCCGGGCTCTCGATCGTGCTCGCGGACGTGGAGGACAAGATTCGCGGCGGGTTGGCGCTGTCGGCCGCCTTCGCCGCGCAGGGGGCAGTCTTCCCGCGCATCTACACGGCCTCGATCCTGGCCGGCGAGCGCTCGGGCGCGCTCGACGAGGTGCTCGACCGCTACGTCGAGTACATGCGCCGGAGCGTCAACCTGCGGCGCAAGATTCGCGGCGCGCTCGCCTACCCGGTGATGCTCCTGATGGCCTCGCTCGGCATGGTCGCGTTTCTGACCGTCTACGTCGTGCCGCGGATGTCCAGCCTGTTCGAGGGCTTCGGCCGGGGCAAGCTGCCCTGGCTGACTCTGATCGTGACGGGGATCGCGGACTGGGTGAGCGCCAACTTCTGGTGGCTCGTCCCGGCGGTCTTCGTCAGCCTCGTCGCCTTCATTTTCTGGGCGCGCACGCCTTCGGGGAGGATGACGATTGACCGCGTGCTCCTCAAACTCCCGCTCGTCGGGAAACTCTTACAGCAGATGGCCGTCGCACAGGCCACGCGCAGCCTGGCGACACTTCTGGCGGGCGGCATCACGCTGGTGGAATCCTGGGAGATCGCGGCCGAGTCGATCACGAACCGCGAGCTGCGGCGCAAGAGTTCCGCCATCCTGCCGATGATCCGCGAGGGGCGCTCGTTTACGGAGAGTTTGGAGTCGGCCGGGTGGTTCCCGGAGTTGGCCGTTGACATGATCGGGGTGGGCGAGCGTTCGGGGAGCTTGCGCGAGATGCTGGACGAGGTGGCGGTCTTCTACGATTCGGAGGCCGAGGTCAAGCTTGAGCAGTTGACGACGACGATTGAGCCTGCGATTCTTATAGTCATGGGCGGGGTCGTCGTCACGATCCTGCTGAGCATCTATCTGCCGATCATCTCGGCCATCTCGAACGCCTCAGCGGGACGGTAGAGAAAGTCCAAAGTCAGGCCGCGGACATCGGACGCGAGGGCGGCAGACATCGAAAGTCTATGAAGCAGTTGTCGGAAGAATACACGGAAACGGTTTCGGCCTACGACGAGGCCACGCAGGAGACGTTGCCGCCGCTCGCGGTCGAGGACAACGACCCGCCAGAGGTGCGCGAGGCGAAGGCGCTCGCGCGCCGCTACCGCCTGCCCTACGTAGACCTGCTCCCGCCCGACGGCGACTCGCCGATAGACTACGCGCTCCTGGGCGAGATACCCGTAGACCTGATGCTGCGCCACCAGTTCGTGCCTTTGAGGCGCGAGGGCAAGCGCCTGCACCTGGCGATGGCCGACCCGACCGACCTGGAGAAGTTGGACGAGCTGGCGAGCGCGCTCCATGCGCGCGTCGTGCCGCACGTGGCGACCGCCGGGGCCATCGACGTCGTTCTGAGAAAAGGCGACGCCACGCAGCGCGTGCTGCAAGAGGCCGCGTCGGGCTTTCGCATCTCGCTCGTCAAAGAGACGGAGACCGGCGAGGAGGTCTTAGACCTGGACCGCCTGGCGACCGACTCCGAGATGTCGCCGATCATCAAGCTCGTGGACACCATCGTCTTCAACGCGATGGAGTCTCGCGCCTCCGACATTCACATCGAGACGCGCGACACGGAGGTTCAGGTCAAGTACCGCATCGACGGCGCGCTCTACGCGAAAGTTGACCCGATTGATCTGGCGTATCACCAGACGCTCATCTCGCGCATCAAGGTCATGTCGGAACTCGACATCGCCGAGCGCCGCATCCCGCAGGACGGCCGCTTCCGCGTCCGCTACAAGGGGCGCAACGTGGACTTCCGCGTCTCCATCATGCCGACCGTACACGGCGAGGACGCCGTCATCCGTATTCTCGACAAGGAGCAGATTAACGAAGAGTTCCGCAACCTGAACCTGGATGTCGTCGGCTTCTCCGAGGATGACTTGCGAAAATTCCGCCGCTACATCGCGGAGCCCTACGGGATGGTGCTGGTGACGGGGCCGACCGGCTCAGGCAAGACGACGACGCTCTACGCCGCGCTCAACGAGATTCGCAACGAGGAAGACAAGATCATCACGATTGAGGACCCCGTCGAGTACCAGTTGCACGGCATCACGCAGATTCCCGTCAACGAGAAGAAGGGGCTCACCTTCGCACGCGGGCTTCGTTCCATCCTGCGCCACGACCCGGACAAGATCATGGTCGGCGAAATCCGCGACGAGGAGACGGCGCAGATCGCCATCCAGTCGGCGCTGACGGGCCACCTTGTCTTTACGACCGTCCACGCCAACAACGTGATCGACGTCATCGGGCGCTTCCTGAATATGGGCGTCGAGCCGTATAATTTCGTCTCCAGCTTAAACTGCGTGCTCGCACAGCGGCTGGTCCGCATCCTGTGCCCGACCTGCAAGCGCAAGTATCGCCCGACGGACGACGAGCTGATCGAGTCGGGCCTCCGCACGGAGGAGATGCGCGGCCACGTCTTCTACATGAGCGTCGGCTGCGACGCCTGCAACCACACGGGTTACCGCGGGCGCACGGCGATACACGAGTTGCTGGATTTGACGGACAACATACGCGAGATGATCGTCGAGCGCCGCCCCGGTTCCGAGGTGCGCCGCGCCGCCGAGGCCGAGGGCCTGACGGGCCTGCGCCTGTCCGCGCTCGCCAAAGTCTTCGCCGGGACTTCCACCCTGCACGAGATTAACCGCGTGACGTTCGTCGAGGAGATTAAGCAGTAGTCAGTGGCCACTGTTTCGGGAACTGCGACGGGCGCGCGGCGTGTTGATAGTCCTGGGGGACGCGCCCGTTGGCCGCAAAGGTTTCCGACCGAACCGAGTTTGAAAGTCACCCCGACCCGTTTTTGTCCTATCCGCCTTGCACGAGGACTCGAAAATGAAGAGATCGCCAATTCACGCGCGCCCGCTCAGTGTACTCCTGGTCGTCTTTTGCCTGCTCGCCGCCCCCATGACGGCCTTCGCCAAGAAGGGCGAGAAGAACTTCAAGGAGGGCCTGAAGTACGAGCAGGCGCAGCAATGGGAGAAGGCCGCGCAGGAGTTTTTGCTCGCCGTCGCCGCCAACCCGGCGGACGTCGAGTACCAACTACACTACCGCCGCGCCGTCTTCAACGCCTCGCAGCAGTATATGCAGCAGGGGCGCGCGCTCGCCGAGCAGCGCGACTACATTGGGGCATACAACGCCTTCCGCCAGGCGTACGGCTTCGACCCAGTCAACGAACTGGCGCTCTCGGAGATGGAGCGCATGCTGCGCCTCCAGCGCGAGAAGACGGGCGAGGCCGCACCGGGCGAGGGCGACGGCGGCGGCGGCAGCAGAGGCAACGGACAGCCCGGCCCGAAAATCAACCAGCTCTCCTACAGGCAGGGCGCGGTTCCGGGCGCGGGCGGCACGCCCGCCGAGCCCGCGGCGACGCGCAACCCGCCGCCCGAGGACGTGCTGCCGCCGCAGCGCACAGAGCAGTTGCGCGTCATCAAGTACAACGGCGACCTCAAGGGCTTCCTCCGCAACCTCGCGGAGCAGCTCAGCCTCAACGTCATTTTCGACTCGCAAAGTTTCCGCGCGCCGCGCACCGTCGAGGTGAACCTGACGGACGTGACGACGGCGCAGGCGCTCGACCTGATCTTCCTTCAGGAGGGCCTCTTCTTCCAGAAGGTCAACCGCCGCACGATTCTCGTCGCCGACCAGAACCGGCGCGCGCAGTACCAGCAGCTTTCCATTCGCACTTTCTATCTCTCGAATATCGCGCCGGACGAGGCGCGCAACATCATCGCCGCCGCCATCCCGCCCAACCAGGGCCGCCCGCAGACGGTAGTCCTGCCGGACAAGGCGACCAACAGCATCACCATCCGCGACACCTCTGAGAACTTGCGCCTCATCGGCGAAATTCTTCAGAGCATTGACAAGGACCGCGCAGAGGTCGTGATGGACGTGAACATCTACGAAGTCTCGCGCAGCGACCTGCTACAGTTCGGCAATCAGGTCGGGAACGGCGGCGACACCGGCCTCTTTTCTTTGGGCAGCACGAGCGGGCTGAACATCATCGCCGGCTCGCGCGAGGTGGCGCAGACGCTGACGACCGCGCCGACCGCCCTCGGCGCAGCACTGATCGTCCCGGCCTCTGTCTTGACTGCGTTCCAGAGCAAGAACCGCACGAAGCTGCTTGCCTCGACGCAGATTCACGCCTTCAACGGCGAGGAATCGTCGGCGCGCATAGGCCAGCGCGTGCCTGTTCAGACGGCGCAGACTTACCCGTTCAGCACCACGCCGACGACAGGGACTGGGGGGGGCGTGACCAATCCCGGCGTCTTCGGCGGCGGCTTCCCCGTCATCCAGTACGAGCCGACGGGCCTGACCTTGAAGTTCACGCCGCAGGTCTTCCCGAATCTGGACGTGCAGGTCAAGATGTCCATCGAGTCCAAGGACATCCTCGGCGTGGGTAGCCTGACGCCGACCTTCACCGAGCGCACGATTTCTGGCACAGCGCGCATCCAGAATAACCGCACGATGATGCTCGCCAGTGTCGCGCAGGACACGCAGTCGAACGGGCGGCGCGGCCTCCCGCTCCTTGGGCTCATCCCCGTCCTCGGCCGGCTGTTCACTTCGCCGACGCGCAACAACACGCAGATAGACATCGTCATCGCCGTCACGCCGCGCGTGCTTCGCGCGCCGGCCGTCACGCCGTTTGACGAGCGCGAGCGCCCGAGCGGCACTTTGCAGACGCCGACCACCGGCTCGCTCGAAGCGATGGTCCGCGAGGCCGACCGCGAAGACCAGTTGGCCGCGGCGCGCAGGCTCCCGACCAACGCCGTCGTGCAGTTGCCGGACACGGAGCCGGTGCCCTCTTACGTCCCCGCGCCGCGGGCGATGATGCCCGCCGCCGCGGAGTCAGCGGCGACGACGCCGCAGCCGACCGAGGCGAAGGCCACCGGCGCTCCCGCGCCGCAGCCCGCGTCGGCGAACGCGCTCGCGCCCGAGCGGCAGCAGGCGAACGCCCTTGCCAACGCCATCGCGCAGTTGACGGGCGACGCGCCGCCGCCGCCGACTCTCATACAGAAGTCCACGACGCCAGAGCCGCGCACGGTCTCTCTGGCCCAGCCGATAGGAGGCCCGCTGCGCCTCCCGCAGACCGGAATCGCCGCGGCGCTTGAGAAGGCGCTGGCCGCGAAAGCGAACACGGCCACACCTACGGCCGCAGTCGCGGCCAGCGCGAAGGCCGAGCCGGGCGCGCTGGTGGCGGAGTTGCGGCTGATGCCCGAGCGGCAGGAGATGGGCGTCGGCGAGAAGCAGCGCGTCGCGCTCATGCTGGTCTCGAAGGAGCCGCTCGGCGCGACGACCGCGCGACTGCGCTTCGACCCGAGGCTCCTGGCCGTGCGCGGCATCTCGCAGGGGGACTGGCCGGACGGGGCGTCGAGCGCGCCCATCATCATGCAGTCAATTGACTCTGCTGGCATGATCACTCTCGTCATACAGCCGCGGTCGGGCGCGCCCCTGAAGTCCGGCACGAGCGTCATCCTCTTCCTCGAAGTCGAAGCGCTCGCGGCCGGCGAGGGTGTCATCAGATTCGGCCCGGACGCGTACATCGTCGCGCTGAACGGTCGCGGCGTGGGCTTACAATTGACGGAGAGCCGCCTGACGGTGAAGTAGTATGAAAAGGCAGTGGTCAGTGGCCAGTGGTCGGTGGTCAGTTAAGGCAGTCGCTAATGTGGAGCGCGCGGCGTCGGCTAACTCTAGCCAGCCGCCGCTTACACTGACCACTGACCACCGACCACTGACCACTGCTTCTTCCCGCGGCTTCACGCTCATCGAGTTGGTGATTACGCTGACGGTGCTGACGATTCTGACGCTGGGCGTGATCCCGCTCGTCAAGACCTCCGTCCGGCGGCAGCGCGAGCAGCAGTTGCGCGAGGCGCTGCGCCAGATGCGCGGGGCGATAGACCAGTTCCACCGCGAGGCGCTCGCGGGCGCGCGGATGCAGACAGGGGGCCGCCCTCCATCGGGAGAAGGAGCGGCCACCGGCGTTGACCCGGAAGGGGGTGGCGCGACAGCCGGGGCGCCCGGTCCACCCGCCCAGCCATTCGTTGACCCGCGCGTCAGGGTCGCCATCACGGACACGACGATCTTCGGGACGGACAACCCGGATCGTTATCCGCCAGACCTGGAGACGCTCGTCAACGGCGTCAGCGTCACGCCCATCGACGCCGGCCCGGGCGGCGGCGGCGGGATAGTGGGCCTCGGTGACTCTGACCGAACCGCGACGAGCAACACGCTTTCCTCGACCAAGAAGAAAGTTTACCTGCGCGAGATTCCCATAGACCCTATGACGGGCGAGCGCGAGTGGGAGTTTCGCTCAACCTACGACTCGAAGGACGCGGGCTCCTGGGGCGGCGAGAACGTCTTCGACGTGCGCTCGAAATCCACGGCCACCGCGCTCGACGGGGAGACGAAGTACAATGAGTGGTGAAATGCAGTGGTCAGCAGTCAGTGGTCAGTGGTCAGTTGAGACGGTTGCTAAAGCTGAGCAGCCGCCGCCAACTGACTCCTGCCGTCCGCCGCTTTTACTGACCACTGACCACCGACCACTGACCACTGTTCTCCAGCGTGGTTTTACGCTGCTCGAACTGATGATCGTCATCTCGATCATCGTCATCCTGGCCGTCATCGCGATGCCGCAGTACCAGAAGAGTGTGACGCACGCGAAAGAGACTGTGCTCAGGGACAACCTGTACCAGTTGCGCAAGGCGATTGACCTCTACGGGGCCGACAAGGGCAAGCTCCCGCAGTCGCTCGACGACCTCGCCGCCGCCGGCTACGTCCGCGAAATCCCGGTTGACCCGATCACGGGCGAGAGAGACTGGGTCGCCGAGACGGGCGAGGATCCCGCCTCGCTGAACGGCGAGCAGGGAATCACGAACGTCCGCAGCGCCTCGCCAGACCCTTCGACCGAAGGCAAGCCTTATAACGAATGGTAACGCCGTGGTCAGTGGTCAGTGGTCAGTGGTCAGTTAAAAACTGATTCCCAACTGACCGCCAACCACTGACCACTGACCACTGACAATGCCGACACCTTTCAGCAGACTCATCAGCCCGCGCTTCCCGTCGGCCGCACTCGGCCTCGAAAGTGGCACGGCCTCCGTCGTCCACCTGGAGCACAAGGGGCGCGGCGGCTACGCGATCAAGCGCGCGGCCACGGCCATGCTCCCCACGGGGCTCATCCAGCCGAGCTTCGACGAGGTGAACGTCACGGACTCGAACTCGCTCGTCGTGCTGCTCGACGAAGTGGCTTTGAGCGCCGGCCTCGGCAAGCAGCGCAAGTGGTCCGTCGCCCTGCCCGAGGCGGCGACGCGCGCGGCCATCCTGACTTTGGAGAGCGCGCCGGCCTCGCGCCAGGAGCTTGAGGAAGTCCTGCGCTGGAAGACCGAGCGCTCATTCGGCGCGCCGCCCGAAGAGTTGGTCGTCACGCGCGAGCGGCTGCACGCGGACTCGCAGGGGCGACAGCGTTACCTGGCCGTGGGCATCCGCGCCGTGGTCCTCGCGGAGTACGAGAGCGTCTTCGAGGCGCTGGACTGGCGCGCGGGGCTCATCCTGCCGCGCCACCAGGGCGAGTCGCGCTGGCTCGCCGCGGCGGCCGGCGACGCCCTGCTCGTCAGCTCGCACGCGGACGGGTTCACGGCGCTCCTCTTGAGGGACAGCCAGCCGCTGGTCGCGCGCTCGGTCATGTGCGAGCCCGAAGACCGCGACGACGAACTCTACCGCCTCCTCCTGTTCTACCGCGACCGCGTGCTCGCGCCCGGCGAGGGCGCCGCGGCCGTCGCGCTCAACCGCCTGCTCGTCGTCGGCGAAGGCTTCGACAAGGAGCACGTCGGCGACATCGTCAACGAGACGCTCGAAATCCACTTGCGCGCCCTCGGCCCCGTCGAGGTCGGCCTCGCGCTCCCCTCAGCCGAGCTGAACTTCGACGCCATCGCCGCCCCCGCCGGCCTCGCCACACTCGCGTGGTAAAAATGTCCCGTCAGGGACAGTTGAAAATAGCCCAGCACTTCAGCTGGGAATCGGGCCAGAAAATATCCGAGTCCCGTAGGGACGGCCGAAATGTTCTGTCGTCCCTACGGGACTCAATCCTCTTTTCGCATTCTTACCCAGCACTGAAGTGCTGGGCTATTTTCAACCGCCCCTGACGGGGCGCACGGGTGCGGACACTCAATCACCGCCACTGCCGCTTTGAAACTTTCAGGGTTTCAAATGCGTAAAATCTCAGCATCATGACGATGAGCGCATCCCACGCATTGTTGAGCAGCCTCTCGGCCTCCGCCGACTGCGATCTGGTGACGCGGGCCGCCTCGGGGCGCGAGGACGGCTTCGAGGAACTGGTCCGCCGCTATCAACGCCCTATCGCGGCTTACGTCTACCGCATGGTCGGCGACTACGAGGCCGCGCTCGACCTGACGCAAGAGGTCTTCATCAAGGTCTATAACTCGCTGAGGCGCTACCGCTCAGAGTTCAAGTTCTCGACCTGGATTTACAAGATCGCGCACAACTCGGCGGTCGATCACCTCAGGCGGCAGGGCGGGCGCGAGCAGGCGCTCTTGCGCGAGTTCGACGGCGAGCAGTACGACTTGCCGATTGAGAGTCACAGGCCGTCGCCCGAGCAGGAGAGCGAGCGTGCCGAGAGGCGCGCCGAGATCGAGCAGGTCGTCAGCCAACTGCCGTCCGCCTACAGGGAGCTGGTCGTCTTGCGCCACTCGCACGACCTCTCCTACGACGAGATCGCGGAGGTCACGGGCCTGCCGCTCGGCACGGTCAAGAACCGTCTCTTCCGCGCGCGCGAGGTGATGCGCCGCGAGTTCGTCGGCAGAGGAATCACAGGGGTATGATCGAAGCGCCGGACAATTCTGTGTGCGGGAGCGAGGAGATCGTCGCCTACCTGGACGGCGAGCTGGACGCTTCCGCGCTCGCGCGCTTCGAGCGGCACGTGGGCGACTGCGTGGCCTGCGCACGGGCGCTCGCCGCCGAGCGGCAGTTGTTCCGCGAGCTGGACTCGGCCCTGTCAATCGAGCCGCAGCTTGAGATGCCTAAGAACTTCGCGCAGGTCGTGGCCGCGCGCGCGCAGGCGGACTTGAGCGGCGTGCGCCACGTGACCGAGCGCCGGCGCGCCCTGCGCCTGTGCGCCGTCCTGGCCTGCATGGCCTTCGCGCTCACGGGCGGCGCGGCGCTGACTGACGGCGTGCTCGCGCCGCTCGGGGCCGTCTGGAAGTTCGCCGGGGCGCTCGCCGGATTTTTGGGCCACGCGCTCTACGACGCGGGCGCTGGCTTCGCCGTCATCTCGCGCGGCGTCGGCGGCCGCCTGCTCTTCGGGTCGCGCGGGCCCGGCGTGGTCGTGCTCCTGCTGCTCGTGCTGGCCCTCCTCATGCTCCGCAGACTGATTACGGGTTACCACCGCGCGCGGGCCGTCGAATGAAGGCCGCGGCGCACGCCCCCTTGTGAGGAGGGACGCGTGCGCCTCTTTTTTTGATCGTGAGCCAACTCTCGCTACAGAAGTCTACCGCCTTACGGTGGGCGCGCGCCGCGCTCGCCCTTTCGGCGTTGCTCGTCCTGGCGGTCTGCGCGCGGGCGCAGACCGCCGGGGGCTTGCTGCCGGACGACCGCGCGCCGCTTGTGGTCGAGGGTGTTAACGATTCGGACGTGTTCGGCTGGGGCCAGTCGGTCGTCGTCCGCGGCCAGGTCAAGAGCGGCGTGATGGCCTTCGGCGGCGACGTGGTCGTGGAGGGTGTGGTCGAAGGCGACGTGGCGACCATAGGGGGCTCAGTCGTGCAGCGCGACGGCGCGCGCATCGGCGGCGACGTGATAGTCATCGGCGGGGCCTACCGCCACGGCGAGAACGCCGCGGCCGGGCGCGACCCCTCGCGCACGACCGTCATGTTCGCGGGCTTCGAGCAGGAGCTGCGTGGCATCATGCGCAACCCCGCTTCCTTGCTCGCGCCGCAATTGTCTGTGGCATACGTCGGCAGCCGCGTGCTGGCCGTGCTCTTCTGGTTCATCGCGTCGCTGGTCCTGACGGCCGTCACGCCCGGCGCGATCAGCCGCGCCGTGACGCGCTTGCAGTTGACGAACCTGCGGGTCGCCGTCATAGGCTTCGTCGGCTCGATCCTGATGACCTTCGGCGTGGTCGCTGGGCTCAAGGCGCTGCCGACGGCCGTCGGCGCGCTCGTCGGGTTGGCGGCCCTCATCCTGATCCTGCTGGCCTACCTCTTCGGCCGCGTCGCCATACAGGCGGCGACGGGCCAGTGGCTCCAGCGCAGATTCTTCCCCGGAAAGTTCCGCTCGGAGTCTGTCGCGCTGCTCGCCGGGGCCGTCTTCTGGGCGACGCTCCTGTCGCTGCCTTACGTCTGGCCGCTGGTGGCCGCCGGCCTGCTGGTGGCGAGCCTCGGCCTGGCGCTGACGGCCAGGTACAGGGTTGGCTGGAAGCGTCCGTAAAGCGTCCATCTCCCCTCAAAAATCCCCGAAAAATATTAAAGAACGCGGGAGACGAAACGGGCTTCGGCTGCGTCTAAGCTCGTCCGCTTGAGGGCAGGCGTGTCAGGCTTTTCCGGGGTCGAGCGCCCGCGCAGGCTGCTGATTTTGGAACTTTTAGCCCCGCAGCCTTCAATCTCACTTAACGGCCACGGGCGCGCTCTGTCTCTTCCGAAAGGCCGGATAATTTCTGAACATTGATTAGGGACCTTGCGTAATAAAAACCTTGGTCGCACGTTTTTATATTAGCGGCTAGATTTCGGCCGAACCCATTAACCACCGCGGCCGCCTTCACCTTAAGAAGCGAGGGGATTTTGATGAAAAAGGCTTTTATCGTTTTCGCGCTCGCGCTCGTTGCCCTGGGCACGGTCGCGCGGGCGCAGACGAGCGACCCGGCGATTACGGCCACGCGCGTCATAGGCAAAGTGACGGAGATTAACGGCCCCGCCGGCCAGTTGACCGTCAAGACCGATGCGGGCTCAGTCGTCCTCGTCGGCGTCAACGAGAAAACTTCCTACCTGCGTATGCCGCCGGGCGAGACAGACCGCGCCAAGGGCGTCCCCATCAGTATGACGGACATCGCGGTCGGCGATGGCGTCTACGCGCGCGGCTACGTCGCGGAGGACCGCAAGTCGGTTCCGGCCCAGCAGGTCATCGTCGTCGCGCAATCCGACATCGCCAAGAAGCAGGAGAAGGAGCGCAACGAGTGGCGTCAGCGCGGCCTCTCCGGCATCGTCGAGTCGCTCAATCCGCAGACCAAAGAGATCACGGTCAAGACGCGCACGCCCGAAGGGCCGAAGGCGGTCGTCGTCCCCATCTCGGACAAGGTGAAGATGCGTCGCTACGCGCCAGACTCCGTCAAGTTCAGCGACGCCAGGAAGAGTTCCTTCGACGATCTAAAAGTCGGCGACCAGCTCCGCGCCAAGGGCGACAAGAGCGAGGACGGCTTGCGCTTCACGCCCGACGAGATCGTGACCGGGGCCTTCCGCACCATCGGCGGCTCTGTCACCTCCGTTGACGCCGCGACCGGCGAAATCAAGATCAGCGACATACAGAACAAGCAGCCCTTGACGGTCGTCGTCAGCAAAGACTCCACCATCAAGCGCCTCCCCGCGGACTTCATGCAGAAGGGGCCTGGCGGACCCGGAGGCGGACCCGGCGCTGGCGGCCCTCCGCCGCAAGGCGCAGGCGGTGGCGGCGGTGGCGGTGGCGGCGGTGGCGGCCCGCGTCCCGCGGGGCCTGGTGGCCCTGGACAGGGCGGGCCGGGCGGACCCGGTGGCGGCGGCGGTCCAGACATTCAGCGGTTGATTGACAGCGCGCCGGCCACGACGCTCGCCGAGTTGAAGCCCGGCGAGATGATTCTCATCTCCAGCACGGCGGGCGCGGACCCTTCGCGCGTGACGGCCATCACGCTCGTCGCGGGCGTCGAGCCCGTCTTCACTATGCTTCAGGCCAGCCAGGGCGGGCCGACGAATCGCCCGCCCAATCTGGGCACCATCAACATAGGCATCGGCGGGCCGTGATCGAGAGCGCCCGCAAAGTTCAGGCAGTAATATTCCCAGGGCCGTGGGGCTCAAACTCCCGGCCCGATACGAGAAGGCAATTATCATGAATTCAGTTAAAAGAATGTTCGCGCGGGGGCTGGGCCTCGCGCTCGTGCTGGCGCTCGCCGCTGCCGCCGCGTTCGCGCAGCAGGCGGGCGGAAATTTGCGCGGGCAGGTGACTGACGAATTCGGCGGCGCGCTCGTCGGCGCGACCGTCACGGTCGTCAACTCCACCGGCGCGGAAAAAACGGCCGTCACCAACGACGAAGGAACTTTCGTTGTGAACGGGTTGGCTCCCGGCGCTTACACCGTGCGCGTCGCCAACACGGGCTTCGCAACTTACGAGGCGGCGGACGTACAGGTCGCGGCCGGACGCAACGAGCCGCTCGACATCAAATTGAGCGTCACGATTGAGGAACAGAATGTCACCGTCTCGACCGACCAGCGCGGCGTCAGCACCGAGTCCGAGAACAACGCCGACGCCATCGTGCTCCGCGGCAAAGACCTCGACGCCTTGCCGGACGATCCAGATGATCTGGCCGCCGCGCTGAACGCGCTCGCAGGCCCATCCGTCGGCCCCAACGGCGGGCAGATTTACATAGACGGCTTCACGGGTGGGCGCATGCCGCCGAAGGAGGCCATCCGCGAAGTGCGCGTCAGCCAGAACCCGTTGAACGCGGAGAACGACCGTCCGGGCTTCGGCCGCATAGACATCCTGACGCGCCCCGGCTTCGGCAAGATCACGGGCAGCGCCTCCTACGGCTTTCAGGACGAGAGCATGAACGCGCGCAACCCGTTCGCGCCCAGGCGCGCGGACTTTCAGCAGCGCCTCGTCAACCTGACCCTGGGCGGCCCCATCAGCGCGAAGAAGTCCTCCTTCTTCCTCGACTTTCAGCGGCGCGAGGAGGACGACAACGACATCATCAACGCGACGGTGCTCGACTCGTCGCTCAACCCGGTGGGCGTCAACGAAATCGTCTTCCAGCCGCGCCGGTTCCTGACCTTCAGCCCGCGCTTCGACTACGCGATCAACGAGAACCACACGCTGGTCTTGCGTTACAGCTTCTCGCGGACGACGCTCGACAACTCCGGCGTCGGCGGCTTCGCGCTCCCGTCGCGCGGCTTCGACACGGAGAACACGCAGCACACTTTCCAGATCACCGAGACGGCCGTCATCAACCCGAAGCTGATTAACGAGACGCGCTTCCAGTTCGTCCGCGACAGCAACGAGCAGAACGACACGAACCCGCTCTCGTCGGTCAACGTCAACGACTCCTTCCTCGGCGGCGGCGCGCAGGTCGGACTCTCCTTCAATCGCTCCTCGCGCTGGGAGTTGCAGAACTACTCGACGGCCACTTGGTTCCAGAACCACACGTTCCGCTTCGGCGCGCGCCTGCGCGGCGTCAGGCTGACGGATGTGTCGCGCAACAACTTCGGCGGGACTTTCGTCTTCTCCACGCTCGAACAGTACCAGGCCGCGGTGCGGGGCGATGCGGGCGCGCTCCCGTCGCAGTTCACCATCGCGGGCGGCGAGCCCGAGGCGCGGGTCAGCCAGGTCGATCTAGGAGCTTTCTTCCAGGACGAGTGGCGCATCCGCCCGAACCTGACGCTGACCTTGGGCCTGCGCTACGAGACGCAGAACAACATCGGGAGTCGTTTCAACTTCGCGCCGCGCGCCTTCTTCGCGTGGGCTCCGGGCGGAACTTCGACGGGCAACATCGGCCAGTTCGGCGCGGGCCAGCCGAAGTTCGTCATCCGCGGCGGCGGCGGCCTCTTCTACGACCGCTTCAACGAGTCGGGGACGCTCAACGCCAACCGCTTCAACGGCATTGACCAACTGCGCTTCAACCTCTCCAGCGAGGACCCGACCCAGCAGCCCATCCTGGAGTCTCTGCTCGCGGGCGTGGTCTACAACACGGACGGGACCATCACGAACGTGCCGACCATCGACGCGCTCGTCGGCCTCAACCAGCCGCAGGTCGTCAACCGCATCGACCCGAACCTGCAAACGCCCTACTCGATGCTGGGGGCGATTAACGTCGAGCGGCAGTTGCCCTACAACTTCACCGTCTTCGGCGTGCTGTTCACCTACCGCACGCGCAACGCGCTGGTCTTCCGCGACGTGAACGCGCCGCCGCCGGGGTCGCTCGAACGGCCCGACCCGAACTTCGGCAACGTCTTTCAATGGGAGTCGAGCGGCGTCTTCAACGATGTGCGTTTGATGGTCGGGGTCAGAAACCAGATCAACCGCGCGTTCTCGATCTTCGCCAACTACTCGACGGGCAAGGCGCAGAGCAACACGGACTGCATCTTCGGGAACCAATTTAACTGCTACCCGTCGAACAGCTACGATCTCAACGCAGACTACGGGCGCGTGGCCTTCTTCCCGCGCCACAACTTCTTCTTCGGCGGCACGCTCGGCATCCCGAAACTGAACATCGCGCTCAACCCGTTCATCATCGCGAGGACGGGCCAGTTCTTCAACATCACGACGGGCCAGGACACCAACGGCGACCGCCTCTTCCTGGAGCGGCCAGCGTTTGCCGACGCGCAGACGACGGCCGCGGACCTGCGCGTGACCGAGTGGGGCAGCTTCGACATCAACCCGAAGCCGGGCCAGACCCTCATCCCGCGCAACTACGGTGAAGGCCCTGGCTTCTTCGCCGTCAACCTGGGCGTCAGCCGCAGCTTCGGCTTCGGCGAACTGCCGGGCTCCGGCGGCGCGGCAGCCGCTCCGCAAGGCGGTGGCGGCGGTCCCCGCGGCGGAGGAGTTGGCGGCCCGCGTGGCGGTGGCGGCGGCGGCGGTCAACGCGGCCCTGGCGGCCCCGGCGCTGGCCCCGGAGGCGCGGGCTCGGAGAAGCGTTACAACCTGACCTTCTCGGTCAACTTCCAGAACCTCCTGAACCGCACGAACCTGGCCCCGCCGGTCGGCAACCTCAGCTCCCCGTTCTTCGGCGAGTCTACGCGCACGCTCGGCGGCTTCGGCCAGGGCGGGAACCCCGCGGCCGGCAACCGCCGCGTCACGGCCACCATCAGGTTCAACTTCTAGGCGACGGAAGGCGTCTACTAAACCTCAATCATCCGACGAGCGGGGCCGCTTCAGACAGGAGCGGCCCCGCTCATTTTATTTTGGACCGGGGAGCGGGATTTTCGTTGATATTTTGAATTAACGGAGATATCATGCGGCTCCCTCGATCTCTCGAACACGGGGTTTTAAGTGCTGACGAGACTATTCTTGCCAGCCTCACCAATTACCCGACCCAGGCCGCGCATTGGCCCAACTATTTTTGTTCTAGCTCACGCTACCTCAAAAACCCCGCATGGCGCCAAGCAGGTCCTGGATTTCACTGAGGCGTCCGTGTCAAAGACTCTTCCCCACGGCAGCGTCGAAGAGGTTCCAGTCACCCAGCAATCCGCTGTGGTGCGCCTGGCCTCCGTAGGGCAGCATCCCCGCTCGCAAGGATGACTCCTAGGCACCTCAGCCTCATGAGGAAGGAAACATCTCAATGGTAACGAAAGCTGTAACTCCCGCGCCTCCGCAGGTAGAAAAGGAAAGAGCGGAGTTCACGCGCCTGCTCGCACAGAATCCCAACTACTTCGGGAATCTGGCCGAGAGCAAGATCAAACCCGTCAAGAAAATCGCCACCAACGTTAAGTACGAGCAGTTGACCTGCGTCGGCTACAACCCCGCCAAGAAGCTTCTAGAAGCGACCATCGCCATCAAGCTTCCCTTCGGCTACGGGGGCGACCTCTGCTCCGCGGGAACGACCGAGTACGTCCGCTTCTTCCTGGATTACGGCAGCGGGTGGGAAGACGCAGGGCTCGCGGCCGTCAACGTACACGACATTCCCACCAATAAAGATTGCGCCGGCGCTCCTGATAAACCTCTGACCTACGTGGCGACACTCAAGCTCGACCCCAAAGCCAGGTGCTGTAATAAGCCTGTGCTCCCGAAGGTCCACGCCATCCTCTCGTGGCAGTGGGTTCCGCCGGCCGGGAATCCGGGCTGGATACCGCCCTGGGGCAACACGCTGGACTGCAACATACAGATTGAGCCCCGCCCGTGGACGATCTTCTGCCTGCTCGACCTGATCAACGACACCCTCGTCGCGGAGAAGATCAAGGTTAAAGTCCCGCCGCTCTTTGAAGAAGTGCAGGAACTGCCTATCCCCATGCCCGACCCTCCGCCTTTCAAACTGGCACAATTGGCGCAGAAGTATGCCAAGGGGGGCGCGGTGGACAAACCTGCGCGGGCGTTCAACGTCGAACCGCAGCGCTTCGGCCTAACCGACCTGCACGCGGTCGCCAGCACGGCCGCGTTCAATCAGGAGGCGGTCTCGGCGAAGGTCTCCGAGTGGGAGGCGGTCGGCCTCAACTGGCAATCGGCGCTGACCGCACTCTCCAACACGAAAGCCAACGTCACCTACGAGGAGCTGGAATGTCTCGGCCTGGACTACAACCTGGAACGCCTGGTCGGCACTTTCCGCATCAAGCTGCCGAGTGGTTACTCTGGTGACCTTTGCGAGAAGGGAAGTTTCGAGTACGTCGCGTTCTGGGCCGACTGGGATGACACGTGCAAGTGGAGTTACCTCGGCACGGTCCAGGTCAACGTCCACGACATAGACATTCCCAAGGAAGGTCTCTGCTACTCGGCAATCCTGCCGGTGAACCTCGCGGAGCACCGGCGCAACTGCAAGGAGCCGAAGATCGGGCGCGTGCGGGCTGTGCTGTCGTGGTCCGTGCCGCCCTCGACCACCGACCCGGACGACCTTCAATACTACGGCAACCGAGTTGACACGCACGTGCAGATTAAACCGGGCGAGCCGAGTAATCCCAATAAGCCCGACGCGCGGATTCGCAACATGGGCGGCATCCCCATCGAGGACATCAACACCGGCGGCACGGGGCTGACGAACGCGGGCGATGTCCGCTTCGCTCACCACCATTGGGCGACTGCCGATGGCTGGGGCCTCGGGCGACAGTGTCCGTTCGGCGGCATCGTCGAGATAGACGGGCCCTTCTACTATTTCGGCTTCTACTACCGCGTCCAGGCGCGCAAAGCCTCTGACCCGAGCGTGGTGACCACACTCGACACGGATTTCTACGTGGAGAGAAACGATATCGGGTTTGACCATCAGGTCGCGGTCGGGGGCTGGTTCAAGTACCTGGACCCGAACCAGGAGCAAGATCGACTGCTGGCTGTGTGGTCAAGCAACGGCGATGAGTTGTGGGAGGTGCAGTTGGATATCGCAACCGCGCCCAACGACGCGAGCATCGTCTCCAGCAGCCCGTGGTATCGCATCCAACTGGATAACACGGGGCCGAAGGCTCCGCCCACGAGCCCGCCGACGATTGACATACACATCGCTGCGGGCGGCGACTGCAAGGACTTCGACGAGAACACAACCATCACCGGCAACTTCATTGCCCAAGACCTGTACTTCGGTGGTTGGAGTCTCTCGACCGAGCCCAACACTTTCACCACTCCGTCGAACCAGCCGCAGGCGGACCCGTTCCTCGCGTCAACGAGTCCGGCCCCAGGCCCCGGCGGTCACGGGTGGAAGTTGGATACGGCGAACCCTGTCCACATGAAGCCGTGCGGTTACGTGGTGCGGCTCGACGTTTCTGACCGGTCAATCGTTCACAGCATTCCCGGTCAACACAACTCGAACCACATCTCGGTCGGCTTCTGCCTGCGAGAAGCCAAGAAGTAAAAAGGGAAGACCCTGAAAGGGGCTGACAAGATAGCCGGGGGCAAGCAAACCGTGTGTTTGCGCCGCCCCCGGTAGGATCACGAAAAACGTTTCGACCCTGAATGGGTCGCACCAGCAATGTTGAGGTGCGACCCCTTCAGGGTCGGAAATCTTTCTGGAATCATTCCGGGGGTGGCGCTCGTGCTGACGCACGGGCTTACCCCCGGCTATCATGTTTGACCCCTGCGGGGTCTTTGCCTTACTTCACACGCTCAAAATTTCGTTCTCTTTGGTCTTCATCAGCTCGTCGATCTTGCCGATGTAGGTGTTGGTCAGCTTCTGCACCTCTTCGAGGCCGTCGCGCTCGGCGTCCTCGGAGATGGCCTTGTCCTTGAGCATCTTCTTGAGGCGGTCGTTGGCGTCGCGCCGGAGGTTGCGGACGGCCGTGCGGTGCTCCTCGGCGATTTCGTGAACCTGCTTGGCGAGCTGCTTGCGGCGCTCTTCGGTCAGGGCCGGGATGGGGATGCGGACGAGCTTGCCGTCGTTCGACGGATTAAGGCCGAGGTCCGCGGCGCGGATGGCCTTCTCAATGGCCCCGATCTGCGTCTGGTCCCACGGTTGGACGGTCAGCATCTGCGGCTCGGGCACGTGGACGGACGCCATCTGGCTGAGCGGCGTTGGCGTGCCGTAATATTCGACCAACACGGTGTCGAGCAGGCTGACGGCCGCGCGCCCCGTGCGGATGGTCGCAAGCTTGCGTCTCACGTCGTCGATGACGGCCTCCATCCGGGGCCGCGTTTCCTTGATGACATCTTTCTCCGACATATCTCCCTCCGATTGAATGGTGAACAGTAAGAAAGCAGAAAAATCTCTACTCACCGTTTTCTTTCAAAGTGCCCTATGAACTCAGCTCGATCAAAAAATAATTGATTATCCGTTTGCACAAAACCAAGTGTTGAATCCTTCGTCCTCAGCAAGTCCTCAACCATCTGCCATATATCTCTCGTAAGTATCCCCTTGCGGTCAGCCCATGTAGTAGCAGTTTGAGCCACATTATTGCTAGTAAAAATAATCCCGATTATAGGAGCCACGGATGCCTTAAACCAGTCTGGGCTTTGTTCGTATGCGCGCCCCTTCTTCTCTCTAAGGGAATTTAAGTCGGTGCTGAACAACCTAACGATTTGCTCGGAGATTTTCCCCTTCTTGGCTTGCCCGGCGACTCTCACCGTTGCATCATGCCACAACGTTGATCTCGAGATGTCACGTAGATTCAAAAGCCCGAAAATATCTATCCCCTCTTCCTTAGTACCTCGTGCAGTAGAACTCTTAACGCCGTTG
The DNA here is from genome assembly GCA_963848875.1 of uncultured Acidobacteriota bacterium. GTDB lineage: Bacteria > Acidobacteriota > Blastocatellia > Pyrinomonadales > Pyrinomonadaceae > QHXM01. The sequence goes on from CAWKFJ010000005.1 coordinate 1,505,991, forward strand.
ATCGCTAGAATATGGGCCGAGAAATGCTCAAAGGCTCGCCACGAAAGTGCCTTTATTGCTTCTATGACCTCATCTCTAACTTTATCCTCGGCACTATCCGAAAGTGGTGTCAAGTAGTCAGAGTCAAATCCTGCAAAGATATATCTAGGCTTTAACCCCTTGGCAGAGGCTTCTTCAATTTTTCGAGTAAGCTTTTTGGAGACGGCTCGCTTTAGTTTATCGAAATTATCTATAACGCTCGAATCCTCTAGGCTATAACCCTTTGCGCAAAGCAGTTCTTCGAGGATTTGAGTCAGTTCCACACGGTCGCTCATCTTCCATATAGAGTTGGCAATCTCATCAGCCAGTACTTTAATGTTTTGCATGGCTCATTTGCCCAAGCTCTTGAGTTGCGTTTGGATGCTTCCCCTTAACTTCTCTAATAAGTCATTAAACTCTTCCTCGCGTTTCTCTCTTTTGATTCTGGGTACTGGTAGGGTGTCAAGATAATCAAGTAACTTATTCAACTGTTGTTTTATGGACTCAAGATCAATATCCCGTCCACCTTTGCGTTTAATCCCAATTTCGACTCGAGCCTGATCAATATCCAAACTCCCGGTTTCGAAACGATCTAAAAGGTCTTGGTCACTTACAATAGAAGGCAGAACGTCACGAACATCTAGTGCGCGAATAATTCTGGGCTCTCCATCTTCTTCTTGTGGCGTAATCCAAGATAAGAATTTCTTCACGTTTTCTTCTTTAGTAAACTTCCTTGAAGATTCGTCCCATCCGAGCCATGACTTTAGAGGATCGACCCTGAAGACTGCTTCAGAGAAAATGCTAAATTTTTCGTCTCCTATATTCCCCCCATATTCATCATCCTCTTGTGCTGCGTTGAACGCGTAGTAGGAGCGGAGGAGGCGGCTCGCAGTAGTTGTTGAAACCCCTGCTGCTTTGGCAACGGTTGGAAGCCCCGGAGCGCGACCTCTGCCCCCGCGCTCCCTGTTTTTGATTTGGTTCTCAATCTTTGCGATAAAGGCTGCCTGTTGAAGCGGAGGCCACTCTTTGATTCCTGACATGTGTCTTAATCCTTGAACCAGCCAGACAATATCAGGATTCTTACCTTCATAAACGAAGGCATAAAATTTCTTCATCGACTCTAAGACATCTTCGTCAAGCTGTATTTCACCTTTATCATGGGCTTCCACAAGCTTCTTAGAGGTAGTTATTCTGCGATTGCCTTCTAAGACTACATACTTATTCTTGGCGAACGCTCTAACCACTACCGGGTCTGTGGGAACAAAACCGTAGCGTAAAAAGCTCGCTTTCAGATCATCAATTTTTATCTCCTTTTCGATACGTGTTCTACAGTTTTGCTGCAAGCTCTCTTCGTCAATTCTTGAGTCGGGGATATGTCTATTGAGGCCGAAGCGAGGGTTGTTGGGGTCGAGATAAACCTGATCTAACTTTATCTGTTCCCGCTTTAGGCTTAAGAGTTCTTTCGTGGGTTTTACCTCATTGTCGCTTTGCGCGTTAGGCATCGCCAGGCTCCTCTTCTAAAGAAAAGATTAGTCTTGCCGCTCACGATTGCCAGCAGAGGCTTATTCCGTGAGGTCACAATTGTTAATCCACCTTACTACTTTACCTGCTTTTCTACACAGACGCGCGTGCCGACGCCCTCCTCGCCGCGGACGACGCGCATGATGTTGCCGGGCTTGCGCATGTTGAAGACGATGATGGGCAGGTTGTTGTCCATGCACAGGCTGATGGCCGAGGCGTCCATCACCTTCAACTGCTTTTCGAGCACCTCCTGGTAGGTGATGCAATCGTAGCGAGTCGCCGTCTCGTCCAACATCGGGTCCGCCGTGTAGATGCCCTCGACCTTCGTCGCCTTCAATATCACCTGGGCCTTGATTTCGAGCGCGCGCAAGGCGGCCGCCGAGTCGGTCGTGAAATACGGGTTGCCCGTACCGGCGGCGAAGATGACGACGCGGCCCTTCTCCAGGTGGCGGATGGCGCGGCGGCGGATGAAGGGCTCCGCCAGTTGCGGGACTTCTATGGCCGACTGGACGCGCGTGTGGACGCCAGTCTTTTCGAGCGCGTCCTGCAACACGACGGCGTTCATGATCGTCGCCAGCATCCCTATGTAGTCGGCGCTGGAGCGGTTCATGTTGCCGGCGCTCTTGGAGACGCCGCGAAAGATGTTGCCGCCGCCGACGACGACCGCGACCTCCACGCCCAGCTCGTCGCGCACGGCCTTGATCTCTTCGGCGACCGCGTGCGCCACGTCCACGTCAATGCCGTAGTTCTGCGCGCCCATCAGGGCTTCGCCGGAGATTTTCAGCAGGATGCGGCGGAAGGCCGCCCGGTCGGCGTCAGGTGCAGGTGCGGACATAAATTCCCGATTAGAAATTTCAGGCTTCGGGTTCGTCTGCCTCTGACCCCGAAGCCTGAAGCCTGTTGACTATTGATTCCCCGCGAGCGCTGCGACCTCGCTGCCGAAGTCGTCCTCGCGCTTGGCGAGCCCCTCGCCCATCTTGTAGCGCGAGAAGCGGCGGATGGTGATCTTCTCGCCGGTGGCGGCGACCTTCTCTGTGACCATCTCGCCCACGGTCTTGGCCGGGTCCTTGACGAACGGCTGGTCGAGCAGCACGGCCTCCTCGTAGAACTTGTTGAGGCGGCCCTCGACGATCTTGTCAATCACCTGCTCGGGCTTGTTGGCGTTCTTGGGGTCGTTCTTGGCCTGCGCGCGCGCGATCTCGCGCTCCTTGTCGAGCGCGTCCGCGGGCACTTCCTCGCGCGTCACGAAGCGCGGCTCGGCCGCCGCGATGTGCATCGCCACGTCCTTGACGAGCTGCTGGAAAGCGTCTGAGCGCGCGACGAAGTCCGTCTCGCAGTTGACTTCGACGAGCACGCCGACCTTGCCGCCCATGTGTATGTAGGAGCCGACAGCCCCTTCGGCGGCGACGCGCCCTTCCTTCTTGCGTGCGCTCGCCAGGCCCCGCTTGCGCAGGATTTCGATGGCCTGCTCCTCGTTGCCGCCCGCTTCCGTGAGCGCGTTCTTGCACTCCATCATGCCCGCGCCGGTCTTCTCGCGCAGTGACTTCACCGCCCCGGCCGTTATCTCTGCCATTTTAAAAATCTCCCTCGAAAAACAGAATGCAGAAGTCAGGAGTCAGGAGTCAGAATGAAAAACAAGCTCTTCTTCTGACTCCTGACTTCTGCATTCTGACTCCTGCGTTAAAAAGCGCAGCCCGGCGGATTCCCCGCGCTGTGGACTGCGCTCGCCGTGAATTGAATAACCGTTGAACTTTTAGCTTGCGACGCCGACCGACTCGGCTCCCTTTTCCTGCTCGGCAGAGGACGAGGGCCGTATCTCGGACTCGTCGCCCGCGCCGTCAGCCCCTGCGACGGGTGCGCCCGTCCCGGCCTGCGGGTGGTCGCCCACGCTGTCGGGCTGCTGGCCCGTCTTGCCGAAGCCTACGTCGCCGGGCACGGAAGTCTGCGTCTCGCCCGTCTGCGCGCCCGCGCCCGTGTCCGTCGCGTTCTCGGCCTCGCGGCCGGGGTCCGTGCTCGTCGTCACGCTGCTCGTGTTGTCGGAGCTTGCGCCGCGGCGACGTCTTCCGCCCGCGTCGCCCTCACCGGAGCCCGCCGCTTGCTGCTCGTCCTGGTCCGCGCCCTCGGTCACCATCTGCTGGCCTTCGAGCACCGCGTCGGCGATGCGCGAGGCGAAGAGGCGGACGGCGCGCAGCGCGTCGTCGTTGCCGGGGATGACGTAGTCTATGCCTTCGGGCGAGCAGTTGGTGTCAACGACCGCCACGACGGGGATGCCGAGGCGGTTCGCCTCAGCCACCGCGATCTCTTCTTTACGCACGTCTATGATGAAGACGGCGTCAGGCAGGCGCGTCATGGTCTTGATGCCGGAGAGGTTCTTGTTGAGACTCTCGCGCTCGCGGTCGAGCTTGATGCGCTCCTTCTTCGTCAGCTTCTCGTAGCGGCCGTCCGTTTGCATCGCTTCGAGGTCTTTGAGACGCTTGATGGATTTCTGGACGGTCTGGAAGTTGGTCAAGAGACCGCCGAGCCAGCGCTGGTTGATGTAATACTGGCCCGCGCGCTCGGCCTCCTCGCGGATGGCGTCCTGCGCCTGGCGCTTGGTGCCGACGAAGAGCAGCGTCTTGCCGCGGTCCTCGCCCACCAGATTCGTGACGAACTGGATGGCGTCGCGGAACATGCGCTGCGTTTTCTGTAGGTCAATAATGTAGATGCCGTTGCGCTCGCCGAAAATAAACTCCTTCATTTTCGGGTTCCAGCGCCTGACCTGGTGGCCGAAGTGTACGCCGGCCTCCAGCAATTCTTTCATCGTAACCGAAGCCAAAAGAAATTCTCCTTTGCGTGAATTGGTTTAATGTACTCGCCGCCGCCACAGTGACTTCCCCCTAAGGGGTCAGCAACCAATCGAGGCAGGCGACAATGGACTCAACAAAATGATGAATGCGGAATGCGGAATGATGAATTAAATGCAGATGTTTTCTAATTCATCATTCATCATTCCTAATTCATCATTATCTCTTAGAGAACTGGAAGCGCTTGCGCGCGCCCTTCTGCCCGTACTTCTTGCGCTCCTTGATGCGTGGGTCGCGCGTGACCAGGCCGGCGTGTTTGAGCGCGGGGCGCAGGTCTGCGTTGAACTCGATCAGAGCGCGTGTGATGCCATGGCGAATCGCGCCGGCCTGGCCCGCGGGGCCGCCGCCTTCGACGTTGACCAGGATGTCGAACTTGCCTGCCGTCTCCGTCAGTTGGAGCGGCTGGCGGATGATCATCCGCAGCGTCTCGTTCGGGAAATATTGTTCGAAAGCCTTCTTGTTGACGCGGACATCGCCCGCGCCGGGGCGCAAGTAGACACGCGCCGTAGAACTCTTGCGCCTGCCCGTTCCGTAATATTGAATCTCAGCCACAGTCTTCTCTATCCTTCTAATACCTTGATTTTATGCGGGGTTGATGTCGAGGGGTTGGGGCTGCTGCGCGGCGTGGGGGTGGTTGGCGTCGCCGTAAACCTTCAGCTTCTTGCCCATCGCCTTGCCCAGCTTATTCTTGGGCAGCATGCCTTTGACCGCCAACTCTATGACGCGCTCCGGGTGCTTCTTGAACTGGTCCTTGACGGAGACCTCGCGCAGGCCGCCAGGGTAGAGCGTGTGGTGGCGGTAGACCTTCTGCTCGGCCTTCGACCCCTTGAAGACGGCACGGCTCGCGTTAATCACGATAACGTGGTCGCCCATGTCCATGAAGGGCGTCCACTGCGGGTTACGCTTGCCGGTCAGGATGCTGGCGACTTCGGTCGCGAGCCTGCCGACCGTCTGCCCGGCCGCGTCCACGACGTACCATTTGCGATTTCCGGCAAGTCCCTTGCCGCTGGGAAAGTATGTTGACATAGATAACTCTCTCTGGAAAAAGCGTCTAAAACGCGAACGGCTAGAATAACGAAACGCCCTGAAAATTGTCAAGTTAAAGCGGGGCAACGGCCCCAGCCCGGTACACAATAAAAGCTCCCCGGCATTCAACCGCCGGGGAGCTTTTCTGTTTTCCAGCTTCGCGGACGCCTCAGGGATTTGACTGCGGCGTCGTCTGCTCGCCCGTGTTGCGCTTCAGCTTGGGCGGGTCGGCCGGGGCCTTGTCGGACGGGGCCGTCGTGCTGTCGGGCGTCGTGCCGGCGTCGGGCGGAGGCGGCTGCCTGCGCTTGAGTGTCGGGCGTCCAGGGGTTCCGTCGTCGCCGGCCGCGATGTTGCCGGCCGTGGAAGCCTTGGCGTTCGACATACGCATCAGGCGGCCCTTGACCTTCTGAAATTCAGACGTGCTGATGGCGTACTCCTCGCGCTCCGGGAAGCGTGCGACGAGCGCCAGCGAGGCTGCGCGGCGCTCCGGCGGCTGCGGGTGCGTCGAGAACGCTTTGGAGAAGAAGCCCGGCTTCTTCTTGTTCTTGGCCGCCAGCTTCTCGAACATCGTCGCCAGGGCGTTCGGGTCGTAGCCGGCCGCGTACAGGTACTGCACGCCCAGCTTGTCGGCCTCCGCTTCGGCGTCGCGGCTGAACTTCATGAAGCCCAGCAGCGCGGCGAGCGGGCCGGCGTTGTTGATAATCAGTCCGGGAATCCCGCCCAGGAAAATCGAGCCGGCCAGGAGCCCGTACTCCGCCAGCGTGGCCTTGGCCTGGTTCTCGACGGCGTGGCGCGCGGCGACGTGGGCAATCTCGTGGGCCATGACGCCCGCCAGCTCCGCCTCGTTGTCGGCCGCCAGAATCAGCCCCTTGTTGACGTAGAAAAACCCGCCCGGCAGCGCGAAGGCGTTGACCTCGTCGGAATCAATGACCTTGATGGTGAAAGGAACTTTGGCGTCCGAGTGGAGCACTATGTTCTGGCCGACGCGGTTGACGTACTCTGTGATGGCCGGGTCGTCAACGAACTTGGCCTCGCGGTCGATCTCAGAGGCCAGGTAGCGGCCGAGCGCGACTTCCTTCTCCATCCCCATCGCCATCCAGTTGATAAAGCCGCCGTTGATCTTGCGCTTGCCGATCATGGACGGGTCTTCGTCGGTCTTGAGCGGCTTGCCCGCGCTGGCGACCGTAACGGTCGGCGGCTGCTGCTTTTTGTCCTGCTTGGCGGTTTTAGAGTCCTGTTGGGCGGTCTTCTCTTGATCCTGTTGCTGCCGGATGGTGGGCAGGGCAACGGCCGAGATGGCGCTCGTCCACAGGCTGAAGGCGAGCACGAAAGCCGTCATGAAGCGGGAGAAGCGATTATTCATGGTGAAAAGCCTCCAAAAACTTGTAAGCACCGGGGCGATTTTCCGAGAACGCTTATAGCAGAAACGCGCGCTTCCGGTTTCGCACTAGCCCGAATTTCCGCATTGAAGAGGGGCGCGTGCCGTATGCTCAGGTGAAAGCGAGACCACTTTCGCAGGCTATCTTTTCGGCGCGCAGGGCTTTGATGCCGGCCCGCGCCACGCGGGTTGCGCCTTTGGCGATAAAACTTCGCGCTGGTCTGGCCTGACGAATTCCTGGCTGGGGGCACGGGTCTTCTGGGCGCATTATAGCAGCCGGCAGGCAGAAAAAGTATAGCGCCGTTTGCCGGGCGCGTGATACAGTCGAATGGTGCGGTCCACAGGGCCGCGCACCCCGCCAGTTTCGCCCCCGGAGAGAGCAGTTTGAAGCGCGCGCAGGAGAAGATCAAAGACTTAGTCGAGCCAGGGACTTTCACGGAAGTGCTGAACTTCGTGGATGACCCCGCGCGCGCCTTGTCCTCCTATTTTTTCACGGACGCGACCTCGGACCTCTTCGCCCGCTGGCTCGACGAGCTGGCCGATTTGCCGCGCAACCAGGGCACGGCCCGTGCGCTCGCCGGCCTGCGCGGCGTCGGCAAAAGCCACACGCTCGCCGCTTTCGGCGCGCTCGCCGCGCTCCCGGACCTACGCTCGACCGTCAAGGACACACACGTCGCCACCAGCGCCCGGCGGCTCCTCAACTACCGCTACAAGGTCGCGCACGTCGAGCGCGGCACGCGCCCCACGCTCCACGAGGAGCTGAGCGCGGCGCTCGGCGGCGACGAGGAGACCTGGAAGTCGGAGCCCTCCAAGATGCTGAGCTTCGCCGCCAGCATGTCGGACACGCCGCTCCTGCTGATTATCGACACGGCCCACGACCGCGAGGCCCGCGTCGAGCGCGACGACGGGGCGCTGCTAAGCGAGCTGGCGGCGGCCGCCAAGCTCCAGAACATCTTCCTGGCCCTGGCGCTCGACGACGACATCGCGGGAGCCGACGGCGCGAACGTCTCGCTCGCGGGCTCGTTCAAGATAGACTACCTCGACCCCGAGCACCTCTACAAAATCGCGGACACGCACCTGTTCCAGAAGGACGAGCAGGCGCGCATGGCCTTGAAGGACATGTACCGCCAGTTGCGCGCCTCGGTCCCTGGGTTCAACTGGAGCGAACCCCGCTTCGCGGCCATCTACCCGATGCACCCGCTGATCGCGGACGTGGCCTCGTCCGTACGCCTCTACGTGCCGTCGTTCGCCTTCCTGCCTTTCGCGGCCGCCGCGGGCGCGCACGCCGGCAGCCGCCCGGCCCTCTCGCTCGTCGTCCTCGACGAGCTGTTCGACCGTACGGATAAGCATCTGCGCCGCTCCGCGCGCCTCGCGGACTCCTTCGCGGCCTACGACCACCTGGCTCTGCGCGCCATCTCGCACGTCCCGGTGATGCAGCGCCTACAGGCCAAGCTGATTCTCAAAGGGCTCTTCGTCCTCTCTCTGGACGGCCGCGGCGCGACCGCCAAGGAGCTGGGCGCGGCCATGCTGCTCTACGACGAACAGCACCCGACGGCCGGCATCGAGCGCATAGAGAACGTGCTCTCCATCTTCGCGCAGGCCGCTCCCGCCGGCTCGCTCCTGCGGGACGAGGGCGCGGGCGAGGCCCTCTACCGCTTCAACATCGAAGCGCCGAGCGCCCTGGGCCCCGCGGCGGAGGTCGAGAAGGAAGGGGCGACCGCGGCCGCCGAAGGCACAGCCGCGCGGCGTGAGTCTGGGCGCGCGCTCTACCTGGGCGACGAGGATTTGGCCCGTTGGGCCACGCTGCTGACGGGGCGCGAGCTGCCCGCAACGCTTCAAGAGGCCGCGGCGCAGTCGGCCGCGCGCGTCGCGCTCAACGAGTGGCTCACGAATTGGCGCGCGGACAACCCGCTCAAACACTTCGACGCGCTGCCGGACGAGGGTGTGACGACGCGCATCTGGAATCTGGCCTCGGCCGTGCGCAAAGGTTTCGGCGAGGCGGCCATCGTCGTCGAGGCGGCGCTCCAGAAGAACATCACGCTCGAAGAGTGCTTGCAGGGCGTGGCCAACGCCTTCAACGACTCGCCCGACCGCATGGCGCGCGTCCGCGAGCAGATGCGGCAGCTCGCGGCCTTCGTCCAGGAGTTGCCAGAGCGAGCGCGCGCACGCGAGTACCTGGCGCTGGCCGAGCCGACCGGCGAGGACGAGATAGAGAGCGCGCGGCGCGAGCTGCTGGCGATTGCAGGCGACGTACACAACCTCTTCGACGCGGAGTCCGTCAACCGCTTCAACCTCCTCTGGCGCGAGTTCCACGCGCGCTACACAGAATTTTACGCCGCGAAGCACGACGAGGCTTTCCAGGACGAGGAGCGCCGCCAGCGCGTGGAGGATTTGACGCGCGCGGACGAGTGGCGCGAGTTCGAGGCGCTGGCACAATTACAGATTGTCAACCGCCGCTACTGGGAAGAGGCTGCGGAGATCATAGCGCGCGCGCGTGCGGCCGGTTGCCGCCTGCCCGTGCGCAGGCTCCTGGCTGAAAGACCCTTGTGCGCCTGCCGCTTCCGCCTCGCTACGTCGGACGCGCTCTCGCGCATCCCGGAGGAGTTGCTGGACGTGCAGGAGCGCGGGCGCGCGGCCTACCGCCGCACGCTCGACTTCCTTTCCACACCGCTCGCCATCGCGCTCGACGCGCTCGCGCGCAACGAACCCGAAGCCGTGCAGGCCGCGCGCGCGCGCTCGCTCTCGGGCGGGTTCGCGCAGGGGCGCGGCCCCGCGCAATTCTCGCCGGCCGATGTGCGCCTGATCGAGCGTGCGCTCAATCGCATGTCGGCCCCGCCGCCCGTGCGGCTGAGCCTGCCCGTGAGCGATTACGGGCTGCTGACGCGCGACGAGCTGCGTGCGCGTCTCAACCAGTGGCTGGACGATTTGCCGAACGAGCCCGCGGTGGTCGAATTCGTCGGCGGTCGAAGACGGCGATGCCGGCTAAGGCCGCGAAGAGAAAGCCTACGGTCTCAATCGTCGGCGCGGGCCGCCTGGGCACGGCGCTCGCCCGCGCGCTGGCCCAAAAAGGCTACGCCATCGAAGCGGTCGTGACGCGGCGCAAGCGCAGTACACGGCGCGCGGCCACACTCGTCGGGACTCACCCCCTCGCGCTCACCCACGCGGAACTGGACCGGCTCCCTCCGAGCGACATTCTTTTCATCACCACGGCTGACGACGCGATTGCGGAAACGTCCGCGCGCCTCGCGGCCGTCTTTGCTCGTCGCAAGGGCGCGCGGGCGCGGACGGCGCTGCACGCGAGCGGCGCGCTCTCGTCCGAAGTCTTACACGCTTTGAGCGACGCGGGCTTCGCCACAGGCTCCGTCCACCCGCTCGTCTCCGTCAGCGACGCGGCGCAGGGGGCCGAGAGTTTCGCCTCCGCCTTCTTCTGCGTCGAGGGCGAGCCGCGAGCCGCGCGCGTGGCCCGCCGGATAGTGCGCGCGCTCGGAGGTAATAGTTTTTCCATCAGCGCGAATGATAAGGCGCTCTACCACGCGGCGGCCGTGATGGCCTCTGGGCACATGACCGCGCTCTTCGACATCGCGGAGGAGATGCTCGCGCGCTGCGGCCTTGAGGAGCGGCGCGCGCGCGCAGTGCTCCTGCCGCTCCTACGCAGCACTCTCGAAAACCTCTACGCGAGCACGCCTGCGGGCGCGCTCACAGGAACATTCGCACGCGCTGACACCAAGACCGTGCGCCGCCACCTGGCCGCGCTCCGCTCGCAGAAGATGACGAACGCGCTCGCGGCCTACGTCATGCTCGGCCGCCGCTCCCTGCTGCTGGCGAAGGCCGCGGGCGCAAGCCACGCGGCCTTGAAAGAGATTGAAGAGGCAATGCGGAATGCGGAGTGATGAATGATGAATTAAAAACCTTTTGTCTTTTATTCATCATTCATCACTCCGCATTCCGCATTGCTTCTTCTAGTACGCCTTGATGTTCTGTGCGTACGCGCCGGGCTGGACTGGCGGCGGCGGCGTGGGGCGTCTGTGCGAGCGGGTCCTGATCTGGCTGAAGACGAGCAGGTTGAAGAAGTGCATCCCGCCGAGCACGACCAGCACGAGGCCGACTTTCCACGAGAGCGCCTCGATGCCTTCGGCCGTGGTCTCTATGGTGTAGCCGAGCTTGAGCGCGAGGCTGACGTAGCCCAGGTTGATGAGATAGAAGCCTACGACCAGCAGGTGGTTGACGGAGTCGGCCAGTTGCTGGTTACCGTCGAAGACATCTATCAGGAAGACGCGACCGTTCTTGTGCAGGGTCTGCGCGACCCAGACCGTGAGCGAGACGCTGATGGCTAGGTAGGCCAGGTAGGTGACGGTTGTGGTGTTCATAACCCCTCCTCAGTTTGAGATTTCAAAGTGTCCTTCAAGAGCGCCTCATCAACGGGACTTGATGACTCGGCCGCCCTCACACCAGTCAACCGACGTGCCACGCGCGTTTCCTCCAGGAATTGCTGCTGACGATTGGCAGGCTGCGGATTGGCGAGGACCGATTTGCAAATTGCCAGCCCCGGCCCTGCTACTTGCGCCGCCCGCTTCTTTGGCGTTAGAGTCAACACCATATTTCCCATCAAGACATTCTGAAGCGCGAAAGGACTCTTCGCCGGTTCGACCATGGAAAGCACGCCCAGCGCCAGTTACAGTCTGACTTTGCGCGTCAAGTTGTCCAGCCGGTCGGGGACGCTCGGCGAGGTGGCGACCGCCATCGGGCGCGTCGGCGGCGACATCGGCGCGATAGACATCGTCCAGGTAACACACGACTGGATCATCCGCGACATCTCCGTCAACGCGCGCTCGGCCGAGCACGACGCGGAGATCATAGAGGCCGTGAAGAGCATAGACGGAGTCGAAGTCCAACAGGTCTCCGACCGAGTCTTCCTGATGCATCTCGGCGGCAAGATAGAAGTCACGTCAAAAGCTCCCTTGAAGACGCGCGACGACCTCTCGATGGCCTACACGCCCGGCGTGGCGCGCATCTGCGAGGCCATCCACCGCGACCCGGAGAAAGCCTTCACGCTGACCATCAAGAAGAACACCGTGGCGGTCGTCACGGACGGAACGGCCGTTCTCGGCCTGGGCGACATAGGCCCCGCGGCGGCGATGCCCGTGATGGAAGGCAAGGCGATGCTCTTTAAAGAGTTCGCGGGCGTGGACGCCTTTCCGATCTGCCTCTCGACGAAAGACCCGAACGAGATCGTCGAGACGGTCAAGCGCATCGCGGTCGCCTTCGGCGGCATCAACCTCGAAGACATCTCGGCCCCGCGCTGCTTCGAGATAGAGGACCGCCTCAAGGAGGAACTGGACATCCCTGTCTTTCACGACGACCAGCACGGCACGGCCGTCGTCGTGCTCGCGGCGCTGATTAACGCGCTCAAGATTGTCGGCAAACAGATGGAGGAGATTAAGGTCGTCGTCAACGGGGTGGGCGCGGCGGGCGTGGCCTGCTCGAAGATCATCATGGCGGCCGGGGTGAAGAACATCATCGGCTGCGACCAGCACGGCGCGCTCTACCGCGGGCGCAACGAAAACATGAACTGGGTCAAGGACTGGTACGCGCGCAACACCAACCCCGCCAACGAAACTGGCACAGTCCACGATGTCATCAAGGGCGCTGACGTTTTCATGGGGCTCTCAGCCCCAGGCGTCATCACGGCCGAGGACTTGCAGAAGATGGCCTTGAAGCCCATCGTCTTTGCGATGGCGAACCCCATCCCCGAAATCATGCCGGAGGAGGCCGAGCCCTACGTCGCTGTGATGGCGACGGGGAGGAGCGACTACCCGAACCAGATTAACAACGTGCTCTGCTTCCCAGGCATCTTCCGCGGCGCGCTACAGTGCCGCGCCTCGCGCATCAACGAGGAGATGAAGGTCGCCGCCGCCCACGCCATCGCCGGCATCATCACCGACGCCGAACTGCACCCCGAATACGTCGTCCCCTCCGTCTTCGACAAACGCGTCGCCGAGGCGGTCGCCCGCGAAGTCGAGGAAGCCGCTTACCGCACCGGCGTCGCACGCCGCGAGCGCGGGGGCGTTGACACAGTCGCGTAGCTGCAATCACGACAAAGCGAGGCCGCCGCGCCCCACCCTTTTATGGCGCGGCGGCCTCGCTCGTGCGGCACAGTCCGCCACGTCTGGACGCGAACGTGCCAGCGTGAGACGCGCGGCCCACCCTGTCCGCGCGTCCCGTGAGAGTTATTTGCGGCGCTTGCCGCTTGATTTCTTCCTCGCGCGCGAGACGCGTATCAAGACCCTGTTCGCATCGTCCAGACGGAAAATCAGGCGGTCGCCCGGCCGAGCGCCTATGTCTCGCAGGAGCGGGCAAGGCCCTCTCCCGCGAGTCAGGCCCGAGTCGTCAGTGACCCTGGCTCGGTACTCTTCTCTTCTTCTCATGGGCCAATTCCTTCTGTGCAGAATTAGGTGAAGAAAAGCGTGCTATGATGCGCGCGGTCTGCTTGAAAACTCGGCAACGGCTAATGCGACGGCTCAAACCCTCAAGCTGAGAGATGAGCATCGCCGTTCGGAATGAAAGGTTCATTCTCACGGCGAAATCATTACGCAGCCACATTCTACTAGCTGTTGCTAGTGGAGGCAAGGTTTTTCTTGTCGTGCCGGTTCCGTCAGGGGGGAACTCCTGATGGGTAACGCGCGCCCGAAGCCGGAGCGGCTGGCCGAAAAGCTCCGGCAAGTCCGCCTTTCCCTCAGCCTCTCTCAAACGGAACTGCTGAGACAGCTAGACGCCGAAGACATACTCGCCTACAGCCAGATATCAGAATTTGAGACGGGACGACGCGAACCCTCGCTGCTTGTTCTCCTGCGCTACGCGCGCCTCGCAGGCGTACCGACAGAAGTTCTGATTGATGATGAATTAGACCTGCCCGAAAAGCTGCCCGGCCTGACCGACCACGCGGAAATCATGCGCAAGTTCGCCTCCCGCGGCAAAAGAGCAGCGAAGACGAAGGCTAGGTGAGGGAATCAGTCTTTCGGACGGATCACACTTGCCTGGAACAACGCTTGAGTTTTAGTATCGGGCTATGAATTACCAAAACATTATCACAATCGAACCCGGCAAGCGTGGCGGCAAGCCTTGTATCCGCGGCATGCGAATCACGGTTTACGATGTGCTAGAGTATCTCGCCTCCGGCATGACCCAAGATGAAGTTCTTGAAGATTCCCCATACCTTACGAAAGAAGACATCCTGGCTTGTCTGAGTTATGCCGCAGATCGTGAAAAACGGTTGATGGTAGTCGAGGGATGAAACTGCTATTCGACCAGAATTTATCCCCACGTTTGGTTAATCGCCTGTCCGACCTCTATCCAGATTCTAAGCACGTCTATCCGCTCGGTATTGACCGAGTCTATGATAAAGAAGTGTGGGAATATGCGCGTCGAGAAGACTTTTTAATCGTGACCAAAGATGCTGATTTCAGCGATTTATGTATGTTTCGGGTTGTTTCGGGCATTATAAGCCCAGCAGCTTTTCGGCCGGCATGCTCGCGGAAATTTTGGAGTGCGTGTCGGCCAGCGTGTCGTAGTCTAGGAACTTGATGGCGTGGCGTATCGGCGTGAAGGTGGGTGAGGCGACCTTGCTTTCAAATTCTCGCTTGCGCGCGGCGTCGGCGACGATGAAGAAGTTGATGCGGAAGTCTTCGAAGTCCAGGAACTTGAGTAGGGAATTGTGCATGCCGGTCGAGTGTTCCACTTCAAAGAACGCCTTTGGCAGCCTCCTCTGATTGAACCACGAAACGTCAACGGTCTTCGCCCTTCTGAGCAGCGAGTCGTAAGTGAAGTTATGAAACTCTCGTAGCGTGGAGACTTCCGCGAGCTTACGCGAGAGGAAAAGTTTGTTCTTATCCTGGTAGGGAACAAACGTCTCGTAATTCTTCAGATTGCCTATCTCGACAATCAACCCCTGGTAATAACTGTGATTGAATGCTTCGGCCTCAAGCGGTGAGGCTTTGGCGTCCAGGGCCAGTTTTTCTAAAATCCTCTCGCGCTCCGAGGTGAGCGCCCACAGTCCGGGCCTGATCTTGAAAAAGAGGTTGGGATATACCTGCACGATTCTGCGGATACTGGCGAACGGCGTCTTCGTCCCCCAATGACAACCCGGGATTTTCATCGCCGTGCGATACAAATGTCCGAGCGTGGCGTACCCGCCATTCTGACGCATCGCTTCGAGCACCGCTTCGTGTTGTTTCATCGCCGTCACCTGAGAGGAATAGTTGGCGCGGCGGGTAGTATACAACTAAGCGGCCTGTTCTCCTCACTTTTCTGGCACAGCTAACCCCTTCCTTCCTTAACGCCTGCCTCCTGCTAATCTGAAATAGTCGTTTTTGGACTATTAAAATAATGGTTCTACCCTTCGCGCTGACAGTTGTGGGCATATGGAGAAATCGGTCATCTCACGTGACTACTCACTCTTCCTCAACCGCCTGAAAGATGCAAGAAAGAAGGCGGGCTTGACTCAGGAACAGCTCGCCAAGCTTTTGGGTGAGACGCAGTCATTCGTGAGTAAGTGCGAGCGGGGCGAGCGCCGTCTCGACATCGTGGAGGTTAGAACCTTCTGCATCGCGCTCAGCGTGCCGTTCCCGTCCTTCGCCACACAACTGGACAGTCTCCTCAAGCAGGAAGAGGGGGAGGGAAGGGCGCGGAGGATTGAGCAGGAGCAGGGCCGGTAAGCGTGTATCTCAACAACCTTCATTATTCAAGAGGAGTGATCTGGCCCGGCCCTTCCTGAAGTGGGCCGGCGGCAAGGGGCAGCTCCTGAAGGAGATTCGGAAGTACATCCCGCGGGAGTTCGGGACGTACTTCGAGCCGTTCGTCGGCGCGGGCGCGGTCCTCTTCGACCTTCAACCGCCGCGGGCCGTCATCAATGACGCCAACGAGGAGCTGATCAACTGCTACCGCGTGATCAAGTCGAACCCGGAGGAGTTAATCAAGCTTGCCGCCGAGCACGAGCGCAATGACTCAAAGGACTATTTCATCAGACTGCGCGAACTCGACCGCGGCAAGCCCGGCCTCCGCGCGTTAACGCCAGAGGCGCGGGCGGCGCGCGTCCTCTACCTGAACAAGACTTGTTTCAACGGTCTCTTCCGCGTCAACAGGGATGGGCAGTTCAACGCGCCTTACGGCAAGCGCGACAAGAGCCCGCAGGTAGTCAACCCCGAAGTCATCCGGGCGGTGAGCTGCTATCTGAATGAGGCCCGCGTGAAGATTAGGAGCGGCGACTTCAGGGAGGCGGTGACCGGGGCCGCCGCCGCCGACTTCGTCTACTTCGACCCGCCTTACCACCCCGTTTCCGATAGCGCGTCGTTTACGGGGTACGCCGCGGGCGGCTTCGGTGAGGAGGAGCAGAAGTCCCTTAAAAGACTCTGCGACGAACTCACCGAACGCGGCTGCCGCATCCTGCTGAGCAATTCCGCGACCGACTTCGTACGGGAGCTTTACGGCGACGAGAGTCGCTACGCGGTCGCCGAAGTGCAGGCGCGCCGCAACATCAACTCCGTCGGCGCGCGCCGCGGCAAGGTCGGCGAACTCCTCATCTTCAACAACTACCATGTGCCCTAGGCCGAACAAGAATGACGCGTGGGAGGAGCTTTTCAGGAGGCACAACGTCCTGGAGGAGATCGAGCGCCGCGGCGCGTGCCAAATCTCCTCCAGCGAGATCAACGAGCTTCACGAGGCGCGCCTGATGACGAAGTTCGACCACTACGTCCAACTCCCCGAAGTCTTCAAGAGGAACCACCTCACCATCCAGCCAAACACGCGCGGCACTTACCTCGTCGGGCGTTTCGATAGTTACCAGAACGTGGCGGACGACCCCTCGATTCCCGTCGAGGGGCTGCCCTTCCCGCGCCGCATCGAGACGATAAACCCGGCCAACCTCTACTCTGAGTCCGCCGTGCTCATGTGCGCCTACTACACGGGCATCATCTCCGGCGTGTTGGGGCGCGACGTGATGCTGACAGCCTTCGGGCGCATGTCGGCGGGCAGCTTCGACTACCAAATAAGGAACAACCAGACGGGCGGACTGCACAAGATCAAGGTCGAGGGCGCGCAGATGGAGATAGACGCCGGGTTCGAGGGCGATGACACGTTCGCCATCGTCGAGGCGAAGAACGAGGCCGTCACAGACTTCCACGTCCGCCAGCTCTACTACCCGTACCGCGCCTGGCTTGCCCGAACGGGCAAGCGAATCGTCCCGGTCTTCCTCTCCTACTCGAACGCGACCTCGGTCTTCACGCTGCGCGTTTTCAGGTTCAGCGAGCCCAGGCTCTACAACTCCATCGAGCTGGTCGAGCAGAGGAAGTTTCAGGTAGTCCAGAGCGGCATCGAGCGTGAATCCATTCACGAAGCCCTCGGGCGCGCGAAGGTTAAGCCAGAGCCTGCGGGAATCCCTTTCCCGCAGGCCGACAGCTTCGAGCGAATCGTTGACCTGCTCACGCAACTGCACGGCGCAGGCACCGCTCTCTCTCAGGACTTTATTACCACCAACTATGCTTTTGATTTGAGGCAAACTCAATACTATACGGGGGCGGCCCAGTATTTAGGACTTGTCGAAAGGCACCGTAAAAAAGGGGAAGGTGTAACTTATACGCTAACTGAACGGGGCAAACGCATCATGGCGCAACATCCTCGATTGCGAAACTCTGCTTTGGTCGAGCGTATCTTAGAGCGAAGAGTATTTAATCAAGCCTTGCGACTGTATTTTGATCAAGACTACAGACCGACATACAAGCAAGTTATAGAGCTTATGCAAGCGGCAAGAATTGAGATCAGCGGTGATACTACGAAGCGCCGCGCCCAGACTGTCTTAGGGTGGATGGACTGGATTATGAAGCTAACTAGACAATGACATAACACTTCCTCATCTATCCCTCTGAAGTAATCAATTCCTGACAGCTTCAAACCGCGGCACGCAGCTCTCGCGCAATCAGCGGGACGATGCGGCGTGGGACGGCGATGGCCTCTTTGATGTGGCGGGCGTGTGTGAAGTGGCCGGCGACGTAGACGCCTGGGACGTTGGTCTCGAAGGTGTCCGGGTCGTAGGCGGGCACGTCGCAGAGTTTGCCGGGCTCTATGCGGACGCCGAGTCGGCGGAGCAGCGAGAGGTCTGCTTCGCTCCCTATGAGGACGAAGAGGGCGTCGTTGGGCAGGAAAATCGTCTCGCCGTCTTCGCGGCGGACGCGCACCTCGCGCTCTGTGATCTCTTCGACCTTCTCGAAGAAGAGGACGCGCAGGTGGCCCATTTCTATCTGCTGTTCGAGCGGGGCGCGGACCCAGGGCTTGATGGCGTTCATCTTGGGGTCGCGGTTCTCCCAGTCGGCGCGCCAGAGGGTGTAGGTAGTGCGCGCGCCTTCTTCGGCCAGGAAGAGCGCCGCCTCGGCCGCGGAGTTTCCGCCGCCGACGACCATCACGTCCTTGCGCACGTAAGGGTAAGCCTCTACGAAGCGGTGTTGGACTTTCGCTAAATCCTCGCCGGGGACGCCCAACCTGCGCGAGCGGGCCATCGCGCCGATGGCGAAGAGGACGCGCGCGGCACTGTACTCGCCGCGGGTCGTCCGCACCACGAAGCCTTCCGGCTCAAGGCGCTCGACCTCCCTGACCTCCTCCTCCGTGTTGAGCCGCAGTCCCTCGTCGAGCGCGAAGCGCACGTAGTAAGAGAGCAACTCCTCGCGCGTCGGCTTCTCGCGGCAGGGCCTGAGAGCCCCCTCGCGCAGCTCTAACTCGTTCGGCGTCGAAAAGACGGTCTTCCCCACGGGGTAGTGAAAGACCGTGTCGGCGATCAGCCCCTTCTCGATGACTAGATAGCTCAGCCCCTCGCGCGCCGCAGCATCCGCCGCAGACAGCCCCGCCGGCCCCGCCCCGATAATCACCAAGTCCAGTCTCTCAGCGCTCATAACCTACTTCGCAACTCTTTCACGTTTGCCCCACATCCTCGCACGCCGCCCGCCCGCCTGACAACCCGCGTGACCCGCCGACGGGTTAGTCCCCGCAGACGCCCCGTGAAATGTTTTGTGCCAAAAATGCATTAAGGTTGGGAAGATAGATTACAGCGAGTTTTGAGGGAGATAGGTCCAGACGCCGTTACTGGAAAAGGGTCGCTTGGCCGGCAACGCGCTTGACAAAAAGTTCTTGACAAGCCTCCGGGCTTGCACTATTGTGCGCGCGTCCGATAGCTCCTTCTCTTTAGCTGGCTTATCTCACTCTGCTCCATACTACCCGCAATCACGCAGAGGCAGAGGCAATTTAGCGCTGGGTTTTAGCACTACTAATTCCGCTCAGTCTGCTCATGCTCGCTGACGAGCTTCAGTTGTTGATTTCACACTGTCCCCTCGCTTTACAGGGATAAGTCCCGCGACGTTTCCCGACGCCGTCAGGCGGCCCGTCGTGCGCAGGGGGCTTGCGCCGTCCCGTTGTCCTCAGCTCAGGGAGGACTTACGGTCGTCAACTAACATTGCGCCCCAACCGGGCGCGGCCCATGATTCGGAGGTCCTCATGTCAATTCAGAAAACATCGAGTCTAGCAAGTGCGACGCGTACCGCTCTGAAAGTCTGCCTGGTCCTGGTGTGCTGCCTGTGGCCAGCGGTCGCGGCCGGCCAGTCTGTCAGGGAGAATATCAGGGTGTACGTCAGCGTGATGGACCCGCCGACCGTTGCCGATGTCTTCGGGAAAAGGATCGCGGAGCGCTTCGTGGCCGTCCAGGTCACAGTGGCTAACAAGAATGACGATTTCCAGTTCCTGATTCACGACGTCTCGCTCGATCTGGCGAAGGTGTTTCCTGAAAATTCGTCATACTTGCCGAGGAAGGTCAGCGCGGCCGAGAGGGAGAGATGCCTGAACCCCTCGCGACTGACCGCGGCGGAAAAGGACAGGTGCGAGCAGATTGAGGGGATTGAAGAGTACCGATACGAACTATCCTCGGCCGATTTGTCGCTGCTCCGCGGCGTGGCTGAAAAGGGCCAGGGGCAAAACAGGAGGAATAAGCTGCTGCGTATGTTCGAGGGGATCGGCACGATTGCCGCCGGCCTCATCGGGGTCGCGACGTTCGGGCCGTCCTACGCGGAATCCGTGGCTATCTTTAATGGCCCGGTCATCTCCGCATACCGCAACGCCTTCCCCGATTACACTATTAACCAACTGAATCGGCTGAGCGATTCGGCGTACCAGGCAAACACGCTCGTCCCCAAGCAGCAGGCCAAAGTGTTAGTCGCCTTCATCCCGCAGTCCATCTTCTTGAGTAAGGAGCAGCAGAAGCTTTTCTGGAATGACCCGACCAGGCTCTTCACGGACGCGTCCCTGGGCGACAAGCGAGTGGACTTTCGCCGGACTGAAGCGGTCGTCAGAGGCAGCTTCATAGTGGAACTGGAAAACCTCCCCATCTCGGCCGTCGTGGTTCAGTTCGACGACGACGAGTTGATCAAGTTCGAGGACGACAAGCCGAGTGTGAAGGGCTCGATCAGCGGCAGGTTTACGCCGGACACGAAAATCGCCCTCTTGAATCAGGAGCCGGAAGGGCTGAGCGTCACACTGGACGGGACGCCGACGAGTGAGCGGTTAGACTTTATCGTCGAATCGGACATGCCCGTCGCCCCGGATACTGTCCTGGACTTTGAGGTCTCGAACGGCAAGACCATTCAGCATATCACGCGGCGGATTCGTTACATGCCGGATTTGCCGACCATCACGGCGATCAGCGAGCCGGAAGGCCCGGCCGACACGGAGGATTTCGAGGTCGAGATAACGGGGACCAATTTCATTCCCGGAAAGACCAGGGTGCTGATCTCAGGTAAAGGCGTCAAAGCGCCACAGGAGTCAGTCGAAGTCATGGGGGCTACTAAACTGAAAGCCAAATTCAACATCGACGCCAACGCGAGCGCCACCGACCGCAGGGTGACGGTTGTCAACCCGGCCGGCGAGAGCAGCACTTCAGTCTCATTCAGAGTCACTGCCGCGCCCGAATAGTATCGAAGTAAATGGCATTGAGTCACCTTTCTGAGGAAAGATTATGGTCGCCAAGAAAAAAGGACGAAAACGGTCAACCCGCGGCAGCAAAGCGCGCCGCGACGACGAGGCCCGTTCAGGGCGTCGAAATGACGACGAGAGGCGTTCGGATGACCGCGACGACGACGAGGCGCGCTCGGACGACCGGCGCAACCGGGACGACGAGGCGCGCTCGGACGACCGGCGCAATCGGGACGACGAGGCGCGCTCCGGCTGACGGCAAAGTTGAAAGAAAGCCGGGTAACTAGAGCAGCTCGATACAAAAGTAGTTAGCTTAAATCCCCTGGCCTTTGCCGTTCGGGTGTCAGTCCTCACCCCCTCACCTCCGTCTCCCTCCGTGCCCGCGCGCCGTCGGATTGCTTTCGTTGCGCATCGTCCGAAGAGCCCGTTATAATGGGCCGGCTTGAGGCAAACCAATCAATCAGACGAAGCAAACTTAACGCCGGCCGGGCTTTCAAAAGTCAATCTGCGCGGCATCATGCTCCCGTTTCCGACTCCGTTCGAGGCCGGCGGGGGCGCGAACCTGTCTGCCATAAAGCTGAATATAGAAGGCTGGAACGACGCAGGTGTCAGCGGCCATGTTGTCCTCGGCTCGACGGGCGAGCGTGTACACGTGGACGAGCGCGAGTGTCTTGAGATAATCGAAAGTGCGCGCGCCTGCGTGCCGGAGGGGATGGCTTTTGTCGTCGGCGCGGGGCAGCAGAGCACGCGCGCGACGGTAGAAGAAGTCAGGCGCGTGGCGGGAGCAGGGGCGGATGCGGTGTTGGTGATTACGCCGCATTTCTACCGCGCGGAGATGACGCAGGATGCGCTCGTCAGGCATTACCTTGAAGTGGCGGACGCTTCAATTGTGCCCGTGCTGCTCTACAGTGTGCCGCAGTTGTCGAACGTGACGATTGCGCCTGAGACGGTGGCGCGCTTGAGCGAGCACGAGAATATTGTGGGCGTGAAGGACAGCTCGGGCGATGTCTTGGCGCTGGCCGAGATGGTGAGGCTCGTGCCGCCGGATTTCGCGGTGCTGACGGGGAGCGGGTCGGCGTTGTATCCTGCCCTGTGCGTGGGCGCGCGCGGCGGGATTCTGGCCATCGGGTGCGTCGCGCCGCGCCTGGCCGTGGAAGTGTACGAGGCTTTTGGCGCGGGCGAGCACGAGCGCGCGCGTGCGGCGCAAACTCGGTTGACGCGTGTCACGCGCGGCGTGCTTGGGCGCTACGGGATTAGCGGATTGAAGGCGGCGCTTGATATGCTTGGATACGCGGGCGGGCACGTGCGCGCGCCGCTCCAGGACGCGGGCCGCGAGGCTCGGCGCGAGATCGAAAAAGTTTTAAGTGAAACTGGGCTGTTGGGCGAGGAGAGTTTCTCGGCGGGAGCGTCAAGAGAGTGAGCACGACCGAAGCCGCATGTTACAGCACGCCTGAGGAGGCCGGACTGCGCGTCGAGACTTTGCCGTTCGAGCGCATCCCGCACCAGTCGCGCCTCTTCCTCGATTACCTGCGCGACCCACAGGCGCTGCGCAAGTTCTACCCCTCGGCCGTCCGCTTCCATCACGAGCTGGCCGAGCGAGCTTCAGAAGTTCTACAGGCTTACCAGACAGACCGCACGCAACTCTGCGACGCGCTCGAAGCGATGAACAGGAGCTGGGGCGCGACTGACGAAACCCTCGCCAACGTCTCGAAGCTCAGAGAGCCGGACTGCCTGGCGGTCGTCTCTGGCCAGCAGGCGGGTCTCTACGGTGGCCCGCTCTACACCATCTACAAGGCGCTCTCGGCCGTCAAACTCGCGGGCTGCCTGACGCAGCGCGGCACGCCCGCTGTGCCAGTTTTCTGGATCGCCACCGAAGACCACGACTTCGCGGAGGTCGCCACCGCCGAGTTCATCGGCTGCGACTGCCGCCTGGCGAGCGTCACCGTCCCACGCGAGATGCACAAGGAGGGCGCGCCCGTCGGCAGCGTCCGCCTGGACGAGGCAATCAGCGAGACGACCAAGCGGCTGCTCGACGTGCTGCCGAGTACGGAGTTCATCCCCGACGTGGAAAAGCTTCTGCGCGAGACTTGGGAGCCGGGCCGCGGCTACGGCGAAGCCTTCGCGCGGATGATGACGAAGCTCACGGGCCGCTACGGCCTCATCCTGCTGGACCCGCTCGACGCGAAGCTGAAGGAGCTGGCCGCGCCGCTCTACGCTTTGGCCGCGCGCCGCGCCCCCGAAATCGCCGCGGCGCTGGTCGAGCGCAGCCGCGAGCTGGAGGAGGCAGGCTATCACGCGCAGGTCTCGACGACGGAAAACACCTTCCCGCTCTTCTTCCACAAGGAGGACGGGACGCGCCACGCCGTCGTGCGCGCCGAGGGCGGGCGCTACAAGGTGAAGGACGCGCGCGAGGAGTTCACGACCGCAGAGCTTGCAGAATTGGCCCATAGCTCTCCCGCGCGCTTCAGTCCGAACGTCACGCTGCGCGCCGTCGTGCAGGACTATTTACTGCCGACGGTCGCCTACTTCGGCGGCGCGGCCGAGATCGCCTACTTCGCGCAGACGGCGGAGGTCTACCGCCTGCTTGACAGGCCCGCCACCAGCATTCTGCCGCGCGCGAGCATAACGGTCGTCGAGCGGCGCACGTGGCGCACGCTCGAACGCTACGGTCTCGGCCTCGAAGACCTGTTCGCAGGCTCCGACGCCGTGCTGGCGCGCGTCGTCGAAGAACATCTGGGGAGCGAGACGGCGCAGACTTTCACGCGGGCCGAGGAGTCGATCAACCGCGAACTGGAAGCGCTCAAGGAGAAGCTGCGCGAAGTTGACCCGACGCTCGCGGAGGCTTTGGACACGGGCCGCCGCAAGATCAACTACCAGCTCGAAGGCTTGCGCTCGCGCTTCCACCGCGCGCAGATGGGGCGCGACCGCGCCGCGCACCGCCAGTTGGAACGCGCCTTCGCCGCCCTCTACCCGCACAAGACTTTGCAGGAGCGCCACGTCAACATCACCAGCCTGCTCGCGCGCCACGGCCACTACGTCGTCGGCTGGATTTACGATGCCATCAACCTGGGCTCTTCGGATCACCAGATAGTTTACCTTTGAGAATACAGAAGTCAGGAGTCAGAAGTCAGAATAAAAGACAGAAATCTGCTTTTGTTTTAATTCTGACTCCTGACTCCTGGCTCCTGACTCCTGCTTTATGTCAAAGATTCGCGTCCTCTCGGACCAGTTAGCCAACCAGATCGCCGCGGGCGAGGTCGTGGAGCGGCCGGCGTCTGTCGCCAAGGAGCTGGTCGAGAACGCCGTTGACGCGGGCGCGCGGCGCATATTGATTGACGTGGATGCGGGCGGGCGCAGGCTCCTGCGCGTGTCGGACGACGGCTCCGGGATGACGCGCGACGACGCCGTGCTGGCCTTCGAGCGCCACGCCACGTCGAAGATCAGCCGCGCCGCAGACCTCGACGCGATTGCCACGCTGGGTTTCCGCGGCGAGGCTCTGGCCTCGATTGCTGCGGTCGCGCGCGTCGAGCTGGTCACGAAAACGGACGACGACCCGGCGGCGACGCGCGTCCTGATAGAGGGCGGGCGGATGCGCGACGTGAAGGACGCGGCGCACCCGCGCGGCACGACCATCACCGTGCGCGACCTCTTCTTCAACGTCCCTGCGCGCCGGAAATTCCTGCGCTCCGAGGCGACAGAAAACTTTCACCTAACGAACCTCGTGACGCACTACGCGCTCGCCCACCCCGAAATCAGCTTCACGCTGACGAACAACGGGCGCGAGACTTTGCGGGCTGACACGGCGGCGACCTTGCGCGAGCGCGCCTACCAAATCTTCGGCGCGGAGTTCATCGAAAACCTGCTCGAAGTCGGCGGCGGCCACCAACGCGTTGCACAGGTGCGCGGGTACGTCTCGGCCCCGCGCGAGCGGCGCACGTCGCGCGACGCGCAGTACCTTTTCATCAACGGCCGCTACGTCCGCGACCGCCTCGTCAGCCGCGCCCTCTCGGACGGCTACCGCTCCGTCCTCCCGCACGGGGTCTACCCCGCGGCGCTACTGTTTCTGGAAGTCCCGCTCGAAGAGGTGGACGTCAACGTACACCCCGCGAAGACGGAGGTGCGTTTCCGACGCGCTGCGGCGGTCGCCGACGCCGTGCGCGAGTCCGTGCGAACTGCTCTGGCGAGCGCAGGCTACGCGCGCGGCGTCGAGGCCGTCTACGAAACAGTCAGCCCGGCGCAAGACTTCGTGAGCGTGGACGCTTCACCTTACGAGCCGGAACCGCCACCCGCCCGCAGCGCCATCTCCGACATCACGCTTGAAATTGTGCCACCGGCGCGGCAGGGAAGTATCGAGTTCGGCTTCTCGCCGCCGCCGGACGACGCGCCGGCACACGCGGAGCGAGAGCCGCCGCCGCCCGTGAAGAGGGAGACAGCACGAGGGCTCGACGATGGCGAGGCCATTGGCACAGTCGCGCCGCCCAGGCCCGAAGAGGATGAGAAGAGCGCGGCTGTCATCGACGAAGAAAGGTCTGCCTTCACGCCGCCGGAGCGTTCGGAGATTCAACTGCCGCCGCTCGTTTCGGCGGCCGGCCTCGTACGCGAGGCGCCGCTCTCATCGGTCTCGACCAACATCCGGCCGCTCGGCCAACTCGAAGAGAGTTTCATCATCGCGACGGACGACGAGGGTCTGCTCCTGATCGACCAGCACGTCGCGCACGAGCGCATCCTGTTCGACAAGTACCGCCGCCTGGAAGCCTCGCGCCCCGCCGAGTCGCAGAACCTTCTGCTGCCCGAAACCTTCGACCTCACGCCGGCCCAGGTCGCGGCCTTCGACACGGTCGCCGAAGAGCTTGAGACTTACGGCTTCGGGCTGATGCGCCTGTCGGGCCGGACGGTGGCGGTGCGCGCCGTGCCCGCAGACTTGCCGCCGGGCGAGGCGCGCAACATGCTCACGGAAGTTCTGGAGACGGTGGACGCGGAGAAGCGCGGCGCGGCGCGCGCCACCTTGCGCGACGAGGTCGCGGCCTCGCTCGCCTGCCACGCCGCCATCAAGATCAACACGCCGCTCGCGCCGGAGAAGATGCGCTGGCTGATAGACCGCCTGCTCCTGACCTCTTCGCCGACCACCTGCCCGCACGGCCGCCCAGTCATCTTGCGGCTCGCGACGCGCGACATCGAAAAAGGTTTTCACAGAAGCTGAGCGCGCGGGCCAGTCGTCTTGCCCGCCCGCCAACGGAGGTGAGAGAGTTGCCCGCACAAAACCTGAAGCATCTTTTAGAGCGCATACACCTCCGGCTCGACGAGAGCATGGTCGGCATCGGCGCGGAGGTCGCGGACCTCGCGGCCGTAGACCTGGCCGAGCTGATCAACCAGCTCAATCTCGCCGAGGCCGCGACCATCGTCTCCATGCTGCCCATCCCGCGCACCGTCGAAATCTTCGACCAGCCGACCATGCGCCGCCGCAGCGCCATCCTCGAAAAGCTTGAGCCTGAGCGCGCCGCGCTGGTGCTCGACGGCCTCTCCGCAGACGAGCGCACGGACATCGTCCAGCGCATGAACCAGCACGAGCGCCACCGCGTCGTGCCGAAGCTCAGCGCCGAGCTGCGCGCGGAGCTGGAGCACCTCTTGCAGTACCCGGACCACACGGCCGGCGGCATCATGACGACGGAGTTCGTCCGCCTGGACCCTGGGCTGACGGTGGGCGGCGCGCTCAAGCACATCCGCTCGGTCGCGCAGGAGAAGGAGTCCATCTACGCCTGCTACGTCATGGAGCCGGAGACTGGAGGGCTGCTGGGCTCAGTCTCGCTGCGCGATCTGGTGATGGCGGAATTGGACCGGCCCCTCACGGAAGTGATGCGGCGCAAGCCCGTGACGGTCGCCGCCGCGGACGACCAGGAGGTCGTGGCGCACAAGATAGCCAAGTACAACCTGCTCGCCGTGCCCGTGCTCGAAAAGGACGGCGAGGTCGTGGGCTTCGTCACTGTGGACGACGTGATCGACGTGCTCGTGGAGGAGCAGACCGAAGACATTATGCGGATGGCGGCCATCGAGCCGGGCGCGCTCGACCGGCCCTACTTCGAGAACCCCATCACGCGGGTGGTGCGTAACCGCATCGGCTGGCTGCTGCTCCTGTTCGTCGCGGGCACATTGACGAGCGCCGTGCTGCACAACTTCGAGGGCGAGCTGGCGAAGGTGGTCGCCCTCTCCTTCTTCATCCCGCTCCTGATAGGCACGGGCGGCAACGCCGGCGCGCAGACCGTGATGACGGTTATACGCAGCCTGGCGCTCGGCGAGATAGGCGCCCGCAGCGCCTGGCGCGTCGTCAGGCGCGAAGCCACGACCGGCGTCATCGTCGGGCTCCTGGTCGGCGCAGTTGCATTCGGCCAGGCGCTCTTGTGGCAGGCCCCGCTCCCGCTCGCCGTGACCGTCTCGGTGACGATGTTCACCATCTGCGTCTGGGCCACGACCGTCGCCTCGCTCGTCCCCATCGTCGCGCACTACTTCGGCGTAGACCCTGCCGTCCTCTCGGCCCCACTCATCACGACGCTGGTGGACGCGACCGGCCTCGTCATCTACTTCACCATCGCCAAGCTTATTTTGAAGCTGTGATTCACAGCGAATCGAAGGTTCGCATCACGAGGTCCAGGTCGGAGAGGTCTGGCAGTAGGGCGTCGGGCTCACAGGCGAGGAGGTCTGCGGCGGAGTACATGCGGCCGGTGTTGACGGCGACGGCCTTCGCGCCGAAGTGCTTGGCGCAGGCGATGTCGTTGGGCGTGTCGCCGATGACGATGAACTGCGAGGGCGGGAAGTCCTGGTTGAGGTGCGCGTTGATGCGCGCGGCGGCCAGCTCTGGCAGGTCGCGGCGGTCGTGCGACTCGTCGCCGAACGCGCCGGGGAGCGTGAAGTAGTCAGAGAGCCCGACCAGCTTCATCTTCAGGCGCGCGGCCGGCTCGATGTTGCCGGTCACGAGCGCGTTCAGGTAGCGCCCGTGCCGCGCGGTCGCCTCAAGCGCCTCGCGCGCGCCCGGCAGGAGATAGAAGAACTCCGGGTCGGCGCTCGTGACGCGCTCCATCTCCTGCATGTAGCGCGCCTTCAACTCGTCCAGCCGCTCGCGTATCTGCTCGGGCGTGAAGCCCTCGTCGCCGAGGGCCTCGGCGATGATCTGCAAGTCCGTCATCCCGGAGACGACCATCTCCGGCAGCCGCCCCGCCGTCCCAAAGACGCTCAACAGCACGGGCACCGTGTAGTCCTTGAACGCGCCCCGCCGCGCCGAACGCAGCAACGTCCCGTCAATGTCCCAGAGGAGGACGCACAGCGATGAAGCAAAGCCGTCAGTATTCATCCCGCATCCCTTATTCGATGACCGCGAGCACGTCGCCCGCGTTGACGGTGACGCCCTCGCGGACGTTGATGCTCGCCACACGCCCGGCCTTCGGCGACTTCATCTCGTTCTGCATCTTCATCGCCTCGACGACGACGACGCCCGCGCCGGCTTCCACCTCCGCGCCGGCTTCGACGAGCACGCGGACGACTTTGCCCGGCATCGGGGCGACGATCTCGGAGGCCCCGTGCGCGTGGTCGCCAGAGACGGCCGCGCTGCGCAGGCGTTTCGGGTCTGTCAGCGTGACGGCGTAGACGCGCCCGCCGATGGTGACCTCCGCCGCCTCGCGTTTAGTCTCCGCGTGATCCACGCGGCACTCGTAGACGCGCCCACCCACCACGAGAAGATAGACGCCCGCCTGCGCCGCGCGCGCCTCCAACTCGTAGGCGCGACCGTCAACTTCCGCCGTGACGCGCGAGCCCTCCTGCCTGATGTTCAGCTCGTGGCTCTCGCCCTCAATCTCCGCCGTCAACTTCATCGTGTTCCTACTTATGCTCGCCTGTGGAGGGCCGCGCGGCCGGCTAAGCGCCATTGGCTCTGCTCCTGTTCGCGCGGCTGGTGGCCGGTCGAGGATTGTTTCTGTGCCAGCGCGTAGTCCAGCGCGGCGGCGACGAGGGCCACGTCGCGGCGCTCGGCGTCGTCTTCGCCCTCTGCCTCCGACTTCGCCGCCCGGCGCTCGAAGAAGCGCGCGATGAAGCCCGTGTCCAGGCGGCCGGCGATGAACTCCGGGTCGCGGACCAGCTCGCGAAAGAAGGGCAGCGTGGTCTTGATGCCGCCGACCGCGTACTCGTCTAGCGCGCGGCGCAGGCGGTCAATCGCCTCGGCGCGCGTGCGCCCCCAAGCCGCGAGCTTCGAGATCATGGGGTCGTAGTAGATGGAGACTTCCGCGCCCGCCTCGACGCCGCCGTCGTCGCGCACGCCCGGCCCCGCCGGCACGCGCAAGTGCGTGATGCGGCCGGGCGAGGGGAGAAAATCGTTCTCAGGGTTCTCGGCGTAGACGCGGCACTCTATGGCGTGCCCGCGCCACGCGATGTCACCCTGGCCGAACGAAAGCGGCTCACCCGCGGCCACAGTGATCTGCTCGCGCACGAGGTCGAAGCCCGTGACCAGTTCCGTGACAGGGTGCTCGACCTGTAGGCGCGTGTTCATCTCCAGGAAGTAGAACTCGCGCGTTTGGTCTGCGACGAGGAACTCGACCGTGCCCGCGCCGCTGTAGTTGACGGCGCGCGCCGCGCTGACGGCCGCTTGGCCCATCCGGTCGCGCAAGGAAGCGTCGTTAATCGGCGATGGGCACTCTTCGACGACCTTCTGGTGGCGGCGCTGGATGGAGCACTCGCGCTCGCCCAGGTGGACGCAGGCCCCGTGGTTGTCTGCGAAGACTTGGATTTCGATGTGGCGCGGGCGCTCGACGGCCTTTTCGAGGTAGACGGACGGGTCGCCGAAGGCAGCGGCAGCCTCCGCCGCGGCCGTCTCGAAGGCCGCCGGCAATTCATCCTCGGAGCGGACGAGCCGCATGCCCTTGCCGCCGCCGCCGGCCGCGGCCTTGAGCATGACGGGGAAGCCCAAGCTAGCGGCCACCTCGCGCGCCTCGTCCAAAGAGGAGAGCGGCTCGGTCGTGCCAGGCACGACGGGCACGCCGGCCGCGACCGCCGCGCGCCGCGCGCTCGTCTTCTCGCCCATCACGCGCATCGCCTCGGCGCTCGGCCCTATGAAGACTAATCGGGCGTCCGTCACGGCCTGCGCGAACGACGCGTTCTCGGCGAGGAATCCGTAGCCTGGATGAATCGCGTCCGCGCCGCTTCCGCGTGCAGCCTCTATGATGCGCTCGATCCGTAGGTAGCTCTCGACTGAAGGCGCTGGCCCAATTCCGTAAGCCTCGTCGGCGAGTTTGACGTGGAGCGCGCCCGCGTCCGCTTCCGAGAAGACGGCGACCGGCGAAACATTCAGGTCGCGGCACGCGCGGATAATCCGCACGGCGATCTCACCGCGATTGGCGATCAGGATTTTGCGAAACATAGCAACAGGAGTCAGGAGTCAGAATACAGGAGTCAGGAGAAAAGAAAAACCGCCGAAGCGGCCCTCGGCCTTTTCATTCTGACTTCTGACTTCTGACTCCTGCTTTCAGACTACGACAGAGTTGCCGGGGCGCTGTGGGTCGTAGCGGATGGTGACGCGCGCGCCGGGGGCGTAGTCAACTTCGTGGCCACGCTGGGCGTCGTCCAGGAGCTGCGACGACTCGTACTCGACGCCGCTCACCTCGTAGTGGAAGTAGATTTGTCGGATGGCCCCTGAGTCGTCTGAGCCAACGTCGAAGACGACGCCTTCGGTGATGCGGCCTCCCTGTAGGAGGCGCGTGCGCCGCTCAGCTTCCGGGTCGGATTTCTTCCTGCGGAACAGGTTCGAGAGAGGCATGGCCGGGTGATTCTCTGAAGACTCAGGGGGCGGTCGCCCCGGCCTGCTGCTTGTCCGCCTCGACCGGCTTAGTGATGAGACCGTCGCGCATGGCCCAGTCGTCTTCGGTCCCCAGCTTGTTGTCTGGGCCGGGCAGGCGCAGCTCGTAACGCGTGAACGACAGGCCGCCTTCGGGCGCGTCGTCCGTCGAGCGCAAGGAAGCGTTGCGCAGGGCCGAGCCGCGCAAACTACGCGACTTCTTCTTGGGGAGCGCGGCCAGCTCCGCGCCGGGGCTGTACGCGGCCGAGTCTATGCCGGCGAGCGCCGCCGCGATTGAGCTGTCCGAGTCCGGGAGCCTGCGCAGCTCGTCCAGAGCCGCGGGCAGCGTCCCGTAGCGGGCGCGGTAGTCCAGCAGCGCACGTTGAATCGTGTAGCCCTGCGCGTAGATGGACGCCTCCTGGCGCAGCTCACGCTGGCGCAGGCGTTCGGGGACGGTGATGCCTATGAGCGTGGCGACGAGGACGGCGACCGTGATGGCAGACCAGAGCCCGCCGTGCGCGACGCGAGCCCAGAGGAAGCGGCTCGGGTTGCGGCGGATGCTGCGGCAGATGAGCGCGCCGGTCCAGATGGCGAAGAGGGCGGCCGGAATGGCAATCCACTTCAAGCGCCAGGCGGCCGTCTCGGCCGCGCCCATGATTGTCCAGAAGCCGAAGGAGGACGCGCCGCGCTCGAAGAGCGCGATGAGCGTGCTGACGAGAAAGACGACGAGCATGACGCCACCCATCACGCCGGCGAACAGCGCGCGGCCGTAAGAGGGAAGCTCGCGGACAGAACGGGAGAGGGGGGGGCCGACGGCGCGCGCGCCGCACGAGGCGCAGCCGTCGCGCTCCATGTCGCCTTCAAACTTGAAACCGCAGCAGGGGCAAACTGTCAAGGATGTATACCTCGTAACGTCAAAAACGTCGGGGGAGAAAACCACTCTCTAGGCGGCCCGCGTTCTCGTCTTAATGTGTCGCGCCCGCGTTGCGCGCGAAATCCGGTTCGGGCCTTCTCTCAGGCCCGGCATTAGATGCGGCCAGGGCCGAAGCGGCTGCCGCGCCCTGGCTCGCGGCGTCAGCCTTATTGACTTCGCGCCACGTGTGATACATGCGGTGCGCAAAAGTCCAGTAGGAGCCGACGGCCAGGACCCAGAGGACCGCGGGCATCCGGTTCAGGAAAGGGTTCTGCGATCCCTGATGCGTCGTCAGCGCCCCGATGATGAGCAGCACCACCCGCTCGGGCCGGCGCAGGAAGCCGACATCGCACTTCGGGATTAAACTCTCGGCGCGCGCGCTCGTGTAGCTGACCATGACGGAGCCCATCAGGGCCGCGCCCGTCAAAAAGACGTTCAGCGTCGAGTGAAACTCTGTGTCGCGCGCGTAGAAGACCATCAGGCCGACAAAGACGACCATGTCGGAAAGGCGGTCGAGCGAGGAGTCCAGAAAGCCACCGAAGCGCGTCACGCGGCCCGAAAGCCGCGCCACCTGCCCGTCGAGCATGTCAAAGAGGTTGGCGACGATCAGGATAATCCCCGCCCAGAAGAAGCGGCCGAAGCCGAAGAGCAGCCCACAGCCGACGTTGATGGCGACGCCGATGACGGTCAGAAGATTGGGGTTGATGCGGCCGTAGGCCAGCCCGCGCACTATCGCGTTAATGATTCGCTGAGCGCCACGCCCAATGCTCGACCCAAACACTTCTTTCGGTCCTTCTCCTGCTGACAAAGGCGAAAAGGCGCTGTCTATCTCAAGACAGAGCCCAATCAAACAGCGCATCATAGGGATGCACTGGATAGCTTGTCAAGGATAGTAAGTCGTCAATGGTAAATAGTAAATAGTGAATGGAAACTACTTTCCCACGTTCACCGTCGGCCGTTTACTATTCACCCTCCTTCTGAGCCTCGTCGTGAATCGTCGTCAGCCGCTTGATCTCGAAGTGGCGCGCGCCGGCCGGGGTGCGCACCACGACCTCGTCGCCCTCCTCCTTGCCGAGCAGGCTCTTGCCCACGGGCGACATGGTCGAGATGAGCCCGGCCTGCGGGTCGCTCTCCTCGGGCGTCACCAGGCGGTAGGTCAGCTCCTCTTCCCGCTTCGGGTCGTAGAGGACGAGCGTCGAGCCGTAGCCCGCCTTGTCGCGCGAGATCTTCGACAAGTCTATCGAGCCGACTTCGCTGATGCGCTGGCGCAACTCGACGATGCGCGCCTTGACCACGTTCTGCCGGTCGAGCGCCGCGCGGTACTCCGCGTTCTCGCGCAAGTCGCCGAACTCCAGGGCGCGCTTGATCTCCTTCGGGAGATGTATACGCAATTCCGACTCCAACTCGTCCAGCTCCGCTTGCAGCCGGTCTTTGATCGCTTGTGTCACCTCGTCCCCCTCTTTCGGCGAATTGCTTTACGGACCAGAACCGGCCCGAATCGCCCTTTGTTGGTGTAATTAAATTGCAACCAAATAAAAATATCTGATTCGCGCGGTTTGGTAATAACATCTTCATGGCATTACCACGAAAGTCTGACGACTGATATCTAATTCTTGCTCCTGCACCCGACGCCACTCTCCCGCGGCCCAGAAGGCGCTGTGCGCCGTTAGCTCCCGTTTGTAGCCCAGAAACCCTCGCGCTCTAGATGCCTGGCCGTAGGTGTCCCCCGCGGACCGGCAAGGGCGCTTCAACAGTTGCGGCCGTCCGCTCCGGCCGGCAACGGAAACGAGAACCTCTTGGGGAGGGATGTCATGTCTGAGCCGTATCTGAGCAAGAGACGCTTAATCCTTTTCGTGGACGACGACCCTGAGCTGCGCCGTCTGGCCCGCGTCAGTTTGGAGCGCGCCGGCTACGGTTACGCCGGCGCGGCCGACGGGCACGAGGGACTGCGCCTCGCGCGCGAACTCTACCCGAACCTCATCCTGCTCGATTATATGATGCCCGGCA
The DNA here is from genome assembly GCA_963848875.1 of uncultured Acidobacteriota bacterium. Taxonomy (GTDB): domain Bacteria; phylum Acidobacteriota; class Blastocatellia; order Pyrinomonadales; family Pyrinomonadaceae; genus QHXM01. The sequence goes on from CAWKFJ010000005.1 coordinate 1,539,506, forward strand.
TCAGCGGGAAAGAAGTATTCGTCACGCTCGCTACGAGCGACGACGAGCGGCTCAGGCGCACGCCCGTCGTCATGCTGACGGCCAAGCACGACAACCGTGACGAGCAACGCGAACTCTTGGAGCTGGGGATGGCCGCCTACCTCTGCAAGCCGTTCGGCCACCACGAACTCCTGAACGTCATAGACAACGTGCTCATCACGGCCAAAATCAGGGAACACAACCGCGTTCTCGAAGCCGAGGCGCGCCAGTCGTTCATCGGGACCGTGCGGGCGATGATCTCGCTCCTGGCCGCCAAGGACAACTACACGGGCGAGCACTCGAACGTGACCGCCGACCTCGCAGAGATGGTGGCCCTACGGATGGGCATGACCGAGCGCGAAGTGATGAACGTCAAGCTCGGCGGGCTGCTCCACGACATAGGCAAGATCGGCATCCCCGAATGCATCCTCTGCAAGCCGGCCTGCCTGACGCCCGAAGAGATGCTCGTTATGCGCCAGCACGTACACTACGGCGAGCAGGCGCTCGCGGGCGTCCCGCACATGGAGACTGTGCGCTCGATAGTCAAACATCATCACGAGTGGTGGAACGGCGGAGGCTACCCTGACGGACTCTGCGGCGAAGAGATTTCGCTCGCCACGCGCATCGTCACGGTGGCAGACGCCTACGACTCCATGACCTCCGACCGCCCCTACCGTCGCAGCCTCTCGCAGGCGACAGCCATCGAGCGCTTGCGCGCCGCCGCCGGCATACAGTTCGACGCCACGGTCGTCGAGAAACTGGTCGAGTGCCTGAAAGGCTACAACGCCGAGCAGACACGCTCGCTCAACTTACAGTTTCTCGACCGCCTGCACCACGCAGCATAAGAATTAAAAATTAAAAATTAAAAATGCAAAATGGAAGGCAGAGCGCGCGGCTCCCGGTCTTCCATTTTGCATTTTTAATTTTTAATTTTTAATTTCCAAAAGAGATTCCCGTGTCGCGGGCGGTGCGGACGAGTTGGCCGTCCGGGGGGACGGTCTTGAGCGCCGAGACCGCTTCGAGGAGCGGGACCGTGATGACCTCGCTGGCGCGGAGCGCGACCATCACGCCGTGCTCGCCGCCCGCGAGCGCGCGCACCGCGCACGCGCCGAAGTTGGTCGCAATCATCCGGTCGAAGGCGTTGGGCGTGCCGCCGCGTTGCAGGTGGCCGAGCACGACCGCGCGCGTCTCTTTGCCCGTCAGCCGCTCGACCTCTTCGCACAGGTAGTTGCCGATGCCGCCCAGGCGAGGCGAGCGCTGGGCGTCGCCCTGCTTCTGATACATCACGTCGCGCCCGACCTCCTGCGCGCCCTCCGCGACGACGACGATGGAGAACTGCGAGCCGCTCGCCTCGCGCTCCCTGATTTTTTGGGCCACGGCCTCGACGGAGAAGGGAATCTCTGGGATGAGGATCACGTCGGCCCCGCCCGCGATGCCCGACTGGATGGCGATCCAGCCGGCGTGGCGGCCCATCACCTCTAGAATCATCACGCGGTCGTGCGACTCGGCGGTCGTGTGCAGCCGGTCGAGCGCCTCTGTCGCGGTGTCGAGCGCGGTCAGGAAGCCGAAGGTCAACTCCGTGGCGGCCAGGTCGTTGTCGATGGTCTTGGGCACGCCGACGACAGGGAAGCCCAGCCGGTCGAACTCGGCCGCGATGGCGAGCGTGCCCTCGCCGCCGAGGACGACCAGCGCCTCTATCCCGAGGCGCTCAAGATTGGCGATGGCCTCCTGGTAAGTCTCCTCTGGCTTGATAACTGTGCCGTCCTTCTCGCGCACGACGAAACAGCCGCGGTTGCGCGTCCCCAGAATTGTGCCACCACGAGGCAGCAGCCCGCGCACCTCGGCGGCCGTCAACTCGCGCACACGCGTCTCGCCGAGGCACCCCTCGAAGCTATCCTCGATGCCGATGACTCGCATCCCATATTTGCCTGTCGCCGTCTTCACGACCGCACGAATCACCGCATTCAAACCGGGCGCGTCGCCCCCGCCCGTCACGATGCCGATAGTTTTATACATGGATCAGTTTTCAGTTTTGAGTTTTCAGTTTTCAGTCAGCGCCGGCCGCTGAAAACTGACAACTGGGAACTAATTGTTCACCTTCGGTTGTTTCGTCAAACAGGAGAAAGGTTACACTCAGGCCGGGGCCGATTCAAGGGCGCGCGGTCAGGAGTTCGGCCACGTCCTTTGGGCTGTGGCACAAAAAGTCCGCCCCGGCCGCGGTCAATTCTTCCAGCGAGCCGTAGCCGTAAGTCACGCCCACCGCCAGGCAGCCGTTCTCCTTGGCGCCCGCCACGTCGTACTTCCTATCGCCCACCATCAGGGTCTCGCCTGGCCGCAAGGACTCGGCCGCCAGGATGTGCCGGATGAGGTCGGCCTTCTCCCCGAGCGTCCCGTCGGCCTCGCTCCCGTAGACGCCGTCGAAGTAATCGGACAGACTGAAGTGTGCCAGGATTCTGAGGGTGAAGGCGCGCATCTTCGAGGTGGCGAGGAAGAGGCGTCTCTGCGAGGCGCGAATTTGTGCCAGCATTTCTGGCACACCGTCGTAGACCACGTTCTCGAACATCCCCGTTTCGGCGAACCGCTCGCGGTACAACTCGACGGCCCTTTCGATGGCGGGTTTATCCGTCGTCCGCATGATGAGTGAGAAGGTGTCCCTGAGCGGCGGCCCGATGTGGGGCAGCAGCTCGGCGCGGGCCGGCGGCGCAACATTCATCCGTTCCAGCGCGTAGCAGATGCAGCCCGTGATTCCTTCGACGGGGTCGGAGAGCGTCCCGTCCAAATCGAAGAGCACGTTCTTGACGGAGTCTGGTTTCAAGTCAGGCAATCAGGTTAGCCCTTTCCGCGCCTTTTCTGATTTAATAGTCCGCAACCATGAGCGAGAGCGTCATTATCACACAGCGCGGGTGGGAACGCGCGCGCGCAGGCCACCTCTGGATTTACCGCAGCGACGTGCGCGACGTTAAGGGAGCGACGGGCGGCGCGGTTGTCGGCGTGCGCGACGAGCGCGGGCGGTTCGTGGGCCGCGCGCTCTACTCCTCGCGCTCGGAAATCTCGCTCAGGCTGCTGACGCTCGCGGACGAGGAGATCGACCGCGAATGGTGGCGGGCGCGGCTGCGTCAAGCTGCGCGCCGCAGAGAGGGAATCGCGTCCGAGACGAACGCCTACCGCCTGGTCTATTCGGAAGGCGACCTGCTGCCCTCGCTCATCGTGGATGTTTACGGCGACGTGCTCGTGATGCAAACGCTTTCGCAGGGGACAGAGGCGCTGAAGGAGACGCTCGCGGGGCTGCTGGTCGAAGAGTTCAACCCGCGCGCCGTCGTCGAGCGCAACGACGTGAAAGTTCGCGCGCTCGAAGGGCTGGAGCTGCGCGCGGGCGTCGTCTACGGCGACGCGCCCTCAGAGCTTGAGATTGAACAGCATGGCGTGCGCTTCCTGGTGCAGCCGCTCGGCGGGCAGAAGACCGGCTCGTTCTTAGACCAGCGCGAGAACCGGCTCGCGGCCCGCCATCTGGCGCGCGGGCGCGCTCTAGATTGCTTCACCTTCAACGGGGCGTTCGCGCTCCACCTGGCCGGGGCCTGCGAGAGCGTGTTGGGGCTGGACATCTCCGGCGAGGCCGTCGAGGCCGCGCGCCGCAACGCGGAATTAAACGGCGCGGGCAACGTCGAGTTCCGCGAGGCCAACGTCTTCGACGCGCTCAGGGAGATGGAGGCGGCGGGCGAACGCTTTGACACCATCGTGCTCGACCCGCCGGCGTTCGCCAAGAACCGCGCGAGCGTGAAGGCGGCGGCGCGCGGCTACAAGGAGATCAACTTGCGCGCGCTCAAGCTGCTTGAGCCCGGCGGCGTGCTCGTCACCTGCACCTGCTCCTACCACATGTCCGAACAACTGTTTCTCGAAATCTTAACGGACGCGGGCCGCGACGCGCGCCGCCGCGTGCAGCTCGTCGAGAAGCGGGCGCAGTCGAGCGACCACCCGGTCCTCTTCGGCGTGCCTGAGACCTACTACCTCAAGTGCGTCATCGCGCGCGTGATTGATTAAGGCGGGGAGCAAAACCCGTAGGCTTCAGTAGAGTTCCTCTTTTCGGACGAAGATGTCCTGGCGGCTGTGTGCGAAGGCGAAGCCCTCCACGGTCCCGTCTTCCAAGGGGCCATCGACGATGAAGTCGTCCATCTGCACCACGAACCAGTGCTTCGTTAAGTCTGTCGCCGCCGGTTTGGGGATCGTGAATTCGAGGCCGTCGAGCGTGTATTCGTCGCCGGGCATCATGACTCTGCGCACGGTGTACTTCCGGCTCTTGTAGTCCGTCTTCCAGCGGCCTTCCTCGTTGTAGGTCGCCAGCGTGAATTGGAGGGCGTGGAATTCCCTGGGGCCTTTGTAAGGACAATGCTTGCCGATGCGGACGAGCGCCTTCGTCAGCCTGACCCTGACCGCCTTCGGGTAGACAGTATACTCACCCTCGAACTCGCCCTGCATGGCGAAGGCCGTGTTGAGCGAGGAGATGTAAAAGTGGTTCGGCTCGCCTTCGCGGACGACCACACCCTGGGCGCGGGCCGCCGGCTGGCATAGCAGGAGGAGCGAAAAGATCGGGAGGAGCGTGAAGGGCAGCCGTCGCTTCATAAAGGTGTCTCCTTGAGCCGTGGGATTGTCGCGGACGAATCATATCACGCGCGCGCCCGCATGATCGTTCCAGATTTTTGTGCCAATCTTTTTCAGCCGCGGGCCGGGAGGTTGCGAACGCTCTCGGCCAGACGCTTGGCTTCCGGCAGGGCTTCGAGCGCGCGCAGGACTTGCGGGTCGCTGTCGAGCAGCACACGCGCGCCCGCGTCGCTGGCGAAGGCGGCCGTGACCACCTCCTCGCGGATGCGTAAGCGGACGAAGTCCAGTTCCTCGTCAATCTGCGCAGGGGAAATCCCGAACGTCCCGTCGCGCTCGACGTACTGGCGGAAAGCCTCGACCACGAGAGGCGTGACGGGGTACTCGCCCGGCCTGACGGTGTGGTCGAAGTTCGTCTTCTCGACGCGATAGCTTTCGAGGCCGGGAATCTTGCCGGCCGCCAGCTCGCGCGTGAAGAAGAAGGCGGCCTCCGCGACGCGACCGCGCAACGGCGTAATCTGAAACGGCTTGGCCTCAATGTCTGGCGTGATGCCGCCGCCGCCGTAAAAGACACGCCCGGCGGCCGTCTCAACCGCGGGCCCCGTCGGGGGCGGCGGCGTGGGCACGGGCGTCGGCTGCGTGCTGACGGACTCGGGCGGCTGCGTCGCAGGGTTCGTCGAAGTCGAAGGCTTGGCCGGAGTCTCCTCGTCGTCTTCGTCGTGGCGGACGTAGTAATCGTAGAGCGAGCCGCTGGAGTAGTCGCGCTGGAGCGAGCGACCGTAGGGCGTGTAATACTTGGCCGTCGTCAGCGTCAGCCCCGTCCCGAACGGGAGTTGGAAGACGCGCTGGACGAGCCCCTTGCCGAAGCTGGTCTGACCGACGATGAGGCCGCGCCCGTGGTCCTGAATCGCGCCGGCGACGATCTCCGAGGCCGAGGCGGTGTTGCGGTTGATAAGCACGACGAGCGGGAAGTCTTCCGGGTCCGTGCCCGTCGAGCGGTAGATGTAAGGCTCTCTGTACTCCGTGCGGCCGCGCACGGAGACGACCGCCTGGCCGCGGGGCAGAAACTCGCTCGACACCTCTATGGCCTGGTCTAAAAGCCCGCCGGGATTGCCGCGCAAATCGAGCACGACCTGGCGCATCCCCTGCCCCTTGAGACGCGTGAACGCCTCGCGCAGCTCGTCGCCCGTCGTGTGCTGGAAGCCACCCGTCAAGCCTATGTAGGCTGTGCCGGGGCGAATCATGTAGGCGTTGCGAATCGAGGGCAGCGGGACGGACTCGCGTATGATGGTGTAGGTGAGCGGGACCTCGGAGCCTGCGCGCTCGACCTTGACGCGGACGGGCTCGCCCCTTTCGCCGCGGACGTTCTTCGAGACCTGCTCGCTCGTCCAGTCGCGCGCGTCCTTGCCGTCCACCTCCACGATGCGGTCGCCGTAGCGCAGGCCCGCGCGCGCGGCCGGCGTGCCTTGGACGGCCGACTGGACGTAGACGCCGTCGCGGTGGCGCAGGATGGTGACGCCGATGCCGATCAGGCGCGAGTCCTGGTCCTCGCGCAGCTTGGTGAACTCTGGGCGCGGGAAGTACATCGAGTGCGGGTCGAGCGTGGAGAGCATGCCCTGGATGGCGGCCTGCGTGGCCTTCTCGTAGTCCACGTCGCCGGCATACTCGAAGCCTATGACGCGCACGGCCTCCTGGTAGTCGTCCACCACGTCGCGGCCGGCGATGGCCTTGTTAGCCGCGCGCGGACCCGTGGGCCGGCGACCCAGGACATCGACCATCCCCCCGGCAATCGTCGCCACAACAATAAACGCGAGAGCGACTATGCCAAATTTTCTCGTCATGCTATGCTCCAAAAAACTCTTTAGCTGACGCGCGCGCGCCGCCGAGCGTCAAATATAGCACACCCGCCCGCGCCGGGATGAAGCGCGGTCAGCCAGTGGTCAGTGGTCAGCAGTCAGCAGTCAGTTAAAGACTGAAGACCGAAAACCCAAAACAGCTAAACTGACCACTGACCACTGACTACTGACCACTGATTGTCCGATGTCTTTCTCGCTCTCCATCGTCATCCCCGCCTACAACGAGGCCGAGCGCCTCGGCGAGACGCTGCGCACGGTCTTCGCCTACTTGAACGAGCACGTGCCGCAGGGCGAGGTGATCGTCGTGGACGACGGCTCGGCGGACGGAACGGCCGACGTGGCCGAGCGGAGCTTCGCGCTCGCGGGCAGCGTGAGCGCACGCGCCATCCGCGTCAGGCCCAACCGCGGCAAGGGCCACGCCGTACGCGCAGGGCTCCTCGCAGCCCGCGCCCCCGTAGCGCTCTTCTCCGACGCGGACCTCTCGACGCCGATTACGGAGACCCCGAAGCTCGTCAAGCCGATTTTGAGCGGCGAGTACGACCTGACCTTCGGCTCGCGTGCGCTCGACCGCAGCCTGATAGGCGTACACCAGCCGTGGCGGCGCGAGCAGAGCGGGCGGGTTTTTAATTTAATCGTGCGGCTCTCGACGGGGCTGCCCTTCTGGGACACGCAATGCGGCTTCAAGGCTTTCCGCATGGACGTTTGCCGCCCGCTCGTCGAGGCCGCAACTGTAGACCGCTTCGGCTTCGACGTGGAGCTGGTCTATCTCGCCTACCTCGCGGAACTTTCTTTGCGCGAGATACCCGTGCGCTGGGACCACAACGAGGGCAGCAAGGTCAGCGTGATGCGCGACAGCTCGCGGATGTTCAACGAGGTCCGGCTCATCCGCCGCCAGGCCAAGGAGGGCGTCTACGACGCAGCCATCGCCGCCGCGCGCGTCGGCTCCAAGGAACGGGAGCGCACCCTGCACACCTCCGGCGCGCCCACCTTCGAGAACGACAAGTCGTCGGAATTGGCACAGGCTTTTGAGGCCGACGCGAGATAGGCGGCTGCCGTCTGGATTTTTATGAGCGCGAAACTGAACGTCAACATAGACCACGTCGCCACCGTCAGGCAGGCGCGGCGCGCGCCCGAGCCGAGCGTGGTCGCGGCCGCCATGATCTGCGAGCAGGCCGGGGCCGACGGCATCACGATTCACCTGCGCGGCGACCGCCGCCACATACAGGACAACGACCTGCTCGCGCTCAGGCAGACGGTGACGACCTATCTTAACGTCGAGATGGCCGCGACCGAAGAGATGATGAAGATCGCGCTCGACACGCTGCCCGACGCCGTCACACTCGTCGCCGAGAGCCCCGAAGAGATTACGACCGAGGGCGGGCTGGACGTGCGCGCCAACCTCTCAATCGTCCGCGCCGCGGTCCATCGCCTGCGCGAGGCCAACGTCATCACGAGCCTCTTCATAGACCCGGAGCCGCATCAGATTGAGGCCGCGCGCGAGGTCGGCGCGCAGCAGATAGAACTCTGCACGAAGGAGTACGCCGAGGCCACGTTGGGTGCGCGCGCCGCCCACAGCGAGGGCGCGATGCGCGCCGCGCACGAATTGCGGCGGCTGCGCGAGGCCGCCACGCTCGCCATGCAGTACGGCCTCCGCGTCGCCGCCGGCCACGGGCTCACCTACCGCAACGTCACTGCTGTCGCCGCCATCGAAGAGATCACGGAATTCAACATCGGCCACAACATCGTCGCGCGCTCGATCTTCGTCGGCCTGGAGCGCGCAGTCCGTGAGATGCGCGAAGCCATCGCGGCGAAGAACTGACGCCGTAAATAAGACCGGGGGCGACTCAAGAAGGAGCAGCTCCCGATCCGCCCTCCTCAAAATCGCCCCCGGCCGTTTTCGGTAAGCCAGTAGCCACCGAAACTCGTTCCCTCTTTTAACTCGCCAACAGGTCGCGCTCCTTCGCGCTCGGAGAAAAGCCCAGGTGCTTGTGGGCTGCGCTCGTGACGACGCGCCCGCGCGGCGTGCGGTTGAGGAAGCCTATCTGAATCAGGTACGGCTCGATGATCTCTTCGATACTCTCGCGCTCCTCGCTGATGGAGGCCGCGATGGTGCCGACGCCGACGGGGCCGCCGTCGAACTTTTCGATAATCGCCGACAGGAGCTTGCGGTCAACCTCGTCCAGGCCGAAGCGGTCAACCTCCATCTCATCCAGAGCGCGGCGCGCGACAGCCTGCGTGATGCGCCCGTCGCTCAAGACTTCCGCGTAGTCGCGCACGCGGCGCAGCAGGCGGTTGGCGATGCGCGGTGTGCCGCGCGCCCGCCGCGCGATCTCGCGCGCGCCGGTGGCCTCTATCTCGACGCAGAGAATTTCCGCGGAGCGGTGGACGATGATCTCCAAATCCTTCTGCGAATAGAAATCAAGATGCTGGATGATGCCGAAGCGGCCGCGCAAGGGGGCCGTAATCAGCCCGGCGCGCGTGGTCGCGCCGACGAGCGTGAACTTCGGCAGCTCCAGCTTGATAGAGCGCGCGGCCGTGCCCTGGCCAATCATCACGTCGAGCTGGTAGTCCTCCATCGCAGGGTAGAGTACTTCCTCTATCTGCGGGCGCAGGCGGTGAATCTCGTCTATGAAGAGGACTTCGCCCTCCTGCAAGTTCGTGAGCAGCGCCGCGAGGTCGCCGCCGCGCTCGATGGCCGGCGCGCTGACGCTCTTCAGCTCCGCGTTCATCTCGGCGGCGATGATGTTGGCGAGCGTGGTCTTGCCCAGCCCCGGCGGCCCGTAGAAGAGGACGTGGTCGAGCGCCTCACGCCGGGCGCGCGCCGCGCGCAGAAAAATTTTGAGGTTGCTCGTGACCTTCGTCTGGCCGATGTACTCGTCCAGGCGGCGCGGGCGCAAACTGGGCTCGGCCTGCACGTCCTCCGGCGTCGCCTCGCCCGCCACGGGGCGCGTCGCTTCGAGTATTGCTTGTGACATCTCGGAAAACCCTTCTTGAAAACTCAGCCCATTTAAAGACGAGCCGCATTATACCGTCTTCGGGCCGATGTTTCAAGCATGAAACACAAAGAGCGAGGAAAAATTTTTGGCACAGCGCGGGCGTGATTGTCTCAGAAGCCGTACTTGAGGGCGAACTGGATCATGCGCGCGGGCGTGATTGTCTCGACCGCGGAGCCGAAGCCGGGCGCGCCGATGACCCGTACGGGCAGGCCGAAGTTGGCGCGGTTCAGGGCGTTGAAGATTTCCGTGCGGAAGATGAGCACCTGCTCCTCCCTGAAGCGGAAGCGTTTGCTGAGCGCGAGGTCCAGGTTGATGAAACCGTCGCCGCGCGCGGTGTTGCGCCCGACCGCGCCGCTTTGGAACACGAACTTCGTTCGGCCTCCTTCGAGCGTGGTGGACAGAAAATCCACGGCCTGCATTCCCGGCGCTAGTTGGACGCGGACGGGGCCGTGCCCGTCGAAGAAGATGAGGCCGTCGGTCGTCGGGGGGCGGTCGGAGAGGTTGCCGTCCAGGTTGCCGTCGTAGGGGAGATTGAGCGTGAAGGGCTGGCCCGTGTGCGCCTGAAAGATGGAGGCTACCTGCCAGTTTGCGAGCAGGAGCGCGACGACGCCTTTCGAGTCACGCGCGAAGGGCAAGTCCCAGACGAGCGATGAAGCGAAGCGGTGGCGCACGTCGAAGTTGGCCGAGGCGCGTTCGGCCCGCAGGTCGAAAGAGTTCTGCGCGAGGACGGGCGCGCCGGCGATGGGGAACAGGTCTGAGACGTCGTCGATCGCGTGCGACCAAGTGTAAGCGGCTGTGAACTGGAAGCCTCGGCCGTAGCGTTTGCGCGCTTCGAGTTGCAGCGCGTGGTAGGTGGAGTTGGCGGAGTTCTCGAAAATCCTGTACGGGCCGAGCGCGCGATTCGGGCGTGAGTTGAAAAAGAAGGAGGCGTCCCCGCAGACGAAAGGGAGTTCGGGCGGCGCGCCCGGCAAGGCGTCGGGGCAAGCGCCCGGAGGATTCGGCAGCACGGAAGTGAACCCGTTCGTCACCAGATTGCTGACGATGATGGGGAACGGGAACGCGCCCGCGTTCGTCCCGTGAGCGGGGACGAGGGGAATGGTCGGCGTCACGTACGGGCCTAGGTTCGGCGTCGTCAGCCGCGTCAGTTTCGTTCCCTTCGTCCCGACGTAGGCGGCCGAAAAATAGTAGCCGGGGAAAAGCTCGCGCTCGAAAGTGAGATGCCACTGCTGCGCGTAGGGCGTTCGCAAGTTTTTCTCCGGCAGGGTGAAGGCCAGTCCGCCGCTCGTGTTCTGGATGAACGCCTGGCCGACGAGTGCGACGAAGTCAGCGGGCGTGCCGCCGAGCTGGTTGCAGGTTCCGAACTGGTTGCAGCTCCCTGGGCGCAGCAGCGTGACCGGATTGCCGTTCGCGTCCTGACCGATTGTCAGGAAGACCGGGTTGTTGAGGTTGAAGACGTTGAAGCCCAGGAAGGCCGGGTCCACGTTGAGCGGGATTTCATTCGGGAAGATGTTGCGCGACTGGCTGACGACTGCGCCGAGAATCGTGTCGTAGTAGATGCCGTAGCCCCCGCGCAGCGCAGTCCTACCCGCCCGGTCGAGCGACCAGGCGAAGCCGAGGTGTCCGCCGAAGTTGTTGCGGTCGGGCTCGTACATCTGCGTGCGCCCGTCGAGAATTCTGCTATAGGCGCTGACCGCGTTGTTGAAGGCGGCGGTGCGCGCGGGCGTGTCGAAGGTTGACCCGCCCGGCTGCGGCAGATTGTCCAACGCGAGCGCATTCTCAATGCGGTTGTTCACCTCGCGCGGCACGGTGTTGTATTCGTAGCGCAGGCCGAAGTCGAGCGTGAATCGCGGGCGGACGCGCCAGTTGTCGTTGACGAAGAGGTGGTACTCCGTGAAGCGCAGTCCGATGGTCGAGTCGGGCGGGCCGTTCGTGATGGTCTGCATGAGCGAGGAGGCGGGGCCGATGCTCGCCAGCTCGACGCCGGAAATGAAGACGGGGTTTCTCGCATCCATGTAAGCTATCCCGCCCGTGTAGACGGCCCGCGGGCGGTAGAAGCGGTCCATGCGGCTGTTCAGTTGGTAGCGCCGAATGTTCGCGCCGAGCTTGATGGAGTGGCCGGCGACGGGGAATGAGAGCGTGTCGGCGTACTGGAAAGTGTTGCTGGCGCGGCGCTGCGGGAAGGTCTCGACGTTAACGCCGACGGGGCTGAACGGCTCGATGACCAACTCGCCCAGAGGCCCCGTCTGCGACGTGAAGGGCTGACCGCCCAGCGTCCCCGCGGAGGCGGCCGAGAAGACGAACGGGTTGCCGGGGAACTCTTTGAAGTCGAGCGCGGTGCGGCCGAAGGAGAAGCGCGCCTGGTTGAAGACGTTCACGCCGAGGGGGCTCTCCAACATGAGCGAGATGTTGTTCGAGCGCGAGTCCGGCCTGAGCGTCGAGCGAATCGCGCGGTTGACGCTCGGCAGCGTCCGCCGGTCTTCGGTGTGGTTGTAGCGCGCGCTCAAGAGATTCCTGCCCCAGGCGTGCGTCAGCTTGAAGGACAACAGGTCGCCGAGGCCGCGCGCCGGAAGAACCTGCGTGTAGGTGTTCGCGCCGTAAGGGCCGGCCGCGTTGTTCGGCAGCGGGTAGAATGAGAGCACGTTGCGCCCGAGCGGCGTCGTGCCGAAGAACGGCCCGAAGATCGTCGTGGACGCGAAAATCCCCGCCCCGAAGCCGCCGGGGCCGAAGCGGCCGGCCGAACTGAAGTTGCGCTCGAAGGCCGTGGGCGTGGCGAAGTGCTGCTCGGCCGAGGCGTTGGTGCAATCGCGCTCGAAGCTCAGGAAGAAGTGCGTGCGGTCGCGCAGGATTGGCCCACCCAGGACGAAGCCCGATTGCTGGCGCGTGAAAGGATTTTCGCCGCCCGAAGGCCCGCCCTGCTGGTCGAAGAAGTTGCGCGCGTTCAGGCTCGAATCGGTGAAGAAGAAGTAGACGTTCCCGTGATACTTGTTGCCGCCGTAGTCGGAGACGGCGTTGACCTGCCCGCCGAAGTTGCGCCCCAGTTCCGTGTCCCACAGGAGCGTGGCGATGGCGAAGTCGTTGATTGATTCGACTGACTGCGGGACGAGCGCGACGAAACCCTGACGACGCACGCCCACGTCCGGGTCGTTGTTGTCCGAGCCGTCAACCGAGAAGTTATTCGACCGAGCGCGCATCCCGTTAACGGAGAACTGTCCCGCCGTGCCGACGCCCGCGCCGACGCCTGGGCCGCGCGCGCCGGGCGTGTAAGGAGGCGGGGCGACACCCGGCGCGAGCTGCGCGAACTCGTCAAAGCTGCGCATCGGGTTTGAGCCTCCGACGGGCAGCGCGTCGAACAGCCCCCCGCTGAAGTTACCGACGCGCGCCACGTCAATCGTGTGGACGAGCGAGGCGGCCGCTCCCCCGTCGCTCGTCTGACTCGCCGCCTGCGCCTGCGGGCCGGCGGACGAACGCCGGACGCTCCTGAGCTTGATCGGCGGCGCGGCCACTTCGGCGCGGTCGAGCGAGAGTGAAACGCTCTCCAGGCCGCGCTTCGCGCCATCGTTCCACGCGGCGGTAATGATGTAAGGGCCGGGCGGGAGGTCTGACACGATGTAGTCGCCCCGATTGTCCGTCAGGGCCTGGCCCGTGACCCTCGCGCGCAGGCCGGAGACGATCACCTTCGCGCCGCCGAGGGCGTTGTCGGCCACGTCAACGATCTTGCCCCTGATGGTGGCCTGCCGGAGCCTCACCTCTGGCATCCTGATTTCGTTCTTGATCGTAATCTGGACGGGGAAGCGCTCGTAGGTCTGTGCGAAGAAGCCCTCCTTCGAGGCCGTGACGCGATACATGCCGGAGCGCAGGTTGGGGATGGTGAAGTAGCCTTCGGCGTTCGTCCGAAGGCTCCGCTCGTTCCCAGACTGCTCGTTGACGAGCTTGATTTGAACGCCCTCCAGCGGGCGGTCAGACATGTCGCGGACTCTGCCGACGACTGTGCCAGAATTCGTCTGCGCCAAACAGACGGTCACAGTCGGCACACACGAGAGAATCAAGGCCAGGAGCAGAGAGAGGAACGGGCGAGTTCCGCCAGGCGAAGTCAAGCGAAGCTTCATGAGGACCTCCTTCTGTGAAAGAAGGCTGTGGGGCGTCGAGTCCCAATTTACGTCAAAGATGTAACTGGAGAGTCAAACTCCGTGCGAGGTGTCCAGAGTTATTGAGCGACGCAACGATATACCGGTTTTGGGGCCGGGCGCAACATTTTTACGAGGGAGTGGCGGCCCGGTCACTGAGTCGTCTGCAAGTGCAAAGGGCGCGCGAAGAGGTCGTCAACGGAGAACTTCTCGCCCGTGACCGTGCGGAAGCCGATGCCCCCGCGCGGGAAATTATTGTCCGGGTCAACGAACTCGCGCAGCTTAGTCTCCACTCCGGTGTCGGCCGGCGTGACGGTGTGTGTGATCTTGTTCCCCTCCGCCTTGAGGTCTATCTGGTACTGCCGCCCCGCCTTGAGTTCGGCGATGACTTCCGTGGAGCGTTCGGACTTGGGGTCAATCACACCGTCGCGCACGACGTAGGTGAGGAAGCGGTTAGGGTACTTGCCCTGCGGGCCTGAGAGATAGAAGAGGTAATGATTGGCGCCCGAATCGTCCACGCGCAAGGCCCAGGCCGCGCCGCCGTCGTTCAGGAGCTTGAGGTTAAAGCTCATCTCGAAATCGTCGTAGACGATGCCGGTCGCGCGGCCGACCTGCGGTTGATTCTCGATGACGAGGCGGCCCTGCCCATCAGTGGGGTCAATCGTCCAGCCCGTCGGCGGCGGCGTCCATTTATTCAGGTTGAGAAATTCGTCGTCGAGTTCGACTGCGGTGACGGGGCCGACGGGCGGCGTCGTCGTCTTCGGCCGCACAGTCTCGCCCGCGAGTTTGCTGTAGGTGAAGATGCCGACGACGGCGAGGACCGCGACGAGGCCGGCGAGCGCGGCGTAGAGTTTTATTTTCGACGGCGCGCGCTGCGGCAGTTCCGCGGCGGCAGTCGGCGCGGCTGAAGGGGTCGCGGGCTGCGGCTCATCAGCCGCGACCCTGGGCCGTGCGGCCCGCGGCCTGCCGCTCGTTTTCGGCTCCTCGGCGGGCGGCGATATCGCCAGCTTAATCGCCTCGCAAATCTTGACCAACTCCTCGTTCAGCTTCGCGGGCTTGAGGCCGTCGAGGGGGCGTGAGGGATCGTTGGCGGCCTGGTAATGCTTGATGTCCGTCTCCAGGTAAGCGCTCGCGCTGACGGCGACCCAGATGATTCTGAGACCCTCCTTTTCGGCGGCGTCGAGCAGGGGCGGCAGCTCGTGTGCGGCGATGAAGTCGGACGCGAGGTAGTTCGGGCTAACGAGCAGGACGGCGACCCTGGCCGCCTTGAGCGCGTCCTCGATCTCGCCCCTCCACTTCTGCCCGGTCTCGATTCTGGTGTCGTCCCAGACCTGTATCTGGTGGTTGCGCTCGAACGGCTTGAGGTGCGTGTGCAGTTTCTGCAACCACTTCTGGTCGCGGTGGCTATAGCTGATGAAGACTTGGTCGCGCACGATGCTCGGACCCAGGGCAAACGCGGAGCCGCCGTGGTGAAAGAAATTGTGCCAGCGCGACTACGGGCGCGGGCACGCGCTTATTGAGGGCGCGGTCTGCATTATATCGGGCGCGGGGTGTTGAGCCTAGCTTTGAAGGTTGGGCGCGCCGGTGGCGAGTTGGAGGCGGACGACGGAGCGTTCGAGGCGCGCGCGGGCGATCTCGAAGTCCTCCTCTGTGCCCGTGAAGGCGCTCAGGGTCTTCTCGGCGTGCTCGCGCGCGAGGCGGGCGCGGGCGGCGTCGATCTCTTCGGGGCGCTCGGCGATTTCGGCGAGCACGGAGACGCGGTCGGCGTTGACTTCGACGAAGCCGCCGGAGACGTGCAGGCGCTCGGTCGCGCCGCCCTTCGAGTAAGAGAGCACGCCCGTCTGCAACTGCGAGATCAAAGGCGTGTGACCCGGCAGGATGCCCAGCTCGCCGTTCATCCCCGGAACCGTGACAGAGTCCACCGCCTCCGACATGACGCGCCGCTCAGGCGTGACGACTTCCAGTTGAATCTGTTCAGCCATAATTCAGGAGTCAGGAGTCAGGAGTCAGAAGGAGTGCCTTTCATTCTGACTCCTGACTCCTGTGTTCTGTTTTATCCTTGCGCCGCGATTTGGCGGCCGCGCTCGCGGGCCTCTTCGATAGTGCCGACCATGTAGAAGGCTTGTTCGGGCAGGTCGTCGTGCTTGCCCTCTATGATCTCACGGAAGCCGCGCACAGTGTCCTCGCGCTTGACGTACTTGCCTTCGAGGCCGGTGAACTGCGAGGCGACGAACATCGGCTGCGAGAAGAAGCGCTGAATCTTGCGTGCGCGCGAGACCGTCTGCTTGTCCTCGTCCGACAGCTCGTCCAGGCCGAGGATGGCGATGATGTCTTGCAGGTCTTTGTAGCGCTGCAAGATTTGCTTTACGTCCTGTGCCACTTTGTAGTGCTCGTCGCCGACGACGCGCGGGTCGAGGATGCGCGAGCTGGAAGCGAGCGGGTCCACGGCCGGGTAGATGCCGATCTCGACGATCTGGCGCGAGAGCGCGGTGACGGCGTCGAGGTGCGCGAAGGTGGTGGCCGGCGCGGGGTCCGTGTAGTCGTCCGCGGGGACGTAGACGGCCTGAATCGAAGTGACCGCGCCCGTCTTCGTCGAAGTGATGCGCTCCTGCATCTCGCCCATCTCGGACGCGAGGTTCGGCTGGTAGCCCACGGCCGAAGGCATGCGGCCGAGAAGCGCGGAGACTTCCGAGCCGGCCTGCGTGAAGCGGAAGATGTTGTCGATGAAGAGGAGCACGTCTAGGCCCTGGTCGCGGAAGTATTCGGCGACCGTCAGGCCCGAAAGCGCGACGCGCAGGCGCGCGCCCGGCGGCTCGGTCATCTGGCCGTAGATGAGCGCGACCTTAGACTCTTCGATGGCCTTCATGTCCACCTTGGTCATGTCGAACTCGCCCGTCTCCTCGAAGTGCTGGTAGAAGGCTTCGCCGAAGTTGATGACCTTGGACTCGACCATCTCGCGCAAGAGGTCGTTGCCCTCGCGCGTGCGCTCGCCGACGCCAGCGAAGACGGAGAAGCCCGAGTGCGCCTTGGCGATGTTGTTAATCAGCTCCATGATGAGCACGGTCTTGCCCACGCCCGCGCCGCCGAAGAGGCCGATCTTGCCGCCGCGTAGGAAGGGCTGAATCAGGTCTATGACCTTGATGCCCGTCTCGAACATCTGCAACTCTGTGGACTGCTCGTCGAAGTCCGGCGCGTGGCGGTGAATCGGATAGCGCTGCTCATATTTGACAGCGCCCAGGTTGTCCACGGGCTCGCCGATGACGTTGAGCACGCGGCCCAGCGTCCCTTCTCCGACGGGGACGGTGATGGGGCCGCCCGTGTCAATCGCGATCATCCCGCGCACCATGCCGTCTGTGGGCAGCATAGAGACGGCGCGCACGCGCCCTTCGCCCAGGTGCTGCTGGACTTCGCAAACGACATCAATCGGCGTGGGCACGTCGAAGCCTTCCGAAATAATACGTAACGCTTGATAGATGGGCGGCAGGTGGTGCTCCGCAAATTCCACGTCAACGACGGGGCCAATAATCTGCACGACGCGTCCGCTCGACTGGCCATTGGTCGTCGCGTTTCCGTTGGGCGTAGCCATACTGTTCAACTCCTCTGAATAAGCCTGTAAAGGCGAAAAACTGGTAGGTTTTATAGAAAGTTCAAGATATCACAGGGCTCCGGCCTTTGGCAAAGAGCGCTTTCCTGCCATTTTTGTCGGAACGCGCAAGGCCCCATGCGCGTAAAGGTAAGCATCAAGGCCATCAACAGCGGGCGCCCTTCTTCCGGTTCAGCTCTAGCGGGAAAACTTCAAACCTCGAAACCCCCTTCGGGGAGATTCGATTCTTCTAGTGGAGGCTCAAGATGAAAAGAGACAGGTATGCGGCAATCGGTCTGGCAGTCGTCCTCGCGCTCGGCCTCGCGCAATCCCGCGCGGACGCACAGGGAGGAAAGACGGTTTCCGAGAAGTCGTACGCGGAGGCGCGGCGCGTGCTCGACGCGGGCGTCGCGGCGCTCGGCGGGCGCGAAGCCATGGGCAAGGTCGAAGACATCACGGTCAAATACGCAGGCATCAACTACGCGCGCAACCAGAGCGCGACGCCGGAGACGCCCTACTATGAGGGGCGCTTAGACGGCTGGTTCACTTACGACGTGAAAGGCAACCGCGTCGTCATCGAGCAGGGGAGCACGCTGCCCGGCTTCAAGTTCCGCTTCAAGCAGGTTTTCAAGGGCGAGAAGGGCCTGGTCTTCGACATGGACAACAAGACTGCCCAAACCGCCACCAACCCGAACGCCATCGGCAACGTCTCGCGCACGCGCTTGCCGCACGTCACGCTGATGACGGCGCTGGAGCGCGCGGCCACGCTGCGCTCGCTCGGCCAGGCGGACGTGGACGGCAAACGGCAGAACGTCATCACCTTCGCCCTCCCCGACGGCACGCAGTTGGCGCTCTACTTCGACGCGGCCACCAACCTGCTGACGAAGTCTGAAAACCTGGACACGGACTCGCGCGTCGGCGACGTAGCGCAGGAGTTCTACTTCTCCGACTACATGCCCGCGGGCGGGATCAAGATCGCCGGCCGCCGCATCTTACGGCGCGGCGGCGAGGCCCTACAGGACATCAAGGTCTCGGACGTGCAGGTCAACACGCACCCGGCGGAGAGCGCCTTCGAGCGGCCGCAGGGGTTCGAGGACCTGCCGGCCAACAACCCGAACCCGGCGCCGGCGGTGGTCGAGTTGGCGAAGGATGTCTACATGGTTAAGGACGCGGCCAACGGCTACAACGTGATGTTCGTCGCCATGAACGATCACGTCCTGGTGGTCGAGGCCCCGCTCAACGACGCGACCTCCAAGAAGGTGATGGCGAAGATCAAGGAGACCGTGCCGGGCAAGCCCATCAAGTACGTCGTCACGACGCACTTCCACGACGACCACTCCGGCGGCATACGCACCTACATGGGCGAGGGCGCGACCGTCGTTACCACACCCGGCAACAAGGCTTACTTCGAGACGGTAGCGAAGGCCGTGCGCACCATCGCGCCCGACTCTTTGACGATGAAGCCGCGCCAGCCCGTCATCGAGACGGTCGAGAACATGAAGCGCGTTTTCTCTGACAGCAATCACACGGTCGAGCTTTACGACATAGGCCCCGGCCCGCACACCAAGGAGATGCTGGTCGTCTACCTGCCCAAGGAGAAGATTCTCTTCGAGGGCGACATGCTGGGCTTGCCGGCCGACACCACCCTCGTCACCCCGGCCAACGAGACGACGGCGCACTTCGCCGAGCGGATACATGCGCTCGGCCTCGCTCCCGAAAAGATCGCCTCCGTCCACGGCCGCACCGCGACGATGGCCGAACTCCGCGCCTCGGTCGAGAAATCCCGCGGCGATAAAGCGGCAAGGTAGAAAATAAAGAATTAAAAAAGGCAAAAAGGAGGAGGCGGAAGCCAGTTTAGTTAACTGGCTTCCGCCTCACTTTTGCAACTTTTAATTTTTCATTCTTCCGTATCAATGCGAATCTTCATGCTGCGCAAGGTGTGTAGGTCTTCGTCGGTCAGTTCGAGCGCAGTCTCTCCCGCGGCGGCTTCATCTTCATCTTCCGGCGACTGCTCGCGCAGCGCGATCTCCAGGCGGAGCGTCAACTCCATCTCGTAGCCGGCCTCGCGCAGGCGCTCGATGGCGGCGGCCACTTGCGTCGATTGCTCGACGGCCGAGTTGATAGCCGTGCCGAGGTCTTGGACGATCTGCTTGGCTTCGTCGTCGATTTCCAAAATACACCTGCCTAAAGTTGACACCGATGCTAAGCGACCGCGGCAGTCGCGGTCAACTCGTCCTCGAAATTGCGGCGCGCGCGCTCGCTATGCTAGGCTTCGACAAACAAGAGCGCAAAGCTGTGCCTCCGTCAAAACCCAAGCCTTCGCAGAGGTTCGTAAAACCATCATGGCGACAAAAACGAGCGCCGAGCGCCGAGAGCATTTCGAGACCGCCTCGGGCATAGAGCTGCCCGTGGACTTCAATCCGTCGAACACGGAAGGAGTGGACTACGAGCGCGACCTCGGCGCGCCCGGCGAGTACCCCTACACGCGCGGCATCCGCCCGAACATGTACCGCGGCCGCCTCTGGACGATGCGGCAGTACGCGGGCTATGCGACGGCCGAAGAGTCTAACGCGCGCTACAAGTACCTGCTCGCGCACGGCACGACCGGCCTCTCGGTCGCCTTCGACTTGCCGACGCAGATCGGGTTGGATTCGGACGACCCACTGGCGCAGGGCGAGGTCGGCCGCGTCGGCGTCGCCATCGATTCCATCGAAGACGTGCAAAGGCTCTTCAACGGCATCCCGCTCGACACGGTCTCGACCTCGATGACGATTAACGCGACGGCCTCGACGCTGCTCTGCCTGTATCTCGCCGTCGCGCGTCGTCAGAATGTGAGCTTCGACAAGGTCAACGGGACGATTCAGAACGACATCCTGAAGGAGTACATCGCGCGCGGGACTTACATCTACCCGCCGAAGCCTTCGCTCAGGCTGGTGACGGACACGTTCAGTTTCTGCGCGCGCGAGGTCCCGAACTGGAATACGATTTCGATCAGCGGCTACCACATCCGCGAGGCAGGCTCGACGGCCGTGCAGGAGGTAGCCTTCACGCTCGCAGACGCCACTGCTTACGTCGAGGCCGCGATAGCCGCCGGGCTGAAAGTGGACGAGTTCGCGCCGCGCCTCTCCTTCTTCTTCAACGCGCACAACAACCTGCTCGAAGAGGTGGCGAAGTTCCGCGCCGCGCGCCGCCTCTGGGCGCGCCTGATGCGCGAGCGCTTCCACGCGCGCGACCCGCGCTCGCTGATGCTCCGCTTCCACACGCAAACCGCTGGCTCCTCACTTTTGGCACAGCAGCCGGAAGTCAACGTCGTCCGCACGACGATTCAGGCGCTCGCCGCCGTGCTCGGCGGAACGCAGAGCCTGCACACCAACGCGATGGACGAGGCGCTGGCGCTCCCGACGGAGCAGGCCGCGCGACTCGCCTTGCGCACGCAGCAGGTCATCGCCCACGAATCGGGCGTGGCCGACACGGTTGACCCGTTCGCGGGCTCCTACGCCGTCGAGGAGTTGACCTCCGAGATAGAGCGGCGCGCGGCCGATTACCTGGACAAGATAGACGCGCTCGGCGGGATGCTGCGCGCGATTGAGACGGGCTACGTCCAGCGCGAGATACAGGACGCGGCCTACCGCTACCAGCGCGCCATCGAGACGGGCGACCAGGCAATCGTCGGCCTCAACCGCTTTCAGGTCGAGGAGGAGGCGAGCGTTCCGACCTTGCGCGTTGACCCATCGGTCGAGCAATCGCAGGTCGAGCGCGTGCGCGCTCTCCGTGCGCGGCGCGACGCCGTGGCCGCCGAAGCCGCGCTCGTCCGTCTTGAAGAGACGGCCCGCGGCACAGAGAACCTACTCCCGCGCATCCTCGCCTGCGTCGAGGCGTCGGTCACCGTCGGCGAGATCAGCCACCGCCTGCGCCGCGTCTGGGGCGAGTACCAGGAGGCCGTGACGGTGTAGAATGGATCACGGAAGGAGTCTAGCCAGCTATGTCGCAGAGATTGAAAGCAATTTACCGTGAAGGAGCTTTTGTGCCGCAAATGCCCTGCGATTTGCCTGAAGGCGCAGAGGTCGAGTTAACAATTCATGAAGCCAGTACTCTTCCGCCCAAGGTTACAGACCCCGAAGAGCGGAAGCGTATCATGAGTGAACTAATCCAAAATATGCTGGACAACCCTATTCCGGCCGATGCACCGCGTTTCACCCGCGAGGAGCTACATGAATGCCGTTGAAGGGCTGAAGGCTTAGAGGTCGTTAATCCTTTTGCGACGCCGTAGCCGTGACCGACTAATGACACGGTAAGGGGGATTGCTTGCGTGGCGAAGACTTTCAATTACCGTGTGTGCCAGACGCAGGCCGCGCGCGTGACGTTCGTCAACGGGCGCTGGCAGGGCTTGCAGGTCACGGAGGAGGCGGGTCCGGCGCAGCTCTACAACTCCTGCCCGTGGGTCTGGGAGTATCTGGAATCAGCGGGGCGCGACGGGTGGGAATTGGTGGCCGTCGTTTCTCAAGCTGACGCCGCGGGCGCGGCGAACCTCATGTTCCTGAAAAAAGAGAACGCCGAATAGTAGTAACCGTCAAGCCGTTTCCTTCACTCATCCCGCCAGGCGAAGGCTCGCCGCGATTTTTTCAAAGGTCGGCTGATAGTTCCTGAACTCGTCCTCGGGCGCAATGGTAATCAGATAAAACAATCGTCCATCGCTGGTGGCGGTCGTGTAGATGACGTCGATCTCGACGACGCCGGTGACGGGCGAGGGGCCTGCGACGATGGTGGCGAAGCCGCGGCGGCCGCCGAAGTCTATGGCCTGCGGGGCGCGCTCGACGCGGAAGTCCGGGTTGAGCTGAACCTGCTGCTGGACGAAGGCTGTGTTGGCCTGTTCGAGGTCGCCCGCCTCGGGGCGGACGACGCCGGTCATGACGCCGTGCGTGACGACCAGGCCCTCGTCAATCTGGCCGTAAGCTCCTGCGGGCGCGAAGATCAGGTTGGCGTCGTCGGCCGAGAGCGCGTCCCAGTTGTCCGGGTACTGTAGGACAAAAGAGTTGTCGCGCGCCTGGAAGTCGCGGAAAGTCTGCGAGGGCTGGGCGGGCCGCGTGCCTGGGCCAGTTTCGTTCGGGCCGCCGGAGCCTTTGCGCTCGGGGCCTGCGGAGGTCGAGAGCTGCGCGCCGCCGCTGGTCAGGAGTCCTCGGACCTGCTTGAACTCTTCCGAGTCGCGGACAGCGTTCGGGCTGACAGAGAGCGACGGCAGCTCGCGCCGGATGGCGGCGACGCGGTTGCCTGGGTCCGGGTGGTCGCTCAGGAATTCGGGCGTGCGGCCGCCGCCGTCCTTGGATTGGAGCAGCTCGAAGAAGCTGGCCATGTCACGCGGGTCGTAGCCGGCCGCAGCCATGATGCGCGCGCCTTCGAGGTCGGCCTGCGTCTCGGCCGTGCGCCCGAACTTCAGGAAGAGCAGGTTCGCGCCCGCGCCGCCGACTTGCTCCAAGACCCCGCCGATTTCCTGGCCCGTCACCCGGCGAATGATTCGCATCCCGGTCTTGGCGACGTAAGCCTTCGAGACTTGGTTGGTCGGATGGCGCAGCGCGATGTGCGCGATCTCGTGGGCCATGACGCCGGCCAGCTCGCCCTCGTTGCGCGCCGTGGCAATCGCGCCCGCGTTGACGAAAACGTAGCCGCCGGGGAGCGCGAACGCGTTGACCTCCTTGGTGGCGATGACGTTGAACTGGTATGTGAAGTCGAAGCCGGGCGCTTTCGAGGCGAGCCGTTCGCCCAGGCGCCGGACGTAAGAGACGATTCTCTCGTCGCGCAGGAGCGGGACTTGTCGCGCGACCTCTTCGGCCGACTGCCTGCCGAGCTGTATGTCCTGCTCCGGCGTGAAGAGATTAAAACCCGGCTTGAAGTGCGGGGCCGGCCGCGTCGTCACCGCGTCGCCGTAGCCGGTCGAGCCGGACTTGTCGCCGAGCAGAGACTTGCAGGCGGGTTGTGGAGCCAGCAAGGATACGAACAGTAAGACGACGACTGCGCTTCTTCGTCGGGGCATAACTCTCCCTCGGTTCGGTCAATTTTTTACGGGGGGAAATTAATCTTAGATTACCGCGCGCCTATTTGCCACCTGATAGTTGGTCAAGCGGCGCGCTCGCCTGCTAAACTTCCGAGCGCATGTCGCACCTGCTCGAAGTCAAAAACTTACAGACGCATTTCCCGACACGCGCGGGGCTCGTGCGGGCGGTGGACGGCGTGAGCTTTCACGTGGACCGTGGAGAGCTGCTGAGTGTGGTGGGCGAGTCGGGGTGCGGCAAGTCCATCACGGCGCTGTCTGTGATGCGCCTTATTTCGCCGCCGGGAAAGATCGTCGGGGGAGAGATCACGTTCGAGGGCGAGGACTTGCTCGCGGCCTCCGACGAGCGTATGCGCGAGATTCGCGGCGACGACATAGCGATGATCTTCCAGGACCCCATGACCTCGCTCAACCCTGTCTACACGGTGGGCGAGCAGGTTGCGGAGGCTCTGCGACTGCACCGCGGGATGTCGCGCAGGCAGGCGCGCGAGGCGACCATACAGGCGATGACGGAGGTCGCCATCCCGGACCCGGCGCGGCGCGTGAACGATTACCCGCACCAGCTCTCTGGCGGGATGCGACAGCGCGTGATGATCGCGATGGCGCTCGCCTGCGACCCGAAGCTCTTGATCGCAGACGAGCCGACGACCGCGCTCGACGTGACGATTCAGGCGCAGATTCTGGAATTGCTGAACGAGCTGCGCCGGACGCGCGACCTGGGCGTGCTGCTCATCACGCACGACCTGGGCGTGGTGGCAGAGGTGGCCGACCGCGTGGCGGTGATGTACACGGGTCGCATCGTCGAAGAGTCGCCGGTCGAGGAACTGTTCGCGCGCCCGAAGCACCCTTACACGGAAGGCTTGCTGCGGTCTGTGCCAAAATTGACGGCCGACGAGGTCGGGCGCGCCGAGCGGCTCGAAACCATCGAAGGCGTCGTGCCCAGCCCGGCCGCGCTCCCGCCCGGCTGCCACTTCGCCCCGCGCTGCTCGCACCGCATGCCGCGCTGCGAGCAGGGAGAGATTCCGCTTTACGAGCTGGAAGGCCAGGTGCGCGTCCGCTGCGTGCTCTACGACCTGGCGGCGGCGGTCGCGGCCGACCATCAGAGCGAAGCGCAAACGCCTAATTCGTGATTTGAAATTTGAGATTAAAACTTTAGAACCTTATCGTGAGCTTCGACGAACAACTCAATTTCGATAAGCGGCCGGGCGTCGAGAGCGTTCCCGAGAGGGAAGCGGCCGCCGCGCGCGCGCGTGACACCTGGGAGAGCAGGCGGGGCGGCGGCGACGAGCTGGTGCGCGTGCGCGGCCTCGTCAAGCACTTCCCTGTAGAGGGCTCGGACGACGTGGTGCGCGCCGTGGACGGCGTGACGTTTGAAATCTTGCGCGGCGAGACGCTGGGGCTGGTCGGCGAATCCGGCTGCGGTAAGTCCACGGTCGGGCGCTGCTTGCTGCGGCTGATAGAGCCGACGGCGGGCGCGGTCGAGTTCGACGGGCGCGACGTGCTGGCGACGGGTGGGCGCGAGCTGCGCGCGCTCAGGCGCGAGATGCAGATCATCTTCCAGGACCCTTACGCCAGCCTCAACCCGCGCATGCGCGTGCGCGAGATCGTCGGCGAGCCGCTCGTCATCCACGGCCTCAAGGACAAGGAAGAGAGGCGCGCACGCGTCGGCGAGTTGCTCAAGAAAGTCGGCCTCGACCCGGACTACATGAACCGCTACCCGCACGAGTTCTCTGGCGGCCAGCGCCAGCGCATAGGCATCGCGCGCGCCCTCGCCCTGAACCCGAAGCTCATCGTCGCGGACGAGCCGGTCTCGGCGCTGGACGTTTCAGTGCAGGCGCAGGTCGTCAACCTCCTACAGGACTTGCAGCAGGAGTTCGGCCTGACCTACCTCTTCATCTCGCACGGGCTGGCCGTCGTCGAACACATCTCCACGCGTGTCGCAGTGATGTACCTGGGGCGCATCGTCGAGGTGGCGGACGCTAGGGAGCTTTACGGCAACCCGCTGCACCCGTACACGCAGGCGCTGCTGTCTGCCATCCCCGTCCCGGACCCGACGCGCAAGCGCGAGCGCATCATCCTGACGGGCGACGTGCCGACGCCGATCAATCCGCCGTCTGGCTGCCGCTTTCGCACGCGCTGCCCGTGGGCCATCGCCGAGTGCGCCGAGGTTGACCCGGACCTGCGGGAAATCTCGCCCGGCCACACGGCCGCCTGCATCCGCGTGCCCGGCTGGGCAGAGGCCCCGACCGCGGCCTGATGAGGCACGATTGAAACAACGCTTTCGCGCAGGACGTATAAAGGCAAGCCGGCAGGGTTTTAGAAAATCCGACTGAAGAGGTGACTTGAGCGATGAAGTGTCCCACTTGCGGCGCGGAGTTGCCGCCAGGCGAGAATGTTTGTAGAGAGTGCGGACGGGAGGTTATCCCCGCCGGAACAGTTAGCGGGGCCGAACCAGGGGCGCACCCGCCGCAACCGAGGATGAGCCCTGCCGCGGTCGCCCCGCGCACCTACCCCGTCAGCCGCATCACGGGCATCGTCGTTCTCCTCGTCGGGCTGCTCCTGCTCGTGTCGGCGATGCGCTTCGGGGCCCCGAACGGGAAGGGGCTGGGCATCCTGTGCATGATAGTCGGCGGGGCCGTCTTCGGACTGAGCTTCGTTCCAGCCCCGCGGCCCGTCCCGAACGCGCCCGAGCCCATGTCTACCGTCGATAGTCTGACGAAAATCTTTTACGAGCCGGAGCCGGTCTTCAAAAACCTCAAGAGCCACCCGCGCTGGCTGGCCGCGGTCCTTGTCGTGGCGCTCCTCGCAGGGCTCTACCAGCTCGCCGTCTTCCAGCGGCTGGGGCCGGAGAGGATAGCCGAGGACGCCGCCAACCGTGTCATAGAGGGCGGGTTCCTTCAGGGAGCCCCGATTTCGCCGGACGACTTCAAGCAGATGCAGATCGCGCAGGCCATCCAGACGGCGACGGTCGATAAGGCTTTCCTGCCCGTCGGGGCCGTCGGCGGTTGGACGCTCTTCGTGCTGATACTCGCCAGCCTGCACCTGCTCGGCGTGATGGCGTTCGGCGGGAAAATGAACTTCTGGCAGTCCATGTCGGTCACGGCCTACAGCGCGCTGCCGCCGGCGGTCATCGTGACGCTGCTGAATCTGGTGCTGCTCTACACACAGTCTGTGGACGACATCATTCCGCTCAAGGCACAGCAGACTAACTTGGCGCGCGCGGACCTGGGGCTCCTGCTCTCGCCGGTCGACCGGCCCGTGCTCTACACGCTGGCGAGCTTCATCGGCCTCTTTACACTCTACAGGCTATGGCTGACGGTCACCGGGCTGAAAACCGTCGCGGACAAGATCAAGAGCGGCTCGGCCTGGGCAATCGTCCTTATCCTCCTGCTCGTCGGCGCGCTGCTCATGTCCCTGATGGCTATCTTCCTTCCGACCTTCGTCGCATAAACGAGGGATGAGGGATGAGGGATGAGGGATGAAGTAAGAACTCTGTCTTTACTTCATCCCTCATCCCTCATCCCTTTATTCGTACCTGAGCGATTCGATGGGGTCGAGGCGGGCGGCCTTCCAGGCGGGCCAGAGGCCGAAGACGAGGCCGATGCCGACGCTGGCGATGAAGCCGCCGACGGGGGCCCAGAGCGGGACGTAAGAGGGCACGAAAAGGCGTATCAGCAGCGACGCCAGCCAGCCGAGCAGGAGCCCCAGCAAGCCTCCCAGCCCCGTCAGCGTCATCGCCTCGATCAAGAATTGCCAGAGGATGTCGCGGCGGCGTGCGCCGATGGCCTTGCGCACGCCTATCTCGCGCGTCCTCTCGGTCACGGAGACGAGCATGATGTTCATCACGCCGATGCCGCCGACCATCAGGCCGACAGACGAGATGGCGACCATCGCAATCGCCACGCCCGAAAGGATCGAGCGGAACGTCCCGATGATAGACTCGGCCGTCTCCATCCCGAAGTTGTTCTCCTTCCCGTAGGGAACCTGGCGGCGCTGGCGCAGCAAGTCCGTGACCTGATCCTTGGCCTCCTGCATGAACCCGGCGCGCGCGACGGCCAGGATGAAGAGGTCGTCCGCGTTCGGCTTCAGAGACTGTGCCACTTTGAACGGGACGTAGATGACATTGTTCATGTCATTCGAGCCGTCGCCCCCGCCGAACTGCTCGCGCTTTTGCAGGACGCCGACGACGCGGAACGGCGTCCCGCCGATCTCAATCGTCTCCTCCAGGGGCGAGCTGTAGGGGAAGAAGTTGTCGGCCACGCTCGACCCGATGACGCAGACCTGCTTATTGCTCTCGTTCTCGTACGGGGAGAAGAAGCGGCCCTCGGAGATGATGTCTATGCCGGCCCGCTCGTAATCCGGGAGCGTGCCTTCGAGCCTCACGGCCGACGAAGTCTTGCCCTGCCTGCCAACCAGGAGTTTCTGGCCCCAGTAGTTATTCGTAATGTTGAGGAAGGGAACGCTCAGCTCCACCGCCGGGAGCTGCGAGATGGCGAGCGAGTCCTCGTACGTCAGAGGCTTCCGCATACGCTCTTCGCGCGTTGGCTCGCTCGTGCGAATGCCGACATCGAACTTGTGCAGAAAAATGGAGCGCGTGCCGAACGACTCGACCTCTTTTTTGACGGCCAGGTCGATTCCGCTGATGATCGAGGCGATGACCATCACCGTCAGCACGCCGATGACCACGCCGACCACCGTCAGCACGGACCTCAGCTTATTGGCGCGCAAGGTCTGGAGCGCCATCTTCAGGTTCTCGTAAATGTCGCTGCGTAGAACTTTCATAACAACAGGAGTCAGAAGTCAGAAGTCAGGAGTCAGAATAAAAGAAAATCTGTTGAAGCGGTTCTCGGCCTTTTCCCTCCTGACTCCTGACTTCTGACTCCTGTATTCTGCTTTTAATCCGCCCTCAGCGCCTCAATCGGGTCGAGGCGCGCGGCCTTCCATGCGGGGAAGATGCCGGACAGGATGCCTATGCCGCCCGAAACCGAGATGGCGACGATGATGGCCGTGACAGACAGGTACGTCGGGAAGAACGTGGCCGTCACGACGCGCCCTATGACCCAGGCCAGAAAGACGCCGACGGCGCCTCCTATGGCGGAGAGCGTGATGGCCTCGACCAGAAACTGCTTGAGCACGTCCGCGCGCCGCGCGCCGACGGCCTTGCGGATGCCTATCTCCTTGGTGCGCTCGGTCACGGAGACGAGCATGATGTTCATAATCACGATGCCGCCGACGACGAGCGCGATGGCCGGCACCGCGATGGCGACGATAGAGATTTGGCCCAGCACGCGGTCGCGCACGCCCATGATGATGTCGGGCGTCATGATGGCGAAGTTGTCCTCCTCGTCGCCGCGGAGCCTCCGCCGCGTGCGAAACAACTGTCTGACCTCCTCGACGGCGTCGTTAAAGACCTCGTCGGAGCGGGCGGTCGCCGTGAACGAGAGCCAGCGGTTGCGGACGAACGGGCCGAAGTCGCGCCCGTAAGTCTTGATGGGGACCTGTATGTAGGAGTCCTGCGATTGGCCGAAGACGGAGCCCTTGACCTCCGCGACGCCGACCACCTTGTAGGGGAGCCCCGCGATGTATATCTCCTCGCCGAGTGCGTTGCCGGCGGGGAAAAGCTTGTCGGCCACGTCGGCGCCGAGGAAGGCGAGGCGCGCTCCGGCCTCCTCCTCGGTCTTCGTGAAGTAGCGCCCGCCAACGATGTCCAGCTTGCCGATGTCCACCATGTTGGCCGTCGTGCCTGAGACGGGGATGGATTGGAGGCTCTGGCCGCCGTGCTTGATCTCGGAGAAGGTGGCCGCGGCGATGGCCCCGAACTCGTCAACCAGCGTCGCGTGGTCGCGCAGGTAGTAATAGTCCTCGATGGTCAGTTCCTTGTTGCGGCGCTGCGCGGCGGCGATGGTGTCCGTGTTCCTGAAGTCCTTGAAGAAGTCGAAGCGGAAGACGGTGAACGACTTCGACCCGATGCCGGCGATCTTCTCGTCGAAGTAGGAGTTGAAGCCCTGAATCAAAGAGACGACGACGACCACGGCCGTCACGCCGATGATCATGCCCAGCAGCGTCAGCACCGACCGCAGCTTGTGCGCCCAGATGGCCGCCAGCGCCAGTTTTAAGGTCTCTATGAAGTTCACTTCGCGTTAGTACGTGCGTCAGCGGGGGAGAGTTGCAAGTCGGGGGCTCAAGTCTGGGCCAAAATGTTAGTTCGCCTTGTCGTAAATAATCTTTCCCTTGCGCAACGTGTACCTGACGCCCGAAAAGGCTTTCACGTCGGCTGCCGGGTCGGCCGACAACAGAACCACGTCGGCGTCCATGCCCGGAGCGATTCTACCTTTTCTGCGCGATTCGCCGAAACGCGCGGCAGGGGACGTGGTCAGCGCAGCGAGGATGTCTCGAAAACTCATCCCGGCGCGAGCCATCTGCTCGTATTCCTCTGTCGGGTCGTAGTCCGTGACGTAGCCCACGTCAGTCCCGAAAAGGATGGGGCCGCCGGCCCGGAAGTAGGCGCGCAGTTGCTCCACGCCCCTGTCTTGAAAAGCCTGAACGGCGTTCGGCGGCGCGCCTCCCCTTTCCCCTTCCACCCTCCACAACTTCAAAGTCGGGACGAGCGCGATGTGCTTCCGCTTCATCCTCGCCAGCAAAGCTTCGTCCCACGCGTCCGTCTGCGGGGTCGTGTGCAGGAGCACGTCCACGCCGGCGTCGATTGACGCATGTAGGCCGTAGGTGTTGGAGGGGTGGGCCAGGACGACCTTCCCGCGGCGGTGCGCTTCGGCCGTGACCGCTTTGATGACTTCGGGCGGCAGCTTCAGATTGGGGTCCCAGAAAGTCTGTGCGTAAATCTTGACGCCGTCCATGCCGGAGGCGATTTTCCGGCGGACGAGGTTGACGGCCTGCCGCGGGTTCTCAACTTCGGGCATCTCTCTGACGATAGACCCGCTCTCTTTAAGCGCCGCGGCGGGCGGCAGGCCGCCTTTGGGAAAGAGGATTTCTCCGGCCGAGAAAATCTTCGGCCCCAGCGCCTCCCCGCGCTCTACCCTGCGCCGGATGTGCTTCGTGATCTCCCAGTAAGACCCCGTGTCGAAGACGGTGGTGAAGCCGTAGCGCGTCAGCATCTCTTGCATCTGCCGCGTCAGTTGCGGAGCCGGGAGCGTGGCGGCCTGCTCCCATTTGAGTTCCGTGAAGTGGACGTGACTGTTCCAGAAACCGGCCGTCAGAGTCAGCCCCGCGCAGTCGAGTCGGCGCGCGCCGCGTGGAATCCTGACCTTGCCTTGCGCGCCGACGGCTACGATGCGGCCGCCGCGGATGAGCACGACGCCGTCGTCAATCGGCCGCGCGGACGGCGAGGGATAGATTCTGGCCCCGACGAGCGCCAGGGTTTTGTCCGCGGGAAGAGACTGGCCGCCCGCGTGCGCGAAGAAGCCCACGGCTAAAACGAGGAACAGAGTCAGTGCGGCGGCGGTTCCGGCTTTTCTCATTCGTACCTTAATGCCTCAATCGGGTCCAGGCGGGCGGCCTTCCAGGCGGGCCAGAGGCCGAAGACGATGCCGACGGCCGCCGAGATGCCGAGGCCGAGGATAATGGCCCAGAGGGGGACGAAGGCCGGGAGCGGCGAGTAGAGGTTGGTCAGGAAGCTGAAGAGTTCTCCGACGAGTAATCCGGCGACGCCGCCGATGGCCGTCAGGAAGACGGCCTCGATCAAGAACTGCGAAAGGATGTTGCCGCGCGTCGCGCCGACGGCCTTGCGGATGCCTATCTCTTTCGTGCGTTCGGTCACGGAGACGAGCATGATGTTCATCACGCCGATGCCGCCGATCATCAGGGCGACGAAGGAGACGGCCGTGAGCACGAGCGCAGTCGCGCCGGTCAGTTGGTTGTAGATGTCCAGGAGCGAGTCCTGCGAGGAGATGCCGAAGTTGTCCGGCGCGCCGCGGGGCACGCGCCGCCGCCGGCGCAGGGTGTCGCGTATCTCGTCCATCGCGGGCTTGACGGAGGCGCGCGAAACGGGGCGCACGATGACGAAGAAGACAGACTCGGGCGCGGGGATGTCCGGGTAATATTTTTCGTAGGTCGTGAAGGGGATGAAGACAGAGTTGTCGCGCGACTGGCCGAAGAAGTTGCCCAGTGGCTCCATGATGCCGACGATGCGGTAGGTGTTGCCGTTAATCTTGACCTCTTTGTCGAGCGGCTCCTCCAGGGGGAAAAGCGCCTGCGCCACGTCCACGCCGAGGACGCAGATGTTTGAGCGCGCCGTCATATCGCCGTCGCTGATCCAGCGCCCGCGCCCGACGTACTGCGAGTGGACGAACTCGTAGTCGGGCGTCACGCCGAGCAGGATGGGCGTGTCGGTCTGCTTGTCCTGGTAGCGCATCGTGACGGCGATCAGCCGCAGGATGGGCGAGACGCCCGCGATTGACGAGGACTCCGCGCGCAGCGCCTGGGCGTCGTCGTAGGTGAGGTCCTTGCGGTGCAACTCTTCGGCGCGCGGCATCCGGCCGAACGATGGGTCGAACTTCGAGACGAAGATGGTGTTCGAGCCGAGCGATTCGATCTGCTGCGCGAAGGCGCGGTTCAAGCCCTGTATGATCGAGACCATGAAGATGACCGTGATGACGCCGACGCTCACGCCGAGGATGGTCAGCGCCGAGCGCAGCTTGTTCGCCCGCATGGTGGCGAGCGCCATGGCCGCGGATTCTTTAACGTCGTCGAAGGTCATAAAGCAGTGGTCAGTGGTCAGTGGTCAGTGGTCAGTTGGCGGCGAGTGGTTTTAACTGACCACTGACCACCGACCACTGACCACTACTCCGCTCGCAACGCATCAATCGGGTGAAGCCGCGCCGCCCTCCACGCGGGCCAGAGGCCGCTGACGATGCCGACGATTGAAGAGACGCCGACGCCCAAAACGGCCGAGTTGATGCTCATCAGGAGCGGGAAGCCCATCAGCATGGAGATTAGATAGGCCAGGCCGAAGCCGGTCAGAACGCCTATGGCTCCGCCGATGGCCGTGACGGTGACGGCCTCTATCAGGAACTGCCGCAGGATGTCGGATTGGCGCGCGCCGACAGCCTTGCGAATGCCTATCTCCTTGGTGCGCTCGGTCACGGAGACGAGCATGATGTTCATCACGACGATGCCGCCGACGACCAAAGAGATGGCGGCGACGCCGATGGTGACGATGTAGATGTTGGAGGTCGCCTTGCCGTACAAGTCCAGAAAGACATCCTGCGTCTCAAGAGCGAAGCCGTCGTCCTCGTCGCGAAAAGTCTTGCCGCGGCGGTTGCGCATGATGGCGCGCACCTGATCCTGTACTTCGGGCAGCCGCTCGGCCGAGGACGCCTGGATGAAGACGACCAGCGAGTCGCGCGCGCCGTACATCTTCTGGTAAGCGGTGTAGGGGATGTAAATCAGGCTGTCGCGCGAGAAGCCGAAGACGCTGCCCTTCTTCTCTGCGACGCCGACGATCTGGAAGGGGCGCCCCGCGACGCGCACCTCCTGGCCCAAAACCTGCTCGGGCGCCGCGCCGCCGAAGAGGTTCTCCAAGATGTCCGAGCCGACGACGCACACGTCGCGCCCGGCGGCGTGCTCGCTCTCGGACCAGAAGCGCCCGGCGTCCAGGGTGACGGCGTCTATGTCGAACATGGAGATCGTGACGCCGCGGATCATGACTTCGTCCGACTTCTCGTCGCCGTGCTTGACCGTCACGCGCATGACGTTGGCCGAGATGCCCGTGCGCCAGCAGGACGTGCAGAGGCGCGTGATGGCTTCGGCGTCATCGCGCGTCACGTCTTTGCGCTTGTTGAATTTGAGAAAGTCCTCGCGCGAGGTGATGATCTGCGGGCGCTTGGAGACGGAGAAGACGGTCGAGCCCTGCGAGGAGAAGGTCGAGGCGACCGTCTGGTCGAGCCCCTTGATGATGGTGACGACGGCGATGACGGCCGTGACGCCGACGATGATGCCGATCAGGGTCAGGCCCGCGCGCAGCTTGTTGGCGCGCAGGGAGGAGAAGGCGACACGGAACGACTCCCAGAGCGCGGAGGCGGCGATGCTGCGGCCGGGCCGCGCTTTGGGCTCAACGTTTGTCTCGCCCGGGGTCAACATCTCTTACTCCCTTACTTCAGGCGCTCGTCCTTCTCGATCATCCCGTCGCGGATGGAGATGACGCGGTGGGCGCGCGCGGCGATGTCCGGCTCGTGCGTGACGACGATGATGGTGTTCCCCTCGGCGTGGAGCCGCTCGAAGAGGTTCATGATCTCGTGGCTCGTCGTCGTGTCGAGCGCGCCCGTGGGCTCGTCCGCGAGGAGGATTGACGGGTGGTTGACGAGCGCGCGGGCGATGGCGACCCTCTGGCGCTGGCCGCCCGACAGCTCGTTCGGCTTGTGCATCATCCGGTCTGTGAGGTCCACGGAAGCCAGGGCCTGCTTGGCCTTCTCGTGCCGCTCGCCGGAGGCCATCCCGGCGTAGATGAGCGGCAGCTCGACGTTGTGCAAGGAGGTGGCGCGCGCCAGCAGGTTGAAGGTCTGGAAGACGAAGCCGACCTCCTTATTGCGGATGCGCGCCAGCTCGTCGTCGTCCATCTCGGAGACGTTCTTGCCGTTAATCCAATACTCGCCCTTGGTCGGCGTGTCGAGGCAGCCGATTAAGTTCATCAGCGTAGACTTGCCGGAACCCGA
Source organism: uncultured Acidobacteriota bacterium (assembly GCA_963848875.1). Taxonomy (GTDB): domain Bacteria; phylum Acidobacteriota; class Blastocatellia; order Pyrinomonadales; family Pyrinomonadaceae; genus QHXM01. The sequence continues at coordinate 1,573,389 of CAWKFJ010000005.1, forward strand.
CGGGCCGATGATGGCCATGTACTCGCCCTTCTGCACGTCGAAGGAGACGCCGTGCAGGGCGTGAACCTGCTCGGAGCCCATCTGGTATGTCTTCCAGATGTCGCGCATGGAGATGAGCGCGGCCGGGACGGCGTCGCGCACCAGCAGCTCGCCGTGTTCGAGCGCGCCGCCCTCCACGGGGGTCGCCAGGGTCGCGTCACTCATCTCTTATTTCTCCGCGACCGCGTCCGCGGCTTCGCCAGGCTTGCGCGTCTGCCGCTTGATGGTCGTGTTGTCCTTCAACTTCTTCAACTCGCGGCCAGGCCCCGTGATGATCTCCATGTTCTCCTGCAAGCCGCCGAGAATCTGTATGTCCGACTCGCCGATGATGCCCGTGGTGACCTCGACGAACTTGACCTTGTTGCCGGAGACGACGTAGACGCCTTTGACATCTTTCGGTTTGTCCGCAGGCGACGGCACGCTGCCGGTCGCCGCAGGGGAAGGCGCGGGCGCGGCGGGCTTCTCGACGATGGCCTGCAAGGGCACGGCGATGACGTTCTGCGCGGTCTTGGTGGTGATGACGGCCGTCGCGCTCATGCCGGGTTTGAGCGCGAGGCGTATCTCGTCGGAGATGTTGAGTTGGACGACGACGCGGAACTCCTTGGCCTCCTGCACGTTGATCTGGTTCTGGAGGCCGCCCTGCGTGGACGACTTGCCGACGGCGAGCGGCGTCTTCTGCGTCACGGTCCCGTCGATCTCGCGGTCCTGGAAGGCGTCCACTTTCACTTTAGCCTTCTGCCCGACCTCCACGTCCGCGATCTGCGTCTCGTCCACCTTGACCTCGACGTTGACCGTGGACATATCTGCGATGGTCAGGAGCGGCGTGGTCGAGAGCCCGGCGACGGCGAACTGGCCCACTTTCGAGGGGATGTCCGCGATGACGCCTGTGATGGGCGCGAGCTGTGTGGCTTTGGCGAGCTGGCTGCCCTGGCCGCGCAAGAGCGCCTGCTGCTGGTTGGCGCGGGCCTCGCTCGTGTGGACGCTCTGCTGCGCGGAGACGACCGATGTCTGCGCGTTGCGCACGGCGACGCGCTGCTGGTTGACGCGCGCCTTGGCCTCCTCGACGCCGATCTTCTGCGCCTCTAGATTCGCCTGGGCCGTGCGCAGGGAGACGCGCGCCTGCTCGAAGCGGTCGCGGGCCGCGTCGTACTCGGCGCGCGAGGCCACACTCGATTCGACCAATTCGGTCGTGCGCTTCAACTCGCGCTGCGCCGTGTTGAGGTCAACTTGTGCGCGGTCCACGGCCGTCTGCGACGCGACGACCTGCTGGCGCGACTGCGCGAGGCTGGCCTCCGCGACCGTCAAGGACTGCTGCGCGGTGGCCACGCCGTTCTGGGCCGCGATGACCTGCGTGCGCGCGTTCTGCGTGTCGCTCAAGGCGGCCTGGAGCCCGGCGGCCTGCGCCGCCTCGTTCGACTGCAACTGCGTCGGGTCGAGGCGGACGAGCGGCGTGCCGCTGTCCACGAGCTGGCCTTCCTTGACGTAAATCTCTTCGATGCGCCCGGCCACCTCGCTCGTCAGGTTGATGAACTGGATGGGGCGCACCTCGCCAGAGGCCGTGACGGTCGAGCGCAACTCGGGGCGCACTTTGACGACGACGGTCGTCACCTCCGGCTCGTCCTTGCCGCCGGCCAGGATGCTGACGACGATGATGATGCCGACGAGCGCCGCGGCCGAGACGGCGATGATGATCTTTCTTTTACGGCTCAGAGCCATGTCTGTGATTCCTTAACTCGCTAAAGGGGATTAATCGAATATCGGGCCAAAAAGTTTACGCGCCGCCGCCCGCGCGGCCTCCATTTGCCAGAGAGTCTTTTACGCTTGAGCGGCCCGCACGGTTTCATTATACGCGATTGCCGAGGTGAGGCCGAAACGGCCGCTGGCCTCACTGTTAAGGCTTGCGGAGCAGCTTGCCAACCTCGCGCCAGGTGATGAGCTTGACGTTGTGCTCGGCGAGCAGGTTCTTGAAGGCGGCGCTGGTGAAGAAGTCGAAGTCGCGCTGCCGCCAGGCGGAGCCCCAGTCCGGGTGGTCTACCGTCGCGGCCCGCATCTCTTCGTCGTCGTAGGCCAGGTGAACGACCAGCTCCGTGACGCCGGGCCGCAGGCTCTTGACGGCTTCGGTGTAAAAGGCCGCCCAGCGGTCGGGCTTCACGTCGGGGCCTATGTCTATGATGCGGTCGAGGACGACATCTTCGGGCGCGAGCGCCGAGGCGATGAACGGGGACTGTGCGAAGCGGTCTTTCGAGATTCTGATGGGCAGACGATTCTCGCGCGCCACGCGGAGGAACATCTTGAAGAGCGGCTCGGTCTGGTAGAGCGTGCCCATGTGCGAGTCCAGGTGCGTCGGCTCTATGCCGAAGGCGCGTGCGCGCTCGATCTGCGCGCGGACCTCCTGTTCGGCTTCGCGCACAGCAATCGCGGCGGCGGCCTCATTCTCCAAGGGGTAGAGATAACCGTCCTTATTGAGCAGCGACGGCACGCGCTCCTTCGAGAGCACAGGCCCCCAGCGGTAGAAGGCCCACTCGCTCGTCAGCGTCAGGTGCAAGCCGAGGTCCGCGCCCGCGTTCTTGCGCGCGTAGGCGGCTATCTCCGTGAACCAGGGGCACGGGACCATGATGCTCGCAGACGAGACCAGCCCCGTCTCCAGCGCCTTCGTCGAAGCCGCGTTGACCGAGTGCGCCATGCCAAGGTCGTCCGCGTGAACGATCAAGAGCTTGGCGTCAGCCGGATAACCCAGCCGCTCGTTGAGAGGTCGCAGAGCCGTCTGCCCGAAGGCGAGCGCCGACACGGCTAAGACGAGCAGGGCGGCGACTGAGATTCGTTTCATTACGTCCCCTTCCACCGATTAAATTGGGAGAACAGTCGAGAATCTCTGGCCGGCATATTATCACGCGGCGGGCGTTTTAATTCCGGGAATCCTGGGCTGTAGGCTTTCAGTAAAGGGTCATTGGCGCGGCCCTTGGTTTCGCGCTACAATATCGCTCGTTTCTCGCGCGGGCGGCGGCGCGGCCCGTACCTTGCCGGCCAGGGGGCGGCTCGCTCTCCCACTGGCACAGCACGCACGAGGGGAAATGCTTATGACAATCTGCGAAAGATGCAGTACGGAAAATCTTGACGGGTCGCAGTATTGCGACGAGTGCGGCGCGCCCTTGAGCGCTGCGGCCGCTGCAAAGAAGCCCGCGGGGACGGGCAACTCCGGCAGCCCCACGGACAGCCGCGAGATTGCCGACGCGCAGGCCGCGCTCGCGCGCAGCCAGGAGCAGTTGCAGCCCGTGGCGTCCAACGCGGCCCAGCCCTCGGCTCAGTCCTCGGCTCAGCCCTCGCCGGCTTACGTCGTCTCCTCCGGCTCAATCGCGCTGATGGACGGCGCGCACGCCCGCCTCGTCATAGAGCGTGGACGCTCGGCGGGCAAGCAGTTTCCCTTGAGCGATGACGAGTCGCAGATCGGGCGCTGGGACGCAGACGGCGGCATCTTCCCGGACGTGGACCTCGACGCCGACGACCCGGAGGCGAAAGTCTCGCGCCGGCACGCGCGCATCATGCGGCGCAACGGCCAATACTTCATCGAAGACCTGGGCTCGACGAACGGGACTTTCATCAACCGCGGGCGGCGGCTGTTGCCGGGCGACCGCCAGCCCCTGCGCGACGGCGACGAGATTATCGTCGGCAAGACTTTCTTACGTTTCCACATTGTTCAATAAAGAGGGCGCTAAAGATTCGACACGCGCGCCAGATTTTTTCGCTTTGCCCTAGCTCCTCGCCAACGAGTCATCTTTAGAGAGAGATGTCTTTGTCTTTTTGCCACGAATGCGGCGCAAAGGTCGCGCCCGACGATCCTTTCTGCGGTAACTGCGGCGTGCCCCAGCTAGGCCCGCCCGCAGTCCAGGGCAGCACCCTTGTCGCCGTCGAAGGCGCTGGCGCTGCGGCCGCCGCAGTGTCCGAGCCTGCGCCGGACGCGCAGATGGCCGAGACCGCGAACGCGCGCCTGGACGACACGGAGGCCCCGGACAAGGAGGAGGAGGAGCAGCAGCAGACGGCCGCCCCGGAGGCGAAGGAAGAAGAGGAAGAGAAGGAAGAGAAGGAAGAGGACGAAGCACCCGCGGCTGACGAGCCGGAGGTCGGGATAAGGACGGTAGAGGGTTCGGGCGAACTAGCCGCCGTGGACGAAGAAGACGTGGCGCAAGACAAATCAACCGGCGAAGTCGCGGCGGAAGAGGCCGCTCAGGACGAGCGCCGCGCCCCTGTGGGCGAGACGGCGCGCGCGGGCTCGACCGGCGGGCGGCAGCCCGCGGTCAAGCAGCTCGAATCGGGCGCGGTCCTCAACGTGCGCTACGAGATCGTGCGCCGCATCGGCGGCGGCGGGATGGGCGCGGTCTACCTGGCGAAAGACCATCACCTCGGCGACGCCCCGCGCGCCGTCAAGGAGATGGTCGAGTCGCACCTGGACAGCGCGCAGCACGAGAAGGCCATCGGCGACTTCAAGCGCGAGTCGCTGCTCCTGACCTCGCTCGAACACCCCTCGATTCCGACCATCTACGACTATTTCTACGACGACGAGAAGGGCCGCTTCTACCTCGTCATGAAGTACATCTCGGGGGGCGACTTCGCGGGGCGTCTGCGCAACGCGCCCGGCGGGCGGATAGACGAAAAGACGGTCACTGACTGGGCCGTGCAGATCGCGGACGTGCTCGACTATCTGCACAAGCGCCCGAAGTCGATCATCTACCGCGACCTCAAGCCGGCGAACCTGATGATTGACGGCAACACGGGCCGCGTCATGCTGATCGACTTCGGCATCGCGCGCTGGGTCGCGCCGCAGGAGAAGGGCGTCACGGCCGTCGGGACGATGGGCTACGCGCCGCCGGAACTCTTCAGCGGCAAGGTCGAGCCGCGCTCGGATATTTACAGCTTGGGCGCGACGATGTTTCACCTCCTGACGGGCTCGGACCCGCAGGACAACCCGCTCCTGATTTTCGACTTCACGAAAAACCCGCGCCCGCGCCAGGTCAACCCGGCCATCTCCTCCGAGATGGAGCGCATACTGATGCGGGCGGTCGAGTACAAGCCGGAGAACCGCTTCCGCTCGGCCGCAGAGATGCGCGAGACTCTGGCCGCGCACCTGGAAAAAGTGCGCCGCGGCGAAGTCAGCTACGGCGCGCCCGCGCAGCAGTTGGGCGGCGAGACCATCCAGGTCGAGACGGTCTTCTGCGGTTTCTGCGGGGGACGCATCGCGGCCGACGACGTTTACTGCGCGCATTGCGGGATGAAGCAGCCGCTCGTGGGCGTCGGCTCAAGCGCGGCGCTGCGTGCGGCGCGCGCCACGGCCAAGCTGATCGTCGCCGGGACCACGGAGCTGGACGTGTCGTTCACCTTGCAGAAGGAGAGCAACCTCGTGGGCCGCAGCGACCCGCAGTCGAACATCTTCCCGGAGATAGACCTCTCTCGGTTCGACCCTGAGACGAAAGTCTCGCGCCGGCACGCGCGCATCTGGCGTGAGGGCGAGACCTTCCTGATTGAAGATTTGAACTCGGTCAACGGGACCGTCATCAACGACGCCGTGAGGCTCGCCCCACGCCAGCCGCGCGTCCTGGAGAGCGGCGACAAACTGCGCCTCGGCGAAACGACGCTCCATTTTCTGGTGGGGTGAGGAACAGTGGTCAGTGGCCGGTGGTCAGTGGTCAGTTAAAACCGCTGTCTTCAACTGACCACTGACCACCGGCCACTGACCACTGCTATTATGACTGCAAGAGTAGAGACAACCGGACTGGTCGAGACCGAGGCGCGAGCGCGGGGCGAGGGCTATCTGGAGAGATACCGCGCGCCGTTCTCTCTGCGCTGCGGCGCGCTGCTGATCGACTACATCCTGCTGGTGGCAATCATCGCCTTCAGTACGGTGCTGGCCCGCTTCGGCGGCCGCCCGCGCGCCCTGGCGAGCACGGCCGAGGCCGTGGGCTTCTTCGTCGCGGGCGGCGTGGCGCTCCTGAACTTCGTCGGCCTGACCCTCTGGCGTGGGCAGACCATAGGCAAGTGGGCCACGGGCCTCTGCATCAAGCGCAGGGACGGCGAGCCCTTGACCATCGCACGCGCTCTGCTGCGCCATCTGGTGGCCTATCCGCTCACTTTCCTGATCCTGGGAATCGTCTTTTTCCTGGCCGACATGCCTACGGCCGCGGCGGTCGCGGGCGCGGGCTTCGCCCTCACGCTCGGCCTGGGCTTTCTGATGGCGGTCTTCAGCGCGAACGGGCGCGCGCTGCACGACATCATCGCCGACACGGTCGTGGTCCGCGAGGCCGTGCGCCGCACGCGCCGCATACGCTGACGCAACGCGCGCGGGGCAGTTGGATGGGAAGCGAAGGAATTTGATGGCCAAGCGGTGTCCAGGTTGTGGAACGACGGCGGCCCCAGAGGCGCGCTTCTGCCGCCTGTGCGGGACTCCGCTTCACGCGGGGGCCGCGCGCGCGGGCGAGACCCCCGTCTCGCCTCTGGCCCAGACCATCCCGCTCACAGGCGAAGGCCGCTCGACAGACGGGCTCGGCGTTGATGAGGCGCGCAACACCACCAGGGTCGGCCACGCGGAGGTGGAAGACCTGCTCAAGCGCGCGGCAGCGCCGGCCGACGCCAAGGCTGCTGAAGACGGCGGCGGCCCCGCTCCTGAGAAGAACGGGGCGCAGACAACCACGCTCACCGCGCCCAACTCGGTTCCTGAGAGTGCGAAGGACGAGCCCGCCCTATCGAACACAGCGTCGCGGCGCGGGTGGCAGGCGGCGGCCGTCGTGCTCTTGTGCGTCGCGCTCGTGGCGGCCGTGCTGGCCTTCGTCCTGTCGCGCCGCTCCGGCCCCGTGGCCGAGGACGGCTCATCCCCCATCTCCATCAGCGACCAGCAGCAACTGGTCTCGGAGAAACTGGCCGAGGCGGAGACCCTTCTCGCCTCGGGCGAGTTCAACCGGGCCATCACGGTCCTGCGCGCTGCGGCGAAGCTCAGTCCCGCGAACGCCGAAGTGCGTATGCGGCTCGGCAACGCCCTGGAGAGGACGGGCGCGCGCGACGAGGCCATAGCGGAGTACAAGGCCGCGGCCGAGTCTAGTCCTGAGAACGAAGCGGCCTGGCGCGCGCTGGCCTCTGCGCAGTTTGAAGAGAAGCTCTACTCGGACGCCGCCGACAGCTATCGCCGCCTGACAGAGCTGACGGGCGAGCTAGACGAAGAAACGCAGCTCGCCTACGCTGAGGCGCTGCGCCTGGCCGGGCGTGTGGACGAAGCGCGCGTGGCTTATCAAAGAATCTACAACTCGGCTTTACCGGAGGTGGCCCGCACGGCGCGCGCCCGCCTGGCAGAGCTTGGACCGGGACCTGTCGTGGGCGCAGCCAACCCCAATGAGCCGCGGCCGCGCGTTGAGCCACGGGAGCCGCAGGAGGAGCGCACGGCGGAAATCGCGGCGGCGTCGTCCACGCCGCCGCCGCTCGTCGTGGCGACCCGGACGCCTGTGTCGGCGGAGACGCCCGCCAACGCCGAAACGCGCGTCGATTACGACTCCTTCTATTTTCAGGCCGTCAACATCGTCAACGGCCGCGACCCAAAAATCATCGAGCGCGCCGAGCTGCTCCACGCCCTGGCGCTTTTCCAGAAAGCCGCCCTCGGCGGCTCGCGCCGCGGCGAGGCCCAGCGCTACGCAGACCGCCTCGGCAAAGAGTACGACCGGAGAAGAAAATTATAAAAGCAGAAGACAGAAGTCAGAAGACAGGAGTCAGAATGGATAAGGCGGAAACCGTTTCCCTTCTGATCTTCTTTTCTCCTGACTCCTGACTTCTATATTCTGACTCCTTCGCTATGCCTGACCTGATCGTCAAATACCCTGACCGCAGCCCGGACACTTTCCCGCTTGGAAGGTTGCGCATCACCATCGGCCGCTCGGCGCGCAACGACCTGTGCATCCCGGACCCATTCGCCTCGCGCGTCCACGCGGAGGTGCGCCGCGAGGGCGACCGCTACATCCTGCAAGACCTGGGCTCAGCCAACGGCACGCTCTACAACGGCGCGACCGTCGAGGGCGCTGTGCCATTGACCACTGGCGGCCGCATACAGATCGGCGAGACCGAGATCGTCTTCAACGACGGCGGGGCAGGGGGCGGCGTGGCGACGATGATCACGGACCCTGACGCCTCGCCCGTGCCCGAAGCGACCATCGCCATGAACTCCGCAGACCGCACCACGTCGGGTCTGCTCGAAGCCATAGAGGGCGCGCGCACGCAGCCCGACCAGGACTCGCCGCGCCAGGCCGTGCTCCAGAGCGACCTGCTGGCGTTAATCAGTAAAGTGGGTATCACGCTGCTGGCCTCTGGCACGCTCAACGAGACATTGCAGCAGGTCGCGTCCCTTGTCTTCGAGGCTGTCCCCGCAGAGCGCTGCTCGATCATGATGCGCGACGAGGGGGGCCAGGAGTTGAAAGTCGCGGTGGCGCGGCTGCGCGACCGCCAGGGCGAGGTCGGCGAGATTCGCGTCAGCCGCACGATCATGGAAGAGGTCGTCGGCCAGGGCAAGTCCGTCCTCACGGCGGACGCGCAGCAGGACCCGCGCCTGATGAGCAGCACGATGACTCTTCAGGGCATACGCTCTGTGCTGGCCGTCCCGCTCGGCGTCGGCGAAAAAGTCTTCGGCATCATCTACGCCGACTCGCCCATCGCCGAGAGCCGATTCACGGAAGACCACTTGAAGGTGCTGACCACGCTCGCCTCGGTCGCGGCCATCCGCGTTGAGAACGCGCGGCTGATGGAGGAGCAGATCGAGCGTGAGCGGCTTGAGCAGGAATTACAACTGGCGAGCGAGATTCAGCAGCGGTTCCAGCCGACGCAAGCGCCGCAAGTGCCCGGCTACGAGATGCAGGGCATCAGCTTCCCCTGCTACGAAATCGGCGGCGACTACTACGACTTCATAGAGCGCGCCGACGGCCGCATGATCGTGACCCTGGGGGACGTGTCGGGCAAGGGGACCGCCGCCGCGCTCCTGATGTCGAGCCTTCACGCCGCCGTACACGCGCAGGCCGCTTCGCGCCACACGCTCGTCGAAACCATCGGCGCGGTCAACAACTACTTGACCGAGAATACGCCGAACAACCGCTTCGTCACGCTCTTCTACGCCGAGCTTGACCCGCAGACGGGCAACCTCTCCTTCATCAACGCCGGCCACAACCCGCCCTTGATAGTCCACCACGCCGGCACAGTCGAGAACCTGGCCGCGGGCGGCCTCCCCCTCGGCATCCGCCAGAACGCCGAGTACCGCGAGGGCCGCACACAGTTGCACCCCTCCGATGTCCTCGTCATCTACTCCGACGGCGTCTCCGAAGCCACCAGCCCCCAGGGCGAAGAGTTCGGCACAGACCGCCTCTACGAAGTCGTCTCCCGCAACCTCGACGCCTCCGCCGCCGGCATCCGCGACCGCATCGAAGCGGCCTTAACCAAATGGGCCCAGGGCACCCCCGCCGGCGACGACATCACCCTCGTCATCGTCAAACGCCAACCCGCCGGCTTCCCCGTCTCCTCTACCAGAGGGTGAAAACTGCCGTTAGGAGGCGACCTCAACACTATGCCTCAACCAAAAGTCATTATCAGCAGCACCGCCCGCGACCTGCCCGAACACCGCAAAGAAGTGATGGACGCCTGCCTGCGCCAAAGCATGTTCCCGACGATGATGGAACACCTGCCCGCGAGTGACGCGGACGCAATCAAAGCTTCGCTCAAACTCGTGAACGAGGCCGACATCTACGTCGGCGTCTTCGCCCACCGCTACGGCTACGTCCCGGCCGGTCACGACATCTCCATCACGGAGATGGAATACAACCACGCCGTCGAGCGCGACATCCCGCGCCAGATATTTGTGATGGATAAGACTCACCCCATCACGATTGACGACGTAGAACAAGGCGAAGGCGCGATTAAGCTTAAGGCATTCAAAGAGCGCGTCCAAACAGAGAACATCGTCAACTTCTTCGACTCGCCGGACGACCTCCGCGCCAACGTCATCAACAGCCTCTCGCAATTCCGTCATCCAGACCTCACGACGTTTCACTACGTCAGCGAAATTCCCGAACCGCCCGAAGTCTTCATCGCGCACACCTACACGCTGCTGCAAACTCACCGCCTCGTCGGGCGAAAAGCCGAACTCAATCTCCTGACCGATTGGGTCGCCAAACCGGATTCGGAAGTTTACGGGGCGCACATCCTAAGCATCATCGCCATGGGCGGTCTGGGCAAAAGCGCGCTGACGTGGAAATGGTTCAACGACATCGCCCCGCAAGAGATGAAGCCGCTCGCCGGCCGCATGTGGTGGAGTTTTTTTGAAAGAGACGCGATCTTCGAGAATTTCATCGCGCGCGCCCTGGCGTACGTTACGCGGAAGGACCTCGGCGTGGTACAGACAATGCCGGCGGGCGAGCGTGAGACACAATTGCTGGCCGCGCTCAAGCGCGAGCCGTTCCTGATCGTGCTCGACGGGCTGGAGCGGATATTGACCGGGTACGCTCGCGCGGACGCAGCCGGCCCGAAAGACCAGCAGAAGAATCTTCGCAAGACCGCCGACCCTAACGCGGGCCACTTCTTAAAGGAACTCGCCCAGGTCAACAACTCGCGCGTCTTGATAAGCTCGCGCCACTACCCCGCCGACCTTGAGACGCAAGGGCAGGACCCTATGTGGGGCAGTTACAGATACGACCTGTCGGGTCTGACCGACGACGACGCCGTCGAACTCTGGCGCGCGTTCAAGGTCGCGGGCTCGCGCGACATGCTATTGCAGGTCTTCGCCACATTCGGCAAACTCCCCTTGCTCATTCAGGCCCTGGCCGGCGAAGTCAATCGCTACCGTCGAGCCCCCGGCGATTTCGAGAAATGGCGCAAGGCTAACCCCCAGTTTGACCCGGCCAAGTCTCCGCATTTGAAGGACGCGATGAATCACGTGTTGGAGTTCACGCTGCCCAAGCTCGGCGGTAAAGCGCGCCAGACGCTCCAGGTCATCTCGGCGTTCAGAATGCCGAGGCGCTACGACACATTAGCCGCGCTGCTGATAGGTGAAGGGAAGCCGTGCGCCGACGAGCGCGAGCTGGATGAGGTGCTGAACGAGCTGGAAGACCGGGGCCTGGTCGGCTGGGACAGGCGCGCCAACCGCTACGACATGCACCCGGTCGTGCGCGGCGTAGTCTGGGGCGGCCTGGGGGACGAGACGCGGCACGTTGTCTATACGGACCTGAGCACTCACCTCGAGGCGTTGGCGATGAGTGATAATCCCCAACAAGTCACGAGCCTCGAAGACCTCGCGCCCGCCATCGACTTATACGTCGCGCTGATCGGACTGGAGCGTTATGATGACGCCGTCGAGCTTTTTTACGAGCGGTTGGATGATGCCACGCTCTATCGTTTGGAGGCCATCAGCCAGCGGATTGACCTGCTGCTGATGCTCTTCCCGGACGGGTTGGATCAGCCGCCGCGTCTCAGCGAACCGATAGACCAGGGCTTTACGCTCAATGCGCTGGCACTGACCTACAAGCTCAGCGGGGAATTGGGGCTGGCGGCTTCGCTATTCCACCGCCATAACACTATTTCTTCCGAGATCGGACGTTTTGATAATCTCAGCGTCGGTTTGAACAACCTCTCAGGGACGTTGGGCTTGTCGGGTAAGCTGTGGGAGTCGGAAGCCGCCGCGCGCAGCGCGTTGGTCATCGCGCGCCAGTTGCACAACGCCTATCAGGAGGCCGTCAATCTATACTCCATCGGATTGAGGTTGGCGACACGGAATTTTTCGAGCGAGTCCGAGTGCGCCCTGCGGCGATCCCTGAGGATCTTCCAAGCGCAGTCCCTCGCCCAAATGGAAGGCGTGGTTAATTTACTCCTCGCGCAGAGGGCGGTGCAGTTCGGCCAGCTCGCCGACGCGTCATCATTCGCCGGGCGCGCGTGGGAGTTGGCACAAGTGGAGAAGCTCGAAGGCGATTTAATACGCGCGGCGCTGGCGCAAGGCGAGGGGGCGTTGGGGCTGAATGATTTCGTGACCGCTGACGAACGGCTGCGCCAGGCGCTGACACGAGCGCGAGCGGTGAACCACGTCGAAGAAGAACTGCCCGCGCTCGTCGCGCTGGCCGAGTTGCGGCGGCGGCAGAGGGACGTGAAGGCGGCGCGCGGGCTGCTGGACGATTTGTGGGAGGCGACAGAGCGCGGGCCGTACCCGCTCGTACGTGCCGACGCCTTCAACGTCCTGGCGCAGATTGAGCGGGATGAGGGGAATGAGGGGAAGGCAACCGAGGCGGCGAGGAAAGCGTATGAGTTGGCGTGGTGCGATGGGCCGCCGTTCGCGTACCATTGGGGATTGGAGAGGGCGAGGGGGCATTTGAGGGAGTTGGGGGCGGGGGAGCCGGTGATGCCGGCGTTTGATGAGGGGAAGTTCGAGGCGATGCCGGAGGTGGAGATTGACCCGGAGGATGAGTTTCATGCGGGTTCTTAATTCGAGGAGAAGGTGAGTGAATATGTACTGTCAGGCGTGTGGCGCGGAAGTGTCGGAGGGGATGAGTTTTTGCAATCGGTGCGGGGCGAAGTTGAAGCCTGTGTCGGAGGAGGTGGCGGTGGTGTCGTCTCAACCGCCTGTGAGGGTGACGAACGGTGCGGCGTGGGCGATGGCGGCGGCGGTGGCGCTGATTACCATCATAGGGTTCGGGTTGGTCTTCAGCCTGGTGATGGTGTTCGTGGAAAGGGGCCTCAGCCTGGACGAGGGGCGGCTGGCCGTCATCATGACGATGCTGTTTTCCGTCCTCCTGATTGACTGGCTGCTGCTGCGCCAGTTCACGCGCCTGACGAGTGGGAAGGCTCAAGCGGCGGACGAAGCGCCTGCGAAGCCGGAGAAGCGTAAGCTGTCCGGGAAGACCGCGGCCGTGCCCCAACTGGCCGCGCCGCGCGAGCCCGTGGCGAGTGTCACGGAGAACACGACGCGCACCTTCGACCCAGTCTACAGAGAGCGCGAGACAAAGCCCTGAAGGCCGTCGGATTCTGGCCCAGTATTGACCTCACACCGCTGTCATCCTATGTTCGTCTGAACGGGCCGCACGCGCGGCCCGTCTTTTCATACACCCCGCAACTCAGACACGCTACAGACGACGAACGTCACCCGCCCCTAGTCGCGCAAGGCCGCCAGCAGCTTGTCGTGTATGCCGCCGAAGCCGCCGTTGGACATGACGGCGACGACGTCGCCCGCGCGCAAGGCGGGCGCGAGGTGGCTGACGATCTGGTCCGCGCCCTCTATCTGGTGCGCAGGTTTATTCTGCGCGGCGATGTCTCCGATTAACTTGTGCGTGTCGAGGACGCGCCCCTTCTCCGTGGCCTTCGTGCTGTCGAAGACGCTGGCGATGACGACGTAGTCCGCGGGCTCGAACGCGCGCGCGTAGTCATCCTGAAAGACGGCCAGGCGCGAAGACCACGAGCGCGGCTCGAAGACGGCGACCAGCCGGCGCTCTTTGTATTTCGTCCGTAGGGCCTGAAGCGTCTCGCGCACGGCCGTCGGGTGGTGCGCGAAGTCGTCTATCACGATCACGCCGCGCTCCTCACCCCGGACCTGCATCCGGCGGCGCACGCTCTTGAACGTCGCTAACGCCTCACGGATTTCCTCGCGCTCGATGCCCCACGCGTCGGCCGCGACGACGACGGCCAGGCAGTTGCGCACGTTGAAGTCGCCGATCAGCGGCGTCTCAAAATCGGCCCAAAAATTTCCCTCGCGGAAGACGCGGAAGCGGGCCAGCTCGCCCGCGTAGTCTATGTCGCGCGCCTGCCACCTGGCGTCCTCTGAAGTCCCGAAAGTTTCGAGGCGCGTGTGAAGTTTCGTCCCCATCTCGCCGACGACTTCGCGGACTACCGGGCTGTCCCAGCCGGCGATCAGGCGACCCTGTCCTGGAACCAGATTCATCAGGCGGCGGAAGGCGGTCTTGACGGCGTCGAGGTCTTTGTAGATGTCCGCGTGGTCGAACTCTATGTTGCCGACAATCGCCAGTTCCGGCAGGTAGTGCATGAACTTCGGCCCCTTGTCGAAGTAGGCCGTGTCGTACTCGTCGCCCTCTATGATGAAGTAGTCGCTGCCGGTCACGCGGAAGCTCGCGCCGAAATTCTGCACCACGCCCCCGACCAAAAACGTGGGGTCCAGGCCGCCGCGCTCCATCACCCACGCGGCGATGCTCGTGGTCGTCGTCTTGCCATGTGTGCCGGCGACGACGAGCGAGCGGCGGCCGCGGATGAACTCCTCCTTGACCGTCTCGGCCTGCGAGCGGTAGAGCAGCCGCCGGTTCAGCGTCTCTTCGACCTCAAGGTTTCCGCGCGGGATGGCGTTGCCGACGATGACGCAGTCGGGCGCGGGCTCCAGGCGCCCTGCGTCGTACCCTTGCATGACGGGGATGCCCAGAGACTCCAGCATCGTGGACATAGGGGGATAGACGTTCTCGTCCGAGCCCGTCACCTTGTGGCCCCGCGCCTGTAGCATCCCTGCGAGCGAGGCCATCGCCGTCCCGCAGATTCCGATCAGGTGGTAGTGCATTACGATTTACGAGTTTTTAAGTTTTCGTAGCCGGGCAGTTCCGCGTTCTTCTTGTAGACGGGGACGCGGTAGTCGTTCAACTCACCCCGCATCTCTTCCCGCCGGCACGACGCGCGACGCTCGCGGCTTCCGCTCGACGTGTAAGAGAGGCTGAAGCAGTTGACTCTGTTCAGCAGCAGTTTCCCCTCCGGGTCGTAGAACTGCTCGCGCGTGATGTGGACGCCGCCGATGCCGCTGAAGTAGTCGGAAACGATTTTGGCGACTGTGCCATTGTGCCGGAAACAGTATTCGGTGTGATGGCGGCTGTGCTCCAGGGGCTCCGCGAAGTCCGCGTAGACAATTTCGCCGTCCTTCGCCTTGACGACGATGGAGTGGCGTGCGTAGGCGCGCTCGGCCTCAAGCATCTCGTCCTCGGTCTTGACCTCGTGCCAGTCGAGACGGCCTTCGGGCGTGTCCCCGGCCCCGCCGTCTGGCAAGGCGTCCACGAAGAAGCGAGCGGCCCGCGCGTTCCGCCTGAAGTGGCGTTCGAGCGATTTGCAATAGGCTTCGATGGAGGCGGTCCCGGCTCCGCGCTTTTGTTGCTGAAAATTGGCCCGGCCGGCTTCGACGCGCGGCGCGAGCAGCGCTGCCAGGGAAATGACTAAGAGGAGTCTTCTCATCGTGGCCGCTCCTTTGTCTTCGCGCTGCCGGTGACGGCCAGCGTGAAAGAGAAAGTTGACCCCTTGCCTGGTTCGGACTCGACTTTGATCTCGCTGCCGTGGAGTTCCACGATCTGCTTGGTGATGTAGAGGCCGAGGCCCGTGCCCTTCTCGCCGCGGGTGGCGCGGTTGCGCGCCTGCTCGTACTTGTCGAAGAGGCGCGCCAGGTCTTCGGGTGCGATGCCGACGCCCGTGTCCGCGACGGCGACGCGGACGCGCTCATTCTCGCGCCCGAGGCGGATTTCCACACGCCCTCCCTTCTGCGTGAACTTGACGGCGTTGGAGAGCAGGTTCAAGAGGACGCGACGCAGCTTGGCCCTATCGGCCGCGACCGGGGGCAGACCGGCCGGCAGCGTCTCAATCAGCTCTATGCCTTTCTCCTTCGCCAGCGGCTCCATAGACTCGCGCAACTCGTCCACCAGTCCACGCATGTCGAACGAAGCGACCTCCAAACGCATTGTGCCGGATTCGAGCTTGGAGGCGTCCAAGAGGTCGTTGACCAACTCGATCAGGCTCTGCGTGTTGCGCTCCATCATCGCCACCATGTTCTTCTGCTCTGGCGACAGCTCGCCCAACCGGCCTGAGGTGAAGAAGCTGATGACGCCGCTGATGACCGTCAAAGGCGAGCGCAGATCGTGTGTGGTCAGCGCCAGAAACTCTTCCTTCATCTCGGACAGCTCGCGCAGCTTGGCGTTGGCCTCGTTCAACTCGCGGTTGGTCTCGCTCAACTGGACGTTGAGCGTCTCCAACTCCCCGCGCTTCTCCTCCAGCTCCGCGAGAATCTGTGCCAAATCGCGGTTCTGCTGCTGCAACTCCTCTATGGCCGAGTCCTCTGCGTCCTCGCCGAGGTGCCCGCGCAGCTCCTCGACGCGACCCTTAACGTTGTCGGCCGTCCCGCGCGGCATCCACTTGACGAGCGTGACGCGCGTGCCCTCGCCGCTCTTGGTCTGGATGTCGAACTCGTCCATCAATTTCCGCGTGCCTGAGAGTCCGACGCCGAGGCCCGATGCGGACTGGTAGTGCCCGCGCATGATTGAGCGCAGCGTCTGCTCGTCGATGCCGGGGCCGTCGTCGCGCGCCGTGACCTGTAGGCCGAAGTCCGGGCCGCGCTCGGCCAGGGCCAGCATGATCGCGCCCGCACTGGCGTACTCGTAGATGTTGCGCGTCACCTCGGAGACGGCCGTCGTAATCTTGATCTGCGTGGTCGAGTCGAACCCCATCTCGCGCGCCAGCCTCCGCACGCGGTCGCGCACCTTGACGATGTCGCCCTCGCGCCGGACGTAAATGTCCCCAAGACGTGTGGAGGTAATATCCTTCATAGTGGTCAGTGGTCAGTGGTCAGTTCGGAATCAGTTTTTAACTGACCACCGACCGCTGACCACAGACCACTGTTATCTTGCCACAAGCACGGTCGCGTCGTCAGCGTGGCGGCCGTAGTCGCGCATGAGGACGCCGGCCAGAAGCTGCGGGCTGCGCTCCAGGAGGCCGGGGTAAGAACTGATGTCCCATGAGGCGCTGAGGCCGTCGCTCGCCATCACGAGCGTCGCCGCCGGCGACCAGTCGTACGACCAGACGCGCACCTGGCCGAGGCGCGCGCCGAGCGTGCCGTTGGTCGAGACTGGCGAGGCGTGCTCCGGCGCGTTAAAGACGCGGATCAGAATGTTGCCGACGCCGGAGTAGTGAAAGCGCCCGGCCTGCTGGTCGATCACGGCGACGCCCGCGACCGCGCCGCGCGTCGAGCGCAAGGCGTCGTGCATCGCGAGCAGGAGTTCGTTGAGCGGCTCGCCCATCCAGTCGTCTAACTGCTCGACGGCCACGTCGGCAGCCTCCTTCGCGCCCTGCCCGTGGCCGAGCCCGTCAATCACCGCGATCAAGGTCTGGCGGCCGCGCTCGCGTACGAAGTAGGCGTCGCCGCTCAACTCCTCGCCGGGGTGCGGGCGGCACCACGCGCCGAAGCGCTGCGCCTCCGCACACTCGGTCCCGTCAGCGCCGTCGCTCTCCGCGCGGCCGAGCCACTTGCGCGCGAGCAGCGCCGTGCCGTGCGCCGTGCGCCGCGGCGTCAGCGAGAGGCGCCCGGAGACGGGCAGCGTCGAGTAGACCTCGAACTCGTCCATCAGCCGGCGGATTGCGCCGAGGCCAGCCCCCAGGCTCCCGGAGGTCGAGACGCCGTCGCGGATGGCGCGGTCCAGGTCGTAGATGCCAGGCCCTGTGTCCCAGTAGGACAGCTCCAGGCCAGGGCACGCGCCGAGCGGCGTCGTGTAGTGCAGCCAGCCGCCGTTCGTGGCGTAGCGGGCCGCGTTCGTGCCGACCTCCTGGACGACGATGTCCAGCTCGGCCAGCTCCGTCTCGCCAAAGCCCAGGTCGCTCGCGAACCTGTGTACGGCCCGGCGCGCGGTCCCGACCTGGGCCTCGTCTTTAATCTCTACGGAGCGGATTTCGCGCATAATGAAGGAGTCAGAATACAGAAGTCAGGAGTCAGGAGAAAAGAAAGCCAGAAGAAGAACGGTTCGTGCTTTTCATTCTGACTTCTGACTTCTGTCTCCTGACTCCTGCTTTCAAAGCCATCGCGTGACGGTGACGCGCGTGCCGCGGCCGACCTCGGATTCTATCTGGAACTCGTTGACGAGCCGTTTCGAGCCGGGGAGCCCCTTGCCGAGCCCGCGGCCGGTCGAAAAGCCGTCGCGCATGGCGGCCTCTATGTCCGGGATGCCGGGGCCGCGGTCCTCGAAGATGAGGCGCAGGGCCTGCTGCCCGTCCGGGCCGGAGGTCGGCTGCGCGATGAGACGACCGCGCCCGGCGTACTTGATGACGTTGCGCGCCAGCTCGGAAGCGACGGTGGCGAGGCGCGTCTGGTCTATGGCGCGAAAGCCCAGCACGGCGGCCAGGGCGCGAACCTCGTTGCGCGCGACCGCTATGTCGTGGGGCTGCTCAAGAGCGATTGTCTTGCTTTCCAATCGCGCCCAACCCCCAGTAAGCTTGCTCTTCCTCTTCCTCTTCCATCTTGAACTCGCCGCGCAGCAGCTTGAAGCCCTCGTCCACGTTGAGCACTGTGTCCACGCCATTCAATTCGAGCCCCAGCTCGACGAGCGTGATGGCGACGGCCGGCTGCATCCCGACGACCACCGTGCGCGCGTCCATGATGCGCGCCATCGCCGCGATGTCCGAGAGCATCCGCCCGATGAACGAATCGATCATCTCCAGCAGCGAGATGTCTATCAGCACGCCGCGCGCGCCCGTGCGCTCCAGCTCCGAGAGGATTCTCTCCTGGAGGTGTATGACCGTCTGGTCGTCCATGTCCACCTGGATCGGCACGATCAGCACGCGGCCAACTTTAAGGATCGGGATGCGCACACCGTTCATAGATTTTTGCTCCGCGGGAAATCAGTGGTCAGTGGTCAGTTAAAGACAAAACCGTTTTTCTTTTAACTGACCACTGACCACCGACCACTGACCACTGCTCCTATTTCTCTTCGCGCCGCAGGTTTTCGCTGGCGATGCTGGCCCCGTGGGCGGCGAGGGTGGCCGTTGTCTGGGCCGCGGCTCCCGTGCCGTTCGACATCTGCGCGAGCGCCCTGGCGGGCACGACCGTGCGCCCGATCATCTCTAGCGCGAGCTTGATGCCGTCCGACATCTGCGCGCGCGTGGTGATCTGCGTGAGGTCTATGCCGAGCTGCACCATCGTCTGCGCGATGGCCGGGCTGACGCCCGTCAGGATGCAGCGCGCGCCCATCAGCCGCGCCGCCGTCACGGTCTTGATCAAATGGTTGGCGACGAGCGTGTCCATCGTCTTGACGCCCGTGATGTCCAGGATGGCGATGACCGAGTTGGTCTCGACGATCTTCTGTAGAAGCGCCTCCATCATCATCTGCGCGCGGCGCGAGTCGAGTGTGCCAATTATGGGGAGCGTCAGAATCTTGTCCCAGACTTTGATGACCGGCGTGGACAGTTCCATCATGTCCTCGCGCTGCTGGCGGATAATCTCCTCGCGCGAGCGGATGAAGTTCTCGACCATGACGAGGCCCATCTTGTCGAGGAGACTCGTGAAGTATTGCATCTCGCGCACGAGCGCGTCGTTGTTGCCGTCGAGTTCTTCGGCCAGGAGCGGCACGATCGTGTTCCTGAGCGAGAGGATATAGGTCGCGTTCTCCAGCGGCGTATAGCCCTTGACGGCGCGAGCGCGCGAAATCTCGTTGAGGAAGACGCGCATCTCGTCGAAGGCCGCCGACTCGAAATCGCCGCCCTCTGAGTCCTTGATCGAGCGCGCGAGCATGTCCACGATCTGCTGCGACTGGCGGCGCAACTCCTTCTTCGGGATCAACTCGTCGCGGAACTCGCCCGACTCCAGGCGGTCTTTGATCCAGAGGTTGATGATCTCGTCGTGGCGCTTGACGAGCAGGTTGACGACCGGGGTCGTGTCGTGGTTCTGGACAGGGTTTTCAGCAGCCATCCTTATAAATCCTCAAGAGGCGCGGCCCCCGACGACTACGCGCCCGCGGGCGCGGCCAGAGACGCACAAATTTTTCCGAACACGGGGGAGTTTCTCGCCACCGTCTGCGGCAGCCGCTTATGAGTATTGAAGCCTAATAGGGGTATCTTAACATCGCAGGGCGGAAAAGCAACCGCGCCGGGAGTTTGTCAGGCCGCGGCCGAAAGCGCGCGGAGCTTGCTGCGGACGAGGGCGTTGAATCTTTCGGGGTGCTCCTCCTGCGGCATCATCCGGCAGCGGTCGAAGATTTCGAGGCCGGCGCGCGGGTTGAGGCTCAGGAGTTCGGCGGCGTGCTCCAAAGGGTTGGTCTCGTCCTGCTTGCCCCAACAGAGAGTGACGGGCTGGCGCAGGCGGCTGAACGGCTCGCGCGTGTCCGTGTTCAGGTAGCCGGAGAGGAAGGCCGCGATGGCGTGCTGCGCGCCGGGCTGGTGGCTCATGGCGTAATATTGGGCCACGAGACGGGGTGTGGCGCGTCGCCGGTCGTAGAACAGCTCGCGCCGCGCGTAGTCGCGTATGCCGCGCTCGCTGGCGATGACGTTGTAGAAGGAGGTGCCGAGCACGGGCGATTGCAGCAGGCCGTAGAAGGCCGCGCCCGTCACGCCGGGCCGCGTACGCAACTGGCCGCCCGCGCCCGTCGGCGCGACGAGCACGAGCGAGCGCACCAGCTCGGGCCGCTCGTAGGCGACGTGTACGCAGTAGGCAGCGCCGAGCGAGCTGGCGACGAGGTGCGCGCCCTCGCCTGCGACTTCGCGCAGGAAGTCCGTGAGCAATTCGACGTAGAGGTCCGCGGAGTAGGAAGCAGTTGCGGGCTTGTCGGAGAAGCCGAAGCCGAGCAGGTCTGGCGCGAGGACGCGGAAGTCGCGGGACAGCTCGTCGAAGTTGCGCCGCCACATGAAGCTCGACGCGCCCGCGCCGACGCCGTGGACGAAGACGACCGGCGCGCCCTCGCGCTCCTCGCCGGCCGCCTTGTAGAAGACATTGCCGTCCCGCCACTGAAAGGCGCGCGCCTCGCCGCCGTAGGCAGCGTCGTCAGGCTCCTGCGCCTGCCGCCGAATCCGCGCGTTGACGGCCGCCAGCGCCGCGACGCCGGCTCCCGCCGCGCCAATCGTCTTCCAGAACTTCCCGAGCTTAGCCATAAAAAGCTTTCGATTGCGGAGCCGTTTTGAGAGCCGGAAGCTTCCGTCGTCCCGTCAGGGACGGCTGATAATAGCCCAGCACTGATGGTCTTTGACAATTCAAACCGGCAATAGCCCGACATAGCGCAAGAGCTGTGCAGACCCACGGGCGAAGCCGTCCAAGAAAGTGGCGACTCGGTGCTTGAGCGTCTCCCACTCGCTGCTCAGGCGGTGCAGATGTAAGACCTCCTGCTTGAGCTTGCGCCACAGCTTCTCGACGGGGTTGAGCCACGGCGCGTAGGTCGGCAGGCGCAGCAACGTGATGCCTGCCTCGTGCGCCGCCTCGACGACTCGCCCCTCGAAGTGAATCGGCCAGTTGTCCTGGATGGCGTAGATCGTGTGGGCCCGCGGGTAAGCCGCGCGCAGGTGCGCGTAGAAGCCGCGCAACTCTCGCACGCCAATGTGCGCCGCCTGGTGGTAACTGACCTCTCCGCTCAAGGCGTTGAGCGCGCCCACCACCCGACTCCTCCGGTTGGCCGCGTAGGAGTAACGGGCCAGTGGCTGGTGGCGGCTCCCGACTCTCGCCCAGTCCGGACCCACACTCGGCTGGCGGTAATAGGTCAACTCATCCAGGTAGAGCGCAATGACGCGACCGGGCGCGGCTGCCGCCTCCTCCAAAGCCACAGTGATCCGCTGGCACTTGTTGTCATACTCCGGGTCGGGGCTGTGGACGTAAGAGCGCCCCCGCTTGTAGCGCAGCCCCCAAGCTCGCAACAGACGCCAGACTCCGGAGAGGCTGTACCGACTCAAGGCCGTCATGACTCGCCGGGCGTGTGCCAATGACCAACGCGCGGGCGCGCCCGACGCTGCGTCGGCGGCCGGCGGCCTCTTGCAGAACTGCGCGCAGATGGCGCGCACTTGTTCAGGGGGAAAAAGACCGCTTGCGGCGGGCTGGTTGGCGTAACCAGGCGATGCCTTTCTGCTCGTAGTTGGTGAGCCACGAGTAGAGGGTCTCCGGGTGATGCGGCTTCAAGACGCCTGTGACGGCAACCCGGTAAGCGGCTTCCCCATTGGCGATCCGGAGCAGGGCTGCCGCCCGCTCGCGGACATAAGGCAGCCGGTGATGGTCACGCGCTTGTTCGAGCGTCAGGCGCTCGGCCTCGCTTAACTCCAAGACACGTTTACGGCGCGACATGGCTTTATCCCTCCACTGTCAGATCAGTGGATATTAGCGGATTGAATTGTCAAAGACCATCAGTGCTGGGCTATTTTCAAACGTCCCTGACGGGACTTCTCAAGCCGCGTCCGCGTGCTCGAAGTCGCTTTAGATGAAGGCGAAGTCGAACAGCTCCTGGTGAATCTGCGGGTCGCTGGTGATATCCACCGCGCCGAGGTAGTCCTCTATCTCGTTCAGCACGTCGCGCTCCTGCGCACGCAGGACGCGCGCGACTTCCGGGTTGACGCGCAACGTCGTCTGCTTGACATCGTCGTCCACGCTGCGGCTCAGGCGGCGGGCCTCCTCCAGAATTTCGTAGCAGACGGTTTGCGCGGATTTCACGAGCCCCGCGCCCTGGCAGTAGGCGCACGGGCTACAGAGCGTGCGCTCCAGAGACTGCTTGACGCGCTTGCGCGTCATGATGACGAGGCCGAAGTCGTTAAAGGACAAAACCTTCGTCGGCGACTTGTCGCCTTGCAGCGCGTCTTGCAGCGCCTGCATCACGCGCGTGCGGTTCCTGCGCTCCTCCATGTCGATCAGGTCCAGGACGATGATGCCGCCCAGGTCGCGCAGGCGAATCTGGCGGACGATCTCATCGACGGCTTCGAGGTTCGTGCGCGTGATGGTGTCTTCGAGGCGTGTGCCGCCGCGGCCGACGAACTTGCCCGTGTTGACATCGATGGCGACGAGCGCCTCCGTCTGGTTGATGACGAGGTAGCCGCCCGAGCGCAGCCAGACGCGCGGCTTGATGGCCTTATCAATCTCGGCCTGAACATTGTAGGCTTCGAGGATCGGCTCCTCGCGCGTGTAGAGCTTGACGCGCTTGACCATCCGCGGCTGGATGCGGTTGATGAACTCGACGATGCGCAGGTACTCCTCCTCGGAGTCCACGCGGATGGCCGCGAAGTCGTCCGAGAGCTGGTCGCGTAGCAGCCGCTGTACCAAATCCAGGTCGCGGTGTACCAGCGCAGGGGCCTTCGTCTTTTCGGCCGAGCGGCGTATGTCGAGCCAGGTGCGCACCAAGTAGCGCGCGTCGTCGCGCAGGTCTTCTTCAGAGATTCCGACGCCCGCCGTGCGGACGATGAAGCCGCCGGAGGGCACGTCCTCTTCGGCGCGGATGGCCTGGATGAGCTTGCGCAGGCGGCTGCGCTCGGAGTCGGACTCGATCTTGCGCGAGACGCCGACGTGCTCGACCGTGGGCATGTAGACGAGGAAGCGGCCGGGGAGCGCGATGTGCGAAGTGATGCGCGCGCCCTTCTTGGCGATGGGCTCTTTGGCTATCTGGACGAGAACTTCCTGCCCTTCGCGCAGGAGGTCCGTGATGGTCGGCTGGTGACGGTCACGGCGTCCGCCGCCACTGCGCTCGCGCCGCTCGGGACGGCCGCCGCCGTTGCCGGACGCGCGGTCCTCGCGCGGGCCGCGGTCTTCACGCGGGCCACGATCTTCACGAGAGCCGCGGTCTTCGCGCGGGCTGCGCTCTGGGCGGTCGCGGCGCGAATCGCTGCGCGACGGCGGGGCTGAAGCCCTGCGACTCGGGGGCGCCTCCTCAGCCCTGCGGCTCGGGGCGGGAGCCTCCTCGACTTCCGCCGGAGCCTCTGTCTCTTCGTCCTTCCCGTTGGTGCGGTCCTCGCCGTTCCCGTCCTGCCCCTTGCCGGTCGGGCGGCGGCGGCGACGGCCCCCGCGGCGCGTGGCAAACTCGGCCCCGTTGCGCCCGGAAGAGATGCTGGCTTCGCCGTCTTCGTAATCGTCGCTGGCGCCCGCCTCGAAGTGCTCGCCGTCTGCGGCCTCCGAGGCGACGACATCCGCGCTCTCGGCGCGCTCGGCTTCCGTTTCGAGCACGGCCATGTCCGTCTCGCCCTCGCCGCTCTCTTCTGTCGCGGCGGTCCCGCGCGAGCTACGCTTGCTTGCTTTCTTACTAGACTTCTTGGCGGCGGTCTTCTTGGTCGCGGCCTTCGACGCGCGCTTGGGCTTCGCGGGCTCTTCTGCTTCGGCCGCTTCCTTCCTGGCGGCAGTCTTCTTCGTCGCGGCGCGACGGCTGCCGCGCTTGGCCTTGGTCTCGGTCGCCTCTTCGCCGCTCGTGTCGTCGTCGCTCACGCGCTCGAAGGTCTGCGCGCCCGCGCCGGCCGTCTCCTCGTTGATCTCGTCTATGAACGCGCCGACGTGCGCGGCGACCGTCTTCTGCACGAAGGCCGTTTCGGGGCGCTCGCCCGCCGAGGCCACGTCGTCGTCGTCCTCTATGCGCTGGAAGGAGCCGCGCTCCGGGGCCGCAGTGCTGAGCAGGGAGCCGACCTCCGTGGTCGGCACGTCCTCCATGTCGAACTCGACGGCGTGGATTTGATCCAGGATGCGCTCCTGAATCCGTGCGTCCTTGAACATCTCGCCGTTCTCGGCGGCCGTCTCTTCCTCGTCCACGACGCGCTGGAAGGAGGCGTCTGCGACGAAAGGAGTGGACACGTCCTCGAACTCAATCGAGGCGGAGCCGCCTCCGGCCGCAGGGGCTTGCGCCGCGGGCTCCTGTTCCTCGCCGCCGCGGCCGCGACGCTTCCCGCGCCGTCCGCGCTTGCGCCCGCCCTCTCGCGGCTGCTCCTCCGTTTGCTCCTCGGCCTGCGCGACGAAGGGCTCGTCGCTCACGGTTTCGGGCGCTTCGGTCTCTACGACCTCCGGCTCGACGGCCTCGACGGCCTCGATGGCCTCGATGGCTGTCGGCTCCGAGTCGAGCAGCGGTTCAACGCGGTCCTGTGCGGCCTCTATGTGCTGCTCGCGCTCGACGCGCGCCTGCTCGATGGCCCCGCGTGCGGCGCGTGCGGCCTCGACCGGGTCGGCAGCCTTCTTCGTCTTGTCCATCACGATGCGCTCGAACTCTTCTTCCTCGTCGAAGAAGTCCGAGACGTAGAGGAAGGCGTCGCGTTCGAGCCCTATGTCAACGAAGGCCGACTGCATGCCCGGCAGGACGCGCATGACGCGCCCCTTGTAAATGTTGCCGACGATGCCCTGATTCTCTTCGCCGCGCTCGATGTAAAACTCCGTGACCTGCTCATTCTCGACAATGGCGATCTTCTTTTCGCGTCCGTTGACGCTGACGATTAACTCTTTTGACATGTTGACTGAAGTCTCTCCCCGGAAAAGGGCCGCGAATAATTCGGAGCGGAAGCCGAGCCGCAGGCGTGCGCCGTCGTACGGTGCGCGCGGCTCCGCTCGCTCATCATTAATTTATGGGCCGTGAGTTTGGTGGTATGAACGCGCCCGGACACAGGGCGGAAGTCGGACGGTGTCCGCACTTCTAGCGCCGCCGCAGCGCGAGAACATTCTGAGTTGTTCAAACGGAAATCCCCGACCTTCGTCCAGTGTGCAGGGAGCGCGTCAGGAACTCTTCCTCTTCTTGCGCTCGCTCGGAAAACCTGCCCGGACGGCCGTCTCTCAAAAGTTGCAACGCGCGGGACCGCGACCAGGGCGGCCCGCGAAAATCCGTGTCTCGCCAGTCACGGCGCACGGGAAAACTTCAGTTCACCTGTGCTTCCGGGTCAACAAACGCTCCGGCGCGAATCATATCCCGCGCCGAAATGAAGGGGACAAGGCGGGACTAAGCAGTCGGCAGTATAACCGAGCGCGCGGCAAACGTGAAGCGGCCGCGCGCCGTGTGCTCAGTCCGTACGGACACGAACGAAAGGTCAATCTAGTGTCAGACCGGGGTGGAATGGGTTAGAATCGTTTGCGGAATCAGTTTATGTTCGAACCCCAGGACAAGCGACCGCGAATTCTCATCGCCGACGACGACGCGCAGATCAGGGAAGTGCTGCACGAGTTACTGGGCGACTCGTACGAGTGCGTCGAAGTCTGCTCGGCCGAGGAGGCGCTCGCCGTCGTCGGCCGCGAAGAGTTCGACCTCGTCCTGAGCGACATTATGATGGGCGGCATCACGGGGTTGGAGATGGTCCCGCAGGTTTTGGCACAGGCCCCCGACACGGTCGTCATCATGATCAGCGGCGAGCAGAACATAGAGAGCGCCATCCAGGCCCTGCGCGCGGGGGCCTTCGACTACATCACCAAGCCCTTCGACCTGCGCCACGTCGAGGCGGCCGTCGAGCGCGCGCTGGAACACCAGCAGCTTCGCCGCTCCAAGCGCTACTACGAAAACTTCCTCGAAGAGATCGTCCGCGAGCGCACAGACGAGCTGCACAAGAGCAACCAGACCTTAAGCGCGCTCATAGAGGCTTCGCCGCTCGCCATCTTCGTCCTCGACGCTGAAGGGCGCGTGACGCTCTGGAACCCCGCGGCCCGGCGCATGTTCGGCTGGGACGAGCAGGAGGTTCTCGGCAAGCCTTTTCCATTCGGCGAGGACGGGTCGGATTCGGGGTTCGAGGAGGCGCTCGCGGGCAAGCTCGTCGCCGGCTACGAGACACGCAGGCGGCGCAAGGACGGCTCGTCGGTGGACATCAACGTCTGGACGACGGCGCTGCGCGACCAGCGGAGCGAGGTCAGCGGCATCATGGCCGTCGTCGCGGACGTTACAGAGCGCAAGGCCGCCGAGGCGAAGATCAACTATTTGGCCCACCACGACACGCTGACGGGCCTGCCCAACCGCGTCTCGTTCGAGGAGCGGCTGGCCGAGTCGGCCGCCCACGCCGCGCGCCTCAGTGTCATGTTCCTCTCGCTCGACCGCTTCAAAAAGTTCAACGACACGCTCGGCCACACCATCGGCGACCAGTTGCTCAAGCGCGTGAGCGAGCGGCTGACGGCGGCCGTGCGTGACGGCGACACGGTGGCGCGCTTCGGGAGCGACGAGTTCGCCTTCCTGCTGACGCGCATAGACGGCGCGGACGACGCGGCCCGCGCCGCCCGCGAGTTCCAGCGCGTCCTCGACCCCGTCTTCGACGTGCAGGGCCACGAACTCTACGTCACGGCCAGCATAGGCATCAGCGTCTATCCTGAGGATGGGGCCGACGCGCAGGAGTTGTTGAAGAGCGCGGGCTCCGCCCTCTACCGCGCCAAGCAGTCTGGCGGGAACAACTATCAGTTCTACACGGCCGACATGAACGAGCGGGCGCTGCACCGGCTGGCTCTCGAAAACAGGTTGCGCTGGGCCATAGAGCGCGGCGAGTTCCGCGTCCACTATCAGCCGCAAGTCTCCATCGGCACGGGCCGCGTGACGGGGATGGAGGCGCTCGTGCGCTGGCAGCACCCGGAATTGGGGCTGGTCTCGCCGGCCGAGTTCATCCCGCTCGCGGAAGACACGGGGCTCATCTCGCCGATCGGCGAGTGGGTCTTGCGCACGGCCTGCGCGCAGGCGCGTCAGTGGCGCGACAACGGGTTCGACGCCTTGCGCGTCGCCGTCAACCTGAGCCCCAGGCAGTTCCAGCAGCCGGACCTGGCCCCGATGGTCGAGCGCCTGCTCAAGGAGACGGGGCTCGACGCGGCCTCGCTCGAACTGGAGGTGACGGAAAGCTCCGTGATGAAGAACGCCGCGGGCTCCATCCGCACGCTTGGTGAGTTGAAGGCGATGGGCATCAAGATCGCCGTGGACGACTTCGGCTCGGGCTATTCCAGTTTGAGTTATTTGAAGAGTCTGCCGATTGACGTGCTCAAGATAGACCAGTCTTTCGTCCGCGACATGACGGCCGACCCGAAGGACGCGGCCATCGTGATGGCCATCATACAGCTCGCGCACAGTCTGCAACTGGAGGTCAAGGCCGAGGGCGTGGAGACCGAAGAGCAGTTGCGCTTCCTGAGCCTCTTGAGGTGCGACGCCATGCAGGGCTACCTTTTTTGCAGGCCGCTACCCGCGGACGCCTTCGAGCAGCTCCTCGCGGAAGGCCGCACGCTGGGCGATGCGCCCGCCTCGCAGCCGGCAAAAGCGAGCTGACTCTGAGCGTCTAACGTTCGATGAAGATGAAAGACCAGACATCGGACCACAGGACATTCGCCATCTTCGCGCCGCTGGCGCTCCCCGTCCTCGTGCTCGTCCCCGCGCTCTATTTTGGCACACACCAGATGCCGGCCGGTCAGACCGCCGCCGGCGGCCCGCCGGTTACGTCCGCGATGGAAGTGTCGAGGGCTCCGGCCGCCAGCCGGAACTTCACGGACCAGGACTTCGCGCGCCACGTCGAAGCGCTTAAGAAGAAGATGCGCGGGCGCGGCTTTACGGTCGTCGTTCAGCGGCCTTTCGTCGTCATCGGCGACGGGACTCCGGCGGCCGTCCGCACGCAGTCCGAGACCGTTCGCTGGGCCGTGGACAAACTCAAACAAGACTTCTTCACGAAAGACCCGAACGCGATTCTGGACGTGTGGCTCTTCAAGGACGAGGCGTCTTACCGCAGGAACACCCGCCTGCTTTTCAATGACGACCCGGACACGCCTTACGGCTACTATTCCCCCGCGCACAAGGCGCTCATCATGAACATCTCTACGGGCGGCGGAACCTTAGTCCACGAGATCGTACACCCGTTCGTCGAGGCCAACTTCCCCGAAGCCCCGCCCTGGCTCAACGAGGGCCTCGGCTCGCTCTACGAGCAGAGCGGCGAGCAGGACGGCCACATCTATGGCTACACCAACTGGCGACTGCCCGGACTGCAAGAGGCCATCAAAGACGGCTCCGTCCCCCCCTTCAAGGCGCTCACGGAGATGGACGCCAACGCCTTCTACAACGAGGACAAGGGCACGAACTACGGCCAGGCGCGCTATCTTCTTTACTACCTGCAAGAGCACGGCCTCCTCGTCCGCTTCTATAAAGAGTTCTATGACCGCCGCAAAGATGATCCGAGCGGATACGCGACTCTGCAAAAGATTTTAGGCGAAGCCGACATGGACGCCTTCCAGAAGAAGTGGGAAAAGTTCGTGCTTGGTCTGAGCGAAGGCTTCTCGCTGAGGGTGAGTCCGTAAGAGAGCGTCAACCGCCGCCTGTCCCGAAGGGACATCGGAAATTAGCCGGTGGTGCAACCACCGGACAGGATGATTAATAAGAGAGACGCGTCCCGGAGGGACGCCGGAGCATGGTTGAGTCATGTGTCTCCGGCGTCCCTTCGGGACGCGAGATTTTGGGTGCGTGTTCCCGGTGGTTGCACCACCGGCTAATTTCCAAAGCGCCTCTGGCGCTCATCCTTACAATCATGCCCGGCTATGCTGTAAAATCTGCGGGGGATGAGTAAAGAGCTGAAAGTCAACGAGCAGCTCGTGACCGAAGAGGTGGCGAGCGCGGCGCAGCCGACGCACTACAACGTCGTGCCGCACGAGGAAGAGTCTGCGCCCGCGTCCGACGGTGCTGGAAAGATCGAGCATGAAAGTGGCGCGCAGCCGCCGGTCGAGACGGAGGGCATAGAGGTCAAGGCGGCGGGCGGGGCCGCGGGCGGCGTGCAGGCCATCGTCCAGACGGTTAAGCACGCGTGGAGCGAGATGGGCGTCCGCAGGAGTCTCAAGACGCTGCTTGCCGTCAACCAGCAGGACGGCTTCGACTGCCCCGGCTGCGCCTGGCCCGAGCCGGATAGAGAACGCTCGCACGCGGAGTTCTGCGAGAACGGGGCGAAGGCCGTCGCGGAGGAGGCGACGACCCGGCGCGTCACGCCGGAGTTCTTCCGCGAGTGGAGCGTCGAGGAGCTTTCTCAGAAGTCTGATTACTGGCTCGGCAAACAGGGCCGGCTGACGCACCCTATGCTGCTACGCCGCGGGTCCACGCATTACGAAGCAATCAACTGGGACGAGGCGTTCGCGCTCGTCGCCGCCGAGTTGAACGCGTGTACTTCGCCAGACGAGGCCGTCTTTTACACCTCCGGGCGCACGAGCAACGAGGCCGCGTTCCTCTACCAGCTCTTCGTGCGCCAGTTCGGCACGAACAATCTGCCGGACTGCTCCAACATGTGCCACGAGTCATCGGGCTCCGCCCTGACTGAGACCATCGGCGTCGGCAAGGGGACGGTCACGCTCGAAGATTTTAATTTGGCACAGGCCGTCTTCATCATCGGCCAGAATCCTGGCACAAATCACCCGCGGATGCTGACGACGCTGCAAGCGGCCAAGCGGCGCGGTTGCACAATCGTCCACATCAACCCGCTGCCCGAAGTCGGCGCAACGCGCTTCAAGCACCCGCAGGAAATCTTCCGCATGTTGGGCAAGGGGACGGAGCTGGCCGACCTCTTCCTACAGGTCCGCATCAACGGCGACGTGGCTCTCCTCAAAGGCGTCATGAAAGAGCTGCTCGAAGAGGAGGAGCGTCGCCCCGGCCAGGTCTTAGACCGCGAGTTCATCGCAGAGCACACGGACGGCTTCGACGCTTTCGCGGACGCGCTTCGTCGTGTGAGTTGGGACGACGTAGTGGAGCAGAGCGGCGTGAGGCGTGAGCAGATGCGCGCGGCCGCGGAAGTGTTCATGCGCTCCGAGCGGACGATCATCTGCTGGGCGATGGGGCTGACGCAGCACAAGAACGCCGTCGCCAACATACAGGAGATCGTCAACCTGCTCCTGCTGCGCGGGCAGATAGGGAAGCCGGGCGCGGGCGCGTGCCCCGTGCGCGGCCACTCGAACGTGCAGGGCGACCGCACGATGGGCATCTGGGAGCGACCGACCGAGGCGTTCCTAGACAGTCTCGCCAGAGAGTTCAACTTCGAGCCGCCCAGGCGTCACGGCTTCGACACTGTGGAATCAATCAAGGCGATGCACGCCGGGAGCGTACGCGTCTTCTTCGCGCTCGGCGGCAACTTCCTCTCCGCCACGCCCGACACGGAGTTCACGGCCGAAGCTCTCAGGCGTTGCCGTTTGACGGCGCACGTTTCTACGAAGCTCAACCGCGCGCACCTCGTCACGGGCGAGCAGGCGTTGATTCTGCCGTGCCTCGGCCGGACGGAGCGCGACGTGCAGGCCGCGGGTCCGCAGTTCGTCAGTTGCGAAAACTCCATGGGCGTCGTCCAAGCCTCGCGCGGGGTGTTGGAGCCAGCCTCGGAGTATCTCTTGAGCGAACCTGTCATCGTCGCGCGCCTCGCCGCACAGACCCTTGCGGGCCGCGGCGGCGTTGACTGGCTCCGGCTCGCGGGCGACTACGACCTCGTGCGCGCGGCCATCGAGCGCGTGATACCAGGCTTCGACGACTACAACCGGCGCGTGCGCGAGCCCGGAGGTTTTTATCTGCCGAACCTGGCGCGCGAGCGCCGCTTCAAGACCGCGACCGCACGCGCCAACTTCACCGTCCACGAATTGCCGCGCCACGACCTTCAGCCTGGCCAATTCCTGATGATGACGATGCGCAGCCACGACCAGTTCAACACGACCATCTACGGATTGGACGACCGCTACCGCGGCGTCTACAACGGCCGGCGCGTCGTCTTCCTCAACCCCCTGGACGTGGAAGAAGCCGGGCTCTCTGCGGGCCAGCTCGTAGACCTCGTCAGCCACTTCGAGGACGGCGAGCGCACGGCTAGAAGCTTCGTCGTCGTCCCCTACAGCATCCCGCGTCGCTGCGCCGCGACCTACTTCCCGGAGGCCAACGTCCTGGTCCCCATCGGCAGCGTCGCCGACAAGAGCAACACGCCCGCCTCGAAATCCGTCACGATAAGCCTGCGCCCCGCAGCCGGTCACGTTTGATTTTTTCGGAGATGCGTGAGTAAATGGTCAACTTTGCGGCGGCCAGCGTTTCCCGGCTGTCGCCACCTTGACCCTGTAATAGGAGATTTCTTGATGAGCAATCATGGACAGAATTTAATCGAGCCGTATGGGGGGCAGTTAGTTGACCTCGTCGTCCGCGGCGAGGAGCGCAACGAGTTGTGGAACCGCGCGGCCGGGCTGCCGCGCCTGCAACTGAGCCCGCGCAGCGTCTGCGACCTGGAACTTCTAGCCACCGGCGGCTTCTCGCCGCTCAATCGCTTCATGGGCCAGGCCGACTACGAGCGCGTGCTCGAAGAGATGCGGCTCGCCGACGGCACGCTCTTTCCCATCCCCATCACGCTCCCCGTCAGCCGCGATGCGAACGTCAAAGCTGGCACAGAAATCGCGCTCGCCAGCCAGCACAACGACCTCCTGGCCGTGATGCGCGTCGAGGAGGCTTACGAGTGGGACAAGGAGCGCGAGGCGCGCCAGGCTTACGGCTCGACCGACCTGCGCCACCCGCTCGTGGCCGAGACGAACTCCTGGGGCGAGCTTTACATCTCCGGCGAGTTGAAGGTGCTGGCGCTCCCGCACCACTACGATTTCCGCTCCTTGCGCCTGACGCCCGCGGAAGTTCGTGAACGCCTGGGCGCGCTCGGGCACACGAACGTCGTCGCCTTCCAGACGCGCAACCCACTGCACCGCGCACACGAGGAACTGACCGCCCGCGCGGCCAAGGAGATTGACGGCGCGCTGCTGCTCCACCCGGTCGTCGGGATGACGAAGCCGGGCGACATAGACCACTACACGCGCGTGCGCTCCTACAGAGTTTTGGCCGAGCGCTACTACGACCCGAACCGTATGCTGCTGGCGCTCTTGCCGCTGGCGATGCGTATGGCCGGGCCGCGCGAGGCGCTCTGGCACGCCATCATTCGGCGCAACTTCGGCGCGAACCACCTGATCGTCGGGCGCGACCACGCCAGCCCAGGCCGCGACTCCAAGGACAAGCCTTTCTACGGGCCGTACGACGCGCAGGAACTGGTCGCCGGCCACGCCGCCGAGACGGGCGTCAAGCCCATGCCCTTCTCGGAGCTGCTCTACATCCCGGAGGAGGACCGCTACGAAGAGTCTTCGCGCATCCCGGAGGGCAAGCGGACGGCCTCGATTTCTGGCACAGAAGTCAGAGAGCAGTATCTCCAGCGCGGGCGCTCGCTGCCCGGCTGGTTCACGCGGCCCGAAGTCGCTTCGATTCTCGCGGAGGCGCACCCGCCGCGCCACGAGCAGGGCTTCTGCATCTGGTTCACGGGACTCTCCGGCGCGGGCAAGTCCACCACGGCCGACATCCTGACGATCAAGCTCCTTGAGCACGGCCGTCAGGTCACGTCTTTGGACGGCGACGTGGTCCGCACGCACCTCTCGAAGGGCCTGGGCTTCAGCAAGGAGGACCGCGACACGAACGTGCGGCGCATAGGCTTCGTCGCGGCCGAGATCGCGCGCCACGGCGGCGGCGTCATCTGCGCCGCGGTCAGCCCCTACCGCGCCACGCGCAACGAGTGCCGCGCGATGGTCGGCGACGACCGCTTCGTAGAGGTCTTCGTAGACGCGCCGCTCGAAGTCTGCGAGGAGCGCGACACGAAAGGCATGTACGCGCTGGCGCGTGAAGGCAAGATCAAGAACTTCACGGGCATCGACGACCCCTACGAGCCGCCCTCGAACCCCGAACTGGTCATCGACGCCGTCAAGTTCTCCGCAGAGGAGAACGCAGACCGCATCCTGGCCCACCTCGCCGAGCAGGGCTTCATTCGCGCTGCTTCAAAGAATGAGGAAGCAGAGAGGCAAGTGGCCGGCGCTTCGGCCGCGCAGTAGTAGTAGCGGCGCGAGAGGTTAAAGTGCAGGCGGCCCACGAAGGGGCGGAGGGATTTAAGTCCTCCGCCCCTTCGCTTGTGACTGAAGCCGCCTAGTCGTTGAGGCCCGACGGAGCCGGGGCCGGAGGCGGCACGAAGAAACGCCCCTCCAGGTAATTCCGCGTGAAGGTGTTGGGCGGGTTAAGGCTGGCCTGCGCGATCATCCTGTCCCTGCCCGCTTGCGTTAGGTATCTGGCGGCGACCAGGCCGTCGGCCGCTCTCGTGAACGCGCTCAGGTAGGCGGCGAACTCTGTGCTTTGCAGCCGCTTCGGCGAAGCGCACCCGCCGAAGAGAGTCCAACCCCCTCTGATCACGGAAGGCATGAACACGGCTTCGCCCAGCTCCAGCGCGGGATGGCGTATGCCGCCGAGCGCGTTGCCCTTATCGTCCCGCAGGACGTTGCCCTGCGGGCCTAACTTCAGGGTCGCGTTCACGGGGGGTTGCACGCCGCTCCGCACCCACTGATCGCCCGCCACGTACAAGGCCCTGAGGAACGGCAGCCAGTTAATCGGAGTCGTGCCCTCGACGGAGGGAGCCGGGCTCCCGTCTTTGGGAGGGTCTGGGAACAGTATGCGCGCGAGCGCGGAGTCGGGGATGTGCGCGCCGCCGGCGACCGCGTAGTAGCGGTACTGCGGGAAGTCCGGTTTCGGGACGGCCCGGGCGTCGAAATCCGCCTCAGTGTTAAAAACGATGATGGGCTTTTGGCCCACGATTTTGACCGGCTCGAAGTAGCGCGCGTTACACGCGAACGTGATATCGAAGAGTTTATGCCCGAACGGCTTGTAGATTTCGTGCACGACGTTGCCCGATTCCGAAAGACCTATGGCGTAAACCCTCTGGACGGCGCCGACGAAGGGGGGATTTTGCCTCAGCGCTGTGGCGAACTCGCGCAGGATGTCGTTGTCCGAAATCAGTTCCGGCCCAGGGAACTCCTTGCCGCGGATGGTCAGCGGCGACAGCGGGTCTGGCTCCAGGCTCTGGGCTCTGAAAGTTCTGTGCCTGACCGTGGCATGGCTGATTCCTTGCCCGAACACGAACGCCTGGCCGAGGGCCTGGTCGCGCGCGACTGAGCCGTCGGCGAAGTGCAGCGGCTCGAAGAGGAAGGTTCTGCTCCCCTCCCTCGGGTTGACGGGGGTTGTGATCTCGTAAGGGACTGCGAAACGGCCCGAGGCGGTCTCGCCCGTGAAGCGGCCCCTGTACTTGATGTAGCTGATGTTGTTGAAGGTTCCGATTTCCTCTTTACTGGTAGGGGCTTCGATGACGCCGCTCATGAGGTTCTCCTTTCAAGAAGAGTGGTGAGTTGAGCTAGCTTCAAGTTCCGCGAGGAGTGCGAACGTCCCGCAGGCAGGACGCCGGGGCCGAGAGGATTTGCCGTCGAGCGGGTCGCCGTTCTTTCTTCTTCCGAGAATGATGAGGACGAGAAGGGGGCGGCGGGGCAGGTCAGCGACATCGAGCGCCCGGGCGCGCCGCAGGGTTACACGCCCTCAGCCCGAAACGCTGAGGCGCTTTTGCTCGGACTGGGCGTTGCCAATGATGTCTGTGAGGCGCTCCAGCTCGCCGTAGTTGAGCGCATACTTGCACGCCTTGCGTAGCCGTTCGGACTTACAGTCGTAGGCGACGGGCAGCCCGACCACTTCGGCCAGCGCGGCGTCTGCGTCCGAGTCGCCCACAAAGACAGTGCGCGAGGGCTCCGCGTTAAATTGCCTGATGATGCCGAGACCTACGTCCTTCTTGTCGTAGTCGCGGACCATCACTTCGACTTCGCCTGTGATGGCGTCGTTGTTGATCGATAGCCTGTTGGCCCAGACCGCGTCTATGCCCAAATCCTTCTGCGCCCTCAGCGCCAGGTGGTAGGGGCCGGAACTGAGGATGGCCGAGTGGATGTTGTGGCGCTTCAAATAGCCGAAGACCTTACGCACCCCAGGTTGGTAAAGGCGGCGCTTGACCATCAGGTTGTAGACGGAGGCCGGCTTCCCCTTCCAGAGCCTGCCGGCGACGAGGTTCGCCAAGTTCGTGTAGTCCGAGACCAGATATTTGCTCGCCAGTTCGAGCCCCTCGCGCTCGGTCCCGTACCGCCTGTGCAGTTCCAGCCAGAAGTTATCCCCCTCGAAGATAACCCCGTCCATGTCGAAGATGACGAGCTGGATTCTCATTTCCCAGTACCGGCCGCGGCATTACCGCCCGCGCCGACCTTTCCCCGCCGCATGTATTTGATGGTCCCGTCCAAATCTGCCCTGCCGATAACAGTCCAGATGCCCGTCATCTCCGAAGCTGTCGCCTCCCCGAACGGGACCTGGACGAGCCCGTGAAGGTTGTCCGACTTGCCCTCCTTGATCTCCCGCAGCGAGTAGACCATCAGCAGGTTGTTCCCCCTCAGGCCCGCCATCTCGCACTCCCAGGTGCCGACCGTCTTGTCGCCGTCCTTGAAATTCCCGTTGATGACAAGCTGGCCCCGCTCGTTGCGTATGTAGCAGTCGCCCACGCGGGTGTTGCCGCTGCTGGAAGTTGACTCGAACAGCCAGTCGCCGCAAATCTGGTCCAACTGCGCGTTGACCGCGATGAACATCGGCGAGATGCGGAGGTATATCCTCCACGCGATCAGGACGAGCCCGACGTAGGCGGCAATCGGCCCCATCGCCACGATGCCCCTGGCCGTCTCCTTCAACTCGAAATAGTTCTGCTTCTCAAAGAGCAGGTAAAGGAGCACTACCGGGACGAGGGGCAGCAGCAGCAGCAGGCTCCACATCTTCGCTAACGGATTCATGAGGTGACCTCCGGGGCTGAGACTCACTGCTGCCCGCGATTATAACAGCGCGCGGCGCGGAAATAAACGGTTTTCACGTCACGGCGCGACTTCCTTGAGCGCCTTGCCGGTGGCCGTGAGTAGGGCGTCGGGGCCGACGGGCGCGCCGGTGGCTTTCTTCATCCAGAGGTCTGGGACCAGGCTTCCGACTTTGGCCATGCGCTCGAACTCGGGGCCGATGTGGCCGGCCTTCTCCATCTGCTCCTCTATCTGGAAGGCGATCATGTGGCCGATGGGGTAGTCGGGCAGGTAGAGGAACGAGTCGATCATGTGCGAGTAAATCCCCAGCAGCACCACGTCGCGCTTCTTGAAGACGGGCGCGTAATACTTGTTCCAGATGTCCTTCGCTATCGTGAGCGTCGCCTCCTTTAATTCCGCCGGCGTGGCGTTCGGATGGTCGTACATCCAGTGCCAGACGGCCATGTCCACGAGCGCCACGCCCGCAATCTCGTACGCGCCCCAGAAGTCGTCGAGCGTCTTGAAAGCGCGGCTCTTCGCGTCCTCCTTGGCGAGGCCGAGCAGCTCGAGGTCGTGCCCCTGGAGGACGAAGGCGAGCGCCTCCGTGAAGGCCGTGTTCGGGACGCCGTTGAGCGTGTAGTAGTCTATGTCGTTGAGCGAGAAAGTCTGCTCGACGTTGTGGCCCATTTCGTGGACGGCGATGTTGAAGCCCTTGTAGTCCATCCCATTCTTGCCGACGCGCGTCCGCAGGTGCGCCTTGGCCTGGCGCATGCTCGCGCCCAGGGCGTGCCCCGAGCCGCGCGCAGGGTCCACGACGATGTTGTTCGCCAGATATTCCGCGCGCTCTTTCGTGAAGCCGAGCTGCGTGAGCAGGTCCGGGATGCCTTTCTTGTATGCATCGGCGGTCGGGTAACGCTTCGCGACGGCCTCGTCAAGTTGCGCCTCTGAGTACGCGCCGCGCGGGCGGAAGCCGTTGTACCAGATGTCGAAGGGCTCAAGCGGGCGGCCCAGGCGCTTCTCTATAACTTTGGCGACTTCGGGGACGAGCGGGCTGGAGAGCACCTGCTCGAACATCTGTTTGACGCGCGCCTCTGGAATCTCGCGGTTCTCGTCGAAGCGGCGCGCGATCAGCGTCGGCGCGGTCGGCGAGTACGGGTCAACTTTCCTGGAAGCCTGGAAGGTCAGGAGCAGTTTCGCGTAGCGCGTGTTCGGCTCGGGCGCGTTGGTCACGGGCTTGCCGTCGCCTGTCTGCGCCTCGTCAGAATCTTTGACGGCCGCGGGCCTGACCTCGTTGGTGAACGGGTTCCAGTCAACGCCCGGATTATTGACCACCACCTCCGGGATGGTCTGCGTGACGATGCGCTCCATCACCTGCTGCATGACGCGCTGCTTGGCGAGGCCCTGCTGCGCGTCGCTGTAGTCGGCCTTGATCTGGTCGCGCAAATTCCAGTGCGAGAGCAGGCGCATCTTCGCGGGAAAGAGACGCGCGCCCTTCTCGTCCATGACGTGATGCATCCAGATGTTGTACTCGGCGATGTAGCGGTCGGCCTCGGAGGAAGCCTGCGCGAGCGCGAGGTTGACTTCGGCCGGGATGCGCTTGGAGAAGCGTTGCGCGAGCCGCGCCTCTGCCCACTGGCGGCGTGACCAGTTCTCGCCCTCGGTCAATCTCTGTTCGAGTGTGGTCAGCGGGAAATTGAGCAGGACGACGAAGGCGAGCTTATTCTGAAAAAAATCGTCGGTGACGTGGGCCGAAGAGTCATAGCCTGCGAACACCTCGTCAAAGGGAAGAATCTCGCCCAGGTCTAAGTCGGACTGCTGGCGGAACTCGCGCCCGATCTCGGCCATGTGGCCGTCCACCATTTCGAGGTTGTGCTGGAACCGCGCGAACATAGTGTCGAGCGTCTTCTGGTCGCCGGCGAAGTTCGTGCGGACGAACTCCTCGAAGAGCTTTGCGTCGCCGTCCTCGGCGCGCCAGAAGCTCGCCACCTGCTTGAGGCCGCGCTGAAGACGCGCGCGCACTCCCTCGCCGTACTTGGCCGCCAGTTCGGTTTCGAGTTTAGTCATTGATTCCTTGAGCCACGCGGGCTGCGTCGCGCCGCCCTGCTGCTGCTGTTGCGACGCGCGGGCTGTGCCAATTCCGCCCGTGACGAGCGTGAACGAGAGACAGAGAGCAACGAAGTTGCGAAGAAGGAAGGGGCGCATAACTGACCTCTGGCTGAGTGGAGTGGGACTGCCTGCTCGGTAGATTTCCGTTCGGTCGTCAGGGCTCGTTGCCCAGGTCCGGGACGGGCCTCCCCATAGACTGATAGATCTCTTCGATCTGTTGCTTCTTGGCGCGCGCCTCTTCGTTCGGCGGGTCGTACTTGAGCGTCCGGCGGAAGTCGCGCAGCGCGAACTTGTAGAGGCTAGGGTTGCCCGCGGCGTAGAAGACGTTGGCCCGTTCGAGGTAGGCGGCGGCCGCGGCCTTCTTGTCAGCGGCGGTCGCGCCCGCGGCTTTCGCCTTGGCCTCCGCCTGCTCGACCTTCGAGTCGAGCGCGGCTGTGTCCGTGCCATTGGACTGGGCAGCGGGCGGCGCGCCGTGCGAGGTGGCGACGGGCGGCCCTTCCGCCCCGGTGGACGTTTGGGCCGAGGCACGCGGGCCGGCCGGCGGCGCGGCCCCCGTGTTACCCGCGGAAGTCTTCGGCTGTTCGGACGAGCCGCACGCGGCCGCGAGCGTTAAAGCGGCGGTCAATGTCAGTGAAAAAAGAAAGGTTCGCATGGACGGGATTATGTCCACGTTTCGCGGTGAACGCAACAGCCGGCGGGTTATTTCGCCTGCGCAAATCGGGCGCGGACGGGCCGTCATTATTGGCCCAGTAACCTTGACCGGCCGCGGTGATTAGCATATTTTCTCAAGCGGCCCGACACCTCGTACACATTCCCTGAAGGAGTTCCACCTTATGATTACTCTGAAGCGCTTCCCCTACGCTCTCGTCGTCGCTCTCTTCGCGGTGACGGCCGGCGTGCGGGCACAATCAACGGCCATCGAGGTCGCAGCGGACGAGGGCCGCGTCGAGTTCTCGTCCCCGGCGGGGCTCGCGGAGATGAGAATCGAAATCTTCGCGCCCTCCGGCGAGCTGGTCTTCGACAGCGGCGCGGTCACGGGCGCGCCCGTCGAGTGGAAGATGCAAACGGCCGCGGGCGAGCGCGTGGCCGACGGCGTCTACCTCGCCACCATCACCGTGACGGACCCTTCGGGCAAGCGGCGCAAGCGCATAGAGCAACTCACCGTCAGCAGCGAGGCCAAGGCGGCCGGTCCCACGCCCCAGGCCATAGGCCCCATAGACGGCCAGGGCACTGCCGGTAAGATCGCCAAGTTCACGGCCGCGAACACCATCGGCGACTCAATCATCGCGGAGACTGCGACCGGCAGGGTGGGCGTGGGCACGAGCGCCGCCCCGACCGCGACCCTGCAAGTCAACGGGCCGGCGCTCGCCTCCTCGGCCGCCAACGGGACGAACGCCGTGACGCTGTTACAGACCTCCGGCGGGAACGGGGGCCACACGACCGCCGGGGGCGGCAAGAGCGCCGGCAGCGGCGCGAGTATCTCGCTGGTCGCGGGCAACGGCGGCAACGCCCCGGCCACCAGCAAGCGCGGCAAGGGCGGGTCAATCACCTTGTAGCCCGGCACGACCGGGGGCGGGGCAGGCATCGCGGCCCCTAACGGCAACGTCCTCATCGACCCGAGCGGGGTCGGCAACGTCGGTATAGGCACGAGCAACCCGGTCGCGAAGCTGCACGTCGTCGGCTCAATCAAACTCACCGGCGCGGGTAACGGCATCACGTTCGCGGACGGCAAGACGCAGACGACGGCTGCGCTCTCCGCCGTCCAGCACACCGCGGCGCT
This sequence comes from uncultured Acidobacteriota bacterium, assembly GCA_963848875.1. Lineage (GTDB taxonomy): Bacteria > Acidobacteriota > Blastocatellia > Pyrinomonadales > Pyrinomonadaceae > QHXM01. Next base: position 1,613,606 of record CAWKFJ010000005.1, read on the forward strand.
GACGGGACTTGGCACGGCCGCCTCGCCGCTCGGCGTCGCTTCTTCCGGAATCACCGCGGCCCACCTGGCGAATGACTCTGTGGGCTTGTCGGAGTTGAACACGACGAACGCGGCGGCCGCCGGGCAGGTCCTGACCTACAGCGGCGGGGCCCTGGCGTGGCAGACTCCCGCGGGCGGAGGAGGCGGCGGCGGCGTCATCGCCTTCAGGCATACCCGGACGGCCGCGACCAACTGCGGGCCGGCCGGGTTGGCCAGCGAATTCAGCCCGCTCAACCACGCCTCAATAAACGGGAACGCCAACGCGTTGATCTTCGTCACCCCCATCATCGGGATAACTTCCAGCAACAACGACGCGAACCAGAATACGTTTGTGGTTTACACGGGGTCCACGCCCTTCGGCACCTGCCCCGCCAACCGCTGGCTCATCCGAGGGGGCGACGCAGACCCAAGCAACTTCGACGGCGCGCTATACAACGTGCTGATTGCGAATTAGGGAAGAGGTTGCGAACAGATAAATGTGGGGGCGGGGGATTTGTCACCTGCCCCTATATTTTTTCATTTGAGGCCGAGCGCCTTGAGATAGCCTTCGTTGATTCTGCAATTCGGGAATGACATGTTTTCGAGCAGGCTGGCGAGCGCCTTCGTGACCTTCTCCTTCGGCGGGCGGTTCTTGCGCACGTCCTCGTAGGTCGTGCGCGGGTGGTCTGCGAAGGCGACGACGGCGTCCCACTCGGCGGGCTCGTTAATCGAAACCGGACTCGACGTGGCGTCCACCTTCTTGTAGGGCCAGAAGCACCAGCTGACGCCGTTCTTCTCCAGGAGTACACGGAAGGCCGCGACCCACTCGTCCGTGTTCTCGCCCGACTCGCCCATCAGGAGCGGCACGTCGTACTTGTTACTAAAATCCACATACTCCTGAATGGCCTCCTGCTTCACGTCCATCCAGTATTTGTGAAAAGTGTAGGCCAGCTTCGGGTCGAAGGGCGGGCCGAAGACTTTGAAGTTGGTGTCCCACTGCGCGCCGCCGAGGAAGATGACGTGGTTGCGGTCTACGCGGCGGATGCTTGCGACAACGCGGCGGTAGAACGGCTCCAGCTTCGGGTTGAAGTAGTCGGTGTCGAAGAAGTGCGCTATCGGCTCGTTCAAGAGGTCGTAGCCGACGACAATCGGCTCGCGGCTGTAGCCCGCCGCAAGCTTCTGCCAGATTCTCGCCGTCAGCTCCTGGCTCTCCTCGCTCTCGAAGAGGAAGGGGTAGCCCCAACTGTCGTCTATGTTGTCGCCAGTCTGGCCGCCGGGCGCGCCGTGCATGTCCAGGATGACGTAAAGGCCCTCGCGCCTGCACCAGCCGACGACGCGGTCGAGCAGCTCGTAACCGACGCCTTCGAGTCTCTGCGGGTCATCTTCAGAGACGAAGAGGCGGTAGTTGAAGGGGACGCGGACGGAGTTGAAGCCGGCCCGCTTGATGAAGCGTATGTCTTCGAGAGTGATGTAGCGGTCGCGGTAGGCGCGCCAGAATTTACGGGCCTCGTCCGGGCCTACGAGCTGGTTGACGACCCGCTCGATGAGGCGCGGGCTACTGGCCGTCTTGAACTTGAACATGTAGCCTTCGGGCAGGAGCCAGTTGCCCAGGTTGATGCCTTTCAGGAAGAGCGGCCGGCCGTCCGGGGCCACAAACTGTTTGCCACGCACGGTGACGAAACGCGACTGCGCCCCGACGGGCGCGCAAGTGGTCACTAGAAGAAGCGCGGCGACGAGAAACGCTCTGCTGTTTTGGGTCATTCGGGTTGGCTAGCGTCCTGTCGGCGTAAAAAGGCGACGGCGCGGACGGGCTCAATCTCCCGTCCGCGCCGTCGCTGAGAATGTTGTCCGGCCGGTGCGCTCAGGCGTCAGCCTTTCTTGACGTGGCAGTCGTCGCAGGTGACAGGGGCTTTAATCTTCGCGTCGCGCTTCTTGGCCGCCTCGTGGCACGTGTTGCAGTTGAGGTGGTAGGCGATGTCGTTCGTCAGCTTGCCCGAGGGCGGACGTTTCGAATCCGCGGGGTAGGTCACGCTCGCGGGGGGATACTCGTCCGTCTCTTCGGCCGACGGCTGAAAATGGCACGCGCGGCAGGACTTGACGGGCTCCTTGGAGGATTCGAGCTGCGCGGTCGTCAAGACCGCCTTGCGCTCGAACTTTTTGAGGAACCCCATCGTGCTCGAAGGCTGGTCCGTGTGGTGGCAGTCCACGCAGGCCGCGACCGTCTTGCCGTCCGCCCCGTAGAGCGGGAGCGTGCTGTGCTTGACGTGGTCGAAGGCGGCCTCGGGCTTCATCTCGCCGGACTTCGGGTCGTCGCTGTCCTTGGCGAGAATGATGGACTTGTCGGGCTGCGTCGCGCTCTCGTTGGGGATGGCCTTGCCGGCCGTGTCAACGGCGTGCGGCGGGTCAACGCCGTCCGGGAGCGGCGGCGCGGGCGGGGCCGGGGCCGAGCTGCCGCTGAGCGCAGCGGGCGGCGTGTTAGAGTTGCAGGCCAGAATCCCCACTGCGGCTACAGCCGCCAACAGCAGCACGAAGAGTTTTACTTTCATGATTGCCCATCCTCGAAAATGTACGGCCTTGAAGCAGCCTTGCGCTGCTCGTCGTCGGGAGAGAGAGATGTTCGGACGCGAGGGTGTAACGCTTATCTGAAAGCTTACGGGCCAGAATATAGTTGCGCGCGAGCGCGCTTGTCAAACTTTTTCCCCAAGACGACTGTAGGGGCAGAGGACTTGTCCTCCGCCCCTACAATCATCACGCGAGTTGAAAATGGACTACTGCGCCGGCGTCGGCTTGCGCGGGAGCTTCTCGTCGCGCATGGCTGTGTTGTAGATGAAGGCGGCCATGATGGTCGCGGCCTGCTTCATGTCGTCGGCCTGGATGCGGTCGAAGACATCCTGGTTCGAGTGGTGCGTGCGTGTGGAGTATTCGATCTCGTCCTGTATGAACTGGAAGCCGGGCAGGCCGACGGCGTCGAACGAGAGATGGTCTGTCCCGCCCGTGTTCGCAATCGAGAGCGTCGACGCGCCCATGTCGCGGAACGGCGTGAGCCACTGGCGGAAGATGGGGCGCACGGCCTCGTTGCCCTGCATGTAGACGCCGCGGATTTTGCCCGTCCCGTTGTCTAGGTTGAAATAGCCGCTCAGCTTCTCGTGCTCCGGCCCAGGGGTCATCACAGGCTTCGCGCCCTGGCTGAAGTTGAAGAGGCGGAACGCCTCTATGGAGCCGTCGCCGAGCGTGCCGAAGTGCTTCATGACGTAGTAGCGCGAGCCGAGGAGCCCCTGCTCCTCGCCGCTCCAGAGCGCGATGCGTATGGTGCGGCGCGGCTGCAATTTCAGCGCCTGCAAAATCCGCACGGCCTCCATTGCGACGGCCACGCCCGCGGCGTTGTCCGTCGCGCCCGTGCCAGAGTGCCACGAGTCCATGTGGCCGCCGAGCATGACGATCTCGTCCTTGAGGTCCGTGCCGGGAATCTCGGCCACAGTGTTGTAGCCCATCAAGTCCTTGTCCTGAAATTCGGCCCCGATGTTGACAGCCATCTTGACGGGCTGGCCCGCCTGGATGATGCGTATGATGCGGTTGTAGTGTTCGGGCGCGAGGACGACCTGCGGGACGATGTGCGGGGCGTTCGCGTCGTAAGGGTTGATGCGCTTGGGCGCGCCCGGCGGCTGGTTGAACGGGTTCTCGACGAAGGGCTGCGGCACGACCGCGCCAGAGACGAAGATGGTGCCGCCGTCGCCTATGCGGCTCGGCTCGACGAGCAGGGCCGCGCCTTCGTCCGTGAAGAACTGGTATTTCTTCGCGAGGAGCTGACCTTCGGTGCGCTGCTCAGGCGTCAACTGAAACTGGCGCGGCGGGACCGTCTTCGGGTCGGGCGCGTCCGCGAGCCGCAGTAGATTCTTCTCATCGCGCCGCGTGCCCAAGGGCTCCCAACGCGCCTTGACTTCGAGCGGCGCGACCATCAGCACGATGGCCCCTTTGAGTTTCCCCCTGTACTTCTCCAGGTCCGCCTCGGTCTTTGCATCAACGTAGACGACGTTGGCCGTGAGCGTGCCCTTCGTCGAAGGCGACCAGGCTTTCGGGTAGGCGATAAGCGGGATGGCGATGGGCTCCGTGACCTGCGCCGAGAAAGTCTTGAGCGTCCAGCCGCGGCCGAAAGGCCCCCAGGCTTCGAGCTGCGCGTTCTGCAAGCCCCACTGCGTCAATTTGTCGCGCGTCCACTCGTTGGCCCGCTTCATGCCGGGCGAGTTCGTCAGCCGCGGCCCTATCACGTCTGTCAGGTAGCTCAACGTCTGCATCACCTGCGAGCGGTTCATCCCTTCATCCTTGATGCGCTCAATCGGGTCGTTAGGGTTAACCGGCGGCGACGGCTGCGGCTGCGGCTGCTGCGCGAGGGCGGTGAAACTCTGAACAAGAAGCGCTGAGAGGACGAGCGCGGCTAACACGGAACGGCGAAGCATTACAGAAAAATCTCCTTTGACGAGGTGTTGATTAACTTGTCTGATTTAATTCAGGAAGACGGAACAACGATATTACTTTATCAAAGACGAAAAGTCTGCCCGGCGTGTTCCGTCAGAGGCGGAAGGTCTGGCCGGTGTGGCAGCGCTTGCAGTCGTTGAAGTTGGTTTCGCCGAAGCTGCGCTGGCCGTTGTGGCAGGTGGCGCAGGTCTGCGCGCGGGTTTGTGGGAAGTGCTGGGCGGGCGCGGTCGAGGTGACCTGCCGACCCTGCGCGAGGCCGCGCGCGCCGACGGTGTGGCACTGCTCGCAGTTGAGGTTCTGGCGCGGGCCGTGGTCGGCGTGGCTGAAGCCTATGCCGAAGGAGCGGCCGGTCGCGGGGGTGCGCCCGTAGCGCCCGTAGTTGTGGCAGGCCCCGCATGAGGAGATGTCGTGGCCGCGCGACTGGCGGCCCGGCGTGTGACACTGATAACAGACTTGGTGCGCTGCGAGTCCGGCGGGGATGGTGCGGGCCACGCCCCCGCGGGCCGGCGCGTGGCAGGCGTTGCAGCCACTTTGCGCGCGGGCCTCGCCCGAATTGTGCTGCGCGTGGTCGAACTCAACGTTGAAGCCCGCGAGGCCGGGAAACTTTTTGAGCGACGGGTTCGGCTGATTCAGGCCGCCCGCCTGGTGGCAGATGGTGCAGATCGGGCTGTCGGGGGTGGTGAACTGCGTCTGGTGACAAGTGGTGCAGTCCTTGTGCTGCGGGAAAGTCGGCTCGATCGAGGCGCCGCGGCGGTCGTGGCAGATGGAGCAGCTCCAGCGTCCGGTCAGCGCGGCGTGCGCGCCCGGCGTAGAGTGCGAGAACCTGGAATAGTTCTGCGCCGCGACGCGCCTGATTGTGAAGACGGTCGCCAGCGCGAAGGCCGTGAAGATGAAGAGGAGGACAAGCGACAGGGCACCACGACGCAAGCTAGCCGCGCCCGCGTGAGCCTGTTTTTCATCCCTCCGCTTCTCGTCCGTCATCTTCATCGCTTTCGTCATTGCGGGCATGGCTGGCCCAGAATCAGGTAGTGGCTGCACGGCGGGCGCTCGCGGCCGATGAGCGTCGTGTGGCAGCCGATGCAAGTGTTCGCCTTGTTGTCTGTGTCTTTCGCCTCGTCAGACATCTCCGAGAAGATGGTGACGTTCGCGCCGCCCTCGCGCCTGAGCACGGGCGAGGCGCTGATGTGGCAGGGCGCGCAGGTCGCTATCGGCACGTCCGCCTTCGGGATGTTGAGCGTCTCCATCTGCGTGATGTTGATGTGACAGGTCGTGCAGCCCACGTCGTGGTTCGTAGTCTGGTGGCGGAACTTGATGGAGAGCCGCTTGGGCCATTCGTCCGGCCACGTCTTGAACCACTGCGTAGCATTCGCGCTCGTCACGCCGGGCAGCGGGGCATCTGCGGAGCCGGCGCGCTTGCGCTTCGCGTACTCGGTCCTTGAGAGGTGGCAACCGGCGCAGTCGTCCTTCAAGGGCTTCTGCGCCTGCCAGTGGCAGTTGAAGCAGGAGGCGTGGCCCATTGGCACAGTCTTGAACGTCCTGGCCTCGGGCTTGAAGGTCGCTTCCGTGCCGCCGACCTTAATCGCCACGGGCGCTCGTTCGTCCGTCAGGTGGCAGGCCGCGCAGTTGTCCGGCGCCTGCTGCTGCTGCACGAAAGACGCTCGGACGAAAGCCCAGTCACCGATTCTTTCACGTTCGCCGCGGCGGGCGAGCGCGCCCTGGTGCAGGCTGTGCGGGAAGTAGCCTGGGAACTCGCGGGCGACCGTTTGGTCCGTCTGCCTGGGGAACGGGCGCATGTCGCGTGCGGTCAGGCGCGGGGTGGAGCGCGTGTGACAGACGGTGCAGATGCTTGGTGCGGCCCCGACGAAAAACTGCTGGCGGTGACACTGGACGCAGCTGTCGTGGTAGGGGTAACCGTCGGCCGAGGGCTTCGTCGCGGCAGTGACGCGGTCGGGCGCGGCCGCCGAAGGGATCGCGTGGCAGTCGTTGCAATCCAGTTTGGCGACGGGCGGGCGGTGGCTCTCGTGTCTGAAGCGCGCGTAGTTGCGCCCGGTCCTGCCGGTCTGCCCCGGCTGCGGCTGCGGTGGACGGCGGCGACGTTGTTGCGTGCGTTGCCGCTGAGGCGCGGCGGCGTTGGAGGAGGCGTGCGGGTAGAAGAAGAGGAGCGCGATGAGCAGGACGAGAATCGCCAGCGCGACCAGGCGGTGTCGCACGACGCGGCGTTTCCAGTGTTCGTTCTGCCTCGGAATCATTCGGTGAGTTTCCGGCCGACGAAGTAGTTGGCGCGCTTCTTCTTCGAGGGGACGTTGGCGAGGAAGACCGGGGTCACGGTCAGCGGCTCGGCCTCGCCCGCCTTCGGACCCTTGATGGTGATGGCGGTCGTCTCCCAGACGATGCGCTCGCCCGCGACCTCTACGGGCGCGATGGTCGAGACGTAGTAAGTGCCCGGACAGAGGTCGTAGAAGTAGGCGACGCCGCGCCTGTCGGTCACCGCCGTCCTGATCGTCCCCGCGGGGAGCGACGCGGCGCGCTCGGCCTCCTTGACCACGGCGTCGAGCCACTTCATTTTCTGTTCGTAGAAGCCCACGCGCAGCTCCGCGGCGGCGAGCGGCCCGTAGTTGGTCACCCACCTGCGCGCCAGCTCAGTGTCGCCCTTCAGCTTTCGCAGGGCCTCCTCGTAGGAGCTGACGAATTCGGGGACGCAAACCGCCTCGCCGGACTTGCAGCCGACCTCGGCGGCCGTCAGGTCGCGGCAGTAGACGGTATCGCAGTTGTTCTCTTCGAGCCACTTCAGGAACTGCGGGCTGGCCTTCACACCGGAGTAGTAGGCGCGGCGCGAAGGCCCCTGCGCGGCCGAAGGAATCTTGTCCAGGTTGAAGGGGCAGGAGGAGAGATAGAAGCGCTTGCGCGCGAGCTGCGTGACCTTGTCGTCCTGCTGCAAGGGCTCCGTGCCTTTTTTGTAGACGACCGTCAACTGGATGACGCGCGGTGCGAGCCTGGGGCACGGCGTGGGCTGAGTACAAGATGATTGCGGCGCGGGCGAAGGCTGTGGCGTGGGCGTCTGCGCGGGGGAATCAAACGCGCAGGCCGCGAGCAGGCAGAGCGCGGCGGCCAGCCTCGTCCAGACTCCAACGCATTTTCGCAATCGAAGCGGCATCTGAAATAGCGAGGGTCTTAGAGTTGTCTACACCGAAGCGTCGGGCGGTTACAGTTTATAGCGCCATCGGCAGCGATTGGCAATAAAAATAAGTTTTGGTCCGACGCCGCGGCCGAGGCGCTAGAGCATGGAGCGGAGTTCGGCGAGGGCCGGGTTAGATGGATTGATGGCGGCGAGCTTGTTGATGGCGTCGCGGGCCGTCGCCTTATCACCTTTGCGGATGGAAACGTCTGCGAGTCGCGCGAGCGCCTGCTCGTTCCTGGGGTCAATGGAGAGCGCCCGACGGTACTCGGCGAGCGCGCGGTCAAGGTCGGGCGGGTTGCGCTGCGCGTAGGTGCTGCCGAGGTCTGCGCGCAGGTCCGCGTCGTCCGGTTTCTGTGCCAGAACCTTCTCGTAATAGCCTGCCGCGCCCACGAAGTCGCCCGTGTCGTAGAGCGTGTGTGCCATGCCCGTGAGCGCGTCCGGGTCGTCCGGCTTGAGGGCGAGCGAGCGGCCGAGGTAGAGCTTGGCCTTGTCGTAAGAGCCCAGTTGGTAGAAGACGGCCGCGGCGCGAATCTGCGCGGCGAAATCCTTCGGGTTGCGGTCGGCCTCGTCCATCGCCTGCTGCGCCTGCGCCGAGGAGGACGCTGCCGCGCCGCCCTCGCCGGAGACGTTCGGGTGGCCCGGCGGGAGACGCGCCGAGTCGGCCGCCGCGGGCGCGGCCGCAGGCGGCGGCTGCCCCGCGCCGGTGTTGTTCGCCATGAAAAAGCCCACGAAGAACCCCAGCACGAGGCCGGCAATCGTAAAGAGGATGTTATCCTTCATCGCAGGTAAAGCGCGCGCCGGAAGATTCAAAACCGGCCTGCCGCCAAAAATCCGGCGGCGAGGGCTACGGCGTCTCGGTTCGTGTTTTCTTCACGAACTTGACCTGTTTGAAATTCGCGCCCGTCCATTCTAGATAATAGGTTCCGCAAGGCGCGTTCTTCAAATTGAGGTCGCCGCCTTTGAACCCGTTTCTGAACTACTTTTTGCGGCCGAGCGATTTCGCCGACTCGACTTTAGTTATTTTGCCGCTGTCGGAAAGGTCTGCTTCGAGTCCAGGGACTTTACACCCGGCTTCATGATCGACTGTTCCCTTGACTGAGCACCGCTCTTTATCTTTGCAGGCGGCCAGAATGGCGCGACCGGCTTCCGAGTCGTTGGTGAAACAGTAGCCCGCGTAATCGCCTGTCTCCTCGCCGACGTACAGAATTACCGACTCGGTTTTTCCGACTTGCAGCTCGCCCTCAACTTCACTCGCATCGGATTGGGCCGCCGCGGGTGTCGGCGCAGTATTCGAGACAGTCGTCGTGTTGCTTGCCGCCGTCTGATTGGAATTGACGACCACCGCCGTGTTCGATTTGGTGGTGCTATTTGTCATAGAAGTGTTCGTCGTCGTGTTCGACGCGCTAGCGCAGGCCGAAAAGATGAGCGCCAGCGAAGCGATGCCTAAAGTCGAGAGAGTTGTAATTTTCGTGGTCTTCATTTTTCCCTTTCTTCATCCGATTTCCGCGTCCTGACGGACGACGCGTGGTTCTCTTCCGAGTGGCCGCCGCCACAATGTTTTTCTTCCCAGCTCGTGAGGCTGTATTCCCTCTTGAGGTTTTGATAGACGACGACCTGCACGCTCTGAGGCTCCACGTCGGCGTCCGTCTCTTCGCCTGCCTTGACCTCCAGGCAGAGTCTGTAGTTCATCCCTTGGACTACCTGATACTCGGCGCTCTTGATAGCAACCAGCGAGAGCGGGCCGCCCGCCTGCTCCTTCCGGGCCTCGACAGCGAACTCGGCCGCGGCCACGACTGCCGGGTCGTCCACCTTCGCTTCCTTGTAACCGCCGACAATCGGCCTGTTCTGCGCCATGGCGGCCACGCAGCTGAAAGCGACACAGAAGCAGACGGCGGCGATGACCGTCATCCCACGTTTTCTCATTGTGAATCTCCTCTAACGGATGTTTGCAAAGAAAGTTAAGCAATAGATCGAGGCGGAGACTGCGAGGCACGGCAGCAACCGGCCAGAATCATGTCATCTGAACGGTCGCAGGGTAACACGCCGGGCTCTCAGGTTGCTAGACGCTGCCCGGAATTTGGTAGTGGGACAGTTTGGAGTTGAGTGTCTGGCAAGTCAGACTCACCGCAGAGACGCAGAGAGCGCAGAGGGGGCGCAGAGGCTTGAGTCAACTCTCTGCGCAACCTCAGCGTCCTCTGCGTCTCTGCGGTGAACGCCGTATTGGCACACACTCAACTGCAAACCGACCCGTTACCCGGAATTTGGGAGCGTTTACGCCGCGTGATACAATCCCGCAAAGTAGGAGATCGTATTGTTTGAGCCGGAAAACTCTCCGGTGACGCGCAACTTCAAACGCTCTCTCCTCCCGGATTGGATGATTCATCAAGCACAGTTGACCATCGGATGAGCCAGAGGCTTGAGGCTAATGCTCTGGAGTGCGTGCGCGGCGGGCGGACGCTTTTTCAAAATCTCAGTTTCTCGCTAGGGGCCGGGGAGTTATTGGAGGTCAGAGGGGCGAACGGGAGCGGCAAGACGAGCCTCCTGCGTATGCTCTGCGGACTGCTCGCGCCGGCCGCAGGCGAGGTGCTCTGGGGCGGCAAGAAAATCAGGGCGCTCAAAGAAGAGTATTTGAAAGAGCTGGCCTACCTGGGCCACGCCAACGGGGTCAAGGCCGAACTGAGCGCCGCGGAGAATCTGCGGATACACTACGGCCTCGCGGAAGGGCGGCGGCCGGACGAGGAAAGAATCAGTGTGGCCCTGGAGCGCATGGGGCTCGGCGCGAGCCAGGGGCTGCCGGCAAAGACCTTGTCGCAGGGGCAGCAGCGGCGGCTGGCGCTGGCGCGGCTGCTGGTTTCGGGACGCGCGCTCTGGATTCTGGACGAGCCGCTGACGGCCTTGGACAGCGCGGCCGTCCAACTCGTGCAGTCGGTCGTCGAGGTCCATTTGGAAGCGGGCGGGCTGGCGGTGCTGACGACGCACCAGCCGCTGTCTGTTCGCGCGGGCAGGACGCTTCACGTAGAGCTGACGCCCGCGGGCGAGCGTTGAATGCTGGCAACTCTGCGATGGGTCATTCAGAGGGACGCGACGCTGGCGTGGCGCGGGCGCGCGGGCGTCCTCTCGACGCTCTTCTTCTTCGTCATCGTCGTCAGTTTGTTCCCGCTCGGCGTCGGCCCAGAGCTGAACATCCTCAGAACAATCGCGCCGGGCGTCGTCTGGGTCGCGGCGCTTTTGGCCTCGATGCTCTCGCTCGACCGCATGTTCTCGCACGATTACCTGGACGGTACGCTCGAACAGTTGCTGTTGACGCCGCAGCCGCTCTCGGTGGTCGTCCTGGGCAAAATCGTGGCGCACTGGCTGGTGACGGGAGCGCCCCTGGTCTTGATGGCCCCGGTGCTCGGCTTGCAGTTCGATTTGCCGCCCGGCGCGCTCCTGACGCTTGTGGGGTCGCTGCTCCTGGGGACGCCGGCCCTGAGCCTGATCGGCGCGGTCGGCGCGGCGCTGACTCTAGGTTTACGGGGGGGCGGCGTGCTGGTATCCTTGCTCGTCCTGCCGCTCTGTATCCCGGTTCTGATTTTCGGCGCGGGCGCGGTCGAAGCGAGTATCACGGGCGCGAGCGCGGAATCACATTTGTCTCTGCTAGGGGCCGTGCTCGTCGTCGCCCTGATGTTCGCGCCCTGGGCAACCGCCGCCGCGCTACGTATCTCTATGGAGTAAAGAGAGACTGTAGGAAGGTATGGCTCGACGCAAAATCAACTGGTACAAGTACACCTCGCCCGCGAGCTTCTACCCGCTGGCCGGAAAGTTGATCCCGTTCTTCGCCGTGCTGGCGGCCGTGCTCCTGGTCGTGGGGCTGTACATAGGCTTCTTCGTCGCGCCGAAGGACGCCGTGCAGGGCGAGGCTTATCGCATCATCTACATCCACGTGCCGGCCGCGTGGATGGCGATGTTTATGTACCTGCTGCTGGCCGTCTACGCGGCGCTTGGGCTGGCCTTCAACGCGCGCATCTGGGCAATGATGGCCGCGGCGATTGCGCCGACGGGGGCGCTGTTCGCCTTCATCTCGCTCTGGACGGGCGCGCTCTGGGGCAAGCCGATGTGGGGAACGTGGTGGGTCTGGGACGCGCGGCTGACTTCAACGCTCATCCTCTTCTTCCTCTACCTCGGCTTCATCTCCTTGCAGTCGGCCATAGAGGACACGCGCCGGGCCGACCGCGCGGGGGCTTTGCTGGCGATCGTCGGCGCGATTAATGTGCCAATTATCTATTTCTCCGTCCAGTGGTGGAACACGCTGCACCAGGGGGCCAGCTTGCGTTTCGGTCAAAAGCCTTCCATCGCGCCCGTCATGCTCGCAGCCCTGCTCATCATGATCGCGGCCTGCTGGATGTACGCCATCGCCGTGACGCTCATGCGCGTGCGCAACATCATCCTGGAAAGGGAGCGCCACGCGCCCTGGGTGGGCGAACTCGCGGGGGAGGCCAAATGAGTGGTTGGGCGCAATTTTTCGAGATGGGCGGCTACGCCTTTTACGTCTGGGGCTCCTTCGGCGTGGCGCTCCTGCTGATGGCCGTCGAAGTGCTGCTCCTGCGCCGTAGACGCCGGCGCGTCCTCTTGCAGCAGTCGGCCGCGGCCCCTAAAATGAAAGTCCTGAAAGAAAATGAAACCACGACATAAACGGCTCGCGTTGATCGGCGTCGGACTGTGCGGCCTCGGCGTCGCGGCCGCGCTCGTGCTCAACGCCTTCCAGAACAACCTCGTCTTCTTCTTCAGCCCGACCGAGGTCGCGGAAAAGAAGGCCCCCGTCCAGAAGACCTTCCGTGTCGGCGGACTCGTCGAGCAGGGCAGCCTCAAGCGCGAGGACGACGGGCTGACCGTGCGCTTCGTCGTCACGGACCTGGCGCACAACGTCCCGGTCGTCTACAAAGGAATCCTGCCCGACCTCTTCAAGGAGGGCAAAGGCGTCGTCGCGCAGGGACGCCTCAGCGAGGACGGCGTCTTTCACGCCAACGAGGTGCTCGCCAAGCACGACGAGAACTACATGCCGCCCGAGGCGGCCGACGCGCTCAAGCCGAGCCAGGAGTACCTCAAACACGCGGCCGAGACCGTGAAGTAGCGGGAGAAGTTTTAAAGATGACCGTCGTCCCAGAGGTCGGACAGTTCGCCCTCATCCTCGCGCTGCTGGTGGCCGCGGCGCAGTGCGCGCTCCCTTTGATCGGCGCGCAGCGCGGAAACCAAGCGTGGATGAACATGGGAGTCTCGGCAGCGCAGGCGCAGTTCATCTTCGTGCTGGTCGCCTTCGGCTGCCTCGCCTACTCTTTCGTCACCAACGATTTTTCGGTCCTCAACGTCGCGACCAACTCCAACTCGCTGCTGCCCATGAACTACAGGCTCGCGGCAACGTGGGGCTCGCACGAGGGGTCGCTCCTTTTGTGGAGTCTGCTGCTGGCCGTCTGGACCGTGGCGGTGACGCTGTTTAGTAAGCAACTGCCGCTTGAGCTGCGCGCGCGCGTGCTCGGCGTCCTGGGTTTCGTGAGCTTCGGCTTCCTGCTCTTTCTGTTGACGACCTCGAACCCGTTTGCGCGGCTCATCCCGGCGGCGGTCGAGGGGCGCGACCTCAACCCGCTTTTGCAAGACCCTGCGATGGTGATTCACCCGCCGATGCTCTACATGGGCTACGTCGGCTTTTCGGTCGCCTTCGCCTTCTCGCTCGCGGCGCTGCTCGGCGGCAAACTGGACGCGACGTGGGCGCGCTGGTCGCGTCCGTGGACGACCATCGCCTGGAGCTTCCTGACGTGCGGCATCGCGCTCGGCAGCTTCTGGGCCTATTACGAATTGGGCTGGGGCGGCTGGTGGTTCTGGGACCCTGTGGAGAACGCGTCGTTTATCCCGTGGCTGGTCGGCACGGCCCTGATTCACTCGCTGGCCGTGACGGAAAAGCGCGGGAGTCTGAAAAGCTGGACGGTGCTGCTCGCCATCGCCGCCTTCTCGTTGAGTCTGCTTGGCACATTTTTAGTTCGCTCTGGCGTGCTCACTTCCGTCCACGCCTTCGCCACGGACCCGAAGCGCGGCATCTTCATCCTGACGTTCCTCGTCATCGTCATCGGCGGGTCGTTGGCGATCTACGCTTGGCGCGCGCGCAGCGTCGGCCTCGGCGGGAAGTTCGAGTTAGTCTCGCGCGAGTCGTTCCTGCTCTCGAACAACGTCCTGCTGGTCGTCGCGGCGGCCTCCGTGCTTTTGGGCACGCTCTACCCGATCTTCGTTGACGCGCTCGGCCTCGGCAAGCTCTCCGTCGGGCCGCCCTACTTCAACTCGGTCTTTGTGCCAATTATGGCCCCGGTCGCCTTCATGATCGGCGTCGGCCCCGTGGCGCGCTGGAAGCGCGCGAGCCTGCCCGAGTTGGCCGTGCGCCTGCGCTGGGCCTTCGCCGTGAGCGTATTGACGGCCGTCCTCCTGCCCTTCGTCATAGGAGGATGGCAGGTCAAGGTCAGCCTCGGCTTGCTGCTCGCGGCCTGGATTATCACGACCGTCGTCCTGAACGTCTGGACGCGTGCGCGCGGCGAGGGCGGCTTCTTCAAGAAGCTGGCCGCGCAGTCGCGCAGCTACTACGGGATGGAATTGGCACACCTGGGCGTGGCGGTCTTCATCATCGGCGTCACTTTGGTCACGGGCTATGAGGAGCGGAAGGACGTGCGGATGAGCGCCGGCGACACGGCGACGGTCGGCGGCTACGTCTTCCGCTTCGACGGCGTGCAACAGGTGACGGGGCCGAACTACGTGGCGGCGCGCGGCGAGGTCTCGGTGAGCAAGGGCGGCGAGGTCTTGCGGACGATGTACCCGGAGAAGCGCAACTACGTCTCCTCCGGGCAGACCATGACGGAGGCGGACATCAACACAGGCTTCACACGCGACCTGTACGTCTCGCTCGGCGAGCCCGTGAGCGGCGGCGCGTGGAGTGTAAGCATCTTCTACAAGCCGTTCGTGGATTGGATTTGGGGCGGCGCGGCGCTGATGGCCTTGGGCGGCGTGCTCGCCGTCAGCGACCGGCGCTACAGGGTCGCGGCGCGCGAGCGCCGCCGCGTTGCGAAGGCCGAAGCGGAAGAAGCAAACGCGGCCGCGCCTGCGCCCGCGCTTGCCGCGAGGGTGGAAGAGTCATGACGAAATTTCTATTACCCCTGATCTTGTTCCTCGCGCTGGTCGTCTTTCTAGCCATCGGGTTGACCCGCGACCCGCGCGAGGTTCCTTCGCCGCTGCTGGACAAGCCGGCGCCCGCCTTCAATCTGCCGCAACTGGCCAACCCGGCACAGCGCTTCAAATCCGAAGAGATGAAGGGCAAGGTGTGGCTCCTGAACGTCTGGGCCTCCTGGTGCGTAGCGTGCCGCGAGGAGCACCCGCTGCTGTTAGAGCTAGCGCGCGCGCGGCTCGTCCCCATCTACGGCCTCAACTACAAGGACGAGCGCGAGGACGCGCAGGGCTGGCTCGAAGAGTTCGGTGACCCGTACGTCATGAACCTCGTGGACGCGGACGGGCGCGTCGGGATCGACTACGGCGTCTACGGCGTGCCTGAAACCTTCGTTATAGACCGCGAGGGCGTCATCCGCTACAAGCAGATCGGCCCGGTCACCGCCGAGGCGCTGCGCGATAGAATCATTCCGCTCGTGAAGGAGTTGCAGAGATGAGGCGCGCGCTCCTGCTGCCGGCTCTGCTCTTGTGCCTCTTGCCGTTGGCGGCCGCCTGGGCCAAAGAGGCGCAGCCCGTGGCCGAAGACCCTGAGCTGGAGAAGCGCGTCATGGCGCTGGCCGAAGACCTGCGCTGCCTTGTGTGCCAGAACGAGTCGCTCGCGGGCTCGCACGCGCCGCTGGCCGTGGACTTGCGGCAGCAGATTCGCGAGCAGATGCGCGCCGGCAAGACAGACCAGGAGATCATCAGTTTCATGACCGAGCGCTACGGCGACTTCGTCCTCTTCCGCCCGCCCGTGAAGGCGACCACGTACCTGCTCTGGTTCGGCCCCTTCGCCCTGCTCGGCGCGGGTGTCGTCGTGCAATACCTCTATCTCAAGCGACGGCGCAAACAGCAGGCGGCGCGCGAAGAGCCGCTCTCGGAGGCCGAACGCCAGCGCGTCGAGGCGCTGCTCGGCGAGCGTTAGACGAAAGGGGACCGCAGACGAATGATGAGTTTCTGGATCTTCGCCGCCCTGCTCGTCGTGATCGCGCTCGTCTACCTGTTGCCGCCGCTCTTGCAGCGCGCCGAGCAGACACAGGGCGAGAGCGAGCGGGCCAACGTCTCCATCTACCGCGACCAGTTCAGTGAACTCGAACGCGACCTGCGCGACGGCGTGCTCGACCGCGAGCAGTACGAGCAGGGCCGCGCCGAGTTGCAGCGCCGCTTACTCGAAGACGTGGCCGCGCCGGGGGCTGACGACGACGCGACTCCCGCGCGCGGCGGCGGGCGTGCGACGGCGACCGTCGTCGGGGCCTCGATTCCGCTCCTGGCCGTCATCCTCTACTCGCAGATAGGAACCCCGAAGGCGCTCGCGCCCGGACAGCCCATAGCTCCTTCGGAGGCTGCGGAGATTGGGCCAATGTCGGCGGGCGCAGAAGCTCCGATGGGGCAGCCGGGCGCGCCGACGCAGCAGGAGATAGAAGGGCGCGTGGCGCGGCTCGCGGAGCGCCTCAAAGAGAACCCGAACGACGCGCAGGGTTGGGTCATGCTCGCGCGCTCGTACCAGAATTTCAACCGCCACAAGGAGGCGAGCGAGGCTTACGGGCGGGCCGCAGAATTGATCGGCAACGACGCGGGGCTGTGGGCCGACTACGCGGGGACACTGGCGCTGGCTAACGGCTCGATCTTCCGGGGCCGCCCGCGCGAGCTCATCAACAAGGCGTTGCAACTCGACCCCCAAAACGAGAAGGCGCTCTGGCTCGCGGGCAACGCCGCCTCCCAGGCCGGGGAGTTCCGCCAGGCCATCTCCTACTGGGAGCAACTCCTGAAGCTCCTGCCCGAAGGCTCCGAGGCCGCGCAGACCGTCTCCGACAGCATCGAGCAGGCGCGCGCGGGCATCAACTAAGCAGTCAAAACGAGCTGCCTTTGCTGCACACCGTTTTATGACCAGAGAAAACGTCCTCTTCGGAATCATCGGCGTGCTGTTGGGCGTCATCGTCGGGTACGTGTTCGCCACCAACCTGAACCGGCAGAGCCCGCCGCCACCGCGCGCGCCCGTGGCCGCGCCGGCAGACGCCGAGCTTCCAGAGAACCACCCGCCGATTCCGGCGGACGCAGGAGGCCCCATGCCTCAGGCGGCCGACTCGGGCGAGGACGCTGCGCTCATAGAGAAGGCGCAGTCCGCGCCAAACGACTTCGAGGCGCAGATGAAGGCGGCCGAAGTCCACTACCGCAACCGGCGGTTCGACGAGGCCATAGGGCTGCTGACGCGCGCCAACCAACTGCGCCCGGAGAACCGCGAGGCGGTGGTCGCACTCGGCAACGCCAACTTCGATTCCGGGCGCTACGAGGCCGCGGAGAAGTGGTACACGGCCGCGCTCGTCAAAGACCCGAAGGACATCAACGTCCGCACGGACCTCGGCCTGACCTTCCTGGTGCGCGAGCCTGCGGACCCAGACCGCGCCATACAGGAGTTCCGCCGCTCGCTCCAAATCAACCCGCGCCACGAGCAGACGCTACAGAACATGGCCGTCGCGCTCCTCAAGCAAGGCAGCTACGCCGAGGCCGACGCCGCGCTCAAGAAACTCGCCGAAGTTAATCCTAATAACCCGAGCCTCACGAAACTGCGCTCCGACCTCGAAGCCGGGCGCGCGCCGGGCAAGTAAAGTCTCACGCAAAGACGCAAAGGCGGGTAGTGGGTCAGGTTGAAGAAGAGTGTGTGCCAATACGGCGTTCACCGCAGAGACGCAGAGGACACAGAGGTTGCGCAGAGGCTTGAGTCAACTCTCTGCGCCCCCTCTGCGCTCTCTGCGTCTCTGCGGTGAGTCTGACTTGCCAGACACTCAACTCCAAACTGACCCACTACTCGTTTTCTTAGCGCCTTTGCGTCTTGGCGTGAGACTTACAGATTCGGGCTGCGTGGGAATTTGACGAAGGGGAGGCGGACGCCGCGGACGAAGATTTGATCGGCGCGGATGCCGGCTGGCGGCGCGAAGCCCTGGGCCCCGGCGGCGGCGATGAGGTCGTCCTGATCTATGCCGTCGCCGCTGATGCCGATGGCTCCGACCAGGACGTTGTTCTTGTAGAGCGGAATGCTGCCGGCGAAGATTTGGATGCCGTTGGGCGCGACCGCCAGCGACGTGCAGCGCACGTTCGCCCCCAGCAGGGCGGCCTGCAAGTTGGTCTTAATCAGGTCGAGCTGGAGGCCGACGTTAAAGACGCTCCACTCCGGGAACGCGCGCGAGAGCGGGCCGGCTGCCGTGTCGTTGATGCCGTCCGGGAAGAACGGGCGGTGCAGGAACCCTATGGCGCGGTCGCTGAACGCGATGCTGCCGTTGAAGAGAATGCCGTCGGCGGCGGCGCGGTCCACGTACGAGCCGAACCCGGCGGCCCTCAGCATCGCCCCGGCGTCCGACCGCGAAGCGAGCACCGCCCCACGCGCCTTCTGCACAGAAACGTCAAAGCCGAAGACGGGCGCGTCCGCCGTGCGGAAGATGCCGAGCACTTTCCCGTTCACGTCAACGACCGCGATGGAGACGCGCGCGCTGCTGCCGAGCGGCTGGCGGATAGCTGCGCGCGTGATGTTCGCCTGCTGCGCCGCGTGCGAGATGATGGTGTTCACGTCCGTCGCCGTCAGCGAGTTGGCCCCGCCCACGGGGCTGCTGATGAAGGGGAAGAATTGCGGGTCAACCTGACCGGCGATGCCGCCGACGCTCGTGGGGACGAACTGGCTGGGTTGCGCCCCGCGGATGGGGAACGCAGGGTCTATCAGGCCGGGCAGACTGGCGAACGGAATCGTTGTCGGCGTGAGCGGCGCGCCCACGTTGACGAAGGGCAGGCGGATGCCGTTGACCAGGATGTTGTCGCCGCGAATCAGGGCGGGCGTCTCGTAGCCCCGCACGGCCGAGACCGCAATCACCTCCTCGAACGGCAGGTCCGAGTCCGACGGGTCTCTGTCGAGCGTGTAAACGCCATCGCCCTCGATGCCGATGCCGCCGGCGTGCTGGCCGTTCTTGTAAACAGGCATGCTGCCCGAGTCGCCCGACAGCCCGAGCGGGAGGCCCGGCGACTTGATGTCCGAGCAGGGCAGCGAAGAGAATTGCACGCCGTAGAGCGGGCCGGACGCCTGGTTGTCCACGCCCGGCGGGAAGTGCTGCTGAATGATGAAGGCTGCGGTGCGCGTCGTGAACGCGTTGCCCTGCGTGCCGAAGAAGGCTGGCGTCCCGGCCTTCGAGATCGCCGCGAACTTCGACGGCAGGCGCGTGCCTTCGAGCCCCACTGGGACGAGGCCCGTGGTCGGGTCCGCCACCTGGCCGGGGCTCCCACCGCCGCGGATGATGACGTTCGACGGGGCGTTCGTCATGCTGAAGAGGCCGAGCACGTTGCCTTCCTTGTCGGTGACGGCCACCGTCACGGGCCTGTTCAGGGCCACCGCCGCCGAGACGGCCTGCGCGATCAGTGTCTGCACGTCGCTCGCCGTCAGGTTGCCGGCGGTGATGGGGTTGCCGGGGAAATCCGGCTGGGGTGGGCCAGGCGTCGGCACGGCCCCTGGGTCGTCCGGCAGGCCGCCGCCCGTGTGCCCTATGCCGACGCGCACGCGGTTGCTCGCCATCCCGCGGTAGGTGATCTTGACCAGCACGTCGCCGACATCGCCCAACTCGTCGTTGAGCCTGACGATGATGGAAGTGGCCCACGTCTGGTTCGGCAGGCGCCCTACGTACTCGACCTTGAGCGTGTAAATTTTGTGCGCGAAGTCTTCGGCCTCGGCCGTGACCGAGGAGGCGCTCTCGCCCGCCTGTAAATTCATATTCTGGGCGAAGAGCATGATGCGCGTCCGTGTGTCGGCGCTGAACCGAACCGTGGAGGTGAGCGGGAAAGGCTCGCGCTTCTGCGTCACGGACTCGAAGGCCAGGGCGCGCGTCGAGGTGGGTTCGCTAATCAGCACGGGGCGACCCGACTGCGCCGCCGCCCGCTCGACGCGATTCGCGCCGCCGGACAGCATCAGGGCGAGCAGACCGCCGACGATCAGCAGCCGCGCGCTGGCGCTTTGAAGTCTACGAGTCATAGACACCTTGGACCGATTGAACTTCAACGAACGCAGGTCTTAACTGTGGGACAGCCGCCGGGGCAGCGCTCAATGTATCACTATTCGCCGGACAGTCAAGATGATTTTGGCGGAAAAAAGCTTGACGCTGCCCGGATTCTGCAATATCGTGCGCGACTATAAAACTTCTTACGCCCTTCAGCGCACGGCGGCCCCGACACCTCCTTCGAGCAAGTAAGTTGCCCGAAGGATTTTTGACATTGACGAAGGTGCTGAGAGTCGCCATGAGAAAAGCAGGAGGCACAGCCATACTGATCGGACTGACGCTGGCGTTGGCGGCGCTGCTCAACGGCGCGGCCCCTGCGCGCCCACCCTCCGGGCCGAAACCTGCGCGCCCGCTGCCGGCCGCGGCCGGTCCCGCCGCCACGAAAATCGCCTTCGCCAGTGACCGCGATGGCAACTTCGAGATCTACACGATGGACGCCGACGGCGGCGGCCTCCTTCGCCTCACCGAAAACACTGCGGAAGATTTCAGCCCCGCCTGGTCGCCCGACGGGACGCGCCTCGCCTTCGTCAGCGGCCGCGACGGGAACCATGAGATTTACGTGATGAACGCCGACGGGACGGGCCAGCACCGGCTCACACACCACGACGCCGCCGACCTCAGCCCGGCCTGGTCGCCCGATGGGACGCGCATCGCTTTCAGCAGTAGCCGCGACGGCAACGACGAAATCTACACCATGAATCCGGGCGGCGGCGGCCTCCTGAATCTCACCCACGACCCCGGCGACGACACGCAGCCCGCTTACTCGCCCGACGGGACCATGCTCGCCTTCGCCAGCACACGCGAGTTCGGCCAGTACGAGATTTACCGGATGGACGATGACGGCGGCAACGTCGTCCGCCTGACCAGTAACGACACGAACGATTCCAACCCCAACTGGTCGCCGGGCAGGATTACGTTCCAATCGGACCGTGACGGCGACGAAGACCTGTACGCGATGAACCCCGCCGACGGGAGCGGCCAGACGCACATCACGAGCAACGGCAACGCCCTGGACGTCGAGCCCTCAAGCTCGGCCGACGGCGCGGACCTCGCCTTCGCCAGCACGCGCAGCGACAACTTCGAGATTTACCTGGCGAACGCGGACGGGAGTGGCCCTGTGCGGCTGACGCATAACCCTGCCAGCGACATCCAGCCCGCGCTCCAGGCCGTGGGCGTCATCCCCGGCCCGGCGGCGAGCACGCTGCGCTTCAGTTCCACCACCTACACGGTGGGCGAGGGCGGGACAATCGCCACCATCACCGTCACACGCGCGGGCAGCACGGCCGGCGCGGCGAGCGTCGAGTACGCGGCGCGCAACGGCAGCGCGAGCGAGAGGGGCGATTACTCCCCGGCCACGGGCACGCTCAATTTCAGCCCAGGCCAGACGAGCAGGAGTTTCACCGTCTCGATCATCAACGACGCCTTCATAGAGGGCGACGAGTTCGTCAACCTCACGCTCCGCAACCCCGTGGGCGCGGCCCTGGCGCCACCGGCGACGGCGCAGCTCGTCATCCTCGACAACGACAGCGCGATTCTTTCCACGAACCCGAACCCGATTGACGAGATTGAGTTCTTCGTCCGCCAGCAGTACCTAGACTTCCTCGGCCGCGAGCCGGACCCCCCAGGATTCAACGGGTGGGTGAGCATCCTCCGCAACTGCGCCTTCGGCGACACGCGTTGCGACCGGATAGAAGTCTCGTCGGCCTTCTTCCGCTCGGCCGAGTTCCAGGGGCGCGGCTTCTTCGTTTACCGCTTCTACGCGACGGCCCTCGGGCGGCCGCCGCACTACGCCGAGTTCGTCCCAGACCTGGCGCGGGTCAGCGGCTTCCAGACGGCCGCGCAGCTCGAAGCCAGCAAGGTGGCCTTCATCAACGATTTCATCATGCGGCCGGAGTTCCGCGCGCTCTACGACGCCCTGAGCGACGCGGCCTACGTTAACGCGCTGGTCACGACCGCAGGCGTCACGCTCCCGAACAAGCAGGCGCTGATTGACGACCTCGTGGCGGGGAGAAAGACGCGCGCCGAAGTGCTGCGGGCGATTGTCGAGAGCGGGCAGGTGGCCGCGAAGTTTTTCAACGAAGCCTTCGTCGTCATGGAGTATTTCGGCTACCTGCACCGCGACCCGGACATCCTCTACCTCAAGTGGCTCGATCTGCTTAACCGGACGGGCGACTTCCGCGTGATGGTCAACGGCTTCGTCAATTCGGTCGAGTACCGCTCCAGGTTCGGCCCGACGTAAAACCCTGTGCCGTCCGGCCGGACGGCGAGGAGAAGAAAGTTATGATTAGCCCACGAAGTAAGAACAGCAGGCTGGCGCTCGGGGCCCTCGCGCTGACCATGATCGCGGCGATCATCCTGACGCCGCCGCCGCGCCTGGAGGCGGCCGACCACGGCGACGCCCCTGCGACCTCGAACGACCTCGGGGCCGACATCAACGATGTCTACATGTTCCTAGACCCGACCGACAACACGAAGGTCGTGATGATCCTGACCGTCCACGGCTTCATCGTGCCGGGCGAGAACGGCAACTTCGGTATCTTCGACCCGGCGCTCCGCTACCGCTTCGCCATCGAGAACACGGGCGACGCCAAGCCCGACGTGTTCGCGGACGTGCAGTTCTCGCAGCGCCTCGCGGTCGGCGGTGTCGCGCAAGCGCAGACGGCGACCATCAGCTTCTCTGGCTTCGGCGGCAACCGCACCTTCACAGCCCCGTCAACCAATTCGAGCCCCACCGCAGATGTCTCGCCGACGCCGGTGATTACGACCGACGGGCCGTCCGGCGTCAGTATCTACGCCGGCCTGTCGGACGACCCGTTCTTCTTCGACATCCCTGCCTTCGGGCGTTTCGTCGCCTCCGTCAGGGCCGGCGCGCCGAACCCCGCCGTCTTCCAGCGCGGGCGCGACACCTTCGCCGGCTATAACACGATGTCCATTGCCTTCAGGATTCCGGTCTCGCTCGTGCGCAACGGCGGCAACCAACTCGGCCTGACCTGTCTGACGCAGCGCCGCAGCCCACAGATTTTCAACACCCAGACGGGCGAGCGGACAGGCTTCGGCCGGTGGGTCAACGTTGACCGCATGGGCATCCCTGCCGTCAACGTGGCGCTCGTCCCGTTCAACTCGAAGAACGCCTACAACGCCGCCAACTCGATTGACGACGCGAACGGCAGGTTCGCGCCCGGCATCATCTCGACGCTCAATCTGTTCGGCACCAACCCGACTTACCAGGCGATTCTCGCGGGCGTCGCCGTGACGAGGGGCGACATCCTGCGCCTGGACCTGACCAAGCCCAACACTGGCACGAACCCGGAAGCCTCCTTCCCGAACGGGCGCCGTCTGACTGACGACGTGATTGACATCATTCTGACGCTCGTCGCCAACGGCAACACGCTCGGCGACAACGTCAATGGCAACGACATGCCGTTTCGTTCGTCGTTCCCGTTCCTGGCCGGGTCGCAGCAGCCGCGCGCGCCCGGAACCATTGACGACAACACGCGCAACTAAAGTCTGTGTGAGGGACGAAAGATGCGCGATGAGAAGGCGGCCAATATTTCGTCGGCCCGCTTACATACTGATTCGCTTGCCCGGCGGGCCGCCGCTTCCGTTTCTGCGCTGCTCCTCGGCCTCCTGTTGACCGCGGCGGGCTGCGGGCGCTCGCCTTCGGCCGAATCCAGCCCGCCCCCCGCGCCTCCTCCAGCCCCCGCGGCCGCTCCGCTCCCCGGCGACGACGAAGCGACGATGTCCGCGGTCCACTTCCTCGAAGACCGCGTCAGGCGCGACCCGGACGACCTCGTCGCCCACAACAAGCTCGCCGCCTACTACCTGCAACTCGAACGCGAGACGGGCGACGTGAAATATCTTGAGCTGGCCTCGCGCTCGGCGCGCGCCTCGCTCGCCGTGCTGCCCGCGGACCAGAACCTGGGCGGCCTGGCGATGCTGGCCGAGGCCGAATTCGCCGGCCACCAGTTCGCGGCGGCGCGCGACCACGCACGGGAATTGACGGAGTACGAGCCGCACAAGAGCCACGGCTATCAACTGCTCGGCGACACCTCGCTCGAACTCGGCGACTACGACGCGGCAGCGGCCGCCTTCGAGCGCATGAGGCAGCTTGGCGGCAGCACCGTCGCCACGGAAACGCGGCTGGCCCGCCTCGCCATCTTGCACGGCGACCACGACGGGGCCGCGCGCCGCTACGCCGTTGCGCTCAACCTCGCGCTCGGGGCCGCCGTCCCCTCGCGCGAGACGGTCGCCTGGTGCCGCTGGCAGCTCGGCGAGACGGCCTTCGCCGGTGGCGACTACGAGACGGCCGAGCGCCATTACAGGGACGCGCTGACGACGTACCCCGACTACCATCGCGCGCTCTACTCTCTGGCGCTCGCGCGCGCGGCGCGCGGCGACCGGGACGAAGCCGCCCGCCTGTTGGAGCGTGCCGTCCGGCGTCTGCCAGACCCTGGTTACGTCGCCGCGCTCGGCGACCTCTACCGTCTGACCGGCCGCGAGAGGGAGGCGGCCGCGCAGTATGAGCAGGTCGAGCAGCTCGCGCGTCAGGACGCTGTCCACAACCGCCAGCTCGCGCTCTTTTACGCTGACCACGACCTCAAAGCCGAAGAGGCTTACGCGAGCGCCAGGAAGGAGTACGAGGCAAGGCGCGACATTTACGGGGCGGACGCGCTCGCGTGGACGGCGCTCAAGGCTGGCAAAATTGGGGAGGCCAGGACCGCCATCGGGGACGCGCTCAGGCTCGGCACGCGCGACGCGCGACTTTTTTATCACGCCGGGATGATCGCCAGCGCCGCGGGTGACGCGGCTTCGGCCCGCGATTACCTTCAACGGGCGCTCAGGCTCAACCCGCAGTTCGACCCCTTGCAGTCCGCGGCGGCCGGCCGTGCGCTGGCGGGCAAATAGTCCAGGCGCTCTCAGAGCTAATCATTTGTCAGCGGTCCAAGTCACTCCGAGTCTTTCAGCACGCCGGCGACTATCCGCGCGAATGTCTTGACGTATTTAGTCATTTGGGAAATCTCTAGAGGTTCGGTGCCTTTAGCCATCATGGAAAACGCTAAGGGTTCGCCGTCCTCTGAAAACTCGCGCCGACCGCCGCTGACGTACACGGTGTAGATGCCTTTCCTGAAAACCACGTTCTGAGCAAAGCCCCAGACGTAGGCTTCGTTACCCGTGTCTGCCACAACTTCCTCCGCCTTCATGTTGGCGATGAATTCCTGAAACGCCTTTATGGCGGCTGCTTTCGTGGGGTGCAGCAGGATGGCTACTCTGACGCCGGCCTCGGTCGACGACCACTGGTCAATAATAATGTCGTTACTACTGAATGAATCCGGCCGCTCGGGGTTTACCGGCGGGATTGATTCGCGCTTCCAGTCCGAGAACTGCTCCTTAATCGCACTCTCGACACTCGCCGCCACCGGGTTATACGGGCGCGGGTCGTCCTGCGCTGTCTGCTCCGAGCATGGCCTGCTGCGTGGTGTTATTCAGTATGCCGCCGACCCGCCCGCTCGTGATGTCAACTTTCTCCACGTCGGCCGGGGTGAAAACAAAATCGTCGAAATCAATTCCATAAGGATCAACGATATTGCGGATGACCACCTTGGTGATATTCTTTATCCCCAGGTTGGCGGGAACCAAAGTGACGTCGCAGTAGTAGCCGCACCCGGTCATATTAATCGTTCTACTAAGAGTCCCGTTCACGTAATAGTCTACTACTGCTACCGGAGAATAATTGTGTATCCCTATCACCTTGAACGTAAGGTTATTCACCGGCTGCGTGAAGCTCACGGTCACCGCTTATCAGAGGAAAAGGCCGCCATCCGAGGCGGCCTTTCTCATCTTTCAGAGTCAGACATCACTACATGCCTTTCAAAGCCTTAGCCACGATTTTGGCGAACATCTTGCTGAGTCTGGCTTCTTCCTTAGACCTTTTGTCGAGGACACCCTCTTCGTCCGAGGCGGATAGCACGACCGAACTGATGTAGACCGCGTAGCTGCCGCTCCTGAGGGCAACCGATTTATTCATGCCCCACGCGTAAGCTTCTGTGTCAACGTCAGTCAAAGATTCGTTCGCCTTGACTCCGGCGGCGAACTTCCCGAACTCACCTTTGGCGACCGCTTCGGACGGGTGAAGAAAGATGACCACTCTGACGCTGCCCTCTTCGGATGACCACTGGTCGATAATCACTTCGTAGCCAAAATCATCGCGCCCGTCGGGGTTCACCGGCGGAACCGATTTACGTCTCCACCCCGGCAGCTCCGCCGTAATCGCTTTAGCGACGGTGTCCGCCACCGAGTTGTACGGTCTTGGGTCTTCCTGCGGGTCAATCTCCTGCCCGTTTGCTATCGGATTTAGTGCCAGCAAGAAGACTGCGGCGAGAAGCAATCTCAACGACTTTTTCATCGAGACCTCCCCTTCTCTGGCGGCTGAGCGCGCCTGTTGGAATCAGAAAGTGTCTTCACTCCGGCTCGACCTCGAACGTGGTCGAGGCCGTTTCAGTCCAACCCCCGTCCGGCAGAAAGCGACGTTTGATGTCTAACTGATAATGGCCCGGCTCAACTGGCCCATACCAATTAGGTAACGGGATCGTGTCCACCCTCTCCCTTTTACCGGGTTCCAGTTTTACCGATATGTTACGGTAAACGTCCATTGACGGCTTGGCTGCCGCCTCGGCCACGCCCTTACGGTAAGGTACTAATTCGCCGTCTCTGAACAGTTGTAGGTTGTAGTGGTAGTGAGAATCGCTGATTGTTATTCTGATAGGCTCTAACCTGGACTTTATCCATTTTTGATCTTTGAAAAGAAAACGCAGGGCGCGTAAGCTGCTGACCGTTTCGACCAAGAAAAAGTCAGTGGAGGCTCACCATGCCCTGCGAGTTTATGGCCCTGATGGTAGCATTCGCGCCCCTCTTCTCCAAGCCTGTTTTCCAGCACGCTCAGCTCTTGCTCATGGGCGCGATCCTTGCTCCGCGAAAGCGCACCGTCACTTCCGTCCTGCGCGTCATGGGCAAAAGTCAGGAGAAGCACTTTCAGAACTATCATCGCGTCCTGAGTCGCGCTGTCTGGTCTACGCTGTCTGCCAGTCGCCTCTTGCTTTGGCTGCTGCTGACGGCATTTGCGCCCGCTGGAGTGCTGGTGCTGGGACTCGACGACACTATTGAAAGACGGCGCGGCGACCAGATCAAGGCCAAAGGCATTTACCGTGACCCGGTGCGCTCCAGTCATTCGCATTTCGTCAAGGCGAGCGGTTTGCGTTGGCTCTCCTTGATGCTCCTGGTCGAGATTCCGTGGGCTGGTCGTGTTTGGGCGCTCCCCTTTCTGACCGCGCTGTGCCCATCTGAGCGTTACCACAAAGAGCGCGGACGCAGGCATCAGAAGTTGACCGAGCGCGCTCGCCAGATGCTGCTGTTGGTCAAGCGATGGTTGCCCGAGCGCGAAGTGGTAGTCGTCGCCGACAGCAGTTTTGCTGCTCTTGAGTTGTTGGAGGCCGTGCGCCAGCAGGTCTGTCTCATCACCCGCTTGCGGCTCGATGCCGCGCTTTATGAACCGGCGTCTGAGAGAAAGCGAACTCAGATGGGGCGACCGCGCAAGAAAGGCAGGCGTCTGCCGACTTTGAAGCAAGTAGCCGCTGCCCCAAAGACTCGCTGGCAACAACTGAGAGTCCGCGCGTGGTATGGTGCAGGCGAGCGCCAAGTGGAAGTCGTCTCTGGGACATGCGTCTGGTATCACGCTGGCATGCCCGCCGTTCCAATCCGCTGGGTGCTGGTGCGTGACCCTGTGGGTAAGTTCGAGACGCAAGCTCTGCTCTCGACGAAACTGGAGGCTGAGCCGCAACAGATACTTGAATGGTTCGTCTTGCGTTGGACGGTAGAGGTCACCTTCGAGGAGGTGCGCGCGCATCTGGGAGTCGAGACGCAACGTCAGTGGTCTGAGAAAGCGATTGCGCGCACGACACCCTGCTTGTTGGGCTTGTACTCGTTGACGGCGTTGCTGGCGGCCAGCCTGCTCAAGCAGCGAGCAGTCCCAGTCCGGCGCGCGGCATGGTATGGCAAACAGAGTGCGACTTTCTCGGACACGATTGCCTGGGTACGGCGATGGTTGTGGTCGCATCAACATTTTCAGATGTCGAAAACGGACTCTGACATGATAAAAGTCCCGCGCTCATTAGTGGAGCGGCTCACAGAAACGCTCTGCTATGCAGCGTAGATGGATAAAGTCCAGCTAACGACATGTTAGTCATGAACAATTCCAGCCTGATTTTGCGGTGTGCTTGATAGCAGCCGGAGACCTTCTTAGCCTCTTCATCCTGGCAGTTAGACACGGGGACGATTTCCAGTTTGATAAACGACGGGTCAAGTAATCTTTCCCTCTGTCGCTTCATTTGCTCTGCCATTTCGGGAGTTCTTTCCCACTGGCCCGTCCTTTTCTTGACCTCCGTCTTGCCCCCCTGGCAAATGCCTGATGGAGCAATGACTAGAACCCAAAAAAGCAGTGTCAGAGCTTTGTTCGCTGACATGAATTTTCTCCCGCCCGCAATCATTGCCAATTGCGATTTCGGTACTCCGCAGAGTTTATAAAGCCCCCAACCAAGCCGTCGTAGTTTCCGGTCTGGTTTATGTAATCACGCCACGCCGTCCAAGCTGCGTCAGGGGGGCGGCGTAAAAGTGTGTAGTAAAGCTGCTTGACGTACGCCTCATTATATTGCGGCGAGCCGGGATTTTCGAGCCCCGGATGAGTTTGCCGAAACTCTGCGGACTCGAAAAAGCCTCTAACGACGCTGATGCGGCGGCTGTTTAGACATATCTGGTTGAAGTCGCACTCGGTAATGATGCTCATCCAGACGAGCCAGGCCGCGTCGGGCGCACGATTAAGAATGTCCTTGTATTGCTGCCGCACGAAGAATCTCGAATTATCAATAAGATTCAGCGGGGGAGGAGGGTTCGGGGCTCCGGGGCAAACGCCAAAGCTAAGACCGCTCACACTGCCTTGGTAAGTAATAGCTTGACTACTTGCTGCCCCTGTCCTCTGCCCCGTGCCGCCGAACATGCTTGTGAGCCGGTGTGGGTAGTAGGCGCTGTTGGGTCCCCGTATGTCATAGACCACTATCCCTCCCCAATTCCACGGCAGCTTACCTAGCGTTCGTTGGAGAGGTGCGCTGTTTGACGTGAAATAAACCACGAACATTTCAAAGACATCATCAACCTTAACGGCGTCGAGTTGGTGGTTGTCGTTCAATCCTAGAGGTAATTGGGCCGGGGGGATGATTTCAGGGCCTTCGAGACCTTGCCCCGGTGAATCTTCCGTCTCAATTGTTAGAGATGTGCCCTCGGAAAAACGGCGGCGGGCTGTAGGCTGCGGGTCGTAGGCATCTACGTCCGCCCCGTCGTAGAGCCAGCCAGAATTGTTGTCAACTTCTGATGTGCGGCTTGTACGGCATTGAGTAACTCCGTCATTGATCCGCTTGCGAAAGGCGCTGACTCGCTGAATATATTTAACGCCAGCTTGGCTAGGGTCTGAGAGGTACTGTCCCGGCGGAAGGTGTACGGCACTACTGAATGTAATTCCAATCGCGTCAAAGTCAACGCAGCCTAACGTATATTGGCTCCTCAAGCCGAATGAAGATTGCACGCAACCGTCCGAAACCAGACTTGGCTCCTGAATGGCGGTAAAGCTATCTAAAACTGGGAGCACTACATTCACGTTAACAAAGGAAGTCGCAGTGAATCCGTTGCGAGTGTAGCTGACCTTCGCCTGATAAGTGCCCGTGTCAGTCCAGCGCACGGTGTCCGAAGGGCCGGTGCTCGACGCGCTGACCTGCTGCTTGGGTCCGGTCGCCGACCACGAAAACGTGCCACCGGTCAAAGTTGACGGGGTGACGCTGGCGTTCAAGGCGACATCTGCCCCGAGCAGCGCACTTTTTGTGGTGCTGTTGAGGACTCCGCCGACTCTCCCGCTGGTGATGTTGACGTCGAAATTGGGGGTGAAGGTGAAATCGTCATAATTAACGTGAAGCTGACGACCCCGCTATATACGCCCGTCCGCCCAGGCTGTCAATAACTTTGTTTCGACTCGGCGCGGCCACGGATTTCAACCCGCAATCAAAATATTTGTTGCGGGCCTCACGCTACTGTGCTACAAGGCTGCAACCTCGCTTTTCAGCACGCAAGGCAATTCGCGCCGGCACGGTCACCGCTTGCCCACTGGCCCGCTGGCCCTTCTCGACCAAGGGGCGTCCGAGCAGAAGGCCGTCTATGCCAACAGCGTCTTCCCGCAAACTCTTTTTCGCTTCAGCGGCCCGCGTGTGTGTCGTCCTGTGCCTGCTCGCCGCCGCGGCCGCTGGCACATTGGGCCAATCGAAAGGGCGTATCACGGGCACGGTCGTCTCGCAGGCGAAGACCCCTTTGGCGGGCGTGACGGTCGTCGCCACCAATCAGGTCACGCGCCGCGAGTACCGCGACAAGAGCGACGAGAAGGGCCTGTACTCCATCAAACTCCCTTCGGGCGCTTACCGCGTCTGGGTCGAAGCGCCCTACGCCGCGCGCTTCCTGCGCGTCAGCAATTTACCCGAAAAGCAGTACGTCACGCCGGACGCGCCCTACGAGGCCGCCTTCCCGGAGGAGAAGGACTACAAGGCGCGCAACTTCAACGACACGCAGGAGAACGTTATCGTCTCCGCGGACATGGAGACGAAGCTCAACGTCCCGGCGGAGATTCCGAAGGAGGAAGAGAAACGCCCGCCCAACCCGAACGACCAAGTGGACGAGCCGACGGGCTACGCGGGTGATAAGACGGTCGAGTCGGCCCCGCAGACGCAGCCCGATAGGCGCGAGGTGCGCGACCGCTGGCGCATAGGGTTCCCCGAATACGACCGCTACGGCGACCGCGGCGCGCGCGGCCGCGACATCCCCTTCAAGCGCGGCCGCTGGTACGACCCCTACAACCAGAGCGTCCTGAAGGGCGACTACCCCATCTTCGGCAACAAGACTTTCATGATTCTGTCGGCCGTCTCGACCTCGACCGTCGAGCAGAACCGCACGCCCAAGCCCTCTGACATAGGCAGCGCGCGCCCCGGCAGCGCGGACTTCTTCGGCAAGCCGGAGTTGCTCGGCATAGGTCAGACCTTCCAGTTCACCTTCGAGATGTTCCGCGGCGACTCGACGTTCAAGCCGCGCACCTGGGCCATAAAAATTTCCCCGACCTTTAGCCTGCCGAACTACGCGCGTGCGCGCGAGAACGGCGTCATCAACATAGACGTGCGTCGGGGCACGCGCCGCACCGACACACACTTCTCGCTCGAAGAGGCTTTTGCAGAGGTCAAGCTCGCAGACACGAACGAGAACTACGACTTCGTAAGTTTACGCGCCGGCATCCAGCCCTTCGTCTCGGATTTCCGGGGCTTCATCTACTCGGACAACAACCTCGGCGCGCGACTCTTCGGCGCGTTCGACAACAACCGCCTGCAATTCAACGCGGCCTATTTTCACCAGCTCGAAAAGGACACCAACAGCGGACTGAACCGCTTCGACCAGCGCCCGCAGAACGTTTTCATCGCCAACGTCTTTCGCCAGGACTTTCTCGCCAAGGGCTACACGCTCCAGGGCAGCGTTCATTACAACGACGACCACCGCAGCGTCGAGTACGACCGCAACGGCTTTCTGGTCCGGCCGGCGTTAATCGGCGACGTGCGTCCGCATTCAATCAAAGTCGGATATCTAGGCATCGCCGGCGACGGCCACATCCGCCGCCTCAACATCTCGCACGCTTACTACTACGCCTTCGGGCGCGACGACCGGAACCCGATTGCCGGCCGCTCGACGCGTATCAAGTCGCACATGGCCGCGGTCGAGGCTTCGATTGACAAAGACTACCTGCGCTTCCGCGGCTCGTTCTTCTTCGCGCAGGGCGACAAGAACCCGACCGATTCAAGGGCCACGGGCTTCGACGCCATCTTCGACGACCCTAACTTTATCGGCGGCCAGTTCTCCTTCTGGAACCGCCAGGGCATCCGCCTGACGCAGACCGGCGTCGGGCTGGTTCAGCCCAACAGCATCCTGCCCTCCTTGCGCAGCAGCAAGACGCAGGGCCAGGCCAACTTCGTCAACCCCGGCATCTTCATCTACAACCTGGGCCTCGACGTGGAATTCACGCAGCGCATCAAGGCGATCTTCAACGTCAACTACCTGCGCTTTCATCGCACAGAGCCGCTCGAATACGTGCTCTTCCAGAATCGCATTCGCAAAGACATAGGGTTCGACTACAGCGTCGGCGTGGCCTATAGGCCGTTCCTGATTAACAACGTGACGTTCACCTTCGGCGCGGCGCTGATGCAGACGGGCCGCGGCTTCCGCGATATCTTCACGGACGACTCGCGCAACTGCCCGCCGAACGTCGGCGACTTCTGCGCCTCCGACGGCGTCGTCATAGACCCGAGCAAGCCGCTCTATGCGCTCTTCGGGCAGGTCAAGTTTGTGTTCTGAGGTTTATTGACAGCAACCGGGAAGCTAACCATCATGCGTCGCCACCGCAGCCGTAGCGTTGATCGCCTCAAGCTCGTCCTCCTGCTCGCGCTCATGAGCGCGGCCGTCGTTATTGGCACAAACGGCGTGCGCTCGAAAGCGACGAACGAGGATGAGAGCAAGGCTCGTGTTCCGTCTTCGGCCAAGCCGACCCAGGAACAAACGGCCGCGCCTTTCCAGGAGGGTTGTCTCAACTGCCACGGCCAGATCGAGCCGATGCACGAGACGAAGTCTGGCAAGCTCGAAGACGGGAAGGACGGACAGAAACTCTCCTGCACGTTCTGCCACGGCGGGAACCCTGCCGAGCGGACTGACAAGGAGCTGGCGCACGTCAAGCCGCGCTACCCCGAAGAGTGGGAGCGTGGCGGGAAGCGCACCACTGCTAATCCAGAGCGGACCAACACGCTCCTGGCGCGCGAGAGCCGCGAGTTCGTGCGCTTCATCAACCCAGGCGACTTGCGCGTCGTCGAGATGACCTGCGGCACGTGCCACGGCGGCGAGAACTACGCCGTCGCCAACAGCATGATGCGCCACGGCGCGATGCTCTGGGGCGCGGCGCTCTACAACAACGGCGGCTTTCCGCTCAAAGACACGCGCTTCGGCGAGAGCTACTCGGAGGCGCGCGGCGCGCCAGAGCGCCTCATACAGCAGGGCGACATCAAGCCCGAGGTGATGACCCAGCGCGGCGTCCTGCCTTTCATAGACCCCTTGCCGCGCTGGGAGATTTCGCAGCCCGGCAACATCCTGCGCGTCTTCGAGCGCGGCGGCAAGCGCCGCATCGAAGTCGGCCTGCCCGACCGCGACGAAGACCCCGGCAAGCCGGACAAGGGTCTGAGCGCCCGCGGATTTGGCACAGCGCAGCGCACGGACCCCGTCTACCTCGGCCTGCAAAAGACGCGCCTGCTCGACCCGACGCTCAACTTCCTCGGCACGAACGACCACCCCGGCGATTACCGCTCCTCCGGCTGCACGGCCTGCCACGTCGTCTACGCCAACGATTCGAGCGCGCTCCACTCCGGCAAGGAGTTGGCACAATTCGGCAACCGCGGCACGACGCGCACAGCCGACGTGAGCTTTAACAACTTGAGGAACGAGCCGGGCCACCCCGTCCGCCACCAGTTGACGCGCAGCATCCCGACTTCGCAGTGCATGGTCTGCCACATGCACCCTGGGACGAACATGGTCGCCACCTATCTCGGCATGACTTGGTGGGACAACGAGACGGACGGGCGCGTGATGTACCCGGAGAAGCAGCGCGACGCCTCGCAGGCGGACGAGGATAGGCTCTTAGACCGCAACCCGGAGGCTGCCAGTTTGCGCGGCCGCTGGTCGGACCCGGAGTTTTTGGCACAGACGGGCAAGCAGGAGTTCAACCGCCAGTTGACGCGCACGCAGTTCGCGGACTTCCACGGCCACGGCTGGGTTTTCCGCGCCGTCTTCAAGCGCAACCGACGCGGCGAATTCCTCGACCGCGACAACAAAGTCCTGAACAACGTCAACAGCCAGCAGCTCTGGGACGCGGTCCAGTTCAGGGACACGGACAACGCCGAGCTGACGAACAAGGCACAGAAGCCCGACGCGCCCGTTCACCTCAAGGACATACACCTTGAGAAGGGGATGCACTGCGTTGACTGCCACTTCAGCCAGGACGCGCACGGCAACGGCATCCTCTACAACGAGCCGCGCGCGGCGATTGAAATCACCTGCACGGACTGCCACGGCTCGATTACGGAGAAGGGTTGGCCCGACACGCCGCAAGGGGGTAAGGCGCAGCCGCCGCGCACTTCGGGGCCGGCCGCAGGACGCCGCGTCACGCGCGACGGCAAGTACGAAGAGGGCACGGGGCGCGACCTCTCGCGCATCACTGTGCCGTGGCGCTCGGCCGACGGCAGCCAGGTGCGCCTCTTCGAGAAGATCAGGAAAGAGAAGGAGGTCCGCAAGGACGCCGCAGGCCGTGACGTGACGCTCCTGCGCGGCGACATCATCCAGAACTCTATGGTCGAGCCAAACGTCTGGTGGCGCGTCAAGCAGACCGTGGACACCGTGACCGAAGGCAGCCGCGACTACAACTGGAAGTCGCACTACGCTAAGACCGTCCGCCTGGACGAGCGAGGACAACTCACCTGGGGCGCGAAAGATGGAAAAATGGCCCACGCGGACAGCGAGGTGACCTGCTTCGCGTGCCACTCGTCGTGGATGACGAGCTGCTTCGGCTGCCACCTTTCGATGACGGCGAACCGCAAGATGCCGAACCGGCACAACGAAGGCGGCGACTCGCGCAACTACACGACCTACAACTTCCAGGTGCTGCGTGACGACGTTTTCATGCTCGGCGTGGACGGGACGGCGACGGGCCACCGTGTCGCACCCGTGCGCTCAAGCTCCGCCGTGCTCGTCAGCTCGCAGAATCAGAGCCGCGAGTGGATTTACAGTCAGCAGCAGACCGTCTCGGCCGAAGGCTACGCGGGCCAGGCTTTCAACACGCACGTCCCGCACACGGTTCGCTCCAAGGAGACCAAGGACTGCGAAGACTGCCACGTCGCCACAGCGAATAACAACAACGCCTGGCTCGCGCAGACCTACTTGCAGGGCACCAACTTCGTCAACTTCATGGGCCGCTACGTCTACGTCGCCGCCGAGCACTCGCTCGAAGTTGTGCCAATTACCGAACGCGCAGAGCCACAGGCCGTCTACGGGAGCACGCTGCACAAGCTCGCCTACCGGCAGAACTATGACGACTTCGTCAACAACGACAAGCGCAAGCTGACCTACTTCTTCGAGCACGTCGGCAATCCCGAAGTCTTGCAGGTGCAGTTGCGCGGCGAGTACGCCTACGTCGCGGCGGGCAAGGGCGGCCTGCGCGTCTACGACGTGGCCCAGATCGACCACAAGGGATTTTCCGAGCGCATCACGACCGCGCCCGTCTCGCCCTTCGGCCAGAAGTTTTACGTGGACACGAAGTACGCGACCGCCGTGGCCGCGCCCTCGACGCTGGCGGTTGACCCGGCGCGGTGGCGTTTAGACCGAGAGGTCGGTTGGTTCGACCCGCTCGGCGCGGACCAGAAGAGCCAGCGTGCGTGGACGCGCTGGCGCGACTGGTCTAAGCTCGCGGAGGATGCGCGCAAACTTACGCCAAACCCGTGGGTCAACGAGGAGCAGCCGATTCACCCGCTCTACGCTTTCCTCTACGTCGCTGACCGCGAGGAGGGCTTGATCCTGGTTGGCGCGGCGACCTTGCTCGACGGCGACCCGCTCAATAACTACCTCAAGCGCGCGCTCGACAAGGACACCTACCTGAATGGGGCCTACAACCCCGGCGGCGCTCTGACCGGCGCGAACAACATCACGATTGCCGGAACCTACGCTTACATCACGACGCCCGCCGCGCTCGTCGTCGTCAACATCAACAACCCGCTCAGGCCGGAGAAGGTGGTCAGCATTCCGCTCAACCGTCCGACCTCTGTCGCGGTGCAGTTCCGCTACGCTTTCGTCACGGACGCGGACGGCCTGAAGGTCTTAGACGTGACGAACCCGGACAAGGCGCGGCTCGTTGACGGGGCGGTCTTGCCGCTCAAGGAGGCGCGCGACGTTTACGTGGCGCGCACCTACGCCTACGTCGCCAACGGACACGAAGGCGTCGCCATCGTTGACGTGGAGAACCCAGAGAAGCCCGCGCTCCACATGATGTACGACGCGGAGGGCGAAGTGGGCGGGCCGCTCAAAGACGTGCATCAGGTGAAGGTGGCTATGACGAACGCGAGCCTCTTCGCCTACGTCGCGGACGGCGAAGCCGGCTTGCGCGTGTTGCAGTTGACCGACCCGGAGACGATGCCGACTTACGCCGGCTTCAGCCCGCGGCCCGCGCCAAGATTGATCGCCACGTTCCAGACCAAAGGGCCTGCCGTCGGCGTCTCGAAGGGGCTCGACCGCGACCGCGCCGTGGACGAGAGCGGCAACCAGACGGCTGTGTTCGGCCGCCGCGGCGCGCGCCCCTTGACGCTCGAAGAGATGCGCCGGATGTATCTGACGAAGGACGGCCGCGTCTTCACCGTCTCGAACATACGCGGCCTCGACGACAAGACCCCGCTGCCGCGCGTCCAGCACAACTCCGCGCCGAATGAGCTGCCCGCCGCCGTCAGGGGGACAGGCGACACAATCGTCCACGCCTTCATCACGCCGGCCCGATTGACACAGACGCCCACGGCCCTCATCGGCGGCCTCGGCCTTTTCCTGGCCCTCGTCGGCTGGCACAGACTACGACGGAGGTAAATGCGGAATGCGGAATGATGAATTAATAGCAATTCTTCTTTAATTCATCATTCATTATTCCGCATTCATCATTATCTGTAGTATCCTCGACGCCGCCCAATGAAACATTCATCATCACAGGAGAAGTTGTCCCATGCGTAGAACTCTCAGGTTGCTAGTCCTGGCGGCGGTCGCGGTCGCCGCGGCCGGATGCGCCAGCAACACGCCGAACGCCAACAGCCCCGGCACGACCACCTACAACGCCAACACCGCGAGCGGGGCCGGCGGCGCGCCCGCGACGACAGGGGCCGCGCCGTCTCCGACCGGCAACGCGAACCGCCCCGGCGAGGGCGGAATCAAGCCGCCGACGAGCAAGTAGTCAGGCTTCCTTAAACTCTTTCAGAGGTGATTGCCAGATCATGAAAACCAAGCTGCGCTCTCTGCTCTGCTCACTCCTGCTGGCGGCGCTCGGCGCCGCAGGCGTCGCGGCCCAGACGGCCACGCCGCCCGCGGTCGCAGACCCGCTCTCGGCCTTGCCCGATTCCGACCTCGTCATCTACGTCGACGCGCGCCGGATGATGACAGAACTCGCGCCGCGCATTCTGGCCCACAGCCCAGAGATGCTCGCCAAGGTGACGGGCGCGCTCGCAGAGGTCAAGACGAAGACGGGCATCAACGTCCTCGGCATCGAGCGCATCGTCGTCGGCGTCAAGCTGCTCGGACCCGTCGGCCCGAACGTGAAGAAAGAGAACCTCGGCATCGTCATCATCGCTCACGGCGACTTCGACGCCAACGCGCTGGTCGCTTTCGCCAAGGCGGAGTCCGGGGGCAAGGTCGTCGAGCAGACTTACGAAGGCAAAGTCGTCTACAGCGAGCCGCCGCCAGAGGCCCCGCGCACGAGGCACGAGCGCGAGACGAAGGCTTTCGCCGTGCTGGACGCGAACACGTTGGCGATTGGCGATCTGGTCGCGGTGCGCGCGGCCGTAGACGCGGCGGCCGGGAAGG
Organism: uncultured Acidobacteriota bacterium; assembly: GCA_963848875.1. Lineage (GTDB taxonomy): Bacteria > Acidobacteriota > Blastocatellia > Pyrinomonadales > Pyrinomonadaceae > QHXM01. Next base: position 1,651,289 of record CAWKFJ010000005.1, read on the forward strand.
GGAGAGTTGATCCGGCGGTGGCGCGTCTTGCCACGCGCGACCCGGAGGCCATCATCGGCGCGGGCGTAAATTTCTCGCCGTCGGTCGCGCAGCACCTGAGCGCGAGCGTCGGGTCTGACGAAATCGCGCGGGCCGGCGTCAGGCTCATGGTCGCGACCGTCAGGCAGTTGTCACTCTCGGCCGGGGTCGCGCCGGGGACTTTCAGCCTGACGCTGGGCGCGCGCTTCTGCGACGCGCAGCAGGCGCAGGGCGTGGGCGACGTGCTCTCGGCGGTGCGCCGCAAGGTCGCGGCGGACGAGCCGAAGTTCGCCGGCCTGCTCGAAGGCGTGCAGGTCAAAACGGACGGCAGCGACCTCTTGCTCAGGGCCGACATCAAGGGCGAAGCCTTGCGGAGCCTGGGCGCGATGTTCGCGGGGCAGCGTGAGGGCGGGGGGGCGCCACCTCCGCCCGCGGCCGCGCCCCCTGTAAACGCGGAGCCCAAGGCCGACCCGACCCCGGCCCCGCCCGACGGCACGCGCATCAAGCCGCCGACGAACCAGGCCATGCAGAGCCACAGGTCAAGGCGTCGCGGGAGGTGAGCGATGGCCAGGATGGGCGGCGCGGGAAGTCCTGCGAAAAAGAGGAGCGCTCAGAAACGCGCGCGGGCCGCGAAGGGCGCGAGCGCGTTCGAGGCGCAGCTACGCGACGCCGTCCGCGCCGTCGACGTGGCTAATCTACTGACCTCGCCACTCAAGCACTCCATCGAAAATCTACTGCACGTGGCGGGCGCGGCGATGGGGTCTGACGAGGCTTCGGTGCTGGTGCGCGACGGGAACCGCGGCGGGCTGAAATTCCTGGCCGCCATCGGCGAGGTCGCGGACAAGCTGATGAAGGTGCGGCTGCCGCCGGGCAAGGGCATCGCAGGGTTCGTCTTCGCCAGCGGCCAGCCCGTCGCCGTCGCGGACGTGGCCCAGGAAGAGACTTTCTACGCCGAGGTAGACCGCGCCACGGGCTACTCGACGCACACCATCCTGGCGACCCCTTTGCGCGTCGAGGGCGAGACGGTGGGCGTGCTGGAGTTCGTCAACCGCTTGGGCGACCCGCCCTACCAGCCCTTCACGCCCGACGAGATGGACAAGGCGGCGCACTTCGCGGACGCCATCGCCACGCTCGTTGACGCGCACGAGACGGCGGGCCTGGTCGAGACGCTCTTCGAGCGGGCCGTGAAGACTGAGGGCGGGGGCGGGCAGAGCGGCGAGCTGGTCGCGTGGCTCAAGAAGGTGCGCTCCGCGCCAGAGCACAGGGACTTGCTGCTGCTGGCGGTGCGCCTGCGCGACATCGCCGCGCGCGGCGAGCAGGAGCGCGCGTTGTGCCGCGACGTGCTCGAAGCGCTCGACCGCTTCACGGCCGGCAAGACGGCTGCGGGCGGCGGTTATTTCAGCCTCTAAAATGTGACGGAGGAAGCAGAGGACGTGGAGCTACCTGACATCGAAGTGGTCGCCGCGAAAGTCCACGAGGCGTGGATTGATACCAAGCGCGCGCACGGCGTCACGACCCGCAAGAGCGAGTCGGGCGAGGAACTGATGGTCCCGTACGAGCAGCTCTCGGAACAGGCCAAGGAACTAGACCGCTCGACGGTGCGCGCCGTCTACAAGGCGCTGCAAGAGGCGGAGCGCGAGGGGGCCGTGCCGGGCGGCCCGTCCTGAATCAGGAAGGGCCACGGCCATTCAAAGTTTCGACGCTCCCGCGGCGCAGGAACATCTTGTCGAAGACCAACAGGTGCAGGCGCGAGACGGCGAAGCCGATGACGCTGACGACGCCGATCACGATCTTCGTCAACAGGGACTTCAGCCGCCCGACGGGCGCGAACAGTTTGCCGACGACCAGAAAGAGAAGCGCGACCGCCGCGACCGAGACCACCGCCACGCCGAGGCCCCAGGCCAGCGAGGCTAAAATGTTATTGGCCCTGCCCCAGTTGAGCCAGATGAAGTAGGCCGCCACCCCGAGCGCGGCGAGGATCAGAACCCAGGACACAATTTTCAGGGCGCTTGAGAGCTTCCAGATTTTGAAGGCGAGGCGGTCGCTGACGCCCAGCAGCGTCAGCAACTCGGTCTGCGGCTTGCCCGGCTCCTTCATGGCCTTCTCGACGGCGAGGAAGTCCCACTCGACGCGCCCACTCGGCTCCTTAAAACCATCGACGCAGCTCTCGTCTCTGAAGGCGCTCTCGGTCATGCGGTAGCCGCTCGTCATCAGCGCGTAGGCTTCCGCGTCGGAGAAGGAGTCCAGGTCTGTGCGGACGGCCGCGAGCCGCGCCTGCACCGTCTTCGCAATCCCGTAGCGCGTCAGCGGCCCCTTGCGGTGGGCGGGCCGCGCGTCGTCCGAGGAGTCGAAAGGGTCCGGGCAGTCGATCCAGTCGATGGGGTCCACGTCCAGGTCGCTCTTGAGGTGGACGAACATCAGGCCGCGCAACAGGCCAGAACGGCGGCGCGCATTCAGCTCGTGGTACTGCGCCTCGCGGATGCGCGCCTGCAAGATGGTGTTCGAGCGCAGCGGCACGCCGAGCAGGCCGCCGCTCGGCTCCTTGATGGATTCCATGTGGCCGCTGCCGTCGCTGATGAGCGCGACCGTGCAGTCCTGTTCGAGCAGGCCGCCGACGCCCTGGTTGTCGCACACGCCGCCGTCAACCATGAGCACAGTCCTCTCCGGGTAGAGCTTGTCGAGCGCGAGCGGCTCGAAGAGGCCGGGCACGCAGGCGGAGGCCGAGACGGCGTGGCCCAGCCGGACGCGCCTGCGGCCCGCAGGGGCTTCCTCGTAGTACATGCGCCGCAAACGGTCGTTGCCGTCAATCTCGCTGTCTATCCCCGCGGGCGGCTCGCCCATCCAGGAGGTGGTGAACTGCCAGGTGTGGCCCGTGTTGAGCGCCGCCGCGTTGAGAATCAGGATGGGGGCTTTGGCCGCGCGCCGCCAGTTGTGCTTCTTCGGCGCGAAGTCCGCGACCTCGCCTGTGGGGCGGATGTTGAGGTCGTCCAGATAGCGCGGCTTGTCGCCCTCGCCGTCCGTGACGCGCGCGAAGATTTCCCGCTCGTAGAGTTCCCCGGCGCGCAGCGTCCGCGAGTAGTTCTTGACGACGATCATCTTGAGGTTGGTCACAAGCTCGGCCGCGACCCGGACGCGTATGTTGCGCTGGACGCCGGCCAGAAAATCCTTTTCCAGGCGCTTGACCAGTTCTATGTAGTCCTCGCGCGTGATCTCCGCGTCTGGCTTGGACTGGAGCAGGTTGCGGACTTCGAGGTAGTAGTGCGCGCCGACGATGGAGCCGCCCGAGACGCAGGACAAGACTTCGACGTGGCGCAGAACGTCCAGCTCTGCGAGCCGCGCGAAGACGCCTATGTGAAAGAGCGAGGCGCGGAAGCCGCCGCCGGAGAGCCCCAGGCCGATCTTGCCGATGAACGCGCTCCTGACAGGGGCGGCGTCGTTGCCGAAAAACTCCTTGAGCGCCTTCCACGCGGGCGTGTCCTGAAAATCTTCGCCCGACTTGCCCGGCCCGGCCTGACGGCTCGCCAGCGCGGCCAGTTGGCGCACGGTCGTCTCGTACTTCCACTCGTCGATCCGCTCGACGGCCGCCTTGCCCTTTTTGAGCCACTTGACGGCCGCGTCGTATTCGCCCAGCCCGAAGTGCGCTTCGGCGACCGTGCTGTAGAGCCACCAGTCGCCCTTCAACTTCTCGCCGCCGGGCCGGTCGCCGAGCGGCGGGACTTTTTCGATGATGTCGCGGCGGATGGCGCTCGCCTCGTAGCGGCGGCGACGGGCCGTCTCCGACTCCATGCCGGCCTTCTTCGCCTCCTCCTCTTCCTGCTGGGCCAATAAGTCGAGGACGTAGGCGGCGTTGATGCCCGTGTAGCCCTGATCTTTCTCGACGCCCTCGCGGTAGCCGCGCAGGTAGTAGATGAGCGCGCGCTCCAACTGCGACTTCTGGTTATCGACTTCCCACTTGCGCTTATAGATGGAGCCAGCCAGGCCGAGCGTCTCCTGGCTCCTCGTCTCCGACAGGTCTTCGCCCGCGCCGCGCAGGATGCCGAGCGCGCGGTCGAGCCTGTCGGAGACAGGCAGGTCCGTGTCCATGTAGGTGCAGAAGGCGTGCTGCTGGTTGATCTCCAGGCGCAGCCCGGCGTCTGGGAGGGCGCGCGGGTCGGAGGCGGCGCGCGCCAGAATCCTGCGCGCGTAGGTGAAGGCCCTCTCTTGTTTGAGCGTGTAGGCCAGCTCCAGCATCTGGCGGGGCGGCGGGGCGTCGAGTCCGCCCAGAATGTCGCGGGCCTGGCTGTAGGCCGCGCTTCGCGTGCCTTTTTTCTGTTCAAGGGTTATCACGTTTAGTCCTTATTGAGTCTGGTGGTCAGTCGGTGGCGGTCGAAGAGGCGTCCTGCATAGACCCTGGACGCCCGGAGTTATACCCCGGCCGCCCGACCGTGTCAACGGCCTTGGTCGCGGTCAGTCGCGCTCGATGACGGAGCCGGCCTCCGTTGGCCCAATTTTGACGCGAACGGTTCTAGAGCCGAGGAGCCTACGGCGAACAGAAACTCGTACTTGAGAGTCTTGATGTCCAACTCCTGGCCGAAGGACAGGACGCGCATAGGGCTTCCTTGAGCTGCTATTTATTGTCCAGCAGGTTCGTCGTGTGCTCCGTGACGCTGGGCCTTTGAAGCATCTCGGCCGTGTTGACGCGCGGCGAGTTGAAGGCGGCGGCGGCGGGGACGACACGGGTCGGCGGCAGGGCTGGGCGGTGTGTGGCCGGACTGACGCGCGTTGTCAGGTCGGGCGCGGGCGCGGGCTGCGCGGCGTTCTCCTCGCCGAAGAGTTTGTTGACGGCCCTGAGCAGCGGCCGTATGAAGTTGATGAGGAGCGTCAGGGCGATGAACATCCCGACCAGCATCAGGAGCTGCGCGTCGCGTATGGGCGGCGGCGTCGTGTCCGGGAAGAGCACGACGACGAGGCCGACGACGAACATCAGCAGCGCCCCGACCGTCACGTCCCTTCGACTCAGCCCACGCGCGGGAGGCGGAGGAGGCGGCGGCAGCAGCGGCTCGGCCATCGCGGGCGTCGCCCCCTGCGCGAGCAATTCTTTGACGACTCCGAGCTGGAAGCCGCAACGCGAACAGAATCTGACCTCGTCGGAAGCCTGCTGCTGGCTGCATTTCGGGCAATACATTGGACAATCCGCCTTTCACCGACCGAAATAGCCGGGGCCTTGCTAAAGGGTACGAACAATAATAGGTCGAAGTTTCCTGCCCGCCGGGGGCTCTTAGACTTTCGCGTATACGTCTTTGAGGGCCAGTTGACAACCGATGACGCCGAGCGTCACCACATCTTCCGCGGTATGGTACTCGGAATATCTCCACTCCCTGTCACTCTGCCTGACATATTGCTCGACCCTGAACGGCTCCTGGGCGACGAGCAGGTATTCCGTGAGGGATTCGATGTTCTGATACTGCTCGAATTTCTTGCCGCGGTCGTAAGCTTCCGTGGACTCCGACAGCACCTCGAAGATGACGACCGGGTTGAGCAGCGTGTCGTTCTCTTCGTCATCAAACTTCTCTTCCGCGCAGGCCACGACGACATCCGGGTAAGTATATTTACCCGTCGCAGTGACCTTGACACGCATGTCGCTCGGGTAAACGTTGCAGGGGCGGTCAACCAACTGATTCCCCAGAAGGCGAATGATGTTCGCCGTGATGAGGTTGTGCCGCTTACTCGCGCCCACCATCGCAAACACCTCCCCGGCGAAATACTCGTGCTTAGTCTCTGACCGTCGCTCGACGGCCAGATACTCTTCCGGGGTGAGCAAGGTTTTACGCTGGTAGGACATTACGGTCTAGTTCCTTCACGAACAATCTATTCCAGGATGCGCGCAGAGGTAAAGGATTTTCAAGGCTCAAATCAGCGCCCCGGCCTGCGACTCTCGGTTGCGGCTTCTCGCCCCCAGGACGGCGTGCGCGGCGACCGCGGCGATGATGATGGCTCCGCCGACGACGGCCCAGGCCGAGGGGCGCTCGCCGAGGAAGAGGTAGACCCAGACGGGATTCAGCACGGGCTCGATGTAGCCGACGATGCCTGCGTCGAGCGAGCGCACGCCGCGCGCCATGCCGAGCGTGAAGAGCGTGTAAGCGAGCCCGATCTGGACAACGCCCAGGTAGAGGACGCTCAGGGCGTCCCACCCGGTCATGTCGTCCAGGGCGGCCAGGCCCGCGGGCGCTGTGATGAGGACGAGCAGCAGGTTGCCGTAGATGACGGAGGAGGCGCGGTTGACGCGCTGCGTCTGCGGGTGGCGCAGGAGCAGGATGTAGAAGGCGAAGCAGAGGCCCGAGGCCAGCGCCGCCAGGTTGCCGGAAACGTCCTGCGGCCGGAGCTTGCCGATGAAGAAGAGAGACATTCCGACGACGCAGACCGCGACCACGGAGAGGTCCGCCCGCCGAAATTTTTCTTTGTAGAAGAGCGGTTCGAGGACGAGCACGTAGAGGGGCGCGGTGTATTGCAGGAAGATGGCGTTGGCGGCCGTGGTCAGCTTCGTGGCGACGACGAACAGCAGCAGCAGCGCCGCGTAGAGCACAGAGGTCACAGCCGTCATCGCGTTGAGCCGAAACCCCTCGCGGCGCGTGAAGAGCGCGACCGTCACGGCCGCGAGCAGCGAGCGGCCGAACGTCAGCTCCACGGCCGAAAGCGTCGTCCACTTGATGAACAGCCCGCCCGTGCTCCACAGCACGGCCGCCCCCAGCACGAGCAGCAACGGCGAAACGTGCGCCGCCCCGCCGCCGGTTTGCGATCCCTCTACCACATGCGTCTCTCCACGGTCAGCCTCAAGTTAGATCAGCTCGCCGCAGCGCAAATCTTTGAAGGCTTCCGAGATTCGCTCAAGATTGTTCCACCAGACCGTCGCCGGTATCTGACCCGACGCCCACTGTAGAACGGGAGTGAACAGGTGCGTGACGACGGAATGCCTGTAGTCCAGCCGGCAATCGTCCCACGAATAATTTTTCACCCCACGCGCGCAGAGGGCGGCGTGGTAGTGCCGGAGCAGACGGTCTTCCAGGAGCGCCCGCCTTTCGGGATACCACTGAAGCGCCATCATGTAAGCGAGGTCGTTCGTCGCCGGGCGGATTCGGTTGCTGGTCGCGAGGTCAATCAGGTAGACGCGCCCGCCCGCCGCGTCCTTCGGGTGGAGCATGTTCCAGACGTGCGCGTCGCCGTGGATGAGCGTATTGCGTTCGACGGCGGTCAGACGGCGCCGCCAGAATTCTGGCACAAACTCTATCGCCTTCTCGTACACCTTCCGCCGCTCCGCCGACAGACGGTCGCCCAAATAATCGAAGAAGCCGGGAAGGGCTTTCCGGTTGCGCGCGACGATCTCCTGCAACGATGCCTCGTCAAAAAGCTCTCCGATCTTCGAGCCCAACCAGGGGTGCTCCCACCAGAACGCGTGCAGGTCGGCCAGCGCCTCGACGCATAACTCACAGTGGCGTGTCGAAGGAGGCACGGGCAGTTCCGGCTGGTCGTGTGTCTCCGAGAGGTCTTCGAGTAAGAGGTGCGAGCCGCGGGAGTCTGCAAAGGCGGCTGCGTCGAAGCAGCGGACGAGGGGCGGGTCGGTCATCGCCTCCGTGTGTACGCGGTAGGCGAGCACCTCGTCTCTCCCCATCCTGGCGAAAGCTTCGTTGTCGGTGAAGTGAGCTTTGAGAAGCAGCCTCCGCGGAAGCGACGGGGCTGCGCTGGGCGAATAGGTCACTTCGAGACGATAGATGTGGGAGAAGAGCGTCTCGAAATGTTCGAGGCTCAGCCGGGAGACGCGGCCCCGTGCGAGGTGTCCGTTCAGCCGCAGCCTCTCGGTCAACCATTCCGGCGTGAGCTGCTCTGCGCTTGTGATTGGCTCGGCCATTGGACGCGCGCTTTGCCTTAGTCGCCCGCCTCGGCTTTCGCTTCTTCCGTTTTCAGCGCGCGGAGGTACTTGCCGAAGACGCCGTTCCAGGGCGGGATGACGATGGAGACTGCGCCCGCGAGCTGCGCCTGGCAGGCCAGGCGGATAAGCGGCTTAGGCTCGTCCGTCTCGATGTAGCCGAACTCCTTGATGCTCTTGCCTTCGAGGCGGGGGGCCACGTCGGAAAGTTTCTCCGCGCCGCCGAGCACGCCGACCCAGCACGTCCCGCACGAGGCCGAGCGGCACTCCACGGGAATCGGCCCCTCTACCCGGCGCGGGTCAGTCGCGCGCCAGTCGCGCGAGCGGTCTTCGGCCGCGCCGTAGGCCAGGTCGGTCGCGTTCTTCATCTTGTAACGCGCGGCCGGGTCGTTCTCGTCGAAGGTGACTGTCCACTCCTTGTCAATCGTCCTGAGAAAACCGAGAAGCCCCTGGCTGTCGTCGCGTGCGCGTTCCTTCAAGACCTGCTCAGGCGACTTGCGCGCGGCGCGCTCACCTATGAGAGGCGCGCCGGGTGACGCCTTGAAGGCTTCGAGGCCGACCTGCTGCAAAGTCATCAGGCCGACGGCCGTTATTCCGACGAGCAAGGATTCCTCGCGCCCGATGCGCGCGGCCGCGCCCCTGGCGAGTTCGCGCACAGTGGCCGCCAGGTCTTCGTCCGAGCCAGCGCCGGCGGAGGCGCGCGCGGCGACCTCGCGCTTGACTTCGGGCCAGAAGCGGTGGCCGTAGAGGAAGGCGTGCGAAGAGTCTATCTGGTCTTTCAGGTAGTAGTCGCCCTGGAGCAAAAGCTCCGCGGCCAGCTTCAACGGGTCTTCCGCCGCCTGAAGCGCGCGCAGCAGCGCGAGCGGGTAGAAGTGAAACCAGATTTGGGTGGCCGTCCTGTCAACCTCGTGTATGGATGGCAGGAGGCTTGAGACGGCCGCGGCCCACGCCGCGTCGTCGTGCTGGTCTAAGAACTGCTCGAAGGGGGTCACGGTCTCTACGGTCATAAGTACCTCAGGAATGAAAATCGCCGGTTCAAAAACCGGATACTTTACCAGCCGGCGGGCGTGGCGCACAAATCAGGAAGAGAGGGGCCGAGGCTTTGTGTGGCAATTGCCGCGGCTTTGGCTTTCGTTCTATAATGCGGGCCTCGTCGGTTTTGCTTACGCGTTTCTCATGTAGACAGCTTAAATCTGATTTTAGTTGGAGGCTTCCCCCGCAATGCAACCAGCAAAATGTCGCATCCTGTGTGTGGACGACCACGAGGACACTTCCTTCATGCTCACACACCTGCTTGGGCTCTCTAATTTCGAGGTCACGACGGCACGGGGCATGAGTGATGCCCTCGGCCTGATACAGACAGAGGAGTTCGACCTGTACGTCCTGGACAAGAGGCTCCCGGACGGCTCAGGGCTAGACCTCTGCCGCAAGCTCACCACCGTCACCCCGCACGTCCCGGTCATCTTCTACACGGGCGACGCCTACGACCTGCACCGCGAGCAAGGGTTGTGCGCCGGGGCAGAAGCCTACGTGCCGAAGCCGGAGATTGACGAGCTGGTCGAAACCGTCCAGCGGCTCCTGGCGGGCAAGGAGTGTACGGCCGGCGTGAGCTGAAGGGCGCGCGGGTCTTGTCGCTCGCGGCGGGCTGTGGTAATTTTCAGAGCATCAAACAGAGTTAGCTCTAAGGCGGGCAGAGGCTGTCCGCGCCCCCCTTCCAGCCATTATCTTTGTTCAAGACGGAGGAGACTACCCTTATGGAAGCGAAGAGACCTGAAGCCGCGGCCAAGCCGGTCAAGACTTTCGATGGGGCCTACGGCTTCTCGTTCAGCATCGCGCTTGGGCTGCTGCTCTTCATCGGCGGCCTCGTCGTCAGCCTCTGGCTCGGCGGCGAGAACGGCCTCGGCCTCGTCTTCGGCATCCCGCTCCTGATTGCAGGGCTGCTCGTCCCGCTCTTCATGGTGCGCGGCGTCTTCGCGCGCAACGACATAGACGAGCCCTGCCCCGCCTGCGGCTCCGACATCCACACCACGGACGCCACCATGCGCCTCGACTGCCCCAAGTGCGGCCGGACCCTCCGCGTCCGCGACATGCACATCTACGCGGAAAAGCAGTAGGCGAAAAGCCCCGTAGGGGCGGCTGACAATAGCCCAGCACTTCAGTGCTGGGAAATAGTGCCAAAAATATTCGAGTCCCGTAGGGACGACCGAAGCAAGGCTCGCTTCTGTTCGGTCGTCCCCACGGGACTCAACTTTTTTCTCGCTGCTTACCCAGCACTGAAGTGCTGGGCTATTGTCAGCCGCCCCTGACGGGGCTGAAGACTTGCAGGGCGCTACACTGCCTTCCGCCTTCCGTTCTTCAGCCGCCGGGGTAGGTCAGCCCGTAGGGCCTGGTCAGGTAGTCGGCCATCGTGAAGACGAACATAATCGCCAGCCAGAAGACGCCTGAGACGACGATCACCCAGATGAGGCGTGAGCTGTAGCGGACGTGCATGAAGTAGAGGACGACGAACGTGGCCTTGATGACGGCAATCGTCAGCGCCACGACCGTGTTCGCGCCCGGAAATAAGATGTGATCCAGGTCTTTGAAGGCCGCCATGACCGTCAGCAAGGTCCCCACCATCAGCACGCCGAAGATGACGAAATAAATTTTCCTTTGAACGATGTGTTCCGACATAGTCTCTGCCTGTCGCTAGTGTCCTGTTCCAAAGTGCCTGCCGAGTAGGTAGAGCAGCGGGAAGAGGAATATCCAGACGATGTCAACGAAGTGCCAGTAGAGGCCGGAGATTTCCACGGGCGCGTGGTACTCCGGCGTGTAGCGGCCCTTCCACGCGAAGAAGATCAGGTAGGCGATGATGCCTATGCCGATAATCATGTGCAGCGCGTGGAGCCCCGTCATCGCAAAGTAAATCCAGTAGAACATCTGCACTTGGTTGGGGTCGCCCGCCCCCTCCCAGTGGAACGACGCCCCCGGAAACAGGTTGTCCCTAAACTTCTCCGCGTACTCGAACGCCTTGATGACGAGGAACGTCAGGCCGAGCAGCATCGTCACGGAGAGGAAACCCACCTGCGCCTTGCGCTTGCCCGTCTGCGCGTAGTAGACGGCGAGCGCCATCGTCAGACTACTCAAGATCAGGACGACCGTGTTGGTCGCGCCGAGCCTGATGTCCAGGTGGTTGCTCGCCGCGGCGAACGCTTCGGGGAACTTCGCGCGGTAGAGGGCATAGGCCATGAACAGCCCGCCGAAGAACATGACCTCCTGCACCAGGAAGACCCACATCCCTATGTTCCCGGCCTCGCGCTGCTGCTCCAGGTTGTCGAAGTGGTGCGCCAGCGCCGAGTGATGCGCGTGCTCGTCTACGTGAGTTGCTGCCAAAACCTTTCTCCTCAAAAATGAGCCTTTAACTCGTCACTGCCTTTACACCTGCACCGGTGGGAAATCCGGCTCGTCCCTGCGGTCGAGCTTGCCGACGACCTGGACCTCCTCAGGCGGCGCGAACTCGTAAGCCTCCCAGGTGACGACCGGCGTGACCTCGAAGTTCTCCGTCGGCGGCGGGCTCGCCGTACGCCACTCCAGCCCCGGCAGCCGCCACGGATTCGCCGCCGCCACGCGTCCGTACCGCATAGACCAGATGAAGTAGATCATCGGCATCAGCATGCCGAGGCCCAGGATGGAAGCCCCGGCCGTGGACATGACGTTCAAGACCTGAAACTCTGGCGCGTAGACGTGGTAGCGGCGCGGCATCCCCATGTAGCCCGCCAGGAACTGCGGGAAGAACGTCAGGTTGAAGCCGACGAAGACCACCAGCGCCGCGAACCGCGCCCAGCCCTCCGGGTACATCCGCCCCGTAATCTTCGGCCACCAGAAATGTAGGCCACCCAGGTAGCCCATCACGGTCCCGCCCACCATGACGTAGTGGAAGTGCGCCACTACGAAATAGGTGTCGTGCATGTGTATGTCGAGCCCGGCGGCGGCCAGGAAGAGTCCCGTCATGCCGCCGATCAGGAAGAGGCCGATGAAGCCCAGGCCGTAGAGCATCGGCGTGTCGTAAGAGATGGAGCCCTTGAAGAGCGTCGCCGTCCAGTTGAAGACCTTGATGGCCGACGGAATCGCCACGGCGAAGCTCAGAAAAGAGAAGATCAGTCCGGCGTAGACCGACTGGCCGCTGACGAACATGTGGTGGCCCCAGACCAGAAAGCCGAAGACCGCAATGGCGATTGACGAGAACGCGACGAACGTGTAGCCGAAGATGTTCTTCCTGGAAAAGTTGGCGATCAACTCGCTGACCACGCCCATCGAAGGCAGAATCATGATGTAGACGGCCGGGTGCGAGTAGAACCAGAAGAGGTGCTGGAAGAGCACAGGGTCGCCGCCGTAAGCCGGGTCGAAGATGCCGACGTGGACGAGCCTTTCAAAAGCCAGGAGCAGGACCGTGATGGCGATGACCGGCGTGCCCAGAATCATGATCAGGCTGGTGGCGTAGTGCGACCAGATGAAGAGCGGCAGACGGAACCACGTCATGCCGGGCGCGCGCATCGTGTGAATCGTGACGATGAAGTTCAGCCCCGTCAGGATTGACGAGAAGCCTGTGATGAAGACGCCGAGCCCTGCGAGGATGACGAAAGAGTTCGAGAAGGTCGTGCTGTAAGGCGCGTAGAAAGTCCAGCCAGTGTCCACGCCGCCAGAGACGAGCGCCCAGAGCGTGAAGAGGCCGCCGAGGACGTAGATATACCAGCTCAACAGGTTGATGCGCGGGAAGGCCAGGTCCTTGGCCCCGATCATCATCGGGACGAGGAAGTTCCCAAGCACGGCCGGGATGGCCGGGATCAGGAAGAAGAAGACCATCAGGATGCCGTGCTGCGTGAAGACCTTGTTGTAGGTGTTCGCCTGGAAGAGGTCGCCCTGCGGCGTCAAAAGCTCCAGCCGAATCAGCAGGGCGTAGATGCCGCCCAGCAGGAAGAAGAGCGTGACCGAGCCCAAATAGAGCAGGGCGATGCGCTTGTGATCCTTCGTCAGGAGCCAGGATTTCAGGCCGTACTCCTTGTTCAGGTAGTTCACGCGCGGCGTCTCGTATAGTTGTTCTGGCGTTTGCATAATCTTTAAGAATGACTGCGACCAATTATTGGCCCGGCGTCGTCCTCGCGCTCGGCGGCGTCGAGCCGACCGGGTTCGAGCGCTGCGCGTCCGGCGCTGTGGCCCCTTGGCCTGCGGGCGTGGCCGGCCCCGTCGGCTCGTTGTTACCGCGCGCAGGCGCGGTGGTCTGGATGCCCTGCGTGCGGTTCGGCGCGAGCGACTTGATGTAGGTCATGATCTGCAACAAGTGCTCCTCGCTCAATTGCTCCTTGTAGTAGGCGGGCATCAGCGGCTGGCGGAAGCCCTCTACAATGTGCGCCTGCGGATTGCGAATCGAGTCGCGTATGTAGCTCTCGTCGGCCTCGGCCGACTGGCCGCCTTCGAATTTGACCGTGCTCCCGTAGACGTTCACGAGCGGCGGCCCCTTGCCGCCCTCGCCGTTCTGGCCGTGGCAGGAGGTGCAGCCTTGTGACTGGAACAATTTTTGGCCGGCGACGACGGGCGACTCCTGCGCGCCCGCGCCCGACAGCCACTCGTCGAACTCCGCCGGCTCCATCACGACGACCCAGCCGATCATGCCTGAGTGGTTCGTCCCGCAATACTCCGCGCAGAAGAGATGGTAGCGGCCGGGCTTGGTCGGCTCGAACCAGAGCGTCGAGTAGCGGCCGGGGACGACATCCGCCTTGGTCCGAAACGCCGGGATGAAGAAGGAGTGTATGACGTCCTCGGTCGTCATAATCAGCTTGACGCGGCGGCCGACGGGGACGTGCAGCTCGTTGATCTCGCGCTGCCCCGTGGTGTGCTGCATCTTCCACATCCACTGCTTGCCGACGACGTAGACTTCGAGCGCGTCCTTCGGCATACGGTACTGCTGGAAGAAGAGGTCCGCGCCCCAGACGAACATGCTCATCGCGATCAGGAACGGGATGACCGTCCAGAGCGTCTCCAACTTCAGCGAGCCCGCGACGGGGCGCGGGACTTCCGAGGGCGAGCGCCGCCGGTACTTGATGACGAAGAAGACGATGGTCGCGGTGATGAGCAGCGTGAAAAAGATCGTCACGCCGATCAGGTAGAAGTAGAGGCCGTCCACCTTCGGCGCGAGCGTCGAAGCCCTCTCGGGAACGAATGGAATCCAACCCTGCAAAAGCATAAGTTAAGCCATCCCTCCTACACTCCCCTTGCGCGCGACGCGCCGCCGCAGCACCAGCACCAGCGCGCCTATGCCGAGCAGGGTCGCTACGCCGCCCGCGCGCATGATCCGCATCACGACGGGGCCGTAGCGCCCTGTGGCCGGGTCGTAGTGGTAGCAGTAGAGCAGCAGCTTGTCCGCGAGCGAGCCGATCTTGTTGTCCGAAGCCTCCATCAGGCCGAAGCGCAAGTCGTTAGGGAAATACTCGACGCCGTAGAAGTAACGCGAGAGCTTGCCCCCCGGCGTCAGCACCATGATGCCCGCGGCGTGCGCGAACTGATTGGTCTTGGCGTCGTAGTTGTAATGAAAGCCGACCGCCTCCGTCAGCCGCGTGATGCTCTCCTGGTCGCCCGTCAGAAAATGCCAGCCGTCGCCCGCGCCTGGGCGGTTGTAGCGTTGTATAAAATTCTGCTTCTTCTCGGCGGCCAGTTCCGGCGTCTCGCGCGGGTCGAAGCTGACGGTCACGACCTCGAACTCACGCCCCACATCGAAGCTGATGGAGCGCAATCCGCCGAGCAGCCCCGTCAGTATCTGGTCGCAGAGCATCGGGCACTTGTAGAAGACGAGCGAGAGGACGACAGGCTTTCCGCCTTTGAAATACTCGCCGAGCGCGACCTCGCGCCCCGTCTCGTCTCTGAACTTGAGGTCGAGCGGGACCTGCTCATTCAACCTCTGCTCGATCTTCACCTCGCGCAACGCCTCCGGCAGCCCGCTCCCCGTCGGACCCAACTCCGGCCGCGGGCTGTAGAGCGGCGACGTGCCGTTGTAGAGTCTGCCCTGCGCGAGAGAAAGCGAGCAGGAAGCAACGAGCAGCAGGCAGACGAAAAACACACGCCCGCCTACGGCCCGCACACTTCCGCCTTCGGCCTTTCTTTCACTGACCACTGACCACTGACTACTGACCACTGCTTTCCTCATTGGTCTCTCTTTTCCGGCATCCGGCCGGAGCTTTGGAACGAGGGGACATCCATCCCCTTGATATCTAGCTGCTCCTGGTTGGCGGCGGGCGCGCGGCTGCGCAGGCTCCCATCTTCGACGACGCGCTTCATGGCCTCGTCAATCGGCATCCCCATCTGGCCCGTGCGCGGGTCCGGCTTGCCCTCCAACATCCCGCTCCAAATCTTGCGCAGCTCGTTGTACTCGGCTTGCGGCTCGCGCAGTTGCAGGTTGATGCGCTTGTCTTTGCTCGCCTGAACGCCGAAGCCGGGCGCGGCCTGTAGGCGCGGCTCGGGCGGCAGGCGCTCCTGTTCGGTCAGGGCCATCGGCCGCGCCGGCGGGTCTAACTTCGCCGCGCGGTCTTCCAGGACCTTGAAGAGCAGCTTCATCAGCACGAACGTGACCACGGTCAGGACGAAGAGCCCTATGACGAACTTGATGATCGAGCCGACGTTCACGTCGCTCGCCTCGTGGCTCACGTCCGGGTTCTGGATGTGCGTCACGTCCGGCGTCACGTGTATGTCGTCCTTTTTCCTGTGCCCAAGCCTAGCCATTACTAAATCGCCTCCAAAATGACTCAACCCGCCGCCGTTAATGTCCACCGCGCCGCCCGTGCTCGACGGCCTCGTCGAAGCTCGGATCGTTAAAGGGAAGGAGCGGGCGCAGCCGCAGTTGCCAGATGAAGAACGCGAGCCAGAGGCCGCCGAGGGCCAAGGGCGCTGCCGCGTCCATCCAACTGAAGCGGAAGTGCTCGCGGTTGAACTCCGGCTCGATCAGCCAGAACACGTCAATCAATCGCATCAGGAAGATGAGCCCCGCGATGGTCGCCAGCCGGCGCGCGTTGCGCTTCAAATCGCGCGAGAGCAGGAGGAAGAAGGGGAGCGCGAAGTGAAGAATGACGAGCCCTATGCCGACAAACCCCCAGCCGCCGCGCAGGCGTTGCAGATACCACTTCGTCTCCTCCGGGATGTTGCCCGACCAGATGATGAGAAACTGCGAGAACGCAAAGTAAGCCCACAGCATGACGAAGGCGAGCAGGAGCTTGCCCAGGTCGTGAAAGTGCGGCGCGCGCACCACGCCTTCCAAAGGCGGGCGCGTCGAGAGGTAGACCATCACGGCGATGACCAGCGAGAAGGCCGAGAGCGTCCACCCGGCGACGTAGAGCAGGCCGTAGATGGTCGAGAACCATTCGGGGTTGAGCGACATCACCCAGTCAACGGAGGCGAACGTCACCGTCAATATGAAGAGGATGATGCCGGGGCCGCTCAGGACGTTCATCTTCCGCGTCAACCCACGGTCGGCCGTGCGGTCCTGCTCCGCAGACCAGTGGTTCAGCAGATACATCAGCCCGAACCAGATGGCGAAGTAGATGAACGTGCGAATCACGAAGAAGGGGAAGTTAAGGTACGGCCGCTTCTTTTCGAGAATCGCGCGGACGGTCTCCTCCGTGACCTCGTTGATGTGCATCCACTCGTAGAGGTACTTCATGCCGAAGATTATCGGAATGAAGAGCACTATCATCAGCGGCAGCGTGCGCGTCCCGGCTTCGAGCACGCGGCGGATGACGAGGCCCCACGCGCCCGTGATGACGTGCTGGAGGAGCAGGAGCCCGAGGCAGCCAAGCGTGATGCCGACCCAGAAGATGTAGCCCACCAGATAGGAGCGGAAGAACTGGGCCGGGCCGCCCAAGGCCGGGACGAACGCGCCCGCCACGAGCAGGAGCATGAAGACCGCGCCGACTATCAGGGCGAGCTGCTGGTAGCGTGCCATCTCGCGCGGAGCGGGGTAGGTCAGGTTTTGCACTCTCGTCTCCGCCACTATCTGTGTCCTCCGGTCTCGTTGTGCCCCTCGGCGGGAGCCTCCGCAGAGGGCGCGCTCCGCAGGTTCATCTGGCTCAACTGCAAGGCGCGTATGTAGGCGGCAATCGCCCAGCGGTCCTGCACGGGCACCTGCGACTTGTAGGACGGCATCGCGCCGAAGCCTTCGGTCATCACGCGGAAGAAGTAGCCGACGGGCGCGCGCCGCAGGCGGTCCTCGTGGTAGGAGGGCGGCTGGCGGTAGCCGCGCCGCACGATCATGCCGTCGCCCTGTCCGACCGGGCCGTGGCACATCGCGCAGAAGATTTCGTAACGCTGTCGCCCGCGCCTGACCACGTCTTCAGTCACAGGGAACGGGAAAGTGTCCGCGTCGTCCGCCTCGCCGGCCGCGGCCTGCTGAGAACTGTTCGCGTTACCCTGCGCCGCGTTAGTGGGGCCCTGAGCGTTCGCGTTTGCGTTACCGCCGCCCGCAGCCACTTGCGCGTTCGAGTTGCCGTTCATCTGTGCGCCGGCTTCCGCCGCGCCGCTCTCTCCCGCGTTAGTGTTCCCGCCGGCTTGCGCAGCGCCGCCCGCTGGACGCGCCCCGCCGGCCGTGTCCTTCTTGCCCGTGTAAAGCTGCTTGTCGGCCCGCAGGTAGCCGCGCGGCACGGTGCCCTCTACGGGGCGGCGCGACGACAGCCCATCCTTGAAGAAGCTGCTCGGCTCGTAGACCTCGTAGCGCGGCTGATCCTGCATGTCCTGCCTGCAACCGAAAAGCAGCAGGCAGCAGGCAGCGAGCAGCAGGCAGTGAAAGACCCTACGCGACATTGCGGCTCCTGACTCCTGACTCCTGACTTCTGACTCCTGCCTTTTATTGCTCGACATCAACCACCTCTTTGGGACTCAAGCTCAACAGAAACTGGCGCGCCTTGTCGTGGTCGAACTTGGGGTCGCGCGCCTCTATCACAAGGAAGAAGCGGTCGCGCGAGGCCAGGGCGAAGCGCTCGGCGTTGAAGACGGGGTGATAGGGCTGCGGCAGCTTGTTCAGAGCCAGCATCCCGAAGACCGCCGCGAAGGCCGCGAACAGCACCGTCATCTCGAACGTAATCGGCATGAACGACGGCCAACTGTGCAAGGGGCGCCCGCCGACGTTAATCGGGTAATCAATCACCGCCACGTAATACTGCAACCCGTAGCCTATCAGGCCGCCGAGGATGCCACCGATGAGCACGATGACGGGCAGGCGCGTACGGTGAAAGCCTATGGCCTCGGCCAGCTCTTCAATCGGATACGGCGAGTAGGCGTTGATGCGGCGGTAGCCCGCGTCGTAAGTCGCGCGCGCGGCCTCGACCACATCCGTCGGGCTGTCGAATTCGGCCATCAGGCCGTAGAGCGGCGGTTTCGTTTCCATGACTTCTCAGTGGTCAGTGGTCGGTGGTCAGTGGTCAGTTAGAAAGCCAGTTGTTTTAACTGACCACTGACCACCGACCACTGACCACTGCTCCTCACGCGTGCTCCTCTTCGACTTCCGCCTGCGGCAGTATCGTCCGCATCTCGAAGATCGAGATGATGGGCAGGAAGCGTATGAAGAGGAACAGCAGGCTGAAAAAGAGCCCGATGGTCCCTATGAACATCGTCCAGTCCCAGATGGTCGGGCTGTACATGCCCCAGCTTGAGGGCAGAAAGTCGCGGTGCAGGCTCGTCACGATGATGACGAAGCGCTCCAGCCACATGCCGACGCCGACGACAATCGAGATCAACCAGAGAACCAGCAAATTGCTTCTAATCTTCTTCGACCAGAGAAGCTGTGGGATGAGGCCGTTGCACAGAATCAGCGCCCAGTAGAAGTAGGCGTACGGCCCTGTCATCCGATTCCAGATCATGAAGCTCTCGTACTCGTTGGCGCTGTACCAGCCAAAGAACGCCTCCATCACGTAGCCGTAGAGGACGATCAATCCGGTCGCCAGCATCACTTTCGCCATATTGTGTATGTGGCGCATGGTGATGAAGTCTTCGAGGCCGTACCACTTCCTGAGCGGAATCGTCAGCGTCAAGACCATCGCAAAGCCCGCGTAGATGGCGCCCGCGACGAAGTAGGGCGGGAAGATGGTCGCGTGCCAGCCCGGAATCTGCGAGACGGCGAAGTCGAAGCTGACGATGGTGTGAACCGACAGGACGAGCGGCGTGGCAAGTCCGGCGAGCAGCAGGTAAGCCGCCTCGTAGCGGAGCCAGTGGCGCGCGCTCCCGCGCCAGCCCATCGCCAGCAGGCCGTAAACCTTTTTCCAGCCCGTGCTCTTGGCGCGGTCGCGCAAAGTGGCGAAGTCGGGAATGAGTCCGATGAACCAGAAGAGCGCGGAGACGGTCGCGTAGGTCGAGACGGCGAACACGTCCCACATCAAAGGGCTGCGGAACTGCGGCTGAATCCCCATCGTGTTCGGGTAGGGGAAGAGCCAGTAGGCGAGCCACGGCCGGCCCGTGTGGAGCAAAGGAAAGAGACCGGCGCAGGCGACCGCAAAGAGCGTCATCGCTTCCGCGAAGCGGTTGATGGACGTGCGCCACTCCTGGCGGAGAAGAAGTAGAATCGCGGAGATGAGTGTGCCCGCGTGGCCGATGCCGATCCACCAGACGAAGTTGATGATGTCGAAGGCCCACCCGACGGGGACGTTGTTGCCCCAGATGCCGATGCCTGTGAAGACGAGGTTCGTGATCGTCAGCATCAGGATCATCGTGATCGAGAAGGCGATGGCGAAGCCTATGAACCACCAGATCGGCGTCTTGCGTTTCAGGACGAGCGTGCTGATCTTGTCCGTTACGGACGCGAAGGTGTGCCCCGGCTCGATGAGCGGAGCCGTCTCGGTCTTGTGTATGCGAACGTCGTCGTGTGGTTGATCCACTTCTGATGACATAACGTCTCTACGCCTTCTTCGTGATCTCTTCGTTCGGGTTCTTCAGCGCCGCCAGGTACGTCGTGCGCGGCTGCGTGTTGAGGTCCGGGAGCAGCGAATAGTTGCGCTGCTCGGCCTTCAACTTGGACACGCGGCTTGCGGGGTCGTTGATGTTGCCGAAGACGATGGCCTCGGTCGGGCAGACCGCCTGGCAGGCTGTGACGATTTCGCCGTCGGCCACCTTGCGCCCCTCCTTCTCGGCCTCGATCTTGCCCCACTGGATGCGCTGCACGCAGTAGGTACACTTCTCCATCACGCCGCGGCTGCGCACCGACACCTCCGGGTTGCGCATCAGTTGATAAGTCGGCGTGTTCCAATCCTGGTAGAGCAGGAAGTTGAAGTGGCGGACCTTGTACGGGCAGTTGTTGGAACAATACCGCGTGCCGACGCAGCGGTTGTAGACCATGTCGTTCAGGCCCTCGGCGCTATGTACCGTCGCGTGGACGGGGCAGACCGGCTCGCACGGGGCCTGCTCGCAATGCATGCAGGGGACGGGCTGGAAGTACGGGCCTTCCGGGTTGTCCTCGTCGCCCTTGAAGTAGCTATCAATCCTCAGCCAGTGCATCTCGCGGCTACGCTGCACCTGCTCCTTGCCGACGATGGGGATGTTGTTCTCCGACTGGCAGGCGACGACGCAGGCGTTGCAGCCGACGCAGGAGCTGACGTCAATGGCCATGCCCCAGGCGTAGTCCCTTTGCTTGTAGTCCCACTGCGGGTACATGGACTCGTCGTAGCCGGACTCGCCGTGCGGGACGCCGTGCTCGTCGCCCTCTTTCGCCTTCTCTGGCTCGTGCAGGTATTCGGCCAGCGTCTGCAAGCGCACGGGGTCGCGGTTCTCCATCATGTGATGAAGCTGACTGGTAGCGAGCGAGTGCTGCTCGCCGGTCTTCGTCACTTTGGCCCCGCCGCCGAACCAGGGCGAGTCGGCGGTGCGGATGGCGTAGGCGTTGAAGCCGAGGCCGGTGCCGGAGCGGCCGGCGCGCGTGCGGCCGTAGCCCAGGTGGACGGTGACGACATTGTCTGGCTGCCCCGGCGTAATCCAGATGGGCGCGACGACGCTGCGCCCGCCGTATTCTATGGTCACCGTGTCAACGTGAACGTCGCCGCCGTGTGTGCCAATTTTTTGAGTCGCGCCCAACTGCCTGGCGGTCGCGGGGCTCAGGAGCGCGGCGTTGTCCCACGTCAGCTTGTTGACGGGCTTCGGCAGTTCCTGGAGCCAGCCGTTGTTGGAAAAGCGCCCGTCGTAGATGGATGGGTCCGTGCGAAAGACTATCTCGAAGCCGCCGGCGGCGGGCGGCGGGGCAGGCGTCACGTCGCCCTCGCCCGGAGCGCGAACCGATAAACCCTCGCGCGGCTTGGCCGCCGTGTTCGGGACGAAGCCGTCGTGCAAGATTTTGCGCCAGGCCAGTTCGGCGTCCGTCGAGGCGTCCGTCAGCGGCGCGGTCAGGAGAGGTTTGTTGGCGAAATTTAATGAAGCCTGGCCGCCCGCCGCGGCCGGCTGAGTCTGGCCGCCGGGGCTCCCCATCTGCCCGAGCCAGAAGTTGCGGACGATATCGTAGCCGCTGCGGTCGGACTCGTCCGAGAAGACGGCCAGCAGCTCGTGCGCGCTGTGGCCGCCGTAGAGCGGCATGATTAAGGGCTGGATGATGGAGACCGTGCCGTCGTAGGTGCGCGCGTCGCTCCAGGCTTCGAGGTAGTGCGCTTCGGGAACGTGCCAATGGCACAATTCCGAGGTCTCGTCCTTGTAGAGGCTCAGGTGAACGCGCAGCGCGACTTTGTCGAGCCGCGCCAGATCGAGTTTCAAGTCGGCGGGCGTCGTGTAAGCGGGGTTGCCGCCGAGGATGACGAGCAGTTGGACACGCTTGCCGTCTATGTCGTTGACCAGCTCGCGCAGCGACGCCGTGTGGTCTTCGGGGCGCGCTTCAATCGGCTCTGTGTAGAAGACTGTCTTGCCGACGTTGCCGAGCGCCTCGTTCATGGCGTGCGCGAGCGCGTGGACTGCGGCCGGCTGCTCGTCGCCCGCGATGACGATGCTGCGGCCGGCGTTCTCGCGCAGGTCGCGCGCGACGGCGTTGACCCAAGGGGCGGGCGCGGAGGTCGCGCCGGCGGGGCGCGCGTCCGTCTTGACGGTGACGCCCTGGCCGCCGAGCGCCGCGGCTATCGCGCGCTCGGTCGGCTCGACTTCGCTCGGGCGCACGCTCAGCCTGTGGTCGGCCATCGCGCCCGTGTTGGTCGGCGTAGACTCGATAGCGTAGAGCCGGTTCATCGCCTTGCGCTCTTCGGTCACGCGGCGCATCGCGGCGAAGTCGCGTGCGTGGCGCAGGTTTCCGGGGCCGCAGTTGAGAAAGTCAGAGTCAATCGACAGGATGCGCTCGGCCTGGTCGAAGCGGTAGACGGTGTTGATGGGCTCGCCGAAGGCTGCGACCGCGCCGGCTTGCGCGCCCGCGCGGCCCGCCGGTTCGTACTGGTGCCACTTGGCCGCAGGGAACTCCGTCAGGATGGCGCGCAGTTGCGCGGCGAGCGTCGGCGACGAGACTGCCTCGGTCAGGATTCTGAAGCCCGCGCCCTGAGTCTTGCGCTGCTCTTCGAGCGCCGTCCGCATCTCGGCGACGAAGGCCGGCCAGGCGCGAATCTCTTCGCGGTAGGTCAGGACTTGCGAGCGGTCTGGGTCGTAGAGCGTCAGGATAGAAGCTTGCGCGAAGAGGTCCGTCGCGCTCGTGCCCTTGACGTTCGGGTCCGCGGCGCGGTTGTTCGGATGGTCCGGGTTGCCTTCGACCTTGGTCGGGCGGCCCTCGTTGCTCCTGACGAGCAAGGGCGTGGCCGTGCCGCCGAGCGGCATCGCCGTGGCGAAGAAGAGCGGCTTGCCTGGGACTAACTCTTCGGGCTGGTCTACGTAGGGGACGATCTTTTCGGGCGGCTGATAGGCGCAGGCGCTCAGGCCCGCGAGCGCCAGGCTGGCCCCCATCAGCTTGATGAAGTTGCGGCGGCCGACTGCGTCGTGCCACTCCTCCGCGTGCTGCGGGTACTCGCGCTCGACGAACTCGCGGAACTCAGGCGTGTCGGCCAGCTCTTCGAGGCTGCGCCAGTAGCGCGGCCCGTCCTGCTCGGCCAGGATGCGCTCGCGCATCAGGGCGAAGTTCTGGTGGCTGTCTTTGCTAGGCATCTTGAAAAAATGGTTCCTTCTACCTGTGGCACGTCGAGCAACTCGTGAGCACGTGCGTATCTGGAATCCTTCGCTCCTGGGCGAGGGCCGCGCCTTTCGCCGCCTGGTCCGCGGCGGGCTCCCAGTCCATCTTGAAAACGTCGTCCTGCTTCTCCCTCAAAAACTTTTCGGGGTTGCGGTGGCAAGTCAGACACCACTCCATTTGCAGCGACGAGAACTGGTACATCAAGGGCATCTGGCTGACGTTGCCGTGGCAGGTCGAGCAGCCGACGCCCTTGTTGACGTGAATGCTGTGGTTGAAATAGACGAAGTCGGGCAGGTCGTGGACGCGCGTCCATTCAATCGGCTTGCCCGTCCGGTAGCTTTCGCGCACGGGCTCCAAATATGGACTATCGGACCAAATCTGCGAGTGACAGTTCATGCAGACTTGCGTCGAGGGCATCCCGGCCGACGCGGAGGTCTCGACCGTGGTGTGGCAGTAGCGGCAGTCTATCCCGTCGTCGCCAGAGTGATGCTTGTGGCTGAACTGGACGGGCTGCTCGCGCTCGACGAAGGCCCCCGTACCCCAGGACGAGCGGTGGATAGCGGCGACCACCCAGAGCGCGCCGAGGATGATAAAGATGGCCCCGAAGAGCGATAGCCTGGCTAAGAAATTGGTACTGTGATGAAAAATTTGAGGCATCGCCCCAGCCTTTCGTTCATACCTCTACGAGAAGCGAACTAACGCACGGGCAGTCGAAGCTCTGGGGCGCTGGTAGATTGAAGGTAAACTACGGCACGACAATCCGGCAGTCATCTCGATTCCGTAATCGAGACACATGTGCCTTGATCCCCAAGTCGGTTCACTGCCTTTGAAGTAATGCCAAGTGCCGACTACTTTACCAGATGCTTTCTGTTTTTCAAATAACCGATTGCCGCCGCAGAAAAAAAGTGGAGAAATGACACGAAAGCAGAAAGAAACGGGGACCGAGGAAACGGCAGGCGATTGACGAGTCCCGACGGGACTTTCATAAGCGGTCGAGCAGTTGCTCCAGGAGGTCGAAGTCGATGGGCTTGGTCATGTAGCCTGTGTAGCCGGCGGCGAGGGCGGCCGCCTCGTAGTCTGCCGCCTCGTGGCCTGAGAGGGCGATGATGGGCACGTCGCGCAGGTGCGCGTGGCCACGCATGGCGCGCGCCGCGTCCAGGCCGTCCATCAGCGGCAGGCTCAAGTCCATCAGGATCAGGTGAGGACACTGCCCCTCGACGGCCCTGAGGGCTTCGAGCCCGTCCCTGGCCTCGACCACGGCGTAGCCCTTCATCACAAGCAGTTGCTTCATCATCGTCCGGCTGTCGTCGTCGTCCTCCACGACGACGATGACGGGGGGCGATTGGGGAACTCTCATCATTAAAAGTATCCGCGGAATGCTGGCTCATAATGTACAGGCTGGGCGGGGCGCCAATCTGTACGCTTCTGTACTTAGGCGCACGCCGAGCCTGTTTGACATGAACGCGCGCGATCATTGGTCAGCCGCGGGGCGAAGGTCGGTACGCTTGCGTGCAGACAAGTCGCGCGCGTACACCTTATAGTCCGGCCCATCCCCCCACAACTTAACCAGACCTTGCAACGCGGATAGTCTTTGAGTGAGGACTTCCTGTGGCAGGCGAAGGTAAAAGCGGCCGGGGGAGAAAGTTCAGGGCGGCGCGGCCGCTCAACAGTTTCGCGTCGCGTCGATCCTCATTCAGGGTAGTGACGTGAACAGGACGAGCAAGGGGAGGGTCGGAGGGCGAGTTGGTTTGCAACTCGCCCTCCTTTTTCATTCGCAGGCCGTTTTGTGCTATTCGGGTGTGGCGTCGCGCGCCAGCAAGGCCGCGCCGACGGTGACGGCGTCGGGGCCGAGGGCGGCGGCGACGATCTGCGTGGCCTCGAAGCAGGGCTGGAAGGCGCGGCGCTCGGCCTCGCTGATGATGGCGTCCATAATCAGGGGACCGGCCTCCATGACGCCGCCGCCCAGGACGATTCGCTCTATGTTGAGCAGGTTGATGACGGAGGCGACGGCCGCGCCGATGGACTTGCCCGTGCGCTCCAGCATCATCAGCGAGAAGTCGTCGCCGTTCTGCGCCTCATGCACCACGTCTGTGGCCGTGAACTCCTTGTTGATGGCAAGGCGCGAGAGCGAAGAGGTGTTGTCGCGATAGAGCCGCTCGTTGGCCCGCCGCACGATGTTGGGCCCAGAGGCGACCGTCTCCAGACAGCCCGCGTTGCCGCAGACGCACTCTATCCCCTCGGCGTCAATCGTGATGTGGCCGAACTCGCCGGCGAAGCCGCTCGCGCCGAGCCAGAGCTTGCCGCCCAGGATGATCGCGCCGCCGATGCCTGCGCCGATGGTCGCGTAGAACATGTCGCGGCTGCCGCGGCCGGCCCCCGCCTTGTACTCGCCGTAGGCCGCCGCGTTGGCGTCGTTCTCAAGCTCCACGCGCAGGCCCGTCGCCCGCTCCATCTCGGCGTGGAAGTCGCCGCGCACGACCGAGGGCAGGTCTGTCGAAACGATGACGCGGTCGGTCTGCCGGTTGACGAGCCCCGGAATGCCTATGCCTATGGCGGCGATTTCGGGCGCGACATCGCGCAGGGCAGAGATGGCGCGCGTTATTTGAGCGACCAGCGCGTCGCGGTCAATCGGCTCCTCGCGGCGCTCCAAAACCGCGCCCTCCGCGCCCACGAGGGCGACGTTGAGGGTCTGGCCGGAGACGTCCACGCCTATGAAATTCGCTGTTGATTGAGGGGGCTGCGCCATCTTTTCGGGTCTGCCGACTGAAGTCTCAGAATAAATTCATGGGGCAGGAGTCTCGCGCATTGTAATAAACGGTTTAGGGGACTGTCAAACAAGCACTTCTCCGTGTAGAATGCCTGAGCCAGGAGTCAGAAGTCAGGAGTCAGGAGTCAGAATAAAAACGGGTTTCAGCCTTTCATTCTGTATTCTGACTTCTGACTCCTGAATGCTGCTTTATCTTATGC
This sequence comes from uncultured Acidobacteriota bacterium, assembly GCA_963848875.1. Taxonomy (GTDB): domain Bacteria; phylum Acidobacteriota; class Blastocatellia; order Pyrinomonadales; family Pyrinomonadaceae; genus QHXM01. Next base: position 1,677,298 of record CAWKFJ010000005.1, read on the forward strand.
GTCTTCGCTCTATATTATTGCCGACGGATTTCAGCGAGTGCGCCAGCCACGCGCTCTCCTACGCGACCGAACTGGCGCGCGACTCTGGCGCAAAGCTCCTCTGCGTCCACGTCATCGAGCCGGTCATGCCGACCGTCGGTTACACGGGGATTACCGAGCCGCTCCCCATCGCGGACATCAGCGAGCAGATGGAGGACTCCGCGACGCGCGAGTTGCCGAAGATCGCCGGCTGCGAGGAGTGCGCCGGCCTCGAAGTCGAGGAGGTCATCGCCCACGGCGACCCGGCCACGGAGATCGTCCGCACGGCCGAGGAGCGAGGCTGCGACCTGATCGTCATCTCGTCGCACGGCCGCACGGGATTGGGGCGCATCCTCTTCGGCTCGACCGCAGAGGCCGTCGTGCGCCACGCGCCGTGCCCCGTGCTCGTCGTCAAGCCGCCCCCTGAGAAGGAAGACTGAGAAAAGGGCTGGAGGTTGACGGCCGGCCGCAAGACACGGCCCGGCTGGAACCGAGGGACGCTTCCCGCTCATTTTGCTATATGGCTTTGAGTTACCTTTACGGACTAACGGGTCAGTTTATCCTTTACGCCCTTATCTCCCTGGCGCTCGGGGCGGGGAGCAGTCCGGTCCTGCTCACGGACACAATGGAGGGCAGCTTCTTCTACAGGCTGATAGGGACCTACGGCCTCTACGCCGTCTTCGCCCTGACGATGTGGGAGGGCGACATTACGCTCTTGCTGGCCGGCGTTCTGGCGCACCACGGCGTCTTCGGCGAGTACGGCTTCGCTCAGGTCCTGGCCGCGGGCACGCTCGGCGGCGTGGTCGGCGACAGCCTGGCCTACGCGGGCGGGCGCGGCTTCGAGCGGGGCGTGCGCAACTTTCGCTTCTACAAGATGGCCGCGCCGCGCATCGTCAAGCTGGTCGAAAAGTTCGGCACGCTCTCCATCTTCATCGTCAAGTACATCTACGGGCTGCGCATCGCTTCGTGCGTCTTCTACGGCGTCGGCCGCATGCCGCTCGTCAAATTCCTGCTCTGGACGGTGGCGAGCTGCGCCGCGTGGGTGGTGGTCTTAAGCGGCGTCGGCTACATGTTCAGCGGGACGATCACGCGCGTCATCGGCGACGTGCAGAACATCACTGTCTACCTGCTCGTCATCCTCGTCGTCGGCGTGGCCGGCTTCTACGTGGTCGAGCGCTTCTGGCTCAGCAAGAAGGTCGAGGAGGCGAACCCCGAGAAGCTCAAAGAGCTGGAGCACGCCGCGCAGGAGAGGATTCACGAGATCAAGGTCGAGGTCCAGGAGTTCAAGGAAGAGATACAGGAGCGCATGCACCTGCCGCACCGCCGCAAAGACTCATCCGCCCAGCACGAGCAGCCCGCCTCCAAGAGCAGCGAGAGCGGGGGAGACTAAGCACAGGAGTCAGAAGTCAGGAGTCAGAAGTCAGAAGCAAAGAAAAACCGGCGCAGGCTTTTCTTCTGCCTCCTGACTTCTGTATTCTGACTCCTGTATTCTGACTCCTGACTCCTGTATTCTGTCTTCATATGCTTATCGAATCATCCGCCCCGACGCGCGTTGACCTAGCCGGGGGAACCATAGACATCTGGCCGCTCTACCTGTTCCACCCTGGGGCCTCGACCGTCAACTTCGCCATCAACCTGCGCGCCTCCTGCCGCATCGAGACGCGCGACGACGGGCGCATCGTGCTGGAATCGCGCGACCGCAAGGTCAGCTTCGAGACGCACCTTGAGGCCATAGAGGACTTAATCCGCGAGGAGCGGCTGGAGCTGGTCTCGAAGCTCGTACACTTCTTCAAGCCGACGGTCGGCTTTCACCTGATAGCCCACAGCGAGGCCCCCGCGGGCGCGGGGCTCGCCGGCTCAAGCGCCTTGAACATCGCCTGCATCGGCGCGCTCAATAAACTGGTGGGCGACCGCTACGACGAGCGCAAGTACGTCACCATCGCCGCCAACGTCGAGACGACCGTCATCCGCGTCCCCGCCGGCTTTCAGGACTATTTCCCGGCGCTGCACGGTGGCGTCAACAGCCTGCGCTTTCGGCCCGACGGCATCGAGCGCGAGGAGCTGAAGATTGACGAGGAGACCTTAGAGCGCCGCATCGCCATCTGCTACACGGGCGAGCCGCGCCTTTCGGGCACGAACAACTGGGAGATCACGAAGAACCACATCGACGGCGACCCCGATCTCTTCAGGCTCTTCGACGGCATACGCGACTCCGCCGCCCGCATCCGGGAGGCGCTGCGAGTGAACGACTGGCAGGAGGTCTCGGCCACGATGCGCGACGCGTACCCTAACCGCAAGCGGCTGGCCCCAGGCGTGACGACGCCGCACATGGACATGCTGGTCGAGAAGGCTTTGGCGAACGGGGCCGAGGCGGCCAAGGTCTGCGGCGCTGGCGGCGGCGGCTGCATAGCCTTCCTCTGCGCCGAGGGCCGTCGCCCGGAAGTCGAGCGCGCGCTGCTCGAAGAGAACGTCGAAGTTCTGGACTGGCGGCTCGCCCGCGAGGGTCTGACCGTTCGCGTCAGTTGAGGTGGGGCTCCCGGCAAATTCTCAGCGCCCCCTGCGTCTTTTTGCGGTTGGCGAAAACCGCAAATTGCAATATAGTTCGCACCACACTCTGGACTTTAACCAATTTCAGTAGAGGAGACCTTCCCCAATGATTTTACTCGCGTTGTTGCTCATCGCTGCCGGCGCGCTCGCCATCCCCGCGCTCATCGCTTCCAAGCAGCCGAATGCCAAAGAGGTGCTCGATAAACTGGTCCCGTACCAGGGCGTGATCGGCATCATCCTCTTGCTGATGGGCCTGTACCTGCTGATTGTCGACGTGCTCTCGTACAACTTCAGCGTCCTCAGGTTCATCTCCCCCCTCGGCAGTATCATCTACATGATAGGCATCCTGGTCGCCATCGCGCTGGGCCTGCTCCTGGGCTACGGCCTGATTAAAAAGTACGCGCTGAGTAAGAACGCGGACGCCGCACGCAGCGGGGACGCGGTGATGGCGAAGATGGCGCGCATCCAGGCCCCTCTTGGGATAGCCGGAATCGCCCTCGGTGTCTTCCTGCTCATCTGGCGCTTAATCCTTCTGCCCTCTTACGTGGGCGGCGGGCTGGGCATGTAAAAGTAGATCGCGCCGCCCGCGCCTCCGACCTCGGGCTGAGGAGAGGCCCCTGGGGCGCGGCACTTCGGTAAACGTAACGAGGGCGGAGCCGCGACGGCCACCCCCGCCGTCGCCTGGACGGCACGCGCCCGCGTTCCAACGGAAACTTCGAGGCGGGGCCTCCGGGGAAACCCCGCGCCCCGCCCTCGGCTTTGAAATCTGTCATCTTCCCCGCTTTATAAGGATCATCCAATGAGCCAAAATCAGAATCGCAAGTGGGTCTATCTCTTCGAGGAGGGCAGCGGCGAGGACAAGTCGCTCCTGGGCGGCAAGGGCGCTGGCCTGGCCGAGATGACGCGGGCGGGGCTCCCTGTGCCCCCAGGCTTCGTCGTCACGACCGAGGCGTGCAACGCTTTTTACGCGAACAACAAGCAGTTCCCGGAAGGCATGTGGGAGCAGGTCAAAGAGGGCCTGCTCCGCCTCGAAGAGAAGACGGGCAAGGGCTTCGGCCATCCCGATAACCCGCTGCTGGTCTCTGTGCGCTCAGGCGCGGCCTTCTCCATGCCGGGCATGATGGACACCGTCTTGAACCTCGGCCTCAACGACAAGACCGTGCAAGGGCTCGCCACGCAGACCAACGACCTGCGCTTCGCCCTGGACGCCTACCGCCGCTTCGCCTCGCTCTTCGGCGAGATCGTCATCGGCGTCGCGCACGAAAAGTTCGAGCGCGTCATGGACCGCTTCAAAGCGCAGACCGAGGGCGGCCGCGACACAGACCTACAGCCAGACCAACTGCGCGAAATCATCGCCGCCGAAAAGCAGATCATCTTCGCCGAGCAGAGCGAGCACACCATTCCTGAAGACCCCTACGAGCAACTACGCGTCGCCATCGCGGCGGTCTTCAACTCGTGGATGGGGCGGCGCGCCGTGGACTACCGCCGCGTCAACCGCATCCCGGACGACCTCGGCACGGCCGTCAACGTCCAGGCGATGGTCTTCGGCAACATGGGGATGAACAGCGGCACGGGCGTCGCCTTCACGCGCAACCCCTCGACCGGCGAGAAGGCGCTCTACGGCGAGTACCTCCTGAACGCGCAGGGCGAGGACGTGGTCGCGGGCATCCGCACGCCGAACCCCATCAGCCAGCTCAAGGAGGAGTTGCCCGAAGTCTACGAGCAGTTCAACCAGATCACGCAGCTCCTGGAAAAGCACTACCACGACATGCAGGACGTGGAGTTCACCATCGAGCGCGGCCGCCTCTGGATGCTCCAGACGCGCACGGGCAAGCGCACCGGCGCGGCCGCCGTCCGCGTCGCCGTGGACATGGTACACGAAGACTTGATCGACCGCGCGACCGCCGTCCAGCGCGTCTCGCCCGAGCAACTCGACCAACTTCTACACCCGACCGTTGACCCGAACGCGGAGACGACCGTTTTGGCGACGGGGCTGCCTGCGAGCCCCGGAGCCGCGCAGGGTCGCGTCGTCTTCGACCCGGACGAGGCGGAGGAGATGGCCCGCGACGGCGCGAAAGTCATCCTCGTCCGCCAGGAGACCAGCCCCGACGACTTCCACGGCATGGTCGCCGCCCAGGCCATCGTCACCGCGCGCGGCGGCGCTACAAGCCACGCCGCCGTGGTCGCGCGTGGCATGGGGAAATCCTGTGTCTGTGGCGCAAGCCTACTGAATATTGACTACGGGCAGCAGCAGTTCAGCGTGAACGGCACGGTCGTTCCCAAAGGTGAATGGATCACGGTTGACGGCTCGACAGGTCGCGTCTTTCTGGGCCAAGTCCCGACCGTGCAGCCTAAACTCGGCGACGACTTTAAAGAGCTGATGACGTGGGCCGACGATTTCCGGCGGCTGCGCGTGCGGGCCAACGCGGACACGCCGCAGGATTCGCGCGTGGCGCGCGAGTTCGGGGCCGAGGGCATCGGCCTGTGTCGCACAGAGCACATGTTCTTCGGCGAGGGAAGGCTCGCGGCGATGCGCGAGATGATTCTCTCCGAGGGCGTCGGCCAGCGCGAGAAGGCGCTCGAAAAACTGCTCCCGCTCCAGCGCAAAGACTTCGTCGGCATCTTCCAGGCGATGCAGGGCCTGCCCGTCACCATCCGCCTGTTAGACCCGCCGCTCCACGAGTTCCTGCCCGACATACGCGAGCTGATGGGCGAGCTTTCGGAGCTGAAGATGGAGCTGCAACGCGCCAGCACCATCCGCGACATGGACCGCACGCTCGACCAGATAGACGAGAAGCGCCGCCTCTTTCATCAGGTCGAGCGCATCCGCGAGAACAACCCTATGCTCGGCCACCGCGGCTGCCGCCTCGGCCTCGTCTACCCGGAAGTGACGCGCATGCAGGTGCGCGCCATCTTCGAGGCCGCGGCCCAGGTGCAGGGCGAGGGGCTCGTCGTCAAGCCTGAGATCATGGTCCCGCTCGTCTCGACCGCGGAGGAGCTGCGCCACCAGTCGGAGTTGATCCACGAGGTCGCGCGCCAGGTGATGGGCGAGCACGGAATGACGATAGACTACACGGTCGGCACGATGATCGAGCTGCCGCGCGCCGCGCTGACCGCCGACAAGATCGCGGCCCACGCAGACTTCTTCTCGTTCGGCACGAACGACCTGACGCAGACCACCTACGGCCTCTCGCGCGACGACTCGGGCCGCTTCCTCTCCTACTACGTCGAGCACAAGATCATGCCGGACGACCCGTTCCAGGTCCTGGACCGCGAGGGCGTCGGCTATCTGGTTAAGAAGGGGACGACGCTCGGGCGCGAGGCCAAGCCGGGCCTCAAGGTCGGCATCTGCGGCGAGCACGGCGGCGAGCCGCGCTCCATAGGGTTCTGCCACGAGATCGGGCTCGACTACATCAGTTGCTCGCCGTTCCGCGTTCCGGTCGCGCGCCTGGCCGCCGCGCAGGCATCGCTCGAAACGGACGGCGGGGCGCAGCAGCGCGACAAGTGAGCACAAGGAGAGCGGAGGGAAGATGAGCAACGACACGCTGACGATTACGGACAACCGGACGGGCCGCCAGTACGAGATTCCCGTCGAGAATGACACCATCCGCGCGGTGGACTTGCGCCAGATCAAGGTTGCGGACGACGACTTCGGCCTGATGACCTACGACCCCGCGTTCATGAACACGGCCTCGTGCAAGAGCACGATCACTTACATCGACGGCGATCTTGGGATTCTCGAATACCGCGGCTACCCCATTGACCAGCTCGCAGAGCAGAGCAGCTATCTCGAAGTCGCTTACCTGCTCCTCTACGGCGAACTGCCCAATGAGCGGCAGTTGGCCGACTGGAAGCACAGCATCACCTACCACACCTTCATCAACGAGAACATCAAGAAGGTCCTGGACGGCTTCCACTACAACGCGCACCCGATGGGGATGTTCGAGGCGATGGTCGCCGCGCTCTCGACCTTCTACCCTGAGGCCAAGGAGATAGATGACGGGGCGTGCCGCCAGAAGCAGATTCACCGCCTCATCGCCAAGGTCCCGACCATCGCCGCCTTCGCCTACCGCCACCGCATCGGCATGCAGTACGCCTACCCCGACAACAACCTCTCCTACGAGGGCAACTTCCTCAACATGATGTTCAAGACGACGGAGCTGAAGTTCGAGCCGAACCCCGTGCTTGAGCGTGCCCTGAGCGTCCTCTTCATTCTCCACGCGGACCACGAGCAGAACTGCTCGACCAACGCCATGCGCTCCATCGGCAGCGCGCACACGGACCCCTACTCGGCGCTCGCGGGCGCGGCCGCCGCGCTCTACGGCCCGCTCCACGGCGGGGCCAACGAGGCGGTCTTGAGGATGCTCAACGAGATCGGCTCGATTGACCGCGTGCCGGAGTATGTCAAGCGCGTCAAGGCCGGCGAGTTCCGGTTGATGGGCTTCGGTCACCGCGTCTACAAGAACTACGACCCGCGCGCCAGGATCATCAAGCAGATCGCCTACGAGGTCTTCGAGGTGACGGGCAAAGACCCGCTCCTCGACCTCGCGCTGGAGTTGGAGCGCATCGCGCTCGAAGACGACTACTTCGTCAAGCGCAAGCTCTACCCGAACGTGGACTTCTATTCGGGGATTATTTACAGGGCGATGCGCTTCCCCGTGGACATGTTCCCGGTGCTCTTCGCCATCCCGCGCACCTCCGGCTGGCTCGCACAGTGGGTCGAGCTGCTCAACGACCCCGACCAGAAGATCGCCCGCCCACGCCAGATTTACCTGGGCCACCGCACACGCGACTACGTCCCGATGGAGAAGAGGGAAGGCGGTAAAGGTTCAGAGTCTGACCCCGCAGGGGTCACACAAGATAGCCGGGGGCAAGCGAGCGCGTAAGCGCGAGCGCCGTCCCCGGTCAGATGTAAAAAACGTTCCGACCCCTTCGGGGATAAAACCTAACTAATCGGCCTAATACTTCGGCACGCTCGGGTCAACCTCATCAGACCAGGCGGTGATGCCGCCCTTGAGGTTGACGAGCTTGCCTGTGAAACCGGCCTCGGTCAGCGCGCGTATGGCCTTGGCGCTGCGGACGCCGCCCTTGCAGTGGACGATGGTCTCGCGCGCCGGGTCGATCTCGTTCATGCGGCTCGTGACCTGGCCGAGCGGGATTAATTTTGTGCCAGGAAGGCGCGCTATCTCATACTCGTTCGGCTCGCGCACGTCTATGACCTGTAGGTCGTCGCCGCGGTCAATGCGCTCCTTGAGCCGCGCCGCCGTAATCTCTTCTATCTCCCTTTCCGCCCGTACCTCCTGCACGGGCGGACGCAGACCGCAGAACTCTTCGTAATCAATCAACTCCTTAATCGACGCGTTCTCGCCGCAGATGGGGCACGCCGGGTCTTTCCTGAGCTTCAACTCGCGGAAGCGCATCCGCCAGGCGTCGAACAGGAGCAGGCGGTTGACGAGCACGCCTTCGGCCCCGAGGATGAGCTTGATGGTCTCGCTGGCCTGAATCGCGCCGACGATGCCGGGCAACACGCCGAGCACGCCGCCCTCCGCGCAGCTCGGCACGAGCCCAGGCGGCGGCGGCTCAGGGTACAGGCAGCGGTAGCACGCACCGCGCTCGGCCCAGAAGACGGACGCCTGCCCCTCGAAACGGAAGATGGAGCCGTAGACATTGGGCCTGCCCGTCAGCACGCACGCGTCGTTGACCAGATAGCGCGTCGGGAAATTGTCCGTCCCGTCCACGACGATGTCGTACTCTTTGAAGAGCCGGAGCGCGTTCTCGCTCGTCAGTCGCTCTTCGTAAGTATCCAACTGGACGTGCGGGTTGATGTCGTGCAGGCGGTCGCGCGCCGACTCGATTTTGGGCCGGCCCACGTCCTTTGTGCCGTGTATGATCTGGCGCTGTAGGTTCGACTCGTCCACCACGTCGAAGTCGAGTATCCCTAGCCGGCCGACGCCCGCCGCCGCCAGGTACATCCCCGTCGGAGCGCCCAGGCCACCCGTGCCAATCATCAACACGCTCGCCGCCTTGAGCCGGCGCTGCCCCTCCATCCCGACCTCCGGCATGATGAGGTGACGGCTATAACGCGCTATCTCGTCGTTGGAAAGGGAAGGAAGCCCGACCGCCGTCACTTCATCTTCGGTCGTCGCGCCGCCCGCAATCGAGGGCACGATCATGACGGAGTCGCCGTCCTGCAAAGGCGTGTCCGCGCCGCCGGAGTGACGTATGTCTTCGTCGTTGACGTAGACGTTGACGAAGCTGCGCAACCTGTTCGCGTCGTTGTAGAGGTGGCGGCGCAGCTCCGCGTGCTCGCCCGTCAGGCGCTCCAGCGCCTCGCCCGCCGTCCGTGCCTCGACTTCGATCTCTGACTTCCCCGCAGCGAACTGGCGCAAGGCCGTCGGGATGATGATGGTGACTGGCATGGTTAACTCCCTTTCAAGATTTGCTCTTCGTTAAAGCGGGAATGGTCTGCCTCCAACTCCCACGAGCGCAGTTCGACGGCGCGGCCGCCGCTCACGGAGACGACGACGTAGGACATCGTCGCCCAGGGCGCGAGGTTCTTCAGGTCGAACGCGGAGGGCACGGCCGGGTGGTCCGGGTGCGAGTGGTAGTTGCCGACGACGCCTAGACCCTCTTTACTGAAGCGGCGCTCGGCATTCATGTAATCCTGCGGCCGTATCAGCATGCGGCGGTGCATCGTGTCGCTCTCCCCCCAGGAGTTCGCCACCGGGTAAGTCTCGACGACGGCGCGCGTGCGCCCATCGTCTTCGATACGACCGATGAGCAGCCCGCAACACTCGCTTGGGTACTCGCGCTCGGCGTGACGCTTGATGTCTTCGAGAAGCAGTGTCTCTACCTTGATCATCTCTCTTCCTCCCAGAAATGCTCGCTCACGTATTTGCCCCCGCCGTCGCAGAGGATTGTGACGACGACCGCACCCGGCGAGAGCGAGCGTGCCAGCCGCAGCGCCGCGTAGACGTTCGCGCCCGACGAGACGCCTATTAACAGTCCTTCTTCGCGCGCGAGCCGTCGCGTCATCTCGTGCGCGTCCTCGGTCGAGACTTCGACCTCCTCGTCCGCGAGCGACGGGTCGTAGATTCCTGGCACAATCGCCGTCGCCATGTGCTTCATGCCTTCGAGGCCGTGCAGCGGCGAGTCCGGCTGCATAGAGACGAGGCGAATCGAGGGGTTGTACTCCTTGAGACGGCGGCCGACGCCCGTGAACGTCCCCGTAGTGCCCAGGCCCGCGAGGAAGTGCGTGATTCTTCCTTCGGTCTGCTCCCAGATTTCCGGCGCGGTCCCTTCGTAGTGCGCGCGCCAGTTGGCGTCGTTGTTGTACTGGTCCGGGTAAAAATATTTGTCCGGCTCCGCGGCCGCCAGCTCACGCGCGCGCAGTTGCGCGGCATCGGTGCCGCCCATCGGGTCTGTCTCGATCAGCTCGGCCCCGTAGGCGCTGAGGATACGCTTGCGCTCGCGGCTCGCGTTCCGCGGCAGGCAGAGCGCGACCGCGTAGCCGCGCGCCGCGCCGATCATGGCGTAGGCGATGCCTGTGTTGCCGCTCGTCGCGTCGAGGATGATTTTGCCTGGGCGGAGCTGGCCCGACCGCTCGCCCGCGAGAATCATCGCCAGCGCCGCGCGGTCTTTGACGGAGCCGCCTGGGTTCAGGTGCTCGGCCTTGGCGAACACGGAGACCTCCGCCGGCACGAGTCCGCGCGTCACGCGCCGCAGCCGGACGAGCGGAGTGCTCCCGACGCTCTGCGTTACCTCGTCCACAGCGCCGCCCCGCGCAGGTTGTGCCAAAACTCTTCCGCTCATAAAAAGCTTCGGCCGCGACTCCCTTCAGGGAAATTCGCGGCCTCGGTCTCTCCTCGCTCTCTCGCGGTGTCTAACTCTCCAACCTCAAACCTCCGCGCGCGCAAGCATCACCCGGCCGCCCCTCCGTAATGGAGCGACAACAGGCGCAGACGATGCAAATATGTTCTGTCTTCAGCACGACGCACATGGCTTTCAAGCAGAGCCAACTATAAGCAAGACTTCGGACGGGTGTCAATCCAGACCTTTAAGAGGACGGCGCCCAAAGGAGAAAGGGCAGCCCGCGGGCTGCCCTTTTATGATATCTGGGAGGCAGGGACTCGAACCCCGATAGCCAGATCCAGAGTCTGGAGTCCTACCATTGGACGACCTCCCAACACGGGCAATAAATTTACGTACGGACGCCCCGGTTGTCAACCGCGGTCCCGGCAAATTTCTTCACAGGGGCAAACCCTCCAAATCATTTTCCTCTTGCCGGGCGTCGGGGATTGGACGCACAATGGGAGGACGACGTGAGAGGACACACCACGAGCCGCCCTCTCGCCTCTTGCCGGGCGGCATTCTCTTGTGCGGGGGACTCCCCGAAGGGATGGTAAGGCAGATGAGTACCGAGGAGACGGGCGACGCAGCGGGCGGCGGGCAGGAGGAGAGTCTGCGCGCCCTGGTCGCCGCGTGCGAGGCGAGGCTGACGGAGATCGCGGACCTAGTGGCGCACGTGCGTCACGAAATCAACAACCCGCTGACGGGCGTCATCGGCCAAGCCCAATTGCTCCTGCGCGAAGAGCTGAGCCAGTCCGCACGACGCCGCGTCGAGACCATCGAACAACTGGCCGGCCGCATACGCGACACGGTGGCGGAACTGCGCGCCGTCCAGCGCCCACAGAAGAAGGGCTGAGGGATGAGGGATAAGGGATGAAGTAAAGACAGAGTTCTTACTTCATCCCTTATTCCTCAGCCCTTCTTTTCACTGTGCGGCCGCGCCGATCTCAGTCCCTCCTTGAGTCAGCGCTTCAAACCTTTTGCCCGCCGGAAGAATCGCGTTCTCGCCGCGCTTGAAGCCGTGCAGCAGCGCCACAGGGGCGATGAGCGGTAGGGCCACCGCCGTGATAACCATTTGAGTGGCGACCTTAGCCCCTTTGCTGTCGCCGACGATTCTGCCGGAGGATTGAAGCGGAATCCGCGTGCCGTCAACGGCCGTGACGTCCTGCATCGCCCAACTGAGCCGGCCGGCGCGCCCGAAATGTCCGCCCCGGCTCGCCTTCACCACCCGCGCCGTCGCCGTCGCGCCCGCGGCGACCACCACCACGCCGTCCACCTTGACCGGGTTGACCACACGAAAGCTGATCGCGTCGCCTTTTTTCACCTCCTGCGAGCTGACTGTGAAAGGCGCTTCGACCTCAATCGTCAGCCCGTTGGGAATTTTCACCCTGAGACTTTGCGGCGCGGGCGTCGCGTGGCTTTTGACCGCCTCGCTGCTTTTGGGCTCCATGACCATCGCCAGAATCACGGCGTCCGGCACGCCCGCTTCCTTCAAGTGCTGTAGCGCGGCGGGCGTGGTCACGAAGTCGCAGGGTGAAGCCTTGATGGTGGCAAGGATGGTTTCGGGCGAGAAACCTGCTTCGACCATTCTGAGCACGTCCTGGTTGCTGAGCGGCGCGACGCCCTCCTGCGACTGTTGGATACTTTTTGTTGCTTGCGGCCGCGCGGCCGCGGTCAACACAGAGGTCGTCTGAATGAGCAGCAGGTACAGTAAAAGCGCTTGGATAAGCTTGTTCATGCGCCGGACTCCTGACAGTAAGAATCACTTCCGAGGTGAAGTTGGCAATCACAGTGCCAACACTTTACTGTCGGAGTGGCGAAAAAGAAGCTGCGCGACAAGTAGATGCCGCGCAGCTTCTCTGGATTAAGGATTCGCTCTTCGTGCCCGCTCTAGGTCTTGACCTTGACGGTCTTGACGAAGAGCCCTCGCGGTTGGGTCAAGGCAGCGCTTCGTCACCGGGAACTAAAGTCTTGCGTGGGCGAATTAAACTACAGCCTCTTCCTTCTCTTCGACGAGGTAGGGCGTGGCTGCTTGCGCGTGCGCGTCGGCGTCTTCGGCCAGAATGGCGTTGATGACGGGCAGGCTCAGCGAGTGCTTTCCGGAGATGCCCGGAACGGCTTTGCCCTTGGCGTAGACGGCGTGACGGCCGTGCTCCTGATACCAGTCGCCGAGGCTGGCCGTCTTGTGCATGTTCTCAATAATCTGCCGCCAGCCGACCCCCGTGTTGTAGGCGCAGAAGGAGATTTCGCCCTCCTGCGTGCCGTAAGGAATCACGCACATCTCCGTGCGGCGGAAGTCGTAGTTGAACAAATCCTGAAACCACATGCCCTCGACGCAGAGGACGCGCCACACGTCGCCAGGGTCTTCGGAGCCGTGTTGCGTCTTCATGCGGTCGTTGCGATCCGAGTTCGAGTTGGTCGAGGACGGCCGGAAGAGGTTGATGATCTGCGAGACTGGAAAACCCTCGGGCGCGCGCCGCGCGTCAAAGTTCCTCAAAATCGCCATCGCGAGCTGCGCGTAGGAAAGCTTCTTCCCGCGCGCCGTGTCCGTGATGACGGCCACGTCCTTCATGAACTGCTCGTAGTCGAAGAACTCGAAGAGCGAGGTGAACTCGCCCGTCTTGCGGTTGACGACCATCAGCGTGAAGATGCCGCAGTTCGGATGGCAGTTGCAGCTAGACCAGCCCCACGGCGCATCCGCCCCTTGGAGCATGTCCATCACGCTCGTGAACGCGGAATAGCTTGAGAGCGGGAACCAGTCGCGCAAGGGTTGGAGGCGGCCTCCCAGTTGGTCTTTGAGGTCGTGCGTCATGCCGGCGAGCGTGTAACGCTGGCGGATGCGCAGGTCGTCGGAGATGTCTTCGTCGCGGCCCGTGAAGGAGACGGGCTGGAAGGCTATGGTCTGAACCTTGTCTATGTTCTGCGCGGCGAACTCGACGATCTGGCCGATGGCGTCGTTGTTGATCGTGTTGACGATGGTCGTGACCAGCGTCACCTTGATGCCGACCGCAGCCAGGTTCTCAATCGCGCGCAGCTTCACGTCGAAGAGGTTGCCGACGCCGCGGTGCTTGTTCTTCTCCTCAGACACGCCGTCGAATTGCAAATAGACGCCGTGCTGGCCTGCCTCCTTGGCGGCCTTGCAGAACTCTATGTCTTCGGCGAAGCGGATGCCGTTCGTGGCGGCCAGGATGCGGTAGAAACCTACCTTCTTGGCGTAGGCGACCGCTTCCAGATAATAAGGAGAGAGCGTCGGCTCGCCGCCCGAGAAGAGGATGATGATCTGGCGGCGCGGCTTAAACGAGACGGCGCGGTCTAAGATAGCCTTCGTGTCCTCGAACGTGGGCTCGTGTACGTAGCCGACCTGATTGGCGTCCATGAAGCACGGGTCGCACATCATGTTGCAGCGGTTCGTCAGGTCTACCGTCAAGACAGCGCCGCGGCCGAACTTGATATTGGAGGTCCCGTGCTTGTGAATCTCCTTGTCCTCTGCGGCGCGGAAGTCGCGCCCGAAGAAGAGCGACTCGATACGCTCCAGAAACTTCGGGTCGGTCGCCATCACGTCCGTGAACTCGCCGTGCTTCGGGCAGGTCTTACGCATGATGACCTGGCCGTTCTCTTCCAGAATCTGCGCCTTGATCTCGCCCGGATGCTGGTGCATCAGGGTTTCCAGAGTCGTCTCGCCCGTGATGACTGCGCTGCGCACTTCCTTGACGCAGCGCGGGCACAAGCTATCTGTCTCGCGCGGGAAGCCCAGCGGCGGGGCCGAGCGCTCGTAAGATTTCAGGAGCGGCCCCGGAGCCCACGTCGGGCGGATGGCCTCACCTTCAGGCAGGCGGCGGTTGACCGACTGGAATACCTTCCACGCGACATCAGACAGACCGGAAATCAGCCGCGAGCTACGGACGCCGCTGAATCTGGCCTTTTCTGCCTCGCCCCTGCGGAATTGATCGCTAAACAAGAATCGTTCTCCTGGACGCGCCCGGATGACCGAGCATGAAAAATTGCTTAAATATCTGCCGCCCGCGCACACTTTTGCGCACAAAAGTAGGCAGCGTGACATGATAGAGGCTGAGCGGGGCAAAGGCAAGCGAAAAACAGCCGCCAGCAAATCGTAAATGGTGAATAGAAACTGCTTTTGTCCATTTACCATTTACCGTTTACCATTTACCATGGACCCGTGAGCATTCATCCGACGGCCATCGTCAGCCCGCGGGCGGAAGTCGCGGCGGGCGTCCGCGTAGGCCCCTTCGCCGTGATCGAGGACGACGTGGTCGTCGGCGAAGGGTGCGAGGTCGGGGCGCACGCCGTCGTCAAACGCTTCACCAGCCTGGGCGCGCGCAACCGAATTTACGAGCACGCGGTGCTGGGCGGCGAGCCGCAGGACGTAAAGTTCAAGAATGAACCGAGCCGCCTCGAAATCGGCGACGATAATCTGATACGCGAGTATGTGACGCTGCACCGCGCGAGCGGCGAGGGCGAGGTGACGCGCGTCGGCTCGCGCAACTTCCTGATGATCGGCGTCCACGTCGCGCACAATTGCGCCATCGGCGACGACAACATCTTCGCCAACGAGGTGGCGCTCGCCGGGCACATCACGGTCGAGGATCACGCCTTCCTCTCGAACAACGTCGGCTGCCACCAGTTCATACGCATCGGGCGCTACGCGATGGTCGGCGGCAAGTCCAAAATCGTGCAGGACGTGCTCCCGTTCTTCACGACGGACGGCAACCCGCCGCGCGTGCGCGGACTCAACGCGGTCGGCCTCAGACGCGCGGGCTTCTCGGCCGAAGAGCGCCAGGCGCTGAAGGAGGCGTACAGGATTCTCTTCCGCGAGGGCCTCGCGCTCGAAGACGCGCTCGCGGAACTTGACCGAATCGACGACCCGCACGTTCGGCATCTGGCCCAGTTCATACGCGCCTCGCGCCGCGGCTTCACGCGCGCCGGCCGCCGTCGTAAGGAAGAGCCGCTAGAGGTCTTAACCCCATGAGCCCGGAGAGAAGAGAAGCGACTGTACTGGAACTGGCGGCGCACGTCGGCGGGCGCGTGCGCGGCGACGGCCGTGCTGTAATCAAAGGGGTCGCGAGCGTCGAGAGCGCGGCCGAGGGCGAGATAGCTTTCGTCGAAGACGCAAGGCTGTTTGAAAGTACACGCACGTCCGGCGCTTCCTGCCTGATTGTGCCGGAAGGGGCGCAGGTGGACGGCCCGTGTCTCATCGAAGTCAAGCGGCCTAAGCTCGCTTTCGCGCTCGTCGCGGAGTTGCTGCACCCGCCGAAGCGGCGCGCGCCGTCGCGTCACCCGACCGCGATTGTGGCCGAGAGCGCGAGCGTGGACGAGAGCGCCTTCGTGGGCGCGCGCGTGGAAATCTGCGCCGGGGCCAGCGTCGGCGCAGGCTCGCAGCTTCTCGCGGGCGCGCATCTCGGCGAGAACGTTCGCGTCGGGCGCGACTGCGTGCTCCACCCGAACGTGGTGCTCTACGACAACGTGACTCTGGGCGACCGTGTGATCCTGCACGCCGGTGTGGTCATCGGCGCAGACGGCTTCGGCTACGTGCCGGACGCGGAGAACGTGCGGCATAAGTTCCCGCAAATTGGCACAGTCGTCATAGAGGACGACGTGGAGATTGGGGCCGCGACGTGCATTGACCGCGGCGCGCTCGGCGAGACGCGCATCGGCAGCGCGACCAAGATTGATAACCTCGTGCAGATCGCCCACAACGTCCGCATCGGCCGGCGCGTCGTCATCGCCGCGCAGACTGGAATCTCTGGCAGCACCGTCATCGAAGACGACGCCGTCATCGGCGGCCAGGTCGGGATGGGCGACCACGCGCGCGTCGAAAGCGGCGCGGTCATAGGCTCGAAGGCCGGCGTCCTGCCAGGCAAGATCGTGCGCGCAGGCGTCTGGTGGGGCATCCCCGTCCAACCGCTAGACCAGTACAAGCGTCTCAACGCGCACCTCAACCGCCTGCCGCAGATGCGCGAGGAGATTAAGGAGCTGCGCCGGCAGATTAGAGAGTTGCAGGCAAAGGTCGGCGGCGGAGAATAGACGGCCATGATTCTTGACAGGGTTTATGAGCGCGCCGTAGAGTCGAACTCGTTCGGCGGGAAGCCTTGTCGAGGCGTTTTGCCTGAGGCCAGACCCGCCCCTTCGGAAACGTTCACCGGCTGTGAGGCGCAGCCCGCACCGTTATGGCAATCAACAAGTGCGCTAATTGTGGTTTAGTGAATCTGGCGGGAGAGGCCAGGTGTCAACGCTGCAACGACCTGCTGCCGCTGCCGGACCAGAGCGGCTCGTGGACTAAAGTGACCCCGCCGCCGACTCACTCCTGGATGGCGGATTCCACTCCGCCCCAGCCGGTTGCGCCGCTGATGGCCAACCCGAATCTGTTCCCCTGCCCGGATTGCGGTCGCGCCTGCTCAAGGTCCGCCGCGGCTTGCCCGCAGTGCGGCCGGCCGTTCGCGGCCAAGACCAACGCGCCGCTCGTCTCGCCCGCGCCGAACCAGGCGATGAGCCCACAGCCGCCACAGCAGATTCATTATCACTACCCGTACCCGGCGCAGCCTGTGTGGAACCCCGGCATCGCGGCTATCTTAAGCCTCTTCATCCCAGGCGTGGGCCAGATGTACAAGGGGCGCGTCGGCGAAGGGGTGCTCTGGCTAATCTTCACCCCGATAGGTTACGTCCTGTTCATCCTTCCGGGGCTGATTCTACACATCATCTGCATCATCAACGCCACGCAGGGCAACCAGTACAGGCAGGGCGGGTAACTTCGCCGCGCCGGAGAGCGCTTACGCGCTACTGCCAGTCACGTATGGCGCGCAGAATGGTTTGAGCGGCGTGGCGTGACGCGCCCCCTTCGCCGAGCCGCGCGGCCGCCTCTTTGAGCCGCGCACGCACTTCCTCGTTTCGTTCCCGCTCCAACAGCCCCTTCAGTTCTTCCGCCAGCCGCTCGCCGGTCAAATCGTTCTGCATCAGCTCGGTCACCAGGCGCTCGCCCGCGATCAGATTTATCAAGCCGAAGTGCTCGGCGCTGATGAGGCGGCCCAGTGTGTGCCAATTTATGAAAGACTCCTTGTAGACGATGACGAAGGGCGTGTCTATCAGCGCGGCTTCGAGCGTGGCGGTCCCGGAGGCTACGGCCGCCGCGTCCGCCGCGCCGAGCGCTTCGCGCGTCTCGTGCTGCGCCAGGCGCAGGTCTAGCGCGGGGTTGTCACGCGCCGCGGCGGCGACCGTCCCCGCGACCTCTTCGCGCGGGAGATTATGGGCCAGCGCGACGACGAACTGCGTCGCGGGCCGCTCGCGCGACAAGAGCTTTGCGGCGTCGAGCATCGGGGGCAGGATGCGCTCCAGCTCCTTGCGCCGGCTGCCCGGCAGGAGCGCCACCAGCGGCCGCGTCGAGTCCAGATTGTTGCGGCGGCAAAACTCCTCGCGCCCGTAGCGCGGCTTGACCTGCCCCGCGAGCGGGTGGCCGACGAAGCGCACGTGCGGGACGCCGCGCGCCTCGTACCACTCAGGCTCGAAGGGGAGGATGGCGAGCAGCAGGTCTACGTCGCGCCGCACGTTGCAGACGCGGTAGGCGCGCCAGGCCCAGAGCTGCGGGCTGATGTAGTAGATGACGCGCAGGCCGCGCTTGTGGAGCGCGCGGGCCAGGCGCAGGTTGAAGTCTGGCCAGTCAACGAGGACGACCGCACGCGGCCTGCGCTCGACGGCCGCGCGCTTGAGCGCCTGAAAGGCACGCCAGAACCTCGGCAGCGCCCGGCCGACCTCGGCCAGCCCCATGATCGCCAGGTCGTCCGAGCGCACCACAGACTCTACGCCGGCCTCGCGCATCAGCGCGCCCGTCGCCCCGAAAAACTCAAACTCCGTGCCCTCGGCCGCTTCCTCCCTGAGCGCGCGCACGAGGGCCGCCGCGTGGGCGTCGCCCGAGGGCTCGCCCGCGACGATCATCAGCGACAAGTGTTCCGTCATTAAGAGCATAATAGCAGTGGTCAGTGGTCGGTGGTCAGTGGTCAGTTAAGAACAAAAGCGTTTTTCTTTTCACTGACCACTGACCACCGACCACTGACCACTGCTTTCCGCTTTCCGCTTTTCCGTGTTAGCATCGCCCGGATTTTCAAACCAAGTCGGCGCGCAATTCTCACTTCCGCGGAGAGCTGGAGAGCGCGCGCCCCAGCGTTCGGCCTGCGGAGGTCTGCGATTTCTTCTTTGGGTAACGTCTTCCCCACGCCAAAATTTTGGCCCAGGCTCGCGCTGCTCGTCGTGTGCCTGGTCATCGTCTTCGCGCCCGCCGCGGCGCAGGAGACCAACCCGGTTGACCGCCAGGTCACCAACCCCATCACGGACACGCCGAACGTCAATCCGCTGACGCAGGAGCAGCCGCCCATCCGTCCGCCCCGCGTCGCGCCAACCGGCGACGCCGCGCAGGGCACAGAGGAACTGACCGTCACGGCCGCCAAGGAGACCGTCACGGGGCCGAAGGAGGCCGTCGTCGCCGTCTATGAGGGGAACGTTGACGCGCGCATTGGCACATTTCGTCTTCAGGCCGACAAGCTGACCGTCTACGAGGCCAGCAACCGCGTCGTCGCCGAGGGCAACGTCGTCTTCGACCAGGGCGACCAGCAGCGCATCACGGGGTCGCGCGCCGAGTGGAACTACCGCACCAAGACGGGCTTCTTCATCAACTCGACGGGCTTCACGAACCAGACGCAGGACGGCACGGTCATCTACTACACGGCCGACTCCGTCGAGAAGGTCTCTTACGACACCATCGTCGCCGTCAACGCGGAGATCACCGCCTGCGAGGACAACGTCCCGAAGTGGAGCTTCAAGGCCGCGCGCGCCGAAATCAAGATCGGCGACCGCGTGCGCGTTAAGGGGCCGACCTTCCGCGTCAAGAATGTGCCAATCCTGTATCTGCCCTACGCGTCCGTGCCCATCAAGCGGCGCGACCGCGCTTCGGGCTTTCTGACGCCGACCTTCAGCGGCTCCGGCAACAAAGGCTTCCGCCTCTCGAACGCCTACTACCAGACGCTCGGGCGCTCGGCCGACGCGACACTTCGCAACGACATCTACACGGGCCGCGGGGTAGGCGTCGGACTCGACGTGCGCACGCGCGCCAACTCGCGTTCCTATCTGAATTTCGGCTTCTACGCTGTCAAAGATCGCATCTTCGGACCCGACGAGAGTCCAGAGAACCCGGACCAGGGCGGCTCAAGTTTCTACGTTGACGGCGTACACTACTTCCCGAACGGCTTCCTCGCCGCGGCCGACGTCAACGTCACGTCGAACCTGGCCTTCCGCCAGGTCTTCTCCGACTCGATCCAGCAGGCCATCTCGCCCGAAGAGCGGTCGCAGCTTTTCGTCAACAAGAACTTCGGCGACTACAGCTTCAACCTCCTGGCCCGCTCGCAGGTCACCTCAATTCCGAACGTGCGTATCCGCACGCGCCAGCTTCCGAGTATCTCGCTCGACAAAAGACCCTCGGCGCTGCGCTACTTCGAGCGCGTCCCCGTCTACTTCTCCTTCGAGGGGAGCCTCGAAGGCGTCAGCCGCAAGGAGACCGTGGACGACATCCTGCTCTTCCGCGACGAGGTTGACGGCGAGCCAATCGTCTCGCCCTCCATCGTGCAGCGCCTGGACGTACACCCGCGCTTCAGCGTGCCGGCCCACTTCGCCGGCTGGTCCGTGACGGCGACCGCCGGGTTGAGGGCGACTTACTACTCGAATTCGATTGACCCTGTGACGCGCCTGATCCTGAGCCGCGACGTTGTGCGCGGCTACGGCGAGTTCGAGCTGGACGTGCGGCCGCCCGCTTTGGCGCGCAACTTCCGGCACGGCGACGGCTCCTTCTTCTTCCGCCACGTCATAGAGCCCTACTTCATCTACCGCAAGATCGAGGGCATCTCGAATTTCGAGCGCATCATCCGTTTCGACTCGAACGACACCGTGGCCGACACCAACGAGATAGAGTTCGGCATCACCAACCGATTCTTCACGCGCCGCTCGACCGAGAACGTCAACAACCCGAAGGACACGCGCGAGGACGAGGCAGCGGGCGGGCGCAAACGCGTCCCGCTGTCGAGCCAGCCCTACGAGGCGCTGACCATCACCTTACGCGGCAAATATTTCTTCGACCCCTATTTCGGCGGCGCGCTCATCCCTGGCCGCCGCAACCAGTTCTACCCCATCAACACCTTTTCGGGTTTCTCCTACGGCGGCGTGCCGCGCCGCTGGTCGCCGCTCAACGTCGAGGCGCGCTATCGCCCGAGCCGCTCGCTCTTCGCGGACGTACGCTCGGATTTGGACGTGCAGAGCGGGGGCCTGCGCACTCTTTCTGTGACCTTCGGCCTGAACCGGCCGCTCGTGCAGGCGTTCCAGACTTTTTACTACACGCGGGCCATAGACCTCGCGCCGTCGCTCGCGCAGTTCGCGGACGCGCGCGGCAAGGAGCCGGGAACTTTGCGCGGCTCGCAGTGGAGCCCGTCAATCTTTCTGGGCAACCGCGAGCGCGGCCTCTTCGGCGGCGTCTCCTTCTTCTTCGACTTCCAGAACCGGCCGGGCCAGCAGAACTCTTCACTCATCAGCTCGGTCGCGACCATCGGCTACTCCTTCGACTGCTGCGCCCTGACCGCGCAGTACTATAGCTTCGACGTTGGCCTCCGCAACGAGAACCGCTTCGTCTTCGGCTTCCGCCTCAACGGCATCGGAGCTTTTGGCACAGAACAGATCGGCCAGCCCTTCCGTTAATCTTGATGTATAATTCGTAAGCCAAAGGGGGCGAGCGATGACAGGTGAAGAGATGGAGCGCGCGATTGAATTTCTCCTCCAGAGTCAGGCGAATTTCGAGACGCGCTTAGAGCAGTTGCTACAGAATCAGGCGCAGTTGCTACAGAATCAGGCGAATTTCGAGACGGGGCTTGAGCAGACAAATCGGCAGGTTGCCGAAACCAGCAGGCAGGTCCAAATTTACGCGGAGACGCAGACAGAGTTTATTCAGGTCGTCACGCAGCACATCGAAGCGCAAGCCGAAATTAACGCTTCATTGCGCGGCACGATCCGGGAACTCGCGACCTCACAGTCGCGCACGGATGAGCGCATCAACAGGTTGGCTGATACTTTCGAGCGTCACATTCGCGAGGGCCACCACGGAAATTCTTAATCTTCAGATTCTAAGGCTCCCGCGCCTCAAACCCACCCCGCCCAATTGAGTGCATCCGTTTGATACGTTCAAATCTGATTTCGTAACAGACTGCCTATCTCATTTTTCACAGACCGTCGCTGGGCCTCTCCACCGTTAGAACCTAAGACCTCAAGTTGCAACAGTAACAAGGCAGGGCCGGCCGCACTCCGCGTGTGGCTTGCCTGTTGCTTTAGAGACCTCGTGAGAGCGAGCAATCTTTGAGCAAAATTTGAGAAATTGTTGCCGACAGGTTCCGGCGTAAAAATTCATGCGGCGTTTCATCACATCATTAATTCTGGTCAGCTTCGGCCTCGGTTGGGCTGTGCAGAATCGTGTGCGCGCATACACGCTGCAACACACGGACTCTTCGGCCGCCGTCAGAATCAAGTGGCCGGGCCACACGATCAGCGTCGCGCTCTCAAGCTCGCTCGCCACGCCGCCCGCGAACATCAAGCCGGGCAGCGACGTCGCGGGGGCCGTGCGCCGCGCGCTCGCGCGCTGGGCCGAAGCCGCCGGCGTCGAGTTCGTCGAAACTTCTTCCAACGCTCTCTCCATCAGCCCGAGCGCAGGCGGCGACGGCGTCAGTTTGATTACCGTCGCAGACACGGCCGAGAATCGCGCCGTCTTCGTGAGCGCCGAGCGCACGGGCCGCACGCGCATCTTCTACGACCCCGCGACCGGCGCGATTGCGGAGGCCGACGTTGTTCTCAATCCGGCCGCCCAGTTCTCGACCGACGGCACGCCGGGCACCTACGACCTGGAAGCGACCCTGACGCACGAGGTCGGTCACGTCCTCGGCCTGGAGCACTCGGACGAGGCTGGGGCGGCGATGCAGCCGCGCCAGGGGACTAACGGACTTTACGAGCAGGCGGCCGTCTGCCCGCGCACGCTCTCTGACGACGACCTCGCAGGGGCTCGCGCGCTCTACGGCTCGCCGGAAACCTTCGGGTCAATCGCCGGGACTGTGACAGACTCTGCGGGCACGCGCGCCGCTGGCGCACACGTCTGGGCCGAAGACGCGTCCGCGGGCCGCGTCGTCGCTGGCAACACGACTCTGGCCGACGGCTCTTACCGCATAGAAGGTCTGCCGCCGGGTCAATACCGTCTCGTCACAGAGCACGCGGGCGGCGGCGGTGGCCGCGACTCCGATGCAGGCTTCGCCGCGGGGCTGTCGAACGAGTTGGGCGACGCGCCTTCGTCCGTCAGCACGGCCGAGACGGGCGAACAGGTGTCGGTCGCGGTGGGCTCGACGCTCCAACAGGACTTCACGCTCGGGCGCGAGAACGCGTCACTGCGCCCGCACGTCTTCGGCAGCAACGGCCATCTTTCGACCATCGCCGTCCCGCTCGTGCAGGGCAGGCGCTACACCATCTTCGTCGGCGGCCAGGGCATAGATCAGATCGAGGGCAACGGCGTCACCGTCACTTCGCCTTTCATCAAGGTGAACCCGGCCAGCTTGACGCTGCAATCGGGCATCAATTACCAGTACCCGATTGTCAGTTTCGAGGTCGAGGTCGGGCAGGAAGCCCCGCTCGGCGATTACACCGTGCGCCTCCAGACGAAGGAGGGCGAGGTCGCGTTCATTTCGGGCGGACTGACGATAGACGAGGCCGTCGGCGCGCGCCGGCCCCTTGAGAAATCGGCCGCGGCCTCCGCGCTCGGCATACCTGGCGCGCTCCTGGACGCCCTGCTGCCGGATAAAACTCTGTGAATCTTTGCGCCCTGCCTTGCGAAGCGCGCCGACTTGCGCTTAAAATAACCATTCTTTGACCGCTCGGGTGCGAGAGAGTTCTTCACCTGCGCTATTCTAGCTACAGCTCAGCAGCTCCCCGTTGTGAGCGTTATTATCTTTTACGTCCGTGAATTAATCCCGGAGGCTTTTTACGTGAAGCAAGCTTTTCGTTTGTCGGGCGCCGCCGCCTTCTTTTTTGTCCTGTTGACGGCAGCCTCGGCCACCACTTTTGCCCAGACTGTCCAGGACCCCTTCGTCGCGCAGATTACCAACTCGAACCGCGAGTCATTCGCCGGCGACATCAGCGGCGACGGGCGCTACGTCGTTATCGAATCCACGGGCGACATCTCCACGGAGACAGGGCCCAGGAACACCGACGGCAACCGCGAAATCTTCCTCTTCGATTACGCGCAGCGCCGCATCTTCCAGATCACGAACACGACGAGCGCGCGCGTCAACCCGGCGAACCCGGCCATCCCCGCGGACAACCCGAACAACTTCAGCAACGTCAGGGTCGAAGTCAGCAGCAACCAACCCTCCATCAGCCACGACGGGCGCTGGATCGTCTTCAGTTCGAACGCCTCGACTCCCGGCAGCTTCAACGGCGACACCAGCTCGGCGGCGCTGATCGCCGACGGCAACCAGGAGATTTTCCTCTACGCGGTCCCGGCCGCGCCCGACGTTGACTTGACGAACGGCGCGGACCCCGCGCCCGTTGACCTGGCCGCCGGTACGTTCACGCGCGTCACGGACACGCCTGCGAGCCGCCTGCCCGTCGCCGGCACGACCACCACCTCGCCCGTCGTCGCCTTCGACAACCGCGACGCGTCCATAGACGACGACGGCTCGGTCATCGCCTTCGTCTCCACGCGCAACCTCGTCGGCGGCAACAACGCGGACGCGAGCCCGGAAATCTTCCTCTTCAGGAGGAGCCCCGCGACGCTGGCACAGTTGACGGCCACGACCGCGACGGGCAACCAGATTCCCTTCAGCGAGAACCCGTCGCTCTCAGGCGACGGCTCGGTCATCGCCTTCATCTCGAACGCGAACCTGTTGACCAACAACGCAGACCTCAACGGCGAAGTCTTCCTCGGCAGCTTCAACGGGACGACTGCGACCGTGACGCGCCAGGTGACGCAGACGACCTCGCCCTTCGTCGGCATCGGGATCAACTTTATGGAGCCGGGACGCCGCCTGAGCCGCGACGGCAACTTCATAGCCTTCGAGTCGCTGGCGGATTTGCCGGGCAACGGCGCGATCAATTCCACGACGACCGTCATCCTCTACACGGTCTCGGCCAACAACTTCAAGCAGGTCGGCCCGCGTCCGAACTTCTCGTCCGCGTTCCGCTTCCCGACCTTCACGGACTACAACCCGACGACGCTCGCGCCAGCGACGCTCATCTTCGCGTCGGGCCTGAACTTTACGGCTGCGGGCACGGCCCCCGCGACGCCCGCCGATGGGCTGAACCCCGGCGGCGGCTCGCAAATCTTCGCCACGCCGGTCAGCAACCCCACGACTTTCACGCGGCTGACGAACACGCCAGCGGTCGTCGGCCCGGCCATACAGCCTTTCACGAGCGACACGCGCGACCGCATGGCCTTCTCGCTTGAGCGCGTCGAACTCGGCGGCTTCAACTCGGAGCTGCTGTCCGAAGCCTTCTACCTGCTGGTCAAGACGGGGACGAACGTGGCGAACCCCACCGTCACGTTCTTCACTGGCGCGACCGAACGCTCCGTGACGGCCACGCCGACGGCCCCCGCGGTCGCCGGCCTCGCGCCCGGCATGCTCGGCATCATCCGCTCGACCACGACGCTCGCGCCCGCGGCCCAGGCGGCCGACAGCGCGTCTGAATCGCTGCGCCGCCCACCGCTGCCCATCGAATTGAACGGCGTCTCGGTCTCCGTCAGGGGCGCGGCCGCGGGGCTCTTCTTCGTCAGCCCTGGCGAAATACGGTTCGTCGTCCCGCCGGGGCTGTCGGGCGCGACTGACCCCTACCCGGTCGTCATCAACAACAACGGCTCGATCATCCGCACGACGCTGCGCCTTCTGCCGACGCAGCCAGACCTGTTCACGCAGACCAACGGCTTCGGCACGAACCGCGCCGTCGCCCTGAACGTCACGAACCCGCTGAGCGCGGGCACGCCTGAGCCTTTCACCGTGACGACGACCTTCGTCAACGGGTCCGGCCAGACGGTCACGCAGCCGACCGTGCTCAGAATCTTCCTGACGGGTGTGCGCCGGATTACGGACAACTCGATCATCACCGTCCGCATAGGGACGACCGACATCGTCGGGACGACCGCGGACACTTCGCCCGTGAAGGTCGCGCCGACGGACCTGCCCGGCACGGATCGCATAGATGTGACGCTGCCGGCGACGCTCGCCGGGGCCGGCGAAGTGCCCGTCGTCGTCACCGTCACCCTCGGCGGGACGGCCTTCACCAGCCGCCCGGCCGCCAACGGCGCGCCGATGATTCACATCAACTGAGGGAATGCGGAATGCGGAGTGATGAATGATGAATTAAAGACAGATGCCTTTTAATTCATCATTTATCACTCCGCATTCCGCATTCCTCTTCAGCCTTGACGCCATCCCGCTCGCGTCCCGCCTGACGGGCGTCGGGCATTACACCTTAGAGCTTGCGCGCCACCTGGCGCTCGCCTCCGCCGCTGACCAGTTCGAGCTGGTCTCGCCGTTCCCCATCATCGCGCAGGTTTCGGACGACGAGAGCCTTCCTGTCAACATGCGCCTCGTCCGCGCGGAGGTGAACTCGCTTGGCCGGCGCTGGTTCGCCGTCGGCCTCCCGCTTCATCTCAGGCGCGAGCGTGTTGACCTCTTCCACGGAACCAACTACGAAGTCCCGCTCTGGGGCGCGGCCGCGAGCGTCCTTACCGTCCACGACCTCTCGCTCCTGCTGCACCCTGCGACGCACGAAGCGCGGCTGGTGCGACGCGGCCGCCGCCGCCTGCCGCTGATGGCGCGCGCCGCCTCGCTCATCATCACGCCGTCGGAGAGCGTCCGCGCAGAACTCACCGAACACCTCGGCGTCGCTCCGTCCAAGACCATCGCCATCCCCGAAGCGCCGCGCGAACTCTTCCGCCCCGCGCCCGCAGATGAAGCGCTTGAGGTCAGGCGGCGGCTCGGCGTCGAAGACGAGTTCATTCTCTACGTCGGCGCCGTGGAGCCGCGCAAGAATTTGACGACGCTCGTCGCGGCCTTCGCGGAGGTGACGCGCTCGACCGCGCTGCGGCCGCAACTCGTCATCGCTGGCGGCGAGGGCTGGCTGACGAATGATCTGCACGAACGGGTCGAGCAGTCGGGTGTCAAAGACCGCGTGCGCTTCACGGGCTACGTCACGGACGAAGACCTGCGCGCGCTCTATTCCTCGTGCCGCGTCTTCGTCTACCCTTCGCTCTACGAGGGCTTCGGGCTGCCGCCGCTCGAAGCGATGGCGTGCGGCGCTCCCGTAGTCACGAGCCCCGTCCCGAGCGTCACGGAGGCCGCCGGCCGCGAAGCCGCGCGTGTCGTCGAGCCCACGGACACAGCCGGCCTCGCACGCGAACTCGTCCATCTCCTGTCGGACGAAAACGAGCGCCGCCGCCTCTCCACGCTCGGCCGCGAGCGCGCCTCGCATTTCACCTGGGAGCGGACGGCGCGCGCCACGCTTGAGGTTTACCGAGAAGCGGTAAGACGAAAAGCGTCACGCAAAGGCGCGAAGTAAAAACCAAAGGCGCAAAGAGTTGAGTCAACCCTTTGCGCCTTACGTTTTTCTTTTTCTGCGCCTTTGCGCGAACTGCTTTTCGGCGTTATGCTGCAAGTCCGATGACGGAGAGTGCCGACGAGCTGCGCGCGCGAATCCTGGAGATGGTGGGCCGGTACTACGCGGCGGCGTTCCCCACGCCCGAATTCATCCCCGGCCAGACGCCCGTGCCCATCTCCGGCAAGGTCTTCGACGACGCCGAGATTCGACTCCTCGTTGACGCCGGCCTGGACTTCTGGCTGACGACCGGGCGCTACGCCGCGCAGTTCGAGGAGGAGTTCGCGCGCCTCTTCGGCCTGCGCCACGCGATGCTGACCAACTCCGGCTCCTCCGCCAACCTGCTCGCGCTCACCGCTCTGACCTCGCCCGCGCTGAAGGAGCGCGCACTCGTCCCCGGCGACGAAGTCATCACGGTCGCCTCCGGCTTTCCGACCACCGTCAACCCTATCATCCAGAACGGACTCGTCCCAGTCTTCGTTGACGTAGAAGTCCCGACCTACAACGTCGAGCCCACACAGCTCGAAGAGGCTTTAAGCCCTCGGACGCGCGCCGTCGTTCTGGCACACACGCTCGGCAACCCCTTCGACCTCGCGCGCGTCACCGAGTTCGTCAAGAAACATAACCTGTGGTTGATTGAGGACTGCTGCGACGCCGTCGGCGCGACCTACGGCGGCCGTCACGTCGGGACCTTCGGCGACCTGGCGACCGTCAGCTTCTACCCCGCGCACCACATCACTATGGGCGAGGGCGGCTGCGTCCTGACCGACCGCCCTGTGCTGAAAACGTTGGTCGAGTCGTTCCGCGACTGGGGGCGCGACTGCTGGTGCGTGCCCGGCGTCGCCAACACCTGCGGCAAGCGTTTCGACTGGCAATTGGGCGACCTGCCGCACGGCTACGACCACAAGTACACCTACTCGCACATCGGCTATAACCTGAAGCTCACGGACATGCAGGCGGCCGTCGGCGTGGCCCAACTCCGTAAGCTGCCCGGCTTCATCGAGCGCCGCCGGAGCAACTTCGAGTTCCTGTCCGACGCCTTGCGCGACCTCGAAGAGTTCTTCATCCTGCCGCGCACGACGCCTGATTCTGTGCCAAGTTGGTTCGGGTTCCCGCTGGCCGTGCGCGCCGACGCGCCGTTCACGCGCGACGACCTGCTGCGCCATCTGGACGGCCACAAGATCGCCACCCGCCTCCTCTTCGGCGGGAACCTACTGCGCCAGCCGGCCTACAAGGGGGTGCGCCACCGCCGCGTCGGCGACCTCAAAAACTCCGACTTCGTCATGAACCACGTGCTGTGGATGGGCGTCTGGCCCGGCCTCACGCGCGAGATGCTCTCGTTCGTCGTCGAGACCCTGCACGGGATGGTCAAGCGTTAGCGATGCGATGTCTGGTCACAGGCGCTTCGGGCCACCTGGGCTCGCACCTGACGGAGCTGTTGGTGCGCGAGGGCGCGGAGGTGACCGTCCTGGCCCGCGAGGAGAGCGACCTCTGGCAGCTGGCTGGCGTGCTCGACCGGGTCAACGTCCTTCGGCGCGCGCCGCTCGCGGAGATTAAGAGGGCCGCGCCGGAAGCAGTCTTTCATCTGGCCTGGCAGGGTGTGACGGGTGATTCGCGGGACGCGCCAGAACAATTAACAGTCAACGTCGCGGCGACTGCGGAATTGTGCCAAATGGTTGGGGAGGCGGGCTGCCGCGTCTTCGTCGGGCTGGGGTCGCAAGCGGAGTACGGCCCGCACGACGCTGTGCTGACGGAGGAGACGCACGCGCGCCCGCGCAACGCGTACGGCGTCGCCAAGCTCTGCGCAGGCGTGATGACAGCGAAGCTCTGCGAACTCGCGGGCGTGCGCCACGTTTGGCTGCGGCTGCTGGCGACCTACGGCCCGAAGGATGACGAAAGACATCTCATCCCGACCGTCATCCGCAGCCTGCTCAAAGGCGAGCGCCCGCGGCTGACAGAGGGGGAGCAGACCTGGGACTATCTTTACGTGGAAGACGCGGCCGAAGCTATCTATCGTGTGGCCGCGACCGACGAAGCGCGCGGCGTCTTCAACCTAGGCTCGGGCCGGGCCGCGACTGTGCGCAGCATCGTCGAGCGCGTCAGAAATTTGATTGACCCCGCAATCGAGCTGAACTTCGGCGAAGCGCCTGACGCGCCCGGCCAGTTGATGCGGCTTGAGACGAGCGTCGAACGCCTGCGCCGCGCGACCGGCTGGTCGCCGCGCGTTAGCCTGGACGAGGGCCTGCGCCGCACGGTCGAGTGGCACAAAACGCGATTTGAAGTATGAAAGTCTCCGACTACATCGTCGAGTACCTGGAAGGCCGCGGCGTGGAGTTCGTCTTCGAGATGTCTGGCGGGATGATCGCGCACCTCCTCGACTCGATTCAGCGGCGCAAGGGGATTCGCGCCGTCAGCATGCGCCACGAGCAGGCGGCGGCCTTCGCGGCGGACGCTGTGGGGCGGATGACGGGCGTGCCCGGCGTGGCGATGGCGACGAGCGGCCCCGGCGCGACCAACCTGCTGACGGGCGTCGGCAGTTGCTACTTCGACTCCTCGCCCGCCGTCTTCATCACGGGCCAGGTCAACCGCGACGAGCAGAAGGGCGAGCGCGCCATCCGGCAACTTGGTTTCCAGGAGACGGACATTGTGCCAATGGCACAGCCCGTGACGAAGGCCGCGTGGCGCGTGCGCGAGCCTGAAGAGGTCCCGCGCCTGCTCGCGCGCGCCTTTCGCCTCGCCACGAGCGGGCGGCCCGGCCCTGTTCTGCTGGACATTCCAATGGACGTGCAGCGCGCGGACATAGAGGTCGGAGCTATTGAAGATGAAAGCGAGGCGACGGGCGACGCGGACCTGGACGAAGAGTTTTGGCACAGTCTCTTCGGAGAGATGGGTCGCGCGGAGCGGCCGCTGATTCTGGCGGGCGGGGGCCTGCGTTCGGCGCGCGCCGTCGAGCTATTCAGGGAGTTCGTTAGGCTGACGCGCGTGCCCGTGGTCAATTCGCTGATGGCTGTTGACGCGCTACCGGCGGGCGAGCCGTTGCGCGTCGGGATGATCGGCACGTACGGCAACCGCTGGGCGAACCTGGCCGTCGGCCGCTCGGACTTCCTCTTAGTCCTCGGAAGCCGCCTCGACGTGCGGCAGACCGGCTCGCAGACCGAAGCTTTCAAGGGCGCGCGCGCCATCTTCCATGTGGACTGCGAGAGCGGCGAGATGAATAACCGCGTGACGGGCTGCCGCGCCGTCCGCGCGGGCCTGAAAGAATTTCTGGCGGCCGCGTTGGAGCGCGCCGCGTCGCGCGAGTTCGCGGAGCGCGCGGCCTGGCTCGAAGAGCTTGAAGGGTTATGCCGCGCCTGGCCGGACACGGGCGAACTCTCAAACTCCAAGGGCATCAACCCGAACGTGCTGATGCGCCAGTTGTCGAAAGTCTCGGCGCGCGCCGCGGCCTACGTGGTTGACGTAGGCCAGCACCAGATGTGGGCTGCGCAGTCGCTTGAGCTTTCCGCGTCGCAGCGGTTCCTGACTTCCGGCGGGATGGGCTCGATGGGTTTCTCTTTGCCGGCGGCGGTCGGCGCGGCCCTGTGCGCGGCTCCAAGCCCGGTCGTCCTCATCGCAGGCGACGGCGGGTTCCAGTCGAACATTCAAGAGCTTCAGACGGTCGCGCACCATCAATTGCCCGTCAAGATGGTCGTCCTCAACAACGGCTGCCACGGCATGGTGCGGCAGTTTCAGGAGAGCTATTTCGAGGGTCGCTACCAGTCAACGCTCTGGGGCTACAGCGCGCCGGACTTCGCCTCGGTCGCTGCGGCTTACACAATCCCCTCGCTGACGGTCGAAGACCCCGCGCGAGTCGAAGAGTCTTTGCGCTGGCTTTGGGAGGATGAGCAGAGCCCCGCGCTCTTGCAGGTGATGATAGACACTTATGCGAACGCCTACCCGAAGATTTCCTTCGGCAGCCCCATGACCGAGATGGAGCCGGCGGGCGGCGGGGAGGTCGCGTGATGAGCCCGCCGCTCGTCTCAATCGTCATCCCGGCCTTCAACGAGGAGGGCAACATCGCGCGCCTGGAGACGGAACTCCTGGCGGCCGTCCAGGGCCTGCCCTACTCCTTCGAGTTCGTCGTCGTGGACAACAGCAGCACGGACGAAACTGGGCCATTAGTCAAGGCGCTCTGCGCGCGCGACGAGCGATGGAAGTACCTGCGCCTGAGCCGCAACTTCACCGTCGAGATGTCCATCACGGCCGGCTACCACTACGCGCAGGGCGAATCAATCGTCGTCCTCTACTCGGACCTGCAAGACCCGCCGTCGGTCATCCCGCGCCTGTTGGAGAAGTGGCGCGAGGGCTTCGACGTGGTCTACGGCGTGCGGACGGTGCGCCCCGGCGACCCCGCGTGGAGGAACAGGGCCGTTAAGATCGCCTACCGTCTGGTAGGCTGGTTCTCGGACGTGCCGATTCCGAACGACGCGGGCGACTTCCGGCTGATTACGCGCCGTGTGCGCGACGCGCTCGAACGCTGCCCGGAGCAGAATCGCTACATGCGCGGCCTGATCGCGTGGCTGGGCTTCAGACAGGTGGGCGTGCCCTACGAGCGGCAGCCACGCACGGCGGGCGGGAGCAAGGCCCCCTTCTCGCACCTGCTCTTCTTCGTCTTCAACGCCATCACGAGCTTTTCGCTTAGGCCGCTCCGGCTCTTCACGCTGATGGGAACAATTATCCTCACGCTCTCTATGGTCGCAGCCGTCGTCTACATCATTCTCTGGCTCGTCGGCTCGCCGCCGCCTGGCATCACGACCATCATCGTGCTGCTGCTGATCGCCATCGGCCTAAACAGCATAGGCATCGGCATCCTGGGCGAATACGTCGGGCGCACCTACGCCGAAAGCAAGCGCCGTCCGCTCTACGTCGTCGAGGAGTCGGTCAATATAGAAAAGCAATGATGAATGCGGAATGCGGAATGATGAATTAAAGACAGTTGCCTTTTAATTCATCATTCCGCATTCCGCATTCATCATTGCTCTTTAGAACCTGTTGCGGTACTCGGCGGAGTTGAGGAAGCCGTTGATCATGACGCGGTAGTCGCCGCCGTTGGCTTTCATGATCTTGATCCACTCTTTGTAGAGGATGTCTGGGTCGCGGCGCAGGTAGCCGTGGTACTGCATGACGACGAAAGCTTCGATGTAATACTTATCATAAACTTCGCTGCTCTCGGAAACCTCGCGCAGGACCTTGGCGCGGGTCAGCGAGCCGTTGGTCAGACCGCTGATCCAGCCGTCGCGGCTTGGGTGCGCCGGGATGTTGACGGTCTTGAGCAGGGCGTCCACGTAGGCCGCCGGCGCCGTCAGCGCGCCGTACTTGTTCTTGAACTCGGCGCGCGCCATGAAGTCGTTGATGAGAGCAACCTTGCTTGCTTCGAGCTGCGCGTCCGTCTGGAAGCCGCTGACGCGCCGCAGGTCTGGCATGAACTCGGCGTATTTGGGGACGCGGTTGAAGGCCGTCGAGTAGAGGCGGTAGACGCCGTAGCCCCTCTGCTGAAACTCCGTCGAGCGGAAGAAGGCCGAGGAGACTTCGATGCGGTCGCAGTTGGTGCTGCCCGTGGGGCAGGTATCCAGGATGTTGACCCAGCCCTGGAAGCCCGCAGGCTCCGGCATGCGGTTCAGGAAGTCTATGTAGTGCTGCTGAATCATGAAGTCGCTGTCGTCAATCGTGATCTTCTGGTTGGTGCCGGGGCGCAGGCGCAGCGGCTTGACCTTGATGTCGCCGTAGTAGAGGTCGGACGGGAGGTTCGGGTCTTCGGTCACGATTCTGAGCGTCGGCGCGCTCTGCCCGAGCGCGGCCGTGGCTGCGAAGGCGACTAGTAAAAGGGAAATAACGAACTTCATCCTGTTGCTCCTAATCATTAATGGCTCTGAAGTGAGATGGTCATGCTATATAAAAAGGCGGGGCAGACTGCGCAGCCCTCGGGATGTTTTAGCACATCCGCGAGACAATATGAAGTTTAAGTCGGGCGGTTGCCGGTGTCAACCCAATATTTATGCGGCCCCGGCGCGGAAAACCTCATGAAGGACGGCGGCCGCGCAAGGCCCCCGCGAACCTGCGCGAGAAGGTGGCGAGGGCAATCAGGGCGGCCAGGGCGGCGAGGGCGAGCGCGCTCGCGATTGTTCCGAAATAGAAGGTTTTGGGCCTGAAATCGAACCTGACGACGTGCCGCCCGGCGGGGACGGCGACGCCGCGCAGGGCGTAGTCGGCGCGAAACAGCTGCGTGTGCGTCGTGCCGTCCAGTGTCGCCTCCCAGCCAGGGTAATAGGCGTCGCTCGTTACCAGAAACGCGGGCGCAGACGAAGAGGTTTCGACCTCCATGAAGGTGTCGGAGAGCCCTGTGACGCGGGCGTAGGCCGCGGGGTCGTCCGCGCCCTGATTCTGTAAAGGCGAGGGCTCCTCCAGCAGCGCCATACGCGCCGGGTCGAACTCGCGCCCGTCCGGCAGCCTGGACGTTTTAACCGCCTTCAGGGCGTCTTCGGCGCCGAGACTGATGGTCTCACGCGCCAGCCACGCGCGGGGCATGGCGCGAGTGTTCTCGTAGACGTGCGCGCCGCCCGCCTCCGAGTGGAAACGCCACTGGCCGGCCTCAATGAACGGGTCAACGATCAACGAGGTTCTGCCGGGCTCTTCCATCAGGCTGAGCTTCTCGATGGTGATTGCGCCCTGGCCGCCGGTCCATTGAATCTCCACGCTGCGGACTATTTCGGCCCCGAACGTCAGGTCGGCCCTGTAGAAATGGCCCTCGCACGGCTCGTCGTACATTTTCGCCGGGAAGCTGCGGAAGACCTGCGCGCGTGTGTGGCGCACCTGCGGCCTGATGTTCGGGCAGTCGTAAGACCACTCGGAGGAGTCGCGCCCGGCGACGAGGGCGCGCGTCTGAACGTCCCCGCCCACCCCCTTGATGATGACGCGCGCGACCTCCTTCCCGTCTTCAATTGGCACAGCGCAGGCCAGGCGGCTGACGAGGCGCAGGCCCGCGGCGCGTACGGGCGCGGGCAGCTCGAAACGCACGGCCTCGCGCTCCGGGTGGTCGCACCCTCTGCCCAGCCAGATGTTCATGTCCTCCTCGTTCCAGACGGTCCCGTCTGCGTCCTTCATCGTCCTGCCCGGCGGTAGGAAAACGTAGCGCACGGCCGCCAGGCTCAGGCTCAGGTCGCCCGCGTCCTTCCACGAAGGGGCGACGCTCGCGTCCGGGAGGATGGAGAGGAAGTACAAAGTCCTGGACGGGACGAGCGGGCCGTACGCGGTCGCGTTCGGCACATCCCAGAGTCTGGACAGGTTCGGCGGCGACTCTTCCAGCGTGCCCAGCGTGCCGCGCACGGCGAGCGCGCGCTGATTCGTGTCGCGCAACAGCTCCCTATATTTGACGGCCGCGGCGGGCGCGTCGAGCACTCCCTTCGGGTAAGAGAAACGCCAGTTGTAGAACCACCCGAAGCTCGCCAGGTCTGCGACGAGCAGCGAGAGCACGAGCGCGCGCCGCGGGATGGAATTTGGCCCTTTGTGCCAATAAATGAGGGCCGCGGCGGCCGCGAGAAAGATTAAGAGCGGGACACCGACGGCAGCGTTCTTCCAGGGGAGCGCGCTGAACTGCGCCACGCCGTTCGCGCTCGCGTAAGCGGCCATCTTGCCGGAGAGCAGCACAAACAGCCCCGCCCCCATCAAGAGCGCTCCGGCCGAGACGATAATCGACAGCGCGCGCCGCGAGACCTCGCCACGCAGGATGGCGCGCGCGCCGAGGCCCGCCAGCACGCTCGCGGCGAAAGACACTTCCAGAAGGTGCCGCGCCGGCGCGCGAAACTTGTTGATGACAGGCAGGTGGTAGGCCAGGCGCGCGAGCGGCGTCTGGTCGCCCAGGGCCAACAGGAAGGCCAGGCCCGCAACGCACAGCCAGAAGATGGTGACCGCCTTGCGCCGCCAGGCGACGAAGCCCGCCGCGGCCAGCATCGGCGCGAGCAGGCCGACGTAGCCAGTGACCTCCGTCAGATTCCACGCGCCGAAATAGGGTGTGGCTCCGTAGCGCGGCAGCCCGCCGAGCGAGGCCGGGAACAGGAGCAGGGAGGCTTGCTTGAGCGGGAAAGAGTAGGAGACGAAGTCCGCGAAAGTGAAGTCGGCGCGCGTGCTCTCTCTAGCCAGTTCGGCGGCCGGCGCAAGCTGCAACGCGGCGAGGCCCAGGCCGATGGCGAAGACGACGAACGAGGCCGCGTAGTAACGTGCGCGCCCCACGGGCGCGGTCCAGCCGAGCGCGACCGCGTAACACGCCGCGACGAGCAGGCAGTAGGCGGCCATCTGCAAGTGGCCCGCGAGCACGCAGCAGGCGACCGCAAGGCATCCGGCCACGAGCCAGCCGCAGCTCAGCTTGCGGCGCAGCATCTCCAGCGACCAGACGAGCAGCGGCAGCCACGCGGCGACGTGGATGATCGTCGTGTGGCCCTGGTGAGCCATCATGAAACCGCTCATGCCGTAAACGGTCCCCGCGACGAGGCCCGCCAGTTTGGACTCTGTCAGTGAGTGTGCGTAGCCGTAGGCGAAGCAGGCCGCCATGACGTAGGCCGCCAGCACGAAGAGGTTCCAGCCGCCGGGCACGAGCGAGAGCAGCATCGAAGGCGGATACCAGGCCATCACCTGCGGGTCGGCCGTCATCGGCAGCCCCAGCCCAAGCAGCCCATCCCAGAAGAGTTTCGGCGACTCGAAGTAAGCTAAATGATAGACGAGCGCGTCGCCGAGGCGTCCGCCGCCGGGGGCGAGGTATGAGCCCTGGAAGATGACGGGCGAGAAGAAGAGCGTGAAAAGGAGCGAGTAGAAGAGCAGCACGAGCAGGGCGTGGCGCGCGGACTTTCTCGCTTCCGGTGTTATCGAGAGCATGGTTTACTCAGCGCGCGGGCGGAGTCACCTCGACCCAGACCTGCGGCGCGTTCTCGCCGAAGGGGAAGAGCCCGTCCTGGACCATGCCCCAGTGGAAAGTGTACGCGCCGGGCGTCGCGGGGGCTGTGACCGTGAAGCTGAATTTGGCGAGGCCGTCGGGCTCGATTGCCGACGGCAGCTCCACGCGCTCCAGGCCCCAGTCGCGCGTGCCGTCCAGGTAGGCCAGCCTGAAACTGCGCTCGGCCGTCCACCGATTGATGCCCGTATTTTTCATCGTCACGGAGACCTCGTAGCTCTGGCCCGCGGTCATGGAACTCGGGACGTACTGCTCGACGAAGGCCGCGCCGTAATACGAGCGTTCGGGCTCCCTCGTCAGCCAGTCGTTCTTGAGGACGACCCAGCCGCCCTCGTCGAATATCTTGCGGTAGCCCCTGGACTGCCGGAAATCCAGGAAGCGTTTGCTGTCCTCATGGCTCGGAAAGGGGAAGGGGCTGAGGCTCTCGCTGACGACGATGAAATCCGCGTCCGGCATGGCCTCCGCCAGCCCCAGCGTGTAGAGCTGTCGCCTGTGCGAGAGGTGCGGCGTGACCGGCCCCTGGGTCAGGACGGAAGCTCCCGGCGGGATCAGCGCGAGCGCCCGCCGCCCCGTCAGGTCGCTCTCGGTGAGCCGCCAGTACACCGCGCGGGTCAGATTCCAGAGCGGGAACTGCGGGACGAGGCGCAGGTTGAGCGCCAACACCGCGCAGGCCGCCAGAATTATCACGTAACGCCGGGCGGCCCCTTTGACCAGCCCCGCCAACCGCGCGAGCCCGTCGGCCGAGGCCATCACGAGCACGGGCGCGATTGTCGCCGAGTAATGAAAGTCCGCCGTCCAGAAGTGCGGGTTCTGCGAGAGAAACCGTTCGGCCAGGAGCGGGGCCAGCAGGACGAAGAGCGGCGAGAGAAGAGCCAGGAAGAGGAACGGGTGGAACAGCAGCCAGTAGGTCCGCAGCTTCTCGGCGGGCGAGAGGAGCGTCTGGATGAGCAACAGCGGGCGCTTGATGATCGTCACGAGCGCGCTCAGCGGGCCGGGGCCGAACTGGTGGTAACTCCAGTAGCGATAATAGCCGGGCCGGTCGGCGCGCGTCGTGCCGGGGTCCAGTAGGTAGGGGATGAAAATTTTCGTGGCCGCGAGGAACCAGACGAGGCCCGCGCACATACTGATGAGCCCCTGCTTGAACTGCCTGGTCAGGACGAGGTAGACGCCGAAGAAAAAGACGGTGACCGAAAGACTCTCCTTCGTCAGCAGGAGCAGGGCGAGGCAGACGAAATAGGGACGCCAGCGCTTGTCGTCCATGAAGTAGATCGCCAGCGCCAGGAGCGGGACGGCGAAACTGATCTCGTGGAAGTCGAACTCGACGGCCTTCTGCACGCCCCAGAAGAGCGCGTAGGAGGCGGAGAAGAGGTACGCGGCCGTGGGGCCGAGGCGCTTCTCCGTGAACAGAAAGATGGGGATGATTGCCGCGGCGAAGAGGAGCGCCTGCGCCACGAGCAGGGCTTCGACGCTGTTGACGAGCCAGTAGAGCGGGGCCAGGAGGACGAGGATGGGGTGGAAATGGTCGCCCAGAAGGTTCTCGCTCGGCCGGTTCGAGCGAACCGTGACGTAAGGCGGCTCGAAATTACTGTACCGCCAGATGGCCTGGTCGAAAATCGCCAGGTCGTAGGCGCTCGACGTGAAGTGGCGGTGGCGCAGCACCGAGAGCGACGAGTAGAGGAAGGCGGCGGCGAGGACTAAAAGCAACAGACCTTTCCTTTGGTTGAGGCGCGCGAGGGCGCGCCGCGTGGCCGGGCCGAGGCGGGCAAACAGTCGCTTGAAGTGGCCGGTCCGCTGTGACATCAGGGTTCGCTGTGCATGCTGCGATAGAGCCAGCCGGGGCGCACGGGCGCTGACCTCTTCGACTCGCTGTTGACGCCGCTCTGGCAGAAGATGTATTGGCCCAAATCTGTAGACCTGCGCCTGACGAGTGGAGCGACCGCGCTGAGTGGGATGGGCGAGCTGGTGTGTCCGGGGTGAACGTCCGCCGTGAACATGGTCCGCACGCTGAAGCCATTGGCGTCGAGCAGGGCGAAGAGTTCCTCCTGCGTGTACTCGCGGTTGTGGCGGCCGTAAGGGCCGTAGCCAGAGTAAGGGTCGTAGACGTTCTCGCCGGCAACGACTTTGCGGACATTGTCCAGGCGCGCGACGTTGGGCGTCGTCAAGACCAGCGTGCCGCCGGGCCTGAGCACGCGCCTGATCTCGACGAGGGTGTGGACGGGGTCCGAGAGCAGGTGCTCTATGATTTCGCAGAAGAGGACGACGTCGAAGCTCTCGTCCGCGTAAGGGAAGGCGTCCGTCTCGACGTTGAAATGGTCGTAGGCGTACTCGACGACTTCGCCTGTCTGGTGAATCGTGACCTTTTGTTTGCCCGCGCGCCCGCCCGCGCCGAAGAAGTTGGCGAGCGTGAGTTGCGCGTCCCTGAATTTCGAGAGCAGTACGGTCGTGAAGTAAGGGTTCGCGCCGAGTTCGAGCACGCTCATGCCCGTCCGCTCAGGGACGAGGCCGAGCGTGTAGACGAAGCGTTTGAAGTCGGACTCGACGTAGGTCTTCATCTCGTCGTCGGGCGCATCCTCGACGCGCACGGAATGGACGAGCGCGCGCAAATCTTCTTCCGTCCAGCCGCGCGGCACGGGCAGCGGCGGCGAGAAGGAAGGGAACTCGGTCGTCTCTTTGACCTTGAGCTTCGCGTCCGGCTCGGCCGCGACGCGCGCCTCCTCGCCGGGCGGCGGGCAAGACTCCACGGCCTCTATCAGCAATTCGCGGATGCGGTCGGGCGTGTACTTGGAGACGACGTACTCGCGGCCCCACTCGCCCATGCGCGCGCGCGCCGCCTCGTCCGAAAGTATCTTTGTCACGGCGGCGGCGAACGTCTCGTAGTCTTGATAAATCAGGCCGCCGCCACTCTGCCTGACGTGGTCGGCCAGGACTTCGCTCGCGCCGCTGACGACGACGGGCGTGTACTGCGCCATCGCCTCCAGCGTGACGATGCTGAAGCTCTCACGCGCGGACGGCATGACGTAGGCGGTCGCGCCCGCCATCAGACTGAACTTCTCCTCGTCCGCGACGAAGCCGCGGAACTCTATCTCAGGGTGGTCGGGCACAGGCACGTCCGCCTTGCCCGTCAGCACGAGGCGCAGCCCCGACGCGCTCTCTTCCTTGAACCGCGCGAAGTAGTCGAACAACTCGTCGCACCCCTTGTTCGGGTCGATCCGCCCGCAGTAGAGCAGGTAGGGTTGGGCCATTGGCACAGGCTCACGCGGGGTCGCGTCTATCGCCATCGAGATGACGCGGCCGGGCAGTCGTCCCCAGAGGTCTTGGCCCAGTTGACGCTCGGCCTCTGTCAGCCAGATGAGCGAGTGCGCGCGGCGTGCGGCGTGTTTGTAGACGGAGAGGTAGGCGGGCTGCTCGTCGTGCAGCGTCGGCGCAAAGAGCGCGCGGCCGTGCGGGACTTCCAGGAGGCCGAAGTAGGCCGTCGGGTAAAGGTACGTGACGAAAATAATCGCGCGGTACTCCCAGGCGTGGCGGCGCAGGTAACGCACGAGCGAGTCCGAGTAGGGGCCTATGTGGCGGATGAGTTCTTCCTGTAGCGGGACGGGCCAGGGGATGTGCCTCATCCCGCCGTCGGGTCCGTTGTGGCTGCCCGCGCCGAGGCGTGTGAAGTCGCCCATCATGCGCGACCACAGCTCCGTGCGGTAGGGGCTGTAGCCCACGTCCACGTGGAAGCGGCGGACGTTGATACCATCTCGCACTTCCAAACCTTCGGGCAGGACGTTCGACCAGTAGGCGGCGTCCACGCTGGTCGTCGTCAGCACGTCAACCTCGTAGGCGTCTTTGATGAGTGTGGCGTACTGCCAGGCCAGGGCCTCCGAGCCTCCGACGACGGACTCGTGGCAGCGCTGGACGACGACGGCGACTCTCTTCATAAAATTTGGCCCACGGCCTCCAGGAACTTCTCACGGACGCGCGCGTTCGTAAAGTGCTCCTCGTAGCGGCGCGCGCCCAGGCGGCGGAGCGTAGCAGTGACGCTCCCCTCGCGGACGATGCGGTCAACGGACTCGGCCAGCAGGTAAGGGTCTTTCTCGTCCCAGACGAGGCCGGCCCCGCCGACGGTGCGCGGGACGGCCGCCGCGCCGTAAGCCACAATCGGCACGTTCATCGCCATCGCCTCGACCAGGGGGACGCAGAAGCCCTCGTGCTCGCTCGTCATCATAAAGACGTGCGCGACCGCGTAGAAGGCTTTGAGCGCGTGGTCCGTGACCTCGCCCGCGAAGACGACCGCGTCAGCGACGCGCAGCCGCCTGGCCACTTCCTTGAGAAGTTTGTTGTAAGCGTCGAGCCGCGTCTCGGCCTTGCCGACGATGACAAGACGGCTCGCGGGATTGTACTCGTGGTGATAGACGGCGAAAGCCTCTATCAACGCGGCGTGCCCTTTGTTCGGTGCGATGCGCCCGACGGTCAGAATGTTGACAGCGCCGTCGCCGTAGGCTTCTAAAATTTCCTGGTCGGCTTCGATTGAGTTGAGCCGGTCAACGTGGTGGAAGGGCGGGACGACGAAGCTGCGCGAGGCGGGCGCGCCTTCGTCCAGCAGCTCGCGCGCGTTGTACTCGGAGGCGGACATGTAGAGGTCGCAGTCGGCCCCGGCCACGGCCGGCAGTTGGCTGCGGCCTTCCATGCACATCCGCGCGAAGTCCTGGCTGAAGCGCGTGAAGAACTCCGGCGGCGTGACGTTGTGATACTTGATGGCCCGCAGACATCTTAACTCTCTGAGCAGGCGCAGGCCGAGGTCCCAGCCGCGCGAGTAATGGTAGATCAAGAGGTCCGAGGCGCTTTTGAGAAAGCCGGCCACGCGGGGCGCGGGCCTGACCTTGGGGCTGTCGAAAGTCCACCCTTCGGCGTAAATCCTGACCTCGTGACCGAGCCCGCGCAGCACGTCGTACATCCCCAGCACGTCGTTGCTGACCGCGTCGCCCGTCGTAATACTCGGCGTCAGGATGGCAATCCTCGTCATCTCTCACTCAACCCTTTGCGCCTTACGTCTTACCTTTGCGCCTTTGCGAGAAACAGCCGTTCACGCAAAGGCGCAAATAAAGAAAAACCAAAGGCGCAAAGAAAGCTAATTGCTCCTCATTCAAGATTGCTCAAAGCGTTGAAAAAGTCTTTCTCTATCTTCTCGTTGGAAAACTGTTGCTCGTAGCGCCGCCAGCCTTTCGTGCCGAGGGCGAGGCCGAGCGATTCGTCGCGCGCGAGGCGGTCGATGGCCTCGGCCAGGAGGTACGGGTTGCGCTCCTGCAAGAGCAGGCCCGCGCCGCCCGTCGTGAAGGGAACGGCCGACGAACTGTAAGCCACGACCGGCACCTTCATGGACATCGCCTCGACAATTGGCACACAAAAGCCTTCGTGCTCGCTCATGATGGCGAAGACGTGCGCCAGCAGGTAGTACGACTTGAGTTCCTCGTCCGTGGCCTCGCCCGTGAAGACGACCGCGCCTTCGAGCAAGAGGAAGGTCACGACCTCGCGCAGCCGGTCGGAGTAGAGTTTGAAGGGGGCCTCCTCCTTGCCGACGATGACGAGGCGGCTCGCGCGGTTGTAGTCGTGGTGGTACGCGGCGAAGCCTTCGATCAGCGCGACGTGACCCTTGTGCGGCGCGACGCGCCCGACCATCAGGACGTTCGTCCGGCCGTCCCTGTACTCGTCGAGCACGTCGAAGTCCGCCTCGATAGCCTTCAGGCGGTCTATGTGGTGGAAGGGCGGGACGACGAAACTGAGCGCAGCGGGCGCGCCCGCCTGCAACAACTCCTGCCGGTTGTACTCGGAGTCCGCGAGGTAGAGGTCGCAGCCCGCCGTTGCAACCTCGCGCAACTCTTCGCGGCCGACGCGGCACATCTCCTCGTGCCAGGGGCTGACGCCCGCGAAGAACTCCGGCGGCGTGACGTTGTGATACTTGATGGCCTTGCGGAAACTGGTCTCGCGCAGCAGCTCGCGCCCAGGCGTCCAGGCAATCGAGTGGTGATAGATGAGCAGGTCCGCGGGGTCCTGTAGGAACTGGCGTATCTCCGAGACGGGGTGAATGGGCGGGTCTGAAAAATCCCAGCTCCCGGCATACATGCGCGCCTCGACGCCGCGCCCCACGAGCGCGCGCCACATGCCCACCACGTCGTTGCTGACAGCGTCGCCAGAGGCCAGGTGCGAAGTCACCACGGCGACGCGCTGAAGATCAGTCACAGGGTATCCAACTCGACTTCTTAAAATTTTTCTTTCAAGCTTTGCGGCCGATGACGGCGAAGTCGCGCGGGCCGTAGAACCAGCCGTCGAGCGCGCGCGCCGCTTCGCTCTCGTCATTGAAGGGGCTGCCGCAGGCGGCGTTGACGTACTCGACGCGCACGTCCGCGAAGCCGCAGTTGACGAGGACGAAGCGGACGGTTTCAGGGAAGAGCGGCCGCGCGTGCGTCGGGTCTGAATAAAAGTTGCAGGCCCCTACGGTCAGGTTCTTGGGGTTCGGCGTCTCGAAGATGACGAGGCCGCCGGGCCGGAGCGTCCTGGCCGCT
Organism: uncultured Acidobacteriota bacterium; assembly: GCA_963848875.1. Taxonomy (GTDB): domain Bacteria; phylum Acidobacteriota; class Blastocatellia; order Pyrinomonadales; family Pyrinomonadaceae; genus QHXM01. The sequence goes on from CAWKFJ010000005.1 coordinate 1,719,901, forward strand.
TCGTCGAGCAACTCCACCAGCGACTCGAAGCGCAAGTGCTCTATGAAGTGGAAGCCCGTCACGGCGCTCAGGCTCGCGTCTTCGAGTTTGCGCAGGTGTTCGAGCGCGTCCTCCTCCGTCACTTTGAGCTTGCGCGCGCGCGCCTCTTCGATGAGCGCGTGGTTGGTCTCGACGCCGCGCGCCGCGACGCCCTCCTCCTTCAGCAGCTCAAGCCACTCACCGCGCCCGCAGCCCAGGTCGAGTAGCTTGTCCGCGACGCCCGCCTCCTGCAAAACCGGCAGGTAAAATCTGAGCCCTTCTTTCACCACCTCGCGCGGCCCGCGGAACTCGTCCGCGAACCTGGCGAACAACTCGTCCAGGCGCGCGCGCGTCACCGTCCGCGGCTTACGCCCGGCCGCCTGCGGCGATTCGTTGGGTTGCGTCTCCATCTCGGCCTTCAACTTCTCCAGCCGGTCGGCGAGCGCGCGCTGCTCGCGGAAGAGGCCGACGACCTGCTGGTGCTGCAACTCCGCGTAGCGGCGCTGGCTTTCGCGCTGGCCTTCGGCCACGTCCGTCAATTCGCGTGAAAGCGAGTTCATGACGGGAAGGCTCATCTGGGCGAGCTGGTTGACGCGCGCCGCGATCAATTCCTGCTGGGTCAGCGCGTGAATCTCGAACTGGCGCTGGCTGCGAATCATCGCGGGCAGGCGCGCGACCGCCGCGAGCATCTCCACGACGTAGCCCACGACGGGCACGCGGTAGAGCCTGCGGAGCAGCGGCTTGCGCGTGAGGCCATCCACCTGGACGCCTTTGGCCTGGCCTTCGACTGAGAAGCGGAGCGCGGCGAGCACGTCCAACTTGTTGAGGTGGCCGGCGCGCAGGAGTTTGAGAAATTCCCTGAGCCCTGTCTCGTCCGGCTCGCGCTTGAGGATGGCGCGGTAGGCGTTCCAGACGAACGTCTGGTCGTGGTACTGGAGCAGGTCGTTGACGTGATAGTGCTCGTCTTCGGCCGGGACGAAGTCGGGCTGAAGCTTGAGCGGCGGGGGAACTTCCGCGCGGCCTGCGAACGGACTTTGCGCGTCTGCGGCCGAAAGCTCGCCGCTCAGCTCGAAGGAGACGCCGACCAGCGACCGCCTACGCCCCTCGGTCTCGCGGCGGGCGACCGATTCGCGTATCTCGGCCATCAACTGCTCGACATCAATTTCCTCTGTCTCTATCATCCCTTGTCCCAGAACTGACTTTACGAATGCGCGCCCATCGGCGCTTCGGCGCGCACGGCCAGCCGCCTGGTCGTCACGCTCGCGTTGAGGTTGGCGACGCCTTCGACGAGCGTGGGGCTCACGACGCGGAAGTAGACGCAGTCGTCAACCCAGTCGAAGCTGATGGCGCCCGCGCTGTGGACGGCCGCCGTCAGCGAGAACTCGCCCGTGCCGAGCCAACAGTTGAAGCCGAAGGTCGCCTCGATAATCTCGCCAGCGCGGACTGTGCCAAAATCCGCCTGCTGAATCTCCGTGTTCGTCCCGTAGACGTGTATGCCGTGGCGGTTGCGAATCAGAAAGCCGCAGACAGGGTTGTCCGTGTCGCGGTTGAGCCGCGCGCGCACGCGCACGAACGCCGCCTCGCCCGTCTCCACAAGCTCGACCGCGCGGCGCGCGCCGTCCAAAAGCTCGACGCTCAGAATCTCTGCGCTCCCCTCGCCGTGGCGATAGCTGTAGCTGAGCGGCTTGAAATTCAACTCTTCGGGCGCGACCTCTTCGGCCTCGCCCACGGGCGCGCCGTCGAGGCGGCTCGACTCGTAAGCCTCCTCGCGCGACATGATGAGCCGCTGGTAGCGCTTGAGCACGTCCGCGGGCCGCCCGTCCGAGATGACGCGCCCGCCGTTCAGGAGAATGGCGCGCGAGCAGAGGGCGCGCACGGCGTGCGTGTCGTGCGAGACGAAGAGGATGGTCGCGCCCGATTCCTGCATCTGCTTGATGCGGCGCAGGCAGCGATGCTGAAAGACCGCGTCGCCGACCGAGAGCGCCTCGTCCACGATTAAGATTTGCGGGTCGGCCGCGACGGCGATGGCGAAGGCGAGGCGGATGTACATGCCAGAGGAGTAGGTCTTGACGGGCTGGTCAAGAAAATCTCCTATCTCCGCGAACCGCTCGATCTCTGGCAAGAGCCTATCAGTCTCGCGCCTGGAAAAACCCAGAAGCTGCGCGTTCAGGTGTATGTTTTCCAGGCCGGTGAATTCGGGGTTGAAGCCCGCGCCCAGTTCTAAGAGCGCCGCGATGCGCCCCTCGTGATAGACGCTGCCGTGCGTGGGCTCAAGCGTGCCCGTGATGATCTGAAGCAGGGTGGATTTCCCGGAGCCGTTCGGGCCGATGACGCCTGTGGTCGTGCCACGCTCGACCTCGAAGGTGACATCGCGCAAGGCCCAGAACTCGCGGTGGCGCTTCCAGCGGCCGCGCGTCAAAGACTCCTTCAGGCGGTCGCCAGGGTGCTCGTAAATGCGATACTGCTTCGAGACGTTCTCGACGCGCAGAGCCGTTGCCATGTGTGAGAACCTACCCCAGACGAGCCGCGAGTGACAAGCGCGCAGAAGTCCGCACGGGGCCGAGTTCCGTTTTCTGCTATCATCGCGCACTCAATAATGGCTGAAGAACGATTCAGGCTGGCGCGAAGACTCGGCCGCGAGACGGCGGCGGGCCTGGTTATCTTCGCGGTGACGCTCACGGTCTTCCTCTTCTCGCGCATTCATCAGGTGGCCGACTCGCATTATTCAATGCTGCTCAGCCAGAGCCTCGTCAGCCGCGGCCAGTTCGCGCTCGACGCCTACGCGCTCCCGCGCCACGAGCCTGTGTGGCACGGCTACTATTTTAAAAACGGACCAATTTACCAACTCGAAGTCTCGAACGGTCGGCTTTACTACCACCTGCCGCCGGGCAGCTCCGTGCTCTCCGCGCCGTTCGTCGCCGCCTTCAACCTCGTAGGCGTTTCCGCCGCCGGCCAGGACGGGAGCTACGACCCGCGCGGCGAGGTGATGATCGAGGCGGGCCTCGCAGCCCTCTTGATGGCGGCGTTGGCGGTCATCTTCTTCTACACGGCGCGGCTCGTGCTGCCGCTCGGCTGGAGTGTGGCGGTGGCGCTCGGCGCGGCGTTCGGCACGCAGGTCTACAGCACTGCGTCGCGCGCCCTGTGGTCGGACACCTGGGGCATCCTGCTGCTCGGCGTCGTGGTCTTGTTGCTGCTGAGGACCGAGGCCGCGGGGCGCAAACTCAATCCGGTATTGCTGGCCAGCTTGCTCGCGTGGACGTACTTCGTGCGCCCGACTTTCAGCGTACACATCGCGGCGGTGAGCGTCTACGTTTTCATCTTTCACCGCCGTCTGTTTCTCGCTTACACACTGACGGGCGCGGCCTGGCTGGCGCTGTTCGTCTGCTATTCGTGGCTCCACTTCGGCCGGCTGCTGCCGAGCTATTACAGCGCGAGCCGGCTGGAGTTCGGCTCATTCTGGGAAGCGCTCGCGGGCAATCTGGTGAGCCCCGCGCGCGGCCTGCTGGTCTACGTGCCCGTCCTCCTGTACGTCGCCTTCCTGCTCGTGCGTTACCGTGCGACGCTCTCTCACCGGCGGCTCGTGTGGCTCACCGCAGCGATCATCGCGGTGCATCTCGTGGCGATCTCAAGTTTCAACCACTGGTGGGGCGGGCACAGCTTCGGGCCACGCTTTTCGACAGGACTCGTTCCCTGGCTCGTCCTGCTCGCCGTCCTGGGCATCAAGGCGATGCTCGATTGGCGAGAGCAACACGCCGCGGCCTCACGCGCTGGCTGGCGCGCGCAACTCGCTTGCGGCGCGGCGCTCCTGCTCATCAGCATGTTCATCAACACGCGCGGCGCGACCTCGCACGCCACCTGGCTCTGGAACATGCGGCCCGCCGAGATAGACCAGCACCCGGAACGGCTCTGGGATTGGAGCCAGCCGCAGTTCCTTGCCGGAATCACGCCGTAGTCGGACAGTTTTACGAAAGCTCTTGCAGGTCGGCGGCCCACGCGTCGATTAAGTCCAGCTCCTCGCGCCCGACCAGTTCCATGCGGACGAGCTGCTCGTAGCAGACGCGCAGGTTCTCCGTGAGTTTGTCGGAGCCGGGCTTGAGCGTGAGCTGGTCGAGGGCTTCGGCGATGGCGGTGTTGTTGAGGTAGCCTGGAACTTCGTCGCGGAAGTCGCGCATCAGGTTGTGCTCGTTGCGCTCCTGCCGGACGGTCGGCCCGTGGTAGAGGACGGCCCAGTGGTTCTCCCAACAGATGCGCTGCGCGACGAAGCTGCGCCAGATGTCCGTCATGCGGAAGGAGCAGTGGGCCGGAAGATAAAGGAGCGGGAAGGCTTCACGCCACCACGTCGTATTCTGGCTGTTGAACGGCGACCAGGCATTTTGGCCCAAAGCCACGCGGCGGTCGTTCCTGAACGACTGCGGCAGCGGCAGCGCCAGCCTGTAGATGGCGTCAACGTCCGGGTTCTCGTCGGCCAGGCCCTGCTGAACGGGGCAATCCGCCTCCGCCTCTGCGAGCGATTCATACGAAGGGCCTTCCGCCCGTATGCGGTCGAGCGGCAGCCCGCGCGGCCAGATGTTGGCGTCCGTGAAGTAGCGGTAGACGTTGACCCAGCCGGCCCCCTTGACCGAGGCGGCGCGCTGGCGGCGTTGTCGCTCGCCCCAGAATTCTGTGCCAGGAAAATTGTCGTCGTCCGTTTCTATAATGACGCTTGAGCCCTCGCGCCAGGCCAGAAGATAGCCTATGTTCTTGCGCGCGTAATGGCGCGTCGGGCAAGCCTCGGCGAAGCGCAAGCCCGTCTCGCGCTGCTCGGCGAGCCCGTAGAAGCGGCAGCCTTCAAGACTAAAATCGGCGGGGCTCTTCTCGTCGCCGATGACGATGAACTCGAAGCCGTGCTCCGTACACCCTTGGGCGAGCGCGCGCAGCACGGCGTTCGGCGGCGCAATCGAAGTAACGACGAGGGCGGTCTTGTTTTTCATAATGCGGAATGATGAATGATGAATGATGAATTAAGAATTCTGTCTTTAATTCATCATTCATCATTCCTAATTCATCATTTCAAAGTTGGCCTTGAAGTCTGAGGCGGAAGAGTCGCCAGAGGTTGGAGAACGAATCTTTGATGGCCTGGTTGCCGACGGCGTGGCTGGCGGCGCGGTATTGAATCGGCACTTCCGCGATGCGAAGCCTCTTGCAATAAGCCTTAATCTCCGTCTGGAAAAATGGCCCACGCGACTTGATGCCTTTCTGGATGACTTCCAGGAGCGCGCGGCGCGTGAACATCTCGAAGCCGCTCGTCATGTCCTTGAGCTTCGTGCCGAGCAGCAGGTTGGACAGCAGGCTCCCGCCGCGGCTGATGAGCTTTCTTTTCGTGGAGCTGTCAGAGATGGCCCCGCCTGGGCAGAAGCGGCTCCCGAAGACGCAGTCGTAGCCCTCCATCATCTTGTCGAAGAACTGCGGGATGTCAGAAGGCTGGTGGCTGAAGCCCGCGTCAATCTCAAGAATCCAGTCGCACCCGGCGTTCAGGGCCTCGCGGTAGCCGCGCACGTAGGCGTCAACCACGCTCCTGTTCTCCGGCGCCCAGACGACCAACAGCTCCGGCCGCTCTGCCCTCAACTCTTCCAGCAGTTCGCGCGTGCGGTCCTTGCTCACGCGGTCCAGCACGGCGAAGAATTGGACAGACTTAAAGCCGCGCGGCGCGCACTCGTCGAGCACCGCGCGGACGAACCGCGCCGCGTTCGCCTCCTCATTCGCCATCGGGCACACGACCCCAAGCTTGATTTCCGAGAACCGCGCGCCCTGCTTCTGCTGCGTCGTCTCCATAGCCAGCGGTGAATAATCAGGGAAAGAGCCCGGTAAAGCAAGTGGTCAGTGGTCAGTGGTCAGTGGTCAGTTAAAAGAAAAACGTCTCTGTCTTTAACTGACCACTGACCACTGACCACTGACCACTGCTATACTCGGCGCATGATTTCGTCGCAGACAGCGCGGCGGGCCGTGTGGCGTCCGCTGTGGGAGCTGCCGCGCCGCCTGGATTTGATCTTCCAGTTGGCGCGGCGCGAGGTGGCGGCGCGCTACAAGGGCTCCGTGCTCGGCATCCTCTGGGCCGTGTTGACGCCTGTGGTGACGATTGCGACGTTCACGCTCATCTTCGCGGGCATCTTCGGGGCGCGGTTCGGCGTGACTGGCGGCGGGTGGGAGTTCGCGCTCTACCTCTTTTGCGGCGTGCTGCCCTGGACGGCCTTCTCCGAGGCCGTCCAACTCTCGTCGCAGAAGATCGTCTCGCAGGCCAACCTCGTCAAGCGCGTCGTCTTCCCACTCGAAATCCTCCCCGTCGCGCAGTCGCTCGCCTCGCTCGCCAACCAGTTGTTCGGGACCATTGCGCTCCTCGTCGCGGCGCTCGTCATCCAGCGCACGCTTCACCTGACGGCGCTCTGGCTGCCAGTGCTCCTCGTCCCGCAGCTTCTCGTCACACTCGGCGCGGCGTGGCTCGTCGCCTCGCTGGGCGTGTTCCTGCGCGACATCGTGCAGGGCATCGCGCTGCTGCTGATGGTCTGGATGTACCTGACGCCGATCATCTACCCGGAGTCGATGGTGCCGGAACACTTTCGCGCGCTGATCAACGCCAACCCGTTCACGCACCTCGTCAGGAGTTACCGCAACATCATGCTCGAAGGCGCGCCGCCCGACTGGAGCGGCCTGGCCTACTTCACGGGCTTCGCCCTCATCGTCTTCCTCTTCGGCTACTGGTGGTTCGCCAGGACAAGAAAAAACTTCGCGGACGTGATTTAGGAATGCAAAATTAAAAATTAAAAATGCAAAAAGAAGGCGGAGAACCACATTTTAATAAAAGGGGTTTCAGCCTGAATTTTCATTTCTCATTTTTCATTTTGCATTCTTGAGAGCGCGACGACCGTGCCCATCAGCCACCAGAAGACGAGGGCGACTTCGGCGTCGCCGAAGTTGTAGTTGACGAGCGAACTGGCGCAGAAGCCTGCGACGGCCCCGGTCGCGCCGAGCAGCAGGCCGTGCGTGCTGGCGTCTCCCGTGTCGCGGAAAAGTTTCTCGGCGCGCGCCGCCATACGCCAGCACGCCAGCATCAGCCAGAGCCAGAAGACGAGCGCGGGCAGGCCACGCTCGAAAGCTACCTGCAAAGGGGTCGAGTGCAGGTGAATCATGTCCGTGCCGGGAAAGCCCCACTCGGCCCAGTGCCTTTTCACGGCGTCCATCCCGTGACCGAAGACCGGGTGCCAGGCCACGCGCGCGAGGCCGACCCGCGCCACCTGCCAGCGCAAAGACGCGCTGTGGTCTTCGAGCCTGAGCGCGCCCGCGTCGCGCGTGCGCCAGACGCTGAACGCGCCCGCGGCGACCGCCAGGACGACGAGCGCCAGGACGAGCGCGCGCGCCCGCCCGCGCAAGGCGCGCAACGCGACGACCGCGAACCCGAACGCCAGCGCGACGAGCACCGTTCTCATCGCCGTGAGCGCGACGCCGACGGCGAGCAGCCCGGCCGCCGCGAGCGCGAGCGCGAAATACCTGGGCCGAGGATTGCGGCGCAGGAGAAACGCGACGGCGAGGCCGAGCGCGAGTTGTGCCAGAATTTGCAGCGTCTCGGAGAAGGTCTCGTAGTGGCGCGTCCAGCCGGAGGCGCGGAAGCGGCGCGTCGGCCCGTTGCTTCTGATTCCAGACGGCGACGCGCGCGCCTTCACGTCGTCTGTGATGACGATGGCGCGCTCGGCGTGCTCGCCCCGGATGATGACGCTGACGGGAAGGCTCTCGCCCGCGGCGGTGCCCCCCAGGCTCGCGTCAATCTCCGCGACCGAGGAGACGCTCGCGCCACGGACGCGCCACACGGCGTCACCCGCCCCCATCTGCAATCCGTGAAAGGGGCTCTCGGCCGAAAGTTCTTCGATCATCACGCCGCGCCCGCGCGCTAGGTCAACGGCGCTCGCCGCCACCCCCGCCACGCCCGACGCGATCATCACGAGGGCGACCAGGACGGCCGCGCGCCGCGTGAGCAGCGACTGCGCGAAGTAGAAGAGCAGGACGACCAGGACGGATTGGAGTTTTGGCACACTGACGCCCGGCTCTTCGGAGAAGAGGGACGAGAGCACAGTCCAGCCCAGAAAGAGCATGACGGGCAGGTCGAGCGTGCTGCGTTTGAGGCCCGTCTGTCTGGTGGAGAGGAGGCGCATGAGCCAGCCCGCGCCGACCAGCACGAGGCTCAGTTCCGCGCCCGCAATCGAGTGGGGCGCGAAGGCTGCGTAGAGCACGAAGCCGGCGAGCGCCACGCGCTCGGAGAGGCGCGCCAGCCGCGGGCGACGCGGCGGCTTTCCGGGCCCGATGGTCTGGGGATTTCCTCTCAAGCTACAGGCAAAAGCGGCTCTAAAAATGGGCTAAACTGCTAAAAAACGAGGCGTTGACACTCAGTCTTGGCGCGTGTTAGCGTACCTTGTCACTGACGCTTTTCGGAGAGAGCGCCGGAAGACAACGCCGGTCGAGTCAATGCCCGTCCCGACTCTCTCGCTCGGCTCACCGCCCAGGGGTTTCAAACACGCTGCGAGTTTGACCGACTAGAAGATTCAAGAATGGCCTTCGATAAAGCAAAGGTTGTGCGTGCGGCCGAGAAGTACCTTGCCCAGGGCAAGATTCCCGCAGCCATCAAAGAGTACAAGCAGATCGTCGAGCACGACCCGCTGGACTTCACGGCGCTCAACATGCTGGGCGACCTCTACGCACGCCAGAACGACAAGCAGCAGGCCATGCAATGCTTCCTGCGCATCGCCGAACATTACCGCGAAGAGGGCTTTCAGAGCAAAGCCATCGCGATGTACAAGAAGGTAGACCGCCTCAACCCTCGCAGCCCGGAGATCGCCAACAAGCTCGCCGGCCTCTACGAGTCGCAAGGGCTCGTCGTTGACGCCCGCGCGCAGTACATGATTATCGCCGAGGCGTGGCTGCGCGACGGCCAGTCGCGCAAGGCCCTGGAAATCCTACGCAAGGTCGCAGACCTGGACCCGCAGAACACAGAGACGCGCGTCAAACTGGCCCAGGGCTACATGCGCGAGGGGATGACGGCCGAGGCCGCCGAGGCGTTCGGCGAGGCCGGCTTGCAGTATCTGTCACAAGGCTCTTACGAGCGCGCGGCCGAATCCTTCACCGCCTCGCTCGACCTGCGCCCGCAGGATTACCCCACGCTGCGCGGCTTCCTGGACACGCAGGTCGCGCTCGGCACGCCTGAAGAGGCGGCCGAAGGTCTGGAGAAGGCGCTCGAAGCGAACCCCGAAGATGTCGAGCTGCTCTCGATGCTCGCGCAGGCTTACATAGAGGCTGAGGACGCAGATGCCGCCGAGCGCGCCGTCGCCCAACTGGTCGCCGCGGAGGCTTCGCACTACGGCCGCTTCGTGGACGTGGCGCGTCTCTACCTGAAGGAGGACGCGGCCGACGAGGCCGTGCGCGTGCTCTCCGCCGTCACGGAGCAGATGCTCTCGGGCCGCGAGGACGAGACGCTGATGGGACTCCTCAACGAAGTGCTCTCGCGCGACCCCGAACACGTCGAGGCGCTGCGCCTGCTGGTGCGCGTCCACGCCTGGCAGCGCGACGACGAGAAGCAGCACCAGGCGCTCGAACGGCTGGCCGAGGCCGCGGAGGCCGCAGGGCTGCCCGACGTCGAGCGCTCGGCGCTCCTCCAACTGGCACAATTCGCGCCCGATCAGCGCTACCTCGAACGACTCCACGCCCTGGGCCACGCTGGGGCGGCCACGCCGCAGGCCGAAACTCACGGCGGCGGGCAGTACGAAGAGAGCGAGCCCGCGGCCGACGAGGAGGTTCCGTCCTTCGAGAGCTTCGCTCTGATGAACGATACGGCCGCGACGGCCGAGGCGATGGGGCTGCCCACGCAGGAGGCCACCGAGTTCGAGTTCAACTCGGTCGCGCAGCCCGCGCCGGACCCCGCGGCCTCGTTCGCGGACCTCAACGAAGACTGGGCGTCGTCCGCCGCCGGCGGCGCGTCAGCGAACACGCAGCCGCCCGCCTCGTCCGGCGCTTTTCAGGAGTACGATCTAACGGCGGGTGAAGCGGCCGGGGCCGCGCCAGCCGGCGGCGCGACTGCGGCCCCCGGCGAGATTGACCCGCGGCACGAGACGCTGCTGCGCCAGGAGTTGGACAGCGTTGACTTCTATCTTGATCAGGGCTACCTCGACATCGCCGCGGACACGCTGGACATGCTTGAGCGGCAGTTCGGCTCGCACGCCGAGATTGACAGCCGGCGCGCGCGCCTAGGCCCCTCGGCCGCGCCTTCGACGCCCGCCGCAGCGGCGCAGCCCGCCGAGACGGTCGAGTTCGAGAGCTTCACGCGCTACGACGTGGCGGAAGAGGTCGAGGGCGTAGAGGTCGAGGCGAAAGAAGCGCCTGCGGAGCCAGAGCCGGTTGCAGTTCAGCCGCCGCCCGCTCCGCCCCCGGCCACGATGGGCCGGCCGGGGATTGACCCAGGGCTGGCGGCCATCTTCGACGAGTTCCGCGAGGCGGCCGAAGAGGAGTCGCCGGAGACGGACGGCGACTACGAAACGCATTACAACCTGGGCATCGCCTACCAGGAGATGGAACTGCTGGACGAGGCGGTCGAGGAGTTTCAGTCGGCCGCCGCGCTTGCCAGCCCGCGCGACGGCACGCCGCGCTACCTGCAATGCTGCAACATGCTCGGCCACTGCTTCATGCGTAAAGAGATGCCGCGCCTCGCCGTCATGTGGTTCAAGAAGGGGTTGGAAGCGCCGGGCCACACGGAGGACGAGTACCAGGCGCTGCGTTACGACCTCGGCACGGCCTACGAGCAGATGGGCGAGCTTGATAACGCGATAGACGTCTTCACAGAAGTTTACGGGATAGACATCTCCTACCGCGGCGTCGCCGACAAGCTGCGCGAGCTGCAAGCGCAGAAGGCGAGTCAATAGTAAATCGTCAATGGTCAATGGTAGAAAGGCGCATCGCGCATTGACCATTTACCATTGACCATTTACCATTTACCCGTATGGCAGCCAGGCTCAGCGTCGTCTTCTACATCATCCTCTGCATCGAGGTCGGGCTCGTGCTCACGCTGCTGCCGTGGATGCACGTCATTCCTGGGCTCCCGACCTTCGGGCTGGGTGACTGGGGCGACAACTATTTCCTGCTCTACGCGGCGCAGAAGACGGGCATCAAAGGCTTGCAGTACGCAGTCTCTTCCGGCTGGGTGCGCGGGGCCGTCTCGGGGCTCGGGCTGCTGAACCTCGGCATCGCCGCCTGGGAGATAGCGCACTTCAAGCAGACCGTGCGCGCGCTCGAAGCTGGCCCCGGCGTCAAGCCTTCCGCGCCGCCACCGAGCGATGCCCCTTGAAGACTTGCCAGACCCAATCCTGTACCTGATAACGAGCGGCGCGACGACGCGGGCCACGACCCCGGCCAGTGAAGAATTCCTGTCCGTCTTAACCCTCGTCCGCGCGGCCGTCCAGGCCAGAGTCTCCTTCATTCAACTCCGCGAAAAGAATCTTACCGCTCGTACACTGTACGAATTGACCGCGCGCGCGGCCGAGATAACGCGCGGCACGGCGACGCGTCTTCTCGTCAACGACCGCGCCGACGTCGCACGCGCCGACGGCGCCGACGGCGTCCATCTCACCACGCGCTCGCTCGAAGCCTCAATCGTCCGCCGCGCCTTTGGCCCAAACTTCCTGATAGGCGTCTCGACGCACACGCTCGCCGAAGCCCGCGCGGCGCGCGACCAGGGCGCTGACTTCGCCGTCTTCGGCCCCGTCTTCGACACCCCCTCGAAACGCGCCTACGGCCCGCCCGTCGGCCTCGAATCCCTACGCGAAGCCGCCCGCCAACTCTCACCCTTCCCGCTCGTCGCCCTCGGCGGCATTACAAACGAGAACGCCGCGAGCGCGCAAGGCGCGGGCGCGAGCGGCGTGGCCGCGATTCGACTGTTCGCGGACCCGTTGCGATTGGCACAGAATGTTAGAGGTATAATGCGGGCATGGTCGTCAACGAGCAGAAAACTCCACCCGTCGCGCTGACCATTGCGGGGTTCGACCCGTCGGGCGGCGCAGGGATAGTGGCGGACGTGAAGACCTTCACGGCCTTCGGGTGCTTCGCGGCGGCGGCCGTCACGTCGCTCACGTTTCAGAACACGACGGGCGTGTTTGGGGCCGTACACCAAACGGCCCGTGATGTGCGCGCGCAGGTCTTGCCGGTCGTGGAGGATTTCACGGTCGCGTGCGCGAAGACGGGGATGCTGCCGACGCGCGAGGTGATCGCGGAGGTCGCGCGCCTGTTCCGCGAGACGAGTCTGCCCGCGCCGGTGGTTGACCCTGTCGTGCGCTCGACTTCTGGCTACGACCTGATTGACGACGAGGCGCTGGCCGCCCTCGTCTCTGAGTTGCTGCCGCTGGCGCGCGTCCTGACGCCGAACCTGCCGGAGGCCGAGCGCATCACGGGCCTGCGTGTCGAAGACGAAGAGGGGATGCGCCGCGCCGCGCGTCTGATGCGCGAGATGGGCGCGCGCGCCGTGCTCGTCAAAGGGGGACACCTGACAAGTCAGGAGGCGGCGGTTGACGTGCTCGATGATGAGGGGCGCGTGACGGTGTTTCGCGGGGAGTGGATTGAGACGACCTCGACGCACGGCACGGGCTGCACGCTCTCGGCCGCGATTGCCGCTTGCCTCGGCCGCGGGATGAATCTGGAAGAGGCCGTGGGCGCGGCCAAGCGTTTCGTCACAGACGCCATCCGCCATGCCCCAGGGTTAGGCCGAGGCCACGGCCCCATAGGCTATGTCATCACTCGACAGGAGTAGCGATTGAAAATGACGACGGGTGGCGCGCCGGAACGCTAGTGATGATGGCGAACGCGAGTCGAGCAGTGGGGCCGTCAACCCGGTAACAGCTCATCCTCCGGCTGGCGGTTCGGGCAGCGGTATTGCGAATTTCTCAGAGGACTCTTTTATCGTTTTCCGCAATGCGCCGTGCTCGGCCTTCTCAGGATAGATCTCGATGGCCTTCTCCGCCGCTTTATACGCTTCTACTAAAAGAGCCGCATCCTCAGTCGCCAGGAACTTCGCATGCAACACGGTCCCCTTCGTGTGATAAAACTCTGGATAAAGCGCCCAGTCTTTTTCTGGAATGCGTTTGGTCAGCTCACGTAAATTTCTCTCAGCCTCGTCTAAATTTAACCCGGCGTGTATATCGGAGCTATAAAAATATGCGAGGTTGTTAAAGTTCACGGCGATCATGTCTGTGTCCATTTCGCTCGAATAGTGCTTAATGGCAATCCGCGCGTTCTCTACTACGTCTGCCCAACCAGAAGGAGGTAACGCCACGCCTGCGGCGTCTGGGCTTCTTAAAACATCGGAAATAATAATTGAGCGGCAGTGGTAGAACCGCCCGTCACTTCGATACCGCTTTATCCCCTCGTCGGCAACGTCGAGTGCTCTTTGAAATTGTTTTGCATGCCAGAGCGTAAAGCACTGCAAGTACATGAACTCTCTGGGGAATTTTCTGTCGCTCGCCGCAAATATCTCTCTCCACGAAGCCTGCTCCGAACTGAGGAATTTTTCAATAATACTTGCGGCCTGGCCCTCTTCTCCAATTATTAAATACAGGAAACATCGCACCAGCTCGCTCTCGACGTTGATGTCCCACGCCGAATCCAAATTTAAATACTGTCCGACGTACTCATGGAATTTATCTATCGACCATTTGCCTTTAGGCAAAATTCTGATGACGCTATCAACGATGGCCTTTAAATCCTTGTCATTCACGCGCAAACGGACGGGATGGTAGTTAAGGTAATTGCTGACGCGAATGCTCTCTTCAGTCGGCGAGGAAGTCACGAAGGCCGAGACGAAGTGGGCCTTGGTCAGGGAACTCTGGAGGTTCGCCTCCATCTCTTCATTTATGGCCTTAAATTTCGGCTTGCCTTTGAGTATGTCCGCAATTGTTTCCAGAATGCCGCTGTACTTATCACTCTTTTGAGTCCACTTCGTGTCCTTGCGCGCATTCTCCAGTGTTTGCGCCAGCCGCTTTTGCAGCGAGAGAGTGATATTAGCTTCCTGTCTTTTAGCAATATACTCTCCCATCCTGACGACGCCCTCACAGTGCGTGCCGAATTCGCAACGCGGCAATTGGTTGTCCTTGTTGCAGTGCTCGCACTGCAAGCTCACGGCTTCAAATTTGTTCCTGATTCTCTCGACATTATTAAACAGTTCTTCCAACTCCGTGAGCTTGGCGACAGCCACTCTGGCTTTCTCTATCGGGTCATCGGAGTCCCCCCTGTAAACCATGTACACGAAAAGGTCCCTAGCGGTTCTCACCAGGTCATACGGCGAGCCGTTGATGATTGGTTTCAAGACGTCCCGCTTGAACAGCGAGCGGGACTTCGGCGATGACGAGAGGAAAAGGATGATATGCCCTTGCGGGTTGTAAAATTCGTTCAGTTGGAGGAGTTGGTCCATAGCCTGGGCGTCCCGCTTGTTGTTCCTATCTATGATCTCCTCGGAACGTTGCCGCCACTTGCTAGGAAGTCGCTTGTCGTCTTGTCTGTTTTGTCTCTTGCGTTCTTGCCTGTAGTAGACTTCAAACACATCGCAAGCTTCTCTCACCACCTTATCGCGAGAAACCAACTTCGGCCCCGCCGACCCCTGTGTGATATCAGGCATGCCGCGAACCAGGCGGTTAGTCAAGACATCTTCCAGCCGCCCGATGCCAATGGACACGATGCCCGTCACGATGGCAATCAGGCTGCTTATGTCTTTATTGGTTATTTCCTTCAGCGCATTTTTTATCTCATCCGGCCGCTGCTCCGACGGGATGCGAAGATAACTTAAATACTTGTCTAATAATTCGGACTCGGTGGGCACGTACCGCGACCACTTAGCCCAATCCCTGATGTCTTCGACCTCTTCTATATACGGCTCAAGCAGAATAGGTTTTGTGGATAACCTGTAAATCGCTTCGTACCTGCCGTTCTGTTGCCTGGACGCCTTTTCGATGATAGATGTCTTGAATTGCGCCACCAGGGATGAGGGGGAGAAAGGGAAGCAGAACTCCCTAATGTCGTGCGGGTCGATGGCAAAATGAATTTGCCACCCGTCGCGGATCAGCTCCTGGTCGCGGCGGATCTTCTCAATCCTCTTGGGACCGAGCACTCCGAGGATAGCCTCGTAGATGTCGTACGGAGTTTGTCGGGTTTTATCGCGCATGGCCCAAATTTTTGCCCACAAACTCGTGGCTCAGTTATAGGGGGACCCTACTCCGGCGACGTAGGCTGCCTCCTCTACCCTCTCGTAATCCAACTCAGTAAAAAATTCCTCACAGCGTTCGAGGATATAGGTGTGCTCGTCGGAGATTTCCAGCATGAACTTACCGCGAAACTTGAAGGCCGCTCTGACGCGGGCTGAAGCGACGTTTATACTATCCCAATCTTTTTCCGGGACTTCCAGGAGCTTGTCGAACGCCTCATACGCCTCCTCCGGGTCCAGCTCGTCGTTCCACCGATCTACGGCTTTGTCCCAGACTTCTTGCAGGTAATCGCTGAGGGGGGTCAAGTCCTTCCTGTATTTTGATAGCTCCCGGCCTATCACTTCGTCGAGCCGTAGAACGACCGTCCACACTTCATGGACAGGTTTTTTCATTTCGTTGAGGACTTCGATCTCCATTCTCCCGACCCTCTCGGCGCCGGCTTTGGTAATCGCCAGTCTCAGGAGATAGCCTAAATTCTTGGAGAAGCCTTCATCCTCCAAATCTGCGACGACCAGAACGTCCGGCAACAAAGACAGGCACGCGAGGCCCCTGGTCTGCCAGAGAGCCCGGTACGCTGCCAGGGCGCAATCCCTGAAGATGGGTTTGCGTGGCAAAATGCGGAGGATAAAATCCACCCACTCATCGTCGGAGTCGTAGGCTGATGTGGTGACCAGTAATTCGGTGGTCAGATCGAATGTGTCGTACTTCCACCTGTCGAACGTCCCGTTACGCAGCCACCGCCGCAACCTTTCTTTCGCCTGGTTGCTGCGGATAGCCGCGGCCAGGGGGATGAGATAAAAAAGGTACTCGCGAGTGTCTTTGGGATTCTTCGCTTCAAATGTCTCAAGCAGGCCCGCGAAAGTTGTGCGGAGCTTCTCCTGGAGCGCCGAGTCGCAACTGTTAAATAACTCCTCCACGAATCTGTGCCTTTCGAGGGACGTGTAGACCTGTACGTCTCCGAAGACGCCTTCCCGGAGGTAGGACTTTAAGGAGTGCGTTAGCTCGTCGTCGGAAAGGCGGCGCAGATGCTCGATGAGACCAGCAATGGAAGTTCTCGGATCAGCCACAATCCCTCCGCCGCCCCTTCGCACTACCTCGCCCTGTTGATAGCCTCATTGAGGAGATGGCTTGTATTGGGAGATGCTGCATTCGTAATTTCACTAAGAAGCTTCATTTCAAATTCATCCGTCAAGCCTCCGTCGAATGCCTTGTGGACGCGCTCATTTAGACCGTGGTGCGTCGGACTCAGACAACAGCTCAGCCCCCACCCGCGCCCGGAGAACGCGGAGAGGTAGTACAGCGAGCCGGTGCTTGCGTCGAGCGTTGTCGGTATGTAAACCTCTGCGCGGTCAAAATCTATGGGGTAGATGATACGGACAAGTTTACCGGCGTGCAAGGCGCTGAAGCCCAGCCGGTCACGGATGATGTTCGCCAGGTCGAGTTCCGGGATTTTAGAAATCTCGAAATCTAAATCCTTCCCGCTCGTCACCCAGACGTTCATCATTTTGCCCTTCCAGATTTCTGTCACGACGCCGAGTTTCTCCCTACTATCTTCCGGCGCGTAAAAGAATCTATCCAGCACCTCCTGCTCGGCCTCGTAGGTGAGGGAGGGGAGTCTAAGCGGCTTCCGAAGGTAATAATCAATCATGTCCTTGATAGTCAGGACTCTCACGTACTGATCGTCGTCCAACAGTTGCGGGCCGCCCAGGTGGTTGAAGAGGCAGTCTCCCTGATGACCTTCGACGTGGTTGTAAAAGGCCCAGCGCGCGTCGCCGCCCGGAAAGGTCATGTCGTCGAAGAGCTTGACTACGTGTGAGTGAGCCACGCGGCCGTGTTTCAAGTCAATGTAGAGGTTCACGCCGAGGACTTGCCCGTAAACGTCTGTGAAGAGCAAGTCGAGCCAGCGCCCGAACCCCGGCCGATCTGCGACCACGGGCGTCAGCGCAAGCGCGAGATAGTCCTTAATCTCTTTGAGAGTGAGAGGCGGAGGAAGAGAAGACATAAGGGGTCCCCAGAAGTTTTACCCGAACTCTTGCAAGAAGCTCAATTCCGGTTATGCCGCGAGAGTGTGAAAGTGCGAAGACATCCGTGAGGCTAACGATGTGATTTTATCGTTAGCTGGCATACGAGGCGAACGGGCAACAATATGCCTTTGTTAAAGAGATTGTCAACACTCTTGTGCCGGCGGCGGAAAGGAAATGGCCCAAAAACAGCAGCCCCGCCGCAGCCCGTCGAACTCAAAATGACGACGGGAGTGAGTGACGGACGTACGGGGGCTGGGCGAACGGCTGAGCCCGCGCCGCCTTATCGCTCACGAGGCTTACTCCCCATTCTCATACTGCGTTGCAGAGGGGCTTGAGCCTACGGCTCTTCTATCGTCACTTTCTGCATCGTGACGGGGGAGGTCGGCTTGTCGTTGCGGTCTGTTTGAGTCTGGGCGATGGCGTCGACCACGTCCTGGCCTTCGATGACGCGGCCGAACTTGGTGTAGCTCGGCGGCAGCGGGTAGTCTACGTGCATGATGAAGAACTGCGAGCCGTTGGTGTTTGGCCCAGAGTTCGCCATCGCCGCCGTGCCGGCTTTGTAAGCGCCCTGGTAGAGCGGCGACGAGCGGTTGATCTCGTCGTTGAATTTGCCGCCCCAGGCCGACTCGCCGCCGTAGCCCATGCCCAAAGGGTCGCCGCCCTGAATCATGAAGCCTTTGATGACGCGGTGGAAGATGATGCCGTCGTAGTAGCCGCGCTCGGCCAGCAGCCTGAAATTCTCCGTCGTCTTCGGCGCGTCCTCTTCCAACAGCTCGATGCGGATCGTGCCCTTGTTCGTCTCTATCACTGCGATTCGGTTTGCCATTGATGCTCCTCACTTAGAATGAACTTCTCGATTGCCAGGGCCACGCCGTCTTCGTCGTTGGTGGCCGTCGGGTGGTAGTGCGGGAGGCGCGCGACAAGGGCGCGCAAAGACGCCTCGGCGTTGCCCATCAGGACGCCCGTGCCCGCGTATTGCAGCATCTCCAGGTCGTTGTAATTGTCGCCGACGGCCATCACCTCTTCGCGCGAGAGGCCCAGCTCACGCGCCGCCGCTTCGACGCCCACGCCCTTCGAGACCTCCGGGTGGAGCACGTCCAGGAGCGCGAAGTCCAGCTTCGGGTAGATTGTGCTCAGCACCTTCACGCGCGCGCCCAACTCCTCAGTCAAGTTCGCCTCCAGGCGCTTCATTCTCTCGACGCCGCCGGAGAAAGAGACGTGAACGGGCGCGTGGTCTAAATAGTCTTCGAGCGAGGGGACGCGGCGCACGGTCTCGTCCGCCTCTTCGCCGTGAATCCGGCGCGACCAGGCGACGTACCTGGCGAGCGCAGGGTTGCCGTCGCTCATGTGATCGTAGACCAGCACGCCCGCGCCTTTGGCGTCGTCGCTGACGAGCGCGTCGGCCCCGGCCTCGCGCCCGACGCCCAGGACGGCGCGCGCGGCTTCGAGCGGCAGCAGGCGCACCGACACGATTTCGAGCGTGCGGGCGTGTTTGGTGAGCGCGCCATTGTGCGAGATGACGGGCACGTCCAGCCCCAACTCCAGCGCCAGCGGGCGCGCGTCGCGGAAACGTCGGCCCGTCACGAGCGCCACGCGCACGCCCAGAGCGCGCGCCGCGGAAATCGCTTCGAGGTTGCGCCGCGACAACTCGCCACGCGAATTGAGCAGCGTCCCGTCCATGTCGAGCGCGATTAATCGAATGTTCATCTCAGCGTAAGACAGAACATAGACCAGAAACATAAAAAATTCCAGCCGGCCACTCTCGCCTGTAATCATTCTGCAACGGACCTAGTGCTAAGATGTCCGCCTCCCTGTGGCATCGCTCAAACCTCGCGCAACCTTTAGCTTTGATTCTATAAGTTTGTCCCACCACAGGACGAAAGGAGTGAACGATGAAAAAGCGTATCATGCTGGCGACCGCCTTGCTGGTGTCGGCGGCCGCGGCTGTCGTCGTCGCGAATGGCTTCAAGAGCATCAAGGAGGTCTTGTCAGGGTTTGAAGAAGTCCCCGTCGTCTCGACCACCGGCAGCGGCGAGTTCAGCGCGACGATTAACAAGGACGAGACGCAGATCAGCTACAAGCTGAGCTACGCCAACCTCGAAGGAAACATCCAGCAGGCGCACATACACCTGGGGCAGCGCGACGTTAACGGAGGTATCAGCGTCTGGCTGTGCTCGAACCTCCCCAGTCCGCCGACGCCGGCGTCGCCGCCGTTCCCGCCGACGCAAGCCTGCCTGTCGCCGCCAGCCTCCATCACGGGGGTCATCACGCCGAACCACGTCGTCGGCCCCGCGGGCCAGGGAATCGCCCCCGCGGAATTCGCCGAACTGGTCCGCGCCATCAAGGCCGGCAAGACCTACGTCAACATCCACACGGACAAACACCCCAGCGGGGAAATCAGGAGCCAGATAGACCACGGCGACGGGAACGAGCACGGGACGCAGAAATAGATCGCGCCCGGTGGCGCGCAGGCGGTTCGAGAAAAGGCGGCCAGGCGTGCCGCCTTTTCTCTTGGGTGGGCTTTGCCTCTTGGGTGCAATACATTCGCTCCACCTGACGTATAAAATGCCGGGCGACGGCTCTGCTAAGATGGCGGGAAATTTGAAAGAAAAGGGATAAATGCGATGTACGTCAGTCATCTGGAATGCGGCGCGTGCGGGCGGGGATATGAGGCACGACGCTTGCACAACCTGTGTACGGAATGCGGGAAGCCTTTGCTCGTCCGCTACGATTTGGAGCGGGCGGCGCGGAGTTTGACAAAAGAATCTTTACGGGGCCGGCGCGCGGACCTCTGGCGCTACCGCGAGGTGCTGCCGGTCGAGCGCGACGAGAACATCGTCTCGCTCGGCGAGGGCTGGACGCCGCTGCTGCGCGCGGAGCGGCTGGGCGCGCGCGTCCCGTTGGCACAGCTTTTCGTCAAGGACGAGTCGCAGAACCCGACGCAGAGTTTCAAGGCGCGCGGGATGGCGACGGCAGTTTCGATGGCGAAGGAGTTGGGCGTGCGAAAACTCGCCGTCCCGTCTGCCGGGAACGCGGCGGGCGCGCTCGCGGCTTACAGCGCGCGCGCCGGCCTCGAAGCCTTCATCTTCATGCCGAAGGATACGCCGCGCGCCAACGTCGTCGAGTGCGAGCAGACGGGCGCGCACGTCCGCTTGATGGACGGGCTGATTACGGACTGCGGCGCGGAAGTCGCCAGGCTCAAGGACGCCGAGGGCTGGTTCGACGTTTCGACTTTGAAGGAGCCTTATCGCGTCGAAGGGAAGAAGACGCTCGGCTACGAGCTGGCCGAGCAGCTCGACTGGGAATTGCCGGACGTCATCATCTACCCGACGGGCGGCGGCACGGGGCTGATAGGCATGTGGAAGGCTTTCGACGAGATGGAGCAACTGGGCTGGATAGGGAGCGAGCGCCCGCGCATGGTCACGGTGCAGGCCGCGGGCTGCGCGCCCATCGTCCGCGCCTTCGAGGAAGGGAAGCGTTTCGCCGACGAGTTCCCGAACGCGGCGACCGTGGCTTCGGGCTTGCGCGTGCCGCGCGCGGTCGGGGATTTTCTGATTCTGGACGCGCTCAAGGCATCCGGCGGCGCGGCCGTCAGCGTAACTGATGAAGAGTTGTTAGCGGCCACGCGCGAGATCGGCGCGGCCGAAGGTCTCTTCTGTGCGCCGGAGGGCGCGGCCTGCCTGCCCGCGCTCAGGAAGCTCCTGGCCGCGGGCGCAATCAGGGAGGACGAGAGGGTCGTCCTCTTCAACACGGGCGCGGGCGTCAAGTACCTCGAAAGTTTCGACGGATGATTTTACGGAAGCAGTCGGGAGAACTGAGAATGTCGCTTCAGAAGCTATTCCCCCTAATCCTCGCTTTGACGATTGGCACAATCTGCGTGAGCGGGCAGCAGGCGACTCAGAAGATCGCCAGCGCGAGGGACGAGAGCGACGCGGCCGGCAGCGCGCGCCTGGACGAGTTGCGCGTGGCCGGGTTCGAGGCGCTCTACAACCTGGACTACGACGGGGCGCGCAAGAATTTCAGAGAGATCACGCGCCTCTTCCCGGACCACCCGGCCGGGCCGCAGTTCCTGGCCGCCACGCTCTGGGCGCAGACCTTGAACGAGTCGCGGCGGCTACAGTCCTCGCTCTACAACACCGAGTCGTTCTATGAGCAGAAGGAGGACAAGCCGGACCCGCGCATGGTCGAGGAGTTCCGCGGGCTGACACGGACGGCGACGCAACTCGCCAGGGCGCGACTCAGGCGCGACCCGAAAGACGTGGAGGCCCTCTACTTCCTGGGCGCGGCCGAGGGGCTCAAGGCCGCCTTCGCCACGGCCGTCCAGCGCAGCTTCATGTCGGCCCTGAGCGACGGTTCGAGCAGCGTGGAGCGCCACCGCGAAGTCATCAAAATAGACCCCGCGTTCCACGACGCGGAGTTGACCATAGGGCTCTACGACTACGTGGTCGGCAGCCTGCCCGGCCCCGTCAAACTGCTGGCGACCGTGGTCGGCACGCGCGGCTCTAAGAAGCGCGGGCTGGCGACTCTCCAACGCGTCGCCGCCGAAGGGCGCTGGTCGAAGGACGACGCGCGCGCTCTGCTGATAGTGTTGTTCAAGCGCGAGGGGAGGCCCGCGGACGCGCTGGCGCTGGCGCGCGCGCTGGGCGCGAAGTACCCGCGCAACTACCTCTTCAGGCTCGAAGCGGCGGACGCGCTCGTCTCGATTGCCGCCGCGGAGCGCGCGGCGGGACGCGCAGACGAGGCGAGGAAGGCCGATGCGGAAGCCTCCGCGATTTTCGACGCGCTGGTGCGCGAGCGTGCAGCCGCGCGCTCTCTCGATCTGGTACATTTCCGCTACGGCGAGGCGCTCTTCGGCTCGGGCCAGCCCGAGAGCGCCGCGCGGGAGTTTCTGGCGGCGGCCAACGCCAGCGGCGCGGAGCCGGGCCTGGCTACGGTCGCACACCTCAGCGCGGCGCGCGCTTACGATTTGGCGGGCAAGCGCAACGACGCGCTGGCACAATATCGCATCGTGCTCACGCGGCCCGATTCGTCGAACGCGCACGACCAGGCCAGGCAGGGCCTGAAAGAACCTTACAAGTTGAAGAGCAACGGAAAGAGTGTTTCGGAATGAAAACCAACGGGGAGAACCTGAGCCAAGACGCGGGCCGGACGCGTCCGCGCCGCCTGCTCTTGTGCCTGGACGGCGTGCCTTACGAAGTCTTGAACGGGGCCAAGGGGCGCGGGATGTTCGAAAACTTTAACGAGCCTGCGCATCTCTTGTCGCCGTTCCCGACGATGACGAACGTCGCGCTCTCAAGGATGCTGGGCGCGACCGCGCCGCTCGGCTACGAGAGCCTCTACTTCGACCGCGAGGCGAGGGAACTGCGCGGCGGCGTGCGCAAGTACATAGGCTGGCGCACGCCCGACAAGAAGCCCTCGTCCTACATGGACGAGTTGGACTACCAGGAGCCCTTGCCGTTCGAGTTCCTGGTCTACGTCGCGCCTGAGACGGTCTGGCGCGCGGACATGCGCCGCTTCCACGACCGCTTTCGCCGCGCGCCGCAGGAGCGCGACTTCTTCGCCTTCCTCAAAGGCACGGACGGCCTGATGCACATTCGTGGGCCAAAACGTCTGACAGTCGCTCTCAGCTCGCTCAACAAAATCCTGAAGCGCATTCAAGCCTACTGCGGCGACGAGACGGAGATAGTCCTGTTCTCGGACCACGGGATGAACCTCGAAGAGAACCGCCGCGTCAACCTGCAAACTCACCTGCGCAAGAACGGCTTCACCCTTACGGACAACCTGCGCGGGGGCGAGCGCCGCGCCGTCTCCGTGCCCGCCTTCGGCCTGTGCAGCTACGCGGCGCTCTACTGCCCGGACGATGAAGTCTCGGCGGCGGTCGCCGCGTCGCTCGTTGATCTCGAAGGCGTTGACTTCTCGATTCACCGCGAGGGCGGGGCGGCGGTCGTCGTCAAGGGGTGGCGCGGCGCGGCGCGGATTCACCGCCGCGCAGACGACTTTGGCACAGCCTACCGCTACGAACAGATCACCGGCGACCCGCTCGAACTCTCTACGGTCATGAGCGACTTGAGGGCAGGGAGCCTGCTCGACGCGGGTGGCTACGCGGCCGACACCGCCTGGTACGAGCGCACGACCGCGCACGTCTACCCGGACGCCGTCTCCAACCTCTTCCTCTCGCTCCACGCCCCGCGCGTCGGCCACACCGCCGACGTACTCGTCAGTCTCCTTGACGGCTACTACTACGGCGACTCTCTGTTCAGCCGCCTCGCGCGCCTCGCCGCCACACACGGCAACGCGCTCCGCGCCAGCTCCACAGCCTTCATGATGAGCACTCACCGCGCCCTCCCCGCCTACGTGCGCGCCGACGAGGCGCAGCCACTCCTGAAGGGATGAGGGATGAGGGATGAAGTCAAGACCTTTGTTTTTACTTCATCCCTCATCCCTTCAAACTTGACTGTCTCTGCCTGGCGCGCGTACAAAGCTAGGCATGATAGACAGCGCCTCGCTTAATTCCGTACAGCCGCCCGCGGTCGAGACCTTCAACCTCGTCCGGCGCTTCGGCGCTTTCACGGCCGTCGATCACATCAACCTGCGTGTCGAGCGCGGGCGGTTCTTCGGCTTCCTGGGGCCGAACGGCGCGGGCAAGTCTACGACCATCAAGATGCTGACGGGGCTGCTCGCCCCGACCTCCGGCGAGATTCGCGTCATGGGGCGCGACGTGGAGACGGAGTCGATGGAGGTCAAGCGAAGAATCGGCGTCGTCCCCGAAGACTTGAACCTGTTCGAGCGGCTGACCGGCGCGGAGATGCTGACTTTTACGGGCCGCATGTACGGGCTCGCAAAAAGCGAGATCAGTGAGCGCACGGGCGAGCTGCTGGCGCTGATGGAATTGGACTCGGAGCCGCGCAAGCTCGTGGTCGAATACTCGCACGGGATGAAGAAAAAACTCTCGCTCGCCTGCGCGCTGATTCACCGCCCGGAGATTCTCTTCCTGGACGAGCCGTTCGAGGGCGTGGACGCCATCGCCTCGCGCACGCTCAAGAACCTGCTCTCGCGCCTGACGGCCCGCGGCCTGACCGTCTTTCTCACCTCGCACGTCCTCGAAATCGTCGAGCGGCTCTGCACGGACATCGCCATCATCTCGCAAGGGAGGCTGGTCGCCGCCGGCTCCCTCAACGAGCTGCGGCGCGGCATAGAGGTCGAGGGCGACGGCGAGGTCGCGCCGCGCGGCCCCCTCTCGCTCGAAGACTATTTCATCCGCGTCATCGGCGGCGAAAGACAGACCGAAGGCGACGTGCTCCAGTGGCTCGCCTGAAGGAGAGACGTTTTGATCGCTCGTGTCCTGACCTTGCTCGCTCTCGTCTTCGCCCTCGCCCTGCACGCGCCGGCGCGAGATGAGACGCGCAAGTTCCGCTACCGGCCGAAGAAGATCACAATTGGCACAGTCTATCATTACGTCAAGACGAACCTGGACGGGACGCACCCTGAGTACATCTCGACGTACGTCGCGGCGCGCGACCGTATAGAGTCCTACAAGTTTCACCCCAACACCCAGAGGGCCGGGCTGGTCATAGCCTGGATGGACTGGGAGACGTTTTCGGCGCGGCGGCTGGAGTCGTGGCAGGTCTTCGCGGGCGGCGAGAAGAAACTTTTCGCCACGCTCTCCTTCCTCAAGCCAGAGATGGCAACCGAAGTCTCGATCCCAGCGACCGGGCGGCCCCCGGAGCGGACGGCGATCAAGCATCTGCCCTTCCACGTCTACAACTTCGACCTTGCGAGCCTCAACTTCGCCTTCCGCCACCTCGCCAACCCGAAAGGCAGATTCGTCGTCGGCATCGCGGACCCCACGTTTCAGGAGACAGGCCCGCTGTTCGCGTACAGGGGCGAGGCCGAAGTCTCTTACGCGGGCGAGGAGGTGCGCGAGGGCGCGCTGTGCCGGAAGTACAGGATTGATGGCGCGGGTTTGGAGAACCGCGGCGGCCACCTCTGGGTGGACAAGCGCGGGGGCTTCTTCAGGGACGTGGAGATAGAGTTGCCGGACAATCCAGACTGGCACAGTTTCAAATTCCGCCTGACCTCGACGGAGCGCATGACGCGCGCCGAGTGGGAGAGCTTCATCCTCTCACAACTCGCGCCGCGCCAGGAGAACGCGCAATAAATTGAGCGAGCGAGGTGACCCATGCCGCGAAGCCTGAGCGAGAGACGCGCGGAGGCCGTGAGGCGCGGGCTGGAGTTCATGTACGGCGTGGCGTGCGACCCCGTGTGCTTCGAGCATTACGGCCACGACCTGCTCTTCTGTTTCCACACCATCGCGTCCAATTCAAGAGACGCGGGCCTGCGGCGCGCAGCGCGGGCGGCGGGCCGCGAGCGGGCGCGCGCGTGGCGGCGCGAGCACCGTTCTGTGCCAAAAGAGGTCAGCGCCGAAGAGCTTTCCAACCTCGTCTTCGGCAGCGACGCGGCCGACCGCCTGGGCGTCGGGGACGCGCATCTCAAGACGAAAATCCGGCGCGCCGCGAAAAATTTTACGGCCCAGGATTTTTACAGGTTCGACCCCGCGAGCGAGCCGCCGCCCGCGGACGTGCCGGACGTTTGCGAGTGCGGCCGGTCGAATCCGCGCGGCCGCCGGAAGTGTCTCGATTGTCGCCGGGCCCTGGTGATGCTCGGACGCTACGGGGCCTGGATTGATGCGTTGATCATGTCTTACCTGGGCGAGCGCTACGGCGTGACGCTCGGCGCGAGCTTCCGCGACGTCATCAAGTGGCTCCCCCTCATGCGCCCGTACGGCGGCGCGAACGCGGACTACTACTGGACCGTTTACGCCGTCACGCACGTCGTCTACACGCTGAACCACTACAACGTCTATCAACTCTCGCCGCGCTGGCTGCCCGACGAGTTCGAGTTCTTGAAGAGTAATTTAACAGAGGCCATCAGCCTGGAAGACCCTGAGATGACGGGCGAGTTCCTGGACTCGCTCAAAGCGTTCGGCGTGAGTGACGACGACCCTCTGATTCGCAAGGGGACGCGCTACGTGCTCTCGCAGCAAAACGCGGACGGCGGCTGGGGCGAAACAGCGGGGGAAGACCTATATTTGCGTTACCACCCGACCTTCACGGCCGTCAACGGCCTGCGCGACATCGCGTGGCGCGGCGTCCGTTTGAGCTTCCCCAGGTTGAAGAAGATGGTCGAGGGGTGGATGAGTAATCATCAGGAGCCGCGCACGCGTGGTGTCTCTCCCTCAAAAATGAAGGCCAGCGATTTGTAGATGAGCTTGGCGCAGAGGAAGGCGGAGGCGTCCTGCCCCTCGACGTAGGAGTATTCCGTCAAGTCCATCCCGACGACGCGCCGCTTGCGTGCGAGCGTGCGAATCAGGCCGACGGTCTCGTACCAGCCGAGGCCGCCCGGCTCTGGCGTCCCCGTCTGCGCGACGAGCGAGGGGTCGAGGCCGTCTATGTCCACGGTCAGGTAGACGTTCTCGGTCAGCCCGTCCACGGCCGCGTCCCACCAGTCGCTGCGGCCGACGATGTCTTTGGCCCAAAAAATTCGCGTCGGCAACTCGTCGAGCGCCCGCGCCTCCTCGGCAGAGATGGAGCGGATGCCACACTGGACGGCCGGCAGGCGCATGTCGCGCGTGACGCGGGCCATGATCGAGGCGTGCGAGTGCGGCGTGCCGTCGTAGGTATCGCGCAAGTCGGCGTGCGCGTCAATCTGTAGGATTGAAAGATTGTCGTAGCGTTCGGCGTGCGCGCGGATGACAGGCGCGCTCACGGAGTGCTCGCCGCCGATCATGGCGACAAACTTGCCGGTCGAAACCAACTCGCTCGCGCGCTCGTAGAGCGACTCCATCATCCGCGCGGGCGGTTCGACCGACTGCGACTCCTCGACCGTGTGGATGCCCAGCTTGTAGACCTCCGCGTCCGTCTCCTCGTCGTACAGCTCCATGTTGCGCGACGCGTCGATGATGGCCTCGGCCCCTCGGCCCGTCCCCGTCCCGTAAGAGACAGTGCCCTCGTAAGAGACAGGCCACACCACAATGCGCGACCGCTCGAAACTCGAAAACTCATCCTCGGCGATCCCGCCGAAGTTCATCGGAAGATTTGCTGATTCACTCATGGCTAGTTTTCAGTTTTCAGTTTTCAGTTTTCAGTTAAAAGCCCGAAGCTGAAAACTGAAAACCGAAAACTGAAAACTGTTAAGGTACTTCAATCGTCAAATCTTTGCCGGCGAATGTAAAGTTCGGGCGCTTGCGGCCTTTCATGTATTTGGCGGCGGTTTGCGAAAGCGCAGTGACGAGGAGAGGGAGGGCGATTGTTGCGTCGCAGGGGACGTAAGCGGTGTGCGCGCCGCGCTGGAGTTTGCCGAAGACGAGCGCCTCGTCGCCGGCGGCGCCAGTGGCGCTGGAGCGTCCGCCGGGGTGCGGCGCGTCCGTCGCAATCGTGATCGCGTACTTGTGGCCGCGCGCCGGAATCTTGACGATGTTGGTCGAGATTTCCGTCTGCTGAATGAAACTCTTCGAGGTCCCTCCGCCCAGGTGTAGGACGCCCGAGACGCGCGCGCGGGCGGCGATCTGCGTCATGTCGAGCACGTCCTGGATGATGTCGAACTGGAAGTTGTTCTTCTTCTCGAAGCGCGAGGCGGCGATGCCTATGCTGATGGAACTATCCGCAATCGAAGGGCAGAAAATTGGCACACGCGACTTGTAAGCGGAAGTCAGGACGCCGTCCTCGGTCGCGATCTCGGCCAGCTCGCGGCCGAGCAGGTGCAGGAACTCGCGCGTCGAGTAGGGGCGCGACTGGTCGAGCTGGCTGCTGAAGCCGCCGACCCACTCCTCTGCCTCGCGGTACTCCTCGTCAGACGCGAGCAGGTCCCACATGCGGTTGATCTGCGAGGCTTCGAGTTCCGCGTCCGTCATGCTCGGGTGCGCCTGGAAGTGGTGGCGCCCCAATGTCTCGTGCAGGTCGTGGAAGATGATCGAGCCGGAGAGCACAAGCACGTCCACGAAGCGGTTCTTGATGATGTAGGCCAGGAGCCGGCGCATCCCCGCAGGGATGAGCGCGCCCGAGCCGGCGAGATAAATCGTCGTATTGTCGCCGAGCATGTCGAGCCAGATGCGGTGCGACTCGGCGAGCTGGCGCCCGCCGAAGCCTGTGCCCTCCATCTTCTCCAACAACCCGGCCACAGAGCGGTCGCGGTCAACCTGCACCGGGCGAGTCGGCACAGTCAAATACTTCGAGGGTTTCGGTCTCCGCTGAGTCACCATAATTTTCTCCGAATGATGAATGCGGAATGATGAATGATGAATTAACAGGCAAGCGTCTTTAATTCATCATTCATCATTCCTCGTTCATCATTTCTTTTAATCCCTTCTGCGTCGGTCGCGGCCGGCTTTCCCGTTGATGGCGAGGTAGGTGTAGGCGTCGAAGCGCGACTCGTAGAACTCTATTAGCTCGGCGGCCTCGGCCTCGGTCAACTCCTCGCGCTTGACGCGCTGCGCGACCTGGCGGCGGAAGCCGTCGTGCAGAAGGCTCCGCTCGTAACGCGCGCGCTCGACGGCCTGGCCGATGGAGGTCCCGCGAATCACCTTCTTAATCAGGTAGCCGCCCTCGTCTATGTGGACGTGCGCCTCGTTGGGCGCGCCGAAAAGGTTGTGGTTGTTGCCCATCACCTCCTGGTACGCGCCCACCAGCAGGAAGGCCAGGTAGTAGGGCTCGTCCTTGTTGAGCGCGTGCAGCTCAAGAACCTGCTTGACGTCGTGCAGGTCTACGAACTTGTCCACGATGCCGTCCGAGTCGCAAGTGATGTCGCAGAGCGTGGCGTACTCGGTCGGCGTCTTGTTGAGCCCGTGGATGGGCACGATGGGAAACAGTTGGTCGAGCGCCCAGTGGTCCGGCACCGAGCGGAAGACCGAAAAGTTGGTCAGATATTTGGCACAGAGCAACCGGCGCAGTTCGCCGAACTCTTCCGAGACGTACTTGGCCTGCTGCGCGTACTTGTCCGCGCGCTCGCACACGTCCCAGAACAGCACCTCGCCTTTGGCGCGGTCTTCGAGCGAGATCAGGCCGAGGTTGAAGAGCGTGAACAGCTCCTCGCGGT
Organism: uncultured Acidobacteriota bacterium; assembly: GCA_963848875.1. Classification (GTDB taxonomy): domain Bacteria; phylum Acidobacteriota; class Blastocatellia; order Pyrinomonadales; family Pyrinomonadaceae; genus QHXM01. The sequence goes on from CAWKFJ010000005.1 coordinate 1,749,287, forward strand.
GTTCGAGCGCGTCGTGGTAATACTCCCTGTAATTCTTGACCGTGACAGTCTCGCGCAGGTCGCCCAACTCGACCACGACCTGCGGGTCGTCCTCGTCAATCTCGATCGGCGTGATGTCCTCGACGACGGTTTCGATTTCGTCCACGACGTTAGTGACGAGGATGGCGTGGTAGGCGGCGAGGAAGCGGCCCGACTCCTGAATGATGGTCGGGTGCGGCACGTTCTCGTCGTCGCAGACCTGCATGATCGTGTAGATGACGTCGTTGGCGAACTCCTGCGCCGTGTAGTTGGCCGAAGAGTCGAACGCCGTCTTCGAGCCGTCGTAGTCAACGGCCATCCCGCCGCCCACGTCCAGCAGCTCGATGGGGATTTTCATCTGGCGCACCTTGGCGTAGACACGCGCCGCCTCCTTCATGGCGTTCTTGATGCGCTTGATGTCCGTGAGTTGCGAGCCTATGTGAAAGTGCAAGAGCCGGAGCATGTCAATGCGGTCGGCGTCGTGCAGGCGGCGGATGACTTCCAGCATCTCGGTCGTGGTCAGGCCGAACTTGGCCGCCTCGCCGCCGGACTTCTCCCAGCGGCCGGAGCCTTTGGAGTAGAGCTTGACGCGCATCCCGACCATCGGCAGGTCGCCCTCGTGTGTCTCCGCAACGCGCAGCACGTGATCCAGCTCGTTCAGCTTCTCGATGACGATGACGACGCGCTTGCCGCTCTTGGCCCCGGCGAAGGCCAGTGCTATGAACTCCTCGTCCTTGAAGCCGTTCAAGACGAGCAGGCTGTCCGAGGGCTGGTCGAGCGCGAGCGCCGCGTAGAGTTCCGCCTTCGAGCCGGCTTCGAGGCCGAAGTCGTAGCGCGAGCCCTCGCGCAGGTACTCTTCGACGACGGCGCGCTGCTGGTTGACCTTCATCGGATAGACGCACATGTGCGAGCCCTGATACTCGTACTCGCGTATGGACTTGCTGAAAGCTCTCTGAAGTTTGCGGACCTGGCTGGCGAGCAACTGGGGGAAGCGCAGGAGCACGGGCGTCCCGATGCCGCGCCGGGCGAGGTCGTCTATGATCTCTTTGAGGTCGGCGGCGCGGCTGTCGTTCTCCGCCGGGTGCACGATTAAATTGCCCTTGCGATTAACGTCAAAGTAACCTGCGCCCCAATTTTCGATGCCGTAAGTTTCAAGCGTGTGTTCAATGGCCGTGGTCAATTTGAGCGGTCTCCTGCTTGTCTCTAACTGAAGCCGTGCGCGTGTGGATTGTTGCGTCCGAAGCGCAGTTGCCCCTTCAACATCCGAGCCTCGTCAGCCTTAGTTCAGGGATGGACACTAGGCGGGCAATTTAACAGAAAAAGCGGGGGCGGACAATAACTATTTTCCCCTGGCTCAAGCCCGTGGACGGGGGTAAACTCGGCACGGTAAAGGTTTAGGCTCGGAAATGGTGAGCGGGCGAAAATTCCCCTGCCGAGAAAAGCTTGACACGGGCGGCCCGGCAACTATAATGCAAGCTTTTTTACGCGCCGTCGCAGTATGACGCACGCCATCTCGCGCACAGCATTCATCGCCTTGAGACCAAACCGCTCGGCCCGCTTCTACGGCGCGGTTCGCACCCCTAACACTCCCATTTTCTTGCAGGAGATCACATGAACGCTAAAAATGTCTTGAAGTATGCCTCCGACGAGGGGGCGAAGTTCGTCTCAGTCAGATTCACAGACCTCCCAGGCTCCTGGCACCACCTGACCTTCCCGATTGAACAGCTTGGCGAAGACTCCTTCGAGGACGGCTTCGGCTTCGACGCCTCCTCTTTGCGCGGCTGGGCGGCGATTAACGAGTCGGACATGCTGCTCGTGCCGGACGCGGGCCGCTTCTGGATGGACCCTTTCTCCGAAGAGCCGACGCTCTGTTTGATCGCCAACGCCGTTGACCCGATTACGAAGGAAGGCTACCCCTTCGACCCGCGCTCGGTCGCCACGCGCGCCGAGAGCTACCTGAAATTCACGGGCCTCGCCGACACGGCCTTCTTCGGCCCCGAGGCCGAGTTCTTCGTCTTCGACTCCGTCAAGTTCCACAACGACCAGAACTCTGCCGGCTACACCGTTGACTCAGACGAGGGCCACTGGAACAGCGGGCGCGGCGCGGACGAGTTCAGCGGCTCGAACCTGGGCTACCGCATCCGCGCCAAGGAGGGCTACGTGCCCGTGCCGCCGGCGGACTCGCTCGCAGACCTGCGCTCGGAGATTTCGTTGACGCTCAAGCGCTGCGGCATACAGGTCGAGTGCCATCACCACGAAGTCGCCACGGCCGGCCAGTGTGAGATAGACTTCCGCTTCTCGACGCTCTTGGGCACGGCCGACAACCTGCAAATCTTCAAGTACGTCGTTCGCAACACGGCCTACACTTACGGCAAGGCCGCGACCTTCATGCCGAAGCCGCTCTACGGCGACAACGGTTCAGGCATGCACTGTCACCAATCTTTATGGAAGGGCGAGAAGCCTTTGTTCGCGGGTGACGGCTACGCCGGACTTTCTGAGATGGCGCGCTACTACATCGGCGGCCTGTTGAAGCACGCGGCCGCAATCGTCGCCTTCGCCGCGCCGACGACGAACAGCTACAAGCGACTGGTTCCCGGCTTTGAAGCGCCTGTCAACCTGGCCTACTCTGCGCGTAATCGCTCGGCCGCTATCCGCATCCCTATGTTCTCGCAGAACCCGAAGCAGAAGCGTTTGGAGTTTCGTCCGCCCGATCCGTCGTGCAACGCCTACCTCGCCTTCTCGGCGATGCTGCTGGCGGGCCTCGACGGCATCCAGAACCGGATCGACCCCGGCGAGCCGCTCGACAAGGACATCTACGACCTCTCGCCGGAGGCGCTGAAGGGCGTGCCCTCGCTGCCGGGCTCGCTCGACGAATCGCTCAAGGCGCTCGAAGCAGACCACGACTTCCTGCTCAAGGGCGACGTGTTCACGCCGCAGTTGATCGAACGCTGGATTACTTACAAGCGCGAGAAAGAGATTCAGCCTCTCAGGATGCGCCCGCACCCCTTGGAGTTCGGGCTCTACTTCGACATCTAAAAAGTAATGAGAAGTGAAGCGGCGCGGGGGCCGCACGAAAGGTCTAACTTTCGTGCGGCCCCCGCGCCACTTCTTATTTGCCCGGATTCTCACCGCCCTCGCTCTCTCCTTCGGGAAGCTCGCCTTCGACAATCTCGCCTTCGGCGTTCTCTCCACCTTCGTTCTCACCGCTCTCGTTCTCGCCTTCGGGAACCTCACCTTCGGGGAGCCCACTAGAGGTGTACTCGAATTGGAGCGGTGGCGAGGCGGTCTGGTTGCCGGATTTGACTACGACATCAACCGTCTCGGGCGTGGCATGGGAGGGCGTCAGGACTGTGATGGAGGTCGGCGAAGTGGCCGTGATTTGCGCCGCGTCGCCGCCGAAAGTGACCGTCGTCGCGCTGGAGAAGCCTTCGCCGGTGATGGTCACCGCGTCGCCACCCGCGACATCTCCAGAGGTCACGCTCAACGCCGTGGCCGTGAGCGCCGCCGTCGTCGCCGTCGTGTCTCCGCTGGGCGGGAGGGACTTCTGCGGCTTGGAGTCGCTCCCCTCTTGGGGCTTGGTGAAGACGGCTTCGGCGATGTCTTTCAGTTTCAGCGCCGCTTGCTGGCTGAACATCCCCACGAGGCCGGCGAGCGCGATCATGACGAGCGCTTGGCTACTCCCGGTCGAAGACGGGTTGAAGAACCCGGCGACCATCAGCATGCCGAAGATCAGCGACATCGCCGCGCCGATGAAGGGCAGGAGGAAGTACATCGGCATCCAGCTCCACTTCAAATCGCGCTGGCCCGCGTACCAGAAGAGCGAGCGCATGGCGTGGATGCTACCGCCGAGCGCGCCCGCCATGATAATCATCCAGAACAGGGTAGAGCCGGCCGGGCTGGGGCACTGGTACGTGTAGGCCGCTTCCAGCACGTCGCTCCTGCCGTCCTTCGTGACGGACACGTCAACAACGCCCTCGCTGTGGCGCCCCGTGCTGACGGAGATGGATTTGTCGTCGGCGGTGGTGACTGCGGCTTTGGTCTCACCGAATTTGACGACCAATGCCGTCGGGTCAGCGCCGAAATTTTCCCCCTTGAGGGTCACCATCGTCTTGCCGGTGATAGGCCCCTGCTTCGGCTCGATTGACCGCAGGATGGGCTTCGTCGGCGACTCGCCGCTCGGCTGCTCCGCCCCCGCTGCGCCGCCGCCGGCGTTTGCGTTCGCCGACTGGCCGCCAGGGAGGTTCGCGTTCGTATTGGCGTTCGTATTGGCGCTCGTGTTTGCGTTCGTGTTCGCGCTTGCGTTGGCATTGCCGGCGTTCGCGTTGGCGGCGGGACGTGCGGCGTTGGCGTTCGTGTTGCCGTTGCCTGTCTGCGGCGCGGTGTTCTGGTTAGTGACGGCCGCGCCGCCGGCGGTGTCATCGGCCTCGGTCCCCAGGTCGTTGCACGCGGGCCACTGCCTCGTGAAGAGGACGAGGAGCGTGACGGTGAGCAGGATGAGGAGAGAGCCGGTAATGATAATCCCTAGCGGCCCGACACGCTGGTCGCCTTCCATTAACGCATCTAACCCTGTCGCTTTGGTTTGTGTGTCGCCCCCGCTTTGTTGTGTCGTAGTGGTTGGGGGAGTGGAACTCGATTCGTCAGCCATAATGGGGCATCCTTTCGGGGTCGGACGGAGTGGTGTGACCGCGGGCAGGCTTCGGCCCCGCGGTTTAGTTAGCGCACGACCCTCTACTAATCTATGATTAGCGGTGGAGATTCATTTCAGGGTCGTGAGTGCGACCGCTTTCGCGTAAAGAGTGCGGGAGTGCGAGGCTGGTACTGGTCCGAGGCTTCCGCGGCGCGTAATATATCACGGCGTTGTTCGAATTCAACGAAAAAATCGAAACGCTGGTCCGCGACCTGCCGGACCCCGCGGGCGCGCTCCTCTTCTTCGAGCGCCTCGCGGCCGAAGACCCGCGCGCGACGCGTGCGCTCGGGCGCGATCACGGCCTGCTCTCGGATGCGCTCGCGCTGGCTTCTTACAGCCCGCTCCTGGCGACCACGCTGGCACAAAACCCTGACTACCTCGCATGGCTCGGGCGCGAGCGCAACCACGCGCGCGTCAAGAGCCGTGACGAGCTGAGGGAGTCGCTGGCGCGCTTTCGTTTGACGAACTCGCAGCTAGACCCGCACGCGCTTCTGGCCCGGTTCCGCCGCCGCGAACTCTTGCGCATCTACCTGCGCGACATACGCGACACCGCGACGCTCGTCGAAATCACGGAGGAGCTATCGAATTTAGCGGACGCCGTCCTCGAACACGCGCTCAACGTCGCGCGCCAGGAGTTGGACAACCGCTACGGCGCGCCGCAGCGCACGGACGAGCGCGGACGCGAAGCCACAGCCAGCTTCTCGGCCGTCGCGCTCGGCAAGCTCGGCTCGCTGGAGCTGAACTACGCCTCGGACATAGACCTCTTCTTCCTCTACTCAGACGAGGGCACGACCTCCGGGGCGGGTGAACGTGGCGAAGTGACCAACCGCGAATACTTCAACCGGCTCGCCGAAAGAGTCGCGCGCCTCGTGGGTCAGCAAGCGGGCGAGGGCGCGGCCTACCGCGTTGATCTGCGGCTCAGGCCCTTCGGGCGCGACGGCGCGCTCGCCACCTCGATTGACGAGGCCGTGCGCTACTACAGCGAGAAGGCGCAGGCGTGGGAGCTACAGGCTCTGATTCGCGCGCGCGCCGCGGCCGGCGACTCGGCGCTCCAGGCGCGCTTTTTGGTGCGCGTCCGCCACCGCGTTTACGCCTCGGAAGTGACGGTGGGGCGGGCTCTCGAACACGTCCGCCTCGCCAAGCTGAAGATCGACCGCCACCACGCGCAGGACCTTGGCGGCTTTAACGTCAAGCTTGGGCGCGGCGGCATACGCGAGATAGAGTTCATCGCCCAGGCGCTCCAACTCGCCTTCGGCGGGCGGGATTCGTGGCTGCGCGCGCCGCACACGCTCATCAGCCTGGGCCGGCTCGCAGACCGCCAACTCATCACCGAGCGCGAGCGCACGGACCTCTCCGCCGCCTACCTCTTCCTGCGCACGCTCGAACACCGCCTACAGATGGAGCACGGCCTGCAAACTCACGCCGTGCCGGACGACACGCCGCGCCGCGGCCTGGTCGCGCGCCGGATGGGATTTGCGGGAGAAAATTTTCTGGCACAATTCGACGGCGCGCTCGCAGCTCACACGGCGCACGTCCGCTCAACCTACGACCGCGTCTTCGGGAAGGAATCGGAGGCGAGCGAGGACGGGGCGGCGGCCACGAGCGATTCGGCCACAGACTCTTTCGGCAGCGCGGCCGAGAATCTTTACGCCGCCTCGGCGCAACCTGTGGACGCCGAGACGGCGGCCTACGCTGCGGCCGCGGCCGTCTTCGCGTGCCGCCTGACGAATGATGCGCGCGAAGAGTCGGACGCGGCGGCGGCCGAGGCGGTCGAAAAAATCCTGCGCGAAGAGGCTGCCCGCTCACTCAACCGGCGTCGCGCCGTGACGTTCGTCGCGCGCGTCGCGTCCTCGCTCGACAAGGCGAGCGAGGAGATTCGCTTTTCCCCTGCGCGCCTCAAGGCCCTCGTCCGGTTGTGCGGCGCGTCCGAACTCTTCGGCGAGATGATCGCCAGCAACCCGGCCCTCATAGAGGCCCTGCCGACGGATGAAGCTGCGGCAGCGGCCACAGACGCGCCGGACTACGGCGCGATTCTCACGGGCGCGGTCGAGGGCTCGGAGAGCTTCGGCGCGGGGATGGCCGGCCTGCGCCGCGCCTGGGCCAGATTGCTGTTGGAGACGGGGGCGCTCGACGCCGCGGGGGCGATTGACATGCGCGAGGCCAACCGGCGGCAGACGCAACTGGCCGCCGCGAGCCTGCACGCCGCGTCCAGACTCGCGGGGGAGGAATTGGCCCGGCGCTACGGCGAAGATGAAAACAGGGCTCGCGTCGCCGTCCTCGGCCTGGGGCGGCTCGGCGGCGGCGGGATGGATTACGGCTCGGACCTGGACATCGTGCTGGTGTACGACGACCGCGCGCCCTCGCCCGTCGCGCGCCTCGCGCCCGCAGAGGCTTACGCGCGCTTCACGGAACTGCTCGTCGCCGCGCTCTCAAGCGTCACGCGCGACGGGCACCTCTACCGCGTAGACTTGCGCCTCCGCCCCGACGGCCGCAACGGCGCGACCTGCACGGGCGAGCGCGCCTTCACCGAATACCTTGCGTCGCGCGCCGTCGGGTGGGAGTGGCTGGCCTACGTCAAACTGCGCGCGGCGGCCGGCGACCTCGAACTGGGGGCGAGGGTCGAACGCGAAGCTCGTCGCATCATCCACGACGTGGCCGAGCGCGCAGGCGCGCGTGACTTGAGCCTGGAGACGCGGCGCGTGCGCGAGCGGCTGGAGCGCGAGAGGACGCGCCGCGGCGTCAAGACCGTGGACATCAAGTACGGCGCGGGCGGGATGCTCGACGTCTATTTCGCGACGCGCTACTTGCAACTGCGCGACCGCGTCCCGGACGAGGACGCGGACCGCTCGACGCAGGGCGTGCTCGACAGACTGCGCACGGCTGGCTCGCTCGCCGTAGAAGACTACGCGGCCATGTCCGAGGGCTACGCGCTCCTGCGCGCTCTCGACCATCACCTGCGGCTGATCGTCGGCCGCTCGACTCGGCTCCCCGCGAGCGACCGCCCGGCGCTGCGCGACATCGCGCGCCGCCTGAATTACGCTACCGCCGCCGAGCTGACCGGCGCGCTCTCGGCTCGCATGGGCCGCATACGCGCCGCCTACGACCGCATCACGACTGAGCGAGACGGTTGAAGGCAAGCGCGCTTCAGCGGCTTGAAGCAAACCTGCTACACTCAGGCAAGCATGTGGCATCCCGAAAATTCTATCCGTCACCAGATTCCCGATGCGCGCTGGCCGACCGCGGAAGAGGCCGCGGCCGCGCATCTTTTTCAGCCCGTCAAAATTGGCCCGGTCACGCTCGAAAGCCGTACCTGGGTCCCGGCGATGGTGCCCTGGCGCGCGACCGAAGACGGCTTCGTGACGAAGGATAATCTGGACTGGTACGCGCGCTTCGCCGCAGGCAGGCCGGGCGCGCTCGTGGTCGAGGCGACGGGCGTGCGCGACATCCCCAGCGGGCCGCTTTTAAGAATCGGGCACGACCGCTTCATCCCCGGCCTCAAACAACTCGTCGAGGCGGTGCGCGAGGCGAGCGGCGGGCACACGCGCCTCTTCATACAGATCATAGACTTCCTCTCGGTCAAGCGCCGCCCGGAGAAACAGAAGTTCTTCGAGCGCTTCCTCAACCTCGACGCGCGCCACCGCCGCGAACTCGCCGACGCGACCGAAGATGAACGCTGGCTCGAAGAGGATGAAAGCGCGGTGCGCGGCTTTTTGGCACACGCCTCTGACGCGCTGCACGAGCGCGTGCTTGACGAACGCGAGCTTGAAGCCTTGCGCTTCGGCTACCGCGAGCGCGTCACGGACACAGAACTGGCGCACGTTAAAGAGCTGCCCGACGTGCTCCCGGAAATCTTCGCTGCGGCGGCGTTGCGCGCGCGCGCGGCGGGCTTCGACGGCGTGGAGCTGCACTACGCGCACGCCTACACGATGGCCTCTTTCTTGAGCGCGCGGAACACGCGGCGTGACGGCTACGGCGGCCCGCGCGAGAACCGCGTGCGCCTCCCGCTCGAAGTCTACAGGGCGGTGAGAGAGCGCGTCGGCGGCGACTACACAGTGGGCGTCCGCTTCCTCGGCGACGAGGTGATAGAGGGCGGCAGCCGCATCGCTGACGCCGTCTACTACGGGACGGAATTCGCGCGCGCGGGCTTCGATTATCTTTCAATCTCAAAGGGCGGGAAGTTTGAGGACGCGAAGCAGCCGAAGGTGGGGCACGCCGTCTACCCTTACACGGGCCGGAGCGGCTACGAGTGCATGCCGACGGTCATCTCGGACGAGCGCGGCCCCTTCGGGCGCAGCCTCCCGCTGGTCGCGGCCATCAAGCGCGCGGTCAACGCGGCAGGGTTCGCTACACCCGTCGTCGCGGCCGGCGGCATCACCACTTTCGAGCAGGCGGAAGAGATTTTGAGAAGCGGCGAGGCGGACATCGCGGCCTTCGCGCGCCAGGCGCTCGCGGACCCAGACTGGTTCGTCAAGGTCAGGACGGGGCGCGGGAGCGAGGTGCGTCGCTGCACCTACACCAACTACTGCGAGGCCCTAGACCAACTCCACAAGCAAGTCACCTGCAAGCTCTGGGACCACCACCGCCTGGACGAGCCCGGCGTCACCCTCAGCAGCGACGGCAAGCGTAGACTTCTGCCCCCGAAAGCAGCGGCGAGTGAAGAGTAAAAGGCGCCGCCTTCATCGTCCCGCCAGGGACGAAGTGAAAATAGCCCAGCACTTCAGTGCTGGGTATTAAGCCAAAAAATATTCGAGTCCCGTAGGGACGACCGAACCTTTCGGCCGTCCCTACGGGACTCAACTCTTTTCGCCACCGTTACCCAGCACTGAAGTGCTGGGCTATTTTCAAGACTCCCGTAGGGAGTCCTCTTTTAGTCCAGCTTATTGTGTATGCGGAGGCGGACGAGTTCTTCGACGTTCAGGTCCGTGTAGCCGCTGGCGCGCGCCCGGCGGATGAAGTCGGCGTCAACTTTGAAGATGCGCAGCTTGACGGCTTCCTCGATTGAGTCGAGCGCGAGGCCCTCGCCCTTGATCTCCTTGAGGAAGGCGGGCGTGACCTTGAAAATCCGCAGCTTGACGAGCTGCTCCATCGACTGCGGCTCGTCGAAGCCCATCTCGCGGACTTCGCGCGCGAACGCGGCGTCTACTTTGAAGATGCGCGCCTTGACCAACTCTTCGAGCCCCAGCTCCCCGAAGCCGAGCGACTTCATCTCGCCGGCGAACTGCGGCGTAATTTTGAAGATCACAGCCTTGACCACGTCCTCGAACTCCAGGCGCTCGAAGCCTATCGCCTTCAGGTCGTCAACGAAGCGGGTCGTCACGTCGAGCATTGCCGACTTGAACATCTCCTCGTCGCTCAGGTCGTAGCCGCGTGTGCTCATCGCGCTCCTGAAGGCGGCGCTCGGGGCGAGACGCCATGTGCCAGCGCCGCGGCCGCCGCGGAAGACGCCTTCGCACTCAATCGCGCCGGCCTCGCGCACGAGCCGGAAGTTGACCGGCGTGCTCGCGGCGGCGCGCACCTGCTCGCGCGTCAGGCCCTGAAAATCTGCGAGCGCGTAATCCTGGCCGAAGTTCGAGTGGTTGCCGTCCGCGCGGCGGCTGAACGAAAACTGAATCCGCTCGTCCGCCTTGTCCGTCTTGGTCTCGGCCGTCCACGTACCCGTGAACGTCTCGCCCTGCGGGGCCGGCGCGGCGCTCGGCGCGGGGTCCTGCATTTCCGGCACGCTCACGGCGCCGGGCGTCGCCGCGCAGGCCGCGGCTAAAAAGAGCGCGAAGAAGACGAACGAGCCGAGCACGCTCGCGGCGCGCACAGTCATCGAAGAGTCCTGTCTCATAAAATTCCTCCCGTTCGGAAACTCAAGAAGCTGAATTGCTCGTGGTGTTAAGTGGCCTCAAAAAGGGCGAAAATGCCGCTTCTACTGGGGAAACACCACGGCCTGCGGGTTTGTGGCAAAAAAGTGCGGTTTTTTTAGCGGCTCTCGTCGTAGGCGGCAATGAAGGCTGGGTCGCGCCGCTTCAGGTTCTCGTAGTCAATCCGCTTGCTGCGCGTCATCAGGCTGTAGGCGAAGGACAGCGGGGCGAGATGCATGTAATTGCGGGCGTTCTCGAACCAGAGGAGGCTCTCGCGTGCGGCCTCCTGGTACTCCTCTATGATGGGCTTGCGCACCCGCTCGAACGCGCGGAGCGCGTCTTCCACGCTCGCGCCCGATTGAAAACATTTGTACAGCGCGATGGCGTCTTCGAGCGCGAGTTTTGTGCCAGAGCCGATGGAGAAGTGGGCCGTGTGCAGGGCGTCGCCGAGGAGCACGACGTTGCGGTGACTCCAGCGCTCGTTCCTGACGTTGACGAAGTTAATCCACTTCGAGTTGTTCGAGAGCAAGGGGCGTCCGCCCAGGTCGTCGCGGAAAATTTGTGCCAGATACTCGCGCGTCTCCGCGTCTGTCATCCCCTCGAAGCCCGCGGCGTCCCAGGTCTCCGGGTCGCACTCGACGATGAACGTGCTGGTCGTCTGGTTGAACTTGTAAGAGTGCGCGGCGAAGACGCCGGCCTGCGTTTCGCGGAAGGTGAGCGTCAGCCCGTGGAACAGTTGGTTCGTCCCGTACCAGATATATTTGTTCGACCGCACGCTCAGACGGGGCCGGAAGTGTTCGGTGTACTCCTGTCTGACCGTGCTGTTGACGCCGTCCGCGCCGACGAGCAGCTCCGCGCCCGCGCGCGCCTCGTCCACGTCGCGCACCTCCGTGCGGAAGCGCAAGCTCACGCCGAGCTGCTGGCAGCGCTCCTGTAGGATTTGCAGGAGCTTGATGCGCGCGATGCCGGAGAACTTGTTGCCGCGGATGGTGACCTTCTCGCCGCGGTGTACGACATCCACATTGTCCCACGTCGCGAAGCTCGCCGTGATGCGGTCGTGCGTCTCCTCGTCATTCTCCCTGAGATAGGAGAGCGTCTTGTCGGAGAAGACCACGCCCCAGCCGAACGTGTCGTCGGGCGCGTTGCGCTCCGCGACCAAGACCTCGCGCGCCGGGTCCTCTTTCTTCATCAGCAACGCGAAGTACAACCCGGCCGGCCCGCCGCCAATGACGTTGATTCTCATAGCGCTCGATCAGCCTATTTCCTCTAATATTTGTTCCAGCAGATCACGAACATTTAGCTTGTCAGCCCACTCACGTAAGTATGAAAAATCTAGCTTTTGACCTTGAACCTTGATGACTCCGGTCACATCCGACAACTGTCTTTGCGACACTTCGCCGCCCCGGCGATACCAGCTTAATTTAGCCAGAATAGTATCCTCAGGCGTCGAGATATAAGTCGTCTCCGTTGAATCAGGCAGAAGAGTCTCGGGCCTTCGACGCCTGAGTCGTTGTTGATCGAACACGTTATCGGGAAGATACACGTCCACCTTGAAAACAGAATCGAAGTGAATCACGTTAAATGAACGGCGCTCAAGAACCGCCATTCTCATAGCCCGATCATCAATATAAAACTCATCCTTCAAAGCAAGGAAGATTTTGGGGACTTGGTCGAGTGCGATGTCGGCAACGATGTCGGCGTCGTTGGTTGTGCGGGGGAATCCCTGTAGAGAACTTGCGACGGAGCCGCCGATCAGGTAGGGGATGTTCAATTTATCCAACACCCGAGCAACATACAAGAGAACTTCAATGGGGCCTTTCATAAAACAAGCGACTCAATAACCCTCTTTCTCAGGGTCCCATCCGAATACGCGTACTACATCTTCACGGGGGAGAAGGCGCGCGGCCATTCTCTTATGAAGCTCGGCTGCGCCTGCGTTTGGGTGGCGGCGGCGTAGGTCGGCCAGAATCAGGACGCGCCCTGCATGAATAAGATTGGATAGCTGCGCTGCGCGTCTCCACATAGGGGAGCGTTGGATCAACTCTATCAAGACACGTTCGGCTTCAGGCGTCGTATCCTGTAATTCAGTAATGGTCTTGTGTTGAGTCATTAGTCCTTCAAGAGTTGGCCGGCGATGACGAGTCTCTGAATCTCGGAGGTGCCCTCGTAAATCCGTAGCGCGCGCACGTCCCTGTAGAGCCGTTCGACGACCGTGCCGCGGACGAGCCCCGCGCCGCCGTGAATCTGGAGCGCGCTGTCTATGATGCGCCCCGCCGCCTCGGTCGCGTAGAGCTTGGCCTCGCTCGCCTCGCGCGTGACGCGCGCGACGCCCGCGTCCTTCAGGTAGGCCGCGCGGTAGACCAGCAGGCGCGCGGCCTCCAGTTCCGTTATCATGTCGGCCAGCTTCTCCTGAATCAGTTGGTGCTCGGCGAGCGGGCGGCCGAACTGCTTGCGGTTCTTCGCGTAGAAGATGGCCTCGTCGAGCGCGCGCGCCGCCATGCCGCAGGCGGCCGCGCCGACGCTCGCGCGGAAGGTGTCGAGCGTGCGCATCGCCAGACTGAAGCCGTCGCCCTCGCGCCCGAGCATATCTTCCGCGGGCACGCGGCAGTCCACGAACTCTATCTCGCCAATCGGGTGCGGCGCGATCATCTCCGTGCGCTCGCGCACACTGAAGCCTGGGAGGCGTGCGCCGACGACGAAGGCCGACAGCTCCACGCGCCCGTCCTCGCGCGTGCCTGTCCGCGCGAAGACCGTGTAGAAGTCCGCGAGCCCGGCGTTGGAGATGAAACGCTTGCTGCCGTTGATGACGTAGGCGTCGCCCTCGCGCCGCGCAGTGGTCTGGACGGCGGCCACGTCGGAGCCGGCCTCGGCTTCGGTCAGCGCGAAGGCGGCGATTGACTGGCCGCGCGCGGCCCGCGCGAGCCAGAAGTCGCGGACGTGCTCCGGGGCGGCGAGGCTCAAGGGGTAAGTCCCCAGGCCCTGCATGACGAAAGCCAGGTCTGCGAGCGCGGAGGAGTACGAGAGCATCTCGCGTATCAGGCAGAGCGAGCGCGCATCAATCCTCCCGCCGGGCGCGGCAATCGCGTAGCGCAGGAGGTCCGCCCTCGCCAGCACGTCCAGGTAGGCGCGGAAAGCCCCCTCGGCGTCGCCGCCCTCGTCCGCGCCGGCGCGCGTCTCCACCTCACGCTCGACGAAACCCGCCACGCTCGTCGCCAGGTTGCGCTGTTCCGCCGTGAAAAACGGCGTCTCGGCAATGAAAGGGTCCATAAAAAATAGTGCGGAATGCGGAATTAAAGACAGAAGGCTTTTAATTCATCATTCATCGTTCAGCATTCATCATTTCTTAAACTTCGGTTCTCGTTTCTCGACGAAGGCTTCGTACGCTTCGCGGTAATCAGGGTGCTGCATGCAGGTGGCTTGCGCCTGCGCCTCCCATTCGAGGGCAGTGTCGAGGCTCACGTCCAGCTCGCGGTTGAGCATCTCTTTCGTCATCGCCAGGGCGAAGCCGGGGCCGCGTGCGAGGCGCGAGGCCAACTCATTGGTCGCCTGTGCCAATTCCTCTTGCGCGACGACGCGATTGTAGAGCCCTATTCTTTCGGCCTCCTCGGCCGAGATGAAGTCGCCCGTGTAGAGCAGTTCGGTCGCCTTCGCGAGCCCGACGAGGCGCGGCAGCAGGTAGGCCGCGCCCATGTCCGCGCCGGAGAGGCCGACGCGGACGAAGAGGAAGGCGATCTTGGCCGCGGGCGAGGCGATGCGAATGTCTGCGGCCAGGGCGATGCACGCGCCAGCCCCCGCGGTCGTGCCGTTGAGGCTCGCGATGACGGGCACGCGCAACGCGCGTATGTTGCGCACCAACTCGCAGGTCATACGCGTGAATTCCAGCAGGCCCTCCGCGTCGCGCTCGAAGAGCGGGCCGATGATGTCATGAACGTCGCCACCTGAGCAGAAGGCGCGCCCCGCTCCCGTGATGACGACGGCGCGCGCCTCGCGCTCGTCGCGCAGCGCCGCGAACGCGTCCGTCAATTCGCGGTAGACCTCGAAGGTGAGCGCGTTGAGCCGCTCCGGCCGGTTGAGCGTGACGTGGGCCACCCCGTCGCGCACTTCGTAGAGAAAAGATTTCGGAGAAAGCATAGACGACCAATCGGCGCGGCGCGCGTTTAAGCCTCGGGCCTGTAGACTCCCTCTTCGAGCGCCTCGATGGGCGCGGGCAAGGCGCCGGTCTTCATCACCAGGGCCGCGTCCTCCGCCTGCTCTTTAGTGAAGCTGCCGCTGATCGAGCCCTCGTCGAAAATCTGGCCCTTGATGTAAGCCACCGACCGGACCTGCTTGTTCAGCACGACCGCCAGGTAATGATTGTAGTGCGAGCCGGTCCATTCCCCGAACCGCCTGGCGCCCGCGGGATTGAGCTTGAAAGTCACCTCGTACTGTTTAGGGTCCATCGCCGAAGTGACAGCATCGGAGTCGAGTATGTCCTGGCCGTTGACTATCGGCGTGCGCTCGACGACGATGTATCTTCTCGCGCCCAGCTCGGCCGGCCCGCCCATCTTTTCGTCGTAAGGCATCACGTCTTTGTCCGCGCCCGCGGCCTCGGCGGCCTCTCTCTCAATGGGATAAGTCTGGACGGGCGCGGGGCCGGGCGGCGAGACGACGGCGCGCAGCTCCAGCCCTTGCGACAGGATGACGCCCTTGACGCGCTCGGGGTCCTCGCGGGTGGAGATGTTCAGTTTGATTCGGTCAGACTTGTCGCCGACGCCGCGCTCGACTTTGCAGTAGACGTTCAGTCGCTCGCAGCGCGCGCGCATGACCTCGACCGTCCGCGCGACCGCCTGGTCAAGCTCGGCGGCGTCGGCCTTGACGGCAATAATCAGGTAGATGCCGCCCTCGTCCTTCGGGCCGAATGCACGCCCGGCGTAACGGCAGGAGGCCGCGAAGGCTACCAGCACGACAAGGAGCGGCGTCAGCAATCGGTGTCGCATCTTCATCACACTTCCGTTGAGTGGGGCGAGCGGATACGGGGGAACGCTTATCAATCCGCTATCACTGCGACGGCTTCGATCTCGACTTTTGCTTCGTCTTCGAGCAGGCCCTTGACTTCGACGAGCGCCATCGCGGGGAAGTGGCGGCCCATGCGCGCGCGCCAGCGCTCACCGACCTCGCGCGTGTACCGGCGGTACTCCTCCTTGTCCGTCACGTAAATCAGGAGGCGCGCGATCTGGTCGGGCCTGCCGCCCGCCTCTGCGACGACCATTAGGACGTTGGCGAGCGCGCGGTCGAACTGCTCCACGAAGTCCGCGCTGACGATTCTTTGTCGCTCGTCCCACGCGATCTGCCCTGCGACGAAAAGCAGTTGGCCGCCCGGCGGGACCAGCACCCCGTTCGAGTAGCCGCGCGCCGGGCCGAGTGATTGCGGGTTGACGAAACGAAACGACATAAAAGTGGTCAGTGGTCAGTGGTCAGTGGTCAGTTCGTTGAGCGTCGGCGTTCTTGAAGCCTAAAGATTATAAGTCAGTGTTCTGCGCCAGGGTTTTTAACTGACCACTGACCACCGACCACTGACCACTTTTAAAACAGCACGCTTCCGCCGTCAACGTTGATGGCCTGGCCGTTGATGCCGCGGCCCTCATGGCTGGCGAGGAGGAGTGCGACCGCCGCGACCTCTTCCGAGGTGACGAGGCGCTGCTGCGGGCTCATCCGTTCGAGGATGGCGCGCGCCTCGTCCGCGGTCTTGCCCGTCCTGGCCGTGATGTTTTCGACGGCGCGTTCGGTCATGTCCGTCTCGACGTAGCCGGGGCAGATGGCGTTGACGGTCACGCCGCGTGTCGCCACTTCGAGGGCGGCCGTGCGCGTCAGGCCGAGAACGCCGTGCTTCGACGCCGCGTAGGCCGCGATGTAAGGCGCGCCCGTCTTGCCCGCGATGGATGCGACGTTGATGACGCGCCCCCAGCCGCGCTCGACCATCGCCGGCAGCGCCGCGCGCATGCAATAAAATGTGCCAGAAAGGTTGACGGCGAGGTGGCGGCCCCAGAACTCGTCAGTGGTCTTGACGAGCGGCGCGCTCTCGGCGATGCCCGCGTTGTTGACCAGGATGTCTGCCGCTCGCCCGAACTGTTCGCGCGCCTCGTCGAACGCGCGCGCGACGCTCGCGGCGTCCGACACGTCGCAGACAGCGTGAAAGGCGCGCACGCCGCACTCGCCCCTGACCTCTTCGGCGACGCGCCGCACCTCGTCCTCCGTGCGCGCCAGAACCATCACGTCCGCGCCCTCGCGCGCGAAGGCCAGCGCGACGGCGCGCCCGATGCCGCGCCCGCCCCCTGTGATGACCGCTACTCTGTCGTCGAGTCTCTTCGTCACTTGATTTCCCGCGGCGCGCGCTTCTCTAAAAAGGCGCGGACGCGTTCGCGCGCTTCGGGCGATTGGAAGCATTGGAGTTGGGCTTCGGTTTCGTACTGGAGCATGCGTTCGAGGCTCGCCGCCTCGCTCAGGTAGACGGCCTGCTTGGCGGCGGCGATTGAGTGGAAGGGCGCGTCGCGCAGCCGCGCGGCCATCTTCAAGGTCTCCGCGGCCAGCTCCGCGTCCGGCACGACGCGGTTGACTATGCCGAGCTGCGCCGCGCGCTCCGCGTTGATGGCGTCGCCGAGGAAGAACATCTCGCAGGCGAGGTTGGTCGGCACGACGCGCGGCAGGAAATAGGTCCCGCCCCAGTCGGGGTGCAAGCCAACTTTGACGAACGACTGGCTGAAGGTGGCAGACTCGGCCGCGAGGCGCAGGTCGCACGCCAGCGCCAGGTTGAAGCCCGCGCCGTAAGCCGGGCCGTTGACGGAGGCGATGACGGGCTTGGCCATCTGGCGTATCGTCGTCAGCACGCGGCGGCCCGCGCCCAGCAACCGCGTGAACTCCTCCACGTCCTGCCGCTCCAAAAGCTCCGCCATGTAGCCCACATCCGCGCCCGCGCAGAAACCACGCCCCGCGCCCGTGATGACCACGACGCGGCAGACGCGGTCGCTCGCCGCGTGCTCAAGAGCGTCGGCCAGATCGCGCCGCATGTGACCCGCGAAGGCGTTCAGCTTCTCGGGCCGGTCGAGCGTGATGGTCATCACGCCCGCTTCCGTTGTGACTTTGATGTTGTCGTACATAACAGTTTTCGGTTTTCGGTTTTCAGTTTTCAGTAGAAGCAACTTGTCTTTGCTCAAAACTGAAAACTGAAAACTGAAAACTTATTTCCCTTTAAATTCCGGCTTGCGTTTGCCCGTGTAGGCGTCGAGGCCCTCGCGTGCGTCCTCGGATTGGAAGAGCTGCTGCTGTAGTTCACGTTCCAGGGCGAGGGCGGACTCGAAGGTAATCTCCGCGCCGGTCTGGACGGCGCGCTTGATGCGGCCGACGGCGCGCGCGGCTTTGTTCGGCGGCGTGAACTGCCGCGCGTAATCCAGAACCTGTTCGAGGAAAGCTGCGACCGTCTCGGCCTCGTAGATGTGATTGACGAGGCCGAGCTGCGCGCCGCGCTCGAAGTCGAAAAGCTCGCCCGTCGTCATCAACTCGATGGCGCGCGACTTGCCGATGAGGCGGGCGAGGCGTTGCGTACCGCCCGTGCCAGGCAGGACGCCGAGGGCGACTTCCGGGAGCCCCATCTTGCCCGCACCCTTGCGCGCGACGCGCAGGTCTGCGGCCATCGCCACTTCGAGGCCGCCGCCGACCGTGTGGCCGTTGAGCGCGGCGATGACAAGCTTCGGCGTCTGCTCAAGGCGCACCAGAGTCTCGTTGGCGTGGAGGCAGAAGTAGTATTTGAACTCGGGCGTGACTTCCGAGAGCATCTGTATGTCCGCGCCCGCGCAGAAAAATTTCTCGCCCTGCCCGGTGATGACGATGACGTGTACGCTCTCGTCCATCCGCGCTTTCAGGACTGCGCGGTCAAGCTCCTGCATCATCTCGTAAGAATAGGTGTTGGCCGGCGGGGCGTTGAGCGTTAACAGGGCGACGCCTTCCGCCGCGCTGTAACGCACCAAGCCGCTTGCCGTCTCCGCGGCCGCCTCTTGGGCCTTCGCTTCTGCCATTCAAATTCACTCCTCAAATAAAAGAATCGGGCCGTGTATTGATCAAGATTCAAACTCGGAGCGGGGAATGCCTGATTGCCGAATTATAGATAGAAGTGTGCCAATGCGTAGCTCTGAATGCAAAGGGACGGGAACAGTGACGGTAGAATCGTCAGTGGTTTTTTGCATGACCACGTGGCTTCCCCTCTAGCGTTTCTCCGTGAAGCCATGCCTGGCTAAAATTGAGCAGACTTCACGCCCAGAGAGCTTCCGCAGCTTACCCAACAGTCACCTCCAGCGGGGTGATGTAGAGTTCCAGGTTGAGCCGCCGCTCAACCTCATCCGGCGGGGCCGTTTCAAAAAACAGTTCCACGGCCTCTTTCAAGTTGCTGCGGGCTTCTTCAACGGAGTCACCCTGGCTAGCTATGTCCAACTCGGGGCAGAGTGCAACGTACCCATCATCTTCTCGCCAGATAGTTGCCGTCAATGTTTGTGTCATCATGCCGTCTTCCTGTCTTTTAGCTGCGCGGCGCGCGCCAGACGCTGAGGCGTTCGGCGTCGGCCAAGTTCGACCTGAATTGTAGCTCATCGCCCCCGGACGCGCCGAGGAAGCCCGTCAGGAAGAGACGCGTGACGTTCTCCACCAACTCGTTCACAGAGAGCTTGCCGCGCGGGTCGTACCAATTATAAATCCAGTTCATCATGCCGAACAGCGCGTAGGTGGCGACCGTCAGGTCAACCTTCCGCGCGTCGCCGGTTTGCGCCCGTTGCGCCTCAGACAGAATCTGGCGGACGAGCTGCGTGTACTGCTGCTTCTTGCCGGAGACGCGCGCGTGCAGCTCGCCGGCGAGCGAGTCGGCCTCGTGCGAGAGCACCTTCATCTCGGCCATGTTCGCGGCGAAGAACGAGAGGTGGTTCTCGATGACGAGGCGCAGTTTTTCCACGGGCTCGGCCGTCTCGCCGAGCCGCTGCTGTAGGCGTTCGAGGACGCGCCCGAAGCAGTTGTCCTGAATCAGAAAGAGCAACTCCTCTTTCGACTTGCAGTAGTGGTAGAGCCCTGCGAGGCTCACCTGCGTCTCGCGCGAGATGTCGCGCATCGTCGTCGAATGATAGCCCTTCTCCGCAAAGATGCGCGCCGCGGTGCGCAGGATGAACTCCAGCTTCTGGTCGTAGCGCGTGAAATTTTCCATAAAGCAGTGGTCAGTAGTCAGTGGTCAGTGGTCAGTGGTCAGTTAAGAACTAAAGCTGTTTTTCTTTTAACTGACCACCGACTACTGACCACTGACCACTTCGTCGTTACAGTCTGACGTACTCGAACTCGAAGGGCTTGCCCTTGATGCCAGCGGTCGGCGGCGCGATCCAGTTGGCGATCTTGCCGGGCTCCGTCACGGGATGCATCAGGCTGCGCACGTACTCGCGGTCTTCCATCGTCGGCAGCCACTCGGCCTGGCCCCGCTCGAACTCTTCCTTCGTGATGATGCTCCCGCGGACATCGAAATGGTGTCCACTGAACTCGCCGACGTGGCGGTGGAAGCGCGTGCTCGGCAGGTAGAGCTGCGCGTCCACTCCCTCGTCCTTCAGGTACTTGTTCCAGCGAGTCATCGCGCGCTCGCAGTCCTTGACGTACTCGCCGCGCAAGACCTCGTTCAGGGCGTTGCGCAAGGGGACTTCGCGCGGCACGAGCCGCCCGTCCTCGACCACCGTCAGGGTGAAAGAGCCTTCGGCCGCGATGTGGTCTTCGTACTGTTCCTGCTCCTTGAAGCGGCCCTTGAGGCCGGCGGCGAAGAAGTCCGCCGAGTTCGAGCTAATCTCGCCGCCGAAGAGGTCGAGCGAGTAGCTGAACCAGAAGTTGATGTACCTTTGAAGGATGTCGAGCGGGATGCCGCCCAGCTCGCGCACGTCGCCGCTTTCGCCTGCCTCCTTCATCAGTTGCGCCGTGCGCTTGACGACACGCCCGACCCCCGTCTCGCCGACGAAGAGGTGGTGCGCTTCCTCCGTCAACATAAACTGGCAGGTGCGCGCCAGCGGCTCGAAGCCGCTTTCGGCGAGCGCCGCGAGCTGGTACTTGCCGTCGCGGTCCGTGAACATCGTGAAGCAGAAAAAGTTGAGCCAGTCGTCGCACGGCTGGTTGAAGGCTTCGAGGATGCGCGGCTTGTCCGGGTTGCCGCTCCGGCGCTCAAGCAGCGCGTCCGCCTCGTCGCGGCCGTCGCGCCCGAAGTAGCCTTGGAGCAGGTAGACCATCGCCCAGAGGTGGCGGCCCTCCTCGACGTTCACCTGAAAAAGATTGCGCAGGTCGTAGAGCGACGGGCAGGTCTTACCCAACTCGCGCTGCTGCTCGACAGAGGCGGGCTCCGTGTCGCCCTGCGTGACGATGATGCGGCGCAGCGCGTTGCGGAACTCGCCCGGCACCTCCTGGTACGCGGGCATCCCGTAGTTGTCCCCGAAGCCGACCTTCGCGTCCGCTTCCGCGGGTTTCAAGAAAATGCCCCAGCGGTAGTCAGGCATCTTCACGTAGTCAAAATTGGCCCAACCCTCAGCATCCACGCCGACGGCCGTACGCAGGTAGACTTCCTTGTCCTGGAATCCCTCCGGCCCCATCTCCCGCCACCAGTCCAGATAATTCGGCAGCCACTTTTCGAGCGCCCGCAGCAGCCGCTTGTCCTGCGACAGATTCACATTATTGGGAATGCGTTCGTATAGTTCCATAAGCAGTAGTCAGTGGTCAGTGGTCAGTGGTCAGTAGGAATCAGTTTTTTAACTGATCACCGACCACCGACCACTGACCACTATTCCTCACGTCCTTTTGTAATCGAACTGCGGCTGCGTCGGCTTGCCGTAGTTGGTCAGCGCGCCCTGCGGGCCGACGGCGTTGGGGCGCTGGAAAATCCAGTTCTGCCAGGCGGTGAGCCGGCCGTAGATTTTGGTGTCGAGCGTCTCGGGGCCGGCGAACCTCAAAGACGCCTCCATCCCCGTCAAGGCGTCTGGCGAGAGCGACGTGCGCTCCTCGATGGCGACGCGAATCTCGTCCTCCCAATCAAGGTCGTCCGGCGCGAAGGTGACGAGACCCGCTTCTTCCGCTCCTTCTGTGTCAAACGTCCCTTCGTGCGCCAGCGCCTCGTCTGCCTTTTCGGGCTCCGCCAGGAAACGCGATTGCAGGCGCGTCAGGCCGTTCGACATGAGCAGCGCGCCCTTGTTCAACTCGCTCGTCGCAAGCTCGATTGCCTGCTCTGGGTCGTTGAGCATGTAAGTGCGGTCGGCCGAGAGGGCCAGTTCGAGCAGGTTGCCTGCGAAGCAACTGCCGGGCTCGACGAGGGCGAAGAAGCTCTTGGCCGTCAAGTCCAGCCGGCGCAGCACGCGCGCCATGTTGAGGATGATCTCGCGCACGAGCCAGTGGTCTTTGTGCGCCGCCAAGCTTTCGTCTACCTTGAGCGCGTCCGCGACGCTGCCCTCCGTGCGCAGGCAGACGAGGCCGATCTCAAGGTGGTTGACACGCAGGTGAAGCAGGGCGTCGTCCAGCTCGCGGTAAGCCTGGAGCGGCCAGTAGGCGTCGCCGAGTCTCTCTATCTCTTCGACGGACGTGGGCGTGTCGCCTTCGGGCGCGCGCACAGTCAAATCGGCGTAGCGCTTCTCGCGGTTTAATTTCAGACTGACGTACTTGTACTCGCGGCCCGCGTCACTCGCTACGACTTGAAGAGGGTTCAGCTTGACGCCACGCTCGGGCTTGTCCGTCCCTCCTGCCTGTGCCAATTCGCGCACGCGCTCTTGCAGCGATTCCTGAAACTTGCTGGTCGGGAAGTAGTCGTCAATCAGCCCCCACTCTTTGGCGCGTTTGCCTTTGAGCCCTTCGGCCAGCGTCGAGAAGACATCCGCGCGGTCGCGGCGCACCTTGCGCTTGTCCACGAGGCGCGTCAGGCCCCCCGTCCCAGGCAGCACGCCGAGCAACGGGACTTCCGGCAGCGAGACCGCAGAGTTGCCGTCGTCAACCAGGAAGATTGCATCGCAGGCGATGGCCAGTTCGTAGCCGCCGCCGGAGGCCGTGCCGTTCAGGGCCGCGATATATTTCTGGCCCGAATTCGCCGAAGCGTCCTCTATGGCGCAGCGCGTCTCGTTGGTGAACTTGCAGAAGTTGACCTTGAAGGCGTGCGGGGAAGTCCCAAGCATGTAAATGTTCGCGCCCGCGCAGAAGATGCGCGGCTTGAGGCTCGTGACGACGACGACGCGGACTCCGGGGTGCTCGAAGCGCAGGCGCTGGACGGCGTCAGCCAGCTCTATGTCCACGCCCAGGTCGTAGGAGTTTAACTTCAGCTTGTACCCGTCGCCGAGCGTCGCATCCTCCTGCACGTCCATCGACAGCGTGGCCACCGGGCCATCAATCTTCAGTTTCCAATGCCGGTAAGCTTCCGGCGAAGTCTCGAAATTAACCATCCAGTCGGCTCCATCAATCTCCACTTAAACTAGGCCGTTCGAACGTCCGTTCGAATTATCATAATGGGCTCACGGCGGCCCGTCAAGTGTGGGAGGGCGGGGCGCTCCTGTACGACTTTTACGAGGCTTCCTGTTACACTGGCTGGGTTTTGGGGTCTTTATGCAGAGCCTGAGCCTACACGAAACCGCATCGCCAAACGGACGGCCGGATTTAGAGCTTCAAGTCTCTAAGCTCGAAATGCTGCTAGCCGAACGGCGCGCGGAGCTGGTCAGTTTGCAGCAGGAGCTGCGCGCCTTCAAGGAACGTTACGCTCGCGTGGTGGGGGCGCGGCTGGCCGAGCTGGGCGAGGTCGAGCGCGGCATCAAGGAGGCGGAGGCGCGTCTCTTCGACCTCGAAATGGAGGCTGACGCAGAGGATGACGCTGCCGCGAACGACGACGCGCCCCCTTCGGCCGTTGCGTCCGGCAAGTCTGCCATGCGCAAACTGTTCTGGTCTGTCGCGCGGCTCTTTCACCCGGACCACGCCGCGGACGAGCGTGAGGCCGAGCGCCGGCACGCCGTCATGGCAGAGGCCAGCCGCGCTTACCAGGAGGGCGATGTCGAGAGCCTGCACACGCTGCTCGGAGACGAGCAGTTGCAGTTCTTCTGCACGACCCAAAGCGCGGACGAAGGCGAAGAGGATTTGGCGGCCCAATTCCTCAGGCTCAAAGGCGAACTAAGCACCGTCGAGTTCGGCGTCAAGCGCATACGCCAGGACTCACTCTACCGCCTCAAGTTCGAAACGGATGAGGAGACGCGAGCCGGGCGCGACCGCCTGGCCCTAATGGCCGAAAACATAGACCGGCAGATCACCAAGGCGCGCCGCCGCCTCGAACACCTGGGCGGCTGACTTCTCACACATCTTGACAGCCGCGCGCCATCGCGCGTAGCTTCTTACACACTCCACCCAAACCACGGAGGCGCATCTCGTCTGGTGACGGGCGCGGTCTTCAAAACCGTCCGTGAGACTGTGAGAGCAGCCTCAGGTGGGTTCGATTCCCACACGCCTCCGCCAACAAGCAGTGGTCAGAAGTCAGTGGCCAGTGGTCAGTTCGTTGACCGCCGGCAAGCTCGGCGCATGCATTGAAGCGTCAAGACTCTGAATCAGTTTTTTACTGACCACTGACCACCGACCACTGACCACTGTTTATGAGAGAGTGGATCGCGCTGAACATGACGCCGGGGGTGGGGCCGCGCGCGGCCGCGAAACTGCTGGAGCGTTTCGGCTCGGCCGAGGCCGTCTTTAACGCGACGAGGGGCGAGCTTGAAGCTTTACGCCTGCGGCCCGAGGCGGTCGAGAGCATACGGGCGCGCGACCTGTTCGAGAAGGCAGAAGATGAAATCAACCGCGTGCGCAGTCTCGGCGCGGACCTGCTGCTCCTGGACGACGGAGTCTACCCGGCGTTGCTGCGCGAGATTTTCGACCCGCCGGTCACACTCTACCTCAACGGCGCGTGGGAAGAGTGTCTGACCGCGCCGTGCGTCGCGGTCGTAGGCTCGCGCCGCTCCTCGACCTACGGGCAGAACGCGGCCCAGATGCTCGCGCGCGATTTGGCACAGCGCGGCGTGACGATCATCTCTGGATTGGCGCGTGGGATAGACGCGGCCGCGCACCGCGGCGCGCTCGAAGCCGGAGGCCGCACGGTCGCCGTGATGGGGACGGGGCTGGACGAGGTCTATCCGCGCGACCACAGGAAACTGGCACAGGAGATTCTTGCGAGCGGGGGCGCGCTCGTCTCCGAGTTCCCGTTGGGGACGCCGCCCGCGCCCCAGAACTTTCCCTACCGCAACCGCGTCATCAGTGGCCTGAGCCTCGGCGTCCTCGTCGTCGAGGCGGCCGAGAACAGCGGCTCGCTGATCACCGCGCGCCTCGCCCTCGAACAGGGAAGAGAAGTCTGGGCCGTCCCCGGAAACATCACCTCCCGAAACTCCTTCGGGACGAACTACCTCATCAAGGGAGCAGGCGCCAAGCTCGTCCAACAATGGCAAGACATCGCCGAGGAACTGCCGCAGGAGATCGCCGCGCGCCTGCTGCCGCCCGAGACGAAAAAGAAAGCAGAAGGTCTCCCAACGCAAATCTCACTCGTCCCCGCGGACCTTTCCGCGACCGAGCAGGCAGTCTTCAAGCTGCTCTCGACGGACGAGGCTATGCATATCGATGAACTTGCTGTGTTGAGCAACCTTTCCGTGCCGGAGTTGACGGGCGCCCTGCTCGGGCTAGAAATGCGCGAGTTGATTCGTCAACTGCCGGGCAAGTGCTTCGTGCGGAAGCTGTGAGGTCGGACGAGGCTGCCAGGACGCTTGCTTGTTTTGCTCCGATGCAACATATGTTAGACCCAGTCGAGAATGTAGGGGCGCCGGTCTTCAAATTTCAGACCGATTGAGATAGAGAGACACGCCAGCGTTTATGCATCGGTTTCGTCGCCAGCAAAGACAAACTATTCCCAGCTTGGCCCAGCAGCTTAGTCTAGATCAATGACCGAAAGCGCCCGGTGCTTAGCTGAAAGGTCCGTTGCGTTGGTGAATGCGCGCAAGTCGAACTTATGCGTACCAGGAGCCACGTTCGCTATGCCGGAAACCACGATAAGGGTGCTAGCAGGTCCATTCAAGTTGTTTACTTCGGTAGCGTAGAAGGTGTTGCCATCAACTTGAATGTCGCCGACGACACTAGCATTTTTGCAAGTCCTACAAAAGGCAGCGAACTCTCCGATAAGTAGGACTTTATGCGGGCTAGTCCCAGGTATATTCAGATTAACACTCGAAACCGTTGTGTTTGTGGAAGCTGGGATACCCATGATATTAGAGTTGCTATCAGTGGTAGCGTTGGACATAGGACAATTCTCCCTTCAGAAGAGATGAGAAAAAGGAAAGGGCATCGTCTTCATCGCTCTATATCAGCGGTTGGGTGAGGCTAACGAGGGTCGGGATTTAGGCTCTCGTCAGCCGGGATGCGAGGACTGAGAACGGGCGCACGATATTCCCGTTGGAAGGTGAATGTCAATAGTCGCCCGAAAGCCACGGGCGCGCCCAGTGGAGTTATCTCTTCGCCGCGCGCTTTCGCCTGATCGTGCGCCTCACTTGGTTAAGCTGCGCCTGTAGATGCTCGATCTGCTTGTCCTTTTCACGCATCATTTGTTGAACCTGCTTATCCCTGTCCAGCATCATCTGGTAGAGGGCCTGGATCGAGGCCAGCGCCACGCCGTCGGCGTCCACGGTCGCAATGGTCTTGTCATCCCTGCCCAAGTTGAAGGCGGCGTGGAAGTCCTGCGCGACGGGGCCGATGTGACGGACTGCTTTATCTTCCGTCTTGTAGTTCCAAGTCTGGATGGGGATGGTTGCCAGACGGTCGAGAATGAAGCGCGGATTGACTGTCGAGAAGTTAGCCTTGACGCCGCGGTCGCTCGTCGGGTTAATGGCCCCGGCTGTGAAAAGATTGCCCGAAGGGTCGAGCCGCATCAGCCGCGTCCCCCCGGAGCCGGGGCTGTTCGCGGTGTCGCTATGTGAGCCGCCTTTGAACCAGGCGAAGCCGCCGTTGGTGCGGAAGTACTGGGTGCCGGACTGCACGCCTATCCCGTAAGTAGTGCTATAGAGGTTGAGCATCTGCCGGGTATTGCTGCCGAACGATTCGCTGCCGGTGACCTTCACGTCGTCCTCGATCTCCACATTGCCTGTGAATCTTGATTTGCCTGCGAAGATGCCAGCATATCCGGTGGCGCTGAAGCCAATCACGCCAGTGCCGCTGTCGCTGTATCCATAGACGGCGGTGTTGTCGGTGCTGTCGGCGAACACGGCGATATTGTCGCCGCCCAC
Organism: uncultured Acidobacteriota bacterium; assembly: GCA_963848875.1. Classification (GTDB taxonomy): domain Bacteria; phylum Acidobacteriota; class Blastocatellia; order Pyrinomonadales; family Pyrinomonadaceae; genus QHXM01. The sequence continues at coordinate 1,776,139 of CAWKFJ010000005.1, forward strand.
GACGTGCAGCCTATAAACCGGATTGCCGATGCCGATGCCGACCTTCCCGATACCGAGTGGATCAAGCAGCACTTTGCCGCCAAACCCAAGCGCGCCGGCGCCTCCGCCACGTGAGCCGGGCTGCAAGGTAATGCTGCCCCCGTCGCCGCGCTTGCTGCCCGCCGGCGCGTCGCCGCCGTTACCGGCCACCAGAGAAAGGCCCGCGCCGGCCCCGGCCTTTTGCCCGGTCGTGCCCGTGGTATCGCCGCCCTTGCCGCCCGAGGTCCGAAGGAGCGAAATCGCAGCCGTCCCGTGCGTAGCCAGTGACGCGAGCTCTGGCGCGCTGACGTGCAGTCTCGCGATCGGCGATGCGACGTTGACGCCGATCCTGCCCGTCGCCTCCGTCATCACGCTGCTGCCGATGGCGTTCGCGCCCGTGAACTTGGCAATCTTGCCGGTCGTGCCCTCGCCCATGATGGTCCCGACGGCGGTGGGCTCCGGTGAGGGGCCGGCGTTGACCGTCCCCTTTTGGGTCCCGCTGCCGACGACGATCTGCTCGACCCTCTTGCTCCGCATGCCGGAGGAGTCCGTGATGGTGATGGCGGCAAGATACACGCCATCGGCCACTCTCGCGCCCCTCTGGTCAACCATCGGCCACTGTATTGACTGGCCGCCCGAATCATCAGTCTCGTAGACCAAATCTCCCGACGGCGAGAAGACTTCGACGTGGACGAATTGTGCCTGTCCCTGAATGGAGAACTGCGCCCCGTCTGCATCCGTGGAGACTTCGATTGATGGGGTCTGAGCCTGCGCGGTGAGAGCGAGCGCGAAGAAAACTAAAGCGAGGGCGGAAGAGAAGCCTTTAATGGTAGTCATGGAGGGTACTCCTCAAGTGTGCAGGCCGAAGGATGAGCGGCGTCGAAGCACGCGGCCGTGGACAAGTAAGGCAGGCCGTAGGTCGGTGTCTGGGATTGGGCCTGCCGTGGAGAGAAACAATATGCCTACTCTGTCAGTAGGTCAACAGCTTCCAGTCTCTAACGCTGCGCCACACCTTAGCCAGGGCTGGAGATGCGAGAGCTTATCCGGCAGTTACCGGGCAAGTGTTTTGTCAGGAAGATGTGAGGCCGGGCGACGCCGTTATTACGCCTTGCCCGCGCACTCTTCAGGCGATTTTCCTCTGGGAGTCTTCCGCGCGTTCGCGCACGATCTCTGCTTCGTCCCGCGCCAGCTTCTCCAGACAGTCGCGGACTGTGGGCAACGACACGTCGAAGTGATGAATTTTCCCGAGCGTGTGGGCCAGCTCGGAGCGCACGTCAGCGCTCGGGTCCGTTTCGAGTTTCGTGAGCGCGCGAACGATGTCAGGGTGGATCTCCTTGCCCCGCAATCCCAACTCCCCTATGTTGAAAACGGTAAAGCGCCGAGTTGCAGTGACGCCGGCGTGGAGCAGGTCGATGAGGATCGGCATGACCTGCCGGCTGTTCACGCTCAATGCGAGCAGTTCTTCCAGGTAGGAAGCAATCTCCTCTACGTCTTTGGTCTCCAGGAGCAGGTCTTTGATCGTCGCCGCGTAGCGTGGGCTCCCCATGTTGATGAGGGCCTGACGCGCCAGGCGCCGGTCTTCGCGGGTCGCGCCCTGTCGCCATTTCTTCATCAAGCGATGCTCACGCTCGACATCCACAGGCGTCGTGCCCAATTCCAGCGCACGGACTATGGCCGCGCTGACCATAGTGGCAAGCTCGTCCGGGGTCGAGAAGAGGCCCGTCAGATAGTTGAGCGAGATTTCGTCGCGCAGCGCCTTCATCTTCTGCGCGGACTCGCCCTGGTCAACGAATTCCTCTGGCCATTGCACGTCGTCCCGCAGGAGAAAGCAGAGCATGTCCTTCCCGTGCTTGAGGGCGGCGCGATACTCCTGCTCCGTAATCGAGCGCTCGGAGCCCGGCGGCACGAAGCCGTAGCGGCGCGCGAACAGACCTATGTACAGGTCGCAGCGGCGCACGTCGTCAAGGCAACGCACGACGGGGCGCTTCGCCTCGGCCACGTAATGCTCCATAGACACGTCTACGTGATCGAGTCTGCGGATGGCCTCCCTGACCGCTTCGCGGTGGGCCACCAGGTCTTTAAAGGTGGCGGAGACGTAGATGTTCGCTCTCACGGTTGGTCACTCCCTCCTAAGCTTCTCAGTGAGTCGAGAGTATTGCTCAGTTCTGTGTACCGAAAATCTATCACGCCGGGCGCGGGGGGCTCGCCGCGTAGCCTCTCAATCACCGCGACCATCGCCTCGGCCTCCTCTGGATGCTGGCGGGCCACTTTCTCCATCTCTCTCGTCAGCGAGCGGGCGGTCATCCAATCAGCCTCGACTTCCGAGAGATACCGCTCGACGAAGGCGCGCAGAAATTCGGGGTAGTAGACGCCTATGTCGGATAAGAAACCGGGAGTCTTAGCCACTATGGAAACGGAAACCGCGTCGGCGAGCCTGTGCTCGACGATCCAATCCGGGCTGACTGTCGCCAGGAGGCCGTAGAGGAAGGATTTGGTCTGGTCATCGAAGGCGGCGTCAGTGGCTACCCACCGTTGGAACTCATCCACGGGGATGAGATTCGGGCGCCCGTGCAAAGCGAGACAGAGTCGCGCGACGAGCAGCCCGATGCGCTCGTCTAAGGGGTCGGCGGCAAGCAACTCGTCAACCAGACCACAGACGCCTTCCACGAGCGCCGGGTACGGCGCGCTGAGAGCGTGAAAGAGCCGCTCCCCCGGCGGGTTACTCCCTGCCAGAATCATATCCTCCTCGCTCAATTCACCCGCCGAGCCGGACTGCATGGCCTGCGCGAGCCGGCGCTCGGCTTCCTCCATGCGTTTCATGTAGCCGGGAAGCTCTAAGTACTCCTCGATCATGCGGTCCACTTTCACGTCGGGCGCGGAGCCCGACGCGCCTCGGAGGCTCGGAGCCGGCGGGACACTCCTGGGCGGCGGAATCTCGTTCATCACTTCCTGGACAATCTGTTCTGCGGTCGTCTTATGTTGGAACGTCTCGCCCAATTCCCGTAGCTTGCCGAGAATGCGGTCGGGCGGCTCAAGTTCTCCGGGCGATTGTCGCTCTGTGGCCTCTATCCCTTCGAGGACTGCTATCGTTTCGTCGATGATGTAGGGGTGAAGCGGCGCTGCCTCCAGAAGAAGTTCGGCGAGGAGGTGGCTGGAGTGCCGCTGCCATCCGGCGTTAGCGACCCAAGCGTTCAGTAGCGCGACCAGCGAGGCCGGGTCGCGCGCCGCCACGGTGTGCCAGAGGTCGAGCGCGACTCCCCTGGCGTACTCTCGCACCTGACGATCCGATTCATTCACGGGTTCGGTGAGGGCAGACTCTGTGGCAACCAACACCTGAAGAATCCCCTCCGTTATGATGCGATCCGGGCGCAGCCGCGCGAGCACGGCCGCCAGACAGAGTAAGGAGAGGTGGTCGAGCTGTTCGGCTCGGGACAAGAGGCGGCGCGCGACCTCCTCCGGGATGAGGTCGGGCTGACGCTTCGTGCAAGCCTCGACCGCCAGGATGATGTCTGCCTGGACAGGGACCGTCGCCCCAGACGCCAGAGCCTCGTCGAGCCAGGAGAATAAAGGGGCAGCGACTTGCTCGGGCTCCTCGCGCAGAATTTCCCGAAGTTGTGACCAGGCCGCCCGGCTGCGTTCAGTGTCCTGACGCAGGGCAGCAAGCAGCGATGAGATCGTAACGTCGTCGGAACTCTGCATCGAAATCTTCCTTCCTATGGTGGGGCGCTCACCCGCCCGAATATGCATGACGCTGGAATTGACGATGGCCCGAACAGGCTTCACAGGTGCGGTTGAGTGAGAGGCTAACGAGGGTTCAGTGTTAAGGCTCTCGTCAGCAGGGATGCGAGGACCAGGAACGGGCGCACGATATTCCCGTTGGAAGGTGAATGTCAATAGTCCGCCCCGCGCCGCGCGGCTCAGATTTGCTCTTTGAAGATCGAGGCGAGGCGTTCGGCGGCTTTGGCGGCCGGGCCGCGGTTGCGCCAGGCTTGGAGTTCGACGGGAGCGCAGGCGGGGAGGTCGTCGGCGAAGATGCGCTCGAATTGTTGGGCCAGTTTTGTGTTGTAGGCGCAGAGGTTGTGCTCGTCGTTGAGGCCGAAGGAGCGGTTGTCGAAGTTGGTGGTGCCGACGGTCGTCCAGACGCCGTCGCAGACCATGTACTTGTGGTGGAGCATCGTGCGGTTGTACTCGTAAATCTCGACGCCCGCCTCAAGGAGCCGCCCGTAGAGGCGGCGGCCGTTGAGCCGCGCCAGCTTGATGTCGTTGTGGACGCCGGCGAGCATCACCTTGACGTCCACGCCGCGCCGGCGGGCGTCCACGAGGATGTCTATGGCGGCGTTGTCCGGGATGAAGTAGGGGTTGGCGATGAGCACGGACTTGCGAGCGCAGACGATGGCCAGGTAGTACATGATTCGCACCGTCGAAGAGCCCGTCTCAGGCGAGCTGAGGATTGACTGAAGATCGAGACGACCGGCCGCATCGGGCGCGGGGTAGTAGGCCGTTCCCGAAACCAGCTCGCCCGTCGCCTCCAGCCAGTTGCGCGCGAAGCCGGTCTGGAGCGTGGCGACGGTCGGCCCCTCGACGCGGACCTGTATGTCGCGCCACTGGCGCTCGTCCTCGGCGTTGCCCAACCAGTGGTCTGCGATTCCCGCGCCGCCCGTGAACCCCACCTTGCCGTCGATGATGAGCGACTTGCGGTGCGTGCGGTTGTTGATGCGGTTGAGACTGTACCAGCGCAGCGGGCGATACCATTCGACCTGGCAGCCGGACTCTGTGAGCGTCTTGAGGATGTCGTCGCCGATGGTGGACGAGCCGACGGCGTCCAGAAGTATTTTGACGGGGAGGCCGGCGCGGGCCTTGGCCGCCAGCGCCTTGGCGAAGCGGCTCCCGATGTGGCCGGCCCAGTAGATGTAAGCCTCTATGGTGATGGAGACCTCCGCGCGCTCCACGGCCTCCAGCATCGCCGGGTAGAACTCGTCCCCGTTGTTGTAAACGTCGAGTCTGTTGCCCGCGAGGAACGGCGTCCCCGTCGCGCCGACGACCGTGTTGAGGAACTCCTCGGAATCGATGGCGAAGTCGTGGTCTAATCCGTAGGTCGGAGCGCGCTCGCGCGGGGCGGCGATGTAGATGAGCACGGCGGCGACGGCCAGGCCGAGCGCCGTGTAGGAGCGGTCTAAGAGCAGCGCGAGGACGGCCAGCGCCGCCCACAGCCACCAGGACCAGAGGAGCCGGCGCACGCGCGTCCACAGGCGCGGGAGTCCCTTCGGGCGCTGTCGCCGCAGGCCCGCCGCTGGCGCGGGCTTCATCTCGCCAAGAGTTTCTCCGCGCCGCGCGCCGACCACTTCGTTTCTCATGGGCGCGCCTCCGTCCGGCCGGTTTCGAGGTCAACGTGCGCCAGCAGCGGGAAGTGGTCTGAGGCGCGCGCGACCGTGGGTCCGTCCGTGATGACGCGACACTCTTTCAGTTTGTGCGCGCCGCCAGTGGGAAGGAAGACGAAGTCCAGTCGGACGTGCGGGTCCCAGGTGGGGAAGGTGAACCCAGGGTCCGCAGGGTGCAGGCCGCGGTAGCCGTCTGCGTAGCCTGCGTCGAGCATGACTTGAATCGTCTGGTAGCGGACGCGGCCGCCGCTCAGCCAGACCAGCGGGCGGAGCCGCGGTGGCAGCCGACGCGTTTCCAGCAGCTCTCCAGGGGCCAGCGTGTTGAAGTCGCCGGCGAGCAGGTGAAAGCCCTGGCGGTGCTCTTTTATCCCTTCGAGCAGCAAGTTGATTTCGCGCACACGCCGCCGCTCGGTCCAGCTCGAATGGACGGCGCTGAGATGGACGCCGAAGAGGCGGCAGTCGGGCTCCGACAGCGCCACTTCGAGGAAGCCGCGGCCGGGCCGGACGAGCGGTCGCCACTCGTGGCCGGCGAGGGGCGCGCGGCTCAGGACGGCGAGTGAGGCTCCGCGCGTGGCCGCCCAATGGGGCAGCTCCGTCAAGGCCGCCAGGCGCTCGACCACGTCGGGCCGGACGGCCTCCTGCAAGAGAACCAGATCGGGCCGGCACCCCCGAATCACTTCCGCGAGCAGCGCCTCGCGCCCGGCTCCACCGTGGCGTATGTTGTAGCTCAGAAGTTTAAAGCTCACGACTCCCCGACGCGGCCGATCAGCGTGAGGTAAGGCTGCCCGAACCAGTTCTCCCGCATGTGCATGACGAAATCGCGCGTGGCCTGAATGTTGACGGGACGCCTGACCATCTTCTGTAGCCGGTGGCGCAAGGGGATCAAGTCCGGCGCGATATCCGGGTCTTTGTCGCTCAAAGGCTTCGTGTGGACGCCCGGCAGGTAGAAGCCGTCCAGGATGTAGAGACTCAAGACTTCGCTGCCGACGAGCGTCAGGTCCAGGTCGCTCGTGCCCTGGCCGTCGGCGTCGAAGGGCGAGCCGTCTTTCCAACGCTTGCCCGTGATGGCGCTGCCGCGCAAGACCACAGACGTGCCTTCGGGGATGCCTTGACGCACGACCTCGCAGAACTCTTCGAGGCGTTGCGGCTCGCCGCCGAAAGCGAGCGTGACGACGTGCGCGCGCATCTCCTCCTCGGTCAGCTCGGCGTCCTTCTTCTCTTCCTGCGTGCCTTGTCCCATGCTCGTTAGCTCCCGTCAAAGATTTCGCTCGGGTCACATCTAGCAACTGATGAGCCAGATGCGGCGAGGGGAAACGCGGGGCTATTTTAAAGGCCGCGGCGCTCGGACCCACGGAAATATACTGAAATCATACAAGCCACCGTCCATAAGCCCGTCGCCGGCCGGGCGCGCCTCTCAGACCCTGATCTCGCCTTCCGCCTTGCCGAACTGGATTTTTGTGCCAACGGTGAGGGTGACGCTGCGGCCGGGCTCTACGTCCCTGACCGCGCCGTCCGGGGTGTTGACGACCCACCTCTCCTGAGAAAGGTTTTTGAGGCCCCAGACCTGCGGGTTCGAGGGGTGCGCGGCCACGGCGGCGACCGCGCCGGAGAAGTCGTACATCCTTTCGTGGCTGACGTGGTGCGGGAAGAGCTGCGTGTCGTAGTTGAGCATGACGACCGCCTTGCCGATGCGTATGCGCGGCGGGAGCCTCAGCTGCGCCGCGCAGGACCAGCAGAGGCCGGGATTGCCGCCGCGTGCCTTGAGGGCCTGGCCGTCGTAGAAATTTTCGAGCGAGCAGTGCGCGCAGTAGAAGATGGCGTCGCGCAGGGCGACCATCGCGCCGCGCCACTCGCTCTCGCGCACGCGCCCGTTCACGGGGTCGCGCATCCCCGTCGTGAAAGCCCTGATGAAGATGTCGCGCAGCGACTGCGGGTAGATGCGCCAGAAGGCCAGCGCGTTATCGTGTATGCCGGGCACGGGCGCGTTCGAATCGTCCGCGGGGTCGAAGATGAAGAGCGGCTCGGTCCCGTAGAGCTTCGTCATCGCGGGCAGGTCCAGGCACTTGATCTCCGTCTCCTTCCTGCCTTCGAGCGGGTGCGCGACCATCAGCATGTAGAAGACGAGCACGGAGAGCGAGAAGAGGTCCGTCTGCGTCGAGGGGACAGCCTCGCCGCGCACCACCTCCGGGGCCATGAAGCGCGGGGTGCCGAGCACGCCGAGCACGCCCGCGCCGTCCACCGAGACGTTGTCGTTGTCGGCGATGAGGATGTCGCCCGTCAGTGGGTCGAAGAAGGCGTTGCCGAAAGAGATGTCGCGGTAGCAGAGCCCCTGCGAGTGCAGGAGCAGGTAGTTGTGCGACAGGTTCAGGCCGGCGGTGGCGAGCGCGCGGAAGGTAGGCTCTATCCGCCGCTTCATCAAATCGACGATGTTCTTGAAGCGTTGCGGGCGCAGCGGCATCACGTAGCCGAAGCTCTGCACGCCCTGAGCGGTCGTGATCTCCATCGGCCAGAGGAAGTGCTCGCTCGGCGGCCCCTTCCTGACCAGCAGCTCTATCGCCGCGCGCTGCTCGGGCGTCCCCATCTGCGGGAAGAACCACTTGACCGCGACAGCCTCGCCGCCGAGCGAGGCTTTATAAACCTCGCCCTGCCCGCCCGCGCCGAGCAGTGTCTCCACCACGCACGACATCCCCGAAGGCTCGCAGTGTACGGCCTGGCCCGGCCTGAGCATCTCATCCATTGACACACGCCCCTTTCTCTAACTCTCGCCCGCCTTAATCTTCACGGTTGCCCGCGCCTTCCAACTGCGCCCCTTCGTCCGCGTCCCAGGCCCCGAGCCGGTTGCCCATCAGATCGCTCTCCAAGACGCGGGCCAAGCCGCCCTCAGCCACCCTGACTCCGACCCCGCCGTTGCCCGCGACGACACACTCCCGAAGCAGGGCCTTCCCGCCGTCGCGCACGTAGACGCCTGAGTCTAGGCCGTCGTGAATCTGGCAGCGGAGCGCCGTGAGCCGCCCTCCGCTCTCGACGGCGACCTCCGCCTCGCGGTGGCCGAAGAGGTCACAGTCTTCGAGCGCGGCAGTGCCCCGGCCGTGGACGAAGACTCCCGAATTGTGCCCCTCGTGAATGCGGCACGAGCGGACGGTGGCGCGCCCGCCCTCGCTCACGCCTACACCTGCGCGCCTGTTGCCGTAAATCTCACACGCCTCGACGAGGACGGACGCGTCGCGCCAGACCACGAGGCCCGCGTCCGCGCCGCCGTGAATCGTGCTGCGGGCGACCGCCGCGCTCGCGCCGCCCGTGACGGCGACGCCGACGTTGGTACAGTTCACGACCTCGCAGTCTTGGACAGAGCCTTCGGCTGCGTCGAAGAAGTAGACGCCGGAGTCGCGGCCGTCGTGAATGATGCAGCCGCGGATTGAGGCCGCGGCCGTCCGTCCGTGGACACCGACGCACGAGAGCGTGTCGGAGGATACCTCACAGTCTCCGAGCAAGAGGCTCCCGCCCGGAACGTCCACGGCGAAGAAGGCTGCGCCTCCCTGCGCCTCCCCGCGCAGCGTGAGGCCGGAGACCCGCGCGCGTTCCGTCTTCATCGTGAAACAACTCGCGCCCGTTGCGCGGACGATGACGCGGTCGCGCGGCCCATCGCCGACAACCTCGACCGGCCTGTCGAGCGTCACGCTCTCTTCGTAAACGCCCGGGCGGACGAGGACGCGCGCGCCGGGCGCACTGCGTTTGAGCGCCTCGTTGATGCTCTCGTAGTCGCCGCGGCCGTCAGCCGAAACGACGAGGGCGGCGCTCGCCTGAGTCGGAGCCGGCTGCGGTGTTGAAGCGGTCGCGCCCGTCTGCGCGGCCGTCTCCTCCGACCTCTTCAACTCGCCGTCGGAAATCTGGCCCAGCGCCAGCGCCCAGGAGTTGACGGCCCAGCGTGCGGCAGCCTCCGAGAGCGCCAGGTTGTCGCAGAGTCGTTGCGCCAGACGGGCCAGCAGCACCACGCGCGGCGTTGTCGCCCGCGCGGCGAGCAAGTCCGCGGGCACATGCTCTTCGAGCGCCATCAACAGCACGGAAATCTCGCGCCGGTGCTCGCCGCAATAGTCCCTGAGCAGCCCCTCGACGCGCCGCACGTCGCGGACGACCTCCTGCCCGTGCCGCGCGACGATCTCGCGCAGCTTCAGTCTGGGCGTCTCGTTCATGCGCCCGCTTCGCCGTGCGGGGCCGAATCCTGCGCCCCTTCTGAAACTGTTTGTGCGGCCTCTGCCTGCGCCGCCGCGGCGGCCTGGCCGGCCGGGGCTTCGGCTGCTTCGGTCTCTACCTTCGAGAGCGCGTTCATGCGGCAGATGATACTCACGGTGGTGTCGTCGCCGCTGCCCGCGCGCGTGGCCTCTTCGAGCCAGCCCCTGAGGCTCGCGTTGACCGAGTCGAAGCCTTCGGCGCGCATCATCTCCAGCAGGTCGCTGCCGACTTTCAGGAAGCCCGCGTCGTCAGAGAAAGAGTTGACGTAGCCGTCCGTCGAAACGAGGACGAGCGCGGGCGGCGCGTCGGAGAGCGGCCTCAGGCCGGAGCGGAAATCATTCTCCGCGCCCGCCAGGCAGAGCGAAGTCGTCTCGTTGGCGAAAAGCCGCTCGTCGCGCGCCAGCGGCCTCTCGACCTCGCCGGACTCCGAGACGGTGATGATTTCGCCGTCGCCGAGTTGCAGGTAGAGAATGAACCTCTCCTCTACGGCCACGGTCAGCGAAGTCGCGCCGTAGGCCAGCAGCGGGTTCTCTTCGACTACTTTGCGCGCGCCCGCGCCGTCTTTCTTCTCCAACGTCTCCAACTCCGCGCTCGTCAGCGGCTTTGTCTTCAGGTCGGCCTCGACTACCGAGCGCCACCTGCGGACGAACTCCCCTGCGGCCTTGTCCTTCAGCTCATCCTCCATCGCGGCACGGTCGAAGCGGCCGCGCCATTCGTCCAGAAACTCTGAGACGAGCTGCACGGCCTTCCTGACGGCGAAGCGCGAGCCCCTGTGGCTGCGGAAGCACTTGTCGCTGCCGTGCCCGTCGGAGACGGAGACGACGAGCGGCAGCGCCCGCCCGCTCTCGCGCATTTGCAGGATGGCGTCCTGATTCGGCGTCCCGGCGCGCAGGTGCGTGGCTCCGGGCACGCTCTCGCCGATGACGCGCCACTCGGTCGCGCCCCCACTATCAGCCATCGGGCTCGCTCCTTTACCAAACGTCGTCTATGGTCTTCTGGTTATCTGCGTCGGCATCGGGCTGCCCGCCCGCGGGCGCTGCCTGCGGCGTCGCAGCCGCGGCGGGCGCGGCCGTCGGAATCGGCACGCCCTGCGGCGTCGCGGCTGCCGCGTCCGCGGCGGCCGCGGGCGACGAGGCGGACTTGAGCACGGCGGTCGAGGCCCACTTGATGTGGCGCACGAGCGCCTCTGGGCTGTTGGCTGCGAGCGGCTTGAGTTCGGTGTTGCCGATGAACTTCTGCAAGACTTCGTCGTCGGCGTCGCGGCCGATAGAGATGGCTATGCGGACGGCCTTCTTGCCCCACGGCTCGTTCATCAGCGCCTTGAGCCCGCCGTCAAAGTCGTCGGTCGGCTGCCCGTCCGAGACCAGCACGAGCACGGGCGGGAGCGCTCGCTCGCTCATCGGCGGCATCTTCAACTGCTCGGCGACGAGTTGCAGCGCCTTGCCCATGTCCGTCTCGCCCTCAGCCGTGAGGTCCGTCCAGGCGAAGTCCGCCACGGGCGTGGGCTGCGAGATGTGCCACTGCGCGCCGTTCGAGAACTTGACGGCGCGGACCAGCACCTGCGCGTTCGGATTGTCCTCGGCCACTTTGCGCATGTGCGGGATGGCCTCGCGGATGGCCGTGTTGAGTGCCTGAATTTTTCCGTCCTGCTCCATCGAGCCGGAACTGTCCGCAATCCAGATGAAGTGGAGCGGCCTGGATGCCAGTTCGCCGCCCGGTCGTCTGCTCATACTCGTCTCTCCTTTTGTTCTCTCGTCAGTCCTATTCAAGTAGAAGGGGAAGCGACAATATACCAGACCAACTTTGGCCTGTTCCCGCTCACAAAAAATTTACTGCGTCCGCACCGGCGCGGGCTCAAGCGTCCTCTGCTGCTGCTCCTCGCGCAGCACCGACAGGACGAACGGCACGCCGAAGAAGATCACGAACGTCAGCACGACGAGCAGCAGGCAGCCCATGACGCAACCGCGAAAAGACCACAGCAGCCCAGGGGGCCGGAAATCGTCCAACGGGGCCTGGGGGAACGCAGGGTCCGCCTGTGGCTGCGCCGGCGCGTTCGAGCGCGGCCACCCGAATGGGTTGCGCCGGGCCGGCGGGCGCGCGGGCGGCGACGGCGCAGATGGAGGAGGCTGTCTCGAAGGCTGCGCCTGCTGTCGCGGCCGGGGCGGAGGAGGCTCCGGGCGAGGGGCCTGCGGCTGTCCCTCCTGCGCGGCCTGCCTTGCGTCGTCTCCCGTCGCCGGCGTCCGCGTCCGCGGCTCGGCCCGCGCGTACTCCCTCTCCCTTTCCGCCAACTCAGCATCTGTGACAACGCCGAGCGCCAGCGCCCAGGAGTCCACGGCCCAGCGCGCGGCGTCTACGGTCACGGCCAACTGATCCTCAAGCCGCCTGGCGAGGCGCGTCAACAGCAGCCCGCGCGGCACGGAGCCCTGCCCGGCCAGGAGGTCTAAGGGGACGCGCTCCTTGAGCGCGCTGACGAGCAGGTTTATCTCGCGGCGGCTCTCGCCACTCAGGTCGCGCAGCAGTCCCTCGCAGCGCCTGGCGTCGCTGCACAGTCCCTGCCCGTGTCTGGCGATTAACTGCCTTAGCGTCTGGCGCGGCGCGTCATTCATACACGGATCCGCACACTATCTGGAACACTCCTCGTACACAGAGATGGGCTGCGGGGGTGTACAGCAACCGGCGAGCCAGATGCGCGGCGGGCGCTCTTTAGCTCGTCTTTGACACAATTTTATGGGGGAAGATACTGAAACAGTACAAACCGGCGGCCGGCCGTGTGGAAAGATGATTAAAGCATCAGGGCGCGTAATCGTAGTGCCAGGGCTCGCGCGGCGAGACGAGCGGCCCCCTGAATTTATTGCTGACCGCCGTGACGGCCGCTTTGAGTTTCCTAGTCCAGCCCTGCGCCTCCCACACGGAGTCTATGGACGAGGTTTCGGTACCGGCTACGAGCTGGTTGCCGCGTTGCACCTGGAAGTCGAAGGCGCGCAACTGCCCGTGCTGGGAGAGGCCGGGCGTCGCAACGGTCGGCGTGGTCGCCGGCCTGAACGTCTTGAGGAACTGGCGGAATCTGTTGAGGCTCGAAGGGGAAGGGGAGTCGCCGTAAGCGGAGCCGCTCAGCTCCCGAAGGGTCGCGGCGAGTATCTGGTCTGCGGCGGCCTCGACCGATTTGGTTTCGTTCCAGAACTTGATCTGCTTCTCAAGGGTCCGCACCTGCATGTTGACGTAAAGCTCGTAGCCTGGATTCTGCTCTGCGAACTTGCGCCGCACCTTCTCAACCTCGTCCAGGGCCGCGCGGTATTCAGAGGAACGCTCGAAACTCTTGATCTCGTCGGCCGTCCAGCTCCATTTTGTGCCAATGTTGCCCTCGCTGCGCAGGTAGCCGCGCAAGGCCAGGAGCTGGCGGGCCGTGCCCGTGATGACGGTCAGCGCGATGCGCGGCCTTGTATCCAGAGCGGCGCTCGTGGCGCTCATGTACCGCGCCAGCTTCGCGGACGCGTCCAACTGCGAAGGAGTCGCGGGCCGGGCGGTGTGGGCGGCGAGCCAGATAATCAACAGGGCGGCGAGGCTTGTGCGGACTGCTTTGCTCAAACGTTTAGCGCCTCGCCGATTTCGTTGATGGTGGCTATCTCTGCCCCGCTGACCTGCTCGCCGCCGAAGCCGAACAGCCCGCCCTCTTTCGCCGCGGCCGCGACCTTCTCGGCCACGACCAGGACCCACCTCTTGTACTCGTAGGCTTCCTCCGAGCTGGCCTTCGTCTCGACGGCCGCGGCCGCCGAGCGGCAGGTGGCGAGCGCGCGGGCTCGGACATCTTCGAGCGAGAGCTTCTCGGTCTGGCCGCGATGCTCGTCCTCGGCGTTGGCGACGATGTCCGCGATGACCGCGCCGAGCAGAGAGTCTTTCGGCGCGCGGCTCTCGCCCTCTACGACGCCGTCTGCGACCGCAGCCATCTCGCGTATAAAATCGTCCTGCTTGCTGGGGGCCGAACCGGCGACGGCGTAGGCGGCCAGCATGGGAGCTTTGAGCAGCTCCTTCCATTCCTCTGGTGTGAATTTGTCTTTGACACTCATGCGGTTTTTCCCTCCCAGGCTCTATTTGGACTTAACCTACCAAGTCGGCGGGGTTGAAGCAAGCAAGCCTTAGCGCCTTACGTCTTACCTTTGCGCCTTTGCGAGAAACAAGCGGTTCACGCAAAGGCGCAACAAAAGAAAAACAGAAGGCGCAAAGGGGTTGAGTTCGGATTATCTAGCGGGGCGGGGCGGCGTTACTTGCTTGCTTGGAGAACTGCTGCTTGTCCGGCGGCGGGGCGTCTGTGCTCTTCGGCGTGTAGACGTAGCTCTCGCGCGCACGCACGACGACGTTGGGCTGGTTGACGCGGACCTTGATCTGGCGGCGCTGCGCCGCCTGCCCGCTCTGTCTGGGGTAGTAGCCCAGACTGTACTGGCGGCGCAGCTCGTCCGCGACGTACGCGAACGCCTGGGAAAGTCCGAGCATGGAACTGCCGTTGTAAAGTCGCCCCCCGGTCACGCGCGCCAGCTCCGAGAGATACATCTTGCCGCGCTCGTACTCCGCGCGGCTCGTGGCGCCGCGACCAGTACTGCCGGGGCCGCCGATTCTGATGCCGCCGCCGCCGGGCATGGGAATCCGCGGGCCGCCGCTGCCCCAGACCCCGCCGAGGCTGCCGGCCCCGCCCCTATCGTCGTAGGCGACGGAGTAGATGAGCGCGTCCAGCTCCTCGGCGTCGCGCACAGTGCTGTCGTAGGAAGCGTGACGGCTCGTCGTGTCCACGCCGTCCGTGAAGAGGACGACGGCCTTGCGCCCTGTGATTCCTCTGAGGTGCTTTTTGATGACCTGATCAACGGCGTCGTAGAGGCGCGTGCCGCCGCCTGTGCCCGTGCGGCGGATGGCCTTCGTCAACTGGTCGCGGTCGTTGGTCGGCTTGCACAGCACGTCTATCGAGTCGTCGAAGGCGATGACCATCACGCGGTCTTCCGGCTTGAGCTGGTTGACGAAGTCGATGGCCGCCTTCTGCATGTCGTCGATGTTGAAATCGGTCGAGCCGCTCGTGTCAATGACGAGCGCGACCGTGAACGGCTGGTCTACGGTGGCGAAGTAGGTGATGCGCTGCTCGACGCCCTCCTCGAAGATGTGGAAATCTTCACGGCCCAGGTCTGGGACGTATTTGCCGCTGCGATCCATCACGGTGACGGGCACTGTGACGAGCGACGTGTTGACGCGCAGCACGTCGCCCTCGACGGTTTCGCCCTGATACGTGTCCTGATTAATCATCCCCTCTTCGTCGGACGAATTGCCCGCCTGTTTCTCGGAAGAGGTCTGAGGCGTCCTGCCGCTCGCGCCTTTATCAGGCGGCCTGCGGCCACTTTGGGCGCTGAGCGTGCCGACGCCACAGATAAATATTATGAGCAAAATGAGGCCGAGCTTTAATTTCATCACATCAATCCTTCTGCTGTAACCTGGATGCCCGGCGCTTATCCGAATCAGACGGGCCGGCCGGTAAAGATGATGACGCCTCAAGGAGGGGATTAGGTTGCCCGCGGGGCCGCGCTCATTCGACGCCCACGTATTGATTGAACGCGCGGCGCTTCGTCCTGGGCGCGCGGAGCTGGCGGGCCGTGACCCATTCGTCGTAAGACTCGTCCCAGCCGTAATAGTCTATCAGGAATCGTGACCCGGCCTCGTTCGCGTCGATAATCCGGCCCTTGTACCAGCTCCCTTCCTCACTCGCAGCAGCGCTCATTCGGCTGGCGCTAATTCTGCTCGCGCGGCCGTCGAAGTGAGTTGACCTACCCGCTGCAACCGGAATATAACAACTATACAATGATGCGCGCCGCAGCTTTTGTTTTACTATCAGTTCGCTTCTTGTGAGCGGAGGTCTTGCCCAACATCTCCCATTGTTTGCTCATCCTCACTTCACGCGTTTTAACTGATTGACGGCCACGTTGCGGTTGCGAGTGTCCCGGCCCCTCGGCGGGAAGCGACCCGAGTGCAATTTTTAGCTCAAAAATCGAGTGGAGGAGACGAAATGCTGAGAATGGGTAAAAACCCGAAACTGGAACAGACGGAGAACGAGAAACAGGCCGGGGCGCAGCCGCCGGCTTATCAACCCCCGATGCCCGCGCAGCCGCCGCCGCAGTACGCTTACCCCGAAGCGCCGGCCAGGGCTGAAACGCAAAGCCCCACGGCTGCGCGGGCCGTGGCCGAGAGCGATGCCCTCGCGCGCGAGATCAAGGACGGGACGATGAGCGGCTTTGTCGGCGGCGGCACGGTCCTCTCAGGCGAAGCCGTCTTCAAAGGGATGCTGCGCGTGGACGGCCATCTGACCGGGCGCGTCACTTCCGAGAACGGGACGCTGATCGTCAGCTCGGGCGGGCGTGTGGACGCGGACATCGATGTCGCTGCGGCGAAGATCAACGGGACCGTCAACGGCGACGTGGTCGCGCGCGAGCGGCTGGAGCTGGGGCGCACGGCGCAAGTCTACGGTGACGTACGCACGCCCGTGCTGGTCATCGAAGAGGGGGCCGTCTTTGAAGGCAGTTGCCGTATGAAGACCGACGAGGCCGCGCCGGAGGAGAAGCGCGAAAACCTGCCGGCGGCGCAACGGAGCATTCCCCCGGACACCAAGGCCGCCGCGCCGGCCAAGCCCGCGACAGCGAGCGCCGCCAGCTAAGAAGTTACCCAAACGGTAAGCTCAGCCCTTTGCGCCTTTGGTTTTTCTTTTCTTGCGCCTTTGCGTGAACCGTCGTTTTCTCGCAAAGGCGCAAAGTTAAGACGTAAGGCGCTAAGGGGTGAGTGATTGAACACTCATTCCAGCGAATCAAGCTGCGAGCTGCACATGCTCATCACCGTGTCGGTGTTGGCGGCGACCCGCACGGGGTCGTCACCGTCGTCGGGCAGGAGCCAGCGCCCGCCCCCGGCCGGGGACAAATGGCCCAGCTCGTGCAGCAGCATCAGCGCGCGTGCCTTCCTCGTGTTCGCCGCATACCTTCCGATGCTGCGAAAGAAAGTTTGATTAAGATTGCTCGCGCTGCGGAAGAACGGGCCGGTCAGATTCACCTCTACCTTCTTGAAGAGCCTGTAGCGGAGGCCCGTCCTGGCGTCCGTGCCAGAGATGACAGGCCCGTGCATGACGATGCCCACGTTATACAAGAGCACGGCCGTCTCCAACCGCGGGCGCAGGCCGTTGAGGATGACTGTCGCCAGGCGCGGCCCGCCGAAAAAACCGCTGCAAGAATTATTCTCACTGAGGATGGCGTACGCATCCAGGTAAGCCTTGTCTATGAGCGACGGGCGCGCGGGCAAGTCCAGGGGCGGCGCGGGCAGTATCAGGCTGACGGTCGCGGCGGGCTCCGCGGCCTCTTTCGCTTCGATCTCCATAACCTCCGCGGGCGTCGGCGTCGGCGTCGCCACAGAAGTCAAAATAAACTTTTCCACACTGTATGGCTCGACCGGGGCCGACCCGTGAAGGGAAGGGAAGGACGATGCCCCACTCCAACTCACACGCTCGTCGAGGGCCGCGGCGTAAGTTGATAAGAGCAACGTCAGGGCGAGCGCTCTCGAAAATGTGCCAACGCTCATCGCCACACCTCCAATTGTTCGGACGAAAATCGGAATCGCGGAAGCTGTCAGTCGCGCGTGCGTCGCAGACCGATTGATTGCCTGTCACCCGTGTGGTGTGTCTGCTCGCAGCGGGTGATACGTTCGTGTCTCTGTGCGGAGCGGAGTTTTGTGACGGAGTGACGGAAGCGGATGGCGAGCGGGACTAACCGGGTGACGAGCAGGGCACGCGCGTCGCCGGGCGCTACAGAATCGATGGACGAGACGGCCCGAGCGCGCTGAGAATGGGCCGCCGAGTAACACGAAGACGCACGAAAATTCGGAAGCTTATTTCGTGCGTCTTCAAGGACGAGGACTCATCTGGGAATGCCGAGCTGTGTGAGGATGAAGGCGTAGTCGAACGCCAGTTCGCGCAGGTAATCGTAGCGGCCGGCCGCGCCGCCGTGGCCCGCGCCCATGTTGGTCTTCAAGAGCAGCGGGTTCTGGTCCGTCTTCATCGTCCGCAGCCTGGCGACGTACTTGGCCGGCTCGTGGTAGAGCACCTGGCTGTCGTTGAGCGAGGTCGTCACCAGCATCGCCGGGTACGCCTTGGCCTCTATGTTGTCGTAGGGCGAGTAGGACTTCATGTACGCGAACTCTGCTCGGCTCGTGACCGGATTGCCCCACTCCTCCCACTCCCCTGCCGTCAGCGGCAAGGAGGCGTCGAGCATCGTGTTGATGACATCCACGAAGGGGACTTTCAGCACTACGGCCTTGAAAAGCTCCGGCCGCATGTTGACGACGGCCCCAATCAGGAGGCCGCCCGCGCTCAGACCCGTTATCACGAGCCTCTCTTTCGTCGTGTACTTCTCCGTGATGAGGTGCTCGGCCGACGCGATGAAGTCCGTGAACGTGTTCCGCTTGTTCAGCATCTTGCCCTGGTCGTGCCACTCCTTGCCGAGTTCTCCGCCGCCGCGGACGTGCGCGTGCGCGTAGACGACGCCGCGGTCGAGCAGGCTCAACAGCGTCGAGTCGAACTCGATGGGCCAGGGATAGCCGTAAGCGCCGTAGCCCGTCAGCAGCAGCGGGTGCGACCCGTCGCGCTTCAACCCTTTTCGATAGACCAGCGAGATGGGGATGCGCGCGCCGTCCGCGGCCCGCGCATAAATGCGCTCGGACTCATAACGCGCCGGGTCGTAGCCGCCGAGCACGGGCTTTTGCTTGACGAGTTGGCGCTCGCGGCTCGCCATGTCGTAGTCGTAAATCGAAAGCGGCGTGATGAAAGACTCGTAGCTGAAGCGCAGGACGCGCGTGTCGAACTCCTTGTTAACGTCAACGGCGGCGCTGTAAGCGGGCTCTGGGAATTCCAGATGATGAGTCTCGCCGCTCCTGAGGTCCGTGACGCGCAGCTTCGGCTGGCCGTTGTCCAGCTCGGAGACGACGAGGTGGCCTGCGAAGAGGTCCATGTCCTCGACCAACACATCCTTCCGGTGCGGGATAATCTCTTTCCAGTTCCGCCGGCCGGGTGAGTCCACCGGCGCGGTCATCAGTCTGAAATTCCGGCTCCCGCCCTCGTTGGTGCGGATGTAGAGAGTGTCGCCGCGGTGGTCTGCGTAATACTCGTGACCGGCCGCGCGCGGCTCTATCAGGCGCCACGCTTCCGCGGGGCGGTCGGCTGACACGTAGTGGACTTCAGAAGCCGTGTGGCTCGCCGAGGTCAGCAGGACGTAGCCGCGGCTGCGCGTGCGTGCGACCGACAGCTCGAACTTCTCGTCCTTCTCCTCGAAGAGCAGAGCGTCACCGCTCGCGCCGCGCGTGTGGCGGTAGAAGCGGAAGGGGCGCTTGCTGGTGGGATCGTCAACGACGTAAAAGAGCGTCCGATTGTCATTGGCCCAAGCGGCGCTGCTCACGCGCGCGGCGACCTTCATCGTCCTCCCGCCACGCAGGTCTTTGACGTAGAGCGTGTATTCCCTGTAGCCCGTCGTGTCCACCGAGTAGGCCAGGAAATTGCCGTCAAGGCTCACGTCATACGTATCCACTTCCATGTAGGTGTGCCCCCGCGCCAACTGGTTGAGGTCCAGGATGAGCTGTTCGGGGGCGCGCGCCGTCGTGCGCTTACGGGCGTAAAGCTGGTACTGCTGCCCCTTCACGCTGCGCGTGTAATAGAGGTAGTCGCCCTCGCGGTAGGCAGGGTCCTCATCTGTCTCCTTGATGCGCGCCAGCATCTCTTTGTAGAGCGCGGCCTGCAAGCCTTCGGTCGGCTTCATCACGGAGTCCGTGTAGGAGTTCTCGGCCCTCAGGTAGGCCATCACGCGCGGGTTCGTCTTCTCACGCAGCCAGAAATATGGGTCGTCCCAGGTCTCGCCGTGAGCGCTGATTCGCTTGACGAGCTTTTGAGCCGCGGGCGCGGGCGCCGGGCGTCTCGTCTGCGCGGCGAGGTCGCTGAAAATGAGCGACGAGACGAGGAGCAGCAGAACGATCGGGGATTTGCGCATCAACACCTCCGCGGGCGTTTGGGATTCGACAGGCGAGCCGGCTTCCGTCTTCAGAAAGGACCCTGTGATTATCTACGCGCCGGCGGGAAGTTCAACTCATATTTTCCCCAGACGCTCTCCGGGCGCGATACGGAAATTCGGAAACATTGAGTGGGCCAGAAGCGTCTGCGGCCCGCGGTTTATCCTGACATCCGTAGACTCGAAGCGCCCGCGTCCAAATATCGCAAGATTCGCGCACGGCCTGGCGCGCGCCCTCCGGCTCAAAAACAGAATGACGCGAAAGGCTTAGTGACGAACCGGCGCGAGTCGGAATACTGCTTGCCTAAATCGAACGCGCCGCGCGCACGCGCTTTCGGATGGATTCAAGTATTCGGAAGACGCCTGCGCGCGCGGCGCGGACTCTACTCCCCGGCTTCTTCTGAGAAGCTCAACGACCAAGGACGAACATAGGCAGCGCAGTCAAAAAGAGCGCGGAGGATTTCCATGAACAAGTTTTTCCCTCGTACACGGGCCGGCCATTTTTTCACTCTTCTCGCCGCCCTCGTGTTAGCTACCATCAACGCCGCGGCCCAGAGCACCACGGGCAGCTTGCAGGGCATCGTCTTCGACCAGAACAAGGCGGCGGTCGCCGGCGCATCCGTCACCGTCACCAACACGGAGACGGGCGTGGCCCGCGAGACGACGACCAACGACGAAGGCTTCTACCGCGTCACCAACCTGATTCCCGGCGAGCGTTACAAGGTGGAGGTCAAGGCTGTAGGGTTTGCGCCCTCGGTCGTCGAGCCCGTCCGCGTCAGGCTCGGCTCGGAGAACACCTCGGACGTCGTGCTCAATCTCTCGCAGGTCGGCGCGGATGTCGTCATTACCACAGATCAGCAGTTGATCGAGAGCACGCAGAACCAGCTCTCCGCCAACTTCAACAACGACCAGTTGACGCAACTGCCCATCAACGGGATTGTGGACAACCTGGCCCTGCTCGTCCCCGGCGTCGTCACGCCGAACGACACGGACTTCACGAACGGCGTCGGCATCAGCGCCAACGGCAACCGCGGCCGCTCGAACAACTTTCAGATCGACGGCCAGGACAATAACGACCTCTACATCGGCGGACCCTCCACCTTCATCTCCAACTCGGAGGCCGTCGGCGAGCTTCAGGTCGTGACGAACAATTTCTCGGCCGAGTTCGGCCGCAATGCCGGCGCGCAGGTCACCCTCATCACTCGCCCCGGCACCAACGAGTTCCACGGCGCGCTTTTTGAGTACCACCAGAACTCCGCGCTCGACGCGCGCAACAACCAACAGAAGCTCGCCGCCTCGACCTTCAATTTTCTGGTCCGCAACGGCTTCAACCAGTTCTCCGGCTTAGCCGATCGCGAAGGCATAGACCCGTACCGGCAGAACCGCTTCGGCGCGGCCCTCGGCGGCCCCATCAAGAAGAACAAGGCGTTCTTCTTCGCGACCTACGAGGGGACGTACCTGCGCGGCGAGCAGCAGGCCAACAACCTGGGCAGCGCGACGCTGACGCCGACGCTCGACGCCATTCAGTTCCTGGCGACCCGCTTCCCGAATGCCGCGACGGCGCAACTTGCGCGCACAGGCTTGGGCGGCGGCCCCGCCGCCGTCCAGTACGGTACGCTCCTCATCGCCCCGCCGAGCCTCGACACGGACGGCGACGGCGTGCCCGATACCTTCCAGTTCGGCCCCGGTAACCCGTTCTTCCAGCCCATCACGCCCGGCTTCCTCGCGCCGCTCGCGGTGACGAATGACGCGCAAGGGCTACGCCGCGTCATCTTCGGCGGCGAGGCCGTGCGCGTCGTGCCGCTCATCCAGACGAATCACCAGCTCATCACACGCGTCGATTACAACCTGACCGACAATGACCAGATCACGGGCCGCTACATCTTCAACGACTCGGACAATCCGAACGTGATCGACCGCATCCTCAACGGCCGCCCGATCTCCGTGCCCTCGCGCTCGCACAACATAGGGCTCACCTACACGCGCACGCTCTCGGCGAGCTGGGTCAACCAGGCGCGCTTCAACTACTCGACTTCCGACGTGGAGTTCGGCGGGCGCGACAACCTCGACGAGTTCCCGCCGAACGTCAACTTCGGGGGCTCGCCGCAAGACCTCTTCTTCAACGCCGGCCTGGATTTCGGGACCAGCACGACCTTCCCGCAGGCGCGCGTCGTCACGGTCTGGCAGGCGCAGGACACCGTCTCCGCCACGGTCGGCAACCACGCGCTCAAGTTCGGCGCCGACATCATTCACAACTTCCAGGACAACTTCTTCCTGCCGACCTTCCGCGGCTCCTTCAACTTCACAGGCAGCACGACGAACCCCGCGGTGACAGGCTTCGTCCCCGCCAACACCTTCTTCGATTTTGGCACAAACGGCACGAACGGCTTCTCGCGTGAGGGCGAGCTGGCGACCGCCTTCGAGAACTTCCTCCTGGGCCGCCCGCGCGACATAGACTTCGCGCTCGGCGACCCGCAGAAGGACATCATCCAGAACAACTTCTTCTTCTTCCTGCAAGACGACTGGCGCGTGCGGCCCAACCTGACGCTCAATCTGGGGCTGCGCTACGAGTTGACGACGCAGCCGCTCAACCCGCTCATCCGCGACCTCAACGCGCGCGAGTCGGACGCTTCGACCGCTCTCTTCGACCCCGCTTTCCCGCTCTCGTCGCGCACGCTCGCGGAGCTGCCCACCGACAAGAACAACTTCGCCCCGCGCGTCGGCTTCGCGTGGTCGCCTAACTTCGGCTTCCTGGGCGACCGCTTCACGAACGGGCGGACGGTGCTCCGCGGCGGCTTCGGCATCGCCTACGACCCAGGCTTCTTCAACATCGTGGACAACGTCGTGACGGGCGCTCCGTTCGCGGGCGCGGGCCGCATCCGCCAGACGCCTGGCGCGGCCGGCGCTCTCCCGTTCCCGTTCCTGCCAGCCTCGCGCGCGGACCTGGCGCGCACCCCTGGCACGTCCGGCGGCAACCCTCTACTGTTCGACCAGACGAGGGTCAGCCCCAACTTCTATAACCCTTACACCATGTCCTTCAACTTCGGCTTCCAGCAGGAAGTGTTCAAGAACACGGTGCTCGAAGCGCGCTACGTCGGCTCGCGCATAGTGGGCCAATTCCAGGCGTTCAACGGCAACCCGCAACTGAACTTCCTGAACGCGCTCGGCGTGGCTGCGACCGGGAACCCCGGCGCGTTCACGAACGGGGCCATCGCGGGCGCGAACCCTGGGACGAACGGCAACGGCCGTGTGATACCCACACAGGGCTTCACCTTCGTCTTCACCAACGGCGCGACCTCCACCTATCACGGCCTTCAGATGCGCTTCGACACACGCCTGCGCGACGAGCTGACGCTGACGGCCAACTACAGCCTGAGCAAGACGATTGACAACTCCTCCGAGGTCTTCTCGACCGTCGGGGGCGGCCAGTCGATCTCCCTTTCACAAAACCCGTTCGACGTGACCGACGGCGAGCGCGGCCTCTCTGCCTTCCATCAGAAGCACAACTTCACGGCGAGCCTGCTCTATCAGCTTCCCTTCTTCCGCGAGCAGCGCGGATTCGTCGGCAAGCTCCTCGGCGGTTATCAGGTCAACAGCATCGTCCGCCTGGGCTCAGGCCGGGCGTACACACCCGTGCAGTTGAACGGGTTCTACGACCCGCGCTTCCCGACGCTACGGCCTTACAACGGCAACCCGGACGCGCCCATCACGACCATAGCCTTCGGGAGCTTCGCCAACCTCGTCAACTTCGGCGACGGGAGCGTGCCCGCGGGCATGTTCATCATCTACGACACGGCCAACGCGGGCACGCAGGGGCGAATCGTGACGGCCGCCGAAGCGCTCCAGCAGGCCCGCCTGATTTACAACGACTCGGGGCTGCCGGCAGCGCTCGGCTCCCCCGCCTTCATCCCGTTCCTAGACGCCTTCAACCTCTTCCAGACGCCTTACGGGATCGGGCGGAACAACTTCACGGGCGAGCCGTTCTACCGCGTAGACCTCTCGCTCTTCAAGACGCTGAAATTGACGGAAGGCACTAAGCTCGAACTCCGAGCCGAAGCCTTCAACGTGCTCAACCACAGAAATTTCGGCGTGCCGAATCCCGTGGTCGAGTCGGCCTTCAACGGCTTCACGGTCGGAACCTACAACAACCCCGGAGCCAACACCGGCAGCAGCCGCAGCATACAGCTCGGCTTCCGCTTTATCTTTTAACCCTCAACTGAACCAGACACTCTTCGGCCCGACTGCTCATCGAGCAGTCGGGCCGCTTTTCGTCTTACTTACTCTTTGCAGTCAAGAGAGACTTTGTTCTCGCCTCATTGATCGTCAGCCAAAATCATTTGGGCCAATTCGACTAAGAATCCGACGGGCGGGCGGCCCGTCGCGCGCGGCACGCTTGAGTTGACTTGAAGCGCCAGGGCGATTTTGTGGTCGGGCAGGTAGATCATTTCTGTGATGTAGCCTGGGAAGAAGCCGCTGTGCCCGTAGGCCGTGCCGAGAGGTGTTGGGCGGATGATGACGCCGAGTCCGTACTTGGCCTCCTTGCCGAGCATCGGCGCGGGCGCCCCCGTCAGCGCCTGCGGCATCAGCTTCGCGGGGAAGGCGCGCCCTTCGTACAGCGCCTTGGCCCACACCGCCAGGTCTTCGGCCGTCGAAGCCATCCCGCCGCCAGTCCACTCGAACTGCGGGTTGATGGCAAACTTCCCGTCACGAATCATCGCGTCCGTGCCGCCGAAAGGGTTGTCCGCGCCCGCGTAGCCCTGTGCCAATCCTGGGATGACGCGGCTGTCGGATGGCACAGTTTTTTTGAGCTTCAGCGGCCCCAGCACGCGCTTCCTGACAAGGTCGTAATAACGCTTCCCCGTGACGTGCTCGATAATCATTCCGAGGACGATGTAGTTCGTGTCGGAGTAGTCCCAGCCCTTCCCGGCCTCGAACGGGGCCTTGGTGTCGAAGATGTAGGAGATGAGTTCTTCCGGCTTCCAGACCTTGTCAACGTTCGCCGTCAAGTCTTTCGCAAACTCCTCCTTGAACTCGTAGCGGACGAGCCCGCTCGTGTGGTTCATCAGCATCCGCACTGTAATCTCTTTCGAGTTGGGCAGACGCGCGAACCACTTCTCCTTTCCGAGATATTTCTCGATTCGGTCGTCCAGGCCGATTTTCCCTTCGGCGACGAGTTGCAGGGCGAGGGCTGCCGCATAGGTCTTGCCGACGCTGCCTTGCAACATCAAGTCCGTCGGCTTCATCTCCGTTTTGGCCTCGCGGTCGGAGAAGCCCACGGCCAGGCCCAGGCTCCGCCCGTCGGCCAGGGCCACGCCGAGCGTCGCGCCTGGGAAGTTTCCTTTACGGTGCAACTCCGCGAGCTTCGCTTGCAGCCTCTCCCGCAAAGGGGCTGCGGTTTGAACTGGCACAGAAAGGCTGGACGCCAGCAGGAGCGCGCAGAGGACGACGGGGCGGAACCATTGACGAGATATCATGCTCACGCTAACGAATGGGATATATATTTTGTTCTGCCGAAACGGGGCTCACTCTGTCGGCGGCTTGATGGTGGGCGGCTTGATCTCCTCGGACTCTTCCCACGCGCCCGTCACCCTGCCGGAAATCTCGCCCTCCATCCCTTCGGGAATCTTGACCGTGTACTCGACGCCCGCCCCCATCTTTCTCATCTTGACGGTCTTGAAATGCTGGCGCTGCTTCGCCACGTAGACGCTCACGTAGAACAGGTACTCGCCGCTCCTCTGGCCGCGCCCCGCGTACTGGCAATCGCGGCACGTCATGCGCAGCTTGTAACTACCCGGCTTCAGCCCGCCCAGCGTGAAATTCCCCTCGGCGTCCGTCCTGGCGCTCGCCTGCGCGCCCTCCGTCTTACTCACCAGAGACACGTCCAACTCCGAGACGGGCTTCCCCGGCTGCTGCTCCTGCGCGGCGGCCGCGGCCGGCAGAAGCATTAGGACGAAGCCCAGTGCGACGAAAGCTGCGCGAAGACGATTGCGTACTAACATCCGAATCTCCTTTTGACCGGCGCGCTCACACGGTTTCAAGAGCGCGAGAACGCCAACATCAGAATTGGCCCTATGGTTAGCTAAGATAACATAACGCCCGAGTTAACCGGGCGGGACACAACGGCATCGTGCGACAAGTTGACGACGAGAGACAAGCTCATTCCGCTCCTGTTGAATGAGTCGTTATGCTTCGCCATACTTCGGAGCAGTATCTGCCCCGCAGGGAGTCGCTGCTGGCTCAAAGTGAAAGACGGTCTTCCCAACAACGATCACATCCCCGAATTTTAGCTGGCAACTTGCGCGCACCTCCGTTCCATTGATCCACGTATTGGAATCATGAGGTGACCCAGCCACCAAATAAACCTGCTCCCCTTCGACATGGAGACGACAGTGGTGGCGTTTGACCGTCAGATCGGTCAGATAAATGTCGTTATCTGGGGCTCTGCCAATGCTCAGAGTAGAATCCTGTCGGACAGGAAATGTCTGCCGCCCAGAAGTGTTTGGGTCTTTAATTAGAACGCCAATAATCCGCTCGTTAGTCTCAGTCATCATTCAATCGTCTTCCCATTATAAGAAGAAGCATAACGCCCGAATTGACCGGGCGGGAGACAGCTACATCGTGCGACAAGTTGACAATGACATCCAGGCTCATTCCGCTCCGGTTCAATGAGTTGTTAGGCGGCAGGCCACGCGGTTCGGTCGATGCCGTAGATCAGGACTTCATGCCCGAATAACTCCGTCCGGCCTTCGAGTCTTTCTCCTAGCCGCTCGGCAACACGGATCGACCCACTGTTCGCCGGATGAATAAGGCTAATGACGTGATCTCGGCCCATCTCCGCGAACGCATAGGCGAGCGCCCGCCGAGCGCCCTCCGTCGCATACCCCTTCCCCCAATACCCTCTCCCGAGCACCCACCCCAACTCGAAGCCAGGCCAGCCCTCCGGGTTGAAGAAGCCGATCCGCCCCACGAGATTCCCGCTCCCGCGCTCCTCCACGGCCCAGGGGCCATAGCCTCGCAGCCCCCAGTGACCGACGATCATCGCCATCTGCCGCCAGGCTTCACCACGGTTGAGAGTTTTACCATCTCCGAGATAGCGTACCACCTCCGGGTCTGAGCAGAGCCTCGCGTACTGCTCGAAATCATCTTCGCGGAAGATTCGCAGGATGAGTCTTTCTGTCTCTAGCGTCGTTTCATTCATACGTTGATTGTAGCTTCGCGCACCTGCCGATACAGCCAAGTTCTCGATGAAAGGCAAGCTAACTCGCGCTCCGGTTGAATGAGTTGGTAGGCTTCGCCCGATTACACATTACGGTTATTTTACCGCTTAGGTCTTTCGCCTTTTCCAAGTTTCCGCAAGTATATATCCTTATATTGAGTGGCGGTGACGTGACTGCATAGGAAGGTGTGTAACTTCCCTTCGTCGTAAGTAGCGAAGACGAGGTATTTTTTGCTCACCTCATATGAGACCCCGCACGCGGCTCCACTAATCGGTGTATAAATGATTATTCTCTTGGTACCAGGCCCTTTCCAGTATCTCTCGGCTTCAAATGTAATCTCCCCATTATCACTTTTAGTCACCCGCCCGATAAACACAGCCCCGTTTAAGGATTTAAGCCATTGAGCAATGTCAGCTTTAGATTTGGATTCAATCTCGGAACGAGTAGGTATGCCACATGTGCAAGCATATGCACTTTGCACATTCAAAGTGCATAAGATAGTAACAGCAATTAACAGGATGAGTTTCTGCATATCAGTTATCTCCAATTTTTATTCAATAGAAGCCTACCGCTGCGATTGACCGGGCGGGAGACACCTGCAACACCATCCAAGTTCTCGATGACATGCAAGCTCATTCCGCTCCGGTCGAATCGCTTGTTAGACCGCCCAAGAAGTGTATCATTCAACTCGCATTTGGTTTGCTGAACTCAATCACTCAAGTCTGAGCTGTCTTGTTTCAATGAAGCGTGTCTAACGCTAATTGGGCCGCAGTCGCCTTCGTCGGATTATACCGCAGCGGTAATTGTCATTTAGTCCGACTGCGGCCTAATCACGCCGTAAGGCATAAATTACCGAACCTAACGGCATAATACATCCCAGGGGCGACTTTTACCGCTCGGCAGGCGTGAGGCTAACGAGACAGGCATTCGTTGGCTGGATGCGCGAGGGGCAGACGCGGGCGCACGATATTCCCGTTGGAAGGTGTGTGTCAATAGTCGGTGGCGCTCTAATTCTGCTATGAGGCAAAAAGCAAGGCCGCCCGCGCCACTCGTGGGAAGCGGCTTGACGCGAGCGGCCTCTCCGCACAGTCTGCTTTCACCCCTGTAAGCAGACGTGCGGCGCAGAGAGCGCACGGCCCGCCCAAGACGTGCGCTCCCTTTCTCAGCGGCGCTTACCCTTAGCTTTGGCTACTTTCTTTCTCGTCCGTGATAGCTGCATCACAGCCTTGCCGGAATCGTCCAGGCGGAAAATCAGGTGGTCGCCGGGCTGTGCGTTCATCTCTTGCAGGAGCGGGCAAGGGACACGCCCGCGGGTGAGGCCGCTGTCGTTTGTAATTTTGGCCCGATATTCTTCTCTTCGCTTCATGTGAGATTCCTTTTTGTGTGAAGAAGGCGCGCTTGTTTGGTAAGATGGCGCGCGGTCTGTTTGAAAATCTAGCGACGGCTTATGCGACGCCTCAGAGCCTCAAGGGAGTAATGAGCATCGCCGTTCGGAATGAAAGGTTCATTCTCACGGCGACTCGATTGAGGAGAGATAAATTACCACCATTTGGTGGCAATGGCAAGCGTCGGATTGTCTCATTGGGGGAGTGCGCCTAATGGGGACGAAGCCGCGCCTTAAGCCAGAGCGTCTAGCGGAGAAGTTGCGCGATATTCGGCTGGCGCTAGGACTCTCTCAGGCCGAGATGTGGAGGCATCTCGGAGTGGAAGACTTGATTGTGTTCAAGCAACTCTCGGCTTACGAGCTAGGGAAGCGAGAGCCGCCGCTTATCATCCTTTTGCGTTACGCGAGAGCGGCGGGCGTGAGCATAGACGTTCTGGCCGACGACAAACTGGACTTGCCCGCGAAGTTGCCTGCCCGCCGGAAGTAGGGAAGTACACAAAACCCCATATTTACGAGCTTTTCGGGCGGAAAAGCCTGTCCAGACAGCGCGCAGCCTCACTCAAACGGCGTCAAACCTCGCCAATACGGCGCGCAAGTGAACAAAAACAGCGCACAAGGTTACTTTTTCAGCGCGCAAGTACACTTTTACAGCGTGCAAGCGAACAAATACGGCGCGCAAGCTCGCTTTTACAGCGTAAAAGTTCACTTCTACAGCGGTAAAGGTTGCTTAAACAGGGGCCGGAATCGGTGCGACTGGAAAAAAGTTTTCGGGCGCGGGGCGGAGGGGCGTTATAATCCTGCGCGCCGCGACCTTCTGAACTCACGCGGCGTTCCAGACTCTTGTGGGCGGGCGCACCTCGCGCGTTCCGGCCCGTTCATCCTCAACCAGCAGACAGGAGAACCTCATCATGGACGACAACGAAAGACGCAGGTACGAGACATTTATACGTGTGCGTGAATTCGGCGCGACGCGCGCGGCGGAGTTCCCGCTGGCGACACTGGCGAGCCAACTTTTCGCCCGCCTCAACACGGTAATTACAGAGCTTGATGCGCACACCACCAGCCAGGCGTCGCAGCGCAGCGCGACGCTCGAAAGCTCCACGGGCAAGGCCGCGGCACGCGACGAGCTGCGCCGCGACCTTGAAGCCATCAGCCGCACGGCGCGGGCGATGGCGCTTTCGACGCCCGGCCTCGAAGACAAGTTTCGCGCGCCGCGCAATCTCTCGGACCAAGCGCTGCTCGCGTCGGCACGCGCCTTCGCGGCGGACGCCCTCCCGCTCAAAGCTGAGTTCACAGAGCGCGGCCTGCCCGACGATTTCCTGGAAGACCTGGCGGCCGACATCGCCGACTTCGAGCGGTTCAGCAACCAGAAGATTCAGCGGCGCGGGGCGCAGGTCGCCGCCACGGCCGCCATTGACGGGGCCGTGGAGCGCGGCGTCAACGTCGTGCGCGAGTTGGACGCCATCATGCGTAACAAGTACGCGAACGACGCGGCGACACTCGCCGCGTGGCTCAGCGCGAGCCGCACGGAGCGCCGGGCTCGCCGCCCGTCCGCGCCCGCGCCTCAGCCTGCGGGCGGCCGGTAGATTTAGAGCGCGCTTCAAAACCCCTTTGCGTCTTTGCGTGAGGAACATAAGTTTCACGCCAAGACGCCAAGACGCAAAGGCGCAAAGGGGTTGGGTTTGTTCGCTCACTGGGACACGTCATTCACCGCGGCGTTTGACTTTGCGTCCACCTTTAGTGCTATTTTCAGTGGCCGCAGAGAAGAGCGTGGGCTTCGCTGTCATCGTAGATAAGTGATTTTGCGGCGAGCGAAACCGGCGGCGCGCGCATCTAAAAATGGACTTTAAGAGATGATAAATTGTGGGCGGCAGACGGAGCACGCGAGGCGCTGCCTTCACCGTCTGCCGCTCACTTCTGGTGTGAATAGAGGGTAGTAATGGCAAAAAATTTGGTCATCGTCGAGTCGCCCGCCAAGGCCAAGACGATCAATAAGTATTTAGGAAATGATTATCGGGTGCTGGCCTCCATCGGCCACATCAAGGACTTGCCGTCGAAGGGTCTGGGCGTGGACGTGGAGCGCGACTTCGAGCCGACCTACGAGGTCATCCCGGACACGAAGAAGCGCAACAACCGGAAGATCATCACGGAGCTGAAGAAGGCCGCGAAGGAGGCCGAGGCCATCTACCTCGCGGCCGACCCTGACCGCGAGGGCGAGGCCATCTGCCAGCACCTCGCGGAGGAGATCGTCCCGAAGCGGCCGCGGAAACCTTCCTACCGCGTCATGTTCAACGAGATCACGAAGCGCGCCGTGCAGGACGCCTTCCTCCACCCGAAGGAGATCGACGCGAACCTCGTGGACGCGCAGCAGGCCCGGCGCGTCCTTGACCGCCTGGTCGGCTACAAGGTCTCGCCGCTTCTGTGTCGCACGGTGGGCGGCCGCCTGAGCGCAGGCCGCGTGCAGTCGGTCGCGCTCCGCATGGTGGTGGAACGCGAGCGCGAGATAGAGGCTTTCGTCAAGACTGAATATTGGACCGTGACGGCGAACCTCGCGGCGAAGCTGCCGCCCGCCTTCGACGCGCGCCTCTTCAAAGTAGGCGAGCAGACGGTCAAGACCTCAGGCTTCGACCAGGAGGTCAAGAAGAGCGAGATTCTCATCGGCAATGAGGCGCTGGCCAAAGAGATTGTCAGCGAGGCGGAGAAGCAAGCTTACGCGGTCGCGGACGTGGCGACGAAGGAGCGCAAGCGCAACCCTGTCCCGCCCTTCATCACGTCGAAGTTGCAGCAGGAGGCTTCGCGCAAGCTGGGCTTTCCGGTCAAGAAGACGATGATGCTGGCACAAAAACTCTACGAGGGCGTGGAGCTTGGCGCGGAGGGCGCCGTCGGCCTCATCACCTACATGCGTACGGACTCGACCAGGGTTTCGGACGCGGCCTTGAACGAAGTGCGCGACTTCATTGGCGGCCAGTACGGCGCGGATTATCTGCCGGAGAAGGCCGTCTTCTACCGCTCGAAGAAGGGGGCGCAGGACGCGCACGAGGCTATCCGCCCGACGGACGTGGCGCACACGCCGGACTCTTTGGTCAGGTATCTCAACAAGGAAGAACTAAAGCTCTACCGGCTCATCTGGCAGCGCTTCGTCGCCTCGCAGATGACGCCCGCGGTCTTCGACCAGACGACCATAGACATAGAGGCCGGGCGCTTCATCTTCCGCGCCACGGGCTCAGTGCAGAAGTTCGACGGCTTCCTCAAGGTTTACCAGGAGGGGCGCGACGAGAAGGCCGAAGAGGACGACGAGGCCGAGCGCAAATTGCCGCTCGTGGAAAAGGGCGAGGCTTTGCAGCTCAACTCTATCGCGCCCGAGCAGCACTTCACGGAGCCGCCGCCGCGCTACACAGAGGCCACGCTCGTCAAGGCGCTCGAAGAGAAGGGCATCGGGCGGCCCTCGACCTACGCGGCCATCATGACGACGATTCTGGACCGTGAGTATGTGGAGAAGCACGAGAGTCGCTTCCACCCGACCGCCCTGGGCACGACCGTCAACGACCTTCTGGTCGCCAGCTTCGACGACCTCTTCAACGAGTCTTACACGGCGCGTATGGAGGAGGAGCTGGACGAGATCGAGGAAGGGAAGCTGAAGTGGACGGCGGCGCTCCACGAGTTCTACGGGAAGTTCGCCAGGGACTTGAAGGTCGCCGAAAAACAGATGCGCGCGGCCAAGCAGCAGGCCATCCCGACCGACGAGATTTGCGAGAACTGCGGCGCGGGCATGGTCATCAAGTTCGGGCGCTTCGGCCAGTTCCTAGCCTGCTCGAACTACCCCGAATGCCGCACGACGCGCGAGATAGCCAAACCCGCGCCGGCCGCGGAGACGGAGGCAGGCGGCGCCGCTGCGTCAGGGACCGTGCAGGCCGAGGCGGGCGGCGAGGACGAGGCGGAGACGTGCGAGTTGTGCGGCAAGCCTATGGCCTTAAAGCGTGGCCGGTTCGGTCAGTTCCTGGGCTGCACGGGTTACCCGGAGTGTCGCAACATACGCAAGATTGCCAGGAGCGGGGCGGTCGCGCCCGCGCCCGTCCCCCTGGACGAGAAGTGTCCTGTGGACGGCGCGCAACTCGTGAGGCGTCACGGGCGCTTCGGCGAGTTCGTCTCGTGCTCGAATTATCCGAAGTGCAACTACATCAAACGCGAGACGACGGGCGTGGCGTGCCCGAAGCCCGGCTGTCGGGGTGAGATAGTCGTCAAGAAATCGAAGCGCGGCAAGGCGTTCTACGGCTGCTCGGAGTATCCCAAGTGTGACGTGGTCTTCTGGGACAAGCCTGTCTCGGAGCCCTGCCCGAAGTGCAACGCGCCGTTCCTGCTGGAGAAGACGACGAAGAAGAGCGGCACAATGCGCTACTGCGCCAAGGAAGATTGCGGCTACCGCTCGGACGGGACGACCGCGCCGCCACCGAAGTCAGCGGGCGCGGAGCGCAATCGGCCGGCCGCGCGCTGACCGTGTCCCGTAGGGACAGGTGAAAATAGCCCAGCACTTCAGTGCTGGGAAATAGTGCCAAAAATATTTGAGTCCCGTAGGGACGGCCGAACATTTCGGCCGTCCCTACGGGACTCGGGTTTTTACGGGCTAGTTACCCTGAAGTGCTGGGCTATTTTCACGCGCCCCTACGGGGCTTCTGGGCTATTTTCACGTCGTCCCTGACGGGACGTGTTAGTTGCCGCCGCCTTTGATGACGTAGTCCAGGAGGTAGCGGCGCAGCTTGTCGCGGTTGGCCTTGCGGTATTCGGAATAGTCCTGCGCGATGCCGCGGTCTGCGCGCGCGAAGAGGATGTAGGGCTCAAGCAAGCCGGCCTCGTTCAGCTTGACGAGCCGGGCGAGCGACGGCTCCATCTGCTTGACCTTCTTCCCCTCTTTGAGCATCGTGATCACCATACTGAGCGCGTCCACCTCCTCGGCCAGACTGTGCCGGTAAGTTTTTTCCTTCGGATACGCCTTGGCGAAATTCTCGCTCAGCTTCCCGTCCTTGCCCGTCAGCCAGACGGCGCGCGCCATGCCGTACATCATCCACGCCGCCGACCCGTCCGCGTTGTCCTCCTTGAGCGCCTTCTCGTCGATGGTGATGTTGATGTCGCCGTTGGCCTGGGACGAGACGTTGGAGGGGATCTCGATTTTCGGATGCGCGAGCGTGACTTTGTTCTTCTCGGCCCAATTACTCAGGCCACGCCAGGTCAGTTGGCTGTAGGGGTCTGCGATGATCGCCTCGAAGAATTTGTCGCGCGCCTCATCCTGCTTGCCGGCGTACATCAGGGCGTCGGCCCAGTAGCGGTGGGCCGTCTCTTTTTCCGAGTCCAGGGCGACGGCGCGCGCGAACCACTCTCCGGCCTTGTCCCACTTCTTGAGAGCGTAGTAGGAGTTGCCCGTGTAGAGCGCCGCCTCGTAGAGAGTCGGGTCGAGGCGTGCGGCGCGCTCGTATTCGGTCGCGGCCTTCTCATAATCGGCGGCGGTAAAGGCCGTCGTCGCGTCCTGCATCGCGTCGTTCGCCTCCTTGTTGTCCGACACGCCCGCCATAGTTCCGTTCGGCTTGACGGACTTGATCATGATGTCCAGGTTCGGGTCGTTGACGCCCATCTCGCGGGCGCGCAGGAGTGATTCGCGCCCGCGCAGACGCGCCTTGCGCTGGGCCTCCTGATCCTTCATCTCCTCGGCAGACATCAGCAGGGCGATGCCCAGCCCGTACATCACCTGTCCGTCCGCCTGCTTAGAGGTCGCCAGACTCTCAAAGACCGTCAGCGCCTCGGCGTACTTCTTGTCGTTGATAAGCTGGATGGCGCGTGCGCGCTCGGCCTGGAAGTTGTCCGGGTTCTGCGCGAGCGCGCGGGGCGCGGCTGAAATTAAGAGCGCGAGCAGGGCGAGCGCCACTGCGGCCAAACGCGTCGCCGTCGATTGTTGTTTGGGCATGAGGGAAGTCCTTCTCCAGAGAGCTTGGCGGCCGAAAAGTCTACGGTGGGGGAACGATCCGGAAGTCTATTGGCGGCAGCGAAGACTGTCAACCGGGAAAAGCAATGCGGAATGCGGAGTGATGAATGATGAATTAAAGACGATTGCTTTTTAATTCATCATTCATCATTCATCATTCATCATTGCTCGTAAATGATGTCGGCGGCCATCTCGTCTGGGACGCGCTGCCAGCCGTCGGGCGTGTGGCGGAAGTGTTCAGTGGAGGAGGGGGCGAAGGCTTTGCTCTCAGGCCGCCAGGCGAGGCGCTCGACGTTGATGAAGGGGTGCTTGACGCGGATGACGTTGAAGGTGTTCGGCTCGCCGCGGTGGCGGATGGAGGTGGCCGTGCCCGCCGAGACGACGAGCGCGCTGTGGCCCGCGATCTTGTAGCGAGCCGAGCTGTGGCCCGTGTGGCTGACGTGCAGGTGGCCGGCCAGGAGCACGTCCGCGCCGCAGTTGGCTATCGCTTCCATCGCCAACTGCGCGCGACCCACCAACTCGTCCTGGTCGTGTCCGTCCGGCACGTCGAAGGGGTGGTGTGTGACGATGATCTTCGTCACATCGTCCGGGTAGGGACAGAGCTTGTCGCGGATGGCGGCGATCTGCTGCTCGTTGACGCGGCCGTACTTGATGGTCAGCGAGCGGGCCGTGTTGATGCCCAGGACGGCGATCTCCTCGTCCGAGTAGAAGGGCGTCAGGTCGTCCGTGATGTAGCGCTTGTAATTTTCCAGCGGCTCGAAGAAGCGCTTGAAGACGTTGTAGAGCGGCACGTCGTGGTTGCCTGGGACGATGATCTGCGGCGAGGGCAAGCGGTCCAAAAACTCCTTGGCATCCTCGAACTGCTTGCTCCGCGCGCGCTGCGTCAAATCTCCAGAGACGACAACTAGGTCCGGGGCGATCTCCGTCACAGTCTTAATCACAGGCTCTATGATCGACTCGTCAATCCAGTCGAAGTGCAGGTCTGAAAGGTGAACTATCTTGCGCATAATTTTTTAAGGGATGAGGGCGGAGGGATGAGGGATGAAATAAGAACTTTCTTCCCTTTCATCCCTCATCCCTCATCCCTCATCCCTTTCTTTCGGTACGAGCACGCGCAGCGCGCCGGGGCGCACCTGATAGTGGAGCGGCGTCGTCATGACGGTGACCTCGCCGTCCGTGGCGACGCGTAGGCGCTTGGGTCGCCGCGTCTCTATGAAGACCTCTTTGGTGCAGAGGGCGTCGAAGTCCACGGCGTCGCGCAAGCCCCCGAAGAGCGCGCGCCAGGCCAGCCGGAGCAGCCCCAGGCGACCCGTGCGGTGGGCCACGTAGAGGCTCAGGTGGCCGGCGTCTATGCAGGAGCGCGCGCCGATGTCGAAGCTCTCCATCTGGTACTCGTTGTTGCCGACGAAGACGAACGGGGTCCGCCGGACGAGCCGCTGTTCGTCTGTACTCAACCTGACGTTCAGAAAAGGGTAGCGCTTGAGGACAGACAAAGTGGCCCACAGAAACGCCGGCCACTTGCCGCGCCCGAGCCGCTCCTGCTGCTTCTCGCGGTGGCGCACGATGCTCGGGTAGAGCCCCAGGCTGGAGTTGTTCAGAAAGATGCGCCCCTCGACTTCGCCCACGTCCACGAGCGCCTCGCGCCCGTCCATGATGACGCGCGCCGCCGCGTCCAAGTCGAGCGGGATGTGCAGGTCTTTGGCGAAGTGGTTGAGCGTGCCCAGTGGGAGGACGCCGAGCGCGCGGTCTGTGCCGACGACGACGGAGGCCACGGCGTTGATCGTCCCGTCGCCGCCGCCGGCTACAATCGGCTGGCAGCCCTCTTGCACGGCGCGCTTCGCCATCTCGATTATCTCCTCGCCGCTGCGCGCCAACGAGATGCGCGCGTCCAGGCCGCCCTCGGAGAACAGCTCGGCGAGGCGCTCGCGCGCCTTCTCTTTGTCGCCCGTGCCCGAGGAGTCGTTGAGGATGACGGCCGGGCGCGCGGGCGCGCGGTCTGCGGCCCGCGCTTCGGTCGGCGGGCTGATGGTGGCCGTGGCGTCTCCCTGGTTCTTTGACATGCCGATGTAGACAAAGGAGCGGTTGCACGCAAAGGCGCAAAGCTAAGACCTAAGGCGCAAAGGGTTGAGTGTAACTCAGGCTCTTTGGCTTGCTTGCGCGCCTTAAGTTTTACCTTTGCGCCTTTGCGTGAACGGCCGTTAACTTCAGCGGTCCAGGTCGAGGACGGAATTGTCCGTGCCGGTTGAGCCGCCGCCTTCGCCCGACTGCGCGCCGTAGCCGCGGTTCTCACTCGTGGCGTAAGCCGACGGATTCGAGCCGCGCGAGGCGGAAGCCGGCGACGAGGAAGCGCCCGATGACGCGCCCGCGCCCGCGGCGCGCGCACCGTAGGCTGCGGCGGCGTCGCCGCCGCCCTGTGAGCCGCCCTGCTGTTGCTGATCCTGCCCGGTCGGAGCGCCGCCGCCGCTCGGTTTAGCGCGGCCTCCGCCGCTGCCCTGACTCTGCTTGTTCGAGAGGTCTACGCCGAACAGCTCCTTGACCTTGTTGAAGAGAGCCGGCAGCACGACCTTGTGGGCCGTGCTCGACAACTCTTCGATGAAGCGGTCGCCGAGCGAAGAGACCTCCGTTTGCAGGCGGTCGTAGGCGGACGTTTCCTTGAAGCGGTCGAGCAGCCCAGGCTTCTGCGGCTTCGCCTCGGCCTCCGGCGACTCCTCGCCCGCGCGGTAGGCGTAAGCAGGGGCTGGGGTGTAGCTGCCAGCCTCTTCGTCGGCCGGCTCGTCTGTCACGCGCTCGTAGGCCGCGTTAGGCGGACCGTCCGTGATGGGCTGGGCCGCGAAGGAGTGGCCGTGGAAGGCCGTGCGCCGCGCCTCTTCGTCTTCGTCTTCGTACCTCTGTGGCGTCGCGCCCGTCCGCGCGTAAACGTCCGTGTCCTCCGCAGAGGGGTAGTCGTCGTCGCGGCCGCCGCCGCCGCTGCCCTTGAGCGCGCCGGTCAGGCCGTAGCCGACGAGGAAGCCGGCCGCGAGCGCGCCGACGCTGAAGGCCACGGGGTTGCGGCGGAAGTGGTGACGCCAGTCGAGCGCGTCCGAGACCGTCTCTTTCATAGAGTAGTATTGATTAGTCACTGTCTCTTTAATCTCCGTAACGGTTTGCGTGATGGTTTCGCGCGCCTCTTCCATCCGACGCTGAAGCTCTTCCTTGCTGGGCTCACCGCCGTCGCCGCGCGCCTGCACTAGAGTTCCTTCTTCAGCCATTCTTTATCCTTTCTGAATTCGTCAACGCTGCGGTTCGGGACGATGTCCCGCTTGGCCAGGTTGTTCTTCGCCTTGATGATGAAGATCGCGCCGATGACCAGATAGAGCACGCCCGTGATAACGAAGCCGAGCGCATAGCGCAGGGCCGGGTCTAAACTCTCCGGCAGCAGCGAGCCGACGAACAGCGCGACCGCCACGTTGACGATGGCGAAGCCTACGGCCGCGATGACGCCGCCGATGAGCATCGAGATCGCGTTGCGCGTGTATGCGCTGACGTCCTCTTTGATTTCAACTTTGAGTAAGCTGAGCTTCGTGTCCAGCAGTGTCGTCACGCCGTCGCTCAAGCGCCCGAAGAGCGCGGGCAGACCCTCCACGTCGGCGGTCTGCGGCGCGTCCGTCTGCCTGGCGGGCGCGGCCGCCGTCCTCTTCTCTAAATCGGCCATCGCTCCCCCTCCTCCAAAAACAGTGACGGGCGACAGGTGACGGGAAGATGTTTCTTCCCGTCACCCGTTACTTGTCACCTGTCACGGCTCTTCTTACTTACGGCTTCCGCGGATCAACATGCCGAGGACGAGCCCGGCGGCGGCCGAGATCAGGATGGCCTGGCCTGGGTTCTGCCGCGCGTAGTCTTTGGCCTGGGTGGCGACCTCTTTGATGTCCGTGTTCTTGAGGTCTGAGAGCTTGTCGCCGATGGCGGAGACTTTGTCGCCCAGGTAGTCCTTGGCGGTTGAGGCGGCCTCGGCGATCTTCGCGCCGTAGCCCTTGTCCTGCGCCGGAGCCGTGCCCGCGCCCGTGCCGCCGCCCGTGCCCGTGGTCGTCAAGCCCTGGTTGTAGCCGCCGTCCGCACCCGCGTCACGCGTCGTTCCTGCGTCTGTCGCGCCCGTGCCGGCCCCGCCCGTCGCCTGTCCGCCCTGTCCTGGGGTGTATCCGCCTGGGGTTCTGTTCTCTGACATTTCATCTTCTCCTTGGTAAAAAAGTATTTCATCCGCCGCACCGGCAGGATGAGTAGTGCGAGAGAGTCTGCAAAATTAGTCGCTCCCGTCGCAATTGAGCAAACAACGTGCCGACGAGGAATGCCCCCGCCCGCGCGCCGCCACCTTCGCGTCGCGCACCTGAAAAAAGAGAACCGGAGCCGCAAACCCCTACGGAAAGGGCGCGGCCGCGGCTGCTTGCTCTTGTTGCGAAAAGGTACGTGATACTTTAGCGCAAAGGTCGGGAACAGTACAGTGAGCAAGTGGTCAGTGGTCAGTGGTCAGTGGTCAGTTAACAGAAAGACAAAAAGCAGCCGGGTTGATTGGGGCGGCTGCTTTCTTTTAACTGACCACTGACCACTGACCACTTTTTCTGCAACCAACTACGCCTTGACTTCGTTTATCCGAAGGTGGTAAGTAAGTACTTACTTTTAAGCCGGTTTGGATAGGAATTAAATTATTGAGCAAGCAAATCACTGACTCTCAGGCCGAAGCGCTGCCCGTGGGCGGCGGGCGGATGGCGGGCGAGGAGCGGCGGCTCCAAATCCTGCGCGTCGCCGTGCGCCTCTTCTCGCAGCACGGCTTCCGCGGCACGACCACCAAGGAGATAGCGCAGGCGGCGGGCGTCTCCGAGGCGATGGTCTTTCGCCACTTCGCCACCAAGGAAGAACTCTACACGGCCATCCTCGACCACAAAGCCTGCGCCCAGGAGATAGCCGATCCGTGCAAGCTGGTCGAAGACGCGGTGCTCAGCAAGGACGACCGCGCCGTCTTCGAGACGCTGGCCTTCACGGCCCTGGAGCACCACGACCAGGACAGGGAGTTCCTGCGCCTCCTGCTCCACTCCGCGCTCGAAGGGCACGAACTGGCGCAGATGTTCTGGGACAGAAATGTTCTGGAGCTTTACGAGTTCCTGGGGGCCTACATCGCCGAGCGCCAGCGCGACGGCGTGTTCCGCGCGGTCGAGCCGAAACTGGTCGTCCGCGCCTTCATAGGCATGCTCATACACCACTCGCTCAACAACAACCTGTGGGACCCAGCGCGTCGTCTCCTGGACATCACAAACGAAGAGGCCGCGCGCGTGTTCACAGAGATTTTACTCCGCGGCATTAGAACCGACGCGGGGCCGCAATCGTTAAACGTCAAGAAGAAGCGAATCAGATGATCTCCTCGAATCAGTTAAAGTCTTTATCACTGGCGGTCGTCCTGGCGGCGGTCGCCCTGGCGGGCGCTGCGTGCGGCGGCTCGAAGGCTTCGAACGCGGAGCAGTCGAACACGACCGTCACGACCACGACCACGACCGAAGTCGAAGTGACGACCGCGCCCGCGGTCACGCGCGACCTGCCGCGCTTCCTGGAAGCCACGGGCAGCCTCGCCGCAGACGAGCAGACGGACGTTGCGCCTTCAATCGCGGGCAAGGTCGTCGAGATCGGCGTCGAGCTGGGCAGCTACGTCCGGCAGGGCCAGTTGATCGTGCGGCTCGACAGTAACGACAACCGCATTCGTCTGGATCAGTCGCTGGCGCAACTCGAACAAGCGAAGGCTGCCGTGCGCCAGGCCGAAGAGAAAATCAACGTCAGGCCCGGCCAGAAGTTCGACCCCGCTCAGGTGGCCGACGTGAACGCCGCGCGCGTCACCTGGCAGCTGGCCGAAACGCAGCTCCGCCGCCAGGAGCGCCTGCTTGAGTCGGGCGATGTCTCGCGCTCCAGCTACGACCAGCAGAAGGCGCAGCGCGACATGTTGCGCGAGCAGTACGAAGTGGCTTTGAACAAGGCCCGGCAAGACTACGCCGCTGTGCTCGCGGCGCGCGCCGGCGTGACGAACGCCGAGACGCAAGTTGCGGCCGCGCGCCGGAACCTTTCCTACGCCGTCGTCTTCTCGCCGATCAACGGCTACGTCTCAGACCGCCCGGCCGACCTAGGCGAGTACGTCTCGCCTTCGACCAAGGTGGCGACGGTCGTCAAGACCAACCCGTTGCGCGTGCGGATAGACATCCCGGAGCAGGCGATCATGGCCATACAGGTGGGGCAGAGCGTTTCGGTCAGCGTCAGCGCCTACCCCGACCGCAATTTCGGCGGGCGCGTTCACCACGTCGCGCCGTCTGTGACGCCTAACTCGCGCACGATGACGGTCGAGGCCGAGGTCGAAAACAATGACGGCCTCCTGAAGCCTGGGCAGTTCGCCACCGTCCGCATCCTGCAACCGCAGACCAGCACGGCCGTGCTCGTGCCCCTGCGCTCCGTTCGCGCCGAGTCGGGCGCCAACTACGTCTTCGTCGTCAACAACGGCCGCGCCGAAAAGCGCATCGTGCAGCTCGGCCAGGCCGAAGCGGACCTCGTCGAAGTCAAAAGCGGAGTCGCCTCCGGCGAACAGGTCGCAACCTCAAACGTCGAACTCTTGAACGACGGGTCACCCGTCAAACAGTAGTCAGTGGTCAGTGGTCAGTGGTCAGTTAAAACAACTGATTCCTACTGACCACTGACCACTGACCACTGACCACTGAGCGCCATGCAAAAGCTTGCTGAAATTTGTGTCCGCCGGCCGGTGTTCGCGACGATGCTGATTCTGTCGCTGACGGTGGTCGGGCTCTTCTCGTACAAGTCTCTGGGCGTTGACCTCTTCCCGAAGATTGACCTGCCGACGATTACCGTGTCGGTCGTCAACCCCGGCGCCAGCCCGCAGGAGATCGAGACCGAAATCACGGACAAGGTCGAGGGCGCGGTCAACACCATCAGCGGCATTGACGAGCTGCGCTCGACTTCGGTCGAGGGCGTCTCGCAGGTCTTCATCACGTTCATCCTGGAGAAGAACGCGGACGTAGCCGCGCAGGAGGTGCGCGACAAGGTCAACCTGATCGTCGGCGATCTGCCCGAAACGGCAGAGGAGCCGATCATCCAGAAGCTCGACACGGACGCCGCGCCCGTCCTGCGCATAGCCATCTCCGCGCCGCGCTCCTTGCGCGAGGTGACCGATGTCGCCGACAAACAGATTAAGGACCGCATCGAATCCATCAACGGCGTCGGCCAGGTGCAGATCGTCGGCGGCCGCACGCGCGAGATTCAGGTCTGGGTAGACCCGGACAAGCTGCGCTCCTACAACGTGACGGTCGCGGAGGTCGCGGCCGCCGTCCGCGCGCAGAACATGGAGGTGCCGGGCGGTCGCGTGGACGAAGGCACGCGCGAGTTGACGGTGCGCACGATGGGGCGCATCACGGACCCCGCGAGCTTCAACGATTTGGTCGTCGCCACGCGCGGCAACTATCAAGTCAAGATTAGCGACATAGGCTACATAGAGGACGGAGCCGAAGAGCAGCGCACGCAAGCTCTCTTGAACGGCCAGCCGGCCGTCACGCTCGTCGTCTCGAAGCAGTCGGGCCAGAACACCGTCGCCGTGGCCGACGCGGTCAAAGAGCGTCTGGCCGAAATCAAGCCGACGCTGCCGCCTGGCTTCAAGACCGAGATCGTCGGCGACCAGTCCATCTTCATCAAGGCTTCGCTCGAATCCATCCAAACCCACTTGATAGAGGGCGGCATCCTGGCGGCCATCGTCGTCTTCATCTTTTTGTGGAGCATCCGCTCGACCTTCATCGCGGCCATAGCCATCCCGACATCCATCATCGCCACCTTCGGCCTGATGGCGGCGATGGGTTTTACCTTGAATCAAATTACGATGCTCGCGCTCACCCTGATGGTCGGCATCGTGATTGACGACGCGATTGTGGTTCTGGAAAACATCTTCCGCCACATCGAGGAGAAGGGCACACCGCCGTTTCAGGCAGCGATTCAGGGCACCAAGGAGATCGGCCTCGCCGTCATGGCGACGACGCTAAGCTTGCTCGCAGTCTTCCTGCCCGTCGGCTTCATGGGCGGCATCGTCGGGCGCTTCATGTCCAGTTTCGGCCTGACGGCCTCCTTCGCCATCGCCGTCTCGCTGATAGTCTCGTTCACCTTAACGCCCATGCTCGCCGCGCGCCTGATTAAGCGCAGGGACGATCCCTTACCGGCCGGCACGGGCAGCGTCCCCTCCGAAGGTGACGCCCCCGCCGGCCTCGCCAACGAATCGCGCGTCGTCGCGGCCGAAGAGGGGCCGGAGAAGAACGTCGAGGACGACGCAGGGACGCAGAGCCGCGTGGACGCGATTATTCGTGACGAGGCCGCGCCGCCTCCGTCGGAAGCGGCCATGTCGCCGACGGAAGAGAAGAAGCCTCAGGCAGAGTCCAGGCACAACTCGAAGGAGGCGCGCTGGTATCGGCCGATAGACCGGACGTACACCTGGATGCTCAAGTGGTCTATGGCGCACCGCTGGGCAATCGTGCTGATGTGCGTCGGCGTGATTATCAGCATCGTGCCGCTCTTCAAGTTCGTCGGGAAGAACTTCCTGCCGGTGGACGACCAGTCGCAGTTCGAGGTCAACGTGCGTGCGCCGGAAGGCTACACGCTGCCGGCGACCTCGGCGCTGGTGGAAAAGATTGCGGCCGAGATGCGGGTCCTTCCGGGCGTCCAGGCCACGCTCGTGACCATCGGCGGCGGCCAGCAGCAGGTGGTCAACGTCGCCTCCATCTACATCAAGCTCGCGCCCATCAAGGAGCGCGCGGAGACGCAGGAGCAGTTGATGGTCAAGGCGCGCGGGCTGCTGACGAAGTACCCGAAGGAGTTGCGCACGAGCGTCCAGCAGGTCGCGGCCATCTCTGGCGGCGGCTTCCGCAACGCGGACATTCAATACGTCATAGGCGGCCCGGACCTTCAGAAGCTGACGAAGTATTCCGAAGAGTTATTGGCGAAGATGAAGACCATCCCGGACGTGGTGGACGCCGACTCGACCTTGATTACGGGCAAGCCGGAGCTGCGCGTCCAAATTGACCGCGCGCGCGCAGGCGACCTGGGCGTGCGCGTCGGCGACATCGCGCAGGCGCTGAACACGCTCGTCGCCGGGCAGAAAGTCTCTACCTTCAACGCGGGCACTGACCAGTACGACGTGCGCGTGCGCGCCATCGGCGAGTTCCGCGCGTCGGTTGAGGGTCTGCGCCGCATGATCGTGCCGTCGGCGAAGGTCGGCTGGGTGAGTCTGGACAATCTGGTCACCATCGAGGAAGGCTCTGGGCCGTCCGCGATTGACCGTCTGAACCGCGAGCGGCAGGTCTCCTTGCTCGGCAACGTCCGCCCCGGCGGCTCGCAGGCCGACGTGGTGGCGAAGATGAACGAGTTCGTGAAAGAACTGAAAGTCGAGAGCGCGTACAAGACAGGGACGGCCGGGCGCTCGAAAGAGTTGGGGCGCGCGGGCTACTACTTCATGCTGGCCTTCGTCCTCTCGTTCGTCTTTATGTACATGGTGCTGGCGGCGCAGTTCGAGTCGTTCATACACCCGATCACCATCCTGCTGACACTGCCGCTCGCCATCCCGTTCGGCATCGTCTCGCTCCTGATTACGGGGCAGACGGTGAACATCTTTTCGGGCCTGGGGCTCCTGCTCCTGTTCGGCGTCGTCAAGAAGAACGCGATTTTGCAGATCGACCACACGAACGCGCTGCGGGCGCGCGGCATGGAGCGTCTGGAGGCGATCATCCAGGCGAACCGCGACCGCCTGCGTCCCATCCTGATGACGACCATCGCGCTCGTCGCGGGCATGATGCCGCTCGTCATCTCGACGGGGCCTGGGTCTGGGACGAACCGCTCCATCGGCGTCCTCGTCGTCGGCGGACAGAGTTTGTGTCTGCTGCTGACCTTGCTCGCTGTGCCAGTTTTCTACTCGCTCTTCGACGACCTGGCCCGCGCACGCATCTTCAGCCGCGCGCTCGCGCCCGTCCGAGGCGCGTTCAGTTGGGCGAAGCGCAAGACGGCCTCGGCCGCCGCCTCGCTCTTCGGGATATTTACGAAGAGTTAGTGTCAGTACCGCAGGCGGTACTGACTGGAATACGCGTCACGAATCTCAGATTTGAAACTGTTATGAACCGTCGCAACTTTAATCTGGCAATCATCGGCCTCGCGCTTCTGTTCTTCGTGGGAGGAACGAAGTCTCGCGTGATGGCGCAGCAGCCCGGCGGGGTGACCCCGCAGCCTGTGCAGCCCGCGCCGAGCGGCAACACGCCGACGCAGAGTGCGCCGCCCTCTTCGGGCGTCAACGTCGCGCCGAGCGGCAACGACCCGCAGGCCCCAGCGCCCGCGCCCGGCTCGAACGCGCGGCCCGTCACGCCCGCGGGTCAGACAGAGCAGAGCGTCCAGCCAACCACGCAGGCAGACCAGCAGACGCGCGGCACGACGCCCGCGCCCGCGACCGAGCCGCAGACGCCGCAAGGTGGTGGCGCGCAGACCTCTATCCCTACGACCGATAGCCTGCCGACCGAAGGCGAGGTCGCGCCCGCGCCGACGACGACACCGCAGCCGCAGCCGTCGCCCGGCCAAGTAATCGCGCCCGCGCCTCCCGCGCCTGCGCCTGGACGCGAGGCTGCGCCCGCGCCCGCGCCGCAGACG
The DNA here is from genome assembly GCA_963848875.1 of uncultured Acidobacteriota bacterium. Classification (GTDB taxonomy): domain Bacteria; phylum Acidobacteriota; class Blastocatellia; order Pyrinomonadales; family Pyrinomonadaceae; genus QHXM01. The sequence goes on from CAWKFJ010000005.1 coordinate 1,821,084, forward strand.
GAGATTCTGCCCAACGTGCCGCAGATCGCGCCTAATTACCGCGCGCCCGAACGGCCGCTGCCTGAGATCGGCCGCGTCGGCGTGGACATGGCCGACCAGCGCCCGCTCTCTCTGCGCGAGGCGTTGGAGATGGCGCTCCTCAACAACAAGGACATAGAGGTCTCGCGCCATAACGTGCGCGCCGCGGAGTTCGACCTCCTGGGCGCGCGCGGCGCTTACGACCCGCGCTTCAGCTCGCTCTCCTACTACGAACGCTCCGAGACGCCTTCGGCCAGTTTCCTGAGCGGCGGCGTCCTCAATGCAGTCACGCAGAGCGATTACACCGGCACGGCGCGCATAGAGGGGCTGACCCCCAAATTCGGCGGCGGCTACCGCGTAGACTTCTCGGCCATCCGGTTGACGACCGACAACGTGTTCGCCGCGCTCAACCCGCAGTACCCGACGGCCTTGACCTTCAACTACACGCAGCCGCTCTTCCGTGGCCTGCGCTTCGACAACAGCCGCCGGCAGATAGAGGTCGCCAAGAAGAACCTTTCACTGACGGACGCGCAGTTCCGCCAGCGCACCATCGAGACGATCACGCAGGTGCAGCGCGCCTACTGGGATTTGGTCTTCGCGCTCAGGAACCTACAGATTCAGCGCGACGCCGTGAGGGATGCGCGCACGCAGCTCGAACACAATAAGCGGCTGGTGGAAGAGGGCTCGCTCGCGCCGATTGACGTGGTCGCTGTCGAGGCGCAGGTCTCCGGCTTCGAGCAGAGCGTCTACAGCGCGCTCGAAGACGTGCAGCGCGCCGAGAACAACCTGAAGAATCTGATCGCGGAGAATCGGCAGTCGCCTTTCTGGAACGTCTCACTCATCCCCGTGGACCCGGTTGACCTGACGCCGCCCGTCGTCGGCCTGAACGAGGCCATGAACGAAGCGCTCACCAAGCGCCCAGAGTTGCAGCAGTCCACGCTCGCGCGCGAGATTAACGAGATAGACCAGCGCTATTTCCGCGAGCAGACCAAGCCGCAGATTGATCTGGTCGGCAGCTACGGCGTCGTCGGCCTCTCGGGCTCGGTCAACACCACCAGCATCGTCAACCCTTTGACGGCCTCGTCGCAGGCTTTACGAGATCAGGTCAACGCGCTCACGAACGCGGTGAACGTCCTGACGCCGGGCACCATCAACGACCTGCCGCTGCTGGTGGACCCGCCGGCGCAGTCGCTTCCGCCGGAGCTGCTCGGCGGCCTAGGCCAGTCGTTCCTGAACCTGGGCTCGAACCGCTACAACAATTTCCGCGTCGGCGTGCAGATTAATCTGCCCTTCAGGAATCGGACGGCGGAGGCGCAACTGGGCCGCTCGCTCGTCGAGGGCCGGCGCATCGACACGCAGCGCGAGCAGCTTGAGCAGTTGGTTCAGGTTGAGGTGCGCAACTCCGTCCAGTCCGTGCGCACGGCCGAGTCGCGGCTGCGTGCGGCTGCGGCGGCGCGCGCCGCCTCCGAGCAGCAGTACGCGAGCGAGCAGCGCCGCTTCGACGCCGGCCAGTCAACGCTCTTTCTCGTGCTCGAACGTCAGACCGCTTTGACGACCGCCCGCGGCAACGAGCTGCGCGCGCAGACCGATTTGAACAAGGCCATCGCCGAGCTGCAACGCGCCACAGGCAACTCCATGCAGGCCAACAACGTCGTCGTCAGCGTGAGGTAACGAAGGGATTGACATCTTCGCCGGGCGGGAATAATGTGCGCGCAATCGCCGGAGATTGATTACGCTCGTGTGGAGGGAGACCCCATGAAGAAGCTTCTCATCCCGCTCGCCGTGGCGCTCATGGCGGTGTCGGTCGCCCCGCCGCGGGGCATGACGAGTAACGCGGGGACGGCGCAGGCCGCGCTGACGGCCGCCGAGAAGCAGGCCATCGTCGCGGCCCACAACAATGCACGGAAGGGTATGGTCGGCAATACCGGAGCCCCGCTGCCGGCGATGACCTGGGACGACGGCCTCGCGGCCTTCGCGCAGAAGTGGGCCAACACCCTCGCCGGCAGGTGCGACGGCCGACAGGATCACAACCCGGAAAAGAACGCCAGGGGCTACGGCGAAAACCTCTTCTCGTCGTGGACCTCGAACATGACCGCGCCGCCCATGCCCGCGACGACCGCTATCGGCTACTGGGTCGGCGAGAAGCAGTATTACACCTACTCCAAAACCAAGTGCTCGCCCGGCAGCGTCTGCGGCACGTGCAGCAAACTCCCCTGCGTCCACTACACGCAGATTGTGTGGCGCACGACGACCAAGGTGGGCTGCGCCAGAGCGACGTGCAAGACGACAGGGAAGAACTATACGATCTGGGTCTGCAACTACTCCCCTGTAGGCAACATCGTCGGGCAACCTCCCTATTAGGGGCGCGACTCGCCGCCTTTAGTCTCCTACCGCTTGCAGGCGTCGCGGATGTTCTTCGCCACGTTCGAAGCGGAACTGTTGATAAGGCGTGGGAATTGTTAACAGCCTGCCGCTACTTTAAGTGCTTGTCGAACCATGCGAGGACGCGCCTCTGCACGTCTATCCTGTGCGCGTACTCTTGAATACTGTGGCGCTCGCGCGGGTAGATCACCAGCTCGGCCTCGACTCCTGCGTCTTTCAGTCCAGTATAAAACTCGTAAGCCTGGCCCAGGGGCACGCCCTGGTCGAACTCGCCGTGCAAGAGCAGAGTCGGCGTGCGACAGTTCTTGATAAAGGTGATAGGCGAGTGCTCGTCGTACCACTCGCGGTTGACGTAGGGGCTTGAGCGGCTCGTGACGCGCAGGCTGTCGCGCAGGTACGATGTGCCGTAGATGCTGAAGAGGTTTGAATGGCCGGCCTGCGCGACGGCCGCCTTGAATCTGGTCGTGCGTGTAATCGTGTATTCCGTGATGAAGCCGCCGTTGCTCCAGCCGCCTATGCCCAGGCGGTTCGGGTCCGCGATCTTCCGACTGATTAAATAATCGACCCCGTCCATCAAGTCCTGAAAAGACATCCCGCCCCAGTGGTTGTTGGTCGCGTGCATCGCGCCACCCTCGCCTGTCACGCCGCGCGTGTTCGGCAGAAAGACCACGTAGCCGTGCGACGCCAGGAGCTGACCCCAGTTCCACCACTTGCTCGCGTGGAACCCAGTCCACCAGGCCGTGTCGCCCGGATGCGTGTTGACGACGGTCGGGTAGAGAGTCCCTTCCTGGTAACCGGGCGGAGTGATGACGACACCCTTGCGCGTCAGGCCGTCTTTGGAGTTTTTCCAGACGACCTCCGAGACCTGGCCGAAGCGCCAGGACTTCGTCTGCGGGTTGAAGTCTGTGAGCCTGCGCGGAGGCTGATTCTTCCCGGCGACCCACAGGTCGTTGGCTGATTCGGGCGTCTGAGCCAGGTAGGCGACCGTCTCCCCGTTCGTGCTGAAGCTCGCGCCCCACTGCGACTGTATAACGTCTGTTATCTTGTCAAACTCTGCGGTGGCGGCGTCTACTCGCGCGATGATTTCGTGCGTCCCCTCGATGCTTTGCGCCAGCAGGCCCTTGGAGTCGGGCGTCCATTCCAGTGACAAGACCGTGCCCTTGTAGTCCTTCAAAAGCTGGCGCACCGCGCCTCCGCGCGCGGGCGCGAGCGACAGCGTTAAGTCCAGTTTTTCATTATTCGGCGGGCATTCGTAAAACGTCACCCAGCGGCCGTCGGGCGACCACCTGAGCACTCCGTTAACGGAGCAGGGGCTGTCGCTGAGCGTGCGCGCGACTTCGCCCGTCGAGCGGTTGACGACCAGGAGTGAAAGATTGCTCGAACCGATTCTCCTGGGGTTCGGGGTGTTGGTGATGAGCGCCAGCTCGTCGCCCGCGGGCGACCAGGCCAGCTCACGAATCTCGAAATCCTGCTTCGTCACCCGCGCGGCTTTCCCGTCCGAGAGGTTCGTCACCCACAGCCTGGAATATTTTTGGCTGCGGTCAACTTCGATGGCGTCGTCGCCCGTAGCCTTCTTCGCCTGTTCTTCAGCCGTGGCCGGTTCGGGCGCGAGGAAGGCAATCATCTTTCCGTCAGGCGACCACTCGTAAAGCTCGACCCCGCCCGGCGCGTTGGTCAGCCGCACGGCCTCCTTCTCGCCGTCGCGTAGTAAATAAATTTGTGTGCTGTTGTCGCCGTGGTCGGAGAGAAACATGAGCGCGCGGCCGTCGGGCGACCAGCGCGGCGTCGCGGCGTTCTTGAGGCCGGGAATCAGGGGGCGCGCAGGCTCGCTGCCGTCCACGGGGACGACCCAGACGTTCGACGCGCGCGGCTCGCGCGGCCTCGCGGGGTCGTTCGGCTCAGTCACCGAGAATGCGATTCTCTTGCCGTCCGGGGAGAGCGCGACTTCGTCAAGCTCCCGTATGCTGAGCACGTCTTCGGGAGTGATGGCGTGCGTTTGAGGGTTGGGATTTTGTGCCAACGACCCATTAGCGAGAAAGAGCATTGCCGCGAGCGCGACGAGCAACTTAACAGACTTCACCATAAAATAAACCCCCGTCTTTATCTGATGGGTACATCAGCTAAACACCGGGGGCTTCCGTTTTCTGGCAATTAATTTGTGTATCCCTAGCGCCTAAGCTCCTTCGTCCGAAGCTTCCTGACGACTGAGCAACTCCGTCAACAGCCTAATCTGTTCCTGCTGCATCTCTACCAACTCGCGCCACTGCTGCTCCCTCAACAAATCCACCTTCTCGTGCAGCGACATGATCTCCAACTCGGCCTTCAGGTTCACCTCGTAATCGTGCGCCGCGTCCAGGCGGTCTTTGACCGACTGCCTGTTCTGCGACATCATGATGACCGGGGCCTGTAGGGCGGCGAGCATCGAGAGCACCAGATTCAAGAGTATGTACGGGTACGGGTCGAAAGCCTCGCCGCGCCTGGACAGGACGTAGGAGTTGAGCACGACCCACACGAGCAGTACGCAGCCGAAGATGATGATGAACGGCCAGGAGCCGCCGAAAGCGGCGACGCGGTCGGCCAGCCTCTGCCCGAAGGTCAGCGCCTGCTCGAACTCTTTGTTAGTGTTGTGGCTGATGTGCAATCTTTCGCCTAGATGGTGGAGCACCTTCTTCTCGCGCTCGGTCACTGCCTGAAAGCCTGCATGGAAGAGCCTCTTCGCGTGGTTTGTGAATTGGTCGCTCATAGCACCTCTTTATCAATCGGCCGCAGGGATGTTAATGGGGCTAACGCACGGGCGCGTGGAAGATATGCGAGGGCGGCGAGGGGTGTCAACGGCGCGGGACAGGGCTAGAGTTTGACTTCGACCCAGAGGGGCCAGTGGTCTGAGAGGCCGATCTTTTTGTCTATGCCGTGGCGGATGGGCTTGAGGCCGCGGAGCCAGAGCCAGTCGAGCTTGAGTTGGATGATGAAGGTCTTCCAGGTGCTCGTGCCGTGGTCGAAGGGGGTGGAGAATTTCGCGGCCTCGAACATCTCGGCGGTGGCAGTGACGTCCTTGTCCGTCATCGTATTGAAGTCACCGAGCACGACCGCCTGCTCGACGCGCGCGTTGTCCGCGGTGGCGAGGTCTTCGAGGGCGGCGCGCAATTGTGCCAGCCGCTTCTCGTTGTTGGTGCGCAGCTCGGCGTGCAGCGAGTAGACGCGCACGCTCCGCTCGCCTATGCGGACGGTCGCGCCGATGCCCGCGCGGCGGCGGCCCCCAGGCCCCGGGTACGGCAGCACCAGCCGCTTCACGTTCGCGAGCGGGTAGGCGCTCAGGATGGCGACGCCCGTCTCCTCCTCCTGCTGCTCGTCGCCCTTCGAGGCCGGCGGGGGCGGGGCGGCCCACGCGTAGTACAGGCCCAGCTCTTCGGCCATCAGGCGCGCGGTGTTGACGTTGCCCGTGCGCTTCTTGTTGCGGTCAACTTCCTGCAAGCCTATGACGGCGGCCCCGCCGATCTCCGGGTCCGTCTTGAGGAGCTGAATCAGCCTGCGCAGGTCGTCGCCGCCGCGCCAGCGTATGTTGTAAGAGACGATCTTGATGGAGTCGGGCGCGAGCGTCGGCTGGGTGGTCTTGGGCGCGGCCCCCGTTTCGAGCAGCTTTTGTTCCTCGTTGTCGCGTGCGGGAAGGTGCGGCGCGAGGGAGAGAATGAGAATGAGGGGGACGAAGAGCGCGCGCTTGAAGTGACCTCGCGGACGAGCCACGGAATGTATCCCCCCTAATCGAAGTAAGGCATTGCCGAGACGATTTTCGCGCCCCCCTCGGCAAGGACGACCTTTAACTGGAACGACGGTATGTTCACAATAATCAAACGCGAGCCCGCTGGCAAGCCGTAGCAGCCTTCCTCGCACACGCTCGGCCACGGCTTGAAAAGGTGGAACCGCTCGTCCCACTCGGCCACGGCCTTCTTGTACAGGGCAGACTGTGCCAGTTTGCGCCCTTCAACCTCGGCGCGCAAGAGCCTGTTCACTCTCTCTAACACGTCGAGGCTGGCGCGCAGCCGCGCGACCGCTGCGGCCACTTCGGCGGGTTCATTCTCGTCTACCTTTTCAATCTCTTCCAGGTCCGCGTTGACGCGGCCGACGAGGCGCGCGACCGCTGGCGGGTACACGCCCTCGCTCTCGCGGAGGCGGTCCTCGGCGAACCTGCCGTAAATGTAAAGGCTGGTCAGGTGCTGAAAGTTGATGTTGGAGACGTAGTAACGCCTCAGTTCGTCGCGCGTCAGGCGGCGCGCCATGCCGGGTTGAATGAAGATGAAAGGCTCGCTCTCGGGGCCGTTCAGGTGGCGGTCAAGGAAGTCTGGGACGAACAACTCGTCTATGACGAATGCTACGTCGTTGGTCTCTGTCATGCGCTTGACGAAGAGTTGAGCCAGCGCGTTCGTCTCGCGCACCTCTTCCGCGGTTAACTCATCGTCCGCGGCAGAGACAACAATCGCCGCCTGTGTGAGCGCGGCGACGACCAGGAAAATAACTGCGAGCTTTCTTCTCATCTTCTGAACTACCTCCGCGCTTTTGACGACTGCGCCGCTCAAGGTTTGCTGTCGGCCGGGCCGATTCGCAGGCGCAGCCCGTCCTCGGCCGCAATCGTCTCGCCGGGCCACAACTTTTTCGCCTCGGCCGCGATGTCCACGCCGTCCCACTCCGGGTAGAGGTGCGCGAGCATCACCTTGCGGGGCCGCGCGCGGCGCGCGAGCCGCATGGCGTCTTCCAATTCCAGGTGTGTCGCCATCGGCTTGTCGCGCCGGAAGGAGCACTCCATCAGGAAGAGGTCTACGCCTTCACTGAAGCGCGCGAGCGCGTCCGTGTGGCCCGTGTCCGAAGTGTAGACGAGCGAGGCGCCGTCTTCGTCCGTCAGGTGGAGCGCCAGGCTCTCGCGCGTGTGCGGTGTCGAGAAAGTCCTGGCCCTCAGGCCCGGCAGCAGCTCGAACTCCGAGCGCGGCGCGACCTCGCGGACTTCGACCGGGAAAGGCTGCTTGAGCAGCCCGTAACTGTTCGCCTCGTCGAAGGCGCGGACCAATTTCCTGAGCCCGCGCCCGCCGTAAATCAGCAGGGGCTTCCGCCGCCCTTTCGTCTGCGGAGCATGTTTCGTGCCGAAGAGGAAGGGGGCCAGGCCGCCGACGTGATCCAGGTGGAAGTGGCTGATCCAGACGGCGTCCAGGTTGACCCAGTCGAGGCGCTCCTGGGCCATGCGGTGGACGGCCGCCGCGCTCGCGTCGAGCAGAATTGTGCCACGACTTGTTTCGAGCCAGTGTGAGGCGGAAGCCCTCTGCGGGTGCGGGACGGACGTGCCTGAGCCGAGGACGACCAGATTCATGGCGCGCAGGCTACAGAAACCGCGCCGTGGCCGTCAACTGCTCGCTTGACCGGCGAGCGTCTGTTAAGCTAAATCTCAAATTTCAAAACTTGAGATTTCAGATTCGATCGCTATGGAAATTTCTAACGTGGAATTGGACGCGCTGGCTATCTTCGCGCACCCGGACGACGCGGAGCTGAGTGTGGCCGGGACGCTGCTCAAGCTGAAGAGCCTGGGCTACCGCACGGGCGTCCTGGACATGACGCGCGGCGAGATGGGGACGCGCGGGACGCCGGAGGGGCGCGCCGAGGAGGCGCGCGAGGCGGCGCGCATCCTGAAATTAGACGCGCGGCTCAACCTGGAACAGCCGGACGGCCACGTCCAGTTGACCGAAGACGCGCGCCGCGCGATGGTGCGTGTGCTGCGCGCGCACAAGCCGAAAGTCCTCTACACCTTTCACTGGGACGACCCGCACCCGGACCACGCCGCCACGGCGCGCATCGTGCGCGAGGCGGCGCGCCTCGCCAGCATGCGCCGCTACGACGAGGAGGCGGGCCAGGAAGCCATGCGCGTCCCCGCGCTCGCACACACCATCTACTCGCGCCTCGTCATCCCCTCCTTCATCGTGGATGTCTCGGACTTCATGGAGGAGAAGATGCGCGCCATCCGCGCGCACGCCTCGCAGTTCTACAGCCCAGACTCTGACGAGCCGCAGACGCGCATCAGCGACAAAGGTTTCCTACAGCAGATCGAATGGCGGATGCGTTACTACGGCTCGCTCATCAACGTCGCGGCCGGCGAAGCCTTCTACGTCCGCGAGGCGCTGAACGTAGAAGACCCCGTCCGGCTGCTCACGCGCCCGATGAACATCTACTCATAATAGGGCCGCGCGCCGCCCTACTGGATTTTCTTCTCGTCCGACTCCCGACTCCTGACTGCCGGCCTCCGTTTTTTGTCGAGGACGGCGCGGACGATTGATAGGGTCGCGGTGGCGCGCGGGGCTTCGGCCGTGAAATTCTTCGCCAGTTCGATGGAGCGGTAGAGGTCGTCGCCGGCCAGGTTGCCGAAGATTTGGTTAACGTCGAAGCTCTCGACGTTGGAGTTAGAAGTCACCTCGCCGTCGTGCATCTTGAAGTGCGAGACGATCTGCGCGTCCGCGCCGGTGAAGCCCTCGGCGGAGTTGGCCGCCTTGACGGCTTCGCCCGCCAGCTCCCACCCGCGGTTGCGGTCAACTTCGTACATGCGCGTGGCGACGCCGAACAGGGCGCGCGCGCGGTTTGGGTCGCCCCCGCCGATGCGCCGCGCTTCCGCCGCGGCTTCGTCCAGCACTTCCGCCGCGTTCTTGGCGTCCGTCTTCTTCATCACGCCCGCGATCTCCGTCAACGCCCAGACGCGGTGGATGCTGTCCAGTTCGCCCGCGCGGGCCAGCCTGAGCGCCTCTTGCAGCTCGTTTTTCCTGATGAGGTTGCCGACCAGGATGAAGTCAACGTAGGCGTGCGCGCTCTTGCGTATCTCTGCGTCCTGAATCTTGTCCAGCATGGCGAGCGCGCCCGCGTCACCTTTGTGTGCGGCATCCACAGCCGCCCTCGCGTAGTTGAAGTCGCGCTCGGCAGGGTCTGAGGCGCGGTCGCCGCGCTCAATCGCCTCGGGCCCTTCGTCTCGCATCTCGTCGGCGGGCACGAGGCCGCGCGTCAGCTCTATGTTCTGATTGTCGCGGAAACTCTCCGGCGCGTCGGGCGCGAGCGCGCTCGCCTGCGCGCGCAGCTCTGCCGAGAGGTTGGGGGCGTAGCGGTCGTAGAGCGGAAGCAGGCGCGCGATGACGAAGTAGAGCCCGCCGCGGCCTGCGAGCGTGCGGTCCTGGTCGCGCGTAGGGATCGGGCGCAGGAGAATCTGCGCGGCGGCGCGCAGGAAGGCCGCGCGCAGTTGCGGCGGCATGTTCGGCGCGACGACGCGCTCTGTCTCGAACATCGTGCTGTTCTCGCCGTTGCCCTTGATGACGATGTTCAGGAACGGCGTGAAGGCATAGGAGGAGAGCACGGAGACGGTCGTCGCGTCCGACGAGGGGTCCGCGGCCGCGCGCGCGAACATCGCGGCGAAACGCTTGTCGGCGGCCGCCGCCTGACCTTTCTCGCGCAGCAGGGAAAGGAAGTTGATGCCGCGGACTGTGACGCGGTCGAGCGCCTTGTCCGCGAACTGAAGGGCGCGCTCGACCTCGCCCTCTTCGAGAAACCCGCGGGCGAGCGCCAACCTCTGACCGATCTCGGCCGGCGGGTTGTTGGGGTCTGGCGTCGGATGCGCCGCGGAATTGTCCAGGTTGATCGTGAGGTTCTGGCTGTCGCGCTCGGTCGCCTCAGTCATCTTGGCGAGGAACTCTTCGCCGAGCGCCCGGTCGCGCCTTGACGCCAGGCGCAGGACTTCCGAGCGCAGCTCCGGCATCCCCTCATTCGACTCGCGCAGGTCGCGGCCGCTCTCCTCAAGGCGGCGCAGCGCCGCGCGCTCCGCGGAATCCGCAGCCTCCCAGGCCCTCTGAAAGAGCAGGCGCGCTCGCTCCTGGTCCGTCTCCCACAGGGCGTCTGCCGCGCGCATCTGGACGCGGGCGCGCAACTCCTCGTCGCGGAACGAGCGCGCCTCGTCGGCCAATGAGGCGGCCAGCACGATGACGGTCGTGCGGCGCTCGTCGTCGGCCGCGTCCGCACGCGCCGCCTTCGCGGCCTTCGCAGGCTTCTGCGGCGCGGGCTTCCCCGTGGGTGTTTGAGAGTTGGCCGACCCGTAAAGTGCAAACAGAGTGAGCGAGAGGGCCAGGGCGCGAAGGCGATGAGACATTTTGTTGAACTCCTTACGTTCTGCACTACGACGGGAAGCGGCGCGGCGTTTCAGCGATTGCAGAATCTATCAGGAAAAGTTCTCAAGCGGAATCGAAGGCTGAATCTTAATCTTTCGGCTCCGGCAGGTTGGGGCAGGTCTTACGGTACTTCTGACCAGAGAAGTAGAGTTCCCATTCGGTGCGCCTCAGGTTGCGGTTGGCGACGCGGCAGGCTTTCTCAATCCACGATTCCAGCTTCATGTCCCAAAGCTTCAAGGCGTGCGTCCCGCTGGCCGCATCTCGCTGGCCGCCCAGAAAGTTCGAGCCGGCAGACGCCAGCACCCGCCCGTCCGGGCTGAAGGCTATGTCGTCAAGCTTAAAGGTGTGAGCGGTAAGCGGCTGTCCGATGAGCTGGCGCTTTTCCAAGTCCCAGAGGAAAATGTTGTAGGTTTTATTCTCCGCCTGCATCGTCGTGGCAGTCACCAGTGTCTTGCCATCGGGGCTGAAGATCATCTTCACCATGTCGGTGTCATAGCCCGTCAAAGCCCGCCCGGTCGTCTGCCGCGTCGCCACGTCCCACAGTTGAATCGTATCGTCGTACTCATCCGAAGACGAGGCCAGCATCTTGCCGTCAGGACTGAAAGCCAGGCTGTCGATTTGGTCTGTGTGAGCAGCGAGGGGGTCTCCGATCATCTGCCCCGCCTTTACGTCCCAGAAACGCAGCTCGCCTCTGCCACAGGAATTGTTTGGCTGGCCGGCTCTCCGCTCCAGTTTCCCACAGCCGCCTGTGACCAGCGTTTTACCGTCCGGGCTGAAGACCATAGTTTGGATGCCCGTGATAGAATGATTCACCGATTCAAATTGATGGCCGGATGTGATTTTGCCGAGCATCTGGCGTGTGCCGGCATCCCACAGGATGATTGAGTCGCCGCCGCCCGAGGCGAGGATTTTCCCGTCGGGGCTGAAGGCTAACATTTTAATGAAAGCGCCGTGCCCCGTGAGCGGTTGAGAGACAAGTTGCCTCGTGTCCAGATTCCACAACCGTATCTCGTCTTGCCTGCACTCTTTCCCCGTATCCGATTTTTCAATCTTCGCGCAACTGCCCGCCGCCAGAGTTTTCCCATCGGGGCTATAAGCCAGACTGGTAATTTCATAGGGCGTGTCTGTCAGCCGGCCGACGATTTTGAAGCTGGTTGTGTCCCATAATTCGACTTCGCCGCGTAGGCACCCCTCCTGCGGCGATCCGTTCGCCAACTCGCCGCAGCCGCCCGTAGCCATCAACTTGCTGTCGGGGCTGAAAGCGATCCGGTTCACTTTTTGGACGGGGCTTTCCCGCACAAGCTGGCTGATGGGCAGCCGCGCGTTGATGTCCCAGATGGCGGTTTCGCCCTCCAGGCAGTCGTTGTTCGCCCCCACCCTCCAGCAACCGCCCGACGCGGCCCACTGAAACGTCTCCGGGTTGATGGTGACGCTCTGCACTTGATGAAAGTAGGTGGTGATTTCCTTCGCCTGGGCGCTCTTGACGAGCGCCAGTTTGTTGCTCCCGGCGGGCGAAAACTCGACCGTTCGCACCAGGACGTGACTGCCAACGTCGGGCGTGCCTGCGTCAACTGAGATGAGGGTCTTGCCGTCGCGCGTGAACTGTACGTCTAGAATTCCGCTCTTGTGAGGCTCAGTGGTGTGCGCGTAGAGCGTCTCGAAACCGTCTAGAGGCCGGCGCGCGGCCACGTCCCACAGCCTGACGGTCTTGTCCGCGCTGCCCGAAGCCAAGACCCTCCCGTCCGGGCTGAAGGCCAGGCAAGCTATGCTGTCCCCGTGTCCGACGAGCGGCTGACCGAGGGGGCGGCGCGCGGCGACATCCCAGAAAATGACTGTGACTGTGACGCCGTCCTGCGTGTTCCTGCCGTTGCCGGAGGCCAGCGTTCGGCCGTCGGGGCTAAAGGCCAAGGCCCTGACGATGCCTGTGTGGCCTCTGAGCGGCTCGGCGAGAGGCTTTCGGGCGCCAACGTCCCACAGATAAATTTCCCCTGCCTTCAGGTCGTTGTTAAAGCCGCCCGACGCCAGAATTTTACTGTCGGCGCTGAAGGCCAGACTGTAGACAGCATCCCGATGCCCTGTCAGAGGAGTTCCGAGAGGTTGTCGGGTGGCAACGTCCCACAAAATGATGCCGCCGTTGAGGTCGCCGGAGGCCAGAAGTTTTCCGTCCGGGCTGAAAGCCACGCAGTTGACTTGACTCTTGTGGCCGGCGAGGGGCGCTCCTGTGGGCTGGCCGGAAGCGGTGTCCCAGAGCCAGACTGAGTTGTCTCTGCCACTCGCTCCGCCGCTGGCCCCGGCCAGCAGCTTTCCGTCAGGGCTGAAGACGACTTTATTAACTCTGTCCGCCGGCCCGTGAAGATAAGTCGAGAGGTATTCGCGGTAGAGCATGTCTAGGAGCAGGGTTCTGCGGGCGCCGAAAATTTCCTTGACGCGGTTGGCCTCAACGCCGAGCAGCAGGCCGAGATCGGGCCGGTCCTCCATCTGCGCGTAGGATTCCGCCGCCAGTTGTCTGGCCACAGCTATCTTCGCCTGCTCGTCGGCGCGACGCCATTGAATAATTGCGAGCACGGCGAGCACGACGGCGACGACGAAACCGGCGGCCAATCCGATGATGATTATTTTCCGCCGCCGCTCGACGGCCCGCCGCGCGGCCATGCTCGCGTCCAGGAACTCGCGCTCAAGCTCGTTCAAAGCAGTCTCGTTGCGCTCGCGCCACTCGACGGCCTGTGCCAGACGCGCGCCGCGATACAGGAGGCTTTCGTCTTTCGTCGGCTGCCACTCGCGCGCGACTTCCGTCAGGCGGCGCAGGATGCGCAGGCCCGCGCGGTCTTCTTCAATCCATTTCCGCAGCAGCGGCCAGCCGCGAATCAGCGCTTCGTGTGAGACATCAACGACTTGCTTGTCCGGTTGCTCGTCCGAGCCTGTGGTCAGCAGGCGCGCGTTCGCCATCGTCTGAGCCACGCTCTCGACGGCGGCGGTCTCGCCCGTGCGCGAGATGAGTTCGTCCATCGTGGCGCGGCGGCGCGTGTCCTCCGTGCCTTCGCCGGGTTGTGTGAGGCGGAGCATGATGCGACGCGCAATCGCCTGCTGTTCGGGAGTGAAGGCGTCGTAGATGGCGTCGGCGCGCTTGGCGATAGCGCCCTGGACGCCGCCGCTTTCGCGGTAGGCTTCGAGCGTCAGCATCGTCCCGCGCCTGCGCTCCCACAATTCCATGAGCGCGTGCTCCAGAAGCGGCAACGCGCCCGGCTGGCTCTGCACGTCGTCAAGAATCGTCTCGACCAGCCCCTGCTCGAACTCAAGGCTGACCTGCCAGGCGGGTTCTTCAATCGCCTGCTTCAAGTTCTCCTCGTCCATGGGGCTGACGAGGAACTGGTGCGCCGCGATGCGCTCGGAGAGTTCTGGGTAGGCGGCGCACTTTTGATAGAAGTCCGCGCGCAAGGTCAGCACGACCGCGTTGCGGCCGCCGGGGATGAAGGCCGCGTAGAGCAGGTTGGCGAGAAACTGCGCGCGCTCCTTTTCGTCATTGCAGAGAGTAAAAATCTCCTCGAACTGATCGACGACCCAGACGACACGCTCGCCCGCGGGGCGCTCGGCCAGCGCCAGCGAGACGGCCAGGTGGAGCGTGCGCTCGTCCGCGCTCAGCTCGTCGAGTGTGCGGTTCATGGACCCGTCAGGGTGCAGGCGCAGGAGGTTGGCGGCCAGGTTGGCGAGCGGGTGAGCAGTCGGCGTGAAGATGCGAATCTTCCAGGTGTCGCTCTCGGGCAGCACGCCCTTTTTGAGCCGCGGCACGACGCCCGCGCGCACGAGCGAGGACTTGCCGCTGCCGGAAGCGCCGAGGACGGCCAGGAAGCGCGTCGTCTTCAGCTTCTCAATCAACCTCTGGATGTCGCCCTCGCGCCCGAAGAACATCTCCGCGTGCTCCTCGTCGAAGGGTTGCAGGCCGCGGTAGGGGCACACGTCGTCGCGCGCCTCAATCGGCCTTTCGGGGCCGAGCGGCAGCCCCTTGATGGCGTTGACGAGCGACTGGAAGCTGCGCGCGTCCTCGATGCCTTTTCTCAGATCGACCCAGGTGCGCGTGCTCAGGAAGGGCGGGAGCTGGCTCGTGTCGAAGGGCTCGGGCAGACCAGGCAGCAGCACCAGGAAGACGCGGAAGCCGCGGTCCTTCGCCATGCGGTCCACGGCCAGCTTGTACTCAAGGTCTTCCCAACTCCCTATGCCGTGCGGGCCGACGAAGACGGCGCAGGCTCCCGACGCGCGCAGCCCCTGTGCCAATTCGTCCTGCCAGTCGCCCGCAGGCGTCAGACACCACTTGTCGAGCCACGGCTCCAACTCGGCGCGCTTCAGCTTCTCGGCGATGCGCTCGACCGTCGGCTTCTCACGGCTGTTGTGAGAGAGGAAGACGGCGAAGCGGCCCGCGGGTGTTTCGATTGTCTGGGTGGACGTCTGCTCGGACATGGTCTCCTTTGAGGAGTACGCTGTGAGGAATAACTTACACCGCGGCGCGGGCGGGCGTAAAGGTTTTTGTAAGGCGGAAGGCGGTGAAGCGGAGTGCGACTCATTCAGCCCCGTAGGGGCGGCCGACAATAGCCCAGCACTTCACTGCTGGGAACAGGTTCGGAAAATATATCGAGTCCCGTAGGGACGACAGAACATTTCGGTCGTCCCTACGGGACTCAATTGTTTTTCCCGTCCTTCCCCAGCAGTGAAGTGCTGGGCTATTGTCGGCCGCCCCTGACGGGGCTCATTGCCTTCCGCCTACTGCCTACTGCTTCCCGCCTTCTGCTTTTCTTCCAGCACGGCGCGGGCGCAGGCAGGCGCGCGTCGGTCGAAACATATTTTTGTGCCTCCAAAATTCACCGTGCGAAGAGCTGGTCGAGGGAAAACTTTTCGACGAAGTATCTTCGCTGCCAGCCGGGCTGCGCGCGGTCGAGCAGTTGCGCCTCGCCCGCGCCGAAAGGGTAAAAGGCCGTCCTCTGACGTTCCGCCAGAGACATCTTTTCGAGGTCGTCCATGACGAGGGCCAAGCTGCGCGCCGCGTCCTCTGCGAACGGCGTGAAGTCTTTGAGCGCCGCGAATTCCCTGGTCGGCTTGTAGCGCGCGGCGGCCTCCCGCGCGACGCGGTACTCCGTGTACCGCGCCACGCCCTCTTTCCAGAGCTGGAAGGAGAAGTACTTGTAATCGTCCGACGCGAGCGCGTCCTGAAGACTCTTGCGTGCGGAGAGATAGGCCGCCAGCTTGCCCCGGAAGTCACGACCCTCGCGCGCGGCGAGCGCCGCAGCGAGCGCGTGCGCGGCGGCCGAAAATTTCTGTGCCACTTCCGGGCTCTCGTAAGGGAAGGCGAAGTTGAGCATCCACATGCCCGTCTGGTCGCCGCGCGCGAGGTTCAGCTTGTTAACCTCTTCGTAAAAGTTCGGCTGCGAGTCCTGCATCTGGTGGAAGTGCTCGTGGAAGAGCGTGACGACCCAGCGCGTGCTGGTCTTGGCCTCTGTGTTCTCCGGCTGGCCGATGACGATTGTCGAGACGCCGCCGACAGCGGGGAAGGTGGCGAGCAGGTTGGTGTTGAAGACGCGCTGGCGGAAGTGGACTTCTGTCTTGAGCAGCGCGTCGTAGCCGAGCCGCTTGAAGTCGTCGGACGGCCGCGGATGGCGCACCAGGAATTCGTATTCGGGCGTCACCAGCAGGACCGCGAACGGAAACTTGCTCCAACCCTTCCAGACGCGCTCGCCCAGTGCATCGCCCATGCGGAAAGCCTCGGCCAGGCGGACGCGGTCTTCTGTCCTGAGCTGCGGCCCGGCTTGCGCCAGCGCCGCCGCGCTCAGGAAGACGAGCGCGAACGCGGCACAGACTCCCGGCCCCGTTTTCCGACTCGCGTAAGTTTTCATGGACGAAGAAGGCTGTACTGACAGTTATTCAGCGCGCTTACACGCGCGCGCGGGCGCGCAGTTCCAAAAACAGTGAGGAGTGATGAGAACGAGGCTCTCATCACTCCTCACTGTTTTTGGAAATACGGCGAGTTTTCGTTTTAGACGGCGACGACTTCGAGGTCCGGGTCAACTTCCTGGCGGATCATCCCCTCTATGGCCATCAGCGTGCCTGTCAGCGAGCTGGGGCAACTGCCGCAGGCCCCCTGGTAGCGTATGTTGAGCGTGTTGTCCTTAATGCCGAGCACTTCCAGGTAGCCACCGTCCATCATCAGGGCGGGGCGGACCTTCTCGTCCAGAATCTCGTTGATTCTGACGAGCCGCGGGTCGTCGCTCAGCAAAGCTCCGAGCGGGCCGCCGATTGACGACTGCTCACCGGGCGCGCCCGCATTGGCCGTCGATTCCGCCGCGCGAATTGGCACAGCCAGTTGAGGCAGCAGCTCGTCCCAATCGCCCTCTTCGTCCTTTTCGACCGTGACCATGCGGTCCATGTAAAAGACTGAAACGATGTGCCCCGTGTCGAAAAGCGCACGGGCCAACGAGTCGTCCGTGGCCTTGTCCGGGGAATCGAACTGGCGCGCGACACCGTTCGTCACGGGTTCCTTCAGGATGAATTTGACCGCGTTCGGGTTCGGCGTCTCTTGAATATCACTGATTTTCGGCATCTCTCTTCTCCGGCGTGTTCGCCTGCTGTTCGTGCAATGATTGCTCTCGAATTTGATGACCCCCGATTATACTTCGTTTCCCGCCAAAGGGGCAGCGCCCAAGGCCCGAAAGGAGCGGAAAATGGCCGTAAAATCGGACAAATTTACATCAGGTTAACACCGCCCCGGCGTGTCCAAAAAAAATGGACTTTTCATCAAAATAAGTATTGCCAAATGTACGGTAGAGGACTATACTCTCAAACCTCGCTTGACCCCCCTTTAAACAGGTGAGACAAGTTGAGGCAAGAAGCAGGCGATTGCGAGGGTCGCCTGCTTTCTTGCTATATAGACAGGAGTCAGAAGTCAGAAGTCAGAAGTCAGGAGAGAAAGCCATTCGTGCTTTTCTTCTGACTCCTGTCTCCTGTATCCTGGCTCCTGTTTGTTATGAACATCGGAATCACCGTCTATTCGAGCTACGGCGGCAGCGGCATCGTCGGCTCCGAGCTGGGCAAGGAGCTGGCCGAGCGCGGCCACACGGTCCACTTCATCGCCTCGGCGCTGCCGACGCGCCTGACCAAACTCAGCGAGCGCGTCCGCTTTCACGAGGTCGAGATGATGTCCTACCCGCTCTTCGAGCACCAGCCCTACACGCTCGCGCTGGCGACGAAGATGGCGAAGGTGGCCGAGGCGGAGAACCTGGACCTCCTGCACGTCCACTACGCCATCCCGCACTCGATCAGCGCCATCCTCGCGCGCGAGTCCTTGCGGCCGGGCCGGCGGCTCCCCGTCATCACCACGCTGCACGGGACAGACATCACGCTCGTCGGAGCCGACCGCTCGTATCTCCCGATCACGCGCTACGGCATCAAGCAGTCGGACGGCGTCACCGCCATCTCGCATTACCTGAAGAAGGCCACGGCCGAGATTTTCGACTTCGACAACATAGCCGTCATCCCCAACTTCATCTGCGCCTCTGACTACCAGCGCCACTCAGTCGAGCGATTGCGCGCGGAGCTTTCCCCGAACGGCGAACCGCTCCTGGTTCACGTCTCGAATTTTCGTCCGGTCAAGCGGCCCGTGGACTGCGTCGAGATTCTGGCCCGCGTCCTGAAGCGAACGCGCGCGCGCCTCGTCATGGTCGGCGACGGGAGCGAGCGCTCGCAAGCCGAGCACCGCGCACGCTGCCTCGGCGTGGACAAAGAGTGTACGTTCGTCGGCAAGCAGCCGAAGATCTCGGACTACCTGTCCGCGTCCGACGTGCTCTTGCTGCCTTCGGAGCAGGAGTCGTTCGGGCTGGCCGCGCTCGAAGCGATGGCTTGCGAAGTCCCGGTCGTCGCCTCGCGCGTCGGCGGCATCCCGGAAGTCGTGACCGAGGGCGAGACCGGCTTTTTGGCGGAGGTGGGCGACGTTGAAGGAATGAGCGAGGCGGCGGCGCGGCTCGCGGCCGACGAGGAGTTGCGGCGCGAGATGGGGCGGCGCGCGCGCGAGTCAGCGGTCTCGCGCTACAGCACGGACTTGGTGATCCCGCAGTACATCAATTTCTATGAGCGCGTCCTCAACGCGTGAGGCGGGCGACAAGCCCGTCCGCTACATCATACAGAACCTGGAGCGGACCTACGGCGTGCCGTTGAACCGGCGCTCGTCCAGCCCGCTCGACATGCTCGTCAAGATCATCCTCTCGCAGGCGACGAGCGACACCAACTCCGACCGCACCTTCGCCGCGCTCAAGAAACGCTTTCCCACGTGGGACGCCGCCTTGCGCGCGCGAGCCTCGACCATCGCGGAGACGATTCGCGCGGGCGGCCTGGCGAACCAGAAGGCCACAGTCATCAAAGACCTTCTAGGGCAGATCAAAGAGAAACATGGCGCGCTAGACCTGGACTTCCTGCACGACCTCCCGGACGAAGAGGCGGTGCGCTACCTCTCACAGTTCCGCGGCATCGGCCCCAAAACGGTCGCCTGCACGCTGCTCTTCGCCTGCCGCAAGGAGGTCTTCCCCCTAGACACGCACATCTTCCGCATCCTCCGGCGCGTCGGCCTCATTCCCCAGAAATGCACAGACGCCCGCGCCCACGAAATCATGAACAGAATTGTGCCACCGGGAAAGTTCTACTCCTTCCACGTCAACCTCGTTCGCCACGGCCGCGCTCTCTGCCGCCCACGCGACCCGCTGTGCGAGCGCTGCCCGATTGTGGAATACTGCGACTACGGCCAGGAGATCATCTGAAAAACAGAATACAGAAGTCAGAAGTCAGGAGTCAGAAGGGGTGCCTTTCATTCTGACTTCTGACTCCTGTATTCTGACTTCTGCTTTATGCCTTACCTCGTTGATGGCAACAACGTGATGGCGCAGCGCGTCGGGTGGCACAGGGACAAGGCGAGGGCGCGGCGCGGGTTGATGGACGAGCTGGCGCAGTTCGCGCGGGCGCGGCGCGTGAGTGTGAGTGTCGTGTTCGACGGCGCGCCAGAGGAGTTTTTCGCGGACGGGTCGAGCTACAAGGGCGTGCGCGTCTTCTACAGCGAGCGCGGGTCTGATGCCGACGAGCGCATCAAGCGGATGGTCGAGGAGACGCGCGGGCGGCGCACGCTCTTGGTCGTTACGTCCGACCGCAAGCTCGCGGACTACGTGCGGCGGTGCGGCGCGCAGGTCGTGCGCTCGGGCGAATTCCGCAAGAGGATGGAGGCGGCCGTCGCGGGCGGCGGCGCGGGCGAGGGCGAGCCTTCGGCGGAAGGAGAGCTGGACGAGTGGATGCGCTACTTCGGCGTCGCGCCGGAAGACGACGAGGAGTAGGGGTGCAAGGGGCCGTGCGACTGAGGTAAGCTTGTCAGAGACTGAGGGAGGAACAATCAATGCGACGGAATTTGACAGCCTTGCTCTTGCTCGCGGCGGCGGCCCTGTGGAGCGCCTGCGGCGGGAGTTCTGACACGACGAACGCGGGCCGTGACGATGTGGACTCGACCGTCAACAGCGAAAGAATCGACAGCTCTAACATAGCCCCCACGGGCGGCCCAGGCCCCGAACCCGAAAACGGCGGCGCGAAGTCCTCGTCAAACACAGGCGAGAGCAAGAACACGAACGAGAGCAAGACCGACAACAAGAACCAGGCCGCGGGCAAGAACAAGAACACGCAATAGCCTGCGGCGTGTCGCGTCTGAGTCCCTCACGAGGCTTTTTAGAGTGGCCGCGGGGCGGCGATTCTCAGCATGAGGGCGGCGAAGCGGGGGTCTGCGCGCAGCAGTTTCCAGTTCGGGTCGTGCTCGAAGCAGGGGCGGTTCTCGTTGCCGAGCGAGATGGAACGCTCCAGCCAGTCGAAGGCTTCGTCGCGCATCCCCTCCAGCGCGTAAACGGACGCCAGCCCGTAGGCTATGTCCGGGTCAACCCGCGCGTTCCTCTTCACGTCGTCCGTCACCTGCGAGAGCGCCTCCTCATGCCGCCCGAGCGCACTCAGGAAGATCGCCTGGAACGGGCGTACGCCGTGCATGTCCGGGTGGTGCGCGAAGACCTCGCGCATCAGCCGGAGCGCCCCCTCTATGTCCAACTTGTAATAGAGCGCGAGCGCGTGGGAGGTCTTGACGAGCGGGTTCTCCGGCTCGCTGCGCGCCGCCTCTTCCAGCTCAAGCAGCGCGTCGTCGAAGCGCCCCTGGTAGATGCGTATCACCGCGCGATTGCAGCGCACCACAGTCCGCGCCGCGGGGTCCAGTTGCATCAGCTTGTCGTAGCTTCTGAGCGCGCGGTCGTACTCGCCGTCCAGCCGATGCAGCGTGCCCTTGACGAAGTAGACCACGGCCTCGTTGGGCGAATCCCTGCGCGCGCGCGCGACCTCCGAGCGGGCCTTCTGCTTCTCGCCGCGCCAGAGGTAGACGAAGACCATCAGCATACGCGCCTCGGCGATGGTCGGGTCGAGCGTCAGCGCACGATTGAAAGCGCGCTCGGCCGCCTCGAAGTCATCCACCGAGCCGAAGCCTTTGAAGACGCGGTTGACGTGGCACGCGCCCAGGCCGTCGTGCGCGAGCGCGAAGTCAGGGTCTAGCTGGATGGCCCGCTCGAAACGCGCTATCGCCGCGTCGCAGTCCTCAGGCGCGACCGTGCGGAAGATGAAGCGCGCGAAGAGGTCGCGCCCGCGCAGGTATTCTTCATAAGCCGCGGCGCTCTCGGTCGCGGGGCGCGCGATGCCCGCCTGCTCGTCGTGCGTCAGTTCCAGCCTGAGCCCTTCGACGATGCGCTGCGCGATGGTGTCCTGGACGGCGAGGATGTCGCTCGCGGCGGCGTCTATGCGGTCGCTCCACAAGAGGTCGCCGCTCGCCACGTCGAGCAACTGGGCCGTGACGCGGAAGCGGTCGCCGGCGTGCAGGAAGCCAGCGGTCAGCACGGCGTTGACGTTCAGCTCGCGGCCCGCGTCGCGCGGGTCAATGGGCTGCCCCTGGTACTTCGAGATGATCGAGGAGGGGCGCACCACCAGCGAGCGCAGCCGCGCCAACTCTGTAATCACTGCGTCGGCGAGCGAGAACTCGTAGAAGGCGGAGGCCGGGTCGCTGCTCAGATTTTTGAAGGGCAGGATGGCGACGCTCTTTTTCTCGCGCTCGCCGACGCTCGTCATGGGTGTCTGGTGAATCGACTGCGAGATCTGCGGGTTTGAAATTGGCACACTGGTCGGCACGGTCTTATCCGTGGAGACAGTGCTGCGCTTCAGCCAGCGCATCGCGCGCGAGATGGGGTTCCCTGTGCTGGGGAGGTGGCGCGGCGCGGAGGGCGAGGAGCCCGTGAACTCGTCGCCGGACGCGACCTCGCGCAGCACGCTCTTGAGGTCGTCGCGGAACTCCTCCATCTTCTGATAGCGGTCGCGCGGCTCTTTCTGTAGGGCGCGGTCCACGATCTGTTGCAGGCGCGGCGGGACGTAGCCCGGCCTCATCTCGGCGAGCGGCTTCGGCTGGTCGTGCAGCACGGCGTGGCGCACATCTATCGTCGTCTTCCCGCGAAACGGCCACGACCCCGTCAGCAGCTCGTAGAGCAGGACGCCCGTCGAGAAGATGTCGGCGCGCGAGTCCACGCGGTCGCCGCGCGCCTGCTCGGGTGCGGCGTGCGTCGGCGTCCCGTAAGGCACACCGACTTCGGTCAGCTCCGTGCGGTGTATGCCCTCGGCGTGCGCCGTGTCGTCGTCGAGGAGTTTCGCCAGGCCGAAGTCCAGGACTTTCACCTGGCCCGAGTCGGTCACCATCACGTTGCCCGATTTGATGTCGCGGTGGATGACGCCGCGCGCGTGGGCGGCGGCCAGGGCGTCCGTGACCTGGATGGCGATGGAGAGCGCGCTCTGTAATTCCAGCGGGCGGCCGTTGACGAGCTGGCGGACGTTGCGCCCCTCGACGTACTGCATGGCGATGTAGTGGACGCCGCCCGCTTCGTCCATGTCGAAGATGGTGCAGATATTGGGGTGATCCAGGGAAGAAGCCAGACGCGCTTCGCGCTCGAAGCGCTTGAGGTTGATCTCCTTGGCCGTCAGCGCGGGCGGGAGGACTTTGATGACGACCGTGCGGCCGAGCTTAGAGTCAAC
Source organism: uncultured Acidobacteriota bacterium (assembly GCA_963848875.1). Lineage (GTDB taxonomy): Bacteria > Acidobacteriota > Blastocatellia > Pyrinomonadales > Pyrinomonadaceae > QHXM01. Next base: position 1,843,769 of record CAWKFJ010000005.1, read on the forward strand.
GGCCTTGTAGACTTCGCCCTGCCCGCCGACGCCGAGCTTTTCGACAATCCGGTAGTTGTGCAGGTTCGAGCCGATCATCGGGGGGAACTCTCGCGCTTCGCATCGCGCCGTAGCGTGTGAGGTTATATCTCATTCGCCGCGCCACTTCAATCTCGTTCGCTGCGGTGGGGGCGGAACATTTCACGCGCGGCGGCGTCTAAGCCCGTAGAATCACACGGAGGTCAACCGATGAGGAGAGCTATTGTCCTCGTATTCACGGCCGCAGCCCTGCTGATGTTGGGGGCCGTGGCGGTCGGTATTTACAACCGCGAGGTCTTCGAGGCCCAACAGGCGGCGGCCGGAGAGTTGCCACGATTCTCGATGTACGAGTGCTACCACTGCGGGGGAATGGAACCTTGGGAACAGGCCGCGGGCGTCGCAGGGCTCGTGGCCTTCGCGATGTCAATAGCCGGCGTAATGCTCTGTGCCCCAGAGCCGCAGCCCCCGCACCGCGTTTCGATGCTGGGGCTCCACGCTGTAGCGCCGAGGCGACCCGCGCGCCTCCCGCGCCCGCATGACGACGAAGGGCTGACGCCTCTGGAAAGAGTCATCAGGGACCGTTGACTATCAGAAGGTTATTCGTTTCCCCTCACGGACGGCGCGGTAGCAGGCGTCAACCAGCTCGACCGATTTGTAGCCGTCCAGCGCGGTCACGGGCGGGGGCGCGCTCGCCAGAATCGAGTCAACGAAAGCGCGGTCCTCTTGCAGGTAGCCCCACTTTTCTTCCTTCGTGAGCTGGTGCATGGAGAGTGTGACCTGCTTGCCCTCCATGCCTTCGCTGGAGACGAGGGCTTCCATCTCGCGCGTGGCGATTGTCTTGTGGTGACAGAAGACCTCGACGCGCTCGAAGGGGAAGAGCCAGCTCGCGTCGGCCGACGAGCAGAGCGTGGCGTGGACATTGTTCTCGAAACCGAGGAGGACGGAGAAGTCGTCCGTCTCCGGGTATTCGTGCGTCGAGCCGAGGGCCGAAAGCTCTGCGACCTCTCCGAAGAGGAAGCGCATCATGTCGAACATGTGTATGGTCGTCTCGTAGAGGAAGCCGCCCGTCACTTCCGAATCGCCGACCCACTCGGGGTTAATCAGCTCGCCGCGGTTCATCTTGACGTGCGCCGAGTGCGGCTCGTCCTCCTCCGTCAGGATGCGCTTGAGCGCGCTGTAGACGGGCGCGAACCGCCTGTTGTGGCCGACCTGGAAGACGGCCCGGCTCCGCTCGGCCGCCGCCAGCACCTGCCCTGCGTCTTCCAGATTCGTCGCCATAGGCTTTTCGCAGAAGACGTGCTTGCCCGCTTCGGCGCAGGCCACGGCCAGCTCCGTGTGCCTCGTGTTCGGCGTCGTGACGTAAACGGCGTCACATGCCTCTAGCACCTCTTCGGGGCTCCGCGCGACCGCCGCGCCCGACGAGAGGGCGAGCCGGCGCGCCCGCTCGTCAGCGATGTCGTAGACAGAGGCCAACTCCACGCGTTCGTCGCGGCCGAGCACTTGAGCGTGGACGCCCCCTATGTAACCCGCGCCGATGATTCCGATTCTGATTTTGTTCATTTAACTTTTCCACGCGCCGCTGCAATACTCCGCGGTGCTCGGTGTGGCTTTGATCTTAACGGTCGAGCCGGGCCTGATGATGTACTCGCTCACGCCGACGTGGCTCGCCGGGTTGCCCCAATCGTAAGTGTAGCCCAGCCTCGTCCAAGGGTATCCGCTTGCGCCGTAAGAACTGTTTCTGAGGTCGAAAAACCAGCTCACGTATTCCGAACTGATCATCACGAATTTCGACCGCGGGAAATTCGGCGCGCACTCCTGATCGTTAATCTCCGGGTCCGCGCAGGGCCGGAAGAGATCGTCGGGGTTGACCCACAGCTCTATGAAGTAAGCCTTCTTGCCCTCCGGCGGAAGCCCCAGGAGTTGTTCGAGCCTCGCCGTCAGGCGCTGATCCTTCAGGCCGAGCGCCTTGCAGAAATTGCTCACTTCCGGCGCGACCGTCACCCACGTGTACCTGCAAGAATCGAAGGTGTAGGGCTGGCCCACTTTACCTTTGTAAAATGTCTCGTACGTCCAGGTGTCCACCCAGGTCGCGACGAGCACTCGCCTGCAACTCGGCTGCGGCTCCCGTATCAGATTGGCGTTCGAGTCTACGATAGGCGTCAGGTTCTTTGAAACCTCGTCGGGCGCGGCCGCCTCCGCGTCCTGGACGGCGCGGCAATATTCGCCTGGATACTTGGCCTCGCAAGCGGGGACGCCTTGCGCCGAGCCGGTCGCGGGGAACAAGAGGGCAGCGGTTAAGAGCAGCAGCGCGAGTTTACGCTGGGAGAGGGGGGCATCGGTTTTCATCTTGTCATCTCCTTCGGAGGCTAAGGGCTGAGTGTCTGAGCCACGGCGAGGCGCGCGGCGTGGGCGAGTTCGTGCGGGTCGCGTTCCCAGTATTCGGGCCTGAATATTTCGACGCTGGCGACGCGGTCGTAGCCTATGCGGGCGAGCGCGGCGACGATCTCTTTGAGCGGCAGGATGCCGAGGCCGGGCAGCAGGCGGTGTCGGTCTTCCAACTCCTCGCGCGGCAAATCTTCGGCGTCGTTGATGTGAAAGATGAAGAGCTTTTGTGGGTCGAGCGCGTCAATTGATTCGAGGCGCGAGCCGCCCGCGTAGAAATGGAAGCTGTCCAGGACGAGGCCGACGTTTGCGCGGCCCAGCCGGTTGACTATTCCTGCGGCCTGATCGAGCGTCTGCACGCTGCAACGCGGCTGCCCCAGGAACTCGAAGGCGAGCGAGACGCCGTGCCTTTCAGCGATTTGGCCCAATTCGTTCAGGACGCGTACGGACTCCTCGACCGTGTCGTCCCAACCCTTGCCTTCCGGGAGCCGGCTCGGCACCACGACGACGTAAGGGCAGCCGAGCGCCGACGCCGTGCGGCACAACTCCTCGCACTCCGCGCGGAGCCGCGCGTGTCCTGCGGCGTCTCGAAACGTGATGCTTTCGATGGAGTTGATGCTGTAAGGCGCGAGGCCGTGCGCGTCGAGCAGGCTTTTAAGCTCGGCGGTCGAGCCGTGGGCGAGAAACTTGCGGAGCTTCGCGGCCCAGATTTCCAGGCAGTCGAAGCCTGCGGCGGCCGCGGCCCGCACGTCAGTGGCGAGGTCCGCGCGCATCGTCGTCGCGCCATTCAGGGCTAGTCTCATCCGTCACTCCCCATCATCATATGTCAAAATACGTGAAATAATTTCAGCGCGCAGCATACCAAAATTTCGCCCGCGGTTGTTGACTTGCGAGCCGCTTTAGAGGTAAAAGCCAAAAACACTTTCTGCAATCTTGCCCGGCCCTCGCTTCGTATCAAGAGCAGGGGGAAAGCTAATTTTTCATGTTAGAAAGGACAGACACGTTATGGCTATTCGCTTAGGCGACATCGCACCCGACTTTACAGCCCAGACGACCGAGGGCGAAATCAAGTTTCACGACTGGCTCGGCGAGAGCTGGGGCGTCCTCTTCTCGCACCCCAAGGACTTCACCCCCGTCTGCACGACCGAACTCGGCGAGGCCGCGCGCCTCAAGCCAGAGTTCGACCGCCGGAACGTCAAGATCATCGGCCTCAGCGTAGACCCCGCAGACTCGCACGCCAGGTGGGCCGAGGACATCGAAGAGACGCAGGGGCAGAAGCTGAACTTCCCCGTCATCGCGGACTCGGATCGCAAGGTTTCGGACCTTTACGACATGATTCACCCGAACGCCTCCGACACCTTCACGGTGCGCTCGGTCTACGTCGTCGGCCCGGACAAGAAGGTCAAGCTGATGATCACGTATCCTGCGAGCACGGGCCGGAACTTCAACGAAATCCTGCGCGTCATAGATAGCTTGCAACTGACGGCCAACTACAGCGTCGCCACACCCGTCAACTGGAAGGACGGCGACGACTGCATCATCGTCCCAGCGCTCTCTGACGAGCAGGCCAAGGAGAAATTCCCCGGTGGCTGGAAGACCCTAAAACCCTACCTGCGCGTCACCCCGCAGCCGAACAAGCCGAAGGGCGAAGCCGCGGGCGGACAGTAAAAAGCAGTGGTCAGTGGTCAGTGGTCAGTGGTCAGTTAAAAGAAGAACGCTTTGGTCTTTAACTGACCACCGACCACTGACCACTGACCACTGTCTTTAGAGTCTGGAATGAGAAACAACATCTGCCCGAAGTGCGGCTCGACGGAGGTCGTCCCCAACGTAGAGGTCAGGGATTACGACGCCAGCTCTTACAGGGAGCTGTCCGTCTCCGTCCGACTGCCGTGCCCGCCCGGCGCGTTCATCTATCAAGGTTCCGAGACGAGCCCACTGCGCGCCTGGGTCTGCGGCCGGTGCGGCTACACGGAACTCTACGCCCCGAACTGCCGCGCGCTCCTCGCCGCGCACAGGCAGTCTCAACAGTAATCAAATCCGCTCACCCGAGTCTGCGTCGAAGAAGATTGCTTTGTCCGTCTCGAAGCGCACCCAGGCGGGCGTCTCCTGCTCGGCGCGGAAGTCTGCGGCGGCGCGTGCGATGATTTTTTCACCGCCGGGGAGCCGCAGGAAGACGAACGTCTCGTTGCCCATCAATTCCGTGACGTAAACCTCCGCGGGCGTCCAGCCGTCGCGCAGGCTGGCGGAGACCTGTACGTGTTCGGGGCGCACGCCGAGCGTGACGCGCCCGCGCCCGTTCATCAGGTCTAATTGAGAATCGTTGAGCGGCAGCGCGAGGCCACCGCCCGCGAAGACGCGGGAGCCTTCGTCGCGCCAGCCCTCTATGAAATTCATGGCGGGGCTGCCGACGAATTCGGCGACGAAGCGGTTGGCCGGTTGGTTATAGATGCTCAGCGGCGTGTCAAACTGTTGGAGCCGCCCGGCGCGCATCACCGCGACGCGGTGCGCCAGCGTCATAGCCTCCGACTGGTCGTGCGTCACGTAAACGGTCGTCGTCCCTAACTCGTGCTGCAAGCGCTTCAGTTCGCCGCGCATCTGCACGCGCAGCTTCGCGTCCAGGTTCGAGAGCGGCTCGTCCATCAAATAGACGCGGGGCTCGCGCACGACCGCACGCGCCAGGGCCACGCGCTGCCGCTCGCCGCCCGACAACTCGCGCGGCCGGCGTGCGAGCAGCCCGTCAATCTCCAACATGGACGCCACACGGGAGACGCGCTGCTCGATTTCGTCGCGCGTGCGCCGCCTCACGCGCAGCGGGTAGGCTATGTTCTCGGCAATCGTCATGTGCGGGTAGAGCGCGTACGACTGAAAGACCATCGCCACGTCGCGCCGCTGCGTCGGAACATCGTTGACGCGCTCCGGCCCGATCATGATGTCGCCCGCCGTCGCCTCTTCGAGCCCGGCCAGCATCCTGAGCGTCGTCGTCTTCCCGCAGCCAGACGGGCCGAGCAGGACGACGAACTCGCCGTCCTCGGTCGCCAGAGTCAGGTCGTCAACCACCACGGTCTGACCGAAGCTCTTGCTCACGTTGATGAAAGAGACGTTCATCCCTTGACGGCTCCGAGCGACAACCCCCGCACAAGATAACGCTGCACGGCCAGGGCGAAGACGAGGATCGGAATCATCGCCACGACGCCGGCCGCGCTCATCACGCCCCACTCGATCTCGTACTGCGTGACGCGCCCCGCGATGCCGACGGGCAGCGTCATCGCGTTGTCCGTCTGCGTCAGCGTCAAGGCGAACAGAAACTCGTTCCACGAGATGATGAGACAGAAGACGGCCGTCGCGGCCAGCCCCGGCGCGACCAGCGGCAGGATGACGCGGCGCAGCGCGCCCAGGCGCGTGTCGCCGTCCACGCGCGCCGCCTCCTCCAGCTCGCGTGGTATCTCCTGAAAGAACCCGCGCATCATCCAGACCACGAACGGCAGATTGAACGCCGTGTAGACGATGACCAGCGACGCCACCGTGTCCAGAAGTTGCAGGTCGCTCATCAGCAGGAAGAGCGGGACGGCCGTGACTATCGGCGGGAACATCCGCGTCGAGAGTATCCAGAGCGCGACGCGCGTGTTGAGCTTGCGCGGCAGACGAAAACGGGCCAGCGCGTAGGCGGCGAGCGTTCCCAGCAGAAGCGCGCACGCCGTCGAAAGCACGGCGACCGTCGCGCTCGTGGCCAGATACTGACCGAACGAGCGCTCGACGAAGGCGTCGCGGTAGTGTGCGAGAGTGGGCCAAAACCCGACCCACTTAGGCGGCACGCTGAACTGATCGACTTCGGTCTTGAGCGAGATGGTCAGCATCCAGTAGACCGGCAACAGCGCCGCCGCGACGGCGAGCGTCACCAGCGCGTAAGTCCACAGCCGTCCTCCTCTGTTGCTCATGCCTCCTCCTGTCGCTGTAGCAGGCGTATGTAGAGCAGGCTGACGGCGTTCGTCAGAATGAGCAGGACGAAAGACATCGCGGCGGCGTAGCCGAAGTCGCCGAAGCGGAAGGCCGTGCGGTGTATGTAGAGACTGATGGTTTCGGTCGCCGAGCCGGGGCCGCCCTCTGTGAGAATGAAAATCTGGTCGAAGACGCGGAGCAAGTCCATCGTCCGCAGGAGGAGCGCGATCAGGATGGCCGGTTTGAGGAGCGGCAGCGTGACGTAACGAAAAGTCTGCCACGCGCTTGAGCCGTCAATCAGCGCCGCCTCGTAGGGCTCGTCCGGGATGGCCTGCAAGCCCGCGAGCAGGATGAGGAACATGAAGGGCGTCCACTGCCAGATGTCCACCATCACGACGGAGGCGAACGCGAGCGTCGGAGACGCTGTCCACGTCAACTGCTCCGTGTTTATCCCGACGCCTTGCAGTGTGCCGTTTATCGCGCCGAAGTTCGGGTTGAGCATCAGCCGCCAGACGACGCCGACGACCACCGGCGGCAGCATCATCGGCACGAGCAGCGCCGCGCGGAAAAAGCTGCGCCCGCGCATCTCTCGATTAAGGAGCACGGCCAGCGCGAGGCCGAGCAGGAACTCAAAGGTCAGCGCGATGGCCGCATAACAGAGCGTGTGCGCGAGCGCGCTCCTGAAAAAATCGTCCGCCAGAAGGCGCGCGAAATGCCGTAGCGTCCAGCCCGAATCCGATTGCAGGCTGACCCTGACCGAGTAGACAAGCGGGTAGATGGAGAGCGCGACGAGCACCGCGACGGTCGGCGCGATGAGAAGATAGGGCAGCGCACGCTCGCCCTGGCCCGCCGATAATCTCCGCACAAGAAATGAACGCATGTCAGGTGGCCTGTCCACTACGGATTAGGAAGACAGACTCAACCCTTTGCGCCTTAAGTATTAACTTTGCGCCTTTGCGTGAACGGCTGTTTCTCGCAAAGGCGCTAAGGGAAGTCGTAAGGCGCAAAGGCTTGAGTGCTTTCTCTTCAATCCGCAATCCTATCTCCCGCGCTCTATGATCTCTGCGATCTTGGCATTGGCCTGGTTCATCGCTTCCTCGGGCGAGAGTTCGCCGCCGTTGGCCTTCGAGAGGTAGATGCCGAAGGCGTTCTCGATCTCGTTCCAGAAGGGCGTGCGCGGGCGCGGGCGCGAGTTTTCGAGGGAACGCAACTGCGCCGGGTAGGACGGGAATTTGCCCAACAACTCCGCGTCCGTGAAGACGGACTTGCGCGTCGGCGGATTGCCTCTGAGCGCGGAGCGCTTCATCTGCTCGGCGTTCGTGGCCCAGACGAGGAAGTCGAAGGCGGCGTCCGTGTTCTTCGACGCGCGCGGGATACTGATGAGCCAGTTGCCAATCTCCGCGCGTCCGGGCCGCGCGCCGCCCGGCATCACAGTGAACTCGACCTTGCCTATGACTTTCGATTTCGCGGGGTCGTTGAAGGCGCTGATCCACGCAGGCCAGTTGATGGACATCGCCGCGGTGCCTTGCAGCAGGTGGGCCGAGACCTCGTCGGCGTTGAAACTCTGGTAGCCCGGCGGCGAATATTTTCCGAGTTCGAGCATGAACTTGAGCGCCGCCACGCCTTCGGGGCTGTTGACCGTGGGGCGCCCTTCGGCGTCGAACATCTCCGCGCCGAAGGCCCAGAAGATGGGCATGAAGTCCGCGACGACGGCGTTGCCCTGCGCGGCGCGCATCACGTAGCCGTGCATCCGGCCCCCGCCGGGCGCGCCCGCCGTCTCGCGCTCGCTGATAGCGCGCGCCGCCGCGAGCACGTCGTCCCACGTGGCGGGCTCCTTCAGGCTGTGCTTCTCGAAAATGTCCTTGCGGTAGAAGAAGAGTTGCGAGTTGCCTACGTAGGGCAGGGCGTAGAGCGCGCCGGTCTCGTAGGGGTGACGGCCGAGCGCGATGGACGCTGGCACAAAATCCTCGTCCGGCCCCTTGAGGCCGCGCTTCTCGTAGAGCGGCCCCAGGTCCGTCAACGAATTTTGCGTGGCGAACTTCGGGAACCAGGGGTCGTCCAGCATGATGAGGTCGTAGGCCCCCGTGCGCGCGTTCAAATCAACCAGCTCTTTCTCGAAGAGGTTCGCGTAAGGGAACTCCGCTATCTGGACGTGTACGCCCGTCTGCGCCTCGTAATCTTTCGCCGCCTGCTTGAGCGCGTCGCCCTCGACGCCCGAGTTGACCGCGAGCGTCAACTGTTTCCCACCGCCGCCGCCGCCACGCTGGCAGGCGGAGAAGGGAAGCGTCAGGGAGACAAGCAGGATGATGAATACGGACAACAATCTCTTCGTTTGCATCGAGTGGCCTCGTTCGGGCTGCGGGCGCGCGTTCGGTAAGACGCGTGGGAGGATAGCAAAAAGCGGCCGACTCATAAACTTTTGGTGCTACAATCCTCGCGCCTTCGCTAGCAAACCACAAAACAGAGACATCCAAGATGCCCTCAAACTTTCTTGTTTACGGCGCGAATGGGTACACGGGCAAGCTCGTCGCTCGCCTCGCCAAAGAGCGCGGCCTGAGCCCGGTCCTCGCCGGCCGCGACCGCGCCTCCATCGAACAACTGGCGAAGGAGGTGGGCTTCGAGCACCGCATCTTCCCGCTTGACGACGCGCCCGCGCTCGACGCTGCTCTGGCCGAAGTCTCGGTCGTGCTCCACTGCGCCGGGCCATTTTCGCGCACGTCAAAACCTATGGCCGACGCCTGCTTGAGGACGAAGACGCACTACCTGGACATCACGGGCGAGGCGACCGTCATAGAGGCGCTCGCCGCGCGTGACCGCGAAGCCAAAGCGGCGGGCGTGATGCTGCTCCCTTGTGTCGGCTTCGACGTGGTGCCCTCGGACTGTTTGGCGGCGCATCTCAAGCGGCGGCTGCCGACCGCGACGCGACTAGCGCTCGCCATCATGGGGATGGGGCGCGTCTCGCGCGGGACGGCGACGACGATGGTCGAGAACATCAACCGCGGCGGCCTCGTCCGCCGAGAAGGCAAGCTGACCCCCGTGCCCGCTGCGTGGAAGACCCGCGAGATAGACTTCGGGCGCGGGCCCGTGCAAGCGACGACGATCCCCTGGGGCGACGTGGCCTCTGCCTTTTACAGCACGGGCATCCCGAACATAGAGGTCTACGCGGCCATCCCCGCGAAGGTGCGCCGGATGATGAAATTGACGCGCTCGTTCGGCTGGCTCCTGGGCTCAGCCCCTGTGCAACGCTTTCTCAAACGGCGCATCCAAAATCAGCCGCCGGGACCGAATGATGAACAGAGAGTCAAGGGCAAGAGTTTCGTCTGGGGCGAGGTCGAAGATGAAGACGGCCAGCGCGCCGTCTCGCGCTTGAGCGGCCCTGAAGGTTACACGCTGACCGCGCTGACTGCCCTGAGAATCGTCGGCCACGTCCTCGACGGGAAATTCACCGCGGGCTTTCAGACGCCGTCGAAAGCCTACGGGCCGGACTTGATTCTGGAGATCGAGGGCGTCAAGCGCGAAGACTTGTTGTAGAGAGAAAGGGGAAGACAAAATGATTACCGTTCGCAAAAGGGAGGAGCGCGGCCACTTCAACCACGGGTGGCTGGACACCTATCACACCTTCTCGTTTGACCAGTATTACGACCCACGCTTCATGGGCTTCCGTTCTTTGCGCGTCATCAACGAGGACCGCGTTGACCCCGGACGCGGCTTCCCGACGCACGGCCACCGCGACATGGAGATCATCACCTACGTCCTCGAAGGCGGCCTCGCGCACAGGGACAGCATGGGCAACGGCGATGTCATCCGCCCCGGCGATGTCCAGAAGATGAGCGCCGGCACGGGGGTGCGCCACAGCGAGGCGAACCCGTCTGAGGACGAGTCCGTACACCTCTTGCAAATCTGGATTGTGCCGGAGGAGACGGGCATAGAGCCCGCCTACGAGCAGAAGAAGTTCGAGGACGAGGAGAAGCGCGGGCGGCTGCGCCTGGTCGGCTCCCCGAACGGCGACGACGGCTCTGTCACCATCCGCCAGGACGCGCGCCTCTACAGTACGCTGCTCGGCCCCGGCGAGAGCGTCACCCACGAGCTGGCGGACGGCCGCCACGCCTGGGTGCAGGTCGCCCGCGGTTCCGTCGAGCTTAACGGCCAAACGCTCCGGCAGGGCGACGGCGCAGCCGTCAGCAACGAATCCAAGCTCACCTTAATTGGCACAGAACCGTCGGAAGTGCTGTTATTCGACCTGGGCTGAAGCGACAGCCCCGTTAGGGGCGACTGAAAATAGCCCAGCACTGATGGTCTTTGACAATTCAATCCGCTAATATCCACTGATCTGACAGTGGAGGGATAAAGCCATGTCGCGCCGTAAACGTGTCTTGGAGTTAAGCGAGGCCGAGCGCCTGACGCTCGAACAAGCGCGTGACCATCACCGGCTGCCTTATGTCCGCGAGCGGGCGGCAGCCCTGCTCCGGATCGCCAATGGGGAAGCCGCTTACCGGGTTGCCGTCACAGGCGTCTTGAAGCCGCATCACCCGGAGACCCTCTACTCGTGGCTCACCAACTACGAGCAGAAAGGCATCGCCTGGTTACGCCAACCAGCCCGCCGCAAGCGGTCTTTTTCCCCCTGAACAAGTGCGCGCCATCTGCGCGCAGTTCTGCAAGAGGCCGCCGGCCGCCGACGCAGCGTCGGGCGCGCCCGCGCGTTGGTCATTGGCACACGCCCGGCGAGTCATGACGGCCTTGAGTCGGTACAGCCTCTCCGGAGTCTGGCGTCTGTTGCGAGCTTGGGGGCTGCGCTACAAGCGGGGGCGCTCTTACGTCCACAGCCCCGACCCGGAGTATGACAACAAGTGCCAGCGGATCACTGTGGCTTTGGAGGAGGCGGCAGCCGCGCCCGGTCGCGTCATTGCGCTCTACCTGGATGAGTTGACCTATTACCGCCAGCCGAGTGTGGGTCCGGACTGGGCGAGAGTCGGGAGCCGCCACCAGCCACTGGCCCGTTACTCCTACGCGGCCAACCGGAGGAGTCGGGTGGTGGGCGCGCTCAACGCCTTGAGCGGAGAGGTCAGTTACCACCAGGCGGCGCACATTGGCGTGCGAGAGTTGCGCGGCTTCTACGCGCACCTGCGCGCGGCTTACCCGCGGGCCCACACGATCTACGCCATCCAGGACAACTGGCCGATTCACTTCGAGGGGCGAGTCGTCGAGGCGGCGCACGAGGCAGGCATCACGTTGCTGCGCCTGCCGACCTACGCGCCGTGGCTCAACCCCGTCGAGAAGCTGTGGCGCAAGCTCAAGCAGGAGGTCTTACATCTGCACCGCCTGAGCAGCGAGTGGGAGACGCTCAAGCACCGAGTCGCCACTTTCTTGGACGGCTTCGCCCGTGGGTCTGCACAGCTCTTGCGCTATGTCGGGCTATTGCCGGTTTGAATTGTCAAAGACCATCAGTGCTGGGCTATTTTCACTTCGTCCCTCACGGGACGCCGACTGCGCGTCACTCTTGAGCCTGACTCTCCGTGCGCGTGATGGCGATGGCCCCGACGATGACGAGGAGGCCGCCGATAATGGCCCAGGGCTGCAACGTCTCGTGCAGGAACGTCACGCCGAGCAGGACTCCGACGACGGGCTCCAGGTTCGTGTAGACGCCCGCGTGCGAGGCCGAGACGTGGTTCAGTCCCCAGTTCCACAGCGCGTAGGTCAACGCCGAGCAGGCCAGCCCGAGCGTCAGCACCGACGCCAACACCCCGGACGACATCTGGAACCGCGGCGTCCCGTCCCAGAAGAGCGCGACGGGCAGCATCGTCAGCGTCCCGAAAAACATTAAGTACGCGGTGGCGACCAGCGCCGTGTACCTCTTAATCAGCGGCTTGCTCAGCAGCACCCACGCCACCACCACGATCATCGAGAGGAAGACCAGGCCGTCGCCGGCCCAGTCGTGCTCCGCGCCCGGCAGCCCCACGACCAGCGTCACGCCGAGCGTCGAAATCCCTATGCTGGCCCAGCCGCGCCCGCCCAGCCTCTCGCCTTGAAACCAGGCGGCCGCCAGCGCCAGCATCGGCGGCAGCGTGCCTATAATGAGCGACGCGCTCGTCGCGCTCGTCCACGCGAGTCCCGTGTATTGCAGCATGAAAGTCGCGGGGACTATCAAAAATCCCGTCAGCAGAAAATGGAGCAGGTCGCGCCGACTCGGCCAGCGGCGTCGTATGAGCGCGAACGGCAACAGGACGAGCGTGGCGATACTGAAGCGGTAGAGCGCGACGTGCGAGACGGGCAGCTCCGTGAAGGCCAGCTTGCCGAAGAGGAAGGCCGCGCCCCACAGGCCGCCCGCGACGACGAAAGCGGCCACAGCCAGCCGGCGGCAAGCGCCCCGGTCGCACCGGCCGCGCGCCCGCGCGACGACACGCCCCGCCGATAAATCCCCGACCACCACCCCGCCCAGTGAACTCCTGAGCCGCTCAATGCTCCAACGCTCGACATCGCCCATGACGTTCTTCCCTTTGTGAAACCGGCTAAAGTCAGTTTTGATGGTTAGACTATAACGCGGCCTGCTTAACCTGTCAAATGCTTTTTGGTGGTTAGAGAGGGTTTGAGCTATAATGAGTCGCGGAGGGTTGGAATGGTCGAGGCCGGGAAACAGGGTTATGTCTTTGAGCTGGTCGCGGGGCGGCTGTGCCTGGACTTCGTCAACACGCTGGACGGGAGCCGCGAGACTGGGGAGACGGAAGAGAAGCTCTCTGCTTACGGCGATCTGGTGGCGTGGGGCCGGCAGGCGGGCGTCGTTACGGAGCGCGAGGCGCGCGGGCTGCTGAAGGAGGCCGAGCGCGATCCCAACGGCGCGGCGCGCGCGCTCAACCGCGCGCGTGAGTTGCGCGAGGCGATTTACAGGATTTTTTACGCGGCCGCGCACGAAGGGCGCTCGCCCGCGAAAGGCGACCTCAGTGTCTTGAACGCGGCGCTCTCCGGGGCGCTGGCGCAGCAGCGCCTCGTCAGGACTGGCGAGGGCTTCGCGTGGGAGTGGGCGGCCGGTGACGAGCAGTTGGAGCGCGTGGTCTGGCCCGTAGCGCTTTCGGCCGCGGAGGTGCTGACATCGGGCGAGGTTGCGCGGACGCGTGTCTGCGAGGCGGACGACTGCGCGTGGCTCTTCATGGACCTGAGCAAGAACCGCAGCCGCCGCTGGTGCGACATGAAAAACTGCGGCAACCGCGCCAAGTCGCGCCGCCACTACGAACGCCGCCGCGCCGCGGCGAGCAAGTAAACTCCACACGCCGGACAGATTGTTGTGACGAACGTGCCGGACACTGCCGGCATGATGACGACAGTGGACGCCCCCGTCGCGCGGCCGAGTCTGGGCCTGGTGTGCATTACGGTCTCGGACGCCGTGCGCTACCGCGCGCTGACGCGCAAGCGCCTCTTACAGTTCGACGCCGCGGAGCAGCGGCGCGTGCTCCGAGAGCTTTACGCGGACAACCTCGCGCGGCTGAACGGCGCGCTAGACTTTTGTGCCAGCCGCGGGCTACGGCTCTACCGCATGACTTCTGCGCTCTTTCCTTTCGCGGACGACGCGGCGGGCGAAGGAGTGCTCGAAGAGTTTGGGGAGCGGATTGGGGAGACGGGCAGACGAGCCGCCGAGTTGGGGATTCGCCTCGTGCTGCACCCAGATCAATTCGTCGTGCTCAACTCGGATTCGCCGCAGATCATCACGAACAGCGTCAAGATTCTTGAGACGCACGCGCGCGTGATGGACTTGCTGGAGCAGCCGCGCAGCGCCTGGGCCTTGATAGAGATTCACGGCGGCAAGGGCGGGCGCGCGGAGCGCCTCGTCGAAGTCACGCGCTCGCTGCCGGAGGCCGTGCGCTCGCGCCTGGCTTTCGAGAACGACGAATACACTTACGGCGCAGGGGAGATTCTTGAAGTCTGCCACGCGGCCGGCGTGCCGATGGTCTTCGACGCGCACCACCATCTGGTTCACGAGAAGCTGGACTCTTACGACGACGAGAGCGTGGCCCGTATGCTGGCGGCCGCGCGCGAGACGTGGCCCGTCCCCGAATGGCAGCTCGTACACATCTCGAACGGGCGTGAGGCTTTCGGCGACCGCAACCACAGCGACTTTATAGAGACCATGCCGTCGGCCTTCCGCGCCGCGCCGTGGATAGAGGTCGAGGCCAAGCAAAAAGAGTTGGCGATTGAGCGGCTGCAAAGGGAGTGGCTGGAAGGCCAGGCGGAAACGGCGAGCATGGATTTCATCCCCGGAAGGGGATGAACATGATAGCCGGGGGCAAGCGCGTGAGCGCGCCGCCCCCGGTCAGACGTAAAGATGAATTCGACCCTGAAGGGGTCGCGCCTCAACGTTGAGGCGCGACCCCTTCAGGGTCGGTTTCCTTTTGGGCACATGACCAGGGGTGGCGCGAGCTGCGCTCGCTGACCCCTGGCTATCATGTGCGACCCTTTCAGGGTCGAGGACTATCGCCTACTCGACGACCACCTTGTCGCTGGCGCTGCGGCCGAAGGTTTCGGGGTGGTACATCTCCTCGGCCTTGGTCGGCGGGACGACGAACGTGCCAGGCGTGGTGGCGCGCGCGACGTAGGAGTAGTTGTAGACGCCCTCCCAGAGGAGCGAGGTGAAGGCTTCGGCCCGCTCGTCGCGCAGGTTCTGGTGCTCGAACCAGTTCTGCCACCACCACCAGCCGCCGCGCTTCGAGGGGTCGTCCTTCTGGTCCGCGGGGATGTCGCCCGTGATGGCGAGCGCAGGGTTCATCGCCTCCAAGCCCGCCGGCAGCGGGTCTACGAGCGCGACGTGATACCTGCGCGCGTGCGCGGCCATCGTCAGCCGCACGCGCACGGTCGCGCCAGACTTGATGCGCCAAGTGCCGTCCGCGTCGCGCCGCACGTCCGCAGGGTTCTCAATCGCCTCGTAGGCGCGCTCGACCGTGAAGCCGTAGTCCGCGGGTTTTAGTTTCAGGTTCGTCGGCGCGTAGCTCATCCCTATGCGGTAGTAGAGCCGGCCCGTCCCCTCCTTACTGAGGACGAGGTTCTGCGCGGCCTCCTTCTCGACGATGTAGCTCATGGGCACGTTGACCTGCTGCCTGTCGGTCGAGCGCCCGCGGAACTGTTGCTGTCCCGCAAACGCGTCGCCGAGCCACGCCTTCGCCACGAAGTCGGGCGTCGCCTTCTCGTAGGTGTTGAAGTAGCGGTCGAGCGCGAGCAGGATGAAGACGTTCTCCTGCGTGTTCTCCCAGCGCCCCTGCTTGCGGTGTGCCAAAAGTCCACGAACGATCTTCGGAATCAAATCGTTCTGCGGCTGGTCGCCGATCAACGCTTCGAGGATGACGCCGTCTGCACGGCGGTTCGAGTTGAGGAGCAGGTAGTCGCCGTCGCTGTACGAGTCTGCGAAGTGCGCCGCTCCGGCCGTCTCCGTCACGCGGTTGTTGAAGTGGCGGCGGATGGCCGTCACCTCCGCCACGGAAGCCGGATCGTTCGACAGCACGGACAGGAGCCAGCCCAGGGATTCCAGCGAGAATTTCTCCAAGCCCGCTTCGGCCAGGAGCTTTCGCGCCTTCGCCGTGTCGCGGTCACCCATGCGGTTACGCACGTAGAGCGCGTAAGAGACGATGGCGCGGCGCACGTACGGGCCGTAGTACGACGGAATGTGGCTCTCAATCTCGCGCAGGTAGCGCTTAGACTTTTCGAGCATCTCCGGCGGCACAGGGAAATTCTTCTCCTTGGCGCGCACAAGCGAGTGCGCGACGTGTACGGAGACGTAAGGGAAGACCACGTCGTCGCGCCGCCAGAAGCCGAAGCCTCCGTTGTCCGACTGGCGGCCTTTCAGCCGCTCTATGTCGCGCGAGACGGCCTTGAGCATCTCCTCGGGCGAAGGCATCTCCTTGGCCTTGAAAGCCGTCAGCACGTCCTTGAGCGCTGCGACCGCGAGGATGCGCGACGACAACTGCTCGGAGCACTCGTACGGGTAGGCCATGAGATAAAGCACGGCGTCGGTGAGCGCCTGGAGCTGCGTCGAAGACGTGGTGATTTCCAGGCCGCCGAACTGCTTGAAGACGTTCGACGGGGCCTTGATCGGTTGAATCATGGCCGTCGAGTCGTCTATCTCGCCGTAGGTGGCGAAGGCTTCGGTCGTCGCGGGCGTCCAGACGGGCAGGTTGATCTCGGCCGCGTCCGACCAGCGGCCTGAGACGACGCCGACCTGGAAGCGGGCCGTGCCGGCCTTGTTGGCCGACGCGGGCAGGCGCACCTCGACGCGGTCGTTCGCGGGCACGGTGACGCGGCGGCCCATGCCGTCCGTCATCAACGCGTTGGTCGCGCGCACGGCCACGTCAACTTTCATAGGCTGGTCCGTCTGGTTCTGCACGACGACGGGCAGCTCGAACTGGTCTCCGAAGTTGAGGAAGCGCGGCGCGGAGGGACGCGCCATCAGCGGCAAGCGCGCCGTGATGACACTTTCGCCAGAGCCGAACTGTTTGCCTCCAGCGACCGAGACGGCCATCACGCGGTAGCGCGTCAAATTGTCAGGGACTTTGACCGTCACCTGCGCGCGCCCGTTTGCATCAGTTGACACAGCCGGGGCGAAGACCGCCAGCGCGTTGAAATTCTCGCGCAGGCGAATCGCCTCGTTCGCTTCCGGCCTTTCCTCCCCGGCGGCGTCGGCCATCCCGTCGAAGGCGAAGTTGTCAGTTTTCGCCGCGCGGCGGGCCTGCGAGACGGGGGCGGGCGGCGGCGCGGCTTCCGCTAACACGCCGGCGGCGAGGCCGCGCCCGTTCTTGGGCAGGTCCTGCACCTGTTTCAGCACGTCTTCGGGGTTGCCGAGCAGGATGCTGGCGCGCAGGTGGTGGTCCGTGGAGTCGGCCCCGCGCTGCGCGTAGAAGGTGTAGAGCGGGTCGCCTATGCGGTAGCCCGTGAGCGAGAGAATCGCTTCGTCCACGACGACGAGCGCGACCTCGCTGCCGGCGACTCCGCGGCCCGCGGCGTCTTTGACTTCGACGTTGACGACAGTCTCCGCGCCCGGCTCAAGCGCGCCGTCGCGCGGGCTGGCCGAGACCATGAGCTTGCGCTCGATGGGCGGAATCTGTAGGTTCAGCTCGCCCTTGGCGAAGGCGGGCCGCTTCGGCAGCTTGTCGTCAACCTGCCCTTTGTCGTCCGTGCGCGCGGCCATCCCCGTCAGGTCAACCTGGACGTGCAGGTTCGGCGTGTACGCCTCTTCAATCGGAATCCTCAGCGTCTGCGACGGGCCGTCCATCTGGAAGCGCTCGGTCTTGAGAATCCCGGAGCGGCGCAAGGTCAGCACGCCCTCGGCCGGGGAGAAGGGAGCCTGTATCAGAATCTCCGCCGTCTCGCCCGCCTTGTACTCCTTCTTGTCGGGAATCATCTCGACGACTTCCTGCTCGACATCGCGCTTCGGCGGCTGCTTGCCGCCCGCGACCCAGAGCGTGAGCGCAGACTCGTTCGGCCGCTCGCGGTCGTCCTGAATCCGCGCCGTCACACGATACTGGCCGCCGAGCTTCGGCGTGAAAGTGCATTTGACGACATCCGTGCCAGACTGCACGGTGCAGTCCTCTGGGTTCTTCTCCTTCTGCTGCCACTTGCCCTTCTCGTAGACCCAGTCGAGCATGACGGCGCGCATCTTGATCTGGCGGTTGGCGATTGCCTTGCCGTCGAGGTCCGTGACGATGGCTTCGACGACGAGGGGCTCGCCCTGCTGGACGAAGGTGCGGTTGCTGCGCAGGCCGACGTAGAGGTCCGCGGGATGTACGAGCAGCGTTTGTGTCCCGGCCCACTGCTGGCGGTTCACGTCCATGACGGCCGCCGTGGCCGTCACAGAGGAGGCGCGCGGCGGCTTGACCGAGTCGAAGTCAATTCTCAGACGGTGCTTGCCCGCCGCATCCGTGCGTCCGCTGAAAGTCTCTGTGTGGCTCTGGCTCGGCGTGTTCCAGGAGCGCCACCAGGGAACCCACTCGCCGAACGTGAAGTCCTGGCGGTTGGGCGGCGTGTAGACGGTCGGCTGCGAGGTGACGTTCCAGTTGACTTCGGCGTTCGGCAGTCCGCCGCCAGCGTAGTAGGAGGCGGAGACGGTCGTCTCGGCGAAGCCCTTGACGAAGAACGGGCCTTCGGAAGCTTGCGTCGTGACTTCAAACTCTGGGCGGCGGAACTCCTGTACCTGAATGTAGTGCTGCGTTGACCCGCCGCTGATGGTCGCCTGGTCGGCCAGAAGATTAACGTAGCTGTAGCCCAGGTTCATCGTCGGGGGCAGCTTGAACTTGGTGTCGAAGCCGCCGAGCGCGTTGATGGCGGCCGTGCCCTTCAGGACTTCGTTGCCCTGCGAGTCTCTGACCCCGTAAGAGACTGTGCGGCCCGCGCCCTGGCCGGCCAACTCTATGTCGCCGAGCTTGCCGCCGCCGACTTTGCGAATCCAGCCCTTGATGTGGACTTCCTCGCCGGGCCTGTACATCTTGCGGTCGTCGAAGACGAACCAGCGCAAGGCGTCCACCGCCTCGCGCCTGTACCAGCCTGTGCCAGTGTTCCACCACTCCTCATGCTCCGGCATGAAGGCCACGTCGCGTCCCTGCCGCGCGATGAGGATGCTGGATTCATTCTTCGTCAGCGTCTTGAGCGGGATGCGTGCGAGGCCGAACATGCCGCTCTCGCCAGCAACATTGAGCGGGTGGATTCTGAGCTGGACGCCGGAGAGCGCCTTGCCCTCCTTGAGCGAGGTCGTCCACGCGAAGAGGTCTTCGTTGTCGGCGAACGCGGAGAGCCCAATGTTGGTTGACTGCACCCACGCCTCGACCGATTGGCGCTCGCGCTTCTTCGCGCCCACGCCGGCCTCTACGACGACGACGACGTGGCCCAGGCCGTTGTCGAGCGCAGGCTGTAGTTCAAGCCGCGTCTCCGTCATCTCTTCGGGCTGGCCTTTGACGGTGACCGTCTTCTGCGAGACGAGCGTGCCCGGCGGGACGGACTGCTTCTGCTTCGTATCCTCGTAGTAGTCGTAGGTGAAGCGCATGTAGCGCACAAAGGTGTTCCAGTCCTCAGGCTGCACCTTGTAGAGGCGGACCTTGAGCGTCTTGAAGTTGACGCTGTAGACGGAGAAGGTGCGCGGGGCCGACGGGTCTAGGACGACGAACGCCTTGCCGTTGGAGGCGAGCGACGGCAGGGCCGGGCCGACGTTGAAGGTCAACGCGACATCCGAGCCGAGCGTCTGATTGAACTGATCCTTGAGCGAGCGATCTATGGTGACCTTGTAAGTCGTGCGGCCGCGCTTGACGCCTTCGATGTGCATCTGCTGGCCGTAGACGTTCACCTTCAGTCCGGGCACTTCGGGCTCGACGCGAATCTTCGACATGTCGAAGGCGTCCGCGTCCACTGGGTTCGAGAACGCGATCGTCCAGGGGTCGAAGGGCGTGCAGCGGTTATTGTAGCCGCATCTGTGCTCGATGACCTTGAAGGGGCCGTAGGTGTGGAAGGAGAAGCCCTGCACGATGGGGTTCGTGCGCGGGCCTTCGGCAGAGGGCGTGTTGGGGCCTATCTCGACGTTCAGATTGCTCGCTGCGGGGAGCGCAGACTGAGTCTCTCCCGTCTCGGTGACGGCGCGGAACGCGAGCCAGCGGCCCTGTTCGGCGTACTTGACGAGTTGGCTGATGACCTTGTCGGCCGCAATCTCCTGCTC
Organism: uncultured Acidobacteriota bacterium; assembly: GCA_963848875.1. Taxonomy (GTDB): domain Bacteria; phylum Acidobacteriota; class Blastocatellia; order Pyrinomonadales; family Pyrinomonadaceae; genus QHXM01. Next base: position 1,863,777 of record CAWKFJ010000005.1, read on the forward strand.
GGTGGCGAGGCGGAGTTTCAAGTAGCCCGACCCGCCCTGAACTTTAATCGTCCGCAACACGGCCGCAGGGTCTATGCGCTGGTCGAACTCGACGAACATCAACTGCTCGCGCGAGACCGGCGTGACCGAGTCTGGGTAACTGCTCCTGAGCGTCGGCGGCGGGGTGGCGAACTTCCAGGTCTTCTCGGCCGCAATCACGCCGCCGTTAGCGGACTTCGTGCCGGCCGGCACGGTCGCGGTGAACTCCGTCGCCATCGGGAGCCGGTTGTCCGGGGCGTAAAGCAGCGTGCGCGTCCCGACCCAGCGCCACTTGCCTGGGGGCTGCGGCGACAGTCTGACGGGCACGTCCTGCGCAGCTAGGTCGTCCACGGAAGTGATGGCGACCATCGGCTGCGAGAACGTGATGCTGAGTTGCGGCGCGAGCGGGACTTCGCCCTCGGGCGAGAAGCGCAGGACTTCGAGCGGCCCAGCGGCCCTCTGGTCTGGCGTCGGGACGGGCTCGGACGCGGGGAAGGAGATGTTGACGGTGCGGCCCGTGCGCGGGGGCGGGAGCGACTTGTCGCGCAGCGCGAACTCCTGCTGGTCGCCGCCTTCGGCCTTAATCGGCGGCAGGCGCTTGAAGACGTTCTGGACTTCGGCGTCCGAGAGGCGCGCGGTCTCTGCGACGGGGACGTTCGTGCGCGCCTCGGGCTGGCCCCCGCCCTGGCTCAGGCGAAACTGTAGTCCTTCTTTCATCTGTTCTCCATCGGACTGGTCCGCGACGACAGCCTTCTCGGCGGCCGCGGACGCCACGCCGCTGACACGGGGGATGCTGCCCGCGAAGATAAAGAATATCAGGGAGAGGCTGAGAATCAATCTGAGATGCTTCATGGGTGTTCGTTCTCGCTCACGTCAAAAGATAACCGCAATCAATCAAGGGAGATTTCAAAGCGCGTCAGGCGCCGGACAGTCAAACGCCTCCCGGCAGGGCTAGAACGCCGCGTCTTATTGAACTTGCACGAAGTTAAAGTGGATGACCTCGTTGTTCGCCATCACGGTCACATCTTCTTGGCGTCGACGACGCCGGTCGCGGTCGCGGTCGTGCTCCGCAGGATGATGGGCGGCTCTATCAGCGCGGGCGGCGTGGCGCGCGGGTCTCGCTCTGTGTCCGGGACGAGGCGCGCGCCGACGGCGGCGTCGTTCCTCTTCCACTTGCGCGGCACGCGGCGGATGCCCACGGGGTAGATAGTCAAATCGCCCGCGCGGTCAATCCTCAGTTTGAGAAAGCTCTTCCAGTCCTCGACGGCGATGGTCGAGAAGGACTCGTTGAAGTGGCGGCCGAAGACGTTGAGCGAGACGAGCAGGTAGAGCCCCTGTATGAACGAGCCGACGACGTAGCCGCCGACTAAGACCAGCGCCACCGTCAGCAGAATCCTCAGGTCGAAGTTGAAGACGTGCGGCCCCTGCGTCATCGTGTAGACCCACGCGCCAGAGTTCTCGCCCGACAGGTAGATGACGAAGTAGATGGAGCCGAGCGTCACGGCGAAGGCCGAGATGATGTGCGCCAGCCCGTGCCCCCCGCCCATGAGCCAACGGTGTAGCTTCGAGTGCGTGTCTGTGAAGAGGACGAAGCCGAGGACGATGAGCAGCACGAAGAAGAGCGTCACGGGGCTGTTGAGCACGCTATGGAGCGCTGTGCCAATAATGTTCTTGAGGCCGACGACCGAGAGCAGGCCCGTCGCCGTCTCCTCTATGTGCTTGAAGTCGGAGACGACGGCCAGCGTCGTCAACAGGTAGAGGCCGGCGGTCAGAAAACCGAACGACCAGCTCTGGTTCCCCGGAAGAAAAGGAAAAATCAGGTTGCGCCAGTTGAGCCTGCGCGAAACCTCTTCGGGCGGGAAGGCTACCTTCTTTTGAAAGACGCGGCCGGAGCTTTTCTCTCTGAGGACGGAAACGTCCGTGCCGAATCTCCCGTCGTGAGTCGGGTGCAGAAATGCGCCGCCGCCGCCCGACGTGATCTTCTGCGTGGAGGACTCGTCGGTCGCCTCGTGCCGGCGGTAGTGGTGCAGGTCGCCAGCGATAAAGACTGCGACCTTCTTGCCCAGCATCTCTTCGAGGAAAGAGAGGTTGCTCTCGGAGATGCTGGAGTCCATGTGCTCGTACATCTTCGAGAAAATCCAGTGCGGCTCGGCGTGGCACAGAATGATGCGATCCGTCTCCTTAATCTCGGCCGCCACGCTCTTGAAGTATTCGACCTGCGGCGCATCTATGTCTGAGCCGAGCTGCATGTCCGTCCCCAGCAGCCACCAGCCGTGCGGCAGCTTCAGCGCGAAGTAGCTGCGACTCTGGCGCGTGCGCCAGCCGCTGAACCAGCGTTTCGAGCAGAAGAGGCGCGAGAAAGAGATGAGACTGTCGTACCAGTCGTGATTGCCCGGAATGGCGAAGAGGTGCGGGTGCTCCTCGCGCAACGCGTGCGGGTAGGCGTGCTCGTAGGGTTTAACTAAGCGGCGGTCGTACTCTATGCGGTCAGCCGCAGGGTAGACCTGATCGCCGCCGAAGAGGAACACGTCGCCGCGGCGCACCGTGACGTTCCTGGTCACGCCCGTCGCGGCGTCCGCGTACTCCAAATCAATCGAGTCTTCGGCCAGATGGTAGGCGACGCCGTAGGTCGAGTTCCAGCCCTCGCCCGTGTCTGCGACGTAGTCGATCCAGATCTCCTCGCGCGGGCGCGTCTCGTCCAGCTCGCACACGTCGCGCCCGTCGTCCTTGTAGTGGCGCGTGTAGTCGTAAATCTCAGGCTTGCCGGAGGCGAGCGCTTCGACGAGGCGGCGGTCTGAGTGGCGGCCGAAGATGGTCGAGATGACGACCTGGATGCCCGTGCGTATGAGCTGGCGCGGGTCGTACCAGCCGACCATCGGCAGTTGCTCGCAGGCGCCGGGCGAGGGCGGCGTCAGGTTGGATACTTGCTGCGGCGTCTGTAGGGGCTCGCGGCCCTCTTCGGCGGCCGTCTTTTCGTTTCGCAGGGCCATAGGGGTCTGGCGGTTAATATACAGCATGAGCGCGGGCGATTTCGAGGGGCCGTGCCCACGTCCCGTAACGGTGCGGTCAAGATGGGGGTTGACAGGCTCCGTGGAGTGGGGATAAAATCCGGGACACTGGTACAAGTTGAGGGAAGCTGTACTCGCGCAGTTCCGCCAACACTAGGAATTGAGAGCGAGCGAAGAGTCAAACACTAGACTCTCTACAGTAGCCGGTGGCTTAAGCACCGCTTCCAAAAAATAGTGTCAGGAGCTTTCCGGCACGCGCGCGCCCCACAGGGTTGTTAAAACTGTGTGGGGCGTTGTCGTGTCTGGGGGACGCTCGCCCTCTCGCTTCACCTCACGTAAATCGGATTCGAGATGATCCACGGCTTACCCTCGACGAGCGGGCCGAGCTGTGGGAGGTAGACCTCGACGCGGTAGACGCCGCGCTCTGTGACCTGAAATTCCTGGCGCACCGAACTGCCCTCGTCGCGTATGACTTGGCCGTCCTTGATGAGCAGCGTGCGGCTCGCGACGGGCGTGACGACGGCGAGGCGAACGCCGTCAAGCAGCTCTATCTCGTCGCCCATGATCTTTTTGTCACGGTTGTTGTCGGCCGTGAAGGCGAAGCCGTCGGAGTCGCCGAAGAGGTCGAAGGCGATATAGCTGTGGCCGCTTCGGAGCGCGTCGAGCAGCGTCTCGGTCGTCAAAGGTTCTTCACTCTCAATCAGGACGTGGTTGCGGACGACGCTGAAAGTTCTCTCGTAAGGGTCCAGGTGGACGCCGATGAGACTCTTCCCGGTGCGGTCACCCAGTTGGAGGCCGACGTTCGAGTGCGCGTCGGCACCGGCGACGGCGACGGCCTTGCGGCTCTTCGTCAGCTCGTCCCACTTCGAGAGCGCATGGGACGGCCGCTCGTAGAAGCGCGCGAACATCAGGTCAGGGTAGCTCCAGTAAGACCAGAGCCAGTCGAAGAAGGTGACGAAGTAATTAATCTCTTTCGTGTTGGTGTAGAGATTGTAGACCTCCACGCCGTCGTAGCCCTGTGCGTCCCAGCTCTGAAACTCTTGCGGGTAGGCGACGAAGGACAGGCCGCCGCGCGTCTTCTGGCCTTCGATGACCTGGGCGGTCCCGACGGTGTTTGACGTAGAGGCTTCATTACTTCCGGGCAGGAGCAGCAGGCGGTCGTGGCTCGCCGTGTTGACTTCGTTGCCGCCCACGAAGAGGACGCCCGCGTGCTCTCCCTTCAAGGTCATCGCCGAAGTGTCCATCACGGAGGAAGTGTGCTCCGTCATCACGACGAAGCGGAGGTTGTTCCGCCGCGCGGCCTCTATGATCTCCTCGAAGTGGCCGAGGCTGTGCCCGCCCAAACTGGAATGAACGTGAATCACGCCCGCGTAAGAGGCGTAAGGGTTCTTCGCGTCATCGACCGCGCGCTCGTGGTTGACCTGTTGAATTGCCGAGTAGAGCTTGCCGAGACGGATGCGCCGGTAGATGAAGGGAATCTGAAAAAGCAGAAAAAGCGCGACCGCGACGAGCGCCACTTTCTTCCAGCGCCGCATCCCTTTCCAGTTCGGCTTCCACTTCCAGTTCATCTCGCTGCGCGGCTACGCTTCGTCCTCGAAGTCAACCGAGACGACGTGTTCGCTGATGTTGCGCCCCATGTCCGCGACCAAGATGTGATCGGGGTGGACGGTGTAGGCGTCGAGCGCGGCGCGGTCGCGGAAGGTGGCGACCAGCCCCGAGTCGTAAGAGCGCGGCAGGCCGAGCACGTCAGTCCCCACCTTTAAACTCAAGACCTCCGGCACGACCGAGGGCAGCCGCCGCAGCCTGTTCAAGTGCTCCTCGCGCACGTCCTGTTCCACGTCGGCGCGGTATTTCCAGACGACAATATGAGTCAGCATATAACTTCCACCTTCGACCTTAAAGTCAACATACTACACCACTCAACCCTTTGCGCCTTAAATCTTACCTTTGCGCCTTTGCGAGAACCCACCTCTCACAACCCATTCACCACCCGCGTAATCCCATCCCTGATAAACTCTACGTTGAAGTTGATAAGCAGCCCCAGACGCTTATTCGCCAGACGAAGGTAAGTCAATAATTGCTTCCGATGCACCGGAGAAATACCCTCGATTGATTTGATCTCCACGATAACCCTGTCTCCGACGATGAGGTCTGCGCGGAAGCCTATCTCCATACGAATGGTTTCGTAGACGACGGGTAGCGCCTGTTGGCGGAGAACCTTAATCCCGCGCTTTTCGAGTTCGTGTGTGAGGGTGGCTTCGTAGACTGATTCGAGGAGGCCGGGGCCGAGAGTCGTATGAATCGTATAGGCCGCGTTGACGATCTGTTTGGAAAGTTCGTTCTCGGTCATGCGGAGGGTTCGCGCAAAGGCGCAAAGAAAAAACTTAAGGCGCAAAGGGTGGAGAGGTTTTATAGCATATTGAGGGTTAGGTTAGAAGGGATAGGTGTTCGTTCAGGATTTCCCAGGCGCGGCGGATGTGGGCCTCGGTCGTGCGGATGTTGCCGACGGCGAGGCGCAGTGTGAAGCGGTCGTTGAGGCGCGTGTGCGAGAGGAACATCTCGCCCTTTGAGTTGACGTTGTTCATGAGCGCCTCGTTAAGCGCGTCAAGCGTTTCCCCTGGCGCGTCTGGGCGTGCGCGGAAGCAGACGAGGCCGAAGGGGACGGGCGCGAGCAGCTCCCAGTTCGTTGACTCTTCGACGAGAGTTGCGAAGAGGCGCGCCAGCCGGCAGTGTTCGCGGATGCGCGCGGCCAGGCCGTCGCGGCCGAAGTAGCGTATGACCATCCAGAGTTTCAAAGCGCGGAAGCGGCGGCCGAGCTGTATGCCGTAGTCCATCCCGTTGCGCACCGTCTCGGCCTCGCTCGTCTTGAGATATTCGGGCACGAGCGAGAAGGCGCGCTTGAGCACGTCCATCCGGCGCGAGAAGAGGACGGAGAGGTCGAAGGGGGTAAAAAGCCATTTGTGCGGATTGGTGACGAGCGAGTCCGCGCGCTCCGAGCCTGCGAGGACGTGGCGCAGCTCAGGGAGAATCGCCGCCGAGCCGGCGTAGGCCGCGTCTACGTGGAGCCAGATCCGCGCGCCCGCGCAGATGTCCGCGATTTCTGGCACAGGGTCTATGCTCGAAGTCGAGGTCGTGCCGACGGTGGCGACCGCACAGAAGGGTAGAAAGCCCGCGCGCCTGTCTTCATCAATTGCCTGCGCCAGGGCTTGAGCGTCCATGCGGAATTCCGCATCCACCGGAATCTGGCGGACGGAGCGTTGGCCCAGGCCGAGCGTGAGTGCGCCCTTCTCGATGGACGAGTGAGCCTGCTCGGAGACGTAGAGGCGCAGGAGCGGCAGGTCCGCGCGCCCGCTCATCCCGTCCTCGCGGATTCTCAGGTTCAGCGCCTCGCGCGCCGCGGCAATCGCGTGCATGGAGGCGACCGAGGCCGTGTCGTAGATGATGCCGTCGAACCCTGCATCGAGCCCCATCATCTGCCGCAGCCAGTCGAGCGCGACCTGTTCAAGCTCTATGGCCGCGGGGCTCGTGCGCCAGAGCATCGCCTTGACGTCGAAGGCCGCGGTCAAGAGTTCGCCGAGGATGCCTGGGGCAGAGGCGGAGGTGGCGAAGTAGGCGAAGAAGGACGGGTGGTTCCAGTGCGTGAGCGCAGGCACTATCAGGCGGTCTACGTCCGCCAGGATGCTCTCCATCGCCTCGCCTTCGGCGGGAGGATTCTGCGGAAGTTGAGAGACAAGCTCGCCGGGCTTGACCTGTGCCAAAACGGGGAGCCGGGCGACGCCTTCGAGGTAGTCCGCGACCCGGTCAATGACTTCGTGGCCGAAGCGGCGGAACTCTTCGGCGCTCATGTCGCCCAGTTCCGGCGCGCGGCCTGCACGCGCTTTTTCGTTCTCACTCATGGGAAACTCCGGCTCGGAATATACATGCCGCCGAAGAAAAGTGCAGCCCGAAAGCGGTTTCTCTTTGGGCCGCGGCGTGATAATAGCTCGACAGGCGGCGGCAAATGGGTATAATGCGCCTCGTTCGCCACAAAATCACGTGCGGCAAATTTGCTTCTGCGCCCGACTCGCCGCTATTATGCTGAGTACAGCCATGAGAACATACGGGTGTCGCGCGGTGCGCGCTACTTGAAGGCATGCTCTAAAGCAGTGTGACCGGACGGCCGGGAGCCTCCGGCCGAGGACGTGCGCTGCTTCAATCTTCCGCTTCTGAGTTTCAGCGAAATTAAGCTTCTAGCGAGGTAAACTATGAGACGCACTTTAATCGCTCTTGGACTGGTCGCCGCGATGTTTCTGAGTACGAGTTGCGAGCGGCGCGACGGCGGCACGGCCGGCGGCGACCCCATCAAGGTGGGCGTGTACCTCGACCTCTCGGGCCAGACTTCCAGCTTCGGCCAGTCAACCAAAAACGGCATCGAGATGGCCCGCGACGAGATCAACAACGCGGGCGGCATCGGCGGCCGCCAGGTTCAGCTCATCATCGAGGACGAGCAGGGCGAGCCGGGCAAGGTGACGACCGTCGTCACCAAGCTCCTGCGCCAGGATCAGGTCCACGCCATCCTCGGCGAAGTCGCCTCGACCAACTCGCTCGCCGCCGCGCCCAAGGCGCAGGAGGCTAAAATCCCTATGATCACGCCCTCCTCGACCAACCCGAGGGTCACGCAGGTCGGCGACTACATCTTCCGCGTCTGCTTCATAGACCCGTTCCAGGGCGAGGTGATGGCCAAGTTCGCCGCGACCACCTTGAAGGCCAAGCGCGCCGCCATCCTCGCCGACTTCAACTCCGACTACAGCAAGGGGCTCACACAGTTCTTCAAGCAGAGCTTCACGAAGCTCGGCGGCACTATCGTGGACGAGAAGACCTACACGCAGACCGACCGCGACTTCAGCAGCCAGTTGACGGCCATCCGCACGACCAACCCGGACGTCATCTACATCCCAGGCTACTACGGCCAGGTCGGCGTCATCGCCAAGCAGGCGCGCCAGCAGGGCATCACCGTCCCGCTCCTGGGCGGCGACGGCTGGGACGCGCCACAACTCTGGGACCTCGGCGGCGAGGCGATGACCAACAGCTTCATCTCGAACCACTACTCGATTGACGATCCCAAACCGGAGATACAGAAGTTCGTCACAGACTACAAGGCGCGCTATGGCGGCGTCGCCCCCGACGCGCTGGCGGCGCTCGGCTACGACGCGATGAAAGTCCTGGGCGACGCCCTCAAGCGGGCCGGCGGGACCGACAGCGCCAAGCTGCGCGACGCCATCGCGCAGACGAAGAACTTCCCTGGCGTCACAGGCACCATCACGATGAACGCCGAGCGCAACGTGGACAAGCCGGCCGCCGTGCTCGAACTCAAGCCGGCGGCGCGCCAGTTCGCGTACAAGGAGACCATCTACCCGGACGGCATGACGCCGCCGACCACGGCCGGCGCGTCTCCGGCGGCGTCGCCCGCGGGCGCCAGCGCGTCTCCGGCGGCGGCGACGCAGTAAGAACGTAAGGGCCTTCGCGGGGCCGCGACCGTCATCAAGTTTGTGCCAAAACCGAGAGCGGGAAGCTTGCGATGGATTATTTTGTCCAACAACTCATCAACGGGCTGAACATCGGGGCCATCTACGCGCTCATCGCGCTCGGCTACACGATGGTCTACGGCATCCTGCGCCTGATTAACTTCGCGCACGGCGACGTCTACATGGTCGGCGCGTTCATCGGCCTGTGGGTGTCGAGGGCGCTGGGCTACGGCACAGGCTTTAACAGCTACAACGCGGACACCGTGGGGCAGTCGCTCTGGGGCGGGCTCGCCCTCGTCCTCATCGGCGCGATGGTCGGCGCGGCCCTCGTCGGGATGGCCATCGAGCGCTTCGCCTACCGGCCGGTCAGGAAGTATTCGCGCATGACGACGCTGATTACGGCCATCGGCGTCTCGCTCCTCATCGAATACCTGTTCGTCGCGCAGATCGGCTCGGCGCAGCAGTCGTTCCCCTCGCTCGTCAAGAACGAAGCCTTCAATCTCTTCGGCGACGTGCGGATTTCCATGCCGCAGATCATCATCTTCGTCATCTCGATCTTGCTGATGATCCTGCTGCAATGGATCATCTACAAGACGAAAATCGGGACGGCGATGCGCGCCGTCTCCTTCAATCTCAACTCGGCGAAGCTGATGGGCATCAACACGGATGTCGTCATCGCCTTCACCTTCGCGCTCGGCTCGGCGATGGCGGCGGCCGGCGGCGTCCTGACGGCGCAGTACAACCCGAGCATAGACCCCTTGATGGGCATCATCACGGGCCTCAAGGCGTTCGTCGCGGCCGTGCTCGGCGGCATCGGCAACATCCCTGGCGCGGTGCTCGGCGGCCTCGTCATCGGCGTGGCCGAGACGATGGTCGTCGCCTACGGCAGCGACATCGGCCTGGCGTCGTCTTACCGCGACGCCGTCGCCTTTATGATCCTGATTCTCGTCCTGCTGCTGCGCCCCGCCGGGCTGCTCGGCTCGACCGTGCAAGAGAAGGTCTGACTGAATGCGGAATGATGAATGATGAATGATGAATTAAAAACAACCGCTTTCTAATTCATCATTCATCATTCCGCATTCATCATTTAACTTATGCCTCCTTTCATCAAACGACTTGTCGGCGCGCTCGTCATAGCCTTTGTGCTCATCGCGTTGAACTCGGCGATGAGCAACGAGGGGTTTTACGGCTTCGGGCTGCCGTACTACTACTCGCATCTCCTGCGGCTCGCGGGCATCAACATCATCCTCGCCGTCTCGCTCAACCTGATCACGGGCTTCACGGGACAATTCTCCATCGGGCACGCGGGCTTCATGGCGGTCGGCGCGTACGCCTCCGCGTTCCTCACCGTCTACTACACGCAGGGGTTTGAGGAGAAGCTAACGGCGATGATAGGCGCGGCTCCCGCGCAGGCCATAGTCTTTCTCCTGGTGCTTCTGGTCGCCGCGCTGGCTGCGGCGCTCGCCGGGCTCGTCGTCGGTATCCCATCCTTGCGCCTGCGGGGCGACTACCTGGCAATCGTCACTCTGGGGTTCGCGGAGATCATCCGCATCCTCCTGGTCAACGTCCAGCGCGTCGGCGGCCCGACCGGGTTTTCGGGAGCGATAGCGCCGTGGGAGGGGCGCGCGACCATCCCGCAGTACGCCAACTTTTTCTGGATAGGTCTCTTTGCCGTCATCACCATCGTCGTCGTCTACAACATCGTCCGCTCGGACACGGGCCGCGCGCTCGTCTCCATCCGCGAGGACGAGTTGGCGGCCCAGGCGATGGGCATCAACGCGACGCGCTACAAGGTGCTGGCCTTCGTCATCAGCTCGGCGTTTGCCGGAATCGCCGGCGGGCTCTGGGCGCACTACAACTCGTTCCTGAGCACGGCAGACTTCCAGTTCTTCCGCTCATTCGAGGTCATCATCATGATCGTGCTCGGCGGGATGGGCTCGATCACGGGCTCCATCCTGGGCGCGGTCGTGATTACCGCTTTGCCTGAGCTGCTGCGCACCTACCCCTACGAGATCGTCATCGCGCTGGCGCTGATTCCGCTGGCGGCCGTGCTCCTGCGGGCCATCGGGCGCGAGCGCCTGCCCGAGGCCATCCGCAGCGGGTGGCCGCACGCCATCTTCGTCATGCTCTTTTACGTTGCGCTCTTCACGATCAGCCGCCTTGTCCTGCTTAACGGGCTTAACCTGGACTACAGGCTCAGCGCGGCGGGCGTCAACATCGCCAACTATCGATTGGTCATCTACTCCGCGCTCCTGATTGCCATGATGCTGACGCGGCCGCAGGGCCTCCTGGGCCACAGCGAGCTTGGCTTCAACTGGCTCAAGCGCGCGCAGAAGCGGCCCGAAGGGGACGTGGCCGTCGGGGGGGCGGGCGGCGTGCCCATCGCCGAGCGCGACGCGCCGACGGCAGACCCGTACAAGGAGAGGGAGAACAGATGAGCGGGCAACCGGAACAGGACGCAGTCCGCGCGACTCAGGAAGACGGCATCATCACGGAGGCGGCGCGCACAGCCCGCTCGCAAGAGCGTGTGGACGCGAGCGGGGCCGTGCTACGCACGACGCGCTGCACGATTCGCTTCGGCGGCCTCGTCGCCGTCAACACGCTCGACATGGATGTCTACCCAGGCGAAATCTACGGCCTCATAGGGCCGAACGGCGCGGGCAAGACGACCATCTTCAATCTGCTGACCGGCGTCTACCAGCCGACCGAGGGCGAGATTTATTTCGAGGGCAAGCGCATAGACGGCCTGCGCCCGCACCAGATTTCGCGCCGCGGCGTCTCGCGCACGTTCCAGAACATACGCCTCTTCCCAGGCATGAACGTGCTTGAGAACGTGATGACGGCCTGCCACCGCCACGCGCGGCAGAACCTGGTGGACGCCGTCTTCCGCACGCCGCGCTTTGCACGCGACGAGCGCGAGCACAAGGACTTTTGTCTGGAACTGCTCAAGATTTTCAACCTCGACCGCTTGCAGAACGAGGGCGGCACGAGTCTGCCTTACGGCAACCAGCGGAGGTTGGAGATCGTGCGCGCGCTCGCCACGCGCCCGAAGCTTTTGCTCCTGGACGAGCCGGCTGCCGGCATGAACCCTTCGGAGCAGGAAGATTTGATCGGGCTCATCCGCGAAATCCGCGACCGCTTCGGCCTGACCATCCTCCTCGTCGAGCACAACATGAAGGTCGTCATGGGCATCTGCGAGCGCATACAGGTCGTGGACTACGGCAAGTCCATAGCCCTCGGCCTGCCCGAGCAGATCAGGAACGACCCCACAGTGATCGAGGCGTACTTAGGAGACTAGAAGTCAGGAGTCAGAAGTCAGAAGTCAGAATGAAAGCCTAAGACCAATTCTGATCTTCTTTTCTCCTGACTCCTGACTCCTATATTCTGACTTCTGATTTTATGCTGACCATCGAAAACATCTCTGTGAACTACGGCGCCATCGAGGCGCTGACGGGCGTCTCGTTGCACGTCGGGCAGGGCGAGGTCGTGACGCTGATCGGCGCGAACGGGGCGGGGAAGACGACGACCCTGCGGACCATCACGGGGCTCCTGGAGCCGACCGTGGGGCGCATCCTCTTCGAGGGCCAGGAGATTCAGGGCGTGCCGACGCACAGGCTGGTGGCGCGCGGCATCTCCATGTCGCCGGAGGGACGCGGCGTCTTCGCCAACCTTTCGGTGCGCGAGAATTTGCAGATGGGCGCTTACCTCAAGTCGAACCGCGCGGAGATCGCGGAGGACATGCACCGCGCCTTCCAGATGTTCCCGCGCCTCAAGGAGCGTGAGGCGCAGAAGGCCGGCACGCTCTCAGGCGGCGAGCAGCAGATGCTCGCCATGAGCCGCGCTCTGATGTCGCGCCCGCGCCTGCTGCTGCTTGACGAGCCCTCGCTGGGGCTGGCCCCGCTCGTCGTCCACACCATCTTCGAGGCCATCGAGGACATTCGCGGCAGAGGCACCACCATCCTGCTCGTCGAGCAGAACGCCCACGCCGCCCTCAAACACTCCGACCGCGCCTACGTCCTGGAGACCGGCAAGATCGTCATGGAAGGCCCCTCCGCGGACCTCGCCGCCGACCCGCGCATCAAGGAAGCGTACCTTGGGGAGTGAGCAGAGTTCGAGCGCCCTTTCTCTTGCCCGGCGCCAGATTACGCGACAGGCCGGGTAAAATCGCTGACGGCTGAGGAGGGACTATGAACGTCAAAAGCATACTTTTCGTCATCGCCATGAGAGGCGAGGCAGAGCCGATTCTGAAAGCTCTTGGTTTTGGCGGAAAGTGGGCTCCTCTTGACCCGCTGCTGCCGCCGATGGCTTACTCGACGACTAAAAGCGGCCTCAACCTGCATCTGGTCGTTAACGGCCTGGACCCGATGTATCAACTCGACAGCTTCGGGAGCGACGCCGCGACCCTTTCAACTTTTCTCGGCATCAAGGCATTTTCGCCGGACCTCGTAATTAGGGCGGCGACAAAGAGAATCGCTGAGGATTGACTAAAAAGGGTTCCCGCTATAGACTCCGCCCCGCTATTACGCCGCCTGTTGAGTTGGTCCTTCACTCCTGCTCAACTGCACCGCCCAGAATCGGAATGATTTGTCGTGAGGGTATTGTCTGGCGGCGAAAATTTTCTGCCTGAAACCAACTGCCTCTGACCTCTGATTTACAAGAGGCTAATGACTTCATCTCAAGAGTCACAAAGGAGAACCCCATGCCGGAAAACATAGACAGTTCTGTGCTGAATAAATTTGGAGAACTGCTACAGCGCCCCGAAAGCAGTATGTCTTGCGCGCCCACGCTGCCACAGAATGATAAGCTCAAGGAGCAGGCGAAGCGCGCCGCGCAGCTCTTCGTCGCTCAACAGATTTACGCTTACAACCCGATGTCCGGCCTCCCGATGCCGATGGCGGTTGAACGCGCCGCCGCGTTGCAGGCCGCCGAAATCCTCGACTGGGTCGAAGGCTGGCTTGGCGTTCAAGCGAAAATCTTCGCCGACGTCGAAATCTGGAAATTCGAGACGGGGAATGCAGACTTCTCCAAGCTGGATGACTACAAGAATATCTTCACGCTCTTTACCGTCCCAGACATCGCTCAGAATGGCACATGGAAGGACGACGGCGTCTTCGGCTCGCAGCGGTTGGCCGGCCTTAACCCGCTCGCCGTCAGCTTCGTCACCGGCAACAGCGGGGACGAGGGTGTCCAGTGGAGCGTTCTTAGTCCGAAACTCTCGTCGATCATCCTCGACGCTCAGTACAATGGTCAGACGCTGACGGACATCATGCAGGAAGGCCGGCTCTACGTCACCGACTACGCCTCGCTGCAAGGAGTCGTCCCGGACGGGCAATTTCAGATGGCCCCCGTCGCCCTCTACGTCAAGCCGAAAGAGTTCCCCGGCCTCATGCCTTTAGCCATTCAACTTACGCAGAACCCCGTCGATGATTACGTCTATCTCGCGCCGCAAGGAGCCCCGGATGAAGATAACTACGAGTGGCTGATGGCTAAGTCGTATCTTCAGTGCGCTGATCTCAGCCAGAATCAGGTCGTCAACCATCTCGCCATGACGCACCTAATCGAGGAGGCGTTCGCCCTGGCAACGCACCGCCATTTAGCCTGGCAGCACCCGCTCTTTCGCCTACTCGACAAACACCTGACCGCCCTGATGGTGATTAACCAGATCGGGATGCTGACGCTCGTCAACCCCGGCGGTTTGGTGGATCAGGTCCTGGACGTGCGACTCTCCGGCGCGATGACGTTGATCAAGCAAACCTACGCGTCGTGGACGTTCGATGACATGGGACTTCCGGCACAGTTGAAAGGGCGCGGTGTAAGCGACACGGGGAAACTCCCTTACTATCCTTATCGCGACGACGGCCTTCTGATCTGGAACCGCATCGGCCAGTATGTTGATGAATATATCGGCCTCTATTACAAGAGCGAGACGGACGTGACCGGCGATTACGAGTTGCAGAACTGGGCGCAGCAACTGTCCGGCGCATCCGATGGCGGCGCGGGCAAGGCGCCCGGCTTCCCGGACAAGATCACGACGCGCTCGCAGTTAAGCAACATCGTCCAGAGGATCATCTGGACGGCAGGGCCGCAGCACGCCGCAGTCAACTTCCCGCAGACCGAGTTCACGAACTTTGTTCCGAACGCGCCGGGACTGATCACGGCGGAGCCGCTCCAGGGCGTCGTCAACGAGGGCGCACTCGTCGGACTGTTGCCCGGCAAGGACGCGACCGCGGCGCAGTTCAAGACCAGCTATGCCCTGGCCTACTACCACTACGACCAACTCTTCGACTACCACCTCTGCGCCGAGGACGGCTCGGAGCAGTTAGTACGAAAGTACCAGCAACTCCTGGTGACAGTAGACCGCGACCAGATCGTGGCGCGTAATCAGCAACGGGCCGCGCAACCCGGACTGCTCGTTTACCCCTACTTTCTGCCAGAGAATATTCCGAACAGCACGAGCGTTTAAACTGACAGGGCGAGGGAGTCGGAAAGCGGAGGGAAGATAGAGAGAATTTTACGAACCCTTCCTCAGCGCTGAAGCGCTGAGCTATTTTCACGTCGCCCCTGGCGGGGCTGAAATCTTCTGCGTGCCTCTATCGCCCGGCGCGCGACCTCGGCAGCCGCGCCGCGAACTTGACGGTGCGGGCGACGCAGTTGCCGAGTTGGATGGGCAGTCGCGGCCAGTCGTTGAAGGGCGCGCCGACGCGGACGGTGGCCTCTATGGTATTGGGCCAGCGATGGCGCAGTCCCCGCAGGATTCCG
This sequence comes from uncultured Acidobacteriota bacterium, assembly GCA_963848875.1. Lineage (GTDB taxonomy): Bacteria > Acidobacteriota > Blastocatellia > Pyrinomonadales > Pyrinomonadaceae > QHXM01. Next base: position 1,879,066 of record CAWKFJ010000005.1, read on the forward strand.
GCCGGCGAGCGCAGGTAGGCCATCGGCGCGCGGTGCCGCTCTGGCACCGAAGGCATTCTAGAACCCCACTCCTTCAAAACGGTCGGGACGAGCCAGCGCGGCAGCGGCCTCTCCGCACGCGCCGCGGGGGTATGACTGATGTCCGCGCCGAGCAATTCGTGCGCGGCCCTGATGGCACAATTCACCCAGCCGGCCCGCCTGCGGTCTTCGGTCAAACAACGGCCCCAGTCAAAGTCGTCTCCGGCCGCCTCGACGCTCGCCGCCACGTCGCACAGCCAGAGGGCACGCCACGCGCCCTCGCGCAACATGTGAATCGAGAGGACGCGCAGGTGGTCTTCCGCGCTCGGCACGCGCACGTCCGTCTCGCCGACCCGCGCCAGTTGAGAGCGCGCGTAAATCTCCTCCACGCTCCCGCCGCCGAACCGCGCGAAGCCGCTGTGCAGGTCCACCTCGGAGCACTCGTAAGCCAGGGCTTCCCAGAGCGCAGCCCCCGCGTCGCCGAATTGCTCCGGGTACACACAGAGGTCTATGTCCGCGTAAGGCCGCAGGCCCCGCTCCGGGTAGAGCCGCGACGCGGCCCAGCCCTTGACCAGAATCGGCTCGACGCCCGCGGCGCGCAGGACGCCGACCGCCCTCTCGATCTTTTGTTCGTGGATGGCTGTGCGGAGAATGTTGTAGCGGTAAGCCTGCTGCATCGCCGACGCCGCAGGAATCGCGCGCAGTTCGGAATCCCGCAGCCGCCGCCAACACAAAGACGCGGCCCCGGACCTGATGAGCAGCGGGGCAACCTCTTCCAACTCGGCCGCGGAACAATCGAGCGGAGGCGGCGCGAGACGCCAACAGCCCGCGAGCATCGCCGCCAGCAGTTGGCCGTTGGATTGAGCGATTGATTCGCCCATCAGGGTTGTGGCTGCTTCGTGGACCCCCGCTCCGGCTCAGCTCCGCACGGGAAACATATCCCGTCGCAACCGAGGCCGGGGCAGCAAGGATTGGTGGGGAAGTCACAGGGCTCGCACGGGCCTGCGCACTTGCTTAACGACTGCGCGGGCGTCGGCGCGGGCACGGACAGGATGAGCGGGACGGCCAGCGCGGCCGGCAGGTACTTTCGCACCAGATCGCGCCGCGAGACTTTACGCATCGCCAGGCTCCCGCTTCCATCCTCCAGCAGATGGAACTTCCGCAACTGGGCCAAAGCCAGCCAGACCACGTCCTCGTCAACCGGGGAGTCAAACTCCCGTCCGAGCCGGCGCGTCATCTCCGCGACGGTCGTCCTCCCGTCGCAGCGTTTCCAGACCGCCGCCGAAGCTTTGTTGAGACAGTGCGCCGCGTGACGTTCCAGGTCGTAGACCAGCACCTCGTCTGGCAGCTCCTGCACGACCAGTTGATCCGTTCGGGCGAGAGGTAAGACCTGGGCGGTTCTATCTCTCATCGGAGACCTCCTCGGCTTAAAAAACCATCCGCGCAGCGAGGCGCTTCTACCTGATAGCGGCTATTCGGATGCTTGAATCGAATAAGAGCGACTGAAAGTTAGCAGAATCCGGCGGCAAGTCGCAATAACTTTTCTGAGAGTCGTCAGCCTCGCTCCTCCAGGAGCCGCAAAAGCTGGCCGGCCAACTCCGCCGCTTCGCCGCGCGCGCCCTTCAGAATCAGCGCGCGGGTCGCCACCTGTTGAAGAGCGTCGAAAACACGCTCGGGCTGGTTGCGCGCCGAGACGGTCTGTGCCAAAAGTTCCAACACCCCGTGCCCGGCGGACAGTTTGCGCGGCCGCCACTTCGCCCCCGGCCTGTAATGGCTCAAGACGACGAGCCCGACCGGCAGCGGCCTGCGGCCCGCGCGCCCACCCAATGTCTCTACGGCGTGACGGCTTTGTCTGCCCGTCTCGCCCGCGCGAATCTGCAACGGCCTGGGGTACGGGTGGACGCGGCCCCGCGCGTCCAGCACGGCGTACTCGTCCGAGTAGTAAGTCGCCCCGGCCCTGACCAGCTCCGCGATCAGCGTCGTCTTGCCGCTGTGGCTGCGGCCGGGGACGACGAGCGCGCGCCCCTTCCAGCCGACCACGCCCGCGTGGACGAAGACCCTGCGCCGCGCCTCGGTCGCCACGTGCAGGTGCAAGTCCGACTCGAACAGCGCGAGCGCCTCTTCGCGGTCCTTCGTGCGGGCGAGCCTGGCGAGGTCCCTGTAGAAGAGGCTGAAGCGGCGCGCGCCGCGCGCGGCTTCGTCGCCCTGGCCCAGAATGAGCGAGTAGAGCCGCTCGACCACGGGCGCGCGCGAAGGCTTCCACCCCGGCGGGAAATAGTCCTGCACGAGCGCCAGCGCTTCGGGGCTGTTGACCCGAACGCCGACGCGCACGCCGTGGCTGACGAAGGAGATGCCTGCCGCCCAACCCAGGCGGTCAATCTTCTTCATTCAAGTCGAGGCCCATCTGTATTGCGGCAAGATTTGTGCTGACAAGCGGAGCCATTCCTAACTAAGCAGCAGGGTCACGAAATCCACGCGAACATACGGCAATTCGCGCGAAGCGTCAATCACTCTCTCTCTCCGCCAGCGACGAGCGCGCCCGCTCGATGGCTTCGGCGACGCGAGCGGGGGAGGCTCCGCCCGTCTGCGACTTCGTCCCTAGAGTCTGTTCGAGCGAGAGCGCAGGGTAAACGTCCTCTTCGATGGCCTGCGAAAAGGCGCGCATCTCGTCAAGCGCGAGGTCTTGCAGTTCGCAGCCGCGCTCGATGGCGCGCAGGACGACGCGGCCGACCGTCTCGTGCGCCTCACGGAACGGCACGCCCTTGCGCGCCAGGTAGTCCGCCAGCTCCGTCGCGTTCATGTAGCCGCGCGACGCAGCATCACGCGTCCGCTCTTCGCGCAGCGACACGTTCCTCAGCACCGTCGCCGTCACTTCGAGCGCGCCCCCCACAGTCTCAGCCGCGTCGAAGACCGCCTCCTTGTCCTCCTGCATGTCCTTGTTGTAGGCGAGCGGCAATCCCTTCATCGTCGCCAGCAAGCCGACGAGGTGGCCGAAGACGCGCCCCGCCTTGCCCCGAACCAGTTCCATAGAGTCAGGGTTCTTCTTCTGCGGCATCAGCGACGACCCCGTGGAGACAAGGTCGCCCAGCTCCACGAAGCCGAACTCTGCCGTCGAGTAAAGGATGAGGTCTTCGGCGAGCCGCGAGAGGTGCAGCATGATGAGCGACGCGGCGTTCAGAAATTCAATGCAGAAGTCGCGGTCGCTGACGGCGTCCAGGCTGTTGCGCGAGACATCGTCGAACCCCAGAGCGCGCGCCACCGCCTCGCGGTCAATCGGGTAAGCCGTGCCAGCGAGCGCCGCCGAGCCGAGCGGCATGACGTTGACGCGCGCGCGCACTTCCGCGAGCCGCTCGCGGTCGCGCGCCAGCATCTCGAAGTAGGCCAGGCACCAGTGTACCCAGAGCACAGGCTGCGCGCGTTGCAGATGCGTGTAGCCGGGCAGCACGGCCTCTCTGTGCCGCTGTGCCAATTCCAGGAGCGCCGCCTGCGCGTCGCGCGTCTTCTCGCCGATGGAGTCGATCTCCCCGCGCAGCCAGAGGCGCAGGTCTGTCGCCACCTGATCGTTGCGGCTCCGGCCCGTGTGCAGCTTGCGGCCCGCGTCGCCGACCAGCTCCACGAGCCGCGCCTCCACGAACGAGTGTACATCTTCCGCCTTGGAATCGTCGAAGTAACCTGCTTCGGCGGCGCGTTCGAGAATCGCCCGCAGGCCGCCGTTGATGCTCTGCGCCTCCTCGTCCGTGAGCACGCCCGCGGCGCGCAAGCCCTCGCAGTGCGCCACGCTCGCGCGCACGTCCGCCTCGAACAATTTCCGGTCGAAGCCGAACGAGCGGTTGAACTCCGCGAACCTCTCGTCCGTCCCCCCACTGAACCGCCCGCCCCACAGGTTTGTCGTCTCAGCCACTCCAATGCCTCCGCGCGAATTATAACCCCACGGTTTTGTCCGGTTAACTAAACCGGGGTCAGTTCTCGTTACCTAAAAGTATTAACGGAGGGTACACGTTAACTAAAAGCACTTACAAGCCGGACGTAATATAATTAAGCCCGTCATCGTCAACTGATACAATGAACGAGAGGTAACTTAAACATGAGAGCAACTATTATGTATGCGGCCGGCGACGTTCGAATCGAGAATGTCCCCGACGCTCGTTTAATCGAGCCGACCGACGCGGTCGTCACAGTCACACGCGCCTGCATCTGCGGCAGCGACCTCTGGCCGTACAAGGCCATGGAACCGAGCGAAACGGGCCGCGTCATGGGGCACGAGGCCATCGGCGTCGTCGAATCGGTCGGAGCGGACGTGCGCGCCGTCAAAGCCGGCGACCTCGTCGTCATGCCGTTCGCCTGGTCGGACGGAACCTGCGCCCTCTGCCACGAAGGGTTGCAGACATCGTGCCTCCACGGAGGCTTCTTCGGCACCGAGGAAGTCGCCGGGGCTCAGGCCGAAGCGGTGCGCGTCCCCCTGGCGGACGGGACACTCTACGCCCTGCCGGTGGGTAAAGACGACGCGCTGATGCCGTCGCTCCTCACGCTCTCGGACGTGATGGGCACGGGCCACCACGCGGCGCTTGCCGCGAGGGTCGGCCCCGGTAAGTCGGTGGCCGTAGTCGGCGACGGCGCGGTCGGCCTGTGCGGCGTGATTGCCGCCCGCCGGCTCGGCGCCGAGCAGATCATCATCCTCGGCCGGCATGCCGATCGGATCGCACTCGCGCGAGACTTCGGCGCGACGGATGTCGTCAGCGAGCGGGGTGACGAGGCAATCGAGCGCGTGCGCGAACTGACCGGCGGCTTAGGCGCCCACTCCGTCCTCGAATGCGTCGGCGCCGAGCAGGCGACGCTCACGGCCCTGAGCATCGCGCGGCCGGGCGGCGCGGTCGGCCGCGTCGGCGTCCCGCAGGACGAGAAGATTCCGGCGGCGCAGCCGACGTTCTACAACAACGTCACCATCGCCGGCGGCCCGGCCCCTGTCCGCGCCTACATCGAGGAACTGCTGCCCGACGTGCTCGAAGGCAGGATCGAGCCGGGCCGCGTGTTCGACCGCGTCACGGACCTGGACGGCGTGCCCGACGGCTACCGCGCGATGAACGAGCGCGAATCAATCAAGGTCATGATCGGGTTCTAACGGGAGGCGCCGCCACGGCTGAGGTTGACAACGGAACGTCACGTCAGCGACGAGCAATACTTGGCTGAATAAGCGATCAGGTTGAGCGATTATGTCACCACTGAATGGATGGGCGAACTTCTACGTCATCGTCGGCTCCAGCGCCGGCGCGCTGATCGGGTTGCAGTTCGTCGTCATGACCCTCATCGCAGGCCGCTCGGTCGCCAGCGGTGAGGCGCAGGCGGGCGACGCCTTTTCGACGCCGAGCGTCGTCCATTTCGGAGTCGTGCTGTTGCTCTCAGCCCTTCTCAGCGCCCCGTGGGATGGGGTCCGCCCCGTCGCGGTTATTTGGGGCCTGGTGGGCTTCAGCGGGATAGTGTACTCAGTCGTCGTGGGTCGGCGTATGCGGGCGCAAACCGTCTACAAGCCCATATTCGAGGACTGGTTGTATTATGTGCTGCTTCCATTCGCGGCATACGCGATTCTGGCCGGGTCGGCATTCGCTGCTCTCTCTTATACGCGCACAGCCCTGTTCCTTGTCGGCGCTGCGGCGCTACTGCTACTCTTCGTCGGTATTCACAACGCCTGGGACACGGTAACGCACCTCGTCTTTGTCGAGAAACAGAGAAAGCGGGAGGACGAGCGGGATTCCTCTAGTTAGCCTTTGCCGAGCCAAGATACTATGTTCGGATCCCAGACCGGGCCAATCGTCCGGCGCGCAACGCCTGCCGACCTGCCGACGATCGGCCGCCTCGGCGCGCTACTCATCGAGGAGCATTACGACTTCGACCCGCAGCGCTTCCTGGCAGCGAAGCCCCGGACGCCCGCGGATTATGCGTCCTTCATAGGCGCGCAGCTCGAAGACCCGGACAAAGCCGTCCTCGTCGCCGATGACAACGGGGTCGTGGTCGGCTACGCATACGCCGCCGTAGAGGGCTACGACTACATGGCGCTGCGCGGGCCGGCGGGCGTCCTGCACGACGTCATCGTTGACCCGGAGCGTCGCGGCCGAGGCGCCGGACGGCTCCTCCTCGAAGCCGCGCTGGAGTTCTTCAGGTCGCGCGGCGTGCCGCGCGTGGTGCTGTCTACGGCTGCGCGGAACGAGGCGGCGCAGCGGCTCTTCGCGAGGATGGGGTTCCGCCGGACGATGATCGAGATGACGCGTGAGCTTGAAGAGCCTGCGTCCTGACCAGGACGCGTCCGCCTCCAACCCTTTCGAGTGCGTCACCTCCTTAACCTTTGGCCTGCCAACTGTTCACCAATGGACAGAATTATCACCCTCCAATTTATTTGACCGGGATGCATCTTGGGTGCTATTTTATGCATCTATGCAACGATTATGCAAACCAGTTGCATAAGGCGAGGTCACATGCAGAAAGAGACGCGGCAGCAGAAGATTTTGAGTTTAATCCGCGCGAGGCGGATCGGGACGCAGGACGAGTTGACGGCGCACCTGGAGCGCGCGGGCTTCCCGGCGACGCAAAGTAGCGTCTCGCGCGATCTGGTCGAGCTGGGGGTGGTCAAGCACAGAGGCTTTTACGCGCTGCCGCGGAGCGCCAACGGCGCAGCGGCGCGCGGGCTCATGAGTCTGGAAGTGGCGGGCGACGTGCTGGTCATCGCCAGGTGTGAGCCCGGCATGGCCTCCGCGATTGCGGTCGAGATCGACCGCGCCATGATTAGCGAAATCGTCGGCACGCTCGCCGGCGAAGACACCATCTTCATCGCCGTCAGGGAACACAAGGCGCAGCGCGCGGCGATCAAAAAAATCTGGGAGCTGTTTGGCTGAGATGACTGAGAAGAAGATCAACAAGATCGTGCTGGCTTATTCGGGCGGGCTTGACACCTCTGTGATGCTGCGTTGGATCAAGGAGCGTTACGGGTGCGAGGTCGTCTGCTACTGCGCGGACGTGGGGCAGGGCGAGGAACTGGACGGGCTGGAGGCGAAGGCGCGCGAGACCGGCGCGTCTAAGCTCTACGTGGAGGACTTGCGCGATGAGTTCGTGCGCGAGTACGTCTGGACGGCGCTGAAGGCCAACGCGGTCTACGAGGGCGTGTACCTGCTGGGGACTTCGCTGGCGCGGCCCGTGATCGCGAAGCGGCAGATAGAGATCGCGCGGCGCGAGGGCGCGGACGCAGTGGCCCACGGCGCGACCGGCAAAGGCAACGATCAGGTGCGGTTTGAACTGACCTACTACGCGCTCGAACCAGACATCAAGGTCGTGGCCCCCTGGCGCGAGTGGGAGTTCAAGGGCCGCTCGGACCTGATCGCCTACGCCAGGGAGCACAACATCCCCGTCGCGGCGACGGCCGAGAAGCCTTACTCGACAGACCGCAACCTGATGCACATCTCTTACGAAGGCGGCATCCTCGAAGACCCTTGGGCGGAGCCGCCGGCTGACATCTTCCGGCTGACGAAAGCGCCCGAAGCTGCGCGCGCCGAGGCCGAGTACGTCGAGATAGGCTTCGAGCGCGGCGAGCCGGTTTCGGTTAACGGCAGGAAGCTCAATCCTGTCGAGCTGCTCGAAGCTCTGAACGACCTCGGCGGCGAGCACGGCATAGGGCGCGTCGATCTGGTGGAGAACCGCTTCGTCGGGATGAAGTCGCGCGGCGTCTACGAGACACCGGGCGTGACCATCTTGCAGGCGGCGCACCGCGCGCTCGAATCCATCACGCTCGACCGCGAGGTGATGCATCTGCGCGACTCGCTGGGCGTGAAGTTCGCCGAGAGCATCTACTACGGCTTCTGGTTCGCGCCGGAGTTTGAACTGCTGCGGAAGACGATTGACGAGACGCAGACTCACGTCACGGGCGACGTTCGCTTGAAACTTTACAAGGGCAACGCGACGGTCGTCGGCCGGCGCGCGCCGCGCTCGCTCTACAGCGAGCGGCTGGCGACCTTCGAGGCCGAAGATGTCTACAACCAGCGCGACGCGGAGGGTTTCATCAAGCTCAACGCGTTGCGTCTCAGGACGCAGGCGCGCTTCCGTGACTGAGAATAGATTTTGAAATCCCTAACTTGTATCGGGGGGAACGGCGATGTTGATGACGAAAGACGTGGAGGCGGCGGTGATGGTGGTCGAGGCGGACAAGATCGGTTCGGCCGCGTCGTTGCTCAATTTGTCGAAGACCGTGGCGGTGGTCGAGAGCACGGCTGTCGCGCATGCAGGCGATGTGGTGGTCGTGCGTGCGCTGACCGACAGCGCGACGTATAACCAGCTTGAGCTGCCGACGGGGCGCATGGCGAAGATCAATCCGGGCGACGTGCTGGTCGGCGTCCTCGGCCGCCGCCGCGCGCTCAAAGGCTTCGTCGGCGACGTGCCTGAGACGGTCAAGGCGGGCGACCGCCTGCACCTGCTCAACATGGGCGGCGTCATCGGCCTCTGCACCGGGCATCATTCCTCTTTGAGCGACGCTATCAGCCTCGAAGTCCTGGGGCTCGCGGCCGACGCTACGGGGCGCGTGCTCAACATCGCGGACGCCGCGCTCCCCTTGAGCGAGAATTTGGGCCAAACGGCCCCGCTCGTCCTCGTCGCAGGCACCTGCATGAACAGCGGCAAGACCTACGCGGTGACTGAGCTGATTAAGCAGGCGACGCGCGCGGGGCTGCGGGTCGCGGCGGCGAAGCTGTCGGGCGTGGCCGCTTTGCGCGACACGCTCAACATGGCCGACCACGGGGCGATTGCGACGGCGAGCTTTCTGGATTGCGGCCTGCCTTCGACCGTGGACGCGGGCGACCTCGCGCCGGTCGCCAAGTCGATCATCGCGCGCCTGAACGAGAGCGCGCCCGACCTCGTCATCATAGAGCTGGGCGACGGCATCCTCGGCGGCTACTCTGTGGACTCCGTCTTCGAGGACGAGGAGCTGCGCGCGGCGACGGCCGCTCTGGTCTTCTGCGCGTCCGACTACGTCGGCGCGTGGGGCGGCATAGAGCTGTTCCGCCGCCGCGGCATCGAGGTGGATTTGATCGCGGGCTCCGTGACCGACTCGCAGATGGGCGAGGACTACATCGAGCGCGAGTTCGGCGTCCCCGCCAGCAACGCGCGCCGCGACGGGGCCAGGCTCTTCAACATCGTCAAGTCCAAAGTCCAGGGTCAGTAATCGACATCACCTCTACGGACGCGGACTCTAGTTCTCTTTTAGACTTCGGACTATGAAATTAAAGGTCGGCATCTTAGGCGGGTCTGGCTACGGCGGCGCGGAGCTTCTGCGCCTGCTGCTGCTGCACCCGCAGGCTGAGATCGCGCTCGTCACGGCGAACGAGCACGCGGGCAAACTGGTCTGCGACGTACACAGGAATCTGTACGGGCTGACGCCGCTCAGCTTCGAGCGCGCGCCGGAAGATTTGGCGAGCCTGAGTGAGCTGGACTTCGTCTTCCTCTCGCTCCCGCACGGGCAGGCGATTGACGTTGTGCCGCGCCTGCCGAGCGGCGTAAAAGTGATTGACCTGTCGGGCGACTTCCGCCTGCGCGACCGCGAGACGTTCGAGCGTTTCTACGGCCGCGAGCACACGGCGATGGACGCGCAAGCTGATTTCGTCTACGGCCTGACGGAGACGAACCGCGAGGCTATCAGAAATGCTGACCGCATCGGCAACCCCGGCTGCTTCGCCACCGCGACGCTGCTCGCGCTCGCGCCGCTCGTCGCCAACAATCTGATTGAAGGGCGCGTGATCGTCGACGCGAAGACGGGCTCGTCGGGCTCGGGCGCGAAGGCCGCGGCCAACACGCACCACCCGCAGCGCATGAACTCTTTCTACGCCTACAAGCCTTTCACGCACCAGCACGTGCCCGAGATAGAGCAGGAGCTGCGCGCCGTCGGCGACTGGACGAGCGAGCTGGTCTTTATGACGCACAGTTTGCCGGTCGCGCGCGGCATCTTCGCGTCCGCCTACGTGGAGATGAAAGACGCGCTCGACGAGGCGGCGGCCCGCGCGTTCTTCGCGGATTTTTACAAAGACTCTTTCTTCGTTCGGCTCGTGCAGGGCTCGCCCGACATCAACTGGGTGAAGACGACCAACTTCTGCGACATAGGGCTGGCCGTGCGCGGCCGCCAGCTCGCGGTCTTCTCCGCCATAGACAACCTCGTCAAAGGCGCTGCGGGCCAGGCCGTGCAGAACATGAATCTGATGGCGGGACTCGACGAGAAGACGGGGCTGATTCTGACGGGGAGCAATCCATGAGCGACGAGACTAAACCCGCGTTCGAGGTCGCGCCCGTCAAGCCTGCTATCCCTGCGGACCTGCTCGACCGGATTGATATACGAGTTGGCACAATCTTGTCGGTCGAGGACGTGCCCAAGTCACGCACGCTGGTCAAGCTGACGGTCAGCTTCGGCGACCACAAAAGGACTATCATGGCGGGCCTCAAAAAGGAGCGCGAGAACCCGCGCGAGATAGAGGGCCGGCAGGCGCTGTTCGTGGTGAACCTGGAGTCGAAGCCCATGATGGGCGAGGTCTCCGAGGGGATGTTGTTCGACATAGGGTACGCCGATGGGCTCACGCCCGTCCTGGCTGTGCCAGAAAAAGGGGTGCCCGACGGGGCGCGCGCAGGATGAAGATGAGCACTACGAAGATTTCAACAAGCGTCGAAGCGAGCGAGGAGCGCTTTCAGCTTGCGACTTACAAGAAGATGCCGCTCGTGGCGTCGCGCGGCGCAGGCGTGTGGCTGTTTGACGCTGGTGGTGAGCGTTACCTTGACCTCTACGGCGGGCACGCCGTCGCGGGGACGGGCCACTGTCACCCGCGCGTGGTCGCGGCCCTCAGGGAGCAGGCAGAGACCTTGCTCTTCTACTCGAATCTGGTCTACTCGGAGGTGCGCGCGCGTGCGGCGGAGAAGCTTGTCTCGCTCGCGCCCGCGGAGTTGACGAAAGCCTTCTTCTGCAATTCTGGCACAGAAGCGAACGAGAACGCGATGCGCATGGCGCGCATGGCGACAAAGCGTGAGAAGGTCATCACCTTCACGGGCAGCTTCCACGGGCGCACGGCCGACGCCATCAGCGCGACTGGCCTCGGCAAGTATAGAGAGCTGGGCAAGCCCAACGTGCCCGGCCACCTGTTCGCCGAGTTCGGTGACATCGAAGCGGTCAAACAACTCGCGGACGAGACGGTCGCGGCCGTCATGCTGGAGCCGATTCAGTCTATGGCGGGCGTGCGGATGGCCGGCGCGGAGTTCTACAAAGGCTTGCGCGAGCTGGCTGACGAGCGCGGGATGCTGCTGATCTACGACGAGGTGCAGACGGGCGTCGGGCGAACGGGCGAGTGGTTCTTCTCCGGGAGCGAGGCGGGCGGCCGCGTCGTGCCGGACATCGTCACGCTGGCGAAGGCGCTCGGCAGCGGCGTCCCCGTCGGCGCGTGCCTCGTCAACGAGCGCGTCGCGGCGCACGTCAAGGAGAACGACCTCGGCACGACCTTCGGCGGCGGGATGCTGGCGATGGCCGCGGTCCTGGCGACGCTCGAAGCGATTGAAGCGGACGCGATGCTCTCGAACGTGAAGGCTGTTGAAAGCTACTTGCGCGCGTCGCTCGCGCAAGTCCCGCGCGTCACGCGCGTGCGCGGCCTGGGCTTCCTGCTCGGTCTGGAGTTCGAGGAGAAGGCTGGGCCAATTCACCAGGCGCTGCTCGACCGCCGCATCATCACGGGCACGTCGAGCGACACCAACGTCCTCAGACTCCTGCCGCCCTTGTGCCTTGGGCGCGAAGAGGTTGACCTGTTCATCGAAGCGTTAAAGGGATTGAATGCCTAGAGATTTTCTGACGACAGGGGATTGGACGCGCACGGAGCTTGAGGGCTTGATCGAGTCGGCGCTGAGGTTCAAGCGCGGCGACGAACAGGGCAAGGCGCTCGCTGGGCGCTCGGTGGCGCTCGTCTTTTTCAATCCTTCTTTGCGGACGCGCGCGTCTATGCAGGTCGGCGTCTACGAGATGGGCGGGAACGCGGTCGTGTTGGAGCCGGGCGGAACCTCATGGACGCTGGAACACCGCGACGGCGTGGTGATGGACGGCGACAAGACGGAGCACGTCGCGGAGTTCGTGCGCGTGCTCGGGCGCTACTGCGCAGCCATCGGCGTACGCACTTTCGCAGCCCTCAAGGACTGGGAAGAGGAGCGGCGCGACCCCGTCCTCGCCGCCTTCGCCAAACACTCGGACGTGCCCCTCATCAACCTCGAATCGGCTATGCATCACCCGTGTCAGGCGCTCGCGGACATGATGACCGTGCGCGAGAAGCTGGGGCGCGGGCGCAAAAAAGTGCTGCTCACGTGGGCCTGGCACCCGAAGCCTTTGCCGATGGCTGTGCCAAATAGCTTCGCGCTGGCCGCGGCGCAAATGGGCCACGATCTGACAATCGCGCATCCGTCGGGCTACGCGCTCGACGGCGAGTTGATGACGGAAATCAAGAGCAAGGCGGAGGGAGCAGGCGGCAGTCTGACGTTGACGCGCGACGTGGACGCGGCGTTCGACGGCGCGGAAGTCGTCTACGCGAAGAGCTGGGGGAGCAAGGACTATTACGGCGCGGCGCACACGGAGATTGCGGCGCGCGCCGTCTACCGTGAAAAGTGGATCGTTGACGAGCAGAAGATGGCGCGCACGCGCCGGGCCATTTTCATGCACTGCCTGCCCGTGCGCCGCAACGTCATCGTCACGGACGGCGTGATCGATTCGCCCTCCTCTGTCGTCGTGGACGAGGCCGAGAACCGCCTGCACGCGCAGAAAGCTGTCATGGCAAAGCTCTTAATGCAAAATTAAAAATGAAAAATGAAAAATTCAGGCCGAAGCCACTTTTAATTAAATGTGGTTCTCCGCCTCCATTTTTAATTTTTAATTTTTAATTTTGCATTCTTTTCGCCGGAGGTGAAAAGAGATGAGTCGGACACAACCTGAGATTACGAACCAAGTGCGCCTGGACCTCTTGCGCGAGGCGCTGCCGTACATTCAGCGGTTCAAGGGCAAGACTTTCGTCGTCAAGCTGTCGGGCAAGGCAACCGAGGACGCCGCGAACCTCGCCTCGCTGGCCGAGGAATTGGCCCTGCTGCATCAGGTCGGCATACGCCTCTGCGTGGTACACGGCGGCGGCAAGCAGTTGACGGAACTCGCGTCGCAGATGGGCGTCGAGCAGACGATCATCAACGGGCGGCGCGTGACAGACGACGCGACCCTTGAGATGGCGAAGATGATCTTCGCCGGCAAGATCAACACGGACATCCTGGCGGCGCTCAGGCACAGAGGCGTCGAGGCGGTGGGCCTGTCGGGCGTGGACGGCAACATCGTACACGCGGAGCGGCGGCCCGTCGGCGAGGTGCTCAACCGCGCGACGGGCGCGCGCGAGCGCGTTGACTTCGGGCACGTCGGCGACGTGGTGGAGATTAACGCGCGGCTGCTCTGCGTGCTCCTGGATCAGAGCTACCTGCCCGTGGTCTCCTCGCTCGGCGCTGACAATGAGGGAATGGTCTTCAACATCAACGCCGACACGATTGCCTCGGAGATCGCCGTTCAGTTGGAGGCGGAGAAGTTGATTCTGCTTTCGGACGTGGACGGGATTTACCTGCGCGCGGGTGAGCCGGAGACGAAGCTCTCGCGGCTGACGATTGACGAGGCCGAGGCCCTCATCCGCGACGGCGCGGCCACCGGCGGCATGATTCCCAAGTTACAGAGCATCACGGGCCTCATCCGCCGCGGCGTCCGCAGCGCACACATCATCAACGGCTCCGCCCGCAACGCCCTCCTCGCCGAAGTCTTCACAAACGAAGGCACGGGAACGATGATAAATGCGGAATGATGAACGATGAATGATGAATTAAAGACGATTGCTTTTTAATTCATCATTCATCATTCATCATTCCGCATTGCTTTTCATTCGCCGCGGTCGCGCAGCTCGATCAGTTGGTCGAGCGAGAGGTTGTTGTGGCCGCGTGCGCGCATCCGCTGGATGAAGTCGGCCGAGACGCCGTGGTCGCGCAGGCGCACCAACTGCTCGATGGGGACGGGGTCGTAGCCGAGCTGCTTGATCTCCTTGATGAAGTCGGCGCTCACGCCGTGGTCTTTCATCTCGACCAACTCTTCGACCGCTGGGCGGACGTAGCCGAGCGCGGCGAGTTCCTTGACGAACTGCGGCCCGACTCCGTGGTCTTTCATCTCGACCAGCTTCTCAAGCGGCAGGCGTTCGTAGCCGGCCTCGCGCAGTCCACGTATGAAGTCAGGGTTGACGCCGTGATCCTTCGTCTCGACGAGTTGTTCGGCCGACAGGCGTTCGTAGCCGAGCGCCGACAGTTCGCTTATGAAGTCAAGGCTGACGCCGTGGTCTTTCATCTCGACGAGGCGGTCAATCGAGCGGAGCATGTAGCCCAGCGCTTTGAGGCCGCGGACGTAGTCCAGGCGGACGCCGTGCTCGCCGAGCGTGACGAGCTGATCGAGCGTCGGGCGGTCGTAGCCTTGAGACTTCAACTCCGCGACGAAAGCGAGGCTCACGTCGTGCAGGGCCAGGGAGAACTGCTGGTCTGCGGAGGGCGCGCCGTAGCCCTGCTTCTTCAGCTCGCTTACGAAGGACGGGTCGGGCGCGAAGACGAAGTGGCCCGCGCCGTTGCCGTCCTTAAACCAGCCCTCGCAGTTGAACGCGCCCGCGTCGCGTACGAGCTTGAAGTTGACGACCGTGCCCGCGCTCGACATCGCCTGCTCGCGCGTGAGGCCCCGCAACTGATCCGGCGTGACGCGGAACGAGTTGTTGCTGTTGTAGCTGCCGTCCGCGTCGCGGTGGTAACGCAGGCTGAACTGAACCCTGTCATCCCCCGTCCTGAACTCCACCATCCACTGACCCGTGTACGACGCCTGCACACCCGGCGCGCTCGGCTCCACCGCGTCATTCGTGTACGACGCAGGCGCGCACGCCCAGACGAGCATCGCCAGCGCCGCGCACATCGACAGCGACCACGCCCTTTTAATCAGAGTCTTCATCTTCGAGCCTCCTTCTTCACGTAGCCTTTAAATGGTAGACACCGCGCGGGGCCGACTTGTGGCGCCAATCTTAGATAAACCGCCCGGACTTCTTTCGTATCTCCACGACCACCCGTTCAATCCCCTCCGAGACATTGCGCCACGCTGAATCTTTGCTCTTCCATTCAGTGACTGCCACGCCGTCTTTGGGAAGATACTGCAATCCGGCGAACGGCGCGCCTGTGAGGCTGACATCACGCACAATGACTGGAATCACCGTTGCCTCTCCCTCCTTCCAGCGTCCCAGCGCCCGCTCCATCTCTTTCTCGTAACAATAGTCCGAGGCGATGAAGTCTGCGCTCACGAGCAGCAGGACAATGTCTGCGCGTTCCAGGTTCTCATCAATCCTCTGCTTCCACTCGTCCCCCGGCCCGATCCTGCGGTCCTGCCACGTCTCAATCAGCCCGCGCCGCTGCAAGAGCTTCAAGTGAGTCTCCAACTCGTTCCGCAGGCTCTCGTCCTTGTGGGAGTAGCTGTAGAACAGCCGAACGGCCTGCCGCCGCTCGTCAATCGTCCGCTCCCTCCGGCGCGTGCCTTCGAGGTCTACGCCGTTGAGAAGCTCTTGCACATCGAGTTCAATGACTTGGCTGCCGACGACCTTCGGGAACTTCTTCATCCCGCTTTGCTCCATCACGAGCAGTTCCTGGTAGGGCGTAACCACGTCTGGGTGATCGGGCAAAGGAATCATCTCTTGCGGCTGTAGATTGCGAATGTCGTGATGAATCCGCTCGAAGTCTGAACGGATGACGGCCAGCAGGCGGCGGCGGCCCGCGACGGGGCCGGAGACGTTGATGAAGACCTGCTTGTCCTGCACGTCCGCCTTGACCAGCGCGTGGTTGCCCTCGAACTTCAATATCACGCCGGTGCGCCAGCGCGACAGCCCTTCGCTCAGCGTGTGCGTGCGGACGATAAAGCGGGGCAGCAATCCTTCCGTCAGCACGGGGTAGTGGTACTGGAAATTCAGACACTCCTCGGGCCTGAACTCTCCGGCCTCCGCAGGCTCCTGCTTGTCGAGCAATTCGGGAATCAAGTAATGCGTGTCGTCGTCCGGGAAGCTAAAACACAACTCAAACTTCTTCATCAAATCGAAAATGAAGCGGCGCATACTCGCCGGGTACTCGCGCTCGTCGAGAATCTCCGCCAGGTCGTTCAGGCGAATCTCACCCTTCTGCTTTTCCAGCTTGTCCGAGTTGAGAATCTTGTAGATGCCGCTCGTCACCCAGTGCGGATTCAGCACGTGCGTGTCCTGCAATCGCGGGTCATCGCGGTAGTTCAGGATGATGCCGAGGTTATTCAGATAACCCGCGAGCTTCTCCTGCGCGTCCCTCTCCGTCTCGCCGTTCCTGTCACAGAACTCGCGGTATTCTTCAAAGCTTAGGTAATTCTTTTCCATCCGTGCGAGCTTGTCTTTG
This sequence comes from uncultured Acidobacteriota bacterium, assembly GCA_963848875.1. Lineage (GTDB taxonomy): Bacteria > Acidobacteriota > Blastocatellia > Pyrinomonadales > Pyrinomonadaceae > QHXM01. The sequence goes on from CAWKFJ010000005.1 coordinate 1,895,575, forward strand.
ATTTCAAACCAACTCGCCGGGAAGGCGTCGCGCAGATGTTCCAAGCGGTCTGTCTCCTGCTCGATGGTTTTGCGTAGTTGCTCAAGGCCCGTTCCGTCTCCGCAATCCGTCTTGATGAACTCACGGATGACCGGATACTTCTGTTGCAGCGCGCGGCGATTCACATCGAAGGGGTGCTCTTTAATCTTGTTCAGCACGACGATGACGGGCGACTCGCTCCCGAAACTCTCGATGAGCTTCAGCCAGTATTCGGCGTCCGCATCCTCGCCCCCTTCGCGTCCATTCAAGACCAGCAGGTACAGGCTGCGCTGCGTGAGGAAGAACTGGTGCGTCGCGTGCATGATCTCCTGCCCGCCGAAGTCCCAGACGTTCAGCCGCACATACTCCTTCCCGTTGAGGCGGACGGGCCACTTGGTAATCTTGATGCCCTCCGTTTTCTTTTCATCCCTGAAGACGTAGTGTATCAGCCGATTGACAATCGAAGTCTTACCGACCGCCCCGCGCCCTACCAGAATGAGCTTGGCTTCATTCAGTGGCCGCTTGCCGCCGCGCGCCCGGAAATAGTATTCGAGAATCTCAGCAGGTTTGGCTTGTGGGATTTTCCCCGTAGCATCTAGCCATGTAGCCCCCAAGACCTCGGCTGGCAATCCAAGCGCATCATTTTCATGAAGGAAAAGCCGTTCCAGTGATCTAAGCTTCCTCAGTGATCTTGGCAATAATGTTAGCTGATTGCCAGTAAGGTCTAGCAATTGAAGCCGAGTCAGTCGGCCAATGGATTCGGGGAGCGATGTCAATCTGTTGTGAGCAAGATTTAGAAATCGAAGCTGAGACAACTGACCGATAGATTTGGGCAGCGCCGTTAGCTGGTTGCCATCAAGGACTAACGTCTGAAGTTGAGTCAATCGGCCAATGGACACCGGTAGTTTATCCAAACCTCTGCCTGATAAATCCAAAGCAATTTCCAGTCTCTTACGCGATTGTTCAATGAGAGCAGATGCGAGAGCTAAGCTGTCTAATGCTTCTACCTCATGGTTTCGACTCTTGCTCATTTCCAATTCCTCAAGTGAAATTCAGCAGCGCCTGTCTTTATCACATTGTAACTCTACTGGCGAGATAAAACTGCGCCTCATCATCTCAGCGGCGCGTCGGCCTTTCGTTTTGACTTTGGCGTGGGGTGGTCTGACAATCGGCGGGATGAAGGCTAGCGGGAAAGAGCAGGTGCGGAGTGTGGGCGTGCGGGGGCGGCGCAGGTTGAGTGCGTTTGCGGGGGAGTTGTTGAAGGAGTGGGAGCGGTTGGGGTTGCCGGTGGCGGGTGAGCAAGTAGTTGTCGCGGTGTCGGGGGGGGCGGATTCGGTGGCGTTGGTGTTGGCGTTGGATGAAATAATGAGGGCGGGGCGGGTGGCGGTGGGGTTGGTGGTGGCGCATCTGGATCATGGGTTGAGGGGGGAGAGTGGAGAGGATGCGCGGTGGGTGTGGGAGTTGGCGGGGGAGTTGGGTGTTGAGGTGGAGATTGGGCGCGCGAATGTGGCGGAGGTCGGGGGGAATTTGGAGCAGGCGGCGCGGGGGGCAAGGTATGAGTTTTTGGCACAGGTGGCGGAGAGGCGCGGGGCGGGGGTGGTGGTGACGGGGCATACGATGGATGACCAGGCGGAGACGGTGTTGCTGCGCCTTGTGCGTGGGAGCGGGGCGGAGGGGTTGGGTGGGATGGAGGCCGTGCGGGCGCTGGATGCCAGGTCAGAGGTGAAGTTGGCGAGGCCGTTGTTGCGTTGGGCGCGGCGGGCGGAGACGGAGGAGTTTTGCAGGGAGCGGGGCGTCGAGGTGCGGCGGGACGCGATGAATGAGGATGAGAGTTTTGCTCGCGTGCGTGTGCGGCGCAGGGTGCTGCCGTTGTTGTTGACGTTCAATCCGCGGGCGGTCGAGGCGCTGGCGCGGGCGGCGGAGTTGTTGCGCGAGGATGCGGAGACGCTGAACGCGGCGGCGCGCGAGTTGTTGGAGGCGGCGTGCGGAAGGGAAGAAGATATGGCCGCCGTCGCAGCGCTGGACGTGAAGACGCTATTGAGCGCGCCGCCGGCTTTGCGTAGGCGTGCGCTGCGGCTGTGGCTCGCGCGCGGGCGGGGGGACTTGCGGCGGTTGGAATTGGCACACTTGCTCGGCGTCGAAAAGCTCTTGGAGGGCGAGCGCGGCGGGCGCGTGGCCGAGTTGCCGGGCGGGAGTTTTGTCGAGCGCAGGCGCGGTCGCCTCACCTTTCACGTCAAATAGCTCCGATAACCGCCCTGCCGTTAATATAGGTTGAAAAAGTGGGCGCTTCCCATCTACAATCGCGTTTGACTTGCCGCCTCAATTTCGCAGGCGGTTTTTCGGTTTGTTGGCCTCTTTCGTGATGAAGGCCGAGGAAGCGCACAAAATGGCGGACGAAATCGTAGAGGTGTACGGCGCGGCGGAAGTCGCCCGCAGGGTCGGGGAACTGGCGCGCGAAATCAAGAGCGCCTACGAGGGGCGCGACTTCACTGTGCTCGGCGTGCTGGACGACAGCTTCGTCTTTCTGGCGGACCTCTTGCGCGCGCTCGACGCGCCCTGCCGCACGGCCTTCCTGCGCTACGACCACCACGCGGTCGGCGGCGTCCAGGACATCTCCTTCAGCACGCAGGTAGACCTCTCGCGCCGCGATGTCCTGCTGGTCGAGGGCGTGCTCGACACGGGCGTCACACAGGAGTACCTGATGAAGCAACTGGGCGCGCGCGGCGCGTCGAGCGTCAGGCTCTGCGTGCTGATCGACAAGCCGGACGGGCGGCGCGTGCCGCTGGAGCCGGACTGGCGCGCCTTCGAGACGCACGAGAATTTCGTCTTCGGCTACGGGCTGGGGTTTCAGGACCGTTGGCGTGGGCTGCCCTACATCGCCACGTTCGCGCGCGGTGGGCAGGATTCGTGACAAAAGGTTGAAGGTTTCGCGCGCGGCGGGCCCTTTAGTGTCAAAGCGCAACTCGCGGCCCGCCCGAGGCATCTTAAACGAGCGGTTTCGGGCTGATTTTGTAAGGGTTCGCCCCCGCGCCGGCCCGTGCCAGTTTCGTCAGCGGCGGCGGGAGCGACAAAAGGCGGCAGGATGGGGTATCATCTGCCCCGGAGGCTTGAAAAATTTTGAGTTCTACGGCTAGACAAATCATTTTCTGGATGTTCATCGTGGTCGGTGCGCTCCTGCTCTACAAGTTCTTTGCGAACCCGCAGAGCAAGGGCGCGACGCAGATTGAGCAGGTCGCGCTGAAAGACAAGATCGAAGCCGGCGAGCTGCGGCAACTGACCTTCAAGCAGCAGGAGGTGCTCGGCGTTGACAAGAACAACAACGAGTTCCGTGCGACGCTCGGCAACGAGTTCTACAAAGCCGAGCTGATGAAGAAGGCGACCGAGAAGGACGCCAACGGCAAGTCGAAGGTCGAGAAGGTGGACGAGGACCCCGGCAGCAACAGTATGCTCTGGGGCGTGCTCCTGAGCTGGGCCCCCATCCTCTTCATCGTCGGCATCTGGATCTTCATGCTGCGGCAGATGCAGTCCGGCGGCAACAAGGCTCTTAGTTTCGGCAAGTCGCGCGCCAAGCTTCTTAACAACCAGCAGAAGCGCGTCACGTTCAAGGACGTGGCCGGCGTCGAAGAGGCCAAAGAGGAGTTGCAGGAGATCATAGAGTTCCTCAAGGAGCCGCAGAAGTTCCAGAAGCTTGGGGGCCGTATCCCGAAAGGCGTCCTGATGATGGGGCCGCCGGGAACCGGCAAGACGCTGCTGGCTCGCGCCATCGCCGGCGAGGCCAACGTCCCATTCTTCTCCATCTCTGGCTCTGACTTCGTGGAGATGTTCGTCGGCGTCGGCGCGAGCCGCGTCCGCGACCTCTTCGAGCAGGGCAAGAAGAACGCGCCCTGCATCATCTTCATAGACGAGATCGATGCCGTTGGGCGTCACCGTGGCGCAGGCTTAGGCGGCGGGCACGACGAGCGCGAGCAGACCTTGAACCAGTTGCTCGTCGAGATGGACGGCTTCGAGTCGAACGACGGCGTGATCCTGATCGCCTCGACCAACAGGCCGGACGTTCTGGACCCCGCGCTGCTGCGGCCCGGCCGCTTCGACCGCCGCGTCGTCGTCTCCAGGCCAGACGTGCGCGGGCGCGAAGGCATTCTCAAAGTTCACACGCGCAAGATTCCTCTGGGCGAGGACGTGGACATCAGTGTGATCGCGCGCGGGACGCCCGGCTTCACGGGCGCGGACCTGGCGAATCTCGTCAACGAGGCGGCGCTGAACGCTGCGCGCTACAACAAGAAGCTGGTGGCGATGCCAGACTTCGAGCTGGCGAAGGACAAGGTCCTGATGGGGGCCGAGCGCAAGTCCATGGTCATCTCGAACGAGGAGAAGCGCATCACGGCTTATCACGAGGCGGGCCACACGCTCGTCGGCCTGAAGGTGCCGAACGCGGACCCCGTCCACAAGGTGACGATCATCCCGCGCGGGATGGCGCTCGGTGTCACACAGCAGTTGCCGGAGGGCGACCGCCACAACTACTCGAAGGAATATCTGCTGGGCCAAATCGCCATCCTGATGGGCGGGCGCATCGCGGAGGCCGTCTTCCTCGACAGCATCACGACGGGCGCGTCGAACGACATAGAGCGCGCGACGGAATTGGCCCGCGCGATGGTCTGCGAGTACGGCATGTCGGAGTTGGGACCGCTCACCTTCGGCAAGAAGGAGGAGCAGATTTTCCTCGGGCGCGAGATCGCGCAGCACCGCGACTTCTCTGAGGACACGGCGATCAAGATTGACCAGGAGGTCAAGAAGATCATCTCCGAGCAGTACGAGCGCGCCAAGCAGATCATCGAAGAGAACCGCGACACGATGGTGCGCCTCTCCGAGACACTGCTGGAGCGCGAGTCGCTCGACGGTGTGCAGATTCGCAGGATCGTCGCAGGGCTCCCGCTCGACGACGACCAAACGGGGCCTTCGGCCAGCGACGACGAGAAGCCGCAGCTCAAGGAGCCCGCGGCCAAGCCGCTTAAGCCGATCCTGCCTCCGATTACGGGGAGCAACCCGGCGACGGCTTAAATCAGACGAAGGCGACAACAGAGGCCGGCGCGAGAGAGCTACACTTCGCGCCGGCCTTCGCTTACACCAGTCTCATCTCTCAGCCCTGACCCTTCCGGCAAAATAGTTATTGACTTACCGCCGCACTTGGCATAGAAGTCTCAGGCAGCGCACCTTTTGATTCGCGAGCAAGTCTTCACGCCTCCGTCTTTTCACGCCCGCCGTTCAAGGGTTCACCGTAGGAGTAGACTCGCATGGCGCACGACGTATTCATCAGCTACTCGTCGAAAGACAAAGCGGTGGCCGACGCTGTTTGCGCGACGTTGGAGGCCAGAGGGCTACGCTGTTGGCTCGCGCCGCGGGACATCCTGCCCGGCAAGGATTGGGGCGAGTCAATCATTGACGCCATCGACAATTGCCGCGCGATGGTCCTGGTCTTCTCCGAAACCGCCAACAAGTCGCGGCAGATCATGCGGGAAGTGAACCACGCCGTCGAGAAGGGCGCGACAATCGTCCCGCTCCGCATACAGGATGTCATGCCCACGAAGGCGATGGAATACTACTTGGACGTGACCCACTGGCTCGACGCCCTGACCCCGCCGGTGGAAGACCACCTGCAAGGGCTGGCGGACAAGCTGGAGTTGCTGTTGAACCAGCCCGCGGGCGAGGCCGAGCCGCGCGCGGGCAGAAGAGAGCCTTCGTCCGCGCGGGGCATCTCATCCTGGGCGAACCGAAAGTTGCCCTTGTGGGTCGCCGCCGGAATCCTGGTGGCTGGCGTCGCCATCGCTGTCACCTTCTTAGCGGTTCGTCGAGCGCGCTCCGGCAATTCGGCCGCGCGGGCGGAGGTCCAGTTCTTCATGGACAAGTGGGCGCAGACCATGAGAGAGAAGAAAGTGGACGAGCTGATGAGCCTCTACGCGGACAACGTGATGCCCTACTACGGGGAGGCTAATGCCAGCAAAGAGAAGGTGAGGGCCACCCTTGAGGCGATATTCGCCGATCCCTCGCCGGTTTATGTGCAACTCGACCTCTTATCGGTCGAGATTGAACCGTCTGGGAGGGGGGCGACCGTCCAATACAAGAACACTTACGAATGGAAGGCCAAGGGGAAGACTGTCAAGGGGCAGTCGCACAACGAAATGACCCTGTCGAAGTTCGACAAGTGGTACATCACCGCCGAAAAGAATATAAAGGACCAACTCGGCGGGAAATAAACCGCCCCGACCCTTGACGCCGCTTCCGCTGTTCAGATCGCTACTCGTCGGCTTCGTCCGCTATGAAACGCTGCCCCCTCTGTAGCCGAGTCTACGCCGACCCGTCGCTGAACTTCTGCCTGGACGACGGGACCAGCCTCGTCGCGGCTGGTGACCCCGGCGGCGCGACGCACCCGAAGCGCCGCGCGTCCGACGTGCCCACGGAAGCACTGCCCGGCGGAGGCCGCGGCACGAACGCCGCCGGCGAGCCGACCCTGCCCACGGCGCCTATCAGTCCCCCCGCGCCTTTCCACGCCGCGCCGCGCGCGGCCACACGCAGCAACAGATGGCTCCTGGCCGTCCTGGTCGTCGTCCTGCTCTCTGGCGGCGTCGGCCTGGGCCTGATTCTGACGCGCACCGGCGACGGCGAAGAGGAGTCAGCGAAGGTCGAGACGCCACAGTTGTCTACGCCGACGCCCTACGCCACGGCGACGCCGACGCCGGCGCCGACCGCGACGCCGACAGCCACGCCCAGCCCGACGGCCACGCCTGAGCCGACGCCGGATTTGTCCCGTGCGCGCTCCGAAGTCATGACCTTGATGAACAGTTGGGCCGAGAGCTTGCGGCGGCAGGACGTGGGCGCGAACCTGCGGCTCTACGCAGACCAATTGGACGCCTACTACCAGCGCGGCAGCGTCAGCCGCGAACAGGTGCGCGCCGACCGCCAGGCCATCTTCTCGAAGTTCTACTCCTCGACGGACGTTCAACTCGACAACATCTCCGTTGAGCTTGATTCATCCGGGACAGAGGCCCGCGTCACCTACGACAACTCCTACAACTGGCGCGGCGGCTCCAAGTATCTTACCGGCAAATCGCGCAACGTCATGACCCTCACGAAGCAAGGCTCCCGCTGGCTCATCACAGGCGAAGAGCACCTCAAGACCTACGGCGAGCGGAATGGGAATTAAGCAGGAGGCAGGGGGACCTTGCGCCTCCAGCGTGAGATTAAGTTTCACGCTGGAGGCGCCAAAGGGTTGCGCGCGATTTTTAATCGTCGTTGACGATCGTCCCTTGCCCCTGGCTGTCCGAGATGGTGGCGTTGACCGGGCTCGACAGGTTGACGAAGAGCGTCTCGTTGGGCTCCACCACCAGCTCGCCCTTGACCAGGACCGTCAAGGTCAGGCTCGTCACCCCAGGGCTGAACGAGAGCGTCGTCAGCGCCTTGGCCGTGTAATCGCCGGGCGCGACGGCCGTCCCGTTCGCAGTCTGGTACTTGACGGAGACCGTGCGGCTGCTCGCCAGAGAGAGTTTGACCGTGAAAGTCATGGCGACTGTGCCGCTGTCCGGCTCCGTCACAGAGACGTTGTTGATTGAAATAGTCGCCGTGTCGTTGTCCTTGATAGTACCTATGCCCGTGCCTGCGCCGGTTGCGATGGTCGCGTTCGTGGGCGACGAGAGCACGAGCTTGAAGGTCTCGTCCAGCTCGTCTATCAGATCGCCCTTGACCGACACGGATACGTTCTTGCTCACCTGCCCCGGCGCAAACGTCAAGGTGGTCAGCGGCAGGGCCGTGTAGTCGCCGGGCGCGAGGGCGGTCGTGTTGGCGGTCGCGTACTTGACCGTGATGCTCTTGCTGCTGGGGCCGGAGAGCGTGACGGCGAAAGTGGCGTTAATCGCGCCGGTGTTGCCTTCATTCACCATGACGCTGTTGACAGAGAGCTTCGGCTGCGTCTCGTTGTCCAGGATGGTCAGCACGGCCGTCTTGGGCGTGCCTAGGTTGGCCCCGCCTGTGACGTTGCTCAAGGTCAGGTTCACCGTCTCATTGCCCTCGTAGACCGCGTCGTTGCAGATGGTGATGACGAAAGTCTTGTTCGTCATGTCGCCGTCGGCCCAGGAAAGTGTGCCAGTCTTCGTGACGTAATCTTTCCCGGCGGCGCAGGACGTGAAGCCCACGGCCGTGCCGTTCGTGGTCGCGTACTTGACGGTGGCCGCGCCGCCGCTGCCGCCCGTGCGTGTGACGTTGATGGTCATCGTGCCCGCGCTCTCGTTAACGCTGTAGGTCGAGGCGCTCAGTTTCAGCGAGCCGCCTTCGTTGACGGTGATGCTGACGGTGTCCGTGTCGCTCTTGGCTCCGCCCGTCCCCAGGTTGCCCAGGTCGTTGGTCACGATTTGCAGGGCGGCCGCGCCGCTGTAGTTCAGCGTCGGCTTGAAGCTCAGCCCGTTCAAGGCTGTGTTGATGTTGGCGACGGTGCCGGTAAAACTCGTCGCCGTGTCGTTCGTGCCATCGCCTGTGATGAAGCTCAGCCCGCTCGTCCCGCTCAAGGTGATTGTGCCTTTGGTCGCCGTCAGCGTGACGCGGACGGCGTTCGAGCCTGCGTCCGAGTCGTCAATCGAAATCTGGTTGCTGCCGCCAGTGGAGAAGACTTTCGCGGTGTTCTCGCCCGTCGTCTGCGCGGCCGGGACTGTGTTAACTGGGGCGTCGTTGGGGTCCAGGATCGTCAGCGTGGCCGTGTTGGGCGAGCCGAGCGTGGCCCCGCCGGACATCACCGTCAGGTCGAGGTTGAGTGTCTCGTCCGGCGACTCGTTGACGCCGTCGTTGATGATTGGAAGCTGGATGGTCTTGTTCGTCGCGTCGCCTGCGGGCCAGGTGACGAAGAGGTCGCCGTTGACGCGCGCGACGCGTGCGCGCATGGCGCTGTTGTAAGTCGTGAAGCTTCCACCGACGATAATCCGCCCGTCCGGCTGCAAGGGGGTAGCCGTCAGGATGACGTTGTTTGCCCCAGTCCCCGGATTGAAGGTGGTGTCGAGCGTGCCGTCAGAATTGACGCGCACGATACGGTTGCGCGAGACGCCGTCGTACATGACGAAGTTTCCGCAAACGATGACCTTACCGTCGGGCTGTAAGCTCGTTGTCCAGACGACGCCGCTCGGCCCTGACACCGGATTAAACGAGGGGTCGTGCGTCCCGTCCGCGTTCGCACGAATGAGGCGGTTGCGTGCGACGCCATTAAATGAGCCGAAGTTTCCGCCGATGATGACCTTGCCGTCCGGCTGAACGGCCACGCCCCAGACGATGCTGTTGTCCACGCCTGTGCCAGAATTGAACGAGGTGTCGAGCGTGCCGTCCGCGTTGAGGCGCGCGATGCGGCCGATGGCGTTGCCGTCGTACCCGGTAAAGCCCCCGGCAATGAAAATTTTGCCGTCAGACTGTAAGGCCATGGTGTACACGCCGCTGCTGCCGCTCGCCCCGGTGTGACCTGTCGGAATGAACGTGGTGTCCAAAGAGCCGTTGGAGTGCATGCGTGCGAGGCGGCCGCGCAAGGTTCCATCGTAGGCGGAGAATTCGCCGCCGATGATGGCTTTGCCGTCGGGCTGTAGAAGTATTGCGCGCACGTCGGGCGGGGTGCCATCGGGCGTGATGTCAGTCGCCCCCGTGCCTGGGTCGAACGAAGTGTCGAGCGTGCCGTCAGAGTTGAGGCGCGCGATGTGAGCGCGGGCGGTGCCGTCGTAGTCCGTGAAGGCCCCGCCGATGATGATGCGCCCGTCCGTCTGCGTGGCTATCGCGTAGACGATGCCGTTCGCCCCTGTGCCAGGATTGAATGTAGCGTCCAGCGTGCCGTTACTGTTGAGACGCGCGATGTGTGCGCGTGCGGTCCCGTCGTAGTTGAGAAAATTTCCGCCGATGAGAATCTTGCCGTCCGCCTGCACGGCCACGGACCACACGACGCTGTCCGCGCCCGTGCCCGGAGTGAAAGAGGTGTCAACAGAGCCGGGCGCGAAGCGGTAATCGGCCGCGCTGGTCGTGACATCGCTCAGGCTCACTTTGGCGACCACTTCGTTGTCCGTCCCGCCCGTCCGCGTCAGCGTGATGGTCGCGTCGCCGGCCGTCTCGTCCACGTTGTAGGTGGCGGAGGAGAAGGCGAGCGAGCCCGTCGCCGGCAGCAGTCGTGCGATGTGATCGCTGGCGGCGGCGGCGTTGTTATAGCTGATGAAGTCGCCGCCGATGAGAATCTTGCCGTCCGGCTGCACGGCCACGGCCTGCACGCTGTCGTCCGCCCCCGCGCCGCCGTTATTGAACGAAGCGTCTAACGTCCCGTCCGCGTTGAGGCGTGCGATCTTATCGCTGCAAGCTGCGCCGTTATAGCTGGTGAAGTCGCCGCCGATGACGACCTTGCCGTCCGTTTGCACGGCCACCGCAGCCACAGTGGTATCCGTCCCGACGCCGCTCGGGTTGAACGTGGCGTCGAGCGTCCCGTCACTGTTGAGGCGGGCGACCCCGTCGCCGGGGTCTGCGCCGTTGTAGTCGCTGAAGCTGCCGCCGATGAGAATCTTTCCGTCCGGCTGCAAGGCCGCCGCCTTCACGCTGCTGTTCGCGCCGAATCCGCCCGAATTGAATGAGGCGTCGAGCGTGCCGTCCGCGTTGAGGCGTGCAATCCCGTTGCTGCAATCTGCGCCGTTATAGTTGGCAAAGGTGCCAGCGATGATGACCTTCCCGTCCGTCTGCACTACCACGGCCATGACCGCGCCGTCGTCGGCCCCGGTGATGCTTGAATTGAATGAAGTGTCGAGCGTGCCGTCACTGTTGAGGCGCGCAATCCTATCGCTGACGTTGGCGTCGCCGTTGTAGCTGGTGAAGTCGCCGCCGATGAGAATCTTCCCGTCCGGTTGCACGGCCACGGCCCGCACGATGTTGTTCGTTCCCGCGCCGCCGTTATTGAACGAAGTGTCGAGCGTGCCGTCCGCGTTGAGGCGGGCAATCGTATCGCTGCAATCCGCGCCGTTATAGTTGGCGAATGTGCCGCCGATGAGAATTTTCCCGTCCGTCTGCACGGCGACGGCCTGCACGGCGGAACTCGCGCCCGCGCCGCTATAGTTAAAGGAGGTGTCGAGCGTGCCGTCCGCGTTGAGGCGTGCGATGCGGTCGCTGGCGTTGGCGTCGCCGTTGTAGCTGGTGAAGTCGCCGCCGATGAGAATCTTCCCGTCCGGTTGCATGGCGACGGCATACACGTCGCTGTCCGCCCCAGCGCCGCCGGGGTTGAATGCAGGGTCCAGGTCGCCGCCGGCCGCAGCCGCGCGCTCGCCGCTGGAGAAGATCAGCGCCAGGGCGCAGACCACGCTCAACAATAAAAAGGCGATTCGCTTGGGGAGGGATAAATAGACGGCTGTCCGCAAAGTCCTGGACATGAGGGTACTCCTCTTGCTTCTTCAGAAGATGATGAAGCCGAGAGGCTAAGAACTGACGGTCAGCGGGTCGTCTTCAACCTCACAGCGGGGAAAGCGAGGGTAGGCTAAAGATACTCTTACTTATCAAGTGAGTCAAAAAATTTGCCGACTCGTGACGGTCGGGTATGGCTCAACCGCCCTCAGTCGTCGTTGAGAATCGTCCCTTGCCCCTGGCTGTCAGAGATGGTCGCGTTGACTGGGCTCGACAGGTTGACGAAGAGCGTCTCGTTGGGCTCCACGACCAGTTCGCCCTTGACCAGGACCGTGAAGGTCTTCGTCGTCTGCCCCGCACTGAACGAGAGCGTCGTCAGCGCCTTGGCCGTGTAGTCCGCGGGGGCCGTGGCCGTGCCGTTCGCCGTCTGGTACTTGACCGTGACGGTGCGGCTGCTCGCCAGGGAGAGCTTGACGGTGAACACCATCCCGACAGTGCCGCTGTCCGGCTCCGTCACAGAGACGTTGTTAATCGAGATGGTCGCCGCGTCGTTGTCCGTGATGGTGCCGACGCCCGCGCCGGCCGCGATGATGGCGTTGGTCGGGGCCGAGAGCACGACCTTGAAAGTCTCGTCCAGCTCGTCAATCAGGTCTCCCTTGACCGACACCGCCACCGTCTTGCTGGTCTGTCCGGGCGAGAAGGTGAGAGTCGTCAAAGCCTTCGCGGTGTAGTCCGCCGGCGCTATGGCCGTCGCGTTGGCCGTCGCGTATTTGACCGTCACGGTCTTTGTAGTCGGCCCCGAGAGCGTGACGGTGAAATTGGCGTTGAGTGCGCCGGAGTTGCCTTCCGTCACCGTCACATTGTTGATAGACAACTTGGGCTGCGTCTCGTTGTCCACAATCGTCAGCACGCTCGTCGCAGGAGCGCCGAGCGTGGCGCCGCCAGAGATGATGCTGAGCGCGAGGTTGGCGGTCTCGTTGCCCTCGTAAATCGCGTCGTTGACGATGGGGAGTTGGACAATCTTGTTGGAGGCGTCGCCTGCGGGCCAGATGGCGAAGAGGTCGCCCAAGAGCCGCGCAACGTTATCGCTGGCCGCGGGGTCACCGTTATAGTCAGTGAACTGGCCCCCGATGATGATCTTGCCATCGGCCTGCACAGCCAACTCGTTCACCTGGACATTCACCCCCGCGCCGCCAGGATTGAAGGTCGTGTCGAGCGTGCCGTTGGCGCTGAGCCGGGCAACCCTATCGCTGGCCGCGGCGTTACCGTTGTAGCTGTTGAAGAAGCCCCAGATAATGATCTTGCCGTCCGGCTGCAAGGCAGTCCCTAGCACACCGAAATCCGTCCCCGCGCCGCCAGGATTGAAGGTCGTGTCGAGCGTCCCGTTTGAGTTGAGCCGGGTAACGTTATCGCTGGCCGCGCCATTGCCGTTATAGCTGGTGAAGAAGCCCCCGATGAGTATCTTGCCGTCCGGCTGCAAGGCCACCATATTCACCTGTGAATCTGCCCCCGCGCCGCCCGGATTGAATGTGGTGTCAAGCGTGCCGTCGGCGTTGAGCCGCATAACGCTATCGCTGGCGGCGCCGTCACCGTTATAGCTGACGAAATATCCGCCGATAATGATCTTGCCGTCCGGCTGCACGGCAATCGATAGCACCGTGAAATCCGGCCCCGCGCCGCCATAATTGAAGGTGGTGTCGAGCGTGCCGTTGGCGTTGAGCCGGGCAATCTTATCACTGGCCGCACTGTCACCGTTGTAGCCGGTGAAAAATCCGCCGATGAGTATCTTGCCGTCCGGCTGCACGGCCACTGCAAACGTAGAGCTATTCGCCCCCTGGCCGCCAGGATTAAACGAGGTGTCGAGCGTGCCGTTGGCGTTGAGCCGGGCAACCTTATCACTGGCAGCAGCGTTACCGTTGTAGCTGTTGAAATCACCGCCGATAATGATCTTGCCGTCCGGCTGCACGGCAATCGCATTGACGGTGCTGTCTGCCCCCAGGCCGCCCGCGTTGAAGGTCGTGTCGAGCGTGCCGTTCGTGTTGAGCCGTGCAACGTAATCGCTGGCCGCGGCGTTACCGTTATAGCTGGTGAAGTATCCGCCGATGATGGCCTTGCCGTCTGGTTGTAAGGCCATCGCTAACACATCGGAATTCGGCCCCGCGCCGCCCGCGTTGAAGGTCGTGTCGAGCGTGCCTGGCTGTGAGCGGTAATCGGCCGCCGTGGTCGTGCCGTTCGTGAGCGTGACTTTGGCGACCACCTTGTTATCCGTGCCGCCCGTGCGCGTCAAAGCGAAGGCCGCGGCGCCGGCCGTCTCGTCCACGCTGTAGGTGGCAGCGGAGAAGGCGAGTGTGCCCGTCGCCGGCAGCAGCCGCGCCACGAAATCGCTGGCCGCGGCGTCACCGTTATAGGTTGTGAATTCTCCTCCGATGACGATCTTCCCGTCAGCCTGCACGGCCACCGCCCTTACAACGTTATCCGCCCCCGCGCCGCCATAATTAAAAGTGGTGTCGAGCGTGCCGTTGGCGTTGAGGCGTATAACGTAATCGCTGGCGGCGCCGTCACTGTTATAGCTGGTGAGCTGTCCGCCGAGCAGCAGCCTGCCGTCAGCCTGCAAGGCCACAGCGTTAACGGCGAGATCCGCCCCGCCGCCGCCAGGATTGAATGTAGTGTCGAGTTTGCCGTTCGTGTTGAGCCGGGCAATCTTATCGCTGGCCGCGCCGTCACCGTTGTAGCTGTCGAACGCGCCCCCGATAATGATCTTGCCGCCCGGCTGCACCGCCAGCGCTAACACAAAGAAATTCGCCCCCGCGCCGCCACTATTAAACGAGGTGTCGCGTGTGCCGTTAGTGTTGAGCCGCATCACGTAATCGCTGGCCGCGGCGTTACCGTTATAGCTGGTGAATGCTCCCCCGATGATTGCCTTGCCGTCCGCCTGCAAGGCAATCGCCAGCACCAGGCCGTCCGCCCCTGCGCCGCCAGGATTGAAAGTAGCGTCGAGCGTGCCGTTTGTGTTCAGCCGGGCAATCCGAATGGCGGCGCCACCGTTGTAGTTGGTGAATGAGCCGCCGATGATGACCTTCCCGTCCGCCTGCAAGGCCATCGCAAATACAGTTAGGTCCGCCCCCGCGCCGCCATAATTGAAAGTCGTGTCGAGCGTGCCACTGGCATTGAGCCGGGCAACGCCATCGCTGGCCGCACTATCACCGTTGTAGTGGGTGAATTGTCCGCCGATGAGAATCTTGCCGTCCGGCTGCACGGCAATCGCATACACAGTGCCGTTGACACCCAGGCCGCCCGGATTGAATGTGGTGTCAAGCGTGCCGTTGGCGTTGAGCCGGGCTATCCCATCACTGGCTGCGCCATTGCCGTTGTAGCTGCTGAATCCTCCGCCGATGAGGGTCTTGCCGTCCGGCAGCACAGCCACCGCATACACAATGCCGTCCACCCCCGCGCCGCCAGGATTAAACGAAGTGTCCAGGTTGCCGCCGGCCGCCCCCACCCGCTCCCCACCCGTCAAAATTATCACCAGACAAAACACCACGCTGACTATCAAACAGAACATTCTCGTTTGACGTGATACATGAAAGACGCCTGTCTGTAGAGTTCTGTACACGAAGGCAGCTCCTTATCGGATAGGTCTACCGCTGGCGGGACGCGGCAGCATCAAAAGGGGGCAGCGTAAGGACCGAGCCTCTGTTTCAGAGCCTGCATGGATTAAAACCGGGAACGCGTGTGCATTCGGCCTTAGACGGTGCTTACACTGTCCGTGCCCACCACTTCCAGATTAACTCAGTCCAGGTGACGTAGCCTTCAACTGTCGGGTGCGCGCCGTCCTTGCGGCGGGGCACGACGAGGTCGTTCGAATTGTAGAAGTAGCCGGGGCGGAAGTTCTCTTCGATGGTATGGACGATTCCTCTGTCAGGCTTCCAGCTCGGCGGCCCAATCCAGTAGGCCGGCAGGTCTCCGAGTTCCGTGGTGATGCTACGAACGGCCGCGGCGCGGTTCTGCAAGTCGCCCGTGAAGATTTCGTTCGAGCCGAGCGCGATGAAGACTATGTCCGGGTGATACTGCGCTATGTACTGGCTCAGGCGGCGCTCGGCCCCCCAGCCGACGGTCGTCGAACTGTACCACGGCTGGACGACCAGTTTCCCGCCAGCGGCTTCAACCTTGTCCCTGAAACTCCACCCGATGCCTTCGGACATGGAGTCGCCCGTCAGCAGAATCGTCTTGTTGGCGAGCGAGATGGGAAAGATGCCTTCGCCGTCGGCCCAGGCCGTGAACTCGACCGAGCCGCCCGCGCCCAGCCGAGCCGCGCCGCTGACAATCGGCCCCTGCGCCTTCGTCAGTTCGAGCGCGCCGCCGTCAAAATCTATCTTCCAGGGCAACTGCCCTTCGGGCGCTTTGCTCTCAACTATCACCGGGCGGCATTGCGCCTCATTGAAGCCCAGGCGGAAGCGAAGCGCGCGGTCCTCCGCCAAACTGAGCGAGATAGATTGCGGCCGGCAATTCGTCCCGGCGGCCGTGACCTGCGGCAGGTACGCGACCGGCAGATTCTTCACGACCTTGACGGTCGCCTCCGTCTCGAAATTTTCCCACGCGCCTATGACCTTGACGCTCCCCGGCTTGATTGCCAGGAGGCTGCCGTCTGCGCTCACGCTGGCGAGCGCGTCGTCCGAGACGCTCCACTTCGCCTGGACAGTTTCGCGCGGCACGTCGTTGTTGACGGTCGAGGCGTAGGCCGCGTCAGGGTCGCCCGACGCCAGGCGGTACTCGCGGTAGGCGCTCAAGGGAGCGGACTTGCCCACGGCGACGTGCGTCAGCGGGACGATGCCTATGCGCGTGGTCTCTTTCACAGGCCCGCGCTGGCAGGCCGCGGACAATAGCAGGACTACAAGCAGGCTCAGCAGCGCGAAGTGGGGGCGGCTCGCTCTCATCTTCAAAACTCCTTCTCAACTCTTGCCGTTCGGTTGTGCCAAAACTGACTTGGTGACGGCCCTTCAGGAACAGATTTGCGGCATCATGACGCACAGTCGGCCGAGCATGAACTCTAGCTCTGAGTTCCAGAACTTCCAGTCGTGTGTGCCCGGCCGCTCATAGTATTCGTGCTTGAGCTTGCGCGCGCGGAGCGTCTGCGCGAAGCGCGGGTTGCTGTCAGACACCTGCGGCAGCGGGTCGCTCTTGCCTGTCGAGACATAGAGGTAAGGGAAGCTCGCGCCCTTCGGCGGCCCCTGCCTGACGAGTGTGAACAGGTCGTTGTCGCGCCGGGCCTGGCTCTTCTCGTCGCCGAAGACTTTGCGCAGCTCACCCAGCATCCGCGCGCTCGGCTTCGAGCCCAGCCGCGCCGTCAGCGGCACGTCGAAAGCGCCGCTGAAGCTGCCCGCGAAAGCGAACATCTCCGGGTAGCGGAGCGCGAATTTCATGGCCGCCAGCCCGCCCATCGAGAGCCCCGCGATGGCCCGCCCCTCGCGTGTGGCGAGCGTGCGGTATTCGGCGTCTACGTGCGGGATGAGGTCGCGCACGACGGCGTCCTCGTAGCGCGCCGCCGTGTCGGTCGCGCTGTTGGCGTACCAGCTATCGCCGACGCCGGGCGTGACGATAATCAAGTGGTAACGCGAGGCGTACTCGGCCGCGCGCGAACGTTCCCACCAGTCGTCCTCGTTGCCCGTCAGCCCGTGCAGCAGGTAGAGCACGGGGTAGCGCCGCGAACTCGTCGTATAGTCCGCGGGCACGAGCACGCGGTAGGGAAGCTCCTTCCCATTGAGGCTCGCCGCGGCCAGTTTTTCGCGCGTTGGGGCGGCCGCGTTTGCAGCGGCCTTCGCGGGCTGCTGGACTGTGGGCTGTGTTTCGAGGGTCGGGCGCGACTGCGGTCGGACTGAAGTCGAGCAGGCCCAGAGCAGCCCCGCCGCGAACAGCAGAAGAGTCGGCGGCGCGAAATTTCTGGCCCTCAAAATTCTACTCATCCTCACCTGCATCTGGGAGAGCACATCCGGCTGGTTAAAGTAGGCGGCGAGCCCTGTCGGGTTCGCCGTTGACCCGGTGAAGTCAAACGACTCTATTACCCGCGCGCGACGCCTGTCAAGCCGTTTCCTCTTCGGGTAAAATGGCTCTCCGACTCGCATGACTCGACTGGAATGGAAACTCGCGCGCCGCGCTCTCGTCGTAGGCCATCGCACGCTCGTCATGGGCGTGCTCAACGTCACGCCCGACAGCTTCAGCGACGGCGGCGAGTTCCAGAATGTAGAGCGCGCCGTGGCCCGCGCCGAAGAGATGGCCGCCGAGGGCGCGGACATACTGGACATCGGCGGCGAATCGACGCGGCCGGGGGGCGGCTCCGTGCCCGCAGAGGAAGAGTTGCGGCGCGTCGTGCCCGTCATAGAGCGGTTATCGGCAAAGGTGACTGTGCCAATTTCTGTTGACACGACGAAGTCGCTGGTGGCGCGGGCCGCGCTCGGCGCGGGGGCCGAAATCGTCAACGACATCTCGGGCCTGCGCTTCGACCCGCAACTCGCGGACGAAGCGGCGCTCGCTCGCGCAGGATTAGTCCTCATGCACTCTCGCGGGCGTGCGGAGACGATGCACAGCCTCCCGCCCGTCCACGACATCATGGCGGAAGTCGCGGCGGGCCTGACGGCCAGCGTCGCGGAGGCCGAAAGCCGCGGCGTCGAGCGGGCCGCGATTGTCGTCGATCCAGGCATAGGCTTCGGCAAGAGCCAGGGACAAAACTTGGAGCTGCTGGCGAGGCTCGACGTGTTCGCGCGCCTCTTCGCGGACTTACCCGTCCTCGTCGGCACGTCCCGGAAATCTTTCATCGGCCGCCTGCTCGCGGGCGCGCCCGCAGCCCACCGTCTACACGGCACGATGGCGACTGTCACGGCCGCCGTCCTCGCCGGCGCGCACATCGTCCGCGTCCACGACGTGAAAGCCGCGGTCGAGACCGTGCGCGTCGCCGACGCGTTGAAAGCCGCCGCGCGACCACACAATCAATGACGATTATCCTTGAGACAGAGCGGCTGATCGTGCGGACCTGGACGCCCGACGACGCGGCCGTTGACTTCGCGCAACATCAGTGTTGGGGTAGAATCCTGCAAATGAACTTGAGACAGAAAACCTGGCGCACGGCTGCGCTCTTCAGTCTGCTCGTCCTCGCGTCCGGCTTCACGGAGTGCTACAAGCCCGTCACGAAGAACCAACTGCCGACGCGCATCCGCACCGTCGCCGTGCCGGCCTTCCAGAACCAGGCGCTGCGCTACAAGATCGAGCACCGCTTCACGGAGGCCGTCATCAACGAAGTGGTCCGGCGCGGCCGCGGCCTGCGCGTCCAGGGCGAGCGCGAGGGCGCGGACGCGGTCATCGACGGCGTCATCAAGAGCTTCGGCTTCTCTGGCGTGTTGCTGGACGAGCGCGGGCGCGCGCGCATCTTCGAGGTCACGATCACAGCGGCCGTGACGGTGCGCGACCAGACGGAGAACCGTGTGCTTTACGATAACCAGAACTACGTCTTCCGCGGCGAGTTCGAGTTCGCCAACGACCCGCGCTCCTTCTTCAACGAAGAGGACCCGGCCGTGCAGCGCATGGCGCGCAG
This sequence comes from uncultured Acidobacteriota bacterium, assembly GCA_963848875.1. GTDB lineage: Bacteria > Acidobacteriota > Blastocatellia > Pyrinomonadales > Pyrinomonadaceae > QHXM01. The sequence goes on from CAWKFJ010000005.1 coordinate 1,914,560, forward strand.
CTTCGCGGAGTCCGTCGTCTCCACGCTCGTCAACGGCTTCGGCGTCAACGAAGAGAAATGAGCGCGCTCACACGCCAGGAGCTGCACAAGGCCCTCAAGCAGGGCCAGCTCTCTCCGCTTTACCTGCTCTTCGGCGCGGAAACTTACCTGCGCGATTTGGCCGCGCGCGCCATCGCGGACGCGGCGCTCGCTGACGCCCCCTTGCGCGAGTTCAACGAAACGACCTACAGCCTTGCGAACACGGACGTGCAGCAGGCGATTGCCGCCGCCGAGCAACTGCCCATGATGACGCCGCGCCGCGTCGTGCAGATCAGGGATTTCACGAAGCTGCGCGAGTCTGACGAGGAGGCCCTGGCGCGTTACCTCGCGCGCCCGGTCGAATCAACGGTCGTCATCTTCGTCGCCGACGAGTTGGACAAGCGGCGCAAGTTGACCAAGACGCTCCTGGACGTTTGCGCGGCGGTCGAGTTCGCGCCGCTCGCTGACGCGGAATTGGCCGAATGGGCCAAAAGGCGACTGAGAGAGTTGAAGTCACAAACGGACGAGAGGACGCTGCGCCAGGTCGTCGCGCTCGTCGGGCCTGACGTGCGCACGCTCTCGAACGAGCTGGATAAGCTGGCGACGGCCGCGCTCGATTCGGGCTTCATCACGATGGAGATGGTGGATGCGCTCGTCGGCCGCTCGCGCGAGCTGTCGAACTTCGAGCTGACGGACCATTTGATCGCGCGCAACCGCAAGCGCGCGTTGCAGACACTGCGGCGGCTCCTGGACGACGGCGCGGAGCCCGTCATGCTCATCGGCCTTGTCGCCAGCAACTACCACCGGCTCGCGCTCGCCAAGGAACTGATGTCGAAGGGCGCGCCCAACAACGAGGTCTACCGCCAGGTCGGCATCTTTGGCCGCCGCGAAGAGTTTCTGGCCACCGCGCGCCGCAGCGACGCCTCCGCGCTGGCCCGCAGCATCGAGCGCATCGCCGCCGCAGACCTCGCCATCAAGACCTCGCTCGGCGGCGGCGGCGCACAGGGCGCGCGCCTGCAACTCGAACTCCTCATCTGCGAACTCGCCTCGTGAATCCAGTCTCAAAAATCCAGCGGCTTTAAGTCCGGCTCGACCCAGCCCGTTCTCGCCTCCTCGGAGAAGAGCCCCTCCTGGCTGTAGTAGTCGTTGACGAGTTTCGCGCCGCCGCAGCTTGCGAGCATCTCTGCGGCGAGTGCGGCCATCGTGCGCGCGTCGTCCGCAGTGTCCAGAAAGGCCCGCACGCGCCTGAGCCAGAAGAGTGTGATGGTCTCGTTGTATTTCCGGCGGTCTACGCCGTTGTGATCCAGGTAGCGGTAGAGCGCGGCGCGCAGCCGCTCGGCTGCCTCCGCGACAGTGAGGCGCGAGTCGCGCAGGTAGCAGAGCGCGACGACGAGGTGCGAGGCGTGTTTGAATTCGGCCGGGGGCGTCGTGCAGCTCTCGAAGCCGCGCACGACGGCTTCAATCTCATCCTCGCTCCCGTAAAGATTGCTCGAAACGGCCACTGTGGAAAACTCCTTTCTTTTGGCGGAAGATAAAAAGCGAGGCGGGCCGGGGAATCCCCGACCCGCCTCGCCGCTCAAAATGTCTACTTAACCCTCGGTCTACTTCGTGCCGGCCTCGTTGGCGCGCACCGTCAGCCGCGACTTGTAGCGCGCAGCCGCGTTGCGGTGCAGCACGCCCTTCTGGACGGCCTTGTCGATGGTCGAAATGGTCTCTGGCAACTGCGCGGAGACCGCGCCCGCATCGCCGTCCGAGAGCGCCGTGCGCAGCTTCTTGATGGAGGTGCGCAGGCGGCCCCTGTTGCTGCGGTTATTATCGCGGCGCTTCTCGTTCTGGCGCACGCGCTTCTCTGCTGATTTATGATTCGGCATTGCTCAATCTCCGTCCCCGTCTCTTAGGTGTTTCAATTAGTAGCGCGCCATAGTTTCGTCGGGCAGCTTTTCTGCCCTCTGGCGCAAAGGGCAAAGTATAGGTATCGAACCCGCTTGTGTCAAGGCGGGCGGGTTCTCTGTACGCAACCACATTGACACCCGCGCGCGCCCTGTAGTAGCGTCGCCCATGCAGCCTATGCAAGTCCACACGGCCCACCTCAACGGGCGCGCCCGCTTTGGTCGCCCGAACTTCCACCTACTGCAAGGAGATGTCTGCGCCTTTTGAAAAAGATAGAGCTTCCGCCCAGAGGTTTGGAGACGCTCTTCGGCGTCCACGACCAGAACATCAAGTACCTGGAGTCGCTCCTGGACGTGCGCATCAACGCGCGCGGGCAGGACCTGACCGTAGACGGCGACCCGAAAGATGTCGAGACGGTCGAGCGCATCCTCGAAGACTTCACAGAACTCTTCACGGAGGGCAAGAACTTCACAGACCGCGAGCTGCGCGAAGCCTTCGCCCAGATCGCAGAGGACCGCGCCTATTCGCTCCGCGACTATTTCACCAAGGCCCGCTTCAACCCCGCCGGCAAGAAACAGGTCGCGCCCAAGTCGGCCATGCAGCGCCGCTACATAGAATCAATCCAGGACAAAGACATCGTCTTCGGCATAGGCCCGGCTGGTACGGGTAAGTGCATTAGGGACGATTCCCTGGTTTTGACAGAGCAAGGTATGCTTGAGATACAGGCGCTTTGCTCAGACGCTTTAACCGGCGAGTATGTTCCTGCCGATTTCCGGATTCATGGGCTGAATGGCGCGGAGCCGGTTTCCCATGTCTATAACGGTGGCGAAACGGAAACGGTGCGCCTGACGACGCGATTTGGTTTTAGCATCGAAGCGACGCCGGAACATCCGCTGCTGACGCTCGACGAGCGAGGCAGTCTGGTTTGGAAACGGGCGGACGAGTTCGGCGTCGGCGATGCGGTGGCGCTGCAACGCGGACAGCGTATGTTCGGCCGGCAGGACTCGGTTGAGTTTAACTACGTTCCCAGCGGGCCGAACGATCACTCTTCCAAACCTATTAAGGTCGAACGTCTCGATGAACAGCTCGCCTATTTCATGGGAGCGTTGACGGGCGACGGCTGCCTGACCTTCCGTAATCGAATCATCCTCTCGTCGAAGGACGAGTGCATTGTCAATGCCTTCCACGAAGTGGCCGCGCGGCTGGGCCTGCATGTTTTCCGAAACGGCAAGGGCCGTATATACGACTACATCATAGCCAGCTCGCAGCTCTACCGACTGCTTCAGCGGCTGGGCATGTCAACGGGTCGCGCCGCCACCAAGCACATCCCTCATTCGATTTTGTCTGCGCCTGAGCCGATTGTCGCGGCTTACCTGCGCGGGCTGTTCGACACGGATGGGACGATAGAGAAGCGCGACGGCGTGGTGTCGTTAGCTTCGGTCTCTGAGAAACTGATTCGCCAGACACAAATTGTTTTATTGAATTTCGGGGTCGTGGCGGCAAAGTCCATCAAGCGGACACGGTATCTGGGGCAACCTCACATCTCCTACCTGCTGACGATGGCCGGAGAGGAGGCAGAGAAATTTCATGAATTGATCGGCTTCGCCCTCGAACGCAAGCGCGCTCGCCGGCAAACCCGGCAACCGAACACTAACATAGATATCATTCCTAACCTGAGCGCGCACCTGATTGCTGCCATGCAAGGTACAGTCTTCACCCGCGCCGAGCATCAGAGGTTTTCGGACTATCGCCGCGAGGTGCGTCGCCCGAGCTATCATAAGCTGGAAGAACTAGTCGGCATCCTGCACGCTCATCAGGTGCGGAACGCGGCTGTGTCGCACCTGGACGATTTACTGGAGCGCCGCCTGCTCTTTCTGGAAGTCTCCTCAATCGAGCCCTCGCGTGCCCAGGTGTATGACCTGACAGTCCCCGGCACACACTCATTCGTCGCAAACGGCTTCGTCAATCACAACACTTATCTGGCCGTGGCGATGGCCGTGCAGGCGCTGATGCAGAAGCAGGTTGACCGCATCGTGCTGGCGCGCCCTGCCGTCGAGGCCGGCGAGAAACTAGGGTTCCTCCCCGGCGACTTGCAGGACAAGGTTGACCCCTACCTGCGCCCGCTCTACGACGCCCTCTTTGACTTAATAGATTACGAGCGCGCGACGAAGCTCTTGGAGAAGCGCGTCATCGAAGTCGCGCCGCTGGCTTTCATGCGCGGCAGGGCGCACCCGTTGCACAGCAAGCTTCTGACCCCGACGGGCTGGCGCGAAATGGGTAGCCTGAAGGTCGGTGACTTCGTCATCGGCTCCGACGGAAGGCCGACGAAAGTTACAGGCGTTTTCCCGCAGGGCGAGAAGTTGGTTTACCGCGTAACGATGACTGACGGGGCGAGCGCTCTGGCGTGCGCCGAACATCTCTGGGCGGTTCGCACCGCTTCAGACAAGCGCCGCGACAAACCTCTGCGCGTGATGCAGACGCAGGAGCTGATGGGCAACTTGCGTTGCTTTCATCAATATCGTTACGAACTGCCCTTGCTGTCCGCCCCAGTAGAGTGGGAGTTCAGGCAGACTCCGCTCGACCCGTATTCGCTCGGGTTGCTGCTCGGCGACGGCTGCCTCACGGGCAAGACCTCGCCGAGCTTCACCACCTCGGACGTGCCATTAGTATCGTCGCTGGAATCTGCTCTCGCCGGCATGAATCTGTCGTTCCGGCGCAAGTCCAGCATTGATTACGTCATCACCAACCCGGCGGCGGGGCGCGGCTGGACAGGCATCCGCAACCCGCTCACGCAAGCCTTGCGTGAGCTTCAATTGTCAGGGACTTACTCGTCCACGAAATTCGTCCCTGCTGATTATCTATACAACAGCGCGGAAGTCCGCCTGGCGGTCCTGCAAGGTCTGTTGGACACCGACGGCGGGCCTGTGACGCAGGCGGGGCGGACGTGCCGGATTCAGTACGCGACCACCTCAGAGCGGCTGAAGGACGACGTTTTGTTTCTGGTGCGCTCGCTCGGCGGCGTGGCCTACTGGCGCAGACGCAAGGCCGAAGGGCGTAAGCCCGGTTTCGCCAACGGCCGGGCGGTCCCATACCGCAACGATGCTTTCGTCATGGACATACGCTTGCCGCGAGGTCTTGAACCGTTCCGCCTCGAACGAAAGGCCAGGATTTACAGGGAGCACGGCGGCGGCCGCCCCATGCGTTACGTCAAGAGCATCGAACCCGTCGGCGTCGAGCAGACGCAGTGCATCAGCGTCGCCGCGCCCGACTCGCTCTACGTGGTTGACGACTTCATCCTGACCCACAACACGCTCTCCTCTGCCTTCATCATCCTCGACGAGGCGCAGAACACGACAAGCGAGCAGATGAAGATGTTCCTGACGCGCATCGGCTTCGGCTCGAAAGCCGTCATCACCGGCGACGTGACGCAGATCGACTTGCCCACCGGCAAGCGCAGCGGACTCATAGAGGCCGAGCGCGTCCTCTCCGGCGTCGAAGACATAGAGTTCATCTACTTCACCGAAAAGGATGTCGTTCGCCACCGCCTCGTCCAGATGATTATCAAGGCTTACGAAAAGCACACGAACAAGAGCACGATTTAAGGCCGCGACAGGTGACAGGCGCCGGGGGACAAGATAAACACACTCTCTCCTGTCACCCGGCGCTTGTCACTATGATTGAAGTTGTCAACCGCCAGCGCAAACTGCCTGTTGATTGTGAGCGGTGGCGGGTGTTTGCTGAAAAGGTTTTGAAGGCCGCGCCTGCAAACGGCGCGGGCGTGACCGTGGCTTTCGTTTCAGATAGGACGATGCGGGAACTTAACAAACGCTGGCGGGGGAAGGGGGAGACGACGGATGTGTTGTCGTTTCCGGCGGGGCAGGTGGAGTTTGAGAAAATAGAAGGGGTGACATTGGGGGATGTGGTCATCTCGGTGGAGCAGGCGGCGCGGCAGGCTGGGGAGCATGGGTTGAGTTTTGAGAATGAGGTGGAGCAGTTGATTCTGCATGGGGTGTTGCATTTGTGCGGGTATGACCACGAAACCGACGGTGGGGAGATGAACCGGCTGGAGGTGCGACTGCGCCGCAGACTTGGAATATAATCGCGGTAAATAGTGAATGGTAAATGGTGAAGGGGCGGGCGGCGTTGTCTCGTCACCATTTACCATTTACTATTAGGCGTCACTAGCTATGGGAATCGAAATCGTCATCACGTGCCTGCTGCTTGTCGGACTGACGTTTCTGGCGACGGTGGACATGGCGTTCGGCCAGTTGAGCGACGTGGGCCTGCGGCTGCTCATCGCGGAGGCCGAGGAGCGCAAGAGCGCGGCGGCCGAGTTCCTGAAGGAGATTCAGGAGGACCGGCCGCGCTTTAGGTTCACCATCGGGGCCGCCATCCAGATTCAGCTCGTGGCCGTCTCGGTCCTCGTCACCTCGATTCTCCTGCGCTGGTTCTCCGGCATCCAACTGCTGCTCCTCGCTCTCTTCGCAGGGCTCTTCCTCGCAGGCATCTTCCGCCAGCTCATCCCGCGGCTCATCAGCCTGCGCAATCCTGAGAAGACGCTGCTCGCGCTGCTGCCGCTCGTCAAACCCTTCTATCGTGTGCTCTCGTTCCTCGCGGACCCTCTGAATCGCAGGGCGCGCCTGCGGCGCGAGCGCGAGCTGACGGTGACGCCCGAGGCGGCCGAGGAGGATGAGACTACGGTCGAGGACATACAGGCGCTGATCGACGTGGGCGCCGAGGAGGGCATCCTCGAAGAGGAAGAGGGCGAGCTGATTCACTCCATCATAGAGTTCGGCGACACGCGCGTCAGCGAGGTGATGACGCCGCGCACGGAGGTCGTCGCGCTGCCCGTGACGGCGACCGTGCGCGAGGCGCGCGACATCATCATCGAGTCCAAGTATTCGCGGCTGCCCGTCTACCGCGACCAGATAGACAACGTCGAGGGCCTCATCTACGTCCGCGACCTCCTACAGTGCTGGCCCGAAGGGCGCGAGGACGAGGAGATAGGGAAGCTGGTTCGGCCCGTCTATTTTGTGCCAGAAACGAAGTCCGTCGCGGACCTCCTCGAAGAGATGCAGAAGGCTCACGCGCAGCTCGCGATGGTGGTTGACGAGTACGGCGGCGTGGCGGGCCTGGTCACGGTCGAGGACATCCTGGAGGAGATCGTCGGCGAGATAGAGGACGAGGACACGGCGCAGGAAGAGATCGTGGAGATCGTCGAGGCGAGCGACGGCTACTACGAAGTCCTGGGCTCGACCGAGATCGGCAAGGTCGAGCGCCTCTTCGACATGGAGATAGAGGCGGACGATTTTACGACCATCGCGGGGCTGGTCATCAGCGAGTCTGGCTACGTGCCGCGCCCCGGCGAGCGCCTGGACATGCGTGGCCTGGACGTGGAGGTCCTGGAGGCGGACGACCGCCGCATAGGCCGCCTGCGCCTGCGCCGCGCCGCAGAGAAGGAGAGCAAGGCCCAGGCGGAATGAGCGAAGAGAGATGAGCTTTCAAAAATCAGCCGGCAGAATTCTTCCGCTGTTCGTCGCGCCTTCGGTCTGCGAGGCGTGCGGCGGCGAGTTTACGTGCGGGGCGGAGCAGTCGGGCTGCTGGTGCGCAGAGATCAAGTTGAGTGAGACTGCGCGCGCGGAGTTGCGCGCGCGATACGAGCGGTGTTTGTGCCGCGCGTGCCTGGAACATTACGCGGAGGGTGAGACGACCGATGGCGAAAAAGAAGAGCAAGTTCCTACAGGGAAGGCGCATTGACCCGAAACCCATCACGCCCGAGACGACGCTCGCGGACCTCGTTGACGACGCTTTCATAGCTTACAACGGGGCGCGGCTGCGCGAAGCGTGCCAACTCTTCACGCGGAAGATGCTGGAGCCGGAGGTGACCGTCGGGCTCTCGCTCACGGGCGCGCTCACGCCCGCCGGCCTGGGCATCTCTGCGCTGATTCCACTAATCCAGGCGGGCTTCGTTGACTGGATCATCTCCACGGGCGCGAACCTTTACCACGATACGCACTTCGGCATAGGGCTTTCTCTTCATCAAGGGAACGCGCAGACCTCCGACGTCGTCCTGCGCGAGGAAGAGGTCGTGCGCATCTATGACATCTTCTTCGACTACAGCGTGCTCCTAGACACAGACGCCTTCTTCCGCCGCCTGATAGAGGGCGAGGAGTTTCAGCGGTCTATGTCTACGGCCGAGTTTCATTACCTGTGCGGGAAGTACGTGCGCGAGCGCGAGCGGAAACTGGGCCTGGAGAACAAGTCTTTGCTGGCCGTGGCTTATGAATACGGTGTGCCAATTTACACGTCGAGCCCCGGCGACTCGTCCATAGGGATGAACGTGGCGGCGAAGGCGCTGCAAGGCAACAAGCTCAGCTTCGACCCTTCGCTCGACGTGAACGAAACGGCGGCCATCGTGCTCGCGGGCAAGCGCGGCGCGATTCACGGGCGAGGCGACAAGGGGACGAAACACGGCGGGCGCTCGGCCGTCTTCATCCTCGGCGGCGGCAGCCCCAAAAACTTCATGCTCCAGACCGAGCCGCAGATTCAGGAAGTCCTGGGGATTGACGAACGCGGCCACGACTACTTTTTACAGGTGACGGACGCCCGTCCAGACACGGGCGGGCTTTCGGGCGCGACGCCGGGCGAAGCGGTCTCTTGGGGGAAGGTTGACCCGGAGCGTTTGCCGGACGCGGTTGTGTGTTATGTTGATTCGACGGTCGCGCTGCCGATTATCACGGCGTATGCTTTGGCCCGGCACGAGCCGCGCGAGCCGAAGCGGCTCTACGACAGGCGGGAAGAGTTCATGGGGCTTTTACTATCGGAGTATAAAAAATCCAAGCGACGATAGGAGGGCTTCGGATGATGTGCAGGATGTTATGTCAGAGGCTAGGGCTCTGCGCCCTGTTCCTCTGCTGTTTGACAGCGAGCGCCGCGCAGTCGGACGTGCCGTCGTTCGTCAACCCCGAACACCGGCAGGCCGTGCGCAGGCTTTTGAAAATGAGACCGTACCTGCGCGTGGCGACTTATGCGGACGCGGAGAATAAGGAGAGGTTGGGGTACGTGAGCGACGGCAACTTCGGCGAGGCGAAGTCGCCCTACTACGCCGTGGGGGACTTCAACGGCGACGGCCGCGGGGATTTCGCCATCGCCTTCGTTGACACGCGCCGGCCCAAAAATTTCGCCGTCGTCGTCTTCAACGGGCCTTTCGGTGGGAAGCGGCAGGCCGCGCCCGCCTTTTACGACGAGAAGAGGTTCGGGACGGACGACTTCCTGCTGGCTTACGAGGACGAGGACGCGGGCCGGGCCGGCTTGCAGTTGGGCATCCCCGGCGGCGATCTGACTGCAATGCTGAAGCCCAGGAGGCGCGGGCGCGGGTATTACTTTACGAGGGAAATGACACAGTAGGAGGAGCGAGAAGGGAACCGATGGGGAAAAAGATTACGGACGAGCAGCCGCGCGTCTACTTCGATTGCTCTAAGTGCCCGGCCTACTGCTGCTCTGTCTACGAGCGTGTGCAGGTCTCTGGGCGCGACCTCAAACGCCTGGCGAAACACTTCGGCCTGACGTCGGAGGCGGCCGAGAAGCGTTACACGAAGATCGAGCGGTCGAGCGGCGAGCGCGTCTTGCGCCGCCGCAAGGACGTGATCTTCGAGGAGACGTGCATGTTCCTCGATCAGGAGACGCGCGGCTGCACGATCTACCACGCGCGCCCCGCGGTCTGCCGCACGTACCCGGACCGCACGCGCTGCGCCTACTACGACCTCTTGCAGTTCGAGCGCAGGCAGCAGGACGACCCGACCGTCGTCCCGCTTGTCCAGATCACCTTCCGCGAGGTCGAGAAGAAGACCGTCCGCGACGAGCACGGCAGCGAGAGAATCTGGGAGTGGAAGAAGAAGAAATGATGAATGAGGAATGATGAATGATGAATTAAAGACATCTGCTTTTTATTCATCATTCATCATTCCGCATTCATCATTGTATTTCGGAGGTTGCGATGCAGGACTTTCTTTCGAGAATGATTGGGCGCAAGATAGACATTTTCTGCGGCGGGGCGTCTAGCCTGCGCGGGGAGGTCGTCAAGGTCGAGGGCGGCGTGCTCCACCTGAAGGACGACGACCAGCAGATGTGCTTCGTGGCGATTGACAAGATTGCGGTCGTCTGGGAGGCGCGCGAGGACGAGAAGCGCGCGGGCTTCGTCTCAGGCCACCCGCCGAACAATCGTTAAAACCAGGAGGCCGGCGCTGAAACATTTCAGCGCCGGCCTCCCTGTTATCCTCTCAACCGCTCTCCTATTCGGCTGCGGCCAGCAGGGGCATCGGCAGCGGCACGCGGCGGAACCCGTCAACGCGGGCGGGGTATTTGTCAAAGCGCGAGTAGACCACACCCTTGTGGCGCGAGGCGTGATAGAAGCCGTACTCGTCCGCGACGATCCCGACGTGCGACAGGCCGTTGAAGAAGACGAGCGTGCCGAACTTGTACTTCTCGTCCTCGCGCGCAGGCGCAAACCGCGCCCAGTAGGAGCGCGCGCTGCCGCGTGTGAAATCCGCACCGATCTCCTTGAAAGAACTCCAGACGAAGCCTGAGCAGTCGAAGACGCGCGGGCCGGCTGCGCCCCAGACGTAACGCGCGCCGAGACGCGCGTCAATCGCGTGCATCAGCATCTGATCGAAAAGCGGCGCGGCAGTCGGCGCGGTCATTGCGGGCGCGGCGCGCGAGATGATCATCGGCTCTGTTTCGAGCCGCGTCACGCCGCCGGGCGCGATTGTCGTCGAAGTAAGATTCGTGAACTGGCTGACGGGCGCGTCCTGTGCAATGACGGTGGCGACGAAACTAAGAACGAAGAAGGCAGCGATCACACAGGGGAATAGTCTTTTATAATTCATAGACGGGGAACTAGTATCTCCTTATAAATTCTTTGTCTTGCTTTTTAGGGATTGCGTGTTGCGGTGGGTATTACTTAACCACAAAAGCCATTCTACTAATCACTTAGCGGCGTTACAAGAAGCAATGTGACTGTTTCGTGATGAATCAAAAGAGTATCGGTCAGACGACCCAAAAGGGGTCACCGGGCGCGATTCCCCGCACGCGCGCGGTGGAGCATGAGCGTACACACGTCTCGTCACAAAACACAGTCGGTCAATCTGCGATGGTGACGTAGAAATTTTTCCACGCGGCGTGATAGGATGCGCGGCCAGTAGGTGTGGCTGAAGGAGAACGGGATGCTGTTCATCGAGTCGAAGACTTCCGACCGGGGCGTCGAGTGCGGCGCGCGACTGGGCTTGCTGGAGAAGCTACAGGAGAAGGGGCTGACCCCGCTGATACGCTCCACGCGGCAGAGTTGCTACGAGCAGGCGCTGTTGGGGCCGGATCGCGTGGCGGAGATGGAGCGCGAGGTGGCCGCCTGGACGGAAAGCGAGGACGACTGCGCCTACGTCCGCGGCGACGTGTTCTGCTTCGAGGACTTCGTCCTCTTCCTCATCTTCGGCGACGACCAGGACGAAGGGGCTGGGATGCGCGCAGGGATAGTCTACGGCGCGGAGATGCTTGAGCCTATGAAGAAGCTGGACGCCTTCTGCCGCAACGTGGCGGACGCCCTCGAAGCCGTCCGCCCTGCCGGCAGCAACGGCGGCGCGCCGAGAGAGATTGAGTGGCTGAAGCGGGAGCCCGCGACGCGCCTGCTCAATGAGTCTGCGCGCCTCATTGGGGCCGAAAGCGATTCGGCCGTAGGCGACCGCAAGGGCGAGGCGGCGAGCGCCCGCGCGTTGGAGTTGCTCGAAGACACGGAAGTCCGTCGGTTGATGCGCCGCATCACCGAATCGCAGGCCGAGGGCCGCGTCTCCGAAGTTCTTGCGAACGCGGAGGACGAGGCGGCCGCCGCTTCCTTGATTAGGAGGATGGCGGACGCGGGGCTCTTGCGCCGCGAGGTTCTGGTCAGTTGCCGCAAGAAGGGGCGGCCCATCTTCCGCCTGCCCTCGCCCGACGCGCTCAACGTGATTACGGCCACGAGCGCCGTGTGCAGCGAGTGTGGCACGGCCATCGCCGACGAGAAGATAGAGGACTTGGTGAAGCCGACCGAAGCGGCCTCACGTATGCTGGAGGACGGCTCCTGGCTCGCCAGCCGCGTCCACAACACCCTGCGCGAGCTGGGCGTCCCCGAAACTCAGATCGTCACGGCCCGCGCCGCAGAGGGCGGCGAGGCGCACATCCTTGTGAGCGTCTGCGACGAGCCCTTCCTGCTGGTCTTGCGCGACGGCGACGTGACGGCCGCCCAGGCGCGGCACGCGCTGGCCGTGCAGGCCGAGACTGAGGCGGCGCATCTGGTAGTCATCGCCAGCGGCAGGATTCAGGACGAGGCGCGCGTGCGGCTGCGCGAGCGTGCGCGTCGGCGCTCGCGCGGAGGCGACGAGGTCGAAGTCCTCATGATAGAGGGCGTGGACGCGGCGGAAGAACTCGGCCGCGCCTTCGAGCGCGTCTCCCGCAGCGCGCTGGCCAACGAGCTGAGCGCGCTCGACACGAGCTTGGGGCTCAGCGCAGGCTTCGTCGTCGCCACGCGCTTCCGCCTGATGCAGCGCACCGGGGCGCTCAAGGACCTGGCCGAGTCTGCCGTCGGCGCACTCGCCGGCAGTTTGCGGGAGTTTTGAGAAGTTAGAGCTTCCAGATTTGAAGCCTCAAATCTCCTCTTTCAAATCTTCTCCCTCCTTCCCGCGACTGTGGCTGCCCACAGTCGGTCACCGTGTACTGTACTATGCAAAGACACTAGCGCCTCGCGTCTAATGGGCGGCATTGGGAGGTGCCAAGAAGAAAATGAGTACAGAGAAAAACGGAAACATTTTTAACGCCGGGTTCGCGTTGGCCGTGGCGCTGGTCTTATCGTCAATCGTCATGGCTTGGGCGATCACGCAGAACAAAAAATCAGACCAGACGATCACCGTCACGGGCTCGGCGCGCGAGCGCATCAAGTCCGATCTGGTCATCTGGCGCGCGGGCGTCTCGTACCAGGCGGCGCAGCCGCAGGGCGCTTACAGCTCTTTGACCGATGCCATCACGAAGATCAAGCAGTACCTGAAGTCGAAGGGCGTCGCGGAAGACCAAATGACGGTGTCGTCAATCTCTTCGATGACGCTGCACGGCAAGGACAGCGACGGCAACGAGACTTCTGAGATCACGGGCTACAGCCTGCGCCAGGAGATTCAGGTGCGCTCAGGTGACGTTGACCGCGTCGAGAGGATCGCGCGCGAGGCGACGGAATTGATTAACCAGGGCATCCTGCTTGAATCAAGCGCGCCCGAGTATTACTACACGAAGATTGCCGACCTGAAGATAAAGATGCTGGCCGCGGCCGCGGCGGACGCGAAGGTTCGCGCCGAGCAGGTCGCCAAGAGCACCGGCAGCAGCATCGGCAGCGTCCGCACGGCCCGCATGGGCGTCATGCAGATCACGTCGGCCGACTCCAACGAGGTTTCGGGCGAGGGCATCAACGACACCTCGTCGCTGGAGAAGGACATCACCGCGGTCGTCAACGTGGGCTTCGCAGTAGACTAAGAACGAACTACAAAACAACTGAAAGAACTTTTGCGCCCCCGCTTGAGACTTATTCTCAAGCGGGGGCGCAAAAGTGTTGAGGGATGAGCCGGGCTGGCTTAACTGCCGGACCTCGCGGGGGCGGGTGCGCCGGCGATGACGATGCTCTCGCTCTCCTTGCGGAAGGCTATGCTGACGAGCGCCTGCTGGTCACCCTTCTGTGCCAGGACGATGTCGAGGCCCGCGGACTCATGCTGGCGCTTCTCAAGGCGCGCAGCGACCTTGGCCACGACCGTCTTGTCTTTGGCGATGACGGACAACTCGTTGGTCTTGTCGTCGAAGCTGAACTTGTAGGTGCCTTTCTTGACCAGGGTGTCGCCGACCACGAAATCCAGCCCGACGCTGATGGTCTTGCTCTTGACCTTGGCCTGCGCCGCGCCACCCGTCAGAGCGCACACCATGAGCGCGAGAATCAAATGGACTGCAAACTTTTTCATTGTTACTCCTTTCGAGAGCGGCTTCTTGGAAAATAGTTCTCCCTCCCCTCTGAAAGAAGAAGGGAATACCCAAGCAAGGTTATGTTGTGATTTGGCAGGCCGGACTAATCGAAAACTGTCCGCAATCCTCGTCTCCGATTATTCGCCTCTGTCGGAACGCCGCGGCGTTTCTTTCGTTCCAAAAAATTTTCGCCGCCACTGTAAGGCCGCGCGCGCGGCGACACACGGTGTGATGGGGAGCGCCTCATCCCGATGTCGAACAGCCATACGCCGCCGCCGTCTGAAAAGTTCTACGCGTGAGGCCAAAAAAAATTGGGCCGCGCGAGTCTGGAGGTTTTCGCGCGGCCCCTTTCCATTTATTCGTCTGCGGCTCAGTTTCTTCGTAAGTTATGGCCCCCGCTCGTGCCGCCGCCTTCACTCGCCGGCCTGCCCTCCGGGTCAACGAACGTGATCGTCTGGCCCACGTCCGCGAGCGAGCGCAGGCTGGGCTCTATGACCTTGCGGTCGCCGACGACGAGAATCGCCATCCGCGACGGGTCCAGGTAGCGGTTCGCAACGCGCTCGACCTCCGCGAGCGTCACGGCGCGCACCCGCGCGATGTAGTTGTTGAAGTAGTCGTCCGGCAAGTTATAGAGCACTACGTCCGTCAGGCGTCCGGCTATCTGCTCGGATGTCTCGAAGGTGCGCGGGAAGCCGCGAATGATGGCCTGCCTGCCGAACTCCAACTCCTCGGTCGTAACGGGCCGCTCGCCGCGCACACCGCGCAATTCTTTCAGGAACTCGAAGACGGACTCGCGTGTGACGGCCGTGTGTACGCCCGCGGTCGCCGCGAACGGCCCCGCGCCGCGCCGGTAATCGAACGACGTGCGCGCCCCGTAGGTGTAGCCCTTCTCCTCGCGCAGATTCATGTTGACGCGCGAGGTGAACTGCCCGCCGAGAACCGTGTTCAGGACGAGCAGCGGGAAGTAGTCGGGCGTCGAGCGCGGCTGGCCCACTTGTCCAATCATCAACACGCTCTGCGCCGCGCCAGGCCGATCCACGATGTAGAGGCCGGCGCGCTCGCGCGCGGGCGGCGTCTCTATTTGGATGGCCGCGACTTCGCCGCGCTTCCAACTGCTGAAGGCGCGTTCGAGCTTCGGCAGCAGCGTGGCGGGCTTGACGTCGCCGGCGACGATCAGCGCGGCGTTGTTCGGCCGATAATAAGTCTGGTAAAAGCGGCGCACGTCCTCGTTCGTAATCGCCTTGACGCTCCCCTCGTCGCCGACGGTCGGGTGGCCATAAGGATGGTTGCGGCCGTAGAGCAGCGAGGCGTAGACGACGCCGGCAATCGCGTTGGCGTCGTCGCGCCGCTGAAGCAGCGAGGCGAGGCGCGACTTGCGTTGCAACTCCAGCTCGCTCTCCGGGAACGACGGGTTGGTCACCACGTCGGCGTAGATTTCGAGCGCGCGGTCCAGGTGCTTCGAGAGCGTCAGCAAATTGACGAGGCTGCTGTCGTAGTCCGAGCCCGTGCCGAGGCGCGCGCCGATGGCCGCCAGTTGGTTCGAGACGTCCAGCGCCGAGCGCGTCTTCGTGCCTTCGTCGATGAGCGCGGCCGTCAAACTCGCCAGCCCCGCGCGGCCCTGAAGGTCGGCAGCGCCGCCGCTCCTCAACACCAGATTCATGTTGACGACGGGCAATTCGTGCTGCTCGACGATTAAGACTTCGAGGCCGTTTGAGAGCTTGTGGCGCTGGATGCGCGGCAACTTGAATTGCGGGTCAGGCTTCGGCTTCGGCGGCACGTAGAGGCCGCCGAGCTTCGACTTATCCTCGCCTTTGTCGCCTGCGCCCTTCGCGGCCGTGGTGGGCGGCGTCGCGCCCGCGGCCGTGGTCGCGGCGGCCTCCGGCTTGGTCTGCGGCTGGAGCCCTGCGGGAGTCGTCGTCGTCGCGCCGGGCCTCGCGGCGGGAGTGGCGCTCGCTACTGCCGCGCCAGTCTGCTGCGACGGCGAGGCGATGGCGTTCGTCGGCGAGGCCGGCGCGGGGTCGCCCGTCGTCTTGCCTTTCTGTTTTGGCACAACCGTCAACACCAGACGTTTGTCTGTCAGGTAGCCCTGGGCGACGCGCGTCACGTCCTCCGGCCTCACGCTGCGGTAGCGCAGGAGGTCCAGGCGGAAGTAGCCCGGCTGGTTGAGGAAGACGGCGTACTGGTTAAGCTGGTCGCTCTTGCCGCCGAAGCCGCCGACGGTTTGCAGCCCGTAGATGATGGACGACTCGCGCGCGTTATAGGCGCGCTCCAACTCTTCAGTGGTCGGGGGCTCGGCCTTGAGCTTGGCGACCTCTTCGTCAATGGCGCGCTCCAGGGCTTCGGGCTCGACGCCGGGCTTGGCGGTCGCGGTGATCTGGAACTGGCCGGCCAACTCGCGCGAGTTGTGGAAGGCCGTGACGTCCTGCGCGATCTGCTTCTCGTAGACGAGCGACTTGTAGAGCCGCGAGCCCTTGCCGCCGGCGAGCACGAAGGCCAGTTGGTCGAGCGGCGCGTCGTTGCTCGTGTAGGCAGGCTCAGTGTGCCAGGTCAGGTAGACGCGCGGGAGCGAGACGCGGTCCTCCATCGTCATGCGCTTTTCTTCTGCCAGGCTCGGGCGCGGCGGATTGAGCTTCTGGACTTCTGGGCCACGTTTAATTGGCCCGAAATATTTCTCGACCAGCGCGCGCGCCGCCGCCGGGTTGAGGTCGCCGGCGACGACGAGGCTCGCGTTGTTCGGCGTGTAGTAGCGGCGGAAGAAGGCGGACACGTCCTCGCGCGAGGCCGCCGTCAGGTCTTCGAGCGAGCCGATGGTCAGCCAGTTGTACGGGTGCTCCTTCGGGTACATCGTCTCGGCGATACGGGCTGCGACGAGCCCGTAGGGGCGGTTGTCGTAGTTCTGCCGCTTCTCGTTCTTGACGACGTCGCGCTGGTTGTTGAGCTTCTCCTCGCTTAGCGCTTCGAGCAGGTAGCCCATGCGGTCGGCTTCGAGCCAGAGCGCCAGCTCCAGGAAGTTCGACGGCACGACCTCCCAGTAGTTGGTCCGGTCCACGTTGGTCGAGCCGTTCAGGGCCCCGCCCGCCTCCTGGAGCGAGACGAAGTAGTCCTTGTCGTGGTGGAGCGAGCCCTGGAACATCATGTGCTCGAAGAGGTGCGCGAAGCCGGTGCGGCCTGGAACCTCGTTCTTCGAGCCGACGTGATACCAGAGGTTGACGGCGACAATCGGCGTCGAGTGGTCTTCGTGGAAGATGACGCGCAGGCCGTTGTCGAGGGTGAATTGCGTAAAGTTGATCGGCGGTAACACGGCTTTCTCGGTTGGCGGCACGGCGGCCTTCGCGGCGGCCCTCTTTCTCCTCTGCGCGAGCGCTGTCAGGGGCGCGGAAAGCGAGACGGCCAGCAGGATGACGAGCAATCTTTTCATTCTCATCTCGAAAGTCTCCTTATCAGTTCGCGGCGGAAGAAGAAGAGAGCGTCGCGCGGCGGACCAGGGCGCGCTGTCTCCTTAAGTTTTAAGATTAGTGCTTGGGGAAGCGTCATTCTAGCGCGCCCACGCAGGGACAAGCAACAACGTCCCCCACCTGCACACTACGCCGCGCCGGAGCGGAAAGTTTTGAAGAGTGTTAAGTCCGGGCGTATAATTCCGCCATCCACCCGCCCACCCATTGCAGCAGACTGTGAAGATGGACGGAGGAGAGATATGAGCGAAGAAATCACGCAACCGTTGCCGAACGACATTTTGAAGCTTATCCTGGCGCGCCTGGATTCCATAGACTCGAATGTCCATTCTCTGGACGCGCGTCTGACCGCGGTCGAAGAGAAAGTTGACCGGCGCATGCAGGAGACGCGGCCGATCTGGGAGCGCGCGCTCGCGGAGATAGTCGGGCTGCGCGCCGAGATGCAGGAAGGGTTTGAGAAGATTCACGGCGAGTTGAACCACGGCCTGCGCCGGATAGACCGCAAGGTAGATATCCTCAACCATGACATCCTTGAGGTGCGTGCCGATTTGCTCCACATGGACGAGCGCGTGACCAAGCTGGAACCGGAAGCGCCGTAAGCACGCATGGCATTAGAAACAGATTTCATCGTCGTCGGCAGCGGCATCGCCGGATTGCGCGCCGCAATCGAACTGGCACAGTCCGGGGCGCGTGTCACCGTCCTCACCAAAGACCGCACGAGCGAGTCGAACACCGAGTACGCGCAAGGCGGCATCGCCGTCGCCCTCTCGGAAGAAGACGAAGTGGGGCTCCACGAGGAGGACACTCTCAACGCAGGGGCGGGGCTCTGTGATGCGCGCGCCGTGCGCGTGATGGTCGAAGACGGGCCGCGCTACATACAGGAGTTAATTAGCTGGGGCACGGAGTTCGACCGCGAGGGCGGCCGTCTAGTCTTCACGCGCGAGGCCGCGCACTCGCGTCGCCGCATCCTGCACGCACACGGCGACTCGACGGGCCGCGAGATCGTCCGCGCGCTGATCGCGCGGGCGCGCGCCGAACGCGCGATAGCCTTCGTGGCACACGCCGCGACCGACGCGCTGCTCGTCAGTGAGGGGCGCGTGCGGGGCGTGCGTTACCTGGACCCCCTGGTGCGCGCCCCGCGCGAGCTGTGGGCGCGCGCGGTCATCCTGGCTTCGGGCGGCGCGGGCCAAGTCTTTCTGCACACGACGAACCCGGAGGTGGCGACGGGCGACGGGATGGCTATGGCGTACGCTGCCGGGGCGGAGCTGGCGGACATGGAGTTCGTGCAGTTCCACCCGACGGCGCTGAACGTGGAGGGCGCGCCGCGCTTCCTGCTCTCGGAGGCGATGCGCGGCGAGGGCGGCGTCTTGCGCAACGCGTCGGGCGAGCGCTTCATGGCGCGCTACCACGAGCGCGAGGAGTTGGCCCCGCGCGACATCGTCAGCCGCTCAATCGTTGCAGAGATGCAGCGCACGGCGACGCGCACGGTCTACCTGGACATGACAGACCTGGAGCCGCGCTTCGTCCGCCGCCGCTTCCCGAAGATTGAAGAGACGTGCCGGCGCTACGGGCTGGACATCACAGAAGACCCGCTGCCGGTTTCGCCCGCCTCGCACTACTGCATGGGCGGCGTCCGCACGGACCTGGACGGGCGCGCGAGCCTCGCGGGGCTCTACGCGGCGGGCGAGGTGGCCTGCACGGGCGTTCACGGCGCGAACCGCCTGGCGTCCAACTCGCTCCTGGAAGGCTTGGTCTTCGGGGCGCGCGCGGGGGCGGCTGCGGCTGCGGATTTTGCGAACGAGCGCGCCGTACCGCACGACGCCGCGGGCGAAGACGAAGGGGCAACGGGCGCGGCGTCGCGCGCGTCTGGAGAAATCGCGCTCGCCGTGCGCAAGCGCGTCAGGCGCTTGATGTGGGAGCGGGTCGGCATCATCCGCAGCCGCGAGACAATTGCGCGCGCTCTCTTCGAGTTCGAGCAGATCGCGCACGCGCCGCTCGCTCGCGCCTCACGAAACTTTCTCAACGTCGCCACGCTCATCGCCCGCTCGGCCCTCTGGCGCGAAGAGTCGCGCGGCGCGCACTACCGCACGGACTTCCCCCAGCGCGACGACGAGCGCTGGCGCGTTCATTCGGTTGTCCAGCGCGGAGCCGATATCTCTTCGAGCCCGGAGATGGAAAGGATAATGATGAATGCGGAATGATGAATGATGAATTAAATGCTTTTCATTCATCATTCATCATTCCGCATTCATCATTGCTTTTAATATGGCGCGGTACGAGCAGTTGCACGAGTGGGCGATGACGCCGAAGGAGGCCGTGGAGCTTCAGAAGAAGCTGCGCGAGCGGGTCAGGCTTGAGCCGCTGAAGAAGCCTGTCAAGACGATTGCGGGGGCGGACATCTCGTTCAATAAGTTCTCGCCAGTGGTTTACGCGGGGTTGGTGGTGATGCGGTTGCCGACGCTCGAAGTCGTCGAAGAGGTCGGGGTGGTGAGCGAGACGCGCTTCCCATACGTGCCTGGGCTGCTCTCGTTCCGCGAAGCGCCGTCGGTGTTGGAGGCTTGGGCGAAGTTGAAGACGGAGCCGGACGCGGTGATGTTCGACGGGCAGGGCATCGCGCACCCGCGGCGCGTCGGCATCGCCTCGCACGTCGGCCTCATCCTGAACCGCCCGACGCTCGGCTGTGCCAAATCCGTGCTCGTAGGGAAGTACGAGGAGCCAGCGGAGGAGCGCGGCAATTGGTCTGAACTGGTTGACCCGAAGAACGGCGAGACTGTCGGCGCGGCCTTGAGGACGAAGACGCGGACGCAGCCCATCTTTGTTTCGCCGGGCCACCTGATTGACCTCGCAGGCGCGATCAAGCTGACGCTCGCGGCCGACGGCGGCTACCGCCAGCCAGAGCCGACGCGGCGCGCGCACCTCCTCGTCAACGCGCTCCGGCGCGGCGAGCGCCCGCCGTCAGAGGACGAGGAGCCGCGGCTATTTTAAAAGCTCAACCCTTTGCGCCTTACGTCTTAACTTTGCGCCTTTGCGTGAACCGTCTGTTTCTCGCAAAGGCGCAAAGTAAAAACTAAAGGCGCAAAGGGGTGAGTGAAATAGTTCGGGCCGCGAGTTTCAGCAATGAACTCGCGGCCCGATGTTGTGAGAACACGCGTCGTAGAACTTACTGCGAGACGGTGAACTTGTCTTCCTGTTTGATGGTCTGGCCGGAGACGCGGTCGCGTATGCGAATCTCGATGCCATACTCGCCGGCGCTGAGGCGGCTGGTGTCAATCAAGCGGGCCAGCGTCAGGCGCTGGCCGTAGTCGGCCAACCCCTGCCAGTCCTCGCTCTGCTTGCCGACCTCTTTGCCGCCCTGCGTCAACACGTACTGCACGTCCACGGACGGTCGCAGCGTCGTCTGGTCCGTGCCGACGTTGTAGACCTGTAGGTAGAGGCCGACGGGCTGGCCGCGACGGTACTGGCGCGAGAGGTTCGGGACGACCTTGGTCTGGCCGATCATGAACCTGCCGGTCTCTATGGCCGGGTTGGAGACGTTCTCCAGCTTGGCCGCCAGGACGAGCGTCGAGGTGTTGAGCTGCTTGGAGTCGTACTTCGGAACCGTGAAGCCGTACTTCTGCACGCCGGTCGCGCCCGAAGTGATGTCGCGCACGACGACCTCGACCTTGTAAGTCCCAGGCGCGAGCGGCAGGGCCTTCTGGTAGATCGACTTGCGCTCCTTGGCCTCGGCCAGCTCTGCGGGCGTCGCGTTCGTCTCGACGGCGTCCTCGAAGATGCCTATGCGCCGGCCGGCGACAGAGATGACGCGCCCGAAGATGTTGAGCCGCGCACGTTGAATGCCGCCGCTGTCCTGAAAGACGAGGTCTTTGTTCTCAGTCTGGACGGTGATGGCCGCGATGACGCGGTCCTCCGACTGGCGGAAGAAGTCCACGCGAACGTCGAAGCTGAGCGGGTTCTCCTCGATGGCGGGGCCGCCGGTCAAGCCGAGCTGGCCTTCCAGGTCTTTGAACTTGACCTGCGGGGCCTGGCTGAGCTGGCTGAGCAGGAGCAGGCGCTCGAAGGGCGAGTCCTGCGCGCGCGAGTAGCCGTAGGCGTTGCCGCCCGTGCCGAGGATGCGCTGCGACTTGTCGGCGAGGCCGAGTTGTTCGGCCAGCGTCAGGCCCGCGCCGGGGACGTTCAGGAGCGCGTCCTTCTCGTCGGGCGAGCGCGCGATGCGATACTCGCCGCTGCCGGTCGGGTCAACGAACTCGATCTCGATGCCGGAGCCGATGCCGGGCAGGTAGCGGTAGAACCAGATTTCAAATGGGTAGGTCGTCGTCGCGCCGCCGCCCTGGTAAGAGGGGCGGTCGTAGTGGCCGCCCATCGGGTGCGTCTCCTTCTCGTCGGGCTTGCCGTACATGATGTAGACGCGGCCGCGGTCGCTCTTCCAGCCGGGGATGCCAGACGTGAAATGCTCGTTGGCGTAGGCGATGCGCTCGTAGTATTCCTCGCGGTACTCGTTCTCGTCCGTGTCCGGGTCCGGGTCGCGGCGACGCCAGAAAATCTCTATGAACTGCTCGCGCTCCTCGTTGGTCTTGAGCTTCTTGAAGGCGGCTTTCTCGCCCTCCGTGATGATGTAGGCGACGTCTTTGTCAATCCAGTCCCTGTAGGCTTTGGGCACTTCGGGCTTCTGGTTGGTCTTTCGATCAGGCAAATCCTGCGCGAAGACTGCGGGGAGGGAGAGCGCCAGGGCGAAGAGCAACAGACTCACGCGGCGGATAAGTTTAGGCATAGCTGACAACTCCTGTTGAAGATCGAAAGGGGAGGCCAAGCTCCCGAACACGGGCAAAACCATGCTGTTCAAGAACGCGGCAGACTCAACCGGGCGTCTCAAGGCGAACAACTACGGGACAGAACATTCGGATTATGGGCGCGGCGGCACGTAACAGCGTGACCAGCGTCGGGTTGACGTTGAATTCTACGGTCTCGCTCAGGACAGAGTCAAGATGCCACAGGAAGGGCCAAAAGTTGCCTGTTAAGGCCGTAAAACGTGTGCGTTTAACCATGTACCTTGAGGGCGCGGCGGTCGTGGCGGAAGAGGGGGCGGCCGCAGGCGTCGCACCTGAGTAGGGCTTCGAGCTTGCGCAGGTAGGCGATGACCGTCGCCACGACCGTCGAGTGCGACCACGTCAGCGGCGAGACCGAGACGGGCCTGCCGGAGAGCGGGTCAACCTGCTCGGCCAGGACGCCAGAGGGCAGGGCGCGTCCGACCGCCCACTCCAACAGCTCCACGGAGCGCTCCAACTCTTCGAGGCTGCGCGCTGCCGCAATCCTGTAATCGGCCAGCCAGAGCGTGCAGATGAACCAGGGGTTGCCGGGGACGCGGCCGACGTCCTCGGCCGCACGCATGTAGTTGTCGCCCTCGTAGCGCGCGCACCCGCCCACGTCAGTTTTGGCACACAAACGCTCTTCGACGGCCCGCATCGTGTCCTGCACTAAGGGATCGTCGGGCTCGAACGCCCCGAAGTAGAAGAGGCCGAAGAGCGAGGCGTCAACGGTCTCGTCCACCTCGAAGCCGCCCTCTACCGGCTTGACGGAGCGGGCGAACCGCCCCAGCTCAGGGCGGTAGAGGTGCGCTCGCATCCCGTCGCGCACCTCGCGGGCCGCCTGCTCGTACTTCGCCGCCTGCTCAGGCTCGCCGAAGAGGACGGCGAAGTTAGCGGCCGCGCGCAGGCCGCCGTAAACGGTCGCGCAGGTGAAGGTGTGTACGCCGCGCCGGTCCTCCCACAGATTCCAGGAGGGTTCGGGCAGGCCGGTCTGAGGGTCGCGGAAGCGCGCGAGGAAGTCGGCCGCGCGCGTGACCATCTGACGGTAGAGGCGGCTGGCGAACTCCGTGTCGCGGAACTCGTCGTAGTGGTTCCAGAGCGCCCAGAGGACGAGCGCCGTCTCGTCCTCCTGAATCGGCACGAGCCGCCGCTTCGCGCGCGGGTCCCAGGAGGCGTGCCAGCCCGAGGCGACCGAGCCGTCCGGGTTGTATTTTTGTAAAAAGTAGCCTTCGGGGTGGAGGATTCTCCCGCAGAGGTCGAAGAAGGCGCGCGGCAGGTTGCTGTAGCCCGCAAGGTCTAGCGCGTAGGCGACGAGCGCGCCGTCGCGCGGCCAGAGGTAGCTGTAGTGGTCCGTGGCCCTCAAGGTCACGTCCGAGTCGTTGGCGGCGAGGATGGCCCCGCCGTCGTCAATCTGCGTGCGGACGATGAGGAGCGAGCGCTTGTAGAGGCGGACGACCTCAGGCGGCAGGTTGCCGAAGTTCGTCTCGTTCTTGTTGACCCACGCGCGCCAGTAGTTCTCCGTCCGCTCGATGAACCAGCGCGGACCCCGCGCGACGACGCGCGTGTTCAAATCCTTCACCTCTTCGTAAGAAGCGCCAGCCGCAAGCCAGTAGAACATCTCGACCGTCTCGCCCGCCTCGACGACGAGCGTGCGGCCGATGGTCGAGTCAACGGAGCCTTCGGTGATCGCGCCTTCGCTCAGCACGCCGTCCTCCGCGTCGCGCCAGGTGCCTTCAGCGCCCTTGAACGCCTTGCGCCCGGTGGCGAAAGTCTCGACGCCGTCCGCCGAGTCCGTCGAGACGAGGAAGTAGCGTTGGCCCTTGTAGTGAACGAGCGCGCGAGTGTCTGGGTCGAAGTAGGCCGTGTCGCCGACTTCGGATTCCGAGATGTAAAAGTCCTGATGGAAGAAGAGGCGGAACTCGCGCCGCGCCGCGCCGGTGTTTGTCAGCCTGACGCGACGGACGAACACGTCCTCGTGCGGGTCAACGGCGTCGTTCGAGACGATCTCTACGTCGAGCGCGCTGTTGACGAGTCGGACATCAGTGACGAGAGTCTCTTCTAGGTAATTGAGCTGGCGCGTCCAGCCGGCGTCCGCGACCCAGGAGAACGCGCCTTCGACCCAGAGGCCGAAGCGGAAAGGGTGGCCCTCGGAATGGTTCTCCTTGCCGACGTGCGGGAAGTAGATGTCTCGAATCTGGTACAGCTCGTCGAACGTGACGAGCAGCGAGCCGTTTCCGACTGGGATGTCACGAGGCATAAAATAAATGCGGAATGCGGACTGCGGAATGATGAATTAGAAAACTGTTCTCTTTAATTCATCATTCATCACTCCGCATTCATCATTTCCTCTTCAATCGTTCGTTCGAGTTCCTGCCTGAGGCCGGGGTCGTAGCCGACGAAATGTTTGACGACGCGGCCGCGGCGGTCGAAGACGAGGGTTTGCGGGATACTGCTGTTGGAGCCCATGTAGAAGTTGACCATCTCTGGGTCTGGGACGCCGAGCGCGTATTTGATCTTGAGCCGCTCGACGAACTTGGGAATTTCGGGGCGGTCGTCCTCGCCGCCGACGTTGAGCCCTATGACCTGAAGACCTTGCGGGCCGAAGCGGCTTTGCAGCGCGTCCAGGTGCGGGGCCTCTTCGACGCACGGCTGGCAGAAGGTCGCCCAGAAGTCCAGGACGACGACGCGGCCCAGGTAGTCGGACAGGTTCGCGGGGCGATCGCCGTCGAGCAGCGTGAAACTCTGCGCGGCGGCCGGGGTCGCGGGCGGCATAGGCAGCGACGTTCCCGGCGGATTCTTGCCGCGGGGCGTCTCCGTGCGGCCGACTTCGGCCGGCGCGGGGCCGCACGCCGCGCCCGATAGGAGCAGAAGAAAGAGGCTGGCGGCGGCCGCCTTCCGCCTCATCGTTCGTCGCCCCGGCGCTCTGTCTCCTCTTCGCCGCCGGCGGCGGGCGCGTGCTCCGCCGGCATGCGGTACTCTTCGTTAGCCCAGCGGCCGAAGTCTATCAGCCGGCAGCGCTCGCAACAGAAAGGGCGGTGCGGATTATCTTGCCACTCGGCGGGCTTCCCACAGTTCGGACACTTCATAAAAATTAAAAATGCAAAATTAAAAATGCAAAATGGAAGACTTGGTGCGCGGCTCCCGGTCTTCCATTTTGCATTTTTAATTCTTAATTCTTCATTCTTTAGGCTGCTGCCAGCGATTCGGGGCGCTTGATGAGAATCTTGCGATTGACGAAGTCAATGATACCTTCGCGGCGCATGGCGTTCAAGCGCACGGTCACGCTCTCGCGTGTGGAGCCGACGATGGAGGCGATCTCGCGGTGGGGCAGCGGGATGTCTATCAGGACGCCGTCGGTGTCGCTGACGCCGTAGCGGCTGGAGAATTCGAGGAGCAGCTTTTCGAGACGGGCCGGGATGGCGTCGAGCGCGAAGTTGGCGACCAGACGCTCGGCACGAGTTAGCCGTTGACCGATGAGGCGGAAGGTGTAATCATAAAGCTCGCGGTTTTCCCCCATCGCCTCTTTAAAATCCCCCGTAGGAATTCGCAGCAGCCGCGAATTCTCGTAGGCCACGGCGCACTTTTCGCGCTGGCCTGGGACGTAGAGCGCCGATTCGCCGAAGAGCGCGCCCGGCGCGAAGATGTCTATCACGGCCTCGCGCCCCGTCACGTCCTCGACGCGGCACAGTTTGACGCGGCCGCGCGCGATGACGTAGAGCGCGTCCGGCGAGTCGCCGGCGCGGTAGATGAAGCGGCGGCGGCGATAATCGAGTGCAAGAGAGTTTGCGGCGAGCCGGCCGAGCAAGTCCTCGTCGAGAAGATCGCCGAAGTCGGACTGGCTGATGATCTCGGCGCGGTCTTCAACGGTCAGGTCGCAGGCGCGTTTTTGTAGCATGGGGGATAAAGTTCCTTTTAAGTTGGTTAGGAATAAACGGGCGCCGACGTTTACATTCGGCCTGGGTTCCCGTACCTTGTTCACGTGTTACAAGTCAGAATAGATTCCTGGATTTGAGTAAGGAGATCGTCCTTTGGTAGTCAAGCGCGAGGCAAAACGCTTCTCAGTTCTTGTCTACGGATTGTTTGAAGATGGGTGGCTTTCAAACTTTGTCGCAGCGGCAACAACTGAAGAAGCCTCACTCTAGCACGAAGAGGAAAAGCGCGCAAGCACTTCCTTTGCGCAGCGGTAAGACCCTTTTATGGTAGGAAAATTCAGCGTCCTCGTGGTTGACGACGACCCGGACAAGCGCATGCTCCTGACGGTCGCGCTCCAAATGGCCGGCTACGAAGTCCGCACGGCCAACGACGGCGAGGAGGGCCTGCTGGCCGTCGAGTCCTTCCAGCCCGACCTCATCATCACAGATGTCATGATGCCGAAGATGGACGGCTACGAGCTGGCCCGAAGGGTTCGCGCCAACCCGGCGACGCGCTTCCTGCCCATCATCATCCAGACCGCGGCGCGCAACGACGCACAGGACATCCGGCGCGGCTCAGAGGTCGGCGCGCTCGGCTACATCACCGACCCGACCGATATAGACATGCTCCTGGCGCGCGCCCGCACGCTCCTGGACTTCAAGCATTACCTGGACACCTGCGAGGAGGCGGCCTTCACGGACCACCTGACGGGGCTCGCCAACCGCCGCCGCTTCGAGCGCCAGCTTGACCGCGAGGTGTCGCGCACGCAGCGCTACGGCCGGCCTTTCTGCCTGCTGCTCTTAGACATAGACAATTTCAAGCTGGTGAACGACACACACGGGCACGAGGCCGGCGACGAAGTCATACGCCGGCTGGCGCTGACGCTTCAGGCCGGGACGCGCGGCATAGATTTGGCGGCGCGCATCGGCGGCGAGGAGTTCGCCGTCATCCTGCCCGAGACGGATTTCGAGGGCGGACTCGACGTGGCCGAGCGCCTGCGCATCGCCGTGCGCGAGATGGACACCCCTCTGGTCGGGCAGGTGACGGCGAGTTTCGGCGTGGCGGAGTTTCCCGTCTGCGCGCCGACGGGGCGCGAACTGCTCTCGGTGGCGGACGCGGCGCTCTACCAGGCCAAGCACGGCGGGCGCGACCGCGTCGAGCGCAGCGACGTTACGGAAGCGAACCGACAGCCGGCGCACGACGTATAACGGAAAGGCAGAATACAGGAGTCAGGAGTCAGAAGTCAGAAGAAAAGAAAATCTGCTAAAGTGGTTCGCGGCCTTTTCATTCTGACTCCTGACTTCTGTATTCTGACTCCTGGGGAGAATCTGATGGCTGATTACAGGGACAAGTTGGACGAGTGGCAGCGCGCGGCGCGGCGCAAGGCGCGCGAGCTGGACGAGAAATACGGCATCAAGGAGCGCGTCGAGGGCGTCACGGGGGCCGCGCAGGATGCCGCCCGTAAGGGCGCGGAGACACTGGCCGGCGGGGCCGAGCGCGTGCGCGCAGAGGCCGAGCGCCTGGACGAAGAGTACGAAGTGAGAGAGCGCGCGCGCCGCGCCGCAGAAGAGGCCGCGCGCCGCGCACGCGAGGCCGGCGAGGCCGTCAAGAGCGCCGCGGGCGTGGCCGGCGAGAAGGCCGGCGACGTTCTGGACGGGGCCAAGCATTATTACGAGCGCGCCTCGCGCTTCGCCACGGCCGGGGCGCGGTTCACGCGCGCGTCCGTCGCCTCGACCGCCGGGCTCCTGAAGGCGCGCGAGTGGGTCAAGCAGAACCCAGGCAAGGCGGCGATGGTCACTTTCTCCATCGTCGCGGGCGCGCGCCTCGGCGCGTCGTTCCCAAGCCTGGACGCCGTGCTCCTCGGCTCGCACCCGCACTGGCTCACGCACTCGGCGCTCCCCGTCTACGGCCTGCGGAAAATCGGCGAGAAGTTCGACGGCTACCTGCGCGAGCGCGAGACGTTGGTGGCTAACGGCGACCTGACCGAGGCCGAGCGCAAGCGCGTCGAGTTCGAGCGCAAGATCGTCAAGCACGTCGGCGCGCCGCTCCTCGGCGCGTTCAGTTGCGCGGCGGGCGTGGCGATGTGGGCGCAGATTTTTCAGCCCGGCGCGATCACGGGCGCGCCGATTAGCTGGATACTCGGCGGCAACCCCTTTCTAGACGGCGTCTGGCTCTTCTCCAACGGCGTGCTCTGTTTCTACCAGGGCTACAAATTCTTTATGATTGGGTTGGCCGGGCAGGAGGAGGTCGCGCGAGTCGTGCGCGAGATACGTGGCTTGCTGCCGGCCGGGGAGGCCGCCTGAGCGGCGGAAGTTTTCTGCGCGGCGGTCAACCGAAAACATCGAACGGGCATCTTTGTCTGAAAAGGAAGGACACCATGAACATCAGACGCTTCATTCTACGCGTGGTCGTCGGCCTGCTGGCCTTTCTCCTGGGCGTCGCCGTCTCCTGGGCGATCGGCGGTCTCAACCCCTTCCAGAGTTCTTCGGGCTCTTACCGTAAGCACTGCGGCCACTCCCGCAGTTGGTCTTCGACTTCAGAGAGTTCCGACCACTCGATGACCGATGGCATGTCCTTCAGCTACGAGGGGCGCTCCTGTAAAAAGAAGAGGATGTTCGTGGCGATTCCGCCTCCGCCTCCTCCGCCTCCGGTAGCGCCTGACCCGCCGGGCGGAAGCTGATTAGAAAGTCCGAAGCGTCAAACACTTCTTTGCGCCTGTGCGCGAGATAAAGTCTCGCGCACAGGCGCAATTTGCGTTCGGCAATCGTCAGACGATCTTGATCGGGAAGGGCAGGAACGAGAGGACGAAGACGGCGAGCGTCAGGGCGGCGACGACGACGCGGCCCGCGCCGAGCGGCTCTCTTTCGTCCAGCACCTGTGGGTGGCGTACGCGCAGGATGACGGCGAGCAGCACGGCGTAGAGGAAGCCGCTCGGGCTGCTGTACCAGACCCAGCCGAGCACGGCCAGGGTCGCCGCCGTGACGAAGGCGACGCGCCCGATCCATGCGTGTACTCGTCTGCCGAAGAACGCGTAAGTTGCGTGCCCGCCGTCGAGTTGGCCCACGGGCATCAGGTTCAAGCTCGTCACCAGCAGCCCGATCCACGCGGCGAAGTAGAAGGGGTTATTCTGAATGTTGAGGCCCGAGCCGACGGCGCGCGCCATCAGCCGCAGCAGCAGCGGGTCGCCGAAGACGATCAGGGATTGGCCCGGCTCGATTGAGTGCGGCGGCGCGTGTACGGCCGTCAGCAGGCCCAGGAGGGCGACGGGCAGCGCGACGGCGAAACCCGCGAGCGGCCCGGCCACGCCTATGTCGAAGAGCGCGCGGCGCGACGGGATAGGCGACTTGATCTTGATGAACGCGCCGAACGTGCCCGCCAGGAAGAGCGGCGGCGCG
Organism: uncultured Acidobacteriota bacterium; assembly: GCA_963848875.1. Classification (GTDB taxonomy): domain Bacteria; phylum Acidobacteriota; class Blastocatellia; order Pyrinomonadales; family Pyrinomonadaceae; genus QHXM01. The sequence goes on from CAWKFJ010000005.1 coordinate 1,944,050, forward strand.
GGGATGAAGAACGGGAGTGTCGCGTCCACGCCGTAGCGCCGGCAGGCGACGTAGTGCCCGGCCTCGTGCGCCGCCAGAATGCTTAGCAGCGCGCCGGAGAACATAGCGCCCTGCGCGAGCAGCGCGGGGTGCTCGAAGCCGTAGGCTAGGTAAGCCCAGACGGCCTTCAGATAGAATTCCGGGACGTAGAGGACGTAATCGAGCAGCCCCCTGGGCGACTCCATGACCGGCTCCGGGGCCGACTCGGCCAGGATCATGAGGCCCGCGAACGTGGTCGTCAGCACGGTCACGAACAGCAGCAGCGCGTGCTTCTTCCACTCGCGCGCGGTCGGCCGCGCCGCCCTCCGGCGCTCCCCCGTCACCGGCGAGTCAACGAACGGTGGTATCGCTTCAGCAGACATAAGAGCAGTGGTCAGTGGTCAGTGGTCAGCGGTCAGTTAAAGCAACTTGTCTTAACTGACCACCGACCACTGACCACTGACCACTTTTTCAGTACGTTGAGTCGGGCAGGCGTGTGCCCGCCGCGGTGTCGCCGGCAGAGGTTTCGTCGCCGCCGTCGTGGGCTTGCAGCTCCTTGCCGGGTTTGAAGCGGATGGTCTTACCGGAGGGGATGGCGACCTCTTCGCCCGTACGCGGGTTGCGCCCCACTCCACGCTTTCTGGGCTTGACGACGAAGACGCCGAAGCCGCGCAGCTCTATCCGCTCGCCGCGCATCAGCGCCTCCTTCATCGAATGAAAGAGGGCGTCCACGGCCTGCTCGGCCTTCATCTTGGGCACTCCCGTGCGGTCGGCCACGCGGTTGACGATATCTAATTTAATCACGGCTCACGGCCTCCATCTATCTGCTGCCTTGGCAAAAGGAATGATGTCCGGGCGGGACACTGTCTGGAGCGATGATAGTGACGCGGCGAGAAGACTGTCAAGGAATAGTGGTCAGTGGTCAGTGGTCGGTGGTCAGTTAAGACAAGTTGCTTTAACTGACCACTGTCTCGTTGACAAAGCGCGGCGCGCGCGGCTAACCTCCAGGTGATGAAGCTCGGTAGTCAGCTTTTATACTGACCACTGACCACTGACTACTGACCACTGCACTCTTATGTTCGGAATCAAGAAACGGCGCGCGCCGCACTTCGGCGGCGTGGCGGCCGAGGACGACAAGGACATCGAAGTCCAGCGGGCGCGCGACGTGGCGCGCCACAGCTTCTGGGCCGAGGCGCGGCTGCTCCTGCGCGACCTCATCTTCGCCCTGATGTTCGCCGCGCTGCTCGTGGTCTTCGTCGTCCAGCCCGTCAAAGTCGAAGGCACCTCGATGCTCCCGCGCCTGCACGACGGCGAGCGGATTTTCGTCAACAAGCTGATCTACTACGGCCTGCCAGAGCTGCAACGCGGCGACATCATAGTCTTCTGGTATCCAGAGGACCCGACCAAGAGCTACATCAAGCGCATCATCGGCCTGCCCGGCGAAACGGTCGAGATACGCGAGGGGCGCGTCTACATCACGTCGCAGGGGCGCGAGCAGTTGCTGGAAGAGCCGTACCTCGACCCGCAGCGCAACGTCTCGCGCGCCAACCACTCGCCGAAGCAGGTGGCCCCGCACTACTACTTCGTGATGGGCGACAACCGCGACGCGTCGAGCGACTCGCGCATCTGGGGACTCGTCCCAGAGAAGTACATTTACGGCAAGGCGCTCTTTCGCTACTGGCCGCTGGGGAGCATCAGCTTCATCTCGCACGAGACGGACTACAACATCCAGTCGTCGTCGCCGCCGCCGGAGCCGCAGCCTGAGAGGGCTGAGCCCGTGCCGGCCGGGGTCGAAACGCAGTAGTGGTGCGCGCGCCGCGGCGGATATTTGAAGCGCGAGTTTTGAAGAAGAGATGACGAACTGGCTGCGGCCGCTGCTGTTGCTGTTTTATGCGCCCCGGCGCGGGATGAGCGAGGTGCGCGACCGCGCCCCGCTGGGTGGCGCGATGCTGCTGGCGCTTTTGGCACAGATAGGCTTCCTCGCCTACACGCAGTGGCGGTTCATCAACCCGGCGTTCGCCGCGCGCGGCCCCGGCGTCGCCTTCAGCCTCATATACCGCTCGGTCCTCCCGCTCCTCTTCATCGCCGTCATCCTCGTGCCCGCGGTGGCGCTGATCGCCAACCTGTTCGAGCGGCGCGCGAGCTTCGGCCTGACCCTCCGGCAGGAGTACGCGCCGCTGGCAGCGGCCGTCTTTTACGCATGGACGGCGGCCAGCATCGCGGCCATCCCGGTGGCATGGCTGGCGAGGGTGTCCGGCTTCGAGGCGCAGATCGTAGCCCAGTCGAGACAGTACCTGGACGCGGCCGTGCGGCAGGGCGACATCGCGCCGGAGATGTTAGCCATCCCGTGGTTCCTCTCACTCTCTTTCGCCTTGATGCTGCTCCTGCCGCTCTTCGCGTTCTGGGCCGTGTGGGCGGTGCGCGCGGTGTTTCGTCTCACAATCTGGCGCTCCGTGATCGTCGTCGTGGCGGGCGGGGCTCTCACGGTCGTCCTCAGCCGCGTGCTGCTGCCCATCTTCGGGACGGTCCTGGGCTCGCCCTTCCTGCTGATTCTGCTCTTCATACTCTTGCGCGGCTACTTCTCAGACGTGACGCGTGGGCAGAGGGCGCGAGCCTCTTTCAAGCAGAACCTGGAGGCGGCGACGCTCAACCCGGCTGACGCCTCGGCCCACTACAACCTTGGGCTGATTCACCAGGGCCGCGGCGAGCTGGACGAGGCTAAGCAGCGCTACGAGCGCGCCATAGAGATAGACTCCGAGGAGGTTGACGCGCATTACCAGCTTGGAAGAATCGCGCGCGAGCAGGGGAGGCTTCAGGACGCAATCAACCATTTCAGCGAGGTGGTGGCGCGCGCCCCCCAACACGCGCAGCACGAAATCTGGCGCGAGACGGGCGCGACCTATCTCGCGGCCGGCCAGTTCGAGGACGCGCGCGAGGCGCTCGCACGCTTTATCGAAAATCGCAATTCAGACCCGCAAGGGCTCTACCTGATGGGCCGCGCCCTCGCCGGCCTGGGTCGCCAGCGCGAGGCCGCAGACTCCATGCAAGCCTGCATCGAGGCCGTCAAGACCGCGCCAGCCTACAAGTACCGCACCGAGAAACGCTGGCTCAACGAGGCGCAACAGTTCCTGCGAACGCAGGCTTGAGGAGTTATATGAGATACATCATTCTCTTCGCGATTCTGGCCGCGGCGCTGCCCGCGTCCGTGAGTTCCCGGCCCCAGGAGGCGGGCGGGGCCGAGCAGGAAGTGCGAAAGTTGGAGCGCGCGTGGCTCGACGCTTACGAGCAGAACGACGCAAAGGCGATGGAGACAATCGTCGCCGACGACTTCACGATCACGTTCCCGGACGGCTCAATGCAGACCAAGCCGCAGATCATGGAGATGATTAAGCGGCCGCGCAACCCGGCCAGCCCGGCTACCAAGTTTTACACCGAAGACGTGCGCTCGCGCGCTTACGGCGACACGGTGATTCTCATGGGACGTGTCATCTCGGAGTACGTCCGCGACGGCAAGACGGTGAAGGACGCGTCCCGGTACACGGACACTTACGTCAAGCGCGGCGGGCGCTGGCAAGTCGTCGCCTCGCACCTGTCGAACGATGCGCGGCAACCTTCTAAATAAAATGGCCCTGACATTGGCAAGAAGGAAATGAAAGTCAAGCAGCTTCTGGATTGAAAATTATGAGCGTCGAGCATCAATTCGTCATCTGCATTCAGAACGAAGGCTATCCCGCCTCTCTCGAACTGTGGAAGGTCTACCGGGTCGTCCCGGATGAGAAGGCCACGAAACATCAACTCATCAGGGTGGTGGACGAGTCGGGCGAAGATTACCTGTACTCCGAGAGCTACTTCGCTCCGATCAAGTTGCCGCAAGCTGTGGAGGAAGCGTTGCTCCGCGCATCGTAAAACTGATGGCCCTGACAGATTCAAAACCTGCACTGCTGGCGCTCGAAGACGGGCGCGTGTTCCGTGGCCGCTCGTGGGGCGCGGAGGGCGAGACCTCGGGCGAGATGGTCTTCAACACTTCGATGTCCGGCTACCAGGAGGTCTTGACGGACCCGTCCTACGCCGGGCAGATCGTGTGCATGACCTACCCGCTCATAGGCAACTACGGCGTGACGAGTCAGGACGCGGAGTCTGCGCGGCCGTGGGTCGAGGGCTTCGTCGTCAAGGAGGCGAGCCGGATGGCGTCGAGCTGGCGCGCAGAGGAGACGCTCGACGCCTACCTGAAGCGCTGGAAGATCGTCGCCATAGAGGGCCTGGACACGCGCGCCCTCGTGCGCCACATACGCGACAAGGGAGCCATGCGCGCCTGCCTTTCGACTTTAGATTTGGACGAGGCGAGCCTCGTCGAGAAGGCGCGCAGCTCGCCCGCGATGGAGAACAGGGAGCTGGCGAGTGTCGTCACCTGCAAGGAGATTTACGAGGTCGCGGCCGAGGGCGACGAGCGCTTCCACGTCGTCTGCTACGACTTCGGCGTGAAGCTGAACTCTCTGCGCGAGCTGGCGGCGATGAATTGTCGCGTGACGGTCGTCCCCGCAGACACGCCCGCCGGGGAAGTCCTGGCGCTGAAGCCCGACGGCATCTTTCTGTCGAATGGGCCGGGCGACCCCGCTTCGATGACGAAGGTCGTGGAGGAGGTGCGCCGCGTGGCGCAAGCCGGGCTCCCGACCTTCGGCATCTGCTTCGGCCACCAGTTGCTGGGTCGAGCCTTCGGCGGCACGACCTACAAGCTACAGTTCGGCCACCGCGGCGGCAACCAGCCCGTCAAGGACTTGCTCAAAGGCTCGGTCGAGATCACCGCGCACAACCACGGCTTCGCGGTGAGCGCCGAGAGCCTGCCCAATGAGATCGAGGTCACGCACGTCAACCTCAACGACAACTGCGTCGAAGGGATGCGCCACAAGACGCTTCCCGTCTTCTCCGTCCAGTACCACCCGGAGGCCGCCCCCGGCCCACACGACGCCGAGCACCACTTCAACCGCTTCATAGAGCTGATGGAACGCGCGCGCGCCACCGCCTGAGAATAGTTATTTCACGCTGGAGGCGCAAAGAAGACCGCAAAGAGTTGAATGTTTCTTCCTCTTGCGTGCTTGAGGTTGGACTTTAGACTCTGGACTAAGTTTTCGGCATCTTGAGTTCGCCGGTGGTCAGGTCCGGGCGGGCGCGCGCCATCTCGTCTGGGGTCGTCTCGGCGCTCGGGTGCTCGTGCCCGTCGCGCTCGCGGCGCGCGGGCGCGTCCGGTACTTCGTCTTCGTAGTACGGCGCTGATTCGTCGTCGGGCGCGAGCCCCTCGACGGCCTCCTCGACGGGCTGCAAAATCTCCGCGACCAGCCCCTCGCTCCCGCGGTGTTCGAGCCAGTGGCGGTAGCTCACCGTGGCGACCGCGATCAGCGGAATCGAGAGGAAGATTCCGGCCACGCCGGCCAGCTCGTGCCCGGCGAGGATGGCGAGGATGACCGCCAGCGGGTGCAGGTGGACGCCCTGCCCGACGAGGCGCGGGTAGATCACGTAATCGTGGACGATGCGCAGGACGCCGAGGAAGAGCAAGACCCAGAGCGCCGAATAGGTCGAGGTGTCCGGGCTAAAGCTCGTGACGAGCAGCGCCATGACCGCCACGACGACCGGCCCGACCAGGGGGATGAATTCCAGCAGTCCCGCGATCACGCCTATCACCAACGGGAACGGCACGCCGAGAGCTATGAAGCCGAGCGTGCAGATGGTCCCGATGAGCAGGCAGGCGGTCAACTGTGCGCGGATGTAGGCGGCGAGCGCGCTGTTCACGTCCTGAAAAAATTCGTCGCCGCGCCAGCGCCAGCGCCCGCGCGGCAACATCTTCAGCGCCGAGCGCCGGAAGTCGTCCGCGTCGTTCAGGAGGAAGAAAGAGAGAATCGGAATCAGGATTAACCAGGGGATCGTGAGCAGCACAGAGACGATCAGGTTGGGCAGGTCGCTGGCGATGTAGTCCTTGGCCCGATTGACCCCTGCGAGGAGCGCGTCGTTAATCGCGTTGCACGCGTTGTCGCCGATCTGGTGGTTGCGGCAAAACTCGCTGATGGCTTTGACGCGGCCCTGTGCCGTCTGTTGAAACTGTGTGCTCGCCGCGGAAAACGCCCGAATCTGGTTGCTGAGGCGCGGCAGCAAAATCCAGAGCGCGATGATGAGCGAGCCGAAGACGACGAGGTAGACGATGCCGATGGCGACAGCGCGCGGCATGGTGTGCTGGCGCCCGCGCACCTTGAAGGGGCGGCGGACCAATTCGACGAGCGGCGCGATCAGGTAGGCGAAGAAGACCGAGAGGACGATGAGCAGGATCACGCCTTCGAGCTTGTAGAGCACCCAGATGAAGGCTGCGACCAACAGGATGATAATGATGACGCGGAGGACGACGCGCTTCTGCGGCCAGGTCTCTAAGACCATCACCGAGGTGGCCGCGTCCACAGCCTCCTTCGCCGCCTCTTTAGCCGCCTCTTTCACTAACGCTTCGTTCTGCGTCGGCTTCTCGGGTTCTTCTCTTTTGAATCTCAAGGGGGTTCTCTCAAGCTCTGTCTAGTCTCTGGAGCAGCCGCTCGACCTCGCGGCGCTCTATCGGCGTGAGGTCGCGGAACTCGACGCCGAAGGTGTCGGTCGTGCCGTGGTGAACGACCTCGGCGCGCAGCGAGAGCGCCTGCTCCTCGTCGAGCAGGAGGAGCCCCAGGCGGTCGCCCGCGCGCACCTCCGTGTGTTTGGGCAGGTGGCGCACGCGCAGTCCGCCACGGCTGATGTCCACGGCCTCGCCGATGCCTATGGACTCGCCGATGCTCACGTCCTCCACCGCCAGATTCATCCGCTCCATCACGGGGTAACGCGTGTGCCTGCGCCGCTCGTGGCCCGCGAGGCCGGATTGCGACTGAGAGTCAAACATAACAACCTCCGTGAATGCAAAATTAAAAATTAAAAATGCAAAAGGGCGGCGGCGAACCACATTTGATTAAAAGCGGTTTCGGCCTCAATTTTTCATTTTCCATTTTTAATTTTGCATTTCAGTGTGTTACTTCGTCCTCGTCCTCGCCGTCCTCGTCCTCGTCGGGCTGTGTGAGGCGCGGGGCGGCGGGCTCCCAGACCAGGCCGCGCCACTCGTCGGCCGCGTCGAGCAGTTGCAGCGCGGCGAGCGGGTAGGCCGGGTTGCGTTCGATGCGCAGGACCTCTGTGACGACTTGCAGCTTCATCCCGTCCTCGCTGAGCACCTGGAGCTGCACGCGGCTGCCCACGTCCGGCAGCTCGCGCTGCAAGTGGACGAGCGCGCCTTCGGGGCCGACGTTCTCGGTTGTGCCCTCGGCGACGATGTGTACTCCGTCCTCCGTGTCCCACTCGGCGCGCACCAGCAAGGAGGCGAGGTAGCGGGGCCCCGTCCGTAGCTCTGACGTGATGTGTCGGGCCATCGTTTCACTCCCAGGAAAGGCAATGATGAATGCGGAATGATGAATGATGAATTAAAAGACAGATTGCTTTTTTATTCATCATTCCGCATTCCGCATTCCGCATTGCTTTTCATTCTTCTTCCGCACGCAGTTTCTCCAGGACCGAAAAGTCTTCGAGCGTGGTCACGTCGCCGGCGACCGAGCCGCTGGTGGCGATTTCGCGCAGGAGGCGACGCATGATTTTGCCCGAACGGGTTTTCGGGAGCTGGTCTGTAAAGCGTATCTCGTCGGGGCGGGCGAGCGCGCCGATCTCACGGGCGACGTGCTTGCGCAGCTCGTCCTTGAGCGCGTCCGCAGACTTGTGCGTGCCTTCGAGCGTGACGAAGGCGACGATGGCAGAGCCCTTGATCTCGTCCGGGCGGCCGACGACCGCCGCCTCGGCCACAGCCTCGTGTGAGACGAGCGCGCTCTCGACCTCGGCCGTGCCCAGGCGATGCCCGCTGACGTTAATCACGTCGTCCACGCGCCCCATAATCCAGAAGTAGCCGTCACGGTCGCGCCGCGCGCCGTCGCCCGCGAAGTAGACGCCCTCTATCTCCGACCAGTATTGCCGGCGGTAACGCTCGTCGTCGCCCCAGATGGTCCGCAGCATCGAAGGCCACGGGCGCTTGATGACGAGGTAGCCGCCCTCGCCCTCGCCGACCGCGCGGCCGTCGCGCGACATCACATCCATCTCTATGCCGGGCAGGGGCTTCGTCGCGGAGCCGGGCTTCGTGGGCGTCGCGCCGGGCACGGGCGCGATCATCATGGCCCCTGTCTCGGTCTGCCACCACGTATCCACAATCGGGCAGCGCGCCTTGCCTATAATCTCCCTGTACCACATCCACGCCTCCGGGTTAATCGGCTCGCCGACTGTGCCCAGAAGTCTCAAAGAAGAGAGGTCGTGTTTGAGCGGCCAGTGCTCGCCCCACTTGACGAAGGCGCGGATGGCGGTCGGCGCGGTGTAGAAGATGTTGACGCGGTGGCGCTCGACGATGCGCCAGAAGCGGTCGGGCTCTGGGTGGTTGGGCGCGCCCTCGTACATCAGGACGGTCGCCGCGTTCGAGAGCGGCCCGTAGACGACGTAACTGTGGCCCGTCACCCAGCCGATGTCGGCCGTACACCAGTAGATGTCCTCGTCCTTAATGTCGAAGACCCATTTGGTCGTCAGGTGGCACTGCAAGAGATAGCCGGCGGTCGTGTGCAGGATGCCCTTGGGCTTGCCGGTCGTTCCCGAAGTGTAGAGGATGTAGAGCGGGTGCTCGCTGTCCAACTCTTCGGCCGGGCACTTGTCGTCAACCGTCTCCATCAACTCGTGCCACCAGTAATCGCGGCCGGCTTCCATGTGAATGCGCGTGCCCGTGCGGCGGACGACGATACAGGCTTTGACGGAAGGCGTCTGCTTGAGCGCCTCGTCGACGGCGGGTTTTAGTTTTACCTCGCTCCCGCGTCGCCAGCCGCCGTCGGCCGTCACGACCAGCTTGCAGCCTGCGTCGTTGATGCGGTCAACCAAAGCGGCCGAGGAGAAGCCGCCGAAGATGATCGAGTGGGTCGCGCCGATGCGCGCGCAGGCGAGCATCGAGATCGCCAGCTCCGGGATGAGCGGCATGTAGAGCGCAACGCGGTCGCCCTTTTCGACGCCCGCGCGCTTAAGGACGTTAGCGAAGCGGCAGACTTCCGTGTGCAGTTGCTGGTAGGTGAGCGTGCGCTGGTCGCCCGGCTCGCCCTCCCAGATGATGGCCGCCTTGTTGCGCCGCCACGTAGTCAGGTGGCGGTCAAGGCAGTTGTACGAGACGTTGGTTTTTCCTCCGACGAACCACTTCGCGTGCGGCAGTTCCCATTCGAGCACCGTCTCCCAACGCTTGAACCAATGCAACTCCTCGGCCATCCGCGCCCAGAAAGTTTCGGGCGAGTCTTGGGCCTCGGCGCGCAAGTTCTCAAGTTCCTCCATTGACTTGATGTGCGCCTGGCGGCTGAACTCAGCGGGCGGCGGAAAGACGCGCTCTTCGTGCAGCACCGATTCGATGTTCGTCGTAACGGAAGACATAGACTGTTCGCTTAACTCCCTCGGAGAATGTAGCCGGCGTCCTGAGTCTGGAAAACCTTTGAAACTTCCGTCCTGTGTACCACAGAACCGAGCGGCGCGACAATACGCTCGGTCCCCGAGGGGCTCAACTTTATTTGACGAACCTATTCCCAGCATGAAAGCGCTGGGCTATTATGCAAGACTCCATGCGGGAGTCCCGAACGCTTTCTTGCTTGCCCCGGAGCCATAGGCCATGCGACTGAACCTGCCGAACTACCGCGCGCTTCTCCTCCTCGCCCTGGGTCTTTCACTGTTGACCGGCTGCGGAGCCTCGGCCGGCAGAGGGCTGCCGGCGAACGCCAACCAAACGGACGACGGCTGGCCGCCGGGCTCGCGCGAAGTGGCGCTCGGCGAGCGCTTCAAGCTGCTGTCGGACGAAAGGGTCTTCGTCAAAGAAACGGCGCTGACCGTCGAGCTGAAGGGCACACGCCGCACTTGGTACGTTGACGGTAAGAGCGAGACGGCCGAAGCGGACCTCCGTATCACGCTCGATGGGGAAGAGAAGCGGCAGTGGCTGAAGGTCGGCGAGGAGACTGCGGTCGGCGATTACACCGTCAAGGCGTGGGGCGTTGACCCGTTCGGCAAGAGCAGCGCCACGCTGATCGTCACGCGACGTTGAATGTGGGGCGGAAGGTGGCTCACAGAAATTCGGAGAACTTATGAAGCGGTGCCCCACGTGTAATCAAGTCTACGCCGACGACAACTTGAATTTCTGTCTGGCCGACGGCGCTGCATTGTCTCCCGTAGATGACCCTAGGGCGACCGTTTCGATGCCCGCGCCGTTTGAGCCTTCTCAGGCAACGCAAGTCTCCCGGCGGGGCCTGAGCCCCCTCCTGGCTTACGCTGGCATCGGTCTACTGGTGTTGCTCGTCGGCGGCGCGATTGTGATGTGGGTCAAGTCAGATGCGCAGCCCGCGCGGGAGGAAAGCCCGAACGCCGCGCCCCCCGCGCCCCCCGCTGCGGCGAGCCCCACGCCGGCCCCGACTCAAGCCACTGTTCCCAAACTGTACCGCGTCGTCGGGGTGGCCGAAGACGATGTCTTGTACGTCCGCGACAGACCCGGACCGCAAAACGCTTCCGTCGGCCAAATTCCCCCGGACGGTGACGGCATTCGAGTCCTTGAGGATACCAAGCGAGTCGGTCAGAGCACGTGGGTGAGGGTGACTTACAGAGGGATTACCGGTTGGGTAAATAACAGGTTCTTGAGAGAACAGTAAAATGCGTTTCCGCGGATGAGAATCTGGCTCTCAAAAAACAGCGAGGTCCCCGTGCGCGAGCAGCTCGTGACGCAGATCGTGCTCGGCATCGTGAGCCGCGACCTCAAGCCGGGCCAGCGGCTGCCGAGCACGCGCGAGCTGGCGCGGCGCTTCGGGATTCACTCCAACACGGTCAGCGCGGCCTACCGCGACCTGGCGGGCCGCGGCTGGGTCGAGCTGCGGCGCGGGAGCGGCATCTACGTTTGCAGCCACCATGACGGCGAGGGTCCGCCGGGCGCAGGGCTTGAGCTGGAGCAACTGATCGCCGCTTTCCTACAGGCGGCGCGCGAGCGCGGCCACTCGTTGGCGGAAGTCCAGTCGAGCCTCAAGCGCCTGCTGGAGCTTCAGCCGCCGGACCACTTCGTCGTCGTCGAGCCGGACGAGGAGCTGCGCGCGATTCTCGTCACGGAGATCAGGGAGGCGACCGCCTTCCGCGTCTACGGCGTGAGGCCAGAGGCTTGCGCCGACGCGGCCGCGCTCGCGGGCGGTCTGGCCGTCGCGCTTTACGGCCAGGAGGGCGAGCGCACGCGCGCCGCGCTCCCGCCGGGCACGCCCTGTGTGCTCGTTCACGCGCGCTCTGTTCAGGGTTCAATGCAGGGCCAGGAACTGCCGCCGCCGGATGCGCTCGTCGCGGTGGTCTCGCGCTGGCCTGGGTTCCTGCGGTGGGCGCGGACGATGCTGGTGGCGGCCGGGATAGACCCGGAGGCGGTCAGCGCACGCGACGCGCGCACGCGCGGCTGGCAGCGCGGCCTCCCGTCTGCGGCCTTCGTCATCACGGACGCGGTCACGGCCGCGCGCCTGCCGCAGGGCTGCGACGCGCGCGTCTTCCGCATCATCGCAGACCACTCCATCGCCGAGCTGCGCGGCTTCGTCGAACCACAAAAACTCTAAAGACTTCACTCAACCCTTTGCGTCTTACGTCTTCTCTTTGCGCCTTTGCGAGAAAAAGCATTTCACGCAAAGGCGCAACAAAAGAAAAACTGAAGGCGCAAAGGGTTGAGTGTTACCTGACGACGAACTTCGTCGGGGCGACGACGGCGCGGGCCTCCGGGTTGTAGTAGTCGTAGAGCAGCGACGGCGCGGTCTGCGCTTCGAGGCCAAAGCGCGGGCGGAACTTGAAGACGAAATTGGTCCCGCCCGCACGCGGCCAGAGGTAGACGACCAGCCGGTCAGGCAGCACGTCGTACTGGCTCAGGCTCCACCCCGAAGCCTGCATCGCGCTTTCGAGCGACGCGCGGTCAACGTCCGCGCCCGGCGGCAATCCGATCTCCGCGAGCAGCATCCCGTAGCCCTTGAAGCCGACGCGCTCGGCCGCGACCCTGCAAGTTATCTCGTCGCCGACGCGGGCCGCGCTCCGGTCGTAGCTCACTCTGAGGCTCAACTCACGCGCGGAGTCTGCGCGGCCCGCGTGGCTGGCGGCGCGCGACCGACGCCAGGGCACGTAATAGGTCGAGACCAGTTGCGCAGAGGCCGTGGCCGAGCCCGACGCGCGACGAATCTCCACGCGGGCGCCGCCCGGCTTGACGAACCCGGAGATGTCAGTGGTGATGGGACCGGCCACCTCGTCGCCCGGCGGCAGTTCGAGCGTTGCCGCCAGCTTGCCGTTGACGAAGACCTCCGCCCGCCCGCCCGCATTTGCGCCGGGCGACTTCTGACCGAGCAGCGTGACGAGCGCGTCGAGCGTGTTGACGGTCGCCTGCGTCGAGTACCAGACGCCGTAGCGGTCCTTCTGCCGCAGCAGAAAGAGCAGGCCGCGGTCTATCAACTGTGAATCGGAGGGTGTCTGCGGCGCTTCCTTAACTACTCTATATCTGCTGAGCGCCTGCAAGACGAGCGCGGTCGTCTCGATGCGTCCGGCCAGCCCCCAGCCGTAAAACGGCGTGTTCGTCTCCAGCGACCAGTAGCTCGTCCCCGCCTCCTCGCATGCGAGCGCGCGCAGTCTCTTGACGGCCTCGCCCGCGCCTTCAACGTCGCCCGCGTCAAGGGCCGCGAGCGCGTAAGCCGCGATCAGGTAAGGCTCGTCAACTACGCGCGAACGCTCCGAGAGGTAACGGAGCGCGCGCTTGAGAGGGGCCTGGGCGGCCGCGTCCTTGGCCGCCGCCAGCACGCGCGCGACGTGGGCCGTGAGCAGCGCCGAGCGCCGCTCGTCTTCGGTCTTCTCCCAGGTCAATTGCGCCGCCCACCTGCCGTCCTCGCGCTGCTGCCTGACGAGCCACTCGCGCGCGGCCTTCGTCACGTCATTGTCAACCTCTATGAACTCGCGCGCGTCGTCCAGGAACCGCAGGGCGTAGGCCGTCAGGGCCGTGTCCGCGCCGCCGCGCCCCCAGTAGGAGAAGCCACCGTCGTCCGTGCGGTAGTTGAGCAGGCGCTCGTAGCCCGCCTGCACGTACTTGCGCGCCCTCGCGGCCATCGGCTGGTCGCGGCCCGCTCGCTTGTAAGCGCGCAGCGCCAGCAGGCTCGGATAAGCCGCGGAGATCGTCTGCTCGGCGCAGCCGTAGGGGCGGCGCATGATGGCTTCGACGCTCTCTACGACGTGGGCCAAAAGGCTCGGGTAGATTTTCAGCTCCGAGCGCACCGTGCCCTCGATGACATCCGCGGGGACGTTTGATTCGAGCGCGGTCGCGTCATTGAGGATTCCGCTCGCGGTCTGCGCCACCTCTTCGCCGTCCGGGTGGACGTTGACGGCGCGTTCAATCTGGTCGCTGGCTTCTGTGCCAATCGCCGTGACGCGCTGACGGCCTTCATGGGCTGCGGCGATGGCGCGGAAGCCGAAAGTCTCGCGGGCGTCGTCGCCGGCCGGAACCTGCGCGCGCCTCTCGGCAGGGCCGAGCAGGGCGAACCAGTTTTCAGGCTTGATGGCGAGGTCAACCGTCTGCGGCGTGTTCAGGTAGTTGCGCAGCACGACCGGGAGCTGTATCTCGTCGCCCTCGGTCAGGACGCGCGGCGGGTCGTGTTCGACGAAGAAGGGTTGGAAAGCCAGTATCTCGCTCTCGGCGACGCCGACCTCGCCCGTCGCGGTCGAGCCTATGACGGCCATCTTCCAGGTCGTGATGTTGTCGGCCAGCTTGAAGCTCAGCTCGGCGCGACCCTCCGCGTCGGTTTCGAGCGAGGGCTGCCAGACGAGCGTCTCCGGGAAGTATTCGCGCAACCGCGGCGTGGACACAGGGCTCCCGCCAGGGCGCGTGACAACTTGGGACGGGAAGCTCTTGTTCTTCACGCCGTCCAGAATGTAATTGTTCTCTGCGAAGCTTGTCGATTGTGTGGTCTGGAGCGCCTCGGCTGTGCTGGTGATTGTGACCGACTGGGCCACCGCACCCGGCGCGAGCGTGAGGTCGAGTGCGGTGACGCTCCCCGTCAGGACCCGAACGTTCGTCACGATGGCTAACACGAATCCGGGCGCCTGGGCGCTGACCTCGTACGTCCCGCGCGGCAGGTTGCGGAGCACGTACATCCCGTCGTCGTCGGTCGTGGTTTCGTAGAATTGGCCCGTGGATGAATGAGTAGCTTTGACGGCGACGTTCGAGATGACGGCCCCCTGCGGGTCTGTGATTGTCCCGCTGATGGCCCCACCCTTGCCCGTCAGGACGAAGGTTCCGCGCTTCGGCTTCGCCTTCGCGTGGTGTCGCGCCTGCTCTTTGACGATGTAAGAGAAGAGGCCGGCGTCGGAGTCGTCGGCCGTCCCCTCGCGGCCGTCCGCGCCCGCGCTGCGGACGGCGACGATGACCACGGTTTGCGTGACCGGCTGAATCTCCATGCGCGGCTGCGGCGGCTGATCCTGCCTGGCCGTGGCCTGCATGACCACGCGGTCTGCGTAGCGCGACTCGGTCTTGAAGGTTGCGTAGTAGGCGCGCCCCCAAGGGTCCTTGAGCGCGTCGAAGTCCAGGCCGGATTTGGCGAGCGCCGCGCGCAGCCCCTTGATGTCCGTGGGGAAGCTGCGCGTCTCCTTCAGGTAAGAGTTGAGCGCGGCGTCAACGCGGGCGCGCTTTTCGGCAAAATAGTCTATGGTCGAGAACCAGAGAAAGAAGTCGTCCCAGGGCGTTTTCGAGAGGCGGTCGAGGACGCGGTCGGGCCCGCCGCTCCTGACGCTGACGACGTAATTGGTTCGGTTGACGCTGAAGTCGAGCGCGTAAGGCTGGCCCCAGCGGTCGCGCAGGGCGTCGAAGTCTATGCCCTCGTCGAGCAACGCGGCCCTGAGCGTCGCGGCGTCGCGGACGTAGCCGCCCGTGCGCTCGTGATACTTGCGGACGGCGCGATCAATCGCTTCGCCGACCTTGCGGAAGTAGGGGCGGGACACGACGACGACCGAGAAGTCGTCGTCGGTCTCGAACTGTTTGTCTGCGCCCGCGCTCATCAGCTTCAGCACGTCCGTCTCCTTCTCGACGGAGAAGCGCGCGCTGTACGGCATGCCCCAGGGGTCTCGCAGCGAGTCGTATTCGACGCCCGCTTCGGCGAGGACGCGGCGCAGAGACTCTTCGTCGGTGGGGTACTCTGCGCTGGCGGCGTAGCGGTCGTTGAGCGCTTTGAGCGCGGGCGCAAGCTGCGCGTTGACGAGCGTGGCGAAGACCGACGGCTGGTTCGTCTCGTACTCCTCCCCGTCGAAAGCGGTCGGGTAATAATGGTCTGACCTGTTGAGCATCACTTCGGCCAGGAGGGACAAGTCCTCTGGCGGCGGCGTTGAAAGGTCAATGCGGTCGAGCTGGCTTCTAGTCACGCCGGCCAGCGATTCGTCCCAGCCGAGCAGGTCGTTGTAGAAGCTGTAAAAGTTGAAGCCCGAGCCGAACTCGCCGTCCGTGCGGGCGCGCTCCTCGACGGCGCGGTCGATGACGACGACGCCGAGCGCGCCCTCGGTCGCGGACCCTTCGGGCGAGCGGACGCTGAAATTGACGTGGGCCTCCTCGCCCGGCCGGTACTTGTCGCTCGCCGGGCGCACGTCCAGTTGCAGGTCGCGCCGCCGCGGGTAGAGAACCGTGTGGCTGTCGTTCTCGGAGTCGCTCGGCGCGAAGTCGGTCGAGGCCGTGACGGTTATCTCGTCGCGGAAATGGCCGTCCGCTGGCACAGAAATCGAGCCGCGCCCGTCACGCAGGCGCACGAACTCCGAGCGCAAGACCTCCCAGTTTCTCGTGACATCGACGACGACGAAGTCCAAATCCTTCTCGCTCGAAACGACCTGGACGTTGATGGGCTCGCCTGCGCGGTAGAGCATCTTGTCCGTCGTCACGCGAATCGCGGGCTCGTCGTCGAGGTCTATGTCTTCGTCCTTGTGGCCGAGCGCGCCACGCTCGTCGCGCGCCGAGAGGCGCAAGTCCACATTATCGTTATCTTCCCGGCTGAACGGTCCCAATTGGCTCACCTTCGCCAGGCCGTAACGGTTCGTCCTGACCGTCAGGAGTTGGCGCGTCTCCCACTCGCCGGGCCTCTCCTCTTTCTCGTCGCCCTGCTCCTTCAAGATTTCATGGACGGCGACTTCACACTGCGCGGGCGTGCCGTCGGCGTAGAAGGTGGAGACGTAGAACTCCAGCGGCAGGCGCGAGCTTTGGTTGTAGGTGTCGCCGATGAAGTAGACGTGAATCGGCTCTTTCGTGACGCGGAGGTCGAAGCGGCGCTGCTCGGTTCGCCCCGTCGAGGCGTCCGTGAAGTAGGCCGCGTAGGTCACGTCACGGAACTGAGCCCACCCGGAGCCCTTTAGCGCCTCGTGCTCCTTGCCCAGGTTGATGCGAAAGACGGCGCGACCCTGGTCGTCGGCCAGGCCCTCTACACGGTCGCCCTCCTTCGTCTCCCACTTCTGTTCACGGTAGTTCCACTCGCGCTCCGTCTCGCGCACGACCCGTATGCGCCCGCGCCTGACCGGCTGGCCGAAGAGGTAGTTGGCGCGGACCTCGACCTCCGCGTCCTGGCCCGGCAGGTAAAAGGAGCGATCGGGCTTCACCTCGGCCGTAAAGTTCGGCAAGTCGTAGCGACTGACTTTGACTTTCTGTGTGGAGTAGGCCGAGCCGTCTTCGTCGCCGAAGGTGACTGTGTAATCGCCGAGCCGCGCGTTCTCAGGAATGGGCCAATCCGCGCTGGCGACGCCGAAGCGCGAGGTCTTCAGCCGCGAGCGGAAGACGGCCGAGCCTTCCGGGTCCGTAATCTTGAACGGGGTCTCTTCGCCCGGCAGCGCACGCCTGGAGGGACTGAGGACGAGCACGCGCGCGTGCAGGGTTTGGCCCGGCTGGTAGAGCGGCTTGTCCGTGCTGATGAGGAAGCGCGTCATGTAGTCCAGCGCGATTGATCCTTCTGCCTCCTGAACGAGGCCGCCGCGGCGGCCCGTGACCTTCAGCTCGGCCGAGTGCGCGCTGATCGTCGGCGGCAGCTCGAAGCTCAGCACGGCGTAGCCCGCGCGGTCTGTCAGCCCCGAAGCCTTGAGGACGGTCGTGGGCTTCTCGTCCTCCTCCATCTTGAGCTGCGCCTCTACGGCGACGCCCTCGACTGCTTCGCCGTTCAGCGGGTGCGTGGCGCGCGCGCGTGCGTGGTAGCGCAAGCCCTGCCGCACGTAGCTGGAGGCGGTCACGCGCAGCTCGAACAGGTCGGGCGTGATGTTGGACATCGAGACGACGCCCGAAATCTGAGCGTCGCCGCTGCCGCCGTCGGCCGACGCCTGCGGCGTGAGCGTGTAGCGCAGGCGATACCAGATGAATTGCTTGCGCTCCGCGGCCGTGAGGTCGGAGGGGCGGAAGGCGATGGGGACGAAGAGGGTCGTTGTTCCTCGCCTGATCGTCTCCTGTCGCGCGGCCTCTGCGCGGACGCGCCCCTGCGGGTCAAGCAGCTCGACGCGGACGAGGGTGGCGATGTCGCGCCCCGTGGTGTTCTCGACGCCGAGGGCGACGCCTGTGCGAGCAGCCTCGAAGAGGAACCGTGTTGCGGCTTCATCTACGCGCAGGGTCGCGCGGGCGTCTGTGATCTGGGAGAAGAGAAGCGTGGCGGCGGAGAGACAAATGAGCAGCATGACCCAGCGGCAGCGTCGCATGCGTGGACCTCCGACATCTCGAAAGATGAAACGTGGCGCAGACAAACGTGGGCCTGGGGAGAAGCTCTTGGTTATCTTGCTTTCAGTTGATGCAAACCGCAGGCCCTGGAGCGCGGCCTACGCTTTTCCGGCTGAGATGCAGACACGCGCCGCGAGCGTTGTTGCGGGAAATGAAATTTGTACAAAAAATCGGATGACGGACAAAGATTTGAAAGAGGAGCCAAATCCGCGCGGGTTGAACTATACTGTACGCCATAGGAGGGCCAGCGTTGAAAGTTCACTTCAAGAGATTAAACCACGTACAGATTTGCATCCCCGTCGGGGCGGAAGAGAGCGCGCGAGACTTTTACGGGCGCGTGCTCGGCCTCGAAGAGATAGAGAAGCCGGACGCGCTCAAGCCGAACGGCGGCCTCTGGTTTCAGATCGCAGACATACAACTGCACGTCGGCGTCGAAGACGCGCAGGGCAAGTCGAAACGCCACCCCGCCTTCGAGGTCGAAGGATTGGCACAAATCAGGGAATACCTGGCCGAGAACGGCGTGAAGATGAAGGACGAGATTGCGGTCCCCGGCCTCGACAGGTTCTCCTTCTTCGACCCGTTCGGCAACCGTGTCGAGTTGATGGAAAGAGTCTGAGGAGTTTGATGCTCGTCAGGAACTACGCCGGCCTTCCGCCTTCCACTCAAAAATAGCTTTATTCGTCGGCTGGCGCGGCGGCCGCTTTGACCGCGCCGGCCTTGCGGAGCGTGAACTCTGTCCCGCCGCCTTCGCGCCTACTCCAACTGACTTCGGCCTCTATCAAGCTGGCGCGCGCGCGTATGTTCGCCAGCCCGCGCCCTTGCTTGACCTTCACGTCCTGCGGGTCGAAGTCGCTGCCGTTGTCTTCGAGCGCGAGCAGGAACTCGCCCGCGTCCGTGGTCTTGACCATGAGGCGGACGCGCGTGGCGCGGGCGTGGCGCGAGATGTTGCTGACGGCCTCTTGCAGGATGCGGTAAATCTGCATCTCGGTCGCGCGCGGCAGATTCAATCTCTCCTCAAGGTCGTCGTCGGCCGCGAACTCGTACTCGAACTTGCGCTCGGCGGGCGCGTGCGTCACGGCGTTCGAGAGCGCCCACTCCAACGCCGCGCTGAAGCCCACGTTCTCCAGCACAGAGGGACTCAGGTCTTCGCAGATGCGCCGAATCTCGTGCGAGATGGACTCGATCTCGGAACGAAAGACCGAAGGGGCCACGGCCGCGCCTTTGTGCTGAGCGGATGCGCCGCCGTTGGCGGGCAGTTGGTCAGTGAGCATCAGGAGGTGGCGCAGGTCGGCGAGCGTCTGGTCGTGCAGGTCGCGCGCGATGCGGCGGCGCTCGGCCTCCGTCTCGTTGGCGAGTTGCAGGCGCGCGTCCGCGAGTTGGCGGTTCGTGTCCGCGAGCGTCGCGCCCGTGCGCGCCAGGCGTCGGTTCTGACGGTAGCCCCACCACAAGGCGACCAGCGCGAGCGCCAGCAGCACAGAGAGCAACACGGTCGTCCAAGGGAACGGCGCGCCCGCGACCGCGAACTCGAACGCGAAGGGCTCGCTCGACACGAGGTCTTTGGAGAAGGCGCGCGCCGTGACCCTGTAATGGCCGGGGCTCAAACTCTCCATGGCGAACTGCGCGTCGTGCGAGAATTTTTCTCTGATGACGCGGCCGCGCGCGTCCTGTAGCAGGAAGGCGTACTGGAACTGCTCCGGGTAGGTGCGGCTGCTGGTGGCGGCGGCGTCGAAGAGGAGACTGTTCTGCGGGTATTCGAGGCGCAGGCCCGTGCGCAGCTCGTCGAGCTGGTGCGCCGTCTGCCCTATGACGCGCACGGGAGTCAGGACGGGAGGGATGCGGCCCGGACTGTAGCGCGCCACGCCGCGGCTCGTACCGACGAGCAGCGTCCGGTCGTCGTCGCGCGCGCGCAGGACGGCGAAGGCGTTCTGCGACGGCAGTCCCTGCTCGGCGTCCAAGCGCGAGACGACAGGCCCCAGTTGGTCGTCCAGGAGGACGCGCAGCAGGCCGCCGCCGGTCGTCGCGCACCACGCCCCGGCCGCGCCCGTCTCGGCCGCGTCGGCCAGCACGGCGCGCACGTCCAGATTCTGTGCCACTTCTTTGAGCGCCCCGGCGTGGTACAGGTAGAGGCCGCGTGCGGAGGCGAACCAGAGGCGGTCGGAGCCGGCGTCCGCGATTCCCCAGACGGCGCTCCCTTTGAGCCGGTCGAGCGCGGGGATTGATTTGACCTCGCGGCCGTCGTAGACGAACGCGCCGGCCAGCGCCGTGCCTATCCAGAGGCGGCCGGCGCGGTCGGTTTGCAGGCTGACGACGGCGCGCTCGGGCGCTGCGGCCGGCAAGTTTGTGGGCCAGACGAGCGTGCGGCCGTCGCGCTCCAGCCGTTCGACGCCGCGCCCGAACACCGCCGCGTAAATCTTCCCCTCGAACTCCACGACGCCGCGCACGTTCTCCTTCGCGCCCGGCTCCGCGCTGCCGCCTTCGACGCGCTGCAAGCTGAGAGCGCCGGGGCGCGCGGGCTTCTCGCTGCGGTAAAGGCCGTCGGCCGTGGCCGCGAGCACACGGCCCGCCTTGTCTTCGGCGACCGCGAAGACGGCCGTTTGGGCTAGGCCGGGGACAGCGCGCCAGTCGCGCGCCTCAGTGTTGTAGACGAACAGCCCGCGGTTCGTGCCCGCGAGCAGGCGCCCGCCGTCTGTCTCGAAGAGCGCGCGGACGAAGTTGCTCTCGGCGTCTGCGGAGACGTTCTCGACGCGCGGCGCGTGCGGGTCGTAGCGGCAGACGCCGCGATCCGTGCCGAACCAGATGACCTCTTCGCGGTCCACGAAGACGGAGAAGACGTAATCGGAGCGCAGGCCCCCGGCCGTCTCCTCGAACGTGAAGCGTTCTATCAGGCGGGCCGCGTTATCGTAGTGGAAAGCGCCGCGCCCGTTCGTGCCGACCCAGAGGTCGTCGTGCGCGCCCGCGCGCAGGGCCAGAACTGTGCCGAGCCCCGCGCCGACCTTCACGGGTTTGAGCGCGTCCCCGGCTTCGTACAATCCGCTGTCTTCGCTCTTAGCCTTCGCGCCGTACCAGAGTCGGCCGCGCGCGTCACGTTCAATAGCTTCTATGAAGAAGGCCCGCGGGCGGCTCAGAATCTCCGCGAAGACGCCGCTCGCCGTCGTGAGCACCCCGCGGCTGCGCGTGCCGACGTAGAGCGCGCCGTCCTTCATCGCCAGGCTGGTCAACTTGAGCGCGCCCGGCTCGTCCACGGCCGCGCTCTGGAGCGGCTCGGCGGGCTGGCGCTTAACGTCCAACGTCTTGTCGGGATTGGTCCGGCAGTCGAAGACGACGCCCTGCTCCGTAGCCAGAATCGCGCGGCCGCGCTCAGGCGTGATGATGGCCGTGACAGATTTGCCCGCGGTCTCCTTGATGAATTGAAACTCGCCGCCACTGAGCCTGCGCGCCGCGCCGTCTTCGGTCCCGACCCAGAGCACGCCGTCCTCGTCCAGTTTGAGCGCGAGCACGCGCTTGCCGCTCAAGCCCTCGGCCGCGACAGCCTGCGTGCGCCGCCCGTCGTACTTCGCCAGCCCCGCGTCGGTCCCGAACCACATCGCGCCGTCCGCGTCTTGCGCGATAGCGCGAACACGGTTCGACGGCAGCCCGTGAAAGAGCGTCACCGCGCCCCACTGGTGCAGGGTCGAAGGCGGCGTCGGCGTCGGCGTAGGGGTTGGCGTCGGAGTTGGCGACGGCGTCGCCTGCGGCGGCGTCTCCGCCTGTCGCGGCGTGGACTGGTTCGCGTTCTGGGCCGAAAGGATAAAGGCGGTTAGCAGCAGGCAGAAGGCGGCGAGCGCAAAGCTCTTACTTGAAACCCTTCTTTGCGCCTTTGTGTCTTTGCGTGGGATTTCCTGTGCCATCGCTCATGCGGCTTACTCGCTAATGCTTCCTGCCCTCCGCCTTCTGCTCTTCGAGAAAGCGCTTGCGGTCGCGCTCGATCCAGCCTTCGAGGTCGTGCGCGGCCGTCTCCAGTTCGTCGGAGTTGAGGAGGCCGCGGCGCAGGGCCTCGAAGAAGGCGCGCGTGCGGACGTTGTAGGCGAGCTTGTCGTAAGCCTCGTTCTGCGTGCCTTCGGGCATCGAGACGAAGAGTTTTTCGTAGAGGGTGGCGAGCCGGCTCTCGACGCCGCGCAAGCTCAAGCTGCACTTGCGAGCGATGGCCCAATTCGAGAGGCCGAGCGCGAGGTAGTAGAGCGCCTCGGCCTCGAACTCCGTTAGGAGCGGGCGCTTGAACGAGTCCTTAAACGCCGGGTCGATCATGTCCGCGCCGTCTTCCAGCACGGCGGCGACGAAGCGCAGGAAGCGCGACTCAGGGTTGTTCTTGTGGATGAAGCCGTAGGCGGGCGGCGGCTGCACCGACTTGATGATCTTGCGAATCTCGTTGATGTAAATCTCGTGCGGGAACTGTGTCCAGAAGATGATGCGCGCCGCCGGGTAGTCCTTCCAGATGGCGCGCGCCGCCTTGACGCCCGACAGCTTCGGCATCTGTATGTCGAGCACGCAGAGGCCGGGGCGGTGCTTTAAGGCCAGCTCGATGGTCTGCTCCCCGTCGCCCGCCTCGATGACGGGCGCGTGCGCGGCGAACTCACGTTCCAGAATCTCGCGCAGGTAACGACGCTGCGCCACGTTGTCTTCGGCAATCAGGATGGACATGTTGCTCATGATTATAACCCGCGCGAACTAGAGAAGCATAAATTTAATTGGGAGACTTCGGTGCGTTAAGGTGCGCGGCCAAAATCTTTTCATACCGAAAGCTCCGCCGACCGAAATATTTCAAGACCACCGTCGAATCTCTTACGCCCTGCTTCATTGGCGGTCAATGTGGGTAACCTCAGCGGCTTCGTGTGCGGACGCGCCGTCATGCGCGCAGGCCCGCACGCCGCGACGACGTTGGGGCACGCCTGAAAAATTGTTCGGGGCGGGGTGACAATCACAACCGGCCGGAGCAGATAACTCAGGCCGAGGAGGCGAGGTGATGAGACAGACAATCCGCAGGTTCCTTCCGCGGCTGATGATATTTGTGACTTGCGTCGCGGGCGTCGTCCTGGCGGCGATTCTTTCGGTCAGCGAAGTCCGTCCCGCGCGCCAGAGTCCGAGGGCCGCGCCGCGTGCGAAAGAGCCGCCGCCGTCGCGTGTGACACCGCCCTCCGCGCAAAAGTCGGCGGCCGAGCCGGCGAGGGAGCAGGATTGCCAGACGTGCGGCCGGTTGGACGACTACTGCGCGCTGTGCAGCTATTTCGACGCCATTGAAATCGCGCCGAACGACGACGAGAATGAAATCGCGCCCAGGTCGTTCAAGAACCTCTCGACGCACCCCATCTACGTTGACCTGGGTTTGGGCGAGTCCATCGATAATCGAGTCGTGGTCCGGCTGCGCGGGGCAGTCCCGCATTACGAATTCAAGATCGAGCAGCAGTACGAGACCAGCCTGACGGTGAGCAACGAGGGGCCGCACCTGGACTTGTCGGACTGGAAACACTACCGCTCGGAGTGGCGCGAGATTAAGAAGCTCGGTGACGGCGAGTTCCTGACGCTGAGATTGAGCGAGGCCGATTCCAACAAGTTCCCGCCGGTGACGATGCGCGAGGTCTATCGGGAGGTTTTAAAGCGCCGCGGCGAAGAGTGGGCGAAACTGGTCGGCGAAGCCAAAACGATTAACGACGGACCGTTGTACGTCGGCGTCAGCAAGGTCAGCCTGCGAATCAAAGTGAAAGAGGACGGGCAGTGGGTTGTCATCAAGCAACTGGAGTTTTTCCTCCCGATGGGATGTTGACGCCTGGTTGTTCCGCAGGTTGCGAGCGTCGGCGAAGTAGGCTAGAGTTTTCGCGCTCCCGGCCACACTTCTATCAAAAGACGGACAACCGATGAACACACGGAAACTCTCGCCGCTCGTCGCCTTCGGCCTGCTCCTTTTCACACTGGCTTCGCACGCGCTCGCGCAGGACGCTTCGGCGCAGCGCGACGAGCGGCTGTGGCGCGAGGCGCTCAAGATACATCGCAAGGCGATTGTCGTAGACACGCACAACGACATCACCTCGATGATGATTGACGAGGGCTACGACCTCGGCACGTCCTCGGTCGGGAAGTATCACACGGACCTCGCGCGCATGAAGGAGGGCGGGCTGACCGCAGAGTTCTTCTCCGTCTACGTGGACCGCAAGTACGCGACGGAAGGCGGCTCGGCGCGCCGGGCGCTAGACCAGATTGATCTGGTCTACCGCGCTGCCGAACGCTACCCGGACAAGCTGACGATGGCGACCTCTGTGGCTGACATACGCCGCGCGAAGAAGCAGGACAAGGTCGCCGCGCTGATGGGCATAGAGGGCGGGCACGCGATTGAGAACTCGCTGATGGCCCTGCGCGATTTTTACAGGCTCGGCGTGCGCTACATGACGCTGACGCACAACAACACGAACGACTGGGCAGACGCGTGCTGCGACGCGGCGAAGCACAACGGCCTCTCGGACTTCGGGCGCGAGGTCGTGCGCGAGATGAACCGTTTGGGGATGCTCGTGGATATCTCGCACGTCTCCGACAAGACCATGTCGGACGTGCTCGACATCTCGACCGCGCCGGTCATCGCCTCGCACTCTTCGGCGCGCGCGCTCAACACGCACCTGCGCAACATCCCGGACGAACTGCTGCGCCGCATCAGTAAGAACGGCGGCGTCGTGATGGTCAACTTCTTCCCGCTCTTCATAGACCAAAAGGCGCTCGACGTGAGCCGAGCGCGCGCCGAGCGTCTGAAGCCGCAACTCGACGCGCTGGCCGAGCAGTTCAAAGACGACCCAAAGAGGCTCTCGGAAGAGAGAGACAAACTTTTTAACGCGAACCCACTGCCGCCGACGCCGCTCTCCGTCCTGATAGACCACATAGACCACATCGCCAAGGTCGCGGGCGTTGACCACGTGGGGCTAGGCTCAGACTTCGACGGCGTGTCGAGCCTGCCCGTCGGCATGGAGGACATAGCACGGCTGCCCGTCATCACCTACGAGCTGCTGCGGCGCGGCTACAGCGAAAAGGACGTGCGCAAAATCCTGGGCGAGAACTTCCTGCGCGCCTTCGGTGAAGCCGAGCGGGTCGCGCGCAACGCCAGTCGCACGGTCAGCGGCGAGGGCAGCCAGAAGCGCCTGGAACCCTCTAAGAAATAGCCTCGGCGGAAAAAGAGAGCGGGCGCGCGGGTGAATGCCAGAGGCAAACACCCGCGCGCCCGTTCAGTTTTTAGTTAGAAGGGAATTGAGCGTTTCACTTCGACGGTTACTGGCCGCCGCCGGAACTGCCTCAGTATCCGCTAGAGGTGGGGCCGCCTCCGCCCGCTGGCTTCGGGCTGCCGCCGCCGGAGGAACCGCCGCTCCCGCCGGAACCACCCGACGAGCCGCCGCCGCTATCGTCGGCGCCGCCTCCATCGGGTTTCGGGCTGCCGCCGCCGGACGAGCCGCCAGCGCCACCACCTACATCACCACCGCCGCCGGAGTCGGAGCCGCCACCTGACGAGCCACCAGTGCTTACGTCGGCGCCTCCTCCTACTGGTTTCGGGCTCCCGCCGCCGCTGCTACCACCAGAACCAGAGCCGCTACCGCCGCCCGTTCCTTCGTCTTCTTCTCTCATGCTTGATATCCTCCCTTTAGTAGGTGCTTGCGTGATTATCGGTTCAATGAACACGCCAACAAAAAACAGTCGGAGGCTAGAAACAACTCGTGTTCATCTGATTTGGTCTATTTGCTATCAAGCACTATGCCGCGATTGTGTTCGGGAAGTTTGCCGAAATTGTTCGATTAGTTCAGCAGGAGAACAAATTCGGCCCGCAGCCTCTTTCATAAAAGCGTACACGGCGGAAAACGCGCGTCACGTTCTCATCCACAAAAACTTGTACGGTTCCGTACCGAGCTATCAAGTCCAGCGCCCTGCGGCCAGGATTCAGCGCGCGGCCTTCGGTCTGCCGGCCCGCGAGCGCGTGCTATAATCCGGGGCGACTTGTGATGAAGCCAGCCGGAGTCTACATACACATCCCTTTCTGCCGCGCGCGCTGTTCCTACTGCGACTTCGCCACAGGACCATACGACGGTGGGCTGGCCGAGCGTTACGCCCGCGCCGTCGCCCGCGAGCTTGAAGAGTTTCGGCCGACCGAAGCCCCTGCGGACGTGGACACAATCTACTTCGGCGGCGGCACCCCTAGCCTGCTCCAGCCCGCCCAGGTTGCTCTCATCCTCGAAGCCGTGCGTGCGCGTTTCCGTGTCCGCAACGGCTCCGAGGTGACTATGGAGATGAACCCAGGGACTGTGACGCCCGGCGGCTTGCGTGAGTTCCGCCTCGTAGGCGTCAACCGCGCCAGTTTCGGCGCGCAGACCTTTGACGACCGTGAACTCAAGCGCCTCGGCCGCACACACACGGCCGCGGACGTACGGCAGACCTTCTCGCTCCTGCGCGAGGCCGGCTTCACGAACGTCAGCTTCGACCTCATCGCGGGGCTCCCCGCGCAGACACTAGAGTCCTGGTCGCGCAACCTCGAAGAGGCGCTCGCGCTCCGGCCAGAGCACCTGTCCTTCTACATTCTGGAAGTCCACGAGGGCACGCCGCTCGCAGAGCAGATCAGGCGCGGCGCGGAGCCCCGGCCCGACGACGACCTCGCGGCAGAGATGTACTGTCTGATGCTTGAGCGCGCGGGCAGCGCGGGCTACGAGCACTACGAGATTTCCAACCTCTGCCTGCCCGGCTACCACTCGCGCCACAACACGAAATACTGGACGAACGACGCCGTCTACGGCTTCGGCTGCTCGGCCCACTCCTTCGACGGCGGCCGCACGCGCTGGTCGAACGAGCGCGACGCCGCGCGCTACACCAAATTGATCGAGGCGGGTGAATCGCCCGTGGTCGAGACGACCCGGCTGGACGAGCGAGCGGCGCGCGCCGAAACCGTCTTCCTCGGCCTGCGCCTGATGCGCGGCGTGAGCCTCGCGGACTACCGCGCGCGCTTCGGCGCAGACTTGCGCGACGAGTACGCGGACGATCTGGCGCGGCTGAGCGAGGCCGGCCTGATCGAATTGGACGACGACCTGCTGCGCCTGACGGCCCACGGCGCGCTGCTCTCCAACGAAGTCTTCTCTACTTTCGTCTGATCTCGCCGAGCGGCCGCTTGCGTTTTTATACGAGCGTAAGGTTACTTGTGAAAGTGAGGCTTGCTGATGCTCCTGGCGGAAATAAACTTCATAGATTGGAGCGTTCTTTCCGAGATATTCCGCAATATTGCATCCGGCGTCGCAGCCCTCGGTGCGCTGGCCGCAGCAATAGTGGCGGTTGTCACTTTCCGGCGTAACTCCCGCATTGACCGGGCACGATGGGCTTTGAATCTCTACGAGAAGTTTTATGAGAAGGAGCAGCTAAAGAAAACTCGTGACATTTTGGATTGCGAAGCAGACGGAGAGCAGATAAACGAACTGGTCTTGAAAGGGGAAGCTGACTTCACCGACTATTTAAACTTCTTTGAGTTAGTCTCCTTCCTTCAACATAATAAGCAGCTTCAGGATCGAGAAGTCGAAGATTTGTTCGGTTATTACCTCGATTGCCTTAAGCGGCATGGAAGAGTTCGGAAGTACATCAGGGACGAAGGCTATGAAAGATTGGATGAGCTTTTGGAGAAACGGAAATGAAGCGATACCTTTTCATTTACGGCACGCTGCTACCTGAATATGCTCCGGGTGAAATAGCGGGCACCGTTAATCGCCTTAGTTGCTTAGGCGAGGCATCTGTTCCCGGACGGCTTTATGATTTGGGCGAGTACCCCGGCGCAGTTTTAGACCCATCTGCAAAAACGAAAATCTTTGGACGCGTGTACGAACTCCCGGATGAGGCAGATACGCTGCGAGCATTAGATTCTCATGAGGAATTCTACCCGAATGATTTGGGTAAGAGTTTGTTCGTCAGAAAACGGGCGACCGTAACTTTGAACAACAGCGAGAGCCTCCCCTGCTGGGTCTATGTTTATAACCGAGACATCGGCGGGGCCAAGCTCCTCGCGGACGGGAGTTACAAGAAATACCAAGCGGCTTAGCTCGGCCTTGATTGCTTTTACGATGATTGACTTACGCAGCGACACAGTGACGAAGCCGACGCCCGCGATGCGGCGCGCGATGATGGACGCGGAGGTGGGCGACGACGTGTACGGCGAGGACCCGACCGTCAACCGCTTGCAGGAGCGCGCCGCCGAGATGTTCGAGAAGGAGGCCGCGCTCTTTATGCCGACGGGCTCGATGGGCAATCAGGTCGCCATCAAGCTGCACACGCGGCCGGGCACGGAGGTCGTCATAGAGGAGCGCGGGCACATCTTCAACTACGAGATGGCCGCGATGGCCGTCGTCTCCGGCGCGCTCGCGCGCCCGGTGCGCAGCCGCGACGGCTCGGGCATTCTCAACTGGGAAGAGATCGCCGAAGTGCTGCGCGTCGGCGGCCCTTACTACGTCGCGCCAACCGGGCTCATCACGCTCGAAAACTCGCACAACTTCGCGGGCGGCCGCGTCTACACGAGCGCGCGCACGCGTGAGATTTGCGACCACGCACACGCCGCCGGCCTCCCCGTTCACCTGGACGGCGCGCGCGTCTTTAACGCGAGCGCGGCGCTCGACGAGTCGGTCGCGGAGCTGGCGCGCGGGGCCGACTCCGTCATGTTCTGTCTGTCGAAGGGCCTGGGCGCGCCGGTCGGCTCTCTGCTCCTGGGCGAGCGCGGTTTCATTGCCGAGGCGCGCTCGTGGCGCAAGGTCATGGGCGGGGGGATGCGCCAGGCGGGCGTGCTCGCGGCGGCCGCGCTCGTGGCGCTCGAAGAGTCGCCCCCGCGTCTCAAGGAAGACCACGCCAACGCGCGGCGACTGGCCCAGGGGCTGGCCGAGATCGAAGGCGTCCGCATAGACCCCGAATCGGTCGTCACCAACATCGTCCTCTTCGACATCACTGGGACCGGGAAAACTTCCGCCGAAATCTGCGCGCGTCTCAAAGAGCGCGGCGTCCTCGCCATCGCCTTCGGTCCCGAAGTCCGCATGGTCACTCACTACGACGTTTCGCGCGCCGACATCGAGACGACGCTCGACGAGGTAAGAACAGTGGTCAGTGGTCAGTGGTCAGTTAAAAACTGATTCTTACTGACCACTGACCACTGACCACTGACCACTACTTATGATTATCGCCATAGACGGCCCGTCCGGGGCTGGTAAATCGACTCTGGGGCGCTTGCTGGCGCGCGAGCTGGGGCTGCTCTACATAGACACGGGGGCCATGTACCGCGCGGCGGCCCTGGCCGTCATCGAGTCGGGCGTGAGCACTGTGGACGAGTCGGCGGTGGCGGGCGTCGTCCGCGGCTCGGACATCAACCTCGCGGGCGATCCCGATTCGTTGCAGGTGATGCTCGGCGGGCGCGACGTGTCGCGCGAGATACGCACGGAAGAGGTGAGCCACACGGCCTCCGTCATCTCGGCCATCCCCGAAGTGCGGCGGACGCTCGTCGCGCGACAGCGCGAGCTGGGCGAGCGCGCGGGCGGAGTCGTGCTCGACGGGCGCGATATTGGCACAGTCGTCTTTCCTGACGCGGACGTGAAATTCTTCCTGACGGCTGCGCCAGAGGAGCGCGCGCACCGCCGCTACGAAGAGGACCGCGTGAAGGAGCGCGACGCGACCTTCGAGGAGACTCTTGTCGAGATCAACACACGCGACCGCCGCGACACCACGCGCGAGGACTCGCCCCTCGTCGCCGCCCCGGACGCCGTCCTGATAGACTCCACAGAGCTTGCAATCGAAGGCGTCTTCGAGCGCATGCTTCAAGTCGTCCGCGAGCGGGAAGGCCGGGCGCGGCGACGCTGAGCACTTCGCGCGAAAAACCATTTACATCTCCACGCAAAGTGATAACTTCTCAGTCATATCCAAGGTTTGGAAATAACCGCGCAGGCTCATCAGGAGTGCCGCTACTGCATGTCTCTCTCCGGGGATCACCCGAAGGGGAGGTATGAAGGGGTACTCGGCCAAACCGTCATCTGGGCCATTCCTAATACTACGCCGCCCAATACTACATGAGCCTCAAGGGCGTGATGCCGCAGAGGTCCTGAAGGAAAGATGAAAGGAAGCGTGGGCGTCCCCGTCACGGGCTGCCCACTCAAACCCCGCCGTCAAGAAGCTCCTGTTCACAGGAATCACTGTAGAATTAGCCTGCCGACGAAGAAGTCTTCGCGCAGGCGCTCGCGGGGGTACGCGAAAGGGAGCGGAAGGATTTTTGATTTCAGCTTTGAATAGACCGCTAAAAACGGAAGCCCATGCCGACGCTGAATTGCAAATTGTGTGTGGTGGAGCGAATGGGTAGAACTGGCGGGAAGACCTCGACGGGAAGAACTACCTGTCTCCCGGAGACGGGCTTGATGATGGTGTCTCCCACGTCAACCCGGACGACGGTTCGGCGTGATGGATAAAGCTCGACGACACCGCCAATGTCCAACGCATAATCAGTCTCGCTATAAGGCAGGAAAAAAGGAGTGCATATAGGCGGCCTGCAAAAGAAGAAATCGAAACTCTCCTCCAGATGGCTGATGTGTACAAATCCGGGTCGCACCTTGCCGAAGACGCCGAATTTTTCTCGCCGCACCCCGAGCTTGATTCCGAAGAGTCCTTGCGCCTTGTGCCCGCCCTGTAAGACGAAGCCTTGAAAAAGTCCGCTGCGCGCGCGCGTTTCCCTGGGAAAGAAATTCCCTTCGGCTTCGAACGCGATGTTGTCTGTCAGGTTATAAGTGAACCTGCCGCCGAAGCCCGGCTCCGTAATATCCAGGTCGTTGATGCGCAGGACAGTGAACTGCGCGCCGACTTCATACTTCGGCGTCTCATCCTGCGCACGACTGTTTTGAGAAGCTACGAGCAAGAGCACGAATGCCTGGACGATGAGAGTCCGCCATTTTGTCATTTCGCATCCTCCGCCGGGGTGTGTCAGACCCGACGCTCGAAAGCGCGTTGTTCAATCGCACCTTGAGCCTTATGTGAGAAAAGTCAGTTAACAGGTCTTAAAGGTCAGCAACCGGGGTCCGGGTCGCCCCCCGGTGACCCTGATACTACACACCCGCCGAAATCCAGCTCCGGGGCCTTTCGGGTGAAGATGACGGCGATCACGGCGCCCAGCAGACCGATGCCGATCCCCATGATGAGTTTCTGATTGCCGCTGAAGCGCTGCTGCGGGCTCGGCAGGGGTTGTGAGCCGCCGGAGATCGAGAGAATCTGGCCCGCTCCGACCACCTGCGTCCGCCCGCCGGCGCTCATCTCCAACTGGCCCAGTTCCACGGAGACCGTCGTCGCGCCGCCCCGCTCGGTCTCGATACTGAACAAGGCCGGCTGGCTGGAGTCTGACCGGACTGTGGGGCCTGCGGTGACGAAACGCGCCGCGACGCCCGCGGGAACATAGGCGCGCAGGCGGCCACTGTCCAGCGCGCCCGTGGCGCTCTCATCGGAGAAGTCCAGCTTCAGGGTTGTTTCCGCAGCCATCTCTACGCGGCCGCGGTTACGAAGCGTGAGTGTGGAGCGCGACCGCGACGCGACGACGAAAGTGCTCCCCGAAAAGCAGGTCTGTCCCGAGAGGCCGGGTGTGCCGTCCACCAGAACGTGCCCGCGGACGCTCAACTCCCCCGCGGCCGGCAGGGGCGTCCCCGAGGTCGCGCCGAACACAGCCGCCGTGTGAAGATTCATGACGGCTACGGCGAGACAGAGCAAGGCCGCCCGCCGGCAAAATGAAACGGCATTCTTTCGCATGTGAAGCTCCTTGAATTGGTGGGCGAGTCCGGCCGCCGAACTGTCTAAACGTATTCAGACCGAACGACGTTGACCGCGACTGACGTGAGGCTGACGAGGGGTGGCTCTCAACAGCAGGAAGCGAGGACCGCGAACGCGCGCACAATATTCCCCTGAAAGGTAAATGTCTAGCTGCCCCGGACCTGCACGAAAATCTACATTCGAGCCGGAGCGGTTGATGTAAGATGCTACAATCTGCTCGGCCACACTTATCAAACTTATGTTCACGGGAATCATCGAAGAGTTGGGAAGGGTACGCGCCGTGGAGCCGCGAGGCGAGGGGGTGCGCATCGTGGTCGAGGCGCGCGCGGTGATGGAGGGGACGCGCGAGGGCGACTCGATAGCGGTCAACGGCGTGTGCCTGACGGCCGTTGACGTGCGCGAGGGTTCGTTCGCGGCCGACGGGTCGCGCGAGACTTTGCAGCGTTCGACCCTCAGCCGCCTGCGCGCGGGGTCGGTCGTCAACCTGGAGCGCGCCGCCACGCCCTCGACGCGCCTCGGCGGCCACATCGTACAGGGCCACGTAGACGCGCGCGGCCGCTTCCTCTCGGCCGAGGAGCACGGCGGCTCCTGGACCGTGCGTGTCGCTTACCCGCGCGACGTGGCGCGCTACCTCGTCTTCAAAGGCTCCGTCGCCGTCGAAGGCATCAGCCTGACGGTCGCCGCGCTCGCGGACGAGTATTTCGAGATCGCCGTCATCCCCAAGACCTGGGCCGTCACCAATCTCTCGCACCTGCGCCCCGGCGACGAAGTCAACCTCGAAGCCGACATCATCGCCAAGTATGTCGAGCGCATCCTGGCGGTCGGGGGCGGCCGGCCGCGCGACGAGGGCACGCCCCCGCTGACCATAGAAAGACTGGCCGATCTGGGTTACAAGTAGCCGCCGCAATAGTCCGGCGCGCCGCGCGGCTCGAATGGAGGACGCTATGGCGAACGATTTGTTCAAGAAGGTCGGCGACCTTGTGGGCGCTGCGAAGCAGAAGGCGGGTCAGATCGTAGAGGCGGTGGCGGACGAGTTCAGGAGGGACAAGGAGGTCATCCCCTACCCGACCTACGGCTACCAGAAGAAGGGCGACGCGAGCGCCTGGGTCATCCCGCTGCGCGTCTGGGTGAGCAAGGCGCGGCGGCTACCTATCAGCAACGAGGTGCTCGGCGTCTTCGTGTCGGATATGGGCGCCCTCGACGGGGACGAGCTCGAGCGCCTACGCTCCCGCGTCAGGCACTTCGTCGCCGACGACGACTCCGGCGAGTCGGTGCAGTTGAAGTTCGACGACGACCCGGAGGATCAAGTCTACAGCTTGCCGGGCGAGACGGACTTCAACGGCCTCATCGAACACGACCTGGAGATTCCCGCCGCGAAGGCCGCCGGGCTGCTGGCGGCGCAGGGCTCGGACTCCGGCTGGCTGACCTTCACGGCCGCCGCCGAAGGCTTCGAGGGTAAGGGCCGCGTCAGGCTCGTCGAGCCGCGGGGCCTCTCAATCGTCTCGGACATCGACGACACGATTAAGATATCGGAAATCCCCGCGGGCAAAAGGATCGTGCTCCGCAACACTTTCCTGCGCGACTACGCGGCCGTCCCCGGCATGGCCGAGAAGTACCACGCGTTCGGCGGCCAGGTGATGTTCCACTACGTCTCCGGGAGCCCCTGGCAGCTCTACAAGCTGCTCGACGAGTTCCTCATGAGCGGCAGCAACTTCCCCGAAGGCGCATTCCACATGAAGAACGTGAGGAAGAATCTGCTCGCGGTAGAGAGCTGGCAGGACTTCAAGAAGTTCACTGAGGGCGACGAGGCGACGCTCGTGCAGAAGGTTGGTCAGATTACGCGCCTCTTCGAGAATCTCCCCGAGCGGGAGTTCATCCTGATAGGCGATTCCGGCGAGAAAGACCCTGAAGTGTTCGGCGAGATCAGGAAGACTTTCGGCGGGCGCGTGCGGGAGATAATCATCCGCGACGTGGTGAACGAGAGGGGCAAGCCGGACTCCCTCAGGCTCAAAGACATGACGGTCCTGGAGGCCCCAATGGTCGTCCACGGCGTCACGCAGTTTACAGACTGAGCCTCGCGGCGCGCCGTCACAGTGGCAGGTTCATGCGCTGTGCCAGTTGCTTGAAGCGCGCGTCGTCGCGGAGGCTGTCAAGGCGTGGGTCGAAGAATTGCCAGTCGCAAAAAACGGGGCTTTCGGGTAACATAGTCGCCGTTCGAATCTCCCTGACCCGAAGCCGGTAAATCGAGATGCCCTTTGCTCCGATTGAAGACGCCGCCGCAGACATACGCGACGGGCGCATGATCATTATCGTTGACGACGAAGACCGCGAGAACGAGGGCGACCTCGTCTGCGCGGCCGAGAAGGTCACGCCCGAAATCATCAACTTCATGGCGACGCACGCGCGCGGCCTCATCTGCATGCCGCTCACGGAGGAGCGCTGCGACGAACTGCACCTGACCATGCAGGTCGCGGACAACACCTCCTTCCTCGGCACCGCCTTCACCATCTCCATAGAAGCCCGAAAAGGTGTGACGACCGGCATCTCCGCGGCCGACCGCGCGACGACCATCCTGACGGCCGTTGACCCCAAGACGCGCCCGCAAGACCTCGCGCGCCCCGGCCACATCTTCCCTTTGCGCGCCAAGAAGGGCGGCGTGCTCGTCCGCCCAGGCCAGACCGAGGCGAGCGTTGACCTCGCCCGCATCGCCGGATTAAACCCGTCGGCCGTCATCTGCGAGATTATGAACCCGGACGGGACGATGGCGCGGCTCCCCGAATTGGAAGAGTTCGCGCGCCGGCACGAGCTGAAAATCATCTCGGTCGCGGACCTCGTGCGCTACCGCATCCGCAAGGAGACGCTCGTGCGCCGCGCCGCCGAGACAGAGATTCCGACCGTCTACGGCCGTTTCCGCGCCGTCGCCTTCGAGAACGTCATCAACGGCGAGGTTCACCTGGCGATGGTCATGGGCGACGTGACCGGCCCTGAGCCCGTGCTGGTGCGCGTCCACACAGAGAACGTCACGTTCGCCATGTTCGGCGCGCTCATCGGCGACACGGGCTTTCAGCTCCACACGTCGCTGGAGAAGATCGCGGCCGCGGGCCGGGGCGTGGTGCTCTACCTCAGGCAGCGCGAGCACAACCTGGACCTCGTTCACCAGCTCAAGACTTACAGCCTGATGCAGGAGCAGGGTCTGAGCCCGCAGGATGCGAGCGTGCAGACCGGCTACGGGGCGAACCGCGACTACGGCGTCGGGGCGCAGATTCTTCACGAGCTGGGCCTGCGCCGCATCCTGCTCTTGACGAACCACCCGCCGCGGGTCGCGGCGCTCGAAGGCTTCGACCTCGAAGTCGTCGGCAACGTCCCGCTCGGCTCTCCCGCAAATACAGTTTTCAGTTCTTAGTTTTCAGTTTTCAGCTCAGACTGAAAACTGAAAACCGCGGAACTGGAAACTGGAAACTGGAAACTGAAAACTGCTTTATGCCTGTTGATGACCGCGGCGACGAGAAGCCGGCTCAGCCGCCGCCGCCGGAAAAAGAGAAGGAGATCAAGGCCGCGCTCCAGTCGGAGACGGACGCGCCCCTGCCGCCCGCGGCCGAGGTGGCGGCCGAGCGCGACGCCGACCGCCCGGAGCCCAAGACCCCGCAGGGCCGCCGCCGCCGCTTCCTCACGCGCCGCAACGCGCTCTTCGCCACGCTCGGCATCGCCGCCCTCTTCGTCCTGCTCGTCCTGGCCGTCATCATCGCCTACCGCGTCGGCTACATAGACCGCTACATCGCCAATCAGGTGAAAGGGACGCTCGCAGAGTACGGCATCCGCGCCGAGATCAAGTTCTTCGAGACGCGCTTCGGCCCGCGCACCGTCGAGATGCGCGAGATAGAGCTTTACGACGAAAAGAGCGGCGAGCGAATCGGCAAGATCGACCGCATGCTCGCCACCGTCCGCATAGACGACCTCTACAGTATCAGCCTGCGCCGCAACATACGCCTCCAGGACTTGCAGGTTGACGGCCTTGAGCTGTGGGTCAAGTTCGACGCCGACGGAAACTCCAACTTCCGCAATTTGCGGCTGCCCGCGCCAGACCCGAACGCGCGCATCCTCTTCTCCTACTCGACCGCCAAAATCACCCTCAACAACGCCGTCGTCCACTACGGCGACGAGCGGCACGACATCTCCGGCGAGGCGCGCAACATCGTCGCCACGGTCGAGCCCGAAGACCCCGCAGCGCCCGAAGAGAGCCGCATGAACCTCGTCACGTTCTCTTCGACCAACTCGACCTTCGTTTACGACGGGCGGCCCGTCAACCAGATAGACATCACGGCCCGCGCCCGCGTCAACCAGACGCGCGCGGAGATTCAGGAACTCGTTTTGCGCTCGCCCGTGGCCGAGGCGCGTTTGAGCGGCGTGATGGACGACTGGCGCAACCTGCGCTACCGGATGGAGGTCAACTCGACCGTTGACCTGACGCAGGCGTCCGACGTGTTGCAGGCCGGGACGACTTTGCGCGGCGTGGGCCAAATCGTCGGCACGGTCACGGGCGACGGCTCGCGCTACACGGTGGACGGGAGCATCAAGGCGGACGCCCTTGCGGCCGACGGCGTGCGCTTGCAGGCGCTCGCGGTGAGCGGGAAGGGGAGCGGCGAGGGCAAGAGCTACGAGATCAACGGGCGCGCCGTCGCGGAGCTGCTCGCGGCCGGCGACTTCCAGTTAAACTCCGTCCAGCTCACCGGCAACGTCATGGGCACGGGCACGGACTTCCGCTGGCTCGGCGAGCTGCGCGCGGCCGCCGCGCGCCACCCTTCGGGGACGGTGGCGGGCTTAATCATCAGCGACGTGACGGCCGAATCACGCAATGAAGTGCTGACCTACTCCGCGGGGAGCGTCGTCGCCTCGCGCCTCGGCGCTGAGGGCGCGACCGTCAGCAACCTGCGCGCGTCGGGCGTGCGCGGGCGGACGGAGAATGAGGTGACCGTCGCCTCCATCGCGGGGCTGCAAACCGGGCCGATTATCACTCCGACCGCGCGCGTGGACAGTTTAGCCACGGGCAACGTCGAGATAGTGTCGCGCAATGGTGTGACGAACATCGAGACAGGGAACTTGCGCGTCGGCCCCGTCCTCGCGTCGGGCGCGCGCGTCGGGAGTCTCAACATCGCGGGCGTGCGCCTGAGCGTCTACGACGGCGGGCGGATAGAGGGCACCAGCGGCGACATCAACGCCGGGACGGTGACCGTGGCCGCCAGCCGTGATTTCGCCGGCGGGCGCGTGGACAATCTACGGCTCGGGCGGCCCAGCTTCGTCGTCGAGCCGCGCGGCAATTACCGCGTGAGCGCAGACCTGAGCCTCGGCGGCGGCGTTCTGGGCCAAATCAATCTCGGCGCGGCGCGCGCCCAACTCGTCGCCACTTCCAGCGAAATCCAACTCAACAACTTCGACGCAGACATCCTCGGCGGCCGCGCCACCGGCAACGCCACCCTGAGCACGGCCAAACGCGGCAGGTCGCGCGTCGCGGCCGAGTTCGCAAACCTGGACATTGGCAATCTGGTTGCGACCCTGACGGCGCGTCCCATCCTACTGACGGGTAAGGCCAGCGGCTCGGCCGACCTGTCATTTCCTGGCACAAATATCGGCGCGGCGTCAGGCACGGCCCGCCTGGACCTCAACGCGGAGACGGGCGGCGACGCGACCGGGCGCACGCCCGTCACGGGCCAGATAGAGCTGCGCGCAGACCAGGGCCTCTTCCAGCTTGAGCGCGCCACGCTGTCAACGCCCTCCACGCAGTTGACCGCCCGTGGGCAGTTCTCGCTGGAGCGCGACGACTCGAACCTGCAAGTCAACCTCGTCTCCGAAGACTCTACGGAGTTGCAGCGCGTGCTCTTCAGCACCGGCCTCTTCGACGAGCTTGAGACCAAACTCGAAAGGGGCAAGATCGAGCTGGCCGGACGGTTCAGCTTCGAGGGCAACGTGCGCGGGAGGTTGAAAGACCCAAGCCTGGACGGCCGCGCCTCGCTCGCCTCGCTGATGGTCAACGGGCGCGACCTGGGCTCTCTGGAAGCCGGGATAGTCAAGACGCCGACGGAGCTGGCGATTAACGACGGGCGGCTCGTGGAACGCGACGGCGGCGGCGTGCAGTTCAGTTTGAGGGCGGCGCTCGGAGCGGAAGGTTTGGAGAACGCCTCGCTGACGGCCACGCTCGACCGCGTCAACGCCGGCAACCTCTCGTCGGCGCTCGCCGCCTTCAATCCGAGTCTGGCCCGCCTCGGCGTGGAGTCAGACCTTTCTGGCACAGTCCGCGTCGAGGGCATCCCGGACGCGATGAGCGGGCGCGCGGAGTTGAACTTCGCGCGCGGCCGTATCAGCGGCGAACCCTTCCAGAGCATCACGGCGCTCGCCACCTTCAGCGGCCCCGTCGTCACCCTGGACTCGGTCGTCGCGGAGTTGGACGCCGGCCGCGTCACCGCGAACGGCACGTTCAACACGACGAACCAGGCGCTCGACCTACAGGCCCAGGCGAAGGGCGTCCAGCTCGAACGCCTCGCAGCCTTCGCGCCCAACCCCGGCGCGCTCCCGAACGTCACGGGCACGGCCGACCTCTCGGCGCACATCACGGGCGTGCTTTCGGAGGACGACTTCTCAAACTTCAACGTGACCTTCGACGGCGAGGGGCGCGACGTGAGGATCAACAACCGGCCGGCGGGGTTGCTCACGCTGACGGGCCGCACGCAGGACAGGAAACTGGACATCACCTTCACGACCGGCCTGCTCGGCGCGCAGCCGCAGCAGGTGACGGCGCGCGTAGACCTCGGCACGAAGAACTTGCGTACGACCGTCAACACGACGCTCGCCAACGCGGACCTGACGCAGTTGCTCTCCATCGCCCTCAACAACCCTGACGTGAGGGTGACGGGGCGCGCGACAGGGACTCTGACCGCCGAGGGCGACCTCATTACTGAGAACGCGGAGGGCGAGACCGAATACTCTTTGCGCGGCTTGAAGGGCACGGCCAACTTCACGGACCTGACCGTCCAGGTCGAGGACATACGCCTCACCGCCGTCCAGCCGCTCCTGCTCGATTTCTCCGGCGATCAGGTGACTTTCACCAAGACGCAATTCACGGGGACGAACACGAACCTGACGCTGGGCGGCACGCTCGCGCTCGCGCCCGGCGGCAACCACAGCCTGACCGTCAACGGCCGGCTCGACCTGCGCGTGCTGAAGGGGCTCTCGCCAGACCTCTTCCTCAACGGCTCGGCCGAGGCCAACGTGCGCGTCGCCGGCCCCTTCGAGCAGCCGCGCATCAACGGCACTGCGTCGCTCGCCAACGCCTCGCTCTCGATCCTGCTCGCCGACGAGCGCCTGAGCATCACGAACGTCACGGGCTCTGTGCGCTTCAACAGCAACCAGGCCCAGATAGATCAACTGACCGGCATGCTCGGCGGCGGGCGCGTCTGGGTGACGGGCGGGGCCTTGCTCACGGGCTTTACGCCGACGCGCTTCCAGATCAACATCCGCGGCGACGACGTGACCGTGCCCTACCCGGAGGACGTGCGCTCGACCGCAGACGTTGACCTGGAGATCAGGGGCTCGGCCTCTGGGCGCGGCCAGCAGATAGCGACGGTCATCTCTGGCCAGGTCAATTTGCGCCGCGCCGAGTACACCCAGGACCTAGACCTCGAAACGCTCATCAACCGCCGGCGCGAGGCGCTGATCGAGCAGGGAGGGGAGTTCGCGCTCGCCGCGACGGCGCAGTTCCAGGACTTGAGAATCGAGGGGCGCGACGCGCTCGTCGTCAGGAACAATCTGGCCGAGGCGGTCGGCTCCGTCTCCCTGAGGGTCAACGGGCCTGTCAAGGAGCCCGTCGTCTCCGGGCGCATTACGTTCACGAGCGGGACGGTGCAGTTCCGCAACAACCGCCACGAAATCCAGCGCGCGACGATTGACCTGCCGGGCAGTCTTGAAGCGGACCCCGTGCTCAACATCCAGACCGTCGGCGAGATTCAGGGCTACGACGTCATCACGAGCATCACGGGGCCGCTCACGCAGCCCTCCGTCAACGTCCGCTCCGACCCCGCGCTTCCGCAGGCCGACGTAGTCTCGCTGATTATAAACGGCCAACTGGCGACGGGCGACACGGGCGTCTCGACATTGGCACAGTCCGGCTTAGGCACGGCCGCGAGTCTGCTGACGGAAAGTTTGATTAGCGCGCCCGCGCGCCGCGCGACGGACAAGCTGTTCGGCCTGAACCGCTTTGAGATCGACCCGCTGATTGCGGGCCGCGGCGGCGAGAGCCCCACGGCGCGGCTGACCGTCGGGCGGCAGATTAACCGTAACCTCTCGATCACCTACTCGACCAACGTGACCGGGAACCAGAATCAGGTGCTGGCGGTCGAGTACCGCCTCTCGAACCGCCTCTCGTTCGTCGCGCAGTACGAGCAGGGCAGCGTCCAGAGCTTCAACTCGCGCAACGACAACTTCAGTTTCGAGATCAGGCTGAAGAAACGTTTTTGATTCAAGCTCGGCACGTAAAAAATGGATTTGAATCCGAGATCATAAGGGTGACTCCGCGCCGCTTCCTCTCTTTCGCATTAAGTTTGCTCGCCGCCTTCGTTGCGGCGCGCGGCGTTAGTGCGTTCACTCCGCCGCCGCCGGGCGCGGGCGATTACGAGGGGCGCGTCATCACA
This sequence comes from uncultured Acidobacteriota bacterium, assembly GCA_963848875.1. Taxonomy (GTDB): domain Bacteria; phylum Acidobacteriota; class Blastocatellia; order Pyrinomonadales; family Pyrinomonadaceae; genus QHXM01. The sequence continues at coordinate 1,984,358 of CAWKFJ010000005.1, forward strand.
CAACTCCGCGTCCGTATAGAGGGCAGCCCGCGCGACGAGGCCGCGGAGGCCGAGCTGCTCTCGCTGCTCTCGGTCGTCGAGGGGGACACGTACGCGGCCGTGCGCGTGCGCGAGTCTTTACAATCGCTCTTCGACTCCGGGATGGTCTCGAACGCGCGCGTCGAGGTGAGCGAGAATTGTCCGCAGAGCGGCCAGACGCGCCCGCTCTGCGTCGCCTTCGTCATCCGCCGCCAGGTCAAGGTCGGCGAAGTCAAGCTCAGCCTCCACTCCGGCATCGATTCGCCCATCGCGGAGGACGAGCTGCGCTCGCGCCTCAACATGCTGGACCCCGGCGCGGCCCTCTCCGAGCAGGTCTTGCGGAACAACGCAGACCTGATTCAGGTCTACCTCCGCGACAAAGGCTTTTACAGGGCCGAGGTCAACTACACGCAGGTGCGCGACCCGAATGACCCGACGGGCACGCGCATGACGGTCGTCTTCGACATAGAGCCCGGCGAGCAGTCGCGCGTCGAAGCCTTCAACATAGACGTCACTGGCTTCGACGCCGCGAAGGTGCGCCCGAAGCTTCAGCTTCAGCCTGGCGCGCCCTTCTCGCGCGCCACGCTCGCCGCCGACATAGAGCGCATTCGCCAGGCCATCATCGCCGAGGGCTATCTCGCGCCGCAGCTCGAAGACGAGCGCTTCATCCTCGACAACGCGACCAACCGCGTGACCATCGAGCAGAAGGGCAGCATCGGCCCGAAGGTCGATGTTAAAGTCCTCAACTACGAGTTCGGCGAAAAGACCCTGCGCTCGCTCCTGCCCATCAAGCGCGAGGGCACCGTGGACATCTCGGCCATCATCGAGGGCGAGCGCCGCCTGCGTAACAAGATTCAGGAGAGCGGCTACTTCTTCGCGGAGGTCACCTCCGCCTGCGCCATCAGTCCTGCGCCCGCGACGAACGCGGACCTCAACGGCACGTCCGAGATGTGCAACAACCTCAACCCGCAGGAGCTGGCGGGCAAGACCTTGACCGTCACCTACGACGTGGACCGTGGCCGCCGCTTCAAGCTGACCGACATTCGCATAGAGGGGACTGAGGAATTAAAGTTCGAGGACGTGGAGGAGGAGCTGCGCACGCAGAAGGCGAACGCGCTGGGCTTCATCCCGTTCCTCGGCTACGGGCGCGGCTACACGAGCCGCGAGCTTTTGGAGCAGGACCGCCGCACGATCACGACCAGGATGCAGGACCTAGGCTTCCGCCGGGCCGTCGTGACCACCCGCCAGGGCGTCTCGCTCGAAGGCGAGAACCTGATCATCACCTTCGTCGTCGCCGAAGGCGACCGCACGCGCATCGCCAGCCTGGAGCTGCGCGGCAACAAGCTCTACACGGACGCGAAGCTCCGCAACGAGATCAGCGAGGCGGGCCGCGCGCGCTGCGCCGCGCGCTTCGATGCAGGCGACTTCACGCCCTGCTTCCGCACGCAGGAGGGCGAGTTCTTCTCGCGCTCGCAGGCGCGCTCGGACGGCGAGGCCATCCTCAACCTCTACGCGCGCGACGGCCAGACGGGCGCGCGCATGGAGTTCTCCTCCATCGACCTCCCCTCAGTCGCGCTGCCCGGCGGGGGCGTCGAGGAGCGCGTCCGCCTCGTCTACACCATCCGCAGCGAGGGTGACCGCGTCATCATTAACCGCATCTTCGTCAACGGGAACATCCGCACGAAGAAGGAATCTATCCTCTCCGCCATCCCCTTGCGCGAGGGTCAGGTCCTGCGCGCCGACCGCATCACCGAAAGCGAGCGCGCGCTCTACGCGACGGATGTCTTCCGCCAGGTCATCATCCGCACGGAGCCCGCGGGCGAGACTGCTTCGGGCTTCAAGAAGCGCGACGTCATCATCGACGTGGAGGAGTTGAAGCCGCGCGAGATGCGCTACGGCGGCGGCTACTCGACCGACAACGGGCCGCTCGGCTTCTTCGACATCCGCAACCTCAACATGTTCGGCAAGCTGCGCCAGGGGGCCTTCCGCGTCCGGGCCAGTAAGCGCCAGCAGCTCGTCCGCCTCGAATACCTGGACCCGCGCTGGCGCAGCTACGGCGACAACCAGTTCGCGCCGCTCGCGCTCTCGGCGCAGTATCAGCGCGACACGACCGTCACGCGCTTCTTCCGCTCGACGATTGACCGCGGCAGCTTCGGCATCGTCCAGCGCCTGGACGAGGACGGCAACCCGATTGACGAGTTCGGCGAGCCGGCCGGCGAGCCGACCATCAACCGTTTCACCCTCAACGCCGAGACGCAGCGCGTCATAGACCGCAAGACGCGCAGCATCCTCTTCCTGCGTTACTCCTACGAGGACGTGCGGCTCTACAACATCAACAGCCTGCTCATCGCTCCGATTCTGAGGCCCGACCGCGCCGTCCGCCTCTCGCGTTTGGGGGCGACCTTCGTCCGCGACACGCGCGACAGCCAGTTCGACACCACGCGCGGCGACTTCCTGACCGTGGATTACTCGCTGGCGCTCCGCCAACTCGGCGGCAACCTCTCGTTCAACAAGCTCCAGTTGAACTACCGCCGCTACTACAGGGTCGAGCGGCTGCGCAACACCGTGCTCGCCGGCAACGTCACGCTTGGGCTCGCGAACCTCTTCAACCCGCGCGACCGCAACGAGAACGGCGTGATTGACGAGGTTGACCGCACTCTGCCCATCAGCGAGAGATTCTTCTCCGGGGGCTCGACCACGCTGCGTGGTTTCAACTACGAGGAGGCCGGGCCGCGCGCCATCAACCCGGACTGCTTCCTCTCGTTCCCGGTCCCCGCCGGCTGCGGCATCTTCCGCAACAACAAGGGCGAGTTGATTCAGCTCGATCCGTTCACCGTGCCCGTCGGCGGCAACGCGCTGGCGGTCGTCAACCTCGAAGCGCGCACCTCGCTGACGAAGGCGTTTCAGATCGTGCCGTTCTACGACGGCGGCAACGTCTTCGCCCGCGTCGGCGACATCTTCGGGCGCAACGACGCGCCCGACGAGGACGACCCCGCGCTGACGCGGGCCGAGCGCATCAACAGGCACAACGTGCGGATGCATTGGACGCACACCATCGGCCTGGGCGTCGGCATCAAGACGCCGCTCGGCGGCACGCTCTCGATTGATTACGGCTGGCTCGTCAACCCGCCGGAGTTCCTAATTCCGCAGCAGGACGGGACCGAGGCCATCTACCGCCTCAAGCGCGGCCAGCTACACTTCCGCTTCACGCGAGCGTTCTAAAGAATGAAAAATGAAAAATGAAAAATGAAAAAAGCATGATTGGCGAAGTGAGCAGTTACGGGAAGCTTGAGCGGCGTTCGAGTCTCTTTCTGTTCGCCGTCTCCTTTTGCATTTTTAATTTTGCATTTTTCATTCTTGCGCCCGCCGCGCGGGCGCAAGAGGTGGCCGACAAGATGGTGGCGACCGTCAACAGCGGCGTGCGGCCGAGCCTGATTACTTACTCGGACCTCTTGTGGCAGCTCGCGCTCCAGCCCACCGCGCCGCTCGACGCCCCCAGCTCCGAGAGCCTGAACCGCGTGCTCAACCTCGTCATCAGCCAGCGCCTGATCTTGCAGGAGGCCGAACGCCTGCCGGCCATCGAGCCGACCGACCAGGAGATTAAGGAGAGGACGGACGAGCTGGTCAAACTCTTCCCGTCGCAGGCGGAGTTTCAGGAGCGCGCCGCGCGCGTCGGCCTCAACGCAGACCAACTGCGCGAGATCGTGCGCCAGCGCCTGACGATAGAAAAGTACCTGAACTTCCGCTTCCGCTCCTTCACGGTCGTCACGCAGAAGGAGGTCGAGGACTACTACCGCGACGTCTACGTTCCGCGCCTGCGCCGTCAGCAGCCGGGCCGCCTCGTCCCCGAACTCGCCGAGGCGTCCAAGGAGATCGAGGCCGAGCTGACCGAGAGCAAGATCGAGTCCGAGACGGACGAGTTCCTCGACAGCGCCCGCGAGCGCGCCGAAATCACCGTCCTCAACCCGGTCTGACGAATGCGGAATGCGCATTCCGCAATTTCTTTTGCCCGCGACCTGTTGTAAGCTTTGGTTTCGGAGGTAGTACCATGTTCAAGAACGCGAAGCTCATCCTGTTGGCCCTCGCCATCCTCGTCGCGGCGGCCGTCACCTGGGCCGTCGTCGGCTTTGTCATCTCGATAGTCAAAATCCTGTTCGTCGTGGCCGTCATCGTCCTCGGCGTCTCCATCTTCAGAAAGCTCGCCGGCAAGTCCGAGCCGCGCCGCATCGAAGAGCGCGACGACGACCGCGAGCTGAACGAGGCCATGCGGCAACTGGAAGAGATCAAGCGCAGGCAGCTCGTCAAGTAATCACGTCCCCGCCGGAGGACGCCACTCCGGCTTACCCCTCGGAGGAAGATAATGGGACTGAGCGCATCAATGTTGCCGGAGTTCGACCACGAGATGGCGAACACGCGCAAGACCCTCGAACGCATCCCCGAAGACAAGCTCGACTGGAAGCCGCACGAGAAGTCCACGACGCTGCGCGGCCTGGGTACGCACCTCGCTAACCTTGTGAGCTGGACGGTCCACGTCATTGAGAAAGCCGAGCTGGACGCGATGCCAGGGGGCAACCCCCTACGCGCCAAGCCCATCGAGTCCGTGCCGGAGGCGCTGGAGACGTTCGACCGCAACGTCGCCGCGGCGCGCGCGGCCATCCAGGGCGCGAGCGACGAGCACCTGATGAAGCCCTGGACGCTGCTCGTCAACGGCCGCACGATCTTCACGCAGCCGCGCGCGGGCGTGCTGCGCGGCATGATTTTGAACCACACCATACACCACCGCGCGCAACTGTCGGTTTACCTCAGGCTCAACGACGTGCCGGTCCCGGCCCTCTACGGCCCGTCCGCCGACGAAGGCGCGATGTAGGCGCCGGAGCGCACGACTGAGCCTGACGACATCTCCCCGGCCGCCGTTCGACATCAAAGGCTTATGTCGAGAGATGACGCACAGCTTATAGAGCGGCCACGCGTCGGCCTCGCCCTGTCGGGCGGCGTGGCCCGCGGCTTCGCGCACATAGGCGTCCTGCGCGTCCTCGAAGAGCACCACATCCCCATCGACTACATCGCAGGCACCTCGGCCGGCTCGCTCGTCGCCGCGGCCTACGCCGCCGGGATGAGTGTCAAAGAGGTCGAACACGTCAGCCGCAACATGCGCTGGAAGGACGTGGGGCGCATGACGCTCTCGCGGCTCGGCGTGCAATCGAACGCGCGCCTCGAAGAGTTCGTGCGCGCGCACCTGCCCGTCCATCGCTTCGAGGAGCTGCGCCTCCCGTTGGCGGTCGTCGCCACAGACCTGAAGACAGGCTCGGCCGTCATCATGACGGAGGGCGACGTGCCGTTCGCCGTGCGCGCCAGTTGCGCCCTGCCCGGCTGGTACGTTCCCGTGACGGACGACCACGGGCGACAGTTGGTTGACGGCGGCCTCGTCGCCAACATCCCGACGGCGGCCGTGCGCGCCCTCGGCGCGGACCTCGTCATCGCCGTGGACGTCAACAGCGAGGGCGCGAAGTTCATCGGCCCGCCACACTCCGTCATCGGCGTCATCCTCCAATCCATGATGGTCATCCAGAGGACCGCGGCCATCCACCAGCTCCACGACGCGGACGTCGTCGTCATGCCCAAGACGGGCCACATCCGCTGGGACGAGATGCAGCGCGCAGACGAGTTGATCGCCACCGGCGAGCAGGCCGCGCGCCCGACCATCGAGAGAATCAAGCGCCTCCTCGAACCCGTCGCGGAGCCGCGGCTCAAGTGGTATCAGCGCCGCCGCCGTGGGCAGCCACCCCTCGAAGACAAGCGCCGCGTCTCGCCGCTGCGGTAAAGGGTTCTTCTCAATCCCTTCATCTTTTTTGGGCCACAATCTTTTTTCATTTTCAGTCTTGGCGGGTCGAGCTTAGGGTGTATACTGGGCCTCACTCGCGCTCACCACAATCGGAGGTGGAAACATGAAACGTCTAGCATTGGCTTTGCTCACTTGCCTGCTGCTGATGGGCTTCACCGTTACTCCGTCCCGCACACAGGAGGTGCCGCCCACGCCTGAGCAGATCAAAGCCTGCCAGAAGGAGTGCAAGCGGACCTACAAGGACTGCCTGAAAGACGGAGGCGACCCAGGGCTGTGCGAGGCAGCGTACGCCTTCTGCAATGAGTGCTGCACAGGCGGCTGCCGGCAGGGGAAGTAACTTCGTAACCCAGTCCGAGCGTCAGGAGTCTCCGCAGATTGGGGCTCAGGGCAGTCGTGTGCCTCACGGCCGAACCCGCACAGTCTCCTGACCCCAGCCCCCGGCCGTAGCTTTTTAAAACACACCTTCCGCTCTTGAAACTCCCGCATGCGTATCGAAGGCGGACGCGTGTGGGACATTCTTCCCCGCCGGAATCATCCCGAAGCTCCTTTCGTAAAACGTAAATCGCTCTTTACGGGCGCGATTCACGTTTCTGTCGTCGCGGCTGTTTTATTGTTCGAGGCTGGCATAAACATTGCTCAAACAGGGCGGCGGGGCAGAAATCGAACGATTGCGGGGGGAAAAGTCGATGAAGGAGCTGGCAAACGGTCTGGCGCAACTGGCGGCCATCATCATGATCTTGATTACAATTGCAGTCTCGACCGCGGCGGTCTCGCAGTGGGTGAGCGCGGGCGGCGACGACGTGGCGGCACAGCCCGCGACGCTCGCGGACGCCAGGTGACCTAGAATTTTTGGGCCATTAGGCGTTTATTGAGAACGCCGACAACAAACCGGACGTGAGGGCAGGCGCGCTTCTCCCTTTTTATGCACGCCGTCCGCCGTAGTGGACAGGCAGGCATGGCAATCGAGATAACATCTGTGGATGAGCGTCGCCGCACTCGCGTCAAGCGAATCACGAAACGCGCCCTCAAGCGCCTGGAAGCCTGGCGCGAGTTGCGGCGCAAGCGCCGCGTCGTCATCTACTCAATCCTGGGCGGGACCGCTTTCCTCCTCGTCGCGGGCATAGTCTTTTTCATCTACTCTTACAACTACTACGCGGGGCTCGTCGATGCGCGCCTGAAGAGCGGCTACCTGACGAGCCGCGCGGGCATCTACGCCGCGCCGCGCACGCTGCGCGCCGGGCAGACGATTTCGCGCGACGCGCTGGTCGAGCTGCTGCGCCGCGCGGGCTACATCGAGACCAACGCGAGCGACGTGTGGAGCGGGAGCTTCACGGCGCGTGAAGATTTGATTGAAATTCGACCGCGCCGCTCGGAGGCGTCCACCATCACGACCGTCAACGTCCGCTTCGACGGCAAGAACCGCATCGCGGAGCTGACGGGCGACCTCGGCGTCACGCTCGACGCCTACACGCTGGAGCCGGAAATCCTGACGACCGACGCCGCGATGAAGACGGGCCAGCGACCGCAACTGGCCTTCCGCGACATCCCGCCGGTGCTGGTCCGCGCCATCCTCTCCATAGAGGACCGCCGCTTCTTCGAGCACGGCGGCGTGGACATCTGGGGCGTGGGCCGCGCGCTCCTTCGTAACGCGGCCGACGACGAAAACTCGCAGGGCGGCTCGACCATCACGCAGCAACTCGTCAAGAACACGTTCCTGACGCCCGAACGCACCTTCCGCCGCAAGTTCGCGGAGGCGATGACGGCGTTCGCGTTGGAGCGCCGCCTCTCGAAAGAGGACATCCTCGCGCTCTACTGCAACGAGATTTATTTGGGCCAGCGCGGCTCCGTCAGCGTGCGCGGCGTCGAGCAAGCGGCGCGCGCCTTCTTCGGCAAAGAGCTGAAAGACCTGACGCTCCCGGAGAGCGCGACCATCGCCGGGATGATTCAGAGCCCGAACCGCTACGCGCCCGACCGCCACGCGGAAGCATCCACCGCGCGCCGCAACACCGTGCTCGGCGCGATGGCGCGCGATCAAGTCATCACGCTCGACGAGGCGCGCGCAGCCGCGCAGCAGCCGCTCGCGGTCGCGCCGCTCAACGAGCGCGAGCACTCGACCGCGCCCTACTTCATAGACTACGTCAACCGCGTCGTCGAAGCGCGCCTGGGCGAGAGCGCCGGCGGCGACGAGCGCGCCCTGCGCGTCTACACGACCATAGACCTTGACTTGCAGCAGGCGGCCGAACAGGCCGTCAGCCGTCAGCTCGAACGCCTGGACAAAGTTTACGCGAAGCGCGGCGTGAGGCCGCAGGCCGCGCTCGTCGCGCTGGACCCGAAGACGGGGAGCGTCCTGGCGATGGTCGGGGGGCGCGACTACGCCGAGTCACAGCTTAACCGCGCCGTGGATGCGCGCCGCCAGCCCGGCTCCACCTTCAAGCCCGTCGTCTACGCGGCGGCCCTGGAAGGCGGACTGTCGCCGCTCTCGATGTACGCGGACGCGCCGCAGGAGTTTATTTACGCAGGCAACGCCAAGTATCGCCCGGCCAATTACGGCGGCGGCTTCTCTATGCGCGATGTGACGATGAGGACGGGGCTCGTGCGCTCGCTCAACGTCGTGACCGTGGACGTGGCGATGCGCGCGGGGCTCCAGCGCGTCGAGCGCCTGGCCGAGCGCTTCGGCCTCCCGAAGGCGGAACCCTACCCGGCGATTGCGCTCGGCACGACCGAGGCGACGCCGATAGAGATGGCCGCGGCCTACACCGCTTTCGCCGGCAAGGGCGAGCGCGTCGAGCCGAAGGTGCTCGCGCGCGTCGTGGACTCTTTTGGCACAGAAGTCATCGCGGACATCCCGCAGACGCGGCCCGTGATTAAGCCCGCGACCGCGTATGTCATCACGAACATGCTCTCGGACGTGATTGACCACGGGACGGCGCGCGCGGCGCGCGGCGCGGTGAAGAAGACCGCCATCGCCGGCAAGACCGGCACGTCGCGCGACGGGTGGTTCGTAGGCTACACGCCGAACCTAGTCGTGGCCGTCTGGATAGGTTTTGACGACAACAAGCAACTGGGGCTGACGGGCGCGGAGGCTGCGCTGCCGGCCTGGACCGATTTCGTCCGCGAGGCTGTCGTCCTGAGACCAGACCTCGGCGGCGAGGCGTTCGAGCGCCCGGCGGGCGTCACGTTCGTGGAAATTGACCCGGAGACAGGGATGCGCGCCACGGCCTCATGCCCGCAGCAGGAGCGCATAGCGATTGCAGCGGAACTCGCGCCGAACATGGAATGCGTGACGCACGGCGAGACGTTCGAGCTGATCGCCGCGGGCGAAGACGATGAGGTCTACGATTACGAGCCGGCGACCGTCGTCGAGCCGGACGGCCGGACGAGAATCATCCAGCCGGCCCCGCGGCCTAGAACTCTGCCGCGCCCTGAAGTCACGAGCGAGCGGCTTGAGTCCCCGGCGTGGCAGACGACCGGCGTGGAGACGAACACGCGCGGGCAGCGCACACTCGTCAACGAGATGCGCGTCTCAACTTCAAGGGGCAGACCGTAAAATTACTGATTGCGCTTTGGCAGAAAGCGACAGCCTCTTTGCGCCTTTGCGGCTTCGCGTGAGATATTTTGTTTCACGCTGGAGCCGCAAAGGCGCAAAAGTTTTGGATCAGCCTTCGAGGATGACTTGCGCGATGGCGTGCTCGGAGGTGTGCGAGATGGAGAGGTGCGCGGCCGTTGCGCCCGACTGCTCGTAGAGTTCGCGGACGCGGCCGTGGAAGATGAGGACGGGCGCTCCGCCTGCGCGCGAAGCGACCTCTATGTCCTGCCACGCGATGCCGCCAATCCAGCCCGTTTGCAGGGCCTTCAAGGCGGCCTCCTTGGCGGCGAAGCGCGCGGCGTAGTGCATGGCGGCGACTGCTCCGCGCCCGTCGCAGTAGGCGCGCTCGCGCTCCGTGTACACGCGCTCGATGAAGCGCGGCGTGCGCGCGAGCACCTCGCGCACGCGGCGCACTTCGATAATGTCTATGCCGATGGAAATAATCACGGACGAAACGGAACTGGCACAAGCCGGGTTCTACTGGCGCGAGAAGGATACCACGCTCGCACTCTCCTGCGCCCGGCTCGAAGAGCAAGGGTTCGCCAACGCCTTCTCCACGCGGCTAGGCGGCGTCAGCCCAATGCCGGAGGCGGCGCTCAACCTGGCTGGCTTCAACGACGACGCGGCCGAGAACATTTACGAGAACCGCCGCCGCTTCCTCAGCCTCTTCGACGGCGAATGGGCGCTCGCCTCCTGCTGGCAGATGCACGGCACGGATGTCCGCACGGTCAAGAGCGTAGAGGACACGCGCCAGCCTGAGAAGGCCCTGGGCGAGACGGTCTACTGCGATGCGCTCACGACCGTGACGCCGCGCATCCTCGTCGGCGTCAAGACGGCCGACTGTGTGCCAATTCTGCTGGCCGATTCAAGGACGGGCGCGTGCGCGGCCGTACACGCGGGCTGGCGCGGGACCGTCGCCGGAATCATCGCGCGCACTCTTGAGAGCATGAACGCCGAGTACGGGACGCGGGCCGCGGACGTGAGTGCTGCCATAGGCCCTGCGGCGGGCGGCTGCTGCTACGAAGTCGGCCGCGAAGTCATCGAAGCGTTCCGCGAAAAATTCCCGGACGCTGACGCGCTCTTCACGCCGACGCGCGACGGCCACGCCCTCGTAGACCTGCAAAGAGCCAACCGCGAACAGCTCGCGGCCGCTGGCCTGTCCCCCGAAAACATACACACCGCGCCGCTGTGTACCATGTGCCGCACGGACCTCTTCTTCTCCTACCGCCGCGAGAAGCGCACGCACGGCCGCACTGGCCGCCTGATGTCAGTCATTGGAAACAGTGGTCAGTAGTCAGTGGTCAGTGGTCGGTGGTCAGTTAAAGACAAAAGAAGAAGGCAGCCGCGTGGGATTAACCCGGCTGCCTTTTGCTTTCTCTTAACTGACCACCGACCACTGACCACTGACCACTGCTTCTCACTGCCACGCGCCGGTGATGCCGCCGCGCTTGCGGCCGCCGCCGAAGATGTTGGCGTTGATCCGTTTGACGGACTCGTTGGCTCCGACGACGGCGATGGGCATGTCGATGGAGCGCGTGGCTGGCGGGAAGCAGGCTTCGTCGTTGCAGCTCTGGTATTTGACGCGGGCGCGCAGCTCAGTCACGCCGGTCGAGAAGTCCGCCGGGATGGTGAGGCTGAAGCGCAGCACGGCGCGGCCTTCGTAAACCGACAGCTTCTCTTCGGAGAAGCTGAAGCTGCGAAGCTGGGCGCGCGGGTAGCTAACGGGGCCGACCTTGATGCCGCCGGGAGCCTCTATCTTGACAGAGGTCGGAATCAGAAACTTGGCGAGCGGGCGGTTGCTGTTGATGTGAAACCCGCCTGGGATGTCCAGGACGACGGCCGCCTGAACCGTGCGGCCGCGCTGCGCCTTGTCGGCCGCGAAGAAGCCGTTGACGCGTATGTTGGGTTGAGCCGCGGGCGCGTGTGCGCCGGCCCGAAAGCCCGCGGGGAAGGCGAGCAGGAGGCCCGCCAGGATAAACAGTGTCGTGCGTCGGATGAATTTTCTGTCTCTCATTATTACTTAATTGATCCTGAAGAAGATTTAACGGCGAAGCGCACCATCAGACTAATTGATGAAGGGCGGCAGGCTGAGGGTTGGCCGCCGTGCGCCGCGCCGCGAGCTGGCCGCAGGCGGCGTAGATGTCGCGCCCGCGCGGCCGCCGCACGTAAGCGTGAACGCCCTTCGATTCCAGAATCCGCTTGAAACTCTCCACGCGCTCGGGCATAGAGGGCCTGTAGGGGAGCGGGTCCGCAGGGTTGTGCGGAATCAGGTTCACTTTCGCGCGCAGCTCGTGGCGGTTTAGCAGGTTCGCCAGTTGCCGCGCCTGCTCGTCCGAGTCGTTCACATTGTCGAGCATCACGTACTCGAAGGTAAACAGCTCGCCGGGTTTCAACGACCGCTCGAACTCCTTGCAGGCGGCGAGCAACTCTTCGAGCGGCCATTTCTTATTAATCGGCATCAGCTCGTTTCTCAGCTCGTCCGTCGGCGCGGCCAGCGAGATGGCTAGGTGCGGGCGGTCTGGAACGTTTGCCAGCTCGCGTATGCGCGGGACTACGCCGGCGGTCGAGACCGTCACGCGGTTGGGGACGATGTGCAGGCCCTTCGGGTCGGCCATGATTCGCAAAGCTTTCATCAGCGGCTCGAAGGCCAGAAACGGCTCGCCCGCGCCCATCGCCACGAGGTTCGTCCCGCGCGGCGTCTTCTGGCCCACACCGTAGGCGTCGTTGAGCGCGACCGTAATCTGCTCGACGATTTCACCCGCCGTCAGAGTGCGCAGCAAGCCCAGCTTCGCCGTCAGACAGAAGCTGCACTGGAGCGGGCAGCCAGACTGAGACGAAAAGCAGATCGTGTCGCGCCGCTCTTCGGGGATGAACACCGTCTCGACCGGCAACCCGTCGCGCGTCTTCATCAGGTAGCGCCGCGTCCCGTCCTCAGACACGTACCGCGACTCGACCGTCAGCGTCGAGGCGGTCGCCCTCTCATTCAATTTGGTCCGAAAATCTTTCGGCAAATCCGTCATCTCGTCCAGGAGGCGCAGCCGCCTGTGATGAAGCGACGCGAAAATCTGCCGCCCGCGGTACGCAGGCTCGCCCATCTCCTCGACGAACGCAATCAACTCCGCCTCGGTCAGCCCCGTCAGATGTATTGCTTGATTCATTACTCGTCTATTTTACACAGACCGACGCTCATCTCACAGTTGCGGGAGATGTGCAGTATAATCCTCGTCGCCCAACGCAATTAGCCGTTGGCTGCTTCTCACCTTTGGAGAACGGTTATGAAAAAATGCCCCCAATGCAATAGAACTTACGCCGACGAGATGCTCGCCTTTTGCTTGGCCGACGGCGCGCTCTTATCTGCCCCGTACGACCCTCAAGCCACTTTATCTCTCCCGGCAGAATTAAAATCCGATTCGGCTTCATCATTGAGCATTGACGAACCCGTCATAGCGATTAACATTAACCAGCAATACCCGCACGTACAGAATGCGGAGGACTTGTATCATGCCACACGAGGGATATGGCGCGTGGACAGGCAACACGCGCAACGGGCCAGATACGCTTTCGCGGTCTATCAAGGCGAGATCAAGGAGGTCTACGAGATTGACCGTTGGATTCCTGTGAGCGATGAAACCAGAGCGTACTGGCGCAAAAGAGAAAGTGACCAAGGCAGGTACTTCGCTCCTGAAGTTCACGATGGGCGCTCCGAATTTATAGGAAAATTAGCGCCGGAGGCCATCAGGCAGAAGTACGTGGGCGGGCGCATGCCCGTGCGCCACTCACAGAATCCGGTTCGTTATTTCAATTGCTAATCAACTGCCCGCGCCGCAAGCCGCGAATTCCTTTTAGGCGCGTTAAAAGGTAATTCGGAGAAAAGTGTTGACAACCGAAAGGCGTGCGCGAGAATCTTAGAGTCCTCTTGCCGCCTCGGGCGAGCCCCAAACGAAGGAGACCCTTAGAAGAGTTATGAATAAACGCGCGAAATTTTCCCTCTTCCTGCTGGCCGTGGGCCTCGTCTTCGAGTTCTCCCCGGCGCGCTCGCAATCTACCCAGTCTGGGCCGTCGGCCACGCGCCCGCGCACGGTCACGCAGCGCCCGCAGCAGCCGACATCTGCGCCCGCCACTGTGGAGCAGTCGCAGACGGCCGCGGCGGTCGTCTCGTTTGGACAGCGTTCGGGCCGCATCTCCATGAACACGATTCGCACGCGCACCGAAGAGGCCGTGCGGCTCTTGAAGTCGCACCCGTCGCCGACGGCCCTGACCACCCCTTCGCTCTTCATAGTGACGCTCGCGGCGCTCGACGACAAGACCGACAAGATTCACTTGCTGACCATTCCAAAGGAGACGTTCCTCAAGAAGGGCTCTGAAATGACGGCCACGACCCAGCTCGGCGCGGTCGTCACCCTGCGCATCATACGGGCCAACGGCGTCAACACGGCGGTGACCCTCTTCGACCAGACGGGCCGCTCGCTCATCCCGCTCATCGTGGAGTACCCGGTCGAGCGCGGTGGCCGGCTGCACGAAGTCGCCTACTACGTCTCCGCGCACCCCGCGCTGCTTTCGCCGGAGGTCATCAAGGCCGGACAGAACTATGTCCGCACGATGATCGACCTGGCGGCCAAGAGGCTTAAGGACAAAGGTGTGCCAATTCCGTCGAACCTCGTGGACATCGCCGAGCGGCTCTGCATCGTCGAGCACTCTGATCACCTGCGTTTCCGCGCCGAGAACCAGAAGGCGCTCTTCGAAGAGGTCTTCGCGCTCTACGCCCTGAACGAGCTGAAAACGTACAACCATTCCGTGAGCACCGCGGGCGCGGGCGGCATGATCCAGATGATTCCTTCGACTTACCAGATGGTGCGGCGGATGCATCCGGGCGTCGGCCTCAACCCGGACTTCGTCCTGGGGATGCGCAACCACGGAAACGCCTTGGAAGCCATGCTGCTCTACATGCTGGACACCTGGAAGCTGCTTCAGGGCAACGAGGACGTGCGCGCCGCCCTCGCCGCTGGTCACGCGACGTGGGCCGAGCTGATGGCCGCCGGCTACAATTCGAACCCCGCGAAACTTCCAAGCTACATCCGCCGCGGCGGCTCCTCCTGGCGCACGCTCATCCCGCGCGAAACCCAGATGTACCTCGTGATTTATCGCTCGCTCGACCTGAGCATCCCCATGAAGCCGCGCTCGTAAAAAGCAAGACGGCAACCCTGACTTCTTAGCGGCTTTGCGTCTTTGCGTGAGATAGTTTCTCGCAAAGACGCAAAGCCGCTAAGATGTTTAAGGGGAACTATGCCGCCCGCGCGGTCGTATTCCCCGGCAGACCAAAGTCAGCAGATAATTTCTCTCGTCCCCTGAAACGTTCACACGCAGTACCAACCTACCTTCGGAGGCTTGGCATGAAGCACACGACACTTAAACTGTCCGCGCTCGCGCTCTTTCTGACGGCTTGGGGTACGGTCTTCGTCACGAGCGGCCTCGCACAGCGGCCGCAGGGCGAGAAACCCGTCGAGCAGACGCGCAAGAACATACAGGTGCTCAAGGGGCTCCCGGATTCGCAGCTCTTCGCGGTCATGAACTTCATACGCACGTCACTCGGCGTGAGCTGCGCCTACTGCCACGTCAACTCCGGCGGCGACAAGTGGGAGTGGGAGAAGGACGACAAGCCTACGAAGGTGACCGCGCGGAAGATGATGCAGATGCAGTTCGCGCTCAACCAGGGGAACAAGGATATCTTCGGGACGACAGGCGGCGTCACCTGCTTCACCTGCCACAGGGGCCAGACCAAACCGCAGGTCATGCCGACACTGCCGCAGCCCCCGCCCGAAGGCGGCGCGGCCGGCGAAGCGAAACCGGAGACTGGACCGCCGCTGCCGACCGTGGATCAGGTGCTCGACAAGTACGTCCAGGCCATAGGCGGCGAGGCCGCGTTCAGGAAGCTGAACACGCGCGTGATGAAGGGCTCGCACGTCACCTACGACGGGACGACATTCCCGGTCGAGACTTATCAGGCCGCGCCCGACAAGTTCGTCACGATTGTGACGCCGAAGCAGGGCGTCGTCATGAATGGCTACAACGGCACGGTCGGCTGGTCTAAGAACCCGCGCGGCCAGCGCGAGTTGAGCGGGGCGCAGTTGGAGACGATGAAGCGCGCCGCCAACTTCTACTCAGACATCCGCCCGCGCGAGACTTTCCCGAACCTGACCGTGGGGTGGCGCGAAAAGGTCGGCGACCGCGAGGCGGTCGTGCTCATCTCGAAAGTCTCCGACACGCACACTGAAAGACTCTACTTCGACGCGCAGACGGGCCTGCTCCTGCGCATCCTCACCGTCAGCCAGACTCTGCTGGCCCCCATCCCGGAGCAGACGGACTTCGAGGACTACAGGGAAGTGGACGGCGTGAAACTTCCTTTCACCATCCGCCAGTCATTCGTAGACCCCTGGATCGGCTGGACGCGCAAATACTCGGAGATCAAACATAACGTCGCCGTGGAAGACACCAAATTCAATCCGCCGCCCGCGCCGCCCGCGACGGCCCCGAAGTAAGGCAACATGCTGAGAACGACTATCAAGACGACATTGCTGTGGCTGAGCGTGTCGCCGCTGGTCTTTGTGGTTTTGGCACAGCAGCGGGACGCGACTCTGGACAAGCTGGCGGAACTGAACCGCAGCGGCCAGTGGGAGCAGGCCGTGCGGCTCGTTCAAACCTTCCTCATCTCAAGCGAGCCCAAGTCAGAAGCGCAAAGGTGCCGGGCCTATTACGAGCTGGCGTTCGCCCAGAACAGACTGGGGCGGGAGGAGGAAGCACGAGAAACTCTTAACGTTTACGACAAGGAATGCGGCAAGCAGGCAGGGGGCGGAGGGCTGTCTGAAGGGGTCGCGCGCCTGCGTGCGGACCTGACGGCACAGCCCCCGCCGATGATTACGGAGGACGACTTCTGGCAGTCCGCCAACCCAGGCTCGCTGGGCGTGAACGTCAAGGCGCTCGAACTTCACGGCGACCTGTGTACGAAGACAGGGGCCGACGCGTGCCTCGTCATCTACAAAGGGAAGCTCGTGCAGGAGCGTTATTACCGCACCTACAAGGCCCCCATCATGGCTATGTCGAGCACCAAGTCCATCACCGGAATCCTGGTGGGGATGTTGATTGACGACGGCAAGATTAAGAGCGTGGACGAGCCCGTCTGCGCTTACGTCAAAGAGTGGTGCGAGGGGCCGAAGGCGAAGGTGACGCTCAGACACCTGTTAGCGATGACTTCGGGGCTGCCGCGCATGACCGGCGAAGGCGTCGGCGCCGTTGCCGACAAGAACCCGTTCGTCATCAACCTGCCGCTCGCCACGGACCCTGGCACGGCCTGGGCCTACAGCAACGAGGGCGTGCAACTGCTCTCGCCCATCCTGGACAAGGCCGCGGGCGAGCCCATACAGGAGTACGCGCGCAAGCGCCTCTTCGAGCCGCTCGGGATGAAGGCCACGCGCCTGCACCTGGACGACAAGCAACACGCCTGGACGTACGCCGACATGGAGACCACGCCGCGCGAATTCGCGCGCATAGGCTTGCTGATGCTCAACAAGGGCGTCTGGCAGGGCAAGCGCATCGTCAGCGAGTCGTGGGTCGAGCAGATGACCAAACCCTCGCAGACACTCAACCCGCGCTACGGCCTTCTCTGGTGGCTCTTCGACAACCCGAAAGGCTACGCCGCCCAAGGCTACCTCGACACCAACCTCTACGTCTTCCCCGAAAAAGAATTGATCGTCGTCCGCATGCAGGCCAAGCCCCGCGACAAACAGCAGCCCTACGAAGACGAGGCGCTGACTCTCTTTAATCAGTTGACGCAGAAGTAAAGGCCCCGGACTGAACTGCTCAAGCGTCAGGCCGGTAGCCGCGGAGGGTAATGGGTCAGTTTGAAGAAGAGTGTATGCCAATACGGCGTTCACCGCAGAGACGCAGAGGACGCTGAGGTTGCGCAGAGAGTTGACTCAAGCCTCTGCGCCCCCTCTAGGCTGGCACTGCGTCTCTGCGGTGAGTCTGACCTGCCAGACACTCATCATTTCAAACTGACCCACTACCCCGCGGAGAGTTAAATTGACAACGCTGGGAAGCGCCATGAAAGCCATCCTATCGAGGCGTCGGGTTGAATGAGTCGTTGGGTTGCGCTTTTAGTCCAACAGTTCGATTGAATCGTTTTTCGTCAATATCCCTTCGACCAGAACGGCGCAATAAACACCGGCACAGGCAGCGTGCGCCTGGGCGACTTTGCGAAAAACTTCCGGGTTGTGTTCGCCTGTGTCAGGGTCCAGGGAAATCATCTTACAGCGCGGGTCGCGCTCCAGAACCATCATCACCGCGCTCGAACCGATACGCAGACGGCGTCCGACCAACTCATCCTCGGCAAAGCCGTCATCCGAAGCGAGGTTGAGATAGACGTTTGCCCGAAAGCGTCGTTTATCAAGCGGAATGCCCAACTCCGCTTCGACCTGTCGGACGGTTTGCAGGCTCAGCAACGAAACCGGGCGGCAGTCGGTCAACGCGCGGTCTGAACGCACGAGCGTCAGGTGATTTTCACCGCGCAACCCTTCGCCGAGCAGCTCTATCAACGCCGGGTCATCAACAGCGATGACGGCCCCTGACGGCGTGACGACATCCAACGTCAGGTCGTTCGGTTCGGCGTTTGCCGGAGTGACACCGGGCGCAATGCTCGCAGCTTCGGTCAAATTCGGCGGTTTCGCCGCTCTTTCGGGATAGCGAAACTCTGGACGATAACGCAGCATCTGTTGCTGCACGTTTGCGTTCAGATAAGGGAAGCCTTTGCGGGCGGCGGAATTCTTGAAGGCGTAGCATCGGTCGCCATAGATGCCCGCAAATCCCATAAAGAGTTCGGGCACTTCCGCGCCGCGCATACTTTTAACCGGATAACGCCATAAACTTTCGACAGTTCCAATAGTTGTCACATCAGCACCCCACCCGGCTACTGCCCGGTTGTGAGGACGACTCGAAACCGTGCCTTGCCGCTCATCATCCGCTCGTAAGCCTCTGGCGCCTGCTCCAGCGGGAAGACTTCAGTCATAGCCCGGACGCCGGTCAGCACGCTGAAGGAGAGCGTATCCTGCGAGTCTATAGACATCCCAGAGTACCAACCCAGTATTGAACGGCGTCCTGTGATGAGCAGAAGTGCGGGCACTTCGAGCGGCTCATCAGCAGCGCCGAGAATGATCAACTTTCCATTGACACCCAACCCGCCCAATACCGAACTCATCGCTTTGCCGCTCGTCACGGTGGCGAGGATGACCGCGGCCCCACCTAATTTGAGCAGCTCCGCCGCAGCATCCTGCGCCTGACTATCAATGTAATGGTGCGCGCCGAGTTGCTTAGCCAATGGCTCCTTGTCCGCGCCGCGTGCGATGGCGACGGTCTTAAAACCCATCTTCGCTGCAAACTGAACACCCAGATGGCCGAGTCCGCCTATCCCCAGGATGGCGACCGTGTCGCCGGGCTGCGCGCCGCTGTGGCGTAGAGAGTTGAAAGTGGTAATCCCGGCGCACATCAGCGGCCCTGCCTCTACGGCTGAAAGCTCTTCGGGGATCAGCGCCAGAGCTTCGGCGGGAGCGATCATGTAATCGGCGTAGCCGCCGTCGTAGTTGACGCCGGGCACTTGGAGGGCAATTTGGCAGGCAAAGAAGTTACCGCGACGACAATTATCGCAATACCCGCAGTGTCCGCCGTGCCAGCCGACTCCGACCCGCTGGCCCTGTGTCCAGCCCGCGACGCCTGAACCGACCGCATCAATTATTCCGGCGACCTCATGCCCCGGCACACGCGGGTATTGAATACCCGGCCAGAGTCCCTCCTTGGTAAAGGAATCGCTGTGGCAGATACCACAGGCTTCAACCTTGATTCGCGCCTGCCCGGCGCCGGGCTCTGGGATTTCGCGTTCAACGAGTTCGAAGGGTCCATTCGGGTGGGAGACCTGCACGACACGCATCCTCGACATAGTTGCTCCAATCGTATCCTTCATCAAACGTGGCGCCGTTGCGAGGCGGGTATATTTCAATCACAGGATAACATACCACACACTGCGCGCTCTGCGGCCTCTCTCTGTCTCTGCTGTCGGGACACGTCGCGCCGAGAATTAGCGGGGCAGTTCCGGTAATTCCACTTTCTCGGAGTCGTCGGCGTATTGCAGCTTGTAGAGTCGCCAGTAGAGGCCGCGTTGTGAGAGGAGTTGTTGGTGAGAGCCCTGTTCGCGGACTTCGCCGTGGTGTAGGACGAGGATGCGGTCGGCGCGTTGGATGGTGGAGAGTCGGTGGGCGACGACCAGCGAGGTGCGGCCGCGCATGACGCGCTCGATGGCCTGCTGGATCAGGCGCTCGGTCTCTGTGTCTATGGAACTGGTCGCCTCGTCCAGAATCAGGAGCGCGGGGTCGAAGGCCAGGGCGCGGGCGAAGGAGATGAGCTGCTTCTGGCCGACGGAGAGCCCGGCCCCGCGCTCCTTGACTTCCGTTTGATAGCCGTCGTGCAGCCTTTGGATGAAGCGGTCGGCGTGGACTTCGCCGGCGGCCCAGCGGACGCGCTCGTCTGTGATGGCCTCCTGGCCGAGCCGTATGTTGCTATCGACGGTGCCGCTGAAGAGAAAGACATCCTGGAGCACGACGGCGAAGTTTTCGCGCAGGGCTTGCAAGTCCCAGTCGCGCACGTCCACCCCGTCCAGGAGCACGCGCCCGCGCTGCACGTCGTAGAAGCGCATCAGTAAATTCGTGATCGTCGTTTTGCCGGAGCCTGTGTGGCCGACGAGCGCGACCGACTGGCCCGGCTCGACCGTGAAGGACACGTCCTTCAAGACCCACTCGTCTTCCTTGTAGGCGAACCAGACGTTCTCGAACTCTATACGGCCTGCGGCGCGCCCCGTCTTTTCTGGCACAGCGGGCGTCGTCACCGCCAAGGGCAGGTCGAGCGTGCGGAAGATGCGGTGCGAGGCGACGACCGCGGCTTGCAGCACGTTGTACTTGTCGGAGATGTCGCGGATGGGCTGGAAGAGGGCCTGCGAGTATTGTATGAAGGCGACGAGCGCGCCGATGGTCAGCGCGGAGTTGCCGTTCGACGTGTCGCCCATCGCCAGCCAGCCGCCGTACCAGATGATGAGGGCGACGCCTATCGCGCCGATCAGGTCAACGAGCGGGAAGAAGACCGCGTAGTAGAAGATCGTCTCGACGTTGGCGTTGCGGTAGTCGTCGTTGATGTCGTGAAACTGGCGGAGCGATTTGTCCTCGGCGTTGAAAATCTGCACGGTCTGCGCGCCCGAAAGACGTTCTTGCAGGAAGGCGTTGATGCGTGCGAGCCGCGTCCGCACGCGGTCGTAGCCGCGGCGCGCGCCCTTGCGGAACCAGCTCGTCGCCAGAATCAGCATCGGGACCGTGACGAGCGCGACGAGCGTCAACTGCCAGTCCATCCAGAGCATCATCCCTATGATGGCCGCGATCATCACGAGGTCGCCGAGCACGTCGATCACGCCAGAGGTGAAGAGTTCGTTGAGCGCATCCACGTCCGAGGTGAGCCGCGTCATCACGCGCCCGACGGGGTTGCGGTCGTAGTAGGCGACCTCCTGGCGTTGCAGCTTGCGGTAGAGTTCGCTCCTGAGATCGTACATCACGCGCTGGCCGACGGATTCGAGCAGCACGGCCTGTAGGTACGAGAGCCCGAAGGTGACGAGAAGGACGGCGAGGAAGACGAGCGCGAGCCATTTCAAGCCGCTGATGGCGCCCGGCGTGATGTACCAGTCAATCGCGTACTGTGTGAACTTAGGCGGGAGGATGCGCAGCAGGTTGAGCACGAGGGTGAGCCCGAGCGCGGGCATGAGCGCGCGCATATACGGCTTGAGGTAGCGCATCAGCCTGCGCGTCACCTGCCAGTCGTAGGTCTTGCTGATGGCCTCTTCTTCGTGAAACTGTTTGACCGCCGTTGCCATCTCTTTTTCGTTTAGCCCTGCTTTCTCGATTCCCAGATTCCGCCCGCGCCGTTGGCCGCCGCCAGGAGGTCGTCGCGCTGCGGCTTGTGTACGATGACGCCGAAGCCGCTGAGGACGAAGAAAAAATAGTAATACTTGCTGCCCGCGATGAAGTGCGAGATCAGACCGTAGAGGCCGACCGCTTCGCAGAGCGCAAAAGCGAGAATGTAACCGCTGCGCACCAGATTCATATTTTGCTGGGTGATGGCGGAGCGGAGCAGCTTCTGTTTCAAGTAGAAGGAGACTGCGAGATTGCCGACGGCGCTCACGAGCAGAACCCAGAAGACCAATTCGGCCTCGCCTTCAATTTGGGGCTCCACGAGGCGCGTCACGACGTAGATGGCGACCAGCCCCGCCAGAATCGCCAGCCAGATGATGCGCAGCTTGCCGTAATTGGCATCAACCTCCTGCGCGGCGTCCCTCTCTTTAGCTTTCTCTTCGTCCAGTCCCAGACTCATGATGGATAACCTCGATTGCTCTAATCAGCTCGCCGCCAGCTCCTCTTCCAGTAGTTGCCGCTCGTAGAGGTTCGCGTACTCTCCTCCGTGGGCGAGCAGCTCGTTGTGCGTGCCGTGTTCGACGATGCGGCCGTCGTCGAGGACGCAGATCAGGTCCGCGTCGCGCACCGTCGAGATGCGGTGCGAGATGATGATGCTGGTGCGTTCGCGCATGACGCCGCGCAGCCGGCCCAGAATCTTCTCCTCCGTGTAGGTGTCTACGGAAGAGAGCGCGTCGTCCAGGATCAGAATCTTCGGCTGGCGCATGACGGCGCGGGCAATCGCCGCGCGCTGCTTCTGCCCGCCAGAGAGCGTGATGCCGCGCTCGCCCACGAGGGTCTCGAAGCCGTCTGGGAAGCCGCGCACGTCCTCGGCCAGCCCGGCCACTTCGGCCGCCCACTCGATTTCCGCTCGGTCGGACTTCTCGGTCCCGAAGGCTATGTTCTCGGCCAGCGTGTCGCTGAAGAGGAAAGTCTCCTGCGGAACGTAGCCGATTGAAGAGCGCAACTGCGCCAGCGGGTAGTCGCGCACGTCCACGCCGTCAACGAAAACTGTGCCAGGCGGCGGGTCCAGAAGACGCGGGACGATGTTCGCAATCGTAGACTTGCCGCTCCCCGTCCGACCGACGAAGGCGACGGTCTGCCCGGCCTCAATCGTCAGGTTGATGTCGCGCAGCACGGGCTCGTCCTGCTCGTTGTAACTGAAGTCGAGGCCGCGCAACTCTATGCGCCCTTGAATCGGCGGCTGCGGCTTGACGCCCTCCGTGTCCGTGATGGCCGACGGGATGGCCCAGATGGCGTTCATCCTTTTGAGGCTCGCCGTGCCGCGCTGGTAGAGGTTAACGACGTAGCCCAGCGCGATGAGCGGCCAGATGAGGCGGGTCAGGTAGAGGTTGAACTCGGTGAACTGCCCGATGGTCATCTCGCCGCGGGCGGCGAGCGTGCCGCCGTACCAGATGATGAGGACGAAGCCCGCGCCGATGAGGAACTGCATCAGCGGGCGCATCACGGCCGAGACGCGCACGAGGCTCAGGTTGCGGTTGGCGTAGGCGCTGTTCAGTTTTTCAAAAATGGCTATCTCGGAATTTTCCTGCGCGTAGGCGCGCACGACGCGGACGCCCGAAAAGTTCTCCTGGGCGCGGGCCGAGATTTGGGCGAAGTAGTCCTGTATGTTCTCGAAGCGGACGTGAACCTGCTGGCCGAAGTATTTGACCGTCAGCGAGACGAGCGGCATCGTCACGAAGAGCAAGAGCGTCAGCCGCACGCTGATTCGGAGCATCAGCGGCAGAATGATGACGACGACCAGTACGGTTTGCAGCGTGTACATGATCATCGGCCCGGCGAGTTGACGCACGGCCGCGAGGTCGTTGGTCGCACGCGCCATCAAGTCGCCCGTCCTGTGATCCTGGAAGAAGGAGAGCGGCTGGCCGACGAGGTGCGCGTAGAAGTCGCGGCGCAGGTCGTACTCGACGTGGCGCGACATGCCGATGAGAATGCGGCGTTGCAGGAAGAGGAACCCGCCGCCGACGAGGCTGATGCCCAGGACCGTCAGGGCGTAGCGCGTCAGCTTGCCCCAGGTGACGCCGGACTGCTGTAGGTCGTCAATCGCCCGCCCGACGATGAGCGGGATCAAAAGGCTGATAGTGACCCAGGCGACGATGCAGACGATTCCCACGACGAGGGACTTTTTGTAAGGCCGGAAGTAGCGCGCAAATTTTCGCAGGTCGTCCATAAGGCGAAGCAATACCCCATCAAACCAGGGCAGGCGTTTTCATAAAAACCGCGTGCTTCTATCATGCGCGATTTTCTGCTTATACGCCAGACCGGAGACAGGAGTTTACCGATTCGCTTAGGAAACAGAAGGGCGGCGCTACTTTAACCGTGAAAGCTAAGAGGCGAGGAGCGGCTGTTCGGAGACTTCGGGGGCGGGGCCTTGGATGATCTCGTCAGGGACTTCCTGCGCTTCGCGGCCGGACGCTTCGTGCGATTCGTCGGGCGGGACGCAGACGCAGTTGCGCCCGGCGCTCTTGGCGTTGTAGAGGGCGCGGTCTGCGGCGAGCACTAAAGAGTCGCGCGAGGAGGCGTGCTGCGGGAAGGTGGCTATGCCGAGCGAGGCCGTGATGTGGCCCACGCCCGGCACTTCCATCACCTCTATGCGCCGGCGCAGGCGCTCGGCCACGATCATCGCGCCGTCGGCGCCCGCCTGCGGCAGAATCACCGCGAACTCTTCGCCGCCGTAGCGCGCCGCAGTGTCCACGCTCCGCAACTCGTCGCGCAGGCCGTCGGCTAAAAGTCTGAGCGCCACGTCGCCGGCCTCGTGGCCGAACGTGTCGTTGACGCGCTTGAAGTTGTCCAGGTCGAGCAGGATGAGCGAGACGGGCAGGCTCATGCGCGTCGCCATGTGCAGGTCGCGCTCCAACTGCATCTCGAAGGAGCGGCGGTTGAAGCAGCCTGTCAGCCCGTCCGTCAGCGCCTGCTGCTGCATCTGCGAGAAGAGGCGCGCGTGGTTGACCGCGACGGTCACCTGATCGGCCACCGTGCGGAGCAACAGGAGTTCGTTCTCCTGCCAGACGCGCGTCGGGTCGTCCGAGCGGACCATCAGCACGCCCATGAAACGCTTCTGATAGATGAGTGGCACGGCGGCTACAGGATGAATGCCCATCGCCACGTCCGTCTCGTTGCGGCCGTCCACCACGTAGCTCTTGTAGCGGCCCGCGAGCCTCACGCTGTAGGCGTCGAGGTCGGCCATCAACTCGGCCTCCTCGGCGTTCTCGCTGCCGGCCCCGTCGCGGAAGTAGCGGTTGGTCAAAGGCTGTTTGCCGGGCTCTGCCTCGATGCGGAGCGCGCAGTGTTGTGCGCTCAGAGCGCGGCCGACTTCGGTCACGGTCGTTTGCAGGACGCTGTCGAGTTCGAGCGAGTTGCGGATGGCGGTGGCGATGCGGTTGACGGCGATCTCGCGGCCCGCCTGCTCTTGCAGCAGACGCGCCAGCTTGGTCGTCACCCCGACGGTCAGTTGCAGCGAGGTCGCCTTGGGCATGGACGAGCGGACGGCCGATGCGAAAGAGGCGGCTTGCAGGTGGCCCTCGGCCGTAACGCGCGCCATCAGGTATTCGAGCGCGGAGTAGACTATGTCAGGCTCGAACGTCCAGATCACCATGTCGCCGTTGCTCTCGGCCTCCTGTTCGTCGTTACAGCGGACGGAGGCGAGCAGGGCGGAGAAGCGCGCGTCGGCGATGACCACGAAACGCTCTATGCACTCGCCGGCTCCCTCGCCGCGCTTGAGCAGCACGGGCTCGCGGTCCTGGTCGTTGATGCGCAGCGGCAGGTCGTTGAGCGCGTCGCCCGGCGAGACGAAGAAGAAAGCCTTGTGCGTCGCACGGCCGACTTCGCGCACGCGCGCCAAATCGCGCAAGGAGCGCTCGGCAACCATCGGCAGACTCTCTATGACGAGCGCCCCCAGATTATTCTCAAGCACCACGTCCTCAAAATACCTGTGGAGTTGGGCAATAGTCTGCTCCGCGCACCGCACCGGCGTGAGCTGGCGCGAGTGCTGTGTCAGCAGTGCTTGATAAAGTGAATACATCCTGGGTCGGGCGGCTTCTAACGGGTAGCGGCGGGAGCGCGCTTTTTGAGGTCTTACACATGGTTGCCACACGAACGGCAACGAAGTCAAAGATATTTTGACATGATTTAACATTCTTGTCTATAGCATTTTAAACAGCGCGGGCGGGGCGGTGGGGCTTGGAATCGGGGCTTTAAGTGAGCCTGATGAAGGTAGTTAGGGCGGTCGCGGCGAGGGCCTGGTTTTCGTCCAGAATTTCCACGGAGATAGCCAGAATGCGGCGGCCTGCGCGCAGAACGCGGGCGTGGGCGGTGGCGCGGCCCGTGGCGAGCGGGCGCAGGTAGTGTACGGTCAGGTCAACTGTGGTCGTGGCCTGCCCGACCTCGCTGAGCGTGAGGACGGCGAAAGCGGCGGCCGTGTCCGCTAACGATGCAACCACGCCGCCGTGCAGAATGCCTCGGTTTCTCTTGAGTTTTTCGCGTGCTTCCAGGTGAAGCGTGGCCGCTCCGCGACGAAGCTCGCCGAGTTCTATCCCAAGCAGCCGCACGAAGGGGATTTCCTCGAAGGCTTCGCGGATGCGCCGCTCTTCTTCGGGCGGAAGCCGGTCGTCTTCGGTCACGAGCGGTAGGTCTCCCCTGCGTCCACGGGCTCGACGATGACGGCCGTGCCGTAGGCCAGGACTTCCGTGACGCCGCCAGTGACTTCCGTCGCGTCGTAGCGCGCGCCGATGATGGCGTTGGCCCCGAGTTCGGTCGCGTGCTGGATCATGATGTCGAAGGCGTCCGAGCGCGTCTGCTCACACAAATTCGACCAGGCAGTGATGTTGCCGCCGACCATGCTCTTGAAGATCGCGCCCATGTTGACGAAGAGGTTGCGCGAGCGGACGACGATGCCGCGCACGACGCCCAGGTTCCGCGTGACGCGGAAGCCGGGCAGCTCGAAGGCCGTCGTCACCATGTGGTGCGAGACGGAGTAGCGCGGCGGGCTGATTTCGTAAGGCGCGAGCCGCGCCGCGGGGTTGTTGTTCATACAATTTCCCTTCTAATCTGAAAAGAGACTGGGTTGAGCCTCGTCGTCGTCGCCATCTGTGCGCTCGGCATCTTCGGGCGTCCAGCGGTAGCGGCCGAGGTCGCAGCGCCCGCGCGCGTCGAAGACGACGCCTTCGGCTTCGAGCATGCGCTGCTGTTTGTCTGGCGGCAGGATGACGCGGCCCGTGGAGCAGGCCCCCTGCGAGTTGATGACCCTGTGCCAGGGAGTCGTCTCTTCATTCGCCGCGTGCATGACGAAGCCGACCGTGCGCGGCGTGTAGCCCTCGCCCAGGATTTCCGCGATCTGCCCGTAGGTCATCACGCGCCCCACAGGAATCCGCCGCACGATCTCGTAAACGCGCTCGCGATAATTCGCGGACTCCTGCACGGCGCGCTCCGGCTCAAAACTGCTCACGCGATTTACCTTCCTCTCGTCTCATAGAATCTTAGTCCAACGTCCGCAGTACGGCCCGCGCCGGGGCCCCGTCGCCCGCGCCGCCAGCGATTTTGAGCGGCAGGCAGATCAGCTCGTAGTCCCCGCCCTCGACCTCTCGCAAGTCCAAGCCCTCCAGGATGACGACGCCGCTCGAAAGCAGAATCTCGTGCGTCTCGAACTTTTCGGACTGGAACTTTTCCACTGAGAGATAGTCTATCCCGACGAGTCGCACGCCCGCTTGAACCAGCGCGAGCGCGGCGGCGGGCGTGACGTAAGCGAAGTCGCGCCTGAAGCCTTCGGCCGCAGCGCCCCAGAATGCCGAGTTGCGCGTCTTGAAGAGTACGCGCGTCGCGCCCTCAAGGTTCTCTGCCGCCAGGCAGTCGGCCGTGATGGCCTCCACCTCTTCGGGGATACGGACGACGCGCGCGGGGCCTAGGAGCGCGTCGAGCGGCGCGGCGTCAACCCTGGCTGCGCCTTCTATGAAGTGCGAGGGCGCGTCCACGTGTGTCGCCGTGTGCGCGCCGAAGTTGAGCCGCGAGACGTTGGCTGCGTCGCCGCGCGCAATCGCCGCCCACTGGCTGATCTCCACGGCGGGGTCGCCGGGGTAAATAGGCGTCTCCGCCGAAATCGGCACGCTGACGTCGTAGATTCGCATGAGCAGCAAATATAAAGGCAAGTTGGTAAATGGTAAATGGTGAATAGGAGAACGCTCTCTCCATTTACCATTTACTATTTACCATTGACTAGCTTTTGCCTTTCCCCTGCGTTAGCATTTCGGCGTGTCCGAGAACGCGAGCGGGAGGTCTGGATTGAAAACGGGTGTGCCCCGCGTGGCCGCGTCGAGCTATTTGAACACGGTCCCGCTGGTGTGGAGTTTCATGAGGGGGGCGCGGCGGCGCGAGGTCGAGTTGGTGTCGGACGCCGCGCCGGCGAAGTGCGGCGACATGCTGGCGCGCGGCGAGGTCGAGGCCGCGCTCGTGCCCGTCATAGAGTACCAGCGCGTCCCGGAGCTGGTCGTCGTGCCGGGCGTCTGCGTCGGCTCGCGCAAGAGCGTGCGGAGCGTCGTGCTCGTGATGAAGGAAGAGTTAGACGGCTTGAAGGAGGTGCGGAAGGTCGCGCTCGACACTTCGTCGCGTACCTCGGCGGCTCTCATCCGCGTCATCTTCCGCGAGTTCGTCGGCCGCGAGCCGGAGTGGCAGGAGCGAGCGCCGGACGTGGCCTCTATGCTCGCGGAGGCGGACGCCGCGCTGGTCATAGGCGACCCCGGCATGACCTTTTCGCGCGCGGGCGTGGTTGTGTATGATCTGGCCGAACTGTGGCGCGAGCTGACCGGCCTCGGCTTCGTCTTCGCCATGTGGATGGCGCGCGCGGGCGAGATGGAACGTGTGCGGCGCGTAGACTTCGCGGGCGCGCGCGACGAGGGCCTGCGCGCCGTCCCGGAAATCGCCGCCGCCTACAGCCCGACGGTCGGCCTGTCCCCCGGCGAGATCGAAAAGTACCTGCTCGAAAATATCTCGTTCGATCTGGACGAAGAGATGCGCGCGGGCCTCAGCCTCTTCTACGGGCTCGCCGCCAAACACGGCGTCGTTCCCGAAGCCAGACCTTTAAGGATGATCGGCGAGTAGTCGTCCGCGCGTCCAACGGGGTTGACTCATGATACAGTTAAACCTCCCCATCTCCCAGGACCAGCCCGACGTGGACTTCGCCACGCTCGACCTGCTGCCCTACGGCATCATCGTCGTTGACGAAGTTGGCACAGTCCTCTACTACAACGCGCGCGAGGAGCAGATCTCCGGGCGGCGGCGCGCGGACGTGCTGGGCCGGAACTTCTTCTCGGAGGTCGCGCCCTGCACGCAGGTGCGGGAGTTCTACGGGCGCTTCAAGGAGACGATGCACAGGGCGGGGCTGGTCGCAGACTTCCACTTCCACTTCCCATTCCCAGACCGGCCGCGCGAGGTCGAGATCACGCTGACCAGTTTCCAGAAGGACGGCGAGAAGCTGTGCCTCATCTCCGTCAGCGACGTGACGGAGAAGGACGTGCTGCGGGAGCACTTGTTGAGGGGCGAGCGGCTGCGCGAGGTCGGCGAGGTGGCCGCCGGCGTGGCCCACAACTTCAACAACATCCTGACGGTGATTCGCGGCAACGCCGAGCTGCTCATGTCGCTGCTGCCTGAGGGGGAGTTCGCGCACGCGCGCGCGGAGAAGATTCTACAGGCGGCCGAGGACGGCGAGCAGATGGTCAAGCGCATAGGCGAGAGCACGCGCCATCAGCCGGAGACGGCCGTGCCGCTCGTCCTTGTCGCGCTGAACGACCTCGTCAAGGACTCCATCGCGTTCACGGAGGACTACGCCAGCGCCACGCGGGACGAGCGCGGCGCGCACGCGCGCTTCCGCACAGAACTGGGCCAGGATTTGCCGCCGGTGCTCGCCAGCCCGAGCGAATTGCGCGAGGTCTTCGTCAACCTCCTGCGCAACGCCGTGGACTCGATTGAGGGCGAGGGCGAGGTGACAATCCGCACGCGCGCCGATAGCGCGCACGGCGTAGTCGAAGTCGGCGACACGGGCACGGGGATGAGCCCGGAGGTGATGGAAAAACTGTTCCGGCCACTCTTCAGCACCAAGGGCGAAAGGGGGACGGGCCTCGGCCTCGCCACCTGCTACGCCATCGCCCGCCGCCACGGCGGCGACATACAGGTCAGAAGCGCGCCGGGCGAGGGCACGACCTTCACGGTCAGGCTACCGCTCGCCGCCGAGTGAGAGTTCCAGCCCTTCTGGTTTATAATGGCCTCGATGACAACAGACATCCAGCCGATTCTAGACCGCGCGCTCTCCGGCGAGCGCCTGACCGCCCAGGACTGCACGACGCTGCTCGAATCGGATGACTTCGTCCGCATCGGGTTAGCGGCCGACGAGGTCCGCAAGCGCTTCCACCCGGACGGCGTGGTCACCTACATCATTGACCGGAACATCAACTACACAAACGTCTGCAACGTCGTCTGCACCTTCTGCGCCTTCTACCGCCGGCCCGGTCACCCGGAGACTTACGTCCGCACGCTCGACGAGATTCGCCAGAAGATAGACGAGACCATCGCGCTCGGCGGCACGGGCGTGCTCATGCAGGGCGGCCTCCACCCGGACTTCGGCATAGAGTGGTACGAAGACTTGCTGCGCACGCTCGGCAGTGAGTACCCAGGCTTTCAGCTACACTGCTTCTCGCCGCCAGAGATTCACAACATACACCTCATCACGGGGCTGGACTACGAGACCATCATGGCGCGGCTCAAGGAGGCTGGGCTGTACAGTCTGCCGGGTGGCGGCGGCGAGATTCTGGACGACGAGGTGCGCAAGCGCGTCTCGACGAAGTGTACGACCGACGAGTGGCTGGGAGTGATGCGGGCGGTTCACCGCACGGGGCTGCGCTCGACGGCGACGATGATGTTCGGCATCGGCGACCGCGTCGAGCATCGCGTGCGGCATCTGGCGCGCGTGCGCGATCTGCAAGACGAGACGGGCGGGTTCACGGCCTTCATCCCCTGGACGTTCCAGCGCGAGAACACTGCGCTCGGCAGGAGAGTCAAGGAGGAGCCGACCGGCATAGACTATCTCAAGATGCTCTCGGTCTCGCGCCTCTTCCTGGACAACGTGGAGCACTTCCAGTCGTCCTGGCTGACGCAGGGGCTGAGGCTCGGGCAGGTGGCCTTGCGCTTCGGGGCCGACGACATGGGCTCGATCATGATCGAGGAGAACGTTGTCTCGGCCGCCGGCGCGCACAACTTCGCAGACGAGCGTGTGCTGCGCTACCTGATCCGCGAGGCGGGCTTCCGGCCGCAGCAGCGTGACATCCTCTACCGCCATGTCAACCGCGAACAGCCGGCCGGCATAGACGCCAAAGAGTCGGCCCCGCTCCGCGAGTTGACCGTCCTCTTCGCCGACTAAGGGCGGTCACATGCGGGGTTCTCGCTTGTTGTAGATCACGCGCCGCTGGAGGAGCGCATTGAGGTTCCGGCGCTCCGTCTTGTAGGGCTTGACTCTCTTCTTGCCGCCCTCTTCCATCATCTCACCCCAGTCTTCTTCCTTGTAGTGGCCCATGACGATGACGTCGCCGCGGCGCGAGAGCAGGCGGACCCAGTTGCGTGAAAAGACCTGGCCGCGATCCGGGTCAACGACGGCCAGGTAGCTCGCGCCGAGGCCGCCGTCCGACAGCTCGACCACGAGCGCCGTCTTGCCGCGACTCGTCGTCACCTCCGTCACCTTGTCCACGGCCACGTACTCGGACATGACCTTCCTGGTCTTGCCCGTCCGCGCGTCGTAGACGCGCAACGACTGGCCCTCATCCTCGAACCCGCCGGACCCGTCCGTGCCGGAGTAGACCACCTGGCGGCCGCCGCGTATGACCCAGACTTCGAGGGCGCGCTCCGCGATCTTCTTCTCCTGGCCGGCGACGGTCACGTAGACGGAACCGATGAACGCCTCGCCCTCCTTCTCCACGCGGGCCTTCGTGATTCTGGGCCATTGGCCCTGCCGCTGTGCCTCGGCGGCGGATGCTGTGATGAGGACGAAGGCGAGGGCTAGGATGAGCTTGAGGGATATCTGGCTGAGCTGCGTCATTTGCGTCTTCTCCTTAATGGGGGCGGGAGCGCCCGCGGGGGTTGACCCTCCGGGACGGACGAGCGCGGGAATCTTATTTGCAGGCCGCGCGGCCTGTCAACGCACAGCTAGTTGACGAAGCGGCGCAGTTGGACGCTGATGGCGAAGCCGATGGCGATGAAGGTGGCGAGGATGGACGAGAGCCCTGCGCTCATCAGCGGCAACGGCACGCCGATGACGGGCAGCATCCCCAGCGCCATCCCTATGTTGATGAAGAGCTGGAAGGCTAGGCCGCCGACGATTGCCATGATGACGAGCATGCCTGTGCGGTCGGGCGCTCGCCGCGCCCCCGTAATCAGCCGCGATAACAGTATGGCGTAAGCCAGCAGCAGCAGGATGCAGCCCAGGAAGCCTGTCGTCTCGGCCGTCACGGCGAAGATGAAGTCCGAGTGCGGCTCAGGCAGGAACTTGAGGCGGCTCTGCGAGAACTCCGAGGAGGACGCACTCGCGCCAGTCAGGCCGCCCTTGCCGACCGTCAGGATTGACTGCCAGGTGTGGTAGGCGTAGCCGCGCTTGTCTGCGTTCTCCGGGTCGAGGATGACGTTGATGCGTTCGAGCTTGTAGCCGCTCAGCGCCCCCGTCTTGATGCCCACGAAGTAGGCGGCGGGCGCGGCCACTATCGCCAGGACGAGCGCCGCGACCACAATCCAGGCGCGGACGGAAGAGAGGAAGAGGACGACGCCCAAAAGCGGCAGGTAGGTCAGCGTCTGGCCCGTGTCCGGCTCAAGCAGAATGAGCCCGACGGGCAGCGCCAGGATGAGCACGCCGATGAAGGTCTCTTTCAGGGTCAGCGCCGAGTGGCGCGGCCGGCCGAAGTAGCGCGCCAGCATCAAGACCGTCGGTATCTTGACGAACTCTGAGGGCTGGAACTGGCCCAAAACGGGCAGCTTGATCCAGCATTGCTGGCCGTTGATGCGCATCCCTATGCCCGGAATCAAGACGATGACGAGGAGCAGAAGGCCGAAGACGTAGAAGGCCGGCGCGAAGTTGACCAGCTTGCGATAGTCTGTGAAGGCGACGGCGATCATCGCCACGACCGCGACGCCGAGGCCGAGGAGCTGCTTCTGCCAGTAGCTCTCGGTCGGCTGCGCGTTGTGAATCTGCCACGTCCCGAAGACGACGATCATCAGGGCCAGCAGCGCCAGCATCCAGTCGAAGTCTCGTAAGCTACGCTTTTCCAGAATCGCGACCATTAGTCCAGGAGTCAGAAGTCAGGAGTCAGAAGTCAGAATATTTCCTATGCCTTATCGCTTGTGCGCCGTCAGGGCGGCGCTCGTCGCATCGGGCGCGTTTGTCTGCTTGGGTTTCTGTTGTTGTGCCAATTGTGAGCCGGGCGGCTCCTGGTGGCGGGTCTTGCGGTAGTAGGCGTCGTAGATGGCGCGCACGGCGGGGGCCGCGTGCGTGCCGCCGAAGCCCACGTTTTCGATGAGCGCGATGACGGAGATTTCGGGCTGGTAGGCGGGCGCGAAGGAGACGAACCAGGCGTGGTCCTTCTTGTCGCCCACGTCTTTGCCGAGGCCGACGACCTGGGCCGTGCCCGTCTTGCCCGCGATCTCGAAGCCGGCCATCTTGATTCCGTGCGCCGTCCCGCCGTTGTTGACCACGCCCCACATCCCCTCGACGACCAACTGGTGCTGATCGTCGGGAATCGGGATGAGCTTCGGGTCCGGGCGGTCGAAAGTGCGCGCCGGGCGGTAGCTGTCCGTGCCGGGCTCGCCGATGGCCCGCGCCTCCTTGAAGAGGTGAGGCACGTAGAGCCGGCCGCCGACGGCGATGGACGACACTGCGCGCAAGGACGCGAGCGGCGTCACCGCCACCGTGTCCTGGCCGATGGAGGCGTAGACGGTGCGGATGTCCTTCCACTCCTCTTTACGCTTGGCGAGTTCCGGCTTCCAGTAAGAGGGCGTCCAGCTAATCAGCTCGTGTGGCAGATCGACGCCCGTGCGCTTGCTGAACTCGAACTCGTCGGCCATCTTGATGATGCCGTCCACGCCCATCTTGAGGCCGAGCCGGTAGTAGTAGCCGTCGCACGACTTCGTGATGGCGTAGCGCAAATCCGGGAAGCCGTGAAAGCTCATGCAGCGCGTAAACTTGTTGCCGACGGTGATGCCGCCGCCGCAGGCCAGGTGCGATTCCTCGACCGAGATCGCTCCCTGCATGAGTGCAGCCGCCGACATCGGAATCTTCCAGGTCGAGCCGGGCGGGTAGCGCCCCTGAATCGCGCGGTTGATGAGCGGCGTCTGCGGGTCAGCCTTCAAGGTGGCGTACTCTGCGCGCCCCTCCTTCGAGCTGATGCGCTGCGAGAAGAGGTTCGGGTCGTAGGTCGGGTAGGAGGCCATCGCCAGAATCTCGCCGTTGTTCGGGTCCATGACGACGATGACGCCGCGCTTCGAGACAGAATTGCGGAGCTGATCCTCGGCCGTGTTCTGCAAGTCCACGTCGATGGTCGTCACCAAATCCTGGCCCGGCTGCGGCTCGACGCGCTCGACCTCGCTCTGGATGTGGCCGCGGCTGTCTACGATCACCTTGCGGTAGCCGTCGCGGCCCCGCAGGTAGTCGTCGTAGACCTTCTCCAACCCTTCCTTGCCGATGATGTCGCCCGGCTTGTAGCCCTTCTCCTTGTACTGCGGCAGCTCCAACTGCTCGGGGCTGATCTCGCCGACGTAGCCGAGGACGTGCGCGAGCTTGCCGTCCGAGGGGTAGCGGCGCTGTGGCTGCAACTCGACGCGCAGCTCAGGGAACTCCAGGCCGTGGGCGTCCACCCAGGCGAGGTCGTTCGGGTTCGCGTTCTCCTTGACCGTGAATGACTCGAAGGCTGGTTGCGACTTCAGTTGCTCGAAGCGCGCCGTGAGGTCTTCGGCGTCCACGTTAAGCCCCCTGGCGTAGGGCTTGATGAGTTCGCTGAAGTCCTTGCCCTTGATGTCCTCGCGCGAGAGGATGATGTTGTAGATGGGGCGCGAGTCAACCAGCAGCTTGTTGCTGCGGTCGAAGATGACGCCGCGCGGCGCGGGGATGGGCAGCAGCCGGATGCGCTGGTTCTCGGCGCGCTCGGCGTAGTAGGGGCCTTTGACGATTTGCAGATAGTAGAGGCGCACGCCGAGCGCCGCGATCATCAAGACCACGACGATCTGTATGACGCGCAACCGCGAGCGCAAATTCTGTGAATCGTCCTCGAATTTCATCTCTCGTGAATGCTATTTACCGGCTCTTTCTTCTTCCCAGCTTGACGATGCCGCGGCGGGCGACGCGGCGGCGGAAGGCGAGTTGGCGGCGCTGGCGCGCGCGCTCGCTGAAAATCGTGTCGAGCAGGTAAAGGAGGACCGTCCCCGCCACGGTCGTCCCCAGCAGCTTGAACGAAGCCTGCTCGACGAACTTGAAGTTGGTCGGCTGGCCGAGCATACGATGTAGGAGAACGTAGACCGCGTCGTCCAGAAGCGACGCGCCTGCCAGGACGGGGATTCGCGCCAACGGGTTGTCGAGCATGACGCGCGTCGCCAGGCTGACCACCAAAAACGCCACCAGGGTCTTGGAGAAGCCGCCGCCGCCCAGCAAGCCCCCACTCAAAAGATCGGTTGCCAGCCCGGCCGCCGCGCCGACGACCAACGCCTGCAAGGCGTCGCGCTGCAACGCCACATAGACTACCACAATCAGCGGCAGGTCGGCGTAAACAAATCCGGGCCAGACGGCCGGCAACGACGATTGCAGGATGACGGCGACCGCCATGACCAGCGCGATTTTCAGTTGACGCATCGGTAAAACAGTGGTCAGTAGTCAGTGGTCAGTGGTCAGTTAAAGGCAAAGACGGTTTTTAACTGACCACTGACCACTGACTACTGACCACTTTTCTTCTCCACGTTCGGCAAGACTTCTTCGGGCGTGCCCACCTGCGGCGGGTGGTAGAGCAGCACCGCCACCTCGCCGAGCGCGTTCAGGCGCGCGCCCGGCCTGATATGTATGACGTGCGAGACGGTGGCCGAGCCCTTCTTGATTTCTACCACCTCGCCGACGTTTAAGCCAGCGGGGTAGATACCGTCCTGCCCTGTGGTCATCACGCGGTCGCCTGTGTTGACTTCCTCAAGTCCGGGGACGTGGAGCATCTCCAAGAGGTCGCTCTCGCCGAGGCCCTTGATGGAGCCCTTCGCGTTGGACTGCCCGAGCTGCCCGACGACCGCCCCGGCCCCGGATCGCTCGTCCGTGATCAGCATCACCTGGGCCGACCACGGGCCGACGCCTATGATGCGCCCGACGATGCCGCCCGGTGTGACGACCGGCATGTTCAACTGGACGCCGCTGGAACTCCCGCGGTTAATCGTGATGGTGTTGAACCAGACCGAGGGGTCGCGCGCAATGACGCTGGCCGTCACGATCTGATACTGGCTCTTCTCCTTGAAGTCCAGGAGCGAGCGCAGGCGCTGGTTCTCGTCGCGGTCGGCGCGCAGTTGGGTCAATTCCATCTCCATCTGCTCGATGCGCTGCTTGAGCTGCACGTTCTCGGCCGCCGCGTGACGCAGGCTCGACAGGTACTGGAAAAAGCCCGAGCCGGTGTTGCCGACGCCCGCGGTCGCCCGCTGGAACGGCGAGATCAATGACTGCGCCCAGACCCTGTACATGCGCTGCTTGGTCACGCTGTCGCGCGCGTCGTAAAGCATCAACAGCAGATTGAAGACGAGCAGCCCCACCAGCCACCAGGGGGCGCGCTGCCTGATCTCTTTCTGGGTGCGTGCGACTGCCATAAACCGTGGTCAGTAGCCAGTGGTCAGTGGTCAGTTAAAAGCCGGTTGTCTTAACTGACCACCGACCACTGACCACTGACCACTGCTCTTATGTTCCGCTGGTCAGAGTGTTGTCCCACTTGACGCGCTTGAGGAGGTTGAAGTCGGAGAGCATCTTGCCCGTGCCGAGGACGACACTGGAGAGCGGGTCTTCGGCGAGGCTCACGGGGAGCCCCGTCTCTATGGAGAGCCGCTTGTCCAGGTTCTTCAGGAGCGCCCCGCCGCCCGTCAGCACGATGCCGCGCTCGACGATGTCGGCCGAAAGCTCTGGCGGCGTGCGCTCCAGGGCGACGCGCACCGCGTTGACGATGGTCGAGACGGAATCCGCCAGCGCCTCGCGAATCTCGGAGTCCGAAATCGAGATCGTTTTCGGGATACCTTCGATGAGGTTGCGCCCGCGCACCTCCATCGAGAGCGGCTCGTCCAATTCGCACGCCGAGCCCAACTCGATCTTAATTTGCTCGGCCGTGCGCTCGCCGATGAGCAGGTTGTACTTGCGCTTGATGTACTGCGTGATGGCCTCGTCCATCTCGTTGCCGGCGACGCGCACGGCGCGCGAGTAGACGATGCCGGAGAGCGAGATGACGGCGATGTCTGTGGTGCCGCCGCCGATGTCCACGACCATGTTGCCGTGCGGCTCCGTGATGGGGAGGCCCGCGCCGATGGCCGCCGCCATCGCTTCTTCGACCAGATAAACTTCCGAAGCCTTGGCGCGGTAGGCCGAGTCTTCGACGGCGCGGCGCTCGACCTGTGTAATCTCCGACGGGATGCCGATGACGACGCGCGGAGAGACCCAGGTCTTTCCGTTATGGGCCTTGCGGATGAAGTGCTGGAGCATCTTCTCCGTCACCTCGAAGTTGGCGATGACGCCGTCTTTCATCGGGCGGATGGCGACGATGTTGCCTGGGGTTCTGCCCAGCATCTCTTTGGCGTCGCGGCCGACGGCCTCGACGGCGTTGGTGATCTTGTTGATGGCGACGATGGAAGGCTCGGAGACGACGATGCCCCGGCCCTTGGCGAAGACGAGCGTGTTGGCGGTGCCCAGGTCAATCGCCAGGTCGCTCGAAAAGAGACTGAAGATAGATTTAAAAGCCATGAAGTTTCACATGTCCGTATCTTTTAAGGATAAGTGCGCCCGGCAGCGGTGGAGTGATGGGCGGCCTCGCGTTCTGTGCCCGGATTCCCAAGCCTAAAACACGCGCCTCCGGTCGGAGAACGACTCAACCGTTCAAGAGCTAACTGGGCAAGATACTACGAAAAACGCTGGCGCGCTACCAGTAAAGTGAGGTTTTGGGGAGGGGTTGGGGGGACGCCGCTATTTTTGGTCGGCCGGCAGCAGTTCGGCCTTCGTCGCGCGCGGCTGCGGCGGGGCCGCGAAGCGCACGCAGTTCTTGCCGGCGGCCTTGGCCTCGTACATGGCCGCGTCGGCGCTGGCGACCAGTTGCTGCGGCGACTGCGCGTGCGCCGGGAAGGTGGCGACGCCGAAGCTGGCCGTCAGTTGCAGCCTGAGCGCGCGCCCGCCCGTGAAGGCGTTGCGCTCGATTTTGCGGCGGACGCGCTCGGCCACGTAGGCCGCCTGCTCGGCCTCGCTCTCGGGCAGGATGACGACGAACTCGTCGCCGCCGTAGCGCGCCACCACGTCCGTGTCGCGCACGCTCGCCAGGATGATGGCCGCCATCTCCATCAGGACGTGCGAGCCGACGAGGTGGCCGTACACGTCGTTGACGTGCTTGAAGTCGTCCAGGTCGAAGAAGAGCGCGGCCACACTCGAATTGTATCTGCGGGCGCGGCGCACCTCGCCCAGGAGGAACTGGCGCAGGTAGCGCGCGTTGTGCAGCTTCGTCAAATCGTCCGTCTGCGACAGGCGCTCGGCCTCCGCGATGCGCAGCGAGTTGGCGAGCGCCGACGCCACGGGGATCGCCAGCGCGTCGAGGAGCCGCAGGTCGGAGCGCGTGAACGAGCGCACGCCGGCCCCTTCGCGCACGCCTTCGAGGACGCCCATCACGCGCTCGCCGTTGACGAGCGGGACGGCCACGACTCGGCGCGCGCCCTCCTTGCGCCTGACCGTCACCGTCTTCGCCACAGCCTCCGTCGCCGCCTTGGACTCCGCGCCCGAAAGCGCCAGGGCGTTGCCCAACAGCGCCCGCTGCCAGTCGGCCTCGCCGGGCGCGCGTTCCTCAGCGGTCAGCCCGCGCACGGCCAGCGGCTCAAGGCTCGCCGCCTGAGCGCCGCTCGCTTCCGAAGTCAGGTAGATAGTCCAGCGGTCGGCCGAGACGAGCGGGGCGAGGCCGGCGAGCGCCGCGTTGGCCGCGCCCAACTGGTCGTTCGTGAAGTGGAGCGAGGCGACCAGCTCGAAGGCTGCGCGCAAGCTCCGGGCGGAAATTCTTTCGGGGAGAAGCAGCGCCTGAGGCAGCCAGGCCGTCTCCAGATTGTCCGGCAGGCGAAGCTCGCCCGTCACCCCGCGGTCTTCCAGTTCGCGGAGCAGCGCCGGCAGTTGCGCCGGGTCGTCCGCAATGGCGCGAAAGCCCAGGCGTCGCAGCGTCGCAGCGTCCGGCGAGCGCAGACCCGTGGAAACGCCATTTTTGGTAGGGCGGCGGCAGGCGACTAAGGGCGCGCTCGGCCAGACGGCGACGGCGTGTTCTACGACAGAGTAAAGCTCGCGCATGTCGGCGCCCGCGATGACTTCGTAGAGGACTGCGAGCGGCGGGGGAGGAAGGTCCGCGTCTGCGTCGCCGGCGGCGTCCGAGGCGTTGTCGGCCGGCGCGGCGGGCAGTTGCTGCTCCTCGCGTATGCCCTCGAAAAAGGCCGCGACGCCGCTGCGTTCCAGAACGTCTGTCAGCGTCGCCGCCGGCGGCTCGTGGGCGTTGGTCAGTAAAACTACGTGCTTCATGAGTGAGAATCGCTTCGGGCGAATCCTCCGCGCTACCGGCCGGCCGGCAGTTGGACCTTGTACCGCGTGCGGTTTCCTTGCTGGTCTTCCGCCTCTATGGCGACTTCGCCCGCGCCTTCGGGGGCTGTGATCTGTAGGCGGAACGAGCCGCCGCCGTCCGAGAGCGTCCCGCGCCCGGCGTAGCTGATGGTCGTCCCTGGGTCAGTCCGCCCGCGCACCACGTAGATGCGGCCGCCGACGTACTCGGCCGTGACCTCCGCGAAGGACGGGCCGCCGCCGCCGCCCCCGCCCTTCGGGATGATGGTGAACTTCTGTGGCTCGCTCCAGTCGCTCGCCTGGCCCGAGCGGGCCGTGGCGCGCACGCGCCAGAAGTAGTCGCCGGGCCTCAAGTCCGAGGCGTCGAATTCGCTGGAGGCGAGCTGGTCGCGCTCAATGACCTTGCCCGTCGGGACGAAGAAGGGCGAGGTCGCAACTTCGACGCGGTAGTGCGCGGCCATGCCGGATTGCGGGCGTTGCCAGCGCAGCGTGACGTTGGCCGCGCCAGAGCCGCTGGCCTGTATCCTTTCGAGGTTGCGCGGCCCCGCCGGGGCGGGCACGTCCAGCAGGCGCTCACGCTGGCCGATGGCCCCGGCCGGGTTGACCGAGACGTACTCGTCGCCGCGGATGACCGTCTTCTCACCACTGTTGGTGGTCGTCTCGATCTGTCCTGTGTGGACGCGAATCTCGGCGGTCTTGTCCGGGTTGACGTTGAAGCTCGAAGCTGTCTGGGCTTCGAGCCGGCTCTGCGTCTGGCTCGTCTCGACGACGTTGGTCGTGCCCTCCGCCTGCTGCTCGGTGCGGACGTTAATCTGGCCCGTATCGACGCGGACGCGGACGTTGCGGCCGCCTTCGGTGCTCGCGTTGTCGCGGATGATGACGGTGCTGTTCGGGCGGATGACGAGCGTGGAGCCGTCGGCGAGCGTGATGCGGGCGCGGCCGTCCGACTGCGTCTGCACGGTGTCGCCTGGGTAGAGCTGAGTCTGTAGGCTGGCCGGGAGCGACTCGCGCGTGGCGGCGCGGATGACGCGCACGTCGCCCTCGAACGAGGCGAAGCGCGCCCCCTCCGGGCCGCCGTCCGTGGTCTTCGAGCCGGCGAACGGGTTGCCGTACTTCGAGACGTAGAACCACGCCCCCGCCGCCAGGAGGGCGAAGGCGAGCGCGGCGATGATGATGTAAATCAGCCGCTTCTGGACGACCCACCATTCGAGGTCGAAGCGACCGTGTTTGGTAGCCATATCGGGGAAGTAGGAGCTACTGAACTTCTGCGGGGCAGCGAATGTTTTCGAGTGACGGGGCGGGCAAGTCTTGACTGACCCGCATTCTCAAAAACGTGAAGCTCGATTGGCCGCCTCCGTCGAGGACGCGGCCAACACAAAAGTTAGCACAAAGCCGAGATTCTAGGCAAAAGGAAAATTTCCGGGCGGGAAAGGGCGCGAACAGCCCCGCGCTTTATCGGCGCTCGACCGGCTCGGGCTCTTCGGGCTCGACGTTCTCGAAGGGCGGGTCGAAGCCTTCGGGGAGGTCAACGTCTATGTCGCGCTCGGCCCGCTTCGGCCAGAGGAGCGAGGCCAGGACCGAGCCCGTCAGCACGGTGGCGACGAAGCCGAGGGCGATGCCGATGGGGATGTGGTTGCCGTGGTGGCGCACATACTCCGCGCCGCCCGGCGCGCCCACCCAGTCGAACACGTGAGCCACGCCCATCGAGATGATCGGCAGGAGCATCTTGACGCCGATGAAGGTCAGGACTATCGCCAGCCCGAGCTTGAGGTAGTGGAACTTCTCGACGACGCCGGCCAGCAGGAAGTAGAGCGAGCGCAGGCCCATGATGGCGAAGACGTTCGAGGTGTAGATGATGAACGTGTCGGTCGTGATGCCGAAGATGGCGGGAATGGAGTCCACGGCGAAGACTAGGTCCGTGACCTCGACGATGACCAGCACGAGCAGGAGCAGAGTGCCCGTGCGCCGCCCGTTCTCGACCGTGAAAAACTTATCGCCCTCGTAGTGGCGCGTGATCGGGATGAAGCGCGTCACCAGTTTGACGATGGGATTGTCCTCGGGCTCTATTTCGGTCTCCTCCTGGCTGAACATCTTGACGCCCGTGATGACGAGGAACGCGCCGAATAGATAGATGACCCAGTTGAACTGGCGGATCAGCGCCGTCCCCAGCAGGATCATCGTGATGCGCATGACGAGCGCGCCCATCACGCCCCAGAAGAGGACTCGGTGCTGGTACTTCGCAGGCACCTTGAAGTAGGCGAAGACGAGCAGGAAGACGAAGAGGTTGTCCACCGAGAGCGACAGCTCTATCAGGTAGCCCGTGAGGAACTCGACGCCCTTCTGCTTGCCGAGGTGCCAGAAGACGACGCCGCCGAACATCAGCGCCAGCGAGACCCAGACGGAACTCCAGATGACCGACTCCCTGTAGGTGACCGCGTGAGACTTTCGGTTGAAGAGCCCCAGGTCCAGGCTTAGCATGACCGCGATGAGCGCACCGAAGATCACCCATAGCCAGAGAGAATGTTCCGCCATGTTCATATGTGGTGGCTAAAATAGCACCCGCCCGCCAGCCCAATCAACCGAACTCACGGAAGGGCGAAAAGCGGAGGCGCGCTCGCGCGGTTGCGAGCGCGCCCGTCTCTCCGCTACAATCCGCCATTTCAGGCTAGTAGTCAGTAATCAGTAATCAGCCTTCAGCTTTTAACTGGTTGCAGACTGCCAGCGAATCACTCCTTTTCGGAAGGTTATCAATAATGCTCAAGTTTTTAAGCAAGATGGAGCGCACGCGGAGCCTGATCATCGTCGGGTTCGCCATCTTGATGGCCGTCAGCCTCGTCTTCTTCTACGCGCCCGCGCGCAACGCGGCCGTGCCCTCGGCCAACAACACGCAGGTTCTCGCCACGGTCGGCAGCGACCAGATCACGGTCGGCGATCTGGTTCAGCAGATCGGCGACCCCTCGGTCCTCAACAGCCAGATCGGCGGGATGCTCCTCAACCAACTCATACGCCAGCGCGTCATGGTGCAGGAGGCCAAGCGCCTCGGCCTGACCGCCTCGGACGAGGAGCTAGTCGCCATCATCCGCGAGCAGAACAAGGACGCCTCAGGCAAGGTGGACGTTGAGAAGTACAAGCAGCGCGTCGGCGACGTGGCCCGCTTCGAGGAGCGCGTCCGCGACTCCATCATGGTGGACAAGCTGCGCGCGCTCGTGACGGCCGGCGTCAATATCTCGGAGGAGGAAGTCCAGCGCGACTACCAGCGCCGCCTGACCACCTTCGACCTCGTCTACGTGCCCGTCCTGGCCGAGAAGCTCGCGGACAAAATCAACCCGACCGACCAGGAGTTGAAGGACTACTACGAGCAGCACAAGACAGACTACCGCGTCCCCGTCCCGCAGAAGAAGATTCGCTACATCTTCATCGAGCAGGCCAAGCTCGGCGAGAAGATTCAGATACCGGAGGAGGAGCTGCGCGCCGAGTACGACAAGCTCACGCCGGAACTGAAGCAGGGCGGTCACAAGGTGCAGCAGATCGTGCTGAAGGTGGCGGACCCGAAGCTGGACGAAACCGTCAATGCCAAGGCAGCCGCCCTGGCCCAGAAGCTGCGCGGAACCACTGGGACCGCGACCGAGGCGGAGTTCGGCGAGGCGGCCAAGGGCAACTCGGAAGACCCCGCGACGGCCAAGACCGGCGGCTTCCTCGCAGGCGTCGTCAAGAAGAACCCGAACAAGCCGGACGACCCGCTCCAACGCACCTTCGAGACGGAATTCGGCGGCATCTCCGGCCCCATCAAGTACGCCAACGCCTACTACATCTTCCGCCGCGGCGAGACTGTGCCGAAGACCTACGAGGAGGCCAAGCAGGAGCTGCTCGTCTCGGCTCGCAACCGGAAGGCATACGCCTCAACGGCGGCGCTGGCGCAGAAGGCGGCCGCGCGCCTCAAAGAGACCAAGGATGTGCAGAAGGTCGCGCAGGAGCTGGCGGCCGAGGCCAACATGACGCCGGCCGACATGGTGCGCGAGACGCCGTTCGTCGTGCCCGGCGACGACGTGCCGAAGATCGGCAGTAACCAGCAGTTCGAGGAGGGCATCAAGCCGCTCGAAAACCCGCAGGATGTCGGCGACGTGACGCCCATCCCGAACGGCTTCGCCATCCCCATGCTCGTCGAGAAGCGCGACCCGAACTACCTCCCGGCCTTCGAGGAGGTCAAAGACAAGGTCGCGCAGGCGGTCAAGAAGGAGCGCGCCCAGAGCCAGCTCGAAGAGACCGCGCGCAACCTGGCGAACACGGTCACGGGCGCGGGCGACCTCAAGGCCGCGGCCGAAAAATTGGGCCTGGAGGCGCGCACACAGGACTCCTACGCCATCAGCCTGCCCCTGGGCGAGTTGGACATGAACACGGCGGCGCAGGAGGCCATCTACGCGCTGAAGGAGGGCGAGGTGACGAAGACGCCCATCAAGGTCGGTGACGACTGGATCATCGTCGGCGCGTCCAAGCGCAAGGAGGCCGACCTCGGCGAGTTCGCCAAGCAGCGCGACTCGCTGATGGCGAACGCGCTTAACGAGCGCCGCAGCCAGGTCTTCGAGGACTACATCGCGGCGGCGCAGACGCGCATGGAAGCGGCCGGGCAGATTTACATAGACCAGGACGCGCTCGCCAAGCTCGGCGGCGACGAGGAACCCACGGTCGCGGCCCCGCCCCCCGGCCTCCCGCCGCAGACGACCGTCCCGATAGAGATACCAGTGAAGTAATTAAAAATTCAAAATTAAAAATGCAAAATGGAAGACCGGGAGCCGCGCTCTTTATCTTCCATTTTGCATTTTTAATTTCTAATTTTGCATTCTTACGTCCAGCCGAGAATCTTCCACCAAAGGATGCCGACGCCGCCCCAGATGAGGAGGTTGGGGA
Source organism: uncultured Acidobacteriota bacterium (assembly GCA_963848875.1). Classification (GTDB taxonomy): domain Bacteria; phylum Acidobacteriota; class Blastocatellia; order Pyrinomonadales; family Pyrinomonadaceae; genus QHXM01. The sequence continues at coordinate 2,028,568 of CAWKFJ010000005.1, forward strand.
GCGAGACGAGGAGGCCGAGCCACCACCATGTGCGCTGCTTGACGTAGCCCGCGCCGAACCAGATGGGCGCGGGCGTCGTGCCGTAGTGCGTGAGCGAGGCCCCCAGGTTCGAGAAGTAGGCCAAGAGCAGCACGGCGAGGATGGGCGGCGCGCCCGCCGCGATGGTGACGGCGAGGAAGGGGATGTACATCGCCGTGACGTGCGCCGTGATGCTGGCAAAGCCGTAGTGCGCGTAGAAGTAGATTAAGAGCAGCACAAGGAGCGCGACCCACCAGGCCCAGCCGACCGTCAGCCCCGCGGCCGCGTCAGCGAACCTTTTCGTGATGCCCGTCTCGCCGAGCGCCTCGGCCATACGCACCAGCCCGCCGTACCAGATGAACACGTCCCACGCGTTGCGCTCCGCCAGGAGGTCTTCCCAGTCCAGCACGTTGCTGAGCATCAGAACGCACATCCCTACGAGCGCCACGGTCGCGTAATGTATGTCCGGGACTCTTCCATTCGTCCAGTAAGCCAGCTTGTCGCCGACGATCCACAGCGCGGCGGCCAGCGCGAAGACCGCGAGCATCATCTTCTCGGCGCGCGTCATAGGCCCCAGGCGCTCAAGCTCGGCGTTGGCCGCGCTCGCGGCCGCCGGCGTGTGTGTGACCTCCGGCGGGAAGACGCGGTAGATGATGAGCGGGACGACGATGAGCGAGAGCAGTCCTGGCACAATTGCGCCCACGAGCCAGCGGCTGTAAGTGAGGTTAACGCCCGTCTCCTGCAAGGCGAACTTGGCGATGATGGGGTTCGACGCCTGGCCCGTCAGGAAGATGGCGCAGATGACGACCTCACACTGGTAGAGTGTGACGAAGAGGAACGCGCCGAGGCGGCCGGCCGTCTCGCCCGGCTTAGAGTCGTAAGCTTCGGCGAGGCTCTTGGCGACGGGAAAGATGACGCCGCCCGAACGCGCGCCGACCGAAGGGATGACGGAGGCCAGGAGCGCGCTCGTGGAGGCGAGCGCGTAGCCTAGGCCGAGCGAGCGGTGGCCGATGGCGCGTATGAAGTGGAGCGCGATACGCCGGCCCAGCCCCGTCTTAATCATCCCGCGCGAGATGAAGAAGGCCGCGAGCACGAGCCAGACCACAGGGTCCGCGTAGCCGCGCAGCGCCTCGCCCACAGGCAGCACCCCGGTCAGCGCCACGGCCGTCACGCCCAGGAGCACAATCGCCGCGCTCGGCACGGGGCGCAGGATGGAGCCGATGATGGTGGCGACGAAGATCGCCAGCAGCCGCCAGGACTGCGGCGTGACCCCTACGGGGACGGGCGTGAGCGCGATGCCGGCGGCCGCAGCGACGATGACGGCCCACTTCCAGAGCCGGCCACGATTCTCGCGCACGGCGTCCGTTCCGGTCTCCATTAATTAACCTTCAAATGAATCTCAAGGGATTAATCGAACGGGCGGGAATAGTACAGGGATTTTCGTCCGGGCGCGACGGGAAAATTTATAACACGCGGGAAAGCGTGCTGCGGGGGTCAGCCGCGCAGCAGCCGCAGGAGAAAGGCGAGGACGCCCTTCGGTCGGGCGCCCACCCCTGAGCCCGTCACAGGCTCCAGCATGTTGCTCAGGGGGTTCTGGGCGGCGCGGTGACGCCACCTTCCCAATACCCATAAGACAGCACAGATTCCTACGGAAACCGCCCAGAAGAGGAGCACGTATTGCCAGGGGCTATCAATCGCCAGACTCGTGAAGAAAATTATCGCCGCCATCGGCAACCCGAGGACGGCGCCGGCTACCACTATGATTAATGACGCAAGCAGGGCCGCCCCCCGATCTGAAGCGTCCTTGAACGTCGGCTTCTGAGGGCGGCGAACATATTCGATGAACTGCCAGATAAGGATAATGACGGGGGCTAGTAATCCTCCGCTAATAACGCCGAGCGCCATCTCAATATCTTGATGGTCGAAAGGTATCGGGTCTTCAAACCTGAATTTACGGAGTTGCACCCAGTAGAAAATTATTCCGACGACGGCAGCCAACAACAAAAAAAACCCCCAGCCGCCGAGCCAGTCTGTGACAAGGGTGTAACTCTTCGCCATCTGAATTAAAGAGACTACCGTAATGACGGCGAAAAAAATGACAACTAGTTGAAACTGCCAGCCCCGCCTGAACTCGTACTTGACCGGCGTGAAGATGTTAAGCCAATCGGCGCGCGTGGGCGTCGGGCCTTTAATCAAGCGGCGGAGTAAATCGTATTGGCTTATCGGCTTTAGACAGGAGAGAAGATATCGCCAACGGGGCGGCGGATTCGTCGCCGTGAGGACTGCTTCTTTGAATCGGCTAAAGCTATACTCGACAGGCATCTCGCTAAAGGCGTGCGAGGCGCTGAGTATGCCAGAGTCGCTGACCGCTCTTATCAAGGTCTGCTTACGAATCAGGGCTCTCTCCTTGTCTAAGTCGATGGGAGTCATGGCGAGGGACTCAAAAACTCTTTGCACTTTAAGTTTCTCTTCCTGCGTTTCCCAATCCCACAGCCTTGAAACGGCAAATTCCTTCTCTCCTTTCGTGGCGCAGAGGGGAATGACCAGCCGGGGCGTCAGCGGCAGAGGCGCATCGGGCGGCATCCCGTGGTCGATGAGGTGCGCGACGCGTCCGGCTATCAACGGCAATGACGAATGCGCAGGCTCAGAAAAAGGTTCCCAGACCCAATCGAGGCGGGGAAGCCTGCGTCTCTCCGCGTCGAGCGGGTAGTCTCGCAGCGACTCTTCTATGTCGGGATTAGACAGCAGCGCCGCGAGCCGCCACGCGGCGGCCGCCGCGAGTTCCGTGTTCTCGTCCCATAACAACGTCGTCATGGCCCTGGCCGCCTGCGGCGTGCCGATGGCGTGTAAGCCGTCCAATATTAGCGCGGCGGAGCCCTCCCCCGCCGTCGCCGTGTTTTCCCTTCCGTAAAAATGGGTGGGCCGCAACCGGGGCTGAATCGTCCGGGTCAGCGACAGGAGGGCGGGCACGGCGAGGTCTCCCATGCGGACCAGGGACGGGCGTAGCTCCGGCCGGCGCAGGCCGCGCTCGGCGAGCACCTTCGCGGCCCTGGGCAGGTTGGTGCGCGACAGGGCGTTGGCCGCGGCCAGACAGCGGAAGGGGTCTGGGGCGTCAAGTGTCTCTTCGAGAAACTCGAAGACGGCGGCGCCGCGCGGGCGGCTGTCGGCGGCGACCGAGCCGAACGCCTGGACGATGGCGGTCTCGTTCTCCTTCGTCCCTAGGTGACTTTTGAACTCTTCTACGATTTTGGCGGCGAGCGCCTGGTCAACCTTCTGCGCGTCGGCCAGGCACTCGAACGCGGTGATCGGGTCCGCCTCGTGGACGGCCTCGATGAGGTGCGTGCTGTCAATCGCCAGCCCGCACCAGAGCTTGATCGTTTCGCGCCAAATATCACGATCCGCTTTAAAGCGGCCGATCATCTCAGTTGCGTCGTCGCGCAGGCACCCCGCAGCGAAGAACTCTTGCAGGGTGAGGTGCGCGAACGAGTAGCGCGCCCCCCCGTCAATGGCGAGCAGCAGGCCGCTACGCTCGACTATCTCGTCCAGGAGCGGGCGCGCGTCATCCGGCTGGAGGCTCAAGTCCGGGAGAACCTGGCGCACGTGATTCAACACCGCCTTGAACTCCATCGTGCGGCGGTCCCGCCCACCGCGGGCCGCGCTGTCCTGAATCGCGAGGGCCAACTGCTGTAGGACGAGCCGCTTCTCGCGGGCCTTGAACTGGTTGCGCTCGGTCTTCCACTGATCTAGCAGGAAGTCCGTGGACTTCTCGTAAAACTCCGCGCGCGAGTGTGGGAGCACGAAATTGGTATCCGTGTAGAGGTAGGCGATGATGGTCAGCAGCAGCGGGTTCCGCGCCAGCGCCATGATCCGCGGCCTGTCGCTCAGCGTCTGCATGAGCTGTTCGATGGACTTGCCCTCGGGCATCCCCGGCTCCCACGAGCGCAGGAAGCGGCGGATCTGCTGGTCCTTGAACTCAACGACTTCCAACGTCTGCGCCACGGCTCCGGCGAACTCGTCGTGGTAGATGGCAGTCCGGCAGGTGCAGATGAAGCGGCAGCCCCTGTACCTGTCTAAAAAGTCCCTGATCTGCTGGGCCGCGCGCCCGCGCTGGCTGGCGTTGACCTCGTCGAGTCCGTCGAACAGGAGCATCAGCACGCCCAACTCCAGGTTGCGTCGGACGAAACTCTCCGCGTGCGGAAACCCGTTGCGCGCCAACTCATCCGCGAGGCACTGCTCCAGGGGCTGGGAGGAATCGTTGAGCCTGTGCAACTCCAATAAAATTGGCACAGGCTGGTCAGGCAGATGATTCAACCGCCCCTCTGCGTAAGAGAGCGCGAGGTGTTTGAGCAGCATTGATTTGCCAGAGCCGGGCGGGCCTTTAATCATCAGCCGCTTGTGAGAGGCCACGGCCCTGTAGGCGTCAATCTGCTCGTCCGATGAAGACCCGGCCACCCTGAGAGGGACGTAAACCTCGCGCATCAGCAGCGGCCTGTTGGGGCGAAACGGGATGTGCAGCTCGGCGTACTTCTTTAGCAGGGAGCGTTGATAATGGCGCAGGGAAATGAGGTAGAAAAAACGGTAGCCGGAGAGGCGGCCATAGATGCGGCTGCCGACCGCCTTGAAAAATTTCGAGACCCACTCTTTCAGGACGTCGCGGAAGATGAGCAGTAGAGCAAGGAGCCCGGCCGCAATCCACCCCGCCTTGGGGAATATCTCGCCCCACGGGCCGGGCTCGGCAGCGGCCTTCAGTTGAGTGTAGTGCTCCTCGTAGATTTGCGCGATCTCGTTCCGGCTCAGCCCCACTGTGTTGTCTCGGTAGAGGTCAACTACGAGTTGTGTCTGCATCGGACTGCCGCTCTTGACGTGGCGGCCCGCGTAAACTTTGATCTCTTCGATAACGGTGTCGCGTGTGCGGGCGGGCTGGGGTTGGGAAGAGACCGGCGGGGCGGGCGCTAAAAATATTAACAGCATCAGGAGCGACTTGGCCCACGCGCCGCCTGATAGAGGTGTCGGAGTGGTGCGAGTTAAAGCCGGCATTAGAGGATTGCCTCCAACTCGATTGACAGAGCGGCATTTCTATTACTTTCCGGCCCAGGACGCAAGGAAAATCTGGTTGATTGAATTGAACGGCAAGGTAACGAGCGGAAGGGCGAAGGGATGTTTTGAGCGGCGGCCTTTTAAGCAAAGGCGCGGGCTTCATCCTCCGTGGGCCGGCTGAAGGATGAAGCCCGCTGCCTACATGTTCAATTGCGGGCGGGCTTAGTGCATGCGCATGAGCGGCGCGAAGCTCGTCTGGGGGACGCGGACGCTGATCTGGACTTCGTTGCCGAGCGTGTTGATGCTGAGGCCCTTGAGCAGGTCTGCGAGCGAATCGCCCTGGGCCTGGCTGCCGCCAGAGCGGGAGAAGCCGAAGGCCGAGAGCGACTTGAAGGCGTTGAGCGCCTGGCCCAAATCGTTGGCCTGCTCGGCCGTCTCCGTGCGGAGGTTGAGGCTGGCGTGGGCGTCCGCGCCGTCCGCGCCGAACGAGCCGTAGAACTGGCGTATCGAGGCGAAATATTTTTCGATGAAACCGTCCGCGGACTTCGCGGTCGCCTTCTGCGGGAGTCTGCCGCTGAAGCTCAAGATCGCGCCGGGCGTCTCTGTCGCCATCCTGACCAGCTCCTCGTCCACGCGGTTGCGCCCCAGGCTCGCGTCAATCGCCGCGCGCACGGATTCCAGTTCGCCGATGGCAATCGTGTTTGCGTTGAGCGCCGTCACGGCCATCTTCTCGGACCTGGCGCGCGACTTGGCACTAGCTTCCGCCTCGGCGACGCTCTTGCCGTCCCGCGCGTCGTCCGCGTGAGTCCGCGTCGAGTAGATGAGAAAGATTCTGTGGCCTTCGTACTGCTGTTCCTCTCGCTGCAAGCGCGGCTCCTGCGCCTTGGCTGACGCGAAGGCCGTCTCCAACAGCTCGTCCGACTTGAAACTGCCCTGCGCGATGACGACCGCGTCCGCGTCCTTGCCGGGGCGAGCGGGATTGAGGCGGCCGCCGACGGCGATTGACTCGAAGGCGCGCGGGTTGACGCCCGTCTTGCGCTGAAACTCTTCGAGCTTGGCGTTCATCTTCGCCAGCGCCGCGGGGTTCTGGGCGAGCACGGCGGGCAGCGTGTCGTTGAGCGCGCGCTGCACGTCTATGCTGATGACGAAGTCGGAGGAGGGAAGCAACGCGAGCGCGCCCCCGGCGGACGCGGCCCGCGTGCCCTGGTTGTATCCGACGACGAAAACGACCGCCGCCAGAACAGTCACGGCGAACGCCAGAAGAGAGAAGTAGGATTTTCTATTCATGATGGCCTTTCTCAAAAGCGGTTCATTGTGGACTCTGGGCTCCGGGCGCTGCACTCTGCGTCTTCGGCTTGAGCACGCGCAGCAGGGTCGAGATGTCCGCCTGCTGTAGCTGGAAGCTGATGGAAGTCTCTGTGCCCGCGGAGCTGATCTTCATGGTGTCGAGCGCGCTCTGCGCGAGCTTGCTCTGCTCGGCGGGGAGTTGCCCCGCGACGACGCTGCCGAACTGCTTGAGCGCCGTCAGCGTCTCGCTCAGCGACTTGGCGTCGTCGGCCTTCTCTGTGCGCGCAATCGCCATCAGGTCGAAGCCGTTGGCGGTCGTGCCGACGGAGCCGTACGCCTGGCGGATGGAGCCTATCAGACGGCTGATCTCGTCGTTGGGAATCTTGATGCCCTGCGAGAGCGACGGCGGCACGTTGGCCCCGAAGCCCATCAGCGCGTTGGGCTGACGCGTCGCCAGCCGGACGAGGTCCGCGTTCCCGGCGCCTGCGCGCACGCCGCGCGCGTCGAGCGTGGCGCGCACGGCCGGCAGCTCACCGAAGGCGAGCGTGTTCGCGTCGAGCGTCGTCACAGCCAGTTCACGAACGCGCATGTTCATCAGGCCGGGGACGCTGACGTGGTCGTTGACGGTGAAGATGTAGATGGTCGCGTCCTTGTATTTCTGCTCCTGGTACTTGCCCTGGGAGGCCAGGCGGCCGGCTGCCACGAGCGCGCCCGCGTTGAACGTGCCCTGTGCGATGACGACCGTGTCGGCCGTCGTCACCCCTGCGGACGGGTTCTGGTAGCGCAGGCCGACGGCGATTGACTCGAAGCTGCGCGCATCAATCCCCGTCTTGGTCTTGAAGCCGTCGATCTCGGCGTTGAACTCGGCGAGCTTCGTTGGGTCGTCCGCGAAGACTTTCGGCGCGGCCTCCGTAATCAGCCGCTTGACGTTGACGAACGCCACGAGGTCCGACGGCGGGAGCCGGTCTAAAGGGGCCGCAGGGGCCGGGACGACGATGGCCGCGGCTGACGGCGCGAGTTTTGTCTGCGCGCCGCCGGACAAAGAGAAGACCGTGAGCGCGAGGCCGACGGCGAGAACTACTGCGAGCGATTTCTTATTCACGATCTTGAGCATTCACCTTTCAAGCTTAATCATTCAATGCGCCAACTTCGGATGCGTTGCGCGACACGCAGGGTTGGCCCCCAGGCTAGTCACGGCCCGGAGCCAGTCTGTCCCAACGCCTGCGCGAAAATCTCTTCGAGCGCGACCTTCTTGTAGTCGGCCGGCAGCTCGAACAGCCCCGCGTCAACCGTCTCCTTAATGTCGCGCAGCTCCATCGTCACCTGCGTGCCAAACGTCGTCGTCTCGGATTTGACGGGCATCCCCAGCCGCTCGTCAACCCAGATCAGACTCTCTATGAGCGTCGGCCCCTTCTCCGGGTCGCGCACCGTGACGCGATACTTGACCGCCTGCCGCCCGCTTACATTCTCTTCGCCGAGCCTTTCGTAAACAGTCTCAGGCCGCGACTCGTTGAGCAGCTTCTCCGGGGAAAAGTCCGGCGGAACTTCAGAGCCCCCGTCCCGGCTGCCCGTCTCTGTCTTCACCTCCGCGTACAACTTCTTCGCGGGCAGCAGCATGTAACGCCCCTCCGGCAGTTCTATGTAAACATGCCGGCCCGTGTCTTCCACGTACTCTTCCCGGCGGCGCTCTCCGTCGCGCGCGATAAACACCTCGCTGCGACTGCCTTCGCCCTCGCCGCCCATCATGACCCGCGTCGCCTGGTAACGCTCCGGCTCCTTCGTCTGGAAGGGCGGAACCGAAGAGGGCTTGCCCGTGGCGGTCGGCGTCCCGGCCGAGTTCTGGTTAACCGAAACGTCCGAGCGTTTACAAGACGCCGCTGCGAGCGCAAGCGTTAACAGAAACAGAAGGGCGAGCGTTTTCATCTTCCGCTTCAGACGCGCTCGACCAGGAGCGCCAGACCCATGCCGCCGCTCACGCACAGTGTCGCCAGCCCGCGCCGCGCCCCGCGCTTCTTCATCTCGTGGAGCAGCGTCGTCGTGATCCTCACGCCCGTGCAGCCTATTGGGTGACCCAAGGCGATGGCCCCGCCGTTGACGTTCAAACGCTCCGCGTCGAAACCCAGGTCGCGGTCGCACGCGATGACCTGCGCGGCGAACGCTTCGTTAAGCTCGACGAGGTCTATCTCGTCCAGCTTGAGCTTCTGTCGTGCGAGCAGTGTGCGCACGGCCGGCACGGGGCCGATGCCCATGATCTCTGGCGCGACGCCCGTGATTTCGTAGTCCACCACGCGCGCTTCGGGCTCAGCGCCCGACTCCTTCAACATCTCATCATCCAACACGACGAGGGCGGCCGCGCCGTCCGTGATGCCCGAAGAGTTGCCGGCCGTCACAGTCCCTTCTCGGCTAAAGACGGGCGCGAGTTTTTTGAGCGACTCGATGGTCGTCCCGGCCCTGTAATGCTCGTCGCGCGCGAAGAGGGTGGACTCGCCCTTGCGGCCTTTAATCTCAAGCGGGACGATCTCTCTGTCGAGCCGGCCCGAAGTGATGGCGGCCTCCGCGCGCTGCTGCGAGCGCAGGGCGTAGGCGTCCTGCTCGTCGCGCGAGATTTCGTAGCGCCGCGCGAGCGTCTCCGCCGTCTCGCCCATCACCTGACCCGACAACGGGTCCAGAAAGCCGTCGCGGTACATCCCGTCAACCAGCTCCACGTTCCCCATGCGCGCGCCCCATCGAGCCCCTTCGGCGTAATAGGGGACGCGCGACATGTTCTCTGTCCCGCCCGCGAGCACGGCGCGCGCCCGACCCAACATGATCTCCTGCGCGGCCAGGATGATGGCCTTCAACCCCGAGCCGCACGCCTGGTTGACCGTGTAGGCTGGCACAGTTTCGGGCGCGCCGGCGCGGTAAGTAATCTGGCGCGCGACGTTCGGCCCGCCACCGGCCTGGCGCGCAGAACCCCAGATGGATTCCTGAATCTGGTCCGGTTTGAGATGCGCGCGTTTGAGACTTTCGGCGGCGGCCGCCGCGCCCAGGTCCGCGGCCGTCCAACTGGCGAGCGTCCCGCCGAAGCGCCCGATGGGCGTGCGCGCCGAGCCGGCCAGGTAAACGTTCTTCATACTTCCGCTGTCCTTAATTTCCATTTTTTGATTGACACGAAATGTTAACACACGCTATAGAGCGGTTCCTATTGCGGAACGAAAGCTACTCGCCCACCCTTAACCCGCAATCCACCCGCAACGTCGAATGCTCGAACGTCTCACAAACGAGGAGGCGGCCACTGAGGCCGCGCGTCGTCTGAGAGAGCTGGTTGACGGCCACGGCGAGTGGCTCTACGTCGTCGGCTCCGCAGGCGCGGCCGTGACTCTGAGGAACGGCGAGTGCGACTTTCGCGTCGCGCACGGTCGGCTGGTCTTCACCTGCTGGGGCGACCGCGGCGCGCAAATGTGGCGCGTGACGGCCTGGGAGTGGACGGGAGAAAAACTCCTGCTCACGGCGTCGCGGCGCATGGGCGCGGAGAGCGCGCGCCTCGAACTCATCCCGCGCGCCTCAGCCTCGGCGCGCGCCGCGCACCTGGGCGACGCGCGGCGGCGTGCGAGCCTGCGCCTGGCGAAACTGGCCTCAGCCATGCTCGGCGGCGTGGTGTTGGAGCGCGCCGGCCTGAGCACGGGCGCGCGCCGGGGCGAGCCCGGAAGATACGCGCGCATCATGCTCCGGCGCATGGGCCGTGAGCGCATCGCCGTGACCTGTGACATCGCCGAAGCCGAAGGGCGCGGCGTTGACGCCTTCCTCTCCAACGCGCTCCTCTGGTTCGCGCGCGCACAGGAGCAGCGCAACTCCCCTGGCAAGCTGTGGCTGATTGCGGGGCGGGGCAGTGTCGAATTTCTGGCACAGAAACTCGCGCTGCTCCGCGACGACTTGCGCCGCGCTATCAAGCTCTACGAGTTGGACGACGAGTGGCAAGCGCTCACGCCCGTGCGCGCGCCCGCGCTTGAAGAACTGTGGAGGGAATTGCCGCGCCACCTGCGCCGCCCCGCGCCGAACACCTTGAGCGAGACGGCCGCGCGCATCCTGGCCCACGCGCCCGATGCGATTGACGTCGTGTACTCGCGCCATGCGGAGACCTTGCGCTTCCGCGGCCTCGCCTTCGCGCGCGTGCGCCGCGTGATGAACAGCGAGCGCGTCTGGTTCGGCGTCGAGGGCGCGCGCCGCCTGCTCGATGAAGAGACGCTGGACGAATGGACGAAACTGCTGCGCGACTTGACCGAGCATCGCCGCGCCGCCACGGCCGACCGCCGCCACGCGCTCTACCGCGCCGCGCCAGAGTCCTGGCTCGAATCAATACTGAGGCGCGACATCACGCGCTTAGACCCCGGCCTCCGCCTCGCCCCGCTCTTCGCGCAGTTCCGCCTCACACAGGAAGCCGGCGGCCACCCGCGCCCGATTGACCTTCTCGCCCTCAGGCGCGACGGCCGCCTCATCGTCATCGAACTGAAAGTCTCCGAAGACCGCGAACACGTCCTACAGGCCGCAGACTACTGGCGTCGCGTCGAGGCCCACCGCCGCGCCGGCCACATCCACCGCGCCCACCTCTTCGGCGACGCGCCCATCGCAGACGAACCACCCCTCGTCTACCTCGTCGCCCCCGCCCTACGCTTCCACCGCGCCCTCCACCAACTCGCGCGCTCCATCACCCCCGCCATCGAAATCTACCGCCTCGACCTCAACGAAGACTGGCGCACCGGCGTCCGCGTCACGCGCCGGTGCGATTTAACGTAATTAGTTGCCGTTTCGGCAACTAATTACGTTAACCTCCAATCGAAGGTCTGTTTTGTAACCCAACTTTATTAAGGTATGTTTAGAGTACAAAGTAGAGTTCAAAGAGCTAAAAGATAAATGTCATTTGCCTTACTACTTAAAATTTACCTTATAGGAAGGGTCAAAACCCTTACAGCGTAACCTCCCAAATTGTCAGTGGCGACCAAGTCCGTGCAGATCGAACGCAACGATTTCCATAACATGGTGGATTCGTATGTTTTGTATTCAACCGGCACATGGTTCAGGAGTGATGTGGAAACCACGACGACCAACCGCCGTTGCGTGCGCGAGAAGGCGACGTTTGAGCGATTAAGATCAAGGATGAATTTTGCGCTGGCGCTTATAGCTGCCGGATCACTCGCCGTACCAGAAACTATCACGGTTGGGCGTTCGCCCCCCTGCAAGCGCTCTACTGTGTCAATCACATCGACGGATTCGCTGAAGCGGGCTAAGCGCGTTTTCAGTGACGTCCTTTGAGCGCGATGAGGCGTAACGATGGCGACAGAGCCACCGGGTTGATCTCCGCCAGCTTCCAATATTTGTTCGATGATGGCGACTTCCGTTTCGTTACTTTGCTTCGACCCACGCTCGTCATGTAGGACGAGATACAAACCGGTCTCGCCCTCCCAAACACTTTGCCACGCATTCAATCCACTGGTGCGGTTTGCAGCGGTTGCGGAGATGGCTGGTAGCCCTTGCAACTCGATGTTATCAAGACGGTACAGGCGGCTGATAAGGTCGCGTATTTCCGCCGGAAGCCGGAAGGTGAAGGAAAGCCTTGAGAGGACGATCGCCTCATCCGGAATAACGACACCTGCGTTTAATCCGACGTCTCTTTTTATCCGCTGCACGGCTTCGTACGCGCTAACGAAGGGCTGGTAAAGAAGCACGGGCGGGCGGTCTTCGCGGTCCCAGTCGTATGTGACAATTGGCGCTAATTGGCGGTGGTCACCGGTAAGCATGATTTCGCCACCCGGGTCGACAAGTGTAGTTAGCGCGAGAAAATCCGGAAACACCATCATGCTGGCTTCGTCGAGGATCAGCATTGGAACCTGGAAATCGTTCGGGAAATCGGCGCTGCCCGCGAGTTTGTCCGTCATCTTGAGGATTGCACTAGTCGTACCGCCGATAACAAGAACGCTATCCTTCCGTAGTTTCTTGACAATTGATACGGCCCGATTGGTCGGGAAATCCTCTATGCTTCCGCCCGTCCTCTCGTAGTCTTCACTGGAATGCACCTTACATAATTTAACGGGCGGCATAGCTTGCCCGTTACTCGATGCATGCGCGGAAAATATAGGCAGAACTTGTTCGAGTTTGTTGAGAAGAGTGTTAATCGCTGGATGGGTGGTGGCCCCTATTAATATGACCTCCCTGATCGAGCGCCTCGCTAGAATTCGCAACAAAGTTGCCACCGCAGAGGTAGTTGTTTTACCCGTTCCCGGAGGGCCTTGAAGAAGCTGGATCTTGCTTCCTAATCCATCGATGATTGCACGTCGCTGATCTTCCGCCAGATTATTCCCGCCGGGCGGCAGTAACAGATTTTGCAAAAGCCCATCGTAGGCATCTAGAGTAGGGGTGGGTAACGGAGTGATCACAGGGACATTAGGCGCTTGGGGATTAAACCAATCATAGACATGGCTGCCTAATCGTGAACTAAGACGTGCATCAACCCGTCCGCGTACGTAGTCGGAAGGACTATCGTCAATCGTCCCATGCGTGTAAAAGACAGCGCTCTGGTCTTCAAAAGCCAGGCTGCGCAAGATGTATCTTGAGGACGCACGCCACGGGATGACTGACAAACTGACCTGCCGTGCGGCCCAATTTATGTCATCAATAATGCAGTTGCTCCCGACGCCCATCAGCATGTTAAAAGTCTGCCCGCGGTGCGGGTCATCAGAGGAAACGGTTAGTCTGACGAAACCCCCTTCAACGAAGCCGCACCGTGCTTCCAGCGAGCTATAATCTGTGTCGTAGCCCGTTAGGTCTATGTCTACTAATAACTGGTTCGGAGCTGTGACTCTTATGTTTGTTACGGGGATGGTCTGTCCTTTTGGTACTCTAGTAGCGGGCGGAATAAGATGATCGGCAATCCATTCTGTCATGCTAGCGTGCTGGTCTAGACGGAGGAAATCGATCGCCGCCCGCGCCGGATCATTCACGCCTAAAGTGAAGTTCTGCAATTCAGCGAGGTCCATCATGGGCTTGGTGATATCAGTGTTTTTTATCAGCACGCTCTCTTCTACCCAGCGTAAGGCGTGGACGCGAGCGCGAAAGTACTCCTCTAGATGCCTTGGTTTGGCTGCTTGATTGTATCGTTGGATGGCATCTCGCACGCGCGGTGAAAGCTCGGGTTTGTTAGGATTCAACATGCCCCAGTATGCGCGCCAGTAAGGAGCAGTGAGCGAGTCATTGAAGCGGCTGCGGATTTCAAACTTGTGAGGGGACGATGCCTCGCCATCGCGCGCCCACGTGTTATCGAGCTTTAATCCAAGAGTAGATTTGAAATCAAAAATGTCCTGCTCGAAGATATGGTCTAGTTTAACTTCCCGCCCCGAGAGTTTCCGTGCCCAGTGGTAGCGTCTCCCATACCAAGTCAATGATGACACGACTGCCAAACCCCGTCCCGTCCATCCGAGCGCGTAGCGGTGATCAACTTCATCCTTAATTGATGAATAGATTAGTTGTTCCAGGCTTTCACGGCAGCCCAGCAGTTCGTGTAAATGCCCAAGCAACCCAGTCCCAGCGCGCGCACATGCCTCTATTAAATGAGCGATCTCATTCTTTGACCATACGTAGAAATGGATTGGTGCATGATCGCCTTCAGCGACTTCGGCGATGGCGTCGATCAGCTTTCGTAAGAACCCTTGAATCAACTCGCGCTCGGAGCCAGTGTCCTCGTTATATCGTCCCGTCCAAGGAGACGACTTAAACTCGATGACCTCCCGACCTTCAAGCGCCCTTTTTTCGTATGTTTTCTTGCCGTTCTCATCGACGTCGGCAACTCGCCTTTCCTTAACTTCAGGATCGAAAATCCATCTCCTATTCGCCTCGTCCCATTTAGCGTCGGTGTGAATTTGCCATGCACTTTTAGTGATGTGGGCCGACAATGCGCCTATGCGGTTCTCGACGTAGTCATAATCTACAGAGAGGTAAATCCGAACTAGAGGTATTCCATCAGTTGAGTGTGGTGGAAGCTGCCCGCTACCTGCGTGCCGCAACGCCTCAACTTGATAAGAGTCCGGATCGGCGCTGCCACCCGGCAAGGTTTTACTTCGAGAGCGCGCTGACTGTTTTAACTGGACGAGGTTTTCCGTGAAGGTGTGAGTGGAGCGTAAATGCGAAGCTTCCGGCCCGGCCAGATCAAGCGTGGCTAAGGCATCAATGTTAGGCACTCCGCAGTTGCGTAAAGAGCGGACTGTCGAAGGCTCTAAGCTTAACAGTTCAAGGCGGCGCTCTCTTGCTGATTCGGGTAGGCAATAGACATTGAATATGCAGCCGTCGCACTTTTCCTCCAGCCGATAACTGACATCACCGACCGGTGTGTTGATGACATTCTCAAGCAACCCACTTGGTTCCAAAAGTATTTCAACATCTGTCTGTTCGGTATCCAAGTTAAACGGGATCAGATCGAGGATCGCCTGTCCTTGGTTAGTATTTTCATCGATGCGTGCAACCACACACTCAATATCATCAGGAGTCAAAGAAACGCCGGCAACGAATATGGGGTAAGAGGATAGAATTTGGCTGACCAGCATACGGTAGACCGTCACCTGAATCCGATGATAGGTTCGGTCACGACGGCTAGCTTTGGATTCCACAAGGCGAAGGCGCGGGCGGCCATCGCGCCACATGACAATGACAAAGTCTATTCTGCCATCTACATCGAAAGCTCCGATACTACCGCTTACAGCAATTTCGCGTCCGTAAGCCATTTGCCCATTCGTCAGGTTGATTGCGTTGATACGGGACGCGAAATCCGACCACTCGGTTTTTTTATCCTTATGCGGCGTTGCCGCTGGCTTGCTGGAAAATCCGGTGACGTCAGCCAGCCCTGACCGTTTCAGATAATCTTCCCATCTCTTTTCATGCTCTCTACCTGCCTCTTCAAGTACAGGGTCAATAGAATTGAAAAAGCGCGCGGCAAAGGGCAATTTTGTGGCCTCATTGCGAGCGTTGTACTCTAGCTTAAAGCGGCGTTCACATGAATTGTGGCGGATAAATTCTCCGAGCTCCGTCACTCTGATGCGAGGTTTTGGTATGGGCATTACAAAGGTCTTTCTTCTGTGAGAATTATTTACGTAGCGGCTTGGGGAGTATTGTTATGCTGCCTGCGCTAAGTTGTCTTCATTAAGTTGCCTGAAGTCTTGGCACGGCTGACTTTCCACGGGAGGAATGGGGACAACGGGATTAGAGGACAGCAATCTCCGGGCTATTTCCTTCACCACCTCAACATGGACAGCATTTCCTAAAGCCTTAAAGGCTATGTTGCGCGATTCTGGTAATATATGCCCATCGCTAAAGCCCTGCAAGCGCAACCCTTCTATACGCGTTAAAAACCGTCGCTTAGGCCCCAGAATAGGAATTTGGGTGCTGGTCATGGCTATTAACGCAGGAGAAGTAGAATAACGCTTTATACGTAAGCCTGACGGTCTGAATTGCAGGACATGTTGCCACAAGTCACGCTCTTCGCCGTTACAGTTCCATTCAAACTTTCTGAGTGACGGCGGAAATCGGCGCAACTTCTCAACCCATCGCTTTGAAAAGTACCGCTGGTTCTCTTGCAGCCATTTACGATTCTGCCGAATGAACTGTACCTTCCACTCAGGAAAGAAGGGGTCTTTAGATCCCGCGTAAGCTGGTAGGAGTTTAATTAATTCCTCATGTGTCATATCCCAGGTATATTGTGGGTGAGTCCTTACCGCAAGTCTCAACGCGCGTGTAGTCATCATGTACGGCGTGTGTTCATCAAAACGATAAGTTGCATCTAACTCATCGCTCCAGATAGGGAAGGATGGTAGTTCTATCTTTTCCGGCATGCGCCTGAGCAGTAGATTCCAGTGCTCGATACATTCATACTGCTGCTCAGTTAGCCGGGTTTCTTCATAATCAATCCTCTTTAATTCCCGGACCCGCTGTACGATGGTAGTTAGGGATGTTTCTCGAGCGCGATCCGCTTCGGGGAAGGGATCAACCGGGAACTGTTTTCCTCGGCGAGCGACCATGTAGAACCTTTCCCTTGTATGCGGAAAGCCCAAGTGGTGCGGGGAAAGTAAGCCGTTGCCTCCGCTAGACAGATGCTCGGTTCCTCTAATATGGTAGCCGAGCTTTTCGAGCGTTTGCTTAACTACTTTCCATGTACGCCCTCCATCATGCCGCTCGAAGTTGCCTACATTTTCGAGAATAACGAATTCGGTTTTATGTTTTTTAAGGACTTTAACGATTTCATGGAAAAGCGTTCCATGCGTTGTATCTGCCATGCCTTTCTGTGACCCGGATTTGGAGAACGGTTGGCACGGGAATCCCGCGCACAGGACATCATGCGCCGGAATGGCTTTAATGTTTTGTCTTTTCCTAATGTCTCCGTAAACCTTGCCTTTCATATTAGGGAAGTTCTTCAAATAGAGTTCGCGCAATGTGTCGTCAATTTCACAAGCGTATACGCACTTGTGTCCCAAATCTGCTAAAGCTTTGTGAAATCCGCCAAGCCCAGCACACAAATCAATAAAGGTTAGCGACAAAATTCTCCTCGAAGATCGGACGAATATGAGAGGACATAATACGGTTGAGTCCGCTAAATCCGGCAAATGATAATCATCATATTTAATGCCGTCAAATTTATTCACACACAAGTTAAGAATGATGGTCGTGTCTCACAAGAGATGTTTGAAAAGAAAAGACTCGGGCAGGTTATTCTTGAGTCGTGCAAACCAAAGAAACCACCTGCCCGAGCTGTTCCCGCGGGAACGTCATCAAGCATGCATAAGTCGCGCCGGCAAACAACGCTACCGCTGTCAGAGGTGTCGGCGACAGTTCATCACCCATTACACCAACCGGGGCCATGACCAAGAGGTCCGCCAACTGGTCGTCCCCTTGAGCCTCAACGGCTGCGGCATCCGCGACATCTCTAGGGTCTTGCGCCTGAGCACCAACACGGTCCTGAAACTGTTGCACCGTCACGCCGCAAGGGTCCGCAGGCCGCGCCTGCCTGAGCACATCACGGAGTTGGAAATAGATGAGAGGTGGTCGTGTGTCGGCCAGAAGGAGCAGCCAGCCTGGCTCTGGTACGCCTTCGAGCCACACTCGAAACAGATCGTCGCCTGGCTTATTGGCGAGCGGACGGACCAAAGTTGTCGGCGGCTCTTCAAGCAGCTCAAGGGTTGCCGAGTCCTGCGCTTCTGCACCGACGAGTGGAAGAGCTACCGGAAGTTAGTTCCGTGGGCGCAGCATTGGGTCGGGAAACGCTGGATGCAAGACGTCGAGCGCCAGAACCTGAACTTCCGCACTCATCTGAAGAGGTTGCAGCGGCGAACTCTCTGCTTTGCAAAGACCCAGGTGATGCCTGAGGCCGTCATTAAGTTCTACATTGACAGCCATAATCGTCAACATCTCTTGTGAAACACGACCATCGGAAGAAAAATTTTTCTCGGAGGTTATTACTCACAGAGTAATGAGATCATATTCGAGAAGATGAAGTTTTTCGCCGGGGCGGCGCTTACCCTGTTGGCGCCGACTCTGCTTTATTGCGCCGCCAGCAACCAACTTAGCCCGCTTTATTTGATGGCCTGTAATGATGCATTGGGCGCCCTGCTGGGGTTTGTATTGTTCAAGAGATCGTCCGTCGGCTTCCTGTCTTGCGTTCCCATAACCCGCGTCCCAAATGTTCCAAGTGGTGCGAGCACCGTCAGGCTGAGAAAGGCCGCTTAGTATCAGTCGCGTCAACGGCGCGCAGATTTATTGTTGGCAACACACTTCTCAACTTTGAAGACGCCGTCCGTGTGCGCTTGATGCAAGTCTTTAAGTGAGATTTGTACTTTCGGCAACTAATTCTGTTAGTACCGCGCAGTAGCCCTGCTGAATTTCTAATCAATTCAGCAGGGCTACTGCAAATATTCGGGTTAACTTCGGCAAGAAATAAAGGTGGAGTCTCAGCCGTTGCAGTCTGGCGTGAACAGATTCGGGGACACTTTTAGCAGGCGAAGGTGGTATCTAACCTGGCAACGACTTGAGGCGGAAATCCGCCGTGCTTCAAAATAAGGCTTGAGTTTTGCCGTCGCCGGGGATAAAAGTTGGCGGCCGTTGTTGGCTGGTCCCTGCGGGCGTCAACCCCCGCGCGAAGACGTGGCTGTCTCGGACGCCGGGCCGCAGGAGGATCAGCCCTCAACGGCATCGTGAATGCGCGACAGAACAGGGAGAGACCGCACATGGTCACGAGTGACGAGGCCGGACATGATGACAGTGTTACAGATTTAAGGCCCGCATTAAAGCTTTTCACTGACCGGCGCGAAGCCATCCGCCTCTTCTCAGAGTATCTGAACGACGACCCACCCCGCGAACGCGTCCTGTTCTTCTACGGCGACGGGGGTAACGGCAAGACGCTGCTTTTGAACTACCTGCGCGAACACTACTGCAAACGTCTGAGCCGGGAGAACTGGGAATACGTGAAAGCCGCCTCCGACGAGGAGTTCTGCGAGCACGTCGAGAAGGCCGAAGGGGCGGAGGTCGTGCCGTCCTCGCTGGTGGATTTCGGGGGGGCGGTCAAGGACTACCGACCGCTCGACGCATTTTCCGCCCTCTCGACGATGCGCCGCGCCCTGGCCGGCCAGGGCCTGCGTTTCCCCCTCTTTGATTTTGCCTGCGTCTGGTATTTACACAGGACCGGCAACCTCACCGACGAGAAGCGCCGAAGCCTTTTCCCGCCCGAAGAAACGGACCTCGCCGCCGAGATCGTCAACGCCGTCGGGAGCACGTCCTGGGGGACCGTGGCGAAAGTGTTCCTGAACATCTTCAGCAAGCATTCGAGAGACTGGTTCACACTCTACCGGCAGCGGCGACAACTTGACGAGGAGCGTGTGCAAGCGATTCAGCGCATGGACCCCGAACAGGAATTGGCCGCGCGGCTGCCGTACCTGTTCGCCGAAGACCTCAACGCGGCCGTCGCCCTAGACGACGCGCGCCGGAGGGTCGTGCTCTTCTTTGACACGCACGAGGCGTTCTGGGGGACGGAGAAGCCGAACCTCTCCCGCGACCGCTTCTTCTACAGGGATGAATGGCTGCGGGGTTTGATACTAACGCTGAACCGTGCGGCCGGGGTGATCGTGGCGCTGGCCGGCCGCGACCGCCCGCGGTGGGCCGAGGCCAGCAAGGTGAAAATCAGCGACGAGCTTCTCGACGCGCAACTCATCGGGCACCTTTCGGAAGCCGACGCGGCGCTGTACCTGGAGCGGGCCGGGGTCCTCGACGACGAGATGCAACAGGCCCTGATCGCCTGCGCACGCGTCGCGCCGGGCCAGGTTCACCCATTCTACCTGGGCCTCTGCGTGGACATCGTCGCGGCGGCGGCGAAGAAGGGGACGCCGCTGGCTCCGAAGGCTTTCCGCAGCGTGCCACAGGCCGTGGATAAAGAGAACGAACTGGTTGACCGCCTGCTGCGCTACGTGGACGAAGAAATTCACTACGCCATTCGCGCGCTGAGCGCGTGCCGGGCGTTCAACAGGGAGACCTATTTCAAGCTGGGCGGGGCGCTCTGGTTCCACGCGACCGAGCCGTCCTTCCAAATCCTGACCCGATTCTCCTTCGTGTGGCCGACGACGCGGCGCGGCGACGGCTGGTATCGCGTACACGACTTACTGCGGCGGCTCATGCGTGAGCGCCGTGACGACGTTTTAGGCCGCGCCGACGCGGTGCTCGAAAAGCATTACCGCGAGCGCGGCGACGCGGGCGGCGTCGCCGAGGCCATCTATCACGCCAACCAGTTGGACCCGGCGCGCGGCGTCGAGGAGTGGTCAGAGGTGTTCAGGAACGCCTTCAAGTCTGGCCGCGTTGAACTCTGCCAGGCGCTCCTCGGCGTGCGGAATGAGCTAGTGATTAAAACGGAGTTCGACCGCGGGCTCGTCTCAGCCGAGGAGGGCGAATACTATTTAACGATGGCCCGCTACGACGAGGCCCGCCAGGAACTACTCGAAGCCATCGCCTCTTACGATGCGGCGTCGCGGCTCGAACCGGACCTGCCCAACATCCATAACAACAAGGGGATGGCGCTCGCGGCCCTCGGCGAATTGTATAACCAACTGTCGCTATACGAAGAGGCCGAGGCGAGCTACGAGCGTGCGCTCGTCTCCCTCGACGAGGCAATACGGCTCGGGCTGAACAGCGGCCAGGCCCACGCCAATAAGGGGCTCGCGTTTCAGGCCCTCGGTCGGCTGCAAACGCTACAGTCGAAGTCTGAAAAGGCGGAGGCGAGCTACAGGGGCGCGCTCGCCTCCTTCGACGCCGCGCTGCTGCTCCTGGCCGATTCTTCGGATATTCATGTCGGGAAGGGGGGAGCGCTGTGCTCCCTCGGCCATGCGCTGGCGGTGCGGTCGCGCTATGAGGAGGCGCTGGCCTCTTACGAGCAAGCCATTGCCTCCCTCGACGAGGCGGTACGGCTCGCATCCGACAGCAGGATCGCTCACTACATCAAGGGGGTCACGCTTCAAGCCATAGGGGAGCTGCATTTCCAACGGTCGCGGCAGGAGGAGGCGATAGTCAGCCACCGTGAGGCTCTGGCCTCTTTCGACGAGGCGCTGCGGCTCGCGCCCGACGTTGCCTTTGTCCACGTCAGCAAGGGGATGACGCTTCGCGGCCTCGGCGATGCGCAAACGCAACTTTCACGGCACGAGGAGGCGGTCAGGTGCTTCGAGGAGGCGCTGGCCTCCTTTGATTCGGCGCTGCGGCTCGCGCCCGACATGGTAGACATACACCTCAACAAAGGACACACGCTACGGAGCTTCGCCGCGGCGCACGCCTTACAGTCGAATTACGAGGAGGCAGCAGTCAGGTGTGAGGAGGCGCTCGCTTCCTTCGACGCGGCGTTGCGGCTCGCGCCGGAAACGGTGATCGCTCACATCAACAAAGGGGCTACGCTCCAGAGCCTCGGCGATATCCGAAACAGTCAGTCGCGGCATGAGGAGGCGCTCGTCAGTTTCGAAGAGGCTCTCGTCTGCCTCGACGCGGCCCTACGAATCTCGCCGGACCTCGCGCACATACATGCCAACAAGGGGTTCACGCTGAGGGGCCTCGGTCAGACGCAGGGCCAGCTGTCGCGTTTTGAGGACGCCGCCGCGACCTTAAAAGAAGCCATCGCCTCCTTCGACACGGCGCTGCGGCTCGCGCCCGACTTCGCCTGGGCCCACGCCTTCAGGGGCGCCACGCTTCATTTGCTCGGTGCTGTGCAAGCCGATGTGCAACAACCCGAGGCGGCCATGGAGAGCTGCCGGGCCGCCCTGTCAGCATTCTCCCGGTCACTTGAGATCGCCGAAGGGTCGCCCTGGGTTCAGGAGATGAAAGACTCCGCGCAGGAATTGCTCGACGATTTGACTAAATCGTAACTGGCGTCTTTCACGAGCCGAGGGGCCGGGGGAGGGGTGGATAAAAAGCCGCCGCCTGTCCATCCACCACTCCCGTACGGCGTCCATCGTTTAGTAGGACGAGAGCGGTTGCTGGCCGAGGCCGAACGCCTGCGGGTTCTCGCCGATGATGGCGGCGGCGAAGAAGCGCGGGACGTAATGAACACTCTCGTCGCGGAAGTGCTGGTCTAGCTGCGCGCGGGCGTCCGTGAGGGCGCAGATGCTGCAACGCCTGTTCTGGTCGTTGAGGACTTGCGCGAGCGCCTCAGCCGTTTTGCTCTCGCCGCGGTTGTAGGCCAAAAGCGCCAGCGCCTCCTTCATCGGGTCGTCCTTGAACTGCTTCATATTTTTCGTGATGTAGCGCGCCGCGGCGCGGGCCGACTTCTCCACGTCGAGCAGCTCCGGCCGCGTCAGCCCGAAGCGCTCGCCGGTCTTCGGCAGGAACTGGAACATGCCCAGGGCCCCGACCGTGTTGGGCGACTCGATGTTGACGTACTCCGACTCGATGAACGGGATGTAGAGCCCGATCAGCGGCGAGACGTTCTGCGCTTTGAAGGCCGCCGCGAGCGTGGGCGCGACCCGCTGCCCGCGCTCGAAGACGACGCGCAGTTCTCTGTCCTGATTGCCTATGCGGGCGGCGTAGTTCTCGACCCACTTCTGGATTTCCGCCTCGAAGCTTTGTGTGAATTCGTATTCTGTGCCAGAAATATTGCGCGCGACGGCGCGCGACTGCGCGTTGACGAAGGCCGCGCGCTCCTCGTTCGTCATCTGTTGATAGGGTTTGCCCGTCTGCGCGCGCAGAGAGAGCGTCGGCCAGAGCAGGAGCGAGAGCGAGAGCAAGATCATCTTCTTGAGTTTCATCAACTATTCCTCACTTATTATTTAAGTTGCGAGAGCGCGAGCGCTGCGGCCGGCCCTCTGTGTGTGTAAGCGAGAAGTGTCGGGAAAAGTGTTCACGGCGCGCGAAAATTTTTTCGGGGAAAAGATGCTAGAATCTGGCCCGATGGCTGCGATCTCATCAGAGCCGGACGTGACGGAGCTGCTGCTCGAATGGCGGCGGGGCGACACGGCCGCGCTCGACCGGCTGACGCCACTCGTCTACGACGAGCTGCGCCGCATCGCGCACCGCTACATGCGCGCAGAGCGTGGCGGGCACACGCTCGAAACCACCGCGCTCGTCAACGAGGCTTACCTGCGCCTGGCCAACCAGCGGCGCGTCGAGTGGCAGGACCGCGCGCACTTCTTCGCCGTCACGGCGCAGGTCATGCGCCACGTCCTGATCGACCACGCGCGCCGCCGCCGCTACGCCAAGCGCGGTGGCGAGGAAGCCCAACAGGTCCCGCTCGAAGAGGCGCACGCGATGGCCACTGAGCGCGCCGCCGAACTCATCGCGCTCGACGAGGCGCTCGAAAAATTGGCACAACTCGACCCGCGCAAGGCGCGCGTCGTCGAGCTGCGCTACTTCGGCGGCCTGAGCCTCGAAGAGACCGCGGACGTTCTCGAAGTCTCCGCCATGACCGTCCGCCGCGACTGGCGCGCCGCCCGCGCCTGGCTCTATAAAGCAATGCGGAATGCAGAATGATGAATGCGGAATTAAAAAAACCTTTGTCTTTAATTCATCATTCCGCATTCCGCATTCATCATTATTTGTTCTATGTCTCCTGAGCGTTGGCAACAGGTCGAAGAGGTGTTGCAGGCGGCGTTGGATCGCCCGCCGGTGGAGCGTGCGTCGTTTCTGGACGAGGCGTGCGCGGGCGACCCCGAATTGTTGGGCGAGGCCGAAGGGCTGTTGAGCGCGCACGAAGAGGCGGGCGAGTTTTTAGAGCTGCCGGCCATCGCGCGTGACGCGCGTGTGCTCTTTGGCGACGCGCCGGAGGACGTGGGGCGCGTCGTCGGGCGTTACAGGATTGTGGGCCGGCTCGGCGCGGGCGGGATGGGCGAGGTTTTTCTGGCACAGGACGCGCGGCTCGGTCGCGCCGTCGCCCTCAAGATTCTGCACGACTACTTCGCGCGCGACGCGGCGCGCCTGCGCCGCTTCCAGCGCGAGGCGCGCGCGGCCTCCGCCCTCAACCACCCGAACATCCTGACCATACACGAGGTCGGCGAATCGGACGGCGCTCACTTCATCAGCACGGAGTTCATAGACGGGCGGACGCTGCGCGAGTTGATCAAGGATGACGCGCTCACGCTCACGGAGATTCTGGACACGGCCGTCCAGCTCGTCTCAGCCGTCTCGGCGGCGCACGCCGCGAGCATCATCCACCGCGACATCAAGCCGGAGAACGTCATGCGGCGCGAGGATGGCCTGGTCAAAGTTCTGGACTTCGGCATCGCCAAGCTGACGGAGTCGCCGCCCGCGGAGTTCGGGAGCGAGGCCCCCACGAGAATTCTGGGCCAGACCGAGGCCGGGATGGTGATGGGGACCGTCGGCTACATGTCGCCGGAGCAGGCGCGCGGCTTGCCCGTGGACGAGCGCACGGACGTCTGGGCCCTGGGCGTCGTGCTTTACGAAATGCTCACGGGGCGCGCGCCGTTCGCAGGCGAGACGCGCATGGACGCGCTCGTCGCGGTCCTGGAGCGCGAGCCCGCGCCGCTACTAAATTTCGCGGAGGACGCGCCCGCCGAATTGACTGAGCTGCAACGCGTCGTCACCAGGGCGCTGAGCAAAGAGAGAGACGGGCGCTACTCGACCGCCGCGGAGATGCTGGAGGATTTAAGGGGCTTGAGCCTCGGCGTCGCCGCGAATCTCGCAGGCCCCGGCGCGCTCGAAGCCTTGCGCGGCTCGCAGCAGGGCGAGCACGAAAGCGGCGCTCTCGTTCCTGCGCTCGCCGAGCAACAGGAGCGCGCGTCGCGGCGGCGCGTCTTAAAAGCGTTAATCGCCGTCGGCCTGTTGCTCGCGGTCGTCGCCGTGACTTTCTTCTACAACCGCTCACTCGCGCGGCGCGCGCCTGCGCCCGCGAAGCTCTACACGGAGATGACCGAAGGCGAGCAGCTTGCCTTCATAGACGCATGCGAGCAGGAGATCTCCGCGCGCATGGGCGAGCGCCCCGCACGCCTCAGCGAGGATGCGCTCCGTGCCATCAAGCGGCACGTGGACGATTACGTCGCGCGCCTCGGCAGCAAGTCCACAGTTCACGGCGACGACGACCTGCGCTCCGTCTACGCGCGCGCCGCGCCCTACCTGCCGCTCATCGGCCGCTCGTTCGCAGAGCGCAAAGTCCCCGTCCTGGTCGGCGTCTACCTGCCGCTCATCGAGTCGGAATACGAGCCTTGTTTGGAGAACGACATCGGCGCGAAGGGGCTCTACCAGTTCCTGCCGAGCACCGCGCAGCTCTACGGCGTCTCCCGCGAAGAGATGTGCGACGCGGAGAAGATGACGCCGGCCGCCGCGCACTACATCGCCGACCGCATAGCCGAACTCGGCGACGATGCAGAGAGCATGACGCTCGTCATCCTGAGCTTCAACAGCGGGGCCGAGCGTGTCCGCGATTCCTTGCGCCGCCTACGCGAGATCGGCTCCTCCGACCGAAACTTCTGGACGCTGCACGCCAACCGCGACCGCCTCCAAGACCTCTTCAACGTCGAAAACGCCCTCTACGTCCCGCGATTCTTCGCCGCCGCCATCATCGGCGAAAACCCACAAGCCTTCAGCCTGCAAACGCCCCCGCTCACGACCCTGGCCGCGGCGCGTGACCTGTGACCGGGTCAATGCCGTCTGCAAAATATCCGGCGGGGGCGCGTCAAGGCCGACGGTTAACCCAGAAGACCTCTCCCGCCGGAAAACTGCTTGTGCGCGCTCGGTTATCTATGATATTAGGCCACCTGATTTTACGTCTCAGCAGTCTTGCGGTGTTTCTCATCCAGAACGTCTCAGAACAGAAAGGACTTGCCCCATGAAGTTTTTCAAGCGCTCCTACTCCCACCAGAAATCTCCACTACTAAGACCCTCCGCCTTTGCGGTCGCCCTCGTCACGGCCTTCGCGCTCCTCCTCGCCGGGTGCTCGAAGAACCAGAACGCGACGACGGGCAGCGCGCCCTTCGGCGGCTCGAACTCTGGCGGCACGACCACGTCGGGAACGAAGACGGCGAGCCGCGGCGACCTACAGGGCATGGCCGACCAGCAGGGCCAGGCCACGGCCCCCGACGGGGGCAACTTCAAGATCGCCTACTCGGAACCACAGAACGAGAAGTACAGGCAGATGAACGAGGAGTTGAAGAAGGGCGGCTCACTCGAACAGGTCGCAACGGAGCTGAACGCGGCCATCTCTATCCCGGAAGACGTGACCATCGTCTTCAAGGAGTGCGGCGAAATAAACGCTTTCTGGAGCCCGCCGGAGCGTACCATCAACATGTGCTATGAGTTGATCGAAGACCTGGCGCAGCGCTTCAGCACGGTGGCGAAAGACCAGCAGCAACTCGAAGACGCCGTCGGCGGGGCCACCACCTTCGTCTTCTTCCACGAATTGGGCCACTGTCTGATTGACCTCCTGAAGCTGCCCTCGACGGGCCGCGAAGAGGACGCCGTGGATCAACTGGCGACTTACGTGCTGGTAGACTCGGGCGGCGAAGAGGGCGAGCGGATGGCCATCAGCGGCGCGATGTGGTGGGGCCAGAAGTACGACGAGCTGGCGCAGTCTGGCCGGACAGCGGGCGAGCTGGATCAGCTCTGGGCCGACGAGCACTCGCTGAACGCGCAGCGCATGTACAACATCATCTGCTGGGTCTATGGTCACAATCAGCAGAAGTACGCCGGCATGGTTAACAACCCGCTGCCTGAGGCCAGGGCTGTGCGCTGCCCGACCGAGTACGAGCGACTTTCGGGCGCGTGGCTGACGCTGCTCAAGCCCTACCTGAAGGACGGCGGGGCCGCGGCCGGACTCGGCCAATAGCTTGCGGAATGCGGATTTCGGATTGCGGATTGAAGAGCGGCTGTCTTTCAATCCGCAATCCGACATCGGCACGTCCGCCGTCCACCTTCCGTTCGGCTTGTGCGCGTCGCCCTTTTTGTGGTATTCACCTGCGTTCTAATTCACAATCAGCTTCTAAGCTTTATCTCCCTTCGGGCAGTTGAAAGGATAAGTTAATGGCAAGTTCAATCAACCCCCTCCGCGGCGCGCGCCACACGTCGCGGGCGTTCCCCCTCGTGGCGCTCGCCCTCCTCGTGTGCATCGCCCTGGCAGCGGGCGGCTGTAAGAAGAAGAACGGCGGGAACGCGAACAGCGCGAACGCGAACACGGGCGGCACGACCGAGACAGGCCAGGGCGAGAATACCAACAGCGCCGAAGTCATCAAGGGCATGGCCAACGAGCAGGGTCAGGCCACCATGCCCGACCGCGGCAACTTCAGCGTCGAATACTCCGCGGTCCAGAACCCGGAGTTCGCGCAGATCAACGAGCGGTTCCGGCAGCAGCGCTTTCTCGAAGGCATCGCCGACCAGCTCAACGCCTCCATCGCCATCCCCGAAAACGTCGTCATCACGTTCAAGGAGTGCGGCGAGCCCAACGCCTTCTGGAACCCGCGCGACAAGCAGATCGTCATGTGCTACGAGTACATGGCCCAGTTGACGCAGGACTTCCGCGAGGTTTCGAAGACCGAGGAGGAGGTCGGCGAGCGCGTCGGCGGGGCCCTGACCTTCGCCTTCATACACGAATTGGGCCATTGTCTGATCGACGTGCTCAAGCTCCCCTCGACAGGCCGCGAGGAGGACGCGGTTGACCAGCTCTCGACCTTCGTGCTGGTCGGGATGAACGGCGAGGAGGGCGAGCGGATGGCCGTCAGCGGCGCGCTCGCCTGGGGCATACAGTACGACCGGCTGGCGAAGTCCGGCAAGACGGCCGCCGAGCTGGACATGCTCTGGGCCGACGAGCACTCCATGGACGGGCAGAGGTTCTACAACATCCTCTGTTGGATCTTCGGGCACAACCCGAACAAGTACATGGGAATCGTCAACAAGCCGTTGCCGGAGGCGCGCGCCGTGCGTTGCCCGAAGGAGTACTCGCGCCTGGCCAACGCCTGGCTAGACCTCCTCAAGCCCTACCTCAAGGACGGCGGCGCGAAGGCCGCGGGCCACACAGAGCCCATGCTCAACCAGCAGGGTGGTGGTGGTGGCGCCCCCGAAAGCGCACCCCCGCCGCAGCAGCCCCCGCCCGGAGGCGGCGGCGGCGGCCACGACGGACACTGAAGGGCAGTGGTCAGTGGTCAGTGGCCAGTGGTCAGTTAAAAGCAAAAGAAAAAAGGCAGCCGGGTTAATCCTACTCGGCTGCCTTCTGCTTTCTCTTAACTGACCACTGGCCACTGACCACTGACTACTACTTCTCGTCCGGGGTGGCGACGACGCTGACGATGCGCTCCATCTCTTCTTTGGCGCGCTCGGTGCTGGACTGTATGCCGGCGGCGCGCATGCGGAACTCGTCGGCGTTGCTCGCGTTGCGGAGCGCCTCTTCGAGCGAGATGAGGCCGGACTGGTAGAGGTGGAAGAGTGACTGGTCGAAGGTCTGCATGCTGTACTGCGAGGTGCCCGCGGCGATGGCCTCGCGGATGAGGTAGGTCTTCTCTTCGTTAATAATGTAGTCGCGTATCAGGCCGGTCGTGACCATGATCTCGACCGCCGGGACGCGGCCCCTGCCTTTGGCCGCACGCACGAGCCGCATGGAGATGACGGCCTTCAGGATGCCGGCCAGTTGCAGCCTGACACTCTTCTGCTGGTGCGAGGGGAACGAAGAGACGACGCGCGTGATCGTCTCTGTGGCGTCGAGCGTGTGCAGCGTCGAGAGTACTAGGTGGCCGGTCTCGGCCGCCGTCAGCGCCGTCTCGATGGTTTCGAGGTCGCGCATCTCGCCGACGAGAATCACGTCCGGGTCTTGCCTGAGCGCCCCGCGCAGCGCTTCGGCGAAAGAGCGCGTGTCCACGTCTACCTCGCGCTGCGTAACGAAGGAGCGCTTGTCGCGGTGCAGGAATTCGATGGGGTCTTCGATGGTGACGATGTGGCCGCTGCGCGTGGCGTTGATGCGGTCGATCATCGCGGCGAGCGTCGTGGACTTACCCGACCCGGTCGCGCCCGTGACTAGAATTAGCCCGCGCTGCTCGTCGCTGATGCGGTCAACCACGGGCGGCAAGCCCAGCGAGCTGGTCGTGCGGGTCGAGTCGGGGATGACGCGCAGGACGATGCCGACCGTCCCGCGCTGCTGGAAGATGTTGGCGCGGAAACGGCCGACGCCAGAGACGCCGTAGCCTATGTCAACCTCGGAGACCTCCTTGAAGCGCTGCTTCTGGCGGTTGGACATCATCGAGAAGGCCATGTCGAGCGTGTCCTCCTGCGTCAGCGGTTGCACGTCCACGAGCGGGCGCAGCTCGCCCCCGACCCTCATGTAGGGGAACGACCCCGCTTTAAGGTGCAAGTCCGAAGCATTATGGGTCGCGGCGAAGCGCAGGAGGTCGTCAATCTTGATTGACATAGCTAGGGAAACCGGAAAACCTTTCTGGGCGAAATCGGGAGCAAACTGAGCGGGGCGCGTACGTTTCCGGGACTAGTCTCGCGCTTCTCCGTGGGGCGGGCGCTTTAAGAGGACGCGTCGCCGGAAAATTAAAGACCGGAGACGCTACGAAAGATGATAGCTTGGCCGTCGCGCGTGCGTCAACGGCTAAGTTTTAGCAGGATTAGAGACGCGGCGCAGAGGGGCTCCGCGCCGCGTCTTCGTGTCCCTTTAGTTTCTGGGCTGTGTGTGATGAGGTGGGGCGGAAGCTCTGCTATTTGCCGCCGCCGCTGGCGTCTGTCGGTTCGCCGTAGGCTTCCACTTCATCATCGCCGATCTTCTTGTTTGCGGGGGCCGTTGGGCTCGGCGTCGCCTCTCCCTCATCCTGGGAGTCGTCTTTCGCTTCCGTGTGCTTCTTCTCTTCGTTCATCGTTTTTCTCCTTGTGGGCTGGTGGAAAAACCTGGCGGCGGTCATGGCCCGCCGAGTTGCTTGCGGTAAACTCCGATGTCCGGTCTCCCCGTGTAGCTGGTGAACGCTTCGGCTCCCCATTTTTGCTCAAGGCTGGAGAGAATTTCACCAGCGCGTGCGAGGGCCGCGCGGGCTCCTGTCTCGTCGCGCAGCACGCGGCTGGCGCGCGCGACGATGAGCCAGGCGCGCCATTCTGATTCCGACTGCGAAGCGGACGCGAACCTTTCCTGCGCCTGCCGCGCGTGAGAGAGCGCGCCCGCGGCGTCTTTGTTCTCAAGCTCGGCCTCCGCCAGCGAGAGCAGCGCCTTGGAAAGCAGGGCCGTGTCGCCCGCGCGCTGCGCCTGCTCAGCCGCTTCCGCGCAGAGCTTCTGCCCTTCGGCGGCTGCGCCGGAAAGGGCCTGCGCCAGCCCGAGCGTAAACTTCGCCTCAATCGCGGTCACTTCGTACTCTCGGCCGGAGGCGTCCAGCGCCGCCCGCGCTTCGGCTTTCGCTTCCGCGAAACTGCGCCGGCTGAGCGCCAACTGCGCCGCGCGCAGCTCGACGTCTGCGAGCAAGGGCTTGATCTGAGCGTCGGGCTGGTTGGCAATCTCGAACGCCTGGCCGATGGCCGCGCGCGCCTCGTCGTAGCGCCCCAGACGCCAGAGCAGGTTGCCGCGCTGAAGCAGGTTGTACGCCAGATTGATGCGAATCCCCAGCGCCTTGTAGATGACATAACTCTCGTCGTAACGGCCCAAAGATTCCGTGTAACGCTCCTGCTCGTAGAGCACCATCCCTGTCTCGCCGACCGAGAAAGCGATTTGACGCTGGTCGCCAGCCTCTTTGGCGAACTGCAACTTCTGTTCGATGACCTGAAGCGCGCCCGCGTAGTCGCCTTTGCGCCGCCGCGCGCGTGCGATGAAGGTCAGGCTGCTCGAAATGTCTTTCCGGTAGTGCCCCTGCTCAAAAATGGCGAGCGCCTGCTCGGCGTACTGTAGCCCCTCGTCCGTGCGTAGCTGCTCGATGCGCAGGCCAGCGAGGTTGACGAGGCTGCGCGCTTCCAGGTAGGGCACGTTGCTGCGGCGAGCCAAGTCGAGCGCCTTCTGAAACTGCGCGGCCGCGCCGTCGTAATCGCCGCCCGATTGCAGCGCGACCCCTAGTTCGTTCAGCCCGCGCATGAGCAGGGCTTCGACGTTGTGCGCTTCGGCAAACTCTATGGCCTCCTTCGCGTACTGCTGCTCTTTGACGGGCGCGCCCTCTATGTACGAGAGGCGGCTCAGCTCCAACAGGACGTTGACCTGCTGCGATTCGTTGCCGTTCGTTCTGGCAATCTCAAGCGCCTTCTCCAACTGCGCGCGGGCGTCCGGGAGTTTGCCGCTGTCTCTGAGCACGATGCCGCGCCGGTAGAACACTTCGGCGCGCCCCTCCTGATTGCCAGAGTCCTGAAAGATGCCTTCGGCTTTATCGAGCGCGGCGTGAGCGCTGGCGACATCCTGCCTGCGACTGTAGAGGGCTGCGACGCGCAGGTACGCGGTCGCGTCGGACGGCTCAAGCCTGGTGGCTTCGACGTAGCTCTTGATCGCGTTGGCCGTGTCGTCGTTCTTCTCGTAGGCGCGCCCCAGGTCAACCATCGCGGCGGCGTCTTTCGGCTTGAGCCGCGCGATCTCGGCGTAGGCTTTGATGGCGCTCTCGAAGTCTCTGGCGACCAGCGCGTTGACGGCATCAAGGTAGAGCGACTCAAGCGGCGGCAGCGCCGAGCGGTCGGGCACGAGAGCGGCGACGCGCAGCATCTCGTCCTTGGCCCGGCTCGTGTACTCCATCTCGGCGTAAGCCTCGGCCAGGCGCGCGTGGGCCAGCGCGAAATCGTCGTCCAGGCTGACGGCGCGGCCGAACATCTTGCTGGCCTGGAAGTAGGCCCCGTCGCGCAACGCGATTGTCCCGCGGTCGTACCAGACCTGCGCCTCGCCGGAAGGGACGTGCCGCGCGGCGCTCCACCAGCGCGAGACGACGAAAAGTGTTATGCCAACCAACACCGCCGCGGCCAGCGAGATGAGCACGTAAGGATGGACTGGTCGCCGCAGCGAAGTGGAGATCGTGTTGAAGGCGCTCGCGGGCAGCGCGCGCGAGTTCGCCAGCGTCTTCGGGTTGCTGGGCGGGTCTGTGAGATGCCCGCCGCTGCCGAGCAGCCTCTCGCGGACGGCGCGCAAGTCCGCGAGCATTTCGTCGGCTGACTGGTAACGCTTCCTGATGTCTTTCGAGAGCGCGCGCAGCGTAATGCGATCCAGCTCGGGGGGGATTCCCTTGTTGAGCGTGGAGGGCGGCGGCGGGTCTACGTGTATGACTTTGGCGACGATCTCGATGATGGTGACGCCGGAGAAGGCGGGCTTGCCCGTCAAGCATTCGTAGAGCATCGCGCCGAGCGCGAAGAGGTCGCTGCGCGGGTCGGTCGGCGCGGACGTGGCCTGCTCCGGCGACATGTAGAGCGGCGTGCCGATGACGGCGTTCGAACGCGTGTGCGTCGCCAAGAGCGTCCGTGCTTCCGGGTCGGCGTGGTCCGTCTCGCTCTCGACGAGTTGCTTAGAGAGTCCGAAGTCCAGCACCTTGACCTGGCCGCGCTCGCTGATGAAGACGTTCGAAGGCTTGATGTCGCGGTGGACGATGCCGAGCGCGTGCGCCTCCGAGAGCGCCTCGGCGACCGACTCGACAATCTCGATGGCGCGCAAGAGCTTGAGCGGCCCTTCGCGCAACAGCTCGCTCATGTCGCGCCCGTTGACCATCTCCATCACGATGTAGGGCTGCCCGTCTTCCGTCTCCCCGTAGTCGTAGAGCGTGGCGATGTTCGGGTGCGTGAGCTGCGAGACGGCGCGCGCCTCGCGCAGGAAGCGTGCGCGGTAGCCATGACCATCAGAAGTGGCCGACAGAAACTTGATGGCGACGCGGCGGCCGAGGCTCAAGTCCTCGGCCGCGTAGACGACGCCCATCGCGCCTTCGCCGAGCTTTTCCACTATCCTGTAATGAGAAACCGTGTGGCCGATCATGGGTTCGGACTACCGTGACAGGAAGGTCTCAAGTCAGCCGGGCAGCCCTCGCGCCGCCTGTCGGGCGGCTGCCCGTGATGGATAGACTTACGACGCGGCTACATTCTGCGCCAAATCATGCAGATTTCCAAGAAAAACTTTCCGGCTAAGGCTTGACGGCGCGCGTGGCGATGTAGGTGGCTGTGTATTGTGAGGCTGGAAGCGTGCGATGGCGGTCTTCGTAAAAGCCAGTGAGACAGAAGCCGGCGTCCGTCTGCCCGCCCAACTGGTCTTCGAGCGTGTGGCCGAATTCGAGCGGGTCGCCCTTCTGAATCAGCTCGCGGCACTCCTCTTTCGTCAGGCTGGTGAGGTCCGAGTAGGGCAGGGCGTGGCGGACCTGTAGCAAGCCGCGCTCTTCGAGCCCGCGGTCGAAGAGGTAGATTAAGGGGTTGACGAAGCCTGCCAGGAGCAGGCCCCCGCGCTTGAGCACGCGGAACGCCTCTCTCCACACCGGGCGGATATCTGGCACAAAAAGGTTGGAGCACGGATGGAAGACGAGATCGAAGCTCTCGTCATCGAACCCGGAGAGGTCTGCCATGTCGCCCTCGACGGTCGTCAGCTCAAGCCCCTCGCGTTCGGCGACCAGACGGTCCTGCTCAAGCTGCTTACGCGAGTTGTCCAGGACGGTGACGCGCGCGCCGGCCGCCGCGAAGATGGGGGCCTGCTGCCCGCCGCCCGACGCAAGGCAGAGCGCTTCGAGGCCGTTCAGCGCGGGGAACCACTCGCGCGGCACGGGCTTCGTTTCCGTCAGCAAGACTTCCCAACGTCCTTGCCGCGCCTCGCTGATGACTTCGGGGCCGACGGCGCGCGTCCACTCGTTCCCGCGCCCGACCTCTCTGTCCCACGCCGCGCCGTTGTACTCGCGTATATCCAATGCGACCCCCGGAAAGCGAGAAGCGCATCGTAATAGCTCACGATGCGCTCCCGTTCAATTGGTCTGCGAATTCATCCCGCCGCTTATTCCGTCATCACCGTTTCAAAGTCCACGACCGGCTCGGAGCCGCCCGACGAAGCGCCTGAAGCTTTCGCCACGCTGTGGCCGTTGTTGTTGCTGTTGGGCTGCTCGGCCTGGCGCTCGTTGACGTAGGTGAGCCACGGCCCCGGCGCTTCGCGCTCGCCCGAAGTGATCTGGAAGAAGACTTCCTGTATGCGGCGCGTGACCTCGCCGCGGCTGCCTGTGCCGACCGTGATGCGGTCCACGGAGCGGATGGGCGTGATCTCGGCGGCCGTGCCGGAGAAGAACAGCTCGTCGGAGACGTAGAGCGCGGCGCGCTGGATGCTGCGCTCCTTGACCTTGATGCCCAGCTCGCGGCAAATCTCGATGACGCTGTCGCGCGTGATGCCGGGCAGGATGGAACTCGACAGCGGCGGCGTAATCACGCGCTCGTCGTGGACGAGGAAGATGTTCTCGCCAGAGCCCTCGGAGACGTAACCGCGGTCGTCGAGCGCGATGCCCTCGGCGAAGCCGTTCAAGAGCGCCTCCATCTTGATAAGCTGCGAGTTCATGTAGTTGGCGCCGGACTTCGCCATCGCGGGCATGGAGTTCGGCGTCAGCCGGTTCCACGTCGAGACGCAGACATCAACGCCCTGCTCGATGGCCTCCTCGCCGAGGTACTTGCCCCAGTCCCAGGCGCCTATGTAGCAGGCCATAGGGTTCGGGAAGGGGTTGACGCCGAAGGCCGGGCGCTCCTCGTCCAGGCTGCGGAACATGATGGGGCGCACGTAGCACTGGTCGAGTCCGCCGCGGCGCACTAGCTCGACCGTCGCGTCGCACAATTCGTCGAGCGTCCACTCGTGCTCCATGCGGTAAATCTTGGCGGAGTTCAACAGGCGCTGCATGTGCTCGCGCAGGCGGAAGACGGCGGGGCCGCGCTTGGTGTTGTAGCAGCGGATGCCCTCGAAGACGCTGGAGCCGTAGTGCAGGACGTGCGACATGACGTGTACGCGCGCGTCGTTCCACTTGATCCACTCGCCGTTGTGCCAGATTTCCTGAACGATGCGAGGGGTCTTCACGTCTTTCGTCTTGCCGTCTTTCGAGAACATATGATTCGCTCCTTCGGGAATAAATTTGAGAGGGGGCACAGCGTGCGGGCGGCTGCGTGTTTCCTGAACTGCAATTACACGGAACCTGCTATGAAGACGGCAGCCTTTCTCCCGCTAAAATTCGGCCTGTTAAGATATCGCACAATACCGTAAACGAGAGCCCATTGGCAAGCACGCTTGATTCTTCCGCGGAAGGAGACGTAACATCGTTTCGCTTTTGTCGAATCTACGAAAATTCGTAACATTGCTTCCAAGCCGAGGGATGACGCACCACGCACAAAGGGCCGTTCCCGCTTCGCTCATCTTCGCCGTACTTCTGACCACTCTCGTTAATAACAACTGTCGTATGTCTCAACAAACTCAGAACACGCAAGCGCCCGCTTCCTCCAATAACGCCGTGGCTAACACGGCGACACACACACACACACACACACACACACACACACACACACACACACACACACACACACACACACACACACACACACACACACACACACACACACACACACACACACACACACACACACACACACACACACACACACACACACACACACACACACACACACACACACACACACACACACACACACACACACACACACACACACACACACACACACACACACACACACACACACACACACACACACACACACACACACACACACACACACACACACACACACACACACACACACACACACACACACACACACACACACACACACACACACACACACACACACACACACACACACACACACACACACACACACACACACACACACACACACACACACACACACACACACACACACACACACACACACACACACACACACACACACACACACACACACACACACACACACACACAAAAAAAAAAAAAAAAAAAAAAAAAAAAAAAAAAAAAAAAAAAAAAAAAAAAAACACAAAAACACACACACACACACACACACACACACACACACACACACACACACACACACACACACACACACACACACACACACACACACACACACACACACACACACACACACACACACACACACACACACACACACACACACACACACACACACACACACACACACACACACACACACACACACACACACACACACACACACACACACGGCCGCCCGGCCGCCCGGCCGCCCGGCCGCCGCGGCCGCCCGGCCGCCCGGCCGCCGCCCGGCCGCCCGGCGGCATCGCGCAGAAGAAGCTGGCGCGAGACCGCGTGCGCCTTCGTGAGTACGCGCGGCGGCTGCCGCCCATCACGGTCGCGCGCCTCGTAGACCACATAGACCACATCGTCAAGCTCGTCGGCGTAGACCACGTCGGCATAGGCTCAGACTTCGACGGCATACAGGCCGTGCCGACGGACCTCGCAACCGTCGAAGACCTGCCGAACCTGACGAAGGAACTCCTGCGCCGCGGCTACTCCGAAGAAGATGTCAGCAAGATTCTCGGCGGCAACATGCTGCGCGTGATGGAAGAGGTGGAAAAGAAGTGACCGGCGGCGGGCCAGAAAATGTCCGGCCGCGGATAGGTCTTCACGCGCCCATCGCGGGCGGGTTGCACAACGCGCTGCTGAAGGCGTCGGCGCTCGGCTGCGACGCGGTGCAGATTTTTTCGCGCAACCCGCGCGGGTGGGCGGCGCGGCCTTTGACTGACGAAGAGGTCTCGCGCTTCCGCGCCGTCCGCGCCGAGACGGGAATCTCGCCCGTCGTGATTCACTGCAACTACCTCGTCAATCTGGCGGCGGCCGACCCCACGATTTTGGAAAAATCGCGCGCCTCGTTCCGCGAAGAGGTCTTGCGCGGGATAGACCTCGGCGCGGACTACCTCGTCGTACACCCCGGCAGCGCGAAAGGCTCCTGCGAATCGGACGGCGTCAAGACCTGCGCGGAGAGTTTGAAGGCCGCGTGCGAAGGATTGGAACTCGGCGCGTTCCGCGTCCTCCTGGAAAACACGGCCGGGCAGGGCGAGTGCATAGGCCATCGCTTCGAGCACCTGCGGGATGTCATCGCCGCCTGTCCCGAACTCAACCTCGGCGTCTGTCTGGACACGGCGCACGCCTTCACCGCCGGCTACGACCTGCGCGACGAAGACGGGTTCGGCGCGACTATGGAGGCGCTCGACCGCAACGTCGGCGCTGAACACGTCCGCGCCGTACACTTCAACGACTCGAAGGCCGAGTACAACTCCAGGGTGGATCGCCACTGGCACATCGGCCTGGGCCACATCGGCCGTGAGGCCCTCGCGCGCGGCGCCGTCCACCCGAAACTGGCACAGGCCGCCTTCCTGCTCGAAACCCCGCAGGACGAGACGGGCGACGACGCGCGCAACCTCGCCGCGCTGCGCTCATTCGTCTGGCAACAAAATCCTTGACGGGAAATAAAGCTCGTGTAGGATTGGTCACGCACTTTCGCTAGCGCCCAGTACAAGCCGGTTCCCGCCTCGCTCTCTATAGCTCTACCTCCAATCTGGAAAAATGATAAGGATGAGTGATGGAAATTTCTAAGAAATTGAGCGGTAAAAATATCGGCATCGCGGTCGGTCTGATCGTCCTCTTCGTCGTCGCCTTCGTCCTGGTCTTGCGGGCCTACAGGCAGGAGGGCGAGCGGAGGGCCGCCGTCATCTCCGAGAGCGGCGAGCGCGACCCCAACCACATCGAAGTCTTCGTCAAGCTCGTCACCGTGGACCCGATTAAAGGCGACGCCTCGGCCCGGCTCGATTTCGTCCCGCACGGCGACCTGACGCCCGATGGCGGGGCCACGCTCGCCAGAGACTTAAAGCTTCTGGTCAACAGCGCCACCGGCAAGCAGGAGCACGTCTTCGAGAAGGGCAAGCGCATGAACCCTGTGGACGTGACCGTCAACCTCTACGACGGCGCGGTCACGGACTATCCATTCGACCATCATAAGGCTTACCTCGAAATGTCTCTGGAGGGCGTCGCCAAGGAGAAGAAGGAGGGCGGTAAGGCCGAAGCCGCGGCGACGCCTGCGCCCGCGCCGGCCCAGACCCCGCAGGGCGAGGACGACGACGAGCAGGAACAGCAACACGCCCAGCCCGCGCAGGAGGCCCCGAAGGCGGATGCGGACGCAGACGACGGCGCCATCCCCATCGGCGTGGACTTCTTCGGCTCGATTCCGGGCCTGAACATCAAGGCCGAAAAGACCGCGCAGACGGACGAGGATTTGGTCGGCATAGACATGGAGTTCGAGCGCGCCTCGACCGTCAAATTTTTCTCGATCTTCGTGATGGTCGTGATGTGGGGCGTGACGGCGGTCGTCCTGCTGATGACTTTCGCTATCGTCATGCGCGGGCGCAAAATCGAAGTCGGCATGTTCTCGTTTCTGGCCGCGCTGCTCTTCGCCTTCGTGACGGTGCGCAACGCCCAGCCGGGCTCGCCGCCCATCGGCTCGTACAGCGACTACCTCTCTTTTTTCTGGGCCGAAATCCTCATCGCCCTGTGCCTGCTCACGATTGTAGCCGTGTGGGTCTACCGCCCCGCGGCCAAGTGAGCGAGCAAAACGGTCTGGACGAAGGCGTCAAGCCTCAGGGCCGCGAGTAGCGCGGCGAATTGAAATCTCGAAAGGGTCGGCGCGACATGAAACTTTCCGCTTCGACGAAACTCTTCGTCTCATTACTCCTTCTCATCTCCCTTTCGGTCGCCGTGCCTGCTTTCATCCAGCAGGACGGCGAGTTCAGGGACGGCTCCGGCAACACCATCGGCTACATCAAGGCCGACGGCGACATCAGGGACAAGTCGGGCAACACCATCGGCGCGATCAAATCGAACGGCGACGTGAGGAACGGCTCTGGCAACAGCATCGGCTCCATCCGCTCTGACGGCGAAGTCGAAAACGGGAGCGGCAACACCCTCGGCTACGTCAAGTCGGACGGCGAGGTGCGCGACTCGTCGGGCAACAAGATCGGCGAGGTCACTGGCGGCGGCGACGTGCGCAACAGTTCCGGCAACACCATCGGCTCCGCGCGCGGCGTCAAGCCAGAGTACGCCGCCGCGTTCTTCTTTTTCTTCTTCAAGGAGATGTAACGAAGATGTCTAAACTGCGACAGGCCGCCCTCGCCGCCCTCGCCGTGCTGGCCTGGTCTTACTCGGCCGACGTTCTGGCACAGAACGTTCACCCGGTCGTGGACACGGAGGAGAGTTGTCTCGTCGGCGGCGTGAGCGACGGCAAGTGGCTCGACGCCGACGCCGTCAAGACGATGCTCAAGGGCGGCGAGCGTTACAGGCTTTACACGCTGACGAAGACTGTCGGCGATGTGGTCGGGGAGAAGCCTGAGTCTATGGGCGAGCCGTGTACGGAGACGCAGCATGTCAAGTTCACTGTCGATACCGAACCCGGCGTCGCCGTCGGCGGCGAGTGGAACGCGTTGCCCAGAGTCCCGCGGATGATGAGCACGGCGGACCCGGTCTACCGCCGGCTGGTCGCAGGCATCCTGCGACGACACGGCTTCGTTCGTCCGAAAATCAACATCACGCAGGTCATGCGCGTTGACCTGGACGGCGACGGGCGTGAGGAGGTGCTGCTGAGCGCGACTCATCTGGCGGGCGGCCTGGGCGGCGAGGACCGCGGGATGGCTTTCAGGGCCGAGCCGGGCGATTACTCGTTCGTGTTCCTGCGCAAGATCGTCGGAGGCCGCGTGCGCGACATCCCGCTCGTGGAGGAATACTTCCCGCGCAGAACTTCCGACCCCTGGACGCCCAACCAGCACAAGGTGGCCGCCGTGCTAGACCTCAACGGCGACGGGCGGATGGAGGTCATCCTGCACGGCGCTTATTACGAGGGCTCCTGGAGCACGGTCTTCCGCCTCGACGGGGACAAGGTTGAGAACGTCTTCGGCTGCGGCTGCGGCGCTTGACGTGGAGACCCGGTATGAAGAGAGCGAGCGCGGCCGTCTTCGCGCTAATCCTCCTGATTACGTCGCTCGCGCTGTCGGCAGGCGCGAGCGAGAGGAAGCCGGTCAAGACACGGCTGACGGAGCTGTTCGCCCTGTGCAAGGCGGGCGACAGCGACGCCGCGGCCGGCTACTTCGTCTACAGGGGGCCGGACGAGAGCCGCAAGTGGAAGGACACGTACCGCGCAGCCGACGCGGCCGAGCGCGCGGAAGTCAAAGACGCCTGTGCCAGAATCAAAAATTACCTGGACGAAAGCCAGGGCTACACCTTCGGCCCCGTCAAAGTCGAAAGGGAATCGGAAGGCGCGTGGCGCGTCGTCGAAGTCTCCTTCAAGCAGGGCGAGGAGACGAAGCGCGTCATCTTCGCCTTCCTGCCCGTCAAGGGCCAGTTTTCAATCGGGGACATTGACTGATTTTTGTTCGACAATTTCTGCTCGCTTAGGCTAACATGAGGAAACTTTTGAGGGACGCGGGGCGTCAGAGTTTCCGAAGATGACGAGACGTTTTCACAAATCCACCAAGCTCCTCCTTACGTAGCCGCTTTAGAGCGGCCCGCGCCCGACGCTCTGGCGCGGCCGGCTCGCTCCGAAGCGGCGGCATTCGACCAGCAAGATTCACAAAAAACTGAGACCGCGAACGCGCCTTCGTAGACTGCGACGGCTTTGTGCGTCCGGCCAGTTCGTGTTTAATTGATTCCTGAATGAGGCTAACGATGGACGAAAAATATTATCCAGAGAAGATTGAAGAGAAGTGGCAGCGGCTGTGGGAGGAGACGAGGGCCTTCGAGGTCGAGCGCGAGCAGGGGGGCGAGCCCTTCTACGCGCTGGAGATGCTGCCTTACCCGTCCGGCTTTCTGCACATGGGGCACGTGCGCAACTACTCAATCGGCGACGCGCTCTCCTGGTACAAGCGGCTGCGAGGCTTCAACGTCCTGCACCCTATCGGCTGGGACAGCTTCGGGCAGCCGGCCGAGCAGGCGGCCATCAAGCGCGGCATCAACCCGCGCGACTGGACGGAGGAGAACATCGCTCACATGCGCGGGCAGTTGAAGCGCATGGGTGTCTCCTACGACTGGCGGCGCGAGATCGCCGCGCACACGCCGGAGTATTACAAGTGGGACCAGTGGTTTTTTCTGAAAATGTACGAGCGCGGCGTCGCCTACAAGAAGATGTCGCCCGTCAACTGGTGCCCGACCTGCCAGACCACGCTCTCGAACGAGCAGTCGTCGGGCGGCGTCTGCTGGCGTTGCGGGAACCCTGTCGAAAAGAAGAACATCGCGCAGTGGTTCCTGCGGATTACGGACTACGCCGAGCAGTTGCTGGAAGACATGAAAGAGATAGAGGCGGGCTGGCCAGAGCGCGTGTTGACGATGCAGCGCAACTGGATCGGGCGGAGCAGCGGCGCTTACGTGGACTTCCCTGTTAAAGACACGGACGCGAAAGTCCGCGTCTTCACCACGCGCATAGACACCATCTACGGCGCGACGGCCATCGTGCTGGCCGCCGAGCACCCGTTGCTGTCGGAACTGCCGGAAGGTTCGCAGTTGAGGGAAGACGTGACGCAGTTCGTCGAGCGCGTCAAGGCGAGCGCGCGCAACCGCACGAACGCGGGCGAGGAGGATGAGAAAGAGGGAATCAACACGGGGCTCGTCGCCGTCAACCCGTTCAGCGGTGAGCAACTGCCCGTGTGGGTGGCGAACTACGTGCTGATGGAGTACGGCACGGGCGCTGTGATGAGTGTGCCGGCGCACGACGAGCGCGACTTCGAGTTCGCGCAGAAATACTCTCTGCCCATACGGCGCGTCATCGAGCGCGTCTCGCACGAGCAGGAGGTCATCGAGCACGACCCCTCGCGCGAAGACCAGTCTGCAATGATGCCGCACGCCTTCACGGACTACGGCATCCTGGTCAACTCTGGCGACTGGAGCGGCAAGCTCTCGGAAGAGGCGGTCGCGGAAATGGCACAGCTCGCGGAGAAGAACGGTTTCGGCGAGGCGGCCGTCACCTACCGCCTGCGCGACTGGGGCGTCTCGCGCCAGCGCTTCTGGGGCGCGCCGATTCCCATCATCTACTGCGAGAAATGTGGCACAGTTCCCGTGCCGGAAAAAGAGTTGCCCGTGCGCCTGCCCGACCACGCGGACTTCACTGGGACGGGCGAGTCGCCGCTAGCCGGCGTGGCGGAGTTCGTCAACGTGCCCTGCCCGAAGTGTGGTCAGCCTGCGCGGCGCGAGACGGACACGATGGACACGTTCGTGGATTCGTCGTGGTACTTCTTCCGCTACTGCGACCCGCACAACGACGCCGCGGCGTTCGACACAGAGAAGGCTGCTTACTGGACGCCGGTCGATCAATACATCGGCGGCATAGACCACGCGGTCATGCACCTCTTGTACACGCGCTTCTGGACAAAAGTCATGCGCGACCTCGGCTTGGTCTCGTTCGACGAGCCTGTCAGGCGGCTGATGACGCAGGGCATGGTGACGAATCAGGTCGAGGGGACGAACGAGTGGAAGAAGATGTCAAAGAACCTCGGCAACGGCGTTGACCCGGACGACATGATCGCCGCTTACGGAGCGGACGCCGTGCGCCTCTACGTACTCTTCGCCGCGCCGCCCGAAAACGAGCTGCGCTGGCAGGAGACCGGAATCGAGGGGGCCGTGCGTTTCCTGCGCCGCGTCTACGGGATGATCTGGCGCTGGCGCGAGCGTCTGGCGGGCGCGGCCGAGCCCGCCGCCGAAGAGTTTTCGCCCGCGGCGCGAGCCCTGCGGCGCAAGACTCACCAGACGATTGCGCGCGTCACAGCGGACTTCGAGGAGTTACACTTCAACACGAGCGTGGCCGCGCTGATGGAGTTGTCGAACGCGCTGGGGGATTTCGGCGCAGAGCCGGGGACAGCCTCGGCGGCCGACACCTTCGCGGTGCGCGAGGCTTTGCAGTCGCTCGTCCTGATGCTGACGCCGTTCACGCCGCACGTCTCGGAGGAGATGTGGGAGGGGCTGGGCCACGCGGGCGGCATCCTGGCGGGCGAGGGCGCGATGTGGCCGCGCGCGGACGAAGAACTGGCGCGCAATGAGGAGCTGGAAATCCCCGTCCAGGTCAACGGCAAGCTGCGCTCGCGCATCCGCGCCACGCCCGACACGCCCGAAGCGGAGCTGCGCGAGGCCGCGCTCGCCGATGAGAAGATACGCGGCTTCACCGAAGGGCGCGACCTCGTCAAAGTCATCGTCGTCCCGCAACGCCTCGTCAACGTCGTCGTGCGATGAGTCGTGGGGCGGAATGCTTTTCTTCCGCCCTACGCAAATTTTCGGAGTTCAGATGAACACCAGCCGACACACGCGCCGCCTCGCTCTCGTCCTGCTCATCGCCGCCCTGGCTCTAGGGCTTGCGCCGCTCAGGGGGATTAGTTCCGCGCCGCCGCGAGCCAAACGCGTCTTCGTAATTTCGCTCGACGGTCTGGACGTGCGGTATCTCGAAAAGCGCGACGAGTACGGATTGAAAATTCCCACGCTCAGGCGGTTGATGGGTGAAGGGGTGTGGGGCCGGGTCGTCGGCGTCTACCCGTCTGTGACGTACCCGTCGCACACGACGATTGTCACGGGCGTGCGCCCACAGCGCCACGCCGTGCAGGGCAACGAGGTCTTCAAGAGGCCGGATCAGCCGCAGACTGGGAGCTGGAACTGGTTCGCGCGCGACATACGCGCGGAGACTTTGTGGGACGTTGCCGGTCGAGGCGGGCTCAAGACGGCGCTCATCTCCTGGCCCGTCGGCGCTGGCGCTGGCGATTACAACTTCCCCGAAATCTGGAAGCCAGGCGGCACGCGCGAGGAGACGCGCGAGGTCATCAAGAGGAACGCGCGGCCTGCGGGGCTGGTCGAGGAGCTTGAGCGGCGCGACCCCTCGCTCTATCGCGGCGTCAACAAGGACGAGGGCGACGACATGCGGACACGCTTCGCGGAGTACGTCGTCGCGGAGAAGAAGCCGGACGTTCTCCTCGTTCACCTCTTCGACCTGGATCACTTCGAGCACGAGGCGGGGCCGTTCACGCCAGAGGCGTTTGCGATGCTGGAAAAGGTTGACGGCTACGTCGGGCGCATCCTCGCTGCCGCCGAGCGCGCCGGCACGCTCTCGGAGACAGCCGTCTTCGTCGTCAGCGACCACGGGTTCTCTGCGGTCTCGAAACAGATTCTGCCGGGCGTGATTCTGGCGCGGGCGGGGCTCTTGAAACTACGCGAGGGGCAGAAGAGCGTCGCGGAGTGGCGCGCGGCCCCCTACATCAACGGAGGCTCGTGCGCCATCATCCTGCGCGACCCTTCAGACCGCGACGCCTACCGCAAGGCGCTGGCCGCCTTCAAGGAGTTTGCGAGTGGAGAGGGGCGCGGGAGCCTGCGCGTAGTGGAGCGCAGTGAGCTGCGGCGGCTCAAGACGTACCCGACCGCGGCGCTCGTGCTTGAGGCGGCCGAAGGCTACTACTTTGACAAAGGCTACGCGGGCCAGGGCGTCATCCCTTCGAGGATACGCGGCCAGCACGGCTACCTGCCCGAGCGCTACTACACTTCCTTCATCGCCTCCGGCGCGGGTGTCACGCGGCGCGGCTCTTTTGGCACAATCCGCCTGACCGACGAAGGCCCGACCATCGCCGCGGCCCTCGGCCTACGGCTCCGCCACGCCGAAGGGCGCGCGCTCTCGCTCAAGTAACAGTGGTCAGTGGTCGGTGGTCAGTGGTCAGTTAGAAACAAAAGAAAGAGGCAGCCAAGTTAGTCTCACTCGCCTGCCTTTTCTCTTTCTTTTAACTGACCACTGACCACTGACCACTGCCTACTGCTTTTCCCTGTTGACGACGGACCAGAAGCGTGCGGCGAGGCGTTCGCGCTCGTGCTCTGTGCGCGGTGGGCGGAAGCTGCGGCGGACTTTGATTTCAAGGCCGGTGGCGATCTCTATCCATTCGGCGGAGGCGCGCTCGGCGCGCTTGACCGATTCGACGGCGAGCGAGGCCAGGGGCGG
Source organism: uncultured Acidobacteriota bacterium (assembly GCA_963848875.1). Taxonomy (GTDB): domain Bacteria; phylum Acidobacteriota; class Blastocatellia; order Pyrinomonadales; family Pyrinomonadaceae; genus QHXM01. The sequence continues at coordinate 2,073,304 of CAWKFJ010000005.1, forward strand.
CGCGCTCGCCAGCGTCATTGATGGCGGGGACGGCGCGTCGTCGGGGCCTCTCTTGAGGAGCGGTTGCGTGACGCGGTAATCCTGCGGCCCCTCTGCGTCTCTCGCCGCGAGCTTGCGTCCCGCGCGCGCCCCTGTGTCCGCGGTCGAAGTGAGCGCGGTGGTGACGAGTTGTTCGAGGGCGCTGATGTCCAGGGCCGCCATGAACTCCCTGATCTTGACGACGGACCAGTGGTCTGCGAGCAACTTTTTGACGGCGAGCAGGCGGAGCAGGTTCCCGTAGTTGAAGAGAATCGCGGGGCCTGCGTGCCCTGTCGGCGGGCCGAGCAGCGCCTCGGACAGGTAGTGGCGCACGATGCGCGGCGTGATGCCGAGCCGGACGTTGCCGCGCGCCGGCTCCTTGCCGTACTGCTCTATGAGCTTCGACGCGACGGCCGCCAACTCTTCGACGCCGCGGAAGTCGCGCCCCCTGTACTTCTCCAGCTCACCCATCAGCCGGCAATATATTCTTCACAATACCTGTTGTCAAAAGGCAGCGGTCAGTGGTCAGTGGTCAGTGGTCAGTTAAAGACGAAAGCGTTTTCTTTTAACTGACCACCGACCACTGACCACTGACCACTGCTACTTGCTTGACGGGCGGCGAGTCGCTAAAATCCGGTGAGCGCGGTGAAAGCCAACTTCTCAACTTGTTGCCCGGCAGCCTTTTCAACTTCTACGTCGCTCCCTTATTTGGAGCACGCGCCGCGCCGGACGAGTCTCCCCGGCTGACGAAGACTCTCTTGTCGCTACCGTCTCACGCGAGGGGCCGCAGGCCGCGGGCCTGACCGGCCGGACGGAAATTCGTGCGGGCTGCTTCTGGACCGAGCCGATAGATGAAAGAATGTCCCGTTTGTCGCCGCTGCTTCCCCGACCACGTCAACCACTGCCCTGACGACGGTGACGCGACAACTCTTTCCATCGCGGGCGAACCCATCCTCGACGGCCGCTACCAGTTGGAGCGGCGCATCGGCCACGGCGGCATGGGCGTCGTCTTCCAGGCCCGGCACATCTTCCTCAAGACCGCACACGCCATCAAAATCATTCTGCCCGACCTCGTCGGCAACGACCCGATGCTCGTCACGCGCTTCCGCCAGGAGGCGCTTGCCGCGGCCGCCATCCGCCACCAGAACATCATCGCCGTGACAGACTTCGGCGTCGTGCGCGGCACGATGCCTTTCCTCGTGATGGAGTTCGTCAGCGGCAAGTCGCTCCACGAACTCCTGGCCGCCGAAGGAGCCTTGCCTCCGGCGCGCGCTCTGGAAATCCTCTCGGCCGTCGGCGCGGGCGTCGGCGCGGCGCACCGCCAGGGCATCATCCACCGCGACCTGAAGCCCCTGAACATCATGCTTCAGGAGGGCATGCCCACGAGCGAGGGGCTCAAAGTCCTGGACTTCGGCCTGGCGAAGATTAAGTCGGGCGAGTTGCTGGGCTCGTTCGTGCAGGCGAAGACGAGCGGCCTGATGGGCTCGCCCTTCTACATGGCCCCGGAGCAGTGGGGCGACGAGGAGCCGGACGCGCGCGCAGACATCTACAGCCTCGGCGTCATCCTCTATCAGATGATCGGCGGCGACGTGCCTTTCAAGGGCACGAGCATCCCTTCGATCATGAAGAAGCACTTGACGGCCGAGCCGCCGACGTTCGCTTCGCTTGGAGTCAACGTGCCGCCGCAGATCGAATCGGTCGTTCACCACGCGCTCGAAAAGGAGTCCGAGAACCGCCCGGCTTCGGTCGAGGAGTTTGTGCAGGAGTTGCGCGACGCCATCTCGAACGTCACCTCTGCTTTGAAGAGCACGCAGGCCACCACGGCTGCGTCCCTTCAGCTTGAGACGATGATCACGGGGCCGCAGGGCACGGCCTCGATCCCGCCGGATGCGACCACGCTGAGGATCACGACCGACCCGCCGAACGCGCGCGTCTACATCAACAACGTCTCGGTCGGGATGAGTGATGACACAGGGCTGCTCGTCGTCGCGGACATGCTGCGCGGTGTACACCGCATCAACGTCCTGCACGACGGCTGCGCCGCGTGGGAGCAACAGATCGAGTGCTCTGGCGGCGTGTGCCACGTCGAAGCGCATTTGGAGTGGCTGAGCGAGACGGGCGCGTCCCTGCCGCAGGCTTCGGTCTTCGGCCATCAGAGCGTCGAGAGTGTGAGCGACCCGAACGCGGGAACCGTCTCCGGCCCGCTCCCAGGGCTGCCGCACCAGAGCAACGCCGCGATGGAGGCCCAGCGGCTGCGGCAGCAGGCCGAGGCGCTCGAAGAGCAGGCCCGCCGGGAAGAAGAGGAGATGCGCCGCCAGCAGGCCGGGCGCGACCGGCTGGCGCGCGAAGCCGAGGAACAGAGGCAGGCCGCAGCCGAGGCCGCGCGCTTGAAGGCGCTCGAAGAAGAGCGTGTACGCGCAGAGGCCGAGGCGCAACGTAAAGCCGAGGAGGAGCGGCTGGCCGCCGAGGCGGAGGCGCGTGCGCGTGCAGAGGAGGAAGAGCGCCGCAGGGCCGAAGAGGAGGCCGCACGCCTGCGCGCAGAGGAGGAGGCACGGCTCCGCGCCGAAGAAGAGGCGCGGCTGAAAGCTGAAGAGGAAGCTGCCCGGCTGAAGGCCGAAGAAGAGGCGCGGCTGCGCGCGGAGGAAGAGGAAAGACTGCGCGCCGCAGAGGAAGCGCGCCGCGCCGCAGAAGAGGCCGCGCGCCTGAAGGCCGAGCAGGAGGCGGCGCGACTCAAGGCCGAAGAAGAAGAGGCGGCCCGCCTGCGTGCAGAGGAAGAAGAGAAGGCGGCGCGCGCGCGCGCAGAAGAGGAGGAGGCGCGCCGCGCGGAAGAAGCGCGCATCGCCGCCGAGGCCGAGGCGCGGCGTCTGGCCGAAGAGGAGGCCGCGCGAAAGCGTGCCGAAGAAGCGGAGCGCAAGCGCGCCGAAGAGCAGGCCCGCATCGCAGCCGAAGAGCGCGCCGCCGAAGAAGAACGCGCCGCGGCCGAAGAGCGCACGGAGCGTCAGCAGCGTGAGCGCGAGGAGCAGGCCGCGCGCATCGCCGCGACGATTAACGCGCAGCAGTTACCGCCCTCCGACCTTGAGTCAACGCAGGGCCAGCGCCAGGGCGTCGTCACGCAGAACCTTGGGTCCGACAGCCTGCAAGGCATCGAGCGGCCCGCCTGGACCGGGCCCGCCGCTCGGGCTGGCTCCCCTCATGGGGCCGCGGCTCAGGCTCCACCGTTCGCGCCCCCCAGAAGGGCCGGCGTCTCGACGACGGTCATCGCCGCGATCATAGGCGTCCTGCTCGTCGGCGGCGGCCTCGGCGTCTGGTTCATGACGGGGACGAAGACGGACAACACCAACAGGAGTGAGACGCCCACGCCCACGCCGACCGCGACCGTGACGCAGACGCAGACGCCGACTCCGCCCGACAATGGCTTCAAGCCCGAATTCGTCTCCGTCCCCGGAGGGCGCTTCGACATGGGGCGCGAGGGCGGGGCCTTGCAGGAAGGACCCGTGCGCCACAACGTGCCCGTCGGCGGCTTCGTGATGGACAAGACTGAAGTGACCAACCAGGAGTACGCGGACTTCGTGAACGAGACGGACTACGCGCCGCCTTCCCACTGGAGAGGCCCGCAGCCGGCAGATGACATCAAGCTGCTTCCGGTCGTCTTCGTCTCTTACCGCGACGCGGTCGAGTTCGCCGCGTGGCGCTCGAAGCGCGACGGCGTCAAGTACCGCCTGCCGACTGAAGAGGAGTGGGAGTACGCGGCCAAGGGCGGCGACCAGAACAATTTTTACCCGTGGGGCAACGACTGGGTGACGGGTTACGCCGGGACGAAGGACTCCGGCGCGACGCAGCCCCGCGCGGTCGGCTCTTACCCGCAAGACCAGACGCGCTGGGGCGTCCTCGACATGGCGGGCAACGTCTACGAGTGGACTTCCTCGCGGGCCTCTCTCTACCCAGGGAGCGACGCGCAGATCGACCCGTCTCACAAAAACTGGGTCGTCGTCCGCGGCGGGGCCTACGTGACCGACCACAAGCAGAAGCCGCCGACGACCTGGCGCGACTGGTTCGACCCGTCGCGCAGAGAGGCCGTCATAGGCTTCCGCCTCGTCCGCGCCGGCGCGGAACAAGGCAACTCGGCCCCTGTACTGCCGTCTGTCAACCGGGCTCTGGCCAATTGAAGTCCGGCGGGGTGAGCTTACCCTTTGCGCCTTTGCGTCTTGGCGTGAGATATTTAAACCACTCACGCCAGGACGCCTAGGCGCAAAAGTTCTGCCCCGTTTTCGTTCAGCCCGCAGCCGGCTGTAAAGTTTCGACGAAAGGAAGAGAGATGAGACGCCAAGGGATTTCGCGTTCATTCTTCAAACTGTTCATGCTCGCGGCCTGCGCGGTCCTGGCGCTCGCTGCCCCTGCGGCGCGTGCGCAGGAGGCTGGCGGCGACCTCGGCGGCGGCGCGGGCATCTTCAGGCCCAAGAACCCCGAGACGAACCGCCGCCGCACAGGCACAGGCATCAAGCCGCCGACGAACCGCCAGCGCGCGACCGGCAGCGGCACGCGCGCCAACAACACCAACAGGACGGCCGCGCTCCCGCCGGAGGTCGTCGAAGAGCGTTTCGAGGATGCGCTCGAAGAGGGCAACGAGGCCCGCGACGCGCGCAAGTACACGGCCGCCGAGCAGTCTTACCGCTCCGCCAGCCAGTTGAAGCCGAAGGACTGGCGCGGGTGGTACGGCCTCGGCAACGTCTACACGGACCAGCAGCGCTGGGACGAGGCCGAGACCAGTTACAAGCAGGCGTCCAATTACGCGCTGCAACAGGCTGATGTCTTCATAGCGCTCAGCTACGTGCTCGTCCAGCCGCGCACGGGCGGGGCCAACGCGCGCCGCCTAGCCGAAGCCGAGCAGGCCGCGCGCCGCGCCATAGGGATTCAGGCCGCCAACCCCGTGGCCCACGACCGCCTCGGCGTCGCGCTCGAAGAGCGTGGGCTGACGGCCAGCGAGACAGAGCAGTCTTACCGTCGCGCCATCGAACTCGACCCGAACTTCGCCGTGGCCCACGCGCACCTGGCGGGCCTGCTGGGCAAGACGGGCCGGAAGAGCGAGGCCGAGCCGCTTTACGCGCGGGCCATCGAGCTGGCGAAAGACGCGCCGACGCTCGTGCTGATCGCCGGCGCGATGCAGGCCGAACAGCGCTGGGCCGAGTCCGAGACGGTGCTGCGCCGCGCGCTGGAACTTGACGCGAACAGCCCCTCTGCGCTCTTCCTGCTGGGGCGCGTGCTCGTCGTCAGAAAGAGTTTCGCGGAAGCCGAGCAGCCGCTCACGCGGGCCATCGAGGTCAGTCCGCGCTCGTTCGCGCCCTACTCGGTCCTCGGCTCCGCTTACCTGGGCCAGGGGCGCTACGAGGACGCGGAGAAGATTTACACGCGGGCGCTGGACGTAGCCTCCGCGGGCGAGCGCAAGGGGCTGGCCGGCTCGTACGGCTTCGAGGGCGTCGGCGACGGCTACATGAAGGGCGACCGCCGGGCGGACGCGATGCGCGCCTACCAGCGCGGCCTGCAACTGGATCCCACGAGCGCCAGCCTTCAGGCGAAAGTGAAACAGTAGTCAGTGGTCGGTGGTCAGTGGTCAGTTAAAAGAAAAACGCTTTTGCTCTTAACTGACCACCGACCACTGACCACTGACCACTGACTTGAGGAGCATAGATGCTACAGTGTCACAAATGTGGTCGCACCTACGAGACTGACACGCAGAAGTTTTGCACGCACGATGGCGGGCGGCTAGGGCCGTACGATAGGTCTTCGGCCCCGACCTCCTACGACCTGAACCAGACGGTACGCACTGACCCGTTCGACCCTGAGGCGACCGTCACGCGTATGCCGGACCTGGGCAAGACGGTCGCGTCCGCCCCGACTTCCGAGATTCGCCCCAAGGAGACTGGGCCGGCCGCCCCGCCGCCGCAGCCCCCGCCGCCGCCACAGCAACAACAGCCTCAGCAGCCTCCGCCGTCGCCGCGCGAGATGATGCCCACGGTGGCGTTCAATCCGCAGCAGCAGCAGCCACCGCAGCAGCAATACTACGCGCCGCCGCAGTCGCCCACGCAGGCCCAAGCCCCCGCCGCGCAGACTAACCCGCCCGCGACGCCGCAGCAGTACGCGCCCGCGCAGCAGTACCAGCACCCTGGGCAGCCCGCGCAGGCCAGGAAGTCTTCGCGCGCGCCTCTCATCGTCGGCCTCGTCGTCCTCGTCCTCCTGGGCGGCCTGGCCGCCTGGTACTTCCTGATCTACAAGAAGGGCGACGCCGGTGTGGCCGGCGGCAACGCCAACGCCAACACGAGCGCCAACGCGAACTCCAACACGGGCGAGAACACCAACGCGAACACGACGACGAACGCCAACACCGCGCCGACGCCCGTGCCGCCCGGCCCGAACGAGACGCAATTCGTCAACACGAGCGCGAGCCTCGACGGCAAGCTGGCCGAGAACTATTCGGACTTCTCGTTCAATTACCCTGGGGCTTGGGAGAAGGACCCGAAGGCCGGCGTGGCCGGGGCGAGCAACTTCGTCAAGGTCGAGAGGAGGCTGCCGCCGGACTTCACGCAGGAGAACTTCGCCGTCAGTTGGTACGAGAGCCGCGGGACTTACGAGGCGGACGAGCGCGAGGATGTTTTCAAGAAGCTCGTTGACTCCTGGAAATCGCGCCTCGCGAAAAACTTTCCGGAGTTCGAGGCGCTCTCGGACGGCCCGACGACCGTCAACGGGACCAAGGGCTACGAGCTGCGCTTCCAGAGCGTCTCGCGCGGGACCGAGAAGGGCGACATCACGCTCTGGGGCCGCGTCGTCTTCCTCCCGCCGGGAGCCGAAGGCAAGAAGAACGGCACGCAGCTGCTGATGCTCACGACCTCGCTCGCGCCCGAGCTGACGAGCGCCGACGACGTCGGAGTCCGTGGCGAGCTGCCCGTCATTCTCAACTCGTTCAAGATGGGAACCAAGTAAGAGCGCTCGTCCCTTTGCGCCTCCAGCGGCTTTGCGTGAAAAAATGTCTCACGCTGGAGGCGCTAAGAAATTCAACGAAGCCCCTAATCATTCTCAGGTAACAGTCATGAAAATCGTTTTGCTAGAGGAGCGCAACGGTCAGCCGCAACCCCCCGAGCGCAGTTTTGAACAAGAGGCCGTCAAGGTCGGGCGCGACCCGGCCGAGTGCCACATCGTCTTCAACCAGTCCGAGTGGCCCATGGTCTCGCGCCGCCACGCCGAGTTCCGTTTCAAGAACGGGCGCTGCCTGATCGTGGACACCAATTCGAGCTTCGGCACTTTCTTGAACGGCCAGCGCATCATGGAGCCTGCGGAGGTCGGCCCCGGAGCGCGCGTCCAGTTCGGCGCGGGCGGCCCCGTCATGTTCGTCGCGCGCATAGAGCAGCCCGCGCCGCAGCCGCGGCCGGACTTGTCCGAGATGGAGACGCGTCGCGACATGGACAAGGCCGACGAAGTGACGGCCCCGCGCGAGGCCGCGCAGAGGCCGCCCGCCCAGCCTCAACAGCCGCCGCCCCCGCCGCCCCAGCAGCAACGGCCCGTCGCGCCACAGCCACCACCGCAGCCGCCCTACGCGCAGCCGCCTTACGGCCCGCCGACAGGGCAGCCCTACGGACAGCCCCCCGCGCAGCAGCCTTACGGGCAGCCCGCACAGCAGCCGCCCTACGGCCAGCCGCCGTACCAGCCGCAGCCGCCTTACGCGCAGCCGCCTGGGCCGCCGACCGGGCAGCCCTACGCCCCGCAACAGCCTTACGGCCAGCCGCCCGTGGCTCAACCGCCGCAGCCTCCGCAACCGCCGCGGCCCGTCGCGCCACAGCCACAGCCGCCGCCTCCTCCTCCCATGGCCCAGCAGCCCGTCGCTCCGCCGCCGCCACCGCCGCCGCAGGCTCCCCCTCCGGCGCAGCCCACGGCCAGGACTCCGCCCGCGCCGCCCGCTGCTCCCGCTCAGCCCGCGACCATCGAGCTGGTGCGGACTTCGACGGGCAAGCTCGACCGCATTCAGTTGACCAAGGACGTGACCACGCTCGGGCGCGAGCCTGGGATGGACGTGGCGATTGAGGCGGCCGCGGCCGTCGTCTCGCGCCGCCACGCCGAGATTAAAAAGCGCGACGGCCAGTACTCGCTCTTTGACCTCGGCAGCTTCAACGGCACGCTCCTCAACGACCAGCGCATCACCAGCCCGACCCCGCTCTACGACGGCGACCGCATACAGCTGGGGATGGGCGGACCCATCCTCCGCTTCATAGACCCCGCGCACCCCGCGCCCGCCGGCGCGCACAACACCGGGCAGCGCTCCGTCGCCATCTCTGCCGGCGCGTCGCCCATGGCCCCGATTCCCGCGCCCGTTCCGCCGGTCGCAAGCCCGCTGGCCGCGCCCGCGAGCGCGCAGACGATGGTCGTCAAGCCGGGCTCAGGGGCGCTCGTCCCGCCGCCGGCAAGCGGTGGCCCGCAGCCGCAGCTCCTGATGCAGGTCGCCTTCAACGGCAAGCAGCAACTCTCTGTCGGCCGCGCGCCCGACAACGACATACACCTGGACGGCCTGCAAATCTCCAACCACCACGCGCGCCTGCTGAACGCGGGCGGGACCGTCATGGTCGAAGACGCAGGCTCGACCAACGGCGTCTACGTCAACGGCGCGCGCATCACTGGCCGCCGGCCCGTCTCCCCGCGCGACATCGTCCAGGTCGGACCCTTCGTGTTGCAGGCAGACCCGCAACGCGGCGTCGCCGTCTTCGACACGCGCTCCAAGACGCGCATCGACGTGATAGACATCACAAAGGTCGTCCCCAACCGCTCCGGCGGCGGGATGATTAAACTGCTCGACGACGTTGACCTGACGATTCAGCCCAACGAGTTCATCGGACTCCTGGGCCCTTCGGGCGCGGGCAAGTCAACGCTGATGGACTCTTTGAACGGCATGCGCCCCGCGACGAGTGGCCGCGTGCTGATTAATAACTTAGACCTCTACCAGCACCTCGACTCCATCAAGCAGTCCATCGGCTACGTCCCGCAGGACGACATCATCCACAGGGAGCTGACCGTCTATCGCACGCTCTACTACGTCGCGCGCCTGCGCCTTTCGCGCGACGTGTCCGTGCAGGAGATAGACCAGATCATCAACGAGGTGATGGACGTGACGGGGCTTTCGGAAAGAAGAGACGTGCCCGTCAGCCAGCTTTCGGGCGGCCAGCGCAAACGCGTCTCCATCGCCGTCGAGCTGATTACGAAGCCCTCCGTCATCTTTCTGGACGAGCCCACTTCCGGGTTAGACCCCGCGACCGAAGAGAAGATCATGAAGCTCTTTCGGCAGATCGCGGAGTCTGGCCGCACCGTCATCCTGACGACGCACGCGATGGAGAACGTGCGCCTCTTCGACAAGATCGTCGTCATGATGAGAGGCAAGCTCGTCTGGTACGGCGCGCCGAAAGAGTCCCTGGAACACGTCAAGGCCGACAGCTTCAAAGACCTCTACGACAAGCTCGAAGCGCCGATTGAGGAGCGCATCGCCAAGCTCCCGCCGCTCCCGCCCGGCGCGACCAAGGAACAGAAGCTCGCCTTGAAGCTCCAGAAGGAGAAGATTTCGGAAGAGGTCGCGGACGAGTGGAAGCGCCGTTTCCAGAAGACGCCGCAGTACCAGAAGTTCATCATCGAGCCGCTCGGCGTGCTCAAGGGGCAGAAGCAGGAAGCGCCCGTCGTCACGCGCCGCCCGACCGTGACCGACTCTTTGCGCCAGTGGGCCACGCTCGCGCGCCGCTACATGGAGGTGCTGTCGCGCGACAAGTTCAACCTGCTGATCCTCTTCGGCCAGGCCCCGATCATAGCGTTCCTGACCTATCTCGTGGTCGGCACGAACAGCCCGCGCGACTTCCCCTACTTCATGCTCGCGCTCGTCGCCATCTGGTTCGGGACTTCGATCTCCGCGCGCGAGATCATCCGCGAGCGCGCCGTCTACAACCGCGAGCGCATGGTCAACCTGGGCTTGCTGCCCTACGTTGGCTCGAAGCTCCTCGTGCTCTCCGTCATCGTCGGCCTACAGTGTATCCTGCTCTTCGGGACGCTCAAGCTCTTCCACTACGCCGGGATGATGAAACTGCCGCCCGACAGCGTGACGGACACCGTGGCGCAGCTTCTCGTGATGATTCTGACCGGGATGGTCGGCATCGCGCTCGGCCTCTTCATTTCGTCCATCGTCAAGACCTCCGAGATGGCGACGAGCCTCGTCCCGCTCATCCTGATTCCGCAGATTCTCTTTTCGGGATTAGTGGGCGTGCCGACGGGCGCGGCGCGCTACATCGGCTCGGTGATGCCCGCGACGTGGTCTTTTGACGAGATCAAGCGCCTCTCGAAACTGGACACCATCAGCGAGGAGGGCTCGGACCCCCAGGGGCCGAACAAGGGGAAGGGCCTCAAGAAATTCGTCGAGGGCGAGAACGACAAGAACATCGCGCAGGCCAAGGAAGACATCACAGACTACAAGAAAGAGGCCGAGGAGAACTCCGAGCAGTTCGAGGAGGACATGGAGCAGTACCAGGAGGACATGGCGAAGGCCGCGCGCGGGCAGGGCGAGAAGCCCGACAAGCCCGAAGCGCCAAAGCTCAAGGAGGCCCCGCAGCCGAAGGACGCCGTCAAGCAGCCAGAGGACTTGAGCGGCTACATAGACTTCCTGCACCCCTGGGGCGACCGGCTGCTCGACGCGCTCATCCTGCTGGGCATGTTCTTCGGCCTGCTCGCGGGGACGTTAATCGCGCTCCGGTCGCAAGACATAGGATAAAGAAATGCAAAATTAAAAATGAAAAATGAAAAATTCAGGCCGAAACCACATTTAATTAAAAAGTGGCTCTCCGCCTCCTTTTTGCATTTTTAATTTTGCATTTTGCATTCATAGGAGGTTTTCATGCTCGCGCCAAACACGCTCTTGCAGGACCGCTATCAGGTCATCCGCTCCATCGGCCACGGCGGGATGGGGGCCGTTTATCTCGCGCGCGACCAGCGGCTCGGCCACACGGTCGCGCTCAAGGAGACCTTCTTCACAGAGGAGCGGATGCGCAAGGCTTTCGAGCGCGAGGCGCGGCTGCTGGCACACTTGCGCCACCCGGCGCTGCCGAAGGTGACGGACCATTTCGAGGAGGACGGCGGCCAGTTCATCGTCATGGAGTTCATCTCGGGCGACGACCTCGAAATGCTTTTGGCACAGCGCGGCGAGCCGTTCCCGCCCGCGCAAGTCCTCGCCTGGGGCGACGAGCTGCTTAAGGCGCTCGACTACCTGCACAAGCAGGAGCCGCCCATCCTGCACCGCGACATCAAGCCCGCGAATTTGAAGCTGACGCCGCAGGGCGAAGTCATCCTGCTGGACTTCGGCCTGGCGAAGGGGACCGCGGGCGCGACCTCTTCGGTGATGACGAGCCGGAGCGTCTTCGGCTTCACGCCCAACTTCGCGCCGCTCGAACAGATTCAGGGCACGGGCACAGGTCCGCGCTCGGACCTCTACTCGCTGGCCGCCACGCTCTACTACCTGATGACGTGCGCGATCCCGCCAGATGCCCTGACGCGTATCACCGAAGTGGCGAACGGGCAGCCGGACCCCTTGCGCCCGGCCGAAGAGGTGAACCCCGCGGTCCCGCACGCCGTCTCGGAGATTCTGATGCGGACGATGGCGCACAACCGCGAGCAGCGCCCCACGAGCGCCGCGGAGTTGCGCCGGCAGCTGCGCGAAGCCGCGCCGGAGGCAATCGCCACGGGCCAGGCGATGGCGACCGAAAGGGAGAGAATCGCGCTTCAATCAACCATCCTGGAGCCGGCCGACACGCAGGACGTGCCGGAGGCAGTGGAGACGGCCCAGCCGTCCACGCCCAAACTCGACGAGGCCGCGCCCGAGAAAAAGTTGCCCGTCACGGTCGCTGCCCGGAGTAAGGCGCGCCTGCTGAAATGGGCCGGGGCCTCGGCGGCCGCCGCGCTCGTCCTGGTCTTCGGCTTCATGGGCGTCTACAAATACCTTTCGGCCGCCCCCGCGGAAAGGGTGGAAAAGACGGCCGCGGCGGACACGACTTCGACCGCCGCCCCCCTCCTGAAAGTCTCCGAGCAGACTGTGGACGCGCCGGACAATTCGCTCATCACGACGACGACCGCGCCCGACGGCACGAAGACAGAGACGCGCACCTTCAAAGACCACGCGCTCGTCCAGAAGGTCGTCGTCACGACCTTCGAGCAGCAGCGGACGGCCCGCGTCACTTCACTTCAGGGTGACGAGCGGGAGTTGCCGGCCGACTTAATACCGACCGCGCTCGAAGCCGACGGCGACGCGCTGGCCGCGGCCGTCGGTTTCGCCGCCGGGAAAGGGGCGACCAAAGAGCCGACCAGAGTCGCCAGCCGGCAGGGCTCCGCGCGCCCGCTGGCCACGCCCAAAAAGACGCCCCCCGCCCAGAAGACCGTGCTCGTCCCGCAGAACAACACGACGGCGCAGCAGCAGTCCAACTCTTTCCCTGAGGGCACCAGGCCGATCCAGTCCAGGAGCCTCGGCCCCGAAGGCAGGGGCACAGCCGACGACGCCAAAAAGCGGAACGTCCAGCAGACCGTCAAGCCTCAGCAGTAGCGCGGCTGACGACGCGCTTGACCATTGGCGGCCGCACACGTTATTAACTTAAAAAGTATTTTCGAGGACAAAGGGCTGTGCCAAAAAATCGTTTGAAAGTTTGCGCGTGCGCCGTCCTCCTCGTCCTGGCACAGGCCGCGGCGCAGGAGACTCTGCCCGAGCCGCCCGCCGACCGCGCTCTCATCTACTTCGCAGACGGGCAGGGCCGCGCGCTCGCGCCGCTCGCCTTCGAGCAGGGCTCTACGCCCCTGCGCGTGGAGGAAGCGGCGAAGGGCGACAAGCGCAGCCACGTCGAGTTGAAGGGCGAACACGCCCAGACAATCGTCACGAGCCTTGAGCCGCGCTTCTACCTCTTCCTGCCGGACGAGGCCAACGCGAAGCCGCCGTTTTTGGTGCGCCTGACGCCGAGGCGCGGCGCGCGGCGCGTGTCGGCCCTGGCCCAGAAAGGCTACAAAGGGTTCGCCATCGACTCCGAAGAGATCGTCAAGCCGCACTACCGCGTCATCAGGCGCGAGGGCGGGACGCAGTTCGTGGAGTTCCGCCCTCGCGACCCGCTCTTCGACGGCGAGTACGCCATCATCGGCACGGACCTCCAGCGCGTCGCCACCTTTCGCGTCATGCCGGCTCCGGTCCAGTAGAATTTTCTTGAGGTGATAATAAGTTGATGAACCATTCCACAGGCCCGCGCAACTTCTGGACGCCCGCGCGCGCCGCGCTCACGCTGACCGTGCTCGCGCTCCTGGCCGCCGCGGGGCTGGTCGGCTGCAACTCCACGGACAAGCAGACGGAGAACACGCCGAAGGTGACGGTCACGGCCGGGCCCAGGGCCAACGGGACCCCGGCCTCGGCGACGACGCCCGCGGAGCCGAAGATGCTGCCCGCGAGCGCGCTCGACGCCCCGCTGGAGACTCTGGAGGGCAAGCCGTTCAAAATCTCTGACCTGAAGGGCAAAGTGCTGGTGCTGGACTTGTGGGCCACTTGGTGCGGGCCGTGCCGCTCCTCGATCCCCGAGCTGGTCAGCATGCAAAAGGAGTACGGGCCGCAGGGCTTCGAGGTCGTAGGGCTGGACATAGACCCTGATAGCGACACGCCGGAGGATGTCAAACGCTTCGCCAAAGAGTTTGAGGTCAACTACAAGCTCGCCTTCGCCAACAGGGACCTGGCCATCGCGCTGATGCGCGGCGGCAACATCCCGCAGAGCATCATCGTCAACCGCGACGGGCAGATCATCGAACATCTGGTCGGCTTCCACCCCGTCAACACGCCCAGACGGATGCGCGCCGCCATCGAGCAAGCGCTCAAGTAATGCAAAATTAAAAATTAAAAATGCAAAATGGAAGACCAGGAGCCGCGCTCTTAGTCTTCCATTTTGCATTTTTAATTTTTAATTTTTAATTCTTCTTTGCTTCGTCCTTCTCGCGTTTGCCCTCTTCTTTGAGTTCGCGGGCCTCGCGTTCGAGGTCTGCGTCCTGTAGGCCCTGCGCGACGCGCTCCTTGGCCTTGCCTTCGATCTCCTTCATCTCGGCCTCAACGCGTTCCTCGACCTGATCAATCGGGGCCGGCTCGCCCGACTCTTCCTGCGTCACGATCTTGTCCTTGTCAATTTCCACTCGCTGAAACCTCCCGCCCGTTTCATGATTACTGATTCTCTAGCGGGCAATCGTCTCACTATTGGCAGCGGGAGGTCAAATTGAGCTTCGTCCCGCACTCGTGCGCACCGCGTAACCGAGGAGCGCGAACGTGACGGCCGTCAGAACGCCGAAGATTAAGCCGCCGACTTCACCGCCTAGAACGGGGCGCGCGCCGAAGAAGACGGGGAGCGTCAGCCCACACAAGATGGGCGTCCAACTCCGCCACCCGCGCCACACGCGCGCTCCCAGCACGAGCGCGCCCACGACCAGCATGAAGAGGTGGCTCACGGGCCAGGCCAGGTCCGTGACGCGGAATAAAAGAGTGTCCGGGTTGGCGTGCGCCACCTCCAGCACGTTGAAGATGAAGGCCAGAGAGAGGCCGACGAGTTGAACCGCGAAGACCGCCCCGCTCAGCCTACCCGCGACCTTCAACTGGCGCATCCCCGCCGCGCTCGCCGCCCACCCGACCAGATACAACATCCCCAGGACGGAAGCTATCAACGCGGCCGCGCCGTCGCCGAGGGTGTACAAAAATCCCGACAGGAAAAGCATCGGCGCGCAGACCACCCCGATTGTTCCGAGCAGGCTGGGATTTAAGGAGCTGTTTTGCGCGTTGGATAACTTGATTCGCTCTGTAACCATCTTTCACCTCTCCCGAAGAGTTAGCGGTCCCTGTCACGTAACGCGTAAACGGGCCGCCGTCCGGGTCACGAAAATTTCCATCCGTCTATTTTCCGTCAATCGTGGTAAAGTGAGGCCCTGAAGTTTTTGAGGCTCTCATTTCGCTTCCGACATTTTCCCTTTATGCCGCGCGAGATAACACACCACGGGCAGATTCTCGAAGCCATCGCCAGCGTCGATAGCATCTCGGAGCTGGTTGAGAGAGACAACGGCCATTACAAGTACGAGCTGGACTTGGAAGTCATCGTCTACGGGCGCAACTACACGGGCAAGAAGGTCGGCCCCTACGCCCGTTTGCTCTCCTACGAGCCGGGCGAAGAGATAGTCCGCCAGGGCGACTGGGGCGGCAACACGCTCTACACGCTGGTCGCCGGCGTCCTGGACGTGCTCGTCACGGACGACCACGGCACGACCCGCAAGGTCGCGGAGCTTCAGCCTGGGACGACCTTCGGCGAGCGCAGCGTGCTCGCGGGCCAGCCACGCAACGCCACCATCATCGTCCCGCCCGAGTCCAAAGCCTACGTCATCGAAATCCAGCGGCCCGCCTTGCGGCTGCTGCGTAAGCTGAAAAAGTTCGGCCACATGCTCGACGTGGCCTACCGCAAGTACGGCCTGGACCGCACGCTGCTCGAATTCGAGGAGACGACGGTCGCCACTTTTGAGCCAGATTTGCTCAAGCAGTTGGGCGACGCCGCGCGCTTCACCGTCTACGGCAAGAACCACGTCCTCTTCAAGGAGGGCGACCCCGTCAACCGCCTCGTCTTCATCAAGAACGGCTGGGTCCGCCGCGTCCGCGGCCTCGCCAACCCCTCGCAGGCGGATATGGTCCTGGAACTCGGCAAGGATGTCGGCATAGACTTTCTCGGTGCGGGCAACTGCCTCGGCCTGGAAGCCCTCGACCCCGCGGACAAGGGGACTTGGAGGTACACGGCGAACGTGATGGCGCGCACCGAAGTTTTGGAAGTCGCCGTCTCGCGCCTGCGCGCCAACCCAGCCCTGCGCGACGCGGTGCTCAAACAGTTCTCGGCCTTCTCTTACGCGGACGACCGCGAGCCTGAGCCCCCGGCCGACCGCCGTCTCGTCGCCGCCGCCGGGCGCGAGATCACGACCGGCATCGTTGACGGCACGAACCTGCTCGTCATGGATATGGACCTGTGCATCCGCTGCGGCAACTGCTCGCTGGCGTGCCACAAGGTTCACGGCCGCTCGCGGCTCCTCAGGCGCGGCATACACATCGCACGCCCGGTCAAGGTCGGGAGCCGCGCTCTCCAACACGTCCTCGCGCCTTCGGTCTGCCTACACTGCCAGGACCCTGAGTGCCTGACCGGCTGCCCCACCGGGGCCATCGGCCGGTTCGAGGAGGGGCAGATAGACATCAACCCGAAGACGTGTATCGGCTGCGGCGACTGCGCGACGCAGTGTCCGTACAACGCCATCACGATGGCCCCGCGCAAGGCGGCCGCCGTGCCGCCGCCCAGCTTCGGCGCGAGGCTGCTTGGTTTGTTCAGCCTGGCGAAGCCGAAGTTGCCGCCGCCCGTCACGGACACTGAGAATCTGCTCGCCGTCAAGTGCAACCTCTGCGAGAACACGCCGCTCAACCCCCCTGGGACGAGGAGGAGGACGCAAGCCTACTCGTGCCAGGAGAACTGCCCGACGGGCGCGCTCGTGCGCGTCAACCCGCGCGAGTATTTCGCGGAGGCCAGGAACGCCGTCGGGCTAGTCTACAAAGACCAGACGCACGCCATCGGCCGCAACATACACAAGCGCGATTGGCCCGCGCGCCTCTGGCACATTTTCGGCGTGCTGGCGACCATCATTATCACCTGGGCCAGTTTGTGGGCGGCGCGCAAGTACACGCTCGACGGCCACCTCTGGGGGACTTGGCTGACCGTGCGCTGGATCACGGGCCTGGTCGGACTGGTGGGGATCGCGGCCGTGATGACCTACCCTGCGCGCAAGCAGGTCTACAGGCGTCGCGCAGGCCCCTTGCGCTACTGGATGCTGATGCACGTCTACCTGGGCGTCATCGCGGGCGTCGTCTTGCTGCTCCACGGCGGGCGCGACACGGGCGGGCTGCTGACCTCGCTCCTGATGGTCTCGTTCGACTTGGTCGTCGTGACGGGCCTCTTCGGCATCCTCGTCTACTTAGTCATCCCGCGCGTCATGACGAGCATAGAGGGCGACCCGCTCCTGATCGAAGACCTGCGCGACCGGCGCGACGAGCTGCGCGAGACGCTCTCGACCATCGACCTCAGCAACCCGGAGCTGCGCGACATCCTGAAGCGAAAAATCCGCCGCCGCTTCCTCTCGTTCCGCTACCTGATGCGGCAGTACGTCCGGCGCGAGGACTTGACGGGGATGATGGCAGCGGCGCGCGGGGAGTTTAGGGAGGACGCCGAGAAGCTACAGGACGCGGACGCGCGCCGCCTCCTGATGGACGTGGTCGAGGCGACCGTCACCTTGCGCCGCGTGGACTCGCTCATCTACCTGCACCAACTGCTCAAGCTCTGGCTCGCGCCGCACGTCGTCACCTCCTCCATCATGCTGGCGCTGATGGCCGTCCACATCGTGCAGGTGATCTTCTTTACGGTGAGATGAAAAGCAGAATACAGAAGTCAGGAGTCAGAAGTCAGAAGGGAATCGGCGGCGACCGCATTCACAGATTTTCTTTTCTTCTGACTCCTGACTCCTGACTCCTGACTCCTGTGTTATGAACCTTGAGCTGCGGAAAAGCACCTACATCATCACGCGCGAGGACCGCGCGGAGGACGCCGTGACGTTGGTCACGGAGGGGTTGCATATCGGGCGGCTGACCGACAACGACGTGGTGCTCAACCACCCGACCGTCTCGCGCCTGCACGCCGGCATCAACCAGATCAGCGGGCGCTTTTACATCGTCAACCTCTCCGGCTCGAACGCCACGACCTTGAACGGCCGCGTCATCCCGTTCGACGAGACGGACGCCGTGGCCTCCGGCGACCAGATTCGCGTCGGCCCATTTTTGCTGCACATCGAACAGGCCGACCGCAACACGCTCAAGATTCGCGTCGCCGAGCAGGTCGCGCTCAACGCCGGCGACATAGAGGCGCGCGCGGCCTACGAGAGCAAGAAGCCGCAGGAGGAGAGCACGCTTGAAATCGTCTCGCGCGACGTGGCCGGCGCGCTCAAGGTTTTCTGGGACAAGCGCACGCGCGAGAAGGCCGGCCGCCAGTCGCCGCTCCACCCGCACAACCCGCCGCGCCTCGGCAAGGCGCGCTTCAACTGGACGCCGACGCGCGACCTCGTGCGCCCCTGGCCCGCCTCAGTCTTCGTCTGGGGCGTCATTATCGTCGGCGCTCTTTCGGCCTTCGCCGCCTTCAAGTACAAGGACGCCTTCGCCCCGGAGCTGCTCTCGTCGCCGCACGCCCGCGCCGGCTTCGTCCTCGACCCGCCGATTGCCAAAGAGGCGAACAACAACTCCTGCACGACCTGCCACGCCGTCGGCGTGAGTGCGGAGAACCGCGCGCGGATGGAGAAGAATTGTGCCAGTTGCCACGAGACGCAAGTTTTCGTCGCCACCACGACGCGCCCGCACCGCGAGGCCGGCATCACCTGCGTCGTCTGCCACACAGAGCATCGCGGCACGGACTTTCGGCCCATGCACGCCTCGCTCGACTCCTGCACCAGTTGCCACAACGACAACAACAAGAAGACCTACAACGGCAAGCGCGTCGGCACACCGCACGGCGGGACGCTCGGCTATCCAGTGGCCAATGGCGAGTGGATCTGGAAGGGCCTGGAGCCGGACGAGCTGGCGTTGAAGCAGGAGGTCGCGCGCCTGCGCCGCCCCTCGGACAACGAGCAGCAGTGGCGCAACAAGCAGTTCCACGCGCTCCACCTCTACCGCGTCCGCGCCATCGCCAGCATCGAAGGCATCAAGGACGAGGACGCGGGCGACGGGACGCGTGTCATCTCTTGTTCGAGCTGCCACCGCTCGTTCGCGCCGATTGACCGCCAGACGCCGCGCACGACCTGCATCCGCTGCCACAACGGCCAAATCTTCGAGCCGATGGCGCGGCCCGTGCGCGCCAGGGCCACGATTAGCTGCACCTCCTGCCACATCCAGCACATCCGCGACAAACACTGGCGGCCGCTCCTCTTCGCAGACGCGCCGCTCCCAAGCGACTGGCACGATAAGGTAACGGCGAAATGAACAATCTAAGCTGACATTTTCGGAGACATGAGAAAGTCGCAACTGCTCATCACAATCGCGCTGCTCGCGCTGCTCGTCTGGATTAACCAGACGACCGAGGACAGCTCGTTCCTTAAGAGCATCGCGGGGGGCTTGCCGTGGTACGGCTGGGCGGGCATCGTCGGCATCCTCGTCCTCGTCGGCGTAGGGCTCGCCGTGCGCGATGGGTGGCGCGCGCGCCGCCTGCTCGTCGAGAGAGTGGAGAAGCGCGCGGACCCGAACGAGCGGGAAGCGCAGCTCTCGCAAGAACTGCTCGACCGCTACGACCCGGACGGCCCGGACTACCCGCACCCTGTCATCATCACCGAGCGCTGCATAGGCTGCCACGCCTGCGTAGACGCCTGCCCGCACGACGTGCTGGCGATGGTGGACAACCTGGCCGTGCCCGTCGCGCGCGACCAGTGCGCCGAAGATACCTCGTGCCAGGTCGAGTGTCCCGTCAATCCGAAAGCCTGCATCGTCGTCAACACGACGAAGAAGATTAAGCCGCGCCCCGTGCCCGTGCGCGACACGCGGTTCATGACGAACGTGCCCGGCTGCTACATCATCGGCGACGTTTCGGGCACGCCGCTCATCAAGAACGCCGCCAACGAGGGCGCAGACGTAATTCAGCACATCGGTGAGGAGTTGAAGAACACGCCGCCCGAACCAAAAGCAGAGTACGACGTGGCGATCATCGGCGTCGGCCCCGCCGGACTCTCGGCCGCGGTGCTCGCCCAGCAATACAATCTGCGCTACGTCGGCATCGAGCAGGACAAGGTGCTGGCGACGATTGAGGCTTACCCGAAGAACAAGTACGTCTTCTTCAAGCCCGAGACGATGGAGTCGCGCGGCGGGATTGTGGTCGAGGGCGCGGGCGACCAGCGCGAGGCCATCCTCGACTCCTGGCTCGGGACGATGACGCGCGCCGGCGTCCATGTCAACGAGGGCGAGAGCTGCAAGGCCATCCAGCGCGCGCCGGACGGCGACTATTTCACGGTCAGCACGGAGCGCGGGGCCATGCGCGAGCCCGTCACCTACCGCACGCGCCGCGTCGTCCTCGCCATCGGCAACCGCGGCACGCCGATGCGCCTGGGTGTGCCCGGCGAGGAGATGAAGATTACGCGCAACGGCAGGGCCGAGGACAAGGTGATGTACAAGCTGACGAACCCCGACGAGTTCAAGCGCCGCCACATCGTCATCGTCGGCGGCGGCAACTCCGCGGTCGAGGCGGCCGTCGATCTGGTGGCGCGGCGCGACGGCGACAAGATAGAGTTTCGGCCCGCGGCAGAGATCAACGACGTGACGCTGGTCGTGCGCAGCGATTTCAAGAACGACCTGAAGTTCGGCAACAAGCTGCAAGTCTACCAGTGCATAGACGAGGGCCGCGTCCAGGTCTACTTCGGCGCGGCCATCAAGGAGGTCTCAGATTCGGAGGTCGTCCTGATGGACGCGCGCACGAAAGAGGAGAAGGTGAAGCTCAAGAACGACTACATCTTCGCCCTCATCGGCGGCGACCGCCCGACCAAGTTCCTCGAAGCCATCGGCATCCAGATTCCGAAGGATTAAGACGAGCGGGCCGCGCGCACACTCACTCGCCCGGCCACCTCACTTCTTGACGAGACGCAGGCCCGCGTTGACGAAAGGAATGTAAACCAGCCCCAGCGGGTTGCCGCGCTTGAGCAGCGCGAGTCGCGCGCCGCGGACGGCCTCGCCGATGGGCACGCCGCCCAGGAAGCGGCGCAGGCAATCCTCTGCAAAGTCGCGCGCCAGCGGCTCGAAGATCGTGATCTCTGTCCCGATAACGCCGGAGGCTTGCTTTCTCTGCACGAAGAACTCGACGAAGTTCAGCGCCACCTCCGGCGTCACCGCCGTCGTGTGGCAGCCGTTGATGAAGATGAGCGGGCGGGGGGTGTCCCACATGGGCACTTCGCGGAGGATATTCGTCGTATCAATGTTGTCCGTCTTGCCGATCTGGATGTACGGCATGGCGTTCCCCTTGACGCCGCCGTGACAGTAGAAGTAAATCAGGTGAGGCTTCACCTTTTTGAGGAGCCGGAGGAAGTCCATGCGCGCCTCGACGCGCTGCCAGTTCGTCGGCGCCCTCAACCCTTCCAGCACCTTCTCGTGTTCGAGTCGTCGCTTCACGTCGAAATCGGTCGAGACGCCCGCGACCGCCTCGAACACATCGCCGACGACCATCTCTTCGGGCGCGTCCGCGGCCTTCTGCGCGGGGGCGCCGCCGGAGCCTTCGGCATCGCCGTCGAAAGGCTCAATGGTGAGGGGGAAGCCCAGGGAATGGCGGTAGCCCCAGAAACCACTCGGACAGACGTAAGGGCCTATGTCCGCGGTCAGGTCTTCCTGGCTCTTGTTGTGCTCAGCCATCAGCCAGCACTTCCCTTTGAAGCAGACGCAGTCTTCGAGCGGGAGCTTGTCGCGCAGGGCGGCTTCGAAAGTTTGACAGAGCTTGTAGTCGGTGGTCTCGATGGGGAATTGCTGCGAGTCGAAAGGGTAGTCGTAGATGAGCGCAGCCGGGAAGACGTGCGCCGCCGACTGCTTCAACGCGATCTGCACCACCCCCGGCTCGGCCATCAACCGCGCCAGCCAATCTATGTCTGTCGCCAACTTGCCAGTGATGCCCGCGTAAAGGTCCGTGCCGTCAACGGCCAGCCTCGCCAGGTCTTTCGCCAACTGCCCCAGGTCGAAGGTCTCCTTCTCGTAGCGGTACTGCCAGCCTTTATCCCGGTCCCACGGATCCGGTTGGCCCCAACTCGCCTTGTGCATGGCGCGCCGCGCTGCGTTTATGAGGCTGCCCAGTTGGCCCTCCGTGAACGAGGCGTTGCGCTTATAGATTTCTTTGCCATCCCTGCCGAAGAAGAAGCCGTGCGTCCCGCTGCCGTTGCTGTTGAACATCAGGCTCAGGCGGTGCGGGGTGCGCGGCATGGTGGCGGGGTTGAGCGTCCGCGAGAGGACGAAATCGGCGTTCGAGTACAGGGCCTTTTGGCTCTTCAGAAGCGGGCTGTCGTCCGTGAAGAGCGCCCTCTCTTTTTTGAAGAACGCCGCGTTAACCTTCTGGCGCGTGCTCTGCGCCACCACGCTGATGAGGTGCGACTGGACTAGATTCTGCTCGCAGTAGATGCTACAGCGGAGCCGGAAGACGCCCGGGCGCGGCGGCACTTTCACAGGAAAGAAGAGGCGGGTCCCGAGCTTGTTTGAGCGGGGAAGGGCGCGAGCCTTCATGGGCTGTTCGGAGACGGTGACAGCACCGTCTTTGAGCTGTAATTCGCCCACGTCCTGGCCCTCCACGATTTTAAGCCCGTCCTCGAAGGCAAAGAGCGCGACTTTCAACTTGGCTTCCGCCGGTAAAAATTCCGTGCCTAATCTAATCGTGGGGTCCGCGATTGAGCCTTCCTGTTTTTCTCCCACTTCCAAAAAGAAGAGGTACGACTTCCCGGACTCCAGAGTCTCTTTCTTGTCGAGACGGCCATCCGGGTCTCGCTTGTCCACGAAACCCAGGTTGACGTAGTCCTCTATTTTGCGGGCCGCGGTGCGCGCGTCCGCCTTCGGCGCTGCCGCCCCGCCGCCGCGACGCTCCGCGGGCGCCCCGCCGCCTTCCGCCGCCTCGAAGCCGCCACTTCCGAAGCCTCCGCCAAATCCACCGCCAAACGGTGGCGGCTCCGGGTCGCCTTTCGGGACGTAAATCTTCGAATAGGCCCCCCCGCCATTCTTCTTCCGATGTGATCCGCTCGGCGGCCGCGGCCGCCTGCCCCCTCCTTTCGCGCCGCCTTTCGACCCTCTCGTCGTTGAGGTGGGCGTCCCCCTGCCGGGAGGCTTGGCTGACTTTTTAGTCTGTATCATGCCCGCGAGATTATCGAGCAGCTTGTCGAATAAGACTTCCCGCTCGCCCTCGGGTGCGCGCCCCAGAATCCTCCTTAGTCGTTCCGGCGAACTGGGCGGGATGTCCCAGGGGAGGATCGGGAGACGGCCCATAACGCGCGCCCGCTCGTCGTCCGGCAGGCGGTCGGCCAGTGCCAGCAGAACGCTGTTGCGCAGGTCGGCGTCCCGGATTTGCTCTGCCAGGGAAAGCGCGTTCAGGAGCGCCGCTTCGGGCAGCAGCGGCACGAGGTCTAGAAACAGCGCCGGCCCCCTCTCGTCAAGCAAAGCGCGGAGTTCTTGAATTATTTGGGACGACATTTCAATTCACCTGAAAAAAATTCTCACCTCAATCGACGTTACCTCCGCCGGCCCCAGGCTTCGCGCCCATCGAATGGACTGTCACCGCGACTCCTTCGGGAACCCCGTAAGGCAGAACAGGCAATCTACGCCGCCCATCGAGGAAGAAGTCGGCGTCAAAATTCTTGGAGACGCCGACGAGGATGATGAGTATCAGGAAGTAGATGAAGAAGCCGACGGCGAGGCCGATGCCGTAAGCGCCGAAAAGGACGCTCCCGGCGGGGAAGAGGTTCAGGACCGCGGCCCCGCCGATGGCCCCGAGGAGCGTCACGAGGTCGCTGAGCGAAACGTCGTCCTTGCGGTAGCGGTTGATGAAGTAGATGTACCAGCCGATGACGGCTCCGAAGCAGCCTGCGCCCCAAATCAGCAGCCGAGGGACTGCGGGCACGACGTCGGGTACTACGGCCACGGTTTCCTGTAACATGAATGATTCTCCTTCGAGTAGAAGTTAGATGTTGCCGTAATGCGTGAAAATTATCTGGACGAGCGGTAGCGGCGGCGCAACTCCTCCCGCCACCCTAGATGAAGCAGGAGCGAGAGGGCCGCCGCGCCCAGAAAGAGCCACAGCGCGCGCCGGTCTGCGGACCAGCGCACGACGGCAGCCGCGACGAGCGTCGCCGCCCCGGCCGCCGAACCGACCAGTTGCGGCCGCCGCACGCGGCCCCCCAGACCGCCCAACAGCCAGCCCCACACCAGACCCATACCTACGCTGCCCAGCAAGGTGATACGCATGATTCGCAAGCCGGCGGTTGAGTCGCGCCGGGGACGATAGTCAGGGCCGCCTCAGTCGAACTCTTTTCGGTAAAGATGCCGGCGGCGCGGGCGGTTTAAGTAGCTCGCCTGCTCAATTCCTCGCGTGGCTGTTAGCTCGGGCTGTTTCCGCCCCTGGCGGCGGGCGAAGATTGAGATTCGGTTAGTACACTCTGAAGCTTGAGGCTCCGCACAAGACGTGTAGGGATGAGCCTGCTAGGAAAAACTGCTTGGCAATTATTAGAACGAAAGCCGAGGCGTAGAGCGTATTCAATAAAGAGGACTTGCCCGGCCAGGGGCGGGATACTATCACAACTCTTGAACTTTGTTGCAAACTTTCTTGGGCTTGGACGGCGCGACGAAACCCGTGCGCGCGGCTTCAGCCCGCCGCGCCTTTCCTGGCCCCTTCCGCGTAGAAGGCGACAACGTCCGCGGCCGCCTGTGCCACTTTCTCGCGCAGCCCTTCCGGCTCCAGCACCTCCAATTGTGTGCCAAAACCGAGGGCGTACTCGCAGGCCATCTCCTCCACGTCGAAGCGCAAGGTGACTTCGGCCCAGCCGTCGGCCCCGGCCTCGCCCACCTCCTCGACGCGCGCGAAGCGGCCTGCGAAGCGCAGGCGTTGGACTACCTCGCGGCGGACGCGCGCGCGCACGCGGTAGCGCGGCAGGTTCGCGCGGAACCGCTCGGACGATTCCTCCCAGAACGTCGCCAGATCGAAATCGGGCGGGCGGGCCGCGGGCTCGTCCAGCAGCTCCGCACTCTCTATACGCGAGGCGCGGTAGCTGCGCACCTCGCCTTCGACGCCCGCGACCAGATACCAGACGCTGCCCTTGGCGACCAGCCCCAGTGGATCAACCACGCGCTCGCTCACGCCGCACTCGCCGCGCCCGTAGTTCATACGTACCTTGCGCTCGTGCCAGACGGCGTCCTGTAGCGTGTGCAAAAGTGGCACAGTCTCTTCGGGGCGAGCCCAGCCCGTCACGTCTACGTGTATGCGCTGGCGCGCGTACTCCGCCCCGCGGCGGTGCGGGGCCGGCATCGCCGCGAGCAGTTTCAGCAACGCGCCCTCTGACGCTTTCTCAAGGTTCAGGTCCGCGAGCAGCCGCGACGGCTGTGTGACGAAGAGCGATTGGACTTCCGATTCGCTGAGGCCGGTCAGGTTCGTGCGGTATTCGCCGAGCAGCGACCAGCCGCCGCCCGTGCCACGCTCCGCGACGACGGGGATGCCCGCGCCAGAGAGCGCCTCCATGTCGCGGTGGATGGTGCGCGCGGAGACTTCCAGCCGCCGCGCCAGGTCACGGGCCGTCAACTGCCTGTAGGATTGCAACAGCAGCACGATGGAAAACAGTCTGTCGGCGCGCATCTCTCTCTCCTTTCGACGACCGCTGGCGCGATTTTATCTCACAAATATGACAGGGGGTGTCATCAATCGTCATGTATTTTCTGATAGCCGGGAAAGAAAGGAGAATTGAGAGATGCGAAAAGTGACGTTCGGCGGGGCCAACAGCCTGGACAATTACATCGCGCGCAAGGACGACTCGGTCGATTGGCTGATGCACGGCAAGGAAGCGGCCGAGTACCTGAGAGACTATTGGAAGACGATTGACACGATACTGATGGGCCGCAAGACCTACGAGGTCGCGCTCAAGATGAGCGGGGGGCAGAGCAACCCTTACCCAGGGATCAAGAATTACGTCTTCTCGCGCACGTTGAAGGAGAGCGTGGACAAGTCAATCGAACTCGTCAAGGACGACGCCGTGGGCTTCGTCCGCCAGCTGAAGAAGCAGGAGGGCAAAGACATCTGCGTGATGGGCGGCGGCGACTTCGCCAAGACGCTCTTCGAGGCCGGGCTGATTGACGAGATAGGCTTCAACATTCACCCGGTCCTGCTCGGCTCGGGCGTCCCGCTTTTCCACGAAATGAAACGACAGATAAACCTTGAGCTGCTCGAATGCAAGCCCTTCAAGAACGGCTGTGTGCTGGTCACGTATCGCGTGAAAACTAAGCGGGGCGCGAAATAGATCATCCTTCGCCCGGATAGGCGGCGACGACTTCGAGCATGACGAGCGCGCCCGCGGGGAGCGCTGCGGCGGCGAACGCTGTGCGCGCGGGCAGCGGGGTGATGCCGACGGCCGGCAGCCAGGCCGAGTAAATCTGGTCAACGGCCTTGAAGTCCTTGATGTCGGCCAGAATCAGCGTCACCTTGACGATGTCGGCCGGCGTACACCCCGCTGCGTTCAGGATGGCGTCGATGTTGGAGAGCATCCGGCGCGTCTGCGCGTCGAGCCCTTCTTCCAGCTGGCCCGTCGCGGGGTCGCGCCCCGTTTGGCCCATGACGAAGACGAGGTCGCCGGTGCGGATGGCCTGCGAGTAGGTGCCGAGCGCGGGCGGGGCCGCTTCCGTCTTAATCCGAATCTTGTTGACCATCTGACAGGCTCCTTTTATTCGTTGATGCGCTCTGCTCGTAGCGGGATTTCAAATTTGACACGGACGGGGCCGCCGGCGAGCGGGGCCAGGTCGAGCACCTGTGCCGACTCGCCGGGGAAGATGATTTGCACCGCGACCACGTTCGTCGGGTTGGCGAACTCCAAATCGAAGTAGTGGAATTCGGTGATGTTCGACGCGTAAATCCAGAGATTGTCCTGGCCGCGAATCCAGGAACTAAAACTCTCGCTCTCCATCGGCTCGGTGCGGATTTCGAGCGGCGTTTCCGCCAGGAGCCGCTTGGTCAGGGCGAAGTGCTCGAAGGCGTACTGCCAGCTCTGCTCGTAAGGCCGCTTGGTCGAGCCGCGCTCGCGCGGCAGGCGGCCCAGTTGCTTGAGCCGTATGTTCTCGCGCACAAACTCTTCGCGTTCGGTTTCGGCGTCGTAGTCCGCGTTCGTCAGGCGTTCGAGAAAATGGCCCACGTCGCGGCTCGAAGTCCAGACGCGGCGGATGAGCTGGAAGTAGGTGACGGCCGTCGGGTTAATGTCGAAGATGGTGATCCTTTGGGGCCGCCAGAGCGGGAGGAGGTTGAGGCCGTAGAGGCCGCCGACGACGCTGACCATGTGTATGTCCTCGCGCCGCCAGGGAGCCACGCCCTCGTAGTGTACCCTGATGGTCGCGAACTC
This sequence comes from uncultured Acidobacteriota bacterium, assembly GCA_963848875.1. Lineage (GTDB taxonomy): Bacteria > Acidobacteriota > Blastocatellia > Pyrinomonadales > Pyrinomonadaceae > QHXM01. The sequence continues at coordinate 2,100,538 of CAWKFJ010000005.1, forward strand.
GCCGAAAGACCCGTCCTGATGTCCGTCGTCCGTGCCGTAGAAGACCATCTCCGGGTGGTCGTGGTATATCTCGCGGTTGAAAGCTCTAGGCGCTTGCGATGTCACGCTTCATCCTCCTCAGAAAAAATAATGATGAATTAGGAATGATGAATGATGAATTAAAGACAGGTTGCATTTAATTCATCATTCATCATTCATCATTCCGCATTGCTCTTGTCGTCGTCCCAGGCCGGCCTGTAAAGCTGCTTGTCGAAGTAGCCGAGCCGCTCGGACCATTGCTCCGCGTGAGATTCGTCCGACGGCTTTGACGAACGTGGCTGACTGTAGGTGACGCGCACGGTCTCGGCGATCAACTGAAGCGCGTCTTCGACGGCGCGCGTGTCCGCGTGGCGGAGGGTGATGAAGCCGTCGCCCGTGTAGGTAGCGGACGCGGGCGCGCCGACGCGCGGCAGGCGGGCCTCGGCCACCATAGGGCCGACGCGCCGTTTCACCTCTTCAACGCCGTTCACATTCTCCACGAGCCCGCCCCCCATCCCGCGCAGGAAAATTGTGCCAACGGCGTACTTGCGATCCCACGGCCCGTCGAAGAGGCCGTCCACGGCGGCGCGCGCCCAGGCCAGCCGCGGGTCCGTGTCGTAGGCGAAGCCGAGCATGGGGCCTATGCGCGCGCCCGCCGGACGGAGCGTGGCGTCTGTGAACCGGACGCCCCCGCCTTCGAGTATGAAGCCTTCCATGTGTGTCATGGCGCTGCCGACCTGGAGCGCGCGCACGGCGGCCAGGCCCTGCTCTATGAAGTGACTGAAGCGCTCCTGATTCATCTCGCGCGGCATGACGCACGTCCACTGAATCCGCGCGTCCTCCAGCGCATCCATGATGGAAGGGCGGTAACAGCAGACGGAAGCGAGGCGCGGCTCGTTCGCAATCGTGATGGTGTCCAGGCACAGCTCCTCGCCGCGCAAATACTCTTCGGCCAGCGCGGGGCTCTGCGGTGAAGGGCGCATCAGGCGGAGCGCCAGGTCGAGCCGCTCCGCGTCGCCGACGCGCCAGGTCGCGAGCCCGCCGCTGCCGCTCAGAGGCTTCAGCACAATCGGAAACCCGACTTCGGCGGCGAATCGCCTGGCGTCCTCATCGTTGGTTATCAAACAATCGCGCGCTGTGCCAATTCCGGCCCGCTCAAGAGTCCGCTTCAGAGACGACTTGTCCAGCACGCGGGAGACTACGTCAGCGCTCATGCCGCTCAGGCCAAGCGCCTCGTTGGCGCGGGCCACTGGCAGGAGCAACGTCTCCTGCGCCGTGACGATCTGGTGAAGGGGGCCGTGCCTCTCGCGGAGTACACGCGCGGCGTCGATTAACTGATGCCCGTCGTGCGCGTTTTCAACCGGGACGAGGTCGTCAAAAATCGCAGCCGGACTTCCGGCGCGCTCGCAGACGCCGAGCAACTGAACGCCGTCGAGTCTCCCGACCGCTTCGGCGCAGCGCAGGCTCTCGCCCGTCGCGCGGCTGGCGACGAAGACGACACGGCGCGGCGTCGCTTTTTGTGCCAGCGTCACGGCATGGCCCTTTCCGCGGAGGCCCTGCGGCGCTCGTCGAGCTGCGCCTCGCGGGCCTGCCTGTCGTAGAGCACGTATTGAATCAAGTCCCGCCCGCCCGTGGTCACGTCATCCGCCGACAGAGGCTCGACGCCGTGGAACGAGATGTCCGAGCGCAGGAACGCGAGCAGGGAATTGGGCCTGTAAGGAACGGTCTTCACCCGCACGAAGTCCTCGAATTGATAATGCGTGCCGGCCGGGCAGCGGAAGCCCGGCTCCTTCGGGACGTAGAGCGAAGTCCCCAGGTGGCTCGCGCTCTCGTCCGGGGCCAGGTAGATGAGCAGCACGACGAGCTTCGTGTAGAGGTCAGAGTGCGGCCCCAGGAAATATCCGGCGCGGTGGCGAATCAACTGGGATTCGACCGCGACCTCAGGCCAGGATTTTTCATCGCCGAGCCGCACGGCGAACGAATCCAACACGGCCTGTGCCAATTCCGGGCTCAGAAACCAGCGGTTGAAATTCTCCCAGAAGGCGCGCAGCCCGGCGGGCAGCATCTTCGTCCAGCCCTCGGTGAAGTCGCGCTGGTCTCTGTGGCGGAAGTGGTCTAGCTTGAGCGTCGTCACCTCAAACAAGTTCTCATAAATAGCGCTTTCGGGGAGGTGGCTCAGCAGCTCTCGGTAGTAATCCTCCGGGAAAACGTTCTCCAAATAATAATGCGGGTAAGGCTCGGCGACGACCTCGGCCGAGCGCAGCCGGGCCGCGACGTGTGCGAGAGGATTTGTCGTCTGTGGGCTAAAAGTTTCAGTCATCAGTGTCCCTCGGCGGCGCGCACGAGCGGCAGCACCTCGCGCCCGAAGATGAGCATCTCGTCGAGCTTGGGCCAGCCAGAGATGATGAACTGCGTCACGCCGATGCGCTTGTATTCGAGAAACGCCTGTGCCAATTCCGTGGGCGAGCCCACCAGCGTCATCGCGGACGAGCCGTAGTAGGGAACCAGCCCGGCCCAGAGATAATCGTTGAGCCAGCCAACCTCGTCCGCGGCCGCCAGCGCCTGCTTGAGCGTCTGCGAATCGCTGCGCGTGAGGATGCCGCGCTCCTGGCGGCCGATCTCTTCGCTGGGCAACAATGCTTCGGCAGCTTTCAGAGCTTCCCCGCGCGTCGGCCGGCAGACCACGCAGAGCCTGAGCGAGACTTCCACGCCGCGCTCACGAAATTGTGCCACTTGCGGCGCGAGCTTTTCGGGCGTGTCCACCAGGCGCAGCCAGCTTGAGCCCCGGTCGAGGGCGAGTCGCTGTGCCTGCTCGGAGTGGCCCGAAACGTAGATTTCCGGCGCGGCGCGGTCGGGCGCGAGGTATGGCGTGTGTAGCTGGCCGCCTTCGACCCGCCAGTATTGGCCCTGGAAATCGACCGGCCCGCCGCCCTGCCAGAAGGAGCGGCAGACCGTCAGGAACTCTTCGGCGCGCGCGTAGCGTTCGTCGTGCTCAAGGAAGTCGCCGTAGCCGCGCTGCTCCGCGGGCGAACTGCCGGCGACGATGTTCAGCGCGAGACGGCCGCCGATCAGGCCAGAGAGGGTGTTGATCTGCTGGACGAAGGCTGCGGGCTGCATCAGGCCCGTGCGGTAGGCGATGATGAATTTGAGCCGGCGGGTGGCGCGGCCCACCGCGCAGGCGACGAAAATCGTGTCGGGCTCGTAGCGGCTGAAGGAGAGCAGCACGGATTCGATGCCGGCCTCTTCGGCGAGGCGCGCGAAGTGTGTCCAGCCTTCCAGGTCAGGCAGCGCGGCCGGCGAAGTGCGCTCGGTCGTCAGGACGCGGTTCGTCTCCTGCGCCGTCTTCATGCCGACCTCGCCGCCCTTCGGCAGCATCCAGTGGAACCTGAGATTCATGGTCGTGTTGGAAAAAGCATTTCACGCAAAGGCGCTAAGAAAAGAAAAACCAAAGGCGCTAAGCAGAGCGACAATAGTTTTCTTTGCGCCTCCTGCCTTTTGTTTCTTTGCGCCTCTGCGTGAAATGCTTTTCATTTCTCAAGCTGCTCAAGCTCGCGGACGAGCGGGAGCACGTCGCGGCCGAAAGTCTCCACCTCGTCCACCTCGGGCCAGCCCGAGATGATGAACTCGCCGACGCCGATCTGCTTGTAGGCCAAAAATGCGTCAGCCAACTCGCGCGGCGTGCCCAACAGCGTCGTCCACACTGGCCCGTAGTGCGGCACGAGCCCGGCCCAGAGCGAGCGTGTCAGCCAATGCGCGTCGTCCGCGAGCGACGCGCCCTCCCTGTACATCTGCGAATCGTCCCGCTGTCGAATCGTGCTCTCCGCTTTGTCCTGCGGGAGCAGCGACAGCGCGTCGCGGACAGCCTCCTCGCGCGTCCGCCTGCACACAACGCACAGCCGGAGACAGACGCTACGGCCGCAGGCGCGCATGCGTTCCACAGCGGGGCGAAGTTTTTCAGGCGCGTCGGCAGCGCGCAGCCAGGTCGTGCCCTGCGCGCAGGCGAGCCGCTCGGACTGCTCGGAGTGGCCCGACACGTAAATTTCCGGAAACGAACGGTCGGGCGCGAGGAACGGCGTGTTGAGCCTCCCTTTTTCGACGCGGTAATGCCGGCCCTCGAAATCCACTTCGCCGCCGTCGCCACGCCAGAACGCGTTGCAGACGGCGAGAAATTCTTCGGCGCGCGCGTAGCGTTCGTCGTGGGCCAAAAAGTCGCCGTAGCCGTGCTGCTCTGCCTTCGAGCTGCCGGCGACGATGTTGAGCGAAACGCGCCCGCCGATCAGCGCCGAGACAGTGTTCATCTGCTGGACGAACGTCGCGGGCAGCATCAGCCCCGAACGGTAGGCGACGATGAACTTGAGCCGCTCGGTCTCAAGCCCGAGCGCGCAGGCGACGAGCAGAGGGTCCGGCTCGCAGTGGTTGAGCGCCACCAGGACGGAGTCTATCCCGGCCTCTTCGGCGCGGCGCGCGAACTGTTTCCAGCCTTCCATGTCGGGCCGGGCGGCGGGCGAGTCCGGGTCCGCGTAACGAATGCGGTAACGCGCGGCCTCCTGAGCAGTCTGCGGCGCGCCGGCGGCAACGACCTCGCCGGCCTTCGGCAGCATCCAATGGAATCTCAGGCTCATGGCTTAACTCTCGTCATTCGTCAAAACACAACAGTGTTGCCACTCAGGGCTGACAGGCGGAAGTATCTCGGCCCCAGGGAAGAGCGAGCGCATGTAATCAACCGTGAAGTAAGAGCAGTAAGACTCGCCCGGCTTACCCGGCCGCTCCTGCTCGCATAACTCGTCGCCTGGCTCCAAGTGCAACTGGTCGTCAACGAGCACGCACCATCTCGACCTCTTCGCCGTCTCGACCAGTCCGTCTATGTCGAGCGACGGGTTGGCGTCGAGCTGCCATTCCAGGTTCTTCCGCACGTCCGTGCCGGCGGGCAGCTCAGGCGAGGACAGAGACCTGTCGTAAGAGGGATCGCAGAACGTGAAGGCCAGCCGGCCGCCGGGCGCGAGCTTCTGTCTCAACTGCGAGACCAGCTCGACCATTTCGTTGCGGTGCGTGTGCGTGAAGACGGAGAAGGCCAGGATGATGTCGAATTTTAGTCCGAGGTCTGGGACGAGCAGGCGGCGCACGCCGTCGGGGTTGAAGAAGGCGCTGTAACGGTCGTAGTGGCGGAAGTGCGCGCGCGGGAAGGCGCGGCCGCCCTGTTCTATCGCGCCGCGGTTGAGGTCCAGGCACCAGTAATCATCGTGGGCGACGTTGCCGTCCGCGCTCAGTAGGAAGCCGCCGACGTTGCCGCCGAAGTCCAGCACCTTGCGGCCACGCCAGTCGGGGCGTCCGAGCTGCCGGTCGAAGTAAGAGAACTGCGTGACGCGCGTCGAGATGAAATCCCACATATGCTCAAGCCTCGATTGTCCACGGCACGGGCTTCGGGAGTACGCCGTGTCGTTTGGCCCACTGTTTCAGCGCCCAGGGCTGCGTGTCAACGTCCCTGTAGCCGCCGAGCAGTTGCCGCGTGACAGGGTCCGTTTGCCACAGCCCGCGCTCGTCCGGCGATTCCAGGTAGACCTCCGGCTTCATCCAGCGATAGGCGTAGCCGTACATCAACACCTTCGACGTGCGCCCGCTCAAGTTGGGCGCAGCCGTGTGGTAGAGCCTGTTCTCGAAGAGGAAGGCGTCGCCCGCGTCGAGCTTCAGGTCGCACAGCTCTACGCCCGACGGGTCAACCTCGCCCTTGCGAATGGGCAGGGGCTCAGTCCGCAGGTGGCTCGCGCGCGCCAGCAGGGTCATGCCAGCGTCTGATTGGTGAAAGTCCGTCAGGCAGTAACAGATTTTGACGCCGACGCGCGGCAATCCTTCGTGGCCCAAATCCTGCGGGATGCGTATGTCTCTGTGCCAGCCGCGGCGGAAGCGCGGGGCGGAAGCTGACTCGGGTCGCTTGCAGATGAGCGCCGTCGAGTGCAGGTGTATGTTGGGACTCAAGAACTGGACGACGAGCGGAACCGTTGACGAATGCGTGACCAACTCGAAGAGCGCCTTCTCTTTGAGTAGTCCGGGGCGCAAGTCCAGGTGGTTATACTCTGGCCGGTTGAGCACAACGGGCTTGTTGAGAAAGACGCTCGCCAGCCGGTCGCACGCGTCGAGCAGGCGGGCAGCCTCCGGGGGGGCGAGCGCGCCGCGCACGACCAGGAACCCGTCCTCGTCAAAGGACCGTCGCTGCTCGGGTGTGAGGGAAACGAAATCCATCTCGCGTTATCCTTCGATCCCTTCGCCTCTGGCCAGCTTCGCGGCCGTGTCACTGCGCGCTCGCTCCAGCTCGCGCGGGATGTCGCAGGCCCTCCAGTCGAGCTTGAGCGACCGCTCCAACACTTCCACACGGCCGCGCAGGAAGCGGAACTGCTGCGCGATGGTGCGCGGCGTTCCGGGCGTGGCGCGTTCGGGGCGCGTGCCGTCGTCGAACTGCCGGACGTGCGACCAGACTTCCGGCAGGACGGCGACGCGGCAGTCGTGGAAGAGACGGATTTCGAGGTCCCAATCTTCGTGCGACGTGAGGTCGTCGGCGAACAGAGGCCCGCTGCCCAGCCGGTCCAACGCGCTGCGGCGCAGCGTTATGGAGCAAGTCGAGACGGCGCTGCGATGAGCCCAGACCGGAGGGCAGTCGCTCAACCAGCAGATGTCTCCGCCGGAAAACTTCCGCAGTCCGCTCGCCTCGAAGCGGGTCATCTTCTGCTGCTCGTCTTCGATGAAGTAGAGATTGTCCGAGATGACGGCTTCCGCTGCCGGCAGGAGATCGAACACGCGCAGCTCCGCGTCGAGCTTGCCGGGCAGCCAGAGGTCGTCGGAGTCCAGGAACGCGAGCAGCTCGCCGGTCGCCAGCATCGTGCCGGCGTTTCGCGCCGTCCTCGCGCCGCCACGCTGCGCCAGGCGCACCAGCTTGATATCTGGCCCAAAACGCTCCGCGAGCACGTCGCAGGTGTCGTCGGTCGAGGCGTCGTCAACCACTATCACCTCGACCGCTCCGGCCCGCTGGACGAGCGCGCTCTCGATGGCTTCGCAGACCAGCCGCGAGCGGTTCCAGGTAGGGATGACGACGGATAAAAGCGGGCGTTCCACGGCCGTGTCCTTGGTTGCTGAGTTCACGGAAAATAAGGGCGTCGCGGGCGCGGCGCGCATACTCTAATTGGTTCCTGAGGCTCGTCGAATCACGCAGCAATGCTGCATCTCGTCGTTGACGGGAGGCAGGATAGTAGCATGCGGGAAGAGCCTTCTCATATATTTTTCGGTGTAGAAGACGTGACACGTCCGCTGGCGCTCCGGCTCGTAAGCCTCGATCTCCTCCGTCTCCAAATACAAATCCTCGCCGTTGACGAGTATGAACCAGTCCGCGCCCTCGGCCCTCCGCAGCAGGCTCGGCGGGTCTATGTCCAGGAAGGCGCCTTTCTCCCCTTCAAGGAACTGCTCGCGCTCCAGCCGCCATTGAAAGTTGTTGCCGTCATAGCGGCCGGGCCAGGAGAAGTAGTTCGGGTCGATGAAGGTAAAGGCCAGGACTCCGCCGTCGCTCAACAGGGCTTCCAGTTCGGCCGCCTGCTGGAGCATGTCTGTCTGCGAGGTGTTGGTGAAGACCGAGTAGGCGACGATGTAGTCGAAGTTTTGGCCCAGAGGCGGAAGCGGCAGCCGCGGCTCGCCCTGCGGGTTGAAGAAGAAGCAGTAGCGGTCGTAGAAGACCCAATGCGCCTGCGGGTACGCCTGACGGCCGCGCTCGATGGAGTCTCGGACTACGTCAACGCACCAGTAGCGCGCAGGGTCTATGGTCGAGTTCGGGTCGCGCAGGATGTTGCCGACGTTGCCGCCGAAGTCGAGCACGTCCTTCCCGCCCCAGTGGGAGTCGCCCACCTGTTGCGAGAAATAAGTGAACTGCCCCATCTTTTGCGAGAGGAATGTCACTGCTAATCCTCCGCGCGGTAGAAGAATTCGCGGTTGACGTAGTTGGCCCGGCCGCTCTCGTCCAGAAATGTGTAGTAGGCGACGATGACGAGCACGCCCTTGTTGACGCGCAGGTAGCTTTCGACGCGCATGAAGCCGAAGTCGAAGGCGGCCGCCAGGGCGACGGCGCGCTGCCCGGCCTCTTCTTCCAGGTTCGCCAGCACGCGCGCGCGGCCCACGGGCCAGTCCACGGGGCCGTCCGCGCCGACGCCCTTGACGCGCACAGTGAAGTGCTCGCCGTCCTGCCCGACCGATATCTCTGCGACGCCCTGCGTTCCCGGTTCCGTGTTGACCCAGCGCCCTAGGAGCTTCTCGGCGTTCAAGGTCCTCGTCGCCGGGTCCGCGAGCGCGGCGTGCAGGTCGCCTGCCTGTTTGAACTCCACGGTCTGTGCCAATTCTTGAATCCCCCGGCGCTGCTAGTAGCGCCCGTGTGAGAGGGCGAAATATTCGCGCACGAAATAGTCCATGCGGCCGCTGCCGTCCTTGAAGCGATGCGACTGCGCGAGCACCATCAGGCCCTTCAGGAGCATCGCCTGAAGCTCCGTCTCCGCGAAGCCGAAGTCGTAGACGCAGGCGAAGCCCGTGCCCGCGCGCGAGGACGGTCCCGCGGTGAACGGCGCGGCGTCCGTCTTCCCCCAGTCAATCAAACCATCGGGGCCGACCGCGTAGACCTGAAGCCTGAGGCGGCCTGCGTCCTCCTCCATCAGGATGCGCGCGATGCCGCTCGTTTCCGGGTTCGAGTTGACCCACGTCCCCGGAAACGCGGACAGATCGAGCGGGCCGTCGTCGGCCCGGACGCGGTCACGAATCTGAGCGAACTGCATGGCCCTCCTTCAAAAGACTCTGATCCAACTGCGAATCATCAGGCGGTCAGAGGCGTCTGCGTCTACGATGGGCGTGCGCGCGTGGATGGTCCGCGTGTTGTCCGAAAAAAGCAGCTCGCCCGCGCCGAGCAGGAAGTCGAGCGTGCGCGGCGTCGCCGAGATAATCCTCTCGAAGTCGTCCAGCGCGGCGAGCAACTCCTCGGAAAGCTCGACCCCGCCAGACTCTATGGCGAGGTTAATCACGTCGCGCCGCCAGCACATGCGCCCGGACGCGGTCAACACCGGCTGCCACCTCAGGCCGCCCCCGCAAAGATGCGACATCCGCCACGGCACGGCCTCTGTCGCAAGCAACTCAAGCGTGCTGGTCCCGAGTTGCTTTCGCACTTCGTCGCGCACTGTGTCCACGTCGAGGACTCTTGAGCGGCCGCCGCCCTGGCGGTCTGGGCGGACGCAGACCATCGAGATCAGCTCGATGGGAATGGCCCAATTGGCGGCGTCCGTGTGCAGCCGCTCGCTCTCGCGGCCCCCGCGCGGCGAATGTATGTCGGTCGAGGGCTGTAAGTAATGCACGAGCTGTGCGCGCGGCTTCTTGTACGGGAGGGCCACCATCTGCCCGAAGGCGCTGTTGACGGCGACGAAGACGCGGTTGCCTTCGTCGAAGCGCAGGCCGCTGACCAGCGCGCAGTAGGGCTGGCGTGTGATGCGCTCCCTGACAGACCCGACGAGCCAGTCGAAGCCGTCCGGGCTGAGCTGGCGGACCTCGTGCCGGACGCTCTCCTGCAAGGCGGTTGAGTAGAACTCCTGGTTGTCGTAGAGCGGGAGGCGGACGGCCCCGTCGAACAGTTCGCGCGCCAACGCGGGCGGCACGGTAAGTCTTGCCAGATCGGGAAACGGTGCGAGCATCTTCGGCGTCTGCTCCAGTCTACAGGGTTATGCGGCGTCCCCGAAAAGGCTTTCACTCTCTTGCAACTCGAATTGCGGCACAGTCTATGAAACCGGCCTCGCGCTGTCAATAAAAAGAGGGATGAGGGATGAAATATGAACTGTCTTTACTTCATCCCTCATCCCTCATCCCTTAATTTCGGCAGCTTGAAGGCGCGCCAGGCGTTGAAGGCCGTCTGCTGGTCCGTCTCGGTCGGAGGGCGCGCGAGTGTGAGGTGCGAGCAGTCGGCGCGGCCGCGCACGCGCAGCATCGGGCGGTCGCGGTTCGTGGTCCGGTCTGTGACGAAACGCACGATGAAACCGACGCGCGGCTCGTCGGACGCGTTGGGATTCGAGCCGTGGACGATGTTGCTGTGGTGCAGCGACATCTCGCCCGGCCGCAGGACTAAGTCAATGGCCTCCGCCTCGTCCACCTCCATCTCGACTTTCTCGCCGCGCCTGTTCAAAAGGTTGGGGTCGTCGCGGATGATTTGGTGATCGAGCAGGCCGCGGCTGTGTGAGCCAGGGACGACGCGCACGCAGCCGTTGGCGCGCGTGCTCGGCGTGAGCGCGACCCAGGCGGAGGTCGAGGGCGTCAGGTGCCAGCCCGAGTAGAGGCTGTCCTGGTGCCACGAGACGTAGCTCGAATCGCGCGGCGGCTTGTAGAAGACCACAGTGGCTTCCACCAGGATTTCGCGGCCGAGCACGCCTTCGACGGCGTCCAGGAGCGCGTCGTGCGTAACCAACTGGTACGCCCAGTCGAAAAAGAGGTGGAGGTTGTCGAAGCGCTTGAGCGCGCCCGCGCCGCACTCTGCCGCGAGGCGGTCGAGCGCGCGGCGGAACTCTTCGGCCTCAGCCGCGGAGAACACGCGGACGGGGAAAGCGACGCCGTCGCGTTCGTACTGTTCGCGCTGCTGCCTGGTGAGTCCGGCGGACACTGCCCTTGCGCCCTCCTTCGAGCAATGGGCCAAAACGAAGCGGTCAGGAAAGCGCGCATTGTAGCACCGGCCGCGGGAGAAGAGAACAGAAACCCCTTGACAGTTCCCGGCGACGGGCATAGATTCTGACGGACCTGATTAAGAAGTTGCGTGGTGTCCAGACTGCCTCACGAAATTTCCCGGATGAAATGAAGAACCGTCCGACAATCGTGTTCGTCAAATGCGCGCTAATCATCGTCGCGCTCGTCGCCGCCAATTCTTCGCGCGTCCGCGCGCAGCAGGTGAAGGAGGACGCGCCGCAGCGTTACACGCGCGAGGGCGTCGCGATTGAGTTCGACGTTCAGCCCGTGGCTGGTGACAAAGGCTTGATGGAAGGCACGGAGGCGACCGTCAGGTTCAAGATCACAGACCAGGGCGCGGGCAAGCCGCTCGGCGGGCTGCGGCCTGCCGCCTGGCTGGACCTGCACGACGGCGGCAAGCCCACGGACGACCGCGCCTGCCGCGAGAAAATCCAGTCGTTCCTCCAGGCAAGCCTGAGCGACCGGCCCGATATAGACCTCAACTCCTATTTCATCCTGGCGCTCAACCAGGAGCCCAACATCTCCGTCATAGACCCTCTGTCCGGCTTCGGCACGACCAAGCTCTTTACGCTGGTCGCGCTCGCCAGCCCCGGCGAGGACTGGGTCCTGAGCGGCGACAAAAAGCGGCTCTACGTCTCCATGCCGCAAGTGGGCCAGGTGGCCGTCATCGACACAGTCACCTGGAAAGTCGCCGCGAACATCCCCGCCGGGGCGCGTCCGACGAGCCTCGCCTTGCAGCACGACGAGAAATATCTCTGGGTGGGCGACGACGGCGGCGGCGCGGAGACGCCCGGCGGCGTCACGGTGATTGACACGGTCGCGCTCAAGGTCGCGGCCCAAATCCCGACGGGCGCGGGCCATCACGAAATCGTTCTCACGGCAGACGACCGTTACGCCTATGCGACCAACCGGGAGGCGGGGACGCTCTCCGTGATTGACGTGCGGCGGCTCGTCAAAATCAAAGACCTGAAGACGGGCGCGTCGCCTTCGGCCATCGCCTTCTCGCCGCTCGCCGGGGCCGTTTATGTGGCCCACGAAGGGGACGGGACGATTGCGGCGGTCGGCGGCGCGGAGCACGAAGTCCTGGCGCAGATGAAGGCCAGGCCCGGCATCGCCGCGCTCGGCTTCGCGCCCGGCGGCCGCTTCGGCTTCGTCGTCAACCCCGCGGGCAACGCCGTCTACATCTTCGACGCCTCCACGAACCGCCTGGCCTATTCTGTGCCAGTGGGCCAAAGGCCCGATCAGCTCACTTTCACCAGGGACTTCGCCTACGTGCGCTCCGCGGCGAGCGAGTTCGTCTCGATGGTTAAGATTGCGGGAATCGGCGAGAGGGGCTACGAGCCGGCCGTCAATCGCTTCCCGGCGGGCCAGCGCGCGCCGCAGGAGTCGCCTTCAGCCTCGCACGCGGCGGCGGTCGTCCAGGCCCCGGAATCGGGCGCGGTCTTCGTCGCGAACCCGGCCGACAAGATGATCTACTTCTACACAGAGGGCATGGCCGCGCCGATGGGCAGCTTCCAGAACTACAAGCGCGACCCGCGCGCCGTGCTCGTCCTCGACAACAGTCTCTCGGAGACAGCGCCCGGCGTGTACACGACCACCGTCAGGTTCAACGGCCACGGCCAGTACGACGTGCCCTTCCTGCTGGACTCGCCGCGCGTCAGCAACTGCTTCAGCATCGCGGTCGCGGAGAATCCCGCGCTGCCAAAGAAGCAGGAAGTGCCCATCAGCGTCGAGCCGCTTCTGAAAGACGAGGCGCCGCGCGTCGGCGAGAGTTATCAACTGCGCTTCCGCGTGACGGACGTGGTCTCCAAGCAGCCGAAAGAGGTCAGCGAGATGGGCGTGCTCGTCTTCCTCGCGCCGGGCATCTGGCAGCAGCGCGAGTGGGCCAAGCCGCTGGGCGACGGCGTCTACGAGATGAGCTTCGTCCCGCCGCAGGAGGGCGTCTACTACATCTACTTCCAGGCCCCCTCGCTCGGGGTCCGTTTCAATCAGATTCCTTTCATCACCCTGCAAGCGGTCAAGCCGAGCGCCGCGCCCGAGGAGGAATAGATGAAGAAAGCACTGACGAGAAAACTGTGCCATTGGCCCACGATGACGCTCGCGGCGGCGTGTGTCCTCTTCCTCTGCTCCGCAAGGGTCGCGGCGCAGGAGCCCGCCTCGGCGCAGCAGTCGAGGCAGCAGGCGGCGCAGAAGTATTTCACGGACGTCGTCCTCTTGAATCAGGATGGCGAGCAGATGCGGCTCTATACAGACCTCCTCAAGGATAAGGTGGTCGTCATCAACTTCTTCTTCGCCACCTGCCAGGGCGTCTGCCTGCCCATGAACCGCAACATCCAGAAGGCCCAGGATGTCTTCGGCGCGCGACTGGGCAAAGACGCCTACATCATCTCCGTCAGCGTTGACCCGACCGTGGACACGCCTGCGCGCCTCAAAGAGTACGCCGCCAAAATCGGAGCGCGCCCCGGTTGGTACTTCATCACGGGCGACAAGGAGAACGTCGCCTTCGCTCTCAGGAAACTGGGCCAGTACGTCGAGCACAGGGAAGACCACACCAACATCGTCCTCATCGGCAACGAGCGCACGGGGCTCTGGAAGAAAGCCTTCGGCCTGGCCAAGAACGACGAATTTAACAAGGTCGTCGAAAGCGTGCTCAACGATCAACCGACCGACGGGAAATAAACTCTTGCATCTCAGTCCCGCCTCAAAGCTCCGCGCCGCCGCCATCTGCGCGGCCCTGCTCACGGCTCTCGTCACTGCGTCCGTGGCGCAGACGGCGGGCGAGCTGACGCCGCAGGAGAAGCGCGGCAAGCAGATTTACGTCCTCGGTACTACCGCGGCGGGCCGCGAAGTCCTGGCCTACGTCGGCGACGCCGCCATCGAAGTTCCCGGCAGCGCGCTGCCCTGTGCCAATTGTCACGGCCTGGACGGGCGCGGCAAGCCGGAGGGCGGCGTCATTCCGTCGAACCTCTCCTGGGACACACTGACCAAGCCTTACGAGGTGACAGAGGCGAGCGGGCGCAAGCGACCGCCTTACACAGAGCGCGCGCTCGAACTGGCCCTGACGCGCGGGCTCGACCCGGCGGGCAACAAACTCCACCCGGCGATGCCGCGCTACCAGATGGCGCGTGAAGACATGGCCGACCTCGTCGCCTACCTGAAGCGCGTCGGCTACGACCGCGACCCCGGACTAACGGAGAAGAGCATCACGGTCGGGACCATTGTGCCAGTCAAAGGGGAGCTGGCCGGCGTGGGCCAGGCGGTCAAGGCGACGCTCGCGGCCTTCTTCGACGAGGTCAACAGCCGCGGCGGAATCTACAATCGCAAGGTCGAGCTGAAATTCGTGGAGACGGCCGAGACGCCCGCGGCGACCGCCGCGAGTCTCAGGCGCTTGATTCAGGACGAACAGGTCTTCGCCCTCGCCGGCGCTTTCACTGCCGGGGCCGACGGTGAAGTGGCCGCGCTCGCTGACGAGTTGGGCGTGCCGGTCGTCGGGCCGCTCACTCTCTCGCCGCGGACGAGCCGGCCTCTGAACCGCCACGTCTTTTACCTCCTGTCAGGGTTGCAGGAGCAGGCGCGCGCGCTCGTCAATTTCGTCTCCCGAAAATCGCCGGGCGATAAAGCGGGCCTGATCGTCGTCTACCCGGAGAACGAACTGTCCGCGGGCGCGCTTGAAGCCATCAAGGATCAGTGTCAGAAAAACGCGTGCGGCCCAATCGAGACGCGCGCTTACCCGCGCGGACAATTCGACGCGCCGACGCTGGCCGGACAATTGAGTAAGACCGGTGGCCAGCACGTTCTCTTCCTGGGCGCGGGCGACGAAGCCGTGGCGTTGATGAGAGAGGCGGACAAGCTCAAGTGGTCGCCTTCGGTCCTCCTGACGGGGGCCGCGGGCAGCGGAATCATGGAAGCGCCCGCGAGCTTCAATCGGAAAATTTATCTGACCTTCCCGACCTCGCCGGTGGACCTGACGCAGGAGGGCGTCGGGGAGTTTCGCGCCCTGGCGGCGAAATACGGCCTGCCCAAAACACACCTCACCGCGCAGCTCTCGGCGCAGGCCGCGGCGAAGATACTGGTCGAGGGACTCAAGCGCGCCGGCAAGGACGTCAGCCGCGAGAGGCTCGTCGAAACGCTCGAAGGGCTAAGCGAATTTGCGACGGGGCTGACGCCGCCCGTCAGCTACGGCCCGAACCGCCGCATCGGCGCGCTCGGGGCCTACGTCGTGACGATCGATTTGGAGAAGAAAGAGTTCGTGCCCGCGGGCGACTGGGTGTCTGTCAATTGAGTGCGGGCCGCGAGGCCCACACCGCGGAGAGATTCGATGAAAGTGAAGCTCATTCTCGTGCTCGCGCTCGCCGCTGCGTTGGTTTGCGGCGCGGTCCCGTGCGGTGGCAATTCTTCAGCGTCAGGGCAGACGCGGCGTCAGGCGCAGCGCAAGCGGGCTGTGCGCTACGAGTGCCCCATGCACCCGGAGGTTACCTCGCGCAAGCCCGGCAAGTGCCCCAAGTGCGGGATGGCTTTGCGGCTGGCGCAGGCCAAAGAGGACGCGCCGGCGCGTGCCGCGAGCCCGGCCGCCCCGGCGAATGAAAGCGCAGTCGCGGCCTCGTCGCTGCGCATCCCGGACGCCACGGTTTACAACCAGAACGGCCGGCGGCTCAACTTCTACACGGACCTCGTCAAGGGCAAGGTCGTCGCCATCAATTTCATCTTCACGACCTGCACCACCATCTGCCCGCCCCTGACGGCGACCTTCCGCCGCGTCCAGCGTGAGTTGGGCGAGCACGTGGGGCGCGACATAGAATTGATTTCCGTCAGCGTTGACCCGACTACGGACACGCCTGAGAGACTCTTCGATTTCGCGGAGAAGTTCAAGGCCGGGCCGGGCTGGACCTTCGTCACGGGCGACCGGGCGGAAATAGACTCGCTGCTCAAGGCGCTCGGCGTCGCGGTCGCCAACAAGAACGACCACACGCCGACGGTGCTCGTCGGCAACGACGCGACCGGCTATTGGACCCGCGCCTACGGCCTCGCCTCGCCCGCCACGCTCGTCAAAGTCATCACAGAGGCCGCCGACCACAAGTAAAATGCGCCGCCTTTCCGAACTCAAATTCGGGCGCTGCTCATCTGTCGCCCGCTAACTGAGCCACAAGTATTTATTGGCACAGTTTGAAAGGTTTGTTGCAATTTTTTATTGACAGGACCGGGGGGAAGAGTTACGCTTTGCGCGTTTCCGACGGACACGGAAAACTGTACCAGTTTTCTCACTTGACTTTTCACCATGCCGCTAACGGAGTCGTTTCGTTTCGTTACGTTAGCCTCACCTTTTCCTACAAGCGAGCACGGGTCGTTGTCGGCTTGACAGCCTAGCGTTCACCGTACCGCAGGATCGGCGAATTCAAGGAGAAGAATAGATGCCTACCCGACGCAAGTCTCCCTTCAGTCTCATCAGTTGTTCGACGCTACTCCTTGCTCTCGCACTGCTCGCCGGGCGGGCGAGTGCGCAAACGCCCGCGGGGCTGGCCGAAGCCGCGAAGCCGGAGGCAGCGGCCGCGACTGCGCCTGGACCTACGGCCGACGCCGCCGTGGTGATGAACGCCAGGGTTGACTCGGCGGCGGCCGACGCCAAGCCGGACACGCCAAAAGAGCAGCCGACGCCCGCGAAGGCGGCGGCCGCGACCGCGCCGCCCAACTGCCGAAACATCTCGGCCGACGTGGTGGCGCTCTTCCACCCCATCATGCTCAACCGCATGGGCGCGGCGATTCCGAACGGGTTGGTCTTCGCCTTGAAGCGTGACCTGGACCCGACGGGCAAGATGCTCCGTGCGGGCAAGCGGCCGCGCCCGCTCGTGCTGCGCGCCAACGTCGGTGACTGCCTGACCATCAACTTCTGGAATCTGGTGCAGCCGCCCGCGGTGCAGCCGCCTCCTCCGCCGCCCGCGGCGACGCCGACGCCCACGCCGCTACAATTCCCCGACACGAAGCCCGTCTCGCTTCACGTGCAGGGGATGGAGTGGGTCACAGGCCCGCAGGACGACGGCTCCTACGTCGGCCTCAACAATTCGAGCCTGGCTAATGTCACCCCGACCGCTGGGCCACCGCCGACGAAGACCTACACCCTCTACGCCAAGAACGAGGGGACCTTCCTGCTCTACACGATGGGCGACACGAGCACGCAGGGCGACCAGCTCGTGCGCGGCCTCTTCGGGGCCGTCAACATCCAGCCGGAAACGGCCGTGTGGTATCGCAGCCAGGTCACGGCCGACGAGCTGGCGCTCGCCACCTACAACGCCAACAGCCTGCCCGCCGGGACCACCATCGGCGGCTGCGACGCCTCGAACAACTGCACGCTGACCATCCCCGCCGGCGGGGGCGGGCCGGCCCGTCAGGTGAAAGTCATCAAGACGCCCAGCGGCCAACTGCACACGCCGGACCACCATCCGCTGGTTCACTACGACGCCGTCTACCCGGCGGGCTCAAAGTGGTCCGACGGGACGCCGATCCCGAACGGCACTCCCATCCTCAAGATGCTCGACGCGGGCAACAACCTCGTCTACAGCGATCTGACGGCCATGATCACGGGGCCGGACGCGGGGAGGTTCGCCGGGACGACCGGAGCCAACAACCCAGAGCCGCCCTGCAACGCCGAGAAGAACCCGGCGCTCCAGACGGGGACGAACCCGCTCTTTTGTGCCAATCCGGCCGCGCCCGACCGTAAGCAGCCCTACCGCGAGATCACCATCATGTACCACGGCGCGTTGGGCCAGGTCGCCATGCAGGCTTTCCCGGTCTTCAACGACCCGGCGATGGTTCCGACGGTCGCGGCCGGCAACGACGCCTTCGCCATCAACTACGGCACGGGCGGCATCGGCGCGGAAATCTACGCCAACCGCCTCGGCGTCGGCCCGATGGGCGATTGCGTTGACTGCAAGTACGAGGAGTTCTTCCTGAGCGCTTGGACGGTCGGCGACCCCGCGATGCTGGTGGACGTGCCGGCCAATTCCAACTTCCAGAATATGCAGAATCAGCGGGCGCTGATTCCTCCCTGTAACACCACGACGGCTTTCGAGGGCAACACGGCCGCCAATCCGCCCGGCGCTCCCAATCCAAATTGTGCCAACGCCAGGAAGCCCAATCCGTCGAACCCAGGCGGGACCGCACAGCCTTACACGCTCACCCCGCTCCCGAAGGCGACGAAAGCCTTCTTCCCGGACGACCCGTCGAACGTCTACCACAGCTACATCAACGATCACGTCAAGTTCCGTATCCTGCACGGCGGCATTGACGTTAGCCACGTCCACCACCAGCACGCGCACCAGTGGCTACAGTCGCCCAACAGCGACGAGTCGAGCTACCTCGACAGCCAGATGATTAGTCCCGGCGCGAGCTATACGCTGGAGATGACCTACAACGGCAGCGGCAACCGCAACAAGGTCGTGGGCGACTCCATCTTCCACTGCCACTTCTACCCGCACTTCGCCGCCGGCATGTGGGCCATGTGGCGCACACACGACACGTTTGAGGAAGGCACTTACGTCTACCCGAAAGGCTCTACGTATCCGGCCGGCACGATGATCAACGGCAAGAACGTGGGCGGGCAGGACAGCAGCGGCGCGGTCGTTCCCGGCGCGCGCGCGCTGCCCGACGGCGAGATCGAGAGGGGCGTGCCGACTCCGGCAATCGTGCCGCTGCCGACGATTCCGATGGCCCCGCTTCCGGCCTACGCGCAGATCAATCAGGTCGTCCGCGTCAACGGCCCCACCACCGTCAACCTCAACACGCCGCTTCAGCCGCCCGTCAACGGCGTGTGCCAGAACAACATGGTCAACGGCATGGACGTGGTCGGCGGCTGCGCCAACGGGCAGAACGTCAACGGGACGGTCATCGGCGGCCAGGTCGTCGTCGGCGGAACGTGCCAGGGCAACATGGTCAACGGCCTCTCGGTCGTCGGTGGCTGCCCGAACGGCCAGAGGGTCTACGGGACCGTCATCAACAGCCAGTTCGACGGCACGCAGATGACCGGCCAGCTCGTGCCCTCCGACAAAATACTGAACCCTGGCTTCCCCTACTTCATCCCCGGCATAGCCGGCGCACGCGCGCCGCATCCGCCGCTGGACTTCGCCGTTGACCCGACCAACGGCGGGGTCCAGGACGGCGGCCTCCCACGTCACGTCGTCATCGGCGGCGAGATAGGCTACGAGCGCCACAACAAGTTCGATTGGAGCAAAGACCTCTCGAAGATGAACGCCACGCGGCTGCCCGAGGATGGGACCGCCGTCGAGAAGGCCGCCATCAATTACTTCAGCAAGCGGTGCTACGAGACTTACCTCCCGGACGGGACGAAGGGCGATTGCCCCTCGTCGCAGAGCACGCCGCCGCAGAGCACACTGCTCAAGCCGCCCACGGGCTTCATCCTCAACGGGCTGCCCAACGGGCCGCAGCCCGGCGCGCCGTTCGCGGACCCCGGCGTGGACGACAACGGCAACCCTATCGGAAACCTGCGCCGCTACAAGGCGGCGGTCATCCAGTTGGACGTGGTCCTCAACAAGCAGAAATGGCACTTCCCGCAGCAGCGCATGCTCACGCTCTGGCAGGACGTGCAGCCCACTTACGATTACAAGTTCGGCGGTCCCGGACGCCGGCCGGAGCCGCTGTTCTTCCGCGGCAACTCCGGGGACATCATCGAATATTGGCACACCAACCTCGTGCCCAATTACTATCTCGTTGACGACTTCCAGGTCCGCACCCCGACCGACATCATCGGGCAGCACATTCACCTCGTGAAGTTCGACGTGACGGCTTCCGACGGCGCGGCCAACGGCTTCAACTACGAGGACGGAACCTACAGCCCGCAGGAAGTGCAGGAGATGGTCGCGGCGATTAACGCCACCGGCGGCCTGATGGACACCGGGACGCAGCAGTCGCTGACCCTGAAGCCGCCGCCGAAGCAGATCGTTGACTGCGTCGCCAACCCGAACAACCCGCGCTGCAAAGCGTGTACGGACCATCCGACACCCAGCGCACGGCCGATGTGTCAGAGTTGGTTGGGCGCGCAAACGACCGTCCAGCGCTGGTACCTGGACCCGCTGGTTGACGACTCGAACGTGGACCGGACGATGCGAACGGTCTTCACGCACGACCACTTCGGCCCGTCCACGCACCAGCAGGCGGGACTCTACGCCGGCCTGCTGATCGAGCCGAGGGGATCGGTCTGGAAGGATTCCGAGACAGGGACGGTGATGCCGTCGCCCGCGCGCATGGACGGCGGGCCGACCAGTTGGAAGGCGGACATCCTGACCACGGACCCCGTCACCAACGCGGACATCAGCTACCGCGAGTTCATGCTGGAGTTTCAAGACTTCCAGCTCGCCTACAACCAGCTCAGCATCAAGACGCCAAGCGACAACCCCAGCCAGGGTTGGATTGACAAGGCGAACGCCATCGTCCCGCCGCCGACTCCGCAGTTGATTAGCACGGCGCTCTCGCGCGGCCCAGGCACGCACTCCGTCAACTACCTGAACGAGCCGCTGCCGTTCCGCGTCGGACAGTTCGGCGACCTGTCCAACGCCTACGACTCGTCCGTCAAGCAGGCGAGCAACACGCCGCCGGTCGGCGACCCGCTGACGCCGTTGCTGCGCGCCTACCAGGGCGACAAGGTCCAGGTACGCATCCTCGTCGGGGCGCACGTCTTCGCGCACCAGTTCAACCTTGAAGGCCCCATCTGGACGGCCGAGCCGTCCTGGAAAGACTCCGGCTACCGCAGCGCGCAGGCGATGGGTCTTTCAGAGCACTTCGAGCTGCTCTTCCAGGCCCCGTCCTCTGCGACGATGAGCAGTAACCGGAAGTGCCCCGACGGAACCTCGCAGGGCAACTGCGCGGACTTCCTCTACAGCCCGAGCCTGGACGAGTTGGGGCTCGCCAACGGCATGTGGGGACTCTTCCGTTCCTACGACCCGCGCAAGGGCGCGGACAAGTTGCAGTACCTGACGAACAACACGGCGGCGATGAACGCCAACATGCAGGACTACTCAACCTGTCCGGCGGGCGTGCAGCCACGCGTCTACAACGTCTTCGCCGTCGCCGCGCAGAAGGCGCTCGTGGACATCAGCCCCATCCCCGGCAGCAACCCGAAGAAGGGGCAGATTATTTTCAACAACCGCGGTAACCTGGACACCCCGAAGAGGCCGGGCGAGACGCTGCACAACTCGATGGGCATCATGTATGTCCGTGCGGAAGATTTGGTTTCCAGCACGCCGAACACGCCCGGCTACGGCAAGCTCAAACCGGGCGCGCCCATCGAGCCGCTCGTCCTGCGCGCCAACGCGGGCGACTGCATCGAGGTCAACCTGACGAACTACATAGACCCGAACTCCGACATCTTCGACGCGAAGTTCAAGTGGGCTGCGCCGTTCGACAGCGCGACCTACCAGCGCGCGCCTTCCATGAAGGTCGGGCTGCACCCGCAGCTCGTGGCCTACGACGGCGCGCTCAGCAACGGCTTCAACGTCGGCTGGAACAGCCAGGGCCAGCAGGATCAGTCGGTCGCCTTCGGCAAGACGGTCAAGTACCAGTGGTACGCCGGCAAGATCGAGCGCGACCAGACGACGAAGGCCATTGTCCACACGCCGGTCGAGTTAGGCGCGCTCAACCTGATGCCGTCCGACCCCGTCTTCCAGCAGATCAACGGCCTGTTCGGCAGCATGATCATCGAGCCGGCCGGCTCCACCTGGAAGTGCGACAAGGATGGTGTGCCCGGCGGCGTGGACTGCGACCAGCCGACCCCGACGACCCGCGCGCAGGCGACTGTGACGCAAGCCGACGGGAAGACGTTCCGCGAGTTCGCGCTGATGATCAGCGACAATCTGGTCATCTCGAAATCGACGCTCGACGGGTCGCTCAACACCAGCGCCGTCAACTACCGGACGGAGCCGATGGACTGGCGCTACAACAACCTCAACACGTCTGACTTCTCCTGCATGTTGTCGAACCAGTTGAAGCAGAAGGGCAGGTTGCAGATCGACCCGGAGACGCCGCTTCTGACCGCAGGGGTCGGCGATCAGGTCCGCTTCCGCATGACGCACCCGTTCGGGACCGGCACGTCGCAGGTCTTCACGATTCACGGCCACGACTGGCAGAAGAACCCGTACGTGAACGAGTCAACGGCCATCGGCGACCAGCTGCTCTCGCAGTGGATCGGCTCGCGCGATAACCACGGCTCGTCGGACCATTTCGAAGCCGTCATCGGCAGCGCCGGCGGCGAGTTCGGGCAGGCAGGCGACTACCTGTACACGGTCTTCCTGCCCAACCAGGCCAAGCTCGGCGCGTGGGGCGTGTTCCGCGTCGGCACACCGCAGGGGACGCCCGCGACCTTGCCGGCGTGTACGCCGCCGCTGCTCAGCGTGCCGGCGAAGCCCAAGCCGGCGAAGAAGAACGAGGCGGAACTGCAAAGGTTCATCAGGCAGCCGCAGAATCAGGGCAACACGACGTTGAAGCCTTAACCGAACGGCTTCGGCGTCCCAATACGCCGATGGGCTCGCCCGTTAATTATCCATCCTCGGCCGGCGGTACACGTTAACGGCCGCCGGTCGAGGATGAAGCTATTTCCATAGATTCGGGAAAATCATCCTCGCCCATTCCCGGCGCCAACTCTGTTCGATCACCGGCGGCAGACGGCGAGCGTCATTAACGCCGGCCACGCGAGCCGAACAGCGCGATGCGGGATTCCTTTCAAGCTAAGGAGGAAAGTTATGGTAGGTTATAAATACGGCGCCAAGAATGGCGGCAAGGGCGGCAAGGGAGGCAAAGGCGGCAAAGGTGGCAAAGGCGACAAGGGCAAGTATGGCAACGGCGGTGGCGGCGATCAAGACACCGTCTGCGTCATCCTCAGCACCAAGTGCGCCACCGAGCTGCTCACCGCGCTGCTGATCGCGCTCGGCATCACACCCGACCCGAAGAAGAAGAAGAAGAAGGGTAAGAAGAAAGACGGCAAGAAGAAGGACGGGAAGAAGGACGGCAAGCCCAAGGACGGGAAAAACGGAAAGCCCAAGGACGACGGCAGCAAGCCCAAAGACGGCGGCAAGCCGAAGCCCTATAAGGGGACGAAGTATCCCACTAAGCCGAAGCCCGGCGGTAAACCCGGCGGTAAACCCGGCGGGAAACCTCCGGGCGGTGGCAAGCCTCCCGTCGGAAAGCCTCTAGCCAAGCCTGCGGGCGGTGGCAAGCCTCTGGGTGGCGGCAGCAACCCGAAGGGCGGCAGCAAGCCTTCCGGTAAGAAGGCGAAATAAAAGAACTCGACGGCAGGAACCTATCAACTCTTTTGCGCCTTTGCGGCTCCAGCGTGAGAAAACTAAATCTTTCACGCCGGAGCCGCAAAGGCGCTAAGATAGAGTTGACGCTTGTCTTTCAATCAGAGGGTCTGTGAAAGTCCAACGCATGAAGAATCCCGCCAGCGCCTCGCAAGTCTCCGAGCTGAACTACCTGCGCGCGCTCCTGACGGCCGAGCTTAATCAGGCGCGCCGGCCTCACGACCTACTCGGCGAGTTCCTGCGTCACGAAGACTACAGCCGTACGTTCTGCCTCGGCCTCCTGGCGCTCGCCCGACGGAGCACGGGCGTCAACTGGGGCGCCCGAAGGCTGGCCGTCCTGATGCTCGAACACCAACTGCTGAAGCTCGCGCCCGACTGCGTTGACGAATACGACGTCCTGCTCACGCGGCTCAACCTCAAGCCGGCCCCCGGCGCGCACGTCCCGCTCACCGCCTCAGTCCTGAAGGAAGGCTACACGACGACTGAGCTGCGCGGCTTCGTCACGGAGTTGCGCCGCAGGCTTGGGCGGCTCGCCCGTGTCCACGAGCGTGTCAAGGGTCCGCGCACGACTGCGCCCGCCCTGCGCGATTTTCTGGAACTGTCGCGGCGCGAGTGCAAGCTAACGCTCGCGCGCTACATCTTTAGCCCGGAAGAGGTCGTCGCGCGCATCCTCAAGCAGGTCGAAGTGAGCGAGGGCGTGAAGGACATCAACCTGGACCAGCCGCGCCACGTGGCGGGCGAAGTCGCGCGGGCGCTGGCCACGCTGCCGGACTACGAGGCCGCGATTTTGCGAAGGCTCTGCACGTCCTCAAACGTCTACTGGGTCGCGGACGAGACTAAGTCGGAGATCAATTCGCTCGTCGAATACCCGCTGACGACAGTCGTGCTCGTCGTCAAACCACCGGGCAGCGACCGCGAATTCGAGATCAAGCGGGCCGGGCGCAAAGGCCCCAACCGCCTGCGCGTCGTCTACGCGCGCGGCGGCTACACGGTCTCGCCCTCGCACCGCCTCGACGGCGGGAGCATGCTCTCGCTGCTGCGCTTCGAGACCAACTCGGCGACGAAGCTCGCGCTCATCTACAGGGCAACGCACGGCGAGGAAGCGCCCATGGCGGGCTATCACACCAGGGCGACCGTCTCTACCATCCCCGTCAAAAATTCCACGGCCTCAGTGCTCAGCTATTTCACAGACGAGCGGGTCTACGGCGCGAAGTTCGACGAGATGCGCGGCGCGATGGAAGAGTCCGTGGCCGCCTTCAGAGACGAGGGCTACACGACCCTGGACATCCCGCGCCGCGGCCTAGGGCTCACGGCCCAGTTCATCAGCGATGTCGCGCCGGCCCAGACAATCCTCTCCGGCACAAGCTCGTTCAGATTGGACAAGCTCGCTCTCTACCTTTCCGCCCGCGGGCCGGAAAGATATTTCGCCGAGGGCTTGCGGGCCGAGTATTCCGCGCACGACGCGAGACGCCTGGCCGACGAGCTACTGGAAGAAGCCCTGGGCGTCTACAGGCCGCCGCGCGTCAGGTTCCAGAGTTATGAGCAGTACGTGGACGCGGCGCTCTCCTTGAGGGAGAATCGGGCGCGGGCCGACGAGACTTACCTGTCGCTTCTGGGCCAGATCGGGAAATTCTGGGGGACGCTGCTGGCCGTGCGGGGTTATTCCAGGGGCGAGTCCTTCGTCGCCAGAAACGTCGGCGTCAAGAGCGTCTGGCGCGGTGGCGAGTGGCGGGTCGAGGTCGTCTTCATGGATCACGACGCCCTCATCATACCGGGCCTCGACAACGAAAACTTTCTCGCGCCGGGCGCGTTGCCCAACATGCGTATGGACGAGCGTTACGTCTGGGGCGGCTCGAACCCCGCGCAGTGCGCCACGAGCGAGGTGGGCTACCTGCGCGCCATCTATCGCACCGGCGAGGCCGTCAACGCCCGCGGCGAAATTCTGGCCCACAAAGCGCTCAAGGACGCTTACACGAAGACGCAGCGCGAGGTCTTGAGCAATCCCGCCCTGCGGCAGATGTTTCACCGGACGTTCCTCGGTCGCCTCGGCGATTGGGACGAGATCGTGACGGGCTACCTGAGTGTGCGGGGCGACGAGCGCGTGTGCGCCGCCTGGCAACGTGGGATGAAACGGAAGCTCGCGGAGAAGGGCTACAGGCGGGGCGGCCTCGAAAGCTATCTCGAAGTCATCGAGAACTACCTGGGCTTCGTCGGGAAGTACGCGTTTCTCTTCGACCGAGGTACTTCCGCTTGAGCCGCTCGTAGAGGCAGGCCGCGTGGTAGGTCGCGTTCTTGTCCTGGCCGGCCTCCCTCCACATCTCGTTCCAGAGGTGGACGGCGTAAGTGTCCAGGCCGAACCCCTCCTCAAAATCCGGCTCCAAAACTTTGTGCCATTCCGAATATTCCAGCGGGCAGAAGGCCCGATACGGCTCCTTGCGGCCCGCGAGCGAAAATCGGCTGACCGCCTCCGTCATCAGCCGCGGCCCCGTCTCGCCCCAGACCAGCTCCGCAGGGTTTTTCCGCTGGCACACTTCCCACGCGTAGGCCATCAAGGGGCTGCCCGCAGGCGCTTTGATGATGCCGCTCGTGACGACCTCCTCGCCGTTGCACGTCTCTGTGGAGAAGACGTGCGCGGCGTCGAAGTCGAACGGCCGCAGGCAGACGACATCCGTATCAACCCACCAGCCGCCGCGCTCTAAGAGCAGCTTGTAGCGGAAGAAATTGGCGAAGCCGGCGTAGCTCGCCTGGCGCTTGTACTGAAAGACGCTCGAACGGGGCAGGATTTCGCCGGCGTCGAGGAGACGCGCGCCTGCTGGCACATTTCCCATCTCGTCGTAGACGTAGAGGTGATACTCGTGTCCGTTCAGCAGGAACGAGGAGACGGAGAGCTGCTCCATCACGGACAGCTCCGGGCCGATCCACAGGCCCTGGATGATTCTGTTGGAATCGTCAGCCGCCATTTCGCGCAATCTCTTTCTCGTACTCCGCGACGTAGCCGGCCGCCATCTTCAGGTAGTGGTAATCATTCATCGCCTTGTCGCGGCACGCCCGCGGCTTTATCTCCGCGACTCTGTGGACGGCCGCGACGTAGTCCTCATAATCATGACAGACGAAGCCGACCTCCGGCGAGATGACTTCCGGGCACGCGCCGCGGTCGCTACAGATGACGGGCGTGCCGGACATCAGGGCCTCGACCATCCCCAAACCGAACGCCTCGTCCACCTTCGTCGGGAAGAGAAAGCCACGCGCCCCGGCCAGCAGCTCGGCCTTCTCCAAGCCCTTCACGTCGCCGACGTAGCGCGCGGCGATTTTCTGGCACAGTTCCGCGACCCTGTTGATCGATTCGTAGTCCGAGCCCGTCCCGGCGACGACCAGGGGGAAGCCCAGCTCCTCCGCGAGCCTGAGCACCACGTCGAGCCCCTTCTTCGTCCCCCAGTCGAGCGTGGACATGAAGATAAAGTAGTCGCCCTTCGTCTCGGAGTAGAAATAGTTGGCCGGGTCTACGCCGTTGTGGACGTAGCGGTCGCGTCCGTGCAGCCGCGCCAGCTCGCGCGAGACGAAAATCCAGTTCTCCGTCGTCGTCTCGCGCTCCAGCCCGCGCGCCGTCATGTCCATGTGACAGGTCGTGACCCAGGGCTTTCGGCGCGCCTCCATCTCGCGGACCAAGTCCTGGTCGCGGCCCGCGATGGTGTGCAGGATGTCCACGTCCGGCCTGAACTCGGAAACGAGCGTGACGCCGTCAGGCAAGGCTTGGTCGGCCCCCTGCGGCAGCAGGTAGAAGACTTCGTGGCCCAATTCCGCCAACCCCTTGACCAGCGTGTCGTGGAGGTAGAACGCTGAGCCGGAAGGGAACTGCTTGGGGTGCGCGCCCGCGCCCAACGCGCCGAAGGCCGGGTACTTGTGAGTTGACGGGAGCAGGAGTCGCATACTCAATCCCCCGCGCCGGGCAGGTGGCTGAGGCCGTCCACGCAGGCCAGCCAGCCGCCGCCCCGTAAAGGGTGCGGGTCTATGTGGTGCATCCCGGCGGCGTTCCAGCCGCTGCCGCTGCCCTTCAGGACGGGGCTGTGCGGGTGTTCCGTCTCGCTGTAAACCGCGCCCGCCAGCGCGCGAATCTCGAAGGCGCGGACCTGCGAGCCGTAGCTCGGGAAACAGACTTGAGAAAAACGCGTGACGTTGTCGTCTGTCACCAGCACGCGCCCGCCCGGCCTGGCAGACAAGTTGTCGCCCTCGACGATGGGGCTCGCCGGGTGCTCCGTCCACGGCCCCGTCAACTCGCCGGCGCGAAAGAGCCGGAGCGTGTCGTGCCTGTACGGAGTCGAGCAGGCGAAGAGCCACCAGTCTCCCGCGAAGCGAAAAGCGGAAGGGTCCGCGAACGCCCCTTCGATCAAGGAGCCAAGGCAGGCCCACTCTACGGGGAAGTTGGTCGCCCTGTAGAGCCGCACGGCGTTCGCCCCCAGGGTTTCGGGAATCATGTAGTACACGCCTCCCCACTCGAAGACGTAAGGGTAGGAGAGGTGGAACGGCTCGGCGAGGACGATCTGCCTGTAAGACCAGACTAAACCGTCCGCGCTCTGTGCCAATCCGATCTCGCCCCTGTTCGTCCGCCGGTTCATCACCTCGAAGAACATGTGCCAGGTGTCGCCGCGCCGCGTCATGAAAGGGTCGGCCACGAATTCGGCCTCCACATCCGTGACGTCGCGGCCCGTGAGGACGGGGTTCGAGACCTCTGGGTGCGGGCGGAGTTGGAAAGGACTGTCCCCCGCGTAGATGCCGATTGACCACATGGACGCTCTCCAGGAATCTTGAGGGGCTAGCCGTGAAAGAGACGCCGGGCCGGGTTGGGGGAGTCGTAGACCTTGAGCCTTTGGGCCACTTTCTCAGAGGTCGCGCCGTCCGACTCGTCCCACCCGCCGACGATTCGCATTCCGTTTTTCGTGAAGATGCAGAGTGATCCGCACGCGTCTCGCTTGGGGTGCGGCCGGCAGTCGCCGTTGTAATCCCAGCGCAGGTCGTCTCTCAGAATCCTGCGCGTGTCGGTTTCGTTGAGTTCCCAGATTTCCCGAAAGCCGTTGGCGAAGTCATACTCGCGGCACTTCAGCAAGTTGGCCTTGATGTCCTCGCGTGTGAGGAAGACATCGCCGTCCAGGAAGACGAAGAACTCCTTGTCGCGCTCGAACACCTCGAAGCCGCGCGCGAAGGCGCGTCCGCGTCCGCCATCCTTCAGGAAAAGATGACGACAGCCAGGCGGCAAGGCTTCGGGCGCGAGGCGCGCCACCTCACCCTGCTCGACGACCAGGAGCGCGACGGTCGGCAGCTTTTCATGAAAATAGTCCGCGATGAACTTCAGGTTGCGCGCGGCGCGTGGGCCGTCGTCGCGGTGGAAGATGAGGGCGGCCGTGGTTCGCAGCACGTCGTCCATCTCTGCGCCCCAGAGGTCGAGCGATTCTCTGAGCCACCAGAGATTGATGCGCTCGTCCGTCACGTCCGAGTAGTCCTCCTCGACCCAGGCCAGGTGGGGCATGAAGCTGTAGGCGTTGAACTGCTTCTGCAACTCCCTGTTGTTCTCGTCCAGCGGCCCGGTCGCGCGCCGGTTCAACTCTATGAAGCCGTCGTAGACCGTCCGGCGCATCGCGTAGGCGTAGGTCGAAAGCGAGTGATCAATCTTGATGACGTTTTGGGCCACGCGGATGAGCGGCAGGTAGTGTATGCCGCCGAAGAGGAGCATGTCCCAGTCGGCGGGCAGTTGTTCGATGAAGCTCGGAAATTTTATGCCGAGCTGAGGGTCTAAGACCGCGTCGTCCTCAAAAATCAGAACGCTCGGCCAGTCCTCGCGGCGCGCTCGCTCGACCACGGCCAGGTGGCTCCGCAGGCAGCCGTAGGCCCCGCGCGAGGCGGCCCAGTCGGCGGGCGGCGTCAGCGTCGCGCCGTCCAGCGCCGGAAAGCGCTCGACCCCCTCAATCCCGTGCTCCGCGAATCTGGCACACATTCGCTCCCAGCGGTCCCTGCGCTTGTCCAGGTTGATGCAGACCTTGTGCCGGAAGAATTCGTTGAGCTTCATAGTCTGGTTCAAGCCACACACACTTCGTTTATCTGC
This sequence comes from uncultured Acidobacteriota bacterium, assembly GCA_963848875.1. Taxonomy (GTDB): domain Bacteria; phylum Acidobacteriota; class Blastocatellia; order Pyrinomonadales; family Pyrinomonadaceae; genus QHXM01. The sequence goes on from CAWKFJ010000005.1 coordinate 2,129,686, forward strand.
CTGGCGCGGTCACTGGTCTTGTGTCTGGCCCAGACCAACTCCTGCCCGCGCCTGCGGATTGCGTCCACCTCCGCATGGTTCCTCTCGTCTAGCACGTACCGGACGCGCTCCTCCAGATTCTCCTTCGATACCGGCAGGTAGTGGCGAAAGGCTGTAAAGCCCAGCCTTTCGAGCGGCCCGCTGACGGCGTCGTCGGCCAGGAGCAGCGCCCCCGCAGCCGGAATCTCGAAGTATTTGGCGACCACGTAATTGAAGCTCAGGCTGTCTGTGAACGCGGCGCGCGCCCGGTTGATTCTCTCCGCGTAGCCGCGGCCCACGTCCCCCGCCCGCGCGTAATCATAATGGCAGTGATACCCAGGGTGCGGGTGGTACGTGACCGCGTGGAGTCCCCGCTCGTACAACTGCTTCAACTGCACGCGCAGCGGGTAATGCCGGCTGATGGCCCCGCTCAGGAGGACCGAATTCTCCGGGCGTGGGTTGTACGGAACCATAAAATCGGGCGAGGCCGAGTGCGGCACCCAGACCACCTTCTTGAAGCCGGCCAGTCCGGGGTAGAACTTGTCCCAGACGTAGCCGTAGGTTGAGAGCACGGCGTGACAAAAGCCGTAGCTGACGAGCTTCCTCTGCCGCATCAGCTCGCCACACCAGTGCAGGTCGTCTGCGAAAATATATTTCCGGCAGTCGAGCTGGCGCAGGTTGAGCAGGTGCTGCGCCAGCATGTCGTAGCCCTCCCAGAACAGGATGACCTCGGGCAGCTCGCCGAACTCTTCGAGGATCATCTGCTTGATCGTCCCGCGCCCGGTGCGCAAGCCTTTCGTCTCGGTCTGCCGCCAGCCGTACTTCTCAATCAGCTCCGTCATGATGTAGTAGAACTCTCGGCTGACGAACCTGCCCAGGGCCCCCAGTTGTGACACGACGAGCTTCATGTTTGGCTGCGCGTTCCGAGTCCGGCTAATCCTGCGGGGCCGTGACCTCCTCGGGCCCCGCGTGCGCCGGGCGCACACGCAGGGCCGGCCGCACAAGGGGCTTTCGTTCCCCTGGGACGCGCGCAAAGTTCAGCAACGCGCGCCCGGCGACGGCGAACGTGTACTTGAGCCAGGCCCACGTGTGGTCTAAGTGGTGGAGCGGCGAGAGGAAGAGAAGCGCGGTGACGATCAAACCGGCGCTCCCGAGTTGGGCCGTGCTCGGCGGAGCCTGATTCAGAAAGAGGGTGAGCACGAACGCGGCGCAGACGCCGGCGAGCAGACTCGCGCAGCGGTTGAGCGGGATGCAGAAAGTGTTCTCGCGGCAATCCAGATAGATGAGGGTGCCGAAATAGTAGAGCGTGGCGTAGAGCGCGCCGATCAGAAGGGCCGGCAGCGTCACGGCGCTCGTGAAGAAGCCAAGAAAGCCCTCGCGCAGCTCCAGCGCGACTTCGCCACTCCCGACGAGGGCGAACAGCGCGGGCGTGAGCACGAGCAGCGGCAGCGCGACCATAACCTCCTCGACGAAGTATTTGCGGGTCACGCTCACGTCGGTCGTCTTCGCCAGCGCGTTGAGGCAGGGCAGTCGCAGCAGGTAGCCCAGCAAGTAAGCCCCGATAGTCAGCGCCGCGACGTTCGTCAGCTTGTAGTTATTAACGTCCACCAGGGCGACGAACAGCGCCGCCAGGCTGAGCCCCAGGGCGACCCACGAGAACCAGCGCACGCGCCGCTTGAACAGGCGGTCTACAGCGGGAGCGAGAGTCAGCACGCCCGCGCGCATCAGCACCAGCGCGAAGACGATGGAGACGCCCTTGAAGGTGAAGGCGAGGGTCGTCGCGCCGATGATGATGGCCGTGCCGAGGCCGGAGAGAAAGACCAGCCGGTCTGGAAACGGAACGCGCACACCGAAAATCACGCGGCGGCCGGCGTACTTCCACCAGCCCATGAACGCGATGATGACGGGCAGCGTGACGGCCGTAGAGATGAGCACGGCGGGCAACAGCCGGAAGCCAGAGACGGTGCCGCCGAGTCCGGGCCAGAGCCCCGTGGTCGTGACTTTGATGAGGGCGCTGTAAGGGGCGTAGGAGACGAAGTACCCCAGGGCCAGCCCCCAGATGACCAGTTTGTAGTGACGCTTGGTAGATGCCATCTCACACCTCCGGCGCGTGGCGCGGGCTCCCGATCAAGGCTTGTAGAAGGACGGGTCGTGCGTCAGTCCCAGCACGGACTTGCCTATGGTTGCGAGGATGTGGTCGTCGTTGTCGTGGCGAACGTAAAAAGAGAGGTCGCGGTAGATGCGCTCCAACGCGCTCGGGCGGTTCAGGCACCGCGCCCCGCAGGCCCGTATGCAGTGGCGGACGGTCTCCTCCGCCAGGTGCTCGACCGCGTGGCGCGCGCGGCTGCCGGCCGCCTGCGCCTCCGCGTACTTGCCTGTCTCCCAGAGCCGCGCGACGTGCCTGAGCCACAGGTGCCCCGCCTCGACGTTGACGGACATCTGGCCCACGTGATGCTGCACGTAAGGGTCCGCGGTCTTGCCCTGCGTGGTGATGTATTCGACGGCGTACTCGTAAGCCGCCTCGGCCGCGCCGAGGAAGGTCGCCGCGTAGTGCGGGATGAAGCAGGTCTGCCAGCCTTCCTTGATGTACTGTCCCGGATAGCCGATTAAATTCTCTTCGGGGATGAAGGTGCGCCGGAAGTTGACGAGGTAGCTGACGGTGGCGCGCATCCCGATGGGGTCCCACCACGAGCCGTCAATCTCGACGGTCGGGTCCGAGAGGTCGCAGGCCATCATGAGCTGCGTGTCTAAGGACTCCGCGGTCGCGTGGCGCACTCCGCCCGGCCCGGCCGTGTTGACTAAGAGAATGGCCCACTCGGCCCCGCCGGCGCTGGTCGAGAAGACCTTGTTGCCTTCGACGACGTAGCCGCCTTCAACCTGCTCGACGTAAGTCCCGAAGCGGCGCGTCTCGCCGGGCGCGCGGGCCTGCGGCTCGCCGCTCCACGCCACCCACTTGTCGCCACGCTCCACCACGCCCCCGAACCAGCGTGCCTTCTGCTCGTCCGTCGCCATCCCGTCCAACAGCACGAGCGAGTTGACGTGCCCCTCCCAGCAGCGCGCCAGCGAGAGGTCCGCCTTGGCGATCTCCTTCGTCATCATCCAGAGCGTGAAGACATCGCCGCGGTAAGGCCCGAGGCCGAGCCCGCCGTATTCACGCGGGACGACCGGCGCGTTGAGCCCTGCCTCGAACAGGTCAACGAAATCTTCCGCGGGGAAAGCAGCCGCCAGGTCGTAATCGGCCGCGCGCGCCGCGAACTTCTCGCGGGCCAATTCCCCGACGCGGTCAACCAGCGCCTGGCGGTCACAGGTGAGATCGAGTTGGGTTTCGATGGCGGCCACCTCCTACGAAAAACAGTGTGGAATGCGGAATGATGAATGATGAATTAAAAGGCAGTCGTCTTTCATTCATCATTCCGCGTTCATCATTTCTTCTTCCATGCCGAGGGTTTCGCGCGCCAGGGTCGCGGACATCTCCAGGCCGGTCATCATGTGGAACTGGCGGAAGACCTGTGTCAGCAGCACCTCGCGCCCGTCAACCGCCACGCGGTCGAGCGCCAGCGCGCCGGCCACGAGCGGCGTCGGCTGAGAGCCGTAGACCAGATCGATGACCACAGAGTCACGGCCCAGACTCTCGACGCGGAAGGGTGACCGGCCGTCGTCGCGCCCGACGGGTGTGGCGTTGATGACGATGTCGTAGCCGTGTGCGCTGAAGCCCTGAAGCGGCGTGTAGGGGAGGTCCAGAAGCCGCGCGGCGTAGCGGCCGCGCTCGGGGCCGCGGTTGACCATCGTGACGCCGGCCCCGGACTGGTCGAGCACCGTGGCGATGGCGCGGCCCGCCCCGCCGCAGCCGATGACGGCCGCGCGCTTACGCCGCATGTGGACCCCGCGCTCGCGGCTCGCCATGAAGACGACCTCCGGGTCCGTCGTGTCCGCGCGCCAGGAGCCGTTGTCGCGCACAAGGATGTTGACACTTTCGGCGCGCCTGGACGTCGGGCTGACCTTGCGAGTCGTCAGCAGCGCGGCCTCCTTGTGTGGCGAGGTGACCGTCAAACCCTTGACGGGAAGGTTCAGAGACTTGAGCGCCTCGCCCTCGACCACCTCGTCCCAGAACTCCTTGAAAGACTCCGCGCGGAATGGCACAAAAAGCGCCGGGTGCCCCAAGGCTCTGTAGGCGGCGTTGTGCAGGCGCGGCGAGAGCGACTTGAAGACCTGGCTCCCCACGATGCCGTAGATGGCTTCGAGGGGACGGACGAGCGGGAAGCCGTAGTCTTCGACGAGCCTCTCGACGGACGGCTCCGCGGGGTCGGCCGCGCCGTTCGGGACCGAGCCGAAGACGAGCGGCGCGCCCAGGCCCGGCGCGACCAGGCGTGTCCAGAACCCGAGCGGCCCGCTCGCGTAGGCGGTCGTGTCCGTGCGGCGGAGCCGGCCGAGCAGGGCCAGCGGCAAGAGTTCGTCGCCGCAGCGGGCGGCACGTGTCGTGAGCTTGTAGAAGCGCGCCGGGACGGACGAGATGCGCTCGAACGCGGCTTCGAGGTCGGCGAGGCTCGCGGCCGAACCGTGCCAGGAGACGAGGCGCTTCTCGGCGGGAATTTGGGCCAAAAGGTCCGGGGCGAAGTCGCGCTCGGCTTCGAGTTCGATCAGGTCGAAGGAGCCCGCGGCGCGTCTCAATCGATTGTGTCTGTGGTCTGAGGGTTCGTCGGAATTATTTTGCGGCGAGTAGAGCAGGCGGCCTGGGAAGCGGCTGCGCAACCAGTCCGGGTCGAGGTCTCCGGTGAGGTCCGGGCACACTTCCAGCCACTCGACCTCCGGGGGAAGGTTTGCTATCTCGTGGCCGTCCTCCGAGGGCGGCGAGATTAAGGTGGCGATGATGTTTATTCTGATCATAAGGGACGACCAGCGGCGTCCTCAGTCGCGACAGACACTTTCAAGAGGCGGCCGTCGGCAAGTCCTTTTAAGACCAGCCGGCTTGAGTGAGAAAAAGCCACACCCCTTGTCGCCGCGTGATCTGACTGAGTTGTTGAAGTGTTAAGGAGCTACGAGATTTCGGAAGAAGGCCACCTACGTCCCGGACTTCAATTCGTGAGACCGACGAAAGCAACGCGATGGCTCAGAGGATTTCTGTGCCAAAAACTTAGCGAGGAAAACGTCAAACCGGAAACACCCAAAGCCTAATCCTACGCCCCCAATATGTCAATGAAAATATGCGCAACTGCCTGTCGTCGCCGCCGCAACGCCACGCAGCAAATCCCATTGCGGCCGCGGCGCGCAGACTTTCAGGGCAAGGTCTGCATAAGCACCCTGACGGCGTTCCCGCCCATGATCATTCTGATCTCTTCCTCGCCGAACCCCTCTGCGATGAGGGCGTCCGTGATCTGCACGAGCCCTGTCGTGTCAAAGGGGGTGGTGACCGCACCGTCGAAGTCCGAGCCCAGGCAGACGTGCTCGACGCCGACGAGGTCCGCGGTGTAGCGCACGGCGCGGGCGATTGATCTCGCGTCGCGGCCGCAGACGGCCGTCTCCCAGTAGCCTATGCCAATGACGCCGCCCGTCGCCGCGATGCCTTTGAGCAGGCGAGGGAGGTCTACGTGCCCCCGTTCGTTTCTCGCCATCAAATCCCTGTCCCACAGGAGCGAGTCGGCGTGAAGGTCAACGACAATCAACTTCTGGTGCAGCTCTCTGGCCTTGTCGGAGGCGGCGTAGGGCGGGGCGTGGAAGACGGCGTTGTATTGACCGTCTACCACCTTCGGCACGACGAGGAAGAACGCGGCCAGCGCGAGCAGGACGAGCGCCGCCGTAATCAGGATTAAATTTCTCTTCATCAACCCTCGAAGACCGCGACGGCGCGGACGGGCGAGCCGGTGCCGCCGCGTATCCTGAGCGGCAGGCCGATGAAGCGGAAACGCCCGCGCCCGACCAGCCTGTAGAGGTTGATCATGTTCTCGTAGTGCGTGAAGCCCAGCTCGCCGCAGACGCGGTGGACTTCCTTGTTGGAGACTCCGCGCACGCCCGGCGCGGCAGGCTCCACGCCGAAGGCTGCGATTTGCTGCCCGCCCAGCCAGCGCGTCGCCGCGACGCTGACCCCTGGCCCTTTGTGCCAATTTTCAGTCCCGAAAGCGCGCCGGTAGTGGTCCGTGTAGAGCAGGACCGTGTCGCCCCGCTTAAGCTCCAGCCCGGCCTCGGAGCGCGCGCGTTCTAAGTCGGCCACCTCGATCAACTCCGTCAGACCTTTGTGAGAGAGGTCCAGGCAGATGCCCTCCGTGTAGAACATCGTGAGCGGCATGGTCTCGATGGACTGCGCGCGGTACTCGCGCCCCATGTGGTTGAGCGCGTCAACGTGCGTGCCCGTGTGCTCGCCCAGTTCGAGCCGGTTGACGGCGGGCGAGACGACGTCGCTGTCCGTGACGCCCTCCAGCTGTTCGTGCGATTGGTAGACCGTGACCTTCACTTCCGGGAGGCCGGGAAAGACAGGCATCCCCGTGAAGATTTCCTGGCTCAGGTCAATGATTTCAACCATACCTTCGGACCTTTCTGTTGTCGTGCGGCCACGCCTAGCCTACAGCCACGCGCGCCCGTACGCAAAGACCTCCGGGGGGACCGGAACATTCCTCTTCCGTGATTACCTGAGACAGAACAGGGGCGTCGCCGCGGAGTACGCCGCGCTGAAGAAAGAATTGGCACAGCGGGATTGGGCCGACGTGAATGACTACGCGGACGCCAAGACGGATTTCATACGGGGCATCGAGAGCGAGGCGAGGTCAGTTCAGAATAGGGCCGTCTAAGTCTGACTCAGTAGAGCCTAACTTCTCCCCGAAGGTCGCGGAAAATATTCCCAAATCGTTGAGAGAAGTCCCGCAGTCCAGGTATCTCTTGACTCTTAGCAGTTTCCTGTCCACCGCGTCCGACCTATAGTTAATCTCAACTTCTTCGCCGCACGGCACGCCTTGAAAAGTGATGAAGCCCTGGCTGTCAGTCGTCTGGCTGAAGTTCTGTGTGCTGGATTGTAGAGTCACTTCGACACTGTCGGCCGCCGAATAGGCTGACGCGCCTTGATAGAGAAGCCGCAGGCGGACCCCGCTCGTCCGGGGCGGGTCGGGCGTGGGCGTGGGCGTCGGCTGGCTCGATTGGAAAGGAGAGGGAGTGGGCTGCTCCTTAGCGTTAGTCGAAACCGAGGGCGTTTGCCCAGCGTCTGCGCCTGAGCCATACGAGGTTGAGCTAGTTCTATTAGACCTGTAAGCGAACAGGAGAACGACTCCCAAGACGGCGATTAGCGAGACGGAGAGAGTGATAATCCAGACCGATCTCTTCGACGGCGGCCGTCCGAAGCCGTGAGGCGTAACGCCGTGTCCTTCCTGCGGACGCTGCTGCTGCTGTGGCTCCTGTTTATGTCGGGTCGGTTCGCGGCTTTCACGCGCCGCTTCACCTATCTGCGTCAGCAGGTCTGCGATTGACGCAGGCTGTTCATTCGTTCTCGGCTTCAATAATGCCTGGCGCATCTCGGCCGCAGATTGAAAACGAGTTTCGGGCTCCTTCTCTAACGCGCGCTTTACCAGATCACGAAGAGGCGCAGGGATTGACGCGGGGAGCGGCTCAGGCTCTCGTGTGACTATCGCCATCAAGAGCGATGGTATGTCTGTTTGCGGGAACGGCAGGCGGCCCGTCAGGAGTTGGTAGAAGATGACGCCCACAGACCAGAGGTCAGTCCGCTCGTTGCGCTTGCCGTCGAACGCCTCGGGCGACATGTAAGCGGGCGTGCCAGTGGCGACCGTGCTCTTCGACGTGGTCTTTAAGATGCGAGCGATGCCAAAGTCCGCGAGGCGCGGGCTCTCGTGCTGAAGCAGGATGTTGTCGGGTTTGATGTCCCTGTGAATGATGCCACGCTTGTGCAGGTGCTCCAGCCCGGCCAGGATTCCCAGGGCCATTTCGACAGCCGCCGCGACGGTCGGGGCGCGGCCCCCGTGTGTTTCCAGCCACCGCGAGAGCGAGCCGTCGGGCGCGTACTCGCTGACGATAACCACCTGCCCGTCGTACACATCCGCGTCGATGAAAGTGAGGACGTTCGGATGGCCGCTCGCGCGGACCCAGAGGGAGGCTTCTTGTTTGACGGCGTCGAGGTCTACGTCTTCGTCGTTCGGGAACTTGAGCGCGACTTGCGTCGTGGCGAGGACGGTCCGCTTCTCCGCCAGCCAGACGACACCGAAAGCGCCACGCCCCAACTTCCTGACGAGAGTGTATGGCCCAATTGTGTCACCCGGTTTAGCCATGAAGGCCCGTGAGAATGCTGCTGACTCGATTGACTGCGAGGACTGCCGGGCGCGTATCTTACCTCATCAGCCGCAAACATGAAATGATCACGCCGAAGTGACGGACGGGAATTGGCACATTGTCACTCTGCGGCCGCGGCCTCAAGCTGTGCGAGGCTGATCCAGGTGATGATTAAGACCCAGAGCGTCAGCGCCAGCGTGAACAGCGGGAATTGCAAGAGCGGCGGCAGGCAGTAGATGAGGATCACGACCGGCAGCCAGAAGCCGAGGGCGCTGATGACTGTCGGAAGTATCTTCTGTTTATAAAAACGTAGACTGAAAACTCTGGACAGGCCCGCGAGGCGGTAGCCCTGTTGCTTCCACTCGAAGACGGCGACCGTCAGCGGGATGGAGACGAACGGGGTGAAGGCGAATTGATCTACCAGCGTCTTCTTGAAGACCGTCATGAAATCCACCTGCGGGCCGAACATCACGGCCTGCGCGCGGTAGACCCCGTCCACGACCATCCCCATCAGTCCCCAGTAGCAGCAGCCGAACAGCAGGTCGCCCAAATTCTCGCGCCTGACTCGCCACCGCTGGAAGACCGCGACCTTCAGCAACTCCGGCAGCAGCCCGCCCGCCACCACGCCGGCCGCAAACGAAAACAGGTAGCCGCCCACGCGCTTCAACTCCGCCAGGCGCGCCAGCCATGCGCGGGCCGGCGGGTGGAAGTAGTAGGCGAGGACGATGGCGACCACGCACGCCTGTATGACCAGCGCCGGGATCAGATTCGCGCGGGCGGCGCGCAGGCCCACGGAGAGCGGCCGATAGTGTTCCGCGGTCATGAAGCCCAGGCTGCGTAATGACTCAACCCTTTGCGCCTTTGGTTTTTCTTTAGTTGCGCCTTTGCGTGCAAAGCTTTTTCTCGCAAAGGCGCAAAGTTAAGACGTAAGGCGCAAAGGGTTGAGTTTTGGTTTTGGCACATGTTTTAAGGGACGGTCAGCGGTTGAAGATGCGCGCGAACTCCGCCGGGTCAGCCTTGGGCTTGCGGTCGTAGGTCATCAGCCCGTTGATCTCCTGCTCGACATCGGTCAGTTGCGTGTAGCAGTAGCCGACAATCGCCTTGTTCTCTCGGATGGCTTTGACGAGGCCGTCGAGCCTGGTCAGAAACGCCTCCTTCGTAGGCTCTATGCCGGAGTAGCCCCACTCGTTCTCCTTGCGCTCGCCGCCCATCCGGTAAGAGATGCCGCCGAACTCCGTCAGGACAATCGGCGTCCCGTTGTAGCGGTAGCCGTAGGCCAGGGCCTCCTTGCTGTTGCGCGGGATTTGGGTGCGGTCGGTTTCGAGGATTTTGTACTTGGCGGCGAAATCTGTGCCAGTTCGCGCGTAGTCGTGTATGCCGAAGATGTCGGTCGCGTCCGTGTGCTCCCAGCCGTCGTTGTCCTGCACGAGGCGAGTCGCGTCGAGCGAGTGCGTCAGGTAGTAGAGCGCCTTCGCGTGCGCCTGGTGCCGTTTGTCTGTCAGGATGTCGAAGACGCCCCAGGACTCGTTGAGCGGCGTCCAGGCGATGATCGAAGGGTGGTTGTAGTCGCGCTCGACCGCTTGCTGCCACTCGTCCATGAAGCGGTGGACGTACTCGTCCGTGTAGATGTCGAAGGCGTTGGCCATCTCGCCCCAGACCAGGAGGCCCAGCCGGTCAGCCCAGTAGAGCCAGCGCGGGTCTTCGACCTTCTGGTGCTTGCGCGCGCCGTTGAAGCCGAACTTTTTCGTCATCTCGATGTCGTACTTGATGGCCTCTTCGGTGGGCGGCGTCAACAAGCTCTCCGGCCAGTAGCCCTGGTCGAGCACCATGCGCAGGTAGTACGGCTCGTTGTTGAGGTAAATCTTGTCGTCGTGTGTGCTGACCTTGCGCTGCCCGAAGTAGCTCTCGACGCGGTCCAGGACTTCGCCGCTCGCGCCGACCAGCTCGACGCGCAGGTCGTAGAGGTTCGGGCGGTCAGGCCACCACAATTCCTGACGGTCTAGTTTAAGGACGGCTACAGGGTTAGCGCCGGCCGTGGCCTTGACCGCGACCTCCGCTTGCGCGGCCGTCTCGCCGCGGAACGAGGCGGTGAAGCGGAGGCGCGCGTCCGTGGCCTGACGGCTAAGAACGGTTTCGATATGGACGAGCCGGTTGTCTACGTCGGGCGTGATGCGCAGGCGCTTGACGTACGTGGGGCCGACCGATTCGAGCCACACGGGCTGCCAGATGCCTGTGGTGCGCGTGTACCAGATGGCCGCGGATTTCAGTTCCCAGAACTGTTTGCCGCGCGGGATCGTGCGGTCGGTCGAAGGGTCGAAGGCGCACACGACGATCAGGTTATCGCCGGGCTTGAGTTGGTCCGTGATGTCGAAGGCGAAGGGAACGTGGCCGCCCCTGTGGTCGCCGGCGCGCTCGCCGTTGACCCACACGCTGGCTTCGTAATCCACCGCGCCGAAGTTCAGCATCACTCGTCTGCCGTTCGCTCTGAAACTCTGTGGAACCTGAACGGCGCGCCGATACCACACGACGTCGTGGAAGGACGGGTCGCCGATGCCGGAGAGCTTGGCCTGATAGGCGTAGGGCACTTGAATGGAGCGGGTGAACCGCTTGCCTGCGTCGCGGTGCCAGCCTTCGGCCAGCCCGCGGTTCGCGTCGTCGAACTCGAACTCCCAGCGCCCGTTGAGCGTCTGCCAGTCGGCGCGCGCCAAATCCGGCCGCGGGTATTCCGGGCGCGGCACGGAAGCGTTTTGTGCCAGTGCCGCGCGCGCGCAGACCATCACCAGAACGAGGGTTAGAAAACCGACTCGTCGCGCATTCAACATGTAATTTTGGCCCCTCCGAATGTTGCTGCTCACCGCACAGACGCAAAGGGCGCAGAGGTGTTGAGTAAGACTCAAGCCTCTGCGCCCTCTTTGCGCCCTCTACGTCTGCGGATTTTACTGCCGCTTGTAAAGCACCTTCACGATTTTCTGTGCAGAGGCGTTGATCGTCCCCAGACTATACGAAACTCTGCCGACGAAGTCACCAGCGCCTGTGGGCGACGCGACGCTGGCCTGGTTGGTGACGGACGGGTTCCAACTGGCGAACGTGTGAATCGCGGTCGAGTGCGGGATGTTGAAGGTGATGGCCGTCAACGAGAGGTTGTCGAAAGTGCTGTCCTGGCCCGCCACCGCGTCGAAGGTGCGCGAGAACCTGTCGTCGCTGTTGTCGTTGTCCAGGTCGGCGTCGAAGTAGCGGTCCAGCACGACGCCAGTGTAGTTGAAGGTCGTCAGGTTCTTCAGCGTCATCGTCACGGTCAATTCGTGGTTGGTGACGTTCCGTAAGAAAGTCTGCGTCAGTCTCCACGCGCCGTCGCAGGTGTCGCGGATCAGCGTCGTGCCGTTGGCCGTCGCGCCCGTCTCGAAGACGGTGGGGCTCCAGGCGCGCACGTTGCCGGTGCAGACGGACCCTTCGCTGAAGCCTGCGTCGAAGTAGCGGACGACGCCGCTCGCGGTGTTCATGCTGACGATGTAGCCTTCGCCGATGGAGCCGCTCGCCAGGTGTTCGAAGTCGGCGGGCGATTCCAGGCGGATGATGTTGCCGTGGCTGCTGAGCGTAAACTTGAAAAGGGTGTCGCCGGAGCCGCTGGTGAAGGTCTTATAGGCGGTGGCCGCGGACGGGGTGGTGTTATCAACGGCGGCTGCCGCCATCGTCCCGCCCTTGTTCACGGAAGTCTGCCTTGAGCCATCCGCGAGCGGTGTGTAGCCGGCGCGCGGGTTCTTCGCAGGGCTCTGCGTCGCGGTGTCTGGGGCGGGGAGCGGAGTGTCCTGGGAGAAAGCCGAAATGCACGTTAGGGCGATTGAGAGTGCAAAGGCACTCGCGATGAGCTTCTGAGCCTTCATCATCTTACTCCTTCGAGGTCGTATGTCATTGGCCGTTTTCACAGCCAGCCGGACCTCCGTGGGCCGCGTGCGGCCGCGTCGGGGGCTCTTGTTGCTGATGTCGGAGAGAGACGGTGTATAAAGGATTCCGGGCGAATCTGGTCTGTTCTGCTTTTCCTGTTATGACCCGGTTATGAAAAATCCTTTGAAACGCCGGTCAAGCGCAGGGCAACGATTGTGCCGCGGCGTGTGGTGTAGGGCCGTCCGCTGTAAGAATCTTCGCGTCCCCTAGAAAAATGGGCCTGTCTCGCGGTCGCCGGGCCGTGGGCCAAAACGCGCGTGTGAGCCAAAACGGGTAGGGTCGTGCGCCCGACTGTCGTAAAAGGTGTGCCAGGTTCGCGCCGGCGCACGATAAAGGGCTTGACTTTCGTGCCGGGTCAACGCTTATGCTCTCAGCGCAATAAACAAACTCTGACGAGGATGATTAGCCTATGATGATAAGGAGTGTCCGCCCGTCGGCCGCGCTCGCGGCGGCGGCCTGCGCCCTCTTGCTGCTCGGAAGCGCCGCGGCCCAGACCCCTACGGGGACGTTGCCGAGCGAGATGCCCGCCACCTTCGAGACTACCAACGACCGTTTCGACTACGTCAGACGCGACGTGATGATCCCCATGCGCGACGGCGTCAAGCTCCACACGGTCATCCTCGTGCCGAAGGGCGCGAAGAACGCGCCCGTGCTGCTGACGCGCACGCCCTACAACGCCACGGCGCTGACGACCCACTCGGACAGCTCGCACCTGGGCCCGAGCCTACAGGGCTACGACAACGCGACCGATGTCATCGTCGAGGGCGGCTACATACGCGTCATTCAGGACATCCGCGGCAAGTACGGCTCCGAGGGCGACTACGTGATGAACCGCCCACTGCGCGGGCCGCAGAACCCGACTAACGTTGACCACGCGACGGACACCTACGACACCATTGACTGGCTGGTCAAGAACACCCCAGAGAGCAATGGCAGGGTCGGCATCCTGGGCATCTCCTACGACGGCTTCCTGCCGTTGATGGCGCTCGTCAACCCGCACCCGGCGCTCAAAGTTTCTGTGCCAATGAACCCGATGGTGGACGGCTGGCGCGGCGACGACTGGTTCCACAACGGCGCGTTCCGCCAGCAGGGGATGCCATACATCTACAACCAGCAGGCGACGCGCGCCAACGATCTTAAGTGGTGGACGAGCCACTACGACGACTACGACATGTTCATGGAGGCCGTCTCAGCCGGCGAACTCGGAAAGCGGCGCGGCCTCGAACAGCTAGGCTTCTGGCGGAAACTTTTGGAGCACCCCGCATACGACGCCTTCTGGCGCGACCAGGCCGTGGACAAGATTCTCGCGGCGCAGCCGCTCCAGGTTCCCGTCATGCTCGTACACAGCCTCTGGGACCAGGAGGACATCTACGGCGACATCGCCGTCTACAAGACCATCGAGCCGAAGGACACAGGCAACGACAAGGTCTTTCTAGTGCTCGGCCCGTGGCACCACGGCCAGATGATTCACGACGGCTCGTCGCTCGGGGCCGTGAAGTTCAACAGCGACACGGCGCTCACCTTCCGCCGCGAAGTCCTGCGCCCTTTCCTGGATCAGTATCTGAAAGACGGCGCGCCGAAGGCGGACATCGCGCCCGTCACAGCCTTCGAGACGGGGACGAACACCTGGCGGCGTTTATCGTCCTGGCCCGCGGGCTGTGCCAGCGGCTGCAACGTCAAGCCGACCCCGCTCTACCTGACGAGCGGCCTCAGGCTCAGTTTCACCGCGCCGAAGTCGGGCGATGAAAAATTTGCTGAATACATTTCGGACCCGGCCAAGCCCGTGCCCTTCCGCGCCCGGCCGATAGACAACGCGAGCTGGTCGCGCTGGCTCGTAGACGACCAGCGCGAGGCTTCGGGGCGGCCCGACGTAGCGGTGTTCGTCTCCGAACCTTTAACTTCTTCGGTGAAGATTAGTGGCGAGCCGGTCGCCAACCTCATCGCCTCGACGAGCGGGACGGACTCCGACTGGGTCGTCAAGGTGATAGACCTCTACCCGGACGAAGTCGCGGGCCAGGCCAACATGGGCGGCTACCAGTTGATGATCTCGGCGGACATCCTCCGCGGCCGCTACCGCGAGAGTTTGGAGACGCCGAAACCCATCGCGGCGAATAAACCCTTGCTCTACCGCTTCGCGCTCCCGACGGCGAACCACGTCTTCCTCCCCGGTCACCGCATCATGGTGCAGGTGCAGTCAACATGGTTCCCGCTCTACGACCGCAACCCGCAGACGTTCGTGCCCAACATTTTTTGGGCCAAGCCGGGCGACTACCGCAAAGCCACGCAGCGCATCTACCACGAGCCTGGACAGGCCAGCTTCGTAGAGCTGCCGCTGGTCACTACGCCCTGATCGGGAGAAGTGAGCCGGTGCTACCACTACCGGTCCGCCGGGGAATACCACGTTGCGGAGACTGGCCTCTCGCGCTATTACGATTCCCGAAGTCGTCATACTGAAAAGAGGGAGAGGCCGGATGCATAGAATCTGCTGTCGTCTTTCGGCGGGGCTGTTCCTGACGCTGCTCTGCCTGACGCGCGCCGCGGGGCAGGCGACTGAGGAGGCCCGCTCGTGGAATCAGCCAATAGAGCCTTATCGTGTCATCGGAAATGTTTATTACGTAGGGGCGTCCGACATAACTTCGTTCTTAATCGTCACGCCCAAGGGACACATCCTGCTCGACGGCGGGTTTGCCGAGACGGTCCCGCTCATCAGGCGCAACGTCGCGCGCCTGGGCTTCCGCATGGCGGACATCAAAGTCTTAATCAACAGTCAGGCGCACTACGACCACGCGGGCGGGCTGGCACAGTTGAAGCAGGAGACAGGAGCCAGGTTGGAGGCGAGCGCGGCGGACGCGGAACTGCTGGCCGCGGGAGGGCGCGGCGACTTCCATTTCGGCGACCGGCTCTCCTACGAACCCGTCAAGGCCGACCGCCTGCTGCGCGACGGCGACCGGGTCCGCCTCGGCGGCGTGACGTTGACGGCCCATCTGACGCCGGGACACACGAAGGGCTGCACCACCTGGACGATGCGCGTGAAGGAGGGCCGCAAACGCTACAACGTGGTCTTCGTCGGCAGCACCACCGTCCCCGGCTACAAATTGATCGGCAACTCACAGTACCCGCACATCGTGGCCGACTATGAGCGAACGTTCCGCCTGATGAAGCGTCTCCCCTGCGACGTGTTCCTGGCCTCGCACGGCAATTTCTACGACATGCGTGAGAAGGCCGAGCTGCTGGCGAAGGGGCAAAGTCCCAACCCTTTCATAGACCCGCTCGGCTACAGCACCTTCCTGGCGGAAACCGAGAAGGCTTTTCGAGAACAACTGAAGCGCGAAAGGTCTAGCAGCCGCGCCCGCTCAGGACACGGCTGCTCAACCTGTCAGTGACTATTCGGCTATCGGGCGTAGCCGGTAGGCGCGGCCGCCACGCTAAATGAATTTCGACAGCTACCTCTGCGGCGGCAGTTCGTCGAGCGTGAGGGTCTGCGGGTGCGAGTAAATTTCTTTGACGCGTTCGGGGGTGTTGTCTGTCAGGAGCCAGCTAGACCAGACCATGAACCAGGCCCACTTGGGCTGCGCCTCCAGAATCTCTGGCTTCGGTAGCTCGCCCACTTCGCCCAGGGCAATCAGCTTGCCGCCGGCCAGCTCCAGCAATTCGTTGTAGTCCTTCTGCTCGTAGTCGAAGTGG
The DNA here is from genome assembly GCA_963848875.1 of uncultured Acidobacteriota bacterium. GTDB lineage: Bacteria > Acidobacteriota > Blastocatellia > Pyrinomonadales > Pyrinomonadaceae > QHXM01. The sequence continues at coordinate 2,145,592 of CAWKFJ010000005.1, forward strand.
TAAACGTCCGCGGCCAGCACGTCCACGTAGTCGCGCCCCGGAAAGTAATAGTGGTAGCTGAACGCCTCGTCCTTAGGGATGTCGCGCGGCGCGTTCGCGTTCCAGACCCAGAGCAGATTGTCTAGTTTGTGAAAATTGACGAAGCGGTCAAACATCATCTTCCACAGCTTCTGATACCCACCCTCGCCCTTCTTGTCGCCCCACCAGAACCAGACGCCGTTCATCTCGTGGTATGGCCTCCACAACACGGGCACGCGCGCGTCGCGCAACTGTTTCAAGTGCGCGGCGACCTTGTCCACCTGCGCCTGCCACCTTTGATTCAAGGGCGTCCCAGGCGTCGTCAACTCCTTCCACTCGGCGTCCGTCACCTCCGCCTGGATGCTCTCCTTCCAGCCGTAGGGCGGGTCGTCCGTCGGCCTCCCGGCGTGCCACATCAAGGTGACGATGAAGCCTGCTTTGTGTTTCTTGATCGCCTCGGCGACGATCTCTTCGCCGTAGTCCTTCGTCCCGCCGAGGATGAAGTCCGTGCCCCAGATGGCGGGAGATTTCCCCGTCAGCGCCTGCGCCGCCTCCACGTACTTGTTCATCTCGTGGTTGTAGTTGTGCTGCCCGGCGAGCGTGTGCTTGCCGTTCAGGCTGTAGAGGTAGGCCAGGAGCTTCTGCGCCTCGACTGACGCATTCTTGTTGACGGGCTTGAAACTCTGCGCCTGGGCCTGGGAAAACGTCAGGAGTAGAAGAGCGAGCGTCAGACTTTTCATCTTTATCATTTGACTCAAGGGGTCGCGGCGAGCCTGCGTAGCCGCTCTGTGACGTTGAGCAGCGCGCGGCCGTCGTGGTAGGCGGCCTTCCAGATGCGCGCCTTGGGCGTCGCGGTCGGCGTGCCGTCGCGCTCGGTCGTATCGTAGAGGCCGCGAAACTCTTGGTCAACTTGCCGGTCGCGGATGAACTGCCATTGATCTTGGAAGGCACGGAAATAGGCGTCCGTCTCGCGGCCGTATTTTTCGTGCATCAGGAGCAGGGTGTTAAGACCCTCGAACTGGGCCCACCACTCCTTCTTCATGTCCTCGGCCTCGCCCGCGGCCGTGCCCTCGCGGAAGAAGCCGCCGTATTTTTCGTCCCAGCCGTAGGCGAGCGCGTGATCCACCAGCATCCGCGCCACGCGCTCCGTGGCAGCGTCCGTTTTCTGGCCCAAAACCTCCGCTGCTTCGAGCATCAGGTAGGCCGTCTCTACGTCGTGCCCGTAAGAGTCGTGGCCCGGAATCGCGCGCCAGTCGTTCGTGAAGTAGAGATGCATCGCGCCGGGCTCGACAGCGATGCGGTCGCGCACGATTGTGAGCAGCTCCGCGAGCCTGCGGCGCAAGCCGTCGTCTTTCCAGACGCGGTAAAGCTCTGTGAAGGATTCGAGCAGGTGTATGTGCGTGTTCATGGACTTAAAGCCGAGGGGGAAGCCCGCGACGGGCACGCCCTGAAGCTTGCCCTGCCAGGCCGCCGTTGCGGCGACCCGCAGGCCGTCGCGCGTGAGCCACTCGATATAGCCGCCGCTCTGCGCGTCGTGCGCGTGCTCGTCCATCCAGCGGAAGGCGCGCTGTGCCAATTCCAGCGCCTTAGGGTCTTTCGTCGCCTCGTAGGCCGCGGCTGCGCCGTACAGACAGAAGCTTATCCCGTAAAGATGCTTGCCGTCCGTGAAGGCGGGCGTGACGGCCCCTTTGTCGTCGAGGCCCCAGAAGAATCCGCCCCCCTGCTTGTCCCACATGACGTTCAGCAGGTAGTCCAGGCCGTGCCGCGCGTACGTCAGAAATTGAGCTTTGAGGTCGGGGCGGCGCATCGTCACCTGCGCCGCGATCCAGGTCATGCGGCCCTGAAAGACCGAGAACTTGCCGTCGCTCGGGAGCGGCTTCCAGTCGCGCGTGAAGTTGGAGTGAAAGCCGCCGTGCTCAGTGTCCACGGTTCGCGGGAACCAGACGCCCAGCACGTCGCGGCGCAGCATCAGCTCCGCCTCCTCTGCGAACTTCAGGTAAGTCTCTTTACCCGGCGGCGTGTAACTCATCTGCCCGTGCGCCCCGCACACGGCGCAGAGCAAGAGCGCCAGCGCCGCGAGCGTCCGCTTTCCTCTCATCGTCGTACCTTCTGCTCGGCTTGATTTCCGATTGGCACAATCGCTACGATTGGCGGCCTGCTACTATACAGTATGGAGACACATCCGCCAGAAGCGCGCGGCGTCCCTTTCGCGGAAGCGTTCCGCTTCTGGGTCAAGCTGGGCTTCATCAGCTTCGGAGGCCCCGCCGGGCAGATCGCGATCATGCACCGCGAGCTGGTCGAGCGCCGCCGCTGGATCAGCGAGGAGCGGTTCCTGCACGCGCTCAACTACTGCATGTTGCTGCCGGGACCGGAGGCGACGCAGCTCGCCATCTACGTTGGCTGGCTCCTGCACAAGACCATCGGCGGCATCGTCGCGGGCGCTTTCTTCGTCATCCCGTCAATCTTCGTCCTCTTAGGACTCTCCTACGTCTACGCGGCCTACGGCAACGTGCCCGCGGTGGTCGGCGTCCTGGACGGCTTCAAGCCCGTGGTGGTCGCCATCGTCGTCGAGGCGGTCCTGAAGATCGGCGGCCGCGCCCTCAAGCGGCGCGCGCATTTCCTGATCGCCGCGGCGGCCTTCATCAGTATCTACTTCCTGCGCGCCCCGTTCCCGCTGATCGTGCTCGCGGCCGGCCTCACGGGCTTCCTGGGCGCGCGCCTGTGGCCCGAAGTCTTCGCCGGCGCGCGCCAGAAGAAGGTTCTGGATAAAGTGGCTGACGAAAATGGCACAGGCACGGTCGCCATCGTGATTGACGACCACGCCGCGCCGCCCGCGCACACACTGCCTTCGCTCCCGCGCGCCGTAAGAACAATCGTCGTAGGGCTGACGCTCTGGGCGCTGCCGCTCGTCGCGCTCGTCGCGTGGCGCGGCTGGGGAAGTTTGCACGCGCAGGAGTACAGGTTCTTCACGCTCTCTGCGCTCGTCACCTTCGGCGGCGCTTACGCGGTCCTGGCCTACGTCACGCAGGCAGCCGCGGGCTCTTTCGGCTGGCTCACGCACGCGCAGGCCGTGGACGGCCTCGCCCTGGCCGAGACGACGCCTGGGCCGCTCATCATGGTCTTGCAGTTCGTGGGCTTCATGGCGGGCTGGAACAACCCGCAGGGCGTGGGCCAGACGTTGAGCGCGGTGACGGGGGCGCTGGTCGCCACCTACTGCACCTTCCTGCCGTGCTTCATCTTCATCTTCCTCGGCGCGCCCTACATAGAGGTGCTGCGTGGGAACAAGAATTTGACAGGGGCGCTGAAGGGCGTGACCGCGGCGGTCGTGGGCGTGATTCTCAATCTGGCGCTCGTCTTCGGGGCCGCGGTCATCTGGCCCCAGGGCTTCGCGGGCAGCGTCAACTGGTTCGCGGCCGTGCTCAGCGCGCTGGCGTTCGTCGCGCTCTACAGGCTCAAGATCGACGTGCTGTGGGTCGTCCTGGCGGGGGGCGTCGTCGGCCTCTGCCGCACACTTCTTTTCAACACGTAGGAGGCTTCCACCTCAAGGCGGGCCATTGACATCATAAAGTTATCGGCTTATCGTTCATTCGCTTTTCCCAAGTTGCTTCACTTCTTAATGAGAGCCTGCTCCTCATTAGAATTACTCGCTAACCTCTAATCAATTATTCATTCAGGATTTGGGCCAGTAGTTTACGCGGGTAACCCAAAGTGGAAGCCAAAAGAATGATGATGGTAAACCAAGAGAATGCAGAAAAAACCATTTACAGTAGCCGATTATCTGTTAACCAGGCTGAAACAGCTCAACGTGACGGAAGTCTTTCAGATTCCCGGCGACTACGTGAAGCACTTCACCCAGGCCCTGGAGGATTTCGACGGGGTCAAAGCCATCGGGGCCGTTAATGAGTTGGACGCCGCTTATGCGGCCGACGCCTACGGGCGCACGCGAGGCTTGGGCGCGGTATCGCTCCAATACGGGGTGAGTACCTTCAGCGCCCTCAACGCCATCGCCGGCGCATACGTCGAGCGCAGCCCGGTGGTGGTCATCAGCGCCGCGCCGGGCGCTGACACACGCCAGGTCACCAAGATGTATAACGTGCTCTATCATCACTCCACAGGCAACCTGAAAGCCGACCAGGAAGTGTTTGAACACGTGACGGTGGCGGCCGAAACACTCAGCACTTCCGTGGGCGCGCCCGAAAAAATAGACAACCTGCTGATCGCGGCCATCACACACAAGAGGCCGGTGTACATCGCCTGCTACAAAGAGGTCTGGGGCGAAACTTGCCCGCGACCGGCCAACAAACCTTTACAGCCATTAAGCATCAAGAGCGAACCGGCGGCCCTTGAAAACGCTGTGGAAGAGGCTTGGACACTAATCACCGCCGCGAAGAACCCCATGATATTTGCAGGGGTCGAAGTGCTTCGCCACGGATTGTCAGACCTGCTCCAACAACTCATCAACGCGAGCGGGTTTCTCTACACCACCACCACCCTCGGCAAAACGGTGCTGGCTGAGAAGGGTAATAAATTTATCGGGACCTATTCCGACGCCGCCTCGATTGACAGCGTGCGCGACCTCGTGCAGCAGGCCGATTGCTTCCTCACCCTGGGCACGATCATCACCGACGATTACCTCTGGTTTATCGAGAACAAATTCGCTGACATGGCGCTCTCTACCACGGAAGAGACGCGGGTAGGCTACTTCACTTATCAAGGCGTGACCATGAAAGACTTCATGGAAGCCTTGCTGCGCCGTTTCAAGAAGACCAAAGGTTACCCGCTGTCAACGGTCGCGCCGCCCCAGCCCGCTTATCCTGAGCCGTGGGCGTCCAACTCAGACCCTAAGTTCAACGACAAGCCTCAACTCATTACCTACAACCGATTCTTTCAGCACTCCATGAAGTTCCTGCTCGACAACAAAATGCTCGATGACATTGTCATGACTTTTGGCGTCAGCTCTTCGCTCTACGTGGCCACGAACGCTTACGGCCTGGCACAAAACAGCTTCATGGGGTCGGCGGCCTGGCAGTGCATCGGGTTCGAGACCGGGGCCGCTTCGGGCGCGCAGCTCGGTAGTCGAAAGCGGGCGTGGACCGTGGCCGGCGACGGCGGATTCATGATGGTTTGCCAGTCGCTGTCAACTCTCGCCCGGAATAAGTTGAACGCTGTGATTTTTGTCATCAGCAACGGGGTGTATGCCATCGAACAGGTGTATGTTGACCTGACCTCGTTCGAGCCCGGCCCCAAACACAAGTTCGATACTTTTGATATCCTGCCCAAATGGGATTACCTGGCGCTGGCACAGGCGTTCGGGGCCAAAGGATACCGCGTGCAAACCATCGAGGAATTAAACGCGGTCCTGAACGAACTAAAACAAATAACCGATCAGCCGGCGTTGGTTGAAGTGGTGATCCCTGAAAAAGACCTTCCGCAGCAGATGTACCGGCTCGGCATCGAAACTTAGTCCTCAGAATCCTGAACACCTCAAAGGAGCAACGCATGGCGAATAAAACCTATTCCATCTTCGGGGCCGGGGCCGCGGGGCTGTACACCGCATGGCGATTGCTGGACGGCAAAGCCCCCCTCAAAAACGACCAGGCAAAGCAATTATCAAAGGGCGACACCCTTGAATTGTACGACTGGGGAAAGTACGACTTCTCGAAAGCAGAACCGGGAAGTCGCGCCGCCGGTGCGCGCGTTTGTACCTGGCACTATCAGAACGACAAGACCAAATCTTTCCTGGAATTGGGCGGAATGCGCTATGTCGCGTGGGACACCAAACCCTCGAAAGATTTCCCGGACCCCAACGCTGGCAATGCGCCCGGTCATCGTCTGGTCACGACAGTTATTTCACAACTTGGTCTGGACAAATATTCTGTGCCATTCAACGTGTCCAGCAATCCCTTGTTCTACCTGCGCACGAAGAACATGTATCTGAATGACATCACCTCAAGTAATCCCGCGCCCTATAACGTTGACCACTACGGCGCGGCCACTTCTCCTGACAATGGTTTTACAATCATTCAGGATTTGGCAATACCGCCGGCCAAGGCGAAGACCATGACCCGTTGCGACTGGTGTGACTTCTATCAAAACGGGACTATCACAGTTGACATGCCCGACTCCTCTGTCTACCAAAAGGGCGACAAGATGAGCGACATAGGCTATTGGGACTTGATGTTCGATCAGTTGGGGCCTGAAGGTTTCGCCTATACCGCCGACGGCAACGGCTACACCTCCAACATCATTAACTGGAACTCGGCCGATGCGATTCAGGCCAACAATGAGTTTGCGCCCGGCACTGAATACAAGACTTTGACGACAGGCTATTCCAGCATCTTCAACGCCTTGTTTGACGCCATCGTGAAACTGGCGAAAAAGAAGGGAGTGAATTTTGAATACCATCCAGACACGCGCCTCCACTCTATCTTGCAGCTCGACGGAGTAATCACCTACTCAATCGCCACCCGTGAGAGCCCCAACAAAAAATCGGGCGACTCAAAGACGACGGATGCTGCCTGGCTGGCGATGCCGCGCTACGCGCTCGACCTTGTGGCGCAGGCCACACGCTATGAGAACCACAAGGGACTGGATGTGCTCAACCATCGGAAGGTGCAGCTCTACCTGGAGTCCGCGATCATGCAGCCCTCTTACAAGGTCGGCATGTTCTTTGACAAGGAGTGGTGGCTCGATACGGCCAATACGCCATACCCGGCTCCGATTGTCGCCTACGAAGTGACCGAGGCTGTGCTGAAAGAACTCGCAGCCAAAGGCTTTCCTAAAAAATACATCACTGCCCTCGGCAACCCCGACAATGAAATCATTGAAACTCCGTACGCGCCGGCTGATGCCTTCATCAAGGCTGTGGAGGACTGCATACAGGAACGATTAACAGTCAAATGGGAACAGACGTTACTGACTCTTTCCCAGCGCAACAGCATCGGGCCGAGCATCACAGACACCCCGATCCGCCAGGTCGTATACTTCGGGAATAACGCGCGCAACCAGACAGGAACGCCCGTTTACGGGATTCTCGCCAGTTACGATGACGAGCAGTTCACAAGCTTCTGGCAGGAGCTGGAGTTGGGGCCGGGCGCGGATCGTAAAGTCCCGATCTCGGAAAATTACCAGCCGCTGGAAGGCCCGCGCACAGTGCCTCCGGGGATGGTGAAGATGCTGCGCAAGCAACTGGCGGCCGTCCATTTTGGGCCACAATCAGACTACACTGCCGTGCCCGAGCCGCTCGAAGCGAGATACATGGATTGGTCTCTGCCGCCTTTCAACGCGGGCTACCACGCCTACGCGGCGCACTATGATATTTGCGACGTGCAGCAGAAGATTCGCAAGCCCACGCAATTGATCGAGCTCGATGGCGCGGACGCCAACATTTTCATCGTGGGCGAAACCTATTCCAACGACCAGGCGTGGGTGGAAGGGGCCTTTTGCACGGCCGAGTCGGTGCTGAACGACTTTTTCGGCATCAAGCCCATCATCGACGATAAGCAGTACCCGTTCATCTGCAAACCTTGTAAATCCTGACGACTCATCAAGCCGTCGTTGCGAGGATAAACACCAGAAAGAAGGTCGCCCCAGGCGTTAAACGTCGGGGGCGATTTTCTTCTGTCGGGCGGCGTTACGTTTCTCCTGGGAAAACTCACACACAGGTGCAAGCACGAAAGTGAGGCAAGGTCTCGTGCAAATCTGGCCCCAGGAGAAAAGAGATGTTACGCACACCGAATCAAGTTTCGCTCTCTCTCACCGTGAAGCAGAAGCTAGTGTTGACGCTGCTGGTAGCCGTCTTGTCTACGACCCCGTTTTGGCTGGCTTCGGAACACGTGCATTCAGCTTCTCCTGAATTTGCGAGTTCACCGGCGGGTGCGCCCGTACCCGAAGTTAAACTCGCAGACGTTCCCGCCGAAGCCCTCATCGGAGAGCCGTTCACATTCAAAGTCACATTCGACAACATAGGTAACGCGGTCGGCTATGCGCCGTTCATCGATGTCGTTCTGCCTGCTCACGGCATTAGCGGCCCAGTCGGCGGGCCTTGCGACGGCATTTCCATGCCCGCGGGTCAGAGCGCGATGATGGTCGCGGTCAACGGCGGGCCGCTTCCCGTCAAGACCTATCAGTCTCTGACGACCCCCTGCGGCCCTGCGCCAGGTCTCGTCACGCATCCCTACAGCGCCAGCGGCGTGTCGCCGGTCTTAGTCCCGCCCGGCGGGCAACTGCTGACTCTCGAATTGCCGTTCGGGAGTTTTGAGCCTGACCAGCCGAAGATTGAGGTCGAGATTACGGTCGATCTGCACAACTATGCCAACGTGGGCCAAAAACTGACGATCTACGCCCGCGGCGGATTTCGCTACGGGACCACCGCGCTCAACGAGGCGGGCGACCCGCCGATACTGACGAACGCCGGCAACCCTTTGACGGATGGTTGGGATAAGAAGGACGTTACCCCGACGGTCTTCATCGTCAGCAAGACTTACCTCGGCCCGGAGGGCGAGGCCGTCTCCGGGCCGAACTTCGTCGGCTACTACCCGCTGCAATATCAGGTCACAGTCAACATCGCCAACGGGCAGAAGGTGACGAACCTTAATATTGACGACTGTCTTGAGAACAACATGAGTTTCGTCGGCCTCGTGTCCGGCCAGACCACGGCGGGCTCCACGTCGTCTTTCACTTCACCCTGTCTTCATCTGTCATACGGCACGGTGACGGGGACCGGCTCGCCTGCCGACCTCGTAGTCACCTACGAGTTTTACATCACGCAGTTTGTGAGCGGGACGAAGACCCCTGTTCTAGACCCGGAGATTTGTGCCAATGCGACTTCGACCAATAAGGTGGTCGCATCCGGCGATTGGGTTCCGCTCGATCCGCGCGACACGGCGGCGACCGTCACCGGCAGCGCAAAATACACGCTCACAGACAAGCGCCTCGCCATACAGAAATCCGTCAAGGTGAAGACCGTCGGGAAGAAGGGGCAGCTCCTGGATAAGAACGACCTCCCCATCCCCGGCGACTACCTGGAATACAGGCTCAGGTTTCAGGTCTCCGACTACTTCACTTTCGGCGAGCTTGAGATTAACGACCTCCTCTCGGACGGCCAGCTCTTTACTCAGGCCGCCCCGGCCGGCCCGGCGACTATCCGCGTGACCGATCTCTTCGGCACGTCTCAAGGGCAATTCGGGAAGTCGTCCCTGGACGTTCAGGAGTATTTCGAGGAGAACTGCCAGGGGGTCAAGGGCGGGACGCGGTTAACGTTCAAGGTGTCGCAGGCCATGATGAGCCTCAGCAGTTTCCCGCGGCATAACCAGGGCATCATGACGGGCGGCCATGCATTTACTCCCATTACAAACGTCCCGGCCGAAGGCGAGATCGTCTTCTACGTGCAGATTCAGGATGAGTTCTCCCACCAGGGGAACGATAAGAAGAAGTACGTTGATAAGCACGACCCCATGAACAACTGCGTCACCATCAGCGGGCGGATCTATCGTAACTCTGACGACAAACAGCCGAAGCCGCTTGAGAACAAGGACGCCGTGTGTTCGGACGACAGCGCGACCAGCTTGATGATTAAGCCCGACGTGCTGCAAAAGTCTATCATCGCGCGCAACGGCAAGACGCTCAAGCCGTCGCCCAAAGCGCCGCCGAAATTCGGGGCGGGCGACACCATCACGTTCAGAATTACCAAGACCATCCCCTCCGGCGACTGGGAAGACTTGAAGGTTCAGGACTGGGCTCCGCTGCCCGCGCTGGACACAACCACGCTCACCATCCCGAACCCCATTCCATCCTGCGGCGGCGTCTTCCCCGCCGCCGGGCAAGTGTGCCTGGGACCAACTGACAACGTCGGACAACCGATGGCGACGAGCCTGAACCCCGACAACAGTTTTACGCTGGACTATGGCACACAAAACAACCCCGCGAACACACCCAAGACGATAGAGATTTGGGTTTCGCTGAAGCTCACGAATAAACCTTACGCCGACGGGCTCTTCTTCACCAACGAGGCGCAGGAGTGCGAGTTCAACACCTTCGGCGTGAAGTTCTGCCAGGTCGCGGTGGCGCGCTTCGAGTTGACGGAGCCGTCCTTGAGAATCACGAAGGGCGTGGTCTGGGCCGGCTCGGGCGAGACGCCCGTCGTGAAAAACAGTTCGGCCGTGTTCACGCCGAGCCCTCCGGCCCCGGCGGGAGTGATTTTCGCCGCGCCTCCGTCGTGTAAGAGTTTCAGCGGGACTATCAAGTCTTCGGGGCTGAACAACACTCCCATCTCCAGCGATGTCTCCAACGTTGACGCCTCCGATACCGTGCTCTTCGCGATTGTCGTCGAGAATCTAGGCTCTGGGCTTAACGGGGCGTTCGACGTACGTGTGAGGGACGCGCTGCCGGCCGGTTTGACGGTGGTCTCGCCGGTCTGCATCACCTACGGCGACGGCGTGCCGATTGCCACTGACAATGCTAATCCCACGGCGGATTTGTTCACACCTGGGGGCATCACCCTTGCCGATCCTTCAGCTATGCAAGGAGCGCTGGACCCCCTTAATTCAACCTCCGCCGCCAACGGACACAACCTCGCGGTCATCACGTTCTACGCGCAGATTAGTCCGGAGATTCACCCCTCTTGTTACACGAACAGGGCTGAGTTGCGGGATTACGCCTCGACCGAAGGCGGGCCGAGCTTCGTCAAACCGGCGGGCTTCGGCGGGCCGTTCAGTGACACGGCGAACGTGTGCATCCTGCCGCAAGCGGATAAATGCGTCACCGCCACGTCCGAGCCGCACACCCAACCCGGCAACTCGCTGGACGCCGCGCCGCCTCAGCCGCCGAAAGTAGCCATCGGCGAGATCGTGCGCTACCGCTTGCAGGTGAAGGTCCCCGAAGGCGTCTCCACGGCCTTCACCATCACCGACATCTTGCCGCCCAGCATGACGTACATGAATGACAACACGACCAAGGTGCTGTTCATCTCCGACAAGGGGCTGGCTTCCGACGTGCCGGCGATAGCAAACCTTGACGGACTGCACGCAAAGGGACCCAAGGTGAACTGCTACGGCCCGAAGCCTGTGGCCACGCTTCCACTCAGCCAGATAACTCCCGGCTCCTTCAGCCCCGGCGTCGCCCCGTCCTTTAAACTTGGCACAATAACGAACAGCGACTACGACGCCCCCGCCGAATACGTCATCCTGGAGTTCAACGCGCTGGTCAATAACCTTCCGCCCAACGTGAGCGCCCTGCCCAACCGCGACGGCGTCACGCTGAGCAACACTTTCAAAGTGCTCATCAAAGGCGCTCCGAGTCCGGCCGCCACCTCGAACCCCGCCGACGTTAAGATCGTCGAGCCGAAGCTCGACGTGGTCAAGACCGCCTCGCCCACGAGCGCGCTTCCCGGAGCCCTCATCACCTTCAACGTCAACGTGACGAATACCGGGACGGCCGACGCATTCGACGTGCTGATTACAGACACGCTGCCCGCGGCCTCGGGCCTGTCCGTCGTGACGGGCACTTCTGCTGTGGCTTCGACCTGCTCGACGCCGACTCTGAACACGACGACCGGCGCAGTGAGCGTGCCGCGGATACCCGTGGGCTGCGGCGTGACTCTGACTTTCAAGGCGCGTGTCATTGCCAACTGCCCGACCGCCTCTGTCACCAACACCGCGAAGGTGGCCTATACGAGCCTGCCCTTGAACGGGACTCCGCTCGGGCCGAACAACCTGACCGGGTCTATCACGCCGGGCGCGAGCGGCGCGTCTAACGGCGAGCGCAAATACACTGCTTCGGGCTCTGTGACGGTCCCGCTCCTCTGCACGGGCTCGTTGACCGTGACCAAGACGATTAAGAGTTCGCCGCCGTTTACTCCGCCGGCCAGCACAGTCTTCCCGGTCACCGTTTCCTGTTCGCCTTCCGGCCCCAACGTGACCTTGAATCTCACGGCCGCCGCGCCGACCCAGACGGTGAACAACATCCCGGTCGGCAGCACTTGCACCGTCACAGAGGGGGCGCTGCCGCCGCCAATCGCTCACCCTGCGTGCGCTAGTTTGGGATGGGGGACGCCGACCTATTCGCCCGCGCAGAGCGTCGTCATTCCGACGGCCGGCTCGAACGTGACCGTCGAGGTGCAGAATACTTACGGCTGCAAGACAGGCTGCGCGACTCCTCCGGCGGGCATGGTCGCCTGGTGGTCTCTGGACGAGACGAGCGGAAACGTCGTCCACAGCATCGTCGGCAATCACGACGGCACGACGCAGCCCGGAGCCATCGGAACGTCCCTCTCCGTCGCAACCGCGCCGAAGGTGGGCAGCGCATTATTCTTCGGGGCCACCAGGGCGGAAGTCCCGGACGACCCGGCCCTGGACTTCGGCACGGGCAACTTCTCGATAGACGCCTGGGTCAGGAGTCATCAATCCACTCTGCTCTCCGCGGTCGTCGATAAGTTGGACACGACGACGCCCGCGCGCAGGGGCTACGCCTTCTTCGTTCAAAACGGCAAGGCGCAGCTCGTCATGGCGGACGGCGTGAACATCCAGACGTTCCAGAGCAGCAGCACGTTCGCCGCCGACGGCACATGGCGTCACGTCGCCGTCACGGTGCGTAGAGTCGGCGGGACACCCGTGGGCCAGTTTTACATAGACGGCGCTCCGGCGGGGCCTTCGTTCACGCCGCTGATGGGGAACATAGACAGCAACGCGACACTGCTTATCGCTAACCACCGGCTGAGCGCCAACGCGTGCAGTTGCGAGGTGTCGCTCGACGAGATCGAACTCTTCAAGACCGCGGTTGCAGCGGGCGACATCAAGAAGATCTTCGCCGCGGGCAGCGCCGGAAAGTGCAGGGCGACCATCGGCGGGATGAAGTTCGACGATCTGAACGGCAACGGCCTCAAGGATACTGGCGAGCCTGGTCTGGCTAACTGGACGATCAAGGCAACGGATTCCGGCGGGAATCCACAGCTTACGACCACGAACTCGCTGGGCAATTACTCCTTCACCGTGCCAGCCCCTGGCAGCTATACGCTTGCCGAAGTCTTACAAACGGGGTGGACACAAACCGCCCCGGCGACGGGAACCTACGCGGTCGCCGTCACGCCGAACCAGGCCGTTAACAACCGCGACTTCGGCAACAGGAAGCAACAGGCCCTGTGTGACCTGAGTATCAGGAAGGAGGTGAAGCCCACTCCACTGGTGAGCGGGCAGCCAGGCACATTCACCGTCACCGTGAAAAATGTGGGGACTCTCCCCTGTCACGGCCCGACGCTGGTCACAGAGTCAATGCCCGCGGGCCTGACGCTCGGCTCCGCCAGCGTCTCCGGAGGGAGTTGCGTCCTCTCCAGCGGGGCCTGCACCTATCCGCCCGGCATTCCGGTCAACGGGACGGTGATGTTCACCTACGTCTTCAAAGTGACGGCACAGCCGGGCGCGAGCTTTGAGAACTGCGTCGGGTTGCAGAACGCCGAAGACAAGAACCCGGCCAACAACGGGACTTGCATCCCGTTAACAGTCGGCGGCACAGGCGCGCCGAACACCCTCACGGCAAAGAACGCGCGAGGCGGAAGCCTTCCGGGTCTACTCCTGGGCGCTTGCGACTGAAGAGAACATCCTCGCGGATAAAAAGGAGAAGCCCGAGCCTTCACCGGCTCGGGCTTCTGTCCAAACACGGCAGCGTTACGTTTCTCCTGGGAAAAGCCACTCATAAATGCAAGCACGAAACCGAAGCGAGGTCGCGTGCAAATTAAAGTTTCAGGAGAAACAATCATGTCAAGAAAACTCACCCCACTTTCATCAAACTTCGCATCGTGGAAGTTCTCATCGCTCGCCCGGCTGAGCCTGCTCACCCTTCTGGCGATTGCCGGGACGACGGTTGTGCGTGCGGTCCCACCTTCACAACAGTTGGCTCCCGTAATCAACGAGGGCACGCGGGCGGCTATTCCGGGCCAGTACATTGTCGTCTTCAAGCCGGGCACTGCGCCCAACGCCGTCCTGGCCGCAGAGAGGACCGCCGAGAGGCTCGGCGGAAAGATCGGGTTCAGGTACGCGGCGGCGCTAATCGGGTTCAGCGCAAAGTTGCCGGCGAATGCCCTGCAAGCCCTGCGCGCCGCACGTGGCGTGGCCTGGATCGAGGCCGACCAGAAGGTGTCAATCAACCTGGCTCAGCCTAACCCGCCCAAGGGTCTTGACCGAACCAGCGAACGCCTCTTCCTGCCAAGTGGCCTGTTGGACGACCGATATACCTACACCGAGATCGGTACTGGCGTGAACGTCTACGTCCTTGACACGGGGATTCGTGTGACGCATGACGAATTCGATGGCCCGTTCGGTAGTAATCGAGCCTATGGGGCATTCACCTCGATTACCGACGGCAACGGGTCAAGCGACTGCGGCAATCCGGAATCGGGTCATGGAACGCACGTGGCCGGGACTATCGGCGGGGCGACTTACGGCATCGCCAAGAACGCCTCGCTCCACTCGGTGCGCGTCCTTGACTGCCTGGGAAATGGAACAGAGGCCGGTATCATTGCGGGCGTCAATTACGTGACCGCCAATGCGGTCCACCCTGCCGTCGCCAACATGAGCCTCGGCGGACCACTCGGAATCACGTCACCATCGCTCGACGCTGCCGTGACCAACTCAGTCGCGTCGGGTGTGACCTACGTGGTCTCCGCGGGTAATCACAACGGTGGGAACGCTTGCATGGTGTCGCCGGCCCGAGTGCCGACGGCCATTACCGTCGGCGCGATTGATCCGATTAACGACACACGCGCTCCCTTCTCGAACATCGGCCCGTGTCTTGACCTCTTCGCTCCCGGTGTCGGCATCCTGTCAGCATGGAACGCGAGCGACACCGCCATAAACACGCTCAACGGCACGTCAATGTCTGCGCCGCACGTGGCGGGCGTGGCGGCGCTCTACCTACAGAACCACTCGGCGGCAAGCCCTGCGGCCGTGTGGAACTATCTACACACGTTCACCAACAACAGGTTCCCGACGCTTCCTGTGGGATGGCCGGGCGTCATCAATCGCGGGGCAGGCTCGCCTAACGAGTTGCTGCACTGGGGGTCATTAAACGTCGGGCAAGACGACGGAGACCCGCACGTCACGACCGTTGACGGAGTCCACTACGACTTTCAGGGCGCGGGTGAGTTTATCACCCTGCGCGATGCAGGCGGCGTGGAGATCCAGACGCGCAAGACACCCTTCGCCTCGGCAATCCCCCCGTGGCCGAATCCACACACGGGGCTCGCGACCTGCGTCAGCTTCAACACGGCTGTCGCCGCTCGCGTGGGTAAGCGCCGTGTCACCTTCCAACCGAATCTCAGCGGTGTCCCGGACCCCAGCGGCCTACAGCTTCGCGTTGACGGAGTCCTGACGGCGCTCGGCGCGAACGGACTCAATCTAGGAAACGGCGGTCGCGTCACATCCTCCGCCGGGGGCGGCATCAAGATTGATTTCCCGGACGGGAGTAGCCTGATCGCGACGCCGTGGTGGATGGCTGCGAAGAATATGTGGATCATCAACCTGAGCGTCTTCCAAACGCCGGCTAAGGAAGGGATCATGGGGGCCATCGCGCCGGGCAGTTGGCTGCCGGCGCTCCCGAACGGCGCGTCGCTAGGGCTCATGCCGGCCGCTTTGCCTCAACGCTACGTTGACCTCTACCAGAAGTTCGGCAACGCCTGGCGCGTGAGCGGGAGGACGAGCCTCTTCGACTATGCGCCGGGCACTTCGACCGCGACCTTCACACTCCGCGACTGGCCTCTGGAGAGCGGGGAGTGTGTCATCCCGGAGAGCCCGCCGGTGAAGCCTGCCGAGACACGTCTCGCACAAGAGGTCTGCCGCGCGATTACTGACAAGGACACGAACGCCAACTGCGTCTACGATGTGGCGCTCACGGGCGAGCCCGGCCTCGCGAAGCTGTATCAGCTCACACAGCAGATTCGTGCCGGCTCGACCACAACAGCCGTGTACGGCGACAAGGAGTCCACGCAGGCCGGAGAACAGGTGACGTTCACCGCGACCGTGGTGCGAAGCACGCCGGGCGGCCGGGGCGTGCCGGCTGGAATTGTCCAGTTCACACTCGACGGTGAAAAAGTTGGAAAGCCGGTTAGGCTCGACTCAAGGGGCCGCGCAGCGTGGACAACGTCTAGCCTCAAGGCTGGTAACCCTCGCATCGCGGCCAGCTACGTCCCCGACAGGGGCAGCGTGTTTATGTCCAGCAGCAGCGCCGACCAGCCCCACACTGTCAGGCAGTCGAGGGTCGTGACGCCTGTCCAAGCTGAGCTGATTAAGCTATCGAATAGATAGCAAACATCACAGCAGGTTAAAACACAGGAGCCCGAGCCTTCACCGGCTTGGGCTTCTATAATGCCGCCTCTCCGTTTATAATTGCGCTATTCTGTCGCCGAGTTTCCTGACCTCCCGGCCCTAGGGGTTATCACCATTGCCGAACACCAGAGTGAAAAACGAAGTCACCAGGGAGAGGTTCACGAACTTCCTGGCGTGGCTCAGCCCCGACGGCGACAGCGCGGGCGAAGCCTACGAGCGCCTGCGTTTTCGGCTGTGTACTTTTTTTTCGCAGCGCCGGTGCCGCTTCCCGGACGAATTGGCGGACGAGACCATCAACCGCGTGATCCTGAAATCCTCCGAGGAGCAGATCGAAAACAAGCTCGCCTACTGCTACGGCGTCGCCAGAAATGTCTTCCGCGAGTCGCTGAGAAAAGAGCGCGATCACCTCAACGTGGACGAGGTCACGATTGCCGCGAAGGCCCCAGAGGAACATAGTTTTTCCAAAGAGTGTCTGGACAAATGCCTCGCGGAGCTTTCGCCGGAAAGCCGGAACCTGATTCTGGACTATTTTTCGGAGGTCAAGCTGGCGAAGATCGAGCTGCACCGGCGCATCTCGGAAAAGCTGTTGATGACGCAGACCGCTTTGCGAATGCGCGTGATGCGGATTAAGCAGAAATTGAAGATCTGTGTGCAGGAATGTATGAGCTGAAAAAGCGGTTACATCACGCCCGGAATTGGCACATTACATCAGGGGCGGCAAATGGGCGAATCGTTCAAAAGTGAAATAACAATCCGCGAGTATCTTTTGGGCCGGGTTTCGGATGAAACGACGCTCGAAGGGGTCGAGGAGCTGTTGTTCACG
Source organism: uncultured Acidobacteriota bacterium (assembly GCA_963848875.1). Lineage (GTDB taxonomy): Bacteria > Acidobacteriota > Blastocatellia > Pyrinomonadales > Pyrinomonadaceae > QHXM01. Next base: position 2,162,746 of record CAWKFJ010000005.1, read on the forward strand.
GACGAAGAGTTTTGCTCGCAGGTCGCGCTCACGGAAGACGCGCTCGTCAACGATTACGTGCTCGGATACATGGACGAAGCGGACGCGTCCAGTTTCCAGGCGACGCTCGCGGACAATCCCGAAAGACGCTTTAAGCTGGAACTGACGCAGGCGCTGAGGGAGAAGGCGCTGGCACAGCGCGTCAAGGCCCCGGAAGAGAAGCCGTCGTTCTTCGCCTCGCTCAAAGCCTTCTTCCGCCAGCCGAAATACGTCGCCGCGTTCGCGGTCCTGGTCATCGCCGTGCTGGCTTCGGCGATTTACTTCACCAGAAAAAGCAGCAGCCCGGACGAGCTGGCCGAACTGCGTGAGATTTACCGTCAAGAGCGGCCGACCGAGACACGCATCGCCGAATTCGGGTATGCGCCTCTGCCACAGCTGCGTGGGGGACCGGAGTCGCGCGAGAAGAACCGGCTGCGGCGCATCGAAAACAGCCTGATCGAGGCCACGGAAAAGAGCCCGACCGCGCAGACGCATCACCGGCTAGGCGTCTTCTATCTCACGCAGCAGAAGTACACGGACGCGATCAAGGAATTCGAGGGCGCGCTGAAATTCGCGGACAAGAGCGCGACGATTCACAACGATCTCGGCGCGGCCTATTTCGAGTTGGCGAAAACCTCCGCCAGAGAGAAGAAGCTCGAAGCCCTGGCCCACAGCCTGGAAGAGTTCACGAAGGCTGTGGAGCTGGACGGCAATCTGCTCGAAGCGCTTTTCAACAAGTCGCTGGCCTTACAGGAACTGGGGCTGCCGCGTCAGGCGAAGGAGTCCTGGACGCTCTATTTGCAGAAGGACTCGTCCTCGCCGTGGGCGGAAGAGGCGCGCAGGAACCTGGCCCGGCTGGGCGATGAGCAGACGCGCTTCAAGACGGACGAGCAGGTCTTGGAAGATTTCCTGACCGCCTACCGCAACCACGACGACGCGCGGGCGCAGAAGATTCATAACGAAACGAAGGGCCTGTTAAGGGGGGCCGCCGTGTCGCTGCAACTTTCGCGGCGGTATCTGCTGGCGAAGCGGCGCGGCGACGAGGCCGAGGCCAGAGAGAGTATAGAGGCCCTGACCTACGTCGGCAGTTTCGAGCAGGCGCAGAATTCCGAGTTTTTTTTTCTGAATTAGCCAGCTTCTACGCGAACGCGGGCGCGGACAAGACTGAACGGCTCTTGCAGGCGAAGGACATTTTCGCCGGTGGCGAGCAGTTGATAGCGAGCGATTATGAGAAGGCCATCTCGGAATTCGAGAAGAGCCGGGACCTTTTCGCGCTACTCGGTAACGATTGCGAGGCGGCCATCGCGGAGAACTGGGCGGCCCAATTCCTGCCCGACGTGGCGAAGGTCGCCGAGAGCCGTCAACGCTTGTCGGCGCTAATCGAAACCGCTAACGGCAGGAAGTTCAACGTCCTGCTTCCCCCGGCCTATTACTGGCTCGCGGTCAGCGATTATCGTCGGAGCGGCATTTCAGAGACGAGCAAGAGCCTCAAGACGGCGTTGCGTCTGGCCGAAGCCGGGCACAACGCTTTCGAGATTCAACACGCGCAGGAAACCCTCGCGCTCTACTATTCCGAGCTGGGCGAGCTTGAGCCGGCCCTGGCTTACGCAAGTAAAATGCTCCCTACCGAAGACCTCTATTACCAGAGCCCAAGCCAATCCTGGCGTAATAAGGGGACGCTCGCGGACCTGTCGCTCAAGCTGAAATTCTTTTCGACCTCTCTGAGCCTGTCCCGCGAGGCCCTGAGTATCGCCCGCGAAATCTCACCTACCGGCAGCCGTGTGAATGAGAACTTACGCAATCTGGTGAGCGCAGCGGTCGCAAAGAAAGATTTCGACGACGCCCTGGGCTACGCCAACGAATCAAAGCAGATTGCGCTCGGCCGCGGCGACAGCGCAGAGAATACGCAAACAATCGCCGAAATCTATCTGCTGCTTGCAGACATAAAAAGTCAGACGAACAATTGCGCAGAGGCCCTGGCGGATTACGACACGGCGCTTGAGCTGTACCGCCGTCTGCCGGAATTAACCGTCCGTTTGTACCAGATTCACAAGGGCCGGCTCTTCTGTTTTCAGCAGCTCGACCGGCGGGAGGATTTTTCCGGCGAGCTAAAGACAGTCTTGAAATTGTCGGAAGAGTATCGGGCCAAAATTCGCGAAGACAATTCACGGCAGGCGTTCTTCGCCAACGAACAGGGCGTCTTCGACGCCGCGATCACAAACGCCATCGAGGAGCATGACGGCCAGAGCGCGTTCGACTTCGTCGAAGAGTCCAGGGCGCGGTCGCTGCTGGATTTCGTCGAATCCGACAAGGCGATTGCCGAAGTCGAAAAGGAGTTCGCCGCAGTCGCACGCCCGTTGTCGTTGGCGGAAATCCAGACGAGCCTGCCGGACGAGGCGCAGCTCGTGCAATATGCCGTGTTGCCGGACAGGCTGGCGATCTGGGTCGTGTCGAAGACGCGTTTCGAGCTGATCGAGAAGCCGGTCGCGGCCGCCGAGCTGGAGAAGAAAATAGACGCCTACCAATCTTCCATCGTGGGAAAGGAGACGGGGGCGAGCGTCAGGCAAGCCGGGAAGGAGCTTTACGAGCTTTTGATTCCTCCGGGTCTGGACGGCGGGAAACAGTTGTGCGTGGTCCCTGACAAGTCTCTGCACCAACTCGCATTCGCCTCGCTCGTCTCGCCGTCGGGCAAATACCTGCTGGAAGATTACGCCCTGTTCTATGCGCCCAGCGCTTCGGTCCTGGCGCTGGCGACAGAGAACGCGCGGAGGCGGGAGCGGGCCAGGGATGAGAGTCTGTTGAGCATCGGCAACCCGGATTTTGACCGCGAGGAGAATCTCAATCTGGCGGACTTGCGGGCCGCCGAAGCCGAAGCGAAAACTATCGCCGGAGATTACAGGCAGTCACTTGAGCTGCTCGGCGGCGAGGCCACGAAGGAGAAGTTTCTGCGTGACTTCACCGGCGTGGAAGTTATTCATTTCGCCGGCCACTTCGTAGCCAACCGGCAATCGCCTGGTAACTCCAAGCTGCTCTTCGCGGGCGGCGACCTGCGCTCTTCCGAACTCGGCGCGTACAAGCTGCCGAAGGCGAAACTCGTAGTGCTGTCGGCCTGTGAGACGGGGTTCGAGCGTTACGATAAGAGCGAAGGGGCCATCGGCATCGCTCGCACTTTTCTGGCCCTGGGAGCGCCCGTCGTCGTCGCTAGTCAATGGAAGGTCGATTCGGAGCCGACGAAAGATTTGATGGTCGCGTTTCATCGCAACCGCAAACAGAAAGGGATGAGTTCCGCCGAAAGCCTGCGGCAGGCTCAGCTCGAAGTGTTGAGCAGTGGCGAGACGGCGGCCCCCTTTTATTGGGCCGCGTTCTCCCTCTTCGGTGGCTACGCTAATTATTGAGATGATGCGCCTCTGCCCAAAATGCGGTGACTACTACGCGGACGCTTCGCTGGCGTTTTGCCTCGACGACGGCACGCCGCTGGTTGACGTGAACCCGCTCACTGAAAGCTGGCGCGAAGGCGAGCGGGTCATCGAAGAGAAAACGAACGCGTTGAGGAGACGGGAGCGCAGATTAAAATGGCGGCGCATTCTGTCGGTCCTGACGACGATGCTGATGGTAACCATGGTTCTGATCGTGGTGGCCGTCAACGGCTTCATCTATCTTAAACCGAAGCGGGAGGAGGTTGCGCTCGCACCCACTTCGCCGCCTGCGACGCCGCCGGCGGAGCCTGTTGCTTCAATCACTCCGAGCCCGCCCGGAACACCGTCTCCCACTGTGTCGCCGAGCCCGACAGCAACCCTTACGGCGACGCCGACACCGACCCCCACCTACACCGTGCAATCCGAATGTACCGACGATGACAAAATCCGGGAGAGGGCTGTCGTTATCAATAGCTGCGGCGGGGTCTGGCGGCGGGCTATCGAAGGCGACCGAATCAAGATTCTCGCCGGGTACGGCGTGGCCGGGCTTGAAAATGTCAGCGCCAGTTTGAGCGAGAAAATCGAATATCAGATTACGTTCTCTCAAGCGTGTCGGGCGGGCGTCGTCACGGCCAGATACTCTTGGCAAGTCACGGCCCCGACGATAAGAACTGTGCCACTTCTGAAGGAAACAAGGTTCAAAATCGTGAAAGCCGGAGAGAGGTGGCGTTGCGGCTGATTCAATTTCCTCACGGGCGGCGTTACGTTTAGCGCGCCAGGAGCACTCTAATCTGAAAGCAGTTCTGAACCTCAGAATAGGAGAAGCATCATGTCTGTCAAAGAAAGTTCCGCTACCGCACTCGTCCGATTCACCGGCCTCGGGATCATCTGTTTCAACGACGAGAGGCGGAGGGGTGAGATCGCCGCCCTCCGCGACAATAAACATTCGCTGAGCATTAAAATTCAGCGGCCGGCTTATCACGAGGGAGGGGATGACCACATCCGCTACCAGGACATCGTGACCTACGAGAAGCTGCCGAAGGAAGACGTTCAGATTGAAATCAAGGCGGTCGGCAAACCGGCGATTGAGGGGTATGAAATTTATCAGAGCGGGGAATTCGACCGGCTCTCTTCCGCAGACGTTAACGATTTTCGCTGGGTCGTTCACATGCACGCTTTGCACGACGGCGCGGCGCTCAATCCGACCGCGAAGGGCCGCTACCCGTTGACGAAAATATACATTGGCAACGGGCTGTTCTACACGCACAAGCTGGACACGGAACTCTCTTTCGAGAAGGTGGAACTAGGCGCGAACGGGGAGCCGAAGCGGCGTGAGGTCTTCGGCAACGTGGCGGAAACCATAGGCGCCAAGATCGAAGGCGACGAAGTTCGCTTCACCATCCGCATCGGCGGCAGGGAAGAGACACACACGCTCAAGCGTGTCCCCGGTCTTCCTTACAGAATCGAAATCAAAAACATGGATTACAGCGACAACGCCGTTTACAGCGACATGGCTGACTACTACGGTTACCTGTCCAGCCCCAACGGCAATCGCTTCGACCTGGCCCCCGTGCTCGAAGACGCCGACGGCAAGACCGTGCCCGGCGGCTCCGTCAACTTCAAGCAATTCTGTCACGCGGTCGCCGTGGATTTGTCGTCCATAGATAGGCTCTGAGTTGGACATGTTCATTCTCGCGCTGGGAAGACACCTGATCTGGTCGCGCCCGAATGGCAACGGCGGGACCAGCTACTATTACTACTACGACGAGATAACCTGGATCGTGGGGGCGCTGGCGCTTGCCTGGCTGACGTGGTTTCTTGTGCGCCGGTACAGGCGCGCGCGAGCCTTGCGGCGGCGGCCGCGGCGTTCCAACTACAGGTTGTTAAAACGAATCGTCAAGCTCAAACGTGAACTGAGCGCGCGTTATCTGCGGCCGGGCTTCTCCGCCAACATTCATGCCGTGGGTGTAGGGCTGCTCAGCGGCAGCAACGAGTATTGCCTTCAGGTTTTTGTCAACGACGCGAACGCTGAGCTGTGGGTAGGCTCTGGGGGGGCGACGTTGCCGGGCAGTTACCGCGGCGTTCCAATCGTCATAATCGAAATGCCGGCGGCAGCTTTTTTGTCGGACACAGGTTTGAGTTCGACTGCGGCGTGGGACCTCTATCCCAACGGCATCCGCGAACACCAGGAACTGATAATTGGTGGAATCAGCGGCGCGAACACCAACTTGACGGGACAGAGTGGGACCATCGGCTACTTCTGCACGCGGAAGAGTAAATTGCCGCGCCGGAAGGAGGTCCATCTGCTCAGCAATTCGCACGTCTTTGCCGATCTGCGAAAGGCAACAGTTGACGACGGCGATTTGATACTGCAACCGAGTCCGGGCGAATCGGCAAGCAATCGGCCGATTGGGACGTTGGTCAACTTTTCCGAGTTGAAGTTCGATGCAGACATCAAGGAGCCCAATCACATCGACGCCGCCATCGCCAGGCTCTGGGGGGCATGTCAACATAAACCCTTGATCCCGCTGATTGGCACAGTCAAGGGCTACGTGGAAAAGAAGGACATCGAAATTGGCGAAGCCGCGCGCAAGTTCGGACGAACCACCGGCTACACGGAAGGCCATGTCTTCTCGATTTATCTGGATGTTTGGATCCGCTATGACCGCACGGGGCAGTCTGCATTTTTCCAGAACCAGTTCCTGATTGAACCGGCCTTGCCAAACTTCACAAAATTTGTGGCTAAAGGCGACAGCGGCTCGCTGGTCGTCGATGCGGAACAACGCGCCATCGGGCTGATCTTCGCAGGGATGTCCGAGTCGCCGGAACCACCACGGGCTTTACCGAACACTGAGGCTGATGCGCCCAAGAGAATCGAAAACTACGGCGTGGCAAATCCCATCAGCGAAGTCTTGCATCGACTCAAAATTGAATTGTTGCTCTGACCAGATCTATCTGGACACTTAAATACAGCCAAAGTTTGCACGGTGAGGTGGTGTTCACTATACTGCCGGCATGGGATGGTGGACTAACATCTGGACACAGCAGGCTGAAGACTGGATATTCGCATGGCTCGGCCCAGGACAGGCGCCTCAGAACTCCATTACCGGGGAAGCGGAAGCAGACACGCACTACCTAAGTGTCTTTCTGAAGTCGGCGCGTGTCGTAGACGTGCGCCGGGGGCTTACGACCTTTTACGGGACGGTTCACAGTTATATCCGGATGGCGCACCGGTCGCAAGGCACCGCGGAATTCAACGTCATCACCACGCCTGCCGGACTCAAGAACGTGGATGCCGCTGGGATTGACCGGGTCGTCCAGTTCAATAAAAGGCTGCTCGGCCCGGTGCCCTACGTGGGCGGTGATCTTGAGATTGAGATCGGACTTTTCTCAGTTGCTTCGGGCAACCTCGCTGGCCCTTACCTCGAATTGATGGAGACCCTTTCGGAATCGGCTGGCGTGGCCTACGTGTCTGCGGTTCTTCCCTTCGCCGCCCCCATCCTTCAAGCGATGAAACTTTTGACCAGCAGCCAGGATAAGGTCTCGCTGGAGACAGGTTTCTCTACCACCATGCCTGATCCTCTGCTCGGCCATTGTGTCGCAATCAGGGCGCCCAAGGGCGCCATCAGGGTGGACAGGCTCTGGCTCGACCCCTCTGATTTCCGCCTGATTGATGAAACCGGCGCTATCAATCAGTATCCCTACATCGTCGTAGAGCTGAAGGCGGACACGGAGCGTTCTGACTGGTTCAAGATTCCTGAGATCGCGGCTGCCTACAAAGATGTTCAGGACGAGTACAGGGCGGGTCGGCAGCAGGCAATCGAGGAGGCGTTGACGACGTTCCGGCGCGTGGCGCTGACGTGCAACGACTTGCTGGAAAACGACGCGCGCCAGCTCGTGGACAAGGTTAACTTAAAATACGCGAGCCTAGGCCCCCCCGCAGCTGCTGTTCGAGGCACGAGCGCGCCGAGCGGCAGCATGCCGGAACTCAGCGAGATCGGGCTTTACACAACCTGAGAGGCGGCTGCGGCTGTGGTTGGGCGATAGAGCAGCGGGGACAATCCCTCATAGCAGACAAAGGCTCCCCATTGCCACGCGGGCTTTCCTAGTCGGAGAAGTCCCCGCTGGGCTTCGCATAAAGCTGTCACCGGCGTCAGGGGCGCCTCGCCCATCAGTTTCTCATAGAAGATTGTAGCTAAAGCGACGGTACTTTCGTCCGGTATCTGCCACAGCGCCGCGGCGGTCGCCCTTGCCCCGGCTATTCGCAGAGCTTGCAACAACCCCGCGACGCCCTCACCCGCCGTAATATCTCCGAGCGCCGTACTACAAGCCGAAAGCACGACCAACTCAGTTGCCTTGAGGTCCAGGTGCGCGACCTCGACAGAGCTAATCAGACCATCGCCAACATCCTCTGGCAACGGCTCTTTCCCGCCCCAAGCATTAGCCCCGGCCAGCGCCATCCCTGAGCGCAGCAGTGGGTTCTCGGCGAAACCCAGCATGTGTCCCCGCCAGCGCGAAGTCTGAAAAGCTTCTGGCATCCTGCGGAGGTCTCCCAAAAGCATGATCCCATCGGCGAAAGGCCGGACGTAGTAGCCGTGCGTGGCGACGTGAAGTATCGCGGGTGACTGAATTTTACGCAGCACCGCCTCGTTCGCCTTTCGGCCAACTAATCGACGCCCCCCGATGAGCTGCAAAACCCGCCAGGTTTCGTCGGCAGTTCCTTTGAGGCGGTCAAAAGTGAAGTTCGTCAGCCAGGTGGTGGGCTGAGCCTCCGTTGATGCGCTGCCGGGTTTGAGAAGATCGTAGTCGGGGTCGCCGAGAATGAGCGGGGGTTGACTCTCTCCCTGAGGTGAATCCTCCTGCCGAAGCAAGACCCGCCCCGTGGCGAGATACCCGAACGTGAAACGCTCAATCAAGCGCTGGCCGTTCTCTCCATCCTCCAGCAGAACCGCGAATGGCACACGGCACAGCGCGCCATCCGGGGCGACAATCAACGTGCTGCAACCTTCAAGGGCAGAAGCCAAAGGATCGAACACTTGCCGTCGAAGCGCACGGCTGAGTTCTTCCTCGGAACCGGAGAGCAGCTCGCCTTGCTGGTCGCGCGGCACAACCGCCTCTTGACCCTGATTTAAGACTACCAGATAGGAATGGACGAGACTGTCTATTTCGGCTCCATCTCCAAGGTCGAAAAGGCGAAGTGAGGGCGGGGTTGTCGGGCGCAGGACGAAGGCTACATACCGCTCTGGCGCTTCTGAAGGGAGCCACGCCTCCATGCCGCTGACCTCTAAGGCTTCCCGCCGAGCGCGCAGCGTCTCATCCTCATTATCCACCGAACGCCGCACCGCGTAGAACTCCACGAGTGCGGCGTCTTTGGGAATCAGCGCGGCCAGTTGGCTGGCATTGACAAGGGCCGGGATGCGCGGCTGATGCTCCGGTTTAGTATGAGCTTCGAGCTTTAAGCTCAGGGTCCGGAGTCGGCTCTTCAGGCTGGCGACTCGCTCAAGGCGTTCCTCCGCGCCATTCAGGACGCCCGCCGCTTGAACGTCCGCGAGTTCATTTTCCAGATCGTGAATCCAGTCTACGAGGAGCGTCAGTTCAGGCTGTAACTGAACGAGCGCGCGGTCGTCGTGGGACAGAAAGGCTTCGGCGGTGAGACCTTTTCTGTTAGCGACGAAGTGAAATCCGGCGTTGGCCGCTGCCTCGTTATCAACCAGGCCGCGCGCGACCACGGCACGCATGAAGCGCGCCGTGCCCTCAGAAATATGCCGGAGCCAGCGGCGTCTCTGGGCGTCGTCACGAGTGGCAATCACCTGCCCGATCAAGTAATCGTCGGCGCGCACAGCGCTTTCGAGGATTGCCATTGCGTCTGGCGCGTCGCCGATCTGAAACAGCAGTTCCGCCAACTCTCCGCAGAACGATTGTAGCTCCATCGTGACAGGGGACTTGAGAGCATGAAACGCGCGGGCGGCCTCGCGGCTGATTTGACGCGCTTCTTCATCCTCATGCTTGGCCGCCAGCAGCGCCGCCAGATCGACAAGCATGCGAAAGAACAGAGGGCTTCCGCTCTCGGCGGAGTCGCGCGTGAGACGGATCATGTTGCGCAGGTCAAGCTCAGTATTTTGATCGGGGCCGACCTTACGCGAGGCGCTCAGCATGTTAAGGATGGCATGAATGGTGGTCGAGTAACTTAGCCCGTAGGCAGCCAGGAACACCTGATAAGCCGCCCGCAGGTAGATGAGCGCGTCCGGGTATAACCCTAAGTCCCAGTAGAGGAGGCCCGCCGTCTGCAAGGAAACTCCTACTTCCGGGTTCTGTTCCCCCAGCACCTTAGCCCGGATTGAAACTGCGCGCTTGGCTAACTCGATGCCCTCGCGCTGCCGCATGAGCTTGCGGTAAAGGCGTGCCAGCCCGTTCGCCGCCGCCCCGTATTCAAGGGCATTCTCCACAGGCTTCTTGGCGGCGCTTTCAATAGCCACCTCGTAAAAGTAGGAGGCGGGGGTGAGGCGACCTGCTTCAACGTGCGATTCCGCTATGTTGAGCAGCACCCCGGTCAACAACGGATCGCCCGGTTCGGTCCTCGGGCGGAGGATAGCGTATGCCTCGTCAATATGGCGCTGGGTTTCTTCCAGTAGCCCGTGCCCGGCACAGGCACGCGACAAGTTGTTGAGGGCACGCGCCACCTCAAGCCGATCCGCAGGGAATGCGTTACGGCGAGCCTTGACGACATCCATGAGGGCTTGCCGCGCCTCTTCGTATCGCCCTTCGCCCATGTGGATTGCGGCTATGTTGTTGTAGAAATCTAAGAGGTCGCCGTCATCCTTTCCGGAATGGGATTCGATGTAGCTCACTCCTTCGTTTAAGACTTCGAGCGCCTTCGGATAGTTTCCGAGCTTAATGTAAAGCCCGCCGAGTCGCGATAGCAGAGGAGTCAACATCATCATTTTGCGTAGCGGGTCGCTCCGAACCATCGCTACGGCAGAATCAAGAAGCGCAGCGGCTTCAGCCAGCCGATTTTCCGAGTGCAGCGCCATAGCGCGCTCGATTTGCTCATTCAAGCGAGTGGGAGTATCTGGCGAGCCGGTCTCCTGTGCCTCTTCCATCGGGTTGCTCCTTTCAATGGCGGGTGAACATCCTTCACAGCCGGGATGCTTGCAAGAATGCTGTGAGGCTGACGAAGGTGCGAGATTTAGCTACATCAACCAATGATGTTCTGGACGATATGCCCAGTCCCGGTCTGTGTCAATAGTTCTGCCACCTGACTGAATTCGCTGGCGTAGCCTGTAAGCGATCCGCTCAAAAAATTATTGACGCGACGGGGCAAAGAGGATAGGCTCTCGGTGCTCTTAAGCACTATGTTCTATCTCCAAATCAGCATTGAGCAGTCTTGGCTTTTTCGGTGAATTCGAGCTGGAGCTTTTCGTCGCATCGACACGAATAGAGCCTCCCTTTTGACAAAGCTCTCAGGCGCGGAGACGCATCGCGTGGAGAGCAATATGTCCGCATCCAGATAATCGAACGCGCTCCGGGGCAGGCTCTAGATAGCTACTCTAACGCCTCTCAATCACCACTTGAATTAAGAGTGCCGGAGAGATATTCCACCTTATGCGTAAGGCCACTCTTACAGCCACACTTGCCGACTCACCGGCGACCCCGACCCGAACTGGCTCCGTCAGCACTTCAAGGGGCGGCACGACCCGGCCGCGAGAAAAGGGATCCCCGCGGCCACGCAAGGGAGACGACTGAAGGAAGGCGAGCGATGGAACCATTAAAGTTTACTCGGCTTGAAGATCAACTGCCCTCGGGGAGCGAAGCGCAACCGGGCGCCGCGCTGGATTCTTCTCCGTTGCATGGGACATGGCACAACACGGACAAGAAGACGCGCGGTATCGTCAAGCTCGTCATCTCTGCGGGCGGCGGCGGCGGCCTGGCCGTGCGCGCCTTCGGCGCCTGCCAGCCGTCGCCCTGCGACTGGGGCGAGGCCGAGGGCCGAGCCTTTTCCAGTGGAGTCACCGCGCGCGAGGGGATGGCATTCACCGTCACCTTCGACTTCGATTTCATGGAGACGGCCTTGGCCGTCTATCTGAAAGGCGGCATCCTCGTGCTCGACAGCTTCAACACCTTCAAAGACGGCAGTGGGCGCTTCAACTATTTTTCCAGGGAGTTCTTCCACAGCTAGAAGGCTGGCCCCGAGAGAAGCTTTGAAGATGAAAGACTTGAGATATACGCGGGGATATGACGAACCGCCGGCCGGCGCGGCCGAGGCCGAAGACACGACCCTCGACCCTGCGCCACTGCTCGGTGAGTGGGCCAGCACCAACGAGGCCACGCGCGGCATCGTCAAGCTGGTCATCTCCGCGGGCGGGGGCGGCCTGGCCGTGCGCGCCTTCGGCGCCTGCCAGCCGTCGCCCTGTGAGTGGGGCGAGGCCGAGGGACAAGCCTTTTCCCTCGGCGTCGGCCTGCGCGAGGCCGCCGCGTTCAAGGCTTTTTACGACTTCGGCTTCATGGAGACGTTCCTCGCCGCGTACCTCAACAAGCGCATCCTCGTGGTGGACACCTACAACGTTTTCAAAGATCAGAGCGGGCGCGCCGAGTACTTCCTGCGAGACCATTTTTATCAGAAGGGGAGTGTGTCATCGTAACCGCGCTCAACCTAGATCATGAGAGCCGGGGACTCGTAAGCCGCGCACGGGAGTCGTCCCGCGAGAAGTTCGCGGCTTACCACCGGGCGGCGGCCTTCTCCGCCGAAGACTTCGACGATCTTTTCGAGACGGGGCCGCGCGCGGCGGCGGTCCTGCCCCGCACCTGCCGAGCCTGATTCGCTTGCGCCTCGCAGAGTTCGGATCCTTGCCCCGACCTTTAAGTGTGGACCGCTACGAAAGGGGTGCCCGGTGATGCGTCTCAAATTCCATTGGAGCCTGTCGCAGGTGGGCGACACTTTTCGGAGGCTGCGGGCGACGACGGAGATGTCGGGACTCCTCAGCCTTGAGGCGCAACTCGAATTTTGCAGGCGCGCGGAGGAGTGCGGAATCGACTCTGTGTTGATGGCGTTCGGCTTTACACGGCCGGACCCTCTGGCGCTCTCGATCGCGCTGGGGCAGAAGACGGAGAAGATCAAGTTCATGGTCGCGTGCCGCACGGGCATCTTTTCCCCGACCTTCTTCGTCCAGCAGGTGAACACAGCTTCGGCGCTCATCGGCGGGCGCATCCACATCAACATGGTGACGGGACATACGCCGGAAGAGTTGCGCTACTACGGCGACTTCCTTGGGCACGACGAAAGATACGAGAGGACTGACGAGTTCCTGACCGTCTGCCGCGCCTTTTGGAGGCGCGAAGGCGAGATCAACTTCGAAGGCAAGTATTATAGGATCGAAGGCGGGAAGGTTAACACGCCGTTCGTGTCGGGCGAGGGCATCGGGCCGGTGATTTATCTCGGCGGCAACTCCGTGGAAGCGGAGAAACTGGCCGCCAAGCACGCAGACTGCCTCTGGCGTTTTCCGGACGCGCCGGAGAAACTGGGCGCGCGAGTCCGGCCACTCGTCGAGCAGGGCATCGAGGTCGGTCTGCTGGTGTCTTTAATCTCAAGGCCGACGCCGTCGGAGGCGAGGGGTGCGGCCTCCGCGCTGATTGAGAGGATCGGCGCGGGGTCGAAGGAGTTTCACAAGTCCTTCGCGAGCAAATCCGACTCGGTCGGGTTCCGCTCAAACTACAGTTTAGGGTCGAGACCGGATTCCGAGTGGCTGACGCCGAACCTGTGGACGGGGGCGATCCCCTACCTCGGCGCGCCGGCCATCGCGCTCGTCGGCTCGCCGCGCGAAATCGCCGCGTCTCTGCTAGAGTACGCGCGGCTCGGCGTAACACAGTTCCTCTTCATGGGCTGGCCCGACCTGGACGAGATGACCTTCTTCGGCGGCGAAATTTTGCCGCTCATCGAGCGGATGGCGGCAGAGGAATTCGTGTGAGATGTTGAGATGACAGCCTTGAGGTTTCATTGGAGATTGCCCCCCGGCGGCGAGCGGCCGGACGTCTGGTTCCCTGCGTCCGACCCTGAGAAGATGGGCTCGGCCGACATCGAGGCGAGGACCGAATTCTGCCGGTTCGCGGAGCAGAGCGGCATCGAGTCAACCCTCACGATGTTCAGCTACAACGCTCCCGACCCGATGGTCCTCGCCACCGCGCTCGCGCTCAGGACCGAGCGGCTCACCTTCATGGTCGCCTACCGGCCCGGAATCATCTCGCCGACGCTCTTCGTCCAGCAGGTCAACACTTTCTCCGCGCTCACGAACGGCCGCATCAGCCTGAACATTGTGGCCGGGCACTCGCAGAAGGAGCAGGGCTACTACGGCGACTTCCTCGCGCACGACAAAAGGTATGCGCGCGCCGAAGAGTTTCTCTCCGTCACGCGGGCGCTCTGGCGGCGCGACGGGTGCAACCTCGACGGGGAGTACTACAAGATCGTTGACGGGCGGGTGGGCACACCGTTTGTCTCCGCGCAGAGAAAGTCGCCGGAGATTTTCGTCGGCGGGAGTTCGCCTCAGGCGCAGCAGTTGGCGATCAAGTACGGCTCCTGCTGGCTGCTCCTCGGCGACGCCCCGGAGGCAATCCGCGAACAGGTCGCGGCCGCTCTGGCGGGCGGCGTCCATGTCGGGCTCCGTTTCTCGATCATCGCGAGGCCCACGCGCGAGGAGGCGGTGCGAGACGCTTACGAGATGGTGCGAGGAGCCGACACGAGTTACGTCGAGAGGAACTTCGCGCAGGGCGGCGACTCCGTTTCGATGAAGGCTATGCTGGCGCGGCCGCGCGACGACGAGGGGGCCTGGCTGACGCCTTATTTGTGGAAGGGGGCGGTCGCTTCGCATGGCGTGTCCGCTGTCGCCCTGGTCGGCGGCCCCTCCGAGATCGCCTCGGCCCTGCTCGAATACAAGAGCATCGGAGTCAGCCACTTCATCCTTTCGGGCTGGCCGAACAGGGAGACGCTGGCTTTCTTCAGCCGGGAGGTCCTGCCGCTCGTCAGGGAGGGCGAGCTGCGGGGCTGAGCCTCCGCCTGGGCAACCGTCATGGCCGACACGTTACACTCAGTCATCATCCCGACCTTCAACCGGGCGCAGTGCCTGCCCGACGCGCTGCGCAGCGTCTTCGCGCAGGGCGTGTCCGGGATGCAGGTGATCGTCGTGGACGACGGCTCGACGGACGGGACGCGCGAAGTAGTCTCTCAGTTCGGCGGGCGGGTGCAATACGTCTACCAGGAGAATCGCGGCCCCTCCGCCGCCAAGAACCGGGGCATCGCCCTCGCGCGCGGTGAATTCGTCTCGTTCCTTGACTCCGACGACGTTTGGCTGCCCGGCAAGACTCGTCTGGAACGTGAGCTGTTCATGAGCCACCCGGAGGCGGACGTGGTTGTCACAGACCACGACTCCTGGGTCGAAGGGCGTCTCTTCGTCGAGTCCGGGTTCCGCGGCATCGGTTTGGAACTGGGCCACGGCGGGCCGCAATTGCTGCCACCAGACTCGCGCGACTGGGTCGAGGGCAAGCTCTTCGCCACCTGCTGTATAACGATCAGGAGATCCGCCCTGGAACGTCTGGGGCCTAGGCCGTTCGACACCTCCTTGCAGTCGTTCGAGGACTGGGACTTCGAGGTGCGTATGTTGCGCTGCTGCCGCGTCCTGATTCTGCCACGCGTGATGGCGAACGTCAGGAGGTTCGACGACGGCACGCGCATCGACCGCCCCTTCTCAGGCCGCGAGCCGACGCCGGAGCAGCGCCGCACCATCTTAGCCCGCCGTCAAAGAGTGCTCGACAAGGCGCTGGCGATGGGGGGCTGGTCGGCGGTCGTGTCGGAGAAGCTGGAAGCGGCGCGGGGCGAGTTGGCCGCCGCCCTCGTCGCTCACGCGCACCTGCGCGGGCTGGAGGCGGAGCGGGACCGGGAGCGGCCGGAGGGGCAAAGTTGAAGGCGGGGTCGCCGTCGCATATGCGCCATGCATTCTCAGCAGAGCAGGTCGCGCGTTACGAGCGCGACGGCGCGGTCTATCCTGTCAGGGTGCTCGCCCCCGACGAGGCGGGTCGCTGCCGCGCCGAGTTCGAGAAGTTGGAGTCGCGTCTAGGCGCGGCGCGGGGCTACATCGCCTGGAGTCACCTCTTCTTCCGCTGGGCCTACGACCTCGCGCGTACCCCCTCGATCCTCGACGCGGTCGAAAAAATCATCGGCCCAGATATACTCGTCTACAGTACGCTCATCCTTTGCAAGTACCCCGGCGACCCGTCGCTCGTCCGCTGGCACCAGGACGGGACGCACTCCGGACTGTACCTGTCTCCGACGGTCTCGGCCTGGGTCGCGCTCAGCGACAGCACGGCCGAGAACGGCTGCATGCGTCTCATCCCCGGCTCTCATCGCCTGGGCAGATTGCCGCACGCCGCCTCAGCCGCCGCCGACAACCTGTTGAAGAACAGCGATGAGGTGCAGGTCGAGGTGGACGAGGCGGCGGCGCGCGACGTAGTGTTGAGGGCTGGAGAGATGTCGCTCCACCACTACAGCATCATTCACGGCTCGAACCCGAACCTGTCCGACGCGAAGCGTGTTGGCTTCATTATCCGCTTCGTTACCCCTGAGTTCCCGCGGGCCGACGCGCCGTTCGTGCGGGTTCGGGGGGAGGGGGCCTGCACACACCTGGGGCTGCTCCGCGAGCCGCCCTCCGGCGGCCTTGAAGACAACTTCGAAGACAACTTCGCGGCGTGGAAGGCTTTCAACGGCAGCCGGGAAAGAGTTCGTTGAGCCGGCGCGAAGATTTTTTGAGCTTGCGAGGGCGGACGCCCAACTCGTCATGAGAATATTGGTCTGGTCGAAGCACAGGTATCCCGCTTATGGCGCGGGCGGCTGCGGCCTGAGCCCGATGGTGTCCCCCTCCGGCTCAGGCCAGTTCGTGGTGGACTGCGTCGTCAAGGGGCTGGCGGAACTGGGCCACGACGTTTTTTACATGCTCGCCGGGGGGGCGGAGCGCCCGCTCCCCGAAGGGGTGACGCTCGTTTCGGAGGTGGTCAAGGACGTGGACATCATCCACAACCTCGAATCCGCGGACAGGCCGTGGGTCAAGACCATACACCTGGAGGCGGGCCTGCTCGGTGTGGACAGCTCTTCCGCACCGTGCAACTGGATTTACGTCTCGCGGGCGCTGGCGGCGTCCTACGGGAGTGAGAGGTTCGTGCTCAACGGGATCGACCCGGCCGACTGTCTGTACTCCGAAGTGAAGGGCGACTATTTCCTGTTTGTCTCGAACATGGACAGGCACGAGGGCAAGGGGCTGGACGTGGCCCTCTGGCTCTCCGAGACGTTGGGCTTTAATCTGGTCGTCGCTGGGGCCAGCCGGGACGGGAGCGTCATCGGCCAAGTCGCGGAGATGTGCCGGGTAAGCGGCGCGACGTATCTAGGCGACGTGCGGGGCGCGGCCAAGGCCGAACTGTTCGCGGGGGCTAAAGCCCTGCTTTTCCCGACGAGGCTGAACGAAGCCTTCGGCCTTGTCGCCGTCGAAGCCCTGATGTCGGGGACGCCCGTCATCTGTAGCGACAGCGGGGCCTGCCCGGAAGTCGTCTCGCCGGAGGTCGGCTTCGTGTGCCGCAGCCGCGAGGACTACGTCGAGGCGGTCAACCGCGTCGGCGAAATCTCCCCGCGCGCCTGCCGCGAGAGGGCGATGAAGGAGTTTCATTACTTGAGGATGGCAGCCGACTACGTGAAGCAGTACGAGCTTGAACTCGCCGGCCACGACGCTCTTAGGTCGCGGCCGCGCTCGACGGCGGGATGGTGATGAGCAACGTCCTATCGCCAGAGCAGGTGCGCCGCTACGAGAGGGACGGCTTCTTGTCTCCGCTCCCGGCCCTCACCGCCGCAGAGGTGAAGGCGGCGCGCGGCTCTCTGGCCGAGTTCGAGTCCGACCTCGGCCCAGGCCGTACCCACGAGCACTTCCGCCAGCTCCACCTGTTCTTCCGCTGGGCGTACGGGCTGGCCGTCCATCCGGCAGTCCTCGACGCCGTCGAAGGCGTGCTCGGCCCGAACATACTGGTTCATTCCAGCACGCTCTTTTACAAGCGCGGCCGCGACCGTAGCTACGTCTCCTGGCATCAGGACGGCTACTACTGGAACATCAACCTCCCGCACGTCACCTCGGCCTGGATCGCCTTGAGCGAGAGCGGCCCTGAGAACGGGTGCATGCGCGTGATACCCGGCTCGCACGCCCAGGGCTCCCTCCCGCACGCGCGGACTTCCGTCGATGACGACAACATGCTCACGAGCGGGATGGAAGTCACCGCCGGGGTGGACGACAGTCTGGCGGTTGACGTGGCGCTCGACCCGGGCCAGATGTCTCTGCACCACGTCTACACCGTGCATGGGTCGCGCCCGAACTTGTCCGACAGGGAGCGAATCGGGTACGCCGTCCGCTACAGCGCCCCCGACGTGAAGCAGACGCTCCCGCATTACCCGGCCGTCCTCGCCCGCGGGCGGGATGACTTCGGCCATTATAAACTGCTGGAAGGACCGCCGGGCGGCACACCGGAGGAGAGCCACGCGGCACACGCGGAGTTGCTGCGCTGGATCAGGGAGATGCGGAACACGGCCCTAAAGTAGCGGCGTCGGGGCGCGGGCTGCGTTAAAGAGCTGTTGCGCCGCACGTACCTTTCGTGAAACTGTTCGACGGAGGTGACCGGGATGAAGAATCGCTTTCTCCTAATCGGCTCGGCCCCGTACATGCCTGAGTGGTGGGAGAAGAGGGGCAGGCGGTTCAGGGCCGAAGGGTATGCGGTGGCGGCCATCAACAACGCCTGGCGCGTGGCAGACGAAGCGCCCGACATCTGGATTCACCCGAACGACTATTACGCGAAGTCGCCGAAGGAGATGCACCCGCCGGCGTGGAAGGTCGAGCGGATGTGGGAGGTCGGGGCAGACATCTACAGAGACCAGTACGGCGAGCCGGTCACCTACAGCAAGAGGCACGGCGGGACGATGTTGCTCAACGCACTGACTTGCCTGCTCAACCTGTCTCTGTCAAACAGCGGCGGCGGCGAAATCATCATCAGCGGTTGCGACATGCGATACCCGGAAGAGCGCCCGCACTTCTACCGCGGGGGCACGCCCGACCCGCTCCGGGCTGGCATTGAGTGGATTCGGGAAGACTTGCTGGATATACACGAAAGGCAACTCCCCGCGCTGCGCCGCGAGGGCTACGTCCTTGACGTTTACAACGCCAGTCCGCTGCCGGATTCCGTCTTGCCGTTCCCGAAAATTTAGTGCGCAAGCGGAAATCCCGCGCCGCGTGACGTTCGCCACGTTGCCCTCCGTCGCCTGGAAATCGAAAGATGATTAGCGTCTGCATCACCGTCTTCAACAGGTCGAAGATAGAGTACGAGGGGCGGACACTCACGCTCTTCCCGAATCTCGTGCGCTCGCTCCTCGCCTCGGTCGAGCGTCTGGGCGAGGACGTGGAGTTGTGCGTCTCGGACTGGGGATCTACGGATTGGCCGCTCGCCGAATGGCTGCCCGGTTTGTGGAAAGGGAGACTCGTGATCCGTGAGATACGACGTTTCGAGAAGTTCAGCGTCGGCCACGGGAAGAACGTAGCCGCTGAGCACGCTTCAGGGGATGTCCTCTTGTTCATGGATGCGGACATGCTCGTGCCGGACAGCTTCCTCGCAATCGTGAAAGATGTCTGCCGAAGCGGCTTCGCCCTCTTCCCTCTCTATTGGAGGAACGACGCCGCCGAGGCCGCCTTCTGGTCGCGCGAGGAATGGGGGCGGGCAATCGGTCGGAGGGGATTCTGGGGGACAGGCCACGGGAATGCCGCCGTCCCGAAAAATGTTTTCGAGCAGACCGGCGGCTGGCCCGTAAGATTCAGCTACGGCGGGGAGGATTCCACCTTCCAGGGGCTCGTGCGGCGTCACTGTGCGGCGCGGAGAGACCGCATACACGGCTTCGTCCACCAGTGGCACCCCAAACCGCCCAAGGAGATAGAACTCAGTAGAGCCTGACACTGTTAATGAAAGGCGGCCGGCCGCGCGGCCGCCCGCCCTTCGTGCTTTCGGTCCTGCCTACTGTTCCGTAATCGTTATGGCTCGGGGCCTATCAAGCAGGTTGTTCCGCGTCTCCGACCGGATAGTCCTCACCTCCGCCGCCCGGATAATCTTCGGCCACGCCGCCGGGGTACTCCTCCGCGCCGCCGACCAGATCGTCTTCAGCCCCGCCGAGCGGACGATCCTCTGGGCCTCCGACCGGGGGTTCTTCAGGGCCACCGCCCGGAGACTCTTCCGGGCCTCCGCCCGGTAAATCTTCGGCTTCCCCGAAAGGCTGTGCTTCGCCGTCACCTTGAGGATAGTCCTCTGCGCCGCCGGAGGGGTATTCTTCGGCAGTCCCGGTGGGCGATTCTTCAGCCCCGCCATAGGATGAGGCATTCAAGGCGCCGTTAATCAAACTGTGAGTAGTTACCGCAACCGGGAAAAAGCTGCATGCTTCTGGATAGGTGGTCAGCATCATCAACTCCTTTGCACATGGTTAGAGAACGTTCAGCACCGGGGCGCACGAAAGGGAAATCGGCGTGGCGCCCTTGAATCGGCGGTACTGTGAAGGTCGCAGACGACTGATTGAAGACCTCGCTGTGTGAGGAAGGACATTAGTCCCAGAAGCTTCTTCTTGTCAATCGAAACCTCCAGCTTCAGGCAGCTTTCATTCGCTCTCGACGCCCTTCCCCGATGTTGTTAAAATGGCGCCGCATTCGCGCCGCGCACCGGGGAGCCGGGACTTTACCCTTTGGCCGGCCTTGCCCGTGCGCTCTCAAATAATTTCGGAAGGTTCGATGTCATGCCCGTCGCTGAGGTCTTGCCTCACACCCGAAAAGGTCCGCAGCGTGACCTCCCGCCGGGACCTTTGCTGCGCCGGATCGCGGATTTGAGGACCAGAGACGTTCGGTCAGAGACGGTGTGCCGCCTGCCGCACGCGCGGGTCGTCTTCGCCAACTACGAGTGGCTGCAACACGACTTCCCCCAACTGCGGGAAGAGAACCTCGAACGGTCTCACCAGGAACTCCGGGGCCTGGCCGGGGCAGACAGAAGGCTCGCCGTCCGACGCAGGATTGACGAGTGGCTGTTAAAGAACGTCGCCTTCATCTCCGAGAAGCAGTCGCAACAGGAGACGGTCAACACGCCCATCGAGGTCACTGACGAGAGGGCCGTCGCCTTCCGACCCCCTAACTACGGCCGCGCCCTCGTCTACTCCGTGGCGGAGAGTCACGAGGGCCATCAGGATGAAGCCGAGGCGGGTGAGGGCCTGATAGACGTGAAAGGTGTCGGGGTCGGGCCGAAGGCCGAGCCTCACTTCGGGCCGCACGCCGACGGGTTGATGAAACTCGGCGACGCCATCCGCGAGGTGGCCTTCCAGAAGTTAATCAACGCCGTGTTCCGCAACGAAGGCGTGCCCTTCACGACCGTCCCGATCTACGGCGTCGTCTACCCCGGCTTCGACTGCAAGCACCAGACGTGGACGCTGCCGGCGGGCTTGCTGGTGCGCCGGGCGCACCGCCGCCCCGTCTACCGCTGGGGGACGAAGGAGCCGGATTCGCCGGCCGTGCCGCTTGAGTTGCGGATAGAGTTCCTCCTGCGCCGCTACGGCATTACTTCCGTCAGCCCGGCGACGACCATTGACATCGCGGAGCGCGACGGCGGCACGTTCATCAAGTACGGGTTCTTTCCCGTCTCGTACAGCGAGCCCACTGTCGAGCGGATAAAACGGCTGACGGGCTTCAAAGGGGAGGCGCAGCAATTCGACGGCGTCTGCCTTCAGTTCACGCGCGAGGTCGAGGCCGACCCGCCGCAGGCGCAATTCGTTGACCTCGGCGGCTACTTCGTCAGGGAGAGATTTGAGAACCCTGTGGTCAGCCTGGTGGCCTGCCGCATCATGCGTCTGGGCGAGATCATCAGGCAGGACGACGAACGCTTCACCCAGCCGGAGGAGAGGCTCATCTCGTCTTTCAAGTTCGGCGGGTCGCGGGGGCGCGATGGCGGCCGGAAGTTCACCGCGCTGGAACTGGCGGGGGTGGACGCGGACTGCGCCGGCCTTCAGATGAGCGACGTGCGTCTGCTCGCACACAACCTCGCCGCAGAGTACCGCGCCGGCCGGCTCGACGGCGCGGCCGTGCTGGAGACACTGGAAGATTATGTCTGGGACGTCACTGCGCAATGGAAGTAGTCCGGAGTCCGCTCGACGGGTCGCGGGCTGAGGCTGGTTTCGCATGAAGATTCTACTGAGAAGCCTTTTCCCCTGCCCGTCCGTGGATCGATGGAGGGACTTCGAGGGAATCCTGAAGGAGTGCCTGCTCGAATTGGGCCATGAAGTCGTCGAGCTTCATTTAGACCCGCTCTTCCCGCCAGACCCCGCCGACGTCGAACTGAAAATTTACGCGCACAAGACCAGACGTGAAGTGCCCGACGCCAGCCTCTTTTATAAGGAGATGCACATGCGCGGGCTGTTCACGATTGACGCGGAGGGCTGGGGCGCGGATCACTCGGCGATGCGGGAGCTGCCGGCTTTGGAGGCGGCCGACGCGAGCGAGGCGGAGAGGTTCGTGGGCTCCATCCGAGACCAGTTCATCTCTCAAGGTCATTCGAAGCAGCGGCAGCCCGAACTGAACCCGGTCCCGGAAGAGTACAAGCCTTACTTCCTGGTCCCACTCCAACTGCCCACCGACGACGTCATCATGTACCACTCGCCGGTGAGCGTCATCGAATTCGTCCACATCGTCTCCGACTGGGCCGATAGGGCCGGGCAGAAGGTGGTCTTCAAGCTGCATCCCGGCGCGGACCACCCGGAGATCGCCGCCGCCGTCGAGGCGCGTCGCTCCTCAAGCCCTTTCGTCTCGTGCCTGAACGCCAACATTCACAGCCTGATCCTCGGCGCGGAGGGCGTGGTCGTCATCAACTCCGGGGTCGGGTTCGAGAGCCTGATTCACGGCAAGCCGGTCGTCACGTTCGGCAACTGCGATTACAAGTCCGTGACGTTCCCGGCGCGCCTCGACAATCTGGACGAGGCAAGGGAATTCATCACCAGCTACTCGCCGGAGCTTCGGCTGCGGGGGATAAAATTCATCCACCATTACTACACGCGTCACGCCTACGACGTTTACGCCGACGCGCGCGCAGAGGTCAGGCGGCGTCTGAAGGACTATCTGGCGGCGCACCTGTCCCGTGCTTGTCCTCCCCGGCTCGCGGGCGCGCGTGCAGAGAGCCGGCCAGCCGCAGCACGTCGCGCAACCAACCCTCAAGGCGGTAATCCTTGACCAGCGAAGCTATCTCTTCGCGCTCACGGAAGAGCTGCTCCCTTTCATCCCCCAGGCGCCGCAGTCGGTCTGTGATCTCGGCGGGGCTTTCCGCCAGCCGCACGTAGCGCGGGTGCTTCGCGGCTAAGTGCGGAGCCCAGCCGACCGGCGTCGAAATCACCGGCAGCCCCGTTGCCAGCGCCTCGAATAACGGCAGCGGCCCGGCCTCCGTACTGCTGGTGATGACTAGACAATCCATCTGCTGATAGAGCCGTGGATAGTCCGCGATGGGGTGCGATTCTCGCGCGTAGTGGAGGCAAGTCACGCCGCCCGCGCACAGCCGCTCCGCGTAGCCGCCGAGGCCCCTGCCGACCAGCACGGCGCGCAGCCGGCCGGGCGCTGGATTGAGTCCCCCGACAGCTTCGACGAACCACTCGCAACGCTTCCGCCCCTGCGCGTCGTGACGCCCCACCCAGCCGGCTGAGAAGCACGGGGTAGCCTCGCCCCGGACCGTGAAGCTTGAGAGCGCCCCCAGAGGGCCTTCGTGGGTCGGGACCCCTTCCAGGGAGACGCCTGCCTCCGTCAGGATTCGTCGTTGAAGGGGGTGTGAAAGCGCGAGCGCGCCAGCCCAGCGGACGGCGCGGCGGTCGCCGTCCGGCGCGTAGATGTTCGAGTGTTCGTACAGGTCGTGAATGCAGACAACCGTCCTCGTTAAATCCGGCGAGTTGATGGCCTGACTCGGCGAGACAGAGACCCACACGTCGGCACAGGCCAAAGGCTCGTCGGAGGCCAGCACTTCGAGGCCGTCGACGCGGGCGCGCGCGAAGTGCTGCTTCAGGTCCTCGAACACCCAGTCGCCCTTCTCGGCGAACACGTTCACTCTGATCATTGGCCCCTTACCTTGAACCGCGCGTCAGAACCGCCCGCGGCCTCAATTCTTGCGGGCGATGTAAAAGAGCCAGTTGTCGCGGCAGGGCTCGTCGCGGGCGATGAAAGAGCCGTCAAGCCCCACGACCTCCACGTCGCGGAACCCCAGGGCTTCGAGCTGCGCGATCTGGTTCTCTTTGTCTATGTAGTAGGTGAGCAGGCGATAGTGGTCGCCGTCGTTGATGATGGAGTAATGACCCATGTGCTTCTCGTGTTTCCTGTTGCGGAGGTGATTGTACACGTTGAAGAGGTAGGAGCCGACGCGGGCGGAATTTTTCCCGATGAACTCGAACGGGTTGCGGGAGCCGACGAAGCCGCCGAAGGAGAAGGCCGACCTGATCTTGCCGCTCAGGTTATGGGAGGAGAAGAAGAAGACCCCGCCCTTCCTTAGCACGCGATAAATCTCGCTCAGGATGAGCAGCCTGTCTTCGTGGTCCAGGTCGTCAATCGCGTTCCAGCAAAAATAGACGACCTCTAAGGTCTCGTCCCCGAAACTCAGGTGCAGGCCGTCGCAGAGCAGCAGGGCGGCGTCCGGGTATTTCGCGCGGCAGGCGTTCAGCATGTTCGCCGAGTAGTCTATGCCGACGTAGCGGCTGCTCAGCGCGCGCAGGTAGGGTGTCGTGCGGCCCTGCCCGACGCCTATGTCCAGGACGGGCTGGTCCCTGATCTTCTCGGTGAGGTGAGCGATGATGACCTCTTCCGCCTTGTGCAGGGTCGTCTTCCTCGCGTAGATTTCGGCGCGACCGGGCACGTCGTAATGCCTCTTATTTCTAAGAAACATCTCGTCACTTCTCATCTATCCACCCTCCGCGACCGTTTTGGTGAAGGCAGCCTCTCAGCGCGCCGTGAACTCTAGCCGCCCGACCTCGCGGATGCAGTCGGCCCAGGCCATCTTCCAGTCGTAAGCGCCCCGCAGCAGGTCGTACTCCCGCAAGCGCAACTCGCAGGCGCGCCTGATTCCTTCGTCAATCAGGAGTTTCCCAGGAGACCACGCCTCGACTCCGGGGAGGAAGCCGCCGTTCCACGTACAGAGGCTCGTCGCGCCGACCATGCTCAGATCAATGCCGACGATCTCTTCGCCGCGCAGGAGCGCGAAGACGCGCATCTGCCGCCGGGCGAAAAGGAGCGGCAGCGCGAGCCGCGCGAAAGCGAGGTTGCCCGGCTGTCGGAAGCAACTCCGCTCGCCGAAGCGACTGAGGTGCAGCCGGAGGAAGGTCTCAGGCAGTCGGCCCGCGGGGAAGTCGTCGGGCATCAACTCGCGCACGCGCAGGCCGTCGGCGCGCGCCTTGCGCTGAGCCCGAAGGAGACCCTTGCGGAAGACACGGCTCCTCCCTTTGAGGAACTCGTCGTAGGAAGGCGGGAGGCTCAGGTAGGCGTAATCACGCTCGACACGGAACGGCTCTTCGCACTCGCCCGCGGCGGCGAGAAGCCGAGCGGCGCGTGCTGCGTTCGAACTCTTGCGAATCCACCAGAGGTTGATCTTCTCGTAAGGCTTTGGGCCGTTGAAGGCGTGGCGCAGCAGCCCGGCGGCCGCCTCCGCGTCGTCGTGCCGCGCGACGACGTCGTTGTAGTTACTCATCTTGCTTGGGAAGAGGGCCTCTTTCGTGCCGCCATCAAACGCGAGCGGGAGGACGCCGACCAGTGACGCCCCGCGCCGCGCCGTAATCAGGTGTGGCGACAAGGAGGGCGTGACGCGGCAGGCAGTGACGTACCAGACGGACGAGCTGAACGCGCGGTTGCACGGCGATTGGTCTAGGAGCGCGTCCCACTCTTCAGAGAGGGCTTCGATCTCGCGCAGGTCGTCGAGGACTTCGTAGTCGAGGGCGGCTTGCCCTGCGGCCGTGTGGGCGGGAGGAAGGTCGGCGGTGTAAATCGCGTGTGTCTCCGTCAACTTCACCTCCAGTGGAGCCTGCGGTTCAAGCTTTAATGGCACGACCGCGCGGTCGTGCCATTAAAGCTCCGGCCTGATGTGGCGCGGGTTAACGCTCCTGTGACCCACCGCCTGCGGCCGTGCCGGCCGATTGCACCTGCGCCCTGCCCGTGATGCAGCGGTTGAAAGGGTTCTGCATGCCGGCGGGCGTGCAGGCTGCGGGCGAGTTGGAGGAGAACGCGATGATGCTCGTGCCGGGGGTGACCGCGGTCGAGTTGACGGTGAAGCTCCACGTCCCGTCCGCGTTGACCGGGACGGCGGCCCCGAGCGGCGTCGCGGTCCCCGTCGAACTGACCGAGTAGACGGTGACAGTCGGCCTCGCCGTCGTCGCTCCCCGCTTCATGAGGTCGGCCCCCGCGACGGTGACATTGTTCCCCCCGTCCACGACGGCTTTCTGAATCAGCAGCACCTCGTCGCTGACGCGGAAGATGCCCCAAGTGCCGTTGTTGTTCACGGTGTTGAAGGTGCTGTAGAGGTAGTCGCCCGTCGTGCCGCGCCTGCCGCCAGCGCTCGGCAAGAGTATGTTCGACGCCTGGAACGGCCACATCAGATAGCCCCCGTATGACTGCGAGAGCCGGTTGTGGCCGATCCCAGTGGAGTCGTGGATGAAGGGCTGCTCCTGCCACGAGTGGCCGTGGAGGTCGAAGACTTCCAACTGGAAGTACCCGCCGCCGAAAAGCAGTCGGATGCGCGTCGGTGACCCGGCTGCCGCGCTGAAGACGGGGGTCTGCGGGTCGGAGAACGTGGTCGGGCTGAGGCCCGAGATCAGTGTGTTCGACATCTTCGCGGTGAAGTCGCCGTTGGCGGGAGCCCCCTGCCCGATGTTGTTCGACGTAGGCTGGCCGGAGACGGGGTAGCGGTAGCCGAAGAGTTCCGCCCGGTAATTGAAGCCCCCCAGCAGGGGAATCGTTTGCGCTTGGATGTTGTTCTGGAAGACGAGCACCATCTCGCGGAACGAAGTGCCATCCGGATTCATAACCATCGCCGACGCCCTGGTGGCGGCATCCTCGACGACGGTCGCGCCCTCGGGCTCGACGATGATCGCCCCGACCATCCCGGTTATGTCCTGCATCAGGGGGTCGGCCGGCAGGAGGTTGATGGAGCCGAACTCGACCGGCGTCGGCGTGCCGGCAGCCGAGATGGCGCCGGCGTACCACTGGTAGGTGACGGAGGAGCCGGGCGCGGCGGTCTGGGTGGGGTTGAAGCCAATGTTCGTGCCGCCGGAGGCGGTGATGTTGTGAGTGAGGAGTTGCGGAGTCAGGCCGACCGACGAGGAGGCCGTCAGAGTGGGGTTGACCGAAGCGAGGCCGGTGCCTCTTTTGCCGAAGGGGCTGTTGAGGAAAGTGCCGGCCGGATAACTGACCAGCGTCTGCGGGGTGGTCGAGGTGCAGGGGGTCGGAGATGAGCCGAGGCAGTTCGTCAGCACGACCTTGATGCACTCGCCGGCGTTGGCGCGCAGAATCAGAGGCTCGATGGGGACGCCCGCTTTCAACGTCCCATCAGAGTTCAGGTCTTCGCTGCGCACGTAAAGGAGCGCCTTCGGGTCGGCCAGGGGGAAGGTAGGGTCGAAGCCCTTCGAGCCCCCAGCGCCGGCGGTAAAAGCCTGCCCGCGCGAGTTGTAGACCAACTGGCCGCCTGGCAGCGCCGTCGCAGCCGACACGGCCGAGACGTTGAACGTCCGCGGCCTGGCGCTAGCCGGGCAACTGACGTTCGCCACCGCAGAGGTGTTCGGCAGCAGGTTGGTGGGCAACTCTTTCAAGTTCTCGATCTTCTGCGTGTAGGCGCGGAAGATGCCCCACAGCCCGTTGCTGAGACCGTCCGCGCCGCCGCTGGGCTCGTAGAGATAGTCGGCGAAAGTGTTCTGCATCCCCGTCGGGGGCGGCAGCCTGGGCACGTCGAAGATCATCTCGAAGTGCTCGGAGAGTCCCATCCCCTGCGCGCCGACGAAGCCGGAGTCCGGGATCGAGGGCTCGGGGCGCCACCTGAGGCCGTGAAGCCTCAAAGGGTGTCCGACGAGGTGCGCGCCGACGAGCGTGCGGATTTGCACACGGTCGCCCGCGTAGGCGCGCAGCAGCGGCGTGTAAGGGTCTGTGCCCTGCGAGCAACCGCTCGCGGCCGCCGACGAGGCGGAGGAACCTGTTCCCGGCGGGCACGTCGGGTTCAGTTGCAAGAGCGGGAAGTTGAAGCAGTCCGGGCCGGTGCATGTCGGGTTGATCGGCTGGAAGCATTTCGGGTTCTTGGGGTCGGGCGTCGTGCAATCGGTGCTCGGCTGTACAGGGTTGAAGACGCCCGGCTGCGTGTTCAGGCTCGCGTCGCCGCGCGGCATCGAGTTGAAGACGAAGCCGAGATCGGTCGCCTGCGAGGCGTTGCTGACCGTCGTGGCGACGCGCAGCGGGAGCGGCTCGCTGCGGTAGTTCAGCGAGTAGGTGCCGTTCGAAGCCACGCTGATGACGGTCGGCGACGGCACTGTGACGTTGCGTGCCGTGGGCGGGCCGATGGCATTCCCAGGGTCTGACCACCCAGGGTGCATGGTCGGGTTCGTCACCGCCAACTGCTGACCGGCGCCGCTGCCCGACGAAGTGATTCCGTACTGGTCGCACATAGGCGTCGCCTGCGGCGGCGAGGTCTGCGGTAGCGGGTCTATGACGGCCCAGGTCGGAGATGCTCCCGTGCTGGTGGCGATCGCGTAAGCGTTCGAGGAGAGGGTGACGCCGCTCTGCAAGAAGGCGCAGGCGACGTTCGGGTTGGTTGTGCAGTTAGTGATCGGTTTGATCGTGCAGGTGGTCGGGGCCGCCGCACAACTGCCCGGTGCGGGCGCCGTGCCCGTGCAGGCTCCTAGCTCGGTAACGAGCTGTGCGACGCTGGCGCCGGTGACGGAGAAGAGTTGCGCGGTCGGGACGGCGGGCGTGCTCGTGCTGGTCGGGGTGTAGGCCAACTGCATGTCCTGGAACTCCAGCGCGAATTCGCGATAGCTCTCGCTCTCGTTGGCCGTCTGGATGACGGCCTGCCAGGTGGTCGGCCCGCCGTCGTCGCGCAGCGGCTTGCCGTCGGAGCGCTTCGAGACGGTGTCGTAGAGCTGCTTACCTGTCGTCGCGTCGAACCACTTCGAGCCTTCGGGCTCGATCAGCATGCCGCCGTAGAGGCCGGCCTGCTGGTGCGTCGAGGGGCCGTAGTGGTCGTGCGTGAAGACGGTGCGGAGCGTGCGATCGACGCCCTCGTTATTGAGGAGCGGGTCAGTGTCGAAGCGCTGGATGGTCGTCTGCGCGCCGTCCCACTCGGGCGGCGGGGTGAACCCCGTCGGGACATTGGCCGGGTAGGATTCGGAGAAGGTCTTGGTGGTGAGCCTCTTCTGCTGCGACCCGATGAACTGGGTCTGGGGGTTGAACTGGAAGAGGCCGCTCTGCTGATTGATGGCGAAGATGCGCTCGCGGACTTCCTCAGAGCTGAAGGTCCCGTCCTCGTAGTTCCAGCCGTTGGCCGCGCCGTCCGAGGCCGTCACATCGAACTTCACGAGGTGTATGTGCTGGCCGATAATGTCGGTCGGCGTGCGCACCTGGAAGTCGTCCATCTCATAGTAATTCGGCACCAAGTTGGTGTGCCAGAACTCGATGGTCTCGCCCGTGTTCGAACGGAAGAAGAACGGCTCGGGCGGCTTCACGCCGCGGTAGACGTCCGCCGCGTCGTTTATCAGCGTGAGCATGCGCTGCTGCGGGTAGTGCCAGCCCTTCTTGTTGAAGACGGTATCCACCTGAAGGGCCGCCGCCTTGTAGCGCCGCGTGTTGATGGTCGAGTTGCCGAAGTCGTCCACGCTTGGGTCGGCGTAGGGCGCGCCGGGCGCGGGGGGCATGCCGTTGAGGATGAAGTTGCCGGGGTCGCCGTCGGGCAGCACAGTAGTGTGCGTCCTCTGCGCGTGAGTGCGCATGGCCCTCTGCTCGATGGCCGTGCCGTTTTCGGGGAGTTGGAAGGCGATGAGCGCGCCGTCGATGAGGCCGTAGTTGTTCTCCTTCGTCCTCTCCTTATCCTTGCCGTAGAGGACGAAGTCTTTGGTGAAGTCCCAGCGCGTGTGGAACTCGCGGAAAATCCTGCCGTCGAGCACGATGTGACGGGGCAGCCCGCCGTCCAGGTAAATCTTGCCGCCGCCGTCCGGGTTCGGCGCTGGCTTGCCCGGCTCCGACTCGACCCAGCCGAAGTCCATAGGGGGGTGCGGCGGGCGGTGGCCGGCGATACCGGGGATGAAGAAGGGGAAGCCGGGGTTGCGGGTGAAGAAGGGCGACGCGGAGGTCGAGCTCGTCTTGACGACGACCCTGCGGCCGGCCAGCCACTGGTCTGGGATGTGCGCGAGACCGGCGCCCCAGAGCGTTTTGAGCTTAGTCCAGACCTCGTCGGGAATCCGCATGTTGGGGTCGGGGTCGTTCGTCACGGTCAGGCGGACCTTGGCCGGGATGGGGGCCATGCCGAGGGTCGGGAGGGGCACTAGGGCCGGGATGGGCGTGCCGCGGACGATCTCGGCGTCCGGCAGGGCGCGGCTCCAGACCGGCTCCGCGCCGGGAGTCGCGCAGGGGACGGGAGCCCCGTTAGCGTCTAAACATTCTCTGACAGTCATGGGCTGCCCGGCGAAGTTGAGTTTCGTCCCCGCCTCGAAGGCATCGTGAACTCTCCACAGAGACCACATGCCCTGCGCGAAGTGCGGGTAGAAGTGGCAGTGGAAGATCGAGTCGCCGACCGTCTTGTTGCGGTTGCCGCTGCCGTTGTAGACGATCTCCAGCGTGTAGGCCGAGCCGGGGTTAATCATCTGACTGTCGAGGTAGCTGGCGTTGTCGTTGTTGGGCGAGTGAAGCCACTGGTGCGCGTGCAGGTGGTGGACGTGGTTGGCGCCCACGCCCGCGTGGAGGATGCGAAACTTAGTGTGGTCGCCCATGTAGCTGTGGTAGACGTTCGACGGGTCGTCCGGGTAGAGCGCCTTGGTCGCCTTCAGCCCCGGCGGCGGGTTGGTCGTTATCTGCGGGACGCACTTGCCGTTGGGCGGTAAGGTGTTCGGGTTGCAGGGCGGCGCGGGCGGCGCAGGAGGCGAGTAGTTGGCCGGGATGTCCACGACCATCGCCGGGTCGCCCACGGCCCACGCGCTCAGGAAAAACTCCTCGAACTTCAGCTCGACCGCGTCGAGGCCGCCCGCCGGGCCGACGCCGAGGCGGTTGGAGACGATCTCAGCGCCGATGCCGCCCGTCCCGTAGTTGATGGCGAAGAGGTCGCGCACGGCGCCATAGGCGGTTCTGAGTTGTGCGTCCGGGCTGGTCGAGGCCCACTGCGTGAACGCTTGGACGGGCACCGAAGGGTTGTGGTAGTGGATGGTGAACTCGCGGTACGGCTGCCGGCGGTCGGGCGAGGCCGGGTTGTTGCGGAACGTCGGGCTGACGTTGGTGTAGGGGAACCTGTCGGCGTTCGGGCCGGTGATGATGGCCGTCAGGTCTGTGTGGTAGAGGATGAAATCTTTCTTCTCGCCTAAGGGTTTATCCTCCGGCCTGATGTAGTCCACGTCGCAGGGGTGTATGGTGTCGACCATCCTGAGGATAGGCTTGCAGCGGCGGCTGTCGATGGGGTAGTTGGCGGGGTAGAGGGCGTTGTAGTCGATGACGGGGTGCCCGACGAGGTCGGCGGAGCCGCTGGTGGCATTGGTCGGCTCCCACACGTACAGGTAATTCTTGATGCCGTTCGACCAGGGCTGGAGGCGTCCGTCCTTCCAAATCTGCATCGTCACGTTGATCGGCACCTTGATGACCGTCGCGGTCTGCACGGTCTGCTTGAGCTTGTGGACCGTCGTCAGCGTGAACAGATCGTACACCTTCCTCTCCTCGGCCTCCCCCACGGCCCCCTTCTCCTGCTGCCGCGCCGCGCCGGGCCTGGGGTCAATGAGCTTGGGCTCAAGGAACATGTGGACGCGGTCGTTGTTGGGCAGGTTGTCGTCGGTGAAGGTGGCGAGTTGCAGGTCGTCGCGCGTGACCTGACTGCGGTAGTACTCGGCCCCCTCCGGCTCGACGTTGACCGCGCCGAACAGCCCCGCCTGGAGTTGCCCGTTCTCGTCTCCCGCCCCGCTGGAAGCGAGGAAGGCGCCTTCGTCAACGGCGTAATACTTGTAGACGAGCGTCTTGTCGGGGGCGGCGTAGCTGCCGATAGCGCCCGGGCTGCCGGCGGGCGCGTTCGGGTTGACGCCGACGAAGGATGCGTCGCTATTGATGCCTGGCCCTCCGAGCGGGCCGGTCGAGGAGACGAGCTGCAACCCCTGTAGGTGAAGACCGGCGTTACGCGTCTTGACGGTCGAAGTGGCAGTGGGGGCGGGGGCCAGAAGATTCTTAAAGGTGATTTCGAGGCAGTCATGGGCGTTCAGGCGCAGCACCATCGGGCGCGCGCGCTTACCGCTCCTGAGGCGCACCTTGCCCGCATCCAGGCACGAGAGGTCACCCGGCCTGGCGAGACAGCCGGCCTTATTTACGTCCTCCACCTTGTCGTTGCCGTTCTCGTCTAGGCCGACCGACGTGGGGACTACGTCGCGCTTGAGGGCGAAGACCATCCCCTGCGGCTGCGCCGCGCCCAGCCGGTTCCACATGAACGGCTGGTCGAGGGCGACGACATCGGCCTTGATAGTCTGCCGGCAATCCGTAGGCGCGACATCCTGGGGAACCGTCGGGTCGGCGGGAGGGTCGGACGCCGCCGGGGTTTCGCTGGGAGTCGGCGCACCAGAGCTACTCTCTTCCGGTGCGGCCACGGCCTGACGCGCTGGCGCTTCGGATACCGTCCGAGACGGGTCGGTACTCGACGTGGTCACCGCCTCCCTCGCGGGAGCCTCCTCAGGGGCCGCGGGCGTCGGCGACGTGCTCGCCCCTAATGACGCCTCGCTCTGGGCGAGGCGAGTTGCCGACTGAGCTTGCGCCGCCATGGACAGGGAAATGAGTGCAAGCACGAGCGTCAGGTGACAGGTAAACGGGGTGGGGCGCGGGAACTTGTGGCTCATTGTCCCTCCGTGAGCGGGTAAGGTTAGTATGAAGTCACCGGACACCCCTCGGTGAGGTAACTTCATTCCTGGAAAAGCCGGTTGAGTAGTAGATACAGGTTGTCGAGATTGAGCGCCAAAAGAGACTGGCGTCGACGTGGTAATGAGCACTCCGGGTAACTTAAGACATCGGGAGCGTAATCCCATCCCTCTTACGTGTCAACACAATTTTCTTGATCGTTGGGAGACGAGCAAATATATTGAGGTGAAGTCCGATTGGTAAGCACTACCTATTGCAGCACAAAATTTTTTTGCAACACAACCCAAGAGAGTGTTATTACAATTCTCGCAAATCGCTGGGTTGTTCTCTTTTAGGGTTTTGTACGCGGCGCGATAAACAATCCTCAAGCGCTGCACCCTCTCACTTCAAACCCACGGGGGCATTCGATGGGAGCCAATGATTACGCCATCGTAGTCGGAATCAGCAAATACTATTACGACGACTTGCGCTCCCTGGACGGGGCCGTGGAAGACGCCAAAAAGTTTACCGCCTGGCTGGCCTCGTCCGATGGCGGCAACGTCCCGCCCGCGCACATCAAACAGATTCTCTCCACAGACTATGAAAAACCGCAGGACTTCCTCTTCGCCCAGCCGGTTAAGAACGACATAGACAACGCGCTCATCACGTTCGGGATGAATCAGACGGTTCGCTCGAAAGACCGACTCTACTTCTATTTCACGGGCCACGGGCTGGGGGTGGAATTCGACGACGCCGCGCTCCTGCTGGCTAACGCCTCCCGCCAATCGCCTTACGACAACCTCGGCTTCAGGAAATACCGTACGCACTTACGTAACGCCTCGTCCTTTAACCACATCATCTACTTTTTAGACTGCTGCCGGAGTCTGGACATCAGCGTGGACTGCTACGGGCCGAAGAAAGGGAAGGGGCCGATTACGGGTGACGCCCTCGGCGTGGACGATTATGTTTTTTTCGCCACGAGGCACGGGAGAGAGGCGTTCGAGCCCCCCTACCCCGGCACCCTCAAAAAGCGCGGGCTGTTTACACAGGCGCTGTTAGAAGCCCTGGATGAGAAGAAGGCGGCGGACTCGCAGATGCGCGTGACTGCGGGCATGCTGGAAAGGTACCTGTCGAGCCGCGTCCCGGAGCTGTCTAGACAAGCGAAAGTCCCGATCGTGCAGACACCGGAATGCGACACGCGCGCGGGGAGCGACTTTCTACTCGTTCGCGCCGAGAGCCTCCCTAACGTGCGTATCCGGGTTATCGCCGAACCTGGGCTCGGCGGTACCTTCGTGCTCTGTAACGGGTTATATAATGAAATATCCCGATTCGACGCGGCCCAAACGCCCTGGGATCGTGAGCTGCCGGTCCCAGGTCTCTTCCCCCTGCTGCATTATCCCAGTGGGAGGGAAGAGATCATCAACACGAGGGAGATAAAGGATAACCCGCATGTCTACCATTTCGGGCGGTAACGCCTTTAACTGCTTCCTGGGAATTCAAGCCCCACATTGGATGTCGCTGATTCGCGTCTACAATCACCTTTTCGAGAAGGTGGCGCAATCGAGGGGCCGGCTGGACTTGCGGCTCCCGCCAGGGGTCTACGAGGTGGAGGCGACGCTCGGCTTAGAGAAGGAGAGGCAGTTGGTGGCGGTCAGGCCCGACCGGCAGGCTTTTATCGACGCGGACTCATGGACGCTGCGGTACCGCTCGGCGGCCCCACTGCGCGGTTCATCCACCACGCTCCCGGCCCAAGAGGAGGGCGCCCGGCGTTGGAGCCGAGAAGCCACTCTGGAAAGACACTCCGACGGGGAAAGCCGCCTCTTCGTCTTCGTCCGCGCCATAGATACTGAAAGCCGTCTGCCGGAGGACGTGGGGCTGCGGCTGCTAGACCATTCGGGCGCAGTCCTCACGGACTTTACGGACGGCGTCAGGGCTGACCCGGAGAACAATTACATGGCCCTGACGTGGAACCTGCCGCCGGGTCCTTACATGCTCCAAACGAAAGCGCCGCCCCGCTACCAGCCCCTCTGGCTCAGCCCCGGCTATGAGACACACGCCTTCGTCCCGTTCGCGGCGGCCCCGAACCTGGGCGCGATGTCCCTCTCCATGACACGCAAGGGCGAGGGCTTTGACCCAGACAACGACGACCTCGTCGCCGCGGAACTAACCTGGCAGCTCTTGCAGCGAAAACAAGAACTGGCGGGGGCAACCTATTTTTACCGGGACGACTTGGTCCAGGCCGCGGGCCGCAATCCCTGGCTATCCATTTTGGCGGCGCATGCGGCGCGGACGCTGGAGCATCCCTCAAGGGACGTGTTGTTGACCTACCTCTTAGTCAGGCTCCTGGAGGCGCATCCCCGGCTAAGCGACCACCCGGACGTGAGCGCGTTGACACTGAACGATGAGGCGGCCGCCGTTAGACGTTTCGATTTCCCCCCGATGCTCTGGAGGAGTCTGTCACTGGCGCAAAGTCACGCCGCCCTACACGCCGAGACAATCCCGCTAGGCAGCCAGACCGACCGCGTGCTCGACTCGCTGGTGCTGGATGGTCCCTGGAGCGCGTGGCGCGATATTGATTACGAGCCGTCTTACGTGCGGGACGAGGCGAGCTTCAGGAGGGTGCTGGCAGAAGCCGAGGAAAATCCCGACGAAGTCCCGCTCTACTCGTCAAGACTGCGGGCGCACGAGGACCGCGCGCTCATGCGGCTGGCGCAGAGTCTGTCTTTCGCCGAGCAGTTGCCGGAGTTTCTGGCCCTGCCGGAAAACAATCTGCTTAAGACGCTGACAGACGTAGAGCCCCGCGAGGTCAGCCGCGAGTGCGGCATCACGGTCGGGCGCGCCGAAGAGGCGATCAACTTTTTACGCAGGCGCCCGTCCGCGATCATGCAACCCGAAATCCTCTCGCCCTCGACGCAGGCGGCCGCTGCCTACATCTGGGAGACTCATGTCAGCGCTGAGGAGTCGCCGGACGAGCATGCGTCCGTAGATTTTTCGCTCGAGGAAGCCGGCCGCAGGCTGCGGCTGGCGTCGGCCGAGTTCGCGCGGCAGTCCGCGATGAGTGACAAACTGGCTGCCGGCTTCCCGCTGGATTTCGAGACGGTCGAATTCTTCCTGTCCACACTCGCCAGGCTCCTACTCAAAGAGGACACGGCTGATGATTTCGGCGACTTGGCGTGGCGATTAAGGGAACTGAGAGCGCGGGGCGAGACGGCTGGGGAGGACGACCTCACGACCAGATTGTTGGGCCTCCTGATTGCCGAATGGAGTTCCAGGTTAGCTGACGCTGCCGACCGAACGGCTGAGTTCGACACCGCCATCCTGATTACCGACGAAGAGGGTCGGGTTCGTTCTTACAACTCGGCGCTGAGATACATTTTGGGCCTGGGAACCGACAAGGTAGATGACGACTACTTCCGGGGGCTCGTCAACTTGCTGAGCTATACTCCGAAGGACGGGCGGAGACTATCGATCTATGAGTTTTACCCCGGTTCCCCTGCCTACCATGATCAGGTGCTAAGTCTTCCGAGAGTCGGTGTCAGGCGTAGGGGCTGGATAGTGGCCTACCTTTATCTCCTCCACACTGATTCTCACCGTGCCCTGGACGCGCAAACCCTGCGGCTGTTCGACCACTTGACCTCCAGTGTCGCGCTGCACCAGACCTTGCTCGAATACGGCGCGCCGGAGCAGCGCCCCGCATACGTCCGGGCCCTTGGGCGAGACATCGGACAGATCCTCTTCTTATTGGACGGCCCTGAGACCGCCAGCAGTCCGGCGGTCGAAGCGCCGACTTCAGGAAGGGGCGGCCTCGCCAGATAATTTACGCCGCGGTCCTTCCGCCTTTTTGCCCCTCGCCAGACGCGGTGATGTCGCCGGTAATCACAAACTCGACGGGGACCCCCTGGAAGACTGGCGGGAGTTCCTCTCGGACCTCCGCGTTAAGTATGTAGATGCGTAGCGAATTCTCGCCCAGTCCGAAACCCTGAACGCCTTCGATGTGACCGAACAGGCTCTTGGCGGCGGATTTGATCGCGCGCAGGTCCGGGTTGATTTGATTCATCTCTAAATCCCCCTCGCCCATGTTACCACACGCGCGCGCGCAGCCGAGAGCCTACGCGGTCGGCCCCGGGAGGCGCCCGGCCCGGTACTACACTATGTCGACGCCGAAGCGGTCCAGGACCGGGATGATCGGGTTGGCGAAGGTGGTGCCTAAGCCTCCGGCGAAGAGCAGCGCGACGGGGTGGCGCAGCACCGCGTCAACGATGCAGGAGCCCGAATCGCCCCCGTCACTGAAGGCCCCGCCGACGCCGGAGATGGCGATCTGGTCTTCGAAGGCGGCGAGCCTCGTCCCGTAGCGGACGTTAACGTCTGCCGCCAAGTCCATAATCACCCCGATGGTGTGCCGGGTCGTGCGCCCGTGTTTCCGCACAGACTCGTAGAGCGCCGCAGGGGCCGGGGGCTGGGCGACGCGGCCGATATTTCCGAGGATTTCCGGGTTCACGTCGCCGACGTTCAAGACCCTGGCGATGGCCGCGTCCATGCTGTTCGCCCCGAAAAAATCTAGCGGCTCGAAATCCGTCAGTTCGGCGATGGGGTCTGTCGGGTTTCCGCCGTCGGTCGGCCCGGGCTCTAGGATGGCGTCACCGGCGGAGGCCACGTTCGTGTTGGCGAGCACGTGATTGTTAGAGAGTATGAAGTGATCGTTGATGCCCGGGGCACGCCGCCGAACGAGGCAGCCGAGCGTGCCCGCGGTGATGGCGAAGTGGCCGACGGAGACGCCGCAGTCAGTCGGCCGGGCGAACGGGGTGATGTCGCCGACCGTAATCACGTCCGTTGACTTACCATTGACGGTTTTCGGAACCTTCTCCGAAGCGGGCAGTGAACTCTCGGCCACTTTGGCCCGCACGTAGACGCGGACGGCCAGTTCACCCTCGACGCCGGCCCCCGATGTGACTTTCGCCCCGTACCCTATGCCGACCACGTTGCTCCCCCGCGGCAGGACGCCGAGAGCGAGCGCCCCCTTCGTGCCTTTCCCCGAGGCGGCCGCCAGGGCGGAGATTCCGAACAGTCTTTCCAGGAGCTCGGCTTTGTAGCTGCGGGCCTCCGACACGAGGGCCGCGTCTCTGATTTCGTTGGGCATTTGGTTCCTCCAGAAAAAAGTGAGACAGGTTGTGGCCCGCGCCGCGCAAGGCCGGCGGCGCGGGCCTGAGGTTCAATACCTATAGGTCTTCGCTTTGATTCCACTCAGTTCAATGTCGCTTAAATCGGGCGGCCCAGCCGCCTCCGCCGAGGCAGTAGCGACCGCGACCCCCGCGGGCTCTGCGACCTGCCCGAGGCTTCCGGGTGCGACGACTTCAAGCATCCCCGGCGCGGCCGGCCCGTGCGTGCCGTCGGAGTTGGTTAACAACAGCGAGCGGTCCCCGAGGGCGGCGTCCTGTGCGACCGCGATTGACAGCAAGTAAAGGCG
This sequence comes from uncultured Acidobacteriota bacterium, assembly GCA_963848875.1. Classification (GTDB taxonomy): domain Bacteria; phylum Acidobacteriota; class Blastocatellia; order Pyrinomonadales; family Pyrinomonadaceae; genus QHXM01. The sequence goes on from CAWKFJ010000005.1 coordinate 2,200,791, forward strand.
GGCGTTGGCCGAAATCTGCCGCGAGGCCGTCACCCCGACCGTCACGCCCTCGCCGCTAAATTCAATCTGCGCACCTGCGTCTGCGAAAGAGGCGATGAGCGCGACGTTCTCCGTCGTCTTTCCCTGCTCCGCTTTCGTGACCGCGTTGGAGGTGGTGCGTGCCCTTAACAGATTCAGGTCCTGTAGTTTCTGCGGCGCAGGCAGCGGGTTCGGGTTCTCATCGACGCAGGGCTGGTGCGGCTCCGGCGGGAAGGCCGGCGACGTAAGCGCCAGGCCGCGCAGCGCTATCTGGAAAGTCTGCGCGATTTGGGCGGCGAACTGGATGGGGTTCCCTTCGATGGTGATGTCGCTGACGGCGAAGGAGACGCCGGCGTCGATCCAGGACTGCGGCAGCGCGAATCTGGCGTGGAGAATGAAGTTCCCGGCGAAGCCCTGGATGGATTCCACGCCGCGGATAACCTGCCAGCAATCCGACGGCTGTGCGCCGGCGGGCAGGTTCGGGTCGGGCGGCAGTTCGTAAGTACTGAAGTCGGGCGTCTGAATATAGAGGCCGACCGGGTTTTGCAGCGTGGCCTTAGCCTGCCCGCCGAGGATGACGTTATTAACGCTGGCCCCTATGTGAGGGTCGCTGTTACGGCCGGGCGTTCCGTACCTACTGCACTCAATCAAGGCGCCGGGGTCCGTGACCGGCGAGCCCGGCGGGTCGTCCCGCAAGAGCGTCGCGGCCGCCGCGAGATAAATCTCGGCCCCGAGCGTGTTCGGCGGGCTGACCAAGTGGACGGCCCCCGTGGTCGCGCCGGCCGAAGGCTGGTTGTTCCATTTGTTGGTCGGGTCATACGCGGGCAGGCCCGTCGCCCTGTCGATGACCGGGGCGTTATTAGCGTCTAGCAGAAATAGGTCTTCCAACTGCACGGCCGGGTCCACCAGTTCCCTGTAGAGGGAGAGGACCGTTTCGGGGCTGACGCGCCAGAGCGTGAACCAGTATTCCGGGTTCTCGCAGGTGAAATCGACGCTGGTAATCCGGCCCGCCGAGTCCAGCGTCGAAATCCACTCGCAGTACTCGTCCTGCCAGCCGCGCGGCCCCTCGGGGCCGTAGGGCTCGCCGTCGACCGGCGGCGGCGGGCCGAACGTCCCGTCCAGGTGTCGCCCTTCGGCGAACCCCATCTGCTCCAGGAAGGAAGAGTTGTTGAAGTTGCGGAGGATGCGGTTGGGGAAGGCGACCCAGGAGATGAGCGCGGACGAGGTCGCGGCGGGCGCGTCCGTCTCCAGCGGGTTGAAATAATAGACACGGTCCTGATCGTTCAGAGAGGTCCACGGGTCGCCGAGAATGGCCGTCTCGGTCCAGCGGTTAACGCTCTTGCTCCACTCGGCGCGTAGCGCCCGCTCTTTGTCCGGCTCCGCGGGGAGGTCGTTCTGGTTCGCGGGGGGATCGAATTGACTGAGGATAGGCATGTCGTGCTCCTTGTGTGCGGCCGTGCCGCTACTGGTTAGAGAAGGATTGATAAAGTTGACTCTTACAGGGCGCGGGGCCAAAGGGCGCCGGGCACCTGTACGCCGGCTGCGGCCTGAGCGTGCCGTCTGCGTTCATCTGGACGAAGACATTCCCGAGCGAGGTGCAGGGGAGCTGCAAATCGAATTCGCGCAGGTTGCAGACGAGTGGGTAGTTGGCGTACTGCGTCCGGCGCGAGACGGCGAGCGTCATATAGTCGTCGACGCCTTGCGCGCCCGTGAGGCGCGAGCCGACGCTTTGCAAGTAGCTGTTAATTTGGGCCGTGCTTCTGGCGCGCCAGTCGCTCTGGTAGTAGAAGAGGAACTGCTGCTCCGCCGTGCAGTTGAAGACTTGGCTGGTGTCGCAAGGGGGCTGATTGCTCGCGGCCTCGCCGACCAGCGCGGCGAATTGGGTCGGCGCGTCTGCCGGGTCCGGCGCTGTTTTGGCCGCGCCGATGCGCTCAGCGTACTGCATCAAGCTGGCGCGGGTCGGTGAAAATACGGGGTTCTGAAAATCAACCATTAGGACGGCGGCCACGAACTGCTGGCTCACTACCCTCTGCTGAATCAACTGCTGGATGGTCTTCGTGTCCTCGAAGGCGGGGACCGGCACGTAGAAGGCGAAGAAGGTGTCGCCGGGCTGTAGGTAATCGGGCTCGCCGTTGCCGGCCGTGTTGACCAGCGCGAAGTGGTTGCTTCTGACGAAAGCGTCGTACTCCGCCCGCGGGATGTTAAGCGGCGGGACGGCGTAGTTAAGCGCCAGCACGCCGTTGAGGGCGCTGTCGTACAGGAAGAAGTCTTTCGGCAGGGCCGTGACGTCGCCCGCCGCCTGGGTGCGCGTTTGGCTCGCGGCGAAGTTGACCGTCGTCGTCAGGATTAACCGCCGGAGCAACTCGGGCGCGCCCGACACGTCGCCGCCGCTGACGGACTTGCTCACCCAGTTGCGCGAGAAGTTGAACTGCGCCCCCTGGAAGAGCACCTGGAACTTATCTGCCCCCTGTAGGCCCGTGAAAAGCGGGTCCTGTGCGACCGCCTGCGGGACGTTGGCCGAACTGATCGCGCCTTGCGGCGAGTGCCAATTGTTCCAGGGCGGCGTCAGCTCCTTCATGTTTAGAGAGCCGTTGAGGTGACAGCCGAAACAGCCCTCCCCGGTGGTCTGCTGCCCGCGCGCGTGGGTTGAATCGCCTGCCCAACTCCAGGTCTTCACGTCGTCGCTGGAAGGGGCGTCGGAGACCTGAGAGTTGTTGACGTACTGGTAGTAGTTGAAAACCTTTTTTTGCGGGTCGAATGAGATGACCTGCAAGAACGGGGCGGGCGTCCCCGCCGGCTGAACTCCTTCCGGCGCGGCGCTCAAGAAGATGACGGGCGTTTGCCCCGCGGGTCCCCAAGCGATGACGTAACGTAAATCGCGGTTGCCGTCGCGCGGGGCGATGGAGGCGGGTACCTGGCTCCCTTCCCCTATCATGTAGCTGTTCTGTTGATAGCTGAGGTTCTGGCCCTGGGCGGCGGCGTTAATGGCATTTACTATCTCGGTCACGCTGGCCGGCCAGACACCGGAGCCCCCCGCGTTCCGCCGTAAGACGAGCGTCGCCCACGGGTCGTTAAGCTCCGTGCCGATTTCGGCGGCCGGCATCTGCGTCATGCACCGGTCTATGCCGCGGACGAATCGGTAAATCTGGTCGGCGTTGACCGCCGGGCAAGGCTCTTCCTCTTCATCCTCCGGGCGCGCGTTGGCACTCACCGCGCGCGGGACGACCCTGCTCCTGCGGCTATATCTGTTATAGCGGACGCTGCTCACACGCAAAGCGTCCCCCCTGTAGGTGTAAAGCAGGGCGGCCACGGCCGCGAGTTCGACCAGGACCAGGGCCAGCCCTATTTTGTGTTTCGCGGTGAGTCGGGGGTAGCGTTTCGGGTGAGTCTCGTTGACGTACCCGTTGTAGCGCCGTGCGGGTTCCGGGGTCTCATCCGTATAGATGTCGGGGAAGACCGGGAGCGGTCTCTCCTCGTCGGCCGCCCCGTCGTCCCAAAGATTCCGGGCGCGCGAGAAGTCTTTATTTTCACCTCGCTCATCGAATTGCGTGGGTTTCATAATCCTGCTCCCTAGCGTCTGCTTTCGCCCGCACATCACGCCCCGCGGCGGCGAATTTATCAACACTCACAAGAAGACCTCTGCATTGATGCGGAGGATGAATTGTGTCCACCGCGCAAATGCTTTCAAATTTGCGCCTCAACTTGTGTTATCCTCACTCTCAAATACGACAGGTTTTGTCTGATGAGTTGCAAAGACTGTCAGAGTCACCTGTGCGGCTCTTTGAAACTCTAGCTAGGCGGTTGTTCAGGGGAGTCCTGAACGTAAAAGTTAGAACACTTAAGTAGAGAACCAAATAAGATAGTGCAGTTTGGTTGTGGATGAGCAACCATTGGTGAAAATCCATAGAAGCTCCTTTCTTTAGAAAGGGGAGTCATCACTCTAAGAGAATCTAGAACGAGAAGCCGCCGACATTCCGGGGGCCGCCCCTTCTGAAAGGGCCATGTTGCGCCGCCGCCAAAAGGGTGACTCCGGCCAGCGAATCTCTTGCGCGTAATAGCCCGCGCGTAGTGCCACGTACTGAGAGAACGTTTCTCTGGTCTCTGCGAAGAACCTCTGAAGGGCCGACTGGTCTCCGCCCGCAAACTGCTCGTAGGCGTCGGCCAAATCAAGACCGCTTTCCAGGGCCTTGCAAACCCCCTGGGACGAAAGCGGGTCCCACGCCATCGCGGCGTCCCCGACGGCGGCCCAGCAGTTGCCCCCGAGTTCCCCGGAAATAAAACTCGAAGCGGAGGCGACTCTCAACACGCCGGCCGGGAAATTATTCGCCGCCCTCTTCACTCTCTCGGCGGTCGCCGCGGCACTGTCGAGCGCGTCGCGCCAGACGGCTACAGCCGAAACGCCCGTGACGAAATCCGCGTCCGTCATAAAGATTGCGACGAGCCCGCCCCGAGGCATGGGGGCCGAGTACCACCAGCCCAGCTCCGTGGCCTCTATGAGCGTCCTCAGGTTGGAGGCGTCGCCGGCCTGCCCGACGTTACAGGCCAACCCCACGAGGCGGTCAAGGACGAGACCGCGGGCGCGGGAGAGGGCGCGGCGCACGGCCCCGGCGCGCCCCGTGGCATCAATGATGAAGCTTGCGCAGAGTGTCCCGGCCCCGGCGGCCAACCGCACCCGCACCTCGCCAGTGTCTTCCTCGGCGCAGGACTGCATCCGCGCCCCGCGCAGAATGCGTACGCCCCGCCGCTCCGCTTCGGCGAGGAGAGAGGCGTCGAACCGCTCGCGGTCCAGGCTCCAGCCGCACCCGTGCGGGTTAAAAAGAAAATCATTCTCATTGGCAGCCCGCGACCCCCAGTAAGAGGTAATCCCTGTCGAGGGCAGATGCCGGCCGGCGGTGAACGCCTCCCACACGCCGAGGCGCTGGAGGACGCGGCGGCCATGCGGCGGCAAGGTCTCTCCTAATTTGACGCGCGGCGCGTTCCTGGCGGGCCGGTCCAAGAGGACGACCGCGAAGCCTTTGTCCGCGAGACGAATTGCGGCGGCGGACCCGGCCGGGCCGCCCCCGACGACGACCACATCACATCTGCCCGTGACGGGCTCACCGGTGTCGAGCATCTTAATGGGGAGGGAGCTTCCGCTCGCGTTCGACGAAGACGGTCGCCCCGGCCTGATTCGTCTCCTGGACGACGACCCCGAGCTTCCCATAATTTTTGATGAGGCCGCTGTTGCCGCTCGCCCCTGTGATCGGCTCCACCCACCGCTTCATTTGCGGCTCACTACCGACTTTGTTCGGGTCGGTGAAGACTTTGTCCGGGCGTTGGGCGGGCCACCAAGCGAGCGAGGTGTCAGTTTTGCACGCCATGAAATCGGCCTGCCACGGCACCGCGTTCCCCTCCGTGAGAATCCCCGGCTTGAGCGCCGACGCGTCTAAGCGAAAAGGTTCGGCGTAGGACTGGGGCGCGGCGATGATAAGCCCGGCCTCTATCCCCGGGAAGAACGCGCCGCCGACGCACGCCTGTAGGGAGACGCGGTCGAGCGCTTCGGGGAGCAGCTCCGCGGGGCGCCGGCCCCTGACTGTCGAAATCACCATCGGCCCACTGCTGGATGAAACGGTACTGAACGGGCGTCAGCGACAAAGTATCCCCGTCGTTGAAGTCGTCGTTGAGGCGCGGCAGGTGTCCGGCCACGATATCCGGGGGCGAGCCGGGCCGGCGCAGGGCGGAGAAGAACTTTTGGCGCGTCTGCGCCTCTTGCGCCGGGTCGCCCAGCGCGTCCATCTTGCTGGCGAAGTCGTTCGCGGAGCCCGGCCCGAACTGTTTGAGGAAAATCTGGTTCGTCCACTGCATCTGCACGAAGCGTTCGAGGATGGGCCGGATGTGGCGCGTGAAGGACGGGCGCGCGGGGGCGGCGAGGAAACCTCTATCCACGGCCGCCTGAAACGCCACGTCGTACCACGTGACGATGTTCTGAATCCCCGGCGCGTAATCCGGCGGCGCGGTGACGACCCAGGCGGGCTTCGCCTTATGCACGATCCCGCCCAGGGTCACGCTGGCCTCAACTATTCCGTCCGCGATGTCGTCAAACCAGTCGGGGTTATCGGCGAAGTTGACTATGCCCGCCGGCGGCTTTGAGGCGGCGTGCCCACGCGCCGGTATGAAGACGAGTCGGCCGTCATTCCCCATTGTGATCTCCCCAAGGGGCACGGTCTCGCCCCTGAACTTCCCGTCGTTGAAGGCGGCTCGGGCCGCCGGGGTGTTCAAGGTGCGGGGGCTGGGCTTGATGGCTAGGTTGGGATCGTCGTCCGAGAGCGCGCCGTTGCGCCGCCCGTTGCCGACGAGCATCGGGCCGCACGCCTTGCGGTTGGCGACCGTGACGCGCCACTCGATCGAGGCGCCGCCGGGCGTCAACTCCTGTGCGTCGGTCAGCTTGTTGTTGGCGTCTCGTTCGCACTGGAAGACCCGGAAGCGGGCCGCCTGTTTCAGGAGATTCCCGTTCTGGTCTCGGTAGGAAGCCGGCGGGGCCGCGCCCGGCTCGGGCGCAAGGAAGAAGCCGTCTGCCAACTGGCTGTCGCCCACGCGGGCGATGCCAATTGAAGGGTGAATTTCAAAGGTGGTCGGCATGCAGGGTGTCCTTTCTTCGATGAATAATGGGGCGCGCCGGATTTGGAGCGAGCGGCGCGGGCGGCCGCGAGAGACGATGTCAGCCGCCCTGCAACTCGTCGCCGATGATTTGACGGCGCTCGTCCACGTCAGCCGTTACACTGTCAAGGATTCCGCCGCCGTCCGAGAAATCCGGCTGCGCCCTCATCCTTTCGATCAGCCTGTCGCTGGCGTTAAGCAACTCCGAGTAGAGCCGCCAGCGATCCACTTCGCGGTCGGGCAGGGCCAGCGTATACGGAAGCTCAAAGGGGGCTCCGGCCGCAGCTATCGAGCCGGCGACCCCCTTCTTCAGGGGCAGCGAGGTGAGCTTCGACATCAGGAGAGCGATGTTCGACATCTCGTTGAAGCACCACTCGACCAGGATGCCGCGCCGGGTCGAGAAGTCCGCCTTCAGGCTCAGGGAGTGCGAAAGACTGACGAGCAGCAGGCGATACCGCACGTTACATAATTGAGCCCAGAGCCGCGTGGTCGGGTCGGTGATTCGGCCCGACTCGCGCACCCTCTCCTCGGCCAGCTCCTCCGTCGTGAGCCCCCCTTCGGGCTCAAGCGTGGTGTTCGGATTTAGGGGGACGGGGCGCGAGGGCCGCCAAGCGACGGGCTGCCCGGCCGCCGGCGAGTCGTCCGGGAACTGCTCGTAGATTTCGACGAAGCGGTCGAAGTGGGACGGGGCCGGGCCGCCCTCGTTGGCCAGACCTTCGCCCTGCGCCGCGATGCGCGACAGGGCGTCCACGGCGCCCGGCTGGTCTGTGATCGGCAGAATGAGGAGGTTGCCGGTGTCCCCTCCCCACTCCTCAGCCGTCCCCTGCCGGTCGTCCGTGTCGGTGTGGAAGGCCGCAGGGTCGAGCGAGCCCACGAGTGATTCCAACTGTTCGTAAACCAGCCCGACTCGATTCACCATCACATCTTCAGACTTGAGACGCCGCAAGGCGTCGGCCACGACCTGCTCTTTGCCGGCCGGGATTTGTTCGGGCATTTCGGCGGCGACGTACTTGGCCAAAGAGGTTTTTGTCAGCGGCTCAAGGATGAAGTGGAACGGGTAGAGGTCTGAGCGGAACGGGAAATCCTCGCGCTCGAAGTTCAGAGGGCCGCCGAGAATCCGCAGGAGGTTCTGGATGGTCAGCAGGTGCGCCATCTCCTCTTTAGCTATCTGGAATATCTTCCCGAACCACGCGAGCGTCAGTTGGCCTGCGTCGGCGGGGATGTTGGTTCCGGTGAGCTTGGAGGCGACCAGTTCGAGGGAGAAAGCCGTGTAAAGGTACTGAACCATCAGGGCGTGCTCTATTTCGGCGGCCGACTGTAGCAGGAAGACGGCCTGGTCCAGAGCGGTCAGCTCGCCCGCCTCCTCGGCGGCTCCCAGGGCGGCGGCCGAGGCCACTTCCGTCATGGGCTTGAACGACGAGCGCCGCTTCGTGAACGAGGGGAGATCGAGAGTTTCGAGCGGCAGCGTGACGAAACGGCTGGACTGTGTGCGGCGCCCGATTGTTTGAAGGAGTCGTCTGTTCATAACCTCTCACCTGAAGCTTGTCATTAGCGAGCTGGCCGGGGCCCGGCCGGCTCCCGGCCTAACCTTCGACGTGCCCGTGTTCATGCCCATCGCCTTCGTGCTCGTGCCCGTGGGCTCCGTGCTCGTGGTCGTCCTGCTGCTTGTGCGTCACGAACATGTAAGCCAGTATCCCGAACAGCATCGGCCAGGAAAACTTCAGCGGCTCCAGCAGAGGGATAAATCTGGCCGCCAGCCAGGTCAGCCCCGTCAAGATGAAGAGAAAGGCCATGATGGCGTGCTGGCGGTTGATCAAGCCGCTCGTGCCGTGGTGATGCCCGTAGAAGATGATGCCGGCGGCGATTAACCCCGCGGGCGGCGGCGCCGCTTCCTGACGACGTTCCTCCAGGCGGACCCCCGTGACCTTATTATCCTTGATTACGGCGCTCTGTAGCGCCGTCGATAAAGAAAACCTTGCGCCCTGCCGCTCGATCTTCGCGGCTATCGGCTCGAAGATCACTTCGGCGGGCAGTCCCTTCGGCCAGCGGGAGATGATCGAGTGCTGGTCGCGCAAGACGTAGAACTGTAGGCCGCTCAGGCCGCAGGCGGCCGACACCCTGTCGGGCGTAGTGAAGTCGAAAGAGAGGATGAAAGGTTCGAGCAGCAGCTTCTGGATTTTAGGCGAGACCCCGGTGGCATCCATCAGTTGCTGGAACGAGAACCCATCGTAGCGTTGGTAATCGTAGTCGGGGTTGAAAGCCATGGCGTGAATGCCGAAGCGTATCGTCCTGACGAGGTCGCCAAAAGAGAGAAAGCTCGAACGCAAAATCTGGAGGACGAAAAATAGCGGGCTCGGCAAATCCCAGGAGAGGGTCTGCAACGGCTGGCGCTTACCGTCTGGCGTCAACAACACAGAACCCTCGGCCTGCTTGAAGACGTTGGCAGACATCACGTCGGACCAGCGCAGCAGCCTGTCAAAGTTGAGATAGTTCATCCACCAGCCGTGGACGCCGTGCTCAAGACTCCGCCCGCTCTCTTTGTGGCTGTTGACCTTCCCCCCTAGCAGTCCCGAGCGCTCAACGACACGGACGGGAACCCCGCTGCGGGTCAATGCCATCGCGGCCGCTAGGCCTGCCGGGCCGGTCCCGACGACGACCACCGGGGATGAAGTACCTGTTGGGTCTGCCATCTATCCTAATAATTTTCCTCTTCCGTGGAACAGCGTCATGTTGACGGCCGCTCGGCGCGGCCGGGCGCTTACCCTCAGCCTCCTAGAGGACTTTGGCGAACCTCAGTAAGTCCTCGATGGTGAACTTGTTCTTCTTCCTGCCGGGGAGGGTCGGCTTCCAGTTCTTCGTGCGCAGGATGGAGTCCTCGCTGCGCCGGATGAGGCCGATGAGCACTTCGGCGACTACGGTGCTGCCGACGGGTCCCAGGCGCTTGCCCTTCCCGTGGTGCGCCGCCTCGGCCAGGACGTAGTACCAGAGCGGCGTGCGCCTCGAAAAGCCCGAGTCGCGCAGGACGTTTAGCTGGCTCTCGGCGCCGGCCGGCGCGGCGACCTTGGCCGCGACCGCTTCGAGCTGCGCAGCCGTCATCGGCGTGAGGCCCAGGGCCCTGGCGACGGCCTGCCCCGTGGGCATCCGCAGCAGGTAGCCGCGCAGCAAATTCCTCACGGCCAGCATCGCCCCCAGTCCTTCCTCCAACTCCCCCTTGAGAGTTTTCAGCTTGAAGAGCGGATTGGCTAACTGCGTGTCGAAGCGGCGGGCGCGGTTGCGCATCTTGTCGCCGAAGAAGTTCTCCCATTGGATTATCCAGTTCTCCGGCAGCGTGTCGAAGTCGCCGAGCTGGCCGCTGAGCGCCGTGAAGACGAAGAGGAGGTCTACGGTGGCCGGCACGGTGTTCGGCTTCCCGCTCGTGTTGAAGTTGAGGTTGAAGTCGTAATCCAGCCGCACCATCGTGTGGCCGAAGCGGTAGGCCGCCACGGCGAACTCCAGGGGCATGAAGAAGGGCTCAGCCAGCCCGTCGAAGAACTTGTTCTCCTTGAGGATGCCCCTCACGATCTTCTTGTCCGCGATGGCCGGCAGGAAGTCATTGAGGACGATGTGCTGGTAGTGCTGCCTGAGCGTCCGGCGCGCCTCGGTGAAGGAGAGCCCGCGGTCGACCAGCGCGTTGTGCGCCAGCAGGAAGGCCAGGTGAAGCTGCGCGACGATGGTGTTCTCGTCGTTGCGCGGGTCGCCGATGCGCGCGGCGCGGTCTGTCCTCTCGTCGTTGCTGCGCGGGTCGCGCGAGAGGTCGTTCAGGTCGCCCTTCTTTGGCGGCCGCTTGAAGGGAACCTGGGTGTTGTTGGGGAGGGTTGTGACCGCCCCTACCTGCATCTTGTCGCCGACGCGGGGGGCCGGCAGGTCGTAGACGCTGTCCAGGTCCAGGGTCGCCGTGCGCGCGTTCTTCAGCTTCTGGCGGATGTCGTCGAGCGGGAGCGGGGCGAGCGCCGGGTCGAGCAGCGTCTTCAAATCCGCCGAGGTCATTTCGAGCGTGATGTCATGATCCAGGAACTGCCCGAAGTAGGTGAAGACCGCGGAGATGTCGGAGTCGCCCTCATCGTCGTTGCCCGCGGCGTCGATCATCGTCTTGCCGAGGCGGGCGAGGTCGGCCACGGTCTTGCTCGACTCGGGCAGCAGGTTGATCGGGTTGTCTTGCAGCTTGGGGAACAGGAAATCGAAGTCCTTCAAGTCCACGGGCTGTGACGCGGCGAATGCCAGCGGCACGTTGGCGATGCTCGCGGCCACGCTCTCGCGCGCCTCCTGAAACTGCTGAATGGTGATTGTTTCTCCGTGACGTAAACGTGCCATTTAAATTTACCTCCGATAAAAAATCCACGTCGCAGCAGTCCGTTACGAAAAGCGGCCGAGTCAGGCCGATCCGGCCTGACTCGCCGCCTCTTTGACTATTTCAACCAACAATCCTACGTTCTGCTCGCTAGCACTCGACCGTATCGGTTTTGCTCAGGAATTTTTTTGAAAGATTAAGAGCACTCCCTCTTGAGAGAAACGCCTGCGTCTGGCCGAAGCTGCTTCGGATGATATAAGCACGCGGGAGACGGTCAGTCCGCACGGGTTTATATTCCTGGAAACTGACCAGTAGCTTGCGCCAAGCACGCCGAGAGATTCATTGGCTGCCCTGCTCTGCAAACGTTATATGTGGTTGTGTAAGAGCGTGAGGCCAGCCCGAGGAGTTCCAGCTGGCTCAAATGCGAGAATCAAACCGAAGAAAACGCGCCGCACTTTATGCCGAACTGTTTATCAAGTCAAGCCATTTCTTCCTACAGGCAGGCCACTTTATAAATTTTGATCTGGCATCCTTCCAACTTAATACTCTTGGTGACGCAACTACTCTTCTAAAATATATGTCGCGAGAGGGTAAAACGTTTCAAGCATCCCGCGTCCGGTCGTGTCTCACAAGAGATGTTTGACATGGCTCTGGTACGCCTTCGAGCCACGCTCTCGTCAGATCGTCGCCTGGCTTATTGGCGAGCGGACGGACCAAAGTTGTCGGCAAAGACATAGAGTAGGAACTTAGAAATTCCATCACGGTTAACCATCTTAATCAAACCTTTAGAGAATGAGTTTGTCTATAACGTCGGTAGCGTACTTCTAGGGCTGTTGTAATTTTCGCTCGATTTCTCCCAGCATCTCTCGCGACTTTTGAATCTCTTCAGCCGCTCGGTCGCCGAAAGTCTCAAAGTTGCTCAGGCCGGCAGAGGCGTATGCCTGAGCGTCGGCGAGGCGGCCGTGTTTCGTGAGGATGCCGGCAATGAACAGGCGGGTTACGGCAGCGCCATGAATATCGTCCTCCATCTCGGCGTAGCGGATTGAGTACCGAAAGTGAGCCAGCGAGAGGTTGTCTTGACCCATGAAATAGTAAATGGTGCCAAGTTGGTGGTGGATCAACCCCAATGGCGCAACCTCACCTGTCGGCGTGGTGAGTCTGAGCGCGGACTGGTAAAACTTTAGAGCGGAGCTGAGGTCAGCCAGTCGTTCATCCGCGCGCCCTTCGGCGTACGCCTCCATATAGCGTTCGTAGGCCACGCGGCCTAAGAGTGTAAAAAGTTGAGCCCGTCCTCTGGCATCCTCTTCGTCGTGAAGCCCCACACTGCGGCGCAGCCAGAGTTCCGCTTTCGCCAGATCGCGCAAGCTTGGAATCTTCAAGTGCGCGGCGCCGATGTTCGTAGCGGCGACGGCAGCCATGAAACGCTCGCCGAACCGTTCTGCCAACGTGAATGCTTCCTCGCACACCGTCAAACTCTCCGGCTCACGACGCTCAATTTGAATCTTACCTAAAAGGTTCAGGGAGTTTATTAACGTGCGGATGGACTCACGCTGCGTATCATCTAGCGCATCGGGCGCTACGGCGAGAGCCGCGGCCGCCTGTCGGCGTGCCAAGTCTATGCCGATGTGTTGAAGGCGCTCGGCCTCGTCTAACCGGCGAGCTTCTCTTGCAAAGCCCACGCGACTGTCATTAATAAAGAACCAGCCTCTCTCCCGGCCGGGAAGAGGGGCGTCGGTTTTTGGCTTCACAAAGTCGGCCGCGACCTCGTTCAAAAGGGCAGACCATTCGGCGCGCCGCCCCGTATGCTCATACAGGACGTCAAGTGCCTGCATGGTACCAATGATTCCGGGCTCCCAGCCGTTCTCACGCGCTAGCTGAAGGGCGTTGAGAATGTTGAATTGATCGTGGCTGAGGTAGGTGATAACGTCGCTCTTGCCGGCGGTGTAGGATTGCGCGCTCAGGCTTCCCGCTCTCCAGACCGTTTCGACAAACGCCTGGGTTGCCCTTCTTGCATCCGGGTAATACTGGTCAAAGAGCCTCTTGAAAAACCAAGGGAGCGCGGGGTGAATCGAATAGAACCCTGCACCGTGAGCGGTCAGCAACCCGACTTCGGCAGCACGGTCGAGGAGCGCAGAGCTCTCATCACTGGTCAAGCCTCGGAGCTCAGCCAGGCCCCATTCGGATTCAGGTTCACCCATCACAGCCAACGCGGCTGCGTCCACGAAGCCCTGAAAGAAATAAAGGAGGGCGAGCCGTCTGCGTTGGTCTTCGCTGAACGCGTTGTCGAAGCCGTAGCTCAATGACGCGCCCAAAGACTTCGACCGGCCTTCGCTCGCCTCGTCGTTGAATTTCGCCTCCCCGGTGCGCAGCCTGTCTACGAACTCTTCGACCTGCTCCCTCGTTTTCAGGCCGTCGAGTAAACACTGTCCGACCAGGACCGTGATCGCCAGCGGGTTCCCGACCGTGAAGCGCAGGAGCGGCAGCCAGTCCTCGACTTCGGTCAAACGCCTCCCGTGCTTCTCGGCAAGTGCCCGCGTTAGTTGTACCCGCTCCTGCATCGGCATCGGCGGCATCGTTATCCGCGCGGGCAAGTCGCCCAACCAGCCGCGCTCATCCCGTCGCGAGAGCAGCAGAATTTTCGCCTTCGTGTGCTGCGCGGCGCGCAGGAAATCAGCCAGCTCGCCCTGCTGGGCGTCGCTCCACGCCGACCGCGTGCCGGAAGGGAAGCCTGCAACCAGTTCAACGTTATCCCAAATCCATAAGAGCGGGTTGCGGGCCATGAGGCGTAGCGCCTCGTCGCCTCGCTCCTTGTTGGTCAGCGCGTGCCATTGAATGCCCGATCGCTCAAGCTCGTTGCCGAATGCCGGATCGATGGCGTCGTTCAACGCGGACGCCAGCGGCTTGAACCGCTCGAACGAAGTGAATAGTGCCGGGCCATTGATGCCGCCGGTAGATTGATACCAGCGAGCGAACTCGGCCGCCGTCGAGGTCTTACCGCTGCCGGCATAGGCGTGGAGGAGTACGACGTTTTTGATGTCGAAGGCGCGGTCAATCGCGAGCAGCGTCTCGTCGCGTCCGAAGAAACCGGCGTCGGGCCGCTTCTTCAATTCGGGAGTGGGCGCGCCAGTCCCTGAAAGCGCCCTGCCGGCACTTAGATAAACTGTAGATTGTGCTTTCTCTGCCGTTCTGGGGAACAGCACGACTGGCTCGGCCTCGTATACGGCCGGCACTATCCAGTCCTGTAGCGGCCGCGGCCGGTACGCGATCTCTCGCAACGGCTGTTCCCTGAGTTGTCTGCGGCCCAGTGTCACTGCTTCGCTTAGTGCGTGCCCTCTAGCCAGCGCCTCGTAAAGGTTGGCGACGAACTGCGCGGCGGTGATGACATAGACGTTGTACCGCATCGCCACCACGCCGGGCACGCCGGCGTCAACTACCTCCTGCGCCAAAGAGCCAAACGCCCGCACGCGGACGTGCGCGTCCTGACTCACCGCGTCGCGCGGCGCCGTGGAGGGCGAGCCGGAACGATCAGCGCCCGTGGTCGCCGTCGCGGTCGGTTCCGGGGGCGCTTCCGCGTGCGCCGACCGGCAGGCGTTGAGTACCAGGATGGGTACCTCAGTCTTGGCGAGCAGACTGCCGAGGAAGGTCCCGTGTATGAGTTCGACGTTGTTTTGGAGCGCGGGATTCTCAAAGGTAAGGTAGCCCCGCATCTTTACAGGCGGCCGACCCGCGCCTGCGGCGTACAGGTCAGTGTAAATACCGTGTCCGTCGAAGTGGACGATGTGATAGGGGGCGCCGGCATTTTTGGCGGCCCGCAGAACTTGCCCCAGCCGCTCAAAGGTCGGCGGCCGAAGCACGTCGAGGTGGAAAGCGGCGCGGGCGTTCCCGTCCAGACCCTTGATAAGGCGGCTCGCCACCGACCGAAACGGCACGTCGGCGCGGCCGCCCGGACGGCAGATCACAAGCAGGATGCGAATAGGTCCGGCAACGACTTTGACCGGACGCGCATTCAGGGCAGCTCGTTGCGTAGTTCGCACGAAGGCGCGCGCGCCGACGGCGAGGAACGTCTTGGTCTGTGGGTCGTACAAAAGTTCCCAGGGGAGCGGCGCTGCGTTGCGCACGCCAGTGACGATTTCTATCCGCGTATCGCTCATGTGGTCGTGCAGCCCGGCCCAGATGTCCCGGACGTCATCGTTGCTTTGGAAGAGCGCACGGAAAAGGCCGCCCCCCAGTTCAAAGATGCGTCGTTCGATGCGGGCCGCGATCTTCGGCGCGGGGTCTGAAACGTGTTGCAGGTAGTCCTCAAGATACCAGCGGAGGTCTTCCCGCTCCTGAGGTGTAACGGCGAAATCTGACTCCGTGGCTGCTGTCCGGCGCAGCAGTCCGGCGCCTTCGAGAGTAACTTCCACCCGATATATACTAGAAGTGACGGACGACTGTGTGAGACGGAGCGTTTGCATAGGATGACCTCAGTGTAGGAATGGCGAAACGGAGACCGGCCGTTAATATTATATACGGGCGAGCAAGCTCCCATCTCAAAATACTTGCCGCAACACAGCCCTCGCTCCATAGACACGCGCGGTCGGACAAAGTATGGCGAATTCCTCCGGCATCAACGGCGGAGAAGAGCATTGACACCGGCAAGGCGTAGCTATAACGTACCGCCGCTGTAATGATTGACAGGTTGCCCTGGCGCCTGCCTGTTGCTTCACGGCTGTCCACCTATCATTGGCGAAAGCAGTGGCATGAGATAACACGCCAGTTTGTCGTACTGCATTACTGCTTGAGTAATCTGTATGCCGACGTTACGGCTTAATCAAACCTCCGAAGGAGGCGGCGCTTATCTCATCGAGGTGAGCCTCGAAGGTGACAACTTACACCGCTCGTACAGCGTGTCGGGCTGTAGCTTTACTCTGCCTGAACAAGACCATGAAGACTTGCGCTGGTATCTTGAAGACTACTTGGAGCATCCCTTCGACCCGGCCCCCATCATCGCCAACCGAATAGAGCGCCGCATAACTGAGATAGGAGGGGAGCTCTTCGATTCAATATTCCGGGCTAACGAAGATGCGCGCGAAGTGTGGAAAGAAGTGGCCGGCCGCTTGGACGCGACCCGCGTCGAAGTAGTCACACCAATCGGAGAAACCACCACCGTCCCTTGGGAATTGCTCTTTGACCCCGAGGCGGGCACGCATTTAGCCTTGCAATGCCAGTCCTTCGTGCGCGTCGCTTCCAACGTCAACGGCCGCGCGGAAGGCGAGCAACTACCCGCGAATAACAAACGAAGCGCGCCCGACGTCATGCCGTCGCCTGCTAATGCAGGGGGATGCTTCAGTCTAAGTGAAAGCACTTCGGCTCCTGTTCGGATTCTGCTAATCATCAGCCGCCCGATCGACTCGGGCGAAGTGCCGTTCCGCTCCGTCGCCAGTCGCCTCCTGAAGAGTTTGCACGGACGCCCCGGCTTCGAGCTTGATGTGCTCCGCCCCCCAACCTTCGCTCGGTTGAACGACCGGCTACGCGAGTCGCAGGCAGAAGGCCGCCCCTACCACGTAGTTCACTTCGATGGGCACGGGGTCTACGAGGATTTACAAGCCTCGCTCTTAAAGCGGCCACCCAAAAAGAGGCGCGGTTACCTGCTGTTCGAGAACGTCGAGGATCATAAAGGCGAGCCGATCCACGGGACGTTGCTCGGCCGTAGCCTCGCACAGGCGGGGGCTCCATTGTTGCTGCTCAACGCCTGCCGCTCGGCGCAGGCGGAGGCGTCGGCGGAACCGGGAAAGGGCGTGACCGAGAACCACCCGCGCGCCTTCGGCTCGCTGGCCCAGGAGGTAGTGGAGGCGGGCGTGCCCGGCGTGGTGGCTATGCGTTACAACGTGTATGTGGTTACCGCCGCGAGGTTCGTGGCCGACCTGTATACGGCGCTCGCGCGGGGGCTGACGCTGGGCGAGGCTGTGACGCAAGGGCGCAAAGAATTATACCGCCACGCGGAGCGCGAGCTCGTTTACGTCTCGCGCGAGTTGCAAGATTGGTCGGTGCCGGTTGTCTTTGAAACCAAGCCCGTCGCGATCTTAGCGAACGCCGCGGCCGAGGGCGAGGAATCGCGTGATGATTCGCCCCCTGCGACGGTGACCGCCGCCCCGCGCGGCGAAGTCCCGGCCCCCTCGGACACAGGCTTCATCGGCAGGGACGAGACACTGCTCGACCTTGAGCGCGCCTTCAACACGGAACAGATCACTCTCCTACACGCCTACGCCGGCAGCGGTAAGACCACCGCCGCCGCGGAGTTCGCACGCTGGTACGAACTGACGGGCGGAGTTGATGGACCGATCCTCTTAACCTCGTTCGAACGATACACGCCTTTAGTAAGAGTGCTGGACGCCGTCGAACGTGCGTTCAGCGAAAGGTTGAAGCGGGAGGGAGTGGACTGGCTGGCGTTGGATGACGCCTCGCGCCGGGACAAGGCGCTGCAAGTGCTTGGCGAGGTCTCGACCCTGTGGGTGTGGGATAACGTCGAATCAATCGCCGGCTTTCCCTCAGGCGTGCCCTCCGAGTGGAGCGCGGCGGAACAGCGGGAACTGGCAGAGTTCCTGCGAGAGGCGCGGCACACAAAGGCCAAGTTCCTGCTGACCTCGCGCCGCGATGACCACGAATGGCTGCACGGTTTGGCGGTGTGGCATATCCTCCTGCCGCCGATGCCGATGCTAGAGCGTGTGCAGATGTTACGCTCGCTCGCCGAGAAACACGGGCGGCCGCCCGTCAACATCCTCGACTGGCTACCGCTGCTCGAATACACACAGGGCAACCCGCTGACGATCATCGTGGTAGTCGGTCAGGCGCTGCGCGACCGACTCGACACTAAGGAGCAACTGGATGCTTTCGTCGCCCGCCTGCGCGCTGGGGAGGCGGCCTTTGATGATGAGCAGAGCGAGGGCCGTTCGAAATCACTCGGTGCTTCCCTCAGTTATGGGTTCGCGCACGCGTTCAACGCAGACGAGCTTAGAATTCTCGCCCTGCTCGCGCTCTTCCAGAGTTACGTGGACGTGACCGATCTCTACTGGATGGGCCACCCCGAAATCGGTGACTTGCCCCAACTCCGCGACCTGTCGCGCGAGGCGCGCATCTCACTGCTCAACCGCGCTGCGAACGTGGGCTTGCTCACGGCCTGCGTGGGTTCGGTCGAGGGCGTGGTTTACGCCATCCACCCTGCGCTGCCATGGTTCTTCAGAAAACTGTTCGATGAACACTACCCGGCGGGCGTAGACGGCGAGGGTGAAGATTTGAGACTGCGGGCCATGCGCGCCTATGCTGCCGCGATAGGCGCGACGGGTGTTTACTACCATAAGCTGTACTACGATGAAGGCCAGGTGGACGTTATCGACCCCCTGGCAGCGGCGGAGGCCAACCTTCACCACGCCTGGAAGTTGTCCCGCGCCAACGGCTGGTGGACGACCGTCATCAGCACAATGCAAGGTCTGGACACTCTCTACTCCCACACCGGGCGGCGCGCGGAGTGGGAGCGCATGGTCAAAGAAGTCGTCCCCGACTTCATCGAACCGTCCACCAACAGACCGCTCCCGGGACGCGAGGCGGAGTGGAACAAGGTCATCGAATATCAGGTTGACTCGGCGATGAGGGCGCGGCGGTGGGCGGAGGCCGAGGGCTTGCAACTCGTTCGCGTCAAGTGGGAGCGCGAACGCGTCGCGCCTTTGCTCGGCGTGCCGCCGGGCAAGTTGGATAAATTCCAGCGGAGGGCCGTCCAATCGCTCGCCGTGTCGTTGAGCTGGCTGGGAGATATAGAGCTGAGGCTCGGCAAGACGGAATGCGTCTCGTTGTATCAGGAAGCCGTCGAGCTGTACCGGCGGCTCGGCGAAACGCGCAACGAGGCGAGCGCCGCTTCCAAATTGGGTGACGTCTACAAAGAGCTTCCCGCGCTTCGCGACCTGGAGCAGGCCGAACACTGGTATCAATATGGCTTGCAACTTCTCGACAGGCGCGATCACTTGGGGCGCAGCAGACGCTTGGCCGATTTGGGGCTGCTGGCCTACGAGCGTTTCAACGAGGCGCTGAAGGCAGACCGCGCGGAGGAGGAGATGCGGCCCCATTTGGAGGCCGCGGCGCAACACTACGAGAAGGCGCTGCACGAACTGGGGCTGCTGCCGACCGAAGCCGTCGGTGATCTGGCTGCGGCACATAACCAACTCGGCGTCATTTATGACACGCTGGCCGGCCTCGGCGACTTCGCCCGCGCCTTATCGCACTACCAGGAGGCTATACGTTTCTTGGAGCAGCAGGGTAACCTTTACGACGCCGCCTCCGCGCGCTTCAACGTCGCCATCGCTCTCCACGGAGAAGGGCAGTACGCAAAGGCACTGCTGTACGCGCAGGCAGCGCTGAAAAATTATCAGGCTGACGGGGAGCAAGCGGCCGCCGAGATCGAACGGACGCGCCAGGCGATTAACCGGATTGAGCAAGACCTGAAAGCGGAAGGAGACAAGACGTATGAGCACGTCTGACTGGTTTGATGATCTGCCCGTGATCGGCCAACTGTCGCCGGTGGAGGCGGCGGCGAAGCTGCGACAACTGGGCGAGGACGAAACCGCCGACTCGATCGAGGCGGCGCAGCGCGATATGCAGGCGTCGGCACACAGCTTCGGCCTGAGCGAACTGTTGGGGTTCGGTGAAAGGCCTTGGCAGCACACTGCGCACGCCTTCGGCTACTTGGCCCCAGCCAAGCCCGGTAACGACCTGCTGCCCATCCGGCACGCGGGCAACATCGACGGCGACGCTAGCCTCAAAAACTCGCGGGTGAAGATTGCGCTCAATCGGCTGCGCGTGGCGGATTATCCCGGCGGGGGGATGCACCATGTGCTCTTTGATTTCTACGCGCAGAACCAACTCCCGGGAGAGGTGGAGCACCTGCACTTCAACGCCGCCTTCCGCGTGCTCGAAGGCCAACAGGCGGCCATCATCAACTACCCGATATTCGTCGGGCTGAACGTCGGCGGCGAAGGCGTGGCCTTCAAGTGTCTCGTGGTCAACGTGAAGAATGAACAGGACGAGGCGTTCCTCGGTTTCCTGGAGTCCGAAGTGTTTCAGTCGGGATTAAAACTGGCGATGACCGCGCAGCCCGCGATCGCGCCCCTCTCGCAGATGGCGCTTGGGCTGACTAAATCCATCGCCAAGCGTAACCGAAATGTGCCAGTACAGGAGTTCTCAATGGGACTCGACTTTACGTCAAACGCCTTAGGCGCCCGACTCGCCGAGGGTGACTACATAGCCGTTCAGATTCCAATGAAGATGCGAACCATTTGGGATTGGGACGAGTGGGTCTACAACCCGAAAAGCGGCGAGATCGTGAACATTGACGACCATAGCCAGCTAATTCCATACAATTACCTTGTCTTTAGCATTAACCGCTACGAGGGGGCGTAGTCGTTGGCTAAAGGTCGTGCTGACACTGAGGGGCGGCGGGCTCACGGATAGAGAGGCCGCCGCGCACGCTCGCTGCTAGGTACTTGCATCTTCCGGCGGGAGCCCGTCGAAGCGGGAGCCAAGGCCGGGAGTGCTCCGACCCGCCTTAATGAAAAATGCTCATTACAGAGGTAAGTGCGTAGGCACAGAAATGCCTGTAAACCGAGATTAAGTATCAGTTTACAGGCATCGGAAATTATGGTTGCCCCAAATTGCCAATTACAGTTGTCCCGTAGGAACATCCCTCCAAGGACATTAGTGGCCCTGTGACAGCTTGCCGATGAGGGTGAAGAGGGGGAGGTACATGGCGATGACGATGGAGCCGATGGTGACGCCGAGGAAGCCGATGAGGATGGGCTCGATCAGTGTAAGCAGGTTGGCGATGGCCGAGTCAACTTCCTGCTCGTAGAAGTCCGCGATCTTGGAGAGCATCGCGTCGAGCGCGCCGGTCTGTTCGCCGATGCCGACCATCTGCGCGACCATGTGTGGGAAGACTTCGGTGGCCTGGAGCGGATCGACGAAGTTCTCGCCGCGCTCGACGCCGGCGCGCACCTTCAGGATCGCCTGCTCGACAATGACGTTGCCGGCCGTGCGCGCTGTGATGTCCAGCGATTGCAGAATTGGCACACCCGACGAGAGCAGCGTCGAGAGCGTGCGCGAGAAGCGGGCCACCGCGATCTTGCGCAGGATGCTGCCGAAGATCGGGAGCTTCAGCATGATGCCGTCTATCTTCATGCGCCCGCCCGGCGTCTTGTAGTAGTAGCGGATGAGCAGCACGGCCCCGACGATGCCGCCGAGGATGGCGAGGCCGCCCCAGCCGGCGAGGAACTCGCTAATGCCGACGACGACGCGGGTCGGGTAGGGCAGCTTCTCGCCCGGGCCGAGCAGGCCCGCGAAGATGGCCTGGAACTGCGGGATGACGACCACCATGATGACAGCTATCGCGCCGATGGCCATCAGCACGACCGCCGACGGGTAGATCATCGCCGAGATGATGTCCTTTTTGAGCTTGACGATCTTCTCGATGAAGGTCGAGAGGCGCTGGAGAATCAGGTCCAGAATACCGCCCGTCTCGCCCGCCTCGACCATGTTCGTGTAGAGCTGGTCGAAGACCTTCGGGTGGCGCGCCATCGCCGCCGCCAAGGTGGAGCCCTCCTCCACGTCCTGCCGCACCTGCTGCAAGGTCTGCTGGAAGAATTTGTTCTCCTGCTGCTGTGCCAGAATGTCCAGGCACTGCACCAGGGGCAGACCGGCGTCGATCATCACCGAGAACTGGCGCGTGAAGATGGCCAGCTCTTTGGCCTTGACCTTCTTCCTCCCGCCGATTTTGGGGACGCTGATCTCGCGCCCCTTCTCCTTGACGGACGTGAGCGTGACCTGCTCGCGGCGCAAGATTTGGCGCAGCGCCTCGCGGTTCTCCGCGACGCGTTCGCCGACGACGATCTCGTTGAGCCGGTTGCGGCCTTTGAAGACGTAAGTGGGCATGGTCCGTGAAAACTCCTGTTCCGAAGATGATCGCGCTCGCGCTTAGGAGCGCGCGGCCGAAGAGGCTAGTGAATTGGTGATGACTTCGAACTCGCGCAGGTACGCGTCGAAGGTCTCTACGGGGGCGCGGCAGACGACGACGAAGAGCCGCCCGTCCCGCTCCGAGACGCTGATGGAGGCGCGCACGGTCACCCGGCGCGCGATTGCTTGGTCGGCCACAATCCGCAACTGCCCCGAGCGCGAACCCGTTGAGACGGGCGCGACCGAGACGAGCGTGGCGTTGCTGCTCAGGAAAAGCGCGGACAGCGCCGCGGCGAAATCGCGCTGGCCCTCCAAGCTCAGGCTCGACGGGTCAACGACGGGGAGGCCCGAGCGCTCCGTCAGCACGTAGACATTGGCGGTCGCGGAGGCGAAGCCCTCGGCCTCTATCCGCCGGAAGGTGCGCTGGTGGTAAAGACTGCCGGAGCTGCCCGCCTTCGTGTTGACCCGCCAGGCCCCGTTCGGAAAACTGACTGTGAAAGCCCCCGACGGGTCGCGGTAGCGCGTCGCGCCCGCAATTGGCACAGCGTGCGACGAAACGACGGGCGAACTCGCGGCCGGCTGGGGGATGTAAACCGCAGGGCGGTTGAGCAGGTCTTCGCTCGTGAGCGAGCGGGCCGAACGCTGCCCGGCCTCCTGCGCGAAAGAGGAGGGGACGAAAGCGCACGCGAGCAGAACGAGCATGAAAGCGAGGCTCAAGGAGCTTCGCCCGCGGCTCGCCGTTTCAGCTTGTCGTGTCGTTTGTCGTCTCAACATAAAAGTGTCGTAGCTGCTGTTCGTCTACCGCGTGCCGGGGCGGACGCCGACGGGCCGCGCCTGCGCGTAGGGACTCGGGTGCGCGCCGGGGCGCGGCATGGACCCGCCGCCGCCGTTGCCTGTGTTGATGCCGGAGCCGCGCTCGATCAGCTCGCGCAGCTCGTCCGTGTTCGAGGAGCGCTGCATCGCCACGTCGAGCGAAATCTGGCGCTTGTGGTAGAGCGTGGCGAGCGCCTGGTTGAAGGTCTGCATCCCGTACTTGTCCTGGCCGGTCTGCATCATGGAGTAAATCTGGTGGACCTTGTCCTCGCGGATCAGGTTGCGGATGGCCGCGTTGGGGACGAGGATTTCGAGCGCCATCGCGCGGCCGATCCCCTCGGCCCTCGGTAAGAGCGCCTGGCACAAAATTCCTTCAAGGACGAGCGAGAGCTGTGCGCGCACCTGCGACTGCTGCTCGGAAGGGAAGACATCTATGATGCGGTTGATGGTCGAGGCCGCGGAGTTGGTGTGCAGCGTGGCGAAGGTCAAGTGGCCCGTCTCGGCGATGCGGAGCGCGGACTCTATCGTTTCGAGGTCGCGCATTTCGCCGACGAGCACCACGTCAGGGTCCTGGCGCAGCGCGGTCCTCAGCGCTTCCGCGAAGCCGCGCGTATCGGCGTTGACTTCGCGCTGGTTGACGAGACAGTTCTTGTGGTTGTGCAGGAACTCGATGGGGTCTTCGATGGTCAGGATGTGGTCGTGGCGGTCGTTGTTGATCTTGTCGATCATCGCCGCGAGCGTCGTGGATTTGCCGGAGCCGGTCGGGCCTGTGACGAGGATCAGACCGCGCGGCTTGTCGCAGAGCTGCTTGACGACGGGCGGCAGGCCGAGCGCCTCGAACGGCTTAATCTCGTAGGGAATCGCGCGGAAGACCGCGCCGACCGCGCCGCGTTGGTTGAAGATGTTCGCGCGGAAGCGCGAGAGGCCCTTGACGCCGAAGGAGAAGTCCAGTTCAAGGTTCTCCTCGAAGCGGTGCTTCTGCGCGTCGGTCAGGACGGAGTAGGCGAGCTGTTTAGTGTCGGCGGAGGAGAGCACCTTGTAGCCGTCGAGCGGGCGCAGGTGGCCGTCCACGCGAATCTGCGGGGGCGTGTTGGTCGTGATGTGAAGGTCCGAGCCGCCAAACTCGGCGAGCTTTTTCAGTAGCTCGGAGAGTGTGATCTGCGGGACGGTTTCGTTCAAGGCCATAAAATTAAAGTTCTCCTGTGGATTTTATGAGGCTCGCCGGGGCGCGAGCGTCACGCCCTCTTGCCGGAGCATTTGATAAGGACGTACAAGCCAATAGCGAAGAGGGCGACGCCAGTTATCAGGTTGTTGTATTCGGGAGCGACCCCGCCCCCGCCGACGGGCCGTTGGTCGCCGCCGAGGAAATGGCCGAGCGTGAGGAAACAGCCGAACAAAAAGAAGAGTATTCCTGCGATGCGGTACATGGTCGAGTCTCCATCAAAAGGCGCGTCGGCAAGGCGCGGGGCTGCGCCCTGCTAACGCTGTGAACCAGTTTGGAAGGAGGCCATCAGTTGCGCCGACTCGTCCGCCAGGCGCGAGGCGAACTCGGCCGGCGAGCTGGCGGCGAGGCTGTAGATGCGGCCCTCGACTTCGGTGAAGTAGAAGACCCAGGACTGTTCGCCCGTGCGCGCGATGACGACGAAGACGGTGCGGCCGCCGATCTCGCGCGGCATGTCGTTGACGACCCAGCCGTCCGCGGCGACCATCTTGTCAATCACCGTGCGGCGCAGGTCTGAGAAGGGGACGCCGGCGAGCATCTTGCGCTGGGCCTTAGCCGTCAGCGCGGGTTCGCCAGTGGCCTGGACGTTGACGGGCGCGAACGTGGCCTCCGCGATGCCACGCCCATCGGAGTTCAGAATGAACCTCGTCCCGCCGCCGGCCGAGGCGCGCCGCGCCCAACCGTTCGGAAGGACGGGAGGCTTTGTGCTCGACGCTTCCGGTTGGACGTTGACGGTCGAAATCTTTTGGGAGAGCGCGGACTTGTTGTGGCTCGCGGCCGCCGTGTTCAGGTTCTGGCCGCGACGCATTTGCAGGAGGGCCTGTCTACGC
This sequence comes from uncultured Acidobacteriota bacterium, assembly GCA_963848875.1. GTDB lineage: Bacteria > Acidobacteriota > Blastocatellia > Pyrinomonadales > Pyrinomonadaceae > QHXM01. Next base: position 2,225,611 of record CAWKFJ010000005.1, read on the forward strand.
CTGAGCGCGGCGCGATGGCGGCGCAGGCGCGCGCGGTAGCGACGCCACCAGGCGCGCGAGTGGCGGCGGCCCATGTTGCTGCGGCGACTCACGGCCGCGCGGCCCGTGTGGTGCGCGGAGGAGTCGCCGGCCGGCAGCATGACGACCACAGAAGCGAGGATTAACAGAGTTAGAGCGGCTGCGCGTAACATTTATTCTTTCACCTCGTCAGGCCACCGTCTCCCGCACGACTTCTTCGATGGTGGTGATTCCGTTGCGTATCTTGTGGAGGCCGGACTCGCGCAGCGTGATCATGCCGTCGTCAATCGCCTTCTTGCGCAGCTCCAGCGCAGAGGCCCCGATCAGGATCAGCTCGCGCATCTCGTCCGTCACTTCCATCACTTCGTAGAGACCGACGCGGCCCTTGTAGCCAGTGTTGTTGCAGGTCTGGCAGCCGCGCCCCTTGTAGGTCTTCATGTTCTTGGATTCCTCGACCGTGAAACCGATTTCCAGCATGGCTTCGGGCGGCATGGGGCTCTCCGTCTTGCAGTCTTTACAAATGCGGCGGATGAGGCGCTGCGCCTGGATGAGGTTGACGGAGGTCGCAACCAGGAAGGGCTCGATGCCCATGTTCATCAGGCGCGAGATGGTCGAGGGGGCGTCGTTGGTGTGGAGCGTCGAGAGCACTAGGTGGCCCGTCAGAGCGGCCTTGATGGCGATCTCGGCGGTCTCGAAATCGCGGATTTCGCCGACCAGGATGATGTTCGGGTCCTGGCGCAGGAAGCTGCGGAGCGCGGCCGCAAAGTTCAGTCCGATCTGCTCCTTCATCTGCACCTGATTGATCCCCATGAGGTTGAACTCGACGGGGTCCTCGGCCGTCATGATGTTGGTCTCGGAGGTGTTCAGCGACTGGAGCGCGGAGTAGAGCGTGTTGGTCTTGCCGGAGCCTGTGGGGCCCGTGACGAGCACCATGCCGTAGGGGCGCGAGATGTTGCGCTGGAACTTGACGAGCGACTCAGGCTCGAAACCGAGCTTCGTCATGTCGAGCATCAGGTTCTCTTTATCAAGGAGACGAAGCACGACCTTTTCGCCGAAGAGCGTCGGCAGCGTCGAGACGCGGAAGTCCAACTCGCGCGAGCGCGCGTCAACCTTGACCTTGATCTTGATGCGGCCGTCCTGCGGCAGGCGCTTCTCCGAGATATCGAGCTTCGACATGATCTTGAGGCGCGAGATCATGGCGTCGCGCATCTTGAGCGGCGGGTGCATCACGTCGTAGAGCACGCCGTCTATGCGGAAGCGGATTCTGAGTTCCTTCTCGTAAGGCTCGATGTGTATGTCGGAGGCCCCGCGGCGCAGGGCGTCAACCATCAGGACGTTGACGAGCCGCACGACGGGGGCGTCCTCGCTCATGCGCGAGAGCGTCGAGAGGTCTATCTCCTCGTTGTCTTCTATGACTTCGAGACCTTCGGCGGCCTCCGTGTCGAAGTCCAGGCTGTCGAGCGAGACGAGGTCTTCGTGCCGGATGGTGTTGTGATGCCCGTTGCCGTTGCGGCCCACACCGCTGACTTCGACTTCGGGCTCGCCCATCGTTGACAACTCGATCTCGCGCGTGGAGCCGTAGTACTTCGCAATGGCCTCCTGGACGCTCGCTTCGGAGACGACCACAGGTTCGATGTTGAGGCCCGTCATGAACTTGATGTCGTCCATGGCGAAGACGTTGGTGGGGTCAACCATCGCCAGCGTGAGGCTCGCGCCGACGCGCGACAGCGGCAGAACAGAATATTTCTGTGCCACTTCCTGCGGGATGAGACGGATGACGGAGGGCTCTATGTCGAACAGTTCGAGATTGACGGAAGGGACACCGTACTGGCGCGAGAGCACGGCCGTGATCATGTCGTCGGAAACCAGTCCCATCTTGACTAGGTTGTATCCGAGACGGCCGCCGTGGCTGCGCTGGTAGTCGAGCGCTTCGCGCAATTGCTGCGCACTGAGGAGATTTTCGCGGACAAGGATTTCGCCTAGTTTGGCTGACATCTTTAGAAGTTCCAGTAGAGAAACGCTTCAAAAGGGGTAGGACGCAAAGGGTTCGACCGCGGACGGATTCGCGAACAGGAGTTGTCCGGCATAACCACAAAGCATAGGCAACGATGCTAAACATCGTTGCACAAGGCATATTACAGTTTAACCCGCAAGGGTGTCAAGATGATAATTCAGCGGTCAGATTGACATAAAAAGGCCGCGCAGGGTGAGCCTTGCGCGGCCTGGATTGAAAGGGGCGATGAAGCTTTTAGCCGCGGCGGCGGCCGCCGGTCGTGGTCGTAGTCTTCTGCGGCTTGACGTTCTCCGCACTCTTCAAGTAGTCGAGCGCCTCTTTCGCAGAGGCTTTCAGCTTATGCGTTTCCGGGGCTTTGTCCACGAAATTCTGTAGGTAATTGGCCGCATCCTGGAATTTGGTCTTGTCGCCGGACTGAAAGAGAGCCAGCCCGGCCCCGAGCATCGCGTCAATGTTCCCGGCGTCGTCGGCAAGAATTTTTTGAAACTCTACAAATGCCTTATCCGACGACCCGGAATCCAGCAGCATCTGCGCGACGTCAACCCGCGCTTTCATCTTCTTAGCAGGATCGGTCTCAACCGCTATGTACTCCTCAAAAGCCGTCAGTCCGGCGTCGGCCTGCGTCGGGTCGGCCTTGGTGACGAGCAGCCGCATAGCCTCGGCGCGGGCCGCGAGAGCGTAATATTTATTAGTTTCGAAGCTCTTCAAGGCGGCGGGGTCTGTCGGCTTCTCCATCGTCTTGTACAGCTCAAGCGCTTTGGTGGCCGAATCGACCGCGTCACGGAAGTCCTTTTTCGCCGTCTCCAGCCCGGCCGTTTTCGCGGCCTCGTCATTGTTCGTCACGGCGGCGTTGTAACGATCCACGCCGCGCGCGCGGTACGCGACAGACCTGTTTGTCAACAGCGAAGGCGCGCCAGGGTGGGTCGGGTCGGCCTCGATGCCCGTGGTGTACTCTGTGATCGCCAGGTCGTAGTTCTTGGCGTTGAGCGCCTCGTTGCCGGACTTGAAGGTGCGTGTGACGGTGGCGTTGGCCTCCTCGATCTTCTTGTTGCCCGCCGCAATTTCGGCGTTCTTGGCTTCGAGTTCGAGCCGCTTCTTGCGGTCCTCTTCGCTCTCGCCACCGCCGCCGCCCGTGGCGGCCGCCGTCCGATTGGCGAGGGCTTTGACTTCAGCCTCTGTCGGGCGTTTGCCGTCGCCCGGCGTCAGCGCGAGCTTGAAACTGATATCGCGCCCGGCCTTGACGTCGCCGATCACGTCGGGCTTGGCGTTAGGCGCGCTGGCCGCAATCGCGTACGTCCCGATGTACGGGAGGCCAGCGAAGACGAACTTGCCGTTCTTATCCGTCTTGGTCTGGTATTTGCCGCCGACGTCCAGGCGGATCACGTCGATCTGCGCGCCGGCGGCGGGCGCGGTCGTGCCGTCGGCCTGCTGCATCGTCACTTCGCCGAACAACTGCCCGGTCTGCGCGGAGGCAGAGAAGTTACAAAGGAGCAGCATGGCGGCTGCCACGAGAGAGATGAAAAGGCTATTGCGGCGCATAATAAAAAATCCTCCAGAGAATATCCCACCCTTCGCCGAAGGGCGCGGATAGGATGCTGTGTACGGAGAACGGGTTGTCATTTCAAATACTTGAGAAGCGGCGCTTTGTCAACAGCTAAGTTGGGGGAGGAGCTTTTCAGCCTCAAAATTTATCGCAACGTGCGCGGGCTGTCAAAGCAAGCGCGGCCGCCTCTTCCGTCCGCCCTCCGAAGCTTTGCTAGTTCGTGTTAGCATAGGCGGGTCAAGCGCGTCTCTTAACTGAAGCCCCCGTGAGTCAGACAAACGCACAAACACAGAGACTCGTCAACGAAGGCGCGGCGCGGCTGCTCGCGCGCGCCTCGGACGCGCGCGGCCTGGACGTGGAAGCGCTCGCCTCGCGCGTGCGCGCCGCGCTCGATAAGTACCTGCTCGCGCACGACGCAGACGCCTCGGCCGCGGCGGTCGGCGAGTTCATAGACGCGCTGCACGCAGACGACCTCTGCCTGGTGGTGGCGTGCGAGCGCGGCGACCAGCAGGCGTGGGGCGATCTGGTCGCGCAGTACGGCGTGACTGTGCGCTCGGCCGCGCGCTCGGCCAGCTCGAACGAAGACGCGGCGGAGGATTTGGCCCAGTCCATCTGGGCCGAGCTGCACGGGCTGCGCGTGCGCGATGACGGCCGCCCTTCGGGGAAGATCGCTTACTACTCGGGCCGCGGCTCGCTCGGCGGCTGGCTGCGCGCGGTCGTGGGCCAGCTCGCCATCGACCAGCACCGCAAGTCATCGCGGCTGGTGCAGACGGAGCTGGACACGGACTTCGACCGCCTGGCTCGCGACTCGCACCAGGCCGAGGACTCTTTCAGCGCCGCGCAGGCCGCGCCGGACCCGGAGACGGCGCTCGGCGAGCAGCGTGCGGCGGGCGACGTAGAGGCCGCGCTGGCGAAAGTCCTGGGCGAACTGGCTCCGGAGGACAGGCTGCTCGTCAAGCTCTACTACTTCGACGGACTGCGGCTGCGCGAGGCGGGCGCGGTGCTCGGCGTACACGAGGCGACGGCGAGCCGCAGGCTGACGCGCATTCACGGCGAGGTGCGCGAGCGCGTCGAAACGATTTTGATGAAGGAGCACGGTTGGACGAAGGGCGAGACGGCGCGCTCGCTCTCGGAGGCGGCGCTCCGGCTGGACAGTGACCTGGAGTTGATGCTCACGAGCGAGCAGGCGCAGGGCGAGCGTCAGGCGGGCCGCGACGAATAAGTTTGATGAAAAGCGCGCTCGATGGGGCCGTGGCTGCAAGGGAGAGTGACCCGGAGCGTTCTGTAGTCGGCCGTGCTGACGGCCCTTGAGTGCGAGAGCTTTTGAATCCGATGAAGCGTCCTGACAACACGGAAATGGACCGTCTCCTGAGACGCCACGCGCGGCTCGGCGGCGGAGCCGTGCGCGGCGCGGCTGACGACGGCGGCGCGCACATGGACGCGGACGAAATGAACGCCTACGCGGAGGGCGCTTTGCCGGCGGCCGCGCGCTCGCGCTACTTCACGCACCTGGCGGACTGCGACTCGTGCCGCAAGCTCGTCACGGAACTAACGCTCGCGGCCGTCAAGGACGCCGAAGGGAGGGAGCGCGCCGCGACCGCCACTGCGGCTGCGCCCTCAAAGTCCTGGCGCGAGCGGCTGGCGGCGATTCTTTCTCCGCAGGTGTTGCGTTACGCAGCCCCTGCGCTCGCGCTCTTTGCCGTCGTCATCGTTGCCATTGTCGCCCTGCGCGCGAATAGGGACTCGTCCTCTGTCGCCCGCAACAATCAGACTACGACCATGCCCGCCCCTTCCAGCGGGACGACGGCCGCGAATTCGGCCGTACAGCAAACGCCGGACGAAACCGCAGAGAATCACGTCAACGGCAACGCGGGCGAGCCTCTGATGGAGGAGAACAAGCAGGCAGGGGAGCAGCCGGCGGGCTCCATCGTCCCTGACGCCCCCGCGACGGGACAGAAAGCGCCCGCGGATATGGACCGCGTCCCGGCCCCGCAGGCGTCGCCGGCCCCTGCGGAAGTGTTTAAATCTGAGGACGACAAAGCTCCCAAGAGTGAAACAGACCAGCCCACGGGAGGCAGGCGCGCGCAGCAGGAGCAGGCGCAAACCGCCTCGGTCCCGCCCCCGCCCCCCAGCCCGGCCCGCGAGCCAGTGCTTGCGGCCCCGAGCACGGCGGGCGAGACGAGCATGAGGGACGAGGAGGAGCAGCAGAGAAAGCAGAAAGAGGCGGGGAAGGACGACGGCACGTATACTACCGACGGCACTGCCTCGAAGACATCGGATTCGAATAGGGAGCGCCGCGACGCGGGTAAGAACGAAGGCGCGGGCGCAGCCTCGACGCGCGCCGGAGCCCCTATGGCGACCAAGCGCGCTCCCGGCGGCGTGGTCGCTCAGGACGAGGCTCCTTCCGACACGCGCATAGTCGACGGCCGCAGCTTCCAGCGCAAGGGCGGCGCTTGGGTGGACACGGCCTACAACCCTTCACGCCCGACGATCAACGTCCACCGCGGATCAGAGCAATACCGCACGCTCGTCGCGGATGAGCCCGGCCTGCGCTCCATCACGGACCAACTCGCCGGCAAAGTCATCGTCGTCTGGAAGACCCACGCCTACCGCTTCTATTAATCGCGACCGAAGTCCCAAAATTAAAAGCTCGTCCACTCCCGTTGCTTCGGCGTTCAACTTCGCGTTAACTTAATGGCGCGATGAAGAACAGTGAAGACAGCCGCGCCCGCCGCGCGTTTCCAGGCTCATTCATCTTGTTGGCTCTTCTCTGCGCGCACGCGCCCGTCTCGCACGCGCAGCGCAAGACTACGCCCGCCGCGCGCCGCAACCCGACCATCGCGCGCATCGTCTCGGAGGTCAGCGCGCGCAACGTCGAGAACACAATTCGCAAGCTCGTCTCCTTCGGCACGCGTAACACGCTCTCGGCGCAGGACGACCCCGCGCGCGGCATCGGCGCGGCGCGCGACTGGCTCTACGGCGAGTTTCAGAAAATCAGCGCGACCTCCGGCGGGCGCATGACGGTCGAGAAACAGAGCTTCGAGCAGCAGCCCGGCAAGTACCAGCGCATCGCGCGCCCGACCGTCGTCACCAACGTCGTCGCGACCCTGCGCGGCACGCAAGGCCCGTCGGCCAACCGCCTCTACGTCGTCAGCGGCCACTACGACTCGATGTGTACGAGCCCGACCGACGCGGAGTGCGACGCGCCTGGTGCGAACGACGACGCCTCTGGCACGGCCGCCGTGCTGGAGATGGCGCGCGTCATGGCGAAGTACGAGTTCGACGCGACCATCATCTTCATGGCCGTCGCAGGCGAGGAGCAGGGGCTCGTCGGCTCAGGCTATTTCGCGGAGCAGGCGCGCGAGAAGAAGCTCGACATCGAAGCGATGTTCACCAACGACATCGTCGGCAACACGCTCGGCGGGAACGGCGTGCGCGACCGCGCGACGGTGCGCGTCTTCTCCGAAGGTGTGCCGTCGAGCGAGACGGACGAAGAGGCTGGTGTGCGGCGCGGCGTCGGCGGCGAAAACGATTCGGCCTCGCGCCAGCTCGCGCGCTTCGTCAAGGAGACGGGCGAGCGCTACGTCGCCGGCATGCGCGTGATGATGGTCTACAGGCGCGACCGCTACCTGCGCGGCGGCGACCACATCCCATTCCTCGAACGCGGCTACGCGGCCTTGCGCTTCACGGAGCCGAACGAGGAGTACAAACACCAGCACCAGAACGTGAGGGTCGAGAGCGGCGTGCAGTACGGCGACCTGCCGGAGTTCGTGGACTTCGGCTACGTCGCACAGGTCGCGCGCGTCAACGCGGCCAACCTGGCGGCGCTCGCGCTCGCCCCGGCGCGGCCCAAAAATGTCGGCACCCTGACGACACGGCTGACCAACGACACGGACCTGAAGTGGGACGCGAACGCCGAAGCCGACCTCGCGGGCTACGAGATCGTCTGGCGCGACACCACCTCACCCGTCTGGACGAACTCGCGCGCCGTCGGCCCCGTGACGAGCTACACCATGAAAGGCATGTCCAAGGACAACTATTTCTTCGGCGTCCGCGCCGTGGACAAACAGGGAAATAGAAGCCCTGTCAGCTTCCCGAAACCCGTCAGGTGATTTGAGATTTCAAATCTTTTTTCGTCCCTCCGCCCTTCCCGCGCGTCTAACCTTACATCGGCGGTGATGGGTCTCTTCCATCAAACATTAATTTTGAGCCAAAATCGAATGTTATGAGAATTTTTAGTAGCTCGCGAACTAGATTCACAGGCGTTGCGCGGCGCGCGGCGGCGCTGCTTTGCATCGGGACGCTCTTAACAAGCGCGCTGGCTTTCGAGCCGCGGGAGGCGCAACGGCTGACAGAGGAGCAGCGCATTCTGCACGCGCTCAACCGTCTGGGCTTCGGGGCGCGGCCCGGCGACGTAGAGCGCGTGCGCGCGATGGGAATCGAGCGCTACGTGGAGCAGCAGCTTCACCCGGAAAGAATTGATGACTCGGTGGCCGAGGCGAAGGTGAAGGATTTGACGGCGCTTCAGCTTTCCACGTCCGAGCTTTTCGCCAAGTACCCGCGGCCGGGCGCGCTGCTGCGCAGGCTTGAGCGCAGCGGCGAGGTTCCGCCGGAACTCGCGGCGGCCGTCGAGGCGCGAAAGCGCGCGCAGGAGGCGGCCACGACCGAGGAGAAGGGGACGAAGCCGGAGGGCACGGAGCCGGACGCGCGGAAGCGCAACGCGGAGGCGCGTCGCGCGCTGCGCGATTACTTGCGGAAGAACGACATGAGGCCGCCGCAGCAGTTGACCGCCGAGTTGCAGGCTTCGCGCATCCTGCGCGCAGTCTACAGCGAGCGGCAGTTGCAGGAGGCGCTCGTCGATTTCTGGACGAACCACTTCAACGTCTTCGCGGGCAAGGGCGCAGACCGCTGGTTCCTCATCTCTTACGACCGCGACACGATTCGCCCGCACACGCTCGGCAAGTTCTACGACCTCTTGAAGGCGACGGCCGAAAGCCCCGCGATGCTTTTCTACCTAGACAACTTCCAGAGCGTCAGCCCAGACGCCGGGGCTGGACGCCTCGCGCGGCAGCGCAAGAACCTCGGCGGCGAGCAAGAGAATGCGATGGCGCGACCTGAGCAACAACAGCAGCGTCGGCGGCGCGGCATCAATGAGAACTACGCGCGCGAGCTGATGGAGCTGCACACGCTCGGCGTAGACGGCGGCTACACGCAGAAGGACGTGCAGGAGGTCGCGCGCTGCTTCACGGGCTGGACGATCAACGCGCCGCGCGGCTACCGCAACGCGGCGCTCGGTGAAACGGACGACCGCGCGGGCCAGTTCCGCTTCAACCCGCGCCTGCACGACGACGGCGAGAAGGTCGTGCTCGGCCACAAGATTCCGGCCGGCGGTGGGGTCCGCGACGGCCTGATGGTCCTGGAGATTCTGGCCCGGCATCCCTCGACGGCGAAGTTCATCGCGACGAAGCTCGCGCGCCGCTTCGTCGTGGACGACCCGAGTCCTGCGCTCGTCAACCGCGCCGCCGCGGCCTTTACCAAAAGCGGTGGCGACATACGCGAGACCCTGCGCGCGCTGCTGACTTCGCCCGAGTTCAACTCGGCGGAAAGTTATCGTGCCAAAATCAAGACGCCGTTCGAGCTGGCCGTCAGCTCCATCCGCGCGCTCGGCGGCGAGACGAACGGCGGCCCCGGCCTGCACCAGTGGATCGCGCGGATGGGCGAGCCGCTCTACTTGTATCAGGCCCCGACCGGCTACCCGGACGCGGCCGCCAACTGGGTCAACACGGGCGCGCTTCTCGAACGCCTGAACTTCGGCCTCGCGCTCGCCAGCAACCGCATCCCTGGGACGCGCGTTGACCTCGCGCGCTTCGCAGGCGACGCGAAAGTCTCCGACGCGAATCTTGAGCGTGTGACGGCTCGCTTCCTGGAAGTGCTCGTGCATGGCGACGTTTCTCCGAAGACGAAAGCGACGCTGCTTAAGCAACTGAGCGAACCGCTCCCGGCGGCGACGACTGAGACACAGCCGGCCAACGCGACAGAGGACGAGATGCTGGCCACGGGCAGACGGCGCAGGCAGCAAACGCGCGCCGCATCCGTAGACCTCTCCAGGGTCAGCAACCCGGAACTCGTCAAAGTCGTCGGCCTGATTCTGGGCTCGCCCGAATTTCAAAGGCAGTGAGAGACAGAAAATGAATAGAAGATTTTTTCTCAAATCGGGCGGCGTGGCGCTGGCGAGTGTGGGCGCGGCGCAGGCTGTCCCGTCGTTTCTGCGGCGCGCGGTATTGGCACAAGGAATCCAGGGGAGCGGCGGCCGTCGCAAGGTCTTAATCGCTATCTTCCAGCGGGGCGCGGTGGACGGGCTGAACGTGGTCGTGCCGCACGGCGAGAGTAGTTATTACAGTCTGCGCCCGACGCTGCGGATTGGACCGCCGAAGGGCGCAGGTTCGTCCGCAGGCGAGTCGGCCGTTGACCTGGACGGCTTCTTCGGCCTGCACCCATCGCTCGCGTCGTTGAAGCCGCTGTGGGACGCGAAGCGACTGGCCGTCGTCCACGCAGCGGGGTCGCCGGATTCGACGCGCTCGCACTTCGACGCGCAGGACTACATGGAGTCCGCCACGCCCGGCCGCAAGGGGACGCCGGACGGGTGGCTCAACCGTCACCTGCAAACCAAACGCGAAGAGAAGTCCTCGCCGTTCCGCGCCGTCTCGATGACGCAGAACATGCCGCGCGCTCTTTATGGGACAGCGCCTGCGGTCGCCGTCTCGAACCTCGCGGACTTCTCCATCCGCGCGGGCGCTTACTCAGGCAACGTGCAGGGAGGGTTTGAAGCCATCTACGACGAGAGCGTCAACGATGTGCTCGGCGGGACGGGGCGCGAGACTTTCGAGGCGGTCAATTTTTTGAAGCGAGTCAACCCGGCGCAGTACCGGCCGGAGAACGGCGCGCAGTACCCGCAGACGCCTTTCGGCCGGAGCCTCTTGCAAATCGCGCAGATGATTAAGGCAGGCGTCGGACTCGAAGTCGCCTTCGCGGACGTGGGCGGCTGGGACACGCACTCGAACCAGGGCGGCGCGCGTGGGCAGTTGGCGAACCTCCTGCGCTCATTCGGCGCGGGGCTCACTGCTCTGGCGACGGACCTCGGCGCGCGGATGGACGACGTAGTCATCCTGACGATGTCCGAGTTCGGCCGCACGGCGCGCGAGAACGGCACTCGCGGCACAGACCACGGCCACGCCAACGCGATGTTCGTCATCGGCGGTGGCGTGCGCGGCGGTCGCGTCTACGGCGACTGGCCGGGGCTCAAGGCGTCCGACCTGCACGAGGGACGCGACCTCGCGCTGACCACGGACTTCCGCGATGTCTTCGGAGAACTGGCACAGAAACACCTCGGCAATACCAACCTCAAATCGCTCTTCCCCGGCTACGACGCGAGCGCCTCCAAGTTCCGCGGCCTGATCTGAAGAATTAAAAATTCAAAATGAAAAATGCAAAATGGAGGACAAAGAACGAGGCCCTCATCTTCCATTTTGCATTTTTAATTTCTAATTTTTAATTTCCAGCGGGTCGCCCGTCTCGTGTTCCTTGATTTGAAAGCGGAGGAAGTCGTGGACGGCCGTGAGGGCCTCCCTGTTGCTCGTCTTGATGCGGACGCGCGCGCCGCGCTCCGTCTGCTCGAACTCGTACTTGATTTCCGCCTTCAGCCGTTTCATGTCGGGCACGCCGGGCGGCGTCTGGTCGTGTATGAACATCGGCGCGTCGAAGTCTCCCTCGGCGAACATCTGAGAGATGTGTTTGAGGTGCATGCGGATTTGCGCGCGGCTGGCCGTGTCCTGAGGGTCGTTGGCTTCGACTTCGATTGCGCCGCCCTCGGGCGTCAGCCGGAAGTGATGGGTCGCGGCCTTCTGGGAGAAGCCCATCGCTTTATCGCCGCGCTCGTGGACGCCCGCGGAGTGCTTCTCGTGCGTGCTCGATTCCTGCTGAGAGGGGACGCTGCCGCTGCCCGTCGCCGCACAGGCCGCCGTCAGAAGCGTGATTGCCAGAAGAATTGTCTTAAGCTTCATCGTTTCTCCTTTTCTTTTTTCGAGTCCATGCGAGAGTCGCCTTCGGCTTTCGCGGCCCGCCGTCGGTCGCCAGCGCTTCGAGTAGGCGCGCCGGCGTGCCCGCCCGCGCGTGAGCGAGCCTCTTGTCCCAGTCTTTCAGCGTCGCGCGCAGCTCGTCGCGCACGGCCTTCATCTCGCCGAGGCGCTCTTCGATCTCCGCGAGTTTCGCGGCCGCCAGCTCGCGCACCGTCCGACACGGCGCGCGGCCCGTCTCGCGCTCCTTCAGGATGCGCGCCAGCTCGTCCAGCGTGAACCCGACCGCCAGCGCGCGCCGCACCAGCCGCACGCGCTCGACGGCTTCCGGCCCGTACGCGCGATAGCCGTTCGCGCCGCGTCGCGGCCTGGCCAGCACGCCCTTGCGCTCGTAATGGCGCAACGTGTCCGTGCTCACGCCCGCGAGCCGCGCCAACTCGCCCGACCGAAGATTCTCTTTCGTAGCCATACCAGAGGCATTGTAAAGCCCGGAATCAATTCCAGGGTCAAGAGAAAACAGTGGTCAGTGGTCAGTGGTCAGTGGTCAGTTAAAGGCAAAGACGTTTTTCTGTTAACTGACCACTGACCACTGACCACTGACTACTGATTACTGCTCAGGCGGTTGATGAAGTAGAGGGTGGCGGCGGCGATGAGGGAGACGATGACGGCGAGGGTGAGGGCTTCGTTGTCGCGGCCGGCCTGGACGGCGTCGTAGATGGCGACGGAGGCCGTCTGCGTCTTGCCGGGGATGTTGCCGGCGATCATGATCGTGATGCCGAAGTCGCCGAGGGCGCGCGCGAACGCCAGCGCCGTCGCCGCCAGCACGCCGCGCGCCGAGAGCGGCAGCGTCACGCGGAAGAAGATGCGCCGCCCATTAAGGCCGAGTGTGCGCGCCGCGGCTTCAAGCTGCGGGTCAACGCCCTCGAACGCCGCGCGCAGACTTTTAGTCACGAGCGGCAGCGCGTGAATCGTCGCGGCGATGACGGCCGCCGTCACCGTGAAGGTCAGACGGATGCCGAAGTTCCTGTAGAGGAAGCCGCCCAGGGATGAGCGCGTGCCGAGCAGGACGAGCAGGTAGTAGCCGAGCACGGTCGGCGGCAGCACGAGCGGCAGCGTGATGACGGCGTCGAGCAGGTCGCGCCCAGGGAAGCGCTTGCGCGCCAGCAGCCACGCGAGAAGCCCGCCCGCCGCGAGCGAAATCAGCGTCGCCGCGCCGGCCACCGCGAACGAGAGCTTGATGGGGAACCAGTCAATCTCGCCACTCATCGCTTCTCTTTCACAATGGCGATGGCACGCAGCGGCCCGCCGCTCCCGCCCTTAATCTTCATCGGCAGCGCCACGACCGTGAAATTTTTTGTCGGCAACTGATCCAGGTTGTCCAGGTTCTCGAAGGCCGGGACGTTCTTGTCGAAGAGAACGCGGTGGCTCTCGAAGAGCGTTGACTGGCCGTAGTCTATGCTCGGCGTGTCGAGGCCGATGGCTTTGATGGAGCGGTTGGTGGTGAGCCAGCGCGCGGCCTCCGGGTGCAGTCCCGGAAAGTGGAGTTTTGGCACAGCGTCGGCCCCGCGCTCGTCCGTGCCCATGTACCGCTTGCGGTCGGGCCAGAATTTTGCGTAGCCGGTTCGGAGGATGACAATCGCGCCCTTTGGAATTTGGCCGTTCGCCTTCTCCCACTTCAGAAAATCGTCGGCCGTCACCTGATAGTCGCGGTTGCCTTCCGCTTGCTTCACGACATCGACGACGATGGCTTCGCCCATGAGCTGTTCGAGCGGAATTTCGTCAACAGTGTGGCGGCCTTTGGCGAAGTGAACGGGGGCGTCTATGTGCGTGCCGCCGTGTTCGGCGGTCGAGAATTTGTTGGCGGCGTAGTAGTAGCCCTTCTCGGTCACGCCCTCGAAATCCTTGTCGAGCTTAAAGCCCTCGGCCGTGGGCCAGTAGACTGTGTCTGCGTCGAAGGGGTGCGAGAGGTCTACGATCTTCCCCGCAGGGAAGTCCGGCGGGGCCGTGCCGGCGTTGTTCAGGGAGAGGACGAGCAGCGTGGAGAGAAACAGCAGGCCGAAGTTTTTCATGACAAAAATCCTCCCGTGCGATCTCGGTTTCAAAGCCGCTTGACGGTGAGAAGCTATCGTACTAGGTTGATTCCCGCAAGAAGATAATGAAGCCACTCATCCTCAGGTTTGATTCGCTGCCCTCTACGAACACGGAGGCGGCGCGGCAGGCCGCGGCGGGCGCGCCAGAGGGGTTGTGCGTCGTCGCGCGCGAGCAGACGAGCGGGCGCGGGCGGCGCGAGCGCGCCTGGGTCTCGCAAAGGGACGCGGGCCTCTATCTCAGCATCGTCCTCAGGCCCGCACGGCTCGCGCCCCAAGCCTGGCCGCTCATCACGCTCGCGGCGGCGCTCGCCGTCCGCGACGCGCTCATAGAAGCGTGTACGCTCGAAGCGGACATCAAGTGGCCGAACGACATCGTGGCTCATGGGCGTAAGCTCTGCGGGATTTTGGCCGAGACGGTCGAGACGCAAACGGGCCGCGCCGTCATCCTGGGCATCGGTGTCAACCTGGACGATCAAGCCTTCCCGCCCGAGCTGAAAGAGACGGCCACCTCCGTCGCGTCGCTCACGGGAAAGGCGCACGACGCGGAGACGCTGCTGCAATCGCTCCTCGGCGCAGTCTTCCGCCGCTACGCCGCGCTACAGGCCGCAGGCGGCGCGCAGGAAATCGTCAGCGAGTGGTCGCGCCACTCTTCCTACGCGCGAGGGCGACGGGTCCGCGTCGCCCTCGCGGCGGAAACTTTCGACGGCCTGACGCGCGGCCTTGAACCCGACGGCGCTTTACGTGTAGAAACAGACCAGGGAAAAATCAGAATCGTGCGCGCGGGCGACATCACATCTTTGCGAGGAAATGATGAGTGATGAATGATGAATAAAAGAGAGAAGGTTTTACTCATTATTCATCGTTCATCATTTTTTAATATGCTTCTAGTTATTGACACAGGCAATACGAACACGACGCTCGGGGTGTTCGAGGGCGAACGGCTGGTGACGCACTGGCGGTTGACGACGGCGCGGGTGCGCACGGTGGACGAGTATGGCGTCTACGCGCGCAACCTTTTCCAGCTCGCCGGCATTGACGCGGCGGAGATCAAGGCCATCGCGATGGCATCGGTCGTGCCGCCGCTCAACTACACCCTGAAGCGAATGGCGGAGGTCTACTTCAACGTGACGCCGCTGATGATCGATCACGCGACGCCGATGGGGCTGGAGATTCTTTACAGCCCGCCGTCGGATGTCGGAGCCGACAGGCTGGTTGACGCGGTCGCGGCCATACACAAGTACGGAGCGCCCTGCATCGTCGTGGACTTCGGGACGGCGACGACCTTCAACGCCATCGACGCGCAAGGCAGATATCTGGGCGGCGTCATCACGCCCGGCATCAGCATCTCGTCGGAGGCGCTCTTTCAGCGGGCCGCGCGCCTGCCGCCCGTCGAGATCAAGCGGCCCGAAAAGGTGATAGGCGCCTCGACTGTCGGCTCTATGCAGTCGGGCCTTTACTACGGCTTCGTTGGTTTGGTTGACGGCATCCTGAAAAGGATGCTCGCGGAGCTTGGCCCGGAGACGCGCGTCGTCGCCACGGGCGGCCTCGCCTCCCTCATCAGCACCGGCTCGGAATTAATTGGCACAGTTGACAGCACGCTGACGCTCGAAGGGCTCAGGCTGATTTACGAAAGAAATAGTGGTCAGTTGACTTGAACTACTTCAACTACTTCACAGAAATCGAAGACACCTTCATCCGGCGGCGGGGCAAGCACCTGCTGCTGAGCCCTATGGACTGGGCTTTGATAGAGAGTTGGAAGGAGATGGGCGTGCCGCTGCACGTCGCGCTGCGCGGCATCGAGCGCTCGTTCGACTCGTTCGAGGCGAAGCCGCGGCGGCGCACAGTCAAGTCGCTGCTCTACTGCCAGGAGGAGGTCGAGGCGCAGTTCGCGGAGTGGCAAGAGGCGCAGGTCGGGGCCGCGGCCGGGAACGGGAACGGCGACAACGCCGCGGCGGACGACGCGCTGCCTTTCTCGCGCGCAGCCATCCTCGAACACCTGGAGCGCGCGCGCCAGTCGCTACAGAAGATTTGCGACGAGCGGAAGAGATCGCGCAAGGACGATCTCTGCGACGCGCTCCAGCGAGCCGCCGCACGCCTCGGTGAGCTGAAGGAGGACTTCTCGCGCGCGGCACGCGCCGACGCGGAGAAGTTGGAGGAGTCTCTGACGAGTTTGGAGAAGCTGCTCGACGCGGCGCTTGAGGCGAACCTTCCGGCGCGCGAGTTGGTGAAAGTCCGCGCCGAGGCCGCAGAGCAGTTGCAGCCCTATCGCGGCCGCATGGAGCAATCCGTCTACGAGCAGACGCTCAACAATCTGGTCTTCAAGCGCCTGCGCGAGGCGCACGGCCTGCCGCGTTTAAGTCTGTTCTACCTCTGATGCGAAAGCGGAAGCGACCAATAAGCAAAGGCAAGCCGAGAGAGCAGCGGCAGCCGTCGGGCGCGCTTCTCGAAGTCACCATCGAGCGCATCCTGCCGGGCGGCGCGGGGCTCGCGCACGCCGCCGGCCAAACCCTGCTCGTCGCCCTTGCTGCGCCGGGCGACCGCGTCCTCGCGCGCGTCGAGCGCACGCAGGGGCGCGTGAGCTTCGCTTCCATTGTGGAAGTCGTCGAGCCCTCGCCCGCGCGCGTCGAGCCGCCCTGCCCCTACTTCGGCCGGTGCGGCGGCTGCGACTTTCAGCAATTGAGCTACGCCGCCCAACTCGACGCCAAAGTCGAAATCATACGCGACTGCCTGCGCCGCATCGCGCGCGTGGACTTTGCGGGAGAGATTCCGATCACGCCTTCGCCTTTTGTCTGGAACTACCGCTCGCGCGCGCAGTGGCAGCGCGACTCTTTGCGCCAACGGCTGGGCTACTTCGAGCGCGCCTCCCACCGCGTCTGCGACGTGGCCGCGTGCCCTGTCCTCGTCCCGGAGTTGGAAGCGACGCTCGAAGCGTTGCGCGGGCGCATGAGGGAAGGGGAGTTGCCGGAGGAGCTGACGGAGTTTCAGGCGGTCGCGGGCGACGAGGGCGCGTCGCTCGCGCCGCCCGCGCCGGGGCTGCCGACGCGCGAGGTCAGCCGCGTGATAGGCGGCCACCGCTACAGCTTCAGCGCCGAAGGTTTCTTCCAGATCAACCACGCGCTCCTGGAGCCGCTCGTGGCCCACGCCACGGGCGACGCGCGCGGCGACACCGCGGTTGACCTCTACTGCGGCGCTGGCCTCTTCACGCTCCCCCTGGCCCAAAACTTCGCGCGCGTCCACGGCGTCGAGGCCAGCGCCGCGGCCGCGGGCTTCGCCCACCGCAACCTGGCCGACGCCGCGCTCGACAACGTGACCTTCGAGATCGGCAAAGTCGCTGACTGGCTGAGGGAGTCGGCCGCCGCAGTCGCCCCCGTGGACTTCGTCCTCTTAGA
Source organism: uncultured Acidobacteriota bacterium (assembly GCA_963848875.1). Lineage (GTDB taxonomy): Bacteria > Acidobacteriota > Blastocatellia > Pyrinomonadales > Pyrinomonadaceae > QHXM01. The sequence continues at coordinate 2,242,737 of CAWKFJ010000005.1, forward strand.
CCCGCCGCGCGCCGGGGCCGAAGAGGGGGCCGTCGAAGGAATCCTCGCGCTCGCCCCGCGCCGCATCGTTTACGTCTCTTGCGACCCCGCCACCCTCGCCCGCGACCTCAAAGCCCTCACGGCCGGTGGCTACCACCTCGAATCGGTCGCCGCCTTCGACATGTTCCCGCAGACACACCACGTCGAGACGGTCGTCCACCTCAAAGGCGGCCATCTGAAAACACAAAAGTAAATGCGACTACACAAAAGAGGATGCGACTATTACAAGAGTAGATGCGACTAATGACCAACGACAGTCTGCGGAGATTATTTCTTTCAGGGAGATGGGATTTTAGCAATCTCTATTCGGACCCGCGCCTGCTTGCTCTTGAAGTAATTGGGAGTCGTGCTGAACTCAACGTACTCCTCCCCCGTGGCCCGGTCGAAGTAATATTCACCGCGCATTGATTCCAGCCCCCGCCAGTAGTAGGGGTTCGATTCAATCGGTGAGAACGGCCACCCCAACTATGAAAAGAAGGCACGCCGCAGCTCGCGGAAAAATCTTGCTTGTGCTCATGCAGTACTTAGCCCCCACAAAAGTCGTTGCGCCAGTCCGACGAGCAACTCGCTATGTGAGGAATTGAACGGTTTTCGTGGCGTGAGGTTCGGCAGAGTTTGGTAGGCATAATTTCATTAACTCTACGGGGCTGGACAGCGACTGCCATCAGACTTCACCATATTGTGTTCTTGCAATTACCCATTTCTGGCTTTATTTATTACCCAACCGAGAAGTCCAACGACAGAGCCTCCGAGCAACATGATGACAATGTAAGTTATTGCCATTTCCGCACCCCAAGGTCTATGCCAGACAAAATGATCTAGTAAAAACCTGACCATCAACATTACGCCGCCCCACCATAGAACGCCGTACAGCAGCACAAAGCGCCAGATGCCTCTGACCTTAGTCATTTCCCACCTAGCTTTGTTCATTTTATGCATCGCACTGCTTTCAGAGTAAATCGCCCCTGCTGGTTGCGGTGTTTGCCCGGAACGAACATGGCTTAGCGTCGCCCCTCAACTTCAGATTGGATCGGGTCCATCGGGTTCGGGCCGCGCCATTCAAAAACACGCTCCCCAAACAAAGTATAGCCGTGGAGTACCCTATAGCGGTGGAGCGAGAAAGTCCCGAACTGCCTGGTTTGGACAATGATATTAGGCGGGCGCGCACTCACAGCGCCTGCTTTAGCTCCAGCGTTCGCTCTCCTCTCCCTCTCACGAATTTTATCGCATTCGGCAGCGGCCTTATAAAACGTATTAACCGGCCCGCGTTCAAGTCTTTCTTCTGCCTTCGTCGATGTATATATACTTACGGCAGCGCCTACTACTGCGCCTGCGATTCCACCTGTTGCATAGCCAGCCGCGGCTTGCACAAGGGCATCCTCCACTTTGTCTCCGGTGGTCGGGAAATCATTAGCCTTACCCTGTAGTTCGGCTCCAAGTGCGTGTAGCGCTTTGGAGCGGCATTCCTCATAATCTTCCTGTTTTGGGGGGGCAGTCCCACCACCCTCGCGGGGCTTCTCGTTGTCATACCCGTAAAATGGAATGCTGGCGCCAAAGCAAACGTATCGATATGTCAAGGGGTCGGCGGGCTCAGCGCCCGGAAATCCCCAGAGCCCACATATCTGCTTCATTAGCCCGCTCGGGTCTATGAAATTAACAGGGTCATTCTGCGTGTACGAGTAGCGGTTAAAACTCTGCGGGTCCGAGAGGACGTAGCTGCCGTCGTAGGGGTCGGGCTGCGCGAACCTCGACGCCTTACTCTCGTAGCGCCTGAACATCGCGTCGTCGCCGCCGTCCGAGTCCCGCTCGTAGGTGGTGTAGCGGCGCGGCTGCTGGCTCTGGAATTCACTCCTGCCGGTCTCCCCGCCCCACGGGTCCAGGTCAACCGTGCTGACCACCGCGCCCGTGCTGTCGGTCAGCCGCTGGCTCTTCGTCACAGGGTCCTGATGCACCCAGAGGACGCGGTCGGGCTTGCTGGCGTCCTCGCGCCCCTCCTGCACGGCCAGCAACTGCTCGCCCAGGTAGACGTACCCCCGCGTCATCTCCCCGGCGTAAGGCGAACTGCCGCCGATCTCGGCGACGACCTTGCCGCCCAGGACGCTGCTCCGCAGGTAGAAGGTCGTCGTCAACCCGTCCTCCGTCTTCTTGACCCGCAGCCCGTCGCCGTCATAAGCCTGCGCCAGGTCAGTCCCGCCAGCAGTGATCTGCTGCCCGGTCGCGTCGTAGGTATAGGTGATTGCGCCGTCACTCAGGAGGTTTCCGGCCGCGTCGTAGGACATGGCCGAACCTGTCGCCGGGTTGACGGCAGGGCGGTTGTTGGCCCCGTAGGGTGGGTGGGTGACGTACTGCGCGCCGGGCACTCCCCAGCCGTCGCGATCCGTCATGTTGCCAAACTTGTCGTAAGTATAGGTCGCCGAATAGGGGCCGTCAAGAGTCCCCCAGGAGGCTCCGTTGCCGGCGTGCGCGTTGGCCTCCGTGCCCGTGTGCGCCTTAATCAGCCGGCCCACGTGGTCGTACTCGTATGAGCGGTCGAGGGTCGCGTCGTACAGGTTGTCGGCGAAGGCCACCTTCCCGGTCTTCTCCTGGAGCCCAGGCGTAGAGTATTTGTAATCCCACCCGAAGGCCGCGCCCGCCACGTCCCACTTCGTCAGCCGCAGGTCCGCGTCATATTCCAAAGCCAGCGAGTTGCCCGTCGAGTAGTTGATCTGCTTGGGCGCGCCGAAGGCCCTGTACGTGATACCCGTGACATAGCTCGTCACCCCGGCGTAGCCAGAGCCGGTCACGGAGGTGGGCTTGCCCGTCTTATCCCGGACGTAGGTGACCTGCACGCTGGAGCCGAAGGAGGCGACTGGCCCAGAAGCCGTCACCCTGGTCACGCCTCCAGACTTGTTGTAGAGATAAGCGAGTTTGTAGTCACCCGTCAGCCCCGTGAAGGTGCGCGACTCCCAGTCCATCTGTGACACGGAGTTGTAATGATAATTGGCCGTGCCCTGCCCGTCCGTCATGGCGGTGCGGTTGCCGGCCGAGTCGTAGGTGTAGGTGACGTTCGGCGTGGCTTCCAGGCCCACCACGTTTGCCGGCACACCGTAGGTCACGCTCGTCGGCTGGCGTCGATAGTTGTAGGCGAAGGTGATAGTCGCCCCGCGCGCGTCCGTCACCTTCTGCACCGTGTCGTCCTTGTTGTAGGCGTAGGTTGAAGCCCCTTGCTCAGGCGTCGTGCGCGTCAGCAGCCGCCCGTGCCCGTCGTAGCTAAAGGTCCTCATCTGCCCTGCCTGATTGACCCCGACGAGATGATCCAGCGCATCGTAGGTGTAGGCGGTCGTCGAGTAGACCGCCCCGCCGAAGGTGTACTCCTCGACCGTCTTGAGCCTGCCGAGAGAGTCTTTCTTGAAGACCTTCTTGCGCCCGCGTTCATCCGTACTGGTCAGTTGCTCGCCGCCGGCGCACCCGCACCCGCCGTAAGAGTTCGTCCGGGTCGTGCCGTCCACGTGGGTCGTCACCAGCGGGCGGCCCTGCCAGTCGTAACTCTGAAGCGTATACTTCCAGCCCGCCGCCGCGTCGTCCCCGGCCGCGGCCCACGCGCTTGTCATCTCGGTCTGATTCGACCGCTTCACGGCCCTGCCCATTGCATCGTAGACGACGTACTGCCCGCTGTAGAGGCCGGCGCTGCCAGGGTGCTCGGCCGAGGCCCCGCGCACGCGCCCCGCCCCGTCCAGCAGTTCGGTTGTATAGACTTCGGCCGTGCTGTGGACGGTCTGGTACTGCTGGACCAGCGTGTTACTGGTCGGGTAGACCCAGCGCGTGTAGGCACCGTTGGCGGCGTTAGTCGCCCTCACGAGTCTACTGGCCGTGTCGTACAGATAGTTCACGTCCGCGAAGGTGACCAAGTCACCTGTCGTGCCGCCCGTATTGTTGACCGGGCGGGTCGTCTTCATCACCACGCCGGTGTCGTAGTTGTACTGCGTGGTCGTGGCGAAGTCGTCGTCATTCGCCTGCTCGGCTGTCGTCAGCGGGGGCGTGACTTTGGTCGGGTAGGCGCGCGTGGTGACGCCGACGGTTGTGGAGAAAGAGTCGGCGAAGTCAACATTAGTCGTGTGGCCGAGCGGGTCCCTGGACAGGACGACGGACCCGGCGCTGTCGTAGCCGATATTGGACTCGACCAGCTTGGCGCTGTTGGCGGAGTCGCTAGCATCCCAGCGCCTGACGCTCGTCAGGTTGCCGCGGCCGCCGTAGGTCGTCTGCCCGTCGAAGGCCGTGTCGTGGTTCGTGAGCGCCACCCCCGCATCCTTGAACCACCCGGCCTCGTCGTACTGGTAGTCCACCTTCGAGACGATCTTGGCCGGGTCGGTTGTCACGTCGCTGTAGACGAACCTGGAGAGGACGAGCCCGATGATGCGGGCGTTCCTGTAGGGGGTCGTGAGGTTGTAGGTAGCGTGCGTGCGCCGCTTGGGAGTCTCGGTCGTCCCCACGACCTCGTACTCGTCCACGTCCGTCACCAGGCTGAAGGCGCTCACCCCCGTGTAAGTGTACTTTTCGCGCCGCCCGTTGCCCGCCGAGTCAAAGACGGTGTGCATCGTGGGGCGCGGGTTCTTCTGGTAAGTAAGAGTCGTCGAGTCCTGCGTCCACTCGGTCTCTGTCCACTTCACCTTCACCTTGGTGTTGTCTGAGTCGAGCGGGTTGGGGTCGTCCCACACTTCCGTCGCGGTCGTCAGCCCTTTCATCCAGGTGGCGGACGTGTCGAAGAACTCTTTGTAGATCGTGCCGTCGGGGGTGGTGACATGGCTCCACGCAGGCTGCTCGCCGCCCGCGCTGTTCGGGTCCACGCTGTAGGTGGTGACGGCCTCCTCGGCCGCCGTGGGCGTGCCGTCCGTGTCCCCGTTCCAGTTCTGCGCCCACTCGCGGTGCTCGGTAAAACGCGGGCAGTCGGTCTGCGGGGCCGAGGCCGTGAGCGGCAGGTTGTAGGAGATGTAGGAGAGCAGATGATTGTCCTGCGCGTGGCGGCGGATCTTCCAGACCTGGCCCCAGGAGGTGTAGTCGAAGTTGTAGCGCGTCCCGTCGCCGAGGCCGATCTGCGTCAGGACGGGGATCGAGCCCTGCGGCCCCAGGTAGCTCAGGCCAGACCACCATGTGTTGATCGCCAGGTTGCCGTAGCCGAACGTGGCCCAGGTGTAGACTGTCCCGCCCCGGTTCTGTGTGATGGAGCTGAGCCGTCCGTCCACTGGGTCGTAGTTGAAGTTGACGGTGCGCGCGAGCGCGTCAACCATCTGGCTGACTTTCCCGTTCGCGTAGTTGATGGAGATGTAGTTGCCGTTGCGGTCCTGCACCCGCGTGCAGTTCAGCCCGTAGCCCCCGACCGTGAAGCCGAACTGGTACTGCGTGCCGTCCGGGGTCCTGACGACGTGGGTCGTTGCCGCACTATAAGTCACGACCAACTGGACGTAGGAACCGTCCTGCGACTCGTAGGTGGCGCCCGTGGCGGTCGCGCTGATCTTCTTGAGGTCAACGCGCCGCCCCGAAGGCAGCACGAGCAGGTAGGAGCCGATGGCGTCGTCCTCGTTGACGTACTCGGCCTCCAAGGTGGGCAGGCCGAGGCGGAAGCCGGGTGTGGGGTTCCCGCGGTCGGCGTTGAACATCATGGCTGTGCCCTGCTTCGTCCAGACCAGCGAGTTGTAAGAGATGCCGATGTTGAGGTCCATGCCGGCGCGACCCGGAAGGCTGACCAATGTCAGGCCCCAGCCGAAGTTGCGCGAGCCCAGGTCAACGCCACGCTCGCCCGTCTCGTTCTGCGGACGGGTGCGAGCCGTGGCGAAGTAGGGGTCGGAGCCGGAGGCCGGGGGCGGGTCGCCCTCGTTCGGGTCACAATCCGGGCAGAGGTCGGCGCGGATGGCCGCTGGGGCCACAGGGTCCGTAGACTCTATGTTACGCGCCGCATCTAAGTCGGGCAGGTTAGGGCCTGGGGTGCCCTCAGACGTGCCGGAAGTCCCGCCGCCCGGCGTCGGCGTCGGCGTCGGTGTCGGCTCAGGCTCAGGGTCAAGCATAGCTGCCAGTGCGCCCGCCGCATTGACCACACCGCCCGCAGCAATCTTGCCGTTGAGTTCCGCCACAGGGCGCGCGCCGGCCACGACCGCGGCCCGCGTCCCGGAGGCAGAAAGCCACCACCGCTGTGTCTTAATCAGTCCCACCACGCCCGTCACCATCGGCGTCGAAGCAGAGGTGCCGCTGACGGTCGTGTAGCCGCCGCCCATCGTCGTCGTCAGAATGTCCACGCCCGGCGCGGCGACGGTGACGTGCGTCGCGCCGTAGTTCGACCACGAGGCGAGATGGTCGGAGCTGTCGGTCGCGGCGACGGAGAGCTGATTGGAGAGACCGAAGGAAGAGGGGTAATAGGGAGTAGCATCTATGTCCCTCCCGCTGTTGCCGGCAGAAGAGACGACCACCACGCCCCTCGTCCCCGCGCGCTGGATGGCGTCCTTCAACGCCAGAGAGTCCTCGTCCGTGCCCCAGGAGCAGTTAATGACCTGCGCGCCGTGATCCACGGCGTAGTCGATGGCCTCGACGGCGTCCGCCACGCTCCCCGTCCCTGTGTTGTCGAGCACCCGCAGACTCATCAAAGCTGCCCGCCACATCACGCCGGTTGTCCCGACTCCGTTGTTGCCCTGCGCGGCGATGATGCCGGCGACGATGGTCCCGTGCCCCTGCTCGTCAATGATATTCCCGCCGCCGGTTATCCAGTCCCAGCCATGCAAGTCATCTACAAGGCCGTTGTTGTCGTTGTCGCCGCCGTCAGCATTTTCCGCCGCGTTCGTCCACTGGTTGTTCTGTAGGTCCGGGTGCGTGAAATCGACGCCGCTGTCGATGACGGCGACGACGGTCGTCGGCGCTCCGGTGGTGGTCTCCCAGGCTTGTGCGACGCTTATGTCAGAGTTAGAGAGCCCCCCGCTCTGCCCGATGTTTCGGAGAGCCCACTGCTCCGAAAATTGTGGATCATTGGGGAGAAGCTCGTCGCGTGAGATCAGATAGTTCGGCTCGGCCAATTCGACGGCGGGGAGAGAGCGAAGCTGTGCCGCTAGTGCTTCCGGCTCTTGTCCGGCCGACAGTTCCCACTTTTCGATGCGTGAACGGCCCCGTAGAGTTTTCTTGCGGCGCGCCCCTCTCGCGCCGCGAATCGCGTTCTTGTCGCGTTCGGAGACGCCTTCCCGGAACCGAAGGATAAGTTCACCCGCGCGGCTGCGGCGGCGGCTGCTGCTCTGTGCAATTTTCTTCATAGGCACATGAGCCAGAGGTCTCTTCTCAGAATCAGGAGCGGCTTCCTCCTTGCCGAGTGCTGCGGGGGCGCACAGGGAGATGATCAGCGCGTAAGAGAGGAAGCAACAAAGAACATTGCCAAGCCGAGCGTGAGGACGAGTGGCGAACATAGCGGCATAACTCCTGTGGGAGAAGTTGAGTTCACGCCGCCCTCTACGCTAGAATGTACGTTGCCGAGGCGGTGCATTCTCTGCGCGCAAGTGCGGAGGCTGTATTGCTTCAAAAGCCCTGCGGTCACGTGCCAGTGACCGCAGGGCTTTTCAGTTCGTCAAGACAGACCAGGAAGCGAACGAAGCTTCCCCGGCCGCCCGTGCATACCTGTAACAGCAAAGCGCCAGCTAGGCTTTTTCGTTACGAGGAATATGGCAGCGAGAGTGGGGTGCTGCATCTATTGTCCTGCTTGAGTGAGTTTTCTAACGCGAGGCTGAGAATAATAAATCCATAAGGCTATAGGCGGTTAGAGGGTAATCCCGAAAGAGGCTGCTGTCAATAATAAATTTCATTGATGTTGGGAGACGGAACAAAGATGGTATCTCCCTGCCGAGGCCCAGGCGCGGCCCCTTGACATCGGACCGGGCGACAAATAAATTCATCTGGCAGACGAACTCTCCTCATCACTCGCGCGTCGTCGGGTTGGGACTGAGACGACCAGGGCTTCTCTTAAGACGAAAGGGACACCTATGCTTCGTAAGCCGTTTGCCGTTGCCGCGCTCCTTATTTTCCTGGCGTTGCCAGCCGCGGCCCAGGAGTCATGCTTCACGCAGGAGGCGCGTGCGGTCGCCGAGCGGACGGCGAAGGTCTGGCAGGAGCCGGACCCGGACTACGATCCTGTCCTCGGCTACAGCACCAGCAAAGGTCCGCGCAAAGGCGCGCCCGAGGTGAACGAAAGTGGGCTAGGCAAGCCCCTCAGGTGCATGGCGAACAAAGACCCAGACAAGGGCGCTGGCACCACACCGAAATTCCACTGCTCTGTCTCGGGCGTCATGGACGACGACGGCGAGCTGATCCGTTACAAGGTGAAGCCACACTTCAAGGGGCAGTCGCGCGATAAGAGGAACGGCGAGATTTACGGCGAGTTCCTCTCGTCGCGCTTCTCGAAGGCGCTCGGCTTCTTCGCGGACGACGAGTGGGTCGCGGACGTGACCTGCCCGGACTGCGAGAAGAGTCTGACGAGCGGCTTCCAGGGCGCGCCGTTCTCGCCCTTCCAGCCGGCCGCGGGCATAGAGCTTCCGCTCGGCAAGGGCATCGACGTGAAGTGCAGCAACAAGGATGGCGCTTCCATCTCCGATGCGCTCTCTGGTCTCTCGCAGGGCGGCGCGCGCCGCGCCGAGATTGACGCCTTCAAGCTGTGGCTCGCCTTCATAGACCACGGCGACACCAAGACGGACAACCAGAAGTTCTCCTGCCTGGACTCGCAGAAGCTTCCCGGCGGCACGCGCATCTGCAAGGAGGGCCAGGCCGTCTTCTACGTCAGCGACATGGGCTCGACCTTCGGCTACTCCAGCTCCAGCGAGAGTAAAGCGCGGCTCGAAAGGTGGAGGGGCAAAGACCCGATCAAGGTGAGCGGCGGCCGCTGCACGACGACGGCCAAGAGCGTCGGTGACACGGGCATCAGCGAGGAGGGCCGCCAGCTCCTCGCCACAGGGCTTCAGCGGCTCCTCGACGCGGAGAAGAGCAACAGCCTCATCACGCGCGTCTTCCGCGCCTCGCGCAACCAGGAGCGCGACGAGCCGGCCGAAGCCTGGGCCGCCGAGTTCGTCCGCAAGGCCCGCACGATCATAGACGCACGCTGCTCGAACTAAGGACCTGGCCTTCACGCCACGGCAAGACCACGCGGGCCGCACAGGGACCGCGTGGTCTTCTCATTTTCAGACTCGCGTATTGACAAGCGATGGCCCTGGGTTTATAAGCCGTGTTGCTCCCTGAGCTTGCTTGGGCCGGCTGCCCGTCGAAAGGCGCCTAGCACTTTTCCAGTAGGCCGCCCTGGCCCATTGGCCTCTCGCGATCATATCTTCCAATCCTGCTGATTGGGCCGGCTCCTTCTAGCGAGTAACTGCTTGACCTCAAAACCTTCTCGCCGGGGATCGGTTTGCCAACCTAACGAGGTGAGTATATGGAGACTTCCACTCCATCGGCCGACGGGGAATCCGGCGGGGCGCGCATCTTTATCAGCTACAAGCGTAACTCTGACCCGGACGAGGCCGTGGCTCGCCAGGTCTTCGAGGCCCTGCGCTCGCGACACGAGGTCTTCATCGATCAGGTGATGCCCGTGGGCACGGTCTGGGCCGAGCGGATCGAGCAGGAGATTCGCCGCGCCGATTTCTTCATCGCCTTCCTCTCGGCCCAGTCCGTCCACAGCGAGATGGTCAAAGGCGAGATCGAGAAGGCGCACGAAGTAGCCAAAGAGCAGCAGGGCCGCCCCGCCCTGCTCCCCGTCCGCCTGGCCTACCGCGAGCCGCTCCCTTACTCGCTGGGGCCGTACCTCAACCACATCAACTGGGCGTCTTGGGACACACAGGCCGACACGCCGCCGCTCATCGAAAACATCATGCGGGCCATCTCAGGCGGGGAACTGGAGCGGAGCGAGGGCGTCGCGGGTGGCGACCAGCCGCCGTCGCCGGCCGAGGGCGGCGCGAAACTGGCACAGCCGCTGCCCGCCGCGCAGCCCGTGACACTTGAGCTGCCGGAAGGGACGATGGACACGGAGTCGCGTTTCTACGTCGAGCGCCCGTTCGACGCCGCCGCCCTGGAGACCATCAGGCGCAAGGGCGTGACCATCACCATCAAGGGGCCGCGCCAGATGGGGAAGAGTTCCTTGCTCATCCGCACTATGCAGGCGGCGGTCGAGGAGGGCAAGCGCGTCGCCTTCCTGGACTTCCAACTCTTCGACAAGGCCGCCCTCAAGGACGCCAACCTCTTCTTCCGCCAGTTTTGCGTGTGGCTGACGGACGCGCTCGGGATGGAGGACCGCGTCGCGGACTACTGGAAGGAGGGGCTCGGCAACAGCCAGCGTTGCACGCGCTACGTCAGCCTTTACATCTTGAAGGAGCTGGACGGCCCGCTGGCCCTGGCGATGGACGAGGTGGACGGCATCTTCGAGGCGGACTTCCGCTCGGACTTCTTCGGGATGCTGCGAAACTGGCACAACAGCCGCGCCTTCACGCCGCTCTGGAAGCGGCTCGACCTGGCGATTGTCACCTCCACGGAGCCTTACCAGCTTATCGAAAACCTCAACCAGTCGCCCTTCAACGTCGGCGAGATCATAGACCTGACGGACTTCACGGCCGAACAGGTCTCGGACCTCAACCGCCGCCACGGCTCGCCGCTCACGCCCGCGGACGAGCAGCAGTTGATGGCCCTGCTCAACGGCCACCCGTATCTCGTGCGCCGCGCGCTGTACCTGATCGCCAGCGGCCGCCTCAGTTTCACGGAACTGCTCGAACGCGCCACGGACGACCGCGGCCCGTTCGGCGACCACTTGCGTTACCATCTCTTCCGGTTGCACAACAAGACGGAGCTTATAGAGGCCCTGCGCCAGATCATCCGCCACCAGCGCTGCCAGGACGACCTCATCTTCTTCCGCCTGCGGGGCGCGGGCCTAGTGCGCCGCGAGGGCAAGGTCGAGTTGATGCGCTGCGCGCTTTACGAAGGCTACTTCAAGGAGCACCTACATGTCTGACCCGAAGCCTCAAACCAACCTCTACACCGTCGGCGGGGCCGTGCAGGCGGGCGGGGGCCTCTACCTCCCGCGCAGGGCTGACAACGAGCTGTTGGAGCTGTGCCGCGCAGGGGCCTTCAGCTACGTGCTGACCCCGCGCCAACTGGGCAAGACGAGTCTAATGGTCCGCACGGCCGAGCGGCTGGGCGAGGAGGGCGTCCGCTCCGTCATCATAGACCTCACGCAGATCGGCGTGCAGGTCACGGTCGAGAACTGGTACCTGGGGCTGCTGGCCGTCATCGAAGACCAGTTGCTGCTTGAGACCAGCGCCGTCGAGTGGTGGAAGGCGCGCGGGGATGAGGGGATGACGCAGCGGCTCGTCGAGTTCTTCAAGGACGTGGCGCTCAAAGAGGTCGAGGGCCGCCTGGTGGTCTTCGTAGACGAGATAGACACCACGCTGAGCCTCCCCTTCACGGACGACTTCTACGCGGCCGTCCGCTACTTCTACAACGCCCGCGCCCACACGCCGGAGTTGAAGCGACTCTCCTTCGTGCTGATCGGCGTGGCGACGCCGGGCGACCTCGTGCGCGACCCGCAGCGCACGCCCTTCAACATAGGCCACCGCGTGGACCTCACGGACTTCACCTTCGACGAGGCGCTGCCGCTGGCCGCCGCGCTGGGCTTGCCGTTGGAGGAGTCGCGCCGCGTGCTCGCGTGGGTGTTGGAGTGGACTGGCGGACACCCCTACCTGACGCAGCGGCTCTGCCGCGCCGTCGCGGAGGAGCGGCGCGAGAACTGGACGCGCGAGGACGTGGAGCGTTTGACAGCGAGCGTCTTCTTCGGCGAGATGAGCGAGAAGGACAACAACCTGCAATTCGTCCGCGACATGCTGACCAAGCGCGCGCCGGACCCGGCGGGCGTGCTCTCGACCTACCGCGAGGTCTTGCGCGGCCGCCGCCCCGTCCCAGACGAGGAGCAGTCAATCGTCAAGTCGCACCTTAAGCTCTCCGGCATCGTCTACCGCAAGCAAGGCACGTTACACGTCCGCAATCCGATCTACGCGAAAGTCTTCGACAGCCACTGGATCGCCCAGCACCTGCCCGTCAACTGGACGAAGCGCCTGCAACGCATCGCCGCCGCCCTGGCGCTGCTCGTGCTCCTGGGGCTGATCCCGCTTTCGATCTACGCCTTCAGCCAGGCGAGACAAGCGAACAACGCGCGCGCCGTGGCGGAAAGCCGTAGAGTCGAGGCGGAGAAGAGCAGCGAAGAAGCGAAGAAGCAGGCGGAGATCGCCGAAGCCCGGCGGCTGGATGCAGAGACGCAGGGCGCGGCCGCCGTCAAGGCGCAGAAGGAAGCCGACAAGCAACGTAAGAACGCCGAGGAGGCGGCGGTGAAAGAAAGGGCCGCGAGGGCGGAGGCGGAGAAGCAGAAGCAAATCGCCGAAGAGCAGCGCGCACGCGCCGAGGGTGAAGCAGAAAAGGCGAGGCAGTCGGCCACTGCCGCTACGGCGAGCGAGCTGAAGGCCATAGCCGCGCGCGATGAGGCCGATGAGGCGCGTAGGGAAGCGGAGCGTCTGCGCCAGCTCGCCTTCGGCGGCCAGTTGGGTGCGCTCGCCGAGGTCACCAGGAACCAGCAGTCGAACCTCCTACAGCGGAGCGCCATGATCGCCAGGGCGTCAATCCTCCAGTCGCCTGATGCCCCGCCGCTCATTGGCTATCAAGCACTCACACAGGCGATGTCGCTGCTGCCTCGCCTGGCGGCAGAGTTGCCGACGCAGCCCGCCGCCAACGTGAGGAACGCGTTCACCGCCGATAACAAGTACCTCTTGAGCGTGAGCGAAGACCCGCAGCAGACGGCGGCCGCGTTGTCTTACACAGCCCGCGTGCTGGACGTTAACGACGGCTACAGGGAGATTCCCTCGCTCACGCGCCGCGCGCCGGTCAAAGATTCCGCCTTCAGCCCGGACCTGACGCATCTGGCGACGAAAAAAGGCGACGGCACGGTCTCCGTAACGAACTTGACGACGGGAAACGAGGAGCCGAGCTTCGCCAGTCCGAGCGGCGTCACGCTTTTAACGCTCAGCAGCGGAGGGAGATTCGCCGCCTTCGTCGAGAGCGACGAGAGTACCGTCCACGTTCGTGACCTCAAGGAGAACCGCGATGTTTCCTGGAAAATGGAAGCGTCCGCTGACGGGAAACAGGAAGCGGTCCAGATATTCCGTCTCAGCTTCAGCCCCACGGGGAAATACTTGCAGGTGGACATGAACCTCAGCCCGACCAGGGCCGGGGGACAGTGGACGCAGGCGCTGCGCGAGGTGTCCACGGGCCGCGAAGTCAACCGGAGGGAGGCTTCCAAGTTCACCGTCGGCACGCCCGACGTGGAAGACAAGTATTACTTCAGCTATGACGATAAAGTCGTAGCCGTGCTAGACGGCGTCGACATAGTGGTCGTGCAGGATGCGGATTTCAGTACGCCGCGCGCCACCTTCCGACACCCCTCGTTGGTTCGGCGGATCGTCTTCAGCCCGGCGGAATATCCTATCCTGGCTACCATCGAGGCTGACAACACTCTGCGCGTCTGGGATATTGCCGAAAACGTTGCGGTCGCCAGCGTCAAACTGGACGACGAGGCGACTGACCTCGTCTTCAGCCGTGACGGGCAACTCCTCGCGGCGACGAACGCCAGGGGCTCTGTCCGTGTGTGGGACAAGGACGTCACGTCCGAGGTCACGCGCGTTCTGCAAGACGACCTCAGCGACTTCGACTTCGGCCCTGGCGGGAAGTTGGTGACGGCGGACAATTCGGGAAAACTGCGCGTCTGGGAGCCGAAGAGCGAAGGCGATTTCATTCACAAGACGATGTCCGAATCCGTCACCACCCCGCTTCTGACCCCGAATGGCAGGTACTTGGTCGAAAGGGGCAGTCCCCCTCGGATATGGGACACGTCTACTTCGAGTGTACTCCTCACCGAGGCTGGAGGCGAAGGAGACGAAGAGAATGACTCGGGATATGTGATCGCAGTCGGTGTGAGCCCGGACGGGAAGTACGTTGCGAATACACAGTCCGACGGCGTCAAATACGGCGTCAAAGTCTGGGAGACGGCAAGCAAGCGCGTCGTCCGCGAGATAAAGCTCGAAGACGTGGGGCAAGAGATCGCCGTCAGCGCCGGTGGGAAGTACGTGGCGGCGATCTTTCACGGCGATGACAAGGACCCTGCGAGCAGAGCGCTGGTGTGGGAGGTGGCGACCGGCAAGGTGGCCGCAACCGTCGAGCATGAGGACGACGCCAGGGTGCTCGCCTTCAGCCCGGACGCGAAATACTTCGCCTCCGGCGGTAAAACAATTCAGGTGACACGTCTCGACGGCGGCCCGCAGAATATCCCGCCCGTCACGAACCAGAATAGTGTGGTCCGACTAGCCTTCAGCCCTGGAGGAAAGTATCTGGTGATAGCCAGCGCCGACCTGAAAGTCTGGGAGCGCGACACGGGCCGGGCGGTCACTCTCGCCGAGACCAAATACAACATCGAGAGCTTCGCCTTCAGCGGGGACGGACGGTACTTGGCCGTAGCCGACGTAGACGTGGCGCACGTTCTGGACATTGCCGCCGCCATCAAGGCCCCCCAACCCTTTAACAGCATCATGGTCAAACTGGACAACGACGTCTTCGCAGTCGCCCTCACTCACAACGGCGACTACCTCGCCACGATCAGCGGGGGCAACTACGCGCGCATCTGGGACATCAGGAATCGGCGCGAGGTCGCGCGCCTCCCTTACCGGAGCACGGAGTCGAATAAGGACGTGGTCGCGTTCACAGGCGATAACGATAAGTACCTCGTCGCCGCGCACGACGGCGGGGTCGCGGAGGTCTGGCTCTGGCGGCCGGCCGACCTGGCCCGCGCGAGCTGCTCGCGCCTGACTTTGAAAGAGCCTCCGGTGACGTTCCTGAGTGAGTACCTGGACGCACAGCTGCTCAAGAACATGCCTCTCCTGAGCGGCTGCACGGAGCAGAAATGAGGACGGCGACCGTCCTCTTCGCTCTCTGATTCGCTGCACACCTACTCGCGCCGGAGGCGGGGGCCTCCGGCGCGAGTCTCGGTCAAGGTTCATCTTCACGCGGCGTCGAAATCCGTGTTATAGTCGGCCGCATTCCACCCTGCTGTAAATCATCTTTCAAGACGGGATTGGTTTCTCTACCGACCGATGTTTCTGCCTCATCCGCTCGCGGTGCTGGCCGTGTCGTTCGCGCTGGGCGTTCTCGCCGCGCGCTTCGTCGCGCTGCCTCTGGCTCTTGTGCTGGCGTGCGGGGCGGCGTGCTCGCTGGCCGCCGTCTATTTTTTCGCGAAGCGGCGGGCGCTCGCGGCTTCGCTGCTCGTCGTGGTGGCGTTCTGCGCCGCGGGCGCGGCTTTGATGATTGTGGAGAAGAGGACTGCTGCTTCGGGCGGGCGGCTCAGTGGTCTTTACGACGCGGGGGTGATTAAGTCGGGCGATCCCTTGGAGGTGACGGGCGTCGTGGAGCGAGAGCCAGAGCCCGCGCCCGATGGCTTGTACCTGACCTTGAGGGTCGAGAGGCTGAGGTTTAAGGGCGAGGAACGAGACTGCGCGGGGCGCGTGATGCTGTTCGCGCCCGTGTACGATGGCGCGGCGCGCGAGGAGTACGAGGCGCTTGAGTTGCGATACGGCGCGCGCGTGTACGTAATGGCCGCGCTCAAACGCGCGGACGAGTTCCGCAATCCGGGCGTCTCGCTCTTCACGGAGTACCTGGAGCAGCGCGGCCTCGACGCGACGGCCACGCTCAAGAGCCCTTTGCTCGTCGAGCGACTCGACGACGAGCGCGTCTTTCTCCCGCTCGCGTGGCTCTACGGGTGGAGGCGGTTGCTGCTCGACGAGATTGACGACGGGTTCTCGCAGCGCACGGGCGGAATCTTGAAAGCGGCGCTCCTGGGCAACCGCTATCAGCTGTCGCGCGACGCGGCCGAGCGCTTCCGCGAGGGAGGGACTTTCCACGTCCTCGTCATCAGCGGCGCTCACATCAGTTTCATTGGCGGCCTCGCTCTGCTCCTCGTGCGGCGCTTAACCAGGCGGCGCGCGTGGCAGTTCTTCGCGTCGGCCGCGTTCCTCTGGGCTTACACGATGGCCGTCGGGGCGGAGGCGTCGGTCGTGCGCGCGGCCTGGATGTTCACGCTGGTCGCGCTCGCGCCCGTCCTGCACCGCCGTGCCAATTCTGTCAACGCGCTCGGGGCCGCGACGCTCGCGCTGCTCGTCTACAGGCCCGCGGACCTCTTCGACCCTTCGTTCCAGTTAACCTTCCTCTCGGTGCTGGCGATCATCACCCTCGGCTGGCCGCTCGTCGAGAAGCTGCGCGAAGTGGGCCAGTGGCGGCCGACGCGCGCGACGCCGTACCCGCCGCGCGCCCCGCGCCCCTTGCGCGTGCTGGCCGAAGCCCTCTTCTGGAGCGAGCGCGACTGGCGGCGCGAGGTCGAAATGTCCGCCTACGCTTACAGGCTTTTCAAGACGCCGCTGGCCGCGCGCCTCGAAAGGCTGCGCCTGCAACGCGCCCTGCGCTACTCGTTCGCGGCGCTCGTCGTCTCGCTGAGCGTACAGCTCGCGCTCCTGCCGCTGCTCGTCCTCTACTTCCACAGGCTCTCGTTCGCCGCGCCGCTGCTCAACCTTCTGGTTGGGGCTGCGCTGGCCCTGCTCGCCCTCACGGCCGCAGCCGCGCTCCTGCTCTCGCAGTTAAGCGTTTGGCTCGCCGCGCCGCTCTTCAAGCTCGCGGAAGGAGTCTGCTGGCTGATGACGCACAGCGTTGACCCGTTCGCGGCGTGGGGCGTGGCGGGCGCGCGCCTGCCAGAGTACACGGGATGGCCCGCGATTGTTTACGTCGTCTACTACGCGCCGCTCGCGGCCCTGGCCTACGCGCTCTCGCGCTGGCAACCGCTGGCGCTGGAGAAGGATTCTGGCACAGCGCGTCTTCGCAAGCCGCAGTACGCAGGCGCCGCGCTCGCAGTTCTCTTCGCCGTGATCGTCTGGCATCCGCTGAGCGCGGGCGTGCCCGACGGCAGGCTGCGGATCGATTTTCTGGACGTGGGCCAGGGCGACGCGGCCCTCTTGACGATGCCGGACGGGACGACGCTCCTGGTGGACGCGGGCGGGCGCGCTGACTACGCAACGCGCGACGGGGATGAAACCTTCGAGCGCGACACGCGCGGCATAGGCGAACGTGTCGTCTCGGAGTACCTGTGGGCCCGCGGCCTGGACAGCGTCGATTACGTCCTCGCGACGCACGCCGACGCGGACCACATTGACGGCCTCAACGACATCGCGCGCAACTTCCGCGTGCGCGCCGCAATCGTGGCCCGCGCGCCCGCCGACGACGAGGAGTTCGCGCGCTTCAGCGCGACCGCAGAAAGAGAGCGGCTGCCAGTGATGCTGATCGGGCGCGGCGACCGCCTGCGCTTCGGCGCGGTCCTGGCCGACGTACTCTGGCCCGCGCGCACGCGCTCCCTGAGCGCCCCTTCCGGCAACGACGACTCTCTAATGCTGCGCGTGCGCTTCGGCCGTAGAACTTTTCTCCTGACGGGCGACATAGAGCGCCGCGCCGAAGCCTCGCTCGTGAATGACCCTGCCAACCTGCGCGCAGATGTCGTCAAGGTCGCTCACCACGGCAGCAGGACTTCTTCCACCGAAGCTTTCGTCAAAGCAACTCACACCTCTTACGCCGTCATCTCCGTCGGCCTCTCTTCGCCCTTCAACCACCCGCACAAAGAAGTCCTCGAACGCTGGCGCGCGGCCGGCGCTGAAGTCCTCACCACAGGGCAGCGCGGCACGATCACTATCTCGACCGACGGGCGCGACTTGCGCATGAAAACATTTGTGAAGCAGTAAACAAATTGATAACGGATAGGCTATAATTCCAAAATCTAGTTACGTTAACCCAAATATTAGTCGTAATCTCTCTTGCAAAGGTTTTACTAACTCAGGCCACAAGGTCACGATTAGGGTTAGTAATGCTATAAGGGCAGCCGCGAAGGCAAGGCGTCTAATGCTTTGTTGGAGATTGAGATTCGAGCGGGTAGTGGCTGCTAAAGATACATCGCGTAGATAATCAGAGAGATATGCTTCACGAGTAATAATCAGTTTCTCGTATCTCTCCACGTCTCTAACGACATTCTTATAATCACTCTTAACTGAAGCCAAGAATCCACGAGTATATGGATAGGACGAAGAAGTTCTTGTATTCAACGAAGGAAACTCCTCTACATTCGAGATGAAGTTAAACTCAAGCTTCTCAGAAATTGCATCTGCGCATTGGTTAATGCTTAGACGTTCGGTCATGACCGATTGGCGATCTTGGAGAAATCTTAGGGTTCTCCCGAGTTCTTGGTGATACGAAATCTTGTAAGGCTCAACTGAAGTTTGGGTTACCAGAATTTCGAGTCAGGTTGACCGGAATCCGTAAACTACTCCACCCAATTGAGAACCGGCTCGGCTTCACCAAGAACTCGGGAGAGCCAATCTTAGTTCATAAGCATCCGATAGCTGGTTATATAATTTAAATTGTTTACCTTTACCCTTCGACATAGAAGTGTTTTTATTTGAACCAAGGGAATTTAAATACTGGTTTGCATTATTCTTATATAGAGGAAGTCGTTTCAGTCGAGCGCCTAAATGTCTATAAATATGCGTGCAGGCCATGTGGCTCCAGAGATACATAACTGTGTCAGGGAGGGATAACGACCCCGGTTCCGATTTGACTAATTTCCTGCCAAAATTCACCGCTAAAGCTTCAATCATATATGCCCCATACCCGATACCGTGTGAGAGCATCATCCCATTAACAAAATTCGGTAGTCTGACGCTCCCTTCTTCACCTAAGCGATAACGCAGGACTTCAGCCATTAAGTTTATACTTTCAGGGGAGTCCGACAAGCCGGTGGTCAGTGATTCATCCAGTTCCAGATAGAGAATGGATATACTGCGCTTGGGGAACCAAGAGGTTTTAACTAACTCACCAGAGTAAGGTGGAAGTGCTTTTTCACTCAGTTCATCTAGAGCTTTAGAATATTCGACTCCATCCATTTTGGCGAGAACAAAAATCGCAGCAGGGTGGATTTCAAAAAAGCATTTCGTAATTGTGTACTCGTCAATCCGTTCTTCGTGAACCAGATGTGTGGCGATTATTTTGTCCCGCCAAAAGACGGGGAGCAAAGGCGCGATTGTATAAACTAGCGTCGTACCCATCCATACCTCTTCTGATGTGTAGGTGATTAATCGTGAGACAGGTGGGTCGTCCACCGCAAAATTACTAATCCAGTCCGACGATATAGATTCATGATCTTTGGTGTGCCAAACTTCAAGCATCATTAAATAGGCAGTATTAAAATACACTTTTCGTACTCCTACTTTAGTAAATCATTTTATACATAGCTTTATACACTAATATCTCTGGGTGCTTTGTAACTTCGGTGTTTTCTATACCAATGAGAAGAATCATAATCTTTATAATTCTCTCCGAGAAAATACCTCATCGTAATTTTTCTGGTGATCTCACTTTGAAGCTGTTTTCCTATGCGCTGCCGGAGCAACGCCAGTTGTATGAGACTCGCGTAATACAGAAAAGGTTTAAACATTAGGGCGCTAGCCAATCGGTGAAAGGCGGCCCCCAAAAAACCGCCTGCCAATGTGATGCCTTCCAGGGTCGTATGCTCCGGGAAATTGTCCGGGTAGAGTAGAAAAAGGAGTCCCGCCAGGCCGCCGCACAGGAACCCACCGAAGCCCAGGGAACGAATCTGATTCCAATACTTCATCGTCATACCTCTTTAACCTCGCGGTTACGTCTTCCGCAGGGCGGCAGCCTCTTTTTATGAGCCGCCCGGTCCTTCTACCGCATACGGTCAAGAAACGCACGGCAGCTTTGAATCTTTTTCGCGCAAAACTGACACGGGGCAGCTTGCGCGGTTGTCGTAAATTATTGCGGGGAGTAAAGGGCAGGGGATAATCTGACGTAGTAGAAGGAGAAAGCGCGGCCTTGCTTACGAACGACGACCTTCAAAAAGCGTTTCGCCTGATAAGCCCCCTCCATCCGGACAAGGGCGTTGCCCTATGCGTATTGCTGGATGCGTGTGATCGTATCCCGGTAATCAAAAAATTACAGGAAAAACGCCCGGACGCGACTAGCCCCTTCAAGCTAAAAATACCTGAGGAAAGTCTTCTACAGCTATGCGTCTACCGGGTGTCGGACGAATGGGAGAAGGATCAGGAATCCGATCACCCGGTAAAGGAGCCCGGGTATCAGCCGACCCATGATGATCTGCTGACCCGCTACGTTAAGATTCTGGCTTGGAAAGCTTTGGATCGGCATTCACGCCACGCCGCCGTCGGCCTGGGGTGCTTGCTTTATACATACCAGCCGCACGAAGTCAGCAGCCTTGCGGAAGATTTCTTCGACAGTGACAACATTCGGCGAGACAAGAGTTGGATGCTTGGGCAAATTAAAAAGCGTTTCCAGGGCGTCGGCGGTCTCGCCAACGGCGACGAGCACGTAGCATTCGAAGTGCCCAGCACCCGTCAGCGAGAGTTAATTCAACTGTCCTTGTCCAGATTCGCTCCCTGGTGCTCCTGCTCCACTACGACAGACCGGATGCCTGCCACGTTCCTCCTTGAAACCTACTTCAGTAAGGACTCCAAGAAATCGGAATGGGAGCGTGTCCACGCACTGTTCGACCCGGCCTGCGGCGGTTTTGCCCGGCTGGTACACGAGTACAACTCCACTTGCCCGAAAGGGAGCGACATGCGGCTAGATGACCCTGAAAAGAAGTTAGGCTCGCCAAAGTTCAGCGACGGCTCTCACAAACCCACGCGAGACGGCGGGGACGGAGGGCCGTCCGATCCGGGATACCGATTCAATCCTTCTCCGCTCACTGACGCCGACATGTCATCCATCAAACATGCCTTGAAGCGTAATCAACGACGCAGAAAGAATTATAAGTCCGGCCGGCTTCGAGTGTACGTTGACGGCGAGGAAGCCGCGACTTTCACGCACGACCACCCGCTTGAATCGTTCGCCATCCCTTACACGGCTTCATGCATAGAGGTCTTCGGAGAGGACGACGCAGGGGACTTGCTCCTCGCCGTATTCCCTCTAAGTTGCTTGGAAGCGGCCTCTGACACTCTCGATCAAAAATTATACGTCACACATGACGGGGGGCAGACGATTGAACTCTCAATCTCACTGGCCTCAGGGCAAAGCCATGAGTCTCTGGGGAGCTTGGTTCGACTAGAGTATAAAGAGTCATCTAATCAGGCTGACGCCGACGTGACCGCCAGTGACAACGCAGCGTCAAATACCTACCGGGCTAGAAAAATATCTTTGGGCGGTATCAATCCAGTTGCAGTTAATTCTAATCCGGCCGTGCCGCACCATCTTTTCTGGGCGAAAACCTGTGAAGACTTTATGCAGAGCCTTATGGTCTGCGCCCTGAGGCTCGTTAAAGGCAGAGCCTACGACGCCGAGGACTTGGTGCAGGAGACTGTCTGCCGCGTCCTCGCTTACTCCAGAACCCCGGAGGAGATTAAAAACCCACGCGGCTATCTGCTGCGCATTATGCGCAACGCTTGGATAGATAAGTGGGCGAAGGAGCAAACGGCAAATACGGACAGCCTGGAGGCGCTTCAGGATGCAAATGCTTTGAAAAACCATCCGACCGTAGAGCCGGAGGTTCTCCGTATCTTAGAGAACGAGGAGTTGGCGGAATCGTTGAGACCTTTGCCGCGGCGTTTAACCCAGCGCGAGGAGCTTTTGTTCAGACTATATCGTGAGGGCTACAACGACAAAGAAATCGCAGACATGCTGAACGAAGACGTGCGCCTTATACGCTCAAACTTGAATGTGGTGAGAACCAAGGTACGCCAGCGCCTGAAAGCAGCAAAGAAAAAGACGAGTTCGTGAAGATGCTAAGACGGGCATAGGCTAAACTACAGAGACGTGATGTATGTATTGAGCAAAATCAAAATTGCTCAATACTTATTTCGCCTGCCAAGTTATACATACATCTATGTGTTGAGCAACATTTCCTCCTATAAAAGGAGTTGGACTTCTTCCACCGAAGCTTTCGTCAAAGCAACCCACACCTCTTACGCCGTCATCTCCGTCGGCCTCTCTTCGCCCTTCAACCACCCGCACACAGAAGTCCTCGAACGCTGGCGCGCGGCCGGCGCTGAAGTTCTCACCACAGGGCAGCGCGGCACCATCACCTTCAGCACGGACGGCAGCGACCTGAAAGTGGAAACTTTTATCAAGTGATGAATGCGGAATGATGAATGATGAATTAAAGACGAACTGCTTTTCATTCATCATTCATCATTCCGCATTCATCATTTTTTTGTAGCCGTAGCGTTCGAGCAGGGCCTGGCCTTCGGGGCTGAGGACGTAGGAGACGAAGCTCTGTGCGGCGTCGCGGTGGGGCGAGTCTTTGATGACGGCTATCGCCTGGTCAATCGGCTGGTGCAGGCGCTCGTCAACCTCTATGGCGCGGCCCTCGCCGGTTTTGACGAGCGCGCGCGGGATGAAGGCGACTTCGGCGTTGCCGGTCGCGGCGTACTGTTTAGTCTGCGAGACGTTCTGTCCGTAGATGACTTTCGGCTCGATTTGCGTCCAGAGGTTGAGGGCGCGCAGGGCCTCGACGGTGGCGCGGCCATACGGCGCAACGTCGGGCTTGGCGACAGCCACGCGCTCGACCTCTGGGCGCGTCAACTCTTCAAGGCGGCTGAGGGTCAGATTACTCCCCGGCGGAATCCAGAGCACCAGGCGGCCGCGCGCGTAAACTTTATTCGTGCCCGGCGTGACGAGCCCCAGACTGTTGAGGCGTTCGACGTGCTCTACGTCCGCCGAGGCGAAGACGTCGAAGGGAGCCCCGTTCTCGATCTGCCGCGCCAGGTCCGCGGTCGCGCCGAAGCTGAACGTGACGCGCACTCCCTTACGCGCCGTGAACTCTTTGCCCAGCTCCGCGAACGCGTCCGTCAAATTCGAGGCCGCCGCGACCGTTATCTCAGGCGACAGCTCGTGCTTCTCCTCACGCACGCCGCGCGAGCAGCCGAGCGAAGAAGCGATGATGAAGGAAAGGATGAGGGAAACTGAGTTGACGGGTCGGAAGCGTCTGAAAAAAATTGTGCCAACAGCCACGCGTCTTCCGCCTTCTATCTTAGATTCCGGCGCCGTCCATGAACTCGTTGGGCGAGTAGTGGCCGACTTCGCGGCTCCCGACCTTGTAGGTGTTGAGGACGCCGAGCGGCGGCGCGTAGAGGTGGAGCGTCACCAAGTCTTTCCCGCTGATGTCTGGGTTGCCGATCTGGTGTATGTCTGGCACGTCCGCCGAGGTCGTCTCGCCGGGAGCCCACTCGCGCGCCGAGTGGTAGTAGAGTCTGCGCTCGTCGTCCAGGCGAAACGCCGTCTCCCACATGACGCCTTCGCAAACGCGCACCGCGCCGTAGGAGCCGTTGTGGTCGTGTATCGGCGTGCGCTGCCCAGGCTTCCAGCAGAGCACCAGGAGTTCGGCGAACGGGCTGCGCACAACGCGGTGGCGGCTGTAAGTCCCAGGCTTGAAGGAGCGGTAGGGGCGCAGGTCGTCCGGCGTGACCGTCACGCGGGAGAGCCAGTCGCTCAGCTCCGCGAAGGGCGGCGCTTGAGCGAGCGCGCAGAGCCTTTCCGCCAGCGACCTGAAAGAGAGAATTGGCACAGAGCCTTCGACAGGTTTCGGGAGATGAGTCGCGGGCGTGACGTTCGTTGACATAATTCAGGAAAACTCCTCAGCAAAATCGTGCTGCGCGCGATGAGACTCTTCATCGCGCCGCTCCGGCTTTATAGTACGCCCGCTGCCCGCGAGTCAAACTTCAGCCGCGGCCCGCGAGCATGACTCTCACGTCGCGGACGTTCGTGCCCGTCGGGCCCGTAACGATTGCGTCGCCTAGACGGTGGAAAAAAGTGTGAGCGTCGCTCTCGTCCAGGAAGCGGCGCGCGTCCAGGCCCAGGCGGCGCGCGCGTGCGACGGTCGTCTTGTCCGCGATTGCGCCTGCGGCCGGACTGTTGCCGTCAACGCCGTCCGTGCCTGCGCTGAGCGCGACGGTGGGAGGGCAGCGCGCGTCGCGCTGCGCGAGACTGTCCAGCTCAATGGCCCAACGCAGGGCGGATTCGCTGTTGCGCCCGCCCACGCCCCGGCCGCGCACAGGGCACGCGAACTCGCCGCCGGAGATGAGACAGGCTCCGCGCCCGAGTTTGAAGAGTCTTGACAGCAGCGCGTCGCAGCCCTCGGCGACGGGTTGCTCGATTACGTCGCGCGCAACCTCCACATTGAAGCCCAGCGAGCGAGCCGTCTCGGCCGCGCAAGCGAGCGCGCTCTCGTTGTCCAGCAGGACGTAATGCCGCCGCGGGGCTCGCGCAGAGTCTTGCGGCGGCGCTTCACAAGCGCTCCTTACGGCGCGCAGGATGGAGGCGGGCAGTTTTGTTTCGAGCCGGTGGCGTGTGATGACATCGTTCGCGTCCGGGCCGACCATCGTCTCCGCGAAGGTCGGCCCAGAGGCGACCGCGGCTTCGTCGCCTGGGTTCGTGTCCGAGACTATCAGGCTCACTTGTTCACAGTTCGGCGCGAGGCGCGCGAGACCGCCGCCTTTGACGGCCGAGACGGCGCGGCGCACGGCGTTCATTTCCGAGATGCTCGCGCCGCATTGGACGAGCGCCTCGTTCATCGCGCGCAACTCTTCGAGCGTCGTGCTCTCGTCGCGCGGCCATTCCATCATCGCTGAGCCGCCGCCGGAGATCAGAAAGATGACGGGCGCGCCGTCGTCGTTCGCGCGCCGCAGAAGCTCGAAGGCTGCGCGCGCGGCCCGTAGGCTCTCGCCGTCTGGAAGCGGGTGGCCTCCCGTAAACACGCGCCAGCAATCTGGCACAGAAATTTCAGCTGCGGGGGCCGTGACGACGCCCGCCGCCAAACGCTCTCCCAGGCGCTCGCTCAACGCGCGGGCCATAGGGAGCGCAGCCTTACCCAGCGCAACGCTGTAAACGCGCGAGCCACTGACGCCGAGGTCGAGGCTTGTGTCGGCCAGCTTGAGGCGCCAGCCTTCGACGCTGACGGCGCGGCGCACGGCGCGCCCCGCGTCCACGCTCTTGAGCGCCCGGTCGAAAATCTCGCGCGCCGCGCGGCTGAGTTCGGGCTGTTCGGTCAATCCGTTTCACTCCGTCGTGATGAGGCCGCGCAGCGCGCGGAAGCGGCGGTCGCTGACGCCGCGCACCATCAACAAGTGCTCTACTCTGCGGAAGCGGCCGTACTCTGCGCGGTGCGCCACGATGCGCGCGGCGAGCGCGCGACCTATGCCCGGCAGCTTTTCGAGTTCCGCCGGCGAAGCGGCGTTGATGTTGACCAGTTCAGTTTGAGCGACATGCGACGTGGTCTGACCAACCGCGCCCGTGCGCTGGCGTGGCAGCCTGACGCAGGAGGTCAGCGTACACACGACCAGGAAGAGTGGGAAGAGAGCGCGTCTGCGCGCGGCCGTCATGCGTCGTTTCATGTGCTTTAGGCTGCCACTCTCGGAGAATTGCCGCGACCGTGTGCAAAATGCTAGAAGTATAAAATTTTCAGGAACTTGTAACTTTCAGGAGCCGCTTTTCCACAGACTTTTCCACAGCTTCTGTGGAAAAATCCCAAAATTGTGTCACCACGAACAAAATTGTCCGGCGCGCCGACGACACGCGCTCGTCCTTGCTTCCTGCCTCGCTAACATATAACTTAGTGGCAATCTTAATCAACACAGCGGGCCGCAGGGATATTTGGGAAATCGTTAGGAGGAACAGGTCTGTGAAAACAAGAGAGCTTGGTCGGAGCGGGTTAATGGTCTCGGCGCTGGGGCTGGGCTGCATGGGGATGTCCGAGTTTTACGGCGAGCGCAACGACGAGGAGTCAATCGCGACGATTCACCACGCGCTCGACCTGGGAATCAACTTCCTGGACACGGCCGACATGTACGGCGTGGGTCATAACGAGGAGCTGATCGGGCGCGCCATCCGCGGCCGCCGCGAAGAGGTCGTCCTGGCGACCAAGTTCGGCAACGTGCGCGGCCCGGACGGCAGCTTCCTCGGAGTCAGCGGCGCGCCCGAGTACGTGCGCTCCGCGTGCGAAGCTTCGCTCAGGCGGCTCGGCGTCGAGACCATAGACCTCTACTACCAGCACCGCGTGGACCCTAAGACCCCTATCGAGGAGACGGTCGGCGCGATGAAGCGGCTGGTGGAAGAAGGGAAGGCGCGTTACCTGGGACTCTCTGAAGCGTCGGCTGAGACGATAAGACGCGCGCACGCAGTCCACCCGATTGCGGCGTTGCAGAGCGAGTACAGCTTGTGGACGCGCGACGTGGAGGAAGAGATTCTGCCGACGTGCCGCGAGCTGGGGCTGGGCTTCGTCGCCTACAGCCCGCTCGGGCGCGGGTTTTTGACGGGCCAATTCCAGAAGCCCGAAGACCTGCCGGAGAACGACCGCCGGCGCATGTTCCCGCGCTTCCAGGAGGAGAACTTCGAACAAAACCTGCGGCTCGTCGAGCGTGTCAAGGAGATAGCCGAGAGTAAAGGTTGTACGCCCGCGCAGCTCGCGCTCGCGTGGGTTTTGGCACAGGGCGAAGAGATCGTTCCGATTCCGGGGACGAAGCGGCGCACGTATCTTGAGCAGAACGCGAAGGCGCTCGAAGTCGAGCTGACGGCCGAAGACCTCGCGCGCATCAATGAGGTGGCGCGGCCCGAATCCGTGGCGGGCACGCGTTACCCTGAAGCCGCCATGGCATCCGTCAACCGCTGAGCGAGGGGATGAAGGTCAACGAAGCAGACGCGACGGCGCGCGCGGTGCTGTGGGACGTGGACGGGACGCTGATCGATTCGGCGGAGTACCACTGGCTGACGTGGCGCGAGACGCTCCTGGGCGAGGGGTACGAGTTGACGCGTTCGCAGTTCGACGCCTCGTTCGGCCAGCGCAACAACGAAATCCTGCGTGGCTACTTCGGCGCTGACCTCGCGGCCACGGAGGTCGCGCGCATAGGCGAGGCCAAGGAGGAACGCTACCGCGAACTGGTCCGTACGCGCGGCATAGAGCCCTTGCCGGGCGTGCGCCGCTGGCTCGAAAAGTTAAAGACGGAAGGCTGGCGTCAGGCGATTGCCTCGTCGGCCCCGCGGCTCAACCTGGACGCGATTCTAGGGGCTCTCGGTCTCGAAGAGTTCTTCGCGGCGGTCGCCTCGGCCGAAGACGTGTTGCGCGGCAAGCCGGACCCGCAGATTTTTCTAGCGGCGGCGGCGAAGGTAAGCGTCGCGGCCGCGCGCTGCGTCGTGGTGGAGGACGCGCCCGCCGGGACAGAGGCCGCGCGGCGCGCTGGCATGCGGCGCGTCGGTGTGCTCTCGTCTCACGCGGCGCTCGAAGCGGACGTGGTCGTGAACTCACTCGCAGACCTGCCCGACGACACTTTCGACCGATTGATCGGCGGCGATGGCTGACGAAGGGGACATGACGGGCAGAGATAAGGAGTACGTCGTCGCAGTCATCAGCAGGTGGCTCGCCAGTCAGGAGAGTTGAATGCAGGAGTTACTCAAGACTTACCCGGTAATCATCGAGATACCCGTGGCGTGGGGCGAGATGGACTCGCTCGGACACGTCAACAACATAGTCTACTTCCGCTACTTCGAGAGCGCGCGGATGGCTTACTTCGACAAGATGGAGTTATGGGGCTACATGGAGGAGACGGGCATCGGGCCGATTCTGGCCTCGACGCAGTGCCGCTTCCGCCTGCCGCTCGAATACCCAGACACAGTCTCCGTCGGCGCGAGGGTCAGCGAAGTCGGCGAAGACCGCTTCCCGATGGAGTATCTCATCGTCAGCCACCGCCACGGCCAAGTCGCGGCCGAAGGCGTCGGCCTGATAGTCACCTACGACTACCGCGAGAAAAAAAAGGCCGCCCTCACGGACGAGATCAGGAAGCGTATTCAGCAGGTCGAAAAGCAATGATGAATGCGGAATGCGGAATGATGAATAATAAGGCGGTTGTCTTTTAATTCATCATTCCGCATTCCGCATTCATCATTGCTTTTGACATCCCGCCGCGGATTACTCTAAAATCGCGCCCGCTTCTCACGGGAAGCGAACGGAATGTTGCCCACCCGATTGGCTAGACCATTCCTCTGGCAGTAACTCTCATCCCATAAAGGAACAACGCAATGTCTCGTACTTCTCATAAGTTCGTAGCCCGTCTGCTCACGGCGGCGCTGGTTCTGGCGGCTGCGTGCGCCGTCCTGGCGACGACCGCCCGCCCGGCCCCCGGCGACACAGAATATCTCGGCAAACTCGACGCCGAGCTGCTCCCGCACAACGAAGATCTGGATCAGGTCATCTTCAAGCCCTTTCGCGACACGTCGAAAATCAAGTTCGCGACTCCGCTCGAATCGGGCGTCACGGTCACGGCCGGCCGCCTGCATCATCCGCCCCAGGATAAGTCCTCGCTCCTCACGCTGCTCGTGGAGCCGGACGACGACAGCGAGCCTTACCTTTACGCAGACCTTGACCAGGACGGCGTGATGGCCGACACAGAGCGGTTCAGTCTCAAGCGCGAGGAGGAGGACAACCCTTACATCCTACAGGCGACGCTCAGGCTGCCCATCAAGAGCGCGCTCTTCCAGAGCTACCCCGTGCTCGTGCAGTATTTCAAAGGCGTCCAGTGGGACGAGATGGGCGAGGACGAGCGCCTGATTCTTCAGTCGAAGGAAGCGTTCGCTCGCGGCGAGGTGGACATCGCTGGGCGAAAGACGCTCGTGCAGTACGGCTTCAACCCGCAGTCGAAGAAGATCAGCGTGAGCAACGGCGTGTTCGGCGTGGACGTGGACGGCGACGGCCAGATCGTCGTTGACCGCTTCTCGCCCGAGTCAGCCGAGGCGCGCGAGGAGACGGTCATCTTCCGCGTCGGCGACAACTACGTCTCGACCCGGCGCGTTGACATGGAGAAGAACCAGATCGTCATGCGCGCGCATCAGCCTTCGGACTACAAGCGTGTCGAGGTGCAGATCGGCAGCGAGGCGCCGGACTTTCAGTTCACGGATTTTAACGGCAAGAAGCGCAAGCTGTCGGAGTTCCGCGGCAAGTACGTCCTGTTGGACTTCTGGGCCGCGTGGTGTCCGCCGTGCCGCCGCGAGCTGCCTTACCAGAAGGGCGCGTACGCGCGCTTTCAAGAGCGCGGCTTCGAGATACTGGGGATGAACAACGACGACAACCCAGAGTACGTCAAAGACTGGCTCAAGAAGAACGGCATCAACTGGCCGCAGGCGAAGATGGAGAGCATCCGCGAGCTGGAAATCCGCTACCGGATCCACCTCTTCCCGACCTCGCTCCTGATAGGGCCCGACGGCAAGGTCGTCCTCCTAGACCAGCGTAAAATGCGCGGCCCCGACCTGCTCAAAACGCTCGACCGCATGCTCCCGCCGTAAAACAGTGGTCAGTGGTCAGTGGTCAGTTAAAAGCAGAAGAAAGAGGCAGCCGGGTTAATCCCAC
The DNA here is from genome assembly GCA_963848875.1 of uncultured Acidobacteriota bacterium. Taxonomy (GTDB): domain Bacteria; phylum Acidobacteriota; class Blastocatellia; order Pyrinomonadales; family Pyrinomonadaceae; genus QHXM01. Next base: position 2,272,294 of record CAWKFJ010000005.1, read on the forward strand.
TCGGCTGCCTTCTGCTTTCTCTTAACTGACCACTGGCCACTGACTACTGACCACTGCTTTCTTCGTCCCAGTCGGAGATGGTCTCGTAGGCGCGGCTGAGCACCGGGCGGGGGCGCGCGCCATCGGCCTGGCCTATGAAGCCTTCGCGCTCCATCATGTCGAGGATGGCGGCGGCGCGGCCGTAGCCTATGCGCAGCCGGCGTTGCAGGACTGAGGTCGAGGCGCGCTTCATCTCGACGCAGATTCTTAGAGCATCCTCGAACAACTCGTCGCGTTCGCCGCCCGCCTCGTCCAGGCCCATCGCCTCTTCTTCAGACTGCGTGATCGTCTCGTCATAGGCGGGCGCGCCCTGCGCCTTGACGTGCGTGACGATGCGGCCGATCTCGGCCTCGTCAACGTAGGCTCCGTGGACGCGTATCAGGCGAGACGTGCCCGGCGGCAGGAAGAGCATGTCGCCTCGGCCCAGGAGCTGTTCCGCGCCGTTGGCGTCGATGATGGTGCGCGAGTCAACCTTGGACGAAACGCGGAAGGAGATGCGCGAGGGGAAGTTCGCCTTAATCAGTCCTGTGATGACATCAACGGACGGGCGCTGCGTGGCGAGCACGAGGTGTATGCCGACGGCGCGGGCCATCTGCGCGAGCCGCGTGATGGATTCCTCGACCTCGTGCCCTGAGACCATCATCAGGTCGGCCAGCTCGTCTATGATGATGACGATGTAGGGCAGCGGCTTGTGCGGCTCGTTCGTCACCTCGTCGTAGTCCTTGACGAGGTTGCGCCTCAAGACTTCCGCGTTGAAGCCGTCGATGTTGCGCACGCCCCAGCCGGCCAGCTCCTTGTAGCGCCGCTCCATCTCGCCGACTGCCCACTTCAACGAAATCGCCGCGCGCTTCGGGTCCGTGATGATCGGCGTCGCCAGGTGCGGGATGTCTTCGTAAAGACCCAGCTCCAACCGCTTCGGGTCGATCAGGATGAACTTCACCTCGTCGGGCCGAGCCTTGTAGAGGATCGAGACGATGAGCGAGTTGACGCCGACGGACTTGCCCGCGCCGGTCGCGCCCGCGATCAGGAGGTGCGGCATCTTCGCCAAATCCGCGACGTAGTTCAATCCGTCAATCGTCTTGCCCAAGGCGATGGTCAGCTTCGAGGGCGAGTCGCGGAAGGCGCGCGACTCCACAACCTCGCGCAGGTGAATCGTCTCGCGCTCAGGGTTCGGCACTTCGATGCCGACGTGCGGCTTGCCGGGCATGCGGTCGATGCGTATCGACTCGGCCTTGAGCGCGAGGCAGAGGTCGTCAACGAGGCCCGTGACGCGCGAATACTTAACGCCGGGGTCCGGCTTGAACTCGTAGGTCGTGACGACGGGGCCGGGGCAGATGTGCTTGATCTGGCCCGTGACGTTGAACTCCTTGCACTTCTCTGCCAGTCGCGTGGCGAGGCCGAGCAACTCCTCGTCGGCCTGCTCGCTGTGCGGCGGCGGCGGGTGCAGAAACTCCATGTCGGGCATCTTGTAGTCGCCGATGGGCGCTGCGACGGCAGCCGTGCGGCGCGACTGTTTGGGGGCCGGCGCAGACTCATCCTCGATCTCCGTGCGGACGACCTCGGCCGTCTTGACCATCTCCTCGACCGCTTCAACCTCGTCGTCCACACCAGCGTGGCGCGCAGGTTTTGGCACAGAACGTCGCGGAGTCGAGGGCGCGGGAGGCGGGGCCGCGACGGCGACGCCCGCGGCGGTTGCCGAAGCGGTCAGCGGCGCTGTGCCGACGGAGGTCGCAACGGCCTTGGCCCCTTCGGGCGTCATGATAGTCGGCTGAGCGGCGGTCGCTTCCGCAACGCTCGCGGCGCGCTTGATGGCTGAGGCGGCGGAGACGCCGTCGCTGTCGTTCATGAACTCGGCGACGCGTTCGGCGGCTGTCTTGTCGTGGACCTGCAAGGCGGCCTCGCGCGCGAGCATGCGCTCCTCGCGCGCGGCGCGGCGCATGTTCATGCGCTCCTGCGCGCGCTCTCGACGCTCGACGCGCCACGTGCTGAAACGCCCCGGCAGGTTGCGGAAGAAGGTGAAGCGGTTGCCGAACTCGCCGCCGAGCCATTCGTAGGCGCGGACGAACGAGAAGTTCGTGGCGAGCAGCAGACCCGTGGCGGCGAGCGCCGCGAGCAGGATGGTCGCGCCCGTCGTGTTCAGCGCGCTGACGAGCACGTCCGAGAGGAGCGCGCCCGCGAAGCCTCCCGCCCTGAAACTCATATCCGCGAGCGGGCGCGTGACGTAAAGATTAAAGAGCGCCGAGGCGGCCATGACGAGTGTGAGCAGCCCTATGACTCTGGAGAGCGGGGCGCGTATGCGGCGCGTGCGGAAGCGGCGCCAGGCGGCGGCCAGGAGCAAGAGCGGCAGCAGGTAGGCCGCGAGCCCCACGAACTGGAAGAGTGTCGCGGCGACGTTCGCGCCGAGCGGGCCGATCCAGTTGCGCGTCGCGCCCGGCGCGGCCGTGTTCCACGAAGGGTCATTCGGCTTGTAGGAGACGAGGCACAAGGCCAGCAGCACGCCCACGGCGCAGAGCAGGATGGCTATGATCTCGTTGCGCCGCGTGTTCTTCGGCGCGACCGCCTTGGCCCGCGCTTCGGTCTGTGTAGTTGCCATAAACTCTCCGGTAAAGCGAATACGGGTTCGTTAACTAACGAACTCGTATAGCACATCTTCCCGCATCCTCAAGAGCCGTTCCGAATTTAAATCTCCAAGGCTGACCTTTTCTCTGCCCAGGATGTTAATGCGTTCTCCGCTGAAACTTCCGCCATACATGTGCAAGAGCAATCCGATTCTAGGTGTATACCCGGACCTGAGCAGACTGGAAATGAAATCAACCCAGGGGCCCGCGTCAGTCGCAGTTGCTTCTGCCCGATGCCGGGCTTCGCTCATATATCTTTCCTTCGCCTGTTCCTTTTGTTCAAGCCACCTCTGAATCTTTGCTTCGCTCCAACCCTGCTTTCGGAATTTTTTCAACTCGCGCTCGTAGCTCACCAATTCATAAATATCCCTGGGGTTGAGGGAGCCTAAGGCAGTATCGCAGTCACAGTACCCTCTTGTGGTTAGCACATACAAATCCCCCGGCTCTATCTGTGCGGAGACTTGAGGGTTGGAGATTAGTTGAAAACCAAGCGTGTGTGATTCAAAGACCGAAGCTACAGATTCAACTTTGACGTTATAAGGCAGTGTGGCTGTGACGTAGAGACACATTGAGCCTACTTCTCATCGTCTGAACTTTTGTCTCTCACGCCGCCCGGCGCGAAAGTAAGTACGCCTTGATGAAGTCGTCTATGTCTCCCGCAAGCACTGAATCAACGTCGCCGCGCTCAAGTTTGGTGCGCGCGTCCTTGACCAGACGGTAGGGCGCGAGCACGTAGTTGCGAATCTGCGAGCCGAAGGAGATGTCCTGCTTGTTGGCTTCGAGTTCGGCCGTCTCGGCGCGCAGCTTTTCGAGTTCGAGTTCGTAGAGGCGCGAGCGCAGGACCTGCATGGCGACGGCGCGGTTCTGGTGCTGCGAGCGCTGGTTCTGGCACGAGACGACGATGTTGGTCGGCAGGTGCGTGATGCGCACCGCCGAGTCGGTCGTGTTGATGTGCTGGCCGCCCGCGCCGGTCGCGCGGTAGGTGTCCACCCGCAAATCCTTATCGTTGATCTCCACCTCTATGTTCTCGTCAATCTCCGGGTAGACGAAGAGCGATGCGAAAGAAGTGTGCCGGCGCGCCGCCTGGTCGAAGGGCGAGATGCGGACCAGGCGATGCACGCCTGCCTCGGCCGCGAGCAGGCCGTAGGCGTACTCGCCTTCGACCCTGAAAGTGACGCTCTTGATTCCGGCTTCCTCGCCCGGCTGCAAGTCCAGAATCTCGGTCTTGAAGCCGCGCTGCTCGGCCCACTTCAAATACATCTTGAGGAGCATCTCGGCCCAGTCCTGCGACTCCGTGCCGCCTGCCCCCGGCGTGATCGTGCAGATGGCGTTGCGCTGGTCGTTCTCGCCGGACAGGAGCACCTCGGTCTCCACCTGCTCGACATCGTTGCTCAGCCGCTCGACCAGAGCGCGCAGCTCGCGCAAGGAGTCTTCGTCCTCCTCCGCGAACTCGAAGAGCACGCCCGCGTCAGAAATTGCCGACTCGAACTGCTCTTGTCTTTGAATGGTGCGCTCCAGGCGGCTGCGTTGCGCCATCAGCTTCTGCGCGGCCTCCTGGTCGTTCCAGAAGTCCTGCGCGCTCGCCTGCTGCTCTATGCGCTTCAGCTCCTCGCGCTTCGCAGCGACATCAAAGAAACCTCCCGAGCTGTTCCACGCGCGTGCGCAGGTCCTCGTAGGTGTTGCGTAAGTCCAGAAGCGATACCGTCTCAATCATTCCTTTAACCCCTCATTGTTGAAACTCGTCTGCCCTTCTTCCAGGGGAGGGCGACGACCAGGATGCTCAGCGCCGCGCACAGGCCGACGAAGAGGTCGCCGAACCGCGTGTAAAAAGTCTGGCCGCTCGTGCCGCCCGCGACCGTCCAAGTCCTCACTTCGGGCCGGAAGCCTTCGGTCGCGTCGAGCACTTCGCCGCGCCCTGTGATGAAGGCCGTGATGCCCGTGTTGGTCACGCGCAGCACGGGCCGGTTGTTCTCGACGGCGCGGAAGACCGTGTTCGCCAAGTGCTGCCGCATCACGGGCGTCGGCCCCAGGTAGCCGTCGTTCGAGATGTTCACCAGCACGTCCGCGCCTTCGGCGGCGAAGTGGCGCGAGATGTACGGGAACGCCGACTCGAAGCAGATGAAGACGCCTGTGCGCGCACGGCCCAGCGGCATCAGCGTGTACTGCGCGCCCGGTGTGAAGTCACCGACCATCGTCGGAATGTAACTCACAAAGGGCAGCCAACGCGGCAGCGGCACGTACTCCCCAAACGGCATCAGGCGAATCTTATCATACTGCGCGACGAGCCGGCCCTCTTCATTCACCATCACGGCCGAGTTGTAGGAGCCGCCGCCGGGCGCGGGCTCCTGCGAGTTGAAGATGACGGCCACGCGATTCTTCGTCGCGAAGTCCGCGATGAGGTAACGAAACTCCGCGTCGCGCGCGTACTGAAAATACATGGGCGACTCGGGCCAGATGACGACGCGCGGGACGTTCGGGAATTGGTCCGCGACCTGTGCCAGCGCGCTCTCGCTCAACTGGTAATGACGCTCGACGAGCGCGGCCGTCTCGGCCAGGGACTCCTGCGGGTCCATTGGCACGTTCGGCTGGACGGCGACGACGACCGCAGCGGGCTCTCCCGCCTGCGTGCCCTGGCTTGCCGTGAGCGACGCCGCGAGGATGACGAGGGCCGCGCAGACGATGACCGCGCCGCCCGTCTTCGCCGCGCGCGCCGTGCGCTCGAAGATGATGTGAGCGACCGCCGCGTTGACGACGACGACGAGGAAGCCGACCAGATAGACGCCGCCCCAGCGCGCCGTCTGTATAAGCGGAGTCGCGTAAGCCTGCGAATAGCCTATGGCGTTCCAGAGTTGGCCGATTGCGCCGAGCCGCGCCCATTCCATAGCGACCCACATGAGCGGCGCGACGAACAAGGCCCGGCCTCCCCAGCGCGCCACAGCGCGGGCCAGTCCCATGCAGCACAGCGCGGGAAACGCTCCGGCGATGATCGGGCCGGGGATGAGCAGCAGAAACGCGGCCCACGTGGGGATGCCGCCGTAACGAATCATGGAGTAGGTCAGCCAGTAGCAAGACCCGTAAAAGAAGAGCGTGCCCGTCATCCACCCGAGCAGAAAAGCGCGCCCGCGGCTGGGCCTGCGCGCGACGGCCAGAAAGAGCGGGACGAGTCCGACCCAGGCGAGCGGCCACAGGTTGAAGTCAGGGAAGGAGAGGACCAGGAGCGCGGCGGCCGCGGCGGCCAGGGCGACTTCCACACGCGCAGGGGCGGCGGCGCGCGCCCGCCTGTAAAGCCGCGTCAGCAGTCGCCCCCGAACCGGCGCATCGAGCGAGATGGCGTCGTCCATGAGCGGGAGTTTAACAAATGCGCGGGCGCGAGTCTTGAGCAGATCGCCGCGGCGGAAAAAATTTTGGAGGGTAAGAAAACTCGCCGCCTCACGCGCGACGTGTCGCCCAAATGGTCTACCGAAGCGGGCATTTCGACAGAAAACGTCACCGCCCCGGTGACAAATTTCGTCGCACGAGTTTCGGGGAGGGCCAGAGCGCAACGCCCGAACGGGGCGCGCGGCTGTCAGAAAGTGGGCGGAGTTGGGCTAATGAATAAAAGGAAAGCCTGTAAAAGCGGGCGAACCCGGCCATTTCTGACCGGGTTCTCATATCGGAGAGTTAAACTGAAGGATCGCTCGGCGGGCGGCTGGCGCAGCGGCAGGCGGCGCTCAGAGGGTTGATGGCGGCGGGGGCACGTTATGTCTCATGCTTGCCGACATTATGCTCAGCACATCGCGTGCCACGGAAAAAATTTTTCTGGAAAGACGGAAGGATTAGATGTAAAGCGGGCAGTGGTCGGTGGTCAGTTAAAGACAGAAGAAAGAGGCAGCCGCGTGGAACTAACCCGGCTGCCTTTTGCTTTCTCTTAACTGACCACTGACCACTGACTACTGACCACTGCTCTCGATCACTTTCGCGTTCTTGAGACGGGCATCGTTGACGGCGCGTATCCGTTTGGCGGCTTCGCGGGCTTCGTCCTGCGTGAAGCGGCCGACGAGGACGGAGTAGCTGCGCCGTGTCTCTCCGGCGCGCGGGTTCGTCGCGCGGATGTCCGTGTAGCCGGCTTGCTGTAGAGACTTGACGAGCGTTTCTGCTTTCTCGGGGGTGTCGTAGGTGGCTATGAGTAGGGAGAAGCGGCGCGCGGCGTCCGGGGGCGCGGCCGACGGGCTGGCGGCCGGCGTCGCGTTGGCCGTCGGCTGCGGCGCGGGCGTGGCCGACGCCTGGGTCGCAGGCGAACTCGTGGGGGCGACCGACGCCTTTCCAGGCTCGGCCGTCCAGCGCCCGACCAGGAGGCCCAGGCCGAAGAAGAGCGCGGAGAGCAAGAGCGCGCTCAGGAGCAGCACGGCCGGCTTACGCTCGTCGCGGCTGAACTCTGCGAGCGCGGAGTGGCGCGCTTCGTAGTCCACCTGGTCGGCGTATTTGTGAGTGTCTATCGCCATAACCGCGAAAGGCCGCGCGGGCCGAGTCGCCGCCGTCGTTTACTCGACTTCGAGCAGATGCTGGCTGGCCCCGACGACGCGAACCGCGCTCCCGCGCTCAAGACGCGCGCCCGTCCTCGAACGCGCCGGCCACAACTCGCCGCGCACCAGCACGGAGCCTTCCGGCTCAAGCGCCGTCTCGACGGAGGCCGCGGAGCCCAGCAGCTCCAGGTCGCCAGAGCCCGCGCGCTTGTGCCTCCAGAGAGCGACGACGAACAGCGCCAGCGCCAGCAGGGCGAACAGCGAGGCCGCGAAAACAATCTGCAAATTAGTCATTATCTGAAAAGCGAAAACCCCGTCCGGTTGGAAGCGCATTCTAACATAAATGCAAAATGAAAAATGAAAAATGAAAAATTGAGGCTGAAACCACATTTAATTAAAAAGTGGCTCTCCGCGTCCTTTTTACATTTTTAATTTTTCATTTTGCATTTACCTGCTTCCAGTCTCGACCTGGCGTTGGAGGGCTATGGCTTCCTGGTTGTTGGGGTCAATCTGGATGGCGCTGCGCGCGTAGGAGAGCGCCTGCGCGCGGTCGCCCAGCTCAAGGAAGATGCGCCCCAGGAGGACGTGCGCGTCGATGGTTCTGGACTCCCAGAAGATGGCCGTCTTGAGCGCGCTGATGGCCGCCTGCTGGTCGCCCAGGCGCTGGTTGATGCGTCCTATCAGGAGGAAGGCTTCGGCGCTCGTCGGCTCCAAGGTGAGCACGCGGCGCAGGAGCTGTAGCGCCTCCTCATCGCGCCCCTCCTGGTAGAGCTTTTGCGCCTGCGCGAGAAACTCCTGCGGGCTCCCGGAGGCGTTGATAACCCTTTCGCCGCCCGGAGGCTCCACCGGGGGGACATCGCCGGGGTTAAAGGGCCTCAGGCGCAGCGCCACGTTCGACGTAGCCTGCGACTTCTGCCACTCCGTCTGCCACTTCGCGTAGGACGGCAGGAAGCGACGCGCCTGATCGTCGGCCGCCGTCGCCTGCTCGGCCTGGCCCGTCTTCTCCAGCGACTTGGCGAGCAGGAAATATGCCTGGCCGTCGCGCGGGTCCGCGGCGATGATGGGTCTGAGCTGCTCCGCAGCCTCTGCGTACTTGCCCGCGAGGAAGAGCGCGTAAGCGTAGTTGAAGCGGACGACCGAGTCATCCGGGGCCGACGAGTCAGCCGCGCGCTTGAGGAACCTTGTGCCTTGCGCCAGCAACTCGTCGCGCTCCTTCGCCTCCTTCTCGTCGCGCGCGGCCTTGACGGAGAGCGCGCCCGCGTTGTTGACCACGCTCGTCAGCGGCGTCTTGGAGTTCTCAGGCGTCAGCGGCATCAAGGCGTCTAGCGCGGCGCGCTGGTTGCCCATCTTGTCGTATGCCAGGGCGGCGTGGAAGGCGGCCTCCGTGTAGTGCGGGTCCTCCTTCTGGAGCCGCGAGAGATACTCGGCGGCCTGCTTCCAGTCTTGTTCCTGGAAGTAGAACTGGCCCAACTCGAAGGCGGCCTCCGGGAAGACGGCCCCGCCCTTCTCGTCCGAGTAAATCTTGAGCGCGTTCTTCAGGTAGTTGACGCGCTTCTCCTTGTCGTCCGTCTGGATGCCCTTGAGGTAAGTCTCGAAGGCGACTTGTGGGACTTTGGTGGCGCGCTCGATCAGTTCGTTGCGCGTGAAGGGGAACGCCTTGTCGCGCGCGTAGAGGATGTCGAAGGCGAGGCGGCCCTGCATCCTCTGCAACTGCGTCAGCGGGTCCGCGAAGTCGAAGACGCGCGAGGCCCAGCGCCCGTCCGGCATCACCTCACCCATCAGGCGCCCCTCGTTGACCTTGATGACGCGCGCGGTGCCGAGGAGCGCGGCGGCCGTCTTGTCATCGCCGGAAGTGGTGGTGTTGACGCTGTAGGTGCCGAGCACGATCATCGTCGCGTTGGCCGCGCGCGCCAGGCGGATGGCCGTGGCGAGCGACGGGATGGTCGTCAGCGGGAGCCCCAGGCGCTGGTAAGCCAGCTCGCGCTCGTCGTTCGAGAGCACCACGAGGCCGGGAACCTTGAGCAGGTCGGCCAGCGAGTTGGCGAAGCTCTCGCCGACCCAGTTGTACTCCGACAGGTTCGAGGTGTTCTCGAACGGCAGGATCATCACCACGTCTCTAGCGGCCACCGTCTGCGCGGCCACTTTCGAGGGACCGAACACGATGGGCTGGATGAAGAGCAGGGCCGCGAGCGCGGCGCACGTTAAAACGGATCGTCTCAGTATGAATTGCATTACCTTATGCCCCCAAACAGGCAAGTTTGCCACATAAAAGAGGGCGCGCACAAACAGCGGCGCGGCCCTCAAGTACAGATGCGGCTTGGTCAACCCTGGTTGGATTTACATGATTGCGGATTGGAAAAACGGATTTCGTCCTTATTAATCTGCAATCCGAAATCCGCATTCCGCAATCATTGGAACGCCTGCGCGCATGAGTCGTTCCTGCTCCGTTTATTCAGTCGAAGGCGGTTCACTTGAAGGCGCGTCCGCCGGCGTGGTCGTCGCTCCGGGCGCCTCCGCGGTTTCGTAGCCCCAGAGCTTTTTCAGGCCGTCCAGGTCGCCCGCGAACTTGTCGCGGTCGCAGTTACCTATGCCTGGGACGCTGTACGGCCCCAGCCCGTCTTTCCCATCCGTGTACTGCCACATCGTCCACTCGCTCCAGGCGGGCGGCAGGTGCGGCGTCGGCCCGTACTCGGCCAGCCAGAACCAGCAGAAGCCGAGCGGCGTCTGGCCCGTGTGGCCGTGCAGCAGCTCCGTGATGTAAGAGCCGCCGTAGACGCCCGGCCAGCGCCCGGTCTGGGCCTCGACGTACTGCACCCACTCTTCGGCCTGGGCCAAAGTCATGCCTGGGCCGCTCGGGTTCATTTCAAAGTCGAGCACGAGCAGGTCTTGCGGCCCCGGCTCGACGACCGAGAGGAAGAACTTGGCCTGCGCCGCGCCGTCCTCGTTGCCGACGCCGAAGTGATAGGCCCCCCACATGAGCCCCGCGGCCAGCGCGGCGGCCTTGCGCTCGTGGTACCTCGGGTCAATCAGCGAGGTCCCTTGCGTGGCCTTGTGAATGACTCCGGCGATGCCGGCCTCTTTGACGGTCTCGAAGCTAGAGATGGTGTTGAAGTGGGACAGGTCTACGACGACGTTGATGGGTGTCATGTGTGCGCCTCCGGGTGAGCTTGAAAATCGCGGTTGAACGGACCTGATTCTAGCACGGACGGCGGACGCGCCCCGGCTTTATCTCGCCCCGGCGTTTTGTGCCAGCAGATTTTTTGTATTTGCAGCCCTGTTTCGCGGACTGTACGGGCGGAGGGCGGCGTCAAACTTCTTATGCAACGATTAGCAGGCACAGAGACATTCAAACGGCCCGACAAATGGGCCATTAGCCCAGCCGTCCGCCTCCAGACGATTCAACGGATGCCTAACTTTTAGCCACTCGAAAACTCACGTAACTGTCATCATGCACACAAACGGAAAAATCAATTCAGGGCGGCGGCCTGCCCTGGTGTCAAAAGCGGCGCGGCGCGGCTTCTCCTGGCTCGCCATCGCGCTCTTCGCCTTGGGCGCGGCCGCGGGCCAGAGCGTTTCTGAGCCAACGGTCGTCAACGACCCGCCCGCGGCCCCGCACCAGATAGACGTTTTCCCGTCGCGCGACTTCGTCTCCGCGACCGGCTACGACCCGGCGCAGGGGCCTGTCACCGTCAGCGTGCTGCGCAAGGCCGACGCAGCGGGCGAGCTGGTTCTAATCAGCTCGGCGCAGAACGTGACGCCAACGGAAGAGGGGCTCGTCGAAGTCAACCACCCCGGCGGCGCGTGCTGGGAAGCCAGGACGCCCGACATACGCCCCGGCGACATCGTTCGCGTAACGACCGCCGCGGGCTCCGCCGAGCAGACGACGGTCGTGGGCATCATCAGTGAGCGCCCTGTCAAAATGGACCCCATCACCGTCGTCGTACACGGCAGCGCCGAGGACGGCGCGGGCAACCCGCTCCCCATAGATCAGCTTGAGCACCGCCTGGTCAACGCCAACAGGTTCACCAACGGCCGCCGCACCCTGCGCGCGCCAGAGGACGGAACAATCGCTTACGACGCGCCGGGCTCCACCAACTGGACGGCCGTCTACACGGACTTGAACGCGCCGGACATGACGAAGGCGCTGGCCTCCGAGTCGCACGGAATGTGGGTCGGCGTTCAGCCGCTGGTCGAAAACGAGTTGACAGACTACGAGGTCGGCCCAGAGGTCTTCGCAGGGACGCAGGCCCCTTGCACTGTATCGGCAGAGCCGCGCCTCACGGTCGCCGCGAACGTCAAGGGCGGCCTGCGCAACGCGCCCGTGGTCGTCTCGTTGACGGCCTCGGAGCCGGCGTCCACCATCTATTACACGACGGACGGCACAAGGCCGACCACTTTCAGCGCCAGGTATTCTGGCCCATTTAAAATCGAGGCGACAGCGACTCTCAAGTTCTTCGCCACGGACCCGAAGGGCACGGGCCTTGAGTCTCAGGTCTTCATGGAGACTTACGTCATAGACGACGTGCCGCCATCCGCGCCGTCCGCGCCGGACCTCGACGCCGCGAGCGACACGGGCGCGTCCGACTCGGACAACTTGACCAAATCGACCACGCAGGTCTTCACGGGCACGACCGAGCCGCGCACGACCGTCAGGCTCTACGTTGACGACGTGCTCAGAGCCACAGGACTCTCGGACGAAGGTGGCGCTTACAGGATACTGGTGGGCTCAATCGCGGAAGGCTCGCACAGCGTCCGCGTCAAAGCCTTCGACTTCGCGGGCAACGCGAGCGCGGCCTCCCCACCGCTCGCGGTCAACGTGGACACGCACGCCCCGGCCGCGCCGTCCATGCCAGACCTACAGACGGCGGCCGACACGGGCTCGTCGAACACGGACAACTACACGCGGCAGCCTGCGCCGATTTTCCGCGGCACGACCGAGGCGGGCGCGTCCGTCAAGCTCGTGGTCGGCACAGTGGAGCAGGGGAGCGCGACGGCGACGGGCGCGGGCGCTTACCAGATTACTTCCGAACCGCTGGCCGACGGCGTTCACAGCGTGAAGGCGAGGGCGATTGACCGCGCAGGCAACCAGAGCGCGCTCTCCTCGCCGCTCAACCTGACCGTGGACACGGCCAACCGCGGCGTGGTCGCGAGCCCCGCGGGCGGGGTCTACGGCGACCCGCTCAAGGTCGCGCTCTCGGGCGAGCCCGGCGCGAAAATCTATTACACACTGAATGGCCAGACCCCGACCCTGACGAGCCCCGTCTACACGGCCCCGATTGCTATCACGGCGACGCGGACTCTGAAGTTCATGTCCTACGACGCCGCGGGCAACAGGTCCGTGATTTCGGCGGAAGTCTACACGCTGACGCCGCCGGCGGCCCCCACGGGCCTGACGGCCGTCAGCCCTGCGCAGGGGTTGATTACGCTCAGATGGGTTGACCACGCCGCCAACGAGTCCATCTTCCGCATAGAGCGTTCGACTTCGGCGACGACCGGCTTCGTGCAGATCGCAACGGCCCCCGCCAACGCGCTGCTCTACAGAGACTCGTCCGGCGCGCGCGGCCAGACCTACTACTACCGCCTCCGCGCCGCCAACGGCATAGGCGCTTCCGCCTACTCCAACACGGCGAGCGCGCGCGTGAAGTAGTTTGAAGAGTCCCGTAGGGACATTTGAGAATAGCCCAGCACTTCAGTCAGCAGCGATAAAAAGATTGAGTCCCGTAGGGACGACCGAAACATTCGGTCGTCCCTACGGGACTCAATAATTTTTGGCTCAATACCCAGCACTGAAGTGCTGGGCTATTTTCACGCCGTCCCTGACGGGACGGCATGGCGCGTTATTGCTCCTTACTAGGGGTGGCGAGTTGTTTGACGCGCGTTCTCCATTCGGAGGGCTGTTGCGCCCTGAGTTGCGGCGACTCGTAGGCGGCGATGACGAGTTCGCGCAGGGCCGGGATGACTTGAAGCTCAAGGGCGGCTTTCGGCTTCGCGGCCTGTTCGAGTGAGGCTAGACGCGCGTCGCGCCACTCGGCGGAAGGCGCGACGCCTCTCGTCAGAAACGACAAAGCCTCCAGCCCCGTCTCCCCCGCGTCTGACAAATCTTTAGCCAGCGGCCTGGCCTCCCACAGCGCCGGTGACCCGTCTATCAGCGCCTCTAATTCTGGCCCGGCGCTGTGCCACTCCGTCAACATCGCGCGCAACTCAGCGGCGCGCGACTCGAAGCGCGGGGCGTCCGAGAGGAGAAGGTCAACCATCTGTGCGAACCTGCGCGCCGCTTCGCTGTCGGGCCGCGCGGCGTCCACGAGGCCCGTCAGCGGACTCAACACCGTCTGCGGGCGCTGCTCGTAGCGCCTGTACTCTTTGACCGGCTCGATGACGTTGACGAGTGTCTGGAGAGCGCGCGTCTCTCGCCCTCCCGCCAGCCGCCTGAGCATCATCGACTGGTTCCTCTCGTGCATGAGGCCCAACTCTTCCAGCCGGACGCTCGTGACCGCGAGGCGACGGTACATGTCTTCGACATCTTTAACCTCGCGCGGCGACCAGAGTCTTTCGGCGATGGCGGCCGTCCGCGGCCAGATGCGCGAGTCTATCGTCTCAGGCGTCACCCATTCGGCCCACATCGTCGCCTCGCCGCCGAGCACGTGCGCCGCCTCGGCCGGCGTCAGCCCACTGTCCGCGGGAAGCGGGTCATTGAGGTAGTGCTCGGAGGCAGGGAAGATGAGGTCTATGTAGTAGCCGTTCGAGAGGATGCCGTCGTAGCCCTGGCGCGCGGCCTCGGCCAGCGCCTTCTGCCCGCGCCAGGAGTGTATGACAACATCCTTCGGGATGCCGGGCTGGAAGATTTCGTCCCAGCCCATCATCCGCTTGCCGTGCTTCTTGAGAATCTGTAGCAGGCGCTGGTTGAAGTAGGTCTGCAAGGCGTGGTTGTCCTTGATGCCCTTCTTCTTCATGAAAGCTTGAATCTGCGGGTTACGGTCCCACTGCTTGCCCTCGTTCTCGTCGCCGCCGATGTGCAGGTAGGCGTCCGGAAAGAGCGCGGCCATCTCGCCGAGGAAGGCGTCGAGGAATTTGTAGACCTCCTCGCGCGTCGGGTCGAGCGAGGGTTCGAAGATGCCGGGCCTGCGCTCAATCGTGTAGGGGCCGGGCGCGCTCCCCAATTCGGGATGGCCTACGAGCCAGCTCGTCGCGTGGCCTGGGATGTCGAATTCTGGCACAACACGTATGCCGCGCTCGCGGGCGTAGGCGATGACTTCGCGCGCCTGCTCCTGCGTGTAGAAGAGTCCGTCGGAGCCCATCTGATGAAGCTTCGGGAATCTTTTGCTCTCGATGCGGAAGCCCTGGTCTTCGGTCAGGTGCCAGTGTAGGACGTTGAGCTTGACGGCGGCCATCGCGTCCAGGTTGCGCTTGATGACCTCCATCGGCTGGTAATGACGCCCTATGTCAATCAGCAGGCCGCGCCAGCGGAAACGCGGCTTGTCATCAATCCGCACCGCGGGGATGTAGAAGCCTTCACGGTCGCTCGTGAGCAGTTGGAGGAAAGTCTCCAGCCCGCGCATCGCGCCGACGACCGTCGGGGCGCGAAGCGTCGCCTGCCTGTCCGTCACGTCGAGCGTGTAAGACTCGTCCTCGTCTACGGACGGGATAACCTTGCCAGGCCCCTGCGTCTCCACGAGGAGGGTCGCGGCGCTCGCGTCGCCCGCCGGGTCGCGCTTGAACTCGAACACTGTGCGCCCTTCGAGGCGGCGCATGGCGCGACCTATTGCGGCCCGCAAGCGGTCGTCCGTGTGCCCGCGCGTGGCGACGTTGAAGGATGCCGTGACGGGCAGCCGGCCTTGATTGAAGCGCACCGTGGCCGGCACGGGCATCAGGTTATGCCGGGCGGGCGCAATGGTCTGGGCGGCGGCGCTCAAAGACAGAGATAGGAGCAGGACGAGCCAAAGGTGCTTTATCGCTTTCATCTATTCCTCGTGCTGATGGGTGGATAAAAAAACTGGCCTCTCTCTTAGCGCCTCGACCGCCGCGCAGTCAATCTAAAAGTTTTAGAGTGACCACGGCCTTTCATATCTGGTATGCTCCGCGCACCAGCCTTGAACTCGCCCGAAGCGGCGGCAAAGTCAAAACAGTTTTAGTGGAGGTGTGATATGCGACATAAAACCCTCAGCCGGGGATACCTTCTGACGGTCTGCGCCGTCGCGCTCCTGTGCCTCTCGCAAGCCGCGCTGGCACAGTCCGGCCGCCGCCAGAAGACGGTCGCTTCGCCCTCGTCGCCCCCGCCCACAGACACAGGCTCCAAGGGCGAGGGCGAGGCCAAGCCGCGCGCCGAAAAGCCCGCGCCCCTTGCGACCGTCATCGTCGGCGGCGACAGGTTCAGCAACTCCTACTCTATCGGGCCGACCTACATAGACGAGGCCGTGGCGTCTTGCACAGAGAACCTGAACAGGTCCGGCGGCCTGGAGGCCATAGGCGGCGGTGACATGACGCGCAAGGATGCCGTGGACCGCGCCAAGAAGGAGACTGAAAGTTACGTGCTCTGGCTCGAAATGAGAGTCGAGGGCAACCGCACGGACGATATAACGGTCAGCTACACACTCTTCCGGCCGCAGACCGCGAAAATCATGGCGTCCGGCAACGTCTATCTCGCCTCCAGGCGCGTAGGCCGTGGCCCCGTCGGCGTGGGCGTGCCCGGCGTCGGCGGCCGGATGCCGCTGCAATACCTGATGAAGGAGGCCGGGCGCGAAGTGGCCGGGCGCGTGGCCGATAAACTTCACTCTGTCGTGAAGGAGTAAAGAGAGGGGAGGTTATTGATGGAGGACGCGCTGACAGGGGAGCACAGGGGGACGCCCGCGACGGGGCGCTTGCTTTCACTCGACGTCTTTCGTGGCATCACCATCGCCGGCATGATTCTGGTCAACAACCCAGGCAGTTGGGAGCACATCTACAGCCCGCTCGAACACGCCCCTTGGCACGGCCTGACGCCGACGGATTTGGTCTTCCCCTTCTTCCTCTTCATCGTCGGCGTCTCCATCACGCTCGCGCTCGGCCGCCGTGCCCAGAGCGCCGGCAGCAAGCGCGACCTCTACGTCAAGATCATACGCCGCACGCTCATCATCTTCGCGCTCGGCTTAGTCCTCGGCGGCTTCCCCTACTACGACCTGAACACCATACGCATCCCCGGCGTGCTCCAACGCATAGCCGTCTGCTACCTCGTCGCCTCCATCATCTTCCTCAACACGCGCTGGCAGACGCAGGCCATCATCGCGGCCGCGCTCCTGGTCCTCTATTGCGTCGTCATGAACTACGTCCCCGTGCCTGGATTCGGGGCGGGGAACTTGGAGATGGAGGGGAACCTCGCCGCCTACGTTGACCGCAGATTGATCGGCGGTCACACCTGGAAGCCCTTGTACGACCCGGAAGGTCTCCTGAGCACGATCCCGGCGATAGCGACTGCGCTGTGCGGCGTGCTCACGGGCCACCTGCTGCGCTCGAAGCGGGCGGCGCTGGAGAAGGTCTCGGCCATGTTCGTCGCCGGCTTGGCGGCGCTCGTCGCAGGCTGGGTGTGGAGCTTCTGGTTTCCTGTCAACAAGGCGCTGTGGACGAGTTCTTACGTGCTCGTGACGGCGGGGATGGCGCTGCAACTCCTGGCCTTCTGCTACTGGCTGATTGACATCAAGGGGTACAAGTCCTGGGCCAAACCCTTCCTCATCTTCGGCTCGAACGCGCTCATCCTCTACTTCCTGGCGGAGCTGTTCTCGAACATCATAGGGGTCGTGACGTTCCGCGGAGTGGACTTGAAGAGCTGGCTCTACGAAACCTTCTACGCCTCCTGGGCCTCGCCCCTGAACGCGTCACTCATGTTCGCCATCTCTATCGTGCTTCTCTGGCTCGGCGTGATGACGATCCTCTACCGCAAGCGAATTTTCATCAAAGTCTGAAAACTACCGATTGACTCAACCCTTTGCGCCTTAAGTTTTTTCTTAGCGCCTTTGCGAGAAACAGCCGTTCACGCAAAGGCGCAACTAAAGAAAAACCAAAGGCGCAAAGGGTTGAGTGGTTTTCGGCTAGCGCTGTAAGGTTTGGCGCGCGAGGACGAGCGCGCCGTGGATGCCGCTCTCGCCGCCGAGGGCTGACTGTAGGATTTGTACTGTCTCGACCGGAATCATTTTCGCGCGCTGCTCGACGAGCGGGCGCAGCGGACCCAGAAGCTGCTCGCCGGAGGAGGCCACGCCGCCGCCCAGCACGACGGCTTCGGGCGCCAGAATCGTGATGAGGTTGCCGACGCCGATTGAGAGGTAGTGAATCATCTCGTCCCACACGCGGCGCGCGAGCGCGTCGCCGCCGCGCGCCGCCTCGGCCACTGTGCGCGCAGTGATTTTTTCGGGGCCAGCGACCATCTCGCTGATAACACTCGGCTCGCCCGCGGCAATCAGCTCGCGCGCGCGTCTGGCGATGGCCATCCCGGAGCAGAGGGCGTCGAGGCAGCCGCGCGAGCCGCAGCCGCAGTGGGGGCCGTCGGGCAGGATGGTCATGTGCCCGACCTCGCCCGCGCCGAGCCGCCGCAGGAGTTGATTGTTGACGATGACGCCGCCGCCCACGCCCGTAGAGATGGTGAGGTAGACGACATCTTTGAAGCCGCGGCCCGCGCCGTGCGCGTGTTCGCCGAGCGCGGCCAGCTTGGCGTCGTTCTCGATGGCGGCCGGGACTCCCAGTAGTTCCTCAATCGTGCGGACGACGGGGAACTCGTGCCAGCCCGGCAGGTTGATGGGATTGAGAATCGTCCCGCGCTCCTTGTCCACGGAGCCAGGGCAGCCCAGGCCCACCGCCAGCGCCTCGGCTCGCGCCTCTGCGCTCATCTCCGCGACGGCCGCCGCGATGTTTCCGAGGATGGCTTCCGGCCCAAGCCCTGCGAGCGTGGGGAAGCGCCGGCCGGCAATTCTCTCGCCGCCCAGCGATTCGAGGGCGACGGCGATCTTCGTCCCCCCTATGTCTATTCCCGCGACGGCTTCCGTCATTCCGTTCAACTCTGCTTAGCGCCTTCGCCTTTGCGTCTGCCCGCCCGTGAGCGTGAATCTCTCTGTGAGGTTGCCGACCATGACGGTGAAGTCGCCGGGCTCGACTGTCGGCCGGTTGTCTGCGCCGATGAAGGAGAGGTCGTCGCGCGTCAGCGTGAAAGTCAGGTCTTTGCTCTGGCCCGGCTCAAGGTGAACCTTAGCGAAGCGCCTGACGCGCTTGCCCGGCGGCGAGACGGACGCCACCTCGTCGCGGACGTAGAGGATGACGGTCTCCTTGCCGGCGCGTCGCCCAGTGTTCGTCACCGTCACGCCGACCGTCACGCGACCGTCCACAGGAACCTGCCGGGGGCTGACACGCAGAGCGCTGTAAGCGAAGGTCGTGTAGCTCAGGCCGTGGCCGAACTCGAACTGCGGGCCGAAGGCCGCGTTGCCGTAGCTGGTCGCTTCGGTCTCGAAGAGCTTGCGGTCGTAGGTGACGAACCCGTTCGGCGTGCGCGGGTAGGTGAAGGGAAGTTTGCCCGAAGGGTTGTAGTCGCCGAAGAGCACGTCGGCCACGGCCGTGCCGCCCTCGTTGCCGGGGTTGTAAGCCATCAAGATAGCCTGCGCCTTATCAGCGATGCGGCTGATGACGCGCGGCCTCCCTTCTACCAACACGAGCACGACCGGCTTGCCCGTAGCCTGGATGGCTTCGGCCAATCGGAGCTGCGGCTCGCCCAGAGTCAAATCGGTGACGTTGCCGGGAGTCTCGGCGTAAGAGCCTTCGCCGAGGCAGAGCACGACCACGTCCGCGTCGCGCGCTGACGCCACTGCCGCGGGGATGTCAACTTCCTCCTCGAAGTCGGTCGCCGTGCTGTTCGCGGGCGCGCCGGGCGGCAGCGTAATCTTCGTGCCCGGCGCGTAGGTCACGTTCTTGCCCACCTTGCCTTCGATGGCCTGTAAGATGGTCGGGCGGTCTTTCGGGTAGAGAGATTCATCCGAGCCCTGCCAGACGTAAGTCCAGCCGTTGTTAAGCGAGACGATGGAGTGCGCGGTCGGACCCGTGACGAGCACTTTCCGATCTTTCGAGAGCGGCAGCAAGCCCCCGTCGTTCTTCAAGAGCGTCATAGACTCGCGCGCCGCCTGCAAACTCACGTCGCGCGCAGCGTTCGTGCCGACGTTGGCCTTGAGCGCGGGGTCCGGCATGGCGTTCTCGAAGAGCCCCAGCTCGAACTTGACTCTCAAAATTCTGCGCACGGCCTCGTTGATGCGCGTCATGGGAACCTTGCCTTCTTTGACGAGCGCGATGAGGTGGTCCGCGAAACTGTAGTCGCTCGGCACCATGCTCATGTCTACGCCCGCCATGACGGCCAAACGCGTCGCCTCCTTCTCGTCGGCCGCGACCTTCCACTGCGTGACCAGCTTCTTGATGTCCTCCCAGTCGGAGACGGCGAAGCCTTGAAAGCCAAGCTCGCCGTGCAGGATGTCGGTCAGGATGTGGCGATTGATGTGGCCCGGCACGCCGTTGATCTCCGCCGAGTTGACCATCACCGTGCGCGCGCGCGCCTTGACCGCGGCCGCGAACGTCGGCATCACGTACTCGCGCAAATAATTCTCTGGAATCCACGCGGAGGTTCTGTCCCTGCCGTTCAGGGGCAGGCTGTAGCCCATGTAGTGCTTGAGACTCACGGCGACGCTCTTGCTTGAAGAGACATCTTCGCCTTCGAGCCCGCGCACAAAGGCCACGCCCATCACGCTCGCCAGGTACGGGTCTTCGCCGAAGGTCTCGTAGAAGCGCGGCCACAAGGGCTGACGGCCTATGTCCAGCACGGGCGAGAACGACCACGGGATGCCCGCGGCGCGCGTCTCCATCCCTGTGATCTCGGCGGCGCGCAGCATCAATTCGGGGTTCCACGTCGCGGCCATCCCTATCTCCTGCGGAAAGAGCGTTGCGCCCTGCACGTAGTTCGCGCCGTGTATCGAGTCTATGCCGTAGATGACGGGAATCTTCAGCCGCGTCCGCTGGCTCGCCTCCTGAACCTGACGAATGATGTTGTGCCAGTAATCGACCGGCAGGGCCTGGTCTTTGACGTTGAGGATGGAGCCGACGCCGTACTTGACGACGGCCTTCTCCAGCTTGGCCGGGTCGATCTGGATGGTCTGGTTCGAGCCGGTCGTGACCATGCCGATCTCCAACTGCGTCATCTGGCCCACTTTCTCTTCGAGCGTCATGCGCGCGAGCAGCGCCTCTCTGCGCCGCGTGTCGTCGCGCGCCGGCTTCTGGCGCACGGCCGCCTGGAAGAAAGCGTCGCTGTCTTTGATGTCACCGTCAGCAGCGGTTTGTTGCAGGGCTAGGCAAAAGGTTTGGGCACACATGATGGCGGCCAGTGCGAGAGCAGTCTTTCTCATGGCGGTCTGCTTGTCCTTAAGGTAGCCGGATCGAAGGAACTTTGGTGGCCGACATTCTCTGGCATCCGCCCGTTTTCTTCAAGCATTATTTTGTTCCGAAGCGCGACGAACTTTTGTTATTATCCCGCGCGGTGCATTCTTTCCAATTAAGTGAGCCTTTCCAACCAGAGCCCTCGTTTGCGCCTGAGAGCGTCTTTGCCGAAAACTGTGTTTCACGCACAGGCGAAAAAAGGGTTGGTCAGTAGCCCGAGTATAAAAAAGGAGATTCCACGTTCCATGCGAAAAGCTTTCATTGCGCTTTTGTCATTAACGATTTTAGTGCTGGCCGGGGCTTGCGTGAGGAACGCGCCCGAGCAGGGCGGCGGGGGCGGCGGCGCGAAGAACACGGGCGGGCCGGTCAAGATAGGGTTTTCGATGGACACGCTCAAGGAGGAGCGCTGGCAGCGCGACAAAGAGTTCGTGGAGGCCAAGGCCAAGGAACTGGGCGCGACCGTCATCGTCCAGGTCGCCAACGGCGACGACAAGCTACAGATCGAGCAGGCCGAGAACATGCTCACGCAGGGCGTGGACGTGCTCCTGGTCGCGCCGCACAACGGCAAGGTCGCGGCCTCCATCGTCGAGTTGGCCAAGCGGCAGAACGTCCCTGTCATCTCTTACGACCGCCTCATCCTCGACAGCGACGTAGACCTCTACGTCTCGCATCAGGTCGTGAAGATTGGCGAGATGCAGGCCAAGTACGCGCTCGACCGCGCGCCCAAGGGCAACTACGTCATCGTCGGCGGCTCGCCCACGGACAATAACGCGCTGCTCCTGCACGACGGCCAGATGAACGTCCTCAAGCCGGCCGCAGACCGCGGCGACATCAAGATCGTCGTAGACCAGTACGCCAAGGAGTGGAAGGCCAGCGAGGCGCTCAACATCACGGAGAACGCGCTGACGCAGACGCGCAACGACGTGGCGGCCGTCGTCTGCTCGAACGACGGCACGGCTGGCGGGGCCGTGCAGGCCCTCGAAGAGCAGAAGCTCACGGGCAAGGTCATCGTCACGGGCCAGGACGCGGAACTGGCCGCTTGCCAGCGCATCGTCGAGGGCAAGCAGTCCATGACCATCTTCAAGCCGATCAAGCCGCTCGCCGACAGCGCCGTCGAGTCCGCCATCAAGCTCGCGCGCGGCGAGAAGATTCAGACAAACGACAAGATCAACAATGGCTTCAAGGACGTGCCGGCCATCCTGCAAGAGCCCATCGCCGTGGATAAGGCGAACATGGCGGACACGGTCATCAAGGAAGGGTTCCAGAAGTTAGAGGCCGTTTACCAGAATGTGCCAAAAGACCAGTGGCCGAAGGCGTCCACTGCATCCACGAACAGTTCTGGCACAGTCTCGGCGCTCGGCCACACAGCGGGCGGCTACGTTCTGGCCCTCTCCGTCGCCTTGCTTGCGTTCGCCTTCGCGCGCAGGAGGTGAGGATGGATTCTTCGGGCAGCGCGCCTCTGCTGGAGATGCGCGAGATCACCAAGACGTTCCCTGGCGTGCGCGCCCTGGACGGCGTCACCTTCGATCTACAGGCGGGAGAGATTCACGCGCTGGTGGGCGAGAACGGCGCGGGCAAGTCTACGCTGATGAAAGTGCTCGGCGGCGTCTATCCGCACCCGGACTACGGCGGCGAGATACTGATACAGGGCGAGCCCGTGCGCTTCAACGGCGTGCGCGCATCGGAAGCCGCAGGCATCGCCATCGTCTTCCAGGAACTCTCGCTCGTCAAAGACCTGACCGTCGGCGAGAACATTTTTCTAGGGCGCGAGCCGAGCCGCTTCGGCGTCGTCCGCTGGGACGAGCTGTACGGCCGCGCACAGAAACTCCTTGACGACCTGCACCTACAGATTGACCCGCGCACGCCCGTGCGTAATTTAGGGATTGGCCAACAGCAGCTCGTCGAAATCGCCAAGGCACTCTCGCAGGACGCTCGCATCCTCGTGCTCGACGAGCCGACCGCCGCACTGACCGACGCGGAAGTCGAAACGCTCGCGCGCATCCTGGACAACTTGCGCGCGCGCGGCGTCGGCATGGTCTACATCTCGCACAAGCTCGAAGAGGTGTTTCGCCTGTCAGACCGCATCACGGTCCTGCGCGACGGGCGCACGGTCGGCACAGACGCCACCTTTGCGCTGGACGAGCGGCGCGTCATCAGTCTGATGGTCGGCCGCGAGGTGGACAATATTTTCCCGAAGGCGGAGCACTGGCCCGGCGAGGTGGTCTTCGAGGCGCGCAACGTGACAGTCGAAGACCCGAACGTGACCGGCAAGCTGCTGGTCGATAACGTCAGCTTCAGCGTCGGGCGTGGCGAGGTCTTAGGCATCGCGGGTCTGATGGGCGCGGGCCGCAGCGACCTCCTGATGGCGCTCTTCGGCGCTCACGCCGGGCGCACCACGGGCGAGCTTTTCGTGGAGGGCCGGCCGGTCAGAATCACCAGCCCCGCACAGGCCATCCGCCTCGGCCTCGGTTTCGTCACCGAAGACCGCAAGCGCTTCGGCCTCGTCCTGGATCAAACGATTCTGAACAACATGACGCTGGCGAGCCTGCCGCGCCTCTCTGGCCGCTTCGTGACGGACGCGGACGCGGAGGCGGCCGAAGGCTCGCGCGCGGCGCGCGACCTGCGCATCAAGGCCAACAACGTCTGGACAATCGCTGGCACACTTTCGGGCGGCAACCAGCAGAAGGTCGTGCTCGCCAAATGGCTCTTAACCAACCCGCGCGTGCTCTTTCTGGACGAGCCGACGCGCGGCATAGACGTCGGGGCAAAGCAGGAGATCTACGCGCAGGTCAGCCGGCTCGCGCGCGAGGGGTTGGCCATCGTCCTCGTCTCGTCGGAGCTGCCCGAAGTGCTCGGCCTCTCCGACCGCCTCCTGGTGCTCCACGAAGGCCGTGTCGCGGGCGAGTTCACGCGCGCAGAGGCCACGCCCGAAGCCGTCATGGCCTGCGCCACAGGCCACGCCGAGCGCGCGGCTTAGCTCTTTCGACAGATAAGAACGCGTTGCAAAACCATGAGCCGCCCTTTGCGCCTTACGTCTTAGCTTAGCGCCTTTGCGAGAAACAGCCGTTCACGCAAAGGCGCAACTAAAGAAAAACCAAAGGCGCAAAGGGTTGAGTCAACCAGTGTGTTGAGTTTTTGAAAATGATTCTTGATGTCCGAACAAATTAGTGAGGTCGTGTAGTGAGCGAACAGGCGAATGAACCCTTAATCGAGCGCCCCCCTGTGACGGCTGACACGGAGCCGCAGAAGGGCATCGGCCGGCTCAAAATTCCTACGTCGGCCCTGCGCGCCTACACCATGGTCTTCGCGCTCGTCGTCATCTGGCTGCTCTTCAGTTGGGCGACGGACGGGATTTTTCTGAGCGCGCGCAACTTCTCCAACCTGATGCGGCAGACGGCCGTCACGGGCGTCCTCGCCGTAGGCATGTTGATGATTATCATCACGGGGCAGATAGACCTCTCGGTCGGCTCGCTCGTCGGCCTCGCCGGCGGGGTCTCCGTGATGGTGCTGACCTGGATGGGATGGGGACTCGTGCCGGCGATTGTTGCGGCGCTCTTGGTGGGCGTGGTCATCGGCGCGTTGCAGGGCGCGCTCGTGGCCTACGCCAACATCCCTGCCTTCATCGTCACGCTCGGCGGGCTGCTCGTCTGGCGCGGGGCCATCAAGGGGCTCAGCCAGGGCAACACGATTCCCATCGCGCTCCCCGCTTATAAAGACATAGGCCAGAGCTACGTCGCGTCGGGCGTCGGCATCGCGGTCGCCGTCGTGGCCGTCGCCGCCATCGTGTGGCTCAACCTGCGCCGCGTGCGTGCGCGTGCGCGCTACGGGCTGGCGGTTCCTGGCACAATTCAGACGGCGCTGCGCATCGCGGTCCCGTCGCTGGTCGTCGTCGGCTTCATCCTGGCCCTGAACTCTTACGCGGGCGTGCCGATTCCCGTCATCATCCTGATGGCGATTGCGCTGCTCGGAGCTTTCCTGACGCAGAACACGACCTTCGGGCGCTACCTTTACGCCATCGGCGGCAACCCGGACGCGGCCCGCCTCTCCGGCATCAGCCTGCGCAAACACATCCTGCTGGTCTTCTGCCTGATGGGCGCGCTCGCGGGCGTGGCGGCCGTGATCTACACGGCGCGGGTGGGGAGCGCCTCGCCGGACGCGGGCGTGCTCTTGGAACTCGACGCGATTGCGGCCTGCGTCATAGGTGGCGCGAGCCTGATGGGCGGCCGCGGCTCGATCTTCGGCGCGTGCCTCGGCGCGCTCTTCATGGCGAGCCTGGATAACGGCATGTCGCTCAAGAACGTGCCCGACTTCATGCAGGACATCGTCAAAGGCTCTATCCTCGTCGCGGCCGTCGGCATGGACATGCTCGGCCGACGCAAGGGCGGATAAGAGGAATGCGGAATGATGAATGATGAATGATGAATAAAAACCGATTGTCTTTAATTCATCATTCATCATTCCGCATTCATCATTCGGAGATATGCCAGTGTCTTTAATGCTTCAGGAGATCGCCGAGCAGCCCGCGGCGCTAGAGAAGACGATTGCGGAGGAGCGCGTCAAGGTCTCGCGCCTCGGCTCGTTCCTCAAGGGGCGCGACGTAGACCTGATCGTGCTCGTCGCCCGCGGCAGTTCCGACAACGCCGCTCTCTTCGGTCGCTACCTGCTTGAGATCAAGACAGGCATCCCCGTCTCGCTCGCCGCGCCTTCGGTCTACACGCTCTACGACGGCGAGTTGAGATTGAGCCGCGCGCTCGTCATAGGCGTCTCACAGTCCGGCGAGGGCGAGGACATCAATCGCGTGCTGGCGCGCGCCCGCGCCTGCGGGGCTTACACCGTCGGCATCACCAACGAGCCCGCGTCATCAATGGCGGCCCAGGTGGACGAGCTGCTCGTCATGCACGGCGGGCGCGAGCAGTCCGTGGCCGCGACCAAGACTTTCACCGGACAGATGATGCTCTTCTACATGCTCGCCGCGGCGCTCGCCGAAGGCCACCAGTCCTTCGGCCACGAGGCCATCCCTGAGCTGGCGGCGCGCGCCCTCGAACACGAGGAAGGCATCCGGCGCCTCGTCGAGCGTTACGTCTTCATGGAAAACTGCGTGGTCGTGGGCCGCGGGCTCCTCTACGCGAACGCCTACGAGATGGCGCTCAAGCTGATGGAGACCTGTTACGTCGTCGCCGAGCGCTTCTCGTCGGCAGACTTCTTTCACGGGCCGCTGGCGATGGTCGAGCGCCACTTCCCGATCATCCTCTTCGCGCCGCCGGGCATCACGCTCGAAGGGGCCAGGCTCCTGGCAGGCCGCCTGCGCGAGCTGCGCGCGGACACGCTCGCCATCACCGCGGACGACGAGGTCGTGAGGATGTCCACGAGGTCCGTCCACATGGCGGCCGAGGTGGAGGAGTTCCTGACGCCCATCCCCTACATCATCCCGGCCCAACTCTTCGCGGCCCTGCTCGCGGAAGCCAAGGGCCTCGACCCGGATGCCCCGCGCTCGCTCTCGAAAGTCACGCGCACGCTATGAGTCAGAGGGAAGGAAATAGACTGGCTGTTGTCGGCGGCACAGTCGTGACGCGCGACCAGACAATCGAAGACGGCGTGGTGCTCGTCGCAGACGGCCACATCGCGTTCGTGGGTCGCGCGCGGGATGCCGAGCCCGAGCCTGGGTCCGAGATTATTGACGCGGCCGGCCGACTGGTTCTCCCCGGCCTGATTGACACGCACGTCCACGGCAGCCACGGCGACGACGTGATGTCCGGCGGGGCCAAAGGCGTCCGCCGCATCTCGCGCGCTCAGCTACGCTACGGGACGACCGCTTACCTGCCGAGCACCGTCTCGGCCCATCACGAAAACCTGTTGCGCGCACTCGAAGCCTGCGCCGCCGCGGCGATGGGAGACGCTTCGGAGCCCGCCGCCGAGGTCCTGGGCATACACGTCGAAGGCCCCTTCATCAACAGGAACAAGAAGGGGGCGCACGCGCCCGAAACCTTACGCGACCCGGACCCGGAGCAGTGTTTGGAGTACCTCAGCGCCGCGCCCGGCCTGCTCAAGATCATGACGCTCGCGCCGGAGCTGCCCGGCGGCCTGGAGCTAATACGCCTCCTGGTGGCCCATAACGTCGTCGCCTCCCTTGGGCACTCGGAGGCCGACTACGACACGGCGCTGGCGGCCATAGACGCGGGGGCCACGCACGCGACGCACCTCTACAACGCCATGCCCGCGCTGCACCACCGCAAGCCAAGCCTGACGACGGCCTGCCTGAACGAGCCCTTCATCCGCGCCGAGATAGTTCTCGACGGGCTGCACGTCGCGCCGGAGATGGCCCGCCTCGCGGCGCGCATCAAGGGGCGCGACCGTCTGATTCTCGTGACGGACGCCATGTCGGCCGTCGGCTGCCCGGACGGGACGTACACGCTCGGCGCGCTTCCCGTTCGTGTCAAGGGCGAGAGTTGCCTGCTGATGGACGGCGAGACAATCGCCAGCTCCATGTTGACCATGAACAGGGCGGTGGGCAACGCGGTGAAGTTCACGGGGGCGAGCCTGGTTGACGCGGCCTACATGGCGTCGTACCTCCCGGCGGAGGTCTGCGGCGTCTCCGACCGCAAAGGCTCAATCGAAGTCGGCAAGGACGCGGACCTGGCGATTCTGGCACAGGACTATTCCGTCCACGCCACCGTCTGCAAAGGCTTGGTCGCCTACCGCGCTCCGGTCGGATGAGTTGTTCTGCTTCGGTAGTGGGTCAGTTTGAAGAAGAGTGTGTGCCAATACGGCGTTCACCGCAGAGACGCAGTGGCAGCCTAGAGGAAGCGCAGAGGCTTGAGTCAACTCTCTGCGCAACCTCTAAGCTGGCACTGCGTCTCTGCGGTGAGTCCGACGCACAGCACACTCAACTCCAAACTGAACCATTACCTCTGATTCGCTTTCGCAGATCGCCGGGCCAGCAGCGCAACCGGTAATCCGACCAGGAAAGCGTGTGCGATAAACGCCGGCAGGAAGACGCTCAGGGGAGGAGAGGGTCTTGAGCCGATGGCTGAAAGTGGAATCACCACATAATTCATCACCAGATAGGCGATCAGCCCATAAATCAATCCAGCAGCCACGGCATGACGAATCAACACCGGCAGTTTCAGACTCGCCACGTAATAGACTGCGGCGATGCATGTCGCCACGAAGAAATGAAGCAGGAGGCCGAGCAGAAAAGTTTGGGTTCCGCCTTCATACGATGCCCTGCCGAGCAATCCTGAAGCGACGGATTGGAAAATCCTCATCGGCGGTACGCCCAGGATCAACCAGTAAAAGACTAGAGCGAAGAGCCCGTCCAGAATTCCGACGACCAAACCGCCATAAAGAATGGTGTCCAGAGCGCGAGGCCGTCCGTAGATGAATCCGTCATCAACGGCACGAGTCGAAGCGTTAGCACTCATGATTTTCCCCTCTCACCTGAACGATATCATAACGTAGAAGTTGATGAGTCCGGGCTTGACCCTTGCGGCTGTGCTCAGGCATACTCTCGTCTCCCTGGTGCGGAGGTAAGTCCCGCGTTCGGCGCCCACCGCAAGGACTTTCACTTTTCCCGACTCAGTTAACAATAGATCGTACTCGTCTCCTCAAGTGTAAGTAAGATAATGCCTCGATCCTCAAACTTCTGTAAAACCTCTCTGCGCGTCAGGTCAATCGCCCGGCTCGCGCTGGCGCTCGCGCTCCTGGCCTCTTTGGTCGCTCTGCCGACTCTCTCCACGGCGCAGCTACAACCTTCCGGCCAGACGGGCTTCACTGAAAAGCGCGCGCGCGCGGAGTTCGTGCCCGGCGAGATTTTGGTCCGTTATCGTGACGACGCACAGGCGCAGCGCGAGGAGACGGAGCCCGCGCTGCAATTGAAGACGCCCAGGGGAAGCTTCCCGATGAGGGTCGAGCGCTTCGACGGCTCTGAGCTGGTCAGGGGCCTGCGCCTCGTGCGCGTCCCAGAGGAAGAGACGCTGTCGGCGATTGCCGCTTTGAGGGCTCGGCCCGGCGTGCTCTACGCCGAACCGAACTACGTCCGCCGCAAGCTCCTGGCCGCGAACGACACGCGGTTTCAAGAGATGTGGGGTCTGAAAAACACAGGGCAGGGCGGGACGAGCGGCGGCAACCCTGGCACGGTCGGCGCAGACATAGACGCAGAGCCTGCCTGGAACATTACGACCGGCAGCCGCAACGTCGTCGTCGGCGTCGTAGACGAAGGCGTGGACATCAATCACCCAGACCTCAAGGCCAACGTCTGGAAGAATCCGGGCGAAGTCGCGGGCAACGGCTTGGACGACGACGCCAACGGCTTCGTCGATGACACGAACGGCTGGGACTTCTTCCACAACGACAAGACCGTGTTCGACAGTTCGGGCGCGTACCCCACGGACGAGACGGACGCGCACGGCACGCACGTCGCCGGGACAATCGGCGCGGTCGGCAACAACGCCTTAGGTGTGACGGGCGTCAACTGGCAGGTCAGTTTGATGTCGCTCAAGGTGCTCGGCCCGGAGGACGAGTTCGGCGCGTCGTCGAGCGTGCTGGTGACGGTCAGGGCCTACAACTACGCCAAGTTGATGAAGGACAAGTGGGCCAGTTCCGGCGGGACGAAGGGCGCGAACATACGCGTGCTGAACAACAGCTACGGCGGCTGGGGCCGCTCGCAGGCCGAGTTGGATGCGATCCGCGCGCTCGCCGCGTCGAATATCCTCTTCGTGGCTGCGGCGGGCAACGAGTCGAACTCGAACGACCACGTACCCACGTACCCGGCCAGCTACGTCACGCCCAACCTGATTTCGGTCGGGGCCACCAACAACAGCGACCGGGTCGCCAATTTCTCTAACTTCGGCCCGCGCACGGTCAGCATGGCCGCGCCCGGCAACTGGATTCTGAGCACGACGCCAAACGGGACTTACGACTTTTTCAGCGGCACTTCAATGGCCGCGCCGCACGTCTCCGGCGCGGCCGCGCTCGTCTGCGCAGCCAATCCCAACATCCCCGTGCGGCGACTGCGCGCTGCGCTCATGTATAGCGGCGACGTACTCGGCGACCCGGACAACGACCCTTACTACTACATGGCGTTCGTCTCTGGCCGCCGGCTGAACGCGCTCAAGTCGCTCCAGAACGTCTCGGAGAACGACGCGACGCCGCCGGCCGCGATCACGGACTTGCAGCTCGGCAATGGTTTGAAGTGGACGGCCCCCGGCGACAACGGGGCCACGGGGCGCGCGGCCGTCTACGAGATACGCTTCTCCGACACGCAGCCGACCACCGGCGAACAGTTCGATTTGGCGACGCCGCTCCTCGCGCCCTTCCCAGGCGTGGCGGGCAGCGCCGAAGAAGTTGAGGTGGACTTGCCCTATCGTCACCCCAGCGGCTTCATCTCCATCCGCGCCGTGGACAACGTCGGCAACGCGGGGCCGATCACCTCGATCCCCGTCACTAATCCGGTGGACTACAGCGACCCCTACACCGTCACGACCGAAGCGGCCTCGCCGCTCTCGACCGGCGGCACGCCGATCAACCTGAAAGGGGATGACGTGTACGCGGAAGGTTACAACCTGCCGTGGCCCATACAGTATTACGAAGGGGCGATCTGGAACGTCGGCGTCTCCAGCAACGGCGTGCTCTACGCCCCCTCGGTTCCGAACACCAGTCAGGGCAATTTGCCGGACAACATCAGCACGCTCGACGGCCTCAACTCCTACAAGATGATCGCCGGGCTCTGGGACGACCTACGCACGGACAGCCGCGCGAGCGACGACGTTTACGTCGTCAAGCCGGACGCCAACCGCATCATCTTCCGCTGGCAGGCCGTCACCTACAACACGCGGCTCACGCCCACCACTTCGCGCGGCGAGAACCCTGTCAGCTTCGAGATAGAGCTGAACCGCAACGGCGTGATTAAGTTCCGCTACGGCGCGGGCAACCAGAAGCTCTGGCCCGTCGTCGGCATCTCCGGCGGCAAGCCGGACGCCTACGCCGTCCTCTCGCACACCTCCGAGAGCGTCTACAAGAGTCTGGCAAACGCGCAAACGGTCGTCTTCACGCCGCGCAGGTTAAAGCCCAAGATCGAGTCGCTCACCATCACGCCCTCGACGGTCGTCGGCGGCAGGAACGCGACCGCCAAAGTGAACCTGGCTAAACCCGCGTCGCCGGGCGGGGACGTTATCAACCTGAGCGACGACCTGGCCGCGACCACGATGCCGGCCAGCGTCACCATCCCCGAAGGCCAGTTGTCGAAGACGTTCACCATCAACACCACGTACCCCGGCAGCGCTTCAAAGACCGGCACAGTCAGGGCCGCGGCAGGGGATTCGGCCGCGACCGCCCCGCTGACGGTCCAGACCATCGTGCCGTCTTCCGTCGCGCTGAGCCCCAACTCTGTGGCGGGCGGCAACAACGTCACAGGGACCGTGACGCTCAACGGGCCTGCGCCCGCGGGCGGCGCTGTCGTCACTCTCTCGGACAACCTGGCCGCGACGACCGTGCCGGCCAGCGTCAACATCGCGGCCGGCGCGACCAAGGGGACGTGTACCATCAAGACCAGCGTCGTCTCCGTCAAGCAGGTCGGACCCGTGACGGCCGCTCTCAACAGTGGGACGAAGACCGGGACGCTGACGGTCAGACCCGTCGGCGTGCTCTCTGTGTCCGTCAACCCGAACCCGGTCGTGGGCGGTAACAACATTACGGGGACGGTCGTGCTTGAGCGCGCCGCGCCCGTCAACACGACCGTCACGCTCTCGGAGAACGTGGCCGCGGCGACGGGGCCAGCGAGCGTCGTCGTCAGCGCCGGGGCGACTTCAAAGACCTTCACGTTGACGACCACGAGCGTCACCTCTTTCCAGGGCGGGACGCTCACGGCCAGCGCCAACGGCACGACCAAGAGCGCCGCTTTCATGGTCAACCCCGCCGCGGCGGCCACCTGCCCCGCGCCGACTTTCAAGGTGACGCTGACGCCGGCCAAGAACCCCAACGGCTTCGCCGCGACCGACTTCAACGGGGACGGCCGCCTGGACCTCGCTGTGTACAGCTACTACCTCAAGAACGTCTCGACGTTCTTCGGCGACGGCGCAGGGAACTTCGGCTCTCAGGCCAACTACGCCGTCAAGAACGAGCCTATGAACATGGCGACGGGCGACTTGAACCGCGACGGCAAGCCGGACTTGGTCGTCTACAACGGGGGCTATCTCTCCGTCTTCATCAACAACGGCTCCGGGGGCTTTGCGCCTGTGCGGCACATGCTCCCCAACCCGTACCCCTTCCGCATCGTGATTGCGGATTTCAATAAAGACCTCAAGCCAGACCTGGCGATGACGAACCCGAACGTGGACAAGGTCTCGCTGATGCTGGGCGACGGCGCGGGCGGCTTCGGCCCGCAGGTCTCGTTCGACGCAGGGGTCTCCCCGCAGGGACTGGTCGCCGGCGACTTCAACAAGGACGGCAAGCTCGACCTGGCGACGGCGAACTACTGGGACAACGTCGCGGTGCTCTTGGGCAACGGGGCGGGCGGCTTTGGGGCCGCGGTCAGCTATAAGCTGGACAAGTTCGACCATCCAGAGGTTCTGGCGGTCGGCGACTTCAACAAGGACGGCAGCCCTGACCTGGCCGTGCTCGCGCCCGAAAACGGCCGCGTCATGATCTTGCAGGGGAACGGGCGCGGGGTCTTCGCGGTCACTAAAGAGGTCTACGTCGGCCCGTTCCCGCACCACCTCCTCGTCAAGGACATGAACGGCGACGGCAAGGACGACATCATCCTGACGGTTTCGCAGAAGACCAACATCGTGGCGCTCTTCGGCGACGGCGTGGGCGGCTTCGGCCCCGTCACGCAATACCCCGTGCAGGTGGACTCGTCCTTCGGCGGCCTCGCCGCGGGCGACTTCAACGGCGACGGCAGGCCAGACTTGGTGACGTCCACCTACCCCACCAATAACATCGCGGTCCTGCTCAACGGCTGCGAGTGAAAGGATGCGTGGCCCCGAAATGGACGCCGCCTGGAGAACAATCCTGTGGCAGCAGTTCGGGGCCAGCCGACCAATTGAAGATGAGTGTATGCTCAAGCGGCGTTCACCGCAGAGACGCAGAGGACGCTGAGGGGGCGCAGAGGCTTGAATGCTTTTCTCTGCGCCCCCTCTGCGCTCTCTGCGTCTCTGCGGTGAGTCCGACTCTCTTCTCACTCAACTCCAAACTGACCCACTACCCAATTATGGACAGTGATGAGATTTTGGCTCATAATCCGCTGGTTCCATCTAGTCTGGCATCCGTCTTCACCTTTCGCCTAGATTAAGAGTATGTCGAACCCGTTTTCGCTGCTGGCCGAAGGAGCCCTCCTGCAAGGTCGCTATCGGATCAAGCAGTTGATTGCCAAAGGCGGAATGGGCGCGGTTTACGAAGCCAGAGACGAACGCCTCGGCCACACCCTCGCGGTCAAACAAAATTTCTACGGCGAGGACGAGCAACTGAAACACGCCTTCGAACGCGAAGCGCGGTTGCTCGCTAACCTTAAACATCCGGCTTTGCCGCACGTCACGGACTACTTCACTGAAGAATTCGGCCAGTTCCTCGTGATGGAATTTATTGCGGGGAAAGATTTGCTGGCGCTGCTCAAACGACGCGGCACGCCGTTCCCGCTCGATCTGGTCTTCACCTGGGCTGACCAACTGCTCGACGCCTTACAATATCTTCATACGCGACAGCCTCCGATCATTCACAGGGACGTGAAGCCGCAGAACCTCAAGCTCAGCGCCAGGGGCGACATCATGCTTTTGGATTTCGGTCTGGCGAAAGGCACGACCAGCGGATTGACGAGCATCATGGCGGGCAGCAGCGTGGTCGGCTACACGCCAGGCTACGCGCCGCCCGAGCAGGTGACGGGCAAGGGGACGGACGAGCGCAGCGATCTCTTTTCACTGGCGGCGACGCTCTATTGTTTGCTGACCAATCAAGCGCCGCCGGATGCGATGCTGCGGTTGGGCGAAACCGCTGACGGCGAACCCGACCCGCTACGACCTGCCACTGAGCTGAACGCGCAGATACCGCCGGCGTTGTCGAGTTTGTTGCACAGCGCGATGGC
Organism: uncultured Acidobacteriota bacterium; assembly: GCA_963848875.1. GTDB lineage: Bacteria > Acidobacteriota > Blastocatellia > Pyrinomonadales > Pyrinomonadaceae > QHXM01. The sequence continues at coordinate 2,305,950 of CAWKFJ010000005.1, forward strand.
GCTAAAACGCGGCGACCGCCCCGCCAGCGCGAAAGCCATGCGCCAGGCATTGAAGGAGAGCTCCGCTGACGACGAGGGGACAAGAGTGCGCCCTTCCCCCGCGCCGGAGGCCCCAGCCCACAGGCCGCAGCGGGTTGTCGTCGGTATCCCGCCCCCGCCGGTCAAAGCCGATGTCAGACCGCAACCAGCATCGAAGAAAATGGTTGTGAAGCCCTGGGCCTTGCTCGTGGCCTTCTTATACTTTCTTGCCATTGTCGCCTTGACCTGGCCGGTGCTCAGAATTGCTTTTTGGGGAGAGCCAGGAATAGAGGGTGACGCTCCCCAGGTATTTTCAGTTTGGCCGTATTGGGTATTTGTGGCGGTAATGGTTTTGAGTCAGGCCGCCCTCTTAAAAGTCCCTGTAGGGGTTGCCAGCCGCCGCCCGGTCAACCGTCGGTCGCTACTCTGGCCCGTCATCGTGGCGGGATTAATGCTCGGACTACTTGTCATCGGTGCGCTTCTTTCCCTGATTGAATTTATCAATGGGAACAAGCCGATATTGGTTGTGAGTCCATACGTGATACTGGCTCTCGGAGGGCTGACGTGGGTTTTGTGGGCAATAGTTTTCTATCGCCTAAATCGGAATGAGAACCCCTCGGACGTGATTTCCAGGCAGTGCCGCTACATGCTCAAGGGCAGCATCCTGGAGTTGCTAATTGCCGTCCCGACTCACATCGTCGCACGGAGTAGAAATTACTGCTGTGCGGGGGCCATGACCTTTATCGGCATCACGCTGGGGATTACGGTCATGCTCTTGTCCTACGGCCCAGGTGTTTTTTTTCTTTTCCTTGATCGCTGGAACCGCCTACATAAGCGTGGAACACCTGCTGACTGACCGCTACTAAAAAGGGGTTACCGGCCAGTCGTCAGGCGCTCGAACTCTTCTTCCGTTGTTTGCTGGGCCGTTCCGAGTGCGCTCGTTCCAGCCAACGGAGAAACTTGATTGGCGATTTTCCAGCTCGCCCCGTACCTCAATAGCGTGAAACCCAGGTAATAGTAGTTCTGCCCGAACGAAATCAACGCCAGTCGTTCGGTCGCTTCATCAGCCCCGTAGCCTTTAGCAACCCTCGCCGCGTTCTCCACGTATCCGGCCTCGTTCATAACGGTCTTATTAGGGAGACTGATTTTCTTGACTTCCAGCTTGGAGAGCCTCTGTGGGTCTACGTCTTTGATGAATCGGTCCGCTCTTCCCGCGTCCGCCGGGATGACGCTGCCCTCTAGCTGTTCGCCGGACAGCAGACTGTAAGAAAGACTCTTGACCTGATTCAGAATTTGCGTCGACACCTGCTCCTTATTAATCTCCGCGTAAAACGGATACTCGGCCGGGGCCAGGTACGTAGGGATGATCGCGTGCAGCCTTTCAGCATAAAGAGCGAACTTGAACTTTTCGCCCATCTCCTTTATCGCAGACGCCTGCAAGATTTTGCGAACGTCGTTGCGCGCGACCCCTTCCAGATAGTAGGTGACGGCCTCTTCCGGGGTCTTGAATGTCACGTCGGCGGCCTGGTCTGAACCCGTCAGGGAGGAGTCTTTCCTGGCACAGCCGCCGGCGAACAAGGCCAGTAACAGAAGTAAAACGGGGATTCGTTTCATCTGCATGATTGACCTCTCATGATGGAGGCGTTATTTGCCGAAACTATAAAGCGCGCTGCGAGTCCTGATGTAGACCCGCCCGTCTGCAATCGCCGGTGTGGCGAAGACCTCGTCGTCCAACTCGTTGACCGCGATAACCTCCCACTCGCCTGCGGCCTTCAACACAGACACCTGACCGCCCTGGCCGACCAGAAACACCTTGCCGTCGGCCGCCACCGGCGACGCGAAGTATTTATCAATGGCGCCCTGCAAGCGGCCCTGCTTGATGACATTCCCGGTCGCCGGATCGAACGAGATCAGTATCCCGCCGTCGTTGACCATGTAGAGAACGCCTTTGTAGAGAAGGGTGGAAGGAACCTGCGGCACAGGTCTCTGATAGCGCCAACGAATCGCCGTCGCTGTTTGATCGCCCTGTCCTCCCAGTTTGATGGCGAGCAGGCCATTCTCCGACGCCATCATCCCGCGGAACACTTCCCAATCCTTCGCGTTCAACTTCTCATCGCGGTCCATGTCGAACGCCTCGAACGCCTCTTTCAACATCTTGTCCATCTTCTCTGCGCCCGTCACCTCGGACTTCGCGATTAACTTGTCTTTATTCGTATCGTATCTCGTCCACGCCTCTTCAAAGGGGATCGTGCCGATTTGCTGTCCAGGTTGATTCTGCGGGAAGCCCCAGCCGTTGATGTACACATATTCCCCATCGCTGCTGGCAATCGATTTCATCTCGCACGCCAGCCCGCGCACCCACCAGACTCTTTTGCCGTCCGCGACAGAGTAAGCCGAGAGCTGGAACGATTCGGGCACAACGATCTGCTTCGGGCCCTGCTTCGGCTGGTAGATAATGGGTGTCGAGTAACCAGAGATGACTGCGGGCCGGTCAACCTTCCAACGCACGCGCCCGCTCGTTTTATCGACCGCGATCAGGTAGGAGCTGGGACTGTCTTGATCGACGGGCAGGATCACTTTGTCATCGACGAGAATGGGTGACGCCCCGAATCCGTAGAACATATTGAACGGCCCAAGCGGGAGCCGCCAACGCTCCCTTCCGGCCCTGTCGTAAGAGACCAACCCGAACTCCTGGAAAAAGACGTAGACGTTCGTGCCGTCCGTCACGGGGCTCGGCGAGGCAGGGTCGTTGACGTTCTGCAATCGGCCCTCGCGCGTTCGCACCACTTCGCGCTGCCACAGCAGCTTTCCTGTCTGCCGGTCAAGACAGATCACCAGGAGCTTGTGATTCTTCTTCTCGCGCTCGTTCCCCTGAGCGCCACCTGTTGACTGCTGACTGCCCTTCGATTCCTCCTTGGCGTACGCCGTGACGAACACGCGATCTTGCGTCAGCGCAGGCGAAGAGTGGCCAGGCGGCAGCGGCGTCTTCCAGACCACGTTCTTCTCTGGGCCAAACAGTTCCGGCAGCCCGGTCGATGCCGAAACGCCGCTCCCGTTCGGGCCGCGAAACTGTGGCCAGTCTTCGGCGGCCACACCTATCGCAGCGAACATCGCGAGCATCGCGATCAATGAAGCGCCGATTCTGTTCCTGAGAGAGCGAAAAGTTTTGTTTAGCATGCGATCCGTCCTGATGAGAGCTAAAGAGGCAAGCGCGATTCTAATTCAAGTGCGACGCAAAAGAAACGCCGCGGCCCTGTGCTGAAACTCTACGGGTTTCTCGTCCGTAGAAGTTAACGATCAGTCTGTAGGTTTGGTTCCGGCAAACCCCTTTTCAGGAGGTGAGGATGAGGTCTGCCTGGTTAGGTTCCGCAAACTCGTAGACGAAACTGATGAAGGCTATTGTCTATTACAACTACGGTTCACCCGACGTGCTGAGGTATGAAGAGATTGAGAAGCCGACCGCGGGGGACGATGAAGTCTTGATAAAAGTCCACGCGGCTGCCGTCAATCCGATCGACTTTCACTTTATGACGGGCGCGCCGTCCCTCATTCGCCTGATGGCCGGGCTGCGTCATCCAAAGGAGACAGGAGTCGGTTGAGATGTGGCCGGCCGGGTTGAAGCTGTTGGCAGGAACGTCAAGCAGTTCAAACCCGGCGACGAGGTGTTTGGCGCGTGCCGTGGGGCTTTGGCCGAGTACGCGTGCGCTTCCGAGTCGGCGTTGGTCATCAAGCCGGAGAATGTGACGTTTGAGCAAGCGGCGGCTGTACCCGTGGCGGCAGTGACCGCGTTGCAGGGGCTTCGAGACAAGGGACGGATTGAGCCTGGGCAGAAGGTCTTGATTAACGGCGCGTCGGGGGGCGTGGGCACGTTCAGTGTGCAGCTCGCCAAGTCGTTCGACGCGGACGTGACAGGCGTGTGCAGCGCCAGGAATCTGGAGATGGTTCGCTCAATAGGCGCGGATCGGGTCATAGATTACACTCAGGAGGATTTCACCAAGAGCGGGCAACGCTACGACGTGATTCTCGATTGCTACGCGACCTCTTCGTTGTCAGCGCTCAGGCGCGCTTTAACTCCCAAGGGGAGATATGTTGGCGTCGGCGGTCCGGTCGGTTCGACAATCGGTATTCTGGCTGACCTGATCAAACAGCTTGCGTTGTCGCCGTTCGTCAGCCAGAAGTTCGTCACGTTTATGGCGAAACCGAGCCAAGCGGACCTGACCATCGTGCGCGATCTCATCGAGTCCGGGAAGGTCAGGCCGGTCATCGACAGGCGATACGGTTTGGCTGAGGCCCCGGAGGCCCTACGCTATCTGGGAGAAGGGCACGCACGAGGAAAAGTTGTGATAACTTTATGACATCGGGCTTTCGTCATCTCTTCGCTGTTCTATTAAAGGTCTTCTCGGCTAATGAGTAGTTCCGAATCGGCTGATGGTCGTCCGGCGGTGGGGGGCGTGGGAGCGGGGAACTTGGGCGCCGTTCCCTCGTTCAAGCGTTCCCTCCTGACCGGCGCGGTGGGTTTCTGTCTGGTGAGTTTGTGTGTGTTCGCGACGGTCGCCTTCGCGGAAAGGTGGATGTACGCGCGCCTAGGGTTGCTCGGCGCTTACCTTGTTTGGACAGCTCTTTTTATCCTCTTAGGCGGCGGAGTCCTGGGCTCGCTGGTGACGGGCCGCTGGCGTCTGCCGAGGTTCTTCATCCTCTTCGGGCTGGCATTTTTCGCGTATGCCGCCGGTTGGGTCGGCGCGTATTTCGCCCTGCGTGGCCCCGCGGGCGAGTGGGCAGGGTCGCTCGCCGGTTCTCTCCTCATGGGCTCCGTCCTGGCTGTCGGGTTCGGCGTGGCGCGCTCCACATTGAACCTATCGGCCGCGCTGTTCGTAGCTAACTCCGTCGGATACTTTCTAGGCTCGGCGCTTAACGATTCTGTCGGCGGGAGGGCCGGGATGCTGTTGTGGGGAGCCGTCTACGGGCTCTGCCTGGGAGCGGGACTCGGCGCGGCCTTGTACCTCGCTCAGGCCCGCCGGGCTGTAGAGGACTAAACGCATGGAGTCACTTCGCGCCAGGGCGCCCCGCCCCGTGGTCAGCCCCTTCGCCCTCCCGTTCTATTACGGGTGGGTGAACCTCGCGGTGGCGGCGGTGGCGATGGTCGGGACGCTGCCTGGGCGGACGCAGGGCCTCGGCCTCATCACCGAGCGACTGCTCGTAGACCTCCAGCTCGACCGCGTCGTCTTCGCACAGATCAACCTCTGGGCGACGCTCGTCGGCGCGCTCTTCTGTCTAGGCGTCGGACAACTGATCGACCGCTTCGGCAGCCGCGCCGTCCTCACGGTCGTGTCCGCGGCGCTTGGGGCCGTCGTCCTGTGGATGAGCGGGGCGCAGGGGGTGGCCGCGGTCGCGCTGCTCATCACGCTCACGCGCGGCTTCGGGCAGAGCGCCCTGTCGGTCATCAGTATCACGATAGTCGGCCAGTGGTTCGTCCGCCGGCTCAGCCTGGCGATGGCCGTCTACACCATCGCGCTCAGCGTGGGCTTCATGTTGGCCTTTCCGTTAGTGGGCGCGGCGGTGGTCAAGTACGGCTGGCGCGCGGCCTGGACGGGCATCGGCCTGTCGTTGCTGCTGGGCCTCGCGCCTCTCGGTTGGCTCCTCGTGCGGCGCAACCCCGAAGCGTGCGGCCTACAGCCCGACGGCGAGCGCCCGGTCGAAGAAGAAGAAAATGTCGCGGAGGCTCCGTCCGGTCACACGCTGCGGCAGGCGCTCTTAACACCGGCCTTCTGGGTCTTCGGCCTCGCCAGCGCGGTCTACGGTCTGATCGCCTCCGGCATCGCCCTCTTCAACGAATCGATTCTGGCCGAAAGAGGGCTCGACGCCGCCACCTATCATCGCAGCCTGGTGATCGTCGCTCTGACCGCCCTGGTCGGAAACTTTCTAGGCGGCTGGCTGACCTCCAGGTGGAGGATGAACCGCCTGCTGGCGTTAGCCATGGGCCTGCTGGCGTGTTCGCTGCTGGCGTTGCCGCACGTCAGGACCGAAGCGCACGTCGCGGCCTACGCCCTCGTGATGGGGTTGGCCGGCGGCTTCGTCATAGTCATCTTCTTCAGCTTCTGGAGCCGCGCTTTCGGTCGCGCTCATCTCGGCAAAATTCAGGGCGCGGCGCAGGCGCTCACGGTCCTCGCGTCGGCGGTGGGGCCGCTGCTCCTGGCCGAATGTGTGGCCCAAACGGGCTCCTACGCCGCGATGTTCTATGCGCTGACCCTGGTCGTGACGGCCCTTGGGTTGAGCGCCTGGTTTGTCACCCTCCCGCATGAACCCAGGCGTGCAGAATTTGTGGTAAGGTAATCGCTCATGCAGTCGTTCACTTTCAGCGCCAGAGTTAAGCTGCGGTCATCGCTCATGGCTGCCGGCGCGCTCGCGTGTTTCCTGTCGCTGCCGGTCTGCGCGCAGCAGGCTGAGTCTGAAGCGCCGCCGGTCGTGGTGCAGCCCGGCGCGCCGGGCCAGCCGACGCGAACCCTGCCGCCGTCTACGAGGGCGACACTGCCGCCCCGTTCGCCGAAGGACGTGGAGTTCATGCAGGGGATGATCATGCACCACGCGCAGGCGGTCGAGATGACGGCGCTGATGGAGTCGCACACGGAGAACAAAGACCTACGCCTGCTCGGAGCGCGCATCAGCCAATCACAGTCGGACGAAATAAAGTTTATGAAACGATGGCTCGAAGCAAGGGGAGCGCCGGAACAGCCTTCGATGCCGGGAATGCATGGCATGGACATGCCGGGCCATGACATGTCTGGCCATCACATGCTCATGCCCGGAATGCTGACCCCGAAGCAGATGGACGCCTTAAGCAAAGCGAAGGGTGCAGAGTTCGATCATCTGTTTTTGAAAGGCATGATTCAGCACCACAACGGGGCGTTGATTATGGTCAAAGAGCTGTTCGAGACGGCCGGCGCGGGGCAGGACGCTGAGCTGTTCAACTTCGCAACGGACGTTGACAGCGGACAGCGCGCTGAGATTAGGATTATGCAAACTATGCTGGGCGAAGACCCTGTGGAGGAGAAACGATGAACCGGGTACACACTATCGCTTTCCGTTTACTAATGGCTTCCCTTATTTTGTGCTCGTGTTTTGCGGCCAGGACGCTGGCGCAAGCGACCTTGCCGTCACCGCAGCCTTCGCCCACTCCGACGCCCGAAGCCAAACCCGCCAACCAGGACGGCGGGAACCCGTTCGCCCCTGAACCGGCCCCGACGCTCCCGGCTGGAATGACGGGTTCGGATGTCAACGACCCGCGCGCCAAGCTGACGCCGGGAACGTACGACGCGGGTGAAGCGGCGATGGGCATCAAGCACCTCACGCTGGTCAAAAAGCCGGACGCGTTTCAACTCGGCTCAGACAATCCTGATGATCCGAAAGTAGACAAAGCCCTCGGCCTGATCGGCGTCGGCGACCCTTCGAAGATGCCAAAACCGATAAAATTGGTGGTGGCTGGGCTCGCCTTCGCCAACTCGGACCTCGCGTTCCAGGGCAACCACCTGTTCCAGGGAAACTTTTACGGCGTCAACATCTATGACATCTCCGACCCCGCAAAGGCCAGGTTGTTAACTTCGATGATCTGTCCGGGCGGGCAGGGCGACGTGTCCGTCTACAAGAACCTGATGTTTATGTCTGTGGAGATGCCGAACGGCCGACTGGATTGCGGCCCGCAAGGGTTTCCGCCCGAGCCTCCGCCCCCCGCGGGGCAAGAGAACAAACCTCATCCGCCGGCGGCGCAAAAAGATCGTTTTCGCGGAGTCAGGATTTTCGACATCACAGACATTAAGAACCCGAAGCAGGTGGCCGCGGTGCAAACCTGCCGCGGCTCGCACACGCACACGCTGGTAGTCGATCCGAATGATAAGAACAACGTCTACATCTACGTCTCTGGGACCTCTTTTGTCCGTCAAAGCGAAGAGCTGGCCGGGTGCTCTGGTGAGGCCCCGGACAAAGACCCCAATACGGCGCTCTTTCGCATTGACGTGATTAAGGTGCCGTTGGCGGCCCCGCAAACTGCCCAGGTAGTGTCGAGTCCGCGAGTGTTTATGGACCCGAGGACGGGTGTGATAAACGGTTTGAGTAATGGCGGATCGCACGACGGAAACGGAAAGCCGGCCGACACCAACCAGTGCCACGACATCACCGTGTACTCAGCGCTCGGACTCGCGGCCGGGGCCTGCTCTGGAAATGGAATCCTGCTGGACATCAAAGACCCTGTCCATCCGAAGCGCTTGGACGCGGTCAACGACCCGAACTATTCGTACTGGCACTCGGCCGCATTCTCGAATGACGGAAAGAAAGTCGTGTTCACAGATGAGTGGGGCGGCGGACTGGGCGCGCGCTGCCGCGCTAACGATCCGAACAAATGGGGGGCCAATGCGGTTTTCCGCCTGGCGGATAACAAGCTGAGCTTCGCGAGCTACTACAAGCTGCCGGCGGCGCAGGGTGACAGCGAGAACTGTGTTGCGCACAACGGCTCGCTCGTTCCGGTTCCCGGCCGGGACATCAAGGTCCAAGCCTGGTATCAGGGCGGCATCTCCATCATGGACTTCACTGACGCGGAACATCCGGTTGAGATCGCCTATTTCGACCGGGGGCCAATCGATCCAAACATGCTCGTGCTCGGCGGCGACTGGTCTGCGTACTGGTACAACGGCCGCATCTACGCGTCCGAGATCGCGCGCGGCCTGGACATCTTTGAGCTGACGCCGACGCAGAGCATGACGCAGAACGAGATCGACGCGGCGAAAGCGGTTCGGGTGGCTGAATTGAATGTGCAGAACCAGCAGAAAATCGAGTGGCCCCGAAATTTAGTCGTGGCGAAGGCGTACGTCGATCAGCTAGAGCGTTCGCAAGCTCTGCCAGTTGATCAAATCACGGCCCTGCGGCAGGCGATTCAAAAAGCAGAGAGTTCAAGAAAACGCGGAAAACTCAAAAGCTTCGCGCCGTCGTTGGAGAAGAGCGCCGGCCTGACGAAGAGTGCGGCAGACTCAGCCCGCTTGCGAGCCCTGGCTGAAATCCTGAAGCGGCCCACACTTTAAGGAGAACTTATGACTGAAGAAAGAATAGAGAAGCATGAGGTGGTCATTGATAGCGAAGGAGACGTTACAGAATCCCACACACACGAAGTAATTGACCGGGAGGACGTAACCGAAAGATCGGAAACTACGACTATCATCGAAAAAGAGACAGTTATCGAAGAGGAAGAATTTTAAGACCCAACGAACTACTCTCCACACTTATCTCGCCGCTGGAAGGTCCAGAGTTGACCTCCTTTTAGCGTGCTGCTGCTCAGTATCAACAGTATGCTACACCGAGCGTCTTGCTTGTATCACGACCTGTAAGACGCTTTTGCCTACCACCATGACCTTTTTATCTGGCGCCATAGATTATTAGCTGGCAATCACTTCACCGGGACTTGCGGCTTTTTAGCTGGCGCCGCCTTCTTCGCAGGCAAAGTTTGCGCGGCTGGCTTCTTCGCAGGCACAGGTTTCGCGGCTGGCTTCTTCGGGGGCGCAGTTTTCGCCGGTGGATACTGGGTCCAATACACACCGCCACCACCTTCATATTCCACTCCGGTGGTAGTTACCTGGGTATCATCGCTGCGGAACAGTGTGTAGGTGCTTTCCAGTGTATAAGCGGCGACAGCTTTGCCCGCGGGGACCTCAATGCCTACCTTTCGGATCTTCTTCGTTGACCATCCTTCGGTATTGGTTTCACTATGCGTGAAGCTCTGGCTTAACGTAGCAGAGCACTCCCAGGCGCCGGAGCTCCAGGTGAGACTGAACTCAATACCTGTCGTTTCTGAGAACTCTCTGGTTTTACTCCCATCGGCGCCCTCCTCGTACTCAAAGTCAAGTCTTTGCGAGGCTGTCGTATCGTTATAGCCCCAGCCGAAGCGCTTATAGCGGTCAACCCTCTTGAGGCGATACTCGGGAGACTTCATGATTTGCTCGACCGGCCTCAGGTTGGGGTCGTCCACCGTAAACCATGGAAGTATCGTCGTATAGGTGACGCTGTCTTTCTTGACTGTGTCCGCCGGTTCAGAGTAGCCCCTCAGGACAGGGGCCGGAGGCTTGGGGGTATTAGGGGCTTCCTGTGGCATCAAAAGACGCAGGGCATAAGCGTTGGCGTCCTTGGTGGGCGCGGTGTGGCTGGCCGCTCCGATGAACGTTCCTGGGGACAGGTATATCTCTCCGGCTGGAGCATCCGGGGCTTTGATATGCCATGAGCCAAAATTGTACCAGGCATTTGTACCTTTATCATCCCAGATCAGCTCGCCCGGGTAAGCCGGGATCACAAGGTCCGAGCGAACGCAGCGAATAGTGTCCAGGGAAGGGGGATCATAGCCACTATTGCAGACCAGGCCGAGGGCCACATAGTTGTCGGGTGGTATTGGCCGCCACATTGAGCCATCTTTGTAAGAACCTGATCCACTGTCTTTCCACACTTGCTCAAAGCGTAAGGGCTGGCGAAGCGCGGTTCCTGTATCGCCCTTGGCGTCCTTTACCACGGCTATGGCGGTAATGCCATTTATATTGTCGCGATTGGGCCAGGCAAGATCGCCGACCGGGTAGAAGTTTTGAAGCTTCGGGTCGTTAGTCAGCGGGCGCCAGAAGGCCCCATCGCGCTCACCTCGACTGCCTTGATCGTCCCACATCAGTTGGAACGATGAGGTGAAATCTATAACCAAATCCTTATATGTGAATGTCGTCATCTCGTTGTCCTCCTAATCGAAAGGGGTGGGGTTTTGGCATGGCTACCTGGAGCGAATCTTCACCAGTCAAAAGCTCAAGTCATAGACGTGCTTTCCAGCACAATGAGTTGTTAGACCGCGATTGAGGCGCTGAGGTTCATTTAGCCGCAAGCATCTCAGTTTGACACAGGAAAGACGCTGAGCAGATGCACGCTATCAGGCTGTATCGGAACATCGCTCAAGTGTAGTTTAGATGCCCTGACCTTATCCGTAGAGAGTTGCAGGTTGATTGTTGCCCGCTTTGGGACTGTATGTACATCCCAGAGCGTCCAGTCCCCGTGGCTAGCTGGGCCAGCCGAGCCAAGCGTCAGATGAGGAAAGAAGTCCGGGCCGTTGAACTTGGTATTTATCCCGAGAGTTTCGGCGGCCATGATTGCCCTTTCCCGAAAAGTATAAAGCTCATCGTGTGGAGAAACGGCGAGCCAGAGAACTCTGGGGCGTTCTTTCAACTCATCCGGCTCCTCATCTCTAATGAGCCTGAGTTCGTCAGAGATTTTAGATGCGCCGCCTAAGCCATCGAGGCGAACCTCGGAAATCTCTGACGAGGGGAGAAGGTCTAGCAACGAACCAGCCAGGTCAACTAACTGACGGGCGGTGTTCTCACCAAAGAAGGCAATGGTCAGATGTATTTCCGACCGAGGGATCAAAGCATATCGCCGACAGACCTCCTGCTGGACTGAACGGAGGGCATCTGAAAAAGGGATTGCCAGGCCAAGATAAGCTGTCTTATAGATGCTTCCCATCATATCGCGCTCCTTCACTAATGCATGTTACTCCATTGGGTTTGATTCGCCATCCGAGCCTTAGCAGTCTAACGCCTGGCATCACCCGCTGCGCATCCAACCTCGAAACGGCCAAGCCTTGCGGATGAGAGCCGCGCTGTTCGCGCTCCGGTTCGATGAGCAGTTAGATTGCGTCTGGGCAATTCCTTCAACCTGTCTGAGGAAGGCATCCTGAAAGTCAACGTAGGCGGTGGTAGCGCCGCTTCTGTCCGCTGTCTGCCGGCACCCCGTTGTCTATGATCGTCACCTCAAAAGTGTCATCGTCGAGCCACTCGACGGAGCCCTTCCCGTTAGCCCCGTTGGCGAATGTCTGGTAAAGCATCCCTTCAGAGTATTGCCACGTGCCCTGGCCCGTCGCCCTCCGCCCGCGTCTATCCCTTGCCACGAATTTTGAGGTCCCGTCGGCATTGAACGTGTAAGTGACCTGGATGGACCCGCCCTCCGCGGAGATGTTAGCCCGCCACACTCCCACCAATCGCCACGACGGGGACTGAGGCACGGGAGAAGGGGTCGGGGCCCCTCCCCCATCGCTCCCGGTATTGGATGTCGCCGTTTCTCGCTTTCCCCCTTCATCCTCTTTAGCCTCAGGAGCCCCATCCTCCGTGGTCTCACCCCGATTGGCTTGAGTACTTCCTGGGGCCTCGCCTTGGCTGGAGTTAACGGCGGCCTGAGGCGTGGGCGAAGCAGCAGCGAGTTCCCGCGGTTGTGTGTCCGCCCCTCTTGAGACGATAAAAAGCACAACTCCGACGAGCAGACCGACGGACAACAGCGCGACGGCTGCGTACAGCAACCATGGGTTCTTTCGCTCGCGTAGTAGCGTAGGCTGAGTCGCCGGCAGGAATTCAGTCGCTAAAGGAGCCGTCGGGCGCGCCGCCGGGCGCTGTAGAGTTGGGGCGGGGGTATAAGGAATCAGCGGGGAGCCGTCATCCAGGCAGTAAATTAGCGTCTGGTCGGGGTAGGAGCGATTACAACGGGGGCACTGTCTCATCGAGCTTCTCCATGCCGGGCGCACGAGAGCGGATAGAAAGACGTTTCACGGAACAGGAAGTTGATCGTCCACGTCGTCTGGCAAACGATCATCTCCATCTTCAAAATTAATAGTTTTCTTATCTCTTTTAATCTTTAGTTCTTCGTTATAAATACTAACGGTTAAGTATTCGGCGTCGATTTTAAAGGTTATCTCTGGAAGTGTTTCCGGGGCCTCCCTAAGCAAAGACTGTATTGTGGTGTACACGTAGTTTTCTATAAACCGGGCCATTGTAGAGCCGGCAGCGGCCTCCAAGTGTTCCCAAGCACCAGGCCCTGTATAAACTTCACCTCCCGCACTGGTAAAGGCATGGCTTAGTTCGTCTAACTTTTCGTTTCTTGTTGGATCGAGGACAACTAGAACAGGGATGTACCCACTTGCTCTGCAATCGTTTGGAAATTCCAGTTCTTCGCGCCAGCGTCCTTGTCCTGAAGCGGCAATTGTAACCCGTAGTTTTATCTCATAGGCCCGCCTGTCGGTTTCGCGTAAACAATCAACTTGTCGGCCTTTCTTACCGGCCCCACCACGAGTCACCGGGCTTTTCTTTGCACTAAACGGAGCCCCGCCTAGTGCATAGGCAATAATAGGCTCAAAAGCATATCCAGTTTCCTGCCCAGCTCGGTTGTCAATGTCGTAAACCCACTTACGCCAAAACAGAAAAGCAGCTAAGGCTCTCGGGCTTAGACTTCCAAATTGGAGCAGGCCGCGAGGTCCCACCTGATCAATGGTCGGCAGAGCCTGCGCCTTTAGGATACGTTCGTACTTCAACCTAGCTTTGTGAAGTGAGGCTAAGCAGTGAAAGTACGTATTAGCATCAGTAACTCGCCTTATCAATTTTTCATAGGTGGCCCAAAAATCAACTCCATCAATACGAAGCACAGAGAGCTGGCCGTTAGAAAAGAATTGCGGAATGTCGTTAGGTAGCTCCGGGAAGTGTTCTTCCAGGCCCAAATCCTTGACGATAATGGCAACAATATAAGTGCATATAGCATCGTCAAGTGATACACCTAACTCGCTAACGCCTGCCGCTCTAATTTTCGTAAGAAGGGAAAGTTCTGATTTTGTTAGCGCCATATATGAGACTCTTGGTTAGGTCCTTTTAGATATTTTTCTACAACTAAATCTGTGATTTGTCTTAGCACTGGACTGTAGCCGCTAGAAAGCGTAGGGACAAAACTTAGTAACGCCCCTTCTTCTTTTTCAGTCCTAGCTGCTCCCAGGTCTTCCCTGAGAGATAGGGCAATTTTGTTAGCGAACAGCGGAGGGACAGCATTTCCAATAATCTGCGCCTGTTCTGCCGCATTTCCATAAAACACAAATGTATCAGGAAAGGTTTGCAGTCGGGCGCACTCTCTAATAGTAAGCGGCCGGTTTTCGGTAGGGTGTAAAAACTCGTTCCGTGCTCCTCCTGTAACAGCCTTAGAAGGCTCGTCCGGGCGGAGTCGCCTTACACCTGACGGGGGGCCGCCTCTACGCTCCGTCGGAGTTCCGTCTATTACTCTTCGATTAGCTCTCCTGCGGAAACTTTCGTGTTGTAATTCTTCAGGAAGGTCGCGCATCGTTTGACCTGGCGCTAGGGACTGTGCTCTTAACAGATCAATACCTTGCAAGGGCTTGTAATAGTGTCCCTGTGGGTTCCCAGGGCTTTCAGTTGCCGGTTGGGGTAACCCTTCTAGCGACTCCATAATAGTTGGTGTTCTCGTGAGGGTCTTTGAAGCTAATTCCGCACCTGGAGCGCCGAAGGCTGAATGAGTGTGAGGGGGAAACGACGGGGACCAGCCTAATCCCCCTATAGCTATAACTCTCTTTCGGTGTTGGGATACACCATAGTTGGCTGCATTTACTTTTCGCACGTGAATGCGATAGCCAGCTTCAATTAATGGTGTAAGCAGTTCAAGAACTCTAATGCCATTCTCGGCGGTCAAAAATCCTTCTACGTTTTCAAAAACAAATGCAGTAGGTTTTAATTTAACAATTGTGCCAGCAAAGGTGCTTACTAGACTATTTCGGTGGTCATTCGCTTGTCTTAGTCCTGCTGATGAGAACCCCTGACACGGTGGGCCGCCAATGATTACGTTTGCTCTAGGTAACGAAGACTCTTCAGAGAGGTCAATGTTGTAAGCGTGTTTACCTACATTCTCTGAATAAGTCTTTATTGCTGCCTCATTATTATCGGCTGCGTAGATAACATCAAAGCCGGCTAGACTAAACCCTAAAGATAGGCCGCCAGCCCCACAAAAGAGGTTGAGAACCGTGAAGTTGTTAGAGTGGTTTTCCTGTTGTGTAATGTTCATAAACCGTTAGTAGGCTCAAAGGTGTCTTTTCATCAGTATAGGGAAAATTTCAAAAGTGGGGAAGTTTTTAAAAGTGCCTGCGCGCCTTTTCTGCCCGTGAAGCAGATACCAAATTCATATAAATTTTGGAAGCCTGCAACAGCGCTCTATTCTGGAATCGCTCTTGTTAAAAAGCGAAAAGGCGCGAGCAGCTTGGGGCCGCTCAGCGCCTTTTCTAATGTGTGGTCACTGTCCTCACCCCAGCAACCACTAAGACCTTGGATTCACCGCGGTCTTGATTGGCGTGCACTATAGCCGAATTAACGTCCGTAGACAACCAAAAAATTCATCCCGCGGTATCAATTTTTCACCCTCTATCATGGCCTTAGCCGCCAGCACAGGTATGCGGAGATCGGAAATATCGAAACTAAGGTGGCTGGACGTGGATTTGGAGCACAACCGAATATTGCTGCCCCATTTAGCCGATGCGGTAAACCGGCTGGACGCCGTTTTCGGCGATCTTAGTCACCACAGCGTCACCACGCCGCAAGCCCTGCCCGCTGCAATCCCTGCAAGTGTTTGATAAGGTAGTGGCGTCCCGTACGGGAGTCGAACCCGTGTCGCCGCCGTGAAAGGGCGGTGTCCTAGGCCACTAGACGAACGGGACGTGGAGGGGTTAGAGCCCTGTGGCGCGCGGTTGAAGCTGACGGCCGGGCGCTCTTGTTTATCTCGCTTGGTGGCGTGGACTAAAATAACCATACAGCCCGAAGGGTGTCAACCGCGGGGGCCTTGCGCAGGTTTGTGTTCCCGGCGCGTTTGTCGGTATCCTCGCGTTCTCTGGAGGTGGAAAGAGCAACCGATGGCTTTGCGAAGCATAGAGGAGATAATCGCCGACTTGTCGAAGCCGATCCCGCGCCGCCTGCTGCGGAGCAAGACCGTCGGCGGGCAGAAGATTTTATTCCTCCCCTGGCACACGGCGGTCAAGTTCCTGGACCTCTACGCGCCGGGGTGGTCATACGAGATTCGCCACCTCGCGGGCATCGGCGGCAAGCTGGTGCTGGTCTCGCGCATCTCCATCCCGTGCGTCGAGGGCGTCGTCTACCGCGAGGCCACGGGCCAGGAGGACGAGGACGTGGACAAGTTCGGAGACCCTTCGAGTAACGCCGAGAGCATGTCGCTCCGCCGCGCCGCCGCCAAGTTCGGCCTCGGCCTCGGCCTCTACGAAGGCACGCAGCAGCAGGAAGCAGTCAACATCAGGCAGTAGGCGGAAGGCAGAAAACAACCGCCGACGAATAATCTCTACGGCTGCTTTCCGCCTTCCGCTTCCCAGTCTTGCGGCAACTTCCTGACAAGTTAGGCCATCAGAGGTGTCATCAGAGCAGGGGAGTTTTCTCTTTCCTCAACTTTTTTTGAGTCCTCGGCGTATCTTTTCCGAGATTGCCGGTAATAAACAACTGGGAAGCGAAAGTTTCCCGACGCACGCGGGGGCAAACCGAGTTGCCCGAAAGCATGATAGACGAACGACTGCTGGTGAAGGCGAGTCGCGGCGACGAGGCGGCTTTTCTGACGTTGTACGAGCGCCACCGCGACACGGTCTTCCGCTTCGCCTACCGCCTGCTCGGCTCTACGGAACTGGCGGAGGATGTCGCGCACGACTGCTTCCTGAGCCTGCTCAAGCGGCCGGAAGGGTTCGACCCCGGCCGAGCTTCGCTCAAGACTTACCTGCTGGCGGCGGCGCGCAACCTGGCGATGAAGCACTTTCGCGGGCAGCGC
Organism: uncultured Acidobacteriota bacterium; assembly: GCA_963848875.1. Classification (GTDB taxonomy): domain Bacteria; phylum Acidobacteriota; class Blastocatellia; order Pyrinomonadales; family Pyrinomonadaceae; genus QHXM01. The sequence goes on from CAWKFJ010000005.1 coordinate 2,322,603, forward strand.
GGCGAGGACGCCCTCGAAGACCTGGCGATGGAACCCATCGTCCCCGAAAGGCGCGGGCCGCTCAGCCAACTGCTCGACGAGGAGCTGGCCGAAGTCGTCCGCGGCGCGATTGAGACGCTGCCGCCGCTCCAGCGCGAGGCCCTGGTTCTTTTCGAGTACGAGGAGCTGGCCCTCAGCGAGATCGCAATCGTCACGGGCGCGGACCTGGGCACGGTGAAGGCCAGACTGCACCGCGCGCGCCGAAGCCTTAAACGGCAGCTCGCGCCGTATCTCAAGCGGGACGCGGAGGCGGGCGTCGTGGACGAGGTGTTGAAATGAGCGAGAAGAGAGAGCGACCACCACTTTCCATCTATAGCAGCCGTGGCGACGGCGCGCCCGACTCGGCGGGCGCGCAAGATGCGTCCGACGAGCGTGGGCTCAAGGCGCTGTTCCAGTTCTGGAGCGCGCCGAAGACGCCTACGCGCCTGGACTGGCGCGTCATCAATTCTTACCGGCAACAGATACTCGAAGGAGACCGTCAGGAGGTTTTTATGAAGCAATGTTCCACCTGCCAGGAAGAGTTCGCCAACAAATTCAGCTTTTGCCCGGTTGACGGCACGCCGTTGGACGAACTAACGGCCCGGACGCCGCAAGGCGCGCCCGACATCACGCACGTCCACGCGGGGGCTATGTCCGCGGCCTCTATGGCGCTGGTTCCGGCCGGGGCCGAGTACCACCTGACGTTCATGGACGACACGGGGCTGACCCGTCGCCTGATGGGCGAGCTGAAGGAAGTGGCCCATAACTCCGAGCTGACCTGGCCTGAGTTCAAGCGCGACCCGTTCGGCTACAGCAAGCGTTTTATAGTGGGCTACGGCTCGCTGGTCTGGCGGTTCTTCTCCAGAAAAGAGGTGGCGATTGCGACCTCTACGGCGCTCCTCGTCGTGCTGACGGCCGCCATAGGGTTCGTCGTCTACGGGCGCTACGCGCAGAGGCAGGCGGCGCTGGCCCAGACGGATAAGGACTTGCTCGTCGAGCAGATACTCACCCCGGACGAAATTCCTGACGACATCGAAAAGACCAAGCCCGACGAAGGCATCGGGACGGGGAAGGGCGGGCGCATCGGTTTTGACAAGGGGCGCGGCGAAGGCTCCAAGCCACAGTTCGCTAAAGCGGGCGGCGGCGGCGGCGGCGGACAGCAGCAGGCGCTGCCGACGCAGCAGGGGCGCATCCCCCCGCCGTCCGAGATTCCGGCTTTGATTCCGACGACGCCTCCGGTCAGGCCGCCGCAACTGCCCGTGGCCGGCATCAACATAGACCCGGCGCTCTACAAGAACCTGCCGTACGACCGCTTCGGCGACCCGCGCTCGAAGTCTACTGAGACGAGCGCAGGGCCTGGGACGGGCAACGGCCTCGGCAACGGGACTGGCGCGGGCATAGGCGAAGGCGACGGGCAGGGCTTCGGCCCCGGCCGCGACAGGAACATGGGCGGCGGCGATCCGGCCGACGGCGGCGGCGGCCGCGGCGGCGGCACAGGGAATAATGGCATAGACTACAGCAGGACGTTCGGCCCGAAGGACGTGAACGTCAAGGCCCGCATCCTCTCCAGGCCCGAACCGCAGTACACCGAGGAGGCTAGAAAGAATCAGGTCAGCGGGACGGTCGTCCTCAGAGCCGTCTTTTCATCCTCCGGGCAGGTGACGAACATCCGCGCCGTGTCGAGTCTGCCTTACGGGCTGACCGAGCGGGCAATCTCAGCGGCCCGCCAGATCAGATTCACGCCCGCGATGAAGGACGGGCGCGCAGTGTCGCAGTACATCCAGATCGAGTACAACTTCAACCTCTACTAAAGCCCGGCGCGTTTGACGGCGGATGAAATTGCGGCGCTTCCTCGTTAAAGAAGAAGCGCCGCTTTGTTTTCGGCGTTCCTTACGGTCTTAACGCAAGACCGTCTCCCCGCTCGCGTTCTGGCACAAGAATAAATCGGAACCGCGGCAGCGACGTGGCGTCTAAATCCCCTAGCCGGGCAAAAGTCCTGACGCCGACGCCAAAGCTCCGCACATCTCTTTTTCAGGAGAACTCTTATGCGTCACTCTCTCTCGAAAATCTCCCTGCTGCTGCTGACGGCCGCCGTCGCTACCACGCTTGCCACCGCACGCTTCAGTTCTTCAACGGCTGCGCCGCCGCAGGAAGATGCCGGCTCCGTGGGCTCGCTTCAAGCCCTGGACGCGAAGGGGGAGGCTCGCGGGCTGTGCCCCCTCAAACACACAGACGTTAAAGCGGAGGTCAGCGGCTTTCTCTCGCGCGTCCGCGTCACGCAGGAGTTCGAGAATCCTTTCAAGGAGAAGATCGAGGCCGTCTACACGTTCCCGCTCCCGCAGGACGCGGCCGTTGACGACATGACGATGACGGTCGGCAATCGCACGGTGCGCGGGCGCATCCTCCGGCGCGAAGAGGCCCAGGCCGTCTACGATGCCGCGAAGACGGGCGGTCAGGTGGCGAGCCTGCTGGATCAGGAGCGCCCCAACGTCTTCACACAGTCGGTCGCTAACATCATGCCCGGCGAAAAAGTCACCGTCACCATCAGCTACGTCGAGACGCTCAAGTACGAGGACGGCGCTTACGAGTTTGTCTTCCCGATGGTCGTCGGCCCGCGCTACGTCCCCAGCGCGGCGCAAGTCCCGGACGCCGCGAAGGTGACACCGCCCGTGACGCCGAAGGGCACGCGCGCGGGGCACAACATCTCGCTGGAGGTCGCGCTCGACGCGGGCGTCCCCCTGGACGAATTGAAATCCGCGTCGCACGAGATAGAGGTCGAGAGACTGAACGGCTGGTCCGCGCGCGTCCAGTTGAAGAACAGGGAGGAGATTCCGAACAGGGACTTCGTGCTCAGGTACGACGTGGCCGGCGGGCGCATCTCGGACGCGCTGCTCACGCACCGCGACGACCGCGGCGGCTTCTTCACCTTCATCCTACAGCCGCCCGAGCGCGTCACGGTCGAGGACGTGACGCCGAAAGAGATCGTCTTCGTGCTGGACACTTCCGGCTCTATGAGCGGCTTCCCGATTGAGAAGGCCAAGGAGGCCATGAAGCTCGCGCTCGACGGGGTCAACCCGCGCGACACCTTCAACCTCATCACCTTCGCAGGCGACACGCACATCCTATTCGCCAAGCCCGTCCCGGCCACCGCCGAGAACCTGGGCCGGGCGCAGGCGTTCCTGGCCTCGCGCGAGGGCTCTGGCGGGACCGAGATGATGACGGCCATCAAGGCCGCGCTCGACCCTTCGGACGCGCAAGATCACATCCGCGTCGTCTGCTTCATGACCGATGGCTATGTCGGCAATGACCTTGAGATTATTTCCGAAGTCCAGAAGCACCCGAACGCGCGCGTCTTCTCCTTCGGCATCGGTAGCTCCGTCAACCGCTTCCTGCTCGACAAGATGGCCGAGGAGGGCCGCGGCGAGGTCGAGTACGTCGCGCTCTCGGACGACGGCTCAAAGGCCGCGCGCCGCTTCCACGAGCGCGTGCGGAGCCCCCTGCTGACAGACATCCAGATTGACTGGGCCGGGCTGCCAGTGGCGGATGTCTACCCGAAGCGCGTCCCTGACCTGTTCAGCGCCAAGCCCGTGATCCTGTCTGGGCGCTACACGAAGGGCGGGCGCGGCGTGCTGCGTCTCAAAGGGAAGGTGTCCGGCCGCGATTTCGTGCGCGAGATTCCGGTCGAGCTGCCCGAGACGGAGGCGCGCCATGACGTGCTGGCTACTCTCTGGGCGCGCACGCGCGTCTCCGATTTGATGAGCCAGGACTACGCGGGGATTCAGCGCAACACCGCGCACGCGGACGTGAAGGAGCCGATCACGCAGCTCGGCCTGGAGTATAGGCTGATGACGCAGTTCACCTCCTTCGTCGCGGTCGAGGAGATGACCGTCACCGAAGGCGGCGTGCCGCGCCGCATCGAAGTGCCTGTGGAGATGCCGGAAGGCGTGAGCTACAAGGGAGTCTTCGGGGCCGACGGCGACCAGGCTTTAGGACGCACTTACGCCAACGTCAGCAGTAGCGTCGGCTTTAACGGCGGGAGAGCCGACAGGGCCAAAAGGCGAAGTCCCGTCAGCCGGGGTGTCATCTCGGGCTCCGGGCGGGGCGCGGGCGGCGGTGGCGGTGGCGGCGGCGCAAAGCAAAACGCGCCTGCACGGATAAGTAAAATTCCCGCGCCCACTGTCCGTGCTGAAGCGCTGGCGGACGAAGAGATCGCGCCCCCGGCGAAGCTGTCGCCCGCGGAAGAGAAGCGAAGGCAGTTGATGACGAAGCTCGCTCCCGCGCTCGTCGCCTTGATTGACCGCTTGAAAGACCCGAAGGCGCAGCCGGGCGCGGACGAGGCCGGCTTCGTCCGCGAAGGGCGCGCGGAGATTCAAGTCTGGCTGACGGACAAATCCGAGGAAGCCATCGCGCAGCTCAAACAACTCGGCTTCGAGGTCGTCCTCGACCCGAAGACGGCCAAGCTGGTCATCGGCCGTCTGCCGGTCGAGAAACTTGAGGCGCTCGCCGCGCTGACGTTCGTCCGCTACGTCGCGCCGCAGAAGAGCAGTACGCGGTAGGCAAAAAGGGCGGCAGGCGGAAGGCAGTCGTTTACGAAAATTCGTAACTGCCTTCCGCCTGCCGCCGACTGCCTTCTGCTTTCCATCCTTCGTCCTTCCTCACCTCACCGACCGAAATTATCAATCTCTTCAAACTTTCGGAGAGCTGCGCTCCGGCCTCGCGGCGGCTCGCCCGGATTCTCCTAGACCATTCGAGCGGGTGGGCCAGAAAAATTCCGTGGAACGTCAGGTGCCTGTTACCGAGTCGGCGGAAAAATCTGAAGGGGGGCCTGCCGGTTGCCGGACTACGCCCCCCTTCTTCTTCATTCCGAAAATCGGGATGAAGCCGGGGCCGAGCCGCCTCGGTCAAGCCCATCAAACGCACGCTCTTTCCCAGTCACCTTAGGAGGTTGTATGAAGAGAGAAAGACTTCTCGCGAGTCCTTTTATCCAACTGCTGTTGTGCGCCCTACTACAGCTCTTCGCCTTCAACGCCGCCCTCGCGCAGACCGGCTCATCCTCTGTGCGCGGGACGGTCCTGGACCCGCAGGACAGGCCGGTCGCCGGCGCGACCCTGACGCTGACGAACGTCGAGCGCAACTTCACGCGCACGCAGACGACCGACGATGAGGGCGCTTACGTCTTCCAGTCCGTGCCCCCTGGCACGTACCGCGTCGAGGCCGAAGCCTCCGGCTTCAAGAAGGCTTCCGTCAACGAGGTGCGCGCCCTGGTCGAGACGCCCGTCGAGATTAACGTCAAGCTCGAAGTCGGCGAGGTGACCGAGACCGTCAGCGTCGTCGCCACCAACGAGGCCCCGCTCAACACCACGGACGCGACCATCGGGAACGCCTTCGAGGAACGCCGCATCTCGCAACTCCCCATCAACGCGCGAAACCCCGTCAGCCTGCTCTCGCTCCAACCGGGCGTGACCCGCACGGGCTACGTCAACGGCGGCCGCGCCGACCAGGCCAACGTGCTCCTGGACGGCGTGGACAACAACGAGCAGCAGCGCGGCCTGGATGTCGTCACAGACGAAGCGTTCGCCTCGGTGCTGCGCTCGACGCTAGACTCTTTGCAGGAGTTCCGCGTCGTCACGACCAACCCGAACGCCGAGCAGGGCCGCTCCTCCGGCGCGCAAGTCTCGCTCGTCACCAAGTCCGGCACCAACGAGTGGCACGGCTCGCTCTACGAGTATCACCGCAACACGGTGACGACCGCCAACGACTTCTTCAACAACGCGGCCGGCCGTTACGCGGCCGACGACCTGGCGGTCATCACGGGCCAGGCCAGGGAAGGCGACGAGCGCGCCCCGCGCCCGCAGCTTCTGCGCAACATCTTCGGCGGCTCCATCGGCGGGCCGATTAAAAAAGACCGCGCCTTCTTCTTCTTCAACTACGAGGGGTTCCGCGAAGCCTCCGAGACTCCCGTCGTCCGCGAAGTTCCCATGCCGACGCTCGGGCAGGGCATCGTCCGCTACCGCACGGCGAGCGGGGCGAGCGACCCCAACTGTCCCGCGGGAACCCCTGCGGGCGTCAACTGTCTGACCCCTGCCGAAATCAACGCGGCCTACATCGCCGCCAACGGCGACACGCCGGGCGTCAACCCTGTGACCCTGTCCGTGCTCGCGGACGCCGCGCGCCGCTACCCGGTCAACGACTCGACCGTCGGCGACGGCCTCAACACGGGCGGCTTCCGCTTCAACGTCAAGACGCCGGCCCGGCTCAACACCTACATCACGCGGATGGACTTCAACCTGACGGATCGCCAGACGCTCTTCTTCCGCGGCAACTACCAGTCGGACTTCGTGACGCACAACGTCTATGGCGGCTCCGACTGCGGGATAGACTCGCCGTCAGACAACATCCAATGCTTCCCGGACACACAGCCCTTGACCGTCTGGAACCACCCCTGGGGCGTCGCCCTCGGCCACACCTGGACCGCGTCCTCAAACTTCGTCAACCGCTTCACCTACGGCTTCACGCGCTCGGCCTTCACAGACAGCGGCGAGTCGAACGAGAACCGCGTCACCTTCCGCTTCGTCTTCGCGCCGCTCGGATACCGCCGCGGGCTCTCGCGCGTCACGCCCGTCCACAACTTCGTGGACGACGTGTCCTGGATTAAAGGCAACCACACTTACAGCCTCGGCGGGAACCTGCGCCTCATCCGCAACAACCGCACCTCGTTCGGCAGCTCCTTCGACGACGCCATCATCAACCCGTCCTGGTACAACGGCTCTGGCTCGGTCGTCCGCGCGCCCTTTACCGACATCAACGCCGCGTTCCGCAACGACCTGCGCGACGCGCTCTCGTCGGTCATCGGCCGCCTGTCGCAGTACAGCGCCAACCTCGTCTACGACGAGAGCGGCCAGCTTCAGCCCGTCGGCACTCCGACCGACCGCTCCTTCGCCACGGAGGAGTACGAACTCTACTGGCAGGACTCCTGGCGCATGAAGCAGAACCTGACGCTCAACTACGGCTTGCGCTGGTCCACCTCGACGCCCGTCTACGAGCGCAACGGTGTCCAGGTCGTGCCGACGACGAGCCTCGGCGACTATTTCCGCCAGCGCGTCGAAAGCTCCAACCAGGGCGTGCCCTTCACGGACCCGATCACTTTCAGCCCCGGCGGCAAAGCCAACAACGCCCCCGGCTACTACCAGCAGGACTGGAACAACTTCGCGCCCACCGTCTCGGTCGCCTGGTCGCCGGATTTCGGCGACAACTGGTTCGGCCGCCTCGTCGGTCGTGAGGGCAAGAGCGTCATCCGCGGCGGCTTCCGCATGACCTACGACCGCATCGGCAGCCAGCTCGCCGTCAACTTCGACCTCAACAACCTGGCCGGGTTCACCTCCGCCAGGAACATCAACGCCAACACGTACGACGTGACGGCCAGCGGCGGGAACGGGCTGGCCCCGCTCTTTACGGGCTTTAACCCTGGGGTGCGTGGTCTGCCGTTCCCTGGCTCGACCGGCCCGATCCCGACCAACCTGACCTTCCCGCTGACCGTCCCTTCGGACGAAGACCAGCGCATAGAGGTCTCGCTCGACGACACGATCACGACGCCCTACAACTACAGCGTCAACTTCTCCTACGGCCGCGAGCTGGGCAAGGGCTTCGCGTTCGAGGCCAGCTACGTCGGCCGCTTCTCGCGCAACCTGCTTGCCTCGCGCGACATCATGCAGCTCAACAACGTCCGCGACCCCAACTCCGGGATGACCTTCTACGAGGCGATGGGCCTGCTCGTTGACGCGCGGTATCGGAACGCCGAGATCACCTCGATTCAGCCGATCCCGTTCTTCGAGTATTTCTTCCCTGCGATGAACACTTGGTGGGGCGACCCCACGTTGACGAACACGCAGGCGGCCTACGCGCTCATCGCGCCGGCCAGCGTCGGCGGCGGCGACCTGACCGACTACACCTTCGTCCAGCTCCTGTGGGACGACCGCCCGGACTGCACGACCTGTCCGGCCTCCATCGGGCCTGGGCCGGGCCGCTTCAACAATCTGTTCTACCAGCCCCAGTTCGGCGCTCTCTCGGCCTTCTCGACCGTCGCGCGCTCGAACTACAACTCGATGCAGCTTAGCCTCCGCAAGAGGTTCAGCAACGACCTCGCCTTCGACCTTAACTACACGCTCGGCCACTCCCTCGACAACGCCTCTGGCCTTCAGGCTTCGACGACCTACGGCACGGCGTTCATCGTCAACGCGCTCGACCCCGAGCAGAACTACGCCAGTTCGGACTTCGACGCGCGCCACATCATCAACGCCAACTGGCTCGTCGGCCTGCCCTTCGGCCGTGGCAAGCTGTTCGGAATGTCGGGCGTGGCGGACACGGTCCTCGGCGGCTGGCAGTTGACGGGCATCTTCCGCTGGAACTCCGGGCTGCCTGTGCAGACGCCCTACGACGGCGGCGTCTGGGCCACGAACTGGAACGTGCAGTCCAACGGCGTCCGCGTCCGCCCCGTCGGCGGGAACCCGACGCGCACGGGGACGCCGAACCTCTTCAACGACCCGCTTGAGGCTTACCGCAGCTTCCGCAACGCGCGGCCGGGCGAGGTCGGCGACCGCAACGTCATCCGCAACGAGGGCTTCGTCTCGCTGGACATGGGGCTCACCAAAGAGTTCAAGCTCCCGTGGGAGGGCCAGACGCTGCAATTCCGCTGGGAGGTCTTCAACGTGACCAACACCCAGCGCTTCGAGGGCCTGACCATCTCCGACCTGAGTATGGACATAGACCCGTTCCTCGGCGGCGCGCCCAGCTCCGAGTTCGGCCAGTTCACTTCGACGCAGACGCCGCTCAACGAGACCAAGGCGGGCCGCGTCATGCAGTTCGCGCTGCGCTACCAGTTCTAACGGCGCACGCGCTTTGACGAAAGAGCAGCGGGCTGAGGCTTCACGGCCTCAGCCCGCCTCTTTTTGTCTGGCCTAACGAAATTCTGCAATCTTTCCAAACTTTCGGATAAACTGTCAGGCTCCGGGGGCGCGCGGGCCGGATTTTTCTAGGTTATTTGGGAGCGCCGCCCCGGAAGATTTCGTGGAACGTCAGGTGCCTGTCGTAATCTGATGTCACAATTTCAAGGGGGCCGTAGCTATCACCAGGCTTTGCCCTCGCCTCTTACTCTCTGTTTTTAAGAAGCAGCAGGTCAAAGTCAGGACAAGTAAGCCGGGTTTCGGGCCGCGACTGCGCAGAGCCCGACAGAACTCTGACAACATCGCACACGCTTTCCCAGCCAACTAGGAGGTTGTATGAAGAGAGAAAGACTTCTCGGAAGTTTTCTTATTCGACTGTTGTTGTGCGCCCTTCTACAGCTTTTAGTCTCACAGTCCCTGCTCGCGCAAACCGGCGCCTCGGCTGTCCGCGGGGTGATCACGGACCCGCAGGGGCGGGCCGTGGCCGGCGCGACCGTGACGCTGACGAGCACGGAAAAGAACTTCTCGCGTACTCAGGTCAGCAGCGATGAGGGTGCCTACGCCTTCACCGCCATCCCCCCCGGCGCATATCGTGTCGAGGCGGAAGCCACGGGCTTTAAGAAGGCGGTCGTCAGCGACGTGCGCGCGCTGGTCGAGACGCCAATCGAGATCGACGTTCAATTGGAGGTCGGCGACGTTAGCGAGACGGTCAACGTCGTCGCCGGCACAGAGGCCCCGCTCAACACCTCGGACGCGACCATCGGCAACACCTTCGAGTCGCGGCGCATCAGCGAGTTGCCGCTCAACGCGCGCAACGTCGTCAGCCTGCTCTCGCTCCAACCGGGCGTCACCCGCACGGGCTACGTCAACGGCGGTCGCTCCGACCAGGCCAACGTCACGCTCGACGGGATAGACAACAACGAGCAGCAGCGCGGCCTCGACATCGTGACGGACGAAGCGTTCGCCTCGGTGCTGCGCTCGACTCCCGACTCGCTGCAAGAGTTCCGCGTGACGACGACCAACGCGAACGCAGACCAGGGCCGCTCCTCCGGCGCGCAGGTCACGCTCGTCACCAAGTCTGGCACTAACGAGTGGCACGGCTCGCTCTACGAATATCACCGCAACACGGTGACGACCGCCAACGACTTCTTCAACAACGCGGCCGGCGTTGACCGCCCGCAGCTCCTGCGCAACATCTTCGGCGGCTCGGTCGGCGGCCCCCTCAAGAAGAACCGCGCCTACCTCTTCTTCAACTACGAAGGCTTCCGCGAAGCCACTGGCACCTCCGTGGTGCGCGAAGTCCCGCTCCCGACGCTGGGCCAGGGCATCGTGCGCTATCAATCCGACAGCGGCGCGAGCGACCCAGGCTGTCCGGCCGGCACGCCCTCCGGGGTCATCTGCCTGACGCCGGCCGAGATTAACGCCGCCTACACGGCCGTCAACGGCGTCTCGCCGGGGCTTAACCCGGTGGGGCTCTCCGTGCTGGCCGGCGCGGCCCAGCGCTATCAGGTCAACGACTCGACCGTCGGCGACGGCCTCAACACGGGCGGCTTCCGCTTCAACGCCAAGACGCCGACCGAGCTGAACACCTACATCAGCCGGCTCGACTTCAACCTGACCGACCGGCAGACGCTCTTCGTGCGCGCTAACTACCAGAACGACACGGTCACCCGCGCCGTCTATTTCGATTCGGATTGCAGCACGGCCGGCGACAACGTCCAGTGCTTCCCGGACACGCCGCCGCTGACCATCTGGAGCCACCCGAAGGGCATCGCCTTCGGCCACACCTGGACGGCGTCGAGCAGCTTCGTCAACCGGGCCGCCTACGGCTTCACGCGCACGGCCTTCACGCAGGGCGGCGACTCGACCCAGAACCGCTACAACTTCCGGTTCATCTTCTCGCCCAACGGCTTCGCGCGCGAGGTGAGCCGCACGACCCCAGTCCACAACTTCGTGGACGACATCAGTTGGACGAAGGGTAACCACAGCTTCGGCTTCGGCGGCAACGTCCGCCTGATCCGCAACAACCGGGCCTCGTTCGCGGCCTCCTTCGACGACGCCGTCGCCAACCCGTCCTACTACGACTTCTCCGGCGACTCCGTCATCTTCGACGTCTACAACACCGGCGACCCGATCTTCGCGGACGTGGTCAGCGGCGGTGAGACCGACTTGCGCGACGCGCTGACGGCCGTCATCGGGCGCTTCTCGCAGTTCACGGCCAACCTCGTCTACGACCAGAGCGGCCAGCTTCAGGATGCGGGCACGCCCACCGTCCGCTCCTTCGCCACAGAGGAGTACGAACTCTACTGGCAAGACTCCTGGCGCATGAAGCAGAACTTCACGCTCACTTACGGCTTGCGCTGGTCAACGTCCACGCCCGTCTACGAGCGCAACGGCATCCAGGTGAAGCCGACCGTGAGCCTCGGCGCGTACTTCGACCAGCGCCGCCAGAGCGCCGACGGGGGCGTCCCCTTCAACGACCCCATCACCTTCGATTTGGCGGGCAAGGCCAACAACGCCCCTGGCTACTACGAGCAGGACTGGAACAACTTCGCGCCCTCGGTCGCCTTCGCCTGGTCGCCGGACTTCGGCGACAACCTCTTCGGCCGTCTCTTCGGGCGCAACGGCAAGAGCGTTATCCGCGGCGGCTTCCGCATGACCTACGACCGCATCGGCAGCCAGCTCGCCGTCAACTTCGACCTCAACTCGGTGCTGGGCTTCACCTCGGGGCTCGGCAACGCCGCCAACACCTTCAACGTGAGCGACCGCCTGGGGCCGCTCTTCACAGGCCCCGACCCGTCCGTGCGCAACCAGCCGCAGGTCGGGACCATCCCGACATCGCTGACCTTCCCGCTGACCATCGCGGCCAACGAAGACCAGCGCATCGAGCAGTCGCTCGACGACTCGATTACGACGCCCTACAACTACAGCATCAACCTCTCCTACGGGCGCGAGGTCGGCAAGGGGCTCTCGTTCGAGGCCAGCTACGTCGGGCGCTTCGCGCGCAGGCTCCTGGCCTCGCGCGACATCATGCACCTGAACAACATCCGCGACCCGCAGTCCGGTATGTCCTTCTACGAGGCGATGAACATCCTCGTGGATCACCGTTACGCCAACACGCCGATTGACGCGGTCCCGTCGCTCCCATTCTTCAGCAACCTCTTCCCGTTCATGCCCGCGTGGGCGGCGCAGGAAGTGGGGACTGACCCTGGCCTGAACCCGACGCAGGCCGCCTATTCGTTCATCGCCTTTCCCGCCGTCGGCGGCGCGGGCATCACCGACTACACGTTCGTGCAACTCTACTGGGACGATAGCCCCAACTGCTCGACGTGCCCGTTCGGCGGCGGCCCGGCCCGCTACAACAACACCTTCTACCAACCGCAATTCGCCGCGCTCTCGTCGTTCGGGACCGTCGCTTACTCGAACTTCAACTCGGCGCAGTTCAGCGTGCGCCAGCGGCTGGGCAACGACGTGACCTTCGACATCAACTACACGCTCGCCCACTCGCTCGACAGCGCCTCTGGGCTGCAAAACTCGACGGCTTACGGGACGGCCTTCATCGTCAACGCCCTGGACCCCGACCAGAACTACGCGGACTCGGACTTCGACGTGCGCCACCTCGTCAACGCCAACTGGCTCGTCGCGCTGCCGTACGGGCGCGGCAAGCATTTCGGGACCAGCACGAACAAGTTCGTGGACGCCGTCCTCGGCAACTGGCAGATGTCCGGGGTCTTCCGCTGGAACACGGGGATTCCGATTCAGACCCCGTTCGACGCGAGCCGCTGGGCGACCAACTGGAACGTGCAGTCCAACGGCGTCCGCGTCCGGCCGACACGTTCCTCGCCGACGAGCGGGGCCAGCCCGAACGTCTTTAGCGACCCGACGGCCGTCCTGCGCAGCTTCCGCAACGCGCGGCCGGGCGAGGTCGGTGACCGCAACGTCTTTCGTGCGCCCGGCTACGTCTCGCTCGACATGGGGCTGTTCAAGAACTTCAAGCTCCCTTGGGAGGGCCACGAGATTCAGTTCCGCTGGGAGGTCTTCAACGTCACCAACACGCAGCGGTTCGACGGGGCCACCATCGCGGACCTGGGGCTCCCGCGCGATCCGTACCTGCGCGACCTGGACGCCGGGCCGGACTTTGGCCGGTTCACTTCAACCCAAACCCCGCTCAACGAGACCAAGGCGGGCCGCGTCATGCAGTTCGCGCTGCGCTACCAGTTCTAACGGCGCACGCGCTTTGACAAAACTAGAAGGGCCGGGGATTCACGTCCCCGGCCCTTCTTTTCTTACAGCTTCTTAGCTGGACTTTATCCATTTTTGATCTTTGAAAAGAAAACGCAGGGCCGGTAAGCTGCTGACCGTTTCCGCCAAGAAAAAGTCAGTGGAGGCTCACCATGCCCTGCGAGTTAATGAATCTGATAGTAGCATTCGCGCCGCTCTTCTCCAAGCCTGTTTTCCGACACGCTCAAGTCCTGCTCATGGGTGCGATTCTCGCGCCCGGCAAGCGCACCGTGACCTCGGCCTTGCGCGTCATGGGCAAGAGTCAGGACGAGCATTTTCAGAACTATCATCGCGTCTTGAGCCGCGCCATCTGGTCGAGTCTGGCTGCTAGTCATCTCTTGCTTTCGTTGCTGGTCAGCACATTCTCGCCGACGGGAACCATCGTGATGGGGCTCGATGACACCATCGAACGACGCCGCGGCGAGAAGATCAAAGCCCTCGGCATCTACCGTGACCCGGTACGCTCTTCTCATTCGCATTTCGTCAAGGCGAGCGGCTTGCGCTGGCTCTCCCTGATGCTGCTCTGTGAGATTCCGTGGGCCGGGCGAGTCTGGGCCTTGCCATTTATGACCGCGCTGTGCCCTTCGGAGCGATACTGTCGTGAGCGCGGGCGCGCCCACCGCAAGTTGACCGAGCGTGCGCGCCAGATGCTTCTTCTGGCGGCGCGCTGGCTGCCACAGCGTGAGGTGGTCATCACGGCCGACAGTAGTTTCGCGGCCCTCGAGTTGTTGGCGGCCGTGCGCTCGTCCGTCACAGTGGTGACACGGCTGCGCCTGGATGCGGCCCTGTATGAACCAGTCGCGGCGCGCAGGGCTGGACAGGTCGGGCGACCACGCAAGACAGGCCGTAGGTTGCCGACACTTCAAGGTGTGGCGGCTCGGCGCGAGACGCGCTGGCAGAAGTTGAAGGTCAAGAACTGGTATGGCGAAGGTGAACGAATGGTCGAAGTCGTCTCCTCGACCTGCGTCTGGTATCACAGAGGCTTGCCGCCTGTTCCCATTCGCTGGGTGTTGGTGCGCGACCCGCAAAAGAAGTTCTCGACCCAGGCACTGCTCTCGACCAAGCTCGAGGCTGAGCCTTGCGAGATACTGGAATGGTTCGTCCGCAGGTGGCAGATGGAAGTGACCTTTGAAGAAGTCCGTGCACATCTGGGAGTGGAGACCCAACGCCAATGGTCGGAGAAAGCGATTGCGCGCACCACCCCGTGTTTGCTGGGGCTGCATTCGTTGATTAGCTTGCTGGCTGCTCGGCTGCTCAAGCAGCGCAAACTGCCAGCACGAGGCGCGGCGTGGTATGCCAAACAAGGCGCGACCTTTTCCGACACGATTGCGTTTATTCGCCGCTGCTTGTGGGATCATCAGCATTTTCAGATGTCGCAGATAACCGGCGACATGATAAAAGTCCCGCGCTCGTTACTAGAGCGCCTGACAGAGACGCTGTGTTATGCAGCGTAAATGGATAAAGTCCAGCTTAGTCGTTACTCTCTATTTCGTCTCGCCGCCCTCTTCTTCCTCCTCCCGCGCCTCTTGCTCGCGCCGCGCCTCTTGCTTCTCTTGCTCTTCAGCCTCGCGCTCGCGCCGCTTGGCGATGGGCGCGATGAGCTTTTCCCAGACCTGATCGTCCAGCCTCCCTATGACAGACATCAGCCCCGCTCCTTTCACAATCAGCGCGGCCCGGCTCTTCCGCCGCCGCGCGTTTGCGGCTATATTTATCCCAACGTTTTCCCGAAAGAGTTTACGTCCATGCCAAAAATTCCCGCAACCCCGGAAAGAATGGAAGTCGCGCGCCGCCGCCTGCCCCCGCTCGTCGCGTTCGCGCTCGCAGCCCTCTGCGCGCTCGTCGTCGTCGGCCACGCGCAGCAGACGCCGCAGGACGGCCAGAAACAACAACGCCCGCGCAGGGTCGGCGGCGGTACTACAACTCCCACACAGACCCCTACGCCCCCAGCCGGCGGCGAAGAGGTTGACGAAGGCGATGTCGTGCGCGTCGAGACGCAGTTGGTCTCCGTGCCTGCAATCGTGACGGACAAGACGGGCCGGCCGCTCTCTAACCTGCGCGCGGAGAATTTCATCCTCTACGAGGACGGGCGGCCGCAGCAGATCAGCAACTTCGCCACGACCGAAGCGCCCTTCGAGATCGCGCTCCTGCTGGACACTTCCGGCTCGACGCGCGCCGACGTAGGACTGATTCGCCGCGCGGCCCGCGTCTTCCTGGACGGCCTGCGCCCTGGCGACCGCGTCGCCATCGTCGCCTTCAACAGCTCCGACGGCGGCCCGCAGGGTCTGGCGAGCGTCGAGGTGCTCAGCAACTTGACGGACGACCGAGAGCAGTTGCAGCGGGCCTTAGAGAACATCGGCGCGAGCAACGGGACGCCTTACTACGACGCCCTGGAGCGCATCGCGCGCGAGGTCTTCCGCGAGTCGCCGCGCGAGGAGGTGCGCGGCCGCCGCGCCGTGGTCGCGCTCACGGACGGCGTCGATTCCGCGAGCGAGGCCGATTTCGCAGAGGCACGCCAGCGCCTCCAACTGACGGGCGTGGCCTGCTACTTCGTGCAGGTCAACACAGAGGACTTCGTAGAGGAGCGCCTACTCAGGGACTGCCAGGAGTTCGGCACGCTGCGGCTGTCGCAGACGCAGCTCGAACGCTACCGGCGCATCTTCGTCCCGCGCGCCGCCGCCGGGGCCTTCGGCGACTTCTGCCAGATGGGGCCGTTCGAGCGGATGGACATTAGCCGGAAGCTCTACGACCTGGCGCGCCGCGAGATGAACGACCTGGCGCGCGCCTCGGGCGGCAAGACCTTCATCGCCGCCAGCCTCCGCGACGCCCGCGCCGCCTTCGCGCAGGTCGCCGCGGAAATTGGCACACAATACAGCCTCGGCTACTACTCCACGAACAAGACGCACGACGGCCGCTTCCGCACCATCCGCGTCGAGATCCGCGGCGCTGGGCAAGGCGCGCAGGTCCGCGCCCGCGAAGGCTACTACGCGCCCAGGAGCTAGGCTGATCAAACATGATTGGAACCCACCCGAAACTTGACTACACTGAAAGGAGTTTCGGAAATGAGCAACGAAGACTTTGAGAGGATGATGGAGTTTATCCTCGGACAGCAGGCACAGTTTAACGCAAACATTCAGAAGCACGACGAGAGGCTGGCGCGCAATGAGGAGATAGTCGGCCAACTCGGTGAACGCTTAGACCAACTCAGAGAACACGTGGTTCAAATTGAGGAGCTTGTGAATCGCTTGGCGGCGGCCACGCTCACGGGCTTCAAGGATGTCAACGCCAAGATAGACGCGCTCGTTGACTCACAAATTCGACTGTCTGACGCGCAAGCACGGACGGACGAGGCGCAACAACGGACGGAGGAGCAATTCGCCCGGTTGGCCACCTCGCAAGCTCGGATGGATGAGGCTCTCGGTCGCTTGGCCGAGGCGCAGGCGCGGACGGAAGCGAATCAGGCGCAGTTGTCTGCGAGTCAGGCGCTGACCGACGAGGCGCTCAGGAAGTTGATCGCCACGGTGGAGCGTCAGATCAGCGAGGGGCGCGGGCGGACGGGTAAAAATAGTGATGAATAATAACGGGGCTTTTGAACGAATAATCTTGATCGTGCTCGACAGCGCGGGCATCGGGGAGATGCCGGATGCGGCCGAGTGGGGCGACGCGGGCTCGGACACCATCGGCCACATCCTGGCCTCGCGCGAGGTGCGGCTGCCGAACCTGCGCGGCTACGGGCTCGGCAACATCCGCCCGCTCGTGAACCTCCCGCCCGCGGAAAACCCGCGCGGCTCCTACGGCCGTTGCGCCTTGCGCTCGAACGGCAAGGACACGACCACGGGCCACTGGGAGATGGCCGGCATCATCCTGGAGCGGGCCTTCCCGACCTACCCGCAGGGTTTCCCCGCGGAGATCATAGACCGCTTCGTCCGCGAGACGGGCGTCCCAGGCGTCCTCGGCAACGTCCCGGCTTCTGGCACAGAAATCATCAAAGAGCTTGGCGAGGAGCACGTCCGCACCGGCAAGCCCATCGTCTACACCTCAGCCGACTCTGTCTTCCAGATCGCCGCGCACGAGGAGGTGATTCCCGTCGAGCGCCTCTACGAGCTGTGCGAGACGGCGCGTCAGATTCTCCGAGGCGAGCACGAGGTCGGCCGCGTCATCGCGCGCCCCTTTCTGGGCGAGCCGGGCGCGTTCAGCCGGACAGAGAATCGCCACGACTACGCCGTGCCCCCGCCGCGCGAGAATCTTTTAATCGCGCTCAACGAAGCGGGCCTCGACGTTGTCTGCATCGGCAAGGTGGCTTCGATTTACGACTCGACCGGGGTGACCCAAGACCTGAAGGCGAAGAACAACGACCAGTCAATAGACCAGACTATCCGGGCGCTTCAAGAGGATTCGCGCGGCCTCATCTTCTCGAACCTCGTGGACTTCGACATGCTCTACGGTCACCGCCGCGACACGGAAGGCTACGCCCGCGCCCTGGAGCACTTCGACGCGCGCCTCCCAGAGATCGAGGCGGCGATGCGTGAGCGCGACCTCTTCATCATCGCCGCGGACCACGGCAACGACCCGACCTTTCCCGGCACAGACCACACGCGCGAATACTCGCCACTCATCGTCTACGGCAAGAGCGCGCGCCCAGGCGTCAACCTCGGCACGCGCTCCACGCTCTCCGACATAGGCCAGACGATTGCCGACAACTTCGGCCTGAAGCTCACGGCGGGCGAGAGTTTTCTAAAGGAACTGACAGATGTTTAGCCCCGTCAGGGGCGGCTGACAATAGCCCAGCACTTCAGGGTAGAGCGCGATAAAAATTGTCGAGTCCCGTAGGGACGGCCGAACCTTCAGCCGTCCCTACGGGACTCAATCATTAACGATTCGTTACCCAGCACTGAAGTGCTGGGCTATTTTCATTCGTCCCTGGCGGGACTTTTGGCGGCTGCTATTTCTTATCAAGACTCCTGTAGATTAACTCAATCCACTGGTCTGTCTTGATGAAACCCGTGCCCCAGTCCTTCCAGGTCTCAGGCAGACCCTGCGCCTTGATCTGTTCGAGCGTCTTGCCAGCGAGGGCCTGCTTGCGGACGATGTCAGTCGTCTCCAGGAGCATTCGGTGGTAGAGCCGTAGGTCGTCAATGGTGGAGAGCGGGCCGTGGCCTGGGATGATCTTCACGCCGGCGGGGAGCCGGTTGATGATCTCGCCGACGTTCTTCGCCAGGCTGACCACGTTGCCGCCGTTCTCAATATCGACGAAGGGGAAGCGACCGGCGAAGAAGTCGTCGCCCATGTGGACGACGTTCGAGCCTGTGAAGAAGATGACGCTGTCGCCGTCCGTGTGCCCGTTGGGGAAGTGTATGGCGCGAATCTCTTCGTTGTTGAAGTGGACGCTCAGAGAGTCGCCGAAGGTGATGACGGGCAGCGCCTCCTTCTGTGCGGCCGGGACCTTGTTCCCGAAAATCGTCTGGTCTGAGGCGAGCCGCTTGCGCACGTTGTCGTGCGCGATGATCGAAGCCTCTGTGCTGAACCTGGCGTTGCCGCCCGTGTGGTCGCCGTGCCAGTGTGTGTTGAGGACGAACTTTAATTTCCCGTCGCCGAGCGCCTTCAAGGCGGCGCGAATCTTTTCGGCGAGCGGGGCGAACTGGTCGTCCACGATCAGGATGCCGTCCGGGCCGACCGAGACGCCTATGTTGCCGCCAGCGCCTTCGAGCATGTAGACCGCGCCCGCGACCTTCGTGGCCTTAATCTCCACCTTCGAGAAGTCCTGATCCTGCGCGCGCACGGAAACTGTGCCAGCGCAGACGGCGGCCAGCGCACAAACCAACACCAATCTTTTCATTCTCGCCTCCTCGATAAAAATAATGATGAATGCGGAGTGATGAATGATGAATTAAAAGGCAAAGGTCTTTAATTCATCATTCATCATTCATCGTTCATCATTGTATTTCAGGGTCTTTGATGATGGCGATGTAGGGCAGGTTGCGGTAGCGCTCGGCGAAGTCCAGGCCGTAGCCGACGACGAAGGCGTCCGGGATTTTGAAGCCGAGGTAGTTGATCTCGACCTCGCGCTCGCGCCGCTCGAACTTGTCGAGCAGGGCCGCGAGCCGGACGCTCGACGCGCCGCGCGACTCAAGGTTGGCGAGCAGGTAGGAGAGCGTCAGCCCCGTGTCTACGATGTCCTCGACGACCAGGATGTCGCGCCCCTCGACGGCCACGTCCAAGTCTTTGACGATGCGGACCTCGCCAGAGGTGCGCGTGCTCGACCCGTAGCTTGAGATCGCCATGAACTCTATGCCGAGCTTAAGGTCTATGGCGCGCAACAGGTCGCTGACGAAGATGACGGCCCCTTTGAGCACGCCGATAAGCAAGGGGTTCTTGCCCTCGTAGTCGCGCGCGATGTCGCGGCCCATCGCGGCGATGCGCTCCTTAATCTGTTCGGCAGTGAAGAGGGTTTCCAGGTTGGGGTTGTTGAACTCAGAGAGAGCTTGCGCAGTCGAAGTGGACAAGACGGCCTCCAGTGTTGAAAATCGAACGGCTAGGCGGATTTCGTTTGCGTGCGCTGCCTGGGACGACATACTATTCAAGCTCTCCCCGCAGGTCAACGTTGGAACAGTCTCGAAAGGAACCACCTTGAGATATTCTGCGAGATTCGGCGTCTGCGCGATTCTCCTCTGCCTGTTCGCCTCGGCGGCGCAGTCACAACAACCCGCCCCGGCGCAGCAGACGCCCGCGCCCCTGGAGATTCGCGTCAAGGCCACGGAGCGCGAGATTGACGACAGCATCCCGGCGGACCCCGCGACCGCGGCGGTCGTCGCGCCCTACACTGCGAAGGTGCGCGAGCTGGACACGCCCATCGGAAAGCTGGCGGGCGAGTTGAAGAAGGGCGGGATGGGCGCGGGCTCGCTCGGCAACTTCGTCGCGGACGCCCTGCGCGCGCGCGCGTCCGCCAAACTGGGCCAGCCCGTCCTGCTCGCCATCACCAACAGCGGCGGCCTCCGCAAAAACGAGATCGCCGCCGGCTCGATTTCGACCAGCGACATCTACGAGTTGCTGCCCTTCGAGAACGCGCTCGTCGCGCTAGACCTGACGGGCGAGCAGCTCCTGCGCTTCCTCAAAATCGTCGTCTCGCACCACGACGCGCAGTCGGGCGCGCGCATCGTCTACGGGGCGAACGGCAAAGAGGACGCGCTGGTCACGGCTCAGCTCGGCGGCGCGGCCGCGCCGAAAGAGATAGACCCGCGCGCCACGTACACCATCGTGACGATAGACTACCTTGTGAACCGCGGTGGGGATTACAGCATCCTGAAGGAGGCGATGAACGTCCGCCCGCTCGGCCTGACGATGCGCGACGCGGTCATTGACTACGTCAAGGCGGAGACGGCCGCCGGGCGACCCGTCAAGGCCGAACTCGACGGGCGTTTCCTTTCCGTCAAGGCCGCAGGCGCGACGAAAGCCGGAGACGAGGAGCCACAATGATTACCAGACGAAAATTCCTGTGCGCGTCCGCCGTGGGCGCTGGAGCCGCGCTCACAGTCTCCGCGCTGCCCTCCGTGGGCCACAACTACGTCAACTCGCTTGCGGCCTTCAGCGCGCCGCTGCTCCGGCCCCGCGCGGGCGAAACGCTCATCACCATCCTGCACACGAACGACCAGCACTCGCAGATTGACCCGCTCCCCGCCAACGACCGCAACGCGGGCAAGGGCGGCGTCGCGCGCCGTGCGACACTCGTCAAACGCATCCGCGCCGAGAACCCTAACACGCTACTCCTGGACGCGGGCGACGCCTTCCAGGGCACGCCCTACTTCAACCTCTACCGCGGCGAGGTCGAGTACAAGGCCATGACGGCAATCGGCTACGACGTGGTCACGCTCGGCAACCACGATTTCGACAACGGCGTCGAGGCGTTGGCCGAGGCCATGAAGCACGCGAAGTTCGAGTTCGTCTCGGCCAACTACGACGTGCGCGGGACCGCGATTGAGAACCGCGTCAAGCCTTACGTCGTCAGGGAACTCGGCGGCGTGCGAGTCGGTGTCTTCGGCCTCGGCGTCAAGCTCGAAGGCTTGAACCCGCCGGACAGTTTCAAGGGCGTCAAGTATTACGACCCCGTTAAAGTCGCGCTTGGGAGCGTGCGCGTCCTGCGCGAGCGCGAGCGGTGCGCGATGGTCGTCTGCGCGTCGCACCTCGGCTACTACCCGACGCCGAAGGCGGACGAGGTGGGCGACTCGCAGGTCGCCTCGCAGGTGGACGGCATAGACTTCATCGCCAGCGGCCACACGCACACCTTCATGCGCCAGCCCGTCGCCGTCAAACAACCCTCGGGCTCCAACACCATCGTCTTCCAGGTCGGCAAGAGCGGCATCTACCTCGGCCGCGTGGATTTCACTGTCAGGTCCAACAAAGTCACGGCCTCGGCCGGGAGGCTGTTGGATTTACGCGACGCGTAGCATATGATACGGGTCGCCCTCGTCATTCATCAGTCTATTCGCCGTAGTAAAAACTCATCGGAGAATTTTGATGAAACGATGCCCCACGTGTGATCGCACGTACGCAGACGACACGACGACCTTCTGCCTGGCCGACGGCTCGCTGCTCTCCGCCCCCTACGACCCGGAGGCGACGCAGCGCATCCCCGCGCGGCTCACCAACCCCGCGCCCACGGAACTCTTGACGGACAGCACCCCGCCGCCGCAAGTCTTGCCGTATTACTCCGCGCAGACGTACCCCCCGCCGAGGAAGAGCCGCGCCACACCTTATGTGATCGCCGCTTCAGTGGGCTTGCTCGTGGTCATCGGAATCCTTGCAGGCGTTAAGTTCAGTCGGAAATCGCCGCCCTCCAACCCCGTCGGGCTGACTTCCAACACTAACTCTACGAACGCCAACGCGCGGCCGACCGAGACGAGAGCGCCGACAGACTATTTGCGCTCGCCCTGGCTCAATCTGGAAGCCTGGCAGAACGGCAAGGCCGCGGACATGTTCAAGGTGGACTTGCGGCGCACCCGCGTGAGCCTGGGACATGAGCCTTTCGAGCTGAGAGTACCGCGCCTGAAAGACGACCCGCCCGTCCTGGTGGTAGCCTGGACATCCGACAGCATCTTCGGCCAACTGAAGCAGGATGAGAAGCTGGACATCGAGGCGACCTCGTATTTCAATCCGTACAAGGCGATGGCCGACACGCCCGCCGGCTCGGCCAGCCTCATGCTGGATGAGGACGCGCATTACGTTTACAACGAAGACCGGATGAAGCCCCTCTCCGACGGCCAGAGCACGATCTACATCTCCTCCGTCTTCTCGGATGGTAATGAGCACAGCCTCAAGGAGCAGAAGGATGACGTGTACCTCGTCATCTTCAGAGACTTGAATAATAACGAGATCGTTGAGAACGGGGAGTACGAGTTTCTCATCCTAGACTTTTGAGCACAGGATTCTTATGTCAGCCGACGACGAGACAAGGGACCGTGTACGCGCGCTGGTGCGCGACGTGTTAGCCAGCTCTCTGCCTGCGGAAGAGGGCGCGGCGGCGGCGACGACTTCGCCCACGCCGACGCGCTTCGTCAACACCGTGCCTGAAGAGCCTGCGGCTCCGCAGACGGAGTTCGCGCGTGACGAGTCGTCGAAGATGGTGATTACCGAAGACGACGTGCGCGGGTTGGAGCCAGGCGCGCGCCTGCGCGTCGCGGAGGGCGCGCGCCTGACGCCGCTCGCCGCAGACGTCGTGCGCGAGCGCGGGATAGAACTCGTGCGCCGCGCGTCGCGCAGAGGGTCGCGCGGGGTGAAGACCGTCGCCATCGGCGCTGACCACGGCGGCTTCAAGATGAAGGAGGAGCTGAAAGGCTTGCTCGCGGAACTGGGCCATCACGTGCGCGACTACGGCACGGACTCCGAGGACGCCGTAGACTACCCGGACTTCGCGCACGCGGTCGCGCGCGCCGTCGCGGACGGCCACGCCGATGTCGGCATCATCATCGACGGCGCGGGCGTCGGCTCCTGCATGACGGCCAACAAAGTTCCAGGCGTTCGCGCCGCCGCCTGCTACTCCGCGGCGGTCGCCAAAAACTCGCGCGAGCACAACGACGCCAACGTCCTTACGCTTGGGAGCAAAGCGGTCACCGCCGCCGAGATGCGCGAGATCGTGACGGCCTGGCTCTCGACAGAGATCAGCGAAGACCGCCACCGCAAACGCGTCGCCAAGATTACGGCTATCGAGCGGCAGTATCTTAGTTAGCTCATGCGACCATTCAAGATTGAAGAACGGATGCGCGCCGTCCGGCGCGGCCTGGAGTTCATCTACGAAGTGGCCCGCGACGAGGAGTGCTTCGCGGATTACGGCCACGACCTGATCAACTGCTTCTTCTTCATCTCCGACACCTCGCAAGACGATTCGCTAAGACGCGCCGCGCGCCGGATGGGACGCGAGCGCGCGCGCGTCTGGCGGCGCGTGTACTCGCGGCTCCCCGCCGCCGCCGACGTAGACACCCTCTCCGTACACCTCCACGGCAGCTACGCGGCCGACCGCCTGGGCCTGCGCGACCCCGCGCACAAGGAGCAGCTCCGGCGGGCGGGGCGACGCCTTACGGCGCAGGACTATTTCTGGTTCGACCCGGTCAACGAGCCGCCGCCCGCGAACGTGACGTGGCGGTGCCACTGCGGCCTCCTGAACGAGCGCGGGCGAAAGACGTGTCGCCGTTGCCGCCGCCGGCTGAAGGTCATCAACCGTTACAAGCTCTGGTACGAGGCGCTCATCGGCGCTTACAACTGCGAACGAGTCGGCGTCCTCGTCGGAGCGCGCTACCGCGAAGTCCTCAAGTGGCTGCCCGCGATGCGCCCCTACCGCGGGCGCGAGGGCGGCGCGAACCCAGACTTCTACAACTCGCTCTACGCCGTCACGCACGTCGTCTACACGCTCAACGACTACAGCCGTTACAGGCTCTCGCCGCGCTGGCTGCCCGCCGAGTACGAGTTCCTGAAACGAAACCTGCACGAAGCCGTCGAGACGCAGGACGCCGACATGATGGGCGAGTTCCTGGACTCCCTGCGCGCCTTCGGCCTGGAAGCCACGCACCCTCTCATCCGCACCGGCATAGAATTCCTCCTCTCAAGCCAGAACGCCGACGGGAGCTGGGGCGACATGCGCGCGAAAGACATCTACCATCGCTACCACCCGACATGGACAGCCATCGACGGCCTGCGCGAATACCGCTGGCAGGGCGAGCGCCTGAGCTTCCCGCGCCTCATGCCCCTGCTCCGCGAGATGAATGGGCGGAGCACTAGTGTGCTAAGATAGGCGAACCCACCCACCCAAATTGAATCCGACTTGGTATAGTCTATGTCTACGCGCAAACGACCGACAGGGAGTAAGCGAGGGCACGCTCGGAAGCATTCATCGTATAAAGTCTTCATCAGCCATTCGTCTCGTGATAAGTGGGTTGCCGAGCGAATGGCGGAAAAGATCGAAGCGGCGGGTGCTGGTTATTGGCTCGACACGACAGACCTACCCGGCGGCGGAGACCTCCGCGCGGAAATTTACAAGGGCGTGAGCGGTTGCCAAGAAGTGGTCATTCTCTTTTCGCCTTACAGTAAAGATTCGGACTGGGTGAAGTTTGAGATCGGCGTGGCCTACAGCAAGCGCAAATACTTGACTCCTATCCTCGATAATGTCCAATATAACAAAGTGACTCTCATCCAGGGAATCAAGGCCATCGAACTTAATGACTTCGAGCAGTATCTGGATGAGTTGAAAAAGCGGGTTGCTAAAGCAGCCGTAAAGAAAAAGAGGACTACCAGGAAGAAGTTGGCCGGAAAGCCGTCGTGAGGCGCGGGCATGGCATATAATATTTTCATCAGTTTCGACAGCAAAGACCGGGATTTGGCCCGCGACCTGTCCAAGAGGTTGGAGAAGGCCGGGCTGACGGTGATGTCCTCCGCCGGTAAGATTGACAACCCAAGGCACGACACAGACCTTTTCAAAAATCTTGAAAAGGCCGACGAGGTCATCTTCCTGATTACAGACGACGCAACGCAAGGCACGAATTTATTGTTTGAGCTAGGGTACGCATATGCCGCGGGAAAGCGCCTTGCACCTGTGCTCGTGGGCTTGAGACCGAAGGACATGCCTGACATCTTGAAAGGTTTGGACTTCATCAAGTATGACGAACTGGAGAGCTACATCAGCAGGCTGAGGCGCAAAGTTGGGGAAGTGGCAAAGCCCCCGGCCAAGGTGGAGCCGAAATCGGGCGCGCGGTCAAGGCCCGCGGCCTGAGCCGTGTAGTAATAGAATCCTTTGAACTTTCGCGGCGAGAGCGCGTGAGACGAGTTTCCGAGTCCATGCCATATTCACACAACGGCGATTTAGAGCATCTGGTGGAGCAGATCACGGACGTGATCGTCGCGCGGCTCAATGGAGAGCGGGACGAGCAGGCGGCGCTGTGCGGGTGTACGAACGAGTGCTTCAACCGCTGCCCAGAGCGGATGCACAGGATCGTGGACGCGGGCGCGTCGCGCATAGGGCTCGTGCTCGGCGAGACGGCCTCGGCGCGCGACTGGGCGAGCCTGATTGACCACACGCTGCTGAAGCCGGAGGCGACCGAGGACGACATCAGGCGCTTGTGCGAAGAGGCCGCGCGGTTCCGCTTCGCGAGCGTGTGCGTCAACCCCACCTGGGTGCGCGCGTCGGCCTGCCACCTGCGCGGGACAGACGTGCCCGTCTGCACGGTGATAGGCTTTCCGCTCGGCGCGACGCTCGCGGATGTGAAGGCGTACGAGGCGCGGCGCGTGATTCTGGACGGGGCGCGCGAAGTAGACATGGTCATCAACGTCGGCGCGCTCAAGAGTAACGACGACTGCGCCGTCGAGCACGACATACGCTCGGTCGTGGAGGTCGCGCACGAGTACGAGGTCATTTGCAAGGTCATCATCGAGACGGCGCTGCTGACGGACGAGGAGAAGGTGCGCGCCTCGCTCGCGGCCAAGCGCGCGGGCGCGGACTTCGTCAAGACCTCGACGGGATTTGCCAAAGGTGGCGCGACCGTCCACGACGTTGCGCTGATGCGCCAGGCGGTCGGCCCGGACCTCGGCGTCAAAGCCTCCGGCGGCGTCAAAGGCTTGGACGACGCGCGCAAGATGGTCGAGGCCGGGGCCACGCGCATCGGCGCGAGCGTCGGCGTCAAGATCGCACAGGAGGCCAGCGGCGCGAAGCCAACGGCGTCAACCGCGGCGTACTGAGGAAGGCCAAAGTAAGAAGGCGAAAGGGAGGATGAGAGCCGCGCTCTTTGTCCTCCCTTTCGCCTTCTTACTTTTCAGAAACGGAACCCGACGCCGGCCGAGAGTTGAAAATTGTGCCGGGTCGCGCCGGGGATCGTGAAGGGCACGGGCACGAACGGGTCGCCGGGAGTCAGCAGAAAGGTGTTCACAGTCGTGTTCCCGTAGCGGATGATGGTGTCGCCTGCGTCGAAGCGCAGGAGGACGCGGCGCGAGGGGTAAATTTCAAGGACGCCGCCGAGGTCCACGGCGAAGTGCGTCAGCCGCCTCGTCCTGAAGGTGAGCGGCTGCGCGGGGTCGAAGACGGCGCCGTTGGGGACGATTTCGGAGACCCCTTCGCTGAAGCTGATGAAGCCGGGTCGGGCCTTCCCGAAGAAGCCGAATCTTTTAAAGCGCTTGCCTATCTTGACGCCGAACAAGCCTTGAACCGCCCGCCCGCCCGCGCGAAAGACCCGAAACCTGTCGCGCGGGAAAAAGTTTCCTTCGGCCTCGATTGCAAACGTCTCCGTGAGGTTGTACGTCAAGCGGCCGCCGAAGCCAGGCTCGACGCGCGTGTCGGAGTTCCCGGAGACGCCGAGCGCGGTGAAGTGCGCGCCGATTTCGAGCCGCGGCGTCTCGCCGGATTGTGCCAGAATGGACCGGCCGGTCAGTAGCAGCGTGAAGATTGTCAGGATGAGCGCGTTCCTTTTCATTTGATTGACCTCCGTATGTTTCCAGACAGACCTCCGGCCGTGCGCCGCCGTCCGGCGCTCTTGCTGGTGGAGGGTCGTCCGCGTTAAGCCGGGTTAGTTTTTGGGGAGCAGGTTCTCGACGCGGTTGGACGCGCCAATGATGAGGCGTAGGGGAGGAGCTTTCTCCGGCTCATCAGCTTTGCGCGGGCCGGGCGGCCTCCCGAAGCCCGTAGGGCGCGCGCCCTGCGGCAGCCGCAGGGAGTTCTCAATCTCTTTCAGGCGGGAAGTGGCGTCGAGCTTTTCCTCCTGCGCCGCCCCCTTCACCCCCAGGAAGAACGAGTCGGGGATGTAGCCGGGGTCGTGCAGCACGTACAGATTCCAGTTGCCGCCGGCCCCTATCACAGGCGCGTCGGAAACCCACTCGTAGCGCTCGCCGCCGAGAGTGAACTTCATCCGGTTGCGCTCGATTGTGCCAATTTTTCTGAAGTCGTAGCCGGCGTGCGGCATGAGCGAGAAGATGAAGCGCCCGCGCCCCTCCAGATGAAACCAGATGACAGGGCCGGAGACGGCCCCCGTCCGCTTCGCAGTGGCCACGAGTTCGTCGTTGACGAGCAGCCGGTAGTTACTCACCTTCAACTCCACGTCCGCGAGCGTGAAGTCGCGCGGCTCTTCGACGCCGGCCGCAGCGGTCGTCGCCTCCCGCAGCGTGGATTCGTCCGACGAGACGGCGACGAAGTCCGTGATCTTGTCGCCGGTCCTCGGATTGACGAGGACGTCGAGGGCGAAGGCGTCGCCATCGGCGATGGTCTGCGGGGCGGCCGTGCGCGAGAGTCCTTCGGGGCTGTAGCTGGGGTGTATGCGCAAGCCTTGGAAAGTTTTCCGCGCGCGCAGCTCAGCCTCGTCCTCGGGGCTGAGCGGTCGGACGGAGACTCTGAACTGTTTGGCGCCGGGGATGGGCTCGACCACGAGCGCGTAGCCGAAATAGAGCGAGCCGCCGCTGTCTACGAAGACGCGGCGAATCGTGTTCGACTCGAAGAGGGCTTCGGCAGAGGTGGTTGACCAGCCGTTCGCGCCCGGAGCCCCGGTCGTGAAGGCGACGAAAAAGCCGCCCTTCATCGGCACGATGGTCTGCTCCTTGCCGCTTTCCTGTGCCAAAACGCAGGTGAAGACAAAAAGCTGTAAGACTACAAGCAGGCACAAGCGCGGCGGCCGCCCAGTTCTCATCGGAATTGCTCCTTCTTGATGACCCTGATTTTCAGCTCGTTCGCGGGCTGAAAGTCCGTCAGGTTCGCACGCGTGAATAAGCCGCCCTGCCCGCTCTCTTTTTCGCGCCCGGAGGCGAGCGCCCCTTCGCTCCGTTCCGCAAAGGGGGCCAGTCTCCGCCCGTCGCGCTTCTCGCGCCGCCGCTTTTCGACGTAGACGACGCGCGTGACGACCCTCTCGCTGACGACCGGGACGGGCAGCGTCGGCAGAGGTTGCGTCGCCGTGACCGTCTGCGCGCTCGGCGCGGGTGAGGGGGCGGCGGCCGTCCGCGGACGCAGCGCGAGCACGGACGAGACCAGCAGCGCGAGGGCGATGGCGGCCGCGGCGGGCGCTGGCACAGTCAATCTTGCCGCGAGCGCGCGTCTCCAGAACGGAGCGCGGCGTGGGGCGACGCTCGCGGCCACAGGCCGAAGTCTACGGCGCAGCGCAGCGTGGTGCGCGGGCCAGTAGCTTTCGCCGGGCAGCGCAGCCTCGCCCGCCTCGTCAAAGGCGCAGAGCGCTCCTGCCATCGAGCGGTATTCGTCCAGGCAGTCGGCGCAGGCGTCCAGTTCCGCCAGCAGGCGGCGGCGCTCGTCCGCGCCGAGTTCGTCGAAAACCAGATCCACCAGCCTGCCTTCGGTCTTGCGGCAATCGTGCATGACACTCACTCCTGAAAAAATCAATCCTTGCGGCCAGAGCCGCATTGCGCATATTCGAGCGGCGCGGCCTCGACGCCCAGGTGCCGCCGCAACTTCGTGAGGGCGCGAAACAGCGCCTTCTTGACCGTCCCGGTCGAGCAGTTGAAGACGTGCGAAATCTCCTCGTAGGTCATTCCTTCGCGGTGCTTGAGCAGGAAGATGAGTCGCTGCTGCGGCGTCAGCTCACCCAACGCGCGGAAGACCTTATCGACCAGAATCCGCCTGTGAAAATCTTCTTCCACGCGCTCTGGGCGGCAGTCGGACGCCACGACATCGTCCGTCTCGCCCTCGGACGTGGGCGAGGCGGCCCGCGAGCGCCTGTGGTTGAGAAAGGTGTTGACCGTGATCTGGCGCAGCCAGGTGTAGAAGCCCGCCTCGCTGCGGAACTGGCCGAGCGCGCTGAACGCCTTGAGCCAGACCTCCTGCGAGAGGTCTTCGGCGTCGCCGCGCTCGCGCGTGTAGTAGAGCGCGAGCGTGTAGACGCGCCGCTCGAACTGTTTCGCCAGGAGCGAAAAAGCTTCCGCGTCGCCCGCCTGGGCTCGTCTCACCAGTTCGTTCTCGCTGGGCGTCAAGCGAAGTTTACCCTTCGGGCCGGTCTCGGTCAGGTCAGAGCTATAGACACGGGGGCGCGTGATTTGGTTGGCGCGCGCGGAGGATTTTTCTGTCCTCTCAGATTCGGACACTACTGTCGCGCCTCCTACCTTGAAACGCAAGGGCTTTGCGTCTATTCTCATGGCGATCCAACCCGAAATAAAATTCAGGCGTTCAAGGAGGGGTTATGGCTGTCAAACGCAACCTGCTGGCGGTGGTCTTGGGCGGCGGCGCGGGCTCGCGCCTGTTTCCGCTGACGCAACAGCGGTCGAAGCCCGCCGTGCCGCTCGGCGGCAAATACAGGCTCGTGGACATTCCCATCTCCAACTGCATCAACTCGGACGTGGTCAAAATCTTCGTCCTGACGCAATACAACTCGGCCTCGCTCAACCGCCACATCGCGCGCACCTACCGCTTCTCGCAGTTCTCCGACGGCTTCGTCGAAATCCTCGCCGCCGAGCAGACGCCTGAGAGCCCGCAGTGGTTTCAGGGCACGGCCGACGCCGTGCGCCAGGTGCTGCCCCACATAGGCGACTGGGGCATCGACACGCTCCTCATCCTCTCTGGCGACCACCTCTACCGCATGGACTATCGCAACTTCCTCGCGCGCCACTTCGAGACGGACGCAGACGTGACCGTCTCGGTCATCCCGTGCGCGCCGGAGGCGGCGGAGGAGTTCGGCCTCTTGAAGACGGACGCGACGGGGCGCATCGTCGAGTTCAAGGAGAAGCCGAAGGGCGAGGCGCTCGAATCCATGAGGGTGGACACGAGCAGTTTGGGTCTGACGCCCGAAGAGGCGCAGGCGCGCCCCTTCCTGGCCTCGATGGGAATTTACGTCTTCAAGTACGACCTCCTGGTCAAGCTGCTCGCGGCGGACCCGACGGCCTTCGACTTCGGGCGCAACATCATCCCGGCGGCCATCGACTGCTGCAACGTGCAGGCGTTCATGTTCGACGGCTACTGGGAGGACATAGGGACCATCAGCGCCTTCTACGAGGCCAACATAGACCTGACATCGCGTGTGCCAAAATTCAACCTCTTCGACACGGACGCGCCCATCTTCACGCGCTCGCGTTACCTGCCGCCATCGAAGATCAACGAGTCCGTGATACACGACTCAATCATCAGCGAGGGCTGCATCATCAACACGGCGCACATCAACCGCTCGATCATCGGCCTGCGCAGCCGGATAGAGGCCGGCACACGCATCGAGAGTTCGATTCTGATGGGGGCGGATTATTACCAGTCGATCGAGGACATGCGCTTGGAGTTCAAGGCTGGGACGCCGCGCCTGGGCGTCGGCGAGAACACGGTCATCCGCCGCGCCATCATCGACAAGAACACGCGCATCGGCGCGAACGTCCGGCTGCTGAACGAGGCCGGCGTCGAGAACGGCGACGGCGACGGCGAGAACTACTTCATCCGCGACCACATCATCATCGTCCCCAAGAACGCCGTCGTCCCCGACGGGACAGTGGTCTGAAGTCCCGTCAGGGACGACCAGAAAATAGCCCAGCACTTCAGTGCTGGGAATTGAGCCAAAAAAATATTCGAGTCCCGTAGGGACGGCCGAACCTTCTGTCGTCCCTACGGGACTCAATTGTTTTTATCGTTCCGTCCCCAGCAATAAATTGCTGGGCTATTTTCACGCCGTCCCTGACGGGACGCTTAATTAGCCGGCCCGCGCGCTGCCTGCTCGCGCTTTTCGCGTAGGCGTTGGTAGGCTTGCTCGTCGGCGGGGCGCGCGCCGTCGCGGCCGACGCGCTCCCAGTCCGGGTCTTCGGGGTCCAGACCCATCGCCTTGATGGCCGGGGCCTCGCAGACGAAGAACTGGCGCTTGTAGGGCAGCAGGTAGCCGCCCTCGCTGTCCAGAACGCGCCGCGCCTCTTCGTAGCTCGTGAACCAGCGGTTCAGAAAGACGTCCAGGGTGGGCGGATACCACAACGCGCCTGCATCTTCACGACTCATCTCTCTTAGCTCCTTCCTTAGCCGGGGCGCTGTAGCCCCGCGAGCCGGCCGAGCGGTAGTCGGCCTGCGCGTGCGCCGCGCTCCTTCAGTTTGAGGAACGGCCGCTCGATGACGTAGTAAGAAACGGTCGCGACGGCGACGGTGAAAAGGATGGCCGCCGCCAGTTGCACGGCCACGGGGTAAGCGCCCAGAGCCTTCCTGACAGGGAACAGTGTGACTTGTTGGTAGAGGTAGAGCGAGTAGGAGATGCGCCCCAGGAACCTGACCGCCGGCCACTCCGTCCACCGCCAGAGCGGCGTGTCGCTGAGCGCGATGAGTTGCGTTATCAGGACGGCGATCAAGAGCGGCTCAAGGGCGAAGCCAAAGACATCACGGTAGCGCGGGACGTAGGCGGAGCCGGCGTAGATGGACACGAGCAGCAGCGCCAGCGTCAGGAGCGGCAGCGCCGCGTGCGCCGAGGTCGCGCGCCACAGGCGCTTGAGCGCGCCGATTTTGACGACGACGGCCAGCAGGCATCCGACCATCAAATGATCCAGGCGCGTGTCGAACGCGGCGTAAATGTAAGCCTGATCAACGCCGAACGCGAAGCAGAGGAGCGCCCTGTGGAGCCAGACGGCGCTGATGAGGGCGACCAGAAACAGGGCCATTTTTTTAAGGTCGGCCCGCCAGATCAGAAAGAGACAAGGCCACAGGAGGTAGAACTGCTCTTCGATGGCGAGGGACCACGTGTGACTGAACCCGTTGCTTGGGTCGCCGTTGAGCGCGTTGTAGTAGTTGCTCGTGTAGAAGAATGACGACCACGCGTGGGGCCACGGAACGTCTTTCCCCGTGACGAGAAGCAGGCCCACGAGCAGCGCCCAGTAGGCGTAGAAGGCAGGGAAGATGCGCAGGACGCGCCGCCTGTAAAAGCCCGTGAGCGAGACAGAGCCTTCGCGCTCGTTCTCCTTGAGCAGCAGCCAGGTGATGAGAAATCCGCTCAGCACGAAAAAGATCATGACGCCGTGCGCGCCGGGCACGGCCGCGAAGCCGAAGTGGTAGAAGATGACCAGGAAGACGGCGACGGCCCGCAGCCCATCGAGCGCCGGGATGTGAGGCGATTGAAGCCGCGCATGTAGTTTAAGGAGCTGGCTCATGGGGCATTCCACTCTGGGACAGATTAGCGAAGGGGCGGCTATCAGCCCTACTGTTTCCTGAGGGCCAGGACGACGATCCCGCCGAACCTCTTGAGAAAAGGGAGCAGCCTGAAAAGGCGCGCGTCCATCTTTTCGAGCGACGAAGGCTCTTTGCTGCCCGGCTTCCTGACGAAACGGTCCAATCTTGAGAAGAGCAGGAAGCGCTCGGCCGTGAGCTTCAGGCCCGCGTCGCCGATGAGTTTGAAATCGGCGGGCGAGAGCTTCCGTTCGTCGTGCGTGATGTGGCGGTCGAGCGACACCTCGCGCGGCGCGACCCACATGCCGAACCGCGTCTCCCTCAGCCAGTCGAAGACGGGGACGCGCGCCGGCTCGTGAAAGACTGCGAGCCCGCCCGGCTTGAGCACGCGCGTACACTCGGAGAGCGCCTGCGGAATGGCTACGTGGTGCAGGATGTCTATGCCGACGATGACATCGAAGCTCTCGTCCGGGTAGTCCAGTCTCTCCGCGACGCCGACGGAAAAGCGCGTCCTCCCGGCCAGGTCGTATTTCTGTGCCAGTTGCTGCGCGATGGCGACGTTGTTCGGCGACAAATCGAAGCCCGCGACCTCGTAGCCGATCTTGGCGAAGATGACGGAGAATTCACCCTTGCCGCAGCCGAAGTCCAACAGCCTCTGGCCCTCCGAGACGAACTGGCTGCGGACGACCTCTATCAGGCTCCAGTAAGAGTTCCAGGGCCGCGTCTCTTCGCCAGAGATCGGGTCGAAGCTGACTTCGGCGGGCGCGTTGCGTTCCGAGAATTCCTCGTAGAATTCAAGCTCGCGCCTTTGTCTGTCGGTCAAGCTGGGGCTGACCATTGAATCCACTCCACACGGTGAAATGCTGAGTCGAAGTCGGGATAGAATCCCGCCAGCGGGCAGTACAGTGTCTAGATAATATGATTAATTCTTGCCGGCTACCAGTAAGAAATGACGCGGGGCTTGATAAAATGTGGGCGACGTGATGCGCGAATGGCGTGTGGGCCAGATTCGGGAATCTGACCCACACGCCATTTTTATTGAAAGGCCGCTATAGACTCTTACCGCGTTCCGGCCAGCGGGAATCTGCGCAGCTCGGGTTTGGGTTGCTGCGTGGCTCCGCGCTGCTGCGCCGTGGCGTCGCCTGACTGGGAGCCAGCGATGTAGCTGTCGCGGGCGCGGACGACGAGGTCCGGGCGATTGACGCGGACGCGAATCTGGCGGCGCTGGCCCGCCTGGGCCACGTCCTTCGGGTAATAGCCGATGCTGTACTGGCGGCGCAACTCCTCCGCGATGAGGGCGAACGACTGCGTGAGGTCGCGCGTCGTGTCGGCGCGGTGGACGCGCGCGCCTGTCTTGTAAGCCAGGTCATTCAGGTAAGCATTGGCGCGCCTGTAGTCCTCCGGGCTCGACCCGTTGGTCCCGCCGCCGCTGCTGACGATGACGGGGCCTCTCTGGCCTCCGCCGCCGGGCCAGCGCTGGCCGCCTCCGCCGCCACCACCTCTGCCCCTGCCCCCGCCACCGAAGATGTCGCCGAGGATGTCCCCCCAGACGTCGCCAGAGGAGCGCGGCGCGCGTCGCCTCTGCGGGTAACGGTTCGGGTATGGGTTCGGTTGCGGATACGGATAGCCGCCCCCACCGCCCGGACCCATCACGTCCTGCGAGGTGTCGTACTGTATCGGGTAGATCAGCGCGTCCAGTTCTTCGGCGTCGCGGACGTTCGACTGGTAGCTCGCGCGGGTGCTCGTCGTGTCCACGCCGTCAGTGAAGAGGACGACGGCCTTGCGTCCCTGCTCGCGGCTCAGCAGCCGGTTGATGACGAGGTCCATGGCGTCGTAGAGCTTCGTCCCGCCGCCCGTCCGCACGCGGCTGATGGCCTCGCGCAGACGCGAGCGGTCGTTGGTCGCCTGCGCCAGCACGCGTATCTCCTCGTCGAACGAGACGATGATAACGCGGTCGTCCGGGCGCAGTTGGTTGATGAACGCGATGGCCGCGTCCTGAATCTCTTCGAGGCGGAAGCGCGTCGAGGCGCTGGTGTCTATGACGAGCGCGACCGTGAACGGCTTCTCGACCGAGGCGAAGTAAGCGACCTGCTGCTCGGCGCCGTCCTCGTAGATGCGGAAGTCCTGCTGGCGCAGGTTCGGGATGAACCTGCCGTTGCGGTCCATGACGGTGAC
This sequence comes from uncultured Acidobacteriota bacterium, assembly GCA_963848875.1. GTDB lineage: Bacteria > Acidobacteriota > Blastocatellia > Pyrinomonadales > Pyrinomonadaceae > QHXM01. Next base: position 2,357,583 of record CAWKFJ010000005.1, read on the forward strand.
GGGGATGCTGACGAGCGTGGTGTTGACGCGCACCACGTCGCCCTCGTCAACCTCTTCGGGCTCGCTCGGCGAAGGCGTCGAAGTCCTGCCGGGGGACGACTGATCTCCGGTCTGGCGACCGCCGGAAGAGATCGTCGTCCCGGTCTGTAGGACCGGCCGCTGGCGAGGGCTTGGCGCGGGCGCGGCTTCGCCCTGCGACCCGGAATCGGTCGTGGACGGCTGCTGCTGCTGTTGGCTCGAACTCTGGCCGACGCGGCGTGGGCGCGTTTGCGCCTGCGAGTAAAGAATTGTAGTCAGCAAGAGGGAGAGGAGCAGGGCGGCGCTGGAAAACTTTCTCATGGCCTGTAACTCCTACGGGACTCGGCTGCGGCACGCGGGCCGACGACCCACGTTTGATGCGCACCGGGACAAAAGGATGCTTTTTCAGCGAAGGACGGGAGAGAAATCGGACGCTGAAGGTACTATAACTCTAAAAGCCGTGAATCGTAAATCTGAGAACGGCCTTGCCGATTCAAGACTCACGAAGGGCGTTGAAAATGAGCGGGAAAGTGGCCCACGTTTGTCCCCTGTGCTGCGGGCGGAAGCCGAAGAGGACGACGCGGCCGCGGCCGATGGGCGCTTCGGCCAGCGCGACTTTGCCTTTGAGGCGGTCCTCGCCGAGGAGCCAGCCCGAGCGCAGAAGGTTTGGTAAGGGGCTGTAGCGCGCGACGACGCGGACGCGCTCCGGGTCCGTCACCTCGAAGGCGGAGCTGTTGATGAAGTAGGCGCTGAGGTCGCGGGGCAGCCCGCGGGCGACTGCGTGCGCGGGCTCCAAGTCCAGCGTCACAATCGAGCCGGGGCCGTAGAAGACGTTCGGCTTCAAATCCTCAAGGACATTGCGCAGCGGCAGGTTGAAGCGCTTGATGGCCAATTCGCACGAGGCGTCGAAACAGATGAGCGTCCCGCCCTCTTCGACGAAGCGGCGCAGATTCTGGACGCCCACCTCTGTGACGCCGCCCGTATATTCCGTCGGGTAGCTGCCGACCGCGTGGCCTTCGATGATCGCCTTCATGCGCTGCGACGGGAGGATGATGGCGTCGAAGCGCGCGCGCAGATTCCCGCGCCGCACGTCCGCATCGCGCAGGGATTCGTAAGGCACGTTGAAGGTGTCGAAGACGTAGCGCGTCCAGCCCTCGTCCATGCTCTCGACCCAACTGCGGTAGACCGCGACTTTGCGCGGCGACTTGAGCGGGTTGGGAATCGGGGAGACGTTCCCGCGTTTTTGTGCCAGGCCGAAATCCTTTCGCACCTCGGCCTCGTCGCGGATGAGCGTCAACTTCATCTCGTCACGCTTCTCGCGCAGCCGCCAGACGATCGCCGTCTCGACGCCCATCTGGAGCGGCAGCGTCCAGCCGGCCACGTCGTAGGGCCGCTCGGCCTCGCCCTGCTCGGTCAGGCGCTCAGGGTAAACTTGAAGCCCGAACAACGCCTCGACGTTGGCGCGAAACGGCTGGTCTAGAAAAACGATGTAGCCGCCGGCCGGAATCTCTGCCAGCTCCACTCGCGCGTCTACCCCCAAGACCTCACGGCGCTTCGTGCCGCTACTTGCTAGCTCTTGCGGCGCTGTGACTCCGTGCAACTCCCGTTCGAGCCTGTGGACTTCGATGCCCTGCTCGACGAGCGCGCCGATCATCCTCGCGACGGCTTCGTCGTTGCCCTGGCCCGCCGGGATCAAGTAGGCCATGCGGTCGCCGTCCTCTTCCGGCGGCTCGATGTTCTTCCGGCCCAGTTCGTAAAAATTCCGCAGGTACTCGGCCCGGCGCTTCGACGCCATAGAAAGAATGGAGCGCGCGGCCAGCAGTTCCATGCTCATGATGTCGCGCGGCCGCCAACGGCCGCCGAGCCAGGGGGAGGGGAAGTTGGGCGCGGCCTTGAGCGCCGAAGACATCCCGCGTGTGCTCGACTTGGACAACTGCTCGCGCGTGACCGTGAGCGGCGTCATCAGGTGGGCGCTCGCGGCTTCGGAGAGCAGGCCGATGGAGTTGTGATAGTAGGGCGCTGTGCGAAAGCCGCCGTGCCACCATGTATCGTAGCTCGCGTTCGTGATGACGCCTTTGTAGCCGGCGGCCCGCAGGTCTGCGGCCATTTTGTTCCCTAAGAGGTTGACCTCGCGCAGGAGTGACGGCGCGATGTACGGGTTCGCGGGCTCGTGGAAGGGCGGCACGAAGAGACGCGCGCCCTCGGCGCCTTGCTGGTGTACGTCGTAAACGATCTGCGGGAACCACTCGCGCCAGAGGAATCGCGTGATGAGCTTCGTCTCCCGCAAGTTGAGCATGAACCAGTCGCGGTTGTTGTCGTGCCCCGCGTAGTGGTGGTAAAGCTCCGGCGGCTCCGTGCCTTCGTAGGGCGTGCCGAGCGTCTTGCGATACCAGTGGGCGATGGCGTCAACGCCGTCCGGGTTCGGCGACGGGATGAGCAGCAACACAGTGTCGCGCAGAATCTCGCGCGTGGCCGCGTCGCTGGCCGTGGCCAGGTCGTAGGCGAGCTGCATGGACATCTGCGAGGCGACGATCTCGTCCGAGTGAATCGAGCAGGAGATGACGACGAAGGTCTTGCCATCACGGATGAGGCGGTCGCGCTCGCGCATCTCGCGGACACGCCGCGGGTCTGCGAGTTTCGCCTGAACCTCTTTGAGCTTTCCCAGATTGCGTATATTCTCAGGCGAGCTGATGAACGCCACGATGAGGGGACGGCCCAGAGTAGTCTCGCCCAGCGTCCGCACTGTGACGCGGTCGCTCGCGGCGTCGAGCCGCGCGAAGTAATCCGTAATCTGTCCCCAGTCTGCAATCGTGCGGTCGTCGCCGGGCGTGAAGCCGAGCACGGAGCGTGGGCTCGGCGCGTCCTGCGCGCGCGTCAGAGCCGGGCAAAGAAGGATAAGGGAAATCAGCCACAGTGACACACGGAAGGGAATTTGAAATTTCAATTTTGAGAGTTGAAATCCTGACACGAACCGATGATGGGGCATTCGGAAAATCCTTCGACCGAGCTGGCTGATAAGGGAGACGCCGTGCGCGCCGACGAGTCTAACATACGGCCGGGCGCGCGTCTCAGCGGCAGGCTGCGCTACTGGTGGTCGCTCGCCGTGGCTGGCGCGCTCCTGCTCGTCATAGGCACGCCCGTGATTCTCGTCTCGTGGGCCGCGCGGCGGCGACACTGGGTTTACAGGGCGGCGCAATGGGGCGGGCGCACCTGGCTGCGGCTGAGCGGCGCGCAGGTCCGTGTCCGCGGCAGTGAGCATCTGGACCCCGCGCGCTCTTACGTCTTCATCGCCAACCACAGGTCGTATCTGGACACGGCGACCATCTTCTGCTACGTCGGGCGGCGCATCGGTTTGATAGCCAAGAAGGAGCTGCTGCGCGTTCCCATCCTGGGATACGGCATGGGCTACGTCAACGTGATGGCGATTGACCGCAGCAACAACCAGCGGGCCGTCGAGACGATGCGCGCGGCCACGGAGCGCCTGCGCGCGGGCGTCTCTTTCGCGGTCTTCGCGGAAGGCACGCGCGCACGGCCGGGCGAGCTGTTGCGCTTCAAGAAGGGCGGGTTCTACATGGCCATGGAGGCGGGCGTGGCGCTCGTGCCAGTGGCGATTAAGAACACGGACACGCTGATGGGCAAGGGGACCGGCGAGGCGCGTCCTGGCACAATTGAGATGGTCATCCTGCCGCCCGTCGAGACCACAGGGCTCTCGACCGACGAAGACATAGAGCGCCTCATCGAACGCGTTCACGCGAGCATCGCCGACGAGTTAGGGGTTAAGAAGTGAAACGAAGCGGCGCGAATGAGCAACTCATTCGCGCCGCCTCGCGTCACGTTAAGTCTCTCTGCTTTAGAATTCGTAAGTCAGCACGCCGTCAATCTTGATGGGCGCGCCGTGGACGCGCGTCGGCTCGAAGCGCGCCCGCTTGGCTGCCTCGACCGCCGCCTCGCGCAACTCTTTCGGCCCCTCTATCGCCTCGGCGTCGCTCACGTTCCCGCGCTCGTCAACCGTGACGCTGACCTTGACCGTGCCGTGTATGCCCGCGCGCTTGGCCGCCTCCGGGTAGACGGGCTTCGGCAGCTCAACGGCCTTAGCATTGAGCGCGGCGTTCCTGATCTCGTTCTTGGTCAACGGCGTCGTCGTGGGGCCTTTGGTCGCATCGTCCACCACGCCGCCGTCGTCCGCGTCTGTGATCCTGATGTCTACGTGGCCCTGCTCGTATTCCTTGTAGGTGACGCGCATCCGCACGTGCAGCGTGTCGCCGTTGTCGAAGACCAACTCCTCGTCCGCGTAGCTGTAGGTCGGGAACCAGTAACGCCCATCAATCTGCTCGCGATAAGTCTCGACCATGGGGAACTTGTTCTTCTTGGTCTCGGGCACGCCCTTGCCGCGCGACTTGACGATCTGCATGTCGGTCTCGTCCACCCAGATGCGCCCAGAGAAGAGCCGCTCCCCAGACTTCGGGCTGGGCACGACCTTCGGCGTTACGTCGAAGACGTAAAGGTCTAGCTCGTCGATCCGCTCGCGGCCGGCGTAAGTGAAGTTATAGCGGCCGAAGTTACGCGATTCAAGCGCGAACGGGTTGACGCCGCCGAGGTCTTCGATGTCTTCGGGGGTGACGCCGGGAAAGGTGGACATCGGGGCGAAGAGAATCTTCTCGTAACGATTGCCCTGGCTGTCGAAGGTGAAGAACGAGGTGCGGTGGAACTCGCCTGCAATCTGCCCGCCCATGCCTATCATCTGCACGACGGCGTCGCGCTTGAAGGCGTAGTTGTTGAGCGCCCGGCGGAACTCCGTCTCCTTGGCCGTCATGGTGCGTATGATCTTGTCAACGTCAACGGGCTGGCCCCCCGTGGAAGCCTGTACGGATTGAGCCGCGGCCCCGAGCGCGTTGAAGAGGAGGAGCGCCGAAAGGGCGAGCGTGTAGAAAGAAAAGCGTTTCATAATTCTGTTTCCGTCTTGTTGGATTACCGGACCGAGGGGCAGCGCCGGTGTGCCGATAAACGCCCGGCACGTCGTAAGTCATTCAGATGCCACGACTCCGCCCCGTGTTGCCCCCTTGCAGGGGCGGACGAAGGCCGGCCGGGGCTGCAAAAGGGGCTGCGTCCGGCCGTTCGCCATTCGGGCATTTATAGTCTACCACCCGCGCTGGTTGTGTTATACTCCCCGCTGCCCAAAGAACTACCCGGCCTCAATCCTTGGGGGCAAAACTTCTGGCCCGGTAATCCGATGACGCAGGTTACAGACAATCAGATAGCCTTTGAAGACCTTTTTGTCCGCGCCCAAGCCTACACCGCGCGCGGCGACTTGGCGAGCGCCGAGAAGATTCTGCTCGGGCTGTTGCGCGACGGCGTGCCTGAGGATTCGTCGGCGCGGGCCGTCCAGACGCGCGTCGCGCTCGCAGAGGTCTACGAAGAGATGGAGCGCCACGCCGAGGCCGACGAAGTCCTGGAGCCTTACGACGTGCGCGCCCTGGACCCCATGCCGGCCCACCTGCGCGGCCTGCTCCTGCTGGCCTTCGGCTCGCGCGCCTATTGGCACAAAAATTTCCTGCAATCGCTCTCGTTCCTGAACGCCGCACGCGAGTTGTTAGAGCCCTTGGGCGACGCGGCCAACCTCGTACGCGTCTACTTTTGCCTCGGCCGCTCGCTACAGGAGACGGACGAGCAGGCGCGTGCGCGCGAGCACTACAGGATCGCCATCGAGTGGGGGCGGCGCGGCCGCCACGCCAACACGGTCGTCCTGCCGGGCGCGGCCGGCCCGTTCCCAGGCGTCATCGCCGGGAGCTTCGCGATGCGCGACGTGCTGGGGCGGATGGAGCGGCTCAAGGATTCCGACGCGACCGTCCTGATTACAGGTGAGACAGGCACGGGCAAGGAACTGATCGCACGCAGCCTGCATGAGGAGGGCCGCCGCCGCGACAAGATTTTCCTCCCGTTCAACTGCTCAGCCGCGCCGCGCGACCTGCTCGAAAGCCAACTGTTCGGCCACCGGCGTGGGACTTTCACCGGCGCGATCAACGACCAGCGCGGCATCATCCGCGCGGCCGAGGGCGGCACGCTCTTCCTGGACGAGATCGGCGACCTCGCGCTCGAACTACAGCCCAAGCTCCTACGCTTCCTGCAAGAAGGCGAGATCATGCCCTTGGGCGACTCGCCGCGCAAAGTCAACGTGCGCGTCATCGCCGCCACCAACCGCGACCTCGAACTGGACGTGCGCGAGGGGCGCTTCCGCGAAGACCTCTTCTACCGCCTCAACACCTTCGTCATCAAAGTGCCACCCTTGCGCGTCAGGCCTGAAGACATCCCGGCCCTGGCCTCCTACTACTTCGAGAAAATGTGCCGCCGCCACCACAGGCGGCTGGCCGGCCTGACGCCCGAGGCCATAGGTTACCTGTCGCGCTACTCATGGCCCGGCAACGTCCGCCAGCTCCGCAACGAGATCGAGCGCGTCGTGGTCTTCGCGGACGAGGGACAGGCCATCGGCGTCGAGTCGCTCTCGCCGGACATCCTGCGCGCCGTCACCAGCACCTCTTCGTCAGTCAGCTTTCAACCGGACTTCAGCCGGCCCGTCAACCTCAAAGAGATTATGCTCGACGTCGAGCGGCAGCTTTTGACAGAGGCGCTGGCGCGCCACGGCGGCAACGTCACGCGCGCCGCCGAGACGCTCGGCCTGAGCCGCCAGACCTTCAACTACAAGCTGCGCAAGTTCGGCCTCAGCCGCCCGGAACTCAACCTCGTCGAGGACGAGGACTGAAACGGCGCAAAAATTTTTTCACCCCCCGCAAAAAATCCTGCATTCCAATTAACCCCAGTTAAAAGTGTGCCAATTCTGGCGCGGGCGTTCGTGCGCGCCTCCACCGGCGCAAAAAATTTTTCGTCCGCGCACGCGCGGCCACCTCTGCGTTCTGGCCCGAAGACCCGGTTTTACTGGCGCTCAAGCGTCCGGCCCGACTTTCGGCAAATTGGCACAATTCTTGTTAAGGGTAGTGAGCGGAACGTGTGGGAACTTAACCGGCCCGCATCCTCTGGCACGGACGGGGTATATGGGGGCAGCCGCGCGGGAAGGGACGCGTTTAACTGGGGGCGCGCGTCCAGCACAGCGCAGGCTATGAGACAGTGAACGGTTGGAGAAAAGATTTAGCGAGGCTTCGGTCCTCATATCGGCGATTGGTGAGGGCACACCTACCCGTGAACCTTTACAGCGCGAAAGCGCAGGTGCAACGCCGAGCGGCTGCGTTGCTCCACGGGATGGACGAAACGTCAGGCCAGTGGGAGGAGCTTGACGGACTTCACTTAGCCGATGACAAGCGCGGCGACCGCACGTCGTTCCTTCTGGGCGGAACGGCGGGCGGCGTCGCGCTACCATCTCAGCCCCGCTGCGGCCTCTTCGCCGCAGCGGGCGCTGGCACACTTTTCATAAAAAACGTTGACCAGATGAGCGCCGCAGCGCAGCACGTTTTGGTCCGCGTCATCGAGAGCGGCCACTATACGCCGGCCGGCGATCCTTACCCGCGGATGGTCAACTGCCGGATCATCACGGGGACGGCCAGGCCGCTCTCGGAGCTGGCGCGCGAGCTGGTCGTGGAGTGGAGGCTGGCCGACGTGCTCGGCCACATCGCGCTCGACGCGGAAGAGGTCGTCAAAGCGCTCGGCGGCGCGGAAGGGTTTTACAGGGCTCACCCAGGCGATCTGGCCGCGGCGAGCTGAAGAGTTTCTCGGGGCTGCTTAAACCGTCGGCGGGGTTAGCACTCAGGCAGCGACCCCCGCCAGCGGCGACAGCCACAATAGGCGCGGAGGCGCGGAAGTCAAGTCTCTTGATTTTCGCAGTCCCCGCGCCTTTGTGTTTCTGGGAAATTTTCTACGGGCCGACGAAATCAACCTGGACGCTGTGCGGGATGATGCCGCGCTCCGTCCCTTCGGCGAGCAGGCGGCGCACGGCCTCGCGCCCGCGCTCCGTGTAGTCGAGCGTCAGGTCGTTGACCCACATCGCCACGAAGCGGTCGGCCGTCTCCGTGTCCATGTCGCGCGCGAACTGCATCGCGTAGCGGAGCGCGTCCTCACGGTGCTCCAGCGAGTAGCGTATGCTCTCGCGCAGGTACTCGGAGACCTTCCGCATCAACTCCGCGCCCAGGTCGCGGCGGATGGCGTTGCCGCCCATCGGCAGCGGCAGCCCCGTGTACTCGTGCCACCACTCGCCCAAGTCTAGAACTTTGTGCAGGCCCAATTTGTCGTAGAAGAGTTGCCCCTCGTGAATCAGGAGCCCGGCGTCGCAGCGCCCCTGCCGGACGGCTTCTATGATTTCATCGAACGGCACGACCTCGTAGTCGAACTCCGAGTTGAAAAGCCGCAGCGCGAGGAAGGCGCTCGTCAGCGTCCCCGGCACGGCGACTTTCAGCTTAGACAAATCTGCGGGGGCATGCGGCTCGCGCGTGACGACGATGGGGCCGTAATTGTCGCCGATGCTCGCCCCATGCGGCAGGAGCGCGTACTTGTCCGCGATGTAGGCGTAGGCGTGGAAGCTGACGGCCGTCACGTCGTAGACGCCGCGCCGCGCCATCTCGTTCAGCGTCTGAATGTCTTTCAGGACGTGCGTAAAGTGCAGGTCGCCCGTGTCCAGCTTGTTCGTCGCCAGCGCGTAGAACATGAAAGCGTCGTCGGAGTCGGGCGAGTGCGCGACGGTGATGGTGCGTGTTTCGGTTGTACTAGACATGATTAGGAAGGTTGAACCTCGGCCGTTTCTCGCTCGATTCTGTTATAAACGGTGTCGCGCTCGACGGCCTCGAAGCCTGCGTCTTCGACGAGGGCGACGATCTCTTGCTTGCTCATCTTGACTTCGTTGCCGGCCTCGACCGAATAGCTTTCCGAAAGCTCGCCGCCTTCGGTGATGGTGCCGTCGAGGTCGTTGGCTCCGTAGTGGAGCGCGACCTGGGAGAGCCGCTTGCCGAGCATCACCCAGTAGGATTTGATGTGTGGGAAGTTGTCCAGCATCAGGCGCGAGACGGCCATCGTCTTCAGGGAGTCCACGCCCGACGGCCCCGGCAGGTGCGAGAGCTGCGTGCCCGGAGGGTAGAAGGCGAGCGGGATGAAGCATTGGAAGCCGCCCGACTTGTCCTGCTGCTCGCGCAGGCGGACGAGGTGGTCAACGCGGTCTTCGGTCGTCTCGATGTGGCCGTAGAGCATCGTCGCGTTGGTCTTTAGTCCCGCGGCGTGGACTTTGCCGGAGAGTTCGAGCCAGCGCTCGGCGTTCGTCTTGTGGGCGCAGATCATGGAGCGCGTCGGCTCGCGGAAAATCTCCGCCCCGCCGCCAGGGCATGAGTCCATGCCCGCCGCCTTCAACTGCTCTATGACCTCCTCGTCCGTCATCTTGTAGAAGTGCGCGAAGTGGTCAAGCTCGACCATCGTCCAAGCCTTCAGGTGGAGGCGCGGGTACTCGCGCTTGAGCGACCCGAGAAGGTCCGTGAAGTAGCTGAAGGGCAGCTTCGTGTTGAGCCCGCCGACGATGTGCAATTCGGTCGCGCCCTCCCTGACGGCCTCGCCCGCGATGCGCAAGCTATCTTCTATGTTGTGCGTGTAGGCGTCCGGCTGGCGCGGCGTGCGGAAGAAGCCGCAGAACTTGCAGTCCGCGTAGCAAACGTTGGTCGGGTTGAAGTGGCGGTTGACGTTGAAGTAGGTCGTGCGCCCGTGTAAGCGGCGGCGCACGGTGTCTGCGAGCTTCGCCAGCGCGGGCAGGTCATCCGTCGCGTAAAGCTTCAGGCCGTCTTCAAAGCTCAAACGCTCGCTGCCCCAGACCTTCGGCGCGAGGTCGTTCAGATTCGGGTCGTGTGAAAAGTTCATGGGTTTTATCGAAATCTAAATCTACTCCCAGAGCGACTGCACGTCGAGCGTGAAGCCTGGAAGCAAGGGGTCGCCGGAAACCGTCTGCGGGTCGTCGAGGCACTCGTCCGCGGCCTGTGGCTTGTAGACGTAAACTTTCTTCTCGACCGGGTCAATCAGCCAGCCGAGCTGCGCGCCGTTCTCGACGTACTCCTGCATCTTCTTCTTCAGCGTGCGCAGTGAATCCGACGGCGACCGCAACTCGACGACAAAATCCGGGCAGAGCGTCGCAAACTGATCTCGCTCTTTCTCGGAAAGCTGCTCCCACCTTTCATTCCGCACCCATGAGAAGTCGGGCGAGCGCTTCGCGCCGTTAGGCAGCGTGAACAAGGGGGAGGAGTCAAAAAACAGACCCGTCCCGTCCTGTTCCGCCCAAGTCACGCCTCTGGCGATTAATTTGGCGTTGCGATGCCCAGTCTTTAATCCGGTCGGTGACATGACAATCAAGTCTCCTGCGCTGGTCAGCTCGATGTGCAAATCTTTATTGAGCATACAGAATTCATAGAACCCGTCTTCGCCGAGTTTCTGGAGCACAGGGTGGAAGTGAAGCACGATGGCTTTCGTGTCTTGTTCGACCGGGGTAAGTGTGGTGGTGCTCATAGCTATCTCTTTATCAAACCAGCTTCAACAGCAGCGCGCCGCCGAAGGTCGCGAACAGGATGACGCTGACGAAGGCGTTCGTGGTGAAGAACGCCGCGTTCAGCCGGCTCAGGTCGTTCGCGCGCACGAGCGTGTGCTGGTAGACCAGCAGCGCGCCGGTCGCCGCCACGCCCACTAGCGCGAGCGCGCCCAGGTGCGTCACCAAGTATAGCGCAACGAGCGTGGAGAACGCCTGCGCGTGGAAGAGGCGCGAAATCCAGAGGGCGCGAGCCACGCCCAGGCGCCGCGGGATCGAGTGCAGCCCCGAGCGACGGTCGAAGTCGTAGTCCTGGCAGGCGTAGAGCACGTCGAAGCCCGCGGTCCATAGCATGACGACCAGCGAGAGCAGAAATGGCACAGGACTGTCGAGCGCGCCGCGCACGGCGATCCACGCCCCCGCCGGAGCTATCGCCAGGCACCAGCCCAGAACCAGATGCGAGAGCATCGTCCAGCGCTTCGTGTACGAGTAGAGCAGGACGCTCAAGAGCGCGACCGGCGCGAGCACGAGCGTCAGGCGGTTGAGCATCGCCGCGGCCGTGAAGAAGAGCGCCGCGGAGACGAGCGTGAAGGCCCAGACGAAGCCGACCGAGAGCGAGCCAGACGGCAGCGCGCGGCTGCTTGTGCGCGGGTTGCGCGCGTCAATCTCGCGGTCCGCGATTCGGTTGAAGGCCATCGCGCACGAACGCGCGCCGACCATCGCTAAGGTAATCCAGAGCGCCTGCTGCGCCGTCGGCAACCCGCCAGCCGCGAGCACGGCCCCCAGGAAGGCGAACGGCAGCGCGAACAGCGTGTGCTCGATCTTAATCATTTCGAGCGTCGTGCGGACGTTTTTAGCTGTGGCGGTCAACATAATCTTTTAAGCTCGCAGGCGGCGCGGCTCCCGACCGGCCGCGCCCTTTCCCTCTGCGAGACCTCCCGCCCCTCTGATAGAGCAAAGCCGGGGCCACTCGGAACCTGGCGCAAAATCACCTATTCTCAGGCGTAAACCTTCGCAAACTGCAAAAAAGCAGCGGGCGGTTGGCAGTTCGCAGTCGGCCATCTCTACGGGACTTGGCACAATTTTTCGTGGCTCCCCAGCGCTCCCTACAAACTGCCCGCTGCCTGCCGCCAACTATTCTCCCCCTTTCCAGCGCGTGGCCTGCGAATGTGGGACGCCGAACTGATCCAGGATGCGGAAGACTAGGTGGTCAACCATCTCTTCGATTGAGCGGGGCCGGTGGTAGAAAGCCGGGCTGGCCGGGAGAATGCGCGCGCCTGCGTGCGCGAGCTTGAGCATGTTCTCCAGGTGAATCGCGTTGTAAGGAGTCTCGCGCGGGACGAGCACGAGCTTGCGCCCCTCCTTCAAGGTCACGTCCGCCGCACGGTGAATCAAATTTGTGCCAGCGCCCGAAGCTATCGCGCCGAGCGTGCCCATCGAGCAGGGCACGACGACCATGCCGGCCTGCATGTGCGACCCCGAAGCGGGAGTCGCCGCCAGGTTGTCCAGACGGTGCGGCCGGACGAGCTTCGAGTCCGCAGGGAGCCCCAGCCACTCGTTGACACGCGCGGAGTCTGCCTCGCCCAGGTCAACGCCCAACTCGACGCGCGCGACCGTGCGCGCCGACTCGGACATGATCAGGTTGACGCGCTCGACCGCGCCGCTCGCCGCCAGTTGCAGGAGCGTGCGGTGCGCGTAGATTGAGCCAGAGGCTCCCGTGATGGCGACGGTCAGTTCCACGTAAACAGTGACGAATGACAAGTGATGAGTAACAAGCGAACGAATTTTAACTTGTCACCTGTCACTTGTCACCCGCCACCGCCTGCGGGCACGCATTTCGAGGGCGGCGGAGTTGGGTGCTAGAATGGCTCGCGCTTTCGAGGGGCCGCACAAAAGTGGATTTAAGAGAGATCGAAAAACTCCTGCGCGCTTTCAGGGGCGGCGAGCTGGACGCGCCGGAGGCCGCGCGTCTCATACGCGACCTGCACTACGAAGACATAGGCTACGCGCGCGTCGATCACGCGCGCGCCTCGCGCCAGGGCTTCCCCGAAGTCGTCTTCGGCGAAGGCAAGACGCGCGCGCAGGTCGTCGGCATCGTCGAGCGCCTCGTCGCACGTTCCCCGAACGTGCTCGTCACGCGCACGGACGAGGGGACGTTCGGCGAAGTCCGCAACGTCGCGACCGACGCCGAGTGGCACGCCTCGGCGCGGCTCATCAGAATCCGCAGGGACACGACCGAGCGCGGCGTAGGCTCGGTCGCCGTCGTCACCGCCGGTACGAGCGACATCCCTGTGGCAGAGGAGGCGGCGCTGACCATCGAGGCGATGGGCAACCGGACGGAGCGTGTCTGGGACGCGGGCGTCGCTGGGATTCATCGCATCCTGGCCGAGAGGGAACTGCTCAGGCGCGCGCGCGTCGTCGTCGTCGCCGCGGGGATGGAGGGCGCGCTCCCTTCGGTGGTCGGCGGGCTCGTGAGCGTGCCAGTCGTCGCCATCCCGACCAGCGTCGGCTACGGCGCGTCCTTCGGCGGCGTCGCCGCGCTCCTGGGAATGCTCAACTCCTGCGCCTCGAACGTCACGGTCGTCAACATCGACAACGGCTTCGGCGCGGGCTTCGTCGCCAGCCTGATCAATCGTCGGTGGAAAGAGGAAGAGGAAGGCGGAAGGCAATAGGCAGAATGCAGAAAACAGATCCCCCTCGCCGTTTGCTTTCCGCTTTCCGCCTTCCTCTTTCTGCCTTCCGCCTTCCGCCTGCCCGCCTATCTCTGTCGCTGCTTCTGGCGCTCTCCTTTGTCCTGTCCGGCTGCGTCGGCGGCGCGCGGCGCAGGCCGAACCTCGAACGCATCTTCGCGGAGGCGCGCGCCCGCGTGGGCAAGCGCCCGCTCGTCGTCATCCCTGGCGTGCTCGGCTCGCAGCTCGTCAACTACGAGACGAGCGAGATCGTCTGGCCCTCGCTCTTCCGCTCGTCGGACGACGGCTTGAGCCTACCCGTCACGCCAGACCTCGCGCGTAACCGCGACAATCTGGTGCCCAGAAAGATCGTTGACACGGCGCGCCTCGCTCGCCTCACGCCCGAAGTCTACATCTACCACGAGCTGCTCAAAGCCCTCAAAAACTACGGCGGCTACCGCGAGGGCGACTGGAATAATCCTGGGGAAGAGGGCGACCGCGACACCTTCTACGTCTTCCCCTACGATTGGCGGCGCGACAACGTCGAGACGGCGCGCGAACTCTTCGGCCGGCTCGAAGTGCTCAAGCGCAAGCTCAAGCGGCCGGATTTGCGCTTCAACGTTCTGGCACATTCGATGGGAGGGTTGGTGGCGCGCTACGCGGCCATGTACGGCGACGCGGACTTGCCATCGGACGGCGCGACGCTCGTGCCGACCTGGGCGGGCGCGGCGCACATCAGCCGCATAGTCATGTTCGGCACGCCGAACGAGGGCTCGGCCGACGCCTTCACGACGCTGCTCCAGGGCTACTCTGTCACGGAGGGCCTGCGCCGGCCCATCCCGCTTCTCAACAAGCTCTCGCGCGAGGACATCTTCACAGCGCCGTCGGTCTTTCAACTGCTGCCGCACAAGGGGGCCGTGCGTTTCCTAGACGAAGACCTACGGCCAATAGAGGTTGACCTTTACGACCCGGAGGTCTGGCGGCGTTACCAGTGGTCGCCGGTCGCGGACCCGGACTACCGCGAGCGGTTCGTCAAGGGACGCACGCGCGGCGACAACGCGCCTTTTAAGGGCGGCTCGCTCGAAGAGTTGGACGCCTACTTCGCGGCGGTCCTCAGCCGCGCCAAAGGCTTTCACGAGGCGCTGGACGCGGCGGGCGGAGACGACCCGCCCGTCAAACTCTTCGCCTTCGGTGGTGACTGCGAGGACACGCTGGTCTCGCCCGTCATCATCTTCGACCGGAAGAAGGGGCGGTGGGTGACGTGGACGCGCCCGCGCGCGTTCCAGAACTCTTCGGGCCAACGCTTCACGCTCAAGCAGGTGACCGAGGCGATGTCCGCGCCCGGCGACGGCCGCGTCACGCGCCGCTCACTCCTGGGCGAAGACCTCGCGGGCACGGGCCGCGCCGGCTCGCTCTTCGGCACCGCGCTTCCCATCGTCTACGCCGTCTTCGCCTGCGACCTACACGGCGAATTGCAGAACAACAAGACGCTCCAAAACAACGCGCTGACGACGCTGGTCAGCGAGGCGATTAAATAAAGCAGTCAACCAGCCCCGTAGGGGCGGCTGAAAATAGCCCAGCAATTTATTGCTGGGTACATGACGATAAAAAAGATTGAGTCCCGTAGGGACGACCGAATGTTTCTGTCGTCCCTACGGGACTCGATTATTTTTTGGCTCAATTCCCAGCACTGAAGTGCTGGGCTATTTTCAGCCGCCCCTACGGGGCGTTAGACTGACTATGGATAAATAACGGTGTAAAGCTTGTCAGCGCGGTCGGGGTCGATGGTCTTGAGGAGGTTGTACTGTTCGAGGGCCGAGTCGCGGTCGTTGAGCGAGAGGTAGGCCAGCGCGAGGTTGTAGTAGGCGCGGCCGAAGTCCGGCTTAAGGCGGATGGCCTGCCGAAAAGCCTCTACGGCCTCGGCCGGCTGCTTCAGCTTGAGGTAGGCCATGCCCAGGTTGTCGTAGGCGACGCCGTCGCCGGGCTTGAGCTGGACGATCACCTTGTAGCTGGCGACCGCCTCCGTCAGCCGGTTCAGGCGGAAGTAGCCCTGTGCCAATTTCTCGTAGGCCGAGACGAAGTCTGGCCGCAGGCGAATCGCCTGCTTGTAAGCCTGCACCTCATCCTCCGCGCGCCCCATCTTGCCGTAGGTGACGCCGAGCGCGAAGTGCGTGTCGGCGTTGTTCGAGTCGAGCCTGAGCGCTTGGCGGTAGGCGTCCGCGGACTCCTTGAACTGGCCCAAATGTGAGAAGGCCGAGCCGAGGTTGAGGTAGGACTCGGGCGAGTCCGGCTTAAGGCGAATCGCCTGGCGTGAAGCCTTCAGGGCGTCGGCGTGGCGGCCGAGCATCCCGCTACAAAAGCCTGTCTGCGCCCAAGCGTCCGCATAGTCCGGGTCGGCGTCCGTGGCCTTCTTGAAGTAGGGTAGCGCCTTCTCGCAATCGTCGCGCGAGAGAAAACCCAGCCCCTGCATGTAGAACCTTTCGGCCGAGGCGCGCTGGCTGCGGCGCGTCGCCGCGACCAGTTCGCCGAGGGTGCGCGCCTGCCCGGCCTGTAGTAGGGCCACGCGATCCGAGGGGACTGCGAAGTTGAGGCTCTGGCCGTCTGCGAGTTGCAGTGTGGCGACGCCGACGACCTCGCCGCGCATGTTGATGACGGGGCTGCCGGAGGAGCCGGGCGAGATGGCCGCCGTGATCTGTATGATGCGGCCGAAGCTCGGGATGTCGCGCACGGCCGAGACGATGCCGTTCGAGACGCTTCCTTCGAGGCCGAGCGGGTTGCCGATGACGACGATGGACTCGCCCTCCTGCGGCGAGGTGCGGACCACGGGCAGCGGGACGGCGACCTCCAGCGGGATGTCAACTTGCAGGAGCGCGATGTCGCCCTCGCCATCCACCGCCAGCACTCCTTTGACGTTATAGGCCGTGTCGTTGATGGTGTGAATCTCTGCGCGGTACGCGCCTTCGAGGACGTGGCGGTTCGTCACGACGCGGTCGCGCGCCGTGAAAAAACCGCTCCCGCGCGAGAGCTTGTCGCCCTTGGCGTCGTAAGTGACGATGGCGACCACGGACGGCTTGATGCGGCGGACCAGTTCCGGCAGATACTCCTGCTGCGCCGCCGCGCGCGGGGCGGCCAGCAGGAGAAAGGCCAGAGCTGTGAATAGAGCTTTCACGCGTCTCACTGCCAAAGCCGATGAGAATTTCTCTTCACTGGCCATACTGATCTCTGCGCCGGTAAAAGAACCTCCACACGAGAATCAACGACGGGAGCAGCACGAGCCCGTATCTAAAGCCCATCGTCCTATACTGCTCCGGGGTGAAATTCACCCACCCGTCCCGCAACTGCTCCGGGTCCTGGAAGGTAAAGATCAGACTCAAAAAGTAGACCGCAAAGAGAAGTACGACGGCTAGGATGATCGAAACAAGCACGGCGTTGACAATCCAGCGCTGAGACGGTTTTCGTTGGTAGGCTGGTGGTGCGCCCTGGCCGAACAGCGGGTATTGACACCGCCTGCATACTATCGCGGACGAAAAGTTTGTGAGCCCGCAGGCGCGGCACTTCGTTGAAGACATGCTCACCTCTGATAAATAAAAGGCGTCGGAGCGGCGAGGCTTCAGAGCCCGGCGAGCGCCAGCGCCTGCACGCGCTCGACGATGTCTTTGAGCTTCACGTCCTCTGTCTGCTTCGTGGCGCGGTCGAAGAGTTCGACCAGGCCGTCGGCCGCCTTCTTGCCGACGGTGATGCGGTAAGGGATGCCGATTAAATCCGCGTCCTTGAACTTGACCCCGGCTCGCTCCTCGCGGTCGTCCAAGAGCACGTCTAACCCTGCGCGCTGCAAGTCGTGGTAGAGCTTCTCGCCGGCCTCGCGCAAGTCGTCCTGCTTCATGCTGGTGATGGTGACGACGCAGTCGAAGGGCGCAATCGCCTTCGGCCAGACGATGCCGTCGGCGTCGTGGTGCAGCTCTATGGCCGAGGCCATGATGCGCTCGACGCCTATGCCGTAGCTGCCCATCACAATCGGCGTTTCCTTGCCATCCTGCATCAGCACACGCGCCCCCATCGACTCGGAATACTTCGTCCCCAGCTTGAAGATGTGGCCGATCTCAAGCGACTTGGCGACTTCGAGCACGCCCGTCTCGCAATTCGGACAGCCTTCGCCGGAGGCGACCGTGCGCAGGTCAACCCACTTGTCCACGGGGATGTCGCGCGAGAGCTGGACGCCGCGCAGGTGGTGGTCGTCCTTGTTCGCGCCAGTCGTCATGTTGCGGCGGTTCTTCAGTCCTAGGTCCGAGAGGATGCGAACCTCACGGCCAGACGCGCGCGCGTGCGCCTTCGCGCCAACGCCGCCGAGGCTGCCCGCGCTCGCGCCCAGGAGGTCGCGTATCTCCTCGGGCTGCGCCGCCCGCACCTCCGCGCCCGCGAGCGCGTCCGAGAGCTTCGTCTCGTGCAACTGGTGGTCGCCGCGCAGGAGCGCCAGCACGAACTCTTGTTCGCCGTCGCGTGTCGAGACGTAAACGAGCGTCTTAATCTGCCGGTCGGCCGCGGCCCCGCCTGGGAACGTCGTCAAGTCCTCAATCGTCCGCACGCCGGGCGTAGGGAACTCGACGGGCGCGTCCAATCCGATGCCGTCTTTGATCTCTGGCAGACGCGACGTGGCCTTCTCCAGGTTCGCCGCGTAGCCGCAGTGGTCGCACGTCGCAATTAAATCCTCGCCCGCGTCCGTCTTGACCATGAACTCGTTGGAGGCGGAGCCGCCCATCGCGCCAGAGGAGGCTTCGACGATGGTGTACTTCAGCCCGCAGCGGTCGAAGATGCGCTTGTAGGCTTCGCGCTGATCCTCGAAAGACTTGTCGAGGCCCGCCTGATCCACGTCGAACGAGTAGGCGTCCTTCATGATGAACTGGCGGACGCGCAGGACGCCGGACTTGGGGCGCGCCTCGTCGCGGAACTTTAGCTGAATCTGATACCAGACCTGCGGCAGTTGCTTGTAGGAGCGAATCTCGTGGCGCGCGATGGAGGTGAAGACCTCTTCGTGCGTCATGCCGAGGCACATGTCCGCGCCCTTGCGGTCCTTGAGGCGGAACATGTTGTCGCCCATCACGGCCCAGCGGCCGGACTCCTCCCAGACCTCGCGCGGGTTCAGGGCCGGCAGGAAGAATTCCTGTCCGCCGATGCGGTTCATCTCTTCGCGCAAGATTTGTTGAATCTTCAGCGAGACGCGCTGGGCGAGCGGCAGCAGGGAGTAGACGCCCGCGGCCAGTTGGCGCACCATCCCTGCGCGCAAGAGCAGGCGGTGCGAGACGACTTCCGCGTCGGCGGGGTCCTCGCGGAGCGTGGGGATGAAATATTGCGACCAGCGCATATAATTTTGAAGGTCTCCTCGGCGACGAGATGATTGTGTCCGCGCTCATTCTCGCAAAGCAGCGGCGCGTAAGGCAAACGTGGAAGGCAGTGGTCAGTGGTCAGTGGTCAGTGGTCAGTTAAAGACAAAGACGTTTTTCTGTTAACTGACCACCGACCACTGACCACTGACCACTGTTCTTGTTGCGGGCGTCTCGCGCGTGATGTACCATCAACGTCTTGCACGCCTTTCGACAGCACATGATTGAGGCCGATTCGTTATGAAAATTGCGCTCGCCAGCGACCACGCGGGCTACGCGGAGAAGGAACGTTTGAAGCCGCTGCTCGCTGACCTGGGGCTGGAGGTCGAAGACCTCGGCACGGTCTCCGAAGAGTCAGTCGATTACCCTGACTATGCGCGCCGCGTCGCCGAGCGCGTCGCCCGCGGCGAGGCCGAGCAGGGCGTCCTCGTCTGCGGCTCTGGCACGGGCATGGCCATCGCCGCCAACAAAGTGCAGGGCGTGCGCGCGGCCGTCGCCTGGTCGGAAGAGACCGCGCGGCTCGCGCGCCAACACAACGACGCCAACGTCCTCGCGCTCGGCGCGCGCACCACGCCGCCCGACGAGATTCCCAAAATCGTCCGCGCCTGGTTCAACACCGCCTTCGACGGCGGCCGCCACAGCGGGCGCGTCGAGAAGATCAAACAGCTCGAAGAATCGCGGTTCCCGACAGAGGAGAGATGATGAACGAACGTATGAACGCGCGCCTTGCGGAAGTTGACCCTTTAATCAGCGACGCTATTGATAACGAAGTCAGGCGGCAGGCCGAGGGGCTTGAGTTGATCGCGTCGGAGAACTTCGTCAGCGAGGCGGTGCTCGAAGCGATGGGCTCCGTCTTCACGAACAAGTACGCCGAGGGCTACCCGAAGAAGCGCTACTACGGCGGGTGCGAGTGGACGGACGTAGTCGAGCAGGCGGCCATAGACCGCGCGAAAGAGCTGTTCGGAGCCGACCACGCCAACGTCCAGCCGCACTCCGGCGCGCAGGCCAACATGTCCGTCTACCTCGCCGCCATCTCTTACGGCGACCAGATTCTAGGAATGAACCTCTCGCACGGCGGCCACCTGACGCACGGCCACCCCATGAATTTTTCAGGACTGAGCTACAAGGTCGCCGACTACGGCGTCTCGCGCGAAACCGAGCAGATTGACTACGACGAGCTGCAACGCATCGCCGAGGAACATAAGCCCAAGCTCATCGTCTGCGGCGCGAGCGCCTACCCGCGGACCATAGACTTCGAGCGCATTGGCCAGATCGCCAAAAGCGTCGGCGCGCGCATGTTCGCGGACATAGCGCACATCGCAGGCCCCATCGCCGCGGGCCTGCACCCCTCGCCCGTCCCGCACGCCGACTACGTCACGACCACCACGCACAAGACCTTGCGCGGCCCGCGCGGCGGCCTCATCCTCTGCAAGGAAGAGCACGCGGCCGAGGTCAACCGCAAGCTCTTCCCAGGCGTGCAGGGCGGCCCGCTCGTACACATCATCGCGGCCAAGGCCGTGGCTTTTGGTGAAGCGCTGCGCGATGATTTTAAAGAGTACCAGAGCCAGGTTCTCAAGAACGCGAAGGCGCTCGCGGCCGAGCTGGCGGAGCAGGGCCTGCGCATCGTCTCCGGCGGGACGGACAACCACCTGATGCTCGTAGACGTGTTCATGGGCGGCAAGGGCATCACGGGCAAGGACGCCGAGAAGGCGCTCGAAGCCGCGCACATCACCGTCAACAAGAACACGATTCCCTTCGACACCAACAAGCCCTTCGTCACCTCCGGCATACGCATCGGCACGCCCGCCCTGACCACCCGCGGCATGGGCGAAGAAGAGATGCGCACGGTCGGCCGCCTCATCGCGGAAGTCCTGCACGACCCGAAGTCCGAGGACGCAAGGAACAAAGTTCGTCAGGAAGTCTCCGAGCTGACCTCTCGTTTCCCACTTTACCCGCAGCGCCTGGGGCAGCCTGCGCCGCAGCCGGAGGCGATGGGCGCGGATTGAAATGGCGTGCGCCGCAACCGGCTCCCTTAATTTGGCCCAAATGCTCTGGCTGTGCGGGCCTGATTGGAGTGGCAGATTGTGAAATCACTAATCTCACGAAGACTCGTCCTCTGTGCTCTGGTGCTCACGCAGGCGTCCGCCTGTGCCCTCCTGGATCGCATGGGCGGCAAAGGGGGCGGCAGCCCGTCCGTTTTGACCAGCCCGGACGGGAGGTTTCAGTTGACGGTTCCCGCCGACTGGCAGAAAGAGACACAGCTTAACGAGCAGGCGAGCATACAGGCGTCGAACCGCGGGCGCGAGACTTACGTCATCCTCCTCACCGAAAGCAAAAGCGACTTCGCGGACGAGATGACGCTCGAACGCTTTACTTCGGCGACGCGCGGCAACATGATGGCCGGGGTCAGTTCGGCGCAATCGGCCGAGCCGACGCCGACGACGATTAGCGGCAACCCGGCGTTGCAGTATGAGATTCGCGGCGTAATCGAGGGGCTCAATGCCGTGTACCTCATCACCACGGTCGAAACGTCCGAGCATTACCATCAAATCATCAGTTGGACGCTCCCTTCACGCCTTGATCAACATCGGGGCACGCTGCTGGAAGTGGCAAAAAGTTTCAAGGATGTGCGAGCCGTGGGGGCTCAGCCGGGCACGCCTAAAAAGTAGACCGTAGACTGGCAACTCAATGGAAGAGATTTTCGGCCCCGAAGGTTTGATCGCGCGGGCGCACACAGAGTACGAGTACAGGCCCGGCCAGATTCAGATGGCCGAGGCGGTCCTGCGCGCGTTCGAGGAGAAGCGCCACCTGATCGTCGAGGCGGGCACGGGCACGGGCAAGACGCTCGCCTACCTCGTGCCTGCGATTGCGGCGGCGACGGCACGCGGGACGCGCGTCGTCATCTCGACGGGGACGAAGAATCTGCAAGAGCAGTTGATGGAGAAGGACATCCCCTTCCTCCAAAGGGTGCTGCCCCGAAAATTCACGGCCGCGTACATGAAGGGGCGAGGGAATTACGCCTGCCTGCAACGCATACGGCGCGCGGAGAACTTGCCCGTGCTCGACGGTTTGGACGAGCTGGACTACTTCGACGAGGTCCGCCGGTGGGCGCGCGAGTCGAAGACGGGCGACCGCGCGGAACTCACGGGCCTCCCGGAAAACCTCCCCTTCTGGCGGCACCTGGACGCGCGCACGGAGATTTGTTTGGGCCAAAAATGCCCGGACTATGACCCCTGCTTCATCACGCGGATGCGCCAGCGCGCGCTGGACGCAGACATAGTCATCGTCAACCACCACCTCTTTTTCGCAGACCTCGCGCTCCGCAACAGCGAGTACGGTCAGGTCTTGCCCGACTACTCCGCCGTCATCTTCGACGAGGCGCACCAGATAGAGGACGTGGCGGCCGAATACTTCGGCGCGCAGGTTTCGAGTTACCAGATGGAAGACCTCGTGCGCGATTTGGCACAGCTCCCCCTGACGAACGTTGACGCGAACCGCGAGTTGACGCGCACGGCCGCGCGGCTGACGCGCTTCTCAGACAACTTCTGGATGGGCTTCCGCGACGGGCGCGGCGAGGAGGGGCGCTCGCCCATCCTGCCCGGCACGTTCGCGCGCAAGCGGACGGACGGCGAGATCGAGGCGACGCCGCTGGGCGATGCCTACCTCAGCCTGGACGGCGCGCTCAACCGCTTGGAGACCACGCTCGACGCGCTCCCCGAACAGCCGCTCGAAGTCGAAAACATCCTGCGGCGCATACGCCAAATCCGTTTCGACCTTCAGTTCATCGTCGCCGGCGACGACAAGCATTTCGTCTACTGGCTTGAACGACGCGGGCGCGGGGCGTTCCTGCGCGCCTCGCCGATTGACGTGTCGAGCCTGCTGCAAGACAAATTGTTCGACCGCGTCGAGACGGTCGTCCTGACCTCCGCGACCCTGGCGAGCGCGGGCAGCTTCAACTTCATACGCGAGCGGCTCGGCCTCGTCGAGGCCGAAGACCTCGTCGCGCCTTCGGGCTACGATTACGAGAACCAGGCTGTGCTCTACCTGCCGCAGCGCCTGCCGGACCCGCGCTCGCCGCAGTTCGCAGACGCGGCCGCGGAGGAAGTCATAGGTCTGCTCAACGCGACCGAGGGACGCGCCTTCGTGCTCTCCACGAGCTTCGCGGGAATGAAAGCGCTCTACGAAAGGGTCGCGGACGAGGTTGACTTCCCGTGCTTCCTGCAAGGCACGGCGTCGAAGGCGGGGCTGCTGGAAAAATTCCGCGAGACGCCGAACGCGGTGCTCTTCGCCACGTCCAGCTTCTGGCAGGGCGTGGACGTGCGCGGCGCGCAGTTGTCGTGCGTCATCATAGACAAGCTGCCGTTCGCCGTTCCCTCGGACCCCGTGGTCGCGGCCCGCCAACGCTACATAGACGACCAGGGCGGTTCGAGCTTTTACGAGTACAGCGTGCCCCAGGCCATCATCAGTTTGAAGCAGGGCTTGGGCCGCCTGATACGCAGCGCGACCGACCGCGGCGTGCTCGCCGTGCTCGACCCCAGGTTGCGGACGAAAGCCTACGGCCGACTGTTCCTGGAAAGTTTGCCGCCGTGTCGCGTGACTTCAAACCTCGCGGACCTCGCGGCCATCTTCGACAAGGGGGTTCCTGAAACTTATGTTTGAAGTGATGATCGAGCGCAACTTTTCGAGCGCGCACCAACTGCGCGGCTACAAGGGGAAGTGCGAGAACCTGCACGGACACAACTACAAGATCGAAATCTACGCGCGCGGGCGCGAGCTGGACAACATCGGCCTCCTGGTTGACTTCGTCGAGCTGAAGGACGCGGCCGACGAGGTCGTGCAGTACCTGGATCACCGCAACATCAACGAGCTGCCGCCCTTCGACGTGGAACTGAACCCCTCGGCCGAAAACTTGGCCCGCTACATCCTCGAACGCGTCGCCTCGCGCGTCGGCGACGACCGCGTACAGGTCTACAAAGTCCGCTGCTTCGAGACGCCGACGAGCGTCGCCACCTATCAGGTGGACTGAAGAGTTAAAAGTTCAAAACTAAGTACAGGACAAAAGTTTAGTAACCTGTCGAAAAGCAACCTGTTGAGCGGTGCTCTCCAAGTTGCATAATATGCGCCGCAAGTGATCGAACCCATGTCGAAAGATGCTGCGAGCAAGGCGTCCATGCTTTTTTATCTTCAAGGGCTGAAGGCGTGTCAACCATTCACCGATGATGTGTGCCCAGCAGAAGGCGAAGGCCAACAGCGCGATCAACTTCTTGAGCCGCTCAGGATGCGTCAGATGAGTCTCTTCAAGGCGAAAGCCTCGACTCTTCAGGCACGAGAAGAGCGTCTCGATTTCCCAGCGGCGGGCGTAGTCCGAAAGCGCCGTCTCTGTAAAGCGTGGCGCAACCACGATCACGTATTCACCCGAAGAGAGGCGCACTCCGCTGACAAACAAAGGCAGCCCCCAGATTGCTCGCACACGTTCAAGCACCAGCGGCTCGCCAGTGCGCCGCGAGCGCAACAAGCGCCAGATCGGAACCAACTGTCCGCGCCCGTTGATGGTCTTCGTGTTTTCACGCACCCGGATGCGGAAGTCCACTTCTTGCGAGCGCAGCCAAGCAAACCAATCTGTGCCGATAAACTCCCGATCCGCACAGAGATATTTGATGGCCGAGTAGCCGAAGACCCGCCCGAACTCTTCGATAAGAGCAATCCGCTCCTGTGTATCAGAGCAGCCTTTCTTCTCAAGGATAGTCCACAGCACGGGGAAGGCCACGCCACGGTAAGCGATGCCGATCACCATGATATTCAAGGGCGTCTCTCCCAAGTACCAGTCGGTACGGTCGAGGGTCACGACCCACGGCGCGGGCACTCGCAGGAGGCGGACGACGAAGCGAGCCACCTGTGCATAAGGCAACTCGAAGAACCGAAGAAAGCGCTGCGCCCGCTTGTAGTGCGACTCTCGCTTAGCGCGCCCCATGAAGACGGCAGCCACTTCCGAGAGGTTGACCGTTCTGACTTCTATAAGAGCGAGGATAAAGCGCGCCAGAAAGTTGATACGTGCTTTGTTCCACGCTACATTCTCAGCAAGCGTTCGCTCCAAAGAGCGAATGTTGGCCATTGTGTTCTAGTCCTTTCAAGAAATGTTTGGCGACAAATCTTGTTAAGGATAGCGGCACAGTGGCCTTTTATGCAGTTTCAAAGATCATTTTTTGTCCTGTACTAAGAGTTCAAAATTAAAAATGCAAAATGGAAGGCAAAGAGCGCGGCTCTCGTCTTCCATTTTGCATTTTTAATTTTGAACTTTTAATTAGTTTGCGACCAGGCTCCCCACGTCGATCTTGTACTTCCTGATCTTGCTGTAGAGGCGTGGGCGATAGATGCCTAGCAGGTTGGCCGCGGCCTGCTTGTTGCCGCCTGTGCGTTGAAGCGTTTTTTCGATGACGAGCTTTTCGATGTCTTCGAGCGTCATGTTGGGCGGCACGTCCCACTCGGCCGAGGGCGCGGAACCCTCCGGCAGCGAGCCGTTGTCGAAGGGCAGGTCAACGGGCTCGATCTTGGTGCCCTTGGCGAGCAGGACGGCGCGCTCGATGACGTTCTGCAACTCGCGGACGTTGCCCGGCCACGAGTGCGAGAAGAGGCGCTGGTAGGCCGCCTGCGAGACGCCCGTGATCGGCCGGTCGTACTTCTGCGAGTACATCTTCAAAAAGTGCTCGGTCAAAAGCTGTGTGTCCTCGGCCCGCTCGCGCAAGGGCGGGACGTGAATCGTGATGGTCGAGATGCGGTAGAAGAGGTCGTCGCGCAAGAGGCCGTCGCGGATGGCGTCGGCCGGCAAACGGTTCGTCGAGCAGATGAGGCGGAAGTCCACGGCGTAGGTCTTCTCAGAGCCGATCTTGCGGTAGCTGCGCTCCTGTAGGACGCGCAAGAGCTTCGGCTGAAGCTCAACCGGCATCTCGGCGATTTCGTCGAGCATCAGGGAGCCGCCCGCCGCGTGCTGCACTAACCCTTCCTTGTCCGCGTGCGCGCCCGTGAAGGCGCCCTTCGTGTGGCCGAAGAGTTCAGACTCGATCAGTTCTTTCGGAAGCGCGGCGCAGTTGACCTTGATGAAAGGCTTTTTGGAACGCAGCGAGTTGTAGTGAATCGCGTTGGCGATTAGCTCCTTGCCGGTGCCGCTCTCGCCGACGATAAGGACGTTGGCGTCCGACTTGGCGACAGACTCTATGGTCTCGTAGATGGTCTGCATCTGCTTGGACGCGCCGATGATGTTGAAATATTCGGCGCGCGTCGCCAGGCGGTCGCGCATCATCTTGGTCTCGGCGCGCAGCTCGCGGCTTTCCAGAGCGCGCTCGACCAGGGGCTGCATCTGCTCGAAGTCGAAAGGTTTTTCGACGAAGTAGAACGCGCCGGCCTTCGTGGCCTCGACGGCGCGCGCGACCGTGCCGTAGCCCGTGACGACGATGACTTCCGTCTCGGGCCGCACGTCCTTCATGTGCCTGAGGACTTCGAGGCCGTCCATGTCCGGGAGTTGCAGGTCGCAGATGGCCAGGTGGTGAGCGCCGCGGTCGAAAAACTCTATGGCTTCGGCCCCGGTCGCGGCGGTGTCAACCGAGTAGCCCTCCTCGGCCAGATTCTGCTTGAGCGAATCGGCCATCATCGGTTCGTCGTCAATGACCAGAATGCGTGCCTCTTTACGTTCCACCTTTGACTCCTGTTATGAAGAGCGTACCTCTATTTATGGTTTACGATTTACGATTCCGAACTTTGTTCCAGCGGTAGCTCGGCGCGCAGGGTGTACGCGTCGAAGCCCGTCTCGCCGCCGTGCGCTTCGATGATCTTGGCGGCGAGCGACATCCGCAGGCCGTCGCTCCCGGCGAAGGAGTGAAACGGGTCGTCGCCGTTCATGGCCTTCACGCCGCGCCACTCGACAGTCGCGCTCTGCCCGCCCTGGCCGGGCGCGAGGCGTATCGTCACACCGGCGGCGTCGTTGGTGGGGCCGAGCGCGAGCGCGCTCGACGTGATCGTCTTGAAAGCCTCCGTGAGGGCCGCCACGTCGAAGTCGCCGGCCAACTCCTGGGTCTCGGCCTCGACGCGTACGCCTTCCGTCTCCTCGACGCCCTTCAGAATTTTGACAAGGTCCGCCTGCGGCTGCCGGCGCAGCTCCATCGGCCGCCCCATGCGAACCAGCGTAGTCATGTCCGAGGCGGCGCGTTCCAGGCCGGCGATCAGCTTGGCAACCGTCTCCTGCTCGTCCTGGGGGCGGTCGGCCTTCTCCATCCGCTTGCGCAGAAATGTGGCATAGAGTTTGAGACCGTTGAGCTGGTTCTTTAGGTCGTGGACTATCTGGACGGACGCCCGCCCCAGTTCCTGGAGCGTGGCTAAGTCCTGAGTCTCCGATTTTAGCGGCTTCATATTGCTCAAAAGCCCCGCCCGCCGGTTGCTCCAAGAGCAAAAAGGGTGGCTCGCAGGGTCATACCGCGTGTACGAATAGAACCCAAACAGCGCGGTGTGTTGTGTTGCGTTTCGATGCGGCATCTTAACAAAAAACGCGAGCGTATGCTAGCCATGCATTGTGAGGGGAATAAATCGGCGTGGAAATTCAGCAATTTAGTCATACAATGGGGTACGTGGTAATGGAGAGCGAGAACGGCAACGCGCCGCCGACCGTCATGGTGGTCGAGGACTTCGAGGATAACCGTTTTATGATGAGGCGCTTGCTGGAGATGAGCGGCTACCGCGTGCTCGAAGCCGTCAACGGCGAGGAGGCGGTCGAATTGGCACACAAAGAGCGGCCGCAACTGATTCTGATGGATTTGAGCCTGCCGCAACTTGACGGGCTGGCCGCCACGCGCCGCATACGCCAGTACCCGGACATGAAGGACGTGCCCATCGTCGCCGTCTCGGCCCACGACACGGCCGATTTCCACGCCGACGCCCTGGCCGCCGGCTGCAACGACTACGTCACTAAGCCCATAGACTTCGACCAGTTGGAGGCGCTCATGAGCCGCCTCCTACCTAAAAAAAGTGGTCAGTAGTCGGTGGTCAGTAGTCAGTTAAGAACAAAAGCGTTCTGATTTTAACTGACCACCGACCACTGACCGCTGACCATTGCTCCCGTATGCCGCAGAACTTCACCAGGCTCGTCCACGAGCACGAGGAAGCAATCGTCCGCGCCTGGGTGGACGGAATGTATGCGGAGCCACGCACGGAGATTCCGGCCATCCTCTCTTACGGCCAGTTGGTGGACCATTTACCGGACACTCTGCAAGAAATAGCCTTAGCGCTCGACCAGGGCGCGACCGACGCGGAAATCCTTGAAGCCACACGCCGCCTGCGCACATACCCGCAGGTTCGCTTCCACCAGGGGGCGCTGATCGACGAAGTGGCACGCGAGTTGATAATTTTCCGCAGAGTCTTTAACGATTTCTTGTGGCGTGAGGGGTTCAGCGCCACCGAAGGAGATATCCGGGAACTGCGCGACGCGCTCAGACGCGCCGACCGCTTCGTGGACGAACTGCTCGCGCAGGTCGTAGTTGTTTACGCCGCCAGTCTTCGCCCGCCAGTCGCCACGCGCACTTCCGTCTGGCCGCCGCCGCGCCGCCGCCGGACAGACTTCCCGGAAAACAGGAGGCGATGAACAGGCCAGGCGGAACATTACCGATGCTCAAGAGCGTGCGCGCCAAGCTGCTGCTGCTGCTGGCCGTGCTCTCGCTGCCGCTCCTGGTCGTCAGCCTGATTCAGCTACGCAACTACCGCCAGCACCTGGACGAGCAGGCGGCCACCACCGCGCGCATAGAGACCAACGCCGCCGTGGGCGCACTCTCCTCCTGGCTCGAAAGTCACACGCCGTACGCCGCCTCGGCCGCCTCCGTCCCCGTAGCAGAGGCGCAGGCGCTATACGCGCGCCTGGACCGCGACGCGGGCGGGCAGGCGGGCACAGCCATCGCCATCTTCGACGCGCAGGGGCGCGCCCTCAAGAACTCTTCGGCCCCTGTCCCCGCCTCAATCAATTCGTCTGTGCAGACCGAACGGCTGCGTTGGAGTGACGGCGCAACGCGGTTGACGGACGTGAGGCGGGTCGAGCCGTTCGGGTGGAGCGTGGCGGTCGGCGTGCCCGTGGCCGAGGAGACGAGTGCGGGCCGCTCAGTCTTCATGCTGGCGGCGACGTGGGCGGTCGCGCTCCTGGCCTCCATCCTGCTGGGCGTTTGGGCCGTCGGCCGCTTTACCAAGCCCTTGCGGAAACTGGCGGCCACAGCCTCCACGCTCGGCGGCGGGCAGTTGCAGGAGCGCGTGCTGGTCGAGACGGACGACGAGGTCGGCGAATTGGCACAGAACCTCAACGTCATGGCCTCGCAACTGGAAACGAAGTTCGCGGAGTTGCAGACGCAGGGGGCCTTCATCGGCGAGGTGCTTGACGGGCTGCCGCTGGGGCTGGCCGTGCTGGACGAGCGGCTGATAGTCCGCAAGGCCAACTCGACTTTCGCGCGGTTCACGGGGCGCGAGGCCGCGGCGCTCACGGGGCGCGGGCTCTACGAGGCGGCGGCGGGCCTCGCCGTCCTGAGCGAAATCGTCGAGGACGTGCGCCGCACGCGCAAGCCGTTCGTCACTTATGGCCTGCCTTTGAACCTCGTCGCGCGCGCCGACGACGGAGCGGAGGAGGGCAGTTTCTGGGACGTGACGATTTGGCCCACGAGCGCGCAGAGCGCGGGGCGCGGCGACCTCATCCTGATTCTCTCGGAAGTCGCCAAGCGCGTCCGCGCCGAAAAACTGGCGACCTCGGCCTTCGCCTCCGAGCGCACGCGCGCCGCAGAACTCGAAAGCATCATCAACCAGATGAACGAGGGCGTCGTCATCATCAACCGCCAGGGGCGCTACCGCGTCAACCCCGCCGGCGCGCAGATCATAGGGCGCGCGCCCGCAGAGTTCCGCGACGGGGCCGAAGCCCTCATCGCGGACATGAAGTTCAGAGATTTGGCGGGCCGCGAGCTGGCGCCCGAAGAGCACCCGCTCTGGCGCGCATTGGAGCGGCGCAAGCACCTCTCTGGCGAGCAGCTCGAAATCGTCCGCGCCGGCGGCGAGCGGCGCGTCGTCGCCATCTCGGCCACGCCGCTGACGGGCGAGGACGGCCGTGCGGAGGGAGCGGTCGCCGTCTTCCGCGACATCACAGAAGAGGTCAAGCAGCACCACGAGCTGGTCGCGGCCTACGACCGGCTGCGCGAGCACGACCGGCTGAAGTCCGCCTTCGTCTCAAACATCTCGCACGAGCTGCGCACGCCCCTGAACGTCATCATCGGACTGAGCCAGCTTCTCGCGCGCGACCGTAGCTTGCCGCTCGCGCCCTTGCAGAACGAGGCCGTCACACGCATGGAGCGCAACGCGCGCTCGCTGCTCGAACTGGTCAACGACCTGTTGGACTACTCACGGCTCGAAGCCGGCCGCGCCGCGCTGCACCTGGATCAGGTGGATGTCGGCGAAGTAGCGCGGAAGATCGTTGCTGACTACGCGCGCGAGGCCGAGGAGAAGCGGATAGAGGTGCGCGCGGAGGTCTCGGACGAACTGGGCCAGGTCTGGACGGACAGGCACAAGTTGGAGCAGGTGCTCTCTAATCTGGTCGGCAACGCCGTCAAGTTTACGACCGCCGGGAGCGTCACCGTCAGAGTCGCGCCCGCCGACGCGGACCGTTGGACGCTCGAAGTGAGCGACACGGGCATAGGCATTTCGGGCGACGCGCTCAACTACATCTTCGACGAGTTCCGGCAGGTGGACGACCGCCTCGCGCGCTCCTACGGCGGGACGGGCCTCGGCCTCGCCATCACGCGCAAGATCGTCGAGCTGCTCGAAGGCGAGATCACGGTCGAGAGCGAGCCGCAGGCGGGCAGCCGCTTTCGTATCACCTGGCCGCGCCGCGTCCGGCAGCGCACAGGCACGGGTTCCCTCGTCGAAAAGAGCGTCCCGGCCCCGGACGAGACCGTCAGCTTCATGCGCCCGCGCAACCGCGCTAACGGCGCGTGAGGGAACAAACGGGCCGCCGCGGGAGTCTAAGGTTTTCAGACTTGGGCCTGGCGGGTGTATGCTCTGAGGAAGAGGCAGACATGGCTATCACGAGTGAGAGCAGGCGGGACGGCGCGGACGGCCCGAGGAGAACAATTTTCATCATCGCGGGCGCGGTGGCCGTGCTCCTGGCCGTCGGGCTGATAGTTTTCTTGAAGACGCGGCCGGAGCCCAAGCCCGGTGGGCTGCCCGTCGAGCAGAAGCTCGAAGGGGGCTTCCGCGCGGGCTCGCCGGAGTTCGACCAGGCGCGCGACCTGATTAAGGTTGACGACACGCCCGACGCCGAATACGCGAACAGCATCTCTGGCGACGTTCAGATGAACCTCGCCACGACCGTCAGAAACTTCACCGGGCGCACCATCAACGGATTAGAGATGAGGGGCACGGTCACGGGCCTCGACGGCAAGCTCATCAAGGAGCGCACGAAGATAGTGGTTCCGTCGGGTTCGCTCTCCGAGCTGGAACACAACGGGACGGCGCGCGTCCCGATGGCGATTCCGGGCTTCCGCGGCGACGACAAAGCGAAGATCGAAAGCGGCCAGGCCGTCGTCAAGATGGAGGTCACCGCGGTCAAGTTTAAGTAGGACAGAATCCCCGAAGTGGGAAGAGACGGGCCACGAAATAACACGAGTGTTATTTCGTGGCCCAATTTTTCTTACCAGCGCAAGTCGTATCTGGCGCGGCCGGCGCGCCAGGAGCCTTCCCCTAATACGGGGATTGAGCCGTCGAGGGAGAGCGGGGAATCGGCGGGCCTGCGGACGCGGTAGGTGTGGCCGGAGGGCGAGCCGACCGCGAGGGTGATCGCTTCGGGTGAGCGAAAGATGACGACGGCGTCGCGCCAGTCTTTGCGGCAGCGCAGAACGAGGCGTGCGCCGACTTCGAGCGAGCCGAGCGTTACAGTATTTTCCGAAGTCGTAGAAACGTCGAGGCCGCTCGCGGCGTTCGTCGCTGCCAGAGCAGTTACGTCGCCGGGCGGCCTCTCACAATTCGCGCTCAAAATCTTGTCTTAAACCCCCAGTGGCTCCTCGAAGGGCAAGTCTTGCTGACGGTTCTTGCGCTCGCAGCTCGCGGAGTAACAGCGCAGCGCGATGGACAGAATCACGAAGGCGAGCCCAATCCAGGCCACCGTCCAGAAGAGCGCGGGGATGCCCGTGGCGTTCGCCATGTTGGCCGCGTCCGAGTGCGCGCTGGGAACGAACGAGTAGAAGAAGAGGGTCTTCAGGTCGAGCAGCGCGTTCAAGACGGACTGCACAGCCAGGAAGCTGACGAAGAAGGTGGCGACGCGCGGGCCTGCGTAGACGGCTATCGAGACGAGGGCGGCCGTGATGCCGACGCCCATGACGATGGTGAACAGGCTCCCCAAACCGAAGATGAGCGTCAGGCCGAGGATGAAAGCGCCGGTCCCGACCAGCACGTAGCGCGCGGCGACGGCGCGGCGAATCAGGAACAGCAGCAGCGCGCCGTAGGCCATCGCGCCCAGGTAGCCAGCGCTCGAAACAATCGTTTGCGAGACGAGGCCGCCCTGCGTCGTGTAGGTCAGGCCGCTCCCGTCCGTCGCCACGCTCAAACTCGCCACAGCGTTGCCCGTCAGGAGCGCGGCCAGGGCGTGTCCGCCTTCGTGTATGAAGGTGACGAAGATGTTGAAGGGGTAGCTCAGGACGCTGAGGAAGGGGATGTACCAGAGCGCGATTGTGGCGGCCGCAGCGATGAGCAGGGTGCGAACCTGCGGGCGCGCGTCCGCGGAAATGCTGTTCAGTCTCATCTTCAAAACTCCGCTCAAGAAAAAAACTTCCGAACCATTAGAAACCCATTGTAATGGGAAAAAGCAAAAGGGGAAAGACAAAATTGGAAACGACGGCCGGGCCCCGACTGTTCCTTACTTTTTACCTCTCCTTTTCTCTCTCCTGTACTCGCCGGACTTGCCGCCGGTCTTCTCTTCGAGCCGCACGTCCGTAATCGTGATGGCCTTGTCCAGCGCCTTGCACATGTCGTAGACGGTCAGGGCGGCGACAGTTGCGGCCGTCAGCGCCTCCATTTCGACGCCGGTCTGCGCGCGGGTCGCGGCCTCGGCCTCTATCAGGACGCCCGCGTCGTCTAGTTCTGCGCGGACCTCTACGTGTGTGAGCGGGAGAGGGTGGCAGAGCGGGATCAGGTCGGCCGTGCGCTTGGCGGCCATGATGCCCGCGAGGCGCGCCGTCTCCAGGGGGTCGCCCTTCGGCGTGCGGTGTTCGCGCACGGCGCTGAGCGTCTCGGCCGACAGCAGGACGCGCGCAGAGGCGACGGCGCGGCGCACGGTCGCCTCCTTCGCGGAAGTGTCCACCATCTTCACGCGCCCCTCGTCGTCCATGTGCGAAAGACGTTTCATACGGGCAGAGTAAACCTTAAACGGGTGGAAAAGTAAAAGCCGTGGGTGCGCGCTATCTTTGCAGGAGCGGAATCTTGTGTCGCAGTCTCCACAGGTAAACGCCCGCGTGGCAGAGAGCGACGGCGGCGAGGATGAAAAGAAAGTGATGAACCGCGAGGACGTAGCGATACTCTGTGTGCAGGGCCGACTGGACGGCGAGGTAGTAGGCTGGGACGACGAGCAGGAGGACGAGCGCGCGCCGCCGCCGGGCGCGAATAAGAAGGAAGAGGCCGACCAGAGAGAGCGGGAGCATCACGGCGGTGATAAAAAGTTTCTGGACGAGTCGCACGGCGACGCGCGGGGCGCGCGTCCAGGTGAACGCGGTCGGGCCGAGCGCGTAAAGCTCCGGCGCTCCGACTTGCAGGATGGGACGGACGCCCTGCGCGCCCGCGTTCGTCAAGACCAGACGCGCCTGGCCCGCGCTCCCGCTGGCGAAAGGAATCTCGATGACGTTCAGCGGCTGCTCGGCCGTAGTTTTCCAGTCCTGCACTTCGACAATCGCGGAGGCGTACTGATGTCCGTCGTCCTCGCCGACGACGTTCAACATAACGCGCCCCTGCTCGATTCTGACAGGCAGACGCAGAAGATAGTCTGTCCCGTCCTCGACGTTAACGGGTGGAAAGAGGAGCCGGCTCCTGGACTCGTCCCCGCGGACGTTAAGCAACGTCATGTCGGGGTTGAGGGAGAGTTCGATTGTCTTCGCTTCGACGGCAATGGTGTTGAGCAAATCCTGTGGGGACGCTGACCAGGCCGGGGGCGCATCCTGCGCGACGGCGAGCGAGTGCGTCACGGGCGGGTCCGCGGAGATCAGGCGGACGCGTTCGAGCCTCAGCATGGAGCCCGCGCGACGGAGCATGACGCCGGCGAACCAGAAGGGGCGCGAGCGTACGACGGCGAAACCTTCGGCGAGGCGCTGGCGGTCGCGGCGGACGCCGTCCGGGTTGAACAGCGTCCCGTAGTAATCCGGCCGGTTATACCTCGCGGCCTCCCACTTCATGAGCCCCATGTCCGTGTTCGGGATGCCCAAACTCCCGTCGTCGTAGTCCGCGATGCCTTCGAGAAACGTCTGCCCCGCGCCGAGCGAGACTGGCACAAAATGCCTGTAGACGACGGCGTTCCTGATGGTCAGCGGCGCGATGACGAGCAGGCTCCCGCCGACGAGCGCGAGCGCGTAGCGCAGTCGCCTTCCGCGTTTGAACAACAGAGGGACCGCGGCCGCCATGAACGGCGCGAGCAGCATCGCGTTGGCGCGCAGCCAGCACGAGACGCCGACGAGCGCGCCCGCCGCGACGAACCAGCCGAGGCGCGGACTCGCGCTCGCGCGCACCAGGCAGTAGACGGCGAGCAGGACGGGGAGGACGGCGAGCGTGTCCGGCAGCAGCAGCACGGAGTTGTAAGTGAACTGCGGGGCGAGGGCGACGAGCAGGCCGGCGACTGCGGCCGTCGAAGTGTTGAAGAGGGCGAGCGCGATGAGGAAGACGACGACGGCGGCGGCCGAGTCCGCCAGGAGCTGCGTGATTTGGAGGGGCGCGTCCCGTTCGCCGAAGAGGTTGAAGACGACGGCCATCAGGACGGAATAGCCGGGCGGATGGCCCAGGTGGTTAGGGTCCGCGAGCGCCGACGAGGGGCTGAAGAAGGAGGAGACGCCGCCCTCGCCGAGGAGGCGCGCGGTGTGCTTGTAGCCTTCCGTGACCATCGTCTGGACTTTCCGCGCTTCGAGGCGGTTGTCCTGCCAGGAGAGCAGGCGGCAGACGAAGGCCAGAAGGAAGATCAGCGAGCAGATCAGGATGATTCGGCGGCGATGACGAAAGGCAGGCTCGCCGCCTGCGGGCGAGTCGGCGTGTGCCAATTCTTCCGGCGCGCGCTCTTTTTCCATAGGGTCAGCCCGGAAGGCGCACGACGCGCGCCGTCGCCCCGGCGTCTAAAATTGGCACACCTGCGGGCACGATGACGAGCGCAGTGGCGCGCGCGAACGCCACGAAGTCGGACGAGCCGCCCCACTTCAAAGGCTCCGCGACGAGTCTGCCCGCTTCGTCCGTTGAAAGGCTCGCGGGAAGGTAACTCGCGCGCTCCGCGGAGCCTTTGACGGCGCGGGCCAGCACGGCGCGCTCCTCTGGAAGCGCAGCCTCGCGGCAGCCTTGCATCGCGCGCAGGGCCGTGCGGGCGAACAGATTGAAGGTGACGGAGACGGAGACGGGGTTGCCGGGGAGGCCGAAGACCAGCGCGTCGCCGAGGCGCGCGAAGACGGTGGGCTTGCCGGGGCGCAGGCTGACGCGCTCGAAAAAGATTTCGGCCCCGAGCGCGCCGAGCGCCGCCTTCGTGAAGTCGTAAACACCCATCGAGACGCCGCCCGACAGGACGAGCACGTCCGAGCGCGCGGCCGCCTGCGCGATTTCGCGCTCCAGCAGTTCCGGGTCGTCGCCGGCGAGCGGCAGGCGCTCGACCGTGGCCCCTGCGAGCTGCGCGTAGGCGGCCAGCGAGTAGCTGTTCGAGTCACGAATCTGGTCCGCGCCAGGCCGTTCATGGACGGCGACCAGTTCCGTCCCCGTCGCCAGGACGGCCGCGCGCGGGCGCTTTCCGACTTTAACTTCCGCGTAGCCAAACGAGGCGAGCGCCGCCATGCGCGCCGCGTTAATCTCCTCGCCCGACTCTAAAACAGTCTGGCCCATTTTAATCTCGCTCGCGCGCCTGACGATGAACTGGCCGGGACTCGTGGCCTCCGCGACCGACACGCGACCGTCGCTCTCCTCAGTCACCTCGACCTTCTGCACGCTGTCCGCGCCGGAGGGCACGGGCGCGCCAGTCATGATGCGTATGGCCTCGCCCGGTTTCATGTCGCCCGTCCACCCGCGCCCGGCCGCAGACTCGCCGACGACGCGCAGGCTGACTGGCACAGTCGCGGTCTCCGCGGCGCGCACCGCGTAGCCGTCCATCTGCGCGCGGTCGAACGGTGGCAAGTCCGAATCGGCCACGACCTCTTCGGCCAGCACGCGCCCGATCGCGTCCGCGAGCGCGACCCTTTCGGCAGCGAGTTGCGGCGTCTGCTCCTCGACAATGCGGATGGCTTCTTCGACGGAGATCATAGAGTTAATAGGGCAGATTGGAGACGCGCGCCAGTTCGTTGTAGACCTCCGCGGCGGAGCGATACCTGTACTCGTTGCGCCGGCGGAGCATGATGGCGACGACCTTCGCCAGCTCGCCCGTGCTCCCGCCCGCAGCGATCAGCGCCTCGGCCCTGAGGCGCGGTACGCCGGCCATGATCTGGTCGTAGATGTACTGCTGCGGCTGGCTCTCGTCAATCGGCGAGACGCCGAGCATCAGCGTCAGCAGCACGACCCCGAGCTGGTACAAATCCGCCTGCTGCCAGGAGTAGCCGCGGCCCAAAAGCTCCGGCGGGATGTAGGACGAATAGCCTATGAAGGTGTTGGCTATCTCGGCGGGCGTGACCGTATGCTTCGAGATGCCGAAGTCCGAGAGTTTATAAAACCAGTTGGGGAAGACCAGTATGTTCTTCGGCGTCACGTCGCGGTGGATGATGGGCGAGGTCAAAGAGTGTATGAAGCTCAGGGCCTGCGCGACCTGCATCCCCACATTGCAGGCGGCGCGCGTGTCGAAGCGGTAGCCGCGCTTGATGAGGTCGGCGAGCGCGCAGTCTGCGCGCTCCATGATGATGACGAGGTGGCCTTGCGCCGTCTGGAAATACTCGTAGACGCTGACGACGTGCGGATGGTTCTGGCACTTGAGAGACGAGTTGCACTCGTTGACCCAGGTGGCGATGCTGGCCCCGCGGTTGTGCGGGTTGGGCTTGATGTACTTGATCGCCACCTTCTGCCCGCTCTGGCCGACCGCGCCGTAGACATCGCCGCCGCCCCCGCCCGCAATCCTCTCTTGAAGAAAGTAGCGGTAGCCCGCCGGGTTCACGAGTACCTGCAAACTGCTCGTTATCGTCGCCATCGCGCGCTCAACAGTATCTCAGAAAGCAAGGCGGATGTCTCCTTAAGCAAAAAGCGCGCCCAATCGCATCTCAGGATTTGCGGCCGGCGCGCTTCAAATGAAAGGCTCCCGGCGTGAAATTCTCTCCCGTGACTTTTATCGCTAACCGATGCGTCATCTAACCCGAACCTTTTTCCTGCTGCTCATTCTGTGTGCGCCCGTGGCGACCGTACGCGCCGAAGGCCCTTTCTCCATCGAGGCGGACCTCGACGGCGATGGCCGCGTTGAAAGGATTACGTTAGATGCGACGCGCGACCCGGCAGTGAGCGTGCGCCGCGGAAAGCGTTTGCTCTGGGAAGGCGTCCACGGACGCTGGCGTCCCTGGAAGCTCATGGTCGCGGACGTTGACGGCGACGGGCGCAAAGAGATAGTGGTCGGCGTCTTCAAGCCTACGAAGTTCATCCCGCGGCCGCACAACTGTCTGTTCATCTATGACTGGGACGGCTTGCGCGCCGCGCCCAAGTGGCTCGGCTCGACGTTGAGCCGCCCCTTCACGGACTTCCGCTTGGCGGACGGCGACGGCGACGGCAGCGACGAGGTCTACGCGCTGGAGACAAAGCGCGACGGTAGGCTGGCGGTCGCCGCCTACTCCTGGAACGGCTTCGGCTTCACGCGCGACTGGGAGCGCGGCGACTGGCAGAAGGCCGCGTTGCTTTCGGTGACGCGGGGCGAGATTACGATTGAGGCGGACGGCGCGCGCGTCACGCTTCAGGACAAAAGTTCGACAGAGGATTGAACCAATGAGACGAAGAAAAATTTGTGCCATTCTGTTGTTGTTCTCGATGCTGGCGACGGCGCTCGTGAGCACAGGAGCGGCCGCGCCGCAGACCGCGACGGTCAAGCCTTACACGGTGTCGCCCACGCTCCGAGAGGTCGTCAACCTGCGCGCCTTCAGCCGCGCGCGCGCACTGAGCCTTGCCGAGAGGCGACTTCTGGCGCAGAACCTTTTCGTCGCCGCGCCGACCACGCAAAAGCAGCTCTTCCACGTCTACGAAGACAACGACTATCGTGACCTGCCGTCGTTCGTGACGACCGATGCGGTGCTCCACCTCTATCACATCTTCTACGACTTCACGCTCCGCACGGTTGAAGAAGAAGCCCTCGCGCCGGTGCTGCGCCGGATGACGGAAGGGATGCTCGAAGACTCCGTTAAGACCATGAAGGAAGTCTCGGACCCGCAGTTGAAGCAGGCGGCGCTGAAGAACACGGCCTACTTCGCCGTCGCCCTGCGTCTGCTAGACCCGCAGGCGAGCACGCCTGCGGAGGCGTCGTCAATCGTGCAGACGGAACTCGATTTAATCAGGGAGCACGAGGGCTTCAAGGTCGGGGCGATTTTTCCGTACCTCGTTGACTACTCGCAATTCAACCCGCGCGGCCACTACACGCGGAGCGACGCCTTGAAGCGCTACTTCGGCGCGATGATGTGGTACGGGCTGACGCCGTTCGCCGTCCGCACCAACGAGGGGCTAAGCGAGGAGCAGATACGGCAGAGCCTCTTGCTCACGCGCTCGCTCTACCGCGCCAGGCTCGATGACGAGTGGGCGACCATCTACGAGCCGACCTCCTTCTACGTCGGCGCGGCGGACGACGTGACGCCCGTCGAGTGGAAGGCGGCGATGGAGCAGGTCTTCAGCGCTGCGCCCGCGCCCGAGGCGTTCGCGGACGCGGCGAAGTTCGCGGCTTTCGCCGACGCGGCGCAGAAGCTCAGGCCCGCGCGCATCCAGGCGCGCACCAGAATCCGCCAGAACCAGCCGCCCGTGCCCGACGCCTCCGTGCAACTGCGCTTTATGGGCCAACGCTACATCCCCGACAGCGAGATCATGCAGCGCCTCGTCGTGCCAGTTCACAGGGTCTTCCCCTCTGGCCTGGACGTGATGGCCGTCATCGGGAGCGAGCGTGCGCGCGCCCACCTGGACGCCAACCCGACCATCTACAACCCGCAGAATTGGGCCGATTATTTGCCAGAGCGCGCGAAGCTCCTGGAAGAGTTCGCCGGCTTGAAGCCGGAGCGGTGGACGTCGAACCTCTACTGGAGCTGGCTCTACGCGCTGAAGGCGCTCCTTGAGCCCGTGCCGCGGGGTTACCCGTCTTTCATGCTCAACGCGGCGTGGGCCGACAAGTCGCTCAACACGGCGCTGGGCTCCTGGGCCGAGCTGCGCCACGACACGATTCTTTACGGCAAGCAGAGCGGGGCTGAGATGGGCGACGGCGAGGAGCCCGCGGCCTACAAGGGCTACGTCGAGCCGAACGTCCTCTTCTGGGACCGGCTGCTCTCTTTGACGCGCCAGTCGCGCGAAGGGCTAGTGGCGCGCAACCTGCTCTCGGACCAGCTCAAGGACAAGTTCGAGCAGTTCGAGGAGCTGCTGGTCACGCTCAAGACCATCTCGGAGAAAGAGCTGCGTGGTGAAAAGCTGACCGAGGACGAGTACCAGGCGATTCGGCACATAGGGGGCACGCTCGAATACCTGACGTTGTCTGTGATGACGGGGAACCCGGACACCTGGGAGATGGTCAACGAGACGGACAAGGACATGGCCGTGGTCGCGGACGTCCACACGGGCGGCGCGCGCGTGCTCGAAGAGGGCGTCGGCCACGCCAACGAGATTCTGGTCGTCGTGCCCGTCGAAGGCAAACTCGTCCTGACGCGTGGGGCCGTCTTCAGCTACTACGAGTTCCAGCACCCCAGCGCCGACCGCCTGACAGACGAGAAGTGGCAGCAGACGCTCAACGCAGGCAAGGCCCCTGCGGCCCCCGTCTGGACGAAGAGCTTCCTTCTGCCAGCGCAGAAAAAAGTGGGCAGGACGCAGTAGGCAGTGGGCAGTCGGGAGCAGCGCAACGTGCGGCCCCGCGAGGGGCCGCAGGAAATTAGCCGGTGGTGCAACCACCGGAATGGGCCGTCAATAAATATTTCCGCCCTGAAGGGGCGGCGGAATGATTCGCTCCGGCGTCCCTGCCGGGACGCGACTCTCTTCTCGCCTTATTCCGGTGGCCGCGCAAACTCCGTTTGCTTGCCACCGGCTAATCTCCCGCGGCCCCTCGCGGGGCCACAAAAAACTGCCCGATGCCTGCTGCCCACTGTCCATTGCTTTCTCATGTTCGCGGCAATCATCTCGTCGCTTGTTTTCTCAGTTCACGCGCGCGCACAGGAGAAGGCGACAATCGAGTTGGTCGCGGTGGGCGACGTGTTGCTCGACCGCGGCGTGGCGAGGCGGATCGGGCGCGAGGGGGTGGGACGGGTCTTCGCAGACGTTAAAGAGGAACTCGCGGCCGCGGACGTGGCGTTCGCCAATCTTGAGAATCCGCTGGCGTCGCGTTGCCGCAGGGCCGCGAAGAAGATCAGTTTTCATGCGCGGCCAGTCCACGCGGACGCCCTCGTCGGCGCGGGCTTCGATCTGGTCTCGCTCGCCAACAATCACACGCTGGACTGCGGCAAGAGTGGATTGCTTGAGACGATTGACCACCTCAAGGCGCGCGGGCTGCGCTGGGTTGGGGCGGGGCCGACGCCCGCCGCGGCCGAAGCGCCCGCCGTCCTGACCGTCAATGGAATCAAGATAGCCTTCGTAGCCTTCACGGACGTAGAGCCTCTGGCCGGGCCAAGGCGGGACGCTTGGGCGGGCGTCGGGCGGGCGTCCGCGGCGTCGTTGCGCCGCGCTGTCGCAGCAGCGCGAGAGGGCGCGGACGTGGTCGTCGTCTCACTTCACTGGGGCGTCGAGTACGCCTCGCGGCCGAGCGCGCGCCAGCGCGAATTGGCACAGGTGGCCGTAGAGGCGGGCGCGGACCTTGTGCTCGGCCATCACACGCACACGCTACAGGGTTTGGAAGCTTTCACGTCGGGCCGCGCGCGCCGGGCGCTCGTCGCCTACTCACTTGGGAATTTCGTCTTCGACTCGCCGCCGAGCCTCGGCCGTAGAGTCGTCGAGAGCGTCATCCTGCGCTGCCGTTTCGGCAAAGACGGCCTCGTCTCGGCCGAAGTCCGCCCGGTCGTGCTCGACAAATACTTGCCGCGACCGGCCGCGCCCGCAGAGGCCCGCGACATCCTCTCGCGCCTCACAGAGCTTTCGGCAGAACTTGGCACAGATTTGGCGGGCGGGCGCGTCGCTTTTGTCGCAAAGAGAGGCCGCTGATCCATTTCGCCGCCGCTTTGCGCGTTTACGGGTAAGGCGGGATTTCCCGACACCATCAGGAGAGGCGAAATGCGGAAAAGCAATCATCAAAATTCGGAATCCAGACTGGCGAGAGTCTTCGGCGTCTTTTCGTTCAGGCGGCGGCGCGCGCCGCAGGCGGAGTGGACTCGGACTCACTGGGGCCAGAAATTCATGCGCTCCGTGTCGCTCACTGTCGCTTTGCTCTGTTCGGCTTCAATCGTCCTGGCCGACGTCAAGATCACCACGAAGAGCACGGCGGGCGGGCAGAGCGTGACCACCACGACTTACATCAAGGGCTCGCGCCAGCGCACAGAGGGCGTGGGCTACACGAGCATCTACCAGTGCGACCTCAAGCGCTCGATTCAGATTAACGACAAGACGCGGACTTATCTGATTACGCCGCTCGGCGCGTCTAACGCGGGCGCGGCGGCAAAGGGACAGGCCGCGGGCAAGGCGCGTAAGGGCGGCGTGGTCACGTACACGACGACCGCCACGGACACGGGCGAGCGCAAGCAGGTCATGGGGCTGACGGCGAGGCGCATTAAGACCAAGGTCGTGATCGCGGCGTCCGAGGGGGCGTGCAATCCCATGAACATGGAGATGGAGACGGACGGCTGGTACGTGGACTTGCCGGTCGGGGCGAGCTGCTCGACGGACGGGTCGAACGCGCCGCTGTTTCCCGTAGACCAGTCGGACTGCGTTGACGAGATACGCTTCAAGACCGAGGGCACGGCCAAACTCGGCTACCCTGTCGAAACGACCACCCGGATGAAGTTCAACACCGGCGACGAAGTGGAACCCATAGCGACTCCCACCTCGTCGTCAATGCAGGAAGTCGTGGATGTCTCGAACGCCCCGCTTGACGCCGCGCTCTTCGATATCCCCGCAGGCTACAGGGAAGTCAAAACCGTCCAGGAACTCGGCAGCCCGTACTAAAGAAGGAATGCGGAATGCGGAATGATGAATGATGAATTAAAGGCAAGAGTCCTGACCCCTGCGGGGTCTTCGCCTTCTAATTCATCATTCATCATTCCGCATTCCGCATTTTCCATTTGATGCGTGTGTAGGCGATGCGGAAGCCCTGGCGCTCGGCGTTGCGTTGCGAGGCGCTGCCGGGGAGCGCGCACATCATGGCGAGGTCGCAGCCGCGCTCGGCGGCCGTCGCCAGGCGGGTTTCCAGAAGCGCCCGTTGTGCGCCCTGCTTGCGCGCTTCCGGGACGGTGCTCGCCCCGGCCAGCAGCGCCACGCCCTCGCAGATGCTGAGCGCGCCCGTCGCAATCGCCTCCCCATCCAACTCCGCCAAGAACGAGAGGCCGCCGGCCCTCTTGGCTCCGACCTGCGACAACTCCAATATGAAGTCTGTCAGCTCAGGGAACTCGCTGCTCCACCCACGGGCCGCCGTCTGCGCCCAGAGGTCGTACTCGCCTTCGGTGATCGCGCGCACGCGAAGCCGCTCGTCGCGCGGCGCGGCCGAGCTGAGCGCGTGCTCGATGGGCATGAACATCACGCTGGTGAACTCTATCGGTTGGTAGCCGCCCTCGTTCAAAAGCGCCAACGCGCTGGGGTCCGCAAGCGGGCTGACCTCGTGAAAGACCTCCGCGCCGCGGCTCTGGAAAAACTCTTCCAACTCGGTGAGCGCAGCCTTCGTCAAAGGCTCGAAGATGCCAAGGCCGAACGTCTGCGTCAGCGGCGAGCCCGCACCGTCGTACATGGCGTAAGTGCCGGCCACCTCGATCCAACACGCGCCGCTCTCCGGGGAGACTTGCGCGCGGGCGTCCACGAACTCCAGGTTGCTCCGCCCCTCTGCCTTTTCGAGGCGGCGCGAGAGGATGAGGTCTGAAAAGGGATAAGTCGCTTCGGCCGTCATGCGTTTGGATCACCCAGTGTCGAAACAAAAGACCCTGTCTGCTCGCCCTCTATCTGGCGCAGGTGGTGTTTCAGGTGCGCTAAGTAGTCTTCGACGACGAAGCCCAGCGTCACGGGCTCGGCTGGGCCGATGCGGCAGCTCACGCCGAGCCTCTCCGCGGGGATGCGCCTGATGACCTGGGCAAGGTGGCGGTTGTAGAGCCGCCAGAATTCCACCAGCTCAGGCCAACCACTCGCAGCGTAGCCCTGCGAGGCGACCCAGTGTTCCTGCTCGTACCTGGGGCCTGCGTACTCCGTGCCCTCCTGCGCCCTGACGAAGCGCTGGTGATTGTTGGCCGCAGAGTCTATCAAATGGCCCAGAATCTGTTTCTTCGACCAACGGCCCGCCGCAGGGCTGGCCTCGGCCTCCGCTTCGCTCACGGCCCGCAGACGCTCCGCGGAGGCTTCGACTACTCTGAGCAACTCTTCAGCAACACCCGTCGCCATACTGTTTCCTCTCCGTCCAGGTTGAATCAGCGGTCGCGCCCGAGAGCATGACCCGTGCGCGGCCGGATTGCAAGACTAAAATAACCCGGCCCGCGCGCGCGAGTGGTGTTAATATAATAGCGCCGCCAGCCCACTTCGCTCGGCAATTGATTCAGCCCGCAGCAGTCTAGATAACGTTATGAGAAGCAAGAAGCAACTAATCTTCCGCCTGACCCTGGTACTCATCGCCGCGCTCGCGCCCGGCGGCGCGGCCACGCGCGCGCAAAACAGAGACATCTCAGGCGGGGCCGGGCTCGTCGTCCGTCAGGCCGCAGACCCAAAGGTCAAACGCGGCTCTTCGTCCTCGCCCTCCTCCCTGCGTAAGGAGAAGGCGATTGAGCGCGCCAACGCGGCGCGCAAGGCCCCGACGCCGCGTTACACCGAAGCCGAAGAGCAGTACAGGCTGGCCGCAAGCCTCGACGAAAAGGACCCGCGCCCGCACGCAGGGCTGGGGAACATCTTCAACGACCGTGGGCGGTATGAGAAGGCCGTGGAAGAGTACAAGCAGGCCATCACCATCGACCCTGGCTACGTCGAGGCGTATTTCCCGCTCGGCTACGCCTACACGCGGCTGAACCGCTACACGGAGGCGGCGGAGGTCTACCGCCAACTACTCAAGCTCAGGCCGGACTACGCGGAGGCTTACAACAACCTGGGCTACGTCTACAACCAGGCCGGGGCCTACGAGGATGCCATCGCAGCCTGCAAGGAGGTGTTGCGCCTCGTGCCGGAATCGGGCCAGGCGTACATGCAGGAGTATCAGGCGAAGTACGATGTGCTGTCGCAGGCTTACAAGAACCTGGGCAACGCTTACGCGCAGCTGCGCCGTTTCCCCGAAGCGATAGAGAGTCTGAAGAACGCCGTCCGCCTGGACCCGAAAAGCGCCGCGGCGCACTTCAACCTCGGCCTGGCCTACTACGAGGCGGGCCGGTACGCGGAGGCCGCCGAAGCCTACAGGGAGACGCTCAAGGTCAGGCCGAAGCTGCCGATGGCGCACTTCAACCTGGGCCTCGCCTACGTGGGCGCGCGCGACAAGGCCGCGGCGCGCGAG
This sequence comes from uncultured Acidobacteriota bacterium, assembly GCA_963848875.1. Classification (GTDB taxonomy): domain Bacteria; phylum Acidobacteriota; class Blastocatellia; order Pyrinomonadales; family Pyrinomonadaceae; genus QHXM01. The sequence continues at coordinate 2,402,163 of CAWKFJ010000005.1, forward strand.
CAGTACGAAATTCTCAAGACCCTGGACCCGAATCTGGCGGGCGAACTCCTGGGGCTCATCAACCAGTAAGGGCCGTCTCAAAACCTAAAAAAGCGTGTCGCCAGCGGAGGCTTGTTGCCCTCGCTGGCGACTTTCTTTATGCTCTGTGGCCTACCGTAAATCGTGAATGGGTTGAAACATGCTTTTCTCCATTCACGTTTTACTACTCAGGATTCACGAACTCATTGCCAGGAGAGACACGATGATGACTCGGACACGTTTCTACACTTTCGCCTTGGCCGCGCTGCTGGTTGCCGTCTCAGGGGCGCACGCCCTGGCACAAAACCAGGCGCTCCGCCTGCCGCGCGCCAGCCAGAAGGCCACCGTCACGCAGACCATCGGCGTCACGGACATCACCATCACCTACAGCCGCCCAGGCGTGAAGGGGCGCAAAATCTGGGGCGACCCACCGGCCGGCGCGGCTGCCGGCACGGCGACCCTAGACGACTCCAGCACACGCGCCAAGGACGCGCCCATCGTCCCCTACGGCCACGTCTGGCGCACAGGGGCCAACGAGGCGACGACCTTCACGGTCACGGACGATGTCATGATCAACGGCCAGAAGCTCGCGGCCGGGACTTACAGCCTGCACACCATCCCAGGCAAAGACGAGTGGACGGTCATCTTCAATTCGGACGCGGGCCAGTGGGGCAGCTTCTCTTACGACGAGAAGAAGGACGTGCTGCGTATTACAGCCAAGCCGCAGCCGGCCGCGGACAACCAGGAGTGGCTCCTCTTCAGCATCCCTGAAGTCAAGCCGAACGCGGCGCAGGTCTTGATTCGCTGGGAGAAGATGGCCGTGCCCTTCACGGTCGAGGTCCCGAATGTGGAGACGCTGGTGCGCTCCAAGGTTGACGCGGCGATTGCCGCCAACCCGACCGACTGGCGCCTCCCCTTACAGGTCGCCAACCTCTACGCCGGCGACGACAAGTGGGACGAGGCCATGAAGTGGGCCGACCAGTCCATCAAGGTCAAGGAGACTTTCCAGAACCTCGCCACCAAGTCGAGCCTGCTCTACCAGGCGGGCCGCAAAGACGAAGCCTTCGCCATCGCCGAGAAGGCCATCGCGCAGGGCAAGGCCGACAAGGTTGACACCACCAGATTCGAGAAGCGCCTCGCGGACATGAAGGCGGGCAAGTAAGGAAATGATGAATGCGGAGTGATGAATGATGAATTAAAATCCAACCGCCTTATTATTCATCATTCATCACTCCGCATTCCGCATTTTATAGCAGCAGCGACTCGACGCGGTGGGCGTGAACCATCTCTTCGCAGGGCGACCAGGCGAAGACCGTGAAGCGGCCGTCCTGCGATGCGACGAGGGCGACTGAGTCGCGCTGATCCTGCACGAACTGTGCGGCGGACATGTGGCGTGTCCCGCCGATGTGTACAGGGTGGACGGTCGTGGGCACGTTGCCGACGACGGGCTCGGTCAAGACCACCTGCTCGACCTGCGGGCCGCCCTCGCGCCGCCCGATCTTCGCGCCGAAGGCCAGCAGCTCGTACTGATCCGAGATGACGGTCGCGCCGTCCACGGCCGTCAGCCCTGCGGTCGCCTCAACCGCGTCCTGAAACGCCTCCTGCCACAGCCGCGTCTCCCTCTCATCGTGGCTCTGCCGCATCAGCTCCGCCAGCTCCGCGTAAGATGGACTGACAGAGTAGAGGACTGGCCAGACGATGGACTCGCGCCAGTTGTTCGTGTCGTGCGGGACGACGAGCAAGGAGCCGCCGCGGCCGTGCGCGCGCATCGAAGCGGCCAACTGCACGAGCGCGTTGATGGAGTCGTCGTGCGGTCTGGGCGCGCCGAAGCCGAGCAGTTGTTTGAGGAGGCCAGGGCAGTCCGGCAGACTCGTCCCCTGCTCGTCCACCTCTTTGATCTGATCGCCCTTGAGAACGAGCACGTTGATGAACTTGCCAGTCTCCTGGCCGCGGCGGTACTTGACGACGAGCAGCCCCGGCTCAATCACTTCGAGCACGAAGCCCAGCTTGGGAATGTCGCGCGTCGTCCCCCAGACGCACAGCTCGTCGCCGTCGCGCCAGACGCCGAGGTGTATCCCTGGGCGTTCCACGGCGGGCGCGAGCCGCGCCAGCGCCGCGGGCGTGAGCGGGAGCAGGCGCTCGAACCTCAAGGGGTGCGCGGCCTGCTCGGCCGGGAGAAACGTGAGCGAGATTTTCGGAGACTCGCCTTCCTCGCGCCGCAGGCTGGCCCAAAAGGCAGTGTCTATGATCGTCTCTATCGCCTGCGCGTCGGGCTGCGGGGCAAGCTTCTCTTCCGGGTCGCGGCGGCGCGCGGCCGCCAGATGGCGCTCGAAGTGCGCCTGCACGGCCGCCGAGACGGCCCGCGCCGCGGGATACGACGGCCCCTTCACGGCCTCTACGACCCTTATCATTTCAGTTGCGAATTCTAGTTCGTCAGGCATACCCGCACATTATACATCACTTCTTCGCGGACGCGTCGGCGTAGGCGGCGTCAACGGCCGGCCCCGTTACGTAGCCGCGGAAAATCATTCTCCTCATGCGGGAGTCGCCAGCGAATGACTTTTGAAACTCGTCAAGGTTGACGCTCTTGCGCGTCTGCTCAAGCGAGTCGCCGCGCGCGACCGCCGTCTCGACCTGACGTTTGATTGACGCGAAGAGGTCGGCCATCAGCTTCAGGTACGAGGCGTCGCGTAGAACTGGTCCGTGGCCTGGGACGATGACGGCCGGGCGCAGGGCGATCAGTTTTTCGAGCGTCGCGCCCCAGTCGCCTGGGTGCGACTGCGGGTTGCCGACGTAGGGGACGGGCCAGATGACTAGGTCGCCCGCGACGAGGACGCCTTCGGCGGGGAGGTACACCACTATGTCGCCGCTCGTGTGGCCGCGCCCGAGCGAGAGAATCTCTATCGTGCGACGGCCTCGGTGGAGCGTCAGCTTGTCTTCGACCGTTAAGGTCGGGAGGACGACCTGGGCCGAAGGGTTCTCGGTCATGTATCTTTCGGCGATACGTATGTCGCTGGCGAGCGTGGCGCGCTCCTCGTCGTCGAGCGGCCCGCCGAAGGCGCTCTCGTTCTTCTCCAGCCGGCCCTTGAGCGCCGCGATGAACCCCGGATACCCGTCGGGCGACATCGCTAGCTTGCGATTGTTCAGACCCGTCGTGGGCAGGTATTCGCGCGTTCGAGCGTGCGCGACGAACTCAGCAGCGGGGAAGGCTTCGCGGTAGACCTGATTGCCCATGATGTGGTCGTCGTGCCAGTGCGTGTTGACGACGTAGCGGACGGGCTTGTCTGTCAACTTCCTAAGCGCCGCGAGGGTCTCTCTGGCGGAGCCGGGCGTCAGGGTGGTGTCCACGACGATCACGTCTTCGTCGTTGATGATGAAGACGCTGTTGGCGTTGACGGTCAGCCCCGGAGGCTCACGGCGCACGGCGGCGTAAACGCCGTCGGCGACCTTGACGACCTCGAAGTCCGTGGTGTTTTGGCACAGCGCGAGGGACGGCGCGAGCAGCAGCAGCAGGGCGAACAGGCAAACACGTGCGAGAAGCATCCGAGTCCTCCGGCGTCAGTCTGGTGTTGCGCGTGAGCATAAGCCTCTACGATTTGCGCCGGGAATATGTTTAAAGGAATGAGCCGCACGAAGAGTTATCCCTCCGTGCGGCTCCGTGTGTTTTGGTTGTGCGTCTCTCTTACATCTCTTTGCCGCGGCCGCCGCGTTTGATGGAGACGCCGCCGTTGGTCGTGTAGATGCGGAGGTTCGTGCCGCCGGCCCCTAGGTTGACCGAGAGGCGCTTGGTCTCGCGCGACACTTCGGCGATGGAGGGGCTGATGTTGAGCCCGCCGTTGACGGTCCCTGTCTCCAGGTGCGCCGAGTAATTTTCCGGCACAGAAACGCTCAGCCCGCCGTTGGTCGTCTTGACGTCGAGCCCTTCGCCGTCCCAGTTGCTGCCGGTCAGCTCGACGCTCAAGCCGCCGTTGACCGTCTCACCAGAGACGCTGCCGCCCAACCGCTTCAGCGAGACGCCGCCGTTCGTGGCCTCGAATTGGACGCGACCGCGCACGTCAGAGATGCTGATGCCGCCGTTCTGCGTGCGCAACGCGATGCTGGAGGACTCGCGCGGGACGAATATCTCGTAGCTCACGTCCCAGTGTGCGTTCCTGCTGCCCTCCGGCCCTTCGGCGCGAATCTGTCCGCCCGCCGTGGTCAAACGAATCTGCGCCGCCAGATTGTCGGCCTCGGCCTGCGTCTTGGCCTGCGTCTGCACGCGGTAGCGCACCAGGACCTCGTTGCGGCCCCAGCCCTTGACGGAGATGCCGCCGTTCTGCGACGCGTCCACGTCGAGCGCGCCCGCGGAGAGCGTCTGCTCTTTAACTTCGCAGTTACGCGCGCGCGAGCCGTCGCCGTAGGAGTTGCCCTGGTCGCGGCAACTGAGCGTGGAACGCTGGCCGTCACTCTGCGCCCAGCACGCCGTGGCCGCCAGGCAAAGAAGCGCCGCGCCTGTCAAAATTCTTTTCATCATCTCGATTCTCTCCTCAAAAAAAGAATGGCTTGCCCTCACGAAGCCCCGAAATTTCGTCCGTCTACAGGGCAAACACCGCGCGCCCGCCTTTTGTGGCAGAAATCTTTTATCTGAAAAATGGGTCGTAATGGGCTGGAAGGGGGCGGCGAAACGGAGCTAAAACCAGCCCCCTTCCGAAATGCACCAGAATGACCTCGCACAATTTTCGCACAATCACCGGATTCACAAAGTCGTGGGGGGACAGAATGAAGGCTCGTTAGTAGGCGGGACGTTTAATAGCCGGCGCAAGCGTTTGTGTATCGGCCCGGCACTAGGAAAGGGCTTAGAAAATTTGATGTTTCTTTGAGGTTTATTTTGTAGCTGGCTTGTACAGCAAGCGGCGGGCTTAAGAAACATGTCCCCACCAGTAACGGACCGGAATTTATTGACTCAGCCTTACTTCTACAGTAAATTATTGGCGCTTTCCGTTATGTAACAGGCTGCTCTGGGCCTGGCGCGTGTTCGCCTCCCGCCCAGACTCCTTTACTTCGCCCACTGCTTTCTAAGTATAGGCAATTTCCATAAGGACTACCCTCGTGAATAGAAGCCGAAGGATCACTCTCGCAGTGCGCCTCACTACGACCAGATTATCATTCGCCATCTTGCTGCTAACGTTTTTGACTGTGGCAGTGCCCCGCACCGCCCGGGGGCAGGGCGCGACATGCACAGACAATGTGAGCCATTATTTCGATAAATTTGTCATCATCTATAAGGGCACTGAGTATGCGACCCAAGGAAATCTTCGGCCTGACGGAGGCTCCGGTTACTTCCTACACAGGGTGTACGCGGGAAGTACATTGCTCCTTAAGAGCGACGCGGGCAACCCGACTTGGTTTCGCTACGGGGTTCCTACCGTTACACCTAATCCTACCTACCCGTGCTGGTTCGACTACCGGATACCGTTCACCTACGATGCAAACAAAACTACTGCCGCCAGGAACTTTGGCTGGAGCTTTACCATCCGGAAAGACTCGACGGCCGAGATTTATGACACGCCACCTTATAGGGTCCAGCAGCTTCCCATAGACGTTACCCCACCGACGTTGGAGTTCGTCGCCCCGGCCGCCGGCGAGGTGCTGAAGCCTCCTTACCTTGTCAATAGTAGCGTCATTAATTACGACATTATTTTTGACTACTACACGCTTCCGTCCGACGAAGGGGGTTATGTGGGGAGTCATAATGGGTTTCGGGTTCTGTTACGCAACAGCGCCGGCAAGTACTGGTATTCAAAGGGGGACTTCCTTAACGGAACTAATAACTGGGTCGGCTCGCCACCGGAACCCGATAACTGGTCTTACTGTCCATGTTTGGGATACCCAATCGCGAAGACGCACATAGGTTTGGGCGCCAACCCCGCCCTATTTCCCGCAGGCATCTACACCATTATTATCGAAGCAAAGGATGCGGCCGGCAATAGAACCAAGCGCGAGCGGAAGTTCAAACTGGACATCCACGCCCCGACTACACTCACGCTTAGCGCGCCGGCGGCGGACTCGACGGTCCGTGCATTGACGACGATCTCGGGGCTTGCAGGTGACCAGCCTAACGGTGTGGGCATAGACAAAGTGGAAATCCAGCTTCAGGGCTCGCAGGGTTACTGGAATGGCTCAGCCTGGCTCAATGACAGAGTGTGTTTTGGCATATGCCTCCCTTTGCCGACCGTTTACTCGGGCGGCAAGTGGAATACTACGGGCGCGCTTCCTTCCGGGGCGAAACTGCCTCCGGGCGCCTACTCCACGTTGATTATCGCTTACGACAAGGCAGGCAATCGCAGCAAATACATTAACTCATATTTCAGGGTAAGCACGGCGGCCATAGAGGTCAAATTAGACCCCGCCCCGGTCAGCAATACCTACGTCATTACCAACGCGCCTGCCATGCCCCCGATAAAAGCTTACGCGAAGGTGGTCGGGCTGACCCCAGACCCGACGTCCACCACACAATTCACCTGGAAGGCCGAACTGCAAACGCGCGAGGGCACAGGCGCCCTCATCGACCTGAGCGGGGATTTAGTCCAGAATAAAACCACGACCGGCACGGCACAGCTGCCGCTACCCTTAAGTAGCGCCGGCATGCTCAGGGGCGGGTACCTGACGTTCACCGCCGAAGCGGTCGTCAACGGGCAGACGCTTAGGGCGAGCACACCGCCTATCCTGATCAACGGACAAAATCCCCTGACCTCCAATGTGCGTACGGCGATAGACTCCCAGTCCGCGACACAACTCGGTGCAAACTACCTGGGGCTGCCGCTGGCGCAGGCTCGGGACGCGCTAAAGCGCATGGCCTGCCACGAGAGCGGGGGCTCCAATAAGGGCCAGAAGCAATTCACGGCGGCGCCGAACACAGGGTCGGGTGTGCCCCTAATCTCCTTTGACAACGGGGCCGGAATCTTCCAAGTGACTAAAGCTGACTCGGCGTGTACGTTGGGCATCTTCAACCCTTACCTCGCAAACCCGACGATGAGGAACCTCTGCCGCAACGCCGTCTTCAACTGGCAAACTAACGTGCAACTGGGGGTGACCATCTTCAAGGAGAAGGTGCGCCTCGCCAAGGGTTACCCGCAGAGCCTGCGGACGAACTCGCAGTACCGCGCCTACATCGTGCAGAAGATCAACCCGGCGCGGAAGGCTGCCAGCCTTCCGGAAATCCCGATCCAGAGCAGCACAGGAGTATCCCTGCCTTTACCAGCGCCGGACTTCAGTCAGGAGCAGTTGCGCCTCGACACGATCCGGGCCTTCAACGGTTACGGGACGATGCGGCTGTGGGGGGCACTTCTGCACGAGTACAGGCCGAGCGAAACGGCCCTGAAGACGAAGACTTTGGCCCAACTACAGGACCCAGCGGTGTTCTGGGAGAGGGTGCCAGGCACCGCCGCAGCGCGCGGCACTATGGGCGCCCCCGACTACGTCAACAAGATACTGTCCACGCCCGCCACCTGCACGACGACAACTACAACCTCCGCCGAGTCGGTGACAGCGGGCGCCCCTGCCCAAGAGGCCAAGCAGACTCAAGGCGCCCAGCCGACAATCTCGACCGAGGGGCAAACAGTCGAGTTGAAATTCCCCGAGATGCTCGACCCCGAGCAGGCTGTCGACGCGGTGCGTTACTCGGTCACGCACAACATGAGGAGTGCGCGTGTCGAGTCGGTCACATACGACTTCGAGACGCGAACGGTCAGGCTAACTCTGAGTGAACCCGTCAGGGAGTGGGACGAGGTAGTCGTCACTTGGGACTTGATGGACCTCTACGCCAGCCCGCTCAAGGGCGAGGCATACAGGCAGGTCAAGCCTGAGGACTCCGGGGCGGGTGAGGGCGCGCAGCCGGAAGCTATGCCGGAGCGTTCCCTCGAAAGAGAGCCATAACGAATCAACCGGATAAATAGAGCCTTTAGCGGCAGTCCCTTCACGGGGCTGCCGCTCCTTTTTGCTATCAAGGGAAGGTAAGAAAATGAAGGCGAAGAATAAAAAGGCGCAACTCCACGCCCTCTGCCGGAAGTCCACCGGCCAGCCGTCAGTCCGGGTCCACGCGCGGAAGATGCTGACGGCTGCGCAGGCGGCCGCGCTTAACGAGACGTGCTCAAGAACGCGTCGGTCGAGTGGCGCGAGGCCGAGGAGGGCAGGGAGGGGCGCGAGGCGCTGCGCTGAGGAGCGAAGTAACCTTTTCAATCTAATGCAGGGGCTTCCAAAAGTAAGCCGTGGAGGCCCTGTTACGACCCTTTTTGTAAGATGGATTATTTTGTGGCAGAAATTATTGGCCCGAAAAAATAATTGACCGCCCGATGGTCGCCATGTATTATTCGCCCGGTCGCATCAACTCGGAATCCATCTCGCACCAAACCAATTCCCCAAGGTCCATCTTTATCTTCCATTCAAGCCGGTGAAGTTTTCACGCAAGGTACTCCTCGCTGACATCTGACACGTTCGGACTCACTTCGCACAACATGCTAAGAAGGAGGATCGGTTTATGGCCTGGCAAAACGCGCCTGCCTTAAACAAGCTGGCGGCCACTCAACTAATCGGCAAAAACGGCGCACAGATTTGGGGCGTTGACATTAAGGGCAGGCTCTACACCAACTATCAAATGACGCCGGGAGGCAACTGGGACGGGTGGTTGACGAACAGTTGGTCCCACGGGGGCTACCCGGACCCGGTCTACGAGCTGTGCGCCTCGCAGACGCACGAGGGGGAGGCGCAGTTGTGGGTGCTCGACATGAAGCGGCAGCTCTGGTCAATCAGCCAGGACAAGCAGGGCAACTGGTTGGACTGGAAGAAGGACTGGAACAAACCCCCAGGCAATTTTCGGTTTAAGAAGATGGCTGCGGCGCAACTGGGCAATTTCGGCGCGCGCTTCTGGGGCATCACGGAGGACGGCATACTCACTTCCTGCCCCCAGAGCATGCCGGCCGGCAATTGGAGCGCTTGGGGTGATTGGCCCAAAACGCCCCATGACCTCAAGGCAAATCCGCCCGTACTCCCCGCCGAGTGGGTCGAAGTCACCGCGTGTACGCAGGGCGACGGGAGAGGCGCGCTGTGGGCGCTCGACACGAAGATGCAGCTCTGGGGCATGGGTCAGGAGAAGCCTGGCGGCAACTGGGGGGCGTGGAACGGGCCGAACTGGCTCGGCGCGCCGAAGTTCCGCAACATCGTCGCCGTCGAGACAGCAGTCAAGCGCAACAATGAGACCATCCACGGCGCGTGCATCTTTGGGATAACCGACGATTACCAGATATTGTTCAACGAACAGTCCAGGCCCGGTACCAACGACTGGTTCGGCTGGGCTGTGGCTGGCTTCAAAGACAAGTTGAGGGGCTACGAGATAACTGCCGCGAGGCAGAACAATCAGAGTGCCCGCGTCTGGGTCATCAGTAACGACCAGATTTTGGTGAGCCAACAGGTGAATATTAACTCTTCCCCGCCGAGTTGGGAGCGTTTTTGGACGCCTGACGTGGAAGGCGACTAACAACGAATAACTGAGCAAGGCATGACCAGGCGAGGGCGCCTTGCGCGTGCTCTCGCCTGGCCGTGGGCGGGTTTTTGTTGTAAAATCCACGCCCGTTATGTTGATAAACCGAAAGAGCCGCACAGCGGCAGATACTGCTTATTTGAAATTAATCCTGTTAGTCGCCATCGCCGGAGGAATCCTCGTACAACCGGCAGCGCAAGGCATCACCCGCGGAGTCGGGCCGGTTCAACCGCCGCCCGCCCCGCAAACCCCACAAAATTCCCACGGACATTCACCTAAAGAGATAGAAGCCATGATCCGTGCGTCGGCCCGTAAATACGGACTCCCTGAGGAGAAGGTCGTACACATCGCCTGGCGCGAGTCGAGGTTTAAGCCGACGGCCCGCAGCAAGAGCGGCAGGTACGTGGGCCTTTACCAATTCGACCTCGTGACGTGGCGCAATACGCCTGAGGGCAGGTCAGGGCTCAGGCGCGAAGACCCCGTGGCGAACATCAACGCCGCACATTGGCACATGAAAAAGCGTGGCTTTCAAGCCTGGGCTGTGGGCGGGAGCGCAAAGCCTCGCCGCGGCAAACTCGCGCGCGCGTAAGCAAGTAAAAAAAATTGAGGAGGATAAAAAGGGCGGCGGCTCCGTTGAAGGGGCCGCCGCCTTTTTGTTCAGGGCTCCGAACTGCGAGCCTTAGTCGTCGTTCACAATCGTGCCCAGGCCCTGCGCGTCTGCGATTGTTGCGTACAGCGCGCCGCTGAGTTTGACGAAGAAGGTTTCGTTGGGTTCCTTGAGCAGGTCCGCCTTGACTTGTATGACGACGGTCCTGGTCGTCTGGCCTGGCAGGAAGGTGACGGTCGTTAAAGAGGTCACGGCCGTGTAGTCCGTGCCGGCCGTGGCGGGTGTCGTCGTGCCGTTGGCCGTGACGTACTTGACGGTGACGTTGCGCCCGCTCACCGCCGAGAGCTTGACGTTGAAGACGGCGTTGCGTGTGCCTGTGTCGGGCTCCGTCATCCTCGCGTCCGTGATCGTCATGCTCGGGGAAGCGTCGTCGTCGTTGATTGTCAGGATGGCCGTGCTGCGCGTCCCCAGCTTGGCCCCTCCCGTCGGGCCGTAGAGCTTGAGATTAACGCTCTCCGCCGCTTCATCGAGCAGATCGTTTTTTATCGTTACGGCGAAAGTCTTGGGCGTCGTCTCGCCGGGGGCGAAAGTGAACGTGCCTGTGGCCGAGTCGTAGTCTTTCGTGGCGCTCGCCGTCCCGTTGCTGGTCGCGTAGTTGACGGAGACTGCGCCGAGGCTGCCTCCCGTGCGGGTCACAGTGACGTTGAAACTCGCCGCCGCTTCCGAGACGGTGTAGCTGGACACGCTGAACTGTAGCGTACCCGCGAAATCGTCGTTGGCGATGGTTGCGACCCCCTGAGCGTCGGTGATGGTCGTGTTCGTCGGGTTTCTCAGGTTGAGGGAGAACCTTTCGTCAGCCTCGACGTTCAAATCGCCGTTGATCTTGACCACGACCGTCTGACTGGTCACGCCGGGGTTGAAAGTGAGCGTGCCGGTGGCGGCGGCGTAGTCGCTGGCGCTGCTGGCCGTCCCGTTCGCCGTCACGTAGCCGACGGTCACGACATCGTCACTGGCCTCCCCCAGGCTGACGGTGAAGACCGCGTTGGTTGTCCCCGTGTTGCCCTCCTTGACCCTGACGTCGTTGACCGAGACGCCTGGTTGTTTCCTTTGCCAGTTGGGCTGCTTGCTCGCGTCCGCCGCCAGGGAACTGGCCGCGTAGTTCTCTTTGAACGCGGCGGCGGCCGGCGCGTTCGTCAACGGCCTCTGGTCGGAGCCGTCCGCATTCATCACCCACAGCTCGCCGCTGTCGGGGCGGCCGACGGTGAAAACTATTTTCGTGCCGTCGGGCGACCACGTCGGCTGATAGCCGAAGGCGGGGATCGGAGCAGCGTTGCTGCCGTCGGCGTTCATGATGAAAATCTGGTTGCTGCCCCTGACGAAGGCTATCTTGGAGCTGTCGGGCGACCAGGCCGGGTCCCAGTTGGGCTGCGTGGTGCTGTTGGTCAGGTTCGTGAGGCTGCCGCCGTCCGGGTTGATCGTGAAAATATTCCACGTCCCGTCCGCGATGCGCATGAAAACTATTTTCGTGCCGTCGGGCGACCAGTCCGGCTTGCCTTCCTGGTCCGCGTCGTTGGTTATGTTCACTTCGTCCGTGCCGTCGGAGTCTACGATGTGGATGTCGCGCTTGAAGGTGGTCGGGTTCTGGGCGATGAAGGCGATTCTGTTGCCGTCGGGCGACCACGTGGGGTTTTCGGCGTAGCCGTGCGCGATGGGACGCTGGTTGTTGCCGTCGGCGTCAATCAAGTAGAGGCCGCTCCTGTTCGGCTCGAAGCTGAAGATGCGGAAAGCGATCACGGTGTTGTCGGGCGACCACGCCGGGAAGTCCGACTCGTCCGGCATTTCAGCCGAGCCGTTGTCGGAGTTGTAAGTCAGCCTCGTCGGGTACAGGCCGTCGGAGGTCATGACGAAGATTTCGAACTGCTGGTCCGGTATGAAACTGGCGAAGGCTATCAGCCCGTCCGGCCCTGGGGGCGGCGGCGTGGGCCTGGGCGAGGGAGTGGGGGCGACCGCGGCGGTCGGGGTCGGGCCGCCCGCGGCTTCGCCCGGCACGCTCGACAGCCAGACGAGTGCGCCGGCGGCGAAGATGATAATGAGCACGAACAGGGCGCGCTTCTGGAGAAATTGTGAGTTGTGCATATTTATGACTCTGGGCAAACGTCGCCTTAGCGACTTAGGAAAAAGGGATTGCGGTTAGGAGCAGTGAAGCAACGGGACCGCAGTGCAGTATAGCCAGGGAAGGTAAACAGTGTGTCCGGCGCGGGAGTGGCGAAAGACGAACCGCCCTAGGCGATGGGCCAAAAGTACCACAACTCAAGGGCCGTGGCAAATGGACGCCTTCCGAGCTAGTGGGTCAGGTTGAAGAAGAGTGTGTGCTCAAGCGGCGTTCACCGCAGAGACGCAGAGGACACAGAGGTTGCGCAGAGAGTTGACTCAACACCTCTGCGCCCCCTCTGCGCTCTCTGCGTCTCTGCGGTGAGTCCGACGCACATCACACTCAACTCCAAACTGAACCACTACCCCTTCCGACGTAGAAAAATTACGGAAACTTATTTAATGTATCCCTCAACAGAACCGAACAGGAAGGGAACCCGTGGATGCTCAAACGATTCGTGACGGCTGTTGTCCTGGCGCTGGTGTGCGCGGCGGGAGTGTTGGCACAGTCGCGCAGCGGTAGCAGCAGCAGGAGACAAAGGCCGCCCGCGCAGGCGGAGGCCGCCGTCATCAACATCATCCAGATTGACTTCATGAACTACACGTTCCCGCTGGGCGGCAGGTCATACAAACTGATAGACGGCTTTTACGCCGAGACGGTCGCGCCCGACGAGCAATGGGGGCTGATGCTGGCGGACGGGCCGTACTACGGCGACCTGACGGGCGACAAGAAAGAGGAGGCGGTTTTCGTCTTCCGCTACGGCCCCGTCGGCGGCTTCAACATGGCCGAGGCGCGCGTCTACACGCTGCGCGGCGGCGCGCCCGCGCTGCTCGCCACCCTGGTCGTCGCCAACGCGGTTGACTGCGAGCTTGACCACTACATAGACGTAGACGACGGGATGCTGAGGGTCGAGCGCGTCTTCGGAAATGGCACACAATGCGAACGCAACGAAATCACGCAGTACCGCTGGGACGGCAAGGGCTTCATGCCCGTCGGCGAAGTCAAGACCAGGCCGTGCCGCTGCATGTGAGCAACGTTCAGCTAAATTAAACGCCGGGAGGCTTCGGGATGAATCGCTTACTCTGGGTCTGCGTGCTCTTAGCGTTATTCGCCGCGGGGTGCGGTAGTAGTACGCCCACCAACACCAACAAGCCCGCCAGCACGCCAACCCCGTCGGGCTCCTCCATCACCACGACATCGCCCGGCGACGACTCCAAAGCCGGTGACGAAGAAGAAGAGGAGGAGGAGGAGGGCGAAGCGAAGGAAGATGAGGGCGACGTGACGGGGGCCTACTTCCCGGCCGGACAACTGCCCGCGGAGTTCGCGGACATAGAGCACCTGAGCCTCGCCACCATCGACGCCGACGGCAACGCGGCCGACCTGAACGGCTTCATCAGGCCGAAGGAGAGGGCCGCGAAGGATTACAAACTCGTGGACCCCAAGCTGGAAGGCAAGTTCCTGACCTTCACGACCACCACAGTCCGCGGAGTCAGCTACAGCTTCAAGGGCGCTTTCGAGAGGCTGGACGACTTCTCCAAGAACCCGCCGGCGGCAGACGAGCTGATCCTGAAAGGCACGCTCACAAAGATGGAAGACGGCGAGGAAGCCGCCCTCACCAGATTGGCTTTTACTTACTCGGCGGGCGGGTAATGTTCAGCCCCGTCAGGGGCTGTTGAAAATAGCCCAGCAATTTATTGCTGGGAATTGAGCCAAAAAATATTCGAGTCCCGTCGGGACGGCTGAAATAATCGGCCGCCCCTGAAGCTGCGCTTAGCCAACTCCCACACCCGATCATCACAACCCTCTTAAACATGAAGCGCGGAGAGCGGACGGCCTCGTCTGCACGCGCACACCTTTTGCGCAAAAGCCGCTGTGCTACGCGTCAGTAGCGGGACCCCCGGCCACTCTCGTTTAGAGACTCATGGAATTTCCAGGCGGCGTCTTCAAGACTTGAGAGGTCGGCAGAGCACTTTCAGAAGTCTTTCAGGAGAAATTCAGAACGCCCTAAAGATTCTTTCCCGCGTATCAAGTATTGTGCAGCCGATGAGCAGCAGGCCAGGGTTGACGACAGGACTTCAGAGCGGAAATTTCAGACAGATTTCCCTTGAGAATCCACCCCGCGGCGCCTTTTTAACCTTAGCTAAGGAGTTCCACAATGAAGGTCAAAGTATTTGCTTCAATTTTCACGCTGTTCCTGTTGAGCTTCGCCACACCGCAGTCGGTTACTGCCCAAACTCAAGCTGCCAGCGGCAGCTACCAGTTTTCCTTAGAAGATGGCTATACGAAGTACGCAGAGTTCACCGCCAGAACGCGCGAGGACGGCAGTACGACCGGCGAGCTGACGTTAAGCGACGAGGCTCCGTTTGCAGACCAGGACGTGGACGGCACAGGCGAGCGGTATGAAGAGTACCAGGGGTTTTTCATCAAGGCAGACTTTGATGGCCTGGTGGTGGAGCGAAACCAGGCAGTGATGAGCGGAACTGTCAGGGACTCCAGCATCAGCAGCTTTATCGGGCAGCGGGTGCTGATAACGGTTGAAGACAACGGTGATAATACTGAGACACCGGATAAGCTGACCTGGGGCATTTATGCGCCGACACCGGAGGGATGGGAAGTAGGAGATGCGGAGTGGGAAAGAGACCCGGGGGTCGGAACGACATGGGAAACATGGGATGAGGAGCGCGAAGACCGGGAAGTGGTGGAGTATCCGAAGAAGGTCGAGCCAGTAGGCACTCAGAGTTTCCCGTTCTCGGCCTACTCCTTTGTCGAAGTCCAACGCGGGGCGGGCGATATCCGGGTCGAGCAGTAAAACCTCCGCGACCGATTTTATCCTGTAATCATCGGTAGATTAGTTCTGCAAGCTCTAGCTCGTGATACGCGCTCGGCGGCTTTGTAAAGACAAGTCCAGGCCAAGTTCAGGAACGGCTTCGTTCTCTTTTCATCGGGTCATGTGACGCCCCGCAAGCGTCGCCCCACAATCAACAACCAGATCTGTAAGGAGATTTGCTATGAAAACCCTGTCTACCACCTTTAAAATTCTAACTTGCGCCATCTTCATCATGGCCGGCGCCTCCCTCGCGCAAGCGCAGGCGGTCCGTACATGGGTGTCCGGTGTGGGCAATGACACTAACCCGTGCAGCCGCACCGCCCCCTGTAAGACCTTCGCCGGGGCTATTTCCAAGACTGCCATCAATGGCGAGATTGACGCCCTCGACTCGGGCGGCTTTGGCGCAGTGACCATCACGAAGTCAATTACCATTGACGGCGGGGCAGCATTGGGCTCCATCCTTGCCAGTGGCACGAACGGCGTTAGCATCAGCATCGGCGTGAGCGCCAATGACCCCAAGAGGAGGGTGACCTTGCGCCGCCTCTCCATCAACGGCGCGGGCTTGAGCGGCTCCGTCGGCACAAACACCGGACTAACTGCCATCCGGGTCCACACTAACGGCGCCAATCGGTTACATGTGGAAGACTGCTACATCCAGAACTTCTCAACGACGGGCATTGACGTGGCCCTCGGTGAAACCGGCTCGCAAGTGTCAGTGAAAAATACGGTGCTCACTGATACCGGGGTCGGCATCCAGATGAACACCACCACGGGTTTCGTGCTCGGGACGTTTGAGGATGTGCGGATCGAGAAGATGACGACCGCCATCAACGCGAAGGATCGTGCCTTCCTCACCATCCGTGGGGCTTACATTACCAACTGCACGACGGCAGGCATCGCCGTCAATGCGCCCTCGAACTCCGGCGCCATACACGTCGATGGGTCCGTGATCTTCTCTTGCAGCACAGGGATCGCGGCGGGCAATGCCGGGACGAAAGTGGATATTGCGAACACCAGTATTGTGAGCAACACTAACCTGGTTACTTCCGGAGGCGCCGCGCTCAGCTCGCACAATAACAACCATTTCTTCAACAACACAAATGCCGGCCCGGCGTTTACCCCGGCCGGGCAGCAGTAGAGCAGCTTTCGGTCGGTTCTCGCTCGCGAAGATGGAAAACGGCGAGGAGGCCGCCCTGACCAGAGTGGGCTTTACCTATTCGGCGGGCGGCTAAGCAGCCGCGCTCACCTACTCGCTAGCGTTCAGCCCCGTCAGGGGCGATTGGTAATAGCCCAGCACTTCAGTGCTGGGAAGCAGACGCAGAAAAATGATTGAGTCCCGTAGGGACGATTGAACAAAAGGCCAGGGCATGTTCAATCGTCCCTACGGGACTCAATAAAATTTTCGCACTTCTACCCAGCACTGAAGTGCTGGGCTATTTTCAGGCCGCCCCTAACGGGGCTCAACCCTGCACATGGCGTTACTCGACGATGAGAACCGAATTCACGTTCCCCCTGTCGTCGTGCTTCGTCTTCGGGTTGCGCGGGTCAACCAGCCAATCGCCATCGATGATGAACTTGTACTCGTACTCTCCGGGCGGGAGCTTGATCTTGCAGACCCACTCGTCGCCGACCCGCGCGAAGAGGAATTGCGATTGGTTCCAGTTGTTGAAAGACCCCGCGACCGCCACTATCCTGGCGTTCGCGCGCCCGCTCAGTCTGAACGTCACGTTCCCCTGCATGCTCGGCTGCGAGAGCGACAGTTTGCGCGCCGTGATGTTGTTGTCCCAGGAGTTGAGCCGCAGCCCCGTCACGCGCCCGGCCTTGTTCCTGATCGGCGTGAAGACGAAATCCGAGTACGAGTCCGACAGGCTCATGTCTCCCATGAGCAGCAGCTTGCGCCTGTCCGCGTGCGACGGCTTGAGCCACAACTCGCCGCGTTCGAGCGTGATGTCCAGGACAAAATTCTCGACCCTCGACGGGTCCACCTCGTACCGGCCCGCGAACTCCGTTAAATCAATCTGGGCCGCCGAGACGGGGATGAAGGCGGCTGACGACGCCGGGGCCGACGGCTGCACGTCCTGAGGCGGCGGCAGTGGAGGTTTGGGTTGGTTGACCAGCGCCACGATTGACGGGCCGTTCTGCTGCTCTGGCTGCGCCGTCTGCTCTAACTGGTCCGGGTTGGCTCTGACTTCAACCGGCGCGCCCCTCGATTCTTTCATCAGCGTGGTCGCAGCCTGCGGCGGCGGCGGAAGCGTGGTCGCCGGGAGCTTCACTGCAAAAATTGGCCCGGTTTTGGCCGGGGCCTCCGCGGGGCCCGTCACGATAAAGCGCGGGTCAGCATTGCCCGCTATCGAACTTTTGTCCTGAGCCTCGCCGCGGCTGATGACCCCTGACGCGGTCGAGAGAGCGAACAGCACGGCCACGACTGCGCACAGCAGCGCACGATGCAGGACGGACGGAATCCTGTTGATGTCAGCGGCCGTGATGCGCTTGATCCTTTTCTTCAAGTCCGAGCCGGTGGCGCTGGAGAGGCCGGACTGCTCCCACCCCATGCTGTGCCGGCAGACCTTCGTGATGCCATTGACGTAAGACCTGGAATCACCGCTCAGCCTGATGACCGTGTCGTCGCACGACTGCTCGCGCTCGGCGAGCAATTGCCTGTCGAGCAGCCAGACGAGCGGGTGGAACCAGAGCAGACAGCACACGATCCTTTGCACGAAGCCGACGAAATTGTCCCAACGCTCGACGTGAATCATCTCGTGCATCATGACGGTTTCGAGTTCGCCGTCGCTCAGCCGCTCGGAGACGCCCACGGGTAGCACCACGACCGGCCGGAGCGTGCGCCAGACGCCCGGCTCCGCAATCTCTGGCGAGACCACGAGCGTCACTTTCCGCCGGAGGCCAAGCCACGACCTGACGCGCCCCAGAATCTCCAACTCCCTGCCGTGATGCACGACCCTTCCGGCCCTCACGGCTGCGGACAAGAGCCTGCGCTGCCGCACCCAGGAGCCGAACAAAATGGCACAGCCGATGAGCCAGACGATGGTGAGCGCGAAGTACCAGTGGCCGCCCTGTTCCTGTACGGCGGCCACGTAGGCCGCGGCGGCAGACCCGCCGCCAGGCACGACCTCCTTGGCCGCATAGACGAGGACGGGATGGCTCGCCACGGGCGAGAGGAAAGGTTCTATCGCCAGCCCCGCGGCCGGCCCGCCGCCAGTCGCGGCGAACAGGCCGTCAACGCCCGTCTGCCTGACGAGCAGGGCCAGGGCCGCTCCCGGCAGAACGAATTTCAAAAGGGTGACGAGCCAGAGAGAGTAGCGCACACGCGCCGGCGCGCGCGTGAGCGGAGCGGCGACTGCCAGCACGAAGAGGGAAAAGAGTGTCGCCTGCCAGAGATGATTGACGAGCAGGGGCCAGCCCCACCTTGACCATTCCACCAACGGC
This sequence comes from uncultured Acidobacteriota bacterium, assembly GCA_963848875.1. Lineage (GTDB taxonomy): Bacteria > Acidobacteriota > Blastocatellia > Pyrinomonadales > Pyrinomonadaceae > QHXM01. The sequence goes on from CAWKFJ010000005.1 coordinate 2,420,725, forward strand.
TCGTAGAAAGGCATCGTTCGCTGCTCCTTTCGACAGCACCAAGTCTTTTACGCTCGCGGCCCGCGCTTTCTGCTCTCCTGGCCGCCTTTCGTGGGCGGGCCGTCCTGCTTCAGGAGGTCGCTCTCCAATTCGCGCACGTCTGAGAGCGACAGCTTGCCCGTCTCGACCAGATGCGCCATCAGCGGACGCGCCGAGCCGCCGAACAGGTCTAACAGCTCGTTGATCAGCCTCCGGTGCGTGGACTGGCGGGTGACGGCCGCCTCGAAGATGTGCGCGTTGCCGATCTTCTTGACGCGGCGCAAGGCCCCCTTCTCTTCCAGCCGGTAGACGATGGTCTGGACGGTCGTGTAGGCCGGCCGCTTCTTTTCGGGAAGCTTCTCCTGGATTTCCCTGACGGACGCCTGGCCCAATTCCCACAGCGCGGTCATCAGCTCCAGCTCGAACTTCGTCAGCCTGACGTTCTTTTGTTCTTTAGTCACATTTCCCTCCTCAATGTAACTACTACGAAGATGGCTGAGATTACGACTATTGTAGTAGGGTGTCAATACTTTTGCCGGCTCACTCCTTGTAGGTCAGGATGAGGAGCTTGTCCTGATAGATGAGGCGATAGAGGCTGTCGGCGAAATTCGTCTGGCTGGTCTTGAGCGCGGCGTACTGTTTGATCGCCTCGTCTTTCCGGTTGATGCTCAGGTAGGCCGCGCCCAGGTTGAAGCGCGCCTCGTGGTACTGCGGGTCGAGGCGGATGGCCTCCTGGTAGGCGGCGATGGCCTGCTTGTGCCGCCCCAAAGCGGCGTACACGACACCCAGGTTGTTGAAGCTTTCGGGGTCGTCCTGTTGTAAGCCGACGGCCCGCTCCAGGGCCGCAAGCGCGGCCTCTGTGTCGCCCAGCTTGTGCGAGGCCAGCCCCAGCCCGCGCAGCGCCGGGACAAAATTGGGCCGGAAAGTTAAAGCCTTCCTGAAGGCTTCGGCGGCCTCGTCGTATCGGCCCAGGTCCGCATAGGCCACCCCCAGGTTGTTGTGCGCTTCCGGGCTATCGGCCCTGAGCAGGATGGATTGTCGGAAGGCGTCCACGGCGGCGCGGCTGCGGCCCGCCTTGTAAAGCGTCGCGCCCAGATTGTAGTAGGCCGCGGCGTAATCTTTCTGCAACCGGACGGCCCGCTCGAAGGCCGCGACGGCCTCGTCGTAACGCCCCAATGCGCTCAAGGCCATGCCCAGGTTGTTGTGGGCCAGGGCGTAATCATTCTTGAGCCGGACGGCCTCGCCGTAGGCCGCCGCCGCCGCCTCATATTTTCGGGACTTGAAGTAGACGTAGCCCAGGTCGTTATAAGCCAGGGCGAAATCCGGCCTGAGGGCGAGCGCACGCTTCAACTTCTTGACGGCCTCGTCGTCCCTCCCCTCGTCGGCCAGGGCCATGCCTTGCCGGTGATAACTCTCGGCGCTGTCCTGCCCGCGGGCCACGAGCGGCAGAAAAGTCAACGCGACGATTGAATAGGCGGCTAACTGGAGCAGACGCGAGCGAACCATGACGACCTCCTCAAATGCGGGAATACTACATTTGAGGCTGATGCTACGACAAACGTAGTAGGTCGTCAAGGTTTATTTTTGGCGGGTCAGCGGAAAAGTTGAGGGGCGAGCCACGAAGCCCGCCCCTCTCTGCCTGACCAGTTCTTGAACCTCAGGTGTTGAGTCTTATCTCCCCTCGCTCGAAACAGGCTGATCGCTGCTGCGGTCTCCGGCGTACCCCTGTGCGACGACGTACTTGTCGCACTCGCTGGGCGCGTAGACGTCGTTGCCTTCGTTGCTGTCTTTGAACGCGGCCATGGTGGTCGTGCCGCGCCGGCAGCCGTAGCAGTCGCCGAGCCCTAAAGAATGGCCCAGCTCGTGTGCCATTAAACTTGTCAGCGCGTCCAGGTCGGTGACGGCCGGGCTGATGATCATGGTCGCGCGCATGACGCCGTTCGACATGGAGTAGAGTTTCAACTGCCCCAGTCGATCTTTCCCCTTCGGGACGCCGCGCAGGACCGTGACGCTCGCGTCGTCTTCGGCGACCAGCTCGCGTTCGCCGCCATCGACGAAGACGACCTGAGAGTCTATCTCCACGAGCGCCGTGTTCCAATTACTGACGGCGCGCGTGAAGGCCGCAAGCTCTTCGCGGCTGAAGTTGTCCTTCAGGAAGTAGACCTTCACGCGCGCGCCCGGCCTCCAGCGCCAGCCGAAAGCCTCCGTCGCGGTCTTGCCCGCGCGGCATTGTTTCGGCATCGCCGCCTCACCGCCGGACTTACTGGCGGAAGTCCCAGGAGCTGCGTGAAGCAGCAGGGAGAGGCAAGTGATAACCAGCAGGCCGTAAAGGTACGGCCTCATCCTGTTCGGCGACATAGCGCCCTCCAGTCGATATTAACGACGCGCCAGGGACGCCAGGCTCGGGCTGCTGACCGAGCGCATGGTGACGGCCACGTAGCTGCGCGCCGCGCCCGTGCGCTTGGCCTCATTGTCGCTCATGAGCTTGAAGACAGCGGTCTGCCCAGGCTTGAGGAGCACTATGGCGTCATAGTCAACGGTCTGCCGGCCGCCGCCCACGAACCAGGACAGCAGGCTTACGCGGTAGTAGCCCTGCTCGTTCGTCAGCGCTCTGGTGACGTTAATCTCCGACCGGCGGTCGAGCCCTTTAAGGCCGCTCGCCAGGCTCGCATTAATCATTCCGCCGGAGCTTTCAGGGCCGCGCTCCAAGTTAAGTTCGGCCACTTCGCCCAGGAAAGACGAAGCCGACTCGCGCTTTCTGATGCTCGCCAGGCCGGACTTCTCCAAGGACTCCAGGCGGGCTACGAACTGCTGCGCGTCGAGGCTCTTGTAGCTCGCGCTGCGGCGCGCGCCGGCCTTCTCGGAGATAAACGCGTTCGGGTCGTCGGTGGTGAAATAGGTGACTTCGATCTGAGACTGTAGGGACTTATCGGCGGCGAGGAGCGGGCGGACGCCGAAGTTGTCCGTGACCGGGCAGGAGGATTGAGCGTTGGCCGTGAGGGCGTTGATGGAGGCGAGAGCCAGGAAGGCCGTTGCGGTGACGAAGAATTTCTTGAACATCAAATTATCTCCTTTGGTTTCGGAAGGCTTTGACGGCCCCGCTACGGCGGGACCGAAAGGGTCGCGGGCCCGCGTTAACAGCGGGCGCTCAGGTCAGGGATGGCCGCGCACGTTTGTCGCGCGCGTGTAGGCAGACAGAAGGGCAATGACAGGCCCGTGCTGCCGTAACTTTCAGTTGGTCTGGTTCAGGTTTGGAAGGAGATAATGGGAAAGGGAATCAATACGGCCAGGGGGCGCAAGCGTGTCTGATTCCGGCGTGGGCTTCAAAAGCTGCCGGGCTTGTGAGTCAGCGCGGCTGAAGAGAATACTCCCCACTTCGAGCAGTGGAAAGTTTGAAGTCCAGGCTCTTTCCAATTGCCTTCGGCAACCAGACAATCTCCGAGAATGGAGACTCACGGCTTTGCGTCCCCGCCTCGCGGCGGGTTTGCCTTTATCGTGTGCAACCGTCTTGTAAAGATCGTGGCCGCGCGACCCGCAAGCGGCGGCCGGCGACATTCTTAGTTAATGATGTTTCGGCGCTGTTTGTCAATAGTTAGTTTTTGAGCCAAATTCCCAACGGTTTTTGCACGGAAAAAGCCCTCTTGCTCGCAAGAAAACCGGCGCGCCCTTCGCGGACGCGCCGGCCTTTCGTTCTGTTTTGTCGCGCGCTTAGCGGACTCTGACGCGGCTAATCAGAGTGGTCTGCGTCCTGCCATTCGGCAGGGTGCGGACCTGATAAGTCTCGCGGAAGAGCCGCCTGCCGAAACGCACGAGGCGTGTCTGTGTCGTGATGCGGACACCGTGATTCCAGCGCCTGCCCCAACGGTTGCGATTGCTTCTCCCACGCTGCCCCCACTGCGGCTCGGGCGCGTTGGCAGAACTAACAACACTGGCCGAGACAGCCGTCCCCGCCGCCTTCGCCTCCGCGGTCGAAGCGACGAACCCGAACGAAGCCAGTGTTAATGCGAATGCCAGTAACCTCTTCATGACCTTTCCCTCTCCCTCTGTCCGAAAAAAATTAGCCGGATTCCCCCACGAGCATCCCACTGATGCCCATCGGGAGAGACCGGCCTACCATTATTGAAGACGACGACGAGGCTTCGGAGGTTACAAATTTTCCTTTGAAGAGGCAGGGCAAGTTGAAGAAAAGAGTTCAGAGTTCAAGCTTGAACTCTGAACTGACGCGCTATCCTAAGAAGCATAGCCTTGCGCCCTGCTTCTGATTGTTATATATACCGGCCATGAGCCTGCCTTATGACAGCGACGGTAAAATGGCGGAAGCCAACAAGCTACTCGACGAAGCCAAGACTTTTTTGTACATGGGGAAAGTCAGGGCAGCAAGAAAAGTTTGGGATAAAGAACCCCTCAAGGAAGAGGACCGCGTATTCCACGAAACATTTTGGAATAAGATTTATGAGGACTGCTATAAGCAAGGCTATTTAACAACCTCCTGGTGGAAACGGGCCCTCGGAAAAATAAGAAGACCCGGCTAGGGCCTTTACGCTGTGAAAACAGAGAAGCGCGCCTGAGACGAGACAGGCGCGCTTCTCTGTAATGGCGCAGCGCTACGGGGTGGGGCGTTCGCCTTCGCCCTTTCCGGCGCTCGGTGGCGGTAGGTCGGTGTCAGAACTCGGGCCGCCGTCCCTCATGGAGTTCTCCATTGCTTTGTCGAAGGCGATCTTCCACCGGCCGTCCTCTTTGACGAAGTACAACGTGTCCCACTTGTCGCCTTGGCCTTTGACTTCGAGCGTCGCCGTGTCGCCCGTAATCTTCTCGTTGCGTGCTTCGAAGGCCGGGGGCATATTTGAGGGCTCCTTGAGAGTGTCGTCGAGCGTCTTGCCGCCCATCTTGGCGAACGCTTCCATCACCTCAAGCGATTTTTTCGACAGCGAGTTCTTAAGCGTCTGGACGTCTTTTGCCTTCGCGGCGTCGTAAAACGCTTTGGCCGTCGCGGTCGGCGTCGCGCCGCCAGACTTACTGCACCCGGCGGCGAGCAGCGTGAAAACGAGAAGCGTCGTCATGAACGCAGTTAACTTTCTGGGCATCTTAAATCTCCTTAAGAATCTTATTTATGCCTCTTCGGAATAATATCCGTCGGCCTTCCCGGATACTTTTTCTGCAACGCCTTGCAAAGAAGATAAAGACCGGCCGAAACCTCGTCAGTGAAACGCGTCAGAGAGTAGCACGCCAGGGAACTCGGGTCCAATCTCACAGGTACACCCACCAAAAACACAAACACCCGCCGCAAAGGACGGGTGCGAGTGCCACCATTTTCAGATGTTAATGGCGGAGTCGACGGGACTCGAATCCTCGCACTTCGCCGCTTCTGTGCCTTTTTCGCCCATTTTTCTAGCTACTTACCGCCTGCTGTAGTAGCTGCTCCCCATTTGTGGGGATTTTGTGGGGACTCCGCTCCCAGATCGATTCGACCGCCTCGCGCTTACGCCCGTCAGTCGAATGAACGTATCTGGCAGAGGTCTTGATGTCCCTGTGCCCCATGAGCGCCATGACCTCGTATGCGGTGTAGCCCTTCTCTCCGAGCCTCGTGCCGAAGGTGTGGCGCATGGTGTAGAGGGAAGCCCCCTTGATCCCTGCGAGCTTGAGCGCGTTGCGGAAGCCGTTCTTGACCTCTTTGAACCGGTCGCCCGTGCGCCAGCTAACGAACAGGTATTCGCTTCCGGCGTTACGGTTGTAGAGATCGAGCAAGACCTCCCGGACGGCCTTACCTATCGGAATCTCTCGCTCCTCATCGGTCTTCGTCCCGGCCCGTAGGACGTTGCGCTCAAAATCAACGTCCGACCGTCGCAGGTTGAATATCTCGGAGGGCGGGCGAAGCCCGGTGCCGATGCCCACGATCACGATAGGGCGGATGTGCGCCAACGTTCCCGTCAGCACCTTCATCAGCCTTTCCTCTTCTTCATGGGTGAAGTACCTGGCCCGCGTGTTGCGCAGGACGAACCTCTCAACCTTCCTGCACGGGTTGTGGCTGACTCTATCGAAGTCAATCGCTTTGCCGAAAATCTTGGAGAAAACTTCCAGTTCGCGGTTAACAGAGGCCTCGGTCAGCGGAGTTCCGCGCCACGTGATTGAACCGCGGCGGGCGGTTTTGTATTTCTCAATCATCTCCGCCGTTATCTCGTCCATGCGCTTTGAGCCGAAGTGCTTGACGAGAGTCTTACACCGGAGTTCATCGGACTTCCACGAGCGCTTATTAGTCTTCGCCCAGGGCAGGTAAGTATCATTCACGAATTCCTCGAAGCGCGGCGCGACCCTCTTACGCGAGCCGTATGTGCCCTCGAAGACTTCATTCATGATCCTGATCTCTGCCTGCTCGGCCTGATCTCTGGTCCTGGCTTCTTTTATCGATCCCCGATAGCGGATGCTCTTGATCCAGAAATCGTAATGATAGTGCCTGTGCTTGCAAATCTTCTTACCCTCACAAGCCTTTCTCTGACACTGTCTGATAAAAACTGACATCGTCTATTCCTCTCCCGAATTGCAGCCGTTCAAGGAATGGCTGGCATACTATCACAATCGAGTGTTTGGCGGGATGGCCCTTCTTAGCGGAAAGTAATGGCTTAATGGTAACGTCTAGGGAAGACAACATTACAAGTCCTTACAGGTTGGCTAACCATTAAATCAATCTGATCCTTCGTCAGGCTTTGTCCATTCGAGAATCTCGTCTAAAAGAAAGATTGTGCGATCTCCTGCCTTGCGGTAAGGAATTCGTCCTTGGCTGACCCAGTCATAAATAGTTCTGGGCTTAGCACGCAACATCTCGGCAACTTCCTTAACAGCGAGAAACTTTGGCTGTTTTGGGTGTGTTCCTGCTTCCATTAGTTTTGACTTCCTCTCGGCATGTCCAATTAAAGTTTTTAAGGGCGTTGGCCCTACTACGCGAGCCAGAAAGGGCAAAACAAGTGCCACAGGCGGTTCTCTCGCTCCACACGTTGGTTTTTCTCTAGATTTGCTAAAGAAACAGGGGGAAATAAAACCCCAACGCACCGACACGCATAATCAAGGTGGGGAAAATAGTTAGCGGTCCACCGCTAACTATTTTCCCCACCTTGACAAAAGTTAGCACCTCAGTTTCGGTCATCTTCGACCATGCACTGATCTCACTTTGTACTGATGAGGGAATTAAAACCTATAAAAACTGGCCGGAATTCTCATAAGACATATATACCAGGTCATATCAGAGATAGCACCTGGAGGATAGATTCTTTAATCTGCGCTTACACATCAGCCAACTCCTTCTTAGCTACGATCACCAGATCATCAGCCCGGCGCTTGAGGCTTTACGCTCCTGCTGGAATTACTTGTCGCTGGTTTCAAGCAAGCGTGTTAAGCAGCCAAGATGGTCACCCAGCTTCCTGCGTGAGTTGAGATTTTATCCCCGCTAGGAGCGTATAATCCGCTGCCTTCCCTTGCGAATTAAAAGAGTTTCTCATAAATCTCCTAATCGAGCGAGCAGTCATTCAAGTCGAAAGCGGAGAAGCGCAGGTATTCCTCCTGCTCGAAGAATTCTATGATCAGCATTACCTATCGATGCCACTGAGTGCTCAACGCCTTTCGGCATCATTGGAATCTTCACTGTTTACGTCTAAAAGCAATCAGCAGATTGGCAATGTGCTCAACGCCTTTCGGCATCATTGGAATCTTCACGGTGATATTCAGCCTTCTGCTGCTGCGTGATCAATGTGCTCAACGCCTTTCGGCATCATTGGAATCTTCACTTCGTTCGCGCTAGTACCTGCGACTGCATGAGCTTGTGCTCAACGCCTTTCGGCATCATTGGAATCTTCACCGCTCGGCCAGCGCCTGCTGGTTCCTAACGACCTCGTGCTCAACGCCTTTCGGCATCATTGGAATCTTCACCGGGGGAATGCTGAAAGTCCCCGGCACCGACCAGTTGTGCTCAACGCCTTTCGGCATCATTGGAATCTTCACCACCCCCTCTAGCCACGCCTTCGCGCGGCGCACTACGGTGCTCAACGCCTTTCGGCATCATTGGAATCTTCACTCACTTTAGCCCTGACCTTTGAACGTGTGCCCTCGTATGTGCTCAACGCCTTTCGGCATCATTGGAATCTTCACTCCAGATGGCGGCCCGCCGCGGCCCAGATCACCTGGTGCTCAACGCCTTTCGGCATCATTGGAATCTTCACGCATACGAGGATCAATCGCGCAACCGCAGCTCGCTGTGCTCAACGCCTTTCGGCATCATTGGAATCTTCACTAGATCAATGCCGGGGAAGAGTGAGAGAACTATGTGCTCAACGCCTTTCGGCATCATTGGAATCTTCACGCTGTCGTTGACTGATTCCAGTCGGAGGGTCTTAGGGTGCTCAACGCCTTTCGGCATCATTGGAATCTTCACAAAGGCGTGAACGGCTGTTGCTTCACTTCCTGCCGTGCTCAACGCCTTTCGGCATCATTGGAATCTTCACGATAGGTCCGGCTCGGCAGCTTCGCGTCTGCTACCGTGCTCAACGCCTTTCGGCATCATTGGAATCTTCACAGCTGCTCGGCTGGGCTTTCCCTTTTGGCGTTTTAATGTGCTCAACGCCTTTCGGCATCATTGGAATCTTCACTAAATTCCTTGCGGCGCTTGAGTGCTCCGCAGTCTCTAGTGCTCAACGCCTTTCGGCATCATTGGAATCTTCACAATGTCTCCCGGCGATTTCATTTATCTACTCAACATGTGCTCAACGCCTTTCGGCATCATTGGAATCTTCACATGTCAACATAGGCCCAGGTTTCGCGTTTCATTACGTGCTCAACGCCTTTCGGCATCATTGGAATCTTCACCGAATGAACGAGTTCTTCCAAACGAACCACTACGAGTGCTCAACGCCTTTCGGCATCATTGGAATCTTCACCGCAGCTTGTACAGACCTCTTCCCCGCAGAAGATGGTGCTCAACGCCTTTCGGCATCATTGGAATCTTCACCGATGCTCTGCGCCATGTAAGCGCCCGTGCCGCCGGTGCTCAACGCCTTTCGGCATCATTGGAATCTTCACACGATGGACGCTTGCATCGCTCACAACAACCTCGAAGTGCTCAACGCCTTTCGGCATCATTGGAATCTTCACAGCGCGGCGGCCGATGAATATCGAGTCGGATTCCTGTGCTCAACGCCTTTCGGCATCATTGGAATCTTCACGCGCGCCTCGGCCTGATCGAGCAGCATCCAACACTGTGCTCAACGCCTTTCGGCATCATTGGAATCTTCACGTTCTGTCGGGTAGTAAACAACTGCGCCGCTGTCTTCGTGCTCAACGCCTTTCGGCATCATTGGAATCTTCACGCAAGCACGGCCTGAATCTTCTCCTGTAAAACGTCGTGCTCAACGCCTTTCGGCATCATTGGAATCTTCACAAACTCGTCGAGGACGAGGAGGTCGGCCTTAAACGAGTGCTCAACGCCTTTCGGCATCATTGGAATCTTCACACCAATGGGGAAGGATTGAACGAGTCGCTTAATTTGTGCTCAACGCCTTTCGGCATCATTGGAATCTTCACCTTGAGGCCAGACACCCTGCAATAGAGCGCATATCTGTGCTCAACGCCTTTCGGCATCATTGGAATCTTCACGACCATCAGGTTATCGTGAATGTCGGTGCTATTTGGTGCTCAACGCCTTTCGGCATCATTGGAATCTTCACCGCGCGTGCTGTAGCCAGTGGTCAGCAAGATTCTCGTGCTCAACGCCTTTCGGCATCATTGGAATCTTCACCCGAACATCATCCAGGCGAAGTGGTGGGACACTGGCCGTGCTCAACGCCTTTCGGCATCATTGGAATCTTCACTACCATTCGACGCCTGACTCCGGCTCGCCGGCTGGTGCTCAACGCCTTTCGGCATCATTGGAATCTTCACCCGTCACGGGAATTAGTTGGTTGGCCCTTGCCCTCGTGCTCAACGCCTTTCGGCATCATTGGAATCTTCACCCGGCCTTGATGTCTTCACCCCTGGATAGTCTCCGGTGCTCAACGCCTTTCGGCATCATTGGAATCTTCACCGTTGGTGTCCACGAAGGCCGAGAGCACAGGGTCAGGTGCTCAACGCCTTTCGGCATCATTGGAATCTTCACGGAGCGGCGCATTAACTGTTTTGATTGGCGGTCGTAGTGCTCAACGCCTTTCGGCATCATTGGAATCTTCACCTCTAAAGGCTCTGAGCGCATGGTGCTGATGGTGTGCTCAACGCCTTTCGGCATCATTGGAATCTTCACCTTCGGCTTCCACTTGCTGAAGAAAGTTTTCAATTGTGCTCAACGCCTTTCGGCATCATTGGAATCTTCACCAGATCGAATCGAGGTCTTTATTGAGAACCCCGGACTGTGCTCAACGCCTTTCGGCATCATTGGAATCTTCACAAGTTCGGCGTGCCAGTCTATGAAGAGGACTTTGCGTGCTCAACGCCTTTCGGCATCATTGGAATCTTCACGCGGAACGCGCCGACTATGACCAAGCCAAAGCCAGGTGCTCAACGCCTTTCGGCATCATTGGAATCTTCACTGCGTTGCTCCCAGAGCAAGTAAATAGCGCTATTTGCGAACTGCCTTTCGGGGATCGGGCGTTTCCGTGAAGTCTTCATAAATATGTAGACTAAAAATGACGATTAACTGAGCCATAACCTATTTCAAATTAAGTGAATAACTCACTCGCAAGCATCTCAGAAGCGCAAGTATAATGTTAAAGGTTTGCGGCACTTCTGTTTTTCCCAGCAACCTTACTCTCATAAGTACGACAAGCGTAGATGCTTGCGGGCATTGGCAGGCGCTAGAAAAGCCCTGCCATAGCAGGGTATTTAGTGCGCTCCTTTAGGCTATTTCAAAGCTCTTTGCCTCATCGAGCCATGATTCTGGCCGGTTGTGAGCGGCTACGCGCCGCTCACATGGCTCGCAGAGGCTGAGGATGAGGAGCCGATCCTCATCAGTCAATATCTTTTCCAGTTCCCAGCGCAGACGCTCCATTTGCCTTGATGTTAGTCGACACCTGAAGATCGAATATTGCAGCCGACGCCCGTAGCCGTGCAGCATCTTAAACGCACGTCGCCACCGCTTCGGCTCGGTGATATCATAGCAGACCACGTACCATTGTTTTGTTTCCACTTCCTCTTCCCCCAGCTCAACGCAGTCTCATACGCGCGAACAATCCGCCTTCATCCATCCACTCTTTCTCCAGCAACCTGACTTCAAGCTCCATCAGCCGTGAGTAAGAGAGGGAGTGACCGATGACCGGGTGTTTCCATCTATCTGCCTTGCGGCGTTCGTAGATGCCTATGAACTTCTTGCGTCCAGTGTCTGACAACCAAACCTGCTGACCTGCGATCTGAAAATCCTCATCTACATCCCATTGCCGACGGTTAATCGAAGCTATCACTGGCAGATCAATCAACGGCACACGGAACAACTCCATCAAATCGAGAGCCAGAGGATGTGCCTGCGAACGCGGTTGATGATAGAACCCCAGGCAGGGATCAAGCCCCACCGTCATAATTGCGTTCGTCACATCCTTCAATAAAAGCGCGTAACCGAACGACAACAGCGCGTTGCAGCGATCTCGCGGCGGCCTGCGGTTACGCCCTTCAGGGCGCATTACTGTTGAAACTTCCGGCACAACCAGGTGCGGCAGGGCACTGAAGTAATGCGCCCCCGCGCTGCCTTCATAACCTCGCAGAGAATTTATATTCGTCGCACGCGACATCGGTGAAAGAAGCTTACGCATTCCACTGACAGCCTCACGCACTTCCGCGACTGCGCGTCCAGCCTCACGACTCGCGCGAAGAAGGAAGCTCAATTGCCCGCGCACCCTGGCCTCCGCCAACCTGCGCGCCAGGAGTAAACAAAATTCTCCATCCGTCAACGCTTGGTATTGCCTGATACGCCTCTGCACAGACCCCATGCCGGCAGACCATGCTCCCATGTAACGCCCGCCAGTCGTTACCCAATGCACCCCGATCTCTTGTTCGGCGCACAGCCTGAGCGCCTGCGTCGTGATCTGCGAGAAGCCGTGCAACACTACTTGACCAATCTCATGCACAGGATGAAGCTGCGTCTCTTCATCGCGCGCGGTAATCTCCAGCCGATCCCCTTTGCGCCCGACGCGCGCTCCCTGCGTTAGCACGTGCAGTGTCCTACGATCATCGTCAGCCGGAAACAGCCTGATCGTCTCCCGCCCCATCTGCACAGGCGTCGTCTCCGAAATGGTTGCGGCCAAGCGCGCCTCTTCCGGCAGGCAAACCGGCGCGAGCGAGCAACGCACACACAACCGCTCATTCTCCGTGACCGGCGGGCGCTCGACAGTGCTTTGCAGTTTCCTCGCACGCGCCACCGCACGTTCCAGGTCAACCCGCGCCTGCTCATCAATTGGCACGCGCACCATCACGTTGTCCGCGTGATACCTGACACGCCCCTCCGTCACCTCTCGCCCCGTCTGCTCCTCCACCAGCGCCGCATACGCAATCACCTGCAACCTGTCGCTCGGCCAAGTCTCCGCCACCCCCTCATGCGAACGCGCAGACCTCCCCCGCTTATGCTCATACGGCACAATCATCCCGTCTCTTCGCCGCACACAATCAATCTTCCCCGTCAACCCCCACCGCTCGCTTTCGAGATTTAAAGTCAACCACTCCTCTTCGTCCTCCTCACGCGCCAACTCCACATGTAGCCGACGCCCCGCATACACAGCCCCGTCAGCGACGCGCATATTTTCCACCTCTTCGAGATAGAAAAGACGTTCGCAGTACGCAAGGGCATGAAGTGAATGAACACGAAGCGTGTCTGTCATGATTACTCCACTTCCAATACCAACTACGCTCCATCAGGTGGGTGAGGAGTCCATGTCCATGATGTATCAGGGGGGGACGGCGACGCCTCTTCCGATGGAGCATAGAGGAAACTACTTGTCTTGCTGTTGTCGGTACGGTTGATGCCGACTGTTAAGCGGCATGATCCTTTTCGCGGCGGATCATTTGGCTGTATGCGGGTGTACCAATGAGTAACAGCAGAAGGGGCCTCAACAATGTCAATGCGATCAAAGAGGAAGTTATTGTCTCCTGCAAATGGAAGCCCATAGCGTGGTTCGTTAAGCTCACCGCGCAGACCTCTCTGGATTCGGTCAAATAAACCATCCTCTTCTGATTGAACGCCGATAATTACATCGAGGCCGATCAGCAGTTCACGCCTAACAGGAACAATCCAGTATTTCGCGCCGTGAGTTCTCGCAGCTAACTCCTTGCCAGAATTACCTACGGGATAGCTATGTAGCTGTTGATACAATGAACCTCTCTCCGCAGATGAAACAACGCCAATAGCCAATCGCAATTTGGGCACGTCATCACGAATCAAAGTTGTTGGGCCAGAAGTCCGCGCACGCATTTCTATTCCAGCTAAATTGAGGACAAGCCCGTAGGCGGTAGAAGGCGGCATGACCGGACTGGTCGCTCTATAAACTCCTGCCTGAAATCCGCGAAACGCCGCGAAAGGAGCGCACACGCGCAACCATAGCGTTTTCATTTAACTGGCCTCCACCTGCATGAATGCTTCGCTCACGTCAGCCAACAGCTTTTGCGGATTGTCGTAGAGCTTCACCTTTTCGCCCTCAAGACGTTTCCGCTCATCCGCCGTCAGATTACGGACGATCTCCCCGCCCAACCAAAATTCATCGCCCGGCAAATCGTCTTTGTTGATTCTTTCAAGCTCCGCGAAGTCGCCCATCTCATCGAATCCATAAGTATCGTAACCAGCGACAAGATTCGGCGTCAGACGCGCAACGATGCTCGACGGTGACATCTCGTAATAGCTTCTGGCGTGACCGCCAGCGACATCTTTTAACTGACCGATTGCATTAAGCAGCGCTTTCGCCCATTCCAATCCGTTTCCGACCTTGCAATCTTCCTGAGCCAGCGCAAAAGGATATTGATAGGCCGTGTGTGTCACTTCGCGGTGAATCAGCGCCGATGTTGAAGAGTTCTTCCATGGGCTCCTTCCGGCGTTGAGCGGAGATTGATTGAAGACGGCGTTGAAGCGATAGGGCGTCAATGCAACAGCCATGTTCATCCGAAAGACGCTGTCTCTTTTTGCCGGTTTGTCTTTGTTCTTCTTGATAGCCTCTTTATCGGCAACCAAAAAGCCAAACAGAAAATCGTCCGCATACTCTTCGGCATTAGGGAAACTCTTAAACTCGACGGCGAGTTGGTCTTCATTGTGTAAACGGCTGCGGTTCGATGGCAGTCCCGCTTGCGCCAGCATCTCACGCAAAGCGTTTCGCATCGCTTCAGGGCTGACGATGGTGTACTCCTTACCGCCCTTGCTTATCTTTTGAAGCATCGTGCGGTTTTCTTCACTCTCGCCGCGATAATTGGAACTCGGCGCAGGATAGGTGAGAACGGTAGCGAACAAGTTTTTGCTTCTGGTCATTGTGTCCTCCAAATCAGAAAAATGTTTTAGCCACGTGCCGATAAAGCCAGCATCGTGAGTGTGCGAACTTTGTCGGTGTCTTCGTGCAAAGCCCGTGCAATGGTCTGGAAATGTTTTTCTCCCATGTGTTGCGGTACGGAGCAAAGCGTCGAAGCGAAGTAGTCGGCGAAGTCCCCTCCGGTTCTGCTCCGCACTGCTAGAAAAGCATCGCGTGCGATCTTCTCTTTGCTCGCTTCATACTCATCCTGCTTTTTAGCATCGCCTTTCACCGACGACCATTCGAGTTGATATTTGTTTTTGAGTTTCCGGTTGATGTACGTCCCGATCAACCTGTAAATCAACTCTTCACAAGTCAGATCAGGAGCGATGCCATGTTCATTCTGTTCAATGTCGCCTGGTTCTTCAGCCTCCATCATTGTTTTGTTTGCCTCCTCATTCGTGGTTTCAATTTCATCCTTGAACGACTCCCGTGCATCACGGCGGAAATTCTTATTCCCGATGCTTTGCTCATAAGGCAGGCGGGAGAAGATCGTCTCAAATCCCGCGTACCACTCGCGCTCGTTGATTAAATTCAAGAGCCGCTGTTTCCGAAAAAGCGGATTCCACAGGCTACGCCGCAACCGCGCATATTCATCAATCATGCGGTCTTCAGGGTCGAGCCGTGATGTTCCAAGAATCTTGATAACGTTGCCCTGCTTTTCGACATGAACGACATCAACGCCAAGCACAAGGTCGCTAGTTGCCTGCGCTCCCTGATGTGTCGCAATGCGTGCGCGCAACAGACTCAAGATGTCGAGTGCGCTTTCAACCGCCAGATCAATAACGCTTTCTCGCGGGCGGTAGCCTGAAAGTTCAACGCCGCGATTATGTTTCAAAGCCTGCGGTAACTCTTCGCAGAACCATTCAAGATTGGCAACGTCCGGTATTGCCAGCGCGTAGCCGACAAAATCTCGTTCGCCTTCGTTGTTGATGAGAGCCGGTATGTATGTCTGCGCGGCGAACGGCCAGAAGTGAAGAAGAAACTGAAACCTTGCGCGATCCTTGAACGGAACATTCTCCGCGTTGTTGGCTTGCGCTCCGATGTAGTAAGTGCTGGGCAAAGCTACAGAGTAGTTGAGAGGCTGTGTTAGATCGTTCCATGTGTCCGACGCATCATCAGAATGTTTGCCCTCTGCTCTATCTTCAAAAGGCTTGCGTGTTGCCGGAACACCGCGAAAGATATTCCAGATCATGTCTCGCCAGAGCTTAACCCAAACACCGTTGTTGCCGCTCGCACTTGGATCAAGATCAAGCAGGAAAGCTCCTTTAGGAATCACAACAGGGTAAATGTAAACAGTCTTCTCTTTCGTCTTGCCACTTTTAGCGTCGGTTTCCTGTCTTATCTCTTCTCTTAAAGGTGGAATGATTTCTTTGTTCTTGTTCTTAAACGGCTGTGGACGCGCTTGCTCTTCTCCCGTTGCCGCGTAAGTTTCATTGAATAATGCTTCAAGGCCAGCTTCGTTAATTTTTAATGTCGCTCCAAGTGCATCACATCTTGTTAGCTCACAGATGCCTTTGTTCGTGCCCTGTCGCGCCAACCATTTCACCATCAACACTAATCCTGCCAACCCTGCGCGATGCTGAGAAGAAGGTAGTTCTGCAAGCTGGTAATCCAGTTCCAACAATTCGACTTCTTGAGTCGCCGCTTTCTTTGCCATTGTCTTTTCTTACTCCTTCACAAATCCATAAACAGGACTGTAAAACTCCACGCTTGCCACACCAAGATACTTGGGCAGCCAACTTGGGCGCGCCTGCGCCTCATCGTTCACGCAGTTCTTGGGAACGTTAATCATAAAGCCGTCATAAGGTTTGTGAGCATCAAGACAGGCTTTGACGTTTTCCAAATCACAATCGAGGATGCAGGGTTGCGTATAACCGTCTGTATCGCGAAACTCGCCGCGAGTGGCAAAGTATCCGCCTGCGAGGAATCGCGCGCTACCGTCTGCTTCCGGTTCGTTGAGTGCAAACTGTTCCAGCTTTTCCGCCATCGAGCGTTGGCTAACGTCTCCTGAACCGAGTTCCTTTAGAAATGAATCTGCCGCTTGAATCTCTTCATTCGTGTATGGAAGCGTTTTCTCAGGATGATAAGTGTGTAAGGTTGCGCGAAAATCTTTGCCTCTTGCCAGATGCCTGTTGGCGCGTCCAAAGCGTTGAACGAGAGAGGATATCGGCGCGACTTCCGTTATCAACACATCCGCGTCCAAGTCGAGACTCATCTCGCAGACCTGGGTGGTTACGGCAATGGCTGGCGCTGTAATCTGCTGAAATGCTTTGACGGTATCTGCATGGACTCGCTGACGATCAAGCAGCCGAAATCGGCTGTGGTAGATGAGAACCTGACCGCCGAGTGCTTCTTCAAGACATTTTGCTATCGCCTGACAACGGGCTACCGTGTTGACGACCCACAAGACACGTTGCCCTGCATGATAAGCCTCTTTAGCTTTGTTGAGTGCTTCGCTCGCATCATTGAGAGGCGCGAGTTGGTAGCGCGGATGTTGCTCCTGTTTCTCTAAATCCGCAAGCTCCACGCGATCATCGGCTGTGGGATAAACCTTAAGACCCGCTTTGATTAGTTCATCGCGACGACGTGGCGGAAGCGTCGCCGTCATGCAGAGCACAGGCACATCAAACGTCTTTAAGAAGCTAACCAGAGAATCAAACATCCGACGATCAAAGCTGTGTATCTCATCAATTATCAAGGCACTGTCAGCCAGCAGAGGAAGCAGGCACAAACCCGTATAGCTGTGTTCCATGAAACCTAAAAACTGATCTACCGTCGCGCTGAAATAACGACGCGACCACAACCCGAGCGCGTACAATCGTTCTTCACCTTCGCTTAACTTGTGGCTTTTACCGATGGTTGCTTCGCTTGGATTTGTCCGCATCGCTTCAAGTTCATAACGTGAAGTGCCTGTGACGAGCGCGCCTTCGGTTTCAGGCGACCACCCAACGTAATCACGAAAGCCTTCGGTAGCTGTGCCTCTCGTCGGGTAAAGAAAGATAACCTTTCCGATCTTACGTTCACGCGCCTGAGCCTCTGCCCATTTCCAGGCGGCGATGGTCTTGCCCGCAGCACACGCCGCGAGCAGCAGCACACGCGGACCCTGTTGTGCAGTCCGCTCCTGAAAGGCATGAAGCGTAAAAGGCTTGCACGTTCGCTGCGCGATTTGTTCGGCGCGAGGGCTGAGAATCGCGTCTGAAATATCATCCACGCTGATTGCTGAAGCATGTACTTTCTCTTTGATCCAGTCATCAATTGAATGACCTTCTCGGACTAATCCAGATGAGGCAGCATCGGCGACTATCACGCCCGCTTTTGTTGCCAGCAACAATGCCAGGCGTTCTTGGTTAGTTGATAATTCGCGCCTGAATTTCAACGCGGCGCTTCTACCGTTTTGCCAGGCTTGCGTCCAGGGCATTCTTTCCGCCCAGATAGTTTCTGTTAGTCGCGGCGGATCATCCAAGTTTGCGATTGCCGCAATGCGTTTGAGAATCGAAGTTACTTCAACGTGCTCCATGAACAGTTGAAGCGTTCTTTTGCCGCGTGGCTGACACCATTTCCAATCCCCATCGAGCGCAGCCTTGACGTGATGCGAAAGAACCGAAGCCGTTATGACATCGAGATCGAGGGAAATATTTTGTGCAAGCCAACTGCGAACTTCAGGCAGTTGTAAAAGCAGCGCGCTGATGTGCTCATGCCGGAGCGTTTGCGTAATCCGAGTAGGACTCGTGACAGCCGCGTAAAAATCTTCATTAGCCTTTCCGATGTCGTGCAGTAGCGCTGCGACACGCAAGTTCAATAAAAACTTTTCCTTTGCTTCATCTTCGTTGATTTGAAAGAAGCGACACCAATTACGCCCCCAACGTCCATCAAGACGAAATATCTGTTCGGCGGCCTGCTCCGTCTCTGACAAATGCCTTTGTAAAGAAACCTCGTCTCTATCTACTCGCCTGCTTTTAGCAAGAAGCACTATGGGCGGTTTGTAAATGCTCATACTTTCTCCTTTGCCTCTTGCATCAAGCGAGATTGATGATTGGATTGAAATGCCCACAGCCCATCGATCTCCGCCCGCCAATGCCTGTGCTTTGCAGGAGGAGCGAATCGTCGTCGTTGAGGTTGTGTGTAGCGAGGGAGAAGCCGACGATTGCTTTATCCTTGATCGTGAGGATGCGGCGGCGAAAGCGGCCCTGTTCGTCGAGGGGAAGTTCGAGCGTGGCTGTGATGCCGAGTGCGTCGAGTTGGCGGCGGGCGGCGTCGAGGAAGGGTTCGGGTTCGGTGAATTTTTTGATGGTGACGCATCGCGCGTAGAGCGAAGAAGCTGGTTGAAGCGGGCGCGCGGTGGGGATGCCGAGGCGGATAGTGTGGCCGGAGATGTCTAGGCGGCGTCCGGCGAGGGGGAGGACATGGCCGTAGTGGTCAGCAGGGATGCGCAGGCGAAGACTCGCGCCTCGCGTGGGAAGGACGATTAGCCCCGCGCGCCAGGGGACGCCGCTCAGAAGCTCTAGCCCTAGCCAGGGCTGGCCGTGAAGGGATGGCAACTGTCGCGTGATCGCGGCGTAGAGCGCGTAGCCGTGATCGGCGGGGAGTTGCCGCCCCTGTACGGGAAAATGAACGGCTATGTAAGGAGACGTGTCGGCGTTAATCGCAGAAGCAGTTGTGATGTTGTGCTGTGCGTTGATACTCATATTAGTCCTCTCTGTGATCTTCAAGGGCGCGCACGAGGCGCTCGCGTATCAATTTGCGTAGAGCGGCGGGGCGCTCTACGCGGCAATGTCCGGCATAGGCAAGGCAAAAGCGCGCGACACCTTCAAGGCCGTTGCGTCCGATGGGGAAGGTGAGACGCAGCCCGCCATCCGGCAGGTCTTCGCGCTGTTCGTCTGGATGAAATGCAATACGCTCTTTCATCCAGCGTGCTTGATAGGAATCGAAGATGATGGAGACGTTGGTGCGACGACCCCCACGCATCATGTGAAAGCCGCGACGCAGGTAATCATCGGCGTTCCAGTTGGCGGGCGGACCGAAGTATTGCGAAGTGAGTGTTAGTCTTTGAATGCGTCCGGCGTGAAAGTCGCGCACATCGCGGCGAAAGTGGTCGTAGGCAATGGCGTACCAATCGCCAGCGAAGTTGTGAAGCAGAAGAATATCGGCCTGGCGATGCGTGTCCTCGTTGCGGTGTTGCGAGTGATAGTCGAATGATACTGTCCTGCGCGTTGCGGCTGCGCGGGCGAGGGTTTGCAAAGTGGATGGCTCTACGCGGACGTGCGGGAGTTGCTGAAAGGTCAGCGCTTCACCGAGCGTGGCCGCATTGACGCTGATCTCTGCGGGAAGGAAAGCTGCGAGCTTGGCAAGGGCCGCGCGCAGGAGGATGGCTTCGGGTGCGTGGCCTGTGGCGCGCAGGGCGTGTTCGGCTGTAAAGAAGGCGAGCAGCTCTCCTTCATTAAAGTTAACGGGCGGCAACTGCCAGCCCGGCTCCTGATAACGAAAGCCGCCACGCTCACGGTCAAAGATGATCGGAGCGCCCATCTGGTCGCGCAGAACGCGCAGATCGCGTTTGACGGTGCGTTCGTTGCGTTCCAGAAGCTCGGCCAGAGAGCGCAGGGTCGGGTAGCGGCCTGCGCTGATCTCTTTATGGATTAGGTCGAGCCTGACGTATGCTCGCGTATGGACACGAGTTGGGTGGTCGTCGTCTCTCATCGCAAAATACAGTTTAATCGGATAGGGGGACAACCTGTGTCCCTTTCAAACAAAATCGCTGTACAGAATGTAAAGAGCAGAAGGTAATGGAGCCTTTTGCGGATTGTGCCATCTTTGCGGTTTAAGTATTAGATTGGCCGCAACGGAATTATGAGTGATTTTCAGAATCAGCTATCAACGCGTACGCTTGAGAATATGAGACCCCGAAAATAACGCGGCGATTTGATTGAGCATCGCCGGGAGCGCAACTGTCTTTGAAAGGGCGGAAACCAGCGCACGCGTCTGTGAGTTGGGTGCTGGTTCAGAACATGCGCAGGCAGAGGCTCACAAAGTTGATAATACCTCTCAGGACGCTCGCGTAACATATCGCAATCCACAATCTAGAATCAACTGTGATAGGATGCTGGAACTTTATACCTGCCCCTGCACCCGACCTCGCGGGGCTTGAAGGAATTCATATGAAAGCAGCCTCGCGCCCGCCTCAAAAATTCAGACTCACGGCCTCAAACATCGCCAAGTATTTCGCCAATCGCTGCGACCGTAATTTTCGCTGGAACACCGTGGCCAGCCCTCTGCGCGGCAAATCAGGCATCGGTTGGAACGTGCCGAAAAAGTTGCGTGCCCATAGCCGTCCCGGAATCGCGCTCTTGATGGAAGCGGGGAATATCTTTGAAGGCGATCAGGTTCAGGCGCTCATAGACGAGCTTGGCAAGCAGGCTGTGTTGACCGCTGATATAGAGCGCACTGAAGATGGCTGTAAGGTTAAGGAATTGCCGTTCTCAGATTTCATCGCGGCTTTTCAGTCGGAGCCTTTCCCACAGTTCGTCACGCAGCTTGAGGTTGTGCTCGACGAAGAGCAGGAAGCACGGCTGCTCGAACAGTTCGGTCTGGACGCTGCGCGCGTCACGCTCGGCCCGGCGCGGCCTGACCTGTTGGAAGTGCTTCCGCCTGTCAATGAAGAAGGGAAGTGGAGACTTCGCATCTGGGACTTCAAGGCGAGTCAGAAAGCGCGGCACGATCATTATATTCAGGTCGCCTATTATTCATTCATTCTTGATCATGCCATCCGAGAAGCAGGGTTGACGAGCCTCGAAGTTGATCTTGAGTTCGCCGTTATTCGCTCGCGTGATGAGAATGATCCGCCTTTTGAGTTGCGCCCTTATCGTCTGGCTGTTGAAGATTTTCTTCGCAACCGCGCGCCATTGCTCTTTCAAACTCCGGCTGCCGACGCGCACTTTCATGTCACAGATCACTGCCCGATGTGCGAGTACATGAATCACTGTCGTGACGAGGCGAATGCATCTTCTGATCTCTCGCGCATCGCTTATATTAGTTCCGAGTCAAAGCGCCGCCTCAAACAGTCAGGCATCACAACGCACCGCGAACTAGCGGTAATGGAGGACCCAGAGCGTCTCGCTAACCTACAGTTATTAAGCCACGACCTTTCGCTTAACCTTCCGCGTTACGTCGCTACCGCACAGGCGCTCGAAGACGGACGACCGCGCCCGCTCCACTCCACCACTCTGCTGATGCCGCGTTATGAAAATATCAGAATCGTACTGTGTGCAGAGCAAGACTCTGTAACGCAGACCTGTTTCGCGCTCGGCTTCAAGACTTATGAAGGATGGGACGGGGAGAACAGCAAAGTCATCGGAGAGGAACAGGTCTTTATCGCGCGTAATCCGAACTCAGAAGCGCAAATCCTACTGGAATTCTTGAACGCCCTGAATGGACTGCTAAGGCGGGTTGATGCCGCCAATCGTGAGATAGCAGGTCAATCAGTTGAAGATGTGGCGAGCGTACAGGAGGCTGCAAGTGAATTGGCACAGGCTGAAGTAGCTCACGCGGAATTCAAGCAAAGATGTCCGGTGTTGCGGAAAACCAATCCGCAATATGAGCCGCTGTTGGCAGAGAGAGCTGCATTGCAAGAGTGCGCGAAGCAGGCGCAGGCTGCGCTCAAGCAGGCGCGAAAAGACGCACAGTGGGAGCTGAGGAAACAGCAACGCTCCTTGCACTTTTACGTATACGACACGATTGACCTATTTGTCCTGCGCAGTCTTATCGAGCGGCATCTTTTTGTCGAAGAGCCGCCGGAACTGCTTGCCGAGATTACACACTTGCTGAGGCTCTTCCCGCCTTCATCCGTGATGCAGGACGCGGACACGTTTCGCACCATGCCCGGCACAATAATCACACAGGTCTTGCGAACAATGGTCGCACTGCCGACACCTTATGTCTTCGATTTGAAAACCGTCTCCGAGATGTACCAGCCGCAAAACACAGAAGGTGAAGATAAAGGCTATGTGTTTCATCCTCGCTATGGTTTCGGCTGGGACTTTTCCAGCCAGGTTGCATACGAGCGCATCCACGATGTTTGGAGCAAAAAATCATTTCAGCCTGATTCGCGCGAGCCTGGCCGAAGGCTTTCACCGGTTGATGTCTTTGAGAAGATCGGCGACACGGTAAAGAACAAGTTGCGGGCGACGGATTCCGTAATTCGCCGTTTGAAGCAGGACTTCCGCGAGAAACTTCTCTTGCGCAAAGAGCCTTTCATGCTCTACAGCGAGTTTGATCCACTCAACTTCCGCACGCTCGAAGCGTTGCGCGCTTTCTCTATCCTGGAAACTTCTCTCGCAGAGCTGGCTGTCAAACATATTCACGCTTTGCCGGTTGAAGATCGCTCCAAAAAGTTCGTCTGCATACGCAATCTTCAATATGTGCCGGAGAGTGAACAATCGGATGGCTCACTGTGGTTCACATTCGACCCGGAGTCGAAAGACGTGAAATTTGAAGTAGGCGACTTTAATCTCGTCATCACGCCGGAAGACCGACCGGAAGTTTTGCTGGGCGATGTTGATGGCAAGCTGTTTGAAAGCAACTGGGGGCGCGCCGCGCCTTTTAAGGTGACGCTCGTTGAGTATGATATGCAAGCATCGCCGCCCCGTGTGCGCCTGCTGCCGGAAAATGCGGATAAGTTCAAAGAGCATGTTGATCTGACAAAACCGTATGCACTAGATCAGTTGTACACGGATTTCTCGTCGCGCCGCATCCTGACGGTGCTGCGCGAGTTGCATGAGAACCCCAAGAACGCGCTCCACATTCACAGCCTCTTGCATAACGGTGAAATGGATGATTGGCAGACTGTCGTAAGCGAGGACGCTGAAATTGAGCGACTTTTCCGAGATAGCATTGCTCATTCAGGCAAAGACCCGGATACACTTTTGAATGAGGGGCAGTGGCGCGCCTGGAGAGGCGTATTCAGCGAACCGCTGACTTTAATCTGGGGGCCGCCGGGCACGGGCAAGACGCATACTGTCGCGCACATCCTCCTTGCTTATGCTCTGGCGGCGCAAGCTTTGAAGCGATCACTCCGCATTCTGGTCACGGCCTTCACGCATCACGCCATCGTGAACGTGCTGCGCAAGCTGGCAGAGTTGGCGCGGGGCTACAATCTTGCGCCGGATGCGCTTTCAATCATCAAACTCATGGGCAGCGGCAGCGCGGCGCATAATGAATTGCCGCCTAGCGTTGAACTGCTTGCGGACGAGGATTTGGAAGTCTGTTTACAGCGCGACGCTCTTTGCGTTGTCGTTGGGGCAACCGTTTGGGGCGCTTACAAGGGGATGAAAAAAGCTGGCGGCATCATACGCCCCTGGTTCGACGTTGTGCTGGTTGATGAAGCCTCGCAGATGCGCCTGCCGGATGCCCTTGTCGCCTTCGGCTCAAGCAAGCCTCATTCAAACATCATCCTTGCGGGAGACGACCAGCAGTTGCCGCCAATCATTCATGGCAGTTATCCGGAAGAGCATGAACACATGCTCAGTTCCGTCTTCGCTTTCATGCGCCGGCAGATTGAAGAGGCGAGTGTGGATGACCCAGGCATCGAAGCGCGAAAAATCTTTCAGCTCGAAGAGAATTTCCGAATGAACGAGCCGCTGACGGCTTATCCGCGCCATGTGCTTTATCGCGGGCGCTTCAGGTCAACTCGGCCCGATATCAGAATTCAGACCGCTCCTGCCATTGACGAGACGAGCGAGGAGATAATTGATACTATCCTGCACCCAGAGCGCCCCGTAGTTCTTTGCTGGTACACGCCGCCGCGCAGTTTCACCGCGCGCAACCCTATCGAAGCGGAATTGGTCGCGCTTCTTACTGATAGGCTCAGCCAGGTTCTGTTGCAGGAAGCAGGGGATAAGACTCTTCAACCTTACTCACCCAGAGACTTTGTGCGGAGGGGGTTGGCAGTGCTCTCGCCCCACCGCGCACAGAACAGCGCCATTCGTCAGGCGCTTTACAGGCGCGGATTTGATGGCAGGAAAAGGCCGATGCCACTGGTGGATACAGTGGAAAAGATGCAGGGCAAGGAACGCGAAGTGATAGTCGTCTCTTACGGCGTGGCGGATGAGGAATATGCGACAGCCGAGGCGCAGTTTCTGCTTAGCCGCAATCGCTTCAACGTTGCGGCAACGCGCGCTGAACGTAAACTTATCGTTATCTGCTCCGATACTGTGCTTGATGCCGTGCCGACAGATCGGAGAACTCTGCTGGAAGCGATGATGCTCAAGGAGTTTCGAAATTATTGTAGCAATGGTCACATAGAAAGAACCTGGATGCCTTCTGAAGGCGGCGAAGTAATGCTCAACATTCAGTGGAAAGGTTTTTGAAGCAATTATCTTCTCCCTTGATTGAGGAAAAAGCGTGCCCCCAAGCCTTCGCTCAAAAGGAAAATCAAATCAGACAAGGAAAGCATTCGCTCGGCACACCGCATCAATTCTTTCGCCGTTGCGCTATCCGGGCGGAAAGCGCCGACTAGCCGGATATATCGCCGCAACTATCCGTCTGAATGGCCTGCGTCCGAAACTCTTCGTCGAGCCGTTCGCGGGAGGCGCGAGCGTCGCGCTACAACTTCTTAACGATGGGCTGGTCGAATCAATCGCCCTGGGCGAGAAGGACCCTTTGCTGGCCGGTTTTTGGAAGACGGTCTTTACGGACCATGAATGGCTCATTGAAAAGCTGCGCAATATAGAGCCGACATTGGCTAATTGGGACCGCTTCAAGAATGGACGGCATCTGACAGACCGGCAACGCGCACTCGCCTGCATCTTTCTCAACCGCACGAGTTTCTCCGGCATTATCGCGCCAGGCGCTGGCCCGCTCGGTGGGCGCACGCAACAATCTGCCTATCCTATCGGTTGCCGCTATGCCGTTGAACTTATTACCAGGCGGATAACGCAGGCTGCGCGATTGGCTGAACGTGTTCTGTTCGTCAATCACGGCGATTGGCGACACACAGTCCGGCGAGTCAAAGCGCGCAGGTATCAACCGAATGAAGTTCTCTACTATTTCGACCCTCCTTTTTACTATAAGGCCAACGATCTCTACCGCTTCTTCTTCGATGACGCGAATCACCGAAGGCTGCATGACGCACTCGGCACACTGGGGCAGCCCTGGCTTTTGAGTTATGACGCGGCTAAGCCAATCATCGAGATGTATCGGCAAAACGGCATCGGTCCGAAACGTATCGAACTGTTGTACTCAGCTGCCAATTCTGGAGAGCTCACGGAAATGCAGGAGTTGATTGTGACAAGCCTACAGAGACTACCGAGAGCCAGCCGCCTGTGGAGGACGGCTGACGAGTGGAAGAAGCAATAGGGCGCGTGAGCCTATTTATGTGAGCTTGAAACGGATAAATTGATCAGAGTGAAGACGCTAAAAAAGAACCAAGCTCTCTGAGGTAAATGGCATGGTGTCCTTGCATGAAGATCGCTATCTCCAAATATTCACTGACCGGTAATAGAGTATAGAAATTCCAGGAGTTAATTTTACATATGGCCACTCAACGATACTCGGTAACTCCGCACCCGATTGAAACTCTGCTCACCTGGGTTAAGTCTGGGGAGATCGCCATCCCGGAAATACAGCGGCCATTCGTCTGGGAAGCGACCAAGGTGCGCAACCTGCTGGACTCCCTATACCAGGGTTATCCAGTTGGATATCTCGTCTCGTGGCGCAACCCGACGGTGAAGCTAAAGGACGGAACTCCCTCCGCAGGCAAGCGCATCCTTATTGACGGTCAGCAGCGGGTCACGGCCCTCATGGCCGCTCTGCTTGCACGCGAAGTGCTGACAAAAGACTATGAGACGGTGCGCATTCGAATCGCCTTCCACCCGCTGGAAGAGAAGTTCGAGGTATCTAACCCGGCGATCCGGAAGAACAACGCGTGGATTCCGGATGTCTCAGAAGTCTTCTCGCCTGACGCCAAGTTGCTCCAGATCACCCGGGCTTACGCAGCGGCTAATCCCGGAGTGGACGAGGATGCTCTCTTCGGCACGCTGGAGAAGCTTCGTAAGATTATTAATAACCACGTGGGCGTGATCGAGCTGGCCGAAGACCTCGACATCGAGACAGTCACCGAGATCTTCATCCGGGTTAATTCTGCCGGCGCGCCGCTCAGCCAAGCGGATTTCGCTATGTCCAAGATTGCCGCTAACGAGAGCTACGGCGGCAATCAATTACGTAAGGCCATTGACTATTTCTGCCATCTCGCTATTGCGCCGGAATTCTATGGCCGCATCGAAAAGGGCGACCCGGCATTCGCCGTCTCAGAGTTCTTCCCCAAGATGAAATGGCTGAAGAACGTGAACGACGACATCTATGATCCTTCTTATACAGACATGCTTCGCGTAGCGTTCACCTCGGAGTTCCGGCGCGGGAAACTTCAAGACTTGGTGGCACTACTTTCGGGGCGCAATTTCGAAACCAAGCAGTATGAGGAGGCAGTTGCCGAGGACGCCTTCAACAGACTCAAGCAAGGGGTGTTGAACTTTATTAACCAGACTCACTTCGAGCGACTGGTGATGATCATCCGCTCGGCAGGGTTCATTAGCAGAGATTTAATGGGCGCCCAAAACGCCGTCAACTTCGCGTATATCCTTTACCTGCGGGGACGCGCTGAGGGAATGCCAGCGGCTGAGATAGAACGAATGGTGCGACGATGGTACTTGATGTCGCTGCTCACCCAGCGATATTCCGGCAATCCTGAGAGCACATTCGATTTCGATATTCGCCAAGTGGAAGCTCGCGGGCTGGAGGCCTACACCTCAGCGGTGATCGATGCAGAACTTTCAGAAAGTTTTTGGTCAACGCTGCTCCCGCAACAGATGGAAACGTCTTCAGGAAGCAGCCCCTACTTTCTCGTCTTCCAGGCGGCCCAGGTCAAGATGGGAGATAAAGGCTTCCTATCGCGCGACATCACAGTACAAGACCTCATCCTTAACCGGAGTGACGTCCATCACCTCTTTCCGCGCAATTATCTCAAGCAGCAGGGATTGAGCCGGGGCCGCTACAACCAGATCGCAAATTACGCTCTTGCGCAGAGCGAGATCAACATCGCCATCGGCGACAAGGCCCCGTCTTTGTACTTTAGTGAATTACTTGAACAGTGTAGCGGCGGTAAGAAAAAGTATGGCGGCATCACCGATATAGAGGAGTTGAAGGAGAATTTGCGGGAACACAGCATCCCCGAGAGTATCCTTAGCACACCCGAAGAGAACTATGACGACTTTTTGGAGGAGCGGCGTGGGCTGATGGCAGCGAAGATCAAAACGTATTTCGCCAAGTTATAAACCCACGACACTTCTACTATTCACCAGACGAATGCGGGCCGGGAGTGGTGGGGCGGAAAGAGATAATACCCTCAAAAGGGGTAATAAAGAGAGTAATGTCAGCTTTGCACATGTATTTAGAAGGGGCCGCATAATTCATGCATATTTATTCGCTCTTACCGAATACTTGTGCAATGCAACAATGGAGTGCCGATGTCCCCTGATCTAGACGCCAAATTATGCGCGGACTTTCCATTACTCTACTCGGTACGCTACGCCAGCACCCGAGATACGCTGAGTCACGTCGGAATTGAAACAGGAGACGGCTGGTTCGACATCATCTACGATCTGTCCGCCAAACTGGAGAGCCTCATCGAGAAACTGCCCTCAGGGGAACGGAACAACTATTACGCCGTGCAGGTGAAAGAGAAGTTTGGCCTGTTGAACTTTTACATGAGTAGGGCAACTGAAGAGATGCGCTCGTTAATCTCCGAGGCGGAAGGGAAGAGTGCGTCTACGTGCGAGGAGTGCGGGCAACCGGGGAAACTACGTGGCGGGCGTTGGCTCAAGACTCTGTGCGAGGCCCATGCTGCCAACAGGTGATACTTATAGCAGATTAAATAAGAGGTAAGCATTCGCAAGTATCTATTAAAATCCCTTTACGCCTTGAAGGCAGGGTGGCGCTTTGCGATCCATCTTTCGACCAGCTCTTGAAATTCTCTGGCCTTCTCAAGCATCTCCTCGGCCTCTGTCTCCGTCACAACTTCTGAAGCGTCGTAGTCAATATGATTACGCTTGCGTCGGCACGTCTCGAAGTAATCGGCTAGAGGCTCGCTGGTTTTTCCGAGCGCGGCCTTCACCGCTTCAAAGCTCTTCTGGTGATGGCCAGGACCGGAACTTACCCTGTAGCCGTCACAGGCAATAACCATCTTCGACAGTTGCAGCACGGCATTATAGGCAGTCGCGAAACGGCGGTCGGCCGAGAGTCCTTCGACCGCAGCGTCGGCCAAATCACGGGCGACGAGTTGCCGCAGCCGTTCAATCTCTTTGGTGCTGGTCTTATGTGGCTGAACGGTCCCGTTTGCCAGCAAGGCTTTCCAGTTCATCCCTATCTCCCTTTAAGAAAATCTTCTCACCCTTCAGCACGCTCGTGACGAAATGGTTTTCATCTTCCACCTTCTCACGAAACTCCACGGGCGAGTAGCACTTGACGTTAATCTCCCGCCCAAACTTCTTCTCCAGCATGCGCAGCGAGGGAGAAAGCTCTGACAGACCGACCGACCCGATGATCATCAGGTCAACGTCACTGAGGGCATGTTCTTGCCGCCGCGCTAACGATCCGTATAGGAAGGCGCAAGCGATGCGGTCGCCGAATTTCGCCATGACCTCTTTGAGCGCTCCTTCGACGCCGAGTGTCTTAACGATGATGCCTCGGAGCTCACCGAAGATAGGCGAGGCAGACTCCGCCTGAAAGTACGTACGCCTGCCGTCTTGCTTCCGGCGTAGGATGCCGCTTGAAACCAGGGATTCTAGCTCGCGTTGTAGACTAGAAGGCGTGGTATTGAACTGTTGCGCCAATTCGCTCAAATACCACCAGCGGTCAGGCTGCCCATAAGTGGCGGCAAGAATATCCCTCCGGGCTTTCGGGAACAAGGCATCTATGGGACGCTTCTTACGCATATTGCGTAAATATATACGCAATATGCGTAATATTACAAGATGAAATTTTGCTTAATGAAGCGGCAAGGTAAAGAAGTGAAGTCTATTTTGAATCGTTGGTAATCGCTTTACCGATCAGCTTTGCACATCTATTCAGAAGGGCTGCATAATTCATGCGTATTTATTCATTCCACCTGAATATTTGTGTAAGACCAAGTTAAGTATATCTATGCCCTCTTCTTTCTGGAGCGCGGAGTGACACGCTCCATCTTAGCTTGGCCTCTCTCAATTGCGGCTTTGAGCAGTTGTAACGGCTCATCTTGGGGCGTCAAGTCTCCAGTCAATGATAGCAGGTACAACTCAACTGCGGCTTCGTGTGCAGCGGTATGAAGATATAGCGATCGAATGCCAACTAATAACGCAGCGCTTGCTTGCTGCACTCCATCAGGGCCACTTTCAACTGCTTGCTTTATTCTGAACAGCAGATGCGTCAAAGACTCGGCAGCAACAGCTTTGCACAAAGTTGCGTTCAGAAACGTAAGCCAGTCTTCCTCGTCCGCAAGTAAGTCGGCACTAGTTTCTTCTGTCGTAATTGGCATCCTCATAATCAGAAGATATAGACCATTGGCCTATTCCTTGCCAAGTTCACTATAGGCCATTGGTCTATATACGATTTGGCTGCTCTGAATTACTTGTCATGTACTTAATTGACGCTGGCTAGACCAACGGCTTAGAATCCGTTCAAAATGGATGCGGATGAGCTGAGAGAAAAACGGAAGGCGCTTGAAATGACTCAGGCGCAGCTTGCGAAGGCGCTCGGAGTCAATGTTATGACTGTATCCCGGTGGGAGCGGGGGCTAAGGTCTATACCACCGTACTTATCGCTGTCGTTGGAAGCAGTTGAAGCACAGCAAAAGAAGAAGGTTAGTAAAAGAGCGAAGCAGAAGTAACAGCCGAGCCACAAATCATCCTGACTTCCATTGGCTTATGTAGCCTACTAGACCCAACCGCAGAGGGCTCTGGTGCAGGTCCGGAGGATATTGATAATCAGCGAGATGCAGCAACTTTCCTTAACCGGACCTAGTATAGGAAGGATCGACGATCAGGCTAAAGCGGTCTGAGGAAGAAATTATTCGGAATCGAAAAGCCCGTGCGAGTGCTGCAAACTCGTGCGGGCTTTCTTATTGCGTGGTTCAACTCCCGCAATCATGCACATTCATAAGACCGCCAACTTTAACTTTTTTCTTGGCTTACCTGTTCCGATCATATCTGAACCTGACCTCTTGACATGAATAGGTTGGTAGCGACAATCTCTCTTGGTCTAAATCTAATGCATGAAGACAAATAGGCAAAATGAATGTTTCCTGTCTTTGAAGTTGACGAAAATGCTGCCGAGAGCACGGAGCAACTCGGAACAAAAGAGAAGTTCTGGTTTCGCCATCCAGAACTTGGGCGATGCTTGTTTAAGGTCTCGCGTCAGAATACTGGAGAAGATTGGTCGGAGAAGATCGCGGCGGAGTTGTGCAATTTACTTGGTTTGCCACATGCGCGTTACGAGTTAGCAATATCAGGGCATATGTATGGGACAATTTCTCCCTCTTTCATGCCTGAAGGCGGAACACTCATTCATGGTAATGAACTACTGCTCCAGCTTGTGCCGGGCTACGGTGATACCGCTTCCAGCTATCGCGTCTCTGAGCACACCATAGATTTAGTCCTCAACACTATCAGTAATACGGATGTGAACTTGCCGATTGACTGGAGTCCACCAGACGGGATAGACCTTGCGGTAGAGGTGTTTGTTGGTTACTTACTGTTGGATGCGTGGATCGGGAATACAGACCGGCATCACGAGAATTGGGCTTTGATAGAACGTTTTGCGGCAGTCGCAGGAAATGCGCCGGCGTTTCATCTAGCTCCTACTTATGACCATGCATCAAGTTTGGGGCGCAACGAATCCGATGAAAACAGGCAAAAGCGACTAACAAGCCGTGATAGGAACTATACGGTTGAGGCTTATGTTCAGAAAGCGCGTTCGGCCTTGTTTCTAAACGTGGATGATCGTAAACCCTTAACCCCGCTCGCAGCATTACGCCATGCCGAGCAAAGATATTCAACCGGCGCAGCTGTTTGGTTGGAGCGTTTAGCTGGCTTGACGACGGCTGAAGTGGATATACTATTTGAACAAATTCCGGCGGACCGCCTATCACCGATTGCTGCCGAGTTCGCCCGGAGAATTTTGCTTGTTAACCGAAATAGATTGCTCAACAAATAGGAACGATTATTTATGAAGAAACTATTTTTAGCATGGCAAGACCCGATTAGCCGTCGCTGGTTTACGGTTGGCCGCTTAACTGCGGATGGTGGGACGTATCAATTTGTATACACACAAGGAGTTCGAGAAGCTCAAGATGAAAGTGCGTTTCAACCTCTCCCCGCATTTCCTGACCTACACCAAGTGTACGAATCAGAGAAGTTATTCCCTTTGTTCTCTAACCGATTGCTACCGCGCTCCCGCCCAGATTACAAAGATTTCGTCAAGTGGCTCAGTATCCCTGAACATGACGACGACCCCTTCGCTTTATTAGCTCGCAGCGGCGGGCAACGTGTAACCGATACATTAGAGGTTTTCCCATGCCCTGAGCCAGATAGTAATGGTCAATATCATGTGCATTTCTTTGTGCATGGCCTAGGACATATGCCAGATGCTTCTATTAAGCGTGCGGAAACTCTACAACAAGGTGAGCACTTGTTATTAATGCATGATTTCCAGAATCCACGAGATCCACACGCATTACTATTGCGCACGGCCGAATTAACTCCCCGTGATTTGTATTTGGTTGGATACTGTCCACGCTATCTACTTGATGACACTTTTAAATTAATGGATAAAGATCAAAACTTACCTCGGGTTACTGTTGAGCGAGTAAATCAGCCCCCTGCGCCAATCCAATTTCGTTTGCTATGCCAAATGACTATGCAATGGTCTGAGAATTTCCAGCCTTTCTCTAGCCCAACATATCAGCCACTTGAGCCAGACATTGTAACGGCAATGTAGGCTTGGACGCTTTTAATAACGCCAGATAAATCGTCAATGTAATGATCCGGCAGTGTGAGCATAGTTACCACTCTCAGGTTATCATCAGAAAAGAGAGGGCTGGAGAAATTCGTGGCTGAAAATTCATAATAGTGACCTCCGCTTATGGCTGGCAGTAAAGGCGTGGTTGAATGACTGATGAAAAGCTGCCCAAGTTGACCGAGGGACAAATACGCAATCTTGCCAGCGGGTCGAGCTTCGAGCGCGGCGAGAACTACTACCGCAACGGGGCCATCTTCGGAACTGTTCGTCAGGGGATGGATCTGCGTGCATAGTGCGAAGGCTCGGAGGATGAACCGTATCAGGTCAGCGCGACACTAGCGGAAAGCGGCATCGCCGAGACTTTCTGCACCTGCCCCTATGACTACGGCGGCATCTGCAAACACCTCGTCGCCCTGCTGCTCACTTACATCAAAGACCCGCAGTCGTTCCGCGCCATCCCTCCGCTCGCAGAACTTCTCGCCGAGCGCAGTCGGGAAGATCTAATCACCCTTATCGGCGAGATGATCAAGCGGGAGCCTGAGTTGCTGTCACTGGTCGAACTCTCCGTCGCAGCCGAGCAAGCCAGGCAGGGTGAGATTTTGGATGTAGAGCCTTACCGCGGCCAGGCGCGCTGCGCTCTACGGCGCGGAAGCCCGCGCACCGTAGAGAAAGAACTGCGGTCGCTTCTGGACCTGGCGGCCCATTTGGACACGGCTGGTAACTGGCTTGATGCCGGAGCCGTCTATCACGCGATTCTGAACGAGACGGTTAGCGGATATGAAGATGTGCTGTGGGAGATGGACGAAGAAGGTGACATCGCCGCGGTCATAGACGAGTTCGCGCGGGGGCTGAGCCAGTGCCTCAAGAAAGGTAAGGTTGATGACCGGACGAGGAGCGCTTGGCTGGAAGCGCTGCTTGAGGCTGATCTGACTGACATAGAGATAGGCGGGGTTGATCTGGCTCCGAGTGCCCGCGAGGCGATCTTAGAGAACGCCACTGATGAAGAGTGGGGGTGGATCGAGAAGCGTATTCGAACTGCCATCTCGAAGGGCGGCGACTGGGCGCGGGAAGAATTAACAAGGTTTTTAGCCGCGAGGCAGAAGCGGCATGGAGGTGCTGGCAAAGCGCCAGCGAAGAAGAGGTCAAGTAAGAGCTCTTTATGAGGCTACTGTGGCGGAAGTTAAGCGCTGGAATAATTGCAAACAAACAATTTCAGTGAAAATGCTGGCTGGAAAAATTGTGGGGACTTTTGTGGGGACTCAAGGAGCAAGACAGGGGTATTTAGGGCGATACATGCGCACTTGGGAGACTTTTAGCGATTCCTCGAACGGCTGCAAATTCGCGCTAAAAGTAAAGAAGCGCGCCTGAAACTACACAGGCGCGCTTTCTAAGTTGGCGGAGCCGACGGGACTCGAACCCGCGACCTCCGACGTGACAGGCCGGCGTTCTAACCAACTGAACTACGACTCCGCAGGGTAAACCATTTTTCAAATCTGCTTGGTAGGCACGGAGGGATTCGAACCCCCAACCTCTTCCTTGTAAGGGAAGCCGTCTACCGTTGACATACGTGCCTTCAGGCAAAGAACTTATTTGCCGTTGGGCGAGGTTCATCCTAGAAGATGATGCCCTGGCTGTCAAGCCGGCCCTGGCCCGTAAAATTGAGCGCGCGGGCGTCGGTTTTGTTGTAAAGTAGCCGCGAAGAATCTTCTCTAAAACTCTCGTAGCGGTGTGCGGTTTGCTTCCGCGTGCGCGGGGCGCGTCCGTGGCGTCTCGTATTCGGTCGGGGAGGAGGGAACGTTGATGGCTAAACCTAAACCATCGTTGTGGGGATTCGGTGGGCTGACGTGGAAGGAGTTGGGGAAGCGCGTCTGGAACGAGATGAACGCAGACGACGTGTGGGGACGCGCGGCGCAGCTCTCCTACTACTTCCTGCTGGCGCTCTTCCCGCTGCTGCTGGTGATGATGGCGCTGCTCGGAATCTTCGCCGACAAGGGCACGGAGCTGCGTCACAGCCTGATTACGTACCTCGGCCAGGTGATGCCCGAATCGGCCGGCGAGCTGGTCACAAAGACGGTCGAGGAACTGAGCAACTCCGCCGGCGCGGGCAAAGTCTCCCTGGGGCTGCTGGCGACGCTCTGGGCCGCGTCGAACGGG
Organism: uncultured Acidobacteriota bacterium; assembly: GCA_963848875.1. Taxonomy (GTDB): domain Bacteria; phylum Acidobacteriota; class Blastocatellia; order Pyrinomonadales; family Pyrinomonadaceae; genus QHXM01. The sequence continues at coordinate 2,455,440 of CAWKFJ010000005.1, forward strand.
ATGGGGGCCATCAGCGAGACGCTCAACACGGCCTACAACGTCAAGGAGTCGCGCCCCTACTGGAAGACACGGGTGGTCGCCATCGGCCTGACGGTCTCGCTTGCGCTCCTGATTATCGTGGCGCTCGCGCTCCTGCTTTATGGGTTCGAGATCGCGGACGCCATCGCCAGGTGGGCGGGCCTGAGCGGGGTCTTCACGATCACCTGGAAAATTGTCCAATGGCCCATCGTGCTGTTCTTCATCCTGCTGGCCTTCAACCTCATCTACTACTTCGCGCCGGACCTCAAGGAGCAGGAGTGGAAGTGGGTGACGCCGGGCGCGGCCATCGCCGTCGCGCTCTGGCTGCTGGTCTCCTTCGGCTTCAAGACCTACCTCAAATACTTCAACTCCTACAGCGCGACCTACGGAAGCCTGGGCGCGCTCATCATCATGATGCTCTGGTTCTACTTCACGGGGCTGGCGATTCTCATCGGCGGCGAGATCAACTCCGAGATCGAGAACGCCGCGGCGAAGGCCGGCGACCCGGAGGCGAAGGAGAAGGGCGAGAAGGCCCCGGACGAGAAAGAGCGCAAGGCCGCGACGCAGAAGGAGGGAAAGAAGTAGCGTGACGGCTCGTCTCAAGCTCAGCGGCGAAGTGGCCGCCGCCCTCAAGGAGAACGCGGCAGTCGTCGCGCTCGAATCAACTGTCATCGCGCACGGGCTGCCGCGCCCGCTGAACCTTGAGACGGCGCTCCGTCTCGACCAGTTCGTGCGCGACGGCGGGGCCGTGCCGGCGACAGTCGCCGTGCTCGGTGGCGTGCTGCACGTCGGCCTGGACCGTGGCCAACTCGAACACGTCGCAAGACAAGATAATATTCATAAACTGAGCCGGCGCGATCTGGCGGTGGCGGTTGCGAAAGGTTGGGACGGCGCGACGACTGTGGCGACGACCGCGTGGATTGCAGGGCGCGCCGGAATCAAGGTCTTCAGCACGGGCGGCATCGGCGGCGTACACCGCGGGTCGTTGCCGGACGTGTCCGCGGACTTGCCGGAATTGGCACAGTCGAATCTGGTCGTCGTCTGCTCGGGCGCGAAGATCGTCTTGGACCTCCCGGCGACGCGCGAGTGGCTGGAGACGCACGGCGTCACGGTCGTCGGCTACGGCACGGACGAGATGCCCGCGTTCTATTCCAGGCGGAGCGGGCTCATGGTCGACGTGCGCGCCGACTCTGCCGAAGAGGTCGCGGAAATCGCTCGCGCGCGGTCTGATCTCGGCCTCGAAGGCGCGACGCTGGTCTGCGTGCCCGTGCCGTTGGAGGCCGAAATCCCCGCCGAAAGTTTGAACGAGATTCTGGACGAAGCGCTCGGAGACGCCGCGCGCAAGGCTATCGGCGGACGCGAGCTGACGCCGTTCCTGCTGTCGCGCATGGGCGAGCAAAGCGGCGGCGAGACTTTGCGGGCCAACGTCGCGCTGCTCGAACAGAACGCGCGCGTCGGGGCGGCCGTCGCCGTCGCCCTCGCGCGCGATTGTTGACAGTTGCGCAACTCCCTGTATCATCGCCTGAAGCCCTTACAAAACGTTTAAGGAGAGACGGAATGCCTCAGACACCGAAGGTCGCGCCTTACGGCTCCTGGCAATCGCCTATCACTTCGGACTTGATCGTCAAAGGCTCAATCGGCGTCGGCGCGGTCGCGCTCGACCGGGAGGACGTGTACTGGCTGGAGATGCGCCCGTCCGAAGGGGGCCGCAGCGTCATCGTCCGCCGCACGCCCGACGGCAGCGCTGCGGACGTGACGCCCAAGCCTTTCAACGCGCGCACGCGGGTTCACGAGTACGGCGGAGGCGACTACACGGTCGCGGACGGCACGGTCTATTTCTCGAACTTCGACGACCAGCGCCTGTACGTGCAGGAGCAGGGCTCAGAGCCGCGCGCGCTGACGCCCGAAGCGGCGATGCGGTACGCGGACGCGGTCGTTGACCCCTTGCGCCGCCGGCTGGTCTGCGTGCGCGAGGACCACACGGGGGGCGGCGAGGCCGCGAACGCTGTCGTCAGCATCAGCCTCGAAGACGGAAGCGAGGCTCAAGTGCTCGCCTCTGGAAACGACTTCTATTCGTCGCCGCGCCTCAGTCCAGACGGCGGGCGGCTCGCGTGGCTGGCCTGGAATCATCCGAACATGCCTTGGGACGGGACGGAGTTGTGGGTTGGGGAGTTTGCGGCGGACGGCTCGCTCACGAACACGGAGCTGGTGGCGGGCGGCGTGGAAGAGTCAATCTTCCAGCCCGAATGGTCGCCGGACGGGACGCTCTACTTCGTCTCAGACCGCAGCGGCTGGTGGAACCTTTACCGCAGGAGTGAAGGCGGCGAGGCGGAGCCGCTTCACGAGATGGCCGCGGAGTTCGGGATGCCGCAGTGGGTCTTCGGCATCTCGATGTACGCATTCGAGTCCGCCGAGACGATCGTCTGCTCCTACATCGAGCGCGGCAGCTCGCGCCTCGCCAGGCTCGATACGCGCGCGGGCCGATTCGAGAAGATAGAGACGCCTTACACGGACATCTCTTCGTTGCAGGTTGCGCCAGGCGTCGCAGTCTTCCGCGGAGGCTCGCCGACGGGGCCTGCGTCAATCGTCCGGCTCGATTTACGCACGGGCGAGGCGGAAGTCCTGCGCCGCTCGAACGAACTGAAGATTGACCCAGGCTATTTCTCCGTCCCAGAGGCGATAGAGTTTCCGACCGAAGACGGGAAGACTGCGCACGCCTTCTTCTACCCGCCGCGGAACAAGGACTTCGTTGCGCCCGATGGAGAGAAGCCGCCGCTCCTGGTCAAGAGCCACGGCGGGCCGACCTCCGCCGCGACGACCACGCTCGCGCTCGGCATTCAATACTGGACGAGCCGCGGCATAGGCGTGCTGGACGTGAACTACGGCGGAAGCACAGGCTACGGGCGCGAGTATAGACGCCGTCTCAACGACCGCTGGGGAATCGTGGACGTGGACGATTGTGCCAACGGCGCGCGTTATCTGGTCGAGCGCGGCCTGGCCGACGGCGAGCGGTTGATGATTACGGGCGGGAGCGCGGGCGGCTACACGACGCTCTGCGCGCTGACCTTCCGCGACGTGTTCAAGGCTGGCGCGAGCCACTACGGCGTGAGCGACTGCGAGGCGCTGGCGACCGAGACGCACAAGTTCGAGTCGCGCTACCTGGACCGATTGATCGGGCCGTATCCTGAACGCGCGGACCTCTACCGCGAGCGCTCGCCCCTGCACTACGTCGGCCAGCTCTCGTGTCCCGTCATCTTCTTCCAGGGGCTCGAAGACAAGATCGTGCTGCCGAATCAGGCGGAGATGATGGTGGACGCTCTGCGCGCCAAGGGTCTGCCCGTCGCCTACGTCCCGTTCGAGGGGGAGCAGCACGGCTTCCGCCGCGCCGAGAACATCAAGCGCGCGCTCGACGGCGAAATCTATTTCTACTCACGCATCTTCGGCTTCGAGCTGGCAGACGCGGTCGAGCCCGTGCCGATTGAGAACCTTTGAGGAACAGTCCGAAAGCTGCGGCCGTATCGTCCCGTAGGGACGAAATGAAAATAGCCCAGCACTTCAGGGTTTCGCAGCGAAAATTCATCGAGTCCCGTAGGGACGGCCGAAGAAAGGTCGGCCCACGATTCGGCCGTCCCTACGGGACTCGGCGCAATTTTCCTGCCTGTCCCCAGCACTGAAGTGCTGGGCTATTATCAATCGTCCCTGGCGGGACTTTTAAAGGCACAAGGACATGAACGAGCGATTGTCGTCACAGAGTTCACGCCGGCGAGTCTCAAGCATTTGCTTGCTAGCCGCGCTTGTTGTCAGCAGCCTGCCGCTCAGCGCGCAGCAGGGGCAGAACCAGCCGAACCTCTATTCGCCGCAACTCCTTTCGGAGCTGAAGCAGATTCAGCAGGCCGCGCTCGCGAGCGATTACGCTTACAGGCAAGTGGCCCATTTGTCCAATAACATAGGGCCGCGGCTGACCGGGTCGCCGCAGGCGCAGCGCGCCGTAGAGTACGTGGCCGACGAGTTGAAGCGGCTGGGCCTGGAAGTCAAACTCGAAAAGTTGATGGTGCCGCATTGGGTCCGCGGGGTGGAGACTGGCGAGCTGGTGGAGTACGCGGGCCAGGCCCCGCAGACGGCGCAGAAGATCGTGCTGACGGCGCTCGGCGGGAGCGTCGCCACGCCCGCCGAGGGGCTGACCGCGGAGGTCGTCGTCGTCAAAGACTTCAATGAGCTGGAACTCCTCGGACGTGACAAGGTGGCGGGCAAGATCGTCCTCTTCGACGTCCACTTCGACCGGCAGATGGCCGCGCAGGGGTATGGCGGCGACGCCTACGGGCAGGTCGCAGGCTACCGCGTCGTCGGCGCGAGCGCGGCCGCGCGTCAGGGGGCCGTCGCCTCGCTCGTGCGCTCCGTCGGCGGCTCGCAGAACCGGCTGGCGCACACGGGCGCGATGCGCTACGCGGAGGACGCGCCGCGCATCCCCTCGGCCGCCGTCAGCTCGGAAGACGCGGACCTCATCGTGAGTCTGGTGAAGGAAGGGAAGGTGCGGCTGCATTTGACGCTGACGCCGCGGCAGTTGCCGGACACCGTCAGCTACAACGTCGTCGCGGACCTCAAGGGGAGCGAGCGGCCCGAAGAGGTCGTCATCGTCTCTGGTCACCTGGATTCGTGGGACCTGGGCACGGGTGCGATTGACGACGCGGCGGGCGTGGCCGTCGCCATGCAGACGGCGCAGCTCCTCAAGCAGCTCAACCTGCGCCCGCGTCGCACCATACGCGTCATCGCGTGGATGAACGAGGAGAACGGACTCGTCGGCGGCCGCACCTACGCGCGCGACCACGCCGCAGAGTTAGCCAACCATTACGCCGCCATCGAGAGCGACCGAGGCGCGGGCCACCCGCTCGGCTTCGAGGCGATGGTCAACCCGAACGCGCTGCCGATGCTCGCGCCCGTCTCCGAAGTCCTGCGGAGCCAGGGCGCGGGACTGATGCGCCAGACGGAAGGGACCGAAGCCGACATCTCGCCCATCGCCGCGCAGGGCGTCCCCGCCTTCGGCCTCTGGCAGGACACGCGCACCTACTTCAACTACCACCACACGGCCGCAGACACCTTAGACAAAGTCTCCCCGCGCGAGCTGGCCGAGAACTCCTCGGCGATGGCCGTCCTCGCCTACGCGCTGGCGAACCTGCCGCAGCCGCTCCCGCGCAACCCGCCGCAAGCAAGATAGTTTCACGCCAAGACGCTGGAGGCGCTAAGAAAATCATTGAGCTTTTCTTAGTGCCTTGGCGTCAGATAGCCGGTAGTGGGTCAGTTTGAAGTTGCGCGATAAGAAAGTCGGACTCACCGCAGAGACGCAGAGAACGCAGAGGGGGCGCAGAGAAAAGCATTCAAGCCTCTGCGCTTCCTCTGCGTCCTCTGCGTCTCTGCGGTGAACGCCGCCTGAACACACACTCATCTTCAAAATGTCCCACTACCCTTGAAAGGCTGTTGACAGTAATTACTGTTGACATGAAATGCCTGCCAATGTATATTTCGGCTCGTGATGAAAGACGCGTTGGGGAAGATACGGGGCGAGAAGTACGTGGGCGTGGCGGGGCTGGCCGTGGAGGCCGCAAAAATCCTGTCCGAGAGTGGTCTGGCGCAGGTGCGCGGCACGGTGACGGAGCTGCCGGACGAGCGCACGGTCCGTTATTACCTGACGGAAGGCTTGGTCTCGCCAGCGGAGGAGAAGCAGGGCACGGCCTCTGTGTTCAGTTACAGGCATCTGCTTCAACTCCTGGTGGTGAAGACGCTACAGGCGGAGCACCTGCCGATTCGCAAGATTCGTGATCTGGTTGACGGGCGCACGGAGCGCGAGTTGGAGCGGCTGCTCGGCGCGGAGGGCGGGGCGGCGGCCAAGAAAAACGAGGCGCTGAGTTACCTGGAACAGTTGCTCACGAAACCCGCAGCGCCGCAGAGTACACAGCCGTCGGCGGCCGCGCGCAGCGTGATGTCGCCGCCACCACCCGCGCCGCAGAGTTTGAGTTCGAGCACAGGCGCGGGGACGTGGTCGCGGGTCGAGTTGGAGCCGGGGCTTGAGCTGCACGTACACGACCAGTACAGGCCCCCGCGCGAGACCAGGGGGTTACGCAGGCTGACGCAACTCATCCTGCGCGTCATAGAGTCACAGGGCCAGAAGCCTGGAAAGTGAGGAAGTTTTTTTATGTCCAAAGAAGTCCCTAAAGTCGAGTTCCTGACGGAGCGCCCGAAACTAATCGCCGGGCGCGAGCAGACCGTAGACGTGCTGATTCGCGTCACGCCGCCCGAAGCGGACACGGGAGCCATCGGCCGCCGCCCGCGCTTGAACCTGAGCCTGGTGCTCGACCGCTCCGGCTCGATGGGCGGCGAGAAGATGGTGCGCGCGCGCGAGGCGACCGGCTACTGCATAGACCAACTCCTGCCCTCCGATCGCCTGAGCGTCGTTCTCTTCGACAACAAGATCGAAGTCCTGATCCCCAGCCAGCTCGCCGAGAACAAGGCGCAGTTGAAGGGCCTCTTGGCGGAAGTCTACGCGCGCGGCTCGACGGCCCTGCACGAGGCGTGGGTCCGCGGCGGGATGCAGGTCAGCGAGCACCTGACGGACGGGGCGGTCAACCGCGTCGTGCTGATTACGGACGGGCTGGCGAACGAGGGCCTGACCAACGTGGACGAGATCGTCTCGCAGGTCAGGGGACTCTCCGACCGCAGTGTGAGCACCTCGACCATAGGCATCGGCGACGACTTCAACGAAGACCTCCTGATTCCAATGGCGCACGCGGGCGGCGGCAACAGTTGGCACGTCAAGACCGCAGACGACATGCAGCGCATCTTCGCCATCGAGCTTGAAGGCTTGATCGCGCAGGCGGCGCACACGGTCACGCTCGGGCTGGTCCCTGCCGACGGCGTGCGCCTCTCGGACGTGCTCAACGATTTCGAGGTGGGTGAGACGGGGCGTTACAAGCTGCCCAACTTGCAGGCCGGCTCGCCGCTGGACGTGGTCGCGCGGCTGCGCGTCCCGGCGCAAGGTGAGGGGGCGCGCCTGCGTCTGCTAGACCTGCGCCTGGGCTACACGCCGCAGGAGATGAAGGCGGCCGAGGTCATCAAGCAAGCCTTCGAGGTCGAGTTCGCTGCTGAGCAAGCGGTCGAGCGTCTGCCGGTCAACTACGAGGTGACGAAGGCCGTGCAGTTGTTGATGAACGCGCGAGCCCGCGCGGAGGCCGTCCGGCTGATGGACACGGGGGATTTCGTCGGCACGCAGCGTGTGCTGGGGCAGGCCGCCGCGACCTCGCGCGCGGTCTTCGCCGCCATGCCAGCCTCGCCCGAAGCGCGGGAGGAGATGAACCGCTTCGCAGAGTACGACGACTCGCTCGGCGACCGCTCGTCGGACAAGATGAGCCGCAAGCGTCTGCTCTACGATCTGGTCTCGCGCCGCCGCAGCCAGAAGCTCAGTTAAGAGCAGCCAACAAGTGGCAAGTGATAAGTGACGAGAAGGGGCGCGCTCCTTCTCGTCACTTTTTTCTTGTTTGCCCGTGCCGGACGCTGGACGTATGATTGGCGAGATGATGATTGGGGCGAATGAAAACAGGCGCAAGGCGGTCGTGCTTCTGAGCGGCGGGTTGGATTCGACGACCGTGCTGGCGGTTGCGAAGGACGAGGGCTACGAGGTCTACGCCCTGACGTTTCGCTACGGGCAGCGCCACGAGGCGGAGATCGAGGCCGCGCGCCGCGTCGCCGCACGCGCAGGCGTCGCAGAGCACGTCGTCGCGGAGATAGACCTGCGCGCCTTCGGCGGCTCGGCCCTGACCGACGACATAGCGGTCCCGAAAGGGCGCGCTCTGGACGAGATGTCCGAGGGTATCCCGGTGACTTACGTCCCGGCGCGCAACACTATCTTCCTTTCGTTCGCGCTCGCCTGGGCGGAGGTCCTCGGCGCGAGCGACATTTTTATCGGCGTCAACGCGCTCGACTACTCCGGCTACCCGGACTGCCGCCCCGAATACATCGAAGCCTTCCAGCGCATGGCCGATTTGGCGACGAAGGCCGGCGTAGAGGGAAGACAGAGGCTGCAAATTCACACGCCGCTGATTCACCTGACGAAGGCGCAGATTGTGAGGAAGGGGATTGAGCTGGGCGTGGATTATTCGTTGACCTTGACGTGCTACGACCCGGCGGCGGACGGCGCGGCCTGCGGCCTGTGCGACGCCTGCCTGCTCAGGCTGAAAGGATTCGCGGAGAACGGAATGAGCGACCCCGCCAGCTACCAGGCGGCGGCGCAGACCGAAGCATGAGCTACAGCGTTAAGGAAATCTTTTTCACTTTGCAGGGTGAGGGCGCAAACACCGGCCGCGCGGCGGTCTTCTGCCGCTTCAGCGGGTGCAACCTGTGGACGGGCCACGAGAAGGACCGCGCCGACGCCGTGTGCCAATTCTGCGATACGGACTTCGTCGGCACGGACGGCCCAGGCGGCGGCCGCTTCGCTACGGCGGCGGACCTCGCACGCGCCGTCTCAGAGACCTGGCCCGCGGCGCAGAGGTCTACGGCGCGCGTTCGTCCGCTCGTCGTCTGCACGGGGGGCGAGCCCTTGCTGCAACTGGACGAAGAGCTGGTCGCGGCGTTTCACGGTGAGGGCTTCGAGGTCGCCATCGAGACGAACGGGACGCGGATGGCTCCGCGCGGAGTTGACTGGGTCTGCGTCAGCCCGAAGGCCGGCGCGGAGCTTGTCTTGCGCTCGGGCCACGAGCTGAAACTAATCTTCCCGCAGGAGAACGCCGCGCCGGAGCTTTACGAGAATCTGGACTTCCTACACTTCTTCCTTCAGCCTATGGACGGTCCCTCGCGCGAGGAGAACACGCGTCTCGCGGTTGAGTATTGCCTGGCGCATCCGCGTTGGAGACTGAGCCTGCAAACGCACAAGCTGCTCGGCATCCCGTAAATTTAAAAAAACACGCGGAGGCAACTGAGACGGACGCCCGCGTCGTCATAGTCGTTGGCCGATTCAGGGCCAGAAATTTTTCGTTGAAGAAAAATTTTCTTGACACGAAGCCGCGATGGGTTTATACATGCGCGTTCGCGTTTTCAAAAGTGAGGACGCGCGAGTGAAGCGAAAGAGGATTCAATGTTGACGAACCGAACAAACAGATTCGAGACGCGCGGCGCGAGGCCGGCCACACATATGTGGCTCGTCGCGATGCCCGGCGTCTCTTCGTCTGTCTACTGTTTAGGTTCGATACCGGCCATTTTCTCAATTGGCGGCAAACCCTTTCAGGGACAGAGCGAACAGCTGAATTCGCTCCGGGCGAATTCCGATAGCCGTCAATTGCAGATGTAAGTTAGCGGGAGCGGCTCCCGCTCCCAAATCTCCTAAGAAAATTTAAGAGAATTGTTGGAGCGGGCAGTGAGCTTCCCTGTTGAAGCCGCCCGCTCTTTTCGTTGTTTGATAACTGAAGTACCTGTGAAGAGAGAGATGAGGGCAGGGATGCCTTCTCTGGATGGCGTGGCCTCGCGTGCTTTGCGAGAGTCCCGAAGGCCGCGCCATCCGCGGGAGAAGTGTGCGCCGAAGTGTGTCTTCAGTCGCCTCTAACTCTCTGCCCTCATCGTTTTTTACTATAGCAGATTTCACGCGGGGAAGGTTGGGCATGGGCAACGCCAAGCGGTCCTGAAAACCGTCGGAGCCTGAAAACTCTTGTGGGTTCGACTCCCACACCTTCCTCCAAAATTTCACGGACCCGTAGCTCAGCGGAACAAGAGCGCGACCTTGCGGAGGTCGAGGCCGCTGGTTCAAATCCAGCCGGGTTCACCACTCTTCACGCCGACGTAGCCCAATTGGCAGAGGCGCTTGATTTAGGATCAAGAGGTTGAGAGTTCGACTCTCTCCGTCGGCACAAATTCTTTTCCGTGCTGTCGTGGCGCAACTGGCAGACGCACACGGTTGAGCGCCGTGAGATGAGAGTTCGAGTCTCTCCGACAGCACCAATACCTTTGCTCGCGTGATGCAACCGGCAGACATGCGAAGCTCAAACCTTCGTTCTTGCAGGTTCGAATCCTGCCGCGAGCACCAGAGACTTTGACGCGCGCGTATCCCAAACGGCAGAGGAGTCAGACTTAAAATCTGAAAGCTGAGAGTTCGAGTCTCTCCGCGCGCACCAGAAAAATTTGTGGGGCATTGGGCGAGAGTGTTAAGCCGCCACACTTTCAATGTGGAGATCGTGGGTTCGATTCCCACATGCCCTGAATCTCATGTTGGCCGTAGCTCAAATGGCAGATGCGCTGCGCCGTGAACGCAGAGGTTGTCGGGTTCGAATCCCACCGGCCAACCCAATTTCACAAAACTAAGGAGCTGTAGCTCAGGTGGAAGAGAGCGCCCGGCCGTCTACCGGGAGGCCGCGAGTTCGAGTCTCGTCAGCTCCGCCAATTCGACGCGCGCCGTAAGCTAAACGGGTGAAGCAGTCGCCTCTTAAGCGACGGACAGAGAGTTCGAGCCTCTCACGGCGCACAAAAAAAAATCTCTCGCGCGGGAGTAGCTCAAACGGCTAAGAGCGCAAGTCAGCCAGACTTGAGGCTGCGAGTTCAAATCTCGTCTCCCGCTCCAAATTTTACGAACCGGGCCAGTAGCTAAGATGGATTAAGGCGCCTGCCTTTTAAGCAGGAGATCGAAGGTTCGAATCCTTCCTGGCTCACCAAAAGTTTCTCACCTGGGTATGGTGTAGTGACGAAGCATCCGAGTCCTGGGAACTCGTGGCGGGGGTTCAAATCCTCCTACCCAGACCAAACGTCAATCACGGGCCGGAGGTGTTGATAGCGGCACACTTGCCTTGCAAGCAAGAAGGCTGAGTGCGAGTCTCAGGCGGTCCACCAAAAACAAATGATGAATGCGGAATTAAAAGCATTTGTCTTAAATTCATCATTCCTCATTCCTCATTCCGCATTGCTTTTCGGGCCAGTAGCTCAGGTGAATGAGAGCGCCTGTCTTCGAAACAGGAGGCCGCAGGTTTGAGTCCTGCCTGGCTCGCCAACTTTTCCGTGCGCGGGTGTAACTCAACTGGGAGAGTGCGGGGCTTCCAACCCTGATGCGCCGGTTCGACTCCGGTCACCCGTTCCAATCTTCTAACTCCTCTTCGCGGTCGAGTAGCTCAGCCAGGCCAGAGCGTCCGTCTCACAAGCGGAGGGGCAAAGGTTCGAATCCTTTCTCGACCATTAATCTTGATGTCGGCGGCCATGAAAAAAGCGCGCCTTCCAGGGACCATCCACAACCAACCAACGCGAATCCTCACCCCTGGACGAATCAGCCGGACGCCGAAGCCAACGACTTGGCTTCAGGGGCGCGGGACCGACATCAACTCTTTGGGGCGTAGCCAAGCTGGAAAGGCGCCTGATTGTTAATCAGGTCACGCGTGGGTTCGAGTCCCTCCGCCCCAGCCAATCTCTCTGTTGTGGTGTAGCTCAATGGTTCAAAGAGCGTCCGTCTCGTAAACGGGAAGATGTGGGTTCGACTCCCGCCACCACAGCCAGACTCTCTCTTATCGGGGCGTGGCTCAACCCGCCAGAACGTGACTCGCGCGGGCGCGTGGAGCGAGCGAGGAGGTTACGTCCTCACGCCCCGACCAGAACCTGCAAGTGGCTGGATAGCTCAACAAGTGGAGCCAGCGTCTCATAAGCGCTAGGTTGCCGGTGCAAGTCCGGCTCCAGCCACCAGAATTTTTAAGACCCGGCTGGGTAGCTGAGATAGCTCAAGCGTCGGCCCGAAAAGCCGAAGAGAGTGGTGCGAGCCCACTACCAGCCACCAAAGTTTTCATGCGGAGTCGTCCAACCGGCAGGATGCTGGTCCTTGAAATCAGAGATTTTGGTTCAAATCCAAACTCCGCAGCCAAGCCTTACGGTGGCGAAGCTCAGATGGCAGAGCAAGCGCGTGATAAGCGCTAGGTCGCAAGTTCGACTCTTGCCGCCACCAGAAATAATGATGAATGCGGAATGATGAATGATGAATTAAAAAGCCTTTGTCTTTAATTCATCATTCCGCATTCCGCATTCCGCATTGCTTTTCGGGTCTGTAGCTCAGATGAACTAGAGCGGCCGGCTTCTAACCGGCAGGTCGTAGGTTTAAGTCCTACCAGGCCCGCCAAATTTTTCAGCGCACGCATAGCCAAGCTGGAAAGGCTCCGGCCTGCAAAGCCGGGATCGTCAGTTCGAATCTGACTGCGTGCTCCAAACTATGAAGGAGGGAGGTGAGTGGGATGGTTCTCTCAAGAAGAGTTCTGCTGTTGAACGCTTCGTTCGAGGCGCTCGGGACCGTGGATGTCCCACGCGCCGTCCGCCTGGTCTGGAAGGGCGCGGCCGAGGTGGTCGAAAGAGACGGCGCGCGCGTCCTGCGCTCGCAGCGCTTCACGTTTGAAGTCCCCAGCGTGGTCCGCCTCGTCAGTTACGTGGACGTGCGCAGACGGCGCAACGCTTCCGGCAAGCAGCGCCTGCGGATTCTCGCGCGCGACAAGATGCGTTGCCAGTATTGCGGCGCGAAGGGAACGCAGTTCGAGTTGACGCTCGATCACATCCTCCCACGCTCGCGCGGCGGGCGCGACGAGGCGGAGAACTTGTGCGCGGCGTGCAAGCCCTGCAACCAGCGCAAGGGGATGCGGACGCCAGACGAGGCGCGCATGCCCCTGCTGGCGACGCCGAGCGCGCTCCGCTACGGCCTGGACAAGGCTATGCTCCGCCACCACGCCGCCTCGCGCCCCGAATGGCGTCCCTACCTCTTCCTCGCTGAAGAAGCGGAGGTGGCTTGAAAGGCTCGCTTAGTCTCTCTCGCAGGTATCCGAAGTTAGAGGGGTGAAAATCATGGAAGCCGTCATCAGTCACGAAAGCATTGCGCTCTACCGCACGTCCGCCGAGGTCTTGAGGCTCGTGCGCGAGTTCGAGGCGTGTACGCTGCCGCGCGCGGAGTGGACGCATCACGCGCACCTGACGGTCGGGCTCTGGTACTTGCTGCGTCACGACGCGGCGACGGCCACGCGGCTGATTCGCGAAGGCATCAAGCGCTACAACAGGGCCTGGGGCGTCGAGACGACGCCGACGGGCGGCTACCACGAGACGATCACGCTCTTTTACGTTTGGGCCATCGGTAAATTTCTGGCACACGCGCGCAGGGACTGCACGCTCGCCGCGCTCGCCAATTCGCTCGTCGGCGAGTGCGGCGACCGCAACCTGCCGCTCGCTTACTACAGCCGCGAGCGCCTGATGTCCTGGGAGGCGCGCACGCGCTGGGTCGAGCCGGACCTGAAGACTCTTGAGTGAAGAGGCTCACCGCCACAGCCGCCAGAGCATGACGAAGCCTATGACGAGGCCGATGGTGATGACGGTGCGGCGAACGAAGGTGCGGCCGAGGCGGCGGGCCGTGTTCGCGCCGAAGTAGCCGCCGGCCGTGGCGGCGACAGCCATCATCAGCGCCACGGGCCAGACGACGAGTTTGGAGAGGGCGAAGCCCAGGACGGCCGCGCTGTTGATGGCGATGCCGAGGAAATTTTTGATGCCGTTGGCGCGGTGGATGTCTTTGAGGCCGAGCAGGCCGAGCGCGGCGAGCATCAGAATCCCGTTGCCCGCGCCGAAGTAGCCGCCGTAGACAGAGGAGAAGAACTGGAAGACGATGGCCCCGAGCCACCAGCGCGCGCGCGGCTTCTCGGCCGCAGCCGTCATGCCCAGCCGCCTGCTGATGGGCTCTTGGAGGATGAAGAGTACGGTGGCGAAGAAGATCAGAAATGGCACAAGACGCGCGAACGTCTCCGAGGGCGTCAGGATGAGGAGGAGCGCTCCGACCGCCCCGCCGACCACGCTCGTCAGACCCAGCCGGACGAGGATGGGGCGGCTGTTGGCCGTCTCGCGCCTGAAACCCCACAGCCCGCCGAACAGTCCCGGCCACAGCGCGACGGTGCTCGTCGCGTTCGCCACCTTCGGGTCCAGGCCGAGCCCGAGCAGCACGGGGAAGGTGACGAGCGTGCCGCCCCCCGCAATCGAGTTCATCATCCCCGCCACGAAGGCGGCGGCCACTATTGCAAACCCCTGAAGCAGCGTCACGTCCATAAAAGAATGCAAAATTCAAAATTAAAAATGCAAAATTCAGGCGGAGAACTACTGTAAAGTATGAGAGCTTTCAGCCTCTATCATTTTTAATCTTTAATTTTTAATTTTGCATTAATTGACTGGTCTGTCCGGCGGCGGCTGCCGGGCGAAAAAGTCGGTGTAGAAGCGCCGCGTGTATTCGTCAAGCAGGTGGGCGACGCGCGCGGGGTCAGGGGAGCGGACGATCAGGCCGGCGTGGTAGGGCTTGTTCATGCGCCAGGCCACCTCCGGGTCGGCGTAGGCTGAAGTGTCAGGGTACTGCTGCCGCGCGAGCGAGACGATCAGGCCGGCGTAGTCCTGGCTGAGCGTCGGGAGGCTGTACTCGCGCTCGCCGCGCGCGATCTCAATTTTGGCCCACTCTGCCCAGAGGTTGGCGCCTGTCGCCGCCTCGATCAGTTCCACGATGTTCGCGCCGCCGACGCGCGCAGACGTTTCGAGAAAATAGAAGCGCCCGTCCTCGCGCCCCTTGATGAACTCCGTGTGCGAGACGCCGCGCAGGAGGTTCTTCGCGCCGAGCACGCGGGCGTTCTGTTCGAGCAGGGCGCGTTCGTCCTCAGACCCGCGCTCGACCGTGGCGGTCGTGAAGACGCCGCCCTCCTGCGCGACGTCCAAAGGGGGGGAGCCGTACTTATGCGCGGCGGCGAAGACGACCTCCTGTTCGGAGACGATGGAGTCTACGTGGTAGATGTCGCCGGGGACGTAGCGCTCCAGGAGGTAAAATGACTGGCGGTCGCCGAGGGCGTCGGCGGCGGCCCAGAACTCGTCGGGCGTCTTCAGTTTCTTGATGCCCGTGGCCGAAGCCTCAAAGCGCGGCTTGAGGAGCCAGGGCGCGGGCACGCGCCGCATGAAGTCGCGCAGCCGGTCGTAGTTGAGGACGTGTATGAACTCAGGCACACTGATGCCTGCCTCGCTGGCGCGCACGCGCATCGCCAGCTTGTCGCGGAAGTAGCGCGTGCTGGTCTCGCCCATGCCTGGGACGCGCAGGTGCTCGCGGAGGGCGGCGGCCGTCTCCAAATCAAAATCGTCGAGTGGCACAATTCTATCAATCCGCTCCCTGCGCGCCAGGTAGCTGACGCCCTTGATGACATCGTCCAGCTTCCAGCGCTTCTTGACGTCCGGCATCAGGAAAATCTCGTCGAGGCTCTCGCGCGGCCAGTCCGCCTGGGCGATGCTCTCGGACGTTAAGAGCAGCACACGGCAGTCCTGGCGCTTACACTCGCGCAAGAACTCGTGCCCCTTTTCGTAGCTCGCCAGGCAGAGAATGGTGATGGGCCGCGCGTCCGTCATGGAAGAACTCCTCCCAAAGGGTCTACAGGAGCGTTGCTGAAAGTGAGGCATCATAGCCGGACGCGCCGCCCGTTTCCAAATGAACTTTGTGCCGCCGGTTTCGTTTCAAGTATTATTGGCCCGGAAAACCAGTCTGACTTAAAAACAGGAGCGGTGATGGAGGGCTACATTTTTCAACTCAACTGCTCGGACGGCGGAGTGCCGAAGTGGCCCGTGGACGCGGCCGAGTTGACCGAGACGGGGCTCGTCGGCGACAGGCAGGCCCACCCGAAGATTCACGGCGGGCCGGAGCGCGCGCTCTGTCTCTACGCGCTGGAAAACATAGAGCGGCTCCAGGGCGAAGGCCACCCCATCTTCCCTGGCTCGGTCGGCGAGAACGTGACCATCGTGGGCTTGAACTGGGAGGCGCTAGGGCCGGGCAGCCGCCTCGCGCTCGGCGACGAGGTGGTCGTCGAAATCAGTTCCTACGCGGGCCCCTGCCTGACAATCGCCGACTCGTTCGTGGGCGGCAAGTTCAAACGCATCTCTCAGAAAGTTCACCCAGGCGAGGCGCGTCTCTACGCGCGCGTCGTGCAAACCGGCCGGTTGGAAACGGGCCAGAAAGTGCGCGTGCTTGACGGCGCGCGGGGGGCGTAGAGTCTTAGTTGTCCCGTAGGGACAACCGAAAATAGCCCAGCACTTCAGTGCTGGGAACAGCCCAATAATAATTGTCGAGTCCCGTAGGGACGACAGAACATTTCGGCCGTCCCTACGGGACTCGACAGAATTTCCCACAATCTTCCCAGCACTGAAGTGCTGGGCTATTTTCAATCGCTCCTCACGGAGCGAAGAAGATGTTAATCATCCAGGAAAATTTCGATGGCACGCATTGAGGGAGTCAACCCGGACGAAGCAGACGGCTACGTCAGACAGGTCTTCGACGCGCAGGCGAAGAAGTGGGGCGCGCCGCTTCTGAATCATCTGGTCTACGCGCGCCGCCCGACGATCTTCCGCGGCGCGCGCGGAATGTGGACGGGGATAGATTCGTCGGGGCTGATAGACCCCAGGCTCCAGGCGCTCCTGAACCGCCGCGTCGCCTCAATCAACGGCTGCGAGTTTTGACAGGACATCAACGCTGCCGTGGGCAGCGAGCTGGGCCTGACGGAAGAGAAAATCCTGGCGCTCGCAGACTACGCGACGAGCCCGCTTTACACCGAAGCTGAAAGAATCGCGCTCACTTACGCCGATTCGATGACGATCACGGGGCGCGAGGTGACGGACGAGCTGTTTGCGCGGCTGCGCGAGTTCTACACGGACGACGCGATTGTGGAGTTGACGGCCGTCATCGCCTGGGAGAACTCTTCGAGCAAGTTCAACCGCGCCCTGCGCGTGCCCTCGCAGAAACTGTGGAAGCGTGAGGACCAGAGTTGATGGATAACTTCGAGCCGACGGCGAGGACGACGCTCAAAAGACTCCCGAAGCGCGCGAGCTACGAGCGCGAGACAGTCTGCCGAATCCTGGACGAGGGCTTCGTGTGCCACGTCGGGTTCGTCTCAGAGGGCCGCGCGGTCGTCATCCCGACAGGCTACGCCCGGAGCGGCGACCGGCTCTACATACACGGCTCGGCGGCGAGCCGTATGCTCCGCACGCTGCGCGAGGGCGTGGACGTTTGCTTGACGGTCACGCTTCTGGACGGGCTCGTGCTGGCGCGCTCGTCCTTCAACCACTCTATGAACTACAGGTCCGTCGTCGTCTTCGGCCGCGCGCGCGTCGTCGAGGACGAGGACGAGAAGATGGAGGCCCTGCGCGTCTTCGCCGACCACGTCCTGCGCGGGCGCTGGGAGGACGCGCGGCTGCCGAACCGCAATGAGCTGCGCCAGACGACGGTGCTCGCCCTGCCGCTCGAAGAGGCGTCGGCCAAGATACGCACGGGGCCGCCCATCGACGACGAAGAGGACTACGACTTGTCTGTCTGGGCGGGCGTGCTGCCGCTGCGCCTCGTCGCGGGCGAAGCCATCCCGGACCCGCGCCTCGCCGCGGGCATAGAGCAGCCAGAGTACATGCTGGATTATCGGAGGCCGCAGGATGACAACTCGTAAGCTTCTACTCGTCTGCGCCGCCGTGCTGCTCATTCACGCGGGCGCGCTGGCGCAGGAGGCCAGTAAGCCGGCGAAGGAGCCGACGCTCGAAGAGATCAAGCCGATGCGCGTCGTCTACAGCGTGCAGGGGATGGAGCGGGTCAAGGTTCAGAAGAATCTAGTCTACAAAAAGGCCGGCGACCTGGAGCTACAGATGGACGTTTACGCGCCGCCGGACCTCAAGCGCGGCGAGCGTCGTCCGGCCGTCATCTTCGTCTCGGGCGACGCGCCCTGGGAAATCCTCAAAGACCTGAAGGACTGGGGCGTCTACGTCTCCTACGGCCAGCTCGCCGCCGCGTCGGGTTTCGTCGGCGTCACCTTCAACCATCGCTCGACCGAGAAGTTTACGAAAATCCGCGACGCCGCACAGGACATTGACGACGCCATCAGTTACGCCCGCGGCCACGCCGACGCGCTGGGCATAGACCCAGACAGAATCTGCCTCTGGGCCTATTCCGCGGGCGGCCCTTTCCTGCGCACCATGTTGCGCGACAAGCCCGCCTTCGTCCGCTGCATCGTCGGCTACTACTCCATGTTCGGCCTGCCGCAGGGAACGGCCGCGGAGGATGTCGTCCGCGAGTTCACAGTCTCCAACTATTTGGGCCAGAACCCGAAGAACGTTCCGCCGTTGATGGTCGTGCGGGCCGGCCGCGACGTGCCTTTCATCAACGACTCCGTGGACGAGTTCCTGCGCGAGGCTGTCAAACAGAACCTGAGCATAGAGTTCACCAACTACGTCGAAGGGACGCACGGCTTCGACGTGGACGTTAACACAGACCGGACGCGCGAGATCATCAAACGGACGCTTGAGTTCGTGAAAAAACACCTGACTGGAGTCTGACCATGAAAAAAGTTGTACTCGTCCTGCTGCTGCTGTCCGCGCTCGCGCCGACGGCCCTGACGCAGAAGAAGAATGACAGGGAGGCTTCGCTGCGCTCGCTGGTCGAGGCCGAGCGCGCGTTCGCCAGCCTTTCCGAGGCCAAGGGCATCAAGGAATCGTTCGTCGCCAACCTGGCCGACGACGGCATCCTCTTCCGCCCGCGCCCAGTGGCCGGCAAGAAGTGGATGGAGGAGCGCCCGGCGCGGCCCGGCATGCTGACCTGGCGGCCGGCCTTCGCGGACGTTGCGCGCGCCGACGACATGGGCTACACGACAGGCCCTTGGGAGTTCAGGCCGAAGACGCTCTCAGACAAGCCAGTCGCTTTCGGACATTTCGTCACGGTCTGGAAGAGGCAGGCGGATGGCCTTTGGAAAGTCGCCGTCGATCTGGGTATCGGACACCCGGAGCAGCCGACCGGGAGGGCCGCGCTCAAAGTAATCAGTCCGGCCGCCGGCCGCGCTGAAGAGAAAACTGACAGCGAGGCCGAGAGAGCGGCGCTCCTCAAGATGGAAAGCGAGTCCTCGAAGCTTGTGGCTGAGAAGAAGACCGTGGACGCCTTTCTACAGTATTTCGCCGCCGACGCACGCGTCTACCGGGAGGACACTTTCCCTGCCGTGGGCATGGAGGCGGCCCGCGCGCTGCTGGCGAAGAAGCCCGGCAGCTTGACGTGGCGGCCGGAGAAGGCCGAGGTCTCTCGCTCGGGAGATTTGGGCTACTCCTATGGGGCTTACGAATTCAAGGCCGCCGACGGGAAGGGTTCGGAGGAAGGGAACTATCTCAGAATCTGGAAGCGGCAGGGCGACGGCAAGTGGAAAGTCGTGCTCGATCTGCTGAACCCGATTCCGCCGCCCGCGCCGGCGAGTTAGAAGGTGAAGCCGGCGGGGAGCGTCAATCCTCCCCGCCGCCCTCTCGTTTGTCTTGATTCCTGGACTTGAGTTGAGAGCCCAGAAAGACGCCCGTCACAAAACCGATTGCCGTAAAGACGAAAGAGCCTATGCCGTGCCTCGCCGTGCGCGGCAATATCGTCCCGGCGTAAGGAGGACGGCCGCGCGTCCCGCCCAGTTCCTTCTTGATGCGCGCGATCTCGGCTTCATAGAATTTGACGTTGTGCTCCGCCTCGATCACATCCATCTCATACTCTGATTTTCCCGTCCCGTGCTTCTCGGCCTGGCCCGTCAACTCCGCGATGTATGAGTTAAGCTCTCTGACCTGCTGTTCGTACTCCTGCAACTGGTCTTCAAGCACGTCGCGTTTGGCTTTCATGACTCTCCTCCTGAGAAAGTTAAAAGCAGCGGCGAGGGCGTCCGCCGCTGCATGTTAACAATCCTGGTGCACCCGGCAGGACTCAAACCTGCGACACCTGGTTCCGAAGACCAGTGCTCTATTCAACTGAGCTACGGGTGCGCGATCTCTAGCAACCTCACTTGTGCGCCGGGGGCTTCTGTGTCAGCCCGGCCTGTATGTCCCGGCGGAGGAAGCGGACCATGTTGTTGATCTGCTTCTCGTTCATGCGGTCCTTGAAGGCCGGCATCCCGTCGCCGCCGTCGGCGATCTGCTTGGCGAACTGCTCGTCCGTGTGCTCAAGCCCGTGCCCTTCGAGCAGGCTGGGGACTTTGAGGCGCTTGCCTTCGATCTTGACGGGGCCGCCCTCGCCCTTCTCGCCGTGGCAATTGGCACAAATCTGGTCGTAGGTCGTCTTCGCCTCGGCCAGCTCGTCCGGCGTCGGCGTCGGCTTGGCCGTAGCGGCCGGCGACGCGTTGGGCTGCGTGCCGCCGTTGCCGGCCACTTGATTGCTCCCCGTCGAGTCGCCGCCGCCGCAGGAGGCCGCGAAGAACGCCAGAGCCGCGATGATGATGACAAGTTTGCTGAGTCTCATTTTCGTCCCCGAAACCGGATCAGGATTTAAGAACTGTGATGTTGAAGTCCGAGTATAGCACAGTGGTCAGTGGTCAGTGGTCAGTTAAAAGAAAAACGGTTTTAGTTCTTAACTGACCACTGACCACTGACCACTGACCACTATTTCAGTCCCGCGACCCACTCGGCGATCTCGCGCTTTTCTTCTTCGGTCAGCTTGTCCTTGTAAGAGCGCATCGGCGGCTCTATGCCGTAGGCGAGCGGGTCGTTGAGAAGATTGACGATGTCCTCGACCGTGCGGCGCGGTTTCGAGCCGACGCCGGTCAGCTTCGGAAACATCTGCGCGCCCTGCCCGCGCGTGCCGTGGCAGGCTGAGCAGTGCGTGACGTAGGATTCGGGCGGCGAGCCGGGCGAGGGGCCTTGCTGGGTCGGCGACGGCGAGCCCTTGGCCTGCTGATCCACGATCAGAGACTCGCTCGTGCGCGCTCGCAGCGGGACGAACGGCGCTTCGCGGAAAGCCTTCTCCTCGGCCTCCTGTATGCGGAGCTGCTTGGCGACGAGCGGGTTGCGCGCGTCGTCCACGTAGGCGACGATGGTCAGCACGGTGACGAGCAGAAAGCCGAGCGAGAAGAGTACGACGCCGATGTTGCGCCGCGGGTGCGTCATCACGCGGTTGAGCGGCCTGTAAAGGAACGGCAGCACCGCCAGCCCGAAGAGAATCAGCCCCGGCAGCGTGACTGCGATGACCGAGGCCGTGCGCCCCGGCAGGTACTTGAGCATCTGGAAGAGCCAGAGGAACTGCGCGCCGGGACGCGGCAGGTATCCGGGCGCGGCCGTGTCCGCAGGCGGCCCCAACGGCGCGGCATACTTCCAGGCGAAGAGGGCGAGCGCGACGAAGACCACCCCGGCCGCAATCGCGTTGCGCACGACCTGGCGGTGCATCCACTTCTCCAGCCGCCTCTCTTCAGCCGCCGTCACCAGCGCACGCTCGCGGAAGACGAAGAGGCGCGCGGCGAGCACCGCTAGCATGATCGCCGGAATAATCAGCGCGTGCAGCGCGAAGAAGCGCGCCAGCGTGATGGGCGTAATCTCCGCGCCGCCGATCAGCCACTCGCGCGCCGCGTGGCCCACAAACGGCAGGCCGCCCGCGATGCCTTCCGTCACGCGTGTGCCAAAAAAGGCGCGCGCGTCCCAGGGCAGCGAGTAGCCTGTCGCCCCCGCGGCGAGAATCACCCCGAGCAGGATGACGCTTGCCATCCAGCCGACGGGGCGGCGGCGGTAAGTCCCGCGCCAGAACATCTGCGCCAGGTGGAGCACGAGCGCGAGCGTCAGCCACTGCGAGCCATAGTGGTGTAGCGCGCGGACCCAGGAGCCGGCGGGCACGACCTTCTCAATGTAGGCGACGGTCGTGTGCGCGTTCTCTGTGGAGGGGACGTAGTAGAAGCCGAGGAGGAGGCCGGTGACGACTTGCAGCGCGAGGAGCATGACGACCACGCCCGCGGTCGTGCGCGCCCAGGCTTCGAGGCCGCTCGAAGGCTTGTCAATCAGCGTGCGCTCTATGTCGCCGAGCGTCGTCCAGCGCGTCACCCAGCTCTGGCGCTGCCCCTCGGCGTCGAATGTCTCGGCCCGCGCTTCTTCGCTCATCCCCGGACGATCCGCTCCTCTGTGTTGTTCAGGTAGCTCTGGTATCTGACCTGTAGGACGCCGTCCTTCTCGCGGGTCGGGAGCGGGTCCAGCCCCCGGCGGGACGGGCCGCTCACGCGCTCGCCGTCGGCCGCGAAGTAGCTGTCGTGGCAGGGGCAGAAGAACTGGCTCTCCTCTGCGCGCCAGGCGACGTTGCAGCCCTCGTGCGGGCAGATGCTGGAGACGACCTCGTTGTTCTTGTGCGGGAGGACGTAGACGAAGTGCTCTTCGAGCGTGCTGGCCCAGCCCGCCTTGTGCTCGGCGACGATGCTGCGCATGATGGGCTTGTCGCCCGTGAGCGAGCTGACGGGGCCAATGTCGTTCCAGACCTCGTCCTGTGCCATTTTCGCGGGGCGCAGGTAGCGGAAGGCGGCGGTCGCCACCGTCGCGGCCAGCCCGGCGAAGATACCTATCGGAACCCAGAGCAGAAAATCCCTCCGCCCCTTATCCACTTTTCTCTCTTTCGGCTTTTTTGAGTCCGGCATGTTTTCTTTGAGTCCGGCGAGACGGGTCGGCGCGAGCGGCAGGCCCGCTAGACATTTAAACCCGTTCGCAGCAGAATAGCTTTTGACTGTCGGCGCGCATTCTATCTTACCGGATGAAATTGTGCGACCCTTTTTTCGCGGCAATCCTACAGGAGAGGTGACACCAAGCGTCATGAGCACCGAAGGTGAGCAGGGCAAACCACCGGCCTACGGCTCGTTGCGGCTGGCCCCCGCGGCCGAAGAGGAGGCTCAACTGCGGTCGAAGCTCCCGCGCCAGTTCGTCAGCTTCACTTTTTACCGCGCGCGCCCAGAGTGGCGCATGCTCGACGACGGCCCAAAGGAGCAGGCCCGGCAGGAGTTCGCCGACGCGGTCGAAGAGTTCCGGCGCGAGCTGCTGATTCACACCTACTCGCTCGTCGGCCTGCGGACCAACGCCGAGTTCATGACCTGGCGCATAGGCTACCACCTAGACCCGATACAGGAGATGACGGCGCGGCTCAACCACACGGCGCTGGGCCGATACCTGGAGACCACGCAGTCGTTCCTCTCCATGACCAAGCGCTCAATGTACATAGACAAGGACAACCCGGAGCACGTAGAGGACCGGCTGCACATCGTCCCCGGAAAATCGAAATACCTGTTCGTCTATCCGTTCGTCAAGACGCGTGAGTGGTACGCGAAGCCGGGCGACGTGCGCCAGGAGATGATGGACGAGCACATCCGCATCGGCTCCAAGTATCGCTCGGTCAAGCTCCACACCACCTACTCCTTCGGCCTGGACGACCAGGAGTTCGTCGTCGCCTTCGAGACGGACGAGCCGGCAGACTTTCTAGACCTCGTCCAGGAGTTGCGCGAGACGAAAGCCAGCTCTTACACGCTGCGCGACACGCCCATGTTCACCTGCCGGCAGCGCACGCTCGCGGAGTGCCTCGAAGCCCTGGGCTGAGAGAAAAGAAGAGTCAGGCGCGGAGAGCAACTATGAAGACCGGCAAGCCTCTGGGTTGTTTCTCCGCGTTTCTCTGTCTGTGCCTCTCGTTATTTATTCCCGCCAACGCGTTCGCCCAAACCAACACCTCCCACGAATACCTCTGGTACGAGGCGGAGAACATGCGCGGCTTCTCCGTCAACAAGGACGGCCAGCGGCCTGTGCTTAACCCGTCGTGGTCTAGCCCGACGCACGCCACAGCTCCGGGTTGGGGCATCAACGGGCCGGGCGTCTCGGCCGAGTGGACGCAGGGCGGCGAGAGCGAATGGAACTCGGCGGCGGCGAGCGCGGACGAGACACGTGCGACCGTTTATCAGGACATTGAAGTGCCGCGCGCGGGGGCGTACAAAGTTTGGGTGCGCTACGCGGACTGGGCCAGGCGCGCGGAGAATTTCACAGTGAGCGTCACGCAGGGCGGCCGCGAGGTGTTCAAGCGCGAGTTCGGCGCGCGCGATTTTGTTGACCCGCATGACGAGGTGAGCATGTACTGGGGCTGGGCTTTCACCTGGGACAGCGCTTCGGCCACGCTCGCCAAAGGGCCGGCGCGCGTCTCCGTCGAAATCGAGAAGGAAGCGGAAGCGCGCCGCCACGTTGACTGCCTGCTCCTCACGAACGACACTGGTTTTGTGCCAGAAGGCAGAAGGAAGCCCGACTTTGCCGCGCTGCGTTACCTGCGCGACTGGTCAACCACGCGCCCGACGCTTGCGCCCCTCATCGCCTCTGAAGCGAAGTCAGATGTGCCCGCGCTCTGGCGGCGTCCGCTCCTGGCGGGGCGCGACTTCCTGATGCCCTGGAACATCTCAAGAGACTTCTGGAAGCTCTACGACGCGACGCCGCCCGCGGAGCGCCCGCTCTACCCGTTCAACGCCGAGCCGGTCGCGGAGTTCGTCAAAAAGTACAAGGGCGCGACCGACGTGCCCTTATTCAACTCCAAACTCATCATCCCCGTCGTCCGCATCAACGACCTGCCGGAGTACCTGAAAGAGGGCAGCCCGTTTGTGCGCTACCTGCGCGAGACGCGCACGCCCTTCGCCGTCTCGATCAACTACGGGAACGCCAAGTGGCCCGCGGCGGCCGACGCCCAGGCCGCGTGGCGACTGCTCGCGAACGACCTGCGCGCGCAGTTCCTGGGGTGGATTTCGGGCGAGAGCGTGGGGCACGTCTGGGGCGACGCCTCGCGCGAGTTGAAGATCAACGCAGAGATGTCGCGCCGCGAGTTGCTCGCCGCGCACCGCGTCGCCTACACAGGCGCGCTTGAACGCAAATGGGCCAGAATCTTCCAGACCCCGGAGCCCGGCGCGATGTGGAAAGAGCTGATCCCCGCGCAGTCTACTTCGAGCACCTCCTTCGCGCACGCGCTCGCGGAGTGGGGCGTACGTACCATCGGCATAGAGACGGCCGCCGTGCAGCCTGGGTTCGCGATGCGCGTGGCGTTCACGCGCGGCGCGGCCCGCCAGTACGGCGGCCAGTTCCTCTACTACCACGCGCCGAACTTCGGCGACACGGCGACGACCTTCACCAAGCAACAGAACTTCGCGGGGCCGGACAACTTCTTCCACTCGCGCTACGGCGCAACGATGGGGCCGTCGCTCTCCTGGTATCGCAAGAGCTACTACCATTACTACATGGCCGGCGCGAGCGCCATCTATCTCGAACAGGGCTTCGACCAATTCTTCAAGCCCGGCCCCGGCCAACACCCCTTCCAGCTCAACCCCCTGGGCCGCATCACCGACGAGTTCATGCGCTTCGCCGAACGGCACACAGACCGCGGCACGCCCTACACGCCCATAGCCTTTCTGCTTGACCCCGCGCACGGCTGGGACATGACAGACTTCCCGCAGTGGCCTTTCGGCGTCTCGCAGATCGAGAGGTCCGACCGCGCGCTCCGCGAGTTGTTCGGCGCGGCCTACTACCCCCTGCCCGTCACCGAAGGAGAGCCCGCGAGCGGCGACCGCCAGGCTTACGTCTCTTCCGTCTTCGGAGACATCTTCGACGTGCTCGTCGCCAGCGAGACTCGCCCGGAGGCTGTGGACGCCTACCGCGCCGTGGTGGTCGGCGGCCGCGTCGAGTGGAGCGCGGCCTGGGCCAAAAAGCTGGAGGACTACGTCCGCAAGGGCGGCACACTCGTCCTCAATGCGGCGCAGACGCAAGGGCTTTCGGAGGAGTTGACGGGCGCGCGCCTGACTGGCACAAATTCCGAGGCGGACGACGCACAGTGTACAGCACCGCAGGAGGCTGGGACGGACTTGCGCGGGCAGATGTTTCGTTACGAGCGCGTGGAGCCGCGCGCCGGCGCGCAGGTCTTAATCAGAACGCGCGCGGGCGACCCGCTCGTCACTGTCAACAAGGTCGGGCGCGGGGTCGTGATCTTCGTGGCGCTCGCGGACCTGCTCGGCGAGGACGAGCGGCTGACGCCTTTCGCCGCGCACCTCCTGGCGCACCTCTGCGCAGACGCCACGCCCGTCCGCGTCCGCGGCGAGGTCGAATATCTGGTCAACCGCAACGACCGCGGCTGGGTCGTCACACTCATCAACAACCGCGGCGTCTGGAAGCCACAACAGGGCATGGCGCAGGTTGACCGCACGGCGAGCGTGGACGTGACGCTGAGCCTAAGGGGCAAGGGAATCGAGCAGGCCAGCGAATGGACTGAAGACAAGCGCCTGGACATCTCGCGCGAAGGCGACGCGAGCGCCGTCAAGCTGACCCTCGCGCCGGGCGGCGTCGCCGTCGTCGAATTAACAGAGAAAAGTAGGCAGTAGATAAGGGGTAAGCCCCGTAGGGGCGATTGGTAATAGCCCAGCACTTCAGTGCTGGGTAACGAGTCGAAACCCAATCGAGTCCCGTAGGGACGACCGAACATGCGCTGACGTTTGTTCGGTCGTCCCTACGGGACTCGAATATTTTCCCCGCGTTTTCCCAGCACTGAAGTGCTGGGCTATTTTCGAGACGCCCCTACGGGGCTGCGCCACCGATGCCATTTTATGCTAAATTTCGCCGAAGGGGAGAAGGATGAAAGTCGCGCGCAAATTTCTGATCGGGGGCGAGGTGCAGGGCGTTGGCTACCGCTTCTTCGCGCAGCGTGCGGCGGCGCGCCACCAGATCACGGGCTACGTGCGTAACCTCGCGGACGGGCGCGTCGAGGCGCTGGCCGAAGGCGCGGCCGAGGCGGTCGAAGCCTTCAAGCACGACCTGGCGACCGGCCCGGCCTTCTCCGCGGTCGAGCACGTCGAAGAGATCAACCTCGACCCGACCGGGTCTTACTCCTCTTTCAGAATCGAAAGATAGCCCCGACGCCCCACCTCTTCTTCTTAACTCTTCTGCCACGAAAGCCCGGCTCCCGGTGTTTACCATCATAGGGGGGCAAAACCATGTCTGACGCTCAAAATAAAATTGGCACAGGACTGACCCGGAGGGCTTTTCTACAGGGCGGGGCGGCGGCCCTCGCCGGGGCAGTGATCGGGGTTGACGCGAGCGGTCTGCGGCCTGCGGCCGGGGCTCACGAGTTCGTTAACGGCCACTGGTTCGACGGACAAAAGTTCAGGCCCAGGAAGTTCTACACCCAGGGCGGAGTCCTGACCGGCCGAAAGCCCGACGGCGCGGCAGACATCATCGACCTGGCCGGCAAGTACGTGGTTCCGCCCTTCGGCGAAGCGCACAATCACAACGTGACCTGGGCGGACGAGGAGCAGTTCGCGCGAATCAAGCGCATGTATCTGGAAGGCGGCGTCTACTACGTCAAGAACCCTGTCAGCCTCCCGCGGGTGACAGCGCCGCTGGCCGGCAAGGTCAATATCCCTACGAGCATTGACGTCGTCTTCGCCAACGGCGCGTTGACGGCTTCGGGCGGCCACCCGCTCGGCGTCGTCAAGCGCGACATGGAGCGCGGCGGGATGACAGAGGCGGACGGCGAGGGCGCGTTCTACTGGGTGATTGACAACGTCGCGGACCTGGACCGCAAGTGGGAGAGAATCGTCGCGGGCAAGCCGGACTTCATCAAGACGATCCTCGTCTATTCGGAGGAGTACGAGAAGCGCAAAGATGATGAAAAATATTTCGCCTGGAAGGGGCTCAACCCGGCGCTGATGCCACAAATCGTCCGCCGCGCACACCGCGATCGGTTGCGCGTCTCGGCCCACGTCGAGACGGCCGCGGACTTTCACCACGCGCTGGTCGCGGGCGTTGACGAGGTCAACCACACGCCGGGCTTCAGGCCCGAAGGCAACGACGTGGCGAACTACACGAACCTCTCGCGCTACGAGATCTCCGAGCGGGACGCGCGCCTCGCCGGGCGCAATCGCGTCGTGGTCGTGACGACCGTCGGGACGAGCATCGACTGGGCGCTCAACGACAAGGAGAAGTCGCCCGAAACGCGCCGAGCCGTGCGCGAGCTGCTCGCACGTAATCTACAGTTGCTGAGGAGACACAATGTGCCCATCGCCATCGGCAGCGACAGCTTTCGCCAGACCTCCGTGCCAGAGGCGCTGAGCCTGAACAAGCTGCGTGTCTTCGACAACCTGACGCTGCTGAAGATGTGGTGTGAGACGACCGCCGCAACCATCTTCCCCAAACGCAAAATCGGCTACCTCAAGGACGGCTACGAAGCCAGCTTCCTGGTCCTCGGCGGCGACCCCCTTCAGGACTTCACGAACGTCCAGAAGATCTGGATGAGAATCAAGCAGGGCGAAGTTCTCTCTTTGTGACGAACGCTCTCTCTGTGATAACTTCCCACACGTTTGCTCCAATACATCTGCCATCGAAGAGGGAAAGGTAACACAGTGGTCAGTGGTCAGTGGTCAGTGGTCAGTTTAAAACTGGCATTAACTGACCACTGACCACTGACCACTGACCACTGATTATGGATGATCTCAAAGCTCTGATCCGCGAGGTGCCGGATTTCCCGAAGCCCGGCATCAACTTTTACGACATCACGACGTTGCTCAAGCACCCGGAAGGGTTGCGCAAGACTGTGGACGCGCTCGCCGCAGAGTTCGACGGCGAGCGGGTTGACACGGTCATCGGGATAGAGGCCCGCGGCTTCATCTTCGCCCCGGCGCTCGCCTATCACCTGGGCGCGGGTTTTGTGCCAGTACGCAAGCCGCGCAAGCTGCCCGCCGAGTGCGCCTCCATCTCGTACGACCTGGAGTACGGGCAGGACACCTTGGAGATTCACCGCGACGCTGTCGGCCAGGGCCACCGCGTCCTCATCGCCGACGACCTACTCGCCACGGGCGGCACGGCCCGCGCCGTCATAAATCTCGTCGAGCAACTCGGCGGCACGGTCGCCGGCCTCGTCTTCGTCGTCGAGCTGGAATTCCTCTCCGGCCGCAAGAAGCTCGAAGGCTACGACGTGCGCTCGCTCATCAAGTACCAGTCGTAGGAACGGGCATTGACTTAAAACTCTCGCAGACGAAAGGAGATCAAACCATCATGCTGTTCCCCAAACGAATTCAGTACCTCGTGCTCGTCGCGTTCGCAGTGTTATTCACCGCCACGGCTCAGGCGCAGGAGGGCCAGGCCGCCGCCGCCGCGCCGAGCGGCAAGGTCAGCATCTGCAAAGAAATTGACGACGACTGGAAGTGCGTCGGGCAGTCGAGCGAGTGGGAGGCCGACAAGCCCTTCAACGTCCTCTTTGAGAACAAAGGGCCGGTCGGCGTGGACTTCATCGGCATCGTCTTCTACAAGCAGGGAGCCGACGGTAAGGACGTGGAACACATTAACGAATATCAGCAGCAGATCGGCGAAAAGAACAGCAAGTACGCAACCGTCGGCGACGAGCTGAAGCTGCCCGCCGGGACCTACAGCGTCTACATCATCTCCTGGGGCAAGCGCGAGCTGATGATGAAGAACGGCAACCTGAAAGATTATCTCGCGAAGACGGTTTTGACTGTGAAGTAAAAGCGCCGGCTGTATTCAGCACGCGTGTGGGCCGCGCCATAGCTCGATGGCGCGGCCCACGTTTTAGTGCTTAACTTATCCCGCTAATCGTGCGGGCCATTCGATTCACCTTTGCCCCTGAGCAGCGGCAGGCGTTTGTATGATTCGATCATCAGCTTGACATAGCTTTCATCCGACAATCGCTCGTCGTTCTTCAATTGAGTCGCGCCGATGATGCCGATGCTCAGTAGTGCGCCAATCACGATAAGGGGAATGACCGCAGCGGTCGTCCATGAAATGCCGTATGTATTCAGCACGATGATGGCGACCAGGATCGTTGCAACCGCTACCAGATAACTGACCAGATAAAACGACCCCGACAGCCAGGGATTATTCCTTTGGGTTGCGGCCGGTAGTTGCTTAGGCTGAATCTCTTCGGGCATACGTTGCGGAAATCTCCTTCCGTCCAAGTCGCGTTGGCGGCGCTGCATGCGGTCACTCAACTCTTCCACGCCGTCGAGCAATTCTCTGACCGGGAACTTCTGCCGCACTTCAGGGATAACGATCTCCGGCTCATTCATCTCTTCGTGGGCGAGCAGCTCCTGGTACGAGACCAGCACCTGCGGAAAGCCGGGCACTGGAATCATCTGCTTAATCTGAATTTTGAAGTTGCTGTTGATCTCGTCAAAGGCTGAGCGGATAACCGCCAGGAAGGCGCGGTGGGTCCGTTCTGTGCCAATAATCGAGATGAAGATTTTGCGGTCTACCATGTCTGCCTTGATCTTGGCTCGGTTCCCGCCGCTGTGCAGGAAGACGCCGTTCTTCCAGTAATACTGTTTCTGGATATACTGGTTCATGCGCACGATGAAGCGCGAGATGATTGAGTCGGGCAGCGTCTCGACATAATGATATTGAAACTTCAGCGCGTCTGTCTCGTCCCACAGGATGTCCAACTCGCTATCGTGCAGGTGCCGCGGGATTAGGTAATGATCCGGCCGGTCGGTAAACTCGAAGCACAGCTCGAACTGCTGCATCACTTTAATCAGCCGCTCGTGCGTGTGCGACGGGTAGCGGCCTTTGGCGTTCGGCAGGCCAGCCAGGATTGGGCCCACGTCTTTAAGGTAGAACTGCCCCTGCGACTTGACCAGTTGCGCCGAAGTCAGCAGCCCGTACACGCCCTGCGTCACCCAGCGCGGGTTGAGCACCTGCGTGTCGCCCGGAAAGCGTATCACCACACCCAGGTCGTTCAGCAGCCCCAGTAAAGATTTTTGCAGGTCTTCATCCTCCAACCCCTCTTCGGTGCAGATTTTCAGATAAGTTTCGACGGGAATGTAATCGTCCGGCATGTCTTTCAGGCGTCGCTTGATGGCGAGCCATTCACGTGGCCAGATGCCGTGGATGTGTTTCAACTGTTGGACCTCGTGGGCAATCGTCGCTTTCAAGGCCGGAATGCCCTCGCCAGTCGCGCACGAGGTCTCAACGAAAGCACAGATGTTGTACTTGTCCTGTAACGCCTTGCGATCCAGGTTAAGCGGGCGCTGACCTTTCAACTGGTCAATCTGGTTGATGACGACGATGATGGGCGAATCGCCGCCGAAACTCTCAATCAGCTTCAGCCAGTATTCGATGCCACTTATCTGGTCGCCCTTGCGCGCGTCAACCACCATCAGGTAGAGGCTGCGCGTGGTCAGAAAGAACTGGTGCGTCGAATGCTGAATCTCCTGCCCGCCGAAATCCCAGATGTTCAGCCTGACGGGCTCGCCCTCGCCCGTCACCTCGCTCTGGACGATCTTCATCTCGTCGTTTATCTCGACACCCAGCGTGGTCTCTCGCTGCGGATTGTACGTGCCGTAAAGCATCCGCTCGACTACTGAGCTTTTGCCGACCTTGCCGTCTCCGACCACTAACATCTTCGCCTCGTTTAGCCGCTCCCCGCTTTGCAACCCTACCAGCGCGGCAAAGATCGCTTTTACGTCATTTGGATTGGCTAACGTTTCGGGCGGAATAGGCAGTTGATTGTTGCTGAGGCCGAGGCTGATCAAGCTGTCCAGCCTGCCAATCTTCGGCGGCAGGCTAGTCAGCTTATTGCCGCTAAGGTCGAGTTCGGTCAGGTTGGTCAGCCTGGTGATCTCCGGCGGCAGACTCATCAGTTCATTGCCCCAAAGGTAGAGGTGGGTCAGGTTGTTCAACCTGCCAATCTCCGGCGGCAAGCTCTTCAGGTGATTAACGCTGAGATCAAGGACGGCAAGATTGGTTAGCTTAGTAACCTCCAGCGGCACGCTCGTCAGTTCATTGTTGCAGAGGTCGAGGTCGGTCAGGTTGGTCAGCCTGGTGATCTCTGGCGGCAGGCTCGTCAATTGATTGCCGCTAGAGGCATCCCATCTTAACGTTGAGTGCTTGCCAATATGAAGTCGCTGCAATCTCGTCAATTGCCCGATCTCTGGCGGCAGGCTAGTCAGCTTATTGCTGCTGAGGTCGAGTTCGGTCAGGTTGGTCAGCCTGGCGATCTCCGGCGGCAGACTCGTTAGCTCATTGTTGCTGAGGTCGAGGTAGGTCAGGTTGGTCAGCTTAGCGATCTCCGGCGGTACGCTCTTCAGGTATTTGTGCCTGAGATTGAGTGTCTTCCGACCTTCCTTCGCCGCCTGTTCGATGAGGTTGAGAATTTCCTGCTGGTCGGCCATGGCGTCCTCTTTCAGTGAAGTCCCGGTGGGTACTGCTTCGGCGCGCGGCATGATGATAAGCATTTCTGCGGCAAAAACAAGGTCGTGAGGGGGGCTCTGACGCGCTGTTGGCCGCTCATCTGAGAATAGTTGACGGGGGATTAAATCCGAGCCGCCGGGAGTCGTCGTAGATAGAGTGAAAACAGCATAGAGGGCAGCTCAGGTATCTTGCCTGGCGCGGGGACGGACTCTCTGCTCAGCTCACCCAGGGTATGTCTCAGGGGGTGAGTTTCCATCAAGGTTGATTTCTGAAAATGTCGGGCCGTGTCGCTTGAGACGTGAGCCCGAGGGCGTGGCGGTGTGCCTCGTGTCCAGAGTCGCGCCACACGACACAATGTTGACCCGGCCGTCTATCGAACCCTCGCAAAAGGTGACGCCGCCCCAGGAGAGTGATGAAAGACTCTCCGCCGCTAAAGGAGAAATAGATGAGAAAAACATTGAGCCTTGCTTTACCCTTCCTCTTAACGCTCGCGCTGCTCGCAGGCGCGATCACTCAGCCCTCGCGTGCGTCCAGCCACCGCGAAGCGCCGCTCATCGTCGGCGACCCCTTAGCCGACAATACGGACGTTTACGCCTTCCGCAGCACGGAGAAGGGCCGCGACGGGTTCGTCACCCTGATCGCCAATTACATCCCGTTCGAGGCCCCTTACGGCGGGCCACACTTCTACAAGTTCGACGACACGGTGCTCTACGAGATCAAGATTGACAACACGGGCGACGGCGTCGAAGACATCTCCTACCAGTTCCAGTTCACCAACAACATCAAGAACGGCAACATCATCCTCGGCATGGCCGCGCCCAACGAGGCGCTGGCGGGCAAGGGCGGCATTGACCCGCTCATCACCAACGGCAACGACCCCGACTTCAACGAGACCCAGTACTACACGGTCACGCGCGTGGACAAGCACACGGGACCGAAGGGCAAGACGCTGGCGACGGGGTTGCACACGCCGCCCTGCAACATAGGCAACCGCACGACGCCAGACTACGAGATGCTGGCGCAGCACACGGTTCATCAGCTCCCCGGCGGCGGGCGCGTCTTCGCGGGGCAACGCGACGAAGGCTTCTACGTTGACGTCTCGACCATCTTCGACACGCTCAACCTGCGCTCGATTACGTCCACGGGAAGCAAGGACTCGACGGCGGGCTTCAACGTCCACGCCATCGCCATCGAAGTTCCGGTTAAGGAGTTGACGCGCAGCGGCAAGGCTCCATCGGGGCCGACCGCCGACGACGCCGTGATAGGGATGTGGGCCACGGCCAGCCGCCGCTCGACCAACGTCTTCCGGGGCGAGCAGTCGCACGGCGCGCGCACAGGCGAGTGGATCCAAATCTCGCGCCTGGGCAACCCGCTCGTCAACGAAGTCGTCATCCCGCTCAAGCTCAAAGACACCTTCAACGGGCTCTCGCCCAAGGACGACGCGGCGGCGGCTCCCTTCGTCCTCGACCCGCAATTGGCACAATTGCTGAAGGCCGTCTACAAGATAGACATTCCGGCGGCCCCGCGTAACGACCTCGTGGCGATCTTCGCCACGGGCATCAAGGCCGGCTCCGTGCCGGGCGCGCCGGAGTTCAACACCTGGCTTTCGGACGGCAAGCCGCACGAGATGCTGCGGCTGAACGTCGCCATCCCGCCGAGCGCGAACCCGAACCGGCTGGGCTTGCTCGGCGGCGACCCCGCGGGCTTCCCGAACGGGCGGAGAGTCGGCGACGACGTGACCGACATAGCGCTGCGCGCCGTGGCGGGCGGCACCCCGTTCACGCCGGCGACGAACAAAGCGCCCAACAACGAACTGGGAGACGGGGTGGACAGAAACGACGTCCCCTACCTGGACCGTTTCCCCTACCTAGGCACGCCGCACTCCGGCAACCCGAAGTAAAAGGGCCGGACGAGTCCGAAGTCCAAAGTCTGAAGTCAGGAGGATGGCTTTAGACTTTGGACTCCGGGCCACGTCCTCCTGAATTAGGAGGTAAGAGATGAACTCTCTCAGCAAGAGAAAAGCGTTGGCGGCCGTTGCGGTTCTTGTCGTCGCCGTGGTGACGTTCAGCCTCATGCGGCAGGGAAAGCCCGCGCCTCAAAGCCCGGCAGAAATGGGCCAGCAAGCGACGCCCGCAGACGAGCGGATCAGAGCCGCGCAAGCAAAGATCGAGCAGGCTCCGGACGCGGCCGAAGGCTACAACCTGCTCGCCTCCGCCTATTCGCAGAAGGCGCGCGAGACGGGAGACTTCGGCATTAACGCCAGGGCCGAGGCTGCGCTCGCGCGCTCGCTGGAAGTGGAGCCGGACAACTACGACGCGCTCAAGCTGCGCGCCAGACTGCTGCTGACCTATCACAAATTCAAAGAGGCGCTCGACGTGGCGCGCCGCGCACAGGCCATGCGCCCTCGTGACCACGACGTATACGGCGCGCTGACGGACGCGCTGGTCGAGTTGGGTGACTACGAGGAAGCAGCCGCGGCCGCGCAGACGATGGTGAACCTGCGGCCAGACACCTCCTCTTACTCGCGCGTTTCCTACCTGCGCGAGCTGCACGGTGACACGGAGGGCGCGATTGAGGCCATGTCCGTGGCCGTCAGGGCCGCCAGCCCGCAAGACCCTGAGAACCTGGCCTGGTGCCGCGTGCAACTCGGCAATCTCTTGATGAACGCCGGGCGACTGGCTGAGGCCGAGCGCGAATTCGACCGCGCGCTACAGGTCTTCCCAGACTACCGCATGGCGTTGGAGGCGAAGGCCCGCGCGCGCATCGCGGCGGGGGATTTGGAGAGCGCCGCAAGCATCTACAGGCGCGAGCAGGAGCGCAACCCCAACTCCGCGGACGCGGCCCTGGCGCTCGGCGATCTTTATACGAGAACGGGACAGGCGGAAGAAGCGGCGCGCCAGTACGAGCTTTTCGAGTCTGTGGAGCGTGGGAACGCTGCCGCCGAAAATGACTGGCATCACTTGGTCTATTTCTGGGCCGACCACGACCGGAATCTGGTCGAGGCGCTCGCGCTGGCTCGGCGCGCACGCGAAGCCCGCCGCGACATACACACCTGCGACGCCCTGGCCTGGGCGCTCTTCAAGCAAGGGCAGCTCGCGGAGGCGAAGGCCGCGATTGACGAGGCCACCCGGCTCGGCACGCGCGACGCGCGCATCCTTTACCACGCCGGGCTCATTTACAACCAGCTCGGCGACCGCCCCAAGGCGGCTCAATACCTGAAACTCGCGCTCGCCACCAACGCCTCCTTCGACGTTCTTCAGGCCGACACGGCGCGTCGCGTCCTCGACGCCATCAACGTCTGAAGGAACGCACCGTAACTCTTCGCCAACAACTAAGCGCGGCGGGTCATCACTGGCCCGCCGCTTTGTGATTCAACCACTATTGCCTTTGCGCGCCTGATTAAGTATCGTCGCAGAGTTGTGCTAAACTGCTTTTCAGCTTCTTTACTTCATGTTGATTCCAGTGCTCCCGTAGCTCAGTGGATAGAGCACCTGCCTCCTAAGCAGGGGGCCGCAGGTTCAAGTCCTGCCGGGGGCACCACCCATTTCAAAAGATGAACGTCCGTTTGCGTCGCACCGCCGAGGGCGACCTGGATTTTGTGCTGGCGGCGGAGGGGGCGGAAGACAATCGCCGGTTCGTGGGCCAGTGGGCGCGGGAGCAGCACCGCGAGGCGCTGTCGGACCCTGACCTGGCGCACTTCGTCGTCGAGAGCGTTGACGGCGGGCGGCCGGTGGGCTACGTCATCATGGCCGGGTTGCTGGACGGCAACCGTTCGGTGGAGTTCCGGCGCGTCGTCATCACGGAGAAGGGCAAGGGGTACGGCCGAGAGGTCTTGCGGGTCGTCAAGAGAATGGCGTTCGAGGAGTTGAAGGCGCACCGCCTGTGGCTGGACGTGAGAGAGAAGAATGAGCGCGCGCAGCGGCTCTACGAGTCGGAAGGGTTCGTCGCGGAAGGGACGTTGCGCGAATGCGTGAGCGTGGAGGGCGGCTGGGAGTCGCTGGTCTTGATGTCGCTGTTGGAGCAGGAATACAGCCGAGCGTCTTAGACCTGCAAGCGAGCGCTCTGGTGTGCCTCGCGGTTGAAACAGTAGGGGTCTAGGACGTGCAGGTGCGACGCCTGCGCGGACTGGTAGTCGTTGCGCGAGAGGCCGTAGCAGACGACGTCCATGCCGTAGATGTTGGCGGCCCTCTCAAAACTCAGCCCGGCCTTTTCCAGAACGCGGTGCGAGCGGACGTTCTGTGTCTTCGCCATCGCGATGATGCGCCCGAACTCTAATTCCTCGAAGCCGAACTTGAGACAGGCCCGCGCCATCTCCGTCGCCAGCCCGCGCCGCCAGTAGGGCCGGCCCAGCAGGTAGACCAACTCCGGCTCGCCGTGAAAACTACGTAAGCCGCTGTAGCCTATCAGCCCGCCCGTGGACTTGTAGACGGCCGCCCACCTGCCGAAGCCGTAGCGCTCCCAGTGCGTGACGATGCTGCGCAGGGCCGTCTCCGTCTCCGCCTTAGACGCGGGCTCGCCCGAGCCGAGGTACTTGACTACCTCCGGGTCGGCGAAAAGTTGGGCCAGCGCGTCCAGGTCGTCCATCTTGAACTGACGGAGCAACAGGCGGGCGGTCTCAATCTCAGGCATAAAATCTCGACCTTTTAATCAAACGAACAAATTAAATGAGCGCACGCGAAAGGCGCGCTCGGTCATTATGCGGCCAGTACGCTCTCCTGTTGAATGATTCCGTCCAGCGTCGAGAGCGGAATCGGGTAAGTGTGGCGCTCGGCCAAGAGCCGCGCCGCGCCCTCGGAGTCGAGCGGCTTGGAGAAGTAGTAGCCCTGGCCGTACTCGCATTCCAGGAGCGCGAGCTGCGCGAGCTGGTCGCGCGTCTCGACGCCCTCGGCCACGACGTTCATCTTCAGGCTGCGCGCCAGCATGACGATGGTGCGGACGATCTCCGCGTTCTCAGTGTTCTCGATCATCCGGCTGACGAACGAGCGGTCGATCTTCAAAGTCGAGATGGGGAAGCGGTGCAGGTAGCTCAATGAAGAGTAGCCTGTGCCGAAGTCGTCTATGCTGAACTCTATGCCGAGCGCGCGGAGCTGTTCGAGCATCTCGACGGCCGTCTCGATGTTCTCCATCACCATGCTCTCCGTGATTTCGAGCTTGAGGCAGTAGGGCTCGACCCCGGACTCGCGCAGGATGCGGCGAATCTGCTCGGTCAGGTTCGAGTTGATGAACTGTTTGCTCGACAGGTTGACGCTGATCTGGAGCGGCGGGAACTGCGGGAACTCGTCCTGCCAGCGGCGAATCTGGCGGCAGGCTTCTTCCAGAACCCACTGGCCGATGGGCGTAATCAACCCCGTCTCTTCGGCAATCGGGATGAAGTCGTCGGGCGAGACGAAGCCGCGCTCGGGGTGCTGCCAGCGGATTAACGCCTCGAAGCCGCGAATTGTGCCAGATTCTAATTCGACAATCGGCTGGTAGTGGAGAATGAACTCGCGGCGCTCGACGGCGCGGCGCAGGTCCGACTCCATTTGCAGCAGGTTCATGGCGCGGGCGTGCATAGTCTTATCGAAGACTTCGTGGCGCGCCTTGCCGAGCATCTTCGCGCGATACATCGCCGTGTCTGCGTCGCGCAAGACCTCCTCAGGGCGGTCATAGCCCGTGCTGGAGAGCGCGATGCCGATGCTGACGGTCGTGAAGACCTCGTGGCCGTTGAGGTTGAAGGGCAGCGCCAGCGCCTTTTGCAGCCGCTCGGCCACGTCTATCGCCTCGGTCACGCTCGTCAAATCTTCCAGCAGCACTGTGAACTCGTCGCCGCCGAGCCGCGCCACAGTGTCGCCGGGGCGGAGGCAGATTTCCAGGCGGCGCGCGATGCCGACGAGCAACTGGTCTCCGACCATGTGGCCCAGAGAGTCGTTGATGATCTTGAAGCGATCCAGGTCCAGGAAGAGGACTGCGAAGAGGCGGTCCTCGCGCCGCTTGCCGCGCTCGACCGAGAGCTTCAGGTGATCCATGAAGAGGGCGCGGTTCGGGAGCCCCGTCAGCACGTCGTGGAAGGCTTCGTGGAGTAGTTGCTCTTCGGCGCGCTTGCGGTCCGTGATGTCCTGAATCTGGAAGATGAGGTTGACGGAGGCGGTCAGCGAGTCGCGGATCACGGTCACACTCAATAGCGCCCAGACGACGTGGCCGCGCTTGTGGTTGTAGCGCAGCTCCATCTGGTAGGTCGAGAACTGGCCCTCAAGCAGCCTGGCCACCTGCGCCATCATGTCCTCAAGGTCGTCCTCGTGCGTGATGGCCTGGAAGTTCGACGCCAGCAACTCTTCTTCTGAATAGCCGACCATCTCGCACAACGAGCGGTTGACCTTGATCCAGTTCCCGTCGGTCGCCACCAGGGCCATCCCGGCCGCGTGGTCGAAGGCGCTGCGGAAACGCTCCTCGCTCTCGCGCAGTGCGGCGACGTGGCGCTCGGCCTGCTCGGCCTGCGCGACCGACGCCTCGACGTTCTTGAGATAAGTGCAGTAGGTGAAGTAGACGATGGCGATGATCGGGGTCGTGGCGAGGAAGGCGTAGAAGCCGACCGTGTCAATCAGCTTGGCGATGATGCCTGCGGCCGACGCGCCGGCGAAGTAAGTAATCGAAGTCCAGAGAAAGCTCTTGCGCCAGGTCGTCCAGAGCGGCTGGTCGATCTTCAGGGCCGCGGCCGTTGCGACCATCCCGGAGTTGCCGACGTACTGCACCAGGGCCATCAGGCAGATGCCGACGATGAAGGGGGCCGAGTAGCCGCCGCGCAACTGGAAAATTGAGCCAAAACTGTAGCGCAGAATCCAGACCGTGAGGAAGGTGGAGAGCGCCGCGGTCGCCGTGTTGAAGGCGATGGTCAGCCGCTTCTTGCTGAAACGCAAGGAGGAGCAGAGCGACTCGGTCGCCGAAAGCAGAATCGCCACGTCGCCGCCGAAGAGCAGCATCGAGAGGAAGATGAAGGTGTCTGAGACGGAGATGTGAGAGCTGAGGCGCGGAATCTGGATGGTGATGCGCGAGCCGATGCAGATGGTGATGAGGGCCAGGAAGAGAAACCGTATGTCGATCTGGGCCCCGGTGATGCTGAACGCGGAAAAGAGAAAGGTCGCCGAGCCGAGGACGATGATCGTCCACATGTACGGTGTCGCTTTCTGTTTTCTGTTCAAAGCGCGTGACCTCTGGTGAAAGAAGGTGGCCCTAAATTATCTTCGGGAAAATCGGGAATTGCCTGGCGGGAATCGTTACTGCCTCCCGGCGCTGGCAATCCAGGAGCAAGCACCATGCCGCACTTGCAGAACCGGGCAACTCGCAATATTTCTTCAGTTAAGTTTTCGGGACGGTTCTTGTGGAGAGGTCAGTCAGATAGAATTCGGTCAGATTGAAGGCGGGGTTCTCTCAATTTGAGAGAAAGCAGTGGCGTCCCGCGCCGCGCCCGATAGTGCGCGGCGCGAGCCGCCGAGAGGCTCTTGAAAGGCAGGCGGGACGGCAAGACTGTGCAACTCGCTGTCTCCGAAAGCCTGTTCGAGGGCAATGCTGGGTCAACGCTTAAATCCTTGTTCGTATCTCCTTATCTCATGTACGGGGTGTCGTCGCCGTTAATCATCGCCGACTGCGCCTCCACGACGGAGTCGCCGAGCATGATGCCGTCGCCGAGCATAATCCCGTCACCGAGCATTATTCCGTCGCCTAACATGATGCCGTCACCCAGCATAATCCCATCGCCTAACATGATGCCGGCGGGGCAGAAGATGGCGCCGTCGCCGAGCATGATGCCGTTGCTGGTCAAAATGTTATCGCCGAGCATGATGCCGTTCGTCATCAGCGTCGAATCGCCGAGCATGATGCCGTCACCCAGCATGATGCCGTCGCCCAGCATAATCCCCTTGCCGTAAATCTTCTGGTACTGCGTGACGAGGTTCGTCCCCGTGGCGTAGGTGTGCGTCAGGATGATGCCCTGCGCCCAGGTGAAGGTGTGCCCGGCAATCGTCG
This sequence comes from uncultured Acidobacteriota bacterium, assembly GCA_963848875.1. Lineage (GTDB taxonomy): Bacteria > Acidobacteriota > Blastocatellia > Pyrinomonadales > Pyrinomonadaceae > QHXM01. The sequence continues at coordinate 2,495,430 of CAWKFJ010000005.1, forward strand.
TGCGGGCCGCGGGGGGCGTGGCCGCCGTCAGTAGCGGCGCGCCCAAGGGCGTGAGGGCCGTCAGGTCCGTCCGCACGGTCCTGGCTAACCTGACCGCGCCCTCGATGTTGAGCTGTCCCGCGCCCTGCTCCAGCATGTTGTAGCCGGCCAGAGGCTGCGCCGTGTACATCAGAATCATCTTGACCATGTTCGGCGTTAAGCTGGGGTTGGCCTGTAAGATGACGGCAGCAGCGCCAGAGACGAGCGGCGTCGCCATCGAAGTCCCGCTCAGGTACATCTCGCCGTGTGCGTCGCCGCCGTCCAGCTCGACCGAGAGGTCTGAGTTGGAGGTGACGAGTTCGTTCAATTTCGCACGCGCCGCGACCAGCTTATTCCCCGGCGCAACGATCTCGGGCTTGAGGATGTTGTCGTAGTGGCGGACGCCGGCCACGTCCGTCCAGTAGCTGCGCGTTGGCCCGCGTGAGCTGTAGGTGGCGACACCGTCGTCGCCGCGCTGGTCTGTCCCGTAGGTGTTCGACGCGCCGACCGTGATGACCGAAGGCTCGTTGCCGGGCGAGTGGATCGCGCCGTACCTCTTGACGCCGTAGGAGTCCTTGCCGTTGTTGCCGGCCGCGACGACCACGACGAGGCCCGCGTCAACCAGGCGGCGCGCGGCCTTGCAGAGCGGGTCGTTCTGGTACGAATCGACGGCGGGCGCGCCCAAACTCATGTTGACGACCTTGATCTTATGTTTCTGGTAGTTCTTTTCGCCGGCTGGATTCTTCGGATCAACCGGGTCGAGGAGCCAGTTCATGGCCCGCAACACGCTCGTGACCGTGCCGCGCCCACGCGAATCCAGGACTCTCAGGTTGAAGATTTTGGCCTCGGGCGCGGGGCCTGTGTAGCCGCCGCCCTCGATGTGGTCGCTGGCAGCGGCCAGGGCGGCGACGTGCGTGCCGTGGCCGTAGGGGTCGTCCGTGCGGTTTTCGCCCGTGAAATCGAGCTGCAAGGCCACACGGCCGCCGAAAGAGTGGTGGTCCTTGTAGAGGCCGGAGTCGAGAATGGCGATGTTCACGTCCTTGCCTTTAAAGCCGCTGTTGCCGGACTGCAAGCGCATATCGGCCGCGCCCGTCGTCGTCTCGACGTGGCCGAGCATGTTGACCTCGCGCTCCAGGCTGATGCCTTCCATCTCGCCGAGCGCTTCGAGCTTTCTGACAAGGCCCGACGGCAGCTCGACCGACTTCAAGCCGACGTTGGTGAATTGCCCCTTGACGCGGACGCCGGAGCCCTTGAGCAGGGTTTTCAACTGCGCGCTCTCCGCGCTCTTTAATTGAAGAATGACGCTGACGGGCGACCGCTGGTCTTTCACTTTCTTCAACTTTTCGCGCAGGTCGGGCGACAGCTTGTCGAGCTTGGGCCTGTTTTTCGGAGGCTTGCCGCCGCCGGCAGCGCCGTACGCCTGAGTCATCCGGCCGCCGTTGCCGATTACGAGGCCCAGAAAGAGCGAGGCCGTCAGCAGGAAAGTGAGAATGCGCCTGGTAGCGAGAGAGAATTTTCCAGGAACCATTGTTCTACCTTTCGTGTCCTTAAAGCTAAAAAGAAAAGCTTGGTTCGATGGCTTTACTTCAAGCCGCCGAGGGAACTTGAGCAGGGAAGCCGCCCAAGTCTTGCGCGCTCTCTATGTCAATTGCCGTTCCACACGGAGTCGGCGCGTCAGTTCGCGCAGAGGCGCGGGAAAGAAAGTCGCTCGCCGAAACTAAGAAAAGGTCGCGCTCGCCCTTATAAAATGGGGGTTCGAGCGCCGGGGCGTGCCGTCGTCCGACTCAATTACGGCGGCTCGGATAGTTCGGCTGGGATCGTCAAATTTTTCCGGGGCGGGATTCCGGTAAGTCAAAATGCTCGGTCAGGCGCAGTCAGATTCAACGATTGGTGAGAGAGAAAAAAGAGACGAGGCGCGGGACAGAAGGGAAGAGCGCGCAGCACGAAGACGCACGAAGCGGCGCGAAAGGAGTTGCTCTCCTTTCGCGCCGCTTCGTGCGTCTTCGTGGTTCCCGTTCTTAGTCTCTAATCAGTAGGCGCTCTGGGTCGGCGGGTTTCGCTTGTTGACGAGGATGTAGAGCTGTGCGGCCAGGTTGGGGTTCATCTTCTCAAGGATTTTGTACTGCTCCATGGCGCGGTTCTTGTCGCCGTTCCAGTGGTAGGCGACGCCCAGGTTGAAGATGGCCCCTGCGTAGTCGGACTTGAGCTGAACTGCGCGCTTGTGGGCCTCTATGGATTCGGACCAGCGTTTCAGGCCGCCCAGGGCGTAGCCCAGATTGTTGTGCGCCTCGGCCCAGTCGGGCTTGACGCGCACGGTCTGACGGAAGGCTTCGACGCCTTCGCTGAATTTACTCAGGCGGCTGTAGGCGAGGCCCAGGTTGAAGAGCGCCGCGGGGTAATCCGGCTTGAGGCGCACGGCCTCCCTGAGCGGGGCGACGGCCTCCGCGGGTTTCCCTGTGTTGTTGTAGACCCAGCCGAGGTTGGTGTAAGCCTCCGCGTCGTTCGGGTCGCGGCGGATGGCCTTGTTCAGGGTGTCAATCGCTTCGGCCCAGCGCTTCGACTTGCCGAGCGCGTAACCGAGGTTGGTGTAGGCGTCGTCCAAATCCTGCTTGAGCCTCAGCGCGTTGTTGTAAGCCTCTATGGCGTCGCTGTAGCGCGCGAGCTTGGTGCTGACGAAGCCGAGGCCGTCGTAGGTGTCCGCGTCGGCTTGCTTAAGCAGGATGGCCTGCTTGTAGGCGTCCGCCGCCTTGGAGAATTGGCCCAGGCGGCGGTAGGCGTCGCCAATGTTGTTATAAACGTCAGGGTGCTCGCCCGGCCCGTACCGCGTGGCCTCCGTGTAGGCGGCGAGCGCCTCCTCGTAGCGGCCGGAGTTGTAGAGCGCGGCCCCCAGGCTGTAGTTAACCTCTGTCGAGTTCTTGTTGAGGCGCGCGACCTGACGGTAGGCGTCGGCGGCGTCCTGGTACTGCCCCAGGCGGTCGTAAGCCTGGGCCAGATAGTTGTACGCCTCCCAGTCGCTGCCGTTGTACTTGATGGCCTCCTTGAGCGACGCGACCGCTTCCTGATACTTGCCCGCCTCGAAGTAGAGCTTCCCCAGGTTGTAGTGAACCGAAGCGTCGTCCGACTTCAAGCGGCGCGCGTCCAGGTAGACGGCGATGGCCTCCTGGTCGCGGCCGAGGTTCGAGAGCGCGTCGCCGAGCGCCGCGACGGGCTCGACCCAGTTCGACCTGTACTTGATGGCCTGCCTGTAGGCGGCGGCCGCCTCCTCATACTTTTTCAGATTGAAGTAGGCGTCGCCGAGGTTGTTGTGCGCCTCTGCGAAGGTCGGCTTAAGCTGGGTCGCTTTCCTGTAAGCCTCGACGGCCCGCTCGAATTGACGCTCGTCGAAGAGGTCGTCGCCCTGGTCGTTGAGTTCCTCGGCGGTGATCGGTGGCTTGGGCGGCGTGGGCCGGGGCTTGGGCCGTTTGGGCGCGCCTCCGCGCGGCGAGCTTTTCGGGGCGCGCGCGATGGTCTGCATCAGCCGCGTCGTCGTGTCCGAGGTGCGCTGCGGCGTGGGCGTCGGCTTGGGCCTGGCGTTGTGCTGCCGGTTGACTCTGGGCAGCTTGAGAACGCCGACCGCGCCGCCCGTGATGTCTTTCGCCAGGTCGGCCCCACCGGAGATGTCCTGCGCGGGCACAGCGCCGGCGCGCAGCAAGGCCAGGACGAGAAGAAGGACTGTGCGCGGTGCGGGCCGCCTGCGGAGTAGCTGTGTGCCGCGGCTCAAGGGAATGGAATTCATCTTCGCCTCCAAAGGCGTTGAATCTCAGCTCAAACGTGGCTGGTCGGACGCGCCCGCCGGTGGGGAGTCGCCGCACGGGCGGCGCGCCGACGAGTATAGCCGCACAGCGTTTGAGAAGAAAGCCTCTACCATGCCCTTTTCCAGCGCCGCCGGTCCCTGAAATCGGCGGTTTCCGAAATTCGCAGAAATGAATATTGACTCGCCGCCGAATTTGGCATAGAAGTGGTGCAGCTTTCTGAAAGCCAAAGCGAACAGGTTCGGGCAGGCCCCGCGGCCCGCCCAGAGGAGAGACTGATGAAACGTTGTCCTAAATGCCAGCGAACTTACCCAGACGACGCGCCCGGCTTCTGCGTCAACGACGGGATGCAACTCGTCACAGAAGAGCCACAGGCATACGACCCGCAGAAGACCATCATGGCCACCCCGCCGCCGGCCGCGCCGCCTCCTCAGTACAACCCCGCGCCGCCTCCGCCAGCGCCGCCTCCGCCGCAGCCTTACCAGAACCCGAACGAGCCGGCCGGCATGAATCCACAGCAGCAGTGGCAGCCGCAGCCCCCGCCGCCGCAGCAGCACCAGCCGCCGGCCGCGCCCTGGCCGCCGCCGCCACCACAGCAGCAGCCGCCAGGCCAGTGGGGCGGCGGCGGCTATTACCCGCAGCAGCCAGGACAACAGTACGGCGCACCCTACGCTCCGCAGATGGCGGGCCAGAGCAAGAGCCTCAGCCTGATGACCATTATCATCGGCGGCGTCAGCGGCCTGCTCGGGCTGCTTCTCCTCGGAGACTACCTCGGCTGGTTCCACATCTTCGACAGGGACACCGGCTACGCGGCAATCATAGGGGCCATCGTCACGGGCGTGGCCGCGCTCGTGACCGGAGCCCTCGCGCTCATCTCGAAGCGGCAGGTGGCCAAGCCGCTCGCCATCGTCGGGATGCTGCTCGCCGCCTTCAGCATAGGCTTCTGGATTTACCTGGAAGTAGAGTACGGCATCCTTTTCAGTTAGCCTGAGGGACGGAGAGCCAGAGGTCGATGAAACGTTGTCCCACGTGCCAGCGGACTTACGCGGAAGACGCGCCGGATTTTTGCCCGAACGACGGGATGCGTCTGGTCAAGGAGACGGCCGCCGGGTTCGACCCGGAAAGGACCGTGCTCTCTTCGGGGCTGCGCGTCCCGGAGCCCGTGCTGCCGGAACCCGCGCGGCCCCAGCCACCCGCGGCCCCGCCGCCGCCGTCTTACGCGTCGGCGGACGCGGCGAACTATCCGCCTCCGCCGCAGCCGCTGCCTGCGACACAGCCACCGCCGCCGCCCGCGCCGAACTTCACGCCGCAGGGCTGGTCGCCCGAACAGCCGCCGCCGCAGGCCGCACAGCCCTGGGGCAATTCTTATCAAAACCCCGCGCCGACGACGCCCATCGCGCTGCCCTACACGGGAGGCGGGAGGAGCCGCGCGTTAGCCATCGCCGCGCTCGCCACGGGTTGCTGCGCGGTGACGATCATGGCGATGATCGCTTTTGGCAGCCGCGATTTCGTCCTCGGCGCGCTGATGACGCTCGCCGTCCTCGGCATAGGGTTCAGCGTCGCCGCGCTGCTCCTCGCGCTGCAAAAGCCCTTGCGGTTCGGCGGCATCCCCCTGGCGATTGCCGGGCTTGCGACCGGCACGGCCGCGCTCGTTTATTACTTCACCTTGTAGAGATTTCCCTGATTAAGGAGAGACCATGAAACGTTGTCCGAGTTGTCAGCAGATGTTCCCAGATAACGCCCCGGCCCAGTGTCCTTACGACGGAACGTACCTAGTGGGCGACGCGCCGCCGCCGCAGCAGCCATATTACGGGGGCGGTCAGCCGCCGCCTCCTCCCTACGGCCAGCCGGGCGACCCTTCGCAGTGGCAGCCGCCTGGGGGCGAATACTATCAACAGCCCGGCGCGTATCCACCGCCACCGCCCTACGGCGGCCCTTACGCGCCGTCTGCCCCTGCGGGCGGCCTCTCGAAGGCCGCGCTCTTCACGGGCATCGGCGCGCTGGGGGCCTTTATCATCGCCATCGTCGTGGCGATGATCGGCTACAGCGGCGGCCTGAGCACCATGCGCGACCTGCTGCCGATTATAGGAATCCTCGGCCTGCTGGCTCTGCTCGCGGGCGTGACCTCTATCATCCTGGGCATCGTCGTCCTGTCGCAGGCCAACAGGAACCCGGCTGCGAGCAAAGTTCACGGCATCCTTGGGATCATCTTCGGGGCGATCCCTGTAATCCTGTGGCTCATAGGGATGGCTAACGGCGGGAGGCGTTTCTAGCGCTCGCCTCAGTCGCCTTCGGGCGAGAGCCGGACAATCGTCGCGCCCCAGCCGCCGGCTTCCGCGGGCGCGTCCCGGTAGTCCACTACAAAAGGCGTGCGCGCGAGGATGGAACGCACCATCTCGCGCTGCACGCCTTTGCCTTTGCCGTGAATTATCCGCACGCTCCTGAACCCCTTGCGCCGCGCCTCGCTCAAATACTCCTCAACCACACTCTTCACCTCGCGCGGCGCGACCGTGTGCAGGTCGAAGACGTCTCGAATCTCCAAACGGACGGGCTCCGGGAAGGGGTCGAAAGGGTCAACGTCACTCTCGTCTTCCGTCTCGGACTCTTCGACACGGCTTGCGGCCCTGCGCTTTTTCAGCCACTCGCGGAAACCCATCACAGACGAACGCTCCTCATTCTTGACACTCGCGCTCGCGCGCTTGTACACTCGCGCTCTTTCAAGAGCACAATCTTACACCGAACACTTTCAGGCCGGGGCGCCAAATCTCCGGGCGGCGGTTTCAGACTACATTTTCGGAAAGGGATCATCTGATGGGCAAGCGAAACAAGATTACGGTGGTCGGCGCGGGCAACGTCGGCGCGACCGCGGCGCACTGGCTGGCAAGCAAGGAACTGGGCGACGTGGTGCTCGTGGACATCGTCGAGGGCGTGCCGCAGGGCAAAGCCCTGGACCTCGCCGAGACGGCCCCGATAGAGGGCTTCGACGTGCGGCTCACGGGCGCGAACAACTACGACGGGACGGAGAACTCCGACGTCGTCATCATCACCGCGGGCCTGCCGCGCAAGCCCGGCATGAGCCGCGACGACCTGCTCAAGACCAACGCCGACATCGTCACGAAGGTGGTGGACGAAATCAGCCGGCGCTCGCCCGACTCCGTCCTGATCATCGTCTCGAACCCGCTAGACGCGATGGCGCAGGTGGCGTTCAAGCGCTCTGGCTTCCCCAAGCACCGCGTCATAGGCATGGCGGGCGTGCTCGACTCGGCGCGGATGCGCTGCTTCCTGGCAGAGGCCCTCGACGTGTCGGTCGAGAACGTCACCGCCTTTGTCCTCGGCGGGCACGGCGACACGATGGTCCCGCTGCCGCGCTACTCAACCTGTGCCGGCATCCCCGTCACGGAGTTGATACCGAAAGAGCAATTGGACGCGATTGTGAAGCGCACGGCCAACGGCGGGGCCGAGATTGTCGCGCTCCTCAAGACGGGCTCGGCCTACTACGCCCCGTCCGCGGCGGCCGTCGAGATGACCGAGAGCATCCTGAAAGACAAGAAGAAGATTCTGCCCTGCGCCGCCTACCTCGAAGGCGAGTACGGCATCAACGGCCTCTACGTCGGCGTGCCCTGCAAGCTCGGCGCGCGCGGCCTCGAACAGATCATCGAGATCAACCTCCTCGCCGAAGAGCGCATCGCCCTCCAGAAGAGCGCCGCCGCCGTCCAGGAACTCATTGACGTGCTGGGAATCTAAGAAGTTAAAAATTCAAAATTAAAAATGCAAAATGGAAGACCGGGAGCCGCGCTCTCATCTTCCACTTTGCATTTTTAATTTTGAATTTTTAACTGACCGTCAGGGCGGGCAGCAGTTGGCTGATGACGCGTTGCAGCTCGTCGCGCATGATGGGCTTGACGAGAAAGCGGTCGCAGCCGACGGCTCTGGCGGCCTCGCGCTCCGTGTCCGTGTCGTGGCCCGTCAGGACGATGACGGGAATCTCGCGCGCCTCCTCGTCCTCCTTCATCGCGGAGATCAGCTCGCCGCCATCCATCCCAGGCATAGACCAGTCCGTCAGCAGCAGATCGACGGGCCGCGCCTTCAGTATTTCGAGCGCCTGCGGCGCGCCCGAGGCGATCTCGACCTGATAGCCCATGCGCTCGACAAGCTTGCGGAGCAGGAGCAGAAGCTCCGGCGCGTCGTCAACAATCAGCACGCGGCGCAACTCCGTCTGTGAAACATGCTGGCTCGCCGGCAGCACAAGCGAGTAAACGGTCCCGCGACCGCGCTGGCTGCGGACGGAGACGTTGCCGCCATGCGCGGCCGCGATGCGCTTGGCGATGGCCAGGCCGATGCCCTTGAAGCCTGCGCTGCGGCTGTCAGACGCCTGCCAGAAGGCGTCGAAGACGAAGGGCACTTCCTCCGGCGGAATCCCCTGGCTTGAGTCTGAGATGCTGATGATGATGAAGCGCTTGCCCTCGTCGCCGAGGCGCGTGCCCATGATACTCTGCGCCTCTATCTGGACCGCGCCGCCGTCGGGCGTAGCCGCCAGCGCCGTCGTCAATAGATGGCAGAGCGCGCGCCGCGTCTGCCGCGCGTCCACGCGCACAGAGAGGTCGCGCGCGGCCACCTGCACGTTCAGCTCGACGCCGCGCAGCGCAGCCTCGCCGCGCAAAGGCTCTGTCACCTCTTCGAGCAGTCCTTCTGCCCGCACGTCTTCCAGCGTGAGCGAGAGCGGCTGCTCGTGCTGGCGCGCGATCTCCAAATGATCGTCCAGCAGGTGGCGCATACGGGCGCCGTTCTCTATGGCGTTCGACAGGAGCTGGCGGTCTTCGAGGTCGAACGGCTCGCGCGCCTGTAACTTGCTCTCGAACAACTCAAGCAGTCCGAGCACGCTCGTCAGCGGCAGGCGTATGTCGCGCACCAGCGTGTTGACGAAGCCGCTCTTGAGGCGCTCCATCTCGCGCAGACTATCGTTGGCCGCGTCCAGACGCGAGCGCAGGAGGACCGTCTGCGCCGCCGCCGCGACCACGTCGGCCAGCCATCCAAGCCTGCTCAAGTCCTCCGCGGTGTAGGCGTCCGCACGCGCGCTCGCAAAGCAGACCAGCCCGAACGAGACCCCGCCGACCGAAAGAGGCAGCGCGAGCGCAGACTTCACGTCGCTGCCCAGTTCCAGCGTGTCGCCACCCTTAATCAGCCTGGACGAGCCGTCGCGCAGTGTACGCGCCAAGAGCGCGTCCGAATTGCCGAAGGTGTCGACCGCAGGCCCCGCGTGTACGCGGCGCGAGGCGCGCCAGACACGAATCCCACGCCCGTCCGCTTCCGGCAGGACGAGGCAGCAGTCGTCAAACGCCAGCAGGAGGGCAAACTCCTCCTCGGTTAAAGACTCAACCAGCGACTGCGGGTGCTTGGCTCGGTTGAGAATCTGGGTCACGGCCGAGCGCCACAGGTCAACCCGCACACTTGACTCGTCTGCACACATATTCGTCTGTTTTCAGTCTCCTAAAGGATGGGCTTACGGGAAGAGTTTAGGTAAAGCGATGATGAGCAGATCGGCCTGCCCAACGAAGTTTATACAAGTTGGCCCGTGATGGCAAGAGAAAATATTGGAACAACGACCGCCGCGGGAAAGGTCAGACGGCGTAGATCAGTATGGCCAGCGCGAGGCCGAAGACGACGAGTGCGGTCTTGTAGAGATATCTGAAGGCCCTTTGCCTGCGCTCGACGATCTCGGCCATCGCGTCGTAGAGCGAGAGCGTGGCCTGCTCCTTCTCTTCGGCGGCGACGGCGCGTGCGCGGCGCGTCAGCCGTACGCGGTAGGTCTCGCCGCCGCAGTAGCCGCAGATGGCGGCCAGGTCGCCGGCCGCGTAAGAGATGCCGCCGCCGCAGAGGTGGCAGTTGGCGACCTCCGCCTCGCCGACCTTCTGCCCCGTGGCGGGAATTTCTGGGAGACGCTTGCGCGTCCCGCCCAGGTAAGAGGCGTAGGCCCAGAGCGCCACGGCGAGGCTCAGGCCGCCGAGCACGGCGAACAGACCCAGGAAAGCGGTTTTAGTATTTACGGCGAAGAGGCTGTCGCCGAGTTTGCTGAACGTGCCGAAGGCCGTGAGGACTAGGAGGACTGGCGCGAGCAGCCAGAGCGTTAGCCGCAGGGGCCAGACGGTGAAAAGGTTCGCGCGCCGCCACGCGGCAACGGCGCGCTCCATCTTCTCCGCGGCCTTTGCGCGCAGGCGCACAGTCTCGCCATAATCTTCGGGGACAGGGATGGGCGTGTCGCAGCGCGGGCACTTCATCTCCTCGTTGTTGAGCGGCACGCCCGCGCCGCACTGCACGCACTTGAGCGGGGCCAGGTGCGGCAACTCGTCGCCGCTCGCGACGGCGTGGCGCTTGGGCTGGGGCCTGGTCAGCTTCTTGCCGAAGTAGCCCACCAGGAAACTGAAGACGATGAGGAAGGGAAGAATCCAGCCCTCTACGCGCGCGATCCTGTAGCCCAGGTACTGTAGCTTCTGCCGCGTCGTCATAGGGCTGCCGGCGTCGATCAAAGCTTTAACCGCGTACCCGCGCAGCTCCTGCGCCGCCACATGGAGCGGCGTCTCGCCGTCGTTGTTCTTCGTCGCCAGATTCGCGCCCCGCGCGACGAGCGCCTTGATCGTCTCCACGTCGCCGATCCTCGCCGCCTCTTCGAGCGGCGTCACGCCGTCCTCGTCACGCGCGTTAACGTCCGCGCCCTTCTCCAACAGGGCGTTGACGAGCTTCTGTGACTCCGGCTCGCGCTCGTAAAAGTTAGTATCGAAGCCGCGCTTGATGGCCGCCAGCAGCGGCGTCCTCCCCGTATCGCGCGCCAGGTTAGGGTCCGCGCCCCTGTCGAGCAGCATCAACGCGAGCGCGTACTTCCGCCCCACGCTCGCCGCGAACAGGGCCGTCTGCCCGTACTCGTCGCGCGCGTTCACGTCCACCCCCGCCCTCAGATACTGCTCGACCAACTTCTGCTCGCCGTCGGCCGCCGCGTTGACGAAGTCCGCGGCCGGGGCGGGCTCTTGCCGGGGCTGCGCCTGGGCACAGACTATAGAGGCGGAGAAAAGCAGGTGTAGAAGCAGGAGCAGGCGGGATAGTTTCAGCACGTTGGCGACTCGCCCTTTCACTCGTCCGGGGTGGCCGGCAGGAGCCGGCGAATATTGTCTTCCCTATTGACAGAAAATCACCGATAGTCTTACCCTCTGCTCGTAATATCGTTCTTCACGCTCCTTAGACATACTAAGTACTTTAGTACAGCTTTATTTCGTCTGTCATTCTCGCGTCAAAGTGTTCCTTAACAGGTGAGTGCGAGGGCTTCTGTTCGAGACGTTACGATTAAAGAGGCTGATGGCGCATACGACCCCACCATTTGACGGCATCCCGGGTAAGTGGATTCAGGGTTTAGGCCCCAACCCTCTTCCGCCCGCGCGCGGGTACAGAGTGGTCTCGGGCCTGGTCTGGTGGAGGCTAATACACTGGCCTTGGAGGCAGTACCAGGCGGCGGCCGCGATGGCTATTGCGGCTTCCCCGCCGAACCTGGCCCCGCATGGCGCGCCCGGAGTTTATTTCACGGACATAGACTCGCTCAGGGGCCTCATAAGTCCGGCGGATTTCGCCCTCCGGCTGTCTTTACCCCCGCAGGCGCACGCGGAATGTCAGAGCTACGGCTGCGCCGTGATCGAATTCGACGTGCCTCACAGGCATACCTGTACGTATCCGGCTCAGATGACCGGGGCCAATATGCGGGGGCTCACGGCGGGCGGGGCTAGGGAGTGGCTCACGCCCGGTAATGTTGCGGTCAATAATAGTATGGTTGTAACATACATTGACGTGTCCACGAGCGGGCCACGTTATGTAAGATTCTCCCTCTGATTCCGGGAGGTGAATTAGCCATGTCCGTGGGTTACTACTACGAGAAGATCAGGGACTGTTTGCAGGAGCAGAATTCGGAAACGCAGGCGGCGCGGAATAATCGCCATGATTGGAGTGGTTCCGGCCTCGTGTTAGAGATATACGACAGAAGCGCCGGCAAGAAGAGGGATGAGATAATCCGCGCCATGGGGCAGATCATCGAGGAGGGCACCGAACCCCCCTCTGTGATAGCCCAAGTCCTTCACATCGTTTCCTCTTTAGAAATTACGCAAGTCGAGCCCAGCGTCCTAGAGCTGAGCTCGAAGGAAGTGGCTTTGAGCGAGCCCATCCAGAGCGCCATCAGCAACTACTTCGCTTTCCGGGAGCTGCACCTGAGAAGGTCTGAGGAGTTGGACGAGGTGGCTTCATAGGCAGGTTGTCGAACTTTAAAAAGGCTCTCCCCGCGTCACCCAGGGTCGCCCAGAGATCGCCACCCTGATTACAAATCCCTAAACAATTCCATAGCCGTTCGGTCTGGGAGCCAGGGCGCTGTCCTGCCGCCATCCCGCTATTTTCGGAACCAGCCGAAGAGTGCGTGGACGACCGTCTCGCGGTTCTCTTCATAGATGGCTTTGGTGAGCGGGATGGACATGGGGCAGACGCGGACGCAGTTCTGTGCGTTGCCGCAGTTGGTGATGCCGTCCTCGCCGACGATGGCTTCGAGGCGCTCGTCGCGCGTCATCTTGCCCGTCGGGTGCATGTTCATCAGGCGCACCTGGGCGATGGCCTGCGGGCCTATGTACTGGTCGCCCTCGTACTGCGGGCAAGCCTCCAAACAGCAGCCGCACGTCATACAGCGCGAGTATGCGTAACGCTCCTCAACTTCCTCCTGAGACATCTTTGGCCCAGGCCCCAGGTCGTAAGAGCCGTCAATCTCTATCCAGGCGTGGACGCGCCGGAGGTGGTCGAACATCTGCGAGCGGTCAACGACTAGGTCGCGGACGTTCGGGAACTTCGACATCGGCTCCAGCGTGATGGGCTGCTCCAACTGGTCTACGAGCGCCGAGCAGCTTTGTCGCACCTTGCCGTTAATTACCATCGTGCAGATGCCGCAGACTTGTTCGAGGCAGTTCATGTCCCAGACAGGCGGCGTGGTGCGCTTGCCGTCTTTGGTGACGGGGTTCTTCCTGATCTCCATCAGGCACGAGATGATATTGAGGTTCGGCCGGTACGGGATGCGGAACTCCTCCCAACGCTGCGGCGCATCCGGGTTCTCGCGTCGCCTGATACGCAACTCCACATACTCCGCCGGCCGAAGCCGCGCCGTCCCCACGTTGATGTCAGTGTTTGCGCTCATAAACTCATTCCGCCTTGTCGTAAGTTGCTCCGAGCGAGAGTGTGCATTCGATTGAAGGTAGAGAGAGGGAGCTTTCCAGCCCCACGGTCGCCGTGTAGCTCCAAACCTCTCTGGTCTGTCGGACGTACTGCTCGACGACCTTCTTGTCCTGCGAAATCAGCAGGTACTCCTTCAGTGATTCCAGTTGCTGGTAAGCCTGGAACTTGTCGCCGCGGTCGAACGCCGCCGTGCTTTCCGACAGGACTTCTACAATCAAAGTCGGGTTCAGGAGAACATCACTGCGCTCGTCATGAAACTGCGGCTCGCCGCAGACGACCGAAACGTCCGGGTAGAAGAACCTGCGCGAGTCAGGCATCCGCACTTTCATGTCGCTCGGCAGCACCCGGCAATTGCGGCCCTTCATCTGTTGCACAAGTTCGGCGATCACGTTGGCGACAATCGTATTGTGCCGCAGGCTCGCGCCCGACATGGCAAAGACCGCGCCGTCAACGTACTCGCTCTTCTGCTCGGCTCGGCGTTCGAGAGAGAGATACTCTTCGGGCGTCAGATAGTTGTCGAGTTGCGTTGACATCGGCCAAAGCTCGACGGGGGCGGCGCGTTAAAGTTTATCCGACTTGCCCCCTGCGTCTTCGATCCCTTTGCCACGCTCCCTGCGCGTGGCGTCTTCGTTGGCGTTGACCTCTTCCTTGTTCTGCGTCCAGACGACCGGGCCGCTCAAATCCTTGGGCTTCTGCTCCTCGCCGCCCGTGGGCTGTGGCGCGCCGTCCTTGGGCGGCAGGCCCGACGCGCTCGCAGCCGCGGTGACAGTCTTGGTCTCTTGCTTGCCCTTGCTGTAGTCGCGTTTGCGGGGCTTGACGAGCGAGATATCGACCGCCTCGTAGGAGATGACCGGACCCTCGCCGGAGTATTCGGCAATCGTCGTCTTGAGAAAATTCTCGTCGTCGCGTTCTGGAAAGTCCGGCTTGTAGTGCGCGCCGCGCGACTCGTTGCGGTTCAAGGCTCCGAGCGTGATGACGCGCGCCAGTTCCAGCATGTTCTTCAGGTGGCGCGCGTGCGGCAGGGCCATCGTCGCCCAGAGGTTCGAGTCGTTGATGGAGATGCGCCGGTAGCGATCCATCAGCTCAAGCAGCTTTGCATCGGTCGCCTGGAGCTTGTCGTTGTAGCGCACGACCGTCACGTTGTCCGTCATCCACTTGCCCATCTCCTCGTGTATGACGTACTGGTTCTCCGTGCCGGACTGCTTAATCAGCGACTCGTTGATCTCCTCCTGCCGCTTCAGCTCCTGGTCGTAAATCCGCGAGCCGTCAGCGCCGTTGCGCTCGACGGATTTCGCGTACTCGATGGCTGCGGGCGCGGCGATGAAGCCGCCGTAGACGCAGGAGACGAGCGAGTTGGCGCCCAAACGGTTCGCGCCGTGAATCGAGTAGTCGCACTCGCCGGCCGCGAGCAGCCCTGGGATGTTCGTCCGCTGGTCGAAGTCAACCCAGAGCCCGCCCATCGAATAATGGACGCCGGGGAAAATCCGCATCGGCACGTGGCGCGGGTCGTCGCCGACAAACATCTCGTAGATTTCAAGAATCGCGCCGAGCTTGCGGTCGAGCGTTTCCGCGGGGATGTGCGACAAATCCAGGTAGACCTGATTCTCGCCGCCAATGCCGTAGCCGTCCAGACAGACCTGGAAAATCTCGCGCGTCGCGATGTCGCGCGGGACGAGGTTGCCGTAGGCAGGGTATTTCTCTTCGAGAAAATACCAGCGCTCACTTTCAGGGATGGACGAAGGGTCGCGCGTGTCATTCTGCTTGCGCGGGACCCAGACGCGCCCGCCCTCGCCACGCGCCGACTCAGACATCAGCCGCAGCTTGTCCTCGCCCGGAATCGAAGTCGGGTGAACCTGTATGAACTCGCCGTTGGCGTAGCGCGCGCCCTGCTGGTAGCAGGCGGAGACGGCCGAGCCCGTGCAGACCATAGAGTTCGTGGACTTGCCGAAGATTAAGCCGGGGCCGCCCGTCGCCATGATGACGGCGTCGGCCTTGAAGGCTTTGAGTTCCAGCGTCTGCAAGTTCATCGCCACCAGCCCGCGGCAGACCTGATGGTCGTCCAGGATGAGCGACATCATCTCCCAGCCTTCGTACTTCTGGACTTTGCCTTCGACCTCGCGGCGGCGCACCTGCTCGTCTAGCGCATAAAGAAGCTGCTGGCCCGTGGAGGCTCCGGCGAACGCCGTGCGGTGGTGCTTGGTCCCGCCGAAGCGGCGGAAGTCCAGTAAGCCCTCCTTCGTGCGCGAGAAGGGGACGCCCATGCGGTCGAAGAGGTAGATGATGGAGGGGGCCATCTCGCACATGGCCTTGGCCGGCGGCTGGTTCGCCAGAAAGTCGCCGCCGTAGACCGTGTCGTCGAAGTGCTCCCAGGTCGAGTCGCCCTCGCCCTTGGTGTCGACCGCGCCGTTGATGCCGCCCTGCGCGCAGACAGAGTGCGAGCGCTTGACGGGCACAACAGAGAAGAGGTCAACCGAGTGGTTGCTCTCGGCGATCTTCATGGCCGCGGCTAACCCTGCGAGGCCGCCGCCGACAATCGCTATCCTGATTCCGTTCGTTGCCATGTCAGTAAAAGAGACCTCCCCATAATCCGCCTGGGTAGATGAAAGCCGTCAGCGCGTTGATGGCGACGGCCAGGAGCGCGAAGCCGACGGCGATGCAGGCGTAGCCCGAGAGGCGCTGCGCCTTCGCGCCGATGGCGATGCCCCAGTCAACCAGGAAGAGCCAGATGCCGTTGGCGAAGTGCCAGATGGTCGAGATGATGCCGACCACGTAGATGGCGAAAATCCAGGTCTTGCTGAACTCTTGTTTGACGATGCCGAAAGCCTTGTCTGGATGGTGCGCGACCGCGTTGCCGTAAGTGTCAAGGCCAGGGATGACGCCGAAGCGCATGTTCAGGACGTGAAAGGCTATGAAGAAGAAGAGAATGATGCCGGTCAGCCGCTGGATCGTGTAGAACCAGTTGCGCGGGTAGGGGTAGGCCAGATTGTTCGGGCGCGCCTCCCAGGTAATCACCAGCCCATAGATGGCATGGAAGAGCAGGGGGATGAAGATGAACGTGATCTCGACGAGCAGGATGTAGGGGATGCCTTGCAGGTCGGCGACGGCCTGGTTGAAGTCCGTGACCCCTGTCTTGGGGTTGACGGCCTTCGAGTTGGTGTAAAAGTGTTCGAGGAGAAACGCGCCGAGCGGCACGATGCCCGACAACTGGTGGAGCTTTCGTAAGACGAAAGTCCTGCTCATGCGGATAGCCACGGTGAAACACTCCTTCGCCCGGAGGCGCTCTCTCTCTCATTCGAGAGAGGGCTGACACACTTCAACGAGGCGGGATGATTTAAGATTGCGCCGAACGCCGGAAATTATATGACGCAGGCGGACGGCCTCGCAACCACACGCCGCCTCCTTACTCGGACATGCATCATCCCGCCCCTACTTGGCAAGATGAATATAGCGCTCCGCGCAGATAAGGTAAAATGAAAAATTTTGCGCTTCCAAGTGAGGAATCCTTATAACTCGTCAGCAGGCCACCAACATCACCAAGTGATGTTGGTGGCCTGCTGATCAGAGCGTGCGCGGTTCCGCTAAGGACAGCTGCTCAAGACTGTGTATTGCGGCCCGTCGTCCACTGCGGCCGCTCCGTTTTGTGAGTGAGGCACAGTGACTTTTGCTGTCGCCGTACTGGTATTGCCGGAAGCGTCAGTCACCTTGAACGTGATGGTGTAGACCCGACCGTTGCTGTTACCCTTCCGTTCAGAGCGCAGTTGCACTGATTTGCAGTTGGCCGCAATCACGATGTCATTGGTCGTGTTGCCGTCACCGGCGCTGTTATTAGGCTCGTCACTGGTAACGCTCGTAATCCGCACGCTGCCGAGACCCACACCGGAATCACAATTATCGCTGGCGCTCGCAACCAGATCGGCTACGTTGATGGTCTTGTACTTGTGATTGGGAGGCCACAACGTGATGGTCTGACCAGTGGGCGTGATGTCGGGCGCTTCGGTATCGTTGACGGTGACTGTGAAGCTGCAAGACGGCCCGGCCGTGCTGGTGCAGGTCACGGGCGTCTCTCCCACGTCGAAGAAAGACCCGGAGGGATGATCACAGGTAACTGTGCCGCAGCCTGCTTCGGAAGTCAGTGTGTAATTGACAATCGCGCCGCACTCGTCCGGGTCGTTCGACACGGTAATGTCGGCCGGGCAGGTTAGGATGCAGGGAACTTCGGCTTCAAAGGCCCCTATGTCTGTGCCGTCGCTGGTCGGAGCGTTGACGACGCCAGGGTCATCGACCGTGCGAGCCAGACCTCGCTGATCAAAGGTGGAGCCAGCCGCCACGCCCGCGTCGAGCGCGGGACTGCCGGGCAAGGGCTCCATCGTCTGTGTCGGGCCGCCGTTGTCTGCCAGCGGGGCCAGCATCGGGTTCGCCCCGGTCTGGTCGCCGGTCCCTGTGAAGCCCGTTGCTTCTGTGGCGACACCGAGAAGGTTGTGGCCGTTGCTGGTGACGGCCCCGTCAACGTTGGGTCCGGGAGTCGGGGCTCCGGTGTTGTCGCCGGCCCCGTTGGCGGCGGTGTTACCGGCAATGATCGTGTTTTCCAGGGTCACGCTGCCGGGGCCGACGCGGATACCGCCGCCGGTCCCTTCGGCCGCAGGGCGCGGCGGCTTGTTAGCTCCGCCCTGGTTGACTCCTGTGTTGCCGGCCTGAGCGTTGTTAAGGCTGATTGTGCCGTGCTTGATATTGACGGTGGCCGCATTGGCGTTGGTAATAGCGCCGCCATACGCAAGGCCGCCAGCGCCGTGATTGCCGCAGTTAAGGCCGCCGTCTGTCTGTCCGCCGTCGCCGCCGTTACCGCCAGTGGCGGAGTTGTTGGCGAAAGTCGCGGTGTTGATGATAAGGCTTCCGCCGTCGGCGAAGATCGCGCCGCCGCGCGCGCCGCCGCCGTCACCGCCCTGATGCCCGCCCAAGCAAGTCGAGCCAAAGGCGTCGCCAGCGTCGCCGCCGTTTGCCTCGGCCAGATGGAACGTGGAGTTGGTCACCGTGACGTTGCCGAGACTATACAGACCGCCGCCGCCGGCATCGCCGCCGGGGTTGGATGCGTTGCCACCCGTGCCTGAGTTACCGCCGTTGACTTCAGTGTCCTCAAATGTAGTGTTATTAATCGTCGCCGTGCCGCCGCCAACATAAACGCCGCCGCCCTGGGCGAATCCGCCGAAGCCGCCGTTAGTCTGACCGTTCTGGTTCTGGTCTCCGCCGTTACCACCATTCGCGGCGCTCGCTTCGATTCGCGAGCCGTCGATGTTGAGTGTGCCTCCCTGGAGATAGATGGAGCCACCCTTGGCATTGGACCCGGCGGCGTTATTGAAGATGGCGCCGTTCCCGCCCAAGGCTGTGTTAGCCGTGAATGTACTGCCCGTAACGATCACGTTCCCGGTTGTTCCGAGACTGGCGAGGCCGCCGCCGTGAGCATCGAGAGTCCTGTGTTCGTTGACGATGTCGTCACCCTTGCCAAGCGCCTGGCAGTTTTCGATCACGACGTTGGTCAGAGTAAGGCTGCCGCCGCTGCTGACTGCGACTCCGTTGATATCTATGCCGGCGCCGTTAAGGATACCGCCACCGGCGCGAGTAGAATTTTGTGTTGTGGGATTGGTGCTCGCGCCGCTCGCGCCGTCGTCAGCGGCCTTGCCGTTCTGAATTCTCAAGTCCTGGAAGATGGCTGTGACGTTCGACGCGGTGAGCTGAAACGCGCGGTCGCGGGAACTGCCCGAAGTGAGCCCGGCGGCGTCGATAATACTCGCATTCGGCCCTGACGCTCCGCCGCCCACGATGGTCACCGAGTGAAGGCCCGTGGTGATGTCCAGGTCACCCGTCGCCGCCGCGTTCTCTTGCGTCGCATTCGCCAGCGTCAGGTTGTAAGTGGTGGCCGGTTGCAGATTAATAATCACAGGGTCCGCGCCCAGGTCGGCGTTTGCGGCAATGATCGCGCCGCGCAAACTGCAATCGTTGGGCGCTGCCGTGCAGGCCGTGGCGGCGGCCGTGTCATCCGTCCGGTCAACATTGAGTGTGATTGGGACCGGCAGCATTAGGTTGGAAGTCGCGGGAACCGCCTGCGGAACTGCTATAAGTTGGTTAGTTGAACTCGAAGATGCGCTCGGGGTGTACATTAAAAACGCGCAGACCAAAACGCTGAGCGCTAAAAGCGACCAGGGGGTTTTTCTTTTCATTGTTGTACTCCAACCTAATTAGCTTTAACGAAGTGTTCTGGGCAAAAACCCATAGAACGGGTGACCTGTTAGATTGCTGGCGAGAACAGCGCCGGAAGTGAGTAGTGCGCCCTGCTGGATGGTCGCTAAGATATGCCTGGTCCTGACAGATGTCAATGGTCAGTGGCGGCGGCGCTCTGATGATAGACCTGCTGCGGAAAATGTTTGATACTTATGTGGTCGAAAAATTTATGGGCCTGATACTCGATGCAGATTGAGACCTTAAAAATCTTCTGCGATTTGGTGGAGACGCAGAGCTTTTCGCTGGCGGCCGAGAGGAATTTCGTGACGCAGTCGGCGGTGAGCCAGCAGGTGCGTGGGCTGGAGGAGAAGTACAGGCGTAGACTTTTGGAGCGTGTGCGGGGGCGGCGCGAGGTGCGGTTGACGGAGGCGGGCCGCAGTTTCTACGAGGAGAGCCGCAGCGTGCTCGCCGCCTATCAGGGGTTGCAGGAGCGCATGAGCGCGCTCGACGCGGTGGTGAGCGGCACGGTCCACGTCGCCACTGTTTACAGCATCGGCCTGCACGAGTTGCCGCCGGTCGTGCGGCGCTTCATGGCGCTCTACCCGAAGGCGCGGATCGACCTCGAATACAGCCGCACGACGCGCATCGTGCGCGATGTGTTGGGCGGCTCGATAGAGCTGGGGCTCGTCGCCTACCCGGAGAAGCGGCGCGGCCTCGCGGTCGTCCCTTTGCCCGGCGACCGTCTGGTGCTCATCTGCCCGCCCGGTCACCCGCTCGCCTTGCGCAAGAAGGTGCGCGCCGCGGAACTGAACGGCCAGGACTTCGTGCTCTTCGAGCGCGACATCCCGACCAGGCGCGTGACCGACAAAATTTTCCGGGCGCACAACGTGACGGTCCACCGCGTCGCGGAGTTCGACAACATAGAGACCATCAAGCGCGCCGTGGAGGTCGGCTTCGGCCTGGGAATAGTCCCGCGCCCGAGCGTCCTGGACGAGCAGAAGAGCGGCCAGCTGGCGGTCGCGCAACTGGCCGAGCCGGAGTGGGCGCGCACCGTCGGCGTCATCTACCGCGCGGACCGCACGCTCGGCACGGCCGCGCGCAAGTTCATCGAACTACTCAAGAGCAGTGACAAGTGACGAGTTAACTGAGCTGTCCGCTATGCGGCTCGCGGCGCTGATAGCGCGGCGCGAGGTTTCGCCGGTGGAGGTGGCAGAGGCTTACTTGCGGCGGATTGAGCGACTAAACTCGAAGTTGAACGCCGTCGTGACGCTCGACCCGGAGGCAGCCGAACGTGCGCGAGAGGCTGAGGCCATCATCATGCGCGGCGCGGTGACGGGGCCGCTGCACGGCGTCCCGCTGACCGTCAAAGATACGATTGCGACGAGGGGGCTGAGGACGACGAGCGGCTCAAGGCTGAGGGCGCAATTTGTGCCAGAAACGGATGCGACGGCGGTCGCGCGCGTGAGGGCGGCGGGGGCCATCATCTTAGGCAAGACGAACGTGCCGGAGATGGCGATCCCTTACGAATGCGACAACCCGGTCTTCGGTCGGACGAATAACCCGTACGACCCTGGGAGAACTCCGGGCGGGTCGAGCGGAGGCGAGGCCGCCGCGCTCGGCGCGTCTCTTTCCGCGGCGGGCCTCGGCAGCGACCTGTCCGGCTCCATACGCGTGCCCGCGCACTTCTGCGGCGTCGTCGGCCTGAAGCCTACCGTCGGGCGCGTGCCCGGCGACGGACATTTCCCGCCAGCGGTCGGCGCGTTCGCACACGGCGCGGTCGTCGGCCCGATGGCTCGACGCGTGGAAGACCTCTCCCTGCTCCTCTCTGTTCTGACGGAGGCGCGCGAGCCCTCGGCGGCCGCGGACGTGCGCGGCTGGCGCGTCGCGCAGTTCGTTGACGAGAGCACGCCGGTCAGCGAAGAGACGCAAGAGGCGCTCGGCGCTGCGCTGCGCGCGCTGGCCGAAGCGGGAATGGTCGTCGTGGACGAGAGCCCACCAGGGATGGAGAGCGCGATTGATTTGTGGCCGGCGCTCTTCTCGCGCGCGTCTGTGACGCAACTGCGCGAGACTTACGACGGGAATGAAGATGAAGCGGGGCCAGTCGTGCGCGCCGTGCTCGCCGCGGCTGCTGGGAATCGAGAACAAGACACGGACGAGTTCGCACGCGCGCTCGCGGAGCGGGACCGTCTGAATGAGGCGCTCGGACGGTGGATGAAGGCGACGCCGCTCGTCGTCGCGCCCGTCGGGTCCGTGGCTGCCTTCGAGCACGGCGCAAGGCGCGTGGAGGTCAGGGGACAACCACTCAGCGTCTTCCGCGCCTTTGGCTATGCGCGCGCGGCGAACGTGCTCGGCCTGCCGGCCGCCACGGTCCCCGCCGGCCGCTCGCGCGAGGGGCTGCCCATAGGCGTGCAGGTCATCGGCCGCCCCTTCGAGGATGAGGCCGTGCTCGCCGCCGCCTCGATCATCGAAGCCGCGCTCGGCGGCTGGGTACGTCCCGACGCGAAGCCGTAAGGTTGCGCTTTCGTCCTTGGCCCCAGTCCGTGTATATTTGGCGCTCGCCGTCTACACGAGAACGTGGGCCGCCGCCGGCCCCCTTCAACCTTGCGGAGGCATCATGGAATATTTCATCCCCCTCTTTTTCGTCGTCCTAGGCATCGTCCTGCTGACCATCGCCGCCAAGACCATCAAGATCGTCCCGCAGGCGACCGTCATGCTGATCGAGCGCCTCGGCCGCTTTAACCGGGTCGCCGACAGCGGCCTCAACGTGATCATGCCTTTCCTGGACAGGCCGCGCGCCATCTACTGGTCGAACATGCGCAGCGGGATGAGTTCGATTGACCTGCGCGAGCAGTACATAGACCTCCCGCCGCAGCCCGTCATCACGCGCGACAACGTGACGATTCACGTGGACTCCGTCGTCTACTGGCAGATCACGGACCCCATCAAGGCCGTCTACGAAGTCGCGGACCTCGTCGGGGCCATCGTCCAGTTGACCATCACGGGGATGCGCGCCGTCATCGGCGAGATGGATTTAGACCACACGCTCTCCTCGCGCGACCAGATCAACTCGAAGCTGCGGCTGATTATCGACGAGGCGACGGACAAGTGGGGCGTCAAGGTGACGCGCGTGGACGTGAAGAACATCAACCCGCCGGAAGACGTGCGCATCACGATGGAGAAGCAGATGACGGCCGAGCGCACGCGCCGCGCTCTCGTCCTACAGGCCGAGGGCGAGAAGCAGGCATCTATCACCCGCGCCGAAGGCGAGAAGCAGTCGGCCATCACCCGTGCGGAGGGCGAAAGAGAGTCGGCCATCCTACAGGCGGACGGCCAGGCGCAGGCTCGGCTGCGGAACGCCACCGCCGAGTCCGAGGCCATCGCGCGCATCGCGCAGGCGATGGAGGGGCACGGCAACCCTGCGCAGTACCTCATCACGGCGCGCTACATAGAGAGCTTGCGCGACATGACGCGGACCAACAACTCGAAGGTCATCTTCATGCCGGTCGAAACCAGCAGCATGTTGTCGAGCGTCGGCGCAATCAAAGAGATGCTCTCCGAGACGGGCGAGAAGCGCGAGGACGAGAACCGCCAGCCGCCGCCGCGCCCGCGCCAGTTGCCTACATAGTGCGTAAGGGTAGTGGGTCAGTTTGAAGATGAGTGTGTGCGATTGCCTTGCAGGTGCGGGGCGACACGTTGCGAGAGGCCAGCGAGACGTTCTTCGTCAACCTGAGCGGCGCGACGGGCGCCACCATCGGGGACAATAAAGGGCAGGTGACTGTCGTCAACGACGACTAAGGCGACTGGTGTGCGCCGAGCGTGTGGCGCGAGAGCGGCGTGTAGCGCGAGCCGCCCGGCCCCAACTCGCTCAGCATGACGACGAGTTCCTCGACGCGGAAGGCCGCCGCCTCGAAGCCCGTCTCCTCGTGAAATTGTGCCAGTGAGCGTGTACCTTGCGGGGCGCGCAGCCGCGCGAGCGTGAGGTGTGGATGAAACGGGCGCTCTTCGCGTTTGAAGCCTGAGCCCGCGCACTCGGCTTCGAGGCGGCTGTGGAGTTGCGCGAGGCCGCCCGAACTGTCGTCGACGCCGAGCCAGAGCACGCGCGGGGCTCCCCTCGGCGGGAACGCGCCCGCGCCCTCAATCGCCAGCTCGAAGGGCACAGACTTTTCCGCGGCACGCGCCGCCGCGGCCGACAGCAGCGCGACGCGACTCTCTTCAATCTCGCCCAGAAATTTTAAAGTCAGGTGAAGATTATCTGCGCGCGGCCAACTGGCGCGCACTTCTTTGAATCGCTCGCGCAAACGCGCCGCGTGCGCCGCCGCACGCTCGCGCGCCTCCGACGGCAACTCCACGGCGCAGAAGACGCGAACCTCTTTGTCCTTCATCTCGTCGCGGGCTCAAGCACGAGCGTCTCTTTCGTGGCCGTTGCGATTGCGGCCTTCGTGAAGGGGAAGGCGCGCGGGGTGACGTTGCGCCAGTCATCCAGTTGGTCTTTCCAGTGCGGGCTTGAGGGCAGACCGGAGACGCCGAGCGCGATGCCCTGGCGCGTCTTGTCCCAGTCGCTCGTGTCCGCGACGAGGCGCATCGAGACGGCCGAGCCGCGGTTGACGGTCACGAGCCTGGCGAGGCCGCCGCGCTCCGGGAACGGCTCGATGGTGAACATCTGGCCCACGAGCGGCGCGCCCGCGAGCGGGTGCGGGAAGCGCACGACCGCTTCGCGCCCCCACGTCCACTGCGTCTCGTCCGCGCCGTACTCCTTCGTCAACTCCTCGCGCGCCTCCGCGAGCGACGCGCGCAACAGCTCCGCGTAAGTCTTGAACTCTTTGGGCAGCCATTCGCGCGGGCGCTCCTCCAGCAAGCGGTCTACGAGCGTGTCCGAGTTCGAGTACCTGTAGCGCCGGGCGCGCTCGGCGCCCGCGACGCCGACGACCACGCGCCGGCGGAAGGCGTCGCGCATGTGCGAGGCCAGCAGCGCCGCGCGCGAGCCGGGCTCGACCTTCGCGTCCCACTCGGAAAGCAGGCGGACGGCAGCCTGCCACTTTTCGTCCTTCACCTCGGCGGACGTGTCCTCGCGCGCCACCTCCGCGACCTCGCGCGCGAAGAGAGCGCCGGAGATGCTGTAGGTGTCGCCCTGTATGTCCAGAAAATCTTGAATCGAATGTTTGGGGCGCGACTCCAACAAGTCCTGTATGCGGCGTGCGCGGTAGGCGGCGAGCGGCATGACGGTCAGCTTGTGCGGAAAGTCCGCGCCCGTGATGCGGCTGTTGGCCGTGACGATGACGCCGGAGGGCGGGTCGTAGACTTTCGGCATCGCGTCGAAGGGGACAAAGCCCGTCCACTCGCCCTCGTCCGTCGAGCCGTCGTAAGGAAGTGTGCCAGTTCCTGTCTTCCTGACGGGGAAGCGGCCGATAGCCTGGTAGCCTATGTGGCCGCGCGCGTCCGCGTAGACGAGGTTGAAGGCAGGGCCGCCGTAGTTCCTGTAGGCCGCGCGCAGGCCGTCAAAGTCGCGCGCGTAGTTGACGAGATAGAAGCTCTCGGCGAGAGTCGCCTGCGGGTCGAGCGCCGCCCAGGCGAGCGCGTAACGCTTGCCCTCGCGTTCCACGATGACTGGGCCGTGGCGCGTGACCGTCACCTCGAATGGCACAGTTTCGGTCTCCGTGCTGACAGGGCTCTTGCGCACCTTGATCTCTTCGCGGCGGACTTCGGCCTCGCGCCAGCCTGAGGGCGTCATGTAGCGGCGCGGGTTCGCCGGGTCGAACTTCTCGACGTAGAGGTCTTGCACGTCCGGCTCAAGGCTGGTCACCCCCCAGGCGATCTGTTCGTTGTGGCCGATGGCTATGCCCGGCAAGCCCGCAACCGAAACGCCCGCGACGCGGTTGTCTGGCGTCGTGAGGTGCGTCATGTACCAGACGGAGGGCGCGGAGGCGTTGAGGTGCGGGTCGTTGGCGAGCAAAGGCTTCCCAGTGACCGTGTGCTTGCCTGAGACGACCCAGTTGTTGCTCGCCGCGCAGTCCAGCGCGTAGAGGCCCACGCGCCCGAGCGCCGCGCGGCGCACGGCCTCTTCGCCTAAGACTGCTTGCAGCGTGTCGGCCCCGACCGGCGCGGTCGGAGGAAGGGAAGCCTTCTTGTTCTTTGCGGGGCCGTCGCTGCCCACGAGGAGCACGTCGAGCGGCGAGGTTTCGGGGAAGAGTTGTTCGCGGACGCCTTGCGGCAGGTCTGCGAACGCCGCGCGCGTCAGGTCCAAGGGCCAGGAGGTCGAGAGCGTCTCGTCGAAGAGCTTGCCGATGGCGAGCGAGTCTGCGGGCCGCCACGGCCGCGGCTTGAGTTGGAGTATCTGAAACTCCGGCGGCAGTTGCTTGTCGGTGAGCGAGGCGGCGTAGGCGTTGACGCCTCGCGCGTAAGCGTCGAGCGCCGCGCGCAGCTTCGGCGGGAGTGTCGCCTCCTGCTTCTCCGCGAGCTGCGCGAAGCCGTAGCGGCGGTGCTGCTTGTCGCTTTCGAGCGCGAAGTCCTGCGGCCCCGCGCCGAAAATCTCCGCCAGTTCGCCACGCGCCGTCCGGCGCAACAGCTCCATCTGCCACAGCCTGTCGCTCGCCGTGACGTAGCCTTGCGCGAAGTAGAGGTCCGCTTCGTTCGCGGCCTCTATGTAGGGGATGCCGCGTTCGTCGCGCCTGACCATGACGGGCTGGCTGAGTCCGGCGAGGCGCACCGCCTGCGGGTCGGTTTTCTGTGCCGGCTGCTGCGCGCTCAGCGGCGCGAGCGTCAGCGAGAATATGAGCGCAAAGAGTTGGAGCCTGATTTTCATGCTTTGAGTAGGAACGGACGTTTCCACAAAATTGGGCGCTGCTCGGCCGATAATCTAGCACGATCTGCACTAATCGCATGCCACAATTTCACGCAACGACTCGCCTGCGACTCTAAAGCTGTTTGAAAAAGTCCCGTCAGGGACGCTTGAAAATAGCCCAGCACTTCAGTGCTGGGAGAGGTTCGTAAAATAAATCGAGTCCCGTTAGGGACGGCCGAAAGATTCAGTCGTCCCTACGGGACTCGATATTTATTAACGCCCTGTCCCCAGCACTGAAGTGCTGGGCTATTTTCAACAGCCCCTACGGGGCTTTCGGGCTATTTTCAACTGTCTCTGGCGGGGCGAGTGTTTACGTCTCCGCGAGGGCGCTAGGTCTCCGATTTGGCCCACGCGCCCTGTTGATAGGGGGCTGGCTCGGCGGCGTCTTCCGCGGCCGGCTTGCGTTTGAGGATGTAGGGCACGCGGTCTAACAGGCAGACGGAGATCGTCAGGGCGACGGCGTAGCCGATTCCCGCCCACGAGAGGCCGAAGGCGACGCCCAGAATCAGCGCGAAGACGGAGAGCACGATGATGCCGTTGACGACCTTGGCCGTGCTCAAAAACTCTGCGGGCGAGAGGCTGGTGACGGAGCCGTAGGCCGGCGCGGAAAGTTCCGTCAGCGGTTGAGACGCAGTCGGGTGGGTGGCGGCGCGCTCCAGCCACGAACGAATCTGTGTGTAGAGCACGGACGCTTTGCGCGCGCTCTGCCGCAGCGAGCGCACCTCGCCGTGATAAAGGTAGAAGGTCCCGCCAGCGTTGCCTTCACGGTCGCGCCAGCGCACGTAAAGGGTCGGCCTCTTGAGCCAATCCACGGGGCCGTCACCCAGGTAGACCGCGGCCACCTGCTCGCGCTTGAGGGCGAAGCGCGTCTCCTCGCCAACGTAACAGAGCCGCTCGTCCGTCAGGAAGATGTAGCCCGCATCCCAACTGTAGTTGTTCTCGTAGAGACGCGGCGCGGCTGCGGGGGCGAAGCCGACGAACGTGCCCGCGGCTGGGTCGAAGCCCTCGCGCGCCACCTTCGCCCGCATCCCTTCGCGCAAGGCTTTCTGACCCCAGAGCGCGGCGAAGTTTTTGATAACCTGATAAAAGACGTAGACCGCCACGAGGCCGCCCGCGTAGGCGAGCCACTTCACAGTCCCCGCGGGACTCCACCACTCCAGGAGTTTCGCCAGAAGCGGGGGCGCGCCCGCCACCGCCGCGATGATCGTCCACGAGATGCGCTGCGCCTGGCCGGCCTTGAAAGTCGTGGAGAAGACTTTTCCGGTCTCGACTGTTTCGACGTGTCGCGGCTTGGCGGTGAGTGGTTCGGCCTGCGCCGCGTCGAGCAGCTCGCGCAAACGCTCCGGCGTGATGCCGCCGTCCGCGGCCAGTCTGCGGACGCGCGCATCCATTGACGGGTGCGTGCTCCAGGCGTCGTCCCAGCCGCCCCAGTGCATGGGCAGGACGTTGAGGCGCGCGAGCTTCGCCAGCGCAGTGATGAAGGCTTCGGGGTCGCGCGTCAGCGTGAGGGCCAGCGCGTCCGCGTGCCGCTCGTAGCCGCGCGTGAAGTAGTGTGTGACGAGCATGGCCGCCCCGATGGCGGCGGAGAAGAGCGCGGGCGACCAGCGGTCCAGGCTGGCGGCGCTGCTGAGCGCGCGTACGACCACGTTGGCGACGACGATGGTGATGACGAAGATGAGCCCGATGGTGTGCGGGTGGCGCTCCTTCAGGTGTGCCAGTTCGTGCGCGACGATTGCTGCGACCTCGCGCTCGTCTAGGCTCCGCGTCAGCGAGTCCGTCAAAAGAATCGTGTTGTCGCTGCGCGCGAAGGCGTTCGCCATCTGCCCCTTCCCGGCCGGCAGAATATAAATCTGCTTGAGCGGCACGCCGGCCCTCGCGGCCAGGTCGAAAATGTGGTCGCGGAGCGCGCCGGTCGTCAGCGCCTGCGGCGCCCAACGCTGCGCCTTCGAGGAGCGGCGCGCGCAGACCTGCCAGGCGACGAAGCCGAGGACGAAGCAACCGGCCGAGAACGACGGGTTGGGTCCCAGAGAGTTCATGCCGAGGAGCAGGAAGAAGAGCGGGGCGAGGAACGCGGCCTGCGACCAGAGGGCCTGGCGCGCTACCTCCGACGGCGACCACTCCATCCCGCGCACGCGCGTGAAGACTTTGTGCGACAGCAGGTGGCACAAAACGGTGGCGAGCACGGGGGGCACGAAGTAGATGGCGAGCTTGAGTATCTCGAAGCCGAGCGAGAGGGTTGAGCGCGCGGTCTCGTAAGCGCCGAACGGGTTGGCCAGGCTGTTGTCCGACAGGAAGCGGAAGATTTCGTCCGGGTTGGCCCAGGAGTAGAGCGGCAGCCAGACGAGCCACGTCCCCGTCACGGCCAGGTTGAGGAAGCGGAAGTAGCCGAACCAGGAGGCCGCTGGGTCCGTCTCCCTGACCCGCAGCGCGCGCCGGCGCATCCAGAGCGTCAGCCCCGCGGGCACGAGCAGAAAGACGGCGAGCGGGAGCCACTTCCACAGCAAGTCCTCGAAGCGGTAGCCGAAGCTGAAGGCGATGGGGGCAGGGGAATCCGTTGCGAGGTCAAAGCGCGAGCAGATGTAAAAGCTGAGTTGCGCGTTGCAGGGGCTCGCGCCGGTGACGGAATTAAACCCGCTCGCCTGCGGGAGCTGGAGCATGACGCTCAACTGCTTCGCGCCGAGCGCGCGCAGCTCACGCGCCAGCGGCGCGAGGTCTAGCCGGCCGGACACCAGCAGGCCGTTGCGCCGAAACGCGCCGTCCGCGCGCCCGTAGAAAGTGTGCCAACCGCTCTCCTCTTCAAGTGCTTCCTCGTAGTCCGCGTATTCTTCAAACCCCTCGGGTCGGTAATCTTCCAGCCGCGAGCCAATCGCCTCGTCGAGCTTCTGCCGCAAGGCAGGCGACATGGGTTGGCCGGAGCCCCAGCCCAGGAAGACGAGCGCGGAGCCCTTCGCGTCGAGCCTGACGGAGAGGGTGGCGACATTTCTCTGAGAATCCTCTTCGTATTCGTCGGCCCGTGCGGAGGTGGCGGCAGAGGCTGCGAAGAGCAGGGAGATGAGTAGGCAGCACAGACGGCTGAGGGATTGACGAGGGATCACGAACATAGTTCCTTTCGGCGGAGGTTTGACGGTTGAGCTATTGAGGACTGACGACCGGGGACAGGAGAGGTCTTAAAATGACTTTCAGGCCGAGTGGTTGATGACCATCATTTTCAGCTCGGTCATCTCTTCCATCGCGTAGCGGACGCCTTCGCGCCCGGCTCCTGACAGTTTAACGCCCCCGTAAGGCATGTTGTCAACACGAAATGCTGGCGCGTCGTTAATCATCACGCCGCCGTATTCGAGCGCGCTGAGGGCCTGGAACGTGCGCGCCATGTCGCGCGTGAAGACGCCTGCCTGGAGCCCGTAGCGCGTGTTGTTGGCTTCGGCGAGCGCGTCCGCGAAGTCTGTGAAAGTCTGTATGGTGGCGACTGGCGCGAAGACCTCTTCGGAGCAGACGCGCATCTCGGCGTGTACGTTTGTCAGCACGGTCGCTTCGAGCAGCGCGCCGCGCCGCGCGCCGCCGCAGAGCAGGCGCGCGCCCGCGGCAACCGCCTCCTGTATCCAGCCCTCGGCCCTGCGCGCAGCCTCTTCCGTAATCATCACCGAAAGCTCCGTCTTTTCGTCCAGCGGGTCGCCCACCTTCAAGGTTCGCGCCCGCTCGACGAAACGCGAAGTCCATTCGTCCGCGATGCTCTCGTGCAGCAACAGCCTCTGCGCGGAGATGCAGACCTGGCCCGCGTAGTTGAAGGCGGCCATCGCCGAGCGTTCGACCGAGTAGGGGATGTCTGCCGTCTCGTCAACGATGACGGGCGCGTTGCCGCCGAGTTCGAGCGTCACAGCCTTGCGCGCGGCGCGCCCGCGCAGCAGCCAGCCGACCTCCGCGCTCCCCGTGAACGAAATCATCGGCACGCGCTCGTCCTCGATCAGGAGGTCAACCAGCTCGACCTCCATCAGGACGACTTGGAGCGCGCCTGTGGGCAGGCCGCTTTCGAGAAACGCTTCGCCGAGCAGCAGCGACGTGAGCGGCGTGCGCGGGCTCGGCTTGACGATGATGGCGTTGCGCGAGGCGAGGGCGGGCGCGACCTTGTGCGCCACCAGATTGAGCGGGAAGTTGAAAGGCGTGATGCCGAAGATCACTCCGCGCGGGACTCGTTCGGCCCAGCCGGTGCGCCCGCGCCCCAGCGCCTGCGTGTCAACTGGCACAATTTCTCCGCCGAAGCGGCGCGCCTCTTCCGAGGCGAAGACGAAGGTTGAGACGCCGCGGTCAACCTCGCCGCGGGCCGCTGAGATCGGCTTGCCCGACTCGACGGCAATCGTGCGCGCGAACTCTTCGCGCCGCCCTTGTATGTAATCGGCGACGCGCCGCAAGGCTTCGGCCACCTCATAGCGCGGCAGCTCTCGCATCTCGTGCGCGGCGGCCGCGGCCGCGGCGACAGCCTCTTCGACCTCCGCGCGAGCGGCATAGCAAACGCGCGCCACCGCCTCGCCCGTGTAGGGCGAGCGCACCTCCCGCGCGTCAGGCGTCGTGCGCCAGCCGCCTCCGATGAGAATAGGTTTTGTTTCCATCCCTGCGTGGAGGAATGATAGCATAGCCGCCGCTTTGACAGCTTTCGGGTGAGACTCGACGGGAGAAGAGATGAAGAAAACAGTCGTCGTCTGTGTGCTGCTGTTGCTGACTGCGTCTGCCGTTCCTGCGCAGAGGAGCGAGTCCATTGAAAGTTTCTGGCAGAAGTTTAAGACGGCGGTCATCGCGGGCGATAAGCAGGCAGTCGCCAGGATGACGAGTTTCCCGCTCGGCATGTCTTACGGCATCCCGAGCGTCAGGAACAGGGCGGCGTTGATGCGGCGCTACCGCCAGGTCTTCAACGAGCAGTCGGACGCCGCGAAGTGCTTCGAGACGGCGAAGCCGCAGACCGACCCGGCGAGGCCCAAGGCGTTCTTTGTGGCCTGCCCCGACGCGGGCGGTAACGAGGTCGTCCTCTACCACTTCGGGCGCGGGCGCTACGGGTGGAGATTCACAGACCTCGACAACATCAACGAATAGGCTCGGCCGAGGCTCGCGGCCAGTCAGGTTCCGGAGAAGACTGTAATCGTGCCGCTCGTGTTCGTCGTGTTGCCGCGCACGGTGTTGTTGCCGCGCGACTCGAAGACGCCGGTTGCGTTCTGGAACCCGATGCCGTTTTGGGTGACCAGTGAGTTGGAGACGCGCACCGTGCCGGCCGACTCAAGCGAGACGATAGCGATTCCGGCCGACGCGTTGTTCGAGACTACGCAGTCTTCGACGGTCAGGACCGCGTTGGTGGAGAGTTGAAGGGACAGCCCTACGGAGTGGCCCGCCACGGTGCTGTTGCGGATGGTGACTTTCGCGCCGGCGGAGACGCCCACGCCGTAGCCGAAGCCGGTGCTGTTGTTGTTCTCGATGCGGGTGTTGTCGATCAGCATTTTCCCGCGCGCGAAGATACCGAACCCGTTGTCTCTGATAAAGCTGTCCTTGATGAAAGTCAAAACCGAGGTTGAGGAGACGTTGATGGCGATGCCCGTGTCGCCCGTAAAGCGCGCGACCGTGCAATTCTCGATGTGGAGCGCGCCGGCGGCGGTTACCTCAATCCCGTGCCCGCCCTTGCTGACGCGGCCGATGTAAAGGTTGCGCAGCACGACCACACCTTTGCTCCCGGCGTTGACGATGACGACGTTCTCGTCAACATTCCTCCCCAGCGCTGCGTGTACGCCCGGCGCGGCCATCAGGGTCAGCGACTTGTTAACTGTGACGCTGCCATATTCGCCGTCGGTGATGGCTACGATCTCGCCGCCCGTCAGGGTTTTTGGCACAGCCCCGCTGAAGAAGCGGCACGGCGTCGCCAGCGAGCAGTCGTTGGCGTCATTGCCGGCGGTGGAGACGTAGGTGCGCGAGAATGCGGCCGACGCGGGAACGGCCGTGAGGATGAGGAAGGCGACTGTCAGCAGGGCAAAGTTGAGTTGACGCATGGGATTCCCCTTTCGGTAAAGCGCCCGCCGAAAGTGCGCGGGCGGCGAGTTGAACGCTTCGGCGACGGGTGCGGGGTCTGGACATCGCGCCGAGTAAGGGTGACGACCACGGGAGACGAGGAGGCGGCCCGTGTCTTGCGCTAGCGGCTGGCCGCCGAGCCAGGTTCTCGTAATCGGGGCGTAGGCTATCCGCGTGCGCCTGCGCCTGTCAATGATTTCGGAGGGCTGCGCGTTGACGCAGGATTACTCGTGCCGCTACAATCCGCGCGAAGTCTTATTCTCAAGAGAGAGCCGTTCTCGGATCGTCATCGAACTCATGCGAATGTCACATGCCAGGTGGGCGCTCTTCCTCGTGCTGCTCTACGCAGTCAGCGCGGGCGCGCAGCAGCGGCCGCTTTTGACGGAGGACGTGGACATCATCCCGCCGGGCACGCTCAGGATCGAGGCCGGCATAGACTTCATGCAGGACGCAAAGTTCCCGCTTTCCGGTCTCTCGGGCGACCTGACGCGCGTCGGCGTCATAGGTATCAACATCGGCCTCTCGCCCAACGTAGAGTTCCAGATCGACGGCGTGGTGCAGAACGTCCTGAGCATCAACTCCGTCACCGTACCGCCGCCGATTCCGTTGGAGCTGGCCTCTGGCAACTCGACGAACGACACGGGCGACTTCACGCTCTCGACCAAGATCAAGCTCCGCAACGAGACGCGCATCGGCCCCTCGCTCGGCTTTCGCTTCGGCGTCCAGTTGCCGAACTCGAACGAGGCGCGCGGCACGGGCGTCAACCAGATCAACGCTTATGGCACAATTCTCATCGGCAAGAAGTTCGGGCGCGACGGGCGTGTCAACACTTTCGGCAACCTCGGCCTCGGCATCCTGACCGCGCCGCTCGACCGCTTCACGCAGAACGACGTGCTGCTCTACGGCGTGGCCGCCATCGTCCGCCTCAACAAGGCCATCAGCTTCGCCGGCGAGATCAACGGGCGCGCCAACACACGCTCGGGCCGCGCGCCGCTCGGCACAGAGGCCCAGTCGGAGGCGCGCCTCGGCATGCAGATCAGGGGCGCGGGCCTGCGCTTCGACTTCGCCGGCATCGCCGGGCTGACGGACTTCAGCCCACGCTCCGGCGTCACCTTCGGCGTCACCTACGACACCCCGACCGTCTTCGCACCCGTGAGGTAAAAGTGGTCAGTGGTCGGTGGTCAGTGGTCAGTTAAAATATAAAACGTCTCTGTCTTTAACTGACCACTGACCACCGACCACTGACCACTGCTTTTTATGTTCGATTGGCTTTATTCCGCCCTTCATTGGCTCAACCAGACTTTCGGGGCCCTCGTCCAGTGGCTCGAACAGTTCGTCATCGGCGTGCCGATTTACATGGCCGGGCCGGCGATGACCGTCATCGGCGCGCTCGACTCGTCGCTCCTCTCGCTGCCGGAGATCAACGACTATCTGGTGGTGATGAGGTGTACGAACGCGCCTTACGAGGTCTTCTACTTCCCGCTCTTCGCGGCCGCCGGCTCCGTCGTCGGCTGCCTCCTGCTCTACACGATCATGCGGCGCGGCGGCCAGTACGTGCTGCGCAGGCGCTTCCGCGCTAAAGACCTCGAACGCGTCGAGCGCACCTACGCGCGCTTCGGCTTCCTGGCGCTCGCGGTGCCGGCGCTGCTGCCGCCGCCGATGCCGTTCAAGATTTTCGTGTCGATGGCCGGCGCGCTCGAATACCCGCGCTGGCGATTCATGCTGACGATCATGATCGCGCGCGCGCTGCGCTATTACATAGAGGGGACGCTCGCGGTCTTCTACGGCCGGGCGGTGATTGACTTCATCAAGCAGTATGGCTTTCCCGTCCTGGCTATCGTCGTCAGCTTGTGCGTCGTCGGCCTGACCGCCTATCTGATTATGCAACGCAGGCGCAGGAGGGCTGCCGGGCGCGTCGCGCAGGTTTCGGAACCGGCGGCGGATTGAGGGAAGGGACGGGCGACTGGTTTGAGTTGGCTCTGGGACAAGATCACGGGCGCGCTCGGGGTGGTCAGAGATTTTCTCATCGCCTACGGCCCGCTCGGGCTGTTCGCCATCGCGCTTCTGGACTCGGCGCTCATCCCGCTGCCGGCCGGGCCGGACGTGGTGATGATTCTGCTGACGCTGAGGAACCCGTCGTGGATGCCCGTCTACGCGGCGGCCGCGACTGTCGGCTCGGTCGCGGGCTGCGTGATTCTCTACTACATCTCGCGCAAGGCAGGCCGCCGGGCGCTGGAACGTTTTTCGGAGAAGAAGCAGGCGCGCGTCAAAGGGATGATAGACCGCTACGACGCGCTCTCCGTCTTCGTCGCCTCCCTCCTCCCGCCGCCCTTCCCCTTCAAGCTGTTCGTCATCACGAGCGGCGTCTTCCGCGTCAGCATCGTGCGCTTCGCCCTGGCCATCGCCGTCGGGCGCGCCCTGCGCTTTCTCCTCGAAGGCTACCTCGCCGTGACTTACGGCGACCGCGCGGAGGTCTTATTCAAACAGTATTTCCCGTGGGTCGGGTTAGGGCTCGCATTGGCGGTCGTGCTCTTCTTCGTCGGGAGATGGTTGTTGCGGAAAAAAGCCAAGGTTGACGAGCAAGAAGAAGGGGCCGGCAACTAACGCGGCGAGCGTGATTGTCCCGCAGGGACAATTGAAAATAGCCCAGCACTTCAGTGCTGGGAAAGCACGATTAAAAATGATTGAGTCCCGTAGGGACGACCGAAATCTTCTGCCGTCCCTACGGGACTCGATAAATTATTCGCGCTCTACCCAGCACTGAAGTGCTGGGCTATTTTCGGTCGCCCCTGACGGGGCTCAAAACTTTTTCTACCGCCTTAACAATCCCCGTTCTGTGGGAAGCTGAAGAGGCGCGCGCTGGCCACGTCGCGGACGCCGTGCTCGTGCAGGCGGTCGAGCATGCGGAGGAAGATTTCGGCCGTGGCGAGGGCGTCGCCGGCGGCGCGGTGGCGGTTGACGATAGGGATGGCGAAGTGCTCTGCGACGGTGTGCAGCCTGTAGTTCAGGAGGCCGGGGAAAATGCGGCGCGAGAGCTTGACCGTGCAAAGGTGTGTGTTCACCATGCGGCGGCCTGGGAAGACGCGGGCCAGTTCGTGATTGAGAAATCGCACGTCGAACGGCGCGTTGTGCGCGACGAGAATCGCCTCGTCCGCGAAGTCGAGCCAGGCGTGGGCCACGTCCGCGAAGACGGGGGCGGTCTTGACCATGTCGTTGGTGATGCCTGTCAGCTCGACGATGAAGGGCGGGATTTCCGACTCCGGGTTGACCAGCGTCTGGAACTCGGCGACGATACGGCCGCGGCTGACGCGGTAGGCCCCGACCTCCGTGACGCGGCACGGCGGCGTCTTCGCCCCGGTCGTCTCCACGTCCACGACGACGAAGTCAGACTCTGCGAGCAGTCGCTCCTCCGCGTTCTCGCAGTCCAGCTCGACCGTCGTGCCGTCGCGCAGGATGAGGCGGTGGTCGTCTTTGATGAGGTCCGCGACGAGCATGGCCGCGACGCCCGCTTCCAGGTCCGGGAGCTTGAGAACGATGTCTGCGATGTCCGCGGCCGGCGCGCGCCCGCCGCACACGCGCAGCATCTCGACAGTCTCCTGGACGAGCGCGGAGTCGGAAACGAGGTTGCGCCGTGGCTGCATCGCGGCGGCATTGTAGCGCGCACGGCATCTCTTTGTGAATGAGGTGAACGGTCTTGAAGACGGAAGAAGTCATCGAAAGGTTCCGGCGGACGGGTGCGTTGCTCGAAGGCCACTTCGTTTTATCGAGTGGGCTGCACAGCACGAACTACCTGCAATGTGCGCTGCTCTTGCAGCACCCGGCGGAGGCGGCGCGCTTCGGCGAGGCGCTGGCCGAGCGGTTCCGCGCCGAAAGAATAGAGACTGTGGCCGCGCCCGCCATCGGCGGCCTGATCATCGGCTACGAGGTGGCGCGCTCCCTCGGCGCGCGCTTCATCTGGACCGAGCGCGAGGCCGGGCGGATGACGCTCAGGCGCGGCTTCACAGTCCGGCCCGGCGAGAGCGTCCTCGTCGTCGAGGACGTAGTCACCACGGGCGGCTCGACGCGCGAGACGATAGACGTCCTGACGGAAGCCGGCGCGCGCGTCGTCAGCGCGGCCTCCATCATAGACCGTTCGGGCGGGAGCGCCGACGTAGGCGTCCCCCGCGTCGCCCTCGCCACGCTCCACGTCCCCGCGGTCGCCCCCGCCGCCTGCGACGCCTGCGCCCGCGGCGAAGAGGCCATCAAACCCGGAAGCAGGAAAAGCAGTGGTCAGTAGTCAGTGGTCAGTGATCAGTTGAAGACAAAACTCGTCGTCGCTGGCTGCTTGTTTTAACTGACCACTGACCACTGACTACTGACCACTTCCCTTATGAATTACAAACTGACGCTTCAGTACGACGGCACGGATTTTCACGGCTGGCAGGTGCAGAGTGGTGAGCGCACGGTGCAGGGCGAGTTGGGGCGCGCGCTCGCGCTGCTCGAAGGGCTTGAGGTGGTCGTGCATGGGGCTGGGCGGACGGACGCGGGCGTCCACGCCGCAGGGCAGGTGGCGAGCGTGCGGCTCACGCGCGAGATTGAGCCGGGACGCCTGCGCGCGGCGCTCAACGGCAACCTGGCGCGCGACGTGCGGGTGATGGAGGCGAGTGAGGCCGCCGATGACTTTCACGCGCGCTACTCTGCGCTCGGGAAGACGTACGTCTACAGAATCTTCAACGCGCCCGTCATGTCGCCCTTCCTGAGCCGCTACGCGCTGCACGAGGCGCGCCCGCTCGACGCGGAGCGCATGCGCGGGGCCGCGCGACTCTTCCTGGGCCAACACGATTGGACTGCCTTCTCCGCGGCGCAGTCGGAGGCGCGCACGCGTGTGCGCACCGTCATGCAGTTGGAGGTGACGGAACAGATTGACGGGCGCGGGCGCTTGATCGAGATTAAGGCGAGCGCGGACGGCTTCCTGCGCTACATGGTGCGCTCCATCGCGGGCACGCTCCTCGCGGTCGGGCGCGGCGAGGCGGGCGAGAAGCTTATCCTGCGCGCCATAGAGACGGGCGACCGCTCGCTCGCCGCCGCGACCGCGCCGCCGCACGGGCTGACGCTCGTCGAAGTGCATTACTGAATTCGGCATTCCGTAATCTGCTGGCTTGTCACTTGTCACTGCTTTAATTAAGATGGCGACGCACAAGTGAATCGGACAAGTGAAAGAGTTTGAATGCTCGCGGATTTCGCTACAGTTGTGGAGCAGGGGACGCGCGACGAGGCGCTGCTGGCGAGCATCGCTTGGGAGCGTCTGCCGCGCCACGTGGCGATCATCATGGACGGCAACGGGCGCTGGGCCGCGCGCCGTGGGCAGCCGCGCATCGCGGGCCACCGCGCCGGCGTCGAGGCCGTCCGCGCCGCCGTGGACACTGGCGCGCGCCTCGGCCTGCAAGCGCTCACGCTCTACGCCTTCTCGACCGAAAACTGGAAGCGCCCGCGGCTCGAAGTTGATGCCCTGATGCGTATGCTGCGCCGCTACATACGCCTTGAGATAGACGCGATCGACCGGCAGAACATACGCTTTCAGGCCATCGGGCGGACAGACTCGCTCGCGGAAAACGTCCGGCGCGAAATCAACCGCGCGACCGAGCGCACCGCCCGGAACACGGGCATGGTCTTAAGCGTCGCCTTGAACTACGGCGGCCGCGCGGAGATCGTGGACGCGGCGCGCGAGGCTTTCAAACAACTCGTTGCGGAGGGCAAGGGCGCGGACGAGTTGACCGAAGGTGACATCGCGCGCGGACTCTACACGCGCGGGCTGCCGGAACTTGACTTGCTCGTGCGGACGAGCGGCGAGATGCGCATCTCGAACTTCCTGCTGTGGCAGGCGGCCTACAGCGAGATTTACGTGACCGACACGCTCTGGCCGGACTTCCGCCGCGCACACCTGCTCGAAGCCGTCCTAGACTTCCAGCGCCGCGACCGCCGCTTCGGCGGCCTTCAACTGGTAGCCAACGCGAAATAAAAGCGATGAGTGAAAGCAGCTCACTTATCCTTCAGCACTCATCACGCAGATAAATGTCTCGAATCATCACCGCGCTCATCGTCCTTCCGGTTCTGGTCGCTTCGATTTTAATTTCCTGGCTCGCGCCGCTGTTCGTGGCGCTGGCGCTCTCCGCGATGGCGCTGGGGCTTTATGAGTTCTGGCTGCTGGCGAGGAAGCGGGGCATCAAGCCGGACGTGGTGGTGGGGTTCGCGGGGGCGGCGGCGCTCTTCACGGTCTTCTATTTCGACAGGCCGCAGGAGGCCCCTGTGCTGCTCTTGCTCGTCCTGCCGGCGCTCGTGATTGCGGCGCTGGCGGCGGCGATGCTGCGCGGCGCGCCCTTCGACAACATGATCGCGTCGGTCGGCGCGACCGTGCTCGGCGTGATGTACGTGGCCTTCCTCGGCGGACACCTCGTCGCCGTGCGGATGGGGTTCGAGCAGGCGCGCGCCGCGGACCTGCTCTCCTTCTTCTTCCTCGTCATCATGGGCTCGGACACGGGCGCTTACTACACGGGGCGCGCGTTCGGCCGCCACAAGCTCGCGCCCGCCATCAGTCCGGGCAAGACCTGGGAGGGAGCGATGGGCGGGATGGTGGCGAGCCTCCTGATGGCCGTTCTGGCACATTATTGGTTCTTCCAGGAGTTGCCCTTGAAGTGGGCGCTGCCGCTGGCGGCGACGATGAACGTGCTGGGCGTGCTGGGGGATTTGACGGAGAGCGCCTTGAAGCGCGGCGCGGGCGCGAAGGACGCGGCGCAGATTCTGCCGGGCCACGGCGGACTGCTCGACCGGCTCGATAGCTTGCTCTTCAATGCGCCCGTCCTCTACTATTTCGGTCGGCTCTACTTTGGATAAGTGGTCAGTGGTCAGTGGCCGGTGGTCAGTTAAAAGAAAAACTTTTAAGTCCACCGTTCCTTAACTGACCACTGACCACCGGCCACTGACCACTGTTTATGACTGGTATCGCCATTCTCGGTTCGACCGGCTCAATCGGGCGCAACACGTTGCGCGTGGTTGAGTCTTTTGGTGAGGAGGAGTTTCGCGTCGTCGCGCTCGGCGCGGGGCGCAACGTCGAGGCGCTGGCCGAGCAGGCTGCGCGCCACCTGCCGGAGCTGATCTCGGTCGAGTCGGAAGAAGGCGCGCGGAAACTCCGCGCAGAGTTGTTCGCGCGCGACGTGGACTTGCCGCGCATCGTCGTCGGCGAGGAGGGCCTGGTCGAAGTCGCCACGCACCCGGCCGCCGACTGCGTGGTCAGCGCGACGGTCGGAGCCATCGGATTTGTGCCAACTCTGCGCGCGCTCGAAGCCGGCAAGCGCGTGGCGCTCGCCAACAAGGAGACGTTGGTGATGGCGGGCGAGTTGATGACGCGCGCCGCGCAGGAGTCGGGCGCGGAACTGCTGCCGGTTGACTCGGAGCACAACGCGCTGCACCAGTGTCTGCGGGGCGAGAAGCGCGCGGAGGTGCGCCGCCTCATCCTGACGGCCTCCGGCGGGCCGTTCCGCACGAAGAGCGCGGGCGAGATGGCCGCGGCGACCGTGGCCGAAGCGATGCGCCACCCGACCTGGCAGATGGGCGCGAAGATCACGATTGATTCGGCGACGCTGATGAACAAGGGGCTGGAGGTGATAGAGGCGCGCTGGCTCTTCGGCTTCGGCCCCGAAGAGATTGGCATCCTCGTCCACCCCGAATCGGTCGTCCACTCGATGATCGAGCTGGTGGACGGCTCTGTCATCGCGCAGATGGGCGTCACGGACATGCGCCACGCGATCCAGTACGCGCTGACTTACCCTGCGCGCCACCCGTGCGGGCTCCCGCGGCTCGATCTAACACAGCTCTCGGCGCTCCACTTCGAGGAGCCGGACACGGAGCGTTTCCCGTGCGTCGGCCTGGCCTACCGCGCGCTCAGGGAGGGCGGGACGATGGCGGCGGCGCTGAACGCCGCGAACGAGGAGGCCGTGCGCGCCTTTTTAGAAGAGCGCCTCTCGCTGACGGACATTCCGCGCGTCATCGAAGAGGTGATGGACGCGCACGAGACCAAGCCTGTCGAGAACCTAAACGTCGTTCTCGACGCAGACCACAGCGCGCGCGCCGCGGCCTCGGAAGTGATTAAGCGTCTCTCGCGTGGAATAGACGCCGCGGCCTGAGCGAAAGACGGCCCGCCTCTTCAGATTCGGCACAAATCTCTTGACTCTCAGGCGTAATGAGACTAAATTGCCCGCGCTCTTGACGCTGACGCCCTCGCATCTCTGCTAGCGAAACTCTTTTCTTCGTTAGCCTCACGTCACACCTTAGTGCGTTTCACCACGTAGAAGGCGGCCACATGAAACGAGAAGCTTCCACACGACAACTCTCACCTCTCACTGCCCCGCGGAATGTAAGGCTTTCGCTCGTTCTAATCGCGCTCAGTTTGCTCCTGTCACTGCCGGCCGGCGCGGTGGCGGCCGATCTGCTCGTTGACACAGGGCCGGCGGGGACTACCGGAGGAAGCGCCTTGTTCAGCAAGGGCAACACCCTTTGCACACCGCAGCCGACCTGCGCGGGTTACTTCCAACATCTCGCCGGACGGTTCACGCTCGCCAGCGGGGCCACGCTCGATGCCGTCGAGGGATGGATGTATGTGTACTGGGCCGGGAGTGTAGAGGTCAAGATTCGTACCGACAATAACGGGCTCCCCGGCGCCAGCATTTACTCTCAGACCTACGCCCAGGCCGCTCAGCCGGTCGGCTGGGCGCGCTTCCCGAATTTCGGCGCGGTCCTGGCGGCCGGAACTTACTGGCTGACGTTCGAGCCCGTCGCGAACACCGGGCTCGATGCGGTGATGCCCAAGGGCGCTCCGATGCCGCTTCAGGAATACGCCTTTTTTAACGACGGCAATAACAGGTGGCTTAACTACACCATCGTTGGGCCGCAGCCGGGGCTCGGCATGAGAATCTACGGCACGAGCGCCCCGGTCGCGGCGTTCGGGACGGTGGCGCGGGCGGTTCGCAAGGGGGAGTTCGGCGACTTCTTCGACGCGACGCGCGGGGGCGTCGGGGAAGTGAAAACGCGCATCTTCGCGGGCAACCCCTACGGCGTCGAGGCCGCGTGGGGGGAACTCAAGGAGAACGGTCTGGCCGTGGGCAGTTGGTCAAGCTCCTATATTGGCACAGCACGCGGCATCGCGTTCCGAACTTTTCGCAACAGCACTAACGAGACGAAGACCTTTAAGGTCAAGGCCATCTTGAACGGGCGATTCGAGAGAGCCCCCTGGGACTTGCCCACCGGGCCGCTGTCGGCGGCAGCAGCCGTCCGCGTCTTGGACAGCCAGGTATTCAGCGACAGGCTGAACGCGAGCGGCGTGTCGGCCGGCCAGTTCCTGCTGGGCACTTATGATCTGACAACCGCTGGCGACCCGAACGCGAGATTCGCTGAAACGCTCGGCCTCTTCTCCGGGGGCATCCTCGGCTTCGGGCAGAACCTCGCGTTCAACGGCCCTTTCGATCAGCCCATCTCGACCTCTGTGGAGACCAACTTCATCACGGTCGGGCCGCAACAGAGTTTCGTCGTCATGTTCGACCTGGCTACCTACTCGCTCTACAGAGGCGCTTTCGGCTGCCATGAGGCTATCTGTCAGCCGGTCGGCCACGGCAGCGTTTACTTTCACGATTCGCTCTCGCCGGCCCCGGATTTCTTTGTCGGCCTGGACGGCAACCCGGTCACAGGGATTGAGGCGCAAGGCCCTTCGGCGGCCCCGACCCCATCGGCGGCGACGCTGACCCTCACGCCTGCGACGGCCTCGAGTCTCGTAGACACGACGCATACGGTGACTGCTCTGGCGACCACCGCACAGGGAGCGCCGGTTCCCGAAGCGGTCGTCAGGTTTGAAGTCATCAGTGGCCCACACGCGGGGCTGGTTGACGGCGGATTAACGGACGCCAACGGTCAGGCGACGTTTACGTACACGGGCACTCGCGGCGCGGGCACGGACGACATACGGGCACAGATAGGCGAGCTTGAGTCGAACGTCGTCCAGAAGACCTGGACGCCGAAGCCGAAGCCGACGCCGGACTGTCAGAGTTGCGGCGAGGTCAAGGGCAAAGGCTCGCTCACACAGACCCGCGGCGAATTCTTCTTCAATGTAGACTTCGACAAGTGGGACAAGTCGCCGGAGGGCGTGATCCGCTTCAAGGACAAGAATCCGACGAAGGTTGACTTCAAGTCTTCCAGGATTACGTGCCTGATTATTGAGGGCAACCAGAAACAGAACCGGAAAGCGATCTTGCGCGGCGAGGGGGTTGTGAAGGTCAAAGGCCAGAAGCAGATGAAAGTCAACTTCGAGGTCGAGGTCACAGATTTCGTCTCAGGTACCTTCAAGATCAAACTCATAGGCGGCTATAACTATCAAGCCTCCGGCCCTGCCGTCTCGCACGGGTTCATTGAGATAGAGCGCAGTTGCCAGAAAGAGAAGCCCAGGCACCGCGACTGCGATCAAAAATGGTGGGACCGCGAGAACAAACATAAGGATGACTGGCGTCGTGACCGCGCCCCATGAACAAGGGGTTGATGGCCTGAGCAAACATCCCACGCTCTCTGACAGCCGCGCGGAGTCTGCGTGACACACGCCGCCGGACCACGAATGTCCGGCGGCGCTCGAACCTCGCCGCCGGGCTTCTGTCCTTTAAAAAGTCATTTTACACTCCTTAGCCTTTTACCTTTTCACTGTTGCCTTGTAAACTTAAGGACAACCGTGCAGGTTGGGCGTGTCTCTAAGGTGAGGCGCGCGCCCAGCGGCGATTGATTCGATATATATAGAGGTCTTTATTTATGGCAGACGATTCTAAACCGGCCGACGAGGCCAAGGCGGCGGGGCCGAAAACTCCCTGGTCGCGCATCATCATTCCCGCCCTCATCGCCCTGGGCGTCATCCTCTGGTACTTCGGCTCCATAAACATAGACACGGTCAAGGGCCTCTTCGCCTTCATCTTTATTCTGGGCGCGGCCGTCGTCCTGCACGAGTTCGGCCACTTCATCGTCGCCAAGCTCCTGGGGATTCGCGTCGAGACCTTCTCGGTCGGCTTCGGCCCGCGCCTCTGGGGGCGGCAGTGGGGGACGACCGAATATCGCCTCTCGGCGGTCCCGCTCGGCGGCTACGTCAAACTGGGCGGCGACGAATCGAACGCGCCGATCGAGGGCGAGGGGGCGAGCGACATCCCCGTGGAGGAGCAGTTCACGCTCCGTCCGCGCTGGCAAAAATTCCTGGTCGCAGTGGCCGGCCCCGTCATGAACATCCTGACGGCGCTGGCGATTCCTTTCATCGGCGGCCTGATGTACGGCGTGCCCGTCCCGCCGGCTCCTGTGGTCCGCAACATACAGCAGGGCGGCGCGGCCGAGGCGGCCGGGCTTCAGAAGGGCGACCACGTCGTCTCCTTCAACGGCGTCGAGAATCCGAAGTGGGGCCGCATGAGGGGCGACGCGCTGCTGTCGCCCGAGAAGCCGCTCCCGCTCGAAGTCCTGCGCGGCGGGCAGAAAATTGCTTTGACGATTACGCCCGCGCGCCGCGTCGAGAGCGGTGAAATCTTCGGCGACCTGGGATTCGAGCCGGACTACGGCGAGGTGAAGGTCCTGATCGCTTCCGTGCAGCCCAACTCGCCGGCCGCGGAGGCCGGCTTGCAGGCAGGTGACCGCATCGTCGCGCTCGGCGGCCAGCCCGTCCCGAGCGACCAGGACGTGCTCGCGTACGTGCGCTCGCACAAGACCGAGCCGATACGCATCACCATCGAGCGCGACGGGAAGCAGCAGGATGTCACGGCGACTCCGCGCAAGATGGAAGACGGGGTGGAGCGACTCGGGCTCACGCCACAGGACTTGATCCCGCGCGAGCACGTCGGCGCGCTGGCGACGCTGCGCTACGCGTGGGAAAGCAACATCGAAATCCTGCGCCTGACGGGCAAGGCCCTGGGCCAGTTCTTCAGCGGCGAGCGCTCGGCGCGGAACACCCTCTCGGGTCCGCTTGGGATTTACGAGGCGGCCTCGCAATCCGTCAAGGAGGCGGGCTGGGCCGGCATCTTCAACCTGCTCGGGTTCCTGAGCCTGAGCCTGGGCATCTTCAACCTGCTGCCCATCCCCGTGCTCGACGGCGGCGCGATCTTCCTGCTCGGCGTCGAGGCCGTGATGGCCCTGGGCGGCTGGAAGCTCTCGATGCGCGTGCGCGAGCGCATCCAGCAGGTCGGCTTCGTCATGCTGCTCCTGCTGATGGGTTTCGTCATCACCAACGACCTCCTGAAGAAGGTCTCACGCGCGCCGGAGGAGACGAAGCCCCCGGCCGCGACGCAGCCACAAAAATAAGAGATGCGGAAATCGAGAGCGGTAAAAGTTAAGGACGTGCAGATCGGCGGCGGCGCGCCGGTCGTCGTCCAGTCCATGACGAAGACGGACACGGCGGACGTGGGCGCGACCGTGGCGCAGATAGAGGAGATGGTCCGCGCCGGCTGCGAGGTCGTGCGCCTCGCCGTGCCCGACAAGGACGCAGCAGAGGCGCTGAAAGAGATCAGGCAGCGCGTCCCCTCGGTCCCGCTCGTCGCAGACATACACTTCCACTACAAGCTGGCGCTGATGGCGCTCGACGCGGGCGTGGACAAGCTGAGGCTCAACCCCGGCAACATCGGCGCGCACGAGCGCGTCCGCGAGGTGGTGCGCGCGGCCCAGTCGCAAAATGTGCCAATCCGCATCGGCGTCAA
The DNA here is from genome assembly GCA_963848875.1 of uncultured Acidobacteriota bacterium. Classification (GTDB taxonomy): domain Bacteria; phylum Acidobacteriota; class Blastocatellia; order Pyrinomonadales; family Pyrinomonadaceae; genus QHXM01. The sequence goes on from CAWKFJ010000005.1 coordinate 2,540,306, forward strand.
CGGCGGCTCGCTCGAAAAGGATTTACTCAAAAAATACGGCACGGCCACGCCCGAGGCGATGGTCGAGTCCGCCCTGCGCCACATACAGATTCTCGAAGACCTGGACTTCACCGACATCATCATCTCCTTGAAGGCGTCGGACGTGCAGCGCACCGTCGCCGCCTACCGCCTGCTCGCCACGCAGGTCGATTACCCGCTGCACCTCGGCGTGACGGAAGCGGGCACGGCCTTCGGCGGGACGATCAAGTCGGCGATTGGCCTGGGCATCCTGCTGCACGAAGGCATAGGCGACACGATTCGCGTTTCGCTGGCGGCGGAGCCGCAGGAAGAGGTGCGCGTCGCGTGGGAGATTCTCAAATCGCTTGAGCTGAGGAAGCGCGGCGTGACGGTCGTCGCCTGCCCGACCTGCGGGCGGCTCGACGTGGACGACTTCGTCGGCATCGTCACGGAGATCGAGCGTCGCCTGGCTCACGTCTCTGAGCCCTTACACCTCTCCATCATGGGCTGCGCCGTGAACGGGCCGGGCGAGGCGCACGACTCGGACCTCGGCGTCACCTTCGGCCGCAACGTCGGCATGATCTACAAGAACGGCGTGCCGATGCGCAAAGTCGCAGGCGCGGACATCGTCGAAGCTTTCGTCCGCGAGACCGAGAAGCTGCTCGAAGAGGGCTCCTACAAAGAGAAGGCCGAGCCCGAACTCGTCACGATTAAATAAAACTTCAGTACATGTATCTCGAAATCCGCCCCCCTGGCAGGACGCGCGCGGCCGTCCCGCTCGCCCTCGCGCTGGCGCTCCTTTTCGTGCTGACCGCCGGCTGCGCCAAAGAGTCTAACACCGGCAACGGCCCCGCGAGCGCGAACTCAAACAACGCGCCCGCGAGCGCGCCCCTGCCGGCGAACACACCTTCAACCGCGAACACGTCAGCTCCGCCCGCGCAACCGGCCGGCCTCTCTCCCACGGAGGTCTTGAGAGGTTATTACGAGGCGGGGGTGAGAAAGGACGTTGCAGGCGTTAAAAGGTTTCTGTCGCGCGCCTCGTTGCAACGGATGGAGGACGCCGCGAAGCGTCAGGGCAAGACTCTGGATCAACTATTCAGCGAGGCCGCCGAGATGGAGGCGCGCAAGCCGTCGCCGACGTTCAGTAACGAGAGGATCATGGGCGACAAAGCGACCGTGGATATCGAAATCCCAGGACAGCCCGTGCTGACGATGCCGCTCATCAGCGAGGACGGCCAATGGAAGCTGGTGTTCGGTCAGCCGAAGAGTGGAGCAACCCGGCGTTAAGCTGCATCGCCCGCCGGCTTCGCGTCCGTGAGGTACTTAATCAGAATCACCTCGTTGTGCTTCTCGTTGTAGATCATCTCGTCCACCAGATCGCGGGCGATGAGGATGCCGAAGCCGCCGGGGCGTAGGCCCTCTTCTTCGCGGACGCGCGCGTGCGCCAGCGGGTCGCCTTCGGGGTTGAGGAAGGCCGCAATCGCGCCGTCGTCGCGGTAGAGCGATTCTATTGTAAAACCCTCGCCGGGGTCTTTGATGCGGTAGAGGATGATGCGGGGCGAGCGCAGGTAGCCGACCTCTACGAACTGCGAGGGGTCGCTCTTGCCGCCGTGCTCGATGGCGTTGCGGAGCATCTCGCGGAAGGCGTAGGTGACGGTTTCGCGCGTCAGTTGCGGGAGGTCCGTCTTGAGCTGCGACATCAGGCGCTCCAAAGGCTCTATGGCCGCGATGTCGCACGGAACCCTCAGCTCTATCCACTCTGGGCGCGCCGAGAGGACTTCGATCTGCATCTCGCGCGGGGCCAGCTCGAAGGCCGTGCGGACGGCCGAGAGGAGCTGCTCCATATCGAAGGGTTTCGTTAAGAAGTCGGACGCCTGGTCGCGCAGGGCAGAGACGGCCGCTTCGGGCGTCGTCAGCGCAGTCATGATGATGACGCGCAAATCCTTGTCGAAGCCGCGCAGGCGCGAGAGCATTTCGAGGCCGTCCATCCCCGGCATCATCACGTCCAGCAGCGCCAGGCCGAACTTCTCACGCTCGATCAGCTCCAGGCCCGCGTAAGCGTCGAACGCCTGGCTCACCTCGTAGCCCTCCTGACGGAGCGCGAAATCGACTACCTGCTGCAACTCCCGGTTGTCGTCCACCACCAGAACTCTCTTCGTCATCATAACCCTCCCTGAACTCAACTCCTTTGAGGTTCATTGTTTGAGTAGTCCGAATGCTCTTACAGGAAATGTGCCCATGCCTTTGACCTTGACGGGGACGGCGAAGAATTTGAAGCCGCTGTCGGGCAGGGCGTCCAGGTTGCACAGGTGCTCGACGACGGGGATGCCCGCGCGCAGCAGGATAGAGTGGGCCGGGCGCGACGCGTCGGCGGTGTCGTCAATGTTGTAGGAGTCAATCCCGACGAGCGCCGCGCCGCCGTCCATTAGCAACTGCGCCGCGTCCCGCGTCAGGAAGGGATGCCCGTCGAAGTATTGCTCGCTGCCCCAGTGCGCGGCCCAGCCCGTGTGAATCAGGACGGCGCGGCCCGCGACCTCTACGCCGGCAAAGAGCGAAGCGTCCTGCGCGCGGCGGTCGTCGGCCGCACGCACGACGACGCCTTCGAGGTCGGCCAAAGAGGGAAGCGGCAGCCGGGACAAGTCGTCGCCGTCCTCGTACCTGTGGAAAGGCGAGTCCAGGTACGTGCCTGTGTTCGCCACCATCTCAATCTTCCCGATCTGAAATTCTGTGCCAGCACTATAATGCGCGCGCGAGGCGGGGCGGCTGAGGTGGTCAGAGATGACGGGCGCGGGCAGTCCGCGGTAAGTAATCATCCCATGCTCTACGGCGTGGCTCACGTCAACGAAGCGCGATCTGTTTTGGTCGGGCATGATGGTTTAGGGTTCGGCCATGGAGAGAAAGAGGGCGTCGGTGGCGACCTTGCGGTTGACGTTAAAGTCCAGGCGTCCGCGAAGCTGTTCGAGCTGCGAGAGCCAGCGCGCCGCGCGGCGGCTGTCTACGCTCGCGCCGAGCTTAGAGAGCTGCGGGCGCAGGTCTTCGTTGACCACCTGCTGCTCGCCCGCGCCCAACGACAAGACCCACACGTCGCGCACGAGCGTCGCCAGCACATCAAGCCGCGGCTCGTACTCCTCCTTGTGCTTCGCGTCGTTCATCTCTTCGGAGGCGCGCAGGAGCCGCGCGCGATCGTTTGTCACGGCGAGCGCGTTGACAACGTCAAGCATCGCGTCGCGCTGCCGGCGGTAGCTCTCCACGTCGGCCGCGAGCGCGCGCCCTATGCTGCCGCGAGCGAGGCGCGCGAGCAGGCGCGCGTCCGCCTTCGAGACCTGGCCGCCTTCGAGCAGGCTCCGCTCGATCTCGTCCGGCGCGAGCGGACTGAAGCGAATCATCTGGCAGCGCGAGCGAATGGTCGGCAGGAGTGCCGCCGGGCGCGAGGTCGTCAGGATGAGGTGCGACGTGCGCGGCGGCTCTTCGAGTGTTTTCAAGAGCGCGTTCGAGGCGTTCTCGTTCAGGCGCTCCGCCTCTTCCACGATAAGGACGCGCACGCGCCCTTCGTAAGGGCGGAAGTTCGCCTCCTGCTCGATCTCGCGCATCGGGCCGATTCTGAGAATCCGGTTGAAGGGGCGCGCCAGGGCCACGTCCGGGTGGTCGCTCCGCACCAGCTTCTCGCGGTTGTCCTTGTCGTCCGCGTACTCTGGAAACTTCGACTGCGAGATGCGGACGCACGACGAGCACTTGTCACAAGCCTCTACGCCCCGCGGCTCGCGGCAGTTAAGCGCCTTCGCCAGTTCGAGCGCGAACAGCTTCTTGCCCACGCCCGACTCGCCCGCGAAGAGCAGCGCTCCTGGCACGCGCCCGGCTTCGAGCATCCGCCGCAGAATCTCCTTGACGCGTTGATTTCCGATGAGTTGGTCGAACATAACTCAGGAGTCAGAAGTCAGAAGTCAGAAGTCAGAAGGAAAGAAGGAAGGGGAGACGAGCCGCGTGCTTTTCATTCTGACTCCTGACTTCTGACTCCTGACTTCTGCTTTTCGAGAAAGGGCATCACGACTTCCATTACGCGCTCGTGCGTCTCGCTGACGGAGCCAGTGGAGTTGACGACGCGGAAGCGGTCGGGCTCGCGTTCGGCCATCGCCAGATAGGCGCTGCGGACGCGCGTGTGAAAGGCTGCGTCCTCGGCGTCCAGGCGGTCGGTCTTGCTCTCGTCCTCCGTGCGGCGGCTCGTGCGCGCGAGACACTCTGCCACGGGCAGGTCGAAGATGAGCGTCAAGTCCGGCTTCAGGCCGCCGGTCGCAATCTTTATCACCTGCGCGATGGTCTCGGACGTGAAGTTGCGGCCGGCCCCCTGATAGGCGGCCGTCGCGTCTGCGTAGCGGTCGGACAGGACTATCCCGCCCGTCTCGATGGCGGGCCGGAGCAGCGTGCGGACGTGCTGCGCGCGGTCGGCGGCGAAGAGCAGGAGTTCCGCCAGCGGGTCAACTTCGATCTGCGAATCGAGGAGCACGTTGCGCAGCCGCTTGCCCAGGGGCGTCCCGCCGGGCTCGCGCGTCGAGACGACTTCGAGCCCGCGCATGCGCAGCTCGCTCGCCAGAAGGCGTAATTGGGTGGACTTGCCGCACCCGTCAATGCCCTCGAAAGTGATAAAAACGCCGGCCAAATTTGTAGTTTCCGTGGTGGTCTAAAAGGGGGAAAGCGTCCGTGCAGCGTCAGGGCTCTGGGGTCTCCGGGGTTTCGGTGGAGGCCGCCTCGGCCGGCGGCGGGCTGGCGGCCTGGCTCGCGGGGCGCAAATCGCCGCTCGACCGCCGCGCGTGCGAGATGGTCGAGATGGCGTGCTTGAAGATCAACTGCTCCTGCGACCCGGTCTCAAGCAGCACCGAGAACTTGTCGAAACTGCGGATACGCCCCGTCAGCTTCGCGCCGTGCATCAGGTAGATTGTGACCGTGCTCCGCTCGCGCCGCGCCGTATTCAGAAAAGCGTCCTGAATATTCTGGGGAGTAGCCTTTGCGTCCACCGTTTTCTCCGCTTAGCGATCAACCGAAAGGGGTGCTGTGGAAGCCAGAGTACACTACGGGAAAAGGGAAAAGCAATGAGGAATTCAGAATGATGAATGATGAATGAAAGAAAGCGGTTTTAATTCAGCATTCATCCCGCAAAGTTCATCATTTGCTTAACCTGCTCCTGCACGGCCGGGTCGTCGCCGAAGCCTTCGACCCACTCGACGCCGGCCTCGCGGCGGAACCATGTCAGTTGTCTTTTACTATAATGCCGGACATCCAGCTTGGTCTGTTCGACGGCGCTCGCCAGGTCGCGCTCGCCCCGCAGGTATTCCACGACGCGGCGGTAGCCGTGCGCGCCGAGGGCGTTGGAGTCCGCTGGCACACCCTTGGCGAGCAGCCCGCGTACCTCCTCGACCAGCCCGGCGGCGAAGTGCGCCTCGGCGCGCTCGTTAATCCGCCGGTAAAGCTCGGCGCGGGGCGGGAGCAGCGCGAAGACGCGTATGCGCGGGGCGAAAGGCGGGGCCGAGGCGCGCGCCTCGGCCTGCTCGGACATTGGCCGCCCTGTCTGGAGCCTGACTTCGAGGGCGCGCTGCACGCGCACCCAGTCGCGCGGCGCGAGCCTGGCGGCCGACGGCGGGTCGAGCCGCGCGAGCATCTTGTGTAAGTGTTCGGCCCCGCGCCGCGCTCGGATTTCCGTCAGCCTGCGGCGCAGCCCCTCGTCCGTCTTAGGCCCAGGGAAAAAGGGCTGGCGCAACGCGCGCAGGTAAAAGCCCGTCCCGCCGACCAGCACGGCCAGACGCCCGCGAGCCTCTATCTCGTCAATCTTCGCGGCCGCGTCGCGCGCCCACTCGCCCGCGGTGTAGTTCACCTCCGGCGGCACGAAATCGATTAGGTGGTGCGGGACGCCGCGCCGCTCACTCAGAGGAACCTTGGCCGTCGCAATCTCAATCTCACGGTAGACCTGCACCGAATCGCAATTGATGACCTCGCCCCCGCAGTACAGCGCCAGCTCGATGCCCAACTCGCTCTTGCCCGAAGCGGTCGGCCCGACGATGGCGACGATGGGTCTGGAAGATGAATCGGAAGAGTTCACGAGCTGGAAAGGACGAGCCGGAAAATAATCACCACCCAGATGATCGCCAGCAACGCAAGCGCGCCCAGAGTTTGTGCCCTAGAGAAACGCATCCCGTTATTCACGGCAGAAAGTCAGCCGTCGCAAGCCACCGTTTGTCCCGTCAGGGACAATTGATAATAGCCCAGCACTTCAGTGCTGGGAACCGCATGATAATAGATATTGAGTCCCGTAGGGACGACCGAATTCTACCCCAACACATATCTCTCGTCGTATTCAATCCCGTGCCTTTTCAGGAAACTCAAAAATTCTTCCTCGAACGTTCTCTTCTGGTGATGCTCTTTTTGCATCTGGATGTAACGGATGGTCGCTTCGATTTGCGAAACGGCGACACTGAACGCCCCATAACCTTCCTGCCAGGCGAAATCACGGCGCTTTGGAAAATTCTCGTGGACCCACTTTGATGAACTGCCCTTGATTATTTGAATGGCCTTGGCGACGGGTGTGGTCGCGGGCAGGGATAGTAGGAGATGGACGTGGTCTTCGATGCCCCCGATGGCAAGAGCTTTCATGTTGTTCTCGCGCGCAATTCCGCCCATGAACGGCCAGAGGCGTTGCTGTAAATCCTGGGAGATAAATTTTTGGCGTTGCCTGGTGCTGAAGACGCAATGCATCAGGCAACTAATGTAAGAGTGAGCCATAAGAAACTCCTTTTCGGTCGTCCCTACGGGACTCAATTGTTTTTACGACTGATTCCTTAAGTGCTGGGCTATTTTCAGCAGCCCCTGACGGGGCTGAAGAGGGCGGGTGGATGGTGGGTGGGTGTTTTTAGCTGATGGCTTAGTTATAAAGCTTCGTCAATTCGATACCGGTGTAGTACGCCTTCAGAATTTTGTCGTAGGTCAGGCCCTGGCGGGCGAGGCCGTAGGCTCCGACCTGGCAGAGGCCGACGCCGTGGCCCCAGCCGCGGCCGGTGAAGGTGAAGCCGACGAGGCGGCCCGCGTCGTCGTAGCGGCGGTCTATGACGAAGAGTTGTTCGCGCAGGCCGAGCGCAGAACGGATGCGCCCGCCGCGCAGATGCGCCGTGCCGTTTGTGCCAATAATGAGCAGGTCGGTCGCGCGCCGCGACGAGCCGCGCGCGGCGACGCGCAGGTCCGTCAATTGGCCTATGCCGCGCGACCATCGAGCCAGTTTCGTCTGCACTTCGCCCACACTCATCGCGGCCGCCCAGTTGGCGAAGGGCGACGTGCGGTCTGCCGCCGCGCCGTTCGGGGCCGGGCGGACTTCCATGTAGTCAACCTCGCCGCGCCCGTTCAGGTGGAAGGTGACGGGCTCGCCGCCGACCAGCGAGACGGAGCGCACGGGGTAGGCGTTGTCGCCGAAGGCGCGGAAGAGGTAAGAGTCCGAGTCAACGCTGATCGGCTGGTCGCGGTTCTTCTGCGAACGCAAGACCATATTGCCTCCGGCCGCCGGCCTGGTCGTCCCTTTTTGCAGGCCGAACAACCCTCGCGCCTCAAGCGTCCCGGCGATTGATTGCAGCGCGCGTGCGCGCGTCATCGCCTCGCGCGGCCTGAGGCTCGCGTCCGGGAAGAGCGGCAGCAAGCCGTCGCGCACCAGCCACGCCACGTCCGCGCGGTTTTGTGGCGGAATGTCCCCCGCGTCGCGGAACGAGAGCAGGTAGTCAACGTCAGCGTCGTCGAGCAGCGTGTCGGCGCGCGCCTCGCCGAACACGGCCGCCGCGAGCGCCGTGCTGAAAGCAGGCGAGCGCACAACGTCGTCGGCAATTATTGGCACAGTCTGGCGCGCGAGGCGGGCCACCGTGGAGAGCCAGTTGCGGACTTCGGCCGCGGAGACGGGCGCGCCGAGCCAACTGTCCGTCAGGTGTTTTGTGCCAAGATTGAAGCCGTGTATGTCGAGGAGCGCGCCAGCGCGCGCGAGCCCCGCATAAGCTCCGTCGCGGATGTCGGGCAGGTCGCGCGACGATTTGATGGTGAAGGAAGCGAAGTGAGCGTGGCCTTCGAGCGAGCACTCGCGCCCGCGCAGGTAGGGCATGGCTTCGTTGAAGATGTTCTCGGCGTTCTCCGTGCGGCCGCCGCAGGTCGAAGTGTAGAGCGCGTTGATCGGCTCGCCGCGGTAGGTGGCGACCAGCCCGCGCGTCTCCTCGACGGCCCGCGTCGAGAGCGGGTGTTCTGTGGAGAGGCCGCCGTAGACCTGCGAGCGCGTCGTGGGCAGCAGGTCGAACCCCTGCGAAGCGAACTGGTTTCGGTTCCTGACGGCGTAGGTGCGCGCGGCGATGGCCTGCGCCTTCTGCGCTTCGAGCGCGGGGTAGCCGCCCGGCGACAGCTCGTTCGGGACGACGCCGCGCACGTAGTCTTCCAGCCCCAAAACGTTGACGACCGTCAGCGTGCCAGAGCGGTTGGCGAAGACCTCCAGCCGGCCACGATACGCCTTCTCGTTGAAACGCACGGGGGCGCTCGTCTCATTCTCGGAGACAAAAGTGACGGGCGCGCTCGTGCTGAAAATTTTGGACGAGCCGGAGGCGTAGGCGACCACCTCGCGCGTCGGCGCGCTCAGGATGGCGGCCGGGCGCACGGCGTTCGAGACGGCGGGACGCGCCGCGCTCGCCGCGCCGGCCCCTTGCGTCACGACCGCGGCGGTCGCGAAGCCCGCGTCTTCGAGCTGCGCGCGCAGCTCGGCGGCTTTCGACGCTGAAAGATTCGAGCCCACCTGGATGCGCCAGGAGTTCGTCGCGGCGTCTTGAGTGATTGCGACCTCCGCGCCCGTCGCCTCGCGTATCTCGCTCGCGGCGCGCAACGCGTCTTCGCGCTTCACCACGCGCGCCAGCTCGACGCGAAAGCCGTCCGCGTCGAAAGTCTCTGGCCTGGGCGCGAGCAGGCGCGCTTCCAGGCGCACGCGCGCGGCGTCGAGCGGCGCGGGCGTTGCGCCCGGCGCGGTCGCGCTCAACAGCCGTCCGCTCGTGGAGATGGTCACGGAGCGCGCGTCCGTACTGAGCCCTATGCGTATGAAGGGCTCGGCCTCAAGGCGTGCGACTGCGACGGAGGCCGCGTCATCGGCCTGCACGCGGCGCGGCCGCGTCTGCGAGGCGTCCTGCGCGAAGGCGGCGGACGAAGACGCCAGGAGGGCGTTGGCGAGCAGGAGGGCGATTGCTTTCGACCAGAGGGAACGGCGCATCGGCTTCAAACTTCCGGCTGCGGCAGAGATTCGGGGAGCGCGTCGGCCGCCGACATCATACTACAGTGGACAGCACTTCATCCTCTAAAATCACTCAACCCTTTGCGCCTTTGGTTTTTCTTTTGTTGCGCCTTTGCGTGAACCGCCTTTTCTCGCAAAGGCGCAAAGATAAGACGTAAGACGCAAAGGGTTGAGTGCTAGCTCGCGTAGCGTTCTTCGACGGTGGCGGCGAAGACGAGTGTGCCCACGAGGCCGATGAGGCCGGCGGTGATGAAGGGGACGCGCGGGGAGATTGCCCAGAGGATGCCGCCGGTGGCCGCGGCGGGCGTGATGGAGAGGCTGCGGACGAGGTAGTACAACCCGACGGAGCGTGCGCGCAGGTGCGGCGCGGCGAAGTCTACGATCATGGCCTTGCGCGAGGGCTCGCCGATCTCGCGCAGGCCGCCGACGACGAACGCCAGGACGAGCGTCATGAAGCCGTTCGAGAAGGCGACCGCGACGGGGAAGAGCGCGAAGCACAGAAAGGTGGCGATGACGAAAGGCTTGCGCCCGATGCGGCCCGCCACGCTGGCCGCAGGGATGTAGACGATAATCGAGGTCGTAAGCTGGATGGCGATCAGCACACCGTACTGCGCGACGCCGACGCCGATGACGTTCGTGACGTAGAGGACTATGAAGAGGTCTACCATCCCCTCGCACGTTCGTATGATGATGTCGGAAATCAGCAGCCGCTTGAGCGCGGGGTGGAACGAGCGCCAGACGCCGCGCATGTTGGTGGGCGCGCCCTTGATGACGGGCAGGTTGATGCGCCGCACGATCAGGACCGTGGCGGCCGCGAGCAACAGAGTGATGACAAGGCCGAGGCGGACGCCCGTTAAAATTCCTGCGGCGGCGATGAGCGCGCCGCCGGCGAGCGGGGCCGCAGCCATCGGCGCGCGCTTGATCATAGACTGGAGTGTGAAACCCATCGCGCGTCGCTCGGGCGGCAGCGCGTCGCCTATGACGGCGAAGACCGCGGGGCTCGCCATGCTGTTCCACGCCATCGAGAGCGCCAGCCCCGCGAAGACGAACGGCCACGAGGGGCTGACAAGGTAGATGAGGTAGCCGACCGAGGCGAGCGCGACGAAGGCCACGAACGCGCGCCGCCGGCCCAGGTGGTCGGCCAGCCACCCGCCCGGATACTGGTAGACGGCGTCGAAGAAATCCTTCGTCGTCCCGAAGAAGCCGATGACTCTGGTGCTCGCGCCGAGCGCTTCGAGGTACTTAGGCAGAAACTTCTTCCACAACTCCTCGCCGAAGCCGAGCAGCAGGATCGCCGCCGAAGCAAGCGCCACGTTGCGCTCGAAGCCCAGGTATTCCGCGATCCTTCGCGTCCTCGTCCTGCCGGCTTCGTTCGGCGTCTCTTCCACTCTTGCTTTACCTGTCCAGCGCTGCGACGGCCAGTTTATGAAACGCGCGGCGCGTGCTGTTGATGTTGACGAAGGGGAGCGGGCGCGCGTGCGTGCGGTTGGTCAGGAGGATGAAGGTGCGCTCGCGCTCTGGGTCATTCCAGCAGCTCGTGCCAGTGAAGCCGAGGTGGCCGAAGCTGTCCGGCGGGAGGCTCGCGCCGGCCGTCGAGTTGCGCATGGAGGCGAGCTGCCAGCCGACGGAGCGCGGCTCCTCCATCCCCGGCGTCATGTCCGTGCGGAAGAGTTGGCAGGTCTCCGGCTTGAGCAGCTCTGTGATTCCGGCGAGAAATTGTGCGCCGAGGCGGCACGTCTCGGCGACGGTCGAGAAGAGGCCGGCGTGGCCTGCCGCGCCGCCCAGGAAGTACGAGTTGGCGTCGTGTACCTCGCCCCAGATCAGACTCTCGCGCCAACTGTAATCGCCGGCCTCCTGCCCCTGACACGTCTCGCGCTCGTAAGCGTTACCCATTTCGCAGGCGGCTATCTCGGTGATGAAGGCTTTGTCCGGGTTGAAGAAGGTGCGCTTGAGACGCAGGGGCTCGAAGATTTCGCGGCGGGCGATTGCGGCGAGCGCAGACCCGTGCAGCCTTTCGAGCATCAAGCCGAGCGCGATGTAGCCGAGGTCGCTGTAGACGACGTGCGTGCCGGGCGCGGACTCCAGCGTCTCGCGGGCGATTGACTGTAGGACGCGCTCTTTGTCTCCGCCCGCCAGCAGGTAGAGCGGACGCCAGGCGGGAAGCCCCGCCGAATGCGTCAGGAGTTGACGGACGGTGATGACGCGCTTGTCTTCGCGGTCGAATTCCGTCAGATAGCGCGCGGCGCGGTCGTCCAACTTGACTTCGCCGCGCTCGACGAGCGACGCGCAGAGCTGGGCTGTGACGAGAGGTTTCGTCAGCGAGGCCAGGTCGTAAATCGTGTCGAGCGTCGCCGTGCGCTCCTCGGCATCTTTGACGGCGTGGCCCAGCGCGTCGGCGAAACGGATGTGGCCCCGCTCGGCCACGGCGTAGACGGCCGAAGGGAAGTCGCCCGCCGCGATAGCCCCGGCGAGCATTGACGAGATGGAGTCTTCGCGCATCAGTGTGGCAGGATTCCGTCGAAGATGCCTAAAGCGGGATGTGCGGCGTGTTCCTGAATGCGTTCGAGGGTTCTGAGCGCAAGCGTCAACGCGCGCTTACCGTCTTCGCCCGAAACCGGCGCGGGCGCGCCCGTGCCGGCAGCCTCAAGGAAAGACTCTATCTCGGCACGCAGGGGCTCGACGTCTTCGACCTCCAAACGCCGTGTGTTGACGCCGGGCCATGCGCCCGAGTGTACGAGGCTGCTGATGGAGGCGTAGCGCGTCGTGTAGTCGACGGCGACGTAGTCGTGCGGCTGGAAGAAACGCATCTTCCTGATCTTCTCGGTCCCGACGCGCGAGGCCGTGATGTTGGCGACCGCGCCCGTCGCAAACTCCAGCCGCGCGTTGGCCGCGTCCACGCGGTTCGTCAGCACGGGAATCCCCACAGCCCGCACGTCCGTCACTTCGACCTCTTCGCCCACCAGCCACTGCACTATGTCCAGGTCGTGAATCATCAGGTCGAGCACCACGTCTATGTCGAGCGACCGCGCAGTGAACTCGCCGACGCGGTGAATCTCGAAGTAGAGCGGCCCGCGGACGTGCGGGCGCAGGGCGGCGAGCGCCGGGTTGAAGCGTTCGAGGTGGCCGACCTGCAAAAGCGCCCCGCCACTCCGGGCCGCTTCAATCATCCGGTCGGCCTCCATGAGGTCGCGCGCGATAGGCTTTTCGACGAGGACGTGGACGCCCGCTTCGAGGAGCGGGCAGGCGATTTCGGCGTGCGCCTCAGTCGGGACGGCGAGGCTGACGGCGTCAACGCGGCCCAGTAAATTGTGCCAGTCGGTTGTCCACTCGGCCCCGCGCTCGGCGGCAATGGCGCGCGCCGTCTCCTCGTTCAGGTCGCAGACGGAGACGAGCTGTGTGTGCCCCTCGGCGGCGAGCGCGGCGTGGACGCGCGCGTGCTGGCGGCCGAGGTGCCCGACGCCGATGACGGCTGTGCGTAAGGTCATAGTGGTCAGTAGTCAGTGGTCAGTGGTCAGTTAACGGCTGACGGATTGAAGATATATGTCTCTTAGCCGATACTCAAGCATGATAACAGGTTTTTAACTGACCACTGACCACTGACCACTGACCACTGAATATGCCGAAGCCTGCGCGCGCCTGGCCGCTGCTCCTATTCGCCGCCGTCCTGCTCTTCTACCTTTACGGCCTGGGACACCTGCCGCTCGTCGGGCCGGACGAGCCGCGCTACAGCCAGGTCGCGCGCGAGATGTTCGAGCGGGGCGACTTGGTGACGCCGACGCTCGGCGGACGCGCCTGGTTCGAGAAGCCCGCGCTGCTCTACTGGATGATGATGGCGGGCTACAAGCTGTTCGGCGTCTCGGAGTGGGCGGCGCGCCTGGGGCCTGCGCTCTGCGGGCTCGTCACAGTCTGCTTCGTCTACTGGGCCGGCCGCCGCGCCGACGAAAATGGCACAGGACAGTGGGGCGCGCTGGCGCTCGCGTCGAGCGCGGGGCTGATAGTCTTCTCGCGCGGGGCGAGCTTCGACGTGGTCGTGACCGCGACGACGACCATCGCGCTCTCCTGCTTCTTCGTCGCGGAGATAGAGACGAGCCGGAAGCGCAGGCTCTGGCTGCTGGCCGCCTTCCACGCGGCCGTCGGGGCGTCGCTCCTGGCGAAGGGGCTGGTCGGCGTCGTCATCCCCGCGGGCGTCATCGGCCTCTATCACCTGCTGCGCCGCGAGTGGCCGCGCAGAGACTTTCTGCTGAGCCTGCTGTGGGGCGCGCCGCTCGCGCTTCTCATCGCGAGCCTCTGGTACGGCCCCGTAATCGCGCGCCACGGGTGGACGTTCATAGACCAGTTCTTCATACAGCACCACTTCGCGCGCTACGTCTCGAACCAGTACCGCCATCCGCAGGCGTTCTACTTCTACCTGCCGATCATGCTCGCGCTCACGCTGCCGTGGACGGCGTGGCTCGTCGCAGAATTGGCACAGGCGCGGCGCTGGCGGTGGCGCGAGCCGACGGCCGCGAGCCGCGCTCTTGTCTTCGCTCTCGCGTGGCTCGCCGCGCCCGTGCTCTTCTTCTCCGTCTCGCAATCGAAGCTGCCGGGCTACGTGCTGCCCGCGCTGCCGGGCGCGATGCTGCTCGCGGGCTTCGCGCTCAAGCGGTTCGTGCGCGGCGAGGGAGGGGAGAGCGTCATGCGCGCGACGGGCGCGGCGCTCCTCGTCATGGCGGCCGGGGGCGTGGTCTACGCGGCGCGGACGACTGAGGTGACGCTCGCCTGCGCGCTCGCCGTGGTCGCGCCGATTGCGGTCGCGGGCGCGCTGGCGATTCTACTGCGCGAGAGGCGCGCGTTGCGTGTCGAGCTGATTTGCAGCGCGATGTTCATCTCGATAGCGCTCGCGCTCAACTGCGCCGTCGGCCCGCTCGGGCGGCGCGAGTCCGTGCGCGACCTCGTGCGGCTGGCCGACGCGCGCGGCTACAGTTCGACGCCGGTCGTCTACATGCTGACGGATGACCGCACGGCAGAGTTCTACGCGGGCGGGCGGCTGCTCTACCGCCCGGACGGCGAGCCCTTCAGGTTCGACGGCGCGCAGGAGGCCGCCGCCGCGGCGCGCGAGCGCGGGGGCACGGCCCTCGTCCTCGTCCCCGTCCAGTGGACGAATCAACTGACGGACTACAAGGCCATCGAGACGGAGATCATCGGCGACAACGGAGTCCTGACGATGGCCGCGATCCGCGTCAAGTAATTTACGGCGATGGTGTGTCTCGCTTGATCTCGTAGAACTTGAGTTTGAATTTGTCGTTGACCAGTTCGTGTTCGGGGCGGCGAGCGGTGTGAGCCTCAAGCCAGCGCGCGCCTTCGGGTGTGGATTGGTAAAGGTCTATCAGCGTGGTGTCCATCCAGGCGGGGCCGCCGCCCGCGCCCGCCACCTCCTGCTCAAAACTCTCCCGGCTGACTTCGCGCCAGACGGTCTGTGGGTTGAAGTATCGGATCAACTCGTTGTCGGTGTTCCACTGCGCGAAGTAAATAATTGTGCCAGCGGGCCAGGACTTGTTGAGCCCGAGCGCGAGCGCGAGCGGCGGGTTGGCGCGAACCTGCGAGTAAGGGTAAGCGCTGAAGGTCAGGTTGGCGACCGTTAGCAGCGCGACGAAGAGCGCGAGGCGGTATCTACGCACGTGATTGTGCGCGGCCAGGCGCGGCGCAAGCACGCTCCCCAGAAACACGACGAGCGCGGGCAGGTAGAAGAGCCTGTAGAACGTGTTCTGCGGGATGAAGAAGAAGAGAAAGACCACGTAGCAGACGAACCACACGACGCAGAGCAGCCTCAGCGCGCGCAGGCGGCCGCCGTCGTCGGGCGCTCTCCGAAACGCCGCCTTCAACTCGCCGGGCCGCCGCAGGAGTTGATAGAAAAAGGCCGCGGCGACGATGAGCACCAGGGCGACCATGACGTACATCAAGGGGTCGTGCAGGTCGCGCAGGAAACTGAGCCGGCCGCCCGCGATGAGCCGCGAGTGGCCGCGCAAGGTGTAAGTCAGGTTATCCGAGAAGCTGAAGGTGAAGCCGTGCTCAGGCGAAAAGTTGGTCAGCCAGCGTACGAGGGGAGCGAGCTTGAGGCCGCCCGTGGTCAGGTAAAACGAGTAGAGGAAAACAGGGAAGGTGAAGAGGAAGGCGGCCACCGCGTACTTGACGACCTGCGTGACTCGCTGCTTCGTCGGTTGGGAAGCGGTTTGCAGAAAGAGGCCGAGCGCGGCAACGGGGAAGAAGAAGATCGCCAGTTGATGAAAGAGCATGCTCAGGGCGTGCGCGCCGGCCGCGAGCAGTGGCCCGGGCCTTCTGTGCGGGAGGACGAAATAGAAGCTGACGAGGAGGAAGAACGTGCTGAGGATGTAGCTGTCTGCGTCGGTCGCAAACTTCCACCACGTCGCGGAGAAGGCGAAGAGGAGCGTCAGACACGTACACAGGTAAACGGAGCGGAAGCAGTCTTGCAGGATGCGGAAGAGCACGTAGGCGCTGGCCGCGCCGAAAAAGCAGTTGAGGACTTGCAGGACTTCGACGGCCCGCACCTGGAGCCCCGCGCCGCGGGCCAGTTTGTAGAAGAGGTAGCCGAGGACGTTGTAGACGAGGTGGTTCGGATGGAGCAGCGAGGCGTCCAGCCCCTGCGCCTCTTCGATCACGCGGGCGAAGAAGATGCCATCCCAGTAGTAATTCTTCGTCAGCAGCGGCAGGTAGCAGCAGAGCACGCCGGCCGCGATAACGAGCGGCCGGCGTTCGGATAAAATGCGTGAAGCCTCTATTTTCAATCGTCCGTGGCTGGACTGCTCTTTACGGGGCCGGAGGGCTTGGGCGTAGAGTTCTGTCGAAGAAATCTATCACGCGGCGGTCGTAGGTTTCGCCCTGCTCGCCCTGCGCGAAGGGCAGGTTGTAGCCTGTCAGCGGCAAGTCCATCTTGACTTCGACGGCGGCCGTCTTGGGCATGCACTGTGCCAGCGCGGCCGTCGAGGCGCGCAGCACCGGCGGGGTATCGCCGCCCGCCAGGAGCAACACCCGGCGGTCGCCAATCTGTTGGGCCGCCTCGCAGGCGCGCGCCGCGTCGTAGCCGCCCATGAAATAGATGCGCGTCCCGCGCCGCGCCAGCCAGCGGAGCAGCCCGTTGCTCAGGCCCGTGCGCTCGCGCACCGCCGCGCTCAGGATGTCGTCCGGCGAATCTGGCACAGAATCCAGGATGAGGGCGCGCACGCCTGCATCTCGCGCGCCCGCGCGCAGGGCGACGTAGCCGCCCATCTCGACGCCGTAGACGCCGATGGCCGGGCCGACCAGCGGGCCGCCCTGCGGCGTCTTCAGAGAGCGCAAATAATCTAGGGCCGCGCCGAGGTCTTCGGTCTCCTTCCCGCCGAAAGAAGTCCAGGCGACGGGCGGCTCGACGCCGTGGCCGCGCAGGTCCGGCCAGAGCACTGTGTAGTTGGTCGTCTCGTTGAGCTTGACGCCGAGGTTGAGGAGCCAGGAGCGGTTCGCGCCGTAGCGGTGCAGGAGGACGACGGCCGGCGCGCCTTCGGCCCCGCGCAGGAGCCACCCGCGCGCGCGCGTCGCGTCGCGGTTCGCCCACTCCTCGCTGGTCGCCTTCAGCCCGCGCTCGCTCAGGAGCGTGAAGGTTTCGGGCGTGACGAGGTAGTCCTGCGCGGGCGGCCGCGTCACCTTGTAGACCAGCCACCCCATCACGAGGGCAATCGCCAGCAGCAACACCCCCGCAATCGGCAGGAGCATCTTCAAGAGCTTCTTTCCTGGCATCCGGCGAGGCATTGGAAAAATAATGATGAATGCGGAGTGATGAATGATGAATTAAAGACCACCGGTTTTAATTCATCATTCATCATTCATCATTCATCATTTCGTTCCTCCTGGCGCGCGAGCGCATAGTCTTCGGGCGTGTTGACGTTGGTGAAAAACAGTTCCGCGCCGCCGAGGTCGTTCAGTTCGTCGAAGGCGACCAGGCGCGTGCGCAAGCGGTCGAGCAGGGCGCGCGGACGGCGCTCGCCCGCGGCAATCAACTCCGCGGCGCGCTCGCCCGCAATACCGGCGCGGTAAAGCGCGCAGAGCGGTTGCCGGCGTCCGTCCCTTTGTACGGGAACCACCGCGTCAAAGTTTTCCCTGAGCGAGGCGAGTCGCACGAAAAGTTCTCCGGTGACGAAGGGCAGGTCGCAGGCGACGACCGCGGCCCAGGCTCCGTCAGTGGCGGCCGCGAGCGCCGCGTGCAGCCCGCCGAGCGCGCCCCATTCTACATAAAAATCTGGCACAGCGGGCATGTGCGGCCACGCCGCGCACCTCTCGGCCGAGCCCACCAGCGTGACCCGCTCCGTCAGGGCCGAGAGCGCGACGCGGATGCGCTCGACGAAGCCCTGTCCGCCGAGCGTGAGCCGCGCCTTGTCGCGCCCCATACGGCTCGACGCGCCGCCGACCAGAATGAACCCCTCAACGTCCCGCATCTAATTCGGGAAGGCGTCCAACCGGCGGCGGATTTGTCTCATCAGATTGTGCGCGGGTGATGACCGACATTGAAGGCGCACGTTATCATGCGGCGCGGGCGGAGGCAAGGGGAACAATGATGAATGATGAACTTTGCGGGATGAATAATAAAGCGTTTTTAATTCATCGTTTATCATTCCGCATTCCGCATTTGTCCTTGTCACCCGTCACTAACTAAAGTTATAGTCGCAGGCGGTGGAAGCGGCCGCAGTTCCCCCTATTCGATCGCCCTCGCCCGGCCGCCGGGGGCGTCCTTACCGTTCTAGACGAGGAGGCCCGGCCCGTACCTTCGTCGTTTCCTGTTTCCAGAGGTAGCTTAATGAGAAGAATTTTCGCAGCGACTTTCGGCCTGGCCCTCGTGCTGGCGCTCACGCTCTCCACAGTCTCTGCTCAAAAGGCCGCGGGCAGCGCCGGCGCGCCGCAGCTTTTCCCCCTCGAAGAGATCAAGCCCGGTATGAAGGGCGTCGGCCGCACGGTCTTTAGCGGGACTGAGCCCGAAGAGTTTGGCGTCGAAATTCTGGGCGTGCTCCCAGGATTCCCGGCCCCGCGCCAGAGCGCTATTATCGCGCGCCTGACCGGCCCGCTGGCCGAGCGCACGGGCGTCTTCGGTGGCATGTCCGGCTCGCCCGTCTACATAGACGGCCGCCTGATAGGGGCCGTCGCCTTCAGCTTCCCCTTCTCGAAAGAGCCCATCGCCGGCATCACTCCCATCAAGCAGATGATCGACATCTTCGAGCAAGGGGGCAGCGAGAGGAACACGGGCGGGATGGGCGAGCCGCGCACCTTCTCGTTTACGGAATTGGCCTCTACGGACTGGAAGCCGCGCCTGCCGAAGCCTGCCGTTACGGGCGCGGCCTTCCTAGCGCCCGTCGCACAGGGGTCGCCACTCATCTCGCTTTTGGGCCAGCAGTTGCAGCCCATCGCCACGCCCGTCGTCTTCGGCGGCGTCTCGCAGGAGGCGCTCGCGCTTTACGCGCCGCAGCTACAGGCCAACGGCCTGCTGCCCGTCTCAGGCGTCGGCGGCGCGGCGGCCATCACCGGCCTCGCCCCCGTCAACGAGAAGACGCTCGCGGGCGGTACCTCCGTCAGCGTCCAACTCGTCCGCGGCGACTACTCGATTGCGGCTTCTGGCACAGTCACGATGCGCGACGGCGACCGCATCTACGCCTTCGGCCACCCGTTCCTGAGCCTCGGCGGGAGCGACATGCCGATGACTGAAGCCTCTGTCGTGACCGTCATCCCGAACGCGAACAACTCGTTCAAGCTGGCGGTGCCGGGTCAGATGGTCGGCAACATCTCGCAGGACCGCGCGACCGGCATCTATGGCCGGCTCGGCCAGGCCCCGAAGATGATTCCCGTCAAAATCAATCTGCGGACGAGCCGCGACCGCACCGAAACTTTCACTTACGAGGTGGCGAACGACTCCTTCCTGACGCCGCTCCTGCTGAACCTGACGGTCTTCAGCACGATCACCTCGACCGAGCGCAGCCTCGGCGACGCGACCATCAGCATAAGCGGCAAGATATCGGTCGTCGGCCACGAGCCCATCCTGGTCGAGCGCCGGTTCTCGTCGGCCAACGCCCCCGTCATGGCGGCGGGCGCGGTGGCCGTGCCCGTCAACGCGCTCCTGACGAGCGGCTTTGAGAACGTGCAGATCGGCGGCATCACGCTTGACATCACTTCGTCTGAGACGAAGTACGCGGCCTCGCTCGAACGCATCTCGCTCGACCGCACGGAGGCGGGGCGCGGCGACAACGTGGAGGTTCAGGCTTACGTCCGCACAGAGTCTGGCAAACAGTTCGTTCAGCGCATCCCCGTGCAGATTCCGCGCGATGTGCCATTGGGCCAACTCCTGGTCTTCGTCGGCGACGGCAGCGCCTTACAGCAGGGCTCGGCCGCGCAGGCGTTCGTCCCGCAGGACTTGAGCCAGCTCGTCACAGCCATTAACCAAGTGAAGAAGAGCGACCGCCTCTACGTGAAACTCTTCCGCATCACGCCGGGCGCGGTCATAGGCACGAGCGAGCTGCCGAACCTGCCGCCCTCGGTCCTCGCCACGCTCAACTCGGATCGCACCACGGGCGGGTTCACTCCCACGGTGCTCTCGCCGATTTATGAGAAGGAGCTGGCGCCCGCCGAGTTCGTCATCGCGGGCCAGCAGATGATCGGGCTCGATGTCGTCCGGTAAAATTCGGTCCAAAAGTCCAAAATCCCAAAGTCCAAAGTCAAAACATCAAGTTGACTTTGGGCTTTGGACTTTAGACTCCTTGTTGACGACGAAGAGGAAGCGGCGCTCGGATTCGGGGATGTGCAGGGCCTGGTAGGCGTGCTCGGACTTTTCGAGTTGTTCGCGCAGGGAGTCGCCGCCGAAGAGGAGCAAGGTGCTGTGCGGCGGAGCCCACGCGACGAGGGCGGGCAATAGTTCTGTGAAACGGTCCAGGGCGCGGCAGGTGACGTAAGAGGCAGCGGGCGCTGGCGTCTTCTCGAAACGCGCGGCGACGACCGCGGCCCTGTCGCGTGCGCCCGCGCGATTGAGAGCTTCGCGCAGGAAGACGGCCTTCTTCGGGGAGGATTCGATGAGCGTGGCGCTGATGTCCGTGCGCGCTATCAGGCAGGGGATGACGGGGAGGCCCGCGCCGGAGCCCACGTCTGCGACGTGCGCGTCCAACGCGATGTGCGTCGCCGCCATCATTGATTCGAGGACGTGGCGCGCGGCGAACTCCGCGGGCGAACAGGGCGCGACCAAGTGCAGCCGCGCGTTCCAGGCCATGACCAGCTCGTAGTATTCTCGTAAGCGCTCGCGCGTTTGCCCGTCCAGCTGCACGCCGTAGCGCGGCGCACGCTCTTCGAGCGCGCTGGCAAACTCGTTGGCTTTCGTCATGGACTTTTCGACTCTCCCTTGTTGCTGGCGCCTTTTTAGCTTAGAACAATGACCGAAAGCAAAGCTCTGGTAGAATTGTTGAGGAAGGGAAGGCCGAATGAGCTTCGTTAAGATTCAGAGACACGTGTTAACAGTTCTCCTCCTGGCGCTCGCCGCGTGGGGCAGCGCGTCCGCGCAGTCGCCCGACAAGCGGTACCTGTCGTCAATCGCTTCGCGCGCCGAGTTCGACTCATTGGCGCGCACCTACGACGCCGACACCCCCTACCCGCTCCCGCACGTCATCTTCGTCATAGACCGCAAGGACAAGAACAAGATTTATTACGCCAACGCCAAGCGCTACGCCTTCCACAAGGATTTCGTCAACGCCAACTACTTATCACTGGAGCGCGGCCAGGAGTTTTTCGAGAACAACTACCTGAAGCCGAACCGTCGCTTCATCCTCGGCACGCTCGCCTACCAGACGCCCATCAGCCGTTGGACGTTCGAGTTCTGGGAGGGCGATTTGATTCCCGCAGACCAGATCAAGCTCACCTACGACGTTATCAGCAAGAGCTTCTTCGCGCCCGTGGCCTACAAGCCGAACTCGCTCCGGCAGGAGGAAGCGACCGGCAAGCTCGCGGGCCTCCCGCGCGTCCTGCAAAGCGACATCTCGAAGGAGCAGGAGTACCAGCCCTTGAACGTGGCGAAGGGCCTGGGCCGCATTCACATCATCGAGAAACTGGACGAGCACGTCGAGATAGGCTTCAACGAAATCCTGGTCCTGACGGAAGTGCCGATTAATCTCCCCCCGGTCGCGGGCATCATCACGTCGCAGCCCTCTACGCCGCTCTCGCACATCAACCTGCTGGCCAAAGGTTGGGGCATCCCGAACGCCTACATCAAGGACGCTCACAAACTCCTCAAAGAGTATGACGGCTGGTGGGTCTCCTTCGAGACGCTGCGCGACAAGTACGACATCGAGCGCGCGGACCTCAAGCAGATTGACGAGTACCAGAAGCGGCTCAAAGAGCGGCTCAACGTGATGAAGCCGGGCGCAGACCTTGAGACGACCAGGCTCGCGTCCCTGAGCGTGCAGCGCGCGCGCGACAGCGTCAGCTACGGCGGCAAGTCCGCCAACCTCGGCGAGGTGATGAGGGCGCGGCTCCCCGGCCTGGCTGTGCCAAATGGCTTCACCATTCCTTTCTTCTACTATAGCCAGTTCATCAAGGAGAACGACCTCGAAGAGCCCATCTACGAGATGATGAACGACCAGCGCTTCGTTCACGACCCCGCTTACAGGCGCGAGCGGCTTACACAGATGCGCGGGCGCATCCAGAAGGGCAAGCTCGACGACAGGCTGCGCGCCGAAATCCTGCGGCGCGTCGCGGCTGAATATGCCGGCAAGGGATTGTTCGTCCGCAGCTCCTCGAACTCCGAAGACCTGCCGAACTTCAGCGGCGCGGGGCTCTACACAACTGTGCCAAATGTCAAAGGCGACGAGGCGATTGTGGAGGCCGTCAAGACCGTCTGGGCCTCGCTCTGGAACTTCGAGGCTTACGAGGCGCGCGAGCGAGCCAACGTAGACCACTCGAAAATCTACATGGCCGTGCTGATTCAGGAGGGCGTCAACTCGGAAAGCTCAGGCGTGATGATTACGACGGACCCTTACGACCGCGACAACCGCGGGGCCATCTACATCAGCGCCAAGCGCGGCCTCGGCATCAAGGTCGTCGAGGGCAAGAAGATCGCCGAACAGATTCTCTACCGCCCGCGCGGCGCCTCCGTGCAGGTGCTGACGCGCTCGGCCGAGGACAGCCTCTTGACCTTCGACGAGAAGGGCGGCGTCAAAGAAATTCCCATCACGGGCGAGCGCGCCGTGCTGACAGACGAAGTCATACGCCGTCTCGTGCGCGCCGCCGACCGGATCAAAAAAGTCTTCCGCGGCCGCGACCAGGACATCGAATGGGCCTACATGAAAGGGCAGATTTTCATCGTCCAGTCGCGCCCCTACATTTCGGGTAGTTAATATGAGCGAAAAAACTTTTGTCGAAGGATTGCTGGCGGGGCGCGTCGTGCTGGTGACGGGCGGGGGGACCGGGATTACGGGCGGCGTGGCGCGGGCGCTGGCGGAAGCGGGCGCGCGCGTGGCGCTCGTGAGCCGTAGCCTCGAACACCTTGAGCCTGCGGCCGAGAGGATTCGCGCGAGTGGGGGCGAGGCCGTGGCCGTCGTTGCGGACGTGCGGAAGATGGAAGAGGTGGAGCGCGCGGTCGCGGCGACCGTCGAGGCGTTCGGGAAACTGGACACAATCGTCAACGGCGCGGCGGGCAACTTCCTCTGTCCTGCGGAGGAGCTGTCGCCGAACGGTTTTGGCACAGTCGTGGACATAGACCTGAAGGGGACTTTCAACGTCTGCCGCGCCGCCTTCGCCGAACTCAAGAAGGAGCGCGGGCAGATTCTCAACATCAGCGCGACGCTCCACTACGTCGGCACGCCTCTGCAACTGCACGTCTCGGCGGCCAAGGCCGGCGTGGACGCGCTGACGAGGCAGTTGGCCGTCGAGTGGGGGCGCTACGGCATACGCTCGAACGCCATCGCGCCCGGCCCCATCGAGGATACGGAAGGCATGACGCGGCTCGTCCCCGCGGAGGTCAAAGAAAAACTGCGGCGCAACATCCCGCTCGGCCGCTTCGGGCGCATACGCGACATAGAGCAGGCGGCCATCTTCCTCTGCTCCGACGCCGCCAGCTTCATCAACGGCGCCATCCTCGTCGTTGACGGCGGCCAATGGCTCAGTAGCAGAATGATGAATGCGGAGTGATGAATGATGAATTAAAGACCTCTGTTTTTTAATTCATCATTCATCATTCATCGTTCATCATTATTTTTCTATGCTCGATCTTCAACCCTCAACCTTTGACGACTTCCTGCGCGAGGCGCGGCGTGGCAATGTTGTGCCAGTTGTGCGGAGCGTGCTCGCGGACTTGCAGACGCCCGTGGGCGCTTTCCTGCGCGTGGCGGCGGGCGCGCCCTACGCCTTCCTGCTCGAATCCATAGAGGGCGGCGAGCGCGTCGCGCGCTACTCCTTCCTCGGCGCGAACCCTGAGACGGTCGTGCGCGGCTGCGGCGACGACACGCTCGTCTGGCGCAAGGGCAAGTGGGAGATGCTGAAAGGTGTGCGCGCCACGGACTTCGCGCGCGAGTATTTCAGGGACCGCGAATTGGCCCGGCGCACGGGCCTGGCCCCTCTGGCCGGCGGCGCGGTCGGCTACCTGGCCTACGAGGCCGCGCGCTGGTTCGAGCCGGTGCTTGGGACCGGAAACGACGATGGCATGGAGGTGGACGACGCCGTCTGGATGTTCTACCGGACGGTGCTCGCCTTCGACCGCGTGCGACAGCGCATGGAGATTACGGCCGTCGTCCTGACCGAAGAGGCCGAGGGCAGCCACGAGCGGCTGAGCGAGCTTTATGAAGCGGCGGTCGCGGAGACGGCGCGCGTCGAGCAGTTGTTGCTGAAGGGCGAGGTGGCCGTGCCCGGCGCGCGCGGCGAGGCTGACGCTGACGGAGCTTTCGAGTCGAACTGGGCGCGCAAGGATTTCGAGGAGGCGGTCAGCCGCGCGCAGGAGCACATCGCGGCCGGCGACTGCTTCCAGGTCGTGCTCTCGCAACGCCTCAGCAAGAAGGTTTCGGCCGACCCCGTGCAGATTTACCGTGCGCTGCGCGCGACCAACCCATCGCCCTACATGTACTTCTTCCGGCTCGGCGAGGAGGCTGTCATCGGCGCGTCGCCAGAGATGCTGGTCCGCTGTCGCGGGCAGCGTCTGGACTATCGCCCGATTGCGGGCACGCGCCGCCGCGGGGCGACAGAGGCAGAGGACTGGTTGCTCGGCGAGGAGATGCGTACGGACGAGAAGGAGGTGGCCGAGCACATGATGCTGGTCGATCTGGGGCGCAACGACCTGGGGCGCGTGAGCGACTACGGCTCGGTCGAGGTCGAGGAGTTGATGACCATCGAGCGCTACTCGCACGTGCAGCACTTAGTCACGAGTTTACGCGCGCGGCTGCGCGACGGCCTGGACCGCTTCGACGCGCTGGCCTCCTGCTTCCCGGCGGGGACCGTGACGGGCGCGCCGAAGGTGCGCGCCATGCAGCTTATACGCGAACTGGAGAAGGGGCCGCGCGGCGTCTACGCCGGCGCGATCCTCTACATGGACTACGCGCAGAACCTGGACTCGTGCATCGCGATTCGCACCATCGTGATGCGGGAGGGTCGCGCCTACGTGCAGGCCGGGGCGGGCGTGGTGGCAGACTCCGTCCCGTCGCGCGAGTACGAGGAGACGATCAACAAGGCGCGCGCCCTGTTGCGCGCGATAGAGATGGCCGAGAAAGGATTGTGAAATGAGCCGGGGAAGATTTGCACTCGCAACCCTGTTTCTAACCTTCACGCTGGCGTCGCAGGTTCTGGCACAGGAGACGCCGAAGAAGATTAACGAGCGGCCTGCGGCTCAGCAGACGCCGCGGGCGGAGCCCTTCGACGGCGCGAGCGCGGAGAAGATGGCGACGCAGTGCGTCCGCCTGGAGACGGGATCGGGCGCGATAGAGATGGAGATGCTGCCGGACGTTGCGCCCGAAAGTGTCCGCAACTTCCTGAACCTCGCGGCGACCGGGCTATTCGACACGACGACGTTTAGCCGCGTCGTCAAGGGCTTCGTCATACAGGGCGGCAACCTCTCGACCGGGCAGAAGTGGAACTTCGAGACGGCGAAGCGTGCGGCCCGCAAAATCCCGGACGAGCCGAGCCTCGTCAAGCACGAGCGCGGCATCGTCTCTATGGCGCGGCCCGACGAGCCGAACAGCGCGACCACGCACTTCTTCATCCTCGTCGGCACGGCCACGCAGCTCGACGCCAAGTTCTCCGCCTTCGGACGCGTGACCGCCGGCATGGACGTGGTAGACGCCATCAACCAGGCCGAGGCCGAGAGCGAAAAGCCCTCCAAGCCCGTCACGATCACGCGCGCCGTCGTCCACGAGTGCGCGAAAAGCGGCGGGCAGTAAAAGCCGCGCTCTGCGCCGGAACTTGTTTTGGCGCGCGAGAGCCGTGCGAGAAATCCGTCAGTCGTTCAATGACCACTGAGGAATGACGCCCGCTTCCCAACATGCCACGGCATTGTTAGTTAATCCCGTCATGAGGGGAATGTTAAAATCATTCTGGCAAGCCCAGGTTGAATTAAGGTTGTCTACGAAGCTCTCAAAGTAACCTCTCAGTTGACCAATGGCGACTCTTTGCTCCTCAGTGGTAGGGTTCGGGACGGCCGGGTAAACAAACGGGAGCGGCGCGTTTTTGATGGCAATGAAACGTCCGAAGTGGGAGTAGCTGTTCAGGGGAGACGGGTCCCCAGGGTCCTGTAGCTGATAGTCCTCAGGGATGGGAAACTGTTCCGGCGTAAAAGGCGGCAACGGGACAATCTTCATCCTTTTCCCTTCGCCCTGCTCCGTAATGGCGGTAATGGCCTCGGTGGCCTGGTCGAAGTTGGTTATCACCTCGGAGATGCGTTCCGCAAAGTCGGAAGTCCAGACGAACTGTTGGCCTGTTGTCGTCCAGGGAAAATTTTCAACCCCGGCCAGCCTGATGCCGTCGCGGAGCGCCCGGTAGAAGGCCCCAATCGAGTTGTAAGGGTATTGAGGTGTCGTAGAGTCGAACGGGTCAAGCTCTTCGGGCGTCTCGATGTCCAGCATCGTTTGCAGGGTGGTTTCATTCAGCGGGCCTAAGACCGCGTTAACCAACGCATGATGCCCTGTCGCCGGGTCGTCGGGGTCAAAGAACGGGAGCGGTTTCCCGAATTGAGGACCCTTAAAATTCGGCGTCGTCCCCAGCGCCAGACATAGATTCGCGGCCAGCTCCAAATGAAACATCTCCTCCATGCAGACGCTCAGAATCGTTTGGTAGGCTTGCTCCGAAGGGTCTTTGATTGAAGTCATAGCCGTCAGGTAAAAGGGGAGCGTGTATAGCTCCACGGCGACTGCTACTTGGGCGTGTTGTTGGACGAGGTCTACAGTCCAGGTGGTTTGGGGGGCTGTGGGTTGTGTGGCTGACATGATGTCTCTCCTTCGTGAGTGGCTAACAGGTTGGGTCGTTCGGAAGGCAAAAACATTGACCCGGCATCGAGAGAATCATTGCCGACGGCCTTGCAAGCTCAATCGCCGAATGTGAAGCTGCCGCGAAGTGACGTTCCGACTTGCTCTATTATTTTCTCAGGCTGGAAAATAAGTACTGCCCTGAGGTCTTGTAAGAAGTTAGGGCTGGGTTATGACGTGGAGTATGCTCCCCGCCTGCGCGTGCGTCAAGCCTTTGCCGAAGTCCCGAGGCGACTACGGAAGGAGCGGTTCGCGCCGGCCGGTGTCTTAGAGGCCCGCATGGTGTATCTCCGCCTTCGGGCGCGTCACAAAGGGCATGGATGTGGTGGACGCCATCAACCAGGCCGAGGCCGAAAACGAAAAGCCGGCCAAGCCAGTCGTCATCACGCGCGCCGCCGTCCACGAATGTCAGGCCGGCGCGGTTAAGTAAGAACGCGGTCGAATGATGGGACGGGGCCGGGCGCGAATGCCCGGCCCCATCTCGTTTCTAGTCGTCGTCCGCGATGGCGCAGGCGCCCGCGGCCGTAGCGATGGTGGCGTTCACAGGCGACGAGAGCAAGAGCTTGAAGGTCTCCGTCGGCTCGTCCGACTGATCGCCCTTGACCGCCACCGGGATTGTCTTCGTAGTCTCGCCCGGCGCGAAGGTCAGCGTCCCCAGGCCGGCCGTGTAGTCTGCGGGCGCCGTGGCCGTGCCGTTGGCCGTCGTGTACTTGACCTTCACCGCCTGCCCGCTCGCCGCGGACAGCGTCACCGTGAAGGTCGCCGTCACGTCCGCGTCGCCCTCCGTCACCGACACATCGTTGACACTCAGCGAGGGCGTCGGGTCGTTGTCGTTGATAGTGCAGACGCCCTCCTTGTCGGCTATCAACGCGTTGGTCGGCGCGCTCAGGATCAGGCGGAAGGTCTCGTTCGATTCGTCGAGCACATCCCCTTTGGCCTGGACCGTGACGGTCTTGCTGGTCTGGCCCGGAGAGAAGTTGAGAGTGGTCAGCGCCCGCGCCGTGTAGTCTGAGCCCGCGGCGGCCGTGCCGTCGGCCGTCTGGTACTTGACGGTGACGGTCTGCGTCGCGGCGGGCGTGAGAGTCACGGTGAAGATGGCGGCCACCCCGGTCGCGTTCCCTTCCGTCACGGCGATGTTGTTGACGGAGAGCGAAGGGACTATGAAGTTGGCGTCGTTGATGTTCGCGTTCAGGTCTGTGAAAGTCCTGCTCGCGGGGACGAATGAAAGGTTGGTCTTCGTCGGGGTGACGGTGTAGTCGCCGCCCGGCGTCAGCCCGCGGAAGATGTAGTAGCCGTGAGCGTCCGTCAGTTTAGTGATGGTCTGCGAGCCGGTGAGCTTCACGGTGACCCACGGGACGCCGACGACGCCCGTCGCGCGGTCACTGACGACGCGCCCTCGGATGGAGGGTAAGGCGTTGACCTTCGTCACGAAAGCGTCTGAGTTGCCGCCGCCGTAGGCGCTCTGGAAGCCTAAAGCCGTCGGGAAATTGGACGAGCCGGTCACTCCGGTGACGTAAGCGTCGCCAAATAAATCCACAGTGATGCCACGGCCCTCGTCGTTAGAACTGCCGCCGAGGTACGTTGAATAGACTAGCGCCGAGCCGGCCGCGTTGAGCTTTGCGACGAAAGCGTCCTGGTTACCGGCGCTCTCGCCCTGGGAGGCGTTAACCACGGGGAAGTCAGTTGAATTTGTTCCCCCGGTGACGTAGGCGTTGCCCGACGAGTCCAACGTGATGCCACGGCCCCCTTCGTAAGAACTACTGCCACCGAGGTAAGTGGAATAGACGAACGCCGAGCCGTCCGCGTTGAGTTTCGTCACGAAAACGTCGTCGGAGCCGGCGTTCTCGGCCTGGATGGGGTTAGTCGTCGGGAAGTCGGTCGAACTTGTCGCTCCCGTGACGTAGGCGTTGCCTGAAGAGTCCACAGCGATGCCGTGGCCCTCGTCGTAAGAATTGCCGCCGAGGAAGGTGGAATAGACGAAGTTCCCGTCGAACCCGCTGATTTTCGTCACGAAAGCGCCTGACGGGCCGGCGTTCTCGGCCTGGATGGGGTTGACTGTCGGGAAATAGTCCTTCGAGTAGGTCGTTCCGGTGACGTAGACGTTGCCCGCCGAGTCCACCGCGACGCCGCCGAAAAGTTCCGAGTCCTCGCCGCCGATGATTATCGGCGAGGGTTCGTCCCCCGGGTAGAAAAACGAGACGAAAACGTCTGTGTATAAGACGGGGTCGTGGACGTGGTTGGTGACCTCGCCCGCGATGACGACGGAGCCAGAAGATTTCACCGCGATGCCAATGCCCACTTCGCCACCCTCGGCTCCGTAGTATTGTGAATAGATCAGCGCCGAGCCGTCCGCGTTGAGCTTCGCCACGAAAGCGTCCACGTAGCCGGCGTTCTCGTTCACAACGTCGGCGGTCGGGAAGTCGGTCGACCACGTATGTCCAATGACGTGGGCGTTGCCTGAAGAGTCCACAGCGATGCCATTGCCCGCATCCTCGTCGCTGCCGCCGAGGTACGTTGAATAGACCAGCGCCGAGCCGTCCGCGCTGAGCTTCGCCACGAAAGCGTCCGAGTAGCCGCCGGCGTTCTCGCCCTGGATGGCGTTGGCTACGGGGAAGTCGATTGAATCTGTCATCCCGGTGACGTAGGCGTTGCCTGAAGTATCCACCGCGATGCCACGGCCCTCGTCGTTAGAACTGCCGCCGAGGTAGGTCGAGTATTCCAGCGCCGGGTCAATGACGAGCGGCGCGCTCCTATCGTACTTGCCGAGTCTGAAGCGCACCCGCCCGCCGGCTTCGACCACGTACCCGCCCTCGACCTCGCGCCGCGCGCCGGACACTTCTTGATAGATCGTTGGCCTGCGCTGCCGCAGCTCTCCGGCCGGAGTCTTGATGACCAGGGCTCCCGAGGCGTCAACCTCCAGCGACTTAGCGCCCTCTATGAGTAAAGAGATTGGGTTAGGGTCAGCCCCGGCCGCGACCTCGAAGTCGTACTCCATCTCGCCTTGTTTGTTGCCGTAGTAGACAAGGTCAATGCCGTCGTAAATCCCGCGGTAGCGCACCGCGCCGTAAGTCTTCACATTCTTCTGCCACTTCGACGGGTCGCTGCCGCGGAAGTAGTTGACACGCCCTGACAGCTCACGCTCGCCTGAGACTTCGGCCGCGGGGTTTGCGCCCTCGAACTTCATCCGCACGGCGTGACGCCTGGGGCTCTCGCGCCTCTCCGGGGGCTGATCGCGCCGGGTGAGCGCTTCGGGCGCGCTCAGGACGAAGGCCGCCTCGTCGGCACTCAGGAAGACGGTCGCGCCGCCGCGCGAGAGGAAGCGCACGCGCGCGTCCGTCTGCCCGCGGTTCTCCTCGAAGCTCACGCCGAGTTTGCCGTAAGCTTCTTTGACTCGCTGTTCTGTTCCCGCGTCCGCCTTCGCGGGAGCTTTATCAGGAACACCGGCCGCGCGGGCGGCGGCGCGTTGCGGCCGGGGCCAGTTAACCGCGGCCAGGGAAAAGGTGAGCGCCAACGCGAGCACTAAGCGGAACGATTGGCGGCGTGAGAATGAGGTAGACATAGTCAGATACTCCTTATCATCTGAGAGGTTTGAGAAAAACCGCGCAGGGCGTGTGCTGCCTGGGCGGATGCCGCTCCCCGGTCAAGGGCGCGGGAGGCTTCAGTCGTCGTCCGTGATCGTGCATGTGCCTGTGCCGGCCGCAATCGTGGCGTTGAGCGGAGCCGAAAGCAGTAGCTTGAAGGTCTCCGCCGCCTCGTCCAGCGCGTCGCCCTTGACCGTCACCGTGATTGTCTTCGTCGTCTCGCCCGGCGCGAACGTTAGCGTCGTTAGCCCGACGCCCGTGTAGTCTGCGGGCGCCGTGGCCGTGCCGTTGGCCGTCCTGTAGCTGACCTTCACCGCCTGCCCGCTCGCCGCGGACAGCGTCACCGTGAAGGTCGCCGTCACGTCCGCGTCGCCCTCGGCCACCGAAGCGTTGTTGACCCTCAAGGAGGGCAGGGGGTCGTTGTCCATGATGACGCAGACGCCTTCAGCTTTGGAGAGCAGCGCGTTAGTCGGCGCGCTCAGCACGAGGCGGAAGGTCTCGGCCGGCTCGTCCAGAGTGTCGCCCTGGACCTCGACGGTGACGGCCTTCGTCGTCTGCCCAGGGTCGAAGGTGAGTTGCGTTAGAGGCCGCGGCGTGTAGTCCGTGCCGGCGACCGCAGGGTTGCTTGTGCCGGCGGCCGTCTGGTAGTTGACTGTCACGGGCTGCGTGCTCGCGGGCTGAAGCCTGACCATGAAGGTGGCCGTCACCACACCCGTGTTGCCTTCTGTGACGGCGGCGTTGCCGACCACCAGCGCCGGGACTGTGAAGTTGGCGTTGGGCACGTCTGCGAACACGTTGTTGTAGATTCTGCTCGGCGCGACGAACGACAGGCCGGTCTTCGAGGCCGTGACGGTGTAGTGGCCGCCCTGTATCAGCCCTGTGAAGGAGTAGTAGCCCTGTGCGTCCGTCTGCCTGGAAGCGGTCTGTGAGCCGGCGAGCGTGACCGTGACCGAGGGAACGCCGACCGGGCAGGTCGCCCCCTGCGTGACGACGCGCCCTTTGATGACGAGGGTGGCGTCGAGCTTGATAATGATGGCAACGTACGGGGTTTCCGTCATGAGGGATTCAAAGAAGGGGTCGACGCCCAAACCCGCGAGGTAGGCGTCGCCGGACGGGTCCGCCGTCACGTCGTGGATAGTTTCCTCATACTCAGTGCCGACGTAAGTGGAGTAAAGCAGCGCCGAGCCGTTGGCCTTGATCCTCGCCGCGTAAGCATCCGCGCCGCCGAAGTTCTCGCTCGGTAGAGGATTTTTCAACGGGAAGTCGGTCGAGTCGGTATGTCCCCCGACGGTGGCATGGCCCCACGAGTCCACCCCTATGCCGGAGTTGGAGTCGTCACCGCTGCCGCCGAGGTAAGTGGAAAAGACGAGTCCCGATCCGTTCGCCTTGAGCCTCGTCACGAAGACATCGCGGCCGCCCGCGTTCGCGCCCTGGAGGGCGTTAGCCACGGGGAAGTCGGTCGAGCTGGCGCTCCCCGCGACGTAGACGCTGCGCGAAGAGTCCACCGCGATGCCAGCGGCAAAATCGTCACCACTACCGCCGAGGTAGGTTGAGTAGATGAAGGCCGAGCCCGCGGCGTTGAGCTTCGCCACGAAGGCGTCGTAGCCGCCGGCGTTCGCGCCCTGGAAGGCGTTGACCACGGGGAAGTCGGCCGCGTTAGTCGCCCCCGCGAGGTAGGCGTTGCCGGACGAGTCGGCCGCGACGCCCGCGACAAAGTCGTACTTACTGCCGTCCAGGTAAGTGGAATAGACGACCGCCGAGCCGGCCGCGTTGAACTTCGTCACGAAGGCGTCTTCGGGGTTGGGCGAGTGCGCGCCCTGGAGGGCGTTGGCCGTGGGGAAGTCTGTCGATCTAGTGCGCCCCGTGACGTAGGCGGCGCCGGAGGAGTCCACCGCGATGCGGTCGCCCTGTTCGCCGCCACTACCTCCCAGGTAAGTGGAGTAGACGAGAGCGGAGCCGTCGGGGCTGAGCTTCGTCACGAAGGCGTCGGAGGAGCCGCCGCCGTACACGCTTTGGAAAGCGTTAACCACGGGAAAGCCGCCCGAGAGGACGTACCCCGTGACGTAGGCGGCGCCGGCCGCGTCCGCCGCGATGCCATAGCCAAACGCGCTATCGTAGAACGAATTCTCTTCGTAGCTGCTCATGTAAGTGGAATAGACGAAGTTGCTGTTCGCCGCGAACTTCGTCACGAAAACGTCTGTAAAGCAAGAGCCGTCAGGCGAGCAGCCGAAGAGGCTTTGTCCCGTGACGTAGGCATTGCCTGACGAGTCGGTGGCGATGCCGAAGGCCTCGTCATAATCGGCATCGCCAAGGATCGAGTATTCCATCACCGGGTCAATCACGAGCGGCGCGTTACGGTCGTACTCGCCCAGATTGAAGCGCACGCGCCCGCCGGGTTCGAGCACGTACCCGCCCTCGACCCCGCGCCTCTCGCCCGCAACCTCCTGGTACACTTCCGGCCTGCGCTGCCGCATCCGGCCGGCGGGCGTGGCGATTACTAAGTCACCAGAGGCTTCGACCTCCATCGTCTCCGCGCCTTCTATTCTCAGCGAGATTTGTTGCGGGTCCGCGCCGGCCGCGACCACGAAGTCGTACTCCATCTCGCCCGTCTCGTTGCCGTAGTAGACGATGTCAATCCCGTCGTAAATCCCGCGGTAGCGCACGGCCCCGTAAGTCTTGATGTTCGTCAGCCACTTCGACGGGTCGCTGCCGCGAAAGTAGTTGACCTTGCCTTCCAATTCGCGCTCGCCTGCGACTTTGGCCGCAGGGTTCGCGCCTTCAAACTTCATGTGGACGGTGTGGGACTGCGGCCTCTCGCGCCTCTCCGCGCCTCGGCCGCGGCGGGCGAGCGCTTCGGTTAACCCCTCCTCCCTGTTCGGACTTTGAGCCGCCGCTCTGTCGCGCGCTTGGGACGCGCGCAGGACGAAAGTGGCTTCGTCGCTAGTGAGGCAGACAGTCGCGCCGCCGCGCCGCGAGACGAAGTTCACTCTCTCATCAACCTGCCCGTGGTTCTCCTCGAAGCGCACGCCGAGCTTGCCGTAAGCTTCTTTAGCTCGCTGTTCTGTTCCCGCGTCCGTCTGTGCGGGGACTTCCGCAGGAGCGACGGCCGAGCGGTCGGCCGCGCGCTGCGGCCGGGGCCAGCTACCGGCGGCCAGGGAGCATGCGAGTGCTAGAGTAAGTAGGAAGCGGAGCGATTGCCGGCGTGAGCATGAGGTAGACATGGTATTTACTCCTGGTTACGTGAGAGGTTTGAAGCAATCCGCGGCGCGCGTGTGCCGTCCGGGCAGACCGCGAGTGTGCAGGCATTGGAGCGAAGAGGAAGAGGGAGGCGACTTGCATCGTGCTCAACCCTCGGACGAAAGCGCGGGCCGGTGCAGAGAGGCGCCTGACGTGATTAAGTTGGCTCGGTGACGGCCCGCGGTTGTTTGAGTCCAGCGATAAATACTCCAACTATCAGGTGGTGTCAATGGCCCGTGTCTTAGCGGCCCGCATGGTGTAGTATCTGAAATGTAACCCCCCACGGCAGACAACAAAACCCCTGGAGAGAAAGTAGTGGCGCGCGACATCCTCGCTCGGAACAACGTGAAGGTCTTCGGGAACGGCACGCGGCCCATGCTGTTCGCGCATGGCTTCGGCTGCGACCAGAACATGTGGCGCTTCGTGACGCCCGCCTTCGAGGACGACTACCAGATAGTCCTCTTCGACTACGTAGGCTCCGGCAAGTCCGACCTACAGGCTTACAGCCCGGAGCGGTACGCCCACCTGGACGGCTACGCGCAGGACGTACTAGACATCTGCGCCGAGCTAGACCTCAAGGAGATCATCTTCGTCGGCCACTCCGTCAGCGGCGTGGTCGGGATGCTGGCCTCCATCCGCGAGCCCTCGCGCTTCGACCGCCTAATCCTCGTCGGACCCTCGCCGCGTTACATCAACGACCCGCCGGACTACGTCGGCGGCTTCGAGCGCGCGGACATCACGGGGCTTCTGGACGTGATGGAGAAGAACTACATCGGCTGGGCCAACTTCCTGGCGCCCGTCGTGATGAAGAACGATGGGCGGCCAGAGCTGGCGCATGAGCTGGTCGAGAGCTTCTGCTCGACGGACCCGAAGATCGCACGCCGCTTCGCCGAGGCCACCTTCTTCTCGGACAACCGCGACGACCTGCCGAAGGTGCCAGTCCCTTCGCTCATCATGCAGTGCTCGGAGGACGCCATCGCGCCGCTCGAAGTGGGCGACTACCTGCACGGCCGCCTGCCGCAAAGTACGCTGCGGGTGCTGAAGGCCACGGGCCACTGCCCGCACATGAGCCACCCCGATGAGACCATACAGGTCATCAAAGAGTACCTGGCCGCCGAGCTGAAGGAATGCAAAATTAAAAATTAAAAATGCAAAATGAGGCGGCGGACAGAAAGGTCTCTATTCATTTCACCAATCATGCTTTTGCATTTTTAATTTTTAATTTTTAATTCTTCGATGGATGACCTGCTGAACAGAGCGCCCTGCGGCTTCCTGTCGTTCACCGACGACGGCTACGTCGTCCAGGCCAACGCCACGCTGCTGGAGTTGTTGGGGTACGAGGAACGCGAACTCCTGGGCCGGCACGTTGAGTCTCTGCTGCCGGTCGCCAGCCGCATTTTCTATCAAACGCACCTCTTCCCGCTGCTCAAACTGCACGACCGTGTGGACGAGGTCTACTTCACGCTGCGCGCGAGCGGCGGGGCGGAAATCCCCGTGCTCGTCAACGCCGTGCGCCGCGAGCGCGACGGCCGCCTCGTCAACGAATGCGTCCTCATGCACATGCGCCAGCGCGATCAGTACGAGGCCGAAATCCTTGAGGCGAAACGGGTGGCGGAGGAGGCGGCCCGCGCCAAGGACGAATTCATGGCCGTCGTCTCGCACGAACTCAGGACGCCCCTGACGGCCATTCTCGGTTGGGCGCGGATGCTGCAAACGGGGACGCTCGACGAGAAGACGGCGGCGCGCGCCATTGACGCCATCGAGCGGAACGCAGAGTCGCAGAACCAGCTCATCGGCGACCTACTGGACTTCTCGCGCATCATCTCCGGCCGGATGCGCCTGGACGTTAGGCGAGTCGAGCTGGCGTCGGTCATAGAGGCGGCGATAGACGTGGTCAGCCCGGCCGCGGACGCCAAGAGCATCAGGCTTCAGACGACGCTCGACCCGAACGCAGGCCCCGTCTCCGGGGACCGCGACCGCTTACAGCAGGTGATGTGGAACCTGCTCTCGAACGCCGTCAAGTTTACGCCGAAGAGCGGGCGCGTGCAGGTCCGCCTCGCGCGCGTCAATTCCAGCGTCGAGATTACGGTGAGCGACACGGGGCAGGGCATCTCTGCGGAGTTTCTGCCTTACGTCTTCGACCGCTTCCGGCAGGCAGACCAGACGACGACGAGACGGCAAGCGGGGCTCGGCCTTGGCATGGCGATCACGAAGCATCTGGTGGAGCTGCACGGCGGGACACTCAGGGCCGAGAGCCCAGGCGAAGGCCAGGGCTCAAGCTTCGTGGTGAAGCTGCCCGTGATGATCGTTCACCGCGCGGAGCAGTCGCACGAAGCCGCCGCCGGGCGACGCCACACGAGCGATGAGCGCCCGCAGCCGTTGGAGCTAGCGAGGCTGGACGGAGTTCGCGTCCTGGTGGTTGACGACGAGCGGGACGCGCGCGAGCTGTTGACGACGGTCCTGACGCAGAGTGGGGCGTTGGTGACGGCCGCGGCTGGCGCCGCCGAAGCCCTCAAGCAGATGCCGCTGGCGAAACCCGACCTCCTCGTGAGCGACATAGAGATGGCCGACGAGGACGGCTATTCTCTGATTCGCAGGGTGCGCGCTCTGGAGGAGAAGAATCGCGGGCGCAGAATCCCCGCCATCGCCCTGACGGCGCACGCCCGCTCCACAGACCGCCTGCGCGCTCTCTCCGAGGGCTTCCAGATGCACATGCCGAAGCCCGTCGAGCCGGCCGAGCTAGTCCTCGCCATCGCCAGCCTCACACACAGAGGCGGGAATAACGAAGCAGCTTAGTTGTTGGGAGTCAGGTCCGCACATACTATATGCACCGAGTAACCGACTAAGTTCTCCGTCGTATTCTTCATGGATATTCTCCACGTATCGGCGTCGAGCGGTTTGCTCTCGTAGACGATGAGCGACGGGCTAGTCGTATAGCCTCCGCCGGTCACTACGTCGCCGGCAAGGCAAGAGAATTCTTGTGAGGTGTCCCCCTCAGAGCCTCTTTTGGCAGAGCGTGTCGGCAAGTCGCGTATGTAAAAGCTCAGCGGAGTCCCAGCGCCCGGAGCCCCTTGCGGCCCCTCAGGCCCCTGCGCGCCCTGCTGGCCGTTGCAGACCACGCGCACGCCCGTGCTGTCCGTGTACTGCACACCGCCGACGCCGTTGGCGCAGCGCGCGTCGCCCACGGGGATGACCTCGCTCGTGACGGACTGGCCGGCTTCGCCCTGCGGCCCCGTCGCGCCCGTCGCGCCTGTCGCACCCGTCGCGCCAGTTGCCCCGGTCGCGCCGGGCTCGCCCTTTTGGCCCTGCGGCCCTTGAGCGCCTTGCGGTCCTTGCGGCCCCTGAGGCCCGGCCGGACCCTGCGGGCCTTGCGGACCCTGCGGGCCTGGCGTGCCCGCCACGCTCCAACTGATAGGCAGCTCAGGGTTCTTACACTGACCGGGGCCGCTCACCTTGCGCAGGTCTCCGGTGGTCTTGTGGTAGCAGGCGTAGATGGTATTAGCATTGGTCGTCTGCGCGCGCACGGCGGCGGCGCTTAAAGTGATTAGGCAGAGTGAGAGGACGGCGAAGACGTACTTTCTCATTGGGATTGACCTATGGTTAAGGACACTGCGCAGAGCTAACAGTGTGTCGGGTTAAAGTGGCGACCGTGCAGAAGGGGATGCGAGGCGAGCGCAAGACTTTCTGTGCCAGTCGAAGAAAACTTATCTGACAGGGTGAAAATCTATAATGGCCCCTGATTTCCAGTCAAGGGAAGCCCAGCAGCCCCGTCAGGGGCGCGCGATAATAGCCCAGTACTTCAGTGCTGGGTAAGAATGCGAAAAGAGGATTGAGTCCCGTAGGGACGACCGAACGAGGGTTAATCTTCCTTCGGTCGTCCCTACGGGACTCGAATATTTTTTGGCTCAATTCCCTGAAGTGCTGGGCTATTCTCAACCGCCCCTGACGGGGCTTCTGGGCTATTTTCAGTCGCCTTACTGCCTGAGCACTGGCGGCGCGGGCGGCGTCGGTTTCCGGGGCGGGTTGCGGCGCAGCTCTTCCATCAAATATTTCACCGCCGCTTCGAGCGTCGGGTCTTCGCCGCGCGCCAGCGCTTCGGGGCGGTCTACGACCTCCACGTCCGGGTCAACGCCGACGCCTTCGACGGCCCAGTTGCCCGCCAGATCGAGGAAGCGGAAGCTGGGCGTGGACAAGCTCCCGCCGTCGGCAAGCTGCGGCGTGCCGGAAAGTCCTATCAGCCCGCCCCACGTCGTCGTGCCGAAGATGCGGCCGAGTTGGCGTTCGCGGAAGTAGTAGGGGAGCGCGTCGCCGCCCGAGCCGGCGTAGCCGTTCGTCAGCATCGCCTTCGGCCCCAGGTGCGCGAAGGCCGGCGTCGAGCTTAGGCCGATGCCGCGCCGCGCCCAGTAGTTGAGCGGCTTGCGCTCCAAAAGCTCTATCATGCGATCCGGGATGAAGCCGCCGCCGTTGTAACGGTCGTCTATGACGAGCGCGTCTTTCCTCGCCTGCGGGTAAAAATTCTTGAAGAGTTCGCGGTTGCCTTCGGCCGCAGTATTCGGCGCGTGGATGTAGCCTATCCGCCCGTCCGAGAGTCTTTCGACGAGCGCCCGGCGCGACTCGACCCAGTCTAGGTAGCGCAAGTTGGATTCGCTCTTGACGGGGCGCACGCGCTCGTCACGCGCGCCCGCAGCGTCTGGACGGTTGTTGAGCCTGAGCGTCACAACGCGGTCGCCCTTGCCTTCGAGCAGCTCGTAAAAATTCTTGACGCCGCGCGTCGAGCGCCCGTCCACGGCGAGCACGTAGTCTCCGACTTTAGCGCGCACGCCCGGCTCCGTCAGCGGCGAACGAAAACTCTCGTGCCAGTTCTCGCCGGGATAGATTTTGGTGACACGGAAGTAGCCGGAGGCGTCCGCCTCGAACTCCGCGCCGAGCAGTCCGCCGTCTGCGCGCGCCACGCGCGGCGCGTCTGAGCCGCGCTCGACGTAGACGTGGCCGGCCATCAACTCGCTGCCCATCTCCGTCAAGAGGAAGTTGAGGTCTTCGCGGTTGGAGACGAAGGGCACGAGCTGGCCGTACTTGGCGCGGATGGCCTGCCAGTCAACGCCGTGCATGTTCGGGTCGTAGAACCAGTCGCGCATGATGCGCCAGGCGTCCGTGTAAGCTTGCGCCCACTCGGCGCGCGGCTCGATCTTGACGGTCATGCCGTCGAGCTTGAGCAGTCCGGCGTCAGTCCTCTGTCCGGGCGCGACCGCGGCGACGCCGAAGTTCTCGCCCGCCTGGAAGATGAACTGCTTGCCGTCGTCCGAGAGGTCGTAGTTCTGTATGCCCTCGATGATCGTCTGCTCGGCCTTGGCCGTGAGGTTGTAGAGCGAGAGCTTGCCTGGGCCAGAAAGGTAGAGCACGCCGTCCGCGTTAGCCGCGAGGCGGCGGTAGTTCGACGGCTGGCCGGGGACGGCGCGCACGCGGTCCTCGAAGTTCTCGAAGTCTATCTTGACGACAGTGGCCGCGCGGGCCTGCCTCTCCTTCTCCCTCTCCAGGTCCGTGTCCAAGGGGGCTATCGCGCCGGGAATCAGAGCCGGTGGCGACGGCTGCGGCGTGGCTGCGGGCGTGGGCTGCGCCTTCGCGCCCTGCGGCGGCGGGGCCTGCGCGGGGTTGGGCGGCGGCGTGAGCGGACGCTCGCCCGTCTTGACGCGCTCCTCGTCGCTCGTGGGCAGCAAGATAGCAGGGCCGTCCGCGGCGAGCAGCCCGACGTAGACGCGTCCGGGGTTCGTGTAGATGTAGTTGAACTCGAAGCCGCTGAAGGTCAGGTTGAAGTCGCGGTTGGAGAGGAAGTAGAGGTAGCGGCCTTTGGGGTCGAAGACGGGCTCGGTATCGCTCGTCATCCCGCCTGTCAGTTTGCGCGTCTTGCCGTTCGCCAGAGAGTAGACCCAGATTTCGGAGAACTGGTTGTCGCCGAGCTTCGTGTAGGCGAGCCAGCGGCTGTCGGGAGCCCAGGTGTAGTTGGTGATGTCGTTGTTCGCGCTGCGGTCAACGTCCGTCGTCTGGCCCGTCTCGACGTTGACGAAGCGCAGGCGCTGCCGCTTGTCGCCGTAAGCGAGCATGCGGCTGTCCGGCGACCAGACGAGCGGGAAGCGCCAGATGTCGCCGTCGGTCGTCACACGGCGCTCCTCGCCCGTCCCGTCGCTTGGGCGCACGTAGATTTCATACTCGCCCGAGCGGTCGCTGAGGTAGGCGACCCAGCGCCCGTCCGGCGACCAGGCCGGGGCCAATTCGCGCACGCCCTGTGACGAGGTCAGGTTACGCACCTCGCCCTCCTTGGCCGGGGCCGTGAAGACTTCGCCGCGCGCCTCGAACAGCGCGCGAGCGCCGCTCGGCGAGAGCGAGAACGAGTTGATGTTGGCCTTGACGTTTCTGAAATATGGCACAGTGTCCGGGAAGTCGCCGTAGACGCGAATTGGCACACGCTGCTCTTTGCCGTTGTCGGTGTCCAGGCGGTAGACGTAGCCGCCCGCTTCGTAGACCAACTGGTCGCCGGAGCCTGAAGGCCAGAGCACGTCGTAGTCTGTGTGGTTCGTCACCTTGCGAGTCTTCTTCGAGCGCGTGTCGTAGGCGAAGAGGTTCATCGTCCAGTCGCGGTCGGAGAGGAAGTAGATGGTGTCGCCGAGCCAGACGGGGACCATATCCTGCGCGCGCGTCGTCGTAATCTGCTCGGCCGTGTTGTGTGCCAAATCGTAAATCCACACGTCCGGCGACTGGCCGCCGCGGTAACGCTTCCAGCCGCGGAACTCGTTCGAGATGGGCGTGTAGGCGAGCTTAGTTCCGTCTGGCGAGTAGCGGGCGCTGCCGCCTTCTGTAATCGGCAGCGGCTGTTCCTGCCCGCCCTCGAAAGGGACCAGATAGGGGCGGCCGAGGCGGTTGCTCTGCGGGACGCGGTTGGCGCGGAAGAGGACGTTCTTGCCGTCGGGCGTCCAGCCGAGCACGATGTTGTCCCAGCCGCCGCGCGGGGGCAGCGGTCCAACGTCGTTTCGGTAGGTGAGCTGGCGCGGCTGGCCGCCCTCCACGGGGATGACGAAGACCTGGCGCGTGCCGCCGTACTCGCCGGAGAAGGCTATGAATCGTCCGTCCGGGGAGAACTTCGGGAAGATTTCAACGCCTGGGTGCGAGGTCAGCCGCCGCGCCGTCCCGCCCTCAGCCGGCACGGTCCAGATGTCGCCCGCGTAAACAAAAGCAATCGTCTCGCCATGTATGTCCGGGAAGCGCAGCAACCGCGCCAGCCCTTCCTCACGCTGCGGCGCGGCAAAGGAAGTCACCGCCCCGCAAACAAGCAGGGCTATCAGAACGAGGAATCTGTGCATCGACGGGGCTCCTTGAACTTGGGAATATTAAGAGTCAGTTTCAGAACGAAGGCGCAAAGAACCGCCTTGAGTTTTGAAACGTGTCCTGAATCTGGAAGTTCGATAATAACACGCCCGCCGAATCTTTCATTCGCGCGGCGAAAAACCGTTGGCTAAAACTTGGCGGAAGGTTTAATGAGGCAGGAGGGGGCGAGCGCGAGGGCGTGTGGGATTGTGGCAGGCGCGACCTATTTCAAACTGTTAGCTTTCTTGTAAGCCTCTACGAATCTCTTGCCGAAGTTCTTCGCGGGCTTCTTCTCCCAGAGGTGCGTCTCCACGCCCTCGTATGACATGACGAGTTTGGCTTTACCGTCCCGGTAAACGTAGACGTGCCCATCGCCGACGTTGACCGTGCGGAAAACGCCCAGGCTGGGGAACAGGACTGAACTGAATGAATCGTCGGTTACATTCTCCTTGCCTCCGCCGAATTTCAGGACGACTTCTGCGCCATCCTGGGAGTCTAGCAGCTCGACGCCGATCCTGGACTTGCGAATCTCATTCTCAATGCGTCCGCGGTCCTTCATGTTCCCGCCCGTATCGACGAAGACTTTCGTCAAACCTTTCAACTCTTCAAGCTGGCCGTACTCGGTTTGGGGCGCTTGGGGCGTCAGGAGCAAGGTGAGTAGCAAGGCGAGCATGTGAGCCTCCTTCTGAAAGTGGCCTGCTGGTGGCCGGGGCGAAAGACTAACACTCTCACGCCGCCTTGGTTTCAGAGGTGTGACACTTTTTGAACTGACATAACTGTCTCGCTGGCTTTTCGCCTCGAAAAAATGGTTAAATTTGCGAAGGCCGGTACGAATATCATATGCACGTTCTCGTCATAGACAATTACGATTCGTTCACCTACAACCTCGTGCAGTACCTGGGGGAGTTGGGTGAGGAGATAGAGGTGCGGCGTAATGACGAGGTGACGGTCGAGGATGTGGAGGCGCGTTGCTGCCCGGATAAGATTCTGATCTCGCCGGGGCCTGGGAGGCCGGAGGACGCGGGCGTGACGACGAAGATCATCGAGCAGTTCGCGGGCCGTGTGCCAATTCTGGGTGTGTGCCTGGGGCACCAGGCCATCGGCCAGGTCTTCGGGGGGCGTGTGGTGCGCGCGCCCTCGCTCGTCCACGGCAAGGCGTCCGAGATTTGCCACGACGGGCGGACGATCTTCGACGGCTTAGACTACCGCTTCAAGGCCGGGCGCTACCACTCGCTCGTCGTCGAGCGCGAGAGTTTGCCGGACTGCCTGGAAGTCTCCGCGACCACGCCCGACGGCGTCATCATGGGCCTGCGCCACCGCGAGCTGAAGATAGAGGGCGTGCAGTTTCACCCCGAATCCATCCTCACGACCGACGGCAAAAAACTGCTCTCGAATTTTCTGAAGCTGTAACGATGCTGATTCGCCGCGTGACCACAGAGGACCGGGACGAGATGTTGCGTCTGAGGCTGGGGCTCTGGCCGGACTCGACCGCCGCAGACCTCACGGCCGAGATGCCGTCCTGGCTGCGCGAGGAGAGCCGCGCGACCGTCTTCGTCGCGGAGAGA
The DNA here is from genome assembly GCA_963848875.1 of uncultured Acidobacteriota bacterium. Lineage (GTDB taxonomy): Bacteria > Acidobacteriota > Blastocatellia > Pyrinomonadales > Pyrinomonadaceae > QHXM01. The sequence goes on from CAWKFJ010000005.1 coordinate 2,582,814, forward strand.
GAGGACGGCAAGCTCGCAGGCTTCGCCGAGGCAGGCATACGTGATGTCGCGGAGGATTGCGAGACGCGCGACGTGGGCTACGTCGAAGGCTGGTACGTGGACGCGGACGTGAGGCTGCAAGGCGTCGGCCGTCTGCTCGTCCGCGCCGCCGAAGACTGGGCGCGCTCTCGCGGGTGCGCGGAGATGGCCTCTGACTGCTACCTGTGGAACGAGGTCAGCATCGCGGCCCACCTGCGACTGGGCTACGAAGAGTCGTCCAGGCTCGTCCACTTCAGAAAGAGATTATGACCGACGATCAGAGAGCGAGCGGCGGGCGGCCAGCCTGGCTGCTGCCGACGCCTGCGCGAAAGGACGAGCCGCAGGCGGGCAGCGGCCTGCGCTCTCTCTTGCTGCGCTTGATGCGCGGCGAGGACTTGCGGCGCGAGGAGGCCGAGGCGCTGCTGGACGCTCTGCTCGACGGAGAGGCGACGGATGCGCAGATCGCGGCGGCGCTCGTCGCGCTGGCGGTCAAGGGCGAGACGGTCGAGGAGCTGGCGGGAATGGCCCAGGCCATGCGCGCGCGCGCGACGAGAATCAACTGCCGGCACGAGCGCTTCATAGACACGGCGGGCACGGGGTCGAGCCACGCCAAGACTTTCAACGTCTCGACCGCGGCGGCCTTCGTCATCGCTGGCGCGGGGCTCGCGGTGGCGAAGCACGGCAGCCGCGCCGCGACGAGCCGCTCGGGGAGCGCGGACGTGCTCACGGCTCTCGGCGTCAACGTCTCTGTCGGCCCGGAAATCTCCGAGAGTTGTCTGAACGAGTTCGGCATCTGCTTCATGTTCGCACCGCTCTACCACGGCGCGACGAAGCGCGTGGCCGGCGTGCGCCGCGAACTCGGCGTCCACACGACCTTCAACCTGCTCGGCCCGCTCACGAACCCCGCGGGCGCGCGCCGTCAGCTCATAGGCGTCTGGCACAAGGCGCTGGCCGAGCCCGTCGCGCAGGCGCTCGCGCGTTTGGGGACCGAGCGCGCCTGGGTGGTTCACGGCGCGGACGGCCTGGACGAAGTGACGCTCGCGGGCACGACCTTCGTCGCAGAGGCGCACGGCGGCCGCGTGAAAACTTTCGAGATTGCGCCGGAGGAGTTCGGTCTGGCGCGCTCAGAATTGGCACACCTGCGCGGCGGCGACGCGGAGGATAACGCCCGTGTAATCCGCGCCGTGCTGGACGGCACGCGACGCGACGAGGCGCGCTCACTCGTGGTAATGAACGCGGCCGCCGCCCTTCTGGTCGGCGGAGAAGCGGCAGACCTTCCCGCGGCCGCGCGGCTCGCCGAAGAGAGCATTGACAGCGGCGCGGCCTCCGCCAAGCTCGAACGGCTGATTGGCGCGACGAATTGAGCCGCCGAACTATTCTCACTCAATTCCCAAAGCGACCCCGCATATCCTCAAGCTAAAAAGATTGACATCTGCGCCGGGCGGGCATATTGTCCACGCGCGTACTGACCTCGCGTGTACCCGCTGTAGACAGCCTGAATCTCATCGGCTTCACGCCTCCCGTTAACCCGACCTTCACACCTCTCAAAGGAGGAATCTGCGATGAGACGAGCATTCTCAGTCCTATCTATCTTTTTCGGGATTATCCTGCTCACGACTACCGAAGCGGATTCGACCGCCCCCGCGCCGGCCCCGGCCGCCAGTCAAGATGGCATCTCAATGATTATCGCTTCCGATACTCAATTCAATTGGTGGAGGGAAGGACAGGACCCGGATTGCACGAACTCGGGCGACTGTAAAAGTCGAAAGGCGAAACAGACCAACGAGAACACGGTCTCGGCCATGAATCACATCATGAGCCTCGGTCAATGGCCTGCCAGTCTCAAGATGGGGGCCGGCGCGAACATCGTCGAGCCGTCGGGAATAATCATCAACGGAGACCTGACGGCCTATTGGCAGAGGGATGAGGCACACCTCTTCATGGATCATTACAACCGCGACGACCTGAAGTATACGCTCTACCCAGGGCTCGGCAACCACGATTACAGTAACAATGCAGGCGATGACACTTGTTACTATCTTCCCCTCTACTACCCGGACGCCAAGAGGTGTGCGAAGCAGGCCGTCTGGTACATGGCGAATACCATTCAGGACCTTCCGGCGATAGTCAATAGAGACTTGAGCGGATTCGTGGCCGTGGTCGGCAAGGGCGCGTTCTCGACGCGCTTTAAGGTGACTTACAAGGAGAACGGCAAGGAGGTTGAAAAGAACTCCGGCTCGTTCCCGGTCCTCCAAACCAAAAAGATCCTCATTCCGAAGGGCTCTACAGACATCAAGCTCACGATTGAGGGGAATACCGGGAATATCTTTCAAGGGGATGATGGTTGGATAAAAGTGGACACCTATCGGTTCTCAGGCCCCGTCGCCGCCTGTTACCGAACGACCGGCACGGCGCAAGACCAGGACTCTGACGACATTCCCTGCCCGGATGAATGGCCCAGCGGAAGCAAGGGCAGCCTTTCATACTCCTTCGACATCGGGAATTTCCATTTCGTCCAACTTCATAACCGCCCGAACTATGCGGTCAACCTCCCGAAGGTAACAACCATCCATGATGTCATTCAGGACATCTACGAGCTAGGCGTGTACGGCGCACATGAGTCTCCTTCCTTCAGTGTCACGCAGTCTTACGCCTGGTTGAAGGCTGACCTGGCTGCCGCCACCAAGGACAACAAATACATCGTCATCAACATGCATGACGCCACTGACAACTTTGATGTGAGGAGTAACGAGAGCTTCACAGACGCCATTGCCAATCAGAACGTGGTGGCTATCTTTGCGGGGCATCTACACCAGAAATACGGGCAATCAGGGGATACTATCAATAACGGAGTTTATGAGATACCTTTGTTGCTCAGCGGCTCCGTCGAGTGCGAGCGGTTCTTGTTCGCCGAGTTTCATCGTAAGTATTTCAACGTCGGAGTGGTCAAGTCAGCCGGCGGCAGCCCCGCGTTCGTGACAGCCGCGGGCGACGTGTGTGACTCGCGTCAAATTAAGAACGACGATGGCAACGTCTGGATGTACGCGTTTAATAGCGCCAATACCGCCCCCCAAACTTTCACCATCAACAGGCCGCCGACCGTCACCGGCTCGTTGCTGACCTCGCCGGCGCTGGAGGGCTCGTCTCTCGCGTTCTCCGCCGCGGGCGCTGACCCGGACGGAGACGCGCTCACCTACGCATGGAGCTTTGGCGACGGCGGGAGTTCGACCGGCCAATCCCCGACGCATACTTACAATGACAATGGTAGTTACACGGTCAGCGTCACGGCGGACGACAGCTACGAGAGGGGGCAGACGACATACACGTTCCAGGTGACGGTTAACAACGTGGCCCCCACCATCACGGCCAGCGGCCTGAACATTCTCGAAAACGGGGTCGAAACCGTCAACGGCGTGATCACCGATCCGGGCGTCAATGACAGCTTCAGTCTCGTCGTCAACTGGGGGGAAGGGAGCCCCCAGACGATCAACCTGCCGGCCGGCACGACGGTCTACAACATCACCCACAGGTATCTGGATGACAACCCGACGGGAACGTCCTCGGATGTCTACCCGATTCGGATCGATGTCAGGGATAAAGACAACGGGGCCGGGGCCGCCAACACGAGCATCAGTGTCGGTAACGTGAATCCCGTAGTACGGATTGACAGGGTAGTGGATCAGGGCGGCCAGGAGGTAACAGTCACGGACATAGCCCTGGTCGGGCTGCCCCTCACCTCTTATGAGAGCTACACGGATGTCGGCACGCAGGACACACGCACGGCGACCAGAAACTGGGGCGACGCGAGTATCGAAAATCTAGGCACGGTGACAGCCGCTACGACCGGAAGCCACACTTACAATCAGGCGGCCACGTACAATTTGTTGCTGTCGGTGAAGGATGACGACACAGGGACAGGGACCGCGACTCGTCCCATTCAAGTGGTCACCCCGGCTGCCGCGATGAGCAGGATGGTCTCTGACCTTTCGCGCCTGACTTCGACCAAGCCCGCCGCGAAGACCGCGCTCAACGCTGCCGTCGCGGACCTACAGGGAAATAACGGCGGGAAAGCGCACGACGGCGCGCTCGACAAACTCGCGCAGGGCGCGCGCCCTGCGACCCTCGTGAAACTTGAGCAGGCTATCGGCCACCTGGAAGCTGCGGAGAAGTCTGACCCCGCTCTTCAATTGACTAAGTATAAAAGCCTGCTCGCCCTGACGGCTAAATCAATCGTCGTGGACTCAGTCGCCAGGGCAGAGGCCGTCGCTTCAAACGCCGGACAGCGCAAGCAGGTCGCATCAGCCAAAAGTTTGCTTGCCAGCGGCCAACTGCTCCTTGACCGGCGCGCCTTCACGGCGGCCGTTAAAGAGTTCCGCGGAGCTTTAAGCAAGACGCAGTTTGCGGGGCACACTTCGATGCTCGTCGGCGGACAAGAACTCCTCGCCGCCCGGATTGCGAAATTGCATCGCCTCGTGCCTTTCTTCCGGTGGGAAGATATGTTCACATAGCCAATGTATGTCGGACTTTCTGACGGAAATCATGGCCCTCAAGAGAGCGCGGCTCGAAGAAGCGAAGCGGGAGCGGCCGGCCGCAGAGTTGCGCGCGCTGGCCGCGGAGGTGCGGCGCAAGGCGCAGGAGCACGCCCTTCGTCATGCTCTTGAAAATCCAGGGCACCTGAACGTCATCGCGGAGTTCAAGCGCGCGTCGCCGTCGAAGGGGATCATCCGCGCGGACGCGGACCCACAGCTTCTCGCGGGCGAGTACGAGGCGGGCGGCGCGGCGGCGATCTCCGTCCTGACCGAAGAGGACCGTTTCCGTGGCTCGCTCTCAGACCTCGCGGCCGTCCGCGCGACCGCGAGCGTTCCCGTGCTGCGCAAGGATTTCATCTTCGACGAGTATCAACTGTGGGAATCCGCCGCCGCGGGCGCGGACGCGCTGCTCCTGATCGTCGCCGCGCTCGACGACGACACGCTCCGCCGCTTGCGGCGCGTCACGGAGGACGAGCTGCGTCTGGACGCGCTGGTCGAAGTCCACACGAAGGACGAACTGCGCCGCGCCGCGGCCGCGGGGGCGACGCTCGTCGGCGTCAACAACCGCGACCTGCGCTCCTTCAAAGTCTCGCTCGACGTTTCAGTCGAATTGGCCCAAGAAGCCGCGCCGGGGCTCACGCTCGTCGCCGAGAGCGGATTGAAATCCGGCGACGACTTGCGGCGGCTACGCGCCCTCGGCTACAGCGGCTTCCTCGTCGGCGAATCCCTGATGCGCGCCGAAAGGCCGGGCCACGCGCTCCGCGACTTGATCGGCGACGGCGCGTGAGTTCCCAAAATTATTGACTTCGCCCCGCCTTTTGACATAAAAGTTTCTCGCTCCACACTTCCCCCTGAAAGCGTCCTCCGCAAACGCCACTCTTTCGAGACAGGGCTAACGCACATGACTGCGAGAACTCGGACGGGATTGATCCTCGGGACGGTCGTCATTGTCTGCTCGGCGCTCACCGTCTTCTTTCTGACGCGCACGCTCAACCACAAGCCGCCGGACTTCGAGGCCGTGGACACGATTGACCGCCGCACGAATTTGCCTATGGTCGAGCCCATCAAGCGCGACCTCGCAGAGATCAAGACGCGCGGCCAGCTCACAGTCCTCGCGCCCTACAACTCGACCACCTACTTCCTCTACCGCGGCGAGCCGATGGGCTACGAGTTCGAGCTGCTCCAGGAGTTCGCCAGGGAGCTGGGCGTGGCGCTCAAGGTCGTCGTCGTCACCGACCACAAAAGCATCTACCCGATGCTCAACGCGGGCGACGGCGACATCGCCGCGGCGCGTCTCATTCCGACCGAGGAGGACAAGCAGAACGTCGCCTTCACGCGCGAGTTGTATCGCACGGAGCCCGCGCTCGTGCAGCAGGAAATACCGCCCGACAAGGCGAACCTGCCGGAGCCTGCGGAGAAGGCGCTCCAGCCCGGCCCGGACGAAGAGTTGCCTGAGATGGAGATTCAGGCGCGACGCATCACACGCCCGGCGCAACTCGCCGGCGAGACAGTCACCCTGCCGGAACAGTCTGCCTACCACCGCACGCTCGTAGAACTCTCGGACCAGATTTCCGGCGACGTCAACGTCGTCGAGCTGGGCGGCAAAATTGAGGACGAGGCGCTGGCACAAAAAGTGGCGGCGGGCGAGGTCGAGTTCACAGTCATGCAGAGCAACCTGGCCGAGCTGAAGGAGGCTGAGTTCAAGAACCTCAAGGTGCGCCCCATCGTCGGGCGCTCGCACAGCGTCTCGTGGGCCGTGAGGAAGAACGCGCCCGAGCTGGCAAGCGAGCTGAACCGCTGGATCGAGGAGAAGAAGAACGGCGCGCTCTTCGACCGCCTCTACAAAAAATATTTCGTGGACCGCCGCAGCCACCTGGAACGCGTGGCGAGCGATTATTTGACTTCGACGACCGGCAAGCTCTGCGAGTTCGACACGCTCTTGAAGAAGTACGCCGCCGAGTTGAGCTGGGACTGGCGGCTGCTCGGCTCGCAGATGTTTCAGGAGTCGCGCTTCAAGCCCGCGGCGCGCTCTTGGGCGGGCGCGACCGGCTTGCTGCAACTGATGCCGCGCACCGCGCGCGAGTACGGCGTGCGCGACGCGCTCGACCCGGAGGACAACGTCGCGGGCGCGGTCAGGTTCCTGAAGTGGCTCTCGGAGCGCTGGGCCAGGCGCATCCCGGACGAGAATGAGCGGCTCAAGTTCATCCTGGCCTCCTACAACTGCGGCGCGGGCCACGTCGAGGACGCGCAACGCCTGACCGAGAAGTACGGCGGCGACCCGACGAAGTGGGACGACGTCTCCTACTGGCTCCTCCAAAAATCGACGCAGCAATATTCCGCCGACCCCGTCGTCAAGTTCGGCTTCTGCCGCGGCCTGGAGCCCGTCACCTACGTCAGCCGGATTCTTGAGAGGTTCGACCACTACAAGCAGTTCGTGATCAAAGAAGGAAGCTCTTGAGTTTTCAGCCCCGTCAGGGGCGACCGAAAATAGCCCAGCACTTCAGGGATCAAGACGGTAGAAAGATTGAGTCCCGTAGGGACGGCAGAAGGTTCGGTCGTCCCTACGGGACTCAAATATTTTTGGCACTATTTCCCAGCACTGAAGTGCTGGGCTATTATCAATCGTCCCTGGCGGGACGACGCTGGGCTATTATCAATCGTCCCTGGTGGGAGTTCTGATGATCGTCAAAATCTGCGGCATCACGAATCTGGAGGACGCGCTGGCGGCCGTGGAGGCCGGGGCCGACGCGCTCGGGTTCAATTTTTATCGCCGGAGCCCGCGCTACGTCGCGCCCGAAGAGGCGCGTCGGATGGCGGCCCGTCTGCCGGAGTCTGTGATGAGGGTCGGCGTGTTCGTTAACGGGGGCGAGCCGGAAGAGGTCGCGCGCGTGGCGGATGAAGTTGGGCTGACGGCGGTGCAGTTGCACGGCGACGAGACGCCGGAATACTGCCGCGCGCTTCGCGGGCGTTTCGTCATCAAGGCGCTGCGCGCAGGCTCTAACTTCGAGCCGGAGAGCGTGCTCGAATACGAAGCGGACGCTATCTTGCTCGACGCCTTCTCCGACAGGGAGCGCGGTGGGACGGGCCTGGTCGTTGACTGGGCCGTCGCTCGTCGGGTGAGGGAATTGGTCCCGCGCCTCTTCCTCGCGGGCGGCCTTGGGCCGGAGAACGTCGCCGCGGCGGTCTGGGCCGTCGAACCTTACGCTGTGGACGCGTGCAGCCGTCTGGAGAGCGCGCCCGGTCGGAAAGACCCTGCGCGTGTGCGCGCCTTCGTCGCCGCCGCGCGCGTTAAACCTTGACGCCGGCCCGGCCCCATCGGTTATCCTGTCGGTTGTGGCCCAGAGACGAGCGTCAAAGCGAGCGCAGAGCGCGTCGTCCGCGCGGCCATCCCCCGTCATCTCACAAAAGCAGAATACAGAAGTCAGGAGTCAGGAGTCAGAAGGGAATCGGCGGCGACCGCCTTTACAGATTCTCTTTTTTCCTGACTCCTGACTCCTGACTCCTGACTCCTGAATTTTATGACTGCAACAGCCCAGGCAATTTCCAATGAACGAACGCGCGCGCGCGACCAGGGCCGCGTGCTGCTGGTGACGGACGAGCCCTCCGTAGCCGCTTACGGAGCGACGCTCGAACGCGCCGGCTTCGCCGTCGTCGGCGTCACGGGCGGCGCGGCCGCACTCGTCTCGCTCAGGCGCACGCGCCCGCACCTTGTCGTCGTAGACGTTCGCCTCAGAGGCATCAGCGCAGACGAGCTGCTGGCGTCGCTAGCCCGCGCAGACGACGGCGTCTCCGTAATCCTTTTAGGCGACGCGGCCTCGACCGCAGCGCGCCGCGGCGAGGCGATGTCGCTCGGCGCTTTCGACTACTTTCAAATGCCCGCGGAAGTCTCGCTGCTCGTCGCGCGCGTCGCCCAGCTCGTACACTTCAAGCAGACCGTGGACCGGCTGCGCGCGGAGGCCGACAGGGATTACCTGACGGGCCTGGCGAATCGCCGGCGCTTCCGCACGGCCCTCGGTCACGAGGTCGAAAGGTGGCGGCGCTACAACGCCCCCTGCGCGCTCGTGCTGGCTGACGTTGACCACCTCAAGCAGATCAACGACAAGCACGGTCACTCTGCCGGCGATCGCGTCATACGGCACGTGGCCGGCGCGCTGCTGGAGATGTCGCGCGACAACGACACGGGCGCGCGGCTCGGCGGCGAAGAGTTCGCGCTGCTGCTGGCCGGCGCTGACGACGAGCGTGGGCTGGCGGCCGCCGAGCGCCTGCGCCACGTCGTCCAGGCCACGCCGGTCGAAGGCGTCGGCGTCGTCACCATCAGCCTGGGCCTGGCGGCCTGCCCCGCACACGCCTCTGCCGAGCGCGCGCTCTACGCCGCGGCGGACGCAGCGCTCTACGACGCCAAGCGCGGAGGCCGCAATCGCACGGCGGTCGCCGCCGCAGCAGTCCACTCGTAATCAGCCGCCATGTGATAAGCTGTCGCAACAGGCTGATTGACGGTGCTGCTATGACATTTAGTGCCAAAACTGAGCCGGACGCGCTCGGCCACTGGGGCGTGTACGGCGGGCGCTTCGTGCCGGAGACCTTGATGGCCCCGCTCGAAGAGTTGACGGCGGCGTATGAAGCGGCGCGCGGCGACTCCGAGTTTCGGGCCGAGTTCGAGGGGCTGCTGCGCGATTATTCGGGGCGGCCGACGCCGCTCTTCCGCGCCGCGCGGTTGACGGAACAGGCGGGCGGAGCAAGCATCTACCTCAAGCGCGAAGACCTCTCGCACACGGGCTCGCACAAAATCAACAACGCATTGGGCCAAGTCCTGCTCGCGCGCCGGATGGGCAAGCGGCGCGTCATAGCCGAGACGGGCGCGGGCCAGCACGGCGTCGCCACGGCGACCGTCTGCGCGCTCTTCGGCCTGGAGTGCGTCGTCTACATGGGCGCGGAAGACATCCGCCGCCAGCGGCTCAACGTCTTTCGCATGCAGCTGCTCGGCGCGGAGGTGCGCGAGGTGGACGCAGGCTCGCGCACCTTGAAGGACGCCATCAACGAGGCGCTGCGCGACTGGGTCGGCTCGCCCGCCGAGACCTACTATCTTCTGGGCAGCGCGCTCGGGCCGCATCCGTACCCCTTGATGGTCCGCGATTTTCAAAGCGTCATCGGGCGCGAGGCCCGCGCGCAGATTCTCGAAAGTGAAGGGCGGCTGCCGGACACGCTGGTCGCGTGCGTGGGCGGAGGCTCCAACTCAATCGGACTGTTCTATCCGTTCCTCTCGGACGATGGCGTCCGCATGATCGGCGTCGAGGCCGGAGGGAGCGGCGACCTTTTGGGCCAGCACGCGGCGCGCTTCAACCGCAGCGGGGGCGGGCGGCCCGGCGTCCTACAGGGGACCATGAGCTACGTTCTGCAAGACGAGCGCGGGCAGATCGCCGCGACCCACTCTGTCTCGGCCGGCCTGGACTATCCTTCCATCGGCCCGGAGCACGCCTACCTGCACGACGCGGGCCGAGTCGAGTACGTCTCGGCCTCCGACTCTGAAGCGCTCGAAGCCTTCCGGCTTCTCTCGCGGCTCGAAGGCATCACGCCCGCGCTCGAATCCGCACACGCCGTCGCCCACGCCCTCAAGGTCGCGCGCGAAATGGCACAGAATCAAATCATGATCGTGAACCTCTCGGGGCGCGGCGACAAAGACGTGCATACGGTCGCGGAGTCTCATGAGTAGGATTACAGAAGCCTTCGCCGGCCTGAAGCGCGAGGGAAGGCGCGGCCTGATTCCCTTCGTCACGGCCGGCGACCCGGACCTGGAGACCACGGGCCGCCTGCTCGTCGAGTTGGCCGAGGCCGGCGCGACCGTGATAGAGCTGGGCGTGCCGTTCAGCGACCCGGTGGCCGACGGCCCCGTCATCCAGAGAGCTTCGGAGCGCGCGCTGCGACACGGCTTCGGCCTGGGCGAGGTGCTGGACGTGGTGGCGCGGGCGCGTGCGTCGATGAGAGGCGTGCCCGTCGTGCTGTTCAGTTATTACAACCCGCTCTTGCAATACGGGCCTGAGCGTTTGAGCCGCGAGGCCGCGCGCGCGGGCGTAGACGGCGTGCTCGTGACGGACCTCGTGCCGGAAGAGGCCGGAGAATTCCACGCCCAACTTCAGGCGCACGAGCTGGACATGATCTTTCTGGTCGCGCCGACCTCCACAGACGTGCGCCTACGGCTAGTGGCCGAACGCGCGAGCGGCTTCATCTACGCCGTCTCGCGCGCGGGCGTCACGGGCGCGCGCACGGACGTAAGCCGGGAGGCAGAGCGATTGGTCGGGCGCGTGCGGAATTTTTCGGACCTGCCCGTCGCCGTCGGCTTCGGGATTTCGAGCGCCGAACAGGTGGCCGCGACCTGGCGCTACGCGGACGCCGCAGTCGTCGGCTCGGCGCTCGTGGCCGAGATCGAGAGGCTCGCGGGCGCGGCAGATTTGGCACAGCGCGTAGGCGACTTCGCGCGCGGCCTCCTTCCCCTGGAGGAGAAGAGAGATGTCTGAGGCAGGCGAAAAGCTTGACGCCGGGAGGCGTGGAATCGAGCCGGGCGCGGCCGTCATGCTCGTCCTGCACAGCCCGCGCGAGAAGTGCTGGGGCGTGCTTGATGAGATTAGCGCGGCCGGCGTCTTCCTGCGCGGCCTCGACCTGAACGCCTTCGACGATTGGGTACGGGCCGTAGCGCGCGACGAGCCCTTCATCGGCCTGACAGACCTCTTCTTCCCCATGTGGCGCGTCGAGCGCCTCTCCAGGGACGAGAGCGCGGGCGGCGTGCCGTCGCTCACAGAACAGTTCGAGCAGCGCACGGGCCGCGGCCTTCAGGAATATCTGGGCGGCTAAAGGGTAGTGTCCGTTTTTCCAAGTTTAGTTAGTTGAGGCGAAAGCAAGGCCGCCGCGCGCATTCTCAGGCCAGCGGCTCACGCGGCGGCCCGCCGCACAGCCCACCTCTCACCCTACGAGCGGGCGTGCGAGATTGTTAGCGGCGTCTCTTGGCTGGTTTCTTCTTCAAACGCGCGAGGCTCACGGCGACCTTTCCAGATTCATCCAGGCGGAAGATCAGACGGTCGCCGGGGCGTGCGCCCATATCTTTCAGGAGAGGGGCGGGAACACGGCCGCGGGCGAGGCCCGTATCAGCCGTGACTTTAGATTGATACTCGTCTCTTTTTCTCATAAGATGCGCGCGGTTTGTTTGATAACTAGCAACGGCTACATGCGACGCCTCAAGACCTCAAGCGAGTAATGAGCATCGCCGTTGAGAAGAAAAGGATTCTCACGGCGACAAAATTGAGCGGGCATATATTAGACACAGTTGTGTCTAAAAGCAAGGCTTGTCTAAATGGCTTTGCTCCGTCAGGAGGTCTGTCCTGATGGGAGCGCCGCGCCAAAAGCCTGAGCGCCTTGCCGAAAAGCTCAAGCAGATTCGCCTAGCCTTAGGTCTTTCTCAGGATGGAATGCTTGAGCGTTTAGGTCTGGCTGAAGAGTTCTTTCGCAGCAGAATCTCGGCTTATGAACTTGGCAACCGCGAGCCGCCCTTACCTGTGCTTCTTCGCTACGCCCGGCTAGTAGGCGTCTCAACAGACGTGCTGATTGATGACGAGCTTGACCTGCCCGCCAGATTGCCGAGCCAGCCGAAACATTCCCACTGACCAGCAATACACTTTTAAGACACTACCGCAGGCGGCCTATGTATCCCGTGCGAGGATTAGCAACACAGATTTAAGACACTACCGGCTAAAGGCTCCGCTTGCGGGATGCGCCCCGGCCGTGCTATACCCGCAAGGCGCGGTGACCCGTGAGTCGCCTCCCACCCCGAAAAAAAAAGTTCGTTGCACGCGTGAAACACTGTTCCATTCTCGCGTCGTGTGTGTTATACTGCCTTTCGTTCGCGGAACGGGCGTAGTTAGCCGAACCAGACCGAGAGTAGTTTTCACACACCCACGAAACGTGAGAAAAGGAACGGTAGAAAAGAGATGTTTGTGATGGCAGAAGACAGATTCGGCGCGGATCGCGGGAAAGCGGTCGAAGCGGCGCTGCTCAATATTGAGAAGAAATTTGGCAAGGGCTCGATCATGCGGCTCGGCGAGCGCGAGGTCTCTGATATCCCCGCGATCTCTACGACTTCGCTGAGCATTGATTCGGCCATCGGCGTCGGCGGCGTGCCGCGCGGGCGCATCATTGAAATTTACGGGCCGGAAAGCTCCGGCAAGACCACGCTGGCGCTGCACATCGTCTCCGAAGCGCAGAAGGCCGGCGGCGTCGCGGCCTACATAGACGCCGAGCACGCGATGGACGCGGAGTACGCGGGCAAGCTCGGCGTCAACATCGACGAGCTTTTAATCTCCCAGCCAGACTCGGGCGAGCAGGCTCTGGAAATTGCCGAGGCGCTTGTGCGCTCGAACGGCGTTGACGTGATCGTCATAGACTCGGTGGCGGCGCTCGTGCCGCGCGCTGAGTTGGACGGCGAGATGGGCGATAGCTTGCCGGGCTTGCAGGCGCGCCTGATGTCACAGGCTTTAAGGAAGCTGGCGGCCATCGTCGCGCAGTCGAACACCTGCTTCATCTTCATCAACCAGATTCGCGAGAAGATCGGCGTCATGTTCGGCTCGCCGGAGACTACGACCGGCGGGCGCGCGCTGAAGTTCTACGCCTCGCTCAGGCTGGACATCCGCCGCATCGGGGCCATCAAGGACGGCGACCGCGTGGTCGGCAACCGCACGAAAGTCAAGGTCGTCAAGAACAAGGTCGCGCCGCCCTTCCGCGAGTGCGAGTTTGACATCATGTACGGCGAGGGCATCTCGCGCGAGGGCGACGCGATTGACCTCGGCGTCGCCAACAAGGTCGTCGAGAAGAGCGGGGCCTGGTTCTCCTACAGCGGCGAGCGCCTGGGCCAGGGCCGCGAGAACTCCAAGCAGACCCTGAAGGACAACCCGGAGATGCTGCGTCGCATTGAGAACGACGTGCGCCGCGCTCTCGGCATCCCCGTGGCGGGCGACGAGGTGGGAGTGACCGCCGAGGCCGCCGAGGGCGAGGCCGCGGAGACGACGGCTCCGGCCAGCCGCAAGGCGGCCAAGTAAGGCAAAAGTCACAAGGTAAAAGGCAAAAGGGAAGGCGAAGGGCAATCCTTTCATCTTCCCTTTTGCCTTTTACCTTTTGCGTTTTTACATTAAAGTTTTCGGCGCAATGAGGGAACAGACGACTCTCATCAAAAACGGCACGCTGCTGACGATGGACGCAAGGGGCGCAATCCTCTCCGGCGACCTGCTTATCCGCGGTGACCGCATCGCGTCCGTCGGCGTAGAAGTCGGAGGCGCGGACGTCGTCATAGATGCAGGGGGCTGCGCCGTGCTGCCCGGCTTCGTGCAGACTCACGTACACCTGTGCCAGACGCTGTTTCGCGGCGCGGCCGATGACCTGTCGCTGATCGACTGGCTCAAAACACGCGTCTGGCCGATGGAGGCCGCGCACACGGCAGCCAGCGCGAGGGCGTCTGCGCGGCTCGCCGTCGCCGAGATGATTAAAGGCGGGACGACCTGCGCGCTGACGATGGAGACGGTCAGCCACACTGCGGAAGCGTTCCGCGTGGTCGAGGAGACGGGCTGGCGCGCGACCCTCGGCAAGTGCATGATGGACAAAGGCGACGGCGTGCCCGCCGCCCTGCACGAAGAGACCGCAAGCTCCATCGACGAATCGCTCGCGCTGCTGGAAGATTGGCACAATCGCGCAGGGGGGCGCATACGCTACTGCTTCGCGCCGCGCTTCGCCGTCAGTTGCACGCGCGAGCTGCTCACGGAGGTCGCGCGGCTCGCGCGCGAGCGGGGCGTGATGGTTCACACGCACGCCTCCGAGAACCGCACAGAGATCGAGATGGTCGAGCGCGAAACGGGGCAGCGCAACGTCGCCTACCTCGACTCGCTCGGGTTGACGGGCGCGCACGTCGCGCTCGCTCACTGCGTCCATCTAGACGACGCGGAATTAAGTATCCTGGCCGAAACTGGCACACACGTCGCGCACTGCCCGTCGTCCAACCTCAAGCTGGGCTCAGGCGTCGCGCGCGTCAAAGAGATGCTGGAGCGCGGCGTCTCCGTCTCGCTCGGCGCGGACGGCGCGCCCTGCAACAACCGCCTGGACATGTTCACGGAGATGCGCTCGGCCGCGCTCTTGCAAAAGGTCGCGCACGGGCCCGATGCCTTGCCCGCGTGGCGTGCGCTGCGGCTGGCGACGATTGACGGCGCTCGCGCGCTCGGCCTGGAGCGCGAACTTGGCAGCCTCGAAGCGGGGAAGCGCGCCGACGTGATCGTGGTCAAGCTCGACCAGCTCCATTCGACGCCGCGGCCCTCGGACGTCACCTCGGCCGTCGTCTACTCGGCGCAGGCGAACGATGTCCAGACTGTCGTCGTTGACGGCCGGCTCCTCATGCGCGAGCGCGAGCTGCTGTCTATGGACGAGCGGGAAGTGATCGCCGAAGCGAACCGCGAGTCGGAACTCTTGCGCGAGCGCGCCGGCATCCAGTAGGCGATTCTTCACAGAACCTGACTATTGACATTCGCCGCCAACGGGAATATTGTGCGGCCGTTTTCATCCTCGCTTACCCGCTGACGGCGAACCTTCGCTCGTCAGCCTCACGTCACCATCCGGTCAAGATCATCGGACGCTCACCGTTACTCCGACACCGGATCGCAGGAGGAATTCAGCCATGCCATTCCGAGACATCTATCTCAAAATCGAGACCATGCCTGACTACTCGCCCGTCGCTCCCGACAAGGAAGTCTCGCCGCCCATCGTCTACGAGCGCGACTGCATGCGCAACGTAGGGCACGAGGACGGGACTATCCCGGCCGACGAGGTGAACGCGCGCCGGCTGACGGCGCTGGTCTACCGCGAATACCTGGACCCTGGATTCGTGGTCCCGAAGCCGGACAAGCTGGTGCTGGCCGACATCAACGAGCCCGCCTACGACTCGCGCGTGCCGGGCACGGTCATCTACGCCAGCCCAGGCGACTGGCTGCGCATCCACGTGAAGAACGAGGACACGGTCCCGCACAGCTTTCACCTTCACGGGCTCAAGCACGGGATCGAGTCCGACGGCGCGTGGCCTTTCGGCACGCAGAGCGGAGACGGCCGCCGCTCCGACGAGATTTGCCCTGGCCAGACCTGGACCTACAGCTTCGACGTCACAGATCAAATGATCGGCGCGTGGCCGTTCCACGACCACTACCGCGACATGGGCGCGAGCGTCAACCGCGGCCTCTTCGGCGGCGTCATCGTGATGCCGGGCGACGAGTGTGACGAGCTGCCGCGATTCGAGCTGCCGACCGGACTAACGCAACTGCTCAAGCGGGGCCTCGCGCCGGAGCAGGCGGACGCAGGCGGGCGCAAGGCGGGCGAGGTAAACGCCGCCCTGGAGGCGCACCTGATACTGCTCGAAGAGGTGGCGCGTGCGCCGCACATCCAGCCCACCATTAAGCCGTCTCACGTGCTGCACGTCCCGCTCTTCTTCCACCTCATGAGCGGCGAGCGGCTGCCGTCGCTCTGCTTCAACGGCCGCTCGTTCGTGGGCAACACGCCGACCATCCTGGCCGCGGCGGGTCAAAGGATTCGCTGGTACGTCTTCAACATGGACCTCGGGATGAACTGGCACAATTTCCACCCACACGGCCAGCGCTGGCAGTTCGCCAAGCAGAACATGGACGTACGCAGCCTCGGCCCCGCGGAGTCTTTCGTGGTCGAGACCACGGCCCCTCCTGTGCTGCTGCTCCCGCCCGAAATCCAGAAGTACCAGGAATCCAAGAAGCGGCCGCGTGACGCCAAGCCCTTCAAGGTGCGCGGCGATTTCCTCTTCCACTGCCACTCCGAAAGCGACCTCAGGCAGGGGCTGGCCGGCCTGGTGCGCTCGACGCAGACCGTCTGGCTAACGTCGGAGCAGGCGTCCACGCTCCAGTCGCAGACCGGCCTGCCCCTGGACCCAGGCGACAACAGTTGCCCGGCTGTGGACTTCGACCACTGCGCGAACGCCACGGGCGGGAAGTGGGAAGAGTTGCCCGGCGTGCCCGGAGTCACCTTCATGCACGCTGTGCTGCTGCCCAACACGACGAGCGTTCTCTTCTGGGGCTACGGCCCGCGGCCAGACCAGTCGCGCGTCTGGGATCAGGCGACCGGCCTCTACTCGCCGCCCGCGAACCAGCCCTCAGACATCTCTCCCGACGAGAACATCTGGTCGTGCGCGCACGCTCACCTGAACGATGCGGCTGGCACAATTCTCATCCACGGCGGCCTTGCCAACGGCCCCGACACGGAGCGCCGCGCCTTCCTGTTCGATCCGCCGACACTGACTTGGTCTCACGCTACGGAGACAGGCGTCGGCCGGTTCTACCCGACGACCATCACGCTCGGGGACGGGCGCGCCCTGACGCTCTTCGGGCAGGACACGGTAAGCGGCATCGTTGACACTTCATTTGAGGTCTTTACGCCCGGCGGCGCTGGCTCCTGGTCGAAGCTTGAGGCGCTGCCCTTTGACTATCTCTTTTACCCCTGGACCTTCCTGCTGCCGGACGGCGAGTTGTTCATCGCCGGGCCGCAGAAGCCAGCGCGGCGGCTCGACTGGACGGTGACGCCGGTCGTAGACGACCCGGCCAGACAGTTCAACCAGATCTTCTCCCAGCGCGGGTCGAACATGGACGGCACGGCGGTGATCCTACCGCTGCGGCCCCCTGGCTACGAGCCGCGCGTGCTCATCGCAGGCGGGGCCACACCCGACACGCAGCAGTCTGCCGAGTGGATAGACCTTTCGGCCGCCGCGCCTGCGTGGCAGCCGCTCCCGAATATGAACGTCCCGCGCGACAAAGTGAACTCTGTGCTCCTGCCGGACGGTCAGGTGCTCATCGTCGGCGGCGTGGAGGGAGGGCCGGACGGCGGCCCTGTCGAGACGTTCGACCCCGACGATCCGCTGGCAGGCTTCCAGGTGGGGCCTACGATGGCGCACGTGCGGGGTTACCATTCGGCCGCCATCCTGCTGGCGGACGGAAGCGTGCTGGTGGGCGGCGACCCCGGCGGCGACTTCACGCCGCACGAGCGTTACCTCCCGCCCTACTTCTTCAAGGCCCGGCCAGCGATCACAGTAGCACCGGCCACCATCGGGTACGGGTCTGATTTCACAATCGACACGCCTGACGCCGGCAGCATTACAGAGGTCGTGCTGATGTTCCCCGGTGCAGTGACCCACGGCTTTAACCAGTCACAGCGTTACGTCGGCTGCGAGATCGTCTCTGCCGGGGGCGGCTCCGTTCAGGCGACCGCGCCCCCTGACAACAACACTGCGCCGTCGGGCTACTACCTGCTTTTTGTAGTTAATGGTGACCGTGCGCCTTCGGAGGGTGTCTGGCTCAAACTGGGGTGATTTAAGGTTCGGTAAAAATAGCTGTGCCAGCTCGAATGGAGCGTCCTCGGGGGGCGAGAGCGGCTTCCGAGCTGGCACGGGCGGGCACTATCGAAGTTCGGGCCTCAGATGGCTTGTCTTGCGACCGGCTGACGTTTGGGCGTCAACCCCATCCTCAACGCGCGCCATTATACACCTCTTCGCGAAACTGTCAACGCCTTTTTGTGACTAATTCAACAAACATGTGCGACAGGCGAATTTTTAGGGCCGTTCCCCTGAATTTGGTGAAACCGGCGTGAAAACTTCTTCCACCGCTTTAACGGACAGCGCCCGCCCGCGCATCAGCTCGTTGACGACCGGATTCAGATAATACTTCGCAATCCATTCGATCACAGGCACGCAGACCGCGTCGCCAAAGCCAAACAGCGCCTGATTCGCCGGGGCGGAAAGAACAAACTTATCAGCCCCCATCAACCGCGCCGCCTCGCGCGGCGTAAGCAGCCTGACGAAGTATCGCCCTTTACCTGCCTTGAACAGAATCTGTCTTCCCGATCCGCCCCTCGGTGTCCGTAGGCAGCCTGCGACGCCGTCGCAGCGCAGCTCGGCCATAGAACGAGAGTTCCTCATGCGCCGGAATACTGTGCCAAAAGACCACTCTTCACCGGCGATCATCTGCTCGGCCAGCTCTCTGTGTCTCGCGCTCATTTGGTTGAGCAGATACTCCGCCCGCTCCCGGCTCCACCACTCCGGCGCGTCGTCCGGCAGGTCTTCCAGAACGTCTCTCAGTTTCGCGCCGGATGCGGGCGGCGTGGGCAGACGCCTGAGGCTCCATCTGATATCTGAATTGGCGAGGATGAAATCCGTCAGGGCCTGCGGCCTGATGTCGCTCTGAATTGACTGGCCGGGAGTCGTCGGGCCGGACGCCTCGGTTTGTAGCTCTTCCAAGATTCCAACCACAAAAAGCCTGCGCCTGCTCTGCGGGACAAAATTGACTGCGTCCAGTATGAAAGCGTCAACCGAATAGCCGAGCTTATTCAGGGAAAGCAACGCCCGCCTGAAATCCGCGCCCCTGTGAGAAGTCAGAAAACCTGTGACGTTCTCCAACAGCACCAGAGGAGGCTTCAGCCGTTTCATCTTCTTCAGAATGTCTGTGACCCCCCAGAAGGCCGACGACTGCTCACCTCTTAACCCCGCGCGCGCGCCCGCGAGTGAGAGGTCGTTGCAGGGGAAGGAGGCCGTCACCAGCGTGGCGGGAGGTACGACGTGTTTATCAGGCAGCTCGTGAATGTCGTCGACGACGTAGCGCTCGTCGGCGTCGCCGAAGTTGGCTGCGTACATCTCTTTCTTCCGCGGGTCAATGTCATTTGCGAGAGAGACAGTCCAGCCCTGCGCCTCCAGCCCCATCCGCATCAAGCCGATTCCGGCGAACAACTCGATGAATGTTTTCCGCGGCAGTAAGTCGGCAGAAGAAGGCTCAACCCGCTCTTTGATTGCGTTGACGATGCCTTGCACGCAGCCGTCCAGGTTTTTATGAATCTGACTCTCCCAGAAACGAATCACAGTCCAGCCCTGTAACATCAGGGAGGCCGTCGCGCGGCAATCTCTCTCCATGTTACGCCTGATCTTTTTGAGCCAATATTCTCTCAACGCGGTCCGGCGGAATTGTTCCTCCAACGAAGTCAGCCCGCGCCTGACCCATTGATTACCGTGCCACAGGTCACCGTCAATAAAAACCGCCAGGCGTCGTGACGGTAATACAAGGTCTGGCTTTCCGGGTAAACCGGCCAGAGAGGTTTTGAAGCGAATCCCCCGAGCCTTCAAGGCCCTGCGGAGAAGAACCTCTGGCGTAGTGTCTTTCGAAGGCACTTTCCGCATAATCGCGGAAATATCTTCTCGGGTCCGTTTGGTGGGCAATCTAATCACGAAGGAAGTCTGTCGTCCCAGGTTTTCGCCTTGATAGCACGGAACGCACACTTTGGCAAAGGGGCGGAATCGCGTTTACGCAGCTCGTCCCAGACCACCTTCCCCTGGCCACTTTTCACCAGCGCAATCTTTTGGTAAAGTCTCCCGGTCAACCTTGGAAACCGCATCGAGGTTTTCCCAACGAGTTGAAAACAATTAAGTCCTCCAGGTAACGAAAGTTACTTCCGGCCAGGTAGCTCAGTTGGTAGAGCACCTGACTGAAAATCAGGGTGTCGGCGGTTCGATTCCGTCCCTGGCCACCAGTAATATCAATAGCTTAGGGCGTCCAAAACGGACGCCCTAAGTATTTTGGTCTGCCAAACTCTAGATGCCTTGAATCTATTCCGCGACTTAACTATAAGCCTCAGCCAGCTTGCGGAAGTGGTAGCCCATCGCGGCCAGTCGCATTGGCTCCGCGAACTTCTCGCGGTGCTCGGCCAGGGTGCGGTGGAAGAAATTCCAGAATTCCCTGCGCTCGCGGTCGAGGACGCCGAGTTTGAAGGTGACGCGCGCCAACGACGCGGCGCCTTTGACGAGGCCATACTGGCGCGGAGCCGGACCTTCCTGTGACACTCGCCCCAGGCACTCTAGCGCCCGCTGATAATACTCGCTCGGCTTATAAATAGTCTGTAGAATTTTCTGATAGCCCTCGACCAGCCGCGCCGCGTTCATCTTCAAGACGAAGTTCAGAGAACAGCTCGTGTTCTCGCCTGTGTTCCAGGCAGTCGCGGCGGATTTGCGGCATCATCCCGTTAGACCCGGCGTGAGTCGTCAAGGCAGTGAAGTATTCCCCGGCCGTCCGGTGATAGTTGGTGGCGGCGCGATACAGACCTGATCTCAGCTCGAATAATTCATCCGTCATTTCACGCCTCTACTAGATGTTGAGAGCGGCGGCCACCTGTTCGGCCAGCTCGAATCTACAAGCGGGAGCTTACTTCCCTAGCGGCCATCAGCTTCACCTTCTTCAGCTCGGCCCCCTTCATGCCGAAGAATGTAGCCATCTGGATAATCTGGTTGGGACTCACGAAATCTTTCGGGTCGGCGCAGAATCTAGCCATGGCCGGGCCAAAACTGTGACAGCCCATTCCCTTCGGAATGTTTAGGCCGAGCCCGCATTTACCGTCTTGCTGGTAGTAAGAACAGAAATCGCAAACTATCATCACGCGCTTCCTTCAAGGCATCTGCTCCATTAAGGTTTACCGGAACCAACAAGCGCCTTGTTCGCCGTGGCCGCGGGTATAGCCTGAACTCAGTGCCCCACCGCTATCCGCTGGAATCGTGTTTTCCCGTGAACATCCTGCCACGAAATGTCCAGCGTGTAAGGTCTGTTTTCACCCGCCATTGCTTTCAGGCGTTCCAACTGATCGTGTGAGGGCGCTGCCGGCTTGCCGTCAATCCAGGTTTTGTGCGGCACGACTGCTTTCTCTTTTGGTCCGATGGAATCTAGAGACGCAAAGCTGAGATGGACTCGCGACGGCCCGCCGCCCGGTGTCTCCTCATCCTTCAGGAAGACGGTCAGAATCTCAACACACCTGAGTGTTTGGTCGGTCTCGTTCCTAAGCTCTAAACGAACCTTCGGCCCTTCGTCCCCGAATCCGGCGGTAAATGTCTCTTCTGTCTTGCCGATGATGGTCATAATCTTTTCCTCATGCCATCCAGGTGATTCCGCGTACGCCCGTACATTTCGTCAGACTCATATGACCTCCCCGATTGTGGGTTGAACCTCAAGACCGTTGTCTTCCAGGTCCGGGCTGACAATCGTGAAGGGGACGAGCCCCCGTTTGACTTCTTCGATGGCGATGCTCGTATTCTTACGCCGTTGCATGTCAACTTCGATCCGGGGCGCGGCTCCGCGCAGGAGCTGCTTGCTTCTCAAAGCGGCGACGACGATCAGCCGGTATCTGGAATCCACCCCCGGCCACACCTCCTCATTCGAGATGTGGCTGAAACCGTCGTGTGTGGCTTGATCTGTTCTGGTCATAAACTGCCTGGCCTTCCGTGTTCTGTCCGTCGAAAAGACGCGTCGCGGGCTGACGCCATCATTGACGGTGAAACTAAAAGTTCTTGACGAGATAAACGACCGCCGTCCCCGCGACGACAGCGATGACGATCAGGTGTAGCCAATTCATCGTCGACTCACGGCAGTTGGGACATTTTATCTTCCACAGCCGCAGTATCGTGCCGCAGTACCGGCAATACGAGATCATTCAGGGCCTCCCCGTCATCCTTGCACATGCCGCTCATCGCAAGCTCCCTGGCTCAGGAAGTGATGTGAAGCTCGTCGTCCCTGTCGTAACGGAGCAAGACCGAGAACACGAAGAAGCCGATAAGGCAGGCGAGCAGCGCCGCGCCGAGGCCCAACCAGAAATGGTGTCCTCCGCCTTGCACGTCTACGACCCCTTCCGAATCCTTAAATGTGGCGAACCGATAAAACTGCCAGATAGCCGTTGCCCCGAGGGCGATCACACCAGCGGCCATCAGCAGTATGTTCATCCCGCTCTTTTTGATATTACTCATGAGTTCATCTCCTACATCATGTTCGAGGTTAAGTTGAGCGCCGAACTGGCTGCGCGCCAAGTAGTCGTGTCGCCGTTGGAGGGCTCAAACCGTTTTGCTTCAACCGGCTTTCGCGTCCTGGGCGGACTCGGGCCTGAGGTTCATGACAAGACGGCGTGTGTACATTCTGAAGCTCCGTTGCGGGGGTGGCTGTTAGCCTCAGCCGGCCTGGGTGATTCCAGAGGAGCCGAGAAGGGAGTTTAGCTGGACTCGATTCCCGACCATTATCTCCCAGATACAGGATATATGTCAAATACAGATTATGCTGTGTAGACAATATACTACACATGTGGTAAATACTTGGGGTTCGCGCGATGATCGTCGCAAGCGGAGGTTGAGTATTGTGATTGAGGTTCGGGTTGACGGGCTGCTCGAAAGCCAGGGGCGCTCCTTCTACTGGCTGGCTAAAGAGACTGGCATCAGCCACACGACCCTGTGGAGGCTGAAGAAGGGCAAGGCGCTCGGGATCAACTTCGTTACCCTGGAGAAGATTTGCCTTGCGCTCAACTGCCAGCCGGGCGACGTGATGTGGCTGGCCGACGGGAGGAAGTCGGCCGGGAAGAGAGCGGCGCGGGGCAAGCGTGAGAGGAATTAGACCCTCAACTGAGTGAAAGGTTTTCTTATGAGAAACAAATCGGAGAAGCAACTTGGCTTGCCTGATGAGGCGCTGGTTAGCCAGGCGAAGGCGGCGGAGATGTGCGGAGTGACGCGGGCGGCGATTAACGACCTCGTGCGCAGCGGGCGCTTGCGGTCGTTGGAGGTGGAAGGGCGCGACCTCGTCTACCTCAAAGAAGTCGTCGTGTTCTCCCAAGAATATGATGAACAGGGTGCGCGCGCGCTCGCCGAACCGGGTTTTAAGGTGGCGCGGCCCGACGCCGTTAACATCATAGACTAGCAGTAACGTGATTAACCGTAGTACGTGTCCTCACGTCCTCAACGTGCCGCTTCAAACTCTCTTCGGGCGTGTTGCCCTACCATCCCGGTCAACTCGACGCGCCCGTTCGCTAGCACGCTCGCCACGGTGAAGGTGCGCTCAAGCGGTTCACGCCCCGGCATCACTTCCGCGCGGAAAGTCAGCCTCATGCCTGTTTCCGCCCAGCCCTGGACTGCGCCGCCCCGCTTCTTTCTTTCGGAGCGGGCCACGCCACCCTGACGCTTAAACACGCGCATGTATGAGCCTGCGCATACGGTCAGCGAAGAGCACGTCTATCTTCTGCGGTTCGATCAGCGAAATGACTTCGCCCTGCCCGTAGTTCTGGTGCGTCATGGTCTGCCCGGCGCGGTACGTGCGCGTCCTGTCGTAGGGCAGGCCGGACTCTAACGGCGTTCGGCGCTCTGTGCGCCCGCTACTTTTGAAGGTGCTCTTGGCCCCGCACTTCGGACAGGTCACGCGCGAGATGTTCCCGAGCTTGTTGACGGACAACACCACGTGGCCGCGCTCCTCTGCGCACCCCGCGCATAATTTATCTACCCTCTCCCCGACGGTGTAAAGCCGCTTCTCCATAAAATTCCCCCTCATTTATTTATACCTGTAAGTGATACGTCCCCTGGACAGGTCGTATGGCGACATCTCGACGCTGACGCGATCGCCCATCAGGATGCGGATGCGGTTCTTACGCATCTTGCCGGAAATCTGTGCCAGAACGACGTGCTCGCTGTCGTTGAGGCGAACCTTGAAAAAGGCGTTGGGCTGTTTATCGACTACAACCCCCTCGGCCGGGATCAAATCTTCTCTAGACAATAAGGAGCCTCCTCTGTTAGCTCTCAGTTAAAGGACATTTCTTCACCTGGGACGATAGAAAAGCCTCCGGCAAGATTTTGCGCCGGAGGCTTTTTCTGTAAAGAGTCGCCGGATGTCGTGGACAGCCGGTTAGTAGCGAGAATTGCGGTTGAAGCCGCCGCCACCGCCGCCGTTGCGATTCTCTCGCGGCTTGGCCTCGTTGACCCTCAGAGCGCGCCCACTTATTTCCTGACCGTCGAACTGCTGTATGGCAGCGCGGCCTTCCTCGGACGTAGACATCTCGACGAAGCCGAAGCCGCGCGAGCGCCCTGTGTCGCGGTCCTCGACGACCGACACTGACTCGACCGTGCCGGCCTGACCGAACAGTTGCTGCAAGTCGTCGCTCGAAGTCTGGAACGAGAGATTGCCGACGTATAGTTTCATAGACATATAGATGTACCTCTCCCTATTGGAGTGTTAAGAGAAGCTTCGAATCGAAGTGTGCTTCGGAGTGACGGTCGCAGCGAAGGCTCAGGTTCGGACGCTCTTTGTGGGAGCGACTTCTGCAAGTTGAAATCAACCCGCTCTCGAACTATCCGAACGCCGCCGATTCTGGGGCGCATCACCGCTGATGCAAGAGAGAAGGATTAGCTGACAAGTATGATGCACTATTCATCACCGCAGTTGCAAGCCGCCAGGGCCGACTGAGGGAAGGGGAGTTTCACTGTGATGTTGAATCGGCAGACCAATCGTTCAGATCAAACGATTGGTCTGCCAATGGTCTGCCAAAGCCTGTGAAAGCCGCTATACCGTCAGAGTCGGCCGTCTGCCCGGCGACGCCTTCCGCGCCGACGCCACGATTAGTTGATCTTTATTGATGGGGAGGGGGATGGGGAGGGGGACGGTGTGGGGAGTGGGCTCGGGTTCCCGCCGAAAATTTGCGACAGCACGGACCAGAAGCCCTGCGGCCTCGGCGGAATAGAGTCTTCACGAATCTCGACGGCCATAATCTCCATTAAATCCTTAGCCTTGTCATTGGCTTCGTTGAGATGAAACTGAGCGTTGCCGGCGTAGTATGTGATTTTCAACATCGCCTCTTGCTCTCTGAGCGCGGCGACCTGCTGCCGGCTGCCCTTGCCCGCCCCGCCTGCTTGAGCTTTGCCGGCAGCTTCCTTGATCCCTTCACGCACGGCCGTGATCTGCCTGTAAAGCGCCTCTAGTTCTTTGGGATTGATAACCAAGGGGCCAGAAACTTTGAATTTATCTCCCTTGTTCTCTTCCATGACGAGGAGGAGATTGACGACGCTGTTGTTCGTCTGTTTCCTCTCTTGAATTATCGCGTTAAAGGTCGTGCGTGCGTTTGGGTTTTTGACGTAGACCGTGATTTTTTGCAGGAGGACGTTGTTGTTAATCAGCCACTCGCGGTGCGTCTGCCGCCAGTAGTCAACGCGCTTGGGGAGTTCGGTCTGCCGATTCTGCGGCGTGTCCTCATTTGTAAAGAGCAGCAGGACGCTTGTCGGCGCGGCATGAGTGTCTCCGATGGCCTTGGCGACACTACTGGCCAACTCATATTTTTGGTCCAGGATGCGCTGCTTGGCGAGGAGCGACTGCTGAGTCATCCAGGAGTTATTTTGCCAGGCGGAGGTCAGCGCGCTGCCGATCACGCCTGTTAAAATGAAGCCTATCAACAGCAGGACGGCCGAGTGCTGAAAAAAGCTGGAGAGAGCTTTGAAAGCCGGACGGTGAAAAAAAGTCGGTGGCGGCTTCTCCGCCTCTTCCAGCTCCTTCAGAATTTCCCTTTTGAGCAACTCCTTCCTGATCTCCGCCAGTATCTCCTTTTTTAACTCGGCGGTCCCTGTGGGCGCGGCCGCAGCCGGCGGCTTGGCAGGCTCAGGCTGCTTGGGGATATCGGGCGGCTTGGGGGATTCGTCGGACGTGGTCATCTTCAGTACGCGGCTGCTCGGCCCCCTCTGATTGTCAGGCGGGCAATGTCACGATACTCGCCGCGGCCGAATCAGCGTTGCGGGCCGGCCGGCGCGGCCGCGGCGGACCTGACGCTCATCGCGACCTTAACCTTGGTGGTTTTGTTCTCCTTAACTTTCACTGTAGACGGATCGGCCAGCAAATTATTCTCGTAGAGTGTGGCTAAAGTGTATTTGCCCTTGGGGGCGTCCACCGAGAATTTGCCAGCCTCATCCGTCTTCCCCTTAAACATCATCGGACAACATTCACACTTCGTGGTAAGACATGAAGCGCAGGAGCAATCGTCGGGAATCAGCATCACCTCGACATCCGGAAGCGGTGTTTTCTTCTGGCCGGCAATTGTTATTATCCCTTCAACTGTTCCGGGCGTAAAGACTGTGACCTCAGGTTCGAACGTCCTTGACACGGTGATGTCGGCTTCTACATTGTCCCCTTCACTTACTCTGACCCTGACCGTCGCGGTTGAACCGCCGACCTTGGCCGTGACGTTGTAAACGCCAGCCGGGACGGAGAATTCATAAGAGCCTTCGGATTCCGTTGTGTAACTTTGACTGCCGGGGCAACAGCTACACTCTGTGGTGCATTGGCTGCATACGCACTCGTCGCTCACAATGTAGACCGTGGCCCCTGCGACAGCTGACCCCTGCGGATCCCTGACCACCCCACGGACGGTCGCCCTGATCTGCGCTGAGACTGATATGGATACAGCCAGCGTCATGCAAGAGAGGAGAATCCCTTTCCGCAATAATCGCGTTAGGCGTGATGCCGAGTCCATCTTTGACAGGGTTCCTTTCATCAGTCTGGGAAAGTTCAAAAGCCGCCGGGCCGTCTAAGTAGTCCGACACAGCCGGCCGGGATGATCGTTATTCACGATCCCGCTGGCTAACTTATTCCGCTTGCTCTTCAGTCTGGAAAGAAAGCTGAATAAAACTTGATGGTTGACGCTAAGTAGTGAAGACTGGTGGCGGCGAAGCCGTCGAGTCAAGCGATTTTACGCCGAAGCGGGCCAAGACTAACATCTCTCCCCCCTGCGCGCAAGATGATTATGTTTTTCCGCCGTCCGCAAGAATGAGTCATGGTAATAAAGCCGCCGAGTCAGTATAATCCCTCAAGCCCCCAGCCAATCCCCCTTGATGACCTCCGTCAGTTTACGCCGGACAAGTGTGCTTATGCCCAATCAGCCCGCGCCAGCGGGGCAGCCCGACAACAGAACCGCAGGGGATTTGACCAACGACTTGCAGAGCCCGGAGATGGCTCCTTACTGGCTCTCGTCCATCATCGAGTCGGCCGAAGACGCCATCATCAGTAAGACGCTCGATGGCCGTATCACGAGTTGGAACAAGGGGGCCGAGCGCATCTTCGGGTACACGGCCGCCGAGGCCGTGGGCCAGTCCGTGACGATGCTTATCCCGGAAGACCACCTGGACGAGGAGCCAGCCATCCTGGCGCGCCTCCGCGCGGGCGAGCGCATAGAGCACTACGAGACCGTGCGCCGGCGCAAGGACGGCAGGCTCCTCAACATCTCGCTCACAGTCTCTCCCATCATGAGCCCCGACGGCCGCATCATAGGGGCCTCGAAGATCGCGCGCGACATCACGGCGAGCAGGCTCGCCGAGGCGACGCTGCTCGCGCAGTCCGAGGTCATCAGGCAGGCTTACGACGCGATCTTCCTGCGCGACTCTTCCAACGCCATCACCCTCTGGAACCGCGGCGCGGAGCGCATCTACGGCTATACGCCGGACGAGGCGCTTGGGCGCTCGCCCCACGAACTGCTCAAGACCGAGTCGCCCATCCCGCTGGCAGACATCTACGAGCGGTTGCAGCGCGAAGGCTACTGGGAGGGCGAACTCAGGCACACGCGCAAGGATGGCGAGCAGCGCACCGTCGAAACCCGCTGGGCGATCGTGCGCGACGAGTTGGGCGCGGTTACGTCAATCCTGGAGATCACGCGCGACGTGACCGAGCGCAAGCGGGCCGAGGAGCGGCTGCTTCAGACGGCGGCCATCGTCGAAAACACGGACGACGCCATCATCAGTAAAAGTCTGGATGGCGTCATCCTCAGTTGGAACCCTGCGGCCGAGCGGCTCTACGGCTACACCGCGGAGGAGGCCATCGGCCGCCCCGTCACGATGCTCATCCCTGAGGACATGCCCGACGAGGAGCCGCGGATACTGGATCAGATCAGGCGCGGCGAGCGCGTAGACCATTACGAGACGGTGCGCCGGCGCAAGGACGGCGCGCTCATAGACGTGTCGCTCACCGTCTCGCCGGTGAAGGACACAGACGGGCGCATCATCGGCGCGTCGAAGATCGCCCGCGACATCACGTCGCGCAAGAAGACCGAGGAGCAGTTGCGCGAGCAGGCGGAGATCATCGAGACAGTCAACCGGATGGGGCAGACGCTCGCCGCCGAACTCGACCAGCACAAACTGGTGCAGGCCGTCACGGACGCCGCCACCGAACTGACCGGCGCGCACTTCGGCTCCTTCTTCTACAACGTGCTGGACGAGCGCGGCGCTTCCTACATGCTCTACACGCTCTCGGGCGTGTCCAAGGAAGCCTTCGCGCACTTCCCGATGCCGCGCGCCACGGACCTCTTCGGCCCGACCTTCCGCGGCGAGGGCACGGTGCGGATCGCCGACGTGAAGCAGGACCCGCGCTACGGGCAGAACTCGCCTTACTACGGGATGCCGGAGGGGCACCTGCCGGTGACGAGCTACCTGGCCGTGCCGGTCGTCTCCAGAACGGGGGAAGTGCTGGGCGGACTCTTCTTCGGCCACCCGGAGCCGGGCGTCTTCACCGAGCGGGCCGAGCGCATCGTCGAGGGGCTCGCGGCGCAGGCTGCGGTCGCGATAGACAACGCGCGTCTCTTCGAGGCTGTGAATCGCGCGCGGGCCGAGGCCGAACAGGCCGCCGCCGACAAGGAGCGCCTCTACCACGAGGCGCAGGAATCCAGCCGGCTCAAGGACGAGTTCCTCGCCACCATCTCCCACGAGCTGAGGACGCCGCTGACAGCCATCCTGGGTTGGGCGCACATGCTCCGCATGGGACAGTTCGACGCAGAATCGACCAGCAAAGCCTTCGAGACGATAGAGCGCAACGCGCGCGCGCAGGCGCAGCTCATCGAAGACCTCCTGGACGTCTCGCGCATCATCACTGGCAAACTCAGGATAGATGTCAGGCAGGTTGACCCCAACTCGTTCGTCGAGGCGGCGGTCGAAGCTGTCCGACCCGCGGCCGAGGCCAAGGGCGTGCGTATTCAGAAGATCATGGACACGGGCATGGTCTCCGTCTCTGGCGACCCCGTCCGCCTGCAACAGGTGGTCTGGAACCTGCTCTCGAACGCCATCAAGTTCACGCCGAAGAAGGGCCGCGTGCAGATCAAGCTTGAGCGTGTCAACTCGCACGTCGAGATTGCCGTCAGTGACACGGGCGCGGGCATCCCGCCGTCGTTCCTGCCGCACGTCTTCGACCGCTTTCGCCAGGCGGACCAGCGCACCACGCGCCAGCACGGCGGGATGGGATTGGGACTCGCCATCGTGCGCCATCTGGTCGAGCTGCACGGCGGGACAGTCCGCGCAGAGAGTCCGGGCGAGGGGCAGGGCGCAACCTTCACTGTGCTGCTCCCTGTCGCCCCCGTTTACCAGGCCGCCGTGGAGGGCGGGCGCGTACACCCCGCGGCGCGAGAGACCCTTCCATTCTTCGAGTGCGTTGACCGTCTAGACGGCGTGAGGGTGCTGGTGGTAGACGACGAGCCGGACACGCGCGAGCTGCTGAAGGCTGCGCTCGGGCAGTCCGGCGCGGAAGTGACAGCCGTGGGGTCAACGGCCGAGGCGCTCGACGCTGTGCGCGCGGCACCGCCAGACCTGCTCATCAGCGACATAGGGATGCCCGACGAAGACGGATACGAGCTGATTCGTCGTGTGCGCGCGTTGCCGGACGAACAGGGCGCCCGCGTGCCGGCCATCGCGCTGACGGCATACGCGCGGGTCGAGGACCGCATGCACGCGCTCAGGTCCGGCTACCAGATGCACGTGCCGAAGCCTGTCGAGATGGCGGAGCTGGTCGCCGTCGCCGCCAGCCTCGTCCAGAGGGGCCGGTAAAGAGGTCAAGTCAATAATCGAGTAAGACCCTGCCAAAGTGAACTGTGGTTGAGTCAGATTGACGGCCCGTCCAGCTTCACCCTTCCACGAAAATCACAATTTACTGAGGCTTTGCCGCGGCTGGGCTTTTGGCACAGTTCTGGCAATACGAATTTGCGACTAGCCGCGCAACCGTGCGCGTGCCGGTTCTTTTACAACCGCTACCGAAACGTCACCGATAAGAGCCCACTCTTTGCGAAAGCGGGAGGCAGCATGCACTTACCAGCCTAAGTTCAGTCAGGAATATGGCAGTGGGAGTTACCGAAGAGACACGTGTAGTCTGACGCATGGCCGGTCTTATCAATCTCAGGCGATTAGACCGGCCTTTCCTTTCTTACAAGAACGAGCCCGCCGCCATCACGGTCGGCGCGGCCAACGATCACCGGCGATAACACGGCGGCGATGCGCTAGGAGTAAAAGGAGTACGATGATCAACGCCGCTTACATCAGCCCCTCCGTCCCCACTTGGGAAGGCTTCCCCGTCGTCGAGCCGTTGCGCGCCAGGCACGCGGCCGAGGCCCTGGCCTTCCTCGCGGAGCGGCCGCTTCACACAGTTGTCATAGCGGGATTCATCCGCGAGAACGGCGTCGAGAGCCCTCTCAACCGGGGCGGCTTCTACGGCTCGCGCAACGCCCTCGGACAGCTCGAAGGCGTCGCCCTGATCGGCCACGCCACGCTCTTCGAGGCGCGCACGGAGGCGGCCCTCTCCGCGCTCGCCTGCCGGGCCAGGGACTGCGCGTCCAAGTACATGTTCATGGGCGAGCGGTCGGAGGTCGAGCGCTTCTGGAGTTATTACGCGGCCGAGTCGGAAGCGCCCCGCCTCATCTGCCACACCGTGCTGATGGAGCAGAAGCTCCCGGCCCAGGACTTCGGGAGCGCGCCCGACTTGCGGACTGCCACGACAGATGACCTCGAAGCGGTCGTCACGGCCAACGCCGGAATCATCCTCAAGGAGCACGGCCGCAACCCTCTGGAGCACGACCCGGAAGGGTTCCGGCGGCGCTACGCGCAGAGGATCGAGCGCGGGAAGACGTGGGTCTGGACGGAGAACGACAGACTGCTCTTCAAGGCGGACGTGCTCGCAGAGACGCCCGACGCCACTTACATCGAAGGCATCTACGTCTGCCCCGAAGAGAAAGGGCGCGGCTACGGCCGGCGCGGCATGTCCGAATTGGCCCGAAAATTGGAAGGGCAGACTAAAGCCGTCTGCGGGCTCGTCGCCAGGAAGAACACGATGGCGCGCGCCTTCTACGAGATGATGGGCTACAGGGCCGCGGCCGACCACGCCACCTTCTTCCTTGAGACTGACGCCGGTTAACGCCGTCGCTTTTCCAATCAAAGAGACGAGGGGCGTCCGCGGTGGACGCCCCTCGTCTCTTTAGATTCGCCGTCGCTCTACCTGTGCCAATAATGCTTGATCTTCTGCGCGAGCATGGGGAAGGGGACGTACTCGGCCTGGCGGCCCGCGCGGCGCAACTCCTCGACCATACGCATCGCGCCGTCTGCGTTGCGGGTGTGGACGAGGATGGTCGAGGCGCGTTGCAGCTCCGGGCGCGCGGCGAGCCAGGCGGCGACGGCGTAGCCCGTGCGTTCGTCGTCCTTCTCTTCCGAGTGGTAGTGCTCCGGCAGCAGATCGTGATCTAGAAAGATCGCGTCGTAGAGGTTCGCGCTGAGGAACTCGCACGCGCCGGCCACGTCGTCCGCTATGTCCAGCCGGTCGCCCTCAAAGCGTTTGGCGAACCAAGTGTGCCGGCGCGAATCGTCGTCTAAAAGGAAAACCCGAATCGGGGTACGCTTGGCGCGGGCGCTTTCGAGCCCGAGCTTGCTTAAGACCCCTCTCAAAATACCCATCTGTCTCTCTTCAACCCAGACCTTCCGAAACTGTGTACTGCGCTTATAGTAAATCGTAAATGGTAAATGGTGAATAGGAGAAGCGGGGTTTTTCTATCCACCATTTACTATGTACCATTCACCATTCACGCTTTTATCAAGAGTGTGCTAAAAATCTCGTGTCACTCATGAAGCAGATTCTACAGAACAATAAGACGGGCCAGATGACGGTCGCGGACGTGCCGACGCCGACAGTCCAGCGTGGGCGCGTGCTCGTGCGCGCGGCCGCCTCCCTGATTAGCGCGGGCACGGAGAAGATGGCCGTTGACGAGGGCAAGAAGAGTCTTCTGGAGCGTGCCAGGGAGCGCCCGGAACTCGTCCGCCAGGTCATCGAGCGGGCCAAAAACGAGGGCGTCGTCAAGACCATCAACGCCGTCCGCTCGAAGCTCGGCTCCTCGACGGCGCTCGGCTACAGCGCTGCGGGCCTGGTCGTCGCCGCCGGCGAGGACGTGACAGAGTTCCGCGCAGGGATGCGCGTGGCCTGCGCCGGCGCGGGCTACGCCTCGCACGCCGAAGTCCTCTCGGTCCCCAAAAATCTCTGCGTGCGACTACCCGACGAGGTGAGCTTCGAGGAGGGCGCGTTCGGCACGCTCGGCGCGATTGCCTTGCAGGGCGTGCGCCTGGCCGAGCCAAGCCTGGGCGAGGCGGTGGTCGTCGTCGGTCTTGGTCTTTTGGGCCAAATCACCGTCCAGCTCCTGAAGGCGAACGGCTGCCGCGTCTACGGCCTCGACCTGGACCCGGCGAAAGTCTCGCTTGCGCGCGAGCTGGGCGCGGACGACGCCGCCGTGAGCGACACGGACGCGAAGCGCGCCGTCCTGGAGTGGTCGCGCGGGCGCGGCGCGGACGCCGTGCTGATTACGGCGGCGACCTCGTCGAACCAGCCCGTCGAATTGGCCGGCGAAATCTCGCGCCTCAAGGGGCGCGTGGTCGCCGTCGGCATGGTCGGCCTGGACGTGCCGCGCAACCTCTATTTCAAGCGCGAGCTTTCCCTGACAGTCTCCATGTCCTACGGGCCTGGGCGCTACGACCCTGAGTACGAGGAGCGCGGCCACGACTACCCGTTCGCCTACGTGCGCTGGACAGAGAACCGCAACATTGAAGCTTTCCTGGACCTCTTGGCCGCGGGCCGCGTCAACGTCGCGCGCCTCGTCACGCACCGCTTCCCTGTGGAGGAAGGCGAGCGCGCCTACCAGTTGATCGGGGGCGAGACGAAAGAGCCTTACCTGGGAATCCTGCTCAGGTACGACACGGAGCGCGAGCTTGAGCGGCGTATAGAGATCAAGGGCGGGACGAAGACAGGTAAGTCGGCCGCAGGCGTCCCGCGAGTCGGGATGATCGGCGCGGGTCTTTACGCGCAGGGGATGCTTCTGCCGAACTTCAAGGCGGTCGGCGTGAGTTTCCGCGCGATTGCGACCGCGAGCGGCGTCACGGCGCGCGACATCGCGGAAAAGTACGGCTTCGAGTATTGCGCTTCGGGGGCGGACGAAATCCTGAGCGACGCGGAAGTGAATCTAATCGTCGTCGCCACACGCCACAACCTGCACGCGGAACTGGCGCGACGCGCGCTCGAAGCGGGCAAGCACGTCTTCGTGGAGAAACCGCTCGCGCTGAGTGATGAGGAATTGGAAGGCGTGCTCGACGCGGCCCGAGATTCAGCGGGCCGCTTGATGGTCGGCTTCAACCGCAGGTTCTCGCCGCTGGCGCGCGCGGCGCGCGAGTTCTTCGCCAATCGGCAGTCGCCGCTCTCCATCACTTACCGCGTCAACGCGGGGCGGCTCCCGCGGTCACACTGGCTGCAAGACCCCGTCGAGGGCGGCGGGCGCATCGTCGGCGAAGTGTGCCATTTCGTAGACCTGATGCACTTCCTGACTGGATCAGTCGTGACGCGCGTCTACGCCGAGGCAGTCAACGGCCGCAACGAGGAGACGGTTGACGAGGACAGCGTTTTCATCACGCTGCGCTTCGCGGACGGCTCGAACGGCTCTATCGCTTATCTGGCCGAGGGCGACAAGGCCATGCCGAAGGAGCGCGTGGAGATTTTCGGCGAGGGGAAGAGTTTCGTCCTTGACGATTTCCGCGGCGCGACCTCGTATCGCAACGGGCGCGAAGAGATCACGAAGCCGCGCCAGCAGGACAAGGGGCAGGCGGACGAAACTCGTGCCGTTTGTGACGTGGTCTTGAAGGGCGGGGAAGCGCCCATCGCGCTGGACGACCTGGCGGCCACGACTCGCGCGACGTTTCGCCTCCTCGAATCTTTACGCACCGGCCGGGCCGTCGAAGTTTGATCGGCGAAGCCGTCAGAAATCCTCGCGCACCCCAAACCTCATGGACGGGAGGATAGCTCGATGAGACAACTCAACTCGCGTGCAGTTGCGCTTTCACTGTCACTCACCTTCGTCATCGTCGCGCAAAGTTCCGGTCAGCGGCGAGCCGCTGGCAAAGAGACCGTGCTGTTTGAAGTGACGGGCTACGGCAACAAGCAGATTATCCTTCCCATCGTCATCGTGCGCGGCGGGCGCTTCGTCGCGCCGCCCGCATTCAACATGAAAGCGGCCCGGCGTCAATTCGCGGCCTCGTATTATCGTCCGGGCCAAAAACACAGGCTGCTTCGCACAGACGGCGAGGGCGGCACGGTGACGGTCAAAAGCCACGACACCTGTGACCCGACAGCCGCCTACGTCGAGGCCGAGCCCGCCAGCGCGGCCGAGGGCAGAACGCTCGCGACCAGTTCTGATTCGTTCGCAGGCCGGCCGATCAAGCGCCGCGAGCTGACGGAGGCGGAGCAGACGGAGATGATGAAGCTGGTTGACCCACCGTTCCGCAAGGGAGGATACGGCGAACCTTCTCTGACCGGCGTCTCCAGCATAGCCGAGGCAGCGGACCTGGACGGTGACAACAAGTTCGAGTTGATAGGCTCCTTCACGACCGGGGCCAAGACTGAGCACACGCTCTTCATCATCGCCTCGCAGCGCGCGGGCGGCCGCTTCAAACCCGGACTGCTCCTTTTCACGCCGGCCACGGACGAGTACCATGACAACTCCGTGAGACGATACCTGCTCGAAGCGATAGACCTGGACGGCGACCACATCGCGGAGGCCGTCGTCTCTGTCAACGACTACCGCAGCCAGGACGACTGGTACTACGTCATCTACAAAAAGCAGGGCGGTCGGTGGCGCAGCGTCTACCGCGGCGGCGGCTTTCGCTGCCCTGAGGACCGCGGCGAACACTGAAGCAGGTCTGAAATCGAAGGCTTTCGAGGGGCGCAACGGGTAGTGGGTCAGTTTGAAGAAGAGTGTGTGCCAATATGGCGTTCACCGCAGAGACGCAGAGGACGCTGAGGTTGCGCAGAGAGTTGACTCAAGCCTCTGCGCCCCCTCTAGGCTGGCACTGCGTCTCTGCGGTGAGTCTGACCTGCCAGACACTCAACTCCAAACTGACCCACTACCGCGCAACGAACACCCTTGCAATCTTCGCTTGGAGTGCTATAATCCGCCGCGCCTCTCAGAGCGATAGGCAGCACGATTGAGCCGTGAAAGAATCGCCCCAAGTCCCCGCGGTAAACGTCAATTAGAAGTTTTAAGATTACAAACGTCTCGCGTCGAATGTCGTCTGACAACGCCAAAATCCACCCGCTCTTCGCCGTGCCGGACGGCAATGCCTTGCCGGAGGAGATGCCTTCGACGGAGGAGCAGCCGTTGGCGACAGAGCAGCCCGTCGTGTGCCAATACTGTTTTGGCAGCGGGATGGAAGTTGTGCCGGGCAAGGGCGCGAAGCGCTGCCGCTGCCGCACGCAGCAGGGGCAGACAAAACTCCTCGAAGCGGCGCGCATCCCGCGGCGCTACAGCGAGTGCTCGCTGCAAAACTACTACCCGATCAAGGGCAACGGCACGCAGCTGCGCGCCTTCAACTACGCGTTTAGATTAGTGCGCGAGTACCCTGCCGTGGATCGCGGCCTGCTCTTCATGGGCACGGTCGGCGTCGGCAAGACGCATCTTTCGGTCGCCATCATGCGCGGCCTCGTGGAGAAAGGCGTCCCCTGTCTCTTCTACGAGTTCGGCTCGCTCCTCAAAGAGATTCAGAACTCCTACAACCCTGTTTCGCAGACCTCCGAGCTGAAGGTGCTCGCGCCAGTCTTTGAAGCTGAAGTTCTGGTTCTAGATGAACTGGGAGCGTCGAAGCCGACCGACTGGGTGCGCGACACGATGATGCAGATCATCAACACACGGTACAACGACCGCAAGCTGACGATCTTTACGACGAACTACCTGGACGGGCGGAGGACGGAGAGGGACGAGACGCTGGAGGACAGAATAGGGGTTCGCCTCCGTTCGCGGCTCTTCGAGATGTGCAAGACCGTGAGTATAGAGGGCGAGGACTATCGCAAGAAGTTCGACTCGCAGCAGCCCTGAGGACAGAAACCGCCGTTTAAGAATTCAGAGGCCCGCGACGCTTGACTCTAAGCGTCGCGGGCCTCTCGTCATTCAGAAGCGCTCTCGGCCCCGGTCTACTTTTTAGCGTAATTACTGTCGGCCATCTCTCTGGCCTTCTCGTTGGCTTTGGGGTCCTTGGCGTCAACCTTGAAATCGATGCGCTCGTAGCCTTTCAAGCCTTTGACGAGCAGCGACTCGCCCGTCTTGTACTTATCCTGGTACGGACTGTCACCCGTCTGCGAGGCTTTATCCTCGTCGTAGCTCGTCGCCCGCACGATCACTGCGAAGGGCTTGCCGTCGGCCATGCGCCATTCGATTTTTCTTCCGGGCTCGTCGTTGTAGCCGATGCCCGCGTTGACCAGCCCCACCATGAACTCTTCGTCGCCCTCCATCTGCACGCCGACGTGCGAGGCCATGGCGCTGTAGCCTATGGAGATGTAATAGCCGCCGTAGCCCTTGCACTTGAGCGGCATGTCCTGGCCCTCGCCAACCTCACTCTCCTTGACGGCGCCTGTGCAGTCTTTGTTGAGGTCCGTGTAGACGCTTGTGAACGCTGGGCCGGCGGGCGCGGCCGGCGTGAGCGTCGCGGCCCCGCCGGAGTTGGGGGGCGGCGGGGTCGCGGCTCCGACCTGGCCGGAGTTGCCGCCTTTCGCACAAGAGAGTGACAGCAGGGCCGTCGCCGCCATTATCAAAGTAAACCTGCGCATCTGATTGCTCCTTTCAAGCTAACCCTCGAATGACTGTTGATTCACATTGCGGATGATTAAAGCCCGGCCGGTGAAGCGTGCGGCTACTTGCCACGACGAGGATGAGAACGCAGGCGAGTCCGGGCAGCAATGCGCCCGCGCATCATGCCATGAACGAGGGAAGTTGACCAGAGGAAAATTTAGGAAGAGCGGTGGCGAGTGGCGCGTCAAAGCTCAATTGCTTTGACTCGCCACTCGCCACCGTCGTTAGAGTTTTCTTTTCCGGCTGCGCTTGGTTTCGGAGATGAATTTTTCGAGCGAGGCGCGGAGGCTGGCGTCGAGTTGAAAGCCCTTCTCGAAGTCCTGGTCCGCCTCTGCGTCTTTGCCCTGGAGCAGCCGGACGACGCCGCGGTTCGCGTACGCCTGGGCCGCCGCGGGGTCCAGCTCTATGGCCTTCGTGTAATCGGCCGCGGCCCCTGCGAGGTCGTCTTTGGCCTGGCGGGCCGTGGCGCGGCTGAAGTACGCGCCTCCGTCCTCCGGGTTAAGCTCTATGGCCGCGGTGTAGTCGGCGATGGCCGCGTCCAGGTCGCCTTTCTGCTGCCGTGCGACGCCGCGGTTGAAGTAGGCGTCCATCATCTGCGGCGCAAGCTCTATGGCCTTCGTCAAATCCGCAATCGCCCCGTTCAGGTCGTCCTTGCCCTGTAGCAGAATCCCGCGATTGTAGTAGCCCTCCGCGTAAAGAGGGTTCAGCGCGAGCGCCTGGTTGTAATCGTCGAACGCGCCCTGCGAGTCGCCCTTCGCGCGGCGCGCATTGCCGCGATTGTTGTAAGCCGTTGCGAGCTTCGGCTGGATGGCGATAGCCGAGTCGAAGTCGGTGATGGCCCCGTCGTTGTCGCCTTTAGCCAGGCGGGCCACGCCGCGGTTGTAGTGGTAGTCAAACTCCCGCGGGTTGATTTCGATAGCCTTGCCGTAATCGGCAATCGCCCCGTCCAGGTCGTCCTTGCCCAGCTTGGCGTTGGCGCGGCCGTTGTAAATGATCGCCAGCACATTCGACTTGGGCTTCATCGAGACGGCCTTGTCGTAATCACTGATGGCCCCGTCCAGGTCGCGCGCGCCTTGCCGGTCGAGGCCGCGGTTGTAATAGGCTTCGGCGGAGCCGAGGTTCTGCGCGAGGGCCGTGGAGGCGCAGAAGGCCAGAAGGATGGTTAAGAGTAAGGTCGAACGCTTCATGATATTTTCCGATTAAAAGCCTGGGTTTTGAGTTTAGAGCTGCGGAAGTGGGGGCCGCGCTTTTTAAGGACGTGCTTGGATGAACGGACCCCGGCCACGGATGCCCGCGGCTGCCGTGTAAGCAGATAAAAATTCAGCGCTTCGGCTATTTATCCGTCTTGATAATCTCCGGCATCCGGCTCAAGTCAATCTCGGCCGGCTTAATCTCGGAAGGGAAGAACGACTTGTCCATCAGTTCGGACATCGGCGTGCGCGCCGTGAGGAAGCCGAGGCTGATGCCCATGTCCAGAATCTTCTGCATCTCTTCGTCGGTCGGGTTCAGGTTGCGGTAGGTGACGCGGTCGGCGGGCTGCGTCAAGACGTAGCGCAAGAGCTTTTCGTCCTGGCGGAAGTAGGGCGAGACGAGCTTGGCTGCGCCCTCGCGGTTGCGCTCTGTCCACTCGCCCGACTCGTTGATGCCGCGCACCAGATCGCGGACGATCTCCGGCTGCTCGCGGATGAGGTCTTCGTGGACGACCAGCGCGCACGAGATGTAGTTGGGCCAAATGTCCTTGGCGTAGTAGAGCACGCGGCCGTAGCCCTCCATCTCGGCCTTGCCGCAGAAGGGCTCTGCGACGATGAAGCCGTCAATCGAGTTGGTGGCGAGCGCCGCGGGCATGTCGGGCGGGGCCATCGAGACGAACTTGATCTCGTCAGGGCGGACTCCCTGGTCGCGCATCATCTTGTTGACGAAGAAATTTTCGTTGCTGAACGGATTCGGGATGGCGATGGTCTTGCCGCGCATGTCGCGCAGGTCTTTCGCCGTGCTCTCCTTGCGCACCATCAGCTGCGAGCCGTCGCGGTGGCCGAGACAGGCTATCTTGACGGGGACGCCCTGCTCGCGCATCTTCATGGCGAGCGGCACGGTCAAAAACGCCGCCATCAGTCGCTTGGCCTTCAGCGCCTCGACCATTGTCGGGAACTCCGAGAACCTGAGCGCGTCAAACCGCGTCCCCGTCGTCGTCGTCTTCGAGGCGTAGTCCGTGACGGGGCAGGTCAGGTGGCAGGTGACGGGCACGAACGCGACCGTCAGCGCCTGCTGTTGGCCGGAGTCCGGCCCCTGATGATAAGTCTCCTTCTCGTGCCCCCGTGGCTTGTTCAGCGAGCGGTAGCGCAAAAACACGATCACCGCGAAACAGGCGACCACCGCCGCCACGATCAAGACAGCTTTTTTAGAGCGAAACATTTATCCTCTTGCGCTGCAATTCAAGCTGCCAGCAAAGCCTTCTCCAAATCTTTCGACAATTCAATCGGCAAGAAATAATCGGCAGGGTACAAATAGTCCTCGCCCGATTCGTCTACGACTCTCAGATAATTGTCTTCGGCCGCAGCCTCGTCGGGCAGGACGCGATAAATCTTACGCAATTCCAAATCTTCGCAATCTTCATTACGTACGCAAACGACAAATTGTGGCTCCGCTTTTTTGCGCTTCATCACTTTCAATCCAAATATCGTTTGATCTTCAACTTCCTTTGACCAATGCAACTCGACCTCGCGCAGCCTGCCGTTCTTCAGGCGAACTGTAGCAACTCCCTTCAACTTTCGCCAGCGTCCCTGTCCAAACTACTTACGCAGGCGGGCGACCTCACGAATCTGACGGCCGATGGCGATGGTCTCGACCTCGGTAATGTCGCTGACAATCTCGAAGTGCATCAACTGATGCATATAGCAACCTGATTCAAAAAAATTCAAGAGAGTTGCGGATGCTTCTAAGCTAATTCGCCGCAGCGCCTCCAGCGTCTCCAGCGTGAAATATTTTGGTTTTCTCACGCTGGAGACGCTGGAGGCGCTAAGGGGTTGAGCTTTATTCGTGCTTCCGCTGGGCCGTATGTATAATGGCTCGACACAGTCAAGACGAATCGGTTTTTCCCAGAAGAGCGAGATGCCCAAACGCACAGACCTACGCAAAATTCTGATTATCGGCTCCGGCCCGATTGTCATCGGGCAAGCCTGCGAGTTCGACTACTCCGGCACACAGGCGTGCCGCGCCTTGAAGCAGGAAGGCTACGAGATCGTGCTGGTGAACTCCAACCCGGCGACGATCATGACCGACCCTGAGACCGCCGACAAGACCTACATCGAGCCGCTCAACGTCGAGGCGGTCACGGCCATCATCCGGCGCGAGCGGCCCGACGCGCTCTTGCCGACCGTTGGCGGGCAGACCGCGCTCAACCTGGCAATCGCGCTCGCGGACGCGGGCGTGCTCGAAGAGTACGGCGTCGAGATGATAGGGGCCAAGCGCGAGGCGATTAAGGTCGCGGAGGATAGAGAGCTATTTAAAAAGGCGATGGAGGAGGAGGGCTTGCCGATGCCGCGCGGCGGCTTCGCGCACTCGTGGGCGGAAGCCGAGCAGATCGTCGAAGAGACCGGCTACCCGGCCATCATCCGGCCCAGCTTCACGCTCGGCGGGACGGGCGGCGGCACGGCTTTCAACCCCGAAGAGTTCGAGGAGATCGTGCGCGGCGGACTCGCGGCCTCGCCCGTCAATCAGGTCTTGATCGAAGAATCGATCCTCGGCTGGAAAGAGTTCGAGTTGGAAGTGATGCGCGACCTCAAGGACAACGTCGTCATCATCTGCTCGATTGAGAACTTCGACCCGATGGGCGTCCACACGGGCGACTCCATCACGGTCGCCCCCGCGCAGACGCTCTCCGACGTGGAGTATCAGCGCTTACGCGACATGGCGATCAAAGTCATCCGCAAGGTCGGCGTCGAGACGGGCGGCTCCAACATTCAGTTCGCCGTCAACCCCGTGGACGGCGAGATTCGCATCATCGAGATGAACCCGCGGGTTTCGCGCTCGTCTGCGCTCGCGTCGAAGGCGACGGGGTTCCCGATTGCCAAGATCGCGGCCAAGCTCGCCGTCGGCTACACGCTCGACGAGATTCCGAACGACATCACGAAGAAGACGCCCGCCAGCTTCGA
The DNA here is from genome assembly GCA_963848875.1 of uncultured Acidobacteriota bacterium. GTDB lineage: Bacteria > Acidobacteriota > Blastocatellia > Pyrinomonadales > Pyrinomonadaceae > QHXM01. The sequence goes on from CAWKFJ010000005.1 coordinate 2,624,302, forward strand.
GCCGACGATCGACTACGTCGTGGCCAAGATTCCCAAGTGGAACTTTGAGAAATTCCGCGAGGCCGAGGACGTTCTGGGAACGCAGATGAAGAGCGTCGGCGAGGTGATGGCGATTGGCCGCACCTTCAAGGAGGCCCTCTTCAAGGGCCTGCGCTCTTTGGAGGCGGTCAAGCCGCTGCGTTTGCGCGGCGTCTCCGACGACGAGTTGCAGCGGAAACTCGCCCGGCCCAATTCGCAAAGGTTCTCTTACATCACCTACGCCTTGCAGCACGGCTGGACGATTCCCGAAATCTACCGCCTCTCGCGCATAGACCCCTGGTTCCTCGAACAGCTTCAGGACGTGATGCGTATCCAGGACCGCATCGAAGACCGCCGCCTCGAAGACGTGCCGGCCGAAGTCATCCGCGCCGCCAAGGAAGCCGCACTCTCCGACCGCCGCATCGCCTACCTGACCGAGAGCAGCGAAGACGAAGTGCGCGCTTATCGGAAACGACTTGGTATTGTGCCAGTCTACAAGCGCGTGGACACCTGCGGCGCGGAGTTCGAGTCCTTCACGCCGTACCTCTACTCGACCTACGAGGAAGAGGACGAGGCCCAGCCTACCGACCGCCGCAAGATCATGATTCTAGGCTCTGGGCCGAACCGCATCGGGCAGGGGATAGAGTTCGACTACTGCTGCTGTCACGCCTCTTTCGCGCTGCGCGACGCAGGCTTCGAGACCATCATGGTCAACTGCAACCCCGAAACGGTCTCGACCGATTACGACACGTCCGACCGCCTCTACTTCGAGCCGCTGACCTTCGAGGACGTGATGAACATCGTGGACGTGGAGCGGCCCGAGGGCGTCATCGTCCAGTTCGGCGGGCAGACGCCGCTCAACCTGGCGATGCGGCTCTCCGCAGCGGGTGTGCCAATAATAGGGACTTCGCCCGACTCGATTGATTTGGCCGAGGACCGCAAGCGCTTCGGCTCGCTCCTGGCGGAACTGGGCATTCCGCAGCCCGAAAATGGCACAGCCGTCTCGCCCGACGAGGCGAAGGAGTGCGCCGCACGCATCGGCTACCCCGTGCTTGTCCGCCCCTCTTACGTCCTTGGCGGCCGCGCGATGGCGATTGTCTACGACGAGGCCAGCTTGGACGAGTACATGCGGACGGCCGTTGACGCCTCGCCCGAGCGCCCCGTCCTGATTGATAGTTTCCTTGAGCGCGCCGCCGAGTTCGACGTTGACGCGCTGGCCGACGAGACCGCGTGCGTCGTCGCCGGCATCCAGGAGCACATCGAAGAGGCGGGGATTCACTCTGGCGACTCCTCGTGCGTGCTCCCGCCTGTCAGGATTGACCCGGACCACCTTGAGACGATGCGCCACTACACGCGCCAGCTCGCGCGCGCCCTACAGGTGCGCGGCCTGATGAACATCCAGTTCGCCATCAAGGACGACCGCGTCTACGTCCTGGAGGTCAACCCGCGCGCCTCTCGAACTGTGCCATTTGTCTCGAAGGCGACGGGCGTGCCGCTGGCGCGCGTCGCCGCACTCGTGATGGCCGGCCGCGCGCTCGACAGTTTCAACCTGCCCCCAGACCTGACGGAGAATGTGCGCGCCAACGGGCGGTTCTTCATCAAGTCGCCGGTCTTTCCCTTCGTCAAGTTCCCAGGCGTAGACCCCATCCTCAGTCCAGAGATGCACTCGACGGGCGAGGTGATGGGCATCGGCTCCTCCTTCGGCGAAGCGTATGCGAAGGCGATGATGGGGGCCGGGCTCGACCTGCCCGCCGAGGGCACAGCCTTCATCAGCGTCAACGACGGCGACAAGGGGCAGTCGGCCCTGCTTGCCCGCCGCCTCGTGCGCCTCGGCTTCAACGTCGTCGCCACCGAGGGCACGGCCGAGCGGCTGCGCGAAGTTGGCCTTCAGGTCGAGAGCGTCTTTAAGGTCAACGAGGGCCGCCCGAACATCGTAGACCACATCAAGCGCGGCGAGATTGCGCTCGTCATCAACACGCCGCTCGGGCGCACGTCGCACTTCGACGAGCAGGCGATTCGCCGCGCTGCGCTCCAGTACAACGTTCCCTGCGTGACGACCATGACCGGCGCGCAGGCCATCGTCGAAGCCATCGGCTCGCGCCAGCCCGGCCAGACCGTCAGCCTCTACTCACTACAGGAGCTTCACGCCGTCCGCAGCGCGGTCGGCTGAAGAGGGATTCATGGAAGACTCGGAAAGATATGAAGCTTTCTCTCCGACAGAAATAGCCGCGCTCGGGAAGAGATCGCGCAGCTCTCTTTACCTGCTTATCTTCGTTGCCGTCGTTTTCATGGGGTTGATAGCGTGGGGTGTCTGGAGGGCCTCCTGGGGGACAGTCATCGCCATGATACTTGGCGGCCTGCTCGTCATGGGGTTCGTCTTAAAAGATCAGCTTCGCAGCGTTCAATCATTAAACCGGGATATTCGTGACGGGAAGAAAAAGATCATGGTCGCCCGCGTGGAAAGCCAGCGACAGGACATACGGCAAACAGGCGCCAACAGTGACGTGATTGATGATGCCTTGGTGGGGAGCGGCCCGACGATGTCTTATTCCTATCTGGTCAAGGTCAAGGGCAAAGAGTTCAAGGTCAGCGAAACGCAATACTACAAGTGCAAGCCCGGTCAAATGGTCGAAATACACCTGGCCCCACATTCCGAGCACGTCTTCTCTCTCAAGGTTTTGGACTAGGAGTCTGCGACATGGAGATCAACAGCCGCGAGGCCGTCAATCAGATTCTAGCGGAGTGCCGCACCATCGCCGTCGTCGGGCTCTCCTCGAATCTGGGCCGCGCGTCGAACGGCGTGGCGGGCTACATGAGGCGGCATGGATACACGGTCATCCCCGTCAACCCGAACGAGACGGAGGTCTTCGGCGAAAAGTCTTACCCGACGCTCGCGGACGTGCCCGTGAAGATTGGTTTAGTGGATATCTTCCGCCGGTCGGACGCGGCGGGCGAGGTCGTGGACGAGGCCATACGCCTCGGCGCGCAGGCCGTCTGGCTGCAAGAGGGCGTCATAGACTACGCGGCGGCCGAGCGCGCCCGCGCCGCCGGCCTCCTGGTCGTCATGGACCGCTGCTGGCTCAAAGAACATATGAGGAATAAGTAGTCAGTGGTCAGTGGTCGGTGGTCAGTTAAAAACTGATTCCGAACTGACCACCGACCACTGACCACTGTTATGATTCGCGCCGTCGTCATTACCGTCAGCGACCGCTGCGCACGCGGCGAGCAGCGGGACGAGTCAGGCCCTACGCTCGCGGAGCTGTTGCGCGAGGCGGGCGCACACATTGTTGCTACGGAAATTCTGTCGGACGACTTGGAGCCGCTGGCACAAAAGCTGAGCGCGTACGCCGACCGCGAGGACGTGAACCTGATTGCGACCACGGGCGGCACGGGCTTCGGCCCGCGCGACAACACGCCCGAGGCGACGTGGTCCGTCATCGAGAAGGAGGCGACCGGCCTCGCCGAGGCGATGCGCATGGAGACGCTCAAGCTGACGCCGCTCGCCATGCTCTCGCGCGGCGCGTGCGGCATCCGCAGCGGCACGCTCATCGTCAATCTCCCCGGCTCGCCCAAAGGTGTCCGCGAAAGCTTCGCCGTTATCAAGCCCGTTCTCAGCCACGCCGTCGCCCTGCTCGGGGGCAAGCCCCACGCGGAGGCGTGAAAATTTTTGACAACACGCGTCCGCGCGACATATATTTTTCGCAAGCTCGACGATTTGCCGGTGTGAGGCGATGATGCTCGGCGCTATTCTTCTACAGGAAACAGTGACGAAGGTCGGCCCGCCCGTGACGGCGTACTGGCCCGTGATGATCTTCTTCGTCTTCGCGGTCATCTTCCCCGTCTTGCCGATTGTGCTCGGAAGGTTCATCCGGCCGATGAAGTACAACAAGGCCAAGATGCGCCCCTACGAGTGCGGCATAGACCCGCAGACGGAAGCGCACGACCGCTTCACCGTGCGCTACTACATCGTCGCCATGCTCTTTCTGATCTTCGACGTCGAGACGATCTTCCTGCTCCCCTGGGCGATCATCTTCATGGGCGACGACTTCTCCTTTACCAAGTTTGCCCTCATCGAGATGTTCGTCTTCATCGGCATCCTCGTCGTCGGCTACTACTACGCCTGGCGCAAGGGCGCGCTCGAATGGGCATGAACCAGTGGTCAGTGGTCAGTGGTCGGTGGTCAGTTAAAAACTGATTCCGAACTGACCACCGACCACTGACCACTGACCACTGAATCATTATGGCTGAACACGAAGAAGGGTTCGTCTTAACGACGGTCGATTCGATTATCAACTCGGTGCGGCGCACGGTGGGCGCGAAGGCGATGGACTTGACCGCGCCGGTCGTCAACTGGGCGCGCAAGTCTGCGCTGTGGCCGATGACGTTCGGGCTCGCGTGCTGCGCCATAGAGATGATCGCGACCGGGTCGAGTCGCTTCGACATAGACCGCTTCGGGGCGGGCGTCTTCCGGCCGAGCCCGCGGCAGAGCGACCTCGTCATCATCGCCGGCACCGTGACGCTCAAGATGGGGCCGGTCGTGCGCCGCGTCTACGACCAGATGCCCGAGCCGAAATGGGCCATGGCGATGGGCGCGTGCGCCTCGACGGGCGGCCCCTTCGACTCCTACTCGACCATGCAGGGCGTTGACCGCGTCATCCCCGTGGACGTTTACATCCCCGGCTGCCCCCCCAGGCCCGAGGCGCTGCTCTACGGCCTGATGCGCCTCCAGGACATCATCATGCGCGAGGCCCCCTCGGCCTACATCTTCGAGTCGGACGGGACGGTGCGCCGGCGTCGTCAACTGGAAGGCGACGACGCCGAGTTGCAGGAGATCGCGCCGACCGACAGCGAGGCCGTCGAGGTCATCGAAGCCGCCACGAAATGATTTGATCAAAAGTCCGAAGTCGCGTTGACGAAGGATGAGGGATGAGAGCCAGGCTCTCATCCCTTATTTTTGCGCCAGGAGTCCTCGCCGGGGAAGGGGAAGCGGAAGGAGAAGGCCCACTTGCGCCCGTTGATGAGCAGCGCGTCGGCCGACCTGGCTGTGACGCTCTTCTTGAGCGCCTCGTACTGCGCCGGCGTCAAATAGATGCTGTAGCTGATCTGGCCTGGACTCTGGCCGCGCCGCTTCGTCTCAGGGTGCCGGGTGTCGGGCCAATTCTTCGGCCAGGGCAGCGGGCCGCCCGCGTTCTCGAAGGGCCAGATCATCAACTCCACTTTCTCCGGCGTCCAGCGAGCCGCCTTTGACGGCTGGAAGCCTTTGAGCTTCTCGTAAGTCTCCACGAAGGCCGCGGGCGCGCCTTCCTTCCGGTCGTTATCAGTTCGCTTCAACCCGCCGTACACGGAGACCGTCTTTAAGCGGTCCTTGTCCCAGAGTGTGATGACGGTCGTCGGCTGGTCCGTCACCATCGTCGTCTCGTAGCGCGGCTCAAGCTCGAAGAACTGCGTCGCCGGCAAAGAGCGGACGAGCAAGTCGCGTTCCTGCTCGCTCAACTTCGCGGAGGCGTATTCGTGGCCGCCGCCTTCCGCCTTGGGCCTGACGAAAATCACGAGGCCGTCCTCGTAGAGCGCGAAGGAAGGGGAGTCGGAGCCTATAACGTCGGCCCAGGGGTTCATCTCGTAGATAATCACGACTGGTTTTCCGCTGGCCGCCGCACTACTCTGACTGCCCGCGTCGGTCGTCGGCGCGGGAACACTCGTCGCCCGCGCGGATGATTGCGGCTGGAGCTGACACGCCAGCGCGCCCGATAGAATGAGCGCCCCCAACACTAACCAGCAGCGGGCCGCGTGCGGCTTTGAAGTCTGTTCAGACATAAGTCCCTTTCAAAAACCCTCCGGGCTAAAGGAACGGCCGCGCGGGTCGTTCTTGCGCCGGCGGAAAATGGGCCGAAAAATTTTCGCCCCGATTCTAAAAAAAGTGGAAGAAAACTGGAAGCGCCTTCGTCTAACGGTTTGAGAAGCCGATGACGGCCGGAGGGGCTGCGGATGGAGCGGCGCGCGGTGGCGAGCGACAACCAGATCAACGAGCGCGTGATCGAGGACTGCCGGCGCGGGGACCGCGAAGCGTTCCGGCTGCTCTTCGAGACCTACCGCGACAGGGTCTACTCGATCTCGCTCTACTACTTCAAGGGCGACGAGGCGCTGGCGCACGACGTGACCCAGCAGGTCTTTCTCAAGTTGATGACGAAGATCAATCAGTTCCGGCGGGACGCGGAGTTCACGACCTGGCTCTACCGCATGGTGGTCAACGCGTGCCTGGACGAGCAGCGCCGTCGCCGCCGCTTCCTCCCTTTCGGGGACGGGTTCGGGATGAGAGCGAAGAGTCAGGAAGAGAGTTCTGAGGAGGAGCGTTACGCGCGCGTGGAGCTGGCCGACTGCGTCAAGGCCGCCATCTCCGACCTGCGGCCGAAGCTCAGGCTCCCCATCCTGCTCAAGTACGTGGAGGGCCTGTCGTACGACGAGATCGCGGACGTGCTCCACTGCTCGAAGGGCACTGTGGCCTCGCGTCTGAACCGCGGGCACAAGATTCTGGCGCGCCGATTGGCACATTTTCGCGGTGCGCCCGCGTGTGAGTGAAAAAGATGTCGGGTAAGCATGTCAACCGGGAGTTGTCCGCCTACTGCCACGACGAATTGGCGGAGGAAGAGTCGCGCCGCGTCGCGGAGCACCTGATTGGGTGCTCGCGCTGCCGCCGCGAGTTCGAGGAGATCAAGGTCGGGGTGAAACTCGCGGAGCAGTTGCCGCGCGCCGCGGCCCCTGCGGAGTTGTGGGCCGAAATCGAAAGCGCGCTCGACGCGCGGCCCGCGCCAGCCGCTTCCAGTCAAGCGCCTCAACGGCCGCGCCCCGCTCTCTTCCGTTGGCCGCAGTTGGCGGCGGCCTGCGCCCTGTTGCTGCTGGCGTTGGCGGCCGGGCTCATCTGGTATTCGACGCGCGAGCCGGAGAGCATTCCTCAAGTCGCGGTGACGGACGAGACGAATCAGGCGACGCCGCAGCCGCCGCAGCCGCCGCAGCCAGGGCCGCCCCTGCCCGCCGTTACGCCGAATCCTCCCGTGGCAAGTAAGTCGCCGCAGCCGAAGCCGAACAGGCCGGAATTGGCCCAAGTTCCCGCGGAGGCCGCGCCGGCTTGGGAGGTGGCGCGCGTGGCCGGCGCGCCGACGGTCGGGGCCAAACAGCTTGAAGGGCGCGGGCGGCTGGAGGTTGGGGAGTGGTTGGAGACTGACGCGGCTTCGAGCGCCAAGCTCAACGTCGCGGACATAGGCGAGGTGGACATCGGGCCGAACTCGCGCGTGCAGCTCCTGCGAACGCGCTCGACAGAGCACCGCCTGGCCTTAGCGCGTGGGCGACTGCACGCCATGATAGACGCGCCGCCGCGCCTCTTCATCGTCGAGACGCCGTCGGCGACCGCCATCGATCTGGGCTGCTCCTACACACTCGAAGTTGACGACGCCGGCCGCAGCCGCCTGCACGTCACTTCCGGCTGGGTCGCGCTCGCAACCAAGGGGCGCGAGGCGATTGTGCCGGCCGGGGCCGTCTGCCTGACGGAGCCGGGCAAGGGGCCCGGCACGCCTTACTTCGACGACGCCTCCCCTGCCTTCCGCGCCGCGCTCACGCGTCTGGACTTTCGTGGCGGCGGAGCCAAGGATTTGAACATTGTGTTGGCGGAGGCGCGCGAGTACGACACGCTGACGCTCTGGCACCTGCTCTCGCGCGTCGGCTTACCAGAACGCGCGCGCGTCTACGACCGCATGGCCGCTCTGGTTCCCCCGCCCCCAGGCGTGACGCGCGCAGGCGTGCTCAAATTGAACCGCGCCATGCTGGAACTCTGGGGGCAGGAACTCGCCTGGGCCTGGTTCGAGTGAAATGAGGAATGAGGAATGATGAATGATGAATTAGAAATCGGTTGTCTTTAATTCATCATTCATCATTCCGCATTCATCATTCAAAAACTTCTCTCCCGCATCCTCGTTGTGCAGCAGACTTTTACTTGAGGAGTAAAGAACATGATTAGACGCATCACACCGAGATTCGTCGCGGGTTGTCTGACAGTCCTGGCGCTCGTCGCGCTGATCGGGGCCAGTCTCTCCGCGCAGAACGCCGCGGGCAAGAAAAACGTTAAGACGGAAAACAGGTTGGTCGTACACGAGTGGGGCACGTTCACTTCGATAGCGGGGCGCGACGGCGTGGCGCTCGAATGGCGGCCGCTGAACGGCCCGAGCGACTTGCCTAAGTTCGTCCACAGCTTTGAGGAGAGCGACGACGGCCTGCGCGACCCGCAAAAAAACAAAGGTAACATCAGGGCTTCCGTCAGGATGGAGACGCCCGTGCTCTACTTCTACGCGCCCGCCGAGGTGGACGTGTCCGTCAAGGTGAACTTCCCGAAGGGCCAGATCACAGAGTGGTATCCGCAGGCGCGCGCCGTCAGCGAGGGCATCGACTGGGGACGCTTAAAAGTCAGGCCGGGCGCGGCGCTGACCCTCCCGGTCGAGAGCGCCGAGAGCCATTACTACCCGGCGCGCGAGGTGGACGCCGCGCCCGTCCAGGTCAGCGGGACGAACGGGAGGCCGGGGCAGCAGGAAAAGTTTCTCTTCTACCGCGGCGTCGGCACGTTCGACCTGCCGCTCTCCGTCAAACTCGAAGGCGAGAACGTCGTCCTCAAGAATTTGGGCCAGGAAGAGATCACGCATCTCGTCATCTTCGAAAACCGTGGCGGGCGCGTAGGCTACCGCGTCTGCGATGAGTTCACGGGCGACATGACGCACGAGCGCCCCGCGCTCGACAAGAGCATGGACGCGCTGCTGGCGGACTTGAAGCAGGTACTGGTCGCAGGCGGGCTCTACGAGCGTGAGGCCGCGGCGATGATCAAGACGTGGCGCGATAGTTGGTTCGAGGAGGGGTTGCGCGTCTTCTACATCCTGCCGCGCCGGACGACCGACGAGATTCTCCCAGTCCAGATAGAGCCGCGGCCGGCCGAGTTGGTTCGCGTGCTCGTCGGACGCGCGGAGGTCATCACGCCTGAGATGGAGAAGTCTGTCGAGCAGCAGATCGGCCTGCTCCGAGACCCCTCGCCTCAGGTGCGAGAGGCGGCGAGAAAGGCGATTCAAAAGTACGGCCGCTTCTCCGAACCGATTCTCAAGCGCCTGCTCGCGCAGGAGACGAACGCCGAAGTTCGTGCGCAGATCGCCGAGTTAATCGAATCCGCAGGTGGGGAAGCTGAAGTAGCGAAGAACTAAAATTGTCGCGGGAGCGTTTAGCCGGTTATGAGCATTAGGTCAGTACCGCCTGCGATAGCAGGCGGTACTGACACGCTTATTAATCGGCATGAGGAGGCAGAATGAAAGCGCACGATTCGGGCCGCAGACAGTTTATCAAGAGAGCTACTTTCTTTCTCTCCGCGCTGCCGGCCCTGCACGTTCTGTCTGGGTGTAACGCTGGTGGGCGCGCGCAGGGGCCTGTGGCGAAGACAGACGGCAAGCCGAGTAATCCGTCGTGGCAAATCAGGATAGTTTCGGATGACGAGCCCGGCGAGCCGTTGATCGTCGCGGGGACGATTTACGCAGCCGACGGCGCGAAGCCGCTTGAGGGGATTACGCTCTACGTCTATCACACGGACGCCAGGGGACTCTATTCCGACCAGGACGGGAACGGCCAGGAACCGAAGCCGCGCCTCAAGGGCTGGATGAAGACGGGAGCGGACGGCCGCTACGAGTTCCGCACGATCAAGGCCGCGACATACCCCAACCGGCGCGCCCCGGCGCACATCCACGGCTCGCTCTCAGGGCCGGGCTACAGCGAGCGGTGGATCGAAGACTACTGGTTTGAGGGCGACCCTTTAATCACCGCAGAGATGCGGTCGAAGTTGAAAGGGCAGGGGCGATTCTCCCCGATCCTGAATTTGCAACGCGGCGGCGACGGCGTCTGGAGAGCTACGCGCGACTTCAAGCTTGAATAAGCGTTTAATTTATACCCGCCAGGTGTCTGGTGTCGTTGACGGCGAGGACGCGTACGAAGCCGTCGGCGCGGAGGTCGAAGCGTGTGATGCCGCAGTTGGAGGTGGCGAGCCAGACGGGTTTGAGTTCGGGCGCGTCGAGCGCGCCCATCAGGTGCAGGGCGAGGATGCAAATTGTGCCAGTGTGTGAGAAGACGACGAGACGGCCGCCCGCGTGCTGTTCAATCGCGCGGTCTAGTTGGATGGAGGCGCGGTCGAGCATCTGGCGGTAGCTCTCGCCGCCCAGGAGGACGTGGTCGAAGTCGCGGCGGATGAGTGCGGCGTACTGCTCCGGGTGCTGCTCGGCCGCCTCCTCGAACGTGAGGCCCTCCATCACGCCGACGCTTCGCTCGCGGAAGGCTTCTGTCCGCTCAACGTCGAGGCCGGTCAGGCGCGCTAAGGGCATGGCTGTCTCGACCGCCCGCGAGAGGTCGGACGAGTAGATGGCCGTGACCTTCTCCTCAAAGAGCGCGCGCGCAGTGGCCGCGGCCTGGCGGCGGCCGCGCGCCGAGAGCGGCGTCGCCGTGTGCCCGCCAAAGCGCCCCTCCGCGTTCCCCTGCGATTGGCCGTGCCGCACCAGCAGCACGCGTGTCGTTTCGGACATGGTCCGTTTACGAATTGTTACGCCGCGACCGCTTCGGCCTTCAGCTTCTCGGCTTGGTAGTGCGTGACGAGCGCGTTGATGATTTCGTCGAGCGCGCCCTCCATGACCAGATTGAGCTGGTGTATGGTCAGGCCGATGCGGTGGTCAGAGACGCGGTTCTCTTTGAAGTTGTAGGTGCGAATCTTCTCGGAGCGGTCGCCCGATCCGACCATCGCGCGGCGCTCGGAGGCTACGGCCTCGTGCTGCTTCTGCTCCTCTATCTCTTGCAGGCGGGCGCGCAGCACGCGCATGGCCTTCTCGCGGTTCTTGATCTGCGACTTCTCGTCCTGCATGGAGACGACAGTGTTGGTCGGCAGGTGCGTGATGCGCACAGCCGAGTAGGTGGTGTTGACACTCTGCCCGCCCGGACCCGAAGAGCAGAAGGTGTCGATGCGCAAGTCCTTCGGGTCGATCTTAACGTCAACCTCTTCGGCCTCGGGCAGCACGGCGACCGTGATGGCCGAAGTGTGTATGCGGCCTGAGGTCTCTGTCTGCGGGACGCGCTGGACGCGGTGGACGCCCGACTCGTGTTTTAATTTCGAGTAAACCTTGTCGCCCTCTATCAGCGCGATGGCTTCCTTGACGCCGCCGATGCCGGACTCAGAAGCGTCCAGGATTTCAAAGCGCCAGCCCTGCCGCTCCGCGTAGCGCTGGTACATCCTGAGCATCTCGGCGGCGAAGAGCGTGGCCTCGTCGCCTCCCGTCCCGGCGCGAATCTCCACAATCACGTTCTTCTCGTCGTTCGGGTCGGAAGGAATCAAAAGGAACTTGAGGGCCTCTTCGGCCTGCTCGACACGCGCCTGGAGCGATTCGGCCTCGACGCGCGCCAGCTCGCGCATCTCCTCGTCGTCCGCCGTCTCAAGCAGCTCCTGCGCGCCCGCGAGTTCGTCTTGCAGAGATTTCAACTCGCGGTACTTGGCGACGATCTCGCCCAGGTTCCGGTGTTGCTTGGCGGCTTTGACGTAAGCCGCCTGATCCGACATCACGTCCGGCGAAGAAAGCTCCGCCGTCAGTTCCTCGTAACGCGCTTCGATCTGTTCCAGTTTCTCTAGCATAAAATTTTATGACAGCGGCGCGGCCTCGGCCGTCGCGGGCTGCGGCTCCAGCTTCAGCGATTCTTTGAGGGCCACGAGCGCGACTTCGAGCTGCTTGTCGTCGGGCTCCTTGGTCGTGATGTTCTGGAGCCAGACGCCTGGCAGCGTGATGAGTTTGAAGATGAGGCCGCCCTCCTTCTTCGCGGACAGGCGGATGACCTCGTAGGAGAGCCCCGCGACGACCGGCATGAGCGCGATGCGCACGAGCAGGTTGTAGAGGAGCGAGTCGAACTTGACGACAGAGAAGAGGACTATGGAGACGAGCATCACGACCATCAGGAAGCTGGTCCCGCAGCGCGGGTGCTGGCGCGGCTGCGTCCGCGCGTTCTCGACCGTCAGCGCCAATCCGTTCTCCCAGGTGAAGACGGTCTTGTGCTCCGCGCCGTGGTACTCGAAGACGCGCCGGATGTCCTTAATCAGCGAGAAGCTGAAGATCATGATGATGAAGAAGGCCATGCGGATCATGCCGTCTATCAGGTTGAACCCAACGGTCGGCGTCACGGGCCTGAGGTAAGTCTTGACGCTGCGCCACGCGCGCGCGTACCAGGCGTCGTTGGCGGGCGCTGTCGTCGCGGCCGGCGCGGCGCTCGCGCCCGGCGGGACTTGCGTCTGCACTGTGGCGGCGGCGGGCTCGGTCTGAGTTGTTGCTGGCGGAGCCCAGCCGGCGGCGATGAAGAGAGCGTTGGTCAAGAGCAGCGGCGCGACGATGAAGAGCAGGATGTTGAAGACGATGGCGAAGACGAGAGAGCCCGCGGCGGCTGCGGTCGTGCCTTTCTTCATCTCGTCTTTGGCGCGCTTCTGCGTCGGGACGGGGATGAGGCCGGGCAGTCCCCCTGTGATGCCGGCGAAGTCGCCCTCGCCCTCGATGACCGCGGGCTTCAGGGCGACTTCGACCTCCGCGACCTCTGCCTCTTCGGCGTCCGCGAACGCCTGGCTCGCCGAGTAGTTCAGGGCCTTGATGCCGAGTCCCATAGATTGCACGAGCACTGCGCCGCCCCGCAGGACCGGGAGCTTGAGGAGCGGGTACTTGTCGCTCCACTTGGGAAGCTGTGCGGCCGTGTTGACGATCGTGCCGTCGGCACGGCGCACGGCGATGGCGTAGGCGCTCGGCGTCCGCATCATCACGCCTTCTATGACGGCCTGACCGCCGACAATCAAGTCTCTCTCGTTTGCGCTCACAGTATGATTCCCTCGGCCTCTCGGAAAAGTTAAACAATAACGCCGACCCCCGGAAAGGTGTCCGGCGCGGTCGCTGCTTTCATGATACACGAAAAGCGACCGGCCGAACTCTCTGCTGGAGAGTCGGCGTCTTCAGTCTGTGCGGCTAATGCTGGCGGGCGCGTGCGGCCCGTGAAGCTCGCATCTGGCTTTTTTACTGCGCCGTGGCGGTTTCGGCCTCGGCCGGAGCCGTCTGCTCGGCCGGCTGCTTCTTGCCATAGCGCTTGTTGAAGCGGTCTACGCGGCCCGCCGTGTCAATCAGCTTCTGCTTGCCCGTGAAGAACGGGTGGCACTCCGAGCAGATTTCGATGTGCAGCTCGTCCTTGCGCGTCGAGCGCGTGGTGAAAGTGTTGCCACAGGCGCACACGACTTTGATTTCGTTATATTCGGGATGAATTCCTTGCTTCATGTTCCTCTTGTTCCTCTCCTATAGGCGGCTATCTGAGCCACTTTCGAAACAATCCATGATACGGTGACGACGTATAAACGTCAAGTTTGACGGGCGTTTGGCGAATCCGCAGAGGGCTTCGTGACTTTAGCTGCAAGGTTTATTGACAATGGCGCAAATCGCGTGTTACAACCCACCTGACCGTCCTTAGCTGTACCCTTAGCATTTACACTGTGAGAGCGGAAGCCTAATGTTTTGCGCTCTGTCGTGGCCTAGGGCCGTGAGCGCAACCGTAAAGTCAGGGTGTAGGTTCGAGACGTAGTGAAAGACGAAAACAAGCAGCCTTATGTGGACGAGACCGACGCCACGGCGCAGGACCGTGTCGCGCCGGCCCCGCCGCGCACAGACGACAAGAGCCCCAGCCCCGGCTCCGAGATAGCACGCGCCGGCGGCCTCCCGCCTCCGCCCGACAACCCGCAGCCAGACGTGCCTGTGACTCCCGAAAGCCAGGCCGCACTCACGGGTAAAGCGCCTTCGGGCAGTTCCACGAGCGGCACGACCGTCCCCGCTTCGACCACAGAGCCGGCGAGCGCCGCGCCCCCGTCTGAATCGACGGGCGCGCAGCCACCGGGCGGCCAATCGCCCGCGGCCGGCGACCCCTTAAAGAGTCCTGCCACGTCCGACCTGGAGAAGGCCGCGAAGGTCGCAGAGGCCAAGGCGCGTGCGGCGGCCGCCAAACAGGCTGCCGGCGACAAGCCCGCGCCCGCGCAGCCCGCGGCGGCCGCCGGAGCGGGCGCGCCCAAAGCTCCCGTCAAAAAGAAAGAGGAAGGGCCGAAGCCCGCGGACGCCTCCGACCACCCGCTCGTCAAAAAAATCCGCGAGCGCCTGGACGAGACGGTAAGAGAAGCCACGGAGTTCATCGGCCAGCTCTCCGTGCGGGTCGCGCTCGAACGCATCGTCGAAGTCTGCCGGCAGCTTCGTGACGACCCTGAAACGCGCTTCGACTTTTTGTCGGACCTGACGTGCGTACACTTCCCGGATCGCGCGGACACCCCGTTCGAGGTCGTCTACAACCTTTACTCCATTAGCAGGAACGAGCGCGTGCGTCTGAAAGTGTGGACGGATGAGGAGTGTGGTGTCGAGAGCGTGACGGACGTGTGGCCGACGGCCAACTGGATGGAGCGCGAGGTCTTCGACCTCTTCGGCGTGCCTTTCAAGAATCACCCGGACTTGCGCCGCATCCTGCTGCCGCCGGACTGGGAAGGCCACCCGCTCAGGAAAGAGTACCCGCTCGAATTCATCGAGAACGATTGGACGGCGCGACACCTTCCTGAGTTCACGGAGGTGCAGCGCGAGCAACTGGATCAGCGGCGCAACTACGGCCTGGAGATTCTCTCAATCCCGGCCGAGCGCCGCGTCCGCGAGATTTTCCGCGGCGGCAAAGAAGTGATGCCGAAGGATAAGTAGTCAGTGGTCAGTGGTCGGTGGTCAGTTAAAAACTGACTTCTAACTGACCACTGACCACTGACCACTGACCACTGTTTATGAGCCCGAAGGAACTGGCCGCGCATTACAACGCGAAGGTGTTCGACACGAAGGAGGCTGCGGAGGCGGCCGGCTTCGTGCTGACGGAGACGCAGAGCCCGCGCAACACCTGGAACAAGGCGAGCGCGGCGCAGGCCATCATGCACAAGCTGCTTCAGCGGCGTGCGAGCGGCGAAGCGAAGGAACTCGGCCTCGTGCTTGAGAACTACAGCGTGTCGGGTTGTTACAGAAAGGCGGAATGATGAATGCGGAGTGATGAATGATGAATAAAAGACAACCGGTTTTTAATTCATCATTCATCATTCATCATTCATCATTGCTCTTATGCATCAGGTAGAAATAGCGACAACCAGGGAGACCTTACTCGACAGCCCCGAGATGATCTTGAACATGGGGCCGCAGCACCCTTCGACGCACGGCGTCCTGCGCGTCGTCCTGCGCCTCGACGGCGAGACCGTCATCGACCTCGACTGCGACATAGGCTTCCTACACCGTGGGATGGAGAAGATCGCGGAGAATCGCACGTACCCCATGATCGCGCCCTACTGGGACCGCCTGGACTACCTCGCGGCCGTCTCGAACGGCCTCGTCTGGGTCGAAACCGTCGAGCAGATGATGGGCCTTGAGGTTCCTGCGCGCGCTCACTACATACGCACCATCCTGACAGAGTTCAACCGCCTCTCATCGCACCTCTTGTGGCTGGCGACACACGCCTTAGACATCGGCGCGGTCACGGTCCTCCTGTGGTGCCTGCGCGAGCGCGAAGAGATTTTGAAGATTTTCGAGCGCCAGTTCGGCGCGCGCCTGACCTGCCACGCCTGGCGCATCGGCGGGATGCCGAACGACACCTACGACGGCTTCGAGGAGGATGTCCGCCGCTTCGTCAAGAACTTCCCGCACCGCATAGACGAGTACGAGACGGTCCTCTCCGAGAACCGCATCTGGCTGAGCCGCACCGTCGGCATCGGCGTCATCTCGGCCGAGGACGCCGTCGCCATAGGACTCTCGGGGCCTGCGCTGCGCGGCTCCGGCGTCGCCTGGGACATACGCAAGGCGCGGCCTTACGCCGCTTACGCAGACATGGACTTCGACGTGCCTTTGGGCGAGAACGGCGACACCTATGACCGCTACCTCGTCCGCCTCGAAGAGATGCGCCAGTCGCGCCGCATCATAGAGCAGGCGATGGATAATCTGCCCGGCGGGCCTGTCAACGCCAAGGTGCCGAAGATCATCAAGCCGCCCGTGGGCGACTACTACCATTCGATTGAAGGGCCGAAGGGCGAGATCGGCTGCTACCTCGTGGCCGACGGGACTTCGAGCCCGTGGCGCGTGCGCGTGCGCCCGCCCTCGTTCATCAACTTGCAGGCGCTCCGCCAGATGTGCATAGGCCACCTCGTCGCCGACGTGGTCGCCATCATCGGCACGCTCGACATCGTGCTCGGAGAAATTGATAGATAGTGGTCAGTGGTCGGTGGTCAGTGGTCAGTTAAAGACGACTGACTTTTAACTGACCACCGACCACCGACCACTGACCACTGATGAATGTCGTTCATCTCAGAGTCCGTAAGATGACGCGCGAGGCGTTCGCGCCGTTCGGGGTGTTGATTGACAGCCGCGGGTCCGTGGAGATTGATTTGGGGGAAGGGAAGCCGAGCCTGACGGGGGCGACCTCCGAGTCGCGGCCCTTCAGCTTCGACTTCATGGCGCGGCACAAGAGGACGATGCAGGTCTTCAGCCCGCTCGCCTCGTCTACGTTCATCATCGCGGTCGCGCCGCCGAATAACGACGACGCGCCGGACGTGGACCGTGTCGTCGCCTTTCTGGTCGAAGGGGTTTTGCCCTACGCCTACCACAAGGGGACCTGGCACACGCCGCCGTTCCCGGTCAAGGAGTGGGCTTCCTACCTCGTCGTGGACCGCGCCGGCACGCTCGACGACGACTGGGAGCTGGTGGACTTGAAAGTGACGCGCCAGACGGTTTTCGAGATCGACATGTGAAAAGCAGTGGTCAGTGGTCAGTGGTCGGTGGTCAGTTAAGAAACAGCAGAGTGACTGTGCCAGAACTGACCCCGACGCCATCACGGTTTTTCTTTTAACTGACCACTGACCACTGGCTACTGACCACTGAACATTTATGCTTGCGTATCTAGCGCCGCCGAACTTCATAGACAACCTGCTGCTCAAGTTCTTCGAGCAGGAGACGGTCAACTACGTCGTCTGGCCGTTCATACAGATCGGCGCGGTCGTCACGGCGGTCGCCGTCTACGCGCTCTACGCGACCTACGCCGAGCGCAAGATATCAGCCTTCATGCAGGCACGGCTCGGCCCCATGCGCGTCGGGCCGTGGGGCCTGTTGCAGCCCATCGCCGACGCCATCAAGCTCCTGACCAAGGAAGACCTCGCGCCGGACAAGGCCGACGCCTACATCTTCCGCATCGCGCCCTACATCTCTGTGGCCGCGGCCTTCATCGTCTTCGCCGTCATCCCGTTCGCGCCTAACTGGGGCGTGATCACTGACATCAACATCGGCCTCCTCTTCGTCCTCTCGATTTCGAGCGTCGGCGTGCTGGCTTTGATTCTCGCGGGCTGGTCGTCCAACTCGAAGTACGCGCTGATGGGGGCGTTGCGCTCTTCGGCGCAGATGGTTTCTTACGAAGTAGCGATGGGGCTCGCCATCGTCGGCGCGCTGATGTTCTCGCGCACGCTCTCGCTCTCAGGCGTGGTCGAGGCGCAGGGCGCAGACCACGTCTGGTACATCCTCTACCAGCCGCTCGGCTTCCTGACTTTCCTCGTCGCCGGGATTGCGGAGAACAACCGCGCGCCCTTCGATCTGCCCGAGGCCGAGTCGGAACTGGTCGCGGGTTTCCACACGGAATATTCCGGGATGCGCTGGTCGCTCTTCTTCATGGCCGAGTACGCGGCGATGGTTGTGGTCTCGGCCGTGGCGACGACACTCTACCTGGGCGGGTGGTACCTCCCCTTCGTCTACGGGCTGACCGAGGCCAGAGGGCATCACACGCTTTACATCATCATCAGCCTGCTGGTCTTCCTATTAAAGCTGACGGTCCTGCTCTACCTCTATTTCTGGCTGCGCTGGACGCTGCCGCGCTTCCGCTACGACCAGTTGATGGACATCGGTTGGAAGTGGCTGATCCCGACGGCGCTCATCAACATCGTGCTGACGGCCGTCGCCGTCTTCACCGTGCAGGCGCTCGACGGCTGGAACGGGTTTGATACCATTGAGCGGATCACGGAGGGGCTCAACCTGACGGCGACGGGGAAGGTCGTCATGACCGGCTTCGCCGTCGCCGGCGTCTTCATCGCCGGCGGCCTGCTCTCGATGATTAACTGGCGCGCGCGCGACTTTAATTTGAAGAAGCAGCGGCGCAATATCCGGCTCGTCAATCCGCCCCAGGGCAAGCCGGCGGTGGAAAAAGCAATGGTGAATGCGGAATGATGAATGATGAATTAAAACAGATTGCCTTTTAATTCATCATTCATCATTCATCATTCCGCATTTTATTTTGAGGAGTTATCGTTATGCCGGAAGTATCTGTCCCGCAGCCGACGTTTAAGGAGAAGCTGAAGCGCTTCTTCATGGTGGACTTGTTGAAGGGGCTGAGGCTGACGCTGAAGTACAACGTCGGCGCGCTGACGGACAAGGACTCTGTGGCGGGCAAGGGGATTTACACGGAGCAGTACCCGAAGGTGCGGCCAGATGTCGCGCCGCGCTTCCACGGCGCGCCGCGGCTCAACATGGACCCGGAGACGCACGAGACGCTCTGCATCGCCTGCAACCTCTGCGCGCTCGCCTGCCCGGAGGATTGCATTGACGTGATCGCTATGGACATAGAGATCACCGTCGCCGGCAAGGCGCGCAAGAAGAAGGTGCTCGACGAGTTCATCTTCGACACCTCGCGCTGCATGTTCTGCGCGCTGTGCCAGGAAGCCTGCCCGACGAACTGCCTGGAACTGACGCAGGACTTCGAGCTTGCCACCTACTCCCGCGCCGGTTTCGTCTGGAACCGCGAGATGCTGGAGCAGGGGCGCGAAACCGTCAAGTACGAAGCATAAAAAGTGGTCAGTGGTCGGTGGTCAGTGGTCAGTTAAAACCACTCGCCGCCAACTGACCACTGACCACTGACCACTGACCACTATGACATTATCGGGTTGGGAGGCGCTCTTCTTCTGGGTGTTCGCCATCGCGGCGTTGGTCGCGGGGCTCTTGACGATCATGGCGCGCAACGCCGTCCACTGCGCGCTCTTCCTGATTTCGTCCCTGGTCTCGATTGCGGCGCTCTTCATCCTGCTCGGCGCGGAGTTCATCGCGGGCGTGCAGATTCTGGTCTACGTCGGCGGCGTGATGGTGCTCTTCCTGTTCGTCATCATGCTCGTCAACGTCGGGGCCGAAGAGCGCGGGAGCGAGCGCATCTTCAACAGCCAGGCGCAGGTCATCGCGACGACCGTCTTCGCCGTCCTGCTCGCCCTCGCTATGGTCGTCGCGCTCAACCAGGGCTACAGGGGGGGCTGACTGTCAGGGACGACGCGAAGCTCCGTGCCTCGGAGGCCGTGCGCGACGCCGGGCACGAGAGTCTGCGGCCCTCGGCCACGGGCACTTTCAGGATTACAAAGGACACGGAGCGGGTCGGCGGGAGCCTCTACCGCTACGCCTCTCTTCCGTTCGAGATTGCGAGCGTGCTGCTGCTGGTGGCCATCATCGGCTCGGTCATGCTCGCGCGCACGGTCAAGCAGGAGGCGGCGGCCGACGACGTTGACCCGGAAGAACTGAAGAAGCAGAAGTCAGGAGACAGAAGTCAGGAGTCAGAATAGAAACAGGTTTCAGTCTTTCATTCTGACTCCTGACTCCTCGGAGAGATTATGAGCAGCTTATTCAGCACGGCGCTCCTCTTCTTCTTGCAGGACGAGGGGCGCGGAAGTTGGGGGCAGTCGGTCGGCGAGGGGGTGACGCACCCGGACCTCTCGAAGTTCCTGGTCATCGGCGCGCTGCTCTTCATCATCGGCGTGGCGGGCGTGCTCACCAGGCGCAACATCATCGTCATCTTCATGTCCATCGAGCTGATTCTGAACGCCGCCAACCTGAACTTCATAGCCTTCTCGCGTTACCTGCAAGACATCGGCGCGGTCAACGCCGTCGCCGGCCAGGTCTTCACCGTCTTTATCATCGTCGTCGCGGCCGCCGAGGCCGCCATCGGGCTGGGGATTGTCATCGCGCTCTACCGCAATAAGGAAACGATCTGGGTTGACGAGATTGATCTGTTGAAATGGTAAAGCAGAATACAGAACTCAGGAGTCAGGAGTCAGAATAAAAAACCGAACGCTTTTCTTCTGACTCCTGACTTCTGACTCCTGACTCCTATGCATAGATACATCTGGCTCGTCCCGCTCCTGCCGCTCCTGGGCGCGGCCGTCAACGGCCTGCTCGGGCGCAAGTTTCGTTTCTCGGAAAGGCTCGTCGGCACAATCGCCGTCGGCTCCGTCGCGCTCGCCTTCCTGATCAGCCTGCTCGCGGTCTGGTCGTACGGCTTCGGAGGGGACGCCCGCTGGCCCAAGCCCTACCTGACGAGCGAGGACGGCGCGTTCACCTACACCTGGATTCCGGGCGGCGCAACCAAGATCACGCAGGGGCAGGGCAGCGGCGGCGAGGTTCACGTCGCGCCGGGCACTGGCCTGGACAGTTCCGGCCGCGAGATTACTCCCGCGGGCGAGTTGGCGCGGCGCGGCTCCGTGCTCAACGTCGAGTGGAGTTATCAACTCGACCCGCTCTCCTCGATCTTCATGCTCATCGTCACGGGCGTCGGCCTGTGCATCTTCGTCTTCGCCACCGGCTACATGCACGGCGACGCAGGCTTCTACCGCTTCTTCGCCTACCTCGGACTCTTCATGTTCTCGATGCTCGTCCTCGTGATGGGCTCGAATTTTTTGATGATGTTCGTCGGGTGGGAGGGCGTCGGGCTCTGTTCTTACCTTTTGATCGGCTACTACTTCGACCGCCAGGAGGCTGGCGACGCCTCGCGCAAGGCTTTCATCACGAACCGCATCGGCGACTTCGGCTTCTCGCTCGCCATCTTCGGCATCATCGCCACCTTCGGCTCCGTCCAGTACACGGACGTTACGGCGCAGGCCGCAGGCTACCCGATTGAGCTGCTCGGCAACTGGGGCTTGATGTCCTGGCTCGCGCTCGGCCTCTTCATCGGTGCGGTGGGCAAGTCCGCGCAGATTCCGCTCTACGTCTGGCTGCCGGACGCGATGGCTGGGCCGACGCCCGTCTCCGCGCTGATTCACGCGGCGACGATGGTGACCGCGGGCCTCTACATGATGACGCGCACGAACGTCATCTTCCAGCACTCGCAGACGATGATGCTGGTCGTGGCGGTCGTCGGCGCGTTGACGGCCATCTTCGCCGCAACCATCGCCGTCACACAGAACGACATCAAGAAAGTCCTGGCCTACTCGACCGTCTCGCAACTCGGCTTCATGTTCCTTGCCTGCGGCGTCGGCGCGTTCGTCATAGGCATCTTCCACGTCCTGACGCACGCCTTCTTCAAGGCGTTGATGTTCCTCGGCGCAGGCTCTGTCATCCACGGGATGCACCACGAGCAGGACATGCGGCGCATGGGCGGACTCTCGAAGTACATGCCGAAGACCTACTGGACTTTCTTCGCCGGCTGGCTCGCCATCTGCGGCGTCATCCCGTTCTCCGGCTTCTGGTCGAAGGATGAAATCCTGTGGCAGACCGCCTCGACCAACTACATCCCCGGCGGCTGGCTGCTCTGGGGCGTGGCGACGATTGCCGCCATCTTCACGGCCTTCTACATGACGCGCCTGATGGCTATGACCTTCTGGGGCAAGGAAAAATTCCGTGAGGCCCCCGCGGGCGGGCAGGCCGACGAGGCGCACGCGCACGGCTACGACGAAGGGCGCGACGCGCACGACGCCGCGACGGATTCGGTCGGCTATCGCCCGCATCACGACGCCGAAGAGCACGTCGGCGTGGCTCACGACGTGCTGGCCTCGCGCGCCGGCGCTCACATACACGACGCGCACGAGCACGGCTCGCACACTCCACACGAGTCGCCGCGCTCCATGTGGGTCCCGCTGGCGGTGCTGGCGGTGCTGGCGACCGTCGGCGGCTTGATCGGCGTCGGCCCGGCCTTCAGCTTCATCACGGGAGCGGAGCACGCGGGCGGGCGCGCCAACATCGTCAACTGGCTGGAGCCCGTCATCTGGAACCCGCAGACGCGCGGCTTCGGCCGCGAGCACGAAGCGGCGGGCGCGGCCGGCGAGCACGCCGAAAGCGAGGGCGCGCCGCTCGCCTCGGACGCGCCGCACGGCACGGCCGAGCCCGTGCGCGAACGCGCCGGCGGCGAAGAGGCTGCCTCGCCCTACGGCCACACCGGCTTTAACCTGGCGCACGCGGCCGAGAACGCTCTGGGAAGCCACGCGACGGCCGAGTGGCTGTTCATCATCATCTCGCTCGTCGCCGCCGGTTTGGGCATGGGCCTGGGCTTCCTCTTCTACGTCAAGAAGCCTGGCCTGCCAGACGTGTGGGCCGCGCGTTTGCGCCCGCTCTACCGCGCGAGCTTCAACAAGTATTGGGTGGACGAACTCTACGGCAAGCTTTTTACGCGGCGCACGATGGACTTGTCGCGCGGTGTCTACGCTGTGGACTCGCGCGGGATAGACGGCGCGGTCAACGGCGCGGCGTGGCTGACGCGCACGGCGAGCCGCGTCGTGGGGGCCTTCGACCGCTACGTCGTGGACGGCCTGGTTAACGGCGTCGCGGGCTTCATAGGCAACTTGATGTCGCGGCTCCTGCGCGCGGGGCAGACGGGATTGGCACAGAACTACGCGCTCGTCATGGTGCTCGGCCTCGTCCTGGCCGTCGCCCTCTTCTTCGGCAAGGATTTTTGGAATGCAGTTTTTGGCTGAAAACTGAAAACTCGAAACTGAAAACTGAACATGAGATACCTTCTCTCCATCGTCACTTGGCTGCCCACGCTGGGCGCGATCATCGTCCTCGCTCTGTTCAAGAAGGATCAGGGCAACTGGATTAAAAAGTTCGTGACCGCGTGGTTCGGGCTGACGTTCGTCATTTCGCTCTTCCTCTTCACCTACGACAAGGCGAAGGGCGGGATGCAGTTCCTCGAAGACTGCCAGTGGATTCCGGTCATAGGGGCGCGCTACCAGATGGGCGCGGACGGCGTCGCCGTGCTCCTGATCGTGCTGACCACGCTCCTGGGCGTCATCGCCGCGCTCTCCTCGTGGAAGTACATCGAGAAGCGCGAGAAGGAATATTACGTCCTGCTGCTCCTGTTGCAGACGGCCGTGGTCGGCGTCTTCTCCGCGATGGACTTGTTCCTGTTCTACCTCTTCTTCGAGGTCTCGCTCGTCCCGATGTATTTCCTGATCGGCATCTGGGGCGGCGAGCGCAGGCTCTACGCGGCGATCAAGTTCTTCCTCTACACGCTGGTCGGCTCGGTCGTCATGCTGCTCGGCGTCATCAAGATGTACTTCCTGACGCAGGACACGGCGCTGACGGCGAAGATCACGCAGGCGACGCTCAACAACCTCGCCGGGAACGCGGACGCCGCCAGCCTCGTCTCAAGCACCGTGCAGGCGGCAGTCCAGAACGGGACGGGCACTTTCAACATCATCTACATGCAGGCGATGGGCTCAGTGATGGAGATGGGCACGATGCAGGTCTTGCTCTTCTTCGTCTTCGCGCTGGGCTTTGCCATCAAGGTGCCGATGTGGCCGTTCCACACGTGGCTGCCCGACGCGCACGTCGAAGCGCCGACGGCGGGCTCGGTCATCCTCGCCGGCATTCTGCTCAAGCTCGGAACCTACGGCTTCTTCCGCTTCAACCTGCCTATGTTCCCGGCCGCCTCGCGCGACGAGAGCTACTTCGGGAGTTTCGGCGTTCGAAGCATCATGATACTTCTGGCGATCATCGGCATCATCTACGGCGCGCTCGCCGCGATGTATTTCGTCGTCAAGAAGAACGGCGACGTGAAGAAGCTGGTGGCCTACTCGTCCGTCTCTTCGATGGGCATCGTGATCCTGGGGCTCTTCGCGCTGAACCCGAACGGGGTGAACGGCGCGGTGCTCCACATGATTAACCACGGCATCTACTCGGGCGCGCTCTTCCTGCTGGTCGGCATCATCTACGAGCGGCGGCACACTAGAATCGTCTCCGAGTTCGGCGGGCTCTCGCACGTCATGCCCGGCTACGCGACCGTTTTTCTGGCGATGGCGATGACGGCCATAGGGCTCCCGCTCCTGTGCGTCTTCATCTCTGAGTTTCTGGCGATGCGGGGGGCGTTCGAGGCCAATCCGTGGTGGGCGGGCTGGGCCGCGCTCGGCATCATCCTGAACGCGGGCTACATGCTCTGGCTCTACCAGCGTATGTTCTTCGGCAAGATTGACAACCCGAAGAACGAGAAGCTGAAGGACATGACGGGGCGCGAGTGGGCGTACATGCTGCCGCTCGTCGTCCTCTCGCTTTGGATAGGCATTTACCCGAAGACGTTCGTGGACTACATACAGCAGCCCGTGGACGCGGTCGTCCGCCAGGTCAGGCCGGACTACCCGCTACCGGGCGCTCCCCCCGCGACGCAGCCCGCGGCCGAGCCGCGGCGGGCGGCGAAGTGAACTGTTCCGAAAGTCCGATGAGTGAGAGTGACAGGTTAAGAAAGAGGCGGCGGCTGATGAAGGGGCTGCTTGGGCCGCGTTTTTATCAACCGCGGCCGGCCCTGACGAGCCTCCAGATTCTGCGCCGGCAGGCGTTCGTTGGCACAATTCTGTGGGTGGTCGGGGTGTTGCTGCTCGGCTCCCTCTTCGGGCACTCGTCGCTCTCGATCATCGCGGGCGTCTTCGCTGCTGGCGGCTGGTTCGCCCTCCTGTGGCTCAACGTGCGCTACTTCTACTACTTCGTCTACAGAAATGACGACGCGGACTTGAATCGACAATGATGTTTCTCCTACAAGCCAACACGACAGCGCTCTTCAACCTGAGCGACCTGCTACTGATCGCGCCGGAGATGATCCTGACCGTCTGCGCCTGCGTCGTGCTCGTGATGGAGGTCATCCTGCCCTACAGGAAGAGCAAGTGGACGGGCTACTTCGCCCTCGCCGGCATCGGCCTGGCGCTCGTCTCGCTCGTCTCGCTCCTCTACAGCATGGGCGGCTTCGAGAGCCTGCGCGCCGGCAACGACCTGACGACGCGCGACGGCTTCTACGGCATGATCCGCATAGACGGCTTCAGCTTCGTCTTCAAGTTCATCTTCCTCGTGGCGGCGGCGCTCTCGATTGCCATCTCGATGCGCTTTCTCGACGAGGAGGGCGAACAGCACGGCGAGTATTACGCCCTGGTGCTTTTCGCCACGACGGGGATGATGCTCCTGGCGTGCGGCTACGACCTGATCGTGCTCTACATCAGCCTGGAGCTGATGGCGCTGACGTTCTACGTGCTGGTCGCATTCACCAAGCGGCAGAAGCGCTCGAACGAAGCGGCGATGAAATACTTCCTCCTCGGCGCGTTCTCCTCCGGCATCCTGCTCTACGGCATGTCGCTCGTTTACGGCGTGGCGGGCTCGACGAACCTGGGCGACATTGCCACGGCCGTCACGTCCGCGCTGACGGCGACGGACCCGACGGGCTCCGTGATGGGCTTGCCGCTCAGGCCGCTGCTGCTGCTCGGCATGATCGCGATGGCCGCCGGGCTCTTCTTCAAGATCTCCGCCGTGCCCTTCCACATGTGGGCTCCCGACGCCTACGAGGGCGCGCCGACTTCCGTCACGGCGTTTCTTTCGACGGGGTCGAAAGCGGCGAGCTTCGCGCTTTTCGCGCGCATCTTCATGGAGGCGCTGCCGGCTATGCGCGCCGACTGGGCTCCGCTGCTGGGCCTCGTCGCGGCCGTCACCATCCTGGTCGGCAACTGGGCCGCCGTCACGCAGGAGAACTCGAAGCGGCTCCTGGCCTACTCGTCCATCTCGAACGCGGGCTACCTGCTGCTCGGGCTGATAGCCATGAACTCGTACGGCTACCTGGGCCTCGTCATCTACCTGCTGGTCTACGCGCTGATGAACGTGGGCGCGTTCGGCGTCATCATCAGTTTGCGGCGGCGCGGCATCATCGGCGACAACGTGGACGACCTGACGGGGCTGGCACAAAAAGCGCCGTGGATGGCGATCATGATGACGGTCTTCATGCTTTCCCTGGGCGGGCTCCCGGTGACGGGCGGCTTCATGGGCAAGTGGTTTCTCTTCGGCGGGCTCATCGAGCGCGGCCGGGAGGACGGGCAGAACTGGTACTACTGGCTCGCAGGCTGGGCCATTCTCAATACGGTCGTCTCCTTCTACTACTACGTGCGCTTCATCCGCGCCATGTATCTTAGTGACCGCGTGGCCGACGAACGCCCGCTCGCGCTCTCGCCCGCGCTGATGACGGCGCTCGTGGTCTCGCTCGTCGGCATCCTCTTCATAGGCGTCTACCCGGACCCCTTCATCAAAGTCGCGCAGGGTTTGTTAGGCACACACTGATTCACTTCGGAGCGCGCGCCCTCACTCTTCTTTGACCGCCCGTGAGCTTTCGGGCTCCGCGGCGGTCGCCGGCCGCAGCATTTATCGGCAATTATCTACTTTACACAAGGAATGTTGGGTGGATAGACTCGCCCGCATGTACATTAAAGACTTCTTCACCGCGCTTATCAAGGATTGGGTGGCATTGATGAGCGGCGCAGCCTCTGTTCTTTTCACAGTCTGGTCTATCGCTTTTGAGCCGCGTAGTGAAACGCTCAAGGTGGTGCTTTGGTGGCTTGCGGTCGCTGGTATTGTCGTTGCTTTTTATCGAATCTGGGCAAGCGAGCGTAAAGCCTTAATTGAGGAACGGGAGAAAAAGTTTCTCCCTGAACTGAATGGAAAATTTCACCCATTGTTTGTTGGAGCGTTTAGTGGAGACCTCAACGGCAGTCCAATTATGGGCACTACCTTAACCGTGTTCCTTGAAATATTTAACGCCGGTAATATGCCTAGCATTATCAAAGACTGGAAGCTGCTTGTTGAAATATCTGGTAATCCATTAGAAGCCGTGCCAGTGCTTTTTGATAATACTTTAAGTCTTGGCATGGTTAATGAACCAGCCCTAGTTCTTGATAATGCAGATCGAATTGACAATAAATTAGCTGAAACACCAATACCTATTGGAGGGCAAGCAAGAGGATTCTTGATGTATATGCTTAGAGGTCATAATAGAGATGACATTGATGTGGCGGGAAATAAAGCGCGACTTCAATATTCAGACGTGAAGGGTCGTCAATATGAAATCGTTCAGGAGTTGGGCAAAGACCAAACGCCGACGCTTCCCCCAGATACGTCTCCGTATTTCCCCGGCCTCAAAACGAGACCAGCGCCTGTTAACGTAAGGCCGAAAAAAAGAGAAAGGTCAAAGCGCAAACGTCGTTAGGCGGCTTCTTCTTGCTTAATCAGTTCTTTCGATCTTTGAAGCACAAAAGCAAGGCCGCCGCGCGCTTCTCAGGCAAGCGGCTCACACGGCGGCCCCTCCGCACGGTCCGCCCGCC
Source organism: uncultured Acidobacteriota bacterium (assembly GCA_963848875.1). Lineage (GTDB taxonomy): Bacteria > Acidobacteriota > Blastocatellia > Pyrinomonadales > Pyrinomonadaceae > QHXM01. The sequence continues at coordinate 2,651,789 of CAWKFJ010000005.1, forward strand.
CTGTGGCGGACGTGCGAGAAGGGTTAGCGGCGTTTCTTGCTCGGCTTCTTTCTTGGACGTGTGAGGCTCATGGTGACGCTCTGTTCATCAACGCGCCGGAAGGTCAGACGGTCGCCCGCCCTGGCATTCATCCCTTGCAGGAGCGGCGACGGGACACGGCCACGGACTAGGCCAGAGTCGCGGGTGACTTTGGACTGATACTCGTCTTTGTCTTTTCTCATGATGTAAGGGAAGGCGTGCTAAGATTGCACGCGGTCTGTTTGAAAATTCGATAACGGCTTATGCGACGCCTCAGAGCCTCAAGGGAGTAATGAGCATCGCCGTTGAGAAGAAAAGGATTCTCACAGCGGACAACTTGAGCGAACGCATTTTAGACGCAATTGCGTCTGAGCGCAACTCTGAGCCGTTGGCTTTCCCATCGGGAGGTGATTCCTGATGGGAAGCTCGGCGCGTCCGAAACCGGAGCGACTACCTGAAAAGCTCTTGGCAATTCGCTTGGCTCTCGAATTGTCACAAGATGGAATGCTTGAGCGTTTAGGACTGGCTGAGAGTCGTTATAGGAGTGCTGTTTCTGGCTATGAACTGGGAACGCGAGAGCCGCCGTTACCTGTGCTCTTGAAGTATGCGCGAATAGTAGGGGTGTGGGTAGATGTGCTGATTGACGATGAATTAGACCTGCCCGCCCACTTGCCAAGTCGGGAGAAGAGTGGCGGCGTGAAGCGTCGTTAATTATCGGGCAGGTTGTTTAATTGTCGGGCAAGTGGGGATTGTCGGGCAAAGCCAGCCGGCCGCAATATTTATCTTTCACTTGGCCGCAATCTTTATCCCGGAGTGATTTTAGCAGACGATCCGCGCCTTTATTCTGAGGGTTTTTAATAAATGCACGTTGGTATGCGGCTTGCCCGGACATGTGGCGAACATCTCATCTCGCGGGATGTTTGAACTAAGATTCGGAAGGAGCCAGTAACTTAACATGAGACAGATCACCCGCATCGTCCCTGCTCTGATTCTACTGCTCGCGGCAGGCGCGAGCGTCAGCGCCCAGAGCAGCGAGCAGAACATCACCGTCACCGTCAAACCCTCACAGACCGTCGAGCAGCGAGTGGCCGACTCCGTCAAGGAGAAAGAATTACGCGAGGCGGCCGAAGAGAAACTGGCCGCCGAGAAGTCCGCGCGCATTGCTTCAAAAAGCCCGCGGACATTGTTGAGCCGCGCCGAGACGGTCTTCGTCGAGTCCAACACGTCCTACTTCGAGCCCGTCCAGCTACAGAACGCTCTGCGTAAACGTTCCGAGTTCGAGGCGTGGGAGATGGCGATCATAGACGGCTGGGACAAGCGTCAGGTCGCGGACATCATTGTCGAAGTAGACCGGCCACTGTTCACGTTCACTTTCACTTACAAGATCACAGACCGTGCCAACGGCATACTGCTCACCTCTGGAAAGCTAGACGCCATCGACGGCAACGCCGCGGCCCCGCTCCTGGCCGAGCGGATTATCAAAGACATCAAGGAAGCGCGCGGGGAAGCGCCGAAGAAGAAATGACGATGAAATGTCAGGCGGCCGTCTACTCCGGCGCGAGGGCCGAGAGCATCGCCGGGGTGTCTATGTAAGCTTCAAACCGCAGGACGCTGCCCTCGACGACAGTCCACACGTGTACGGCCCGCAGGTCGAAGGCCGCGCCGCTCGCCCGCGCCGTCCCGCGGGTCCGTGCGATGGCGACCACCTGATCCCCCGCCGAGAACATCTCCTCGACCTCCACGCGCGAATCCACGTGCGCGAGGAGTTTTCCGAGAGAAGCCTGCGCCCCCACTATCCCGCGATAGCTCCCGCCCCACGGGAGCAAATCCGTCTGCACGAACTCGACCTCTGGCGAGAAGCGCGACAGGGCCGCGGCCAAGTCTCTGCGCGCGTAGGCGTCATAGATATTTCGGACCAGTTCTTCGTGCTCAGTCGTCATAGAAACTCCTTCACAGGTTGTGAGCAGAATAAACAGAATCCAATAGGCTGGCAATATGGCGGCGTCGTGCGTAGAATCACCGGGCTCGAACCTTTATGTGGGTCTTCTACGTCTTCGCCTCGCTGCTCGTCCTACAGGCCGCCGTCTCGCTGCGCGGCGGCTTACGCTATCTCGCTTACGTCCGGCGCGAGCTGGCGAAAGGCGAGTCGGACTTCGCTCCCTACGCCTCCGTCATCGCGCCGTGCCGCGGCCTCGATCAAGGGCTGCGCGAGAATCTCGCCGCGCTCTTTCGTCAGGACTACCCTGCCTACGAAGTTGTCTTCGTCACGGACTCGGCCACGGACCCGGCGCTGGCCGTTATCGAAGAGGTGCGCCGCGAGTTCGGCCGTCGTGTGGCCTCGCGCGTCGTAGTCGCGGGCGAGGCCACGGACTGCGGGCAGAAGGTCCACAACCTGCGCGCCGGCGTGGGCGCGACCGACACGAAGAGCGAGGTTTTCGTCTTCGTCGATTCGGACGCGCGGCCCCGCGAGGGTTGGCTGCGGGCACTAGTCGCGCCGCTCGCCGACGAACAGATGGGCGCGGCCACGGGTTACCGCTGGTTCCTCCCCGTCAAAGGCGGGTTTAGTTCCACCTTGCGCGCCGTCTGGAACGCGTCAATCGCCTCAGCCCTGGGCGAGCAACAGGAGCGAAACTTCTGCTGGGGCGGCTCGACGGCTATCGGCCGCGCGACGTTCGAGCGCGCGAACGTGTTGGCGGAGTGGGAGGGCGCGTCCTCGGACGATTTCGCGCTGATGCGTGTACTCAGGCGCGCGCGGCTCCCGATTCATTTCGTGCCGGCCTGCCTGACCGCCTCGCACGAGGACTGTGGCTTCCGCGAGCTGCTGGAATTCACCACGCGCCAGTTGAAAATCACGCGCGTCTACGCCCCGCAGCTCTGGCAGGTCGTCCTCTTCAGCAACCTGCTCTTCGTCCTGGTCTTCTACGGCGGCTTCATCCTCACGGTCGCCCGCGCCGCGCTCGGCCTTTCGGTCGCGGCCACGCTCCCCTACGTCCTGGCGCTCTACGCACTCGGCACACTGAAAGCTTTCCTGCGGTGGAGCGCCATCCGCCTGGCGTTGGCACAATTTTCTAGTGAACTGCGGCGCGACGCCCCCGCGCACCTCCTGCTCTGGCCGCTCGCATCCATCCTCTACCTCTACAACGCGCTCGCCGCCCTCTTTTCCCGGCGCATAGAGTGGCGCGGCATCAGTTATGAATTGAAATCGCCACACGAAACTGTCATCATTGCGCCCGCCCGAAAATAAAACTCTCTCGGCGTAAAACTCTTCGTGACTAATAAAGCAGTCAAATTCGTTCAGCTCCTGCGCTCGACCGGGCGCGAGAGGCGGCTCGGCACGGTGATTCTCTTCGTCACCTCGCGCTGCAACGCTTTCTGCAAGACCTGCTTCTACCACGCGGAGTTGAACCGCCCCGGCGACATGACGCTCGAACAGATCGAGAAGGTCTCGCGGACGATGCCGCCCATCACAGACCTCTGGCTCTCCGGCGGCGAGCCGATGCTCCGGCGCGACCTGACCGAGGTCATAGACACCTTCATCCGCAACAACGGCGTCACCCGCCTCATCATCCCGACCAACGCGCTCGTCCAGGCCCGCACTCTCGCCGTCGTTGACCACGCCCTCGGCCGCCACCCTACGCTCGACCTCTACCTGAACGTCGCGCTCGACGGCTACGGCGCAACGCACGACCAAATCCGCGGCGTGCCCGGCAACTGGGACAAGACGCTCGACTGCATACGCGCGCTCTACCCGCTGAAGGAAAAGTACGCCGACCGCTTCCGCCTCAACGTCAACACGGTCGTCTGCGCCGAGAACTACCACGAGATCGAAAAGCTCTCCGAGCACCTCTGGCACAATTTCCGATTGGACGGCCACTACTTCAACATCATCCGCGGCGAGACGCCCGACGGCGGCGAGATCAAGCGCGTGCCGCCCGAAGTCCTGCCCGCGATGTACGCGCGCGCCGCGGCGCTCACGAAGCGCTACGGCGACCGCATGTTCTCGGCGGACGACGCGAGCGAGCGCTTCGTCAAGAACGCCGCCTACGTCGGCACGATCACGACGCACTACCGCACGCAGCATGCCAACTTCGTGGGGCCGTCGGCCTGGCCCTTCCCCTGCACGGCCGGCGAGACGACGGCCGTCATCGACTACAACGGCGACGTGCGCGCCTGCGAGCTGCGCGAAAAGTTCGCCACGCTCTCAGACTACGACTTCGACTTCGGGAAACTTTGGGCCGCCGAGGAGAGGCGGCAGGAACTCGGCGCGATTGACGGGGGCAGCAGTTGCTGGTGTACGCACGTCTGCTTCATACACGACTCGCTGCGCCACTCGCGCCGCGGCCTGCTTTACGAAGTGCCGAAGAACTACCTGACGCGGAAGCGTTGGACTAGTTGACAATGGCTGACCGTGAAGACGACAAGGTCGTGACGCAGAAGAGCGGGCTGGTCTACGCCGCCGTGCTCTCCTTCGTCCTCTCGACGGTAACGATGCTGGGGCTCGGCTGGCTCCTCGACCGCTGGCTCGGCACAGGCCCCTGGCTCGTCGTCGCCGGCATAGTCACCGGCGCGGGCGTCGGCTTCTACCAGTTCATCCGCCTGCTTTCGAGGATTTCCTGAACATTTCGCGGCCCGCCGGGCTCGACAGTGCGAGCGGGCGTGTGTAAAATCTTCTGCTTCGAGAATGAGTGAAATCGTGGACAGTGTGGGGGGCGGTGGTGTGCGCGGGGCTGCGGACCCTGTGGCGATGGAGCGTCGTCTGTTGCGTGGGATGTACGTCAGCATCGCGCTCGCCGTCGCAGTCAGTCTGCCGCTCGCGCCGTGGCGTGTGACGACGGGGTTGCTGTTGGGCGGTGTCCTGTCGCTCGTCAATCACCACTGGCTGCGGTCTTCGCTGGCGGCCATCTTCAGCACGGCCGAGAGCGGGAGGCGCGTGAAGTTTAAGGCGGCGCGTTACGTGCTGCGTTACTTCGTCATCGCCGCAGTGGTCGCCGCGGCCTACACGCTCAATCTGGTCTCAATCGTCGCCACGCTCGCCGGCCTCTGCTCGTTCGTGCCGGCGGCGATGATGGAGGCGTTCGCGCAGATTTATTTCGCAATCGTCAATCGAGAGGAAACGTAAATGTTTTTCTGGTTACTGAGCGAGCCTGAGGTGGCAGGGGCTGCCGCCGAGCACGGGGAGAAGGTCGTGGAGCACGCCGAGAAGGTCGCGCACCACACGCCCTGGATCGTCGAGAAGGTCAACGGCGTGATCGGCGAGCCCCTCTATCATCTACAGCTGAAGTACACCAAGCCTTACTGGGATAAATTATTCGGCACGGACGCGAGCAAGGTCATCGGCGAATACTCGCCTGAGACGGCCGTGCCCTGGTACACGGTGATGTTCATCATCGCGTGCATCATCAGCGTCGTCGTCATCTGGCTGCTCAAGCGCAAGCTCTCGGAGGACGAGCCCTCCGGCGGGCAACAGACCCTTGAGGTCGGCGTCCTCGCCGTGCGCAACTTAATCGTGGACGTGGTCGGGCCGCACGGCGTCAAATACTTCCCAGTGGTGGCGACCTTCGGCGTGCTGATCCTGGTCTCGAACCTGCTGGGCTTCATCCCAGGGATGATGGCCCCTACGTCCGCGACGAGCGTGACGTTCGCGCTCGGCATCTCGTCGTTCGTCTACTACAACTACATTGGCATTAAAGAGAACGGACTGTTTGGCCACCTCAAGCACTTCGCCGGGCCGGTGCTGTTGATCTCGCCACTGCTGTTCCTGATTGAGCTGATTAGTAACTTCATCCGCCCGCTGTCGCTAGGCATACGTCTCTTCGGCAACATGTTCGCCGACGAGAAGGTGGCGGAGAACATAGCGAACCTGGCCCCAGGCAAGACTTACTGGATCGTGCCGGTGTTCATCATGCCGCTCGGTCTCTTCGTCGCTTTCATACAGACCTTCATCTTCGTGTTTCTTTCGATGGTCTACATCAGCGAGGTCTCGCACCCGCCGCACGACGAGCACCACGAGCACGTTGATGGCGACGAGATCATCGCGCCCGTGTTGACTTAAAGCAGTAACGCGCTTCGAGCGGCGCGGGCAGACGCGCCCGCGCGCGTTGAGGCGCGAGGTAGTTAATAAACTTTCAAGGCTGTCGGAGAAAGCGCGGGAGAGGGAAGGCCGCGGAGGGCGCTCGGTCATAGCTTTCGAGTGTTGAAAGCAGAGAGAGGCCCTGCATCGCTGGCGCGCCGTTGTAAGAGGGGCGGCGAATACCGGAGGCGGGCGAAATAATTTACTGAGGAGCGCTGCTCAAAGGCCCACGTCCTTTCCCGATTCGAGTTCCGCCGACGCCTTTGTTCGAGGAGGAATCCAGATGAGAAAATTGAGAATGCTGTACTACACGGTCTTCTGCGTGCTGATGTCGGCCGTGACCGTGTTCGCGCAGGACGCGGCGGACAACGCCGAGAGCGTGAGCAAGTACAAGGCGATCGCGGCGGGCTTCGGCTTCGCGCTGGCGGCTGGATTAGGCGCGCTCGGCCAGTCGCGCATCGCGGCGTCTGCGGTCGAGGGCGCGGCGCGCAATCCCGGCGCGGCCGGCCGCATCCAGATCATGATGATCATCGGCCTGGCGCTCATCGAGTCGCTCGTGCTGTTCGCGCTCGTGATTGTGTTCGCCAGGCTCTAGTTTTAAGCTCGAAGTAAGAAGGCGCGTCAGGGGCTCGTAGACACGAGCCCCTGACGCGTTTGCTGTATGCCTTTCGGGCTGCGGCGTATCGGCCCCATACGCCGCAGCCCCGAAGGCGTCTTACAATCTCCATTTATTTGCAAAAAAACGCATCCGAGTCATCGCATCATCTGGCATAATCCTTGCCAACTCGCACCAATGGTGAAATCTCTCCTTGCTCCACAAATACAATTGTCTTCGGCCCGCGTGCGGCCGAGGGAGGACTGAAATGATGAGAAAATTAATTCTCGCTTTCGTGGTTACCATTATGGCCGCAACGCTCGCGGCGGCCGACACCATTACCTTGCGCGACGGGCGCACAGTGCGCGGCCAGGTGCTCGGCTTCGTCAACGGGCGCTTCGCCGTCCGCCTGACGGCTAACCTTGACCCGCCAGCCACCATGCAGACAGAGTCACAGAGCAACCGGACGGGGTTCACCGGCTCGGGCGAAGCCGGCGATGTCATCTTCATTCACCCGCGCAGCATTCAGCGCATCGACATCGACGGCCGCTCGCTGGCCGACGCCCGCTACGTGATGCGCAACGTGAGAGTCGAGCTCGGGGCGAACTGGGTGGACTCAGGCATCGACCTGCAACGCGGCGAGACCGTGCGCATTCGCGCTAACGGCACGATTATCGTCGGCGACCGGCGCATCACGCCCGCGGGGACGGGCGCGAGCGACCCGTACGCGCCGCTCCCGCGCGCGTCCGAAGGCGCGCTGATTGGCGTCATCGGCGACGATCCGAGTTCGCCCATCATCGAGATCGGGGCCGAACGCGAGTTCATGACCGAACGCGAGGGGCGTCTCTACCTGACCTCCAACCGCAACAGCTTCGCGGACGCCCGCGGGGCCTTCAACGCGCGCGTCTTCCGCGACATCAGAGTCGTCCAGCAGGCCGCGGGCAATCGCAACGATGACTTCGACGACCTGTTCGAGGGCAACACGGGCCAGCCCGGCCGCGTGCGCCGCCGCGACCGCCCCAGCTCTGGCGGCGGTCAAACGCAGCCACCGCTTCCGTCTACTCCGCAGGAGTGGACGGTCTCCGTTCCAGGCAATTCGCGCGGCACGGACACGAGCGTGGACGTGCGTACAGGTGACATCTTGAACGTCACGGCCACGGGCTCCATCGTCGCGGGACGCCGCGCCGGTGAGGTCTCGCCCGACGGTGGGCGGACGGGCTTCGGCGCGCTGCTGGGTACGCGCCCCGTGCCGAGCGCCGGCGTAGGCGCGCTCATCGGCTACGTCCGGCTGACGAACGGCCAGATCACGCAGCCCTTCATCGTCGGGAGCCAGCAGAGCATCACGGCCCCTGTGGACGGGAGGCTGTTCCTGCTCATCAACGATGACGACTACAGCGACAACAGCGGCAGCTTCAACGCGAGGATCGTCCGCACGGGCTCGCAGGCCGGCGGCGGGGGCTTCCCCTCGACGGGCGGCGGCGAAAAGACCGTGACGGTCTACGCGGACTCGCGTGACACGGACACGGGCGTCGAGCTGCGCGCCGGACAGCGCGTGACGTTCAGCGCGAATGGCACAATCTATTCGCGCAACGCGACGACGAGCGGCATCTCGCCTGAAGGCTACCGCCGTGTCGGCTCACAGGGCGTCTACCCCGTGCGCGACGCGTCTTTCGGCTCGCTCGTCGGCTACATACGCTCCTCTGACGGGCGTGCGTCGCAGCCGTTTTACGTCGGCACGCAGCGCACGATTGAAGCCCCGCAGAGCGGCAGGCTGTTCCTGCTCGTCAACGACGACGACTATCGCGACAACAGCGGCAGCTTCCAGGTCAGGATTAATTATTAATCCGGCCCGGCGCTCGTCCGACCTGAAGGAGGAGGCGTCGCGCCGCGTCGTCTCCTCTTTTTTCAAGCCATTGCGCGCGGCAGAAACTGTATGGTACGCTCCGATTCAAACTCATCCGAAGGCGGCGGCGAGGCGTAAACGAATTGAAGAAAAAGTGTCCGAAGTGCGGCAGGGAGTTCGAGACCGCGAGCACTTTGTGTCCGGCTGACGGAACCGTCCTACAGAAGACCAACGATCCGCTCGTCGGGCAATTGCTCGCCAGCAAATACCGCATTGAGGAATTGATCAACGAGGGCGGTATGGGCGCGGTCTACCGCGCGACGCACGTCCTGATGGACAAGGTCGTCGCCGTCAAGGTGCTGCACCCCGCGCTCGCCGCCGACGACAAGATCGTCGCCCGCTTCACGCGCGAGGCCAAGGCCGCCTCACGCATCTCGCACCCGCACGCCCTGACCGTCACGGACTTCGGCGAAGACGAGAGCGGAGTCGTCTTCCTCGTCATGGAGTACCTCAAGGGCCAGACGCTCAAGGAGGTCATCCACGACGGCGGCCCCATGTCGCTCCGCCGCGCCACAGAGATCATACGGCAGGTCTGCGGGGCGCTCGAAGCCGCGCACGCGGAGGGCGTCGTCCACCGCGACCTCAAGAGCGACAACATCATGCTCCTGGACATCGGCGGGGGAGACTGGGCCAAAGTGCTGGACTTCGGGATCGCCAAGATCACCGAGAAGGTCGGGCAGGATCCGGCGCTGACCGCGCCGAACCTGATTATCGGCACGCCGCAGTACATGTCGCCTGAGCAGTGCTCGCAGGCCGCCGAGATCGACTCGCGCTCGGACATCTACAGCCTCGGCGTCATCCTCTACGAGATGCTCGTCGGCCACGTGCCCTTCACGGGCGAGTCACCGACGGCGATCATGATGAAACACTTGCAGGAGCCCCCGCCTTCGGTGCTCGAAGAGCGTAAGGACCTGCCGGCGGCGGTCGGGCGCGTCGTCACGCGCGCGCTCGCCAAGCGCCCGGAGGACCGCTTCCAGACGGTCGCGGAGCTTTCCGAAGAGTTCAACGCGGCCGCAGAGGGAGAGCCTCCCGCCGCCGCCCTGGCCGATGCGAGCACGCCCGAGCGCTCGACCAACCGCATCATCGTCACTACGGGGTCGAACGAAGCCCCGCGGAACACGCACGGCGACGACGGCGACGAGGCGACCGTCGTCCGGGCCAGGGCAGTGGATGAGCCCGCGCCCGCCGTCGAGTCGGAAATCATCAGCATCGCGGCCGCGGACGCGCCGCCGCCGGACACCTTCAACCCCTGGCGCATAGTGATTCCGTCCATCGCAGGGCTGCTCGTCATCTTCGTCGTCGTCTACGCGCTGACGCGCAACTCCGCTTCGCCGGATGACCCAGGCGCCAACGACAACTCTCAGCCACTGACGATTGAGCAGGGGAGCCAGCCGGTCGAGCCTTCGGGGACGCCCACAGGCGAAGGCGAGCGCAACATCGCGCCCAACACCAGTCCGACGCCGGGTGGGGACGCGAACACGCAGCCCGGCCCCGAAGTGAACCCGAACGCGAACTCCGGGACGCCCGCCGGGAACGAGAACAGTAACGGCAAGCCGGCGAACGAGAACACGGGACAGCCCGAAGCCACGCCGTCGCCGACGAAGAACAGCAACAAACAGGAGTTGCCGCCGCCGCGCAACACGCCCACGCCAGACAATCAGGGGGACGAGCCACCGCCTCCGCCGCCGACTCCGAAGAAGGAGGCGACGCCGAAGCCGACCCTGCCGCCGCCGGGCAGCGCGAAACCGCCGGGCGCGTCCACCGGCGCGCCGTCGCTCCCTTGAATCAACCTCGGGTCATGGCTTCGCGGAGCATGCCCGTCAGTTTCTCTTCATCGTCGAATTCGAGTCTGATTTCCAGCACGTGACAAGGCATGCTGACGCTGAGCGAGCGCAGCTTGACGGCGTCCTTCTCCGTCGTGACGAGCGCGCCCGCGCCGAGCCTCTTCGCTTCGGCGGCGAGCGCGTCGAAGTCCGACTGCTTGTAAACGTGATGGTCCGGGAAGGCCCGCGTGTGATTGAGGACGAAACCTTCGCGGCGCAGGTGCGCGAAGAACGCCGCCGGGTTCCCGATGGCGCAAAAAGCTGCGATGGGCTGCGAAACGTCAAGAGCGTTACTTCTCGTCATCGCTTCGTCCAGCGGGCGGATTGCTCTCGTCCGTGTGCGGGAGAGGATGACGGGGCGGCCGCCGCTCAGGCGCGCGGCCTGTTCGCGCAGCGAGTCTGTGTCTTCGGCCAACTCGGTTCGCGTCAGGATGATGAGGTCGGCGCGCTTGAGCCCCTTGAGCGGCTCGCGCAGGCGGCCGGCGGGTAGCAGCCTCCCGCCGCCCCAGGGGTTCGTCGCGTCCACCGTGACGAGGTCCAGGTCGCGCGCGAGGCGCAGGTGCTGGAAGCCGTCGTCGAGGATGAAAAGATCGCTCTTCAGATGCTCCTCGGCCCAGCGCGCGGCGGCGACGCGGTCTGCGTCGCTCACGACCGCCGCGACTCCTTGCAAGGACTCCGCCAGTAGCCGCGGCTCGTCGCCTCCTTCCCTCGCGTCCGCCAGCGCCTGTTCGCCGTCTGAGACAAGGACTCGCTTGCCCGCGTCCTCGCGCCCGTAGCCGCGCGTCAGGACGCAGGGCCTGCGCCCCTCGCGCGCGGCCACACGCGCGACCCACTCGACGAGCGGCGTCTTGCCCGTGCCGCCCGTGGTGATGTTGCCGACGCTGATGACTGGGGAGTTGATTCTGTGGATGGTGAGCGCGCCGCGGCGGTAGAGGGCCAGGCGCGCGCGCGTGACCGCGCTGTAGAGCGCGCCCAGCGGCGCGAGGATAACGCCGGCTGCGCCCTTCATGCGGAGACGCGCGTCGCGGCCTCACGCGCGCCTTCCGAACGGGGCCGGGCCGCAGTGTCCGAAGGGGCCGCGAAAAGCTCCGCGAGAAGCTCCACGGTGCGCGAGGTCGCGCCGCGATTCTGTTCGAGCGCCGCGCGCGCTCGCTGTGCCAATTCGCGCCTGCGTTCGTCGTCCGCCAGCAACTCCCGCAGGACGTTCGCCAGCGCCGCGGGGGCCTCGTCCTCCGACAGGGCCGGGAGTTGCACGAGCGCGCCCGCTTCAAGAAAAGCCTCGACGACAGCCTTGAAGTTGAAGGTGTGCGCGCCGGTCACAGTGCAGACGCCGGCCGCCGCAGGCTCAAGTATGTTGTGCCCGCCGTTGCGGGCGATGCTCCCGCCGACGAAGACCACCTCGGCCAGAGGGTAGACCGCGCGCAGCTCACCAATCGAGTCCAGGAGCAGCGCGTCGCAGTCGGCGTCCGACGGCGCGGGCGCGTCTGAGCGGCGCGACCACCGAAGGCCGGACGAGTCGAGCAGCGCCGCCACCTCGCCGAAACGCTCAGGGTGTCGCGGCGCAACGAGCAGGCGTGCGTCCTCATTACCGCGCGTCGCCCGCAGTCGTTTGAACGCGTCGAGGACGACGCGCTCTTCGGGCGCGTGAGTGCTGGCGGCGACGACGAGGGGCCGACGGCCGTCGAAGCGAAAACGCGCGCGCAGTTCTTCCGTCAGTTGACGCCCACCGGCGTCCGCCTCAGTGCCGTCGAATTTGACGTTGCCGGAGACGAAGACGCGTTCGGGCGCGAGGCCGAGAGCGCGCACGCGTTCGGCGTCCGTCTCAGTCTGCATGAGGGCCAGAGTCAGGTCGCCTACGACTCGTCGGACGAAGCGCCTGACGCGTTGGTAGCGGCGGAAAGATTTTTCCGAGAGTCGGCCGTTGACGATTGCGGCCGGAACCCCGCGCCGCCTGCACTCGCGCAGGAAATTGGGCCACAGCTCCGTCTCCATGATGAGCACGGCCGAAGGGTTGACGGCGCGGAGCGAGCGGCGGACGGCCCAGGCCCAGTCGAAGGGGAAGTAGACGACGGCCGCAGCGTCGTCGCGGAAGACTTCACGCGCGACGCGCTGGCCCGTGGCGGTTGTGGTCGAGACGACGAGGGCGTGCGAGGGGAAGCGTTCGAGGATGGCGCGGGCCAGGGGGCGCGCGGCCTGAGTCTCGCCGACGGATACGCAGTGGAGCCAGACGACGGGGCGGCCTCCAGTCTCGACGACGGGCAGGCCGCCGAGGCGCTCGCGCAGCCCCGCCACGTATTTCCCGTGCCGGAAGGCGTCCCAGATGAATCGCGGCAGCAGCGCGACGACGCCGAGGGTGAGAAGGAAGCTGTAAAGGAGATACATAAGTGACAAGTGACGAGTGACGAGTGACAAGCTAAAGCGTTTTTACTCGTCACTTGTCACTCGTCACTTATCACTACTCTATTTCGCCCGCTCGATGTAGCGCCCTTCGGTGGGAGAGACGCGGATGCGGTCGCCTTCGTTGACGAAGGGTGGGACCAGTATGGTGACGCCGTTTTCGAGCGTCGCCGGCTTGTTGACGTTCGAGACGGTTGCGCCCTTCAAGGAAGGCTCGGTCGAGGTCACGGCCAACTCCACCGAGTCGGGCAGGTCTATGCCGATGGGCGCGCCCTCGTAGAACTCGACCTGAATCTTGAGCCCAGGCATCAGCCACTGGGCGGCGTCGCCGAGGTCGTCCTCGCCGAGGCCGATCTGCTCGTAGTTCTCCGTGTTCATGAAGTGGTGCTGCGAGCCGTCGGAGTAGAGGTACTCCATCTCGTGCTGTTCGAGCGCGGCGCGCTCGACCGTGTCGGCCGAGCGGAAGCGGTGCTCAAAGCTGGAGCCTGTGCGGATGTTTCTGAGCTTGGTCTGCACCATCGCGCGCAAGTTGCCGGGCGTGTGATGGCGGAATTCGACGACCTTGCACGGCTGGCCCTCGAAGACGATGACCATGCCGCGGCGAATCTGTGTTGCGGGAATTGCCATAAAGGAAGATTAATCTCCGTCTCAAAGAATAAAAGTCGGCTACGACGCGCCGGGCGCGCGGCAGATAGTGAGCGCCGGGGCGTGGTCAGCAAACTGCGTAGTCTAGCGGGGCTTTACGGGGTTTGTCCAGTGGTCGGCGCTGAGTGGTCCGCGCCGCCTTCGCCGGCCGTGTCCGCGTTCTCCGCCCTGTCGAGCTTGAAGTAGACGCGGAGCGTGACCTGATATTCGAGGCGGCCCTGTTGCAAGCCGCCGCGCTGTTCGGTGACGACGAACCAGGAGAGGTTGTGCAAGGTCTGGCGCGCGCGCTTGACGGCGACCTCTATGGCGTGCGTGAAGCTCTGGTCGGAGGTCCCTACGATCTCGACCCCTTTGAAGACGTTGTCAGTCATGTGGCCTGCTCCTCACTCGTTATTTGGAAATGAGGGCATACTGACATAACGCACGAAAAATTGTAAATCAAACGAAGGTCCTAAAACCACGAGCGGGCCGGGCACGCCGGTCAACGTCGGAGGGATTGACGTTGGCCTTGATGCCCGGCCCGCTCTCTCTTGGAGCCTACCTACCTGCCGGTTTATTACGTTCGTGCGCGGGAGAAGTTCCCGGAAAATCTCAGGCGGCGCGGGCGCGCGGGACTTGCCGCTTGAGCGCAACCATTTCGAGCCAGCGCTGGGCCTCCTCGTAGTGTGGGAAGCGCTGCTCCTCCGAGCGGAAGGCGTTGGTGTGGTAGTAGCGGCGGCCCTTGATGAGCCGCGCAGGGTGCTTGATGTGCAGCATCTCGTGGTAGAGCACGTACTCTACGAACCACTCTGGGACTTCGCGGTCGTCGAGCGTCTTGCTGATGACTATGGTGTCGTGTGCGGCGTCGTGGTGGCCCAGAATTCTGCGCGTGCGGCGCTGCGACCACGTCAGCACGGGCTTCTCAAGCTCGTCGTCGAAGTAGCGGCGGTTGAGCCTCTGGAACAGCTTGTCGAGGTCGTAGACGCGGCCGCGCGCCGAGGAGACTATTTTGCGGCCGCGCTGGCGGCGCGCGAGGTCCTGTGCGCGCAAGACCTGCGGCGAATAGGCGTAAGCCCTGTAGACGCGCTCGTGCGTCTCGGGCGTGCGCTTGGAGAGCAGGCGCGCGACGAGTATGTAGGCGATGGCGCGGTGAACCTCTGGCGGGGCCTTCTCGAAGATGTCTGAAATGCGGACGTAGACCCGGCCCGAGCGCAGGCGAATCTTGTGGCTGATTCCGGCGTAGGGGTAGAACCTGACCTCGATTTCTGGCACAGGACGGTTGCGGCCGAGCTGTCGAAAAGCCTCCGAAAAAAGGGCGCTGAGATGGCTCTGAGATTGTGACATCGCCGAAACCTGGACCGACGAGAAGCCGCTACTAGACTTGCGGGAACAGGCTTGAATCTAGGAAGCCCGATTCAGCCTGATATTACGGGCGGCCGGACGGGCGCGTCAATCAGTACGTGTGGGAGGGCGGCTAAGCCCTTGAAAACTCATGACCTGACCCACAGGCGCGGGCGAGCGCCGGCCGAAGATGAAAACCAGGCTCTAGTTAACCCTTCGCGTGAGAACAGTTTAAGTCGAGAAATGAGAACAATTCCTCCGCCGAGTCGGGCTAAACGCAAGGAGGGCGATGGATTAGACCACGCCGCGAGAGGCCCGGAACCTCATCGTTGAGTCTCTGGACTCGAAACCTGGGGTCCAAAGGCCGGAATTTCAGTAGCAGGTAAATTTGGAGAAAAAAGGTAATGGGCCAGTTTGAAAATTGAGTGTCTGGCAGGTCAGACTCACCGCAGAGACGCAGAGAGCGCAGAGGGGGCGCAGAGAGTTGACTCAAGCCTCTGCGTCTCTGCGGTGAACGCCGCCTGAGCACACACTCTTCTTCAACCTTAACCACTACCAGGAAAAAGGAATGTTTGCCGCGCCCTGACACTATCCGTTATACTCTCAACGGAAGTCCAGCAACGCTCCCCGCCCAGGATTCACGGAAGAATTGTTGACAGTCCGGGGTTGCAGTGATATTCAATTTTTAGTAGCCGGCGCGTTCCCCTAAAATTTATCGCCGAGGGCCGATGGTCAGCCGCATCTCGCACTCCCAGGCAGGAAATTTGTACCCGACCGACCCGCGCGGGCAGGCCGTGTTGTCTGCCATTATCAAGGAGCATCTGGTGACGGGCGAGCCCGTCGGCTCGCGCATCATCTCCGACAGGTTCGCGCACGCCGCCGGCTGGAGCGCCGCTACCATTCGCAACGTTATGGGCCAATTGGAGGAGGCCGGGCTGGTCGAACAGCCGCACACCTCCGCGGGCCGCGTGCCCACAGACAAGGGCTACCGCTTCTACGTCGATCACATGCTCGGGCAGACGAGCCTCTCGCAAGCGGACCTGGCGGCGATCAACTCTTTCCTGAAAAATTTGCAGCACGACGCGGGCGGCGCGCCCGAGCGCCTGCTGGGCAAAGTCTCGCACGCGCTCTCTGCGCTCTCAGAGAACGTAGGCATCGTCGTCTCGCCCACGCTCGCGGACCACCGCTTACAGCACATAGAGTTCCTACAGTTGGCGGACAACCGCATCCTGGTGGTGCTCGTCTCCGCGCCCAACCTCGTCCACAACAAGGTCATTCGCCTCGACGAGTCGCTCTCGCAGGATGAGCTTGAGCAGACGGCCCGCTATCTGAACACGGAGTTCGGCGGCAAGAGCCTCGTCGCCATCCGCGCGGAGATCGTCGAACTGATGCGCGAGGAGAAGGCGCTCTACGACCGCCTGCTGATGAACGCCGTCATGCTCTGCAATCGTAGCCTCGAAGGCGAGGAGGCCGGCGCGGCCGAAGTTTACGTAGACGGCGCGTCGAACATCCTCGCCAAGCCGGACTTCGCCGACGCCGACCGGATGCGGGAACTCTTCCGCACCTTTGAGGAAAAGTCGCGCCTCGTCAAAATCCTCAACGAGTGTGTGGCGCGCGACAAGTCTCTGCCGGGCGAGGTGCGCGTCGTCATCGGGCGCGAGCACGCCGCGCCTTCGATGCAGAACTGCGCGTTGATTACCGCGCCTTACTGGATAGGCAGCGAGGTCGCCGGCACGCTCGGCGTCGTCGGGCCGATGCGCATCGAGTACGCGCGCATGATGGCCGTCGTCAACTACATGGCCCGCCACATCGAGCGGCTATTGCGCGAGCAGAGCGGCACGGCCTGAGCCATTTGAATCGAACCGTGTGCGCGCTCGCTAGGCGCGCCACTCAGGGAGGGTAACTGACCAGTGATGGCAGATAAGAGAGGACAGAAGGCCAACCGCATCCCCGTGCATTTCGTGGACGACGAGAAGATGCGCGCAGGGGGCGCGGGCGGCGACGACGAGCCGGGCGCGGAAGAGATCGGGCGCGAGTCCAGTTACGAAGGCGAGACGGAAGTGAAACGCAGAATCGACCGTGGGCAGGAAGAAGAGAGCGGGGGCGCAGACGCAGACGACCGCGACACCGCGGGCGGGCCGCCGCGCGACGAGTTGCCGGAGCGCCGCGAAGACCAGCGCCAGGCCGCGCCGGACCAACCGTCAGCGGCGGGGCAAGCCGCGCGGCCTGCGAACGACCCCGGCGCGGAGGCGACCGGCCCCGTGCTCGCCGAGCTGCTGGCGACGCGCGCCGAGCTGAAGCGCGTCGAAGCGGAGCGCGCCGAACTGCGCGACGCGCTGGCGCGACGCCAGGCGGACTTCGAGAACTACCGCAAGCGCATGGAGCGCGACCGTAGCGAGACCTATAACCGCATGGTCGGGGACGTGGTGAGTAAGCTGCTGCCGGTGCTGGACAACCTACGGCGCGCGCTCGACGCCGAGGGGTCTTTGCAGGCGAACGAGTCCGAAGAGTTTCGGCACTTTTTGAGCGGCGTCGAGCTGATCTACAAGCAACTCAACACGGTGCTCGAAGGCTTGGGCCTCCAGCCGGTCGCCGCGCTCGGCCATCGCTTCGACCCGCACGTCCACGAGGCGGTCATCACGGAGCAGACTGAGGAGTACGAGCCCGACACCGTCATCCAGGAGATCGTCCCTGGCTACCGCCTCGGCGAAAAGCTCCTCCGCCCGGCAATAGTCAAAGTAGCGACCAGATAGTGGTCAGTGGTCAGTGGTCGGTGGTCAGTTAAAGACAACTGATTCCCAACTGACCACTGACCACTGACCACTGACCACTGAATCTTATGGGCAAAGTCATCGGAATTGATTTAGGAACGACCAACTGCTGCGTCGCCGTGCTGGAAGGCGGGGCGGTGCAGATCGTGCCGAACAAAGAGGGCGGGCGCACGACGCCGACGGTCGTCGGCTTCACGGACAAGGGCGAGCGCCTGGTGGGCCAAATCGCCAAGCGCCAGGCCGTCACCAACGCCGCCAACACCGTCTACGCCGTCAAGCGCCTCATCGGGCGCAAGTACAACTCGCCAGAGTCGCTGCGGATGCGCGAGACCTCTGCCTTCGAGATCGTGGACTCGCAGAACGGCGACGCGCGCATACGCGTCCAGGGGCGCACCTACAGCCCGCCGGAAATCTCCGGCATCGTCCTTCAGCGCTTAAAGACAGCCGCCGAAGATTTTCTGGGCGAGGCCGTCACAGAAGCCATCGTCACCGTCCCCGCCTACTTCGACGACGTACAGCGGCAGGCCACCAAGGACGCCGGCAAGATCGCCGGCCTCAAGGTTGACCGCATCATCAACGAGCCAACGGCCGCGGCGCTCGCCTACGGCCTCGGCAAGGTAGATTCCGAACGCATCGCCGTCTACGACCTCGGCGGTGGGACCTTCGACGTTTCCATCCTCGAAATCAACGACGGCGTTTTTGAAGTGCTCTCGACTTCGGGTAACACCTTTCTCGGCGGCGAGGACTTCGACGACCGCATCATCAACTGGATGGCCGAGCAGTTCCGCGAGGAGACGGGGATTGATCTGAGAGAGGACCGCCTCGCGTTGCAGCGCCTGAAGGAGGCGGCCGAGCGCGCCAAGTGCGAGCTGTCGTCCGTCAACGAGACGAGCATCAACCTGCCCTTCATCGCCGCGGACGCTTCGGGGCCGAAGCACTTCAACAAGACGCTGACGCGCGACGAGTTCGAGGCGCTGGTCGCGGACCTCGTCGAGCAGACCATAGAGCCCTGCCAGAAAGCACTGTGGGACGCCAAGCTCCAGCCCACGGACATAGACAAGGTGGTGCTGGTCGGTGGCCAGACGCGCTCGCCGATTGTCGGGCGCACGGTCAAGGAGATTTTCGGCAAGGACGCGTCGTCCGAGATCAACCCGGACGAAGTCGTGGCGATGGGCGCGGCCATTCAGGGCGCGGTGATGGCGGGCGACGTGAAAGACATTGTGCTCCTGGACGTGCTGCCTCTGAGCCTGGGTCTGGAGACGCGCGGCGGGCTGTTCACGAAAATCATCGAGCGCAACTCGACCATCCCGCTGCGCAACAGCCTGACGTTCACGACCGTCGTTGACAACCAGGCTTCAGTCGAGATTCACATCCTGCAAGGCGAGCGCGAGATCGCCGAAGGGAACCGCAGCCTGGGCAAGTTCGAGTTGGTCGGCATCCCGCCGAGCCCGCGCGGCGTCCCGCAGATCGAGGTCTCCTTCGAGGTGGACGCCAACGGCATCGTCTCCGTCTCGGCCAAGGACAAGACCACGGGCCGCGAGCAGCAGATGCGCGTCACGCCGACTTCGGGCCTCTCGCCCGACGAGATCGGCCGCCTCATCGTCGAGGCCGAGACTTCCATCGACGCAGACCGGCGGGCCAAGGAGATCATCGGCCTGCGCAACAAGCTCGACACCCTTGTGCGTAACACGCGCCGCGCCTTCGTCGAGTTCGGCGGCTCACTCTCGGCCGAGGAGCGCAAGAGCGGCCAGCAGGCGCTCGCCATGGGCGAGGAGGCCGCGACCTCCGAAAACCTAGAACAGATTCAGCAGGCCATAGAAGTCGTCCAGCACTTCGCCAACGAGCTGACGAACGTGATGATGAACCTGCCCGGCGAGTAAATCGGGCCAAAAATTCAGGAGCCTGGAGTCTGGGGTCAAAAGCCTTCGCGCCTTTGACTTCAGACTTTAGACTGTTGGGGGCTTTGTTGCTTATAATGCTCCCCTAAATTTGAAAGGGAATTTTTTTAAGAGGGATGAGTAAACGCGATTATTACGAAGTGCTGGGCGTCAGCCAGACGGCCAGCGATCAGGAGATTAAAAGCGCCTACCGGAAGCTGGCCGTCAAGTACCACCCGGACAAAAATCCTGGCGACGCGGCGGCCGAGGAGAAGTTCAAGGAGGCCGCGGAGGCTTACTCCGTCCTCTCCGACGCGGACCAGCGCCGCCGCTACGACCGCTTCGGCCACGCCGGCGTCTCCAGCAGCGCGGGCGCAGGCGGCTGGGGCGCCCCCGGCTTCGGCGGGATAGAGGACATCCTCGGCGACCTCTTCGGCTTCGGCGATGTCTTCGGCTCGCGCTCCGGCGGCACGCGCCGCGCCAACGCCGCACAGCGCGGGGCAGACCTGCGCTACGACCTGGAAATCTCGCTCGAAGACTCGGCCGCTGGGATGACGGCGCAGCTCCGCATTCCTCGCCTTGAGACCTGCGACAAGTGCAAGGGGATGGGCGCGGCCGAGGGCACGCAGCCCGAGACGTGCCAGACCTGTAGCGGCGCGGGCCAGGTCCGTTACCAGCAGGGCTTCTTCTCGGTCGCGCGCACCTGCGGCTCGTGCCGCGGGACCGGGCGCATCATCAAGACGCCGTGCGAGGCGTGCAAGGGCGCGGGGCGCGTCGAGCGCGAGAAAACTATGGAGGTCAAGATTCCGGCGGGCGTCGAGACCGGCTCGCGCCTGCGCATCGCCGGCGAGGGCGAGTCGGGAACGCAGGGCGGCCCGGCCGGCGACCTCTACGTCGTCATACACGTCTCCGAGCACGAACACTTCGAGCGGCAGGGGAGCAACCTCTATTCGTCTGTGCCAATAACTTTCGCGCAGGCCGCGCTCGGGTCCGAATTGAGCGTGCAGACGCTCAGCGGCCAGCAGTCTGTGAAGATTCCCGCCGGCACACAAACTGGCACAGTCTTTCGCCTGAAGGGACACGGGATGCCCGTGCTCGGCGGGCGCGGCCGCGGCGACCTCTTCGTCGCCGTCACGGTCGTCACGCCGACCACCCTGACGCGCGAGCAGCGCCGCCTCCTCGAACAACTCTCGGAGGTCGAGACCAAAGACCTGGAAGACAAAGGGCTGATAGACAAGGTGCGCAACATCTTCGGCTGATAAAAGCAGGAGACAGAAGTCAGAAGACAGAAGTCAGAAGGAAGAGGCGGAGAACCGCTTCCTTCTGACTTTCTTTCTCCTGACTTCTGACTTCTGACTCCTGCTTTCCCGGCGTTTCGCAATCGTACAAGGGGCTCGGACGTGTAAACGCTTATCTGGACGGTTAAGGTTCACCGCACCTCCGGCAACGGTTTCGCAACAAAAAGCATTTTCCTTTTAACTTCAAGCATTAAAGCCCGCGCCTCGCGAATCGCCTGGTCGCGGCATATCGGTTGCAGTTGAGTCGTCGCGTCATTCACCCTAGCAGGGATACGCAAAGGGACGATAGGAGCAGACGATGAAACGTAAACCCCTCGCGGGCTTGGCAGCGGCAGTATTGCTCACGCTCTTTTCAATCGGGATTGAGGCCGCGCCCTTTGTGAACGACGAGGACACGGACACGCGCCTGGTCTCGGCCACGGTGGTCGAGGTGGCAGAGGCGCACCTCTCCGTCATGGCGCGCACAGGCGTCGAGCACGTCATCGCCGTGGACCGTGAAGGGACGAAGGTCACGATTAACGGCGAGGTCGTCTCGCTCAAAGACTTGAGGGAAGGCGATGTCGTCACGGTCGAGCTGGACGCGGACAAGCCCGTCAAGTTCGCCAAAAATATTGAGCTGCGCCCGGATGGATCGCAGCTCGCGCGAGTTCGCCGGTAGGAGCATGGTGCTCGTTTGAGCGTCGCCTCGCAGCCCACCGGCACAAAAAGCCGCTTTGTCCCTCGCAGGCAAAGCGGCTTTTGTTATCACAACGCGCCCCGCTTCAAATCAGGTTTAAGTAATCGAGGTAGCGATTACCGTCCGCCCAAAACGCTACCGCCTCCGAGACGATAGCCCCTAGAGGAATCGCCGGCTGCCATCCGAGAAGCGACTGCGCCTTGGTGATGTCCGGGCGCTTCTCTGCACACTCTGTGAACCAAGGCCCGTGGAGCTGGCGCGGGTCGTAATACTTAACTGATCCTTTGCCGACGAGCTTACAGACCATCGCCGCCAGCTCCCGCACCGTTATCTCGTTCGCGGGATTACCAATGTTCCAGACGCTGTTGTAAAGCTCGCGCTTCGCCTGCATCGCTGCGATAATCCCACGACTGACATCACGGGCGTGTGTGAATGCCCTCCTTTGTGACCCGTCGCCGTAGACGGTTAGTGCGCGACCGCCGAGAGCCTGGATGCAGAACCGCGGCAAGACAAAGCCCTTCTCAGGGGCCTGCCGCGGCCCGGCGATGTTAAAAGGCCGGATGACTTGGTAGGCGAAGTCTGAGTTGATTTTGGCCGTGTTGCTGACCATGATCTCGGACAAGAGTTTGGCCTGCGCGTATTCATTACGGATGGACGGACTCGGCCCGCGGAAAACACATTCGGCCTCTTCGGACAGACGCCCGTTGTGTCCGTAGACCTCGGAGGAGGAGATCAAAATGAGCCTGCTGCGCCGGGCGAGCGCCCAGCGGGTCACTTGCCGCACGGAGTGGATGATGTGATACCCAATCTCGCCCGCGTCACTCAGGATTCCGACAGGCCCGACCGGGGAAGCCGTGTGGATGATGAGGTCGCACTCGAAGAAGTCCGAGAACTTTTCAATATCCGCGCGGATGAAGCGCACGTTCGGGACGGGGAACCACGGCGGCAACTCGTTGACGTCGATAACGCAAAGCGTGTTCTCGGCAGCCAACTGTTCCGCCAGCGCCGAACCAAGAAATCCGGCCCCGCCAGTAATCACGATGTCCATTTCCGACGCGCTCTCTCTCTGCTGGAGAGGCAAGTTCACCTCACCGGACAAACACGCCGCCGCTGGTACAGAGCGTTCGCCCGGTAATGAAACCCGCCACATTACTCGCGGAACAGTGGACGGCGCTGACCAAGTCGTCTGGTCGCCCACACCGTTTTTGCCATGATGTGTGTGAAGTAAGTTGCTTGGGTGCGAGGTGGCCGCCGGCGTCGCGGGTGCGGATAGCGCCTGTTCAGAGGAGAGCCGCTTCGTCACGCGCCGGTTCTAATAAAACGTCTAACAGTCAAATGATATACAACCGGCAGCCGCGGCTGTCAACAATTTTGGAGTGTCTCAGAGAGAACGGCCGCGGCGCAGGCTGACCCGCGGCTCGCTGCAAGAGAGTTTCATTCGACGGTTGGCAGGAACCGAGGCGGGCGGCGGAGCTTCGTCGCCTGCTCGTAGGCGTAGGCGAGCTTAATCAACGTGGGCTCGCTGTAGGCCCTGCCGAAGAAGGAGAGGCCGACGGGCAAACCCTGCACGTAGCCCGCGGGGACTGTGATGTGCGGGTAGCCAGCCACGGCCGAGGGGCTCGAATAGCCGCCCGTGAAGTGGTCGCCGTTGAGCAGGTCCGTGGGCCAGGGCGGGCCGCCCGTCGGCGCGACCATCGCGTCCAACTTGTGTTTCGTCATCACCGCGTCTATGCCTTCGGCCCGTGAGAGTCGCCGGTTCTTGGCGAGGGCTTGCACGTAATCTTTGCTCGTCAGCGGCCCCTTGGCCTCAGCCTTGATGAAGAGGTCTTGGCCGAAGTAAGGCATCTCGCGCGCGGCGTTCCGCTCGTTGAACTCTATCACCTCTTTGAGCGAGCGGACGGGCGCGCGTGGGCCGAGCGAGGCGAGGTACTTGTTCAAGTCCGCCTTCAACTCGTAGAGCAGCACTTCCAACTCCGTGTCGTCGAACTTGCCGGCCGTCTCAATCTCGGCAGGGTCAACGAGCGTCGCGCCTAGACTCTTCATCACGTCTACGGCCGCGTTGATCAGCTTGTCCACATGGTCGTTGAAGCCGAAGAATTTCCGCGCGACGCCGATGCGCGCGCCCTTCAGGCCGTTCGCGTCCAGGAACTGCGTGTAGTCCGTTTGCGCCTTGCCACGGCTTTCAAGGGTGATCGAGTCCGCAGGGTCTACGCCCGCGAGCGCGGTCAGGAGGGTGGCGGCGTCCGAGACGGTGCGCGTCATGGGGCCGGCGGTGTCCTGGCTGTGCGCGATGGGGATGATGCCACTGCGGCTGACGAGGCCGAGCGTGGGCTTGATGCCGACGAGCGAGTTGGCCGAAGAGGGGCAGACGACGGAGCCATCCGTCTCCGTGCCGACCGCGACGGCGGCGAGGTTGGCGGCGATGGCGACGCCCGAGCCGGAGCTTGATCCGCAAGGGTTACGGTCGAGCGCGTAAGGGTTGCGGGTTTGACCGCCGCGCCCGCTCCACCCGCTCGTCGAGTGCGATGAGCGTATGTTGGCCCACTCGCTCAGGTTGGTCTTGCCCAGGAGAACAGCGCCGGCCGCGCGCAAGCGTTGCGCGATGAAAGAGTCTTTGAGAGGGACGGAGCCCGCGAGCGCGAGCGAGCCTGCCGTGGTGGTCATGCGGTCGGCCGTGTCGATGTTGTCTTTAATCAGGACCGGGATGCCGTGCAGGGCTCCGCGCGTCGTGCCAGCCTTGCGCTCTTTGTCTAACGTCTCGGCAATCTCATGCGCGTCCGGGTTAAGCTCTATGACGGCATTCACGGCCGGCCCGCGCTTGTCAATATCCTCTATACGCGACAGGTACTTTTCGACCAGCGAGCGCGCCGTCCACTTGCCGGACTTCATCCCCGCCTGCAACTCCGCGACGGTCAGCTCGTCCAGCTCGAAAGCTTTTACCTCCGGCCCTCGTTCGACTGTGCCAAAATTTTCCGACGCGCAGGCGACCGCCGGCTGGCTCAAGGCGACGACGCCGGCAATCGCGCCTGAGCGCAAGAAATCTCTGCGGCTGCTTGTGGAGCCAGCGCGCTCTTTTCCCTTTCGGCCCATTCCACTCCTCCACTTCGCGCAGATTCTTTTACCCTCTATAACCTGTAGCGCACGCGGCTGCGGCGCAGCGCGTCGTCTTCGACATCCACGTTCTGCAAGCGCAACGAAACGTCGGCATTCAGGTCGAGCCCGGCGCGCTCGCCCGCCTGGAGCTTGACGGTCCCGGCGGCGGCAATCATCGCCGCGTTGTCCGTCGAGAGGTGCGGCGAAGGGAAGTAGACGGGCACGCCCAGGCGCGCGGCCGCCTCGCGCGACGCCTCGCGCAGAGCGTTGTTGCAGGCGACGCCGCCCGCGACGATCAGCGTTTTGGGCCTGTGCTCCGCGGCCAGCCGCTCCATCGTGCCGACGAGCGAGCGGACGACGACGCTCTGGAAGCTCGCCGCCAGGTCTTTAATCTCCTGCGACGGCGCTTCGTCGCCCGCGACGGGACGCAGGCCAGTCTCGCGCACGTGCTTCGAGACGGCGGTCTTCAGGCCGCTGAAGCTGAAGTCAGGCCGCCCGTCGCCCATGCGTGGGACGCTGAAGCGCACGCTCCGCGCGTCGCCCTCGCGCGCCAGCCGCTCGATAATTGGCCCGCCCGGATAACCCAGGCCGAGCAGCTTCGCCACCTTGTCGAAAGCCTCGCCCGCCGCGTCGTCCCGCGTGCGCGCGACGACCCTGTACTTGCCCGGCTCCGGCACCAGGAAAAGATTGGTGTGGCCGCCCGAGACGACGAGCGCCATCGCAGGATACTCGACCGGCGGGTTCTCGAAGACGACCGAGTAGATGTGACCCTCTATGTGGTTGACGCCGACGAGCGGGACGCCGAGCGCGAACGCCATCGCCTTCGCATAAGAGACGCCGACGAGCAGCGAGCCGACTAACCCTGGGCCGGCCGTGACCGCGATGCCGTCAATCTCTCCCTTAGTGACGCCCGCGCGCGCGAAAGCTTCCTCGACGACTGGCACAATTTTGTCCAGGTGCTCGCGCGAGGCCAGCTCAGGCACGACGCCGCCGAAACGTTTGTGAATCTCTATCTGCGAGGAGATGACAGACGACACCATCTCGCGCCCGTCGCGCACAATGGCCGCGGCCGTCTCGTCGCAGGAGCTTTCGATACCTAGTACCAGCATAATTCAGTGGTCAGTGGTCGGTGGTCAGTGGTCAGTTAAAAGCCAGTCGTCTTAACTGACCACTGACCACCGACCACTGACCACTTATTTCTCGTAAAAACTGAGGGCCGAGTCGCCCTGTTTCAGTGTGCGCCAGCGGCGAATCTCGCCGACGGCGTCCTTCAGTTCGTTCTTGTGATGGTGCTCGACGACGAGTAAGCCTTCGTCCGTCAAAATTGTGCCAGTCCCGAAGGCCGCCAGCGCCGGCAGGTAGTCGGTCGCGTAGGGCGGGTCGAAGAAGGCTATGTCCCAACGCTCCGTGTCGCGCGTCGCCGCGCGGCGCAGAAACTCCGCGGCCTCCGACATGACGACCTCTGTCTCGTCCTCAGGCACACCGCACAAGTCCAGGTTCGCCTCCACCAGTCCGCACATCTTGCGCGAGCGGTCTACGAAGGTGACGTGCGTGGCCCCGCGCGAGAGCGCTTCGATGCCGACCGCGCCCGAGCCGGCGCAAAGGTCTAGGAAGCGCGCCCCTTCGATGCGCGGCGCGATGACGTTAAAGAGCGTCTCGCGCAAGCGGTCGGACGTTGGCCGCACCTGCATCGAAGGCGGGCTCTTCAAATTCCGCCCGCGGTAATACCCCGCGATGACACGCATGAAAACAGAATACAGAAGTCAGGAGTCAGAATCCAGAATGAAAGAAAGTCTGTTCTCAGCCTTTCATTCTGGGCTCTGTTTCTTTGCGTTCACCCGACCGCGGCCAGGCCGAAGCGCGCGTCCGAGCGCACATGCTCGATGAGTTTCGAGGTCTCGCGCGTGCGTCGCCGCTCCGTGAGATAGTGGTCGGCCTCGCGCCGCGCCTCTTCGAGAATCAGGACGTCGCGCACGAGGTTGCCGACGCGGAAGGTCGGCAATCCAGACTGGCGCGTGCCCATCACTTCGCCGGGGCCGCGAAGCTCCAAATCCTTTTCGGCGATGCGAAAGCCGTCGTTCGTCTCCTCCATGATGCCCAGGCGCTCGTTCGCCACGCTCGTCTTCTTGTCCGAAGTCAGGAGCACACAAAAACTCTGCTCGGCCCCGCGCCCGACGCGCCCGCGCAGTTGGTGTAGCTGCGAGAGGCCGAAGCGCTCGGCGTGCTCTATGACCATCAGCGAGGCGTTCGGCACGTCCACGCCGACCTCTACGACCGTGGTGGCGACGAGGATTTGAATCTCGCCCGCGACGAAGCGGCGCATCACCTCGTCCTTCTCCGCGGGCCTCATCTTGCCGTGCAGCAGGCCGATGGCGAAGTGCGGAAAGACGCGGTCGCGCAACTGCTCGTACATCCGCGTCGCGTCCTTCAAGTCCATCTTCTCCGACTCTTCGACGAGCGGATAGACGACGTAAACTTGCCGGCCCGCGCGGACCTCGCGCTCGACACCTTTGTAGACTCCCGAACGTTGATCTTCGCCTAAGACGACCGTCTTGATGGGCGTTCTTCCGGGCGGGAGTTCGTCTATGACGGACACGTCGAGGTCGCCGTAAGCCGTCATGGCGAGCGAGCGCGGGATGGGCGTGGCCGTCATCACGAGCACGTCCGGGTTGAAGCCGCGCGCACGCAGCTCCGCGCGCTGCAAGACGCCGAAGCGGTGCTGCTCGTCAATCACGACGAGGCCGAGTTTGTGGAAGGCGACGGACTCCTGTATGAGCGCGTGCGTGCCGACGGCGGCGTGAATCTCTCCGCCAGCGAGGTCTTTGTGAAGCCGTCGCTTCTCAGTCGCGCGCAGGCTGCCCGTGAGCAGCTCGACGCGGTAGGGCGTCAGCGCGAGCATGCGCTTGACGTTGCGCGCGTGTTGCTCTGCAAGGATTTCGGTCGGGACCATCAACGCGGACTGGTAGCCGTTCTCCATCGCGGCGAGCATTGCCATCAGCGCGACGATGGTCTTGCCACTGCCCACGTCGCCTTGCAGCAGACGGTTCATCGGCGCGTCCGACTGCATGTCGTCGAAGATGCGCTTGATGACGCGCTCCTGCGCGCTCGTCAACTGGAAGGGGAGGATAGAGGCTATGCGCTCGCGGACGTGGTCCGTGACCTCTATCACCGCGCCCTTCGCTTCCTTGATGCGCTCGCCGCGTTGCAGCGCAAGGGCGAGCGCGACCCAGAAGAACTCCTCGAAGATGAGACGCAGGTGGGCAGGGCTGCGCGCACGCTCGTAGTCCGCGAGCGGCACGTCTTCCGTCGGGAAATGTATGCGGCGCAACGCATCGGCGCGAGGTATCAGGCGCTGGCGCGAGCGCAACTCCGCGGGCAGCGTCTCCGTGATAGCGTCGTCGCTGATGAGTCCGAGGACGGCGTGCATGATCTCTCTCAGGCGCTTGGCGCGAAACTCGCCGAGCTTGCGGTAGACGGGCACGCGCCGCCCGACGTGAATCGCCGCCAGGGCCGGGTCGGCTCCGCTGTCGTCATCCTCTTCTAATAACTCATCACCGTTCGCGCCGCTCTCCTCTTCCGCCTGCGCGTCCACGTTCTCTTCGGCCAGGCGCAGCAACTCGCGCTCGGGCGGCGTCCACGTCCCCGGCAGCATCTCCAGCTCGTCCGGCTTGCCTAGTCTGAGCGCGAACGTGTTGCGCCGCGTGTCCCACTCCCACTGCCCGTAGGCTATGAAGCGCGCGCCGCGCGTGAACTTCTGGCGGTGGTAGGCGATGATGCGCTGGGCCTGGCGGCCAGAGACGAACCACCAGACGACGACGGGCTTGCCCGTCCGCAAGGGGTCCGACGCCGTGACCTCGAAGATGAATAACTTCGGCTGCTTCGGCCCGCGGTTCTTCCCCACCTGATAGCCGCCCGCGACCCGCACGTACAACTCAAGCGACGCCTCCACCCCGTCGCTCAAATCCGCGATCTGCGCCAGATTCGACCTGTCCTCGTACCGCATCGGCAGGTAGTTCAACAAGTCCTCGACCGTCGCCTCGGCCGCATCCGCCTTCGCGGACACCTGCGCCACCGCCAGCGCGAGCCGACGCGCCGTCGGCTGCCCGAACCGCGGGATGCCGAAGCGGTAGAGTTCAATGACGGGAGTGTTTAGCTTGACGAGGGACTCTGAAGCCATCGGGCGTGATGATAGCACAGGGCCGAATTTTATTTGCCGAGCTATGCAGAAAGAAGTATCTTCTTGGTCCGAAGAATCACCTTGCTCCGAAGGAGCATCGGAGATTAGCCGGTGGTGCAACCACCGGAACATCGCCCACCCAAAAACACGCGCGCCCTGGCCGGGGCGCGAGGAGGTCAGGCGATGCCTTCCACACATCTGAGTCTCCATTACCATCTCATCTTCAGCACCAAAGAGCGGCGACAGTTGATCGCAGACGACTGGCGCGGCCGCCTGCACGCTTACCTCGGCGGCGCGGTGCGCGGCTGTGGTGGCATCGCCGAGAGTGTCGGCGGAATTGCTGACCACGTTCACCTGCTGGTCGGGCTGCGCGCAACGCATCGCCTCGCGGATGTGCTGCGTGAGGTTAAAGCCTCATCCTCGGAATGGATCCATCAAGAGATCGGTTTAAGGGCGTTCGCCTGGCAGGAAGGTTACGGGGCGTTCACAGTCAGCGCGTCTCAACTAGCAGCCGTTAGGCGCTACATTGCGCGGCAGGAGGAGCATCATCGCAGGCGCACGTTCCGAGAGGAGTATGTAGAATTTCTTCGTCAGAGCGGGGTCGAATTCGATGAGAAATATTTATGGTGATTGAGCATAGCATCCAGCGCCCCTGCCGGGGCGCGCTGCTTACGTGCTATGTTGTTCCGGTGGTTTCACCACCGGCTAATCTCCGTCATCCCTACGGGATGTCTACCCTATGATAAAGGCGAAGGATGAAATGATGCCTCACGCCGCCGCGTACCTGAAGGCAATCGAGAAGGCGTTGGCCGCGGGGAACGCCACGGAGCTGACGGAAGTCATCCCCACCGTCAGCAACCCGGAGGAGCTGGCCGAGCGCATGGCACGCGTGGCGCGGCTCATACGCGACACCATCGGCCGTGCGTTCAAGACGGAGGGCGCGGGCGACTCGCTCCACCAGCAGATGAAGGGCTTCCGCGAGGTCTTGATACACAACCTGACGGAAGAACAGTTCGCGGACATGTACGCGCAGACCATCTGCTATGGGCTGTTCGCGGCGCGGGTCAATCACCGCGGCTCCGCGCCTTTCACACGCCGCGACGCTGCGCACGAGTTGCCGCGCACCAATCCATTCCTACGGAAACTCTTTCAGCACGTCGCCGGGCCTGACCTCGACGACGAGCCGCACGCGTGGGCCGTGGACGGGCTCACGTACTTGCTGAATCGGACGGACATCGCCGCCATCCTCAAAGACTTCGGGCGCTCGACGCGGCGCGAAGACCCCGTGGTCCATTTCTACGAAATGTTCCTCGCCGCCTACGACCCGACGATGCGCGAGGCGCGAGGCGTCTACTACACGCCTGAGCCCGTCGTCTCCTACATCGTCCGCAGCGTTGACCACATCCTGAAGACGGACTTCAAGCTCGCGGACGGGCTGGCCGACGCGAGCCGGATTAAGCTCAAGGACTCAAAGGGCAGGGTGACGGGCGAGACGCACAAGGTGCTGGTGCTCGACCCTGCGACGGGGACTGGAACGTTCCTCTACGGCGTCATCAACCACATCTTCGAGACGTTCAGGCGGAACCAGGGGATGTGGTCGGCCTACGTCTCGGAACATCTGCTGCCGCGCCTCTTCGGCTTCGAGCTATTGATGGCCCCCTACGCCGTCGCGCACCTGAAGCTCGGGCTGCAACTGGCGGAAACGGGCTACGACTTTCAGAAAGACGAGCGCCTGCGCGTCTACCTGACCAACACGCTCGAAGAGGCGCACGAGGTCAGCCGGATGCCGCTCTTTACTCAGTGGCTCGCGGCCGAGGCCAACGAAGCGAGCCGCATCAAGCAGGACGCGCCCGTCATGGTCGTCCTCGGCAACCCGCCATACTCGGTTAGCTCGCAAAACAAGGGGGAATGGATCAGCGAGCTAATAGAGGATTACAAAAAGAACCTTCACGAGAGAAAGATAAATCTTGACGACGACTTTATTAAGTTCGTTCGCTTCGCGCAGTGGCGCATCGAGCAGACCGGGTACGGCATCCTCGCATTCATCACCAATCACACCTACCTTGACGGCATCACTCACAGGCGTATGCGCGAGAGTTTGATGGAGACTTTCGATGATCTTTACCTTCTAGACTTGCACGGGAACAGCAAGAAGAAGGAGCGAAGCCCGGACGGCTCAAAGGATGAGAACGTCTTCGACATTCAACAAGGGGTCGCCATAGGAATCTTCGTCAAGAAATCAAAGGGTAATAAGAAGGCTCACGTCCGTCACGCAGAGTTGTGGGGATTGCGTCAGGATAAATATTCGCACCTATTAAAAACAGACGTTAAGACGACGGCGTGGAAGGAGCTTAAAGAGATTGAGCGTGAGTCCTGTTTGGGCAGGTTCTATTTCTTCACCCCTAAAGCATTCGACAATATAGACGAGTATTGTGAGGGTTGGAGCGTGTCAAGACTTTTTGAGCACTACAATTCAGCGATGCAGACGAAGAAGGACGCGCTGACAATACATTTCGACGAAGACGCGCTGGTGAGAGTCCTGGACGACATGCGTTCCAAAGACGCGGAAGTTCTACGCACGAGCTACGAGTTGGGCGACGACGGGAGGGATTGGAGCGTGAAGGCTGCGAAACAGGATGTGTTGACTAATGACGGCCGTCGCATCATGGTTCAATACAAGCCATTTGATTTCCGTTGGAGTTACTACACGGGAAAGACGAAAGGGTTTCTTGCTTATCCTCGCGCCGACGTGACTGACCATCTACAACCTTCAAACCTCGCGCTCGCCAGTGTCAGGCAAATTGCAGGTGTCCCCGATTTATGTGAAGTGTTAGCCACTCGTCATGCGATGACTGACCGTAGCATGTACAGCACTCATGGGACACCCTATCTATTCCCGTTATATCTTTACACAGAGAACACGGAGAAAACTCTCTTCGACAACGACGAGCCGACCGGCGCACCCGGCGGTCGTCGTCCGAATCTCGCGCCGGAGTTCGTCGAGGACTTCGCCAGGCGTTTGAAGATGAGGTTCGTGCCGGACTGGAAGGGGGACAGGCGTCAGACGTTCGGGCCGGAAGATGTGTTCGATTACATGTACGCGGTCTTTCACTCGCCGGGCTATCGCGCGCGGTACGCGGAGTTCCTGAAGATTGATTTCCCGCGTCTCCCGCTCACCTCGGACGCGGAGTTGTTCCGCTCGCTCTGCGCGCTCGGCTCAGAGCTTGTCGGCCTCCACTTGATGGAGCGGCGCGGGCCTGCGGTCGCGTCTTTCCCGGTCAAGGGCGATAACGCGGTCGAGGCCGTCCGCTACACGGAGCCGGGCGAGGACGCCGACGAGGGGCGCGTCTGGATTAACAAGACGCAGTATTTCGAGGGTGTCCCGGAGGCAGTCTGGTCGTTTCACGTCGGCGGCTATCAGGTCTGCCAGAAGTGGCTCAAGGACCGCAAGGGACGCAAGCTGACTTTCGACGATCTGAAACACTACCAGCAAATTGTCTCTGCGCTCGCCGAAACCATCCGCCTGATGGGGTTGATTGACGATGCGATAGAGGAGCACGGTGACTGGCCGCGAGAGTCCGAACGCAAGTTGCCGGGGCGGCGCACGTCGCCCACGCCGACGCCCTAAGGCGCGAGACACTTTCAAGGTAACGGCTGGCGAATGAATGAGGCGTGGAGAGCAGGGAAGTCTCCACGCCTCATTCCTCTCAAGCATCAGTTCGCCGCCGCTTCGGATGAGGAGCAGTATTGGTCGAAAGCCGTCCTCAACTCCTGCGCGATCTCGTCCGGCCCGCGGCCTTCGATCTGGCGGCGCTCCATCATGTAGACGAGGCGGCCGTCTTTCAGGAGCGCGATGGAGGGCGAGGAGGGCGGGTAGCCTGTGAAGTAGGCGCGGGCCTTCTCGGTCGCCTCTATGTCGGCCCCTGCGAAGACGGTGGCGATGCGGTCTGGGCGGACGGGGTGGTTGAGGGCGAGCGCGACGCCTGGACGCGCCTTGCCGGCCGCGCAGCCGCAGATCGAATTCACGACCACCATCAGCGTGCCCTGCTGTTCTGTGAGCGCGCGGTCAACGTCCTCGGCCGTCCTCAACTCTTCGGCCCCGAGCCTCGTCAACTCTTCCCTCATCGGGCGAATCATGATTTCAGGGTATGGCATTTTCATCTTCTCCTTAATGTTCAATCTCTCTTTTTCGGCGGGGTGTAAGTCAGCCCCATGAACTTCAAATACTCGGCCATTAGCTCGCGCCGCAAACGTCGGCGGCGTCCTGCGCGAAGAGTGAGCCGCCAGCCGGAAGGGTTAGCAATAAGACTGCGAGGAAGAATTTTAGCATCACGTGTCCACCCGCGAGACATTGATGTCGCGGGGCGCGTCGCCGTCGCCCGCGATGGAGATGCGCCACGCGGGCGGGGGCAGGGGGTAGCGCCCCATCCGCTCGGCCCACTCTATGACGAAGACAGCGCCCTCGTCCGTCAGCAGCTCGTCCAGGTCAACGGCGTGCGCCGAGGCCGCGCCCTCGCTCAAACGGTAGAGGTCCATGTGATAGAGCTTGAGCCGCCCGTCGTCGTAGATGTTGACGAGCGTGAAGGACGGGCTCGTCACTTCGTCCGTGTCTATCCCGAGCGCGTGCGCCAGCCCCTTGGCAAAGATGGTCTTGCCCGCGCCGAGCGGGCCGTCGAGCAGGAGGATTTCGCCGCCCGAAAGACGCGACCCGATGCGCGCGCCGAGGTCGAAAGTCTCTTCGGGGCTGCCAGAAGTCCAATGGCCCAATGGCACAGTTTCTGTGGCCTGCATGCTCACGGCCGCTCCCCCTGCGGGTCGAGCCGGCGAATCGCCGCGCCCAGGTTCAGACTGATGTCGGAGGCGACGAGCGCGCGCATCCCGCTGGCCGAGGCCGCGATGTCGCCGGCCAGGCCGCCTACGTAAACGGCTGCGAGGACGGCTTCGAGAGCGTCCGCTTCTCCTTCGAGCGCGCCGTAAGCCTGTGCCAGAAAACCCGTGATGACGCCGGTCAGCGTGTCGCCCGCGCCCGCCGTGCCGAGCCCTGCGTTGCCCGTCGGGTTGACGAACACGCGGCCGTCCGGGGAAGCGACGAGCGTGCGCGACCCCTTCAAGACCAGCAAGACCGCGTGCGTGGCCGCGAAGGCGCGCGCCACCTCGACGCGGTCCGCGAGAGCTTCGTGGTCGTCCGTGCCGAGCAGTCGCCGCATCTCGCCTGGATGCGGCGTGAGCACGAGGGGCAGTTCTGTCGAGCCGCTTAGTTCTGCGGGCCAGGGGGCGAGCGCGTTTAGGCCGTCGGCGTCAATCACGAGCGGCGTCGAGCGGCGCTCGACCAATTCGCGTACGAAACGGCGCGTGCTCTCGTCTTCGCTCGAAAGACCTGGGCCGATGGCGACCGCGTTGGCGCGCGTGGCGAGGCCCAACACTTCCTCAATCGCTTCAAAGCTGGCCGCGCCGCCGGCCGTCTCCGAGAGCGGGGCAGTCATGATCTCTGGCATCGCGCGCGCGGCAACTGCGGTCTGCGCTGCGGCCGGCGTGGCAATCGTGACGAGACCGGAGCCGGAGCGCATCGCGGCCTGGCCGCACAAGACGGCCGCGCCCGTCAGGCCGCGCGACCCGGCGACGACG
The DNA here is from genome assembly GCA_963848875.1 of uncultured Acidobacteriota bacterium. Taxonomy (GTDB): domain Bacteria; phylum Acidobacteriota; class Blastocatellia; order Pyrinomonadales; family Pyrinomonadaceae; genus QHXM01. Next base: position 2,686,077 of record CAWKFJ010000005.1, read on the forward strand.
AGCGCGTGCCCGTGCGTGTTCTTGTAAGAGTCCGGGGCGTAGCGCGTCCTGTGGAGCCACGCGCGCGCGTCGCTCTCTTCGGTCAGGAAGAGGGGCAACCTCCCGGCGGCTTCGAGGAGCGCGGGTGGCGAGCCTATGTGGGCCACGACCAACGCGCCGTTGTAATGCGACGCGGGCGGCAGCACGTTCGCGGGCTTCGGGGCCGTGAAGGTCACGGTCAAATCTGCGCGGACGGCCGCGCCCTTGACCGCCGCCGAGTCCGCGTCGAGGCCCGAAGGGACATCCAGCGAGACGACGAGCGGGCGCTCCGAGTGCGCGCGCTCACGCGCGTTGCGAAGCAGTTCCAGATGCTCCACGACCTGACGGTGTACGCCTTCGAGCGGGCGCGTGAGCCCTGTGCCAAAAAGCGCGTCCACGCAGACGTCGTAACTGTGCGCCGCTATCTCTTCCCACTCGGCGATTGATTCACACTCGATGAAAGTCAGCGGCGGCGGCTGCGTGTGCGAGCCGGCCTCGAAGCTGGAGAGCCTGCGCGCCATCTCGAAATTGGTCCGGGCGTCGCCCTTCGTCTCTTCGACGCGCCCGAAAAGAACCACGTCAACGCGCGCGCCTGCGAGCGAGAGCGCGCGCGCCAGGGCCGCGCCGTCGCCGCCATTGTTGCCGCGCCCGCAGAGAATACGCACGCGCTTGCCCTCTACGCCGCCTGGGAACCGCCCCGTGATGGCCTGGGCCGAAGCCGCCGCGGCCGCTTCCATCAAGAGCAGGGAAGGCGTGCTGAACCGCTCCGTCGTCAGACGGTCAATCGCGCGCATCTCATCTGCCGAGATAACTCTTTGCACTATAGGGAATGATAAGGGATAAATGTAAAATTCAAAATTAAAAATGCAAAATGGAAGACTAAGAGCGCGGCTCCCGGTCTTCCATTTTGCATTTTTAATTTTGAATTTTGCCTTATTCTTTCGCGGCCTTCCGGCGTTTGCGCATCTTGGCGGCGACGCCGGCCATGCCAGTGCCGAGCAGAATCAGCGTGGCGGGCTCTGGGACCGCGGTCTGCTGGGCGCTGACGATGAAGCCCGTCAGCGAGGCAGTCTGCCCAGGGAAGATCGCCACGTCGTTTAGGCGGATACGGAAAGACCCCACCCCGCAGGTGACCTGCTGGCCCGGAGGGGCGTCGGCCGGCAACGGATTGGCCTCGCAGTTCGTGTCGTTGAAGCTGAACAAGACGCCTACGTCGTTGATGTTGTCGCCGAAGTCAATCTGGACGCCCCCGCTGCCGTTAGAACGCACGGTCCCGATCAGGTCGGCCGTGAAAACGCGGTCCTGGTCAGGCAGGATCCCCTGTGGCGCGGTGAACGTGATCCGCAGGCGAAACTCCTGGCCGTCGTAAACGTTGGCGCTGGTGTCCAGCGTGAAGGAACCGAAATTGTTGGTGTTCTGGACTCCGACCGGCGTTCCGTTGCTGCCGAAGGCCAGAAAGCCGTTGGCTGTCACGCCCTGGAACTGTGAGTTGGTGTAAGTCAGTCCCAGGAGACTCGCCGTGTTAGTCCCGTTGTTGTTGACGGGGTTACAGCCCGCGCCGAAACAGCCGTTGGAGTAGCCGGCGACGTAGACTTCGTCGGCGCGCGCCACGCCAGTGCCGAAGGTGAAAAGCGCCAGGGTGATAACGGCCAGGGCCAGGGGTTTGACCGCTGCGGGGATACGGATTTTCATGGTTAAAAGCCTCCGCGCCTACGAGGGTAACGACCGGGAAAAGTGAAAACTCCAGTACTGACGGTAAAAACGTAATGAAAAGATTATTCCAGAAAAGCTGGAATGGTCTTGAAGGCTTCCAGAAAATTAAAGGCGGCTGAAAATAGCACAAAAAAGTGAATAACGCTAGAAAAATTGTTCCCGGCGGCCCGCCAAAAATAGCAAAACCGCCCGCGAGGCTTGGAGCGCTCGCGGGCGGTTTCGGTGGTTGAGCAGGAGGTTTGCCCCTATTACTCAGCGGCGTCTTTAGCGGCCTTGCGTCGTTTGCGGGCGGCCGCGGCAAGTCCTGAGAGCCCAGTCCCAAGCAGTATGAGCGTGGCCGGTTCAGGAACGGCCGTTTGTTGCGCGCCTGTAATCTGTCCCGTCAAGGATACCGTCTGACCCGGATCAATCGCCAAATCGTTGACAGCGAAGAAGAAACTTCCCTGTCCGCATGTGGTCTGCTGCCCCGGAACGCCTCCGGTCGGATCAGGCTCACAGTTCACATCGTTGAAGGTGAAGAGCAGCGGGGTGTTGTTAAAATCCAGGAACACGCCGCCCGAGTTATCACTTCTGACTGTGCCGGTCAGCGTGGCTGTAAAGACCGCTTGGTTCGAGCCGTTGATTCCCTGCGGGGCAGTGAACGTCACCTGAAGCGTAAAGGGCGCGTTATAGGTGTTCGGCGCCGTGCTCAGGCTGAGAGAACCGAGGTTGTTGAAATTCGATCCAGGGTTCGCATTACCTCCGAGTCCGCGGAAACCGCTCGCCGTCGTGCCGGCGAAGGTCGAGTTAGAGTAAGTTATTCCCAGCAGCGTAGCGCTCGCGCCTGGCGCGCAGGCCGCACCGAAGCAACCGTTGGTGAAACCAGCGATATATACCTCATCAGCCCGCGCAACGCCCTGGCTGAAAGTGAAGAGCGCGAGTGCCGCCACGCTCAGGATGGCAGATTTCAAAAAGCCTTGAATACTTGTTCTCATTAATTCCCAAACCTCCGTTTTTCCTTACGAACTCTTGTTTCGGGCACTCCGGCGCGGCGTCATCGGAAAGACCTCGCGGGAACCGGGGCAACGGTTCGCTCGCTCGGCGCAGGTCGGAGGCGTCCCCGCGTGACCGCAATCCCACGGACGCCTCGAATAATTGCGAAAACTGTCAGACAACTATACTGCTGAAAAGGCGCAATGGAATGGTAGTTCCAGAAAACTTGGAACAGGTCCAGACGACTTCCAGGAAATTTTGAAGGCGGCTGAAAAATAACATAAAGTCGAGAACAAATCTATAAATTTGTTCCCGAAGCACAAAAAAAAGGCCCGGCGGGCTCTCTCGCCCCTCGGGACCACCGCCTGCCTGCCGCTCCGCTAGCCGTCCTTTCCTGTTCGGTAACTTGAATAAATATCGAATCGCACGCGTTCTCCAAAAAATTTAAAAAATTTTTTCCACGGCAGAAAGAGAAAGCCGGAGCGGGCTTGGCGGCCCCGCTCCGGCTCTCTTGAAGGACGGTCTGGAACGTCCCGTTTACTCTTCCTTCGCGGCCTTGCGGCGCTTGCGCATCCTGGCGGCGACGCCGGCGAGGCCCGTGCCGAGCAGGAACATCGTGGCCGGCTCGGGGACGGGCGCGGGGCCCTGGCCGAGCTTGAAGTTGGTGAAGGAGCCCGTGTCGTCGCTCGTGCTCGCGTAGAGGCCGAGGCGCAGGTTCGGGTCAACCTTGAGAGCGGCCGCGAGCTTCGCCGCGTCGTCGTCCGTCAGGCCGAACGTGCGATCACCTTTGCCCTGGCCGTTCTGTTCGTTCGGGAAGGTGACGGGGGCCTTGAGCGACGCCTCGAAGAGAACGGCTCCGGTCACGGAGTGATAGGCCGTCAGCTTGAGTTCGTTGATAATTAGGTCGTTGTCCTGATCTTCCGTGTCCATGAAGATGAGGACGCTGGGGCTGGTCAGCCCGGCCTCGGCGAACGACAGGGTCTTCGTGTGCTCGCCGTTCTTGGCGTCGCCACTGTTGACATCTTTCTTACCGTTCCAGCTCACGCCACCGGCCGCGTTGCTGGTGTTCTTCGGCGACTGAATTGAAAGAATGGACTCCGGCTTATGGCCGACGCCGCCTTTCGGGGTCGTCGAGTCAAGTGTAGGCATGTAGACGATGTCTGCGCGGGCGCTGGCGGCGGCGAGACCGAGAAAGAGTAGAGCGGCGAGGCTGAAGGTTAAAGGAGACAAGATTTTTTTCATGGCTAAATTCACTTCCCCTATGTCTGGTTGAAAGTTGTTAACTTTACTCGCGTTAAGGCCGCTGAGCAGAACAGTAGGAAGCCCGTCCACGGGCCCGTCGCCCGTGTGCTTCAAGGTTACTTACTGGCTTTCCTACTTCCGTAAATATTGATAATAGAAGGAAGGTTCCTGAAAAAAAACGACCCTCGGCAATTATTCACAACTAATTAACCTCAGCGCCTCCCACGCCCTAACAGCCTTTTAAATCGGCCGAAAATCGCCCCGGCCTCGGGCAAGCCCAGCAGGGAAGTCAGGGTGAAATAACAGAGCCCGTAAGGCCCCAGGACAAAGATTGCCGTCCAAATGGGGCGGTTGTTGCCGACGACCCGGTGAATGCCCCAGCCGAGGCCGGCCGCCAGGAGCGCCGCCCCCCACAGTTTGAAAATGAAGGGCGCGGGCAGCCCCGTCCGCCCGATGCGCCGGTTTAACGTCCGCCTGAGGAGAAAAAATTCGGCCCAGCCGCCGAGGCCCGCCGCCGTCGTCAGCCCGATGGCCCCCCAATGCAGATCAATCCCCAGCGCCGTCGGGAGCGGAATCGCCAGCAGGTAGCCGAGCACGACCGCCACGACCACATGCACGATGGCAAAGCGCAAGGGCGTGCGCGTGTCGTGGAGCGCGTAGTAGGTCGAGGCGTAGAGCCGCCCCAAGGTGGTCGGGAGCAGACCGATGGCCGAGCCCGCGAGGATGCCCCAGACGTAGACGGAGTCCGCGCGCGTGAAGCGGCCCGTCTGGTAGAGCGCCGCCGCCATCACGTCGCCGAGCAGTAGAAAGCCTATGGCCGACGGGACGATCAGAAAACTTATCTGCCGCAGCCCCGCGTCGAGCCGGCGGCGCAGTTGCGCCTTGACCTCCTCGTCCGTCCCCAGCGCGCTCGCCATCTGTGGCAATTCGGCGGCCGACACGGACATGCCAAAGAGGCTCACGGGCAGCGTGTAGAGACTCTGCGCGAAGGTCAGGGCCGCGACCGCGCCCGTGCCCAGCAGGCTCGCCAGCAGGGCATCGACGAAGGCGCTGATCTGGACGACGCCGCGGCTAAAGAAGACCGGGAAGAAGTTGCGTATGACGGTGCGGACGTTTTTGGATTTGACTTCGAGGACGGGGCGCAGGCGTTTGACGAGGCGCAGCACCGTGGGGAGCTGTATGCCGAACTGTAAGGCGCTGCCGATCACGGAGCCCCACGCGACCCACTGTGCCAATTCAAACTGGAACCCGGCGACATCTATCGCCCCCGCGCCGCGGCGGCCGAACCAGATGAGCGAGGCGATGATGGCGAAGTTCCAGATGACGGGAGCCGTGTAGGAGAGGAAGAAGCGGCGGTGGCTGTTGAGCACGCCGAGGCACCAGGCGGAAAGCACGAGCAGGCCCGCGCCAGGGAAGAGGATTTCCACGAGGCGGATGGTCAACTCGCGCGTCTCGCCCTTGAAGCCGGGCGCGATGGCGTCAATCAGGTACGGCGTGGTCAGGACGCCTATCAGGACGATGACGGAAGTCACCAGCGCGAGCAGCGTCAGGATGGCCCCGGCGATGCGGTCGGCCTCTTTCTTGTCCTCACGCGCCAGCAGTCCCGCGTAGACGGGGATGAAGGAGGCCGAGAGCGCGCCCTCGCCGAAGATGTTTTGAAGGAAGTTCGGGATGCGGAAGGCCGCGTTGAAGGCGTCGGCAGCGGCCGAGGTGCCGAAGTAGTGGGCGAAGACGCGCTGGCGTATGACGCCGACGACGCGGCTCAGGAGGATTCCCGCCCCGACGAGGAAGGCGAACTTGCCCGTACTCGCCTGCGGCTTCGTGCGTGCGGTCTGTTCGGCGGGGAACTCGCCCGTGACCGCGCCGACGGGAACGTCAATCTCGCCGGCGATCATGCCGGCGTCACCATGCGCCCCCGCTTTTTCGTTATGTTTTTCTTCCGCCACTCGTGTCTAGGGAGCGCCCTACAACTCGTAATCCTTAATCTTGGTCAGGAGCGTTTTGTAGCTGACGCCGAGCGTCTCGGCCGCGCGAGTCTTGTTGCCGTCGTGTGCGCGCAGGGCTTCGGCGATCTTGCGGCGCTCGACGAAGCGCACGGCGCGCTCCGCGACTTCGGCGAGCGTGCCGCTCGTGTCCAGGTCGTCGAAGACTTCGGGCGCGGTGATGTTCGTGTAGCCGAGGCCCAAATCTTCCGGCTCAAGCACGGCGGAGTCCGCGAGGATGCAGGCGCGCTCAATCGCGTTCTCAAGCTCGCGGACGTTGCCGGGCCAGTTGTGCTCGCCGAGTGCCCGGACGCTCGGCTCGCTCAGCGTGGCCTCGCGCCCGCGCATCTCGCGGCCTATCTGCGCGGCGAAGTGGCGAGCCAGGAGCAGGACGTCTGCGCCGCGCTCGCGCAGAGCGGGAATCTCTACGGGGAAGACGGCGAGGCGGAAAAAGAGGTCGCGGCGGAACTCGCCCCGCTCGACCGCCTGCCGCAGGTCTTTGTTGGTCGCGGCGACGACGCGCACGTCTACGGGGATGGGCGCGCGCCCGCCTATGCGGTCAATCGTCTTCTCCTCGATGGCGCGCAGCAACTTGCCCTGGACGGCGAGCGGCAGCTCGCCTATCTCGTCCAGAAAAACTGTGCCACCCGAGGCCAGCTCGAACTTGCCCTGGCGGCGCTCGCCCGCGCCCGTGAACGCGCCGCGCTCATGGCCGAACAGTTCGTTCTCGATGAGAGTTTCAGGAATCGCGGCGCAGTTGACGGCGACCATCGTCCGCTCGCGCCTCGGGCTCAGGTGGTGTACGGCGCGCGCGAACAACTCCTTGCCTGTGCCGGATTCACCGAGCAGCAGCACGTTGGCCTCTGTCTGCGAGACGCGTTGCACGGCGTCCACCGCGCGCTTGATGGCGTCGGACTCGCCGATGATGCGCGGGAAGCCGTAGCGGCGCGACCACTCCTCGCGCAGCAGGATGTTCTCGGTGCGGAGCCGCGCCTGTTCGAGAGCGCGTTCGACGAGGAGCAGCAGGTGGTTCGAGTCAACGGGTTTTTGCAGGAAGTCGTGCGCGCCGTCCTTCATGGCCTGCACGGCGTCGTCAATCGAGCCATAGGCCGTCATGACGATGACGGGGACTTCCGCGTCGGCCGCGCGCGCGGCCCTGAGCACGTCGAGGCCAGAGCCGTGCGGCATCCTGAGGTCCGTGAGCACGAGGCGATGCGGCGCGCGCGAAATCTCCTGCGTGGCGGCGCGCGCGTCGGCGCTCTCCGTGACCGTGTAGCCGGCGTTCTCCAGCGTCAGCCGGAGCACACGCCGCAGACTGTCCTTGTCCTCGACGAGCAGGATGTCAGGCATAGCGAAACGATGAATGATGAATGAGGAATGATGAATTAAAACAGATTGTCTTTAATTCATCATTCCTCATTCATCATTCATCGTTGCTTTTAATGTGTCAAGCGGGCGGAAATTTTTGGCGGGGCGTCAGCCCTTGCCGTAGCGGCCGGCGCCGGCCCCGCCGGCCGAGCGGCGCGCGAGGAAGTTGTCGCCGACCTCTTTGGTGATGGCCCTTTTCCTGACGAGGTCGGCGACGGCCGTCTCGAAGGTGACCATCCCGTGGGAGCGGCCCGTCTGCATGACGGACTGCACCTGATGCGTCTTGCCCTCGCGGATCATGTTGGCGACGGCCGGGAGGTTGACCATGATCTCGACGACGGGCACGCGCCCCTCGCCGCCCGCCGCAGGCAGCAGCGCCTGCGCGACGACGCCGCGCAAGCTCTCCGACAGCATGGTGCGGATTTGCGACTGCTGGCTCTCTGGGAAGGCGTCTATGATGCGGTCAACGGTCTTGACGGCGCTGTTGGTGTGGAGCGTGGCGAGCACGAGGTGGCCCGTCTCGGCGGCCGTGACGGCGAGCTGCATCGTCTCCAGGTCGCGCATCTCGCCGACGAGGATGATGTCCGGGTCTTCGCGTAGCGCAGCGCGCAACGCCGCCTGGAAGGATTTGGTGTGGCTGGAGACCTCGCGCTGGCTGACGAGCGCCTTGTCGTTCTCGTGGACGAACTCAATCGGGTCTTCGATGGTAATGATGTGCGCGCGCTGGCGCGTGTTGATCGAGTGGATGAGCGAGGCGAGCGTCGTGGACTTGCCGGAGCCGGTCGGCCCCGTCACGAGCACCAAGCCCTCGGAGACATCTATCAGGTCGTGAAGCTGCTCGGGCAGCCCCAGTTCCTCGATGGTCTGGGCCTTCTCAGGAATCAAGCGGAAGACCGCGGCGATGCCGTGGCGTTGCATGAAGACGTTGACGCGGAAGCGGCCGACCTCTGCAAGCGGGTAGCCGAAGTCCAGCTCCAGCGTCTCGTTGAAAATCTCCTTCTGCCGGTCGGTCAGAATCTGGAAGATGAGCGACTGGCAGACTTCGTGCGCGACCTCGCGGTAGTTCATCTTCACCATCTCGCCGTGGACGCGCAGGTAGGGCGCGGACCCGCTCGACAGGTGAATGTCCGAGGCCCGGTGCTGCCTCATCAGTCTCAGGAGTTCGTCAAGTTTAGCCATTTTAATTCAGGGGTCCTGCCGTTACTTCTCGACCACGCCCACCACCGCGAAGCCGGGGATGGCCGACGCCGCTTCGTTGATGGCCTTCGAGTCGTACTGAACGAGCGAATTGCCGCCGCCGTTCGTGGTGAAAGTGGGACGGCCGAAGCCGCCGGAGGTCTTGCCGAACTTGGCGACGACGATGCCGCCCGAAATAGTGCCGTTGCCGCCGCCGCTGCGCTCGACGCTGCCCTCGCCGAGCACGAGGATGACGCCCTTAAAGCTGGTGTTGCCGTGCGTCGTGAGTTTGCCCGTGACGACGAGCAGGCCAGAGCCCTGGGCGCCCGACCCGAGGTCAACGTCGCCGTCAACGAAAGTGATCTGCTTCGGGTTCGACATGTTCGCCACCGTGGGCTTCGACGTGAAGTAACGGCTCTCGCTGACGGCCTTGGGGTACAGACCGTTCTCGCCGTACATGAATTCGCGCGCTTTGTCGGCCGATTCGAGCCACTCCGGCTTGGGCGTCGGCGGGACGCCGGCGATTGGCGACGTGGGGCCGAGGACGCTGACGGCCGGCCCGATGATCTGTTGCGGCTTCTCGATGCCCGCGAGCGCGGGCAACACGTCCGGGATGATGACGGCGAAGGCCGAGACGCCCGACCCGCCCGCCGCGTCGTTGCCCGTGTAGCGGACGGCTCCGCTGTTGCCCGTGCTGAAGTTCATAGGCTCAGGCGGGAGGATAGAGTCCGAGCCAACTATCGTGATGGTCGCGGGGGCCTGGAAGCCTGCCATGCCGCTGCGGACCACAATCATGTTCAAGACTTTGCGGGCGCGGCGCGGGCCGTAGCCCTTCACCTGGATGCTGAGGCGCGTGGGCTCGTAGGACAGGATGCTCAAAAGCTTCTTCACGAGCCCCGTGTCGTCCGGGTCCGTGATGGAGACGCTGAAGGCGTTGGTTCCGACGAGCGTCGTCTGCGCGCTGTCGATCTGCGGGCCGTCGGCCGGAACCCAGCCCGCGAGCGTCGGATTCTTGGCCACGTCGCGGAACGTCAACTGGGTCTTGCCCGCGGGCAGCGTCCCCGACGGGATGTCTTTATTGCGAAGGATGTTGAGCGTGCGTTGAAGCCCGGCCTCGGCGGCGTAGTAAGCCTGCATCTCGGCGGAGGCATCTATGGGGGCGGTCGCGGACATGGAGGTCGTCAGCAGCAAGACGCCGCCGGCCGACAGCAGCAGCATGCTGATGAGCAGCACGGAAATGAGCGCGGCGCCGCGCTCGCCATCTCGCCGGATTCTCCGGCCCGATTCCTGTCTCTGGGTCATCGTGAGAAACTCCTTTCGGGGCTCGTGCGTCTTCGGTCAACCTCAGTAGCTGTTGATGACGCTTGGGGCGTTGCGGAGCGCAATCTCGGAGGTCAAGAGGACTTCGGAGGCGGGCTGCCCCGCGATGGCCTTGAGCTTGACCTGTATGGTGACACGGACGCGCACGGCCTCGCTGACCGCGGCAGAGGTCGCCAGCGTGGACGTGCCTCCGGCCGCGTTGATGTAAGTAATCTGCATGGCGTCGATTTCGCCGGCCAGCACCGTGCTCGTCTTTGTGCCGTCGTCGTAACGGATGATGGCGCGCGTCGGCGCGCCCTTGTAGACGAAGGTCACGTCCTCGTCCGGGTCCGTGATGGTGGTGTTTGTGTTGTTGACGTTGGCGTGCATCCGTATCTGGGCCGTGATGGGGTCGGCGGTGGTCGTCGGGTGGCAGTCCGACGCGACCAGCCCGTTGTAGTTCATCCCGAAGCCGGAGTTGCCGATCTCGCGCGACATGATGTTGAGCGCGCGCTGCGCGTCGGCGAGGGCGTCAGACTTCTGGCTCTCGCGCGTCCGCACGCCGAGCGAGGTCATCAGGAGCCGGCTCGCGCCGGCCATCATGACGAGCAGGATCCCCATGGCGATGATCAGCTCGATGAGCGAGAAGCCGGCGGCGCGCCCGAATTTGGGCGCCCGCGCGGGCTGTCGCCTTGGCCGTTTGAAAATCTTTCTCATAGCTAATCAGCTCGGGCGCGTTGTGTGACGATGGTCACGCTGGCCGCCGCGCCGGACCCCCAGGACGGGCCGGCCCCGGCCGGGGTCACTTTGAGCGTGATGGTCTTGACGGTATCCGTCGTTTTAATGATCTCCCAGTCAATCGTGTACTCGCGGTTGGAGCCGCCGTAGCGGGCCGTCTGCGTGTACTTCCCAGGCTGGAGCCTAGGGTCTTCCTCGTCGGTGGTGAACTTGTAGCTGCGCAGCGTCTCCAGAGACTGCTGCGCGAGCGCGAGCGTCTGCGTGCGATCCGCTCCGCTCGTGTTGTTGTAGACGGCGTAGGCGAAGACGGAGGCCACGCCGAGCAGGACGACCATCATGATGAGAAAGGCGACCGCCGTCTCGGCGAGCGTGAAGCCGCGCTCGCCCCGCCGCGGCCGGTTTGTCTCTCTCGTCTGTGAACTCTTCATAAGCGTGCCGTACCAGCTTTAAGGAACTTTGGCGCTCGTCTTGACGTTGGCCGAGCCGGCCCCGGCCGGGGTGACGGTGACGGTTCCGGGGTTGATTTCGTTGTAGAGCGAAGCGTCGCCGGCGCTCGTCAGGTTGATGGGGACAGGGGCCACGCCCCCGACCGTGGACTGAAGCGTGAAGGCGAGGCTCAACGAACTGCCCGTGGCGTTCACGGGGCGGCCGCGCCAGTTGAAGTAGATTTCCAGCGGCACGGCGACGCCGGAAAAGCTCGTGCCGTGCTCGGCCGGGATGGTGATGGTCAGGTCCGGGTCGAGCACGCCGTCGCCGTTCTGGTCAATCTTGACGACGTAGGTGTTGGCGGACGTGATCTTGACCAGCGCCATCTCGTCCTTGTGCATGGGATGACGGCGCATGGAATCGACACGCGCCTTCTCCAGCCAGGACATGAACTCGCGCGCGGAGTTGGTCAGCCGCATGGCGCGCTGCGCCCCGGCGATCTGCATGACGGCGAAGGTCGTCACGATCCCGATCATGGCGACCACGATCAGCATCTCGACGACCGAGATGCCGCGCTCGCTCAGGCGAAGTCTCCTGTTCGGCTCTTTCATCCTGGAAAATTCTCGCCTCTGTTAATACTCGCGCACGCCCGCGAAGCCTAAGCCGAGCGCGCCGACGGCATTCGCCACGGCCTGCGAGTCGTACTGCACAGTGGAGTTGCCGCCGCCGTTGGTGTTGAAGCTGGGCGCGGTGAACCCGCCGGTCCCGTGGCGGTCGAAGGCGGCGACGACGACGGCCCCGTAGATGTTGCCGTTGCCGCCGCCGCTGCGATCCCATTCGCCCTGGCCGAGGACGAGAATGACGCCGCTGAAGCTCGGGTTGCCCTTCATGTCCAGCTTGCCCGTGACGACGACCAGGCCCGATCCCCCGTCAATGTCGGCGTCGCCGTCCACGAAAGTGAGCTTTTCGGCGGACGTGTTGGCAGCAGTGATACTGTAGGACGAGCCGGCCGCGGGGGCGAAGTAGCGGTTGGTGCTACGGGCTGACGCCTCCAGCGCGTCGAGCGCCTCGCGGGCCGCGTCCGCGCTGGCGAGGAACGAGGGCGTCGAGACCATGACGGACGGGGCGGTCGTGCCGGCCGGGACTGTGCCTTTGTCGAGGTAGCCTAGCTCAGGGTCTACGACCGTGCCGTGTTTCTTGATGCCATCGTAGGCTTCCTGAACGTCGCAGCCCGTGACGGCGAAGGCTGGGAGTTGCGCCCCCGTGCCGTAGTTGTCCACGCCGGAGTATTCCTTCGCGCCGCTGCTCCCTGTGCTGAAGGTCGGGGGCGTGCAGTCGTCCGCGCCGACCATCGTCAGCGTCGCAGGGGCCTCGAACTCGAAGATGTTGTTTTTGAGGACCATCTCCAGCTTCTTGACCGCGCCTTTCGGCCCGTAGCCGGTCGTGCGGACGACCATGCGCTTGGGCTGCGGCGCGGTGATCTTGGCGGTCAGCGCGGTCGTGCCCGGCGGGGTGGCGACCGGGTGATTGACGTTGATGGGGCTGACCTGCTCCAACTCGTACTGCGTGCCGTCGGCCTTCGCAACCTTGCCCGAGAAGGTGAGCTTCAGCGTGGACGCGGCGGCCGTCACTGTGCCCGTGATCTTGACAAAGAAGGTGCCGCGGGCGGTCCAGGGGAGCGTCTGCGTGATGGTCAGGCGGAGCGTGACGGGCTTGTCGTTGGCGATGACGGCCCCGTTGCCGACGCGCGTCAGCGTGAAGGAGCCGAGGCCACGGCCCGTGACTGCCGGATAGGCCGTCAGGGTACTGGCCGCCTGCGGCGTGTAGGTCAGCGTGAAGGCGTTGACCCCGGCAGCCCCGCAGGTCACGGCGGAGCCGGCCACCGTGCAGCCCGAGCTGCCCGCGTCTAAGGCGGCCGCGGTCGAGTAGCTGACGGTCTTGCTGTCGTCGGCGTCGCGGACGGCGACGTCGAAGGCGATCAGGTTGCTGGAGCCTGGGACGACGACGCGGTTGTTGTCGTTGTAGGTCAGCCAGTTCGAGAGGCGGGCCACGTCCTGGTCGGTCGCGTCATCGCCGTCGTAGTTGGACTCGTCGGGCTCGACCGCCGTGCGGAAGTTGACATTCGGCGTCGCGTTGTTCGACCAGACGTTGCCGCGCAGGAGGTTGATGGTCGAGTGGAGGCCGGCCTCGGCCCCGTAGTAAGCCTGCATCTCGGCCGTCGAGTCGATGGCGTTGGTGGCCGACATGGTGGTCGTCATGACGAGCGCGCCGCCGGCCGTCAGGAGCAGGATAGAGAGCAGCAGCGCCGAGAGGAGCGCGGCGCCGCGCTCGCCGCGCCGCTCGCGGGCGGGACTGTTTCCGTGTGTCGAAATCATTACTCTCATGGGATCAAGCTCTCCGTTTCTGTGTCCGTCTGCCTCTATCAATATTCGTCTGTGTTCGAGTTGCGAAGGGCCACGTCGGAGACAAGCAGGGTCTGCGAGGCCGGCTGGTAGCCGGGCGAGCCCTTTGTGCCTTCGGCGGGCAGGTCTACGCAGAGCGCGAGGACAACGTAAGTCGCGTTGGCGATGTTGGCGTTGGTCAGCTTGGCGGTGCCCGCGGGCGTGCTGACGGGCGCGTCACAAGTCCCGGTCGTGTAGTCTACGCGCTGGCTGTAGTAGTAGACCCTGAGCGAGTAGACGCGATTGGCCAGCACGGTCGTCTGCTGGCCGACCGGGGCGTTACGGTCGTGGCGCACCAGATACTGCGTGTTGTCTGCCAGGAAGAACTTGACGTCCTCGCCCTCCTCTGTGACTCCGTTGTCCACCTCGCCCGTGTACTTGTTGAGGTTGGCGAGGATGCGGACGGATTTGTCGTTGTTCGAGTCCTGCCAGACGATGCCGTTGGTTTTCATGCGGAAGCCGGCGCTGGAAATCTCGCGCGTCATCAGGTTGAGCGCGCGCTGGGCGTCGGCCATCGAGTCGCTGCGGCGATTCTCGCGGGCACGCACGCGCAGCGACCTGGCGATCATCGTCGTCGCCACAGCCATGACAGTGAGCGTGACGCTCATGGCGATCAGCAGCTCGATGAGCGAGAACCCGGCGGCCCCGCGTTTGGAATTTCTGTAGAACATCACTTAAGTTTGCCCGTCCCCTCTAGAGTCGGAAAGCCTGGGTTATCCGCGGTGCGGCCCGATGCGCAGCAGCGAGCGTGTCGTCGAGAGCGTCACGGAGCCGAAGACCGAGTTGGCCCGCGACCAGCCGGGACCGGCGCCGATTGGCCTGACCTGGATGGTGATGGTCTTGGTCGTCGCCGGGATGGCGTTCGACGTGGCCGTGTTCGCCAGGTCCGTGTCCACGTCCGTGATGGTGGTGGTGACCTGATAGCTGCGGCCCCCGCTCGTCGTCGTCTCGGAGACGGGGTTGGCCGTCGCCCTGAGCCCGCCGCCAGGGTAGCCGTAAGCGAGGTTCCTGTTGGTCTCGTTGAAGGGGATGCTCCGCAGCCACTCCATGCGCTTCTGCGCGACGGCCATCGCCATCTCGCGGTCGTTGGCCCCGATGTTGTTCTGCGCCGCGTAGAAGAAGAGTGACGCCGCCCCAAGCCCGACGATCATCATCACGACGAGCGCGATGGCCGTCTCGATCATGGTGAAGCCGCGCTCGGACGAGCCGTCACCGTTCCCCGACTTCGGGGCGCGCACGCAAGCCTCTGTGTTTCGCTCTTTCATCCTTGTCTCTCCGCCCTAATTCATCGTTATCGAAACGGACTTCGACCCGCCGCAGCTTGAAGAAGTGAAGGTGACCGTGCCGCTGCCATTGCCGTTGCCGTAGCTGACCGTGAAGCTGGACGACCCGCTGCCGTTGAGGGTCCCGGACGACGGCGTGACGCCGCTGACCTTGCCTGAGAACGTGATCGACAGGCCGGCGCTGACGGCGTTGCTGAACGAGATCGTGATGCTCTGCGGGCTGCCGTTCTTGGGGAACGCCGCCGTGGCCGGGACGCTCATCGCGCACGGGGTCGGCGTCGGCGTAGGAGTCGGCGTCGCGGTGGGCGTGGGCGTCGGGGTCGGCGTCGGAGTTGGAGTCGGCGTTGCTGTGGGGGTTGGCGTGGGCGTCGCCGTGGGCGTCGGCGTCGCAGTAGGCGTCGGCGTTGCTGTGGGGGTTGGCGTCGCCGTGGGTGTCGGCGTGGAAGTCGGATAGGGCGTCGGCGTCGGGGTCGCGCTCGGGTCCCAGCCGACGGCGTCCCGGTCGTCAATCACGTCGCCGCTGACGTTGCCATTATTCAACCCGACTCCGGGGATGTCGTCGTCCCTGAAGGCTTCCGAGTTGAGCGTGATGTCGCCAGAGCCTGTGATGACGATGGAGCTGGTGTCACCTTTCTCGTTGACCAGGCCGATGGAGACGAAGTCTACGGTGCGCCCGCGCCAATCGAAGACGATCTGGTTGGACTCTGAGGTGAACGAGACGCCGCTCGGCAAGGTGATCGTGCGGGCGTCGTCAATCGTCCCGTCCTTGTCGAAGTCCATCTTGACGGTGTAGGTCGTGCCGCCCACGGCGGGCAGCGTGATGATCGCCCGCGTGTCCGTCATGCCGGCGTCGGACGGGACTTCGGCGTGGCGGCGGATAGAGTCTGTGCGCGCCTGCTCAAGATAACCGGCGAGTTCCCGCTCCGAGGCGGCGAGGCGCATGTGCGCGCGTGCGCGCGAGATGCCCGTGACGGCGAACGCCGAGACGATGGAAATGATCATGATTGTGATGACCAGTTGCACCACGGTAAAACCGCGCTCGCCCAACCGGGCCGCGGCCGCGCCGTTTCGTCTCACTCGCTTCAACATCTGTGTCTCCTGCATGCGGTTTAATTCGTTTCGGGACTCAAGCAATCTTGCAAAGTAGACCTCAGCCCGCCACGACAGGGGCAACAGTCATGCCATCACGGGGCGGCACGGTAAACTGCGGGCGAACTCGCCTCAGGCGCTGGGCGGGCGGGCCGGAAGCGTCACCTTCAGTAACAGAGTGTGTAACGCGCTCCACAACGCGCGCCCGCCCGCGGGCAGACCTCTCCATACCTCTGCGCGCTAACAAATCCTCAGTTGTTAACCGGAAAAGCCGCGTCACAGGCCGGGGCGCGTGGGACGATTCGCGGGGCGGCTCATAATTTGCTGTTGAGTGGCCAGCGCGCGCTTCCCCCTGATAGCGCGCGCGGTCGAGCCTTCGACCGTCCGGGAGCGCAATCAGGTTCGTCAATTGTCGAAAAGAATCGTCCGAGGGGTCAGCGTGCGGTGGCCCCCCTCGGCGGGCGGCAAGCAGGTCGGACACGTTTGGGAGCGCTCGCGTCCAGCGAACGATCAAGGGATCGTCCCCCCGCGCGTGGCCCCGCACGTTGCGCGCGGGCGGGGCGCGGAGCGCTCCGGCGACTCTCAGGCCGCCGGAGCGCCTCATATAAGCAGTGGTCAGTGGTCAGTGGTCAGTAGTCAGTTAAGAGAAAGCAAAAGGCAGTCGAGTGAAATTAACCCGGCTGCCTCTTTCTTTTGTTTTTAACTGACCACCGACCACTGACCACTGACCACTGCTTATTGTTCCGCCGGCTCGTACTCGTCGGCGCGGGCGGGCATGTGTTTGAGTTCGGTGGTGGCGAGGCGCACGCTGATCGGGGGCGCGTTGTACTTGAAGGGGGCCGGGCCGCCGCGCGCGTTCTGGAACTGCGTGACGAGCGCGTCCTGGCTCTCGCGGAAGCGCCAGACGCTGCCGCGCTGGTTGAAGATGACGAAGAGGAGCGTCTCGCCGCTCTGCGTCCGCATCTGGCCGACGAGCGCGCTGACGCCGCCGTCCGTGCGGATGAGCGTGCCCGTCTTGGCGATCACGCTGCCGCGCGACTGAAAGTCCGTGTAGCGCTTCTCCAACGTGCCGGGGTCAATACCGGCCACGGGCAGGATATCTGCCGGCGTGAGCTTGTAGCGGGCCAACTCGTCGCGCAGCGCGCGATAAATCTTCATCATCGCGCGCGGCGTGACACGGTTGACGCCGAGGCCGCTCGTCGAAGCGAGCTTGACCTCCAGGGGGCTCAGCTTCAACTCCTGAATCAAATAGCGCTGGACGCCTGCGGCCCCGCCCATCGTGTCGCCGATGCGCTCGGCCATGAAATTGTTCGAGTAGCAGAGCAGCACCTTGAGCACGTCAACCAGCCGGCTCGACTTGTGAACCAGCAGCGTGCGCGCGCCGGCAGGCACAGCCGCGACGTAGACGGCGCCCATGACGGCGACGCTCGGCGTGGTCTGTAGGCTTTCGGTGTCGCGGACGAGCGAACGCTCCTCGCGCCAGGCGCGCGAGGCCGCGGCCGGGCGGCGCGACGCGTCGAGCGTGTCGTAGAACTGGTCGCCTGAGCGCTGGGCCGACCAGTCGAAGTTCATCGTGAAGCCGGGCGCGACGATGAGGTCGCCGGTCACGGTGCGTATGCCCTGCTTGTTCAGCTCGCGCGCAACCATCACGGCGTGCTCGTAGTGGAACGACGGGTCGCGGCCCGAAACTATCAGGTCGCCCGTGATCGTGCCCGTCGCGGGGTCGAACGTGCCGGTCGTCCAGACGGCCGTCATGAAGCGGTGGTCGGCCCCGAAGTTCTTGAGCGCGGCGAGCGCGGTCCCTAGCTTGACGGCCGACGCAGGATTAAAGGTCTGGTCCTTGGCTGCTTCGGCGACTGTCTTTCCGTCGAGCGTCTCCACCAGGAGCCCGTTCGTGATGACGACGGGCTGTGGCGGCGGCGCGATGTCTGGAAGCGCGACCGCGCCGACCGACGCGGGCTGCGAGGGCGCGGCGGGCTGTCCGGCCGCGGGCTGGCCCACGGGCCTTGTAAGCACGGTCGGGCGCGTGTAATTCGGCTGCGGCACTGTCTCAGCCGGTTTTGTCTGGGAGAGGGCTGGCGCGGAAAGCGCGCACGTTAGGATGAGGAGAGAGAGGATAATACTGCTTAGTCGTCGGGCCATTCTGTTCTCCGTCAACTGTCTCAGAAGCGCAAGCGCCGCAAATGATAACACACGCGGCGACGCTCCCGGTTCTAAAAATTTGCGGCCGCGCCAGGACTTGCGCGCGGCCCTGCTTTGATGTCAGGCAGGCGGGCGCGGGATGCCGGACCTTCGTCTACTGAAAATAATCAATGGCCCCTGGACGCCAACTTCGTTGACAAGCGCCGAAACGCGCCCATAAAATCCACGGGAGTTGACCGAACACCTCGTGCGACGAGACAGCCAACCCGTCACCCTTGAAAAAATAGAGGCCGCGCGCAGAGAGCGCGGGCCGGAAATCCTTGGCCGCCTCGCGGAGTTCCGCGCGGTCTGGGAGAGTGGCTCGGACGAGCGGCTCTGGGAAGAGTTGGTCTACTGCATCTTCACGGCCGGCGCGTCGGCGCGCATGGGCTTGAAGGCGGTCGAGACGATTCGCCACCTCCTGCTCGACGGCACCCGCGAGGAGATGACCGCGGCGCTCGTCAGCCGCGGCGCGCATCGCTACCCCGCGGCCCGGCCCGGCTACATCGTCGTCACGCGCGAGTACCTGCGCGAGGACTGCGGGATGCGGCTGAGGGAGCGGCTGGCGGGTTTCACGGACCCGCTGGAGCGGCGCGACTGGCTGGCGCGCGAGCGCCGCATCAAGGGCCTGGGCTACAAGGAGGCCAGCCACTTCCTGCGCAACGTGGGTTTTCGCGGCTACGCGATCCTTGACAAACACATCCTGCGAAGCCTGGCGGAACTGGGCGTCGTTTCTTCGCCGGAACCTCCGGCCACCCGCCGGCGTTATCTGGAGACAGAAGACCGACTCAGAGCTTTTTCCCACAGCTTGCAGATTGATTTTGACGAACTTGACTTGATCCTCTGGTCTATGAAGACAGGGGAAGTCCTGAAATGAGGGACGAGCGATGAAAGAAACGGAAGCGGAAGGCCGGAAGATTGTTCACTGCCTTCCGCTTTCCGTCTTCTCTTCATCGCTGCGCCCTCATTATGCCTCAACATTTTAAGAGGAGGAGCCCAATGCGATTAAGTAATTTGAAGACAAGGTTGGGCCGTGTGGCGGTCGGTAGTTTGGCCGTCATTTGTGTTTCTCTGCTGCTCTCCGCCGCGCCGACGAACGTGGCTGTCGCCGGGGACAAGACCCGCGCACGCGCCGAGCGCGCGTTGCGCGAAGGCGAGTACCCACTGGCCGAGCAGTTGTTCCGCGAGGTGCTCGACAAAGACCCGCGCGACCAGGCGGCGCGCCTCGGCCTGAGCTACGCGCTGCTCAAGATGAGGCGGATTGTCAGTTGCTATGAGCAGGCGGCGGCCGTCATCGCCCAGAACCCGCTCTCGGCGCGCGCGCACGCGCTGTCCGGGGCCGCCCTACTGGCCGGCGGCGACTTCCCAGGAGCCGTCGAGTTTTACCGCACGGCGCTCTCGCTCAAGGACGACGAGTCGCTGGCCGTCGCCGGGCTGGCGATGGTTGACTACTACGAGAACCGGCTCAACGCCAGCCTCTCGGGCCTGCGGCGCGCCGTCTATATCAACCCGCGCGAGCCCGACTACGTCTTCAGCCTGGCCCAGGCGGCGGCGCGCGCCGAGCGCTACAAGGAGGCGGCCGACGCCTACGAGCATTTCCTACGGATCGCGGTGCGCACGGACGAGGATCGCCGCGCGCGCATCCGCGGCCTGATTAACTTCCTGCGCTACCTCGGCGCGCTCAAAAGTCTCTACGACACCAGCGGGGCGGCCGCCACGACCGTCGGCTTCGAGATGCCCAACAACCGGCCGATCATCAAGGTGCGCGTCAACGGGCGCAAAGAGCCGCTGCGCTTCGTGCTCGACACAGGCTCTGGCATGTCCGTCATCTCCGAGGAGACGGCCGATCTTCTCGGCGTCGGCGCGGTGGCGCGCGGCGGGATGGCGCGCGCCGTCGGCGGGAAGTTCGAGATCGTTTACGGCTTCCTGCGCTCGATGGAGATCGGCGAGGCGAAAGTCGAAAATGTGCCAGTTTACATCCGCCGCTTCTACAACGACGAGGTCCACGTTGACGGCTACATCGGACTGGCGGTCGTCAACCGCTACCTCGTGACCGTGGACTACGGCGCACGCACTTTCACGCTGGCCCGGCCCGCCGCGGCCGTGCGCATGGCCGCCGACCCCGCGCGCCAGCCAGCCTCGCTCGGCGGCATCGAAATCCCTTTCCGCTCCACGTCGAGTGGCTTCCTGAGCGGCGAGGTCCAGGTCGAGGGCGTCGCCCGCCCCTTCAACTTCATCATCGACACGGGCGCGAGCATCTCCGTCGTCTCCGAGAAGATGATGGAGCTTGACGAGATGCACGACTTCAAGCACCCGCGGCGAATGAAAATCTATGGCGCAGCCGGCATCGCAGAGGGCGTCCAGACGCTGGTGCTGCCACGCGTCCTGCTCGGCACGCAGTCGCGCGAGAAGCTGGACGTGGCCGTGCTCGACCTGGAGCCGGTCAACGAGACGACCGGCTTCATCCAGTCCGGCATCATCGGCGGCAACTTCCTGCGCCACTTCCGCGTGACCTTCGACTTCAGGAGGTCCGTCATCCTGCTCGAACCCCTGAAGTCGAGCGCGTCGAGCGCCGAGGGGGGCGCGACCACACTGAAGTTATGAAGCAGAGTTTGTACCTTGAGACTTCAGTCGTCGGGGCCTACCTGGACAACGGCGAGCCGTTTCGCCGCGACCTGACCATTCGCTGGTGGGAGCATGAGCTGCCGGAGTATCGCGCCGTCATCTCGCCGCTCGTCCTGCGAGAGCTGGAGCGCGTGACGGAGCCGCACCGCACGGGCTATCTGAAACTGGCGCGTGCGTTGGAACAGGTCGAGCTGACGGAGGAGGTGGCGATCCTCGCCGAGGGCTACATCGCTCGCGGCATCTTCCACCGCAAGTACATCGCCGACGCGCTGCACGTCGCCGCCGCCTCTTTCCACAAGATCGACTACCTCGTGACGTGGAACTTCGGCCACCTGGCGAACGTCCGCCGCCAGGCGCGCGTCCGTCTCTTCAACACCGCCGCGGGCTTCTTCGTCCCGATGATCGTCACCCCTGAGTTCCTGGTTTCGGAAGCGACAGAAAATAGTAAATCGTAAATCGTAAGTGGTGAATGGTAAAAAAGAGAATTTCTTCTATTTACTATTCACCATTTACCATTTACGATTTACTGGTCATGTATCGCAAGCCCAGATTCCTCGAAGTGCTGCACACGATCCGCGAAGAGATGTCGCGCGAGGCGGATTATGATGTAGATTTGTTCACCGAGATGGTGCGCTCGGGCGCGCGCCCCGCGCACGGTCCAGAGCGCAACGTCCGCGGCTTCAAGAGCCGCGCCCCGCGCCAGAAGATCGAGGTTGCCGAAGACGCGCCGCCGCGCGGACGCCGCCGCAAGCGTGCGACGAGATAAGATGTCAGATGTTGGTTAATACGCTAAACTAGCATCCGCTAATTTTTATGGACGTGACATTCGAGACCATCGGGTTGGAAGTGCCGAGCGAGAAGGCATTCAACTACCTGGCCGAGCGCGCGGGCGACCAGGGCGAGCCGACGCAGCTCACACGGCGCGGGGCCGTGCTGCACGGGCGCTGCTGGAAGCTGGGCGAAGGGCTTGAGGTCTGGACCGTGCTCTACGAGTCGGGCACGGGCGACATCTTTTACGCTGACTGCCGGCCGGGCTTCCGCGCGCGCTACACGCAGCGCATCAGCCCCTGGGCGCTCACGGAGTACGACGAGGAGGGCGAGGCCGTCGTCCACGGCTACTGCGATGGCACGGACACTGAGGTCCTCTTCGAGTTGCAGAACCTGACGGAGGTCGGCCCGGACGGGTTCCGCGCGCAGGAGCTGCACGTCGGTCTCTGCGGCCTTGCTTACCGCGCGCGCATCTGCCGTCGCAAGACGGACGCGCTCTGGCAGCCTTTGGAAAAGAGCGCCCCGGCGCGCGCCGCGCAGGAGAACGACTGGAACCTGACGGGCCGCGTCATCGCCTTCAAGCCGCTGCGCAACCCGCTCTCGGGCAACGAACTCTACTGGGTTTACCTGGACCTCGAACGCCTCAAGCTGGAAGTGCTCGTCAACCGGCGGGCGCTACGCGGCGGGCCGCTGCGCGCGGGCGCTACTCTTTCGGCCGAGGTCTGGTTGCAGGGGCACGTCCTGGACGAGCGTGCGCTGCGCTCGCGCTACGAAGGCGTTGACCGCGCCTTCGCGCACGCGCACTTCTGGTCAGGATTGAAACGAAGGAACTGAACAGGAGTCAGAAGGCAGGAGTCAGAAGTCAGAATAAAGACCGAGCGCTTTGCTTCTGACTTCTGACTCCTGCCTTCTGACTCCTGCCCTTTATGAAACGTCTCGCCATCATCGTCCTCATCGTCGCCGCCGCGGGGGCCGCAGGGCTTTACTTCTTCTTCAACAACTACTGGGTTCACCGCTACGACGCGCTGATTAAGCAGCAGGCGAACATCTACCGCCTCGACCCCGATCTGGTCTGGAGCATCATTTACGAGGAGACATATTTTCGTCCGTGGATGATGGGCGCGGACGGCGAGATCGGGCTCATGCAGGTGACGCCCGCGGTCGGGCGCGAGTGGGCGGCCGAGACGGGAATGCGCGAGTTGGAGCGCCAGATGCAGCAGGACGCGGCCGCGGTGCTGCGCGACCCCGAAAGGAACATACAGGTCGGGTGCTGGTATCTCGAAAAACTCTACGAGCAGTACCGCGACGCGCCCGGCACGGAGGCGCGCATGGTCGCCGGCTACAACGCAGGGCCGAGCCGCGCAGCCGAGTGGAACCAGACGGCCGAGGGCGCAAAGCCGCTAACGGCCGAAGAGTTCGTCGCGCGCATTGACATCCCCTCGACGCGCGCCTACGTGAGCAACATCCTCGAACGCTACCGCAAGCTGAAAGGGGAGAGCGGGCGTTGACCTACCGCCGTCTGCTCGCGGCCAACGCGGACTTCCGCCGCCTGTGGACTGGGCAGGTCGTTTCGGAGGTCGGCGACTGGCTCAACAACATCGCCGTCCTGGCCCTGACGATTCAGCTCGCGGGGCCAGGGCGCGAGGGCCAGGCGGTCGCGCTCTACGCCGCCTCGCGCCACCTCCCGCTCTTCCTCTTCGGCCCGCTCGCGGGCGTCGTCGTTGACCGCCTGGACAGGCGGCGCGTGATGATCGCGGCCGACTGCGCGCGCGCCGTGCTGGCGCTAGGGTTTCTGGCGGCCGCACATTCTGGCGCAATCGAATTGATCTATCTGGTCGGCGCGGCGCTCTTCGCCGTCTCGGCCTTCTTCAACGTCGCGCGCCGCGCGAGCATCCCCAACATCGCCCACGGGGCCGACGAGTTGATTACGGCCAACGCCCTGGCCTCCTCTACGACGGCCTCGACCATCGCCGCCGGCTCGGCCCTCGGCGGACTGCTCTCGACCTTCATCGGCCGCGACGCGGTCTTCGTCTTCAACTCCGCAACCTTCCTCGTCTCGGCCTGGATGATCAGCCGCATGAGAATATCGCTCGGCGGCCGTTCGTCTGCGAGCAGTCAGGCGGCCTCGGCTGAGGATGTGGGCAGGAGGGGCGGCGTGGTTAAGGTGGTCGCCGCCTTCTGGCGAGACTTTCGGGACGGCTTGCGCTACGTCCGCAGCCAGGACGTGCTGCGGGCGCTGTTCGTCGTCGGGGCCGGGTGGGGTCTGGGCAATGGCGTCGCGCGCGCCCTTTACAGTATCTTCGGGGCGCGCTTCGGGCTGGCGTCGGCCGAGGGATTGGTCGAGCGCCCGACAGACTTCGGCATCTCGGTCCTGTACGCGGCGATGGGCCTGGGCGGCGTGATAGGCTCGCCACTCGCGCGCCGCTCCAACGCAGGGGGAGGCTCGGCGCTGGCCTCGCGCATGGGCCGCTCGATGATTTTCGACGGCTGCGCGCTCATGCTCTTCACACTGATGCCGAGCCTCTGGAGCGCGGCGGCCGTGCTCGTCGTGCGCGACATCAATTTCTCGATCTGGTGGACGGCGAAGCAGACGATTATCATGAGCCGCACGGATGACCGCTACGCCGGCCGAGTCTTCGCCTCCTACGAGACGCTGACGATGTTGATGATGGTCGGGGCGATGCTGGCTGCGGGCGCGTCCGCCGACCGCTATGGCATCCGCCCAGTCGCCGCGCTCGGCGGCCTGACGGTAGCCCTCTCCGGCGCGGCCTGGTTCCTCCTGCGACGCCGGCAGCGCCGCGTCGCTGGGACCGCGAGAAAGGCAACGGAGCCTTAATGACTGAGCTTTACTTCGCGCGCTGGGTGTTGCCGATGGCTTCTCCGCCGATTGAGAACGGCGGGGTGGCGGTCGAGGGCTCGCGCGTAATTGGCACAGGAACGCGCGACGAACTCTTGGCCCAATTTCCGGGGGCGACGACGCGCGACTTCGGCGCGGCGGCGATCCTCCCAGGCTTCGTCAACACGCACTCGCACCTTGAGCTGACGGCGATGCGCGGCTTCCTCGAACGCGAGGAGTCGGACTTTCGCGCCTGGCTCGGAAAGTTGACATGGACGCGGCTGGAACGCCTGACGCCCGACGACCTTTACGTCTCGGCCGCGTGGGGCGCGGTCGAAGCGGCGCGCGCGGGTGTGACGTGCCTCGCGGACGCGAGCGACGCGGCGGCTTCGAGCATGAGGGCTCTCACGGTCGTCGGCCTGCGCGGCATCGTCTACCAGGAGTCGTTCGGGCCGAACCCCGCGGACGCGAGCACGAACTTCGAGCTGCTGCGCGAGAAGGTGGCGCAGCTCAGAGAGCTTGAGAGCGAGCGCGTGCGAGTCGGCGTCTCGCCGCACGCGCCTTACACCGTGAGCCCGCCGCAGCTTGAGTTGATTGCCGAGTTCGCGCGCGCAGAGAATCTTCCGCTGATGATGCACGCGGCTGAATCCGAGGCCGAGGAGCTTTTCATGCGGGAGGGCCGCGGCTCCTTCGCCGAAGGACTCGCGCGTCGCGGGATAGAGTGGCGCGCGCCTGGTATCTCCACGATTCAGCACCTGTCGCGTCACGGCATCCTCGACGCGCGCACGCTGCTCGCACACTGCGTACGCGTGGACGCCGCGGACATCGAAACCATCCGCGAGGCGGGCGCGGGCGTCGCGCACTGCCCGAAATCTAACGCCAAGCTAGGCCACGGGCGCGCGCCCTTCGCCACGTTCGTCGCGCGCGGAGTCAAGGTCGGCCTCGGGAGCGATTCCGTGGCGAGCAACAACCTTTGCGACATGCTCGAAGAGACGCGCTTCGCCCTCCTGGCGGCGCGCGCAGACGCGAAGGAGATTGGACAATGGCCCGGCGCGGAGGTCGGGCTTCAGACAGCGACTGCGGGCGGCGCACGCGCGCTCGGCCTGGAATCGGAAATTGGCACACTCGCGCCCGGCAAGCAGGCGGACATCACGGTCGTCAATTTCAGTGGCGCGCACCAGACACCGCTCCACGACCCCCTCGCCGCTCTCGTCTTCAACTCCTCGGGCCGCGATGTCCTGATGACGATGGTCGCCGGCCGAATCATCTTCTCCGACGGCCGCGTCCACACCACGGACGAAGCCGAGTTGCGCGCGAGGATGAAAGAGATCCAAAAGCGGATGACTTCTGAAATTGTATGAATATTTTAGTCTTGAATTGCGGCAGCTCTTCGGTCAGGTTTCAGTTGATTGCGACCGACCTTGAGCAGATAGAGCAGGGCACAGACAGGCGGCTGGCGCGTGGTTACATCGAGCGCGTGGGCGGGCAGGCCATCATCACGCTCGGGGCCGAAGGGCGCGAGGCGCAGCGTTCGACCGCGCCTCTGCGCGACACGCGCGCGGCCGTCGAACTGATTATCCGCTGGGTCTGCTCGCCGGACTCAGGCATTGACGCGGTCAAGAGCGTAGCGGACGTGCATGCCATCGGCCACCGCGTCGTCCACGGCGGCGAGCGCTTCACACACTCCGTGCTCATCACCGACGAAGTCCTGCGCGGCATAGAGGACTGCATAGACCTCGCGCCGCTGCACAACCCTGCGAACATCAAGGGCATCCTCGCGGCGCGCGAGGTCTTCGGCGTAGGGCTGTCGCAGGCGGCCGTCTTCGACACGGCTTTTCACCAGACGCTGCCCGACCACGCTTACCTCTACGCGCTCCCCTACCAGCTCTACCGCCGCCACCGTATACGCCGCTACGGCTTTCACGGCACATCGCACCGCTACGTCGCCTATCGTTATCGCCAGCTCCTGGGGATCGAGCGCGACAAGACGAAAGTCATCACGCTTCACCTCGGCAACGGGTGCTCTGCGGCGGCCATCAACGCAGGGGACTCCGTGGACACCTCTATGGGGCTGACGCCGCTCGAAGGCTTGGTGATGGGGACGCGCTCGGGCGACCTGGACCCGGCGATCATCGATTTCGTCTCGGCCAAGGAGGGCCTGTCCGCGCAGGAGGTCGAGACACTGCTCAACAAGCAGTCTGGGCTCATCGGAATCTCCGGGCTGACGAACGACATGCGCGAGCTGCTCGCCGAAGCGCACGAGCACGACGACCGCCGCGCGCGCCTCGCTATCGAAATCTTCTGCTACCGCGCACGGAAGTACATAGGCTCTTACCTCGCGGCGATGAACGGCGCGGACGCAGTCATCTTCACGGGCGGCATCGGCGAGAACTCCGCCGAGGTGCGCGCGACGATCTGCGACGGCCTACAGTGGCTCGGGCTTGAGCTGGACGAGGAACGAAACCGTGCGCACACGAACGGGGGCGAGGGCGTCATCAGCCGCGACGGCTCGCGCCTCGCCGCCTACGTGATTCCCACCGACGAAGAGTTGTTGATTGCGCGCGACACCGTGCGCTGTGTGAGAGGCGTGTCGCAGAGGTATTGAAATATGTCCCGGAGGGACAGTTGAAAATAGCCCAGCACTTCAGTGCTGGGAATTGAGCCAAAAAATATTCGAGTCCCGTAGGGACGGCCGAAATCTTCTGTCGTCCCTACGGGACTCGATCTATTTTCCGCAACCTTACCCAGCACTGAAGTGCTGGGCTATTTTCAACAGCCCCTGACGGGGCTGAAGACTTTTTGGCCGTCCACCTTTTATTTGCACGACGCCGTAATCACTTCGTCGAAAATCTCCAGCGCAACGTCCACGTTCTCGCGTGTGAGGATGAGCGGGGGCGACCAGCGGATGGTGTTGAAGCCGGCTCCGAGGAGGATCAGGCCGCGCTCGAAGCAGGCCATCTCGATGCGGTCGCGCAGCTCCGGCGCGGGTGTCATAGTGGCTTTATCTGTGACCATCTCGACGCCGACCATCAGGCCGAGGCCGCGCACGTCGCCTATGCAGTCGTGCTTCTGCATCAGTTTACGCAGACCCTCTTGCAGATAAGCGCCGACCTCCGCGCTGTTGGCGACGAGTTCGCGCTCTAATAGCTCAATCGTCTTCAGGGCCGAGGCCAGGGCGACGGGGTTGCCGCCGAAGGTCGAGGCGTGCGCGCCCGGCTTCCAGTCCATGAGGCTCGCGCGCGCCACGCACACGCCCAAGGGCAGCCCAGAGGCGACGCCTTTGGCGATGCAGACGATGTCGGCCTTGAGGTCGTAGTGATCTGACGCGAACATCTTCCCCGTGCGCCCCATCCCTGACTGCACTTCGTCAACGATCAGCACAATGCCGTGCTCGTCGCAGATGCGGCGCAGCCCTTGTAGAAATTCCTTCGGCGCGGGCACGTAGCCGCCCTCGCCCTGCACGCACTCGACGACAATTCCTGCGCACTCCTCTGGCGGCACGGTCGTCTTGAAGAGGCGGTTCTCGATCCAGTCCAGAGAGGCGCGGCTCGCGGTTGCGCCGTCCGTGCGCTCGCCCGTGAACGGGTGGCGGAAGGTGTTGGGATAGGGGACGTGAGATACGTCCAGGGCCTGGCGCTTGAAGCCTTTGCGCTGTGCCACTTTTGACGAGGTCAGCGAGAGAGCGCCGAGCGTGCGGCCGTGGAAGCTGTTGAAGAAGGCTATGAACTTCTCGCGCCCGGTCGCGTGCATGGCGAGCTTCAAGGCGGTCTCGACGGCCTCGGCCCCGCTGTTGGCGAAGTGCGTGCGCGTCGGGCCTTCGATTGGCACAATCTCATCCATCTTGCGCGCGAAGTCGGGCATCAGTTTGTAGTAATAGTCCGTGCCGCAGATGTGTATCAGGCGCGCGGCCTGCTCCTGTATGGCGCGGACGACTTCCGGGTGGCAGTGGCCGGTCGAGCAGACGGCGACGCCTGCGTTGCAGTCCAGGAAGATGTTGCCGTCCGGGTCTTCGACCCAGACGCCTTCGGCGCGCTCGGCCACGAGCTTGTAGCTGGGGCGCGGGTACGAGGGGTTGACGAACTGGTGGTCGGCGGCGACGATTTGCTGCGCGACGGGGCCGGGCAGCGCGGTCTTGATTTCGGGCCTCTTGGGCGGTGCAAGCGTGGTCATACACTCTTCTCCTTGGTGGAAGCGAGGGAAACTTAGTTGCGTTGAATTCTGGGCGTGGGCTCTGAGAGAGAGTGCGGCTAGTCCGCGAAAAGATTAGCGCGGGTATCGAGCGGGCGGAAATGCGTCGGGCGCGAACAGTTCATGGCTTATTAAGACCAATCTTATACCAAGTCGCAAAATAAAAGAAGGATGTCAGTACCGTCTGCGGTACTGACATAGATTCGTCAACGCCTCTTCCAGCGCACGCCGTCCTTGGTGTCTTCGAGGATGATGCCGCGCTCGGTAAGCTCGTCGCGGATTTCGTCGGCGCGTGCGAAGTCGCGGCGGCGGCGCGCTTCCTGCCGCTCGTCTATGCGCGACTGAATCTCCGCGTCGAGCATGACAGGCTGCTCGTCCGGGAAGATATTCAGCACGGAGTTGAAGCGGTCGAGCGTCTCTAACAGCTCGCGCTTGTCGTCCTCGCGCAGCGCGTGGCAGTCGAGCGCCGTGTTGACCTCGCGCGCCAGGTTGTGCAGAGCCGCGAGCGCAACAGACGTGTTGAGGTCGTCGTCCATCCCGGCCTCGAACTCGCGCAGGGCGCGCGCCGAAGCCTCTTGCAGTTGCAGGTTCGAGCCCGCCTCGACGCGCGCGTCCCTCAGGCGCGCGCGGAAGTCGCGCAGGCCCTTGACGGTCTTCTCGATGCCGCGCAGGGCGTCGAAGGTGAAGTTCAGTTGCTTGCGGTGCGGGACGGAGAAGAGGAAGTAGCGGACGGCCGTCGGCGAAAAGCCGCGCGCCGTCACGTCGCGGAACGTGTAGAAGTTGCCCTTCGACTTGGACATGGATTCGCCGTCCACCTTGAGGTGCTCGTAGTGAATCCAGTAGCGCGCGAACTGACGGCCGGTCGCGCCCTCGCTCTGCGCGACCTCGTTCTCGTGGTGCGGGAAGACGAGGTCTATGCCGCCGGCGTGGATGTCGAAGGTCTCGCCCAGGTATTTCATGGACATCGCCGAGCACTCTATGTGCCAGCCGGGGCGGCCGCGGCCGAGGCTCGTCTCCCAGGCGGGCTCGTCCAAAGACTCCGCGCCCTTCCAGAGGGCGAAGTCGCGCGCGTCCTCCTTGTCGTACTTGTCCGTGTCCACACGCTCGCTCGCGCCCGCGATGTTGCCCGCGAAGTTAATCTTCGAGAGCTTGCCGTATTCGGGGAACGAGCTGATGCGGTAGTAGACGGAGTCGTCCGAGCGGTAGGCGTGGCCGCGCTCTTCGAGACGCTCAATCAGCGAGACCATCTCGTCGATGTGGCGCGTGGCGCGCGGGACGATGTCCGGCCGCACGCACCCCAAGGCGTCGAGGTCTTCCCAGAGCGCCTCTATGTACTTGGCCGTGTATTCGTCTATGGTGACGTTGTTCTTCTGCGAGAGGCCGATGATGCGGTCCTCTACGTCCGTGATGTTCATCACGTGCGTGACCTTGTAGCCCTTGAAGCGCAGGTAGCGGGCCAGAATGTCGGTGAAGATGTTCGAGCGGAAGTTGCCTATGTGGCCGTAGTCCCAGACGGTCGGGCCGCAGTAGTACATGCGGACTTCGCCCTCGACCATCGGTTGAAACTCTTCGAGCCGGCCGCTCAGTGTATTGTGAAATTTCAGCATCGGTCCACGTCTCGCGTCACAAACTTTTGAGGAATGATGCTGCGTCTGGGGGCGCGGAGTCAAATCGTGCGGGTCAGAAGTGCGTGAAGCCGGCAGGCACGAGGGGCCAGCGGCGTGCGCCTTCGGAGATGAGGACGCGGCCCGCGTCGTCAGTCATGTCGCCTAAGTAAGTGGCAGGCACGCCGCCGAGGGCGCGGGGCAGCCGGCGCAGGTCGCGCGGGTGGACGGTGAAGAGGAGTTCAAAATCTTCGCCGCCGTGGAGCGCGAGTTGGAGCGGGTCGAGCGCGCGCCGTCCGCAGAGGGTGATGACGGCCGGATTGATGGGGACGCGCCGGGCGTCGATGACCGCGCCGACGCGGCTCGCGCGGCAGAGGTGCGCGAGGTCGGAAGAGAGGCCGTCGCTCACGTCTATCATGGCCGTCGCCAGGCGCTCTTCGCCCAACAGCGCGCCCCAGGGGACGCGCGGCTCTGGGCCAAGCTGGCGGGGCAACAATGCCTCTGCGGCCGCGTCACGAAGCGGGCGGGGCAGCTTTTCTCTCAGATTCATTCCGCGCTCAAGCAGGCGCAGTCCGGCCGCGGCTCCGCCGAGCGCGCCCGTGACGAAGAGGTGGTCGCCGGCGCGCGCGCCCGAACGTGTGACGGCCCGCCCGCGCTCCACCTCGCCCAGGACGATGGAGTCAATCACGATTCGCGCGGGCGAGCGCGACACGTCGCCGCCGACCAGCTCCACGCCGTAGCTTGCGGCGAGGGCGAAGAAGCCGTCGTAGAATTCGTCAACAAAATTTGTGTGCCAGATTTCGCGTGGGACGCCGATGGAGAGAAGCGCGTGGCGCGGGCGCGCGCCCATCGCCGCGATGTCGGAGAGCGAGACGGCGAGGGCCTTGTGGCCCAGGAGCCGCGGCGTCGTGGTGTCCAGCCGGAAATCTATCTCTTCGATCAGGAGGTCGGTCGTGATGACCGTCTCGCGCCCCGCCCGCTGGCGTATGACGGCGGCGTCGTCGCCGATGGAGAGAAGGGATGAGGGATGAGGGATGAGGGATGAATGTTTGAGTGCCCTGCGGCGTATGTGGTCTATGAAATCAAATTCGCTACGAGAAGGAGCGGGGCGAGAGTTTTCGTCTGTCCCTTCATCCCTCATCCCTCATCCCTCATCCCTTAAAGGTTTCGCCGGAGCGAGTCGAGGCCGGCCTCTATGTTCTCCAGCGAGGTGGAGAAGGAGAAGCGCAGGTGGCCCTCGCCGTGCTCGCCAAAGACTATGCCTGGGACGGTGGCGACCTGTGCGCGGTTGAGGAGGATGTCCGCGGCCTCGCGGCTGTTGGCGTGAATGCGCGTCACGTCCGGGAAGGCGTAGAAGGCCCCGGCCGGGCTCGCGCAGGTCAGCCCCAATTCGTTCAGCCCCGCCAGCAGGAGATCGCGCCGTTGACGGTAGGCGGCGCGGTTCTTCTCCAAAAAGTCGGAGCGCGTGGTGAAGGCCGCGAGCGCGGCCCACTGCTGCGGCGTCGAGACGCCGTTGGTCGAGTAGAGGAGAGTCTTGCGCAGGCCCGTCATCCAGGGCTCGGTCGCCACGGCGTAGCCCATCCGCCAGCCCGTCATCGCGTAGGACTTCGAGAGCGTGTAAGAGGTGATCGTCCGTTCCAGCATCCCGTCGAGCGAGGCGATGGAGACGTGCTCGCCGTCGTAGACCAAATCCTCGTAGGCTTCGTCCGCGATGACGACGAGGTCACGCTCCCGTGCGAAGCGGGCGACCTCCTCGGCCTCGGCGCGCGTGAAGACGACGCCCGAAGGGTTGGTCGGCGTGTTGTAGTAGATGGCGCGCGTCCGCGGCGTACTGTAACGCGCGAGCGTCTCACCGAACCCTTCGCGCCGTGCCTCGGCGGTCGGGACGAGGACTGTCTCTCCCTCGCAGTGAGCGATGAGGTCTTTGATGGGCGTCCAGTAAGGGGAGAAGACCAGGACTTCGTCGCCGGGGTCTATGGTTGACTGGAACGCGCCGAAGAGGCCCTGCATCCCGCCGGTCAGCACGACCACGTTCTCTTCAGTCACGGGGATGCGGTTGCGCTCGCGCACCTTGTCGGCGATGGCCGCGCGCAGCTCCGGGATGCCGGAGGAAGGAGCGTACCGCGTCTTATTCTCGGCGAGCGCGCGCGTCATGGCCTCTTTGACGTAATCGGGCGTGAAGGTGAAAGGCTCGCCGCCCTCGAACTGGTAGACGGTCTGCCCCCCGGCGCGCAGCTCCATAATCCGGTTTCGAATCTTGACGATGTCGGAGAAGCCGACCCGGTCAAGCCGCGCGGCTAGACGGAAAACGGTTGGGGATGTGGACACGTCTGGTGGCTATCCTCCGTTGGGCTGGTGCGTGAAATGAAGCCGGATTATAGCTCGCCTTGACGCGAAGCGTCCACCACGACGGGGCCTGTGGGCGGCTCTGACCAGGAATGAGACACGAGCCACCCGTGTGTGACTGTCCAGACTTCACAGGCGTGAGGATATGGGGTGGGCAGCTGAGCCATATCGTGCATGCCTGTGCCCGGTGAAAGGCTCGTGCCGGATGAGCCCTTGTTACGATTCGATTATGATTCCCGAATTTCCGGGGGAAATGAACGTTCGACCCGTCAGCGCGTGCTAATCTCGGAAATCGGCCCATTTCAGGAACAGTGTTTGCTGTTGTTTGACGTGGGCGACAAGCTCAAAAGACTATTGAAGGGGACCTACCACAATGCTTCTGAAAAATAAGATTATACCTATTGCTCTCGTAGCGGCTCTTTTGGGCGGCTCGGTCGGGGCCATCGTCTCGCGCAAAAACGCGGAGCCAGTGGCTGCTAACTCTTTGACCACGCCCGCCGCGAATCTGGTTGACGAGCAGTCCGCTCGCCAGGTTTCCACGGATTCCACGACTACGGACCCTGTGCTGACGGCGAGGGCCGACGGGATTGAGGACGCCGATAGCTACCGCGCAGGCTTTCTGGATGGCTTCCAGGCGGCGCGCGAGCGCACCAGCGAGTTGGTGACGCAGAGCACGGTCGTCCCGGCCAACCGCGTCGTTTACAGGAACGCGCCGGCGCGCCGCTCCTACGGCAGCAATACAGGCTCGTCGCGTCAGGTCTATTACGACTACAACACGCAGCCGCGTAAGCGCTCTTTCTGGCAGAAGCACCGCGACAAGCTGACGGTGGCGATGGGCGCTGGCGGCGGCGCGCTAATCGGCGGCCTGATCGGCGGCAAGAAGGGCGCGGCGATTGGCGCTCTGGCGGGCGGAGGCGGCTCGGCCCTGTGGACTTACAAACTCCGCAAGCGCAACCGCACCTACTAAGCAGGCGTTAGGAAGACTGCGATGGGGCACGGCTTGAAAAAACTCGCGCTCGTCTGCGTTCTTTCCTACACAATCTTCATCCCGGCAATAAACACCTGGGCGGCCTCGTTTGACGGGGCTGCCCATTTGTCTGTACCGAAGAATCGGATGACGATTGTGCAGGGCGGATTGCCGCGCGCCGTCCGCTTCCAGGAAGAAGAGGGCCTGGGGCTCCTCGTCAGAGCTTGGGTCAACGGCAGAGGGCCTTACACGTTCGCCATAGATACAGGCGCGGGCGGCTCCTTGCTGTCCAGGCGCGTGGCGGTCGAGGCGGGCGTGCGCGAAACCGGCGGCCGCCCTGTGATAATCGGCGGGTTGAGCGGCGCGGGCGGCGTCGCGGGCCACAACGCCATCGTCCGCAGCCTCGCGCTCGGCGACGCGCAGAACGTCCTACAGTCCAACGGCCAGTTCGTCATCACCGAAAGACTCGCCCCAGGCGTGGACGGCGTGCTCGACCCGGCAGAGGCTTACGGCCCGCTCGGCTTCGAGATAGACCTGGCGCGCGGGCAGATGACCGCTTTCGACCCACGCCAGACTCCGCTCAAACGCGGCGAAAATCTTCCGCCCGACGGTACAATCGTCCCCTGGTTGACGGACGGCCAGAGCCGCCGCCCCTTCGTCATGCTCGAAGGGGGCCGCCGCGCGCTCATCGACACGGGCTCCGGCTTCGGCCTCGCCGTCACTGTAGACGCGGCGCGCTCGCTGGGAATTTTGCCGGGCGGAGGCAGAGAGCGCGGCGACGTGCGAGACCTGGGGGGCGGGCGCATCACCGCGCACAGAATCCCTCCGGCGACCGTGCGCGTGGGTTCGCTCGTTTTGCGCGGGATTCCGACCGATCTGTTGCCGGCCGCGAGGGCCGGCTCGCCCATCCTGCTCGGCCGCGACGCGCTCAGGCCGTTCCGCCTCACCTTCGACCCGGTCAACCGCCTCATCAGAATCATGCCGGGCTGACGTATCGTCTCAAGGAGAAAGAGGCAACTGCTGCTTGCTCGCCGGGTTAAGTTCCTGTGGAAAACTATTGACACGCATCGGGACCGCGAGTAACATGAGCCGCTAGCGTAAGAAGTGTGCGCCGCCAGTGTCTCTCAGGCGGCCATCCCGTAGCAAATCTTAACAGCCGGCAAAACAGGACAAAAGTTCGTCAGGTCTCCCGAAGCCATGAACCGCGCCGCCGTCGCCATCCCCGAAAAACTCTTCTTCAAAATCGGAGAAGTCTGCGAGCTGACGGGCGTGCAGGCGCACGTCCTGCGCTACTGGGAGTCGGAATTCCCTATGCTCGCTCCGCAGAAGAACCGCGCAGGGCAGCGGACCTACCGCAAGCGCGACGTGGAGATGGCGCTCAGGATTAAGGAACTGCTCTACGAAGACCAGTACACGATTGCCGGGGCGAAGAAGAAACTGGCGAGCGAGCTGCGCGGCGCGAGCAAGCTTAAGGTCGTCCCGACGCCGGACCCGAACGCGTTGCCCGCGCCCGCGCCGCAGCCCGCGCTTCAACCGGCCGCGCCTCCGCTTGAGTCGCGCCCACTCTACGACAGCGCCCCGCTGCCGGACGCCAACTACTCCATGACGGACGACCAGCGCCTCGCCGTCCGCCGCCTCGCCGAACAACTGCGCGACCTGCTCGCCACCCTCGACGCAGGCGAATCCGACCTCAGCGCCAGCAGGAAATAGTCGCCCCGGCGGATTTGACAAAAAAAGTTTTCCAGAGATACTAGAAAAAACTTGGACGGCGTGTAGCGCAGCCTGGTAGCGCACCTGAATGGGGTTCAGGGGGTCGGAGGTTCGAATCCTCTCACGCCGAATTTCAAATCTAGACGACGAGAAAGGCTTTCAGCCACAAACGCTGAAAGCCTTTTTCTTTCGCCTGACGAGGAGTATGATGGCTGCCTAACCTGCTTTCTCAATCACAACTTGGTTCTTAGCCCCAGACGGAAGGAGGTCTATGAACAAGATCACGCGGATAAAGCTGCTGGCAGTTTTTGTTCTGGCGGCGGCGTTTACTGTTTCGATGCTGGCGGGCTGGCCGGCCGGCGCGCAGTCGCAACCCAAGCCCGCCGATCAGGAAAAATCTTCGTTCACGCCGGTGGTCGAAGAGCCTTTCGACGTTGTCAGGGCGCGCGACAAGGCCGCGAAGCCGCGCGTCATGGCGACGCACTTGAAGCTCCTCGAAGAGCGTTACGACCTCAGGCGGCGCGTGGACGAGAACGTTCGCATGACGCGCGGCAAGCCCATCCCCGTCGGCCCGACCGCGAAGCTCAAAGGCGGGATGACGTGGGAGCAGTTGGGGCGCATGACGCCCGAAGAGATCAGGGACAAAGGCTTGTTCCCGTACCTGCCGCTGCCGCACGTCAACCACGCAGTCGGCGGGATGGTCTTCCCGCAGATGCACGTCAAGGTGCAGCCGCGGCTCGAACGCTTCGACATGGATTTCGACATCCCAGAGCACTTCCTGCCCGAGTTCCCGCCCGCGATTTTTCTGACCACGCGGCCGGACCTCGGCGATGTCTCCAAAGGGCAGCTCGTGACGATTGATAACTTTTACGAGCTGTTCAACGGCATCCTCAACCCGAAGCAGTTGGACGGGCTGCGCCTGCTGGTCACGCAGTTTCCGCAGCAGCAGTTCAACGCGACGGCCGACCGCAAGACCGAGAAGCCAGACGGGATGAGGGGCGTGACCTGCTTCGACTGTCACGTCAACGGGCACAACTCGGGCGCGATGCATCTCGTCGGCGACATACGCCCGCAGGAGAACCGGCGGCGGATTGAGACTCCGTCACTGCGCGGCGTCAACGTCCAGCGCCTCTTCGGCTCGCAGCGCGCCCTGCGCACGGTCGAGGATTTCACGGAGTTCGAGCAGCGCGCCGCCTACTTCGACGGCGACCCCGTGACGGCGGCCAAGAAGGGCGTCAACACACTGGACCGCGCGCTGCACGTCCACGCGATGTCTGAGTTTCAGGAGTTGTTGGACTTCCCGCCAGCGCCGAAGCTGAACGTCTACGGGCGGCTCGACCGCCGCAAGGCGACCGAGAGCGAGGCGCGCGGTGAGGACTTATTCTTCGGCAAGGCCAACTGCGCCACTTGCCACCCGGCTCCGTTCTACACGGACGGGACGATGCACGACCTGATGGTCGAGCGCTTCTACAAGCCGCGGATGGAAGGCGGCATGATGATTACCAAGCAGGGGCCGATCAAGACCTTCCCCCTGCGCGGCATCAAGGAGTCGCCGCCCTACTTGCACGACGGGCGGCTGCTCACGCTCGAAGACACAGTGGAATTCTTCAATCTCATTCTCGAACTCAACCTGACGGCGCAGGAGAAGACCGACCTCGTCGCCTTCCTGCGCATCCTCTGAAGAGCAATGATGAGTGCGGAATGATGAATGATGAATTAAAAACGGATCGTCTTTAATTCATCATTCCGCATTCATCATTCCGCATTGTCCTTCAATTCTGCGACGACGATTTTAGAGGTGAGCGTCTTGTGGACGGGGCACTTGTGTGCGATCTCTTGCAGGCGCGCTTTCTGCTCGTCCGTTAAGTCGCCCTCGACCGTGACGGCGCGCTCTATGCGGTGGACGAAGCCCTCCGTGTTCTCCGTACACTCGGCGCAATCCTTGGCGTGGATTCTCCCCTGGCGCAGCCGCACCGTGACGCGCGAGAGCGGCCAAGCCTTGCGGCGCGCGTAGAGCGTGACCGTCATCGAGATGCAGCCGCCGAGCGCCGCGAGCAGCAGCGTGTACGGGTCCGGCCCCGCGCCGTCGCCGCCCAACCCCTTCGGCTCGTCGATGATGAGAGTCTGGCCCTCGCCGTATCTAACCTCGTTCTGCAATCCCATGATGGATGTGACCGTGACTTCGCTCATGTGAATCGTCTCCTCACTTCGGGTCGAATTAACGCGCGCAAAGTTATCGCGTTTGGGCTTTCGGGGCAACGCCAGCGACTTGCGGCGTGCGCCCCGCGGGGATACACTCCCTGTCATCCTTCATAACAATCCAGAGCGAGGAATCGAAACGGGATGAAGATTCACGAATACCAGGGCAAAGAGCTGCTGAAGAAGTACGGGGTCGCCGTGCCGCGCGGGATCGTCGCGCGCTCGCCCGAAGAGGCTTACCACGCGGCGAAAGAGTTGGGGACGGACGTGGTCGTCGTCAAGGCGCAGATTCACGCAGGCGGCCGCGGCAAGGGCGGCGGCGTCAAGCTCGCCAAGTCCGCGGACGAAGCGCGCGACATCGCGCAACAGATGCTCGGCATGAAGCTCGTCACGCACCAGACTGGCCCGGAGGGCAGGGAAGTGCGCGTGCTGCTCATCGAAGAGGGGCTGCCGATTGACAAGGAGTTTTACTTGGGCATCGTGCTCGACCGCACGACCGGCCGGCCGGTCTTCATGGCCTCGGCCGCTGGCGGCATGGACATCGAAGAGGTCGCGGCCAAGACGCCCGAGCAGATTTTCAAGGAGACGATTGACCCGGCCGTCGGCTTCCGCCCGTTCCAGGCCAGAAAGCTCGCCTTCGCGCTCGGCCTGCCCGCGCCGCTCATCAACCCGGCCGCGAAGTTCATGCAGTCGCTCTACGCCGCCAACGAGCAGATGGACGCGTCGCTCATGGAGATCAACCCCTTCCTCCTGACGAAAGACGGGCGGCTCATCGCGCTCGACGCGAAAGTCAACTTCGACGACAACGCGCTCTACCGCCACAAGGAGTTTTTAGACTTGCGCGATCTGCACGAGGAAGAGCCGCTTGAGATAGAGGCGTCCAAGTTCGACTTGAACTACATCAAGCTCGACGGCAACATCGCGTGCATGGTCAACGGGGCGGGGCTCGCGATGGCGACGATGGACATCATCAAGCTCGCGGGCGGCGAGCCGGCCAACTTCCTCGACGTCGGCGGCGGAGCTTCGCAGGAGCGCGTCGAGGCTGCCTTCAAAATCTTGTTGGCGGACGAGAACGTGCGCGCCGTCCTCATCAACATCTTCGGCGGCATCGTGCGCTGCGACATGGTGGCTCGTGGCGTAGTCGGCGCGGCGCAGAACCTGGGCGTCAAAGTTCCGGTCGTCGTCCGCCTCGAAGGCACGAACGTCGAAGAGGGCCAGCGCGTCATACGCGACTCTGGATTAAACTTCACCGTGGCGAGCGGCATGAAGGACGCAGCCGAAAAGGTCGTGTCACTCGCGGGCTGAAAACGGGGACGGATAGCGATGGACGAAGTAGGCGACATCGAAGGGCAGGCTCATGTGGACGGGGCGCGGACTGAGGCGGCGGCGCTGCGGCGGCTCTCTTCTCCCTCCTGGCGCTCCTCTGTCCTTTTCTGGCTCGTCCACGTCAGCCGCTTCGGCCTCGCGGCGCTGTGGCTCTTCGCGGCCGGGATGAAGCTCTACATGCGGAACGACCCTGCGGAGAGCTTCTTCTCGAACATGCCATTTCTCGTCGGGGAACGCTGGGCCATGGCGGCGGCCGTCGCCGTCATCTGCGCGGAGATAATCGCCGCCGCGCTGCTGCTCTGGCCGCGCACGGCGCGCATCGGCGCTGTCTGGTCGGCCGTCATGCTCGCAGGGTTCGCCGGCTACGCCCTCTACTACCGTTACGGCCTCGGAAACGCGGAGGGCTTAGAGTGCGGCTGCTTCGGCGGCATCATCGGCAGCCAGCTCGGCGTCTCGACGGCGCTCCGCAACCTGCTCCTGCTCATCCCGGCCGCCATCATCATTTTTGGAATTAAAAATGCAAAATTAAAAATGCAAAAGTGAGGCGGAAGCCAGTTTTTATTAAAACGGTTTCCGCCTCACTTTTGCATTTTTAATTTTTAATTTTGCATTCACCTCATCCGGCTGATTTCGTAGCGCGTGTTTTCGATGCGTTCGTCGACGCCGGGATGGTCCGCGAAGACGGCTCCGAGGATGCCTTCGTCTTTCTCGCCTGCGCGCTGAATCTTCTGGAACATCGTCACCATCGCCTGCGGGTTGTAGCCCGCCTTCGCCATCGCGTGTACGCCCAGGAAGTCTGCCTCGCGCTCCTCCTCGCGGTTGTGTACGGCGAGCAGGCCGCCGGCCACGATGGTCGCCGTGGCCGTGCCCAATTCCTGGGCCGTTGCGCCCGCGATCCCCGTCACCGAGCCGAAGAGGTCTGCGAGCCCGCGCAGGTTCTGCGACTGCTGTATGGTCTTCAGGCTGTGGCGCGCGACGATGTGGCTGACCTCGTGCGAGAGCACGGAGGCCAGCTCGTCGTCGCTCGCCAGGTTCATCAGCGCGGTCGTGATGTAGATGTGGCCGCCGGGGCCGGAGAAGGCGTTCAGTTCCTTGTCGCGTATGATGTGAAAGCGGTAGGTCAGACCGGGCCGGAGGCTCGTGCGCGCGACGCGCTGCCCTATGCGGTTAGCGCGCTCCTGGCCTTCCGAGACGATGGTAAATCTTTTGCCGAACTCCGCGTGAAGCTGGCCGCCCAGCTTCAGCTCGTCCCGCTCGTTCATCAACCCGCTGTTCGAGTAGCTCGCGCCGCGGAACTGCCAGTAGGGGTCCGATTGCAAGATGCGCGAGGCTTCCGTGAACGCGCTCTCGCCGGCGTTGAGAATGGACGTGATGGCCGAGCCGACGGTCAAAGGCTCAGCCTTCTCCTGCAAGACGCTGCTGCCGCCGCTGTTGCTCTGCGCGGCCGCGCTCGAAAACGAAGCGACGAGAAGTGTCAGGGCGAAGGCGAGCGCCGTCAGCCTGCTACTACGAGGAGCCCACGATGACATGTTTAGTTTCCTTTTCAACCCGACCTCGTTGGCAACCGAGTCCTCTCTAAATTTCAAGGCCCGGCCCAATCATAGCGCATGACGCGCGCCGTTGAATAGATTTGCCATTTACCATTTACGGCCTTCCCTCTATTATCGTTCTGCAATCCTGAACAAAAATTGGACGGAGGGCGCGTATGGCGACGCTGGAGTTCTGGGGCGGGGTGGGGACCGTGACCGGGTCTAAGTATTTAATCAAAGGCGGGCGCGGGCAGGTGCTCGTTGACTGCGGACTCTTCCAGGGTTTCAAGGAGCTGCGCGAGCGCAACTGGAAGGACACACCGTTCGACGTGCGCGCGCTCGACGCCGTGCTCATCACGCATGCGCACATAGACCACACGGGCTACCTGCCGCGGCTGGTCGCTATGGGCTTCGACAATCCCGTCTACTGCTCGCGCGGCACGGCAGACCTCCTCAAGATACTCCTGCCCGACGCGGCGCGGCTCCAGGAGGAAGAGGCTGCGTACCGCAACCGGCACAAGTTGACGAAGCACAACCCGGCGCTGCCGCTCTACACCGAAGAGGACGCGCGCGCCGCCATCAAGCTGCTCCGGCCCGTCGATAACACGGGCGAGCCCGTGGACGTTGCCCCAGGAATCCGCGCGGGCTTCCGCATCGCCGGCCACATCCTCGGCTCATCCCTCGTCCTCGTGGAGATTGACGACGCGGGAGACGACCGCCAGGGCAGGCGCGTCCTCTTCTCTGGAGATTTGGGCCATTACGACCAGCCGATCATACACGACCCCGCGCCGCCGCCCCCGTGCGACTACCTGCTGGTCGAGTCAACCTACGGCGACCGCCTGCACGACGCCGTGGACCCGAAGGACGAGCTGGCGAGCATCATCAACGAGACACACGCGCGGGGCGGCGTCGTCCTGATACCCGCCTTCGCCATCGGCCGCACGCAGGAGATCGTCTATTTCATACGCGAGCTGGAAGACGAAAAGCGCATCCCCGTCCTGCCCGTGCGCGTAGACTCGCCGATGGCTGCGGCCGCGAGCCAGGTCTACAGTAATCGCAAGGAGGAGCAGGACGAGGAGTACGCGAGCGTGCTGGCGCAGAGGCGTCACCCGCTGCGGACGCACTCTATGCGGACGGCCTCATCGCGCGAGGAGTCCAAGCGGCTGAACGAGGAGAAGGGAACGCGCATTATCGTCAGCGCCTCCGGGATGATGACGGGCGGGCGCGTCCTGCATCACGCGCGCCGTTTCCTGCCGGACCCGGACTCGACCGTCGTCTTCGTCGGCTACCAGGCCGCGGGGACGACCGGAAGGCGCATCCAGGACGGCGAGCGGGAGGTGAAGATTCTGGGCCAGATGGTTCCCGTGCGCTGCAAGGTCGAGCGCGTCGGCGGCTTTTCGGCGCACGCGGACTGGCAGGAAGTCCTGCGCTGGCTCACGCCCGTCGAGCGCGCGCCGCGCCGCACCTTCACCACACACGGCGAACCCGTCGCCGCAGAGGCCATGGCCCAACACATCAAAGACCGCTTCGGCTGGGAGGTCGAAGCCCCGCAGTACGGCCAGCGCGTCGAGCTGGAATAAAAAGGAGAAAAGGGGCGAGCCACGCGCGTGGCTCGCCCCTTCTCTCCTTTTCCGTAATCCTGCGCCCGGCCCTTTCCTATTGGTGTGGGCGAATCATCAGGTAGATGTGACCGTATGTGCCGGCCGCCGGGCTGTTCTTGCGCGCGCGGACGTTGAGCCGCACGGGGGACGAGCCCGACAGGGTCTGCCAGCCGCTGTCCACCAGATGTGGGTTGTTGAAGAGCACGCCGGTGAACAGATTAGTACCGCCGCCGTCGCCTAAGCTGCTGCCGGCGCAGAGGTCGAAGTACAGGTTCTGGCCGATGACGCCAGAGGTGCGCGCGCCGAAAACGACGAAGCGGTAGTCAACGCCGCCCGTGCCGAACCAGTTCGGGTCAATCGTCGCCTGCCCTAGGTATTGTCCGTTGCAGACGAAAGAGGACGAGTCGTCGTTGAAAGTGATGGCCGCGAAGTTACCTTCAGGCGCGCGCCCGACCGGGAAGACTGCAACTGTCGGTCCCTGCGGCCCGGTCGGACCTTGCGGGCCTGTTGCGCCCGTCATGCCTTGCGGTCCCTGCGGACCTTGCGGACCTTGGGGTCCGGCCGGTCCCTGGTTGCCTTGCAGCCCCTGCGGCCCGGCGGGACCGGCTGGGCCTTGATCTCCCTGCGCTCCTTGCGGCCCGGCGGAACCTTGCGGGCCTGTTGCCCCTTGAGGCCCCGTCGCGCCGGTGGCCCCGGTCGCGCCAGTTTCGCCCTGCGGCCCAGCGGTGCCTTGCGGTCCCTGCGAACCCGTCGCGCCTTGCGGGCCGGTTTCACCTTGCGGCCCGGCAGGCCCCTGCGGGCCAGTCGCGCCGGTCTCGCCTTGCGGGCCGGCTGAGCCTTGAGGGCCTGTGGCTCCCGTCTCGCCCTGCGGTCCTTGCGGGCCTGTCGCGCCGGTCGCACCTGTCGCGCCCGTCGCGCCCGTTTCACCCTGAGGCCCTTGCGGCCCCGCAGGCCCCTGCGGCCCTTCCGGCCCACCGCTGCCGATGGCGACATCTATCTCGTCCTTCTGTCTGTGATGTCCCGTTGCCTCTGGCGACTTTGAGAAGATACGTGCCCGGCTGGATGCCGGAGGGCAGGTCCGCGACGATCTGCGTCGGCGTGCTGCTGACGACGTTCAGCGGCGCGCCAGCGAGCGTGACGCTCGGCAGGCTTGTGCCAAAATTGACGCCCGTGATGGTGATCTGGTTGGTGGAGTTATTGACTTCGGTCTGCGTCACTTCGAGCTGGCCCGACGAGGAGCTTTGCGCGCGGGCCGCGCCCGCTGACACGAGCAGCGCGAGCGCCAGCAGGAACAGGGCAGAGCGGTACTGAGGGGGAAGACTAAAATTCACGTTCTCTCCTTTTGCCATCTATGGCTAGATGAGGTTGGTCTCAAGCTCGGGGTGACTTGAGAGGGGTTATTGACGAAAAGTGTTGATGGTTGCGAGCGTCAGGCTAGCTGGATAAGGCGGACTGTGTGACCATTCACCGCTTCAGCGCCCGCGTAGACAAAAAACAGACGGCGCACCCTAAACCAAAATGGTTTCCGAGTCAAGGCGTTTAGAGCGGCCGCGCGGGCTGTGGTATAGTTGCGGCTCTAGTCAAGCTGTCCAAA
Organism: uncultured Acidobacteriota bacterium; assembly: GCA_963848875.1. Lineage (GTDB taxonomy): Bacteria > Acidobacteriota > Blastocatellia > Pyrinomonadales > Pyrinomonadaceae > QHXM01. Next base: position 2,729,298 of record CAWKFJ010000005.1, read on the forward strand.
ATTCTGGTGTCTGGCGCGGACTCTTCGTCACTACCGCGCCTCAGGACGCCGACTGTGAGGAGCAAGAGCGTTGAGCGTTCTGGTTGACAAAAGCACACGCCTCGTCGTGCAGGGCATCACGGGCAAAGAGGGTACGTTCCACACCAGGCAGATGATCGAGTACGGGACGACGGTCGTCGGCGGCGTCACGCCGGGCAAGGGCGGGACGACGCACGAGAATGTTCCCGTCTTCAACACAGTGGCGGACGCGGTGCGCGAGGCGCGCGCGAACGCCAGCGTGATTTACGTCCCGCCGCCGTTCGCCGCCGACGCCATCATGGAGGCCGCGGACGCTGGCCTCCCGCTCGTCGTCTGCATCACCGAAGGCATCCCCGCCCTGGACATGGTCCAGGTCAAAGAGTACCTGTCCGACAAGCCCACGCGCCTCATAGGGCCGAACTGTCCGGGCATCATCTCGCCCGGCAAGTGCAAGATCGGCATCATGCCCGGCCACATACACAAGGAGGGGCGCGTCGGCGTCGTCTCGCGCTCGGGCACGCTGACCTACGAAGCCGTCGGCCAGTTGACCGCGCTCGGCCTGGGCCAATCCACGGCCATAGGCATCGGCGGCGACCCCATCGTCGGCACGACGCACACGGACGCGCTCGCGCTCTTTCAGGCTGACGACGAGACTGACGGCATCGTGATGATCGGAGAGATCGGCGGGTCGGCCGAAGAGGACGCGGCCGCCTTCGCCAGGGAGAACGTGACGAAGCCCATCGTCGCCTTCATCGCCGGGCAGACGGCTCCGCCGGGCCGCCGCATGGGCCACGCGGGGGCCATCATCGCGGGCGGCAAGGGGACTGCGGCCGAGAAGATGAAGGCGCTCGAAGACGCAGGCATCCGCGTCGTCCACTCGCCCGCGGACATCGGCGCGGCGATGAAGGACGCGCTCGGGGCCGTGGCCGCTGCCTGAGCCATGAGCGACGACGAGCGCCGGGTCAATAAACTCGAATGGCGCGTCCACGACGTCGAGCGCATCGTCGCAGAGCTGCGCGAACTCCTGCTAAAAGTGGAAGAGCGCCAGGGCCGGATCATTGAGGCGCAGACTCGCATGGAGAACGCGCTGGCACAGCTCTCGGCGGCGTTCGAGGCACAGTCGAAGACGTAAAACCTGTGGTCGAGTACGAACATTCGTTCACCGTCACAGCGGAGGACATAGACCAGCAGGGCCACGTCAACAACGTGCGCTACGTGCAGTGGATTCAAGACGTGGCCGTCGCGCACTGGCGTGACCAGGCGACGCCCGAACAACTGTCGAGCCTGACCTGGGTCGTCCTGCGGCATGAGATTGACTACCTGCGCCCGGCCTTTGAAGGCGAAGAGATCACGGCGCGCACCTGGGTGGGCAAAGCCAGCGCCGCCAGGAGCGAGCGGTTCACCGAAGTTCGGCGCGGCGACGAGATTCTGGTCCGGGCTAAAAGCATCTGGTGCGCGCTGGACTCAAAGACCTTCCGCCCGCGCCGCATAGATGATGCGATTAAAGAGAAGTTCGGCATGACAACTGAAAACATATCTGAGGAGAACAATGGCGGAACAAGGTAATCTGACGTTCGGCATCATCAAGCCAGACGCCGTGCGCGGCGGGAAGACGGGGGCGATTCTTCAGCGCATCACGGATGACGGCTTTCGCGTGCGCGGGATGAAGTTGATTCATATGACGCTCGAAGAGGCTGAGGGCTTTTACGCGGTCCACCGCGAGCGCCCCTTCTTCGCAGAGCTGACGAAGTTCATGTCGAGCGGGCCGTGCGTCGTGCTGGCGCTGGAGAAAGAGGGGGGCGCGGTCAAGGCTTGGCGCGATTTGATGGGAGCGACCGACCCGGCCAAGGCCGACGAGGGCACGCTCCGCAAAGAGTTCGGCGGTAGCGTCGGCGAGAACGCCGCCCACGGCTCGGACTCCGAAGAGAACGCCGCCATCGAGATCGCCTACTTCTTCAGCAGGCTCGAACTCGTTTAGGCAAAAAGCCCGCGCGCCGTCGCTCTCGTCGTTAGTTGATGTCAGGGGAAGTGTGGCTGTGTATGAAACGCTGTCCTACATGCCAGAGCACTTACACGGACGATTCGCTGACCTTTTGTCTGACCGACGGCGCGGCGCTGATGGGCGTCGCGCAGTTCAATCCACAGGCGACACTGCCCGACGAGCTACAGGCGACGCTCCCCAACCAGAACGCTTCGACACTACGCGACGACCAGGCGGGGCCGCCTTCGTATCCACAGCCGCCTGGATACAACGCGTGGAATCCGCAGAGCTGGAGGCCGGCCGTGGCCCAGCCGCTGCCGCCACCGCCGCGGCGGCGCAACTCCACGCCCTGGATCGTCGGGGGGCTGCTGAGCCTGCTGGTGGGCGGGGCCATTATTGTCTGGGCCATTATCGCTTCGCGGGGCTCGACCGGTGAGCCTGCGAAAGTCGCCAACGTCTCGGTCGCAGGCGACAACACGAACGAGTCGCCGCGGAACCAGAACACGGTCGCAAATAAAAACACCGCGCCGAAGACCGAGGAGGATGACCCGCCGACAGACGCGGACGTGGTGCTGAAGCAGTTGACGGCGTTGGAGTACGAATGGAACGACGCGAACATCAAGGGCAACAAGGCGGCCGTCAGGCGTATCCTGGCCGACGAGTTCAGGGGCGTCGGCGGAGACGGCTCCGTGAAAAACAAGGAGCAGTTGCTGGCGTCGCTTGAGCCTGAGCCGTTGATCGCCTCGCTCAAGCTCAGCGATTTGAAGATCAGCCTCGCGGGCGACACGGTCGTCCTGACGGGACTGAACACGGCCAAGACCACCAGGGGGCAGGTGCTGAAGTTCCGTTTCACGGACACGTTCCTCTGGCGCGACAGGCGCTGGCAGGCTATCAGCTCGCAGGCGTCTAGACTAAACTAACAGCCAGCAAGAGAGACAGGGAATTCGGGATGAAACTTTGCCCCACGTGCCAGCGCAGCTACGAAGACGACGCGCTGATGTTCTGTCTCGAAGACGGGACGGCGCTCGCGAGCGCGGGAGATTCCGCTTACGATCCGGGCGCGACGATGAAAATCCCGGCCGCGCGCGTGACGCACGACGCGCCGACGGAAGTCATGGGCGAAGACCAGCCAGCGCCGCGGGACGAGCGTAAGTATGGAGAGCGCGCGGCGTCCGCGCGTAAGTCGAGCGCCGCGCCCTGGATTCTGGGGGCCGCCGTCGTGCTCGGCCTGTCCGCCATCGCCGTCGCCTTCATCATGACGCGCGGCAACGGCGCGAGTAACACAGAGGTCACGCAGTCGAACACGAACGTCAACGCGTCTCCCTCCGGCTCCACGACGCCGTCGTTGAATGGCGAGAGCCCGTCAGCGTCTCTCCCGTCGCCTGTCTTGACGAATAGCACGCCGCCGCCCGACAGTTCACCCGCAAAGAGGACGCCGACGGCCACGCCGACGCCAACGGCTTCCCCTAGCCGGACGCCCGTCGAGCGGCCCACGCCGACGCCCGAAGCCACGGAGACGCCGCGGCCGAGGCCGAGCGGACCCATCTCGGGCGGCGTCCTGAACGGCAAGGCCGTCAGCCTGCCCAAGCCTGCCTACCCGCCGATTGCCAGAGCGGCGCGCGCCTCCGGCACCGTCACCGTCCAGGTGACTATTGACGAATCGGGTAATGTTATCGCGGCCCGCGCCGTCAGCGGTCACCCGCTTTTACAGCAGTCAGCCGTGCAGGCCGCACGGCAGGCGCGGTTCACGCCGACCAAGTTGGACGGCCAGCCCGTGAAAGTGACGGGCGTCATCACGTATAATTTCGTTGCTCAATAGGGCGGCAAGAAAGTTGGCGGAGAGATTTTTATGTCAATCATCAGCGACGTGATCGAATCGACCAAGGCGATCATCAAGGGCATGGCCGTCACCTTCTCCTACATCCCGAAGGAGAAGTGGACGGTCGAGTACCCGGACGACCCCGTCACGGTGCAGCCGCGCTACCGCGGCCAGCACCTCCTGCACGTGGACGAGCTGGGCCGCGAGAAGTGCGTCGCCTGCTTCCTCTGCGCCGCGGCCTGCCCGTCCGAGTGCATTTACATCGTGGCGAAGGACGACCCGCGCCCGCCCGCCGAGCGCGTGGGCGTGGACGAGCGCTACGCAGAGGTCTACAACATAGACTACGGGCGCTGCATCTTCTGCGGCTACTGCGTCGAGGCGTGCCCGAAGGACGCCATCACGCACGGCTACAACTTCGAGCTTTCGGTCTACACCCGCGCCGACCTCTTGAAGACGAAAGACGACCTGCTCATCACCAAACAGAAGCAGTCGCCCAACTACCGCGTCGCCTCGTCCGACGAAGACGTGGACTCTGAATACAAGGAAGTCTAAGAAGAGGCTGGCGAGCGTTCAGCCCCGTCAGGGGCGTCGTGAAAATAGCCCAGCACTTCAGTGCTGGGAACAGACGCGCAAAAATATTTGAGTCCCGTAGGGACGACTGAAGTTTTCGGTCGTCCCTACGGGACTACAAAAATTTTCCACACCCATACCCAGCACTGAAGTGCTGGGCTATTATCGAGCGCCCCTGACGGGGCTTAACAACTTCCTACTGCCTTCCGCCTTATGCGCGAGTTCCATTACCGCTGGGAGTACGACCTGGAGGCGAGCCCGGAGGAGTTGTGGCCGCTGGTGGCGGACACGAACCGCTTCAACCGTGACGCGGGCGTGCCGACCGTCGAGGCGTTGGGCCGCGCGGGGCACACGCGCCGGCTGCGCCTCTTCAAGTTCGGTGTGCCAATCGAGTGGGAGGAGCAGCCCTTCGAGTGGATTCGCCCCTACCGCTTCGGCGTCGTGCGCCGCTACACGAAAGGCCCCGTCAGCGAGATGCGCGTCGAGGCCGAGCTACAGGAGCAGCCCAATGGCGGCACGCACCTCGTCTATCAGGTCCGCGCCGTCCCGCGCAACACGCTCGGCCGCGCCGCCATCCCCGTTCAGATCGGCATCCTCTCGAAACGCAGCTTCGGCGAAATCTTCCGCCGCTATGACCGCGAAATTAAGAGCGGGCGACCGCAGCTCTACCAGCCTTCGCCCGCGAAGTTCGCGCAAGGGGGCGTGGCGCGGCTCAAGGCCCTAAGCGAGCGGCTCGTCTCGCAGGGCGCGCAAGCAGACATCGTCAAGCGGCTGGCCGAAACCATCGAGCGCGCAGATGACATCACGCTCTCGCGGATGCGTTCGCACGCGCTCGCAGACTACTGGGGGCTGCCGCGCAAGGACGTGCTTGAAGTCTGCCTTTGGGCCACGCGCGTCGGGTTGCTGGACTTGCAGTGGGAGATGATCTGTCCTCACTGCCGCGGGGCCGCGCAGACCTCGCGCTCGCTGACGGGCATCCAGTCCGAAGTCTTCTGCGAGTCGTGCGACGTGGACTTCAACGTCAACTTCGACCGCGCCGTGGAGCTGACCTTCCGCCCGAACCCTTCGGTGCGCGTCGTCGAGGGCCTACAGTTCTGCGTCGGCGGCCCGCAGGTCACGCCGCACATAGTCCTCCAACAACTCCTCGCGCCCGGCGAGCGCCGCGAAATCTCGCTCCCTTTGGAGAAGGGGCGTTACAGGCTGCGCGCTTCCGAGTTGGCGGGCGGGCAGCATCTGGAGGCGACCGCCGAGGGGGCTGCTGAAGTGACGCTCAAGGCTTCGGACGAGGGCTGGACGGACGAAGAGTTGTCGCTCTCGACAGAGCCGAAGCTGGTTCTCGAAAACGCGACCGACAAGGAACACTATTTCGTGCTGGAGCGCATGGCGTGGAGCGACCAGGCGGCGACGGCCGCGGAGGTGACGGCGCTGCAAATCTTCCGCGACCTCTTCAGCAACGAGGCGCTGCGGCCCGGCGAGCAGATTTCGGTCGGAACCTTGACGGTCCTCTTCACGGACCTGCGCGGCTCGACACAGCTCTACAGGGAGATAGGCGACGCGCCCGCCTTCGGCTGTGTGATGAGCCACTTCGACGTGCTGCGCGAGGCCATCAGCCAGGAGGACGGCGCGCTCGTCAAGACTATCGGCGACGCCGTGATGGCCGTCTTCCGCAGGCCCGCAGGCGCTTTACGCGCCTTCCTCTCGGCCCAGCAGACGCTGGCCTCGCCCTCGCAGGGCGTGCGGCCGCTGATGCTCAAAGTGGGCATCCACTCAGGCCCGTGCATCGCGGTGACGCTCAACGGGCGATTGGACTACTTCGGCTGCACGGTCAACATGGCGGCGCGCTTGGAGGGGTTGTCGTCGGGCGGCGACGTGGTCATCTCGTCGGCGGTACACGCCGACCATGAAGTCGCGGAGATGCTTTACGGGCCGGAGGCTGAACTCACGGCTACGCCGTTCGAGGTGATGCTGAAGGGGTTTGATGAGGAACAGTTCGAGCTTTGGCGCGTCGCCCCCACGAACTGCGTCGCGGAAGGCGAGCGCGCCGTTCGCTCAAATGTTTAGCCCTGGGCTCTTATCTCACCATGCCGCCGACCATCGGGGCGCGGTACAGCTCGCGCCGGAAGAAGGCGCGCACGCCTGCCGTAAGCGCGAGGTAGATGAAGAGCAAGACGACCGCGCCGGCCAAGATGCCGCCGAGAATGCGGACGACCTGCGGGTCCGGGATGAGCCAGAACAGCCCCACCAGGAAGCGCGCGATCAGGTAGAAAACGCCGATCATCATCGCCTGCTTGGCGTGGAAGCGGACCAACTGGCTGTCGCCAGCGGCCGACGAGGCGGCCAGCGGGAGCAGCAGCACCGCCAGCGCCATCAGGTTGAACTCGAAGTCGAAGCCGGCGAAATTAGTGAACTGAATGACGTTCGGCCCGCCGAGAATGGCGAGGGCGACCCAGAGATAGCACGCGAGGCTGAGACTTCGTTCATAGGCGTCAGCCTCGACTACGGGCGCGGGCATCGGAGCCGGCGCGTACCCCTGCTGATAGCCGTAGGGCGGAGGCTGCTGCCCGTATTGCTGCGGCGGCTGGCCGTAAGGCTGCTGTTGACCGTAAGGGGGCGGCTGACCGTAGGGCGGCTGCTGTCCCGGCGGAGGCCCCCCTCCGGGCGGGTATGGCTGTGACATTTCCAAAAATCCTTTCTCTTCTTGAGCTGACTGATGAAGCCCAAACGCTTTTCGGATAATGCGCTAAACTTTGAAACTGCCTGTTCGTATGGGCCGCCATTATATGAGTATCGTTCCCGCCTGTATAGGGAAAAATGCTGGCCGCGCGGGCGCGTGTGAAATTCACCGCGGCGCGCGCCCTGGGCTATGATACGGGGCCTATGATGACGCCACTTCTGGAGGCCCGCGGGGTCACGAAAATTTACATGATGGGCGCGACGGAAGTGCGCGCGCTGGACGGCGTGACGCTTGGGCTGGGCGCGGGCGAGTTCGTGGCGATTCAGGGCACGTCTGGCTCTGGCAAGTCCACGCTGTTGAACCTGCTCGGCGGGCTGGACCGTCCGACCGGCGGGGAAGTCCTGTTCGAGCAGGACTCGCTCGGCCCGTTCACCAAGAAGCAGTTGGCGCGCTACCGCCGCCACGCGGTCGGGATGATTTTTCAGAACTTCAACTTGATCCAGACGATGACGGCCGCCGAGAACATCAAGCTCGCGCTCGCCTTCGGCGGGATGAAGGCGACCGAAAGACGCGAGCGCGCCGAGGAGTTGCTGGAGCGCGTCGGCTTGGGGGAGCGCGCCTCGCACCGCCCGCAGGAGCTTTCGGGCGGCGAGCAGCAGCGCGTCGCCATCGCCCGCGCTCTCGCCAACCGCCCGCGCGTGCTCTTGGCCGACGAGCCGACCGGCAACCTCGACTCCGCGCGCGCCGAAGAGCTGCTCGCCCTCCTGCGCCGGATGGTCGAGCGCGACCAACTGACCATCCTGATGGTGACGCACGACAAAGACCTTGCGACGCGCTTCAGCGACCGCATCATTCTGATGAAAGATGGGAAGATAACGAAATGATGAATGCGGAATGATGAATGGTGAATTAAAAGACAAACGTTTTCTAATTCATCATTCCGCATTCCGCATTCATCGTTATTTTTTGAGGTGAGCTTATGTCTACGAGTGTTTCGCGGGTGATTACGCTTGAGGAGTTGCGGTCTGTGCCGCTGTTCGCGTCGCTGGACGATCAGGCGGCGAGCGAGCTGCGGAATCTGTTGGAGCTGCGGGAGGTGCCGGGCGGGACGACGCTGTTCCGGCTGGGCGAGACGGGCGACTCGATGTACCTGATCGAGCGCGGGCGCGTCCGCATCAGCATCCGCGATGCGGACGGGAGCGACGTGACGCTGGCCGAATTGGCCGGCGGCGACTTCTTCGGCGAGATGGCCCTGCTCGACGGCAAGCCGCGCTCGGCCGACACGACCGTTATCGAAGACGCCTTCTTCGCCGTCCTCTCGCGCGACAACTTCTTGAAGTTCGTCCGCGCCAACCCGGACGTGGCGCTGAGGATGCTGAGCGCCATCACGCACCGCCTGCGGAAGACGGACGAGATGCTGCGCCACCGCGTCTCGCGCAACGTCAACGAGGAGGAGGACGCGCGCCTGACCGTCGGCGACCGCCTCGCCAACCGCATCGCCAACTTCGGCGGCAGTTGGATGTTCATCGGCCTCCTCGCCGTCATCCTCATCCTCTGGATCGTGGTCAACTCTTACCTGATAGCGGCCAGCGAAGTTGACCCCTACCCCTATCAACTCTTCGGCCTCGTCCTCGGCGTCCTCGCCGGTGTCCAGGCCCCCATCATCATGATGTCGCAGAACAGGCAGGGCGAGAAGGACCGCCTCCGCGCAGACCTCGACTATCAGGTGAACCTCAAGAACGAACTTTCATTGGCCGAAATCCTCCGCCGCCTGGACGTGCTCGAAAGCGAGCGCCTCCCCATCCTCTTCGAGAAACAGAACCGCCAGCTCATGGACAAGATCGGCGACGCAGCCCCAGGTGGGACGACGGAAACGGACAGGGAGCCGGAGGGCATTCTCTGACGCGGCGTCACTTCTTCTTTTTGGGCGCTGCGCCTTGAAGCCCTAGATGTTTCGCGTAGCGCGCCCGTATGAAGGCGGACGCCTCACCTTGCGTCGTCGGCAGGTCGTCAGGCGCGGGTCCATCCGGGTGCGAGCTTTGCGTCAGGTGGTACGCCTTCATCAGGACATCTTTCTGCGTCGCGTCCAAGGGCTGGTTGGCCGGGTGGGCCGGACTGTCTGCGGGCGCGGTGACTGCGGGCGGCGTGGCGCGCGGCAAAGTCTGCGGCGTGTCCGTGCGCGGCGCGTCCAGTTCCGAGAACAGGTGCTCGAAGGTGTTGGCGCTGGCGTCGCGCTTCGTCAGGAATTGGTCCCAGCCGAACAGACGCTTGACGGTCGCCATGATTGACGTGTGCTGGTAGCGAGTCGAATCCACGCGCGCGGCCGCGACCCACGGCGAGGCGATGACGACCGGCACACGGAATCCCAGCCGGTCGAAAGTGAACGTCGGGGCGTAAGAAAGTTTGTTCCCGCTCGGCGGCGAGTTCAGCCCGTCCGGGTTGGGGATGTTCTCCGACGGCGGAACGACGTGGTCGTAGAAGCCGCCGTGCTCGTCGTAAAGCACTATCAGCGCGGTCTTGCTCCACAGCTCCTCATTGCCGCGCAAAGTTTCGTAAACGTCCGCGATGAAGTTGTCCCCGTAGCGCGCGTCCTGCGGGGCGTGCTGCGAGTTCGCCATCGCGTCTTGCGCGTTGATGAAGCGCGGCTCTATGAAGACGTAGTTGGCGAGCGCGCCCGCCTTCACGTCCGCCGCGAACGAAGTTTCGTACAGCTTGAAGTTCGCCGCCTGCGTGGTGAGCTGGGAGAACTCGGCGAGGTCGTTGTCGTCGAAGTAGTAAGTCGCCCAGGTGCGGCCCGCGTCCTGCACGCGGTTGTAGACGGTGGGGCCGTCGAAAATCTGCGTCCAGACGTTGAGCGCGAAGCCGAAGGAGGTCGCCGCGTGAACGTAGAGCCGGTTGGGCTGCGTCGGGCCAGGGACTTCCGAGTACCAGTTGTCGCAGACGCAGAAGGCGTCCGCGAGCGCGTTGATGGAGGGCAGGCGGTTCGGCGCAAACGATTCCACCGCCACGCGCAGCACCTCCGGGCTCGGGTTCTTCACCTTGTCCGCGTAAACCAGCTCCGTGTAATAACCGCTGACGAAGCCGTTGTTCGCGGCCGGAGCGGAATCTGACGGCCCCGCTTTATCGTTGCAGAGCTGCACGTTCGCCGCGTTGAAAGAGTGGCCCGGCCCCTCGCCCGCGAGCACGGCGTACGGCGCGCCGTTCGTCACGTAATAGGCGGGGTTGGAATCCGACTCCGCCTTGCTTGGGTCCAGTAGGTTGAACTCGCTCCCCTTCAATCCGTCAATCCCATCACGATAGCCGAAGATGTGATCGAACGAGCGGTTCTCCATCATCAGCACGACCACGTGCTCAATGTGTTGAACTGGAGGCGCTGCGACGGATTTGGTCGTCGCACGTTTCCTGGTCTGGCTAACGCGTTTCTTCCTGCTCTTCCTGCCTTGCGATTTTTTAGTGGCGCGAGCTTTGGTTCTGCCGGGCATCAGGGGATTCTCCTTCGGGCGGATCAGCTTGTCTTCCGTCTTCGTTTCTCGGCGAGAGCGTTAATAAACTAGCAGGACGCCCGTTCTTCCATCAAGACAATCATCGAGAACCACGAGCGCGGGACTATTTGCCCGCGGGCGTGCGGGCGGCTTACAATCCGTCCCCAACATGATTCATGCCATCTTCTTCGACTTCAACGGCGTTATCATCAACGACGAGCCGCTGCACCTGAAGGCGTACCAGGAGGCGCTCGCCGCCGAGGGCATCACGATGACGGAGGCCGAGTACATGACGATGCTCGGCATGGACGACGTGACTTTCGTCAGCACGGCGTTCGAGCGTGCAGGGAAGGCGCTCGCGGGCGACGACAGCAAGCGCATCATCGCGCGCGAGTACGAGCTGCACCGCAAGATGATAGAGGACGACTTGCCGCTCGCGCCCGGCGCGGTCACCTTCGTCAAGTCGGCCGCGCGCCGCTACCAGCTCGGCATCGTCAGCATGTCCACGCGCTACGGGATCGACTACGTCTTCGAGCGCACAGGTCTAGGCCCCGCGTTCGCGGTCGTCGTCAGCGCGGAGGACGTGCCCGGCACGCACAAGCCCGACCCGACCTGTTACCAGCGCGCCCTCGAACTCTTGAACGAGCAACGGCGAGACGCGCGCAAACTCCCGCTGCTGCCCGGCGAGTGCCTGGTCGTAGAGGACTCGCCACCCGGCATACAGGCCGGCCGCGCCGCCGGGATGCGTACTCTCGGCGTGACCAACACGGTTTCGGAACAGGCCCTGCGCGACGCCGGCGCCGACGTCGTCACCATGAGCCTCGCCGACTGGACGGTTGACTCCGTCCGACACGTGTTTAACTAGGAGACAGGAGTCAGAAGTCAGAAGTCAGAATGAGAAGCTCTCGGCCAGTCCTTCTGACTTTCTTTTCTCCTGACTCCTGACACCTGTATTCTGACTTCTGCTTTTCCAATGTCTTTCCTGGACATCCTCAGGCTCTCGCTGCGCAACTTGCGCGAGGCTCGGCTGCGCGCGGTGTTGACGACGATGGGCGTCGTCGTCGGCGTGGCCGTCATCGTCACGATGGTCTCGTTCGGGCTGGGCTTGCAGCGCAACACCGTCAGCCGCTTCCGCGAGTTAGACCTCTTCAACGAAATCACCGTCTACGGCAAGAGCCTCTCGGACCTCGTCGAAGGGGAAATGGACAGGCGCGCGGGCGGGCCGGACGACGAGGACGACGAGCGGCCAGAGGGCGAAAGGGGCCGTCGCGGCGCTGAGCCGGAGAAGCCGCCGGCCCGTCCGCTCGACGACGCGGCGCTCGCAGAAATGGCACAGATTCCCGGCGTCGCGTCCGTCGAGCCGAACATCTCGTTCACGGCCTACGTCCGCCTGAACGGGAAGGCCCGTCGGTCCTTAATCGGCGGCGCGCTGGTTCCGAACCCAGCCTCGCGCTTCAAGAACTACGCGGCCGGGAGGATGATCGCCGCGCCCGACGCGGACGAGGTCGTATTGGACGAAAGGTTCCTGCGCGACTTCGGCTACGAGAAGGCGGCGGACGCCATCGGGCAGCAACTGGAGCTGCTCGCGCCGCCGGAGACGAAAGAAGGGGAGGACGAAGAGACGCCGAACTTCTTCGGCATCCCCCTCGAAGAAGGGGAGGGCGGCGGCGGCGCCGGAGCGCAAGGGGACGCGCTGGTCGCGCGCTCTTTCACAGTCGTCGGAGTCCTCGCCAACGAACTCTCTGGCGTGGGCCGCCGCTTCCGCGGCATGATGCCGGCTTATAACGTCTACGTCCCGCTCGCCGCGGCCCGCGCCTGGAAAGCCGAGCACGGCGACGAGCTGGGCGAGGTCGCCTTGCAGCTCGCGCGCGAGAGCGGCGCGCTCGGCGCGGACGAAGAGATAGGCTACGCCTCGGTCGTCGTGCGCGTCACGGACCCCATCGCGCTCTCGGAGGTGCGCGGCCGCATCAGCCAGCTCGGCTTCAACAGCTTCTCCATCGTCGATCAGTTGGAGCAGCTCCGCACGGTCTTTCTCATCATCAACGCGGCGCTCGGACTCCTCGGCGGCATCTCGCTTCTGGTCGCCTCCTTCGGCATCGCCAACACGATGATTATGTCCATCCTGGAGCGCACGCGCGAGATCGGCATCATGAAGGCCATCGGTGCGGAGGACCGCGAGATTAAGCTCATCTTCTTCGTCGAGGCGGGGGTGATAGGTTTGACCGGCGGCGTCCTGGGCGCGCTGCTGGCGTGGGGGATTGACGCCGTGGCGAACCGCCTGGCCTACAGGTTCATCCTCCAGCCGCAGGGCGCTTCCTTCGTAGACTTCTTCGCGCTGCCGCCCTACCTCTGGCTCGGCGCGATTCTCTTCGCCGTCGCCGTCTCAGTGCTGGCCGCGCTCTACCCGGCGGCCCGCGCCGCGCGCATTGACCCCGTTAAAGCGTTGAGACACGATTGAGAAGAACAGGAGTCAGAAGTCAGGAGTCAGAAGTCAGAAGGAAGAGCACGAACGGCTTTCCCTTTCAACTGACTTCTGACTTCTGTATTCTGACTCCTGCTTTTCGGAGACAACGCAAAGCGGGTGGCGAGCGTCAATTGTTGGTGACGGCCTCGCTCTCCCGCCTGTGCTCCCCGTTTAACTTTTGACGTATGAAGTGGACGGTCGAAAAAAAGATTGCCGCCGTGTTCGGCTTGCTGCTGGCTATCCTCCTGGCCGTCGGCCTCATCTCCTACCGCAACACGCGCAAACTCATCCGCGACGGCAACCTCGTCGCGCACTCGCACGAAGTATTGGACGAGCTGGACGGGACGCTCTCGGCCGTCAAGGACGCCGAGACGGGCCAGCGCGGCTTCATCATCACTGGTGAGGAGGAGTACCTACAGCCGTACACGGCGGCGCTGCCGGCCATCGGCCGCCACCTGATGCGCTTGAAGGGATTGACCGAAGGCGACGTGGCCCAATGGCACAGTCTCGGCGAACTCGAAAACAAGATCGCTGACCGCCTGGCCCTCATCGACGACTCCATAGAGCTGCGTAGGGCGAGCGGGTTCGCCGCCGCCGAACAGGTCATCTCGACCGGGCGCGGCAAAAGGTTAATGAACGACATCCGCGCCCTCACCGCCGAGATGTCCGCGCGCGAGAACGCGCAGCTCGAAAGGCGGCAGGCCGAGTCTGCACAGAGCGCGCGCAACACGACCATCACGCTCACCATCCTCGGCGCGCTGCTCCTCGGATTCCTGCCCGCGGGCTTCCTCGTCATTCGGCGCGACTTCAAGAAGCGCCGCCGCGCAGAGGAGGCGCTGCGCGAGAGCGAAGAGCGCTCGAAGTACCTGATCGAGCACGCCAACGAGTTGATCTACCGCACGGACGCGGGCGGGCGCTTGATGTTCGTCAACCCGACGTGCGTCGAGGCGCTCAAGCTCTCGGAGGAAGAACTCGTCGGCCGGCACTACCTGGATTTGGTCAAGCCGGACTTCCGCGAGACGGCCGAAAAATTCTACCTCAGGCAGCTCGTCAAAAAGATTCCGAACGCTTATTTGGAGATTCCTGTTTTGACGAGCGAGGGGCGCGAAGTCTGGCTCGGGCAGAACACGCAGCTCGTCCTGGAGGAGGGGAGCGTCGTCGGCTTCCAGGCGATAGCGCGCGACATCACGGAGCGCAAGCGCGCGCTCGAAGAGTTGGAGAGCCTCTCGCTGACGGACGACCTGACGGGCCTCTACAACCGGCGCGGCTTTCTCGCCCTCGTCGAGCAACAGCTCAAGCACGCGCGGCGCACGGACGAGCGCTTCGTCCTCGTCTTCGCGGACCTCGACGGGCTCAAGCAGATTAACGACCGGCTCGGACATCACGAGGGCTCGCGCGTCATCATCAAGACGGCCGAAGTCCTGCGCCAGACCTTCCGCGCCTCCGACATCGTCGCGCGTCTCGGCGGCGACGAGTTCACCGTGCTCGCCCTGGCCCCCTCCGGCGAAGGCGCGGAAGAGACCATCCGCCAGCGCCTACGCGAACAGATTCGCCTCGTCAACGAGCGCCACGAACTGCCCTCCGAACTATCCGTCAGCGTCGGCATAGTCCCCCTGGACCCGCAGACGCAACCCTCCATCGAAGACCTTCTGCGCAAGGCCGACGCCGCGATGTACGAAGACAAGCAACAGGTGAAGGAAAAAGCTGGTAAATAGTAAATGGTCAATGGTGAATGGAGACAAGCCGTACTCCTATTCACCATTGACCATTTACTATTTACCAGCTCTTATTTCCAGTCGCCGCTGCCGAGGGCTTTGCCGCAGCGGTTGCAATAGCGGGCCTTGGGGTCTTTCTGGACGGAGCCGCAGTCGCTACAGGTGCGGCCGACGCGTAGGTTCGCGCCGCAGGTCGAGCAGAAGTCCGAGCCGGCGCTGTTGGCCGCGCCGCAGGTGCCGCAGCGGCCGGGCAGCGGCGGGACGTAGCCGCCAGCGCGCGCCGCGATGTGCTCTTCTATGACGCGCCAAGCGTCTTCCGTCAGACGGTGCTGCCAGTACGCGCCGAGCGCCGGGAGCGCGAGCAGCAGGCCAGAGGAGAGAATCACGGCGACGGCCGCGATGGCCGCCTTGTCGAACCAGCGCTGCATGCCTATCTCGACGCGCGTGCCGCCGTGCTCGGGCGTGATCTTGATGGTCAATGCCGAGGACATCCCCGTCAGGTCGCGCAGCGTGCTCTCCTTGCGCGCCTGCAACACGCTGGTCGCGGCCACCTGCATGGTCTGCACCTCGTAGCCCTCGTCGAAGAGCTTGCCGAGCATGACCATCAGCTTCGGCGCGTCCGCTTCCACGCCGGGGTAGTATCTGCTGTCCATCTAATCTCCGTTCAGGCAAAAGGAGGGCGGAGAGCCACCTGTAATGACGAAATGGCCTCCGCCTCACTTAATTTTTATTTTTACTCTTTTCCTTCTTGATCTCTTCCGGCGGCAATTTGCCGGCGGCGTCCAGAATCTCCTGGATGTTGATCTCGACCTGTTCGAGGGCGCGGCGCTCGGAGGCGACCTCCGTCCGCTGGCTCAGTGAGACGAGCTGTGATTGGAAGCGCGTGGCCGCGGCCGCCAGCTTCCTAAGCGCCTTCGGGATCAGGCTGTTCTTCTCGTCGCGCAGAGCCACGTCGTCTATGTTGGTGACGGCCGCGTCGAGGATGTTGGCGACATCCATGATCAGCTCTGTGCGCGTGCCCGTCGGCAGCTCGCCCCACATCTCCGAGTCCTTCTGGACCTGCTTGCCGTCGGCGGCGGTCGGCCCCGTCAGCACGAGCAGCCGCCGCTCCGCGGCCTTGATGAAGACCTCTACGCGCTTGTCCAGAATCTGCGCTTCCTTGACGCGCTCCTCCTCTTTCGGCGTCAGGAAGTCGCGCGGCGGGCGCGGCGCGCCGACGGCGGCGAGCGCCAGGAGGAGGAGCAGGGTGGCGACGCCGAGCGGGCGGCCGAGTCTCTTCTTCATTGTTTCTTCGCGGAGTCTGCCGCCGCCGCGTCGCCCTTGGTCTTTGAGTCCTCGTGCGAGGAGCGCAGGGGGACGACCGTGTCGCCGTAGAAGGAGTTGAGCGCCGTGGTCCGTGCGTTACGCGCGCACTCGCAGATGGCCTTGATGTGGACGGCGTACTCGGCGGGCGTCACGCGGCGGATGGCTTCGAGGCGCATGCAGTGTGTGCGCAAGGCCAGCTCCAGGCGCTTGTAGGTGTCGCGCAGCTTGTTGTCGTTTTTCGAGATGTCGTCCAAGTAGTCGAGCGCGTCCTCGATCAGGCCCTGGTAGGCGCCCAGCTCGCTTGAGGCGGCGATGTACTTCTGCTCGGCCGTCAACTGCTCGGCGCGGGCCAACCGCGCCTCGGCCAGCTCGATGGTGGCGCGCGCGCGCCCCTTGGCGTCGCGCGTGGCCGAGAGCTGCGTGCGCTCAGTGCGTGAGACGAACTTCATGGGTGGGGCCGGGGCCGAGATGGAGGGCAAGTGCCCGTCCTGCCCGCGCGCCTCTGGAACCTCGAAGGCGGCCGCCGCGGCCAGTAGACAGCAACCTAAGACGATGCGATAGCGGAGAGAGTGTGTAGAGTTCATCACTTCAGCCCTCAAAGTTGGTGAGTGGCGAGTGGCGAATAGTAGATGGTGAATGTACGGAAACTGTTTTTTTCTATTCACCATCTACCATTAACTAGTCACCAGTCTTCTTCTTCTTCCCCTCGCCGCGCCTGACCTGATTGCGCAGCGTTGGGAGCCGCAGGTTGACCTTGTCAATTTCCAATTGATTCTGTTGCGCGTCCGCTCGCGCCAGGAAAGTCTCGTAAGCCGCGAGCGCCTCCGCGTATTCTCCAAGAAAATCATGCGCCGTGGCAATAAAATAATAGGCCACGACCAAATCCGGCTTCTTCCCGAGCAGCCACTGAAACTCCGCGACGGCCGAGGGGAACTGCTTCAACTCGTAGAGCGCGGTCGCCAGGTTCGTGTGCGCCGTGAAGTTTTCGGGCTCGACCGAGAGGATGCGGCGCAGGATGATGGCCGCCTCTGCGAAGCGACGCGCCTGCACGAGCGCCCCGGCGTAGCCCGTCGCGTGGCGGACGTTGCTCGGCTCAAGGTCGGCCGCCGCGCGGAAGAGTTCGAGCGCGCGCGCAGGGTCTTTCGTCCTCAATGCCGCGCCGAGGCAGGCCATGAGCGCCGCGTCCTGCGGGTGCTGCTTCAGCATCGCTTCCGCGGCGGCGATGTTTTCGTCCGAGCTGTCGCCGCAGTCCTTCGTCAGCGAGTTGCGCAAGCTCACGGCCTCGGCCGACGCGCCGCCCGCGGCGTCGAGCGCGTCGAGCGCCTTGAGCGCCTCGTCCGTCTTGCCGGCCTGCGCGTAGACGCGCGCCGCCAGCAGCTTGGCGTGTGTCGATTGTTGCGGGTCACGCTCGGCGGCGCGCGCGTCGGCAAGCGCGCCCTCGAAGTTGCCCGACGCCGCCCGCAGCTCCGCGCGCTCAAGGAGCACGCCCGCGTCCGGCTTGTTGGTGGCGAGCGCGTGGTCGAAGCTCGTGAGCGCGGCCTTCGTGTCGCCGAGAGCGCGCTCGATTGAGCCGCGCGCGGCCCAGATGCTCGCGCTCGGGTCCTCCGCCTCGGTCGCACTCTTCAAGTCCGCAAGCAGCGCCTGTAGCTTCTCGCGCGGGGCCTTCTCGCGCAGGTGAAGGTCAGCGAGCGCGACGAGCGCGACGACAGAGTTCTCGTCCAACTCGTAGGCGCGCCGTAAAAGATCTTCGGCCTCGGCGGCGCGACCCGCGCGCCCGAGCAGCTTGCCGAGCGTCAGCAGCGGGAGCGTCCACTCGGGCTGTAGCTCGATTGCACGGCGGAAACCCTTCTCGGCTTCGGGCAGCTTGTTAAGTGAGACGAGCGCGGACGCCCTCTGGTATTCGGCTTCTGGAAATTCGGGCCGGAGTTTGATGGCGCGCTCGTAGAGTTCGAGGGCGCGCGCAAGATCGCCGGCCCCGTGAGCGTCCTGCCCCTGTTGAAAGAGCTGCACGGCCTCGTCCACGCCGTCGCCCGATTCGTCATCGGTCGTCTGGGCGCGGGCCGTGAAGGCGCAAAGGAGTGCGAGTGCTAAGAGGACGGCCGCGCGGATGCGAAAACGAGCAAGCATCGCCAACTGACTGCAACTTTCCTGGGCCTTGATCGGACGGTTACGAGAAATCTCCTGGGGTGGCCATCATCTTAGCACGCAACGAAAGGAAATCAAGTGTCAGTGGTCAGTGGTCGGTGGTCAGTGGTCAGTAAGAACAGGAGGCGGGCGGCATTAAGCCTTTGTCTATAACTGACCACTGACCACTGCTCTTGCTGTTCACCGTAGCATGCGATAACATGCGCGTCGCGTTTGTAACGCTCCCCACATAGATTAAAAGTTGAGCTGCGGCCCGCGGCGCGTCCGCCCGGCCGCGAGGTGGAAGCAAGCGACTGTGAGCAGCGGTGTGATTGTCGAAGAGGAGGCGCCAGCGGGGCAGGGCGGGGAAGCCGCCGCCGTCTCGCCGGACGCTGAAGCCAAGGAGCAACTCCTGCGCGCTCTGTTGGCGGAGATGGGCTCGGTCGTCGTCGCCTTCTCCGGCGGCGTGGACAGCTCTTACGTCGCGCTCATCGCCACAGAGGTTCTAGGCGAGCGCGCGCTCTGCGTCACGGGCGAGTCGGCGAGCCTCGCCGCGCACATCCCCGGCGAGATCGGAGAACTCGTCGGCCGCTTCGGCTTTCATCACGAGGTCGTTCAGACCGAAGAACTGGCGGACGCGCGCTACCTCGCAAACGCGCCCGACCGCTGCTATTTCTGCAAGACGGAACTCTACGGGAAACTCTCGCCGCTCGCCGCCGAGCGCGGCTTCGCCTTCGTCGTTGACGGCTCGACGACCGACGACCTGGGCGATTACAGGCCGGGGCGCGCGGCCGCGGGCGAGCGCGGCGTGCGCAGCCCGCTCGTCGAAGTCGGGATGAGCAAGCGTGAGGTGCGCGAGCTGAGCCGGCGCGCGGGGCTCCCGACGTGGGACAAGCCCGCGAGCCCTTGCCTCTCGTCGCGCATCGCCTACGGCACGCCCGTCACCATCGAACGCCTCGGCGCAATTGACCGTGGCGAGGAGATCATGCGTTCGCTCGGCTTCCGCGAGTTCCGCGTGCGCCACCACGACGAGCTGGTGCGCCTGGAGATCGCGCCCGCGGAACTAGACCGCGCCCTGGACCGCGCCGTTGTTGAGACACTGGCACAAAAATTCCGCGCCCTCGGCTTTCGCTACGTGACGCTCGACCTGCACGGCTACCGCACGGGCGCGATGAACGAGGTTCTAAAGAAGTAGTCGGTTGACCACTGACCACTGTTCATGGAGGAGAGAATGGCAATCGCAATCAGTGCAATCGCGGACGACGTGCGGCACGTCAAAGAGGACAATCCTTTCGAGTCGATGATGTCGCGGTTCGACCGCGCAGCGCAGTTGCTCGACCTCGACCCGGACCTCTACGCGGTGATGCGCGTCCCGAACCGCGAGTTGAAAGTCTACATCCCGACGCGCATGGACTCTGGGCGCATACAGGTCTTCGAGGGTTTCCGCGTGCAGCACAACTTCGCGCGCGGCCCCGCGAAGGGCGGCATCCGCTACTCGCCCGACGTGAACATTGACGAGGTGCGGGCGCTCGCGGCCTGGATGACCTGGAAGTGCGCGGTCGTCAACGTTCCCTTCGGCGGCGGCAAGGGCGGCATCATCTGCGACCCCTCGCAGATGTCTCTGGGCGAGTTGGAGCGTATGACGCGCCGCTACGCGGCCGAGCTGATCGACTTCATCGGCCCCGAGAAGGACGTGCCCGCCCCGGACATGAACACCAACGAGCAGACGATGGCCTGGATCATGGACACCTACTCGATGCACGCGCGCCACACCGTGACGGCCGTCGTCACGGGCAAGCCGGTTGACCTCGGCGGCTCCTCCGGGCGGCGCGAGGCGACGGGCCGCGGCATCCTGTTCGTCGTCAACGAGGCCATCAAGCGGCTCAAGCTGACGCCGCAGGCGACGCGCGTCGTCGTCCAGGGCTCCGGCAACGTCGGCGGCATCGGCGCGCGGCTGATGCACGAGGCCGGCTATAAGGTCGTCGCCATCTCGGACGTCCACAGCGGCATTTACAACCCCGACGGCATAGACATCCACGAGGCGCTCAGGCACCTACAGCAGACGCGCTCGTTCGAGGAGTTCCCAGGCGTCGAGTTCATCACCAACGAGGAGTTGCTGGAACTGGAGTGCGACGTGCTGGTGCCTGCGGCGACCGAGAACCAGATCACTTCGGAGAACGCCGAGCGGATTAAATGTAAGATTCTGGCCGAGGGGGCCAACGGGCCGACGACGGCCGCGGCCGACGAAATCCTCCATAATAAAGGGGTCTTCGTCATCCCGGACATCCTGGCGAACGCCGGCGGCGTGACGGTCTCCTATTTTGAGTGGGTGCAGGACCGGATGGGCTATTTCTGGCGCGAGGACGTGGTCAACGAGCGGCTCCACGACACGATGGTGGCCAGTTTCAACGACCTGTGCCGGTACGCGGACTCCCACTCGGTAGACACCAGAACGGCCGCCTACATGCTGGCGATTGACCGCGTGGCCTACGACACCAGGATGCGCGGCATTTACGCGTGACGGAAAAAACATACAAGCTTTTTCCGCTAAGTCGTGAAAAAGTCTTGATTTCCGCCGCGATGTGGTATATGGTCTGGCGGAACTCAGTATGCGGGGCAAAGTCGTCAGTTTCGATTTCAGCGCCAAAGCCCGAGCATGTGGGTTCAGTCTATAAATTGTTGACATCCCGGCCGCTGTCTCTTATAAACAGTAGGCTAAGAGTTAGCAATTAAGAACTCAGAACAGTTGAGAGGCGCTCTGTGCAGCTGGTAGCCGCCAGGAGAGTGCCAGTTAGCAGTTGATGCTCCTCTCGCTGCTCCGCTCCATCTACAAGCCGTTACGGATCAGAGGGCGGGAGCAGTTCTTGAAAATTTGTCGTTGCACGCTTGTAGTTGGAGCGTCCGCGCCCCGCAAGGTCCTTGTCGGGAGACCGCGCGATGTCTGTGATAACAGATGAGATGCACGAAGACATCCGCCCAACCCGCCGTGACCTTGGAAGACGCGGCCTCTTATTTGAAATCTTCTATACTCATTTCGCAGGAGGAATGCGATGAGACTCGCGAGAAGAGCGCTGTTTGCCGCGCTCGCCACGTTGACGCTATGTGCCGTAGCGTCGGCTCAAGCTTTAAGGCCGGAGACTGATCCGCGCAACATTTCCCCGGCCGTTGGCACGGGCGGCCCTGTTGCGGGCCCGACTGGACTCTTCACCGTCTACGACGGTCAGACGCTCAGGCGCGGGGAGTTCACCTTTTCGATTGCTTACAGCAACTTTGACCGCGACCCCGGTAACGTTGACCTGAACGAAGTTCCCTTGAGCTTCAACGTCGGCCTCAACGACCACCTGGAGTTGTTCTTCAACACCACGGCTTGGCGCGGCATCAGAGTCAACACACCACAGAATCTGTCGAGCTTCTACCTGCCGAACTCGCAGTTGAAGTTCCCGTTCCTCGGCTCGGGTCCGGCCATCGTGCTGGCCCCGTCGGGGCCGAACGTCGGCACGGTCGCGGGCGCGGTCTTCCGCCCCGCGTTTAACCAGCCGTTCGTTCAGTACCCGTTCGTCGGGGGCTCAGCCGGAACCTTCGGGCTGACGCCGGGCGTCATCGGCGGGCTCTTCGGCTTCCCGGGCTTCAACGCCACTCTGGGGCCGCCCGTCGCCACCGGCGGCACCGGCAACTGGGGCGCGGCCGACAACTTCCCCGGCATCGGTTCGGTCTACGGCTCGATCCTGCCGGGCATCGTCCTGGCGACTTCGACTTTGCCGCCGACGATCCTGAGCCTGGAGACCACCGTCCCGGCCACTTACACGACCGCGCCGACGTACCTGCCGGATGCGCCGTTCATCAACCGGCTGTGGGGCGACTCTTCGTTCACGAGCTTCGTGGTCGGCGCCAAGTGGCGCTTCACGAGCCCGCGCAACCCGCTCGGCGTCGGCATCATGCCGTTCTACCGCTTCTACCCGGACCAGGCCGACGACTTCTCTGGCTTCAACCAGATGCAGCGTGGCGCGGGCCCCGGCGGCAGCATCGGCGACTTCGGTCTCGTCCTCTTCGTGGACGGCCGCCTGAGCCGCTCGGTCAACATCTCGGCCAACCTCGGCTACATCCTGAACTCCAACCCGAAGGGCGACTTCCCCTCGGGCGAGTTCACGTTGCTGGATAGGCCGGACGAGTTCCTGGGCGGTATCGCGTTCGACTTCCCGATCAATAAGTACATCCAGCCCGTGCTGGAGTTGCGCTCGACGCAGTACGTCGGCGGCCGCACGCCGAACTCGTTCGAGAACAGCCCGGTCGAGGCTCTGGCCGGCGTCAAGCTCTACCCGCGCCGCTGGATGGGCTTCGGGTTGGCTTACCGCTACCACATCAACCAGCAGGACAAGTCGCAGTTCTCGGGTAACGACTCGAACACAACGGTCAACCAGGTCACCAACGTCTTCGTTCCGGGCCGCGGCATTGTCGTCATCCCGTCAACGAGCGTACCTGCGACGGCCGGCTCGTTCCCGCGCGGCTTCATCGAGTCGGACGACGCCAACGGCTTCATCGGCCAGTTCTTCATCGGTCGGCGCAACCCGCGCACGCCCGAGTTCCTGCCGAACCAGCCGCCGACCGTGACCCTGTCGGCTTCGACCGGCACGATTACGCTGCCCTGCCCGCCGGGGATGATCGTGCAGAACTGCACGGTCGGCACTCCGACGTCTGTGCAGCTCGCGGCCAACGCGACCGACCCTGACGGCGATACGCTGCTCTACACGTACACGACCACTGGTGGTCGCGTGACGGGTGACGGCGCGAACGTCACCTGGGATCTCTCGGGCGTCCAGCCCGGCACCTACACGGCGACTGTGGAAGTTGACGACGGCTGCGGCTGCGTGGCCTTCTCTTCGACGACCGTCACCATCGCCGAGCCGGCAGCCGGCTGCTGCGTCCCGCCGTGCCCGACGCTCTCGATTAGCTGTCCGACGGACACGATTCAGGCCGGCACGCCGGCGACGGTCAGCGCGAACGTCTCGGGCGGCGACCCGAACGCTACGATCACCTACAACTGGACGGTCTCGTCCGGCACGATCAGCAGCGGCCAGGGCACGCCGACCATCACGATTGACACGACCGGCCTCGCTGGCAACAGCGTGACCGCGACGGTCGAAATCGGCGGCGTCGCACCTGAGTGCGACAGGACCGAGTCCTGCACGTTCCAGATCGCCGCCCCGCCAGTGTCGCCGCGTAAGTTTGACGAGTACACCGACCTTCGCTTCAACGATGAGAAGGCGCGTCTCGACAACTTCGCGATTCAGCTCCAGCAGGAGCCCGGCGCTCAGGGCTACTACGTCATCTTCGGCTCGTGCGAAGGTGAAGCAGACCAGCGCTCGGCCCGTGCCGTTGACTATCTGGTCAACAACCGCGGTATTGAACGCAGCCGCATCACCGTCGTCAACGGTGGCTGCCGCGAGCAACTGACCGTGGAGCTGTGGATCAGGCCGACGGGCGCTACGGAGCCGACCCCGACCAACAGCGCGACCGTGTCGCCCTGCCCGGAATGCCGCAGGATGACCCCGCGCGGGCGTCGCCGGGGCGGCCGTCGCCGTGGCGAGGAATAAATTAAACGCTCGCGTCTCACTCTAAGAGCCGAGGCGCGACCTTCAACCACGACGCGGGCGATGTTTCTCTCAAAAGAGAAGCGTCGCCCGCTTCGTTTTGTGTCCGGTGAGCCTTCGGCTCTAACGGCCTTCGGCAATACAACGGCTCCTTCCGCGTCAAGCATCCTAACCCCGCGGGTGGCGGCAGGCGCGCCCATCATTTATAATCCCGGCGATTTCTCTCCCCGAGGAATCGGCAACCATTAATCTTGAGGCAGAGATAACACTGATGATAAAAACCCGACTGATTAACCGCTCTCTCTTGCTCTTCACTCTCCTGGCCCTGGTCGCGCCCATGTTCGTCCCCGGAGTAGGGGTCCGGGCCGCAGGCGGCGATAACAATTCGACCGACCCGCAGTACGCGATGGACTGGCACATCACAGGCCCGACGGGCGGCGACGTGCGTGCGCTCGTCGTTGACCCGAACGACCCCTCGCGCTTCTACTTCGGCACGCTCGACGGGCAGATTTACACCTCGTCCGACGGCGGGCAGAACTGGCGGCTGCTGCACAACTTCAACCGCCCGAAACTGTTCATGGATCACATCATCGTAGACCCGCGCGACTCGCGCGTCCTCTACGTCGCGACCCACCGCCACAAGGAGCCCGGCGGCTTCTTCAAGTCCACGGACGGCGGCCGGACCTGGCGCGAATCGTCGGAACTGCGCGAAGAGGCGCTGCACTCGCTGACCCAGTCGTCCAAGGATCCGAACATGCTCGTGGCGGGGACGAACCGCGGAGTCTACTGTTCTATGAACTCGGGCGAGAGCTGGCAGAAGTACAACACGGCGGCCACGCCCGGCCTCATCAACGTCGAGTCGCTGGTCGTCGATCCGCGCAACACGGACGTCATCTACGCGGGCACGTGGTACTTGCCCTACAAGACGACCGATGGCGGCCGGACATGGTTCAGCATCAAGAACGGCATCATCGACGACTCGGACATCTTCGCCATCGACATCGACCCGCGCGACCCAGACCACGTCATCGCGTCGGCTTGCAGCGGCATCTACGAGACGAAGAACGCGGGCGCAAACTGGCACAAGGTGCAGGGCATCCCCTCGCAGTCGCGCCGCACGCGCGCCATCCTCCAGCACCCTTCGCTGTCGGGCGTCGTCTTCGCCGGCACGACCGAGGGCTTCTGGCGCTCGACCAACGGCGGCGACTCGTGGATGCTGACCACCTCCAAGCAGCTTGAGATTAATTCCATCGCGGTCCACCCGAGCAACCCGCAGCACATTTACATCGGCACGAACAACTACGGCGTGATGCTCTCGCGCGACGGCGGGAAGAATTTCGTCCCCACCAACGGCGGCTACAGCGGCCGCTTCGCCAACGCGCTGCTCCCCGACCGCGAGCGGCCCGGCCGCATCTACGCGACGACCATCAACACGACCACGGGCGGTGGCTTCTTCTTCGTCAGCAACGACAACGGCCAGACGTGGCAGCCGTCGATGCGCAACCTCAAGGAGAACCGCCTCATCAGCTACGCCATCCTTCAGGACGAGCGCGACGGCGACGTCATCTACCTCGGCACGAACTACGGCGTCTACCGCTCGACCGACCGCGGGGCCTCCTGGTCTCCGCTCGGCTCGCCGAAGGCCGAGTCGGAAACCAAGTCAAAGAAGAAAGCGCCCGCACGCAGGGGGAGAGCCTCGTCCGCATCTTCGCGCGCCTCGACCTCGCGCCCGGCGACGCAGGGGCCTGAGGACATGGTCCGCCGCGCGCAGGAGGCGCTCAACACCGCAGGCTACAACGTCGGCGTGCCCGACGGCCACGCCGGTACGCGCACCGTCTCGGCCATCCGCGGGTTCCAGGCCGACCGCGGGATTCCGATTTCGGGCAAGCTGGACGAGGACACGCTCTCCGCGCTCGGCCTCGCGGGCGGCGTGCAGACGACGACGCCCGCGGCGAAGCTGCCGACCCCGGCCGTCTTCCTGACCGACATCGTCAACGCGCTCGCGCCCACCTGGGACGAGGGCGGGCGCTTCGGAATCCTGGCCGCGACCAACGCCGGGCTCTATCGCACGTTCGACCCCTCGCAGGGCTGGGAGAAACTCAGCTACGGCTCTGGGCTGGATCAGCGCACGACCACCGTCTCAAGCACGATGCAGAACCAGAGCACCATCTACGTCGGCACGGCCACTTCCGGCGTGCTCGTCTCGCGCGACGCAGGTCGCACCTGGCGGCAGGTTCCCGGCATCCCTGCGACCGCGCCCGTCTCGACCATCGTGCAGGACCGCAAGCGCTCGTCCTACATCTACGTCGGGACGAAGCAGACGCTCTACTACTCGCACGACGGCGGCGAGCGCTGGATACGGCGTGGCGGCAATCTGCCTTACGGCGACTACGCGGCCATTCTCATCAACCCGCAGAACCCGAACGAAATCTTCGTCGGCAACGCCTATCAGAACCAGGGCGGCGGCACAACGACCGCCAACAGCGGTGGCATCTACCGCTCGGCCGACGCCGGGCTGACCTGGATGCGGATTGACCCGAGCGACGTGCGCCTGCCGAGCCAGCGCATCTGGGCGCTGGCCTTCGACTCGGGCAACTCCAACCGCCTCTTCGTCGGCTCGCACTCGGCGGGCGTCTACGTCGGAGAGCGAGGCGGCCGTACGGCCTCAAACAGTGATCAGTAGTCAGTGGTCGGTGGTCAGTTAAGAACAAAAGCAGGAGGCAGCCGGGTGAAATTAACCCGGCTGCCTTCGTCTTTCCGTTAACTGACCACCGACCACTGACCACTGACTACTGCTTACAGCCTTGACATGCCGTCGTTTCGGCGTGTACATTTCCGCCCTACCCGGTCAAGCGGCTGGTGATCAGAAGTCGGAGCAGAAGGGTGACTACGGGCACGACGGAAATCGAAACGATAATTAACCTCCTTTTCCTAATCTCATCGGCTCGCTAATCCCCCTCACCTCAGTTCGCTAATCCGACCAAGTCACCGGAGAAACTATAGGCAAGCCGCATGGGCGCGCGCGCTGCCCGCGAATCTATTGAGCGCGCGGCCGCGGGGCTAAAGAAGAGAACCGGGATGGCGCGCGGGCCTTCGTGCCTGCGCTGCAACTTTGAGGAGGAGTCTGACAAATAACCCGCATGTCCACTGAAGAAACCAAGCCGGCTGACGGCGAGGTGCAAGACAACCAACCATCCACCGGCGATGCCGCTGGCGGCGCGCCGCAACCGACCAACCAGCAGGGCGCGGGCGCGCAAGCGGCCCCCGCACCCTCAAAGCCACCCACAGAGGCCGAGGAGGAGGAGGCTCCGGCCGCCACCGCCGCCCCCGCCCCGCCATCGGACGCGCCCGCGGAGGACGAGGAGGATGAGCCCGGCTCGGACTTCGGCGCGATACTGGATCAGTACGAGCAGGAGCAGGCGGGCTTTTCCGAAGGTGACGTCGTGCGCGGCAAAGTTGTCGGCATCACCGAGCGCGGCGTCGTCATAGACTTCGGCTACAAGTCCGAGGGCATCGTCAACCAGGCCGAGTTCATGGACGGCGGCCAGATGACGGTCAAGCCCGGCGACGAAGTCGAAGTGCTCGTCAAGAGCATGGAGACGCACGAGGGCTATCCGGTCCTCTCACGTGCTGACGCCGTGCGTATGAAGGCTTGGGACGAGCTTGAGAAGGCATACGCCGCCGGCACGCCCGTCAAGGGCCGCATCACCGAGCGCATCAAGGGCGGCCTGCGCGTGGACATCGACGGCATCCCTGCCTTCCTGCCCGGCTCGCAGGTTGACACGCGCCCCGTGCGCAACTTGGACAGTCTCCGCAACCAGGAGATAGAGGCCAAGGTCATCAAGCTCAACCGCAAGCGCTCGAACGTCGTGCTTTCGCGCAAGGCGGTCATAGAGGAGCAGAACGCCGGCAAGAAGGGGCAGACGCTCGACCAGATAGAGGAAGACATCATCGTCGAGGGCCAGATCAAGAACCTGACCGACTACGGCGCGTTCGTAGACCTCGGCGGCATCGACGGTCTGCTTCACGTCACGGATATGAGCTGGGGCCGGCTGCAAAACCCCGCCGAGCTTTTCAAGGTCGGCGACAACGTGCAGGTCAAGGTCTTGAAGTTCGACCGCGAGCGCGAGCGCGTCAGCTTGGGCTACAAGCAGCTCTTGCCGGACCCGTGGAGCAGCATTGACGAGCGCTATCCCATCGGTCGCCGCCTGCGCGGCAAGGTCGCCTCAGTCGCCGACTACGGCGCGTTCATAGAGCTTGAGCCGGGCGTCGAGGGCCTGGTTCACGTTTCCGAGATGAGCTGGTCGAAGCGGGTCAAGCACCCCAGCAAGCTCGTCAATCCGGGCGACGACGTGGACGTGGAAGTCCTGAGCGTTGACCCGAAGGCGCGGCGCATCAGCCTCGGCATGAAGCAGGTGCAGGCCAACCCGTGGCAGACCTTGAAGGAACGCTACCAGATAGGCTCGCGCGTCTCGGGAAGGGTTCGCAACCTGACGGACTTCGGCGCGTTTATCGAGGTCGAGGACGGCGTGGACGGGCTCGTTCACGTCTCCGACATCTCGTGGGCCAAGCGCATCAAGCACCCCGGCGAAGTCCTGAAGAAGGGGCAGGAGATAGAGGCCGTCATCACCAGCATCGACGCCGAGAACCGCCGACTCTCACTCTCGATCAAAGACCTTGAGCCGAACGCCTGGGAGCGCTTCGTCACGGACCACAAGCCGGGCGATGTCGTGAAGGGCAAGATCGCGCGCTTCGCCAACTTCGGGGCCTTCGTCGAGTTGGGAGATAACCTCGAAGGCTTGTGCCACATTTCGGAACTCTCTGAGGACCGCGTGGACAAGCCTGAGGACGTAGTCCAATTGGGTCAGGAGCTGGACTTCAAAATCCTGCGGATTGACCCGGAGAACAAGAAGATAGGTCTCTCGGCCCGCGCCGTCACCTCGGACGAGCACGTCGTGGACACGAAGACCTATTCGACGGAGGTCAAGGGCGGCATGGCGTCCCTCAGCGAACTGGCCGATTTCTTCGGCCCGGCCTCCGGCGGCTCCCAGGCGGACGACGACAAAGACAGCGAAAAGTAATCACAACAGAAGTCAGAAGTCAGAAGTCAGGAGTCAGAAGGGAAACGGGATTTCTTCTGACTCCTGACTTCTGTTTTCTGACTCCCGCCTTTCCTTAAAATATTGGCCGCGCATAGTTTGTCTTGCGGCGGGCCGCCGTTTTCTGCTACTGTACGCTCACTTGGACCGACCTCACTTTTTTTGAGTGGGCGGAAACGCCCTTTGGCCTTTCGAGGCTTTGGGCCCTTGGTGGCCTTTGTTCTCTTGTGAAGCAGCGAGGTGATGGCATGACTAAAGCGGAACTGGTTGAAGACGTCGCGCGGGCGGCCGAACTCACCAAGAAGGACGCCGAACGGCTCGTCGAGATCGTCTTTGAGAGCATCATCGAGACACTGAATCAGGGGGAGAAAATAGAGTTGCGCGGCTTCGGCAGTTTCCGTGTGCGCGAGCGCGGCGCGCGGCGCGGCCGCAACCCCAAGACCGGCGACCCGGTCAACATCCCGGCCAAGCGTGTCCCCTACTTTAAGCCCGGCAAAGAACTCAAAGAGCTGATCAACGAAGAGGGCGCTTCCGGCGCTGCCGCGTCCGAGTCTGGCCCCACGGACGACGGCGCCCCTCCCGCCATCTGAGACGCGCGCGAGGTGAGCGCTCATGGACAGGCTGTGGAGTCCCTGGCGGTACGATTACATCAAATCCGGGTCAGCCGAAAAGAGCGGTCAGCCCTCATGCGTCTTCTGCGCGATGCTCGCGGCCGAGGGCGACGACGAGGGCAAATACATCGTCCACCGCGCCGCGCATAATTTCGTCGTCCTCAACATCTACCCCTACGTCAGCGGCCACACGATGATCGTGCCCTACGCGCACCTCGCGGAACTCGCGGCCGCGCCCAAGGAGACCACAGACGAGTTGATGGACTTGACCAAGCGTTTGCAGGCCGTGATGCGCGAGGTCTACCGCCCCGACGGCTTCAACCTCGGCATGAACCTCGGGCGCGCCGCCGGCGCTGGCGTCGCAGACCACTTCCACCTGCACATCATGCCGCGCTGGGTGGGCGACACCAACTTCATGACCACCGTCGGCGAAACCCGCGTCCACCCCGAAGACCTCGCCACCACCTACCAGAAGCTCCGCGAAAAGTTTTGAGGAACGTTACGGCGAGGCGTATAATTCCGCCATCCACCCGCCCACCCTTAACAGGAGACTGTCAAGAAGGACGGAGGAAAGAGATGAGCGAAGAGACCACACGCAAATTGCCGAGCGACGATTTGAAACTCATTCTGGCGCGCTTTGACTCCGTGGATAAGCGCTTTGATTCCGTGGATAAGCGCTTTGATTCCGTGGACGCGCGTCTTAATTCTATGGACGGGCGTCTAACTGCGCTCGAAGAGAAGGTTGACAGGCGCTTGCAGGAGACGCGCCCGATCTGGGAAAGCGTGCTTGAGCAGATGAAGGAAATGAATGCGCGGCTAACTAAGGTCGAGAACGATTACAAAGATTTCCGGCGTTTGTTCAGTTCCACCTTCTCTAGCTTGGTACGTAGTCAGGAAGACATCGTAGAACGTTTGGACAAGCTCGAAGTGCGAGAGGCTCCTAAGTAACTAATCCACCCCACCCACCCTAACGCTTCGACGCGCCGCGCGGGAGCGCCTCGTCCTCGACCTCGCCGGCCCTGTTGATCGGAATCTCCGAAGTCCTGTTGTAGCTCACGCCACGCTCCTCCGTGTCCAGCTCGGGGCGGGGAAGCTGTGCCAGCCCGCTCGTCAGCGGCGGCGGGTTGAAGCCTGGGTAGTCTATGCGCGCGTGGTAGATGGCCGTCAGTGAGGTGATGACAGCCTCGCGGATGGTCGTCAGCTCTTTCAAACTGAGGTTGCACTCGTCCAACTGCCCGTCGCTGATGATGGCGTCAACGATCTTGGTGACGATGGTGCGTATGTTTTCGGGGTTCGGCTGCGCCAGCGAGCGCGCGGCCGCCTCGCACGAGTCGGCGATCATCATGATGGCGGACTCTTTGAACTGAGGTTTCGGACCCGGATAACGAAACTCTGACTCGTCCACCTCCTCGCCCGGCGCGGCCTGCGCCTGCGCCTTGCGCAGGAAGAAGTGCAGCGTGCGTGTGCCGTGGTGCTGCGGGATGAAGTCGGAAATCTGCTTGGGCAGCCCGATCTCCTTGGCGAGCTTGAGGCCGTAGGTGACGTGGCTCGTGATGATCTTCGCGCTCTGCGTAGGCTTCAGGCGGTCGTGCGGGTTCTCGCCCGTCTGGTTCTCGACGAAGTAGTCTGGCGCGGCCGTCTTGCCTATGTCGTGGTAGAGCGCGCCGATGCGCGCGAGCAGAGGGTTGGCCCCGACGGCGCGGCACGCGTCCTCGGCCAACTGGCCGACGGCGTGCGAGTGCTGGTTCGTGCCCGGCGCGCGCAAGGCTAATTGGCCCAAAACGGGCAGGTCCGCGTTCGATAGCTCCAAGAGCTTCACGTCTGTCAGGATGCCGAACGCCGACTCGTTAATCGGTAAGCCCCCGGCCGTGAAGATCGTCGTCAGCAGGCCGCCCAGCACGCCGCAGCCCATCGTGAACAGCACGCTCTTGAAGGTCAGCGGCTGCTGCGCGTAAGCGATGATGGCGACGGCCGTCAGCGCGTTGACCCCGGCGATGAGCAGGCCCGCGACCGTGACCGATTGCCGCTCGCGGTAGCGGCCGATGCCGTAGAGCGCGGCGGTCGAGGAGATGACGGCGTAGATGGTGACGAGGATGCCCGTCGGCGCGAGCAGCCCCGCGAAGAGCGACGTGACGAGCGCCGTAATCAGCCCCAGCTTGGTGTCCACCAAAAGCGCCACGAGGAGCGTGGCCGAGGCGAAGGGGACGGCGAAGTCCCAGATGACGGGGTCGTTCAGGGGCGCGCTCATGCCGCGCGTGGCGACGCTCTCGGCCAGCGTGAAGCCGACGCGCGCGAGAATCGTCTGGACGACGACGGCCGAGCCCACGAGCGCGAACGCCTTGCGCGGCGAAAGATTCAGTGTGACGGCCGTCGAGCGGTGCTCTATGAACTTCCAGGTCAGCCAGTAGAGCGCGCCGACGAGGAAGAGCAGCCCGAAGAGTTGGTTCCACCAGCGCCGACCCTGGCGCGCGTAATCGCGCACGGCCTGCATCTGCGCCAGCATAGGCCCGTTGACCGTGTCGCCCTCGCGCGCGATGACCTGATTGCGCTTGAGCTGGACGTAGGCGGGCTCGACCTTGCCCGCGGCCCCCTCGCGCACGGCCTGCGAGGCCGCCGGGTCGTAAAAGACGCTCGGGCGTACCAGCGGCGTCAGCGCCGTCAGGAGCGCCGCCTGCTCGTCTGTCGTCCAGCCCGTGAGTTGCGAAATCCGCGAGCGCAGGCTCTTGCGCGCCTCCGAGAGCGGCGTCATGTGGCTCTGCGGCATGGTCAGGACGGACTGCGCCGTGGGGTTACGCATGTCCGCGAGCACGATGTCCTGCTTGAGGTATTCGGCGTCGCCGTCCTCGTAGATGTAGCCGTCGCTCGTCTCGCGCAGCATGCGCGTCAGCCGTTCAAGCTCTGCGGGGTCGAAGCGGTGCGCGATGATGGCCCTGGCCGCCGCGTCCGTGCCGGCGGGGCCGGTCCACCTGGGCTCCTTCCTGGCGTTGCTGTTAGCGCCGCCGGCTTGCGCGGCCTGTCTCTGCAAGTCCTCCCAGGCGGCGCGGAAGCTCTGGGCGGCGCTCTCCGCTCGCCCAGGGTCAAAGGCGAAGACGGGGCGCGTGGCCTCCCTGGCCGCCTCGCGTCGCTTCTCCGTCTCGGCCAGGTCCGGCACGCTGATGTCGGTCGGGGCGATGACGGTGCGGCGCACCACGTCGCCCTCGTAGTAGTTCTCGACCGAGACGCGCGAGTTGGCGTTGACCAGCAGGAGCGTGGTCGCGACGACGAAGAGGCCATAGAAGATGAAGAAGCGCGTGCGTGGGCGGAACCGGCTGAAGGGTCGGAAGAGGAAGCCGAGGACGGCGCTGCGCGCACGGTCCAGCGGGGAAGTGAAGCGTTGTCGGTGACGTTTCTGGCTCATCTCAACTTTGCGCGGCGTACTCGGCTTCTTCCTTGTCTTCTGGGCGCGTGACCAGATCGCGGGCTAGGATAGCGCTCGCGCGCTCCAGCATCGGGCGCAGGCTCTTTGGCTCCACGGCCGCGACGGCAACCGGCTCCGGCGCGTCCTTCTGCGCGGCCTGACGCAGGATGGACTCGACTGCCCCCGGTTCGAGCAGGTCCGACTTGTTGAAGACCGTGAGGCGCGGAATCTGATTAAAGTTCAGCTCGCCGAGGATTCTTTCGACCGACTGGAGCTGCTGCTCCCAGCGCGGGTTGGACGCGTCCACCAGATGTATGAGCAGTTTGCTGTCGCTGATCTCTTCGAGCGTGGCGCGGAAAGCGGTGAGCAAGTCCGGCGGCAGGTCGCGTATGAAGCCGACTGTGTCGTTGACGATGACCTCCTGCTCGCGCGGCAGGCGCAGGCGGCGCGAGGTCGGGTCGAG
The DNA here is from genome assembly GCA_963848875.1 of uncultured Acidobacteriota bacterium. GTDB lineage: Bacteria > Acidobacteriota > Blastocatellia > Pyrinomonadales > Pyrinomonadaceae > QHXM01. The sequence goes on from CAWKFJ010000005.1 coordinate 2,762,608, forward strand.
CGTGGCGAACATGCGCTGCTCGGCGTGGACCGCGCTCGAAGTAAGCGTGTTCAGCAGCGTAGACTTGCCTGCGTTTGTGTAGCCGACAATCGAGATGACGGGGAACTCGCGGCGGACGCGCTCCTTGCGCCGCTCCTGGCGGCGGAGGCTCAGGCTCTGAATCTCTTTTTCGAGCCGGTGAATGCGGTCGCGCACGCGGCGGCGGTCTGTTTCGAGTTTCGTTTCGCCGGGGCCGCGTCCGCCTATGCCGCCCGCGAGCCGCGAGAACGCGGAGTCTTGTCCGGCGATGAGGCGCGGCAGCAGGTATTTTAATTGTGCCAATTCCACCTGAATCTTGCCTTCGCGCGATTGCGCGCGCTGGGCGAAGATGTCGAGGATGAGCTGCGAGCGGTCTATCACCTTTAAGTCCGTAGCCTCCGAGAGCGAGCGCACCTGCGCCGGCGCTAGCTCGCGGTCGAAGACGATCAGGTCGGCTCCGAGTTGAAGCGCGCGCACGAGCAGTTCTTCGAGCTTGCCACGCCCAAGGACGGTGCGCGGGTCAATCGCGCTGCGGCGCTGGATGACGCTGTCGAGCACGACGACGCCGGCAGAGGTCGCCAGCTCCTGCAACTCCTCCATGGACTCCTCTGCCTCGAACACTGAGCCGGTCGTCACGCCGACAAGATCGTGCGGTCGCGCACCTCCGCGCGGCGCGTGGCCCTCGGTTGCGCGCCATCTCCTCTTCGAGCGAGTTGATGAGGGCCAGAAAGTCCACGTCGAGCTGCGACGGAATCTGCGGCTCTAAAAAAGCATAAGGCGCGACGGCGCATCCGTTCGTGTCCAGCTCAGCCGCGGTCGTCGGCAGAAGATGTGCGGCCCTGACCATGCCGGGCAACCCCGTGCGCTCGTCCACGTCGAGCGAGACCATCAGGTCTAACCTGAGGAGCGCGAGGTCCGTCAAATCGTCTTGCGTAGCTCCTCGCCGCGCAGGTGTGTGTGGACGCCGCGCAGGCCGCGAAAGCGGTCGGCCGCGACGCGCGTGCGCTTCAGGTCAGGCCGCTCTATGCGGCGCGCGTCGCCGACCACGACAGACGCGACGTAGCCCTTGCGGTCGATGAGTGCGCCGATTTGCCGGCGGGTCTCATGCGAGAATTCGGTCATCTGCCGCGCGAACTCCGGCGTCACGATCTGGTGCGGGGTGATACGCCGCGAGTAGAGCTTCTCGATGCGGCGTAACTGATTCGGCTTCAGCCCTTGCGTATTCCCGTGAACGTTGCTAATGTTATCCTCTCCCATCAAAGTAACCAGCCATGAGCTCTTTAGCTGAAAACTGAGAACTGAAAAATGAAAACTGATTGAAGTTACAGAACGATT
>CAWKFJ010000006.1:0-1086130 GCA_963848875.1 uncultured Acidobacteriota bacterium
CTAATCTGGTTGCGGAAGCGCGCTATGATGACCAGAAATGAGAGCTGAACGCAAGGCGAGCCGAGGCAAATTCACTTAACAGAGGGTAGTGGGTCAGTTTGGAGTTGAGTGTGCTGTGCGTCGGACTCACCGCAGAGACGCAGTGCCAGCCTAGAGGTTGCGCAGAGGCTTGAGTCAACTCTCTGCGCCCCCTCTGCGCTCTCTGCGTCTCTGCGGTGAACGCCGCCTGAGCACACACTCTTCTTCAACCTGAACCACTACCTAACAGAGACTTCCCAGAGCAGGGCCGTCCGCTTGTCCTGACCCCTCGTGACGAGGAGATGCTTGTCCGTGGGGCTGAAGACGGCGCGACTGGCTACGTCCTCAAGCTGCGCGAGCAACTGGCCGTTCTCCGTGCTCCACAGCTTCAGAGGGTTCTTCTGCTTGAAGACGACGCGCCCGTCGGCGCTGAAACGGAAGCCCTCGCAGCCTGTGTCCCACCAGCTGTCGGAAGTGCATCCGCTGTAAGGCAGACGCCCCGTGACGCGCCCTGTGTGCGCGTCGAGCACGCGCGGACTCGTTTTCGCCCAGCCGGCCGCGACGATGTGGCTGCCGTCTGGACTCCAGTAGATGTCCTGGACTCCTTCGGGAACGTTCTCGAAGGTCAGCCGCACTTGCCCCGTCTCCACGTCGTAGAGCCTCAGCGTGTCCTCGCCGCCGCCTCTCCACCTAAACTTCGGATCGCGGACGACGACCAGGAGCGTGCGCCCGTCCGGGCTGAAGGCGAGCGGCGAGCCTGTGTGTCCGAGCGAGCGCTTCACCTGGCCGGTCGCCGTGTCCAGGAGCGCCACGCCGGCGTCGTCATTCCTGATTACCAGCCGCCGGTCAGGGGTGAGCAGGGCGGTGGTCGGGTAGTAAGGGTATTTCGCGTCCGGCTTCTCTTCACTCAGCGGCAGCGTGGTTTTTAACTTCCCGGAAGCCACGTCCCAGAGCTTCGGGGAACTGCCCATGCTGAGGGTGAGAACGGTCTGGCCCGCGGCGTCGAAATATCCGTTGGTGTGCCTGATCTCGGCGAACTTCTTGCGCGTGAAGATGGACTTCAAAAGTGAGTCCGTCTCGTCCGGCTCGCGCGGGTCTTGCCCCAGGCTCTGCCCCAGGCGGCCCGTCTCTGCGTCCCACAGCTTCACGGTCCCGTCGTCGCTGGCCGTCATTAAAAGGCGGCCATCCGGGCTCCACTCGAAGTCCGTCATGTAGCTCGCGTGGTTCGGCTCGAACGTGACTTTCAGCTCGCCCGTGCGCGCGTCCCAGACTCGCACCTCGGCCACGCCAGACCACCCGCGATTGGCGTAGGCCGCCAGGCGCAATCCGTCCGGGCTCCACAGCAGGCCGGTCAGCCTGTATTTGTCCGCGATTCTGAGCGTCGCTTTCGTCGCGCCCGTGCCGACGTTCCAGAGCAGGATCGTGCCGTCCTGACCGACGGTGGCGAGCGTCTCACCGTCCGGGCTGAAGTAAATATCGGTGATGTTCTTCTTGTGGACCGCGAGCGTGGCCCTCAGCCGCACGGCGGAAGTCTGTCCGGCCAGGCGCGGGCGCGTCTGCGGGCGAGCGCCTCCCGCCGCCAGACCGAAGGAGAGCACGGTCGCCGCGGCGGCGCACAGGATTGATTTTGCGTGTCGTCGAATCATGGCCGATTATGGATGGCCCGCGCCGCGTGGGTGTGCGGCCCCTGTGACACTTTGCCGAGCGTCACACGAACGCATTCGGTTGAGATTCGCCTGCGGGGCGTGTAAGGTAAGCCGTATCGTCAAAGACAAATCGGCAGGAGGTCTACGAGGGACTTCAGATGGCTCAAGAGCAACCGACCACCGTGGCTGACATTTTCCGCCGGGCGCAGGCGTTGCGCGCGGAGAACCCGAAGGCGTCTTACAAGGAGTTAAAGGCAACACTCGTGAAGGAGTTCAAGGGAAAGCCGTTCCCGCCCACAGACCGCCTGACCATCCCTGAGCAGGACGCGCGCGCGCCCGAGGAGGACTGGACGGCCGGGCTCCCGCTCGTCATGCGCGGCATACAGCAGAAGGACTGGAAGGAGGTCATCAACGGCATCATCCTCAGCCTTGAGCAGACGGAGAACTACGAGCAGCAACGCGGCACGCAGGGGAGCGCCGACGACTGGCACGACCGCACCGTAGGCATCTCCAGCTCCACCGACAAAGGCGTCGGAAAATGGATGCCCGCCGAGTTGATGGCCCTGGCCGAGAAGAACGTGAAGAAGTAGTGGTCAGTGGTCAGTGGTCAGTGGTCAGTTAAAAGAAAAACGCTTTTGCTCTTAACTGACCACTGACCACTGACCACTGACCACTGAAATAGTTATGAGCTTTCTTGGAAATCTGTTCAACGACCCGCTCTACCAGAAAGGCGACCCGCGCCGGCCGGAGGAGGTCAAGGAGCCGGAGGTCGTCATCAGCCCGGACACGCGGCGCGCCAACCGCGTCCCGCCGGGGCAGACGCGCACGCGCAAGTGGCCGGTCCTGGACGCGCACGGCACGCCCGACATAGACCTGGCGACGTGGCGGTTCGAGGCGGACGGCCTCGTCGAACGCCCGCGAGCGTGGTCTTTGGATGAGTTCATGCAGTTGCCGGCGGTCAAGGTCTATGCGGACTTTCACTGCGTGACGCGCTGGTCGCGGCTCGACAACGTGTGGGGCGGCGTCTCGGCGCGCGAGTTCGCGCGCGTCGTCGGCGTCAAGCCTGAGGCGAAGTTTGTCCTGGTCTTCGGCTACGATTACGGGTGGACGACCAATCTGCCCATCGAATACTTTCTGGCCGAAGACTCGCTCTTCGCGTGGTCGCACGACGGACAGCCTATCCCTGCGGACCACGGCGGCCCCGTGCGCCTCATCGTCCCGCAGCTCTACGCCTGGAAGTCGGCCAAGTGGGTTAAGGGCGTGCGCTTCCTCACGGAAGACCAGGCCGGCTTCTGGGAAGAGGGCGGCTACCACATGCGCGGCGTCCCCTGGAACGGAACCGACGGCGAACGTTTCAGGCGGCAAGAGTAAAGCACGCTGTCTGTCCTTAGAAAATTTAATTTAGTCCCGTAGGGACGGCTGAAGGTTTACTCGTCCCTACGGGACTCAAACATTTTGCGCGTTTGTTCCCAGCGCTTCGGTGCTGGGCTATTTTCACGTCGCCCCTGGCGGGGCTGAAAACCGCGCGCCGTGTTATCAATTTATGAGTATTCAAACCAAGCCGCCCGTTGAAGGACAAAAGTCTGCGGCGACGCCGAAAGACGCCGCGGTCGTCATCCTGCTGCGCGCGGGGACTGAGCCTGCGGACCCGGAACTCTTCTGGGTGCGGCGTAGCGAGCGCATGGCGTTCCTAGGGGGCTTCCACGCTTTCCCCGGCGGGCAGCGCGAGGCGGCGGACGCTGACGTGCGCGTCGAGAATTGCGACGACGCTGAGACGGCGGCGATGATAGCCTGCGCGGCGCGCGAGCTGTTTGAAGAAGTGGGCGTGCTCGTCGCGCGCGGCGCGGAGACGTTGACGAAAGGGCAGCGCGCGTCGCTCCTCGACGACCTGGAATCCGGGCGGATGACGTTCCCCGCGCTGCTCAGTCACTACGGCCTGCGACTGGACGCACGAGACTTCACCTACGCAGGGCGCTGGGTCACGCCGCCCTTCAGCCCGCGACGCTTCGACACTTGGTTCTTCCTGGCGACTTGCCCTGCGAAGCAGGAGCCGCGCGTCACGGGCGACGCCGAGCTGGAGTCGGGCGAGTGGACTAGGGCGCGCGAGGCGGTCGCCCGCTGGGAGCGCTCGGAAGTCCTCACGGCTCCCCCCGTGCTTCACGCCTTAAAAACTCTCTCGGACGGCGTCACAGACGATCTGGTTGATCGTTTCCTCTCGGTCCCGCAAGCTCACCGCGAGCCCGTTCGCCGGATAGAGTTTCGCCCCGGCTTCATCTGCTTCCCCGTCCGCACGCCCACCAAGCCGCCCGCGACGCACACGAACGCATACCTCGTAGGCACGCAAGAGTTCGTCGTCATAGACCCGGCCTCGCCTTACGTAGAAGAGCAACAGGCGCTTGCCGCTTGCGTGGACGAGCTTTTGAACGAAGGGCGTCGCTTGCGGGAGATCATCCTGACGCACCTGCACCCGGACCACGTCGGCGGCGTCGGCCACCTCCTCGAACACCTGGGCGGGCGAGTGAAGGTCGCCGCGCACCGCCTGACGGCCGAAGCCCTCGCTGGCACAATTCGTGTTGACCGTTTGATTGAGGACGAAGAGGTGATAGAGCTTCAGGGCGAACCCTCGCTCACTCTGCGCGCGCTGCACACGCCGGGCCACGCGCGCGGCCACCTCTGCTTCTACGAAGAGCGGACGGGCGCGCTCCTCACGGGCGACAACATAGTGGGCCTCGGCTCCGTCCTCATTGACCCGCCCGAAGGCAACATGCAAGACTACTTGCGCTCACTCGAACGCCTGCGCGCTCTCCCCAACTTGACAGTCCTCTTCGGCGCACACGGCCCGGCCATCGGCGGCCCGCGCGCGAAAATCGAAGAGTACATAGCGCACCGGCACGAGCGCGAGGCAAACATCCTCGCGGCCGTCCGCGCCGGCGCGGCGACGCCGCGCGAGATCGTCGCGCGCGTCTACACGGACGTTCACCCGAAGGCGCACGCGATGGCCGAGCGCGCGGTCGTCGCGCACCTGGAAAAACTCTCGGCCGAGAAGACGGTGGCCCAACGCGCCGACGGTTGCTATATTGCTAACGACACGAACCCGTCGGCGGGCTGAAAAGCTTCGTCTTCATCAATCAAACACGAGACAGACAAGGACAGGTATTTAACAGATGGCTTTAGCGAAGAACTTAGGCGAACTCAGGGAGAGCGGATACCGCGTCCGCTCGGTCAAGGACGAGATGCGCGCGAACCTCGTGCGTAAAGTGCGCGCCGGCGAAAGACTTTTCCCAGGCATCCTCGGCTACGACGAGACGGTCGTGCCGCAGATCACGAACGCCGTGCTCGCGCGCCACAACCTCATCCTCCTGGGCCTGCGCGGCCAGGCCAAGAGCCGCATCATTCGCCAGTTGACAGACCTCCTTGACGCTTCGATCCCCATCATCGCCGGCTCGGAGATCAACGACGACCCGTTCCACCCCATCTCGGCCTACGGCCGCCAAACGGTCGAGCTTCACGGCGACTCGACACCCGTCGCGTGGGTCGAGCGCGACTCGCGCTTCGTCGAAAAACTCGCTACGCCCGACGTGACCATCGCCGACATCATAGGCGACGTGGACCCGATCAAGGCGGCCAAGGGCGGGCACCTCCTTTCGGACGAGCTGACGATTCACTACGGCCTCTTGCCGCGCGCCAACCGCGGCATCTTCGCCATCAACGAGCTGCCGGATTTGGCCGGCAAGATTCAGGTCGGCCTCTTCAACATCATGCAGGAGGGGGACGTGCAGATTAAGGGCTACCCCGTGCGCCTGCCCCTCGACGTGATGCTCGTCTTCTCGGCCAACCCGGAGGACTACACGGCGCGCGGCAAGATCATCACGCCCTTGAAGGACCGCATCGGCGCGGAGATTACGACGCACTATCCCGCGGACTTGCAGCTCGGCGTCGAGATCACGCGCCAGGAAGCCTGGGCCGAGCGCGAAGGGCTCGGAGAGTTCAAGCTCGACCTGCCTGACTTCATCCGTGACATCATCGAGCAGATCGCTTTCGAGGCGCGCGACGACCAGCGCATCGACAAGCGCTCAGGCGTCTCGCAACGCCTGCCCATCACCGTCACAGAGTCTGTCATCTCGAACGCCGAGCGCCGCGCGCTCCTCACAGAGGAAGAAGAAATTGTGCCGCGCATCTCGGACATCTACGCCGCCGTGCCTTCGATCACAGGCAAGATGGAGCTGGAATACGAGGGCGAGCAGATCGGGGCGAACAAGATCGCCAGAGACTTAATCAAGCGCGCGGCCGGCGAAATCTTCGAGGGCTACTTCGTCGGGATAGATTTCACGGACGCCGTCCGCTGGTTCGACGCGGGCAACAACCTGCGCCTCGCGGACACGGCCTCGGCCGCCGAGTGCATGAACCTCCTGCAAGTCGTCCCAGACTTGATCGAGACGGCGCTCGTCCCCTTCGACTTCAAGCGCTCGGACCACGCGCACGTCGTCTCGGCCTGCGAGTTCGCCCTCGAAGGTCTCTACGCGCAGAACAAGATCAGCCGCAACGAGGAGGGCGGCTACACGGCCGCCACCAAGGCCAAGAAGGACCGCCGCGGCATGATTTATGATGACCTGACCGAGACGGGGCGTTATAGTTAGGCACTCAGGAAGTGAGGTGATAGGCCGTGAGCAAGATTAATTCCGATCACGCTCAGATTTCTAGACGTGGAGAAGTATTGACGTAATATGAAGTTCACACGTTATTCCAAGTTCAAGGGTCTGGACATTTCCTCTCTCAACCTGGGCGACCTGATGGACGCGCTGTCGGATTCGGTGCTGCAATCGGGTTACGACGACGATTACTACTGGACGCGGCAGCGGCGGTCGCAGGACACGTCGCTCGACGCGTTGCGCCAGGCGCTGCTCCAGGCGCTCGTGGATCAAGGGCTGCTCAACGAGCGGCAGATTCAGGAGATGCTCGCCGACAACGAGGGCCAGTTCAAGGGCTCGCTCCTCGAAGAGATGCTCAACCAGTTAATCGAGCGGCTGGTCGAAGAGGGCTATTTGAAGCTCCGCGAGGAGCAGCCGCGCGAGAGCCAGAGGCGGCAGCAGCGCATGGGCGGGCCGGGCGAGGTGTCCGAGCCTCTGCCGCGGGACGTTCACTTCGAGGTGACGGAGAAGGGCTTGGACTTCCTGGGCTACAAGACTCTCAGGAATCTACTGGGGAGTTTGGGCAAGTCGTCTGTCGGCCGCCACGACACGCAGCACCTCTCGACCGGCGTCGAAGCCGCGCAAGCCAGTAAGCCTTACGAGTTCGGCGACACGGTCAACCTGGACGTTAACACGACGCTGCTGTCCGCCATCCAGCGCGAGGGCCTTCAGGTTCCTCTCAACCTCGAATACAAAGACCTGCACGTCCACCAGTGCGACTACCAGTCTTCGTGCGCCACGGTCGTCATGCTCGACTGCTCGCACTCGATGATTCTTTACGGCGAGGACCGCTTCACGCCGGCCAAGAAGGTCGCGCTCGCGCTCGCGCACCTGATTCGCACGCAGTACCCAGGCGACTCGCTCAAGGTCGTGCTCTTCCACGACTCCGCCGAGGAGCTGCCGATGGCGAAGCTCGCCACGACACAGGTCGGCCCGTATCACACCAACACGGCCGAAGGCTTGAGGCTCGCGCGCCGCCTCCTGCAAGCGCAGCGCAAGGAGATGAAGCAGATCGTGATGGTCACGGACGGCAAGCCGACCGCCTGCTTTCTGGACGGCGCGAGCGCCGCGCCAATGGGGCGCAGGAATTACGGCGGCGCGCGCACGGACTCCTCTGGCCGCGTGCTCTACAAGAACCCCATGGGCCTGGACCCGTTCGTCATGGCCGAGACCTTCAAGGAGGTTCAGGCGTGCCGCAAGGCCGGCGTCATGATTAACACTTTCATGCTGGCGAGCGACTATTACCTCGTAGACTTCGTCAAAGAGATGACCGCGATGACCAACGGCAAAGCCTACTTTGCCAACCCGAACAACTTATCGCAGTTCGTCCTGATGGATTTTCTGAGACGCCGGACGAGCCGCGTGAAATGAGAGGTGTGTGATGGCGGCTGCGGCGCGTGTACGTGTGCGCGGCATCGAGATGGCTTACGACGACCGAGGCCAAGGCCCCGCGGTCGTCCTCCTGCACGGCTTCCCCTTCAACCGCTCGATGTGGCGGGAGCAGGCGGAGGCGCTCGCCGACGCTTACCGCGTCATCACGCCTGACCTGCGCGGGATGGGGGAGACGACGGGCGGCGAGGACGCTTCGGCGACGATGGATGAAATGGCCCACGACGTGGCCGCGCTCATGGACAAGCTGGGCATCGAGCGCGCGGCCGTCGGCGGCCTCTCGATGGGTGGCTACGTCACGCTCGCCTTCTACCGCCGCCACCGGCTGCGCGCACGCGCACTCATCCTCGCAGACACGCGGCCGGGGGCCGACACTGACGAAGCGCGCAAGACGCGCGAGGAGCAGGCCCGAAAGATTCTGGAGGAAGGCACGACTGCTATCGCCGACGACTTTCTCAAGAAGGTGCTGACGGCCGAGACGTTGGCCGAGAGGCCGTCGGTCGCGGCGCGCGTGCGCGAGATGATTCTGAAGACGCCAGCGCGCGGCGCTGCGGCCGCGCTGCGCGGGATGGCCGTGCGACACGACCAGACCTCGTTTCTGGAGGACGTGCTCGTCCCCGCTCTGATTCTCGTCGGGAGCGATGACCAGTTGACGCCGCCGAAGGAGGCTGAGGTGATGCGCCGCGAGATACGCGGCTCGCGGCTACAGGTCATAGAGAATGCGTCGCACCTCTCGAACGTCGAGCGCCCAGCAGAGTTCAACCGCGCGCTCAAAACTTTCCTCGACGAATTGCAACCTTAGACAAAGCCTGATACATTTCGCCCGCTCTGGTCCAAGCTCCACCATGCCAGACGACGGAAGATTTACCTCTGAACTCCCAACCATCGCAGGAGGACTCTATGAAGACCACTCGTTATCTGCTGTTGTTGTTAGCCGCTTCCCTCGTGTTCGTCGCTTGCGGTAAAAAGGAAGGCGGCGCGGACTCGTCGCTCTCAGACCCGAAAGGCTCCCTCGCTTATCAGTTCGAATTGGTCAAGGCCGGCGACGCCGACAAGCTCAGACCCTGTTTTACCGAACGCCTGCGCGACCGCATCACCAAAGAGCGCGTCGATAAGGCCAAAGGCGAGGCTGGCCGCTACACGATGGACGACCTCTGGGCCTCGGCCGAGCCCGGCGAGTACGAGGGCAAGAAGACCATGAAAGTTAAGATGAAGAACGGGCGGACGCTGACGACGCTGGTGCAGACGGACGGCAAGTGGCTGTCGGACACGGTCTGGTTCGACTGACCGGCACGGAGGGGCTTTATCAGCGAAGTTTCCAAATTCACCATCGAGGAGCGCGTGCGCTGGGGCGACGTAGACGCGGCGTCCATTATTTTCTACGGCGCTTACATACGCTTCTTCGAGTTCGCGGAGACGGAGCTGTTCCGCTCGGTCGGGCTGCCCTACAGCGTGATGTTCGACGAGCTGGACGTGTGGCTGCCGCGCGTACACCTCGAATGCGACTTCCGGCGGGCTGCCCAGCTCGACGACCTGCTGGAAGTCGCCGTCTACGTCGGGCGCGTTGGCACAAAATCCCTGCGGCTCAACTTCGAGGTCCGCCGCAAGGGCGAAGACTCGCTCGTCGCCGAAGCGCACTTCGTCCTCGTCGCCGTCCGCCGCGACACCTTCGAGACCGTCCCGCTCCCAGAGGAACTCAAGCGGCGGCTCGCACCCTATACAGCAGTGACGAGTGACGAGTAAAAGAAAGAAGGTTTTTAACTCGTCACTTGTCACTCGTCACTCGTCACTGTGTTAAAATGCGCAATCAGACCTCGCCCGCCTCGTCTCATTAGCTCGCAGGGGTAAAGCAGATGACGGAAGACAACAGTCTGGAATTCGACATGTTCGAGGACGTGCGTCGCAGGCTCGTCGAGGTCTTAGTGAGCGAGGGGCGGGAGCGGCTCGACGCGGAAAAAATCTCGCTCTACGTCGTGCAGGGGCTGCGCGAGATGCCCAGATTCGTCAAGATGCTTTCGGAATCGCGCTCGCACCCGCGCGCGGAAATTCTGGCCAGTCTCAGGCTGGTGCTGGAGAACGCCGGCGCGCTCGAAAAGGCGCGGGAGATGTTGCTCGTCCCCCAGAACGACGCCGCGAGCTGACGGCCGCGCTTCCCCTCAAACCCGCCCGCGCCCGAAAATGATTAACGTCCAACGACTGACCAAGACTTACGGCGAGACGCAGGCGCTCAGCGACGTCAGTTTCACAGTGCCGGCCGGGCAGGTCTGCGGCTACCTCGGCCCGAACGGGGCCGGAAAATCCACCACCGTCAAGATTCTCACGGGCACGCTCAGGGCCACCTCAGGCGCGGCCAGCGTCGCGGGCTTCGACGTCGCGCTAACGCCGCTCGAAGTCAAACGCCGCATCGGCTACGTGCCGGAGACGGGCACGGTCTACTCGACCTTAAGCGCGAACGAGTACCTGGCGCTTTGCGGCGCGCTCCACGAGATGGAGCCCGCGGAGGTCGCGGAGCGCGCGGCCCGGATGCTCGAACTGTTCCAGATCACAGACGCCGCAGACCGCCGCCTGGACACCCTGAGCAAGGGCATGAGGCAGAAGGTCGTCATCTCGGCCGCCCTGCTTCACGACCCGGAAGTCGTGCTCTTCGACGAGCCCCTGTCGGGCCTGGACGCCAACGCCGCGTGGATGATTAAAGACATCGTGCGCGGCCTCGCAGACCGCGGCAAGACCGTCCTCTACTGCTCGCACATCCTCGACGTGGTCGAGCGCCTCTGCGAGCGAGTCATTATCCTGGACCGCGGCCGTATCGTCGCAGACGGCCTGACCTCCCAACTCCTTTCGTCCCCAGAGCGCGGCACGCTCGAAACGCTCTTCCGCTCGCTCACCGCGCCCGAAGACCAGCGCGAACTGGTGGGAGCTTTTCTCGGCTCTTTCACAAACGAAAAGTGATGAGCGCCGGGAGTCGTTTCGTCCCGTCAGGGACGCTTGGTAATAGCCCAGCACTTCAGTGCTGGGGAGAGGTCGGAAAATTAATTGAGTCCCGTGGGGACGACAGAAGATTTCGGCCGTCCCTACGGGACTCGATAACATTTCCCGCACGGTTCCCAGCACTGAAGTGCTGGGCTATTTTCACCGCGTCCCTGACGGGACTCTTCAGATGAGCGCAACCACCAACATCCCTCCCACTAGCTTGGCCGACCGCGTTCTGCGGCGTTTGGGCGTGAGGCCGCGGCCGTACCGTGCGCTGCTGCGGGCGTACGTGTTGATGGATTTTCGCAGCCAGCAGTTCGGGCGCGCGACCGCCTCTAAGCCGAAGGACTTGATCACGCCGCTCTTCTGGGTCGTCGGCCAGTACCTGCTTCTGAGTGTCATCACCTGCGCGGTCCTCTTCGCGCGCGTGGACGCGTTCTTCTTCGCGCTCGTCAACCTGGGCGTGTCAATGCTGGTGATGGGAACTTCGCTCATCGTCGAGTTCAACGAGGTCGTGCTCGACGCGGAGGACTTGAACGTCGTCGGACATCGCCCCGTCCCGCTGCGGACCTACTCGGCGGCTCGGCTGACGAACCTACTGGGCTACGTGCTGCTGATGACGGCGGCGCTCAACCTCTTTCCGGCAATAATCGGGCTGGGACTGCGCGACACGAGCTGGGCGTACCTGCCCGCGTATGTTGGCGCCGCGCTGGTCGGCAACCTGGCGGTGGTGGGCGTGCTGCTGCTGCTCTACACGACGCTGAGCGGTCGGCCCTCGGACGCCGTGCGCGAGGTGCTGGCGTGGACGCAGACCATTCTCATCATGATCGCCTTCTACGGCGGGCAGGCAGTCCTGCGCGACGGGCAGGACAGGCTGGAGATGGCCGCCTATAACCCGCCGGGCTGGCTCGCGTACCTGCCGCCCGCGTGGCTGGCCCATTTTGTGGACAGCGCGTCGGCCGCGACCGCCTGGTGGATTCTGGGCGCGGGCGCTCTCTTCGTCGCGGCCGTGTGGGCGCTGGTGTTGGGCCGCGTCTCCGCGATGTACGGCCGGATGGAGCCTGGGGGCACAGCGTGGCGCAGGGCGACGCTGCCCGCGCTCGCCGCGCCTGGAAGACTCGGCGGCAGACTGACGGGGCTGCTGACGCACACGCGGCAGGAGCGCGCGGCCTTCTGGCTTTGCTCCACCATGCTCAAGCGCGATCACGACCTGCGTATGCGTAGCTGGCCCACGCTCGGCGTGACGCTCGCGCTCGTGATGCTTGGACTCTTCACAGGCCAACTTGGTGACCCGTTCGTCAGCCGCAGCCCTGCGAATGTCGTGCTGCCCGTCGCGGCCCTGTACCTGCTGGCCTACCCCTTGCCGGCCGTCATACATAACTTGAACTTCAGCCGCGACCACGCCGCCTCGTGGCTGCTCTGGTCCGCGCCCGTCGGTGACTGCTTCAGGTTCACGGAAGGCTTGCGCAAGGCCGTGACTTACAGAATCATGTTGCCGCTCCTCTTCGCGCTGCTCGTCGTCTTCGCGTTTGTCTGGCGCGACTTCTGGCACGCGTTAATGCACACGGCCGCCGGCTGGCTCGTCGTCGTAGGGGCGGGGCACGCGGCGCAAATCGGCATCATGCGCAGATTCCCTTTCAGCGCCCCGGCCGCGCGCGGCTCGATTACGGGCGGCGTCGCACTCTTCGCAGGGGCCGTCAACGCCACGGCCATGTCGCTCGCCGTCGCGCACTACTTCGCGAGCCGCTCGCTGGCGGGCTTCGCCATCTACTTCGCGGCGCTCGCCGCGCTCGTCCTCGCGCTGCGCGTCGTGGCGCGGCGCGTCGTCGAACAAAAGTTCGCCGTCGTCTCGTCCTATGAATAAACGGGAGCTGAGAACGCTCAAAGGTCAGCTATTATTGCTCGGCGCGATGTTCGCCGGGAGCGTCGCGCTGGCCGTCGTGATAGCCGCCGAGCGCCCGTTCTTCGAGAAGTTCATAGAGGAGAAATACGGCCAGCTTCCGGCGAACATGAAAACGCTGGCCGACGGGGCGGCAGAGAGTGGTAAGATTGATGCGGAGGCGTTCAGCAGGCTCACCGCGGAGGAGCGCCTGCTCCTCTACGACGATTGGATGACGCGCCCCGACCCGCCTCCGCAGCGCACGCCTGCGGCTCTCGTCGCCGCAGACCGGAGCCTGTATCTTGCGCGCGCCGAACGCAGTCTCGTCGGCGGCAACGTCAACCAGAAGACGCGCGCGCTGAAATTCCTTGAGCTGGCGGGGGCGAAAGAAGCGATTCCGCTCCTGCGCAAAGCCCGGCAGTGGTCAATCAAGCGCCGGACGGATGATTTGACCGCGAAGATCACGGAGGCGCTCGAACGCCTCGAACGATAGTCAGCCACTGAAACTACTCCAGCAGGAGGACGATTATGAGCGACAATCCCAACGACCGTTCGCAGAAGCCGCCCGACTATCAGGAACCCTCACCATACCAGGAGCCGCCGCCCTACCAGGATTGGCAGCAGCCGCGGCAGCAGGGCTACCAGCAACCGCCGCCGCCGCAAGGTGGCTACCAGCAGCCTCCGCAGGGCGGCTATCAGCAGCCGTGGCAGGGAGGACAGCAGCCGCCGACGGGTTACCCGCCGCCGGGAGGCTACCCGACGCCGCCTGGGCAGCAGGCCCCGAACTGGCAGCAGCCGTCCAACTGGCAGCCGCAGCCGCAGGCCCAGCAGAGCACCAGCAGCGGCGCGTGGGGATGGATCATCTTCATCCTCATCTTCGGCGTCGGCAATCTCATCCTTTACTCGACGACGGGCTGGTTCATCATCCCGATTCCGCGTAGGTAGCTTCGGGAAACTGCCGTGGAAGTCTTGAACGTCTCAAACGTCGGGGCACGAGGCCCGGCGGCCGAGCGTGCCGTGCCCTACTGGATATGGCCGCTTCGCCTGCCGCCGTCGGCGCGCCGCGCAACCTACGACTTCGCGGGCCTGGCCGAAACCTTCTGCGCGGGGGCGCGCTGGGTTCCGGCGTCAATTGCGGCTGGCACAATTCCGTTTCTGGTCTCTTACGCGACGGGCGCGCCCGGCCACCAGTTAATCTCCGCGCTGCTCCTGATGATGCTCTGTCTGGCGTGCGCGCGGCGCGACGACTGGCGCAAGGGCCTGGGCGTCATGGCGCTGGCCTACGTGGCTCACTGCGCCGTCGTCATCGCGCTCTCTTACGCGGACCCCGCGCGCGTCGCGCCGATACTGCCGGGGGCCACGGACTATTGGCACAAACAGATCGGGTGGATACAGACGGGGACGGACCCTGAGTACCAGTTGTCAGCGTGGGTCCCTGCGCACCTGAAACTGCTCGGCGGGGCGCTCCTCTTCAGCTACACATCGCTCGGGGCCATCATCTTTTATCAGGGCTTCTTCGAGGTTGACCTGATGAACTTCTACAACGCGCAGTTGATGGCCGAGAGCAGCAACCAGGCGCTCTCGCTCGCGCTCGGGTGGCACGTCTGGTCTTGGCTGCGGGGGTTGGGATACCTGTTCATAGCCTTCGAGATTATTTCGTTCTCGCTGCGGCGCATGACGGGGATGAGCGGGGACGCGAGCCTGCGCTGGCGACGCTTCATCGTCGGGCTCGCCTTCCTTCTAGCTGACGGATTGGTTAAAGTAATAATGCTTGAGCCGGTGCGCGAACAGATGCTGTTCAACTTGAAGTAGCCGGCAGAGTCAAGCGGGAGTAACTGACATGATGGATCCAAAAGACGCGCCCTACTACATCGGCCTGATTGCCGGGCTGATTATCGGCACGCTCGGCCTGCGCGCCCTCGGCGTGACCGGCATCCTTCAGTTCATCGGCGCGCTCGCCGTCGGCATCGGCGTCGCCCTCGTCGCCGAGCGCCTGCACGCAAAGCAATGATGAATGCGGAGTGATGAATGATGAATGAAAGAGGATTGCTTTTTAATTCATCATTCATCGTTCATCATTCCGCATTGCTTTACAGCGGCCAGAGGGCGTTGCGCGCGAGCTTGCGTTTGAGGTTGACGTAGCCCTGGCCGCCGGCGACCAACTCGCGCAGCACGCGGCGGATTCCGCGGTGCGCGCGTCCGAGTTCAATCATCCTTTCCGTAAAAGGCGCGCCCCAGAAGTTTCCGTAGAAGCGGCGGCGCATCTCCGCTGCCCGCCTCAATTCACCGCCGAAATCCTCGCGCCACCTTCTTTCATAATCGAGCGGCCGCCCTTCCAGGTAGCTCTCCGCGAAAAGCTCCGCCGAGCGCAGCGCGTAGTAAATCCCCTCGCCCGTGACTGGGTCCGCGAAGCCAGCGGCGTCGCCGAGCAAGGCCCAACCTGCGCCGGCCGCGCGCCGCGTGTCCCACGTCGTCGCGGCGAGGCCAGGGATGCGCGCCGCGTAACGCTCCGCAGTCCCTTCGAGTTCTTTCCTGATTGAAGCGCAAGCTTCTTCGTCACGCGCGCGCCTGCGCCAAAGGTGTGCGCGACTGTCTGCGCGCTGCCGGTAATAGCCGACCATGAACTTCCACAGAAGATCGTCGAGGGCATGGTGGTCGAAAGCGTCCTGCGAGGTGGCTATGCCGAAGGAGATGTGATCAACGCGCGGGAACGCCCAGGCGTAGCCGGCCCAGCCAGGGAGGAATGCGACGACAGTCGGGGCGGCCCCTTCCTCCGGCAGCGGCGCGCGGTAGCCGAAAGCGACCTCCATCTCGGAGGGCGGAAGCGCTCCGGCCAGCTTCTTCGCTACGGGACTGTTCGCGCCGTCGGCCGCGACGAGAAATGGCCCAATCCACTCCGCGCCGTCGCGGCCGCGCAGCACCCAGTCCTCGTTGTCAGTGACGCGTTGACGAAACGTAACGCGCTCGGAGAAGACGTGCGCCCCAGCCTCGCCGGCTCGGTCACGCAGGTAGGAATCGAACGCCGTGCGCGAGTAGATGGCGAAAGGCTCTTCGAGCTTCAGGTGCAGCCTCTTGCCTCCGGGCGAATACAGCTCAAGCTCGCCAATGGTTCGCCCCACGGCTTCCAGCAAGTGAGGCCAGGCCCTCAGCGCCTTCGAGGTGACGCCGCCGCCGCACGCCTTCGGGGAATTTTCGGGGCGGCCGTCGAAGAGCGCCACGCGCGTGCCGCCGCGCGCCAGCCGTTCGGCCGCGAACGAGCCGGCCGGCCCCGCCCCCACAATCAGCACGTCGAATCTCTCGCCCGTCATCAAGCACATCATAAAGGTCTGACGCGCGGCGGCGCAATTCCGCCTTGCTGCTGTGCCCGTCGAGTGTGATAAAATCGCAGACGTTCCCTCCAGGACAGTTTCCCAAACGGCTCCGGCCTTTTCAGGGTCCGAGGCCCTTGTGCATTCCCCCGTTCAGCGGCCCACTGTGGTCTAAGCCGCAGGTCTACGGCCAGGTCGAATAGAGATGAGCGCAGCAGCAGGAGGCTCACTGGTTTTCGCAGGCATCGCGCCGCACCCGCCGATCATGGTCCCGGAAGTCGGGCGCGAGGCGGTCGCGGAAGTGCGCGGCTCCATAGAGGCCATGCGCGAGTTCACGGAGCGCCTCGTCGAGAGCGGAGCCGAAACGGTCGTGCTCGTCTCGCCACACGCGCCGCTCAAAGCAGGCGCTTTCGTCGCCTACCAGGACGCGCAGCTTTACGGCGACTTCGCAAACTTTCGAGCGCCCGGTGCGCGCGTCGAGGCCCCGCTCGACGAAGAGATACTCGGCGCGATTTCGCGCGCCGCGGCCCATGAGAGCTACGAGGTGGTCGGAATCCGCGGCCACGACCTGGATCACGGCACGGCCGTCCCGCTCTACTTCCTGCAACGCAACGGCTGGCGCGGCCGCGTCGTCGCGCTCGGCTATAGCTTCCTGTCGAACGAAGACCACATGCGCTTCGGCGCCTGCATCAGGCGCGCGGCCGACGAGACGGGGCGCGCCGTTGCCTTCATCGCCAGCGGCGACTTGAGCCACAGGCTGAAGCCGGATGCGCCCGCAGGCTTCTACCCGCAGGCACACGTCTTCGACGAAGAGGTGGTCGAAGCCATACGCGAGGGCCGGCCTGAGCGAATCATCAACATCGATCAGGATTTGAGAAGGCGCGCGGGCGAATGCGGCTACCGCTCCATGCTCATCGCCCTCGGCGCGGTCGAAACGGTTGCGCCCGCTTACGAAGTCCTCAACTACGAAGCCCCATTCGGCGTAGGCTATTTGGTCGCTCAACTGGCGCGCGCGACGAGCGCGGCGAAAGAACGCGTGGTTGATGAGAATGAGGCTCAAGGTCAGACGACCGACGAAGCAATCCCGGCCCTGGCCCGCATGGCCGTCGAGAGTTTCGTGCGCGAGGGCCGTGCGATTGAAACGGCTCCCGCGTCACATCCCCTGCTCGAAGAGCGCGCCGCCTGCTTCGTCTCCATCAAGACGGACGAAGGCGACTTGCGCGGCTGCATCGGGACGATAGAGCCTGCGAAGCAGAGTCTGGCCCAGGAGATCATCGCCAACGCCGTCAGCTCGGCCACGCGCGACCCGCGCTTCGCCCCGGTCGCGTCCTCAGAATTGGCACATTTGCGCTACTCGGTTGACGTGCTGTCGCCGCCTGAGCCGGCCGAGTTCGAGGAACTCGATCCGAAGATTTACGGGGTCATCGTCGAAGACGAGAGCGGGACGCGGCGCGGGCTGCTCCTGCCGAACCTTCAGGGCGTCGAGACCGCGCGCCAGCAGGTGGACATTGCCACGCGTAAGGCGGGCATCCCGCCCGGCGCGCCGCTCAAACTTTCCCGTTTCCGCGTCGAGCGCTTCGGCGAATCGGCGCAAATCAGCAACTAACTTTTCAGAACGAGGAGAAGACCAATGGCTAACGACAATCCGAGACAGACTTCTTTGGAAGAGAAAAACGCCGATCCCGACCTCAAGCCGGACGCCACGCCGAACGCCGCCGAGGAAGTCAACCCGGCGAACGACCAACGCTCGCTGGACATCGGCGAGTCGGGGCAGTTCGCGCCCGGCGGCTATTACAACCAGCACGGCGTTAACGAATCGGAGCGTCTGGACCTGGACGAGCAGACGGCGTCGGGGCTGGCCGGCGGCAAGGCGGGCAGTTCCGGCGGTTCGAGCACTTAATTCCACGGCGTTCGGATTTTCAAAAATTGGAGCAGTGTCATGGCTAAAACTATTGTGTCAGCCTTTGACAGTCAACAATCTGCCACTCGGCTGCTCGCTTCGGCGGCCGCGAGCGGCTTTGACTCGCGACTGTTTTCCGTCATCAGCCCTTTAGGGACCGCAGCGGGCCGCTTCGACTCGCTGAAGCGGCTGGTGCCCGGCATCCTGGCGCGGCTCTACCAGAAACACCTGAGCAGAGGCGACTCGGTGCTCATCGCACAGGTCCCGGAGGACGAGGTGACGCGCCTGATTAAGCTCTTACAATCGACGGGCGGCCGGGATATAGAGGCGTTCGATCAAGTGGCCTCTTCTTGAGCTGAGATACTGGCGCACAAAAAAATTCCGCTGCATACGCGAGATGCATGCAGCGGGAAGATCCACAGGAGGAAAAGGGAGCTGTAGTTTATACAACGAAGCGTAGAGTGTCAAATATCTTCTCGTCCGTTTGGCGCTCTACGCTTTTTCGTGTCTCCGAAACTAAACGTCCAGGTTCTTGACGTCGAGGGCATTGTCCTCTATGAAGCGCCGGCGCGGTTCGACGGCGTCGCCCATCAGTACGGTGAAAATCTGGTCGGTCTCCACCGCGTCGTCAACTTTCACCTGTAACAGCGTGCGCTTGTCCGGGTTCATCGTCGTCTCCCAGAGCTGCTCCGGGTTCATCTCGCCGAGCCCCTTGTAGCGCTGGATCGTCAAGTCCTTCTTGGCCGCCGCCAGCACGCGCTCAAGCAGCGCCTCGCGCGTCTCGACTTTTTCGCTGGAGCCGTTCTCGCCCACCACGAACGGAGCCGCCAGGCGGTCTTCCAAAGCTGTGTAAAGCTCAACCGCCTTCTGAAACTCGACATAGCTGGCGAGGTTCCAGTCAATACAGACCTGGACGCCCGAATCCGAGGCAGTCTTGATCTGCCAGAGGCCGTGCTCCTCATCGGTCGAAAGGTCCGTCATATAGCCTTCGTCGGCCATGATGCCCTCGATGGCAGTCATTTCGTCCCTGTCCTCGAAAACGTTGCGCAGCGTCGCTCCTTCGTTGCGCAGCACGCCCTCGCGGCCGGCAAAAGCCTCCAACAGAATATTGAGCAGGCGACTGTCGCCCCCCAGCCTCCGCGTGGCCTTCTCGCAGTAGCGTTTGAACTCCACCATCTGCTCAAGCGAGCGCGCCAGGTCGCGCCCCTCTATGGCTGCGCTGGAGTTATCAGCCGTCACCTTCAGGTCGCCCGTGGCCTGCCGCATCATGTAGCGCACCATCGAACGCTCGTCCTTGATGTACTCCTCGCGCTTGCCTCGTTTCACTTTGAACAACGGCGGCTGGGCGATGAAGACGTGACCCCTCTCAACTAGCTCCGGCATCTGCCGGTAGAAGAAGGTGAGGAGCAATGTACGTATGTGCGAGCCGTCAACGTCCGCGTCCGTCATCAGAATAATCTTATGATAACGGAGCTTTCCGATGTCGAAGTCGTCCTTGCCTATGCCCGTTCCGAGCGCCGTAATCAGCGTTTTTATCTCGCCGTGGCCGAGCATTTTGTCGAATCGGGCCTTCTCGACGTTCAAGATTTTACCTTTTAACGGGAGGATGGCCTGATTCTTCCGGTCGCGCCCCTGTTTGGCCGAACCCCCAGCGGAATCTCCTTCTACAATGTAAATCTCGCAGAGCGCAGGGTCGCGTTCCTGGCAGTCGGCCAGCTTGCCTGGAAGCATGGTCGAACCGATTGCGCCCTTGCGGACGATCTCCCTGGCCTTACGGGCCGCCTCACGTGCGCGTGCCGCGTCCACAGATTTGCCAACGATTTTACGGGCGACGGTCGGGTTCTGCTCAAAATACTCCGTCAGGCGCTCGTTCAGGAAAGATTCCACAGCGCCTTTAACGTCGGAGTTGAGTTTGCCCTTGGTCTGCCCTTCGAACTGGGGCTGCGGCAGCTTGACGGAAATCACCGCGACGAGACCTTCGCGGACATCGTCGCCCGAAAGCGAGCCTTTGAAATTCTTGGCGAGCCCGGAGGACTGCACGTAGGCGTTGACGGTGCGCGTGAAAGCCGAGCGGAAGCCGGAAAGGTGTGAGCCGCCGTCAACCGTGTTGATGTTGTTGGCGAAGGAATAGACCTTTTCGTCGTAGCCGTCGTTGTATTGAATCGCCACCTCTATAGACAGCGAGTCACCCGCGCGCTCGAAATAGATGGGCTTGTCGTGGAGCGTCGTCTTGTTCTTGTTGAGGTGCTTGACGAATTCCGCGATGCCGCCCCTGTAGTAAAACTCGTGCGAGCGCTCGGTCTCTTCCCTCTCGTCCTTGATGCTGATGCGAATGCCTTTGTTCAGGAAAGCCTTTTCGCGCAGGCGCTCGGACAGCTTGTCGAAGCTGAACTTGGTCTCGGTGAAGATTTCGTGGTCCGGCCTAAAAGTGATCTTCGTGCCGCGCTTGCGCGTCTTGCCGGTCTGTTCGAGTTTCGTGACGGGGATGCCGCGCTCGTACTCCTGCTCGTAGGTCTTGCCCTCACGCCAGATTTCCAGGCGGAGCGTTTCGGAAAGAAAGTTGACGCACGAAACGCCGACGCCGTGCAGCCCGCCAGACACTTTGTAAGCGTTGGAATCGAACTTTCCGCCGGCGTGCAGCTTGGTCATCACGACCTCTGCGGCGCTCTTCTTCTCCTGTTTGTGATAATCGACGGGGATGCCGCGCCCGTTGTCGACGACCGTGATCGAGTCGTCCAGGTGAATCGTCACTTCGACCGTGTCGCAGTGGCCGGCGAGCGCCTCGTCAATGGAGTTATCTACGACCTCGTACACTAAGTGATGCAGACCCAAGTCGCCCGTCGAGCCGATGTACATGGCCGGGCGCTTACGCACCGCGTCACGCCCTTCGAGAACGGTGATCGAGCCAGCGTCGTAAGCCGTACCTTTTTTCTTAGGTAATGTTGATGATGCTGAAGCCAAACCTATCTCCTCTTTGAAACCTTAACTGTTAAATTATTGTCTGTTTCGGGACGGCGCTTTTGGCCCCGTTCCCGCTCTTCTTAGATGCCTTCGGCATTGCCCGCGGCAGAAGAAATTAGCGCCTCCCTGCGAGCGCCTTCCGTTATCATGCCATCACTCGCACGATAAACATTTGCTTGCGCTATGAACTGCTCCACAAGACTCTCTTTCGATGTCGTGATGAATGTTTGAGTACGATTCTCAAGGTATTCCAGCAAGCGATTTATGCGTTTCCTATCCAGTTCCGCATCCACATCGTCGATGAGGAAAAGTGGATACTCATTATGCCAGGAATAATACACCGAAACCTTAGCTAAGTCAAGTATTATCAACGCGCTACGCTGTTGCCCGGAGCTTCCGAAAGCTCGCATGTCGCGCCCATCGAAAAGTATCTCCAGGTCATCCTTGTGCGGCCCTATGAGGGCGTATCCGGCGGCGACTTCGGCCTGCAAGCGCAGTTGTAAGCGCTCGGCGAGCAGCGACTCGTAATCGTCTAAATTGCCCTTGCCTTCGAGCGACGAGACGTAACGAATGGTCACGTCTTCTTTCTCGAACAGACGAGGTTCGAGAGCGCCTGTGAGCCGGTTGACGTAATCCGTTCGGCTCCTGTGAATCTCCGAACCCAGGCCGACCAGTTGCTCGTTCCAGGGGGCCAGTAATTCGGCTGCACGCTCGAAACTTATTTCAGATTCTGCTGAGTCTTGCAGGAGGCGATTTTTCTGTTTGATGACGTGATTGTAGTCGGCCAGTGTCTGCACGTAAGCGGGGTGGAGTGAGACGACGCCGCGGTCCAAAAATTTTCGACGCGCGTCGGGGCCGCCGCGGACGGTATCTAATTCGTCGGCCGTGAAGGCTATGGCGTGAAGTTGCTCCAGGTAGCGAGTGACGGGCTCGCGCTTGCCGTTGACGGAAATCGATTTCGTATTGCCACGCAGGTTCACCTGAATCTCGCGGCGGACCTCAGGGCTCTGCGCCACGCCACCGCGCACGACGGCCAACTCTTCTCCGAACCGAATGGCTTCTTGCAGGCGTTGCGTGCGGAATGATTTGGTGGTGGACAGCAGGTAGATAGCTTCGAGCCAGTTCGTCTTACCCTGCCCGTTATCGCCGTAGATGATATTGAGGCCGGTTCCCCAGGAGACTCTGCCGCTCAGATTTCTGAAATTGTGTACCTCAAGCGATTCGAGCAGCATGTGTGGATTTTAACACATGATAAATATTTACGCCGCCTGTTAAGGCCCGAATCGGCAAAGAAAAAAAGCATCTCCATTGTAAAGATGGAGATGCTTTTCGATGAACTTTCAGCCGCAGTCAGGGGTTTTCAAATCCTCATCGGCATGATCACGTATTTATATTCGTAGTCGGGGTCTGCGGCCGGGCGCAGTTGCGCCTGGGAGCTGCCGTCCTTGAACTCGAAGGCGATCTGGCCGTCGCCCACCACGTTGAGAAAATCTTGCAGGTACTGCGCGTTGAAGCCTATCTCGGTTTCGTCGCCCGTGTACTCTGTGGCTACCGTTTCGCGCGCCTCGCCCTCTTCGGCGTTCTGCGAACTAATCTGGAGCTGGTTCGGGGCCAGGTGAAAACGGATGGCGTGTGAGCGGTCGTCCGCCATCAAGGCCACGCGGCGGATGGCGTGATTGAGCTGCGTGCTGTCGAAAACGACCGACTTGTCGTTACCCTTCGGCATGACCATCTCGTAGTTCGGGAACTGGCCTGAGAGCATCCTGGAAATCAAAAGGCGCGGCCCGACTTCAAAGTAGATATGGTTCTCATCCACGCCCAGGCCAATCTCGCCCTCGAAAGAGGCGGTCAGCTTGGTCAGCTCCGCCAGCGTCTTACGGGGTATAAGAGCGTCCAGAGCCTGCTCAGGCGCATTTTCTCCCAAATCCCTACGTGCGACATAGGCCAGGCGGTGTCCGTCGGTTGTAACCATCTTTGCGCCCGATTTATCCAGTATGAATTTCGCGCCAGAGAGTGTGTAGCGCGACTCTTCCTGTGTGATCGCAAAAATCGTGCGGTCTATGAAGGATTTGAAGACGTCGGCGGGAAATTTCAGGGGCGCGGACTTGCTGGTTGGCACTTCCGGGAAACTCTCGCGCGGGAGGCCGGCGATCTTCGAGCGGAAGTTTTCACATTTGACCGTCACCCAGTCGTTCTCTTCCTTACGGAAATTGATCGTCGAATCTGGGAGCAGGCGCGAGATGTCGAAAAGCTTTCTCGCCTGGACGCACAGAGAGCCGGGAACCTTGATACTCTCCGCCTCGGTCTCGCAACGTATCGTCACGTCCAAATCCGTGCCGACGATGCGAATCGTGTTCTCCCCGATTGATTCGATCAGGAGGTTTGAGAGGGCGGGGATTGTGTTCTTCTTCTCGACGATGCCTTGAACGAAACCGAGTTCTTTCTGGAGTGCAGTCTTGCTAATACTAAATTCCATTTACAAACTCCTCTGAGCTGATGATTGCCCTATTCTGCCTTCTGAATGTTCGCTTCAGCAAGCAGAGCCTTTTACTATTATTACTAATTAAATACCTTGTATTTATATATAGTAGTAGTAGTAGGGCCTGTGGAAATGTGGAAAAGTCACTTTATTGTTGACAGTAAAGGAATTGTTTTCCACAGGGGCTGTGGAAATCGCTGTGGAAATCTACGGCCGGCTGTGGAAAAAGATTGTTCTTCCAAAGTTTTCCACATTTCCACAGGGGCCATTTTCACCTACCCTGTGGAAATGTGGAAAACTCGGACTTAAACTTTGTGTGAAAAGAGCTTAACCGAAAACCGTACTGTGGAAAAATTTTCCTTGCAAAGCACGCTAACTATTTGCAAAGACTGTCCATAAGGTCACTGACGACCCTGTGGAAAATTTGATCCTTCAAAACCAGCGCCTCAATCTTCTCTACGGAGTGAATTACGGTCGTGTGGTGCTTGCCTCCGAACTCGCGACCAATCTCTGGGAAGCTATGTTTCGTCAGACGCTTGCACAAGTACATGGCGACCTGTCTCGGCACGGCGATCTGCCGCGCGTTGTTTTTCGAGGTCAGCTCGTCAACCCTGAGACGGTAATGGGCGGCGACCACTTGTTGAATTTGCTCAATGGTAATTCCCGCCGGCTGACTATCCTCAGCTATGTTGCGGATGGCGTCCTGCGCCAGCATCTTTGAGATGGGCACCCCGCGCAAAGACGAGATTGCCACCAGGCGAACAAGCGAGCCTTCCAGTTCGCGTATGTTGCTCTTCACTTTACTCGCTATGAAGAAAGCGACATCGTCCGGGAGGGCGACGCCATCCAGGTCCGCTTTCCTCTTTAAAATCGCGACCTTCGTTTCCAGGTCGGGCGGCTCCATGTCTGCAATCAGACCCCACTCGAAACGGGAATGCAGCCTCTCTTCCAGTGTGGGGATTTCGCGCGGCGGGCAATCCGACGAGATGACAATCTGCTTTTGACCGTCGTAGAGCGCGTTGAAGGTGTGGAAGAACTCTTCCTGAGTCCGCTCTTTGCCGGCCATGAACTGGATATCGTCCATCAACAAAACGTCTATCGAGCGATATTTTTCTCGAAAAGTCTGAGCCTTGTCATAACGAATCGCGTTGATCAATTCGTTCATGAACTTTTCGGCGGAAATGTAAGACAAACGCAAGTGACGGTTACGGGCTTTGATTTCGTGACCGGCCGCGTGCATCAAGTGGGTTTTACCGAGCCCCACTCCGCCATAGATGTAAAGTGGGTTGTAGGTCTTACCCGGAGCTTCGGCGATGGCCTGCGACGCGGCGTGCGCGAATTGATTGCAGGAGCCTACGACGAAAGTCTGGAACGTGTATTTAGGATTTAGAGATAACTCGATGGGTTCTATGTCTACAAACGTCGTCGCGCCCGGCGTCAGCCCATCCGATTCAGCCGCTTCTAAAAGAGAAAATAGGCTCGAATTTTTACCCTTCCCACCGTTCGAGCTGATTTCCGGGGCGCGAAAATCTACCTCTTGCGCATCCTTGTCATCAATAAGGGCCTGATTGATAGAGCTTTGTTCGTCGTCAACCATCCAATCCACGTGATAGTCCGTGAGATTTAATTCTTGGAGCGATTCGCCCAGCACTGCCGAATAATTAGAGCTGACCCAATCCTTGACGACCTGATTCGGGGCGCGCAGGTGCAGCACCTGCTCCGAATCATCAAAGCCGTCAAACTTGATCGGGCGAAACCACGTTTCAAAGCTTTGCCTGTTGAGCCGTTTCTCAACCGCGTGAAGAATGTCGTTCCAGAGCCTATTTTCAATTACTGTACTCATAATTTTGTTTCCTATCTCACCTTTTGATTATATAAACCAAAGGAGAAAGGTGTTGTGAAATAATACGAAATCCCGCTCTTTCCCTTCTCAAGCTATTCTTTGAGTAAGACTGTGGAACGTATTGCAAACGCGCCTTTTGGTCTGATTTTCGGTCCCCTCGATTGGAGTTTTCCACAGGTTTTTCCACAGGTTTGTGGAAAAGCTCTGGTCACTTAAAGTGTTGCTTTAAGTAATTTACCTTCAATCACTTACAAGCTTTCAGAGACCGAAAAACGGGGCGGAGACTAGCATAATATGAGTTCAGAAGCAAGAAAAAATCCACAGGCAGAATAAATATTTTTCTGTTGCAAAAAATCCCAATATTTTATGGGTTGTTTCTTCAAAGCAATTTATTGATCGAATGGTTATAGTACAGCTTACATCGAAGCTTTTTACTCGAATTCTCCGAGTTCTGAGGCCGGATTTTGTAGTAGGTAAGTTTACTGAGCTACTACAACCGCCCCTCTTTTCTTGACAGAATGCCTTCCCACGGTTAGTCTTTCACTTTTGATTACAGTGGAGAATTATCGACTATGTCTAAGCGAACATTTCAACCCAACAACCGCCGCCGCGCCAAGACGCATGGCTTTCGCGCTCGCATGGCGAGCAAAAATGGCCGTCTGGTTCTCAAGAGGCGCCGTGCCAAAGGCCGTAAGCGACTTACGCCGTCACATTACTAAGCCTGGTGTCTTCGGTTGCCCAAGCACCTAAAACTGCGTACCCCTGACGAATTTCGCCGGGTTTATGCTCAAGGTAAGCGTTACGATGGTTCTTTGATGACTGCTTTCGTTTACCCTAACGGCCTGGATCATCACAGGCTCGGCATCACGGCTTCTCGTAAGGCTGTCGGCAACGCCGTCAAGCGAAACCGTTCCAAGCGACTGCTTCGTGAGACGTTCCATCACAGCGAGGCAGCCATGGAGGGTACGACGTTAAAGTACGATTGGGTGATTAACGCTCGGCGCGCTCTGCTGGCGGTCAAAGTCGAAGCTCCCCTCGAAGAATTCCAGAGAATCCTCGCCCGCGTGAGAAACGACGAGCGCAACCACCGTTCGCAAGCGAGTAATCTAAGTCGGTGAGAAGTATTCTTGTCTTGCTATTGAGGTTTTACAAGGCGGTAATTTCGCCTTTGCTTCCGCCCTCCTGTCGTTTCGTTCCCACCTGCTCTGAGTACGCACGCGAGGCCATAGAGCGGTACGGCGCTTTACGCGGAGGTTGGATGGGGGTGCGGCGACTTTTCCGCTGCCACCCGTTTCATCCGGGCGGCTACGACCCGGTTAAATAACATCGTAGTTTTGAGATCGACTTTAAGCTAATGGATAAACCACGTTTCGTTCTAGCAATAATTCTTTCCGCCGCGATTCTTTTCGGATGGACCTGGCTTTTCCAGTCTAAGGCTCCGCAGCAACAAGCTAATACCAACTCGAATGCGAATACCGCGGTAGCAGAACAGAAAGCTTCTCCCTCTCCTACGGCGTCGGAGCCCGCTACGGCGACCCAGGGCCAAGCGCCAGTTCAGGGGCCTGCCGGCGACGTTCCTTCCGAGTCTACAGGTCCGCGGAAAATCAAAGTCACGACTCCACTCTACGATGTCGTGCTTGATAACCGCGGCGCGGTCGCGACCAGTTGGATAATCAAAAAGAACAAGGACAATGATAGGCCCCTGTATTCCGTCGGTGGCACAAAGGACCAGCCCAAGTCTCTCGAACTAATCCGACAGGATGAGTTGAATCAGGAGCCCCGCGAGGCTCCGCTCCGTCTTCAGACAATAGACGGAGATAAGAGTGCTGAAGAGAGGTTTGCGGATTCTCTGCTCGATTCCAGGAATTACGAGGTTAAGGAGCTTAAAGGTCAGGACACCAGAGAAGACCTACAAGGCGACACCTTCGAGATTCCCGCCGGCGGGACCAGGACCCTGGAGTTTTCCCTGCGTGTCAACTACGGCCCCGAGGGCAAGGAGAGTCTTGAGGCTACCAAGATAATTACTTTTTACGGGGACCAGTACAGGGCCGACGTTAAAGTTTATTTGAAGCGGGGCGGTCAACCCAGGCAGGCGAAGCTCTTGATCGGGCCGAGTATCGGCGACCAGGGAATTCCTGAATACAGTTTCTATTCAGTCGCGCCGGAGGGAGTCGCCGCCGTCGGTGACAAGGCCGTGCGCAATCCTGCCAGCTCTATCAATCACGGACACGCGGACAAGTTAGCCCTCGGCGGCCCCGTTGACTGGGCCGGCGTCGGTGACACCTACTTTGCGATGGTGGCCATCCCGCAGCAAAAAACAGAAGGTCTCGAATATCGCACGAGGATGGTTGAGCACGTTGTCGCCGTAAACGGGCAGCAAAGGAAAGAGTCCAGGTATTTAATAACAGCTCACGTCCCCGTTTCCGCTGAAGGGGCTCCGACGGTTTTATACGTTGGGCCAAAGGACCATTATCTGCTACAGGGAGCCAGCGCGAACATCGGCCAGTCCGTCGGCCGGCAGATTGATCTCGAAGGCATGATTGACTACGGCTTTTTGAGTTGGATGTCTCGGCCCCTGGCCATGCCGATTCTGTGGTCAATTAGATTCCTATACAAGGTAACGGGCAGTTACGGGATTGCGATAATCCTCTTCACTATCGTTATTTATTCACTTTTCTTCCCGCTCAAGTGGCGCTCCTCGAAGGCTATGAAGCGGGCCGCGAAGATGGCCCCGCGCATGAAAGAGCTGCAAGAAAAGATGAAGGGGATGAAGAAAACTGACCCGAAACTCAGAGAGCTACAGGTGGAGCAGATGCGACTGATGAAAGAGGGCAACCCGCTCGGCGGCTGTCTGCCGCTGTTGATTCAGATGCCCTTTCTCTTCGCCTTGTATCGCGCTATTACTATCTCGATTGATTTTCGGCAGGCGTCGTTTCTGTGGATTCCAGATCTTTCTGCGCCCGAGCCGACCGCAATTCACATCCTGCCGATCTTGATGGCAGGCTCGCTGATGGTTTTGCAACTGATTACACCCGCGCCTTCGGCCGACCCGGTCCAGCGCAAAATGATGGCCATCGGTATGCCGGTCCTGATGCTCTGGATGTTGTGGAGCGCGCCCGCCGGTCTGCTGGTCTACTGGCTAGTGGGTAACCTTGTCGGTTTCGGGCAACAGTTCATCATCAACCGCTTAACGAAGACGGAAGATGATCAGCAGCCGCCCGCAGGAAAGACAGCCGAGACGCGATCAACCAAGAAGCTCAACGCGCGCGTCTCTCAGGCGTAAATTTTTTCGAGGACTTTCGCAGCACTCTGCTTGCTCGTGAGAAATAGGCTATGAACGAAGCGTGTCTTCAGTCACAGAATTTCCTAAACACCGTTTTCGACGGAGCCGGACTCAGTCTGCAATCGACTCTCAAGGAAACAAGCGACGGGTGTCTGCTGAACATAGACGGCGCGGACACTTCGTTTCTCTTGAACGAAGGCGGCGAGTTACTTGAGGCTCTTCAGCATCTGGTGAATCAGGTCTTCGGCCGGGCGCTCCCGAAAGGGGAGCACATCATTTGTGACGTCGAAGACTTCCGCGCCACGCGCGAGGCGGAGCTACGAGCCATGGCGCGCCACGCCGCCGACCGCGTCCGGGCCACAGGCGCGGCTTTCACTTTTGGCCCAATGAATTCGAACGAACGTCGTGTCATTCACCTCACGCTCGCGGCAGAGGCTGACTTATTCACAGAGTCAGTCGGTGAGGGGGCGGCGCGTCGGCTGAAAGTCAGTTCGAAACCTTCCCCCAAGAATTGACGCACATCGTGGCCGCTTCTCCTTTACGCGGCCCCTTCTCTTGCAGTGCCATCGAAAGACACTATCGTCGCCTTATCCACACCGCCGGGGCGAGGTGGGATCGGCGTCATACGCCTGAGCGGCGAGCGGTCTCTCGAACTTGCTCGCCGCCTGGTCCAGGACGAGACTTTCGATCCCGAATCTCATCGCGCCCTGCTGAAAAATCTACGCGACCCCAGATCCGGCGAAATTCTTGATCAGGCGCTTGTCACCTACTTTAAAGAGCCACACTCGTTCACGGGCGAAGACGTCGTGGAACTCAGTTGCCACGGCTCCCCCGTTCTCCTGCGCTCTCTTCTAGACGTAATTTTGAACCTCGACGCGCGACTTGCTGGTCCAGGCGAATTCACACTGCGCGCTCTCGCTAACGGCCGCTTGAATCTGAGCCAGGCGGAAGCCATTCGCGACCTCATTAATGCTCAAACCAAGGCTGCCGTGAAGCAAGCTTCACGCCAACTCGGCGGTGAATTATCGGCGCGGCTTCAGCCGATTAAAGACTCTCTTTTGGATATCATCGTACCTCTTGAGTCCTCACTGGAATTCGTCGAGGATGACTTGCCGGAAATCTCAATTAACCTGATTAAGACAAAGCTCTCTGACCTTATTAGGAGTGTAGAAGAGCTAGCTTCAACCTTCAGCACCGGAAGACTCCTTAAGGACGGCCTCAGGGTAACTTTGGTAGGCCGCCCAAATGTGGGTAAGTCTAGCCTGTTCAATAGTTTACTCAATCTTGATAGAGCCATCGTGACTGATATACCGGGCACCACGCGGGATAGTTTAAGTGAAGTTATAAGTCTCCGGGGGGTGCCCGTTTTATTGACAGATACCGCGGGAGTTAGGGCATCACGCGATGAGGTAGAGACTTTAGGAGTGGAGAGAACCCGTCGCGCTATAGCGGACGCCGATCTGGTGATTGTTTTATTCGACAGCTCCGAGCCCCTTAACCACGAAGACAGAGATGTTTTAAAAGAGGTTGAGCAAAGCACCTATCTAATCGGATTTAATAAAAGTGATTTAGGCGTTTTTGATAGTAATGATCTAGAAACATTAGAAAATCGTCCCATTTCGATTTTAAATGTTTCGGCCAAGACTGGAGCGGGGCTCGACGCCTTGCGTGCTGCTATACTAGAGCCTTTTACAGAATTTGATACAAACGACACCGGATTACTTATTACAGACGCGCGGCATTTCGATATACTACAGAGAACTCAAATCGCGCTCCGTCGCTCTTTGGAGTTGCTTGAACAGCGTGCGAGCGAGGAGCTGATCCTTGTAGGGCTTTATGATGGTTTACGCTTTGTCGGCGAAATAACAGGCGAGACTACTCCCGACGACGTTTTGTCGCAGATTTTCGCCACATTCTGTATTGGAAAATAGCCATGAGCTTTGACGAAGTCTTTGATGTGATTGTGATCGGGGCGGGCCACGCTGGCTGTGAAGCTGCCTCGGCGGCCGCCCGTTTGGGCGCTCAGACCGCGCTCGTGACCATCAATCTAGACCTGATTGGTCAGATGTCCTGTAATCCAGCGATTGGAGGCATTGCGAAAGGGCATCTCGTCCGCGAGATAGATGCTTTAGGCGGCATTATGGGCCGCATTATTGATCGAACAGGAATTCAATTCCGCCTGCTTAATCGCTCACGGGGGCCTGCCGTTCAATCCCCCCGCGCGCAGGCGGACCGCGCTCTCTACCGCACGGAAATGCGCCGGATGCTCGAAGCAACTCCGAATCTTCATTTACGCCAAGGCGTGGTCGTAGAGCTTGTCGTTAAAAATGGGAGGATTTCCGGCGTTAAATTACAAGATACACGTTGTCTCGGGGCGAAAGCGGTTGTCGTCGCAACAGGAACTTTTCTAAATGGGTTAATTCATACAGGACGCTCTACTTATACGGCTGGTCGTGCTGGTGAGCCTGCCTCGATCGAGTTAGCCGAGAGTTTAAGGCGAATTGGTTTTCCTGTCGGGCGATTAAAAACGGGTACTCCACCACGTTTAGATGGGCGCACCATCAACTGGGATGCGTTTGAGCCTCAATCGGCTGACGAGGTCCCGGTTCCCTTTTCCTTCGCTACAGATTCTATTGAGCAGCCTCAAATCAAGTGTTACATAGGCTACACGACTGATGCTCTACACCGTTCTATTCGTTCAAATATCCACGAATCGCCGCTCTATTCCGGTAAAATCAAAGGAATCGGACCCCGTTATTGTCCCTCAATCGAAGATAAGGTTGTGAAGTTTGCCGAAAAAGATCGGCATCAACTCTTCCTCGAACCCGAAGGACATAATACCAATGAAGTCTACCTAAATGGTTTTTCCACTTCTTTGCCTGCGGGTCTTCAACAGGAATTGGTGCGAATGATCCCCGGCTTGGAGACCGCCAATATTATCCGCCCAGGCTATGCTATTGAGTATGATTTTATTGACCCACGCGAACTGACCCCCCAGCTAGAAACTATTCGCGTCAAAGGAGTTTTTCATGCCGGCCAGATTAATGGGACGACGGGTTATGAGGAGGCCGGCTGTCAAGGGCTGATAGCGGGCATAAACGCAGCCCTTTCAATTCAGGGTCGTGAATCGCTCCGCCTTAGACGTGATGAGTCATACATTGGGGTTTTAATCGATGATTTGATCAAGCAAGGTGTGGATGAACCTTATCGTATTTTTACTTCCCGCGCCGAATTTCGCCTTGCCCTTCGCCATGACAATGCTGATTCTCGCCTATCTATTTATGGGCGGGGCATAGGTCTTCTGGGCGATTCCGATTGGGAGCGTTTTAATGATCGGCGTGACCGCCTCGCCCGCCTCCGTTCAACTCTCGAAACCACCCGACTGAAAAAATCGGATGCCGCTTACTCTTATCTGGCCCGAACTACTGGTCTGAACCTGGGTGACTCTATCAATCTTTCCCAGCTTGTTTCACGTCCCAACATCCATCCAGAAACTATTCTTCAACTTCTTCCTTCTACACTTCGAAACGAAGTGAGCCTTAGAGATTTAGAGTCTGTTTTCGCAGACTTTCTGTACAGCGGTTATATCACTGCGCAACACGCCACCCTTGATCGCTTGTATAGTCACGATGCCTTACGCGTGCCGCAAGATTTTAATTTCCGCGCCGTTAATGGATTGTCTCACGAGATGATGGAACGCCTTGAGAAGTCCCGCCCGCAGACTTTTGGCCAGGCACGGCGAATCCCAGGTCTGACTCCGGCCGCCCTCTCCACCCTCCTTGTTCAATTGACTTTAGAACAACGGGCCGCTTGATGAATATGTTTCACGTGTCCCCTTAACCGTTTTTGTGGAACGGGACACGTGAAACATACAAACTGGTTCTAAAATCCCGAAACACTTTGAGCAAAATTGTGGCGCACGTGGTCGTGATGTGTTAATTTACCCTCCTTGATTGCGCCATGACAAAAATCATTGCAATAGCAAATCAAAAAGGCGGAGTCGGTAAAACTACTACGGCCGTTAATCTGGCTGCTGCCTTAGCTGTTGCAGAAATGCGTGTGCTGCTGGTAGACGCAGATCCACAAGCTAACGCGACTTCGGGCTCAGGAATCCAGCGCGGGAGCTTTCGTCGAAGTCTTTATCACGTCCTGGTGCTTGATGAGCCTGTCCAAAACGTCATCCAGCGGACCGAACTCCCCTTTTTGAGCATTTTGCCGGCAGACAAAAACCTGACAGGCGCCGAAGTCGAGCTTATTGACATTGAGAGACGTGAATATAAGCTCAGAGAGGTTCTCAGAAAAGATGAAAGTCAGTTCGACTTTATCATCATAGATTGCCCCCCTTCGCTTGGTCTGTTGACGTTGAACGCGCTTACCGCTGCTGATTCTCTTCTGGTTCCGATTCAGTGTGAATATTTCGCCCTTGAGGGAGTAACGGAATTATTCGACACTTTGGCCCGCATCCGTAGAGTTTTGAATCCAGGTCTGACGATAGAGGGGTTATTGTTAACGATGTATGATGAGCGGACTAATCTTTCCGGGGCCGTTGCGGCCGATCTGAGAGATTTTTACGGTCAACAGGTGTTTGAAACTGTAATCCCGAGAAATGTGCGGCTAGCAGAAGCGCCCAGTTACGGTAAGCCGATAATTTTATATGATATTCGTTCACGTGGCGCAGAAAGCTACCTTCAACTAGCAAAGGAGGTCATGGCACATGACAAGAAGAGTTCTAGGGCGGGGCTTGAGCGCACTGCTGTCGGATTCAACAGCAGCGGCCAGTGAAGACTTTCTTGAAATTGACATAGACCTTATCGAGCCAAGCTCAGCGCAACCGAGAACACACTTTGATGAGGGTAAGTTGGAGGAACTTGCCCAATCCATTCGCTCCAACGGAATTGTACAGCCGGTATTAGTAAGAAGACGAGGCGCTAGATATCAGTTGATAGCTGGAGAACGCAGATGGCGGGCTGCACAGCGTGCTGGCCTCCAGCGTATTCCTGCCGTGGTTCGGGAAATTCCTGATGATAAGTTGTTGGAGTTAGCTTTAATAGAGAATATACAACGTCAAGAACTGAATGCCATAGAAGAAGCACATGCTTACAAGAGGCTTATTGAAACACTTGGCTTAACCCAGGAAACGGTCGCGCAACGCGTCGGACGCGACCGGTCTTTTGTTACTAACTATTTGCGTTTATTGCGTTTACCTGAAGATATTCAACGCTTGGTGGAAGAAGAAAAGCTGTCAATGGGGCACGCGCGTGCACTTCTGGGCGTTGATGATCAAGACATTCAACGCAAAGTAGCCAAAAATATAATTGAAAGTTCATTATCTGTGCGCGAGACGGAGCGTGTTATTAAGAGGATTATCGGTGGGGCTAGCCCGACCATAGCTGTAATGCCTACGCCGAAGCAGGATGATGCAAACATGCGTTCTGCCGAGATGAAGTTGAGACGCCACTTTGGGACTCAAGTGCGGCTAGTGCCCAGCCAGAAAGGTCCAGGCGGTAAAATAGAGATAGAATATTACAACGATGGTGACCTTGATCGCTTATATCAACTGTTAATGACTGAACCAGCATCCAAATCAATGTAATCGCAAAGATTTCGATTTGCCGTCTTCTTCAATTACTGTCCCCTTCTCTCTTCTATCCAAATGTGAAACAATAAGAAGTTAAGGTTGCAGAAACTTTAACTATAAGTTTGTACGAAGTAAAATGAAAAAAAGGCTAACAGAAATGGTCTCTTGCGCCGGTTGAGTGGCTAAGATATCACCTAGTGATCTCGCTCAAGTTTTGGGCAAGCTTCCGGCGCAACCTGTGAATGAGAACGTGCTCGTCGGGTACGACATGGCTAGTGACGCTGGGGTGTTTCGTCTGCAAGATAATGTTGCGCTGGTGCAAACCGTGGATTTCTTCACCCCTATTGCTGATGAACCTGAAGTTTATGGGCGGATCGCTGCGATAAACGCTCTAAACGATGTGTATGCAATGGGAGGAAGGCCAATCACAGCACTGTCAATTGTCTGTTATCCTCAAAAAGAAGACTTCAATATACTCGGGGCAATCCTGGAAGGTGGGCAGAAGGCTATGAACGAGAATGGCGTCACCATTCTCGGAGGGCATTCGGTTGACGATGCTGAAATAAAAATAGGGTATGCGGTAACTGGAGTAGTTGAGCCAGGGCGTTTTATTACTAACGCTGGGGCACAGGCCGGCGACGCGCTCATTTTAACAAAGCCAATAGGCACGGGCGCAATTAGTACAGCAATAAAACGCGGAGTGGCCAGTAGGCAGGCAATCGAAGCTGCGATGAAAGCAATGACGACTTCCGCCGCGTCGGCAGCTAAGGAGATGCTGGCCGCAGGGGCGCACGCTTGCACAGATGTTACCGGCTT
Source organism: uncultured Acidobacteriota bacterium (assembly GCA_963848875.1). Classification (GTDB taxonomy): domain Bacteria; phylum Acidobacteriota; class Blastocatellia; order Pyrinomonadales; family Pyrinomonadaceae; genus QHXM01. Next base: position 34,759 of record CAWKFJ010000006.1, read on the forward strand.
TGGTCTGCTAGGCCATGCTTACGAGGTGGCGCGCGCCAGCCAAGTCTGCCTGGTAATTGACAGTTCACGCGTGCCTTTGCTCCCGGATGTTTTAGACCTGATTTCGCAAGGCATGCTCACGCGAGGCGATAAAAATAATAGGAAATATGTTGGTGATACCGTCCGAATAAGCGAACACGTTTCAAGAGAAATGCAGAGTGCCCTCTTCGACCCGCAGACGGCTGGCGGCCTTCTCATTAGCATTGATGAGTCGAAGGCTGAAGTCTTAGCAAATAAAATTGAGGGGGCCAAAATCATCGGTAAGGTTGAAGCCCGCGCCGAGTTTTTGATTCGGGTAGTTTGACCACAAGTTTAATAATCAACCGAGCCTATTTCAGTATCACCCAGCAACTAAACTCGCCTTGACTGCTTGTGAAATCACGTGCTAGACTCGCAGGCTTTTAGTACACAACACTTTCTAAACAGTGAAGCTCAATTAGCGCTTCGGCTAGTAAGAGCTTGCCCTTCTTTATGACCTTATTGGCCTTCGCCGAAAACTCCATCCAGCTGGTGCCGGACGGCACACTGTTTCTTCATATTCTAATTATTTTGGTGATGGTGTTCGTCCTTAACGCGACACTCTTCAAGCCAATCAACCGCATTCTTGAAGAGCGCGAGCGGCGCACCCGCGGCCGTTCGGGCGAGGCGCACGACATCCTTCAGCGGGTTGAAGAAAAAGTGACCCTTTATGAGCGTACGCTGCGCGAGGCGCGCGCGACGGGCTACCAGTTAATGGAGCAGGAGCGGGCGGCGGCATTGAGCGAGCGGCAGGCAAGCCTCAACGCCGTTAAGGATGAAATCAATAGCTCGGTCGCTGAGCAGAAGGAAGCCATTCACGCGCAGGTCGAGGACGCACGCGCGACGCTTGAGCAGGAGGCGCGCCGCATCGCTGCCGAGATCGGATCACAAATTCTTCATCGCCCGATCAGCGAGTCGGTCACGAGGAGCCTCGAACTGAGCGCTTGAGAATCATGTTTATCGCCCTGTTTACAAATTTATTCGCGCCCGCCGAAGGGGAGTCGGCCCCTTGGTGGAACATTCCGAGTTTCGAGGTGTGGAGGTGGGTCAACCTCTTAATCTTCGTCGGAGCCTTCATCTACCTCCTGCGGCGTCCCGTCAGCGAAGCCATGCGCTCGCGGCGCGAGGGCATTCGCCGCGACCTGATGCGGGCGCAGGAGGAGCGCAACGCTGCGCTGGCGAAGTTGGAAGAGGTCGAACAGCGGCTGGCGAAATTGGACGCGGAAGTCGCAAACGTGCGCGAGCAATCGGAGAGGGAAGCGGCCGAGGAGCGCGAGCGCATCAGGAAGGCGACTGAGGACGAGACGCGGAAGCTTCGTGAGCAGGCCCAGCGCGAGATCGAGAGCGCGGGCAAGGCGGCGCGCCAGGAGTTGCGCGAGTTCGCCGCCGAGCAGAGTGTGCAGCTCGCGGAGGAGATGATCCGCCGCGACATTAAGCCGGAGGATGACGCCCGCCTGGTCGGGCTACGAATCGAAGAGCTGGGAGGGGTCGGGCGTTGAGCGTGCAAACGGTGGCGCGCCGTTACGCGACGGCGCTAGCGGACGTGGTGACGGCGCACGGGGAGGCGCAGGAAGTTCGGCAGGAGTTGGATGGCTGGGCCAGTATGATCCAGTCTAACGAACAGCTCCTGGAGGTCTTCCGCAACCCGACGATTCCTTACGACCAGAAGCGGAAAGTTCTCGGTACGCTGATCGCGCGCACGCGCGTGCGGCCGACCACGGCGAATTTCCTGCAAGTCCTTTTACAGAACCAGCGCCTGGCGGACCTGGGCGAAATCAACAAGCGCTTCGCGCATGTGTTGGACGAGCGCTCCGGCGTCGTCTCCGCTCAGGTCACGACCGCTCGCGCCGTCCCGCCGGCATCGCAGGAGGCTCTGCGGTCGAAGCTCGCTACTTTGACCGGTAAGAGCGTGCGCCTCAGTTTCACTACCGACGAAAGTCTGATTGGCGGGATTGTGGCGCGCATCGGCTCGACCATCTACGACGGCTCTGTGCGGAACCAGTTGCAGCAGGTCAAGGAGAGGCTGGCTGGCAGTCAGTAACACCAGCGACCGTTAACAAAAGGGAATTATATGGAACCCATCAAGGCTAACGAGATTAACGAAATCATTCGCCAGCAGATTGAGAATTTCGAGTCCGGCGTGACGGTCACCGAAGTTGGCACAGTCATCAAAGTGGGTGACGGCATCGCCGAGATTCACGGCCTCGAAAAAGTGATGGCCGGCGAGCTGCTGGAGTTCCCGCACGAGGTGCGCGGCCTGGCCCTGAACCTCGAAGAGGACAAGGTCGGCGCGGTGCTCTTCGGCGACTTCCAGGCCATCAAGGAAGGCGACCTCGTCAAGCGCACCGGGCGCATCATGCAGGTGCCCGTCGGCGACGCGATGATCGGGCGCGTCGTCAACGCCCTGGGCCTGCCGATTGACGAGCGCGGGCCGATCATGACAGACACCTACAACCCAGTCGAGCGCATCGCCCCAGGCATCGTTGACCGCCAGCCCGTGAAAGAGCCACTGCAAACGGGGCTCAAGGCGCTGGACTCGATGGTGCCCATCGGCCGCGGCCAGCGCGAGTTGATTATCGGCGACCGGCAGACGGGCAAGACAGCCGTCGCCATTGACACGATCATCAACCAGAAGGGCAAAGACGTTATCTGCCTCTATGTCGCCATCGGGCAGAAGGCTTCGACGGTCGCGCAGGTCGTCAAGACGCTGACGGACTTCGGCGCGATGGACTACACCATCGTCGTCAAGGCGACGGCCTCGGACCCTGCGGCGATGCAGTTTTTGGCCCCGTACACGGGCGCGGCCATCGGGGAGTATTTCCGCGACAACGGCCGCCACGCGCTGACCATCTACGACGACCTCTCGAAGCAGGCGGCGGCCTACCGCGAAATCTCGCTCCTGCTGCGCCGCCCGCCCGGACGCGAGGCTTACCCCGGCGACGTTTTCTACCTGCACTCGCGGTTGCTCGAACGCGCCGCGAAGCTTTCGGACGCCCGCGGCGGCGGCAGCCTGACGAGCCTGCCGATTATCGAGACGCAGGCGGGCGACATCTCCGCCTACATCCCGACGAACGTGATTTCCATCACCGACGGACAAATCTTCCTCGAATCGGACCTTTTCAACGCGGGCATCCGCCCGGCCATCAACGTCGGCAACTCCGTCTCGCGCGTCGGTGGCTCGGCGCAGATTAAAGCCATGCGGTCAGTCGCCGGCACGCTGCGAATTGATCTGGCACAATTCCGCGAGCTTCAGGCGTTCGCGCAGTTCGGCTCGGACCTGGATAAGGCGACGCAGGCGCAGATCGCGCGCGGGCAGCGGCTGGTCGAGATTCTGAAGCAGCCGCAGTATCAGCCGATGGACGTAGAGAAGCAGGTTCTCGTCATCTGGGCTGCGACCACGGGCAAGGTTGACGACATTCCGGTCGAGCAGGTGCGCCGCTTCGAGGCGGAACTTTTACGCTTCATCGAAAACTCGCATCCCGGCCTGTTGACGTCCATCCGCGAGAAGAAGGCCCTGAGCGACGACATCAAGAGCGATCTCGAACAGGCCCTCAAAGACTTCAAGGACCGCTGGGCCGAAGAGGCGAACGTCGCCACGCGCCCCGCGGCCGCAGCAGCCCCCGCGGCCGAGACGACCGCCGCCGCCGGAGCGTAAAAAAGTGGTCAGTGGCCGGTGGTCAGTGGTCAGTTAAAAAACTGATTTCTGACTGACCACTGACCACTGACTACTGATCACTGAACTATGCCGAACCTCTTAGACATACGCCGCCGCATCAAGTCGGTTAAGAACACGCAGCAGATCACGAAGGCCATGAAGATGCTGTCTGCGGCGAAGCTCAAGCGCGCGCAGGACACGGTCGTCGCGGCGCGCCCGTTCGCGTCCAAGATGGTTGAGGTACTGGGCGAGTTGGCCTCGCGCACGGACGAAGATTTCCACCACCCGCTCTTGGACGCGCGCGGCGACCAGCGCTATCTGGTCGTCCTGATTACGGCGGACAAGGGGCTCGCCGGCGCGTTCAATACGAATTTGATTAAAGCGGCGCAGGCTTTCATGCGCGAGCATGAAGGCAAGGCCATAGAGATGCTGCCCGTCGGGCGCAAGGGCCGCAACTTCTTCCGCCGCCGCAACGTGCCTTTCATAGACGAGTACATCGGGCTCACCGGCAAGGGCCGCATCGAATACTCCGAGGCGGTCGAGATCGCGCGCAAGGTCATCAAGCAGTACGAGGAAGACACAGAGCTGGACAAAGTCTTCCTCATCTACAACGAGTTCAAGTCCGTCCTGCAACAGCGCGTCGTCATCGAGCAGCTTCTGCCCGTCTCGCGCGCGGCGGCCGCGCCCGCGGAGACAACCACCGAGGTGGACGCGCCACAGCGCCCCGTGAATCTGACGGAGTACATCTACGAGCAGCCGCCCGAGGAGCTTTTCAGCCGTCTGCTGCCGAGGCTGGTCGAGACGCAAATCTTCCGCGCGCTTTTGGAGTCGGTCGCGTCCGAGCACGGCGCGCGTATGACGGCGATGGATTCGGCGTCGAAGAACGCGAGCGAGTTGCTGGACTCGCTGACGCTCAACATGAACCGCGTCCGGCAGGCGGCCATCACCAACGAGATCATCGAGGTCGTCTCCGGGGCCGCAGCGCAATAGGGTCAGACCGAGACATCACGAGGCCGCCGCGCTCGACACGGTTGGAGCGCGGCGGCCTCGGCCGCACGGCACGGTCCCGCACCCCTGAATGCGAACCGAGCCGGCCTGAGACGCGCGACCCACCCGCGCCGCGCGTCACATCAAAATTGGTCATCGGCGCCTGGCGCCGGCAGCTTTCCTGCCTCTGCCTGCCTTGTTAATCGATAGCGACGAACGCCTCAAGTTAAAAGTACGTGCGGCCTGGGAAGTGTCCGGGCTAGCGCCGGGAGGCCGGGGTAAAAACTTGCAAGAGGCCCGGCAAAGGGGCGCTGTTCCTTACGGCGCAAGAGATTAACCCTGTGTCGAGCCTAAAGCAACAAAATAATTTCAGATTAGGCTTCGGCCGCCGCGCGGCTCGCTCATGCTTTACAATCGCGCGGTGTCGTGAGGTGAAGAGATAATTGTGGCGGGAGAAAAGGCGGAGGTTCTAAGGGGCGGGCGTGTTTGGGCCGGGGTGTGGCTGTACGGGCCGCTGGTCGTCTGGCTGGTCTTTATCTTTTTCGCCTCTACGGGGGCGCTCTCCGGCGAGAACACCTCGCGGATCGTGCGCCCGCTGCTGCTCTGGCTCTTCCCGGACATCAGCGAGGAGAAGATTGCCCTGGCGCATTTCGTCACGCGCAAAGTGGCACACTTTCTGGAGTACGGAGTTTTGGCCTTTCTGGCCGCGCGCGCTTTTTCAAAATCGCCCGGCCAGTGGTTGCGCCGCCGCTGGTTTGTCGTCTCGCTCCTGCTCGTCGTCGTCTATTCGCTCGCGGACGAGTACCACCAGAGTTTCGTCCCCTCGCGCGGGGCTTCCATCTACGACAGCCTCATCGACACGCTCGGCGGGCTGACCTCGCTGCTGCTCTACTACGCGTGGCGAAGCAGGCGAAAGGCAAAGGCGTCAGAGTGAGGGACGAAGGTTCCGTTTACGCTCTTATTTCAGCGGCAAATATGTCACTCGACTAATCCACTCAGCGGGTTCAGTAGCTTGCGCAATTAATTCTAAATCTTCGATACATTGTCCGACTGTAATATTTAATTGGTGCGCGTAAATCACGCCGGCAAATCTTTCTCGAATTTCTTGTCGCCGCGCTGCTTCTCTTAGCAGATCATCATCGTGAGTGAAAAGAACACGCCCTAATTCTGCTGCGCGGTCAAGCAATCGCGGGTCATCAAATTCACCTGCGCCGTCTTCCTGTGCCGTCAGAATATCTACGCCGCGTAAGCGCAAGCCCACGGTGACTGCGCGACGCACGTGAACGTCCATATAAAACCCGACGGCCATTTGGATTAATCAATCTTTGTGCCAGCTTCCTTCAGCGTCAGGAGTTTTTCCCGCAATGAGGAGTCAGATATTTTACGGGTAAGTTCATTGGCATCCCGCAAACGCCGCTTTATCTCAGCTTCTAACGCAGATTGATTATCATAGTAGTAAGCAAGCGCCGCATGAATCTGCGCCAGGGAGAGGTGAGGATATTGAAGGTGCATTTCCTCCGGGCTTGAGCCGTGCGCAATTTTATCCAAGACGACTTCGATGACTTTGACTTTCGTGTCGTCAATCCAGGCTACCCCGTTTTCATCAATCTCGATGTGCGCAGTTGCGGCGGTAGACACGGCCCTTCACCTCTTCATTAATCTAACGATTAAACTAGCACGGCCTAACTCAAAATCCAACGACCTCAGGTAAAATCCTCTCTGTCCCCTGACTTTATTAAGGCCCTTCGGCCCTTCCATCGCGCACTCTTTTGTGCAATATTCTCACGCGCGAAGCGTCGTGTGAGGCGCCGCGGGCGCTTGAAACCGGCGGCGCGCGTGCGCGTATAATACATGGCGGCCCGGAACGACCGAAGAACCCTTTGAGCCGCGAAAAGGAGAGTTGAAGCAACATGGGAATTTTTGACGCCATCAAGGCACAGTTCATCGAAGTCATAGAGTGGCTGGACGAGTCCGGCAACACAATGCTCTATCGCTTCCCCGTCCGCGGGCAGGAGATTAAGAACGGCGCGCAGCTCATCGTCAGAGAGTCGCAGGTCGCCGTCTTCGTCTTCGAGGGGCAGATCGCGGACGTGTTCACCCCCGGCCGCTACACCATCAACGGCGGCAACACACCCATCCTCAGCAAACTCGGCGCGTGGAAGTACGGCTTCAACTCGCCCTTCAAGTCCGAAGTCTATTTCGCCAACACCAAGCAGTTCACGGACCTCAAGTGGGGCACGATGAACCCGATCATGATGCGCGACGCAGACTTCGGCATGGTGCGCCTGCGCGCCTTCGGCATCTACTCGATTCGCGTCGCGGACCCGCGCACCTTCATCAAGGAAGTCGCCGGCACCAACGGCCACTTCGAGACAGAGGACATAGAGGGCCAGTTGAAGCGCACGCTCGTCTCAAGCTTCACGGACGCGCTCGGCGAGTCGAAAATCCCAGCGCTCGACCTGGCGTCGAACTACGACGAATTAAGCCAATTCGCGCGCACGAAGCTGAACGAGGAGTTCAAATCTTACGGCCTTGAGCTGACCAAGTTCTTCGTCGAGAACATCTCGTTGCCGCCCGAGGTCGAGGCGGCGATGGACAAGCGCACTTCGATGGGCGTCATCGGCGACGTGGGCCGCTATGCGCAGTTCCAGGCGGCAGACGCCATGCGCGACGCGGCGCAGAACCCTTCGGGCGGGGCCGGCATGGGCGCGGGGCTCGGCGCGGGTTTCGCCATCGGTAACCAGATGATGGGCCAGATGTCTAACGCCATGAACCAGCCGCAGCAGCAGCAGGGCGGCGGCGGCGCTGGCGCGGCGGCCGTCAAGTGCCCGAAGTGCGGCGCAGCCAACACGGGCTCCGGCAAGTTCTGCAACGAGTGCGGCGCGCAGCTTCAGACGGCCGCGCAGACAGTCCCCTGCGTCAAGTGCGGCGCTCAGCTCCAGGAGGGCGCGAAGTTCTGCAACGAGTGCGGGGCCAAGCAGGAGAAGCCGAAGTGCCCTAACTGCCAGGCAGAGGTTGGCCCGAACACCAAGTTCTGCAACGAGTGCGGGACCAAGATCGAAGGCGGCTCACAGCAACCGAGCGCTTGATTATTTGTCAACGCGCAAGCGAGAGGGCACGCTCTTGATTTATAAAGGAGCGTGCCCTCTCGTCTTGTGCATCTCACTTTTCAAGGGGGCCTCGTGCCAGAAACTGGAAGACCGAAGGTCGTGGTCATCATGCCCGCCTACAACGCGGCCAAGACGCTTAAGATGACTTACATGGAGTTGCCGCACGACGTGGTGGATGTCGTCCTCCTCGTGGACGACGGCAGCTCGGATGAGACCGTCGAGATCGCGCGCCAGCTCAACCTGGAGCTGTTCATACACAATCGCAACTACGGCTACGGGGGCAACCAGAAGACCTGCTACGCGGAGGCGCTCAGGGCGGGCGCTGACATCGTCGTCATGGTACACCCGGATTATCAGTACGACCCTGGCTGCCTGCCGCGCATCGTCGAGCCGGTCGAGCGCGGCGCGGCCGACGTGGTCCTGGGCTCGCGGCTGATGGGCGTTGCGCCGACCAAGCAGGGGATGCCCTGGTGGAAGTACCTGGGCAACCGCCTGCTGACCAGGGTCGAGAACGCGGCCTTCGGCCTCAAGCTTTCGGAGTACCACACGGGCTACCGCGCTTTCAGCCGCCAGGTGCTGGAGACGGTCAACTACCAGATGAACTCCGACAAGTTCATCTTCGACCAGGAGGTCATCGCGCAGATCGTCGAGGCCGGGTTCCGCATCGACGAAGTCTCCGTGCCGACGCGTTACTTCCCCGAAGCGTCGTCGGCCAGCTTCATAGACAGCTCGCGCTACGGCCTCGGCATCCTCTGGCTCGTCTTCCGCTACACGCTTCACAAGAGCAGGCTGCTGCCGCAGAAAAAATTCCAGAGCCTGCGCCGCCGCTACACGAAGATGGAGAAGGCCGCGCAGAATCCGACCGCGCTCGGCGACGAAAAGTCTTACTGAGTTTCGTTGTGGTAGAGCGCGAAGATGAACCAGGGGGTCTCGTACCACTTCGCGTCAACCAGCCGCAGCGAGTTGCCGTATTGCTCCAGGCGCTCGGCAGGAGCGACCGCGGCCCAGGGCTCGGCCCTTCTGTACGCGACGACGATTTGACCCGCGCGCCGCACCTCCGCCTTCGTCCAGGGCATTCTCACCTCCTGGCCCTCAACTGGCACGGCCGTCAGGGTGTTCTCAGGCTGCAAGCCTGCGAACACGTAAGTCTCCCAGTAGCCTCCCATCAAGAGCCCGCGCGGGGCCCTTTGCGCCAGCGTGAGGGCCGCCTCCCTGTTCAACTCGTACTCCGTGCTGCGGCTCTGCGCGGGAAATTTGAAGGCCAGGAGAATCGTCAAGACCAGCAGGAAGGCCGGGCGCGCGCAACCTGCGAGGCGCGACGGCGCGGCGGCAAACTTGACGAGCAGAAAGATGGTCAGCAGGCCGCTCGCGGGGCCGAACAGATTCGTGAGCGTCAGGAACCTGTCGCCGTAGTCGTTCAGGCGGACGTGATCCACCAGGAAGGTGAGCGTGAAATTGACGGCGGCAATCGCGTAGGCTCCGGCGGCCAGAATCAGCGTGTCCTCCGCGAGCGCCGATCTTAATTTCCCGAGCAGCCCCGTGCGCCGTGTGAGGAAGGCGTAGGCGAAGCAACAGACGAGCGCGAGCAGGCCGAGCGTGGGCAGCAGGTACAGTGGCCACCACGAAAGCTTGGTGAGGTGTGCAAACTGCGCCGCGAAGTTTTCCGCCAGATGCCCCGAGTCAAATTTGAAATGGGTGGCGAAGTCCTGGCCGTAATGCTTCAACGCGTGGCGGTGGTAGTTCCATTTTTGCAGCAGCTCGCAGGCGACCGCCGCGGCGACCGCAGCGAAACTGAGGAGGTAAGGCTTGAGCGCCCGACGGCTTGCGCGCTCCTCCTGCTCTCGCCCTTTCACGCGAGCGCGCAGGGCTTCCAGGCTCAGCAGTGAGAAGAGGAAGAGCGCGCTCGCCTGCGAACTCCAGACGGCCAGAAACGAAGAGGCGAACACCAGTGAAAGCCACGCCGCGCTCTTTAGCGCAGACCGCTCGCCCACCGGGCGGGCGTAACTTTCAAAGAGGCGTCTGAGGCCGTACCAGCCGCAGAGCAGCGCGCCCGTCTGCCAGGCGTAAAGCTGGCTCAGCTCGAATATCTGTAGCCTCGATTCCGTATGCAGGCAGAGCGCGAACAGGTAGGCGACGAGCGCGGCCCAGCGATCACGCCCGCCGAGGCTTGCGAAGACCAGCGCGCCGACGAAGAGCCACAGCGTCTGCATCACGAAGAGGCTCTGGTCCGTCCAGCGATAGCCGGTCGCGCGGCGCGCGAGCTGTGTCAGGACAAAGGGCCACGCGCCCCACCTGTCCGCGCCGTAGTAATAGAGGTTGAAGATTGTCAGCGGCCGCTCGTCGTTGGACATCAGCACGGGGATGGCTGAGTCGGAGTTGAAGGCGATGTTGTTAACGTCCGTGCTCGGGCCGAAGACTAGAATCGCGCGCCACAGGAAGAAGGCCCAGAGGGCGAGCGCCGCGGCAACGCCCAGAGCCTTCCTGCGCGCCAGCGGCAGGCCGCCGAATTTTTTTGAGATGCCCCACGCTCGCTCTACCATGCTGAGGGTTATAAGGCGCGCAGCGCGAGTTGCGCAAACACGCGCCGCGCCTTTCAATCCGGGGCCTGTCGTCCGGCCGTAATGTCAGGGCCGGAGTCGCACGCTTTCGCTCGGCTGTTCTAATTAGCGGCCGCGCGGTGTTATGCTAGGCCCGAACTCCTCAGACCGGGTCGGGTCGAAAGCTCCGAGGGAAATTTCCGAGACTTGCAGGATGAGACGAATGAAAGAAGCGCGTCGTGTCGTCATTACGGGGATGGGTTGCGTGACGCCCGTCGGCATCGGGCGCGAGGCTTTCTGGGGCGCGCTCTGCCGGGGCGAGAGCGGCGTGCGGCGCATAGAGACCTTCGACGTGTCTGCTTCGCCCGTCAAGATTGCCGCCCAGGTGCAAGACTTCGACTGGGAGGCGCAGCTCAACCCGAAAGACCGCAAGCACGTCCCGCGCACGGTCCCGCTCGCGCTCGCCGCGGCGCGTGAGGCGCTCGCAGACGCGCGCATACACACGAGCGACCTCTCGCTCGACGAGCGGCGCGAGATCGGCGTCGTCCTCGGCACGGGTGGCGGCGGCCTGGCCTTCACCGAGAAGCAGTACGAATACTGGTACGTCGGGCCGACCACGAAGGCGAGCGTCTACACCATCCCCTCGTCCACGCACGGCGGCCTCTCCTCAGAGCTGTCGATGGTCTTCGGCCTGCGCGGCCTCTCGCACATCGTCTCGACGGGCTGCACGAGTTCGACCGACGCGCTCGCTTACGCCGCCGAGCACATCGCGCGCGGCCGCCAGGAGGTGATGATTGCGGGCGGAGTGGACGCGCCGCTCGCGCCGGGCATTCTCGCCGGGTTCAATTTGATGACGGTCTTGACGAACGAGTGGAACGACGAGCCGCACCGCGCCTCAAGGCCCTTCTCGCGCGACCGCTCAGGCATCGTGCTCGGCGAGGGCGCGTGGATTTACGTCCTCGAAGAGCGTGAGCGCGCGCGCGAGCGCGGCGCAATGGTCTACGCGGAGATCACAGGTTACGGCGCGACCTGCGACGCTTACCACCGCGTGCGGCTCGAAGAGACAGGCGACGAGCCAGCGCGCGCCATGACGCTCGCCCTGCGCGACGCGGGGCGAGCGCCATCGGAGGTCGATTACGTCAACCTGCACGGCACCTCCACGCTCCTGAACGACCGTATAGAGACGCACGCGCTGAAACTCGCCTTCGGCGAGGAGGCGCGGCGCATCCCCATGTCCGCGACCAAGTCGCAGGTCGGCCACCCGCAGGGCGCGAGCGGCGCGGCCGGCCTCGGCGCTGCGCTCTGCGCGATGCACAGGGGCGTCATCCCGCCGACGATTAACCTGGACGAGCCGGACCCAGACTGCGACCTCGACTACGTGCCCAACGAAGCGCGCCAGGCTGACGTGCGCGTCGCGCTCTGCAACTGCATCGGCTTCGGCTCGAAGAACAGCGCGCTCGTCATCGAAAAGCAGTGAACGGGTAACAGGTGACAAGAGGGAACGCTTTTGTTCAGTGGTTTCCGAAAGCGTAGCTCGGAGTTGGAGCACCTGGACAAGGGTGACTACACGCCGGAGGAGTACGAGGGGTGTCTGGCGGAGCTGCGGCGCGTCAACCGATTCCTGGGGGACACGAGGGCGCTCCGGCGTTCGCTGTTGGCCGAGGTCGAGCGCGAGGGGTTGAAGAGTTTCTCTGTGTTGGACGTGGGCGCTGGGTCGGGTGAACTGCTGCGGACGATTGCCTCTTGGGCGCACGAGAGCGGAAGGGAAGCGCTGCTCGTCGGGCTGGAACTGAACGCGCGCTCGGCGAAGGCCATCAGGGAAGAGTCGAGCGCGTTCGCCTCGATACGTGCGCTGCGCGGTGACGCGTTGCGTCTGCCGTTCGCGGGCGGCCGTTTCGATTACGCTATCTGCTCGCTCTTCACGCACCACTTCAGGGACGAGCAGGTCGTAGACATTCTGAACGAACTGGGCCGCGTGGCGCGCCGCAAGGTCTTCGTCATAGACCTGCACCGCCACCCGCTCGCCTACTTTCTTTACACGACCGTGGGACGCCTCTTCCTGCACAACCGGCTGATACGCGAAGACGGCGCGCTCTCCATCATGCGCGGCTTCCGCCCGCGCGAGCTGAACGAGTTGTGCTCGCGTTCGCGCCTCGCAGGTTGCAACGTCGAGCGGCGCTTCCCCTTCCGCCTGGTCTTGAGTGGGAGCAGTAACGGAGTTTTGAGGAATGAGTGAAGCGCGGGCCACGTATGATGTCGTCATCGCGGGCGGAGGCCCTGCGGGCGCGAGCGCGGCGATTCACCTGGCGGCGCGAGGGGCGCGCGTGCTCGTCGCGGAGCTGAAGCGTTTCCCGCGCGCGAAGCTGTGCGGCGAGTTCATCTCGCCAGAGTGCCTTGTCCACTTCGAGCGGCTGGGCGTCATGGACAGGATGATGGAGGCTGGCGGCGCGAGGCTGACGGAGACGCGCTTTTATTCGAGGAGCGGGAGAAGCGTCAACGTGCCGAGCGAGTGGTTCGGCGCGGCGAGCGCGGCGGCGCTGGGCCTGAGCCGCGCGGAGATGGACGCGCGGCTCCTGGCGCGCGCGCGCGAATCGGGCGTCGAAGTCATGGAAGGCGCGCAGGCCGTCCGTGTGCTCTCTGAAGACGGTCGCGTGCGGGGCTTGAGTCTCAAGCAGGATGGGCGCGTGATAGAAGTCAATTCGCTCGTCGCGCTGGACGCGACGGGCCGGGCGCGCACGCTCGCGCGTCTGGCCGCGAGGGAGGGAAATGGGCGCGCGTCCGCCGCGCAGCAACGCCCGCGCCTGGTCGCCTTCAAGGCGCACCTCGAAGACGCGCGCGGGGACGAGCGTCATTGCGAAATCTACTTCTACCGCGGCGGCTACGGCGGCCTGAGCCGCGTGGAGAACGACCTGAGTAACCTCTGCTTCATCGCCAGGGCGCGCGACGTGCGCGCGTGCGGGGGCGACGCCACGCGCGTGATGCGCGAAGTCTTGATGAAGAACGAGCGGGCGGCGCAGACGCTGTCGCAGGCGCGCGTCCACACGGGCTGGCTGGCCGTCGCGCTCGAAGGCTTCGGCCGCCGCGCGATTGTGCCGGCCGCGGGGCTGCTGGCTGTGGGCGACGCTGCCTCTTTCATAGACCCGTTCACGGGCAGCGGGATGCTGATGGCCCTGGAGAGTGGGGAACTCGCGGCGCGCGTGGTCGCCAGTCATCTCTTGGCGCTTCGCGCGGGCGCGTCGTTCGAGAGCGCGGCCGGTGATTACCAGGCTCTTTACCGAAAGACCTTCGGCGCGCGCCTGCGCGTCTGTGCCATGATGCGGCGCGCGGCCTTCGTCCCGCGCTTCGCCGAGACACTGATCCTCGCGCTCGGCGCGAGCACGCGCGCCCGCCGCCGCCTTGCGCGCTCGACGCGAAGCAGCGAGGGCGCACAGAGGTAGGCTGAATTTTTATCGCGCCCGGCCCGAAGGTGTGATAACTTTTCGACGGTTCGGCGAGAAGATATTTTAGAGGAGACTTATGAAAATCTGTACGGTTTGCCAAAAGACGTATGACGACTCGCAGAATTTTTGCCTGGAGGACGGCTCGACACTGACGGCCGCGCCCACCGCCGGCGGTTACAATCGCAGCGCGGCCGCCACGGAGGTGCTGCAAGGAACCCCGACCGGAGGCTATCAAGGGCCGACCTCGCCGCCGCCTCCCTACTCGCCGCCTCCTCCTCAGTGGGCTCCCGCTCCCGCGCCGAAGAAGAGCCCGCTGCTCTGGATTCTGCTGGGCGCGCTCGGGCTGATAGCGGCCGTCGTCGGCATCATTCTGGCCACGCGCGGCGGTTCGGGCACGACGACCACGAACGGCGGAGGGGGCTCGACGCCCACGGCCTCGCCCGGCTCAACAGCTTCGACCGCCGGCGGCAAGAACTACAACGACCCCAACGGGCGCTTCAGCGTGACGCTGCCCTCAAGCTACCCCGATTTCAAACCGTCGAAGCAGACGCAGCCGACGCTCGCCGGCCCTGTCGAGTTGAACATGCTCTTGTCGGAGAAGATCGAAGGCGCGTTCATCGTCGGCTATTCGGACTTCCCGGAGGCGGCGTTCGAGGGGCGCACGCCGAAGAAGATGCTCGAAGACGGGCGCGACGGCTCGCTGAAGAACATCAACGCGACGCTCGAAAAGCAGCAGGACTTGAACGTGCAGGGGCGAACGGGGATCGGCGTCTACGGCTCGGCCTCCACAGGCGGCAAGCCCTACTACGTCCGCTTCAACTTCATCCTCGACAAGCCGCGCGCCTATCAGGTCGGCTACCTCGCCTACAACCGCGCGGACCTGGACAAGCCAGAGGTGAATGCGTTCTTCGACTCCTTCAAGATGAAATAAGAAGGGGCAGTTGAAAACTCAAGCCACCGATTGACTCAACCCCTTTGCGCCTTACGTCTTACCTTTGCGCCTTTGCGTGAACGGCTGTTTCTCGCAAAGGCGCAAAGACAAGACGTAAGGCGCAAAGGGTTGAGTTTTTGTTTTAGGGCGTGAGGCCGACGCCGCGCACGAGGTCTGCGAAGCGGGGCGAGGAGCGCAGGCTGTCGAGTGTCGGGTCAACCTTGAGCCAGACCATCCCCTCGGAGCGATTCTCGTAGGCGCGCTCAAGCCACGCGAACGCCTCCTCGCGCTCGCCCAGGGCCGTGTGGACGGCCGCGATGTAGTAGGGCGAGACGTACCTCTCTTTTGAAAGCTCCTGCAACTCGTCTAACAGCCGGCGCGCCTTCGCGTGTTCGCCGGAAAGCGCGTAGGCGTGACCCTCAGCCGCGAGCACGAGCGGGCCGCCGCCCGAAAGCTCTGTCGCGCGCCCGTACTCTCCAAGCGCCTCAGCGAACATCCCCTTGTGCGCGTAGGCCAGGCCGAGCCAGAGCCGCGCCATGTAAAAGTTCGGCTCCATCTCGACCACGCCCTGATACTCACGAATCGCGTGGTCGTACTGTCTGGTCAGGAAAAATTGCCAGCCGACGCCGACGCCTATCGGGAGCGATAACGGGTCCAGTTCCTGCGCGCGCTTGATCTCCGCGACGGCCTCCGCGTGCCGCCCCATCGCCGTCAGGTAGAGCGCGTACCAGTGGCGCGCGGTCGGGTAGTTCGGATTCAGCTCGACGGCGCGGCGGTACTCCTTCTCGGCCTCTGACCAGTCCCAATCGAAGAGACGCACGTAGCCGAGCGAGGCGTGCGCCTCCGCGAGCGTGCCGTCCAGGCGCAGGGCTTCGAGCGTGGCGACCTTCGCGCTCTGCAAAGCCTCCTTCGGGTGCAGCGCGCCGTACTCGACGGAGCCCATCAGGAGGTAAGAGTCAGCGAGCCCCGCGTAGGCGAGCGCGTAGTCCGGGTCCAGGCGGATGGCCTGCTGGAAATATTCGACGCCGCGGCGCAAGCCTTCGAGCGTGCGCTTGTTCCAGTAGAAGCGCCCCTTCAGGTAGGTTTGATAAGCCTCTGTGCTTTCGGTGTAGCGCTTGGCTAATCTCTTCTTCTGCTCGCCCGAAAGTTTGAGCCTGAGCTTCTCGGAAATCTCCCGCGAAATCTCTTCCTGCACGGCGAGCAGGTCGGCCGAGTTGCGGTTGTACTGCTCGCCCCAGAGTTGCCAGCCGTCGGCCACGTCCACCAGCTCCATGCGGATAATCAGATTCTCGTTGAGCTGTATCACGCGGCCCGTCAGCACGGCGCGCACGCCGAGTTCGCGCCCGATCACTTGCGGGTCGATCTCGCGTCCCTTGTAGCGGAAGACGGTCGAGCGCGCCATGACCTTGAGCTGCGGAAGCTGCGACAGGCTGTTGATGATGCTCTCGGTGATGCCGTCGGAGAGGTACTCCATCTCGGCGTCGCGGCCCGCGTTGACGAGCGGGAGCACGGCCAGCGAGTCGATGACCTTGCGCGCGCGCCTGGGGTTCGTGCCGTTCGTGCTCGGCGGGACGGTCGTCTGGCGTTGGTCCCCGGAGCTTGCGCGCTTCACCTTGCGGCCGTTCTTCCCCTCGTCGCTCGTGGCGCGCACCTCGGCGGCGAAGCGGAAGCCGCGGCGCGGGACAGTCTCTATGTACTTCGCGCCGGCAGCGCCCTCGCCGAGCGCCTTCCTGAGCGTGTAGATGTTGACGTTGAGGCTCCCCTCTTCGACCACGGCGTCTGGCCAGACGCGCTCGATCAGTTCGTCTTTGCCGAGCACGCGCCCGCCGCCCTCGACCAGCGCGAGCAGTGTCTCGAAGGCTTTGATGGTGAGCTGGACGTGATGCGACCCGCGCAGCAGCCGGCGTTCTGTCCGGTCCAGGCGGAAAGGGCCGAAGTCGTAGAAGCGAGGGGGGCGTGCGCTCATAACGGCCTTTTAAGGAGTGTTTCAGGAATCTTTCAGAACTCTTTAAGTGAAGTTAAAAGACTTCCCCTTCGCTCTTTGGCTAGTGTGTGCTGCCGAAATAGAACAGCCACCGTAGGACAGATTCTTCAGGTTGAATGCGCGTTGCCTATTGTAGGGCAAAGCCAACGACGGCAGCAACAGAACGAGGAGCATGCTATGCGGAAACTATTTCTTCCGGCAGTCCTGGTCATCTGCTCTGCGACTTACGCGGCGGCGCAGGCCGTGGACGGTTACCAACGCTTCGAGGTCTTCAAAGGCTACTCCTCCTTTCTGCTCGAAAGGCCCGAACCCATCGGCGACGGCACGAGGTTCGAGAGCTTCCACGGCATCAACACCGTCGCCACCTTCAACGTCAAGCGCTACTTCGGCCTTCAATTCGACTTCGCGCGCTACAGCAGGAAGTATGAGTTGTGTGGGCCGGGCGAGCCAGAGCCTTCCAACTTGACGCCTGGCTGCTTCGCGCTCGTCGCTCCCGCGGGGACCGTCATCCCGACCGACGACCCGCACCTCAGGACCGCCATCTACAACTTCATGGGCGGCGTTCAACTGAAGGACAACGGCAGGACAGAGAAAATCCTCAGGCCGTTCGCCCACCTCACCATCGGCTCGACGCTGACGAGGGAACGCAATGTCGCCTTTTCTCTGGACCCCGCGTCGGGGCACGCGTTGGTCGGCTTCAAGACCAACTCGGACTGGGAGACGGCCGGCGCAATCGGCGGCGGCCTCGACATCAAACTGAGCGGCCGGGTAGACCTCAGGGCTATCCAGTTCGACTATCACAAGACAACCATCTTCGCCCGCTCAAGCGACAACCTGCGCTTCAGCGTCGGTCTGGTCTTTCGCTGAGACGGAGCCGGGAGGAACGATTAGTAGTGAGTAAAAAATCTAAGACAGTCGTGCTCGGCGCGATGCTGTTTCTGCTGCTCGGCGCGACGGCGCAAGGGCAGGAGAGCGAGGGCGGGCGTCGCGCGCTCGAAGTCAGGGACAAGGTTCAGAAGATAGGGACCGGCGTCAAGCGGCGCGTGCGCGTCGAGCTGCGCGGAGGCCGTAAGCTCGAAGGCTACATCGGCCAGATCGGCGACGAACATTTTTACGTGGTCCGCACAGACGGCGAGAGGGGCACGGCGGCCGTCGTGGCTTTCGACGCCGTTCAGAGTCTTGAGAGACGAGGCGACATCGGCTGGCGCGCTGTGGTCTACAGGACGGGGGTGGGGGCCAGCGCACTCCTGGGCTTCTTGCGCGACCTCGGCGCAATGATTACGCCCGCATTTCCCGCGGCCCCCTAGGCGCAAAAGCAATGCGGAATGCGGAATGATGAATGCGGAATTAAAGACGATTGCCTTTTAATTCATCATTCCGCATTCCGCATTCCGCATTGCCTTTTACTACTTGCCACGCGCACGTGTTTTGCGGTACAAACACGGCGCGTTCGTTGGAAGAATTCGCTTCCGGCGCTGAAATCGGCGACGCCCTTCGCTCTCGAAATCGTAAGGGCGCGCGCCGCGTCACTCCCGGCGCCGTTGAAGCCTATCATCGCTTCAAGACGATTTTTCGATTTTCTACTCTCGCAGCGCGGGCAAGCGTCAACCCCTGCCCGCCGCCGCCGTAGGGCAATTGTCCGTTGCGGGGCAAGAACGGCGTGCCCTCCATTTTCGATTGGTAAGGAGAAGACCATCATGCGTGTGTTCCCCCAGCGGTCCCTGCGCGACCTCTGTGCCAGGTTCATCGTTGTGTGCTTAGCTCTCTTGGCCTCCGCGACGGCGGCGTTCGCACAGGCTCAGTCAAACGCGGCCGACCTGCAAGGCTACGTGCGCGACCCCAACGGCGCGGTCGTCGTCAACGCGACCGTCACGGCGCGTAACCCCGCGACCAACTTTACGCGCGCCGCGATGACGAACGAGGACGGCTACTACCAGATAGTCAGTCTCCCGCCGGGCGAATACGAAGTCACGGTCGAGGCGGCCTCCTTCAAGAAGGCAGTCGCCGACGTAAAGCTGACGGTCGGGGCGCGCGCAGACCTCGACATCGCCCTCGAACTCGGCCAGATCACAGATGTCGTCAACATCACGACCGAGGACCAACCCGTCGTCGAGACGACGCGCACCGCTGTCGCCAACACCATCGAGCAGCAGAGAATCGAGAACCTGCCCATCAACCAGCGCGACTACCTGGGCTTCTCAACCACCATCTCGACCGTCAGCCGCGGCAACGACCGGCCCATCGGCCCCGCGCCTTCGTCGGGTCTTAACATCGGCGGCCAGCGCGGCCGCTCCACGCTCATCCAGGTCGACGGCGCCGACAACACGGACAACTCCGTCAACGCCTCGCGCTCGACTGTGTCACAGGAGGCCGTGCAGGAGTTTCAGGTCGCCACCAACTCTTACGCGGCCGAGTTCGGGCGCGCCACCGGCGGCATCATCAACGTCGTCACCAAGGGCGGGACCAACGACTTCCGCGGCAACGTCTTCGGCTTCATCCGGCACAAGTCCATCCAGGCGCGCAACGCTTTCGCGCCCGTCATCGACAACGACCCCGGCAAGAAACCAGGCTTCACGCGCGCGCAGTACGGAGCCACCTTGGGCGGCCCCATCGTCCGCGACCGCACCTTCTTCTTCGCCGCCTACGAGGGACGCCGCCGCCAGGAGTCCGGCTTCTTCACCTCGGACGTGGTCGGCAGCCTCACCAGCTCCGTGACGATTCCCGTCATCCCCGCTGGCCCAGGAATTTTCCTGAACCCGGTGCAGACGACCTTCAGGAACATTACGCCGCAGCAGGCCGCGTTCATCGGCAACCTGCTGGCCCTCGGCACGGGGCCGGCCGTCTGCCTGGCCCGCACCTACGCCTACTTCGTTTCGAGCGGCGGCTCGACGGGCCTCAACGGCTCGAACCCCTTGCCCAACCCGAACATCGGGAGCGTGTGCCCCGCGTTCAGCCCCATCGCCACCGGCGCTTTCATCGGCCCGCGCTTCCTGCTCTCTGGGACGCCCGTGCCGACGGCCGCCAACAACGGCATCCTGCCCGGCTTCACGACCGTTGACGGTAACGGCAATCCCATAGGCTTCCGCGCGCTCAACCAGTTGTCGCGCGTCTTCCCCATCTCGGAAGACACCAGCTTCTTCTCCGTGCGCGGCGACCACCGGATCAACGGCAGCAACCAGCTCACGATGCGCTTCAGCTACAACCCGTCGGACCTGACAGGCATTCAGGACGAGTCGCAGAACCAGACGCTGGGCCAAAACGATTTCTCGCGCACGGGCATTCAGACTTTGCGCGACACCACGTTCGTCACCAACCTCAATTCGACTCTGACGAACAGCATCGTCAACGAGGCGCGCTTCCAGTACGGCCGCCGCCACGCCACCTTCGACTCGCAGGTTCCCGGCGTCGCGCTGCAAATCTCCGGCGCGGCCTTCATCGGCTCGAACCCCTTCTCGCCCGTGGACCGCACGGAGAAGCGCTTCCAGATCGCCGACAACGTCAACTGGATCATCGGCAACCACACGACCAAGTTCGGGGCCGACATCAACTTCGTAGACGTTGACGCCATCTTCGAGCTGAATTTCCCCGGCCTCTTCAACTTCGGCACGTTCGCCCTCCAGCCCGTCATCACGGGACTGCCGGCGAGCGCTCCGGCGCTGACGCCCGTCCAGTCCTACGGCCTCGGCATCCCGAGCGTCTTCATCGAAGGCTTCGGCAACCCGAACAGCTCGATTAAGAACCGCCCGCTCGCCTTCTTCGGACAGGACTCGTGGAAGATCAAACAGAACCTGACGCTCAACTACGGCGTGCGCTACGACGTCGAGCTGACGGACACCATCCCGCCCGTCCCGTTCACGGACCCGCTGACGGGCATCAGCCTCTCGGCCGAGGACCTCTTGAGGGCGCAGGACGTGATGAACGTCCAGCAGGGCTTCCCGCGCGACAAGAATAATATCGCGCCGCGCTTCGGCCTGGCCTGGGACATCAATAACGACGGCAAGACGGTTGTCCGGGCGGCCTACGGCCTCTTCTACGACCACCCGCTGCTGGCCGTCGCCTTCAACTCCGACATCGCGGACGCGTCGCAGCAGCAGCAGTACACGAACGTGCTGCCCATCAGCCCCAGCCCGACCGCCGTGCTCAACCTGCTCAACATCTTCCAGGGAACGGTCTGCACGCCTGCGACGACGAGCCCGTTCTGCCCGCCGGGCGTGAGGACGCCGGGCACGGCCGCGACGGCCCAGTACCTGCCGGGACAACTCCGCTTCAACGATGCGAACTTCGTCGGCTTCGGCCCCATCCTCCCGTTCACGCTGGCCGTCGGCAAAGACTTCGAGTACGCCTACGCCAACCAGGCCAACTTCACCATCGAGCGGCAGGTGAGCCAGAACATGTCCTTGTCGGCGAGCTGGATTTTCGTCGGCGCGCACCACCTCCCGCACCCGCAGGACGTGAACTCGCCGGACGTGGCCGCCATCGCGGAGAACTTCCGCCGCTTCTCGCAGAACAACCCTGTGCTCTGCCCAGGGGGCTGCCCGAACGGGCGCAATCCGACGAGCCTCGCGGAGGCCGTGCTCTTCCCGATCCCGACGACGAGTAACGCGCTCTACACTGTCCGCATCCCTGGGTTAGTGGCCGTCAACAACACGAACGGGCAGGTCATCGTCAACGCGCTCGCGGCCAACTTCTTCCGCCCGTCGGCTCCGAACTACTTCTTCGTCGTGTCGCAGACGGGCGGGCTGGTGACGCCCACGGCCTTCAACGCGGCGATCGCCGGAAGCCTTCGCACGCCTGGGCCAATTTCGCCCTTCGGCGACGTGAGCGCGCAACTCTCGGACGCCAACTCCACGTACCACGCGCTGAACCTGGAACTGAAGCGGCGCTTCTCGAACAACTTCCAGTTCCTGGCCTCCTACACGTGGTCGCACTCGATTGACGAATCGTCCGACCTGCAAACGCTCTTGAAGCCGCAGGACAACGACTGCCTCCGCTGCGAACGCTCGGACTCGCTCTTTGACCAGCGCCACCGCTTCGTCTTCAGCGCCGTCCTCGGCTCGCCCTCTTCGTGGCGCACTGCCGACAGCTTCGGCCGCCGCTTCTTCGCGGACTTCTCAATCGCGCCGATTCTGGAAATCTCCTCGGGCCGCCCCTTCAACATCCTGACGGGCACGGACACCAACCTCGACCTGCAAAGCTCGAACGACCGCCCGTCGGTCGCGGCCGACGGCACGCTCGTGCTGCCGCCGTTCCTGTCGCCCGGCAGCCTCGGGCGCAACCGCGGCATCACGCACTCGTACGCCTCGCTCGACCTGCGCGTGGCGCGCGCCATCCGCTTCGGCGAGCGCGTCCGCCTAGACATCATCGCCGAGGGCTTCAACCTCTTCAACCGCTTCAACGAGGCGGCCGCCTCGCCCTTCTTCACCGACGTCAACGCCTTCAACGAGCGCGGCCCCGGCGGCCGCTACTTCGGCCGCCCGACCGCCGCCTACGACCCGCGCCAATTCCAATTTGGCTTGAAACTAAACTTTTGATTTCAGGGCAGATAGCTAATATCGCCCCCAGATTTGTTTGCAATTTCAAGGTGCCATTCGAATGAGCTAGCGCAGTAACCCGCAGGACGGTGAGCATTTCCCGCTTCTTCTCGAAGGGGATGCTCACCGTCTCAAACGCCTGATCCAACGCGCGGCAATAGGCTGCAAATTGCCGCGCGATCTCTTTGGCTGCCAACTTTGTGCGTAGCTGATCGACCACACCTTCGAGTGCTTGGATCTCGCCTGACAGCGCCTTGCAATTAGTCTCTAGCCGCTCGGCCAGCATGTCGTCATCATCAGCGAGCGCAGCCGTGTATTTCTCATAGAACTTCTCATTTCGATACTTCATCTGCCATCACGCGACCGCACGAGCAGTCAACGCTCTCTACCACGCGTCCACCTAAGCGCGCGGAACGGCGATAAACTCTTAGCTTCTCTTTCCGCTCGCCCTTGTAGTAGAGAGTTACATTCAAACTGAAAGCAATGGTAGAGAAATGATTGACATCTGGTTGAGCTTTGGAATATTGTGCCCTTGATATTGATAGCGGAATCGCCACGAGACTTGCCTCCTCGCTAACATAGCATCTCTCAGTGCTGTCAACGCATTTGAGTCGCGTCACATCTCCGACTCAACTACTGCCATACATGCAGCCGTTTGCTCAAGCGGCTAAGACGCAACAACGGTACTCTACAAGTACCTAGGAAGTTCAAGATATCAAACGCCTCACTATGTCGAGATTTTTCTTTTCACAGATATCCAAGCTGTCGACTCTCAAGTTCGAACGAGGCTTTCAAGACCCGTGATTTGCTCTGCCGATACGCAGTTTCGGGGGCACGGCATCGCCAGGCAGACACATGAAAGACAGCGAAGGCTTCTTTCCATATTAGCGACTCCATGCGGGCAGACCATGCAAACTGTTTTGCCACCTGTTGCCTACACGCAATGGCGACTCTGATTCCGAAGCCACGGGTTGCTCAAGTGCTCGATTGTCTCTGACGACCGATCATGTCTAACTTTTATTTTTTCACCGATCCGACGCTGCTCGATGTGCAAGTTGCAGCGCAGGCTTTCGGGCCTGCCGGCACTTCAGCCGGCAAGGATCTATTCCGTATCACCGATGCGCACACCTCGTCATCCGCTAACGTTCCTGCGTTCGCGATTTGCGACGGAGTCTTGTGCGCACAGGAGGACGATCAAGGTACGCTCACTCTGATCCTGAAGCCGTCGCAAACGCCACCATTCGAATCTCCGGTTGTCAGTTATTTCGTCTATAAAGGTGTCGCCAAATCCTCTCTCTTAAACTTGAGCGATGGAAATATCATCGATGAGAACGCTTCCAACGCCACTGACTTCACCCGAAGAGTTGTCGCTGAATGGAAAAAACAGAATGCAAATGATTTGACTAATTCACATGCAGCGCTCGGTCTTGATCGCGATAAGAACTTTATCCATCACGATGGCGCGAACAAAATTAAGGTTTTCACTGACAGCGATTTCGTCGAAAGGCTTTTCACTTATCCGCACAAGTCCGTGCAGTTGCCGCCCGTCGCCGCGGGTGAGCAGATCGGGTCTTTCCAGAGTTCCTTCGGTTTTGAAGTAGTTTTGACGCGATTGGGTTACAAGCCAAGGCTTGAGTTTGCGAGGAGTAGGGACAATCAGATTTCGGTTACCTCACTGGCCGCAGATAACAACGGCGTGCCGTGGCTTCCGGATGATCACGCCTTCTTCAAACACCAGCATGACAAGGAACAGGTGCTGGCGTTCATGGACCCATGTGCTTTCTTCGGTTCGTTCGTTCAGGCCAAGCTCTACAAGAAGTCGGGAAACAACTCGGACCGAATTAAAGGCAGCGACATATATCAGGATCTTTTGCAGAAGTTCGCGAACCGGAATACTGCCTGGCTCGACATTCGGAACAACCACGGCTATTCCTACAATCTGTTCGGACTTTACAAGGACACGATTCGGTTCATCGCGCCCAAAAATGCCAGCCAAACAAACGATAAGAACTTTCGTTTTGAATTGTGGCCACTCCTGAAGCTTCAGGTCGCCGATGTGCCGGGTTTCAAGCGCCGACGACTCCACCGAACAAAGTTATCGTTGCCGGTCGGGTCAAGCACCGCACCCGCAGTGCTGATCTCAAAAGGGTTTGTGAAAAGTCTTGTCCCGGAGCGACCGAAATTCAGAACTCCCGCGATTGCGCCAGACCCTAACGACCCACAGTTTTATACGCCGTTCCGAGTCGCTTTTCCCGCAACCGACGATGGCGGCCAGACTGTTTTCACTGCCAGCTACACGCGCGTCAACATCTATGAAAAGCCCGGGGGCTCGCAGTCAGCCCACGCGCTGAAGATTCCGGTTGAGAACTTTCTGGCCGGCGTATTCCGCTTTCGCGATCTAAAGCTCGACACAAACTATGCGGATCTGAACCTGCGTCTCGAAATCTATCCTGAAGAAGTGTTGGTCGACCTGGAAGGTGTCAGTGGCCCAACCTACTCGGCGTCAGTTGGCATCGCGGACGACGGGATAAACGTCACGCTGTTTGCTTTCCCAAATTTTTTCCTGCCGAACAATTATGTTCGGACGATGCAGCAACCCCTGCCAAGTTGGGCAAACATTTCGAGTAGCGACACAGATTTTCTCAGCAAACTTGTGAAGACATATCGATACACAAAAATCACGAAGACCACGATCACGCCGGACGACGGGTCGAGCAATGTCGAGGCTCTGATCATTCGGCACGAACCATCGATCCACTTCAATCCGGCGAAAGACAAAAATTTCATCGAAGACTATTGCTTGCTCGTTTTCTCGCAGCTTGTTCATCAGAAGCTGCTTGCGCAAAGTGCGGCAAATACGGCCGCAGATCCCGCGTTACCGACTCTCCTCACCGTTGCGTCGTCCACCGTCAAACACGACGCGGCTCATGACCAGTACTATGAAGAACTTGTGTTGGAGAGTACCGGCTTCGCGACGGCCAGTGGCGGCAAAACAACGCTTGTGGCCACGTCGTTGGAGAAAGTCTACGGCGTTTGGCGAATATTTAGCGCCGCAGATTATCTCCCTTACCCCGACGACGATTTGTTTAGACCCGTCACGACGTTTTCAACACCGAACGTCCCTGACTATGCAGTGGGTTTCTACCTCAGCGAAAGTTACACGGGCACGGACTTCGCCTTCGACCAGTGCGAGGGATTTACTTATTTGTTGCCGAGAGACACCGTAGACCAGAACCTTTTCACCTCCCGTTACGAGCGCCTGTTTGAGTACAACAAGACGAAATCATCGTTCTATCTCGTACCGTGGATGGGTATCCCATACGTGAAATCCGGCTCGGGCAATTATCTTTTGGAGGAAAATCTCTTCGTTTTGAAAGCCGAGACATGCCAATCCACCCGTGAGTTTGCAACTTCAGGAAACACCATCAGGAGTTTGAAACTTGTTCCCTCTTCTAGCGGTGTCCATGCGACATGGGCCTCCAGTCAAACAGACACCTTGAACAACGTGAACCTCATGGGATCTCTCGACGCGATTCATATTTTGGTCGATGACGGGCCATACAACGATCTTGGCGAGCATATCGAAATCGTCGACACCGCCGACGGCAAGGTCGTCGGTAAGCTTCGCATCATCTTCCTGGAGAAGCGCAAGCTGAACATTTTTCTAGTAAAGGTCACGGAAGAAAACGACCGTTTCAAATTCCAAAGCATCGTCGGCGCAGACATCCCAACTTCGCTGGAAAGTCTCGGCGCTGCGACAAACTATGCGCATGAAAAGATTACCGATGACGCAAACACATTTGGGTTCAAACAAATCGGAGTCGAACTCAATCTCTTGAACGACATCGTAGACATCTACGATACACAAGGTCACAAGATGGCGTTGAAGAGCACTTCTCCGCCGTTGGAGATTTTGAAGGCGCACATCGGCATCAAGGATAGCGAGATCGGCGAGAGTTCGATCTCATCAACTCTTCAGTACAAAAAGGTCTGCGATAACTTCCTCTCAACTATAGGACATCTGGAAGCAGGTTCCGAGAAACGCAGCAAGTATTCGGCGGTGTTTGTGTTTCTCACGCCGTTTCACGTCACCGACAAGAAGATGTACGTGGTCGGTGTTTGCTATCCCAATGAGGGTGGGCACATCGGCGGCAGCCCGACAAAGAACACGGTCAAGCTGCTCACCTTGCTGGGCCACAACGTCAGTTTGTTCGAAACTTTGGCTGGCGTCCCCTTGCCAGCGGGGAACTGGAAGGCAGATTGGACACTCGGAGGTCGCTACCATGAATATCAAACTCTTGCGCATGAACTCGCACACGCTCTTTTTGTGAACCATTACTTCGACAAGCCAAGGACAGACCCCTATTCGGCGATTGTGAAGGCAAACCAGATGCTCCGGCTTTATTTATTCGACGAGTATGTCTCAGACATGGTCGCATCATTCGACGAAAAAAAAATCAGTATCAACGATTTCAGGACAGGCAAGGTCATAAACAAGCAGGCACATACCGTTTTCGATGAAATCATCGAGTTTGGCATGGACCAGGCGATGGAGAATCTCATCAATAAGATCTTCCCCGGTAATTCCAGGCCGGGATTTTGGAAAGCCCCCTCGACTAACGATATGCCGCTCGCCGATCTGCCGATCTGGATCTCACTTAACGATTTGGTCAAGTTCAACGCCGAGAATTTGACGACCAACGTGATGGACTATGAAAAAACTAAGTACGGACACAATCCAACACCCGTGCCTGGGAAGGCGACTGCCGAGTACGAAGCCTATATCGTCCCAACTGCGGTGCGATTCAGCCGCTTTCAGTGGGAGTTGATAAGGAAAGCCATAAGGCACCTCAACACATTGACCGTCTAGGCGAGGAGGCATTCGTTTCTTCAGTCGATGTTTTTGAAGTTGGACGGGTATTTATGAAATATTATCCTCCACTCTCACAGTTGATCGCTCGGGACGCGCTGCCCAGCGATATCGGTATTTTGGCTAGCGCCAGCGAAACGATAGAACAGGCCCTCGACACCCTGCTCAACGGCATCCGTTTCAAGGATCTCGTCATCAATCAGTCCGCCTCCGGCGATGTACGATTTTATTCTCTGACAATCGTCACTAAGGAAATCGGCCTGGAGCTTCCGGGCACTGGTATCGCGTTCCTGTTGTTTCCAGGTGCGGACGGTTCGGGCGAAGCTAATATCCCAATCGACTTCGAATGGCGCTGGGGCATCAAGCGCTACGTCAGGGACTTTGAAGCGGCGCTCTTCTCACATTCACCGCGCGCCTACTTCGACCTGTTTCTCCAGGTCGCCAACATTTCCGAAGCACAATTCTTCGACGGCGTCATCAGGACGTTCTTGGGCGATCCTAGTCCATATGTAACGCTGGTCGAGGACATAAAGGCCTTCATTTCCGACTACAAAGACGGCGTGGCGACGTTGGACGATCCATCCGGCGAAATTCTTGCCAACGCTGACGCCATCCTGCCCGAACTCGACACGCTTATCGCCGATTTACAGGACTCGCAGATGCTGGCGTCCCTTGAGAGCGAAGCCGAACATATCGCCGACCGTCTCGAGAACATTGCCACCACGCTCGACATGGACCTGGATGCGTGTCGGCTCGCGTTTGACACAGTGACGCGTCTGGCCCAGGACCCTGACGAAATACTTGATCGTTTGATGGTCCTGTTCAGCACGTGGCTCGGCGATTTCGACTTGCAGCATTTGGAAGAGCTGCTGGTCCCCCAGGTGTCGCTTTCACTGGATGACCTTTCAGTGGGAATTCGCCTCCCCAACAGCATCCTCAGAGAAGTCGATGCGCAGGGCAATCCACTCGCAGACCCGCAGAATCCAGGGGAAGACAAACCTGTTGCGATCTCGGTCGATGTCGCGTCGATGAAATATTCGACAGCCGACGGGTTTAAATTCGAGTTCGATGAACATCCGACTATCAACTTCCCGCGAGCTGAAATTTTAAAGTCCGGCCTGATCCTCGAGGTTCACGACTTAAAACTGGACTTCAGTCGCACGTCGAATATTCCCGAGGCGGTCGCTGATGGCCGGCCGGTCGATTTTGTCGGCGTCTACGTCAGGGACGGGACGATAAGTTTTCCCGCCTTCTGGAAGAGCGCGCCGGGTTCTACGGGCGTAATCAAGGCAAGAAATCTTCTCATCGGCACGGGCGGCCTCTCAGGCACTCTCGGGCTCGAAGCGATTACATCAGGCGGTAACGCCCCTGTGGCGTCTCCCGTGGTGAAGTTCACCCTCGGCAAAGATTTTAGCGTCAGTCTCGACGCGTTCAGCATCACGCTCAAGCAGAACGCGATCACGCATTCGTCAATCGAAGGGACGCTCGTCATTCCCGGGCTTAAGGACACAAACAAGAACCCCGCGGAGATCCGAATCAAGGTTGACATTCGTCAGGACGGCGACTTTGACATCACCGCTCACGAGGATGACGGCTTCAAACCCTTCAAGTGCGGAGACATCTTCGACCTCACGCTGAAAACTGTGTTTCTTGGCAAAGAGGATGATGATTTCTATCTCGGCGTGGCCGGAAGTATTAAGTTTACGCACAACTTATTGAAGGAAATTGTGAAGGATGAAATCGAAATCGAGAAGTTGATCATCTGGAGCGATGGACGAATTGAAATTAAGGGCGGCACGATTCCTCTGCCAAAGAACATCCGCTTCCCAATCGGCCCGGCAGAATTGTCGATCACGGCGATTCATATGGGTTCGCACCAGCGAATCGAGGCAGACGGTTCGACCAGAAACTTCCGCTATTTTGGGTTTGACGGCGGCGTAGACATTAATCCCGGCGGAGTCGATGTACGCGGGAAGGGGATCAAGTTCTTTTATCCCGACGATTTGGAGCCGTCTGCTTGTTATCTCGAAATCAAGAGTATCGCTATTGACCTTGTCATTCCTGGCAGCGCCAGCAAGGAAACGGCGACAGTTCTTATCTCCGGCTTCCTGAGCATTGGTGGAACTTCGGCTGATCCTGAATACGAAGGCGGGATAAGTTTCGCGCTGCCCAAGGTGAAGATTGCCGGCGGCGCATCAATGAAACTACGCCCCAAAGTGCCGGCCTTCATTGTTGATGCCTTCGTCGAATTATCGACTCCCATCCCGCTGGGGTCCACCAGTCTCGGCATCTATGGGTTCCGGGGGCTGTTCGGCCAGCGCTATGTGGCGACCAAGGCTGCCGCCGGCCTCCAGGACACCAATACGTGGTTTGATTACTACAAGGTCAAGGACCCTATCACGCAATTGCAGGGTGTGAGTATTGCGAAATTTGAAGGGCCCTCGCAGACGAAGAGTTACGACGGCGCATTCTCGATCGGCGCGGGCGTATCGCTCGCCACTGCGCAGGACGACGGCAAGACATTTTCCTGCAAGCTCTTTCTGCTGCTCTCGCTGCCCGACCTCATCTATCTCGAAGGCAAGGCAAACATTCTTGGAGAGCGCGTTGGACTTGACGGAGAAGATCCGCCTTTCTTTGCCATGCTTGCCATCAGTTCAAAATCGGTGGAGCTGGGGGCCGGCGTCAGCTACCAGTTGCCGCGAGACGACGACAAAAAGGGATGGATTCTCGACCTGAATGCCGAGATGCGCGCGGCTTTTTTCTTTCAGAATTCATCGGCGTGGTACGTTAACTTCGGCACGATTGAGAACCCTACCACGGCGCGAGTCCTCACCATCTTTGACGCCTACTCGTATGTAATGCTCTCTGCCACCGGGATTGCTGCCGGTGCCGGCGTGACGTTTGGTTTCGACAAGAGCTATGCCGGCGGCATGGTGCGCGCCTCGGTTGGCGTCTACATCAAGGTAGGCGGCTTTATCAGTTTCGAGCGTCCGCAGATTGGCGGCTTTGCCATGCTGGGCGGCCACGTTGATGTTTCGTTGATGTGGTTCAGCTTCTATCTGACCATTGATACGTCGCTCTCCGTCGAAGTGCCCAAGCCGTTCTACATTCAGGGAAGCGTACACTTGTGTGTCGGCGTGACCATCGGCTTTTGGAAATTCAAGAAGGAGATCGAGAAGTGTTTCGATGTTGAATTCAAATGGGAAAAGAATCCTACCGTCGATACTACGCCCGTCTTGCCTTTTGCCGACGTCACGAAACCCAACGCTTTGCCGCCGGCGGCGGCGACCAACATGCTGTCCGGAGAATCTTTCAAGGTCGCGTTCCTGGGGACGTCGCTTCCTTCGGCAACTGCGCAGGAATTTAACAATGCCGTGCTACCGCTGGATTCCTGGGTCGATATTGAGTTCCTTAAGGGATTGTCTCCG
Organism: uncultured Acidobacteriota bacterium; assembly: GCA_963848875.1. Lineage (GTDB taxonomy): Bacteria > Acidobacteriota > Blastocatellia > Pyrinomonadales > Pyrinomonadaceae > QHXM01. The sequence goes on from CAWKFJ010000006.1 coordinate 65,289, forward strand.
ACTCCCGGCGTTGATACACGGATTGGTCGCCTCTCGGGACAAGCTCCGGCCAATACGATCGATTACATACCTCCGGCCGAAGTGCCACACAAGGTGAAGCACGAATACTCGATCAAGGCGGTAGAGATTAGGGCCTGGAGCGGCAGCGCCTGGGTGGACTATCGGTCGTATGAGGCCATGAGTCCGCCGGATGCTCAGGCCGTCTTGAATGCCAACCCGTCGGCTTTCAAGGATGGGTTCTGGCAGAACTCCGGTTCCGGCTTCAACAAACTTCGCCTGCTTGCCGAGACATCGTTGTCTTACATGCAGCAAGGTGAGCCCGGGTGGTACATCCCTGAACAATTCGGGATCACGAGCGCAACGTTGTTCTGTCGCACTAAGCTGCGGGAAAAGCTTTGCCTTCGTTGGGTCGAAATTGCGCCAGGAACAGTGTGCCCAGCTGAAGCTTGGCGTCAGACCGACACGGTGCTATACCGCGTTTCGGGTGGGCCGGGCACTGTGCTCGACTGGAATAGTCCCTTCGGCATTCCACGTTCGCTTGTATTCCCAAACGAAGCGACCGCTCAGGTCGTCTTCAATAAACCATGCGTGGAAGTAAATCTGAAACTGACCACGTTCTCTTCCGGAGCCGTCATACGATTCTACAAGCGCGAGACTGTGGATTCCGGATTTGTTTACACGTTGGTGGAGACTCGACAGCTAACGCAACTGCAACTGTTGGCGGCTGTTCACTACCACAACCTAGCGGTACCTGTGGCGAAGGTAGAAATTGATCCGATCAACGCTGACCCCGCCGCGATCTCTGCGTTGCGGATACAGATCGATGCACTGTATCGGGAACTCAACGAGAAGAGATTGGCGGGCAAAGAGAAGGACGCGCTGGTTGCGAGAATCCAGAAGCTTGAGCGGGAACTCGTCCGGCTTAACGATCAGGGATGCAGGCCGAAGGGGATTGATAAAAAAGCGTTGAGTGCGCAGCTCAGGGTCCTTGAGCGCGATATCCAGAAATGCCGTAAACAACTCGCCTCGTTGCTGGCGACGCAAGAAAAGTTGTGTCAGGAAGCGGCGGATCTTCGCGAACAGTTTGCAAGATGCTTTCCATCTGCGCCGTCAACGCTCAGCTATGAGGTATTGGAAGAACGGACTTTGCTGAGTCTATCGTTCCGGTTCCGTGTTTACGAAGATCTGACCAACGCCGTCGTGCTTAACAGTGTTCAGCAATATCGTGATGCCGCGACGGCGGAAAGCGCATTGTTTGAGACGCTCGAACTCACGCCCTACCTGGGCGATTATGCGCTGATGGCCCCAAAGGATAACCGCCACTTCTTTCAGTTAGTAGATACCTCGGGCCGATTTATAGCAGTGAGCCCGGCCCGCTTCACCAAATGGGATCAGCTAGTTGCATTTGTGGAGAAGACGCGGACCATGTTTAGCGCGGCACGGGCCGCCGGAAAGTTCACTCTTGGGCGACGCGTTGATGGAAAACTGCCATGCGAAGAATCCCTCAATCATCTCGCCTGCTGGAACGAACTACCGTTTCTGGGCACCGTGGGTAAGAAAAAGTGCAAGAAAATTGTGGACGGAATGCTTTCCGCCCGTGACGCCTTCTGTCGCGAATACAATAAGCTGTATCGTGAACTCTATGCCTGCAACAAACAAGTGCTCGATGATCTGACTTCCCGTTGTGAGGAAATGACGCGCGACGTGGAAACTAAAAGCGCGGCCTGCCAGGCGCTGACCGATCAATTGGTCGCCATTCAGCAACTCCTCAGTTCGCTCGACCAGACTGGCGGGTTGCTCCCCCCGAAAGATTTTCCGTGCACGACCCTGTTGCACGAGGTCTGCTGCCTTTCACTCGAAGACTACCAGTTCAATCTTTCTGTTCCGGGGCAGACGGCCATCGATCAGGATTACGGCAGTGCCGTGCTGGCGATCCAGAAGTGGCTCACCCCCATCTGGAGACCTGACACGAAATACTGCGTTCGCCTGCAAGTGACCGACACTGTGAACGACCTCCATTCGACGGACAACGAATTCTATTTCGGTTTTCGCACGGCGGGACCCCTTGGTTATTTCCATACCGACTTATTCGCCAACTACGTAGACACCGCACACGGCAAGACGCCCGACCAGTACATGCTCACTGGGCTCAAAGGGTATATCGACTACCGACGTTCCTACCCGGACCCCAGCGGCCAGTTGATTGGCTCAAAGCCGTTGTTCTATGAAGACGCGCGCCTCCTACTCTTTTTCACGAAACGATACGTCTATCATCACTTCGCTGATTGGCCGGCCTACAACGGATTGCCGGCAATCACAGGCAGCGCAATGCAGATCATTATCAAAGATCCGTCCGAGAACACTTCGATTCCCAATCCACTGCCTCCAGAGACAACCACCACCGAAATTCCACAGGCGGTCGTGGCGTGGCCGGCGGATGGCGACCCTCGCATTCCCGAGGACATCCGCACGCTGCTAAATCTTCACAATCCGGAACTCCTGAATCCGGACTTCGAGGGCGGAGATTGCTGGGTGTCAGGGGCCGAGATGATTAAGCCGGCGAGCGTCTACACGTCGGTCGAGCCGAAACATCTCAAGCCGCTCAAGCTCTATACGGCCGTCGTCAATAATGTCTATCGCGGGCAAATAAAAGAAGTCCACCAGTATGTCTTCCAGACATCACGCTATCCGGACTTCGTTGCCCAGGTGAAGAGCTATCGGCTGGATGATGGGAAAGGGAATCAACGAGACGCTGTTTTCCAGATCGACGTGCCTCTCTCGGTCGCGGACCTCAATCTGATGTACGACATCGTGACTGGAAATATGTCCGCACCAAACGCGGGCATGGCCGGCACATGGGCTGATCCGTTCGACCGCCTGGTGGCGGGAGCGATGAAGCTAAGTCCCGTTGATCCCGCGACCAGCACTGAATTCAATGTAGTGCGTAACAACACAACCGATGCCGCGGTGGCAGTTTGGATTCGCAACCCCGAGCCCTTTAACGATCCTAAGCTTCCTGCCGACGTACTGGAGCGCAGCCTGCGCGTGATTGACGGCTCCGATGTCGATCTGAGCTACAAAGTTCTCTTTTCCAAGGATGGATCGCAGGCATTCGTGATGCATCCCGCCCGAGTAATCCCGGTGACTCAAATGCAGTTCCGCTTCGCATACCTTGAATGGAACGGAAACGACTATGAGGAGCGCACCGCTGTGGTCTCCCATGTCATCCCGACGCCTACGGTTTCCAGCGTTATCCCAGCGACTCTTTGAAAAATGGGCCGGCGTCTGATTGGTATCTTTTATGGCCGAGAGTAAAAACGCTCACGTGATTTTCCCGGAAAAGGAATTCAAGGTGCAGTCGCCGTTCCTGTACTTACAAGCGGCGGGATCCACCGGGACCGATGGCAGCACTTACGGCGTCCACCTGCGTTGGCTTTTGCTGCGCAATCTCGGGGACAGCCATCTGCCAAAAGCGGATTACGCCGCCACGACCGTCAACTTTAATCGTCCGGGCGACTACGTCACTTTATTCCGCTCGCAGTACCGGGAACGTTTTCCCACGATCATAGACTTTTCCGTCCCGCCCGATGTGATCAACGATGGGCAGGCATTCTGGATTTACAACCACACCAACACGAACACAGTTGTCTACATTCATTTTCGTGACGTCGCGAAATACGCAGGCTTGCGTTCAACCATCAACCCCTCGACGCTGCCTCTACAATTAATTGAACAATATTGCCCGGCGCTGATCGAAGTGGAAGTGAAAGACAAACTGTTTTTCGCCGCAGAGTTCGACGTCAAGCGTGATGCCTCAACTGTCATGCGTGTCGAGGCCCTGAGTGTCGAATCCAACGTTCCGCTGTCGCCAGTGTTCGTTTCGTGCAGGAAGGTGTTCACCGACCGTAACTGGTGCCCGCCTAAGGAAGCCGCTGTCCAGCCAAAACCAGAAACGACAGAGCATGCTGGATTCGCAGAGGCCGTGGAAGTTCCCGCCTGCTGCGATGGGCCTAACATGCTGCCCAACGGAAGTTTTGAGGCTCACGGCACACCATTTGGATTTGAAACAGACTATGCTCTGGGAGGGGGTGCGAAGTCTGGCGCCATCAATGTCACCCAGGACGCATCGACGGTGAGGGCTGGCTGGCAGGGCTTGCCACACACGGGAAGATCATTTCTCACAGTCGACGGCAGCGAGACGCCAGGGCTTGCGGCGCTGCGGTTCAGGGTGGAGGTGGAACCGGAAACCGACTATTGTTTTACCGGATGGCTGGCCACGCTCTCGTTGGAAGAAGTTTCAATCCCACTCCAGTTTCGTTTTACCTCTGCCGATGGCACGGTGCAATCCTTCGCGCAGTCCACGCCTGCAACCATACAGACGTGGGAAGAGTTTACGTTTTCCTGGAGCTTAGGTAATTCTGGGTATGTCACCGTCGAAATCATTCCGTTGTCCAAACAAACGGTGGGCCACGACTTTGGTGACTTTGGCATTGACGACCTCTGGTTTTGCAAGGGGAAGAAGGTCGTTACGGAAGTTCCTGACTGCTGCGATGGTCCGAACTTGCTTCACAACGGAGGATTTGAATCTCACCTCCTTTTCCCGGAGTTCATGTTTGAAACCGATTACGAACTAGGCGTGGGTAGGAAAGTTGGCTCCGTCAATGTCACCACGGATGCGTCGAAGATTGTTCCTCAATGGGAGGGTTTGCCCCACGGTGGAAGATCATTTCTCGCCGTGGACGGCAGTCAAAAGGCAGGGAGTGCCGTCGTGCGATTCAAGCTCGATGTCGCTCCAAACACCGACTATTGCTTTACCGGTTGGTTAGCCACGCTTTGGAAGAGTGATGTCTCCATCCCGCTTGAGTTTCGTATTAAGTCTGATGACGGGAGTGTGCAGTCGTTCAATCAGAAGACCCCCGCAACTGTTCGTAAATGGGAAGAGTTCGCTTTTAACTGGAACTCGGGCGCATCCCGTACCGTCACCGTCGAAATCCTCTCGTTGTCCGTCCAGAGTGTAGGCAACGACTTTGGCCTTGACGACCTCTGGTTCTGCAAGAGCAAGAAGACTGAATGTCGGGCGCGAATCATGTCAGAGAACATCCGCTCCGTGCGTTTCGATGTGGCAGGCGGATATCCGCGGCGGATCGAATTTGAGACCTATCAAGACTATATCTCGGGCGCTCTGTGGGACACGCTCGAAAACCTCGCGCTGACGACTTCCCCCGATGAAGCAGCTCAGCGCCTTGATCCCGCCCTCAACACCGTCGGCGGACATTGGCAGAAATTCAACGACAATGCTTTGGTTAACGTCGCAAATTATGAGGATCGCTGGACGAGGCCCGGCGGCCTTAAGCAGGGAGTGGAGCGTTACATTGCGTTGAGCGACAGCGATCCGATGGCGATTGATAAGCTGACCGGTGACGTGCAGCCGCAGGACGGAGCGATTCAAATCAGCCTGCTCGATGCATTGAGAATGGTGTCACTGGATTTTCACGTGGCCCGAATGCTGGGACTCGGATATTTGGACCGTGATATCAAGAACGACACCGATGGTTTCATCTATCTCGGCATGTACGATACCGATGGCCCGCTGGACGATACCAACGTCCCGCGGCCTGTTCGCCATTACTTCATGAGTGTGCTTACCAGGCCCGTCGATCACCGGTTGCCGAATGCGCCAGAGTTGAAGCCGGTCACGTATGGTCTTGCACTTGACAACGGAGAGGCGTCGCCCTCTCTGCTCACCGACCCGGAGGGCTATACGCCGGACGGTCTGTCACGTTACATCGACATCTTCGCGGAACCCGAGGCCGACTCTAACTCGTTTGGCCCATTCTTTGTCCCTCCCGTCGAGCTCTGTTCCATAGACAAGACGGCGAGTATCTTTTTTGGGATTGAATACCGAAAGCAGGGTGAAGCCGCGTGGCGCAAACCGGAGATTGCGCATGATGCCGCCTACCAAGACCTCGACACTCCTGCGCAGCCTGAAACCATTCCCTTGCCGAACAATGCTGATTCCTCGAAACCCATTCTCAGACATGAAGAGCGGGAGAATGGGATTCATGAATACGGCGGGTACGGCATCAATTGGTTCTCGCGTGTTTCTCCAGTCGGCAACATTGTGGCGACGGATACCACGCTGATCAAAAAGGCGCAACGGCTGCTTCCGCCTGTAAATCTCGCGGTGCAGCTCATTCAACCGGAATCGCCGCTGATGCTGACCACGCAGGAGGAGCAAGCCATGTTGGCTGCATTACCCGGCCCGGACAGTACGCTCGTGCGTGTGACATTCGATTATTTCCACGTTCACGACATCAACTACGACTTTGCCGACACGGTGGAGCTGTTCTTCCGGTCTGACATGCCGCGCAACGTGGTGGGGGCAATCAAGTCGGTAGTGGATGATCCGTCAGACAATCACAAAGCGATTCTTCGCACGATGGACTACGCGGTGAACAGCCAGGGTACGACAATCAGTCCCGCGCTTGCTCCGACATTGTTTGGGAACTTCATCGGCGGCGTGCTCAGTTGCCAAAATGAAAATTACGTCGTCACGGATATTTCGTCGTCAACCCAGCCGGGCGAAGGGCCTATTTTCACCGTGCAGAAGAACGTTCGGGGCAACGCTTCGGACCCCAGTTCTACAGGAACCTTCCTGAGCGTACAGGAATATGTGGCACCCGATCTGGCCCTTTCAAACGCTCAGGTGATGTTCATGGCCGTTGAGAACATGGCCGATCCAAATTCGTGGGGAATCACGAATCCGCTCTCGAAAGTTATTACGCTAGGCGATGCCTCGTGGACGGCCCATGTCGAAACATACGTGCAGGATGGAGAGACCTTGACGGCAAACCTGCGCGGCGTGTGGGCATCGGCTACGGTGACGCATACACCTACTGCGGCGGCCTCAGGTGTTTACAAGATGGTCTTCGATACTTACCAGCTCGCTCATCACTCACAGCATGCCGATGCCGACCCGGTCAATTGGTACAAAGGCGCAGTGCGTATCGCCAGGGCTACAGATCCAAACGGCCCGAAAAAAGTACTCGAAGTGCTCCGCGTGCGACATATCGGCGACGGCCAACCGCTTGAATTGGACGTATTGGACAATGCCCACGACCCTAACGACCTTATCGACACCGGTGCGCAAATCGAGGCGAACTACTATCCGGGTTACAGGGTTTATCTCCATGCCGACACATCGCATAACCTGACGGAAGCGACGATTCTGCCCGCCGCCGGCGAGGGGAGCCGAAAGACATGGCTCGGCGCGCGTTCGTGCGACAGCACGCAGCAGTATCATTCACCGGTGGGGATACCGGCTCCCATTGTGGCGCTCGAATTCATTGAGCCGCTTGCGCCAGAGCAGCCCAGCGGCGGCGAATTCGCAACTTGGCCCGATTACTACTACAAGTCTTCATATACCTTCACTATGGACTTTAAGGCTAATCATAAGCCGTTTGCTGTGGTGATGTATCGAGCGAATGATGAGGCCATCCTGCGCGCTTTGTACTCAGACGACACTTACGACTTAGTGAGACAACAACTCGAACTGTTGGGCGAGGGTGACCCCTATCGAGCCGACCGTTGGAGAAACCTGCTGAGTTTTGACTACGTGTACAACACTCCCGGTCGTCCTTTTCATGATCCAACAGGCTCGAACGCCGATGGTACTTTCAGGAAGTTTCCACGTAAAGATGGATATGCGTTTCCCAACCCGGACAAGGGCGGACCGCTGAACGGCTCGGCTGCTCCCGGGGATATTCTGGATGTTTTGCAGGAAACCATCTGGGGCGCGTTCATCTCGCTTACTGAGTTGCCGTTAATCTACGATTTCATTAAGGGGCCGTCGTCCGTACCGAGTCCAAAGTCGCAGAAGATTCGCAACGACCAGGGAACACTGTTGGATCCGAATGATCCGGCTTTCGACATGGCGCCCATGGCAAAGCGAACAGGAAACGGCCTGGAGATCCAGTTTACTGACTTCACTCTTGATGGGACCGGCAACAATGTTTTCTTTTACTACGGACGCGAGATCGGAAACCGGGGCCGGTTGGGCGAGCCGAGTCGAATTGCCGGACCGATTGGGTTGATTAATACGCGCCCACCCGACGCGCCCGCGGTGAAGAAAATGTATATCCAGGAGTTGAACCCGCTTGATAATACCGGTCCTGCTGTGAACTTTGAGGTCAACGCTTATCCCGACGTTCAGAGGGTTGGGCGCATGCAGATTTACCGCACGACGGATGCCGCCGAGGCGCTCTCAGTGCGGACAATGCAATTGGTTAAGATTGTGGATCTTGCCGGGACAAATCAGACTAGTAGCCTAAGTATCTTTTTATCTGACGACTTCGAAAACGGTTTTGTTCCTTATGGCGATCCGCTCTTTTATCGGATTGTTGCTCTCCGCAAGGTGAACAACCCTAACGGCGGAACGGACTGGGCTCCCTCACAGCCGTCGAAGCTGCTGTTGACGACAGTGCCCGATACGATCAATCCAGAAGCGCCCGAAATCACGTTCGCGTCTAGTGGGCTTTCCGTAAGTCCGGCAACGGTGACCGGAGTTAGTCTATCGTGGTCCCCAACTGTTCATAACGGAACATATTATTTGGACAAGATGAACGCTGCGGGCAACTGGGTGACGATCTATCGCGTTAAGACAAATAACAACGTCACGGTAGACCTCGCGGCGACCGAACTCGGGACCAACGTACTTCCCAAGGAAACCGAAGACAAGGACGCCTCGGTCTATCATCGGTTTCGCGTGAGGACGGAAAATTCTTCGGGCCTTTTCAGTCTGACCAACAGGGTCCTGATACTTTAAGCTCTTGAGCCGAAGTGGGTCGAAACTAAGTTCAGGTTAGAGAAAACTCAAGGGTGAGATCGGTTTTGAACTGAGCCAAACTGTTTCCAGTTCGGGCTCCGTCTCAATTTCTAGGGAGTAGTCAAACTATAAGCCGTCCCGTGTGTCACAGCAATAGACGGGACGGCTTATTTTCTGGGTGTCCAATGAGCCCTCCCAGGTAGGCACTGACCTCGCATAATGAAGTGTCGTGAGAGATAAACCCGATTCCCAGCGCGACCTAGGAGTGCCCGCTCTGTAGCTAAGAGCCGCGCTTGCGCCACATTATTCCTCATCCCACTCTTCGTCATCAAAGCTCGCATACTGTGGCGGGGCCTGACCGCGCTGTTCAATGACTGTCGGTTTTCTGACTTTCAGATTCACTGGCTCAAGTTTTTCCAGCCGCACCTCGAAAAGCCAGTTGTCTCCGAAATCGAAAAGATATTCCAGTATTGCGCCGGGCTTGAGCGGCAACTCTCCGACTTTGACTTCAGCAGTCGAGGGCAACTCCTCCGTGTAAGGGTGTTTGACCTCTTCAAAGATGCCGAAGCGGTTTCTGTACCTGAAGAGATGCAGGTGATCGTTGTCAAAATCAAATGCATCCAGGATGGCTTCGCTCAATGCCTCCAACGTCATCTTTCCGGGAATCACAATTCGCCGCCACACCTTTCCTAGTGAAACCTTGAAGATGTATAAGCCATCTCTCATGGCGGTATCCGGCGGCGTCAGCGTCTCGCGCCACTCGGGGAAGAACGGCTGAAGTTTCGATTGAAATTCATGAAACATCGCCGGCTCATCGCGCCGGTTTTCCACCGGCCACCACAGTTCTATTTCATCGCTTGGAATATCCGACAGTAAATGAAAGAGCGCGTCCCCGAAGGGCGTGCGGAAGATGCGACTGATGCTCCATGCCTTGCCTGGCTCCGGCTCCCCGTGCCACACGGAGATGAGTCCGAACAGATCAAGCAGCGCGATGTTGGGCAGCCCCGGCTGAAAGGGAATGATTGACTCAGTCTGTTTGTCTCCGGCCACCCTCAGCCCTGCGTCGGGTATGCGCTGCACGAAATCCCGGCACCTGCTGAGTTCGCTGAAGGGGTAACGGTCTTCGTCCAGAATCTCGCCACGCGCGCGAATCAGCCATGCGCCGAGCAAGGTGAAGTATCGCTCCGTCAGGTTCAGCCCGTGCCAGGCCCGCAAAGCATCATCATCGAACAACAGGAACTGTTTGTCTCCACGATGCTCCACCAGCGAAAGTCCGCTCGCGCGCAGCAGCAGATAAAGACCACTAATATACGGGTATGACTTCTGCTGCGGTCGTCTGAGGCTGATTTGATTGGTTCTCGACAGGCGCGAATTCAACTCAGCTAAAAGCGACATCGGCAATAACTGATGCTTGCCGCTGACGACGATCTCACGCGCCCCGACGAAGTCCAGCAGCGCCGCGAAATCCCGCAGCACCGCTCCCGGCTCGTTCTCGCCGATAGTCCGGTTATGCAGAACCCGCTGGCGGGCAAGTGAGAGGCGTAAATGGTCGGTCATGGCCTCTGGCGTAGCTGTGCGAATCTGAAAGCATTAAGATAGAGCCATCAGGATTCTTTAGACACTTACCTGCGGATGTCAAATCTCTATGTCCGAAAAGAGACCGGGGACTGACGCGGGTGTTAGAACTAGCTGCTATGACCGCTGCCAAACTGACGGATGTGGTGATTCGCGCGGGCGCAAGTGAAAAGAGCTTTCAGCGCGGGCGAGAACTCTTTCGCGGCGGCGCGATCTCGAACGCCGCCATACAGGGACACACGTTAAGCGGCGAGTGTGAAGGTAACGAGTCGCCTTTCTACAAAGTGCGCGTCGAATTGGACGACGGCGGCATCCGCTCCGCGACGTGTACCTGCCCATATGATTTTGGCGGCTACTGCAAACACATCATCGCCTTGTTGCTTGCCTATACTCATAAACCGAAGCAGTTCGCTGTCCGCCGGGAGCCGGCAGAGCTTCTGTCCGATCTCACACGCGAGCAATTGCTGGCGCTCGTGACGAAGTTACTGCGCGAACAGCCAGACCTCTACGAGTGGGTCGAAACGGCGCTTGCTTCGCCAGCCGCATCCGGCAAGGCAAAGTCTAAAACTGCCAAACGCAAACAAGCGGATACGGCGGTCTACCAGCGGCGTGTGCGCGGCATCATGCACAGCCTCGATCATATGCGCATGTCTGAGGCTTACTGGCACGTCGGCGGTCTGGTCGGAGAGCTAAACGGTGTACGACAGAGCGCGCTAGAGTTCCTTGCGGCCAGTGACGCCGAATCCGCCTTACAGATTTTGCTGACGTTGATTAAGGAGAGTCACAACGGTTTCGACTACATTGACGATTCGAACGGCGAGTTGGGCGACTTTTTTTCAGGCGTCGGTGAAACTCTGGCCGAGGTGATCCTGAGTCTTGATTTGAATGAGGAGGAGCGCGAAGACCTTGCCAGCGACCTGGATGAGTTGCACGACCAACTCAGCGACTACGGGGTTGAGGGGTTGAGCGTCGCCATTGCTGCCGCTGAACATGGCTGGGATGAAGCGCCGCGCGAGAAATCGGCGGGGCGCGTTGTTGAAGAAGAGGAAGACGAGAGCGAGTGGGATGACGAGGACGAAGATGAGTCAGAGTTTGAGGACGATGCCTTCGGTCAATTCGGCGCGTCATGGTCGCTCGACGATCCTGAGCAAGCTCTGACGCGCGTTAAGCTCAACGTCTTGGAGCGACAGGGGCGCACTGACGATTATCTTGCGTTGTGTGTGAAGGAAGGCGAGCACCTGCGCTACGCCCTGAAGCTGTGCGAACTGGGTCGCGCGTCTGAAGCCGTCTCGTATGGGCTTAAACACCTGATGGTTGCCGACGAGGCTTTGCTGTTGGCGCAACGTTTACGCGAAGCGGGTCAACTCGACGAGGCGATCAAGGTCGGCGAACGCGGTCTCAAACTCGCCGGGCGGAAGGCGGCGCTCGGCGAGTGGCTCGGCCCGGTCGAAGAAACGCAAGGGCGCGGGCCGCAGGCGCTTGAAGCATGGCGGGCGGCGTTCTCCGAGCGTCCGTCACTCACCAGCTATCAAACGATCAAGCGACTGGCGGGGACGCGCTGGGGCAGGCTGAAATCCGAGGTGATGGCGACTCTGGAGAAGTCTTACGATAAACAACCCCTCGCCGAAGTGCTACTGTTCGAGAAGGAATGGGACGCGGCTATTAAGGTGGCCGATCAAAAAGGCGCTTATCACACAGTCGTGGAAACGGTGGTGGAGGCGCTCGTACAGCACCGCCCGGAATGGGTTATTCGCGCCAGCATCAGACAGGCCGAAGAGTTGATCGTGCAGACGAAAAGTAATCTGTACCCGGCTGCCGCCGACTGGCTCAAGCGCGCCAAAGCCGCTTACGCAAAGTTGGGGCGAACGAGCGAGTGGCAAAAGTATTTGCGGGAATTGAAAGAGAAATACAAGCGACGACCCGCGTTGCAAGCTCAATTGGCGAGGTTGTGAGCGAGCGCGCCGTGTGATTCTCTGTAGAGACTTGGGCCATCGAAAGCGACTATACAGCAGCGCCCGCGCGCGTTTAAGATGCCCTGGCGAAGTTCGACGGGGGAGAGGCAGCATGGCAAAGGACGACAGTGACGCGGACGAAAGCAATGACGGGGCGCAGGACGGCGATCCCGAACAAGAGGGCGGAGAAGCGAGTGTGGGTGAGGAGTTCACATGGATGTCGGATGACTGCCCGCCAGAACTGGCGGCGCAGTTCTGGCAGAGCGTGGCGGCCTACGAGCAAGCGCCGCTGACGACTTACTTCCAACAACTCGAAGAGGCGGGGGTCGAACTCCCAGACCCGGAGATGATGGACGACCGGCGACTGACAGCCAAACTATGGGAGGTGATCGAAGCTTTGGCCCGGCTGCGCGTCTTCCTCAGCCAGACCGACCACCTGAGCGACCGCGAACTCTACACACGCCTCTGGCGCGAACTCTTGCGCGAGCCGGTCAAAGACATGCCGCTCGACGAGTCATCAGCCTGGCACATAGACCTCACGGGCAGCGGCAGCACGGAAGACACCCAACTCTATCTGAAATATTACGCAGACGAAGGGGCGCGACAGCGTTGGGCAGCAGACTTCCCTGACGACGGGATGCCCGAACACGCCGAGCCGCCCTTCGACCGTGATCGCTATCTGCCGCAGGTGGATGGTGCAGCGCAAACGGACGCTGAAGGCGGTGAAGTGATGTGAGCAAGGGTCATGCTGAACTGAACTTTTGCGTCGCCACCTTGTTTGTCACTATCATTCTGGATCATTAAGCCACCACGACCGTGTGCGTCTCGTCGGGCGCGTACTCTTCCTCGGAGATGTGTACCTCGATGTTATGCCCCAAACGGTTCAGAATATCGAAAAGGCGCTCGACAGAGAAGCTTGACAGCCGACCACGCATCAGATACGAAACCTTCGGCTGATCGAGTCCGAGCAGGGGGGCTATCTCCGACTGCGTCATCCCCTTCCGCTCGATGAGCTGCTGAATCTTGAGGGCGAGCTGCGCTTTGAGCCTCCGGTCTTCCGAGTCGGGCAGTTCCAAATCGGTGAACACGTTTCCGCCACTGCGTGTGACCTTATCTCTCTTACTCACCTTCCACCTTCCTTTTAAGTTGCCATTCCTGATGGTGCTCTTTAGCCAGCCTCAGCCGAGCTTTAACAAGCTCGATCTCGCCTTTGGGCGTCTCTACGCCTCTCTTGGACTTCTTCTGAAAGGCGTGCAACACATAAACGGCATCGGCGAACTGCACCGTGTAAACTGCCCGGTACGTGTCGGTCTGAAAGTCATCCACTATCTCCAAGACACTGGCGCCCGTGAAACCCTTCAACGGTTTCGCGGATCGGGGCATCAATCCCCTCTGTGCCTGGTAAAGAGCGAAGCCGATCACGTCCTTCACCTCTTCCGGGAAGCCCCGTAGGTCTTTCAGCGAGGAGCCGACCCAGAAGAGCGGTTTGTCATCGGGCTGGCTACTCATAAGAGGATTATGCCAGATTTAGCATGGCCGTCAACAGCCGCTACTTTATGTGAGGCGCAGAGGGTAAGTTTCATGAGTGTCTTCTTGGCGACATCTGAGACTACGCCGCTTAAAGCAGGCGTGGAAGGTTGAATTTTTAGGGCGGGGGCCGGGACGCCGGGGCGGAAAAGAGATAATACCCTTGAAAAGAGGTAAAAGAGAGGGTAATGTGCTCAGCTTATGCGTCGCAGGAATGAGTTCGTTTCCGGCGTGTTAGCGCTTGAAAGCGCGCCTGTTGGCTCGTATCTATAAAATTCACCTTTGATTTAACGAAAACTCAAGGGTAAGATCGCCTTTGAACTGAGCCAAACTGTTTCCAGTTCGGCCTCAAGCTGAACTTCTAAGGTCGGGTGTTACTGGAAGCATCAGTTTGCCAAAGCGGCAAACTGATGCTTCCAAAAACTCACGGCAAACTTGTGCTTCCAGAAAGTTGTCGCCCAACGTAAGTGCAGAGAAAGGCCAGCTAGTTGGTAACTAGCTGGCCTTTCTCTCAGAATCTAACCACTCACTAATGCCTGGACTCTAATCCTAAAAGTCGAATGAGATTTTTAAAGCTACAATTAGGTAAAAGCTCTAATCTACCGTCACTCCAAACCAAACAAGACCTATCACGAATATGATTCTCGCAATCGCCGGGATTTGTCATATTGAAGAAGCTGAAGCCGGGTACTAGCGCGTAAGCACGTGGACATGTGATCACCGTGCTGCCGCTAAGGAGCTGCTCAAGAATATTTACCAGCATGCAGAATTCTACCCACTTGCCAAGGATCGTATCATCAACGGAGTCAGAGGTCTCAAAGTCGTCTGCAAAGACGGTTATTAAGGGTTTGGGAAACTCTTTTAGCTTTGAGAAATATTGGCCCGCATCATCAAATATGGAACTGCCATACTTAATCCTCAAATCAATGATCGGAACGATGATTTCATGTCGAACGAAAGCTTCTATCACTTCAATCGCGTCGAATTGAGATGACCTCAGGAAATCATGAGGGCGTTTAATATCCGCGTATGGCGCTCGAATATCGAGAAGAACATTCGGGGGGAGCGAAAATCGCTTAATGGCATCTGGCTTACTCCAATCTGCTTGCTGAATGGTATCAATGAAGTTCGCCCCGGGATGCCGGGAGGTAACCTCCACCTTCGTCGCCTTTCTCCCAGGAATGGGAGCAGGAATATCTGTCGCTTTGCATGACAAGAGCGACATCATCAAGGAACGATCTGTAGCCAGCAATAGGAGTTGACGTTCCCATGGGTCATTAATTCCATGTTGACGAAGCAACTTGCTAATCAGCAAATCTGTTGTGTTATAGGGGAGCATCGACTGTTGCAGTACCTCTTCAAGATTCCCATAATCTCTCCGTACAGTAATGCTCGGCCTCGTCATTTTTTCCCATGCTGCATCTGAGACGGATTGAGGCCAGAAAATCTCCAGATAGGTTCGCTGTAGCGATTGCGATACCCCTTCAAGCAGTGCCTCTAGTCCTAGCGGCCTCCAGACACTCAGATCCCTTATTCTATTTGGATCCGTCGGATCCTGAAGCCCTATAGAAAATGGGAATGCCGGGAAAGTAAGGTTCAACTCCGGAACTTCAACGTCACGCCATACCTCTTCAGTTAAGCCTTCTTCAATAGATAAATTAATACTGCCCTGAAAAATCTGTTGTGCAACCTCGGAGACCTGACACCTGTTAACGAAAAGGCGAACATAATCGGGGCAATCATTCCTCCTTGCCCAATCCGGCAAGGGAAGCTCCCACTTTTGCCCTTCTGATCGCAGCCGCATGACAACATCAGCGAACTCCTTAAGCATAACAATTAGGTCAGTGAATAAGCAGATACCTCCCATTGTGCCGAAGAAATCGTGAAAATGCCGGAGCTCATGGAAGTAGGCGAAACTCTCCAGCGCCTTACTAACGCATATGTCAAGATCATCTGTCTCCTCGATGAACTTATCTATATCCCAAGGCGCCAGTGCTTGTTTTCGTCTTTGGTTCAACTGGATGGAGATATGTCGACTATGGTAGGCGCCGAAATAGTCAGTATGGACGTGACTTTTAAAGCTGGTCTTTTGCAGAAGACTTGCGTAGCTGAATCGCATTCTATTTTCTATCCTGAGTTTGTAACTGGCATTAGAGTTTCGGACGCCATCTATTTTCCATGTCCGCGTAGTCTCCCGAGTGATGCCCCCAATAGCTCACCTCTACGAGACCACGCTCGCGAAGGTTTTTAAGAGCTTCCAGAACCTCTTCGCAGCTTATCAAACTCACACCGGATTGAATCTCTCGGCAAATGTCTTCAACGTCCGGGTCTTTGACAATCGCCCCCCGGCTCAAAAGAGCGGCCTGGGCTTTGATTAAAGCTTCATATGTATCAAGCATGAGGGCGTCGTCGGGCCTGCGTAGTATGACAAGGTTATTCCAAGTTGTGAGTAGCAGGTTTGCAGCCGGAACAATAGCACTAGGGGTAGCCGTCAGTGAGAGGGCAATTGCAAGCCCTGCAAGAGACAGGCAGTGGGACTGCCATGAGTCTTTAATGCGATAAAATGTCATTGATTCAGTGCGACCTTCCCTGTACCGTGCCCAGACCCTTGATTGATATCCCTCCGGCTTGTTCGGGGGCGGCTGATTCTGGATTCTTTGAACTATTTCTGTGAATGATGGGGCTTCAATGACTTGTATAATCTGTCGAGTGAGGATGGCCCCAAGCTCAACTGGTAACGCTTCTTCAATTAGACGAGCGTCGAGATTTAAACCAATCCCCTGAGCACCGTTCACTAAAGTGTGATCTAGCGCCTCATCCTCAAAGAGCACAAATTCTTTCATGTAAGTTCTCCTATTCAGCGTATTATTTTCCACGTGAAATGGGATGCAAGGTGACGCCGACAATGAAGCAGAGTATATCTACTGAGTAAATCAAAATCGAGGCTGACTGTTGCTTCCATTCGCGGCAAATGGATGGGTAAAGTCACATCGGGTCGGCACAGACGAAAGGGGAGTCCGGGCTCGCATGAGCCCGGACTCCCCTTTTATAGCCGTTGCGATTGTGTGTCACCCGTGTCAGTACCGCCTGCGGTAGCGGGCGGGTCTGTAACGTTACGGACCCGCCCGCTTTTCCGAGGGAGGCCGGTCAGCGCCAGTCTGACCGGCCTCTCTCTCTATCGCCTGGCTGAGGGGGGCGTGTGAAGAAGTGATTCGCGCGCTGAGCGGCCCCTTTGAATATATATGGCGGCGCACGTGGAAACATTTCGGACGACTCCGGGCTGTCTCCCGGCGAGCGAACCCAAAACGCCTTCCGAGACATCAGAGAGCGTGCAAGTTTGACCCTCAACTCTCTCCGCGGGCTTGAACACTTCGCCGGAACTTGAAAGAATTAGGAATCATGATGAGAAATCACCCGCGCAGCGCCGTCGCCGTCCTCCTCGTCTCCATCTTTTTTGTGGCCGCCCTGACGGCGCACGCGCAGTCTGGCTCGACGCGCCCGCGCCGCGTCACGCGCCAGTCGCAACGCAACGACGCCGCGCCGCCGAAGTCGGACAGCGGCCTGCTCGACGTTGAGCCCACCAACGGGACTGGCTCAACCTCCGCGCGCAGGAGAAACACTCAGCCCGCGCCCGCGGATGACACGCCGCTGCTCAACCCCGTGGCCTCGAAGCCCGTCACGACCGAGCCGGGGACGAGCGCGCCCGTCACCTCCGACACCTCGCGCGCCTTCGCCCTGCTTCAGCAGAAGCAGTACGCGGCGGCCCTGAAAGAGGCCAGGCAGATTACCGAGACCAATCCGAACGACGCCGAAGCCTGGAAGATTGCCGGCTTCGCCCAGATGAACATGGGGCAGCACGAGGCGGCCGCCACAGACTTACAGAAGGCGCTCGACTTGCAGCGCGTCGCGCGACAGGAAGACCCCTTCACGGCGGACGCGCTCGCGCACGCCTACTTCCTCTCCGAGAAATTCGATCAGGCGCTCCCGCTGCTCGTGGCGGCCACGACCCGGCCGAACTCGAAGCCAGAGCCCGTGACCGTCTACTACCGCGGCGTCGCCGAATTCCGCACGGGCAAGATGGCCGAGGCCGAGCGCACCTTCAACGCGGTCGTCAAGGAGAACCCGAAGGACGCCGGGGCGCTCTTCTTCCTGGGGCAAATCGCTTTTGACCGCAACGACCTAGACGCGGCCATCGCGTCTCTGAACCGCGCGACGCTCGCCGACGCGCGCTCCGTCTCGGCCTGGAATTTACTGACGCTCGCCTACCTGCAACGCGCGGGCGCGGCGGTCGCCACAGCGCCCGAGAAGGCGAACGCCGATTACCTGGGCGCCGTGCGCGCGGGCGAGGGGCTGGCGCGCGTGCGGACGGACGCCGCCGCAGGCATCCTGCTCGGCCAGGCGCTCATAGGGGCGCAGCAGTTCCCGCGCGCCGCGACGGTGCTTGAGCGCGCCACCGCCGGGCCGGACGCCAACCCGACGGCGCTCTACCTGCTCGGCGTGGCGCAGTCGCGCGCCAAGAACTTCCCGAAGGCCATCAGCGCGCTCGAACGCGCGGCCGCGAAGACGCCCGACGACGTGAACATCTACCGCGAGCTGGGCTACGCCTTGGAAGTCTCCAAGCAGTACGCTAAGGCGCTCGCCGCCTACGAGAAGGGCGCGGCGCTTGCGCCCGACGCCGCCGACCTCAAGGAGTCCGCCGAGCGGGTCAGACCCTACGCGAAATAAACTTTGCGGGCGGAGTGATGAATGATGAATTAAAAGAGCCTGCCTTTTATTCATCATTCATCACTCCGCATTCCGCATTCAAAAGGGCTTGTCACCTGTCACCGGCCTGCTGTAGCATCCCTCCCATGAAAAACCTGAACTTCTTTCGCTCCCGTGTGTGCCGCGTCATGGCGCGGCTGGGTCTGGGCCTCGCGTTTCTGGTCGCCGTGTCGCAGTCGGCGCTGGCCGTGGACTGGAACGGCCTAGAGCCTCTGAAGTCCAGACGCGCAGATGTCGAGCGCATCCTCGGTCAGCCGATTCAAAGCGAGCCGGGCGACCTGGGCACGCTCCACTTCAAGGTCATGGGCGGCAAGGTGACGGTCGCCTTCGTCAACGCGAACTTCGTCAGGACGAAGAAGCTCTCGCCGGAACTCGAAGGCACCGTGCTGCAAATCGTCCTTCAGCACGAAAACTCTTCGGAGACGCCGGAGACGATGCGCATCGTCGATAACAAGAACTTCGAGCGCGAGGACAGGCAGGGCACTACCGTCTTTCGCAACCTGCGCGACGGCATCGCCTACACCTTCTTCAACGGGCGGCTCAAGACGACGCGCTACTCCGCCTCCGCCACGCAACTGGGAAAGGCAAGGAAATGATGAATGCGGAATGATGAATGATGAATTAAAGGCAATCGGTTTTTAATTCATCATTCCGCATTCATCATTCCTCGTTATGCTTTATCACCGTCTCCTGAGCCAGGCGCTGGCGGCCAAGCGGGAAGAGTTTCTGCGCTTCGACCGCGTGTGGCGCGAGGACGTACGCGGTTACGTCGAGAGGCTGCGCGCGCTCGGACGCAGTAGCGCCGCGGAGACGGGTGAGCGTCTGGCGTCCGTGAAAGAGCCGGGCGCGATTCCTTCGGACGAGCTGGACGCGGCCGTCGAGGTCGTCGTCCCCTTCAACCGGCGCTGGCGCTCGCACGAGGAGGCTCGCCGCTGGGCCGTGGATGTCCTCGAAGACCGCGTCACGTTCGCGGCCGACGGCAGCCAACTCGTGCCGGGCCGCGACCTCTCGCTCCCCGTCGCCGCCATCCAGGTCGCCTGGTTCGAGAACGACCACGCGCGCGGCGGCCGCTACGTGAAGGACGCGCGCTGCGACGTTCTCTCGCCAGAAGAGCTGTTGGAGGAGTACGACAACCGGGGCGCGGCCGACACGGTCGTCAGCCTGCGCCGCTTCCAGTTGGAGACTGAGGTCATCGCCGGGTGGGTCGAGAGCAAGCGCGGCTGGCGGAGGCGCAACGAGCGCACGCCCGTCGCCTTCTTCGATGGCACGTTGATGATCTCCATCGCGCTCCCGAAGACGAAGCTTCAGGACGCCTACGTCAGGGCCATCACAGACCTCGTCAGGCTCTCGCGCGAGGCGGAAGTCCCCGTCGTCGGCTTCGTCGATCAGTCTTACGCGCGCGATCTGGTCACGCTCCTGGACACGCTCGCCGGCGGAAAGTCCGGCTCGCACTCGCGCTCGCTCTTCGACGCGCAGCTCCTGAGCGCGCCGGTCGAAGACGAGGGACCGACGCTTCAAGAGTGGGGCGACCGCACCATCTTCTGCTACTGCGCGCGCAAGAATTCGGGCGAGGCGTTCAAGGACGAGCGGACGGGCAGGCCGCTCGTCGGCTTCACCTACTTGCAGACGACGGGCACGGGCGTGCCCGCGCGCGTGGACGTGCCGGGCTGGGTTTACGAGGCCGGACTGTTGGATGACGTGGTCGAGGCCGTGCGCGCCGAGTGCGTCAGCGGCCTCGGCTACCCCTACAGCATCCAGGCGGCGGACGAGGCGGCCGTCATACAGGGCCAGGACCGCACAAAGTTCGTGCGCGCCGTGCAGGAGTTCGCCGAGCGCGAGGGCCTCCCCTTCGGCGTCTCGCGCAAGTCCTTGAGCAAAGTCCGGCGGCGTTGAAAGTTTATGGACGACGAAACGGGTCAACTGGAGCAGCCAGCGGCGCGTGCGGGCTCCTCTGAGAGTCGCACGCGCGAGTGCCCCGCGTGCGGCGCGAAGGCGCGGCGTGCGGACGCGCGCTTCTGCTCGGCGTGCGGCCGTAGACTCGACGAGACTTATCTGCCGGCAGACGCCTTGCGCGCTTCCTACACCGTGCAACGTACGCGCCCCGCGAGCCGCGGCGGTGTCGTCCGCCAGAAGCCCATTAAGAGTTCTATGACTTCAATCCACCCCGCGCGCAACACGAACGGAGCTTCGACGACCGCCCTGGCCTTCGTCACCTACGCGCTCGTCCCGTACCTGGGAATCCTCTTCTGCCCAGGGGCCGTCCTGATGGGCGGCGTCGGAATCTACAACTCGTACCGCGCGCCCGAACGTGGAGGACGCCGCGCCTCGTATTACGGAGTCGGTTTCGGCGTGCTAATCTTCTGCGCGCAGCTTTTCCTGTGGTGGATACTCTACAAGATTCCGCAGTGGGCCGAGGGCGTGCCGTAAAACATAAGACTCAACCCTTTGCGGCTTCAGTTTTTCTTTTGTTGCGCCTTTGCGTGAAATGATTTTTTCTCGCAAAGGCGCAGAAACAGAAAAACCAAAGCCGCAAAGGGGTTGAGTCAATAAGTGGCTTGAGTTTTATCAGTCATCCGAATGCCGACCAAACTGGCAAAGATTATCAAGTCGAACTCGCACGTGGATTACATCGGGCGGGTGATTGACCGTCTGGACGCGGATGAGCCGCCGGCGCCCGCAGACTACGGCTTCGCGCAGTTCGTCTCGATGCCGCTCGACGATGGCTCGGAAGTCGTCGGCGTCATCTACAACTCGCAGCTCGTCAATCCAGAGTACGGCAACTTCGGCCCGCGCCTGTCGTCGGCCGCGGACAACTCCGTCCTGAGCCCGGATTATCTGAACGAGCAGGGCCTGCTCGTCGGCATCCTGCTCCTGGGCTGGCTCGACGCGGAAGGCGCGAGCCACCAGAGCGTGCCGCGCCGCGTGATTCCCGTCAACCAGGAGATACACAGGTTGGAGGACGAGGGCGTGCGCCGCTTCCACCTGGACGGAGACAGGCGCGTCCACCTGCACTACTACTCGCAGATCATGACGCACGCCGGCCCGTTCAGCGCGGCGCTGTTGGAGGCCATCATCAACCAGTTGGAGCCTGCGTGCGAGCCGGAGGAGCGGCAGCGGCTCTGCGTGCTGAAACAGGCGCTCGTCTGGCAACGCACGGTCGGCGTCCAGCGTCTGTAAGGTAGGAAGATTGCGTGACAGCCCCTGAGCGGCGGCCCGTGACTCACGAGGACGACCGCCCTCCGTCAAGCATCCGACAGTTAAATCCCAAAATATCCTTCCCCTTTGGAAGGCGTCCGATTCAACAGCGAGGGAGAAAGTAATGAAAAGAGCAAAGATATTTACAGGAGCGGGTCTGCTCGTCGCGCTCGTGGCAGGCTCGGCCGCCGCGCAGAGGACGCGCCCGATCAGCGACACGTCGCAGCCGTCAGGGGGGACGACCGCCTCCTCAGCGCCGAAGCCCGCGGCCGCCCCGCAGACTTTTAAGGCGAAGTACGAGGGCGGGATTTTCGCCTACAACAAGAAGCAGACGGGGACGCTCACCTTCGACGACGCGAACAGCCGCCTGGTCTTCCGCGACAAGGAGAACAAAGAGTACCTGAGCCTCCCTTACAGCGCCCTGACGGGGGCCTACGCGGACACGAAGTCGCGCCGCCCGACCGCCGCGAAAGTCATCAGCGCGATTCCCGTCCCGTATGGAGCGACTCTCCCGGCCCTGTTATGGAAAAAGAAGTACCGCTACCTGACACTCCAGTTCAAAGACGCGGACAACGGCAGTGCGGGCCTAACGAGCTTCAAGCTTGAGACCAAAGAGCTGCTCAACTCCGTGCTCTACACGCTCGCCGAGAAGTCCGGCCTCGAACAGCGCGGCGATGGTTACGTCCGTCGCAACAAGCCGGCAGACCAGACGCCGTGAAATGCAAAATTAAAAATTAGAAATGCAAAATGAAGGCGGAGAACCACATTAAATTAAAAGTGGTTCTCCGCCTCAATTTTTAATTTTTCATTTATAATTTTGCATTCCATGAGCGATTGCCGGCTCCACGACAACTCGAAGGTCGTCATCATCGGCGGCGGGCCGGGAGGGGCGGCGTGCGCGATTAAGCTTTTGCAGGGCGCGGACGAGCGTGGATTGCGGCTGCGCGTGCTCATCTTCGAGGGCAAGGACTTCGGCGTCCACGCCAACCAGTGTGTCGGCGTGCTCTCGCCGCCCGTCGAGGACGTGCTCGCGCGCGAATTGGACGTACACCTGCCGGCGCGCATCATCAAGCGGCAAATCTTCGGCTACCGCCTGCACGGCGCACACGAGAACCTCCTGCTCACGGGGCACGGCGCGTCGGCGAGCGACGTGCGCAAGGGGCGCGCGACTTACGCCGTCGAGCGCGCCGAGTTCGACCAGTTCATGCTCGACCGCGCGCGCGAGCTGGGGGCCGAAGTCGTTGATTCGCGCGTGACGGGCGTCGAGTTCGTCCGCGGCAATGGGCTCGACGAGGTCCGCGTCTACAGCGAGTCCGAGTACGAGCGGGCGGAGGCCGTGGTCGGCGCGTTCGGGCTGGACGAGGCCATGCTCTCCGTCTTCGAAGAAGTGACGCGCCGCGACGGCCACTACGAGCGCCCGTCCAAGTGGCTCAAGAGTTATCTGACGACCATCGCCACGAGCCAGCGCCACCAGCGCGAGAAACTGGGCCACATCGTCCACGCCTTCCTCCTCCCGCCGCGCTGCCCCCGGATAGAGTTCGGGGCCGTCACGCCGAAGGACGACCACATCCTCGTCAACATCGCGGGCGAGCGCGTCTCCTCCCAGGACTTAGACCTCTTCCTACAGATGCCCGAAGTGCAGGCGCTCCTTCCAGGCTTCGACCCCGGCCGCATCAACTACTACGAGGGCCGCTTTCCTTCGGCCCCCGCGCGTGGGGCCTACGGTCACCGCTACGCGCTCGTCGGCGACGCGACGGGCTGGCTGCGCCCCTTCAAGGGCAAGGGCATCAACACGGCCATCATCACGGGCGTGCGCGCCGCCGAGACCATGTTGGAGCACGGCGTCTCGAAACGCGCGCTCGAAAATTATCGAAAGAGCTGTCAGGACTTGCTCGGTGATTACCGCTACGGCGTCGTGGTGCGTTGGCTGATGCTGATGGGCGGGCGCGTCGCGCTCGACCCGATGATCGATGTCGGCAAGACGGACCCGCTGATGTATGATGCGCTGTTCGATTCGGTTTCGGGGCACGACTCGTACCGCAACATCATCAGCCGCTCGCTCAAGGCGCGGCTGGTGAAGAAGGTCGCGGCGCGTTTGTTCAGCGGGGTCAAGCGCCACCGGGCGCGCAGGGCCAGGAAGATGCCTGACATCACCGTACGCAACATGACCGTGCGCGACATAGACGAGGTGTTGCGCATCGACGAGAAGATCACGGGCAAGCCGCACGCCGCCTACTACGAGACGAAGGCGGCCTCCTACATCAGCCGCGGCCCAGACTACTGCCTCGTCGCGGAGCACCGCGACCGCGTCGTCGGCTTCGTCCTCGGCGACGTGCGCGGCTGGGAGTTCGCCGCCGAGCTTTCCGGCTGGCTCGAAGTCATCGGCGTGGACCCCGAGTACCACGGCCGCGGTGTCAGCCGCGCGCTGATGAACGAACTCTCGGCGCGCTTCAAAAGGGCCGGCGTCCGCATCGTCAACACGATGGTCAACTGGAACGACGGCGACCTGATAGACTACTTCTCCGCCAACGGCTTCGAGCGCGGCGAGTACGTCAACCTCGTCAAGAACCTCGCGGCGGACGACGCGACGTAGGCAACGAACCAGGAAACTGCACGATTTGAATTAGACGCGTACTAATGGCGCGACTTAAGAGACAAGCAAGGCCGCCGCGCGCTTCTCAGGCCAGCGGCTCACGCGACGGCCTCTCCGCACAGCCCGCCGCCTCCCCTGTGGCGGCGGGCGTGCGAGAAGGGTTAGCGACGCTTTTTGCTTTGCTTCTTTCCTGAGCGTGAAAGGCGCATAGTGACGCTCTTTTCATCAACGCGGCGGAAGGTCAGACGGTCGCCCGCCCTGGCATTCATTCCTTGCAGGCGCGGCGACGGGACACGGCCACGGACTAGGCCGGAGTCGCGGGTGACTTTGGATTGATATTCGTCTTTGTCTTTTCTCATGGTGTAAGGAAAGGCGTGCTATATTGCACGCGGTCTGTTTGAAAATTTAGCGACGGCTTATGCGACGCCTCAGAACCTCAGAGTGAGTTAATGAGCATCGCCGTTGAGAAGAAAAGGATTCTCACGGCGACAAACTTGAGCGGGCGCATCTTAACCGAGAACTCGGTTAAAGACAAGTTGCGGTCTGTACTCTCAGGAGGTAACTCCTGATGGGTATAAGGGCGCGTCAGAAACCGAAACGGCTTGCCGAAAAGCTACGCGAGATTCGGCTTGCTCTCGGTCTTTCTCAAAACGGGATGATTAAACGGTTAGGAGCGGAACTGACTCAAAACAGGATTTCTGAATATGAGTTAGGCATAGGTGAGCCTTCATTACTTATCCTCTTGCAGTATGCTCGCGTGGCAGGCATTTCGATGGAAGATATTGTTGATGATGAAATAGACTTGCCTGCCAGATTGCCGAAACGCTCACGCCGCTAATTTTGTACTTTCGCGCCGTGCATACAATTTACCCCACTACCCAATCGTCCTCCTGCTAGACAGGCGCGGCGGGCGTGTGCCACAATCTTGCGATAATCAAACACCAGAATTGAATCAGGAGAGGAGAGCGTTTCACGCACATGGAAGAGAACGAGACTGCGCCGGAGAGCGCTTCAGCAGCGGCCGCCGAGGGTGAGGGTGCGGCCGAAGGCGGCGAACAGCAGGAGCCGGCCGCTCAGGCCCCGACCGAAGAGATTACTTATCACGCTGTCGAGAAGGACGGGCAGGTGACGGCCATCTGGGAGATGCAGGGGCGCAAGCACCTGCGCACCATCGACCCGCGCTCGCGCCAGGGCCAGGACATCCTGCGGCTCTACACGGCCGACCACCAGGACGAGACGGGAGCAGCCGCCGCCGAGACGAGCGCGACGTAAGGACGCGTGAATCGTGAATCGTAAAAACCGTTCTACGATTCACGTCTTTTCTAAATGATGAAAGAGGCGGACGAGGAGAGGGACGAAGGCGTTTACCGCAGCGGCTACGTCGCGCTCATCGGGCGGCCCAACGCCGGCAAGTCTACGCTCCTGAACCGCCTCGTCGGCGAAAAGATCGCGGCCGTCTCCGATAAGCCGCAGACGACGCGCCACCGCATACAGGGCGTCATCACCAGGCCCGAAGGGCAGATCGTTTTGGTCGATACGCCGGGCGTACACAAGCCCGGCTACCTGCTCAACCGCCGGATGATGGCCGCCGTCCACGACGCGCTCGCAGGCGTTGATCTGGTCTGCCTGATCCGCGACGCCGCCAGCCCCACGGGCAACGGCGACCGCTTCGTCCTGGACCTCGTCCGCCAGTCCGAAAAGCCCTCGATCCTGCTGCTCAACAAGACCGACCGCCTGCCCGAAAAGTCCAAACTGCTCCCGCTCATGGAGTGGTACGGCCACGAGCACGACTGGCGCGCGGTCGTGCCGCTTTCGGCCTTGAAGGGCGACATGGTCGAAGTCCTGCTCGGCGAGATCGTCAAGAACCTGCCAGAGGGCGAGCCCATCTTCGACGAGGACGAGTTGACGGACCAGCCGCTGCGCGTGATGGTGGCGGAGCTGGTGCGCGAAAAGATTTTGCAGTCCACCGGCGACGAGATTCCGTACGTCACAGCCGTCGTCACCGAAAAGTTCGACGAGTCGCGCGCCGATCTGGTCGTCCTTCACTGTGCCATTTTCGTAGAGCGCCCGAGTCAGAAAAAGATCGTCATCGGCCACGGCGCCGAGCGCCTCAAGGATGTCGGCACGCGCGCGCGCCACGACATCGAAAAACTCCTCGGCCGGCGCGTCCACCTCGAACTCTTCGTCAAGGTCGAGGCCGAGTGGCGCAACAAAGAGAACTTGCTCGACTCGCTCGGCGTACAGAAGTAGTTCTTAAAAACCCCTTATCAAAAAAGGAAATTGTAGATGACCCTGTTGCTGCTCCTCGGAACGATTTTCGCTTTCGCCACCCTCGCGCTGGTCGTAGCCTTCCTCGTCACTGGCGGGAAGAATCAGAATCTCAGATACCTCGCCGGCGGGTTCGGCCTCGCCACCGGCCTCGTCTGGTTGATTAAAACGTTGATGCGTTAGTCAGGCGTTTTTGATGAGCGACGACACGGAAGCGGGGCGCGTCTGGCACGCGCTCGACTTGACGATAGAGCCCGCGGCGCGCGAGGCCGCCGAGTACGCCTTGATGGAGGCGGGCGCGCTCGGCACGGAGGTCGCGGCCGAGGGCATGGAGTTCACGCGGCTCGTCGCTTACTTCGACCGCCCGCCCGAGAGGGAGCGCGTGCGCGCGGCGCTGTTTGAGGCCCTGCGTATTTACGATCTGCCCTCTTCCTCCGTGCGCGAGATGGAGCCGCGCGAGGTCTTGGACCGCGACTGGCTCGGCGAGTGGAAGAAGAACTGGCAGCCCACGCGCGTCGGCCGCCGCTTCGTCGTCGCGCCCCCTTGGGCCGAAGTCGCGGACGACGGCGAAGGGCGCATCGTCCTGCGCATAGAGCCCGGCATGGCTTTCGGGACGGGCACGCACGAGACGACGCGCCTCTGCCTCGCCGCGGTCGAAAAATATTTCACGGGCAAAAGTTTTCTAGACATTGGGACTGGCACGGGCATCCTCGCCATCGCCGCCGCCCGCCTCAACCAGCAGGCGCGCATAGAGGCTTGCGACACGGACGCAGAGGCCGTCCGAATAGCGCGCGAGAACGCGCGCCTGAACGGCGTCGCCGAGCGCATAGATTTCCGCGTCGGCACGATTGACGAGACGACCGCGTCGGCCGACCTGATCTGTGCCAATTTGACGGCCGACGTGATCGCGCCGCTCCTGCCTGCGCTCCTGGGCGCGACCTGCGGTCGTCTGATTCTCTCCGGCATTCTGGACTGGCAGGCGGAAGAAGTCGTCCGCCGCCTGCGCGAACTCGGAGCCGCGGGCCACCTCGAACTCGTCAACGACGGCGAGTGGGTCGCCATCATCGTCTGAAGCAGTGGTCAGTGGTCAGTGGTCAGTGGTCAGTTAAAAAACTGATGGCTTTAACTGACCACTGACCACTGACCACTGACCACTGTTGTTATGTCACGCAGACGTTTCTTCGCCCCGCCGGAGGCGTTCTCGCCGGACGGCACACGAGTCGCCCTGGGGAGGGACGAGGCGCGACACCTGCGCGATGTCTTGCGCCTGGCGCGCGGCGACGAGGTGTTCGTCTTCGACGGCGAGGGGCGCGAGTTCCGCTGCCGCGTTGACGAGAGCGGACGTGACCGCGCCGTGCTCGCCATCGGCGGGGAAGTCGAGCCGGCCAGCCCTGAGTCGCCGCTTCAACTAACGCTTGCCGTCGCGCTCCTCAAAGGCGAAAAACTGGACCTAGTCGTGCAGAAGGCCACGGAGTTGGGCGTCGGCCGCGTCGTGCCTGTTGTGACAAAGTTGGCGGACGTGCGTTTGCGCGGCGGGGATGAAACGTCTCGGCGCGTGGAGCGACTGCGGCGCATCGCGCTCGAAGCCTGCAAGCAGTCGGGCCGCGCGCGCGTGCCATTGATTGATGCGCCGGCCGCGTTCGAGTCTTTCGTCAAAAGCGCTCTCGCGGACGGGGCCGTGTGGCGCGTGCTGTTCAGCGAGCGCGGTGGCGCGGGTTTAGGTAGCGCGATTGAAAATTTGACGGGGCGGCCCGCCGTCGTGTCGGCGCTCGTCGGCTCTGAAGGGGGCTGGACGGATGAAGAACTGGCACAGGCGCGCGACGCCGGGTGGGAGATCGTCACGCTCGGCGGCCGCGTCCTGCGCGCGGAGACGGCGGCCATCACGGTCACCGCGCTGCTGCAACACGCGTTCGGCGATTTAAGCTGACGATTGTCGCCGCAACTCGTCGAGCATCCGGCGGGCGAGCTTTCTATCACGCGCAGCCTCGAAGGCCCAAGGCGCTTCGTGCGGCGCGTTCAATAACGCTTCAAGCTCTATGCGGGCGCTCTCAGTCTCTCCCATCTCTAATAACATCTCCGCGAAGTAAAGACGCGTGACGGTGTTGGCTGGGGCCAGTCCTACGGCGCGCTCGAAGTTGGCGCGCGCGCGTTTGGCTCCGCCGCCGAGGAGGCGTGGGAGTTTGTGTTGAAGGCGCGCGAGGACGCGCAAGGGGCCTGCGGCGTGGTAGGCCGCGTCGAGCCGCGCGGCGCGCTTGAGCGAGCGACGCGCGCGCAAGGCGTGGCGCACGGCCTGGAGCGGCTTCTCATTTTGTGCCAGCAGCGCGAGGTTCACCCCGAGCCAGAAGTGTCCTTCGACACGGCTCGGCTCGCGGCTCGTGGCTCGCTCGCAGACGCTTGCGCCCCGCGCGTGGCGCGCGCGCGACTCGCCGGGGTCGCCGGCTTCCTGGCCCAGAAAGAAGAGGGCGCGGCCCATGCGCCACGCCGCCTCGTAATCGTCGGCCGCCTCTTCGAGAAGCTCTACGCTCTCGCGGACACGCTCGACGCTTGCGCGGCGGTCGTAAAGCGCGTCGGCGCGGCGTGTCAGCTCTGCGAGACGGGAGTCCATAAGGATTTTCGGCGCGGAAAACTTTGACGAAGCGCCCCGCGCTGGCGCAGAATAAGCAACAGCGCGAAAGCTGTAAAGGACGGTGACGAGGGATGGCGAGCAAAGAAGAGAGCGTGAGGCGGGCGCGGGCCGACTTGGCCGAGCGCCTCGGCGTCGGCGAGGACGAGATCACAGAGGAAGCGGTCGAGGAGGCAGACTTCCCCGACATGGCTCTGGGCGCTCCCGTCGAAGGCGAGATGAGCGGCCAGATGATTAGCTCCGGCTGGCGGATACGCCTGCGCGCCGGCTCCTCCAGCCACGAGTACCGCGCCGACCCGAACCAGCTACGGCTCTACAACTACAAGGGCGCGAATCACCGTATAGGTAAATAGGAATTGACCGTTCACTAGATTTTGAGGTGAAGAGATGAACCGGCAGAATTTTTGGGGACATCTGGCGCTGGCGCTGACGCTCGTCGTGCTGGCAGGGTTCGCAGGGCAGATCAGGCGCTGGCACAACTGGCAGGCGCCGAAGAAGGACACACCGCGCTTCGAGCGCATCGAGGAGATCAGAGAGGCCGACAGCGACGAGGCCGAGATTCGCGAGAGCGCGGAAGTGAATGACGGGGCCGAAGTCCTCGTCCGCTTCCGACAGGGCACGACGCTTGAGCGGATCAAGGCGCTGGCCCTGAGAAACAACGACCGCTTCGAGGACGAGTACGAGAGCGTCAACGGGCTGGTCGCGCTCGCAGACGAGGATGGACTCGACGCCGACTCTGTGGCGGCCGAGTATCGCGCCCTCGCGGACGTAGAGTACGCCGAGCCCGTCTCCCTGCTTTACGCGGACCACGGCGCGCCCGACAAGCACAAGCACGCCAACGACGTGAGGTTCGACGAGCAGTGGTCGCTGCTCAATCTGGGCCAAAACGGCGGCACGACCGGGGCCGACATCAGCGTCCTGCGCGCCTGGTTCAAGACCACCGGCAGCAGCAAAGTCGTCGTCGCCGTCCTAGACAGCGGGGTGGACTACACGCACAGGGATTTGGTGAGCAACATTTGGATGCGCCCGGACGACGTGCCCGCCTACTATGACGACGAGCTGGGCGAGTTCGACGACCTGCACGGCCTTGACGCCGCCGAGTGGCGCGACCCGATGGACGACAACGGCCACGGCACGCACTGCGCCGGCATCATAGGGGCCGAGGGCAACAACAACTTCGGCATCGCCGGCATCAACTGGAACGTCCAGATCATGCCGCTGAAGTTCCTGGGCGCGGGCGGCTCCGGCACGACGAAGGACGCGATTGAAGCCATCAACTACGTGATCGACCGTAAGCAGAAGGGCGTCAACGTCCGCATCATCAGCGCGAGTTGGGGCTCGACGCAGAAGTCCCAGGCGCTGTCTGACGCCATCAAGCGCGCAGGCGACGAGGGAATCATGTTTATCGCCGCCGCCGGCAACAACGCGGACGATTCCGACAAGCGCCCGCACTTCCCCGCAGGCTACAACCTGCCGAACGTGATTAGCGTCGCCGCGCTCGACCGCAACGACCGGCTCGCCTCCTTCTCCAACTACGGGGCCAAGAGCGTACACGTCGCCGCCCCCGGCAAGGAGATTCTGAGCACGTGGCTCAATGGTGAGTTTTACGTGGCCTCCGGAACCTCTATGGCGACGCCCGAGGTCGCCGGCGTCGCCGCGCTGATTCTCTCCACCAACCCGAACATGAGCGTCAAGGAGTTGAGAACGAGGCTCTTCAATTCGGTAGACAAACTCGACTCGCTCAAAGGCAAAGTCTCCACCGGCGGCCGCATCAACGCCGCGAAAGCCGTCGGCGCGCAATAGAGCAGTTAGGCGGAAGGCCGTTAATAGCCCCGTCAGGGGCGACGTGAAAATAGCCCAGCACTTCAGTGCTGGGGAGACAATGACAAAAAGCTTGAGTCCCGTAGGGACGACAGAAACATTCGGTCGTCCCTACGGGACTCAAATATTTTTTGGCTCAATTCCCAGCACTGAAGTGCTGGGCTATTTTCAACAGCCCCTACGGGGCTGAAGACCTGCACGCCGCGTCACTGCCTTCTGCTTTCCGCCTTCCGCCCACGGCTTTCCGCTTTCCGCCTTCCGCTCTGCTTGCGCCGGGACGGCGGATATGTGATTATCGTCTGTTGAAGGGCAGTCCTCGATTCATAGCTATCTTGCCTGATCTTTTGAGGAGACGAACCGAAGTGAAAGCGGAAATTGAGCAGTTGGTCGCTTTGCAGAACGCAGACACAAACATACGTAGACTACAGGCCGAAATAGAAGCCATCCCCCGAAGGCGCGCTGAGATCGAGAAAGAGTTCGATCAGCGCGCTTTTGAAATTCGTGAGCTTGAGCGCACGCGCGACGAGGCCCGACTGGAGCGCGCCCGCCTCGAAAACGAAGTCCTGGAGCACCGCTCCAAGCAGGAGCGCGCCGAGCGCAACCAGATGCTCTCGAAGAAGCAGGACGAGTACCAGGCGGCCATCCGCGAGGCCGACGCCGCGCGCAAGCACATCTCGCAACTGGAGACGCAGATTCTCGAAAAGATGGAAGCCTTCGAGCAGGCCGAGACGAAACTGAAGGAGCGCGAGCCCGAGATGGCGCGCCTCAGCTCGGAGCTGGAAGAACGCGTCCGCCAGTTCGAGGAGGAGACGCGCTCGCAACAGGAGCTACTCGAAGCCACCCGCAAGGAGCGCGAGCGCCTGACGGCGATGCTGCCGAAGAACATGAGCGTGCTCTACAACCGCATCAGCGCGCGTATCCGCGACGGCGTGGCCGTGGCCGAGGCGCGCAACGGCTCCTGCACGGCCTGCTTCATGACCTTGCGCCCGCAGGTCATGGCCGAAATCCGGCGCGGCGAAGACGTTATCATCTGCGACAACTGCAACCGCATACTCTATTACGTCCAGGCAGACCTGGCACAGAAACAGGAGGCCGCCTCGGCGACCGTCGCGCCTAACGCAGCCGCCTAAAGCAATGATGAATGCGGAATGCGGAATGATGAATAATAAGGCGTTTGCCTTTTAATTCATCATTCCGCATTCATCATTCCGCATTGCTTTTCGAAGGTAAAAGTGAGAGGAAAGACAATTCTTCTCAACTTTTGCCTTCTATTTTTTTGGGCACGGGGCTTGATTAGGTTTAGTGACACAACGGTCGGGCGAGAGGTTTTCGGACAGATGCGGCTGTTTTGAAGGGTCGTAGTGTCCGCAAAAGAGCCTCTTCGGGATTTCGGTTTAACTAAGGAGACTCAATTTATGCAGGAATCAATCCAACAGACCGAACTTAATACGGGCGCGGGGGACTACGCCGAAACTGGCAGCGGCGACGACGTGAACGTCAATCAGACCGAGCGCTGGATTTCGGGCCTGGCCGGGGGCGCGCTCGCCATTTACGGGCTGACGCGCCGCACCTGGGGCGGGGCCGTGCTCGCCCTCGTCGGCGGCACTCTCATCGCCCGCGGCTCCACGGGCCACTGCTACATGTACGACGCGCTCGGCGTCAACACGGCCGGCGCGGAGACGGGCAACCCACTGGTGAGCGTCCCCGCGGGCCACGGCGTCAAGGTCGAAAAGAGTGTGACGGTCAACCGCCCGCCCGAAGAGGTCTACCGCTTCTGGCGCGACTTCCAGAACCTGCCGCGCTTCATGAACCACCTCGAATCCGTGACCGATTTGGGCAATGGTCGCTCGCACTGGGTGGCGAAGGCCCCAGCGGGTAAGACCGTGGAGTGGAACGCAGAGGTTTACAACGAGAAGGAGAACGAGTTGATCGCGTGGCGCTCGCTCGAAGGGGCGGACGTGGACAACGCGGGCTCCGTGCGCTTCGAGCCCGCTCCCGAAGGGCGCGGGACAATCGTGCGCGTCACGCTCAAGTACGACCCGCCGGCCGGCAAGCTCGGCTCGCTCGTCGCCAAGCTCTGGGGCGAAGAGCCCTCGCAGCAGATCGAAGAAGACCTGCGCCGCTTCAAGCAGGTGATGGAAGCCGGCGAGATTCCCACGACCGAAGGCCAGCCCTCGGGCCGGAGCGCGAGCGCGGGCAGGTAACAATCAGTGGTCAGTGGTCAGTAGTCAGTGGTCAGTTAAAAGAAAAACCTAGTCTTTAACTGACCACTGACCACCGACCACTGACCACTTTTCTCCAAGGGGGTGAACATGAAAGCACTGTGCTGGTACGGGAAGAATGACGTGCGGGTCGAGACCGTGCCGGACCCAAAGATACTCAACCCGCGCGACGCCATTATCAAAGTCACGACGACCGCCATCTGCGGCTCGGACCTGCACCTCTACGACGGCTACATCCCGACCATGAAGAAGGGCGACGTTCTGGGCCACGAGTTCATGGGCGAGGTCGTGGAGGTCGGGAGCGAGAACAGGAAGTTGAAGGTCGGCGACCGCGTGGTCGTCCCCTTCACCATCTGCTGCGGCCATTGCTTCTTCTGCCAGCAGGAACTCTGGTCGCTCTGCGACAACTCGAACCCGAACGCCGGGATGGCCGAGACGCTCTACGGCTTCTCGCCCGCCGGGCTCTTCGGCTACTCGCACATGATGGGCGGCTACGCAGGGGGGCAGGCAGAGTACGTGCGCGTGCCGTTCGCGGATATTGGCCCCGTCAGGATTCCCGAAGAACTGGACGACGAGCAGGTCTTGTTCCTCTCGGACATCTTCCCGACAGGCTACATGGCCGCCGAGAACTGCGACATCAAGCGGGGCGACACCATAGCGGTCTGGGGCTGTGGTCCTGTGGGCCAATTCGCCATCCGCAGCGCGATGCTCCTGGGCGCGGAGCGCGTCGTAGCGATTGACGCCGTCCCGGAGCGGCTCCAGATGGCCGCCTCGTCCGGGGCCGAGACTCTGGACTTTAACGACGAGGACATTTTCGAGAAGCTGAAGGAGAAGACAGGCGGGCGCGGGCCTGACGCCTGCATTGACGCTGTCGGACTCGAAGCGCACGGGTTGACTCTGGACGCGCTCTACGACCGCGCGAAGGCCGCGCTCTTTATGGCGACCGACCGGCCGCACGCGCTCCGTCAGGCGATACACGCGTGCCGCAAGGGCGGGACGGTTTCGGTGCCGGGCGTCTACGGCGGCTTTCTGGACAAGGTTCCGTTCGGGGCCGCCTTCAACAAGGGGCTGACGCTCAAGATGGGGCAGACGCACGTGCCCAAGTACATGCGGCCGCTCTTGGAGCGCGTTCAGCGCGGCGAGATTGACCCCTCGTTCGTCATCACGCACCGGATGCGCTTGCAGGACGCGCCCGACGGCTACGAGATTTTCAAGCACAAAGAGGACAACTGCATCAAGGTTGTCATGAAACCGTAAAGCGATTAAAGGGGGAAGCGAGCATGGCGGACGACAACAGGAGCAAAGGCGCTGCGGGCGCTCCGGCGAGCGCGCCCGCGATTGATAAAGAGAAGCAGACAGGCGACCCTGGCCGCACGCCCGGCAAGGCCGAGGGCGACGAGGAGACGGTTGACGCGTCTTTAGAAGACAAGGACAGGCCGCAACACTGACGGCGCGTGTCAGGAGACGCGCGCCTTCGCGGCTTCCTCGCCCGGCGTGTCGCGCTGCGGGTTGACGCCGACACCGTGCTTGAACACGAGTTCGCCGCCGAGCCAGCCGGAGATCGTCACGACGATCACCCCCAGGACCGACAGCGCGAACGGAATCTTCAGACTGCCGTTGACCATGTTCGAGCCGCTGTTCGTTCTCAAGTACCAACTCGCGGCGAAGAGCACGAGCGCGAGGACGTTCAGCCGCGCGTGCCAGTTGGCGACCTTGACCACCTGCTTGTCTTTGATAGAGAGGTAGTCTATGAAGCCGAAGAGGGCGGCCGCGACTGCGCCGAGGCAGCCTGCCAGGAGCGAGTAGAAGGCTATCAGCGGCCAGTGCGTGTTTCCGCGCCAGAGATAGAGGAGGTCCGCCACCAGCGAGAAGATCCAGAGCGCAATCGGAAAGGGAACCAGCATCGGATGAATCGGATGCCCCATGATGCTCGCAGGACTTGCCATCTTTCTATCCTCCTTGTTGGCCGTGAGATATGCTTTCGGTAAACGGCGTCAACCTACTACTTCAAGCTCGAAATGTAAAGATGCTTCCTTTCATGCGCGAACTCTGTGAGAACGGGGGAACAAGATCATGGAGAGTGATTCGGGAGAGACGACTTCGGTCTGGTTTGCGACCGCGCCGGAGATAGAGACGGACGGGCCGCTCAAGGCGGACTTGTCGGCGGACGTTGTTATAGTCGGCGCAGGCATCGCCGGGATGACGACCGCCTACCTGCTCGCGCGCGAGGGCCGCAAGGTCGTCGTCCTGGACGACGGCCCCGTGGGCGGTAGCATGACGGGCCGCACGACCGCGCATCTGGTCAACGCGCTCGACGACCGCTACTACGAGTTGGAGCGGCTGCACGGCGAGAGCGGTTCACGCCTCGCCGCCGAGAGCCACACGGCGGCGATTGATCGGGTCGAAAAAATCGTCCAGGACGAAGGCATCGAGTGCGAGTTCGAGCGCCTGGACGGCTACCTCTTCGCGCCGCCCAACGAATCGAAGAAGGAACTCGAAGACGAGTTGGAAGCCTGCCACCGCGCGGGGCTGACCTCTATGGAGCTGGTCGAGCGCGCGCCCATCAAGGACTTCGACACGGGCCGGTGTTTGCGCTTCCCGCGCCAGGCGCAGTTTCACCCGCTGCTCTACCTCGCGGGCCTGGCGCGCGCCGTCCGCCGCGACGGCGGGCTCATACACACAGGCACGCACGCCACCACGATTGAAGGGGGCAAGCTCGCACGCGTCCAAACCGAGTCGGGCAACACCGTCACGGCGCAGGCGGTCGTCGTAGCGACCAACACCCCCGTCAACGACCGCGTGGCGATTCACACCAAGCAGGCCCCTTACATCACCTACGTCATAGGCGCGCGCGTCCCCCGCGGCTCTGTCGAGCGAGCGCTTTTCTGGGACACGCCAGACCCCTACCACTACGTCAGAATCGAGACCATCAACGCGCGCGACGGCGCGAAGACGGAAGAGTACGACCTGTTAATCGTCGGCGGCGAGGATCACAAGACCGGGCAGGAGACGGACGCGAACCGTCGCTACAGAGCGCTCGAACGCTGGACGCGCCACCGCTTCCCGATGATCGAAGACGTAGAGTTCCGCTGGTCTGGGCAGGTGATGGAGCCCATCGACGGCCTGGCCTTCATCGGACGTAACCCTATGGACGAGGATAACGTCTTCATCGCCACGGGCGATTCGGGCAACGGCATGACGCACGGTACCATCGCCGGAATCCTGCTGACCGACCTCATCATGGGCCGCGAGAACGCGTGGGCGGAGCTTTACGAACCGACGCGCAAGACTCTGAAGGCGCTCGGCCAGTTCGCCAAGGAGAATCTGAACGTCGCCGCGCAGTACACGGACCTCGTGACGCCGGGCGAGGTGGACTCCGCGGACGAGATCAAGCCGGGCGAGGGCGCTGTCATCCGCCACGGGTTGAAGAAGGTGGCCGTCTACAGGGACGACGCCGGCGCGCTTTACGAGCGCTCGGCCATCTGCGTCCACCTGGGCTGCGTCGTCGCCTGGAATTCCAACGAGAAGACCTGGGACTGCCCCTGCCACGGCTCACGCTACGACGCCCACGGCAAAGTCTTTCAGGGGCCAGCCAACAAAGACCTTGAGCCAGCAGACTGAAGAAGGCGAGGGCGGTGCTGTCTACGGCGTGCGCCCGGCGACGCCGGAGGACCTGGACTGGATTGCGCGGCTCGAAATAGAGGCTTACACGGCGGAGTACGCGGTCGCGCGGCGGAAGCTTGACGAGTGGTTTTGTGCCAATCCCTGCGGCTTCTCGGTCCTCACGATGGGCGGGCGGAAGATGGGCCACATAACCTTGCTCCCTCTGCGCCCCGCGCTGCTCGACAGCTTCGCTCGCGGGACGATTCGGGAACAGGACGTTCAAGGGGCCAGTTTATACACGCCGGCCGAGAGAGAGTTAGTCCGCAACCTGCACGTCGAAAGCATCATCATCCTGCCGCCGGAGGGCCGCTCGGCCCCACCGCTCAAAGCCCTCGTGT
The DNA here is from genome assembly GCA_963848875.1 of uncultured Acidobacteriota bacterium. Classification (GTDB taxonomy): domain Bacteria; phylum Acidobacteriota; class Blastocatellia; order Pyrinomonadales; family Pyrinomonadaceae; genus QHXM01. The sequence goes on from CAWKFJ010000006.1 coordinate 102,654, forward strand.
GCCTGGGGCGCAACTTCATTCCGCTGATCGCCAGAGTCTGCGAGCCTGAGAATCTCGAAAACGTCTACGCGCTCGGCGCTTCGGGGCCGGGCGAGAGTTTTCTACGCAAGCTCGGCTTCACACTTGTCACAAACGCGCGGGACAGCACAGACCCACGCGGCCTCTACGTCACAAAGTTCAGCGCGCTCGAAGCCAAAATTCACGGGCTCTACGTAAGGCGAGTCAGGAACACCGAAGCGTAGTTGACCCTGGAAGGACGGCGAAGAGGAGGCGCGAGAAACTGGTTCTCGCGCCTCCTTTTTGTTCTACCGCAGGGCTCTTACTGTTTCCTCGGCTGGGCGCTGTCGGTTTCGTCCACGAGCCGGTTCAAGGTGTCAGGCACCAGGCGCTCGGCGAACCCCGCGAGGAAGCACCAGATAATCAGCAAGGCATAATCAATTCCCGTCGCAGGCGTGGAGCATCTCAGGAATTGGTTCAAATAAACGCCGCCCGGAGGCGGGGTCGAGGTGGGCCGCGCGGCGGCGGCGGCGTTCGCGTTCGCGCCCGTCCTGTTGGCGTTGGCCGCGTTGGTCGTGGTCGAAGTGTTTCCCGTGTTCGAGGTGTTGTTCGCGGCCGAAGTGTTACCCGCGTTCGAGGTGTTAGTCGTCCCGGAAGTGTTCCCGGCGGCCGCGTTGTTTGTATTAGCCGCCGAAGTGTTCCCCGCGTTAGACGAGTTTCTGGACTGAGCGGCCCCTCTCGCGTTGGAGGTGTTCACGTTTCGCGGCCGGGCCGGGGTGCGCCGAGCGGCCGGCGTGGGCGTGGGCTGGGTCGGGAACGAGGGTTGGGCTACGACTAAATCGCCGCACTCGCCTGCGCTTGCGCCTTTGCCCGAAGGCGTGGCGATGTTAGGAAAAATTCTCCCCTGCAACACGCCGCCGGCGAAAAACAGGTAAATCAGGATGCCGAAAATCGCCCCGGTCAACGGGGAGACGAAGAGCGCGTAGGCCCCGTGCCAGAAAGTCGCCAGGCTGTAGATGGGGTCGCCCCCGCCGGGGATGCTCTGTAAGCGATGCAGGATGCTGAGCAGGCCGCCCATCGCCCCGGCGGCGAAGGCCACCTTCAGGGGCGAGCCCGTCAGGCCGAGCCTGCTTCCGAGAAACAGCAGCACGGTCAGAATGGACGCCAGCACCACCAGATACGCGGCCCACAGCGTCAGCCACTTGCCCAGGCCCTCGCGCGACGACAGCGCAGCGAGCGCGAGGCTGATTTGGTGGAGCAGGAACCTGGCCTCCGTCCGCAACTTGTCGGGGTCCGTCTCCTTAATCGGGTCGTCGGGATTGAGTTCCAGGTAGGTCCTGTATTTGTCCTGCCCGAAGATATTCAGATATGCGCTACGCAGCGTGAGCACCTTGTTGCGTAGGTTCGAGAGCGGAAGATAGTTTAAAAGGATCAGCTCGAATTTGTAGACATCGTCCCAGGAGAACTTGTTCTCCCGCGACAAGGTCGTGTCGTCCCTGCGCCTTTTGATTTCTTCGAGAGCCCCGCGCGGCGTGTTCGGGTCATCCGGGTTGCCGGGGACGGGCGGGTCGAGCGACTTAAACTCGGCGTACAGGGTATCGAAATAGGTGCTGGCGGGGAGAAATTTTCTGTTGGCCCTTAAGAGATTCATAACAGACATCAGAGGACACCTCCGAGTGGGTAAAGGTTACGACTGACAGCTAACGATAAGACTGAGGAAAGCTCCGAAGAAGATTCAAACGGCACGCGGGATCAAAGGCTGCTCCCTGACTTAGGAGAAATGCGCGACAGAGATATCCTAATTCCTACAGGCTGTCAACCGTTTTTACCGTTTGGGTGTAGCTGCTCAGGGAAAAAGTCGCACCTAACTGCTCAGCGATAATGTCGCTCATACTCTGCGGTATGAGGACACTGACATTGAGCACACCACAACTTCGTCGCGCCGAGATTCTGACCCAACTCATCGCAGGCAAGCTCTCGACTGCGGACGCTTCAGAACTGCTGCGCGTCAGCCCCCGTCAAGTTCAACGCTTGCGTCATCGGTTTCTCACTGGGGGCATCTCTTGTGTCGTGCATGGCAATCAGGGGCGAGCGCCTGCCAACCGCACCGACGCCAAACTGGTCGAGTGCCTGCGCGCCCTCTGCGGGCCGCAAGGCAAGTATCACGACTTCAACATCTCGCACCTCTGTGACCTGCTCGCCCGTCACGAAGAGATTCGTCTCCCGCGCTCGACCCTCTCGCGCCTCTTGCACTTAGAGGGTCTGCGCAGCCAGCCGCGCTCCCGCCCAGAGGTCAAACGACAGCGGCGCGAACGCAAAGGCTCCGAGGGCATGATGCTCCAGATCGATGCCACGCCCTTTGACTGGCTGGAGAGTCGTGCCCCGCGGATGGCGCTGGCCGCCGCCATTGATGACGCGACGGGGAAGATCATCTACGCCTCTTTCCGTCCGACGGAAGACCAAGCCGGATACCTCATCATGTTGCGCTCGATTGCCACCGGTTACGGTCTGCCGCACCTGCTCTATCACGACCGCCACACTATCCTGCGCTCCCCCAAAGAGCCATCGCTTGAGGATGAGCTGGCGGGTCGCCCCCCGATGAGCCAGTTCCAGCGTGTGGTCGCCGCCCTCGGCATCACCTCCATCGCAGCCCTCTCGCCACAGGCTAAGGGGCGAATCGAGCGGCTCTGGCGCACCCTCCAAGATCGGCTGACCAAGGAGTTGCGCCTCGCCGTCATCAGCACCCTTGAAGAGGCCAACCGCTTCTTGCCGGCTTTCATTGAGTCTTACAACGCCCGCTTCGGACATCTTCCACGGGAGGCCGAGAGGGCCTGGCGAAGTCTGCCTGAAGAGACAGACCTGGACTATCACTTCTCGACCTGTGAGAGCAGGCAGGTGCGGCGTGACCACACGATCACGTGGCTGGGACAAGTCTTGCAGCTTGTCCCGGAGAAGCACGAGCCAAGCCTGGTCATGAAGAAGGTCGAGGTCCATGTCACGCCGGAAGGTCAGCTCTCGATCTACGACGGAGCGCGCCGGGTAATGCATCGTGAAGTGCGAGCAACGGCACCGCAGCCAGCAGCCGGAGCTATCGCTCGTCCTCATGTGGTGTCAAGCACAGACCCGGACCCGCAGGCTGACGCGCGCCGCCGAGGCTGGCTTTATGGTAAGGTGCGATAATCTTGCCATGCGACATTATCGCTGAGCAGTGAAGCGACATTATCCCTGAGCAGTAACACCGTTTTTACCGTTTGGGTTGCGGGGCTCCTTAACTGCGCACGCCCCGCTCACCCTAACTGTTATGTGATTTTGCGGTAGAACATTTCCCGGCGGCCGCGGCCCTGTAACGAGGATGGGCGGCCAATGAAGACTTAGCACGCTCGACTTCCAAACGAGACCTTCTGAAGAATCTGATTCCAGCGCTAATCCGCAGCCGGCCGTAACAGTTTCTACAAGAGTAGGGCCTAACATGCATGGACTTCTGTGTCGAGTAAGGGGGCTTGCCAATGGTGACCGCTGAGGCGGCGGCCGCGACTCCGACGAGTCGGGGGCCAATCGAAATCGTCGAGCGGGGCGCGCGCGCTCGCTGGTGGCGCAGGCTTGGCTCGAAGGGGCGCGGCTTTCGTTACGAGGACGCGCGCGGCCGTGTCCTGCGGGACGAAGAGGCGGTGGCGCGCATCAGTTCGCTCGTCATCCCGCCAGCGTGGAAAGAGGTCCGCATCTCCCCAAGCTCGCGCGGCCGCCTACAGGCCATCGGCGTCGATACGAGCGGGCGCGTGCAGTACATCTACCACCCGCAGTTCGCCGCGCGCCAGCAGCGCAAGAAGTACGAAAAGATCGAACGCTTCGGCGAGAGCCTGCCTGCGCTCCGCCGCCAGACCAACGAGGACATTCAGCGTGAGGGCTTGCCGCGCGAGCGCGTGCTGGCCGTCGTCGTGCGCCTCATCAACGACCTCTACTTCCGCGTCGGCTCCGAAAAGAGCGTCGAGCATTACCGCACCTACGGCGTGACGACCCTGCGCAACCGCCATCTGGAAATCAAGCGCGGCGGGCGGCTGCTTTTCAACTTCGTCGGCAAGCACCACGTCCGCCACCGCGTCGTACACGTGGACGAAGAACTGGCCACGCTCATCGGCGACATCAAAAAAATCGGCGGGTCCAAACTCTTCGAGTATTACGACCAGCAGGGTCGCGTGCGCGCCGTCAGCCCGCGCGACGTGAACGACTACATCAAGGCGGCGACCGCGCCGGACTTCTCCGCAAAGGACTTTCGGACGTGGGGCGGGACGCTGCTCGCGGCCGTCGAGCTGGCGGAAATTGGCCCGGCCGAAGACGAGCGCCAGGCGAAGAAGAACCTCGTCCGCGCCGTCCTGCGCGTCGCCGAACGCCTCGGCAACACGCCCACCGTCTGCCGCGGCTGCTACATCCACCCGAAAGTCCTCGACGACTACCTACGCGGCGTCACCCTCGAACAGTTCCGTCGCCGCGTCGAGCGCAACATCAAACGCATCCAGCCCGAGTACGAAGTCGAGGAACTGGCGCTGCTGAAAATGCTCCGCGCGCGGCCGAACGGCCAGAGCCCGGCCTCTTAACGACGCCCTCTAAAAATGAGCGCGCGTCTTGCCGCCCTTCTTGCGCCGCTTCTGTTTGCGCTCGTCGGTCCCCTTGAGGGAAGCGAGCGGCCAGAGTTTATATTCGATGGTGGCGAGGCCGGCCCCGACGACGGCCTCTATGACTTCTTCGGAGGACTTGTAGCAGGGCGCGGCCTCGTCGATGGGCACGCGGCCGTCTGTGTTGACGAGGATGCCGGCCTCTCTGTACTGGTCGTCGATCTGGCGCTGGTTGAGGCTCCGCGTGGCCTCGCCGCGCGAGATGCGGCGGCCCGCGCCGTGGTTGACGGAGAAGCCGCTGTTGACCGCGCCCGCGGCGGGGCGCAGGATGTAGCTCCAATCCATGTTCGAGCCAGGAATCAGGACGGGGTGGCCCGTCTCTTCCCAGAAAGTCCCCTTCAGACCGGGGTGCCCCGCGGGGAAGGCGCGCGTCGCGCCCTTGCGGTGGACCCAGACCTCCTCGTGCTCCGGGTGCCACTCGCGCTGCACGAGGTTGTGGCTGATCTCGTAGATTAACTCCAACTCCGACCCGAACGTCTGGCGGAAGGCTTCGGCCACCTGCTCGAAGATAATCAGGCGGTTGATGATCGCGTAGTTGCCCCCGGCCGCCACGGCGTTCAGGTAGTCGCGGTAGTGGCGGGAATCCGGCGTGAAGTAGCCCAGGTCAATGTCCATGCTACGGTCCGGCTTCTCCGACTTCGCCAGCTCGAAGTAGTTGGTCGCGAGCCCGTGCCCGAACCCACGGCTCCCCGTGTGCGCCTGCACGAAGAGCGTCTGCGTCTCCTCCGATTTTTGTAACTCTATAAAATGATTTCCACCCCCGAGCGAGCCGAGTTGATTCATTCCACGCTCGGGCCTGCCCTTGCCGCCCCAGGGAATTTGCCAGTCGTCGTCCACGGGCATGCGGTGTCGTTCGGCCCGGCTGCGGTCGAAAGACGCGCCGTACTTCTCGACGTAATACTCGGCCCCGCCGCGGACCAGATTGTTGAACTCGCGCTCGTCCAGATTGCCGAGCTTGACGCTCTTGCCGCCCGTCCCCATGTTGACGCGCTCCATCACGGCGCGATTAAACTCCATGCGCTTCTCGGGCGTGGCCGCATCAACCGGCACGTCCGACTTAGCGCTGAGCATCCCGCAGCCCACATCGTAGCCCACGGGACCCATCGCGACGGCTCCCGATTCAATATCCGTGAGAATCACGCAGCCGACGGGAACCCCGTAGCCGTAGTGTGAGTCGGGAGTGATCGCGACCAGTTTGACGCCGGGAAAGCGCGTGGCGTTGACGATCTGGCGATAGAGGATGTCTTCGGCGTCCCGCAAAAGGGCCGGCGTGAGAAACAGTCGCACAGGCACGTCGCGCGTGTCATCAGTTTGAAGCTCGTAATAGCCGTCCCCGTGCCAGCGCGCGAGGTGTTTCCAGTTGTCGGCGTTCTTAAGCTGTTTCGCTACCTTTAAAGCTTTGACGTCTTCCATGTGATTACTCATCGCTTGCCCTTGTCTGTAGTGCCAGCGCACGGACGATCTCTTCTGCGATCGCCCGCGCGCTCATTCCGTCTTCAACTTTTATGTGCATGCTCACCCGGCCGTAGTCCGCGCTCCGCGCGTCATACAGGGCGCGCGCCCTGGCGGGGTCGCGCGCCAACGGCCTGGTCTGGGCGCAGCTCTCGATTCTGCGCCAGCATAATTCAAAAGGCGCGTCGAGCCATATCGTGAGGCCGTCGTGCTCGGCCACCAGGGCGCGGTTGCGCTCGATTGTCCAGGCGCCGCCGCCGAGGGCGATGACGCCCGCGTCCGTTTGCAGGGCCTGGCGCAGGGCTTCGGTTTCAAGCTCGCGGAAGCGCGGCTCGCCGTCCTCGTCAATTATCATTTGCGCGGTGCGCCCGTGGCGGCCGGCGATGAATTCGTCCAGGTCAATCGCGCCGCAGCCGAGGCGCTCGGCCAGCGCAGCCGCCACGGTCGTCTTGCCCGCGCCCATGAAACCCGTGATGACGACCGGCCCCCGAATCCTCATGCGCCAAATCATATAACGCAGGAGTCAGGAGTCAGAAGTCAGGAGGCAGGAGAAAGAAAAACAGAAAAAGCGGCCCAGGTTTTTATTCTGAATTCTGACTCCTGACTCCTGACTCCTGCTTTCTTGACAGGCGCGCTGCGGGCGTGTTAGACCTTCAAGTCTTCCGGCTCGCTTTTAGAATCCTGTGTTAGCAGCCGTACCCGGACGGCTTTGGGAAAGGCCACGCCTGATTGACCGAGGAGACGACTGAACTGGTATTGCCGAGCCGCCTGGAGGCCATCTCGCTCGCCGCTGAGGCCGCCGCCGATTTCGTCAGGCGTCTGGGGCTCGGCGAGGACGCCGCTTACGGGGTTGACATGGCCGTGCGCGAGGCCGTCACCAACGCTGTCCTGCACGGTAACCGCCGCGACGAGTCGAAGGCCGTCGAGGTCAGCTTCAGGAGCACGCCGGGCGAGATTGAAATCACCGTCCGGGACCAGGGGCGAGGGTTCGACCCCGCGAGGGTCCCGGACCCGACCGACCCGCAGAATTTGCTCAAGACCAGCGGGCGCGGGCTCCTGTTCATGCGCACCTTCATGGACGGGATAGAGTGGTCGCGCCACCCGGACGGCGGGGCTGTCGTGCGGATGACGAAAAGACGGTAGCGGGCACAAGCTGTTCCGAGTTTCACGTTTCAGGTTAAAATGCGTAGGACTTGAAACCTTGAACCGAAAACTGAGATTAGTTTAAGGAGACCCTGCAATGGCTGAACTGAATATCAAAGAGCGCCAGGCCGGAGACGTCACCGTCCTGGACATGGACGGCAAGATCACTATCGGCGAAGGCTCGGTGGCGCTCAGGAGCGCGATCCGGCGGCTGCTCGAAGAGGGCAAGAAGAAGATTCTCTTGAACCTGGGCCATGTCGGCTACATCGATTCGAGCGGCATCGGCGAGCTGGTTTCGAGCTACACGGCCATCAGTAACGCCGGCGGCCAGCTCAAGCTCCTCAACCTGACGCAAAAGCTCAAAGACCTGCTCGGCATCACCAAGCTCCTGACCGTCTTCGACACCTACACGGACGAGGCCGAAGCGCTCGGCAGCTACAAGTAAAAAAATGATGAATGCGGAGTGATGAATGATGAATTAAAGACAGATGCCTTTAAATTCATCATTCATCACTCCGCATTCATCATTGCTTTTATCCCCTCATGCTTCCGCCCTCCTAAACCAACTCTGGCATCCGTTGACCAGCGCGGGGCATCTCTATTTCTGCACGCGTTCAGAGCCTCCGTCCGACTTCAAGTTTTAGATCTATGAGAAGATTTTATTTCATCGCCGCCACGCTCCTGCTTTCGGGCGTCGTCTCGGCGCGGGCGCAGAATGTCACCCCGACGCCAACCCCGCAGCAGAGGCCACAGCCGCCGCGCCAGGCTACCGTAGACCTTTTAGAGTACGGGGCGCAGATCAAGCCTGAGCCGCGCCTCATAGCCGTGATGGCCGCGCTCGACGCGGCCGGCTTCGACCCGACGCCGACGGGCGAGGAGCCCTCTGTCTTTCGCGCGCAGCTCCGGCGCGACCTGGCCGGCCTTGACCCCGAATTGCGCAAGCGCCTCGCCTCTTTCTACGAACGCAACAAGCTGAAGGAAGTCGGGGGGCGCGAGCCGACGGCGGCCGAACAGGCGGCGCGCTACGTGTCGCTGGCCTACGCGCTCGGGCCGGCCCCGGAGTTCCAGGAGCCTGCGCGGACGCTAGACCTCCCGGCAGGTCTTCTGGAAGTGATGGACTTCACGCCGCTGGTGCGCGAGTTCTACAGGAAGTCCGGGATTGACGAGCGGATGCCCACCTACCTGCGCGCGTACCAGGAAGAGGGCAGCCGCCTGCGCCGCTCGACCGCCGCGATGATTCTGGACGTGGTCTCGTATCTCAACACGCGGCCGATCACGACGACCATCGAGCGCATCCCCCAGAAGCCGCCCGCGGGCGAGAAGCCTAAGAAGAACGCGCCGCAGCGCTTCGAGACGCGCGAGCACGAGCGTCGCTTCGTCGTCGTGCCGGACCTGCTCGCCGCGCCGGGCACTGTGAATTTCCGCGTCATCGCCGACGACTACTTCGTCATCGTCCCGGCCTGCGACGAGACGAAACGCTACTGCCCTGGGCGCGAAGACAACCCTGCCTCGCTAGAGCTGCGCCGCGCCTACATACAGTACGTCGTGGACCCGCTCGTCGCACGCTTCGGCCGCGACGTGGCGGCGCGCAGGGCAGAGCTTAAGCAACTCCTGGACGCGCGCACGGCGGCCGGCGCGAGCGTCTCGCCGGACGTTTTCCTGACGGTCGGGCGCTCGCTCGTCGCGGCCATAGACGCGCGGCTGGAGGAGGCCGTCAAGCTGAACGTCCTGACGCGCGACGCGACCGCGCGGCTCGACAAGACTACGGACCAGGCTCGGCGCGCAGAGATCGTCAAAGCGTTGGAGGCCGAGCGCGGGGCGGTCGCGGACGAGGCCGCGGCCCAGCTCGCGGAGGCTTACGAGGGCGGGGCCGTCCTCTCCTTTTACTTCGCGGAGCAACTGCGCGGCGTAGAGTCTTCCGGCTTCGACGTGAGCAACTCGCTCGCGGACATGATCGCTTCGTTCGACCCCGCGCGTGAGCTGAAGCGATTGGACGAGGCGGACGCGGCGCGCAAGCGAGCGATCCTGGCCCGCAAGGCGCGCGCCGAGCAAGGTGCGCAGAGTTCGCAGACGGCGGCCGCGCAGTTGCCGAACGCGGCGCTCGTCAAAAAGCTTCTGGACGTGGACAAGCTGGTGCAGATGAAAAACTACGCGGCGGCCGAGGAGCAACTGCTCACCTTAGTGCGCGAGTTTCCGGGCGAGCCGCGCGTCTTCTTCGCGCTCGCGGAGACGGCGAGCCGCTGGGCGCGCGACGCGACGGACGAGATGGTGCAGAGCCAGCGCCTCAACAAGGCGTTCACCAACTACCGCCACGCCGTCCAGGCGGCCGCGACCGCCCAGACCGAAACCGACCGCTGCATGCTCGTGCGCGCGCACGAGGCGATGGGACGCATCCTGGAGTTTTTCGAGCAGCCGGCCGAGGCCGTCAAGGAGTTCGACGCCGCCATCCAGATCAACGACGCCTCGTGCGAGTCGCACCGCGCCGCCCTCGAAGGGAAGAAACGGCTCGCACAGCCGCAGTGAGGACAGTGGATAGCACGGAAGTCTCACGCAAAGACGCAAAGGCGCTAAGAAAAGCTTAATCGTTTTCTTAGCGCCTTTGCGTCTTTGCGTGAGACTTCCGTGTTCGCCTCTTCACTCGAAATAGGGCTCGACGACCACCGGCAACGACTGGACGCGCGGGAGTGTCATCACGCGCGGGGCGACGAGCTTCTCGATCTTGGGCATCGCCCGGAGCGCGCGGTACAGCGACTCCACCTGGACGCGCGGCGAGATTCTCAGGCGGGTCAGCGGCATGACCTGAAAGTCCTCAATCGTGTTGACGCCTGGGATGGGCCTGCGCTCGGGCGTCACCTTGATGGTCCGCTGGGATTTGTCGCGGACGATGGTCAGTGTCACCTCGCCCTCGTCCTTGCGGTTGAGTTCGCGTATGAAGTCGCCCGTGTCCGCGACCGCTGCGCCGTTGACCTCCGTGATCACGTCGCCAGCCCTCAGCCCTGCCTTGGACGCGGCGCTGTTCTCGCCGACGGACGTGATGAGCAGCCCCCTCCCTGCGGAGACGCCCATGTGCTCCGCGAGCTGTTTGGTTAGCGGGGTCGTCGTGACGCCCACGCGGCGGTTATTGCCCAACGCGAAGACCTCTGGCCCTTCCATGCGCTCCCAGGTCCTGGGCGCCTGTGGCGGAAACTCGAACTGGAACTGGCCGGGCTCCGGGGGCGTCATCATGCCGAAAGAGCCGGCGCTCGCAGCCTCGCGCTTGCCGAGCGTGGCGCTCAGTTGCTGCTCGGAGCCGTTGCGGCTGACGGTCAGGCGGACGGTCTGTTCGGGCGCGGCCTCGCCGATCAGGCGGAGCAGCTTGCGCGTGCTCGTCACAGGCTCGCCGTCGAGCTGCAAAATCACGTCGCCCTTTCGGAGGCCGGCGCGCTCGGCCGGGCTGTCTTTCGACACGTTGCCGACGCCGACGCCGCGCGGCTGGCTCAGCCCGTAGCGGCCCATGTTCTCGCGGTTAATCTCTTCGGGCTGGATGCCCAGGAACGTGCCGCCGTCCAGGAAGAACGAAAAACTCATCGGCTCGGCCGGCGCGGCGACGCCAGCGGGCGGCGACGGCTGCGCAGGCGGGGCCGGCGCCGTCTGAGCCAGGGCAGTCGCGCCCGCACACACCAAGATGGCGCACAGCAAAAACAGATTCCTCATACGCATAGACAGAATCCTCCAGGTAAGTTTGTGAGTTTCACGCCTTAGATGAACAGAGGTTCCAAAAAGTAGGCAGCAGGCAATAGGCAGTTTGTTATGCTTTAAGCCCCGCCAGGGGCGACCGACAATAGCCTAGCACTTCAGTGCTGGGAAATAATGCCAAAAAATATTTGAGTCCCGTAGGGACGACAGAAGATTTCGGCCGTCCCTACGGGACTCGATAAAATTTTCGCACTTTTACCCAGCACTGAAGTGCTGGGCTATTGTCGGTCGCCCCTGGCGGGGCTTAAAGCATAACAAACTGCCTATTGCCTCCTATAGACTTCACGTCCGCCGCTCATTTCGAGGGCGAGCTTGCCTTCGGAGTGTGCCAAATCCAGGTGAGCGACCGCCTCGGAGACGGCCAGGAAGCGATGCACGTCGCCCGCGCCGGGGAACATCTCGCGCGCCACGTCGCGCGCGGTCGCCCCTGTCTTCGGCACGAGCCGTATGACTTCCGTCTGCCGCTCGCGCACGGCCCGCAAGTAACGGTTGAACAGCTCCTCGAAGTCCGTCACGGGCTCGCCGTGCCCGCCGTAAACGAGCGTCGGCGCAAGACTGCGGATGCGCGCGAGGCTGACGAGGTATTCGGAGAGCGAGCGGAAGCGGCGCGAAGGGTCAACGGGGTCCGGCGAGAGAATCGGGTTCGGCGTGATGCGCTTCAAGACGCAGTCGCCCGCGAGCACCGTCCGGTCGGCCTCGCGCAGAAACGAGCAGGAGCCGGGCGTGTGTCCCGGCGTGTGGACGACGCGTAGGCTGCCGCTTCCGAACTCAAGCTCCATCCCGTCCCGCAGCTCGCTGTGCTCGTGGTCTTCGAGCGCGTCGGCATAGGCGCGCACGCCCTCGTACATGCGCCGCAGCTCCTCTATCTCGTCGTCGTCCACGCCGGCGCGCACGAGCAGTTGGCGGTGCTCGTCGTATTCGAGCCGCCCGACCTTGTGGCCCGTCTCCCACCCGTGTACCAAAACTTCCGCGTCCTTCGCCTCGTCTCTGAGCGAGCGCGCCAGCCCGCAGTGATCCTCGTGCGCGTGCGTCAGGACGATGCGCCGGATGTCCGCGACGCGGACGCCAGCGCGCCTCAGCCCCTCGCGCAGGGCCGCGGCCGCCTCCTTCGTCTTCGGCCCCGTGTCAATCAAGGTCAAGGGGTCTTCCGCGATGAGGTAGCAGTTGACCGGCCCGACGTAAAAGGGCGTGGGGACGGAAATAGGAACTATCTTCATAAATTAAAAATGCAAAATTAAAAATGCAAAATGGAAGATGAGAAGCGTGCTCTTCATCCTCCTTTTTGCATTTTTAATTTCTAATTTTGCATTAGTAGGTGTACTTGTTGGCCTTGATGAGCACGTCGGCGATGCGCTGGCGCGCGGCGACGGTGTTCATCGGGGTCAGCTTGGTGAAGCGGCGGAGCGCCGCGAGCAGCGTGCGTAGTTCGTCGCCCTCGCTCATGGCGGCGAGCGTGTTCTTGGCGTGGGCGTCTATCCGCTCGACGGCGTCGTTGCAGAAGACGCGCGTCATGTCCAGGTAGCGCGCCGCGGCCTCCTCACCCTTCGCGGCGGCGAGCTTCTGCGCGCGCAGGATGGCCGACTCCATCGCGTAGGCGTCAATCGTGATGTCGGCCACGCCCATCAGAATCTCCTGCTGGTCCGCGAGCGCCATCATGTACTTCTGCGCCGCAGTCCCCAGGGCCATCAGCGCGACCTTCTTCGCGTTCTGTGCCAACTTCATCTCGGCCGCGAGCACGCCCTCGTCCTCGTCGAAGCTCGGCATAGAGGGCGACAGCACCTCGTCCATCAGCGATTGAGCCGCGGGCAGGAGCGCGAGCTTGCCCGTCATCGCACGCTTCATCAGCATGCCGGGGATGAGCATGCGGTTGATTTCGTTCGTCCCCTCGAAGATGCGGTTGATGCGGGAATCGCGGTACGCCTGCTCCGCAGGGTAGTCCGCGGAATAGCCATAGCCGCCGTAAATCTGCACCATCTCGTCGGCCACGAAGTCGCAGTATTCCGAGAGCGCGACTTTGATGATCGAACACTCGGCCGCGTACTCCTCAATCGAGCGCAGCTTCGCGTCCGGGTCTTTTGTGTCGCCGATGGCCGACTCAATAAGCCCGACCGTGCGGTAGGTCATCGCCTCGCCGACCCAGGTGCGAATCGCCATCTCCGCGAGCTTCGCCTTGATCGCGCCGAAACTGGAGATGGACTTGCCGAACTGGTGGCGCTCGTTCGCGTAGCGCACAGACTCGTGAATCATCAGCTTCATCCCGCCGCAGCACGCCGCGCCCAGTTTGAAGCGACCGATGTTGAGAATGTTGAAGGCGATCTTCGCGCCCTTGCCGACTTCGCCCAAGAGATTCTCGACCGGGACGCGTGCGTCTTGCAGGATGACGGCGCGCGTGGATGAGCCCTTGATGCCCATCTTGTGCTCTTCCTCGCCGGTCTTGACACCCTCGCCCGTCTCGACGACGAAGCCGCTGAACTTGTCGCCGTCAACCTTGGCGAAGACGATGAAGAGGTCCGCGAAGCCGGCGTTGCTGATCCACATCTTCTCGCCGTTGAGGACGTAGAACTTGCCGTCCTCGCTCAAGCGCGCCGTGGCTTTGGCCGCGAGCGCGTCTGAGCCGGAGCCGGCTTCGGTCAAGGCGTAAGCCGGGACCATCTCGCCGGTGACGATCTTGGGCAAATACTTCTGCTTCGTCTCCTCGCTGCCGAAGTAGACGATGGGAAGTGTGCCAATTCCAGTCTGCGCGCCGAAAGTGACGGCGAACGAGGCGGCGCGGCCGAAGTTCTCGGCCACCAGCGTCCCGCTCGTCTGGTCGAGCCCGAGGCCGCCGTACTCTTCGGGAATGACCGCGCCGACGAGGCCGAGGTCAGCAGACTTCTTGATCAGCTCGCGCGACAACTTCCAGTCGTGCTTCTCCAGTTCGGGGATGCGCGGCCGGACCTCGCCGTCTATGAACTCGCGCGTCGTCTCGGCGATCATGCGCTGCTCTTCCGTGAAATCCTCCGGCGTGAAAACCTCTTCGGGCGTGCGCTCTTCAATTAAGAAAGCGCCGCCCTTGATAATCTTTTTCTCTTCGGCTACGGCTGACATAAAAATTTCCTTTCTCCTCAAAACTGACTACTGCACCGGCTTGAGACTGGCGAGAAGCTGCTGGTAGTCGGCCTGGTGCATCTTGAACATGTCCGGGGCGGCGAAGGTCACGACGAAGAAAGGCTTCTTGGACTGTAGGATGTCAACCTCCCAGAGGATCGACTGGCCGTTAACTTGCCCGGTCCCGCCGGCGGTGTAAGCGCGCATGCCGTTGTGCGTGGACTCCTTGCCGGGGGAAGTGATCTGCGGATTCTTGATGACGTTGTCCAACTGCTGCATCAACTCGTCGGTGGCTTTGTCGAAGTCGTCGCCCCGCGGGACCCAGAGGACGACGCTGACCGCCTCGTGCTCCGAGGTGGCGATGACCTTCTCGCCTTCAGCCTTCGAGGTCCAGCCGGCGGGCAGCGTGAACTGAACGCCCGCGTCCGGGTGCGTGAAAGTCTCGCCCGCGCCCGACGGCGAAGAGGGGCCAGCGGTGCTGCCGGTAGGGGTCGAAGACGCTGTCGCCGTCGTAGTCGGCAGCTTCGTCGTAGGCTCGGTCACCTTAGACGTAGTGTTAGTGGTCGTCGTCGTGTTCGTCGTGCCGTTGTTGCTGTTCGCGCTTTTGGAGCAGCCGGCGAAGAGCGCGGCGACGATGCCGAGTGCAAGAATGGTTTTCAGAGTTTTCACGGGGAGTTCCTTTCAGAAAGTTTCAGTCGCAAATTTTTAAGTGGCACGCGCCGTCAGAGCGTGGGCGCGTGCCGTGGCTCATTAAAGTCTCTCGAAGATTCCGGCCGCGCCCATCCCGCCGCCGACGCACATGGTGACCATGCCGTAGCGGCCATTGCGGCGCTCAAGCTCTCTCAAAATCGTCGCCGTCAGCTTCGCTCCCGTACAGCCCAGAGGGTGGCCGAGCGCGATGGCCCCGCCGTTGACGTTGACCTTCTCCCGGTCGAGCCCCAGCTCCTTGATGACGGCCAGCGACTGCGCGGCGAAGGCTTCGTTGAGTTCTATCAAATCAATCTGGTCGAGCGTGAGCCCGGCAATCTTCAGCGCCTTCGGGATGGCGAAGACTGGGCCGATGCCCATCTCCTCGGGCGGGCAGCCGGCGGTCGCGTAGGCCACGAACCGCGCCAGCGGTTTAAGACCTAATTGCTTCGCGCGCTCGTCCGACATGACGACGGCCGCGGCCGCGCCGTCGGACATCTGCGAGGCGTTGCCCGCCGTGATCGTGCCCTTGACGTGAAACGCGGGCTTCAGTTTCGCCAGACCTTCTATCGAAGAATCGCGGCGCACGCCCTCGTCCTTGTCGAACGTCACCTCGCGCTGCTGCTTCTTGCCCTTCTCGTTCAACTCTTCAAAGGTGACGGTGAGCGGGACGACTTCGTCCTTGAACTTCTCTTCGTCCAGGGCGCGGGCCGCGCGCTGGTGGGATTGGAGCGCGAAGGCATCCTGCTCGTCGCGCGACACCTCGTACTTGCGCGCGACGTTCTCGGTCGCCAGGCCCATGTTGAGATAGAAGTCCGGGTAGTGCTCGACCAGATACGGGTTCGGCCGGATGATGTGACCGCCCATGGGGATCATGGACATCGTCTCCAACCCGCCCGCGACGATCACTTCCGCGCCGCCCGTCCGAATCTTGTCGGCCGCGAGCGCGATTGACTGAAGCCCCGAAGAGCAGAAGCGGTTGATGGTCATGGCAGAGGTCTCGACGGGGAGCCCCGCGCGGATGGCCGCTGCGCGTGTCACGTTCATCCCCTGCTCGGCCTCTGGCATCGCGCAGCCCATGATCACGTCTTCGACCTCTTTGGAGTCGAGGCCCTCGACGCGCGCGATTGCTTCCTTGATGACGGCCGCGCCCATCTCGTCCGGCCGCGTGTCCCGCAAAGTCCCCTTCGGCGCTTTCCCGACGGCCGTCCGAACGGCCGACACGATAACTGCGTCTCTCATAGATTCAAGTCTCCAGACTCCAAACTAATTTCTCAACGGCTTCCCGCTCTTGAGCATGTGACCGATGCGCTCCTGCGTCTTGCGCTCTCCGCACAAGGAAAGGAACGCTTCGCGCTCAAGGTCTAACAGATATTGCTCGCTGACCCTCGTCGGGTGATTCAAATCGCCGCCCGTCAAAATGCGCGCGAGCTTTTCGCCGATCAACGCGTCGTAGTCCGAAATAAACCCGCCGCGCTTCATTTGATGTATGCCGAGCTTGATAGTTGCAAGCGCCGATAGGCCGAGCGCGAGCACGTCCGTGCGCTGCTGCGGCCGGACGTAGCCGGTCTGGGCGAGCGCGAGCACCTCCTGCTTGGCGTCCGCGATCAGACGGTCGCTGTTCATCGAAACGGAATCGTCCGTGGTGAGGAAGCCCAAGCTTCGCGCCTCTTCCGCGCTCGTCGCGACCTTCGCCATCGCTATGGTCTCGAAGGCGCGCTTGACGAAGGGGAAGGGGTCCGCGTCCGTTGTGCCCTTCGGGATGGAGTCGAGCGCGCGCACCAGCATCTCTTTCGTCCCGGCGCCCGCCGGAATCAAGCCGACGCCGACCTCGACCAAACCGATGTAGGTCTCTGCCGCGGCGCGCACGCGGTCGCCGTGCAGCGCCATCTCGCAGCCGCCGCCGAAAGTCATCTGAAAGGGCGCGACCACCACGGGCTTCGCCGAGTAGCGCAAGCTCATCGTCGCGTTCTGGAAGGCGCGGACGATCATGTCAATCTCTTCCCAGTTCTCCTCCTGCGCCTCCAGAAGCAGCAGCATCAAATTCGCGCCGACGGAAAAGTTGACGCCCTGGTTGCCGACCACGAGGCCGACGAAGTTCTTTTCCACTTCGGCCAGCGACTGCTTCAGCATCTGTAGCGTGTCGCCGCCGATGGAGTTCATCTTCGAGTGGAACTCAAGACACGCCACGCCGTCGCCCAAATCGACCAGCGACGCGCCCGCGTTCTTCTTGACGACGCCCGTACGGTCTTTGACGGATTTCAAGATGATGACGCCCGGCAGTTCACCCGCAGGCTTGTACTCTTTTGACGCGAAGTCGAAGTAAAACTTTTGTCCGTTCTCCGTCTTGTAGAAAGAGGTCGCGCCCGCGTCCAACATCTGCTGAACGTTCGCCGGCACGGTTTGTCCCTCTTCCTTCATCCGCTGAACAGATTTTTCGACGCCGATGGCGTCCCAGGTCTCGAAGACGCCCAGCTCCCAGTTGAAGCCCCACTTCATCGCCCGGTCAACTTCGACCACAGTGTCCGCGATCTCCGGGATGCGGTTGGCCGCGTAGCGGAAGGTGCGCGACATGGTCTTCCACAGAAACGCGCCGACGCGGTCCTTGCCCCAGACGAGCGCCTTAATTCTCTCCGGCGTCTCCTCTATGTTCTTCGCCATGTCGAGCGCGGGGAGCTTCACTTTCTGGGCCGGTTTGTATTCCAGCGAGGCGTGGTCAAGCGTCCAGATTTCCTGCTTCTCGCCCTCACCCTTCTGCTTCTTGTAGAAGCCGCCCTTCGTCTTGTTGCCCAACAGCCCGCGCCCGATCATCTGCGACAGGAACTCCGGCGCGACGAAAACCTCGCGCTCCTCGTCCTCTGGCAGGGCTTCGTAAAGGTTCTTGACGACGTGGCCGAACACGTCCAGGCCGACGAGGTCGAAAGTGCGGAAGGTCGCCGTCTTGGGCCGGCCCACAGCCTGCCCGGTCATCTTGTCAACCTCTTCGATGGAGTAGCCGTCCTCCAGCATCGTCTTGATCGTGTGCATCGCGCCGAATGTGCCAATTCTGTTGGCGATGAAATTCGGGCGGTCCTTGGCCGGCACGACGCCCTTGCCCAGCCGCTGATCCAGAAACCCGGCCATCGCGCAGGAGATTTCGGGCTTCGTCCATTCGGTGCGGATGATTTCGACGAGGTGCAGGTAGCGCGGCGGGTTGAAGAAGTGGACGCCCAAAAAGTGCGCGCGGAAATCTTCGGAGCGCCCTTCGGCCAACTGGCGAATCGGGATGCCGCTCGTGTTCGAGGCGACGACAGAGCCCGGCCGCCGAAACTCCTCGACGCGCTCGTAGAGCTTCCGCTTGATCTCAAGATTCTCGACCACGGCCTCTATAATGAGGTCGCAGTCTTTGAGCCGCGCCATGTCGTCGTCGAAGTTCCCGACCGCGACGAGCGACGCCGCCTCCGGCGTGAAGAACGCCGCGGGCCTCGCCTTCTTCGCGGCTTCGAGCCCGCCGCGCGCGATGCGGTCGCGCACCATTTTCGATTCGAGGTCGAGCCCCTGCGCCTGCTCTTCCGCCGCGGGCTCGCGCGGGACAATATCCAACAGCACCGTCGGAATCCCGGCATTCGCCAGGTGCGCCGCGATCTGCGCGCCCATCGTGCCCGCGCCCAGCACGGCCGCCTTTTCAATCCGAAGCATCTTCTCTCAGTGTACCTTTCAACTTAAGGGTCGGACGAGGACACCTATCATACTGAATGAGTATTCATTCAGCAAGGGCTGAAGGCTCCGCAAGCGCGGGTCGAGATTAGAACCGTGTGGTGACTTTAGATGCTTGAAGTCGTCTCTGTCCTGATTCCCTGGCAGGTCGCGCTGCTTTTTTCTTGACCGGAGTTTCGAAATAAATTACCGTTTCGCTCGCGATCACAGACCGCGCGGAGAATCTCAACCTTACTTCAGGCTCAGTCTGATCCGCCCTCGTGTTAGTAGCTTCACCTCGCTGAAAAGAAGGTGTCAGAAATAGCTCCTCGACTTGGGAGAGTGAAATGCCGGGCGCATATCCTTTCCTCTCAATCCTCCGTCACTCTCGCGCCCGCCGCGTCTACTCTCGTGCGGACGAGTCGCAGATGCTCGGTTTCACATACATTAAGTTTGATAAAAGGCGTTCATTCGCTGGGGAAACCAATGCTATCTTTTCATTCTGCGTCAGGCCGGATCAGGTGAACGGGTTCGGAATCTCCGTCGTGAGGGATACCATCCAGTATAACATTCACGCCAACGGGCTCCCCGAACAATTCCTGGCGAATACGATCACCGTGCTGGAAGCCTCATGCCAAGCTCCTTCAAGCCAACGGATCGACAAGCTGGAGGAAATTGGCGAGCAGCAAGACCAATAAACTTGGCGTTGAGACACTCGGAATGTCCTCCCAAGAACGAATCCTAAACTTACTCGGAGTTCTCGCGACCGTCTCAGTCACCGGGATCGGACTGGCGGTGGGCGGAGTCATCGGCGCGACAGTGCTGTCTGGCATCGGACTGAATCTGGGCAGCAATATCATTCAAGGGGGATGCTCGACGTTAAAGGAGAGGTGGCTGAGTAGCGAGAACGGGCTCCTCAATCATGACATTCAAAAAGCGCTGGCAAGAGCCTTCATCAAGGCTCTATCCTCCCTGGAGGAAAAGTACCTCGACCTGGAACAGACCAGAGCACTCAAAAAACATGAAAGGGAATCCTATCGAGATTTGTTCCGGGAGCTGAAGGCTAATGCCCAGGAAACTTTGCTGGCTACTATCGAAAGAATCCGGCTAGACCCTGATGTCAGGCAATTCCTCTTCGCCGTTCCCGAGGCCGGAGAGGACCGAATGTGGAAGCACATGGTCGGGGATGATTTGATCGCACCTTACGGCTCCGATTTCCAAAGATTCATCCGGGATAATCTCACTACAGAGACGCTCTTCTGGTTCGGGGAGGAACTAAAAACCGACAGTCCAGAGTGCAACAAGGCGTGGCGCGCCTTTCAGCGAATGCTGCTTGAGGGCATCTACGCGGGCGTGACTTCAATTCAAGCGAACCAAGCCCTGCTCGGCCATGACCTGGCCAAGCTCGACGGTATAAAGCGACAACTGGAGGAGCTGCGGGAAGAGATCGGCAGCCGCTTGCCCGGCGAGCTATTCCAGAAAGATTTGGAAACGGCCGTCAGCGAAATTAAAGCGACGCTCCAAACTATTTCGCAGACCAGCCGACGAATAGATCAGAACGTAGAAACAATCCGGCAGGACGTGAAAACCTTGCTGGATAAGCAGTCAGAAGTAGTCGCTTATCAAGATGCTTCTCCCATGGTTTTGGAAACAACTTTAAGCGACCTGAGACGGAGAATGCTGGCCGCGCATTCCAGGCATGATCTCAAGAAAGTTTTCTTCGAGACTGAGGCGTTCCTGGGAAGACATCCGCACCATGCGGACGCGCTTCAGCTCAAGGATCAACTTGAGGAAGCCTTAGTTCGTGAGTCGGCGCGCAAAGCGGAACCCCCAAGAGACCGTGCCCAACAAGAGTTCGTCGAACGTCTGCGGCGTTCGAGAGGGGGTCTCTCCCAGCTACTCATTGTCCTTTTCATCGTCGGCACTGTCGGCCTGTTCGCTATTTTACGTCGTGAAAGGGTGAAGGAGTCTGCGTCTGTTAGCCCTTCACCTTCACAGTCAGGAGGTGTCGCTAGTTCAACTAACTCGGGAGGCGCGACATCTCAATCCTCGGCCGAGCGAGAGCTTGAATATAGGATAATGTGGAAGGAGGAGGAGATAGAATACTTGACCCGGCTCATCGAAGAGATCAAGCCTCGTTTGAAGCGGGAAGAGCGCAAAGAATTCGACGAAAGGATAGAAATTCTGGACCGGAGAATAGCGAGTGCGCTGCCTGGCGAAGCCAACACGCCTCTTAGTAAGAGGGTGTTGAAACAGTGGCTGGAAAGAAATCGGGATATTCTGGATAAAAAGTGGCTGGAAAGAAATCTGGATATAAAATTGGAATATTTAAGAGAGTTCTACGAGTCTGCACGATTGAAAGTTAATCCAGGAAATTCTAACCTGAGGCGCAACCCCACCCCGGATAAAACCCGGACACGTTCCTAAAAAACGCTGAATGCTTCATGAGAGCTGGCCTGATCCTTTAGCCGCGATGTGAAGCCTACAGTTCATTCAGTCTTGCGGCCGTTCGGCAGCCCGACACCAGACGAAGCGCGAGCGCGGGATTCCGAGTGAGACGAGGCGACGCCGTACCTTATTGAGAATTTCCGCCTTTCTCGCCACGAAAAGGAACGGCGCGTGAGAGACGTAGTAAAACGAGTTGAGCCCGTGCCCACGTAGAAACTCTCGCTTCTGCTCTAGCTGCTCCGGCTTTTTGAGTTTGTGACTCCGATGGTAGCTCTGGTCGAAACAGATCATGTAGGTGGGCCGTAGCTGCTTGTTGACCTCTACGATAAACGACAGAGGGGCGTGCGACGCTGTGGCTTTCGTTTTGGATTCGGTGGCTAGTGGAATCCCCGTGTCCGGGTCGAGCAACAACCCGAAGGGCCGCTCAGGCGGGCTGTCGGTGTCGAGCACGGGAATGGAGGTCACAGCCTTGTACTCTGCACGAATCTCTTCGGGCACAAAGCGTGGGTGGGCGTAGAGCGGGGCCACCGGGTGGAGGCTCTTGGCCCAGAAACGCTTCACGATGTCGTAAGAGTCGCCGAGGTAAATTCTCTTCACGTCTCACCTCCTTCCCTGCGCGAGCGTGTACTCGAAGTTGTACGTGTGCTTTCCGTCAATGATCTCAATGGTCATTGTGCCGGCGAGGCCGGCGAGTTCGCCTGTGCCAGAATCGGGCACGACGGTGATGGTGAGTTGCGGGAGCCCGCGCGTCATGGCGCCGGTGTGCTGTAAGGCGAAGGTTCCGGCGCGGCCGTCGAGTGTTCCTGTCACGCGCTCGATGGCGACGTAGCCGGCCGAGCCTTCGACATCGGTCATGGCGGTCAGCATCTGGCCGCGGCTGACGGCTTCGAGGCCGCCGTGGAACTGCTTGGCGATTGCCATACGGCCGACGGTCGGGTCCCCGACTCCCTCTTCCGACGCCTGAGGGGTCAACTTCACTTCAAACGATCCGCTCGCGTGATTAGTCACGAGATGCCTCCAGTGTTGGGATTGAATAGATTTTAATCCCCGCGGACGAGCATTACCAGGGCCGGCGCTGGCGGCGAACTCGGAGCGGATGGTTTAAGCTGTGGGTATGAAAGAGGCTGAGGATGGTGAATTGATGGATGGGCCTGGGGCGGAATACGAGCGCCGGCGCGCGGCTAGGCTAGAGGCGGCGGCGCGCGAGGCGCAGCGCTTTCGCAAGGTGGGGCTCGTGCGCATCGGGTCGCTGGTCGCGGGGGTGGCGCTGGCCTGGCTGGCTTATAGCGGGCTCGTTGCCTGGTGGTGGTTGATTCTTCCGGGGGCTGTGTTCTTCGCTTTGGCCGATGTCCAGGACCGCATCACGCGGGCGCGGCGCAGGGCGGAGCGCGCGGCCGCGTACTACGAACAGGGACTGGCGAGGCTCGACGATGATTGGACGGGGAAGGGCGAGACGGGCGAGCGGTTTCTGGACGGGACGCACCCTTACGCGGACGACCTTGATTTGTTCGGGCGCGGGTCTTTGTTCGAACTGCTATCGCGTGCGCGGACGCGGGTCGGTGAGGAGACGCTCGCGGGTTGGCTGTTGCACCCTGCGGAGCCGGAGGCTGTGCGTGCGCGGCAGGGGGCGGTCGCGGAGCTGCGCACGCGGCTGGACTTGCGCGAAGACCTGGCGCTGCTGGGCGAAGGCGTTCGCTCGGGCGACGACGCGCGGGCGCTGACGGCTTGGGCCGACGCCCCCGCGTGGCGCGTCACGCGCTTCCAACGCGCGACTGCGATAGCGCTGGCGCTCGCCGCGGTGGCGGGCCTCGTCCTCTGGGTCACAGGCTTCGGGTGGATTCCCCTGCTCGTGGCGGTCGCCGCCGGAAGGGCGTTCAGTTTCACTTTGCGTACACGGGTGGGGCGCGTCGTGAGCGCAGTTGACAGGGCGGGGCGCGACCTGGCGCTGCTGTCCGGCGTGCTCGGCCGTTTGGAGCGCGAGCGATTCGAGAGCCCGCGGCTGGCAGAGTTGCGCGCGGCGCTGGACGTAGAAGGTCTGCCGCCATCCAGGCAGATCGGCAAGCTCAACGGCCTGATCGATCTGCTCGACGCGCGGCGCAACATGATCTTCGCGCCGGTGGCCTTCGTCCTGCTCTGGGAGACGCAGCTCGCCATCGCCATAGAGGGGTGGCGCAAGCGCTCAGGCCCCGCCGTGGCGCGGTGGCTGACGGCCGTCGGAGAGTTCGAGGCGCTGTGCTCGCTGGCCGGCTACGCTTACGAGCGCCCGCAAGACCCTTTCCCGGAACTGTTGGAAGGCGCGGCGCGGTTTGAAGGCGAAGGACTCGGCCACCCTTTGATTCCAGAGGCGCGGAACGTGCGCACGGACCTGCTTCTGGCGGACGAGCCGCGCGTGCTCATCGTCAGCGGCTCGAACATGTCTGGCAAGAGCACGCTGCTGCGCACGCTCGGAGTCAACACGGCGCTGGCGCTCGCGGGCGCGCCCGTGCGCGCGCGGCGCTTGCGCCTGACGCCGCTTCAGGTCGGGGCCTCGATACGCATACAGGACTCGCTACAGGCCGGGGCCTCGCGCTTCTACGCAGAGATCACGCGCCTGCGCCAGATCGTTGACCTGACGGCGGGCCCTCTCCCAGTCCTCTTCCTGCTAGACGAAATACTACACGGGACGAACTCGCACGACCGTCGCATAGGAGCCGAGGGCCTGGTGCGCGGCCTCATCAACCGTGGGGCAGTCGGCCTTGTCACGACGCACGACCTGGCGCTGGCGCGCATCGCTGACGAACTCGCGCCGCTCGCCGCCAACGTACACTTCGAGGACCGCCTCGAAGGCGGCCGGATGACTTTCGACTACCTCCTGCGCCCCGGTGTGGTGCAGAAGAGCAACGCCCTCGAACTGATGCGCTCGGTCGGACTAGAAGTCTAATGATGAATGCGGAATGATGAATGATGAATTAAAGACGGTCTGTTTTTAATTCATCATTCATCATTCCGCATTCATCATTTCAGTAGTTGGTCAGAATCTCTTCGGGCGCGAAGCCCATCTGTTGTAGGCGCTCGCGGGTCTGGCCGATCATCTCGCGCGAGCCGCAGATGAGGGCGACGGGCGAGGACAGGTCCGGCAGGACGTGGTCAAGCAGCGACTGGACGTAGCCGGTCGGGCCTGACCAGTCGTGCCCGTCGGGCCTGGAGATGACGCGGCGCAGCTCCACCCCGCTCGCCTCCCACTCTTCAGCCTCGTCGCCGTAGCAGAAGTGGTCGGGCGTCCGCGCCCCGTAGAGGACGACCAGTTGGCCGAACTCGTCCGCGTGTTTGATGGCAGAGCGCAGCGCCGAGCGCAAGGGGGCCACGCCCGTCCCCATCGCGACGAACACGAGGTCTTTGCCCTTCTGCTCGCCGAGCGGGAAGCCGTGCCCGACGATGTCTACGAGTTCGAGGCGGTCGCCCTCTTGCATCTCGTAAATGCGGCCACCCGCGCCCCCGCCGCGCTTGACCAGAAACTCCAGCTCTTCGTCCTCCGGCGCGCTGGCGAAGGCGAAGTACGCCTGCTCGTCGCCCGCGCGCAAGACGGCCACCTGTCCGGGCACGAACTCGACGCCGTGCGGTCCAGCGCCGCCGTCGGGCAGCATGTCGAACGAGCGAATCTCGCGCGCCTGCTGCCGGGCGCTAAGGACTCCGAGCGTGAGCGGTAGGTCTTTCATCAATGAGAGGATGTTAAGAAGGCTGCCCTTTGGCCTCGGCGTAGAGGCGGTCGATCACGTCGCGGTACTTCTCGTCCACGACGCGGCGCTTGACCTTGAGCGTCGGCGTCAACTCGTCGCTCTCAATCGTCAGCTCGTTTTCGAGGAGAGCGATCTTCTTGACGCGCTCGAACTGTGCCAAATCGGGTGTCAGGGCGGCGACCTGGCGCTCGAAGAGGTCTATGACGCGCGGGTGCTTGCAGAACTCCGCGGGCGTGCGCGCCTCTATTCCCTTCAGCTCGGCGTAGGAGCGCACCTGCTCCCAGTCGGGCACGATCAGCGCGGCGGGGAACTTGCGCCCGTTGCCTATGAGCACGACCTGATTGACGAAGCGCGAGCCCTTAATCATCTGCTCGATGGGCTGCGGCGCGATGTACTTGCCGCCGGAGGTCTTGAACAGCTCCTTCTTGCG
The DNA here is from genome assembly GCA_963848875.1 of uncultured Acidobacteriota bacterium. GTDB lineage: Bacteria > Acidobacteriota > Blastocatellia > Pyrinomonadales > Pyrinomonadaceae > QHXM01. The sequence goes on from CAWKFJ010000006.1 coordinate 127,694, forward strand.
GTCGGTGATGCGCAGGAAGCCGTCCGCGTCAAGCCGGCCTATGTCGCCGGTCCTGAACCAGCCGTCCTCCGTGAAGACCGCATTGGTCTCCGCGGGCTTGTTGTAGTAGCCGCGCATCACGTTCGGCCCGCGGACCTCTATCTCGCCGTCCGCCGCGATTCTCACCAACACGTTTCTGATGGGGCGGCCGACGGTCCCGACGCGGTTGTCTTCGAGCATCCCGGCGGCGATGACCGGCGAGGTCTCTGTCAGGCCGTAGCCCTGGACGACGGGCATCCCTGCGCCGATGTAGATGAGGGCTATCTCTTCGGGCAGGGCCGCGCCGCCGGAGGCGATGACGCGGATGCGACCACCCAGCGCGGCGCGCCACTTGGTGAAGACCAGCCGGTCGGCGAGTTTGTGCTTGAGCGCCAGGACGGGCGGGACTTTCTGACGGTTCGAGAGGTGCTGCGCGTAGAGCTTGGCGACGGAAATGGCCCACATCAGCAGGCCGTACTTGGCGCGTCCAGCCTCTGCGGCGCGCTCCTTAACGCGCGCGTAAATCTTCTCCAGGAGGCGTGGCACGCAGAGCACGACCGAGGGGCGCACCTCGCGCAGGTTGTCGCCGATCTTCTCCAGGGACTCCGCGTAGTAGACGCTCATCCCGTGGTGTACGTACATGTACATCCCTGTGCGCTCGTAGACGTGCGAGAGCGGGAGGACCGAGAGCACGACATCGCGGCTTCCGAAGTCCAGGTGGTCGGAGCAGTCTATGACGTTCGAGGTCAGGTTCGAGTGCGTCAGCATGACGCCCTTCGGCTCGCCCGTCGTCCCCGAAGTGTAGATGATCGTCGCCAGATCGTCGGGCCGCACGGCGCTCGTCATCTCCTCGACGAGCCCCGGCCGCTCCGCGCCGAGCGAGCGCCCGCGTTCTTCCAGCGCGGCGAGCGTCAACGCCTGCGGGTCGGTCGCGCCTGACGCGTCGAAGCAGACGACGTGCTCCAGGGCGGGGCAACCCGTGAGCGCCTCGCGGACCTGTTCGTACTTGGCCCAATTCTGGATGAAGAGGACGCGCGCGCCGGAGTCCCTGAGGATGTAGGCGACCTGCGGCGGCGTCAGCGTCGGGTAGACGGGCACATCAATCGCGCCCGCGAAGAGGCAGCCCGCGTCCGAGATCGTCCACGCGGGGCAGTTCTCCGAGAGCAGGCCGACGCGGTCGCCTGCGCGCACACCCAGCGAGTGCAGGCCGAGCGCTACGGCGCGGGCGCGCGCCAGCATCTCGTCCGACGAGATATTGTGCCATTCGCCGTCCAGTTTGTAGTTGAGGGCGTCCGGCTTCGGGTGCAGGCGAACCGTGCGCTCGAACATCTCGACGAGCGTCGAGGGCTCGCCCTCGCTGAGCGGCGCGCGCGTCGTGTTCACTACGTCGCGAGGTTTCTCTGCGGTGGGGGTCGTCGCTTTCATCATCATGGCTCGCTCACGCCGTTGAGAAAAATGTCCAGCACCTCGTCGGCCATCGGAGCGAGCTTGTAGCGTCGCTTCGACAGAATCCAGTTGGTCGCCATCTCGTCGAGCGCGCCGAAGAGGACTTTGGCGGCGACATTCGCGTTCAACTTGCGGCGGAAGACGCCCGCGCGCTGGCCCTCCTCGACGGCCGCGCGAATCAGCCCCAGGTATTCGGCGACACCCGCGGCCGAGAACTCCTCCATGAACTTGGTCGAGCTGCGCAGCTCGACCTGGAAGACGACCGCGAGGTCGCGGTCTGCGCCGAGGCGCTCCAGGTGCAGGTGCGCTATCCGGCGCAGCTTCTCGCGCGGGTCCGTCAGCTCACTGATCTGCCGCCGGCCCTCTTTAATAGCGTCGCCCACGCTGCGGTCGAAGACGGAGTGTAGAATCTCCTCCTTGCTCTTGAAGTAGAGGTAGACCGTGCCGTCGGCCACACCTGCTGACGCCGCGATGTCGGCGACCTTCGAGTTGAAGTAGCCGTTGCGCGCGAAGACCTGCGTGGCGGCGCGCAGGATGGCCTCGCGCTTGTCCGCGACCGGCGGGCGGATGGAAGACAGGGAACGGGCTTGACTCATCTAGGGCACACAACAAACCTATTCTTTGAAAAGTCACGAGAGGCGCTGAATGAACAGCCACTCAGTCGAGCGCCCTTAGCCTAACCTAAAGAATGCAAAATTAAAAATGTAAAAGGCAAAATGGAAGACGAAAGACTCGCCCTTCGCTTTCTATTTTTAATTTTACATTTTTAATTTTGCATTCTCTTCTTCGATCTCTTCAGGGCCGTCGTCGTGAAGCGGGGCGACCTGGAGCGAGCCGCCGCGCAGGTTGAGGTCTTGCTGCGGGAAGGGAATCTCGATCTGCGCCTCCTTGAAGAGGCGGTGGATGCGGTAGTTGATGTCGCTCTTAATCGTGGGGTGGCGGCGCGGCCGGTTCGTCCAGACGAGCAGGCGAAAGTTGAGCGAGTAGTCGCCGAAGTTCAAGAACTGCACGCTCGGCTTCGGCTCTTCGAGCACGTGATCGACGCCCTCGGCCGCGCGCAGCAAGGTCTCTGTCACCAGTTCCACTTCCGAGTCGTAGGCGACGCCGACGGGGATCGCGATGCGCGAGCGGCGCTCGCCGTAAGACCAGTTAATCAAGTTCTCGTTGACGAGCTTCGAGTTGGGCACGATGGCCGCGATGTGGTCGTTGGTCATCACAACCGTGGTGCGCAGGTTAATGCTCTGCACACGGCCCTCGGTCATCTTGCCGTCGGGGCCGTTGATGGTGATGAAGTCGCCGACGCGCACGGGGCGCTCGAAGAGGAGGATGAAGCCGGAGGCGAGGTCGCCCGCGATAAACTGCAAGCCGAAGCCGATGCCGACCGAGAGGGCTGTGAAGACGACGGCCAGCGTCGTCAGGTCGAGGCTGAAGGCGGTCTTGAGGCCGAAGAGGATGCCGAGCGTGATGACCAGATAGTGAACCAGGCGCAGGACCGTGTACTGTATGCCGGGGTCCAGGTTGGCGCGCGCGGCCATCCTGCGTTCCATGAAGGAGCGTATGGAGCGCGAGATGATGACGGCCACGATGAAGACGGCGACGCCGATGACGACGCTCGCCAGCGAAATCTCGAAGTTGCCGATGGTGAACTTGTGGTTGATATAGCGCCAGACGCGCTGCAACACGTTCTCACCATTCTGCAAGAGCGAGAGCGCCGACAAAAAGAGCTGACTGATTGCTCCGACCATAATTTTTTCAGACCGCTGCCAGAAGTTAAGAGCCCGGCGCCCGCAGGTAAAAATCGCGGGGGCTGCCGGGCTCTGAAGTTAAGACCTAAACGTGGCGGAGGGTGAGGGACTCGAACCCCCAAGCCCTTTCGGGCGCCAGTTTTCAAGACTGGTGCAATAGCCGATTCTGCCAACCCTCCACAAACAATTTCATTTGCTTAAATAAGTAGCCGCAGTCATTAAGCGGACGGGATCATCTTTCATATTTCCAAGTGCAAGATTACAACCTCTGCATAACAGACCGCGAATCTTCCCAGTTAGATGACAGTGGTCTACATGAAATCCTCTCCCTTTGGGAATTTCATTACAAATAGCACAACGCCCATTTTGTGCTGCTACCATTGCATTGAATGCTTCTAAACTTAGTCCATAAGCTAAACGTCGGTCCGCGCCGGTTCGCTTACGCCACTCACGCCTTATTTCAATGATCTCGTCACGTTTTCTTGTATATCTATCTTTCGCTTGGCGGCTCCGACAAACTTTACACGCCGGGTGACGACCTTGCGCGCCTCTTTTAAGAATACTAAAGGCATCTAGAGGCTTTGGCTCATTGCAGATATTGCAAATCTTCATCACCGTTCTGCCAACCCTCCGTTACCTCGATTCAGAGTCAATCCATTTTATCTGAAATCCTGAAATTCCTATTGCCGTTTCTACATAATGAAGGGTATTGCACACACGACATAATACGTTGTAGTTATCTTGTCTGACTCGTCCGTAAATGATGTCTCGGTACAGAGAACGAGTCTGCTTGGTTTTCATCTCCTGCCGTCCGCCGCCATTGATGTGATTAACCTCTAAGATTTCAAAAACGTCACAGCCACAGTTACTGCACTGAGCGCCGCCTAGCACATCAAAAACCCTTGCCCGGAGACGACGATGAGCTTTCTTGTCATATTGATGTTGCTTCTCACGGTCTAACCTTCCTTCAGCTAGCAGCTTCTGGCGGTATGCGACCATATAGGCGCGCATGTATTCTTGGCGCTTAGTCTTTCCTTTTTCAGTAGCCTTATAGCGAGTATGTTTTTCTGCCATAGTGGACAGCTCAATATCCCTGCATTGCCAATTAGGTTTCTCTATCCACTGTAAACTTTCAAAATAATCATACCGCACGCTCATGCTTCACTCAACTTGGGCTCCCTCTTTGCGCCGCCGTTCGTCAAGTGCCTTTTCTCGTTTCGGCGACGATGAAGTCTACGACTTCCTGTAGGCTGCCGGAGCGTGTGTAAGTCGCGCGCTGGCGGGTCGCGCCGTTGCCGCGTTCAAGAGTCTCGCTGACGAGCGCGCTGATTTCGTCCCACTCGTCGTGCTCTTCGAGCGTCGGGCGCAGGAAGGCGAGCAGCTTCTCAACCAACTGGCGCGCGGGGCGAGCCTCGCCCGCCTCCACGTCAATCAAGTCCGCGTCGAGGCCGTAGCGCGCCGCGCGCCACTTGGCCGCGCGCAGCAGCTCTGGGCGCGCGTGGCTGGCGTGCTCGTCCCTTTGCGCCTGCGCGTGACAGGTCCGCGCCAGCGCGCGCGCGAGCCCTGCCGTCATCACGGCCTCGTCCACGGTCAGGCACACGTCGGCCGCACGAAACTCCAGCGTCTCGAAGCGAGCGGACGGGCGCACGTCCCAGTAAATTTTCGTCCCGTCCTCTATGCTCCCCGTGGCGACGAGCGCCTGGACGAGCGCGTCGAACTCGGCGCGCGAGCGGAAGACATGAGGCGTGCCGGCCATAGGCCAGCGCCGCCAGATTTCCGTGCGGAAACTGCTGTAGCCTGTGTCCGCGCCGAGCCAGAAAGGCGAGTTTGCAGTCAGAGCCAGCATCACCGCGAGCCACGGCCGCGCGCGGTTCATCACCTGGACGGCCGTCTCGCGGTCGCTTATGCCGACGTGGACGTGGCAACCGAAGATGAGGTGCTCGCGCGCCAGTTGCTGGTAGTCCTGGGAGATGCCTATGTAGCGCGCCTTGGGCGTGAGCTGCTGGTCTGCCCAGTGTGAGAAAGGGTGCGTGGCGGCCGCCGCGATCCAGTTGCCTTCGCGCTCGGCCGCCACGATCACCTCATGGCGCAGCCGCAGGAGTTCGGCGCGCACCTCCGCGAGCGTGCCGCAGACGGGCGTGCCGATCTCTATCTGCGAGGTGTAAAGCTCCGGCGTGACTTGATCGCCGACGGCCGCGCGCGCCCCTGGCAGGATGCGCTCGGCGTGCGGGTGCAACTCGCGCGTTCGCCGGTCAATGATCTGATACTCCTCTTCGACACCGACGGTGAACTCTTCAGTGGTTGTAGACATGCGAGGTGTTCCATCCCCTGTTCGTGATTAGACCCTGCGCTCTTCCGGGATGAGCGATTTGTGTATGTGTATAGCGGCCATCGCGCCTTCGGCGGCGGCGACGACCGCGAGCTGCGAGTGCGGCGTGATGTCGCCGGCCGCGTAGACGCCGCGCACGCTCGTCTGCTGCTCGTCGTCAACCGCGACCAGCCCGCACTCCGAGTCCAGCTCGCATCCCAGCATCTCGTGCAATCGGCCGGCCATCTCCGTACCCAGATTGAAAAAGAGCGCGTCGCATTCGAGCGCCTCCGCGTCCTCGAAGAGCACGCGGCAGAGCCGCTGCTGCTCCGCGTCGCCTTCGAGACCGGCAACGCGTTCCTCCCTGACAGGTATCTGAAAGCGCGCGAGCCTGGCGCGGTGCTCCCGCGTGACGCCTTCCGCGCCGCCGTTCGTCAGCAGCGTCAGCTTGTCCGTCCACGTCAGCAAGCCGAGCGCAAAGCCTACGCCCTTTTCGCCGTCGCTCAGGACGGCGACGCGCCGGTCTGAGACTTCGTAGCCGTCGCAGTCGGGGCAGTGGTGTACGCTCACGCCGTAAAAGTCCGCGAAGCCTGGGCAGTCCGGCGTCAGGTCGCGCAGGCCCGTCGCCAGCAGGATGCGCCGCGCCTCGAACGACTGCGCGACGGCGCGAGCCTCGTCCTCATCCTCGCCGCCCGTGCTCACGCGAAAATGCTCGTCGCCGAGCTTCAACACCTTCGTCACGCAGCCTTCGACGATCAGCCCGCCGTGGAGCGTCACCTCGTCGCGCCCGCGCGCGAGCAACTCCGTGGGCATGATCCCGTGGTGGCCCAGAAAACCGTGGACGCCGTGCGAGTAGAGGTTGCGCGGGCTGCTGTTATGAAAGGTCAGGACGCGTCGGCGATAGCGGGCCAGAAAGAGCGAGGCGGACAGCCCCGCAGGCCCCGCGCCGATGACTATGCAGTCGTACATCATAGTCTGGAGTCTGGGGCCCTGGGCCGGAAAAGTCAAAAATCACAACCGTCAGGCGGCCCGGAGCGCCGCCCGGAAATGGGTAGCCATATCGCCAGTGGTGTGCTATCTTCCGCCCAAGTCACTAGCCATTGCCCATAACCTTCGGGGCAGTTTTGACTGAAGGTCAGAGTCAGGTAGCGCGCCTACCCATGTCCGGCGGCGTGCGGGCTCTGAAACGCATTACCAGAAGGTTCCTACAGGTTTCGCGGGGTTATGGACGGCCCGCATCGTGCTCGCCCCTGAAAGACCTCTTGCATCAACCGTTGGCGCCGCCCCGACCAGAGCACCTCCACTTGATAAGGAGTTTCCCCGATGCCCGGCCCAGTGTTTGCCGAGCACAAATCAGCGCAGCCGCGTCCCGAAACCGCTCGTCAACGAAAAGAGAAGAAAGGCGGAAGGAGAGGCGGGCGCGTGCGCTTGCCGATGCTGACGTTGCTGGCGGCGGCCGGCGTGTGGGTGGTGACAGTCTCGGCCGGCGTCAGCTTCTTCAACAGGTGGGGCATAGAGTGTACAGCTCACGGGCAGTTCACAGCTTCTCATGGAGCCGGGCCCGCGCCCTCCGGCGCCACGGCAGCGAGCGCCAGCCCGGATGACTGCGTTCCTAACACAGCGCACTTCACTACCAAGTGGAGCGGCCCGGTCGTCCCGGATGGAGCATTCCAATCTCCTTCTGGAGTAGCGGTGGATGCGGCGGGCAACGTCTACGTCGCAGACACAATCAACCACCGCATCCAGAAGTTCGACTCCGCGGGCGCGTTTATCGGCAAGTGGGGCGAGCAGGGGTCGGGCGATGGGGAACTCTTTAGTCCTTCTGGCGTGGCTGTGGACACGTTTGGCAACGTCTACGTCGCCGACACAGGCAACGACCGCATACAGAAGTTCGACCCCGACGGCGCGTTCGTCAACAGGTGGGGCACAGGGGGCACGGGCGACGGAGAGTTCAAAAATCCTCGTGGGGTGGCGGTCGATTCCGCAGGCAACGTCTACGTCGCAGACACAACCAACCACCGCGTCCAGAAGTTCGACTCTTCAGGCGTCTTCATCACCAAGTGGGGTAACGCAGGCTCTAGTGACGGGGAGTTCCAATCTCCTTCTGGAGTAGCCGTAGACGCTGCGGGCAACGTCTACGTCGCCGACACTTTCAACCACCGCGTCCAGAAATTCGACTCCTCAGGTCTATTCCTCGCCACGTTGGGGGCCGCCGGTTCGGGTGATGGGCAGTTCCAATCTCCTGACGGCGTGGCGGTAGATGCATCGGGCAACGTCTACGTCGCTGACACCGTCAACGACCGCGTCCAGAAGTTCACCGCGGACGGCGCGTTCGTCAACAGGTGGGGCACAGGGGGCACGGGCGACGGGCAGTTCGATTCTCCTGGTGGACTGGCCGTGGACGCTGCGGGCAACGTCTACGTCGCCGACACCTCCAACAACCGCATCCAGAAATTCGACTCCTCAGATCTATTCCTCGTTAAGTGGGGCGCGCAGGGCACGGCGGCTACTAATCTTTTTGGATTGGCTGTGGACTCTTCCGGCAACGTCTACGTCGCCGACGCAGACAACGACCGCGTCCAGAAGTTCGGCCCCGGCGGCGCGTTGATCGCCGACTGGGGCGCTTCTGGCACAGGCGACGGGGAGTTCAGAAATCCTCGCGGCGTGGCGGTCGATTCGGCGGGCAACGTCTACGTCGCCGACGCGGGCAACCACCGCATCCAAAAATTCACCTCGGCCGGAGTGTTCCTCGCCACGTTGGGCATGCAGGGCTCAGGCGACGGGCAGCTCAATTCTCCTTATGGGGTGGCGGTCGATTCGGCGGGCAACGTCTACGTCGCCGACACCTTCAACGACCGCATCCAGAAATTCGATTCCGGCGGCGCGTTTATCGCCAGGTGGGGCACAGGGGGCACGGGCGACGGGCAGTTCAAAAATCCTGGTGGAGTAGCGGTGGATTCGGCGGGCAACGTCTACGTCACCGATTCATTCAACAACCGCGTCCAGAAGTTCGACTCCGCGGGCGCGTTCATCACCAGATGGGGCACAGGGGGCACGGGCGACAAGGAGTTCTTTACTCCTTATGGCGTGGCGGTAGACGCTGCGGGCAGCGTCTACGTCGCAGACACCTTCAACGACCGCGTCCAGAAGTTCGGCCCCGGCGGCGCGTTGATCGCCAACTGGGGCGCTTCTGGCACAGGCGACGGGGAACTCTTTCGTCCTTATGGATTGGCCGTGGACACGTCCGGCAACGTCTACGTCGCCGACACAGGCAACCGCCGCATACAGAAGTTCTCCCAGACCTGTGAGCCCAGGAACGCCGTGCCCGACGCGGGGCACGACCCGACGACTGTCGTCGAAGACAGCGGCCCGAACGCCGTTAACGTGCTCGCCAACGACACGGACGCGGACATGGACGCCCTGACCGTCGTCAGCGTCACGCAGGGCGCCCACGGCACGGTCAGTATCACGGGCGGCGGCACGGGCGTGAGCTACACGCCGAACGCAGACTACTACGGCCCAGACAATTTTACTTACACCATAGAGGACTCGCAGGGGGCCGCGGACACCGCCACCGTCCCCGTCACGGTTACGCCCGTGGCGGACACCCCATCGGTGACGCCGGTCACGACCGGTGAGAACGCGCGCACCACGTCGGGGCTCGTCATCAGCCGCAGCGAGGTGGACGGCGCGGAAGTCACGCACTTTAAGATCACCGGCATCACCAACGGCACGCTCTACCAGACGTACGGCTCGCCGGTCATCTCGGAGGGCCAGTTCATCACCTACGCGCAAGGGAGCAAAGGACTGAAGTTCCTGCCCACGGCGGGACTCTCCAGCCCCGGCTCCACCTTCGGCTTCAAGGCGCAGGCTTCCACGAGCGACACGGACTCCGGCCTCGGCGGCTCGCCCGCCACCGCCACCGTCACGGTCGCCGAAGGCGGCGTCCTGAAGTTCAGCGCCTCGGCCTACAGCGCGGGCGAGGGCGCCGGCTCCGTCACCATCACGGTCACGCGCACGGGCGGCAGCGGCGGGGCTGCTTCTGTTAAGTACGCGATCTCGAACGGCTCCGCCTCCGGCTACACCTCGTGCGTCGCCGGGAGGGACTACGTCGCGCAGACGGGCACGCTCTCCTGGGCCGCGGGCGATGCCGCGAGCAAGACCTTCGACATCACTATCTGCCCCGACACGGTCTACGAGGGTAACGAGACCATCAACCTCAGCTTAAGCAACGTCACGGGCAGCGCCATCCTCGGCGCGCCTTCCAACGCCACGTTGACCATCGCGGACAACGAAGCGCAGCCCAAATTGTCTGTCGAGGATGTCGCCGTGACTGAAGGCGACAGTGGGTTAGTGAGCGGCCTCTTCACGGTCAAGCTTTCTGTGGCGAGCAACCAGACCGTGACGGTCAAGTACGCGACCGCTGACGGGTCGGCCACGGCCCCGGCCGATTACACGGCTCTCGGTCTGACGACTTTGACCTTCGACCCCGGCGAGACCTCCAAGCAGGTGCGCGTGGTGGTCAAGGGTGACTTGATAGACGAGATAGATGAGTCGTTCCAACTCGTGCTCTCGTCGCCGACCGACGCGACGCTGGCCGTCAGTTCCGCCGACGCGACAATCACCGACGACGACGCGGCAACCATCTCCGTCGGCGACGTGTCGGTCACGGAGACGGACCTAGGGTCGAAGTCTGTGACTTTCACGGTCACGCTCTCCGCGCCCAGCAGCCGTATCGTGACGGTCAAGTTCCAGACCGCCAACGGGACGGCCAAGGCTCCCGGAGACTACACGGCCGTGGGGCTCACGGCGCTCCTCTTCGGCCGCGGGCAAACCACCAAGACCGTCACCCTCTACGTCAAGGGCGACACGGCCGTCGAGCCGGCCGAGACCTTCTTCGTCAACCTGAGCGCGCCGGTCAACGCGACGATTGCCGACGGCCAGGGGAAGGTGACTATCCTCAACGACGATTAACCGTGGCGGGCGGGCGCCAATCGTCTGCCTGCTCGCGCACCAGCCGGTTCGAGCTTCGTTTTTCTCTTGTATCTTGGTCGTGAGGCCGACGAGAGTTTGTCACCCGTCAGCGGGAACACAAAAAGCGAGGAGTGCGAACCCTTTGCATGAAGAATGGCGAGACTTTATGCCCGACTCGTTACTCCTGCTCAAGAACTAATCAAGTACAGACTCAATCGAAAACGCCCACGCTCTTAATTTCACCGGCGTTTCTTCTTCTTCTTTCTTTTCTGCCCCTGTAGTTTACTCGAAGGTTGCCGAAAACCTGAACGGATAGTTTCGACGAGGAGACTTTGCTCAAGCCATTTAAGGTCATCATAATGAATGTGATCTTTAGATAGCCGGGGAAGAAATTCCTGTAAAAGTCCGAATGCCTCGGGACGACGATTTGCACTAACAAGAAGAGCTACGAGGTTATGTACAGAGGAAACAGTATCAGGATGCATATCCCCTAAAACATCTCTACGCAGCTTAAGTGCCCTTTCAATATATTCCAGACTGCGTTCGTGGTCGCCAAGATTACCGTAAGCTGTGCCAACGCTATCTAGCGACCGTGCGGTGTCCGGGTGGCGCTCGCCGAACCACTCCAGCCGGATGTCCAGCGCCTTCTTTGAATATTCCAGGTTGCGTTTGTGGTCGCCGAGATTGCTATAAGCGCCTCCGACATTATTGAATGATAATGCGGTGTTCGGGTGGCGCTCGCCGAACAACTCCAGCCGGATGTCCAGCGCCTTCTTTGAATATTCCAGGTTGCGTTTGTGGTCGCCGAGATTGCTACAAGCAACTCCGACATTATTGAATGACAGTGCGGTGTTCGGGTGGCGCTCGCCGAACAACTCCAGGCGAACGTTCAACGCCTTCTCCATATATTCTAGTCCGCGTTCATCATCTCCAAGATTTGCATAGGCGCTTCCAACGCTATCCAGCGCCTGTGCAGTATCCTTGTGGCATTCGCCGAACAACTCCAGGCGAACGTTCAGCGCCTTCTCTGTATATTCCAGATGGCGTTTATAGTCACCAAGAGCACCATAACAAAGACCGAGATCATTAAATAAATGAGCTTCTAATGCCGTATCACTATTATCTCCTTGCCTTACCAATTCGAGGGCTTTTTGGACCCACTCTTTTGCCTCAAGATGATTACCTTGATGGTGGGACGGGTAGGCTTGCAACCAGATCAGGCGACTAGAGTGATTCGGGGCATAACGGCTGGCATTCTCTTGCCATGCTTGCAGGTGGTCAATTTCGGCCTCAAAGCGTGATAATTCAGTGTAATCTTCTCTGCGCTCTTCAAACCAGTCGCCAATCCGCTGGCAGATTGTGTTTACCCAATCCTGACGGTCTTGAAGTGGTATTTCTTCGCGTCGTACCTCTCCTACTAATCGGTGTATGGAATAACTGTCGGCGTCGGACGACTTCTGTAGTAGGCGCAGGGCCGCGCCTAAGCCAAGTGCATTAATTAGTTCGATGTGGTCGGCGATATTGAGTAGCGCACACATTAAGGACAGGTCCATCGGGGATGACCCGCTCCAGGTGAGTAAATCTAAAATCTCTTTAAGCTTTGCATCCTCTTTAAAGACTTCCTCGTCAATCTTCAGCGTCGAATAGAGGTCGGCTTCGTGTCTGGTAAAGCTGCCCAACTTGCCCGGCAGTGCCGCCCTCAGATTCCGAGTCAAGAGTACTTTATATTGCTGCCAGCTTACCTGACGGTGGTGAAGGTACGCGCCCGCAAGCTCTAATGCCAAAGGTAGCCCGCCCAGTGTCCGGGCTATTTCGCGTGCGGCCTTCTCTTCTTCCTCTCCGACTGGTTTCCGTCCGGCTTCCTGGAGCAGTAAATCGAATGACAGCGTGTCGTCCAGAGGGTCGAGGGGGATTGGGTTGAAGTCCGGTTGAACTATGCGGCTTGTGACGAGGATGTGGGGATTGGCCTGCGGTTCGGGCAGATAGCCTTCTATTGCCTGCGGGTTTTCTAGATTATCGAAGATAATCAAACAGTCTGAGTAAGTCCGCAGCCTGTGGCGCGCGATGTCGAGCTTGTATTTATGCCCTGATTCAGGCGCGATCCAGCGCGCCTCCTTGGCTAGCTGCGTGAGTTGTGCGTCAATGTCCTGGTCGGCGTTGAGCCAGATTACTCCGTTGGGGTATGTGTCTTTAAAACGGTATGCGTATTCCACCGCCAACTGCGTCTTGCCCAGACCACCCAACCCCCGAAAAGCGGCTGCCTGCCCTATGGCCGTGCTGCGACCTTCCATCAGTTGGTTACGCACGGCTTGGAGTGCCGTCTCTCTCCCAATCACCTGATTTCCCTTCGGGCGGTAGGGAACTGAGAAGTAATAATTCCGCGGGTTATAGTCTGCCGTGTGCGGCGGCGGTTCATCCGTGCCTCTACTACCAGCGATTGCTCCTAACTCATGCACGAGTTCCAGCAGCGGCTCGTCGAAATCCTCGAAAGGGATGGCTCGCACCACATCGCTAAAGGGTAAGCCGCGAGCAATATCATCTTTTCGAGCTAGAACGTAATGTGGCCCGGTCGCGTCCTGATAAATGCTGCTGATGCCTTCCATCTGCATACCGAAATAAGCATCTTCAAGACTGAAGCCGATGAACAAGAAGGTGTGGGAGGCTAACAGACTATGCAAAGTTTGAAGCGCCGCTTGGTAAGAGGCTATGAATTTGTTTTCCTCCACCTCTGGATAAAGACGACTATAGCCGTCACGGGTCAGAATTATCTTTGACTTGTTGTGGATATGACCGTGTAGATGCCAGATTGTCGGGCGCTTTGCTTCGCCGCGCAGTAAGGCTGCCATTTCGGCAGGAGCCTCTATATCCCATATCTCTGGATGGATGTTAGGAGGTAAAGCCCAACGTAATACGTCATCGTAGTTAGTCGTAATAACTAACTGACTTTTCAGATTCAAAATTGCCTGCGCCAGCTTTAGACTCTCGGCCTTTACGCGCTCGCGCGGATAGTCAAATTGCCCTCCCAGGAACTCATACCAGACGGCTTCCCCCAAGCCCTCACGCGCACGCCGCGCCGCCTCTAAATAATCCGGCTTATCCAAATCCAGGAAAGAGCGCACTATCGTTGCGTAAGGAATTCTGTTCTCTTCCTCTAAGCGGTCTGCCGCCCGTTCGAGTAATTCTCGCCAACCGGGAAACAGCCGTTCGTCAGTCTTTCGATCCAAGACCGACATGGAAACGCCTGCGCCGACGAAAGGAATCACTTTGTCGGCGAGTAAACGATTTTTTAGTTTTCCAGGAATATCCATTATCGTGAGGCTGGTGATGACGTGCTAGTGTCCCGAATGCGCAGCACGTCGGCCAGACATGTCTAGAGAGGGACTGTGCCATCGAAAAGGCTCATAGCGCCCGCAGTATAAACCAATTTGCTGGCCGGAAAGCAATATATGGGGAATAAGCTTTCAGGTCGTCAGGCGTCTGTAAATCCCTGGCATCCGTTCGGGCAGGGTGAGCACGTCGTCGATGATGGTGTAGCCGATGTCGCCGTAGAGGTCGCGCATGCTTAGTTCACAGGGGAATCGTGAGGATGGAATTGGCGTACTCTTCGGCTTCTGATGCCGTCCAGATCAGAATCAAGTCTTCGATTGCTGAAAGGATTTCGGTTTTCTGCGAGACGACGATGAGGCCGGGGCTCCTGTGATTCTCGATGAATCGTCCGAAGTGGGTCGGCATCGTCCGGCGGTCGTGTGTTACCAGAATGCGGCCTTCCTGCGCGGCCAGCGCCAGTACCTCTGGATCAGGTAGATTCGCCAGTTCGAGTTCGTCCGCGGTCTGAAAATCTATCTCGGGCATACGGCGCTGGACGCCCGCGACGATGTCCTCGTTGAGGTCGGCGTCTGCCTGATAGCGGACTTTCATGAGCGGGGCGTTAACGATTCCTTGCGCGCACGCTCAAGCTTCTCATAAAACTCCGGGTGCGCCGCGCGTGAAGCCGCGCGCAGCTTTTCGTGCTCCGCCTCGCCGTCCAGAAGATATTGGTTTATCTCTTCCTGATTAGCCAGGTAGAAGGTTATCGCGCCGTAGATTTGTTCCAGCGTCAGCGAAGGGAAAGAGCGTTGAATGCTTTCCGGCGAAGCGCCGCGCCGGAAGGCATATACCACTGAGTCGAGCGAGACGCGGGTTCCTATGACGCGATATTTCCCCTCCTGCTGCGCGACGTATTCTTTATTCATAGCCACCCTCGCAATCCACGGTAGGCTGACTGCGTGCTGATTGTATCACGGGCGGCGGAATCAGGTCGTCAGCCGCCTGTAGATGCCCGGCATCCGTTCGGGCAGGGTGAGGACGTCGTCGATGATGGTGTAGCCGATGTCGCCGTAGAGGTCGCGGAGTTCGGTCTCGGACTCGCGGTCGATGGTGATGCAGAAGGGGGTGATGCCCTGAAGCTTGGCCTGGCGCAAAGCTTCACGCGTGTCCTCGCGGGCGTAGCGTGCGTCGCCGTAGTCGTGGTCGTAGGGGCGGCCGTCGGAGAGGACTATCAGGAGGCGGGTGCGGGCTTCCTGCATGGCGAGGCGTGCGGCGGCGTGGCGGATGGCCGCGCCTAATCTGGTGTTGTTCTGGTAGGTGATGCCGCCTATCTTGCGCTCGACCTCTTCGGTGTAGCGCTCGTTGAAATCTTTGACGACGTAAAACTTGACGTTGCGCCGGCCCTCGGAGGTGAAGCCGTTGATGGAGTAGATGTCGCCGACGGCTTCCAAAGCCTCGCTCATCAAGACCAGGCCCTCCTTCTCGATCTCGATGATGCGACGACCGGGATGCGTGTAGGGCTGCAAGGGGTGGCGGCCGATGGTGCGCGCCGTCGAGGAGGATTGATCGAGCAGGAACGAGACGGCCACGTCGCGCCGCCTGCGCAGGCGCTTCGTGTAGAGGCGCTCGGACTGGTGACCGTCCGAGCGCCGGTCTATGACGTAATCAATCACGGCATTGAGGTCGAAGTCCTCGCCGTCCAACTCGTTCGTCACGCGCGTCAAATCCTCCGGCCTCATCAACTGAAACTGGTGGCGGATTGAGGAGATGATTCCCTTGTGGCGCTCGCGCGTCTGCTCGACGAAGGCGCGACTGCCGGCGCGGACCCTTTTCTCGATGACGCGGCACCAGCCCGTGCGGTGGTCCGTCAAGTCCCTGTCCCACTCGTCGTAGTTGTAAGCGACCTCGCCCTCTTCGAGTCCCTGCTCGGGAACCTCTGCCTTCGTCCAGGACTCAGCCCCGTCCAGGTTGTCCGGCTCGCCCTGCTGCTCAAGGCTGTTCCAGGCGTTGAAGAGGTCGCGCGCGTCCTGCGGTTTTGTTTTCTTGTCGGGCGCGTCTTGTGGCTCGCGCATCTCGGAAGAGAGGCCGGCGTCTTCCTCCGTCTCCGCCTCCTCGGGTGTCGTCTCGGCCTGCTGCTGGCTCTGGTCCGGCGCGATGGATTGGAAGAGCGAGTAGACGCGGCTCGTCGCCATCAGGGTGTCGGCCACGCCGGCGCTCGCGCCGGTCAGGTAGTCCGCGACGATGCCTTCCAACTCGGAGACGATCTGGCCGTAGAACTGGCGCGCATCGTCGAGCGCGCCGCCGCAGAGCGTGATCTGGAAGAGCAGCTCGAAGGGGACGAGCGTAACGGGGAGGTCTATGACGCGCGGACGGTTGGCGCGCAGATGCGCCTGGGTCAAGTCCAGGTCGCGCGCGAGGCCGCGGTAGGCGTGGCGGAGCCGCCGGTCAATGCGCCCGTTTTCGAGTGTGCCAAAAATTTTATGCGCCAGCCCGCGCAGAGGGAAGAGCGAGAGCACGGCGCGGTAGTCCGAATCAATCGGCAGCTCGCGGCGCGCGGCGGCCGCGAGCCTCGCCTCCTCCTCGGGCGAGAGCGCGCGCTCGCCCTTCTCCAACTCGTTGATGTAGCCGTCGAGGGCGAAGGCGTCGCGCGCGTCCGTGTTCTCCTCGGCGTAAGCTTCGGCGATTGAGCTGTAGGCGGCGCGCAGGGCGGAGGAGTCGCGTTCGTGTGTGCCAAATTCGATCTGGCCCGCGGCATGCGCGGCCAGGACTTTGTAGAGACGAAAGTCTAGTTGCTCGTCGTCGAACTCTGCGACGTGCGAGGGCAGGTGAATGACTCGGCCGTCGTTGATGCGCGCCTCGTGCGTGACGGCGGCGAGCGGCGCGATCTCGACGGCGTGGCCCGTCAGCGCCTCTATGTAGAGGCAGAGGAGGCTCTGAACTTTTTCGAGGGCGAGGCCAGTGCCGCCCGTGTGCAGGGCGTCGTTGCTGCGCCGCGTTTCGAGCGCGAAGTAGCTGCGGCGCGCTCGCTGGTCTCCCTTCTCGGCCGCGAGCCCCTCGCGCGCCCACTGCTCGAACTGCTCGATTGGCACAGTCCTCAGCGCCTGCGGGCTGGAACGGAAACAGGCGAGCGCGGATTCGCCGTCGAGGCGGGCGACCTCGCGCGCGACCGCGATGACGCGCTGTGCCAATTCCGTGGCGCGCGCGCGCGGCGTCTCGCTGACGAGGCTCTGGAAGACGGAAGGGCCGGAGCGGACGAAGGCTATGAGGTTGGCGTTGCCGTGTTCGGCGACGGTCCAGAGGAGCGCGATCCAGGCATCGAAGGCGTCGGGCAGCAGGCGCAAGGTCTCGCCGCCGGCCACCAGCACGTGCAGGGCCGCGCCGCCGCCCCGCTCAAGAAACTCAACCGCGCGGCGCATCAGTTGGAGCGCAGGCTCAGGCTTGAGTCCGGCCAGCGCGGCCGGGAGCGCGGTCCAGGCGTCTGCGGCGATGCCGCCCGCGCGCGCCGCGAAGGCGGACGCAAGCAAGGCGGCTTCGCGGAAAACGCGCGCGGAATTTTCCGGGCCAAAATCGCGGGCGCGGCGCGCGACCCTCGGCGTGGTCTTGAGAAAGTCTGCGCTGTGCCGCGCGGAACGCTTGGAAATCTCCGCCGCGACCTCGAAGATCATGCGGAGTAGCTCCGCGTCCGTGACGTAAGCGGCGAGCAGCGGCGCGGCCTTGAAAGTTTCGAGCGCGACGGCGCTCGAAAGTGTCATCTGGCGCGAGCAGACCTGGAAGACGAGCGGGCGTGCTTCAGGCGGCACGTCCGCCAACTCACCTACGCCCGCGTTAAAAAAACTGACGGCCGTCTCCACGTCGCCCATCGCGAGGCGTCTGCCCATCTCGCCCCAGGCGCGCAGGTCCGCGGCCTCTATGACGTGCGCGGCGCGTGGCGCGGCGCGCAGGAACTCTATGCTCGCGCGCAAGCTTACGCTTGCAATCGTGGCGCTGGTTTCGAGCGCGGCGCGCGCGGCGTCTACCGGCAAGGAGCCCAGCTCGCGCGCCAGCCCCGCAATCGTGCGCCGCTCCGTCACGCTCTTGACCGAGCGCAGACGCTCGCGGAACTCGCCCTCCAGAGGCGTCCCCGCTTCAGGCTCCCTCTCCTCTTCGTTCATTACTTTGTGAGCTTAGAAAATTCAGGTCGAAAGGGCAATCAGCCATTGACCCGCGAAGTAGGTCAGCAGGATGAGGAGTTGCGCGCTGCGGAAGGGACGGCGGAATTTGTCGAGCGCGAGCACCGTGTCGGAGACGATGAAGAGGATCGCGCCGAGGAAAGCGAGGAGACTTCCTTCCTGCACGGTCAGGAGCCTGCGGCCCGCGGCGGCCCATCCCATCGCGAGAATCGCCGCGACGTAAATCAAGACCGGCAGCTTCATCTTCCCCAGGTGTGGCCAGAGCACGCGCAGCATCAGGCCGCCGTAAATCAAAAATGGCACAAGTGTCCAGAATGAGAGCGCGCCGCCGCTCTCGTAGGTGAAGGCCGCTATGTAGAAGATGTGCGCGCAGAGGAAGCTGACGAGGCCAGGAATGAAGCGGTCGGGCAGCATCAGAAAAATGTCGCCCGCGAGCGAGAAGAGTAGTCCGGCGATAATCGCCTGCTTGTAAAAAGGGGAAGTCGGGTGTTTCGCTTGAAGCGCGATCAGGATGATGAGGACGACGGTCAGCGGCTTGCAGACGTAATGCGTCAGCCTGCGCTTCTGGTACGCGGAGAAGACGGCCAGGAGCGCCGAAGCGAAAGCGAGAATTGAGAGGACGGCGACGAGCATCATTCATCTCTCAGGCGGCGAGTCTGGCGAAACCGAACGCGAGCAGCACGACGACCGCGTGCATCACGACGCCGACGATGACACCGGCGCGCATC
This sequence comes from uncultured Acidobacteriota bacterium, assembly GCA_963848875.1. GTDB lineage: Bacteria > Acidobacteriota > Blastocatellia > Pyrinomonadales > Pyrinomonadaceae > QHXM01. The sequence goes on from CAWKFJ010000006.1 coordinate 146,388, forward strand.
GTCCGCGCGTTCACGCTCTCTCGTGCGCGCCGCAACGTGAACAGACCGAGCGGCACGTAGAGCAGCAGCCCCGTGACGAGGCCCGGCGAGTAAGACCACGTGACGACGCTCGCCAGCGTATGCACCACGCCGTTAATCAGCACGACTGTGCCAAAACTTACCAGCAGCCAGCGGTATGATTTCGTCAAGAGCACCAGCGCGACGCCGACGCACATCATGACCAGCGCCCCGCCGTTCCAGCTTAAGAAATTAGCGATAGAGCTTTCGACACCCCAGAACCTCGCAATCCAGGCCGGGAAGTCGCCCCAATATTCCTCCGCGATGTGCAAGAGGTAGCTCGCGGGAAAAAGCCACGCCCAGCTTCCGACAAAGCCGTTAGTGCGTGCGGGATTGACGTCTGCTGGCATCAGGTTTCACGCTGGCCTTTATCGTCTAAGCCAACATTAGACGCTGACCTTTCGGTTCTGGCACAGGGTCGCCAAATTCTTCCGCCGTCTCAATCCAGAGTTGGATTGCCTCATTCGCGTTAGTGAGGGCAGCGTGCTGCGTGTCGCCATGAGCCATGCAACCGGGCAGTTCGGGCACTTCGGCGACGAATACTTGGTCTTCATTGCTCCAATAAATAATGATCTCGTATTTATGCACTAATCTGCGCCTCCTAACTTGTATTTTAATATAACGGCTCGTACCTGACGCACTTGATAGACTTTGGCTTTGTTTCCTTCCCGCTGGAGATTGATCTTTTCCTCCACCCCCGACTTTCTAAACAGATGGTGACTTCCCCGTGTGCGTTCTTCGAATCCCAGGCGACGAAGTAACTGGCATAAATCGTCAAACGAAATATTTGCATCGGCGTTGCCGCGAAGTATCTGAAGCAAGAGTTTGTCATACTTGCTCATGAAGAAATTTTACACGCTGCGCAGTTAATCCACTCAGATTACCGTCGTCACGATCTCGCGGATGCTGCGTTGCAGTTCGCGGTCGTCTGTGATGGGCGAGCAGAGGGCGACCTCGGCGGCGGCGACGGCTGGGATGCCGCGGGCGATCATCTGGGCGGCGTAAATCAGCAGGCGCGTCGAGACGCCCTCTTCGAGGCCGTGGCCGCGGAGGTTGCGGACCTTCTGGCCGATGACTACAAGGTCGCGCGCCGTCGCCTCGTCCACGCCGCCTTCGCGCGCCACGATCTCTGTCTCCATCTCGGGCGGCGGGTAGTCGAATTCCAGGGCGACGAAGCGCTGGCGCGTGGACTGCTTCAGGTCCTTGAGGATCGACTGGTATCCAGGGTTATAAGAGACGACGAGCATGAAGTCGTCGGGCGCGTCGAGCACTGTGCCACGCTTCTCTATGGGCAGGCGGCGGCGGTCGTCCGTCAAAGGGTGGATGATGACGATGGTGTCCTTGCGCGCCTCGACGACTTCGTCCAGGTAGCAGATCGCACCGTTGCGGACGGCGCGCGTTAATGGTCCGTCGTGCCAGACCGTCTCCTCGCCTTCGAGGAGGAAGCGGCCGACCAGGTCCGTGGCCGACAAGTCCTCATGGCAGGCGACCGTAATCAGCGGGCGCTCCAGCCGCCACGCCATGTGCTCTACGAAGCGCGTCTTGCCGCTCCCGGTGGGGCCTTTGAGCATGACGGGCAGGCGCGCGGCGTAGGCCGCCTCGAACAACTCGACTTCGCGCGCGACGGCCAGGTAGTAGGGCTCTGCCGCGACGCGATACTCTTCGATGGCTCTTTCCATGATGAATGATGGTTTAAGTCTGAATTAAAATAAAAACGGCCTTGGGCGATGGCCGCATCTTAACATTCCCGCGCCAAACGCGCATAATTGCGGCTGGAAAGGACTCAACTTTATGCTCAAGTGCATACGCGGCAGCACCACCTGATAACTCGACGGTGAAGCCTTCCGTAAACTCATCGAGCCGTACAGCCGGCGGCATCGTGTTGGACATAGGGACGGGCGACGGTCGCTTTGTGTACCAGTGTGCCAGGGCCGACCCGACGAAGTTCTACATAGGGGTGGACGCGAGCCCGAAGGCGCTGGAGAAGATTTCCGAGAAGATTTACCGCAAGCCTGCGAAGGGCGGCCTGCCTAACGTCCTCTTCGTCCAGGCCGCGGTCGAAAATCTTCCTAACGAATTGGACGGCGTCGCCGACGAGGTTCACGTACATTTCCCCTGGGGCAGTCTCTTGCGCGCGGTGGCGACGGGCGACGCGGAAGTTCTGGGCAACCTGCGGCGCGTTTGCGCGCCCGGCTGTCTGCTCGAAGTCGTCATCGGCGTAGACCCCGCGCGCGACCGCGCAGAGATAGAGCGCCTGGGCTTGCCGGAGCTTTCGCCCTCTTACCTCGAATCGGTTCTGGCACAAAAGTACAGCGCCGCAGGGTTCGACGTTGTAGAGACGGGCGCGCTCTCTCAAGCCGATTGGTCGCGGCTCCAAACTTCCTGGGCGCGCAGGCTCCAGGGCAACACCGAGCGCGCCGTCGTCTACCTCATCGCGCGAGCCGTTGATTAAAAGTTCCGTTGACTTGCGACCAACCTTACCGCCTGTCAGAATATCCCGTGATGAAGATAGCAGTAGCCATGAGCGGCGGCGTTGACTCGTCAGCGGCGGCCGCGATTCTAAAAGAGCAGGGGCACGAACTGGTCGGCTTTACGATGCAGTTGTGGAACCAGCGGCGCGGGCTGAGCCTTGACGAGCACGGCGAGCCTCTGCCGTCGCGCTGCTGCTCGCTCGACGACGTGTACGACGCGCGGCGCGTGGCCGAAGAGCTGGGCTTCCCCTTCTACGTCCTCAACCTCGAACGCGAGTTCGAGCGCGACGTGGTCGAGCCTTTCGTTGCGAGCTACCTGTCAGGCTCCACGCCGATTCCCTGCGTCGCGTGCAACAGCCGGTTAAAATTCGCGTCACTCGACCGCCTGGCCCTGAGCCTCGGCTGCGACAAGGTGGCGACGGGACATTACGCGCGCGTGGAGCATGACGACGAGGCTCGCCGTCATCGGCTCTTTCGCGGAAGGAACTTGCAGAAAGACCAGTCCTACTTCCTCTGGGAGCTAACGCAAGAGCAACTCTCGCGCGCCATGTTCCCGCTTGGAGAGATGTCCAAGCCGGAGGTGCGCGACGTGGCGCGCGCAAGCCGCCTCGCCGTCGCGGAGAAGTCCGAGTCGCAGGAAATCTGCTTCGTGCCGGACGGCGATTACGCGGGCTTCATCGACCGCTACCTCGAAGCCGAAGACGCAACTGAGCGACTGCCCGGCGAGGGCGAGATTACGAACGCGAGCGGTGAAGTCTTGAGCAAGCACGGCGGCATTCACCGCTACACCGTCGGGCAGCGACGCGGCATCGGGATAGCGAGCGAGCGCCCGCTCTACGTCATCTCGATTGACGCGGAACGAAACCGTGTCGTCGTCGGCAGCCAGGAAGAGTTGCTGCGCGAAGAGTTCACGGCCGCCGGCGTCAACTGGATTGCTTTCGATTCTCCGACAGAACCCGTGCGGGCGGAGGTCCGCGTGCGCTACCGCCATCAACCCGCGCCCGCCACCGTCACGCCGCAAGAGGGCGGCCGCGCCCACATACGCTTCGACGAGCCCCAACGCGCCATCACGCCCGGCCAGGCCACAGTCTTCTACCGCGGCGACGAAGTCCTCGGCGGCGGGTGGATAGTCAAGTAAATGCGGAATGCGGAGTGATGAATGATGAATTAAAAGCTTTTAATTCATCATTCATCACTCCGCATTCCGCATTCCGAAAAACCTTTTCCCTCCACGCTGCGTAATGACAGCGGGCGCGCGTGTCGCGTCTTCCTAAAAAATCGGTTTCGGGTTAATCACTATGGCAATGTCATGCGGGCGTAAAATCGCTATCATCCTCGGCAGTCTCTTCCTCGTCTTCGTCCTGGTCGTCGTCATCGGCCTGGCCATTCTCTTCTCTATGCTGCGCGGCAGCGAGCCCGTTGTCCGCGACAACAGCGTGCTCGCCCTGAAGGTCGAAGGCGAGCTGCCGGACTACCTGCCCGACACTTTCACCCGACGAATTTTCGGGGACGACCGGCTGACTATGACTACGCTGGTCGAGCAGCTCAGGAAGGCTAAAGTTGACAAGCGCATCGGCGGCGTCCTGTTGGAGATCGACCTGCTCGGCGCAGGCTGGGGCAAGGCCGATGAGCTGCGCGAAGTGATCGCGGACTTCCGCGCTTCGGGCAAGCCGATTTACGCCTTCATGGAGGTCGGCACGAACAAGGAGTATTACGTTGCGACCGCCTGCGAGCGCATCTACGTCGCGCCGCCGGGCGACCTCTTCATCAACGGGCTCGCCGCCGACGTGATGTTCTTCCGCGGGGCGCTCGACAAGCTCGGCGTCTACCCGGACATCTACCAGATCGGCAAGTACAAGAACGCGCCGGACCAGTTCACGCGCAAGGAGATGTCGAAGGAGCATCGCGAGGTCATCAACTCGATCCTCGACGACTTCTTCAACCGCTTCGTCACGACGGTCGCAGAGGCGCGCAAGAAGTCTCCCGAAGACATTCGCGCCCTCGTGGACGGCGCACCCCTCAGCGCCGAACAAGCGCGCGACGCGGGGCTCGTAGACGGCGCGAACTACCGCGACGAAGTCGAGAACGAATTGAAGAAGCGCCTGGGCTATAAGGACGACGAGGAGCTGCGCGTCACGCGCCTCGACACGTACAAGGAGATCAGCGCGGAGTCGGTCGGGCTCAACCGCGGCGAGCGCATCGCGGTCATCTACGCGTCCGGGGAGATCTGGCCCGGCAAGTCCGACTCGGGCGGGATGGGCGGCGACCCTTCAGTCGGCTCCGACACGATGGTCCGGGCCATCAACGACGCGGCGCGCGATAAATCAATCAAGGCCATCGTCCTGCGCGTGGACAGCCCCGGCGGCGTACACTACGCGTCGGACGCTATCTGGCACGCCGTCGAAGTCGCCAAGCAGAAGAAGCCTGTCGTGGTCTCTATGGGCGACCTGGGCGCTTCAGGCGGCTACTACATTTCGTGCAACGCCAACAAAATTCTCGCAGAGCCCTCGACCATCACGGGCTCCATAGGTATCTTCGCGGGCAAGCCCGTCATCAAGGGGCTTTATGACTGGCTCGGCGTGACGAACGAATACGTGCTGCGCGGCAAGACCGCCGGGCTCTTCCGCGAGACGGAGAAGTTCTCGCCGGAGGAGCGGGCCAGGTTCGAGGCGACGGTCAAGAGCAAGTACTACGACGAATTTGTGCCAAAAGTGGCGAAGGGGCGCGGGCGCGACCCCGAATACATAGACTCCGTCGGGCAGGGGCGCGTCTGGACGGGCGCGCAGGCCAAGGAGAAGGGCCTGGTAGACGAGTTCGGCGGGTTAGACAGGGCCGTGGAAGTGGCGCGCGAGCTGGCCGGCATTCCGGCTGACAAAGGTGTGCGCCGCGTCATCCTCCCCTACCCGCGCAGCTTTTTCGACAACCTGTTCGGCGGCGGCGGCAGCGGCGGTGACGAGGCGAGTACACGCATCGCCCAACAGCGCGCCGCCTTTGCCGCGCTGCCCGAGGACGCGCGCCGCGCGCTCAAATACGCCGCCACGCTGGACCGCATGAAGCGCGGCGAAATCATGGCGCTCATGCCATTCGAGCTGAGAATCAAGTAGAGCAGTGGTCGGTAGTCAGCGGTCAGTGGTCAGTTAAGAGAAAGCAAAAGGCAGCCGGGTTGGTTCCACTCGGCTGCCTCTTTCTTTTGTTTTTAACTGACCACCGACCACTGACTACTGACCACTACCTTCTATCTTTTCCATCCCGTTCATGTACGGGCGCAAGGCTTCGGGGATGAGAATAGAGCCGTCCGATTGCTGGTAGTTTTCCAGGACCGCGATCCAGGTGCGGCCGACGGCGAGGCCGGAGCCGTTGAGCGTGTGGACGTACTCGGGCTTCGCGCCGCCAGAGCGCCGGAAACGAATCTGAGCGCGGCGCGCCTGAAAGCTCTCGTAGTTCGAGCACGAGGAGATTTCACGGAAGGCGTTCTGCGAAGGCAGCCAGACTTCTATGTCGTAGGTCTTCGCCGGGCCGAAACCGAGGTCGCCGGTCGAGAGCGCGACCACGCGGTAGTGGAGCCCCAGTTTTTGCAGCGTCGTTTCGGCGTCGCGCGTCAGCGACTCCAGTTCGTCGTAAGAATTTTCCGGCAGCGAATACTTGACCAGCTCGACCTTCTCGAACTGGTGCTGGCGAATCAGCCCGCGCACGTCGCGGCCGTAGCTCCCGGCCTCGGAACGGAAGCAGGGCGTATAGGCCGCCCACTTCATGGGGAGCTGCGAGCCGTCGAGTATCTCATCGCGGTGATAGTTCGTGACGGGGACCTCTGCGGTCGGCACGAGGTACAGGCCGCGCTCGTCCGTCAGCTTGAACAAATCCTCCTCGAACTTCGGCAACTGGCCTGTGCCAAAAAGTGAGTCGGCGTTGACGATGAAGGGAGGCAGCGTCTCCTCGTAGCCGTGCTCGCGCGTGTGCAGCTCCAGCATGAAGTTGACGAGGGCGCGGCTCAGGCGCGCGCCCACGCCGTTCAGGATGCTGAAGCGCGAGCCGGCGATTTTGCTCGCGCGCTCGAAGTCCAGAATGCCGAGCGTCGCGCCCAGCTCAACGTGGTCCTTCGGCTCGAAGTCGAACTGCGGGGGCTGGCCCCACCTGCGCTCCTCGCGGTTGGCAGCCTCGTCCGCGCCGACTGGCACACTTTCGTGCGGGATGTTCGGCAGCGTCGAAAGCATCTCGCGCATGCGCGCCTCGGCCTCGTCGCGCACACGGTCTAGCTCGGCCATGTGCTCCTTCATCTCGCCGACCTCGCGGCGGCGCGCTTCGGCCTCCTCCTGCTGGCCTTCCTTCATCAGCGCGCCGATGGCGCGGCTGGCGGCGTTGCGCGCGGCGTTGAGCTGGTCGGATTCCGAAATCACGCGGCGGCGCTCGGCGTCTGCTCGCGCGAAGTCGTCGAGCGCCGCGGTCGGGAACTGGCGCGCTTCGAGTGCGGCGCGTACCTTATCTAAATTGTCACGAACGAAGTTGAGATCGAGCATTTGCCGCGGCCCTCTGTCTTATGGTATTGAAACAACTCTGCACAGGCTTCAAGCGAAAAGGGTCACGCTATCTGACCGCGGACGCGCGTGTCAAGGAGGATGAATCATCTTGGACAACTCAGCCAAGCCTTTTTCCGGGCGGGCGGCAATCGTGACGGGCGCGACTCGCGGCATCGGCCGGGCGATAGCGCTGGAACTGGCGCGGCGCGGCGCGGACGTTGCTTTCAACTACGCGAAGAGCGCAGAGGCCGCCGAGAGCTTGAAGGCGGAAATCGAGGCGATGGGTGTGCGCGTGCTGGCGGCGCAGTGCGACGTGGCGCAGACGGAAGCCGCCGCGGAGATGGTCAAGCAGGTCAAGGAAGCCTTCGGGCGAATCGATTTCCTGGTCAACAACGCAGGCATCACGCGCGACAATTTAATACTGCGGATGAAGGAAGACGATTGGGACGCCGTCATAGACACCAACCTCAAGGGGGCCTGGAATTTCGCGCGCGCCGCGTTGCGTGTGATGCTCAGGCAGGAAGGCGGCTCGGTCCTCAACATCTCTTCCATCAGCGGCCGCGTAGGGATGGCCGGGCAGTCGAATTACTCCGCCTCGAAGGCGGGCATGATCGGGCTGACGAAAGCACTAGCCAAGGAAGTGGCGAGCCGCAAAGTGACCGTTAACGCGCTCGCGCTCGGCCTGGTCTCGACGGAGATGGCGGGCGCGCTCAACGAGGATTACCAGAAAAAACTCCTCGAACAGATTCCGCTCGGGCGCTTCGCAGAACCAGACGAGGTGGCGCGAATCGCGTGCTTTCTGCTTTCGGACGAGGCGCGCTACATCACGGGCCAGGTGATACAGGTTGACGGCGGACTGGCAATGTAAGGCGGGCGTTACAAACGCCAGAAAGAGAGGTGCCCCGTCAATCTTTCGACTGACGGGGCAAAACTTTAGGGGCAGGCTCGGAGATTCAGGGTTGGCGTTGGCAATGAACTGAGAATCGTCACATACGTTCGATCCCGTGATTTATAGGCGGTGCGTTTGTACGGGCGAGATAATGCCGTGCGGCTTAAGAAAATTGTGCGTCCGTTGCGAACCTAACGCACCCGCTTACAAGGTTCGTACAAAAGCACTTTCACCACACTGTCAATACAACCGAAGCGTGCCAACTTGGTAATCTGTGCTTCAGTATGTGAGGAATTATACTGAAGTTTTGTGAGCTGTCAAGAACAATTTTCACTGAAACACAATATTTTTGTGACAAAGCGGCTTGTCGGAATAGAGTCGGGGCAGAAATTTAAGTCAGTGTAAGAGGCTAAGTTCAAGTATTTCTTTATTTCGACAATTGTGGGGCGGCTTGGGGGGGCTTTGACCTTGCGTATAAATTTTCTTCATTTTCCGGCCGCGTGTTCCACCGTTTGTGAATCCACAGCCACTGATCCGGGTAGCGTCGGACGTAATCTTCGACCACGGACGTGAAAAGCGAGGTGAGCCGCCTGATGTCTTCCCCCTCGTCGCCGGTGCGGGTGATTGAGAGCGGCGGGTCTATGCGAAGGACGAAACGCCGGCGGCTCTCGTCCCAGGGGACGAACACGGGGAGGACCGCAGCCCCCGTCCGCAAGGCGAGCGCCGCCAGCCCGCTGGTCGTGGAGGCAGGGATGCCGAAAAAATCTACGAAAATGCCTTCGTGGGGCTGAGTGTTGAGGTCAACGAGGATGCCGAGCGTTCCGCCTGCGCGCAGAGTTTTGAGCATAGGGCGCATGGCGGCGCGCTTGTCTATCGAGCGGTTGCCGAAGCGTGTGCGCGTCTTCTCGATCATCGTCTCGACGCGCGGGTTATCGATGCGGCGGACGAGAAAGCTCAGCGGATAGCCAAAGGCGGAGAGGGCGAAACTGGAAAGCTCCCACGCGCCCAAGTGCCCTGTGAACAGGATGACGCCGCGCCCGCGGGCTTGCGCCTCGCGCAGGTTTTCCAGGCCCTCGCATTCGATGAGCTGGCGCAGGCTTTCGGGTGTGGCACGCGGTAGTTGGCTGAACTCGCCGAGCAGGCGGCCGAGGTTGGCGAAAGTCCCGCGGAGGATTCGTTCGCGGTCGCCCTCGCTCATCTCTGGGAAGGCCAGTTCGAGGTTGCGAAAGCCCGTCCGCCTGAGCCTGTCGCTCAAGCCGTAGGCGAGGCGGGCGACGGCGTGGCCAGCTTTGAGAGCGAAGGGACGCGGCAGCCGGCCGAGCCCCGTGAGTATCAGGCGCGCCGCACCGTATTCCAAAGCTGTTTGAACTTTTCCACGTTTCCCCATTTCGAAGGCTGCTCGCAACTAGTGTAATGCGGCGGCCGACAACTCGCAAATCGCAGCCGAAGACAACGAAGGCGGCGCATCGTTAGGCGCCGCCTCGCTGTAGACTTTAATGGTGAGACGCCAAGGACTACCTCCCGGCCGCGCGCCCGCGCTTGACGGTGCGCCTCACCTGATCTAGGTGGGCCTCCTGCCGGCGGAGGCGTGCGAGGAGTTGCTCGATTTGATTGCCCTGCTGTTTGACCGTACGGGCGAGTTCCTGATTCTGCTGGTACAAGCCTTGGATGGCGGCCAGCGCCACGCCGTCCGCATCCACGGTCGCAATCGTCTTGTCGTCCGCGCCGAGGTCGAAGGCGGCCTTGAAGTCCTGCGCGACGGGGCCGAGGTGGCGCACCGCGTCGCCGTCCGCCTTGTAGCTCCAAGTCTGAATCGGCATCGAGGCCAGCCGCCGCAGGATCAGTTGAGGGTTGACGGAAGAGAAGTCGGCTTTCATGTTCCGGTCGCTCGGCGGGTTGACTGCGCCGGTCGTAAAGAGGTTGCCGTTGGAGTCTACACGCATCAGGAGTGTGCCGCCCGAGCCGGGGTTGTTCGTGGAGTTGCTGTGGGCGCCCCCCTTGAACCAGGCGAAGCCGCTGGCCGTGCGGTAGTACTGCGTGCCGGACTGCACGCCTATGCCGTAGGCGGTGTTGTAGAGGTTAATCATCTGGCGCGACGTTGCGCTGAAGGAGAGGCTGGGTCCGTTGATGAGGGCGTTGCCCGTTATCTCTACCCTGCCGGAGAAGTAGCCGGCGTGGCCGACGCCGGTGCTGTTGCCGTAGACGGCGTACCCGCTTTCGGTTCGGCCGAGGACGCCGAACCCGAAGTCGCTATCGCCGATGACGGCGTGGCCGGATAGGCTCTCGCCGAACACACCTGTGGCCCCGGCCGAGCCGCCAATGCCATGCACGCCTGTGCCCCCCGAGCCCTGGCCGGTGGCGCTCTCCCCGCCCTCCCCGCCGATGCCCAAGACGCCGTCGCCGCCAAGGCCGCCCCCGTGGGGGCCTTGGCCGAAGCCGCCCTTCCCCCCCTTGCCGAAGACGCCTGCGCCGCCCATGATTCCTATGAAATCTGCTGCGCCAGGCCCTCCCGTCCCAGTGATGCCTTTGCCGGCCGGGTCAGCGGCGGTGTTGTTGGTGGCGCTGATGACGGTCGTGCCGCCGCCCGTCACCGTCAGCTTGAAGCCGGGCGAGGCCGTGCCGATGCCTATCTTGGACGCCAACTCCGTGATGATGGAGTTGGCGATGGTGTTAGCCCCTGTGAATTTCGCAATTCTGTTGTTGGCGCCCTCGCCCGTGATTGTGCCAACGGCCTGCGGCGTTGGGCCTTCAGCGGCCTGCGGCTCGGGCGTGACGTTGACTGTAGAGACTTGCGGCGTCTGCGCGCTCGCGCTGAGAGCGAGGGCGCAGCAGGTTAGGAAGAGAGAGAAGGCGAAGCGTTTGATTGTAGTCATGGTGGGAACTCCTTCCTCAGAGGTTAGAGAGATAGGGCGCATACAGCTTCCGGCGCGGACAGTAGGGCGTCCAACTGAGTCCGAGTGGCGGGGCGTATGCCTTCGCGCGGCGCGAACAATATGTTAGGTCAGGCGGCCGGGTCAATGCTTACGCGCCTCCCGATACGGACAGCCAGGAGACTATGTTGAGGAATACTATTTTAAGCGCCCACGACGCCAACCATTTTCCGTCATTGAGTGTCTAGGTCTGAGAGAAGTATTAACTTGAGAAAAGCTTTCACCGCCTTCGGCTCATCATGTCCCGAGATAAATTACTGGCCTTCGCTTTCGTCGCTTTAGCTCTGCTGGCCCCGGAGCTGCGCGCGCAGGATAAGACACCAGACCCTTCACCGAAACCTCCCGCGACAGTTGGCGAGGAACACGATTCCATCAAGGTTTTCGTTAACGAGGTGCGCATTCCCATCACGGCGTATGATGAGAATGGACGTTTCGATCCGACAGTCGAGGCCGACGACCTGATGGTGAAAGAGGATGGTGTTTTGCGGCCACTCAAGAGCATCTACCGCATCCCGGCCAGCGTCTTGTTGCTGCTTGATACGGGAGGCGAGCTGAATCTCGCAAAGAACGTGCGCCTCACACGCGAGACAGCCATCGGGCTGGTCTCAAGCTTGAAAAAGGAGGATCAAATCAACGTCATACAGGTCAACAATCGGGTCGAGTTAGTGCAGGACTGGACGGCAAACAAATCAGAGGTCATCCGAGCCCTACAGAATAAACTCCTCTCTGGAAAGCGCTCTGCCCTCGCGCGGGGAATCGACGTGGCGGTTGAGCAGTTAGAGAAAACGCCGATGGGCAATCGACACCTCGTTTTGATCTCAGACGGGATTGACTCGCAGACTGACGGGGCGGAGTTCACGCGGGCGCTCGCAGGCTTGATGGAGGCAAACATCACGACGCACGTCATCAGCTACACGTCGCTCGGGCTGACGGCGAAGAAGCCACCCGTGAGCCGCCCAAGACTGAAAAGCGCTATCCCTGAAGAAGCCATCATCCCGCTGCCGCGCATGAGGAGGCCCAACGAGAAGAGGCCGGACCCAAAAGATATATTAGAAGCGAAGGGCGGCACGGTGATAGACCTTGACCGTTTGTTCCGGCGAGGCGCAGGCATCAAAGAAGAGTTGAAGCGGCGTGAGAAAGAACTCGGCGGTCTGGCTGAAGAGACCGGCGGCGGCTTCTGGTTGCCCGTTTCGGCAGAGGAGATGATTCAGCAGGCCGTCGAGGTGGCCGAGGTGGTTGATTCTCAGTACGTGGTCACGTACGCGCTGCAACGACCTGTTAACGCCGAGGCAGGCGAATACTTGAAGATTGATGTGATTTCGCGCCGGGTCGGATTGAAGATTCGCGCGAGGCGCGGCTATCTGGCAAAGCCTCAAGACGCGCCGCCGCCGGGAGCGAAACATTGACGCCCGCGCCCCCGGTCGCATATTGTCTCCGACACAAACAGGAGGGGGCTGAGGTGCCTTCGGGGAGAACTCACGATGCGATCACGTTGATTCTGGCCGTGCCGACTTTCGTGGCGGCGTGGGGGCTGGCGGGCGCTCTCGCGCCGGCCGTGGTGGCGACCTGCGCGATGCTCTTCGGCGGCTTCATGTTCGGCCCGGACCTGGACATACAGTCGCGCCAGTACGCGCGCTGGGGAATCTTCCGCTTTCTCTGGCTGCCCTACCGTGGACTCTTCCGCCACCGCTCGCGCTGGTCGCACGGCATCGTCTTCGGCACGCTGATTCGCGTCGTCTACTTCACGCTGGTGCTGGCGCTGCTGGTCTCGGCGGGAGTCTACCTGCGCGCCTTATGGACGAGCGGGCCGACGCCGACTTTCGCGGAGGTCTGGCAAGCGTGGCGCGCGATAGAGGCGGGTGTGCGCGCGAACGTGGGCGAGCACGCGGCGTGGGCCGCGCTGGCGGGGCTGTGGTGGGGGGCGGCGACTCACACGCTGACGGACGTGGCGTGGTCCGTGCTCAGGAAGGGCTCGGAGATTTTCTGAGCCGGAGAGAGTCTCTGTGCCGGCGGAAAAATAGAGGCCGGGCGCGGCAGTCCCCGGACGGGGCCGCGCCCGGCCTCACTTTTGTTTGTGACGCCGCGGTTCCGCCTCAGGCGCGCCGCCCGGCGATCAAGCGGTAGACGGCCAGGATGACCAGCGCGCCGAGGACGCCGAAGCCTATCTTGGTGAAGAAGCCCTTGCTCCCGACTCCTTCAGAGTTGCTTGAGAGTTTCAGGAAGTGCGCGAGAAATCCCGCCAGGACCGCGCCGCCGATGCCGAGCAACATGGTGATGGCACAGCCGCCGGGGTCTTTGCCAGGCATGATGACTTTGGCGATGACGCCCGCGATCAGGCCGACGATGATCCAGCCAATAACGTCAAATAATCCCATATTCCCTCTCTTTTCTGAGAGCGCGGCGCTTAGGACGAGCGGCAGCGCGCTAGGGTAAGGAGCAAACGTTTAGAGCCGGGCGTGCCCGACTCTCTGCAATCTGAGATTCACTAAACAGGTAGCGCGGATTGTAGGCGCGGCCCGGCCCCGTGTCAATGAAATTTCAGTGGCCCGTGCGGGTAGCCACGAGCCGGTAAGCCTGGCGGCGCACGGCCTCCGAGACGTTGCGGTTCTGCGAGATGTGTTGCAAGTCCTTGGTGTGTATGCGCGGCAGAATGTTGATGGCCGACGGGATGGGGGTCCGCGGGTTGCGCGCGAGGTTCAGGATAATCGGGTAGGAGCGCGCCCACGCACGGGTCATGGCGATGATGCGCAGCACTTCGTCGGAGACCGTCCGCATGGCGGCGATGTTTTCAACCTCCTGGTCCGTGATGCGCGGGTTATGGATAACGGCCTGGGCGACCACCTTGTTGGAGTCGCGGATGAGGATGGAGCGGGCCTCGCGGTCGCCCTTCATGCCGAGCTTGATGCGGTCCTTGACCGTCATCATCATCACGCGGCGGATGAGCGAGATGCGTTCCGGCTGAACTTCCTTCGACTCCTTGTGCGCGTCGGCGATGATGCGCTCGGCGTTCGCCAGCCGCTGCTCGTAGGTCTCGTCCAAAAGTTCTTCGAGCCGTTCGAGCGCGAGCCAGGAGTCGTCAATCTCCGCGTCCGTGACCTCTATGTGCTGGGCGAGGAGCCAGGCGTCGTCGAGCGTGAACGCAGTTTGCGGCCCGGCGTCCGCCTCCGTGACAGACTCGGACGCCTCTATGAACTCGGCCGCAGCCTCCTGCCCGCGCGCGCGCAGTTCTTCGGCGATCTGCTGCGCGCCGCGCTCCTTCTCGAAAAACTCGCGCCGCGTCTCGCGCGCGCGTCTCTCGGCCTCTGGCGTGCGCGCCGGGTTGTGTATGACGGCCTCGATGATGGCGGGGGCGCGGATCAGTCGCTGCTGGTTAATGGTGATGAGTTCGAGCAACGCGCCGTCCGAGGTAATGCAGGCGAGCAAGGCGACTGCCTCGTCAGGCGTGCTCGTGTTGAGCGTGACGGCCTCGTGTATCTCGCGGCCGAGGTCCGCGCGGGAGGCCAGATAGCCGAGCACGGCGGGCGCAGACTCGGCGCTCGCCGCGACGAGCAGCAGCGAATCCTTCTCCTGCGCCGCGAGCGTCTCCTCCGCGGCCTGCTTGACCGCCTCGTCGTCGCCCGCGCGCAACGCCACCAGCGCTTCGAGCATGTCGGCCTGGTCGAGCGGCAGCATCCCGCGCGCCGCGGCCATGCGCGCTCCCATCGGCGCGGTGCCCGCGACGATGGCCTGCACGACCGGGTTGGTTGACGTGGTGTTGGCGTTCAATGCTCTCGGAGACCCCCAGGAACGGATTTAGGCGGACGGTGGCCAGACCTTACTCAGGAGAAAGTGCGACTGCTTTCAATAGTGGTTGAAATTGTATTCGATTTGGATGAATTGAGAAACCGGGCGGCCGCGAGCAGCGTCAAGACGAGCGTCTGTGTGCGAGATTTCGTGTGCAAAGGTTAGCCCTCTCAGACGCGGCCGGCCCGGCGAGTCTCAAAACGCGCTGAAATAATATTCGACCTGAAAGTATTGAGAGACGGGCTTGCCGTCAATCGAGGCCGGGACGAATTTAATCTGCCGGGCCGCCCTGACGGCCTCTTCGGCCTCGTCGAGCGCCTGGGCGGTCGCGCCCTCCGTGAAATATTTGACGCCGAGGATGTAGTGCGCGTCAGGGTTGCGCGCGTCGAGCGCGAGGGCGCGCTGGGCTTCGAGCGCCGCCTGGCTGAACTTCTTGTCGAGCAGGAGGGCGTAAGCCATGCCGGCGTGCGCGGCCACTGAATCGGGGCGCAGCTTGGCCTCCGTCTCGAAAGCCTTGCGCGCCCCCTTGGCGTTGCCGGAAGTGTAGTAGGCGAGCCCCAAAAAATGCCAGGCGTCCGCGTCCTGCTTGTCGGTTTTGACGGCGGCGCTGAGCGCCTCTATGGCCCCGCTCACGTCGCCCTTTTTGTAGAGCGCGACGCCGCGCTCCCTCTCGCCGGAGGCGGGGGCCTCCTGTGTACCCTGGGCGCGCGCGCCCGCCGTCGAGAGACACGAAGGGAAAAGCAGCGCGGCGAGGAGTATCGCCGCGAATGCTCTGCGAGGCTTCGTTGTCATGCCGGTCTCCTTCCGTCTCGGCGCGTCATTTACGCGCCGCAGCACTTCTTGTACTTCTTGCCTGAGCCGCACGGGCAAGGCTTGTTGGGGCCGACCTTCGGTTGGTCGCGCGTGATGGTCTTGACCTTGCCGTCCTCCTCGCCAGCGGCGGCCGCGCCCTGGTTCGGCCCCGTGAAGCTCAGCGACGAGCGGCGCGGCGCGCGCCTCTGCCTCAGCGCCTCGGGCGGCTGCTCCGTGACGACTTGCAGGTTGAAGAGCGAGCGGATGGTCGTCTGGTCTATGCGGTCGAGCATCTCCTGGAACATGTCGAACGACTGCTTCTTGTACTCGACGAGCGGGTCTTTCTGCCCGTAGCCGACGAGCCCTATGCCCTGCTTCAGGTGGTCAATCGAGAGCAGGTGGTCTTTCCACTGCGCGTCGATGATGTTGAGCATGATGATGCGCTCGTAGGTGCGCATCGCCTCGACGCCGATCTGCGCCTCCTTCTCGGCGTACTTGGCTTTGAGCTTCTCCCAGACGGCCTCCACAACGCCCTCCGAAGAACTGTTCTCGAAGTCTATGCCCTCGGCATCCACGTCGAAGTCGTAGATGGAGTGGAGCTGGATGGCGTAGTTCTCCACGTCCCAGTCGTCCGGGTCCACCTCCGGGTTGAGGTACTGGCGCGTCAAATCCGCGAGCAGGTCGCTCGCCACACCCGTCTCGCCCAGCAGGTAGTCGCGCTGGTCTGGCTCCTCCATCAACTGGCGGCGCAAGCCGTAGATCGTCTCGCGCTGCTTGTTCATCACGTCGTCGTATTCGAGGAGGTGCTTGCGCGACTCGAAGTTGCGACCCTCGACAGACTTTTGTGCGCCCTCGATGCGCTTACTGACCATCTTCGACTCGATGGCGACGCCCTTCTCCATGCCGAGGCGCTGCATCAGCGCCTTGACGCGGTCGCCCGCGAAGATACGCATCAGGTCGTCTTCGAGCGAGAGGAAGAAGCGCGACGAGCCGGGGTCGCCCTGGCGGCCGGCGCGGCCGCGCAACTGGTTGTCGATGCGCCGCGACTCGTGGCGTTCTGTGCCAATAATGTGCAGGCCGCCGAGAGACACGACCTCTTTGTGCTCCTCCTCGACGATGCGCTTGGCGCGCGCGACCGCTTCCTCCCACTGCTCGTCCGTCACCTCGTCCGGGTCAATCTCCTCTTTTTTGAGGAACTCGCGCGCCATGAACTCCGGGTTGCCGCCGAGCAGGATGTCAGTACCGCGCCCGGCCATGTTTGTCGCAATCGTGACCGCGCCCTTGCGGCCCGCCTGCGCGACGATCTCCGCCTCGCGCTCGTGGTACTTGGCGTTCAGGACGTTGTGCGGCACGCCAACCTTTTGCAGGCGGCGCGCGATTAGCTCGGAGTTTTCGACCGAGACCGTGCCGACCAGAACGGGCTGACCCTTTTCGTGGCACTCCTGAATCTCTTCGACGACTGCGTCCCACTTCTCGCCAATCGTGCGATAGATGACGTCCGAGTTGTCCTTGCGAACCATCGGCTGGTTGGTCGGGATAACGACCACGTCCAGCTTGTAGGTCGAGTGGAACTCGGCCGCTTCCGTCTCCGCCGTGCCCGTCATGCCGGCGAGCTTTTCGTAGAGGCGGAAGTAGTTTTGCAGCGTGATCGTGGCGAGCGTCTGGTTCTCCTTCTCAATCTTGACGCTCTCCTTGGCCTCGACAGCCTGGTGCAGGCCGTCCGACCAGCGGCGGCCCTTCATCAGGCGGCCCGTGAAGTCGTCAACGATGATGACCTCGCCCTCCTGAACGACGTACTGGTGATCGAGCTTGTAAAGCGTGTGCGCTTTTAGAGCCTGCTCGACGCAGTGCAGCATCTCCATGTTCGACGGGTCGTAGAGGTTGCCGACGCCGAGCAGGCGTTCGGCCTTGTCCACGCCATCTTCGGTCAGAACGGCCGTGTGCTGCTTTTCGTCAACGACGTAGTCGCCCGTCTTGACCTTCTTGCCGCCCGGATCGTCCTTCTCCTCGCCGCGCTTCAATTGCGGGATGATGGCGTCGGCCTTGTAATACTTGTCCGTGGCTTCGTCCGACGCGCCCGAAATGATGAGCGGCGTGCGCGCCTCGTCAATCAGGATGGAGTCCACCTCGTCCACGATGGCGAAGTAGTGGCCGCGCTGCACGCAGGTCGCCAAATCGAACTTCATGTTGTCGCGCAGGTAGTCGAAGCCGAACTCGTTGTTGGTGCCGTAGGTGATGTCCGCACCGTAGGCAGCCTGGCGCTCGAAGTCGTCCATGTCGTTCTGGATGCAGCCGACTTCGAGGCCGAGGAAGCGGTGAATCTGGCCCATCCACTCCGCGTCGCGCGAGGCCAGGTAGTCGTTGACGGTGATGACGTGGACGCCGCGGCCCGTCAAAGCGTTGAGGTAAGAGGGGAGCGTTGCGACCAGCGTTTTACCTTCGCCCGTACGCATCTCCGCGATCTTGCCCTGGTGGAGGACGATGCCGCCGATGAGCTGCACGTCGAAGTGGCGCATGCCCGTCGAGCGTATGCTCGCCTCGCGCACGGTGGCGAAGGCTTCGGGCAAAAGCTCGTCGAGCGCGGCGCGCTCGCGTCGCTTGCGGTCCTCCTTGTCGGTCGCGTCCTCGACGGCGCGGGCGACGCGCTCCTTGAACTCAATGGTGCGCGCGCGCAGCTCCTCGTCCGAGAGGCGCTTGACGGAGGGCTCCAGTTCGTTGATCTGTTCGATGACGGGCTGGATGGTTTTCAGGAAGCGCTGGTTGCTGCTCCCGAAAATCTTGGTCAAAACTTTATCAATCATGGCGTTTTAATCCTACAGGTGAAAGAGGGGGCGCACGGGTTCACAGGGGGGTTGCAGCCGATTTATCAAGGGGCGTGCAACCGACGATTGTAAGGGAGCGGCGAAACCGCTGGCAAGCGAGTCAGTTGGAAAGGGCGTGCGCGTCTACTTTCGGCCCGGCTCAGAATGCCTTCGGCGATTGCGCCGAAGAATCCGAGAGGCCGGCGCGCGCGAGCCGTGTGACGACGAGAACTTGAAGCGGGGACGCGAGCGAAAGGTCGTTGCGGTAAGAATTCTCTGCGGGCGCGGTGGCGGCGTCGAGGGCCGCGGGGCGCGGCAGCCAGCGGCGCGCCTCTTTCACCTTCCTGATGCCGACGGCGACGGACGCCTCGAACCCGTTGCGGATGACGGACGCGCTCTCGAAACGATAGACTTCGGCGGACGACCCGCGCGCGTGGGCGTGCAAAGGCGTCCCCGCCACCACCACGCCGAGGCAGGCGCAGATGACCGCGGTGAAGATTGCTGCGTTGTTGTTCCGAGGTGCGTTCACGTTACTAAAGGGTTCTCAAACCCGCGCCTTCTAGCTTACACAAAAGCGGCGCTTTTTAACAGCTAGGTCGCGGGAATCTGCTTCTTGAGCATTTCGGTGATGGTCGCGCGCGGCAGGTTGAAGCTGAGCGTGAGCTGTTTGCCGCTGGAAGTGACCTTGGTGTTGCTCATGAGGGTCCCCTCGTCGCGCCCGCTCCTAAAGAGCGCGCCCCCTGCGAGCAGCGCGTTGTAGCCGAGCGCCTTGAGCCTGGCCTCGTCCGCCGAAGCCATCTGCGTCTCTGCGCTGACGACTATCTGCGTGCCATCGAGCGTGATTCTCAAGACGAGATGCTCCGTCCCTTCCAGGAAGTCCAGAACGCCCGACGCGCTCAGGGCCACAACGAAATCGTTGGTGGCTTCGAGCAGCTTCGGGTCGCCGGACTTGCGCGTGATCTGAACGTTGCTGAGCGTGCCGTCGGCGTTGAGGTCGGCCTCGATGGTCATCTCGACGGGGTTGTTCAAATCCAGCTCGCCCTTGTCCTTCATCTCCTTGTACTTGACCAGGAGGTCTACGAACGGGCGCTTGTTGACGGTGCGCGGCCGCCTGACCTTGTTCTGCTCCGCGACCTTGTCGAGGTCCTTCTCGCCGTCCGTGTCGGTCGTGGCCCCGTTCGCGTTGGCCGTCGTCGCGTCTGTGCCGCCGCCCACAGGGGTCGGCGTGGGGCTCGGACTCGGCGTCGGCGTCGGCGTCGGGCTGGGTGTCGGGATGGGAGTCGGCACAGGGGTCGGCACGGGAGTCGGCTCCACCACGGCCTCCGCGCTCGTGGCCTGGTCGTTAAAGTATCCGGGCGGGTACTGTAGGCGCTCGCCGGCCCTGAGCATCGTCACGTCCCGCATCCTGATCTTTTCGTACTCCTCGTCAACGTACTCGGCGTCTGAGAACCTGTCGGCGATGTGAAAAGCCTCGCGCAGGATTGGCACATAAATGATTGCCGCGAAAAAGAGGACGTGGAGCACGGCCGACACGCCCGTCAGGCGCGCGAGCCGCGGCCAGCGCGGCGACCTGTTGACCTCTATATTCTCGAACAGCTCTGACATCTCAATTCACCCTGCGCGCCCAAACTTAGACGCCAAACGCCCCCAATTCGTTGCGGAGCGACAACGTAAACTTACCACTTAGCCGCCCAAAATTGTAGGGCCTGAGTTAGAATGACGTTATGCCACGCCAACGTGTTAACGAGGGCCGCCGCAGGAGGCGCGGCCGGAAAGAGGAGGGGCGCGGGCGCGAAGAGGCGCAAGGAACCCGCCCACCCGCCACCGCGAGGCCGCCGGCGCGCGACGTGCGCCGATTGCTTGAAGGAATTGGCACACCGCGGCCCGCGCCCTTCAAGCCGGACCCGTTCCAGCTCGAAGCCCTGGCGGCGCTCGAACACGAGGACGTGCTCGTCACCGCGCCGACGGGCAGCGGCAAGACCTGGATCGCGCGCGAGGAGATTCGCAGGCTCCTGGCCGCCGGGAAAAGGGCCTGGTACACGAGCCCGCTCAAGGCGCTGACGAACTCCAAGTACCAGGAGTTCCGTGAAGAGTTCGGCGACGACCGCGTGGGCATCCTGACGGGCGACAGGAAGGAGAACGCGGGCGCGCCGCTCATCGTCGGCACGACCGAAATCTACCGTAACCAGTTGTTCGACGCGCTTCGCGGCGGCTCGAACATCGGCGCGGACTTGGTCGTCCTTGACGAGGCGCACTACCTGGCGGACGAAGAGCGCGGCCACGTCTGGGAAGAGGCCATCATCCTCTCGCCGCCGCGCGTCAGGCTCCTGCTTCTCTCCGCGACCATCGGGAACGCCCTTGAGTTCGCCTCCTGGATAGCGGAAGTGCGCGGCGTGCGCTGCGGCGTCGTCGAGCGCCCCGGCGCGCGCCCCGTGCCCTTGCGCGCGGCCTTCCTTTACCCGGACGGGCAACTCGTGCCGCTCCTGAACGACGCCGGAAAATTAAATCCTGAAATCGCGCGCCTGGGCGAACAGCAGGAGCGGCAGCGGCAGGAACGAAACGAGCGCCGCGGCGACTGGCGGTCGCGGCGCGGGGGAGGCCGGCGTTGAAACTGCACATGCCCGAGATGCCGCCGGCGCAGTTGCTGGCGTCTCTGAAGTCTTACAACCTGCTGCCGGCCATCGTCTTTCTGCCGACGCGCAGGCGCTGCGACGAGGCGGCGCAGGAGGCCGCGCTCGCGCGACGCGAACAGAAGGCAGAACGGCGCGAGGCTCGGCGCGACATCATGCGCGAGTTCGTCACAGAGCACCCGGAGGTGCGCGGCCATCGCCACTGGGACGCCATCATCAAGGGCGGCGTCGCCGCGCACCACGCGGGCCACATCCCAGCCTGGAAGCTCGTCATAGAGCGTTTGATGAGCGCCGGGCTCCTCGACGCCATCTTCGCCACGGCCACGGTCGCCGCGGGCGTGGACTTTCCGGCGCGCACCGTCGTCATCTCCAACGTGGACGCGCGCACGGGCGGCGGCTGGCGCATGCTCTCTGCCTCCGAGCTGCAACAGATGACGGGGCGCGCGGGCCGCCGCGGGCGCGACAACGTGGGCTTCGTCGTCGCCGCGCCCGGCTTGCATCAAGACCCGGCGCGCATCGCGGAACTCCTGACCTCGCCGCCAGACCCGCTCGAAAGCCAGTTCCGCGCGACCTACTCCAGCCTGCTCAACCTGCTCGACGCCTACGAGAGCTTCGCGCGGGTCCGCGAGATTGCCGAGCGGAGTTTCGCGCACAGGGAGACGGCGCGGCGCGTCGCGCGGCAGGAACGCGAGCGCGACGAAGCCGAACGCCGCATACGAGAAAAACTGGACGCGGCCGGGTGCAACCTGTCCGTCGAAGTCGCACGCGGGCTGGAACGCCTGGCGAGCGCGCGCCAGCGTCTGCTGGAAACCCTGCCGCAGACGCGCGCCGAGATGTGGTTCCGCTGGCTGGACGAAGTGGTCGTCCCCGGCCGCGTCGTCGGCGTCGGGCGCAACGGCCGCAGGCTGCTGCTCGTGCTGCGCCGTCGCGGCGGAAACCTCGTCGGGATGCGCGAGGACGGGCGCGGCGCGAACCTCGCGCTCGACCGCGTCGGCCGCGTCTACGCGCCTGTCTACCCGTTGACGGAAGACGCTATCGAAAAAGCTTTCGACGAGGTCAGGAGCAAAGGCGGCGAACTCATGCTTCACGAGCCGAAGCTCGCGGACGCGCGCGCGGGCGAGGACGCCGCCGTCTCCGTCCTCAACGACATGATTGACAAGATTGCGCCGGGCCAGGCGAGCGAGGACGAAAGGAACGCTTGCGCCGAAGCCCTCTGGGCAGTCATCGAAGACGCGGAGGTGGTCGAGCGCGCAGAGCGTCGCGTCCAGACGATCCGCGCGGAGGTGTGGGAGCCGTTCGAGCGCCGCGCCAAAGTCCTCGCAGCCTTCGGCTATCTGGACTTCGCGCGCGAGCGCGTCACGGAGCGCGGGCAGTGGCTCGCGGACCTGCACGTTGACCGCCCGCTCCTGGTCGGCGAGGCGCTCGACAAGAACCTCTTCGCCTCGCTCGACGCGGTGCGTGCGGCCGGGCTGATGGCCTCGCTCGCGGCCGACGCCGAGCGCGACTACGGCGAGTTGGAGTTGGACGACTCGATGGTGAACACGCTTGCGCGGTTCGAGGAAGTGGCCTATAAAGTTGCCACCGAAGAGTGGAATCAGGGGTTGGAGCCCGCGCCAGAGATCAACTTCTCGGCCGCCGCCACGGCCGCGCACTGGGCGGGAGGCTGTGAGTGGGCCGACCTCGTGCGCGAGACGCGCGCCGAAGAGGGCGACCTAGTGCGTATGCTCTCGCGCACGGGCGAGGCGCTCCTGCAAGTCGCTGGACTCAGGAAGGCGCACGCCACGGCCGCGCACGTTGCTTCGCTGGCGGCCGAGGCTGTGCTGCGCGAGCCTGTCAGGTAGAGCAAGGGGGTTCGGGAAAATGGGTCGTCAGAGGCGAAGCTGGGGCGCGCTCCTGTCTCTTCTAGTCTGCGCGACGGCCCTTTCAGTTTCCTGCGCGCAAGAGGAGAAAAGAACGAGCATGGGCGGTGGCGGCGAAGAAGTGCGGCGTGAGCAGGCGGCGGTCACGTACGCCGCGCTCGGAGATTCGACGGGCGTCGGCGTGGGCGCGAGCGAGGGCGGCGGCTACGTCGCGCGCCTCTTCGAGCGAATCAGGCGCGAGCGCCCCGACTCAAGGCTCGTCAACCTGTGCGTGAGCGGCGCGACCACAGAGGGCGTGCTCCGCGAGCAGTTGCGCGAGGCCATCAACTCGCGGCCCAGTCTCGTCACGCTCGGCATAGGCATCAACGACCTCGGTCACGGTCTGACGCCGGAGAGATTTGCGTTCAACTACGAGGAGATCGTCCGCCGGCTCAAGACGGAGACGAGCGCCCGCGTCGTCGTCACCAACGTCCCGGACATCTCGTTCGCGCCCGTCATCCCCGCGAGCGAGCGCGACGCCACGCGCCGCCGCATAGAACTCTTCAACGAAAAACTCGAAGCCATCGCCAGGCGCTACGAATTGAGCGTCGTGGACATCTACTCCGAGACTCACAGGGTCATCCCCGAACACCCCGAATTCTTCTCCGACGACGGATTCCATCCGAGCGCCGAAGGCTACGCCTACTGGGCCGACACCATGTGGCCGGCGGTCAAAGCGGCCATAGGCGAATGAGTCATGACTGTCGTATGATTGCCCGCGTCTCTCCTGCTCTAGACCCGATAGCCGAACGAAATGGTCATGGCTGTAAAAATACCCGCCCGCTTCACACGATTAGTCCTTCTGCTTCCACTGTTGTTCATCATCTGCGCGCCCCGAACATACGCTGCACAGTCTGGCAGGATTAAGGGAAAGGTCGTGGCGGTGACGGCCGACAGGCGCGAGGCGCTGCCGGGCGTGACGGTCTCTCTGACGGGCGGCAACCTACAGGGCCGCGCCGTCGAGACCGCGAGCGACGAGGAGGGCGAGTACGTTTTCGACGGGCTGGTCGCGGGCGATTACGTCGTCACGGTCGAGCTTCAGGGGTTCGAGAAGTACGAGCACAAGGTCATGGTCCCGATAGAGGCTGCCGTTGACCTGAACATCCTGCTCAATCCTCTGGCCCCGCGCGAGACAGTCACGGTCGAGACGGACGACCGCGAGAGCCGCAAGACCGAGTCAACCGTGGCGGGGGTCGTCACCACAGATACCTTGCGCAACGCGCCGCTCGCGCGCGAAAAATATCAGGAGGCGCTGCCGCTTCTGCCCGGCGTCGTGCGCGGCCCAGACGGGATGCTCGCCCTCAAGGGCGCGCGCGCCAGCCAATCGGGCGTGCTCGTCTCAAGCCTCAACGCCACTGACCCCGTGACCGGCAACGCGGCCATAGACCTGCCGCTCGAAGCGGTCGAGCTGGTTCAGGTCTACTCGAACCCGTACTCGTCCGAGTACGGCAAGTTCACGGGAGCTGTGACGACGATTGAGACGCGCTCCGGCAGCAACGAGTTCAGGTATCTCCTGACGAACGTTTTGCCGCGCCCGCGCCTGCGCGGCAGCAGTATCTACGGTATCGGCGCGGCCGCCCCGCGCATCGCCGTCGGCGGGCCGATTAAGAAAGACAAGCTCTTTTTCTTTCAGAGCTTCGAGTACCGCTTCATCCGCACGCAGGTCGAGAGCCTGCCCGAGGCCGAGCGGGACATACGGCTTGAGAGCTTCGATTCGTTTTCGCGCGCGGACTACAACATCAACAAGTCTAACCGGCTGGCCGTCAGCCTCTCCATCTTCCCGCAGAAGATTGACGGCTACAACCTGAACACCTTTAACCCCATCGAGACGACCGCGAACTTTCACCAGCGCGGCTGGTTCTTCGCCGTCAACGAGCAGGCCACCTTCGGCGGCGGCGCGCTTCTCCAGTCGAGCCTCAGCGCCAAGCAGTTCGACGTGGACATCTACGGCAACGACGTTGGCCCATATTTGATTACGCCCGAGCGCAGGTTCGGCGGCTTCTTCGACCGCCAGCGCCGCGACAGCCGCCGCTACGAGTGGCTCGAAGTCTTGAATCTCCCGACG
Organism: uncultured Acidobacteriota bacterium; assembly: GCA_963848875.1. Lineage (GTDB taxonomy): Bacteria > Acidobacteriota > Blastocatellia > Pyrinomonadales > Pyrinomonadaceae > QHXM01. The sequence continues at coordinate 171,218 of CAWKFJ010000006.1, forward strand.
CGCGAATGGCACGGGCAGCACACGCCCAAATTCGGACTCAACATCAGTCACACGACGTTCGACGGGAGCGACGTGAGCCGGCCCGTCCGCATCGTCCGCGCCGACGGGACGCTGAGCGAGTTGATAGAGTTTGTCGGTGAAGGGTTGTTGGGGCGAGACAACACGGAGTATTCGGCCTTCGCGCAAGATAAGTGGACGCTGAACCGGCGCGTGACGCTCGACTTCGGCGTGCGCTTCGACCGCGACCAGATCGGGCGCGAGAACAACTTCGCCCCGCGCCTCGGCTTCGTCGTCTCGCCGTTTGAGAGCGCGCGCACCATCCTGCGCGGCGGCCTCGGCCTCTTCTACGACAAGATTCCTTTGGGCGTCGGCGTCTTCGACCAGTACCAGGATTTCGTTGTCACCACGTTCGCCGCCGACGGCGTCACACCCCTGGACGGGCCGCGCCGCCTGCGCACCGTGGTCGAGAACGTTGACTTCAAGAACCCTTACAGCGTCGCGTGGAATTTGCAGCTCGACCAGGACATCACGGACAGGCTGCTCCTCAGGCTCGGCTACGAGGAGCGCAGGACGCGCCGTGATTTTGTGGTCGAGCCGGTTTTTGGCACAGCGGGCGATGGCCTGCTGCTGTTGAAGAACGACGGCGACGCGCGCTACCGCGAGTTCCAAATCGCGGGCCGCTACCGCTTGCAGGAGAAGCACCAGTTATTCGCGGCCTACGTGCGCTCGCGCGCCACGGGCGACACGAACGACTTCAACACCTACTTCGGCAACGTGCGCAACCCCGTCATCCGGCCCAACGAGTTCACGCTGCAACCGTTCGACGCGCCCCACCGGCTGCTCTTCTGGGGCGACATCGGCCTGCCCAAGCAGATCGTCGCCACGCCGGTCGTGGACTGGCGCACGGGCTTTCCGTTCTCGCTCGTGGACGAGGAACAAAACTTCGTCGGCGGGCGTAACCAGGGCGGGCGCTTCCCCGCTTTCTTCTCGCTCGACTTGCAGGTGACGAAGTATCTGAGGGTTCCGGTCCCCAATTGGAAAGTGATTCCGGCCCAATTCCGCGGCAAGAAGTACGGCGGGCGCGTCGGCGTCAAGTTCTTCAACCTGACGAGCCACTGGAACCCGCGCGACGTGCAGAACAATCTGGACAGCCCCGCGTTCGGGACTTTCTACAACAGCGTCGGCCGCAGCATCCGGCTCAAGTTCGAGTTCGTGAAATTTTAGAGAAGCCACAAGTCAGTACCAGAGCACACCACACAAAGATGAAAATCACCGTCACCAAAATCTTCCTGGCTTACGCCGTCTCGTCGCTCGTCTCCTGCGCGCTCGTTTACGCGCAGACAACTGCGGACAACCTGCCCCGCGGCTACTGGCGGCCCGAGCGCAGCCAGCCCATCATCGAGAAGACGCAGACCATCCGCCTCGCGCCAGACCTCTCGTCGCTGACTGCGGGCGAGCGCGCGGCCGTGGGTAAACTCATCGAAGTCGGCAAGCTCTTTCAGCAAATCTACGAGGAGCAACTGCACGCTCAGGCCCGCGACTCGTTCGACAAACTCACGAAGCTGGACGCGCAGCTCGGCTCGCCCGCGGCGACGCAGAATTTGCTGAAGCTCTACCGCTTGAACCAGGGGCCGATTGCCTCGACGCTCGAAAACAAGCGCGAGGCTTTTGTGCCAGTCCTGTCGCGCCAGGAAGGCTCCAACATGTACCCGCTCGGAGTGAGGCGCGAGCAGTTGGACGCCTACCTCGCCGCGCATCCCGAGAAGCGCGACTCGCTCTTAGACCTGCGCACGGTCGTCCGCCGCGCAGACCGCCCGTCGCTGCTGCGCGACATCCGAAAGCTCACGCAGTACCCCGTGCTGGCGACGCTGCATCCCGGTTTGAAGAAGGAACTGCAAAGCCTCTACACGAGCCCAGACGAGTCGGCCTTCTACGCCGTTCCTTACTCCGTCGCCTACGCGGACCATCTCGTCCGCGCGCACGAGCTTTTGAACGAGGCGGCCGACGCTGTGAAGAAGGATGACGAGGAGTTCGCTCGCTATCTGAGGAACCGCGCACGCGATCTGCTCTCGGACGACTACGAGTCTGGCGACGCGGCCTGGGTCACGGGGCGCTTCAAAAATCTGAACGCGCTGATCGGCTCTTACGAGGTCTACGACGACGACCTCTACGGCGTGAAGACTTTTTTCGCCTTCAGCCTCTTGAAGACGCGGCAGCAGGAGACGGAGGCGCTGCGCAAAGCCATGAAGGGCTTGCAGGCGCTCGAAGACTCGCTGCCATACGAGCATCACAAGAAGGTGCGCGAAGACATCCCTGTCGGCGTCTACGACGTGGTGGCCGACTTCGCGCAGGCGCGCGGCGGCAACACCGCGACCATTCTGCCGAACGAGAGCTACCTCGCGCGCCGCTACGGCCGCACCATTTTGCTGCGCGCGAACATCATGCGCGAGCCGAACATCTTCGAGGGCACTAACAAGCGCTGGATGGCGGCCGTCGCCCCTGCGCACCACCAGGAGCTGACTTCCGAAGGCAACTTCTACCGCACGCTCTGGCACGAAGTGGGCCATTATCTCGGCGTGGACTTGACGAAGACCGGGCAAGACCTGGACGCGGCGCTTCAGGAGAATTCATCCGCGATGGAGGAGATGAAGGCGGATTTGGTTTCGCTCTTCGTCGCGGAGGCTTTGCGGAAGCAGGGCTACTACACGGCCGACCAGCTCCGCTCGGTCTACGCCAGCGGCATCCTGCGCGTGCTCCAGAACAACAAGCCGCGCCGCGATCAGCCCTACAACACGATGCAGCTTATGCAGTGGAATTTCTTCATGGAGAACGGGCTGCTCTCGTTCGACACGGCGAGCCAGAGACTTAAAATCAACTACGACAAGTACCACCAGACGGTCGGGAAGATGCTGACCAAGGTGCTCGAAGTTCAGTACGAGGGCGACAAGGCCGCCTCCGACAAATTCATAGAGCAGTACACCGCCTGGGACGAGAACCTCCACGGCGTCGTCGCCAGGAACATACGCGAGCAGCAGGGCTACCGCTACCGCCTCTTCACCTACGCTGCACTAGGCGAGTAGAAAGCCCACTCAACCCCTTTGCGCCTTACGTCTTAACTTTGCGCCTTTGCGAGAAACAGCCGTTCACGCAAAGGCGCAGTAAAAGAAAAACCAAAGGCGCAAAGGGTTGAGTCACTCTGCTTCTCGTCTTATATTTTTCTAAATCTCTCCGAACGTCCGCCGGGCGCGCGTCGTACTAAACGGTACGCTCCACCTGAGAAGTCTGTCAGGACCGACCCACAAACGTAAGGAGAGACAGAAGCCCCTTGAAGACCAAAGTCTACGCCACGCTACTCCTCGTCGCCCTCGTCAGCCTTTCCGCCGCCGCCAAGACTCCGCCCGACGACGGCGACCAGCAACTGATCGCCATCACCAACGTCAACGTCATCCCTATGGACCGCGAGCGCGTCCTGACAGATCAGACGGTCGTCATCCGCAAAGGGCGTATACACCAGATCGGCCCCGCCGCGCGAACAAAAGCGCCGAAGGGGGCGAAGCTGCTCGACGGGCGCGGCAAGTACCTGATGCCCGGCCTCGTGGACATGCACACGCACCTCTTCTCGGACGACGACGAGTTCCCCGAAGAGTTGGCCGACGAGGAGCTGTTCCTCATGCTCGCCAACGGCGTGACGACCGCACGGCTGATGATCGGCACGCCAGAGCACTTGAAATACCGCACGCAGATCGCGCGCGGCGAACTCATCGCCCCGACGCTCTACGTGGCGAGCCCGCAGCTCACGGGGCGCAAGCAGGGCTCCACCTTCAACGGGCGCGTGGTCACGACAGCGGACGAGGCGCGCGCGGCCGTGCGCGACTTCAAGGCCGCAGGCTACGACTTCATTAAGCTGACCAACTTCATCACGCTCGAAGTCTACGAGGCGGCCGTTGACGAAGCGAAGAAGCAGAAGATTCGCATCGTCGGCCACGTGGACACGCGCGTCGGGGTGCGCCGCGCGCTCGAAGCCAAACAGCAGATAGAGCACCTGGACGCCTATCTCGAATCCGTCCTCAAGGACGACTCACCAATCAAAACCTCTGTCTCGGACATTGGCCTCTTCCGCAAACAGAACTGGGAGAGCCTCGATTTCATAGACGACAACAAGGTCCGCGAGATCGCGCGCGCGACGGCCCGCGCAGGAATCTATTCGACGCCGACGCTGACCTTCTTCAAGATGACCTTCGGCATCGGCATGAGCGAAGACGAGATTCGCACGCGGCCCGATTTCCAATTTGTGCCGACGTCGAGGCGTGAGGAGTGGTTCGCGGCGAACAAGAGGCTGCTCGCGTCGTTCGCCACCGAGGCGCGGCGGCGCGAGTACGTGCGCGTGCGCGACCTGCTCGTCAAAGAGATTCACAACGCGGGCGGGAAAATCATGGCCGGCTCCGACACGCCGGAGCTGTTCCTGCTCTACGGCTGGTCGCTGCACCGCGAGATTAAAAATTTGAACGCGGCTGGCCTGAGTCCCTACGCCGCGCTCGAAGCCGCGACGCGCAACCCCGCGGAATTCCTCGGCGCGCTCAAGGAAATTGGCACAATCGAGAAGGGCAAGCGCGCCGACCTGATTCTGCTCGACGCCAACCCGCTCGAAGACATCTCCAACACGGAGCGGCGCGCGGGCGTGATGGTGCGCGGCCGCTGGCTCACGGAGGCAGAGTTGAAGCGCCGCCTCGACGAAATCGCGCCCCTCTTCCAGCACGCGCTGGACGGGAAAACGAGCAACTAACTTCTTGGCGCCTCAACTCTAAATCGTGATGAAAATTAAGAAATCCGACCCGTGGGTGCGTAAGTGCGACGTTGACGACGAGCGCGGCCTCAAGCTCCCGATCCCGACGCAGGTCGTCTCGAACGAAGAGTTTCTGCCCATTCCGCAGACCGAAAAACAGAAGCAGGTCGAGGAGCGCCTGACCGAGCTGGCCGACCGCACGGCGAAGAAGTTGAACGTGAGCCGCCGCCGGTTCCTGGCTTCCTCCGGCGGGATGGCCGCGGCCTTCCTGGCGATGAACTCCGTCTTCGGACATTTCTTCGACGTGGAGGCGAGCGAACTCCTTGAGCCGCAGGCCCGCGCCGAGAAATGGCCCAAGGGTCAGTTCATCTTCGATGTCCACACGCACCACGTCGCCGCCGGGCGCACCATTCCTTTCGTCCTCGGCTACCGCAACTACGCCGAGAACTGGAACCCGGAGCTGCGCGGCCGCGAGCACAAGATGGCCGATCTGTACCTGGCCAACTACATCAAGGAAATCTTCCTCGACAGCGACACGACGATGGCCGTCATCACGGGCCTGCCCGCGCCGACCGAGGCGGAGAACGTGCTCCCGCCCGTCGAGATGATCGAGACGCGCGCCGAGATTAACGGGCTGACGAAGTCCAAACGCTTATTGGCCCACGGCCTCATCCGCCCGAACGACGGCCCCGCCGACCTTGAGTTGATGCAGTACCAGAAAGAGAAACTGAAGATTGACGCGTGGAAGGGCTACCCCGGCCAGGCGTTCAGCGAGACGGATCAGGGCTGGTGGATGGACGACGAAAAGCTCGCCTACCCGGCTTACGAATACTCGCGCAAGGTCGGCGTCAAAAATATCTGCGTCCACAAGGGGCTGCCGCTTTCGGGCTGGAACATAGAGCGTTCGAGCGCGCGCGACGTGCCGAAAGCGGCGTTGGATTTCCCAGACCTGAACTTCCTCATCTACCACTCGGCCTTCAAGGGCCTGCGCGACGCGGAGCCTGCGGCGCGCGACAACTTCAAGACTACAGCTTACGTGCCGTGGGTCTCAGACCTCTGCGAGGCCAGACTGAAGAATCCTAAGATGACGAACGTCTACATGGACCTCGGCACGACGTTCGGGATGATGGTCATCACGCACCCCATGCTCTGCGCGCACGTCCTCGGCATGATCATCAAGGCGTTCGGCGAAGACCACGTGCTCTGGGGCACGGACTCGATCTGGTGGGGCTCGCCGCAGTGGCAGATCGAGGCGTTCCGCCGCCTCGTGATGCCGCAGGAGTTGATCGACCGCTTCGGCTACAGGCCGCTGACGCCGCAGGTCAAGGAGAAGATTCTGGGCCAGAACAGCGCGCGCGTTTACGGCGTCGATGTGAAGGCGCGCATGAACGCCATCCCACAGGATTACGTCTCGAAGTTAAAAGCAAAATACCGCGCCGGAAACCCGCAGCCCTCCAACACACAGTACGGCTGGATCGCCAGGAGATAAAAGATGAACGGCTTGAAACAAACTCTCAGAATTCTAGGCGCGCTCTTACTCGTCGCCGCCACGCCCGGCGTCATTCTGGCCGCCGGGCCTCCACCCGAAGCTCCGGGCGAGCGGCCCGCGCAAGCGCCGCGCAGCGTTGATTTCAGCGAGCTGGAAAAGGTGGTCGAGGCGGAGCTGAAGGAGACTGGCACGCCTGGCGCGGCCGTGGCCGTCATCAGCGACGGGCGCGTCGTCTTCGCTAAAGGCTTCGGCGTGACGAGCGTCGAGACGGGCGGCGTCCCCATCACGCCCGACACGCTCTTCCGCCTCGGCTCCACGACCAAGATGTTCACGGGCGCGGCGCTCGTGACGCTCTCAGACAAGGGACGCATCAAGCTGGACGAGGCGATTGGCAAGTACGCCAAGGGGCTCCCGCCGAAGCTCTCGCAGGTGACGGCGCACCAGCTCTTGAGCAACAACGCGGGCGTCGGCGATTTCAGTGCTCCGCCGCCTTCGCACGACGACGCGGCGCTCGCCACGATGGTGCGCGCGTGGAAAGACGACGTGATGTTCGGCGAGCCTGGGAAAGTTTACTCGTATTCGAGTCCGGGCTTCTGGCTCGCGGGCTACGTGCTGGAGGAGACGGGTGGCAAGCCCTACTCGGACATGATGGACGAGCTTCTGTTTCAGCCGCTCGGGATGCGCCGCACGACGTTTCGCCCGCTGGTGGCGATGACCTATCCGCTCGCAATGGGCCACGCGGGCGGCGCGGACGGGAAGCCGGCCGTCATCCGTCCGGCCTACAACAACGTGGCCCAATGGCCCGCCGGCTCGATCTACTCGTCGGCCAACGACCTCTCGCGCTTCGTCATGGCGCTGCTGGCGGACGGCCGCCTGGACGGGACGCAGGTTTTGTCCTCGTCACTCTTCAAGCGCCTCTCGGGCGAGCACGTCGTGATGCCCGGCGCGCCCGATGTGCATTACGGCTACGGGCTCTTGAACTTCGAGGACCGCGGCGTGCGGATGATCATGCACGGCGGCTTCAGCCGCGGCTACGGCTCTATGATTCAGATGGCCCCCGCGCACCGCTTCGCCGTCATCGTCGTCACCAACAAGAGCGGCGTCACGCTCTCCAAGACGACCGAGAAGGCCAGAGAGCTGGCGCTCCCGCTCAAGCCCGCCGAAGCCGAGAAGGCGAAGGAGAAGCTGACTCTGACGGCCGCGGACCTCTCGAATTTTGCCGGCAAGTACGTCAACGGCCCGCAGACCTGGGAGATCATCTCGAAGGAAGGGAAACTCTTTTTCAAGGACGCCGAGGCCGAGTACGCCCTGACCAAGACGGCCGCGCAAACACTCTCTTTCGGAGACACACTCGAAAACGACGTGGCGCTCGTGCCCGGCGCGGACGGCAAGACCGAATACATCTTCACGGGCTTGTACTCTGCGCGCCGAAGCAACTAAATTCGCGGACGAAAACTCACCCGGCGAGCCACAGGGCCACGTTGCGGACGTAGGTCTTGACGTCTTCCAGTTTCTCCGGTTCTCTTTCTATCTGGTCGCCGGGCGGCTCCGCGAGAAAGCTCGGGCAGCCCATTGAAGTGTCCCAGTTGTAGTCCACGAAGTGATGGAAGCTGGACTCGGCGACGGCGCGGCCGAGCGTGTTGCCGTGGCGGTCCTGCGCCTTCTCGAAGGCCACGATCAGGTTGAAGGGGCGGCCTGTCGTCTGGCTCACGCCGGTGGCGATGACGCGCGCCGCCGACTCGTTTGCGGGCACGCCGACCCCGCCCTCGTGCGGGTGCGCCGGGAAATATTCGACGAGGCCGGAAGCGCCACGCAGGAGTTCGTGCGCGGGCTCGACGGCGTTGAGACGCTGGTAGTCGCCGTTGCTCCCGGAATGATAGTTGGGCCAGGTGATGTCTTGCGTCTGCTGGTCGTCGCGCGCGCGGCGCGTCTCGTCCGGGTCCTGGTGCTTGCTGTGGAAGAAGTGCGCGCGCCCGATGCCGCCGAGCGTGCAGAGCGAGGAGCCCAGGTCTTGATGGTCGCGCGTGGAGAGGATGCCGCCGCCGCGCTGGCGGAAGCGCGTGATGCCCTGGCAATCGGCCTCTGTCAGCCCGTCGCCAGCGTCCACCGCGAACAGCCACAGCTCGTCGAAATCAGTGGCGTCGAGCCGGCTCAAGAGTTCGTCGTCGCCATCCGCGTTCTCGTCGCGGTCGCGCGCCGTGACTTCAAAGAGCGGACGGCCTGCGTCGTCTTTGAGTCCGCCCAGGTGTTCACGCAGCAGGGAGAACCTGCCGACGTGCCAGTCGTCTTCGACCGCGGGGATGGTGGTTTGCAATAAGATGCGAATTGGGCTTTTCATAGCGTCACCGCAGGCGCGGGCTGGTCTTGCCCGCGCGGAATTTCCGCAGGCGGCCGAGCAGTCCGGCCCGCTCTCCGCCGTCGTGTAAGAGCGTCGCGCCGGCCCCCTCGACGGCTTCGAGCAGGGACTCTAAGCTCCGGGTGTTGCTCAGGAGCGAGCCGTTCAGGTAGACGGTCGGGGTTCCAGTCACACCCTCGTTGTAAAGCGCCGACTTGAAATCCTCCTCCACCCGCGCGGCGTAGACGCCTTCGGCCATCTCTCTCTCGTACCTCGCCATGTCCAGGCCCGCGCGTCTGGCCGAGCGTGCGAGGCGCTCGTCGTCAAGCGGCTGGTCGTTGTCGAACAGCGCGTTGTGCATCTGCCAGAAACGCCCCTGCGCCGCGGCCGCCTCAGACGCTTCGGCCGCCCTCGCCGCGTGCGGGTGGACTTTGGTGAGCGGGAAGTGGCGGTAGACGCAGCGCAGGCCCTCGGCGCGCTTCATGAGTTGCTGGATGATGGGGTGCAACTGCCGGCAGTGTGGGCACTCGTAATCGCCGTATTCGATGAGGGTCGCGGGGGCAGACTCTGGGCCGAGCACGTGGTCGGCCTCGCCGACTGGCCGCGCGGTCCTGACGCTTCCGTGTTCATCACTCATGTGTAAGTTTCCTCCGGGCCAAAAATTCAGGCGTCGGGCGGCAAGATTTTTGTCACGCCCCTGTGCGCGAGCGCGACTGCGGGCTCGCGCTGGATGGCGGCGTAATATTTGCGCTGAAAATCTGTGCCAGCCGCGGACGGCGTGACGAGTGAGCGCGCCTGCGCGACGAGCGCCCTGGCATCGCCGGCCGTCACGGGCTCGTCTGCGTCCAGCGCCTCGTCAATCCGTACGATCAGCTCGGAGAAGGAACGAAGCCACGCGAACTGCTCGTGGCTGATGACGAGTTGCAGCAGCTCGCCGCTCGACACAACGCCGTGCGCCTGCTCGTACCACTCGCGCTCGCCGTCGAGCAGCGCCTTGTGCAGGCGCAGCAGCCCGAGGCGCAACTCGCGCAACCCGCGGAGCGCATCTTCCGCGGCCGGGCCGTCGTCGTGGATGGTCTCGCTCATTCTCCTCCCGGCGCTCTCAACAGATCGAAAAAATTAAGGAGCACATCATACACCTTTACGAGCAGAGTTGAATGATAAGAGAATCGAACTCACCGCAGAGACGCAGTGCCAGCTTAGAGGGGGCGCAGAGGCGTGAGCTTTCGGCGGCCCCTCTCATTTCAAGTCGGAGCAGTGTGATGAAAATCTATTTCGCGGGAGCCATCCGCGGCGGGCGTGACGACCTCGCGCTCTACTTCGAGATAATTGGACTTTTGGGCCAGTACGGCCAGGTCTTGACCGAGCACGTCGGCAGCCCCGAACTAACGGGGGCGGGCGAGCCTGGCGACGACCACGAGATTCACGACCGCGACCTCGCGTGGCTCAAAGAGGCCGAATACCTCGTGGCCGAGGTGACGACGCCGAGCCTGGGCGTCGGCTACGAGATAGGCAAGGCGAGCGAGTGGGGCAAGCCCACGCTCTGCCTCTACAGGCCGCGGGCCGGGCGCGCGCTCTCGGCGATGATCGCGGGCTGCCCAGGTGTGATGGTGCGGGAGTATCAGGGCGTCGAAGAGTTGAGAGAGGCTTTCGACGACTTCTTCGGCGCGCGGCCGCGTGTTGTATAATCCGACTCATGCCGGCCGACGACAAAGAGCTTCATGACCTGCTGGGGATACTTTTCCATGCGCATCCGTGGCACGGGGTCGCGCCGGGCGAGGACGCTCCCGGCGTGCTCAACGCCTACATCGAGATCGTCCCGACCGACGCCGTGAAGTACGAACTGGACAAGCCCTCCGGCCACCTGCGCGTGGACCGGCCGCAGCGCTTCTCCAGCTTCTGCCCGACGCTCTACGGCTTCATCCCGCAGACCTACTGCGGCGAACTCGTGGGCCAACTCTGCTCGGAGCGGACGGGGCGGCCCCGCATAGAGGGCGACGGCGACCCCATGGACATCTGCGTGCTGACGGAGAAGGCGTTCACGCACGGCGACTTCTTCGTCAAGGCCGTGCCCGTCGGCGGCCTGCGCATGATTGACGGCCAGGAGGCCGACGACAAGATCATCGCGGTCCTGGAGGCCGACGTTGCCTACGGCCACTTCCAGGACATCACGGACTGCCCGAAGGGGCTCGTTGACCGCCTCAAACATTACTTCCTGAGCTACAAGCAACTGCCGAACGAAGCGCCCCGCCGCGTCGAGATCGCAGATGTCTACGACCGTGCCGAGGCTGCCGAAGTCATCAACCGCAGCGTCCGCGACTACCGCGCCCGCTACGGCGCGCCGGAAGAAAGAGTGGGCGAGCTGAGAAGGTTACTCAGGTAGGGCTTTGTTAAGTCCCCGCAGGGGACGATTGAAAATAGCCCAGCACTTCAGTGCTGGGTACGGGTTCGGAAAATAAATCAAGTCCCGTAGGGACGACCGAAATCTTCAGTCGTCCCTACGGGACTCAAATATTTTTGCGCGTCTGTTCCCAGCACTGATGGTCTTTGACAATTCAATCCGCTAATATCCACTGATCTGACAGTGGAGGGATAAAGCCATGTCGCGCCGTAAACGTGTCTTGGAGTTAAGCGAGGCCGAGCGCCTGACGCTCGAACAAGCGCGTGACCATCACCGGCTGCCTTATGTCCGCGAGCGGGCGGCAGCCCTGCTCCGGATCGCCAATGGGGAAGCCGCTTACCGGGTTGCCGTCACAGGCGTCTTGAAGCCGCATCACCCGGAGACCCTCTACTCGTGGCTCACCAACTACGAGCAGAAAGGCATCGCCTGGTTACGCCAACCAGCCCGCCGCAAGCGGTCTTTTTCCCCCTGAACAAGTGCGCGCCATCTGCGCGCAGTTCTGCAAGAGGCCGCCGGCCGCCGACGCAGCGTCGGGCGCGCCCGCGCGTTGGTCATTGGCACACGCCCGGCGAGTCATGACGGCCTTGAGTCGGTACAGCCTCTCCGGAGTCTGGCGTCTGTTGCGAGCTTGGGGGCTGCGCTACAAGCGGGGGCGCTCTTACGTCCACAGCCCCGACCCGGAGTATGACAACAAGTGCCAGCGGATCACTGTGGCTTTGGAGGAGGCGGCAGCCGCGCCCGGTCGCGTCATTGCGCTCTACCTGGATGAGTTGACCTATTACCGCCAGCCGAGTGTGGGTCCGGACTGGGCGAGAGTCGGGAGCCGCCACCAGCCACTGGCCCGTTACTCCTACGCGGCCAACCGGAGGAGTCGGGTGGTGGGCGCGCTCAACGCCTTGAGCGGAGAGGTCAGTTACCACCAGGCGGCGCACATTGGCGTGCGAGAGTTGCGCGGCTTCTACGCGCACCTGCGCGCGGCTTACCCGCGGGCCCACACGATCTACGCCATCCAGGACAACTGGCCGATTCACTTCGAGGGGCGAGTCGTCGAGGCGGCGCACGAGGCAGGCATCACGTTGCTGCGCCTGCCGACCTACGCGCCGTGGCTCAACCCCGTCGAGAAGCTGTGGCGCAAGCTCAAGCAGGAGGTCTTACATCTGCACCGCCTGAGCAGCGAGTGGGAGACGCTCAAGCACCGAGTCGCCACTTTCTTGGACGGCTTCGCCCGTGGGTCTGCACAGCTCTTGCGCTATGTCGGGCTATTGCCGGTTTGAATTGTCAAAGACCATCAGTGCTGGGCTATTTTCACGTCGCCCCTGACGGGGCTAAGACAACCTCAAGCCTTGTCAACCAGCTCTTCGATGCCGCAGCGGGGGCAGGCGAGGGCGCGGCGGGCGGGGGATGTCCAGCGTGCGAGGGCCGGGGTCGAGAGTCTGGGCTCTTTCTCTTCGGCCTCGCCTTCTGTGAAAAAACGGGCGCGCGTGTCGCCCACGGCGTCCACGCGCGCCCTCATCTCCGCGCTGCAATGCTTGCACACCCAGCCGAAGCCTTCGTTGATGAAATGGTCCGTCTCGAACATGGGGCCGCCGGCCCGTGTTACTCCCGCCTGTTGGCCGGCCGTCGCGTCGCGGGCGCTTCGAGCAGGCGAACGTCAACGGACATCCTTCTGTTCTCGCGGTAGATGTCCACCTTGACCATGTCCCCGACCTGGCGCTTGTCCAGGATGCGGAACAGGTCGTCACGGTCTGAGACCTTTTCGCCGTCGATGGCGACGATGATGTCGCCGAGGATGATGTCGCCGTCCTCTGTCTGCTGCAAGCCCCGCAGGCCGGCCGCCGCCGCAGAGCTGTTCTGCACCACCTGCCAGATCATCACGCCCTCGGCGACGGGCAAGTCAACCTGGCCCTGTAGGTACTTCACGTCGCGCGTGTCCACGCCGAGCTTGGGCCGGCGCACGACGCCATTCTTGATCAGCTCCGGCACGACCCGCTTGGCGATGCTCACGGGGATGGCGAAGCCGACACCGGCGCTTGCTCCCGACGGCGAGAGAATCTGCGAGTTGATGCCGATCATGCGGCCGTGCGAATCCAGCAGCGGCCCGCCCGAGTTGCCGGGGTTAATGGAGGCGTCCGTCTGGATGGCCCCCTCAATCGGCCGGCCGTTGCGCGCGCGAATCGGGCGCTGCAAGCCGCTGATGACGCCGGTCGTCAGCGTCCGGTCGAAGCCGAACGGGTTGCCGATGGCGAGCACTTTCTGCCCGACCACCAGATTGTTCGAGTCGCCGAGCGGCACGACCGTCAACCCCTCGGCTGGCGCGTCGATCTTGATGACGGCGAGGTCCGTGTCCGGGTCGCCGCCGATGACGCGCGCAGGGTAAGTCTTATCACCGCCCAGGCTGACGGAGAGCTTCTGCGCGCCCTCTATGACGTGATAGTTGGTCAGGATGTGCCCCTGCGCGTCTATCACGGAGCCGGAGCCGGAGCCCGATCCCTCTTCGACCTGGCCGAAGAAGTCCTGCCTGTAGGAGGTGGACTTGATGGAGGCGACGCCGGGCGAGATGGCTTTGTAAACTTCGACGTTGTTCTGCTCGTCGGTCGCCAGCGCCGGGTCCGTCACAGCGGCCGGCGGGGCTTCGGTGAAGGCCCACGAATTGGGCTCGAAGTGGCGCGTCAGGCGCGTGAAGACGAGCACGGAGGCCGCGGCGAAAAGCGCCGAGAGCAGTGCGATTCCGAGTATCTGGCGTGCTGAGAGTCTGTACATGGCTTTCTTCTCAATCTCTCTCAAAAAATTTAATCGCTCGCTGGCAATCGATTACTAGGATGCGGGCGCACGGGCTCGCGTTTCCGGCCCCATAATTTAGCGCCGAATCGCCATCGAAGACAATTCCCCTGATTATATTCGGGCGTGAGGCCCGCGAAGTTCCGCGGAATTGGGGGAGGAGACCTGTTTCAGGAAAAGAGCGCCATGAAGTTCTGTGGCAGGTTGCAGACGTAGGCGACGAATTTCTCCGGGGCCTCCCAGCCGAGCGCCGTCATCCCCGTGGCCGCGTGGACGATCATCAGCGCCAGATATAAGCCGAGCACCAGGGAGAGCCCGCGCCGCGCCATCTTGTAGCGCGAGCAGCGGTAGAGCACGTAGGCCGCGAACGCGCCGACCGCGACTTTGACCAGGATGAAGGGCGCGTCGCCACGCTCCAAGAGCCAGGCCATCAGCCCGTTGCCCTCGGACGCCACCCCGCCGCGCACCCAGAGCACCGTCAACTGCGCGTCCAGCCAGTTCAGGCAAAAGAGAAGAATGCTTTTTGCGAGGATGCTCATGCTCCAGAGCCTCTCCCTGCGGCCAACTTTGTTTAACCTCCCCCTTTAACGACTGAACCCCCGAGGGCCATGTGCCACGGGGGTCCAGTCGTTACGGGAGAAACGAGAACGTTTCCTACTGTATCGGTTAAAAACTACGAATGGGCGGCCGCTTCCGGCATTGGGGCCGCAAATTTCAATTTAAGCCTAAAGAGGCTACTTCGTCATAGTAAGTGGCCCGCACCCGCTCGGACTTGGTGAAATAGAGAAACCAGATGATGCAGATGACGGTCACCACGCCCACCTCTATCAACCCTCTTTGCATGACCTCGTCCTGCACCTGCGCTGGAAGGTCACTGAACTTGAAGGCGATTGCGTCCAGAATGGCGAGTATCGGGTTGACGATGAGAAATATCTTCGCCAGCTTGACGGAAGCGGGAGAGCGTACCTTCCACAGTGCGAGCGCCACGACGACGCCAAAGACGAGGAGCCCGATGTTGACCGCTTTTTCTATGCCAATGATGGTCGCGGTCGTCGGGAAAGTCTCCTCGAACAGCGGAGTGACAACGTTCTTTGGGTCGTTTAATTCAGCCAGCATCCTGAGGGGGCGAAGGACTAACTGCCCGACGATGAAAAACGCGAGCCACCCGCCCACGCCCTTCAGCTTCGAGCCGACCGGCTTGAATTTTAATTCAGCGTTTTGATCTTGACTCATGGCGCCCCCCTAAGGTGAAAATTATCGTTGACTTACTTTCAGAATTGGCGTATCAGCACAAACGAATCGCCGATCCTTCTGCCACAGACCCGAGGCTACGAATTTCATGAAACGCTGTCCGACTTGTAACCGCACGTACCCAGACGACACGATGACCAACTGCGCGCACGACGGGACGCCGCTGATGGCGGCCGCGTACAGCCCCCCGTATGGCGCGCCGCCGCCCGCGCAGCAGGGCTACGTGGCCCCGCCGCCGCCCGGCTACCCGCCGCAGCCGCCGCAGGCTTACCAGGGCTACCCGCCGCCGGCGGGATACCCGCCCCCGAACTATCCGCCGCCGCATCCAGGCTGGCAGCCCGGCATGACCGCCGGCCAATTCGCGCCCTGCCCGACCTGCCGCCGCCCGGACGCAGAGCAGATGAAGTTCACATGGTGGGGCGGCGTCCTGGGGCCGAAGCTCTTCACGCACGTCAAGTGCAAGGGCTGCGGGACGGCTTACAACGGCAAGACGGGCCAGTCGAACACGACCAACATAGTGATCTACTCGGTCGTCCTGGGGGTCATCTCCTTAGTCGTCGTCTTCTTAATCTTCAACTCCATGCGCTGACGCTTTACGAGGCCGCGGCCTCGTCGGGCGGGATGATTCGCAGGTTGGGCGAGTCCTGGAGCACGCGCGTCCCAGGCGGGACCGAGTGCGTCAGCCAGACGTTGCCGCCGATGACGCTCCCGCGCCCGACGACCGTGTCGCCGCCGAGGATGGTCGCGCCCGCGTAAATCACCACCTCATCTTCGATGGTCGGGTGGCGCTTGGTGCCGCGCACGAGATGTCCGCCCGCGTCCTTGTCGAAGGAGAAGGCTCCGAGCGTGACGCCCTGGTAGAGCTTGACGTTGTTGCCGATGATGGCCGTGCCGCCGATGACGACGCCCGTGCCGTGGTCTATGAAGAACGAAGAGCCTATGCGCGTGCCCGGATGTATGTCTATGCCCGTGCGGTGGTGCGCGTGCTCGGTCATGATGCGCGGCAGCAGCGGCACACGCATCTCGTAAAGCTCGTGCGCCAGGCGATAGACCATGACGGCGTAGATGCTCGGGTAGCTGAAGATGATTTCGTCGCGGCAGGTGGCCGCGGGGTCGCCGTCGAGAGCCGCCTGCACGTCGGTCGCTAAAATCTCGCGCAGACGCGGCAGCGTCAGGAGAAAGGCCGCGGCGCACTCCTCGGCCTCGTGTTCGGCCACGTCGGACGCCTCGCCAATCTTCTTGCCGTGGCGCAGTGCGCGCTTAATCTGCTCGCCCAGGACTTCATAGAGCCAGGCCATGCGCGACTCGACATGGGCGCTCAAGGCCGCGCCTTCCAACCCCTGCGCCCCTATGTAGCCTGGGAAGAGCAGCTCGTGGATGGTGACGAGCACGCGTATGATTTCGGCGTGCGACGGCAGCGGCTGGCGGCCGAGGTGATGAATCTTCAGCTCGTCGGCCGAGTAAGACTCGACGAGCGCCGCCGCGGCCCGGTCAATCTTCTCGTTCATTGCTCAGTGGTCGGTGGTCAGTGGTCAGTGGTCAGTTAGAAGTCAGTTTTTTAACTGACCACCGACCACTGACCACTGACCACTTTATTCGAGACTTATCCCGCGCTCTTTGGCTATCCCGCGGGCCTTCATGATAACGTCGTCGTCAACGGCTTCGGCCCCGCCCGTCCAGGCCGTGACCTCTTCGACGGGGCGGCCCAGGGCCACCGCCAGCTTCTCGTCGCTGCCCTCGAAGCCACTGTCGCGCAGGCGCTTCAAGAGCGCGCGGCCCTCCGATTGACTGGTGCCGCGGTCGTCCACGGCCTCTTCCGATGTTGTTTCCCTGTTGTTCTCTTCGCTCATGCCCCAACCTCGCTGTGAATTTCCGTTCTCACCTCTTCTCCTTGAATCTACCAGCGCGCCCGCACGCCGGCGCATACACGCCGCGCCGACCCGCGGTCAACCAAACTGTTCAGGCGAAACGAATGTCTCGCATTATAGAAGCCAAAAGTAAAAAGGCAAAAGGTAAAAGCGAAGACCCAAAGCGCGCCCCCCGTCTTTACTTTTACCTGATGCCTTTTTACCTTTGCTTTATGGAGACTGGTTTGACCATCGCCGCGGCCGTCGTCGAGGCGGCGCAAGTCCTGCGGCGCGCGGGCGTGCCGGAGGCGCGGCGCGAGGCCGCGTCGTTGTTGGAGCACGTCACGGGACGCGACCGCACGTTTCTGATTACGAGCGCGGAGACCACACTCGCCCCGGAAGATGTAAGCCGCCTGCGGAGATTGGTCGAGCGGCGCGCGGCGGGCGAGCCGCTACAGTACATCACGGGCCATCAGGAGTTTTACAAACTGGACTTCGAGGTGACGCCGGACGTGCTCATCCCGCGCCCGGAGACGGAGCTGCTGGTCGAGACGGCGCTCGATCTGTTAGACGAGATGGAGAGCCCCGCTCTCATTCTAGACGTAGGCACGGGCTCCGGCTGCATCGCCGTCAGCCTCCTGCACGAACAAGCGGACGCGCGAGCCATCGGTATTGACATCTCAGAGCGCGCCCTGCGCGTGGCCTCGCGCAACGCCGCGCGGGCAGGCGTGGACGAGCGCCTGCGGCTCCTGGCTGCGGACGGCTTCAACGCGCTCGACCCGTCCTCTGCGCGCTTCGACCTGATCGTCTCGAACCCGCCTTACGTCGCGGAGGACGCCGTTGATGCGTTGCAACGCGAGGTGCGCGACCACGAGCCGCGCCTGGCGCTCACGCCCGGCGGTGATGGCCTCAGCGTCATCCGCGCCCTGTTGGCGGACGCGCCGCGCTTTCTCAAGCCGGGCGGCCACCTGCTCGTCGAGATCGGCTTCGACCAGCACGAGGCCGTGGAGCGGTTGGTTGACCCGCGCATCTGGCGCCTCCTCGCCATTCACAAAGACTTGCAGGGCATCCCGCGCACGGTCGCATTGAGGAAAAATTTAGATTGACGACCAAATTTTGGAATCCTTCCGCTTTTTCGGAAGCCCACCTCGACGGCAGTTAATTTTCAGGCTTTCAAGCCACACCTCACCGAACATATCGGCCCTTCTTTTCGTTCAGAACTGAAGGGCTCTGACAAAAAACACACGCGCATTACCCGAGACGCTGTCAGCGCCTCTTCTTTTCCACATGGCTTGACCGACCTCGCGTTCAAGTGACGGTGACGCAATCTTTCTCCCCGTTGCGAGTCACCAGTCCGACCAAAGACACTCAAAGGAGATGTGCGATGCGCCGTAACAAGCTTTTCCTTTTGGGCGCCGTTGTTGCGCTCACCATTGCCGCCTGGGGTTGCGCCGCGCCGGCCGGCGATGGCAAGACACCCACCACGACCACTGCGCCGACGACCGCCACGGAGCCCGCCGCCGGGAAACTCTCGGTCACCACGGCCTCCGAGGAGGCCCGCAAGGAGTTCCTGCAAGGGCGCGACCTGGCCGATAAGCTGCTCATACAGGACTCCGTGCAGCACTTCGACAAGGCCATCTCGCTCGACCCGAACTTCGCCTCGGCGCACTTGGCCCGCGCCAATTCCTCGCCGACCGCGAAGGAGTTCTTCGAGCACCTGAAACATGCCGTCAGCCTCGCCGACAAAGCTTCCGAGGGTGAGCGGCTGCAAATCCTCGCCGCGGAAGCCGGGGCCAACGGCGACACGGCGAAGCAGAAGGAGTACCTGGACAAGCTCGTCGCCCTGCACCCGAACGAGGAGCGCGCGCACTTCAACCTCGGCGGCTACTACTTCGGCCAGCAGGACTACCCATCGGCAATCCAGCACTACAAGAAAGCGACCGAGTTGAATCCGAACTTCTCGAACGCCTTCAACCTGCTCGGCTACGCCTACAGGCAGAACGTCGATTACGCCAGCGCCGAGCAGGCTTTCAAAAAATATATCGAGCTGATCCCGAACGACCCGAACCCTTACGACTCCTACGCCGAGCTGCTCCTGAAGATGGGCCGCTTCGACGAGTCGATCGCGCAGTACCGCAAGGCGCTCTCCATCCAGCCCAACTTCGTCAACTCGCACTTCGCAATCGCGGCCGCCCTGGCCTATCAGGGCAAGTACGACGAGGCTTCGGCCGAGCTACAGAAGATGACCGACAAGGCGCGCAGCGACGGCGAGCGCCGCACCGCGCTCTTCGGCCAGACGTTCGTTGACGCGGACAGCGGCAAACTCGACAAGGCGCTCGCTGACGTGGACAAGCAGTACGCCCTCGGCGAGAAGATCAACGACACCGCGGCGATGGCGGGCGACCTTCAGACCAGGGGGAACATCCTCGTCGAGATGGGCAAGTACGCCGAGGCCAAGGAGCAGTTCGACAAGCTCCTCAAGATGACCGATGGCTCCGGCCTCTCGCAGGAGATTAAGGACAACACCAGACTCTTCCACCACTACAACCTGGGAGTCGTGGCGTTGGGCATGAAAGACAACGCGACGGCGAAGACCGAAGCCGAGGAGTTCCGCAAGGGCGCGGAGGCGTCCAAGAACCCCGCGCAGGTTCGGCAGGCTCACCAGCTCCTAGGCATGATCGCGCTGGCCGAGAAGGACTACGACAAGGCCATCGCCGAGCTACAGCAGACGGGCCAGCAGAACCCGCAAAACTTCTACCGCCTGTGCCAGGCATATCAAGGCAAGGGCGACAACGCGAAGGCCAAGGAATTCTGCCAGAAGGCCGCCGACTTCAACTCGCTCCCGGCCCTCAACTACGCCTTCGTCCGCACGAAGGCCAAGAAGATGGCGGCCGAGATGAAAGGCTGAGAGAGACGCACAGCGCATAAGTCAGTACCGCCTGTGATAGCGGGCGGTACTGACTTATGCGTCTCACCAGCCTGTGGCGAAGGTGTGGAGCGCGGCCTTCATCCCGCACTTCTGGTACTTCTGATAAGCTTCGGCGGCGCGCCTGCGAATCTGTTCGCCGTCTTCGTTCAGCATCCAGCCGTCAAGCGCCGCTTTCAACGTGTAAGCCTCCGGGGCCATCAGGTCTTTAGTCCACAGCAGCGGCTCGGCCCCCGCGCGACGGAGCGGCCGCTCGAAGAAATTTTTACTGAGGCACGAGAGGATGATCGCCTCGCGTTTGCGGTCATCCGCCGCCTGCGGGTACTTGGCCAGACTGAAGTCCATCAGCCCGTCGTGCCCTATGTAGACGACGAGGTCTGCGGCCCCGCCTACGTGCAGCCTCTCCCCGCCGACCTCTATGGTCTCCACGTCGTTGCCGGCGGCGAAGTTCAGAAAGTCGAAGATGCTCTGCTCGATCTCCCTGCCCCTGTAAGCGTCCGCGACCAGGTAGACGCCCGTCTCCTTGTGCCTGTAGACGGAGCGCTCAAGCACGGCCGCCCTAGGGTTCTTCACGTCCGCGACCATGCTCCAATCTTTCGCCTTGCGGAAGAAGGTCTTCACGCCGTAGCCCGCGCCCCAGTAAAGGTTGCTCGCAGGGTCATCGCCGTTGGCGATGCCGTCCGGCGTCGGCGCAATTCCCTGGTACTTGTTGTCGCAGAGCGCGACGACGACGTGTACGAGCCGCGCCGAGTTCCGCACAGGCTCGCGCGTGGCCGCGGGCCTCGGGCCTGACTCGGAGGCAAGACGCGGCCCGGCGTCGCCGCTCGCGCAGCCCGCCAGGGCCAAAACGAGCGGGAGGAAGAGAATCAGTAGGCGTGCCGTCCTCATTTTTCGTCACGTGGTCGGGAATGATTTGGGACTTCGAACCTATAGACCCCGCCCGCGCCGGAAATGTTCCCTCCGGTAGCGCACTAATTTGAATTAGAGACTCGTAACAGTGGCGCAGCATTGAGAGACAAGCAAGGCCGCCGCGCGCTATCAGGCTAGCGGCTCGCGCGGCGGCCCCTCCGCACAGCCCGCCTCCCACCCTGTAAGCAGGCGTGCAAGACGAGATTGTTAGCGGCGCTTAACTTTGGTCACTTTCTTTCTCGCGCGCGATAGGCGAATGACGACCTTGCCCGAATCATCCAAGCGAAAAGTCAGATAGTCGCTAGGTCTGGCCCCCATCTCTTGCAGCAGCGGGCAAGGAACACGGCTGCGAGTCAAGCCGCTATCGTTTGTGATTTTGGCCCTGTACTCTTCTCTTCTTTTCATGTGAGCTTCCTTTGTGATGTGAAGATGTGCGCCCTTTTGGTAAGATGGCGCGCGGTTTGTTTGAAAATTCAGCAACGGCTAAAATGCGTCGTCTCAAGCCTCAACCTCAAAAGCTGAGTGATGAGCGTCGCCGTTGAGCATGAGAGGTTCATACTCACGGCGAACAAGTTATGCAACCGTATTTTATGTCCTGTTGGACATAAAATCAAGTCTGGGCGTGTGCTGGTTGACTCATCGGGAGGTTGTTCCTGATGGGCAATCCACGTCCGAAGCCTGAGCGGCTGGCCGAAAAACTCTTGGCGATTCGGAATGCCCTCGGCCTTTCCCAGACGGAGATGCTCAACCGCCTGGGGGCTGAAGAACTGATTGCGTATCACAGTATCTCGAAGTATGAGTTAGGGCTGCGCGAGCCCCCGCTGATGATTCTCCTGCAATATGCGCGGATCGCGGGTGTTTGCCTTGAGGTATTGGCCGACGACAAGCTTGACCTGCCCGCCAGATTGCCGAGGACTACGAAGCACAAACCCAATCCCTAAATTGACATCAGGACGCTCTCGGGAATTACCTTACGTTAAGGACTATTTTCGTATTACGGAAAGGATTTTATGGAGACTCTCCCTGCAAGAGTGCCGCACACTCTCTTCCCTGATTTAGTAAGTGTTTTTTTGCCGCCTGATACTCCATCTGATGCTGTTTTGGAACTTGTCATTATCATTGAAAGCGAGAACATTCCAGCAAGGGAGTTCGCAGCATATTTGGCTCTTATAGATAGGCTCTATGGTAGGTTAAGCCCGGAGGGGCTTATGAGCTACGCGCATAGGGAATATGGCCGACTGCAAATCGCTCAAATACATAAGAGCGATCTAGAAATCATCTTCCACGCTCTTCAAGATGCCGCAACATATATTGCCATTGCATACGCCCTAAAAGCTCTGTCGGGCATTATAAAGACAAACACTGAGAGCTATAAGAATGTGGCAGATGCTAGGAAGAGCTTAGCCGAGGCTAGGAAGAGTGATGCGGAGGCCGAGGCTATCAAGGAGGATACGAGACACAAGGAAATTGTAAATAGACACGAAGAGAGTAGGATTGCTAGAGAAAATCGAAAGCACATCAGAGAACTTATCCAACAGGACACTTCTTTAGAAAGGCTAGATGATGCAAGGAAGAGTCAACTGACTGCATTGATAAATGCTCTTTTTATGGAAGAGAATAATAACCTTCCCGGGCCTATAAGGTTCGCACGCCGTCAAGTTAAAAGGGTAATACTTAGGCTCAGGCATCGCTCATTCACGGACGAACTGACCAAAGGCCCATCTGATGAAAGGCCAACCCGAAAGTTTAATTTTGAAGATGAGGTATAACGGTTCTTATCCTTCGGCTTATAGCCGATCACCTCATTTTTATATTACCGCCCAAATTAGGACACCACCTCCCCTCCGACTGCATTGCCTGCGCCTGGGATTTTGGCATATAGTGCTGCACTCTTAAGTCAATTTTTAGAATCCACACCGAAAGGCGCTTTCATTATGCCGAACAGCGTTCCTATTACAGTCGCGCACGGCGACGGCATCGGCCCCGAGATCATGGCGGCCACGCTCCACATCCTGAAAGAGGCCGGCGCGCCGCTCGAAATCGAGACCATAGAGATCGGCGAGAAGATTTACCTGGCGGGCAACAGCGCAGGCATCGAGCCGAGCGCGTGGGATAGCTTGCGCCGCACGAAAGTCTTCCTCAAAGCACCCATCACCACGCCGCAGGGCGGCGGCTTCAAGAGCCTCAACGTGACGGTGCGCAAGACGCTCGGCCTCTACGCCAACGTTCGTCCCTGCGTCTCCTATCACCCGTTCGTCGAGACCAAACACCCGAACATGGACGTGGTCATCGTCCGCGAGAACGAGGAAGACCTCTACGCGGGCATAGAACACCGCCAGACCGAACAGGTCGTACAGTGTTTGAAGCTCATCTCGCGTCCGGGCTCCGAAAAAATTGTGCGCTACGCCTTCGAGTACGCGCGCCGCAACAACCGCAAGAAGGTCACCTGCTTCACGAAAGACAACATCATGAAGCTGACGGACGGCCTCTTCCACAAGGTCTTCGACGAGATCGCGGCTGAGTACACGGAGATCGAGAACGAGCACTGGATCGTGGACATCGGCGCGGCCAAGCTCGCCGACACGCCAGGGGCTTTCGACGTGCTCGTGATGCCGAACCTCTACGGCGACGTGCTTTCGGACGTGGCCGCGCAGATCGCGGGCTCGGTCGGCCTCGCCGGCTCGGCCAACATCGGCGAGAACGTCGCCATGTTCGAGGCGATTCACGGCTCGGCCCCGCGCCGCGCTGGCCAGAACCTGGCCAACCCCTCTGGCCTCCTGCTCGGCGCGGTCATGATGCTCGTCCACGTCAACCTGGCGGACGTAGCCGAACGCGTCCACAACGCCTGGCTCAGCGCCATTGAAGACGGCATACACACTTATGACATTTACGAAGAAGGCGTGAGCAAGCAGAAGGTCGGGACAAAGGAGTTCGCCGAAGCGGTCGTCGAACGTCTGGGCCACGCGCCGCAGACTCTCAAGGCCGCCAAGTACAACACGGGCGCGAGCGCGGAGGCCGCGCCGACCGCGAAGGCCGCGGAGCGACCGCGCGCGAAAAAGGAGCTGGTCGGCGTGGATGTCTTTTTAGACTGGCGCGACGGCTCGGCCGACCAACTCGGCGACTCGCTCAAGCCGTTCGCGGGCGACCAGTTGGAGCTGATGATGATCAGCAACCGCGGCGTCAAGGTCTGGCCCGGCGGCAACTCCGAGACTTTCTGCTCAGACCACTGGCGCTGCCGCTTCACGTCGCGCGAGAGCGGCAGGGAAGTCGGTCACTCCGAGATCGTCCGGCTGCTCGAACGCATCGGCACGGCTGGCTTCGATTTCATCAAAACGGAAAACCTTTACAACTTCGACGGCGAGCGCGGCTACTCTTTAGACCAAGGAGCGTAAAACTGGGCCATGATCGAGATGGAAGAGAAGACTGAAAATCCGACCCGCAACGACGAAGGCGCGCGGCCCCTGGTCGCCGTCATCATGGGGAGCAAGTCAGACTGGGAGACGATGCAGCACACGGACGACATGCTGACGCGCTTCCAGGTGCCGCACGAGTGCCGCGTCATCTCCGCGCACCGCACGCCTGCGCTGGCGACAGACTTCGCGGAGACGGCCGAGGCGCGCGGCCTGGAAGTCATTATCGCGGCCGCGGGCGGCGCGGCGCACCTCGCGGGCGTCATCGCCGCACAGACAGTGATTCCCGTCCTCGGCGTGCCGATGGAGAGCAAGGCTCTGAAGGGCCTGGACAGCCTGCTCTCCATCGTCCAGATGCCCGCCGGCATCCCCGTCGGCACGCTCGCCATCGGCAAGCCCGGCGCGACCAACGCCGCGCTTTTCGCCATCCAGATTCTCTCCAACACGCGGCCCGACCTGCGCGACCGCCTACGCCGCTTCCGCGTCGAACAGGAGCGCCAGGTCCGCGAAGCCACACTGCCGTAACAGTGGTCAGTGGTCAGTGGTCAGTGGTCAGTTAAAAGAAGAACGCTTTTGTCTTTAACTGACCACTGACCACCGACCACTGACCACTTTTTCTTGCTCTCTTCAACGAATTAGCGCAGAATGAGCGCGAACGAAAGTTCTGGCCAGAACCTCTGCCTTCCCCGCGGCCGCCACCTCTGACGGCTCGGGCTGTTGCATTTCTTCCGCTGGATCGGGAAAGCCCCTAACCATGATCGGGCGCGTCGTTTCTCATTACCGGATTATCGAAAGGCTCGGCGAGGGCGGGATGGGCGTAGTCTACGCGGCCGAAGACACCCACCTCGGCCGCCGCGTCGCCGTCAAATTCCTCTCCGCGCAGACCACGGACACGCGCCACTTCAAGGCCCGCTTCCTGCGCGAGGCGCGCTCGGCCTCTGCGCTCTCCCACCCGCACATCGCCATGATCTACGACTATGGCGAGACGGAGGAGGGCTTCCCCTTCATCGTCATGGAGCTGGTGCGCGGCCGCCCCTTGAGCGAGGTGCTGGACGAGGGCGACCTGACGCTCGCTCGCGCCGTCGAGATCATCGCGGACGTGGCCGCGGCGCTCGGCGAGGCGCACGCCCTCAGCATCGTCCACCGCGACATCAAGCCGTCGAACATCGTGATTAACGGGCGCGGCCAGGTCAAAGTCCTGGACTTCGGCCTCGCCAAGCAGTTGAACGACGAGCGCAACGGCGCGGACCCGGAGGCGCGCACGCTCCTCGCCACGCGCACGCGCAGCGACATCGTCGTCGGCACGCCGCTCTATCTTTCGCCCGAGCAGGCGACGAGCGCGCCCGTCGATGGCCGCTCGGACCTCTTCGCCCTGGGCGCGCTCCTCTACGAGTGTGTCGCCGGAAGGCCCGCCTTCTCCGGCTCAAGCGTCATAGAGATCGGCGCGCAGATCATACACGTCAACCCGCCGCCGCCCTCCACCTTCAACCCGCGCGTGCCGAAAGAACTGGACCGCATCACCATGAAGGCGCTGGCCAAGCGCCCCGAAGCGCGCTACCAGTCGGCCGAGGAGATCATCGAAGACCTGCGGGCGGTGCGGTCGAAGGTCGCCGGCGACACGCATCGCGTCGAGCGCATCAGGGACGACCTGCACCGCTCGGCCGGACAGTCCGGCTCGCGCCGCACGCACCGTTCGAGCGCGCTCCTCTCCATCGCAGAGAATCTGCGCCGGCCGCGCGTCTCGCTCGCCTTCATCCTCGTCGCCGCCCTCTCCTTCGGGCTCGCGGTCTGGGGCGTCGTCTACCTGCTCCGCCCAGGTCCCTACAAGCCCTCGGCCGAGGCGCAGAGCTGGTACGACCGCGGGATGGAGACGCTGCGCACGGGCGCTTATCACCAGGCGAGCAAGGCGTTCGAGAAAGCGGTCGCCATCGACGACAAGTTCGCTATGGGGCACGCGCGGCTCGCCGAGGCGTGGACCGAGATGGGCTTCGCCGACAACGCCAAGGACGAGATGCTCAAGGTCTCGCCGCTCGTCCCTGACCGCTCAGTGTTGGCCGAGCGCGACGGCCTCTCGGTCGAAGCCGTCACCGCGCTCATCTCCAACAACATCCCGGACGCCATCAAAGCCTACCAAGAGATCGCGCGCGCCAACTCGTCGGACTCGCACGCCTTCGTAGACCTCGGCCGCGCCTACGAGAAGAACGGCGAGCCAGCCAAGGCCGTCGAGAACTACGTCCAGGCCACGAGCCTCGACCCGCAGAATGCGCTCGCGTTCCTGCGCGTCGGAGTCCTCTACGGCCGCCAGCAGAATCTTCCGGGCGCGCTCGCCGCCTTCCAGCGCGCCGAGGAGATTTACAAACCGGCCGGCAACGTCGAGGGGCAGGCCAGTGTCTTCTACGAGCGGAGCCAGGTCTATACCGCAGCCGGGCGGCTCGACGAGGCGCACACCGACTTGCAGCGCGCCCTGGACCTGGCCACCGCCAGCGGCAACGATTCGCAGCGCATCAGCACGCTCCTGCAACTTAGCCGCCTGGCCTACACCGAAGGGCAGACCGCCAAGGCGCAGGAGTACGCCAACCAGGCCATAGATTTCGCGCAGCAGCGGGGCCTCGACGACCTGATCGCGCTCGGCCTCAAGAACCTCGGCAACGCCTTCTTACTGGCCGGCAACTACGCTGAGGCCGAGAAGACTTACCAGCGCGCGCTGGAGTTCGCCAAGAGAAACAAGTCGCGGCTGCGCGAGGCCGAGATCATGCAGAGCCTCGCCATCCTCTACCTCCAGCAACTGCGCACCGACGAGGGGCTCAACTACGCGCGCCGCGCGCTCGACTTCTTCGAGCAGGGCAGCTACCGCTCGAACGTACACATCTGCCTGATGCTCCTCGGGCGCGGCAACCGGCGCAAGGGCGACTACGAGGCGGCGCTGCGCTACTTTCAGCAGGCTTTGGAATTGGCACAGTCCATAGGCTACCAGTCGCAGATCGCCTTCTCCTACGGCGAGATCGCCATGGAGTTGGCCGAGCAGGAGCGCTACCCGGAAGCGCTGGCGCACTACAACCGCAGTTTCGAGATTCAACAGTCGCTGGATGACCGGCGCAACATGGCCTACAACCTGATGAACCGCGCCTACGTCCTGTGGCGGCTGGGCCGTTACGACGAGGCGCGGGATTCACTCGATAAGGCGGCCGAGCTGGCGGGCGAGCCGGAGGGCGGCGTCAAGCCGGTGCTGGCCGAAGTGCCTCTGCGCCAGGCCGAAATCTTCTTGAGCGAGCGCCGCTTCCAGGATGCGGTCGCCTCAAGCTCGCGCGCCATGGACCTGGCCGCCGGGCAGTACGACGGAATCATCGTGCAGGCCCGTTACACGCTCGGACAGGCGCTCGCCTTCGGAAGCAAGGCGTCCGAAGGCCGTAAGGAGTGCGAGGCGGCCGTCGCAAAGGCCGAGCGCGCGGGCGACGCGGCGCTGCTCTCAAGGGCGAAGCTCGCGCTCGCGGAAGTTTTGTTGGAAAGCGGCGACGGGCGCGCGGCGCGCGACATGGCGCTCGAAGCGCGCGAGAGGTTCAATCGCGGGGGCCAGCTCGAATCAGAGTGGCGCGCGCTCGTCGTCGCGGCACGCGCCAGCCGCCTGACGGGCGACGGGCAGGCGGCCTCCGAGCAGTTGGCGCGCGCTAGGGAAGTGCTCTCGCTGCTCAGCCAGAAGTGGGGGGCAGAGGCCATTGAGACTTACCTCAAGCGGCCTGACATAAGTTTTTCGCACAAACAACTCGGCGAAGCAGTCCCCGCCGAAAGGTAACTCACCTCAAACGAAAAAGGAGAAACTAACATGACTGATGATAATAACTACCCAGATGATCCAGAGCAGCCGCCGCCAGACCAAGACGTCAAGGGCGACCCAGAACCGACGCCGGGCGCTGCCGCTCCCACGGGCGACCCGGAGTCGACCCCAGGCGCTAATGCCATGAGGACGGGCGACCCGGAGCCGACGCCGGGCGGCTGATGATACTGGGTTCGGGCGAAACGTGCCGCCCGAACCGCGGTCAACGATGAACGCCCGGCGGAATGTGCGAAAGCGCCGGGCGGTTCACCTCACACGGGCGCGGCGCGCGAGAACGTGGTCGTTCTCGCGCGCCGCGCCATTTTTCGTGAATCGAGATTTATGCGTCTGAGGATTCGCGGCTCTTGTAGAGTTGGACGTGGCGGGCGAACTCCTGCGCGGCGTCTTCGGCTTGGTCCGCGCCAGGGGGCAGAGAGGCGTGCGCCTTGCGCCGCTCTTTGAAGGCGGCCGAGGCGATGGAGGCGAGCCACCAGAAGGTTTCGCGCGCGCCGAGGTGCTCGCGCACGCGCTGGAAGATGCGCGGATAGAGCTTGGCCGTGCGGCCCAAGAGCCGCTTGAGCGCGCTGAAGCTCATGCGGTCCTGAAACAGCTCGCGGCGCACGCGCTCGTCCAACTGGTGTAGCGCGGCCATCACGGCGTTCAAGGTTTCGTTGACCGCACCGGGCGGGCTCTTCGGCGTCGGGCGCAAAAACTCCGCAAAGCTCGCCAACTCCGCCACCCTGGGCTCGCGCGCGCTGATCTCCGAGAGCGAGGCCGCGTCGAGCAAATCCGCCTTGAGCGCCAACTCCGTCAAGTGCGTCTGGCACTCCAGGGCGCGAACGTGCGCGCCTGTGTTGTTGAGCGTGAGCGGGCTGGGGGCCGCGGCCGCCTCCCCGATCAGGAGGACGCGGTCCTCTGCCGTGCGCCGCTGCCGGTCGCTGAGGCCCCGCCGGTTGAAGGCCGGCGCGTAGCCGAAGACGGGCCTCACGACGCGCCACTGCGCGCCGGCGCGCTTGTAGCGCGGCAGCGTCTCGAAGTAGCGCTCGAAGAGCGCGAGCAGCGACTTGTCGGCGGGCGAGTCCACGGCGTCGTAGAAGAAGAGTTGCGTGGAGAACTCGTCGAGCGCGCGGCTCCCTGCGAAGCCCTCCCAGATGAGCTGGCGATGGTCGCGCGCGTCCTCGTTGCTGACCAGAATCTCGCTCACGTTGAAGTCAACCTGATCGGGTTGCTGGCCGCGCACGAAGCCGCGCGCGACCGTGCCGACCGCGGGGCAGACGTGCGTGACTCCGCGCCCGCCGTTCAATTGGCGCGAAACGGGCGAGTCGGCGTCCGTTCCGTCCACGAAGAGGCGCGCCGCGAACAGCTTTCGCCTGCCCGTGCGCGTCTCCTCGACCTCGACAGAGACGCGCGCGCTCTCCACGTAGCAGCGCACGAAGCGCAGGCCGCCGAGCAGAACTGAATCGGTTTCGCTCGCCTCCATCTTCGCGCGGGCGCGGGCCAGAAGTGGATCGGCGGCGACCGCCACGTCGAGCACGCCGTTGATCCAGAGCGGCGGCGTCTTGACGCGCGAGCCCGCGTCGTGAAATTTGACGAAGCCCGAGCGACAGCGGTTGACGACCGCCGCCTCTATCTCGTCGGCGGTGAAGAGCCCGGCGCCTTCGAGCGCGCGCAGGTCTTCGCCCGAGACGTTCCAGCCGCGCCCGGCGAAGCCTTCGGCGCGCTCGTCCACGACCAGCACGCGCCGCTTGTAACGACAGCTCATGACGGCCGCGTGCAGCAGCCCCAGGGCCGCGCCCGCGTAGATGACCTCGAACTCGCCCTCGACCGAAAGCGAGGCGGGCGGCGCGCCGCGCACCACGGCCTCGCGCGTCTGGACACCGCGCCCCAGCGCCTCATGAAAATTTTGGTCCGCCTCCCAGACGCGGTCGAGCCAGACCTCGCGGTTCGGGAGCGCGCCGAAGCTGGCGACCGTCAGCGGGTAACGCTTGCGATATTCTGAAAGGTCCGGCGCGCCCGGCGGCCTGCGGGGTTTTGAAAACGGAGCGGTCATAAAAGAGAAAAATCTACCGCGCGCCGGAGCAACGAAGCGCCCGGCGTGTCAAAAACTGAAACCCTGGGAAGAGCGACTGTACGTTTGCCGTGAGTGTAGCCGATGAGCGCCGCACGAGTCCAGAAAACGGCGGGCGGCTCCCGCCGCTCTCAGACTCGGCTGCGTGTTATCAACCCGATGACGGCGACGAAGAGGGTCGCGCCGATGATTGACCAGATGATGGGGAACCTTGTTCCGCCGATGTCGAGCATGTAAAGCTCCGGCAGCTTGAGGGCGCGCGCGAGCCACATGCCTATGATCGCGCCGATGAAGCCGAGCGCGATGGAGACCAGGCAGCCGCCGCGCGAAAAGCCGCTGATGGCCTGGCCGAGCGCGCCGCACAGGCCCGCGACCAGAAGCAGAATGAGCAAGTCAACCAACGTCATGATAGCCACCTCCAAACGTTACTTGTGGCAGGATTGCTCGCCGCCCTCGCCGTGCGCGGCGCGGTTGGCGTCCGAGCCACAGTTCCAGCGCACGGCCCCGCCGAAGTTCATCTCGTTCGAATACTCGAAATCGCCCTGGTTGCTGTTCGTGTCCTTCGTGTCCACAGCGTCGCGGCCCGCCTTGGCCTTGTAGACGCTCGTCTTGGCCTTGATCGAGTCGTGGACGCGCCACGTCGTATTATTGCGCACCACCACGGGCGCGGACTTGTCCAGGCCCATGATGTAGTCGGCGGCGAACTCGCCTATGCCTTCGACCTTCAGGCGATTCTTCTTCAGGTCGTACTCCTGCTCGACGTTCGCGTACTCGATCTTGTCGGCGATCTCTTTGGCCTTCTGCTCAGCCTGCTCCGCGGGCGCGCGCTCGATGACGCGCGCCATGATGACGCGCAGCGCCTCGCGCTGGCGCTCCGTAGCGCGCTCGTCCATGAACATGTAGCGCCCGTTCTTCAAGTCGGCCGAGCCGAAGTGCAGACCGTCCAGCGCCACGTCGCCGTAGCGCCCTTCGCGAATGTGGTACGAGTAGAACGGGTAGCAGTAGGAGTGCGGCGACGGCCCCTCGCCGAAGTTGCACGAGCAGGGCACGGCGCACGTGCAGGCTTCCGTCAGCGCGCCCGTAATCTTCCAAGACTTGTCCGCGGCCGCGGCCTCGTTCGGCGGCGCAGGCGTCGGCGCGGGTACACTGTTATTGACGCGCGCCGCCCTGTTTCTGGCAATTAAATACGCGGCCGCGCCGAGCACGCACGCCGCCGCCAAGACGGCCAGCAGGATAAGGACGAAGCGCCTCACCGGCCTCTCATCAGCGCGCGCGCCGTCCGCGAAAATTTCCTTAGAACTCAAAGCCACTTCTCCGGCACAACACGTTAAATCTATTCGATGCTTCTTAGTGTCGCGCGAAAATCTTAAACGGGCAAGCCTCAGCGCCCGAGGTCGTTTCTGAAGACTTCGCCACCTTTCATTACGAAGCGGACGCGTTCGAGTTCCGTGATGTCGCGCGTGGGGTCGTTTGCTACGGCGATGATGTCGGCGTACTTGCCCGCTTCAATCGCGCCCATGTCGTTCGGCCGCTCAAGCAAGTCGGCCGCGACGGTCGTGGCAGACTGGATGGCCTGCATCGGCGTCATCCCGTAGCGGACCATGTAGGCGAACTCCTTGGCCTGGTTGACGTCCCAACTGTAGCCGCCCGCGTCCGTTCCGTAGGCGATCTTGACGCCCTTGCGGACGGCCGCGCCGAAAGCCCTGGCTTCGAGGTCGCGCATCGTCAGCCAGATGGGCGCGCCCGCGGCCGCGCGTCCCTCGGCCACGAAGACGCCGACGTAGATGGTCGGGCACCAGTACGTGCCCTGACTAACCATGCGGTCCATCATCTCTTCGTCGAGCCCGTAACCGTGCTCTATCGAATCGACCCCGACCTTGAGCGACGCCTCGATGCCTTCGCGCCCCATCGCGTGCGCGGCGACGCGCCGGCCCAGGCGGTGCGACTCGTCCACGAGCGCCTTCATCTCTTCTTCGGTGAAGTTGACCCAGGAGTGGAGCGCGCCGTCCTTCAGGAAGTAGCGGCGGTCGGCGTAGAACTTGATCCAGTCCGCGCCGTACTTGACCTGCTCGCGCACGGCCTTGCGGATGTTGTCCGCGCCGTCAACGATCTGCACGCCCTCTGGCATCTTCAACTCCCAGGAGTAGCCGGAGAGCGGGTACATCCCTGTGGCCGAGAAGGCGCGCGTCGAGACGAACATGCGCGGGCCTGGGATGACGCCGCGGTTGATGGCCGTCTTAACGTCCACGTCGGCGTACATCGCGCCTTCGGTCTCCAGGTCGCGCAGCGCCGTGAAGCCGTTCATCAGCGCCGTCCTGGCCGCGACCGTCGCGCGGATGGTGCGGTAGGGGATCGACTCTTTGAGCAACTGCTCGTCGTAGTCCGCGGCCGTGATGTCGCCTTGCAGGAGGACGTGCGTGTGCGTGTCCGCGAGTCCGGGCAGCACGGTCGCCTTCGACAGATCTATGATACGCGCGCCGGGGTGAATCAGCGCCGTGCGGCTGTCGAAGGGGCCGACTGCCTTAATGCGGTCGTCCTCTACGAGGATGCCCTGGTTTTCCAGCACGCGGCCCGCGCGCACGTCCACGAGGCGGCCCGCCTTGATGAAGACGAGCGAGCTTTTTTTACCGCCCGCGCGCGGCTGAGCCTGCGCGTGCGCGTGACAGAGTGAGACGAGGGCGAGCAGGAAAATGATCTTCTTCAAGGCTTTTCTCCTTCGGCGAAATTTGGTCTTTCAATTTTTTCGGATGGCTGATAATCTTAAGTGGTCGTGGGTGTAACGACACCGCCGCCCCCCGGTAAAACGACCTCATCAACAGCTCAAGAATTTCAGGAGATTAAGGAATGCGTAAGTTTTTTATCGCCGCACTAATCGTCGCGGCCTCTTTCAGCGCCGGCCTCGCGCAGAGCCAGGAGGGCGGGAGCCAGCAGGGCAGCGACATCCCCAACATGGGCCGCGCGCCCAAAGAAGTCAACGGCGTCGGCCGCCTAGACCTGCGCATCGTGGACGAGGACGGCAATCCCATCAAAGGCGCCTACGCTCACCTGGAGTCGGAGCGCTCGGACGGCTACTTCTGCGAGTCCTGGAACTCCAGCGACAACCGCGGCGTCGCCACGCTCCCCCCGATTCACATGGGCAAACTGACGCTCAAAGTCAAAGCCAAGGGCTACGAGACGCAGAAGCTCGAAGTCGCGCTCGACTCGCTCAACGAGCCCGTCCGCATCGTCCTGCACAAGAAATAACGAACGGCAGAAGTCAGAAGTCAGGAGTCAGGAGTCAGAAGAAAGGGGTTTTATTCTGACTCCTGACTTCTGTCTTCTGTCTCCTGTTTTCAGCTTGCCAGCCGCCTGCGGTCCTCGCCGTCCCAGGTCCGGCCTGCATCCTTCTCTTGACGCCCGCGCTGCTCGCCGAGTGGAATCAATTCGTCTAGAGCTTCGCGCAGCCGTCGCGCCTGTTCGAGCGTGAGCAGCAGCGTGGGCGCGCGCTCGCCGTGCCCTTCGAGCGAGAGCGCCACCAACTCGTCCATGAAAAGCGAGACGCGGATGAGCCCGTCGCCGTCGCGCCGCCCCGTGCGTATGTCCACCTCGTGCTCCATAAGACAGTGACAAGTTAGAGACGGATTTTAGCTCGTCACCCGTCACTTGTCACTCGTCACTGCTTTCCCGACCCACTCGCGCGCGACCTCGCGCGGGTCGCGCTTGTTCCCGTCCACCTCGTAATTCAGAAGGCGCATCTCCTCGGTCGAGAGACGGCCGTCGAGGAGCGTGAGGACTTCGCGCGCCGCGGGGACGCGTTCCAGCGTGTCGCGGCGGATGAGGATGACGGCCTCGTAGGGCGGGAAGTAGCGGCGGTCGTCTTCGAGTTGGAAGAGGTCTAGCGCGGAGATCAGTCCGTCGGTCGAGTTGCCGGCGATTAAGTCTACCTGGCGTGTGGCGAGCGCGCGGTAGGTGAGCGACAAGTCCATCTCGCGCGGCGGCGCACTGAACCTGAGGTTGTAAGCGCGAGCGAAGCCTGGATAGCCGTCCGCGCGCGACATGAAATCCTGGCCGAAGCCCGCGCGCCAGTTAGGCGCGTGCGCCGCTGCGTCCGAGATGGTTTTCAGGTTGAGCTTGCGCGCGTCCTCGCCGCGCACCAACACGGCGAAAGTGTTGTCGAAGCCGAGGGGCGGGCCGACCTCCACGTTGAACTTCTCGGCGTAGTCGCGCCTCACCGTCTCGTAAACGCGGCGCGGGTCCGTGTCGAGCGGGTGCTTGAGAATCGCCATGTAGGACGTGCCCGTGTATTCCGGGTAGGCGTCAATCGCGCCACTGATGAGCGATTCGTGCGGCACGTTCCCGGCCAACTCGTAAGTCCTCACGACCAAGACGCCGCGCGCCTCCAGCATCTGCGCGAAAATTTCCGCCAGCAGAACGGACTCCGTGAAATCCTTCGAGCCGACGGCCACGCGCGGGCGGCTCATTGCGTCGCCGCTCGACGCAGGACGCGAGCCGCGCCAAGAGACGTAAGCAAAAGCGAGCAGAGCGAGCGCGAGCGCGCCCCACGCGAGGACGCGCACGGCGGGCGCGCTTTTCTTCGCACGCTTCCGCGCCGGGTCGAAGCGCTTTTCCAGTAACCCCAAGCCGAAGTCCGCCGCGAGCGCCATCAGCGCCGCGGGCACGGCCCCTGCCAGCAACAGGTGATTGTCGTACTGTCGCAAGCCACGAAAGATGTACGTGCCGAGGCCGCCCGCGCCGACGGCCGCCGCAATCGTCGCCACGCCGACCGAGATGACGACCGCCACGCGCACGCCCGTCAGAATCACGCCCGCCGCGAGCGGCAACTCCACCTGCCAGAGAATCTGGCGGTCCGTCATCCCCATCGCAACTGCCGCCTCGCGGACGCTGCGGTCCACGCCGAGGATGCCCGTCACTGTGTTGCGTATGACCGGCAGCAGCGCGTAGAGCACGAGCGCGACGACGGCCGTGCGCGCGCCGATGCCGCCGATGAAGGGGAGCGGGATGAGAAAGCCGAAGAGCGCCAGGCTCGGCACGGTCTGCATGACGTTGGCGAAGCCGAGGATGGGCGTGCGAAGGCGTGGGCGGCGCGAGAGCAATATGCCTAGGGGGAGCCCGATGGCGACGGCAATCGAGGTCGAGACGAGGACGAGGACGAGATGCTCGCCCGCGAGCGTGACGATGTCCTGCCAGTTGGTTTTGAGGAACTCAGCCCAGCCGCTCAACGTTCGTCCCTCCCCGGCTCAAAGAGGCGCAAAGTCTCTATGTAGGCGCGCGCGTGCGGCTCCGAGCTTTGCAGGAAGCCTTCGGGCGTTTCGAGCAGGACGAGACGGCCCGCGCTCATCAATCCGATGCGCGTCCCCAAAAACAGCGCCTCGCGCACGTCGTGCGTGACGAAGATGACCGTCTTGCCGAGTTGCTGTGAAAGCTCCTTGAACTCGCGTTGCAGCGACGCGCGCGTCAGCGGGTCGAGCGCCCCGAACGGCTCGTCCATCAAGAGCAGCGGCGGCTCGGCCGCGAGCGCCCGCGCCACGCCGACACGCTGGCGCTGCCCGCCCGACAACTCGAACGGGTAACGCGACGCGAACCTTTCCGCGTCCAGACCGACGAGCCGCAGCAACTCGCCGACGCGCTCATGGACGCGCCCCTCTTCCCACTTCTCCAACTTCGGCACGAGCGCCACGTTCCGCTCGACCGTGAAGTGCGGAAACAACCCCGCCTCCTGAATCACGTACCCCGTCCGCCGCCGCAAACGAATCGCATCCCACTCCCTCGTGCTCTGACCTTCGACCAACACCTCGCCCGTCGTCGGCAGCAGCAGACGATTCACGAGCCTCAGCGTCGTCGTCTTCCCGCACCCGGACTCGCCCAGCAGGACGAGCGTCTCCCCGCGCGCCACCGTCAGGTCTAGCCCTGCGATAATCGGCGACGCCGCGCCGCTCACGCCGTAACTCACGTTGCGAAACTCGACGAGCGGGCTGCTGGCTTGTTCGGACATAATCAGGCGATGCGCAGGTATTCGGCGAGGCGTTTGGGCGAGTGGTTCCAGGAACCGTGCCAGTTGCGCAGGAGGATGTCGGCCGGGCAGACTTCGTCCTCTATGACCTGCTCGAAGAGGATGTCCAGGTACGCGGCTTCGCTCGGGGCCGTCCTTTCGAGTCCGCCGCGCGCGAGCCGCACGATCTCCTTGGCCAGCCCCAGAACGTTGACGTTCTCAAAACGCGCCTCCAGCCCGTCGCGCGCCACGCGTTCTTGCAGGCCGCGCATCCCCTCGGCCGAGAGCGCGGGCGCGAGGCGCAGTGCTTCGGCGAGCGCCGTCGCGTCGTACATCAAGCCTTTCCAGAGGGCTTGCAGCGCGACCGTCATCTTGAGACTGCCGCTGTCGGCGCTGCGCAGCTCGATGTGCTGTTTGAGGCGCGCTTCGGTGAAGATGGTCGTCAGGTGGTCGGCCCAATCTCCGAAGACCGGCCCGACGCCGTCGCACCCGTGTGCCAGAAACTCGCCGAACTTCATCCCCGTCGGCCCTGCGAGGTAATGCCCGCCGCGCTGCGCGAAGATCATGGGCACGTCGAGCGCGTAGCGGACGTACTCCTCCGGCGAGAACACCTCTGCGAGCGCCGCTGGCGAGACGCCCGTGCGATCCGGGTCCGTGTCGAGCCACGCGGCGGCGCGCGTCGATTTGTAGCCGGAGGCGCGCCCGTCCTCGAAAGGCGAGTTGGCGAAGATGGCCGTCACGACGGGGGCAAGGCGGTTGCCGAGCTGGAATTTTTGGGCCATATCTTCCGCCCCGCCGTAGTCCAGGTTGGTCTGCGCCGCGCAGGTCCGCGCCATCATGTCCCAGGCGCGCGCGCCGCGCCGGCCCATGTATGGACGCATCACCTCGTAGCGCGCCTTCGGGAACCACTGCTGCTCGGTGAGCGTGCGGAAGGGGTCGAAGCCGACGGCGAGGAAGGCCAGGCAGTCGCCCTCCGCGATCTCTTTCAGGCGCGCGAGGTAGCGACGGATTTCGCGCTCGACATCCTGTAGGCTGCGCTGCGGCGCGCCGGAGAACTCGACCTGCCCGCCCGGCTCAATCGTCAGGCGGTTCATCTGCCCCGCGTCCACCTCGATCAGGACGTTCTCCTCGTAGACGAGGTCGTTGGAGCTGGGGGCGAAGCCCGCGAGCACGCGCTGAACCTGCGCGGGCGTGAGGCGCTCGTAGTCGCGCCTGAGGTCGTAGCCGAACAGCTCGAACTCGACGCCGCACATCCAGTCCGCGCGCGGCTTCGCGCCCCGCCGCAAATTCTCGACGAAGAGCGGCGCGGAACCCTCGCCCACGGGGTCCGTCAGAAGCGGGAAGACCTCGCGCGCCGTCGTCACGTTCGTCTCCGCACAGGCTCCCTGCGATTCAACTATCTCGTCATGTGCCACGATATTCAAATGCTATCAGCAACGACCATGCTCTGAGCCCCGTCAGGGGCGACTGAAAATAGCCCAGCACTGATGGTCTTTGACAATTCAAACCGGCAATAGCCCGACATAGCGCAAGAGCTGTGCAGACCCACGGGCGAAGCCGTCCAAGAAAGTGGCGACTCGGTGCTTGAGCGTCTCCCACTCGCTGCTCAGGCGGTGCAGATGTAAGACCTCCTGCTTGAGCTTGCGCCACAGCTTCTCGACGGGGTTGAGCCACGGCGCGTAGGTCGGCAGGCGCAGCAACGTGATGCCTGCCTCGTGCGCCGCCTCGACGACTCGCCCCTCGAAGTGAATCGGCCAGTTGTCCTGGATGGCGTAGATCGTGTGGGCCCGCGGGTAAGCCGCGCGCAGGTGCGCGTAGAAGCCGCGCAACTCTCGCACGCCAATGTGCGCCGCCTGGTGGTAACTGACCTCTCCGCTCAAGGCGTTGAGCGCGCCCACCACCCGACTCCTCCGGTTGGCCGCGTAGGAGTAACGGGCCAGTGGCTGGTGGCGGCTCCCGACTCTCGCCCAGTCCGGACCCACACTCGGCTGGCGGTAATAGGTCAACTCATCCAGGTAGAGCGCAATGACGCGACCGGGCGCGGCTGCCGCCTCCTCCAAAGCCACAGTGATCCGCTGGCACTTGTTGTCATACTCCGGGTCGGGGCTGTGGACGTAAGAGCGCCCCCGCTTGTAGCGCAGCCCCCAAGCTCGCAACAGACGCCAGACTCCGGAGAGGCTGTACCGACTCAAGGCCGTCATGACTCGCCGGGCGTGTGCCAATGACCAACGCGCGGGCGCGCCCGACGCTGCGTCGGCGGCCGGCGGCCTCTTGCAGAACTGCGCGCAGATGGCGCGCACTTGTTCAGGGGGAAAAAGACCGCTTGCGGCGGGCTGGTTGGCGTAACCAGGCGATGCCTTTCTGCTCGTAGTTGGTGAGCCACGAGTAGAGGGTCTCCGGGTGATGCGGCTTCAAGACGCCTGTGACGGCAACCCGGTAAGCGGCTTCCCCATTGGCGATCCGGAGCAGGGCTGCCGCCCGCTCGCGGACATAAGGCAGCCGGTGATGGTCACGCGCTTGTTCGAGCGTCAGGCGCTCGGCCTCGCTTAACTCCAAGACACGTTTACGGCGCGACATGGCTTTATCCCTCCACTGTCAGATCAGTGGATATTAGCGGATTGAATTGTCAAAGACCATCAGTGCTGGGTAGAGCGCGAATAATTTATCGAGTCCCGTAGGGACGGCCGAAACATTCGGTCGTCCCTACGGGACTGGGGGGATACACGATAACTAATCCCCTTGAAACACGATAATGTATGGGAATTTTAGTACGCTCAAGGTAAGTTATAGTAGCAGAATATTGACACAGTCAAAATAGAGTTCCCGGTTTTTATCTGGGAGACGGAACAAACATGGTATCCCCCTGCGAAGACTTCTCATCTTCGGCGGGAGAGGGCTGCTAGAGGTGCGTGGCTGGGTGAAGCAATGGCTGAGGCGGTGAGCTAAAGACTGGACACATCGGCCGAAGTGACTGATTCTTCATGCGCCAACATAGAAGAGGAGGTCACCGGGCCGATGTGCCCTCTCAGATATTACCCGATGCTGCTCCAGAGTAAAGAGCCCATCTATCTGCGCTTCGAGTTGGTGCGCTATGCCCGCGAGCACGGCATCAAGGCAGCCGCGCGCCAGTTCTCCACGACCGTCAAGACTGTCCGCAAGTGGCTCAGGCGGTGGGAGCCCGGCTCGCTCCGGGGACTCGCCGATAGAAGCCGCGCCCCGCACCACCCGCGGCGCGGTATCACCACCCGCCAGCGCCGGCAGGCCGTGCGCCTCAAGCGTCGCTTGCCGTCATGGGGCGCGTCGCGCATGAAGCGAGACTTCCGGCTGGCGCTCTCGGAGAAGGCGCTCCTGGCGATCTGGCGTGAGGAGGGTCTGTCGAAGAGGAAGCGCCGCAAGCACAAGACCAAGCAATGCCTGCGTGAGGTGAAGAAGATGTGGCGGCTCTTCGAGCAGACCTCCGTTGATACCAAAGACTTGTGCGACATCCCCGAACTGTGGGCGCAGGCGCAAGCGCTGAGGCTGCCGCGCTACCAGTACACGGCCCGCGAGGTCACATCGGGCTGGCACTACATAGCCTTCGCGCAGGAATGCACGCTGGCCTACTCGAAGCTCTTCATCGAGATCATCCTCTCGCACCTGAGGGCGTGTGGGGTGAGCTTCAAAGACTCGCGCCTCCAGACCGACAACGGGCATGAGTTCGTCGGCAACTGGCAGCGCAAGAGTGACAGCAAGTTCACCGAGGCCGTGGAGGCCGTTCGAGGCTTGCGCCACACGACGATCCCGCCGCGGGCGCACACCTGGCAGAGTGACGTGGAGACGGCGCACCGAATAATCGAGGACGAGTTCTACGAGGTCGAGCGGTTCACTTCGCGCGCCGACTTCTTAGCCAAGGCCGGGGCTTACAACCTGTGGTTCAACGTGGCGAGACGCAACAGCGGCAAGGAGCACAAGACCCCGTGGGAGTTAATCCACGAAAGGGAGCCGAAGGTTGACCCGGCGGTCTGCGCCCTGCCGCCCGTCTTCCTCGACGAGTTATTCATGCGAAAGCTCGATTCAAAACTGATGTGGGGGTACGATGTTATTCCACATCCCTAACGAATTCTGGAGCAGCTTCTGCCCCCTTGTTCCAAGTCACAATGTCTGCCGCGGCTTCGTCCGCATCACGTAGCGCCGTCGAGCGAAGCCAGTAACGAATCTGATCGGGTTTTATAAGATAAATGGTATAGGTAGATCGGCCTTGAATTTCAGCTAAGCCATATAACCTTGCTATCCGCTGATAGAGAACACCACCACCATTAACATCTACCTTCAAAAAACTTTTATTCAGCTCCTCCAGATAAGTACCTAGAGCAGGCGAATCTATTTTCTCGATCTGAATTTTTTCTCTGCGGGGCCAATCAAGATGGATCGCAACTAATCGAACCGGAAGTCGAGACTCCGGCGAGTCCTGGAAAATCGTGGCGCAGACCGCCCTATCACTTCCGAATCCAGCCCTGAATACTCTTAGAAAGCTCTCGCAGTAGGCGACCAGTTCAGGCTCCGCATGCTCTTCTGACTTTTGCTTGACGCTGCGGTTTGTCCGTTGGCGGCCCGGCGAATACATGTCCCCCTTGAAATCTGCAAGTGTGTAATTAAACAAATCCTCCACTAAAATTCGTTCGCTATTCTTCAGGTGAAACGCCTCATAAGTTCTCTGGTCTATGTCATCAAGAGTTTTGATACCTTGCAGAATTCTCGGCTGTGGCTCTGGAACAGGAACGTTAAGCAAATCTTGAACGTTAACCTCAGGTCGGTAGGATGCGAACCTCCCGCTCGAAAGAAGTAGATAATAAACAGCAAGTTTACTGTTATAAGTCAGACAGGCCGCCTCCAGCATCTGTTTATATTTTTCGTCTATGTGAATGCTAATATAACTTTTAGAACAGATAATGCCTTCATGCTCCTGTGATGTATTAATGACGGCGCGGAACCGCCTTGTGCCAAGCTGCCAGCCTTGTTTCACGATTAACTGCGGTGAGTCAAAGGCCGAAAGGTCTGTAGAGTCTCTTGAGTGTGTTTGACCGTCTCTATTTTTAGGAAGCTCTCCAGGATGAAGCCGAAGAAACACGCCTTCGGGGAAGTTACTCGATGCGACAATGCGCCTTCCAACAATATCCTTTTGATACTTTGTTCTATCTCCACGAATAGTTCCTTGACGAGTTATAGCTATGCCCTTCTCTTTGAGCTTTGATATGGTATTCCTTCGTCCTAGCTGTCTAATTAGCATTAGGTCGCGCCTTCCACCCCACATTAATGTCATCCAAATCCAAGGGTCGTTAATTGCTTCCTCGGAATAGATCGTGCTTATGTCGTGCGGTTCAATAACAATACGACTATCGTCCTCGGCAGAATGAGTCGGCTTAGGGCAAATATATGTAAATGGTTCCTGGTCCGGCCTGTGCGGGCGCATTGTGACGATACAAGCCGGGGAGATAGCTGTCGGGAAGAGGCTAAAACGCAGGGCCGACAAGTTAACGACTTCATCAACTTTATAATTTTTGAAAAGCTTGCGCCGAAACCTTTTAGCCGTGTCCACCTGATTAGAGAATATCCCACCCGTAGGTTGGATCATTACAATCCATCCACCAGGCTTCGTTAGAGATGCTGCTTTGGGTAAGAAGAGTGGGCCAATATCATTGTAGGCCGTCTCCCAACCATTATGGGTTGCCCACTTTATTGCGGAGGTTGATTTAAGGAGGCTGCCAAAGCCCCAAGGGGCGTTGCCGACTATCAGGTCATATTTAGTTATGTCCTGATGTAGCTTAAACAGTGGCTCGTCCTCTTCGAAGAAGTCAGCCTTCACCACCTGTCGTTCCCGCAATCTAGGGAATCTCACTATTTGCCAATATCTGCGAGGGTCAATTTCGTCACATAGAGCAAGATAAAGACTAAAGGACGCGACTCTGACTGCATGCTCATCAATGTCAACACCAAATAGATTGTTTTCGAGTAAACGGCGCATGAAGGGAGCGGAGGGCTCTTGTCCAGGATTGGCGTTCTTCCAGCGTTGAATTAGACGCTGAAACGCCTTTACTAGAAAAATTCCCGACCCGCATGCCGGGTCAAGAATTTTTAAGTCCCATTCGGTTCCGTCCCAAGGGAGGACAGCGTCAAGCATAAAATCAACGACATGCGCGCGGGTATAGTGCATGCCGGTGTTATCTTTGTTTACGAATACCTCATATATGCTGCTGATAAACTCAAGCGGAATTGCATCAAACGAGTATTGCTGCCAAAGGGTCCACTGGCCTCTTTCCATTTCGATACTGCCGCTGACAAACTCGGCAAGCAACTCAAGGTGCGGTGGCTTAACCTGTTCCATTTCGGCTTGCCACTCTGCCTCGCGGATCGGTTCTGTAGCCCCTTCGCCAGGGAATAGATCACCATTGAACCTGTTATTAAGGAAACGAAATAGCTGATACGTGTCGTCGTAATTTGTCAGGATGCCACCTAAATCTCGATAGGTGGCTGATAGAGTCCCCTCCCGGTGTAATTTCGCCAACAATTTTTCATTTAGTGCAGGTTTGCCGGAGGTATCTTTTCTCTGAAAGAGAAATTGAATGAAGATTATTCGAGCTAGTAAATCATGAATTACATCGTAATCCAGTTTTAGTTCATAGAGCTTTTCGCGTATATATTTGAGATTACCAAGCAGCATTTTGTCCGCCCGCTGCTCAGGTCTGAAACGATTCGCGCGGTCCCGAAAAAACTGCCCGGAGATTAGTTGCACCCAGTGAAGGGCTCTGGCCGCTTGTTCAGAAAGTGACAGGGTGTTTTCTAAATCTATCCTGGCGTCTTCTATTTCTGCCGCCACGTCATAAGAAAAAATGTTAGGTTCAGCAGGAGGCTCGTAACAGGTCCACGCGCGCAGGACATCAGGTTCAATCGTGACCAATAAAGGGGAACGGCAGAAGTTCCAAGCAAGGGCGTGAGCTGCTCTTAAAGTATCGGGAGATACTTTATTTTGGAACTCCAAGACAATAGCTATCGGTACTTGAGTAGAGTTAGATTCCGGGTTCTCGGTTAATACTCCAACGTTAACACCTTCAACGTCTGAGAGACGATTTACAGTGTGCCCTAGTTTTTCCTTCGCAAGCTGAGCAATAACCTTAGGCCCTGAGCCTTTGGGGGATAAAATTTGGTCTGGCCTCGGCCAGCCGAGCAGTTTGCATGCGGTTTCGATGGACATGCGGCCTTATGCCCCAGACCGGAGCTTTGGCTTAACGCCCCGTGATAATAGTGAAGCCCTAACAAGACCCTCAAAAGAGTACGTATTATTTGCCGAACTTTGTTTCAACTATAGGACTTTAGATGATACAGCAAAACCGTGCTCAGGCAAATAAGAAAAAAGCCTCTCTAAAAAGGTATGAAATTACTGCTATTTTTGGAGCGGCCGTGCCTATATTCCCGGCCTTCGGATTTACGCGCTTAGCACCTTCGCGACGCGGCAGGATAAGCAGCGGACATTCGTGCAGGGTTGAGCCTTGCCCTGCATATCACGTAGGCGGTGCGAGTGGCAGAGCGTGCAATAGCCATTATCAACGCCATCGAACCGCTCTGCCATCTCTTTCAGCACGAGCCTTAAAGGTTCAAGCGTCGCCGGGCGCGGGGTGATCCCCATAACGCGGGCGTCGTCAGACAAAAACTGCTAACGCGCTACTGTCTCTGCGGGACAAAACTATAAATGCGTTATCCGTTACTGCTTGCTCACTCGGCCGCGAGGAAAAGATTGCTGCTGAACTGTTCGCGCTCGTCGAGCCAGGTGCGGGCGCGCGTGTAGCCTGTGGCGGCGGCCAGTTCCGAGAGGCCCGCGAGGTCGTACTTGTGAGAGTTCTCTGTGTGGAGACGCTCGCCTTCGTCGAACTCGATTTCCATGCCGAGGCCGAGGATAGAGACGCGCTGCGCGCGGGAGCTGACGACGTAGACTTCGACGCGGCCCAACTCTTCGTTGTAGACGGCCTGGTGGCGGAAGGCGCGCAGGTCGAAGTTTGCGCCCAGTTCGCGGTTGATGCGCGCGAGCTGGTTGAGGTTGAAGGCCGCCGTCACGCCGAGCGAGTCGTCGTAGGCCGCTTCGAGCGCGCGGCGCGACTTCTTCAAGTCCGCGCCCAGGAGCAGCGCGTCTCCGGGCGCGAGCACGCGGCGCAGGGCGCTGAGAAACGTGCGCGCTTCTTCAGGGTCGAAGTTGCCTACGTTCGAGCCGAGGAAGAGCGCGAGCGTGCGCCCGCGCGGCGTCTCGGAGAGCGCGCTGAGGCCGTCGTAGTAGTCGGCCGCGTAGGCTTCGATGCTCAGTTGCGGATAGGATTGGAGGAGCACGCGCGAGCTGGTTTCGAGCGCGCTGGCCGAGATGTCCACGGGGACGTAGAGCAAGTCGCTCTGTTTTCTCAAGAGCGCCTCGATGACGAGGCGTGTCTTCAAGGCGCTGCCGCTGCCCATCTCAAGGAGTGAAACCTTCGGGGCGGAAACCTCACTCACTATCGCGTCCGAGTGTCGCGCGAGAATCTCGTTCTCGGCGCGCGTCAGGTAGTATTCCGGCAGCAGGCAGATGGCCTCGAAGAGTTGCGAGCCCAGCTCGTCGTAGAAGTATTTCGGATAAAGATGCTTCGGCGTGGAGGAGAGGCCGGAGCTGACGTCGTCTGCGAACCGCTGGCGCGCGTCTTCGCGGACCAAGTTGTGTATGACCAGTGGTTCGGCGTCGGCGCTGTCGGGCGTGTTCACGGGCATCTGGAGTCCTTCTGTTTGTGAATACTGAATGCCAAGGTTTAGAGAAGTTGATAACGCACGCCTGTCCGCACCCGTCCTTCTGGTATGATAGCTCATTCGGCGTCCATATATTAATACGCTGCGG
Source organism: uncultured Acidobacteriota bacterium (assembly GCA_963848875.1). Lineage (GTDB taxonomy): Bacteria > Acidobacteriota > Blastocatellia > Pyrinomonadales > Pyrinomonadaceae > QHXM01. The sequence continues at coordinate 216,099 of CAWKFJ010000006.1, forward strand.
GGGCGGGTGGCAGATTTGACTGAGCAAGAGGTTGAAGCGATCAAGCGGCAGATGGCGGAGACGCGCGCGCAGACGCTCGCGCTCTTCGACCTGGCGCGCGAAGAGGACTTGCACGAGAGCCCTGGGTTCGGCTTTCGGCCCATCATCTGGCACCTGGCTCACATAGGCGTCTTCGAGTCTTACTGGCTGCTGCAAAAGCTGAAGAATGAACCCGCGCCCGACGCGCGCTACGAGCGCATCTTCGACCCCATCAACACGCCGCGCGAGGAGTCGCGCAATCTGCCCACACGGCGCGAGATGGAGAGCTACCTGGAGCGTGTGCGCGGGCGGGTGCTGAAACATTTGGAGCGCGCCGAGTTTGATGAAAGCGAGGCTCTACAGCGCGACGGCTACGTCTACAGCCTGGTCCTTGAGCACGAGCAGCAGCACCAGGAGACGCTCGCTTATCTCTTCCATCTGCTTGCGCCAGAGAAGAAGGCGAGGCCCGCGACGCACGCGCCTGCGGTGACGAGCAAGGCCGAGCCGGGGATGGTCGAGTTTGCCGCGGGCGAGTTCGTGATGGGGGCGAGCGCAAACGGTTTTGTTTACGACAACGAAGGCCCGGCTCATAGCGTGCGCGTCCCGGCGTTCAAGCTGGACAAGCTGCCGGTGACCAACGAGGAGTATGAGCGTTTCGTCGCTGAGGGAGGATACCTCCGGCGCGAGTTCTGGAATGATGAGGGCTGGCAGTGGCGCGAGCGTGAGAATTGGGAAGCGCCGCTCTACTGGAAGCAGGAGGAGAACGGCCGGTGGCGCGTGCGCACGATGTTCGGCGAAGAAGCGGAGGCCGCGAAGCACCCGGTCACCGGCGTCAGTTGGCACGAGGCGGAGGCTTACGCGCGCTTCGTCGGAAAGCGGCTGCCGACCGAGGCCGAGTGGGAGAAGGCCGCGGGCTGGGATGACGCCGGACGGCGGAAGAGGCGCTTCAGTTGGGGCGACGAGGAGCCTACGACGGCGCTTTGCAATTTCGATTTTTCGTATTGGGGGACGACGCCCGTCGGGAGTTTCCCGGCAGGCGCGACGCCGGAGGGGCTCCTGGACATGACGGGCAACGTCTGGGAGTGGACGAGCAGCCCGTTTGCGGGCTACCCGGACTTCAAGGCGTTCCCATACCCGGAATACTCGGCAGCCTGGTTCGACAACGATCACCGCGTCCTGAAGGGTGGCTCGTGGGCAACGCGCCGCAACGTGCTGCGCATCTCGTTCCGTAACTTCTTCCGCCGCCAGTTCCGCATCGCTTTCGCGGGGATTCGCTGTGCGGCGGACGCGTAAGAACTGTTCTATAATCAGTTTCACGTCCTCGGCCGGCTGGCAGTCGGCCATCGAACGCAACTAAAATCGCCAGGGCTGCGTACAAGGGGGTATTCGCACGAGTCGTCTCCGACGCTCGTTGCGTTTACGAATTTTCAGATGGCAATCAGCACAGGCACGAGTCTAGGCCGTTACGAAATCCGCTCCCGCATCGGCGCGGGCGGGATGGGCGAAGTCTACCTCGCGCGCGACACCACGCTCGACCGCGTCGTGGCGCTGAAGATTCTGCCCTCGGAGATCGCCACTGACCAGCAGCGCATGCAGCGCTTCGTGCAGGAGGCCAAGACCGCCTCGGCCTTGAACCACCCGAACATCCTGACCATCTTCGAGATCGGCGAGACTACGGGCGCGCACTTCATCGCCACCGAGTACATCGACGGCATCACGCTGCGCAAGCACATGGCAGGCCGACGGCTGAAGCTCTCCGAGGCGCTCGATGTCGCCGTGCAGATCGCCGCCGGGCTCACGGCCGCGCACTCCGCCAGCATCGTCCACCGCGACATCAAGCCCGAGAACATCATGCTGCGCAAGGACGGCTACGTGAAGCTGCTCGACTTCGGTCTGGCGAAGCCGACCGAGCGGCAAGCCTCGCTCGTGGACACGGAAGCGCAGACGAAGATGCTCGTCAACACTTCGCCCGGCATGGTCATGGGGACCGTCTCCTACATGTCGCCGGAGCAGGCGCGCGGCTTCCAGCTCGACGCGCGCACGGACATCTGGAGCCTGGGCTGCGTGCTCTACGAGATGGTCGCGGGCCGCGTCCCCTTCTCTGGCGAGACGACGAGCGACGTGATCGTCGCCGTGCTCGACCGCGAGCCGCCGCCGCTGCCGGGCGGGCCTTACGAGACGCCGCTGGAGCTGCAAAGGATTTTGAGGAAGGCGCTGCGCAAGGACCGCGAGGAGCGTTACCAGACCGTTAAGGATTTGCTCGTAGACCTACGCGCGCTCAAGCAGGAGGTGGACTTCGAGGCCAAGCTCGAAATCTCCGTCCCGCCGGACTCGCGCAGCCTCGCCGCCTTCAACACCATCAGCGCGCAGAACTCTTTCGAGAACGAGAGGGCCGCGCACACGAGCCACGTCCCCGCGATGCGCTCGACGATTGCCTCAGGCCAGATGGCGGCGAGCCCGCAGCGTGGCGAGCGGTTCAAGCAGTGGACGGTGCTCGCGCTCGTCGCGGCCTTCGCCGCCGTCATCACCGGGCTCGTCTACATGTACCTGCACCAGCGCGCCAAGCGCGCGCCGCGGGCGCTCCAGCCGATGAAGGTCACGCGGCTGACGACGACCGGCAAGAGCAGCGGCGCAGCCATCTCGCCCGACGGCAAGGTCGTCGCCTACGTCGTCACCGACGGCGGGCAGCGCAGCCTCTGGGTCCGCCAGGTCGCCACGTCCCGGAACGTGCAGATCGTCGAGCCCGCGGAGGTCGAGTTCGCGGGGGTCACGCTCTCGCCCGACGGCAACTACGTCTACTACACCGCGGGCTCGGCCAACAGACCGATACGCGAACTCTACCAAGTGAGCGTCTTTGGCGGCGTACCCAAGAAGATTCTGTCGGACGTGGACACGCCCGTCACCTTCTCGCCCGACGGCAAGCAACTGGCCTTCATGCGCGGCGAGCCGACCAAGGCCGAGTACACGCTCTTCATCGCCAACGCGGACGGGACCGAAGAGAGGCGGCTCGCCGCCGCCAAGTCGCCGCAGTTCTACGAGCGGCTCGCGTGGTCGCCCGACGGCAAGGCGCTCGCCGTCTCGACCGGGAACGCGGCGACCGGCAAAGACATGACCATCGTCGAGGTCAGCTTGGCGGACGGGACCGAGAAGCCGCTGACGCAAGAGAGTTGGCCCGGCATCGGCCAGCTCGCCTGGCTCTCGGACGGGAGCGGGATGCTGATTAACGCCGTGGACAAGGACTCGCGGCTCTCGCAAATCTGGCACCTCTCCTACCCGGAGGGCACGGCGCGCCGCGTCACCAACGACCTGAACAACTACACGGGCGTCTCGGTCGCCTCGCAGACGGGCGACCTCGTCACGGTGCGCTACGACCAGAGCACCAATATCTGGGTCGCGCCGGGGCTGGCCGCCACGTCACAGACGGCGCAGCGCCCCGCGGCAGCGCAGCGCAGCGGCGCAGCGGCGACGACGCCCGTGGACGCGAGCCTAGCCAAGCAGATTACGTCGGGGGCCGCCAAGTTCTACGGCGGGACGTGGACGCCCGACGGCCGCCTCGTCTACTCGTCCGACGTTTCGGGCAACCGCGACCTCTGGGTGATGAACGCGGACGGCTCAGACCCGAAGCAGTTGACGTTCGACTCCGGGACCAATTTCAGTCCCGTAGTCTCGCCCGACGGCCGCTACGTAGTCTTCGTCTCAGATCGCAAGGACGGTCGTCACAATATCTGGCGGATGAACGCGGACGGCTCGGACCCGAAGCAACTGACCGACGGCAACTACGACCGCAACCCCGCGTTCTCGCCCGACGGCAAGTGGATCATCTACACCTCCTTCGGCGCGACGAACCCGAACCTCTGGCGCATCCCGATTGACGGAGGCCCGCCCGTCCAGCTCAACGACAAGTTCTCGATGGGGCCTATGGTCTCGCCCGACGGGAAGACGATTGCCTGCTACTACTGGGACGAGCGGCCCGACACGCAGCTCGGCATCGCCTTGATCCCGTTCGAGGGTGGGCAGCCGGTCAAGCTCTTCACCCTGCCGTCGAACATCGTCCGCTGGTCGCCCGACGGTACGGCGCTGACTTACGTCGATTCGCGCAGCGGCGTCTCGAACATCTGGAGCCAGCCGGTAGACGGCGGCCCCGCCGTGCAGTTGACCAACTTCAAATCCGACCTCATCTTCGCCTTCGAGTGGTCGCGCGACGGCCGCCAGCTCGCCTGCGCCCGCGGCATCGTCACCAGCGACGCCGTCCTCTTCAGCAACTTTAGTTAAAGTGGTCAGTGGTCGGTGGTCAGTTAAAAGAAAAACGCTTTTGCTCTTAACTGACCACCGACCACTGACCACTGACCACTGCTCTTGGCAATTAGCCTCGCGTGGGTTCGTCTAGCAAATCTCCCCGGTTAAAGATAAACTCACGCGTGAGCAGACGGGAGAAGCGCGATGCCAGCCGCCGACACAGTCCTGCAAGGCCGTTACCGCATCATCCGCCAGTTAGGCAAGGGCGGGATGGGCGCGGTCTACGAGGCCGTGGACGAGCGCCTGCACCGCACGGTCGCGCTCAAGGAGACGCTGGCCGACACGGACGAACTCAAGCGGGCGTTCGAGCGTGAGGCGCGGCTCCTGGCTAACCTGCGTCACTCGGTACTCCCGAAAGTGATCGACCACTTCACGGAGAACGACGGGCAGTTCCTCGTCATGGAGTTCATCCCAGGCAACGACCTGGGCGATCTGCTCTCGCGCCGCTCGCGCCCCTTCTCGCCAGCGGAAGTCCGACGCTGGGCAGACGATCTGCTCGACGCCTTGGACTACCTGCACACGTTCGAGCCTCCCATCATTCACCGCGACATCAAGCCGTCGAACTTGAAGCTGACGGCGCAGGGCAAGATCGTGCTCCTGGACTTCGGCCTGGCGAAGGGCGCGGCAGGTCACATGACGCGCACCTCTTCGGGGATGAGCGTCATTGGCTACACGCTCAACTACGCCGCGCTCGAACAGATTCAGGGCGAGCGCACGAGCCCGCGCTCGGACCTCTACTCTCTGGCCGCCACGCTCTACCAACTGCTCACGAACCGCGCGCCCGAAGACGCGCTCAAGCGCGCGGCGGACCTCCTGGACGACAAGGAAGACCCGCTGCCGTCCCCGCATCAGGTCAACCCGAATGTGCCGGAAGATTTCTCGAACCTGCTCGTGAGCGCGCTCTCGCTCAAACCCTCGCGCCGCCCCGCGAACGCCGCCGAGATGCGCGCCGCGCTCGGTGTCACAGCGCCCGCGGTCTTCGCGCACGCCGCGCCCGTCGAGGACGACGAGATGACGCGCGTCACCGCTCCGACCGCGCCGCGTTCGGGGCGTCTGCCGGCCATAGGCATCGGCGGCGACCCGACGATGGTCTTGACGCCTGCGGCCGCCCCAGCGCCCGTCGGAGCGCCGAACAACGGCGGGGGCGCGGTAGTGCTTCCGACGGGCCGCGCGCTGCCCGCAAAACGGCCGAGCGCGAAAAAGTGGTGGCTCATTGGCACAGCCGCGGCGCTGGCCGTTGCGATGGCCGTCACAGTCCTTCTGCTCTGGCGCGCGTCGGGCGTGAGGACCGTGACGCCGGCCACGGCCCCCACGGCTTACGACGCCGTGCCACTGCCCTTCCGCGACGCGCTGCCTTCGGTCGTCAGCCTGACGATGCAGGACGCGAACGGGCGCGTCACGCGCCAGGCCAGCGGCTTCTTCTTCAAGTCGGACGAGTTGGTCACGGCGCTTTCGGTCATCGAAGGGGCCACGCGTGGCAGCGTCACGTTCGTCGGCCAGACGAACGCCCTCGAAGTCACGAGCGTCACGGGCGTTGACCGCGAGCACGGGCTGGTGACGCTCCGCGTGGCGCGGGCCAAGGCTCCGGGCCTCGCGCTCGGCAACCGGAAGGACACGACGCTCAACGACAAGGTGGCCGTCGTCGGCGCTGGCACAAAATCCGAGGCGGCCTACGCTCCTGGCACAATTTCGGGCTACGGCGACGAGGACCGCATAGAGGTGAGCGCGCAGGCCGCGCAAGCTCTGTCGGGCGGGCCGCTCCTCAACGCGCAGGGCGAAGTCATCGGCGTCGTCGTCGAGGCCGGCGGGGCGGGCCGCGCCGTAGCCGCGCCGGCCAGCTATCTCGCGGACCTCTTCCGAAGCCGACAGCAGCCCATGTCGCTCGCGCTCGCCGCAGCGCGTGACGTGCTCTACGACTGGCGCAAGCACGACCCGCTGCCGCGCCCCGCGCTCGACAAGGCGCAGGAAGAGAAGATCATCATGGCCGTCGCGCGCGCGCACCAGGAGAAAGCGCCGCAGCCCGCCCCGACGGCGAGCCCAGAGGCTTCGCCGCAGACGGAAGGCGGAGACCTCACGCCCGGCAGCATCTGGGACAGGCTGCAAGGCGAGATGAGCGACGCGACCGTCTCGGCCGTGGCCGAAGGCTCTTTCACAGCCTCTGGCGCGAAGGAGACCGCCTACATCATAGACACGCACTCGGGCAGCCCGGCCGACAACGACGGCCCGAAATACCTGGCTATCTTCGCGGGCGAAACTTACGTCGCGGACTACCCGGTCCCGGACCTCTCGCTCATCGTCCGCACGCTCGACCTCAACCGCGACGGCGTCAACGAACTGTTGCTCGGCTACTACTACATGCAGATGGGGCAGGCCGTGGAGTGGGCCAAGCTCGTGCAAATCCAGCAGGGGCAGTTGCGCGTCCTCAAGGATTTCGGGACGACCTACTTCAGCGGCTGCGAGGCGGAAGGTGAGAACAACCCTGGGCTGGCCGCGGCGGTCGTCTACCAGGCCCCAGCGCCCGCGGGCCAGATGCCGGAGCTGCGCGTGGACAACTACAAGGCGGCGTGCCCGCCCTCGGGCTCTGACGCGCAGTGGAAGTACACGGCCGAAGCGCGGCTGCCCGACAAATCGAACAAGTAAGAGGGCCGTGTGTGAGCGAGCTGACAGAAAATCGTTGGGCCGTCCTCAGCGAGCGCGGATGCGAGGCGATGGGGCTGACCTACGCCGAGGCGCACGACCTCATGCGCGCCCTCAGCGCCGAGCGCGTCCACGGCCTCTCCGTCATCACGGACGCCGCCGCCCGCCGCGTGGAGCCTCTTGTCAACCCCCAGTCCCGCCAGCCGAACCGGAACGGAACGAAGGCCAAAGGTAAAAGGTAACGACCCCTCCGGCGTCTTCACTTGAATTGAAAATCCGCGACGAGAGGCAAGTGGTCTGAGGCGACGAGCGCCGTGCGGCTGCGGTGGAGCGTCAGGCGAAGGAGTTCGAGGGCTGCGCCGTCGTAGTAGACGTGATCGAGGTGGAGCAGGGGAAGCACGCCCGGATAAGTCCTGGCGCGTTTCAGGTGGTGGCGCACGTCGGCGCTTTGCAGGTGCGTCCCCAGGAGGCGCGTCGCCAGGCCGCGCGTCCACTCGTTGAAATCCCCTAGCGCGACGCGCGCGCCCTTCAGCTCAGGGTTGTTCAGTATCTCGTCGCAGACGAGGCGGCGCGCCTGGTGGCGGCGCTCTATGAAGGCCGTGCCGAGGTGTATGTTGAAGACGTGCAGGAGCCGCTCGCCTGCGCCCGCCTCGACCTCAAAGTCCGCGCGCAGGCAGCCGCGCCGCTCGCGCCCACTCCAGGTGATGTCGTAGTTGTGCGCCTCCCGAAACGGCAGCCGGCTCAAGGTCACGTTGCCGTAAGCGCCGCCGTGGAGCTTGCGATTCTCGCCTATGTGATACTGCATCCTCAACTCTTCGGCCAGGAAGCGCGCCTGGTCGCGCTCGCGCGCCGAATCAGTGACGCTCAAGACCTCCTGAAGCGCCACGACATCCGCTTCGGTCTCACGCAACACCTCCGCGATCCGCGACGGGTGCTCCCGCCTATCCATCCCGCGACACTTGTGTACGTTGTAAGTGACGATGCGCATGAGCAGTGGCCAGTGGTCAGTGGTCAGTGGTCAGTGAATCAGTTCTTCTTTTAACTGACCACTGACCACTGACCACTGACCACTATTGTTGCCGTTCCAGAACCCAGCCGAGCCACTCGTGCATGCGCTCGAAGATGGAGCGGCGTCGCCATTCGTCGTAGGTGACTTCGCGGCTCGCGGCCAGGTCGGCGCTGAAATCTTCCGCGAGCCGCGCGGCCAGTTTCGTGTCGCGCGCGGCGAGGTTGATCTCGTCGTTCAGGCCGAACGAGCGGTTGTCGAAGTTGGTCGAGCCGACCACGCTCCACACGCCGTCAACGATCATCGTCTTGGCGTGAATCATCGCCGGCTCGTACTCGTAAATTCTGGCCCCGGCTTTCAGCAGATCGCCGAAGAGGCGGCGCGACGAGCGGCGCGTCAGCAGGTGGTCGCTGTGGCGGCCTGGGACTATGATTTTCAACTCGACGCCGCGCTCGCGCACAGCCCGCACCATCTCGCGTCGCACGCTCCAGTCCGGCAGAAAGTAGGGCGTGGTGACGTGCAGGCTCTTACCGGCCGAGGCCAGGAGCGTCTGGTAAAGGATGCGCGCGCGCGTCGAGCCGCCGCTGCCGGGCGAGCTGTCTACGACGAGCGCCTCCAAGCGATCCTCGACTTCGTTCTCCGGGAAATACTCTCTCCCGGACAGAATCTCGCCAGAGGCTTCGAGCCAGTTCTCCACGAAGCCCGCCTGGATGCTCGTCACCACCTCGCCCTCTACGCGGAACATCGTGTCGCGCCAGCGCGGGTTCTTCTCGTCGCCTGTGTGCCAATGGTCCGCGAAGCCCGCGCCGCCGACAAAGCCCGTGCGCCCGTCAACGACGACGATCTCGCGGTGCGTGCGGTTGTTGAAGCGCGCCAGAGTGTGCCAGCGCAAGGGGTGATACCAGCAGACTTGCCCGCCGGCCGCGCGCAACTCCGCGAAGTAGCTCTCCCACGTCGCAAAGCTGCCGACGGCGTCCAACACCATACGCACTTGGACGCCGTTTTTGGCCCGCTCGGTCAGGGCCTCGACGAATCTTTTGGTGACTTCGCCCTTCTGGAAAATGTACGCCTCGATGTTGACGCTGTGGCGTGCGCGGCGGATGGCTTCGAGTTCCGCCTCGTAGAAGACCTCGCCGTTGGTCAAGACCTCGACGCGCCCGCGGCGGTGAATCTTCGAGTCGGTGATAGCTTCGAGGACGCAGAGGAAGTCTTCGGACTCCAGCGGCTCCGTGTCGCGCGCCGTGATCTTGTAGGCTAGCCCCGGCTCGAACAGGGCCAAAAAGAGCAGGAAGGCCAGCACACTGATGGCGATGATGGCGATGACGAGAAAAGCTGTCGAGTCCATAACCTGCTTGATTGATGAAAGAGTGGAAACGCTTTTCCCTACCTGTCACTGAGCAGAGCGCCGACCGTCGTCTCGAAGCCTTCGAGGACGACGCCGCGAAGCGTGTCGCCCTCCTTGAGTTCGGTCAGCTCGAAGTGCTCTTCGCGCCGCACCAACTGCGCGACTGTTTTGGCCTTGAGGTTAACTATCCAGTATTCGCGGATGCCATTTCGCTCGTACAGCTCTCGCTTCGTCAGCGTGTCGTGCTTGACCGAACCGGGCGAGAGGATTTCGACCAGGAACGATGGCGCGCCCTGCACGCGCTTGGACGCGAGTGCCCGCAACGCTTCTTCGTTGGTCAGAAAAAAGGCGTCCGGCTGGACGACATCGCCGCTCGGCAGCACCACGTCGAGCGGCGAAAAGAAGATGCTGCCAGTCTTCGTCCGCAGGACGAATTCGTGCAGAGCGAAAGCTAAGTTTCGCAGCACCGCCTGGTGAGCGACTGTCGGCGTTGGAGCCATGATGATCTCCCCGTTGATGTATTCAATCGGAAGCATGGACTCCGGCAGCGCCCAGAACTCTTCTATCGTGGCCTTGTAGCGCACCAGTTGTTCTTCTTCCGCTTCCTGTTCCTGTCGGATAACTTCTGTTGTCATCTCTCAGCCTCCAATGAAAGTTTCATCTGTGCTGAACGGGGTGGATCGTTGCGTTGAGTTTATCACGGCGGGCCGGCTCGCACGCATCACTTTCCTCCAGCGTACCTCTTCCTGATGCGCACGCAGCGTTCGAGGCCGTCCGAGACTTCGAGCACCTTTAGTTTAAGGTCGCGGTCAAGCCCCTGCTCGCGCCCTAGGAAGTCCTGGACGATGGCGAGCGCGCGCGGGTCGCACTGGCCGCCGATGAAGGCCGCGAGCCAGCCGTTGACGAAGAATATCTTGCGCGTGCGCTTGAGGCGGGGCAACTCTTTGAGCGCGGGGTCGAGCAGGGGCCGCGTCAGCTCCGCCTGGCTGACGGCGTTCAGGGGGCCGAAGCTCGCCTCGATCCAGCTCTCCGCGAGCTTCGGGTCCGTCAGGTAGGCGTCGAAGTAGCTCTGCTTGACGCGGGCGTCGGCGCGCGCCGCGCCCGCGGCGTAAGCGTAGCGCCGCGCGTCGTCCGACGTGTCGGCCTTGCTTTGCGCGGCGAGCAGGGCTGGGGCTTCCGCGTCATCGTTCGTCATCAGCGCCGTGATGATGTCGAAGCGGTCGCGCGAGCGCAGTTGCATCCCCGGAATCTTCAGCTCGTCGCGCAGGATGCGCTTGAGCGTCGCGCGCCCCTCGTCCGTGGTGGCTATACCCTGGAAGGCGCGAAAGCTCGTGATGCGCAGGCCCGCCGTCTCAGCCTTCACCATGCGATCTGCGAGCATCTGTTCGAGGCGCGGGGCCACGTCCTTGCGCTGCGCGTCCGAGAGGTAGCGGTTGAAGGCCGCCTGCACGCGCGCGAGCACGCCCTGCGCCGTCACCTCGTCGCGCTCACGAGGGATAAGCTTGATGGCGAGGTTGATGTAATCCGCGGGCGCTAATTCAGCTTCGCGCACGCTGTCCCACAAGGAGCCCCAGAGGAGCGCGCGCAGAAAATCGTCGCGGACCTGGCCCAAATGTTCGACGACGAAAGCGCGGCTCGCGTCGTCAAGTAGGAAGAGGCCGTAGCCGTAGTCCTCGTAGTTGGCGAAGACGTAGGCAGGCCGGCGAAGCCCCGCGGCCTCTTTGACGACCGTCTCGCCCGCGCCGCTCATGGTGACGGTCAAAGTCTTAGGCCCGCGCGCCTCGTCCATGAGGAGCAGCCGGACGCGCATGGGCCAGGCTCCGCCTTCGTCGAGCGCGTCGCGCTGCGAGAGCGTCAGGCGTGTGACGCGCCCCGCGGGGTCGGCGTCCCATTTAACTTGCACGCGCGCCAGCCCGCGGCGTCTCACCCAGGCGGCGGCCCAATCGTCCAGCTTGCGGCCGGAGCTGCGCTCGAACGCCTTCACCAAATCGGCCCACTCTGCGTTACCGAACGCGCGCTCGCGCACCAACTCGCGCACGGCTTTCTGGAATTCCCGCGCGCCCAGGTAGAACTCTGCCTGCCGGAGCATGGAGGGCGCTTTGAGATAGACGATGTTGCCGTAGGCGGACTTGGCCGCGGAGAGGTTGGGGATTTCCTGAAAGATGGGGGTCGTGCCCTTGGTGACGTCGGTCGTGTAGGCGCCGGGCTTGGTCCGCTGGTAGAAGATCTTCCACGCGTCCTGCCCAGGGAGAATCTTCTCCATAGCCTTGTAAGCCATGAAGGTGGCGAAGCCCTCCTTGAGCCAGAGGTCGTCGAACCAGCGCATCGTGACGAGGTCGCCGAACCACTGGTGCGCGGCCTCGTGGCAGATCAGCTCGGCGCGCGCCGCGAGGTCCACGGCCGTCGGGTCGGTCGGGAACAGGACTCTTTCTTCGCGCAGGAAGGTCGCGCCCGCGTGCTCCATCCCGCCGTAGGCGAATTCTGGCACAATAACGATGTCGTACTTCGGGAAAGGATATTTGAAATCGAAATAGCCGGCGAGAAACTCCAAACAGTTGCGGTGCAGGCGGAAGACTTCCGCCAACTCTTTTTCGGCGCGCGCGGCTTTGGATTTTCGGACGAAGAGCGACATCGGAACGCGCGAGGTTTCGTCCTTGAACTCCTTGAAGGGGCCTGCGGCGAAGGCGAAGAGGTAGGTGCTGAGCGGCTCTGTTTCGTGGAACAGAATCCGTTTTTTTTCGTTGGGGGGTATCGGTTCGTGCGGGTCTAAGAATCTGAGATGCTCTTCCTTCGGATAAGTATTTGAGATGACCTCCCAGGCGTACGGGGCCGTGACCTCCAGTTGGAACCGCGCCTTCAGGTCGGGCTGGTCGAAGCAGGGGAAGGCCGTGCTCGCGTCCGACGGGACGAAGAGCGTGTAGAGGTATTCGGAGTTGTCCTCGCGGTCGAGGTAGCGCGTCACGGCGCTGCCGGAGGTCTGGATGGGCGACTCGAACTTGAGGCGGACGACGTTCTCGCCTCTCACAAGGTACGCGCCGGGAATGACGATGTGGTCGTTGACCTCGCGCGCGTCCGCGGCTGCGCGCCCGTTGACTTCTATCTCCCAGACGCGCGCCTGCGGCTTGGACTTGCGCCAGTCGAGGACAAGCTCAGTCACAGACGCGTCGAGCGTGACGCGAATCTCCTCCGACCCCTTCAGCAACTCCGCGCCGGGCGCGAGTTCGATTTGCAGCTTGTAACGGACGTTGCCGTAGTGTGCGGCGCGAAAACGGGCCAATTCGCGCGCCACGCCCGGCTGCGGGTCTGCGTTTGAAGATTCATTCATACCGTAAGCGGCGCAGGTGAGCGCCGACACGAGAGCGCAGAAGAGAAACCTGTAAACCATCTATAGCCTCTAGGATTGGGTAGTGGGTCAGTTTGGAGTTGAGTGTCTGGCACGTCGGACTCACCGCGGAGACGCAGAGGACGCTGAGGAAGCGCAGAGGCTTGAATGCTTTTCTCTGCGCCCCCTCTGCGCTCTCTGCGTCTCTGCGGTGAACGCCGCTTGGGCACACACTCAATTTCAAACCAAGCCACTACCCAGGATTGTTGACGCGGGAAACGCTATTCCCACCGCCCCGCATGACCTAGTCGCTGTCAATCTTCAAGACTATCTTGCCGAAGCTCACGTTGGATTCCAGCCGCTCGTGGGCCGCGCGCACTTCGTCCAGGCTGTAGACTTTGTCGATCACCGGGCGCACGATTTCGCGCTCAAGGAGCGGGACGACGTGGGCCGCGAAGCGGCGTGTGGCGGTCGCCTTCTCCTCAATCGAGCGCGCGCGCAGGACTGTGCCAATAATGCGCAGCCTCTTCGCCATCACGAGGCCGTAGTTGAGGGCCGCGCTCGCGCCCGCGGTCGTCCCGACGAGCAGCAGGCGGCCGCGCAGTGACAGGGCCTCAAGGTTGGGCTGCAAGTACGGGCCGCCCACCAGATCAAGAATGACGTGGACGCCCGCGCCGCCCGTCAACTCGCTCACCGCGCGAGCGAAAGCCGTGGGGTCGTCGCCCACGGCGATGGCCTCGTCCAGACCCAGAGAGAGAGCGCGTTCCAGTTTCTCGGCCGTGCGCGACGTGCCGAAGACACGGGCTCCGGCCGCGCGCGCCAGTTGGACGGCGGCGAGGCCGACGCCGGAGCCAGCGGCGTGGACCGCCACGCGCTCGCCCAGCTCAAGGCGAGCCTGCGTGAAGAGCGCGTCGTGCGCCGTGATGAAGGCTTCGGGGACGGCCGCCGCTTCGTGCCAGTCGAGGTTGGGCGGTACGGGCGCGAGCGTACACTCTGGCACGAGCACGTACTCTGCCTGCGCGCCGCCGGCCGTGACGCCGAAGACGCGCTGGCCCACGCGCACGGCGCGCGCCTCGCTGCCAGTCTCGACGACTTCGCCCGCGAACTCCAGGCCCGGAATGTCCTGCGGCGCTCCGGGCGGGGCCGGATAGAAACCTCTGCGCTGGAGTATGTCGGCGCGGTTCAGCCCCGCGGCGTACACGCGCACGAGTACGCGGTCGGCCGCAGGCGCGGCGGGGCGCTCGACCTCGCGCACCTCAAGACCTTCGACGCCTCCGTGCGAGACGATGACGACTGCGCGCATCTTAGAAAGCCCTCCGGGAATGCGGGATGCGTTTAGCTTACCACCAAACTCCGGGGCTCGTCCCGCTGTGGTAGAGTGGGCCGGACATGGACACGCCGCAGCACCGCACGCTCGTCATCATCAACCCCGCGTCGGCCGGCGCGCGTCGCGCGTGGCCCAAAGTCAGGGCGGCGCTCGCCGAAAACAGTCTCAGCTTCGACGCGCACGAGACGGCGCACGCGGGCGACGCGACGGCGCGCGTGCGCGCGGCGCTCAGAGAGGGCTACGACACCATCGCCGTCGTCGGCGGCGACGGGACGCTGAGCGAGGCTGCCTCTGGCTTCTTCGAGTTCGCCGCAGGGCAAGACGATTACGTCGCGCCCACGCCCGTCAACTCGTCTGCCGCGCTCGCCGTCCTGCCCGCAGGGACCGGCAACGACTTTGCGCGGGGCCTGGCGGGCGGACGCCGCAGGCCGCTGGAAGAATGGCTGCGCGTCTTCATCGCCCACGCGCGGGGAGACGAGGCGGACGGCGCGCGCCCTATCGACGTGATTCACGGGCGCGTGTCGCAGGGCGAGCGAGATTTCATCTGCTTGAACGTGGCGACGATAGGCTTGGGCGCTGAGGTCGCGGCGCGTGTGGCGTCGCAGGGGGCGGCGGCGAGGCGGCTGCCGGGCGAGGCGCGTTTCGTCGCGGCGGCCTGCGGCGCGCTGGCCGCGTGGCGCGAGAGGCCGGCGCGTGTCTACGTGGACGAGCGCGAGGTGATAGAGAATCGGACCAACCTGATCGCCGTCGCCAACGGGACGCACGCCGGCGGCGGGATGATGTTCGCGCCCGACGCACGACACGACGACGGGCTGATCGACCTCGTGCTGACGCGCGACCTCAAACGCTCCACCATCCTCCGCGAGCTGCCACGCATCCGCCGCGGCGCGCACCTACAGAACGAGCGCGTCCGACTTTTACGCGCCCGCCGCGTCCGCATCGAGACGGACACGCCCGCGGACGCCCTCCTCGTTGAAGCCGACGGCAACGTCCGCGGCCACACGCCCGCCGAGTTTCAAATTGTACCAGGATCGCTCCGCGTCGTTCTCTGAGAAGATAAAAGTAAAGACCCTGAAAGGGTCGCACAAGATAGCCAGGGGTCAGCGCTCGCTTTCGCTCGCTGACCCCTGGCTATCTTGTTAGACCCCTCCGAGGTCTTCCGTTCCTCTTTTTTACTTGTTTGTTTCTTCCAGCTCGAAGTGCGGCGTCTGGTCGCCGCCGATGCCTTCGACGCCGATGCCGGCGCTCAGGCGGAAGCCGTCGCATTCGAGCGCGAGGTCACGCAGCTCCTTGGTGTCGCGCACGTCCTTCGTCTCCCAGTCGTAGAAGTGTTTCCAGCGTCCCTTGAGGTTTAACTTCGCGGCGAGCGCGCCGATGAACTCGTCCGGGCTCTCCCACGCGTTCGTCACAGGGTAGTTGACGCGGAGGTAGGTGAGCCGCCCGCTCGTGAATTCCAGCGAGACAGACTCGACGCCTTCCATGTACGACGCGCGCGCGCCGTTGCTTCGTAGCTCAGTCGCTCGGAGCGTGGCGCGGACTGCTCCCTCCTCGTCGTCCGCGGGCTGTAAGCTCAGCGAAGGGACGACGCCTTGAGCTTCGCCCGCGGTCATCCCCAGGCGCAGGCCGCCGACCTGCGGGGCCTGCGTCCGCGTCAAGGCGCATCTTCCGTCTTCTGGCATCGTGTGCGGCTGAGTCGTGACGCTTGATGTCGCGCGGCTCATGCGGGCCGGGTCGGCTTCGAGGCGGATGCGGTTGGTGCGGTAGTCCGCGATGGCCTGGTAGTGCGCCAGGCGCGCGGCGGCGTAGTTCGCCTGCGCGTCTATCACGTCCAGGATCGTGCCCTTCTTGAGACGGTAGGCGGCGAAGGCGAGCGTTAAGGTCTGCTGCGAGGCTGTGGTCGCGGCCCGCGTCATGCGCGCTCGCTCGATGGCCGAAAGGGCGCCTGCCCGCGCCGTGTAGAACTCCTGGCGCAATTGCTGCAAGGTCGCTTCGCGTTGCAGGTCTAGAGACTGCGCACGGAGTTTCGCCTGCGCCTCGCGGCTGCGGCTCGCGCCCCAGTTGAAGACGGGGATGTTGAGGCTGACGATGGCCTGGCCACCGGCGTAGCGCGAGAGCGGGCGGAAGTCGGCCGCGTCGAAGCCGCCGTTGAGGCTGTAGGTCAGCTCCGGCCACAGCTCGCGCCGCGCGGCGTCGGCGTCTTCGAGGGCCGCCCGCTTGAGCGCGTCGAGCTGATTCAGCTCGGGCCGCCCCTTGATCAACTCTTCCGTGTAGTCGTCGAAGTCGGCGGCCGAGGGCGGGCCGGTCGTCAAGAGCGGCTGCGCGATGTGTGTGCCAAAATCGATGCCCGTCAGCGTCCGCAGCAAGTCCATCGCGGCCGACTCGGCGGCGCGCGCCTGCTCCAACTCTTCGCGCCTGAGGAGCGCCGCCGAGCGCGCGCGGAGCACGTCCGTCTCCCCGACCTCGCCGCGCGCCTTCAGGTTCTCAGCGATCTTGACGAAAGCCTCGGCGAGCGCCAGCGTCTCGTCCGCCAGACGGCGCTTCTGCCGCGCCAGCGCCAGGCCGTAGTACGCATCAACGGTCGCGATGACGAGGGCGCGGCGCGCCGCCAGAGTACCGGCCTGGGCGGCGGCGAGTTGAGCGCGGCTGCGACGCAGCGCGGCGCGCAGGCGGCCCGAGAGGTCTAGCGCGCCCGTAGCGTTGATGAAGGCGGCGGTCTCGTTAACCGCGCTCGAAGAGACGAAACTGTAGATAACTGGGTCGCCCGCGGCGCGGACCTGCGAGTTGGTGTTGCCGACGTAGGTGAGCGGGACAGAGAACTGCGGGAGGAAGGCGGCGCGCGCCTGGCGCACGTCCTCGCGGCTGATGCTCTCGTCAAAGCGCGCCTGTTGGTAGAGCGAGGCGTTCTGAAGGGCCAGCGCGACGGCCTGCTCGACGGAGACGGAGCGGTGGCCGGGCGTGCGGCTCCCGTAAGGATAGTCGTAATAAGGCGGGTGAAAGCCCTCGTCATGCGTCTGCTCGTGCTGCTGCGCGAAGATTTGAATTGAGAGGCAGAGCAGCGGAACGAGAGTCCGAATGACGGCGATGAACAACTTTCTCATGGGGGTTCTCCTTGCCGTAATGGAGATGAGTTTTGGAACGCAGAGTGAAACCAGAACGGTTCTTCAGGTGAACTGGTGGCGCTCGATGTCGTTGATTTTGGCGAGGCGGCGGCGGTGGCGCTCCTCGCCGTTGAAGCGGGCGGCGACGAAGGCGCGGACGAGTTCCATCGCCAGCTCGCTGCCGACGACGCGCGCGCCGAGGCACAGGACGTTGCAGTCGTCGTGCTCGCGCGACTGGCGCGCCGAGTAGGTGTCTGCGCAGAGCGCGGCGCGCACGCCCCGCAACTTGTTCGCGGCCACACACGCCCCGACGCCGCTGCCGCAAATCAGAATGCCGATCTCCGCTGTGCCATTTTGCACGGCGCGGCCGACGGCGAGCGCGTAGTCCGGGTAGTCGTCCGGCAAGCTCCCGTCGTGCGTGCCGAAGTCCTCTATCTCGTGCCCGCGCGCGCGAAGCTCATCGATCACACGCTCGTTGAGCGGGAAGCCCGCGTGGTCCGCTGCGACGGCGATTCGCATCGTTCACCCTCCTAAAAGCCCGCGCGCGTGCTCCAACACGTTCTCGACGTTGAAGCCCAGCTCTTTGAGCGCCACGTCGCCGGGAGCAGACGCGCCGAAGCGGTCAATCGAGACGCAGTCGCCATGCGAGCCGACGTAGCGGTCCCAGCCCAGGCGCGCGCCCGCCTCGATTGAGAGGCGCGCCGTCACGCCCGCCGGCAAGACTTCGTCGCGGTACTCCTTCGATTGTTCCTCGAACAACTCCCAGCAGGGCATGGAGACGACGCGCGTCGGCGTGCCCTCCTGCTGTAACTTCTCGCGCGCTTCCAGGGCGAGCGAGACTTCCGAGCCGGTGGCGAGGAGGATGAGGGCGGGCGCAGCCTTCTTGTGCTCGCCGTCCAACGCCTCCGCGAGTACGTAGGCCCCGCGCTGCGCGCCCGCGGCCGGAGCGTACTTCGTCTGGTCCAGGACGGGGACTTTCTGGCGCGTCAGGACGAGTGCGGTCGGGGCCTCGCGCCGCTTGATGGCTACGCGCCAGGCTTCGCGCGTCTCGTGCGGGTCGGCCGGGCGTATGACGTAGAGGTGCGGGATGGCGCGCAGGGCCGCGAGGTGTTCGATGGGTTGATGCGTCGGGCCGTCTTCGCCGAGGCCGATGGAGTCGTGCGTGAAGATATAGATGACCTGGACTTCGGAGAGCGCGGCCAGGCGAATGGCGGGCTTCATGTAATCGGAGAAGCACATGAAGGTGGCCCCGTAAGGAATCAGGCCGCCGTTGAGGCTGATACCCGTCAGCGTCGAGCCCATCGCATGCTCGCGCACGCCGAAGTGGATCGTGCGCCCCTGGTAGCTTGCCGCCTGGAAGCTCCCGCCGTCTTTGATGTCGGTGTTGGTGGAGGGGCCCAGGTCGGCCGAGCCGCCGATGAGCATGGGCATGTGCGGGGCGAGCGCGTTGATGACTTCGCCGGAGGCTGCGCGCGTCGCCACGGGCTTCGCGTTCTCGAACGACGGCAACTTATCCTCCCAACCTTCCGGCAGCTCGCCGCTCATCGTCGTGCGCCACGCGGAGCCTAAGTCTGCGTGCGATTGCTCGTAACGCCCGACGAGCGCGTTCCACTCCTCCTCCTGTTGCGCGCCGCGCTCCACCACTTCGCGGTAGTGCGCCAGCGCCTCGTCTGGAATGTAAAAGTGCTTGTCTTCGGGCCAGCCCAGTTTTCGCTTGGCCTCGCGCACGGCCTCCTCGCCGGGCGCGTCCGAGTGCGCCTTGCGTGTGCCCGCGGTCGGCAGGCTGTAGCCGATGATGGTCTTGACGGAGATGAGCGACGGGCGGTCGGTCACATTCTGCGCCTCGCGGATGGCGTTCTCGATCCTGTCGAGGTCGTTGCCGTCCTCGACCGTCAAAGTGTGCCAGCCGTAAGCCTGGAAACGTTGTGGCACATTTTCGGTGAAGGCCAAATCGGTGGAGCCTTCGATGGTGACGCGGTTGTCGTCGTAGAAGTAGATGAGGCGGCCGAGCTTCAGGTGGCCGGCGAGCGAGGCGGCCTCGGAGGCGACGCCTTCCATCAAATCGCCGTCCGAGACGATGCTGTAGACGTAGTGGTCTATGAGAGGGAACTCCGGTTGGTTGAACTTGGCCGCAAGGTGCGCCGCGCCCATCGCCATGCCGACGCCGTTGGCGAACCCCTGGCCCAATGGCCCCGTGGTGATCTCGCAGCCGGGCGTCAAGACGTTCTCTGGGTGGCCGGCCGTCTTCGAGCCCCACTGGCGGAAGCGTTGCAGTTCTTCTAAGGGCAGGTCGTAGCCGGTCAGGTGGAGCAGCGAGTAGAGCAGCATCGAGCCGTGGCCGGCCGAGAGCAGGAAGCGGTCGCGGTTGGGCCATTTCGGGTTGCGCGGGTTGTGGCGCATGACGCGCGTCCAGAGCAGGTAGGCCAGCGGCGCGCACCCCAGGGGCAACCCCGGATGGCCCGACTCGGCCTTCTGCACGGCGTCGAGCGTGAGCGTGCGAATCGTGTTGATGCAAAGCTGATCCAGGTCGGCGGTCGTGTTGGTTTCCTTCCGGGGAGTCGCGCTCATGAAAGTTCCCTCTCTTCGTTAGATTATTCCAAAACTCAAGCTGCCGATTAACGCAACCCTTTGCGCCTTACGTCTTCTCTTTGCGCCTTTGCGTGAACAGCCTTTTCGCGCAAAGGCGCAAGGAAAGAAAAACCAAAGGCGCAAAGGGCGGCTCTTAATCTTAAAGCGCGCCTTATGTGTGGCGACTGATTGCGGCCGCCGCCTCTTCGTCTGCGACGAGGCGCGCGTAAAGTTTCTCGTGCCGTTCGAGGCCCAGGCGGTAGCGCGCGTGGGCCGACATGTCCGGCTCGAAGGTCTGAACTGTCTGTGCTTCGGCTGCCGCTATGCTTTTTAACTTGCCTGTCGCCTCTAAAGCAAGCAGCGCGGCCCCGCGGCTCGAAGCCTCGGCCGCGCCCGTCAGTCGGATGGGCCTTGCGAGCACGTCCGCCAGCATCTGCGGCCAGACCTTTGACGCCGCGAGCGCGCCGCCCGAGGCGACTACCTCAGCGCCTGGCGCGAGTGGGTCGAGCGCGCGCGCCACGAGCGCGAAGCGGTAGGCGACCGCCTCCATCGCGGCGCGCAGGATTTCCGCGGGGCGCGTGTGCATCGTCAAGCCCAGAATCGCGCCGCGCGCAAGAGCGTTCCAGCCAGTGCTGCGCTCGCCCGCCCAGAAGGGTAGAACCGTCAGGCCGTGCGCGTCCGGCCCCATCAGCGTCAACTCTTTCTCCGTCTCTTCCGCGCGCTCGTCAAGACCGAGCGCGTCGCTCACCCATTGAAAGAGGCCGCCGCCGTCGGAGAGCGCGCCGCCCGCTAGGACACGGCGTTCGTCCGCGCGGTAACACCACAGCGGCGCGGGCAGCTCTGCCGGCGGCTCGCCCTCCCACATGACGCGCATCGCGCCGGAGGTTCCGACCATCAGCGCCACACGCTCGCGCGTAGTACACCCGGCCCCTATGTTGTTGGCCGCGCCGTCGCCCACGGCCGGGAACCAGCGCGCGCCGCCGAGCGCCGGCCAGCGGCGCGCGTAGTCGCCTGTCAACTCGCCGAGCGGCCTGTACGCCTCTTCGACCGCGGGCAGTTGCTCCGCATGAACGCCCACCGTCTCCAAAAGCTCCTCGTCCCAGCGGCACGAGCGCGTGTTCAGCAGGCCCGTGCCCGAAGCCATAGACACGCTCGCCGCAGGCTCGTCCAGAAAGCGCGCGGAGAGCAGCTCGCCGAACGACACCCAGCGCCGCACGCGGCGGAAAATCTCTGGCCGCTCTGCTCTCAGCCAGAGCAGCTTGGCCGGCCAGTAGCTAGGGTGAAAGCGGCAGCCCGTACGCGCGTGAGCCGCGCTTTCGTCCAGTCGCCGCTTCAAAGTTTGCGCGAAGCGCGCGGCGCGCGTGTCGGCCCAGCCGTAGACGGGCGTTAAGGGAAGACCGCCCGCGTCGAGGCCGACGAGACTGTGCCAGAAACAGGCGGGCGCGACCGCTTCGATGCGCGCGCCCAGGCCGGCCGCGCGCGAGACGACGGCGTCAATCACCTCGGCCGTCTGCTCGATGGCTCCGCGCGCATCCATCTCCGCGCCGCCATCCGCGGTCGTCTCAAGGCCGCGCACGAGTCGCTCCTGCGTGCCCTGGACTTCCGCCCCAGCCTCGTCGTAGAGCGCCCCGCGCACGCTCGACGTGCCTATGTCGAGCGCGAGCACGAGCGTCGTGTCCGTGGCGGGAGGCTGGTGTGCTGTCGTCTTCAAGTTGGCGTCAATCATACCTTCGTTTGGGGCGCGCGCAAACGCCCGCCCGCGTTATTAGCTCGCCTTCACAACCGGCGCTTAATTATTCATATCTCTTAAAAGAGGCGCCGCCCGCCCGCGGTGTTATACTCTTCGCACTTTCAAACGTGTGAGGTTCCAGAGAAGGTGTCTGACTTACTGGCGGCGCGCTCGCAGATGGCGATGTCGCTGGCCTTCCACATCGTCTTCGCGGCCATCGGAATAGCGATGCCGCTCTTGATGGTCATCGCCGAGTGGCGCTGGCGGCGCACCCGCGAGGAGGTCTACCTCGTGCTCGCCAAGCGCTGGGCCAAGGGGACCGCGATCCTCTTCGCCGTCGGCGCGGTCTCAGGCACCGTGCTCTCCTTCGAGCTGGGGCTGCTGTGGCCGCAGTTCATGAACTACGCGGGCGCGATCATCGGGATGCCGTTCTCGCTCGAAGGCTTTGCCTTCTTCACGGAGGCGATTTTCTTAGGCATCTACCTGTACGGCTGGGACCGCGTGCGGCCGCGCGCACACCTCCTCGCGGGCGTGCTCGTCGCCGTCAGCGGCGCGCTGTCCGGCATCTTCGTCGTCATCGCCAACGCCTGGATGAACAGCCCCACGGGCTTCGAGATGGCTGACGGCCGCCCGGTTAACATTGACCCCGTCGCGGCGATGCTCAACCCGATGGCCTTGTCGCAGACGCTGCACATGACGCTCGCCGCATACGCCGCGACGGGCTTCGTGGTCGCAGGGATACACGCCTACCTGCTGCTGCGCGACCGCGGGAACCTGTTCCACCGCCGCGCGCTCGCCATCGCGCTCGCGGTCGGAGGCGCAGCCGCTCTGCTCCAACCTCTGAGCGGCGATTTGAGCGCGCGCGCGGTGGCACAGCATCAGCCCGTCAAACTCGCCGCGCTCGAAGGGCAGTTCAAGACCGAGCGGGCCGCGCCGTTGCGCATCGGCGGCATCCCCGACGAAGAGACAGGCGAGACGCGCTACGCCATAGAGATTCCGTACGGCCTCAGCCTTCTGGCTTTTCACGACGTAGGCGCAGAGGTCAAAGGCTTGGAGGCTTTCCCGCGCGACCAGTGGCCGAACATTTTGATAGTCCACACGGCCTTTCAAGTCATGGTCGGGATGGGGATGCTGATGATGGCGGTCGCGCTCTGGGGGGCCGTGCGCTGGTGGCGGCGGCGTGGCGCGCTGCCCGACAGTAAGTGGTTCCTGCGCGCGCTCGTCCTGGCCGCGCCGGCGGGGATGATTGCGATTGAGGCCGGGTGGACGGTGACGGAGGTCGGCCGCCAGCCGTGGATTATTCAAGGGGTGATGCGGACGAAGGACGCCGTCACGCCGATGCCCGGCCTGATTGTGCCATTTCTGGTTTTCACGCTGCTCTACATCTTCCTCGCGGCCATAGTCGTCTGGCTCCTGCTGCGGCAGGTGGCGGCGAGCCCAAAAGCAGTGCGGAGTGCGGAATGATGAATGATGAATTAAATACTATGGCCTTTTCATTCATCATTCCGCATTCCGCATTCATCATTATTTTTGTCGGTCTGTCGCTTGAGTTGTTGGCGGCGGGAGCGATGGTGGTGTCGCTCATGTTTTACGCGCTGCTGGGTGGGGCGGATTACGGCGGCGGAGTGTGGGACTTGCTGGCGCGTGGGCGGCGCGGGCGCGAGCAGCGCGCGTTGATCGCGGAGGCCATAGGGCCTGTCTGGGAGGCGAACCACGTCTGGCTGATTCTCGTCCTCGTCATCCTCTTCACAGGGTTCCCGCCCGCGTTCGCGGCCATCGCCACAGCGCTCCACGTCCCGCTGACGCTGCTGCTCGTCGGCATCGTGCTGCGCGGCTCGGCCTTCACGTTCCGCACCTACGACTCCCAGCGCGACGACGTGCAGCGGCGTTGGAGCCGCGTCTTCTCGGCGGCGAGCATCATCACGCCCGTGCTGCTCGGCGTCACCGTCGGGGCCATCGCCTCCGGCACAATCAAGGTGGAGAACGGCATCGTCACGAGCGGCTTCTGGCGCTCGTGGCTCGCGCCGTTTCCCTTCGCCGTCGGTCTCTTCGCGCTCGCGCTCTTCGCGTTTCTCGCCGCGGTCTACCTGACGCTGGAGGCGAAGGAGGAGGCGCTCAGGGAGGACTTCCGGCGGCGCGCGCTCATCGCGGGCGTGACTGTGGGCGCGCTGGCGCTCGCGGTCTTTCTGCTGGCGGGCGCGGGCGCGCCGAAGGTCCGCGCCGGGTTGATGGCGAGCGCGTGGGCCTTGCCGCTGCACGCGGCGACCGCTGTGGCTGCGCTCGGCGCTTTCTATTTTCTGTGGCGGCGGAAGTACGCCTGGGCGCGCGTGTGCGCCGCCGCGCAGGTGAGCCTGATTCTGTGGGGCTGGGCGCTGGCACAATTCCCGTATATCGTCGAGCCGGACATCACGATTGCCGCGGCCGCCGCCCCGCCGCAGACGTTGCGGCTGCTCCTCATCGCCCTGGCCGTCGGCGCGCTCGTCCTCTTCCCCTCTTTCTACTACCTCTTCCGCGTCTTCAAAGGCAGAACGGCCTTCGCGCCCCTCGAAGAGAGCGGGCCTGAGGAGAAGAAAAACTAGTGTCTGGTTTGTATCCCCGGAGGGGATACACATGATAACCAGGGGTCGGCGCGAACTGTCGTTGGGTTGGTGTGCGAAGCATCGCACACGGCCTCGGCCCGAGTCCAGCCGCGAAAAAAACGGATGGCAAAGAGGCCCGCGCCGGTGTTAATCTTTAACATCTGCCATGAGAACAGAGATGAAAACAGCGCTCGTCGTCCTCGCAGCCTTCGTCGTCCTCTGCTTTCAAACGGGCTGCAACAAGTCCGGCTCCAACCAGTCCGGCGCGGGGGCCGAGCCACAGGTCGCGCCGGGCAAGGCCATGACGGCCGAGGAGCTGGTCGAGGCTTACAGGATGGAGCCGGCCGACGGCGCGGGCAAGTACAAGGGCCAGACGTTAGATGTCACGGGCACCGTCTCGCGCAAGGGGAAAGATTTTCAGAACAACTTTTACGTTGACCTCAAGGGCGAGAACAAGTACATCGAAGTCCACTGCACTTACAACGAGAGTCAGCATGGCGAGATGTCTGCGCTACAGCCCGGCCAGCAGGCGACCATCCGCGGCGTCTGCGACGGGAGATTTTCGGCCAGCGTTGTCTTGAAGAACAGCATGGTGGTCAAATAATCAGCGGAGCCCTCGGATGACGCAAGCGGAGACACTCCACTGCCCGACGTGCGGGGCCGCCGCGACGAGCGACGCGACGCGCTGCGAGTTCTGCGGCGCGCGGCTCAAGACTGTCGCCTGCGCGCGCTGCTTCGCCATGATGTTCGTCGGGGCGAAACACTGCTCAAGCTGCGGTGCGAAAGCCGAGGCGGCGGGCGTCGGGGGCGGGGCCAACGCTTCGTGCCCGCGCTGCCGCGTCCGCTTGGAGTCAATCGCCGTCGGGAGCGCGAGCCTGCGCGAGTGCGCGCGCTGTGACGGGCTCTGGGTAGACGCGGAGTCGTTCGAGCGGATCGTCAACGAGCGCGAGGAGCAGTCGGCCGTGCTCGGCGCGGCCGCGCTCTTGCCAAAGCAGGGCGCGGGCGGCGGGCCGGACGCGGTGCGCTACGTGCCCTGCCCGGAGTGCGGCGAGCTGATGAACCGCGTCAACTTCGCGCGCTGCTCAGGAGTGGTCGTTGACGTGTGCAAGGGGCACGGCACTTGGTTCGACCGCGACGAGCTGCGGCGGATAGTGGAGTTCATACGGGGCGGCGGACTCAGCGTCTCGCGCGAGAGGGAGAAGCGCGAGGTCGAGGACGAGCGCCGCAAGCTCAGGCAGGAGCAGCTCTCGGCCGCGCTTCAGGACAGGCGGCTCGGACGCGGCATCGAAAGGGGCGACCGCCACCTCAGCGTCATCGTGGCCGCCGGAGAGTTGGTGGGGTGGTTGCTTGATTAACTAACGGGAACGACATCTTTGCGCGGAACTTTTCACCTCGCGGCGCGTGTCTAGGAACGTTCCAGGCGGGCCGTGTTGGCGAAGTGAGGGCGGCAGGCGGACTCTTAAAATCGAGGAGAGAGATTATGGCATCAAGGAAATTTTATCGCGCCGCGTTGGCGGCCGTGCTGATCGTCGCGGGCTGGGGCGTACACTCGCGCGTGGCGCAGGCGCAGGAGGTGGCGGCGGAGCAGCGGCCGCCGCGGGTCAAGAGCGACGAGGCCACGGGCCTTGAAGTCCAACTACACCTGCTGGTCGCGCGGCGGACGGCGGACGGCGCGGACGAGAAGCTGCCGGCGTCGCTCGACGCCGTGGTCAAGCAGTTGAAGGCGACCTTCCCGTTCAAGAGCTACAGGCTGGCGACGACGCTGCTCAACCGCGTCAAGAACGACGGCCGCCTGGGCGTGCGCTGGTACGGCAGCCCGCTCTTCGGGCAGTCACCCGCGCCAGGCTCCACACCCGGCTCCAACGAGTTGAATATCATGAGGGTCAGGCTGGAGAAGGACGACGCCGGGCGCGACATAGTGCAACTGACGAGCTTCAACTTCAACGCGCGCATCACGGTCCCGACCCCGTCGCTGGCGAGCGCGGCCGGCCCCCCGGCCGTCCAGCAGGAGAATACGGGCATCACTACGGACCTCTCCGTGCGCGAGGGCGAGCCCACAATCGTCGGCACCCTCGACGTTGGCCCCGCGGGCGACGCCCTCATTCTCGTCATCACGGTTAAAAGACCAGGAAAATAAAATGATGAATGATGAATGATGAATGATGAATTAGAAACAACGCGTCTTTAATTCATCATTCATCATTCATCATTCCGCATTTATCATTAGGCCGCGCGTCCCATGCTCTGGGGCGCGCGGTCTGCTTTTGCGGCGCGCGGCCGGTCGGTGGATAATGCTTGTGCAGAGGGGCGCGACTTGATTATGATGAAAGCGCCTGAGCCTTTACCGAATCTAACTGACCACGACGGGAAAACCCCCAGGAAATCTTATGACCCCCGAAACTGAAGTCACCACTACCGCCACCGCCCCCGCCGAGACGGCGGCCGAGGGCAAGTATGTCTACTGCATCATCGAGATCAAAGAGCCGCGCTCGTTCGGGCCGATGGGCATAGGCGGGCGCGGCGACGAGGTCTACACAGTCCATCACAAGGGCCTCGCCGCCGTCGTCTCCAACACCCCCATCGTCGTCTACGACCCGACGCGCGAGAACGTCTTCGCGCACGAGCAGGTCAACGAAGCCGTGATGCGCGAGTTCACCGTGCTGCCGATGGCCTTCGGCGCGCTCTTCCGCACGGAAGAGGACATCATCGAATTAATGCGCGGCACCTACGACGCGCTGCGCGACGTGCTGGCGAAGATGGAGGGCAAGGTCGAGTTCGGCCTCAAGGTCAACTGGGACCGCGACCGCGTCATCGCCGAACTCGAAGAGGAGAACGAAGAGATTCGCCACCTCAAGGAGCAGATTACTTCGCGCACCACCGGCTCGACCTACTTCGCGCGCATGCAGCTCGGCCGTCTGGTTGAGACAGCGCTGACGGACCAGGCCGACGCCTACATCCGCGAGGTCTACTCGGTCCTGCGCGACACGGCCGTCGCCTCGCGCGCCAACAAGCCCATCGGCGACAAGATGATTATGAACGCGGCGTTCCTTATCGAGCGCGAGCGCGAGGCCGAGTTCGACCAGAAGGTCAAGGAGATCGCCGCCAAGTACGAAGGCAAGCTCTCCTTCAAGTACACAGGCCCGTGGCCGCCCTACAACTTCGTCCACATCCGCCTCAAACTCGAACGCGGCGAGAGCACGACGGAAGCCATCGCCAGGTAGAAAGATTATGCTATTCATTGACGACCTGCTGCTCGCGCCGGTCAATGGTTTCCTCTTCATCCTTAATCAGATTCAGAAGATCGCTGATAAGGAGCTGAACGACGACACCTTCATCAAGGAGCAGCTTCTCGAACTGCAAATGCGCGTCGAGCTGGACGAGATTTCCGATGAAGAGTACAAGGCGCGCGAGGCTGAGCTGTTCGCGCGCCTGCGCGCCATCAAAGCGCGGCAACTGGACTTGCTCCACCAAGTCCACACGGCGGAGTCCTCGTCCATGACCGTCGAAGCGGGCGGCGACGAGGGCGACTTCTGGGAGCCCGGCGGGGGGAAGTAAAGCGTGAGGGGAGCGAAAGGCGCGGCCGCAAAGCAACGCGCGAAGAAACACGCTCGCCCTAGACAAAGCGAACCCACTCTTCCCGCGTCGCGTTACCTCTTCTTCGGCGGCAAGGGCGGCACGGGCAAGACGACGACGGCCGCCGCCACGGCGCTCCATCTTCTCGATAAAGCCAAACCCGGCGAGCGCATCCTCATCTTCTCCACAGACCCCGCGCACTCACTCTCCGACAGCTTTGGCGTCCCCGTAGGCGACCGGCCGCGCGAGGTCGCGCGCCGCAAAGGCGCGGTCCTCGTCGCCTACGAGATGGACGCGTCGGTCGCGCTCGAAAAATTCAAAACTGAGCACCACGCCACGCTCTCCGAGATCGCGGATCGCGGCACGCTCCTGGACGAGAGCGACATTAACGAGCTGCTGTCGCTCTCGCTGCCGGGTGTGGACGAGGTGATGGCTCTCTTCGAGCTGAGCGAGTTCGACCGCGAAGAGACTTACGCGCGTGTCGTCGTGGACACGGCCCCGTCGGGCCACACCTCGAGGCTGCTGCGCCTGCCAGAAGTCTTCTCGCGGATGGTCGCGGCGCTCGACCGCATGGCGGACAAGCATCGCTACATCGTCGCGCAGTTCGCCCGCGGCGCGGCTCGCGCGCGCCGGGACGAAGTTGACATCTTTCTGGACGACCTCGCAGAGAGAATCAACCGTGTGCAGTTGATGCTCACGGACGCCGGGCGCACGAGCTTCACGCTCGTCACCATCCCCGAAGCGATGAGCGTCGAAGAGACGAAGCGCTACTTCGCGCTGCTCACAGAGGCGCGCGTGCCCCTGACAGACCTCGTCGTCAACCGCGTCGAGCAAGAGCACGCCGCCTGCGCCTACTGCCGCGCACGCGCACGCGGCCAGCAGCCCTCGCTCGAAGAGATAGCGCGCGAGTTCAACTCTCTCAGCCTTCATCACGTCCCGCTCCTACCCACAGAGGTGCGCGGCCCCGCCGCCCTCAGAAAGTTCGCGCGGCTGGTGTGGGAAGAACAGGAGTCAGGAGTCAGGAGTCAGGAGTCAGAAGTCAGACAGCCGTCGGATAAGTCCTGTCTTCCGGCTGCCGCCTCTCGCTTCCCACTGTCGGCTGTTCGCGTGCTGCTTTTCGGCGGCAAGGGCGGGGTGGGGAAGACGACGGCGGCGGCCGCCGCGGCGCTCGCTTTGGCCGAGCGCGAGGCGGGCGGGCGTGTGCTTGTCTTCTCGACCGATCCGGCGCATTCTCTGTCGGACAGCTTCGCCGAGCCAATCGGCCCGCTCAAGCAGAATGTCGCCGGGTTGAAGAATCTGGATGCGATGGAGATTGACCCGGCGGCGCGCTTCGAGGAGTTGAAGGCGCGTTATCGCGCGTGGACGGACGAGCTGTTCGAGCAGCTCGCGGGCGGCTCGCGCTGGGAGATTCAGTTCGACCGCGAGGCGATGAGAGAGCTGGTCGCGCTCGCGCCGCCGGGCATAGACGAGATCGCGGCCCTGAGCGCGGTCAGCGATCTGGCGGACGAGGACCGTTACACGACTATCGTGCTCGACACGGCCCCGACGGGCCACCTCGTGCGCTTCCTGGAACTGCCAGAGGTCGCGCTCTCCTGGGTCCGCACGTTCATCAAGCTTCTGCTCAAATACCAGAACGTGGTGCGCGCCACGGGCGTGGCCGAAGAGTTGGTCGCGCTCTCGAAGAGCGTCAAGCGCGTCATGGCGCTCTTGACCAGCGCCGAGACTTGTGAGTTCGTCGGCGTCGCGCGGCCCGAGCGGATGAGCTTGGAAGAGACCGCGAGGTTGACGCCCGCGCTCAAACGGCTCAAAGTTCCCACGCGGCGGCTCTTGATTAACGGGCTCGTGCCCGAAGAGGCGGCCCGCGAGTGCGGCTTCTGCGCCGCGCGCCTGCGGCATCAGTGCGAAGTGCTTGAAGAGTTCCGCCGCCGGTTCAAAAGGGGAACCGAGCTGTTCGTCGCCGCGGAGCAGCCACACGAGGTGCGTGGGCCGGAAGCCTTACGCGAGCACTTCGACGGCTGGCGAAGAGTAAAAAGTAGATGAGCCACGCGTACTATCTTTATTGCATCGGCGAGAGTGAGGCGCTCGCGTCCGTCTACGAGCAGGAGCCGCCGCCGCCCATCGAGCCGGACACGAAGTTCGTCAAGCTCGACGGCGGCGGGTTGTCAGCCGTCACCAGCCTTGTCCCGCTCGCGGACTACGGCGAGGACGCTTTACAGTCGCGGATGACGGAGGCGACCTGGGTGGCCGTGCGTGCGATGCGGCACGAAAAGGTCGTCGAGCACTTCGCGCGCCGCGCGAGCGTCGTCCCGCTCCGCTTTGGCACAATTTATCTTGAAAGCGAAAGCGTCGAGCGGATGCTCGACGAAAAGCGCGACGAGCTGCGCGCCATCATCAATCGGCTGCGCGGGCGCGAGGAGTGGGGCCTCAACGTCTACAGCGACCGCGTGAAGTTGAAGGAAGCGATCGTCTCGCTCAGCCCGCGCCTCAGCGAGTTGAGCGAGCAGGCCGCGCAGGCTTCCCCCGGCCAAGCCTACCTGATGCGGAAAAAGATAGACTCGCTGCGCGATACGGAGGCGCGTGTGGAGACGCGGCGCGTGGCCGCCGCGATTGAGCAGGAGTTAGCGAGCGCGGCCGCAGCTTCAGCGCGCCTGCGCGTCCTCAAAGACGAGGGGGGCGAGCAGGGCGACGTGGCGGCGAAGCTCGCGTTCCTGATCGAGCGCGACCGCTTCGCGGAGTTCCGCGCGGCGGCCGAGCAACTGGCACAGAAATACGAAGGCGCGGGCTTCAGGCTGGAGCTGACAGGCCCCTGGCCCCCTTATAATTTCGCGGCGGGCGGGTGACAGAGAATTCTTATGGCAGACGAGGAGCTGGAACAGTTATTGGATGAGGAGGGCGAGCTGTCGCTCCTTGAGACGCTCGACCACGTGCTCGACCGCGGGCTGGTCATTGCGGGCGAGATAACTATCTCTGTGGCCGACATCGATCTGATTTTCCTCGGCCTCAACATCCTCGCCAGCTCGGTCGAGACAGCGCACGAGGTGTTGCGTGAGCGGCAGAAGGTAGTAGCCGGAGACGAGCCGCCCAGCCCGGAAGGGAGAGCTTGACTCGTCACCTGCTACGGCTTTTATGAATCTTTATGTTTACTGCTTGAGCGACGAGGTGGAGGCCGGCGCGGTCGAGGGGTTGGTCGGCGTGGCCGGCGCGCGACCGCGTCTCGTCGAACGCGCGGGAATCAACGCGGTCGTCAGCGAGTTCGGCGAGGAGAGAGTCGGCGTCACGCGCGAGAACGTGCTGGCGCACGAGCGCGTCGTCCGGCGCGTGCTGGCGTTGACGACGCCGCTGCCGTTCCGCTTTGGCACAATTGTGAGCGAGGCGCGGCTCGAAAGTTATCTCGATGCGGGGCAGGCGAAGTTGAAAGTGCAGCTCGCTCGCGTGCGCGGCGCAGTCGAGATGAGCGTGAAAATCATCTGGAACGAAGGGCGGGCCGCGGGCGAGGAAGGGGAGAGCGTGGGCGGGAGCGGGACGGCGTTTCTGCTCAGAAAGCGGCGCGAGCTGTTGGGCGAGGGCGAGGCGGAGGGGCGCGCGGCGGAGGTCGAAGCGTGGCTCGGCCGGGCCGTCGAAGGCTTGGTGCGGGATTCAAGTGTCCGCCTTCAGCCATCGGAGGGGCTGCTGTTGGCGGCGGCGCATCTGGTCGAGCGGGCGCGGCTGGCGGATTACCGCGCGGCGCTCGGCAGGGCCAAAGCGGAGCGCCCGGAAATACATTTCTTGACGAGCGGAGCCTGGCCGCCGTACAGTTTCAGTAGGGTTGACCCTTGAGTTGCGAGCATGGTTGGGAGTAATCTGTTGAAGCCTTCCCCCGAAGTCCCCCTTCCGGTCGAGCCGGAGATAGACACGCTGCACGCGGCGGAATTCGCGCGCGAGCTGCGCCGTGTGTCCGAAACGTTGCCCCCGCGCATCAACATTGATGCCGAATCAGTCGAACAAGGCTTAGCAAAGCTCGTCTTGACGTTGATCGAATTCATCCGCCGGCTGCTCGAAAAGCAGGCAGTCCGCCGGATGGAGGGCGGCGATTTATCGCCCGAGCAGGTGGAGGAACTCGGACTCGCCCTGATGAAACTGGAAGAGAAGATGCGGGAGCTGAAGGCGCAGTTCGGACTGGCCGAAGAAGACCTCAATCTGGACCTCGGCCCTGTCGGCCGGTTGATCTGACGAGGTGTTGAATTATCTCTGGCGGACGTGCGCTCAAGCCTTAACTGCGTGAAGCCGCTTTCTCTGAGAGGCCGGGCCAACGGCTTCGTGAGGGTGAAGATTTGTCAAGCGAGCGATCAAGTCTAATCACGGCGCGCCCGCCAGGGCTGGTGGACGTGCTCGACCGCATCCTGGACAAGGGGCTGGTCATCGCGGGCGACATCAAGGTGTCGCTCGCCAACGTCGAGCTACTGACCTTGCAGATTCGGCTCCTCGTCTGCTCGATTGATAAAGCCGAGCAGATAGGCTTGAACTGGTGGCGCTACGACACGAATCTGACGACGCGGGCCGAGCGCGCAGAGGCCGAGAACGTGGAGCTGCGCGAGCGCCTGGCGGAACTGGAGCGCGAGGTCAGGCAACTGGCCGCGCCCAAGCCGCCCGCGAGAAAAAGCGGGGCGAAGCGAACGGCCCCGGCAGCGAAGACTGTGAAAGGCAAAGGACGTGGCCGGTGAAAACGGTGGCTGCTCGGTGAACTAAGCTCGGCTGCTGTGGACTGGCTGTTTCAATGCGCGCTGGATGCAGAGACCTCGCGCGGCGCGACTGACATTTCAACTTCGGAAAAGAGGGACTAAAGGACATGGCTGTTGAAAGAGCGCCCGGCGGAACCAGTTTGATTGATGTCCTAGACCGCGTGCTTGATAAAGGCATAGTCATTGACGCCTGGGTTCGCATCTCGCTCGTCGGCATTGATCTCATCACCATCGAAGCGCGCGTCGTTGTCGCCTCGATTGACACTTACTTGAAGTACGCGGAGGCCGTCGGCCTGACGCCCGCCGTCTCCCGCCCGGCCCTGACGCCCGGTGCGGCTGAGCCGCTCGAAGACGAGACGCGCCGCCGCGTCTCGGTGGAAGTGGAGAGGCAGTAAAAAAGTGGTCGGTGGTCAGTGGCCAGTGGTCAGTTAAAACAACTGATTCCCAACTGGCCACTGACCACTGACCACTGACCACTGTTTTATGGCCCAAGTTCCAACCGAGCTACCTTCCCAGGCTGTTACTGCTATCTCGGAAGCGGAAGCGCCCGATGTGCGTCTGCGCCAGTACGAAGTTCTCAGCGAGACGACGACGCAGATGCTGGCGACGCCGACGCTCGACGAGCGCCTCGTGCTCGCGCTCGAAGCCGTCGTCACCAGCCTCGGCCACAGGCAGGCCGCCATCGCCATCGTTGACGAGCGCGACGCCTCTCTGAGGATTCGCGCCGCCATCGGCTTCGATGATGGATCCGCCTACATAGAGATGCCGCTCGATTCGAGCGCGGCCTGCGTCAAGGTCGTCCACGAGGGCCGCCCCGCCTGGATTACGATAACGGACGACGAGCAATCGGCCGCTCTTTTCGGCCGCATGGCGTGGAAGCAGGACGTGTTCGCGCTCCCGCTCTTCGGGATGCCAGAGCTGACGAGGAAGGGCGAGTGGGAGCCAGAGCGGCGCCGCCGCCTCGACGACCGCGCCTGGTCGCTCGCGCCCGCGACCTGCTTCGGCGTCCTCTACCTCGGCGCGGCGCGCGACTCGCTCGGCGACGCGGCACACTCCTTCCTGACGCGCTTCACAGACCGCATCGGCATCATCGCTTCCTCGGCCATCCAGCAGGAGCGCCTGATCTCGACCGTCAACAAGTTGCAGCGCGAGCGGCAGTGGGTCGAGTCCATCATGAAGTCTGTGGCGGACCCCATCGTGCTCACGGACCTCGACAACCAGATTCTCTTGCAGAACCGGCGCGCAGAGGAACTCTTCAGCGGCTCGAAGGACGCGGGCGAGGGCAAGCGCCGCGCGCTCAAGATGAACGACCTTCTGTTCTCGGCCTACCTGTCGAGCGCGGCCGTCTCCTCCTCTCAAGTCATCCAGCGCGACATCACGCTCGTAGACCCTCTCGAAGGCTCCGACATACACTTCGAGGTCATCTCCACGCCCGCGCTCAACTCGCGCGGCGAGCGACTGGGCCTCGTCTCCATCTTCCGCGACGTGACAGACCTGCGCGAGGCCAACGAGGAATTGGCCCGCAATTTCACGAAGCTGCAACAGGCCGAAAGCGAAGCCCGCCGCGAGCGCGACCGCCTGGACTTGATTATCGAGAACGTCGGCCACCCCGTCGTCGTCTGCGACGCGAGCGGCAACTTCATCCTCTTCAACCGCCGCGCAGAACTGCTCTTCCAGCAGGAGGACGCGTTCACGTCGAACGCCTCGGCCGCCATCCGCGCCAACTCCGTCAAGCTCACGAGCTTCATCTCGGCGCTGGCCTCCGCGTCCGAGACAGACCGCCAGGCCGAGATCGAATTGCTCGACCCGGAGTCGGGCGAATCCCTCCCGATGGAGATTACGGCCGGCGAGGTCGTGGACGCGAAGGGACAAGTGACGGCGGTCGTCTCGATTCTTCACGACCTCTCGGAGATACGCGAATTGGAGCGCCGCCGCGTCGAGCAGCAGCTCTTCGAGTCGGAGAAGCTGGCGGCCGTCGGGCGCCTCGCCGCCTCAATCGCGCACGAGGTCAACAACCCGCTCGAAGCCATCAAAAATTCGCTCTACCTGATGCAGACCGGCAAGGACGCGGATAAGAACGCGCGCTTCCTGGAAATCGCGCGCAAGGAGACAGAGCGCGTCTCGCACATCATCCGCCAGATGCTCGGCTTCGCGCGCCGCTCGGGCGAGGTCGGCTGGGTCGATGTCAACCAACTGTTGGAAGAGACGCTCGTGCTCCTGGAGAAGAAGCTCAAGCAGTCCGGCGTGCGCGTGATAAGTGAGCTTGCCCCTGGGCTGCCCCCTGTGCGCGCGCGCGCAGATCAATTGCGCCAGGTCTTCCTCAACCTGCTCCTCAACGCGCAGCAGGCGATAGACGGCAGCGGCGTCATCAACGTCAACACCTCGCGCTTCGGGCAGAGCCTACAGCCCTCTGTGATGATTCAGATCAGCGACTCTGGCGTCGGCATCAGCGCGGACGAGCTGACGCGCATCTTCGAGCCCTTCTTCTCGACGCGCAAGAAGGGGACGGGGCTCGGCCTCTGGGTGACGCAGGACATCGTCCGCCAGCACGGCGGGCGCATAGACGTGACGAGCGATAAGGGGAGAGGTACGACCTTCACCATCATGCTGCTGGTGGACTCGCCCATCCTCGAAGAGGACGTTAAGAAGTAACTCCGAACAAGAAATCTCATGGGCTTCCAGACCATACAGGAGCGCGGCGACGAGCAGGACGGGAACCCGGCCCCGACGGCGCTGGCCGGCGCGCGCCTGCTCGTCGTTGACGACGAGGAGAACCTGCGCATCACGACCGCCGCCATCCTCGAACAAGAGGGCTACGCGGTCGATACCGCCTCCTCCGGCAACGAGGCGGTCACGCTCCTCGAAGGCGCGGAGTTCGACCTCGTGCTCACGGACCTGCACATGGAGGGCGGCGACGGGCTCTCCGTGCTCTCCGAGATTCGCCGCCGCGCGCCCCTGACCATCTCCGTCGTCCTGACCGGCTTCGCCTCGGTCGAGTCGGCCATCGCCGCCCTACAGCAGGGGGCCTACGACTACCTCGTCAAGCCCTGCGACATAGACGAGATGAAGCACACCATCCGGCGCGGCGTAGAGCACCGCCGGTTGATGCTGGCCGAGCAGGAGGCCAGGGAGAACCTGGAGAACCTGAACCGCGATTTGGAGCGGCGCGTCGAGGAGCGCACCGCGGAGCTGACGCGCCTCAACGAAGAGCTGGCCGAGGCCAACCGCGCCAAGGACATCTTCCTCGCCACGCTCTCTCACGAATTGCGCACGCCGCTGACGCCCGTGCTCGGCTGGGTCAACCTGCTGCGCAACGGGAACCTGGACGGCGATGGCGTGGAGCAGGCGCTCGACGCCATCGAGCGCAACGCGCGGCTGCAATCGCGCCTGATTGACGACCTCCTAGACATCTCGCGCATCGCCACGGGCAAGCTGCGTTTCGAGCCGAAGCCGACCGACCTGAACAGCGTGGTCGAGGCAGCCGCCGAGACGGTGCGCTCTTCGGCGGGGCTCAAACACGTCGAGCTGGAAGTGGCCCTGGCCGACGGGCCGCTCGTCGTCATGGGCGAGCCCGTGCGCCTGCAACAGATCGTCTGGAACCTTTTGACGAACGCCGTCAAGTTCACCGAAGCCGGCGGGCGCGTTTCCGCGCGCGTCGAGTCGGAGGGTGAGGAAGCGCGCGTCGTCGTGGAGGACACAGGGATAGGCATCTCGTCAGAGTTCCTGCCTTACGTCTTCAACCGCTTCCGCCAGGCCGACGGCTCGCGCACGCGCCGCCACGGCGGACTCGGCCTGGGCCTGGCCATTGTGGACGCGCTCGCCAAGCTGCACAGGGGGCGCGTCGAGGCGCAGTCGGAAGGGACCGGCAAGGGCTCGCGCTTCAGCTTCACGCTGCCGCGCGCCAAAGCTTCCGAGCACGCGGACGAAGTTGGGCGCGAGGAGGCCGCGCCAGAGGCGGGCCAGCAGGTCTTGATCGTGGAAGACTCGCCCGACACGCTCTCGTTTTTGAGCGCCATCTTCCAGCAGAAGGGCTGCCACGTGATGGCCGCATCCAGCGCCCCGGAGGCGCTCAAGCTGGCCGCGGACACCCACCCGACCGTCATCATCTCGGACATAGGGATGCCGGGCATGGACGGCTACGAGTTGCTCAAGGAACTGCGCCGCCTGCCTGGGATGGACGCCGTCCCAGCCATAGCCATCTCAGGCTACGCGATGGACGAGGACCGCGAGCGCGCCGCGGCCGCCGGCTTCACCGCGCACGTCGCCAAGCCCGTAGACGTCGAAGACCTCTTCGCCCTCATACAGAAACTGACCGCGCACACCTGCTAATCAAAAACGATGGGAAATGTGCCAGCCAGAGCGCCGGCGCGGGCGTTGACGCAAGAGTCCATGTCGCGCGGCCTTTCTCACCTCGCGGCCTCTGACGCAGACCTCGCGCGGATCCTCGAAGAACACGGCCGGCCGCCCGTTTGGGAGCGCGACGAGGGGTTCAGCACGCTCGTCCTCATCATGCTCGAACAACAAGTCTCGCTCGCCTCCGCGCGTGCAGCATACGACCGGCTGCTCGCCCTCGCCTCGCCCTTGACGCCCGAAAGTTTTCTCGTGCTCGACGACGCCGCGCTCAAGCGCGCGGGTTTCAGTCGCCAGAAGATCGCGTACGTCCGGCATCTGGCACAGCTCATCATCGCAGGCGAACTCGACCTGCTCGCGCTCGCCGCGATGAGCGACGACGAGGCGCGCGCCGCTTTGATGAAGGTCAAAGGCATCGGGCCGTGGACGGCCGAGATTTACTTGCTGAGGGTTCTGCTGAGACAGGACGCGTGGCCCGCGGGCGACCTCGCCCTGGCGATAGCGGCCCAGGAGGTCAAGGGTCTGCCCACGCGCCCGACGCCCGCCGAGTTGGAAGAATTGGCCCAGGCGTGGAGGCCCTGGCGCGCCGTCGCCGCGCGCCTGCTCTGGCTCCACTACCTCAATCGCCCTTCCGTCGTCGCGGCGAAAAAGAACGAACGGCGATGACCGGAGCGGCGTTCCTCTCAGCCGCTTCTGGTGTTTGCCGGTGAGTGCGTCTTGACGGCGGGGAAGGCTTGCTATAGATTCTGTTCGTCTTAGCCCTTCGACAGGCTGAATCCGGGGCCTGCGAAACCCTCGGAATCCTTCCTGCCTAGCTTCGACGACCCAGAGTTGTCTTATTCGGCGGCGGTTGATCGCCGTCGCACGTCCCTACGATTATTATGAGAAGTAAGCCCCTCCTCCTGCTCGTTTTCTGCCTCGTTGTGTCTCTCTGCGCTGTCTCCGCGCTCACCACCGTCTCCAGCGCCGGCCGCGCGCCCGACCACGCCGCCGACATTCCCGCTTCGCAGGAGCGAGATGCGCCATCCCCAAAGCCGGGCGACTTCACGAAGCAGGACTTGGACCGGCTCTTCAAGAGACGTGAATCGTTACAACTAAGCTCCGCCGACGCGGCCGGGCGGGTGCGCAGGGGAGAGGGGCTGACGCTGAAGACGGCCGGCCTGAGCTTCGACCTGGAATTGACGGCGCACGACATGCGGAGCGCGGACTACAGGGCCGAGGAGGTAGGCCCGGACGGCGCGTTGCGCCCCGTGCCGGCGGGGGAAGTCCGCACGTACAAAGGCAAGGTGCGCGGCCGCGACGACGCGCAGGCCCGGTTCACGATTGACGAGGACCATGTGGAAGGGGTGATCTTTACCCCCAAAGAACGCTACTACGTCGAACCCTTACGGAAGTATTCAAAAGCGGCCGCGGAGACCGACTTCATAATTTACAAAGAGTCGGATATTAACTCGGCCGAAGCGGGAACCTGCCCGGTCGGGCTGAGCGACGAGTTGGACCGGACGGCGGGGACGCTCCAGAACAGAGTGGAGCAATCTTTATCCGACGATGCCACGGCCTCGGCGGCGGCCACCTACCGTGAGATCACGATGAGCACCGACGCCGACTACGAGTATTACCAGGCGCTCGGCAGCTCGCAGGCCGTCAACGCGGAGATTCTCGGCGTCATGAATCAGGTCGAGGGAATCTACGAGACGCAGCTCGGCGTCAGCTTCAAGATCAATTACCAGCTTAACTGGACGAGCCCCACCGCGCCGGGTTACCCGTACTTCTACAATTACGCGGAGGGGCTGCTCGACGCCTTTGTTCAATACTGGAACAACAACGTCACGGTCGCGCGCGACGTGGCACACATGTGGACGGGCAAACCCTTAGTCGGGACGGCCATCGGGGTGGCGAAAACTGGCACAATCTGTAGCTCTCCGAGCCAGGCTTACGGGATGACCATGCGGCAGACGTCCCCGGATCGCGCGAAGACCTACATCGTCACGGCCCACGAGCTGGGGCACAACCTAGGCGCCCCCCACACTGAGGAGATGGGCTATTTCGGTTGTGAAAACAGCATCATGAACACCGCCGTCTCTCCCTCCACACAGCCGAGCTTCTGCCTGCCCTCCATCCAGCACGACCTCCTGCCTTACGTCAACGCGAACTCCGCGTGCATGACTGATACGCTGATTCAGCCCGACTACACCGTCTCCGTCACCGCAGTCAATCCGGCCGTCGGCGTCGGGTCCGCCGGCACGGGCAGCGCGGCGCTTTATAACGTCGCCATCAGTTACAAAAGGGGGTTCCAGGGCGCTCTGAGCCTTTCGACAACCGGATTGCCGGACGGCTCGGTGGTGACTTTCAACCAGCCGACCATCCCCGTCACTCAAAGCACGTCCTACTCTACGCAGATGAAGATACAGGCCGGGCTCTACACGCAGCCCGGCGCTTTTAACTTCCAGGTCGTCGCGGCCAACGGCAGCGTGACACGCTCGGCCGCCGCATCCGTCACCCTCGACCCGGCGTTGACCATGTCCGCCACCTCTATCGAGCCCAAGGCCGTGGTCGGAGGTGACGCCATTTATAGGGTGGACGTGGACCGCTCCGGCTTCTTCACCGGGCCGCTGACTTATAGCGTGACGGGCCTGCCCGCGGGCGCCACCGCCGGATTCTTTGTGTGGGATACGGCGACAGAGCAGAACTCAGTGGTCATCAAGACGAGCCAGACGACTCCCAGAGGCGCTTACCCGCTGACGGTCGTAGCCTCAAGCAGCGACGGCAAGTTGCAGGCTACGGCCGGCGTGACGCTCACCGTCGTCGATTTTTCAATCTCCGTCGCGGAGCCCGTCGTGACTGTGGAGAGCGGGCAGGACGCCGTCTTCAACGTTAAAGTTTCGAGCCTGGACGACCTCTCAGGGCTGCCTCCGTACCTTTCAGGGCTTAGCCAAGGGTATGACCTGCTGAGCCTGAAAGCTAACGAGGAGGCATTCAATGACGGTGTACACACATATGTCACGCACTACGTCCGGTCGGTTGACGACGACGCGGACACGTGCGGCCTCGTTTATACCTTTAGCCCGAGTTACTTGAGCGCGACGACGACGGCAGTCACGCTCACAGTCAAGCCGACGCGCCCCGGCGTGTACCCGCTCACCGTCCTCACCAACAAGTACGGCCGGCAGGCCACGACGACGCTGGTCGTCCACAGCAAAGCTTACGTGCCCACCGCCTACTCGGTGATTGATCTGGGCGTGCCGGCCGGCTCGACGACAAGTTTTGCCCGGAGCATCAACAATCAGGGGCAGATCGTCGGCACGCCGGCGTTCATCTACGAGAACGGCGTGATGACGAAACTCACGCCCCCGGAGGCCAACGCCTCCCCGGTTGCCATCAACGACTCGGGTCAAATCATCGCTCAGGGCGCTAACGGCAACCCGCATCTCTTCAGCGGGGGCGCCTGGACTACCCTCAATTTCGTGGGGTCAGTTTATGGAATTAATAATTCGGGGCAGATAGTCGGCCACGATTTGACCGGGGCGTTTATTTATAGCGGAGGGGTCAAGAATTACATCGGGAATTTCCAACCGCAGGCCATCAACAATTCAGGCCAGGTGACGGGCTGGTTCTACCCCTACCCGGGCGTCTACACCTATCACGCCCTACTGTACAGCGGCGGGACGCTCACTGATCTGGGGTCGGCGGGAGCCACGATGGGAGACAATCAGTATGCTTCGAGCAAGGGGTACGCACTCAATGACGCCGGCCAGGTGGCCGGGGAGACCGAGATTGTGGTCAACAACCGCAGGCAAACAAGGGGTGGGTTTTACAGTAACGGGGCGTGGACAGTCCTGAATGGCCTCTCGGCCACTGCCATCAATACTTCCGGGCAGGTGGTAGGCGGGCAATCTATCAACACATACCTCCATAGCGGCGGCGTCTTCTCGAACCTCCTCAGTTTAATCCCCGCGAGCGCCTCCTGGGTTTATTTAAGCCCGTATGACATCAACGACGCGGGCTCCATCGTCGGCTCCGGCACCGGGCCGGATTGCAAGTCCCACGCTTTCCTGATGGGGCAGTTGCCGACGCACACGATCAGCGGGCGCGTCACGGACGCCGGTAACGTCGGTGTCGGCGGCGTGGTCGTCATCCTGAGCGGCGGGCAGAGGAGGACGACCATCACGGACCCGAGCGGGAACTATAAATTCGAGTTCGTCCCCGAAGGCGGCAGCTACAAGGTGACGCCCTGGAAGCTGGACACAGACTTCAACCAGCAGAATCAAAAAATCATCAACCTGAAGGCGGACGCGACGGCCAACTTCGGCGGGGCCGCGTCCTCTTGTAGTTTCTCCATCACTCCGGCCAGTAAGTCACTCGCGGGCGCGGCCACTACCGGCAACGTCGTTAGTGTGACGGCCAACAGCGGCACGTGCCCCTGGACGGCCGCGAGCAACTCCGCCTGGATTACTATCACCAGCGGCCAGAGCGGCACAGGCAGCCAACCCGTGACATACAGCGTGGCGGCCAATCCCGGCCTGACTCCACGCACGGGGACGCTGACCGTCGCTGGCTCTACGCATACGGTGACGCAGGCCGCTGCCATCTACGTCATCAGCGGCAAGGTGCTGCTCGGCACAGCCGGCCTGGGCGTCGTGAAGCTCACTTTGAGCAGCCCGTCACCCGCCGGCTTCACGCCACGCACAGTGACGACTAATACTTTGGGCGAGTTCAAATTCACGGGCGTGCCTGGGGGTCGTAACTACACGCTGACGCCGACGAAGACGGGCTACTTCTTCAAGAACACCTCGGCCACGAGCCAAAGCTCACGCGCCTACACGAACCTGAAAGCCGACCAGTCGAACCAGAACTTCGCGGCGACCGCCTGGCCCAAGGTGTCCGTCAACGACCTCAAAGTCGTCGAAGGGAACACGACGACCGTCAACGCCACCTTCACCGTCAAACTCTCCGCCCCGAGTTCGCAGACCGTGACGGTGAAATACGCAACCGCCAACGGGACCGCGCTCTCGACCAGTGATTACACGGCGCGTGCGCTGACGACGCTGACCTTCACACCGGGGCAGACGACGAAGACCGTCGCCGTGACGGTCAAAGGCGACACCGTGCAGGAGCCGAACGAGAATTTCTACCTCAAGCTGAGCGCCGCGACCAACGCCACCATCCTCGACAACTCTGGGACGTGTACGATCAACGACAACGACCAGAAGCTCACGATCACGGACGTGACGCTGACGGAAGGCAACGCGGGGACGACCAGCGCCGTCTTCACCGTCAAGCTCTCGGCGGCGAGCGCCAACGTCGTGACCGTCAAGTACGCAACCGCCAACGGGACCGCGCTCTCGACCAGTGATTACACGGCGCGTGCGCTGACGACGCTGACCTTCACACCGGGGCAGACGACGAAGACCGTCGCCGTGACGGTCAAGGGCGACACGCTGAAGGAGCCCGACGAGACGTTCTTCGTGAACCTGAGCGGGGCCGTGAACGCGACGATCCTGGACGCGCAGGGCAAATGCACGATTCTGAACGGGACGGACGTGGCGCTGCTCTCTGACCCCTTGAGCGATGAGCAGAGCGCGGCGCGGCTCGCGCGTGCGCTCGGCCTGCCGGGGCTCTACTTGCTACTGAGTTAACAAGTCCTTCACTGGGGCACGAGCGCAAGCCGAAATCCCATGAGCGACCACTCGCCCTCGCCTTCGACTTCGTTGATGTAGGAGAAATCCCCGTGTGTGTTCGGGCCGACCGCGTAGCAGGTGGCGTTGCCGCTCGGGTCGCGGTAGAAGCCCAGCTCCAGCGTCGCCGTCTCGCTCCATTCGGTGTGAAAGAGCGTGCCGACGAGGTTGAAGATTGCGGGCGGGCAGACGGTCGCGCGGTAGTTGGCCGGCATGAGCCCGCGCGTGCGCCAGTCCTCGTTGACGACTCTCAAAAATTCTCTCAGTTTAAGGTAGTTGTGGTCGTACCGCGTGCCGTTCATCATCCCTGAGCGGCCCATGTAAGGCGCGAGCGGGTCCGCAGACGAATCGTGCCCGTAGAGCGTGCCGTAGAACTGTCGGTTGCCCGGCAGGTAGCGCGGCTTGACGGTCGTCTCCACCGCGACGATTGTGCCCTGGTGTTTTTCGTGGCCCGCCTTAATCGCGTCCACGTAACTCGCCTTGTGCTCGCGCGGCTCGGCGAAATCGCGCGGGGCCGTCGGGTAGAGCCGCGAGAAGTAGTCGTCGTCGAGCGGGACCACACCGGCCGACGGGACGACGTGCCATTCCATGTGGAAATGGCGTAAGCCTTCCTCGGCCTCCGCGCGCAGCTCAAACCGGCCTGCGTCCGCTCCCTTCAACTCGGCCTCCGCGCCGAGCCCGAAAAACTCGCGCAGCTTCTCAGACCTCTCCTCCACCCATTGTGCCATCGCCTTAACGCCCCCCTCTGTGACATATTCGACACTCAGATATATTGAAATGCAAGTTTTCTCGCAACGGCCGACCGCCGAACTCTAACATCAAAGAGGTCGTACATCGTGAATGAATGGACCGCTTTTCTTTTACGATTCATTTACAATCCACGGCCGTTTCAGTTGTAACCGGCGGCCCCCGCGGGGCGTTTTCAAGTTATTGAAGGTTAGGGATAGAGTCTACGTATGTCTTTTTCATTACCTCCTCGCTCGTTTCGCCCGGCTGCTTTGATCTGCCTGGCCGCGGCCCTGCTGCTCGCGGCAATCGGCTGCGGCAAGTCCGAGCGCGCGGCGGGAGCCAGAACGACCACCACGACGACCACGGAGACGGGCCGCGGTGAAGAGGGCGGGGCCGCGCACGGCGACAGCGCGCCCATCGCCGTCACCACGTCCAAAGCCAGCGCGCGTCAAATCCCCTCTTACTTGCAGGCCACGGGCAGCCTGAGCGCCAACGAAACTTCGGACGTCGCGCCGCAGACTTCGGGCCAGGTCGTGGCGACGCCCGTCAGCGTCGGCGCGTTCGTACGCCAGGGCGTCGTCATCGCTCGCCTCAACGACAGGGACGCGCGCCTCAGGTTGCAGCAGGCGCAGGCCGGAGTCCAACAGGCGCAGGCCGGCGTGCGCGAGGCTGAGGCCCGGCTGGGCCTGAGGCCCGGCGGCAACTTCGACGCGAGCGCCATCCCGGAAGTCCGCATCGCGAGCGCCAATCTGGAACAGGCCCAGGCTGAGCTGCGGCTCGCTGAAGCCAACGAGCGGCGCTACCGCGAGCTGGTGGAGACGGGCGACGTAGCCGTCAGCATCTACGACCAGTACCGCACGCAACGCGACACGGCCCGCGCACGCGTCAACGGCGCGCGCCAGGTGCTCGAAGCTGCCATCAACACCGCGCGCCAGAGTAACCAGGCCATACAGTCTGCGGAGGCGGCCGTCGCCGGCGCGCGCTCGCAGGTCGCCATCGCGCAGAAGGCCGTGGCCGACACGACCGTGCGCGCGCCCTACAGCGGCTACATCAGCAACCGCCCCGTCGCGGTCGGCGAATACGTCACGCCCGCGTCGGCCGTGGTAACCGTCCTCAGGACCAACCCGATCAAGCTGGAGCTGCAAGTCCCCGAAGCGGACGCGCCGCACATCCAGTCCGGCATGGGCGTCTCGCTCGAAGTGGACGCGTACCGCGACCGCAAGTTCGCGGGCGTGGTCTCGGCCGTCAACCCCGCGATTGACCCCGTCTCGCGCGCGGCGACCGTCGAGGTCGATGTCGAGAACGGCGACAACGCGCTGCGCGTCGGCATGTTTGCCACGGCGCAGATCGCGCGCCAGGGCGCGAACACCTCCGTCTACGTCCCGCGCGCGGCCGTCCTCGGCGATCAGAACACGCAGTCTTACCGCGTCTTCGTCATCCAGGGCGACGTGGCGAAACTGCGCGTCGTGCAAATTGGCACAGAAGAGGGCGACCACGTCCAGATCATCTCCGGCGTCAACGCGGACGAAGTGGTCGCCACCAGCAACCTCGAACAGCTTTATGAAGGCGCGCGGGTGAAAGTACAATGAAGTAGTGGTCAGTGGTCAGTTTAAAACAAAAGCATTTTCTTTAACTGACCACTGACCACTGACCACTGACCACTAACAAGCGGAGCTTGTTTTATGCAGAAGCTGGCTGAAATTTGCGTGCGGCGGCCCGTGTTCGCCACCGTTC
Source organism: uncultured Acidobacteriota bacterium (assembly GCA_963848875.1). Classification (GTDB taxonomy): domain Bacteria; phylum Acidobacteriota; class Blastocatellia; order Pyrinomonadales; family Pyrinomonadaceae; genus QHXM01. Next base: position 260,803 of record CAWKFJ010000006.1, read on the forward strand.
TTATTCTCCTGCTGACGGTCATCGGCGGGTTCTCCTTCTTCACGCTCGGCGTGGACCGTTTTCCCAAAATCGACATCCCGACCGTCTCCGTCCAGACGACCAACCAGGGGGCCGCGCCGCAGGAGATCGAGACCGAAATCACAGACATCGTAGAGGGCGCGGTCAACACCATCCCAGGCATAGACGAGATGCGCTCCAGCTCCTCGCAGGGGCGCTCGCAGGTCACCATCACCTTCAACCTGGAGAAGAACGCCGACCTCGCCACGCAGGAGGTGCGCGACAAGGTCAGCACGATTATGAACCGGCTGCCCGAGACGGCCGACCCGCCCGTCGTCAGGAAGTCTGACCCCGACTCTCAGCCGGTCCTGGTCTACTCCATCAGCGCGCCGCGCTCCTCGATTGAGCTGACGACGCTCGTCCAGAACCAGATTCAGGAGCGGATAGAATCGGCCGACGGCGTCGGCGAGGTCGTCGTCTTCGGCGGCCGCCAGCGCGAGATCAAAATCTACGTTGACCCCGACCGCCTGCGCGCCTACAACCTGCCGGTCACGGCCGTCTCGAACGCGCTACGCGCGCAGAACATCGAGCTGCCCGGCGGCCGCCTGGACGAGGGCGCGCGCACGGTGACGCTGCGCACACTCTCGCGCATCACGCGCGTCGAAGACTTCAACGACATCGTCATCACGACGAAGAACGGCTACCCCATCAAGGTGCGCGACATCGGCCGCGTCGAGGACAGCGGCGTCGATCCGCAGTCGGCGGCCTCCCTGGACGGCGTGCCTTCGGTCTCGCTCGGCATCCGCAAGCAGTCGGGCGCGAACACCATCGCCGTCATCAAAGAGGTCAAGCGGCGCATGGCGGAGATTCAGCCGCTCCTCCCCGCGGACATCAAGATCGTAGTCACGCGCGACCAGTCGGAGTTCATTGAGACGAGCTTGCACGCTATCGAGGAGCACTTGGTCGTCGGCGGCCTGCTCGCCGCCCTCATCGTCTTCCTCTTCCTGTGGAACTTCCGCTCGACGATCATCGCGGCGCTCGCCATCCCGACCTCAATCATCTCCGCCTTCGCGCTCATCGCAGCGCTCGGCTACTCGCTCAACCAGATGACGATGCTCGCGCTCACCTTGATGGTCGGCATCGTGATTGACGACGCGATTGTGGTCTTGGAGAACATCTACCGCTTCGTGGAAGAGAAGGGGATGCACCCCTTCCAGGCGGCGGTCGAGGGCACCAAGGAGATCGGCCTCGCCGTCATGGCGACGACGCTAAGCTTGCTCGCCGTCTTCATCCCCGTCGGCTTCATGTACGGCATCGTCGGCCGCTTCATGTCCTCTTTCGGTTTGACCTCCGCGGCGGCCATCGCCGTCTCGCTGATAGTTTCGTTCACGCTGACGCCCATGCTCGCCGCGCGCTGGATTAAGCCGCCGAAGAAGGTCGTCACTCCCGAGGGCGTGCCCGGCGGTGAGGTCGAAGCGACGAACGCGCACGACGGCCAGGATGAGGAGAAAGTTAAGGCCGAGAAAGAGCACGGCCACTCGTCGAAGGAGGGGCGCTTCTACAAGCCGGTTGACCGCACCTACATGTGGATGCTCAGGTGGTCTATGGCGCACCGCTGGGTGATCGTCGTGCTCTGCGCCGTCGTCATAGGCTTCATCGTCCCGCTCTACAACTGGGTCGGCTACAACTTCCTGCCCGACGAGGACGAGTCTGCCTTCCAAGTCAGCTTGCGCGCGCCGCAAGGCACGAGCCTGCCCGCGACGCAGAGCGTGTTGGAGCGGGTCGCGCGCGACGTGCGCGAGCAGATTCCGGGTGTCGAGAACACGCTCGTCAACGCTGGCGGCTTCGGCGGCGGCACGCCCAACCAGGGCTCCGTACAGGTCAGGCTCCGCCCGGTCGAGGACCGCGAGTTTTCGCAGGCAGACCTCATCCAGCAGACGCGCGAGATGATCCGCAAGAGGAAGTACCCGAAGGAGTACGTCATCACGGCTTCGGGCGGCTCCTCCATCGGCGCGAGTTTGGGCCAGGGGCGCGGCGGCTCCTCCCTGGGCTTCTTCATCAGCGGCCCGGACATTCAGAAGTTGGACGAGTATTCAAACAAGCTGGTCGAGCGCATCAAGCAGGATCAGAACTTCCGCGACGCGGACCGCTCGCTCCAGTTGAGCAGCCCGGAGGTGCGCGTCCACATCGACCGCCAGCGCGCCGCCGACCTAGGCGTGCAGGCCGGCGACGTGGCGCAGGCCCTGAACATGCTCGCCGCCGGCGCGCGCATCACGACTTTCAGCGAGGGCTCTGACCAGTACGACGTGGTCGTGCGCGCCGGCGAAGAGTTCCGCCGCACGCGCGAGAGCCTAAGCAACTTCAGCGTGGCGTCCGCCAACGGCGGGACGGTCGGCCTTGAGAAACTCGTGCATCTCGAAGAGGGCGAGAGCGCGGCCTCTATCGACCGCCTCAACCGCCAGCGGTCGGTCACCGTCTCGGCGAGCCTTGCGCCGAACGGCTCGGAGGGCGCGGGCCTCGAAGCCATCCAGCGGTACGCGAACGAATTGAACATGGAGGCCGGCTACCTGACGGGCGTCACGGGCCAGTCCAAAGAGTTGCAGCGCGCCAATCGCTCATTCATGCTGGCGTTCCTGCTCTCGTTCGTCTTCATGTACCTGATTCTCGCGGCGCAGTTCGAGTCGTTCATACACCCTGTGACTATCTTGCTGACGCTGCCGCTCTCGATTCCGTTCGCGCTGCTCTCGACGCTCATCGCGGGCCAGCGGCTCAACATCTTTTCGGCGCTCGGCATTCTGCTCCTGTTCGGCATCGTCAAGAAGAACGCCATCTTGCAGATTTCCCACACGAACGATTTGCGCGCGCACGGCATGGAGCGTTACAGCGCCATCCTGCAAGCGAACCGCGACCGCCTGCGCCCCATCCTGATGACGACCATCGCGCTCGTCGCGGGCATGGTGCCGCTGATTCTGGGCACGGGCGCGGGCGCGGCGACGAACCGCTCCATCGGCGTGCTCGTGGTCGGCGGGCAGACCCTGTGTCTGCTGCTCACCTTGCTGGCCGTGCCCGTCTTCTACTCGCTCTTCGAGGACGCGAAGGAGTCGCGCGTCTGGGGCTACGTCGGCGCGGGCTTCAGAAACTTCAAGGGGGGCCTCGGCCGCCGCCTCGCGGGAGTCCGCGCGGGCCTCTCGCGCCGCAAACCCAAGGTCGCTGCGCCGCCCCCCTCCGGCACGACCGCCGCCGCAAAGGATAGATATGTTGACCAGGCTTCAGGTGATTAAGAACGCACTATTTCTCGCGGCGCTAGTCTTCGCGTCGTGCGCGACGGCGCTGGCACAGAATCCGTCGCCCTCGCCGTCTTCGACGCCGCAGCAGGCCCCGCCCGCGGGCACGACCGGCGGGCAAGGGCAGCAGCCTGGCCAGGCCCCGCCGTCGCCCACGCAGTTGCCGCCCAACTCGTCCACGGCCCCCATCCGGCCAGACAACGAGGCGCAGCAGAGCGCGCAGCCGCAGACGGGCGTGGAGCAGGAGCGCCAGCAGACGACGCCGAACACACAGGGGCCGCGCCCGACGCAGCCGCAGGTCCAGCCGCCCTCGCAGCAGACCGCGCCGGGGCAGCAGCCGCAGACAGCCACGCCCGCCGGCACGCAAACGCCTGGAACTACGACGACGGGCGGGGCCAATCAGACCGGCGTGCAGCAGACGCCGGGCCAGGAGGTGGGCGTCACTTCTGGCGTCGCCCCTGCGGAGTTGCCGGAGGACCCGCCGCCCATCGCGCCCAACTTCGAGGCCCCGCCGCGCCCGCTCCCCTCTGCCGAGCGCGTCGGCGTGGATGTCTCTGATCAATTGCCGCTCGCGCTCGAAGAGGCCATCAGGCTCGCGCTCGAAAACAACAACGACATAGACAGCTCGCGCATCAACGTCGAGATAGCTGAGTTCAACCTGCGCGCCGCGCGCGGCGTCTACGACCCCGTCTTCTCGTCCGAGAGTTATTTCGAGAACCGCGTGACGCCGACCAGTTCGACGCTCGGCGGCGCGGGCGCGACCGGCTCCGTCAAGCAGACGGACGCGACCGGCGCGGTGCGCCTCGGCGGCTTCTCGCCGTTCGCGGGCGGCTCTTATCAAATGGACTTCTCCTCGACGCGCCTGACGACCAACAACCAGAACGTTACGCTCAACCCGCAGTTCCCGACGGCCTTCACCTTGACTTACGTGCAGCCGCTCTGGCGCGGCCTGCGCTTCGACAACAACCGCCGCCAGATCGAGATCGCCAAGAAGAACCTTTCGTTGACAGACGCGCAGTTCCGCCAGCGCGCCATCGAAGTCATCTCGCAGGTCGAGCAGGCTTACTGGGAACTGGTCTTCGCGCTCCGCAACCTGCAAGTTCAGATAGACGCCGTGCGTCAGGCGCGCACGCAGGTCGAGAGCAACCGCCGGCTGGTGGAGAAAGGCGTGCTCGCCCCGATTGACATCGTCGCGGCCACCACACAGGTGACGACCTTCGAGCAGAACGTCTACACGGCGCAGGAGGCGGTCACGCGCGCCGAGAACACTTTGAAGACGCTGATGCTGCCCGACCGCACGGCCCCGCTCTGGTCGCGCTCGCTCACCCCTGTCACGCCCGTCAATCTCGAAGCCCCGCGCGTGCCCCTGGAGCAGGCCGTGGCCGCCGCGATCCAGAGCCGCCCGGAATTGGCACAGCTTCAGACCAACGCCGAAATCAACCGGATCGACCAGCGCTACTTCCGCGACCAGACCAAGCCGCAGATTGATTTGGTCGGCACCTACACGACGGTCGGCCTCGCCGGGTCGCTCACAACGGCCGCCCTCAGCGGAGGATCGAGCCAGAACACGCTCCTGCGCCTGCGCGTCAACCAACTGTCGGAGCTGGCGGGCCTGCCGCCGCTCGACGTCACCACCGGGAGCAGCGGCGTCAACCCGAATCTGATCGGCGGCTACGGAACGTCGCTCGGAAACCTTTTGGCCCAGGATTACCCGACCTACCGCGCGGGCGTGCGGATAGAGATTCCTCTGCGCAACCGGACGGCCGAAGCCAACCTGGGGCGCTCGCTCGCCGAAGGCCGCCGCCTCCAGAACGACCGCGCGCAGGCCGAGCAGATTATCGAGGCCGACGTGCGCAACGTGACGCAGTCGTTGAGGTCGGCGGAGGCGCGCCTCACCTCGGCGGCGGCCGCGCGCTCTTCGGCCGAGCAGCAGTACGAGAGCGAGCAGCGGCAGTTCCGCGCGGGCACGACCACCTTCTTCCTCGTGTTGCAGCGGCAGACAGAACTGCTCGCGGCGCGCGGGCGCGAGCTACAGGCGCAGACAGACCTCAACAAAGCCATCGCGGAGTTCGAGCGCGCCACGGGCAGCACGCTCACGGCCAACAACGTCTCTATCCGCACGGACGGCCCCGCGCGCGGATTGGAGATGCGCGCCCCCGCGCCGGCCGCCGATTCGTCCGTCGCGCCGCCGCCGTCGGCCAGTTCCTTCGCCGAGAGTAAGAACGAATGACGCATGATTGCCCACAGACTTCGAGTCACGCGCGCTGGCACAAATTCCTGCTCTGCGCCGCGCTCGTTGTCTCGTCGTCCGCGTGCGGGTCCGGCGGTGGGAGTGATGAGAGCGCCGCGCGCGGCGTCGTCGTCGTGAACGCGCCGGCGGCAGGGGTGGTGCGCCGCGTCATCGCGCGCGAGGGGATGGCGGTCAACGAGGGCGCGCCGATTGTGGAGATCGCCGTCCAGGTAGAAGGCCCTGCTGCGCCCACGCCGAGCCCTGGGGAGAGCGCCGAGGCGCGCGCCGCGGGCAACTTCAAGGCGGCCGACGCGGAGATCGAAGCCGCGCGCGCAGAGGTCGTGCGCCACGACGCGGAGGTCCGCCGCCTGACGCCGCTCGTCGCCTCTAACGAGGCCCCGCAAGCCCAACTCGACGGCGAGCGCGCTCTCTACGAGCGCGCGCAGCAACGCTTGCAGCAGGCGCAGGACGCCAAGCAGCGCGCCGAAGGGGAACTGCGCGCCGCACGCAGTCAACCCCGCGCGTCCGCGCCTTCTTCAGCGCCGCCCCAGCGCGAACAGTTAATGTCGGCGGTCGCCTCCTCGGCCGGCACAGTCAGCGTCGTCAGCGTGCGCGTGGGCGAGCGCGTCAAGGCCGGGCAGCCCGTGGCGACCCTGCGCGCGAACGACTGACGAAGCTGGGCCAAAAGATGTCCACCGAAGCGATCAACATCGGGCCGCGCGAGCGGCGCAAGCGGCGACTGATGGGCGTCGTCGCCCTGACGGTCGGCGTCGGCGTGGCCTTCGTGCTCGTCGTCTACGGCGCGCCGCGCCTCTACCGGCTCATCATCTTCTTCCCGATCTGGATGGCTGGGCTGGGGCTCTTGCAGTCGCGCGAAAAGACCTGCATCGCGCTGGCCGCGCGCGGCGTCTGCAACATGGACGAGGGAGAAGAGAAGATCGGAGACGAAACGAGGGCCGCGGCGCTCAGAGAGAAGGCGCGTTGGATCAACCGCCGCGCTCTGTTAACGGCTGCGGCCATCACGGTGCTGGCCCTGGTCTTCCCGACGCAGGGCCTGGGATGACGGGCGGGACTCTTTGAGACTCAGGTGCGCAAGTCAGTCGCGCGCCGTTGCGGGTGGCCGTGGCGCGGCACGAGCCCTGCGCGGCGCTCGATGCCGTAGACGCGCACGTCGTTGCGCTGCACGGTCCAGATTTTTCGCAGGCTCAACAACTCGCCGAGCGTGTAGCCTAGGTTGTCGTCGTTCATCTTCGTCAGCCCGCGCAAAAATTCCCACGTGCGCGCGCCGCCTTCGAGCGCTTCAAGAATCTTCTGCTGGCGCGAGGTCAGAACTGGCGCCGCTTCTACGGGCCTGGGCATGTCACTCCTCCATGTGTGGTGTCGCCCCTAAGGGGGTGGTCGGGACACCGTCCTGAATCAAGGGCTCCCGTGGAGAGGGGAGGGCCGGCGGTCATTCTACTACTTGGCCGCCGGAAAATGAATGCCGGCCGAAGAAAGTTATGATGAGGACGACAGCCGTTTTGCTGGCGGCAGCTTGCGCCGTCGCCTTCGCGCCCGCGCGTGGCCACGCGCAGGGTCGCCGGAAACTTTCGCGCGCGCCCCGCGCCGTCGTCCTTACGACGGACTGCGGCGCGGACATGGACGACCAGTGGGCGCTCGCGCAACTCGCGCTCACGCCGGAATTGGAGCTGCGCGGCGTGGTGACGACGCACGCGCCGACGCCGCGCCTGCCCGCGCCTGCCGCCGAATCGTCCGCCCGCTGCGTCCGCGAGGTTTTGGGCCATTTGCCACTCAAACACAAGCCCGTGGTTTTCGCCGGGTCGAGCGTCCCGCTGGAAAGTAAGAGCGCGCCGCTCCGCAACGCGGGCGTCGATTTCATCCTCCGCGAGTCCAGACCCTACTCGCGCGGCCGTCGTCTGGCGCTCCTCGTCATAGGCGCGGGCACGGACGTGGCCTCGGCCCTGCTCACGGACCCGACGCTCGTGGACCGCGTCGAGATCATCGCTATGGGTTTTTTGAGCTGGCCCAAGGGCGGCGAAGAGTGGAATGTGAAGAACGATGTCAGGGCGTGGCAGGTGATTCTTGATTCGGGCGCCGAGGTCGTGGTCGGCGACGGGGTGACGACGGCGCGCGACTTGACCGTCACGCGCGAAGGGGCACGCGCGCTCTTCGAGTCGGCGGGCGACGCGGGGCGGTTTCTCGCGGGGCTCCACACGGCATGGCTCGACAGCGAGGCCAAGCTCTGCGAAGGAATCACGGGCAGCCGCGACGCGTGGCCCGTGTGGGATCAAGTGACGGTCGCCTACCTGCTCGGCCTGACGCAAAGCAAAAAGTTCCCGCGTCCCGTCCTGCGCGACGACATACGCTTCGTCCACGGGGCGGCGCGCGGCCCGAAGGTGACGTGGATCATCTCGATAGATTCCGAGCGGCTATGGGCGCGCTTCGTCAGCGACCTCAGAAAAGCAATGCGGAGTGATGAATGATGAATAATGAATTAAAGTCAATCAGTTTTTTATTCATCATTCATCATTCCGCATTCATCATTGCTTTTCCGTCGCTTGACAGGAGCGGCCGCGCGAAACTACTTTCGCCCTCGAATGACGCGCCTGATGATGAGAAGTTACTGCTTGACATGCCTGGATGGCGGGCTCGTCCGCAAGCTCGCGGCGCTCCACCTCTTCCTGCTCTCACTCGTTCTGTTCAACGCCGCGCCCGTCGTCGCGCAGAGCCAGAACGAGTTCGACCGCCTGGAGCGGGCCGTCGCCCTGATCCGCGAAGGGAAACTCCCGCAGGCCGAGGCCGAACTCGCGGCCGTCCTGCGCCGGCAGCCCGACGACGCCAACGCGCTTAACTTCCTCGGCGTCATCCGTGCGAGCCAGAAGTACACGAAAGAGGCGGAGCAATTGTTCCTGCGCGCGCTGAAATCCTCGCCCACACTCGTCGGCGCTTACCTCAACCTCGGCCGCCTGTACCTGGACGGCCGCAATCAGGAGCGCGCACTCTGGGCTTTCACAGAGGCGGACAAGCTGGCCCCTGGCCGCGAGGAGATTCTTTTCAACCTGGCGGCGATTCACGCCGAGCGGAGGGAGTTCGAGCGCGCTCTTGAGGCGCTCGAAAAGATTCCGCGCGACCGTTTAGGCGTCGAGGACGTTCGGCTGATGCTCGCCAGCTACCTAGGGCTGCGGCGCAACGAGGAGGCCGTCGCGCTCGCGGCCGCGCTCAAGCGGCCGGGCGCGCTGCCCCCCGAAGAGGCCGCGAACTTCGCCGCGCTCTTCGCCGCGCACGGCCTGCTCGACCAGGCGGTAGCGATTCTCGAAGCCGCGCGCACGAGTTGGCCCAATTCCTACCCCGTGCTCTACGGCCTCGGCGCGAGCCACGCGCAACTGCGCGACTGGGCGCGCGCCGAAGAGTTTTTGACGGCAGCGCTCGCGGCCCGGCCCGACGACGTGCCGACGCTCGTCGCGCTCGCCCGCGTGGCGCGCGCGCGCGGCGAGATGGAGAAGGCGCTCTCGATGCTTATCCGCGCGCGCAAGCTCGCGCCCGCGTCCTCTGAGGCGCTCTACGACTTCGGCGTGACGGCGCTCCACATGAATCTGATCCTGGACGCGCTGCCCGCCTTCGAGGAGTTGCAGCGCAAGCGCCCGGACCACCCACCCTACCTCTACATGCTCGCGGCCGCGCGCCTGCTCAAGGGGGAGAAGGGCGCGGCCGAGACTCTGCTCAGGCGCTACGTCGAGTTGCGCCCGCGAGACGCGGCGGGCCACCACCTGCTCGGCGTCGCGCTCAACAGCCTCAACCGCTTCGCCGAGGCGCGCGCCGCCTTCGAGCGGGGCCTCGCGCTCGGCCCGAACCCTGAGTCGGAGTACATGCTCGGCCTCATCAGCAACAACGAGGGCGACGCGGCCGGGGCCGTCCGCTGGTTGGAGCGTGCGCTCGGCTCCGAGCCGAACCACGCCGGCGCGCACGCGGAACTCGGCATCGCCTACGTCAAGCAGAATAATTACGAGAGGGCGCGCGCCGAGCTTGAACGCGCCGTCGAGCTTAATCCGAAAGACCTGCGCGCCGTTCATCAGCTCGGACTCGTCTACGCCAAGCTCGGCGAGCGCGAGCGCGCGCAAAAAATGTTCGCCCTGGCCGACGAGCTGCGCAAGGAGCGGCGGCAGCAGGAGACCGTCATCATGAAACTGGTCGAGCCCCCGCAGTAAAGCCCGCGGCCCGGAAAAAACTTCGCGCCGGGCGCAAGAAAAACTTGACAGGAAATCGCGCGCCCTGCTATAAGCCGTTAGAGGCCAGTTAATCGTTTACGTCTCCGCATCAATAAAAATTCGTTCGGATGGATTGCCCGGAGTAATGTCCCTGACATTAAAATCCGTCCCCGCGGTCTGAGACAGCGATGCGCGAGTGCCCGTGAAATGAACATGAATGGTGTTCCTTTCACCCATGACTGGACGCGACAACCCCCGACAGCAACTTTTTATAAAGAATAGTCAGCCGCCTCGGCCGCAGCCGAGGTTTCCAAGGAGTGGTCATGAAATCCAAAAAGTTCTACGCGCTCGTGCTGCTTGTTCTCACCGCGGCGCTGGCCCAGACGGCCTTTGCCCAGAGCGATCGCGGCGCGATCACCGGCACGGTCAAGGACCCGAACGGGGCCGTCGTCGCCGACGCGAAAGTGACTGCCATCAACACTGAAAGCGGCGAAATGCGCGAGGTGAAGACGAGCGGCGAAGGGACCTTTACGATCCCGCAGTTGGTGGCCGCGCCGTACCAGTTGTCGGTCGAGGCTCCGGGCTTCAAGACCACCACGGTGGACGAAGTCCGCGTCGGCGTGCAGATCACGCGCTCGGTCGAGGTCACGCTGGAGGTCGGCGCGGTCGGCGAGAGCGTGACGGTGACGTCTGAGGCGGCAGTCATCAATACGGACACGCCCGTGCAGCAGCTCAACGTCACGGAGAAGCAGGTCCGCGAGCTGCCGCTGTTGGTGGCCGCCGAGAGCGGCGGGCGCTCGCCGCTCTCCTTCATCTTCCTCGACAGCAGCGTCACCTCTGTCAACGGGCAGACGGGCGGGACTTCCGGCAGCTCGGGCACGAACGCGACCAACTTCCGCATCGCCGGCGGCCAGGGCCTCGGCGCGGACATCCTGATCGACGGCGCGCAGACGCGGCGCGGCGAGAACGGCACGTTCTTCTCCGAGGTCGCGCCGGGGCCGAACGCCTTCCAGGAGTTCACCATCAGCACGTCGCAGTATTCGTCCGAGTTCGGCAACTCGTCGGGCGGCGTCATCAATTTCACGATTAAGCAGGGTGGCAACGACTTCCACGGCGAAGCCTACCTCTTCCACATCAACAACGCGCTCAACTCGAACATCGACCGCAACCGGCTGACGAACACTGAAAAGCCGCTCGACCGCCAGTTCGACTTCGGTTTCAGCGTCGGCGGACCCGTGATGATCCCGCACTTCGGCGACAGCGGCGGCCGCGAGTGGTACAGCGGCAAGAACAAGACCTTCTTCTTCTTCAACTACGGCGGCTATCGCACGTTCCAGTCCGAGAGCGTGGACCTGTCGGTTCCGAGCCTGGCGATGCGCCAGGGCGACTTCTCGGAGTTGCTGACCGACCCCTACATCCGCAACTTCCAGATTTGCGACCAGAATGGCTGCTTCAATCCCTGGCCGAACGGCATCCAGATCTTCGACCCGAGCCAGAATCCTGGGCAGCGCACGGCGATTCCGGGCAACCGGCTCGACCTGTACCAGGGCGGCGCGCTGATCTCCCCCATCGGGCAGAACATCGCCAACCTCTTCCCGCTGCCGAACCAGGCCGGCCCCCTGGGCTCGAACGTCTTCCACAATTACCACGCGACGACCATCACGCCGTCCAAGACCAACTACTACGTCTCGAAGATCACGCACACGATTACCGACCGGCAGCTCTTGAACCTGAGTTACACGTTCCGCGAGTTGCCGAGCACCAAGGGCGGCTTCCCGCGCTTCCCGGAGCCCTTCGTCGCCAGCGGCGTTTGGGACCAGTTGTTCAAGTCTTACTACGCGCGCCTGCAACACGACTGGACTCTGTCGCCGAGCGTGCTCAACCACTTCAACGCAGGCTTCTCGCGCTCCGACGTCTCGAACCGTAACTTCACGGCCGGCGTCGGCACGGCCACCGAACTCGGCTTCGCGCCGGGCGTGACGCAGAACTTCGGCTTCCCGCTCGTCGGGTTCCCAGGCTACGGCGACCCTGTGACCTCGCTCGACCCGCGCGCCTACCAGGGCGGCGGCTCGACCTTCTTCAGTAACCGCGTCCGCGACAATTCGGTCCACATCAGCGATTTCGTGACCTACATCCGCGGCAAGCACTCGATGAAGTTCGGCGGCGAGATCCGCTCACAGCAGTTGAACAACGCCGCGCACTTCGACATCGGCGGCCAGTTCAACTTCCGCAGCAACCAGACGGCCAACACCAACGACTTTCTGGAAGGCTGGCCGGTGGCGAGCCTGATCACGGGCCGTCCCGAGTTCTCCTTCAACAGCAACCAGACGATTGACCCCGGCCTGCGCTTCTTCTCCCAAGCCTTCTTCTTCCAGGACGACTTCAAGGTGACGCCGCGCCTCACCCTGAACCTCGGCCTGCGCTACGACTACGGCCGGCCGCGCGAAGAATCCGCCGGCCGCTACCGCGGCTTCGACCCGACCGTGCCGAACCCGGCCGCGGGCGGCCGCCTCGGGGCCATCGTCAGCGCCGACACTTCGCGGGGCGGCATCCCGGCCGAGTTCCCCGGCCTCATCGAGCCGGATCGCACGAACTTCGGCCCGCGCTTCGGCTTCGCCTACTCGATCAACGACCGGACGGTCGTCCGCGGCGGCTACGGCATCTACTACGCGCCGATCATCTACAACGACTTCGGCAACGCCGGCTACCTCGGCTACAACCCCGGACAGAACCCGATCAACGGCGGGCTCGACGCCGGCATCACGCTCGAAAACTTCCCGCTGCTCCCGCAGCCGAACCCGGCCGACCAGGCCGTCGGCCAGCTCGACCGCAACGACATAGACTACTTCAACAAGAACTACAAGGCCGGGCGCACGCAGCAGTGGAGCCTGGACATCCAGCGCGAGCTGCCCTGGAACTTAGCCATCTCGGTCAGCTACATCGGAAGCCGTGGCACGCGGCTGAAGTCGAACTTCAACCCGCTTAACAAGCTCCCGCTCGAAGCCCTGAGACTCGGCCTCCCGCTGCTGACGAAGCGGCTGGTTGACCTCAACGTCGACGACCGCGCGTACGCGGCGAGCGTGGGCTTCAATCTGCCGACGGACCCGAACGCCATTTACCCAGGCTTCAACAACGCGGGCGGGAACCTGAACGGGACCGTGGCCCAGGCGCTGAGGCCGTACCCGCAGTACGGAATCATCAACAACCGCATGGAGAGCGAGGGGCAGAGTCTCTACCACGCGCTCAAGGTTGACTTGCAGCGCCGCTTCTCGCAGGGCATCCAGTTCGGGCTCTCTTACACGAAGGCCCGGCTGACGGGTAACGCGGCCGAGGACGTGTTCGGCGACTCGCCCTTGAACGGCGTGGTGCAGAACCCATACGACCGCGAGGCGCTGGACTCCATCTCGCCGAGCAGTCTGCCGCACTCGCTGGTCTTCAACTACATCATCGAGCTGCCATTCGGGAAGGGCAGGCGGTTCCTGAATCAGGGCGGCATCGTTGACCGGCTGGTCGGCGGCTGGCAGCTCACGGGCATCCACCGCTATCGCAGCGGCCCGGCGCTCGTGCCGTTCATTTCGGGCGGGCAACGCGACTTCCTGACGGTCGTCGGCTTCGGCGGCAACCTGCGGCCCAATCTCACGGGCGAGGACTTCTACACCACCAACCCCGCGACGGGTACTAATTATTTGTACCTGAACCCGGGCGCGTTCGCGCGACCGCCGGACTACCGCGCCGTGCCGCTTGTCGATGACCCGACCAACCCCGACCCGAACGTGCTGATCCCGGCGCCCATCGGGAGCACGGAATACGCCGCCTTCTACGCGGACCCGCTGCGGTTCTTCGGCAACGCGCCGCCGAGCACGAACGAGCTGCGTGGGCAGCCCTTCTTCTCCGAGGACATCAGCATCATGAAGAAGACGCGCGTCACGGAGACGACCTACCTGGAAATTCGTGCGGAGGTATTCAACGTCTTCAACCGCGGAAGGTTCGGCCTGCCCGTTGTTGATTTGAACAGCGCTGATTTCTCCCGCTCCTTCCGCAACGCCAACATCTTCCAGCCGCGCCGCATTCAGGTCGGCGCACGGTTTGTCTTCTAGGGCGCGAGTCCTGCCTATCAGAGACGGGCGGCGCGGGATGAGTCTGAAACGACTTTTCTCGCGCCGTTCGCGCTTCGCGGCGCCGGCCTCGTGACCTCGACACCCGGCGGGGAATGTGAGACGTTTTACCTGGCATGTCGCTCTCAAGTTTTAACCCACGAAATCTCCTGGCCTGCGTCTTAGTCTGCCTCTTCGGCGTCGGCGACGTTGCGGCGCAAACGGGCACGCAGTCCAGGCGGCCACCGCAACAACGGCGCGGCGCGAGCGGCGTGGCGCGCGGCGACGAGGCCGCGGCGGCAAAGGTCGTCGAGGAGGCCGTGGCCGCCTTCGACCGCAATGATGAGTCGGCCGCGCGCACGCTGTTTGCGCGCGCCCTCGAACTCGACCCGAAGAACGTGACGGCGCACACCTATCTCGGCGTCATCAGCGACCGCGCGGGCCAGTTGAACGAGGCCGAGCGCCACTTCGCGGCCGCGGCCATCAGTGCGCCGCTGCTCCCCTCTGCGCGCAACAATCATGGCGCGATCCTGCTGCGCCTGGGACGCACACAGGAGGCCGTCAAGCAGTTCGAGACTTCGCTCAAGCTCGACCAGAATCAGCCGAGCGCGCTCGTCAACCTCGCGCAGATTCGTTTCGCGGAGGGCACGCCGCAATCCCTGCGCGCGGCGCTCGACCTGTTCAGGCGCGCGCAAACGTTGGCCCCTGACGCGAGCGTGGCGCGCGCCGTCTTAATCACCGCGCTCAAGGTGGGCGACCGCGCCGCGGCCGCCGAAGCTTACCGCGACTACGCCGCGCGGCTGGCTTCCGCCGCCGAGCCGGAGGTGACGACTGCTGCGGCGCGCGCCGAACTCGGCGGCGCGCTCCTCGAAGCGGAGCTGTTCGCGGAGGCGGCCGAAGAGTTGAAGGCCGCGGTCGCCGCCGACCCGTCGAACGTGGAGGCGGTCGTGCGTTTGGGCAAAGCCTACGTCGGCCTCAATGACTTGCCCGCGGCCGGGCGCGCGCTCGAAGGGGCCGTGGCGCGTGGGGTGGAAGCCGCGCCCATCTACGCGCTGCTCGCCGCCGTCTACGAGAAGACAGGGCACATCGAGAACGCCATCCCCGCCATGCGGCTCGCCATCACGCGCGACCCGCAGCGCGAGGAGTACCGCTTCAAGTACGGGATGCTTTTGACGAACGTGCTCGCGCCGGGCGCGGCCGTCATCCGGCTCGAAGAGGCGCTCAAGGCGTTCCCTACTTCGGCGCGACTGTGGTTCGCGCTCGGGCTGGCACAATTCCGCTGGAGCAAGAACGACGACGCCGCGAAAGCGTTCACGCGCGCCGTCGAGTTGGACGCGAACTTCGCCCCGGCCTACGCCTACCTCGGCATGACCTTCGTCGAGCTGGGACGCTACGAGGAGGCCGTCAAGCTCTACGAGCGGGCGCTCGCGGCCGACGAGAAGCTGGGCGTCGTACACCACCTGATCGCCGACGTGCTCTTGCGGAGGCAGGACGCGAACCTCCCCTTGATCGAGTCGCATCTGGTCCGCGCAGTCAAGATGGACGAGACGTTCGCCCCTGCGCGCCTCGCGCTGGCGAAGGTCTACATCCGTACGAACCGCTACAGTGAGGCGGCGCGGGAGCTGGAACGCGTCATCAGTGTGGACCCGAAGCTCGCCGAAGCACACTACCATCTGGGGCGCGCCTACCTGCGGCTGGGACGCAAGGCCGAGGGGCAGGCGGCGCTCGAAAAGTTTAAGCTGCTGAGCGAGGAGCAGAAGACGCAGGCGCAGAGCGAGCGGCGCGAGATCGTGCGCCGCCTGGCGAACGTCCTTTTTTAGAGCAGGCGGTACTGACTTAGCCCTCTAATATGTTTCTCATCCACGGGAGGTTGTGTTCTCATGTCAACTCTTTCATCACGAATCAGGCGGGCGGCGCTCGGCGTCCTCTGCCTTTCCCTCCTCGTCGCGTGCGCCGGGCGCGCGAACGCGCAGGAGCCGCAGGCCACGCCCGCGCAGCAGGCCGCCCCGCCGCAGACGAGCGATTGGAGCGACGCCTTCGACGGGGCCAAGCTGGACGAGACGAAGTGGGAGCGCTACACGTTCGAAGGCGGTGGCGGCGGCAAGGCAGAGATCAAGGAAGGCCAGTTGAAGATGCGCGGCGTTCTGGACTCGCGCGCGGGCGTGCGGAGCCGCGAGGAGTTCACGGCCGACCGCTTCATCGTCGAGGCGAACCTCGCCAAGGTCGGCGCGCAGATGCCCAGGCCAGACGAGGCCGGCGGCGGCAAGCCCGGCAACGCCATCCTCACCATACTCTTCAACGGCTCGGCCACCAACCGCATCGAGTGGCTGATGACGAGCGACGGAGTCTTCGAGGCGTGGGTGATGACGGACGGCAGGGGCGAGCGGATTGACAACCGCCGGCTCGGCACGAAGCTCAAGAACCCCGTCATCGCCATCGCGCGGCGCGGCGACGAATTTCTCTTCATCCTCAACGGGCCGGACAGCCCGCCGCAGAACGCGCAGGTCGGCCTGACGAAGACCATCAAGAACATGCCGAAAACTTTCCGCGTCATGCTCTACGGCTTCGGCTCGTCCGAAAACAACTGGGACTCTGTGCGCGTGACCACAGTCAAGTAGCTTTGAGCGGAGGACAATTGAGTCGAGGCCGACGGACAAATCATCTCCGGCGAGTTTTGGCGCCCGCGCTGTTGCTCTGTCTGGCCGCGGCTGAGACTGCGCCGCCGGCCGCCGCGCAAACGGCTACAGCGCGCGTCCGCGTTGACGCCCGCCGCGCGGAGGGGCGCATCAGCC
This sequence comes from uncultured Acidobacteriota bacterium, assembly GCA_963848875.1. Classification (GTDB taxonomy): domain Bacteria; phylum Acidobacteriota; class Blastocatellia; order Pyrinomonadales; family Pyrinomonadaceae; genus QHXM01. The sequence goes on from CAWKFJ010000006.1 coordinate 277,405, forward strand.
CGCTGCTCTACGGCCACTTCCTGGAGTTCATGTACGAGGGCATCAAGGGCGGGCTCTACGCCGAGCTGATTCGCAACCGCAGCTTCGAGGAGACGCCGAACGCGGCGGGCCTCTCGCGCTACTGGGAGCGCTACCCGGACGACCGCAATGACGACTACGGCCTGGCCTTCGCCTGGGACGCGTCCGACCCTTACCCGCCCGCCAGGAAGAGAGTGGCCGAGCTGAAAGAGAAGGAGGCGGCCGAACACTCCTTGCGCGTCGAGGCGGGCGACGGCGTCATCTCTCGCCACGGCGTCTATCAGCCGCGCGTGCCTGTGCGCGCAGGGCTGGAGTACCGCGGCTACCTGTGGATGAAGACGAGCGGCTACACAGGCCGCGTCACGGTCGCGCTCGAATCTGACGCGACCGACGAGGTCTACAGTGAAGCAGAGATCAGCGGCGTCACGGGCGATTGGCGCAAATACGAGTTTAGGCTGCGGCCGACGAAGACCGACAGGCTCGCGCGCTTCAGTGTCCTCTTCTACGGGCGCGGGCGCGTACACGTTGACCAGCTCTCGCTCATGCCGAATGATGCGGCCGCGGGCGGCGTGCGCCGCGACGTGTTCGAGCAGGTCCGTGCGCTCAGTCCCGCTTTCCTGCGCTGGCCCGGCGGCAACGTCGCGCAGGACTATCGCTGGCAGTGGGGAGTTGGCCCGCGCGACGAGCGCTTCACCTGGGCCAATCTTTCGTGGAAGAACGAGCCGGAGCCCTCCGACTTCGGCACGGACGAGTACGTCCAGTTCGCGCGCGCCGTCGGGGCCGAGCCGACCATCACGGTCAACGTAGAGGGGCGCGGGGCCGACGTGGAAGAGGCCGCCGCCTGGGTCGAATACTGCAACGGCCCCGCGACCTCGAAGTACGGCGCGATGCGCGCGCAGAATGGTCACCCAGAGCCTTACAACATCAAGCTCTGGGAGGTCGGCAACGAAATCTGGGGCGACTGGGTGCGCGGCCACTCGACGGCCGAAACTTACGCGCGCAACTTCAACCGCTACGCCCGCGCCATGCGCGCCGTAGACCCCTCCATCAAGCTCATCGCCGTCGGCGACAACGACATGAGTTGGAACCGCACGGTGCTCAAGGCGGCCGGCGCACAGATTGACTACCTGGCGATTCACCACTACTACAGCCGCCGCGACATGGGCGGCGACGACCTCAACCTGATGGCGCGCCCGCTTCACTACGAGAGGTTCTACGGTCAGGTCGAGGCGTTGATCCGCGAGCTGGTTCCGGGCCGGGCCATCAAGCTGGCGATTAACGAGTGGGGGCTGGACTTGCCCGTCGAGCGGCAGTATTCGATGGACGCCGCCCTGTACGGCGCGCGGCTGATGAACGTCTTCGAGCGCCGGGGTGATTTGATAGAGATGAGCGCCGTCTCCGACCTCGTCAACGGCTGGCCCGGCGGCATCATCCAGGCGAACCGCCACAGCCTCTTCGTCACGCCGATCTACCGCGTCGTCAAGCTCTACAACGAGCGGCGCGGCTCCGAGCGACTGGCCGCCGCGGTCGAGGGCCGGACCTTCGACACGACGCGCGAGGGTCAGAACGTGCAGGCGCTGGACGCGACCGCCAGCCGCTCGGCCGACGGGCGCAAGATTTTCGTCAAGCTCGTCAACACCGACCGGGAGCGTGTACTCCAAACGACAATCGAAGTCGCGGGCGCGCGCGTCGGCGGCGCGGGTCTTATAGAGACGATCACGACGCACACGCCCGCGCGCACGAACAGCTTCCAGACGCCCAACGCGATTGACGTGCGCGGCCGGCAACTGAGCGTCGGCGCGGGGAATTTCACGGTGCTGCTCCCGAAGCAGTCCGTCTCGGTGATCACGTTGAGCGTCAGGTGACCAGGGACGCCCGCCGTCCGCGGCGGCGAGAAAGAGTGAGGAGGAGAGTTGGTCGAGCGGGAAGCTTTACGCCAGGCTTTTGAACGGACTTTCGGGCGCGCGCCCCGTTTGTTCCGTGCGCCGGGTCGCGTCAACCTGATCGGCGAGCACACGGACTACAACGACGGCTTCGTCCTGCCGATGGCGATTGACCGCGAGACGGTCGTCGCCGCCGCCCCGCGCGACGACCGGCGCGTGCGCGCCTTCTCGCTGAACCGGAACGAGGAGGCGGAGTTCGACCTGGACGCGCCGGGACGGCCGCGGCGCGGCGTCTGGCTCGACTACGTAGAGGGCGTGGCGCAGGCCCTTGAGCAGAAGGGCGCGCGCCTCAAAGGCGCGGACCTCGTCATCTCCTCGGACGTGCCGGCGGGCGCGGGGCTCTCCTCCTCGGCCGCCCTCGAAATCTCCACCGGCTTCGCGCTCCTCAGCGTCTCTGGACTCGAAGTGGACCGCGTCCGCCTCGCGCTCGCGGGGCAGCAGGCCGAGCACGAGTACGTCGGCGCGATGGTCGGCATCATGGATCAGTTCGTCGCGGCGCTGGGCCAAAAAGGGCACGCGCTCCTCATCGACTGCCGCAGCCTGGAACACAGAGCGGTGCCGCTCGACACGCGGGAGGCGGCCGTCGTCATCTGCGACTCGCGCGTCAAGCACGATCTGGCCGACTCCGAGTACAACGTGCGCCGCGCCGAGTGCGAGCGCGGCGTGGAACTCTTGCGCGAAGTCCTGCCGGGCATCAAGGCGCTGCGCGATGTCTCGATTGAGGACTTTGAGCGCCACGAGGAGGCGCTGCCAGAGCCCGTGCGCAGGCGCTGCCGCCACGTCGTCACGGAGAACGCCCGCACGCTCAGCGCAGTCGAAGCGCTCAGCCGCGGCGACCTGGAAGAGATGGGCCGACTGATGAAGCGTTCGCACCGCTCCTTGCGCGACGATTACGAAGTCAGTTGTGCGGAGCTAGACCTGCTGACAGAGATTGCCGACGACTTCGCGCCCTGCCTGGGCGCGCGCCTGACCGGCGGCGGCTTCGGCGGCTCGACCGTCAACCTCGTCCGCCGCCACGCCCTCGCGGAATTCCAGTCGCTCGTCACCACAGAGTACCAACGCGCGACCGGCACGACTCCCAACATCTACGTCTCTGACGCGGACGACGGAGCGAAAGAAATGCGGAATGCGGAATGATGAATGATGAATTAAAAAGCCTTTGTCTTTAATTCATCATTCATCATTCCGCATTCATCATTAAACTCTTATGTCTATCAAAGACGTGGCGCGCGAGGCGGGCGTTTCGACGGCGACCGTCTCGCACGTCATCAACAACACGAGGCACGTCTCGGACGAGGTCCGCGCGCGCGTGCTCGACGCCATCAAGCGCTGCGACTACTACCCGAACGCGCAGGCGCGCAGCCTCGCTTCGGGCCGCAACCACACGCTCGGCCTGCTGATCTCGGACATCACCAACCCGTTCTTCCCTGAGCTGGTCAAGAGCATCGAGACGGCGGCCTTCGAGCGCGGCTACGATATCGTGCTGGCGAACACGAACTACGAGGCGCTGCGCACCTCGAACTACGTGCGCCGCCTCATCGAGCGCAAAGTGGCGGGCGTCGCCCTGATGACCTCCGAGTTAGACATGTCGCTCGTGGACGAATTGGCCCGGCGCGATGTCTGCGTCGTCTTTCTAGACCAGGGATTGTTCGGCGCGCACATGAGCAACCTTGTCGTCAACTACGCCGCCGGTATAGAGGAGGCCATACAGCATCTGGTCGCGCTCGGCCACCGCAGCATCAATTACATCGGGGGGCCTGCGCGCCTGCGCTCGGGGGCCAAGCGCCGCGAAGCGTTCTCGGCTTCGGTCGAGCGGCAGCTTCCGGGCTCTCGGCCCGTCATCTACGAGGGCGACTTCAAGATCGAGGGCGGCCGGCGCGCGGCAGGCTTGATGCTCGAAGACGGGAGGCCGCCGACGGCGGTCGTCGTCGCCAACGACATGATGGCGCTCGGCGCGATGCAGGAGTTTCGCGCCGCGGGCCTGAAAATCCCGCAGGACATCTCCGTGGTGGGCTTCGACGACATAGCGTTCGCGTCGCTGACGGACCCGCCGCTGACGACCGTCTGCCTGCCGCGGACGGAGCTGGGCCTGCGCGCCGTCGAGGCTTTGATGACGACCATCGAGCACACGCACAAGCAGGGTGTGGAGATTCAAATCCCGACCTACCTCGTCGCGCGCGGCTCGACCGCCGCACCGAAGGCGAACGAGAAAAGTCGGCGGCGCGAGTCGAAGAAATAGGAGAGAGCATGAAATCAATTCTCAACTGGCGACCGCTTCTGCTCCTGCTCCTGTGTGTCGTCACGCTCGTCGCGGCGGCGGGCTGCCGCAAAGAGGGCGGGCGGGCCGGCTCCGGGAAGGAGGGCAAGCTGCGCGTCGGCTTCTCGCAGATGGAGCACACCGGCCCCTGGCGCATCGCCGAGACCAGGAGCATGCGCGACGAGGCGGACAAGCGCGCCGAGCGCTTCGAGCTGGTCGTGACGGACGCGCGCGGCGACCTTTCCGTCCAGGTCACCAACGTCGAGAACCTGATAGCGCAGCGCGTTGACGCCATCTTCCTCGCGCCGCAGCAGGAGAAGGGCTTCGAGGGCGTGTTGCAATCGGCCCGTGACGCGGGCATCCCCGTCTTCCTCCTCGACCGCGAGGTCGAAGGAACTGTGGGCCGGGACTTCGTCGCCTTCATCGGCTCGAACTTCGTCGAAGAGGGCAAGCGCGCAGGCGAGTGGCTCGTCCGTCAGACGGGCGGTAAGGCAGGCGTCATCGAGTTACTCGGCACGGCCGGTTCTTCGGTCGCGCGCGACCGCCACGACGGCTTCGCCGCCGCCATCAAGTCTTCACCCGACATGAAAATCCTGGCGTCGCAGAACGGCAATTTCACGCGCGCCGAAGGCCAGAAGGTGATGGAGAACCTGATTCAGGTCCACGGCAAAAACATCACGGCCGTCTACGCGCACAACGACGAGATGGCGCTCGGCGCGATTCAGGCGCTCAAGGACGCCGGCTTCCAGCCCGGCAAACAGGTGCTCATCGTTTCGGTCGATGGTCAACGGTCGGCGCTCGAAGCCATCATGCGCGGCGAGATGAACGTCACCGTCGAGTGCAACCCGCGCTTCGGCCCCATCGCCTTCGACACGCTCGAAAAATACCTCCGTGGCGAACAGCTTCCGCCCAGGATTATCGTCCCAGACCGCTTCTTCGACCCCTCGAACGCGGCCCAGTACGTCAACGAAGCATACTGAAAGGCAGAATCCAGAAGTCAGGAGTCAGAATTCAGAATGAGAGGCTGAGAACCGCTCTTGTCTTTCTTTTCTTCTGACTCCTGACTCCTGACTTCTGACTCCTGCTTTAGGTGATATGAAGGATGTTTATTCGTAGAACAACGCGCGCGCTTTTCTCGCTCTGCCTCTTCTTGTGCGGGAGCGCGGCGGCGCAGAACGTGACTTACACGAACCCCGTTATCGCGGGCGACTTCCCGGACCCTTCCGTAATCCGCGCGGGTAAGGACTACTGGGCGACGGCGACCACGGGCGACTGGGCTCCGTCTTTCCCGATTCTACATTCGACGGACCTCGTCAACTGGCGCGTGGCCGGCGCCGTGTTCCCGAAGCCGCCCGTCTGGGCCAAGGGCGACTTCTGGGCTCCCGAAATCACCGAGGACCGCGGGCGTTACTTCGTCTACTACACTGCGCGGCGCGATGACGGCCCGAAGAAAGTTGGCACACTTTGCGTGGCCGTTGCGACCGCGACCGCGCCCGCCGGGCCTTACACAGACCGCGGCCCACTTGTGTGCCAAATCTCGGAGCGCGGCGGGGTGGGCTCGATTGACGCCTACTTCGTGCGCGACGAAGCGGGCGCGCCCTACCTCGTCTGGAAGGCCGACGGCAACGACGCGGAGCCCGACGAGCCGACCTCCATCTACGCGCAGCCGCTCTCCGAAGACGGCACACGACTCGTCGGCAAGCGCAAGGAAATCCTGCGCAACACGGCCCCGTGGGAAGGTCACGTCACCGAAGGCTCTGCCCTCATCCGTAGAGGCGACTGGTTCTATCACTTCTACTCCGGCAACGCGTGCTGCGGACGCGGGTGTGACTACGCCCTCGGCGTCGCGCGCTCGCGCAAGCTCCTGGGGCCTTGGGAAAAGTATCCCGCGAACCCCATCCTCGACGAGAACGACGCGTGGCAGTGCCCCGGCCACGGCAGCATCGTCACCACCGCTGATGGGCGCGACTTCCTGCTCTACCACGCCTACCGCAAGGGCGGCGGCGCTTTCAGCCTCGGGCGCGAGGCGCTGCTGGACGCAATCAAGTGGAACGAGGACGGCTGGCCCAGCATCAACGCGGGGCGCGGGCCGAGCGGCACGGCCCCCTCGCCGCACGCGCTCGCGCCCTCTTCCGCGACCGTCCAGTTCTTCGACGACTTCAGTGCGGCCGAACTGGACGCGTCATGGCAGTGGCCTATGGACAGCCAGCAAGTGACGCGCGTGGACACAGGCTCCGGTCAGCTAGTCCTTCAGCCAGCGGCGTCGCAAAGTTCTGATGACTTAACGAGTGCGGTGCTGGCGCGGCGGACAGTCTCCGGCGATTACGTGGCGACGACTCTCGTGGACACGCGCGCGCTCGGGACGAAAGGACGCGCGGGGCTCTCGGCCTACAGTTGGCGCGGGTCCGCGGTCGGCGTCGCGATCGGCGGCGGGCGCGTCTTCAGTTGGCGTCGTGAGGGGCGCGAGCTGCAAACGCCCGCGGCCGTGCCCGCGCCCGCGGCCACCTCCGTTTACCTGAGGATGACGGTCAAGGATGGCGAGCAGTTTCGCTTCGCCTACAGCACGGACGGGCGCGAGTGGAAAGAGTTGGGCGGTCACGTCAACGCCGGCAACGTGGACGGCGCGCGTGTCGCGCTCGTGGCTGGCGGTGCCACCGCCACCGCGCGCTTCGACTGGCTCAGGGTGACGCCGGCAGTGGCAGCGCAAAAGAATTGAGCGGGGGGATGAGGGTTGAGCGAGGCGGGAACTTGACGCGATTGCGGCGGTCGTCGTCGGTGGTACACTCTTAACAGGCGGGCAGGGCGGCGTCGCTTATTAATTTGGGGAAGGTTGCGCGGTGGAAAAAGTTAGTTGTCTGGGGCTTGATTGTTGCAAGCTCTCGAACGATGAAGTCGAACTGGTCGTGACGACGGGCGTCGGGCCGCGTATCCTGCGCTACGCTTTTATTGGCGAAGAGAATATCCTGGGCGAAGCGCCGGACGCGGTCGCCGAAACAGAACTCGGCGTCTGGCGCGCGTGGGGCGGCCACCGCCTCTGGACCGCGCCGGAGGCGAAGCCGCGCTCTTACGCGCCGGACAACGACCCCCTGGAAATCGAGGCCGTGGGGGAGAACGGCGTCCACCTCGTGCAGCAGGTGGACGCGAGCGGCGTCCAGAAGGAGATGCTGGTCGCGCTCGACGCGGAGGGCACGAATGTCACTGTGCGTCACAGAATCACCAACCGAAACCTGTGGGCGATTGAGGCGGCCCCGTGGGCGCTGACGATTATGAACGGTGGGGGCGAAGCCATCTTCCCGCAGGAGCCTTTCCGCGCGTGGGCAGACTACCTGCTGCCGGCGCGCCCGCTGGTGCTCTGGCACTACACGGACCTGACCGACCCGCGCTGGACACTGGGCCAAAAATACATTCGCCTGCGCTCCGACGCGGAGAGCCCGGAGCCGCAGAAGATAGGGCTGCTCAACAAGCGCGGGTGGGCCGCATACCTGCGCGGCGAGACGCTGTTCGTCAAGCGCGCCCCGTACGTCGAAGGCGCGACCTACCCGGACTACAACTGCAACTTCGAGACCTACACGGCGGGCGCTTTCATAGAGGTCGAATCGCTCGGCCCAATCGCGCGCCTGGAGCCGGGCGAGTCCGCCGAGCACACTGAGGCGTGGTCGTTGCTCAGCGACGTCACGGCGGCGAACCTCGACACCACGCTCGACGCGCTCGCGGAGTGAGCGGCGCTAAGAAGAGGATTGATTTTTTAATCGAGGCGAGAGGATTTTAACGATGCGAAGAATCTTCATGCTCTTTTTGTTGGCGGCCTTCCTGGGCGGCTTTGAATTGGCACAGGCTCAGGACGGTTCTGGGGCGCGGCCGTTTCTGCATCCACTCTTCAGCGACGACGTGGTGTTGCAGCGCGGCGTGAAAGTTCCGGTCTGGGGTTGGACGACGCCGGGCGCGGGCGTCACCGTCGAGCTGCGCGGCCAGAAGGCGACGGCCACGGCCGACGCCAACGGCAAATGGCTGGCGCGGCTCGGCCCGTTCGAGGCCGGCGGCCCCTACACGCTCACAGTTTCTGGCCCACAATCCGTGACCCTGAACAACGTGCTCGTCGGAGACGTCTGGCTCTGCTCCGGCCAGTCGAACATGGAGATGGGCGTCACGCAGGTGGACAACGCCACAGAAGAAGTGGCGCGCGCAGACTACCCTCAGATTCGCCTCTTCGCCGTCCAGAAGACGATAGCCGCCACGCCGCAGAGCACGGTCAAGGGCCGTTGGCTGGTGGCGACCCCGGCGAACATAGTGAGCGGCGGGTGGGGCGGGTTCTCGGCCGTCGCCTACTTCTTCGGCCGCCACCTGCACAAGGAGCTGAAAGTGCCCATCGGCCTGATTCATTCGTCGTGGGGCGGCACGGTGGCCGAGGGCTGGGTGAGCGCCTCGGCGCTCTCCGAGATGCAGGAGTTTGTGCCGGCCATCGAGAGTCTCGCGGAGACGATGGCCGCGCCGCCGAAACCCGCCGTGGACGTTGACAAGGCGATGGAAGCTTGGTGGCCCAAAAACGATCCCGGTTCGAGCGCGAGCCCCGCGTGGTCCGACCCCGCGTTCGACACGTCCCAATGGACGACGATGCGGCTGCCGCAACTGTGGGAAGAGGGGGGGCTGCCGGAATACGACGGGGTGGTCTGGTTCCGCAGGACGTTCGAGCTGCCTGCGGACTGGGCCGGGCGCGAACTCGTGCTCAGCCTGGGTCCGATTGACGACCGCGACACGACGTTCGTCAACGGCGTCCGCGTCGGCGCGATGAGCCAGTATGACGCGCTGCGCAGTTACAAAGTCCCGGCTGCCACGCTCAAGCCCGGCGTGAACACGATAGCGGTGCGCGTGCTCGACACGGGGGTGGGCGGCGGCATCTACGGTTCGCCGGAGCAGTTGAAAATTGTGCCAGCCGACGGCGGCGGCGCGGGCCTTTCGCTCGCGGGTGATTGGAGCTACAAACCTAGCATCGCGCTCGACAAAGTGGCCGAGGCTCCGCCGACGCAGCCGGCCAGCGGCAACCTGGGGCTCGTCAACGCGCGCTACAACGGGATGATCGCGCCGCTTCTGCCCTTCGCCATCAAGGGCGCGATCTGGTATCAGGGCGAGTCCAACGTGGGCCGCGCGGCGCAGTACGAAAAGTTGCTGCCCATCCTGATCCGCGACTGGCGCGCGCGCTTCGGCGTGGGCGACTTCCCGTTCCTCATCGTCCAGCTCGCCAACTACCTGGGCCGGAAAACTGAGCCTGGGGATACCGATTGGGCGCGGCTGCGCGAGGCGCAGTTGCATGTCTCGCAGACGGTCCCGCACGCCGGCCTCGCCGTCGCCATAGATATAGGCGACGCCAAGGACATACACCCGAAGAACAAGCAGGAGGTGGGCCGCCGCCTGGCGCTCGCCGCGCTAGAAATCGCGTACGGCAAGAAGGGCGCTTCCTCCGGCCCGGTCTATCGCGCCATGAAGGAGGATGGCGGCGCGATTCGTCTCTCGTTCGACCACGCGGACGGCGGGCTGGTGCTCAAACCCGGCGAGGGCGGCGTTAGCGGCTTCGCCATCGCGGGCGAGGACAGGCGTTTCGTCTGGGCCGACGCGGTCGTCAAGGGCAAGGAGGTCTGGCTCTCATCGCCCTCTGTCAGATTCCCCATCGCCGTGCGCTACGGCTGGGCCGACAACCCCGTCAGCACGCTCTACAACGGCGCGGGCCTGCCCGCGACGCCTTTCCGCACTGACGACTTTAAGGCTGGGGGCCTCGGTTTTAGCGTTAAGTGACGGACAGGAATTTATCCGCGGGTTAAGCTTCCGGCGTTTCGTCGAACCGAACGTTGCGGTAGATGTCGCTCAGGCTCATGGTCAGGCCGACTGACTCGAAGACGCATTGTTCTTCGGGCTCCGTGAAGAGTTGCGTCTGCCACTCCCCACCTGTTCGGCGGTGAAGCTCGACCATCATCCCGTCCTGCGAGACGAGCGCGTACTCCCGCAGGCTCGGACAGTTCTTGTAGGCGGTCAGCTTCTCGTGCCTGTCCGTGCGCTCCGTAGTCGGGCTCAAAACTTCTATGATGAGGCGGGGCTCCGTCCGAAAATATGGGTCGCCGCCGGCCCGGTCGCAGGTGACGACGACGTCCGGGTAGTAGAAGAGGTCGGGCGCGACGCGGATTTTCATGTCCGAGATGAATGGCTCACACTCATCGCCATCCAGGTGCTCGTTCAGACGCGCGAAGATGTTCCCGGCGATGCGATTGTGGCGCGCGCTTGCGCCGGCCATCGCATAAGCCTGGCCGCTCACGTATTCGTGGCGCACCGCTGCGGCGCGCTCACCCGCCAGATAGTCCGCCACGCTCAGGCTGAATCGTTCTCTCGGTAAGCTCATCGTCAGAAGACCTCCTCTCCGCGCTTCTCTTGATTATAGCCGCGCGGCGCGAAAGTGCGGAAGAATAAAACGGGATAGATAGTCAAACCGGGAGGCGCTGGCTTTGCCGCCCTGACACACTTTTTCAATCTATGTGCGCGAAGGTAAGATGATGGTGAGTAGTTCGAGAGCCAGGGACGAGGGGGCAAAGGTAATGAGTGCGAGTGTGCGTGCGGCGGCCGCGAAGCGCCCGGCGTTGGAGATGTCCACGCGGCGGCGGTGGGCCGTGACGGCGGGCGTGATGACGGGGATGTTTCTGGCGGCGCTGGAGGCGACCGTGGTCGGGACGGCGATGCCGACCGTCATCTCTTCGCTCGGCGGGCTGAACCAGTATAGCTGGGTCTTCTCGGCCTACCTGATTACGTCCACTGTGACCGTGCCCGTCTGGGGTAAGCTCTCGGACCTCTACGGCCGCAGACTCTTTTACCAGCTCGGCATCGCCGTCTTCCTCGCCGGCTCCGTCCTCTCCGGGATGTCCACCTCCATGACGCAGCTCATCGTCTTTCGCGCCGTCCAGGGCCTGGGCGCGGGCGCGCTCGTGCCGCTCGGCATGACGATCATCGGAGACATCTTCACGCTCGAAGAGCGCGCGCGAATGCAGGCGTTCTTCAGCGGCGTGTGGGGGCTGTCGAGCGTGATCGGCCCCGTCGTGGGCGGCTTCATCACGGACCAGCTCTCTTGGCGCTGGGTCTTTTACATCAACCTGCCCGTGGGGCTCGCGGCCGCGCTCATCATCGGACTCGCGCTCAAGGAGCCGAAGCGCACGAAGCGGCCGGTCATAGACTACGCGGGCGGGGCGCTTTTGATGTTAGCCATCACGCTCCTGATGCTCGCGCTCGTGGAGGGCGGGACGAGTCTCGCCACGCTTCTGGCCCCGAGCAACCTTGCGCTCTTCGCGGGGGCCGTCGCTTTGATGGCTCTGTTCGTCTGGGTCGAGCGGCGCGCGGCGGACCCGATTGTGCCATTCAAACTCTTTCGCAACCGCGTGGTGACGGTCGCCGTGACGGCGGGCTTTCTGGCGGGCGTGGCGATGTTCGGCGCGATCTCGTTTATCCCGCTCTTCGCGCAGGGCGCTTTGGGCTCGACGGCGACAGAGGCCGGGTCGCTCTTGACGCCGCTGATGCTGAGCTGGGTCGGGATGTCCGTCATCGGCGGCCGGCTGCTGCTCAAGGTGGGCTACCGCCCGACGTGCGTCGTCGGCTTCGGGCTGCTGACGCTCGGCTTCGTCCTGCTCTCGTCCTTCCAGCGCGAGACGGCGCGCGTGTGGCTCTACGTTGACTTGATACTGATCGGAGCGGGTTTGGGTCTGACGATGCTGACGCTCATCCTCGCCGTGCAGCAGGCCGTGTCGCGTGTACAGTTGGGCGTGGCGACTTCGCTTAACCAGTTTGCGCGCTCAATCGGCGGCGCGGTCGGCGTCGCGGTGATGGGCGCGGTACTCTCGGCGGGACTCGCTTCGCAGTTAAGCGAGGTGGCGCGTGGGCCGAACGCTGCGCTGACGCCGGAGCGTGCGGCGCAGCTCTCGGCCAACCCGAACGCGTTGATTGACCCGCACGCGCAGGCCACACTGCCGCCGGGCGCGCTCGACGCCCTGCGCGGGGCGATGGCCTCCGCGATTCACAGAGTCTTCTGGACGGGGACAATCGTCTCGGCGCTCGCGCTCCTCGTCTCGTTCTACCTGCCGCGCCGCGGCGACCCGGTGGTGAGCGAGCCGACGGAGGACACCTGCTGCACGGAGACGGGCGAGCGCATGGTCATGGCCGAGCTGACGACCATTGACCCCGAAAATGAGCCGGTCGCGGCGGATTAGATTGAAGTCAACTCAAACACGAAGCGGCGCGAAGTGAGCTATCACACTTCGCGCCGCTTCGTCGTTTGTCAGGCTTCTTAATCGAGGCGCTGTGCCAAAAGCCAGGGCAGCAACTCGCGCTCGCCGAGCGCGTTGAGCCAGACACTGTGGCCGACGCCTTTGTACTCGCTATAGCGGACGCGGTTGCCTTCGACGTGCTTGAGGGCCTCGACCATCTGGCGCGACTCTGTGACGGGCACAATGGGGTCGTCGCTCCCGTGAAAGACCCAGACGGGCGTGCCTGCAACCTTGCGCGCGATGGGCGTGAAGCGGTCGCCCGCCTTCAAGGGGCTCCCGCCGCAGATCGAGACGACGGCCGCGAACGTCTCAGGGTGCGCGGCCGCCATGTGCCACGCGCCGAAGCCTCCCATCGAGACGCCTGTCAGGTAGAGACGCTTCGCGTCCGCGCCGAACTCCGTGGCCGTCTGCTCTATCTCGGCCATGACCATCCGCTCCATCTCCGGTTCGTGCCAGTAGCGCCCTTTCGCGCACTGCGGAAGCAGCACGACGGCCGGAACGCGTTCGAGATACTGGCGCGCGAAGGCAGCGGCCGCGCCCTTGACGGGGACGAACCCGCCTTCCCCGCGCTGGCCTATGCCGTGCAGGAAGAGAATCACGGGCACGTTCTTTTGCCCGCGCAGGCTCGAAGGGATGTAGACCTGATAAGTGTAGGAATGGCCGCCGACGGCGACGGTGCGCGTGAAGAGCCCGGCTCCGGCGTCGGCCGGCGCGACTGTGCCAGAAACAGACCCTAGTAAAAGCGAGAGTAAAAGTGCGTGCATGACGTTGAATCGAACCTTCCTTGTATGACGGTCTGTGTTAGAGGCGCGGCGGCCGTGAGGTGTTGCCTGACGGGATGTAGTCCAGGAGGAAGCCCGTTCAGGACTTTCGCTTGAGGATGGCGACGCGGTTGAGCGGCGATTCTTCGTCGTAAAACTCGTGGCTTTCGGGGAGCAGCCGCACGCGCGTGACGCGAAATTCCCAGACCTGATAGATCCACTCTTCGGGCTCGCCCGAGGCGTCGCGCATGTCGCGCGTGAGCCGCCTGCCCGTGAAGTAGCCTTCGGCGATGACGACCATGTTACGCATGGGGCGCGCGAGCGGGCGCGTGAAGCGCGGCTCGACCCAGGTGCTGCCGCCGGTCGTGCCCGTGCTGAGGCCGATGTAATACTCAGGGCAGATGCAGCCCCAGCCCGCGGACTTGCGGACGAGCGGGAAGCTCACGCGCTCAGGCCGCCCTTTGCGCGAACGGCGCGCGCGTTCCATCATCCAGCGCGCGACCTCCGGGCTGTTGTCCGCGTTCGGGCCGACCTGTGCGACGGCCGAAGAAGTCCCGAACCAGAGAGCAGCCACCAACACGAGCGCATACGCGAAGAGGCGGCGGGCTTTATTAAACGGCTGTGCCATAAATATTCTTTAGCGAGGGGTACAGGGGAGACGCGCTTTCGGGACGGCGCGACGCTCTTACTTTTGCGCCTGCGGCACGGCGGCCGTGTCAGTATCGCCTGCGGTCTCGACGCTGTGGGAGCCGAAGGCGCGGTTGAGCGCGCGGGCCTCGTTCTCGGCCTGCGGGATGAGACGGCGTGCGTTGCGCTTTATGATGCGCTCAGACAGTGGGCTCGACAGCAGGTAGCGCAGCGCCGAGAGCGGCGCGAGCGCACCGGGCACGTAGACCTTGCGCTTGCGCCGCTCGACGGCGCGCGCCAGCGCCTCGGCGCAGTCTTCGACAGAGGTGACGGAGCGGAACGGCCAGGGCAGAGTCTTGAGCATCTCGTTAAAACTCTTCATATCGTCGCGCGCGTCGCGCACGAGGTCCGTGTCTATCCACGACGGGTGCGCGACGCCCACGCCGACGCCTTTGTGTGCCAGTTCCAGGCGCAGCACGTTGCCGAACTGCTCGACCCCGCTCTTCGCCGCGGCGTAAGCCGACATGACTGGCATCGGGGCCAGCGCCGCCGCCGAAGAGATGAGCAGGTAGTAGCCGCGCGCAGCCTCGACGTGCGGGAGCGTACAACTCACCGTGCGAACCACCCCGACTAAATTTACTTCGATGGTTCTGACCAGCGCATCTACTGGACCGGCCGCGACAGTGCAGTGGCTGGCGATGCCTGCGTTGGCGATGACCACGTCAACGCGGCCGAGCGCCTCGACCGTTCCCTGGACGGCGCGCTCCGTGGCCGCCTGGTTCGTCACGTCGCACTCGAACCACGCGTGGCCGTCGCCCAATTCAGCCGCAAGCGCCGCCAGACGGTCAGGCTCCAAGCCCACCAGCGAGAGACGCGCGCCGCGCGCCGCAAGCCTCCGCGCCGTCTCGCGCCCGATGCCCCGCGCCGGCCCCGTGATGAGCACGACCTTACCGGAAACGCTGTATCTCACCGGACGAGCCTCCTTTCTCATACTCCGCGGCGATGAGCGCGCGCCAGGCTTGGGCGATCTCGATGGTGGCGCGGCGCGCTGCGGGCGCGACGCCCGTCATGTTGATGAAGCCGTGGCCGAGCGCGTTGAAGCGCAAGATGTCGGCGGTCGTCCCGGCTTCGCGGAGCGCGGCGGCGTAGGCTTCGCCTTCGTCCCTCAGCACGTCGAAGCCGGCGGTCACGACGAGCGCCGGCGGCAGCCCCGCGTGGTCGGGCGCGCGCAAAGGGGCGAGCCGCGGGTCCGTCTCGCTCACGCCGGTCCCCTCCGTGTAGTGACGATAGAAAAGCTCGCAGTCCTCCTGGCTCAGGAAGAAGCCCTCGCCGAACAGTTCTCTCGAAGCGTGCGGCGCGAGGCCGTCCGTCGCGGGGTAAATCAGCAACTGGGCCAGCGGCGGTGACGCTTCAAGCGCCGCGATGCGCGCAGCCGCGGCCGTCAGGTTGCCGCCCGCGCTGTCGCCCCCTAGCGCGACGCGCGCCGCGTCGGCCCCAAGTTCATTCGCGTGAGCTTGCGCCCACCTGAGCGCGGCGAGCGCGTCTTCGAGCCCGGCCGGGAAAGGGTGCTCGGGCGCGAGCCTGTAGTCCACGCTCAGAATGTGCGTCGCGGCGTGCATGCAGAGGAGGCGGCAGACTTCGTCGTGCGTCTCCAGGTCGCCGACGACGAAGCCGCCGCCGTGCAGGTAGACCAGGAGGTCGCGTGCTTCCGTCTCAAACGGCGCGTAGTGGCGCAGCTTCAGCGGCCCGCCCTCGCCTGTGATGTGGAAGTCGCGCACCTGGCGGACGCGCGTTTTTGGCCCAGCGGAGGCGCGCAGGTCGCGGCGGAAGCGCACGCGCGCCTCCTCCGGCGTCGGGTGACAGAGGCCGTGCGGCCTGCGCTTGAGGTGAATCGTCAGAAGCAATTGGACGTGCGGGTCTAGCCGCTGGTCGTCGATGATGACCGCGGGCCTGCCCGACAGGCGCAGTTGCAGCCAGACGGGCAGGCGGCGCAGGGCGCGCGCCGCGAACGCCTCGACCCGCTCGGACCTCTTCACCTTTCCCTCAGACGTAGTTCGCTTCACGCGTCGCCTCCTGCGGCTGAAAAGGTTCCGCCGGCTGCCGCCGCGAAAAACTCAACACGTACTCTTCCGGGTTGAGACGCGCCGCGCGACGGCGAAAGCGCCAGGTGAAATCGGGCCAGATCGCGGCGTTGCGCCCCGTCGAGTCCATGTACCAGCTCGTACACCCGCCGTTCGTCCAGACCGTCCCCTCCATCCTCCGCGCGACCTCCGCGACGAAGGCCGACTGCGCTTCCTCTCGCGGCTCGACGGCGCTCGCGCCCTCCCTCCACATGTGCTTGAGCGCGGCAATCGTCTGCTCGATTTGCGCCTCCATCATCAGGACGACGGAGCTGTGGCCGAGCCCCGTGTTGGGTCCCATCAGCATGAAAAAGTTGGGGAAGCCGGAGACGGTTGTGCCGAGGTGCGCGCGTGGACTCCCGGCCCAGACCTCCGCGAGCGTGCGGCCGTCGCGCCCGCGCACGCAGCGCGCGAACGGCGGATCGGTCGGCCGAAAACCTGTGCCAAAAATGATCGCGTCCACCTCGCGCTCTGCGCCCGTCGCGTCCAAGATTGAGTGCTCGCGCACTTCGGCAATCGCCTCGGTCACGACCTCCACGTTCGCGCGCGTGAGCGCCGGCAGGTAGTCGTTCGAGATGAGGATGCGCTTGCAGCCTATGCGGTAATCGGGCGTGAGCTTCTTGCGGAGCGCCGGGTCCGGCACGGAGAGCTTGAGGTGACGGCGCGCGAACGCCTGGACGAGCCGCGCCAGCCCAGGGTGGCGGAAGCACAGAAGGAACAGCTCGCGGAACAGGTAGATGGAGGAGCGAGCGGCGCGCTGCGTCAGTGGGAAGCGGCGGAACAGGCCGCGCTCGATTCTGGTCAGGGCGCGGTCGTTGCGCGGGACGATCCAGGGCGGCGTGCGCTGGAAGACGTGTAGGCGCGCGACCGCGGGTTGAATCTCCGGGACGAACTGGATGGCGGAAGCGCCCGTGCCGACGACGGCCACGCGCCGCCCCGTCAAGTCGTAACCGTGGTCCCAGCGCGCCGAGTGAAACGTCTTTCCACGGAAACGCTCAAGCCCCTTGAGCCGCGGCCACACAGGCTCGCTCAGCGCGCCCGCCGCCATCACGAGCGCGTCGGCCGTGTAGACGCCGCGCGAAGTCTCTATCCGCCAGCGCGCTAACGAGTCGTCCCACGCGGCGTCCGTCACCTCATGATTGAAGCGTATGTGCGGCAGCAGGCCGAAGTCTTTGGCACAGCGGCGGAGGTAGTCCCAGATTTCGGGCTGGGGCGAGAAGCTGCGTCCCCAGTCGGGGTTGGGCGCGAAGGAGAAGCAGTAGAGGTGCGATTGCACGTCGCAGGCGCAGCCGGGGTAGCTGTTGTCGCGCCACGTCCCGCCAACTTCACCCGCGCGCTCGAAGAGAACGATGTCGCGGACGCCCTCCTGCCGGAGGCGTATGGCCGCGCCCAGGCCGCCGAAGCCTGTGCCAATAATCGCGACCCGCGCGTGGGCTCTCGTGTCACTGGGCGTCAACTCGGTTTACACCTCTCCGGCGCGCGTTAATTTAGCACAGGCGGCGCGGAGAATCCGAAGCCGTTAAGTAGACAGAATCGATTGGTTGAAGTTATAAACCTAAGTAGCAGCCCCCAACGGAAAAGCGCCCGTTTCGATTACGGGTCCAGAGGACGAGCCGGAGAGATGTCTAGCCCCGACCCCTTCGCGCCTTTGCGTCTCCAGC
The DNA here is from genome assembly GCA_963848875.1 of uncultured Acidobacteriota bacterium. GTDB lineage: Bacteria > Acidobacteriota > Blastocatellia > Pyrinomonadales > Pyrinomonadaceae > QHXM01. The sequence goes on from CAWKFJ010000006.1 coordinate 295,083, forward strand.
GTGAAATTGGTTTTCTCACGCTGGAGCCGCAAAGGCGCTAAGCACGGCGCGGCGCTTTTCTTTCGGTGAGAATTGAGGCTTATGACGAAGAGTTCCGCGCAGGATAACGGCTCGCCGGCCCAAGTCAGGATGGGGACCGGGATCGAGGGACTGGATAATATTCTGGAGGGTGGCTTCCCGGCCAACCGCATCTACCTGATAGAGGGCGACCCCGGCACGGGCAAGACGACGCTCGCGCTCCAGTTCCTGATGGAAGGCGCGAGGCGCGGCGAGCCGGGCCTCTACATCACGCTCTCCGAGACGAAAGAGGAGCTGCAAGCGGTCGCCGAGTCGCACGGCTGGACGCTCGAAGGCTTCACCATCCACGAGCTGCTGCCGACGGCCAGCAGCCTGAACCCCGAATCGCAGTACACCATCTTCCATCCGTCGGAAATAGAACTCGGCGAGACGACCAACGCCGTGCTCGAAGAGGTCGAGCGCATCAAGCCGCGGCGCGTCGTCTTCGACTCGCTCTCCGAGATGCGGCTCCTGGCGCACGAGGCGCTGCGCTTCCGCCGCCAGATACTCGCGCTCAAGCAATACTTCGCCGGGCAGCAGAGCACCGTGCTGCTCCTGGACGATAATGTCGCAAACCGCCAGGAGGAGCGCCAGGTCCACTCCATCGCGCACGGCGTAGTCGAGCTGGAACACCTGGCAATCGAGTACGGGGCCGAGCGCCGCCGCCTGCGCGTCGTCAAGCTACGCGGCGCGCGCTTCCGCGGCGGCTATCACGACTTCAACATCGAGACGGGCGGCGTCCGCGTCTTCCCGCGCCTCGTCGCCGCCGAGCACCGGCAGCAGTTCGCGAAGGAGTCTGTCACGAGCGGCGCCGCGGAGCTGGACGCGCTCGTCGGCGGCGGCCTCGACCGCGGCACGAGCACGCTCATCATAGGGCCTGCCGGCTCGGGCAAATCAACCGTGGCGGCGCAGTTCGCCGCGTCGTCCGCCGAGCGGGGCGAGAAGGCGTCCGTCTTCATCTTCGACGAAATCCGCGAGACTTACATCGCGCGTGCCGAAGGCATCGGCACGCAGATGAGCCGGTTTTTGGATAAAGGTCTCATCACCATCCAGCAGGTGGACCCGGCGGAGATGACGCCGGGCGAGTTCGCGCATCTGGTTCGAGGCTGTGTCGATAATGACGGAGCGCGCGTCGTCATTATCGACAGCCTCAACGGCTACCTCAACGCGATGCCGGAGGAGCGCTTCCTGACCATACAGATGCACGAGCTGCTGACCTACCTGAACCAGCAGGGCGTCGTCACCATCGTCATCATGGCGCAGCACGGCTTCCTGGGCACGGCGATGGTGACGCCCGTGGACGTCAGCTACCTGGCCGACACGGTGATGCTGCTGCGCTACTTCGAGGCGAGCGGGGCGATTCGGCGCGCCATCTCGGTCGTCAAGAAGCGCACGGGTAGCCACGAGCGCACGATCCGCGAGCTGGACATCACTTCCGGCGGCATCCACGTCGGCGAGCCTTTGAAGGACTTTCAAGGGGTGCTGACGGGAGTGCCCCTCTACGTCGGGACGAACGGCAAGCCGGGCGAAAGGTCTGATGACTAAGCTTGAGCCGCAAGACAGGCGGGACCAGAGAATACTCATTCTCGCCCCGACGGGCAGGGACGCCGCGCTCACGGCGCGCTTCCTGAGCGAGAGCGGCCTGACCTGGGAAATCTGCGCGGGGATCGAGGAACTGTGCCAAAAGATGCTCGACGGCGCGGGGCTGTTGTTCCTGGCCGGCGAGGCTCTGACGCAGGACGCCCTGCTCTGCCTGGTCGAGGCGCTGGGGCAGCAGCCGACTTGGTCCGACATCCCTGTCGTCGTCCTGACCAGCGGCGGCGGCGACGCCCCCGTCAACGCCGAAACCATCAGGTCCCTGAGCGAGGCCGGCAACGTGACGCTCGTCGAGCGGCCCGTGCGCGTGGCCACGCTCCTAAGCGCCTTCAAGTCAGCGCTGAGGGCGCGCCGCCGCCAGTACGAGGTGCGCGACTACCTGATCAAGGAGGAGGTCTCGAAGGAGGCGCTCAGGCGGAGCGAGGAGCGGCTGCGCGTCGCGCTCGACGCCGCGCGCCTGGGCGCCTGGCAATTAGACCTCGCGACCGGCCAGATGAACTGCACCCCGCTCTGCAAGGCCAACTACGGGCTCGCTCCCGACGCGGAGTTTACTTACGACACCGTGCTCAAGATGATTCACCCGGACGACCGCGACACCATGCGCGCGGCCGTCGAGCGCGCTCTGAGCGGGCGCGACACCTTCAGGGCTGAGTACCGCGTCATCTGGCCCGACGGTACTTTGCGCTGGGTGCTGGCGAGCGGCCGCGCCGACTACGACGCGCAAGGCGCGCCGCGCGGGATGGTCGGCGTCACGCTCAACATCACCGACCGGAAGCTGGCCGAGCAGGAGCGCGAGCAGCTCTTGCAGAGGGAGCGCGCGGCGCGCGCCGAGGCGGAAGAGTCCAGTCGCCTCAAGGACGAATTCCTCGCCACCGTCTCGCACGAACTGAGGACGCCTTTGACGGCCGTGCTCGGCTGGACACACCTTCTGCGCGACGGGCGGCTCGATGCGCAGGCAGCCGCGCACGCTCTGGACACGATCGAGCGCAACGCGCGCGCGCAGCAACAGCTCATCGAAGACCTGCTGGACGTGTCGCGCATCATCACGGGCCAGCTCCGGCTGGACGTGCGCCGGGTCGCGCCGGCCTCCTTCATAGAAGCCGCCATAGAGGCTGTGCTCCCCGCGGCCGAGGCCAAGGGCATCGTGGTGGAGAAGTCGCTCTCGCCGGACGTGGAGGCTCTCCCTGGCGACCCTGCGCGCCTGCAACAGGTGGTCTGGAACCTGCTGTCTAACGCCATCAAGTTCACGCCGCGCGGCGGGCGCGTCCGTGTCCGCCTGGAGGGCGCGGGCTCGCACGCGGAGATTTCGGTGAACGACACGGGCGACGGCATCCGCCGCGAATTTCTGCCCTACGTCTTCGACCGCTTCCGGCAGGCCGACCAGACGACGGCGCGTCGCTACGGCGGATTGGGCCTCGGCCTGGCCATCGTGCGCCACCTAGTGGAACTGCACGGCGGGACGGTTCGCGCCGAGAGCCTCGGCGAAGGGAAGGGCGCGACGTTCACCGTCAGGCTCCCGCTCGTGCCTGCGCAAAGGGTCGGCGAAGGCGATGGGGCAGCCGTCCTGCCGCCGCCCGCCATCAACGTCCGCCGCGCCGTGGAGTGCCCGGACAAACTGGACGGGCTGCGAGTGCTCGTCGTGGACGACGAGGCGGACACGCTCGACCTGATTAAAGTCCTGCTGGCCCAATGCGGCGCGGAGGTCTCGACGGCCTCCTCCTCGGCGGAGGCGCTCGGCTTGTTCGCCGAGTCCACGCCCGACGTCCTCATCAGCGACATAGGCATGCCGGGCGAGGACGGCTACGAGCTGATTCGGAAGGTGAGGGAGCTGCCGCCGGAGCGCGGCGGTCGCACCCCCGCCGTGGCCCTGACGGCTTACGCGCGCGCCGCCGACCGCCTGCGCGTCCTGCGCTCCGGCTACCAGATGCACGTCGCCAAGCCCGTCGAGCTGGCCGAGTTGGTCGCGGTCGTCGCCAACGTCGTCGGCCGCGTCTAAGATTGAGTGTTGAGAAAGTCGGGCTCACCGCAGAGACGCAGAGGACGCTGAGGAAGCGCAGAGGCTTGAATGCTTTTCTCTGCGCCCCCTCTGCGTTCTCTGCGTCTCTGCGGTGAGGCGGACGCACAGCACACTCAACTCCAACCTGACCCACTACCGGGCCTTCGGAGGCGCATGGTCAGACTGCCAGAGTCGGACGAAGAGTTGTTGCAGGAGTGCGAGGTCGAGACGTTTCGCGCGGGCGGCCCAGGCGGCCAGCACGTCAACAAGACGGAGACGGCCGTCCGGCTCCGTCACCTGCCGACGGGGCTCGTCGTCACCTCGCGCGAGGAGCGCAGCCAGTACCGCAACAAGGCCGACTGCCTGCGCAAGCTGCGCGAGCGCATCGAGCAGTTGAACCGCCCGCAGACCCCGCGCGTGCCGACGCGCGTCCCACGCAGCGCCAAGAACCGCACGCTGGAGGCGAAGGCGCGCCGCTCGCGCCTCAAGCGCCTGCGCTCCAAGCCGTCCGCAGACGAGTAGGCGCGTGGTAGTATGTGGCCTTGGCTCTGTCATAACCTCTAAATCAGTCCGGGTTAATTTGAAGAAGATGACTATCGTCAGCGCGGAAGCGGCGCGCCTGTTGTTGATGGGCGCGCAAGGGCTGCTCGATGACCCCGCGCGCGCCGCATCAGTCGCGGCCCTGCGGAAACTGATCGAGCGGATGGGCTTCGTCCAACTAGACTCAATCAACGTCGTCGAGCGCGCGCAGCACCTGACGCTCGGCAGCCGGCTCGACAACTACAAGCACGCGCACTTCGCCGCGCTGCTGGAGAAGGAGCGCAGCCTCTTCGAGCACTGGACGCACGACGCCTCGGCCGTCCCCGTCAAGTGGTTCGCCCACTGGAAGCCGCGCTTCGGGCGCGAGCGCGAGCGCGTCATGCAGAATCGCTGGTGGCGCGAGCGCATGGGCAACGACCCGATGCGCGTGATAGACGAGGTGCGCGAGCGCATCCGGCGAGAGGGGCCGCTGCGCTCGCAGGACTTCGAGCGCGACGCAGGCGACGGCGTAACCTCCTCGGCCTGGTGGGGCTGGAAGCCGCAGAAGGCCGCGCTCGAATTCCTCTGGACGACGGGCGAGCTGATGGTCGTGCGCCGCGAAAATTTCCAGAAGGTCTACGACCTGACCGAGCGCGTCCTGCCGTTACACTGCACAGCATCCGCGCCCGACGAGCGAGAGCACACCGAATGGGCTTGCAGCACGGCGCTTGAACGGCTCGTCGTGGCGACGCCCAGAGAGTTGGCACAATTCTGGGAAGCCGTGGACATCGCGCGCGCGAAGAGTTGGTGCGAGGAGGCGCTCGCGGCGGGGCGCGTCGAGACGGTCCTCGTCGAAGCGGCCGACGGCTCTAAGCCGCGGCCGGCGTTCGCGGCACGCGACTGGGAGAAGCGATTGCGAAGCCTCCCGGCTCCCCCTGAGCGCACGCGCCTGCTCAGCCCCTTCGACCCTGTCTTGCGCGACCGCGCGCGCGCCCGCCGCCTGTTCGGCTTCGACTACCGCTTCGAGGCGTTCGTCCCGGAGCCGCAGAGGCAATACGGTTACTACGTCCTGCCCATCCTCGAAGGCGACCGATTGGTGGGACGGCTCGACCCCAAGTTCGAGCGGCGCGAGGGGCTCTTGAACGTCCGCCAGGTCTACTGGGAGCCGGGCGTGCGCCCGACCGCGCGGAGGCTCAAAGGTCTGGAGCGGGCCGCGGAAAAGTTGGCCCAACTTATCGGCGCGCGGCGCGTGGCGCTGCCCCGTTGAAGGGACGGAAAAATTGTGAGCACAGGTAAATTCTCATTGACTCATCTGGTGCGCGAGCCGCTGGCGGCCCCGCAGGGGGAACGACCGCTCCTCTTGATGCTGCACGGCATCGGCAGCAACGAGGCGGACTTGTTCGGCCTCGCGCCCTATCTGGACGGGCGGCTCCTCGTCATCAGCGCGCGCGCGCCCATCCAGATGGGGCCGGGCGCGTACGGCTGGTTCAACATAGAGTTCACGCCGCGCGGGATGCTGGCCGACATAGAGCAAGCGAAGAGGAGCTTGAGCGCGCTCCCGCCGTTTCTGGACGAACTGATCAAGGCTTACGGCACGGACGCCGGCCGCGTCTACCTGATGGGCTTCAGCCAGGGCGCGATGATGAGCCTGGCGCTGGCGCTCACCGAGCCGGAGAAGATCGCGGGCTCAGTCCTGATGAGCGGTCGCTTCCCCGCGCAGGCGCTCGAACAGGAGCCGGACGCGGGCGCTCTCGCAGGCAAGCCCTTCATCGTCACGCACGGCCTTTACGACCCCGTGCTGCCCGTCTCGGAGGGACGCGCCGTGCGCGACCAACTGGAACAGTTCAAGGTCGAGCTGACCTACCGCGAGTACCCGATGGGCCACGAAGTCAGCATGGAAAGTCTGAAGGACGTGTCCGCGTGGCTCAGCCGGAAGCTGGATGGGTGAGAAGAGAGGGGTTGGGTTAAAAGCGAAGCCGCCCGCGCCACGCGTAGGAAGCGGCTCGGCGCGGGCGGCCTCTCCGCACAGCCCGTCTCTTCCACGAAAACAGGCGCGCGGCGCGGGAGCGCACGACCCACCCTAGACGCGCGCTCCCGGTTCTTAGCTGCGCTTACTTTTTGCTTTGCCTGATCTCTTTCTTGAGCGTGACAGGCGCACGACGACTTCACCCGAATCAGCCAGCCGAAAAGTCAGTTGATCGCCCGGCCTCGCTCGCATCTCTTGCAGCAGCGGGCAAGGGACACGCCCGCGAGTGAGGCCGCTATCGTTTGTGATTTTGGCCCGATATTCTTCTCTCCTTTTCATGTGAGCATCCTTTGTGATGTGAAGAGGCACGCCCTTTTGATAAGATGGCGCGCGGTCTGATTGAAAACTGGCAACGGCTTATGCGTAGCTCAAGCCTCAACCTCAAAAGCTGAGAGATGAGCATCGCCGTTCGGAATGAAAGGTTCATTCTCACGGCGAACAACTTGAGCGAAAGCATATTATCTGTATTCACAGATAAGAGCAAGTCTTTCCGTGCCATCTTCAGCCTGTCGGGAGGCGACTCCTGATGGGGAAGAAGGCCCGTATGAAGCAGGAGCGTTTGGCCGAGAAACTTTTACAGATTCGGCAGGCGCTCGGACTCTCTCAAACCGACATGCTCAGGCATTTGGGATTTGAAGACGTGCTTGATTACAAGAGAATTTCAGAATACGAGTTAGGGAGAAATGAGCCGCCGTTAGCGGTCCTGTTGAAATACGCCCGCGTGGCGGGCGTCTGTATGGACGTACTGATTGACGACGAACTTGATCTACCCGCCAGATTGCCGTCCAAGCCGAAGCACGGCGGCAAGTGACTTTATGGTCAAGCCACTTACTTTGTGGTCAAGACCGACTTTGTGTGCAAAGCGATGGGCTACAGGCGCAAGAGCGAACGCAAGAGCGGCCTGACACGCAAACGCAACCCAACACCAACCACCACCTAACACCCTAACCCAAAACCGCGGCGCGTTTGTCCACCAGCAATTCGGACAAACGCGCTGCCCTCGCTTTCTAACCCTGCGCTTCAGCGGCCGGGTGACAACTGCGCTGGCGGCAAGTTGTTGCTGGAAGGCACGCTGATTCCGGTCCGCTGCAAGCGCGTGTTGGGCGCGGCGTACAATGCGACCACTCCCAACGTTGTAGATTGGCTGCCCTCTCACTTAAACATTCATTTGCCTAGCGATTCAACAATAGAAATAACCTAAATCTGCTCCTAACGCCGCCCGACTCACCTCCATTTTCACGCCACTCTCCGATGTCGTTCCACTCGTATTCCAAATCCCTCATTTCCGCCGCCCCGATTTGGTCGCGAATGATTTCATAAACCCACGTCATGGCCTCGTGGCCGTATGACGTATATATCTGCTCTCCAACTTCGTGGGCCTTCGGTGAAGTGAAGGTCCCTTCGGTTGCATGCACTTTGCGCAAACTGGTTACATACGGCTTAAGCTGGTCCGGAAATTTCTGTCCCATTTTCACCTCCATGTTGCCTGCGAATAATTTGAGCGGCTTCCCGCCGCCTACTTGCGAGGCCCCCTTCAGTCGGGAACGAATCAGGAACTACCTGGCCTCGACGAGCCACCGCCAGGCGCCGTCGAACATGTCGACAACATGGTCGAAACTTTCGTCGCCGTCGTCGAGGATGAAGGGAAAGTGGTCGGCAGGGCTCGGCTCACCCCATGAAGCATCGGCCACACCTATCGGCCCATTTCTGACGGCCTTTGGGTAGGCACTCGCGAGGGCCCTACACCATTGGCCCTGCGGAATGGCCCCGTGCTCGGTAAGTTTCCGTTTCACCATGTCGAAGTCAATGCAACGACCTATCGAGACCAGCTTGAAGCTCTTGGTCTGTGGCTCGGTAATCTCCTGGCCGAAGAACTTCCACCGCTGCCATTCTATGAAACCGTAATCGCGCACCATTTCCAGCCCGGTGAAGGGCTTCTCGATAGTGAGTGTAAAGACCTCGTCGTCAACCGGGTACTGCGGCATGCGTCCTCCTAATGTGCTGTCCGGGTGCTCATGTCCCTGGATGCGGGTGGTGGAAGTCTCCTCCTCCAATTTTTGGGCGCCTGGGAGGTCAGGTTTGGCAGGGGGCCAGGTGGCTGGGTTGTTGACCCATTCCAGGAGTTCGGCGTCCCGCTTTCTTTGGCTGGCGGCCTGGTTGCGTTCCCTAAGCGCCATGCCCCGCGGTCCAAGCAGAAGTCTGAGATTTTCCTCGGGGTCGCGCGGGCGCTTGCGTGCTTTCCCAATCATGAACGCGACCACGATGCCGGCGACCGCAAAGATTCCAGCCGTCCAAATCCCGATAGTGACATAATCCATGAGTATTCCTCCGACGAGACCGGGGCACGAGCGCCGATACCTTTGCTGCCGAACGCCCGAATTAGCCAGCGCGGGAGACGACCTCGAAACCATCCAGGTTCTCGATGACATCCGGGCTGAATCCGCATCCGGTTCAACGAGCCGTTAGGCCGCCCCACGGCAGGGGCATGACCACTAGGCATATCTTTTGTGCCTGTCGTCTATAAACGATAGCCGCAGCATTAAATCTGCCTCGGAGAAGATCTGTAGGCTATGGACTTCAGATGGTCTGGGAGATTCCAGAGAAGCTGAGAAGGGAGTGAGCTATGCTCGATTCGGTCACACTATATGCCTAAGCAGGGGTTTTGTATAGCGGGTTTCATTCAACCAGAAGCAGCCCAACGTTCGAGCTGAGGCGGGGCCAACAGCCGGCCGCGCGGAGGCGACAATTTTACCGCGCTGTAGCGCGGCCGGCTGTTGGGCCTCGCCTCGAGCGAGGGGTTAGGCGTCGCCTTCGGCCGAACCATAGCGACGTTTGACCTCGGCCACTGACTCTGCAACGAGTTGTTCCAGGACCTTGATATCCACGTCGCTGAGCCTGCGGATGGACAAACAAGTCTTCCCCATCTTGTGCTTCCCTAGTTTTGCGAGAAGCGCATCCTGATTGCGGCCGCTGTCTACGAGATAGACGGTCAGGTCAGGTTTTCGTGATGAGAAACCCGCTACACACGCTTCACCTTCGCGGCCACTCTCATACTTATAGCGGTAGTGTCCGAATCCGACGATGCTTGGTCCCCACATCTTCGGCCCGCTCCTGGTGATCTTGGTCATGAGCTTGACCAGGAAGTCGCAGTCTTTGCGCCTGGTTTCGTCTTCGATAGCGTCGAGGTAGCCCTCAACGCTTGCCCCGGTGGGCTTTGTCTTGTTCTCAGCCATCGCTCCTCCTCCGGCAGTGGGTTCTGCGACGCCTAACGCTGGAATTCACCTGCCGCCCGCATGAAGCATTCAAGATGAGGATACCAGACGACGATGAAAGAAATGCTATCGGGCCGTCAGGTGGAATGACTTGTTCGGTGCGGCTTGCAGAACAATTCTGTCTTAGAGAACAAATTTATGGAATACCAAGAAAAAGTTTTAGAACATTTTGTTCAGTAGCATCGAAAGCTCCTCGCCCATCAGAAAAATCACGATTACATCTTGAGTATACCCATTTTGCGCCGTCCCAATTTTTAGTCAAAAGGTTGTAGGCAGGTCTCCAGAGCAACATGGTGTTTCTCAGACTTCTGACTCCATGTTCAATGAATCCTCTTCTTAATTCTTCACCATTCGGTCCGTAAATGCTATACAGAGGATACTGGGGCGACGGATTGTCAGCACATACAGTTGAAATAGATTCCTCTGTCTCTGAACCTATGGGATAGTAAACGAAGTTGCCATCGTTTGAGTATGCAAATCCGCTGTTATTGATTTTCCCATGATTTTCAGCTTGACGAGACCTAAAGCACTTTCCCTTGAAGCACAGGCTACTTGGCAATGTGTTACTGTTGGAATGACGTGGATCATCAGACCGCCGTAGACTCACTCGACTTATGATATTTGAGTCTATCTTTGATGCAACTATTCCAGCCCATCTGTTGAAATCACTCGCACTCCCTTGATCTTCGAGAGAAGGACAGACGGCGACTACCGCTCTGTTATAATACTGCCTCAAAAAATTGTCATTGAAGTCCTTAGCGTTGTCTCCTATTGCTGTGTCTTTGCTTGTTCCTGATGCGTGAAATGACAAATGGACGGTCACAAAAACCGTCTTACCGCCGCCTCTCAAGCAGTTAATTATTCTTCTCACGTTTTGATAATTTGTTGGCGGTTTAGGCGAACCACTAACAATTCTGTAAGGAACGAAAGCAATTTCAATTTCCTTAGGTCCTTTTGTGCATCTTCCTTCAGAGTCTTTGAATGTGGCTAAGAAGTTGTTAACACTCGTTAGAGACCAATAAGGTAACAAAACAAGTTGGACTCCTTTGCGTCTTGGTTCAGTCACTCCGGGTTGAGCAATAGAAATCAGCGTATTTAGAGTAAAACAGGTCGCAAAAACGAACGTCAAAAGAAGGCATCTTTGTTTCATTGTAATTTGTCTCCTTATTTTGCTTTTAAGCAACGATCTTTCATTTTTTACAGAAGCACCGAACGCCCGAATTCAGCCGACCGGGAGACATTGAACCAAGCCTCCAAGTTAACGAATGAAAGGCAAGCTCATTCCGGTCGGCTGCAATGAGATGTTCGGTGTTGCCGTTACTGAAGCGGATATGGGCTTAGATATTTCTTACCGTCGAAATGAATAAGATGGTCAGGGTTGTCAGCTATCCACACTTCAGATTCCCAAGCAATGTCTAACATCCACTTCTTAAATTGAGCCTTGTTCAAAAATGCAGTAACGAAGACAATTTCTGCTTTGCAATTCTTTGTCATGCGTTTAAGCTCTAACATCCTTACTTCACTCATAGGCCCACTACTATGTACAGCCTCAATTAGGTAAAGCCAATTTCTATTGGAATCATAGGCGATTACATCAGGAAGCTCATCGTGCGCCAATTCAAAGAATTCTAATTTCTCTAAGGCTTCTTTCTGAATGTATAAAGTCTTGTTTGCCGTGTCACCAACATAAAGAAGTTCGCACCCCTTACCGAATCTTGGCAGAAACTCTTCAATGATTAGCTTCTGCAATAAGTTGTGTTGACCGGCAGAAAGCTCAAGCTTATCGCCGCTTGAAAGAGTGATTGGAACTTTTTCAATATTGCGGGTACGGGCTAAAGATGCTGAAAGGCTTTCTCTATTTTGAGAATATTCTGTAAGCCTTTGAGTCCATTCAGCAGTTTTGTACTTCGACACAAGCTCTTTGAGCGAAGGTTCTAATGAATATCCTCTGGTTGGGTCGTTGGTAGGAGCGTTGGGATTTTCAGCACTGTTAATAATCAACCCGCCCATCACCATCAATTTTAAGTCTTTCCGGCGAATATCATCATACGATCCGCTTGAAATATTTTCGTCGAAATGTTCGTTAATATAACTGATGATCTCTCGCGTTTTCAGCACCCTACGCTCATTCAATCCTTTTGCTTTCGCCCACGAACCTGGCGATTTAACATCAGCAACCGCCAGCATACACATCGCCATCTTTTCCAAGCCTCTCTGTGTTTTTGAAGCTACTGGAATACCTACAGCTTCAAGTATTTCAAGTGCCTCGTTGAGCAAAGTTCTGATGCGTACCGATTTCTTACTTTTGTTGAAATATTCAGCCATTGCTAAAAAAGATTGGTCGCTTGATTGACAATCATGGGCATTTTTAGGAGTTCAGCTTGTGAGAATTGCTGACCTTCAAGAAGGTGATTCTTCATAGTAACAGCTAAATGATGGGCTAAGAGGGGCGGCACTGCATTCCCAATCTGATAAAACTGGCTAGTTTCATTACCCGTAAATTCAAACCAATCGGGGAAGCTTTGTAGTCTCGCAGCCTCTCTAACCAGCAATCTTCGTCTTCTGCCATTCATTAACTTGACCCGATGCATATCCCCCGTAGGTGCGGCAATATTTCGACAGGTTAGAGTTCGTGCGGGTTTGGTTGGGTCTAAATCACGAGGATTTATACAGTGAGAAGCAATCTCGTATTTCTTAACATACACGTCCATAGATGGAGTCAAGAATTTGGATTCGGGCGGTATTGTATACATCAAATCTCCTATAGCTTCACCGACCGTGACCAGATTAGAATTCTGTTTGGGGAATTCATATTTACCTCTATGACCAACGACGAAAAGCCTCTCTCTGTTTTGAGGAACACCGAAGTTAACGGCATTTAACAACCTGTATTCAACTATATAACCCAAAGAGGCAAGCTCCCTGACTGCTTGCTCAAAGTACCATTTATTCGCGTAAAGTAGTCCTCGGACATTTTCAAGTAGCCAGATAGCAGGATTAACTTTTCGGATGGCTTCGATAAAAGCAGGAAAACAGTTTCTGGAATCATTAATGCCACGCTGATGACCGCCAACGCTGAATGGTTGGCATGGGGGGCCACCAACAACCACATCAGCTTCTGGGTAGTGACTGTTACAAGTTAGCTCGCTAATAAAACACTGCCCGCAAAGATTATTGTCGTAGGTCTTCGCGGCATAAGAGTCCTTCTCAAAGCCAACTGTATTAAAGCCGACGGACTCCAGCCCCAACGCTAAGCCACCACATCCCGCGAACAAATCTAAAACCTTGAGAGGCACTTGATTTCGAGGTTTCAAAAGCTCGTTAATTGTCTCAATATAGCTCATTCCCAATATCTCGATTTATACAGTATAAAAGAGCAAACAAATTCTATGAACAATAGTGATTAATTACAATGGAGAAAGGAAAACACCAAACTGCTATTGGACCGCCAGTGACGGTGTTTTTCTACTGCGGACGAGCTTTACCGCCGTCGTCGGTCTAACACCGAAAAGGCCGAGAATTGTCGCTCTTGTCGGCAGCGGGACTGCGAAGATCAAATGCGGGCGCACGATATTCCCGCTCGGAGGTGAATGTCAATGCCGTCACTTTACCTTTGTCCGCTGTAGAATTGTTGTCCAAAGCTGTCAGAACTCACACTTAACTATCAAGTTACTTTAGGGGCAAGCCTCAATGCCCCTCGCAAATATTTTTGATTCCCTCGGCCCGCCGTAAAGGGGTAAAATGCCTGCCCGACTTGGGCTCTGATCACCCACACATGGAAGGTTGATATGCGACATGAGAAAGGTTCGCGCGAGGGGGATTTCAGCGTGCTCCGGGCGATAGCCGAGAACACGTCTGACGCTATCTTCGCCAAGGACCTTGAGGGCCGCTACATCCTCGCCAACACGGCCTGTGCCAATTTCCTCGGCAAGAGCAAGACGGAAATTCTGGGCTGCCGCGACGCGGACCTCTACCCGGCCGAGAGCGCGCGCCACTTCGTCGAGGACGACCGCGCTGTCCTCGCCGCCGGGGTGACGATGACGTTCGAGGGCGTCGCCGAAGGGCCTGGCGGCGAGCAGCCTTACCGCGTCACTAAAGGCGTGGTCCGCGACGAGCGCGGGGAGGTCGTCGGCGTCTTCGGCATCTCGCACGACATGACGGAGCGGCGGCGCGCCGAACGCGAGCGCCTGGAGCGCGTGCGCGCGGAGGCCGCGCAGGCCCAGGCCGAGGCCGCCACGCGCGCCAAGGACACGCTCCTGGCAGAGCTGCGCGAGAGCGAGGAGCGCTACCGCAGTCTGCTGGAGAACGCCAACGACATCATCTACTCGCACGACCTACAAGGGAATTACCTCGCCATCAACCGCGCGGGCGAATTGATCACGGGCTACACGCGCGAGCAGATTCTGGGCGGCCTCAACATCGCGCAGGTGGTCGCGCCCGAAGACCTGGAGCGCGCGAGCAAGATGATGGCCCAAAAGCTCGCGGACCCGTCGCCGACCGTCTACGAGGTGGACATCATCGCCAAGGACGGGCGGCGGCGCACGCTCGAAGTCAGCACGCGCCTCTCGCAGCGCGACGGCAAGCCCGCGGCCATCGAAGGCATCGCCCGCGACGTGACCGAGCGCAAGCGGATGGAAGTCGAGCTGCGTGCGAGCGAAGAGACTGCGCGGCGCAGGCTCGCGGAATTGGAAGCCACCTACAACGACGCGCCCGTCGGCCTCTGCGTGCTGGACCGCGGGCTGCGCTACGTCCGCATCAACGAGCGGCTCGCCGAGATCAACGGCGTCCCGGCCGCCGAGCACATGGGGCGTACGGTGCGTGAAATCGTCCCCGACCTGGCCGACGCCATCGAGCCCGTCTTCAGGCAAATCATGGAGACGGGCGAGCCCGTCCTTGACTTCGAGCTGAAGGGCGAGACGAAAGCGCAGCCGGGCGTGGAGCGCATCTGGCTGGAGAGCTTGCACCCGCTCAAGGACGAGGCGGGAGAGATTATCGGCATCAACGTCGTCGCCGAAGAGATTACGGAGCGCAAGCGCGCCGAGACGGAGCGCGAGGAGTTGTTGGAGCGCGAGAGCGTCGCGCGCGACGAGGCCGAGCGCCGCCTGCGCGAGAGCGTCAAGCTCTCGGCCGTCTACCGCGCTCTGGCGCGCTCGCTCGAACTGAGCGAGGTGACGGCGACCGTCTGCCGCGCGGTGCGCGAGCTGCTGGGCTCGGACGGCGCGGCCTTCATCATCCGCGAGGGCGACGAAGTCTACTACGCGGACACGGACGCCATCGCGCCGCTCTGGAAGGGGCAGCGTTTCCCCGCGTCGGCCTGCGTCTCCGGCTGGTCAATCATCGAGCGCCAGCCCGCCGTCATCGAGGACATCTACAAGGACGCTCGCGTCCCCGTGGAGGCGTACCGCCCGACCTTCGTCAACAGTCTGTTGATGGTCCCCGTGCGCGCCGTCAACCCCGTCGGGGCCATCGGCGCTTACTGGGCCGAGCGCCGCCGCGCGACCGAGGACGAGGTCCGTCTGATGCAGTCGCTGGCGAGCGCCGCCGACCTCGCCTTCGCCAACGCGCAGCTCTACGAGCAGACGAAGAAGGCGCGGCTCGAAGCCGAGGCCGCCAACCGCCTGAAGGACGAGTTCCTCGCCACGCTCTCGCACGAATTGCGCACGCCGCTCACAGCCATCATCGGCTGGGCGCACATGCTGGGCGAGGAGATGCTCACGCCGGAGATGAGTGGCCAGGCCGTGCAGGCCATCCGCCGCAACGCTGACCAGCAGCGCCAGATCGTGGAGGATATCCTAGACGCTTCGCGCATCGTCACGGGCAAGCTCAGGGTCGAGATCGAGTCGATGCGTCTCGTCACGCTCCTGCGCGAGATCATCGGTTCGGTCCAGCCGGCGGCCGCCGCCAAAGGCATAGAGTTGAACGCCGAGCTAGACCAACGCGCAGACGAAATCCAGGGCGACCCGCACAGGCTTCGTCAGGTCATCTGGAACCTGCTGTCGAACGCCGTCAAGTTCACGGATTCAGGCGGGCGCGTCAAGGTCGAGGCCGAGCGCCTGCTCACGCACGTGCGCGTCACCGTGAGCGACACGGGGCAGGGCATCTCGCCAGACTTTCTGCCGTTCGTCTTCAACCGCTTCCGCCAAGCCGACGGCTCTACGACCAGACGGCACGGCGGCCTCGGCCTCGGCCTCTCAATCGTCAAGTGTCTGGTCGAGGCGCACGGCGGGGCCGTTCACGCCTACAGCGCGGGCGACCGGCTGGGCGCGACCTTCACCGTTGACCTGCCGCTGCCGGGCGCGCCTGCGCACGCCGGTCAGGGCCGAGCGGGCGAGGAGGGGGCCGCGGGCAAGGGTAAGGCGGGGCGCGAGGTTCCGCCGGCGCTCGTGGGCCTGCGCGTCCTGCTCGTGGACGACGACGAAGACACGCTGAAGCTGCTGACGGTGCTGCTCAAAAGACAGGGGGCCGAGGTGGCGGCGGCGACTTCGGCCGCGGCCGTCCCTGCGCTGCTCGAAAACCTACGGCCCGACGTGCTCGTCAGCGACGTAGGGATGCCAGGCGAAGACGGCTACTCACTCATCAGGAGGGTGCGCGCCCTCGGCCCGGAGCGCGGCGGGCAGACGCCGGCCATCGCGCTGACGGCCTACGCGGGCGACTCTGACCGCGCGCTCGCCCTGCTCGCAGGCTTCCAACTCCACTTACCTAAACCCGTCGAGCCCGCCACGCTCATCGAAGCGATCACGGGACTTGTCGGAAGAACAATGAGGAATGCGGAATGATGAATGATGAATTAAAGGCGATCTGTTTTTAATTCCGCATTCATCATTCATCATTCATCATTGCTTTTCCCCCTCCAGCGTTCGAGCAGCCGGCGGCGGTTCTCCAACTTCTTCTCGACGTTCGGCACTTTCATCACGAGTCGTTCGAGGTTGAGCAGGTAGTCGGGCTCGCCTATGGTCTCGCGTACTTCAGCGAGAAAGGGTTGGAGCCTGGCGAACACGACTACGTGCTCGGAGTTGGCTTCGAGGAAGAGTTGTTCGTCGATGCCGCCGTGGTTGACGAGCGCGGCCGCCACGTCCCAGTGCGAGGCGACCATGCGGTAGTAGGCGCTCTCGCGCTCGCCGCTCAGGAGCAGCGCCACGATCTCCCTGCCGCTTGCGGGCGCGAAAGAAGTGAAGAACCACCTGCGCGCCTCGCGCATCAAGGCTTCGCCCCTCAACTCGTAAAGCTTGAGGATGGCTAGCGTGTCCTGTGCTTTTGTCTCCACGGTCGTTTCGTCCTCCTATTCGTCGGCCTCTATGATTGCCCCGACCGTCTTCAGCGACGACAGCGCGGCCCTCGCGCTCGCGGACTGACTGAGCGAGCGGCAGAGTTCCAGGTTGTGCGCCGCCTCGACGAACTCGCCGCCCGCCTGCCTGAGCGCGACCTCAAACTCACGCGCGGCCTCACTCATGCGGCCGGCCCTCGCCAGCGTCACCCCCAGGTTGTTGTGACCGCCGGGGAAATGACCGCCGGCGCTCTTGATGGCCGCCCTGAAAAAATTCGCGGCCCCGCCTGAGTCGCCCTCGGCCATTAACAGCACCCCTAACATGTATTGCGCCAGCGCGTGCCTGCCGCCCGACGCCTCTATGGCACGCCGGTAAGCCTCCCTGGCTTCGTCTGGCCGCCCCGCGTCGCCGAGCGCGACGCCGAGCGCGTAGAGGGCTTTCGGGTAGCGGCCCTGCATAACTTGCGCGGCCCGACGGTACATGCGTACGGCGTCCTCCGTGCGCCACAGCTCGTAATAACAGACGCCCATGTTGTAGAGCGCCTGCGCGTAGATTTCGCGCGCGCCCGAGGGGACGCGCACGTACTCCTCCAGGGCCGCTTCGTACTCGGCGCGCGCGTACTTTTCGTTGCCGCGCCTGAGCGCCGCGGACGCGTCCTCTTGAATGGTTTGTGCCAAAACTGCGCCGCCGCCCAAGAGCGTCGCGGCGAGCAGAACGAACGACAAAATGAATTTTATCCGTCTCACGTTTTCTCCTTAGCTGTCGCCGGCGTTTTCGTTGGCGGCGACGGCTTGGAGATTACGCGCGGAGGGCTGAGCGGGTCTTTCCCGTTATTGCTCGCGCTTGCCTAATCTTGCTACTACGGCTGGAAGCGGTGGCGGAAGGCGAGCGGCGTCGTCCCCGTGAGCCTGCGGAAGAGGCGCGTGAAGTGGCTCTGGTGACTGAAGCCCGCGCGCGAGCTGACCTCGACCAGCGGCAGCTCGCTTTCGGCCAACAGCGACTTGGCCCGCTCGACCCTGAACTTAATCAGATACTGGTGGGGTGTCGTGCCGGTCGTCCGCTTGAACTCGCGCGCGAAATGAAAGGTGGACATGCCGCCGACCTGTGCCAATTCCGCGAGGCTCAAGTCGCTCTCGTAGTTCTCTTCGATAAAAGCCATGACGCGCCGGAGCCTGCGCCCCGAAAGGCCGCCCCTGAACGTGCGCGCCGCGCCTGGGTCGGCGGCCGTGTAGTGGCGCAGCAGGTGTACGGCGAGCAGGTTGGCGAGCGATTCGGCGTAGAGCCGGCCGCCGGGCGCTTCCGCCTCAAGCTCCGCGAGGAGCGACAGCCCGACGTTGCGCGCGACCGCATCGTCCGGCGAAAAGGCTTCGACGACTTCGACTGCGCCGCCCCGGACGCCTGACTCGTCGGCGGCGCGCAGGACGAGCCGCGGGTCCAGGTAGATGGCGAGCTGTTCCGAGTCGCCTTTGAGCCGCGCCGAGAAAGGCTGGCCCGACGGGATCACGCACACGCTCAGCTCGTCCTCGGCGCCCGCGTAGAAGCCGCTCTCGGTGCGTATCTCGCCGCGGCAGCCGCCGGCCCTGGAGAAGGTGACGAGGTGGTCAGGGTTGGTGTGTTCGGGCAACTCGCCTTCGCGGAAGTGGAAGTGTGCGAGCCTGATGCCATCCCACGCGGCCTCTCTTTTCGAGACGACGGGCGAATCCGTTTGGTTCGTCAAGGTCGGTTACCTCTTCATCTTCTGCGCCGGCGGCAGCAGTCTCAGGCCGCGCGGCTTTGCGTAAAGGCGCAGGCGTTCGAGGATGGCGGCGCGCGCGCGTGTGAACGCCTGCTTGTCGCCGTGGAGCTGGAAGGCCCAGTTCGCGCCAAGCTCCAGCGCGTTGAACTCGAAGGCGAGCTGGGCGGCTTCGACACTACGGTCAAGGTGCCCTGCCGCTTGCGCGTCCTGGACGGCGCGGCCGAGCGCCTTGAGCCACTCCTTCATGATCGCGGCGACGCGGTCGCGCACGAGACCAGGGCGGCTGTCGAACTCGGCGGACGCCGCCGCGAAGAAACAGCCGCCGCGAAAGACGCCTCCCTGGACGTAAGCCAGCCAGGTGTCGCACAGCTTCCAGAGGCGCGGCAGCCCCTCGTCGGCCTCGAAGGCCGGGCGGATGACTTCGCGTATGAAGATGGAGCGGGCCGCCTCCACGGTGGCGAGCTGCAACTCTTCCTTCGAGCCGAAGTGTGCGAAGAGTCCGCTCTTGCTCATCGAGAGTTCCGCGGCGAGCCGCCCGATGGTCAGGCCCTCCAGGCCCTCGGCCGATGCCAGATGGACGGCGGCCTCCAGAATCGCCTGGCGCGTCTTCTCGCCCCGCGCCCTGCGGCCCGTGGCGACGGTTGTTTTTTGCTTCGCGGTGTCCAAGATAGTGGATTATATAGCACGAACGTTCGTTTTGAGGCAAGGCCGAAGGAAGGCCGGGCGCGCTCGCGGTCAGTCCTCCTTCTTCTTGTTGAAGGTGTGGCCGATGTAGATGCCGAGCCAGTTGTTGCCGCGGCCCTGGTTGCCGAAGCTGTAGCCGGCGTAGATGTAGTTGTCCTTGGGGAACTCGACGCCCAGGCCAGAGGCCGCGTAGCCGAAGGAGTTGTTCCCGCTGTACCAGTCCGCGAAGTAGTAGAGCTTGTCGGGCACGATGGGTTGCAGGTAGCCGAGCATCACGCCGGCGCGCGTCTCGCCCTCGTCCATCCGGCCGACGAAGCTGTACGCGCCGGTCGTGAAGGTCGGCCCGTACTTCTTATTTTTGATCTCCTTGCTGAACGTGAAGTAGAGGAGCGCGTTGGTGTTCGCCTCGTCGCGGTTTTTGAGAGGGATGAAGAGGACGGCCCCCGCGGCGGCGGCGAGGCCACGCGTGTCGTCCTCGTAGAATCGCCACTTGAAGTTGGGCTGAAGCTCCGCGGCGTCAGGCTCCGACGACTTCGTGTAGTAGAAGTTGAGCCCGACTTCCATCCTCTTGCCGACGCCGTAGATGACAGAGGGGCCGTAGAACTGGAAGCCGCCGCTCTCGTAAGACGTGGGGTGTGTGATGTAATCGGCCTCGACCAGCAGCTCGCCCGCGGGCAGCACGTCGGTCGTCGGCACGTTGAAGATAGCGGACTGCGCGCGGGCGGCGGGCGGCGCGAGTGAGGCGGCGAGCAATCCGAGCATTGCGAGGCATCGTTTGAGCACGGTCTTCATCCTCTCCGATTTGTAGTCCGCAGATTCTCGCACAACTGCCGCTCGTGCGGAAGAACGAAACGCGACGAGGCCGCTGCCTGACTCGCGCAGCGACCTCGTCGCATCCCCCCTGACTCGAAGCTGGAAAAAGGTTACGGCGTCCTCGGCTGGAGGCGGTAGACGTGGGGCACGTCTGCGGGGAAGCCCAGAACGACCGCGCCGCCGCGGACCTGATTCTGCGCCTGGCAGTCCTCCGTGCAGAACGTCGCGGGCGGAGCGACCTCCGTGGCGTCCTCGCCCATCACCTGGCCCATGCGCCCGCCGTCGAGCACGTTCCACTCGGTCACGCCGCCGCAGTGCTGGACGGTGGCGACAGAGCCGTCACGTTTCGGGATGTTGTTCGTGCAGGTCGGGTGGTTCACGCGGGTCGCGGCCTGCGGGCTGTCGCGCCCCACCAGCTTGTCCCACGGGTCGCTCCCGAAGTTGATCCGCGGGGTGACGGTGATGTTCTGCGTCTGCCCCGCGGAGTTGCTGAACCTCACTACGTCGCCCTCGCGGGCGCGGAAGTTGGGGTTGTCGTAGTAGAAGACTGCGGGCGCGAGCACGTGGCGGACACGTGTGCTGGGCTTGTCGTCGCGCTCGATCTCCATCTGGAAGACGCCGCCCTGCGAGCAGTCCTTCGCCTGAATCTTGACGGAGACGACGCCGTTGGTGCGTATCAGCACGAGGTCGCCCTTGTCGTTGCGCAGCCGCTCGGTCTGGTTGAGTACCTGCCCGTGCAGCGGCGTCTTCTCCGTGAAGATGACGGTCGGCTGCGTGACCAGGCGGCCGACGTTCAAGGCCCCTGTCAGCGTCCAGTTGCGCACCCCGCCCGTCGTCAGGTTGACGTCGAAGCGGACGTGCTTGCCCCTGACCTGAAGGGTGTTACCGACGGTCGTGAGCGTCCAGCCGCCGCCCTCGCAGAAGCGTGAGCTGGCGGCCTGCGCCTCGCCGGCCATAAAGATTGTGCCAAAAAACGCCAGCGCCAGCACGGCCAGCACGCGCGCGACCCTTTGGTATGAAAGATTAAATTTATGAAGCGTCATTTCCCTGGTTCTCCCGTTTCTACAGTGTTTGTGTGACTCCCGGCCCCTGGCCGCCTGTCGTTAACGTGCGTACAGTGCCGACTGGGAGCCGGGAAATACATCCGTAGTGGTTCAGGTTGAAGATGAGTGTCTGGCAGGTCAGACTCACCGCAGAGACGCAGAGAGCGCAGAGGGGGCGCAGAGGCTTGACTCAACTCTCTGCGCAACCTCTGCGTCCTCTGCGTCTCTGCGGTGAACGCCGTATTGGCACACACTCTTCTTCAACCTGAACCACTACCAATACATCCGTAGTCTTTTGTGACAACATGGTGTTATAGAGGGGTGAGCATGAGCAACAAACCTTACGATGCCGTGGTCGTCGGCGGGGGGCCTAACGGGTTGAGCGCAGGCGTCGAGTTGGCACGGCGCGGGCTCTCGGTCTGCGTCCTCGAAGCCAGGGCGACCATCGGCGGCGGCGCGCGGACAGAGGAGATAACCGAGCCGGGTTTCTTCCATGACATCTGCTCGGCCATACACCCTGTCGGCGTCGTCTCACCTTTCTTCAAGAGCCTGGGGCTTGAGCAGTGGGGCGTCGAGTGGGTCTATCCCGAAGTGGCGCTCGCGCACCCTTTCGACGACGACAGCGCGGCGCTGCTCTATCAATCGCTGGAACGTACGGGCGACACGCTGGGCGAGGACAAGCGCGCTTACGAAGAACTGATGCGCCCCTTTGTCGAGCGCGCGGACGATTTCTTCGCGGAGACTCTGCGCCCGATCAGGTTCCCGCGCCACCCGTTCTTCATGCTCCGCTTCGGGCTGCGCGGCCTGCGCTCCTGCACGGGGTTGGCGCGACGCCGCTTCCGCCAGAAATGGGCCAGGGCGCTATTCGCTGGCTGCTGCGCTCACTCTGTCCTCCCGCTCGACAAGGCAGGGACCTCCTCGTTCGGAATGGTGCTCGCGCTCGCGGCGCACGCCATCAACTGGCCGAGCGTGCGCGGCGGGTCGCGGAAGATAGTGGACGCGCTGGCCGCCTGCCTCAAAAGCCTCGGCGGCGAGATTCGCACGCTTCACCCCGTCGGCTCGATGAAAGACTTACCCGAGTCGCGCGCGGTGCTGTTCGACCTGACGCCGCGGCAGGTCGTCTCGATTGCCGGCGACGAGTTGCCGCCGGGTTATCGGAAGAAGCTATCGCACTTCAGGTACGGCCCCGGCGTCTTCAAGATTGACTGGTCATTGGACGGGCCGATTCCGTGGAAGGCCGAAGCGTGCAGGCGTGCGGCCACGGTTCACCTGGGCTGCACCATCGAAGAGATAGTGGCGTCGGAAGCAGCCATGTGGAGCGGCGAGCATTCGGAGCGCCCCTTCGTGCTGATGGCGCAGCAGAGCCTTTTCGACGAGACGCGCGCGCCCGCGGGCAAGCAGACCGGCTGGGCCTACTGCCACGTCCCCCACGGCTCCGAGGTTGACATGACGGAAAGGATCGAGCGGCAGGTCGAGCGCTTCGCCCCAGGCTTCCGCGACCTCATACGTGTGCGGCGCACCATCAACTCTATGCAGTTGGAGCGGCACAACCCGAACATGATTGGCGGAGACATAGGCGGCGGGGCCAACGACCTGCGGCAGTTTCTGGCGCGCCCGGTCATCAGGTACGACCCCTACTCGACGCCGAACGAGCGGCTCTACATCTGCTCCAGCTCGACGCCGCCCGGCGGCGGGGTCCACGGAATGTGCGGCAGCCTGGCCGCGCGCTCCGCGCTGCGCCGCGTCTTCGGCGTTAAAGAATGAAGACGCGCTTCAAAGCAATGCGGAATGATGAATGATGAATGATGAATACAAAAGCAACTGGCTGTTAATTCATCATTCCGCATTTCTTTTATGGTGTTTCCTGTTTCCGCCCCGTAGAATTACGCCCAATCTTTCGGGCGGAGGCTGTAGATGAAAGGTCGCGCGCAATTAGTCCTGGGTTGGGTCGCGCTGGTTGCGGTGCTCGTCTGTTCGACAGGCCCCGCGGCCGTAACTTCGTCAGCGCAAGCCCCGCCGCAGCGCACGTCGCAGGCGTGGACGCTGAACGAGGCGCTGGCACAGTTGACGCTCTATCCCAGAGACGCCTACCTGCAATACGTCGCGCTGCAACTGGCCCGCCGCGCCGGCCGCTTTGTCGAAGTCTACCAGCGGATTCAGGCGATGCTCCCCAACGACCTTGGGCGCGACATGACACGCGCCCGCCGCCGCGACAGCGTTGACCTGTTCAGCATCTTCACGGGCGCACTGGCCGTTCAAGAGAGCCTGCAACTGGACACCATGCGCGCCGCGACCGCGGGACAAACCACGCCCGCCGACCCGACAAACATCCCCACGGTCGTCGAGCCGACGCCCGCGACGCCGTCAGGCAGAAGGCGTCGCGGCTCGCGCGCGAGTGTGCGCGGTCGTGTCCTCTCTTCAACAGGAGCGCCCGCGCCCGCGCAGCAGTCCAGGCGGGCGGACGAGGTCGTGGCGGTCGCCAGCCTGAAAGGCCCGACCGTCAAGAGCCATCCGTGGGAGAAGATGCTCGCGGGCAGGAAGCCTGCGATCTCGCCGCTGGCCTACGACGTGCCGGAGGATTTTTACCTCGTGGAGTTTCGCGCGCTCTCTAAGTTGCTGGACGTGTTGGACGCGAACGACCTGTGGGGCGCGCACCTCTTCAACCAGGCTTTCAAAGAGGCGCGCACGCAGAACGTGGGCGAGCGGCTCAAGCGGCAACTGGCCGTGCAGGCTGAGCCGGCCCTGCGCCCCTTCTACGATCTGGTGGTGCAGGACGTGGCCGTCACCGGCAGCGACCCCTTCGTCCGCGAGGGCAGCGACGTGACCCTCATCTTCCGGCTCAAACAGCCAGCCCTCTTCAAGCCGCGCATGGACGCTTTTCTGGACGAAGCACAGAAGGCGCGCGCCGACGCCACGCGCACGACGGGCAATTACCTCGGCGTTGATTACGTGCAGCTAGAGACCCCTTCGCGCGACCTAAGCGTTATCGCGGCAGACCCCGCGCCGGACCTGCACGTACGCAGCAATTCGCTCGTCGCGTTCCGCAGAGTCGTGGAAGCCATTAAGGGGCATCAGGGCGTGCGACGCCTGGGCGACACGGCCGAGTTCGCCTACATACGCACGCTGATGCCGCAGGGCGACGAGGCCGAGGACGGACTCCTCTACATGTCCGACCCGTTCATACGTCGCCTCGTCGGCCCGCAACTGAAGCTGACGGAGCGGCGGCGTATGCTCTGCTACAACCACCTGCGCATGATCGGCCACGCCGCGCTCCTCTACCGCACGGAGTTCGGAAAATGGCCCACTTCGCTCGAAGAGTTGGCGCGGACCAATTCCTCGCCGGGCCAATTCGGTGAGGGCGAGCTGTCGTGCCCCTCCGGCGGCAAGTACGCGCTCTCGGCCGACGGCGCGAGCGGCGTCTGCTCGCACCACGGGCACGCGCTTTACCTCACGCCGAATCTCGAAATCCCCGTCACCGAGGTGAGCGGCGCGGAGGCGGACGAGTACGACGCTTTTCTCGCAGAGTACAACCAATACTGGCGCACCTACTTCGACCCCATCGCGCTGCGTCTCAAGGCGACGCCGCAGCAGTACAGGGTCGAGACGCTCATCCTCCCGCTGATAGACAACTCCGTCTACACAGGGCTGGCCTCCGCGCTCAGCGGCGAGCCGGAAGCCCTGGACGTGCTGCCCGTGCCGCCGCGCAACATCTTCAGCCTGGCCCTCAGACTCAACAAGGAGCCCTTCCTGAAAAGAGCGAAAAGAAAGGGGTCGGATACTAGCGACGACCTGCTGCGCGAGTTGGGCGTGGGCGACAAGACCCTGACAGACTTGAAGGTCGAGGAGTTTCTGTCGAAGGGTTTGGGCAACCAGGCGGGCCTGCACGTCTACGACAGCTACCCAAACTTCGATCTCAACTACTCGAACCTCCTCGGCATGCTCGTCATGATGGGACGGGCCGGCGGCGCGGACGAGATCGGCAGCGACATGATGATAATCGGCGCGGCGCTGCTCTCGCTCAACAGTCCCGTCTACGTGGCGCTCCCTGTGCGTGACGAGCGCGTGGTCGATGATTTCCTGGAGAGGCTGGACGTGATTTTGGCTGCTGGGACGCGCGGGCAGGGGCGCGGGGGCTTGTTCGACTTCCGCTGGGAGTTCTACAAGTTCAAGTTGAGCGGCGGGCAGACGGCGCGCGCCATCAACTTCAGCATGGAGCCGGCCAAGCTGCGCTTCTTCGTGGCGCGCGTCGGCCGCGGGCTCTACGTGGCGAGCAAGCCTTTCATCCTCGAAGACCTCGCGGCCCGGCAAGAGGCCGCGGCCGAAGCGGACAAAGAGACTGTGGGGCACGCGATGGCGCGCGTGCGCGCTCGGAACTGGAACGAAGTGCTGACGGACTTTAACCTGAGCTGGGCCGAGAACGAGCGCGACGCGTGTCTGGAGAATCTGGGGCCGCTCGCCGACGTGGGCCGCGCGCTCGCGGCAGGCCCTGCCCCCGCCGACCTGGACAAGGCTGTGCTCGCAGAGGCCGACAAACTCCACGCGGTCCACTTCTACTGCCCCGACGGCGGCCTCTACACAGTCTCCACCGACGGCAAGACAGTCACGTGCAGCGTACACGGCAGCGCGCTCGCGCCCCAACAGCCGCGCTCGCCCTCCGCCACAAGCGCCGCCGGCCGGGCCATGCGCAGCCTCGACGACGCGACCGCGACACTCACCTTCCTCCCCGAAGGCTTACGCGCCGTCGTCCGTATCAATCGCAAATAGCCCTTGCAGCCGGCGCGGGCGGCTCAAGGTCTAGCTCGCTCTTTTAGACTTTCGCCAGGGTAGGTTTTATGCAGCGTGCGGTTGCGGCTCAATCCGGCGGGCGCGGGCGATTTCGCGGGGCGCGATGGGGCGCACCTGCGACGCAGAGAGTGAGACTACGGCCAGCGTCTCGCCGTCGAGCGCGACGAATTCTACTTCATAACCTGCGCCGCCCTGATGAACCATCACGACCGTGCCAATGTCACCCGGTTGCAGGCCGTGTTCAGGTAAGTCCGTGGTCAGGACGATTTGATCTAATTCTTCAATCATCACTGATTCCTTTCACTGCGGATAGGCCGTCACCAAACGTGGGATTTCCTCGTCCGTATCTATAAACCAGACCACACGTACTAACGGTGCGCGCCCGTCGGGCGTTTCCAGGCTGCCCTCAATGATATACCGAATGCCGTAGGGCGACGCCTCTATTTTAGTCACATCATGCGCCGCGGCGTGTCGAAGCAGCGCCGCGGCTAGAGTTTGCCACGAATCCGGCGTAAAGCCGAAGCGCGCGAAGAATCCTGCCTTGCCACGCCCGTCCGGGTGCGATGGCGACAATAAGTAGTGCGTAACCTTCTTTTGCGGGATGCTTGCCTTTTCAACGTTGGGCAGCTTCATCGCCGCCGATTATAGCTTACCGCGAAAAGCTCTATCCAGAAACGCAAGGCCCCGTGTTTGTCGTGCCTCTTTTTATACGGGCCTCGACGACCATAGCTCTTGACAGAGTTTAGGTATCGGCATAGAGTCCGGCTTGTTACGTGAATTTTAGGACCAGACCATCGCACCCTCGTAGCCTGCGGCCCGCTGTAGTCACATCCCGACCCCTCGCCGTGCGGTGACGTTCGTCAAACTCTTGCCCGAAACCTAAAGACCTCGCTTTCTCCGTCTGCCGAGGAGCCGTGATGGCTATTAAAATTGAACTGCTCCGCCCGGACGACCTGCTCAATCTGCGGGTCGAAGCTGTCAACCTGCGCCTCGACGCGGACGACGCGGAAGGCCCCGCGCTGGTCGTCGAGGACGAGCGTGAGCGGGCCTTCCTCGTCTACACCTTCCCGCCGCAGTCCATACACGAGAGCGCCTACTTTATGGCGTCCATCGTCAAGCCCGCGACCGACGGCGAGTACACGCGGCCGGACCAGGACGCGGCCAAGCCCCCGTCCACCGTCGAGCCGCAAGACCCGCCCGGACAGCCGCAACCCCCGCGCAAGGCAGCCGCGCAACTCGCACGCCCGAGCCGCATCGTCTTTGAAGTGCAGCCGGGCACGCGCGTCCCCTACTCGATTGAGGGCTTGCTCGACTGGTCGAAGCTAGACTTGAGCGTCAGCCCCATCGCCGCCATCGGCCGCGAGCCCTCGCCCGAAGAGATTAGCAGCGCCCCCGCCATTCGCCAGCCCGCCGCGACAGAGACGGCGCTGGAGCTGCCTTATCGCTTGATTATCTCGCCGAACCGCGACGTGGTCTGGAACCACCGCACGGGGCTGCTGACGACGCGCGGGCGCACGGAGCTGTGGCACACGCGCCTGCAACTGAAAGGGGAGGACGGCGGCGCGGCCGAGGAGTTGACGAATGAACGGCGCGCGCCGCTCAGGGCCATCTGGTCGCCCGACTACGGCCCGACGCGCCCGCCGGCCCCCGCACTCAAAGACCCTGAGCTGGACCGCACGGCGATGTCGCCCAACGATCGCCACCAGCTCGTCATCCTGACTTCCGCCTTCCACGGCTACGAGGTTGACCTGGAGCTTGGGGCCTTTCAAGCGCGGGCCATCGACGCGTTCGTCGCCAGAGCGCCGCTCGACGCCTTGCGCCGCTTCAAGACGAAAGTGACCGTCCCTTACCTGCCGCAGCCGTTCGAGGTCGAGCAGTTGATGCTGACGCCGCTCGGCGGCTGGCTCAACTCGCGCGGGCAGTGGGACCCGCCACGCACAATCACGCCCCGCGTCAATCCGCTGCTGGAATTCGACCGCATCTTCGCCAGGCTGCCACAGGCGCGGCTCCGCCCGCGTGACCTGCTCATCGTGCGCCCGCCAGTCGCGGCCGACCTCGTCATCCAGCGCCCGCGCGCGGACGAATCCTTAGACCTCTCCGAGTGGGTCCACGTCGCCACGCAGGGGCGTGACCACTACGTCAAAATCGTCTACGAAGGGGAACTCCTGCCGTTCTGCCACCCGGCGGCGCTCATCAAGGTGACCGAGCGCATGTTCCTTGAGCAGCCGAGCGGAATCGTCGGGGCCTACCTCGTGCAGCGCATGTTCATCGTCGTGCGGAAGCCGGAGGTGCAGTTTCCCGTCAGCTTGCGCGGGATGCTGCTCAAGCGCGTGCGGCTCGTGACGACGAAGACGCCGGACATAGCCGAGCCCGTCCTCGTCCCCGAAGGCAAGACGCCGCAGACCAACCGCTCGTTCTGGGTCGAGACGCTGACGGGGCCGCCGCCCGCCCCGCGCGCTCTCTTCAGGTTCAACGCCACGGGCTTCGACGTACAGGGCGAGCAGGTGGACTTCACCATCCCCATGATGTTCGTCTCGAAGATGGATTACGAGAACGACGCCATGATGCGGCTGGCGGCCACAGAGTACAACGACCCGAAGAACCTGGAGCGGCGTAAGGCTATCGTCGCCGGGAAGAAGGTCTGGTTCGCCCCGCTCGACCCGCTCAAGCCGAGCGACAACACGCGCTACGTCGCCAAGACCATCAACTTCATCGTCGGCCCGACGGGCTGCCCGCCGCGGATGCTCGCCTCGGACGTGAGGTTTCAGCAGGTGGCCGAACTGCTCGGCACGGACGGCTCTGCGACCATAGCTTTCCACGAGCCATACGTCGCGGGCGGCTTCGACGCGCAGTCGGGCGTCTTCGCGCGCGTGGTCAGAGTGGACACCACGGCGGCCAACAAAGACCTCAAGGCGGAAGACCCGTTGACGGCGCTCGTGGACGACGCGCTCGGCGTCAAGTTCAGCTCGGACCAGGCCGGCGGCTTCAGTACGCCGAACATGGCTATCACGACGCTGACGCGCGAGCACGGCCCCGTGGCGGGCAAGGTCGAGGACGCCGCCGCGGGCAGGTTCGACCCCGCGCAGTTCTTCAAGAAGGGCATCGCGCAACTCTTCGGCAGCTTCGACCTCGCGGACCTCTTCCTCAAGGACAGCCCGCTCGGCCAGAACGCGCCGAAGATGCACACGGAGCGGGCCGGCGACAAGGTCGTCACACGGCTGGAATGGCAACCGCAGATTCTGGATGCGGGAGATGCGAAGATCGCGGCCTTTAAGAAAGACTTCAAGGCTCCGAGCGTGCTGGACATTCGCGGCCTCGTCGAGCAGCCGCTCAAGCCGGCCGGGGCCGGGGCTCCGGCGGCCGACGACGCGACGTTCGAGTTCACGGGCGAGTTGACCAACTTCACCGTCAGCGTGGTCAACCAGTCCGTGACTCTCAACTTCGCCAAGTTCGCCTTCGTCGCGCGCAAGAACCAGAAGACGGACGTGCAGGTCGGGCTCGACCCAGACACTCCGATTGTGTTCGGCGGCGATTTGAAGTTCGTCGAGGAGCTGCGCAACGCCATCCCGCCGGGGCTCTTCGGAACTGGGCCATTTCTGGAATTGCTGAACAACCCGCCGGGCATCCGCGCCGGCTTCAGTTTCGCGCTCCCGCCCATCACCGTCGGCGTCTTCGCGCTTAAGGACGTGAGCCTCGGCGCGGCGCTCACGCTGCCGTTCCTGACGGGCAAGCCCGTCTTCGACTTCAACGTCTCGGAGCGCGCGCACCCGTTCCTGCTCTCGGTCGCCATCTTCGGCGGCGGCGGCTTCTTCCACCTGCAACTGGACACGGCCGGCGTCAAGATGCTCGAAGCCTCGTTCGAGTTCGGCGCGACGGCCGCGCTCGACATCGGCGTCGCCAGCGGCGAGGTACACATCATGGCGGGCATCTACTTCGCCATGCAGCGCAAAGACCCTGGGAACGTCCTCGTCGCGACGCTCACCGGCTACCTGCGCCTGGGCGGGAGCATGAGCGTGCTGGGGATCGTCAAAATCTCCGTCGAGTTCGTCCTGAGCTTCACGTACGACGGCGCGCGCGACAAGGCTTACGGCCGCGCGACGCTCACCGTGCAGGTCGAAATCCTGTTCTTCAGCATGGCGGTCGAGCTGACGGTCGAGCGCGCCTTCGGCGGGAGCGGCGACCCGAAGTTCAATCAGTTGATGGACACGCCCGAGGCGTGGAGCGAATACGCGCTGGCGTTCGCCTAAAGGAGGGACGAAAACATGGCCGTCAATCAAACCGTAATCTTCACGGTCGTCCCGCGCGGCATCAACATAGACACGCAACTGATGCCCGTCTCGGTCGTCGTCTCGCCGCGGCTCTCGGACGAGACGCGCCTCGGCTCCTACCCGGACTGGCTCTCCTGGACGGCGAGAGTGAAGAACGCCGGACTCACGCTGACCTTCCGCTGCGCCGGCCGCACGCTCGACGTGGCCGTCAACACGGACATCTTGCGCCCGGACCTCTGGGGCCAACTCTTCAACGAAGGGACGCTCGTGCGCCCGCACAGTTTCAACGACTACACGGAGCACGGCATCATCTCTTTCTCCGTGCGCCAGACCCTGAGTGCGCTCAAGGGTATCTACCAGGAGGCGGGCTTGCGGCTCGCGCTGCCCGACACGCGGCCGCGCTCCCAGCAACGCGAAGAGTCGCCCAACCGTCGGCTGCTGCGCGACCTGATAGACGGCCTGGACGTACACTGGAACGGCGACCATGCCCGAAGCTGGCGCGAAGAGGTGCGGCGCATGAACAGGTCCGAGGACGCGGCCGCCGCGCTGACGCCCTTGCGCGGCCCGCTCGACGGCGAAGGCTTAATCGTCAGCCAGCTCAGCCGACCGCAGACACGCGCCGCGCACAGCCAGGTGGCGATGCCGTTCTCCGTCTTCCACCACCAGCCCACGCCCCCCAGGTACGACGAGGACCGGCCCGCGATTGACCCCACCACCGTGCTCGACTTTCACCAGGCGCTCGGTTCCTTGGGCAGTTACCCGGACTTGCAACGCGCGCTCGGCCTCGTCTTCGACACGGAGCTTCCGCGCGAGTTCGTCAGGGAGACGGCCAACGACAAGCCTGGGACGCTCTCTGTGAGCGTGCCCGATTTCCAGTGGAGCGCAGAGACACGGACGCCTGAACTCACGACCGCCTACCTGCACGTGACGCCCGGCGAGCACAGGCTCTTTTTCACGGCCCCGCGCGTGATGCGAGAGCCTTCGCCCGTGACCGTGTTCGGCCTGCTCAACCTGGACCCGGAGCGCTTCGGCCTGGCGCAGGTAGACGTGGACGGCGGGATGCACAAGGCCATCATCCTGGCCGAAGCCCTGAACAACCCGGACCCGGATCGCAACCTCTACCCGAACGCGCAAGCCGAGGCGGCCCCGCACCCCGAAGTCTTCGACCCCGAAGCGACGCTGCCGTCGCTGCGCTCTGGCGGCTTCTCCTTGTTCGCGGATCGCCGCGGCCTCTATCTGCTCGACACGCTCAAGCAGGGGAAGGCTTTCCATCGCGCCGTCGAACCGGGCGGCGCGCAGCCGCGTCCCTTCTTCGCAGAAGACCTCGTGCGCGGCTACCGCCTCGACATCTGGGACTCGCACACGAACGCCTGGCACTCGCTACACCTGCGCAGCGGCGAGTACCAGATAGGCGACCTCACGCTCACGACCGAAACCGAAGAGGGCTTCGTGCAACTGGCCGTCACGCAGCCCGCCAAAGGAGCCGAGCCCGCGGACAAGGACTTGTACATACACGAGGCCGTGGCGCGCTGGGCCGGTTGGAGCCTGAGCGTGCCGCGCCCTGGCAAGCACCTCAGCCGCCACCCGGAGCCGGAGAGGGCCGTCCCAACGGACGACGGCAACCCGGACTTTCTAGAAGACCAGCCCGACACGCCTTTCAAGATGACCGTCAAATATCGCGTCATTCCGGGCTCGCTGCCGCGCATGCGCTTCGGCACGCGCTATCGCATTCGCGCGCGCGCCGTGGACTTGGCGGGCAACAGCATGAGACTCGGCGACGCGCTGACGGACTCGCTATCGTCCGTCTACGCGCTGCCGCGCGACGCCGAAGGTTTTACGTACATGCGCTACGAGCCTGTGGCCGCGCCGCTCCTCGTCCTGCGCGACACGCGCGCCGTCACAGACCCAGGCTCTGCGCTCGACCGCCTCGTCATACGCACGTTCAACGACGACGTGAGCCGTGACGACATCGCGGCCGACACGACGGCCGCCGACCGCCACGTCGTCCCGCCGCGCGCGAGCGTCGAGATGGGCGAGCGGCTGGGAATGTTCGACGACGCTGCGGGCAAACTCAAAAGCGACGCGGCGACGTGGAACCTGATTGGCGAGCGCGACGCGGCCGAGTTCAAGCAGACGCCGCCCGTCGAAGTGGCCGGGCAGGAGAAGACTTTCCCGCTCGAAGAGGACGAGCGGCTGGACGACTTGCCACACCTGCCCGACCCGCTCTCGCGCGGCGCGGGCCTCCGCGACTTGCCGGGCACGCCGTCCGCAAGCATCGGCCGCGTCGCGCCCGGCGCGGGCGCAGCCTCCGATGTGGGCTACGAATCTTTGACAGACCCCAACCCGCGCCCCGGCTCGGCCACGCTCGTCAGCTTTGGCGGCGCGGACGATTGGGAACAGACCCGCGGCTTCCGCCTCGCGCTCGCCGAGCCGGCAATTGGACAAATGGGCCAGCCGCCGCAGTGGGACCCGGAAGCGCGCGTGCTGACAGTCTTCCTCCCGAAGGGGCAGACGAAAGTGGTCCCGCTCACGAGCTACTTGACGGTAGACGACTTGAAGCTGATGGGCGTCTGGCAGTGGCTGCGCGAGTACATAGAGCGCATCACGGTGACGGACCTGTTGCCTGTGTACCTGCGGCCCGGCGCGGCCGTGGACGAGATCGCGCACGTCTTGCAGCGCGCCGTCGAGGGCGGCCACTGGATGCTCACGCCGCCGCGCCTCGTCACCTTCGTCCACGCCGTCCAACAGCCCATCGGCCGGCCAGAGTTCGCCGCGCTCAACGTCGATCATAGAGACCCGCGCGGTCAGACAGACCTGTTGCAGACGACCCCGATTATGGGCCGCCTGGACCCCGCGGAACTGGCCCAAATCACTGCCTGGCGGCGGCCCCGCTCGACCGAAGCTTACCTGACAGGCGCGTTGAAAATTCACGGCGCGAGCACGGCCAAGGTTGACCTGCTCGCCACCTGGGACGACCCCGTTGACGACCCTACGCAGCCGACCTGGACGACCGAGAGCCACGCCGCGCATGTGGACGAATTGCCGCTGCACTCTTTAGACGAGGGCTATCTGGTCGTGTCCGGCGACGACGAGCGCCGTGTCGGCTACTACGACCCGGAGCACGACCAGATCGCGATGACGCGCGCCGGCGACCAGACGGGCAAGGAGGGCGAGAACCAGATCGTTTTCGGCGACGCGGCCCCGCGCCACCTCTTCAACGACACGAAGCGCCACCGCGTCACCTACAGGGCGGTCGCGACCTCGCGCTACCGCGAATACTTCCCGCAGGAGGCGGGGCTGGACTTCACGCGCCGGAGCGAGGATGTCAGGGTGGACGTGCCGGCCTCTGCGCGGCCCATCGCGCCGAGCGCGGCCTACGTGCTGCCGACCTTCGGCTGGCAGCGGCAGACCGAGACGAACCTGAAGCGCAGCGTGCGCTTCGGCGGCGGCCTGCGTGTCTACCTGCGCCGGCCCTGGTTCTCTTCGGGCGAGGGCGAACTGCTCGGCGTCGCGCTCTGGAGTTTCCTGAACGGCAACCTCAGAGAGAACCGCGACAAGTTCAAGCCGTTCATTACGCAGTGGGGCATGGACCCCATCTGGCAGACGGCCGCGCTCGGCGGCGCGCCGGACCATTTCGACTTCGCCGACGCCGTCTCCACTGACTTCGCAGTCCCGCTTGAAGAGTCGTCGGCCGCGAAGCCGAGCGGCGAGCCCGGCCTCGTCAACGTCGTGGGCTTCCCCGTCGAGTTCGACGAGACGCGCGGGCTCTGGTACTCGGACCTGACCATCAACCTGCCCGCGGAGACTTACATGCCGTTCGTGCGCCTGGCCCTGGTGCGCTACCAGCCGCACGCGCTCTTCGGGGCGAAGGTGTCGCGCGTGGCGCTGGCCGATTTCGCTCAGTTGACACCTGACCGCTCCGCGACCGTCACGTCCGACCCGCACCACCCGCGCACGTTGCGCGTGGTCGTCTCGGGCGTGGCCCCGCGCGGCCCGCAGGCCGTCATCCGCGCCGAGCCGCGCCCGCCCGACATCAGCAAGCGGCCGACGCAGATTCGCGTCCGCGTCCAGCAGCGCGACGCTGCCATTGAGAGTGATTTATCCTGGCGCGACGTGGCCGCGGACGTGGCCTCCGTGCAGAAAGTCGCTGACAACTTACTGAGCACGCCGCCAGACCTGATCGTGTGGGCCGGCTCGGTCACGTTCGCCACAGCGCCCGCCGCCGGGCTCTTCCGCCTGTTGATTGAGGAGCAGGAATATGTCTCGGCCAACTACACCGTGACCGAAGGGCGCACGCCGCGCCAGCCCGGCCGCCTCATCTACGCCGAGGCGTTCGAGTTGGACGACGCGCTCGTGAGTGAGACATGATAACCAGACTATGAGGATGGAGAACGTCATGAAGCTAATCCGCCCGGCTCTTCTGCTCCTGCTCCTGCCCGTCGCCCTGCTGGGGCAGGAGGTGAGGGAGACTTCTTACAAGACTTCGGCCGGGGAGAAAGTCCTGCGGCTCGAAGTCGTCCTGCCCGTCGGGAAGGCGGAGGCTTGGAAGCTCTTCACGACCGAGGAGGGGTGGAAGAAATGGGCCACCCCGGTCGTCTCCATCGACTTCAAGGTGGGCGGCCAAATCCTCTCGCACTACGACAAGACCAAGTCCGTGAGCGACCCCGGAACCATCCGCCTGCCGATCCTCAACTACCTCGAAGGCGAGCTGCTGACGTTCAAGGTCGTCCTCACGGACACCTTCGCCCAGGCCGTCCGGCGCGAGGACGGGAATCTTCAGGAGATCATACAACTGGCCGCCACCGGCGACGGGAAGACCAAGGTCGTCTCTTCGATGATCGGCTGGGGCACGGGGCCGGAGTGGGAGAAGACTTACGAGTTTTTCAGGAAGGGCAACCGCTGGAGCTACGAGCAGCTCGTCAAGGCCCTCGCGAGCCCGGCCGGGAATAAGTAGGGGAGCGCGTTCATGTTGCCGATCCGCGGCGTTTACGAAATCGCTATCCGCGTCAAAGACCTGGGCGTGGCGGAGTCCTTCTACCGCGAAACGCTCGGGCTGGAGTTAGGGCTCCGGGACGAACAGGGGAACAGAGTTTTCCTGCGCGCGGGCGGCGACGCCGGCATGGTCGTCCTCGTCGAAGACAAGGGCGACTGGCCGACCGTCCACTTCGCCTTCACCGTCGAAGAGGCGGACATTGAAAGCTGCGCCGAGCTGCTCAGGCTCCGCGGCGTGGAGGTCGAAGGCCCCGTGCTGCACCAGTGGATGCCCGCCAGATCAATCTATTTCTCCGACCCCGACGGCAACCAGTTGGAGCTTTGCGCCCCTTTGGCTCGACCCGGATAGCGCTCACTTGGACGGCGCTTTGATGAGCACCGTCTCGCCGTCAACCAGCAAGACGAGATCGCCAGAGAGCGCCAGGATGCCCTGGCGTCCTTCGGCCACCAGCCTGTCCACGAGCTTGAGAAATTCAGGCGAGCCGAACTCCAACACTTTCGCGGGCGTGGCCTCTGCCCCCTTGCCGAGCGCTCGCGCATCCACCCACCTGCTCTGGCGGCGGAAGAAGGTCAGGTCCGTGACCTGCTGCACGTTGGTGTACTCCACGCGCTGCATGTTATCGACCAGAAAATTGTTCGAGCGGTTGAGCTGCGACTGCGACATCTGCGACGTGTTGTTCATGGCCTGCCGCACGCCGCCTACCCCCGTGCGCGTGTTCTGCGCGTTAGCGACCAACTCCTGCCGCGCCTGCTCGTTGAGCTGGTCGCGCCGCGTGAAATCCGTCCCTTCGGTCGCCAGAAACGCCGTGTATTCCGTGAGGATTCCGTACTCGGTCGAGAGCCTCACGATTTCGTCAACCAGCTCCTTGAGCTTCGGGTCTGTTGCAGAGGCCGCGCCACCGCCGCTCGCAAGAGGCGTGATCGAGCTGCTCCTCAGAACGACCGCGCAGCCACCATTCGCCGCCGAGACGGAGCCTCCGGCATCGGCCCCGGCCTCGCTGATCTGTTCCACCAGTCGCGCTATCTTGCGGCTCGCCCAGAGGCGCGGGACGAAAGAGTTGCGCGTCGTGGCGTTCTTCAACTCGAATTTGAAATCGAAGCTTCTGGGCGTGCCGTAGTAGTTGCCGCTCAAGCGAAACACGAGCGGCCCCTCACCCTGGTACTGTCCGAGCAGGACGATCTGGTCGCCTTCAAACACGTCGCCCAGCTCCTTCGGCATCAGCTCGCGCACGGCGCGCGTGGTCACTTCGCCTTCACCGTCGAGGACGACAAGCTGCGGGTCCGCCAGGACCGGGCCGGAGAGCCGCTTGAAGACCTGCGAGACTTTCGCCTCGACGTTCTCATTCGGGAGGACGAAGGTCGTGGCGGCTCGCGTCGCGCCGGCGATTGAGGTCAGGAGCGGCGCGTTCACGTCGTAGCCTACGCCGAAGGTGAAAATCCTGCGCCCGTGTTTGTTCGAGGAGACGACCGCGTTACGAATCGCAATCTCCCGCTGTTCGCCGACGGTCGGGAGCCCGTCCGTCAGAAAGAGCACGAGCGGGAGGGCGTCGCGCGTCCGTTCCTGCCGCAGAGCCTCCACGAGCGCGTCATGAATGTTCGTGCCGCCCTCGGCCTGGAGCCGCCTGATGTACGAGCGCGCCTGGCCTGCGCTCTCCGCCGTCTTGACCACGGGGCGGGGCGCAAACCTTTCGACGGCTTCCGAGTAGTCTATGATGTTGAAGGCTTCGCCTTCGTTCAGGCCGTCTATGACCTGAAGCGCGGCCGCGCGCGCCTGCTCTATCTTCTCCCCCTGCATGCTCCCCGAACGGTCTATGACGAGCGTCACTTCCCGTTTGATAGCGGGAGCGTTCGCGGGCCGACCTTCGGCCGGAACGCCCGCCAGCAGCAGGAAGTAGCCGCCCTCGACGCGCGCGTCAGGGTAAGCCAGCAGCGACGCGCTCACCCCGTTTTTTTCTGTGAGGTACGAGATGCGGAAAGGCCCTGGCTCGATTCTCGGCGCGCCCGCGACCTCCGCGCGAAGTCGTCCGGGCGCGAGCCGCTCGGTTGAAATCTGATGGCTCGGCGAGTAGAGGGTCGAGATGGCCGCTTTCGATTGAACACGCAGGCTGATCTTCCAGGGCGTGGCGCTCGACTCGAAAGATTCGCTGCGCGGCAGGACGTAATCAACGCGCTCGCCGTCGGCCTTTAAGACCTGTTCGTAGACGAGGCGCACGCGCTGTGTGCCGCCCGCCGGGACGGGAAAGACGCTGGAACGAACCAGATTGTAACCGGCAAACTCCAGGAGCGCGGGGTCGCGCAGGCGGCTGACGATTGCGAGGTACGTGGATTTCGCTTCGGCCCTCGGCAGGAGTTTCGCGGCTCCTCCGTCAGACTTTCCGCCAAGGGCGAACGAGCGCACGATAGCCCCGTCGGGCACAGGCACAAGCATCTCCGCCTCCTGCTGCCGGCTGCCGGGATTGGCCAGAGACACCTCAAGCGAGGTGGTCGCCACCTGCTGCAAAATATTTATCTCCGCGCGCACCTCGCTGATTTGTACGCGTTCGGCCTGTGGCAGCAACGCGAAGGAGCCAGACTGCGGGACGACCACATTGGCGGCCGTGAGCTGGGCCGTCGCTCTTGCACTATGAACGGGGCGCGTCTCCTGCGCCGTGGCTTTTAACGGAAGAGTCGCCGCCGGGAGCGCCAGCGCCAGGCAGAGCAGAGACCTGATCGTCAGAGACAGTGATCGCATAAGCACCTCGATACGAAGGAAGGACATTTCCTGAGCCCGAAGAGGCAGGGCTCTAACCTGGCTGAGAAACCTTTTACAGACGGGTGCGGCCGTTGGCCGACCAGCTTGCCGCTAGGATGAAGGGCCGCTTGATTCTGGTTGGCCCGGCTTGAAATTTAATCGGCCCGCCGGTCAACGGAAAGACTCATACGGTCAAGGCGCTGGTCAATTTCCCCCGCGGTTCGGGGAGTGACGGACCAGCAAAATCAGGCAGGCGGAGGCGAGCGCGGAGCCGGCCAGGTAGATTACCCCGGCGTAGAAAGAGCCGGTCGCCTTCGTCAGGTATCCGACCGCGTAAGGGCCGACGAAGCCGCCGAGGTTGCCGATTGAGTTGATGAGGCCGACCGCGGCGGCCGCGCTCGTGCCCGTCAGGAAGGCCGTCGGCAGCGCCCAGAACCCCGGCAGGTAGCCATACAGGCCCGCCCCCGCCAGGCAGAACATCGTGACGGCCAGGCCGACGCGCTGACTCACGGTCGCGCTCAGCAAGAGGCCGAGGCTCACGCCTGTGAGCGAGAGCGCCGTGTGCCAGCGTCGCTCATTCGTCCGGTCGGAGTTCCACCCGACCAGAAGCATCGCCGCCAGGCCCGCACAGTAGGGCAGCGCAGCCACGCCCGTGACGAGCAGGTTCGAGAGCCCCGACAGACCCTTCAGGATGGTCGGCAGCCAGAAGTTGAACCCGTAAGCGCTCGTGACCGAACAGAAGTAGGCGAGGGCCAGCAGCAAGACGTTCCTGTGCCTGAGCGCCTCCCACACGCTGTAAGCCCTCTCCGCCCGGCGCTCGCTCTTCTCCCGCTCCAATTCAGTAATGATCCATTCGCGCTCGTCGTCCGGGAGCCAACGGGCCTGGCGCGGCCAGTCGGTCAGGTAGAAGATGGTGACGACGCCGAGCACGACCGCGGGTAGTCCTTCGAGGATGAAGACCCAGCGCCAGCCCGGCAGGCCCAGCCAGTTGACGCCTAGAATCAGCCCAGAGACGGGAGCGCCGAAGATGTTTGAGACGGGGATGGCCGCCATGAACATCGCCACCGCCTTGGCCCTGTCCCGCTGGCGGAACCAGTGGCTGAGGTAGACGATGACGCCGGGGAAGAAGCCGGCCTCGGCCGCGCCCAGGAGGAAGCGCGCGACGTAGAATTGCCACGCGTTCTGAATGAAGCCCATGAGGACGGCGAGCAGGCCCCAGGAGATGATGATGCGCGCGAGCCAGAGGCGCGCGCTCCAGGTCTCGACGAGCAGCGTGCCCGGTATCTCCAGCAGGAAGTAGCCCACGAAGAAGATGCCCGCGCCGAAGCCGAGGACCTCCGCGTCGAAGCCCAGGTCTTGGGACATCTCCAGCGCGGCGTAGCCGACGTTGACGCGGTCTAGGAAGGCGACGACGAACAGGCAGATGAGAAACGGCATGAGGCGGCGCGTGATACGCCTCCTGGCCCGCTCCGCGACCACGTCGTCGGCCGCCATGTGCTGTGTGGCTTTCCGCGTCAATGTGGCTACATCTCTACTTCTCGACGGTCGTTTGCGCCAGCCTGAAGTCTCCCTCAAGCCGTATGTCGCGCGAGGAAGACCCGACCATGATGCGGAAGTCGCCCTTCTCGGCGAGCCAGCCGCGCCGTTGCGGGTCGTAGAAGGCGAAGGCCCCGCGTCCGAGCTGTATCGAGACCGTTTGCCGCTCGCCGGGTTTGAGGAAAAGTTTGCGGAAGCCTTCCAGCTCCTTCAAGGGCCGCGGCAAACTGGACTTCACGTCGCTCACGTAGACCTGGGCCACTTCGCCGCCCTCTGTCTCGCCCGTGTTGGTCACCTGGAACTCGACCGTAAGCGCGGGGCCTCGCGCGTCTTGGCCCTCGGCGAGTCTGAGGCCGGAATACTCGAAGCGCGTGTAAGAAAGACCGTGGCCGAAGGGGAAGAGCGGCACGACCTGCTTCGCGTCGAACCAGCGGTAGCCGACGAGCAAGCCCTCCTCGTAACGCACTGTGCCATTTTTGCCGGGGTACGCGCCGAGCGCGTGCGCGGGCGAGTCTTCAAGGCGAACAGGGAACGTGCAGGGCAGTTTGCCCGAAGGAGCCGAGTCGCCGAAAAGGACGCGCGCGAGGGCGTGGCCGCCCTCCATGCCCGGATACCAGGCCAATAACACGGCGGGCGCCTGCTGGAGCCAGGGCCCCATCTCGACCGGGCCGCCGCCGAGCAGCACGACGATTGTCCGTGGGTTCGCCTGCGTGATGCGCCCGAGCAGCGCGTCCTGGCCGTAGGGCAGCTTCATGTCCTTGCGGTCTGCGCCCTCCGCGTCGAGGCCCGGCGAGTGGTTCAATCCGCCGACGTAGATGACAACGTCCGCCTGGCTAGCCGCACGCACGGCGCGCGCGGCCAAATCTTCGCCGCCCTTCTCGCCGTAGCCCGCGGAGTAGGTGACGTTCACGCGGTCACCCGCGCGCCGCAGGATGCCTTCGAGCGGCGTGACTTCGTAGAAGGCTTTGATACGCGAACTCCCACCGCCGTACGCCTGCAAGCGCACGGCGTTCTCGCCGATGACCGCCACGGACGTGAGCTTGGCAGGGTCGAGCGGGAGCGCGCGGGCTTCGTTCTTCAGCAGGACGAAACTCTCTTCGGCGACGCGGCGGGCCGTCGCCTGATGCTCCTTCGTGTTGATAGAGCCCGGCGACGAATGCCCGTCAATGGCGCGCGTCGTGAACATCACGCGGAGGTTGCGCCGCACCTTGTCGTCGAGCGCCGAGAGGGGGAACTCGCCGCGCCGCACGCCTTCGAGGAATGGGCGCGCGAGGTAGAACTCGTCGAAGGGCTTGCCGACCGTCCCCATCTCAAGGTCTAGGCCGGCGAGAACAGTTTCGCGCGTGCTGTGGACTGCGTTCCAGTCGGAGACGACTAGCCCCTTAAAGCCCCACTCGTCCTTCAGGATTTTGTTGAGCAGGTAGTCGTTCTCCGAACAAAACTCGCCGCGGAACTTGTTGTAGGCGGACATGACCGAGAGCACGCCTCCCTCCTTGACCGCAGCCTCGAACGGCGGCAGGTAAATCTCCCTGAGCGTGCGCTCGTCCATCTCGACGTTAATGGTGTTGCGCTCGTACTCCTGATCGTTGGCGATGAAGTGCTTGGCGCAGGAGGCGACCTCCTGCTCCTGCTCGGCGCGGATGTAGGGGACGACCATGTGCGAGACGAGGTATGGGTCTTCGCCGAGGTACTCGAAGTTGCGGCCGTTCAAGGGCGTGCGCATGATGTTCATGCCGGGGGCGAGCATGATCTGTTTGCCGCGCTGGCGCGCCTCCTCGCCGAGCGCCTTGCCATAGGCGGCGGCCAGCTCCGGGTTCCAGGTCGCGGCCAGACCCAGGAGCGCGGGCATGTAGGTGGCGAAGTCGTCCGTGCGCCCGACGGCCTGCGACACGTCGCGCCCGACCGTCTCCTCGCGCACGCCGTGCGGGCCGTCAGAGAGGTGGCGCTGCGGTATCCGCAGGCGCGGGATGGCGGCCGTGCTGAACCTGTTGTCGGCGTGAACCAGGGCGATCTTCTCTTCGAGCGTCATGCGCGCGAGCAGGTCTTCGACACGCGCCTCTATCGGCTGGGCCGGGTCCAGGTACGCAGCGCGCTGCTCCTGCTGCGCTTTCGTGAAGTTGAAGCCTGTGGTCAGCGAGAGCGCCGCGATGAGCAGGAAGGCGGGCAGGGAGCGGCCCGCGCCTTTGGAAACAGTTCTCATAATTCTCCGTCACGAGAAGATCATTCCCATCCGCGAGGTGGCCGGCAGCTAAGCTCAAGTGTCGTCGGCTTACTTCGGCGCGCCTATCCGGGCCGCCCGGCGCTCGTCTGCCTCCGCCAGTCGGAGTTGCTTCATATGCCTGTAAGCCTTGGCCCGCTGCATGTACGACCAGTAGTAAGTGGGGTCGAGCTCGATTGACTTGGTTAAATCGGCGACCGCCTTCGCGTTTTCGCCGATCTCCAGGTAAGCGTTGCCGCGCACGTAGTAGCTTTCGCCGTCGGGCTTTAATTCGATGACCTTCGTGTAGTCGGCGATGGCCTCTTTCCCCCTGTTGGCGAGGAGGTGTAGAACGGCCCGCGTCATGTAAGCGTTAACGAACTTCGGGTTCAGCTCGATGGCTTTACTGTAATCCTCGATTGCCGCCTTATCCTTCCCGCCGAGGTCGCGCCCCAGCCCGCGCCGGAAATAGGCTTCGGCGTAATCGGGCTTCAGCTCGATGGCTTTCGTGAAGTCGGCGGCCGCTTTCTCGTCGTCGAACTGCACCATGCCACGAAAACAGTATGCCTCGGCGGAAGTCGGGTCGAGTTCGACGGCCCTCTCGAAACTCTCCCTGGCGCGCAGGTAATCCTTCTTCTCAAGCTGTTCCTTGCCGAGCCTCAGATAGTCCTCCGCGCTCTGCTGCGCCACAGATGCGGCCGGAATCACCAAGACGAAGAGGGTCAGGAAAAAGAGTTTCGGAAATGAGTTGTTCATAGTCCTCGACGTACAACTGCTCTCGGCTTAACGCGGCCGTCCGGTTCAGGGGGCCACGCCGCGCACATGAAAAACTATCTCGGCTTGATTATTCGCGGCCTCGACGTTGACCTCCAGCCGCTGATCAGCGAGTCGTCGACGAGCGCGAAGGTCAAGAGAACCAAGCGTCGCTCGTCAGGTTTAATGGAGATTCGCATCTACGAGTTTTGGCCCTAAAGTTCTTGAAAGTTTTCGGCGCGCGGGATCACGCGCCAGATTATAAACCGTCCGAAGCCGGAGACGCTCGTCTTCTTTAACATTGCGGAAACTCGCCGACTGTTATAAGCAAGGTTATAAAAAAACTTCTTGGTGGAAGCGGCTCTGGGGCAGATAACTAAAAGCTCCCTGATTAAGTGAATAGCTCCGCCGAATCAATTCTCCTGACTCACACAAGTGATCATTCGACAATCGTCCAATTAAGGCTGTAGCTTCTACTCTTGACCGGCAATCCTAAGTAGGCGTACAGGTATTACCTTAAATCTCTCACGGGAAATTGTGATGAAACAGTGCCCTCAGTGCCAGCGCAGGTATGATGATGAGACAGTAACTTTCTGTCTGGATGATGGGACACGCCTGACGTCCTCGTATGACCCTCAGGCGACTTTAGCTCTTTCTCAAGCACGGATAACAGATCCCTCTCCGGCTGTAATACCGCCCACACAAATTACCCAGCCTCAGGTAGTGCGGCAGGGCGTCCGTCCTTCCATCGTTTACGGTCTCGTTGCGCTCCTGGCGCTAGTCATCGGGGGAGGTGCGGTCGCGTTATTTTATGAGCGGGGAAAGGGAAGTACGGCGGACAAGGGTAATCAGCAGACAGAAACGCTGCCTACATCATCAACGCCGGCGCGGGAGGATGCGGCCAACAAGGGTCAGCCTGGAGATGAGCCTCCTCCTGAAAGAACACCAGGGCGCGAAAACACGAGCGGTGCTGTCCCTGGGAAATACCCCGAAGGCTCTACAAGGTTACTTACTCTTGACGATGTTACAGGCAAATCTTCCTGGGAACTCAAGATAATGAAGAATGAGATCTACGCCAGGCATGGGTACATATTCAAAACGTCTGAGTTGAAAAGCTACTTCGAGAGACAAGCATGGTACAGGCCGATGAACGACGACGTTTCCGACTTGATCAGTAATATCGAAAAGGAAAATGCCGCCTTTATTAAAAGGTATGAATAATACAGCGCATGAGTGAATGAGTTTAGGTGAGTCGGATACAGAAGTTTACTTACCTCCCCTGACTCATAACTAGGGGAGCGCCGGTTCGAGTCCGGTTTTGCTTCTCGCCAACTTTAGAAATGGGAAAACTTTTAAGGTTGGCCTCCTGTCAGAGATCAACGTAGTTGAGTCCGACCACCTTTGATGTCGTCACACTCACCAAGCCACCTCCTTTGGCGGAGATGTCTGGTTGGGGTTGAAATCAAACCCTCAGCAAAACCTTGCTTTAATTCTTCTCCTGGATTATATAAACGCCGGCACGCATAAACACTCGCACGCCGAAGCTCTCACAATCTTTATCTTGTGTTCGGCGGGATTTCAGTCTTAAACAACTTTACCTCGATCTGCTCTCCTTGAACCGGAGAGCCGCACATCCGATTACAAGCGAAGACCTTTTCGTCTCTCTTCGCTTCGGATGCTGCATTCTTATTTTCTTCGGAGAAAAAGTATGTCGCAAGAGAGCAAGAACAACTCCAAACAAACGGACGACCCGATTTATTACGTCGAAAACGTAGATGGCACTGATTTCACTTTCTACTTGAGCCTTAAAGAGAACAAGCTTCTTTTACCGGGGGAGACTCTAAAGCAATCGCGGAAACTCGACGTGGTTAAAATTTCCTCCTTGCTCACCAAAGGCGACCTCAGAAATAAAGGTCATAATCTTTTGGGCAAACTAAAAGGAGTATCAGGAACTGCATGGAAAACACTAGCCAGAAGTTTTTCCAAAAAGCTTCAAACTGAAATTAAATCTAAAGGGCAGACAGAAAAAACAAAGGCCATCCTCTTACAAAAGATACTCAAAGAATTGAACGACTTGATAGCAACCGGAGATATAGCGGCGCTTCTTTCTGACCCTGTAGATGACTTAGACGCAAGAGAGCATGAATTGATAGAGAAACTTTCAGTGCCGGGACAACAGGCTTACATAAACAGAAAAAAGTTCAACAAGCATTTTCCA
This sequence comes from uncultured Acidobacteriota bacterium, assembly GCA_963848875.1. Lineage (GTDB taxonomy): Bacteria > Acidobacteriota > Blastocatellia > Pyrinomonadales > Pyrinomonadaceae > QHXM01. The sequence goes on from CAWKFJ010000006.1 coordinate 339,569, forward strand.
GAAGTCATCAAGCCTTCTCAATCGCAGCAATTAAGCATGAGCGGCCGTGCTCTGATCTGTAGTTCTTATCAAGGTGAATTGTTAAGCATCTCTTTTCGCAAAAAGTCGTCGGAGTCGTCTTACAAACCTCATGAAGGTGTGTCCAGCGAACATCCGCTTAGTATCAAGCATTACTGTGACGAACTTTATCAAGCGATTTTTGAGTTTGGGGGAGCTAGAGACGTTACGAAGCGCGGGCTGTTGGTTATCACAGGGGCGACGAACTCGGCCAAGAGCGAAATCGCAACGGGACTGATCTACATGTATCTCGACAAACAAAAAAAAGATTCAAAAAGGCGGCCTCATCTAGTGACGTTTGAAGACCCCATCGAGAAGTTTTATGCGACAGGAGGGATCCGCGAGGCTTCCAACTTTTCGGTGGATATGCCTGCCGCAAAAAATGGGATTGACTATACCCCGCGCGAGAAAGAGAAAGATGTCAAATCTTTGGGAGAAATCTTAGAGGATGCTTTGCGTCAAACGCCGAGCGTTTTGTTCGTAGGTGAAACCCGCAACAAACTGGATTGGAGGCGGTTGATTGATTTTGCAGGTACAGGACATCTGATTGTGACCACGGCTCATGCCGGTTCGTTGACCGAATCTATGCACAAAATCTTCGAGGCTTTGAGAGTCAAAACTCCTGCCGAACGAAGCGAGATTGCGAATCGTCTGTTGGGCATCATCCACATTAAACATCATGACGATACTAAGGTTCTGATTCCCGCTGTCTGGCGACGGACGCAGACAGGCAAAAACGCACTGACCGCAGAAGGATTGTCCTCACTGCTTCCATACAAACCGAAAAAAGATAAGGATGTCGCTGAGAAAGGGTGTCTGGGAAGAGCCTGGTTTGCGGAGAGGTTTGCAGAGAAACTTAGCGCGGAAATGAAAGGCGCTTTGGAAAAAGCAACCATCGCATGGGATTTGGAAGGAGTCTAAATCATGCCTCACTTTTTGCGTTTCGGGATTCCGTCTCTTGACAAACTCGTCGGCTCTCACGGGAAAGACGATTATGGAATTCTGCTGACATCCAATGACGAGAACAAGAAAGACATGGATGATGCGACGGGCATTTGTCTAATGGGGCCAGACGGCACAGGCAAGTCAGTGTTCGCTCTCCATCTCGCCTCGCAGTACCTGGCAGATTGTTTGGGCGAAAGGGCAGCCGGTGACCAAATTGAGTTGCCAAAGATTTATTACATCTCCACGGACTTGAATGAAGACAAGGCAAAAAGAATATGGAGTAATTTCGCTCTCAACAGACCTTTTGACAGAAAAGTCCCTTTCGAGGAGATCAAGCATCCTTGCCTTGAAAAGCTCAGTAAGTCTCGCAAGAGAAGAATACTTGAGAGACTCAAAGATACTAAGATTGAACTGGATAAGTATACTCCCCAGAATGTTGATGCTTACGTTCAGCCAAATCCGAACGGCAAAGACAAGCAACGCGGAATTTGTTTCATTGATCTGGCTGCAACGACGGCAGGAGACGACTGGGGATTTGCATATCGTTTGCTCGCCTTAATGCAACAGCCTGAAGATGGACACCCGCGTCACTTGGTCATCATTGATGCGGTCGAAGGATTCGAGACTTATGTCGGTGAGCTTGACGCTTTCGGTGAGGCTTCGTCGCGCCGGGCGCGGATTGCGCAACTCGCGCGCCTGGCGGTCAAGAAAACCCACGTGCTTTTGATTGTGGAAGAAATGCGGACGATGCAGCGTTTACCCGAAGAGTTCGTGACGGACATTGTCATTCGTCTTCGCAACGTGGAAGTCAACAAGTATCTGCGCCGAACGGTCGAGATCGAGAAGGCGCGCGGGCAGTCACTGGTTCGCGGTCAACATTCTTTCACCATTCGCAAAGGGAAAGGCTCGACGACAGGCAGTCAGGAGAATGCTGACGACCCCGAAATACTTTCGCCCGATAATGAGGCGAAAAAAGGGGAAGGCTCAACAGCCGGCACTCAAGTTGAGACGAAGCCTCAGTCAGAATCCTCCAGGACAAGCAAAACGAATTACCCTTTTCAAGATTACGTTCAGGTCTTTCCCTCAATCAACTATCTCAATCGCGCCATCATGGAGATGACGCACGCTCCCAGAAAAATCCAGCCCCGAAACGAATACGCCGCTTTTGGCATCCGCTATCTGGATAACATGCTCGGTGGCGAAGGCTTCGAGGCCGAGCCTGAGAAAGATAAGGACGAGCCTGCCCACTATCACGACACTCGCGGTCTACCTTGCGGCACCGTCACGGCTTTAATCGGAGATTCGCTGACACAAAAGACCCGCTTGGGGAGGTCATTCCTCAGTAGATGTTTCTTTCCGATCAAACAGTCAGATTATTTTGCAAGTGCCGTCGAAGCTCTCAAAAAAAAGGGAATCACCGACACTCTTAAACGAATCCGAAAGCTGAAAGAGAGAAGAGAAAACCCGAGAGACCAGAAACCATCCGAACAAGAAGAGATACACCGAGAGCTGAAGGGCTTTAAGGATAAGGTCACAAACATCGTTGCCGAAACCCCCAAGGCCCAGGAGCTTTTAGAGAGGTGCGGAGTCGCCGTCCTTTTCACCACTCTGGACACGCATCACGAAGCACTGGCAGAAGAGTTTCTGGACCGGGGGCTTTCGGCCAACCTTAAAGATAATTCCGATGAAAAACTGATCGCTGAAATACTAATCGAGAGCCGAACAATCTGCCGCCGCATGGAGATACATGATGTCCCGGCGGCAACTCTCGCGCATATCTTTGAACAGAACATCAGGAAGGCTCAGAAATTTCTCGATGAGAAATCTTTGTCCAATTCCAGCGATAGGTTCAAAAGCTCGAAGAGAATCAGAGTGGTGTTCGACGACTTCAATGCGTTCCGCAACACCTATCATGAAGTCCGCGAAGAACCTTTGTTCCTGCCTTACCTGCTTTTCTTCCTGGGGCGCGAAGGCGTGACGGCATTGATCGTTGACACGCAATCCATCAGCCGACCTGATTTAACGTTAACGGAAAGATACGAAAGTGAGTTGCGCGAATTAGTCCAGCATCGCCTTTATACATGGCGCGTCCCTTTCTACGGCGAGAACCGTGTTGCCATCACAGCCATCCCGCCGTTTTCACCGGGCACTTCAGGCGCAATCCGCGAGTTGCGCTGGGAAAGCATCGAAGAAGCAGACAGTTCGCGTGGCGACGGTCGTTCACTGGAAGTCAATCCGCACTTTGAACTGTACACCGGACTTGAAGAAGGAAAGCTTCAGCCCGTTCCCATCGAAATTCGTTTCCGCGCCGAAAGCAAGGCGTTTAAGCGTTATCTTGAGGCAGAAGAGGTCACACTCGCAGAGTTGTTTGTGCCTTACAAACACGAGGGGCAAACTGAAAAAGCTAAAGTCCTTTTTTACTACGAAGCCGAAGACTACAACGTCATGCGGGATTTCTGTAGCCTTCAGGGCGGCAGAAGATTAGACCATACGTTGATTTTTCAGGTAGATGAATTCTGGACTTTGCAGCGCCCCAAGCCCGGCAGAACCGGAGCCTTCCGTCCACAATGGAACTATTTGACTACTCCAACATGGGAATATCGGCCTGAAAGAAATGCCCCTGAAAGAAATGCAGTGGCCGACCCTTACGCCATCTTCCAGCCGACAAAAGAAGAAGAGGCTAAGCTCGCAAAAGAAGAAGAGACTAAGCCCCCCGCAAAACTCAAGCGGCTAGATTTTTACGATAGAACAAATATTCCGTATGTTCTGGATTACAAAGAGGCAATGGGGAATGCCACACTGCTGAAATCTCTGAAAAAAAACCTCAACCGCGTGCCTTTCTCATGGGACTTCGGGTTTTTGTTGTGCAAGGGCGCCGCATGGAAAGATGCCGAAGACCAGGAAATCTTCAGAGAGAAAGCCGTGGAAGAAGGAAAGCTCCTGCGCGAGCTGTGGTCTAAGAAACCGAAGGAGAAAATGGTTAAGGTTGGAGAACTTTGGGAAGCCCTGGCAAAAGCAACACTTAAAAGCGGCAAGAAGAAACACATCGGTTGGTTTGAATTCCTGGCTGCATGTAAGAGGGTGTCAGAACTCCAATCATACAAAACTCCTTCCTTAGCTCGTACTTTTGACTTTTCAGTCTCCAGCCCCGAAACTTTTCCCTCTTTGGTCCTTGAAATTTGGGCTTCGGAAATTTTGAAGGATAACCGCAATGATAAAAACGAGAATGATAAAAACGAGTTGATCGAACAGCTATCCGTGCGAGGCGCAGTCTCACAACCACGGATTGAAACAAGCCTGTTGGGATGGCTTGTGAAGGATAGGTTGAAAAAGGACAAGGACGACAACGAAAAGCAAAAAACCTTGAGTGACTGTCTCAAAGCGCGATATGGAAGTAAAAAGAGCAAAAAGCACGGTTTTGCTCTTGAGCTATACAAAACATGGCTGCTGTTAATTGAAACGATTGACTTCTCAGAATTAATCACAACTTCCAACGAATTTTCGCTCGAACTCAAACCAAAGCAAGTAAGCGCTTCAGTTATTGCCGCGCGTCACTGGTACAAAACAGCCTGTCAGTTTGTTGAATCTATTTCAGAGCAGGAATTGGAAGCGAACTGGGTTCCGGTTCGTTTGCCTGGACATTTCTCAGTTCGCGGCGATTGGTTTTTGTCTGTTGCCGGAGGCAGCCGCTCAAGTCAGTTGGCGGATAGGGCGTTGGACCTCCTCGGCAGTAAGCGGGCGAACATCAACAGGCTACATGAAGGAGTCGGACTTCCGGTAAGGAAATTGTTTGACTCTAGCGAGAAAGATTGCCACTTGCGGACTAGATTAGTTTCATTCGATGAGAAACAACTAACGAACCTTCCCTACAAAATCTTCTTGAAGATTGGTGAGAATGAAAGTGAAGATTTCCGTTGGCTCTGGCGAAGCAATCTATATGGTTACCACAACGATATAAGAATCTGGCATCGATGGTTGAGCCAGATGATTGTTTGGTGGCACTCACTACGGCTCAGGTATGAGTCAAGTTGGACAAGCTGTTTTGAAATTTATGCGCGATTAGAAAACCTGGAGCGTTGCGAAGAGAAAGATAAGCCGAAGGAATGTAAAAAGTTACTTCGACGACTTGAGACACTAGACAGTTGGAAAGAATTCCACGAGATGGTGGAAGATTTGATAGATTCGTTGAAACAAGTGAGCATCGAGTCTGACTGAAAATTCATAAGGCCGCTTGAACCGGTTCAAGCGGCCTTATGAATTTTCTCCCCGCATCGGCATACGAAGTACAGAATCCAGAGTTCAGGCTTGAGGACTACTTCCGGCGTAAGCTGCGATAGTGTCCGCCGCGTCGCCCTCCTCGTGGAGCCGGCCGGAGTGCATGAACAAGATGCGGGGGCACAGGTTTCGGATCGTCTCCAAGTCGTGGCTGACGAAGAAGACCGTCCGGCCGTTGCGGGTCATCTCCCTGATCTTGGCAACGCTCTTTTTCCGAAAGGCGTCGTCCGCGGAGGCGATCACTTCGTCGAGCAGTAGGATTTCGGGCTCGAAGTGGGCCGCGATGGCGAAGCCCAGGCGGACGTACATCCCCGAAGAGTAGTGCTTGACGGGCGTCTCAAGGAATTGTTCCAGCTCCGCGAAGGCCACGATCTCGTCAAACTTCCGTCTGATCTCCGAGCGCCTCATGCCCAGCAGCACGCCGTGCAGGTAGACGTTCTCGCGCCCCGTCAGGTTGGGGTGGAATCCAGTGCCGACGCTTAGGAGGCTGCCCACCCGCCCGTAGAGGTCCACTTCGCCGGCCGACGGCTTGGTGATGCGCGAAAGGATTTTGAGCAGGGTGGACTTGCCCGCGCCGTTGCCCCCTATGACGCCCACGGTCTCTCCCGCCCGCACGTCGAAGCTCACGTCGCGCAACGCCCAGAGCGTCTCGCGCCCCGCGCCCCCGCGACCTGAGAGGAGCCGGAGCGGTCTTTTGAAGGCGTCGGCGCACGCCTCCCGCAAAGTCAAGTTCGTGTGGCGCGGCCTGGTCAGGTCGTACCGCTTGCTCAAATTTCTGACTTTGACTATCGGCTGCATCCCTTGACTCTCAGATGGTGTCCGCCAGCCCGTCTTCCATGCGCCGGAAAGAGAAGGAGACGAAGACGAGCAGCAGGAGGGTCGTGGCGAAGGAGATGGACAGGCTCATCCAGTTGAATCCGAGGTTGAAGAGCGCGGCGCGAAAGCCTTCGATGATTCCGACCAGCGGGTTGAGCTGGTAAAGCCATTCCCACTTGCGCGGCACCAGCGCGGCCGGGTAAATAATGGGGGAGGCGAACATCCAGAGCTGTAGGACGACGGGGAGCACCGTGCCCACGTCGCCATACCTGATGTTGAAGGCCGAGACCCAGGCCCCGAGCGCCGTCGCGAGCAGCAGCAGGCTGAAGACTATCGGCGGCAGCATCAGGAGGGCGGCCGTGGGGCGAAGGCCGTAGCCGAGCATCAACGCGAGGAGGGCCGCGAAAGAGATGATAAAATCCGGGACGCGCACCCAGACGGCCGCCGCCGGAAGGATGACCCGCGGGAAGTAAGTCTTCCTGACCAGCTCTGCGTTCGTGACGAGGCTATAGCTGCCGGCCAGGACGGCGCTGGAGAAAAAGGTCCAGGGCAGGAGCCCAGCGTAAAGGAAGAGCGGGTACGGGACGTTGCCCGTGGGTGGATGGCCGAGCAGCCCTATAAAGATCGTGAAGGTCAGCGTCAGCGCCAGCGGCTGAAGCACCACCCAGAGGGCTCCGAGCAGGGTCTGCTTGTAACGCAGCTTGAGGTCGCGCCAGACGAAAAGCAGGAAAAGCTCGCCGTGCGCCCAGACTTCCCTCGGATCGACCGCCGCCCACGTCTTACCGGGCCTGATTTTGAACAGGGGCTGCGGCGTCGGCATTTCGTCAGGGGTCATACGGGCTTGAATGCACGAAAGAAGAATCACTTAACTCTCGGTCGCGAAAGATGCGCCCCAGTCTATCCGCGCCGCGCGCGGCGCGTCAAGATTGGCCCCCTCCGCTAACGATAAATGGGACTCGAAGCCAGGACGCCAGCAGTCAGCGTCATCATCCCGACGCACAGCCGTCCGCGCCTGCTGCCACGCGCGGTCGAGAGCGCGCGCGCCGCGGGCACGAGCGTCGAAGTCGTCGTGGTTGACGACGGCTCCACGGACGAGACGGCCGAGGTCTGCCGCGCTCTCGCAGGCGTCAAGTGCGTCAGGCTCGAACAGAACCAGGGGGTCGCCTCCGCGCGCAACGTCGGCCTCCTCGCCAGCTCCGCACCCTTCGTGGCTTTCCTGGACGACGACGACCTGCGCCTGCCGGGGTCGCTGGATTTGCAGGTCGCGGCGCTGGAAAGTAACAGTGGGGCGGGCTTCTCCTGTGGGGCAATGCTTTTGGCCGACCAGGGGGGCCGCCTGACGGGCGAGGCGTCCGAGCCGAATCACGAGAGCGGTGACCTGTTCTGGCCGCTGCTGGAGCTTGATTTCCCGGTCATGCCCATCTCGGTCGTCATCCGCAGAGAATGCTTCAGCCGAGTGGGCCTCTTCGACAACAGCTTGTCGGGCATAGACGATTGGGATATGTTAGTGCGAATCGCGGAACTCTACCCGGCCGCGGTGTCGCGCGAGCCCGTCAGCATTTACCGGAAGCCGACGCCGTCCTCCGGGCAGGGCTCGTCGGCCCAGGCCAGACATCTTTCCAGGGCCGCGCGCCATCAATTGCGGCTCCTGGGCCTGCCCCGCGCCGTGGGTGCCACGGCGGGCCGCCGGAGGGAAGCCAGAAGGCGTGCGCTCGAACGCCTCGCGGACACCTTGCTGTTGAACGCCGCCCAGGCGATTTGCGGTGGCGCATACGGGTTCGCCTGCGCGAACACTCTCGCCGCCCTGCGCCTGAGCCCGCGCCGCGCCCTGCGCCCCGCCGGCTATGTGAAACTGGCCTCGATGTTGCGGGCGCGCGCCGGCCCACGAAACGGACCCGCGGGTTAGCCCGCACGAACAGTCCCTCCCTCGCCGAAAGGTTTTTTGGCCGCGGCTGATTTAGCCCGCGGCCCCGTTCACGAAACAGATGCCGAGCGTCAGCGTCATCATAGCGACTCACAACCGCCCGCGGCTGCTCCCGCGCGCCGTCGAGCGCGCGCGCGCGGCGGGCACGGACGTTGAAGTCGTGGTCGTGGACGACGCCTCGACGGACGAGACAGCCGCGGTCTGCCGCGAACTGTCCGGCATAACTTACGTGCGTGTCGAGCGCAACAGGAAGGTGGCCGGGGCGCGCAACATCGGCGTCCTCAACAGCCGCGGCGAGTACCTCACTTTTCTGGACGACGACGACACGCGCCTGACGGGCTCGCTCGACCTACAGGCGGACGCCCTCTCGTCCGCGCCCGAAGCGGGCCTGGTCTACGGGCAGGCGCTCATCGCGGACCAGGGGGGCCGCGCCGCGGGGGACTTCTACCCCAGGCGCTGCCCGCGGGGGGACGTTTTCTGGGAGTTGCTGGGCCAGAATTTCATCCCGTGCGGGGCGGCGCTGTTCCGCCGCTCCTGCCTGCTGCGCACGGGGCTGCTGGACGAAACCGTGCCGGGCATAGACGACTGGGACCTGTGGCTGCGGATAGCCTCGCTCTACGCGGTCGCGGCCACGGAGACGCCCGTGATGGTCTGGCGCAGGCCGACGCCGTTCTCCGGGCAGGGGACTTCCCGCTCGCGCGAAATGGTCAGGATGATTGCGGGCCAGTCCCGGCGGAAGTGGTTTAGGCTGCCGCGCGCGGCCGGGGCTCCGTCCGCGCGACGGCGGGAGGCGCGGCGGCGACTCTCGAAAAACATGGCGAGCCACCTGGCTTACGAAGCGGCCCGCGCGGCGGCCGCCGGCCACTTCCTGCTGGCGCAGAAGAACGCGCTCGCCGCACTCAGGCTGCACCCGTGGGCGAGCGCCCGCGTGATCTTTAGCTCTTCCGCGCTGAGCTTCCTGGTCAGGGGCGCGGGTGGGAACAGGCTGGACGAAAGTAGATTATGAGGGCAATACTCTGCAAGGGACAGCTCTTCGGATCCATCAGCGGGGCCGACGAGATACTCGTCAACTACGCCACACAGCTTCACAACTCGGGACACTCCGTCACGGTGCTTCTCCTCTACCCGTGCTCGCCGCAGAACGAGTATTACATTCGCCTGCGCAAGTGCGGCGTGCGAGTGTACGCCGTCGCCCCGACCTCCGCCGGGACGTTCCTGGGGGTGGGCAGAAAGATCACGTCCGGCCTGCTCAACACCTTCCCCGCCTCGCGCTACCTCGTCCGCAGGCACGCGCAGAAGGTCACGACCAACATCGCCTCCGGCTACTACGAGCAGTGTCGAAGCTTCTTCGAGCGCTCCGGCGCTGACCTGGCGCACGCCATCACGCCGGACCCCGGCGCGATGGTAATGATTAAGGCCGCGCACGCCGCCCGCATCCCCGTTATCTACCAGGAGGTCGGGACGCCGTACCACCCGCCGGAGTATGAGAAATACTACGAGCAGTTCACCCGCGTGCTCCCGCTCTGCGCCGAAGTGGCGGCGCTCTCGCCGTCGCTCGCCAGGCAGTGTCGCGAGAAGCTGCCTGTCGCGGTTGAGCAGCTCTCCGTCCTCCCAATCATGATAGAGGAGATGAATGGCCGGCACGCTCTTGAGGAGCGCGCGCCGTCCGATGACGTGAGGATCGGGTTCGCCGCGCGCATCGAGCACCTGAAAGGGCCTATGGTTCTGCTGGAGGCGTTCGCCGCCGCCAGCCGCGCGTGTGACCGCCTGCGGCTGATGGTCGCCGGGGCGGGCACGCTCGAACAGAAGCTTGCGGCGCGCGCACGCGAGCTGGGTGTGGCGGCGCGCTGCGAGTTCCTGGGCGTTTATCTGAGACCGGAGGAGCGCCAGTCTTTCATGCAGCGCCTGGACATGTTCGCGCTCCCCTCGCTCACGGAGGGCACGCCCAACAGCATCATAGAGGCCATGTCGCACGGGCTGCCGGTCGTCGCCTCGTCCGTCGGCGGCATCCCCGACATGATTACGACGGGCACGGGCCTGCTCGTCCCGCCGAACGACTCGGACGCCCTCGCCGACGCCATCACCGTGCTCGCGCGCGACTCAGGCTTGCGCGAGCAGATGGGCCGGGCCGCGAGGGAGCGTTACAGAAAACTCTTCTCGCCGGGTGTCGTCCTGCCGGTCCTGCTGAACACCTATTGCAGGGTCTCCGCGGCCGAGACGGCGGCCCCGCCACTTTCAGATGCCGCGCACCCCTGGGCGCAGGAAGCCGCCTGCTTGCCGGTCTGGACTGAAGCTTAGCTGACGCAGGAGGAGATGGAGGGCGGGAACGTTCGTGCCGGCGAATGACTCTTTAATCTGGAAACTCGACCAGGACCTCTCCGCGCCCAAAGCCCTCGGCCGCGGGGGAGCCCTCTACCTGAGCGGCTGGTGCTACCACGCGCGCCGCCGCATCAAGCGTCTAAGCGTCGTCGCGGGCGGCCACCCGCACACGGTCGTCAATCACTCGCTGGGCAGCCTCGAATTGTTCTCCGCCCAGCCGCCGCACGGGGATGCGCTCGGCAGAAGCCTGACGGGCGGATTCTGGACGACACTGGCTTTCGACGAAATCGATGAACCGGCGCGTGTGGAACTGAGCCTGCACGCGGTCCTGGACGACGGCCGAATTTGCCGGTCGCCAATAGGCTGGCTCTCGCTCGTCCCCGCGGCCGAGAGGTCATCTATAAATTATTCCCCGAACGTGCCGGCGCCTGAGGGCGAGCCTTTAGTCGCCATCTGCATGGCGACGCGCAACCCCCCGCCGGACCTCTTCGCCTCTCAGATCGAAAGCCTCGTCAATCAGACACACAGGAACTGGGTCTGCGTCATCAACGACGACTGTTCGGCCGAAGACTCCTGGCAGCGCGTGCGAAGTGTCGCCGCCCGCGACGCGCGCTTTCACGTGCTGCGCAACGCGGAGCCCCTCGGCTTTTATCGCAACTTCGGCCGCTGCCTGGAACTCGTGCCGAAGGGGGCTGCGTTCGTGGCGCTGGCGGACCAGGACGACTACTGGTATCCGCACAAGCTTGAGAAGTGTCTCGCCGCGTTCGGGGCGGGGACGCGCATGGTCTTCTCCGACCTGGAGGTCGCGGGCCGCGGCGGGGAGATCATCTCCGAAACCTTCTGGGCGACGCGCCGGAATAATTACACGGACCTCGGCGCGCTCGTTCACGCCAACACGGTGACGGGGGCCTCAATCGTTTTCCGCACGGACCTTCTTGCAGAGCTGCTGCCCCTGCCCGAACTGCCCGGCGACGCATACCACGACCACTGGATTGCGTGCGTGGCGCTGGCCGGGGGCGAGATAGCTTACGTTGCGGAGCCTCTCTACACGTGGCGGCAGCACGAGGGCAACGCCTGCGGGTTCGCCGCAACCCAGCCGCGCGCCGTCGAAAAGTGGATGGAGTTGAAGACGTTCCTCTACCTGCTGGTTCTGTTCCTGCGGCGCTCGACCGACTTCGGCCCGCACCTCACGTGCCTGCGGCAGCAATACCTGAACTATTTCGTGAACGCGGTCGTGCTCGCGCGCCAACTGCTGTTGCGCGTACACGAAGCCCCCGCGGATAAAAGAGCCGTCCTCGAACGCTTCTTAAAGTACGAGCGCTCGCTGCCACGCCTCGCCGCCCACGCGTGCAGGTCAAAGACAGCCTCGCTCGGCCGTGAGCTGACCTGCTTCCGCGTCGCGCTCTCCGTCCGGCTATTCAACGTCTACTGCCGCCTTGTGCGCGGCCTCTTCTGCCGCCGCCGTTCGGACGCGCAGGCGGCGTCACGCCCGCGCCGCGCCGGTGAAGCGACGCCGCCACGCGTCTAGGGCGGCGCGCAACGACTCTGCCTCGTGGGCTTTGAGCGAAGCCGCGTCGTAGATGACTTCGTCGCCGCCGCTCAAGAGCGTGTGGAGGGTCTGCGCGCTCAGTCCAGCCCTTTCCTGGACGAGCAGGTGTGGGGGGCGGTAGACGGAGTAAGCCACGCCATGAAAGCCCGTGGCGAAGCTGTCGTGGGGCGGGATGTCCTCGCCCGCGCGTATGCTCTCCCAGCGGGAGGCCCCGGAAAAATCGAAGGAGTGTTTGAGCCCCTGCATGTCCAGGAGCGTCGGGAAGAGGTCTATCAGGTCGAACACGCCGCCCAGACGGACGCCGGTTTTGGAGCCCGAGCGCGCGGGCGGTTTCATGATGAGCGGCACGCGCAGCGTCTCAGGAGCCAGCATGAAGTGGTGGTAGGGGAGCGTCGGGCTCTCCAGCACCTCCCCGTGCGGGGCCGCGACGACGATCAGGCTCTGGTCGTAAATCCCCAGCTCGCGCAGAAGGCCCGCGAGCGCGCCGACCTGCGCGTCGAAGTAGCTGACGGTTCCCATATACATGGCGAGGGGGAAGCGGAAGTCCACCACGCCGCGCAGCCAAGAGATGAGGTCCTCCTCCACGCCCTCCAGCATGGGGATGACATCTCGCAGCCAGGCCAGCAGTTTGTCGGGCGTGCGCCCGCCGGCCATCTCGTCGGCCTGTTCGGAGAGCCAACGGCCGAAGCGCGGCGCGGGCAGTCCGTTCATGGCCGTCGGCCCAAGTCTCAGAAGATGCTCGGCCAGGTCCGGCCGCAGCTCGCGCCGGCCCAGCAGGACCGCCGCAGTGTCTTCCAGTATCTCCCTCACTTCATAAACGGGCTCGCCCTTTTCGAGCAGGGGCCACGCCGCCCTGATGACGAGCGCGGACTCGACGCCGCGAATCTTCGCGATCTGCTCGGGCAGGTGACTGCGGTTTTGGTCCGTGGGGTCGCCCGCGTAGTACATGGAGCGGAAAGGCTCCGGCGGCGCCCCCGGCGGGTGCGTGTCGAAGTAGTGCAGCCAGCAGAAGCAGGGCTTGTCCGGGCGCTCTTCAAGCCAGCGGGCGAACCGGCGAGTCGTCACGGCCCCGTCCTGCATGGGGTTGCCGCGCGTCGGGAGGGTTTCGGCGAAGACGTGTCTGAGCGCGACGCCGCGCTCCGAAAGTTCCAGCGAGCCCGGCGCGAAAAGCGTGTGGTAGCCGTGGCCCGCGAGCGCGACCGGCAGGCTGAGCTGGTGGGCCGGGAATGGCTCCCACTCCTTGCCGACGCCGTGCTCGAAGGTGTGCCTGCCCGTGAGCAGCGACGCGTAGGAGCCGAGCGTCATGCAGGACTGCGACCATGCCTCTTCAAACAGGACGCCGTCGGCGGCCAGCTCTTTCAGGTGCGGGGTCTTGACCCGCGTGTTCCCGTAGCACTCCAGGTAGCGCGCCGGCAGGGCGTCAGCCGTAATCAGAAAGATGTGCGGGTGATCGTCGCGGCGTGCGGCCGCGCGGCGCTGCTCGCCGACACTGTGCGTCAGCCGCGGGTCGGCCCACCCGGCCCAGGCGAATTTATTCGAACGCCCCTTGGGGACGCTCGTCTCAAAAATTAGCTGCACGACCTGCCCCGCGAACCTGTAGAGGTCCAGGCTGTGGCGTTGCCAGGCGCGGTCCTTCGCGCGGGCGCGCGGGTCCAGCTCCGTTCGGAAGACCTCCTCACGCCTCGCGCCCGCGAGCACGCTGACGCCGAACCGGACCTCGCTCTCCATGCGCCCCCAGGCGGACTCTTTCACGCCGCACGCGAAGTCCAGCGTGGGCCGCTCACCGAGTTGTAAGGGCGGGAAAGTGATGGCCGAGGTGGGGTGCTGGAAGACGGCCGTCTCTGCCTCGCGGCCTATGACCATCCGCTGCAAGTCCGCGTAGTTGTCTCCGGGGGCCTCGACCGAAGCCGACGTGAGCAGGTCTACAAGGTGTTCGGTTCGGAGCATTGTCTGTCGGAAAGAATCTCTTGATAGATGTCGAAGATTTCGCGCGCGTGTTCGTCCATGCTCTTGACGGAGCGGTTCGGGGTGCGGGGCGGCAACCCCTCTCTGGTCAGGCCGGCGAGGGCCGCCGCCCAGGCGCGCGTGTCGCCCGCGGGGACGAGCCAGCCCTCGCGGCCGTGTTCTATGGAGGTCGCCAGCGTGCCCAGGTCGCTCGCCATCACGGGGACGCCGGCGAGCCTGGCGGCCTGTACGACGAGCGGGTTGTTCTCGTACCACAGGGCGGGAGCAGCCAGCACGTCCGCGGTTCCGAGCACGCGCCCCATCTCGTCCGGCGGGAACGTGCCCATCAACCGGACGCGCGGGTCGGCCGCGGCCATAGATTTTAAGGAGTCCGAATAAGGGTCCGAGCCGCCCGCCTCGCCGTAAATGAGAAGCCGCAGCTTCAGCTCAGGCCTCAACGCAAGCGACTCCAGCAGTATGTGCGGACCCTTGTGGTAGGCGAGGCTTCCTATGAAGACAACTTCGATCTCTTCATTCAGGGTCGGAGGCGCGGCCACGTCCAGACCTTGGGTTTCGGGGCCGTGTTGCAGCACTTCTATTTTATCTTCCGCGTAGCCGTTGAGCACGAACAGCTCCTTGAGAAGCGCCGAGAGGGCTATCACCCTGTCGGCGCGGCTCACCGCCCGCCGCAGATAATCTTTGCGCCCGCGGATTGCGCGCACGTCCCGCCAGAAACGAGGCGGGCGGCCGCCGAGCGCCAGACGGCCCAGGCCCGAACCCAGGCGCAGCAGCGGGGCGGGCAGATTCTGCATGCGGCCCCGTGCAAACCCGTGCGTGTGGCGCAAGCACCGCGCGCAGTCCAGGTCGTGCGCCGGCCCGCGGCACAGTTGATTGTTCCAGCGGAGCAGCGTGTGGCGCGGGCAGATGAGCCAGTAGTCCGTCAGTGTGAGCACCACCGGCACGTTCATCTGATAGCAGACCTCCAGGGCCGAAGCCGAGAGCTTCATCAGGTGCGCGGCGTGTACGAGGTCCGGCCTGACGGTTTCAAACTCCCGCCGCAGTAGCGCCCCCGTGAACGGGTTGTCATACTCCGCGAGCGCGGGCTCCGGGGCCACACTTAAGTTGAAGTGCAGCTCCGTCACCGGAACCCCTTCATACTCCGTGTGGCGCGCGCCGTGACGCGCCGGATCGAGGTGCGGCGACTCCACGCAGGTTATCACCCGTGCGGAATGTCCCGCCCGGCGTGCGCGCTTCGCCAGCCCGTGCGTGTAGACTTCGGTCCCCCCCGTGTGACGCGGGAAGTACTGGTGTGTCAGGTAAACGATCCTCAACGGTTAAGGCCCGCCTTCCGCGGCGCAGTATACCTTAACAATTAGAAGAGCGGCTTATTTGAAAACTACGCCAATCGAGAAGCGCACGTTATCGAGGCGGCGACCGCCGTTGGTGTTGAGTTCCGGGCGGTCACGCAGGAAAACCGGATTGTATTCGATCTGGAAGAGGCGCAGGGCGAAGCGCTTGCTGACCCGCAGGTCAAGTCCGCCGCCGAGAGCGAGCGCGAAATCCGTGACGCTGACGGATACGTCGGCCGCCGGCGTGGACGCTCCCGCAGCCGTCGCGCGGTAGGCAAATCGGTTGTTCGCCACCCCGGCCAGGGCGTGTACGAATGGTGTGACGCGGGTGCTGTTGGTGAACCTGACTTGCGGGCCGCCCAGATAATTGAAACTGCGTGAGCGGAAACGAATCGTGCCGCCGGGAAGGTCCACAGTCTGACTGCGGAAATGTGCAGAGAAGTCACCTGTGACGCCGAAGCGTTTCGTGATGTAGCCGGTCACAGAGACGTTGAACCCGTCCAGGTTATCGAAGCGGTCGAGCGGCGCGTCCGGCTCTTCAAAGTCAGTGGTTAAGTATGAGTAGCCACCGAAGACCTCGACCTTGCGTTCATTATCCTGTGCGTGCGCGAGTTGAGCGCCGCAGATGATGAGGACCGCCAGAAGAATCGCTTTTCGCATTTGATTTGATTTCCTTCCGAAGCTTTGGTTTGCCGAACGGGGGAGCCGAAACTCACGACGCCAGAAGACACAAGTCCGCGCTCACTCTGACGAGCGTTTGCTCTCTCTGTTACTCTGTTTGCCTAAGCCGTGAGGGTTTGCGGATTATTACTAGGGGATTGGAAATTACTACGGGACGCTAATTACCGTCTCCGACTACGACGAATCCGGCCCAATAGAAAGGGTGGCGGTATTGAGGGTTGGCTAAGACTTTCAACGCCGCTTCACGCAGAGCTTCCGCCATGCTCACGCGAACCGCGCCCCTCGATTGTTGAGGCGCGATCAGGCGATGGAAGTTCGACATCAAAAGGGTGGTACTGGTCGAGTCCACTTTCCACTGGCTCGCCACAGTGGTCGGAGTCCCCGCCACGAAGAAAGCCCACGACATGCCGATCAATCCTTCACCCGCCGCGACGCGCCCGCGCGCCGTCTGACACGCCGACAGGACGACCAAGTCCGCGTTGATATCAAGGCCGATGATTTCACGCGCTTCCAGGAAGCCGTCTTCGCCCGCGCTCGTGCTCGCCAGCACCAGATGCGAATACATGGGGTTATAGTCATCCAATGTTCCGTGTGTGGCGAAGTGAAGAACTCTGTACCGGCCTGCTTCCGCCTTGAAGGTTTCTTCGCGGGCTTCGCCGCGGGTCAGTATCTTACTCGCCGCCGAGCCGTAAAATTGAGTCAGACTTTTGACTTCCCGCTCCGCTTCAGGCAGGCGATTAAGCTCTCCGTCCCGGTTGACCAACCTTGCCTGGGCGGCAATCGGTTTACTGATCTCAGGATTGCCGAAGGCCAGCAACGTGCGAGCTGTGGGAAGCAGCTTCGCTCTCGTCTTCAGCGCGCGTAGAACACTGAGCGAGGGAACGTAAAACAGGGCATGGTCTTCTAACAGGTATCTGTTCTCAGCGGGTTGGAGGGCTTGAAACGGCAGCTCCCAAAGCGCGCCGTCCGGGACAATGCAAAGACTCTTTTTACCGTTGATTTGTGCCTGAGCGGGTCGGAGCAATAAGTCATACAACTGGCGCGCGCCTCCTCGAAAATCCAGTGTGTTGTCTGCCAGCCGCGTGCGAAATTGGAGGATTAGATTTGTCAGCTCGCTGGCCTTAACGTCGAGCGGATAGACCTTCATCTCAATATTTTTGGTCTCGACGCTTTTAGTGATAACGAAGAGATAAGCCCTCTCCGCGGTCACTGTAAATTCCAGCAGCGCTGTTTCCCCGTTAGGGATTAAGGGGGCAACTTCTTCGAGCGTTAAAGGCTCGACCTCGCCGCGCTGAATCTGGAGCCCTGGGTGCGCCGCGTAAATCCGCGTTTGAAAGGCTTCGTACGCGAGGCGGGCATCTCTCAGTTGAGCTTCAATGCCGGCGACGCGCGCCGTGTCGGCTTTGGAGTCCAGAGTTTCGCGTCTGAGTTGTGAGTTAAGGGCGACGACCGTTTCATTAAGCCGCTTTTCCTCAGTTCGCTCGTCGGCCGTCATTGCCCCCGTGATGTTCTCCCTGCCTCTGTCGAGCACGTCCAGAAGCACGCGGCCTTTGGCGCGCTCGGCATAAGCAAACGCTTCCGCCCAGTTGTTCTGAGCGAGCAATAGATCGACCATCGCGTAGTAAGGAACGGTCCTACTTTCAAAGAAGAGTTGTCGGTCTTCTTCGGTGCCGACGGCGTGAGTGCGAAGCTCTTCAATCACGGCAATCGCCTCGGAGAATGACTGGCGCGCGACCTCCGGTTGTTTGAGTGCGCGACTGGCCCTGCCGGCTGAAGTCAGAGATTGCCAGAGGATTTCGGGGCTCTTGTTAGCTCTCGCCAGCTCGACCGCACGGGCCGAAAGAGCGTCGGCCTCTTTGTAGGCGCCCTGTGCGTAGCGGACATCCCCTATGCGGTTCAGGGCGTAGGCGGCCATCGCTTTATTGCCGAGTTCTTCGTGTAGCTTCAGGCTCTGCTGATAACTGTCAATCGCGCCTTCGTAGTTCCCCTGCGCGGCATACACGTCTCCGATTTTGTTCAGTAGATAGGCCGCGCCCGCCTTGTCGTAAATCTGTTGATAGATCTTCAGGCTCCTCCGGTAATAGGCAAGCGCCTGCGCATAGTCGCCCAAAGAGAAGTACGCATTTCCGATGGTCAGAAGCGGGTAGGCAATCTCCACCTTGCTGCCAAGCTTTTCGTAAGTCTTCACGCTTCTTTGGTAATACTCCATCGCCTGGGCGTAATTGCCTTGATGGTAATGGATGTTTCCCATCTTGACAGAGACGGCGGCGACCCCCTCCTTACTGCCTAAGCTCTCCGCGAGCTTCATGACCTGCTGGTAATTGTTCGCCGCCCGCAGGTAGTCACCTTGCGCCGAGTAAACGTCGCCCAGACCGACCAATGCGCCGCCGATCCCAAAGGGGGCTTTGAGTTGCCGGGAGATGTTAAGAGCGATGTTATAGATTATCGTTGACTGTGCGTACTGTGCCTTTTCATCCAGGAGGACTTGAGCTTGATTCAGCAAGCCATTGAGCAGGCCGCCAGTGAATGGCGCGCCTTTCGCTGCCAGCACACGGCCGCGCTCTTCGTCTGTGGCGGCGGCAAGCAGATGGTTGGTAAGTTCCTCCGCCGTATTAACAAACTGCCAGAGCTTCCAGACGCCCTCCTCCTTGATGAAGCGCAACGTGTGATCCATTTCCCCGAACCCTTCGGCGACCTTACCCGTCGCCGGGTCTAACGCGCGTATGTCTATCACGAGGCGCGCCGTCGCGTGCTCGCCTTCGACCTGTATGTAGCCGACAAGGAAGATGCTGATTGATTCGATCTTGACCCTCTCGTTCTTGGCGAACAGTTGTCCGACGAATAACTTGAATTCGGGAAGGTGCGGAGATCGCTCGGTGAATAAGGAAAAAAGCGCGGCCCCGTTCCTTTTCGCGTAAGCCTCGTATCCCTTGAGGAACACCTTCATGACGGCCGCCTCGTCGGGCGTGCGCGCCGACGGCGAAATTCGTGTGAAGGCTTCTTCGGCGGTCTGAGCGGACGCCGCGAGCGGGGCGCAGGCCAGAGCAAGGGACAGGCACAGCTTCACAAAAAATGAGGCGCGAAGATTGACGAATAACATTACCGCTTTCCCCATGCCTGCACGCGTCGCAGTAATCTCCTGGCGACCTGTGAACGAGGGTTAGCCTTCGCGAGCAGTCGGAATTCACGTTCCGCATCTTCCAGTAACCCTGCGCGCGCGTAGAGTATTCCTAAGACAAGATGCGAATCCGGGCGCGCGCTCTTCGCCTGTTGTATCTCTCCGAGCTTTTCCGCTTCGACTATTTTGAACTGCGCTCTGGGCGCGGGCGCGACCGGCGACGTGATCTCCTGACCGTCTTTGACGGCCGTCACTTCCCAGAAATAAATTTTCCCGCGCTCAAGCGACACAGGGGGCGACCATTGAGTCGCGGTCTGCGGTTCGCTCCTCATTACGGGATTAAAGTTCGAGTCGAAAACAGAGACCGTGTAATTACTCGCGCCGCGCAACGGTTGCCACTGAAAAGTGGGTTGATTATCAACAATGATTACGCTGGTGGGACTAAGCAGCTTGAAAGTTGAGGCGGTTGAAGATTGATCTAAGAGGTTTACGCGGGGCGCTGTCAACTCGTCGAGCGAGTCCGGTCTTTTCAGCTCGCCATCAAAGAGCGCTCTTGAAACCTCTCTTCGGATTGAAGAGTCTAATCCTTCCAAACCCGCCAGATTGCCACGTATATCTAATGTGACTATCCGCTTGCCATCAATCAGACTAACGACAGTCTTCGGGGCGGCCTGGGCCTGTTTTGGCGGGGAAGCTGCCGGATTTCGATTCGCCGCTTCGTCCTCCACCTGCTTATCATCGCGGCTAGCCGTCTCTGCTGGCTGCTCATCGCTTGAAGGCGTAATAGATTGGTTCTGATTTTTAGCCTCGGCGGCGATTTGAGATGGCGACGATTGATTTTGCCCGCCAGAGAATCTGGATTGAATCCAAAGTATTCCGAGCAACACGCCAACACACGCCAGCGCGATTCCAACGGCGGGCGCGGGGCGTAGGGAAGGCAAACGCCACACGGAATCCTTGAATCTCTCCCAAACAGTTTTCGGCGCGTGTCTTGCGCTCCCATCATCTTGTTGAGCCGAAGGGCCTGAGCTGATTAAAACCAGTTGCCGCGCCGCGCCGCTACATTCGGCGCAATCCTCCATGTGGCTCTCAAAAATCACACTGTCTGCTTGATCCAGCCCCCCGGCCGCGTACCTTTTCAATTCTTCACGGGACAAGTGAAACGGCTCTTCGCCTGCCGACGGCAGGAGAGCTTCCGTCAGCGAAGTGAATGCGATGCCGGAGTGAGCCGTATCAATCACCCGCCGCAGGCAAGCATCGCACGCGGCCAGGTGGCGTTCACACGCGCTTCTCTCGCTCGCTCGAAGCGCGCCCCGCCGGTAGTCCTCAACCTGCTGCTCTGTAAAATGACTCTCAATCATGACCCGCTAAAAACCGCTCATCCAATGAATACCTACGCCTCCACGAACTTAAACCGTGCGTCTCGCCGATTTATTACCATCGCCCGTTTTCTCTATCGCGCTCATCCGGCGTGCCAGTCGTTCACGGGCAGTTTTACGCAAATTAATTACTTGCTGCCTTGTGACGCCGAGCAGCCGACTGATGCCCGCGTCGTCCAGGGGCAGCTCATTCCAAAGCTGTGAGAACTGTTCGGCGGACATTGATAGCATCTCTGCTATTTCCGCTTTTCCGGCGATACCCAAATGCGGAATAAATGCGATGGGGCTTCCTCCCTGCGCATCACGTAGATTTAAGAGTAGGGCGCTTCGCTGCAAAGGGGGCAAGCTGGCGACTTCCTTCCAGAGCCGTTGAAGATACAGGCGTTGTTCTAAGACCACTTCCACCCCAGGCGCCGAATCAATTAATTTGGCGCCCGCTTCGCCGTTCTGGTCGAAAGATTCGGTCGGATGATCTTTGATGTTCCAAACGTCTGCCACTATCGTCACCAGATGGTTGAACTCAATCGGGTGTCCGACGCTTTCAAAGAGGGCGGTCAGCAATTCAGCAGGAGGGAGGTTTGAGACGCCGACCCCGCAGGCAGATTCCGAAGCATTGAATATAGAGAGCGTCTCGGGCAACGACCGTTGAAGGTGTTCGGAGCTAGACGTGTTCGGCCCTGCGTTGCGCCAAGTCCGCAGCCCGCAGAGCCAGCGCTTGTCTGCGCCTTCCCATAGAGCAAATGTCTGGTTCTGTTTCAGGTGGTAGCGGAGCAGGTCTTTCAAACGCCGGCGCTGCGGATTTTTAGCTCGGAAGTAATCGGCACAGGCGGAATACGTTTTGACCGCCACGTAGTTACGAAAATCGCCGATTGATCGTCCTTGCGCGCCAGCTTTAAGAGTTTGCATCTCCACGAAGATGGCGGCGCGCACATCGCCGGCTATTTCCAAGGCGTCTTGATTCAGGCTGCTCCCCTCCGAATTATTGAGGGAGACCCGCAGCTTATTTTTAATGATGCCGGCGATCACCGGCTCGGCATGCTCGCGTATGAGGAGAGACAGCAGGTTTTCTGATTCCGACTCGTCCGCGGCGCGCAGGAATGATTGGATGAGACCCTCCGCGCTGTGCATCGTCGCCTGCCGCTCCATTCATCCTCTTTCACTGGAAAAGCTAATGCGCAAGTCCCTCTCCCATTGTAGCTCAGTAATCATTTCCGTCCATACGCTCTAACACTTTCCGAAGCAGGAATCTCCTGCACAGCCTTAGCTCGTGATGAAAAGGTGAGGCAAGGAGTGACCAAGCAAAACGGGAGGCTCTCGCCTCCCGTTTCCCTTTAAAATTTTGGCTCCGCAGGTAGGACTCGAACCTACAACCCTTCGGTTACGCTTTACCCGAAGCTTTCGCTCCGGCGCGGACTATCTCATCAACTTTCTCGAAACCGCGAAAAAGTTGCCGGGTGCTGGCGGGATTTTATTGGTCAGGTCTCCTCAATCCCTAGTCTCTGCACGTTCCTGCCTACTTTCTGACCTTTCGGCAGGCTTCGCTCAGGATTACCATGCTAACAGTTATTAGCGAAGGCTCCCCTGAATTCGCCCGGTTTTTCAACCACAGTCACCTGTGGAAGCTGCAATCAAGTATTACAGCCGAATGCTCTGCCATTGAGCTACTGCGGAATATGCGCCCCACGCATCGCCAGAAGGGCTCGTGCGTGGAGCGCAGGATGATTTTTATAACAGACGTTCAAAGGGGCGTCAAGCGCCGCTTGCCTGGCTGATAGAGGGCGGCAGCCGCGTGATTCGCGGCCCTTAATCGTCATTCAAAATCGTGCCCAGGCCCTGGCCGTCACCGATGGTTGCGCCGGTCGCGCCGCTCAGGTTGACGAAGAAGGTCTCGTTAGCCTCCTTCAGCGTGTCGCCCTTGACCTGCACGATGATGGTCTTCGTGGACTGGCCCGGCGAGAAGGTCAAGGTGGTCAGGGGCAGGGCCGTGTAGTCCGTGCCGGCTGTGGCCACGCTCCCGGCGACGCCTCCCCCTGTGGCGAACTTCACGGTGACGGTTTGCCCGCTCGCCGCGGACAGTTTGACGCTGAAGGTGGCGTTGATCGTCCCGCTGTCCGGCTCTCTGACCGTAACGTTAGCGATGGTGATGGAAGGCGGAGGGTCGTTGTCCGTGATGGTGCAGACGCCTTCGTTGTCTGTGATGACGGCCTTGGTCGGAGCGCTCAGGAGCAGCCTGAAGCTCTCGCTGATCTCGTCGCGTAGGTCGCCAGCGATCTGCACCGTGACGGTCCTGGTGGTCTGACCCGGATCGAAGGTGAGAATCGTGGAGGGCACGGCCGTGTAGTCGCCGGGGGCGACGGCCGTCTTGTTGGCCGTCGCGTATTTGACCGTGACGACCTCGGCGCTGGGCCTGGACAGCTTGACGGTGAAGCTGGCCGTGACTGCCGTCGTGTTCGCCTCCGCGACCGTCACGTCACTGACAGAGAGGCCCGCCAATAAGGATTGTGTGACAGTAACCTTCTTGCCGCCAATCGTCATCGTGCCCGTGCGCGACGTGGTTCCCGTGTTAGCCTGCACGCTGTAGTTCACCACGCCGCTGCCTGTGCCCGAAGCCCCGGACGTGATGCTGATCCAGGGGACGTTACTCGCGGCCGTCCAGCCGCAGCCGCCTCCGTCCGTCACGTTCACGCTGCCGCTGCCGCCGTCGGCCCCGAACGTCTTGCCGGTCGGCGACACGGAGTAGGCGCAGCTCAGAGTGACAGTCCAGCTCTGTGTCTCAGTCAGCAGCAGTCCCGGATCATTTCTGACCATCGCCGTCGTGTCTTCGACCTCAGCCCTGACGGTGTGTGTGACGCCGGAGGCCAGCCCGCTCGTGTTCAGAGTGAACTCCGGCCCGGTCCCGCGGAGCTGGTTATCGACAAACCACTGGACGCTTAACGCGTGAGTCAGCGGGAGGGGCGTCTGGACTTTGAAGACCTGCGAGCTGTTCGATGTCAAACTCAGCGCGCTCTGGGTCGGGCTGTAGGAATCGACGGGCGAGACGAAGTTGTAGACGCGTTTGACGAGTTGCTCGGCGTTGATCTGCTCGAAGGGCGCTCCGAGCGACCGCATCTTTGAGTTATAGGTCGGACGGTAGAGACCGGCCGTGCAATACTTCGCTCCCTGGTACAGCCCAGGCACGGCCGGTGCCGTGGAAGTCGTCGGGATAGAGGTCGCGGCAGCGATCCATTTAGTCCACTTGATTGAAGCGCGCTGTGTCTGCCGGGTGGCGTTGGCCTCAGAGGGTTCGCTCGTGTTGTTGCACGTCGGCGGGGAGTAGTCGTACTCGTCGGCCAGGAACCCGAAGCTGTGGCCGACTTCGTGCAGGATCAGCTCGACGGCCGACACGTTGGTCGAAGCCACGGCCACTGACCCGCCGGAACCGCCGTACTCCGGGTCGTTGACGATGACCAGCTTGATGTCGTACTGCGATGGCGCGAGGGTGCTGGAAAGCACGTTCATGACCACGCCTACGTCCACACAGATAAGGCGCTGGATGTCGGCGCAGTTGTAGTTGGCCCCGAAATACGTGTTGCGGGCGACGGGCGGGTTTCTTTCCGGGTGGTCCGCGCCGGACTCCGCGCTGGCGACATCGAGCCGCCAGACGTTGAAGTATGCTTTGTATTCCTTGTAGGGCTCCTGCTGGAACACCTTCTGGATGAAAGCCTGCACGTCCGCCTTGTACTTCGCCATCTCGGCGGCGGTGTAGCCGTCGCCCACGATGGCTATGTCCACGCGGTTCTGCGGGTCGCCGCCGTTCACAATCTTCTCGAAGGGCACGGCGTAGGCGCTATGAGAAAGGCTCAGCAGTATCAGAGAGCAGAGCGTTCTCAGTATCCATTGATATAGCTTAGTCATTATCAAAAGCCTCGGTGGGGGGCCGACGTTCGGTTACTGAATTGAAATAGTGTTGATGATGTCCAGGACGAACTCCTCGCCCGTCCAGCGCGGATGGTAGAGCCGCAGTTCTGTGGTCTCCTCGTCCTCTGGAACGTTGACGACGAACTCCGGCTCGGCCCGATAAAATATCTGCCCACTCAAAACACCGTCGGGGCCGGGGGCTTCGGCCCTGAGGAGCCGCGGGTCATCTATCAGTGACCACCAGCGGAGCTTACCGCCGCCCCCGACGGCGGCGACCATCAACTTGTCCGGCGAAAGCTCAAGCGAGCGGTGTCTGGGCAGGGCTCCTTCGAGCCGGCGCACGCCGGCGACGCGTAGCGAATGGCCGAAAGAATCCCTACGGGCTTCGAGGGTGGACGCCTCCGCGCGAGAGACCGTCGCCTTGGCGGCCGGGTCTGCTTCCCAAACGATTCGGACCTCTCTGTGGCCGGAACTCCTGGGGGGCGTCAGGCCGCCTTCGACGCTCACGCCCACCGCAGACATCAGCGTCTTCAGCCGCTCGGCGCGAATCGATTCGCCCTGGGAGTTCTTCGCTCTACTCTCCTGGGCAAGGCCCTCGAAACTCAGGCCGCCTAAAATCAACACGGCCGTACAAATCAATTTTTTCAACATAAGATAACCCCATCGGTAAGGAGACTGGTCGGGCTCACATCCGGCTTGAAGGGTGAATGGTTATGAGGTTGACGGCAAGTAGAACTTGGGCCAACGGTGGTCGGGAGCCGATAAAATATAGGGACCGGCAGGGAAAGCTGTCAAGCTTGCATCGGAGAGCTGTGGGCGTTGCGGGCTGCTCGCGCCTTGCGCGCAGGGCTAAAGTGCGAGAATATCTCTGACCGCTGAATTACCTGAAACAGTCTGAGGTTTTTGAATCTTCGCCTCGTCGCGAAATCAATAGGAGAGTGTTTGCATGGAGCGCCGCACGACCGGCTGGTACAGCCACAACCTGGGGATGGAGATGCCGCTCGTGGCCTACGGGCACGCGGGCTACCCGCTGCTGATGCTGCCGACGGCGGCCGCAGACTTTCTGGAGTACGAACGCTTTCACCTGATCAACGCCATCAGCCCGCTCATAGAGGCAGGCCGAGTGCGCGCCTACTCCATCAACAGCGTCAACCGTTACAGCCTGCTCAACGAGCAGGCGTCGCCGCAGTGGAAAGCTGAACTCTTGACGCGCTACGACCGCTACATCACGGACGAGGTCTTGCCGCTCATCCGCAACGAGACGGGCGAACGGCCCTTGACGACGGGCGCGAGCCTCGGCGCGTTCCTTTCGGCCAACACCTACTTCCGCCACCCGGACCTCCTGCGCGGAGTCATAGCCATGAGCGGCAGCTACGACATACGCTCCTACTTGAAGGGCTACCACGACGACAACGTCTACTTCAACAACCCCGCAGAGTACCTGCCGAACTTGAACGACGACTACCACCTGCCCATCCTGCGCCGGGCAGACGCCATCGTCATTCTCTCAGGGCAGGGAGCCTATGAAGCGCCTGAGCGGAGCCGCCAACTCTCAGGGATTCTGCACTCGAAAGGCATCCCACACACACTAGACCTCTGGGGCCACGACGTTGACCACGACTGGCCCTGGTGGCGCAAGATGTTGCCCCATTATTTAGGGAAGCTGCTCTGAGAAATTTAAAATGCAAAATTAAAAATGCAAAAGTGACGCGGAAACCGTTTTAATAAAAACTGGCTTCCGCCTCACTTTTGCATTTTACATTTTTAATTTTGCATTTCTTTACGGCTCGTCCGTGCCCTTCTTGCCCTTCTTCTTGGGCTGCTCGACCTGGCGCGGGCGCGTGTCTGTCTGGGCCGGCGGAGCGGCGGCGGGCTCGGTCTTCGCGGGGGCGGCCGTCGCGGGCTGCATGACGGGTGGCGGCGGCAAGTCGTCCGCAGGCGCGGGCGGCAGCGTCACCTGCTCCATCTTCGGCGTGGTGATGACGGCCGGCTGCTCTTCATCTTCGTCGCCGGCCTTGGCGGCGCGGCGGGCTGCCAGGATGTCGAGGCGGCCCTCCATCATCTCGCGCTGCCGCTGCTTCTGTAATTCCTTCATGTCCTCGGGCATCGAGGGGGCCTTCGGGAAATCCTCCTTCGGCTTGTCCTTCATGAAGTCCTTCATGAAGTCTACGAACATCGGCAGCGCGCCGCGCCCGCCCGTCATGTCGTTGCCCAGGTTCTTCTTCCGACCGGGGTAGCCCATCCACACGCCCGTCACGTAGGTCGGCGTGTAGCCTATGAACCAGACGTCCGTGTGGTCGTTGACTGTGCCAGTTTTGCCGGCGACGGGGACGCCTATGGCCGACGCGGCCGCGGCCGTGCCCCCGCCCGATGTCACGCCGCGCATCATCGAGACCATCGTCAGCGCGACGTACTCGTTCGTCACCTTATAAGTCGTCTTCTCCCACTCTTCGAGCACGTTGCCGTCGCGGTCCAAAACTTTCCGAATCAGGTGCGGCTCGACTCTCACGCCCTTGTTCGGGAAGGCGGAGTAGGCCGAGACCATCTGATCCAGCGGGACTTCGGTCGCGCCGAGCGCCGAGGGCAGGTACGGGGCCATCGGCACCTTGATGCCGAAGCGGCGCACCATCTGCGAGCCGGTCTGGATGCCGACGGTTTGCAGGAGGTGGACAGCCGCGATGTTTAAGGACTTGGCGAGCGCGATTTTCATCGGCACGTTGCCGTGGCTGGTCGAGCCGTCGTAGTTGTGCGGTATCCAGTCGCCGATCTTAATCGGCGCGCCGCTCACGGCCGAGTCCGGCGTCATGCCCCACTCGACCGCCGCCGTGTAGATGAAGGGCTTGAAGGCCGAGCCTGTCTGGCGGTAAGCCTGCGTGGCGTTGTTGAACTTGTTGGTGTAGAAGTCGTAGCCGCCGACCATCGCCACGATCTCGCCGGTCTTCGCGTTGAGGGTCACGAGCGCGGCCTGCACGTCCGGGATCTGCGTTAACTCCACTTGCAGGCGGCGCTCCTTGTCGTCCACCTTTTTGACATCGAACTGTGCCAGAAAGCCGGGCTTGAACTCAGTCGCCGGCTGGCGGCCGGACTTGCCCATCTCCTTCGTCGTGACCGTCGCCGTGTAGTTGCCGAAGCGCACGGTGGCCTCGTTCTTCGCCCGGTCAACCTTCATCACGAGGCCCATGATGAACTGGCCCTCGCTGTACTGGTTGCCGTACCAGTCCGGGTGCTTGTAAGCGTCTAGCTGCTGCTGCGTGACCTCCGCGCCGTTCTCGCCGGCGATGTTGAAGTAGGCCGAGCGCCAGCCGCTGTGCGATTGGTCGTACAGGCGCAGGCCCTTGCGCACGACCTCGACGGCCTTCTTCTGCGCCTCGACGTTGATGGTCGTGTAGACCCTCAAGCCCCCTTGCGCGACGCGCGTCGTGTACTTCTCTTCGAGGTCCTGGCGGATCTTCTCGACCGGGTAGGCGAAGGGGGAGGAGCGGTCCTGCGTCTGGTAGTAGGCCGTGTCGGCCAGCTTGATGGGCTTGGCCTTGGCCGCGTCAACTTCCGCCTGCGTGGCGAAGCCGTTCTTCGCCATCTGGTCGAGCACGAGGTTGCGCCGCTCGCGCGCGGCCTTCGGGTTGACGGTCGGCGAATACTCGCTCGGCGCTTTTGGCACACCCGCCAACAGGGCCGCCTCGTCGAGCGACAGGTCCTTGGCCTGCTTGCCGAAGTAGGTCTCGGAGGCCGCCTCGAAGCCGTAGGAGTTCGCGCCGAGGAAGACGTGGTTGGTGTACATCTCCATGATCTGGTTCTTCGTGTAGAAGCGTTCGATCTGAAGCGAGATGAGCCACTCGTTGACCTTGCGTTCGAGCGTCTGTTCCTTCGAGAGGAAGAGGTTCTTGGCGAGCTGCTGCGTCAAGGTGGAGCCGCCCTCGCGGCTGCCGGTCGTGATGTTCTTCCAGGTCGCGCCGATGATGCGAATGGGGTCGATGCCTATGTGGTCGTAGAAGCGCGCGTCCTCGATGGCGAGGATGGCGTTCTTGACGAGCGGCGGAATCTCCTCGAACTTGAGCGGGATGCGCTTCTCGATGGCGAACTCGCCGATGATGGTCTCGCCGTCGTCGGCGTAGACGCGCGTCACGACGCTCGGGCGGTAGGTCGCAAGGGAAGCGACCTCCTGGGCCGCGCGCGAGTAGTTGATCTGATAGGCGGCGATGATGCCCGTCAGGCCGCCGGCGGCGAGCGCCAGGAGCAGAACGACGGGGAGCCAGAAGCGGCGCAGGAGGTGACGCCGGCGCGCTGGCGGCGTGGTGTTGCTACTTTTGCTGCTGTTGCTACTGCGTGGGCGCTCACGTAATCCTAGGGTGCTCGCGTTCCTGGAAGACATAAAGATCGGTCCTTTTCAAAAACATCGCCTTCGGCGTCAAATCTCTCGTTAGCGACGGGGAGAACGGGTTCGCTTTGCCTGGGGATTATAGCCCAACTCTGCTATAATACACACACTCGCTCGTGGGGGCGACAGGCTTCGACAGGAGCCATGATCGTTGACAGGATGCACGCCGGGCTTCCCCTTTTGCAGCTCGTTAAAAAGCATCTGGGAAAACCAACTGCCAATAACAATGAATTGGCTCTCGCTGCCTAATTAAGCACCGAGCGTCTCGCCGCAAGTTGCTCAAGCGCGCGGAGTGAGATGTCACTTAGTTGAGCTGGCCTGCCCTTTCGGTCCGTGGGGGTGGGCGAGATAAAGCCGGACTAGCTCTCAGCAGAGGTCTTCGTCGCTTCACTTACTCTGCCGGGAGCGAAACTTTGAAGAGAAGCGGCTAAGCGTGTAGATTCCTCCGGCGGCGGCTTTTGGATCAGGGTTCAATTCCCTGCGCCTCCACCAAAATTTCTTTTACATAGCAATCAAAGACCGGGCGGCCAGTTTGACAGGATGGTATGCTACCATCCACCAAGTTGGGCCGCCGTTTTCATTTGCCGTAATGATGAGGAGCCTTTTGAATCGCGATCTCCCAATCGGAATTTTTGACAGCGGCGTGGGCGGCCTCACCGTCTACCGCGCGCTGCACGAGCGCCTGCCCGACGAGCGGTTCGTCTACCTGGGCGACACGGCGCGCGTGCCCTATGGGACGAAGTCGTTGCAGACGGTCGAGCGCTACGCGATTGAGAACTCCTGCTTCCTCGAAGCCCGCGGCATCAAGCTGCTGGTCGTCGCCTGCAACACGGCGTCGGCGCTCGCGCTGCCGGCCGTGCGCCGCGCGGTCTCCGTGGACGTCGTCGGCGTCATAGAGCCGGGCGCGGCCGCGGCCGTAGAGGCTTCTCGGAAAAACAGACGGGCCAGGAGCGTCGGCGTCATCGCCACCGAGGCGACCATCCAGAGCGGCGCGTACAGCCGCGCGATTGCCGAGCTTGACGATTCAATCGAGGTCGTCGAGCGCGCCTGCCCGCTCTTCGTCGCGCTCGCCGAAGAGGGCTGGGCCGAGTCGGAGGTGGCGCGCGCCGTCGCCGCCGATTACCTGCGCGAGATAAAACGGGACGACGTCGGCACGCTCGTCCTCGGCTGCACGCACTACCCCATCCTGCGGAGCGTGATTCAGGAGACGGTCGGGGACCAAGTGAGCCTGATTGACTCGGGCGAGGCGACGGCCGCCGAGGTCGAAAGGCTGCTCCACACAACGGAGTTGGCACGCGTGGCGGCAGCCGAGGAGGATCGAGCGCGCGAGCGCCACCTGTGCGACGATCTGGACCATTTTTACGTGACGGACGCGGCCGAGCGTTTCAGCCGCGTCGCGGAAAGATTCTTGGGGACCGCGCCTTCCGTGCTGGAGGCGGTTGAGGTTTGGGGACACGATGAGCTTCGCACGCACTGACGGCCGCCTCGCGGACCAACTGCGCCCGGTTCGCATCACGCCTGGGTTTCTGCCTTACGCGGAGGGCTCTGCCCTGATCGAGATGGGCGACACGCGCGTCATCTGCTCGGCCTCGGTCGAGGACCGCGTGCCGCCTTTCCTGCGCAACAAGGGCCAGGGCTGGGTGACGGCCGAGTACGCCATGCTGCCGCGCGCGACCTTGCAGCGCACCGCGCGCGAGACGGGGCGCGGCGGCCCATCGGGGCGCACGCACGAGATTCAGCGGCTCATCGGTCGGAGCCTTCGCGCCGTCGTCAACACGTCGCTCCTGGGCGAGCGGACCCTCACTATCGACTGCGACGTACTACAGGCCGACGGGGGCACGCGCACGGCGAGCATCACGGGCGCTTATGTCGCCTGCGCGCTGGCCTGCCGCCGCCTCATGCAGATGAATAAGATTGGCCTCAACCCTGTGACGGGCGAGGTCGCCGCCGTCAGCGTCGGGATCGTCGGGGGCGCGCCGCTGCTCGATTTGAAGTACGACGAGGACTCGCGCGCGGAGGTTGACATGAACGTCGTCTGCACGGGCGACGGGCGCTTCATCGAGGTGCAGGGCACGGCCGAGGGCGAGCCCTTCACGCGCGAGGAGATGGACAGCCTCCTCGAACTCGCACGTCTTGGCATAGGCCAACTCGTGCAGGCGCAGCGCGCCGCTCTGGCACAGAACGCGAAGTGAAAGCGGACAACTGCGCTCAACAGAGGGCGCATCTGACAGTGCGGCTTGCGGTTCTCTCCAGGGCTTTTTAGCTTTCGCACAGGACTCCGATAACGTTATCATTGGCCCGTCATCATTCTCAGAGGAGCTTACTCAACCAATGCGACGCCTGACCATCTTTTTCGCCCTCGCCGCGACCTTCGCGGTAGCTTTAGCGGCCCAGGCCCAGGAGACTTATTCGAGCGCCAACGCGGACTACGCGCTGGAGCTGCCTTCGACGCGCTGGAAAGCCACGCAGGAGCCGGACAGCCTGCACGAGCACGCCGAGTTCATCTACGGCGACCGCAACGACGGCTACCTCAAAATCCGTAAAGAGGTCGTCGAGGCCGGCACGACCGCCGCCGACATCGCGCGCCGCGACCAGGACCAGAAGCTGCGCTTCCAGACCGGCTTCGTCGAGGGCAAGAATGAGAAGTTCGCCGGGCGCATGGACGGCGTGACCTTCGGCTACGAGTACACGGCCGGCGGCAAGGCGATGGCCGGGCGCGTCTACTACCTGCAAGGCGACAACCGCACCGTCTACGTGCTGCGCTTCACGGGCCTGCGCGACAAGCTCCTGCTCATCCGCAACCAGACGGACGGCATCGCCCGCAGCTTCCGGCTCAAGTAAGTTTTATCCGCCCATGAAAGTGAACCTCGCGCCCGGTCTGGCCATCAAAAAATCGCGCATCAACGGCCGGGGGTGCTTCGCCACCGTCCGTTTCCCGCACCGCAAAAAGATCGCCGAATACACGGGCGAGCGCATCCCGGACGCCGAGGCGAACCGGCGGGCCAACCGCCGCGTGCTTCGCATCTGCGCGATTGACGAGCGGTGGAGCATCGACGGCAGCCGTGGCGGCAACGGCACGCACTACATTAACCACTCCTGCGCGCCCAACGCCTACATGAAAATCCTCTACGGCCACGTACAGTTCTACGCCCTGCGCGACATACGCCCCGGCGAAGAGATCACAGTGGACTACATCTCCACCCTGCACCCGGACACCAAGCGCTGCTCCTGCGGCGCTCAAACCTGCCGCGGCACGATCAACCGCATCTTTAATGAGTAAATTAATTCCCCGCTGACTCAAACGGCTGGCGGCCTTCCGCGACGATAGTCACGTCCTGATCCATGCCGGTGATGACGGCGCGGCCGTCTTCAAGCCCGATAGTCATAGTGCCGGAAGACACCGTGCGGAAAAGATTCCCTTCGATGGTGAAGACGTCGCGGACCTCTGTGAGGACGGCCGCCGTCTGGCCGCCCGGGTTGACGCCGATGGTGTCTATCGTCCGACTGGTGCTGATGTTCTGCCCGTCGGCGCCCAAGCCCCTCTTCGTCGCCTCCATGTATTTACGGTAATCGCCCGTCTCTGTCTCGGTCGGTCCGAGCCCCTTATACGTCTTCTTGTATAGCAGGCGCGTGGAGAGGCAGGCGGTGATGCCTTCGAGGTCTCTACTCATCTGCGCGTCGTCCCATTTTTGCAGGAGGGCGGTGACTTGCGGCTGCGTCAGGGCGCCTGTCTCTTTAGGCTTGGTCGTGCAGGCGCTCGCCACTAGAAGGGCCGCGAGCGCGCAGGCGAACTTCGCGAAGGACAGATTACGAGGGGTCATCGTGTTTGTCTCCTTTTACAGTCTGGGCAGGGTGAAGCTGAACTTGGAGCCGCGGCCGACTTCGGATTCGAGCGCGACGGTGCCGCCGTGCTGCTCTACGACTTCGCGTACGAAGGAGAGGCCGAGGCCCGTGGACTCTTCGTCCTTCTCCTGGCCGTCACGCGCGACGCGGTAGAACTTCTCCCAGACGCGGTCAACCGCCTCGGGCGGGATGCCATAGCCGCGGTCTTCCACGCAGAGCCGCACGGTGTCGGCTTCGAGCGCGGTCGAGACGGTGACAGTCGTCCTTTCGGGGCTGTACTTGATGGCGTTGCCCACGAGGTTCGTGACGACTTGAGTAATCAGGCTGCGGTCGGCGGCGACGGGCGGGAGCCGCTGCGCGGGCTGTCCAACGAGCCGTATGCGCTTGCGCTTCGCCACGGGCAACAGGCTCGCCAGCGTCTCCTTGACCACGTCGTCGAGCTTGAGCGGAATCTTCAAGACCTCCTGCTTGTCGGCGGCTTCGAGCTGCGTGACGGCGAGGAAGGTGTTGATCATGCGCGAGAGGCGCTGCGACTCGTTGTTGATGATCGAGAGGAACTCGCGCGACTCGACCGGGATGGCCTCGTCGTTCATCAGAAGCTCTGCGAAGCCGTTGATGGAAGTGATCGGCGTGCGCAGCTCGTGCGACATGAGCGAGATCATGTCGCTCTTCAGCTTCTCGTACTCCTTGATGCGCGTCACGTCGCGCACGGTGACGGCCAGACAGAGCGGGTGCGTCTTGGATTCCTTCTCCTCGGCGCGCTCCGTGACGAGCGCGATGCGCAGCTCCAGCGTCTGGTTGCGCTCGGCGAAGTGCAGCTCGCGCTCGTAGGCGTCGCCCGTTTGCAGGACGCGGCGCACGGCGATTGAAGGCTCGTCGAAAACGCCCGCGCGAAAACGGTCCAAAAGTCCAAAAAGGTTAAGCCTGCGCGCCTCACCCTCAGTCAGCCCCGCGGCCATGAGGAGCGGCGGGTTGACGTAGGCGAGCGTGCCGTCCAGGTAGGCGACGGCGTGCCCGTCCGAGACTTCGGAAAGAACTTCGGCCCCGAACCGCTGCTCGGTCAGGAGCCCCGAAGCCACGCCGAAAGATTCGAGGCGGCTCTCGGCGGCGCGCGCCGAAACGAGCGTCAGAAAGTCGAGCGGCACGGAGCGCTTGCGCGCCTCGTCGCGCTGGAAGTTGCGCGCGAGCTGTTCGCCCACGGCCAGGAGCAGCGGGCAGTCGCTCTTGTCGAAGCCCTCGCGCAGCCGCACGAGCAGCGCGCCCAGGGCGCGGCCCTCGTGCTTGAGCGGCAGAGCGACGCTCGCCGGCGCGCCTTCCTCCTCGCTCGTGGTCGCCACCATCTGGCCGAACTGTATGGCGCGCTCGCACAGACTGACGCCCTCGCGCCACGCAGAGTTGCGCCCGGCTTCGGGGCCGCCGGAAGCCTGAGAGCGCAGGCGCGCGGCAGGGGCCAGGTGGTTGTTCTCGTCCGGCTGGAAGATGACGGCCTCCTCCATCGGCAACATCGTCTCCAGCAGCCTCAGCCCGCTCATCAGGCGCTCGTTCGACGAGCCGCCTTCGAGGTGGTTGGCCCGCGAGGTCGCAGACTTGACGTTGCGCGTCAGCGTGGAGTCGATCATCCAGAGGCGTTTGAGCTGAACGACGAAGGTTCCCAGCAGCGCGGAGAGAGCCATCGGCGCGAACGCCAGGTCTATGTGAAGAAATCTGGAGGCGAGCAGGCTTAAGCCAGCCAGCACGAAGAGTCCGCCGCAGAGGTAGGGCAGGATGCGCCTTGCGCCAGCGCGCTCGACGGCGAAGCCCGCGCTCAGGCCCGCGGCCAGAATCATCAACGCGCCGAGCCACGTCTCCGGCGCGGCCGGGAGGTTGGCTTCCGAGGCAAGCCGCAGCAGGAACGCGGCCTGCAAAGAGGCCAGCACGCCCGCCACCCACAGCAGTGTGACGACCGCCGCGGCAGAGAGAGCCAGCCCGAGCGAGATGAGTAAGCTGCGTAAAGAAGTTCTGTTTTTCAAGACGGTAGAGGCCGGAAGGATGGCGAGTTCTCGTTAATGAAGTATGCGCCTTGCACGACGGCAAAAGCGTCCGCCGAGGATTATACAATGAAAGACAATGTTTAAGAAAGGGTCAATATTTCGAGGAAACTGAGGAAAAGCAGGCGAAGGAGGCTAGGCCGGGAGGGTTTTTAAGGCCGCGAGGAGTTCGTGGTCTTCGTCTTCGGAGACGGTTCTGAGGTCGAGGAGGAGCCGGCCGTCTGTGATGCGGGCGATGACAGGCGGGGTGTAGAGCCGCAGGGCTTCGTCCAGGGCGTCGGCCGAGAGAGTTTGGTGCGTCAGCGCGAGGAGGGCCGTGGGCGGGTGCGTGGTGGGCGCGGAGCCGCCGCCGACAGCCGACTGGCCTTCGATGATTTCGGCGCGGAGCGCGCCCCCTTCGTGCTTTCGTAGTTTGGAGAGCAGGGAACGTGCGCGCCGCCTGATTTCGTCGGGCTTCAGGGCGAGCATACGCAGAGCCGGAATTTCATCCACGGCCGTGCCCCGGCTGTAAGCTGTGAGCGTGGCTTCGAGCGCGGCGAGCGCGAGCTTGTCTGCGCGCAGCGCGCGATAGAGCGGGCGCTTGCGCAACTGTTCGACAAGGTCGCGGCGGCCGACGACGAGGCCGGCCTGCGCTGCGCCCAGCAGTTTGTCGCCGCTGAAAGAGACCAGATCGGCTCCATCCTTGACGGAGTCCGAGATGACGGGCTCGCCCGCGAGGCCGTAGGGGCTGAGGTCGAGGAGCGCGCCGGAGCCCGCGTCTTCGTAGAGCGGCAGTCCAGCCTCGCGCGCGAGGCCGGCCAGCTCCTGTAGAGTTGGCACAGAAGTGAAGCCGACGATGCGGTAGTTGGACGGGTGGACGCGCATTAGGAGCCGCGTGTTTTCCGTCAGCGCGCGGCGGTAGTCCTGGAGGCGCGTTCGGTTGGTCGTGCCGACCTCCACGAGGCGTGTGCCGGACTGGGCCATCACGTCGGGCACGCGGAAGTCGCCGCCGATCTCCACCAACTCGCCGCGCGAGACGATTGTCTCGCCGCCCTGCGCGAGCGCCGAGAGGACTAGCAGCGCGGCCGCCGCGCAGTTGTTGACGACGAGCGCGTCCTCGGCCCCGGTCAGTTCCGCGAGTAGTTGCTCGACGCGGCCGCCGCGCCGGCCGCGCGCGCCGGTCTCCGTGTCGTATTCGAGCGTGCAGTAGCGCGCGGCCTCGTCCGAGACGGCGCGGCGAGCCGCCGCGGACAGGGGCGCGCGGCCCAAGTTGGTGTGCAGCACGACGCCCGTGGCGTTGATGACACGGCGCAGGCTGCGCGCGGCCTCGCGCCGGCCGGCGCGTTCAAGCCTATGCGCGGCCTCCGCGAGCAAGTCCTCGCGCGAGGGCGCTTCGTCTCCGTTAGACGATTCCGCCAGCAGACTCTCGCGCAGCTCGTCCGTCACGGCGCGCGCCAGCCGCGTCAACTCGCGCGGCCCCACGGCGTCGCGCAGAGCAGTGGCCGCCTCCGTGCGCAGCAGCGCATCGACGGAAGGGAGCACGCGCAGGCGGCTCGGTCTGGACGTTTCCTGCTTCGACATAACAGTTCTTCAGCGGGCAAACGTATCACATTACGACCCGACGGACGAAGCGCATCACGCGCGGCCCTCAAAAATCTGGTTATTGACACGCCGCTTTCAAAACGCCTAGACTCGATGATGCCGGCCTCTCGCGCCGGCGGTGAGGAGATGAGTAGCAGTGCCGATTCGTGAAAACAAGTTCGCGCGCCAGGCCGAGCAGCGGAAGGCTTTGCAGAAGTCTAAGCGCGGCGGGTCGGCCGTCGATAACCAGCCGACCGTGGACGAGCAGCTCAAGCGGCTCGAAGAGGACATCCGCCGGCTCAAGATAGAGTTCGACATCTTCTTCAACGGCGCGGCCAAGCGCCCGCCCTACGACACCAAGAGCCGCGTCGAGACGATGCTCAAGCGGCTCGGCGACGACCGCACGCTCAGTTTCGCGCAGCGCTACCTCTTCAACGCGCTGACGGCGCGCTTCACCTCTTTCCGCGAGTTGTGGCGGCGGACGATGCAGGGGCGCGAGGAGGGGCGCGACGCGGCGCAGGCGGCACGCGCCAGCGCGCGCGACGAGGCCAGCAGCCGCCAAGACGCGCAGACCTTCGTCTGCGACGACGCGCACAGAGACGTGCCGACCGTCAAGCAGCTCTACGACGCGCTCATCGATGCGAAGATGCGCTGCGGCGAGCCGACAGACGACCTCTCGTTCCCGCGCTTCCACCACCTGATTGCTACCAAGACCGACACCCTGAAAGAGCGCACGGGCTGCGACCGCGTCCGCTTCTCCATAGATGTAGAGGGCGGCCGCGTCAGCTTCAAAGCCAAAGGGGAGTAAAAGGCGGAAGGCCGTAGACAGAAAAAAAGAGGGCGACAGCCGGTTGAGCTGTCGCCCTCTTCGTGCTTGCGCTTCGCGGACTCATGACCGGAAGCGGCCAGTGGCTTTACTGCTAAAGCCGGGGAGCATGCTTACATCTTGGTCACTTTCTCGGCCTGCGGGCCTTTGGGACCCTGCGTGACCTCGAACTCGACTTCCTGGCCCTCTTCGAGGGTCTTGAAGCCGTCGCCCTGGATGGCGCTGTAGTGGACGAAGATGTCGGAGGAGCCAGGCTGTTCAATGAAGCCGTAGCCCTTCGAGTTGTTAAACCACTTGACCTTACCGGTTATTCTAGACATAGCAAACGAATCCTCCTAACGATTCGATAAAGCAAAGGCGGGAACAGCTCCTCTCCCGAAGAGCTTCCGCGCCGACTTGAGGTTAATGCTTGTGAGCCGGACGCGCTTTTTTTTGTTGGGGCGCAACACGGAAAACAAACAACACAAAAAAAAGCCTGCACGTGATGTAGAATGCGGCAGCAAACTACCGCACTTCATCACACACAGACCACCAACAGGGAAAGACGATACTTCATACTGAAACGCTTGCAGATCGAACGAGCGTGGGCGAGTTTTGGGAAAAGCCCTGCCTTCCTTCGAAACGACGGCGCATACTAAGCGAAAGCCGCAAAGGCTGTCAAGCGGAAAATACTTTAACTATTGATGATAAACGGCGGGCGACCGCATGCAAGAAGACGCTTGCGCGCAGCCGCCCGCCCCTCACTCGCCAGCGACTCAGCGCCCGTGGCCGGCCGCAGCCGTGCGCGCGCCCTTGATGTCAAGCTCCTTGAGGATGTAGCCCGCGCCGCCGAACTTGTCCGTCACGAAGAGCACGTAGCGTATGTCTACCGAGATGGTTCGGCCCTTCTCGTCGTTGTAGAAGAAGTCGTTGCCGAGCCCCTCGTAGTTGCCATCGAAGACGATGCCGACCTGCTCGCCGCGCCCGTTCAGGACGGGGCTGCCGGAGTTGCCGCCGATGATGTCGTTGGTCGAAAGAAAGTCTACGGGCACGTCCGCGCCGTTAGCCGTCGCGTATGGGCCAAAATCTTTCGAGCGGTAGAGCTGCTTGAGTCGCTCAGGCGCGTCGAAAGGCTCGCGGCCCGTGTCCTTCTCGACCACGCCGGAGAGGCTCGTGAACGGCAGGTAGAGGGCGGCGTCGCGCGGCACGTACCCTTTGACCTCGCCGTAGGAGAAGCGGAGCGTGCGGTTGGCGTCCGGGTAAGGCTTCGAGCCCTTCATCTCGGCCATGCCCTTGACGAGCAGCGGGCGCCAGCGCCCGACGGCCGCGTTAAAGGTCGCCGTGCGCATTTGTATCTGCTGGTACTCTGTGCCGAGTTCGGCTGCGAAATCGAGGAGCGGCTCTTTGATCTCGCGCAACTGCGCGCCCGTCAGTTCGAAGAGGCTCGTCAGCCCTTCGACCGTCGAGAAGCGTTGGGTGTCCACGATGGAGCGCGCGAAGTCCTCTTCGGCGCGGCGGCGTGCGTCGCCCTGTAGATTGCCGAAGCGCTTCTCCAGGAAGTCAACCTTCTGCGACGCGGGCAATTCCGCGGCCTTCATCAGGAGGTAGGAGAGGAACAGACGCTCGGAGGTCGGGTTGCGGTTGGCGACCGCGCCGCTGAGCGAGCCGCGCAGCCGCTGCATGTTGGCCGCGTTGAAGGCCGGGTTGCGCTCGCCCTCCGGCTTCTCCTTGTCCGCGGCCGCGCGTTGCGCGAGGTAGGCTATGCCCAGGAGGTCGGTCGCGTTGAAGATTTGCTGCACGAGCTGGTCGCGCTGGGCCGTGGCGGTCAATTCCTGGTAAGCCTTTTCGAGCGCGGGGAGCGCCTCGCCGTAGGCCGTCTTGCGCGCGGGGTCCGCGTTGACCCAGCGCGTGAAGGCCGTCTCCTCGGCTCGCTTCTTCTCGACGACGTTCGCGCGGCGCATCGCCACGACAGAGCCCTCGTAGTTCTTCAGGTCGTTGCTCAGGCCGAAGATGTCGCTCTGCAACTTGACGCGCAGCGCCGGGTCGTTCTTGCCCATGTTGCGCAGCGTCTCTATGCGGTAGTTGTAGAGGTCAACGAGGAAGGGCATGGAGATGTCCTGGTTGTAGGCGACCGAGTAGCTCTCGCGGTAGCGGCGCGTGGAGCCTGGGTAGCCCATCACCATCAGGAAGTCGCCTTCACGCACGCCCTCCATCGAGAGCGACAGGAATTTCTTCGGCTTGTAGGGCACGTTCGCTTTCGAGTATTCGGCGGGCTTGCCGTCGGGCCCGACGTAGGCGCGCATGAAGGTGAAGTCGCCGCAGTGGCGCGGCCACTCGAAGTTGTCCGGGTCGCCGCCGTAGAAGCCTATGTTCTTGGGCGGCGCGTAGACGATGCGCACGTCGGGCAGCGTCAGGTAGGTGAAGCTGTAGTAGGAGAGCCCTTCGTTCAGAGGGAGCACGCGGACACTGATGCCGTCGGCGGGTTTCGAGCCTGCCTCTTCGATGGCTTCGAGCTTGGCCGCGATGGCGCGGTTGCGCTCGACCGGCGTCGCGGTGTCGGCGATGCCGCTGGTGACCTCGCTCGTCACATCTTTCAGGCCCTCCGTGATCGTCACGGTGTAGCCTTGCGCGGGCAGCTCTTCCTCGCGTGTCTTCGCCGTGAAGCCGACTGTGCCGTAGTCGCTCGCGGGGGTCGAGGCCGCGACGAGCGCGTCGAAGGCGACGTGGTGGTTGGTCAGGAGCAGGCCCTCGGGCGAGACGAACTCGCCCGTGCCGCCGCCGACGATGACGACCGCGTCCTTGATGCTCACGCCGTTCGGGTCGTAGAGGTCCGTGGGCTTGAGCTTGAGGCCGCGCTTGGCGAACTTGTCGAAGGGAAGCTGTGCGATGGCGTCCGGCAGGAACATCCCTTCGTCGGCCGCAGCGCGGAAGGGAACGAGCGTAAAGAGCATCAGCACGGCGAGCATGAGAGCCGCCACGCGCGCGAGTCTGGAGGGCATAGTTATCTCCCTTGTTTAGTGGTGTAAACCGATTTTGACTTGGCAGCAATAGTAGCAGAAAAAGTGGTCAGTGGTCAGTGGTCAGTGGTCAGTTAAGACAAAAAACAAGAAGGCAGCCGAGTGGGATTAGCCCGGCTGCCTT
The DNA here is from genome assembly GCA_963848875.1 of uncultured Acidobacteriota bacterium. Lineage (GTDB taxonomy): Bacteria > Acidobacteriota > Blastocatellia > Pyrinomonadales > Pyrinomonadaceae > QHXM01. The sequence goes on from CAWKFJ010000006.1 coordinate 379,573, forward strand.
CTGCTTTCTGTTAACTGACCACTGACCACTGACCACTGCCTACTGCTCTTCTTCTCCCGCGCCGGGCAGGTAGGGTCTGGGGTTGACCGGCTGGTTGTTGATGCGGACTTCGTAGTGTAGATGGGGGCCGGTGGAGCGGCCGGTGGAGCCGACGAGGCCGAGGTATTCGCCGCGCGTGATCTGCTGGCCGATCTCGACGTCGATGCGCGAGAGGTGGCCGTAGCGCGTCTGGAGGCCGTTGCCGTGGTCTATGTAGACGACGTTGCCGTAGCCGTTCTGGGCTCCGGCGATGGTGACGATGCCGCTGGCGGCGGCCGTGACGGGCGTGCCCATCTCGGCTTCAATGTCCTGGCCTTCGTGTGATTCGTAAGAACTTCCGCCGAAGGGGTTGTGGCGCACGCCGAAGCCGCTCTCCAGCGTCCCGGCGACGGGCCAGAGCGACGGGACGGAGGCGCGCTCGCGGATGGCTACTTCGTAAGCGCGCAACTCCCGTTCGAGCTGGCCGGTCTTGTATTCGACAGCCGCCGCGTCGTCCAGCGGGAGGAAGGGGCCGCCCGTGCCGTTCGTGACCTGGGGCTGGTCTTGGCTTTCGTTGTGGCTGACGCCGGACATCTCGGCCAGCTTGCGCGACGCGTCCTCGACGCGCTCGACGCGGTTGTTCAGATTGTTGAGCAACTGGCGCTGCTTTTCGTTCTCGGCGCGAAGCCGCGCGTTCTCCTGCTCGACAGCCTGGTGGCGCAGGTGTTGGGTCAGTCCGTAGATGCCATAGGCGGCGGCGAAAAAGAGAATGACGGCCATGAGGGCCGAGAGCTTGAGCCAGCGTTTGTGAACGCAGACGCGGCGGATGCGGGAACGTGAACGCGAGGTATGTGCAATGATAAAGGCGTAAAGACGGTCGTCTCTAACCATTAAATGTGCTCCTTGTAGCTGGCCTGGCGCGGTGCGAAAAAAACATTAGGAGAGCCGCACGCGGGCCGCCCGTGAAAAGCACAGTCTGCCGGACGAGGGCGACTGATGCTAACCAAAAACTCTGGGGACTATTTGTTGTTTGAACCTAGCTCGTAGGCTTGCAGCGACGGGACAGGCAACGAGGTGATAAAACTAACCAACCCATCCGATATTCGCTGCGAGGTGGCGGAAACTATCATACGGGGCGGCAGATTGCAACCGCGCAGGGGCACTTTTGTATGGAGGGTGAACGAAAAGTAAAACAGCCCGGACGACGAAGATCGTCCGGGCCGTTCTGGAAAATTGGTCTGACGCAAGCGAATTTGCGCCGGCGACTAAATATCTTCGGCTTCGCGCTTGCGCTCTCGACGCCCGCGCATGACGAGCAAAATCATCAGCAGCACGAGACCGACGAAGGCGATGACGATGATGGCCTTGATGGCTATAAAGAGAAAGCTGACGAGCGAGATGAGCTGGCGCAGGAGCGTGATGACGAGCACGATGACCGTCAGGATACCGCCCCACCGGCCCGCCACTTTAAGAAAAGATGACATGATTTCCGTTACCTCTCGCGGTCACTATAACAAGGTAGATGGCAAATGGTAAATGGGGAAGAGGAAAAACGGCTCGCCGCTCTTTATGGTCTCTGCTCGAAGGGGAGCGGCGCGGCCGCGCGCGTGGCGGAGACGTGGGAGATTAGCTCGCCCGTCTGGAACACGCCGGAGTTAGCGGGGATGACCGCTGCCATCTGCGGATTCGAGTCGAAGTTTAATAGGTAAGTCTTGCGCCTGCGCTCGCGCAGCAGGTAGTCGCCGAGCATGTACGCGCCCAGGAGCAGCAGCAGCACGGGGAGCACCTGGCGGACTGGAAGCCGTATGCCTATGATCGAGTGAACCAGGAAGATCGCGCCCAAGACCATCAGCGTGATGCTCCAGGCCAGCGGGCTCCCGTAGAGGCGGCGCGCGATCACGTCCTGCTCTGTGTCGGGCGCGAGCCCCGCGCGCAGGAGTTGGGCCGTGCGGTAGGCGTCAACCGCCGAAAAGAGCCACGCGCCGAAGAAGCCCGCGACGAAGAGCGGCAGCCCGAAGTCCACGCTCTGTGTCACAATCGCAAGTTGGAAGAAGCTGGCGAAGACGGCGAAGTGGACGATGGCCTTCGAGGTCTGCCCGTTGTAGGCCGCGCCGAGCCCTGGGATAAACGACAGGAGCGTGGCGACGAGCGGCGAGTTGTTGCGGCGCAAGGTCGGCAAGACGTTCGACTGCGTCTGCGCCTGCAAAAGGTCAACGCCGGCGACGATGCAGTTCTGGCAGTAGGGGAAGCCGCGGATGCGGTGGTCGCACGCCGTGCAGAGCGAGCGCGCGCAGCGGTGGCATTCGACGACCGCCGGATTTTTCGAGTGGTAAGCGCAATTCATTAACTTTTTCAGCCCGCCGCCTGTGCCTTCTTTTTACTTCTGCTCTTTGCTCTGCTTCGTGTCCGACTGCTTCTGCTTCGAGCCGAGGCGGACGGACAGGTCCGTCGTCACGCCCTCGGAAAGGTTGTGCAGGTTGTCGGGGCTGGGGGCCGCGTGTCTAGGGCTCTCTTCCTCGGTCGCGCCCGAGTAGGTGCGCTCCGCCAGCTTAATCCCCGCGCGGTACATGCCGCTGATGGAGCCGTCGGCCGAAACGGTGCTCGTCAAGACCAGCACGCAGACGAGCAGCATGGTCGCCACGGTCGCCAGTTGCGGCGAGACAATCGGGTCGAGCCAGAGGCGCAGCCGCGCCGCGACTCGCGCGGCCAGCGGCGCACGCACGCCTTCGGCGTCCGTCGTACCCAATGTGGCCTGTAAGATTTTTTCGTGGAGGCCCGCGGGGACTGGGCGCTCCTCGTTGATGTAGGTGTAGCACGCCCCGATGGCGCGCACCACCTGGCCGGGCAACTCCGTGCAGCCTTCGCACAGCGCCGCGTGCCGTTCCCAGCGGTGGTAAAGGGAGGCCGGTAAGAATCCGTCCAGGTAGTCCGTCAAATACTCCTCGAACTCCTCGCAGGTCATGGCCATCTCCGGCACGGTCTGCAAGAGAATGCGCGCCTCTAGTTCAACCGACGGCACGGGCGTCTCGGCCGTGCGGCACGCCTGCAAGGTGGTCTTGACTTGGCTTAAGAGGTCGTGACAGACAGGGCAGCGCAAAGCATGCTCGGCGAACGCGCGGTTCGTTTCGGCATCGAGCGAGCCGTCCAGGTAGTCCGTCAGGCGATCTTCAAATTCCGCGCACAACATCATCAGTTTCTCGTTTCTGTCCCCCAGGATATAAGGCAAAAGGTAGAAGTAAAAAGGTAAAAGCCGGATCGAAACTATCTTAAAATTCTGATTCGTTCAGTTTCGCCTTTTGCCTTCGGCTTCCTTCCTTTCGCATGACGCCTCGGCGTCCGAATTTTGTCTAAACGTTGCTCATCGCCACCACGCGCATCCGGCGCAGGATTTTCGCCAGCTCGATCCGGCCACGGTTGATGCGCGACTTCACCGTCCCCTCTGGTATTTGCAGGAGGTCTACGATCTCCTGGTAGCTCAGCTCCTCTATGTCGCGCAGGATGACGCAGGTGCGCAGGTCCGGCGAGAGCTTGTCAATCCCGGCCTGCACCTGCTCGCCCAGCTCGCGGCGCTCCATCTCGCTCTGCACGGAGTTGCTGGCCGAGCGCAGGTGGTAGGTGTGATCCTCCAGGTCGTCGGCCTGCGTGTCGTGCGGCGTCCGCTGGCGGCGTCGGTAATCGTCTATGATGAGATTACGCGCCAGCCGCATCAGCCAGTTTTGCAGGTCGCCCTGACGGGGGTCGTATTGTTCCAAAGAGCGGTAGACGCGGATGAAAACTTCCTGCGTCAAATCCTCGGCCGAGTCTGCGCGCGAGGTGAAGCGGTAGGCCAGGTTGTAGATGCGCCGCGAGTAAGTCGAGACGATCTCTTCCCAGGCCGCGCCGTCGCCGGCGCGACACCTCCTGACTAACTCGGCTCCTTCGCCCGGCGTAGCCAAAACCTTTGCAGCTCCCACCTCTTGCCTCTCCGATCCCGGTCCTCTCACTTTAAGCGGCCCCGAAAGCGCCCCTCCGCAGGGTGGAAAACTCCCTGTCAAGCGCAGATTACGACCGGCGGAGACTGAAAGTTCCCCACGAAACAGCCTACAAATAGAGGGGCTGGGCGACCCTGCACGCGATTATACCTCAGGCCGGGCCGGCGTGCCCCGGAAATTGAGGCCCGCGCGCAGTTGCGCCCCCTCGGGGAACTGTTGTAGCCTTCCGACGCCACCCAATATATTGTGGTCACCTAACCAGCGGGTCAACTTTCGCGCAAATTCTAAAAGTCGAAAACATTTGCTGAAGCACCTCAAATTTCTCTTTCTGCTGCTGCTGGCCGTCCTGATTCTGTGGTGGTTCGGGCGAAACCTGGACTGGGTGGAGGTGGGTCGGAGCCTGAAGACGGCCGACTGGAAGCTGCTGGCCGCGGGCGTCGTCACCGTCTCCGCGACCTACCTGCTGCGCGCCTACCGTTGGCGTACGCTGCTCGCGCCGCTCACGCCGCGCGCAGGCTTGCGCCCCCTGTTCGCGGCGACGACCGTGGGCTTCGGCGCGGTCTTCCTCTTCGGTCGCGCTGGCGAAGTCGTGCGGCCCGTGGTGCTGCCGCTCTACGACAGGAGGGTGAGGCCCGCGGGCTCGTTCGTCACCATCATGCTCGAACGGCTCTGCGACATCACGGCCGTCGTCGTCCTCTTCGCGCTCAACCTGCTCTGGTTCCCCGCGCCGGAGGGGCAGGAGTCGCAACTGGCGACCGTCCGCACGGCCGGGATGATTCTGTTGGTCGTCGCCGTCACGGGCCTCGGCTTCCTGGTCTGGTTCGAGCGGCGCTCGCAGGGCGCTATCCGCTGGCTCGACGCGAGGTTCAAGCGCTGGCGCTTCGTCCCGCCGGGGCTGGCGCGAGCGTTGACGCACCTGCTCGAACAGTTGGCGGCCGCGCTCAGGATTCTGGCGGACCCGAAGGAGTTGGCGGTCACCGCGGGCTGGACGACCATCATCTGGCTCGTCAACATCCTGTCGAACTGGCTGGTGATTCGCGCCTTCGGCCTGCCCTTCGGGTTCAAGGAGACGATTTTCGTGATGGGCTGGTCGCTCGTCGGCTCCCTGGTGCCGACGCCGGGCGGCGCGGCCGGGGCCTTCCACGCGGCGACCGCCGCCGGGCTGATTTTTCTGGGTCAATCGACGAACGTGGCCGCGGCCGTCTCCATCATGCTCCACCTCGTCGCCTTCGCCCCGGCGGTCGTCTGGGGGCTCTACTACTTCCTGCACGGCAACGTCAGCTTCAAGCGCCTGCAACAACTGGCGACCTCCGAGGAGATAGAGCACTCGATTGAGAGGGACGAGATCGAGCCGGAGCAAAAAGAGGTGTCGAACGAGTTGAAGACGGTCGGCGTGAGTGACTGAGGGGAGGTTCCGAAATGGCTGACTTGCGCGCACAGGTGGAGAAGACGTTCGCGGGCATAGAGGTCGGGATGCGCTATCGCTGGAGCCGGACGCTGACCGACGGCGACGTGGCGCTCTTCATAGGGGCGACGGGCGACTTCAACCCTTTCCACATAGACGACCAGTTCGCCGCGCAGACCAAGTTCGGACGGCGCATCGTGCCGGGACTCCTGACGGCGAGCCTCGCCACGCACATAGGGGGCATGCTCGCCTTCCTCGCCTCCGAGATGCACTTCCGCTACCATCAGCCGGTCTTCGTCGGCGAGACCGTCACCTGCGTCGTCGAGGTGGTCGAGAAGATGCAGGAGGGCCGGCGCATACGCGCCTCGGTGCGCTGCACGAAGGGCGACGACGTGGAGGTCTTAACGGGGGAGTTCACCGGCACGCCGGCGACCCTCCGACTACAGCCGGAGGAGAATTAAAAATGCAAAATTAAAGATGCAAAAATGAGGCTGAAGCCACATTTAAAGTAAAAGCGGTTCTCCGCCTCCCTTTTACATTTTTCATCTTTAATTTTGCATTTAGGAGCGAAGCGACTATGAAGTGTCCTTTCTGCGGTTTCATCGAAGACAAGGTGGTGGACTCGCGCGAGTCGCGTGAGGGCGACTCGATCCGCCGGCGGCGCGAGTGTCTGCGTTGCGAGCGCCGCTTCACGTCCTACGAGCGGATTGACGAGATACCTTACATGGTCATCAAGAAGGACGGGCGGCGCGAGCCGTTCGACCGCAACAAAGTGATGGCCGGCCTGCTGCGCGCCTGCGAAAAGCGGCCCGTGCCTTCGTCGAAGCTCGACAGCATCGTCAACTCTATAGAGAAGTACGTGCAGGAGTCGCCTGAGCGCGAGCGCCCGACCAGCAAGGTCGGCGAGATGATCATGCGCAGGCTCAAGGAACTGGACAAGGTCGCCTACGTCCGCTTCGCCTCCGTCTACCTCGAATTCGAGGACGTCTCGGAATTCATGCACGAGCTGAAGAGCCTCGCGCCCGCGCTGGCGGCGGAACGGCGGCGAAAGGAGCTGAGAGGCCGTGATAAGTAAAAACCGGCTGCCCTTACTTATCACTTATCACTCGTCACTGTTCTTATGATTAAAGCTGCCCACGTCGGGCTAAAGAGAATCGAGTTGGAGCGCCTGCGGGACGGGGTGGGCCGTCTGTACGCGGCGTTGCAGGAGGCGACCGAGGCGGAAGTCCCCGTGGCGGGCGCGTCGTGGGCCCCGCCCGTCGATCTGTGCGAGACGAAGGACGAGATCACTGTGCGCGTGGAGCTGCCGGGCGTGGCGGCCTCGCAGATCAAGATCGGGCTGACGGGCACGCACCTGCGCGTCTGCGGCGAGAAGAAGAAACGCGCGCCACGAAATCGTGTCATTTCCCATCTATGCTCAGAGCGCAATTACGGCCACTTCAGCCGTGTCGTGCCGCTGAGGTGGACGGTCAACGTCGCGGAGGCGACGGCCGAGCTGCGCGACGGCGTGCTGACCGTCCGGCTGCCGAAGCGCAAAGACAGGCGTGGAGCCGAATTTAAGGTTCCGATTAAAGAAGTGGACGGGTAAATTTCGCGGGCGGTGTAACCGAAGAGCTTCTAATCCGTCTTTCATATTGATTCGTATAATTGTTATGTCATCACACAGCGTAGATATTCCAGAAGGTTTAGAAATAGCCGAGGGCGGCGAGCAGCAGCTCCAAATCCCGAACGAGCTGCCCGTGCTGCCACTCAGGGACATCGTCATCTACCCGTTCATGATCGTCCCGCTCTTCGTCTCGCGCGATAAATCCATCCGCGCCGTGGACGAAGCCCTGGGCGAGAACCGCATGATCCTGCTCGCCTCGCAGAAAGACCTGGACAAGGAGGAGCCTGGGGGCGAAGACCTCTACCAGATTGGCACAGTCGCCGTCATCATGCGGATGCTGAAGCTGCCCGACGGGCGCATCCGCATCCTCGTGCAGGGGCTGGCGCGGGCGCGCATCGAGTCGGTCGAAGTCGCGGGCGAGTACCTGCGCGCGCACCTTCAGGTCGTGCAGGAGACGAGCACGCCTGAGCGCTCGCTCGAAGTCGAGGCGCTCATCCGCAACGTCCGCGCCTCTATGGAGAAGGCGGCGAATCTGGGCAAGAACATCTCGCCAGAGGTGATGGCGATTATCGCCAACCTGGACGACGCCGGCCGCCTCGCGGACCTGTCCGCCTCTAATCTCGAACTGAAAGTCGAAGACGCGCAGAGTGTGCTCGACATCGCGGACACGACCGCGCGGCTGCGCCGCGTCAACGAGCTTCTCAACAAAGAGATCGAAGTTCTCACCGTCCAGCAGGAGATCAACACGCAGGCGCGCGCCGACATAGACCGCTCGCAGCGCGAGTTCTACCTGCGCCAGCAGTTGAAGGCCATCCAGTCGGAACTCGGCGAGGGCAATGAACTCGCGGAAGAGATCGCGCAACTGCGCGAGAAGATTGAGGCGGCGAAGATGCCGAAGATCGCCGAAGAAGAGGCGCTCAGGCAGTTGAAGAAGCTGGAGCGGATGCACCCGGACGCGGCCGAGACGGCGACGCTCAGGAACTGGATGGAGATTATGACGGACCTCCCGTGGTCGAAAGCGTCCGCCGATAATCTCGACTTAATCACGGCCCAGCGCATTCTGGACGAAGACCACTACGGGCTCGAAAAAGTTAAGGAGCGCATCGTCGAGGCGCTCGCCGTCAGAAAATTAAAAGAGAAGCCGAAGGGCTCTATCCTTTGTCTCGTTGGCCCGCCGGGTGTGGGTAAGACCAGCCTGGGGCGTTCGATTGCGCGTGCGCTCGACCGCAAGTTCGTCCGCCTCTCTCTGGGCGGCGTCCACGACGAGGCGGAGATTCGCGGCCACCGCCGAACTTACGTCGGCGCGATGCCCGGCCGCATCATCCAGGCCGTCCAGCAGGCCGGGACGAACAACCCACTCATCATGCTCGACGAGATCGACAAGGTCGGGGCCGACTTCCGCGGCGACCCCTCGTCGGCGCTCCTCGAAGTCCTGGACCCGGAGCAGAACAACAATTTCCGCGACAACTACCTGGGCGTCACCTTCGATTTGTCGAACGTGATGTTCATGACGACGGCCAACGTGCTCGACACCATCCAGCCCGCCCTGCGGGACCGCATGGAGGTCATCCGGCTCGCCGGCTACACCGAAGAGGAGAAGCGCGAGATCGCGCGCCGCCACCTCATGCCCAAACAGCTTGAGGAGAACGGCATCACGGCGCGCGACCTGAACATCTCCAAGACGGCTCTCGCGGCCATCATCCAGCAGTACACGCAGGAGGCTGGCCTCCGGCAGTTGGAGCGCGAGATTGGCACAATCTGCCGCAAGGTCGCCCGCCGCATCGCCGAGGGGCACAAGGGGACCGTGCGCGTCTCTTTGAAGAACCTGCACGAGTTTTTGGGCGCGCCGAAGGTGATGCCGGACGAGGTCTTGAAGAAGGATCAAGTCGGCGTGGCGACCGGGCTGGCCTGGACGGCCGTCGGCGGCGACGTGCTCTTCATAGAGGCGCTCAGGATGAAGGGCAAGGGGAATCTGGTCTTGACGGGCCAGCTCGGCGAGGTCATGAGGGAGTCGGCCCAGGCCGCCTACTCCTACGCCAAGTCGCGCGCCCGCGAGCTTGAGATCGCCGAAGAGGATTTTGACAACTACGACCTGCACATACACATTCCCGAAGGCGCGATTCCCAAAGACGGGCCGTCGGCGGGAATCACGCTGGCGACGGCGATGGTTTCGGCCCTGTCGCTGCGGCCCATCCGCAAGGACGTGGCCATGACTGGGGAAATCACGCTGCGCGGCAACGTCCTTCCCGTCGGCGGGGTCAAGGAGAAGGTCCTGGCGGCGCGGCGGGCGCGCGTTTCGACCATCATCCTCCCGCAGCTCAACCGGCGCGACATGGACGAGGTGCCGAAGGAGCTTTTCGGGGACATCCGCTTCGTCTTTGCGGACAACGTCCGGCAGGTCTTCCGCGAGGCGCTCAAGGACAGGGTCGTGCCGCCGGCGGCGACACCTGCCAGGCCGGCCCGCGTGCCGCAGGTGGCAAGCCCGCGCACGGCCTGAAATCGGCCTGAAATAGAGGGTTTTCGGGACATTTTCGGCCTTCCAGGCCCCAAAAAATCTTCCGCAGAGGGCACAACCCAACGCCCCGCGCGGGCATCTTTAAATGCACAGGCGAAGCGGATTTAAGTGGAAAATCTTACCGCTTCGCCTTCTATTTTAAGTGGTGATTTGTTTGACACTGCGGAAAATCGTGTGATAACCTCCGCTAACTGCCGGCTCGCAAGCGTGACCTGCCCTGCGGGCCGGGTCAATAAAGGAACTTTTATAAGCCCCTCGCGTTAGTTTTTGTGGATGCCGCTCGCGCGCGACTCTCTACGGGGACGAGTCGCCGTCGTGGATTCGCCCTAAGCCTCGTCAGTAAGGAGAAGAGACGATTGATGACAACGAGCTTCCCCCGCGTAATCATTCGCGCCGCCCTTTTCGCGGCGCTCGCGCTGCCCACCGTTAACGCTTTCGCACAGATTCCCAGTGGCTCGTCTGCGCGCTCCATCCCGACCGAGATCGAGAAGATGGACGTGCGCGTCACGCAGGTCATCAGTCAGGCCGAGGCCCGCTTCAAAGAGGGTGAGTTGCACCTCAAGGCGGGCGAGCGCCTCCAGGCCCGCGAGAAGTTTGACCGCGCCGTGGACACCATCCTGGAGTCCGGCCTGGACGTGCGCGCCAGCCAGAAGCTACAGACCTACTACCTCGAACTCGTCGAGCGCGTCTACCGCCTCGAAGTCCCGCCGCAGCAGGTGACGCCGCGCACGGATTTGGCACAGATGGTTCCGGCGAGTTCCACGGGCCAGTTCCAGCAGGGCGACCAGGAGGAGTCGGAGGTCGGCTTCAAGCAGCAGAAATTCGAGCCATCGCCGCTTGACGAATACGCCAAGCTGATTCTCACGCCGGAAGAATCAATTGTTGACCCTGAAGATGTCGCCGGCATCGAAATCGCCAAGAACGCCCTCGATTTCCCGATTGAGACGAACCCGCTGATCCAGCAGTTCATTAACTTCTACCAGGGCCGCGGGCGCTCGACAATGGAAACGGGCATCCGCCGTTCGGGCCAGTTCATGCAGATGGCGCGTAAGATTTTCCGCGAGGAAGGCGTACCCGAAGATGTGACTTGGCTTGGACAGGTCGAGAGCGCGTGGCGGCCGCGCGTCTGCTCTTGGGCTGCGGCCTGCGGGCTCTGGCAGTTCATCCCCGGCACGGGCCGCACCTACGGCCTGCGCCAGACGGCCTGGGTTGACGAGCGCAACAGTTTCGAGAAGGCCACTCGCGCTTCGGCCAAATATCTCAAAGACCTCTACAACCACTTCGGCGACTGGCAGCTGGCGATGGCCGCCTACAACACGGGCCAGGGCAACATCGACCGCGCCATCTCGCGCGCCGGCTCGCGCAGCTACTGGCAGATTTTCCCGTACATCGCGCAGGAGACGCGCAACTACGTCCCGGCCATCCTGGCGACGATGCTGATCGCGAAGAACCCGGAGAAGTACGGCTTCAAGGGCGTCCGGCCCGACCCGGCGCTCGCCTACGACGTGGTCGAGGTGCCGACGGCGACGAGCCTCCACCTGATCGCGCAGACGACCAACACGAGCGTTGACTTCGTACGGATGCTCAACCCGGAACTGCGGCGCGACGTGACGCCGCGCGGCGAGGCTTACAGGGTCCGCATCCCCGCGGGGCGTGCAGACCAGTTCGTCGCCGCGCTGAAGGGCATCCCGGTCGAGCGCCGCGATGTTGCGCCGGGCAGCAACAACGTGCAGATGACGAGCTACAAGCGTGCGACCGTCGCCGCGGACGCGACGCCCGCCGCGCCGGGCATGATGAAGGTCAAGGCCCGCTCGGGCGACACGCCGACCCGCCTCGCCGCGATTCACAACGTCTCGGCCGAGGAGATCGCCAAGATGAACGGCGTCGGCGTCAACTCGGAGTTCGAGGCCGGCAAGGAAGTCAGAATCCCGAAAGCCGCGCCTTCGTCCTCGACGCGCCGCCGGAGCGGCAGGTAAAAATTTAAAAAAAGCGTTCGACCCACCCGGTTCTGGATGCTTGATAAACCCTAACGAGCGCGCTTGCGTGTCGGATGTCCGACACGCAAGCGCGCTCGACTCTTTTGGCCCGACGGCACACTTCTCCTTTGCGGCACTCGCCGCTGCTTCCACCTTCGCAGAGGAGCATTTCTCACTATGCTCTTTCGCACGCAATCGGCCGCCGTCTATGGCATTGACGCCGACCTCGTGGATATCGAAGTTGATTTGACGCCCGCGCGCGGCGAGGCGGACGCAGCCCCGAGCGTGACCATCGTCGGCCTGCCGGACGCCGCCGTGCGCGAGTCGCGCGAGCGCATTCGCGCGGCCATCACCAACTGCGGCTTCTTCTTCCCGTTTCACAAGACGACGATCAACCTCGCGCCGGCCGACGTGCGCAAGGAGGGCGCGAGCTTCGACCTCCCCATCGCGCTCGGCATCCTCGGCGCGAACGGCGACCTACAGGACGCCGAGAGCCTGACCGACACGCTCTCCGTCGGCGAGTTGTCTTTAGACGGGCGCGTCCGCGCTGTCCGCGGCGCGCTGCCCATCGCGATGCGCGCCCGCGCCTCAGCCATCAAACACCTCATCCTGCCCGAAGAGAACGCGCGCGAGGCCGCGGTCGTCACGGGCGTCAATGTCTACGGCGTCTCTTCCCTGCGCGGCGCGGTCGAGTTAATCACGCTCTTGCGCTCTGCTGTGCCTCCCGCGCCGCTGCGCGTTGACCCCTCCGAGGTGTTGAAGACTTCGGATCACCACAGTGTTGACTTCCGCGAAGTGCGCGGGCAGTACGCGGCCAAGCGCGCGCTCGAAGTCGCTTGCAGCGGGGCGCACAATCTTTTGTTCATAGGGCCGCCGGGCTCCGGCAAGACCATGCTGGCCAAGCGGCTGCCGACCATCCTGCCGCCGCTCGAATTCGAGGCCGCGTTGGAGTTGACGAAGATTCATTCGGTCGCGGGGCTCACGGGCCGTTCGGGGCTCGTCACCGAAAGACCTTTTCGCTCGCCGCACCACACGATCAGCGACGCGGGCTTGATCGGCGGCGGGAGCGTCCCCCGCCCCGGCGAAGTCTCCCTCGCGCACCACGGCGTGCTCTTTCTGGACGAGCTGCCGGAGTTCGACCGCAGCGTCCTGGAAGCCCTGCGCCAGCCCCTCGAAGACCAGACGGTGACCATCAGCCGCGCGGCGATGACGCTGACCTTCCCGTCCTCGTTCATGCTCGCGGCGGCTATGAACCCTTGCCCCTGCGGCTTCTGGAACGACCCGACCAGAGAGTGCCGCTGCACGCCGCCCCAGATTCAGCGCTACGTCGGGCGCGTCTCCGGGCCGCTGCTCGACCGCATAGACATACACGTCGATGTGCCCGCGGTGCGCTTCAAAGACCTCGCGGGCAAGGAGGCGAGCAGTGAAGGTTCTGATGAGATTCGCGCGCGCGTGCTCAGCGCCAGGGAGCGGCAACTCGCGCGGCTGCGCGGCGACCGTATCTTCTCGAACTCACAGATGCCGCCGCGCCTGATTCGCCGCTACTGCCGGATTGACGCGGAGAGCGAGCGGATGCTCGAATCCGCGATGACACGCCAGGGGCTCTCGGCGCGCGCCTACGACCGCATCCTTAAAGTCAGCCGCACAATCGCGGACCTCGAAGGCCACGACGAGATACGCGCGCAGCACGTCGCCGAGGCCGTCGGCTACCGCTCGCTCGACCGCACCTACTGGACTTGAGGTGATGGTTTGATTCAAACCATAGAGAAGCAACAGGCCGTGGCGCGAACACGTATTTGACAGCGCCCGCCTTTGGCAATAATGTTACCGAGGTCCACGACTCATCTCCCGGCCAGAGTTCACAACAAACCTCAAACAGTGATGAGAAAAATCCACGCCGCCCGCCTGCTTGTTGTCTCCTTCCTGCTGCTGCTGCTGTCCCCCGCCTCTTCGTCTGCGAAGGACAGTTGGATCAGCATGCAGTCGAAAAACTTCACGCTCATCGGCAACGCCGCCGAGCGCGACATCCGCAAGCTGGCCATCCGTCTTGAGCCGTTCCGCCAGGTGATCTCGCTCCTCTTCCCTAGAGCGCAGATCGAGACGCCGGTCCCGACCACCGTCATCCTCTTTAAAAACCACGACTCGTTCCGGACCCGCAGCTATCTTTACCTGCGCCGCGCGTACGGCGTCATGGCGGCCTCCGACGCGATCAACTACCTCAAGCGACAGGGCTGGCGCGACCGGCACTCGGCGTACATGGCCGTGGCGGCCAACCTCGGCTTCCGTCAACAGCGCCGCGATAATCCTTACGCCGCCAAAGTCCTCGAAGACGCGGCGACGAAGCTGGACGCCACGGAGTGGCCGTATCCTGTCATCAGGTATCTGCGCCGTGAGTTAACGGCCGAGAAGCTGTTGGAGTTGGCGACGGACAACGACAAGCTGACGGAGGCTCACGCGTACGTGGGCCTGGACCTCTCCCTCGCGGGCAGCCACGAGGCGGCGCTGACGCATCTGCGGTGGGTCAAAGAGAACGGCAACAGGAACTTCGTCGAGTACCCGTTGGCGTTGGAAGAGATCGGCCGCATCGAAGCGATGAGCAGCAAGCAGAGCCAGTAACCGCCGTTTCATCATTGGGCGGTATCTTCGCGCCGGAGTTTCCTCAACATGTCTGCGGCGTTGGTGTTCTGCGGGTTCAGCTCGACCGCCCTCCGATAATTTCTGACGGCGAGTTCCTTGTCACCGTTCAGCATGTAAGCCTCGCCCAGGCTGTCGTACACGTTGGCAGACTCAGGGTAGGCTTCGACGTTGAGCTTGAAGATTTCGATGGCCTCCCTGACCTTCTTCATGCCGAGCAGCCGATAGCCCAGAGCGTTTAGTTGAACCTCGCTCACGTAGTAGTCATTGGACTGCTTCAAAGTTCGATAACTTCGCAGCGCCTGTTCGAGACCCTGCTCGGTGATGAGCGTGAGGAGCGCCTCCGCGACGGGCCGTTTAGGGTGCGGGTCGTAAGGGTCATACTCCGGGGCCTCCGGGTCAAACGGGGTGTTCGTATTAACACGCTTGCCGTCCACGAAGGCGACGCCGTTCTTTACTTCATCTATATCCCCGCGCTTCCAGCCGTCCGTCGTTCTGACCCAGTGTTCATCCTGAACGGCGTTGGTCTCCACACGCCGCGGCTTGCCGCCCATCATCTGCGTCCTGTACCAAGCCTGTAGGACCGTCGCCGTGGCCTTATCGCCGCAGGTCGCCAGCCGCAGGATCGTGTTGCTGATGTGGCGTGTCTCCTTGACCTGCGCGAGCCCGTTCCTCTGGTAAGCCAGGGACCGCTCGCGCGTCCACACCTCTCCCGTGGGCGTCACGGCGTGGAAGTCAGGCGTGTAGAGCGCGAACAGGGCGTCCACGTCTCTCTTCCTCATCGCCTCGGCGAGCTTGGCGTACTGTGCGTCAATCGCCTTCCACACGGGGTGGGAGCTGTCGCGCACAATCTCTTCCTTACACTGCGGCGCTGGGACGGCGAGTGAGAGAACCAGAAAAGCGGAAGTTAAAAGCAGGGTCATCTTCGTCCTCCCTGGGGCAACGTTTAGTCGGGAATAGTAAGTGCTCCCAGGGAGGCGAAGGTTTCAATTGATTTGAGCGGGCGCGCGTCGCCGGTAGTAGTCGTTGATGTAACCCTTCATGCCGCGCTGCCAGAACTTCATCCCGTAGTGCTCGGCCTCGTCGGTCGCACGGTCGGCAGTCCAGCGGTCGTGCATGAGTCGGTAGACGGCGACGATTGTGCCTGTGCGGTCCTGGCCTTTCGCGCAGTGGACGAAGACGACGCCGTTCTCGGTCGCGCTGATGAGCGCGAGCGCGCGTTCGACCTGCTCGTCCGTGGGGCTGCCGAGCCGCCCGAGCGGGATGTTGAAGTAGCGCAGGCCCGCGGCGCGCGCCTCCGTGCCTTCCGCGTCCGCTCGCGCGTCGTCGTCGCGCAGGTTGAGGACCGTGTTGACGCCGCGCGCAGCCAGCTCGCGGAAGCCGCCCTCGCGCGGCTGCCCGCCGCGGTAAAGTTTCTCGTTGACCTGATGGAAATTCGGGAGCGCGCGCGGGCGCGCCTCGCTCCCTTGCGAATCGTCCTGGGCGGGCGACGCGGGCGCGGCCAGCAATAGCAAGAGCAGCCACAATGCGGCCTGTGCGAAGGCCACGCGGCGGCCCCCCGTCTCGTCTGTGTGCGAGGGCATCGGTACAGACTCCTTTCGGTCTGCGCGCGCGCAGGGGACGGGCGCTCGTGTTGTGGTCAGCCGTGAAACGTCTGGGGCCGGCTCGGGTTTGACAGGGGGTGAGCTAGACTATAAACCTGAAACGAATTTAAGAGAAGCCCGCGCGGGCGCGTCGGGGCTTGTCAGAGCGCGCCGTTGCCCGTATCTTAAAAGCCAGCCGAAGCTATCCCGAGCGCCACTCTGCCCGGAGGGCTAGGCCGCGCGGGCGGGCGGCTTATCGTTCGCTGTAGACAGCGCAGGCCGGAGCCGGAGCCGGAATCCGCGTCCGGCGCACGATAGCGTTGGTTTCTGCACACGAAAAAGATTATCTTTTGGCCGGACAAGGCAACGACGCGCCGAAAGCGCCGCATCACAAGTCGGCGGAAGGCATTTGACAGCCCTCCTTTGACAACGGGGCGCGTCTGCTGGCCGGTTCTGAAGTGGCGGTTGTGAAGAGAGAGACCCTCTCCTCGGCGGCCTTCAAGAACAAGGGACAAGTGACCGCAGCCGAAACTGAGACAACGCAAACAACCGATTATGCGCTGGCGCAAAAGGCCGCCGGGGGCGACATGCCAGCCTTCGAGGAGCTGTACCAGCGCCACAATCGTCGCGTTTACTCACTCTGCCTCCGCATGACACAGAACATCTCGGAGGCCGAAGACCTCGCCCAAGAGGTCTTCATCCAGCTCTTTCGCAAAATAGGAAGCTTCCGCGGCGAGTCGGCCTTCACGACCTGGCTCCACCGCCTGACGGTCAACCAAGTCTTGATGCACTTCCGCAAGCGCAGCGTCAAGCTGGAGCAGACGACCGAAGAGGGCGAGACCCCCGTGCAGATCGTCATGGGGACGGAGAACCCCAACGCGATGCCGGTGGTTGACCGCATCGCGCTGGACAAGGCCATCGCGCAACTGCCCCCAGGCTACCGCACGGTCTTCGTGCTCCACGACGTGGAGGGGCACGAGCACGAGGAGATAGCCCGGATGCTGGGCTGCTCGGTCGGCACCAGCAAGTCGCAGCTACACAAGGCGCGCATGAAATTACGCAACTTGTTGAGGCAACAGAATGCGGCCCAATAGCTTCAAAGAGCGTCCCGTCGGGTTCAACCGACCCTCCGCGAAACCCGTGCGGGCAACACCGAACACACGGGACCGAGCGACTTCCGGCCGAAGGTGGAAGTCATCAGCTCATGCAGTCTCCCCAAGATTGCTCAGCCGCGCCGCCCCCAGCGTTTTGAGTTCTTCTGTATTAGCGAGGTTAGAAAGACCATGAACTGCGAGAAGTGCCACGAACTCTTGAGCGACTTCCTTGACGGGGCGCTCGGCCGTGAAGACCACGCGGCCTTCAGCGCGCACCTGGAGGACTGTTTCCCCTGCTTCAACGTGCATGCCGAGATGAATTCGATTGTCAGCTTCTGCCGCGAGAACCGCGGCGAGTACGTCGCGCCCCCGAACGAGCGCGCCCTCTGGCTGCGGATTCGCAACACGGTCGAGGCCGAAACTGAGGCGGCCGCTGTGGCGGCAGCGGCACGCGACACACAGCCCGCGGCTCGGCGCGAGGATTGGTGGTCGCGCATGATGGGGCGCAGTTGGGAACTCTCGCTCCCGCAAGTGGCGATGGCCGTCATCGCCATCATCGTCGTCGCCTCGATGGCGACGTTCTTCGGCCTGCGCGGCTTGCAGAGGGTAGCTAGTGCGGGCGGCGCCGTCGTGGCTATCAAGGACGCGGACGGCAGCGGCGCGCCGGCTTCCTTCGCCTTCGCCGATAACACCCGCGCCTGGCAGCAGCAGCAGATCAAGTATTGGACGCAGATCGTCGAGGAGCGCAAGGGCCACTGGAGCCCGCAGGTGCGCGAGGACTTCGAGCACAACCTGAACCTCCTGGACGAGACGATCAAAGAGTCTCAGCGCAAGCTCTCCGAACAGCCGCACGACGAAGTGACGGAGGAGATGCTCAACGCCGCGCTCAGCGATCAGGTGCAGCTCCTTAAAGAATTTTCAGACCTGTGAGACGAGCTACAGAGCCTCTCCCGCAACGAAGACAATCGCTTTCGAGGGGTTGGTGAACAGTAGAGAGATGAACAATCGCACGCTCGGCGCGCGCCGCAGGACAAAAGCTTCGCGCGCCGTCCTGACCCTGGCCACACTGGCCCTCATTGTCCACGCCGTTTCCCCTGCGGCCTTCGCGCAGCGGAGCGTCACGCGCAAGTACCCGGCGTCGAAAAACGTCCGCCTCGAAGTCCGCAACGTCTCAGGCACGATCACGGTCGAGACCTGGGAGAAGAACGAGATTCTGGTCACCGCCAAGCTCTACTCGCCCGACGCGCAGTTCAAGCCTGAGCAGACCGAGAGCTGCGTCGGCATCGACATCGTCCGCGACAACCGCGGGCGCATGGTCGGCGACATCAACTTCATCGTCCGCGTCCCCGTCAACTCGACCGTGGACATAGAGACCAAGCGCGGCAACATCAGCATCAACAACGTGCGCGGCGGGATGGTGCGCGCGCGCGTCTCCACCAGCGGCGACATAGACCTGACGGGCATCCGCGCCTCCGAAGTGATCGCCGAGAACGGCGTCGGCCACATGCTCTTTGACGGCGAACTGGTGGCCGGTGGCTCCTACACCTTCAAGTCGCTCTCAGGCGACATCAACATCAGCATCCCGCGCAACTCCGCCTTCAGCCTCGTCGCCAGCGGCCAACCGCAGTCAATCGATCTCAACGCGTTCGACACGCGCGGGCTCTCGAACGTCGGCGGCGGGCGCAAGATCTACGGCAACGTCGGCGACGGCCCGCGCGCGACGCTCACGGTCTTCAACCAGCGCGGGAAAATCTCTTTCATCGCGCGCTGATGTACAACTCCAGACAAACGCCCCGCGGGCGCGCCTTCTCTCTGCTCATCTTATTCGGCGCGCTCGCGCTTCTTTCATTCAGCATCAGCGCCCACGCGCAGCAGCGCGAGCAGCAGAACGCGCCGACCCCTGCCGCCACGCCCGCGCTCAAGCGCGCGACGAGCCGCCACGAGGCGCGCCGCTTCAACTACGGCAGCACGCTGACCATTGTCGGCGCGCCCGCCGGCACGATCACCATCGAAGCCTGGCCCAAATCCGAAGTAGACATCACGGCCGAGCTGGAGCTTTACGCGAACACGGAAGAGGAGCTGGCGCTCCTGGCCACCGTCAACACCTTCACCATCGACGAAGACATCAACCACCTGCGCGTCATCACCGCGGGCACGCACGACCGCGACTACATGAAGCGCGTGGCGAAGAAATTTCCGAAGCATCTCTTGAACCTGCCATGGAAGGTTGACTACCGCATCCGCGTCCCCGCGCTGTGCGACCTGGAGATAGACGCCGGGCGCGGCGCGATCAGCCTCTCCGGCGTCGAAGGCTCCATCAGCCTCAAGGCGCTCGAATCGGACGCGACGCTGACGCTCACGGGCGGCGTGGTCAGGGCCACCGTCGGCGCGGGCACAGTCCGCGTCAACGTCGCGGCGCGCAGTTGGCGCGGCGCGGGCGCGCAGGTCGAGCTGGCCCGTGGCGACCTCTCGGTCGAGCTGCCCGCGGGCTTCAACGCGGAGGTCAGCGCGGATGTGCTCCGCTCGGGCCAGATCGAGAACGCTTACCCCGAACTCGTACCCTTGGAGCGCACGACCTTCACGCCGCGCTCGATCCGCGCCCGCGCCGGGGCCGGCGGGGCCTTCCTCTCCTTCCGCGTCACCGACGGCACGCTCAGCATCAAGCAGAGTCAAAAATAAAAAGGCAGAAGGTAAAAGTTAGAAATTCGGCTCCCGCCTGACTTTTACCTTTTGCCTTTTACCTTTTTACTTATTATCCTTGCGGCGCTCTCTTAATCCGAACTCTTACAGGCATACAGCAACGATGACCGTCAAATCAGACCGCTGGATTCGCCACATGGCCGAGGAGGCCGGGCTCATCCAGCCTTTCGACTCCAAACTGGTCCGCGAGGTCGAGGGCCGCCGCATCATCTCGGCCGGGGCCTCCTCTTACGGCTACGACATGCGGCTGGCCGACGACGGCTTCCGCGTCTTCTCGCCGATTCACGGGCGCGAGATCGACCCCAAGCGCTTCGACGATAGCTCGCTGGTCGAGCCCCCCTTACGCACGGCCGACGACGGCTCACTCTACTACCTCATGCCGCCGCACTCCTACGCCCTCGGCGTCACAGTCGAGACCTTCCGCATGCCGCGCAACGTGACGGCCATCTGCATGGGCAAGTCAACCTACGCGCGCGCCGGCCTGATCGTCAACACTACACCGCTCGAAGCCGGCTGGACGGGCCGCCTCGTCATAGAACTCGGCAACCTCGCCGACCTCCCCCTGCGCGTCTACGTCAACGAAGGCATCGGCCAAGTCCTCTTCTTCGAGTCCGACGAAGCCTGCGACACCTCCTACGAAGACCGCGGCGGCAAATACCAGGGCCAGACCGGGCTCACTTACTCGCGACTATAAGTGTAGGTTCGTTGAAACTTGAACCATAAGTTTGCCGTTGCGGCAAACTTATGGTTCCCCCTGCGGACAACAACTCCTGCAAGAATAATTCAGTTCGGGTTTAAGTTCTCATTTTAGTTTGAGGGGCTCAACTTGTTCTATTTAACCTCTCGGATATTTTCAGTTTTTGATTTTGAAATCACCATTAAACGGCCCTAACTTCGTTGAGAAGTCAGGGCCGCGGTTAAAAGAGTTGCTTTCTACGACGGTCTGATTGGGCGCAGACTTGTTTCTGTGCCTTTGAGCCGCCTTCCGATGTTTGTTTACGTGCCCGGCTGACGCAAGCAGAGGCCAACGACCGTATTGTTACCCCATCCGACGGTCCCACTGTTGACGATAGTTCTGTCAGATGCGCTCAAGCGAATGATGTAGCCGCAGCGCGGCATGCCCGTCGTATCCAGCGTCCAGTTGCCCGCCTCGCCCGTCGTCGAGACGGTCGGGTACGAACGCGAGATTGAACTCGCCCCCTGGGCGCCCACGGGCGCGGTAAACACACCGCCCAGAGACGGCTCGACGGTCAGGCTGAGGCTGCCTAAGTGTTCATCCGAGACTGAGTAGGCGCCGGAGATTTGATCTCCGATGTTGAAGTCAGCGCAGACACCGCCGCCGGAAGTGATGTCAAGTGCGAGCTCCGGCGCGGCGTTGTCCAGCCGGACAGTCACCACGTTGCTGTTGAAGATCACGGCGGGTTGCGCCGGATCAATGGCCTCGATCTTAATCTTCCAAGTCCCGGTCAGTCCTCCGGTCTGCCAGCGGTAGAGGACATTGCCGGTGACGAAGATGAGCGCGTCGGAACCGCCGCCGGTCAGGTCTTCGCGGTACTCGTAGTAGTTGTTCGCATCAACCGACTGCGCGGCATCAGGCAACGGCGATGGGACGCCGTTCACGATCTGCGTGCGCCCGACGGAGAACGTGTCGGTTTTCGCTTGCCACGAGGCGCCGCCGTCGCTGCTCACGGAGACCTTGTACTTCAGGGGCGCTGCGCCCGCGCTGCTGTTGGTCGGGTACGCGATGTGCCCGGCGATGATGACCTCGCCGCCGAAGGGGCTGTCGAAGGCCGTAAAGCCTGCCGTGTCAGCCGCGCCGTTAGCCAGACCGGAGACGTTATTGATACGCGACACGCGCATGCCGCCCACCGTCTCGATAAAGGGCTCGTGTATGCCCGGGTCTGTCTGCGGTCCGGGCCGGATGTGGATTAGCGTCTCTTCACGGTTGCCCCACACCGGCACGAAGTTCGGGTTCGAGCACGGCGGGGGTATCTGCCACGATAGAATCGCGCGAATCCTTACGACTACCGCGCCCGCGCGGCACGGTCGCCGCCATCTAGTGAAGTCCACCGGCAGAAAGACGGCGTACTCCAGTCCCTCTCGCGGCAATTTCGCGATGTCATGCACCAGCACCGAAGTCGTGCCGAGACAGGTCTCGAAGCTGCCGTTGTTATCGAAATCGGCCCAGAAGGTGACGTACTCGCGGCTGCCCGCGCTGCACAGGTTGCCTGAATAGCCGTTCGGCAATTTAACTCTGATCGTGCCGACCAGCGTGTCCGAGTTCGGATTGAGGCCGACGCACTCCAACTCCTCGTAATTGGTGTTACCGTCGCCGCTCAAGATCAAGGCGTAGATGTCGCTCAGGTCGAGCCCCAGCTGCGACAGCGGGGAGACGCCCGCCGCCAGCGCCTCGTCGCCCGCCTGCTCCGTCAGCAGCTTGTGCGCTTCGGCCAGGGCGAAGCGGTGCGGCTCGACTCTTGTGTTGGCGTAGAGACTTTGCAACTCAACTGCGCCCAACGGCTGCGGCTGAGCGGCGGCCACTTCCTGCGTCAGATTGACAGCCGCCGAGAGTTCACCCGGCAGTTGCAGCTTCAACTCATCGAAGAGGTCGCCGAGTATGAACCTCGGCCTGGGCGCGATCTGGATGTGTGTGTTGTGGACGTTACCCCAGACCGGATTGTAGTTGGGCGTGTTCGGCGGCGGCGCAATGTTCCACGACAGGATGGCGCGAACCAACACGATGTTGCTGTTGAAGCAGAACTTCCGGCGCGGCTTAATGTCGAGCGTGACGGCATACTCCAGCCGCTGCTGGCGGGTCACGCTGGCGGGAATGTTATAAGCGGTAAAGCTGGTCACGCCCTCGTCCTGCCAGGTCGTGCCGTTGTCGTTCGAGAGGTAAAAGCGCACGTACTCTTGCGAGCCGTTCGAGCACAAGCCGCCGCCGTAGCCGCCCTGTTGCTTGACGAACACAACGGCTTCGAGCC
This sequence comes from uncultured Acidobacteriota bacterium, assembly GCA_963848875.1. Classification (GTDB taxonomy): domain Bacteria; phylum Acidobacteriota; class Blastocatellia; order Pyrinomonadales; family Pyrinomonadaceae; genus QHXM01. Next base: position 402,059 of record CAWKFJ010000006.1, read on the forward strand.
GGTTGAACTGCGGCTGAAAGCCCACGCAGCCGATCTGCTCGTAGGTCGTGTTGCCTTGAATCTTGAGCGCCGGCTTGAACTTGCTACCCTCAAGGTTGCCGAAGTAGTTCGGATTGCCGAGCAGGAGCGCCTTGAATTGCGCCCGCTCCCGTTCAAACAGCGCCGCCTTCTGCTGGCCCTGTGCGGGCAGCTGTTTCACTCCTTTTGTAGTTGCTTTGTCTTTGGAACTGACCATGACTGACTCCTTATAGTGAAGTGTGAGCGTCAACCTCGGCCTTACTCAGTTGGCGCGGTGGATTATTCGTCGGGTCGATGCCCCGTACTAGGGTGCGGTCATACAACCCTGGCAGCAGGCTCTTACAGGCCGGATGCGCTACTGGCTAAGCTAGGTGAGTTATTGGAAGGTAGGTTGAAGCCCATGGCCTCCTCCCGCGCCCCGATTCGGCGAATTACTTTCTCAGCCATGAATGGAGTATCACGAAAAATATTTCATCGTGACGTGAGGATCACAGTATCTACGTCGGTTGAGAATTACGTTGACACGATTTGATAGACTGTTTACCCTTCACCTACGTCAGCCGGAGATGGGTTACTGTTGCGAAAAGAACTTTCGCTTAAATGCCTCAAGTAACGTCCTCGTTAATCTCACGTAGCATCGTAGTACCTGCTGTATGAACAAGAATTCGGTGATAACTCAGGTGGCGTTCGACAAGATGCTCTCTTGGCTCGACGCAGATCGTGAGCAAGCCGGAAAGAAGTACGAGAAGATTCGCCGCCGCCTCATCGAAATTTTCGCCAGCCGCGGCTGCCAGGAGGCAGAAGATTTAGCGGACGAGGCTATTAACCGTGTCACCAGAAAATCGCAGGATGTGGCGGAAGGGTATGTGGGAGACCCGGCTTACTATTTTTACGCGGTCGCCAAAAACATACTTTTAGAGTATTGGAAGGTTAAGCCTCCAACCGAAGCGCCTCCGACTCCCGAGCAGGTCCCGGCGGACGAGCGCGAGCGCGAGCACGTGTGCCTCGAACAATGCCTCGGACATCTCCCGGAACAGGACCGAGAACGAATCTTGCAGTACTACAACCAAGAGCAGCGGGTGAAGATAGATCAACGCAAGGAACTCTCCCGCCGGCTGGGCATCGCCCCCAATGCTCTTCGGATTCGCATACACCGCATCAAATTAGCCCTTAAAGAGTGCCTCGAAGACTGTTTGCGGCAACCAACGGAGTGTTAGAGAAATATATTCAAATACCGGACATATAAGTGTAGAGCCTTCTCGGTGACGAAAGGCGGTTAGTCGCGGTGACGTTGCGCCCTGAAGACAGTATAAAAATCAGAGAGTACCTGCTAGGTCAGTCGGCTGACGAAGACCAGCGAGAAAGGGTCGAGGAGCGCCTTCTGACCGACGACGAGTACTTCGAGGAATTAGAGATAGTCAAAGAGGAGTTGATTGACCAGTACGTGGGCGGCGCTCTGACGAACGCCGAGCGGGAGAGATTCGAGCAACATTTCCTAACGACCAGGGACAGACGCCGGAACCTGAGGCTCGCGCAAGGATTAAAGGAATACGCGGCAACGGCGGCTGGAAAAAAAAGAACGCGTGAAAAGCCTGACCGAGTCCGCCCGCGATTATCATGGACGCGGGCTTTCTCCGCATCGCCTTTGGCGGTTGCCGCGACATTACTCGTCGTCGCCGGACTCTCCTTCGGCGTGTGGCGGCTCTTCGTTTATCAGTCCGACGTTGATAAGGGTTTGATTGCGCTCGAAGCCGCGTATCGGGACGAGCGCCCCGTCGAGGTGCGTCTAACCGGCCTCGGCTATGCGCCGCCGACCAACACCAGGGGCAGCGGACAGAGGGTTGACATTAACTCCCGTGACCGAGCAGAGCGAATCCTACAGGACGCAGCAAACGACCATCCCGGCCCCGCCTCCAGCCACGCTCTCGGCAAACTCTACCTGTACGAACAACAGTTCGATAAGGCGATAACCAATCTTGAAGAGGCGTTGAAGGCCGATCCGAACAACGCCGGAATCAACAATGACCTCGGCGCGGCATGGCTTGAGCGCGCTAAGGCCGAACGCCAGAAAGACGAGGCCGGGGGGGGGCTTGAGAGCTTCGGCACGAGTCTCAAATATCTCGTCCGCGCGCTTGAATTGGACTCGTCGCTCCTCGAAGCGCTCTTCAACCGCGCGCTGGTTCATGAGTACATGATGTTGCCCCGACAGGCAGAGGACGATTGGCGCGCCTACCTTGAGAAAGACTCCGCTTCACCCTGGGCGAACGAGGCGCAGCGTCGGCTAGAATCGCTCAAGTCGCAAAAGAACAAGGCCGCGTTGGACAAAGAACAAGCTTTCCGGGATTTCCTCGCCGCGATGCGAGCCGGAGACGACGAGACTGCGTGGCGTTTACTCACGCGCGTCCGCGACTTCTCCGGTAGCTTCATCGAAAACAGGCTGCTCGACGACTACCTCGATTCCGCGGCGAAGGGGCCAGCCCTTGAGGCAAGCGAAAAGCTACGCATGTTGTCGGACGTGGGCAACTTGCAAGTGGCGAAGGGGGACGACCATTTCATCATAGACTTGGTAAAGTTTTACTCCGCCACAACGCGCGAACAGCGAGTGGCGCTGGCGGGAGGGCGGGCGCGCATGCGCTCAGGCCACGAGCAACTCCGTCAATTCAAGACCGGCGCAGCGCGTGAGTTCTACGCAGAGGCCGCGCGAATCTTTGAAGAGAACGGCGATAAGTACGACGCGCTCTACGTCAGGTATCCGGTCGGCCACTCCCTCCTCCTGGATGCGCAATCACTGAATAGTCTATCGGAGTTCGAGGCGGTGCAACGCGGGAGCGAGTTGGGCGGATACAGGTGGCTGCTCGGACAGGCTCTCAATGCCATCGCTAATGCACACATCGGCCTCAACAACTATTCGCAGGCGCTCGAATACAGCAAGCGCTCGCTGGAAATCCTGGGGCGGGTGGGTGACGTTGCCGGGATGATGAAGGTCAACGACCAATTGGGGATCGAATACTTGCGCTTAGGTAATTACCGCAAAGCCCTCACCTTTCACTGGCAGAGTCTGTTGCTGGCGAGTGAAAACTATGACTTGCTGGCGAGTGCAAACTCTGACTCCCTACCGCTCTGGCGCTCTTACATTACAACCGCCGCCCCCCTTAACGCGCTTGGCCTGACCGACGCAGGGATGGCTTTCGCAAGGGAGTCTTTGCGTTTGGCGCTGGACGCGGGACGACAGTTGAATGTCTCTCGCTCTTACGCAAGTTTGGGCTTGATGTATGCTGGTCGGCATAACTACGACGAGGCGCTCAAAAACATCCGACTCGCATTAGAGAGCGGAAAGAGCATTCCGGATCAGGGCACGCAACGGGACGCCGTCGCCTATTCGCTCCTCCAACTCGGAAACGTGCATCGGCTGGCGGGAGATTTCAGCAAGGCCATCGAGAGCTATGATCAGGCAATCGAATTCTACGAGCAATTAAATTTTCAGGCGTTCATCTACGTCGCGCACAAGGGGAAATTTCTCGCCTGCGCCGCGGTTGCCAATTGCCCTTCCGTCGAGCAAGAGCTGGAGACGACTCTCTCTCTCTTCGAGCAGCAACGCCAGAAGATACGAGAGACGAATAACAAGTACAGCTTCTTCGACACCGAACAGAGTGTTTATGACTTAGGTATTGATTTCGCGTACACGGCGAAGAATGACCCGGAGAGGGCTTTCGACTATTCGGAGAGATGTCACGCCAGGTCGCTGCTCGACCTGAAGAACGTCGGCGATCAGCGGCGGGAAACTCGCGGCGCTGACGAGACACACCCCGCGCCGTCTTTCGAGCCGGTAAAGTTGCAGGAGATTCGGGCGCGAATGCCTGAGCAGGCGCAGATCGTTCAATACGCCGTGCTGAACGACAAGCTCCTGATCTGGTTCGTCTCGAAGACGCGGGTGGAGAGTTTTCGGCAGGCCATCACCGCCGGGGAGCTTGGCGAGAAAGTAGTCAGTTATTTGCGACTCGTGTCCTCCCCGTCGAAGAGTGACGAGAATGAAGAGCGCCGCCAGGCGGAGGACCTTTATAAAGTCCTCATCGCGCCGGTCGAGTCGTTGCTGGACAGGCAAAAACAGGTCTGCATCATCCCGGACAAAATTCTCAGCTATCTGCCGTTCGCGGCCCTCGCTTCACCGGCTTCGGGCAAGTATCTGGTCGAAAATTACGCCCTGATATACTCTCCGAGTTCCAACGTATTTATCCAATCTTCCGAGGCCGCTCGCCGGAAGGAAGGGGCGAGACTTGAGAGGCTCCTGAGCGTCGGCAACCCGCATTTTGACGCCCGTGACTTTCCCACCTTCAGGCGTTTACCCGCAGCCGGTGCGGAGGCGAAGAGCATAGCCGCCTACTACGATTCGTCGAACGTCTTTACCGACGACGAGGCCACCAGGGAACGCATCGAGCGCGAGGTGGAAGCGGCTGACGTGATACACCTCGCCACACACTACATCGCCGACGATCAGTCGCCGATGTACTCGAAACTGCTGCTGGCTAAAGACGCGTCCGGCGATGTCACCCCTGACAATCCCCGTGGGGTGTTGTCAGCGTATGAGATATACGGGCTGAAGTTTCCCCGGACGCGCCTCGTGGTTCTCTCGGCGTGCGCCACGGCAGCCGAACGTTATTACGGCGGGGAAGGAATGATCGGCCTGTCATCTCCGTTCATCACGGGCGGCGTGCCGCTCGTCGTGGCGAGCCTCTGGCCGGTCGATTCAGATTCGACGGCGAAGTTGATGGTCGACTTTCACAGACACCGCAAACAGGACAGCCTCCCGACCGCCGAAGCCCTCAGGCACGCACAAACTGAGTTGCTTAACGGTTCACTCAAAGACTACCGACGGCCTTACCACTGGGCATCCTTCATCACCGTCGGCGGATACGCCGGGTTTTAAGTCACACCGGCTGAAACCCCTTACGCCTTCGGCGATGACGCTGCGACACCCGCGAGGCGAGGCGTCGGCTCGCGCATGCCGTCGGCAAATGTACAGCGACGATGCCGGCGCCCGCCGGATTCAAGCATGTGAAATAGTTTTTCGTTATTTCCATTAGAGGGTGGATACAGATAATTGGTCGCATGGCCTTCGCCTGTTGACCTCAGTCAGACACTCGGTAAGGAGAAAAAAGATGGCAGCCCCCAACGTCACGCTCTTCCTGGAAGGGATGATCCTTCTGTTTTTCCAGGACGCAGATTTCATTGAAGGTACGGCGACATCCTGTCAGGTGGGAATCCTCCGCAACGCGCCCGGACATATCTTTGAGATTAGAGTCTTAAAGAAAGGCAATAACCCGGAGGAAACAATATACGAGGAGGAGGATATAAGATTTACGCTCGCGCTCGAAGTTGAGAACCCTACGAACACCTCCATCAACTTCGAGGACTGGCATGCAGACTTCGACAGGCTATCAAATGATGCCAGTAGGGAGAGTTTTAACTGGGTGCTCGATTTGGAGCGGGAGATTTATCCGGATAAAACAGACGGAATCGGCGCGAACAGAAAACAGTTCCGTTCGGTCTTACACCTCGACACCGGCACATTCTTCACCGCGGTAGACCTCATTGGGACCGGCAGTGGCGGGATTAGCTTGAACGACCTCTTGACCTGTGACGAGCACGGTAACCCAAAGAAGATTATCGGGAAGGTGGCAACGCGGGTCGGGGTCAACATCACTTTGGGTAATGACGGTAAGGCCACGTTTTATAACAGTAAGGAGGTACTTTTTGAGGCCGGAGTAACCGATGAATATGTGGTGAGTATCAACAGGACTCGGCCCCACGATACGGAAAACGCTGCGCATCACGAGACGGGTGCAGCGCACGCGGCGTCGCTTCACAACCGCGATGCCAATAATTTCTACAACGCCGTCGGGCAGGAACTTGCACCCGCAGAAAAGGTCTATTTCGTGTCCACCGCACCCGAGGACCTTCCTCCCGCCGGGCCGGAGGCCGCCTGTATGGTCGCCAAGATGGGCCGCAGTAATATCTAGCTAGACGCACCGCGACACGGGCGTCACCCCACGAACTGCCCCGAAGAACTTATGAGGATTAACATGCCTTACGAACCGAATAAACCGCTCCCCTCGTCACCGCGAGAGCTTATTGTCAGCGCCCGGCCCGAGGCCCAGTTGCGCGTCACAGACAAAGGCGTCATATCGCTGACAAAGTTTGACGTGAGGTGTTTGAATGACCTCCTCCGCAAGCCGGAAAGGAGACTGCGCCCCCTGTTCCGGCTCAGTAAGAAGTTGCCGAAGTGCAGAGACGGCTACCGGCGGATTAACGACGACGTTACGCCATCAGACCTCTCAGTCTATTTCCGTCTTTTCGCCCCAGACAGGGAACTCGAATCGCTCGCACGGCAACTGTACGGAGAGCCAGCCATTGGCGCGGCTTACGTCAAACCCGGGGCCGTGCCGCCGGTATGGCACACCAGCACCATCGAAGAAGACAGATCGCCGAAGCTATTCAGTAGTGCCCGTGCGTCCCTGGCCGTGAGCGAGTTCACCCAGAGATATTTGGGCGATCCTCCGGAAGGCATCGGAGCGCGCTGCGTGTGGGAGAACTTTCCGGGCGCAGACGGCACAGGTGTAAAAATCATTGACATCGAGGGGGCGTGGCGCTTCACCCACTCAGACTTACAAGTGAATCAAGGCGGGTTGGTCGGCGGCACTCAGAATAATGATCCGGAGTGGACGAAGCACGGGACGGCAGTGCTCGGCATCCTCGGCGGTGACAAGAACGAGTTCGGGATCACGGGGGTTTGCCCCGGAGCCTTTGTGCAAGCTGTCTCCAACACCGATAGTACAGTTGCTTGGGCAACGTCGACGGCTATCCAACATGCCGCAGACCAGCTCGACCCGGGCGACATCATTCTCATCGAACTCCAACTCCCGGGGCCAATCGCTGAGTTCGTGTCTAATAATGAACAAATCGGCTACATTCCAGTCGAGTGGTGGGACGATAATTTGGTGGCGATACAGTATGCGACGAGTAGGGGCGTGATTGTCGTGGAGGCGGGTGGTAATGGGGGAGAAAACTTGGATGCCTCGATCTACAATAACCCGTCCACGCCTCAGGGGACGTTTGGAGACCTGTGGCGCAACCCTTTCAAGCGTGACCCCATCGACTCGGGAGCCATCATCGTCGGTGCAGGAGCGCCGCCGGTGGGGACGCATGGTATCACCACGAAGCGTGATCGTAGCCGCCTCACGGACTTCTCCAACTACGGCACAATGTTCGACGCGCAGGGCTGGGGCGTGCAAGTGGAGACATGCGGTTGGGCAGGCGAAGTTCGTCTGGGCGCCGATGACAACGAAGATTTGGGATATACCAACGTCTTCAGTGGAACGTCGAGTGCGGCGGCGATGGTCGCGGGCGCGCTCGGTTGCATCCAAGGCGCCCGTAAGGGCGCGGGGCTGTCGCCTCTCACTCCATCGGAAGCGCGGGAGTTGCTGCGCTGCAAGTGGCTGGGATCACCGCAGGAAAGGGACGACGGGTCGCCTGTCACAAGGCGCATCGGAAGCAGACCGAACCTCATTAAAATGATTACTGCTGTTGTCTAATAGCCACCGGGTTTCGGTTGCGAGAACTGCTGGGAATTAATCGAAGAGCGGCGTTTACTGCGTCTTGCGTTGGAACGCGCGCAGAGAGGCGCGGTGCTCATACAAGTGATAGTAGAATGCCTGCGTCTGGAACCGACGGCGCGATCATCGCCGGCATCACATCGGTATACACGTATGATGCCGATGATAGGAGATCGTTTGAGGGAGATGGGTTGAGCATCGCCGGTTCGGTTACCACACTAGCTCGTTTGAGTTGAAGCTAGGGAAGGGGCTCTCGATGAACGCGTCCGCGGCGACGCGAGCCCTTAAACCGGGCGTCCTCTCCATCTGATTCACGAACGACGCGAGGCCATCTCAGGGAGTGTCCGTGCGCAAACTTTCTTGTAAACGGATCATGCTGTTCTGACTTTCACGTATCCATCCGCGACGCGGCCTGTCGAGGTCTATGATCACTGTGATGACCAGCATGATGAGAAGCGACAGCATCGTCGTCGAGAAGAGATGCCGGTGAGCGCTCAGGCCGCATCCGTAGCCGACGCACAGCGCGGCCACCAGCGCGACGATGAAAAGCAGCAACAGGACGCTCTCAGGCACATGGTTCTCCGTCGCCGCGAGCCGCTTTTCCTGCGTGTCGATGAGATTGTTCAGAGACTGTATGAACAGCCCGGTGGTGGACATCCGGTCATCCTTCTGGACGGCGCTGAGGGCATTTGACCAGAGATGATTCTGCAACTGTTTGGTTCTGTCATTAGCTTCTTTCAATTGTTCCCCGTCCACCCCGGCCCGGAAGAAATCCAGCCGCGCCTCTACGTACTGACGCAGCAGGTTGGCTATCTCCGTCTTATTCGGCTCCGGCAGCGATCGAGAGCGTAAGTAAGTCGTCCCGATGTCGTTTGCTTCTTCGACCACCAATCCCTGGCGAAGCGCGTGGCGGTTCTGGGCCATCCCGAAGGTGAACCCCAAAAGGAGCGCGAGCAGGCCGAGAAGCGAGCCTGAGATGACGCCGACCGGCGACCTGGCGGTTTCCTCCAATCGAGCCCGAACCTTGCCTCCCGCTCGAAATCCGGCTTCGGTCACCAGGACGAGCATGAGCAGCATCACCGAAGCGATGAGCCAGAGGTTGACACCATAGAGTAGTTCACCTGACATCATCGCGCGCCCTTATCTGACCAAATACTGAGCCCCGCGTCGCACCGCTTTGTTACGGCACGACCTCGAAGGTGATTTTGTCGGACTCCAGCAGCGGTCCCTGACAGCACTCGATCCGCCGCCGAAGTGTCAACTCGTAGTGCCCAGCCGGAAGCTGTCCGTACCATTGGATGGCGCCGGAATTTAAGGTGAACCAATCAACCGCCTTCGACACTTTGGGCTGCAATTCATAGAACTGTCTGGCGGCGCTCTTCTCGCACCTCTGTATTAAATCATCTCTGTCGGCCATCTCGGTCATGTTGGTGACGTAGGGTAAGAGCTGCCCGTCCCTTTTGAGCTGCGGGCGATTCTGGAAGACGGAGGTTGACCGGCAGTACTTCGCCGGTTTGTCCCCGGTATTGTTCATCGAAATCGTCACCGGGATCTCTTCTCCGACCTTGAACTGACTCTTCACCGGCCCGTAGTAGCCGCCGCCCGTCGTGATGGTCACCTTAATGACACTCTCCGGGGCCGACGCCCCGCCGGCCCCGGTTTTCTCCTGCCCCGCGCCAGAACTATGCTGGCGCGGGCTGAAGAGAATACTTCCCAGGAGCATCGCAATCAGAAAGAGCTTGCGCACCTTGCCACCTCCTTCGACCTGACCCTACGGGCCCAGCGAGCGGATGTCCTGCTGTTGCCCGACGGCTCGCTACTGACCTGTCCCGGCGATGCCCTTGTTGGCCAGCAGCCTGATCTCGACCCGCCGGTTCTGCGCACGGCCCGCGGCTGTCGCATTATCTGCCGCCGGGTTGGATTCGCCATATCCGAAAGGCTGCACCAACCGCTGCAACGGCAGATTGTGTTTCATCACCAGATAACCGATCACCGCGTTCGCACGACGCTCACTCAATGACCGGTTTTTGGCTGTATTGCCCTGCGTGTCTGCAAATCCGACCACCGCCACGACCCAGCCATTCGTGTTCTGGGTTCTGACCCATGCTGCCCCGGCGTCGATGTCGGCTTTGGCTTTGGGCGAGAGCACAGCGCTGTTGGTTCTGAAGAGCACGCTGTAGGTCTTGATCGGGTCGTAGTCGTCGAGCCCGTTGATGCGGGTATTGGCTAGATCGGCAGCTTTCTGGGCCGCCTCGGCTTTCGCCCTGGCATCATTGGCGAGCGCAGTATTTTCTGCGATCTGTCCGGCCAGGACCCGCGCGTTCTCCTCGGCGGCGGCGACTCTTTTCTCATTCTCCTGTGCGAGCGCATCGGTTACTTGCAGCCCCTGTGCGCTTCTCAGGTCTTGCTCGTCGAAGCGGATCTTATCGGCGACGAGTTGGCCGTCGGCGTTGCCCGTCCCGTCCACTTCCAGCCGGAGGCCGCGCAGGATGTAGCTGACGCCGTAGTCTTTCGAGCCGCGGAAGACGCCTTTCTTGTGGCTCTTGACCTCGGTCTCGGAGGTCAGGAGGACGAACGTATCGGCTCCGCTCCCGGAGGGGTCGCGCATGACGAACGAGTCGGCGTTGCGTTTGATGACGATGCCTTTGAGTTTCTTGACCTGCTGGCCGTTGGGGATACTGGCCGTGTTGTCCTGGCCAAAGGCGGTCGGCGCAGTCGTCAAGACGAGTAGAAAGGCGAGGGTCAATAATCCAAGTGCTTGCTTGTTCTGTCTCATTGGGGTTGCTCCTTCAAATAGATTGATCTTCATCAGCGCAAGGGCGGTAGTCTCCGGCCCGTTTTCCATCTCGGCTTTGCTTGCCGGTTGCTCGCAACCGCTTCGCCTGAGCAATACACACGGGATTGTAGTGACAGTTGACGGCTCTTGATACTGTCAATTGTGACAGCTTCTCGCTAGAAATTATGACAGCCAGGTGCGCCGGCCTGCGACCCCGTTGAAGATGGCTCCAACGGCCACCCCACCCCCTATGAATAAGGCATTACGCTTCTTAGACGATCTGCCTTTGACGCTACCTTCATTGTCCGCACTCGCCAGCGAGCCATTTAATTGTGTATCGAACGTTAAGATCTCCGTTCGGCCTGTTCGCTCCCCAACGCCTGCTCGGCTTCTTTGGCACTAATCACCTCTGCCGGTTTATGCGTGACCATGTAAATGGCCGCCGCCAGAGCCGCGCCGATAAGAGGAGCGACAATAAACAACCAGAGTTGGCTCAAGGCCCACCCGCCGACAAAGACTGCCGGCCCAATACTGCGCGCCGGATTGACAGAAGTGTTGGTCACGGGAATGCCCACTAAGTGTATCAGGGTGAGCACCAGCCCGATGGCGATGCCGGCAAAGCCGACAGGCGCTCTGATGTCAGTAGCCCCCAGCACTGTGAACACCAGGAAGAAGGTCAGCACTACTTCAATCAAGAACGCTGACGTCAGGTTGTAACGACCCGGAGAGTGTTCGGCATAACCGTTAGCGGCGAACCCCGCCGTAGACGGGTCATAGCCGCCCGGCACGCCTTTGACGATGAGCAAAAGGAGAGCGGCGGCCACGATGGCGCCCAGAATCTGGGCCACTATATAACCGGGCGCATACTTCGCATCCATCTTCTTGGTGATGAGTATGCCGAGAGTTACGGCAGGATTGATGTGACAGCCCGAAATTGGTCCGATGGCGTAGACCATCGCGAGCAGAGACAGGCCGAAGGCGAGCGAGACACCCAGGAAGCCGATCTTATCTCCAGCCAGGACGGCGCTCCCGCAACTGGCGAAAACCAGCACGAAGGTGCCCACGAATTCGGCCACATACTTTTTCATATCCTTGTCTCCTTCCAGAATCAAGACCGATTCTTCAAACTCAGGTCACTCTTTGGATATTCAGACATTGCCCTTTCGTGAAGAGGGTCAGCCGAGTCTTCGACTGGCTCTCTGGGCACGAATGCTAGGGACCGCAAGGGAGTTGTCTGTTTAAAAACACAAGTTGTCCAGGATTCAGCCATAGAAGTATCCATGCTACAGGCTTCCTATGACGAGGAGATACTGTCAAAACATACAGGCGGCGCGCGAGGATGTCTTCCGCGAGGAAGACGAATTTCATTAGCGACACGATTATCGACAGGGCATTTTGCTGTAGCCTGAAAGACGGTAAGTCCTGTCAGTAATTTCCCCTCCCGCCTGTTAATAATGACAGTTACCCGCCACCTTCCACGCCGATACACTATGGGCTGAGGAATTTACTCGAACAGATGAAGAACTATCCGCCGCCAGCCAAGTAGCCGAAGGAGAAGTGATGCGAAAAATAGAGCGAAGAAGTTTCGTCAGGGCCGCTGTTGTCAGCCTCGCCCTCGTGATGCTGGCGAGCAGCAGCGTGCTGGCTCAGGATAAACCGCAGCGAGAAAACTTTCAGGCGACTGCGATGGGGCAGGCACAGCAGCTCGGCAAAACCTTCAGCATCAATATCATCGTTGAAGAATACTCGACCCCGGAAGATCAACAAATCCTCTTGCAGGCATTCAACACCTCAGGGATGGAAGGTCTCTCCGACGCACTGAGCAAGATGAAAGCCAAGGGGCGGCTGTCCATCACCGGCATGCTCGGTTACGAAGTCACCTATGTCCGGTCGTTTCCGACTAAAACGGGGCGCAAGATTCGCATCGTCACCAATCGTCCGATCACCTTTGGCGAAGCCTTAACCGACAGCCGCTCGTCGGACTACAACCTGTCTGCGCTCGAACTGGAGATCGGTAATGAGAAGGGGAAGAACACGGGCATCCTGTTGCCTGTCTGCCAGTTCAAGATGGGTAAAGACAAGCATATCGCCATCAAGGTCTATCGCAATCCGTGGAAGCTCATCAACGTCATGGAGCGCTAGGGCAAGCCCGACAAGTCTAAGGCGTAACAAAGACCTGCCCTTTCCCCCATTTTCTCCTGAGCCTTATTTCAGGAGAAAGTATTGAGCAACAGTCTAGAAAGAATGTGAGCTATGCCGCTTTGGGCCTACGAGATGTCTCCTCTTCAGCTTGTGCTGCTGATGATTGTCGTCATCGAAGTGGTCAGCCTGGCGTGTCTTCTGCTGACGAGGCGCTTTCTCCTGCCACGCCTACGCTTTCATGACGGCATCAACGATGCTATCAGCGGTACGGTGCAGGGCATCGGCGTGTTCTATGGCATCACCGTCGGCTTGATCGCTGTCGGTGTCTGGAATACCAACTCTAATGCCTCCGATCTGGTCTCAAAAGAAGCCGCTTCCATCGGAGGTCTGTATCGCGATGTCAGCGGCTACCCTGAGCCAGTGCGGGATGCTTTACAGTCGAAGCTACGTGACTACACGCATGCCGTCATCGAGCAGATATGGCCCGCGCAAAAAGAAGGGCGTGTCGTGGATATCGGAGTACGAACCCTGGATGACTTCCAGTCCACACTGTTTAAGTTTGAGCCGGCGACGCCAGGTCAAACGGCATTACACAGCGAAACGCTGCGCGCCTACAACATTTTGGTCGAGTATCGTCGCTTGCGCATTGACGCCGTGGGCGGCGGCTTGTCCTTTGTGATGTGGGCGGTCATCTGGGTGGGCGCGGCGATCAGCATCGGCGTTGCCTACCTCTACAAGATTGAAGACCCAAAATTACATCTCATTTTAGTAGGGCTGATGGCAGGCTTTCTGGCTATCGTCCTCTTCATGATCGTGATTAACGACAAGCCATTCTACGGCTACGTCAGTATCCCGGCTGACCCTTACAAGCTGGTGCTGGAGAGATTGATGGAACTGCCTAAATAACATCCTTTCAGCCATTAAATCGCCAAAAGAAGCAATCTTTTCCCTTTAGAGCCCCCTCGTTAACAAACCTTTAAGAAAGCATATACCCGTATTTTTACGGGTTACAGTCCGCCGTCAGACGATGTAAAGTCATGTACGATACCGTACTTCATTTGCTTCGTAGCGGTTTTTTCGCGCCAAGGCTTAAGCATCACGGCGGGTAGTGCAACTTGAGATCAGGACGATTGATACCGACCTTGTCCTGTGATCGAGGTGCTTCGGAGCAGCATTTCGTCACGAACAGGTTATCACCATCTGTCCAGTGCGGCTCAGTCCGCATCCACAGTCTCACTTCGCTCCTGCTGACCAGAGCGTTTCAGTAAACAACCAGTTCCTCGAAGGAGGATCCAGGTATGCGATACGTACACCGCTTGCTGGCAGGCAGATTCATTTTCCCGGAATCACCGAAACGGCGATTCCGGCTCGCCTGATCCAGTTCGGGCTGAGGTATAGTCTTTAAAGAGTCTGCCTGCGAGAACCTGGAAAGATGTTCAGACCACTCCCCAAAATGATCCCGGCGCTTTGCAAATTGTCTTTGCTCGCTTTGATAGTGGCGCTGCCCGTGCTTTCTTCGCCAGTCGCTTCCGCTGCCGAAACACCTAAAAAGGTTCTCATCTTCTCCGGGACAGACCCGAATCTTCCAACCGTTATCTTGATGAATCAGCTCCTTCGCTCGACTCTGGAGAAGGGCTGGCCCGGTCGCGTCCAATTCTACAGCGAGGCTCTGGATAATCATCGAATTCCCGATTACAAGTATGAACAGGAGATGGTCAAACTTCTGCAACGAAAGTATGAGGGAGAAAAAATTGATCTGATCTTTACGCTCGGAGCCGCTGGTTTGAAATTCTTACTAAAGCATAAAGACGAGCTTTTCTCGGACGCCCCGAAAATATTTATTAACACAAGCGAGCATGAAAACGATGGCCTCGATCTGGGGCAGAACGTCACAGGGGTTCAGGGCAGAATAGAATTAAGGCCCGCCCTCGAACTCGCACTGTCGCTCCACCCTGGTACCCGGCGGGTCGTGGTGGTCACAGGCAATTCGGTCACAGACAAGTTCTGGGAAGGGCTCGCGCAAAGGGAGTTCCAGTCATATAAAGATAGAGTGGAGCTTACCTATCTAACCGACGTCACCATCGAGGAACTACGGAAGGAGTTGGCTGCTCTGCCGCCGCACACTATCGTGTTCTTTCTGAACTTCCTGTTAGACCGCGCGGGCAACGGCTACTCATTACCGGAGTCAGTCTCTCTGGTAGCACCCACGTCGTCCGCTCCCGTCTACGTGACGATCCAATCCGGGTTCAGGCCAGGGGTGATGGGCGGACGCATGATCAGTTACGAAGCTCTGGGCAATACCGCCGCGGGAGTGGGCTTGCGTGTGCTGGCCGGGGAGAGCCCACAGAATATTCCGCCGCAAACTGTCCCCAGCGTTGCCCTGTTCGACTGGCGGGAACTCAGACGCTGGGGCATCGGCGAACAACAACTTCCGCCGGGAAGCATTGTTCGCTTCAAGGAACTGACGCTCTGGGAACAGTACAAGTGGCAGATCGTCGGCATCATTTCACTGTGCATCCTGGAGGCGCTGCTCATCGCCTATTTGCTGTTTACCCGTGCCAGACGCAGACGGGCCGAGAAGGAGAGCAAGCGCTTCGCCCAACTGGCTCAAGCCGAGCATCGACGCCTGGAAGACGTGGTGACCAACGTGCCGGGCGTGGTCTGGGAATCTCGCCTCCACAACGGCCACCACGAGAGACAGGCTGAGTTCGTGAGCCAGTATGTCGAGCAGATGCTGGGCTACACCGTCGAAGAATGGCTGGCCACGCCGGGCTTCGCGCAGTCGCTCATTCCCGAAGAAGATCGGGAGGCCGTGGAGCGCCAAACCGCGGCGATTCTCGACAGCGGCAAGGAGGGCGTCATTCAATCGCGCTGGGTCGCCAAGGATGGCCGGGTCTTATGGGTCGAGGCGCATCTGGCCGTCATGCACGAGGAGACAGGCAAAGTGCTCGGCCTGCGCGGCGTCACGATGGACATCACGGAGCGCAAGCGCGCCGAGGAAGCACGACACCTGAGCGAGGAGCGGTTGACGCAGGCCATCAACGTGGCACGCTTCGGGGTGTTTGAGCACAACCACCTGACCAATGTGCTCCACTGTTCGCCGCTGACGCGGGAGATTCACGGCTGGGGGCAGGAAGAGCCGAGCCTCGAACGCATCATTGCGCAGCTGCACGCGGAAGACCGTGATGCTTTCATTGCGGCCGCCGTGCGCGCACACGATCCGGCTGGCGACGGCTTCTTTTCGCTTGAGTATCGCATCGTGCTGCGGAGCGGCGAAGAGCGCTGGCTGAGCGCACGCTCCCACACCTCCTTCGAGGGGGAGGGCTTAGCGCGCCGCCCTGTGCGGACCATCGGCGCTGAGTTGGACATCACGGAACGAAAGCGAGGCGAAGAGGCTTTACGACAGGCGCTCACGGAAGTCAGCCAGTTAAAGAATCAACTTGAGGAAGAAAATATTTATCTCCAGGAAGAGATCAAACTGGAGCACAACTTCACGGAGATAGTCGGCCACAGCGATGAAATCAAATACGTCCTCTACAAGATCGAGCAGGTCGCTCACACCGACACCACCGTCCTCATTATGGGTGAGACCGGCACGGGCAAAGAGCTGGTCGCCCGCGCCATTCATAGTGAGAGCCGGCGCAAGGATCGTCCACTGGTCAAGGTCAACTGCGCGGCTTTGTCTGCCAGCCTCATCGAGTCTGAGTTGTTCGGGCATGAGAAAGGCTCTTTTACCGGCGCAGCGGCGCGCAAGATCGGGCGCTTCGAGCTGGCTTCGGGCGCGACCATCTTTTTAGACGAGATCGGGGAGCTGCCGCTGGAATTACAGGTCAAGCTGTTGCGAGTCATACAGGAAGGGGAGTTCGAGCGCCTCGGCAGCTCGAAGACCATCAAGGCGGACGTGCGCATCATCGCGGCGACCAATCGCAAGCTGGAAGAGGAAGTCCAGAAGGGGCTCTTTCGTGAAGACCTCTTCTATCGGTTGAACGTCTTCCCCATCACCGTCCCGCCGCTCAGGCAGCGCAGCGCTGATGCCCCAGCTCACCAACAAAGCGCACAGGGAACTACTGACGCACAGCTTAAGGCGATGGCGGGAGAGCAGCGTCTGACCAGTCCTCGCTGGCTGAGCTGGCTGGGGGTAGGGCTCATGTCCTGTATTTCAATCCTGGTGACCGCCGCGTTGATCGCGGTGATACGCAGACCAATACTTCCTTAATTAGACCCATTCTGAGGTGTGGGAGAGACGGTTCCCGCTCCGTTGGGAAGTTTGAGATAGGGGCTGAGTAGCTGATGCCACGCCCTTGCCACTTTGGGATAGTCTTCCCGGCATAGCTCGGCGCGTTCTTCGGGTAGCGTCCCGTTCCTGACCAGATAAGAATATTTGCCGGGAGCATGACCATAGATCAGACAGATAGTATCGTAGAACCGCTGCTCGTCCAGAGAATGCTCGTCCCAATAAATCTTCGTCTCACCCCGCGTCAGGTCGGCATAGAGCCGGAACGTGATGGCCGCGTCCAGCGCCATTTGCTCGCCGTTGTTCGTGTTGTTGATCAGCACCAGCGTCGAGAGCTGATCGACGGCGTCCTCCTCCTTGCCCGTCACAGGCAGTTCCCATGCGTCCACCAATCCGTGCCCCAATTCGTGAAAGAACGTCGAGGCCAGAGCCCCTCGAACCGCGTCCTCAAGCTTCGCCTTATCTTTGATTTTGTGAGCGAACAGGTCGTAATACTCATCTATCAGCTGGTAACAAATCGTGAGCGAGTGCGTTTCCGGGTCGTAGTAGGCATTAGGGTCATCGCAATCCTGAAATGAGATGGTGATGTCCCACGGCAGGGCGATTTTGTCGTTGAGGTTGGCGACAACCTGCTCAAGGACCTGGGGGTCGGTGGCAACGGTACTTCCCGCCCTCGGAGTCTTGCGCGGTTGATACAGAAGCTTGAGATCACCTTTGTCAAGAGCAGGCTGAGTCGCTTGATTGGAGTTGCCCGATTGACTCGCTTGCCCGGCCGGTTTCCCGTCCGTCACAGTTTTTTGTTGACACCCGGCAGTGAGGCATAAAGAAAGAATCAATAACACGTGGCGGAGCGCAGAATTGCACCTTGCCACCTGAAACAGAGGTTTATTGTGACGACTGTTTTTGAACGATAACATTTTCGTTGAATGCAAACTCATCATACATCCTGCCTGCTTCGCGCTCAAAAAAGCAGCTTCACCACACCACGGAAAATCACCTCCAGCGGCAACGCCAGCAGCGCCAGGGGGATGAACGGAAGCAATGCCGAAACCCCGACCGGGCCGATCAAATCCCGCAAGCGAACTCTGTGTTTTGCCGGGAAGAGGAAAATGCGATGGACTCCCAGTCATAAGCGAAGGAGCACTGAGAGCAATGCCAGAAACCCAAGAATGGCGACCAAACCGGCGAGCAAGCCGGCGAACGAACCAGGAGTTTCGGGATAATACTCGCGCAGCTTCAGAATGTTTTGCCGGTTTTGCCACACGGCCACCGCCAGCGTAAACAGCCCTAGACTGATCAGGATGATCGCAAATTCGCGCGGCCCGATGAGCCGTTCGCTCGGGGGCGCAGTTCTCTGTATCTGAAAATATTTGTAGATGGTGAATCCGAACGTGATCAGTGAAAACGCTGTTCTGATCCACGCCATCATGGTCCGATCATAGGCGACGCGAGTGCGCTCGACAGCAAGCCCTGTTGAGAGATCGGGTTTTGGACTTTGGGTTTCGGTCATGCCGCCACCTGATTCTCGACAACTGGGCGCCGGCGCTTAAGCCACAACAGATATGGGATTGAACCAACTGCGTTGACGAGCAGGTAAAGGAGCACCGCCGCCACCACGAGTTTTTCCTCGGGAAAGTTTATTTGGGCTATAGCGACTGCCAAGTAAACAAACATTTACTTGGCCTGAGCTTATTCCCATTTAGAAAGGCTGAATACTGTCATAAGTGACAGTATTAATTCTTTGAGTGCGCCAGTAGAATTATTTCCGGTTAGCAACAGCGTAGGAAAAGGTGGGCTTTCGGGGGGAGGTTGGGGACAGCTTCCCCCTGAAAAGCTCATTGAGCCGAGCAGGGTGCGGCCAAAGCATGAGTTACAGCTAGTGCGCCGTCAGAAAGAGAAGTAAAGAGTGGCGGAAGGTAACGAATTAGACACGGCCGAGTTGCCATCGCTCAACCCCGGTGAGCCGTGGCCGGAGTCTATTTCGTCGCGCACTCAAGTTGATTTGGGGGCCTGCTCGCATCAGGGCAAGGTGAGATCAAATAATGAAGACTGCTTTCTGGTCGCACGCGTTGAACGCAGCCTGCAACCCTTGTTGACGAACCTACCGGCAGGCCACATCCCAGACCGGCATGAAGAGATCGCCTACGCCATGCTCGTCGCGGACGGCATGGGCGGGGCGGCGGCCGGCGAGGTCGCCAGCCGGATGGCGGTCAGCACACTTGTGGAGCTTGGGCTGCAAACGCCCGACTGGCACATGCGGCTCGACGTTGAGGGAGCCAATGAAGTGCTCGCACGCTTCGACCAGCGATTCGGAAAGCTCCGGGAAGCCCTGATCGAGGAGGCGCAAGCTAACCCGAGCCTGTCGGGCATGGGGACGACGATGACGCTGGCCGTGAGCCTCGGCGCGAACCTCGTCGTCGCCCACGTCGGCGATTCGCGCGTGTACCTGTTTCATAGGGGCCGGCTGCACCGGCTGACCCGTGACCAAACACTGGCACAGGACCTCGCCGAGCTAGGGGTGATCCGCCACGAGGACGTGGCTAAGCATCACGCACGGCACATTTTGACCGGCGCTATTGCCGCGCAAGGGGAAGAAGCTCAGGCGGAATTCTGTCAGGTGTGGCTGGCGGACGGCGATCAGGTCTTGCTCTGTACCGATGGCTTGACGGAGATGGTCACGGAGGCGGCAATCGTGGAAGTGCTGGAGAAACCTGGAGCAGCCTCGGACGCTTGTCAGTCTCTAGTTGAACTGGCTTTGGAAGGTGGCGGCAAGGACAACGTGACAGTAGTTCTGGGCCGCTACAGCATCCAGGAAGAAAAGGGAAAGTAAGAAATCTGCGAGAATGTTTCTCAAGGGGTAAGGCCGACGCGGCCTTTGCAGAAGGCGATGGCGAAGTTAGCGTGCTTTACACATAAACCTGTGCTTATGAGAAGGGAAGGGATGACCTTCCCTGTAAGCTTTCCGACTTGAGGAGCCGCCTGAGCCGCAGCCTGGCCTTGTGGAGCTGCGACTTCGAGGTTCCAGCGCGACAGGCTCTATCAACCAATTAGTCCCTTCAGATTTTTCCGCATGACTGTCAATAGTGACAGTTACCCTTCGTCTTCCGTACCCGTACACTGCGGCCTGTGTTGTTTACACGAAGCAGACGTTAGTGAAAAGGATTTGGCTCCTCCTCCCTTTCACTAACGTCTTCAGCTTAGAGCGGAGTTCATGTCGGACGGACGGAAAATTAACCGCCCAGGAATGCAGCCGGTCAGCGATCAGTTTTCTGAGGCTAATGCTCATGTCAAGAATCCTATGTGACATAGTTCGGAAAAGATTGGCGCTGACCCTGGCGTTGATCTTAATCTGGTGTGCGTGCGCGCAGGGCCAGCAATGGGGTGATTCGCTGGCGACGCCAGCCGAGCCGAATCTCAAGCTGGCAAAGCAGACACCTGTCTCAACGAGCCAGACCGAAGACAAGTCACAAGCGCCCACATCAACACAGACCGAAGACCCAACAGCTACGCCGCCGAAGCAGACCACGAACGGCACACAGAAGCCGAAGCGCGGGACGTGGATCTTCGCTCCCATCCCCATCGCAAGCCCGGCTCTCGGCTCTGGCCTGGTCTTAGTGGTGGGCTATGTCTTCAAGCTCGACAAGGACGACAAGACCTCGCCTCCGTCAACCATCGGCCTGGCCGGGGCCTTCACCAGTGGCGGCACGCGCGCAGCCGGCATCGGCGGTAGGTTGTATTTCGCCGAGAACAAATATCAAGCGACGTTTCTTCTGGCGAAGGGCCGCGTCAATGTTGATTTCTACGGCATCGGGCGCATCCCTGGCCGCGATGCCGTCAAGGTTCCGATAAACGGAGGCGGCACCGTCTTCTTTGGCGAATTCCTGCGTAACGTCGGGAAAGACATCTTCGTGGGCGCTCGCTATCAGCGGCGCAACCTTTACGCCACCATTGACGGCATCCCGCCAGTCGGCGGCTTCGAGATTCCAGAGATTGACTTGAAAACTGTTTCCTCCTCGCTTGGCCTCCACGTTCAGCGGGATAAGCGTGACAGCACCTTCTACCCGAAGAATGGCTCGCTCTTCGACTTCAAGGCCGACTTCTTCGACGAGTGGTTGGGCAGCGACCGCGAGTATAAGCAATACAATATCTCATATAACGGTTATCGCGAGGTCGCCAAGAAACAAGTCCTTGCCTACAGAGGGATGATGTGCTCGGCCAATGGCAGTGTGCCCTTCTACGATCTCTGCCTGTATGGAACAAACAGCGATGTGCGTGGCTATACGGGAGGCGAGTTTCAGAATCGCCGGATGTTTGCGACGCAGGCTGAGTACCGGCTGGAATTGCCGAAGAGATTCGGCGTGGTGGCCTTTGGCGGGATCGGCGGGGTGGAGCGCAGTTGGAATAGGTTTCGGTCGGACGCATTACTGCCGGCAGCGGGTGTCGGATTGAGATTCAACCTGGACAAGAAGAACCACATCAACTACCGCGTAGACTTTGCCATTGGGAGAGAAGGCCACACGCTCTCGATTGGTATCGGAGAAGCTTTTTAGTAACGAAACGAGGAACGGAATGTGAAGTCCCCCGAAGAGGCGCAGGTCAAAACAGATAACTGAATCAACGAGTCAGTTCATCCTGTTTTGACCTGCGTCCCCCGCTGTGTGTGCCCCTCTGATGGTTACTTTTCCCCGGCCTCCAAACAACATCCGCTCTGGTTTACCCTTTCCGTTGCTGCCCAAACCATTCTTGAGTAAGATTTGGCCTTGCCCCGCTATTGAAACAGGCGGTCGCGTCTCGTTTGGAAATTGCTAGAGTCAAACCTTAGCGTCGCTCAAGTGAGCGGGAGGAACAGGATGCACGAGGTGGTCGCGACTCAGGCCGGCAAAGTGAGGGCGGAAACGACCCGCGATAGTGTAGGGCTTCGCCGCACGGCAGTGGTCGCGCTTCTGGTCTGTGCCGGGTATTACTTGACCGCGAAGATTGGCTTTGCTTTTGCGCTTCAGCCGGGCTCCGTTTCCACCCTCTGGATGCCCAACTCGATTCTGCTGGCTGCTTTACTCCTGGTTCCCGCGCGTTCGTGGTGGATTATCCTGCTCGCTGCACTGCCGGCCCACTTTGCCGCTGAACTGCAATCGGGCGTTCCGACGACGATGGTCTTGTCGTGGTTCGTCAGCAATTCCGTTCAGGCATTAATCGGGGCTGTTGGCATCAACGCTCTGGTTGACGCTCCCGTGCGCTTTGACCGCTTCAGGAACCTCACAGTCTTTCTTGTTTTCGGGGCTTTCCTCGCGCCCTTCTTATCATCCTTTCTGGATACCGCCCTGGTGAAACTCAACGGCTGGGGAACCAGCTCATACTGGGACATCTGGCGAATCCGCTTTCTCTCCAATGCCCTGGCAACGCTAACGCTGGTTCCGGTGATTGTCACGTGGGCCAATGGCGGCCTCAAGGCCGCGCTCTCTGCGCCACTCTGGCGTTACGTCGAAGCCGGTGTGTTAGCCGTGGGTCTGTTTGCCGTCGGCGTCGTGGTCTTCAACAGCCAGCAGGAAATTGAAGACATTACTCCTTCACTGCTCTACTGGCCTCTCCCGTTTCTCCTCTGGACGGCCGTCAGATTCGGTCCGCAGGGAGTGAGCACGTACCTGCTGGTCGTCATGTTTCTGGCGATCTACGGCGCGACGCACGGTCACGGCCCCTTCATTGCAAATTCATCAGCCGAGAATGCTCTCGCCATCCAATGGTTCCTGATCGTCGTCTCTATCCCGCTGATGTCGCTGGCTGCCGTGATTGCAGAGCGGAAGCAGGCGGAGGAGGCATTACGACAGAGCGAGGCCAGGCTGGCGCGGACTGAAGATTTCTCGCTCGTGATGGCAACCCATGTTGGGTTAGACGGAAGGTGGTTGAAGGTTCCGCCCACGTTGTGCGAACTGCTGGGATATACCGAGGAGGAGCTTCTGGCAGGGACTTTCAAAGATGTCACGCACCCGGACGATTTTGAAGCTGACTGGAGTCAGTGCCAACGTATTATTCGCGGCGAAATCAGGTCTTTCGATCTTGAGAAGCGTTATCTTCACAGTGATGGGCATACTATCTGGGTCTATCTAAACTGTTCGGCAGTTGAGGACGATAAAGGGCGGCTGGTTCATTTCCTCACTTACATCAAAAACATCACTGATAGCAAACTCGCCGAGCAGGCTTTCTCTGAGAGTAACGAGCGCAATCAGGCTATCTTGCGCGCGCTTCCCGATATGATGTTTTTGCACACGAGGGAAGGCGTGTATCTGGACTTCTACACGCGCGACGTCGGCGTCTTGCTCGTGCCTCCCGAAACGTTCCTGGGTAAACACGTGCGCGACGTTCTGCCCCCTGAAGTAGCCGCGAAGGTGATGGATTGTATCGGGCGGCTCGACGGCGCGGACGACTCCCAGGTGCTGGAATATTCGCTTCAGATTGGCGACGAGGAGCGACACTTTGAAGCGCGGCTTGTCAGTGCTGAAGGCGATAATGTCCTCAGTATCGTCAGGGACGTGACTGAAGCCCGCCGGACTGTTGATGCTTTGCGTGTCGGTGAAGAGAAGCTGCTTCAGAGTCATCGTCAGGTTCGCGCGCTGGCCGCCCGCTTAATTACTGCACAGGAATCCGAACGCAGGCGCATCTCGCTCCAACTGCACGACGACCTGAGCCAGAACATTGCGACGCTCGGCCTGGCTATCAGCCGTCTCAAGCTCAAACTCCCCGCCTCAAGAGAACAGATCGTGGCTGAACTCGGTGAACTCAGCCAGCCTATTCACGATTTGACTTCGCAGATCAGGAGACTCTCACACCAACTTCATCCTGCCGTGCTCGAACATCTGGGATTGGTCGCAGCCCTTGAATCGCTGGTCAACGAGTTCAGTGACGAGGAACAGATCGACGTAAGTTTTAGCAGCCGGATGAGAAGTGAAAAGCTCCCCTTCGACATATCTGTCTGTCTCTATCGCGTGGCGCTTGAAGCCTTGCGGAATGTCTCCAAGCATTCCGGCGCTTGTTCCGCCTCCATCTCGTTGGCCGAAGATGGTGACTCCCTGGCGCTTGAAGTCTCGGATTCAGGCCGGGGCTTTGATATCGAAAGAGCCAGGCTAGGCAACGGGCTTGGCCTGGTCAGTGCCGAAGAGCGCATCAAGCTGCTCGGAGGCAACCTTGAGGTCAGTTCAAAACCGGAAAGTGGCACGACGCTCGTCGCCTGGATTCCTCTAGCGAGGTGATTATGAGCCGCCCAAGAATTCTTCTAGCTGACGATCACACGATGTTCGCGCAAGGCTTGCAGAGCTTGCTGGAAGACGAATTCGAGTTGGTGGGAACTGTCTCGGACGGACAGGCCCTCGTCGAAACGGCACACCAGTTCGACCCTGACGTGATAGTCGTGGACATCTCGATGCCGAGACTCAATGGCTTCGACGCCGTCCGGCAACTGAAAAAAGATGGCATCTCCGCCAGGATCATTTTCCTGACGATGCACATAGATGACGGACTGGTTGCGGAGGCTTTTCGGTGTGGAGCCTCCGGCTACGTCCTCAAGCACTCGGCGGGCGAAGACCTGATCTCAGCCATCAGGCAAGTGCTCGCGGGCAATGAATACGTCACGCCACTCGTTGCCACGGGACCGGCACGGCCGGCGAGCATTGACCGGACCCCGAATCTGAGATTGACGCCGCGCCAGCGAGAGGTGCTCCAATTAATCATCGAGGGACATACGATGCGGGAGATCGCCAACCAGCTGGGCATCTCGACCCGGACAGCCGAATCTCACAAGTACGAGATGATGGAAAGTCTCGGAGTCAAGAACACCGCCGAATTGATCCAGTATGCGCTCAAGCTGGGTCTGACTTCGACCTGAATCAAGCCGCCCCCTGTAAAATTTAGCTGAAAGAGCTAACTTACCTTTAGAGCCTCCATATTGCAGAAACTTTAAGAATTCAAATACCCGTATTTTTACGGGTTACAGTCCGCCGTCAGACGATGTAAAGTCATGTACGCTTCCATACTTTATTTGCTTCGTAGCAGATTATTCGCGCCAAGGCTTAAGCATCACGGCGGGTAGTGCAACTTGAGATCAGGACGATTGATACCGACCTTGTCCTGTGATCGAGGTGCTTCGGAGCAGCATTTCGTCACGAACAGGTTATCACCATCTGTCCAGTGCGGCTCAGTCCGCATCCACAGTCTCACTTCGCTCCTGCTGACCAGAGCGTTTAAGTAAACAACCAGTTCCTCGAAGGAGGATCCAGGTATGCGATACGTACACCGCTTGCTGGCAGGCAGATTCATTTTCCAGAAATCACCGAAACGGCGATTCCGGCTCGCCTGATCCAGTTCGGGCTGAGGTATAGCCTCTAAAGAGTCTGCCTGCGAGAACCTGGAAAGATGGTTAGACGACTCCCCAGAACAAAAAAGCCATTCAGACCTGATTCCGCGCCTCCCTGCTGCCTGCAAAAAACCTTTGGTGTTTACGTAATGAAACTCACTGTTTCGTTTTCCCCGTGTGCTGCGCTTCGCTCACCGCTCACCGTTATTAACACCTTGAGCCGTGGTATTCCACGGAATCCACGCAATACAAAAGGAATTCAATCTTTACGGTAACGCATAAGTAGATGTGTGAAGGCATTCGAACATCTGTCAGCCAAAGCACTTAGGATGAATTCGCCAGAGCGCTCCGGTTTTGCGCACACCAATTGCACTACCTAAAAAGTGAATTACTCGATTCTTCTTTGATCTTCGGTCGGTGACCTTCGCACTCTGACCACAGTAAAGCTCGCATCGGCATTTCTTATAGCTTCACCTCGGAACAAGTTGGGAGAGTTGTATGCAGACTATTGAGAGAGACAACGTGATTATTAACACTGCCAGAATTATTGTCGCCCCTGAGCACCGGAAAGAGCTTTTCCAGACGTTCCAGACTCTCCTCGGCCCGATCAGAAGAGAGAAGGGATGCCTGGCTTACCGTTTCTATCAGGAAGCCGAAAATGAAAACTCCACCGTGTTGATAGGGGAATGGGAGACACAGGAGGACTGGGACAATCATTTACGATCCGATGACTTTGCAGTTTTACTCGGAGCCATCACGGTCTTGAGCAGCACCTCGAATATTGATTTCAAAATACTTTCCTATCAGGCGGGCCTTGAGACAGTAATAACGACGAGGACGACGAGCGAGGAATGACTCAATTATCGATCAGCGCTACTTAACGCATCGGACGCGAAAACCTGAAGTCACAACAACGGTTGCTGTTATTTCTGAAAGAGATTCCCCCATATGGTTGAAAGCCTTGACCAGGAACGCGCTGAATATCGCTCTGACATTGATGCCGGGCTTCGCCTACGCAGCACGGATAGGACGGAGCTGTTGCAGGCGGTTGTCGATGCCTACGCTTTGAGCGTGGCGGTGCTGGACGAATCGGGAACCATCCTTCATGTGAACCGGGAATGGCGGCAATTCTCAGATCAACATGGCCTGACGGCTGACTCATATGGGGTCGGGCTTAATTACCTCGAATCAGGCGTAGTCGCGCCGGGCTCCTCTTCCGAGGATGCCACCACCATCGCGGAAGGCATTCGCAGCATCCAGCAGGGCAAAGAAACGGAATTCCAGAAGGAATATGCCTGTCCCTGCCCGATATCTCAGCACTGGTTCCTGATGCGAGCGGCGCGCTTCGATCTGCCGGAAGCTGGCGGCGCATTTCGAATCCTGATTACTCGCGAGGACGTCACCTCTCCTCATCGGGAGAAGCTGCAATGGGGCAAAAGCGAGGAGCGCCTGCGGCTCCTGATGGAAACGGCCCACATCTTGCCATGGGAGGCAGATGCCGAAAGTTGGCGGTTCACCTATGTGGGCGATCAGGCAATCACAATGCTCGGCTATCCCGTAGGGCAGTGGTACGAGCCTGACTTCTGGGCCTCACACATTCACCCTGATGACCGTGAACAGGCCGTCTCGTTCTGCGAGAAGCAGTCTGAAAATCTGGACTACTACGAGTTTGAATACCGGATGACAGCGTTGGATGGCCGAATCGTCTGGATTCATGATCTGGTCAACGTGTTCCGCAAGAACGGCCAACCAAAAACTTTGCGCGGCTTCATGATCGACATCACGGGGCGTAGGCAGATGGAAGAAGCGCTGCGCGATCTCAGCGGTCGCTTAATCAACGCTCAGGAAGAGGAACGCAAGCGCGTAGCCCGCGAACTCCACGATGACTTGAATCAACGAATGGCGCTGCTCTCTATCGAATTGGAACAACTCGGCCAGAAGATACCCCAGAACCAAAACAATCTTCGCAGCCGCATCCGAGACCTGCGGACGAAAGCTCAGGAAATCTCCACAGAGATTCACCGGATGTCTTATCAACTCCATCCTTCCAAGTTAGACCATCTCGGTCTGAATGCCGCCTTGAAGAGTTTCTGCGACGAAATCTCCGTAAGCCAGGACCTTAATATTGAATTTAGCCATCAAGGCTTTCCGGCGACTCTTCCAAATGATGTCACGCTCTGTGTCTTTCGGATTGCGCAGGAATCGCTGCGCAACGTCATCAAGCATAGCGGCGCGCGAGAGGCCAGGGTCGTGCTGGAAAAAACGGATGAAATGGTTCGCCTCACGGTTTCAGATACGGGATGTGGCTTTGATACAGAGTCCGACAAAATAAAAAGGGGACTCGGCTTCATCAGCATGAGGGAACGACTGCGCCTCATCGGTGGAGAAATCGCTATTCACTCACAACGTTCGCAGGGCACACAGATTAACGTGACAGTTTCCCTCGCGGGGCAAGGCTGAATGCCTGTGTACTTACAGGATGAAATGGAGGACTTATGAAACGTGCGCGAATCATACTGGCAGACGATCACCTCTTTTTGTTGGACGCTATCAAAAACCTGCTTGAGCCTGAGTTTGAAGTGGTGGGTACTTTCGACAACGGCCATGCGCTCGTCGAGGCAGCGGCGGAGCTTCATCCGGATGTGATAGTGCTTGACATCGGAATGCCGCTGATGAACGGCTTGAATGCCGGGCAGCGACTCAAGCAGGTGATGCCGTCAGTCAAACTGATTTATCTAACGATGAATCAAGACCCCGACCTGGCCGCCGAGGCTTTCCGGTTGGGGGCCGCGGGTTATCTCGTCAAGAATTCCGCCGCTTCCGAACTCGTCCATGCGATCCGCGAGGTCTTGCGCGGAGGCTCTTACGTGACGCCGCTCATGACAAAGGATATGGTCGGGTCATTCATCCAGAACTTCAAGCGCAGGAAGGGTCCGCACGAGCTGACACTGCGTCAGAAGGAGGTCTTACAGCTTCTGACCGAAGGGCGTTCGATGAAGGAGGCAGCCTTCATTCTGAACGTCACACGGCGCACGGTCGCATTCCACAAGTACACCATGATGGAGCAGCTTCAGGTCAAAAGCAGTGCAGAACTGATCCAGTATGCATTGAAGAGTTCGCAAATGGCCGCTTAAATTGGGAATTAATGGAGTGAGACCGGAGCTGAAGACCTGTGTGGTCGGGTATGAGTCTCGTTCCGCGTTGTTCGGACTTGACCCGGAGTTGAAAGCCCTCATGCCTCAAGACTCGATCTCTTCAGAGTTCTGTCACTAACAGGTTGGCAGGAAGGGCAATACAGGCAAGCGCCTGCGCCTCACAATCAAAAAGGCTCTCTTCTCAAGCTCACGCCGGGTTGTCAGATTTACCAGTCTATACTGTCATTATTACCAGTAGTTTTTGATGAAAAATCCTTTAGGATGTGTGCTGTATTCGCGCACGCCCAGTGATTGCAGAGTAGTCTCACGCCCGCGGAGATGATTTGAGGCGGTCGCTCAAATCAACATTTAGAGGAAAGGGAACCAGTGTCACGCGTTCGTATCTTACTGGCAGACGATCATAAAGGGATGCGCGACAGGGTCGTGCGCCTGCTGGAATCTGAGTTTGAAGTCGTCGGGGCGATGGAAGACGGTCGTGCGCTGTTAGAAGCAGCTTCAAAGATGAAGCCGGATGTCTGCGTCATAGATATCTCCATGCCGGTTATCAGCGGGATTGAGGCGGCAACTCAACTTAAGAAGAGCGGGTCAACAGCGAAGGTAATCTTTTTGACTGTCCACGATGATCCTGACTTCGTGCAAGCCGCGTTTGAGACAGGAGCTTTAGGCTACGTGTTGAAGTCGCGCATGGCCTCGGACCTGCGTACTGCGATCAAAGGGGTCATAGTCGGACGGTCGTTCATTTCTCCCACCTGCGCGATTGATTCCCTGACAGAACCTCACATTGGCTCGTCTTAGCACGACCTTATTGTCTTTACCTCTATTTATCATCAACGACCCGGATCTCTCGACACTGTTAAGTTGTCTCTGCTGCCTGTCACAAGTGACAGGTAATTTTTGCCTTCCAAAGCTATACACTTCTTTTACATGGCGAAGATTCTCGCTCGCCCTCGCTGCCATTTGAGGGGAAGCAACGGGTCTGTCGTTCGCCAACTGTTGCACTGGCGTTACAACATTTTGGTTTCTTAGCTGGAAGGAAAAACGATAACAATGTCCCTGCAAAAACTAAAGAACGCGGTCAGCGTAGTCTTAATATTGGTTGCTACCGGCACGATCAGTCTTAAGGCCCAGACTCCCGCTGTTACAGACAAATTGCCTACCAGTACCGCTTCAATTGCAGTCTCGAAAACTGAGCCGGAAAAAGTCGAAGCAGGGAACAAGTTTCAATTGCCTACAGAGAGCGCTCGATTAGATGAGCGATCCGAGATCAAACCTGGCGCGGGCGACTCGAACATTGTCGTCGGATCAATTAGTTCAACCGACAGTCTCCCGGCGGAAACCTTGGGGACAGCCGCTTCACAAGGTTCCCAGGCAGCATCCGCAGAAGACACCTGGCAGTTTCAACTCACGCCTTATTTGTGGATCGCGAGCATCAGCGGTCGGGCCGGAATCGGAAACTTGATAACAGACACTGAAACCAGCGTGACGAGCAGCGGGGTGGAGCTGAACTTTGGTTTCATGTCCACCTTTGAGGCGCGCCGGAACAGGTTCATCATCCTGACGGATGTGCAGTACTCGGATTTGTCCACGGAGAAGGGTAACCCTGGCCCACTCTTTTCCAGCACCCGCGCCAGCTTTAAGACTTTTGTGCTCGACCCCGAAGTCGGATATCGCGTCTTAGATAATGGCAAAGGCGCATCTCTGGATGTGCTCGGCGGCATACGTTATTGGCACCTGAATGCTACTCTGGCGTTCAGCGCAGGGCTTCTGCCCGCAGTCGAAGTCAGCCGGAGCCGCAGTTGGGTAGATGGCGTCGTCGGGTTGCGTGGCAAGGCGGCTTTGTCGCAGCGCTGGTTTGTCGTAGGGAAAGCTGATCTGGGTGGGGGCGGGTCGAACTTCACCTATCAACTCTTCGGAGGTATCGGATTGAACGTTGGCAAGCGGCTCGCCTTAATTGGTGGCTACCGCGACCTGAACGTCAATTACAACAAGGACGGCTTTCTTTTTGATATGTCCCTGCACGGGCCGGTTCTTGGTTTCGGCTTTAAGTTTTAGACAAGGATGGTACGCGATGATCCTCGAATCCCCCCTAGACCTTGTTTTTCGTGATCTGTTTTATCGACTTCCTGCTTTTGCTGGAAGTCACGACGTGTTTCTCAAGTTGGAAGGGTTCAATGTCACCGGCTCGATTAAGATCAAGACGGCGATAGAGCTTGTTGAAGACCTGGAACAGCGAGGCATTGCCAGGCCACACGAAACCGTATTGGTCGAATCGTCATCGGGCAATCTTGGACTGGCGCTTAGCTTGGTCTGTGCCATCAAAGGCTACAAATTCATCTGCGTGACCGATCCAAACGCTAATCGCGCCGCGATCAGAGGAATAGAACTCTATGGGGCACAGGTGATAGTAGTCGAAGAGCGCGACCCCGCAGGCGGATACCTGGGAAGCAGGTTAAAGAGAATCGAGCAGATACTACAATCTGACCCGAACGCGGTCTGGCTCAACCAATATGCCAACATCGCCAACAAAAAAGTCCATGCCGAGCAAACGGGGGATGAGATTGCGCGCGAGTTCGATCGAGTCGATTGGGTGTTTGTCGGGACCGGCACGACTGGCACGCTCGCCGGGGTTTCAGAGCGACTTCGTCACAAATTCCCGGCGATTCAGGTGGTGGCCGTCGAGCCGGTAGGCTCTGTCACATTCGGAGGAGCGCCCGGCAAAAGAAACATCCCTGGCATTGGCACGAGCGTGAGGCCAAAGCTGGCGGACCTCGCCAGGCCGGATAGAATCGTCGCCGTGAACGAAGAACAAACGGTTGCAGCTTGTCTTTCTTTCGTTCGAGATTATCACCTGCTTGTTGGGGGAAGCACCGGCACAGTCCTGGCCGCTGTCCAGCAGCTAGCTCCGGAGTTCAGGCCCGGCGACACTATCGTCGCCATCTCCGCTGACCTCGGAGAAAAGTACCTGGACACTATTTATGACCCGACCTGGGTGGAAGAGGTCATTCTGCCTGAGACTGAGACGTTAGCGGGAACTTATTAAGGGGAGTATAAATCGTGGCAGCCGCTCCGACCTTTTACGTGGTTTCCGGCTCTACAGTTAAGAAGGTAATTGACGACAATAGGAGTCAAGTTTTCGATGCTGTTGAGGCGGCATATCGTCTGCACGGCTCCGGGAATACTCTCAATCCAGACAGCTACTTCCTCCGATATCCGGATAATCCCGGCGCTCGCATCATCGCGTTGCCAGCCCATCTAGGCGGTGCGGTTCAAAAAAGCGGCATCAAATGGATATCGAGTTTCCCGGAAAACAGGGCCAGCAACTTGGCCCGAGCGTCGGCAGTCCTGATTCTCAACGATGCCACGACGGGTTATCCCCTGGCCTGTATCGAGGCATCGCTCATCAGCGCGACGCGCACTGCCGCCTCTGCCGCGTTGGCGGCAGAGCATATTTCCCCCAACCCCTTTAACGGAACCCTCGGCGTAATCGGAACCGGGGTCATCGCCCGGACAACCATCGAGTGGCTTTTATTTCGCAATTGGAAGTTTCGCAAGATTAGTTTATACGATGTGGACCGCAGGGAGTCGGAGCAATTCAGTAAGTGGCTTCGCGCGCAGCACAACTTGCAGGCGGATATTCAAGACCGTTTGGAAGACGCTATATCCGACTCTTCTCTGATACTTTTCACCACGACTACGCTGGAGCCTTATCTTGCCGATGAAAAACTGTTCGCGCACGCCCCCACAGTCCTACATTTGTCGCTGCGCGATATATGCGTGAACGTGATTCTCACGGCGCAAAACATTGTCGATGATGTGGCTCATTGCCTGAAGGCAAAAACTTCGCTCCATCTAACGGAAATGGCGACGGGAAATAGGGACTTTGTCTCAGGTAGTTTGGTGGATGTGCTGGAGAAGAAGTTCGAACTAGACCATGACCGGCCTCGCATATTTTCACCATTTGGGCTTGGCGTTCTTGATCTTGCCGTCGGCAATTTTGTCCTTGAGGCAGCGAAATCGTCCGGCGCGGCAATCGCGATACCTGACTTCTTCAGCAATTCTGCTCGATGGTGAAAATGATGCGAGGAGGCACGACACAGATGTCAGGTGTATGGAGTTGCAATGAGTGGGATCAACTGGAAGAGGTTATTGTAGGCAATCCGCTGAACGCGCGATTTCCGACGCCAGACCGAAGCACGCAGCTCGCAGAATTTCCTGACCGTTCATTGGATGACATTCCGCGCGGCCTTTTTCCGCAACAGATTATTGAAGAGACGGAAGAGGATTTGAATGAATTTGTTCAAGTCCTGGAAAAGCAGGGCATCACCGTCAAACGTCCGGACACATGGCCGCACGAGGCCAAATTTTCCACGATTCATTGGGAAGCTCAGGGTTACTATAATTATTGTCCCCGCGACGTTTTGTTGGTCATCGGCGACCACATTATCGAAACACCCAATGTCATCCGCAGCCGCGCTCAGGAAACGTTTAGCTACCGCACGTTGCTGATGGACTATATGAAGTCGGGCGCAAAGTGGTATAGCGCACCCAAACCCATGCTTTTAGACTCGCTCTTCGAGGGGGTTGATCTAAACAAGCCCACGCCGCGCAACGATGAGCCGGCCTTTGATGCAGCAAACGTCCTGCGTTTTGGTCAGGATTTGATCTATCTGGTCAGCGCCACGGGTAACGAATTGGGGGGACATTGGCTACAGTCAATTCTGGGCGACAAATTTCGGGTTCATTTCCTCAAAGATGTTTACTATGGCAGCCATATCGACTCGACCTTCGTGGCCTTACGCCCCGGCTTGATACTCTGCAATCCTTCTCGCGTCAACGCTGATACCCTGCCCAAAATCTTGAAGCAATGGAAAGTCATTTACAGTCCACCGATGGAGAACACAGACAGATATGATGCCGACTATAAATCCAAATCTATTGGTAGTGACTGGATCGATATGAATTCATTCAGCATCAATCCGAATCTGGTCGTGGTCGATCGAGATCAGACGGCTCTCATAAAACTTTTAGAGAAAGAGGGTCTTGATGTCATCCCCCTAAAATTGCGGCACTCCAAAATGTTGGGCGGTGGGTTCCATTGCGTTACCTTAGACGTCCGCCGAACTGGCACGCTCCAGCGATACTTCGATTAAGCGCATTACTTTCGCGCGAGCATGTGAGGGAGAGTTTTGGCAGCAATTTTTATAACAACTGCCGTCGCGGTCTTCTTTGCGCTGACGTTCGTGGCCTGGAGACGTTACCTGTGGGCGTCGGAGAAGACCCCGCCGGCCGACACCTGCCCATACAGCTTGACGGATGTCTTTGGCGATCGCCACCTCCTGAAGATACCGCATCAGAAAGGAGTCCGTTGGCTCACGGAGGTCTTCAGCCGCTCTGCCAGGAAGTTTCCGCACCTCACCGCCTTACAAATTCCACACACCGGAGAGTCACTGACCTACGCCGAACTCGACCGGCGAGCGGAAAACATAGCCGCGGCCCTTTCTCCCTTTCTCACAGGCCCGGACCAAGTCGTGGCCGTGGCCATGTCGCAGGACAACTGGCAAATCGTGGCGGCTCACCTCGGCATTCTCAAGGCTGGCGGCGTCTTGATGTTCCTGGACACCACCCTGCCCGACGCCCTGATCACCCACATGCTCGACGACGCACAGCCGGTGGTCATTCTCACGCGGGGGCAAGACAGGTTCCGCAACCTGCCGACGCTCGACGTCCTGACGTTGCCGGAGAGTATGCCCGGAAGAGAACCGCCGCCCTGGCTGGACGACCCCGCCGAGCGCCTTGCCACCATCTTTTACACGAGTGGCACGACCGGAATGCCTAGGGGCGTGGAGTGCTCGCACGCAGGTTACGTGAATCTGGCCCTGAGCTACGCCGATTACTTCGATCTCCTTCCGGGCATGGACGCGACCTCGCTAACTTCGTCGCTGGGCTACGACGGCAGTATCTCCGAGATGTACAGCGCCTGGGTGTCGGGCTGCGCTGTGGTCATGCTGACTAAAGAGCAAATCCGCTCTGGCCCCGACCTCGTTCCCATCCTCCGTGAAGCCGAGGTCACGGTGCTCTTCTGTCCGCCGGTGCTGCTCACCACCCTTACACCAACCCCCGAAGTGGATCTCCCCTATCCGCTGTGCCGCTACATCGTGCCGGCGGGCGAAGCCTTCCCCGGAGCGCTCGTGGAGCCCTGGACCCGTGGCCGGCGGCAGATCATCAACACCTACGGCCCCACAGAGGCGAGCACCGACACGAGCCGCCAGAGTTTGCGACCGGGGGAGCCCATCACCATCGGCTCACCGTTCGCCAACGTCACCTACGTTATCCTGGAGATTGACCAACTCCGCCCACTGCCCCACGGAGAGGTTGGAGAGCTTTGCATTGGTGGGGTACACGTTGCGCGCGGTTACCGCAACTTGCCGGAGCAAACCGCGCGGAAGTTCATCACGCACCCACAGTTTGGCCGCCTCTACCGCACCGGGGACAGGTGCAAGATCGACATCCAAACGCAGCGCGTACATTTCCTCGGTCGAATCGACGCACAGCTCAAAGTGCGCGGGCACCGCGTCGAGACACAGGCCGTTGAGGACATTCTCCAGACGCAGTTCAATGAGATCGAGGCCGCTGTTCTGGATTACCAGAACGAGGCGCTCGTCGCCTTCGTCGCCGCGCCTTCGGTCTGCGAAGGAGTGATGTCGGTGGTCGCTCCAGCGCCGGCGGAGTGGGCTGCCCGTGTGACGGCGACCCTCGCAGCGCAACTTCCGGCGCCGTCGGTTCCGACAAGAATCTTCCTTGTAGAAAAATTCGTCATGAAGCCGGTTTCGGGGAAGATCGACCGGAAGTGCTTGCCACATCTATCTCACCTGCTCGGAAACGCCGAGCCGGAAGCGTTGGACACAGAGGAAGTCAAGCCGCCCGATGCCGATGCGAGCGCGGACCATGAGTGTGAGGAAGTGTTGGCGATCTGTAGGGCCGTGTTCGAGACGCCGCTCGGATTGGATGATGGATTCGCTGAGGCCGGTGGGCACTCGATCCTCATCGCGCGTCTGGCGCAACGACTGCAAGCGGCAGGATGGGTGGTCCCGGTTCGGGCACTGCTCAGTGATTGCAACACCGCACGAAAGGTGGCCAACCGCTCGCGGGCGCTACAGTCATCCAAGGCTCCTAGTGCTCCCGTGAAATCCGACGAGAACAGCGCCGAGCGCGACGAGGCTGAGGCCGTGGTGCTCTCCGTCGGATATTTCACCACCTTGCAGGTCCTCTTCGCGATTCTGTTGTACTCCCCCGGCTTGGTGGCCTTCCTCGGCATCGTCTCCTTTGTCGATGTCGGGACGTTCTTCACCACTGTCAGCATCTGGGCGTTCATCGTCGTCGGCTTCGTCCTGTACTTGCTGGGCCTCATCATCCCCTTCGCCAGCCTGCCCTGGGTCATGCTGATAAAGTTCTTCATGAGTGGCGACATCCGCAAGAATAATGTAACCCCAGGTGTGTACCCCAAGTGGAGCAGAATGCATCTGCGCCTCTGGTGCATCGGGCGCCTGGAGAATCTGGTGCTCCTCCCGCTGGGTGTGATGTATCGCAGTGCGCCGCTGATGGCATTCGCGTTGCGGCAGCTCGGCGCGACCGTGGGCGATAACCTTCAGTGCGCGCACGATGCTTCCCTCTCCGGGCCGCTGGACCTGATCTCCATAGAGGACGATGTCGCCATCCAGACCGGGGCCTACATCCAAACGACCAGATGGTCAGGGCAGTACCTGCATGTCGGCGCCGTTCACCTGGAGAGCGGTTGCAAGATCGGAATGCGGGCCGCCATAGCCAATAATGTCAGGGTGGGCCGCGGCGCCTGGATCACTCCGTTCACCCCCATCCTCGGCGACGTGGGTCCGCAGGAGATGTGGGAAGGCTCTCCCGCGCGCCTCAGCGGCCGCTGCACGGAGCTGAAACGCACGGCGAACACCTGCCGGTATGCGCATCCGGTCTGGTTGCTGGAGACGCTCAACATCCTGATGCAGGTCTTCCTATCCTTCTGGCTCGTCGTGGTCCCCACCGCCGCGATCTTGTGGTTCGCCCGCGGCTTGATACCCTCTGGAGAAGCTGAGCTTTCCGAAGCATATTTCAGTGTGACGCCGCTCGTCGAGATCGTCTGGCGCCTGACACTCTACGCGTTCATCACCACCTGGGTCACCGTCGTCGTCACCTCTTTGCTGGGCTGCCTCTTCATCCGCTGGACGGCCGCTGCGCCGGGGCTGTACGCCTCGCGCGGGCTCCGGGGCGCTCTCCTCATGTACAGAATGAAAAAGATGAACGGCATCCAGAGACAGTGGACCTGGACTCTCACTGGGCAGTACCTGCGGGCGCTCGCTGGCGTGCGCTTCCCGCGGTTGGGCGTCTCGGAGTGCGACGTTATGTTCAACCTCGTGCCGGAGATGGCTTCCGCCGATTCCCAGGTGTTCTGGTCTTATGGATGTTTCACGAACATGCTCGACTATGGCTCCGAGCACTCCAAGCTGCGCCAGCTCGACATGCCCCGAAATTTCTTCAGCGGTAACAACTGCGTGGCGGAGTACGGGCAGTTCCCGGCCAACTTCCTCCTGGGTGTCTCCACGCCGGGCAGTGATATACAGTTCCGACGACAGATGCGGTCGCGGCTTGGCGAGCCAATCACGGTGGCGGGAAACCCGCCCGTGAAATTTGCGAGCGCGTCATTTGAGGCGGAGAATGAAACCCACAAGCTGCCGGGCTTCCCCCTCTTCCTGACCCGTGTCTTCCTGTTTGACCTCTTCAGCATCGGCATACTTCGCAACATCGAGATATTCTTCTTCGCGATTCTTTACATCTGTTTGTTGCGACTGGGCGGGCATCCGATCGCCAGCGCGGTCACGGCTTTGGTGCTGACAGAAGTCAATCTGGTCCTGTTCTGCGGCGCAATCAAGAAGCTCCTCGTCGGAAGCCGTTGGGGAGCCGAGCACTCGACGCCCTTCTGGTCCTGGCGCCACTTCGCCTACTTCTTCGCGCAGGACTGCTTCTTCGTCTGGTGCAGGGGGCCGCTGGGCTTGTGCGCCGGGACTATTCTTTCGAATTCAATCCTACGGTGGATGGGATGTCAGATCGGCCGCCGGACAATTGTGACCCAGCCAATGCAGTGCTCCGACTGGAACGCGGTGAGCTTCGGTAATGACTGTGTGATCGACGGCTTCCTGCAATTTCACACCTTCGAGAACATGATGCTGAAGGTGAAGCGAACCCACATCCGGGACGGCTGCGCCGTTGCCTTCGGCGCCACGGTGATGGGCGGCGCGGTCATTGAGCGGGACACAACACT
Source organism: uncultured Acidobacteriota bacterium (assembly GCA_963848875.1). Lineage (GTDB taxonomy): Bacteria > Acidobacteriota > Blastocatellia > Pyrinomonadales > Pyrinomonadaceae > QHXM01. The sequence continues at coordinate 439,663 of CAWKFJ010000006.1, forward strand.
CTTGCCATTGTCACTGGTCCTCAAAGAGATGAACATGCTCACAGGCGCCTATGAGGGGAGCCCCGCGGAGCTGGCGAGCGATTCAAGCCTTCCATCCCTGAGACAATCCACCACCGCGCCTCGGTCGAGCGCGCCTCAGGCCATTGACAATACCGACTGGCTGAAAACCGCCGCGATCATCCTGGTCCTGGTTGACCATTTCGGCTATTTCTTCATGGAAGACGACCTTTGGTGGAGCGTCCTGGGACGCCTGGCGGCCCCGACGTTCTTCTTCCTGATTGGCTACGCGCGGACCCACACCGTCCCGCTCCACTGGATCGGGCTCGGTGTTTTTTTGACCCTGCTCGATAGTTGGAACGAAGATTGGAGCTGGGTGGCGCCGAACATCCTTTTGAGCTTTGCGCTTATCCGCATTGCAAGTCGCTATGTGCGAACCCTTTTGCAAAATTACGGCTGGGTTGCCTTTGCCATCCTCGTCACCGCGCTTTTCGCGGCGCTGCCGCTGACGGGAAAGATTGTCGATTATGGCGCCGAAGGGTGGTTGTGGGCGCTGTTCGGCTTATGCCAGCGCATGTATGCCGACGGCAGGTCAGCAACCGACACGGACGGCGCAGCCCAAAGCTCGGCGCCCATCAAGCACGCCATAACTAAGAATGCTGGCTTGATGCGTCTGCTCGCCTGCTTGATCGCAGCGGTCGCCTACATCTGGCAGGAACAGATTGAATTCTCGTTTCCTCAAATACCTTTCGCCGTCTTCATTCTCGGTGTCGGCATTTTGTCCATTAGCCTGTGTCTGTTCCTGCGCGGCCAGAGCCGCATCCAACCCCCAAAGGCCATAGCCGGCGTTATGGGATTCATCGGCCGGCATACTCTGGAAATTTACGCCATCCAGCTCGCCGTCTCCGAAATCATTATTAAGTTGATGCCCAATCTCTCCGCCTGACCCACGACCGGACCGAGGCGTCAAGGATCAGTTGATGAAGCTTATGACTTTAGATGGCGCAAACGATAGTAAATGGGTCAACGATCTGTTTGCACAGAGCGCACGCGATTGGACGCCCGCGTCGTCGCAGCATGCTGCTTACGTGCTGTATGCGCCGTTTTCGCCCGATCCAGAGGCATCTAGGCGCTGCGCGTCTGTGCTGTCGGAGACAGAGCTTGCGAGGGCGGACCGTTTTGTCACGGAAGAGGGCAAGGCCCATTTCAAACAGCGACGTGCGTTTCGTCGCTACTGCGGCGCGTTCGCGCTCGGATCAGGGCGCCCCTTATCTCAAATCGTTTTCAAGGAGACAGAGAAAGGGCGTCCCTACCTTCCCGATTCGCCGGATTTCGGGTTTAGTTTTTCCTCCTGCCGGTTCGGTTTTCTAGGGGCGTGGTCGTCTACACACTCGATCGGTATCGACATCGAAGATCAAACGAGGAACTTGGAAGCGGCAGAACTCGCCGGGCGGTACTTTTCGGAAGCCGAGGCGAAGGCTGTTAAAGAGGCAGGCGGTCTGGCGCGCCGCCGGACTTTCTTCCAACTCTGGAGCCTCAAGGAAGCGGCGCTGAAATCCATCGGAGAGGGATTGCCCTACGGCCTCGACGCGTTCGAATTCGAGCTGGAGCCAAACTTACGTGTCGTTCATGCGCCCCGTGACCACGGCGGGCCGGAGCGATTTAATGCCCACGTAATCGAGGGAGCTAACACTTGCGCTGCTCTTGTCACCCGAAGTGTGGTCTGATGTAGCAGCAAGAAGCGGCAGTCTGGAACAAAGATAAATGAAGCACATATTTTCACATCTCAAAACCTGGCGCCTGTCGTTTCTCTCGTCTGTCCTCTGCCTGTTGTCCGTGTTGTCTTGTAGCAAAACCGCACCGCCCCCCGGCGGCAAGAAGCTCAAAAGTAAGACGGATTTCGTCGGGGGCAAGTTTGACGCCTCCGGCGTTGCCGCCGTGCCCGGAACGGACGGAGTTCTGTTCGTCGATAATGGACGCGAGGGGAAGGTTTTCTGGATGCGCCTCGACCAGAACGGCAGGCAAGCCGGCGAGATTAATGCGATCAAACTTGGAGTTGACATTGAAGACCTGGAAGGCATCACGACGGACGGGACGTATTTCTACGCCGTCAGCTCTCAGTCCAGGCCGAAGGCCATAGCCACAGAGGGACTTGTCAGATTCAAGTTTGACGCCCGTAACCAGAGCGTAGAGGGAGTCGAAGCAATCAGCGGATTGAAGCAATTCCTCGTTGAGAATGTAGCTGAACTCCGTGAGGAGGGCGACAAAACAGGCAAGCATGGTGGTCTCAACATCGAAGGACTTGCCTGGGACCCACGGCAGGGCAGGCTGTTACTGGGCTTGCGCTCGCCCATCATTGACGGACATGCCTTACTCGTGCCGCTCAGGTTACGCGATCCGCGAGGCGCTTTCACCATCGCTAATCTGGAAGTGGAAGGCGTCAGGGCAATCCGGTTGCCGCTCGGAGGGGGCGGAATCCGAGGCATTGAATATGACGGGCGGGCAAACCTTTTCAGAATCATCAGTGGGGCGGCTGAAGACCAGGATCAAACCGATTTTAGTCTCTGGGAGTGGAACGGAGATGAAAAGCAGTCCGCGCTTCGAGAGACAAACAGGTTCGACGACGACTTGAAACCCGAGGGGGTGGCGCGAGTGACCGCAGGCGGCCGTGATTTTATAATCATCGTCTTTGACGCTAGTGGATACACGGTTATGGATTAGGTCATGCCTGCCTGTCAAAAGTGACAGTTCGCGCTACGGACTTGGGATGAGTGCGCTGCTTCGCGGACAGGAATTGCCAGCCTTGCCCGCAGACATGCTTGAGCGCCAGGCTGATTCAATTCCCGATGCCTAGGACAGGCTAACTACGGCCTTCTTGTGTCCTGAATTATTTTTCGCAACAGAACCCAGTTCGGACACGAGTTGGTGACGCTACTTCTGCCGCTGCCAGTTGTCAACGACTGCCTGGATCGTTTGATTAAGGATTGCATCCGGGTGTGAAAGCCCTTCACTGCGGTACTTCCTCATAAAATTAATGATCTCTTCTCTGCGACGCCTCGTGTGAGATTCGGCGAGGGATTCGGGTGGTATATGCTCCGCACGAATCCTTTCTGCGACCTCTATTCTCCCCCCGACGAACTCTTCCATTCTGGAATGTATCTCGGCTATCACTGCCCCTTCGATGTGATGAACAGGCGTATCCGCGTCCCAGCCCATTGCGGCGACGTGTTCCGGGTCCGTGTAGATTCCCTTGACCACGTCGCATAATTCCTTGAAGTTTTGATCAGTAAATGTATCCATGCTCAGTTAGATTTTCGAGAACCGGCTGGCGAGAAAGTAAAAGGTGAGGTTACGTTCTTGCTGAACTTCACCCTTCCCATGCCACTTGCTAATAGCGGTCAGACGCTCGGTTTGCCTGAATCTGCTCGACCGCTTGGTCAAATACGCTGGCGCTCTCGATTTCTTTCTCATTTGTAAACTAGAAGATCAATTCTATCTCGCGGTCTAGAAGGGCTTGAAGTCTTAGGGTCCGCGCTGTTTCTTCAGCCACGAGTTGTGTCGGTTCAAGCGTCAGCAGATAGGCGCGCAATGTTTCCAGGGCATTATGATAGCCTGCCGCAATGTCACGATACCGTAGAAGAGTGTCACTCACCGCTCCGTCCTTCTCTTGAGCGCGCGAGACGGTCTGCCACTGCTCCATAGCCCTGTGGTATTTGCCCGCGGCCTCATAACACTCTCGCCTTAAGTTGAGTAGATGCGTGTCCATTTTATTCAAACTGAACAAATACCGGCTAACGGGCGGTGAATTCCGTATGCAGGCGCGCCTGCATAAGAGTTCCTAACTTTTCCCCTGCTTATTTCTCGTCCCTCGCACCTTACCTGTCTTCTCGCTGACGAGTCTCAACACATCACCCGGTTGACAGGTTAGCGTCTGGCAGATCCCCTCCAGCGTGGAGAAATTGATGCCCACCGCTCTGCCTTTCTTCAATCGCCACAGCGTCGAGTGGCTGATGCCGGTCTCTTTAGCCAGCCAATAGAAAGTCTGCTCTCGCGCTGCCAGTAACTCGTTAACTCGAATCTCAATCAATGTGGGCCTCTCTCTTCTGATAGCCGTCTATCACATATAAAATATATATCACCAGTCGAATATATTCTACACTTGACATATACATTTGTCTAGCGTAAGGTTGTACAGAACCGAGTCCGCTTACTCTTTTCTCAGCTCCTCCGGAATTTACCGGATCAACTGAAGCCCACAGCCAACCAGTTTAGGAGCTAATCAATGTTTACACGTCACGTCATCATGCAGCTTAAGGCGAATTCCGCCACAGAGTTTACCCGCACCATTGAGAAAGAGGTTCTCCCGATGCTGCGCAAGCAGAAGGGATTCCGCGACGAGATCACCTTCATCTCCACGGACAACTCTGAAGCCGTAGCCAACAGCTTCTGGGACACGAAAGAGGATGCGGCGGCTTACGACACCGCCGGCTACCCGCAGGTGTTGAAGGCGCTGTCGAAGGTGGTTGAAGGAACTCCGCGAGTGGGGACGGCTGTGGTCTCCAATTCGACGTTCCACAAGATCGCCGCTCAGGCTGTTTGAGGCAAATAAAGCTTCTGATTTTGAGAGGGGCAGACATTTCTCTCTGCCCCTCTCGCAGCACCGCCTTAAACCCTGGGTGGCTCCAGGCTTTTAACTCCACCGGCGGACAGGCAAGGAGTATTCACAATGACGAACTTTAATATTAAAGAGCGTCGCATCGGTAACGTAGCCGTTCTAGACATGGACGGCCAACTGAGAACCGCGGACAGCGGCGACGCGCTACCCGATACCATCCGCCGCCTGCTCAATGAAGGACGGAACCGGATTCTTTTGAATCTCTCGGGCGTCGCCGGCACTGACGCGAACGGGCTGGGCGATCTTCTTGCCAGTCACAATGCTGTGAACAAGCAGGGCGGGCAGATCAAGCTCCTTCATCTGACAGACAGAGTCCGTGAGCTGATGATGAACACGAGGCTCCTGACTGTCTTCGATATTTACGAGAATGAGTCGGCGGCCCTCGACAGCTTCAAGAGCCCTGCCCTGGGCCTTGCAGAGCCTACGCACGACCCTCTTGAGGACACACTTCAATGAAACTCATTTTTGAAAAGGACGAACTTCGCGTCACTTGCTGAATACAGGTTTGGTCAGGGGATTAAGAGAGGGTTTGCGATGAGTAATTTGTACGCCATGCGACGCGCCAACGGCGACTGGTTCGCCTTCGAGGAGCAGGGACGTCTGCGTATGCCGGTGTTTGGCAGCAGCCACGAAGCCATGCAGGCGCGTGAGCGTAACTGGGGGATGCTGCTCTTCAAACCCGTCGTCTTTGACGAGCGCGCGCTCGACGATCTCGCCCCGATAGGCAGGGTGACCAACGCCTACTTTTGGCTGGCGAACGGGTCGTCCACCAAACCGCGCCACGGCGAGTCAATCGACCGCGCAGAGCTCGCCTTGCTCATGCACGAGCCGGCGGAGCAAACGCTGGCAGATCAAAGGGCTTAATTGGTAGTACAACTTTTTCGATAGTCAGATACCTGTGGGGCAATGAGTTCATGCTATATCCGGCACTGGAAGAGAAATTGCACAAAGCCAGGCTCGCCGTTGACGGGGCGACGAGCGAAAGCATCGTCGAACTCTGCAAACAATATCTAGCGCTATTGGCCGAATACCGCGCAGAGCTTTACAAGCTTCCCGACACGCTAGAACTTAATTCCAGGGCAAGCTCTTCATCATCACCGGAAGACGTTGACGAAACCAGGAAAGAAATCCGCACGGCGATAGAACATACCACTCAAGAACGCAACCGGGCTGAGGCGCTCATCCTCTCGTTTACCGCGGTGAGCGGCTACGAGGCGACCGCGACTCTTAACAGGCTAAAGTACGAAGGCCATGATAACTGGGAATTGAGAGCCGGCGGTGTCAGATGGGGTGATAACACCGACAAGAGAATGACCGTGCAAGAAGTTGTTGAAGTGGCGAGCCTGCTTCGACGCGAGGAACACATCGCCATGAAGGAAGCACGAAATACATCCTTTAATCGGTAGGGAAACCAGAACAGGAGATTGAAGTAAGTTATGACGACAAACATCAGACCATTACATGACCGCGTGATCGTGAAGCGAATTGAGGAAGGCGAGCAAATTCGCGGGGGCCTTATCATTCCTGACTCGGCCAAGGAGAAGCCGCAGGAGGGCGAAGTGATCGCCACAGGTCTTGGCAAATACAGGAAGGACGGCACGCGACAGGCGCTGGATGTTAAGACTGGCGACCGTGTCTTGTTCGGCAAGTACACCAGCTCTGAAATCAAGCTCGACGGCGAAGAGCTACTGATCATGCGCGAGGACGAGATTCTAGGAATCATCAGTCGCGCGGGCGCGGCCGCTGGTTCAGCCGGTGGCGGCGGCAAGAAGCGCGGCAAGTAGCGCTTCGGACGGCGAACGACTTGAGCGACATCCCCGTGAGAGGTCGCTAACAATTTAGATTCGGAGAAGAGGGAAACGTTATGGCAAAGCAGATAACTCAGGGCGGGGAATCGCGTGCGGCAATTTTACGCGGCGTCAACCAGCTCGCCGACGCTGTGAAAATCACGCTCGGCCCCAAGGGGCGCAACGTCGTGCTCGATAAGAAGTACGGCAGCCCGACTATTACGAAAGACGGCGTGACGGTGGCGAAAGAGATTGATCTCAAAGATGCAACAGAGAACATGGGCGCGCAGATGGTGAAGGAAGTTGCGTCTAAGACCTCGGACGTGGCGGGCGACGGCACGACTACTGCGACCGTGCTCGCACAGGCGATTTTCCGCGAAGGCGTCAAGACGGTCGCGGCGGGCGCAAACCCGATGGCCTTGAAGCGCGGGATTGACAAGGCGGTCGAGCGCGCGACCGCTGAGATCAAGAAAATGGCGAAGCCTGTTAAAGGCGAGATGATTGCGCAGGTCGGCGCGATCTCCGCAAACGGCGATGCGACCATCGGCGAGTTGATCGCCGAAGCGATGGACAAGGTCGGCAAGGATGGCGTCATCACGGTCGAAGACTCACAGACAATGGAGACAACGCTGGAGTTTGTCGAAGGGATGCAGCTTGACCGCGGCTACCTTTCACCTTACTTCGTGACTGACCCGGACAGCATGGAGGCGGTTCTTGAAAATCCGGTCATTCTCATCAGCGAGAAGAAGATCTCTTCGATGCGAGACATGCTGCCCGTGCTGGAGCAGGCCGCCAAGCAAGGCAAGCCGATGCTGATCATTGCGGAGGATGTCGAAGGCGAAGCGCTGGCGACCCTCGTGGTGAATAAACTGCGCGGCACGATAAACGTCGCGGCGGTCAAGGCCCCAGGCTTCGGGGACAGGCGTCGGGCCATGCTCGAAGACCTGGCCGTTTTGACGGGCGGCAAAGTTATCAGCGAAGACCTCGGCATCAAGCTTGAGAACGTGAAGCTCGAGGATTTAGGAAGCGCCAAGAAGGTAACGATTGACAAGGACAGCACGACGATCATTGACGGGGCGGGCAACATAGACGATTTGCAGGGACGCGTGAAAACGCTTAAAGCCCAGATCGAAGACGCCTCGTCGGATTACGACCGCGAGAAACTGCAAGAGCGACTGGCGAAACTCGTCGGCGGTGTCGCCGTCATCAAAGTTGGCGCCGCCACAGAGACGGAGCTGAAAGAGAAGAAGGCGCGCGTCGAAGACGCCATGCACGCGACCCGCGCGGCGGTCGAAGAGGGGATCGTGCCGGGCGGCGGCGTGGCGCTGATTCGCGCAGGCCGGGCGCTCGACAAATTCAAAATCTTCGAGGCCGACGAAGACGGCAAAGCGACCGGAGATGTAGACGAGCAGATCGGCGTCACTATCGTCAAGCGGGCGCTTGAAGAGCCGCTCCGTCAGATAGCACAGAATGCGGGCAAAGAAGGCGCGGTGATTGTCGAGAAAGTTCGCGCCGAAAAGAACGCCAACTTCGGGTACAACGCGGCGACCGATAAGTTTGAGGACCTCGTCGCCGCAGGCATTATTGACCCGGCGAAGGTCACGCGTTGCGCGCTGCAAAACGCCGCGTCGATCGCGGGCCTGATGCTGACGACCGAAGCCCTTATCTCCGAAATCCAGGAAGATGGTCAGTCCGGGGGGATGGGCGACGCAATGGGCATGTAAAAGCTCCTGCGCAAAGTCTCGGAAACTGATCGCAGACTCAAGGTCAACTTGAAGGAGAACAGTTATGACAAAGTCTACAGATGAAGCTGATCCTGGGCAGCCGCAGCGCCCGAAAGATAGTGAAAGATGAGCCTGGCACAGGTCACTCATGCGGCGCAAACATGCGCGTGGTGCTCAGGGACTGGGACGCGGGCCATCTCCCTGGGCCACATCATCTCGTGTCTGGTCTGCGGTGGGAAAGGCAATGTTTCAATCGCCCAGCCGGCCGGACCATGTCGCCAATGCGGAGGCAACGGTCGGCGTAGTGACACTAAATCATGTTTGAGCTGCGCGGGGACAGGTTGGGCGCGTGTGTTCGCTCAAGCGTAGATTAGCGGCGACCGTTGACTGCACATGACAGGAGTGTGGCTTAACCGGGCAGGCCAACTCTTGATCTCTGAATAAAGGGCGGAGCAAACCATGAAGTATATAAAGCCGAGCGTAACAATTTTCGTGGCGGCGGCCGTCGCTATGATCGTGATGGCGCTTGCCGCCAGCCGGCAGTTATATCTGTTCGTCGTCTTCCGAAATGCGGACGGCCTCCTGGACACGCAGGCCGGAAAGTACCATTTATGGTTAGCCGCGGGTGCGATCCTGATCTCATCTATCGCCGCCTGTCTGATGTTTCTCTTCTTCCTCGGGCTTGGAAAGAGTGAGCCGTCTGGAATCGCGGTCTCTCCCCTTGGGCCGAGGCCGGCTCCTATCGACGTTAAGTCGAGTATCAACTCGCCGGCGCGAGAACAGTTTAATGCCGAGCGTTGGGAACAATTGAACGGATGGTGCGTCGGGGGGCAGGCCGATGACCGAAGACCTATGAATGGCAGCATCGTGAAGAGCCTCGGTTCGGCGTCGGCACAGCGGGCCGCCGCCCGTCTGACCTACCAAGGGATGTACAAGGTGTGGGCACAAGAGAGGCATGACTGACACGGCCACAATACTGGCTGCCATGAACCATCAGTTGCGAGATTTTGTGAAGAAGCGGGCTGCAAATTAAGAGGGATGTCACAAATTAAGAGGGAAGTATTCATAGCGTGCCCGGTCTGCTACTCGGGAAATTGCTTTCAACTCAGGGGGGCGGAAGGGGAATTCACGTGTGATGGTTGCGGATTCGTCCTGGCGAAAAATCCTGTGCCAAATATTTCCGAACCCGAAGAATGTATTTTCTGCGGGAGTAGATTCTTCTATTTCGAGTGGCTCCTTGAGTTCTTCTTTCTGGGCCGCGCCTCCATCTGTTACGTCTGCGAGGCCCGCTATAAGGGCGTCGGGATTGACCATCCCGATGAAAGATATAAACAGGGAGGCGCCCGCAGCGCGCGGAGGTCGTGGGCTTCTTCACGCTGGAATCAAAGGGTAAAGCGGTACAGCCCGCAGTCGGGGATATTACCGGCGTAAATCAAAACCATGCGATTCACACTCAAAAAGACACACATTACTAGTAGAAACAGAGTCGCGGTAAGCAGCTAAGACGCCTCTTGCCGTGTAAACCCCCGGTTGAGGGTAGCTATGATCTTAACTGTAGGAACGTCATGAGCAGCAAATCACGGATTGATAATAAGGCAGCCGGCATCAACTGGTTTACCACCATCTGGATGGTGATCTTCCATCTGGGCGCGGTCGCGGCGCTCTTTATGTTCAGTTGGCAGGCATTAATTGCCGCCGTCGCCCTCTGGTGGGTGGCCGGGAGTCCCGGCGTCGGCATGGGCTTCCACCGTCTATTAACGCATCGCGGGTACAAGACGCCGAAATGGGTCGAGTACCTGCTGACGGTCTGCGGGACGCTCTCCTTCGAAGGCGGCCCCGTCAACTGGGTCGTCACGCACCGCCTACACCACGCGCACACGGAAGTGCCGGGCAAAGACCCGCACACGCCGCGCGACGGCGGCTGGTGGGCGCACATGGGATGGATTCTCACCGGCACGGCGCAGGTACACGAGCCGGCGGTCCTGTGGCATTACGCACCCGACATGATGAAGGACGGCTTCCATCGCTGGCTCAACCGCTTCTACTACGTGCCGGTCGTGCTCTGCGGGGTGCTGTTACTGGCCCTCGGCGGCTGGTCTGTCTTGATGTGGGGCATCTTCTTCCGAATAGTCTTTAACCTGCACGCGACCTGGCTCGTCAACTCCGCGACGCACATGTGGGGCCGGCGCAGGTTTGCCACCAATGACGATTCGACCAACAGTTGGTGGGTGGCGCTCCTGACCTTCGGCGAGGGCTGGCACAATAACCACCACGCGCACCCGACCTCCGCCAAGCACGGCCTCGCCTGGTATGAGGTGGACTTCAACTGGTGGGGCATCCGCGGGCTAGAGCTTTTGGGCCTCGCGAAGTCAATCAAACTTATACCCCTGAAGGATGCCGCTACTAAACGATAGCCTAAGGACGAAAGCCAGGCTGTGTTTCATTAAATTAAGAGATGAAGTTTGCTCTTCTCCGCCTTCATCTCTTCTTCAGCTTGCCCAGAGCTTCGCCGACCGCGGCATTATCGTCTGTCCGCTCCTGCTCTTGTCCTTCGTGACCTGCCTGCTGTTCGTGTACTCCCTGCCGTAGCAGCCGCTCGCGGTACTGCTGATTGGCAGCCGCCAGATCAACTTCTAAATTCTCGGCGAGCACAGGCAATTCTTCAATGGCACATTCCAGTACAAGGATGTCCCCGTGAACGCTGGCCGCTCTATTAGCCACCGTTCTCGTTGACCATTCCCTGTTGAAAAGGGCGACCCACTCGGGACTGGGGGCGGCAGAAAGACGGAAGGGAAACTTTTTGGCGTGTCTTCTGGAGCCATCACGGACCTGGGCTTGCTCCGGGTTAGCAATAATAGTGACGTCTTGGAAATCAGTGGACATTAGAGTTGCTCCTTACAGCCCTTACCGTCTTATCTCAACGCACAGTTTAGGGTAGTGGAAAACTTTCCCACTACCCTTGAAATGAGATGCCATCTAGGAGGGCTTGCGCCCTTTCCTCTGTCATCCGCGCCTCAATTCAAAAAACCTGTTACGGCGTTTTTTCTAACTTGATTGCGCCCTCATTGATAATGGCACTGTTATTGGTGATGACAGCGTCGTTGACGATGACGGCCCGACTGCGGCTGTCCATGACGATGCTTATCAGGACATTGCTCTCGCCCTCGGTTTTCATTGCATACGAGCTTTGCGTGTCGGCCTGAAGTTTCTCCAACCGCGCTGTCGCTTTGGCCACAATCTTCTTGCCGTCTAGGATTGTAAATTCACCCGTGGTGTCGTCGAATTTGACCTTGTATGTGCCGGCCTTGACGGGCGTCCCGTTGACCATCACAACGCGATTGAAAGTCACTTGTCTGGAGGTAGTCGTCGCCAGCGCCGTGAGACTCGCCATCGCGCAGACGATAAGAAGAATAACCGTTCGTTTATACAGATGTTTCATGTTTGGCCCCCCTGGAACTTGAGCTGTGGACTTCAGGTAATCTGGCGGATTCCAGAGGAGCTGAAAAGAGAGTGAGCTAGACCCGATTCCTGATGACTATATGCCATGTATAAGATATATGTCAAGCTTGAAATATACTGTGGAGGTAAAAGGTTAGAGCCGACGAGCCCGCAAGTTGGCTTCTTAAGTTGTCTAAGGGTTGGTCAGTGTCTGTTACCCCTTACTTTTGGCAGATGACGCTGGCGTGTCGCGCAACCAAACGCCACTTGCCCTTCCGCTTCATCCAGATGTTCGTGTAGCGGCGGTTGATGGTTTTCCCGGCGTCCGGGGAATTGCCCTTCGGCACGACCTCCTCCCGACCCATGACGATGACCGTGTCCCCGTGAATCACTATCGCTTCGGGCACTCGGACGAATGATGAGTAGGTGACGGCCCCGGTGCGGATGCGATCAGCTTTGTCTATCTCATTGAACGGATTGTTGACTATGAAATCTTCCGTCCAAAGTTTATCCATTGCTACTTGGTCGCCACGTAAAACGGCGTCGGCGTGTGCCAGGTCGAGTCTTCTGATTTCTTGTTCAATCGCGGCATTTTGTTTCGCGCTCTGCCCTGACGCCGGGTTGGCCGCGATAATAGTTACGGCCGCCGCGAGTAAAATTAATTTCTTCATATTCATCCTTGGGAAAGATTATTTCCTCGCCGCCACTTCGACAGGAAGCGTGAACCGGAATGTTGAGCCCCGGCCGATTTCACTTTCGACCTCTACCTGCCCGCCGTGCGCCTCGACGAACTGCTTGACTATGGCGAGGCCAAGTCCCATTCCGCTTTTCTTGTCCGGGTCGGTCTCTAATTTGTCGAATACCTGTTCAAGCCGCTCTGCCGGAATCCCAGCGCCATTGTCGCTGACCCAACATTCGATTGAAGCGGAATCCTTGCTCTTCTGCGCTCCGACAACCACTTCTCCGTTCGGGGTATAGTCTATGGCATTGGAGATCAAGTTCTGGAAAATCAGGCTCAACATGTTGGCGTCGGCGAAGGCCGTCAGCCCTTCGTGTACTTCGTTGACCAAACGCAACTGCGAAGCGGCGGCCAATGGACCGAGGTCGCTGACAAGACCTTCAACCAGCTCTTTCAGCTTTACCTCCTGCCGCTGTACCTTTTCGTTCACCTTCGCCTTCAGATTGGCGTCTTCCTGCACCACTTTGACGACGAGTGAATTTAAGCGTCGGACGTTCCGGTGCATGGTTTCCAGTAATGAGGCGGCCCGCTCATCATTAGCCACGTCCGGGACCGCTCTTTCGAGAAGCTGAGCGGCCATTGCGATGGCCGCGAGTGGGGAACGAAGATCGTGCGCGACGAAGGCTAAATGTTCCTCACGTCGCTGCTGTATCTCCAGGGCTTTTTGCGCGGCATAGGTTTTAACCGCGAGGCCGATGGACATGTCAATGACGCGGTTAATGGTGCGGTTGACAGGCCCGCGGAGACTGAGGTCGTGCCTTTCGATGAGGTCTTGTATGACGTCACGCAGGGCGTTGTATTCGGCCACCACCTCCTCGACATCGAACCCGAGCCGGAGCCGGTCTAAGCCGTGAATGACGGAGTTCTTTTTTAGCTCCCCGACCATTGACTCGTCAGAGTATGATTCCAACTCATCGGCCAACTCCTCAAGTAAGTCGGGGATGTGATTGTTGAGAGTGGGCACGTCGAGGTTACGCGCCACGGGGAGTTGCCCTACTACCCGACGCCATTCGGCGAGTAGTGTACCGCGCTCATGTCTAATCAGCGCCGCAAGCGTGTGTAGGTTTTCGGTGGACATTTTTCTACCCCATTCACTCAAACCTTGTCGTCCCGTCGGACGAGACTCGCCATGACGGTCGCCAGTTCTGCCAGTTCGACAAGTTGGGGGGTTAACGGAGTATAGACCGGATTACAAAGTTATACACCTTTTTAATAGAACTCCCGGATTAACAGGTGATAGACTCCGACGGAGGAAGTACCTTACAAATATCGTCGAGCAGGATCGCCGCTTCAAAATATTTCTTGCAACACAACCGAAGTTTGGAGTAATGCTTAGCTGATGGGAGGGGAAATGAGCGAAGATAGGGATAAGGAAAATCAAGAATCGGAAGAAAAAAGTGAAGCTAGGGAGCCTGTGGGACAGGGCACGGATGATCAGTCTTCTCTACCGCTTTACCTCAGAAATAAATCCGAGGGGAACAAGGGGAATGCCCAGGATGAGAAAGACGAATCGGGCGAGTAGCTGCCGGCCGAACGAACGGGAAACCGGATGAGTATTCACGACCAGCAATTACAAATAATAAAAAGGCTGATCGCAAACGCGGATCTGCCGTTGAAGAAATTGAGGGAAAATCCTTCGGGCGACGAGGGGGAAGAGAAACGCTTCGGCCTGGAATGTGAGGGCTGCGGGATCATTTATATCAGCCTTAACCCCAAAGGCCCGGAGCCCATGGAAATGCAGGCATTCCGGCAATACCAGAACCACGTCACCGCCAAGCATCGCTGAGTTGCTCACATGAAGCAAAAGACGGATTACAGTTTATTGAATAAGATTAAGAGCATCATCAGAAATGATACGGGGCTGGGCGAAGTCCGTATCAGCGACGCTGCCATCTACGATAAGCTCACGGCCGCGGGTGTGGATGTGCCGGAACTGGCAATCGCAGAAATTCTGGAGAGATTGTCAAAGGAAAAGCTCATCGAGATTGAAGGCCCGGCGAGCCCGGAAGACCGAGGGAAGTCAGGCGCATATGTAATTACCAGGGTGAGTGGAAAGTTATAATAACTATCTGAAGAATACCGGCGCTTTCTAAAATTCCGGTAGTGGGTCAGTTTGGAGTTGAGTGTGCTGTGCGTCGGACTCACCGCAGAGACGCAGAGAGCGCAGAGGTTGCGCAGAGGCTTGAGTCAACTCTCTGCGCCCCCTCAGCGTCCTCTGCGTCTCTGCGGTGAACGCCGTATTGGCACACACTCAACTCCAAACTGACCCATTACCAAAATTCCCGACTTCCTCATCCGATCAATTGTTCCCGACCCGTCGTTCATCTCTGCCATTGCGGGGTTCTTTGCAGTAGAACCAAACACTTCCAGTTCTGCAAGCGAACACTAAGATAGAGTCTCTAAGATTCAGTCACAGGCTTTAATCTCTCTTTTGGCATAAATTGCTGAGGTTTGGCTCTAAGACTTGTGATGGCATGGAAGGTGCAATCAGATTCAGCGTAGTCGAAAGGGCCGAAGCTGGGCAGTTCTTCGCGAGAACCGAATTGCCTGTGGGTTGTAGGCTCCTTGAGACTATAGATATTAAGGGGCGTTGATGTTCGTGCTGAAATGGACTTGGGGGAGTCTATCAGGCACATCAACGCCTCTTTCTCTATTCCATGCTCACTTCACAAAATGCTACCTGCGGGCGAGTGTTAATCTTGAGCGAAGCTGTTGTGACCATCATTTCTTACTGCCTTCCATTGTCTTAGCTCGGGGTGGTATCTCCTGGCCGGTATCGGCTAAGTCCTTCACTACAGCAGCGACCACGTTTCTGAGTGCGCGAATGCTGCTTTCACGACTGTCACCACGAGCCTCCAGCCCTGGGAATTCCTTAACACGAGCGATGAACACTCGATCCTTTTGTGACCACATTGCTTCATATGTGTACTGAGCGGCGCTCATTTCTTCTTTATACCTTTCTTCTTGCTTTATTAAAACACAATCACACAGGCAAGCCTTAGATGATCGGGCAATGTAATGATAAGCATAGCATCCCTGCATCAGGTAACGACTGATCTGCTCCGTCTCCATACGATATGAGGGAAGCGCCTGACCCGAATTATGCCCTAACTGCATTGGACTCAACAGACCTCATATTATCCAACAGACGGCATAACTATTGCCACCTTTCTACGCGAAAGTGGAGGGACGTACAAACATGATGAATCTAAAAAAAGGGATTGGCGGCGCAATTCTGACGTTCGCTTTTATCTTCGGCATGGTCGCGGCGACGAGCACCGAGGCTCAGGCGCAATATCAGGGCAATCGTGATTACCGAACAGAGCGTCGGAATCACAATCGTAATGAACGTGAGCGTAATCGTACGTGGCATCGTCGCCATCGTGAGCGCAACCGTGATGATCGCTATGGCAGTAATAACGGCTACTGGAATAACGGCCGCCGCCACCACAGGCGCGGCAACGGTTACTACCGCCGCGGCGCGGGCTCGCCGACACACCCCGTCTTCGGGAACCGCAACTGGCGTCGCGGCCGGAACTAAGTGGCCGCATCAGTTAATTACTTAAAGAGAGCCCGCGCCCGTTACAAAGTGCGCGGGCTCTTTTCTTGATGAAGCATTAATGTCGAAGGTGCGGTCGGGATGAGCCGCGCGAGTTGGCCCTCAGGGCGGGCTGCGACGACTGCATCATGTCCTTTGGTTTCCGTCCCGGATAAGATAGGCCCCGCATGGCAGCTGAGACGCCACTGCTCAGGGCCAGAATGGCCGGGGCCTTCTATTTAATCACCATCGTCACGGGCGTGTTTGCAGAAGTCTTCGTGCGCGGCGCACTCGTCGTGCGCGATGACGCCGCGGCGACCGCCGCGAACATCCTGACGCACGAGACGTTGTATCGCTTCGGCCTGGCCGCCGATCTTATCATGCTCGCGTGCTACATCGCCGTGACGCTCCTGCTCTATGAATTGTTCAAGCCGGTGGGCAGGAGCCTCTCGTTGCTCGCCGCGTTCTTCAGCCTGTTGGGCATCGCCGTCCTGGCCGTCAACTCTCTCAACCACCTCGCCCCTCTCGTCTTCCTCGGAAGGTCTCCCTACCTAAGCACATTTGAAACGAGTCAACTGCAAGCCCTCGCGCTCGTGTCTCTCAGAATGCACGCGCGCGGCTACAGCATCAGCGGGGTCTTTTTCGGGACGTACTGCCTATTGATCGGATACCTTGTTTTCAGGACGAGATTCCTGCCTCGAATACTTGGGGCGCTGATGGCGGTCGGTGGCCTGGGCTACCTTGTCAACAGCTTCGCGATCTTTCTTTCGCCCGCGCTCGCAAGTCGTCTCCCGGACGTGACGGTCCTCGGCGGGATTGCGGAACTATCTCTGTGCCTGTGGCTGATGGTGATGGGCGTCAACGCTCTCAAGTGGGAAGAGAAAGTGGAGGATAGCTAAGGAGAGATCGATGGCAGCCCTGGACGACATCAAGGTTCACGTGAAGTTCAAGCTTGCGGCCCTGTGGGCGAGCGCGATGTTCTGCTACATCTATGGAGACTATTTCTGGCTCTACGCGCCTGGAAAGCTGCAAGGGATGTTGGAAGGAAAAATGGAGCCGCTCGGGCAGGCGACTCAAGTCGTTTTGTTAGGGGTCTCAATCTCGATGGCGATCCCGGCCGTCATGATTTTTCTGTCGCTCGCGTTAAAAGCCAGGCTGAGCCGCTGGCTGAACATCGTCCTGGGCGTGGTCTATACGGTGTTCGTGCTAATCACGATGCCGGGGGCCTCGGCGTTCTACCTCTTCCTGGGAAGCGTTGACATGATACTGACGGCGCTCATAGTCTGGTACGCATGGAATTGGCCCAAGCAGGAAGCGACGTGAAGGGGGAGCGTAGGCCGGTCGCGCCGAACGCCGAGCCTCTTCATGCGTGAGTGGGACGTAATAGTCATCGGCGGGGGCGCGGCCGGACTCTTTTGCGCGTTTCATGCGGGGAGGCGCGGGCGCAGGGTCTTGGTGTTGGAGCACGCCGAGCGGGTCGGCAAGAAGATCAGTATCTCAGGCGGCGGGCGCTGCAACTTCACCAACGTTCACACGACCGCGGAAAATTTCATTTCGGCCAACCCTCACTTCGCCAAGTCGGCGCTCGCGCGCTACACGCCCGCGGACTTCATCGCGCTCGTCCGCAGACACGGCATCCGTTACCACGAGAAGAAGCTGGGGCAGTTGTTCTGCGACGGCAGCTCGCGCCAGATTATAGACCTGCTGCTGGACGAGTGCGCCGCCGCAGGCGTCGAAGTCCTCTGCCGCTGCGAGGTGCGCGAGGTGCGTCGCAGCGATTCGTTCGAGCTGGAGACCAGCCAGGGGAGTTTCAGCGCGTCCTCGCTCGTCATCGCCACGGGCGGGCTCTCAATCCCGACACTCGGGGCGACCGCTTTCGGCTACAGGCTCGCGCGCCAGTTCGGCTTGCGCGTCGAGGAGCCGCGGCCCGCGCTCGTGCCGTTCACGCTGGCCCCGGAGATTTTGGGCCGATTGTCGGCGCTGAGCGGCGTCTCGCTCGACGCGCTCGTCGGCTGCCGCGACCAGGAGTTCCGCGAGAACATTCTGGTGACGCACAGAGGGCTGAGCGGCCCGGCCGTCCTGCAAATCTCTTCCTACTGGCGGCCCGGCGAGGCCGTCTCCATCAACCTCCTGCCGGACGAGGACGCCGCACGGTTGCTGACCGGCGAGGAGAGCGGAGAGGTCGAACTGGTCAACCTCCTGGCGCGCTACCTCCCGCGGCGTTTCGCGCAGGCGTGGTGCGAGCTGTACGCGCCTTCCAGGCGGCTCAAGCATTATGACAGCCGGGAGATTCAGGAGATCGCGCGCAAACTCCACGACATGCGGCTCACGCCGTCTGGGACCGAGGGCTTCAGGAAGGCCGAGGTGACGGCGGGCGGCGTCTCGACCGCCGAGCTTTCTTCGCGGACGATGGAGGCCGCGCGCGTACACGGCCTCTACTTCATAGGCGAGGTCGTGGACGTGACGGGGCAACTCGGCGGCTTCAACTTCCAGTGGGCCTGGGCCTCCGGCCACGCCGCCGGGCAATGTGTTTAAGAAAGTCGAGTGATAAGAGAGCCAGGCTCACCGCAGAGACGCAGAGAGCGCAGAGGGGGCGCAGAGAGTTGACTCAAGCCTCTGCGCCCCCTCAGCGTCCTCTGCGTCTCTGCGGTGAGTCTTACCCGCCAGACACTCACCTCCAAACTGGCCCGATTCTAAAAAGCTTTTTTTGTTGACACCGTCACCCCGTGGAGATATTTTCTCTCTCGATTTCGCAGCCTTAGTCTCACCGAACGTTCTCGCCCAGAGAAGAAGTCCCAGTCACGGACACAGCAGATCAGGAAAGCGCCAGTGACGCTCAAGGCTCTATCCCTCGACAGCCGGAGGTGAGGTGACATGACCACGAATGACAGCGGGGCCGAGGCGACGCGCTTCGAGCAGGTCAAAAAAATCCTGCGCGACGCCGCCGAAGGGCGCGAGGCCGCCTACGGGGGCCTGCTCCTCTGGGAGTTCTCGCGCGAAAAGTTGCTCGACGCTACCTTGCGCGGCGTCCGCCTCATCGCTCCCGAGGGCGGGGCGGACGCCTCCGCGCCATCGTCCGCATCGTGCTGCGCGCATCACGCCGCAGGCTTGGCCGAGCCTGCGGGACGCGCCGCGCGCTCCGGCCTCGTGCAGGGCCTGCGCGGCGAGCCCCCCTTCGACGGCTCGCAACTGCCGCCGCTCCCCTGGGGAGGCCCGCGCGTCGCGCCCGAGCAGATTCAGTTCATAGCCGACTGGATTGACGACGACTGCCCCACCGGCGAGCAAAGCGAGGGCCAGGCTTACAACTTCGACGTCGATTCCATCAAGACCGAGTTAACGCAAGGCGCCGTCGCGCCGCTCGTGGAGTTGCGGCGCACGCGCCACGAGTTCCGGCCCGCGGCGGCCGGCGAGTACAAGTTCAGGCGCGGCGAGCTGAAACAGCGCATGAACGTAGACTGCATGGAAGAGTCGCAGGTCGAACGCCTGCGCGCGGCCTTCCGCGAGCTTTACGAGTTGAACAAGTGGCCAGAGGACAGCCGCAACTACAACAACCTCGCCCTTGTTCACCAGAACCACTGCCAGCACGGCTGGGAACGCTTCGTGACCTGGCACAGAATCTACCTCTACGAGTTCGAGCAGGGCTTGCAGGATCACTACCCGGACGTGACCATGCCCTACTGGGACTGGATCATGCCGCAGTACAGGCCCTCGCAGCCGGATAAGGGCTGGCGGCTGCCGAAGGCTTTCCAGGCGTACCTGACCGAAGACTCGCTCCGCTTCCTGGACAAATACGGTATCCCCGTCGCCAAGCTGAAAGACCTCGTCCGCCAACCCGGCAAACTCGACCCAGCCTTCCCGACGCTGACGAAGTTCTTCGCCGCCGTAACGCAGGCCGGGGTCGGTGAAGAGTACACGAAGAATGAGTACCGCAACCGCTTCATAGACGCGCTGCTCGACGCCAACTCGCTCTGGTATCCGCTGCGCTACCCCGGCGAGTACCAGAACTCCGCGGGCGAATCTTCGACCATCAACAAAGTGATTCACTACCACTACCCA
This sequence comes from uncultured Acidobacteriota bacterium, assembly GCA_963848875.1. Taxonomy (GTDB): domain Bacteria; phylum Acidobacteriota; class Blastocatellia; order Pyrinomonadales; family Pyrinomonadaceae; genus QHXM01. The sequence goes on from CAWKFJ010000006.1 coordinate 459,617, forward strand.
GCCGAAGAGGACATCCGTCAGATCATGTCTTTGCGGACCTTCCGCGACTTCGGCGGCGGCAGCCTCTACAACGACGCCTTCGGCTTCATAGATCAGAACCCGCACAACACGCTCCACATCTGGACCGGCGGCATGAACCCTCTTTACGACCCGAACGCGCCGACGAAGAAGGAGAAGCAGGCCCCGCAGCCCAGGGACCGCAACCGCGCCGTGCAGGTCGCCGGGCGCAAGTTCCACAAGCGCGAAGACCTCTACAGCCAGCCCGAGTTCGGCGACATGTTCAGCAACCTGACTGCCTCCTACGACCCCATCTTCTGGCCCGTCCACGCCAACGTGGACCGCCTCTGGTGGGAGTGGCAGCAGCTTCACCCAGACTCCAACCCCGCCGACCTCGACGCCGTGCTCACGCCCTGGAGCTACACCTCGCGCGACACGCTCGACATGTACCGCTTCGGCTACGAGTACGTGAAGAGTAGCTGCATCATCCCCGTCGGGGCCGAAGTCCCGGTCGGCCGCTTCGTCTCGACGAAGATCGAAGTCCCCGATCTGGTCCGCGACTCTTCGGGCGAAGTCGAAGTGCGGCTCCATCGCGTCCCGCAGTTGCCGCGCTCCTGCTTCATCCGCGTCTTCCTCAACCGGCCGGACGCCGACGCCGCCACGCCCATAGAGGACGAGCACTACGCTGGCTATCTCGCCATCTTCGGCCACGGCGCGTGCTACGGTGGCCCAGGCCACTGCGACGTACCGCCGCCGCGCCGCCGCGACTACGACCTGCGCCCGCGCGACCACAACACGCCGCGCAACCACCGCGTCAACGTCACGCGCAGCGCCCGCCAACTGTTCGCCAAGGGCGCGACGAGTCTACAGATCACGCTCGTCGTCATCGGCGTGGACTACGAAGAAGACCCGGAGCTGCTGCGCCTCGAAGGCGTCTCACTGAACTTCCTTGACTGAAGAGGAGCGCGTATGAGCACGAACAGCGACGCGGCCCCCGCGTACCGCATCCACCCCGCCATCGGCATCGCCCGCCTCGGCGACAGCCCGCGCGAGTTCTGCATCTCGCCTGAAAAACCCGCGGCCCTGCCCATAGACTGCGACGAGCAGGGCAACCCGCGCCTCTCGCCCGACGGGACGAGCGAGGTGACTGTCAAGAAGTTCAAGGACGCGCTGGGGCGCATCAAGCGGCAGGCGGCGCGCTTTCACCTCTACGTCTACGACGACCAGAGCCCCTTGGGCCGCCCTCTCAAGCTCGGAGACCCCATCAAGGGCGGCGGCAACCACGGCGTCCTCGTGGACATTCAGTGGCAGGTCTATCTCGCCAACAAGAAATCTGTCTGGTACGAGTTCGACGCGCTCGCGGGCGAGCACGGCTACGGCTCGAACCACAAGCGGCGCAACGCAGACATCACGGACCCGGAGGCGCGCCAGCAGCTCGTTATCGACCCAGGCCCGCGCGTCGTCAACGCGACCACGCGCCGCAACGCCTCCTTCAGCCGCGCTCACTCGGACATCTACGCGCCGACGTTCCCGCCCGAGCTGACGCCGAACTCCATCGAGACGCTCGGCGAGATTAAGACAGACACCGCGGGCCGCCTCATCGTCCTCGGCGGGCACGGGAATTCTGGCACAGCTTTCAGCGGCCTCGGCCAGCCCCGCATCGAAGACTACGCCAACAACGACGGCTGGTTCGACGACACCTCCGACGGCGTGGTCATGGCCCGCCTCGTGATGTACTCAAGCGAGGTAGACCGCCTGCGCTTCATAGATGTCGAATATCCCGCGTGGGTCATCGTCGGCTACCCTGCCTACGTCCCCGAAATCCTGGACATCGTCACGGTGGACGACGTGGTCTACGACCTGGCCGTGCGCGAGTTCGCTTACCGCACGGACATCTACGGCGAGACGGGGACGTTCTCGTCTCCGCAGCGCATAGACCCGGCGGACACGGCGGCGCTCCAACACTGGAAGACGGGCCGCCTCGAATGGAACCCGGATTACAAGCCCTGGTTCTACCGCGACATTTGGCCCATTCTCTTCCGCGCCGACGAGATGACGCACCTGACGAACGTGCTGGAGCAGTCGAACTACCCGCACAACCAGACTGAGCGCGGCAACTTCGACCCGAACAAGCTCTCCGTCCCGCCCTTCGTCAACGAGACCGCCCTGGCGAAAGCCAAGCTCGAAGCGGCGCGCGCCAACCAGTCGGGCGCGCTCTTCATAGAGTCGCTTGAGCCCACGCTCGCGCTCCTCGACGAGTGGCTCAGGACGAAATCTGACGACGGGCTTGAGCGCGGCTTCGTGCGCGCCGTACACAAGCAGGACATACGCCGCGAGTTGAGAGACGCGCTCCACCAGTTTGCCGAAGCCGTTTATCCCGAAGGCGGGCAGGAGCGCGACGCGGACCTCTACCTGAAAAACTGGAAAGACCTCTACGAGCGCGCGACCGAAGCCCCGGAGACTGACGACTTCAAGAAGAGATACATGGAGGCGAAGGCGGCGCTCCAGGACCGCATCGCGCAGATAGAGGCGTCTATCCTCGAAGAAGTCTCGCGCGAGCCCGGCGTCAAAGAGCAACTCGTCGCGCGCGCTCTAGACCGCCGCCTTCCCGCTGAAGCCGCGACCGAGCAGGACACGCCGCGCCCCATCGAAGACTCCTTCGAGCGTTACGTCAAAGAGTTCCGCACGGGCAAGCTCCTCGAAGACAGCTTCGCGGCCGCGAGAAAGGAATATACCTACGACTTCTATCGCGTCTACCGCATGTACCTGTACGAGCTGCTGCGCCAGCCCGGCGAGGAGAACGCTTTCCGCCTGGGCGGCCGCCCGAACAACCGCATGTTCAATCTGCCGCTGATGCCTCTCCTGGCCGGCGACAACCCGCTCACCAACCACGTCCCGTCAAAGTTCCTGCGCCTCACGGACTACCAGCACTACATTCTCAAGCAGTGGGCCGAGGGGAAGTTCTACAACGAGGAGCGCGAGGGCTGGCTCAAAGACCCGCCGACCTTTGAGCCCTACGAGAACTGGGAGAACAAGACGGGGCGCGACCTGGACCAGGGCGTGTTGATGAACCTGCTCGGCGGCGCGTTCTGCCCCGGCGGCGAGGTCGGCTGGATCATACGCAACCCTTCGGTCTACAAAGCGCCCTTCCGGCTAAAGGCCGACCCGGACTTCTACAACTTCCGCCAGACGGCGGCGCAGGCCAACGCCGGCGCAGTCTCGCCAGACGACTACGTCTCCTCTTTCGAGGACGCGCTCAGCCAGGACAGCGACTACGAGAAGGGCTTGCAGCCCGGCGACCTGACGAAACAGATGGCGCTCCCGTGGCAGTCCGACTTCAACGAGTGTACGATTCAGCCCATCAATGTCACCTACGAGCAGTGGAACAACATAGACCCGGACAAGCAGCACGACCCCTGGATGAAACTCGAAGAGCAGGTCTGGGAGACGCTCTGGTGGCCCGCGCATCGCCCGCTGCAAACCTTTGAGGTCGTCGGCATGAGCGGCGGCCAGCCGCAGCTCAAGTACCTGAACTGGTCGCGCGGCGTGCCGCAGACCAACGCGGGCGACCTCAAGATGGTGACCGAGTGGAAGAAGCTGAGCTTCGTCGTCAGGAACCCTTTCATGAGCGAGAAGGCGCTCGACTCGCCCTCGCCCGACAGGAAATACATCAGCGTGGAACGCACCAAGGAGTAAGCGATGAGCGACAACCCTTTCGTCGGGACGTGGACGTACCGCAGCCTCCTGAACGACCCGGACTTGGGTCAGGACTTCGACAAGCTGGAGTTCGGCCGCGGGAACCTGATCATAGAGGAGGCCGCGCCGGAACTGCTCACGGGAACAATCGGCGGCCCCGGCTGGTCGCTCGCGCTGCACGGGTCGCGCGCCTACGGCTCGCCCATGCAGGTGCGCTTCCAGGGCCGTGGGCTCGTCTCCGGCGAGGAGTGGGTCTACGACTACATAGGCTGGCTCGTCCCCGTCTGGCCCAACAGCGACGCGACACTTCAACGCCCGGCCATCAGTGGCTCGGTCACGCGCACCGTGCCACACTCGTCAGGCGACGGCGGGACCGCGCCCGCCGGCGTCGTGGCCTCCTTTTACGCCGTCCGCCAGGACTAGAGGGCTTCGGAAACTGCGCTCCCGTGACGTTGTCATCCTGGGCGGCGGCCCCGCGGGCTCGGCCACAGCGCTCTCGCTTCTGGCGCACGCCCCCGCGCTCGACGTGGCCCTGGTCGAAGCCTACGCTTACGACCGGCCGCGCGTCGGCGAAGTCCTGCCCGCGCTGGCGCGTGGCCTGCTCGATCATCTGGGCGTTCTGAAATCTTTCGAGGACGAGCGCCACCGGCCGGCGCACAGCGCAGCGGCCGCGTGGGGGAGTCCGCTCCCACAGGAAAATCACTTCATCTACTCCGCACGCGGGGCCGGGTGGCATTTGGAGCGCGCTCGCTTCGACGCCTTCCTCGCGCGGCAGGCGGCGGCGCGTGGCGCGGAGGTTCACACGAAGGCGCGCGTCTCTGCGGCCGAGCGGGCGCGCGGCGGCTGGCAATTGCGTCTTTCGGATGGCACAGAATTGGGCGCGCGCTTCGTCGTGGACGCGACGGGGCGCGCGGCCTCGTTCGCGCGCCAGGCGGGCGCGCGGCGGCTCGCGTTTGACACGCTCGTAGCGCACGCGCGCTTCTTCACGCTCGACGCCGAGCCGGAGCCCGGAACTTTAATCGAAGCCTTCGCGGACGGCTGGTGGTACACGGCGCTGGCAGGGGACAGGCGCGTCGTCATGTGCCTGACGGACGCGGACGTGGCGCGACGCCTGGCGCTCAATGAGGAGGCGCGCTGGCTCAAGCTCCTTGCCGGGACGAGTTGGATACGACGGAGCGTCGGGCGCGGCTCCATGGACGGCGACCCATTGACGCGCGCCGCCAACTCCAGCCGCCTCGAACCCGTTTGCGGCGCGAGATGGCTCGCCGTCGGCGACGCCGCCTCCACCTACGACCCGCTCTCCTCGCAGGGCATCGTCAAGTCACTGCGGTCTGGAATCTTTGCCTCCTACGCGATTGCCGACAGTCTCTGCAAACGGGACGCGAGCGGCCTCGACCGCTACGAAAAACTGGTCCGCAGGGAGTTCGCCTCTTACGCGCGCGCCCACGCGCGCTACTACGCAGAGGAACGCCGCTGGCCCGACAGCGACTTCTGGCGTCGCCGCCACAGATTATTTTTATAGCTACTGTGTGGTCCTGACTCAAAGAAAAACGGGAGGAACGCATGTTGCGCGTTCCTCCCGCAAAGGCCCTCGCGCGCGCCATATGCTGCTGGCTCACAGCGCGCGCGGGGGCTTAAGGGTGAGTGCTAGAACTGGAACTTCACTCCCAGCCTCAGTGACGAGGGGTACTGGAAGATCGATCCGTAGCCGTAGAACGGGTTGCTGACGGGCGGGACGCCCGTTACGCCGCTCGTGATCTGGAACGTCTCGTCCAGCTTGATGGCGCGCTGTTGGTTGAAGACGTTGAACCAGTCAACCTGGAACCGCAGTTGACGATTCTCGCCGAGCTTGATCGGGTAGTAAGCGCCCAGGTCCAGGTTCCACGTCGTCGGCGTCCGGTCCGTGCCGGCGCTGATGCCGCCGGGCCTGTCAGCCGGCGTGATCGCCGTGCCGCGCGGCACGCCGAGGCCGTTGTTGTTGCCGTAAACCGCGTGCGGGACCAACTGGTTGAACGGAATGCCGGACTGCATGTAGAAGTTGCCGGAGATCAGGAACTTCCAAGGTGTCTGGTAAGAACCGTTGAACTTGAGCTGGTGCGGGCGGTCGTTCGGCAGACGACCGTAGGAGTTGTTCAGCAGGCTGACGAGGTCAAAGAGACTCGTGATGTTCGGGTCACTCTGGCCGTTGTCGTTGCGGAACAAGCCCTCGTAGTTGCCGATGAGCGAGGAGTAGACGTAGGAAGCGATGAACTGGTAGTTGTTCGAGAAACGCTTCGTCGCCGTGAACTCGACCGCGCGGTAGTAGCGGCGTGCGCGGCCGAAGCTCTGGCCGACGCCGACGGGCGGCGGCTGCTGCGCGAGCCTGTCGGTCTGGCTCTCGCCAGGGTTGAAGATGAAGTACGTGCCGCCGTCGTCGAACGAGCCGTCCTCGATGACGGACCCTTGCGCGCGGTAGACGCCGCGGAAGCCGAGGGCCAGGTCGCGGGCGATTTCGTACTCGGCCCCAGCCGTCACCTCGTTAACCGTCTGCGGCTTGAGGTCGGGGTCAATCGGCGTCGGCGTGGCCCCCAGGTTGACCGTGCCGACGGTCTGGTCGGCGCGGATGCCGGGGACGATGATCGAACCGGGCGCGGCGTTCAGGCGGTCCACGTTAAAGTTCTTGTCGGTCTGGACGCCATCGCTGCCGGCGCGGATGTTGACGTCGAGCGGAATCGGTGTCTCAAGGTAACGAGCGAAGTTGACGAACAGCTTGCCGCGGCCCTGTCCGGTGAAGTCCCAGATGAGGCCGACGCGCGGCTGTAGGTTGTCCTTGAAGTTGTTGAACTTGAGATAGGAAGTCCCGCCCTCGCCGTAAGCCTGCTGGTAGTCCCAGCGCAAGCCGAAGTTGAACTGGACGTTCTTCGCCAGCTTGTAGTCGTCCTGGATGTAGAAGCTCTCGGTGTTGGTGAAGCTATCGCCCAGCAGCTCGAAGTCGCGGATGCGCGTCGAGAGGCGGACGAGGAGCGGATTGTTGCTGAACTCGGCCGCAGTGATCGGGCCGTTGATGACGCCGCCGGGGAACCCGTTGGCGGCGTTCGCGAACGCGCCGGCCACGCCGGTCGCCACCGCGCCCGGGCACACAACCGTCAGGTTGCCGCCGATGGTGCGCGTCGTGCAAACGGCGAAGTTGTTCGTCACCTGATAGCCGTGTGTCGAGTTGTTGTTCGGGTCGTTGGCCTCCGAAGTCAGGCCGAGCGGGTTCGGGAAGACGCGGTCCTCGCCCGAGCGCCGGTCGTTAATCGAGTAGTCGTTGCGAACATACTCGAAGCCGTACTTGATGGTGTGACGGCCGTAGATGTTCTGGAGGCGGGCTGCCATTTCCCAGCGGTTGCGGTCCTGGGCCGTGAACTGGCCGAAGCCTGGGCCGGTCTGGTAGTTGCGCTGGAGGCTGCTGCCCGGCGCGAAGACGTAGTCGGCGAAGCCCGTGATGCCGCCGACGTTGATGCCGGTCTGCGTCGGGGTGGCGACCGTGCCGTCCGCACGCACGATGGCGAAGTTGTTATTGATGAAAGGCGTGCTCGCGCCGTTCGCCGTCGGGATGATGTTGGCGCGCTGCAAGTGCAGGCCGAAGTTGAACTCGCCGATCCAGGTCGGCGTAATCGTCGAGTTCAGGCGCAGGGCGTAGTTGTGGCCGCCCGCTTCGAGCGTGCCAAGGAACGCCTCTGGGTCGTTGCCGAAGCCCGTGGTCGGCACCACGCCCGGACCCTGAATCGGGCCGAGGATGAATCCGTCAACCTTGCTGAAGTCGCCGAAGGTCGAGAAGGTGAAGACGTGGTTCTGGTTGAGCGCCCACGTCAGCTTGCCCGCGTAGAACGGCGTAGACACTTTGTTCTGCACTTCGTCGCGGAAGGTCTGGGTCAGGTAGTAGTTTGTGCGGCGCTGCGGGTTGAACGCGCCGAAGAACCAGAGCTTGTCTTTCATGATCGGGCCGCCGATGTCGAAGCCCGCGTCCAACTCGGAGAAGCCGTTCGGGGCTGCGCCCGTGTTGGAAAAGAACTTGGTCTCGCGCACGAGGCTCTTGGTCGAGAAGTAGGCGAAGGCGTCCCCGCGAATTTCGTTGCCGCCCGACTTCGTGATGACGTTGAAGATGCCGCCGGTCGCCTTGCCGTACTCGGCCCCGTAAGCGCCGGTCTTGACCTCGACCTCCTGAATGAACTCGAAGGGGAGATTAGCGCCGGAGCCGCCGTAGGCCGGGTCGGTCGTGTTGACGCCGTCGAGGATGTAGTTGTTCTCAGGGCCGGAGGAGCCGGCGACCGAGGGGTCGCGGTCGCGGCCAGCGGAGTCGCGCAGGCCAGAGCGCGTGACGGTCGGCGCAATCGTGTAAAGACCCTGCACGGTGCGCTGCGTCGGGAAGTTGGAGAACTGGTCCGTGGAGACGTTCGTCCCCGTGGTGGTGCTCGCCGTGTCCACGGTCGCGCCCGCGGTGGTCGTGATGTCCACGGAGGCCGCCGCGCCTTCGGGTTGCAGCCGGACGTCAACCGAAGAGGTCCTCGACAGGTTGACATCGACCTCTTGCTGCTCGAAGCGCGCGAAACCTTGCGCCGCCTCGATGGTCACGGAGTATTTGCCCGGAGGGAGGTTAAGAAGTCTAAAACGCCCCTCGTCATCCGTCGTCGCGGACTGCGCGCGGATGAGGTTCGGGCTCGTGACGGTGACCGTCACGCCGGGCACGACCGCATCGTTCACGTCGGTCACCGTGCCCTCGATTGTGCCCGTCGTCGCCGTCTGCGCCATCGCGCTCGACGCTGTCAGCGCGAGGCACAGGGCAAACAGCAGCGAGGTCATGACTCGCATAGTGTTTCTCATACTAAAGAGTTCCTTTCTCTTCTGATTGCGTGCCGGGCTTACGATTTTTCGTAAGTCCGAAGAGCAAGCTTCAAGCCGCTGGCTGAAGAAGAGGGCAACGGCCGTGCCGCCTCACGCGCGTGCGCCGAAAGCCTTTTCACGTTTCGAGATTGATGTCGCGGACGCTCGGAGAGGCGCGCGCGAATCTTGATACATTTGGATATTGACGGGGCGCGATGTTGAGAGATTTGGATATGAGGCGGGCGAGCGTGAGGCGCACGCCTTGAACTCTTACAAGATTTCGGATGTTGACGGGGTGAGACGACGGCGTGACAAAAAGAAGAGGTGAGAGGGCACGCTTCGGCTCCTCTCACCTCTCTTCACCTGGCAACTGCTGCCGGGCGGTGTGTCAGACCTGATTGCGAACGGACTCGGCCGCTTCGGCCGGCACGAAGCCGCCGACGAGCACGTTGATGTTGATGCCGTACTGCTTGATCTTGGAGTTGAGCGTCGTCACCTTCATGTTCAAGAGGCGCGCGGCGCGCACCTGATTGCCGTCGGTGTGCGAGAGCGCGCTCTGGATCAAGTCAACCTCGAAGCGCTTGACCTCTTCATAGAAGTCTATGCCTTCGCGCACGTCGAGCGTCGGCGTCTCATTGAGGGTCTGCGCCTCCAGCAGGAGTCTCAAGGCGAGTTGCTTGAGGGTCTTGATCTTGCCGGGAGCGAAAGATGAATTCTTCTCCTCACCGCCGGGGGTGACAAGACGTATGTCCGAGAGTTCTCTAACTGCTAATCCGTTCACTTGAATAACCTCCCCTTTGACGCGCCCTACCTCTGGGCTAACTTCAAACGCTGAAAGGCGCGCACGATAAATATATGTCCAAGCCTCGCGCGAGGGCTTTCTTTTGTGACCAAAGGGCCAACCCTTGTGACTAACTGGCCCAGGAACGGGACGAAGCGCGGCCGCTCAGCTACAGCACTTTGCCCAGAGCTTCCTGCAAGTTCTCGCGGTAGTTGCGCGAGAGCATGAGCTGCGCGCCGCTGTGCAGCAGGATGCGGTACTCGCCGTGGAACCAGGGCTGAAGCTCCTTGATCTTGGCGAGCTGGACGATGGCCGAGCGATGCACGCGCCGGAATTTCTTCGGGTCCAATTGCGCTTCAAGGCTGCTGATGGTCTCTCTCAGCAGGTGCGACTTCTTCCCGCTGTGTACAGAGACGTAGTTGCCCTCGGCCTCGATCCAATCTATCTCGTCGGCCTCCAGGAAAAAGACGCGCCCGCCGGACTTGATGACCAGCCGCTCCAGGTACTGCGAGCCCGCCTTGAGTTCCTCCAGTATCGTCAGGATGCGCTCGTCCAGGCGGCCGCCTTTCTCCTTGAGAATGTGCTCTTTGGCCCTACGCCAAGAGGCTTCGAACCGCTCGCGGTCGAAGGGCTTCAAGAGGTAGTCGAGCGCGTGTACTTCGAAGGCACGCACGGCGTACTGGTCGTAGGCGGTGACGAAGATGACGTAGGGCGCGTGATCGCCGTTCAGGCTTTCGAGGACTTCGAAGCCGCTCGCTTCGGGCATCTGAACGTCCAGAAAGATGAGGTCTGGGCGGTGCTCGCGGATGGCCGCGACGGCCTCGTTGCCGTTCACGCACTCGCCGACGATCTCCACGTCGCGATCAGTCTCCAGCATCTCGCGCATCATCGCGCGCGCCAACGGCTCGTCGTCCACGAGCAGCACACGGATTGGCGTCGCGGTAGTCGTCACGCTTGTCCCCTCTTGTGTCCGAGAAATGTTTCTGCCTTCGAGGCGGCGGTGGATAGAGTTATCCCCTCAGTGGGGTTAACACCGCGCGCGCGCCTGTTGTGGCAAAAATCTTTACGCTTGGCTTGTTAGTTAAAGACGACTCACCGCCGCCCGCCGTTATCGTGCGTGGCTGCGCCGTTCTCTCTCTCCGAGGGTATTTCCAGAGTCACGGCCAGTCCGCCTTCCGGGTCGTTGGCGATCTCGAAGCGGTGACGCGCGCCGTAGAGACGATCCAGTCGCGTCTGCGTGTTCGCCAAACCCAAACCCTTCTTGAACAGGCTTTCGGTGCTTCGATTCATGGGGAGACCGGGACCGTTGTCTCGTATTCGGATACGAAGGAACCCGTTCTCTTGTTTCGCACGAATTTCTATCTCCCCAGGCGTGGAGCGCGGGGCGATACCGTGGCGGATGGCGTTCTCGACGAGGGGTTGGAGGATGAGGTTGGGGACGTGTATGTCCAATGCTTCCGGGTCTACCTGGACGTGAGTGGTGAGGCGGTCTTGAAAACGTATGCGCTCGATCTCCAGGTAGCAGCGCAGGAACTCTATCTCCTGCTTGAGCGTCACCTCCTGCGTGCCCGAGTTCTCCAGGGTGAGTCGCAGGAAGTCTCCGAGGCGCGTAATCATCTTGCGTGCGCCGTCGGTGTCAAGGTGCAGGAGGGCCGAGATGGAATGGAGCGTGTTGAAGAGAAAGTGTGGGTGCAGTTGCATCTTCAGCGCCTGCAACTGAGCTTGCGAGAGCTGCGCTTCGAGGCGCGAGGCGCGCAGCTCGCCCTGGCGGTAGCGCTGGTAATAGCTGTAGGCGAAGGCGAGGAAGGCGATGAGCATGTAGATTCCCATCGCTTCGGTGTAGTTGCTGACGGCGAAGCGCAGGGAATTCTGGAACGCGTAGGGGCGGCCGATGGTGAGCCCGTACTTGAGATAGAGCAGCACGTGGCTGAGGATGCCCCCAGCGAAGCTGAGCAGGGTGCTCGCCAAAAGGTGCGCGAGCAGGTTGCGCCGCCAGTTATGTTTCTCGATGGGGAAGCGGCGGACGAGCCAGAGCACCAAGGGAGTCAGGAGCGCCCAGAGATAGCCCCAGCTCATCTGCACGTAGAGAGAGCGCCACCACGGGACGGGCTGCTCGGAGCGGAAGGCCGCGAAGTACCATTGGAGGCTGAAGATCAGCCCGATGACGGTCCAGACGCCGAAGACCAACCCGGCGCGCGCCCAGCGGCTCTGCCACCACGCTCTCTGTGTCACCGATTCGTCCATCGCTTTTCTCATCATGTCAGACGCGGGGCGCGAAGACAAAGGGCGCTCGTGTATCGGCCGCGCTTGGGGAAAGCCGAAAAAGGGATGAGGATATTGTGCCATTACGAAGGATTTGGCCGCGCACGCCCGTCGGGCCAACTCGCGATTAGGCGCTTTCCCCGCGCGTCAAACCAGAACTATGTGACGGAAGGGACGCGGCGCGGGGCGAGAGGGACTCAGGTGAGGATGAGCCGGCCGGAAATTTATTGCGGGTCGAAAGGTAAGCGACAAATCTTCCTGTGCTTTCGCAAAGGGGGGCGGCCGACGAGTTCACAGCGATAAATTGCTGGGCTATTATTAAAGTCCCGGCGCAACTGTTTCCACCATTGACACGGAGGGGGGCTGATTCGGATGAGCTGGAAAGAGAATCTGCTGGAGAGCGAGGCGGAGATCAAAGAGTTGCTCGCGGGCACGAAGCGCATCGCCGTGCTCGGCATCAAGACCGAGAGGCAGGCGGGGCAGCCGGCCTTCTACGTCCCGTCCTACCTGGCCTCGGCCGGCTTCGAGGTGATTCCGGTGCCAGTCTATTACCCGGACGTGACGGAGATATTGGGCCAGAAAGTCTACCGCAAGCTCGCGGACATCCCAGGCGAAGTAGACCTCGTCAACGTCTTCCGCCGCTCGGAAGACATCCCGCCGCACCTCGAAGATATTCTTGAGAAGAAGCCCGCGGCCGTCTGGTTCCAGTCCGGCATCCGCAACGACCAGGCCGCGCAGCAACTCGCGATGGCAGGCATCAAGATCGTGCAGGACCGCTGCCTCATGGTCGATCACCGCTGGATGAGGTAGCAGTGGTCAGTGGTCAGTGGTCAGTGGTCAGTTAAAAGAAAAACGCTTTGGTCTTTAACTGACCACCGACCACTGACTACTGACCACTGCCTAAGACCGTCAGCCTGACGCTAGAGCGCAGACGCGGCGCGTGGTAGACGCGCTGGGTCGCCTTCTGAAAATCCGACTCGCGCGCCCTGTTGATGTCCACGAACTTCTGCGGGTTGCGGTCCACGAGCGGGAACCAGCTCGACTGAACCTGCACCATGATGCGGTGCCCTTTACGAAAAGTGTGGTTCGCGTCCGGCATCACGAATTCGAGTTTCGTCGGCTGATTCGGGACCATCGCCTCGGGCCGCTCGAAGGAATTGCGGAACCGGGCGCGCATCGGCTCGCCGCGCACCAGCATCTGGTAGCCGCCCCAGTGAATCGTCTTCGTGTCGCGCGGGTCCGGGTCCGGCGCGTCGTCCGGGAAGACATCGATCAGCTTGACGATGAAGTCCGAGTCCGTGCCAGAGGTCGAGACGAAGAGGCTGGCGGTGACGGGGCCTGCGATGGTCACGTCGTCCCTGAGCGGCGCGGTCTGGTAGACCAGCACGTCCGGGCGGCGCGCGGCGAAGCGCTGGTCCTGAATCATGTAGTCGTTCGTCATGCCTATGTTGACGACGTTGATGTGTGGCACGGGATGAAGGGGATCGCTCACGTACTCGTCGTAGCCGCGCGCGGCGGCCCCCTGCTCGAAGGAGAGGCGACCCCCGTCGCCCAGATAGAGACTCATCTCCCTGGCGTTCTTCGGCGGCCACGCGTCGTACTTGCGCCAGCGGTTCGTGCCCGTCTCGAAGACGTAAGCTTCGGGCAGCTTCTCGTCACACTTGTCCTTGAGCGCGCACTCGAAGAAGGGCAGCTCGATCTTCTGGCGGTAGAACTCGCCAGTCTTCGAGCCGAACTCCACGTCGCCCAACTTGTCGCCGTCCGTGCGCGACCAGCAGCCGTGACACCACGGCCCCATGACCAGTCGATTCTGTATTCCGGCGTTCTTCTGCTCAATCGAAGCGTAAGTGTGGAGCGCGCCGTAGAGGTCTTCGGCGTCGAACCAGCCGCCAACGGTCAGGACCGCGGGCCGCACGCCATGAAAGTGCTGAAGGGTGCTGCGCACCTTCCAGTAGTCGTCGTAGTTCGGGTGGGCCATCATCTCGTCCCAGAAGGCGACGCGGTTCTTGTAGTACAGGCGGTCTGCGTTCGCCAGCGGCCCCATCTCCAAAAAGAACTTGTAGCCGTCGGGCGTGCCGTGCTTGAAGGGCGGGTCGGGCCACTCGGTCGTGGGCTTCGGGCGCGCGAGGCCGAAGACGCTCAGGAAGTTGAAGCCGTGCGGCAGGAAGAGCGCGCCGTTGTGGTGAAAGTCGTCGCCGATGAACCAGTCCGCAATCGGCGCTTGCGGCGAGGCTGCTTTGAGCGCGGGGTGCGAGTCCAGCAGCCCCATCGCGGCGTAGAAGCCCGGATAGGAGATGCCCCACATGCCTACGCGCCCATTGTTGTTGGCGACGTTTTTGACGAGCCAGTCAATCGTGTCGTAAGTGTCCGTGCTCTCGTCTATGTCCGCGGGGCCGCGCTTCTGCGGCTTGTGCGGGCGGACGTTGACGTACTCGCCCTCGGACATAAACTTCCCGCGCACGTCCTGGTAGACGAAGATGTAGCCCTCGCGCATGAACTCCTCCGACGGCCCGATCTTGTCCTTATACTTGTCGTCGCCGTAGGGGCCGACCGCGTAGGGCGTGCGGTAGAGCATGATCGGGTACTGGCGCGAGCGGTCGCGCGGCGCGTAGACCACCGTGAAGAGCTTCGCGCCGTCGCGCACGCGGACGCGGTACACGCTCTTCTCGTAGTTGGCCTTGACGTCGTAGGTTTGCTGCGCCCCCGCCGAGCAGCCGAGCGCGCAGAGAGAGAAGAGAAGCAGGCAGGCGTAAAGGGATTTGACAGGCTTCATAAAGTACCTCATGCCGGGATACTTAATTTTGACGACAAGCTTGTTCGGGAGTAGCGCCAAGCATTGTACCCGCACAGTGGAGACGCGCACCAGCGAGTTTCATAAGGAGTCCCGTCAGGGACGATTGAAAATAGCCCAGCACTTCAGGGAAAAGGTGCGTAAAATAAATCGAGTCCCGTAGGGACGACCGAAATGTTTCGGTCGTCCCTACGGGACTCGAACATTTTTTGGCTCAATTCCCAGCACTGAAGTGCTGGGCTATTTTCAATCGTCCCTGACGGGGCTTAAAGACGGGCGAGCCTTTAACTACTTTCATTCCGATTCAGCGTCAACCGCTTCGTCGCAATCAACAGCTCTGCGTTGAGAATGGCCGCGCCGGCCGCGCCGCGGATGGTGTTGTGGCTCAGCGCGACGAAGCGGAAGTCCATGACGCGGTCGCGTCTGATGCGGCCGACGGTCGTCGCCATCCCATTTTCGGCGTCGCGGTCGAGGCGCGGCTGCGGGCGGTCGCGCTCCGCGCGCACCACGAGCGGTCGCGCAGGCGCCGTGTGCAGCCGAAGCTCCTGCGGCAGCGACGTGAACGAGGCGAAGGCTTCGGCAACTTCTTCCAAGTCCGCCTTCCGCGAGAGCCTGACGCGCACGGCCGCCATGTGCCCGTCCGAGACGTTGACGCGGTGGCACTGCGCGCTGACGCGAAAAGGCGCGTCCTCTATGTGCCCGTCCGAGACGCGGCCCAGAATCTTGAGCGTCTCTGTCTCGATCTTCTCCTCCTCGCTCTCTATGAAGGGCAGGACGTTGTCCACCACGTCGAGCGAGGCCACGCCCGGATAGCCCGCGCCCGAAATCGCCTGCAAGGTCGTGGCGACGACCTCCTCTATGCCGAAGCGCGCGTGCAAAGGGGCGAGCGCCATCGCCAGCATGATGGTCGAGCAGTTCGGGTTGGTGACGATGAAGCCGCCCTTCTCGCCGCGCGTGTGTTGCTGCTCTATCAACTGCAAGTGCTCGTGGTTGACTTCAGGGATCAGGAGCGGCACGTCCTCGTCCATGCGGAAGGCAGACGAGTTGCTGATGACGGCGTAGCCCGCCTCGGCGAACTCGCCTTCGGACGCGCGCGCCACATCGCCCGGCAGACTCGAAAAGATGAGGTCGCAGTCGAGCGGCGGGCGCGGAGCCGCTACGACCATCTCGCGCACGCGCGCGGGTATCTCGCCAGGCAGCCGCCACGAGCAGGCTTGCGCGTAAGTCTTCCCCTGCGAGTTGCCGGAGGCCGCGAGCGCGCTGACCTCGAACTGCGGGTGGTTCTCCAACAACTGCACGAACCGCTGCCCCACCATCCCCGTCGCCCCCAGAATCCCGACACGATACTTCTCGCTCATCTTACTTTCTCCTTCAAAGCCTCTTTCATTCTCCGCACGCCTTCCGACAGTGTCTCCAAATCGGCGCAGAAGGAGACGCGCAAGTATCCCTCGCCCTCCGACCCGAACGCCGCGCCCGGCACAGTGATGACTCTGCGTTCGAGCAGCTTTTCGGTCACTTCCATAGAGCTTCCATGCTCCCTCACGTCAACCATCATGTAGAAAGCCCCTTCGGGCTCGACGGCGCGCAGGCCCAAATCTTCGCGGACGCGCGTCAAGAGATGATCGCGCCGCTCGCGGAAAGTTTGACGATGCAACTCGCGCGCTCTCTCAGCCTCATCAGTCCACGCGGCGAGCGCAGCCTTTTGCGAGACGGTCGAGGCGCAGGTCGTCACGTACCCGTGCAGGACGAGCGCGCTTTTGACGACCTCCGCCGGGCCAGCGAGCCACCCCAATCGCCACCCCGTCATGCTCATGGCCTTCGACAATCCGCCGATGACGACGGTGCGCTCGTAACGCTCGGACATGGTCGCGGGCTTAGCATTCGTGTAGTAAAGCTCATTGTAAATCTCGTCCGAGACGACGTAGGCCCCCGACGCTTCGAGCGCCGCCGTCATCAGCCCCAGGTCTTCGCCAGAGAGGACGCGCCCCGTAGGGTTCGAGGGGCTGATGAGGACGACCGCCTTCGTGCGCGGCGACAGCCCGCGTCGGAACTCGTCGGCGTCGAAGCCGAAGCGGCCGTTGGCCGGCAGCTTGTAAAAAATTGGCACACCGCCCGCCATGCGTACGATGGTCGGGTAGGCGACGAAGCCAGGGTCGGGCAACAAGACCTCGTCGCCCTCGTCCACAATCGTCATCAGGGCCAGGTAGAGCGCCTCCTGCGACCCGGCGGTGATGATGACGCGGTCAGCGCCGCCGTGAAGGTACGGATAGTCCGACGCGACTCTCTCTCGCAACGCCGGCAGCCCCGCGTGCGAGGTGTAGCCGTTCTGCTCCCACAGGATGACGCGCGTCGCCTCGCGCCTGATGACTTCAGGCGTCGGCAAGTCCGGCTCGCCCAGCCCCAGGTTGATGCTGCCCTGTAGCGCGCGGTCGAAGACCTGGCGGATTATGCTCTTCTCGATTCCGCGCAGCCGCCCGGCGGGCCGAAACTCGCTCAACGCAAAAAATCCTCCAACTGCACCGCGCGATCCGTGCGCTCGTCGCGGTACTTGACGATGACCGGCGCGTACAGCGACAGGCTCCACTCGCGCCCCAACTCACTCGTCACCGCGCGCGAGCCGGGGACGACGACCGCGCCCGCCGGAATCTCAAGCTGAGCGGCGGCCGTCCTGCGGTAAATCTCCCCGCGCACGAGGTCGTAGACGGGGGTCGCGCCCGTCAGGATGGTTCCCGGCGCAAGCACCGCGCGCTCGCGCACAATCGTGCCCTCGTACACGCCGCAGTTGCCGCCGACCAGCACGTCGTCTTCGATAATAACTGGCACAGCGCCGACGGGCTCAAGCACGCCGCCCACCTGCGCCGCGGCCGAGAGGTGAACGCGCTTGCCTATCTGCGCGCACGAGCCTACAAGGGCGTGGCTGTCGATCATCGTGCCTTCGTCCACGTACGCGCCGACGTTCACGTACATCGGCGGCATACAGACGACGCCGGGCGCGACGTACGCGCCTTCCCTGATGCTCGACCCGCCGGGCACGATGCGAACCTTCTCTTCAAGGCGCGTCGAGCGCACGGGGTAAGTGTCCTTGTCGAGAAAAACCAGGCTGCGGTCAGCGGGCGACATGTCTACGATTTGGCCCATGCGGAAGCCGAGCAGGATACCGCGCTTGACCCACGCGTTTGTGTGCCAGCGCCTCTCGCTGTCCCGCTCGGCGGCGCGCACCTCGCCGCGGTTGAGCGCTGTCCTGAACTCCTCGAAGAGTGCGAAGTCCTCCGGGGCGTACTCCTGCTTGTCGGCGGCAGCCAGCGCCTCAATCCTCTCACTGAGCGACATTGGCCGTCCCCTTCAAGAGCCCAAGCTCCGTGATTACTTCGCGGACGCGCGCGCGTGTCTTCTCCTCGACGCGGACGAGCGGCAGGCGCAGCTCCTCTTCGATGAGCCCCAGGAGCGCGAGCGCGGCCTTGACCGGCCCCGGACTAGACTCTATGAAGTTGACCTCCATCAGCGGCAGCAGACGGTAGTGCAACTCGCGCGCACGCTCCCAACTTCCTTCGAGCGCGGCGTCAACCATCTGCGACATCAGGTCCGGCGCTTCGTTCGACGCGACCGAGATGAGGCCGTCCGCGCCGAGCGCGAGCATCGGGAGCGTGATCGCGTCATCGCCGGAGAGCACGCGAAAGCCCGCGGGCCGCTCGCGCAGGATAGCCATGATCTGCGACAGATTGCCAGAAGCCTCTTTGGTCGCCACGATGTTCTCGCAGTCGCGCGTGAGTTTGAGCGTCGTCTCCGCAGAGATGTTCGACGAGGTGCGGCCCGGCACGTTGTAGACGACGACGGGCAACCCCTCGACCGCCTCGGCGACGGCGCGGAAGTGCGCGTAGAGCCCATTCTGCGTTGGCTTGTTGTAGTAGGGCGCGACGATGAGGACGGCGTCCGCGCCGGCGGCGCGCGCATCCAGGCTGTACTCTATGGCGTGCGCCGTGGAGTTGCTGCCCGCGCCGGCGATGACGTGGGCGCGGCCGCGCGCGAGCCGGACGGTCTCCTCTATGACGAGCCTGTCTTCCTCAGGGCTCATGGTCACGCTCTCGCCCGTCGTGCCGCAGGGCACGAGCAGACGCACTCCGCCATTGATCTGCCGCTCGACCAGGGCGCGGAAGCGCTCCATGTCAATCTCGCCCCCCGCCCTGAAAGGCGTCACGAGCGCCGTCGCGCACCCCCGCAGCCACTCAACATTCATAGTCATATACGCCTCATCCTTTCCTCTTCAAGCTAACTTCTGACTCAACCCTTTGCGCCTTCGGTTTTTCTTTTCCTGCGCCTTTGCGTGAAAGGCTGTTTCTCGCAAAGGCGCAAAGTAAAAACTTAAGGCGCAAAGGGTTGAGTTTAGGTTTTGAAGGATTCGTTAAGCATTTCGTCAATCATCTCTGTGAATTCGTAGACGCCGCGCCGGCCTTGAATCCAGCGCGCGGCGGCGAGCGCGCCGGCGGCGAAGCCCTCGCGCGAGCGGGCCGTGTGCGTCAGCAGAACTTCATCGGCCGCGGAGTCGAAGCCGACGCGGTGCGTCCCCGGAATGTATCCCGCGCGCGTGCTGGCGACCGGGATGTCGCCCTCGTAGTGTGCGGCCAACTTGTCGCGCAGCTTCAGCGCCGTGCCCGAAGGCGCATCGCGCTTGCGCGCGTGGTGCGCCTCTTCTATGAACGGGCTATAGGCGTCGAAACCTTTGAACAGCTCCGCCGCGCGCTCGATAACTCGGTAAAAGAGATTGACGCCGATTGAGAAATTGGCCCCGTAGACGAGCGCGCCGCCGTGTTCTTCAAAGAGCCGCTTCACGTTCTCTTCATCTTCGCGCCAGCCCGTCGTCCCTATGACGAGAGGAACGCCCGCGCGTGCGCAGAGGTTCGCGTTTTGTGCCACCGCTCCCGCCACGGAGAAATCAATCGCAGCGTCGAGGCCGCGCAGTTGCTCCGTTAGGTCTTCGCGCCCGGTGTCGCGCGAGGTGAGGGCGAGCGCGATCTCGTGCCCCTCGCCGCGGGCGCGCTCCTCCACGAGCCGCCCCATCGCGCCGTGGCCGAACAGTGCGATTCTCATCCAGCTTCTCCTTTACGCCTCCCGCAGCCGCCGCACCAGTTTTACGTAAAGCTCCACGGCCCGCTCCAACTCACGTTTCGAGACGCGCTCGTGCGGCGTGTGCGCGTCCAGAATGGAGCCCGGACCGAGGAGCAGCGGCCGGCCCCAGTTGTCCAGGTACGAGATGTCCGTCGTAAAGCGCACGACCGACTGCTCGAAATCTTCGACCGCGAGCATCCGCACAGGCTCCGAGATCGAGAGGTATTCGACTTCGGCGCGCCCGGCCGCGATTCGTTCGAGCGCGTCTTTAATCACCTCCGACGGCGTGGTCAGCCTGACGTGCAGGACGGCCTCGGCCTCCGCCGGGATGACGTTCGAGCGCGTCCCGCCCGCAATCGTGCCGACGTTGACGGTCGTCTCGCCGAAGAACTCGTCGCGCGGCCAGCGATAGCCGCGCACGTCCGCGAGCACGTCCAGCAACTTCTCGATCGCGGACTCCCCGTGCTCAGGATAGGCCGAGTGGGCCGCGCGGCCAACGGTTTTGACGCGCGCCCTCAAAGACCCTTTCGACCCGGTGGCGAGCAGGTTGTCCGTCGGCTCGCCGTTGATCAGAAATTGGCACGCTGCGCCAAGCCTGTGCCAATTCGCTGCGCGCGCGCCCAAACTCGCCTGCTCCTCATCCACTGTGAAGAGTAGCCCGACGCCGTGGACGCCTTCGTCGCGCAGCCGCATGGCCGCCGCCACCTGCGCGGCGATGATGCCCTTGGCGTCGCACGCGCCGCGCCCGTAAACGTACTCGCCGTCTTCGCCCGCCGCGATGTGCGGCGGCACCGTGTCCAGGTGAGTCGAGAGCACGACGCGCGGCGGCGCTTCGCCCCAGGCGACGACGTTCGCTCGCTCCTCCTCGACCTCCTGCAACTCCGCGTGGAAGCCACTTGTCTCCAAATACTCCGCGAGGAAGCGCGCGACCGTCATCTCGTCCCCGCTCACCGAAGGGATGTCAATCAACTGGCGCGTGAAGGCGAACAGATTCATTCCTTAATCGTCTGCCGCCGCCGCCTGGTAAAGCTCGCGCGTGTTCTGCTCGAAGAAGGCTCCGTGCAGGCGGCGCACGGCCTCTTCGGCCTGCGACTCGTCCACGACGAACGTCAGGTTGATGCTCGACGCGCCCTGCGAGATGAGCATCACGTTGATGTCGCGCACGGCCGTGAAAATCTTCGCGGCCAGCCCGCGCGCGTCGCGCAACCCCTCGCCGACCACGCAGATGAGCGCGCGCCCATGCTCGACCTTGACCGCGCCGATCCTTTGCAAGTCGTTGACAACTTCGTCGAGCGCAGACGCGCCCTCCAAAGAGAGCGAGACGCTGACTTCGGACGTGGTGACCAGATCGACGACCGTCCGGTGGCGGTCGAAGACCTCGAAGAGCGCGCGCAGGAAGCCGTAAGCGCCGAGCATCCGCGCAGAGGTGACGTGGACGATGGTCACGTTCTTCTTGTGCGCGATGGCCTTGACCGTGTGCGGTGTGGCGTCGGCGTCGAAGTTGACGACGGTGCTCTCACTCGCGGGCGCGCGCGAGTTGCAGATCCGCACGGGGATGCCGCGCACGACGGCCGGGAGAATCGTCTTCGGGTGCAAAACCTTCGCGCCGAAATAGGCCAGCTCGGCCGCCTCGGCGTAAGAGAGGCGCGGGATGGAGCGCGCCCCTGCGACGACGCGCGGGTCGGCCGTCAGCACGCCCGACACGTCGGTCCAGATCTGAATCTCGCGCGCTTCGAGAGCCGCGCCCACAATCGCCGCCGTGTAGTCGGAGCCCCCGCGCCCGAGCGTCGTCGTCTCACCCTCTGCGCTCGCTGCGATGAAGCCGCCGAGGACCGGAATCTCCCCGGCCTCTAAAATTGGCACAACGGACGAGCGCGTCGCGCGCGTCGTCAACGTCATGTCCGGCTCCGCCTGGCCGAACCGCCTGTCCGTGACGATGCAGCGGCGCGCGTCAACGTAGCGCGCCGTTCGTGGCCCTGCCCCGCGCAAGACCCCCGCGAGCAGGTCCGCCGAGAGCCGCTCACCGTACGAGACGACCTCGTCTTGCAGCGCCGGCCGGTCGTTAGTCTCAGTCGCTGCCGCCTGAAGCAGGGCGCGCAGCTCGCAACGGGAACGACTGAGAGCCGCCTCGAACGCCGCGGCGTCCTCCGCACTAAGCAGAGCGCCGGCCACGGCCCTGTGGCGGTCGAAATGTTCTTCGAGGGCGAGGGCCGCGTCTTCGGCCCGGCCCTCTTCGGCGGCCGCCCTGAAACTGGCGAGCAGGGCGTCTGTCACGCGGCACATCGCGGAGACGACGACCACGGGGGCTTCGTCCGCGGCGCAGGCGAGCACGATGCGCGCGACGCGCTCGAAGGCGCGCGCGTCCTCGACGGATGTGCCGCCGAACTTCAACACTGTGGGCGGTGGGCTCATGCCTCAGACCTTTCCGGTGGAAGAAAAGTAGAGGCCGGTCGTTCGGAAAGATACGACCGGCCCTCTGCTCAAAGTCAATTGCGGGCGCCGCGCGAGACGAGTGCGCCCTCTGAGGATTCGTGTGTCGTAGCTCTCCACCGCACTGTTGCGTTGCGGTGACAGTCCCGCGGATTTAGCCGCGGCGACCAGCACGCACGCGCCCACGAAGGATGACGGGTACACACGCGCTTCGGCGACCTGCCCCTTTCACACGCCCCGCGTGGCTCTCCTTCGTCTTTGGGAAAGCGGGTTACTGATGGAGGTCGCGCCTCTACTCTGCTTCAAAAGAACTAAACAAAAGATATGAAACCTTAGCCACGACCCCGCGCCCTTGTCAAGCAAAAGGATTGCAAGCGGGTTTTGCGCGCGGCTATGATTCGCTTATATGTTCGAGTACAAAATTGACGAGCGGACGAAACTCCGCGCGCTCGCCCTGGAGCACACGGAGCAGCTCTTCGAGGTGGTTTACAGGAACCGCGCGCACATCAGCGAGTGGATGTTCTGGGTCAGGGAAGAATATTCGGTGGCGGACGCGCGGCAACACATCGAGTTCGCGCTCGAAAAATCTGGTAGCCGGGCGCGAGCTGCGTCAGCGCCTTCTCGATGACGAGGCGATCAACCGCGGGCGCGTGGCCCAAAAACGCAACCGGCCTGGCCGGGGGCTCCGGCGTCGCGCCGTCCTCGGTCGTGCGCTCGCGCCTGACGGCGCTCTTCCTGAAGTGCATCAGCGTGCGGTTGACGGTGACGCGGTGGAGCCAGGTCATCAAGCTGGAGTCGCCGCGGAAGCTGCCGATCTTGCGGTAGACGTGTATGAAGACCTCCTGCGTCAGGTCTTCGGCCTCCGCCGTGTTGCCCGTCATCCTCAGACACAGGGCGTAGACGCGCCGGTGGTAGCGCTCGTAAAACTCCTCGAAGGCGAGCATGTCGCCCGCCGCGACACGCTGCGCCAGCCGGTAGTCCAGCCCCGCAGCCTCCGCGGCCGCGGCCCGCTCATCCTCGCGCGGCCAAGCCAAAGGAGACTCGCCGAGCGCTATCGCTTCGTTCATGATTTTCCCGGTGTGAAGTGCGTTCGTTGCTTCTTCAGGGGAAGATGACAGAGGCGGGAGCCCTGGCCCAATTCGCGTCGAGACCGCTTGCGCCCCTCACAAGCATCTGCGAGCGCGCGCAGGGCCACTTTCTCCCGCCTTCTGGCCTGTCACCTCTGGGGAGACCTACCCGATTTCGCTAACCTAACCGGCGAAGGGCGAGGGGCCGCGACGCGCCTCGAAGCGGTCGAGCAACTCCTCGGCCCTCATCTTCTATCTCCTCTCTACTTCAACGCGCCGCACGCGGGAGGCGCTCGGCGCTTGTCTTTCGTGTCCGCGTGTTAAGACGCCCGTGTGGGCGCGATTGACGTAAAGAGTTCGTCAACAGAGCCTAAAGTTTTGTCAATTTCAAAAATCAAGTTACTGAACCACACGACCCTTTGCGCCCTAAGTTTTCTCTTTGCGCCTTTGCGTGAAACGTTGCGGGTTCGCGCAAAGGCGCAAAGAAAGAAAAACTAAAGGCGCAAAGAGCAGCGGTGTTCTTAGTTCTCGGAGTCCTTCGGGCGGTTGGCCTCGAACTCCTTGCGACGCTGCTCGTGCTCCTGGCGCTTGGCTTCGAGCTGCGCCTTCTGCTCGGTCGTCAGCACGTTGAAGATTTGCGACATCATGCGAGCGCGCGCCACTTCCATCTCGACATGCAGGTTCGCGCGGGCCTGCGCCGCGGCGCGCACAGCCGCCTCGTCAAAGGTCGCAAAGTTTGGCAGCCCGTCTGGGCGCTGCGCCTCCAACTGGTCGCGCAGCGACTTGGTGCTCTCCTCGAAGGCCGCGGTGATCTTCTTGACCTCGGCCTGCTGCGCGTCCGTCAGATTGAGGTCGCGCGCAATCGGACCCAAACCGTCGTGCGGCGGCCCGCCGTGGAATCCGCGGCCGCCCGGCCCGCGCCCACCGGGTCCGCCGCCGTGCTGCGCCAACCCGACCACCGCCAACATCAACAGGAGCGCGGCAGTGATGCCGATTGCGGCGCTCATCTTCTTCCAACTCTGTGTCATCTTCTCTCTCCTCCTCAGCCTCATAAACTCTTCGTGGGGGAATCTGCTTGCCACCCCTTGTTCGCTACCGTAGTATGACGAATTTTTGGCCCAGCGGGACGTAAAGAGTCGGTCAGCGGAACGTAAAGATTTCGTCAACGCGCGGGCCAGCGCGCTTGACACTTCTTTACACAGCGGAAGCCTTGAGTTGAGATAGAATGCTCTGCGGGAAAGTGAGGTAGCGAGATGCAGCGCGTGCTGGTGATTGACGATGACGTGGGCCTTTGCGAGCTGGTCGCGGAATACCTTGGGCCGGAAGGGTTCGAGGTCGAGGCGGTACACGACGGCGAGACGGGCGTGGAGCGCGCGCTCTCGGGCGAGCACGAGCTGGCCGTGCTAGATGTCATGCTCCCAGGCATCAATGGCTTCGAGGTCTTGCGCCGCATCCGCGCGCGCGCGCGTCTGCCGGTCGTGATGCTGACGGCGCGCGGCCTCGACGTGGATCGCATCGTCGGCCTCGAAATCGGGGCCGACGACTACCTGCCGAAGCCCTTCAACCCGCGCGAGCTGGTCGCGCGCATCAACGCCGTGCTGAGGCGCGTGCGCCCCGAAGCGCCCGCTGAAAAGGCGGAGCGCGAGACGCTCGCCGTCGGCGACGTGGAGTTGGACAACCGCACGCGCACCGTCAGGCGCGACGGGCGCGCCGTGGAGCTGACGGCCGTCGAGTACGACCTGCTGAAGAGACTGCTCGCCGAGCCCGGCCGCGTCGTGACGCGCGAGGAACTGGTCCGCGATGTCCTGCACCGCAACCTCTCCCCGTTCGACCGCAGCATAGACATGCACGTCAGCAACCTGCGCAAGAAACTGGGCCATCAAGTCACCGGCACGACGGCCGAGCGCATCAAGACCGTCCGCGGCGTCGGCTACATCTATGCGAATGATGAATGATGAATGATGAATGATGAATTAAAAAACAGATTGTCTTTAATTCATCATTCATCATTCCGCATTCATCATTATTTTTAGTCAATGCGAAGTCTGTTTCTCAAAGTCTTTCTCTGGTTTTGGCTGGCGATGGGGCTGGTGGTCGCGGCGTTCTTCATCACCACGGAGCTGACGCGGCCGAACGAGATGTACTCGCGCGGCTCGCTGACGGACAGGTACACCTCCTTCATCGCCGAGTCGGCCGCCGTCACCTACGAGCGCGAGGGGCAGCCAGGTCTCGTCGCTTACCTCGAACGCGTGGCGAACGTGGCGGGGGTCCGCGCGCGCCTCTTCGACGAGCAGGGGACGGAGCTGTCTGGCCTGGGCGCGCAACGTGGCGCGCCGGAGCTGGTCAAGCGCGCCGCCTCTTCCCAGGGGCGCATCTTCGACGCGCCTGTTGGCAAGCCTCTCTTCGCCTTCCCGGCGATCACGGGCGGAGGCAACCGCTACGTCTTCGTCGGCGAGCTGGGCGCGCCGCCCGACCCGCTCTTCGCCAACCCGCGCTTCCTGCTCCCGCGCTTCCTGGCAGTGATGCTGACGGCGGGGCTCTTGTGCTATCTGCTGGCGCGCTACATCGTCTCGCCGGTCCTGAAGCTGCGCGCGGTGACGAAGCAGGTGGCGGGGGGCGACCTCTCTGTGCGCGTCGGGCCGCTCTTGGGCCGGCGGCGCGACGAGCTGGCTGCGATGGGCCACGACTTCGACGCGATGGCCGGGCGGGTCGAGACGCTCGTCAACGCGCAGCAGCTCCTGATACGCGACATCTCGCACGAGCTGCGCTCGCCCTTGACGCGCCTCAACGTGGCGCTGGAGCTGGCGCGACGGCGCGCCGGTGAGGAGGCCGCGCCCGCACTCGACCGCATAGAGCGCGAGGCTGCGAGCATCAACGAGATGATCGGACAACTGCTCGCGCTCTCGCGCGTCGAGAGCGGGGCGGACGGCTTGAAGACTGTGAAGCTGGATTTGTGCGACCTCGTGCGCGCGGTCGCAGAGGACGCGGAGTTCGAGGCGCAGGCGCGCGGCCGCTCCGTGCGCGTCACGGCCTGCGAGCCCTGCCAGACGACCGGGGCCATCGAGCTGCTCCGCAGCGCCGTCGAGAACGTCGTCCGCAACGCCGTCTCTTACACGGCCGAGGGGACAGAGGTCGAGGTCGCGCTCCGCTGCGAGGCGATTGGCACAGAACGGCGCGCCGTCATCGGCGTGCGCGACCGCGGGGCCGGCGTGCCCGAAGAGTCTATTGAGAAAATCTTCCGGCCGTTCTACAGGGTCGAGGACGCGCGCGAGCGCCAGACGGGCGGAACCGGCCTCGGCCTCGCCATCGCCGCGCGCGCCGTGCATCTACACGGCGGCTCCATCCGCGCAGCCAACTCGCCCGGCGGCGGCCTCGTCGTCGAAATCAGCCTGCCCGTCAGGAACTGAAAATCCGCGCGGCCGGTTGTGGTATAGTTTGCGGCCAGGGTCATGGAAATCACGCAGCTTGAATTCTTCTTGAAAGTCGTCGAGGAGGGCGGGTTCTCGAAGGCCGCCGAGCGCGTCTTCCGCACGCAGCCGGCGGTCAGCATCGCCGTCAAGCGCCTCGAAGAAGAGGTCGGCGCGCCCATCTTCGACCGCTCGCAGAAGACGCCGACGCTGACGGAAGTGGGGCGCGTGGTCTACGACTACGCGCAGCGGATCATCGCGCTCCGCGACCAGGCGCGCGAGGCCGTGGCGGAAATCCGCGCCCTGGAGCGCGGGCGCGTGCGCATAGGGGCCAACGAGAGCACCTCGCTCTACCTGCTGCCGGACCTCATCCTGGGCTTTCGCAAGAAGCACCCCAAGATCAAGGTCGAAATCTTCCGCCACGTCTCGGAGCGGCTGCCGCGCGAGGTGCTGGACAGCAACGTGGACTTCGCGCTGATGGCGTTCGAGCCCCAGCGCAGCGAGCTGGAATACTTCCCCATCCTGAAGGACGAACTGGTGCTCATCTTCAGTCCCAAACACCCGCTGGCGGAAAGAGACTCCGTGACGGTCAAGGAACTGGGCCAGGAATCCTTCCTCGCGCACAACGTCAAGGCCGCCTCGCGCCTCAAGGTGATAGAGACTTTCAGTAAGAGCCACACGCCGCTCAACATCACGTTGGAACTGGCGACCGTCGAGACCATCAAGCGTTTCGTCCAGAAGCAGATCGGCATCGCCTTCGTCCCGCGCATGTGCGTCACGGAAGAGTTGGAGCGCGGCACGCTCGCCACGATCCCCGTGCGTGGGCTGACCTACACGCGCACGCTCTGGGCCGCGCACCGCCGCGGCGCAGTCTTCTCGCACGCGGCCGCGGCCTTCCTCAAAATCCTACGCGACCGCTCGCACACTACGGACGCGAAATCCCCCCACTAAAGTCCAGCCCCCGGCAATTACAATCTTTTATAGCCGGATAAAAATAATAACTTTGCCTTCCGCGCGCCGAGGTCTGTAGGATGTGCGTCCTTGCGTTTTGGTGACACACCTTATGACCATACAAGACCGAATCAAAATTTTCGACACGACGCTGCGCGACGGGGAGCAATCGCCGGGCTGCTCCATGAACCTGAATGAAAAGCTGCAACTGGCGCGGCAATTGGAGGCGCTCGGCGTAGACATCATAGAGGCCGGCTTCCCCATCGCCTCGGACGGCGACTTCGAGGCCGTGCGCGCCGTGGCGGCCGAGTGCAGGAAGGCCACGGTCGCCGCGCTCTGCCGGACGACCGAGCAGGACGTCTTGCGCGCCTGGGAGGCTGTCAGCCGTGCCGCCCGCCCGCGCCTGCACACCTTCGTCGCCACCTCCGACATACACCTCGAACACAAGCTCAAGAAGACCCGCGCCGAAGTCTTGCAGATGACGAGCGAGGCGGTCAGATTGGCCCGTTCGCTTACTGATGACGTGGAGTTCTCGGCGGAGGACGCGACGCGCAGCGACGTGGAGTACCTGTGCGAAGTGTTCGCGGCGGCCGTCGAGGCGGGCGCGGGCGTGCTCAACGTGCCGGACACGGTCGGCTACACGACGCCCGGCGAGTTCTTCGAGCTGGTCAAGACCGTGCGCGAGCGCGTCGTCGGCGACCGCACGGATGTCGTCATCAGCGTCCACTGTCACAACGACCTGGGGCTGGCCGTCGCCAACAGCCTGGCGGCCATCGGCGCGGGCGCGCGTCAGGTCGAGTGTACGATTAACGGCATCGGCGAGCGCGCGGGGAACGCCGCCCTCGAAGAGGTCGTGATGGCGATGCAGGTGCGGGCCGACCGCCTGCCGTACGCGTGCGGCATACGCACGGAGGAGATTTACCCGACGAGCCGGCTGCTCTCGGCCATCATTGGCTTCGACGTGCAGCCCAACAAGGCAGTGGTCGGGCGCAACGCCTTCGCGCACGAGGCAGGCATACACCAGCACGGCGTGCTGTCGAATCCGCTCTGCTACGAGATTATGACGCCGGAGTCTGTGGGCGTGCCCGCCAACCGCATCGTGCTGGGGAAGCACTCTGGCCGCCACGCGCTCAAGCAGCGCTACGCGGAGCTGGGCTACGCGCTCTCCCCGGCCGAGCTGGACGCGGCCTACAGGGCTTTCACAACACTGGCCGACCGCAAGAAGAGAATCTACGACCAGGACTTGCTCTCGCTGCTCGCGCCCGTCGAGGCGCGCGAACAGAGCCTGGAACTCGAAGCCGTCGGGCGTTAAGAAAGAACGGAGGGTGGTAGATGAACGACGAATGCACCTGCGCGCAGTGCCAGAGTTAGGCCCAGGCTTTTCAATCAAGTGCGACTTGTGGCGCGAACACAAAAAGTCTCACGCTGGAGACGCAAAGGCGCGAAGACAGGCTTAACTGTTTTCTTCGCGCCTTTGCGTCTTTCGCGTGAAATAATCGCTCTTTGATATCAGCGCGCCGAGAACCTGTAGATGGTCGTCGTCTTGTAGCGCGCGCCGCGGCGCAGCGTCGTCGAGGGGAAGTTGGGTTTGTTGGGCGAGTCAGGGTAGTGCTGCGTCTCAAGGCAGAAGCCGTAGCGTTTGTCGTAGGTCTTGCCGTCCTTGCCCTTGAGGCCGGGGGTCAGGAAGTTGCCAGAGTAGAGCTGCACGCCGGGCTCGGTCGTCCAGACTTCCATCACGCGCCCGGTCGTCGCCTCGTAAGCCTCGGCCGCCTTGCGGAGCGCGCCCAGCCGGCCGTTGATGACGTAGTTGTGGTCGTAGCCGCTGCCGTTCTTGATCTGCTCTTCGTCCTGGTCTATACGCGCGCCGATGGCGGTGGCCTTCGTGAAGTCGAAGGGCGTGCCCTTCACGGCGCGCAGCTCGCCCGTCGGGATCGAGGTCGCGTCAATCGGGGTGAAGCGCGAGGCGTTGAGCGTTAATTGGTGGTCGAGGATGTTGCCGTTGCCCTGGCCCTTGAGATTGAAGTAGCTGTGGTGCGTGAGCGCGACGATGGTGTCTTTGTCGGTCGTGGCCGAATACTCGATGCGCAGCTCGTTGGCCTCGGTCAGCGTGTAGACGACGCGGGCGCTCAGGTTGCCGGGGTAGCCTTCCTCGCCGTCGCGGCTGAGATAGGTCAGCTCAATCGCCGCGCCCGTGCGGATCTTCAAGGGCCGCGCGTCCCAGACCACCTTGTCGAAGCCCTTGACGCCGCCGTGCAGGTGGTTCGGGTCGTTGTTGGTGGCGAGCTTGTACTCGACGCCGTTCAGTTTAAAGCGGCCCAGCGCGATGCGGTTGGCGTAGCGGCCGATGAGCGCGCCGAAGTAGGGCGGGTTGCCGGCCGTGTACTCGTCGAGCGTGTCGAAGCCCAGAACGACATCGTCCATCTGGCCCTTGCGGTCTGGCACGCGCAACGAGACGACGATGCCGCCGTAGTTCGTGATTTTGGCCTCGACGCCCTTGCGGTTGGTGAGCGTGAAAAGGCTGACCTGTTTCCCGTCGGCCGTCCCGTAGGGCTCCTGCTTGACCGCGGCCCTTCTTTGCCCGAAGGCGGCGCAGACGAGCAGCAGCAGGCACAGCGCCGACGCGGCAAACCTATTTTTTGAAATCATGCTCTTTGTCTCCGAAGCGTGGTTTAGGAGTGAACTGCTTGTCTATTATGTATCCTCGCGCTTGTCAAGAAATTTTATCCGGGCCGCGTGTGATTTTCCGGTGGATTGCCGCTATACTTTTCGCATCCGGGAAAACTTCGGGCAGCCCGTCTCCCAGCGCCCACCTGCGGCGCGGGAGTTTTTCATGTGGGCGAATTTTATTGAGGGGGAAGTAAGTAAAGTGACAAGGATAGGTGTTCTGACGGGCGGCGGCGACGCGCCGGGGCTCAACCCGGCGGTCAAGGGGGTGGTCTACCGCGCCTCCGAGCATGACATTGAGACGGTCGGGCTCTACGACGGGTGGCGGAGTCTGCTCAACCCGCTGCCGGACGTGCTGCCGCTCGACCGCGCCAGCGTGCGGCGCTGGGACCGCGACGGGGGGACGAACCTGGGGTCGTCGCGCACGAACCCCTTTCGCACCCTGACCGACGAGGGCGACCGCGTTGACCGCTCCGACGAGGTGGTCGAAAACATAGACAGGCTCAACCTGGACGCCATCGTGGCGTGCGGCGGCGAGGACACGCTGGGTGTGGCGGCGCGGCTCTCGGAGAAGGGCGTCAACGTCGTCGGTGTGCCAAAAACGATAGACAAGGACCTGTGGGGGACAGACTACACGCTCGGCTTCGACACGGCGCTCCGCAACGTGACGGAGATCATCGAGCGCTCGCGCACGCCCGCCGGCTCGCACGGCTGGGTGCAGGTGGTCGAAGTGATGGGCCGCCACGCCGGACACCTCGCGCTCTGGTCGGGCGTGGCAGGCCAGGCCGATTTGATTCTGATACCCGAGTACCCGTTCCGCTACGAGAAGGTCTACCACCACCTCAAGGAGCGGCTGGGCGACACCACCGGCATCGGGCGCGACCCGTTGCGCCCGCGCTACTCTGTGATCGTGGTCGCCGAGGGAGCCTACGCCGAAGAGGGCGAGATGGTGACGATTGACGACCGCCACGACGCCTTCGGGCACGCGCGCCTCGGCGGCATAGGCGAGGTGCTGGCCCGCAGGGTGATGAGCGAGACGCCCTACGACGCGCGCTCCGTCATGCTCGGCCACCCGCAGCGCGGCGGCGCTCCTTCACCCATCGACCGCATCATGGGACTCATCTTCGGCTCGCGCGCGGCCGACGCCGTGGCCGCAGGCGACTTCGGCAAGATGGTCTCGGCCCGCGGCATCGCCCCCGCCTGCGAACTCTCGCTCGTGGACATCTCCTCCGTGCTCGGCAAGCTCAACACAGTGGATGTCGCCCGCTACTACGACACAGAGCGCTACCACCTCAAAGGCATAGGCATGTGAAAAAATGCGGAATGCGGAATGCGGAATGCGGAATGATGAATTAAAGACAGATGTTTTAGTAGTGGGTCAGTTTGAAGAAGAGTGTGTGCTCAGGCGGCGTTCACCGCAGAGACGCAGAGGACGCAGAGGGGGCGCAGAGGCTTGAGTCAACTCTCTGCGCCCCCTCTAGGCTGGCACTGCGTCTCTGCGGTGAGTCTGACCTGCCAGACACTCAACTCCAAACTGTCCCACTACCGATGTCTTTCATTCATCATTCATCATTCCGCATTCATCATTTCTTATTGGGGCCTAGCCAGTCGGTGAGGATGGGCTTCATCGCGTCGGCCCACACCTGATAGCCTTTGTTCGTGAGGTGCAGGCCGTCGTCCGTCATGCCTTCGTAGAGCTTGCCGTCTTTGTCTGCCAATCGGTCGTTGATGTTGAGAAACAAGACCGTCTTGCCGTCCGCAAATTTGGCGATGCGTTTATTGATCCAGTTGATCGTGGGCATCAGGGCCGTGCTGCCGTCCGTGTTGCGCGGGGTGATTCCGACGAGCAGGATTTTGGCTCTGGGCGCTTTCTCGCGCAGGGCCTTGAGGCACGCCTTGATTCCTTTGGTCACGTCCTTGACGAGCGGGCCGTCGTCGCCGACGGGGGGCGTGGGGCCGACGTTATTTGTGCCAATTAGCAGGACGATGACTTTCGGGTTGACGCCGTCCAGCTCTCCGTTCTGAATGCGGTAGAGCACGTTCTGCGTGCGGTCGCCGCCCGCGCCGAAGTTGCCGGCCCTCCAGCCCGCGAAATTCTGGTCCCAATTCTCCTTGTGCGTCGCCTCCCAGCGGCGCGTGATGGAGTCGCCCTCGAAATAGAGATCAATGCCACCCCGCCTCGCTTTTTCCAGCAGCTCCTGGTGCTTGGCGACCCACACGGCGTCGTCGTTACGCGCCGCGGGCTTGTCAGTCGCATCGTGAGCCTGCCCGAAGCAGACGACCGACGCGCAGGCGGCCGCGGCTAAGATAAAAGAGACGGTGAATGAACGTGCCATGATATAAAGTCCCGAAACTGAATTTAGTCAGACCGAAAGGGGCGTGTCAACGGGAGGGGCACATGAGACGAAAAGCTTTTTGTCTGGCGATACTGGCGGCCTGGGTGCTCGCTATCGGTCCGGCAAAATTCTGGGCGTGCTGTTCCGGCGTCGGATTTCGCGTTAGTTAGTAGGGGAGCCAGGACGCAGTTTTGAAAAGGAGAGTTGTCATGAACAAGGCTCTGTACGCATCCCTGTTGGTCGTCCTCGCGCTCGGCGGCTTGCTCTACGCCGGCTCGCGCAAGGCTGATGACAACGACGCGGCGGGCGCGCCCCCCGCGGAGCGTTGGGAGTATTGCACCGTGAGCAAGGCCGGCTACACGGCGTCGAACCGCGGCGGCGCGTACTGGATCAGTTACTTCAGAGACACGGGCGTTGAGATCGTCGAAGTGGAAGAGAGGGCCTCGGAGCAGCAGGGCTCGGCGGTCGTGAAGGCGATAGCGCGCTTAGGCTCCGAGGGCTGGGAGATGGTCGGCCAGGCAGACCTGCCCGTCAGGACCGGCCGGCTCGAAGCCCTCTACTTCAAGCGGCGGAAGCCTTGAAGGATTCTTAAAGTAGATGGCAGCGAAAGGGAACAGGTCGAAGGCTGTACGGTTGGCGCTCTACGCGGTCGTAGCGCACGCCGCAATCCTCGTCGTTCATTCGACGGCGCACGAAATCCTGGGCGTGAAGGCTTCGACGCCGCAGCTCGTTTTTATCGTCGCGGTCATCATCGTCGCCCCGCTCGTCGCGGGCCTGCTGCTCTGGAAGGGAAAGGTGAAGGCGGGCGCGCTCCTTCTGACCTGCTCGATGGCGGGCGCGCTCGCCTTCGGGGTCTACTACCATTTCGTCGCGGACACCTCAGACCACGTCTCGCACGTCGCACTCATGTCTCCCGCGGGCTGGGCCGTCGCCTTCCAGGCGAGCGCGCTCCTGCTGGCGTTGGCCGAGGCGCTAGGCGCGTGGGCCGGGGCGTCTGTGCTGAAAAAGAGTTCGGCCGCGTAACTCTGTGCCAATTTGGAGGGGCTGTCGAGGAACGCTATGAAATTCGCCAGGCGCGTCTTTACAGGGCAGAATCCCTACGGTCGTGCTGGGCTTCGCCCTCGTAGACTTACTCCTCGGCGCGCTCTTCGTGGTAGCCTATGCGAAGACGGCTCAAGAATGAGGGGACAACCAGCGTGGGTGTGGAGAAACGTGAGCTTGAGGAGTTGCTGGAATTCGCGGTCGCGTTGGCGCGTGAGGCCGGCGAGATTACGCTCAAATATTTTCGCGGCGAGTACGGGGCCGAGCTGAAGGCGGACGGCTCTTTCGTCACCGCGGCCGACCGCGAGGCCGAGGCGCACGTCCGCGCGCGATTGGCACAAAATTTCCCGGACGACGGCGTGGTCGGCGAGGAGGCCGGCGCAGCAGCGGGCCGCTCGAATCGGCAGTGGATCGTGGACCCGATTGACGGCACCTACAGCTTCGTCCACGGCGTGCCGCTTTACGGCGTCCTCCTCGGCCTCGAAATCGGGGGCGAGATGGCGCTCGGCGTCGCTAACCTCCCCGCGATGGGCGAGCTGGTCTCGGCCGCGCGCGGCCTGGGCTGCCATTGGAACGGTCAAAGGGCGCGCGTCTCCGAGACTGCTTCCCTGGACCGCGCGCTCTTGCTCTCGACAGACTTCGGGCTCTGCGAGCGTTACGGCAAGGGGGCGGCCTGCGAGAGACTAGAGCGCGCGGCGGCCGCGCGGCGCACGTGGGGCGACTGCTACGGCCACGTCCTCGTCGCCACGGGCCGCGCCGACGTGATGCTCGACCCGGTCATGAACGTCTGGGACTGCGCCGCGCTTCTGCCCATCCTCGAAGAGGCCGGCGGCCACTTCACGGACTGGCGTGGGGAGAGAACTGTTCGCGGCGGCGACGCCATCTCGACCAACGCGGCGCTGTTCGACGAAGTGATGAAGATAGTTCAAGGCCAGGGGGACGGTTTTTGAGTACGGGGCGAAATATTTTTTATCCGCGGATAAAAAATATTTCATTGACTCGGGCGACGGGCGTTACTTAAACTCGCGCTGTCCTTTGTTGGTGCGGATTTCTAAACCGCGTATTCACAGCGTGGCGATTTAAGGCGACTTGCTCCACGTAAAAAACTGCTAAAGAGCCGGGCCAGGTTACTTGTCGCACGCTCCGCCGAGAAGCCCCCCGCGCTACTTCTTTAGCGCGGGGGGCTTCAATTTGAGGAGGAAATAATGTCAAACGACCAAACGGACGGGAAACTACACCTGGCGACGCTCGCCATCCACGGCGGGCAGGAGTCGGACCCGACGACCAAAGCGCGGGCTGTGCCAATTTATCAAACCACGTCATACGTCTTCGACGACGCAGACCACGCCGCGCGCCTCTTCGCCTTGCAGGAGTTCGGCAACATCTACACGCGCATCATGAACCCGACGACAGATGTCTTCGAGAAGCGCATCGCCGCACTCGAAGGCGGCGCGGCCGCGCTCGCGCTCGCGTCGGGCCAGGCCGCCGAGACGCTCACCATCCTGACCATCGCCAGATCGGGCGACGAGATCGTCTCCACGACCTCGCTCTACGGCGGCACCTACAACCTCTTTCACTACACGCTGCCGAAGCTGGGCATCACCGTCCGCTTCGTGGACGCGGCCGACTACGACGGCCTGCAAGAGGCCATCAACGACCGCACCAAAGCCGTCTACTCGGAGACGGTCGGCAACCCGAAACTGGACGTGCTCGACATGGAGCGGTTGGCACAAATCGCGCACTCGAACGGCCTGCCGCTCATCATCGACAACACGACGCCCTCGCCCGCGCTCGCTAGGCCCATCGAGTGGGGCGCGGACATCACCGTCAACTCCGCCACCAAGTTCATAGGCGGCCACGGCACGTCCATCGGCGGCGTCATCGTGGACGGAGGCCGCTTCGACTGGAAAGCTTCGGGCCGCTTCCCAGACTTTTCGGAACCCGACCCGTCCTACCACGGCGTCTCCTACACGGAGGCTTTCGGCCCGCTGGCCTTCATCATCAAGGCGCGCGTCCAGGGCCTGCGCGACACGGGCGGGTGCCTGTCGCCCTTCAACGCCTTCCTGCTCTTGCAGGGCGCGGAGACTCTGCACCTGCGTATGCAGCGCCACTCGGAGAACGCGCTCGAAGTGGCGCGCTTCCTCAAAGGACACAAAGAGGTCGAGTGGGTCAACTACCCCGGCCTCGAAGAGAACCCGTACTACGCGCTGGCACAAAAATATCTGCCGGACGGGGCCGGCGCGCTCGTCACCTTCGGCATCCGCGGCGGCTACGAGGCGGGCAAGGATTTCATCAACTCGCTCAAGCTGTTCAGCCTGCTCGCCAACATCGGCGACGCCAAGTCGCTCGTCATCCATCCGGCCTCGACGACGCACTCGCAACTGAGTGAAGCGGAACAGCGCGACACGGGAGTCACGCCCGAACTGGTGCGTCTCTCTGTCGGTATCGAAGACGTGCGCGACATCATCGCCGATTTAGACCAGGCGCTGACGGGACGCGGCGAGAAGCTGCCGGAGCCTGGGGGCGAATTGACGGACAAGCCGCAGGAAGCCGCGGCCGGCGCGGGCGGGGTCGCATGAGATGAGCGCGGGCTTTGAGCCGACAGTCGAAGGCGATTTCACCTTCGCCGAAGCTGAACCGTTCGCGCTCGACGGTGGTGGAAGCCTTCGGCCCGTCACGCTGCGCTACGCGCTCTACGGCGAGCTGAACGCGGCGCGCGACAACGCGATTCTGGTCTGTCACGCGCTCTCGGGCTCGGCGCGCGTCGCGGACTGGTGGCCGCAGTTTTTCGGCGCGGGGCTGCCGTTCGACACGGCGCGCTTCTGCATCGTCGGCGCGAACGTCCTGGGCTCCTGCTACGGCTCGACCGGCCCGCGCTCCGAGAACCCACAGCGTCCGGGCGAAAGGTACGGCGCGGACTTCCCCCTCGTTTCAATCGCGGACATGGTGAGGGCGCAGGCGCGGCTCGTCGAGAGCCTGGGCATCAACCGGCTCCACGCGGTCGTCGGCGGCTCAATCGGCGGGATGCAGGCGTTGCGCTGGGCCGTGGACTTTCCCGAAAGAGTCGAGCGGTGCATCGCTATCGGGGCCGCGCCGCTCTCGGCTATGGGGCTGGCGCTCAACCACCTGCAACGGCGCGCGATCAGGAGCGACCCTGCGTGGCGCGGCGGTCGTTACGCGGAAGACGAGCCGCCGAGCGCCGGATTGGCACAGGCGCGCGCGATAGCGATGTGTACGTACAAGTCGGCCGCGCTTTTCGCGGAACGCTTCGCGCGCAAGCCCGACCGCAGCGGCGAAGACCCGCACGTTGCTCTGGACGGGCGCTTCGACGTAGGTGGCTATCTGGACTACCAGGGCCAAATTTTTACGAGGCGCTTCGACGCCAACTCTTACCTGCTCATCTCGAAGGCGATGGACAATTTCGATCTGTCGCGCGGGTACGAGACGGAAGGCGCCGCGCTGGCGCGTGTGAGCGCGAGTCTGCTGCTGGTCGGCATCTCGTCGGACTGGCTCTTCCCGGCGGAGGACGTGCGCGCTCTGGTCGCGCGTGCGCGTGCGGCCGGCGCGGACGCGACGTACACGGAGCTTCAATCGTCGCACGGCCACGACGGCTTTCTGGCCGACGCCGCGGCGCTCGTCCCCATCGTCAACGGGCACTTGGACAGAGAGCCTGCACGCGCCGGAGCCGGCCGCGCCAAATAACTTGATTAGGAGTAATAATCGTGAGCGAGGATTACAGAGATAAAACGGCGCTGCCTGCGGAGTTGCTGCGGGGGCGTGTGGCGATTGTGACGGGTGGGGGGCGCGGCATCGGGCGCGCCACGGCGCTCCGGCTGGCGGAGGCAGGCGCGGACGTGGTCGTCAACTACGCGCGCAACGAGGCGGCCGCGGAAGAGGTCGCGGAGCTTGCGCGCCGGTTCGGCGTCAGGGCGTTGGCGCTACGCGCTGACGTGAGCAGCGTCAGCGAGGCGGACACGCTCGTCGCGGAGACGCTCGAACATTTCGGGCGGGTTGACTTGCTCGTGGCGAACGCGGGCGTCTGGGAGGGCGCGGCCGTCGAGGAGATGTCTGAGGAGTTGTGGGACCGCGTCGTGGCCGCGAACCTCAAGGGGACGTGGACGGTCTGCCGCGCCGCAGTCCCCGCGATGAGGCGGCAAGGCCGCGGCTCAATCGTCATCGTCAGCTCGACCGCAGGGCAGCGCGGCGAAGCTTTTTACTCCAACTACGCCGCCTCGAAGGGCGGCCAGATTAGCTTCACCAAGTCGCTCGCGGTCGAACTCGCCCCGATCATCCGGGTCAACTCGGTCGCGCCCGGCTGGGTTGACACGGAGCTGAACACGGGAGTCTTCGGCGACGATTCATACAAGCAGAAGATCACGGACAACATCCCGCTGGGGCGCGTCGCCTCGGCCGACGACGTGGCGCTCTCCATCGTCTTCCTCGCCTCCGACTGGGCGCGCCACATCACAGGCGAAATCCTCAACGTCAACGGCGGCTCCGTGCTCTGCGGCTAGCGGGTCAGCGCTCGGCGTTTTCGAGCAGATTCAAACTGCTGGCGGCCGCGGCACGGGCTACGTCCTGCAACTCTCGGCCGCTGCCAGCGGGGGCGGGCTGGGCGGGAACCCCGTTACTTTCGAGCATCTGAAATCTGGTCTCGATGAGGCGTGGGACGCTGAGCCCCAGGCTCGCGTCGAGCACACACAACTGTTCGGCGAGCGCCTTGTGCGAGACTCGCTCGAAGGCGCGGCGCAACTCGGCGGCGGCCGCATTCGGCCCGTCGGCTATGATCAATTCAAAATCGTTACCGCCGCGTTCCACACGGCTCGCGAAACTGAGCAGGCTCGTGCGCCCCTCGTTGTGAATCTTTCCCGTCGCAACTATCAGGAGATGACGCGCGTCCGTTTCGAGCTTCGTATTTATCGCGCGGCGCGCGAAGGCGGGCGTCAAGTCCCCGTCCCGCAGCACGACGAGGAACGACTCGTCGCAGACTCGCGCCATGATGCGCGCCTCGCCGTCGCCAGCGGGCGGCTCGACGGCGATCTCGCTCTCCGAGATGCCCAGCTCGCGCAGGACCGCGTGTAGACGGTTGACCAGCCACGCCCCGTCCTCCAGCAGGACGTGAGAGAATTGAGTCGGGGCCAGGACTTCCTCGACCTTCTCGTCCGCTATCGCCGTGCCGCACTCGCTGCATCTCGCCTGGCTGATCGTCACGACAGCCAGGGCGTCCGCCGACGGCAGGCTGAACAGCGTGTGTCCAGACTTGCGGCAACTGACCAGCACCTCGCGCCGCAGCAGACCCGCCTCCGAAAGTTTGTCGGCCGCAAGCTCAGGCAGCCCGTCCGCGGCCGCGACTACAGGGTATCCTTCCGCGTACGCCTCCTTGGCGCGGCGCAGGAAGGCGCGCGTCTCGTCGTCCTCAAGCAACTTTGCGGCGCGCACGCGCTCGCGCGAGTTCTCGCGGCAGGCGACCGCAGAGAGTGTGTCCGGGTCCTGCTTGACGACGAAGCGTCTGAATCCGTCCTGGACCTCCGCAGGCCAGTCCTGCCGCCAGAGGGTCAACGCGCCCGCGTCGTCGCCCTCACGCTCTGTGGCGTCCCCTGTGCAGAGACTTATGGTCTGACAAAAAAAGTTGAGCTTCCGCAGCGGCTCCGCAGTCCGCCTCTCGTAGACGATGCCGGCGCGCATCCCCGCCGCCTCTCCCTCATGGCCGCCGAACAGCAGGAAAAAGACGTGGTCTGCGAAACAGAAAATATCGCCCCTGACGTAAGGTGGCTGCGCGTTCAAGTCGATTGAGGCGGCGATGAGCCGCTCCATCTCCTCCACCTGCACGGTGTCTGCCAGCGCCTGCTCAAAACAGCTCAGACGCGACGAGCGGATCAGCGGCGTGAACCCGTTCTCCTGTAGCTTCTCAAGCAGACGGAGACGGCCCTCCGGGTTCAACTCGTGTTCCAGAATCCTACTGGCGAGGAGCAACATGACTCTGACCTCCGGTTCTTCAGTCGGGCGAGCTAATCTGGACATCCACCGTCTCCTGTCCAGAGGACGTGGGGGCGTAGCGGCGGCCGCGAGCGATCCTGAGCGCCAGCGCCTCGTAGGCTTCCATGCCGGGATGGCGCTCCTCGACGAAAGCATGCGACACGCGCCCGCCCTCGACGCGCACGACCACGCGGATCGTCTGAGCGCCAGCGCCTGCGCGCGCGCTCCCTTCTGCGTCGGCACGCGCGCTCCCGCGGGCGGTCTCCGAGAAGGCTGCGGCGATGTCTCTTCTAATCATCCAGCGCGTGAGCAGGACGAACGACACCAGGCTGACCACAAGCGAGATGACCGCGCTGGCGATCAGGACACGGCGGTTGCGGCGCTTGGCGGCAGCCTCAAGCGGCGAGGGCGGCAGGGCCAAAACTTCTTTCGCCGCTGGCAGCGGCTCGACCACGACGGCTTCCACGGGCTGCGCGCCCGAAAAAGTCGCGCCGCCGTTGCCTGGGGCGGCTTCGACCTCGATGGGCTTTTCCTCCCAGCAGCCGAGCAACTCAAGGATGACTCTTTGCGACGACTCGTTGATGGAGCGGCGCGGGGGTTGTATCAGGGGGTTGAAGTTGAAGGAGGCGTTGGGCTGTGACAGCGCGACGAGCACGGCCTGTAGACCGCCGATGGTGTTGAGCTGTGCGTCCACCAGAGCGCCCTCGACGAAATAGAGGGAACACGGACTCAGCGAATATTCGATGAGCAGTCGCCCGGTCTTGCGCTGGTGGCGCAGGAGGCCGATCAGGTCGGCCAGCGGATAGTCATTCAAGTGTCCCGTCAGGGCTATAAAGTTTGTCGCTTGCATTCAGTCACTCACAGGCGTCGTCCT
Source organism: uncultured Acidobacteriota bacterium (assembly GCA_963848875.1). GTDB lineage: Bacteria > Acidobacteriota > Blastocatellia > Pyrinomonadales > Pyrinomonadaceae > QHXM01. The sequence goes on from CAWKFJ010000006.1 coordinate 499,838, forward strand.
CGCTACTCCTTAGGCTCCTGCGGCCCGTACGCAGGCCCCTGCGGACCACGCGCAGGTCGCGCTCGCCCACGATCTCCCAGCCCCGGTCTGTGCGGCGCCAGCGCAGCAGTTGCAGGACTTCGCCGCGGCGCTCGCGCCCCTGCGTTTTGACGAAATACTTCTTGTGGAAAGTCATCTCGGCCGTGCGGCCGTCGCCGCTGATGGTAATTTCCGGCTCGCCCGCGCTGACCTCTATCGTCTCGGCCTGTTGGAGTGAGCGGGTCTTGTCGTCGCGCACAAATTCGCGCGTGACGTTCCGCTTGCGGTAGAAAACCTCCACTTCCGGGCCGTAGAACGCCATGATCTTCTCCACATCGCGCGCGTTCGTGGCGGCGACCCACGAGTCGAGCGCGCCGCTAAGCGCCGCCCGGTCGTCCACGGCGCGGACGGCGTCAGCCCCCGGCGGGTTCGATTCGACTATCTGGGCCACGGCCTGGTCGAAGTAGTAATTGATATTCCGGTAGGTCACTTCCGTCGGCTGCTGCGTCACCCGGCCCCCTTCGTAGACGACGGTCGAGGCGACCATCTTGACCCAGTTGCCGAGCGCGTCGTACTCGTAGGCGTAAACTTCCTTGCTCAAAATCCTGGCGCCGTCGTCGCGCCGCGTCGTCTCCTTAACGTTGCCGCGGTCGTCGTAGGCGTACTCCTCCCTGCCGACCTGTGAGTCTCTCGAAACCAGATAATAGGAGTTGTCGATTCTTTTGCCCTTGAGGTCGTAGCTGGTCAGCTCCAACAGCTCGCGCGGCTCCTCCGTGAGCTTCCCGGAGTTGATTGAGAGTCGCGCGACTTCCGTCCGCACCCTGTTGACCGGGCCGCTCAGGCCGTCCGTTTCCCTGTCGCTGGCCAGGGAGGCGAGGGCTCCAGGCTCGGCCCCGTCCGGCGACTGTTGCGACAAGCGGTAAGAGACGACGAAGCCGACCGCGAATCCGACGCAGGCCAGAAGGATAATGGTGAGTGATCCGGTCGCGTAAATTTTTCGGAGCATGGGGCAGCCCACTTCACCCGCCTCGGACGATGACGGCCAAGATATCGGGCCGGGTTGCGACCCAATATACAATATTTTGTAGGAAACTTAGTAGGCCGAAATTCCTAGCCGGTGTTGCGCAGGCCGGCGGCGATGCCGTTGATGGTGGCGGCCAGGGCGTAGTTCAAGTCCTCGCTCTCCTCGCCCGCGCGCTTGCGCTTGAGGAGCGCGACCTGAATCATGCTCATGGGATCCACGTAAGGGTTGCGCAGGCGGATCGAGCGCGCGAGCACCGGGTTCGTCGCCAGCAACTCCTTCTGGTTTGTCACGCGCAGAATCATGCGGCGCGTGCGCTCGAACTCATCGGCGATCATCCCGAAGACGCGCGCGCGCACCTTAGCGTCCGCGACGAGCGCCGCGTAGTGATGTGCAATCGACAGGTCCGCCTTCGCCATCCCGATCTCGACGTTCGCAATCAGGTCCGAGAAGAACGGGAAGCGCGCGGCCATGTCACTGAGGAGCCGCACACTGGCTTCGCCGCGGCCAATGAAGCTGTCGAGCGCGTGGCCGACGCCGAACCAGCCGGGCAGGACGTGGCGGCTCTGCATCCAGCCGAAGACCCAGGGGATGGCGCGCAGGTCCGCGAGGCCGCAAGCCTGGCTCCGACGCGCGGGCCGCGAGCCGATGCGCGCGTGCTCCAACTCCTCGACGGGCGTCGCCTCCTCGAAGTAGGTCAGCACGTCCGCGTCGTCGGCGACGCGCTCCCTGTAAAAGGCGAAGGCGCTCTCGGACATCTCTTCGAGCGCGGCCTCCCACTCGCTCTCGTCGCGCCGCTCGGAGCCGGGGCGGGCCAGGGCTTCGAGCGAGGCCGCGACCATTAGTTCCAGGTTACGTTCGGCCAGCACCGTGTCGGAATACTTCCAGTTGAGGACTTCGCCCTGCTCCGTAATCTTGAGCGAGCCTGTGAAGGCCCCGACGGGCTGGGCCACAATCGCGCTGTGCGTGGGGCCTCCGCCGCGGCCCACAGTGCCGCCGCGCCCGTGAAAGAGTTGCAGGCGCACGCCGCAGGTGGCCGCCGCCTCGTGCAGCGCGCGGTGCGCCTTGTAAATCTCCCACGCGCTCGTCAGCATCCCGCCGTCTTTGTTCGAGTCCGAGTAGCCGAGCATCACCTCCTGGCGACGGCCCCACGAGTCCAAGAGCGGCGCGTAGTCTCTGGAAGTCCAAAGCTCGCGGCAGACGCGAGGGCAGTTGCGCAGGTCTTCGATAGACTCGAAGAGCGGGACGGGCATCAGTCCGGGGTCGCCTTCTTCTGCTGAAGCCTCGACGCGCACGCCGCAGAGGCGAGCCAGCCAGACGACCGAGAGGACATCCTGCGCGCTGCTCGCGCCGCTGATGACGTAACTGCGGATGGACTCGGGCGGGAACTCGCGCTTCAGCTCGGCCACGGCGCGCAAGGTGTCCAGCAGACCGCGCGTCTCCTCCGAAGGCGACTCGGGCAAGACCACGCGCGAGTCTTCGGCTGGCGCGGAGCCTTGTGCCAATTCCGCGACGGCGCGCTCGTGGACGCGCGCGTGCTGGCGTATGTCGAGCGCGTAGAGGTGAAACCCGAAGGTCGTGAGCTGGCGCAGGAGCGGGTCGAGGAGGCGGCGCGCGACCCGGCCGCCGCCGTTCGCCCGCAGGCTTTCGCGCATCAGCCGCAGGTCTGAGGCGAACTCCTGAGCGGACGCGTAAGCGTTCGGGTGCGCGGGTTCGTCGCGCGTCAGGCGCAGGCGCGCCAGCACGTAGTCCAGTTGCCGCCTGTAGATTTCGTCGTCGGCTCGCGTCCTGTTCGCGGGCGCGACCTCTGGCATCCGCTCGTGATAACGCTCGACCGCCGCGCGCAACTCGGGCGAGACGACGGCCTGGCGCGCCGAAGGGCTCAGGCGGTCCATCAGCTCGACCGACACCGCGAGGTAGTGATTGAGGATGACGGCGCGCGCCATCAACAGGGCGTCGCGCGTGCAGTTGGGCGTGACGTAAGGGTTGCCGTCGCGGTCGCCGCCGATCCACGAGCCGAAGCGCACGAAGGCCGGCAGCTCGTCGGCCGCGAGGTCTCGTCCGTAGACCTGGCGGAAGGCGTCCGCGAACTCTTCGTAGAGCTGCGGCAGGGTCTCTATCAGGGAGCCGGAGTAGTAGTCGAGCCCCATCTTGATCTCGTCGCGCACGATGGGCGGGCGGCGGCGCACTTCGTCCGTTTGCCAGAGCGCCGTGATCTCAGCAGTGATTGACGCTTCGCGCTCGCGCGCCTCTGCGTCGGCGAGCGGCAGGCGGTCAAGCTGCTCCAGTTCTGTCGCGATGCGCTTGCGCTTGAAGAGGACGGTGCGGCGCGCGACCTCCGTCGGGTGGGCCGTGAAGACGGGGACGACCGAGATTTGGGCCAAAAATTCGAGCGCCGTGTCGAACGTCATGCCGGCTTCGCGCATGCGGCGCAGGGTTCCGCGGATGGAGCCGGGCTGCGGCGGGCGCGTGGGCGAGAGAAGCGCTGCGCGGCGGCGTCGCTTGCGGTGATTGGTCTCGGCCAGGTTCGTCAGTTCGAAGTAGATGACGAAGGCTTTGGTCAAACGGTAGGCCGCCGCGAGGTCCAGGCGCGCGACACGGCCGGCGGCGCGCTCCAGCAGCTCTCGTGCGTGCGCGTCCGCGCCTTCGAGCGGCTCGTCGCGCGGGGCGTCGCGGTACTCTATGGCGAGCAGGCGCAGCTCTTCGACCGTGTCGAGCAGCTCCGGCCCGCCCTGCTCCTTCAAGACTTCGCCGAGCAGCCGGCCGAGCGAGCGCACGTCGCGGCGCAACGGGGCCTCCTTCAAGTCCGCGTCGTCGGCAATCAACTCGGCCAGCCGCGTCGTCTGGTCTTCCGTGCCCCACAAGGTTTTCGATTCGGACACCCGCTTGCTCATGATTAATACCCCGTTGGCCGAAGCGGCGGAGCCGCTTAAGTGCGGAAGCGCTCGCAGTCGATCCCGTACTTTTTGACCTTGTAGCCGATGATGCGCTCGGTGGTGTCCAGGAGCTTGGCGGCGCGCTTGCGGTTGCCGCGCGTGGTCTTCAAGGCGTCCTGGATGATGTCGCGCTCGTAGGCCCCAATCGCCGCGTCCAGAGAGAGCCTGGTGACGGTGCCGGACTCTTCGGCCGTTTGCAGCGTCGGCGGCAGGTGGTGGCCGTGGATGACGTTGGTCTCGCAGACGAGCACGGCGCGCTCGATGATGTTCTCAAGCTCGCGGACGTTGCCGGGCCAGTGGTAACTCGTCAGCATGTCAATCGCGGGCGTCGAGATGCGGCGGATGCTCTTCGAGTGCTCGCGCGCGTATTTTTCAAGAAAGTGGTCGGCCAAGAGGAGCACGTCCGACTTGCGCTCGCGCAAGGGGGGCATAAAGATGGTGAAGACGTTGAGGCGATAGTAGAGGTCTTCGCGGAACTCGCCCTGAGCGATGGCGCGCTCCATGTCCTTGTTGGTCGCCGCAATAAGGCGCACGTTGACCTTGATAGTCTCGGTCCCGCCGAGCCGCTCGAACTCGCGCTCTTGCAGGACGCGCAGAAGTTTAATTTGCGTCGAGACGCTGAGGTCGCCGATCTCGTCCAGAAAGAGCGTGCCGCCTTCGGCCAGTTCGAAGCGCCCCTTCTTGCGCCCGTGCGCGCCGGTGAACGCGCCCTTCTCGTAGCCGAACAGCTCCGACTCGATCAACGTCTCCGGCAGCGCGGCGCAGCTCACGCGGATGAACGGCTTGCCCGCGCGCAGTGAGTTGTAGTGTATGGCGTGCGCGATCAATTCCTTGCCGGTGCCGCTCTCGCCGCGAAGCAGGACGGTCGTGTTGGTGCGCGCGACCTGCGTGACCTGCTCGTAGACCTGGCGCAGTGGGCCGGAGTTGCCGATGATGTGGCTGAAGTCGTAGCGTTCGCGCAGCTCCTGCTTGAGGTGTATGTTCTCGTCGAGGAGGCGTTGCTTGTCGGCCTCGATTAAATGGCCCACTTTAATCGCCTGGGCGATCATCGTGGCGATGATGGAGAGAAACTTGGTCGAGCGCTCGTAGTTGCGGTCGGGCTTGTAGCTAAGGTCAACAGTGAGCGCCCCGACCGCGCGGCGGTTGACGAGGATAGGCACGCAGATGAAGGTCAGCTCCTGCTGCTTGAGCGTCAGACGGCGGACGCCCAAACGGTCAAGAAAGAGCGGCTCGCGGCTGACCTGTGGGACGACGACGGGCTTGCCCGACTGGACGACGCGGCCCGTGACACCTTCGCCGATCTGGTAGCGCGTGCGGCGGGCCAGTCCCTCGTCAACGCCGTGCGAGGCGGCGATGTAGAGGTCGTTCGTGTCGCGGTCAAGGAGCACGACCGTGGCGCGCACCGCGTGGTGATGACGACCGAGCGTCGCCAGGACGCGCCCCATCGCGTCGCGCAGCTCGTAGGTTCCGGCCAGCGTCTGGCCCGTCTCCAGAAACGTCGCCAGCTTCCGCGCCTCAGCCTGTTCCGGTGTCATCGTCGTGGGAGCCGCAAGCGGCCCGCCACGGGCCGCGCCCTCCTCGTGGATTCTCCAACTCGCTTGAGAGATTGTTATGTCACCCCCCTCGGACAAAATCAAGTCGAAAAGCAATGCGGAATGCGGAGCGATGAATGATGAATTAAAAACAGGTCGTCTTTAATTCATCATTCATCATTCATCATTCCGCGTTTCTTCGTAAGCGGCGATCTGCGCCTCGTGCTGAAGGGTGAGCGCGATGTCGTCGAGCCCTTCCAACAGGCAGCGCCGGCGGAAGTCGTCTATCTCGAAAGAGGCGCTGAAGCCCGCGGCGTCTTCCACGACGCGGCGCTCAAGGTCAACGGTCGCGCGGTAGCCTGGAGTCGCGCGCGCGCGGTTGGTTAACTCCGCGACTTCCGCTTCGGAGAGCACGACGGGCACGACGCCGTTCTTCATGCAGTTGTTCATGAAGATGTCAGCGAACGACGGCGCGATGACGGCGCGGAAGCCGTAATCGAGGAGCGCCCACGGCGCGTGCTCGCGCGACGAGCCGCACCCGAAGTTGCGGCCCGCGACGAGGATGGACGCGCCGCGGTATCCCGGCTCGTTCAAGACGAACGTTTCGTCCGGCTCGCCCGCGGCCGTGTAGCGCCAGTCGTAGAACAGGAACTCGCCAAAGCCCGTGCGCTCGATGCGCTTCAAGAACTGCTTCGGCACGATCTGGTCCGTGTCAACGTTCGGCCGGTCGAGCGGCGCGACCACACCTGTGTGAATGCGGAAAGGATCCATAATTTTAATGATGAATGCGGAACTTTGCGGGATGAATTAAAAAAACAAAAAGTCTTAAATTCCGCATTCCGCATTCCGCATTTATTTAAACTCCCAGTTGCGTACGTCTGTGAAGTGGCCGGCAACCGCGGCGGCGGCGGCCATCGTGGGGCTGACGAGGTGCGTGCGGCCGCCGCGACCCTGGCGGCCCTCGAAGTTGCGGTTGCTCGTGGAGGCGCAGCGCTCGCCGGGCCTGAGCGTGTCCGGGTTCATGCCCAGACACATGGAGCAGCCGGCCTCGCGCCACTCGAAGCCGGCCGCGAGAAAGACTCGGTCGAGCCCCTCCTGTTCGGCGGCGCGCTTGACCGCCTGCGAGCCTGGGACGACCATCGCGTGAACGGCGCTGCTCACCTTGTAGCCGCGGACCACGTTCGCCGCCGCGCGCAAGTCTTCGATACGCGCGTTGGTGCAGGAGCCTATGAAGACGCGGTCAATCGCGATCTCTTCGATGGGCGTGCCGGGTCTGAGGCCCATGTATTCGAGCATGCGCTCTATGGCGCGGCGATCCGTCTCGCTCGCAGCCTCGTCCGGGGCTGGCACAGTTCCGGTGACGGGCACGACGTGGCCGGGGCTCGTTCCCCAGGTCACGTAAGGGGCGAGCGCGGCAGCGTCCACATCCACAGTGCTGTCGTAGCGCGCGCCATCGTCCGTGGGGAGCGTGCGCCAGTAGGCGACGCGCTCGTCCCACTTCTCCAGCGTAGGCGCGAAGCGGCGGCCCTTCAGGTAGTTGAACGTGGTCTCGTCGGGCGCGACCATCCCTGCGCGCGCGCCGGCCTCTATGCTCATGTTGCAGAGCGTCATGCGCCCTTCCATGGAGAGCGCGCGCACGGCCTGGCCGGTGTACTCGATGACGTGGCCGCCTCCGCCGTCTGTGCCAATTTGGCGGATGATGCCGAGCGCGAGGTCTTTGGCCGTGACGCCTTCCGGGAGTTCGCCGCGGACGCGTACCTCCATCGTGCGCGGCTTCGTCTGCGGCAGCGTCTGCGTGGCGAGCACGTGCTCGACCTCGGATGTCCCGATGCCGAAGGCCAGCGCGCCGAAGGCCCCGTGCGTGCTCGTGTGGCTGTCGCCGCAGACTATCGTCATGCCGGGCTGCGTCAGGCCGAGTTCCGGGCCGATGACGTGGACGATGCCCTGCTCGGCGGAGTCCAGGTCGTAGAAGGGGACGTTAAACTCGGCGCAGTTGCGCCGCAGCGCGTTGATCTGTTTGGCCGCGATTTCGTCGGCGATGGGGAGGCCGCGCGCCGTCGTCGGGACGTTGTGGTCCGCGGTCGCGACGGTCAGGTCGGGACGCCTGACGCGCCGCCCGGCCGCGCGCAGCCCGTCGAACGCCTGCGGCGAAGTGACTTCGTGGACGAGGTGCAGGTCGATGTAGAGCAGCGCGGGCGCGCCCGCCTCCTCGTAGACGATGTGCTCTTCCCAGAGCTTGTCGAAAAGTGTCTGCATAAATTCAGTGGTCAGTGGTCAGTGGTCGGTGGTCAGTTAAAAGAAAAACCTTTATGGCATCGGGATCAGTTCTGGCGCAGTCACTCTGCTTTCTCTTAACTGACCACTGACCACCGACCACTGACCACTGCTCTTAGACTGCGTGATAAGCCTGCCGCGCGTTGACGATTTCGGCGAAGGCTTTGACGACGCGCGAGCCCATCTCGGAGGTGGTCAGTGGTTGCGCCTCCTGCGCGCCGCGTTCGAGGTCGGACGTGCGGGAGCCTGCGTCGAGGACGGCGCGGACGGCCGCCTCTATGTTGCGCGCCTCCTGCTCCATCCCGGCCGTGTGGCGCAGGAGCAGTGCGGCCGACAGAATCGCGCCGAGCGGGTTGGCAACCTGGCGGCCCGCGATGTCCGGGGCAGAGCCGTGTACGGGCTCGTAGAGTCCGACGCGGCCGCCGATGCTGGCCGAGGCGAGCATCCCCAAAGAGCCCGTAATCACAGCGGCCTCGTCCGAGAGGATGTCGCCGAAAAGGTTCTCCGTCAAGACGACGTCGAAGCGGCGCGGGTTCGTCACCAGATGCATCGCGCAGGCGTCAACGTACAGGTGTTCGAGCGCTACGCCTGGATAATCCGAGGCCACGCGCGTGACGACCTCACGCCAGAGCTGCGACGCTTCGAGCACGTTCGCCTTGTCCACGGAGGTCACCTTGCGCCGCCGCTTCTGCGCGGCCTCGAAGGCGACGCGCGCGACGCGCTCGACCTCCGCGGCCGTGTAGCGCATGGTGTTGAATGCCGCGGGGTTCGCGGCGTCTGCGTTGAAGCCGCGCGGCTCGCCGAAGTAGAGGCCGCCCAAGAGTTCGCGCACGATGAGCAGGTCCGCGCCGCGCAACACTTCCGGGCGCAAAGGGGAGCAGTCCGTCACGGCGTCGTAAGAGACGGCCGGGCGTAGGTTGGCGTAACAGCCTAGCGCCGTGCGTAGCTTGAGCAGTCCAGCTTCGGGGCGCGCCTCAGGCTTGAGGGCGTCGAATTCAGGGGAGCCGACCGCGCCGAGCAGCACTGCGTCGCCCGCCAGGCAGGCGTCGCGCGTGGCCTTAGGCAGCGGCCCGCCCGTCTCGCGGATGGCGACGCCGCCGACGGGCATCTCTGCGAACTCGAACTTGTGGCCGTAGACGCCCGCCACCGCGCGCAGCACGCGCACGGCCTCGGCCGTCACCTCCGGGCCGACACCGTCGCCCGCCAGAACTGTGATTTTAAGTCTCATGATTGGCACACCTGATGACCACCGAAGGGCGGGTGACTCGCATTTTGAAGGAAAGCGCTGGATGGGAGCATACGTCTACAAAGCGAGCCATCCTAGAGGCTGCCCTCGCGGAAGTCAAAGTTATTATTTTTATGAGCGGGTAAACAGATTTAATGCCGCGGGGCCGCGCCGAGCCAGTACCGCCCGCTTGCGGCAGGCGGTACTGACATTTTTGTCCTCGCGGCTTTTGATTCGCGACAAAGATGTCCTTTTCGTTTTGGCCCACAGGCTTCTTTGCTATGTGAATTGCACGCGGCGCGGCTGGCATAAGAGTTGTTAAGCCCAACTGCGAAACATCAGCCCGCGGGTTCTCGGCGGGCGACAATAAAAGACACGAGAGGTTCCGCTTGAAGACGAAGCTCAAGGAGATATCTGTTATCCCACTCCTGCGGCGCGGCTGCGTCCCGGCGCTCACACTGTTCTGGTTCATCGCCAACTCCGCGACCGCCTCCGCGCAGACGGTCGAAGAGCGGCTGGCGAAGATGGAGGCGGCGGCCGCGGGGGCGCAATCGGCGGGCGACAACGCGTGGATGCTGGTCTCGGCCGCGCTCGTGCTGATGATGACGGGGCCGGGGCTGGCCCTCTTCTACGGCGGGCTCGTGCGTAAGAAGAACGTGCTCGCCACCATGATGCAGAGCTTCATCATGATGGCCGTCGTGACGGTGCTCTGGGCGCTCTACGGCTACAGCCTCGCTTTTGCTGAGGGCACGCCCTTCTTCGGCGGCTTCGGCTACGCGCTGCTCCAAGGCGTCGGCGCAGAACCGAACGCGGACTACGCGGCGACCATCCCGCAACAGAGCTTCATGCTCTTCCAGTTGATGTTCGCCATCATCACGCCGGCGCTGATCACGGGGGCCTTCGCAGAGCGCATGAAGTTCTCCGCCATGCTCGCCTTCACGGTGCTGTGGGTGACGGTCATCTACTTCCCGCTGGCGCACATGGTCTGGGGCAAGGGCGGCTTCCTCAACGCCGTGTTGGGCGGGCGCATCCCGGCGCTAGACTTCGCGGGCGGGACGGTCGTCCACATAGCCTCCGGGTTCTCGGCGCTCGTCTGTGCCATTTTTTTGGGCAAGCGGATAGGCTACCCGAAGACGATGATGGCCCCGCACAGCCTCGTGCTGAGTTTCATAGGCGCGTGCATGCTGTGGGTCGGCTGGTTCGGCTTCAACGCGGGGAGCGCGCTCTCGGCCGGTGCGCTGGCGACGAGCGCCTTCACGGCGACGCACTTCGCGGCGGCCGCGGGCACGCTCGGCTGGGTCGCGGCCGAGTGGGTCCGCCACGGCAAGCCGACCGTCTTAGGCGCGATCTCCGGCGCGGTCTGCGGCCTGGTCGGCATCACGCCCGCCTCCGGGTTCGTCACGCCGATGTCGAGCCTCGTGATAGGCTTCGTCGCGGGCGTGGGCTGCTTCCTGATGGTCACGGTCGTGAAGAAGCGCTTCGGTTACGACGACTCGCTCGACGTCTTCGGCGTTCACGGGACGGGCGGGACCATCGGCGCGATTTTGACGGGCGTCTTTGCGACCGCGGCCGTCAACCCTGTCTTCAAAGACGCGTCGGGGAATCCGCTGCCCGTCGGGGCGGTTGACGGCAACGGCGCGCAGGTGCTCAACCAACTGGGCGGCATCGGCTTGACGATCGCCCTCACCGTAATTGGCACACTAATTCTTCTCAAAATCGTAGACCTCGTCATCGGCTTGCGGGTCAACGAGGAGGATGAGATTCAGGGCCTGGACCTCAGCCAGCACGGCGAGGACGGATACAACCTGGACTTAGACCTGACCCCCGTCAGAACGACCGGCAAGGCCGTCCCCTCTTCCCTCGTCACTAACGCAAAAGTCCTCTCTGAAATGATGAATGCGGAATGATGAATGATGAATAATAAGGCGTTTGCCTATTAATTCATCATTCCGCATTCCGCATTCCGCATTGCTTTTCAGATTGCTGCTTCGCCGCGCTCGCCGGTGCGGATGCGGATGACGTCGTCCACGGGGAGGACGAAGATTTTGCCGTCGCCGAACTTGCCTGTGCGCGCGGTCTTCATGATGGCGTTGACGGCGAACTCTTCCACGTCGTCCGGGATGATGACTTCGATCTTGACCTTGGGGACGAACTCTATCTGGTACTCGGTCCCGCGGTAAGTCTCCGTGTGGCCGCGCTGGCGGCCGTAGCCCTGCACCTCGCTGATGGTCATGCCGACGATCTCCACGTCCTGCAAGGCGCTCCGCACGGCGTCCAAAAGGTGCGGCCTGATAATCGCTTCGACTTTTTTCATCCGGCTCTCTCCTTAAAATTATTGCTTGACGACAGCCTCTCGGTCAGGACCGTTTCGGCCTCGCGCATGGCCTCTTCCGAGAGCTTCAGGCCGGCGCGGTTCGTCACGTAAAACACGTCCAGCGCGTCCGCCTTCTCGGTCGCAATTCTGGCACAGACGATGTCCAGCCCGACCTCCGCAAGCGCGCTCGCAATCTTGTAGGCCAGCCCAGGCTCGTCGTACGCGTGTACCTCCACGAGCGTCGAGGACGAGGACGCCTCGTTGTCGCAGGCGACGCGCGGCAGGTCGCGGCGGCGCGCTGAAGCAGGGACGGCGCGACGGCGCGGCGCGTTCCGCGTGCGCCACCGCTCGACGAGCGCTGCCACGTCCGCTTCACGCGCGATTGACTTGTGAAGCGCGCGCTCGATGGCTGCGTAGCGGTGTGTGTCTATGGCGTGATGTGTAGACGCCTCGCGCAGCATGAGCACGTCCAGGGCGAATCGGTCCTCGCGCGTGTTCAGCTCGGCGCTCAGGATTTCGATGCCGTGCGCGGCGAGCGTGCCGGCGATGTCCGCGAAGAGGCCGTGGCGGTCACGCGCGCAAACGGTCAATTCCGTGGACGAGGGGGCGCGCCGCAGCCAGCGCCAGGCTAGCGGCGCGCGCGCGAGTTCCTCGACGAGTTGCAGGTGGAGGGCGGCCGTCGCGGGCTCGGTGACGCGCAGGTAGCGGTCGGGCATCAGAGCCAGGTGGCGCGCGACCTCGCTCTGCGGGACTTTGTGGTCGAGAGCGGCGGCGACCTGCTCCTTGAAGTGCGCGCGCTTGACGGCTTCGTCCACGGGCGCTTCCTCGCCCGTCAGGAGCGTGCGTACGCGCCTGTAGAGGTCCCACAAAAGCGTGCCCTTCCACTCGCTCCAGACACCCGGCGCGACGGCGTTCAAGTCCGCGTAGGTCAGCAAGAGGAGCATGTTGAGAGAGTCCAGATCGCCGACGCGCGCGGCGAACTCCTTGATGACCTGCGGCTCGTTGAGGTCGCGCCGCTGCGCCACGTGCGACATCGCGACGTGGCGCCGGACGAGCAGCAAGACTTTTGTCGTCTCTTCCGGCGTCAACTGCATGCGGCGCGTGATGCGCTCGCTGATCTTCACGCCGCGCTCGATGTGGCCGCGGCCGCGCCCCTTGCCTATGTCGTGCAGGAGGAGCGAGAGGTAGAGCAGCGCGGGGTCTTTGATTTCGTCAAAGACGGCGCGCAGGTGAGCGTGCTGCTTGTCCTGGCCCGTGTGCAGTTCGTCGAGCGCCTCGACCGCCTTGAGCGTGTGCTCGTCCACAGTGTACTGGTGATAGAGGTCGTGCTGGACAAGCAGGCTGACGCGGCCGAACTCCGGGATGAGGCGCGAGAGGAAGCCCGTCTCGTGCATCAGCCGCAGCACGAAGCCCGCGCGCCCGCGGCGGCGCAGGAGCCTGAGCAGCGCGGCCGAAGTTTCGATGGCTGCGCGGAACGCGGGGCGAACGGCCTGCAAGCTCTGGCGCACAGTCCTGTGCAGCCCGTGGCCGAAAGGTACGCGCGCGGCCTGTGCCAGCGCGAACGCGTCGAAGAGCGCCAGCGGCTTCTGCGCGAAGAGGTCCGCGTCGCCGCCGAATTGCAACCGGCCCTCGCTGATGGAGAACGGCTCTGGGCCCTGCGGCGCGGCCCGACGCCCCCACCAGCGCCCGCCCTTCGCCTCAGTCTCACTCGTGCGCGCGAGCAGCGCCTCCGAGAAGTGGTACAGCTCGCGCGCCTGGCGGTAGTAGTCGCGCATCAGCTTTTCAGAGCCGAGCAGGTGCGCGCCCGGCTTGTAGCCCAACTCCTGTGCCAAAACGGGCTGTATGTCCAGGGCCAGCCGCTCGGTCTTCCGGCGCGTCAAGAGGTGCGCCGAGTAGCGTATGCGCCAGAGGAAGTCGTAGGCGCGCGCCGCGCGCAGGGCCTCGTCTTCGGAGATGAGGCCGCGGGCGCGCAGCTCTTCGACGGTCGTCGAGCCGTAGCGTGCGTGCGCCGCCCACAGCGCCGTGTGGTAGTCGCGCATCCCGCCCGCGCTCTCCTTGACGTTCGGCTCTTGCAGGCAGACGGTCGCGCCGAACTTGGCGTGGCGGCTGTCGCGCTCGTGACGGACGACAGCCAGGAAGGCGTCCGCGCGCTTGCGCCGGTCTTTTTCGAGCGCCTCGACGAGCGAGTTGAAGATGCCGCGGTTGCCGGCCACGAGGCGCTTGTGCGCGAGCGCGGTCTGTAGGTGCGGGTCCGTGCGCGCCGCCGTCACGGTGTCGCCGACGGTGCGCAGACTGTGGCCCACGGTCAGCCCTGCGTCCCAGAGCAGCCGCAGCACGTGCTCGGCCACGGGGCGGAGCTGCGCCGCGCGATGGTTGCTGTAGAGGAAGAGGAGGTCCAGGTCGGAGTAAGGAGCCAGCTCGGCGCGGCCGTAGCCGCCGACGGCCACGAGCGCGAAGCCCGTTTGCGGCTCGACCGTGAAGCCGTCGCCGTCGCTCAGGCGTGCCGCCTCGCGGAAGGCGTGCTCGACCGCCAGGTCAAGGACGAAGCTGCGCGCCGCGGCGGACTGGCGGCCAGATGCCCCCGCGTAGTGGGCCATTCTCAAACGCTCCGTTTCGAGCTTGAGAAAAATTCTCAGCTCCTCGGCGGCGTTGGCGGCTGGCGTGAGCCGCGCGGCGGCGTGCGCCAGCACCTTCTCGCGGTGCGTCGGCCTGCGTGGGGATGCGAAGTCTCGGACTGTGGACACAAGACACTACGGTAGCAACCATTGTACCGAAGGCGAGGCCGCGGTCGCGGGCGAAGGGTTTGGCTGATTACGGCTGGTTCCTTGAGATTCCACGCGGGCGCGCAACCGCGGGCCGCGACAATTTTGTGGCGAGGTCAGCGCGTGTGGACATAAATGTCATCGCCTCCTCTTAGCGCCTCCAGCGTCTCCAGCGTGAGGAATTAAGTCTCACGCTGGAGACGCTGGAGGCGCTAAGGGTTGAGTGCATGTCGGGCGTTTTATTTATGAGGTCCAAAAAATAATAAATTATACAAAGCCGGCGGGAAGATGTAGATTGTGCGCGTTTGCCGTCCAGGGTCGCTGAAGGTGAGTCTTCTCTTGCCAGGGCCGGCGGCCGGACAAGGCAGGTTGTGTATGGTGAATTTCGCGGCACGTCCCAATTCATTTGCGTCGGCAGGTTCGTCACTGCGGCTGCCCCTCTTCGCGGGGGCCGTCGGCGTGGCCATCGTTATTTCTCTCCTCGGCACGCCGGAGGAGGGCACGTGATGGCCTGCCGACATTGAGCTTCTCCTCAAAGGCCATCAACAAGAGTTGGTGGCTTTTATTTATCGAAGGATAGTACGGCAAAAGATGTTGGAGTCCCCCGAGAGGCAAGGGCTGTACGACCCGCGGCACGAGCACGACGCGTGCGGCGTGGGCTTCGTCGCGGACTACACGGGTCGTCAGTCTCACGACATCGTCCGTCAAGCCATCAGCGTGCTGCTCAACCTGGAGCACCGCGGGGCTACGGGCAGCGAGAAGGACACGGGCGACGGCGCGGGCATCCTCTTACAGACGCCGCACGCGTTCCTGGCGCGCGAGTGCGAAAGCTTGGGGATTGAACTACCACAGCCGGGCCAGTACGGCGTCGGCATGGTTTTTCTGCCTCAGGGCGCAGAGGGCCGCCGCGAGTGCGAGCAACTGTTCGAGAGGGTCGCGCGCGAGGAGGGACAGCGCGTGCTCGGCTGGCGCGACGTGCCCGTGGACGACTCGCGCATCGGGTACACCGCAAAGGCGTCCAGGCCCGTCATCCGGCAAATCTTCGTCGGCCGCGGGGCGGATGTCTCTGATGACATGGCTTTCGAGCGCAAGCTCTACGTGATCCGCAAGCGCGTCAGCAAGGGGGCCAAGCGCGGCATACACGAGCGCCGCATGTTCTACGTCGCGAGCCTCTCGTCGCGCACCGTCGTCTACAAGGGGATGCTGACGGCCGAGCAATTGGCACAGTTTTACACGGACCTACAGGACACGGAGATCGTCTCGGCGCTCGCGCTCGTCCACTCGCGCTTTTCGACCAACACCTTTCCGAGCTGGGCGCGCGCGCACCCCTACCGCTACGTCGCGCACAACGGCGAGATCAACACGCTGCGCGGCAACATCAACTGGATGCACGCGCGCGAGAGCAAGTTCGAGTCAACACTCTTCGGCCGCGACATCTCGAAGATTCTCCCCGTCATAGACACGGACGGCTCGGATTCCGCGATGTTGGACAACTCGCTGGAGATGCTGCGCCTCTCCGGGCGCTCGCTCGCGCATGCGATGATGATGATGGTTCCTGAGCCCTGGGGCGGGCACGAGACGATGAGCGCCGAGAAGAAGGCGTTCTACGAGTACCACTCCTGCCTGATGGAGCCCTGGGACGGCCCCGCCGCGATAGCCTTCACGGATGGCGTGCAGATAGGGGCGACGCTCGACCGCAACGGCCTCAGGCCCGCGCGCTACTACGTGACGAAAGACAATCTCGTCGTCATGGCCTCGGAGGTCGGCGTGCTGGACATCGAGCCTGAGCGCGTGCTGCTCAAGGGGCGCTTGCAGCCGGGCCGCATGCTCCTGGTTGACACCGCGCAAGGCCGCATCATTGGCGACGAGGAGCTGAAGCAGGCAATCGCGACTGAGCACCCTTACGGCCAGTGGCTCAGGGACAACCTCATCAGCCTGGACGAGTTGGCGCCCGCGCCCGAAGCCTCCGAGCCCGCGACCGAATCGGAAAACATGCACACGCGTCAATTGGCGTTCGGCTACACGGGCGAAGAACTCAAGCTCCTGCTGGCGCCGATGGCAAGGGACGGCGCGGAGGCTGTCGGCTCTATGGGCACGGACACGCCGCTCGCCGTCCTTTCTGAGCGGCCGCAACTCCTCTACAACTACTTCAAGCAACTCTTCGCGCAGGTGACGAACCCGCCCGTGGACGCCATCCGCGAAGAGCTGATCATGTCAACGGCGACGACCGTCGGCCCCGAAGCCAACATGCTGGAACCGCGGCCAGAGTGCGCGCGCCAGATCAAGCTCCGCTCGCCCATCCTGACGAACGGCGAGCTGGAGAAGCTGAGGCGCCTCGGAGACGGCGGCGCGGGCGCGGGCTTTCAGGGATTCAAGTCCGTCACGCTGCCGATGCTCTTCGAGGCGTCTGCTGGCGGGCGCGGACTGTTGCGCGCGCTCGAAGAATTATGTCGCCAGTCGAGCCGCGCCATCCAAGAGGGCTACGGCGTCATCATCCTTTCCGACCGCGGCGTCTCGCGCGAGCGAGCGCCCATCCCCGCGCTCCTGGCCGTCTCCGGCATTCACCACCACCTGATTCGCGAGGGCACGCGCACGCAGGTCGGCTTCGTCATCGAATCGGGCGAGCCCCGCGAGGTACATCACTTCGCGCTGCTGCTCGGCTACGGCGCGGCCGCCATCAATCCTTACCTGGCCTTCGAGACCTTAGGCGACATGCTTCGCCAGGGCTCGCTCGCCGGGGTTGATGACGAGAAGGCTGTGGCGAACTACGTCAAGGCGGTCAACAAGGGCATCGTCAAAATCATCTCGAAGATGGGCATCTCGACCGTCCAGAGCTACTGCGGCGCGCAAATCTTCGAAGCCATCGGACTGGGCCAGGATTTGGTAGACCGCTACTTCACCTGGACGCCGTCGCGCATCGGCGGCATCGGCCTCAACGTCGTCGCCGAAGAGGTCTTGATGCGGCATAAGGCCGCGTTCCCTGAGAGGGCTCCCGCCGCGCCGCGCGCGCTCGACGATGGCGGGCAGTACCGCTACCGCCGCGAGGGCGAGTACCACCTCTTCAACCCCTTAACGATACACAAGCTTCAGCACGCCTGCCGCGCGGGCGACTACGAGGTCTTCAAAGAGTACAGCCGGCTCGTGGACGACCAGTCGCACAGGCTCTGCACGCTGCGCGGGTTGATGAAACTGAGGCCCGGTCAGTCGCCCGTGCCGATTGAAGAGGTCGAGCCCGTGGAGGAGATCGTCAAGCGCTTCAAGACGGGCGCGATGTCTTACGGCTCGATCAGCCGCGAGGCGCACGAGACATTAGCCATCGCCATGAACCGCGTCGGCGGCCGCAGCAACACGGGCGAGGGCGGCGAAGACCCCGCGCGTTACTTTCTGGACGCGAACGGCGACTCGCGCAACAGCCGCATCAAGCAGGTCGCCTCGGCGCGCTTCGGCGTGACAAGCAACTATCTGGTCAACGCAGACGAGCTACAAATCAAGATCGCGCAGGGGGCCAAACCCGGCGAGGGCGGCCAACTCCCAGGCCACAAGGTCTACCCCGAAATCGCGCGCGTGCGCCACTCGACGCCGGGCGTTGGGTTGATTTCGCCGCCGCCGCATCATGACATCTACTCCATCGAAGACCTGGCCGAGTTAATCTTCGATCTAAAGAACGCGAACCCGCGCGCGCGCGTCAGCGTCAAGCTCGTAGCCGAAGTCGGCGTCGGCACTATCGCCGCGGGCGTGGCCAAGGCGCACGCGGACGTGGTGCTCATCAGCGGCCACGACGGCGGCACGGGCGCCTCCCCTCTGACCAGCATCAAGCACGCGGGCGTGCCCTGGGAATTGGGCCTGGCCGAGACGCATCAGACCCTGCTCCTCAACAACCTGCGGAGCCGCATCAGTATCGAGACCGACGGGCAGCTCAAGACCGGGCGCGACGTGGTCGTCGCGGCGCTGCTCGGGGCCGAAGAGTTCGGCTTCGCCACCGCGCCGCTCGTGAGCCTGGGGTGCGTCATGATGCGCGTCTGCCACCTCAACACCTGTCCGGTCGGCATCGCTACACAAGACCCGGCGCTCCGCGCCAAGTTCACGGGCGACGCCGGAGGGGTCGTCAACTTTATGCGCTTCGTCGCGCGCGAGGTACGCGAGCTGATGGCCGAGCTTGGCTTCCGCAAGCTGACAGAGATGGTCGGCCGCACGGAATGTCTGGAGATGGCGGCGGCCGCCGAACACTGGAAGGCGCGCGGCCTGGACTTCTCCACCATCCTGCACAGGCCCGACGTACCGGAGACTTTCGGCAGGCACTGCCAGATCGTGCAGGAGCACGGACTCGACAAGACGCTCGACCGAACGAAACTCTTAGACCTCTGCCGGCCCGCCCTCGAAAATGGCACACCCGTCTCCGCGCGTCTCCCCATACGCAACGTCAACCGCGCGGTCGGCACGCTGCTGGGGAGCGAGGTCACGCGCCTTCACGGCGCGCAAGGTCTTGCGGACGACACCATCCGTTTGCGCTTCGACGGCTCCGCGGGCCAGAGCTTCGGGGCCTTCCTGCCGCGCGGCGTCACGCTGTTGCTGGAAGGCGACGCGAACGACTACGTCGGCAAGGGGCTCTCGGGTGGCCGCCTCGTTATCCGTCCGCCCGCGGCCTCGACGTTTGCGCCTGAGGAGAACGTCATCATCGGCAACGTCGCGCTCTACGGCGCGACCTCTGGCGAAATGTTCGTCTACGGCGCGGCGGGCGAGCGCTTCGCCGTACGCAACAGCGGCGCGCTGGCGGTGGTCGAGACGGTCGGAGACCACGGCTGCGAGTACATGACGGGCGGGCGCGTCGTCGTGCTAGGGGAGACGGGGCGCAACTTCGCCGCGGGGATGTCGGGCGGCATCGCCTACGTGCTCGACGAGCGCGGCGACTTCCCGCGCCGCTGCAACCGCGAGCTGGTCGAGCTGACCGCGCTCGACGACGCGGACGAGCTTGAGGCCGTCAAGGAGATGATCTTCCGCCACGCCGAGTACACCGGCAGCGGCCGCGCCACAGAGATACTGCTGGCGTGGGACGACTGGCGAAAAAAATTGGTCCGCGTCATCCCCAACGACTACCGCCGCGTCCTCGAAGCGCAGCAGAAAAGCAATGATGAATTAGGAATGATGAATGCGGAATTAAAGACAACCGGCTCTTAATTCATCATTCCTCATTCCGCCCGCAAAGTTAATTTTTATGGGTAAGCCCACAGGATTCATGGAGTATGAGCGGACGCAGGCCGTGGCGCGGGCCGCGGGCGAGCGTGTGTCGGACTGGCGCGAGTTCCATGGGCAGATGGCGGAAGCGGAGTTGCGCGAGCAGGGCGCGCGGTGCATGGACTGCGGCGTGCCGTTCTGTCACACGGGCAAGCTCATCAACGGCGCGGCCTCCGGGTGCCCGATCAATAACCTGATCCCGGAGTGGAATGATTTAGTTTATCGCGGCCAGTGGCGCGCGGCGCTCGACCGCCTGCACCAGACCAACAACTTCCCGGAGTTCACGGGGCGCGTCTGCCCCGCGCCGTGCGAAGGCTCGTGCGTGCTGGGCATCAACGACTCACCCGTCACCATCAAGTCAATCGAGCAGGCGATCATCGACAGAGGCTTCGAGGCGGGCTGGGTCGTGGCCCAGCCGCCCCTTGCCCGCACGGACAAGCGCGTGGCCGTCGTCGGCTCAGGCCCCGCGGGCCTGGCTTGCGCCGCGCAGCTCAACCGCGCGGGCCACCTCGTCACGGTCTTCGAGCGCGCCGACCGCGCGGGCGGCCTCCTGATGTACGGCATCCCCAACATGAAACTCGACAAAGTGATCGTCGGCCGCCGCCTTGATTTGATGACGGCCGAGGGCGTGCGCTTCGTCACGGGCGTTGAGGTCGGCAGAGATTACACGGCGGACAAATTGATGACCAAGTTCGACGCCGTCGTTCTCTGCGGCGGGGCGACGCGCCCGCGCGATCTCGTCGTCGAGGGCAGGGAGCTTCAAGGCATACACTTCGCGATGGAGTTTCTGCACGCCAACACGAAGAGCCTGCTCGACAGCCGTCACGCGGACGGACGTTTCATCTCGGCGAAAGACAAGGACGTGATTGTTATCGGCGGCGGCGACACAGGCACGGACTGCGTCGGCACGGCGCTGCGCCACGGGTGCAAGAGTCTGGTTCAGTTTGAAATCCTGCCGCAGCCCCCATCGGAGCGCGCGCCCGACAATCCCTGGCCCCAGTGGCCCAGAATTTACAGGCTCGACTACGGACAGGAAGAGGCGGCCGCGCGCTTCGGCCGTGACCCGCGCGCCTACTCCGTCATGAGCAAGCGACTGCTGGGCGACGAGCGTGGACAGGTGCGCGCCGTACAAACTGTCGAGATCGAGTGGGCCGGGAGGCCGGACGGGCGCGCGCGTCCGCGCGAGATTCCTGGCACAGAAAAAGAGTGGCCGGCCGAGTTGATTCTGCTTGCGCTCGGCTTCCTGGGACCGGAGACGGGCGGGCTGCTCGCGGACCTCGGCGTCCAGATTGACGGTCGCGGGCTAGTCGCCGCTGACGCGGAGAAGATGACCAGCGTGCCAGGGGTCTTCGCCGCCGGCGACATGGCGCGCGGCCAGTCGCTCGTCGTCTGGGCCATCGCCGACGGCCGGCGCGCCGCGCGCGGCGTGGACAAATACCTGATGGGCGAGACGGCGCTTCCCTAAGAACGCCCGAAAGATTCGAGGAAAGATATGAGCGCACAAGCAGGCGTCGTGATGACGCCGACGACAAAACTTTCTCAGCCCCCCGCAGACGAATTATGCCCGCGCGGGGCGGAGATTCTGATGGACGCGCTGGTACACGAGGGCGTGGACGCGATCTTCGGCTACCCAGGCGGCGCGGTCCTGCACATCTACGACGAGTTGTGGCGTGTGCGCGAGCGCGTCACGCACTACCTCGTGCGCCACGAGCAGGGCGCGGTCCACATGGCCGAAGGCTACGCGCGCGCCTCGGGCCGTGTCGGCGTCGCGCTCGTCACTTCCGGCCCCGGCGCGACCAACGCCGTGACAGGCATCGCCAACGCCTACATGGACTCCACCCCGATTGTCGTCATCACGGGCCAGGTGCCCACGCCGCTCATCGGCACGGACGCCTTCCAGGAGGTGGACACGGTCGGCATCACGCGCCCCTGCGTCAAACACAACTACCTCGTGCGCGACGTGCGCGACCTCGGCGCCATCGTTCACGAGGCTTTTCACCTGGCGCGCACCGGAAGGCCCGGCCCCGTCGTCATAGACATCCCGAAAGACGTGTCGGCCGCGCGGGCTTCGGCCTCGCGCCTTGAGAACGTCAGCTTCCCCTGCGTCGAGCGCCTGCCGCGGCTCGACCCGCGCACGATTGAGCGCGCCGCGACCGCGATTCTAGAGGCGTCGCGCCCGGTGATGTACGTCGGCGGCGGCATCGTCAACTCCGGCGCGGCCGCGGAACTACTGGCCTTCGCCGAAGCGTTGCAGCTCCCCGTGACGCCGACGCTGATGGGCCTCGGCGGCTTCCCCTCGGCGCACGCGCTCTCCCTGGGCATGCTTGGGATGCACGGGACTTACGCGGCGAACATGGCGGTGGCCGAGAGCGATTTGCTCGTAGCCGTCGGCGTGCGCTTCGACGACCGCGTGACGGGCAAGCTCGCCACGTTCGCGCCGCACGCGCGCGTCATCCACGTCGAGATCGACCCGGCCAACATCGGCAAGAACCGCGCGCCGGAAATCTCGCTCGCGGCCGACGCGCGCCAGGCGCTCGACGCGCTGCGAGCGGAAATCAACAGTCGTGGGCCAGAAGTGATTGACGAGAGCATTGCCGGCCGCGCCCCCTGGTGGGAACGCCTGCGCGCCTGGCAGCACGAGCAGCCGCTGCGCTTCGCGGGCTCGCGCGACGAGATCAAGCCGCAGCACGTCATACGCGAGCTGCACCGCCTGACCGAAGGCGAGGCGCTCGTCGTCACGGACGTAGGGCAGCACCAGATGTGGGCCGCGCAGTTCTACCCGTTCAAACGCTCGCGCCAGTGGATCACGAGCGGGGGCCTCGGCGCGATGGGCTTCGGCCTGCCCGCGGCCATCGGCGCGCAGTTGGCTTCGCCAGATCAACTGGTCGTCGCTGTCGTCGGCGACGGCGGCTTCCAGATGACGAACCAGGAACTGGCGACGGCCGTGCAGTACGGCGTGCCGGTCAAGGTCGTCGTGATGAACAACGGCTACCTGGGCATGGTGCGCCAGTGGCAGGAGATGTTTTACGACCGCGCCTATTCGGAGGTTGATCTCTCTGTCTCGCCCGACTTCGTCAAGCTCGCCGAAGCCTACGGCGCGTTCGCCGCCCGCGCCACGCGCCCCGACGAACTGCCCGAAGTCCTGGCCGCCGGCATCAGTCACAACGGAGTCGCCGTCATAGATGTCGTCGTCTCCAAAGAAGAGAACGTCTTCCCGATTGTGCCGGCGGGCGCTAACTCGCGCGATATGATAACGCAGGAGAAACGGTGAATGCGTCACACACTTTCCATCGTCGTCGCTGATCAGCCGGGCGAGTTGTCGCGCATCGTCGGGCTGTTCAGCGCGCGCGGCTTCAACATCGAGACGGTCTGCGTGGGGCAGACGCCGGACCCGCGCTGGTCGCGCGTGACGATTGTGACGCGCGGGGACGACCGCACCGTCGAGCAGATCGTCAAGCAGTGCGAGCGCCTGGCGCGCGTGCGCGAGGTGCGCGACGTGACGCGCCAACCGCACATCGAGCGCGAGATGGCCTTGATCGATGTCGAGGCGAGTCCAGGCGCGGCGCGGCAGGAGGTCTTAAGCCTGGTGGCAGTCTTCCGCGCCAAGGTCGTGGACATCTCCGAGAGCCGCATGATCGTAGAGGCTTCCGGCAACAAGGAGAAGGTCGAAGCCTTCATCCACCTGCTCCGGCCCCTCGGCATCCGCGACATCACGCGCACGGGCTGCATCGCCATCGGCCGCCTCTCGAATCTTGAAATTGTGCCAACCGACGAAGAAGAACAGGAGGCCGGCTACACGGCTTGACTCAACCCTTTGCGCCTTACGTCTTCCCTTCGCGCCTTTGCGCGAAACAGCCGTTCACGCAAAGGCGCAACTAAAGAAAGACTAAAGGCGCAAAGGGTTGAGCGATGTTTTGAAGCTCGAATCTAGTTTGAGAGGAACCGAAATGATGAAGATTTATTACGACAGCGACGCGGACCCGCAAGCGCTGCGAGAGAAGAGAATCGCCGTCATAGGCTACGGCAGCCAGGGCTTCGCGCAGTCGAACAATTTGAAGGACTCCGGCTGCGACGTGGTGGTGGGCTTGCGCGCCGACAGCCCTTCGCGCGCCAAGGCCGAAGAAGCGGGCCTGCGCGTGCTGCCCGTCTCGGAGGCGGCGGCCGAATCGGACGTGGTGATGATGCTCGTGCCCGACGAGCAGGCGCGCGATGTCTACGCGCGCGAAGTGGCAGAGTCGATGACGCCCGGCAAGTATCTCTCCTTCTCGCACGGCTTCTCGATTCACTACGGCTTCATCGAGCCTCCCGCGGATATCAACGTCTTCATGGTCGCGCCGAAGGGGCCGGGCCATCTCGTGCGCCACGAGTACAAACGCGGCGCGGGCGTGCCGTGCCTGTTGGCCGTGCATCAGGACCCTGCGGGCGACGCGCGGCGCGTCGGCCTCGCGTACGCGTCTGCCATCGGTGGCGGGCGCGCCGGCGTCATCGAGACGAGTTTCCGCGAGGAGACGGAGACGGACCTCTTCGGCGAACAGGCGGTGCTCTGCGGCGGCCTGACCGCGCTCATCAAGGCCGGCTTCGAGACCTTGGTCGAAGCCGGCTACGCGCCCGAGATGGCCTACTTCGAGTGCCTGCACGAGATGAAGCTGATCGTCGATCTGATTTACGAGGGCGGCATCTCTGAGATGCGCTACTCGATCTCGAACACGGCGCAGTACGGCGACATGACGCGCGGCCCCCGCGTCGTCAACGACGAGACAAAGCGCCGGATGCAGGAGCTTTTGGCACAGATTCAGTCGGGCGCGTTCGCGCGCGAGTGGATGAAGGAGAACAGCAAGGGGTGCCCACGTTTTCAGGAGTTGGAAACGAAAACGCGCGAGCACCAGATCGAACGCGTTGGCGCGCGCCTGCGCGGCATGATGCCCTGGCTCAGCCAGGGCCGGCTGGTGGACAAGGCGAAGAACTGACGAAAAGCAATGATGAATGCGGAATGATGAATGATGAATTAAAAGACAAACGCCTTATTATTCATCATTCCGCATTCCGCATTTCTGATTACCGGAGGTAATGACGATGGGTTTATACGATTGGGACAGGATGACGGCCGAGGAGATTACAGACCTCTATCTGCGGAAGGTCGCCATCGGGGAGAACATCACGGTGGCGCGGGTCGAGGTCAAGGAGGGCGCGGTCACGCACGCGCACCGGCACGAGAACGAGGAGATGATTCTGGTGCTCAGGGGCTCGTGGCGCTTTCACCTGCCGAACGGCGCGGTGACGCTCTCGGAGAACCAGATGCTCAGCATCCCGCCGGGCGTCGAGCACTCCTCCGAGGCGCTCGAAGACACCGTGGCGCTCGACATCTGCGCGCCGACGCGCCTCGACTGGCTGACGGGCGAAGACCGCCCGCTCCACCACGACCCAGACCAATCGCTCTGGGCGGTCTGAAAAGCAATGATGAACGAGGAATGATGAATGATGAATTAAAAAGCCTTCTGTCTTTAATTCATCATTCATCACTCCGCATTCATCATTTATTTAAATGGGTGACAACAGCAGAAGCAGAGTCGTCACGGAGGGCGTGGAGCGCGCGCCGAACCGCGCGATGCTCAGGGCCGTGGGCTTCGGGGACGAGGATTTCAAGAAGCCGATTGTCGGCGTGGCGAACGGGTACAGCACGATCACGCCGTGCAACCTCGGCCTGAATGTTCTGGCCTCGCGCGCGGCCGAGGCTTTGCGCGAGGCGGGGGCGATGCCGCAGGTCTTCGGCACGATTACGGTCAGCGACGGCATCTCGATGGGGACCGAGGGGATGAAGTACAGCCTCGTCTCGCGCGAAGTCATCGCCGATTCCATCGAGACTGTGGCGCGCGCGCAGAGCATGGACGGCGTGCTCGTCGTCGGCGGCTGCGACAAGAACATGCCGGGCGCGATGATCGCCATCGCGCGGCTGAACATCCCGGCCGTCTTCGTCTACGGCGGGACGATCAAGGCCGGGAGCTACCGCGGCGAAGACCTGACAATCGTCAGCGCGTTCGAGGCCGTGGGCCAATATTGCGCCGGCCGCATCACCGCCGACGAGCTGCTCGAAGTCGAGCGGCGCGCGTGCCCCGGCGCGGGCTCCTGCGGCGGGATGTACACGGCCAACACGATGTCCGCGGTCATAGAGGCGATGGGGTTGAGCCTGCCGCGCTCTTCGACGATGGCGGCCGAGGACGAGGAGAAGGCTGTGAGCGCGGCGCAGTCGGGCCGCGTGCTGGCCGAAGCCATCCGCCGCGAAATCCTCCCGCGTCAGCTTCTCACCAGAAAAGCTTTCGAGAACGCCATCGCGGTCGTGATGGCGACGGGCGGCTCGACCAACGCCGTGCTGCACCTGCTGGCGATGGCGCACGCGGCCGAAGTCCCGCTCAGCCTGGACGACTTCGAGGAGGTGCGCGCGCGCGTTCCGGTCCTGTGTGACCTGAAGCCTTCGGGGCGCTACGTTGCGACCGACTTGCACCGCGCGGGCGGCGTCCCACAGGTGATGAAAATGCTGCTCGCGAACGACCGGCTGCACGGCGACGCGCTGACAGTGACGGGCGAGACGGTGGCCGAGGCGCTCAAAAATGTGCCAGCGGAGCCGCCCGCGGGCCAGGACGTGATACGCCCCTGGCGCAATCCACTTTACAATCAAGGGCACCTCGCCATCCTGCGCGGCAACCTGGCGACGGAAGGCGCGGTGGCGAAGATCACCGGCGTCAAGAGCCCGCGAATCACGGGGCCTGCGCGCGTCTTCGACTCGGAGGAGAGTTGCCTGCGTGCGATTTTGTCCGGCGCTATCAGGCCGGGCGATGTGGTTGTGATAAGGTACGAGGGGCCGAAGGGCGGACCTGGGATGCGCGAGATGCTCGCGCCGACTTCGGCCATCATCGGCGCGGGGTTGGGCGACGCGGTCGGCCTCGTCACGGACGGGCGCTTCTCTGGCGGCACCTACGGCATGGTCGTCGGCCACGTCGCGCCGGAGGCGGCCGTCGGCGGCACAATCGCGCTCGTGGTCGAAGGCGATTCTGTTACCATTGACGCCGAGGCGCGCTTGCTGCAACTTAACGTCTCGGACGACGAGCTGAAGCGACGGCGCGCGGCCTGGGTCGCGCCAGAGCGGCGAGCGAAGCGCGGCGTGCTCGCCAAATATGCGCGAGAGGTTTCCTCAAGCAGCTTGGGCGCTGTAACCGACGGCGCGTGACGAAAGAAGTTCTCACTTAATGAAAGACAGAGCGAGGGTGATGAAGTTCGGCGGCACTTCGGTCGGCAACGCCGAGTGCATAGGGCGCGTGGCCGAGATCGTGGCCGCGGCGACGCGCGAGGGCGTGCCCGTGGTCGCGGTCGTCTCGGCGATGGGCGGCGTGACCAACCGCCTGATCGAGGCGGCGAGGGCCGCGGAGAAGGGCGACGCGGAGGCCGCGACAGAAATCGCGGAAGCGCTCCGCAGGCAGCACGCCGAAGCGATTGAGGCCCTCGTTAAGGACGACGCGAGGCGCGCGCAGTTGATTGAACGCGCCGACGAAATCATCGCGGAGACGACGAGCCTCTGCCGCGGTACGGCGCTCCTGAAGGAACTGACGCCGCGCACGATGGACGCGATTTCGAGCGCGGGCGAACGCCTCTCCGCTCGGCTGCTGGCGAGCGCGTTGGGCGAGCTGGGCCTCGCGGGCGTGGCCGTCGAGGCGACGGGATTGATCGTCACAGACGCCGTCCACGGCCAGGCGGAGCCCTTGATGGACGAGACGCGCGAGCGCGTTGCCGCGCGCCTCCCGCCTCTCATCGAAGAGGGCTTCATCCCCGTCGTGACCGGCTTCACGGGCGCGACTCAATCGGGCGCGCTGACGACGCTCGGCCGTGGCGGCTCTGACTACTCGGCGACCATCCTCGGCGCGGCGCTCGACGCCTCTGAGGTCATCATCTGGACGGACGTTGACGGCGTGCTGACGGCAGACCCGCGGCTCGTCCCCGAAGCGCGCACGCTGCGCGAAATCTCTTACAACGAGGCGGCGGAGCTGGCCTACTTCGGGGCGAAAGTCCTGCACCCGAAGACGCTCCGGCCCGTGGCCGACCGCGGCATCCCGGTCTGGATTCGCAACAGCTTTGCGCCCGAACTTCCTGGCACAAAAATCACCGCGCAGGGCCACCCGACGGCGCGCGGCGTCAAGGCGATTACGGCCATCAAGGACGTGACGCTCATCACGGTCGGCGGGCGCGGCATCGTCGGTGTCCCAGGCGTCGCCGCCAAGACCTTCGCGGCCGCGGGGCGTGCGCGCGCCAACGTGCTGCTCATCTCGCAGTCCTCTTCGGGCAACGACATCTGCTTCATCGTCAGCTCGGAGGAGGCCGCGCGCGCCGTCTCGTCCTTGCGCGAGGCGTTCCCTTACGACCAAAGGCGCCAGCAGGTCGAGCACATCACGGTCAACCCGGAGATAGCGGTCGTCGCGGTCGTCGGCGACATGATGCGCGGCACGCCGGGCATCGCCGGGCGCACCTTCAGCGCCTTGGGCCGCAAGGGCATCAACATTATCGCCATCGCGCAAGGGTCTTCGGAGTACAATGTCTCGTTCGTCGTGGACGTGGGCGCGATGCGCGACGCGGTCCTGGCCGTCCACAGCGAGTTCGGCTTGCAGCGCCGCGCGTCTCGCTTCGAGTCCCCTGAAGGCGCGCTCTCCGAGTCATGAACGTTTCGGGTGAAAGTGTGAAGACTTCGACGGCGCGCGCCTCGCAACGCTGCATGGAGCCGAGTTGCGGCGCGCGCTACGCGATAGACGAGCGGCTCTACGTCTGCCCGCGCTGCGGCGGGCTGCTCGATGTTGAAAGGGACGCCGAAGCGTATGACGCTGCGAGCTTGCGCCGCGTGTGGGACGAGCGCCTCATGTCGTTCGAGGCCCGCGACCGCAGCGGCGTCTGGCGTTACCGCGAGCTACTGCCGTTCGCGGCCGAAGCGGAAGTCGTCTCGCTCTACGAAGGCAACACGCCGCTCTACGACGCGCCGCGCGCCGCCGAATACTGCGGGCTCCGTGGGCTCGCGCTCAAGCACCAGGGCTGCAACCCGACGGGCTCTTTCAAAGACACAGGGATGACCGTGGCCGTCACGCAGGCCGTGCGCCTCGGCGTAGAGACTGTGGTCTGCGCCAGCACGGGCAACACGGCGGCGAGTCTCGCGGCTTATGCGGCGCGGGCGCGTCTGCAATGCGCGATCCTGGTGCCGCGCGGGCAGATCAGCCACGCGAAATTGGCACAGAGCCTGGACTACGGCGCGGCGGTGTTGGAACTGGACGGCAACTTCGACGACGCGATGCGGGTCATCCGCGAGCTGGCCGAGGACGAGTCCATCTACCTCGTCAATTCCATCAACCCGTTCCGCATCGAGGGACAAAAGACGGTCGCGGCGGAGCTGCTGCACCAGCGCGGCTGGCGCGTCCCCGACCACGTCGTCGTGCCCGGCGGCAACCTCGGCAACAGCGCCGCGCTCGGCAAAGGTTTCAAAGAACTGTTCGACCTGGGGCTGATAGATAAGCTGCCCAAACTCTCGGTCGTGCAGGCCGAAGGCGCGGCCCCCTTCGCGCGCCTGTTCGCGTCGCAGCAGGAAGGTGGAGGCTTGTCGCTTGACCGCGCATTGGCTGACGCGCTCACGCCGGTCAAGCATCCGCAGACTTTGGCGACGGCGATCAAGATCGGCGCGCCCGTCTCCTGGAAGAAGGCTTTGCGCGCGGTCCTGTGGACGGGCGGGCGCGTGCTGAGCGTGAGCGAGCAGGAGATCGCGGACGCGAAGGCCGTCATAGGGCGCGACGGCGTAGGGTGCGAGCCCGCCTCTGCGACGACCGTCGCGGGGCTGAGAAGGCTCGTCGCGGACGGCACGGTCGGCGCGGACGACGACGTGGTGGCCGTGCTGACAGGGCACGTGCTGAAGGACGCGGATTACGTCATCAACTACCACCGCGAGACGCTCTACACACACGACCGCTCGCACGCCTTGACGAAAGAGGAGCGCCGCCTCGCAAGTCCCTTCAGCAACCCCCCGGCCAGGGTGAAGGCGACAAAGGCCGCGATTCTCGAAACGCTGAGGCGCAAGGAACATTGAAAACCGAGTCCCAATCTGTGATTGATGTTGAAAGTGGGAAGCGGCGCGGCGCATCTTTCGTGGTGCGCGTGCCGGCCTCGACCTCGAATCTGGGCGCGGGCTTCGACTGCTTCGGTCTGGCCCTGCGGCTCTACCTGACGGTCAGGGCCACAATCGTCGCCGACGCCGAAGAGGCTTGCCGTGTGCGCAGCCTCGGCGAGGGGGCCGGGCTGTCTCGCGCGGCGGACAATCTGATTTACGTGGCGATGCGCCACGCGGCCACGCGCGAGGGATTGGAGTTGCCGCCCGTGCGGCTCGCCGTCCACAACGAGCTGCCACTGGGCCGAGGGCTTGGGAGCAGCGCGGCGGCCATCGTCGCGGGGCTCTCGCTCTGCGGCCTCGTCTGCGGCCACGAGTTCACGACAGAAACCGTCCTGCGTTACGCGCTTGAGCTTGAGGGCCACGCGGACAACGTAGCCCCTGCGCTCTACGGCGGCTTCGTCGTCAACTGCGTGACGGACGACGGCGGCGTGCTGGCAATCAAGCGCCGCTGGCCCGCGGAGCTGAAGACGGTGATCGTCGTCTCGCCGGACGTGCCGCTGAAGACGGCCGCCGCCCGCGATTGTCTGCCTGGCACAATCGAACGCGCCGCGGCCGTGTACAACATTCAAAGGGCAGCGCTGTTCGTCGCCGCTCTTGAGGCGGGGCGTTACGACCTCTTGTGGGAGGCCATGCGAGATCAGTTGCACCAGAGGCTCCGCGAGTCGCTGGTGCCCGGACTCTCCGCGGCGCTCTCGACACCGCGCGAGCGGGGCCTGGTCGGCCTGGCTCTGAGCGGCGCGGGGCCGAGCGTGTTGGCGCTC
Organism: uncultured Acidobacteriota bacterium; assembly: GCA_963848875.1. Classification (GTDB taxonomy): domain Bacteria; phylum Acidobacteriota; class Blastocatellia; order Pyrinomonadales; family Pyrinomonadaceae; genus QHXM01. Next base: position 530,099 of record CAWKFJ010000006.1, read on the forward strand.
GCCACGGCGCGCTTCAATGAGTTGGGCGAGATGATTGCAGAGAGTTTCCGCCGGCACGGCACAGGCGCGACGGTGCGCCTGTTGGATGTTGACGACGACGGCGTACGAACGAGTCGTGTGCGGTAACCCGCGGCGCTCGACGTTGACATGTTTTCCGGGTTTTGCCTATAGTGCAAATGAGTCTGTCAGAATCAGTCAGCACGAGATGCAGAGCACGCCGCTTTACTACTTCGCTTTTATCTACCGCTTCTCCTACGCGGAGGGGCGGCCGGGCGGGGCTGAGCGCGTGCGTGATGACTTGAAGAGCTAAGACACGAGCGCAAAGATTTCAGCCGGAGCCGGCCGCAACCCCATTCGAGGGAGTTGCGGCCGGTTTCTTGTTTGACCGAAAGGGGGCCTGAGGGTTGCGATGAGCATTGAAGACTGCCGCGCGGAAATTGACGCGATTGACGGCGAGCTGCTCCGCCTCTTGAACGAGCGCGCGCGGCTCGCGCTCCAGGTGGGCGAGTCGAAAAGGGCCGCGGGCCTCGCGCTGTGCGACCACGAGCGGGAGCGCGAAGTGTTGGAGCGCGCACGCAGCGCCAACCGCGGCCCGCTGGACGAGCGCGCTGTCACGAACCTCTTCCGCCTCATCATGGAGGAGTCGCGGCGCATGCAGGCCCGCGCGATGGGGTTGGCCTCCGAAGGGGAGGGAGAAGCGCTTTGACGAACCGCGAACAGGAAGGCGCGCGCGTGGCGTTTCAGGGCGAGCGCGGCGCGTTCAGCGAAGAGGCCGCGCTGCGGCTTCTGGGCCAAAACGTGCGGCTCGTGCCGCGCCCGACCTTCGAGTCGCTGTTCGCGTCAATCGAAGACGGGGCCGCCGACTACGTTCTCGCGCCGGTCGAGAACAGCCTCGCGGGCTCCGTCCACTGGTCATACGATTTACTTTTGGAGAGCGACTTGCACATCGCGGGCGAGGTCGTCATCCCCGTCAGGCATTGTCTGATAGGTTGCCGCGGCGCGTCCTTCGACGAGGTCAGGACCGTGCAGTCGCACCCGGTCGCGCTGGCGCAGTGTGCGGGCTTCTTCGCCGCGAACCCGCAGATTCGCCGCGTCGTGGCGGAAGACACGGCCGGGAGCGTGGCCGAGGTCGTGCGAAGCGGAGACCGCACGCGCGCGGCCATCGCCGGCCAGCGCGCAGCGGAGGTTTACGGCGGCCGCATCCTGCGCGAAGGACTTGAGGATCACCCGGAAAACTACACGCGCTTCTTCCTGCTCGCGCCGTTGGTGGTCGTGCCCGAGGGCGCGGACAAGCTCTCGCTGGTCGTGAAATTGGCACACAGGCCGGGCTCGCTCCTGGGCGCGCTGGAGCCCTTCGCGCGGCTGGGAATCGATCTGCTCAAGATAGAGAGCCGGCCGATAAAGGGGCGGCCCTGGGAGTACCATTTTTATCTGGACTTGCAGGCTTCCACCGAAGATGAAAGGGTCTTGAGCGCGCTCTCGGAGCTTCAGAAGCGCGCGGCAGAAGTCCGCGTCCTGGGCTGTTACCAGTCGGCGCGGAGTTGAAAGTTTAAGTAAGGACAGGGCGATTTGAATGTCTGGTAGTCATCAAGAGAGCAGCGTCGTAGTCAACCCGGTCAACCGCCTGGCGGGCGAGATGCGTGTGCCCGGCGATAAGTCCATCTCGCACCGCGCGGCGATGATAGCCTCGCTCGCCCGCGGCCGGTCGGTCGTGAAAAACTTTTCGTCAGCGCGCGACTGCGCGGCGACGCTCAGATGTCTTGAGGCGCTCGGAGTGAGTGTCGCGCGCGACGGCTCGACGGTCAGCATAGGCAGGCGCGGCTACACACGCCTGAGAGAGCCGGCGCAGGTTTTGGACGCAGAGAATTCCGGGACGACGATGCGGCTGCTGGCGGGCATCCTGGCCGGCCAACCTTTCACGACGACCATAACGGGCGACGAGTCTCTGCGCTCGCGGCCCATGTCGCGCGTGGCCGAGCCGCTGAGGTTGATGGGCGCGACCGTCGAGCTGGCCGAAGGCGGACGCGCGCCCATGCTCATCAAAGGGCGGCGGCCGTTGTACGCCATCAGCTACAGGCCGCCGGTCGCCAGCGCGCAGATTAAATCCGCCGTCCTGCTCGCCGGCCTCTTCGCGGCCTGTGTGACGAGCGTCGAGGAGCCGACGCCTACGCGCGACCACACGGAGCGCATGCTGCGCGCGTTCGGCGGCGTCGTAGACCGGGACGGAGACGAGATCAGCGTCGGCGGCGGCGATAGACTGCGTGCGCGCGATCTGGTCGTGCCGGGCGATGTCTCCTCGGCAGCCTTCTTCGTCGCCGCCGCGGCCATCCTCCCCGGCTCGGAGCTGGCAATACTCGACGTCGGGCTGAATCCTACCCGCACGGCCTTTCTCCAAGCGCTCGCGGAACTCGGCGCAGAGATTACGGTCGAAGGCGAAAGGCTGGAGTGCGGCGAGCCGGTTGGCACAATTCGAGTCCGCGGCAGAAGGTCGAATCACGCGCGCGCGCTTTCAGTTTCCGGCGCGGTCGTCCCGAACCTGATAGACGAGCTGCCGCTCCTGGCCTTCGCGGCCGCGGCGCTCGGCTGCGAGATGGAGCTGCGCGACGCCGCGGAGCTGCGCGTCAAGGAGTCCGACCGCATCCGCGCGACCATCGAGAATCTCTCGCGCATGGGCGCGCGCGTGGAGGAGCGCGCGGACGGCTGGAGGCTTCACGCGGGCGGGGCGAAGTTGCGCGGCGCGTCGCTCTCGTCGTTCGGCGACCACCGCATCGCTATGTCTTGCGCGGTAGCCGCGCTCTCGGTCGCGGGTGAGTCGCGCATAGAGGGCGCGCGCGCGGCCGTAGAGGTCTCTCTGCCGGAGTTCTGGCAGCTTCTGGAGGGCGTGGCCCAATGAGTGCGCCGATGTGGGAGCGTGTGACCATCGTCGGGTGCGGGCTCGTCGGTGCGTCCTTCGCGCTGGCGCTCAAGCGCGCGGGGCTCTGCGTGCGGCTGGCCGGCTGGGATTCGTCCGTCTCGGTCCTCGACGAAGCAATCAAACGCGGGGTGATTGACGAAGTTGACCGCGCTCTTGGCGATGGCGGCGTCTCCTCGTCCGACCTGATTTACCTGGCGACGCCCGTGCGCGAAATCATACGTTTCCTCAGCGAGCGCGGTGGGCAGGTCAAGGCGGGCGCGCTCGTCACGGACGCCGGAAGCACGAAGAGTGAAGTGTGCCGCGCGGCGCGGCTTCATCTGCCTGCGGGCCGCGAGTTCGTCGGCGGCCATCCCGTCGCGGGCCATCACCTGAGCGGCCTCTCGCACGCGCGCGCCGAGCTGTTCGAGGGGGCGAGCTACGTTTTAATCAAAGAAGAGGGCGAGGCTGTCCATCCATCGCTCGAAATTTTGACGAAGACCATCGAAGCGACGGGCGCGCGCGTCTTCCTGATGACGGCCCATGCGCACGACCGTGCGATGGCGTTCGTCAGCCACGCGCCGCAGCTCGCGGCGAGCGCGCTCTCCGCAATCGTCTGTGAGCAGCGGGACGCCGCTGCTCTCAAGAGTCTGGCGGGCTCAGGCTATCGCGACATGACGCGGCTGGCCGCGAGCCCCTGGTCCGTCTGGCGCGACATCCTGGAGACGAATCCTTCGGAGATAGCCGACGCAGTGGACGCGCTCGCCGCCAAGCTCGCGGCCGCCGCGGCCGAGTTGCGCGAGTACGCCGTGCGAGGCGCGGGCGAGTTGAGCGTCACAGCAGACTTTTTTACGGACGAATAGCAAGGAACCTGGGGAAGACCATGATTCTGATTCTGACACCTAACATCAAGCCGGAGAGCGAAGCGTACAGGCAGTTGCTGGATCACCTGGCGCGGTTGCAAGGCATACAGGCCCGCGTCCACCGCGAGCAGGGCGTGGAGCAGACTTTGACGGAGATTCACCTGATCGGCAACACGTCGGCCATCCCGGTCGAAGAGATGAGGAGCTTGCCGGGCGTGGAGCGCGTCGTGCGCGTCTCCCAGGAGTACCGTGTGCTCGGCCGTCACAAGGACGATCACCGCCCCGCGCACTTCGACTACCAGGGACTGCGCTTCGGCCAGGACACGCTCCACGTCTTCGCCGGCCTCTGCGCCGTGGACACGCCTGAGCACGTCGAAGAGATGATGCGCGCGTTGAAGGACTGCGGCCAGGTCTGCACGCGCATGGGCGCGTACAAGCCGCGCACCAGTCCCTACTCCTTTCAGGGCCACGGGCGCAGGTGCCTGCCTTATGTCTTCGAGCTGGCCGGCAAGTACGGCATTAAGGTCATCGCCATGGAGGTGACGCACGAGTCGCACATAGACGAGATCAGGGAGGAGCTTGAACGGACGGGCAACCCGACGGGCGTGATGCTCCAAATTGGCACACGCAACACGCAGAACTTCGAGCTGCTGAAGATCACGGGCCGCCAGCAGGAGTTCCCGGTCCTCTTGAAGCGCGGCTTCGGCATCACGCTCGACGAATCCCTGCACGCTGCCGAATACCTCGCCAGCGAGGGCAACCACAAGATCATCTTCGGCCTGCGCGGGATGAAGACGAGCATCGGCGAGCCACACCGCAACTTCGTAGACTTCGCGCACGTGTCGGTCGTCAAGCGCCTGACCAGGATGCCCGTCTGCGTAGACCCATCGCACTCTGTCGGCGCGCGCAGCCGCGGCCCCGAAGGGATTCTGGACGTGATGCACGTGACGGCGCAGGGCGTCGTCGCAGGGGCCAACATGGTCCTCGTGGACTTCCACCCCAACCCCGGCCGCGCGCTCGTGGACGGGCCGCAGGCGCTCTCCCTCACGGAACTGCCACACTTTTTACAAGACGTACAGATCGCCCGCGACGCCTACGAGAAGCGGCTGGCCCTGGCCGAGAGGCACAAAGAAATGATGAATGATGAATGATGAATGAAAATCCTTTGTTTTCAATTCATCATTCATCATTCATCATTTCTTTAAAATCTCGTTGACCAGTTCCGTCGCGCCGTAGACTTTGAGGAGGGCTTCGGTGACGGCGCGGCTGTGGACGGCGACGGCGCGGCCGCCCTCCGCATCGTCCACGAACCAGTAGCGGTTGGGCAGCTTCTGTATGTTGCTGTCGAAGTTGACGCCGACGACCTCTCCGGCGCGGTTGACGACGGGGCTGCCGGAGTTGCCGCCGATGGTGTCGGCCGTGTAGACGAAATTGAGCGGCGTGGAAAGCTCCAGGGCCGCGCGCTTCTCATTGTAGCGCGGCGGCAAGTCGTAGGGCGGCTTCCCGCCGAAACTCTCCGTGCGGTCGTAGAGTCCGTAGAAGGTCGTCTTGAAGGGGACGAGCGTCGTGCCCTCTTCGTAGCCGGCGACCTTGCCATAGCTCAGGCGTAAGCTTGAGGTGGCGTCCGGGTAAACAGACTTGCCGTAGACGGCGAAGCGCGCCTTCGCTATCTTCTGCCCGGCGCTCGCCTCTGCGCTCTTAATCTTTGCCTCATTCCACGCACGCAACTCGCGGACGATGGGCTCCACCTTGCGCGCGAGCGCGACGAGGGGGTCGTCCGACTTATTGATCGCTTCCGCGCCGCCCTCGAAGAGAGCGCGGCGCACCGTAACGTCCGCCAGCTTCGTTCCCGTGATGACTCTACGAGCTACTTCCGCGGGTGTTTGACCATCGAGCGCGGCGCGCACGAACGGGTCATCAGCGCCCAAGCTCTGACGCGCCTCTTCGAGCCAGCCCGCGAGGATGGCCTCTTCCATGTCCGCGTAGACGGGCGCGGGCGAGAATAGATTGAGCTTGAGCGATTCCAGCCGGCTGTCGCGGAACTCCGCGTAGCGCTGCTCGTTGGCTTTGCGCGACTCTTCGCCGTAGCGTACGAGCGTGGCGGCGATCTGGCCCAGGCGCGACCACTCTATGTTCGAGAACGCGATGCGCTTGGCCGTCTGCGGCGCCTCCGCGTAAGCCGCGCCAACCTGCTCCCAGGCCCCGCCCAGTTCCTGCTGCAATTCGGGGCGGCGCGCGACCTCGGCGCGCAGGGCTTTCTCCTCAGCCTCTTTCCTGGCGAACATGCGCGGGTTGAGCAGTCCCTCCTGCTGGCTCGTCAGCCGCTTGATGGAGTTCGAGAGCGAGCGGATGGCGGTGCCTGCGCGGCGCTCCTGCTCGGCCCCGGCTCCAGCGTAGCGCGTGAGCGCGGCGCGGCGCGAAGTCCAGACCTGCATCTGTAAGGGGTTGCCCACGTCGCGCTGGTAGCGCAATTGGGCCACGGTCAGCAGCCTATCGGTCGAGCCTGGGTTGCCGGAGAGGACTACGAACTCGCCTTCGGCCGGCCCCGCTTGCGACCACTTGAGGTAATGCTCTGTGTGAGCCGGCTGGTTGTTCTCGTAGACGCGGAAGAAGGTGATGTCCAGGTTGTAGCGCGGGTAGGTGAAGTTGTCGTAGTCGCCGCCGAAGAAGGCTATGCGCTCTTCGGGCGCGAAGACCAGCCGCACGTCCGTATACTTCTTGAAGCGGTAGAGCCAATACTCGCCGCCGCTGTAGAGCATGACGACCTGGCCGTCGAACCCCGTCTTCTGTTTCGACTCGCTCTCGATACGGGCGATCTCTGCGCGGCGCTGCTCGTTGGCTTCCTTGTCTCCGGCCCCGGCACGGACAGCGCCCTGCACGCGGCGCGTCACGTCCTCGTAGGAGACAAGCACGCTCATCTCCAGGTCCGGGCACTTCAGTTCGTCGGCCCGCGTGCGCGCGTAAAAGCCGTCGCGCGTGAGGTTGCGCTCGGGGGACGAGAGCTTGGCGATCTGGCTGGAGGCGACGTGCTGGTTGGTGAGCACGAGCCCTTCGGGCGAGACGAACGCGCCGCTCGAAGTTCCGACGCGCACGGACGAGAGCCGCAGGTGATCGAGCCACGCGTCCGAAGGCTCGAAGCCGTAACGCTCCTTCCACTCTTTGCGCGGCGCGTTGTCGAAAGTCCACATCCCCTCGTCCGCCCGCGCGTGCGGAGCGAAAGAGAACAAAAACGCTGTCGTCAATATGAGAGCAACTATCTTCCTCATCATTAATCTCCGCGACTAATCTTATTTACTTCGGACTCGCGCCTGAGTATTTCGCTATCACGCCGCGCTCGCCGACCGCCCAGCCGGCGTTTTTTGGCCCAGCGAAGTCCGCGCTGTGATAGCCGCCTGTGCCAAAACTCGTCCAGCTATTTCCGCCGTCCGTCGAATACTCGGAGCCCGTCGGCCCGACCGCGAAGAGCGTGGGCGTGGCCTTCCGCGAGCCCGTGCCAGGGACGAAGACGACGCAAGACCTGTAGCCACTGAGGCCCGCGCCCTTAATCAACGCCCACGTCCGCCCGCCGTCCGTCGTGACGGCCACGTTGTTCCCCGTCTCGCCCTCTTTCGTGTAATCGCCGCCCACGACCACGCCGCGCCGCGCGTCCCAGAAAGTGATGGAGAAAACGCCTGCGCTCTTGCCGCTGACCAGAGGCGTCGTCGCAACGGCCCACGTCCGCCCGCCGTCCGTCGAGCTGAAGACGCGCGCGCCGTTCGGCCCACCCGTGGCGAACCAAACATTTGTTCTACCCTGGACGGCGATGCACGTCCCGCTCGCGGCGAACGCGCCTTCACCTTCGAGCGCAAGAGGCATCCCTTCCGCTGGCGTCTCCTTCCACGTCCGGCCCCCGTCCGCAGTCTGTATGACGAGGAAGCGCCCGCCCACGGGGTCGCTCACTGCTATCCCGTGGTCGCGGTCCCAGAAGGCCATCGAATCGAAGAAGGCCGCGGCGCGCTCGCTCTTGAACTGTAGCTCCCAGCGCCTCCCGCCGTCCGTCGTCTTGTAGATTCTGGACTTGTCGCCTTCGCCGATGGAGAGCAGGTAGGCCGTGTTCGCGTCGAAAGCGTCCACGTCACGAAAGTCCAGCTCCTCCGCTCCCGGCACTGTGCCAGAAGTCCAATTACGGCCGCCATCAACTGTGCGCGCGAAAGTGCCCTTGTCGCCGCTCGCCCACGCCACGCGCGAGCTGACGGCGCTGACGCCGCGCAGCCTAACGGTCGTCCCGCTCCGCTGCATCACCCACTCGGCGTGGGCCATTGTGCCAATCGGCAGCGCTAGAAGTAACGCGATGGAGAACAGCCTCGGCACGTGTAAAAGGGAATCTGGACGCATAAGTTTGACTCAAAAGAATTGGGCCGATTTTTTTACGCGGGCTCAGGCCAGGCTCTCGACGCAGTGCTCGCGCACGCTGCACCCACGGCAGCGCCGCGGGTCGTCGTGCCGCAGGTGCCAGGCCGTACCGGCCTCGCGCGCGTGCCGGCCCATTGTCGGCTCGTACCCGTCGAGGCGCAGACGCCAGGCGCGCGCACAGAAGAGGTACTCGCCGACCTCCGACGCCCTGATTGACTTCCCGCGGTCGCTCATCAATTCGGCAAGCCCCTGAAAATTTCGGTCGCGCCGGCTAGTTTAGAAGTTTTCCCCCCGGAAATGAAAACGCAGACGACAACGCGGCTCAAAAAACTTCGTCCCATACGTGAAACGCCGTTTCACAAGCGCATAGAAAGTGGTATAATGCACGGCATGGAAACGAGAGCGAAAAAAGCTGGCGCGGGGCAGGTCGTGCAGTTCTCCCCGGCCGAAAAGCGCGCCGCGCGCAGCGAGCGGATCAAGGTCGCGGAGGCGTCGCCTTACGGCTGGATAGCGCACTCGGAGTCGGGCGGCGAGCAGGACTACCGCCTCTACAGCGACCCGGCGGCGCGCCGCCTGGTCTGCACGTGCGCGGACTTCATCTTCAACGGCAACGGCGAGCCGGGCTTCGAGTGCAAGCACGTCTCGGCGGTCCTCAAGTTCATCGCGCGCGAGTACCTGCGACACGACTACGACCCGCACCGCCAGCAGCACGAGCAACAGGGCCGCGCCCGCGTGGCGTGAATTCAGAAGAGGTGACAGTGAGATGAGCAAAGATTTCAGGTGCGAAGCCTGCAAGAGGCCGCAGGAGAGTCTGCACATGCGCAATACGGACGGCAAATGGGTCTGCGCGGACTGCATCCCCGCGGCCGAGTTGAAAGAGTACCCGCGCCTGCGCGAGCGCCTGAGCGCCAGGCGGGCCGCCCCGGCGCACAAGAAGGCCGCTTGAAGAACTGGCACAATTATCTGTAAAAAGGGTGCGAGAAACTTCGGCAGGTTCTGAAAGCACAGTGAGTCTCACACCTTTCACGCTCCGGTTCGATGCGGGCACGCTTCTGTTAGACGGCGTCGACCGCGCGGCGCGACTTCCGCCGCAGTTCCGTTGGGACGAGCGCGTCCTGCGCTGGCGCGCGCCGGCCTGGGCCTATCGCCACGTAGTCCGTGAGTTCTTCCGCGCCAAGACGCCTTACGAAGACCTGGCGCGGGCCTACGACACGTTCGAGTTCTCTTCCACCGCTGAGACTGAGCCGCGCCCCTACCAGCGCGAGGCCGTGGACGAATGGATGCGGCGCGGTCGCTGTGGCGTCGTCATCCTCCCCACGGGCGCTGGCAAAAGCCTCGTCGCGCAGATGGCGATTGAGCGCACCAACCGCTCGACGCTCGTCGTCGTCCCGACGCTCGATTTGATGAATCAGTGGTACGACCTGCTCACAAAATCCTACCGCGCGGAGGTCGGCCTCATCGGCGGCGGCTACTACGAGCTGGGCGCGCTGACGGTCACGACCTACGCCTCCGCCTTCCGCTTCATGGAGCGGCTGGGCAACCAGTTCGGCCTCGTCATCTTCGACGAGTGCCACCACCTGCCGAGCAGCGTCTATCGCTACGCGGCCGAGATGTCGATTGCGCCCTTCCGCCTGGGCCTGACGGCCACGCCCGAGCGCGCCGACGGCGAGGAGCGCAGCCTCGAACGACTCATTGGCCCAATTCTCTTCCGCCGCGAGGCGCACGAGATGGCGGGCCAGTACCTGGCTGACTACAGGGTCGTCCGCCTCAACGTCAGGCTGAGCCCTGAGGAGCGCGCCTACTACGAGCAGGAGCGCGCCGTCTTCCGCCGCTTCGTGAGCGAGAAGGGGATTGACCTTGCGGGCCTGACGGGTTGGCAGTCTTTCATCCGTGCGAGCGCGCAGAGCCGCGAAGGCCGCCGCGCGATGCAAGCCTACAGGGAGTCCAAGCGCGTCGCGCTGGGCACGGACGCGAAGCTCCGCGTGCTGATGGAACTCCTGGCGCGTCACGCCGGGGAGCGGACGCTCATCTTCACGGCCGAGAACGAGATGGTCTACCGCATCTCGGAACAGTTCCTGATTCCGTCGATCACGCACCACACGGGCATCAAGGAGCGAAGCTTCTGGCTCGAAGCCTTCAACAACGGTGAAGTGCTCGCGCTCGCCACTTCGAAGGTCTTGAACGAGGGTGTCAACATCCCTGCGGCGGCGGTCGCCGTGGTGCTGTCGGGCTCTGGCTCGACGCGCGAGCACATACAGCGCCTCGGCCGCATCCTGAGAAAGCAGCCGGGCAAGGAGGCCACACTTTACGAAGTCATCGCGAGCGACACGACCGAGGAAGGCATCAGCGAGCGGCGAACGAGCGCGGCGCAATTCCGCGAGGCGGGCTACAACGCCTTCTTCGGATGGACGGGTGAAAACTGATGCTGACGGCTGACCTGGCTCAGAGCTGGCGGCGCGGCGACAAGGTGCGCCCCCTGCACATCCACACGGACGACCCCGAAAGGCTGGACGACGCGGGCCGCCTCGTCAAGCTCTTCGCCGAGCACGAGGGCCGCCCGCGCCGCGAGCTGGACGGAGCGCTCGAAGAGTACGTCGGAATTGGCACAAACTATAAATTCCTGCGCGGCCTCAGCAAGCTCCTGACAGACCGTTGCAGGTTTGAAGTCAGCAGCGCAAAAGACCCCGTCGAGATTCGCCGCGCGCTCTTCCTGATGGCCCGCGGGCGTCATCCGGTGACGAACGAAGAGGGCGCGCGCGGGGCCGTCATCACGGAGGCGGCGCGCGAGCTGGGCATCGAGCCGGGGGCGCTGATGCGCGCTCTCTACGCGGACCTGCCTGAGAATCAGTTGCTCGCAGCCTTCGACCCGGTGGGTGCGGCACAGCTTCTGAATCTCTACAATCTGGCGCAGGCGCAGGCGCTGCTTTATCACTGCGTGGAGATGCGGCTCACGGTCGGGACGCAGGACCCGGACTCTTACCGCGAGCTGTTCGCGGCCATCAAGTCGTACAGGCTGATTCACACCATAGAGGGCAACCCGCGCGACGGCTACGAGGTGCGCCTGGACGGCCCCGTCTCGCTCTTTCAGCGCTCGAAGAAGTACGGCGTCCAGATGGCCGTCTTTCTGCCAGCGCTCCTGCTCTGCAAGAATTGGCACATGCGCGCAGAGATCGCGCAGCAGAACGCGGGCGGGCGCGGTAACGCCTTCTTCGAGCTTGACAGCAACCAGAAGCAGCTCAGCTCTCACTACCTGAACGAGCCGCCGCAGGAAAAGAGTGTTAGCGAAAAACTGGTGGCGAGCTGGGGCCGCTTCGAGACCGCGTGGAAACTTGAGCCGAGCCGCGAGGTGATTGACCTGGGCGAGAGCGCGTTCATCCCGGACTTCGTGCTGAGCCGCGAGGACGGGCAAAAATTTTATCTTGAGATACTAGGCTTCTGGACGCCGCAGCACCTCGAAAAGAGGCTCGGCGAGTTTGAGCACGCGCGTTTCGAGAACTTCATCCTCGCGGCCTGGGACGAGCTGCGCGGCAGCCGCGACCCCTTGACGCGCCCGCCCCGCCACACGCTCATCTTCAAAAGAAGCCTAGACCCGGTCGCGCTGGAACTGGCTGTCGAAGAGTTGATCTACGGGGGGATGTAACGAAGTCATGTTGACGGCGGCGAGAGAGGACGACGGGCGGAAGGTCGCGGCGTGGGAGGTGGAGAGGGCGGACGGGCCTTTCCGCTGCTTCTGCTGCCGCGAGGTCGTGAGGCTCAGGAAGGGCGAGATCAAGGCGGCGCACTTCGCGCACGTCCCGCCTGTCACCTGCGAGTACGGGACGGGCGAAAGTGAGGCGCACCGCCGCTGCAAGATCGCGCTGTTCGAGAATCTCTCGGCCGACCCGCGCGTGCGCAAGTGCGAGATGGAGAGAGACCTAGGCGCCGTCCGCCCGGACGTGAGCGCCTACATCTCGAATGTTCCGGTCGCCATCGAAGTGCAACTCAGTAACCTGCCGCTTCAGCGGATACAGTTCCGCACGGCCGAGTACGCGCGCAAAGGGATTTACGTCCTCTGGCTCCCGCTCCACGGCGCGCAGTTGAAGGAGGAGTTGTACGCGCCGCGGCCGTGGGAGGAGTGGCTGCACGCGGCCTACTTCGGGCGGGTCTATTACTGGCTCGACGGCCTGCGCGTCCTGCCCGTACATTTTCGTGACTACTACAAACAGGTGCGCGGGTACACGCGCGACTACGAGCAATTGGCACACAAAAAAGTCCCGCTTGACGGACCAGTGGCGCGCATCACGGAAGACTTCCGCCCGGTCAAGAGGGCGGCGTGGTCCGCACGGCACATCTCGATCCCGCCGGCTAAACTTTACGTGGACACGCAAGCGGACTGGTATTTGAAGTAAGGTTATTTGCCCAGGAGGAACGTGAGCGGGATTTCGACCCTGCGGCTCCAGGCCCGCTCCGAGTGCTCGTCGCCCGCGAACTTGCGCGTCATCCAGTTCTTGCCCTCTTTGTAGCCCCCGCTCCGCATGATGGCGTCCACCTTGCGCTGGTAAGGCTCGTACTGCGCGTCGAGCGTGGCCGTGCCGAAGTCGAAATATAACTTGTGCGTTTGGGGGGCAGGCAGTTTCGTCTTCAGGTACTCTATGACGACGCCGTCGCCTATGGGCCAATGCGTCGAGACGCAGCCCGCGCCGCCGAAAACTTGCGGGTACTCGCTGACGGCGTAAGCCGAGATCAGGCCGCCCATGCTCGAACCCATAACGAAGGTGTGCTCGCGGCCGGGGCGCGTGCGGTAGTTGGCGTCTATGAAAGGCTTCAACTCGGTGACGATGAATTTCAGGTACTGGTCGGAGATGGGCTTGAGGCCGCCGAACTGCCTGGTGAACTCGGCGAGCGCCGCATCATTCAGACTCTCCGCGGCCTTCTGCGGCATGTATTCGGGGACGCGCTTCGGCGTGTTCCAGATGCCGACGACGATGGCCGCGCGAATCTTCTTCTCGGCGATGAGCCGCGTCATCGTCTCGTCCACGCCCCAGTCCACGCCGATGTAAGAGGTCTTCGGGTCGAAGAGGTTCTGCCCGTCGTGCATGTAGACGACAGGGTAGCGCCCGCCCTTCTCTCGTTCGTAGTCGGGCGGGAGCCACACGTCCACGTTGCGCGCGTCAACGTACTTGGAGACAAACTTCTCGTGCCGCAGGACCGTGCCGGTCACGCCCTGGCCGGCGACCGGCGTAGCCTGCTGTGCCAGAACGAACAGCGGCGCGGAGAGAAGCAGGGAGCAAAGGATGATGATTCTCGCGCTGAGGGTCACTTCGCCGTTTCCGATTCCAATTTACTCACGCGCTCTTCCATGTCTTCCTGCTGGTTCTGCCAGGTCAGGATGTCCTCGTTGAAGATGCGGAACTTGCGTTTAAGATAGTCCACGTCCTTTGCGATCCCCCTGGAGCCTTTCTCAAGTGAATCGAGGCGCACCAACACTTGTTCCCAGATGGGCCGCGTCTCCTTCAGCCGCTGGTCAACTTTCTCTTCCAGACTCGTCAGACGAGCGTCCAGCCCGCCCATCCGTGCGTCCATCTTGTCGAGCCGCGCCTGCACCCTTTCTTCAAAGGCTGTCAGGCGCGCGTCCAGCCCGTCGAGCCGCGAGTTGAAGCTTGCCTCAAGTGCATCGAACCGGGCGAAGACTCGGTCCTCGAAAGAGCGGCCGTCGGGCATGTGCTGTGTGTTTTCTTCGTTCATTGTGCGGATTATCACTCCTTATAGAGATTCTGCTCAAGGGTGGAGTGGGTGGGTGAAGGGACTATAGAATAGGGGGGCGGGCTTTTTCAACCTCGAACTACAGGTCGGCCCACCAGTCGCCGACGATGATGCCGTTCAAGGTCTGGCCGGGCGCGACTTCGAGGACGATGCGGCTGTGCGAGCGGCAGTTCGAGCCCATGCCGCACTTCATGTAGTCCGTGTAGTAGGCCTTCTGGCCGGTCAGGTCGCCGACAGATTCGTCGCCCGGCAGCAGCGTGGCGTAGACGTTATACCTACCGGGGGGCAGCCGCAGGCTGTAACGCACGCCGTCCTCCCAGTCGTTGCGCTTCTGCGAACAGAGGGTCGCGCGCGTCTCCACGTTCTCCGCGCAGGCGACCATCACGCCCGGAATGCCGTTGCTGGGGTAGGCCATGCTCCCTTCTATGAAGCCGTCCGCGGGCGGCGGCGTAGGGGTGGGAGTCGAAACGACGCCGCCAGACGTGTTCGTGTTACCGCCGGTGGACGCGTTGAGATTTCCGTCGTCGCGCGTCGTCCCCGGAACACCCTTTCCGTCATCCTTCAGCAGTTGCCACGCGACAACGCCGCCCAGGCCCAGCAGCAACACGGTCGCCGCGACCGTGAGCGCGACGACCGACGCGGTGCTTCGTCTCGCGGCGCGCGGCGGTTCAACGCGCGGGGTCGTGACCGTAGATTTCTCGCGCGCGGGCAGCGTCGGCGCGAGCGCAGGGTCGTCGAGCAGTTTCGTCGGGTCGCCCGCTCCTACAGTCTGCGGGAGCGCCAGCGTCCTCTCCGTGCCGGGGCGGACTTCCGTATTGAGCGGCGCGCCGTCCTCAAGGCAGAACCTCAGCGTGTCGTCCGCGTAGATGCGCCGGCATGTGGGGCAACTCTTCATAACCGTGCTGCGGAATATAGCACGTTTCCAGGGCGCGCAATCCGGTTCATACTTGCCGCCGGAAATCATGTAGAATGCTGCGCGCTCTGGGCAGCAGGGTCGAGGCGTTATTCAAATTCTCACAGGAAAACGGAGAGGAACACTATGGGTGAAACCGCTCGACACGCGACGAAGATCATGCTCATGCGCCACGGCGAGAAGCCTTTGAGCGACCCCCCGCCGTACGGCGTGACCGTGGACGGCGAGCGCGAGAGCGAGTCGCTGACGGTGCGCGGGTGGCAGAGGGCCGGGGCCTTAGTGGCTTTCTTCGCGCCGACGAACAACACCTTCCAGAACCCGGCGCTCGCGCGGCCGCAGTTCATCTACGCGTCCACGCCGACCAAGCGGCAGGGAAGCCGCCGCTCAATCGAGACGATGACGCCGCTGGCCGAGAAGCTGGCGATCCGAATCAACGCCAACTACCCGAAGCTCGAATCCGAGAAGATGTTGGAAGAGGCGTTCCTCTGCTCGGGCGTGGTGTTGATCTGCTGGCAGCACGAGTTGCTGCCGAAGATCGCCAGCCGTATCTTAGGCGACCAGAAGACCGCGCCGCAGGAGTGGCCCGAAGACCGCTACGACATGGTCTGGGTCTTCGACCGCGACGAAACGTCAGGCGCGTACAGCTTCAAGCAGGTTCCGCAGAACCTGCTGATGGGCGACTGGGCGATCCCTATAAGATGACGAGCGGCAGGGCCGCTCTCTCTTTACCACGCCTTCAAGTTAATTATTCTTCTCGAACCATTCGATGATCTGCGGGTACAGGTCCGCGAGCGTCTGCCCAGGCTTGCGGCTACGGTACAAGTCCACGAGGAAGGTGTCGAACTCTTTGAAGCGCGGGAAGCCTCGGCGCTCGGTCATCATGCGGTCTATGCCGGCGATCATCTTATCCTGCTCCTCGCGCGGCGCGTAGTCTGCGATGCGCAGACTGACGAGCCCCCAGTTCATATACTCGTTGAATGCCGCGATGCCGCCGTAATAACCAGGCCCCTTGCCGTTGTCCACCCAGCGGTCGCGGTTGCTGATGGCTTTCATGACGCGATCCGCGTACTTGTCCGCCTCCGGGTTGATGTAGCCGTGGTTAATCTCCGTGAAGACGATGTTGCCGCGGTAGATGATCTCCGCCTCCTTCGACATGTTCTCGATGCCGGAGCGCTTGATGTCCTGCGGGTAAGGGAAGTTGACGTGCGGCTGAAGCTCCTTGAAGCCGTTGCTCTCGAACCACGTCGTTGACTGGTTGTAGGCCACGAGCGGCGAAAAAATTATCTTGTAGGTGTCGTAGTCGCTGGAGCCAGGGAAATTTCGGTCGAGCCACCTCTTCATCTCGGCGATGTTCGCCGTCTCGCGGTAGAACGTGATCTGCTCCTGATAAGTCTGCGCGTTCTCCCTGTAGAATTTGCGGAAGTCTGTCTGGTCTGCGAACGACTGCAACAGCGCGAGGTAGGGCCGCAGGCTGTTCGTCGGCTCGTTGCGGAATCCAGTCCTGTCGTAAACCTTGCTCTGCGCGATCCTGCCCTTGCCGTCGAACTCGAAGGCGTAGCCGTTCATCTTCAGCGTGAAATAGGAGTTGACGTTCTTCTTGAGCGCCTCGTCCAGGGCCGCGAGCAAAGGGTGGTCTTTGAACTTATCGAACCACTTGCGCAGGCGGGCGTAGTAGTCGGAGTTCTTATAAACGAGATTCTTGTCCTCGATGCCGGTCGAGGTCATGGCGAGCGCGACGTTGACCAGCTCGTAGACCTCCGGGACTTCGATGAACGTTTTGCCACTGTGGCTGTCGCGGTATTTTTTGTCGAAACGGGCCGCCGGCACGCTCCTGACGCCGACGATCTGCGTGTAGCAGAGGTCCGCGCCCTTCTGGATGATGAAGTCGTACTTCTTCCCCAGCTCGACCGTGAAGCTGATCGAGTCAACGTCCGTGATGAAACTCACCTTGTGTGGCTTACCATTGACGAGCTGCGCCTCGTAGACGTCGGGCTTGGCCTGGGGCGCGAGCGTCCAGAAGTTCTTCTTCAGCTCCGCGCCGTCCTGAATGGTGATGGTGTAGACGTTGGACTTGATGACGGGCAGATTCTCCTGCTGCGCAGCGGCCGCGGCGGCGAACAGCACGACGGCCAGGATTGATTTTGTGGCTCGCATTTTCGGCCCTCCCTTCATAGATAAAACACCGGCGGCTGAAAGTATGTGGCAGGAAAGTGCGGAAGGTTACAGGCTGTCTATGAAGGCGTGGTAGACGGCGCGATCTTCCGTGGAGAGACGTGTGATCTGGAAGCCGGCAAGGCAGCCGGCCGTGGGGTCGCCGTCCGCCATGGGCAGGCAGTGAGCCAGTCGCCCTTCGATCTTGACATGGTCGCCCGCGGGGAGCGCGAGCACGATGAGGACGGAGTGATTACCCTCGCCCAGATTATGAGGCCCCAGGCGGGAAGAGGGCAGGACGAGACATAACCCTTCGAGGCTAACGTCTCTAGTGTGCGCCAGAATGACATCGCTGTGGCCCTGCCCCGTCGCGGCCTCGATGACGGAGACGCTGGCCCTGAGACTGACTATGTGGCGTGGCTCGCGGCGGCGGTCGCGGGTGATTGTTTCCCAGGCGGAGGCCATGACAGACTCCTGCGCGCAGAGTTTTCTGCGGGCCGAACCGATGTCTGTGAATCGCCGGCGGGAGTGGGAGGCCGGGCCGGCGTCTCTCATGCGGCCTAACGGGGGAAGAGTAAATGCGCCGGACGCGCAGTGTCAACGAAAAGCAATGCGGAATGCGGAATGATGAATGATGAATTAAAGACAAATCGCTTTTCATTCATCATTCATCATTCCGCATTCCGCATTGCTTCTTCCGGCTTACTTGGCGACGACTTCGAGTTTGGCTGTCTGGTACTTGGCCGAACTCGTGCCGACCATGATGTCGAACTGGCCTGGCTCGACGACGCGTTGCATGTGCAAATCCAGGAAGGAGAGCTTGTCGGGCGTCAGCGTGAAGGTAACCGTCTTGCTCTCGCCGGGCGCGAGCGTGATGCGCCGGAAGTCCCTCAGCTCCTTGACGGGGCGCGTCACGGAGCTGACGAGGTCGCGTATGTAGAGCTGGACGACTTCGTCGCCCGCGCGCCGGCCCGTGTTCCTGACCGTCACGCTCACTTGCGCGCTGCCACCGGGGCCGATGCGCGCGGGCGTCACCGTCGGGGCCGAATACTCGAACGTCGTGTAGCTCAGCCCGTGGCCGAACGGGAAGAGCGGCTCCTTGTTGGTAAACAGGTAGCCGCGCCTGGCCGTCGGCTTGTAGTTATAATAGATGGGGAGCTGTCCGACCGAGCGCGGGAAGCTGACAGGAAGCTTGCCCGCCGGGTTGTAGTCGCCGAAGAGTACGTCGGCCACGCCCGTCCCCGTCTCCTGGCCCAAATAAAAACCTTCGAGGATGGCCGGGACGTTTTCCGCGACGTAGTTGATGGCGAGCGGCCCGCTGTTAATCAGCATCACGACCACAGGCTTGCCGGTCGCCAGCACCGCTTTCACGAGGTCGTTCTGCCTGCCGATCAATTCCACTGTGTCACGGTCGCCGAGGTGGTTGTCCGCCCAAGCCTCCTTGTTCGTGTCCTCGTTGCCGCCGAGGACGAGCACGGCCACGTCAGACTTTTGAGCCGCCGCGACGGCCTCGGCAATCAATTTCTCGTCCTCCTCAGGCGTGCTCAAGTTCGAGGTGTCCGCCCACCAGTCGCCGCCTTCCCTGGTGATGTTGACGCCTTTGGCGTAGTTGACCTGGACACGGCTCCCCACCTTTTTGGTGACGCCTTCGAGGACGCTGACGCCGCGGCCGGGGTTCGGGTCGCTGTAGCCGCCGAGGTGCGCGCGGTCGGCGTTCGGCCCGATGACGGCGATTGCCTTCAGGCGAGTGAGGTCGAGCGGCAGCGTGTTGTTCTCGTTCTTGAGGAGCGTGATGGAGCGGCGCGCGGCCTCTGCGGCCAGCTGACGGTGGGCCGCCGCGTTCGTCAGGCGCTCCGTGCGCTCAGGGTCAACGTAAGGCTTCTCGAAGAGGCCGAGCATGAACTTGGCCCGCAGGTTCCGCGCGACGGCGCGGTCGAGCACGGCCTCAGAGACACGCCCGTCGCGGACGAGTTGCGCCAGGAGCGGATAAGCGTCCGGGTCGGGCAGTTCTATGTCCACGCCCGCTTCGATAGAGAGCTTCGCGGCCTCCGCCTTGTCGCTGACGATGTGGTGCAGGCTCTCCATCTGCGGGATGCCATAGTAGTCCGAGACGATGTGGCCGCGGAAGCCCCACTCCTGGCGGAGCACCTTGTCGAGCAGCCAGTGGTTGGCGTGCGACGGGACGCCGTCGATCTCGTTGTAGGAGGCCATCACGCTAGCTACGTTTGCCTCCTTGACGGCCGCCTCGAAGCTCGGCAGGAAGTATTCGCGCAGCACGCGCTCGGAGTAGTTGGCTGGGCCGATGTTCGTGCCGCCTTCGGGCTGGCCGTGCGCGGCGTAGTGCTTGGCCGTCGCCATCACGTGCTCGTCGTCAACGCCCGGCCCAGGCCCCTGCAAAGCCTTGATGACGGCCACGCCCATGCGCGAGACGAGGTAGGGGTCTTCGCCGTAAGTCTCTTCGGTGCGTCCCCAGCGCGGCTCGCGCGCGAGGTCAAGATTAGGCCCGAGCACCTGATGGCTGCCGCGCGCGCGCGTTTCGAGCGCGGCGACGGTGAAGACGCGCGTGGCGAACTCAGGGTCCCAGGAGCTGGCGAGCGCGATGGGCTGCGGGAAGTGCGTGCCCCTTTGCGCCATCAGGCCGTGCAGCGCCTCGTCGTGGAAGATGGCAGGGATGCCTAGGCGCGTGTTCTCGACGAGCCACTTCTGCAAGGCGTTGGCGAAGCGCGCGGCGTCGCGCGGGTCCTTGCGCTCGCGCTGGCGCGCAATCTGGCCTATGCCATGCGGCATCACTGTGCGCGCCTTCTCTGGCGAGAAGTCACCCAGGTCCGTCGAGAAGTCTGTCTGCGGACGAGCTTGCGGCCGCGCGGCCCAGAGGCAGACGAGCTGTGCCACTTTCTCTTCCAGGGTCATGCGCGAGAGCAGGTCGGCCACGCGCCGCTCGACCGGCAGGCGAGGGTTCTTGTAGTCCGGTGTCCTCTCCTGCGTCTGCGATGTGGGCGCGAGCATCGCCGCCGCGACGAGCGCCGCGCACAGGCACGCGACTGCGCGCCTCCTCGTTAACGAGCGTAGACGAAAGGTTGCTGCAAGTTTCATCGGAGTATCCATCCCGGTTGGTTTCGAAAGACGAAAGGGGACGAGCCACGAACAATCGACTCAACCCCCTTTGCGCCTTACGTCTTCCCTTTGCGCCTTTGCGAGAAACAGCCGTTCACGCAAAGGCGCAACAAAAGAAAAACTTAAGGCGCAAAGGGTTGAATTTAGGTTTTGAAATGCTGCTGGCTCAGGCCGTCGCCACGGCGGCGAACTTACTCGACAGCACGAGCGAGAGCGCGCCCATCAGCGTCGGGCTCGCGCCCAGGGTCGAGGGGATGATGCGCACGTCGCGCATGCCGTGGCAGGTGCTGTTCTCCCGGACGGCCTTCGTGACCTGCTCGCGGATCAGCGGCCAGGCGCGGACGATCTGCCCGCCGATGATGACCGCCTCCGGGCTCAAGCCCCCTATGATGTTCGAGATGCCGATGCCCAGAAAGCGCGCGGTCTCGCCGAGCGCCGTCTGCGCTTCCTGGTCCCCGCCGAGCGCGTAATTGACCAGCTCAGGGAAGTTGACGGCGTCGGCCCCGCGCCCGGCCAGCTTTCTGTAGCGCGCCAGCGCCGCGCGCTCGGAGGCGAAAGCCTCCCAACACTCCATCCGGCCGGCGGCGCAGGTGGTCGGCGCATTTGTGCCAATAGTCATGTGGCCGAACTCGCCCGCGGCCCCGTCATCGCCGTGGTAAATCTGCCCGTCGAAAACTATCCCCGTGCCGAGCCCCTCCTCGACCAGGACGAGGACGAAGTCGCGCACCTCGCGGATTTCGGGACGGCCAAACCAGAGTTCGGCCAGCGCCGCCGCGTTGGCGTCGTTGTCGATCATCACGCGCAGGCCCGTCGCCGCCTCCAGCTTTTCGGCAATGTCCCAGTCGCGCCACCTGAAGTGCGGGATGAAAATCGCGTTGCCGGTCTCGTTGTCAACCAGCCCCGGCAGGCTAAGGCCGATGGCCTCTATGCCCTTCTCCTTCCTGATGAGGCGGCGCGCGCTCTCGACGACCAGCTTGAGCGTCTCGTCGGCGCGCGGGTCTGTCAGGAACTGCTCCTGCTCGCGGACGCGCCCCGCGAGGTCGCTCGTCGCCACGACCGTCTGCGTGGTGCCGAGGTCTACGCCGAGGGCGACGGGGCCTGCGGCGCGCAGTTGCAGGAGGATGGGGGGACGGCCGCCCGTGGACTCGCCCTCGACCTCGTCAATCAAGCCCTGCTCTTTCAACTCTTCGACGATGAGCGAGACGGTCGAGCGCTGCAACTCCGTCTCCTGCGAGATGGCGGCGCGCGAGATGGGCGAGCGCTCGCGGACGTAGTTGAGCACGATCTGCCGGTTGATGTGGCGAATCGTGTCGGAGCGCGCGACACTGGCTTTCTTCAGATTGATACGTCGCATGGCGAAGCGTAAGAAAAGCTGTGACAGGGAAGAGCTGAACCAAACCGAACTTTGTTCAACCGCCTGAGAAAACTTTGCGCGAGGTTAAGCCCTGATGGATAATCCGTCAAGAACAAACTTTTGAGGGCCGCGTTTAAGGCCAAGACAGAGGCTTTCAAAGCCGCGCGCCCCTCCGCGAAATTGGTGGCGCGCGCGGGCCGTTTGGTGTTACTTTGCCGGACACTACTTTGAGCACGCGTAATCCCCGAACAGCTTTTAATTCATCCCGGAGAGGTCACATCTGAAGGTGCGAACCCTTAGAAACCTGCTGGCGACACTCGCCCTGTTAATGCTGATGGCTGACGGCGCTCACTCCCAAACTGGCACAGGATTGAAAATCCGCACCCCGCTCAGAACCGGCTGGCAGTTCCGCGAGGCCGGCAAGGCCGACTGGCACAGGGCAGCCGTCCCAGGCTGCGTCCACACGGACCTGCTCGCCAACAAGCTGATCGAAGACCCTTTCTACCGCAACAACGAACAGAACCTGCAATGGATAGGCAAGACCGACTGGGAATACCAGACAACCTTCACGGTCGCGCCCGCGCAGCTTCGCCGGCGCAACGTCGAGCTGGTCTTCGAAGGATTAGACACCTACGCGGAGGTTTTTGTTAACGGGAAGCTGCTGCTAAATGCGGACAACATGTTCCGCACCTGGCGCGTGGACGCCAAAGGGGCGCTCGCGGCCGGCCCGAACACGCTGCTGATACGCTTCCGCTCGCCCATCAACGAGGTGCTGCCCTTGATGGCGAAGATGAGTTACCAGTTGCCGTCGCCCAACGACCAGGGCGAGAAGACGAGCCCGCACACGCGCAAAGCTCCCTATCATTACGGCTGGGACTGGGGGCCGCGCTTCGTCACGAGCGGCGTCTGGAAGCCCGTCTACCTGGAAGCCTGGGACGACGCGCGCATCGGTGATCTGCACATCGCGCAGAAACAGGTCACGGCCGCTGCGGCGAGGCTTAAGGCCGAAGTCGAAGTCGTCGCGGACGCGGAAGTGGACGCGACGGTCGTCTTGGACAATCTGACGAGCAGGACAGTCGCGGCACAGAGCAAAGTGAAACTGACAAAGGGCGTCAACCGCGTGCCGCTCGATTTCGTTATCCAGCGCCCCGCGCTCTGGTGGCCGAACGGCCTCGGCGCGCACCCGCTCTACGGTTTCCGCGCGCGGCTCCTCTTGGGCGGCAGGCTCGCGGACGAGGCGCGCACGCGCACAGGCTTGCGCTCGCTTGAGCTTCGCCAGCAGCCCGACCAGTGGGGCAA
The DNA here is from genome assembly GCA_963848875.1 of uncultured Acidobacteriota bacterium. Lineage (GTDB taxonomy): Bacteria > Acidobacteriota > Blastocatellia > Pyrinomonadales > Pyrinomonadaceae > QHXM01. The sequence continues at coordinate 552,817 of CAWKFJ010000006.1, forward strand.
GAGCTTCGAGTTCCGCATCAACAACGTGCCGGTCTTCGCCAAAGGCGGCAACTGGATTCCGTCCGACAGCTTCCCGACGCGCGTCACCAAAGAGAAGTACAAGCATCTGCTCGAATCCGTCCGCGACACCAACATGAATATGTTGCGCGTCTGGGGCGGCGGCATCTACGAGTCGGACGAGTTCTACGAGCTGTGTGATGAGCTGGGCATCCTCGTCTGGCAGGATTTTATGTTCGCCTGCGCCATGTACCCAGGCGACCAGAAGTTTTTGGACAACGTCCGCGCCGAGGCCGTGGACAACGTCAAGCGGCTCAGGAATCACCCGAGCCTCGTCATCTGGGCCGGCAACAACGAGGTCGAGACGGCCTGGCAACACTGGGGCTGGAAACAGAATTTGCCGGCCTCGCTCTGGGACGACTACCTGAAACTCTTCCACGGCGTGCTCAAGGAAGTCACCGCCGAGCTTGACCCCGCGCGCCCGTATTGGCCCAGTTCTCCCAGCTCCAACCTCGAAGACGACTCGGACTCGCAGAAGATAGGCGACGTACACTACTGGGAGGTCTGGCACGCCTCCAAGCCCTTCGAGTTTTACGAGAAACAGTTCCCGCGCTTCATGAGCGAGTACGGCTTCCAGTCGTTCCCGCAGATCGAGACGGTCAGCGCGTACACGCTCCCCACTGAGCGCGACATACAATCCACCGTCATGCTCGCGCACCAGCGCCACCCGCGCGGCAATCAGTTAATCCGCGAGTACATGCTGCGCGAGTACCCTGAGCCGAAAGACTTCGAGTCGTTCCTCTACGTCAGCCAGGTCTTGCAGGCCGAGGGCATCCGCACGGGGGCCGAGCACCTGCGCCGCATCATGCCGCGCAACATGGGCTCGCTCTACTGGCAGATCAACGACTGCTGGCCCGTCGCCTCCTGGTCGAGCATAGACTATTACGGCCGCTGGAAGGCGCTACAGTATTACGCCCGCCGCTTCCACACGGACCTGCTCCTGAGCCCGCACCGCGAGGAAAATGGACTCGACTTCTACGTCGTCTCCGACCGCACGACGCCCGCCGAGGCCGAGCTGCGCGTCCGGCTGATGGACTTCGACGGCAACTTTCTGAAGAGCGACCAGCGGAGCTTGACCGTCGCTCCGCTCCAGAGCAAGGTTTACCTGAGCCTGCCGATAGAAACTTGGCTGGAAGGGAGGGACGCGAAGAAAGTCCTGCTCGCTTACGAGCTTTCCGTGGATGGCAAGACTGTTTCCGCCAACAACTACTTCTTCGAGCCCTACAAGAATCTATCCATCCCCGCGCCGCAAATTGGCACAGAAGTCCTGCGCACGCGCCGCGGCTTCAAGGTCACACTGACCGCCGACAAGTTCGCGCGCGCCGTCTACCTCTCGCTGGCGAACGGCGACGGCTTCTTCTCCGACAACTATTTCGATTTGCTGCCCGGCCAGAAAGTCGAAGTCGAGTTTCGCCCGAATGGCCGGATGACGCTTGCGGATTTCCGCGCCCGCCTCAAGGTGCGCTCGATGAAAGACGCCTTCTAGCGATTCTTGTCGAGCATCTCGACGAGGGCTTCGGGCGCGGACCATTGGGGGTTGTGGTCGGCCGTGAGCTGTAGGACTGTCCAGCCGCGCTGCTTCGCGCGCTCGGCCTGTGCGGCGAAGTCGTCGGCCTTGGCGTCGCGGCCCGCGTCCACCGTCAGGATGTAGACGGCGGGAATCTGACCCGCCGCCTTGTTCTTGAGCGAGATGGGTTCGGTAAACGTCTTGAGAGATTGCGGCACGTCTTTGGGCGGCGGCTGGTCGGGCTTGACCCAGGGGGGCACGATGAAGCTGCCCTGCGTCATCTGCTTGATCCAGGCCCCACGCTCGCCGTGTATGCTCTGCACGCTCTCGCCGTCCGCGGGGACGAAGGCGTCCAGGTAGATGAGCTTCTTGATGCGCTCCGGCACGCGGTCAGCCACGCCCGTGATGACCATCCCGCCGTAGCTGTGGCCGACGAGCGTCACGTCGCGCAAGTCCTCGAACAGGATGGCGTTGACCACGTCCGTGATGTGCGTCGAGAGGCTGACGTCCGCCGAGGCCAGGTGCGCGCGCTCGCCCTGGCCCGTCAGCGAGGGCCTGTACACGTCGTAGCCCTTCTCCCTCAAGAGCGCCTCGACGCGGCGGAAGGCCCAGCTCCCGCCCCACGCGCCGTGGACGATGACGAAGGTCTGCTTCGCAGGCTTGTCCGCCGTCTTCTGCGCCTGCGCGTTTGTGACGCCGTGCGCCGACGCAAAGAGCAGCGTGAGCGCCGCCGCAAGACACGTTTTTCTGAGCTTCATGAATTATCCTTCCGTGGTTACCGTGTGGGCGCTCGCAAGCCCAAGGCCGTGACCGTGGCGGGGTCCGGCTTCGCTTCGCCGTCCTTTTTGATGACGACGCTGAAGCCGCCCGCGTAGTCCCACATGGCCCAGCCTATGTTGTACTTCTCAAGCGTGGCGCGCACGTCTTCGAGCCAGCGCAGGCGGTCGGCTTCGTGCGCGTAGGCGCGGTAGACGCCGAACTCGTTACAGACGAGCGGGACGTTGTGCTTGCGACCCCAGGCCGCGGCGAGCCCTATCTCTTTGTCCAGGCGCTCGCGGTTCCAACGCTCCTCGCCGTAGAACTTGAGCGCCCTGCGCGCCGGCTCGTTCTCGATTGAGGCCAGCAGGGGCTCAACCGATTCGGGGCTCGAAGGATACGGCACGCCCTTGAGGTGCGGCCAGAAATCCGCGCCCCACGTTGCGCCCTGGTGCGTGAAGTTGTGGTTCTCGTAGAAGTGAAAGTTGTAGATGACGTTGCGGTCGGCCAGGGGCTCTATCAGCAGGAGTTGATCGACAGACGACCATTTTGGGCCAGTGGCGATGATGGTGTGCCGGGGCGCGGCCTCGCGGATCGCGGCGGCCGCTTTCGCCTGGATGCCGATCCAGCGGTAAGAATCCTCGACCATCGGCTCGTTGAGGATTTCGAGGAAGACGCGCTCGGGGTCGCGCGTCGAAAGATGCTGCGCCAGCGCGCGCCAGAAGTCCACGAAGGCTGCGGCGGCCGCGTTGTCCGTCCGAAGTTTAATCTTGAACTCGTCGGAAGGGTGTATGTCCACGACGACCGCGAGGCCGCTCGCCAGCAGCATGTCGAGCGCAGAGTCGAGCTGGCGCAAATAGTCCGGCTTGAGTTGCGCCGGGGCCGCCTCGTCCATGAGCGGGGCGGGCTCGAAGGTGAACCTGACGTGGTCGAATCCGAGGCTCTTGATGAGCGCGATGTCACGCTCGGTGGTGTGCGACTTGAGATGCGTCTCGGAGTAGTCGCGGCGGGGCGACTGCGCGAACCAGTGACTCAGGTTGATGCCACGGCGCAAGCGCGCGTGCCGCCGGACGGCGACCTCAGACGCGCCGTCCTGTGCCAGAACAGCCGGCCCGCACGGCAGCCAGACGAACGCGAGCAGCGCGAAAAACGCGAAGGCGAGTTTTTTGAGCATGCCCTATTTTTAGCAGGAAGGCGCGGCACGGATCAAGACTCGGGCCGACCCTTCACTCAACCCCTTTGCGCCTTACGCCTTAACTTTGCGCCTTTGCGCGAAACAGCCGTTCACGCAAAGGCGCAGGAAAAGAAAAACCAAAGGCGCAAAGGGTTGAGGTTTGGTTTTGAAGCGGCCTCTAAATCGAGGGCGCGTAGGCGAACTTGTTGGCGAGGACGAGCGAGAGCGCGCCCATGAGCGTGGTCTGCTCGCCGAGGGTTGAAGGGATGATGCGCGCCGTGGGCAGGCCGCGCCGGACGCTGCGCTCGACAGTCTCGCCGAAGACATCCGCGACCAGCGGCCAGGCGCGCGCAATCGAGCCCCCGACGACGACCAGCTCCGGGCTGAAACCGACGATCAGGTTCGAGATGCCTATGCTGACGTATTTCGCCGTCTCGACCAGCGCGGTGCGCGCCGCCTCTTCGCCTTCGAGCGCGCGGTCGATCAGCTCAGCGAAAGTCAGTTGACCGGAAGTGTCGAACGTGAGGCGACTGTAGCGGGCCAGCGCCGCGCGGCCGGAGGCGAACGCCTCCCAGCAGTCAAAGCTTCCGCAGGAGCAGGCGACAGGGGCCTGCTGGCCGATAATCATGTGGCCGAACTCGCCGGCCGCGCCGCCCGTGCCGCGGTAAATCTGCCCGTCGAAAATTATCCCCGTGCCGACGCCTTCGGAGACGAAGACCATGATGAAGTCGCGCGCGTTGCTCATCTCCGGCCGCCCGAACCAGAGTTCGGCCAGCGCCGCCGCGTTGGCGTCGTTGTCGATCATCACGCGCAGGCCCGTCGCCGCAGAGACGCGGCGCTCGACCTCCAGGTCGCGCCAGTTGAAGTAAGGGATGTAGAGCGCCTTGCCCTGCGACGGGTCAACCAGGCCGGGCAGGATGACGCCGATGCCTTCTAGCGCCTGGCTCTGCCCTTTCTTGAATTCGAGCACGCAGTCTATGGCGCGCGTGATGGTCTTCTCGAAGTCCGCGTCCGTGACGAACTCCTCTTTTGCGAGCACGCGGCCCGCGAGGTCGCTGGCGGCGACAACCGTGCGCGTCGGCGTGATGTCTACGCCGATGGCGGCCGCGCCCGAGGCGCGCAGCCGGAGCAGCGTGGGCCGCCGCCCGCCGGTGGATTCGCCCTCGCCGATCTCTTCGACGAGTTCGTCCGCGACGAGCGCGTCCACGATGGTCGAGACCGTAGAGCGCTGGAGCACGGTCTCGCGCGCGATCTCGGCGCGCGAAATTGGCCCACGCTCGCGCACGTAGTTGAGCACGATCTGGCGATTGATGTCGCGCATCGTGCTGAAGTTGGCGGCCTGAGCTCTCTTGAGGTCTATCCGTCGCATAAAGGGTTGGGCCGTCCGGGCCCCATTAGCTATATCACATTGAATTGCGCTAGAAAACTATTTTCCGGCGGCCGCGATTAACGGGAGTCCGCTTTTGTGATACGGTTGGCAGCATGAGGAGGGAAGGCGGGCTCCCAAAAAGGGGCCTGCCGTGTGAGGCCATGTACTGCCCCCAGTGCGGAAACGAAGCCGCTACGGACCAGCGCTTCTGCCGCTCGTGCGGCGCGAACCTGAAGATCATCGCGCGCGCCGTCTCGCTCGGCGAGGCCGTGGCGCGCAGCGACCGCGGCCCGCTGCCGAAGATCAAGGCGATCATGACCGAGCTGAAGGCGCAGCACGCGACCGAAGAGGTCTCGCACGCCGTCGAGCGGATGAACGAGGAGATCGTCAGCGGCATTCAGCACGAGCTGGAGAAGAAGGAAGAGAAGCTTGAGCTGCGGCGCGAGAACCACATCGCCAAGGGCCTGGCCGCCATCGGGGCCGGCGTGGGGCTAATGGTCTTCCTCTACTACTACGCAGGCGTCGTCGTCGGCTTAATCCCGCCCGATGCGCTGGCTAAAATCCCTTTCCCGCTTGAACCCGCGTTGCGCGCCGCCTGGATCGTCGGCTTGATTCCGACCTTCGCCGGCACGGGCCGCTTCATCGGCGGCCTGATGACGAGGCCAGAGCGCGTGCGCCGGCTCAAGGCCGCGAAGGAGGCGCGCGAGGAGAAGGCGAAGGAAGTGACGCCCGCGCCCGCGCCGCAGCCCCTCCAGCGGAGCGTCACGGAGGGCACGACCGAGTTGCTCGACGAAGGGCGCAAGGCTTCCATCGGCCAGGGCCAGTGAGGAAAATAGATCGTGGGTGAGAAGGTCAGGTGGGGAGTTTTGGGCGCGGCGAAGATCGCCGTCGAAAAAGTCATCCCGGCCATGCAGCGGGGCGAGTGGTCGGAGGTGACGGCCATCGCGTCGAGGGATTCGGCGAAGGCCGAGCGCGCGGCCAGAGACTTGGGTATAGAGAGAGCTTACGGCTCGTACGAAGAGTTGCTGGCGGACCCTTCGGTGGAGGCCGTGTACAATCCTCTGCCGAACGACCTGCACGCGCCGTGGACGATCAAGGCGGCGGAGGCTGGCAAGCACGTGCTCTGCGAAAAGCCGCTCAGCCTTAACCTGGAAGAGGCCCGACAGATTCTAGACGTACGAAGGCGCACGGGCGTGAGAATTCAGGAAGCTTTCATGGTGCGGACGCACCCGCAGTGGACGGGCGCGCTCTCGCTCGTGCGCGAAGGGCGCATAGGGAGCCTGCGCGCCGTCAACGGCCTCTTCAGCTACTTCAACGCGGACCCTGCGAACATACGCAACAAGCCCGAGGCGGGCGGCGGCGCGCTGATGGACATAGGCTGTTATCCCATCACCATCTCAAGACTCTTCTTCGGGGAGGAGCCGCGCAGAGTCTCCGCGCTCATCGAGCGCGACCCGGCGCTCGGCGTTGATCGCCTGACTTCCGCCCTGATGGATTTTCCATCGGGCCACGCCGCGTTCACGTGCTCGACGCAGCTCGTCCCCTACCAGCGCATGCAGTTCCTGGGCACGCGCGGGCGCATCGAAGTCCTCATCCCCTTCAACGCGCCTTCGGACCGCCCCATGCGAATCCTGGTTGACGACGGCTCTGACCTTTTTGGCACAAACATCGAAACGATTGAGTTCCCTGTCTGCGACCAGTACGAGATTCAGGGCGACCTCTTCTCGCGCGCCATCCGCGAGAACACGTCGCAGCCCATCCCGCTCGAAGACGCCGTCAACAACATGGCCGTCATAGAGGCCGTCTTCCGCTCGGCGGAAACTGGCCGGTGGGAAACGGTGAAAAGCAATGCGGAATGCGGAATGATGAATGATGAATGAAAGGCAATTAGTTTTAATTCATCATTCCGCATTCCGCATTCATCATTATCTCTACAAAACGCTCTCTAATCATTTCAACTTCGAGGAGTCTGCCCGTTAATGACAAAGAAACTGAATCGCCGCGACTTTATCAGGATTTCGGCCGCCGCGGGGGCCGCCGGCCTGACGCTCCCTTCGCTGTTCGCTGCGGGAGGCCCGCCGCCGCAGGGCTCAGTCAAGCCGCTCAAGTCTTTCGACGCACAGGTCAACGAGCTGCTCGCACGCATGACGCTCGAAGAGAAGATAGGCCAGATGACGCAGGCCGAGCAGGACGCGCTCAAGGACATTGGTGACATAGAGACCTACTTCCTCGGCTCGCTCCTCTCCGGCGGCAGCTCCGACCCGAAGGCCGGCAACAGCCTGGAGGCGTGGACGGACCTTTACGACAAGTACCAGGCCCGCGCCGTCAAGACACGGCTCGGCATCCCGATTCTTTACGGCATAGACGCCGTCCACGGCCACAACAACGTGCTCGGCGCGACCGTCTTCCCGCACAACATTGGCCTCGGCTGCACGCGCAACACGCAGCTCGTCGAGCGCGCGGCGCGCGTCACGGCCGTAGAGGTGCGCGCCACGGGCGTCCAGTGGACGTTCGCGCCGTGCGTCACGGTCCCGCGCGACGAGCGGTGGGGAAGAACGTATGAAGGCTTCGGCGAAGCGCCCGAGCTGGCGCGCGACCTGGGCGAGGCGGCGGTCAGAGGCTTTCAGGGCAGCGACCTCTCACACCCTTTAAGCGTCCTCGCCTGTGCCAAACATTACGTCGGCGACGGCGGGACGACGATGGGCACCGGCTCCTTCGAGCACCCGGTCACGAAGAAGAAGCTGCTAGACCAGGGCGACACGCGCCTCTCTGAGAAAGAGCTGCGCGAGATTCACATGCCCGGCTACCCTAGTACCATCAAGGCCGGCGTCGGCACGATCATGCCCTCTTACAGCAGTTGGAACGGCGTCAAGCTTTCGGGCCATAAGAAGCTTTTGACCGACATCTTGAAAAATGAGCTTGGCTTCGACGGCTTCCTCATCTCCGACTACAACGCCATAGACCAGATCACGCCCGACTACAAGCAGGCGATTGAGATTTCCACCAACGCCGGCATGGACATGTTCATGGTCCCGACCAAGTACAGGGAGTTCTTCACGCTCCTGAAGGAGTTGGTGGGCGAGGGCAAGGTGCCCATGTCCAGGATTGACGACGCCGTGCGCCGCATCCTGCGCGTCAAGTTTGCGATGGGACTGATGGACAAAGGTAGGTCGCAGCTTGCCGACAGGAGTTTGCACAAGACTTTCGGCTCGGCCGAGCACCGCGCCGTCGCGCGCGAGTGCGTGCGCCAGTCGCTCGTGCTCCTGAAGAACGCGAAGAAGACTCTGCCGCTCTCGAAGAAGCTCGCGCGCATACACGTCGGCGGGAAGACTGCGGACGACCTCGGCAACCAGTGCGGCGGGTGGACGATTGACTGGCAGGGCAAGAGCGGCCAGGAGCTGCCCGGCGGGACGACCATCCTGAAAGCCATCCAGCAGGCGGTTGCTCCCTCTACGAAAGTCACTTTCGCCAAAGACGGCTCGGGCGCGGAGGGCGCGAGCGTTGGCGTCGTCGTGGTCGGCGAGACGCCCTACGCCGAAGGCGTCGGCGACACGGAAGACCTGTCGCTCGCGGCGGAAGACCTGGCGGCGATTGACAACATGAAACGCGCCGGCATCCCGGTCGTCGTCGTCCTCGTTTCGGGCCGCCCGATGATCATAGACCGTGTGCTCGACAAGGCGGACGCCTTCGTCGCCGCGTGGCTGCCCGGCACGGAAGGGCAGGGTGTGGCCGACGTGCTCTTCGGCGACTACAAGCCCACGGGCAAGCTCTCCTTCACGTGGCCCCGCACGATGGCGCAGCTTCCCATCAACGTCGGCGACAAAACTTACGACCCGCTCTTCAAGTACGGCTTCGGGCTGAGTTACTGATTAGAACAAGTCTCAAAAAAACCGAACGCAACCCTTTGCGCCTCCAGCTTGAGCCAGCCGTTCAAACTGGGGGCGCAACTGTTTCGTGAAGGGCACGACCCACGCGCTTGCGCAAACCTCGTTGGGCGTCGGCGTCTCGCACACGGTCAGGGCTCTCCTTATAATTCTTGGGCGAACACACGAGGCATACCGACATGAGAAAACCGGCCTTCGCTTTACTGTTGATAATAGCCGCGTGCTTCCCCGCGGCGGCGCAAACGGCAAAGAGCAGATGCATCGCGTTACCGCCTGGCATCGCCGCGACGACAGGCCAGGACTCCGACGACCTTCTCAAAAATCCAGCGCTCCAAACCCGCATGAGAAAGCTTCTGGGGAATAAATTTGATTCGTTCATGGAGTCGTTCGAGACTCTCAGCCCTGTCGCGAAGCAAGAGAACTTTCTCTTCACGAGCGGCTGCCTGATTCACGCCTGCACGCATCTGGAATCGGCCGTCGCAATTGATTTGGTCAACGGAACGATTCACGCCGCCATCTTCCGCCAGGGCGAAAAGACCAGATATTTTAACGAAGGTGGTCAGCCGACACCCAAAGTCATCAGGGGTTGGGCGGATAATCTGAGGCGGATCAATAACTCGACTGACAGCTCGGAGGACGAAACTTCAGTTGCCGTGAGATTGCGCGGCGCGGCCCTCGCGCGCGGCTTCATCGGCGGCGAGTCGCATGACGGCTACGTGGTCCGTGCGCGCAAAGGCCAACTGCTGACGGTGCGCCTCTCCTGGCGGCGTGAGGGCGACAACCGCGCGTCTTTCACCGTGAGCGAGTCGCCTGACTTCTACTCCGGCGAGACGGCGAAATTCGGGGCCGAGTATGACGACGGCAGGCGTTGGGCCGGCAGGGTCCCCAGGACCGGGGATTATTACGTCTACGTGGTGGCGCATCCCTCGGCTCGTTACACGCTCAAGGTGAACGTGCGGTAGCCGACTCAGAAGACGAGGGGCGGCACGCCTGTTAACGCGGACACGTGCGCGCCGCCTTTTGGCCCTTCAGTGTTAGTTGTCGGGGCTGCCGTCCTCGGATTCGTTGGCGTTCTCTTCCGGCGTGTCGCCGCCGGCCGGGTTGGGGGTTGCGGCGGGTCTTGTTGGGGGCGCCTCGCCAACGCCTCCGCCCGTGGCAGTGAAAGTTCCCGTCTCCTGGTCTTTCTGCTCGCCGTTGTACAGCATGACGGCTTCGACGCGGTAACGGCCCGGAGCCCAGGCTCCCGACGGCTTCAGCGTGTAAATCCCACTGCCGTCGCCCGGCACGTCCACAGACACGTCCAGGTTCGGGACGGGCGCGTTATCCTGCATCCCCTCCACCTTCTCCGCGAAGAGGCGGAACTTGATCGTGACCTTGCCAGGGTTGTTCGAGACGGTGGCGATGGCGTAGACGGTGTCGCCCGCGGCGAAAGAGTTCGTCTGCGCGGTCCCTTCCTTATCCTTACTGAACTTGAGGCTGCTGATGTTGGCCGTCGTGCAACTGACTTTACAGCCAGCGACGAACAGCAGCGAAAGCGTTAAGCCAAGCAAGGTACTCCTTCTCACTTTCCCCATCCTGACTCCTTTCTCGTTCCTTCCTGAGTTGAAAAAGATAGCTTGTAACGAGGTCTTCTGAAATCGGAGCGAGCGAAACGGCGGCACATACTACCATGGCTGCGCCGCCCGCGAGTCGCAATTTTGTTCCCGGTCTAACTTACCGCGGACGTTTGCGCGCGCGGAGCGATGACGGCCTCGGCGAAGCGCTCCATCTCTTCGAGCTGCGGGCTGCACTGAAGGAGCAGGAGGTCAACGCCCGCCTCTTCAAATTCCGCGACGCGCTCGCGGACCTGTTCGGGCGTGCCGGTGAGGCCGGAGCGCAGGCCGCGGTTTGAGACGGAGTAGTCTTCGAGCGAGACCTGTTGCTCCAATTTTGTGCCAGCGAGCCACTGCTGATAATTTTCATAACCGGCTGCGGACTGCTTCACGTCCGTGATGCGCGCCAATTCCGCGCGCACTTCGTCTTCGGTGTCCCGCACGACCGCGTAGGCCGCGACGCCGTACTGCATCGGAGGGAGGCCGTGGCGCTCGCGCCGCGCCGCCATGTCCGCGATCTTCTCGCGCACGCGCGCGGGCGGGTCGCCGTGCATGACGTAGGCGTCGCACAACTCGGAGATCAGCTCCTTGGCCGCTTCGGATTCGCCGCCCGCGTAGATGACGGGCCGCGGCAGAGTCTTTGGCTTCGGCTGCATCACGGCGTCCTCGACGCGGTAATACTTCCCCTCGAATGAAAAATGGTCCCGTTTCCACATCTCGTCCACGACTTTCAGCCACTCGGCCGTGCGCGCGTAGCGGTCGTCGTGCTGCTCGAAGTACACGCCGTACTTTCTGGCCTCGTCGGCCCACCAAGAGGAGACGACGTTCAAGGAAAGGCGGCCCCCGCCGCCGATGTGGTCTATGTTGGCGGCCTGCTTCGCCAGGAGCGCGGGGTTGTGAAAGGTCGGGCGGACGGCGACCATCAATTCCAAACGCGACGTGACGGCGGCCAGCGCCGCGGCCGTAGACCACGCGTCGAGCGAGGGCGCGTCCGCCCCCTTGATGTCGTTGAGGTTCAGCTCGGCGACGAGCGTCAGGTCGTAGCCCAGCTCTTCGCTGCGGCGCGCAAGCCGGCTCGTGTACTCCCAGCTCGTCTCCATCCCCTCGTCGGCGACGTTCCTTAGCCAGCCGCCGAAAACAGGGAGCCAGTAGCCGTAGCGCATCTCTCCGCCTCCTCTTCGAGATAATCGACCAGCCGCGCGTGCGGGTCGAAGCCGACGACCGAGACAGCATCCGCGACAAAATTCGAGAGCGCGTTGATGTCGTAATAGAGGACTTCTCCGCTGCGGTCGTCCACCATGTACTCTATCCCGCCGAGGTCCAGGCGTGCGGCGCGCGCGATTCGTTCGATGGTCTCGACGATTTCCGGCGGCGGCTCGTAAGACTCGACCTTCAAGCCGCTCTTCGGCGCGTCGGCCAGACACATCTCGCCGAGGCTTGCGACCTGATCTTCGACCTGGCAAATCTCCGCCGGGCAGAGGTTGAAGCTCTCGCCCGTGGGGAAGACTTTCATCGCGTACAGGTACTTGCCCGCGAGCGTCTCGACGCGCGTGATGTGGCCGCCGCGCGCCGGAACGTACTCCTGCACGAGCGCCGTGCTGTCAACGCCAAGCTCTACGTTTCCAGTTTCGACCGCGTGCTCCAAAGCGGCGGGCGAGTCGTAACGCACGATGCCTGCGCCGCGTCCCCCTATGTTCGGCTTGACGACGACAGGGAAGCTCAGCTCACGCGCGGCCGCGAGGGCTTCGTCTTTATGATTGATGACGCGCGTGCGGGGAAATTTCAGTCCGAGCGAGTTGAGCAGACTGAGTTGCAGGGCTTTCGAGGTCTCGACGGCGAAGGCTTCGGAGCCGTTGATGACGCGCAAGCCCTTGCGCTCCAGGTGTGCCAGAAAATCCCGCGTGTAGAAGAGCGCGTTGCCGTGGCCGCGCAGGTAGGACGAGGCGCTCATGCGGTTGAAGAGGAGCGCGTAAGGTGTCTCAACGGCCGCCGGGTCGAAGCTGTGGCGGCTCGCGTCCAACGGGACGTAAGGCAGGCCCCGCCGGTCCATCTCCGCAAACAGCGCGCGGAACCACTCCGGGTGCTCGTAGTAAACGGCTATCGGAAGAGAACCAGCCATGTGAACGAAACCTCCGCTCTCCTATTTAGCACGCGTTTCAGAATCCGAGTCAATTCTACTTGACGGGCGTCAGCCGCACCGCCGCACCGCCGCCCGGCGCGAGCTTGAGTTTCATCATGCTGCCCGTGCCTTTGAATTTGCCGTAGTTGACGCCGGCGGTCTTCGTCACGACGACTTCGTCCGGCTTCGCGCCGTCGGCGTAAACGGTCGCGTTGTAATTAACGCCGCCCAGGAAGATGAGCGGCACTTGAATCTCGCGCGCCTCTTCGTTGTTCAGCGCGCCGACGTACCACTCCTCCCCGCGCTTGCGCGCCACCACGACGTACTCTCCGATGCGGCCGCCGATCCCGCGCGTCTGGTCCCACGTCGTCGGCACGACCTTGAGAAACTCCGCGCCCGCCTGTTCTTTGTACGCGCCTGGGTCGTCGGAGACGCACGCGAACGGGCTCTCGTAGACGACGAACATCGCCAGTTGGTGCGCGCGCGTCGTCATCACTTCGGGGCCTATGTACTTGACGTTGAAGTCTTGCCGTGTGCGGTTGCGGAACGCGCCGGGTGTGTAATCCATAGGCCCCAGCAGCAGGCGCGTGAAAGCGAGCGTCACGTTATGCGTCGCCGTCACGCGCGCAGACCACTTGTTGTACTCCGCGCCCATCACGCCCTCCTGCGTCAGGTAGTTCGGATAAGTGCGCGCGAGCCCCGTGGGCTTGTACGCCCCGTGCAGGTCAACGAGGAGGTGATGCTCGGCAGCCTTCTTGAGCACGCGATGATAGAAGGCGACCATCTCCTGGTCGTCGCTGTCCATGAAGTCTATCTTGACGCCCTTGATGCCGAGGCGCTCGAAGTGCGGGAAGGCCGCGTCCATCTGGTCGTTGACCAGACGCCAGTGCGCCCAGACCCAGATGCCTACGTTTTTGGAGCGCGCGTAAGAGATGAGGCCCGGCAGGTCTATCTCCGGAATCGTCTTCGTGATGTCCGCCTTGAAATCCATCTCCGAGCCGTAGCCGGGGAGCTTGCTGTACCACCCCGCGTCGATCAGCATGTATTCGAGGCCCATCTGGGAAGCGAAGTCTATGTAGTGCTTCATCGTCGCGTCGTTCATCCCCACCTTGAACGTCAGCCCTTCGGTGTTGGGGCCAGACCACCAGTCCCAGGCCGAGCGGCCGGGGCGTATCCACGACGTGTCATTGACGACGCTCGGCGTGCTGAGGTTCTGAATCAAGGTTGACTCGATGAGCTTGGCCGGCTCGTTCGAGACCATCACGACGCGCCAGGGCGTGACGAAGCCTTCGGGTCCGACGTGGCCGCGCACGGCCACAGTCTTGTCGTCGCGGCGCGGAGCCAGCCGGCTCGTCACGCCGTAGCCTCGGCCCTCGACGCGCGCGAAGTAGAGGCCGGCGTAGTCCTTCAGGTCCGCCTCGGAGAGCGCGAATGTCGTGCGCCCGTCGCGCGACTGGCAGACGAGCGGGAGCCCTATGATCGAGTCCGCACGGATGCGGTCAGAGACGATGTGGTCGTACTCGCCTTCGTAAGAGGTGGTGAAGCCGCCGAGCTGCAAGGCCCAGCAGTCCATGTCCGTGGGAAAGCGGAAGTCGCTGCGTTCGGCGACCAGACTGAAGTCTCTGACGGCCGTCTGCTCCGGCAGCCGGTAGCGGAACGCCGCGCCGTCGTCGTAAGCGCGGAAGACGAGTTCGAGCTTAGCCTGCGGGGCGTTCTCCTCCACGAACGAGACTGTCATCTCGTGAAAGTGGTCGCGCGCCTCGCGCGCCTTGCCCGCGACGAGCGTGTACCTGTAGTCGCGCATGTCACGCCGCACGTTCGTCAGGCGCAGGCCCTGCGAGAGCAGCGCGCCCTGCCTGAATTCCAGGCCGAGCGTGGAGGGCGCGATGACGGGCTGGCCGCGGTAGGAGACGGAGTAGACGGGCGCGCGCTGCTCGTTCAGCGCCAGCGTGATTTCGAGCTGGCCGTCGGGCGACGAGAGCTTCAACGGCAGAGCTTCCACCTGCGCCAGAACTTTTCCGCCGCAGACGCAAATCAGGGCGAGCAGCAAAACGCAGCTTTGAATCTTAGACACAGAAGCGTCCCTCTTAGATTTAACAGCTTTTCAAATCTTAAACTCAAAGGCTTGAGTCACTGCGACCAGCGCGTCGGCTCGCGGTCCCAGCGGTGCGTGCGCAAAGTTTGCAGAAGCTCGTCGGCGAGCGGGCCGGCGTCGCTGGCCGCGACGTTCGATTCGACGTTACGGATTTTGCGCATCCCCGGAATGATGGTCGAAACGTCCGGGTTGCTGAGGATGAAGCGCAACGCCATCTCAGGCATCGTCAGCCGCGCGCCTTCCGCAACCGGCTTCAGGCGGTCTGCGCGCTCCACACTCGGGATCAGATTTTCGGGAACGAAGTAGGTGTTGCGCCAGTCGCCTTCGGGCCAGCGGCTCTCTTTGGTGAGCGTGCCCGTCAGCGTCCCCTCGTCGAACGGCACGCGCGCGATGACGGCCACGTCCATCTCGCGGCACGCCGGGAACAACTCGTCCTCCGGATTCTGGTCGAAGACGTTGTAGATGACCTGCACGGCGTCCACCAACCCGCTCCTCACAGTCCGCACGCCGTTCCAGGGCTCCCAGCGGTTGAGGCTCAGGCCGACGGCCTTAATCAAACCCTGTCCGCGCAGCTCGTCCAACTTTTTGGCCCAGCGGTCGTCCTCCCCCCAGGCGTCCTCCCAGACGTGAAACTGCATCAGGTCGAAATGAGCGAGCCCCGCGTTCTCCAGGCTGCTGTGGACGAACTGTTCGATGTGGTCGGGCGGGAACGCGTCGTCGAGCGTGAACTCGCGGCGGCTCGGCCATGCGCGGTTCCTGGGCGGAATTTTGCTCGCCGTGTAAAGCTTCTTGTCGGGGTTGGCGCGCACCAATCGGCCGAGCAGGGCCTCGCTCCGGCCGTCGCCGTAGACCCAGGCGGTGTCGAAGAAGTTGCAGCCCAGATCGACGGCGCGCTGCAACGCATCGAGCGACTCCTCGTCGTCAGACCCGGTCCAGCCGCCCATCCCCCACATCCCGTAACCGATCTCGCTCACACTCCAGCCCGTGCGCCCGAACCGACGATACCTCATCTTTCACTCTCCCTCAGTTGATGAGTCTTTGCGCCTCCAGCGTCTCCAGCGTGAAATAAATGTCTCACGCGAAGACGCTGGAGGCGCAAAAGTTTGTTATTGTCGTGCCGAAGCGGTAAGAGTCTCACAGTCGTCCGTTTTGTCGCAAGCGCGGACGGCGGCGGAGGGCTGATGCGAGAAGACGCGTTGGTCGGGGCCATAGAAGGCGGGGGAACCAAGTTCGTGTGCGCCGTCGGAACGGGGCCGCGCGACCTGACGCGCACGGAGTTTCCGACCGGCGACGACCCCGCGCGCGTTTTGGCACAGGCGACTGACTGGCTCCGTCGTCAGGAGCAGGAGCGCGGAAGCTTGTGCGCCGTCGGCATAGGCTCGTTCGGCCCGGTTGACCTCAACCCGGACTCACGGACCTACGGGCGCGTCACGGCGACGCCGAAGCCTGGCTGGAACGGCGCGGACATCGTCGGCCCCATCAGGCGCGCCTTCCCGTCGCTCGCCGTCGCCTTCGAGACGGACGTGAACGCGGCGGCGCTCGGAGAGTATTACTGGGGCAGCGCCGCGGGCCTGGATGATTTCGTCTACATCACAATTGGCACAGGCATCGGCGGGGGCGCGCTCTCGGGCGGCAGGCTCGTGCATGGCCTGGTACACCCGGAAATGGGCCACATGCTCTTGCCGCGCGCGGCGGGCGACACGTTTGAGGGCGCGTGCCCCTACCACGGCCCCTGCTGGGAGGGCCTGTGCTCAGGCCCCGCGCTCTTGAAGCGGGCGGGCGCGAGGGCCGAAGACCTTCCGGCAGACCACGAAGCCTGGGCTTACGCGACCACGTACACGGCCCTGGCGCTCGCCAACATCACGAGCGTGCTCTCGCCCCGCCGCGTGGTCATCGGCGGCGGAGTCCGCCGCGCAGGCCGCCTCGGCCAGGAGCAGTTCTTCCGGCTGATACGCGAGAAGACGCGCGAGGCCGTCAACGGTTATTTAGCCTCACCCACGCTCGCCGACGAAATAGATGACTACATAGTCCCGCCACTCTTAGGCGACGACGCGGGCGTCTGCGGGGCCATCGCGCTCGCCCAACTGGCGCTCAAGACGAAATAGCCTGTTGACGTGCGCGCCCGAACCGGCGTTTCATCGAACCCTCCTCAATCGGATTTTTCGCTACTATAACACTGGCGGGCGCGGGGTAACTCCCCCTTGAAATTTTCCTGCGGACCTGTGGCCTCAAACGATACGGCCGGGTCCAGGGAAGATGAAAGTCAGGCTCTTTAGCCTTTGAAAACGGGTGGGGCCGAGATTCTGTCGGGCGCGGCGCGTCTCGGAGTCGGACAGGGGCGGTCAAATTGCCGGTTGTCAGAACCGTGGACGATTGGCTAGACTCTGGTCTACGGGCTTGCATCCTTCTGGCAAGCCTTCGGGGCAATAATCAGAAAATTAAGCATCTTCCCCGGTCTGGTCGGTGACTATGCTTTTTAAGTAAGCCACAGGGCGCGTCCCCTTTTGCTTTTTCGCGTCGTGCGCTTGCCGAGAAAGGGTCAATGATAAAATATTCGTGTTCCCCAACCCCCGTCGGTCTACGTCTGCGCCCGCTCTCATCGCTCTTAACCTTCAGCTTCGCAATCCTCTGTCTGACTCTCTGCGCCGCGAACGTCTCGGCGCAGACCAGGGTTAAGCGCGCCGACGGTAATCGCGAAGAGGAACGCGCGCGGCGCGTGAGCACGGAAAGCAGGGACGCGGATGTTGAGGCGGCCAGACCCGTCGAGGTGAAGACTGTCCCGCAGAATCCGCAGGTCAGGAAGACTGCGCTGACCTATTCAAACGCGAGCCAGCCCGCGCTGACCAACGACATCGTCATCATCTCGCGCGCGCCCGCGTCCGCGGCCGCTCGCACGGCGCTCTCGACGAAAGCCGGCGCGGCCGGCGCGAACATCCCGTCCATCTGGCCTGTGATGGGAAACTTACGCAGCGGCGTCGGCACACGCAAGAACCCTTTCGGCGGCTCCTCCATCGAGTTTCATAAAGGGCAGGACATCAGCGCGCCGATGGGGACGCCCATCATCGCCGCGGCCGACGGCGTCGTCTCCATCGCACGTTGGGTGAGAGGCTACGGCAACGGCATCTACATAGACCACGGCAACGGCCTCCAGACGCGCTACGGTCACCTCTCGCGCATTGATGTTGTAGAGGGCCAGCCCGTCAAGAAGGGCCAGCACCTCGGCCTCGTCGGCTCCACCGGCCGCTCCACAGGGCCGCACCTGCACTACGAAGTGCGCGTCAACGGCCAGCCCACGAGCCCGCTGCTCTACCTGCCAGAGTTGCCGTCCGTGACGCCCGCGCCCGTGGTCGCGCCACCCGCGAAAGGCAACTAACCGGGCAGCGATAAAATTTCTGAGACGCCGCGAAGTCACGCGTGACTTCGCGGCGTTTCCCTTTGTTGTTAATTGCCGGGCGGCCGGTTATCATCCGTGCTGCCTTTACGCGCGGAGACAGAAGATGAGCACCTGGCACAGGTTTCACCTGAGCGAGAGCGTCAAGGCGACGGCCGTCTCGGACACGCACCGTTTCTTCGTACACGTACGCGAGCCACCGGGCGAGAGCCGCCATCCAATAGAGTTCTACCGTTGGACCCTGAGGGACGCGCAGGAGGCCGCCGACAGGGTCGTGCAGGCGTACTACCCGCACGAGTGCGACACTGAGCTGTGCGGGACGTGGCGCAAGTCAGACGATTAAGAGAGGAATTAAGAGATGACAGAGCTGAGAACCGACAGGCCGGACGAGACGGAATATAACCCCGAGTTCGGCAAGTACGTCACACTCGTCCCCGCGGGCGATGTGGTCGCCCTGCTGGGCAGTCAGATAGAGGAGACTCTGGAGCTACTGCGCTCTGTCCCGGAGGAGCGCGGCCGGTTCCGCTACGCGCCAGACAAGTGGAGCGTCAAGGAGCTGGTGGGCCACCTCATCGACTCGGAGCGAATCTTCTCTTACAGGGCGCTCAGCTTTGCGCGCGACGATCGGACGGCGCTGCCCGGCTACGAACAGGACGATTACATCCGTGGCGGCTCCTTCGACGACGTGCCGCTCAGTGAGCTGGCCAAGGAGTTCGCAAGCGTCAGGCAGGCGACCGTCTTTCTCTTCAAGCATCTGGACGACAGCGCGTGGGCGCGCCGCGGGCTCGCCAACGACAACGAGGTGAGCGTCCGCGCGCTGGCGCACATCATCGCGGGCCACGAACTGCACCACCGTCGCGTACTGCGCGACAAGTATCTCGATAACGTGACATGAAGTATCTAGTTTTAATCGCCGTCCTGCTCGTCGCGGCCGTAGCGCACGCGCGGGCCGAAGAGACAGCGGACGTGTGTCGGGGAGTGGACAAAAAGGTCGCGGCGCTCGCCAGAGAGTACAGGGAGTTGCGCGAAAGGCGCAGGCGGTTGCCGCAGGGCGTCTTCGACGAGGAGTTGCAATCGGACGGCGGCAAGTTTCACGAGGTCCTCTACGCGCTCGGCGTGGAAATGGGCCGCCCGCCTTTCACCAGGCGGACGGTCACCGAGTGCCTGGGCGCGCCCGACGCCGTCAAAGACGGCAGGCAGATGCGCCCCTTTCTGGACATCTACAATCGTGAGCTGAGGAAGGCCGGGCGCGAGGCGCCGTTGAAGCCCGGCCGCATCTATTTAATCTACCACTGGCGGGGCGGGCACGATTTCCTCTTCTTCATCAGCGAGGGCGGCCGCATAGTGGATCACGGCTGGTGGTTCGCCTACGAGTGAAGGCCGCCCGCCCGCCTCAAGACCTTTTCAATCTTATGTCCTTGCGCCGTGTCATCCTGCACGCTTTTGTGTGGCTGTGCGTCTACGCGCTGTGGCTCGTCGCCACGAGCCGGTTTCATCCGACGTGGACAATCGCCGTCTCGGCCACGGCGATACTCGTGTCCGCCTCCGCCGCGGCTGTTTACCTCAACGCCCTCGTGCTCCGGCCGCGATTCGCACGCCGCCGCCTGTGGCCGCAGTACGCGCTCTCTTTGTTGGCGGCCGTAGCGGTCTTAGACCTGGCGGCCGTCCTGTCAATCGGGGCCGTCTACGATTGGCTCTGGCGGCCGGACCCCTTGCGCTTCGGCTTCTGGTTCAACGTGCTGTCCGATGGCTTCATCATCCTGCTGCATGTGGGGGCGGCCGCCTTCGTCATGCGCTCGCGGCCCACAGAGAGTTGACACGCGCGTGAAGAAATTTTGGGAGGTGACCTGCTAAGATAGCGGGTATGGACAAGGGGAATCAGAATCTGGTCGTCAGACGAACGACCACGGGGTTGGGCTTATTCACGCTGCGGGCCATCCCGCGGGGCCGTAAAATCATAGAATACGTCGGCCCCATCATCAGCACGGAAGAGGCGAACCGCAAGGGCGGGAAGTACCTCTTCGAACTGGACAAGGACCACGCCGTTGACGGCAGCGCCCGCAGCAACACGGCGCGCTACATCAACCACTCCTGCCGGCCGAACGCCAAGGGCTACACCACTGGCCGCCGCATCTGGATTTGGGCGCTGCGTAGCATCCAGCCCGGCGAAGAGATCACCATCGACTACGGCAAGGAATACCTGGACGAGCACATCAAGCAGTGCAAGTGCGCCAGGTGTGACGAAGGACCGCGCAAAAAAAAATGATGAACGATGAATGATGAATGATGAATGAAAGACACCCGCTTTTCATTCATCATTCATCATTCCGCATTCATCATTTCTTCCTTCAGCGCGTCTCTTCGCTGACGACCTGGCCGTTGATGATGACGGTGCGGACGTGCGTCGTGTACTCGAAGGGGTCGCCGTCGAAGAGCGCCAGGTCCGCGTCCTTGCCGACTTCGAGCGAGCCGACACGCCTTTCTATTCCGAGCAGTCGCGCCGCGCCAATCGTCACGAGGCCGAGCGCCTCCTGCGGCTCAAGACCGTTGGCCGCGGCGAGCGCCGCCTCGAAGAGCACGACGCGCGTCTTCGGAACGTAGCTCTCGAAGCCGGACTGAAGGGCCACAGGGATACCCGCGCGCACGAGCGTCGCGGGCGTTTCCATACTCAAGTTCTCCGTCTCGCCCGTGGCGCGGTACATCGTCGGGTGGACGATGACGGGCACACCGGCGCGCTTAATCTCGTCCGTCACAAGGTAAGCCTCGGCCGCGCCGTCGAGCACGATGCGGAGGTTGAACTCGCGCGCCAGGCGCAGGGCCGACAGGATGTCCTGCGCGCGGTGGGCCGTAATCAGGAGCGGCGTCTCGCGCCTGACGACGCGCGCGAACGCCTCGCGCCGCAAGTCGCGCGTCTCCTCTTTGCCGCCAGCTTGCGCGCCGCCCTGCGCCGTTGTCTCTGCGGGACGGCCTACGGGCGTGGTCGTGTCGGTCGTGCCGCGCGCGCCCACCTGCTGGTCTGGCGGAGGCGGTGTCGTCGCTGGGTCCGTGCCGCCCGCGGTCGGAGGCGGCGGCGTCGTGGTCGTGGGCGTCGTGCGCGCGCCCTTGGCGACGAACTCCTGCGCGCGTATCAACTCCTGGCGCAGCAGTGAAAGCTCTTTAGCGCGCGTCCCCGGCGCTTTACCCGTCCCTGCGTAGGCGTCCGGGCCGAGCGTGACGGCGATCATCGCGTCTGGCACAAAAACGGCTTCGTCCGCCGTGTCGCCAGTCGTCTTGGCGATCATCGTGCCGCCGGAGACGAGCGCGCCGGGGCCGTGGCCCGTGTGGATGGTCGTGACGCCGTGCTTGCGCAGCCAGCCGACCAACTCCTCACGCGCGTTGTAGGCGTCAATGGCGCGCAGCTCCGGCTGCATGGCGGCCGAGCGCTCGACCTGATCCTGGTCGTGCGGCTGATTGAGATAGCCGGCGAGCCCGACGACCGTGTGCGCGTCGATCAGGCCGGGCGTGACGACGCGCGCCCTGACGGTGCGGTAGCCGGACGGGATGCGGACCTCGCCGCTGGCTCCGACGCGCTCGATCTTGCCGTCGCGCACGAGCACGACGCCGTCGCGTATCGGCTGGCCGCTCATCGTGTAAACCAACTCGCCGCGCACGGCGATGGGCTGCGGCGGTGTCGGCTTCTTCGCCTCGTCGCGTCTCTGCGCGGGAACGACGAGCGCGCTCTGTAAAAGAAGAAGCGCGAGCAGGGCGAAGTGTCTGACTGTTGTCTTCGTCATCAGTAGTCCTCCCCCTGGTAGCAGTCGAAGTGGACCGCCTCGTCGCGCCCCGCGCCGTAGCCGCCGGTCGCGTAGAGGCGGTCCTGCGGGTCCGCGCGGTTAAAGACGCGCACGCCATCGACGTAGGTTTCGAGGACGTGCGTGTAGACGCTCAGGGGGTCGCCAGAGAGGATGATGAAGTCGGCGTCCTTGCCGGCTTCGAGCGTCCCGATGCGGTCCTGCAAATCGAGCAGCCGCGCGTTACCCATCGTCATCGCGTAGAGCGCGCGCTCGCGCGAGAGGCCGTAACGCACGGCGATCCCTGCGGTGCGGAGGAAGAGGCGCGAGTCCGTGATGTAGTCGTCTGTGTGAAAGCCGAAGGGAGCGCCGGCGCGGTCCAGCGCCGCCGCGTTCTCCGCGGAAAAATCCATC
This sequence comes from uncultured Acidobacteriota bacterium, assembly GCA_963848875.1. Lineage (GTDB taxonomy): Bacteria > Acidobacteriota > Blastocatellia > Pyrinomonadales > Pyrinomonadaceae > QHXM01. The sequence continues at coordinate 574,945 of CAWKFJ010000006.1, forward strand.
GTCTCCAGCTTACCGCCGGGGCTGTCTATGATGATGATGCTTGACCCGACGCCCGAGCGCGCAATCTCGTCGGCCACCTTGTAGCCCTCGGAGACGTGATGCAGGACGACGCGAAAGCCGAACTCCTTCTGGAGCCTCAAGACGGTCATGATGTCGTCGTGGCGGTGCGTGTGATGGTGGACGATTAATTTCCGGTCGAGCACGTCCGCGAGCTGTTCGAGCGCGAGGTCGCGCGGCGGGAGTTTCGTCTTATCGTTGCCTGCGCGGCGCACCTTCTCGCGGTACTCCTGCGCGCGGACGAACTGCTCGCGCACGAGAGCCGCGCTCTTGCCGCGCGTGCCGGAGAACGGCCCGGCCGCCGCGCCCGATCGCAGGGGGTTCGTCCCGTTCGCCATCTTGATGCCGTAGAGGTAGCCGCCTCGCGCGTCGCGTATCAGGAGGTCGTCAACGGTGCGGCCGTCGCGGAGCTTGAGGTAGAGCGTCTGGCCGCTCAGGAGGTGGCCGGAGCCGGGCATGACGTTGGCCGTGGTGATGCCGCCGGCCTGCGCGCGCTGGATGCTGGTGTGGCGGACGTTGATGGCGTCGAGCAGTCGCACGTCCGGCTGGATGGGTGCGCTGCCGTCCGCGCCGGAGCCAGAGCCGACGTGGCTGTGCGAATCGATGAGGCCGGGCATGATGACGCGGCCCGCGGCGTTGATTGTCTCCGCGTCTGCCGGGATGCGTGTCGAGCTTTTTGGGCCAACCGCGACGACACGGCCGCGGTGGACGACGAGCACGCCGTCCGTAATCTCAGGGCCGCTGACGGGGATGACGGTCGCGCCCGTGAAGGCGACGGGGCGCTCCTGCGCGCGCGCCGCCCCCGCGCACAGGCACAGCACTACGGCGAAGACCGAGACGCAGAAGGATTTCATCAGGTGTCCCTCGGATTCACAACTCAAGCCACGGATTGACTCAACCCTTTGCGCCTTCCGTCTTTCTTTATTTGCGTCTTTGCGTGAACGGCTGTTTCTCGCTGGAGGCGCTAAGGGAAAACTTAAGACGCAAAGGGTTGAGCTTTAACTTCAGACTGGCGCACGCTCAGTCGAACTGCTTCTTGAACTCCTCGAACTCCCGGCGCAGGGCCGCCACTTCCTGCTCAAGGGCCGCGAGACGGTCGCTTCGGGCGACGACGGGCGGCGTCGCGGCCGCCTCCGCGTGTTCTGGCACAGAAAATTGCTCGGCGCGCACCTCGCCCGAAAGGAGGTGCGCGTAGCGGACCTCTTTCTGGCCGGGCTGGCGCGGGAGCTTCAAGACCAGAGGCTCTGGCTCTTTCGCGCTCAGGGCGTCGAGCGTCTCCTCAACCTCCTGCAAGCTTGAGAAGTCGTAGAGCCTGTCGGTGCGCCCGCGCAGCTCGCCCGTCGTCTGGTGACCGCGGAGCATGAGCACGCACATGACGGCCAGCTCCGCCGCGCTCAACGAGAAAACTTCCGCCATCATGTGCTTGTACTTGGGCACGCGGCTCGTGCTGCCGTAGAAGAGGTAGACGAGGTTCTTGGCGCGCAGGGATTCGGCGGCGCGCTCCACCGTTTGCTCGTCGTAGGCGACGACGGGGCTGCGGTTGCTCTTCTGGTTGCACGCCGCGACGAGCGCGTTCAGCGTCAGCGGGTAATACTCCGGCGTGGTGACCTGCTTCTCGACCAGCGAGCCGAGGACGCGCGCCTCCACCTCGTTTAAGATCGTGGACATAAATTTCGGAATGACCTGAAAGTTTAGACGGACGAGCGTGGAGTAAGTTATTGGGCCGGGCCTGGAATGTCAACGCGCTCGGGCGGGTTTTCAGAAGAGGCCGCCGCTCGTGCCCGCCTCGTAGGCGTACCAGAAGCCGAAGGCGATGCTGAAAACTCCGGCCGCCGCTTGCAAGCCGTAGTGGACGCGCGTCAGTTTGCGCGCGCTCAAGATGAAGGGCAGGGCGATGAGGCCGGACATTAAAAGCATCCCGGCGATTGAGCCGACGCCGAAGACTGCGAGGTAGAGCACGCCGAGCGGAACGGAATCGATCTGCGTGAGGACCAGGAGCGTCAGCGCGGCGCTGCCCGCCAGCCCGTGCATCGCGCCGACCAGCAGGGGCTTGAGGCCGACGCGGCGGACGGCGTGCGTGTGCAGGCCGGCGGCCGCCTCGTGTTCCGTCTCCTCCTCGTGGAAGTGGACGTGCGCGTGCGCTAAGCGGTCGTGACGGTGCTTGTGGACGTGAACGCTACTATTGCGTCCGCGCAAGGCACGAGCGAACGCGGCGACGCCGAGCCCTATAATCATCAGGGCGACGCAGAACTCCAGCCAGCCGGAGACCTGCTCCGGGATGGTGATTCTGAGCGCGAGCACGACGACGCCGACCGCGACGAGCGAGATCGTGTGGCCGACGCCCCAGACGCCGCCGACGAGCGCCGCGCGCAGAAAGCTGCGCTCTTGGCTGACGATGGTCGAGACGGCGACGACGTGGTCAACTTCGGTCGCGTGCTTGAGGCCGAAGACGAGCCCCAGGCCCAAGATAGCCAGCGCGCCCACAGAGGCTAACTGCGGCCCAGCCTCAGACGCTGCCCCGCCGCCCCCGGACCAGAGGCCGCCTAGAAAAGTGAGCGGATTGAATCCGGCCTGATTGATCGCCTGGTAGCAGATGACAAAACCGACGCACGTCACCACCAGCGCGCTCACCGCCGGCAGCACGCGGACCAGGCGTCCCCCGCCTGAGAAATTCTTCATCCAGCGGCCCGCGTAGACGAAGGCGAGCCCGATGAGGGTCAGCGTCATGGCCAGCCCGAGGCTGAACGCGACGACCAGCAACATGCCGTAAGCGACGCGGTGCAAGGCAATCGCCGAGAGCAACACGACCAGGGCCGACGGGCACGGGAGCAGCCCGCCGGAAATTCCGAGCGCCAGCAGGCTGCGCCACGTCACGGCTTGGCCGTCCGCGCCCGGCGGCAGATGCGTATGCGCCGGCCCGCCGTGCGAGTGTGTGTGCGGCGCGTCAGCGGAATGTTCGTGGTCGTGCGCGTGTAGAGTTTCAGAAAGTCCGAGTGCGGAGCGCAGACGGCGCGCGAAGAGGCTGAGGCCGATGACGACGACAATGCCGCCGGAGACGAGGCTGAGGATGGGGAAGAGGCGTTCGGGGACGACGTATTGCGACGCGAAGAGCGTGACGAGGCCGAGGGCGAAGACGCCTATCGTGTGCGTGATGGTCACGGTCAGTCCGAGGAAGATCGCGTGCTTCGCCGTCCCGCGCGAGCCGACGAGGTAAGCGCCGACGACCGTCTTGCCGTGGCCGGGCGAGAGGGCGTGCAGCGCGCCGAGCGCGGCCGCGATGAGCAGCCCCAGGAGCGCGCCCCAGAGCGTCAGGTTCGGGACGTTGATTAACTCCGCGAAGCCGTCGCTCGATGCGACGACCGGCGCGCCGTCGCGCGTGCGCAGGGCGGCAGACCCCACGGGCGCTGCTCCTTCCACGAATGATAATTGAGCCACGCGCTCGTCGGGCGGCGCGGCGAGCATGTCCGACGGGTACGCCTTCAACTCGTCCGTCAGCGCGTTACCGAAAGCAGTGCTGTCGAAGACGGCGACACCCGGCGCGGGCGCGACGACCGTTTCGCGCCAGCCCGTGCGGTTGTTGTAATTGGTGTCCTCGAATCGTAGGCGGCGCGGCGCGCGCTGAGCCTGCGGTGAAAACTGGCCCACAAACTCGCACTCCAGGCGCAGCGTGCGCAGGCCCCCGACCCCCTCCGGCATGGTCAGCCTCTTCGAGGTCTCCTCAAGCGGGACGCGCGCGCCGTCAACCGTGATGATGAGTCCTTCGGCGTACTGCGCGACCGCGTGGGCCGCGTAGTCGTTCAGCTCTGCTTCCGACGTGCGGCGGTCGCCGTCTGCGTCCACAGCCTGCAACGCCTGGAAGGCCGGAATCTCCGCCATGTCCACCACGTAGCGGACGCGGACGAGGCTCGCGCCGACTTCGAGCCGGCTGAAATGGTTGATGGTGAAATTGCCGAGCGGGTGTGCGAGCGCGCTAATGTCGCCGCCGAAGATCAGGGCCGCCAGGAGAATGATTAGAGCGCAACGCTTCGGGATCGAAGTGCCTGCCATTTTGGAAATCCTCAGTGTTTCAGACGCCCGTGGCGAGCAGGGTCTGTCTTGCGACCTCGGCCTGCAACACGTCGAACGAAGGGTTAATCGAGAGTGTGGTCTTCAAGTATTTCGCGGCCGCCGCGTGGTCGCCGAGCGCCTTGTAAATCATCCCCGCGTGAAAGAGCAGTCGCGCGTCGCGCGTCCCCAGGCGCAACGCTTCGTCTATCGCCGCCCTGGCCTCCGCGAGTTGTCCCTTCTTGTAGAGGCACCAGGCGAGCGCGTCGCTCGTGTAGATGTCTGCGCGAAGCTCTCGCTCGCGCCGCGCGATTGCGAGCGCCTCGTCGAGCTTCGTGTCGTGGTCGGCCCAGAAGAGCGCGAGCTGGCGCGAGTAGGTGCTTGCTCCCGCGCGCTCGACGAACTCCACGAGGTCGTACTGACGCTTCGCCTCGCTCGTCTGACCGAGCTTCGAGTAGAGGTCTCCGAGCGCCCCGGCCACGTCCGGCGTCGGCACGCGCTCCAGTGCTTTTTGGTAGAGCGCGACGGCCGCTTCGGTGTCGCCCGCGCGGGTGCGTGCGCGCGCCTTCGCGCTCAGCGCCAGCGGGTAATCCGGAAAGTAGTGGAGCGCGCGGTCGTACTCGCGCTCGGCCTCCGCAGGCTTCCCGTCGTTCATCAATTCGTCGCCAAGGTGAACGAGGCACCACGCGAGCGATTCCGGGTCGCCTGGGTCGGCCGAGGCGACGGCCAGGCGCATCGCCTCAATCGCGCCCGCGGTGTCGCCGTAGAGCGAGCGCAGGTAAGAGGCGCGGGCGTAGGAGGCCGTGTAAGGCCGCACGTCGAGCATCGCTTGGAGCGACTTTTTCGCTTCGTCGTATTGGCCCAGTTCGACGTGCGCGTCCACCAGCGCGCCGTAGGCTTCGTAGTCGCGCGGGTTCTGCGCGACGGCGCGGGCGGCCACCTCGCGCGCCTCCGCGAAGCGGTGGTACGCGAGCAGCAGGTAGCCGCGCAGCCTGTTGGCCCCCTGGTTGTCGGGCGCGACTTCGTGAGAGCGCTTGAGGGCTTCCTCGGCCCGCGCGTAGTAGCCGAAGTCCGCGGTCTCGCGCGCCTTCTGCATGTAAGCGGCGGCCAGCGCGTTGTAGCCCGCTAGGGACTCAGGCGCTTTCTTGATGATGCCTTGCGCGGCCTCTATGCGCCGGTCGGCGGGCGTCGCGCGTTGGTCAAGGCCGGCGGCCGTCAGTTCGCGGCGGGCTGCTTCGGCCCGAGGGGCGCTCGGCCTCAAGACGGCCCTGGCCCCGAAGGCGAGCGCGACCACGGCCAGGACGCTGACGATAATGATAGACAATCTCTTCCGCATGATTCCCCTCACTGGGCGATTCTGAAGGGGGGAGGGAGCGATTCGCGGAAGCAGATGTCTTCCGCGAATCGCTCATCCCCGCTCCGGGCAGTTGAACTCAGTCCGACTTGCTTACGGCCTGGGCGTCGGCTGCGGACGCGGCGTCGGGTTGGGCGTCACCGTATCGGTCGAGCCCACGCCGCGGCTGTCGTTGACGGTCGGCGAGTCGTAGCCGGCCCACGGCGGAGCCAGGTACGGGAACTTCGTGAGGAACGGACGGTCGTTCGTGTTGACCCCGTCGCCGAGCTGGTTGTTGGGCGCTATGTTGAAAGCGGGCGTAAGCGGCGTCGCGCCCGCGAGCGCACGCAGCTCTATGTCAACCACGTCGTCGCCGACGCGCCTCCCGTTCGGGAAGCCGCCGTTGTCGCCGCCGAGGACGCCGAGGCGATTGGCCGTACCGATCTCGCTGGCCGTGCCAGGCGTCGGCGGAATCGCCAGGTTGATTCTCAACCGCTCCTGCGGGACTGTGTCCGCGGGCTGTCCCGTGAAGGCGTTCACGCTCGGGTTCGAGGACGTGTTCGTCTGCACGTTGATGCCTGGAATCCCCGTCAGGAAGATGGTGGCGATGTCGTTGCGCGGCTCCGGCGGGGTGTTCACCGTCGGGTAGGCGTCAACTGGAGCGCCGGAGCCGATCAGCCGCGCCGGTTCCGGCTTGAGGACGAAGTCCAGGAACTGCGCGTCCGTGCCGGGCAGAGAGGCGTTGAAGCGGTCCTTCATCCCAAGCGGGATAATGACCTCGTTGATGAGCGGGTTGCCCAGGCGCGAAACCTGAACCAGATTGCCCGAAGTGGTGGCTGTGCCGCTGCGGTCCTCTGCGAGCACGGTCATGGCCGGTCGGCTGGCGGCCGAATACAGGCTGATGACGGCGTTCGGGTCGTTCGGGCCGGTCGGCGTCTGGCGGTTCGCCGTGAGCATGCTGATCGGCAACTGCATGGCGATGCTGTGGACGTTCAAGCCGGCCGTCCCGTCCACGCCCGGCGCGGCGTTGCGAGGCAGGAGGTGCGCGGAATTAAACGGGCGCAGTCCGAGCAGGTCGAAGGCCGAGCCCAGGTCCACGAAAAATCCTTCGTCGCGCGGTCCTGCGAAGAACCGGCCGCAGACGCCTGAGACGCAACCACCGCGGACTGCACGGCTGCCCAGGTTCGCTTCGTAGTTGGGAGTGGAGCGCGGCCCGATGTTCGCCGGGGCCACCGCGAACGGGAAGCCAGCGGGCGAGTCCTCCACGGCGATGAAGGGTCTGAACGTCGCCGAAGTGGTGTTCGGAGCGTTCCCGGTGACGAGCGTGACGCTGTAATACTGCATGACGTTCAGGTCCGGGTCGTTGAAGTTCGTGACCTGCCCCGTGTTATAGAGGAAGGTGTTGGCGTTTCTCACCACGGTCTTGAACTTGAACTGAAGCTGGATGTCCGTGACGGCATCGCCGTTGTTGTCGATCCTCATCGCGTACACGACGTTGTCGTCGAACTTGAAGAAGTTCGGGCCACCCTGCGGCAACTGGAACGGGATGAAGTTCATGATCAGGTTGACGCGCGTCGTGTCCTCCGGATCGACGAACGCGTAAACGTCGGTCGCGTCTACCATCGGGTCCGCCGAAGTTCCGGGGGCCTCACGATGGCTCGATGCTTCCGCGGGCGGGCCGACGGGGCCGATGACCAGCGACGAGAGCGCCAGCACGGCTACGGCGGCAATGGCTAAAAATCTTCGCATGTAAAGTTCCTTTCCTGGTTAACCCGAAATCCTCCTGTCAGGCGACACACTCCGGGCATCAAGCGCGCGCCACGCACACCCATTTGTGAAATTCGGGGACGACGAGAGTGCGCAGTGCCGCACGACCCCGAAGCTTATAAAGCCTCACGCCTCAGGCGAGGACACAATGGACCAGGCCCGCATGGAGCTTAAGAAGTACGGATGAACCGGGGAATGACTGTCGGACTAAATACGCGCGCGCGTCAGGATGCGGATTGAGGCGGGATGTGCAAAATCTGTTTCGATTAGATGTTTGTTAGTTCGCGGCGCGTTGAAGCTCAACGCTTGTGGGAAGCGGAGTGCAGGCTGAGGCGCATGCGGCGCTGCCACTTGCTGCGGGGCACTTCGTCGGTCTCGATCTGCTCCAGGGTCTCGCGGAACTGCTCGCCGCTGACCTGCCTGAGCTTCATGTAGAGCAGCGCCACCATGATCGAGATGAGCGGGAGGATGAAGATGTTGAGCAGCGCGAGGAGGTGTCCGTAGATTCTAAAGCCGAGGCTTTTCTCCCCCTCGCCGAAGCCGGCCACGCTCTGGGCCAGGCCCGTGATGACGATGGGGATGATCACTTGCAGGAAGACGACCTTGATGACCGTCATCCGGGAGCGGCGCACCAGTTCGCGCGCGCGCTTGAGCGCAGCCTTCTTCTCCAACCCTTCCAGCAGGACGACAGGCGCGTAGAGCGTGTACTTGACCATCATCACGATGCCCGGAATGATCAGGAGAATGAAGCCCAGCAAGACCCTCAGGCCGACGCGGATGCTGGTCGAGAAGAAGGGCCGCCAGCGTTTCCGCAGCCGGGCGAAGGCCGTGCGAATCTGCACGGGTCTGAGCGGCGCGAGCGTCAGGTGCATGACCACCAGCACGGTCAGGCCGGCGATGACGGAGTTCGCCAGGAACGAGACGACGAGCGAGAGCAGCCAGGTCGCGATGCCGAACAGCAGTTGCCAGCCGCCCGTCAGCCAGTGTCGCTCATCGGACACGTCCCTTAAGACCAGGAGCGTCGTCGTCAGCACGATGGGGATGTGAGCCAGCAGCGAGATTTTGAGGAAGAGCGGGAAGTGCTCGCTGTAGAGCGCGAACGAGCGCCGCAGGAGCGAGCCGACACCCTCCATGTTCGCGCGCAAGGCGCTCGCGTAAGCCGCCGCGCTCTCAGGTCGCTCCGCGGGCTCTTTCGACATGGCGCGCTCAACCAGGGCCGCGACCTTCTTAGGGACTTTCGGATTCTTCCCGCGCAACGGCGGAGGCGCGGCCTCCTGGTGCAGGCGCATCACCGTGCGCAGATCGCCCGCGAAGGGCGTCTCGCCTGTGAGCAGTTGGTAGGTGATGACGCCCAGGCTGTAGATGTCCGAGCGCGCGTTGAGTTCCTCGCCGCGGCACTGCTCAGGCGACATGTAGAGCGGCGTGCCCAGGAGCGAGCCGACCTGCGTCAAGGCGTTTCCGGCGTCCGTGCTGATGGCGGCCTGCGCGCGCCCGGCGGTCGTAGGGTCAAACCGGAGCGTGTACGCCTCGCCCGCGCTCTCCTGGGGGCGCAGCATCTGGGTCGCGGCCTCGGACGCGGCGTCGAAGGCGAGCGTCCGCGGTTCGTCGCTCGCGGTCGCAGACAGGTCTAAGAGCGTGGCGGCCTCCGAGGACGCGGGCGCGGCGGTGGTTGGGACGAGTGGCCCAGGCGTGCCGGACGCGACGGTCGGCCCTGGCTCCTGACTCTGCTGCGCGGACGTTTCGAGCTGGAAGGGGAGTGCGGGCGAGAGGCCCGCGCCGGCCAGTTTGGCGACGCCGAAATCGAGCACCTTGATCGTGTAGCCGCCGCGCCTGTTCGGCTCAAGCCAGATGTTGTCGGGCTTCAAGTCGCGGTGGACGATGCCCTGCTTGTGCGCCTCGTCCACGGCCGAGCAGACCTGTTCGAGGATGTCCACGACCCAGTCGAGCGGGAGGCGCTTCTCTTCGCCCAGCACGTCGGCCAGCGTGCAGCCGTCCAGGTATTCCATGACGAGGTAGGCCACACTCTCCGTGCCCGTGCTGGCGAAGCCGAAGTCGGTCACGTCCACGACGTTCGGGTGGCGCAGGCGGCCTGCGGCCCTGGCCTCGCGCTTGAACCTTTCAATGAACTGGTCGTTGCGCATGTACTCGGGCGCGATGACCTTGAGCGCGACGGGGCGCTCCGTGCCGAGGTGGACGGCCAGGTAGACCGCGCCCATCCCGCCCTGGCCGAGCAGCTTCTCGATGCTGTACTTGCCGTCCAGCACCTCGCCGATGTAGTGCTCAACGCGCTTCATCTACTTGGTTCGATACGCCACGACCGGAATCTCTTTCGTCTGCGTCTGCCCGCCGGAGTCCCTGGCCTGGATGATTAGAGTCTCGAAGCCAGCGTTAGCGATTCGGGCCATGCCGGCTTTGCCCTGTTGCTCAAGAAAATTGTCGGGCGCGTCGTCGATTGATGCGGACTTGTAGGAGACGACGAGCCTGGTCCCGTTGACCACTACGTCCGCCCCTTGGGAGCGCAGCTCGCGGCGGAGGCGGGAGGCGACCTCAAGCCGCTCTTCGGCGTCGCCGACGGGCAGAGCCTCCCCGGTCGAAGAGGGGCCAGGGGACTGCCCGGCTGCGGGGCCGGACGCATCGCGCCCCGCGCAGCCGGCGAGAAGTAAACAGAAGATTATAAGGCCGACGAGCTTCATCGAGACGAATCGTAGCATAGAGCTATTTTACGGGCACGGCGGCGTGAGAGTTTCCTTAAGAAGGCGACGGGAGCGGACAGGTCGAGATGCTGCGCATCGCCTCGGCGGCCATGTTGAAGGCGAGGTTGATGGAGCCGCCCTTCTTGCCCGCGCTCAAGTCTCCTATCAGGTAGAGTCCGGGCAGGCTCGTCTCGTAGCCCTGGGTCAGGATGGGGACTTCGCCCTCGAACTTGATGCCGACGGCCTTGAGGAAGTTGAGCGGCGTGGTCCCGCCGAGCGCGTAGACGACGCGGTCGAAGGACTCGGCCGGGTGCTCCGCTTCCTGAAAGACGGCGCGCGGCCGGCCGGCGTCGTCTTCGAGAGCGCTGATGTTGCTGCCGCGGATGATGCGTACTTGTCCGCGCGTTTCGAGCGCTATCAGGCTTTCGAGGTTGACGGGGTTGAGGCGCGCGAACTCCTGCCGGCGGTAGGAGAGCGTGACGCGATTATTCTGCTGGACTAGGAACTGGCAATACTCCGAAGCCGTGTCGCCGCCGCCCACGACCAGGCAGTTCTCGTCTGTGATGGGCACGCTCGTGATGTCGTAGTGGACGCGCTTGCCGAGCGTGGGCGGAATCTTGTACTCGGGCTTGTTGGGCTTGTCGAGGATGCCTATAGCGATGACGCAACGCACGGTCTGGTAGGCGGCCGCGTTGGTTTCGACCGTGAAGCCGCCGCCTTCGAGCGGGCGGATGCCGGTGACGGTCTCCTTATAGTGGACGCTGAGTTGTGACTGCTCTATGACGCGGTCGATGTAGGTCAGCGTCTCCTCCTTGCTCATGTCGGTCAGGCACATGACGCCGGTGCAGACGGCCTTGATGCCTTTGTAGTTGGCGAGGACGGGTTTGGCGGCGGGGTAGAACTTGCGTATGGCCCAGGAGTGAGCGTCGCCCTTTTCGAGGATGACGATTTTCTCGGCGGGGATGCCGACGCCGCGCGCCTCGGCCGCCATGCTGATGCCCGCGGGTCCGGCCCCTATGATGACCATCTCGTACATGCGTTGTCCTCCGGTGGAAAAGCAATGATGAACGAGGAATGATGAATGATGAATTATAAAACAGAAGTCCTTGATTCTGCACTCGTCCCGCAAAGTTGTAGTGGGTTAGTTCAGAGTTGAGTGAGAAGAGAGTCGGACTCACCGCAGAGACGCAGAGAGCGCAGAGGGGGCGCAGAGGCTTGACTCAACTCTCTGCGCAACCTCAGCGTCCTCTGCGTCTCTGCGGTGAACGCCGCATTGGCACACACTCAATTTCAAACCAAGCAACTACCCACAAAGTTCATTGTTGCTTTGTACAGGTTTCGTCGGAGAAGACGACCCAGTGGCCCTGAGCGTCTTGCATCTCCCAGAGGGCGCGGAATTGGCGGTCGTTGACTTTGGTGATGGTCTCCCTGACTTTGGTCTCGCCGGTCTTGTCGCTCATGACGCCGTTGAAGACGAGCCTCCCGGAGTCCCAGCCGGGACTCTCGACTCGGACGAAGAGGGCCCCGCCCGTGAAGGCGAAACGCTCTATCTTTTTGCCGGCCTCGCGCCAGAAGTCCGCAGACACCTGCTCGCCGTTCTGCTCGACGGCCCCGACCAGCCAGCCGCCCTTCAGGTCTTCACGCACGGTCCAGCGGAAAGACTGCGCGGGACTGCTTTTCATCGTGACCGTCCACGTCCCCTTGAAATAGTCCAGACCCGAAGCGACGGGCGTCGTCGAAGATTTGGTCGCGTACAGGCAGGCCGCGCCCGCGAGCAGCGCGAAAGCGATGATGAAGTTTCTGGGTCGCATGAAGTCTGTATACGACGCGCCCCCGGAATAAGATGCAGGGAAGAGAATCAGAGCCGCGGCGCGATTGTCTCGGCCGCCTCCTTCGAGGTCATGACGGGCGTGACCTCGAACTCGACGAGGTCTTGCCAGCGTTCCGTCCACTCATCCAGGAGTCGCGGGTCGTCGCACTCCATCAGTTGAAAGCAGCGCGCGAAGCTGACTTCGGTCCAGCTCTCCACGTACCGCAAGCCGTCGGGCAGCATCCGCCCGCGCTCGCGGAACCTGCGGTAGACGGCCGCCGCGTCCCCGTTCCTGAAACGCTCGATGACCATGAACAGCATTCTGCAAACCCTCCGCGCCTAACTCTACAATCAACTCTGGACAGAAGCCCAGCGGGCCAGGCCGCCGCCCGCCGCAGGAAAGGCCGGACTGATTTGCCGGCGCCCGCCGGCGCGATTGCCTGCTACAATGCCTCCCGCTCGACACACTCTGTTGGCCGAAACGGAGAGGACGATGGGAATACAGACTCAGGTGGACGTAAGGGTCATCGCCAAAGGCGGCAAGTACCTGGGTGACGACATAGGCGGGGCGCTCGTGACTATTCACGACGTTCGCAGCAATGAGTTGCTGGCGCGCGGGACGACCGCGGGCGGGTCGGGTCCGCAGAACCTGATGGACGTTTGCGTGACCCAGTCGGAAGTCCTGCCGGTTGACGGGGCGTCGGTCTTCACGGCGACGCTCGATTTAAGTGAGGCGCGCTTAATCAGGGTGACGGCCTACGGGCCGCTCGCCGCGCAGCAGGCGGCCAACACTGTCTCCGCCACGCAGTGGGTCTACCCCGGAAAGAATGTGGGCGGCTCAAACGGCGGGTTCCTGTTGGAGATTCCGGGCCTGGCGGTTCAGGTCTTGAACCCGCCGACGCACTTCCTGCCGGCGGTCGCGCCAGAGGAGATAGAGATCAGGGCCAACGTGACGATGATGTGCGGCTGCCCCATAGGAAAGTCGCCTTGGGACCCCGCGCTGTTCGACGTGATGGCCGTCATCAGGCAGGGCGAGTATGATGCGGTCGAGCTGCCGCTCAAGTTTGACGAGAACGCGCCGTACGGCGCGCCGAGCCAGTTCGCGGCCAGTTGGACTGTGCCGAAGAATGGGACGGGACAGCCCGTGATCTACGAGATAATAGTCTCGGCCTTCCAGCAAACGATGGGCAACACGGGCACGGACAAGGCGACCGTCATCATTCCGGCCCCAGCTACGCCGCCGGCTCCGCAAAAGTGAAAAGAGATATGAAAAACTACACTTCCTTCCTGCGCCCCTGGGTCGCGTGGGTGACCCTTATCGTGGTCGTGCTGGCGGTGCTGGTGATGGTGCTCGTCCCCGTCTTCGTCATCATGCCCTTCAAGGCGCAGACGCAAAGTGGCATTGAGCTGTCCTACACGCTGCGCCGCTGGTCGCCGCTCACGAGCCTCGTGGCTTCGGTGGCGGCGCTGGGCTTGGCCGTCTGGCTCTGGCCGCGGTCGCGCCGCTGGTGGCGTAAGGCTGCGCTCGTCGTCGTCATCATCCCGCTGCTCGCGGCCACATGGTTCGCACGCCAGAACCATTTTGAGTGGATATTCAATCCGCTGGCCGACCCGGCTTACGCGCGGGCCGGCGAGGCCGCATTCGTTGCCGACACGGAGATGGTGCTGGCCGTCGAACAGAACGGGGAGGCGGTCGCCTATCCCGTGCGCCTGATGGCCTACCACCATATCGTGCAGGACGTGGTCGGAGGCACGCCCATCGTCGCCACCTATTGAACGCTCTGTCACACCGGTCTGGTGTGGGAGGCGACGGTCAATGGGCGCAAACTCAACTTTCGCCTGTCGGGCATTAACAACCAGAACTTCATCATGCGCGACGAGGAGACGGGCTCCTGGTGGCAGCAGGTGACGGGCGAAGCCATCCTCGGCCCGCTCAAGGGCCAGAAGCTGCGCCAGGTCTTTCACGACGAGTTGACCTTCGGCCTGTGGAAGCGCGAGAAGCCGCAGGGGCGCGTGCTCAGGCCCGACGAACAGATAGAGCGCGCGGGGAAGTACCCCCCGGCCGACTGGGACACGCGCATGTCCAAGGTGCCAGTCACGACCTCCAAGGGCATAGACCCGCAGCTTGAGCCGCGCACGCTCGTCGTCGGCGTCGCCGTGAATGGTGCGTCCAAGGCTTATCCTTTCGACGCCGTGGTGAGGCAGAGCCCGATTCTGGACTCGGTCGGCGGTGTGCCAATTTTCATCGTCGTCGGCGAAGACAAAAAATCCGTGCGCGCCTACGAGAGGACGGTCGAGGGACGCAAGCTGGAGTTCTTCGTCAAGACGGACACGTCCCCGCTCGTGATGGTTGACGCGGAGACGGGCAGCGAGTGGGACTTCGCGGGCCGTGCCACGACGGGGCCGCTCGCCGGCCGTCAGCTCAATCGCGTGGCCGTCCTCAACGACTACTGGTTCGACTGGAAAGCCTATCACCCGGAGAGTGAGGTTTATAAACTCGGCGCGCGGTAGATCACGTTAAGGAGCATTCTTGTGAGGCTTAAAATTTTTCCGGCGCTGGCGCTGTGCCTGGCATTACTGGCGGCGTGCGCTTCCCCCGGCGACGTGCAAAACGCACCACCCGCTCCTCCGGTGGGCCAAGATCGTTCGTCCTCGACGGACCTGGGGGAACTGCGCGCGAGCTTCAACCGCGACAAGGGGAAAGTCAGGCTGGTGACGCTGCTCTCGCCCACTTGAGAGGGCTGCGTCGCTCGGGGGTCCTCCGAAGTCAAAAGCATACTCGACCAGATTAAAGACGGTGACGCGCGCGTCTACGTCGTGTGGACGCCGACGTTCCCGGCCGACGTGGAGGAGACCGTGTCGAAGGCGACCGCCAGGATCGGTGACGAGCGCACGAGCCACCTCTGGGACGCCGAGGGCTCGACGAGAGAGACGTACAAGCGCGTGATGAAGATGCAGAAGCTCGCGCGTGACGCCTATTTGGTCTACGGCCGCGACGCCGAGTGGAAGGACGAGCCGCCCGCGCCTGACTATTACATGCCCCAGTTCGACGCCGACAAGCTCGCCGCGGAGATGAACAGGCTGCTGCGGCCTCCGGCATAAAACAAGAAAATGTGAAATCTTAAGGACAGTTCCTCAAACAGAAGGTCTTATCTTCAGCGGTGTCAGGACAAGGGGGTTCTCAGGGGGAAAGCAAACATTGGGCGGCCGCGCTTCGGGGGAGGCGCGGCCGTTTCTCTTTTTCTGCCAGCACGCGCATTGACGCGAAGGCAGGGGGCAGCGTAGAATCCGCCCTCTCCCAAGCTCTGACACACGCTCTCTGTCAGGAGGCGCTCCCCCATGCCGGCAGCCAGGCGTCGCATCCTCTGCGTCGAGGACCACGAAGACACACGCTCCATGCTCACACTGCTGCTGGAGCGCGAGGGCTATTACGTCATCGCCGTCGAGAACGCCACGACGGGGCTGCTCCTCGCGCAGACGCAGACCTTCGACCTGCTCGTCCTGGACATCTGGCTGCCGGACGGCGACGGCCACAAGCTCTGTCTGAAGGTGCGGGAGTTCGACGAGTACACGCCGGTCGTCGTCTATTCGGGCGCCGCGCGTGAGTCCGACAGGCAGGAGGCGGTCGTCTCAGAGGCGGACGCCTTCGTCGCCAAGCCCGAGGTAGACAAACTGATGGAGACGGTCAAATACTTCCTGGACTGAGGCCGCAGTCTACTTCATCACCACTTCCCACAATCAATGCTAATTCTATGGCGTCGTCCATCGTGAGGGCTCGCCCTTCAACCCGTGCGGCCGTGACTGCCTCCAGAGAATCCAACGCCGCCTTCTGCCCGCGCCCGAAAAGATCGGGCTCGGCCTGCTCTGCGAAAGCGACGTATCCACTCAACTCACGATTGCTCATTATTCAGTTCTCAGCCTCAATTGCCGATAACCTTCGGCTTGGTTATAATTCAACCGTATGGCGGGGTAGCTCAGCTGGTTAGAGCGTGAGATTCATAACCTCAAGGCCGCGGGTTCAAGTCCCGCCCCCGCTATTCACTTTTCAATTCCGCAATGTGCTTCTCCCAGCAGTAATCTTTAGCCCATCGGATATACTTTTCCTGCTTGTTGAGAGTGGGCTCGATTCTCAATGATGCTGACACGTTGGCTGCCTCAAAGGACATTGCGTACAGTTCATTCAACTGTGGGCAGTAAATAGCGAAATAATCAACCTCGCCCTTTTCGTACCTTCGCATTGTTCGTTCGTAGCTCGCATTTCTTCGCCTGGTTTTGCATTGTATGCAGCCTCTCTCGAAGGTGGCGGTCTTGACTTGAACCTTTACGATCCGAGCGCCCGTGTCAACAGCGAGGTCGTAGGGAGCGCCTGTGCCGAACGGGACGCAGACCCTTAACCCGGCTTTGACGTAGTGGCCGAGCACGACGCCTTCCGCCTCATTCCCAATATCAAATGTGGTTCGCATTCGCAGCCCCTCTCATTTTATGGGTGGACTGTGTCTTAAAGATTGGGTGGGTGGGTGAACATTATACTACGGGCTCGCAGCCGGGCCTTGCCCTTCTTCCTTAAAGCTTCTTCCTCATAGTGGACGCTGACAGTTTCATGTGTTAAATTTTCAACGTTCACGCCCGGCAGTTTCCTGGGCGGCGGCCTGTGGGAGGGCACGCCGCTCGCCACCCTGCTGACGGGCCCTTCTGCCAAGCGCAAATTGAAATGCAGCGCCTATTAGGCGTTTATCTTCAATCTACTTGGCCGACACGCCCTTCGACGGTGACCTTTGACGAAAGAAAAACACAAGCCTGAACCCGGTGTGGTTGATCTAGCGGACGTGCGCGCCCGCATCCAGCGCTCGCGCGCCCGCGGGGCCGGGGCGTCGCGCGAGGAGCTGGCCGCCGAACTCGAAGAGATACGGTCGCTGCTAGACCAGGGGCTCTCCAACGAAGTCAAGACGCGCCTCGCTCCACTCATCAGCAGCGCGCGCCAGGACGCTTCGCTCCTCGCGAAGGCGCGCTGTGTCCTCTCGGCCGCCCTCGAAATGCAGGGCCGCTACCGCGAGTCGCTCGAAGCCGTGCAGATGTACGAACTGCCGGAGGCGCGCGCCAAGCTCGACAAGGAGGCCACGGCCTGCCTGCGCGTCCAGATCGGTCTGGCCTACAACTACACGGGCGACCATCCCAAGGCCATAGCCCTCTTGAACACCGCCCTGCGCGAAGAGACCGAAAGCGGCTCGCACGCGCACCTCGGAGCCATCTACGCCGCGCTGGCGCGCACCTACCGCAGCATCAGCGAGTTCACCATCGCGCGCGACCACTCGCAGAAGGCCCTTGACCATTACCGCGACATAGGCGACTGGCGCGGCCTCGCCGAAGCCTACTTCGCCATCGCCATGGCCGACACGCTGGAGGGCCACTACGAGACGGGCCTGGAGAACTTCGAGCAGGCGCTCAAGCTCGTCGGCGACCACCCGGCCCCGTACCTCCTCGGCAAGATTTACTCGAACATGGCCGGGGCCTGCTGGTTCCTCAAGCGCCCGCAGGAGGGCATCCGCTACCTCGAAAAAGCCATACGCTACTACGAGGGCACAGAGCACAGGGCGAGCGCCGCGCTCGGCTACAACAACCTGGGCATCAATCTGATGCTCGTCGGCGAGTGGGACCGCGCCCAACAGTCGTTGGAGCGCTCTCTCTTCCTGGCTTCCGAGATAGACGAGCGCGGCGCGCAGGTTCCCACCATCCTGGACTCGCTCGGCGACCTGTGCATCCTGCGCGGCGACCTCGAAGAGGCCAGAAAATATCTGGAGCGCGCCGTCGCGCTCGCCACCGAAAACGGCAACAAGTGGTACTCAGGCCAGGCCCTGCGCACGCTCGGGCGCTGCCACCTAGCGATGGCCGACGCCGCTGGCGCGCTCGACAAGGGCCGCGCCGCGCTCGAACTCGCCGAAGGCATAGGCGACCGCCAGGCCACCTGCGAGGCGCGCCTGATACTGGCCGAAGGTCTGCTCCTCGTGGGCGACCTCGTGGCCTGCGGCGCGGAGTTGCTGAAGGTGGCCGACGAGACGACCGAGTCGCCGACCGACCTGGCCATCATTGGCGAATCGCAGCGCCTCTACGGCCGGCTCGCCATGGCGCAGGACGACCCGGCGCTCGCCGCGCAGCACTTCGCGCGTAGCACCTCCATCTTCGAGATGCTCGGCGACCGCTATCGCAGCACGCGCGCAAATTTCGAGCTGGGCAGGGCCTACGCCAGACAACAGCCCGAGCGCGCCGAAGAGTACCTGGCGCGCGCCGTCCACACCTTCCGCGAGCTGGGCGCGACCCTGGACCTCAAGCGCGCCGAAGAGGCTCTGGCCGCGCTCGACCACAGCGCGCCCGATCGACATAGCGAGCAATCGGCGCTGGCGCAACTTCTGACCTTGAGACTCGCAGAGGCTGTGGCCTCGCGCGAATTGCTGCTGCGCGAGCTGGCCGCCGTCCTGGATCAGGAGACGGCCGCGAGCCGCGTTGTCATCTTCGAGCCCGCCGAGAACAAGACCTACAAGGTGGTCGTCGCACACGGCTGCCCGAGCGACGAGGCCGCCGAGTTGGCACAATTCTTCGCCCAGGCCAGGTCGGACGCCGAGAGGGAAGAGTTCGCCGCGTCGCAGGACGCCACGTTCCTCCCTTTGCGCGCGCCGAACGCCCCGCCGGCGCTGCTCATGGTCTCGCCGCGCGAGGCGGCCACACTGCCCGGCCATATCTCCATCGAGCCGCTCCTGCGCGTCGTCGAGCTGGGCCTAGACGTTTGCGCCCTGCGCGCACGCACGCGCGAACACACGGGGCCGCAGGATCAGGACACTGGAGCCGGCTCCAGCCTGATGCCCGGCTTCATACACTCCAGCCCGGCCATGACGCGGCTCGTCGAAGAGGTACACAAGATTCGTTCGTCGGACGTGACGGTGCTCGTCACGGGCGAAAGTGGCACAGGCAAGGAACTGGTCGCGCGCGCCATCCACGCGCTCTCCTCGCGCCGCTCGAAGGTCTTCGTCCCGTTCAACTGCACGGCCGTGCCGAAGGAGTTGTCGGAAGGCTACCTCTTCGGCTACCGCCGCGGCGCGTTCACGGGCGCGGTCAACGATTCGCCCGGCGTCATCCGCTCGGCCGCCGGTGGCACACTTTTTCTGGACGAAGTGGGCGACCTCCCGCTCGACGTGCAGCCGAAGCTTTTGCGCTTCCTGCAAGAGGGTGAGATTCAGCCGCTCGGCGAGCAGCGCCCGGCCAAGGTGGACGTGCGCATCATCGCCGCCACCAACACGGACCTCGAAGAGATGGTCGCGCAAGGGAAGTTCCGCGAGGACCTTTACTACAGGCTGAACGTCATCCGCCTGAAGGTCCCGCCGCTGCGTGAGCGGCGCTCGGAGATTCCGACCATCGTCAACTACTACGTCAACCACTACTCCGCCAAGTTCGGCCGGCGCGACATAGAGATCACGCCGCAGGCCATAGACCTCCTGATGGTCTGCGACTGGCCGGGCAACGTCCGCCAGCTCTGCAACGAAGTGCAGCGCATCGTCGCGCGCGCAGAGGACGGCGCGGTGCTGACGCCCGACCAACTCTCGCCGGAGCTGACGCGCACCTCCGCGCCCTCGACGCCGCAGTCTTCGATCACGCCCTTAAGCGCCGTGGCAGGCTCCCCCGGCCAGTACATCACCTTGGCCGACGCCCTCGCCGACCTCGAACGCCGCATGATCGCCGAAGCCCTGCGCAAGCACGGCGGCAACATCTCGCGCGCCGCACGCGAACTCGGCCTCACGCGCCGCGGCCTCTACCTCAAACTCGAACGCCACGAGATGAGCGCCAGCGCCTGAAAAGCAATGATGAATGATGAATGCGGAATGATGAATTAAAAGGCAATCGTCTTTAATTCATCATTCCGCATTCATCATTCCGCATTTTCTTACAGGCGAGTATATAATTGCGGGCCTGTCGAACTGATCCCCCGGAGGTTTCCCCCTATGCAGCCGACGAAGCGGCGCATTCTCTGCGTTGACGACGACGAGGACATCTGCGCTATGCTCGTCCAGTTGCTCGGGCAGGAGAACTACGAAGTGACGGCCGTTAAGACCGTGAGCGAGGGGCTGAAGTTGGCGCGGGCGGAATCTTTCAACCTCTACATCCTGGACGAGTGGTTCCCGCGCGAGGCCGGCCTCGGCCTGTGTCGCAAGATACGCGAGTTCGACCCGCACACCCCCATCATCTTCTACTCGGGCGCGGCCTTCAACTCCGACAAGGATGAGGCGCTCTACGTCGGCGCGCAAGTCTTCGTCGCCAAGCCCTACGTCGAAGAACTGATCCTGGCCGTCCACCGCCAGCTCGCCGACCAGCCGGCGAGTTGAGGTCGAAGCCCCACGGGTGTAAATTCAGACCATCATGCTCGCGCTCATCATCGTCTCCGCAGTTGCAATCGCCGCCGTCATCCTCCTCTACCAACTGCTCCTCCAAAAATATTACTGGGGGCCGAAAGGCCCGCCCAAAAAGAACGACCGGGATAGGGAGAGAAAATGAAGAGAAGAAGGTTAGGGAACTCCGAATTGGAAATAGCGCCGCTCGCTTTCGGCGGCAACGTCTTCGGGTGGACGGTTGACGAGCCGACTTCGTTCGAGCTGCTGGACGCTTTCGTCGGCGCGGGCTTTAACCTCGTGGACACCGCGGACGCTTACTCGGCCTGGGCTCCAGGCAACACGGGCGGCGAGTCTGAGACGATCATCGGTAACTGGCTCGCGCGCGGAGGCAGACGCCGCGAGGATGTCATCGTCGCCACCAAGGTCGGGTGGGAGATGCGGGGCGAGAAGGGGCTCAAGAAGTCTTACATTCTGCGCTCCGCCGAAGAATCGCTGAGACGCCTGCGAACCGACTACATAGACCTCTACCAGTCGCACAAGGATGACCCGGAGACTGCGCCGGAAGAGACGCTCGAAGCCTACGCAGAGTTAATCCGGCAGGGTAAGGTGAGGGCCATAGGGGCGTCGAATTTCAGCGCGGAGAGACTCAGAGAGTCGCTGCGCGTCAGCAAGGAAAGTGGCTTGCCGAGGTACGAAAGCCTTCAGCCTTTGTACAACCTTTACGACCGCGCGGCGTTCGAGGCGGAACTCGAACCCTTGTGTCTCGAAGAGAACGTCGGCGTCATCAACTACTACGCGCTGGCGAGCGGTTTCCTCTCCGGCAAGTACCGCTCCGAAGCCGACCTAGGCAAGAGCGCGCGCGGCGCCAGCGTCGGGAACAAGTATCTCAACGAGCGCGGCCTCCGCATCCTCAAGGCGCTCGACGAAGTCTCCGAGCGGCTGGGCTCCACGCCCGCGCGCGTCGCGCTCGCGTGGCTCATCCAGCGCCCGGCCGTCACCGCGCCGATTGCCAGCGCCACCAGCCTTGAGCAACTGAACGATCTAATCGAAGCCACGAAACTCGAACTGGACGAAGCCTCGCGGCGGTTGCTTGATGAAGCCAGCGACTGGCGTGATGAAGAGGCCGCGATGAAATCGTCAGCCTAGTTTAGTGAGGATGAAGGCTACGAGGAAGCCTGCTACCGTGATGAGGCCCGCGAGGTCGTGGGCCTCTTCAAACGCCTCTGGCATCATCGTGTCTGCGAGCATGGCGAGGATGGCCCCGGCCGCCACGGCCGTCGTCGCCGCGATGACCTCGCCGGAGAAGTGGCTGAAGACGGCGTAGCCCAAGAGCGCCGCGACGCCGGAAATCAAGGCGATGCCCGCCCACACGCCGAAGATGTAACGCGCCGACCGCTTCGCCTTTTTCATCCCGGCCGAACTAGACAGCCCCTCCGGGATGTTCGAGAGAAAGATGGCCGCCACGGCCACCCAGCTGACGCCCTCCCCGCCGATCATGCTTACGCCGATGACGATTGATTCAGGCACGCCGTCGAGGAGCGCGCCGACGGCGATAGCCAGCCCGCTCCCGCTGTCTTCAGATTCGGACGGCTGTTGATTGCCGGAACGCTTGCGGTGCTTCGCGCCCTGTCGCGCCAGCCACCAGTTGGCCGCCGTGTAGATGATGGCCCCGCCCAGGAAGCCGACGGCCGTCGAGTCGAAGCCGCCGCGCCTGTACGCCTCGTCCATCAGATCGAACGAGAGCGCGGAGATGAGCACACCACCGCCGAAGGCCATGATCGCGGCAATGAGGCGCTGCGGCACGTTGGCGAAGTAGCCCGCGGCCGCCCCCAACAGCAACGCGGACCCCGCGAGCAGTCCCCACAACCCGGCCTGTAGCCAAATCGGTAACACGTTGGTGAATGTAATGAAAAAACGTGTAGAGGAAGTGAAAGTTCTATGTACTTTGCTTGTCGCCTGCTCATTCAATAACGCGTCTGTTATCATCAAGGAAAGATATGGAAGGCACAAGGGGGATACGCATTTCGGTTCTAGACCTGGCTCCTGTCAGGGAGGGCGGGACGGTTGGCGAGTCTTTCCGCGAGACGGTGGATTTGGCACAGCACGCAGAAGGTTGGGGCTACAAGCGCTTCTGGCTGGCCGAGCACCATAACATCAAGGGCATCGCCAGCTCCGCGACCGCCGTCCTGATCGGGCACGTCGCGGGCCGCACGAAGACTATCCGCGTCGGCTCCGGCGGCGTCATGCTCCCGAACCACGCGCCGCTCGTCGTCGCAGAGCAGTTCGGCACGCTGGAGAGTCTCTACCCTGGCAGGATTGATCTGGGACTCGGGCGCGCCCCAGGCACGGACCCGCTCACGATGCGCGCCCTGCGCCGCCACCTCTCAGGCACGGTGGAAGATTTCCCGCGCGACGTGGCGGAACTGCTCTCTTACTTCGCCCCAGCCGAGCCAGGCCAACTGGTGAGCGCCGTGCCCGGCGAGGGACTGCGCGTGCCTGTCTGGCTGCTGGGCTCAAGCCTCTACAGCGCGCAGTTGGCGGCCGTGCTGGGCTTGCCCTTCGCTTTTGCCTCGCACTTCGCGCCAGACCTCCTGATGGAAGCGCTCAAAATTTACAGGGACGAGTTCCGCCCCTCGGAGGCGCAAAGCGAGCCCTACGCCATGCCGTGCGTCAACGTGTTCGCGGCCGACACGGAGGCGGAAGCCCATAGGCTCTTCACGTCCGTCCAGCAGGCGTTCCTCAACCTGCGCCGCAACCGCCCAGGACTCTTGCCGCCGCCCGTCGATTCGATGGAAGGCCGCTGGTCCGCATTCGAGAGGGCGGGCGTCGAACGCGCGCTCCGCTACTCATTCGTCGGAACCCTGGAGACTGTGCGCCGCGGGCTGGAGGCTTTCGTCGATTTAACGGGGGCCGACGAAGTGATGGCCGCGGGGCAGATTTTCGACCACCGGGCGCGGCTGCGCTCCTTCGAGCTGCTGGCGGAGGCTTGCCAGCCCGCCGTTTGAAGCCACTTCTGACCATGCGAACATCTTTGAGAGCGCTTCTAGTCCTCCTGCTCCTGGCCCAATTATCCGGCTGCGAGCTACCTTTGACGAGGGACGTCGGAGCGCCTGCCGACGCCGCGCCCGGCACGGTCGCATTCAAGATGGCCGGGCCGAACGACGCGGCCATCATCGTCTCCGTCAAGATCAACGGGCGCGGCCCCTACGACTTCGTGCTCGACACAGGGGCGACCTTCACCTGCCTGGACAACAAGCTGGCGGACGAGTTGAAGCTCCCTGAATGGAAGGGTGGATTCGGCACGGTGGTGGTCGGCCCCGCCGGCGGCGAGATGAGACTCCTGAAGATCGACACGCTGGAGGTGGGCGGCGCGAAGGCTTCGAGCCTGGCCGCGTGCTCTCTCGACCTGAACAGGATAGCGCCGCCGGGGCTCGGCATACACGGCCTCGTCGGCCTGAACTTCCTCAAGTCATACCGCGTGACCATAGACTTCGAGAAAAAATCCCTGCGACTGGAGAAGCCGTAGCGCGATGATCGAACTCTATTTCCTGATCTACATAGGCTTTGAAGATGTGCTTGTGTATAACAGAATCTCGGACTATGAACATGGAAAGCGTGAGCCGCCGCTGCCGGTCCTTTTGCAGTATGCACGTCTGGCAGGCGTCCATGTGGACAAATTGATTGATGACGAGCTTGATCTGCCAGTCAGATTACCGGCCAAACCGAAGCCTGGCCGGAAGTGAGTTTTTGGCACAGTTTTAAAGTACAATAGGGGCGCACCGGGAGAGCACACGCAGCCAACTCTCCACCCTGAGATTGGAAGGCAGCTCGATCGCACCGTTGCACGCAACCCGACTCCGGTTCCACGGAACCGGAGTCGGGTTTTGCGTAACCTGGGCAGGGGATTGCAACTCCGGCTTTGGGAGTCGCAACTCCAAGCCTCGGACTTGCAACTCCCAGGCTTGAAGTTGCAACTCCGGGCTTGAAAATTGCGATTTCCGGTGGCAAACTGCCGCGTCCGGGCGCGGGTTTTGGGCAGAAATCAAGGTTTTCCTCAACAAAAGCCGCTTCCCCTGGACAGTCGCGGCAAGCGCCGCCGCCCTCAGTCCCTTGTCCTTGCATCCTGACGTGCCTCACATGAGCACGCCACAGTCAGCAGCACACCGTGCGCCACTCAAAGCGCCGGAGAAAGGTATCTCACATCATGGCAGCATCCCCTAAAGACAATCAGCTTAAACTCGAACGAATGCTCAACGCTTGGGAGACACTGGCTCCCACTAAAAGCTTCGGCGGGATGACGTTCGCGCAGTTTCAGGCCGCCATCCAGCCTGCACAAGCTGCGCGCCAGCGCATAGACGATCTCGAAGACCAACTCAGGCAGGCGCAAGCAGACCGCGACCGCGCCGACGCCGACTTCCTCGTCAAAGCCCAACAGGTCGTCGCGGGCGTGCTGGCCGACCCGACCGAAGACCCCGACAGCGCGCTTTACGAAGCGATGGGCTACAGGCGCAAGAGCGAACGCAAGAGCGGCCTGACACGCAAACGCAACAACACACCACCAACCACCACCTAACACAAAACGGCGGCGCGTCTGTCCACCTTCGGACAGACGCGCCGCCATCTTCTTCTAACGTAAAACGTCTTTTCAATGATCAAAGCCAAGTTTGGCGAACGCCACCGCAGCAAGACGGCTGTCGCTCAGACCAGCGAAGTGCTTTGTAAGATTCTGTGCCATAACCTGTACTGCGTCATTCAGTCCATTTACGAGTTAGGCGTTGAGCCGAACTTTTGGGCTGAATGAAGTCACCTAAGAAGGGGCGACTTGGGTGGCGCTCTTTTAAGCACGAAGTCTGAGCGGTGCTCCTCGCCTTTCACGTCAGTAATTATTAGCGTCGCATTACTGTCGTCTATTTCGTCCACTAAGACGCCCATAAAAATAAACTGAAGATCGCCGCTAAGAGGGGGGCTATCTTGCTCCACCGATAACGGCTGCCGGTTCAGATTGCTTAGCTTGGTGCCTACAATTCGGACCGTCCCGTCCGTGTCAATTCCACGTCGGTCTGAGATTTCGCCAGCCTCGGCACGCTTAGTCTGTTGTTTGTCGCCCACTCCAACTCTGAGGCGAAAACTCTGGATTTCGGCGGGCTGTAGGCGGGGATTCTCAAGGGCGATCCTCATGTTGATATAGCAACCTACCTCCCAATCATTGCCCTTTGATAAATCGAAGAAATCCCTTAGTTCGTTGCGTTGAATTTCTATCTTGAGTTTGGGGTGGTGCTCGCGGAGCGGCTTACTTGAAAGGCTTACGCCGTATAAACCCAACTTTTTAGATTCTATGTTGTGCTCAGGGGAACCGCCCTTAATAAAAATATCCAAGTGCCCAAGCCGGAACGCATCGGCATCATCCGGCGCGTTGAGTACGCAGGCCACTTCCTCCGCACTAAGCCACAAGGACAGGAGGAAATAGTCACTCTTCCCGTGATCGCAATACCTGGCAGAGTTTTCAATTATCTTCACGTCTTTGCTGAGCATCTGTGAGCCTAAGTAAACGTTGCCCTTTACGGAATCCTCGGCAATAGAAATTGGATAGACGGAAGCATTTAGTATGGTGATTTTGAAAACGACGTATGGCGCGAGCTGAAACAATTCGTGCTGGAAAATCTCGCACCTAAGCTGGACTTTATCCATTTTTGATCTTTGAAAAGAAAACGCAGGGCGCGTAAGCTGCTGACCGTTTCGACCAAGAAAAAGTCAGTGGAGGCTCACCATGCCCTGCGAGTTTATGGCCCTGATGGTAGCATTCGCGCCCCTCTTCTCCAAGCCTGTTTTCCAGCACGCTCAGCTCTTGCTCATGGGCGCGATCCTTGCTCCGCGAAAGCGCACCGTCACTTCCGTCCTGCGCGTCATGGGCAAAAGTCAGGAGAAGCACTTTCAGAACTATCATCGCGTCCTGAGTCGCGCTGTCTGGTCTACGCTGTCTGCCAGTCGCCTCTTGCTTTGGCTGCTGCTGACGGCATTTGCGCCCGCTGGAGTGCTGGTGCTGGGACTCGACGACACTATTGAAAGACGGCGCGGCGACCAGATCAAGGCCAAAGGCATTTACCGTGACCCGGTGCGCTCCAGTCATTCGCATTTCGTCAAGGCGAGCGGTTTGCGTTGGCTCTCCTTGATGCTCCTGGTCGAGATTCCGTGGGCTGGTCGTGTTTGGGCGCTCCCCTTTCTGACCGCGCTGTGCCCATCTGAGCGTTACCACAAAGAGCGCGGACGCAGGCATCAGAAGTTGACCGAGCGCGCTCGCCAGATGCTGCTGTTGGTCAAGCGATGGTTGCCCGAGCGCGAAGTGGTAGTCGTCGCCGACAGCAGTTTTGCTGCTCTTGAGTTGTTGGAGGCCGTGCGCCAGCAGGTCTGTCTCATCACCCGCTTGCGGCTCGATGCCGCGCTTTATGAACCGGCGTCTGAGAGAAAGCGAACTCAGATGGGGCGACCGCGCAAGAAAGGCAGGCGTCTGCCGACTTTGAAGCAAGTAGCCGCTGCCCCAAAGACTCGCTGGCAACAACTGAGAGTCCGCGCGTGGTATGGTGCAGGCGAGCGCCAAGTGGAAGTCGTCTCTGGGACATGCGTCTGGTATCACGCTGGCATGCCCGCCGTTCCAATCCGCTGGGTGCTGGTGCGTGACCCTGTGGGTAAGTTCGAGACGCAAGCTCTGCTCTCGACGAAACTGGAGGCTGAGCCGCAACAGATACTTGAATGGTTCGTCTTGCGTTGGACGGTAGAGGTCACCTTCGAGGAGGTGCGCGCGCATCTGGGAGTCGAGACGCAACGTCAGTGGTCTGAGAAAGCGATTGCGCGCACGACACCCTGCTTGTTGGGCTTGTACTCGTTGACGGCGTTGCTGGCGGCCAGCCTGCTCAAGCAGCGAGCAGTCCCAGTCCGGCGCGCGGCATGGTATGGCAAACAGAGTGCGACTTTCTCGGACACGATTGCCTGGGTACGGCGATGGTTGTGGTCGCATCAACATTTTCAGATGTCGAAAACGGACTCTGACATGATAAAAGTCCCGCGCTCATTAGTGGAGCGGCTCACAGAAACGCTCTGCTATGCAGCGTAGATGGATAAAGTCCAGCTTAGCTGGACTTTATCCATTTACGCTGCATAACACAGCGTCTCTGTCAGGCGCTCTAGTAACGAGCGCGGGACTTTTATCATGTCGCCGGTTATCTGCGACATCTGAAAATGCTGATGATCCCACAAGCAGCGGCGAATAAACGCAATCGTGTCGGAAAAGGTCGCGCCTTGTTTGGCATACCACGCCGCGCCTCGTGCTGGCAGTTTGCGCTGCTTGAGCAGCCGAGCAGCCAGCAAGCTAATCAACGAATGCAGCCCCAGCAAACACGGGGTGGTGCGCGCAATCGCTTTCTCCGACCATTGGCGTTGGGTCTCCACTCCCAGATGTGCACGGACTTCTTCAAAGGTCACTTCCATCTGCCACCTGCGGACGAACCATTCCAGTATCTCGCAAGGCTCAGCCTCGAGCTTGGTCGAGAGCAGTGCCTGGGTCGAGAACTTCTTTTGCGGGTCGCGCACCAACACCCAGCGAATGGGAACAGGCGGCAAGCCTCTGTGATACCAGACGCAGGTCGAGGAGACGACTTCGACCATTCGTTCACCTTCGCCATACCAGTTCTTGACCTTCAACTTCTGCCAGCGCGTCTCGCGCCGAGCCGCCACACCTTGAAGTGTCGGCAACCTACGGCCTGTCTTGCGTGGTCGCCCGACCTGTCCAGCCCTGCGCGCCGCGACTGGTTCATACAGGGCCGCATCCAGGCGCAGCCGTGTCACCACTGTGACGGACGAGCGCACGGCCGCCAACAACTCGAGGGCCGCGAAACTACTGTCGGCCGTGATGACCACCTCACGCTGTGGCAGCCAGCGCGCCGCCAGAAGAAGCATCTGGCGCGCACGCTCGGTCAACTTGCGGTGGGCGCGCCCGCGCTCACGACAGTATCGCTCCGAAGGGCACAGCGCGGTCATAAATGGCAAGGCCCAGACTCGCCCGGCCCACGGAATCTCACAGAGCAGCATCAGGGAGAGCCAGCGCAAGCCGCTCGCCTTGACGAAATGCGAATGAGAAGAGCGTACCGGGTCACGGTAGATGCCGAGGGCTTTGATCTTCTCGCCGCGGCGTCGTTCGATGGTGTCATCGAGCCCCATCACGATGGTTCCCGTCGGCGAGAATGTGCTGACCAGCAACGAAAGCAAGAGATGACTAGCAGCCAGACTCGACCAGATGGCGCGGCTCAAGACGCGATGATAGTTCTGAAAATGCTCGTCCTGACTCTTGCCCATGACGCGCAAGGCCGAGGTCACGGTGCGCTTGCCGGGCGCGAGAATCGCACCCATGAGCAGGACTTGAGCGTGTCGGAAAACAGGCTTGGAGAAGAGCGGCGCGAATGCTACTATCAGATTCATTAACTCGCAGGGCATGGTGAGCCTCCACTGACTTTTTCTTGGCGGAAACGGTCAGCAGCTTACCGGCCCTGCGTTTTCTTTTCAAAGATCAAAAATGGATAAAGTCCAGCTAAGTACCTTCACGTATTGGTCAATGAAATTCTTGTCGTTCTTCGCAATATCGTGTAGCCACTTGTCTGGGCAGGGCTCTTTAACAGGAGTAGGACTTACCTCTTGCCGCTTGCCTTCATTTGCTTCTGGCTGACTTAGAACTTGATGTTGATTCAGCTTGCGGATAAGCACCACCAGAAATACGAGCAAAGAAGCCGCAACTAGGAGGTCTATCCCCCGCGAAGAACCTAAGAACTTTGCCACAGGCTCACTAAGTCCGGCCTTTTGTAAAAGATATTCCGCGTTACCGGCAGCATCAACTACCTTGTAAACCAGAAAGAAACCAGAAATGGCTGCTGTAATAATCACAGGCTTATTCTTGATGGGTTGAGATTCGTTTGCCATGCCGCGCAGAGTACCATCCTTCCACAGACATTTCGGGCAGAAATTCTTCTTGCCCGAAATGTCGTGTAAGTCTTGCACTTTCCGGGCAAGGCTTGGGCTATGGGCTTTGCCTAAAAAGCCCGGTTTAAGGTTGGCTTTTTGGGCAGGCAGAAAGGTTTTTGGGCAAGATGTCTGTACAAGAGATTTTTTTGCTTGATAATGTAGGGAGATACGCAACAGAATTGCCTGAATTTTGGGGTGAGTTCTTTTGCCCCATTAACGGAGGCGATATGCAAAGAGTCCATCTTCCCACCTTTTTCAAATTCGGCGCTGTAATGAGCGAACTCAAGGTCATTGACAGCACAGATAAACTTACTGAACCCGCATTGTTTCAGATAATGTTTAAGGCGAGCGCGTGGCTTCTGTTTTTTCTCGACGCGACTAAAGACATAGCACTTCCAACCACGCGGGAAGTGGCAGTAAACATTTCAGAGTTAATTGGTGAATACAAAGAGAGGCTTGATTCCGCTTCAAAAGGAGAGGGTAAGGACGAACAAATTGGTCAACTGTTCATCAAGAGGCTTAATGAACTCTTGGACGAGTTTCCTGTTCTGTTTGAGCGCGAGTCGAGAAGGATTAGCGTTTTCTCTGTTACGCCCAAAGGCATCTATGATACTGAGAAGCTAATTGAGTCGGCAGAAAAGAGGTTTCCTAAGAATCTTCTAAAGGTAATGCCGCAACTGACAATTGATGACATGAAAGAAGCGGGCAGATGCCTTGCTTTTGATGTTCCGACGGCCTGCGCCTTTCACGTATGCAGGGCGACCGAAGCGTTGATGCTTGCCTACTACGAAACACTTACCGGCACAGCATGGGCTTTCCCTCGCCGCGATTGGTACAACTACAACAACCAACTTGCGGCTAATGGCGCACCCGCAGCGATCACTAACCGATTAGGCGAGATTCGTGAGGATAGAAATGCCTACGCGCATCCAGAGATAACCGTTCCCCTGGATGAAGCACCAATTGTATTTGAACTGTGCAGCGGAGTGATTCACTTAATGGCGAAAGAGATGGAAAAGATTGAGGCGGCTAGAGTCGCCGCCTCAAGTCCCCCTTCGATACCTTAGAAGCTACTGGCAAGCGTCTTATACTTACGCAACCTGCGCGTAGAACTTCGGTTTCAATCCAAGCTCATACATGCTCTGTATCAGACAACAGATGTTATGACATAGCACCTTGCAAAGTGCTTCGTTGATCTGCGCCGTCCTCGTCTTACTCCGTAACGCATCCCCGAACTTAGCTTTTATCATGCTGAATGTTGATTCAACATTTGAGCGTTTATGATAGCTCTGCATGAACCGCTCCGTGTTGTATGAAAAGTAATGGTACATACTTTTCCAGAGCGGGCTATGGTGCTTCTTATCCGCCACGCTATCGGCCTTGAAAGGGATGTAAGGCATCGCGTTATTATCAACGACGGTTTGCAGATTCTTAGCCGACAGATAAGCCTTATCTCCTGAGACTTCATTCATCACAAAGTTTTCAGCGGTCTTTTCGACTAAGCCTTTGAACTGCGGACTATCGCCTGCCCACATATTAGTGATCTGGACGGCTGTCACGACGTTAGTTTTCACTCCGCAGGATAGATGCACCTTAACCCATTCGCGCTTTTCTAGTAGCGTCGGATTCGTATACTTGGCATCAACCCACTGGAAGAAACGGCAAGTTGAAAAGCCCGAACTATCAATAGCGAAGTCGCGCTCTATCGAAGCCAGCGGCAAGCTAGATTCTTCGATGAGCATTTGAAGATAAGGAGTCAGCATTTCATCTTCAAAGTAATTAAAGATGGAGTTATAGCAAGGGAGCTTCGATATGTAGGCTTTGGCGTGCGCTTCTCTCAAGTCAGACATAAAGCGGCGACCGCTCACAGTGGAGTAGACCTTGAACGCCATAGCGAAGATCATATCTTCAAGGGGCAGGCGGGGCCGTCCGTTGTACTGTGCAGGCTCTCCGACGCCCTGACAGAGTTGATGGAGCAGATATAGGAACTGCGCTTTCTCCATCGTCTGCGCTTTATTGTAGGCGGGCCATTCCTGCTTATAGGTCTTGCGAGTGACTTTCACCGTTTCAGTCTTGACCGTAACACCGCACCGTGTCTTTGTCGTCTCTGTGCGCCGAACGGAGATTTCAACCGCGTAGATATGCTTGCAGGGCTGGCGGCGAAAGTCATAGTCAGGGCAGGAGCAAGTCTTGGCTTGCGGGTCAACTTTATATTTGCCGCGCCCGGATTGTGAAGGGACTAGATAGAGATTGCCGTCTCTTTTGATGTGGGCTACAGCCGCTATGCGCTCGCCTTTTTGTTCGCGTAGATTCATGGTGTGAACTCTCCTTTTTAGGTTGTGTCCACACAGCCAAGAAGCCTATAATGTAGTTACCAAGTACCGTATGGCTTCGGCTGTGCGAGAAAGCGGCCTCGCGGGTTGTTACTAGCAACGCGCGGGGCTTTTGAAAAGTTGGAGGCCGGGGAGGGAGTTGAACCCACGATTCGCCATTGCAGGTGGCGCGTCTTAACCGCTTGACGACCCGGCCCCAAACGACAGGAAGCCCTATTGATAGCGACAACTATCAATAGGGCTTTATTTATTACAGAATGTTTGCTTTGACAATATCCTGTCAACATATTGACATTATACTGACAATCAAACTCAAAAGCAAGCGGTATTTTCTTGCCTTGACTTCAGCAGCCAAGAAGCGTATGATTGTCATCCCAAAGGAGGGATAGAAACATTCGCCAGACTTGTCAAACACGAAAGGAAGCCACGCTATGCGATTAGTTACGAAGGTTGGCATCCCCCGGATTGACCCTAACGTGCAATACGTGGGTGTCAGCAAACTCCGAACCCTCAATGCGACCAATCTTCACGACTTGGATAAGACCTTAGTTATCCAAGACAACGACAAGCCCCTTGCAGTTGTGTTGAGTTACCAGCAGTTCTTGGAAATGCAGCAGGAAATGGACAAAGTCCTCGCAACGCTAGAGACGATTTTCCCGAAAGGAGATCGAGACGCTCTGCTTGTAGCATTGCAGGAAGCGTATGACGGCAATACCGAGTCCATATCTTCGGTTAGAAAAGCACTCAAGAAAGGAAGTGAAAAGCGCGCCAAAGACGATTAGGTGTGCCTTCGCCATGCAACAGGTTTATGACGTGCGGTTAACTCCGACCGCCAAAAGGTCTTATGTGCAACTTCACGAAAGGGCCAAGCCATTTCTTGAAGTTGGTCAAGTTACGCATCCCGCAGTTATGGCCTATAGCGCGGTTGAAACCGCTATAGATGGCACACTGACCAACAATCCGTGTGACCCGCGCAGGGCTTTAGCAGGTGCGCTCTCTGTCATCCATAAGCTACCTCTTGGCACAATATCAATCTCTTACGTGATCGTTTCTAGCAAGCCATCGGTTATCGTCCTAACCATTTCGGAAACGGAACAAGACGCCGCCCTCCGCAAATGGTTAACCAAAGCCATCAAGAATGGTGAAGCTGATGAACTGCTAGAAACTCTTGGGATTGATAAGCCCTGTCTGAAGATAGAGATTGATTCGGACTGGCTACACTAAGAAGAGAGTACGCGATTAGCAGTCAGGTCCATTGAGTGCTAAAAAGTGCTTGACGGAAAGCAAAATCGGCGTACAATTCTTGCAACTAGTCTTGTAGCTGAAACAGCCCCAGGGCTAGGAGTTGACAACCCGATGTCCGCTCATGTGATTAGACACCACTCTTGAGCAAAGAGAAAGGCCAGTTGGTGTGTAAGACCAACTGACCTGTAGTTTCTCCTAAAACACAAAATCGCGTTGTCAACTAACCGTGGAAGGGAAGAAGAAACGCGCTAGTGCGATTAGACATATTCATAATACTACGCTTCCGTAGTAGCGTCAATACTGTTTAATCCCTGCCGCCAACTTCTTTCCTTCCGCCTACGAAGCAAGCGTTTCGTAGGTAGACAACTGCCGGAGTCAGGCTTTAACTCTCCGGTTAACAAACCAACATAGCAGGCGAGCGAAGATGCCAAGCTCCACAGGGAGCTTTAGTTGGAGAACGCCCAAGTATTCGGCGTCCTGCAATTTGACAAGGCGCGCTCTGGCGTCCTGTTCAGAGCTTGCAGGGATTTCGATGCTCCATCTTGCTCCGTTGTGTTCGTACCTGAAGAGGTGGGTTTTGCATTCTTCGTTCATAAGTTGTCTCGAAAGGAGAGACCATGAGTTTCACGGTTTACAAGGACAAGCAAGGGTATTGGCGTTGGCACTTGCAGGCGGCGAATAACAAGATCGTCGCCGACTCTGCCGAGGGGTACTTCAACAAGCAGGACTGCTTGCACGCCATTGACCTTGTGAAGTCGGCGTACAATGCTCCGGTTTACGAAGCGTAAGCCGAACGGTACGAAACCTAAAACCAAAACCAGGAGGCGGCGGGTTAGCAGTATCACCCGCCGCTTTCATTGTAGGCACGATTTTTTCACCCTTGCAAGACTTTTCATTACCTTTTGAAACAGAAAGCAAGGCCGCCGCGCGCTTCTCAGGCAAGCGGCTCACGCGACGGCCCTCCGCACAGCCCGCCTCTCACCCTCCGAGCGGACGTGCAAGACTGTTAGCTGCGCTTACTTCTTTTGGTCGCTTTCTTTCTCTCACGCGACAGACGCATTATGATCTTGTTTGAATCGTCCAGGCGAAAGATCAAATGGTCGCCAGGTCGCGCGCCTATCTGACTCAGAAGCGGTGTAGGGACTCTCCCGCGAGTGAGGCCGCTATCGTTCGTAACTTTGGCTTGATATTCGTCTCTTTTTCTCATGTGAAGAAAGGGCGCGCTTTGGTAAGATTGCGCGCGGTCTGTTTGAAAATATAGCGACGGCTACATGCGACGCCTCAAAACCTCAAGGGAGTAAATGAGCATCGCCGTTGAGAAAAGGAATCTCACGGCGAACGATTTGAGCGAGCGCATTCTATGCGGAATTCCGCATAGACGCAAGAGAAATGTGCTGTCCATTCCATCGGGAGGGTATGCCTGATGGGAGCGGCGGCGCGTCTCAAGCCGAAACGTCTTGCCGAAAAGCTCCTACAGATTCGGAGTGCGCTCGGCCTGTCTCAGACGGAAATGCTCAGACGTTTGGGATTCGAGGGCGTTCTGTCTTATCACAGAATCTCGAATTATGAGAGGGGAACCGGCGAGCCTCCCTTGCCCGTTCTTTTGGAGTATGCCCACCTCGCAGGAGTTTCCACAGACGTTTTGATTGACGACGGGCTTGATCTGCCCGCCAAACTGCCCGCCCGTCGTAAATAGCTTTTTGGGCAACATCCTACCTTTTTGGGCAAGAGGGGCTTTTTAGGCAAAGCCTGGGCTATGCATACTTCGTTACCACTGTATATCTCGTAACCACTTGCCTATATTCTGCGAATCGCTCAGCAATCCTAGATAAATGCCGAAAAATCGCGGGTTCTTCGTAAAAGTGGATACGTGATATCCAGATTTGGGGGTGTGGTGTGGGTTGTCGATGAAGGGTTGGGGAGGAGGGTTAAGTTGAAAAATAGTTGGGGTTAGGTATTGCAGCAAATATTGTTCGGGTGGTGGCACAGGGATTGTAATAGGGAGGGGCAGATCGTTGATAGGAATGGTGGATCAGGAAGGAAGCGGCCTAACTCTTGAGCCTGTCGGGGCGCTCCTCAAAACGCCCTGAAAATCCTATCAACGATCACAATCCTTTGAAAATCTTAAAAATTCATTAAGTGCCGATTCCCCTCGCGAGTAAGCGCGGCTTCCATGGTGAGGCACCGAAACGAAGAAGGAGAAACAACATGTTTCGTCGCATCACAGCTACAACGACCCTGACAGCTCTTATCCTTGTCTCTCTAGCCCCCTTGGCTACCTTCGCCGCCCCCGCGGGCAAAGGGAACCAGCGCCGGCAGGGCCGCCTGGAAAAACTCGCCCCCGAGTTTGACGCCGCCGCCAACTCCGCAGCCACCGTCCGCGTTCTCATCCAGACTAAAGGCCAGCCCTCCGCTTCGCTCGACGGCGCGGTCCAGAACGCCCGCGGCCGCAAGCACGCCGCCCTCAACGCCCTCAGCACCGTCGTCGCAGACGTTCCGGCCAATCAGGTCGCCTCGCTCGCCCTGCGCTCCGACGTCGTTTACGTCTCGCCCGACCGCCCCGTCAAAGGCACCGCGGCCAACCTGACCAACGACACCACCGGCGCGACCCAGGTACACACCGCCAAGGGCAACGCCGGCGCGACTGGCAAAGGCGTCGGCATCGCCATCCTCGACAGCGGCATCAGCGCCAACCACCCCGACTTCGTGGAGAAGAATGGCAAGTCTCGCGTCGTCGCCTCCGTGGACTTCACCGGCAGCGCCCGCAAGGGTGACGCGGACGGTCACGGCACGGGCGTCGCCGGTGTCGCCGCCGGCAGCGGCGCGGCCTCCGGCGGTTACGAAGCCAACTACGCGGGCGTCGCTCCGGGCGCGAACCTGATTGACGTTCGCGTGCTCGACGAGCACGGCGCGGGCCGCACCTCCACCGTCCTCGCCGGTCTGAACTGGGCCGTCGAGAACGCCAAGCGCTACAACATCCAGGTCATCAACATGAGCCTCGGCGCGCCGGTTCGCGAGTCGTTCCACACCGACCCGATCTGCAAGGCCGTCGAGCGCGCCGTCCGCAGCGGCATCGTCGTCGTCGCCAGCTCCGGCAACATGGGCCACACCGAAGAGATCGTCGGCCAGAGCGCAGACGGCACGCCCCTCTACCGCCTCGCCTACGGCACGATCAGCAGCCCCGGCAACAGCCCCTACGCGATCACCGTCGGCGCGACCGATTCGCACAACACGGTCAAGCGCTCCGACGACACGGTCGCCCAGTTCTCCTCGAAGGGCTACACCCGCTTCGATCACCTTCTCAAGCCCGACGTCGTCGCTCCGGGCCGGAAGATCGTGGCTGCGATGTCGCAAGAGCCGAATCCGACGCTTGCGAACCAGTACCCCGACCGCGTCGTCCGGCCCGTCTCCTCCCAGGCCGTCCAGAACGCTTACTTCAACTACTCTGGCACGTCCTTCGCCGCTCCGGTCATCTCCGGCACGG
Source organism: uncultured Acidobacteriota bacterium (assembly GCA_963848875.1). Classification (GTDB taxonomy): domain Bacteria; phylum Acidobacteriota; class Blastocatellia; order Pyrinomonadales; family Pyrinomonadaceae; genus QHXM01. Next base: position 611,092 of record CAWKFJ010000006.1, read on the forward strand.
TCGCCCTGATGCTCGAAGCCAACAAGTCTCTGACGCCCTCGATGGTGAAGGCCCTGCTCAGCCGCAGCGCCCAGCGCCTGAACGTCTTCGACAACAAGGCCCAGTCGGTCCTGACACAGGGCGCGGGGCTGGTCAACGCGGTCGGCGCGGTCGAACTCGCACGCACGGTCGTTCCGAACGCCGACAAGCTCAAAGCCGGCCAGAAAATCTTCCGCTCCAACACGACCCTCAGCTCGCTGAGCAAGTCCTACACCTTCGGCGGCGAGACGGTCGCGGCCAGCAATAGCGTCCTCTACGCCAACGGCGTGGTCTTCGGCAACCGCCCGGTGCTCACCAACGGCATCATGCTCGGCGACGGGATCATGCTCGGCGACGGCATCCTCTTCGGTGATCTCGGCATCCTCTCCGGCGACGGCATCATGCTCGGCGACGGCATCATGCTCGGCGACGGGATCATGTTGGGCGATGGCATCATGCTCGGCGACGCGGTGGTGAATGGCGACCATCTGGTGCTGAGCGGCGGCATCATGTTGGGCGACGGCATCATGTTAGGTGATGGCATCATGCTGGGCGATGGGATCATGCTCGGTGACGGCATCATGTTAGGCGACGGGATCATGCTCGGCGACGGCTCGTTCCTGTCGGACGGCATCATGCTCGGCGATGGCATCATGCTCGGCGACGGCCACCTCTACAAGGATGGCATCATGCTCGGCGACGGGATCATGCTCGGCGACGGGATCATGTTGGGTGACGGCATCATGTTAGGCGATGGCATCATGCTCGGCGACGCCACCCTCTTCGGTGACGGCATTATGTTGGGCGACGGAATCATGTTGGGCGACGGGATCATGTTGGGCGATGGCATCATGCTCGGCGACGGGATGATGACCACCGACGGCATCATGCTCGGCGACGGCATCCTCTTCGGCGACCTATAATCCCTCAACTTAACCAGCCAGTAAAAAGGGCGGAGCTTGAATAAGCTCCGCCCTTTTTATTACTTGAGTTCGATGTAATAACGCGCGCTCCGTTGCGTTATAGAGTTAGAGAGGGCGAGAAGGGAAGATGTCATTCCCGCCCGCAGGAAATCCCCCTTCCTCGGAGGTGAATGATGAAGTCTTCACAGAGCACGGGCCGAACGGTCGGCGTTCTGCTGTTGTTACAGTTGGCGGCCGCGCTGATGGTCCCCTTCATCTTGCTGCGGCCGCTGACAGTCGGCTCTCCGGGCTTTCTGACAACCGCGGCCGAGAACTCTTTTCAGATACGCTCGGCCGTGCTGCTCTTCTTCGCCGGCGGCGCGCTCACAATCAGCCTGGGCGTCACGGCGTTCCCTGTCCTTCGCCGCCACAGCAACGCGTGGGCGCTCTGGTTCCTGGTCATCTGCGCCGTCAGTTTCACGCTCGACGCAGTGCATAACGCCACCGTGATGTCCATGCTCTCTTTGAGCCAGCAGTACGTGGAGGGAGGCGCGGCGGACCTTGAGCCTTACAAGGTGGTGGGCGCGGCGGTCGCTTCAGCGCGGCGTTGGGCGCACTATTCGCAGTTGGTCGCCATCGGTGGTTGGATTTTCGTCTTCTACAGCGCGCTCTTCCGCTTCGCCCTGATTCCGCGCGCGCTGGCCGCCCTCGGGCTCGTCGGCATCCTGCTCCAGTTCATAGGTGTCACGCTGCTGATGTACCTGGGCTACAGCACCGTGGGTCAGATGGCCATGCCGCTGCTTCCGATTCAGATAACGACGGCCGTCTGGCTGATGGTCAAGGGATTCAAAGAACTGGCTCCCGCGTCAGCCTCTTAGCGACGAGGCTTAGCCCCATGATGAAGTAGAAGATCATGACGACTTCCGAGTCGCCGAAGTTGTAGTGAACCACCCCGCTCGTGACGAAGCCCGCGAGCCCGCCCAGAGCGCCCAGCGCCACGCCGCGCTCGATCCAAGAGCCTTCCTCCGTCCTGCGCACGAGGCGCAGGAGCATGACGGCGTAGAGGGCTACGAGCAGCAGCCAGGCCAACAGCGCGGGCACGCCGCGTTCGACCGCCAACTGTAAAGGCGTCGAGTGCATGTGGCCCACTGGGAGCCTCCCCTGATCGAACAATCCCCACTCGCGCCAGTGAGTTTTTATCGAATCCATCCCGACGCCGACGAGCAGGTGGCGCGGGCTGCTCCTCAGTAAGTCGAAGCCCTCGCGCCAGACCGTCTCGCGCCACGCGATTGACTGATCGCGCCCGTCGATGAAGCCCACGCCGCGCTGCTGCCTGAGCACGAAGAGGCCCGCGACTATGATTGGCAGCGTACACGCGGCGAGGATGATTACCGTCCGGCGGCTCCACGCGCCCGCCAGCACGATGACGAACGCCGACACCAGAAACGCGAGCCACGACGCGCGGGTCACAGTCAGCAGGAGCGCCCCTCCCATCCCCGCCACGGCGACCGCGAGCAGGATGCCTTTACGGCGGAGCTTTCGGCGCAGGGCTATGAAGAGCCCCACTGCGAGCGAGGCGATGAGCTGAAGCGCCTCTGCGTAGGTCGTGTAGTGGCCGTAGAACCCTGCCGCGCGCCACTCGCGCCCGCGCGACCAATTGTTCACGCCGAGACGTTCGAGCGCCGTCGCGCCCGCGAGCAATCGCCCGCGCGGGACTTTCAGCGTGGGCGTCCACTCGACGCGGTAAATCTTCACGAGCGCGTACAGCGAGTCGTCCTCTCTCTCGTTGTCCAGAGCCGCCGCCAACTCTTCGGGCGCGCGCGCCTTCCGCCCGTCAATTTCGAGTACGATGTCGCCGCTCTGAATCGGCGTCGGGTCCGTGCTCCCGTCCTCTCTGACGAACAGAGCGTCGCGCAGGGGGCTCTCCTCGCCAACCCCTTCGAGGCGAAACCCGCGCCCGACGGCGCGCTCGCCGAAAGTGTAAAGGACGTTCACCATGCACGAGACGATGAGCGTCAAGGCCAGCAGGCGCAGCACGCGACGCGTGTACACATTCCCGGCGACCAGGAGAACTATGGTGAAGAGGCTCGCCGCGCGCAGCTTGCCGACGGAGGTCGCGCGGTCATAAGAAAGGAGCGAGGAGAGGAGCGTTAACGCGAAGAACCCCAGGAGCGCGTAAACGACAGGCCCGCGCGGCCATGCCGGCCGCGGGCGGAAGAGGGAGCGCGCGCCCCACAGGATGAGCCCGCAGCCCCAGGCAAATTGCGTCGCCGCAATCGAGTGCGGGGCCGAGGCCGCCAGCATGAACAGCCAGAAGGTGATCGCGCGGTCCAGCCAACGGGCCGCCCTGTGCTCGCCGCGTGACGCGCTCTCGGCCTTCTCGGTTGCGGACAAAACCATTCCTTCTGGAAATTTCGTTTCGGGTTAGAATGTCTGGCGGATTATATTCGACTGACAGGAAAAGAGCATGCGTAAATCAACCAGGGGCCTTGCGCTCTTCGTCTCCCTCGTCCTCTTCAACCACAGCGCGCCGGGCCAAAACCTGGATCAATATTTGGCACAGGTCAAAGCCATCCAGGGCCGCGCCGAGACGCGCGCGGCCTTCGCTTATATAGATGAGCACCACGACCAGATTCTGCACGAGTGGGCGGAGATCACGGAGGAGAATGCGCCCTCCGGGCAGGAGAAGAAGCGCGCGGCGTACGTTTTCAAGCTCCTGAAGAAACTGAAGCTGGACGAGTTGCGCTACGACGCGGCCGGCAACCTCATCGCCGTGCGCAAGGGGACGGGCGGCGGCCCGCGTGTCGTCTTCGACGCGCACCTAGACACGGTCTTCCAGCCGGGCCTCGACATAGACCCGAAAATCCGCGACGGGAAAATCTACGCGCCCGGCGTCGGCGACGACACGCGCAACATAGAGGCGCTGCTCGCCAGCCTGCGGGCGCTCAACCGCGCGCGCGTCCGCACGAAAGGCGACCTCGTCTTCGTCTTCACAGTGGACGAGGAGCGGAACCTCGCAGGGGCTGAGCACTTCGTCAGGGAGAACAAGGGCAGGATCGACTACTACGTCGCGCTCGACGGCGGCCACGAAGGTTTCACGTACGGCGGCATAGGCATCAACTGGTATCGCCATCACTTCATAGGCCCAGGCGGACACACGCGCTCGCGCACGCCGCCCCACTCGGCGACGCTGCCGCTCGCGCGCGCCGTCGCGCGCATCTACGAGTTAGAGGCGCCGACGGACCCGCCGTCGAACCTCAACGTCGGGATGCTCGGCGCGGGCGAGGTCGTCAACGCGAAGGCGGCCGACGCCTGGTTCACGCTCGACCTGCGCTCGACAAGTAACGAGGTGATGGCGGAGTTGGAGAGTAAGGTCGCGCAGATTTTGAAGGAGGAGGCCGAGCGCGCGGGGATGACCGTGCGGAGCGAAGTGCTCTCGGCCTCGCCCGCGGCGCGGATTCCGGGCCACCGCGACTCGGCGCTCGTGCGCACAGCCGAGGCCGTTCACCTGCTGATGGGTTTTATGAACCCGCCCATCACGGAGACCGGCTCTAATAATTCGAGCGCCGCGTTGCTCGAAGGCATCCCTTCGATTTCGACCGGCGCGGGCCAGTGCGGCGACGCCCACGCCCTCACCGAATGGTGCGACATCGAATCCTTCTACGCCGGCACGAAGAAAGTCATCCTCCTCGAACTCGCCCTGGCACAACTCAGCGAGTGATAGGAAAGTCGGACTCACCGCAGAGACGCAGAGAGCGCAGAGGGGGCGCAGAGGCTTGAGTCAACTCTCTGCGCTTCCTCAGCGTCCTCTGCGTCTCTGCGGTGAACGCCGCTTCGCAATCGCTCAAGCTCAAACCAGCCTATTCGTTGAGTCTGATTCCTTCCATGTTTTCAAACTGGGCCGTCACGCCCCAGCCGCCGAAGTTTTCTGTGACGGCCAGCCAGAGTTCGTTCTCGCCCTTCTTCAGCGGCAGGTAAAGCTCGTCGAACAGACCTATCGTCCCGAGGAAGCGGTAATCCCTGGATTGATAAACGTCGCTGCCGCCGTAGAGCAGGCGGTCGTTGAAGTAGACCTTCACCGCGTCGCTAAAGCCAAAGCGGATTTTCTTGACCTGCTCGCGCTCTGAGCGTATGACGAGCCTCGCGTAGACCGTGTCGCGCCCTTCGGCCACACCCTGCACGCGTGCGAGGTTGGCCGTCCCGTTCGGCTCAACATTGAGTTTGTGCCAATTCAGCTTCTCCCTGTCGGCCGGCGTGAGCTGGTATCTACCTTCCAGGGACTTCCCGTCGAAGGCGTCGGAGACCATCCACGACTTGACCGCGCCCGGCGGCGTCGCGGCTGCTTCTTTGGCTGCGCCTTTCAGCGGCGGGGCGTTCATCGGCGTCACGTTGAAGTTGGAAAAATAGGCCGGGGCAAAATTGCCCGCGCTCAGACCGACGCGCCCCTCTTTCGTCTCGCGCTTGAACTCGTTCACGAAGAGCGCGGGCGTCTCCATGTCCTTGATGTAGATTTCCGCGCGGCGGCCTGAGACGACTATCTTGACGCGCATCCATTGATTGTTGTCGTACCGGGTGGGCGCGGAGTAGCTTTCGCCGTAGTAGAGCTGCCAGGCCGCCACATTGTTGAAGACCGGCTGGTACTGGTTGGCGTCAGGGTTGCCGGACTGGTGCGGCCTCAGATAAAACTCCTCGTAGTTCTCGAAATCCTGCATCCTCCAGAGCGCGCCCATGAACCCTCGCTCGCCCGTGAACGCGATGTCGAATTCGATGACTCCGTCCGTGAACTTAGAATCCTTGACGGCCGCCACGCCGCCCTTCAGGTAGAGGCTGCTGCGACCCAGGTGATTGATCACCTTGCTCTCCGTGGCCTGAATCTCCCAGCGCCCGGAATCGAATGGCACAGTTTCCGACCGGGCCTGAATCGCCAGCATCGGAACAGACAAGAGAGCCGCAGCTAAACAGATCAGACGCTTCGCCATCTTCACCCCCTTCTCATCTCAGCGCATAAAGGAACCCGTCCGTGCTGCCGAAGTAAATCTCACCACGGTCCACCACAGGGGACGAGACGATTGCGCCGACGGAGAAATACCTGTACCAAGTGATGTACATGTCCTGGAAGTCGAAGAACGTCGGCGTGAACCTGGACGGATTCCTGGTCCCATCCGGGTTCCAAACTTTCAGCGGGTCGTTCTTAGAGCTTTCGGTCTGAAACTCCCACGCGAGTTGCCCAGACTTCACGTCCACGGCGTACAGCCTGCCGTTGAGCGCCCCGACGTAAATCATCTCGCCGGCCAGCGCGGGCGAGGAGAAGAGCGCCGTCTTCGTGTCCAGCGAGAACCGCACCCGGCCGGTCTTCGCGTCGAGCGCGAGGAACTTGCGTGTGTCGCCTGTGCCCACGTACACCGTGCCGCCGCCGACCGCCGGCGTGCCCATGACCCACGCCTTGCTCGTGTAGTAGTCCCATTTCTTACGCCCGGTCGAAGCGTCCAGGGCGTAGACGTGCGCGTCGCGGCAGCCGACGTAGAGGACTCCGTCGCTGATGGCCGGGGAGGATTGGAAGCCCACCTGATTATGATTGACAGGGTCTTCGCCCGTCTTGAATCGCCACTTCTCGACACCTGTGTCTGCGTCCAGGGCGTAGAGATAGCTGTCCCAACTGCCGACGTAGACCGTGTTGTTGGCGACGGCAGGGGAAGCCCGCACCACCTCGCCCGTACTGAATTTCCATTCGAGCACACCTGTCTGCGCGTCGAGCGCGTAGACGTTACCGTCGCCGCTCCCGAAGTAGACCCGATTATTGAAGACCGCTGGCGATGAGGTGAAGATGTCGAAAGGGTCTGGCACAGTTTGCGCCCTGGGCCTGGTCCCGTGTATCCCCCTGGCCTCGAACCGTCGCTCGCCCCGCTCGGTCGAGAATCGCCACCTGACGACGCCTGTGTCTGCCGCCAGGGCGTAAAAGACTCCGTCGTTGCCGCTGAAGTAGACCGTCCCGTCAACCACCGCCGGCGAGGACGCAATCGGTCCCTCGGTCTTGAATTTCCACTTTTGCGCGCCCGTCTGCTGATCCACGGCGTAGAGGTTGTTGTCCAGGCTGCCGATGAAGACTACGCCACCGGCGACGGCCGGGGACGCGATGACGGGGCCGTCTGTCTTGAACGCCCACTTCACGCCGTTCAACTGTTTAGGGCCGGCCGACTCGTACGCGCCTGTCCGGGCCACGTTGCCGTGAAAGGTCGTTTGAGCCGCCGCGCTCTGCAAGGCGATGAGCAGGATGAAGAGCCAGGCTGTGAGACGTTTCATCCCTAGTTCCCCCAGGCTTCGCGGTAGGCGGCCGTGACGAGTCCGGGCATCGAGAAGCCGTCGAAAAACTCGCGGTTGTCTTTGTCGTCGCCGGCAAACTTCTGCCGCCACGCGGCCACGTCCACGGTCTTCATCACGGCCTCCCGCACGGCCTCCAGGTTCCTCGGGCTGTTCCCGCGCTTATAAACCTCCATGCTCACCTGCGCGACCACAGTCTGCACGAAGTCTATGACCTGGGCCAGGTAAGTTCTGGCGTAGCCGCCGCGCAGGAGATCGCCGTGGCCTGGAATAATCGTCTGCGCGTCGAGTTGTTCCATTCTCTTTAACGTCCTGACCAGCTCGGAAGGGAAGCCGCCGCCCAGGTAAGGGACGGGGTGATCGAGCAGATCGCCTGCGATCAAAATCTTCTCCTTCGGCAGGTAAGCTATGGCGTCGCCCTTGGTGTTGCCGCGGCCGAGGAACTTGAGCTGCACTTCGCGGTTGCCCAGGTCTAGGTTGAGTTCCTGGTCGAAGGCTAGGTTCGGGGTGCGCTTGACGAAGCCCTTGAATTCCGCCTCGACCTGTTCGCGCGCGGCGATTGTTTCCTGTAGCTTCTTTCTGGCCTCATCGGTCAGCGGCTGGCCGTCTTCCGCCTTGCCCGTTGCGAGCCGCTGCCTCATGTCGGCAGTAGTCTTGAGGTATCGGGGCATGAACGTGGAGACGTAGCCCTCAATCTGCTTCTGCGTCTCGACGTGGGCGATGATGGAGAGCTGCGGGAACGCGTCCCAGTAGATGTAGTTCCCCATAGCGTGGTCGCCGTGCCAGTGCGTGTTGACGAGGTAGCGGACGGGCTTGTCCGTCCACTTGCGAATCTGCTCTACGTCCTTGCGGGCCTCGGACGGCAGGTAGCAGGAGTCTATGACGAGCGCCTCCCGCTCGCCGACAATCACGGTCGTGTTCCCGTTCGGGAAGCCCGTCGGGTCGTCCGGGTGGCGAATCACGTAGACGCCCGCGGCCACCTCCGCCACGCTTCGCTCGCGCGTGTTCACGGAGTCGGCCGCCGCGCCGCTCGCGCACAGTAAGACGAGCAGAAGAAGCGAGGGCAAAGACCTGCCTCTGAAGTTCATCGCTCTCACGTTCCCTCCATCACTTAAAGCTCATTTCAAAATCCAAACTCAACCCTTTGCGCCTTTAGTTTTTCTTTAGTTGCGCCTTTGCGAGAAACAGCCGTTCACGCAAAGGCGCAAAGTTAAGACGTAAGGCGCAAAGGGTTGACGCATTCCATTTCAACGCTTCCGGGCGGGCAGGGCAATGATTATGTTACGAGGCGCGCCCCGCTGTTGTGAGTTGGACGGAGCGGAGGTTAGAGCGACTGGCGCAGGCGTGTTTCCAGTTTGGGGCGGTAGCTGCGGCTCAGCTTCAGCCGCGTGCCGTCTTTGAGCACGGCCACGTAGTCGCCGTGCGAGTGCGGGTGGAGTTCCTGAACCCTGTAGATGTTGACGATTGCAGAGCGGTGAATGCGTATGAATCGTTGTGGGTCGAGCGAGGCTTCCAGCTCACCGAGCGAGGCGCGGTGAAGGAACTTGCGGCTCCCGGCGTGCAGTTGCACGTAGACGCCAGCGGCCTCTATCCAGTCTATGTCCTCGGTCGGGAGAAAGAGCACGCGGCCCCCGGCCTTGACGAGCAGGCGTTCGAGGCGCTCGGAAGAGGCGCGCGCGCCCTCATGTTCCTGTGCCAGCAGATGAACGAGACGGCGGCTCATCTCCTCGCGCTTCTGCGTACGAACGTGCGCGAGCGCACGCGTCAGGCAGCGGTCGAAACGCTCGTCGCTGTAAGGCTTCAACAGGTAATCCAGCGCGCTGGCCTCGAACGCCTTGACCGCGTAAGCGTCGTAGGCTGTGACGAAGACGGTGACGGGCATGCGCGCCGCGCCCACCTCGTTGATAACGTCGAAGCCTCCCATCACGGGCATCTGTATGTCCAGGAAGAGCAGGTCGGGCTCAGTTTCACGAATCAGCCTGACGGCCTCGGCGCCGCTGGCGCATTCCCCTACGACCGAGACGCCCCGCTCCTTCTCAAGCAGGTCGCGCAGCCGCTGGCGCGCGGGCTTTTCGTCGTCCACGATGAGCGCGCTAATCTTCTGCATGCTGCTTAAAGCGACGCTCCTTCGTGAAAGGGAATCACGACTTCCGCGACGACTCCGCCGCCGGGCGCTTCATGGACGCTGAAGCGGTGGGCCGCGGGGTAGAGTTGCGCGAGACGCTGCTGCGTGTTGGAGAGTCCGATGCCTGCGCGCTCAGACATCTGCCAACTCGGCGGCAGTCCGGGGCCGTCGTCCATCACGCGCAGGTGCAGGCTGCCGTTATCCCTCCAGGCCGAGACCTCTATGCTGCTCGAACGCTGCGTGGCCCCGTGGCGGATGGCGTTCTCGACCAGGGGTTGCAGAATTAAGCCGGGCACAGCCGCCGAGAGCGTCTCAGGCTCCACCACCACGGACACTTTCAAGTGGTCCTCGAAGCGGACGCGCTGAATCGCCAGGTAGTGATCGAGCGCGGCCAGCTCCTCCTGAAGCGTCGTCTCCTGCCGCGCAGAGCGGTCTAAGGAGAAACGCAGCAGGTCGCCCAGGTGTTCGATCATGCGGCGCGCGCCTTTGGGGTTGCGCTCGACGAAAGCGGAGATGGTGTTCAGCGCGTTGAAGAGGAAGTGCGGCTGAAGCTGCGTCTGTAGGGTCTGAAGCCGAGCCTCCGCGAGCAGCTTCTCCAACTGCGTCGCTTTCAACTCGCGGTTCCTGGACTCGCGGTAGTAGTCCCACGCCAGCCAGCCGCCGACGATGAGCCAGTAGACTTGAATGTTCCACTGAAAAGTCCCCCAGAAATCCGCCAGGCTGGGGACGCTGAGGGGCTGCCCGGAAAGGATGACGTTGACGACGAAAAGCGCGAGGACGAAAACCGAAGTCCAGACGAGACTGGCCGGGAGGTGTAGCAGGAGGCGGCGCGTCAGAGTGCGCGACCTGGCAGCGAAGCGGCGGTCAGTCCAGATGATGAAGGGCGCGAGCGCCCCCCAGACGTACCAGCGCGGCAGGGCGGTCATCAGGCTCATCGCAGAGATGCCGTCCGAGCCGCGGACTGAGAAGAAGAGGCCGACCAGGGTACAGAGGCAGAAGCCCAGGAGTATCTTGACCCAGAGGGGGCGCGGCCCCGATGTACCTTGTCTTCCAGTCATCATTCCGTACCGTCAATAAGCGTCATCGCCGCGCAGCATCACGGGCAGCGTGCGGAGGATGATTTTCAAGTCGAGCAGCAGCGACCAGTTCTCTATGTAGAACAGATCGAGCCGGACCATCTCGTCAAACGGCAGGCGGTTGCGACCGGAGACCTGCCAGAGCCCCGTCAGCCCAGGCTTCATGTCCAGGCGCTTGCGGTGCCAGAGCTGATAGGCTTCGACCTCGTAGGGAATCGGCGGGCGCGGGCCAACGACACTCATGTCGCCGCGCAGCACGTTCAAGAGCTGCGGCAGCTCGTCCAGACTCAGCCGCCTGAGCCACCGCCCCGAACGTGTGATGCGCGCGTCGCCCACCAACTTGTAGGCTGGCCGCTCGCCCTCGATCATCACCGCCTCGACATCGCCTGAGATGTACTTCTGCTGATACTCCCTGTGCGCCGCGTCGTCCGCGCCCGAACGCATCGTGCGAAACTTGTAGAAGAGGAAGATGCGCCCGTCCATCCCGACGCGCTCCTGCTTGTAGAAGACCGGGCCGCGCGAGTCGAGCTTGATGACGATGGCGATGAGGAGCCAGAGCGGCGAGAGCAGCGCGAGCGTCACAGAGGCGATGAGAAGATCGGAGGCGCGCTTGACGACGCGCGCCGCAGGCCCCAGCGGCTCGCGGAACAGACTGATCATCGGGAGCGCGCCGATCTGGTCGATCTCGGTCTTGCGCGGCAGGCAGTTGAAGAGGCTCGGCGCGATGCGGAACTCGACGCCGCGCCGCCTGCCCACACGCATCATCACGTCGAACAAAGCGTCGCCCGAAACGTTAGGGTCCGTGATGATGACTTCGTTGGCGCGCGACTCGCGGATGGCGTCGGGCAGCCCCTTGATGTCGCTCACGACGGGCACGCCCTCAAACTCCGCTGGCACAGTTTCGTCGAGCGGGCCGTTCTCGACCACGCCGATGACGCGGTAGCCCAGAGAAGGGCGCTCGCGCATCTCGCGTATGCAGAGCGCGGCCTCAACGCCGCGCCCGACGACGAGCGTCGGGATCAGGTTGATGTCGCGGCGGCGGACGAAGGTCTGGCCCGCGCGCACCGCGAGGCGCAAGGTGGCGTAAGCGGCGAGCGCCAGAAAGAAGTCGAGGACGAAGACGCCGCGCGCGTAGGAGAAGGCGCGGTACTCGAAGCCGCCGCGGTAGAGGAAGGCCGCCGCGACGATCAGGAGCGAGCCCGTGGCCGTCGCCTTGAAGACGCGCGCGCCGTCCTCGACGAACGAGAACTCGCCGCGCAGCCTGTAGAGGTCGAGGTAGTAGAGCGTGACCAGGCGAATCAGCACGACGAAGGGCAGCAGCGCGCCGTAGGGCGCGAACTGCTCGCTCCAGGTAAAGCCTGAGCGCGCGAAGACGCCGCCGCCCTCGCGCATGTAGAACGCGGCGACGAATGAGAGCGCGGCGACCAGCGCGTCGGCCAGCACGAGCAACGACTTCACCATTGGGATGACCCAACGCGGCGCTCTCGCCGGCACGCTCACCTCGCGCGCCTCGGTCGCAAGTTCTTTCAACCGTTCAACTCTCATCGGAACGAATGGTAAATGGTAAATGGTAAATGGTAAATGGGGGAGACGTATTCGTCCATTCACTATTGACCATTCACTATTCACCCAGAATCAAATCCACAACCTCCGCACGTACGTGCAGCGCGCGTCTCGCTCGCGCGTCCCGCTTCTTCTCGACCGGCAGCGCGTCCAAATCCTCGCGCTTACTGATGCGCCTGAGCCTGCCCTCGCGGACGAGTTCTTCGTCGACGGCGGCCCAGCGCCCGGCGTAGATCGTCGCGGCGGGAACGCCGAGCGCGGCGGCCTCGCGGTTCATCGTCCCGCCGGCGCTGATCATCAGGTCGGAGGCGGCGATGAGGTTGGCCCCGTCGAGCGCGACGCGCGGGAGAATCAGGTTCGGGCGCGAGGCGTAGGCGGCGCGCTGCGCCTCGGTGCGCGCCAGCAGGATGACTTTCACGTCGGCGCGCGCCGAGAGCATTGTGAGCAATTCGTCGAACAGCTCGTTCTCGAAGCGGTGGTAGAGCGCGTCGCGCGCGGGCGGGCGGACGACGATTGTCACGTCTGCGGGGCGGACGCCGAGCGCCGCCAGCGTCTCTGTGAAGCGCGGGTCGGGCTCGAAGTCCGCCAGGTAAACGTCCTCCTTCGTACCCTGATAACGACGGACTTTGCGCGCGCGCGCGCCGTATCGTCTGAGAGCTTCTTCAGGGAACGAGCGCGGGACGACGACGCGCGACGCCAGGCGGAAGGCCAGGTGGTTCGCGGGCTGGTGTTCGTAGTCCATCAGCGTCACGCTGCGTATCCTGAGCGAGCGCGCCGCTGCCACATGCGCGTAAGAGTTGTGACTAACGGCCAGGTCGAACTCGCGCCCGCGCGCCCACCTGCGCAGGGCGGCCGCGCGCCCGACGAGGTTCCCGGCCTTGCCCGCCAGAGCGCGCCCGCCGTGGCCGCCGATGACCGTCACCGCCAGGCCCGCGGCCTCGGCCAGCTCGACCGTCTGCGCGAAATCACGCACCGTCATCTCCACGGTCGCCCCGCGCCTCTCGAACTCCGGCGCGAGCGCGCGGAAGAACGGAACGTGCGGCGAGTTCGCCAGGTCAATCCAGATACGCATGAGCAGTGGTCAGTGGTCGGTGGTCAGTGGTCAGTTAGAGACATCAGTTTTTTAACTGACCACTGACCACCGACCACTGACCACTTTCTTCCAGCAGTCGCGCCAGCGCGTACAGCATCCAGCCTTGCGACCAGCGCATGTAGGGCGTGCGGACGGTGTAGAGGCGGCGGCGCTGGTAGTGGAAAAATCCGCGCTGGCTCCGCAGGTTGCGCGTCGCCCAGAGAGCGATTTTTTGTGCCAGGTCAAAGGCCAAGGGGTCCAGCCCGCGCAGTTCGAGCAGCGCGACGACGGCCGCGCCCGCCGAATGTGCGTCGGCCGGGTAGAGTCTATCATGGAAATATTTCGGCCAGCCGTCGGCCAGGAAGAACGCCCCGCGCCAGAACTCGTAGCCGCGCCTCAAGGGTTCGTCGAATTCAGAGGTCGAGGGGCAAGCTTCCCGAATGCGCGCGAGGCTCGTCAGGACGAAGGCCGTGTGGAAGTTGTCGGCCCAGGATTGAAAGTCCGCGGCCCCGTAAGCCCACGAGCCGTCCGCGCGCTGGCGGTTTGCGACGTAGCGCGCGCCGCGCATGGCCCATTGGCACAATTCGCTCTCGCCGGTCAGGCTGCCCACGGACGCGAGCGTCTCGGCCGCGAGCAGGCTCGCGTTGAAGACGCGCGTGCGGTCTACGGGCGAGTAGCTCCAGCAGACCTCGCGCTCCGTCTCGTGGCTACGGGGCAGGTCTTTCAGGATGAAGTCGCAGACGCTGCGCGCCGTGTGCAGATAGTTTTCGTCACCCAGGTCGCGCGCGGCCTCAAGGTAGGCGCGCGCGGCGAACGCCGTCGGCACCACGGTCGGCGTGCCCTGCGGGGCGAAGAAGGCGCGGCCCTGCCAGTCGAAGTTGTAGCCCCAGGCCGCGCCGCTCAAGCCGCTGTCCTGGCGCAGGCACTGCAAGCGGCCGAGCAGCGCGCGCACATGCTGCTCCGCTTCCTTCGTTCGCAGCCTGCGAAAATCCGCCAGCGCCGCGAGCGCGAAGAGCGCCGTGCCCTTCGCGTTCTCTTCAATGGGGACGAGCGCGAGCCTGCGGAAATTGATTGGCGAGCGTTTGAAAAATTGCGTCCAGACGAGGCGGGCCACGCGCGAGCGTCTGAACGGCGTCGCCTGAAACAGCCGGCTATTGAGCGCGTCGAAAGGGTCGTGCCCCATGTAATCGCGCTCCAGGCACCACTCGGCCAGGCTTGCTTGCGCGCGCTCCAGTTCGCTCTTGCTCACTGCCTGCTGCTCACTGACGTTTCGATTCTTCGCGGCGTCTCGATGAAGCTCTCGTGCCACAGCTCGAACATGAGGAGCGTCCAGAGGAGCTTGCGGTGGTTGGCGCTGCCGCGCTCGTGCTCGTCCTGTAGGCGGCTGACGTAGGCCGGGTCGAAAAGGCCGCCGCGACGCATGCGCTCCTCCGAGAGCAGGTCGCGCGCCAGCGGCCGCAACTTGCCCTTGAGCCACTCGGCGACGGGCACGCCGAAGCCCTTCTTGCCGCGCCGCGTGACGAACCGCGGCAGAAGGTCCGCGACCGCGCGCTTCAAGATGTACTTCGAGGTGCGACCGCGCAGCTTGTACGAGAGCGGCAGGCTCGCCGCGTACTCCGCGACGCGCGGGTCAAGAAACGGCGCGCGCACTTCCAGCGAGACGGCCATGCTCGCGCGGTCAACTTTCGTCAAGATGTCTTCGGCGAGGTAGAGCCGCGTGTCGAGGCTCTGCATGCGCTCGACAGAGTTGGTGGCGTCGCAGGCTTCCGCGAGCAGGCGGCGCGCCTCGCGGTAGATGTCGCCGTCGCTCCGCCTCTTCGCGTCATCAGTCAACAGTAACGCCTGCTCGTCCGGCGTGAACGAGCCGAACCAGACGTGGTGGCGCGTGACCTCGTCGTACTTCATGCCGGCGAGGAAGCGACGCGCCTTGTAGTCGAACGAGAGGTTCTTCGTCTTGACGGGCAGAAGGCCGACCAGCGGCTCGACCAGCGCGCGCCTCAGCACGCGCGGCACGCGTTCGTACGTGCGCGCGAAATTATGGCCCAAGTACATGCCGTAGCCCGCGAACAATTCGTCGCCGCCGTCGCCGCCGAGCGCGACCGTGACGTGCTTGCGCGTGAAGCGCGAGAGCAGGTAGGTCGGAACCAGCGAGGGGTCGCTGAACGGCTCGTCCATCCACGAGCCGATCTCGCCGACGAGGTTCGCCGCCAGGTCAACGCTCAGGCGCTCCTCGTGGTGGTCCGTGCCGAGGAACTTGGCGACGGCGCGCGCGTAAGAGGACTCGTCGAACGAAGTCTCCGCGAAAGAGATGGAGAAGGTCTTGACCGGCTCGGAGGAAGCGCGCACGGCCATCGCCGCGACCGTGGAGGAGTCCACGCCGCCAGAGAGCAGCACGCCGAGCGGCACGTCCGACACGAGCCGCATCCTGACGGAATCTTCGAGCAGCTCTCTCAACTTTGCGGCCGCCTCTTCTACGCTCGGCGTGCGCTCCGGCTTCTTGTAGCTCAGACACCAGTAGGGTCGCACCTCGACACGCCCGTCCTCGACCGTGAGCGTGTGCGCGGCCGTCAGCTTGTGGATGCCTTCGTAGATCGAGAGCGGCGCGGGTACGTAGTCGAAGGAGAGGTACTGGCGGAGCGCGTCGAGGTTGAGGCCGGGACGCACGGACGGGTGCGCCAGCAAGACTTTCGCCTCGGAGGCGAAGAGGAGCGTGCCCGCGAAGACGCCCCAGTAGAGCGGCTTCTCGCCGAAGCGGTCGCGCGCGATGAAGAGCCGGCGGCGGCGCTCGTCCCAGAGGGCGAAGGCGAACATGCCGTTCAAGTGGTGAACCATCTCCGCGCCGTACTCTTCGTAGAGGTGCGGCAGGACTTCCGTGTCCGACTCGGAGCGGAAGCGGTGGCCGCGCTTCTCTAAATCCGTGCGCAGCTCGCGGTAGTTGTAAATCTCGCCGTTGAGGATGACGGAGATTTGCCCGTCCTCGTTGGTTGCGGGCTGCTCGCCCGTCTGCAAGTCGATGATGGCGAGGCGACGCATCCCAAGCGCGACGCCCGTCGAGGTCATCAACCCTTCCGAGTCAGGCCCGCGGTGCGTCATCCGCTCGCACATCGAGTGCAGCAGGGCCCTCGCGCCCTCTGGCGGCGGCGTGCGCGGGTTCAGATTGGCCCATCCGGCGATGCCACACATAAGAGCAGTGGTCAGTGGTCGGTGGTCGGTGGTCAGTGAAATCAGTTTTTTAACTGACTACTGACCACTGACTCCTGACCACTGTTTCCAAATCCTATCTTCTCGCGCACCGCGTAGATGCGCTTGGCCTGCGACTCGTGGTAGGTGCGGACGAGCATCTCGGCCAGCAGACCCATCAGGAGAAACTGTATGCCGACGGCGAACATGACGACGGCGATGATCGGGAGCGGCGTCTGGATGAAGTCGGCTTTGTGGACGAGCTTGAGCACGACGGCCCAGGCGGCGGCCGCGAGCGAGACGAAGAAGCTCAGGAAGCCGAAGGCCCCGAAGATATAGATGGGCTTCGTCTGGTACGACGCCATGAACTTGATGGTCATCAGGTCGAAGAGGACCTTGACGGTGCGCGACAGTCCGTACTTGGACTTGCCAGCGGTGCGCGCGTGGTGCTCGACCGGAATCTCCGTGACGCGCGCGCCGGCCCAGGAGGCGTAGATGGGGATGAAGCGGTGCATCTCGCCGTAGAGCCGCACGTCTTCCAGCGACTCGCGGCGGTAGGCTTTGAGCGAGCAGCCGTAGTCGTGAAGAGGCACGCCGCCGATCCACGAGATAAGCCGGTTGGCGAGCATAGAGGGAATCTTGCGCGTGACCAGTTTGTCCTGCCGGTTCTTGCGCCAGCCGGAGACCACGTCGTAGCCCTCGTCCAGCTTGTCCAGCAGGCGCGCGATGTCCGCGGGGTCGTTCTGCAAGTCGGCGTCCATCGGGATGAGCACGCGGCCGCGCGCCGCGTCGATGCCAGCGGCCATCGCCGCCGTCTGCCCGTAGTTGCGACGAAGCGCGACGACGCGCACGCGCGGATCCTTCTCGGCCAGCTCACGCAGGATGTTGAGACTGTTGTCGCGCGAGCCGTCGTCTACGTAAATGATCTCGGCCGTGCGGCCGAGCTGGCGCAGCGCCTCGTCCAGCTTCTCGTGCAGCAGCCGCAAGTTCGGCTCCTCGTCGTAGACGGGCAGGAAGACGGAGATGTCCGGCGGCGCGCCTTCTCCATCGCCCACCACCTCACGCTCTCTCGTCAAAGTTTTTTCTATCTTCATCTGTTCAATTCTTCCGGGCGACGCAGAGGGCGGAGACGCCGAACGGGAAATTCAGCCGGCTGAGGAACGCGCTCTCCGCGCCGAGGATGCGGCCGAGCACGCCGTTCAGGGCCGAGACGTTGATGTTGTTCTCGGAGACGGGCCTGAGGCCCGTGACTTTCATCAGCGCGCGGCCGAGCAGGATCGGCGCGAAGAAAGTGATGTTGGCGTAGGTCGTGCGCTCGACTTCGAGGCCCGCCTCCGCGACAGCGCGCCGCAGGTTCGGAATCGTGTAGCGCCGCCGGTGGTGGCTCACGTCGTCCTGCACGCCCCAGAGGAACATGAAGGCGGGGACGAAGAGGAGCGCGCGACCGCCGGGCCTGAGCACGCGGCGCATCTCCGAAAGACCTGCCACGTCGTCATCCAGGTGTTCGACCACGTCGAGGCCCGTCACCAGCTCGAACGAGCCGTCTTCGTATGGCAGCTTCTCGGCCGCGCCGTGCCTCACGTTCTCAAGGCCGCGGGCCTGGCAGAAGGCGAGCGCGTCGTGCGACACGTCAACGCCGTGCGCCTCGCCGAACTTGCCCAGCATCTCAAGGTTCGCGCCCGTGCCGCAGCCCACGTCGAGGATGCGCGGGCGCTCCACGTTCAATTCCCGCTTCAGCTCCTGGCAAATCCTGGTGATGAAACTCTCCAGGATGCGGCGGCGACCGACGAACCACCAGTGCGTCCCCTCGACCTCGTACATGATCGAGTAGGTGTGCTGCTGCATCTCCTGCGGCAATGAGAGAGACTTTTCCATTACTTCAGCGTTTTCAACCTTTCATCCTTCCGAAGCCGCGCCAGCTATTTTTATTGTGCCAACCGATGACCACGTCCACGGCCCCGACCGCGCGCCACCAGCCCTCGAACTCCTCGCGCGAGATGTAGAACGCCACGGGCGCGACCAGATGGTCGAAGACGATGGTGTGCTGCTCGCGCCAGCCGAAGCCGGAGATGGCGTTCAGATAGTCATTGTAGAACAGATGGCGCGAAAGCCGGGAGCCGCGCTCGCTCCTGTTGAGCGGCCCGTAGATTAATTTGGTCGCGACATAGACGGCCGCCGTCGGCAGCTTCGACAAGTGCAGCAGCGCCCGCTGGTTCATACGCGAAGTCAGCCGCTCGCGCAGGGGGTTAACCCAGCGCGTGATCCAGCCGTTGTTCTCGGCCCCGTAGACCCAGGCCGAAAGGTGGCCGCCCGGCATGACCTTCTCCGCGAGCGCGCGAAAGCCTGCGCGCGGGTCCGGCAGGTGGTGCAGCACGCCGACCGAGAAAGCGTAATCGAAATTTTGTGCCAGTGGCAGATTGTAAATGTCCGCCTGGACGACGTGCGCGTTCTCCAGGTGGCGCGTCGCCGTGAAAGCCGTCTCGACCGCGGCGCTCAAATCCACGCCGATGACCTCTTTCGCGCCCCACTCGGCCGCGAGCTGCGTGTGGCGGCCCTTGCCGCAGCCGCCTTCGAGCACGACTTTGTCTTTGAAAAACCCTGGCTCGACCGGCTCTATCCAGCCCAGAAACTGCTCTTCGTAGCGGTCGTCGGCTTGCGTGAAGTGTTGCCACTGCCAGCCGAAGTTGGCGGCCGTCGCGGCCTTGTCCGCTTCCAGCTTGGAGAGTTCCGCGAAGCGCGGGATGCCGCGCACGACCGGGAAATGGCGCGCGCAACGTGCGCAATCCAGATCGCCTTCCAGAATCTCCGCCTCTTCGCGGCGCGCCACAGAGAGCAGCCGAATCTCGCCGTGGCAGAACGGGCAGGAGAGGTATTCTAAGAGTCTCAGTTTCATCTTTCGCCCGCCGCGCCCCCTTGATTTTGCGCGCGCCGCCTGTGCCAAATTTCTCCCGCGCCTTCGACGATTCGCGCCGCGCCGTAAGCCGCAAAGACCAGGAGCAGCGCCTGCATCGGCAGCCCGTAGCGTATCTCGTTGTGCATGAACGAGCCGACAACCAGATAATAAAGGACCGTCGCCAGGAGCAGCGCCGCCGTCCGCCAAAGCTTTCGCCACGCCAGCACAACACCGCAGGCCATCAGCGGCAGCGCCACGTGCCGCCACACGCTCTGAAGCGCGCCGAGCACGTTGACGAAAAGGGCCAAAAGCCCACCGCGCCACTCTGGCGCGAGCGACTTCGCGCTCGTCACGTTCAGCCCCGCGTAGCCGTAGAACGTCGAAGGCTCGCCCGCGTAATTCAGGACGCCCCACATCCGCCGCGCCATCACCTTCGCGTACCAGAGCGGGTGCGAGAAGATGACCCTGAGCGCTTTGCTTGCGCGCTCGCGGTCGCGCCTGACGCCGTCGGGCCAGTAGAGGCCGAGCGGGGCGTCCGCGCCGAGCCCCATCTGTGCGCGCTCCTGCTCGACCAGATTCGCGTCGCCGTAGACGGCGCCGAACTCCGCCGCGCGCTCCGTCTCGCCGATGCCCTCCCACAAATTTGTGCCAACGCCCATGCCCGTCGGGAGGAAGGCGTGAAAGGCGACCGCGTTGCGTACGATGATGGGCGTGACGACGACGAGCGCGCCGCCCAGAACGGCCGCGGCCAGGCGCAGGCGCAAGGCCCACGCGCCACGCACCAGGATGACGAAGCAGAGCGCCCAAACGAAGACCAGCAGCAAGGCGTTCGCGCGCAGCCAGCAGGACGCCCCGACCATCAGCCCGGCTCCCGCGGCCCACTTCCAGCTCTTGCGCTCGGCCGCAAGCCAAAACATCCAGACGCCGCCCAGCACGACCCAACTCGTCGGCGCGTCCGCCATCGGCGTCGCGCCGTACAGGGCCAATAACGGAGAGAGCGCGGCGAGCGCGCCTGCCAAAATTCCGACGCGCCAGTTGAAAACGGACGCGCCGATGCCGATGACGAGCAGGACCGAGAGCGCGTCGAGCACCCACTGCACGTTCTGGACGACGTAGACGGAGCGCGAGCCCGTGACGCCGTAGACGAGCGCCAGCCAGGACGAGTAGCCGGGCGGGTAGACGGCCGCCTGCGTGCGCGACGGGTCGTCTATCCAGAACCACGAGGCGCGCCCGTCCAGTACGTCGCGCGCCTGGTTGTCGAAGATCGCAAAAGTCCCTGTCTGAAACCACCCTGGGTCCGACAGCTGCGCGCGCATGAAGTTGGCCGTCAGGGCGCGCACGGTGAAGGAGAGCAGCACGACGAAGAGGACTGCGACGGCGCGCCTGCGCGTCTCCTCGCTGACTGCCGGTAGTCTCATCCCGCTCCTACTTCTCCTCGCGCCTGAACCACTCGACGAAGCGTTTGACGCCGTCCTCTATCTTCGTCCGCGGGTCGTAGCCGAGCAGACGCCGCGCCTTCCCGACATCCGCAAAGGTCTGCGGCACGTCGCCGGGCTGCGGCGGTTGGCGCTCGATGATGGCGTGGCGGTCAAGCTCTTTTTCCAGAAGCGCGATCAACTCCCGCAGCTCGACGGTCTGCGACTCGCCTAGATTGAAGACTTCGTAGTCGCTCGCATCGTAATCAATCGAGGCGCGCACGCCCGCGATGATGTCGTCAATGTAAGTGTAGTCGCGCCGCGTCGTGCCGTCTCCGAAGACGGGGATGGGGCGGCCCGCGTCGATCAACTTGGCGAACTTGTGAATCGCCAGGTCGGGACGTTGCCGCGCGCCGTAGACCGTGAAGAAGCGCAGGCACACGCACCGCACGCCGTAGAGGTGCGAGTAGGTATGGCACAAAAGCTCGCCCGCGGCCTTCGTCACCGCGTACGGCGAGATGGGCTGGCGGATCGGGTCCTCTTCGCTGAAAGGCACTTTCGCGTTGATGCCGTAGACGGACGAGGACGAGCCGAAGACGAACTGCTTGACTTGATACGCACGGGCCAGCTCCAACAGGTTGAGCGTGCCGGCGACGTTCGTCTCGTTGTAGAGCGCGGGCTCCGCGAGCGACGGCCGCACGCCCGCGCGCGCCGCGAGGTGAACCACCGCGTCGAAATTCTCTTCTTTGAAAATCTCTTCGAGGCGCGCACGGTCGCGGATGTCCGTCTCGTGCAGGCTGTACGCAGGATTCTTCAAGTGCTCGCTGACGTTCCGGCGCTTCACTTCCGGCTCGTAGAAATCGTTAAAATCGTCCACGACCGCGACGCGCCAGGCGCCCTCGCCCAGCAGCCTGTCAACCAGATGCGAGCCGATGAAGCCGGCCCCGCCCGTCACCAAAATATTTTTCATAACTCAGAATATAGGAGTCAGAAGTCGGGAGTCAGGAGAAAAGAAAATCTGTGACTGCGGTTTCAGCCTTTTTCATTCTGACTTCTGACTTCTGACTTCTGACTCCTGCCTTTCGTCGCGTAAACCCACAGGTGCCAGCCCCAGCGCGAGGCGAGGCGCTTCTCCATGTTGCGGGTCAAGAGGCTGCCCAGCAGCGGGAGCCAGCGCTTGTTCAAAAAATGCGTCGCCAACTCGACCTCTGCAAAATCTTTGAACAGCTCGCGGGCCTGGCGGCGCGAGTAGACGCGCGCCAGGGGGTTGCCGGCCCCGTCCGTGTGCTGGCTCAAAAATTCGTCCGGCGCGAGGTAGCTGCGCGCGTCCTCTTTCAGGTGGCGCGCGTGCTCGCGCAGGCTCTCGACGGGCTCGCCCGTCAGCCGATGTACGAGCTTCAGCCCGCTCTCGCGCTTCAACAGGCGCGCGCCCAAACGGCGCAGGACGCGTATGTTGACGCGGTAGTTGTAAGAGCCCCTGTGGTAGAGCATCACGACGGCGCGGCCGCCCGGCTTGAGCACGCGGTGGACTTCTTGGACGGCTTTGACGGTGTCCGGCGTGTGGTGCAGGACGCCGTGCGAGTAGACGAGGTCGAAGCTCTCGTCCGCGAAGTCCAGGTTCTCCGCGTCGGCCGTGCGGAAGGTTCCGGGCAGGTCGAACAACTGGAAACGCTTTTGTGCCAGTTCGACCGCCGCGTCCGTCAGGTCAACTCCCGTGTAAGTGGCCCCCGCCTTGGCGAACTGCGCCCCGTCTGTGCCGAGCCCGCAGCCTATCTCCAGCACGGACAGGCCGCGCGCGCCCGCAAAGTCCGCCGCCCCAGGAATGTGCCATTCTTTCGTGTAGCGATGTTCCTCGACGCGCTCGAAGAAGAGACGCGTGCCCATCTCCGCGTCGGAGAACTTCGTCCCGCACGGGTTTTTCTGCCAGAAGGCGCGCACGCGCTCTTTCAGATTTTGGTGGATTTCGGACATACGGGGCCTCTGAAGAGACTCACGCGCGCAAGGAGAGGCAATACCCGCCCACGCGCAAACGAAAAAAGTAGCACGCCCGCGCGGCCCGCGACAAGTAAGCGCGAGCCGCGCGGGGCGGGCCAATTTTCAGAGGATTGAGTGAACCGACGGTCAGGTGAGCGTCTTCAGGTAGTCTTGAAGCCGGGCGGCGTCCTTTTCTTCTATCTTCCTGATGTGGGCGGCGACCAGCCACCTCGCTTCAGGGCCGCGCAGCCTCTCGTGGCGCACGTAAGCGGCGCGGATGATGACGGGGCCGGTCGGCAGTTGGAGTTTCAACCAGAGCCTCTGGTCGGGCGCGGTCAGGTCGTGCTCGCCGACGCGGCATCCGGGCAGGATGACGGCCGCGCCGATGCTGCTCAAGTCTGACGTGTGGCCACGCAGCACGGGCGAGTATTTGATCCCGTTATATATTGTGTCTTTGATGACGGCCGCGACGGCGACCGGGATTTTGATCTTGAACCGCGGCGCGCGCCGGCGGTTGATGACGCACTCCGGGTGAGCGTCCTTGGCCCGCCCCAGCCTGCCAAAGAGCACCACTCCACGGAACTCAAGGTTACAGTTGTTGCACAGCAACTCCTGTATGCCCACGGCGCGCAGCGGCAGCGGCGAATCCTTGAAGCCTAGCTGCAAGCGCAGGCTCTGACACCTGGGACAGTGTTGCTTGAACATCCCCGAATCGCTCCTCGCGTTCGAAAAAACTTCCGGCGCGCCTAGCGCGCGCGGGCGAAGGCTCCATCCAGATAAATGGGCTCAAGCCCCGAAGCCCAGTAACCGAGCGCCGCCCTGTTCGGCTGTGAAGTCTCGCGCTCTGTGCGACGCGCCGCCCCGCCGCCTGCCGCGGGACGGAACTCTATCCAGCCCTCCCACGTCCCGTCCGCGCGCGCCGCGCCGTAGACCGAGACCTCATAGCTCGCGCCCGCGTCGTCCTTCACGCGGTTCTCGTATCGCTGAATCAACTCTGCCATGCCGCTCCTCCCCCTCTTTAGTCGCGTCAATCGGCCGCCACAGTCTTCTCCTCGAATAAGAGGTCTATCGTTTCCAACAACTCGTTGAGGTAAGGCTCAAGGATGTACGCCTGCGCGCCGGCCGCGAGCGCCTCCTTTTCGGAGGAAGGGTGCGCGTCGCCCGAATAGAAGATGATCGGTGTCGAAGAGTCGAACTCGCGTATCCGTCGGCTGAGGATGAGGGGCGAGCGGTCAGCGTACCTTTTGCCCAGCACGTACAGACAAAAACTGCCGGACGCGATGAGGCTTAAGGCGTCCTCCACGCCCGACGCCGTGACGACATCGTAGTCCGCTTGACGCAGCAGGTTGGAGATCAGAAAACAGGTGTCATCGCTTTTGCTGACACAGAGAATGCGCTTCTTCGGCTCCATAGCCATAGCTCTCCGTCGGGAACAAATTTTGAGAGTACGGGGCTACCGTGAAGGCGTTGAACGTAATTTAACACCGGGACCGGATGGGGTCAAGGCTTAAAATTTTGGGCTAAAAAGCTGAGGATTTAAGGGCGGAAGGTGGTTTACCAGGGCAGGCTGCGGAGGTCTGTTGCGCCCTGCGGCCACGTGCGGCCGTCGAAGGGCAAGACCATCACGTTCAGGGGCGCGGGGATTCTGCCGGAGGGCTGTTCGACCCAGACGGGCTCTGTCAAGAGGCGCCAGCCCTGCCGCTCGTAGAACGGCACGAGGCGGTCAAGGCAGAAGAGGAGCCCGAACTCGACTTTCATCTCGTCGTGCATGAAGGTGGTGGCGTAACTCATGGCTTTTCGCGCGTAGCCGCGCCCGTGCATCTCGCCGTTGGTTGCGACGCCGCCGACGCCTGCGACGCGCACGGGCCGACCGCCGACCAGGACCGTATGGTCTACGAGTCCGACGTGGCTCGCCGGCTGCCCGTCAACGTCCAGAATGATGTGAACGTCTTTGGGCCGCCAGGTGTACTTATTGTCTTCCACGCCGAAGATGTTTTCCCCCCAGCCGAAAAGCCTCCGGCGCTCCTCTTCGTCGAGCGCGCTCGTGACCCGTATGGTTTCGCTCACTGGCTTTCCTTCACGATGCGCTCGATGAGTTTTGCGTCGTCCGGCAGCAGGCCGGACTTAGGCAGGCGCGGCGTCAGCGTGGCCCAATTCTTGTCCATCGCGAAGACCTTGCGGAAGAGCGGCAGCGCCTCCTCGACGCGATTCATGTTGACGAGGGCGACAGCGTGCCAGTAGATCATCTCGGCGTTGTCGGGCACGAGCTTTTCGGCCGCGCCGTACTCGCGCAGCGCGCCCTCGTTGTCCTTCTTCTCGACGGCGAGGTCGCCTGCGTTCATGTGGTTGTAGGCGCGCTGCAAGGTGACGAGCCGGCGCAGCTCTTTCAAAGGCTCCGGGTGGTCGTCGATTCTCAGGTCGAAGACGCGGTCGAGCCAGGGCTTGCCGGTCGGCTTACCTGAGACGACGATGAGCGCGGCGGACTGGCGGCCGCGTATGTCGCCGCCGGCGGCTTGCGCAGCGTCGAGTGCGGCCAACATGCGCTCGGCCAGGTCGCCCTTCGTCGTCTCGAAAGCCTTGGACATCGCGGGCCACACCTTGTCGTTGAGCATCAAGTTGGCCTGGACTGAATAATCACGCCCGACGATGTGGCCTGCGGCCTGTATGTCGCGGCTCCCGGTCCATGCGTCCACGCGCCCCTGCGTGTCAATCATCGCCACCTGCCGCACGTCGCGCCCCTCGTCGCCCGCCAGGAGAGACTTCAGCGCGTCGGGCGCGCTCCGCCCCAGACGCATCAAGTCCAGCCCGAGCTTGCCGTAGCTGGGGTCTACGAAACTCTGCGTCGCCACCGCGCCGACGCCTGCCTCAATCCACGTCACAGTCGTCCCCACCGAGAACCAGTGCGACTGCACCGCCACGCCCAGCTCGCCCGTCGCGGGGTCGCGCGCCACAATCGAAAAAGTGTGAACGGGCCGCAACGGGCGCGGGCTCGCCGGCTGCTCCTGCGCGAGCGACTTCGGAATCGGAAACATCGCCGCAGACAATACCACGATTGCGAACGCAATCATCTCAAGCCTTCTCTTCATGCTTCACCTGGCTTTTCGTAGGATTCGATGAGAATCGTGCTCATAATGGTCGAGATTATATCGCACAACACCGAAGCGGCGAACTACCTATTATGCCGGCTGCGTGTCAATGAAGATGCGTTGCCACAGTTCGAGCGTCAGGAGTTGGAAGACTTGGAGGTTGTAGTCTTCGCGGCCTGAGAGGTTGGCGGCGACGACGCGGCGGACTTCGCGCGGGTCGAAGAGGCCGCGGCGGCGGACAGTTTCTTCGGACAACAAATCATCGACCATCGGACGGAGCGGGCCGCGGAGCCAGGAGCGGATGGGCGCGCCGAAGCCGGCCTTCTTGCGCCAGACGACCTCTTTCGGGAGGAGCTTTTCGGCCGCGCGCTTCAGGATGTATTTGCGTTTGAGGCCGCGCAGCTTCAGGTCGGGTGGCATGCGCGCGGCCAGCTCCACCAGCTCGTAATTCAGAAACGGCACGCGCACCTCCAGGTTGGCCGCCATGGAGGTCTTGTCGGTCGTCGTCAAGTTGAGACAGGGCAGAAAGGTTTTCAAATCGACGTAGAGCAGTTGGTTGAGCGGGGCGGCCCGGCGGGCGCGCTCGAAGTAACGACGGTGGTGACGGTAGGCGTCGAACTCGCGCGTCTCGTCGCGCAGCGCGTCGGAGTAGAGTCGCCGCTTCGCCTCGTCAGTGAAGTACGTCCCGTAGCCCAGGTAGCGATCCTCGAAATCGAGCGCGGCGCTGCGCGCGAATTTTTTGGCGTTCCTCAAGGGCGCGGTCAGACGCCCAGGCAGCCCGCCCGGCAACACGGAGGCCACGGTCTTCATCAGCGGCCTCCTGATTAAGGCGGGCACGGGGTCGAGCGCGCCCGCCAGCCGCATCGCCATCTGGCGCGGATAGCCCGCGAAGACTTCGTCGCCGCCCATCCCGGAGAGCATCACCGTCAGCGTCTCGCGCGCGGCGCGAGAGACTAGGTAGCTCGGAATCGCCATGTCAATCGCAGGCTCGTCCATGTGATAGACGAGCTTCGGCAAGAGCCCGGCCACGTCCGGCTTGAGCATGATCTCGTGGTAGTCAGTGTCTAGAAGCTCATTAACCTTCCGCGCCCAGACAACGTCGTCCGGGATGATGTCGTAGCGTAAGTCCTCGGCCTCTATCCCGATGGTGTAGGTCGAAACCTTCCGCCCGTCGCTGTGGTTCTTCATCAGCGCGACGATGGTAGACGAGTCGATGCCGCCAGAGAGGAAAGAGCCGAGCGGAACGTCTGCGACCATCTCCATGCGGACGACGCGGGCAAGCGTCTCCAGCACGCGCTCGCGCCACCACTCCTCGCTCCGCCCCTCCTCGATCTCGTCGAAAGAGACATCCCACCACTCGCGCACCGTGACCTCGTTTTTGTGCCAGGTGAGCACGTGCGCGGGCGGGAGTTTTCTCACGCCGCGGAAGAGAGTGTGCGGGTCCGGCGTCCAGAGGAAGGTCAGAAACTGGTTAAGGGCTTCCGCGTCGAGCGCGCGTTCGACCATGCCGCTCGCCATGATGGCTTTGACTTCGGAGGCGAAGATGAAATGCGAGCCTTCGGGGCCTTCCGCGTGCGCGTAGTAAAGCGGCTTGATGCCCAGGCGGTCGCGCGCGAGCGTGAGCCTGCGTTCCTGCGCGTCCCAGAGGGCGAAGGCGAACATCCCGTTGAGGCGCGGCAAACATCCTTCGCCCCACTCTGCGAAGGCCGCGAGCAAGACCTCCGTGTCCGTCCCCGTCCTGAAGCGATGGCCGCGACCTTCTAACTCTTTTTTGATTTCGAGGTAGTTGTAAATCTCGCCGTTGAAGGTCAGCGCGAAGCGGCCGTCCGCCGAGAGCATAGGTTGATGCCCGGCGCTGCTCGTGTCGATGATGGAGAGCCGCCTGTGGCCGAGGCACGCGCGTCGCCCCTCGTCGTCGAGTTCTTCGCTCGTCCAGACGCCCTCGTCGTCGCGCCCGCGGTGCCCGATGCTGTCAAGCATCGGCCGGACGCGCGCCAACGGGTCCGGACTGATGATTCCGGCGATGCCGCACATAAAGCAGAAGTCAGAATACAGAAGTCAGGAGTCAGGAGAAAAGAAAATCAGAAGAACAGGTCTCGGCGGTTGATTCTGACTTCCGACTTCTGACTCCTGACTTCTGCCTTTCAGACGATCCCCCATTCTTTCAGGACTGTCAGCAGCGGCGGCAGAGGCTCTTGCCACAGCCAGTCAACTGTGAGGCGCAGGCCGCCGAGGACGACGCTGTGGAACTCGCCTTCGGGGCCGACAGCTGCGGGGTGGTAGCGGCCGTCGTCGCCGAGCAAGTAGAACTCCGCCTGCTTGCTGAGAGGGTCAATCAGCCAGTACTCGCGCACGCCGCCCTGCTCGTACTCGTAAAACTTATCCACGCGGTCGCGCGCCCGGCTATCCGCGCTGACGACCTCCACAGCCAAGTCCGCCGGGCCGTCCAGGTACATCTCTTTGAGACGGTCAAGACGGTCGCTCGACACGAAGAGCACGTCAGGCTCTCGCCCCGACGGCCGCGCCGCGAGTTTCATCTGAAACGGCGCGGAGAGCACTAAGCCCAACTGGTGCGCCTCTACAAAATGGCGTAGCAGCGCTGTTAAAAAATCGGCTAAAACTTGATGCCTTTTTGACGCCGGACTCATCAGAATCACCTCCCCGTCAACCCACTCGGCGGGCGTGTCCTCGTCCGCCTGCGCGAGAAACTCTTCGTAGGTCATTTTCGCCGGGGTGGTGTGGCGAGTGGTCATCTCTTCGTTGTTGATCTCTTGTGACATCACGGTCTGGCCTCCGCATTCAGCAACGCTCTGATTCTACGCCTTCTTTCGCGCCAGCGCTTCCTCGATCAACCCGCTGACCCATTCAGCGCGGGCGTCCCACGTTCCGGTGGCGACCGCGGCCTGGCGCGCGCGCGCACGCTCGTCGCCCTCCTCGTTCAGCGCGTCTTCGACCAGCCTCAGAAAATCGTCGCGGCTGCGGGCGATGCGCAGCACGTCCCGCATCGGCTCGTACTCCGGCAGCGGCGCGATGACCACGGGCTTGCCCGTCGCCAGGTACTCGCGCACCTTGATGGCCGAGCCGTACGAGGTGAAAGCCTGCCCTGTCTCCCACGGCAGGACGCACACGTCGAAGCCGGCGGCGTAGCGCGGCAACTCGTCGTAGGTGACAGGCGGGAGGAAGTGGACGTTCGGCAGGTCCTCGATCTCCAGGCCGCGCGAGCGATTGCCGATAAAGACCCAGTGCCAGGAGGGGCGCTCGCGGCTGGCCCGCTTGACCAACTCCTGATCCACCAGCCAAGGCTCTATCGCCCCGAAGTAGCCTATGCGCGGCCGCGGCAGCCGCGCGACCTCGGCCGCCACTTCCAACTCGCCGCTGCCAACTTTGGCCCAGTGGTCAAAATCCACCGCCTGCTCCAGCAGGTAAGAGCGCTCGCGCGCCAGCGTCGCCTCGGCCAGGAGTTTGCGCCCCGAGTAGAGGACAACGTCGGCCGCGTCCAGGGCTCGCTCGTGCAGGCGGCGGATGGTCCTGGGGTCCGTGGCGTGATCCATCGTGTTGGCGTCGTACTTGTCCGACACCTGATAGACGACCAGAGACTCTTTCAGTCGCCCGATCATCTCGACGGCCGTGGGGATAGCGAGCCAGAGGATGGGGTCTGAGAGGCCGCGGCTGCGGGCGAGGGCTCCGACCTGCGCGCGCAGCATGTGGCGGTTGGCGGCGCGCGCCGCGCGGCTCCCGAAGAATGGGAGCGCCGCGGGCGAGACGACCGTGATGCCCTCTGGCGTCGTGCGCGCCAGCTTCGCGTAACTCTTCAGCTTGCGCTTGAGGCGCGGCAGCAAGTCCTTGTTCCCAAGCGACGCCAGCCCCATCGAGATCGAGTTGACGAAGATGACACGGTTCCCCGCGCGCGCGAACCGCTTCATCAGGTGGTTCTTCGAGTGCGGGTGGTGATACCACCAGTCCTCGCCGCCGAAGCAGATGATGGATTTCCCTTGCAACATACAGGAATTCTTCAGAAGCCTGACTACTTTTATAGCAAATTCCTGTACTTTTGGCCTCGTCGGCCACCCTGGCTAAAGATTCCCAATGAGCGTTGGACAAAAAGGAGGAGCGGGGCAGCAAGTCTGTCCCGCTCCTTCTCTATACCAGCAACACACCCCGGCCCTACGGCCTGCGTCTTGCCGCTTACCTGACCACGCGCTTGCGCCTGACGGTGCGCTTGACCCGATTAAGCTCTGCCCGGAGTTGCTCGATCTGCTTCTGCTGCTCTCGTATTTGCGCCTGCTGCTCCTGGATGGCCTTGACGGCCACCGGCAGCAGCGCCATGTAGTTCAGGCCCAGCGGCTTTGTCGCGTCCGCGTCTTTGAGGACTAACTCCGGCATGACCTTCTCGACCTCTTGCGCGACGAGCCCCATCTGTGGCTTGCCTTCGGGCTCACTCTTCCAGCGCCAGGAGACGGGGCGCAGCCGGAGCAGTTGGTCTAGACCGTACTTGAGGCCGGTGACGTTCTGCTTGAGGCGCGAGTCGGACGAGCAGGGGATGTTGTTGGCGCAGACGTTGTCCTCGACGAAGAGCCTGCCAGTGATCTGCACAGGCCCCTGGAAGTAGCCGGCCGTCCCGCCCGCCCCAGCCTTGCCGTGAATGCCTATGGTCCCGCCTTGCCCGTACACCCCGGTTTGCGCGCTATCGCCGTACACGCCGTAATGGCCGCCGGAGGCCCACACGCCGTGAGTAGTGCCGGTGCCATACAAGCCCCATGCGCCGACGCCCCACACGCCTCGTCCGCTGCCTGTGCCGTACACGCCGTTGAAGCCTGTGCCGTACACGCCGTAGTTGCCGCCCTGACCATACACGCCGTTGGTGCCTGTGCCGTAGACGCCGTATGTGCCGCCCGCGCCGTACACGCCCTGGACAGTGCTTTTCCCATACACTGCGACACCGCTGCCGCCCTCGACATGTAGTTTATAGGCCGGGCTGGCCGTCCCGATGCCCACCCTGCCCACATTGTTAATGACGATCCCTGTGTTGGCCGGCACGCCGGCCCCGGTCCCGGCCGCCAGCGTCAGGTACGAGCCGTTGAAGCGGACGTCGGCGCGGCCCGCCGGGGTCGAGCCGTCCGCAGCCTTCAGCCACGAGAGCCCCGTCTCGGTGTTCGGCGTGCTGAACTGCATGTAGCCGCCCGTGCCTCCCGGCGTCAGCCTCGTGATACCGTTGACCTCAAGGCGCAACGGCGCGCCTGGGGCCGCAGCCGTCCCGATGCCAACTCTGCCCGCGACGTCCATGATGGCCGAAGAGGTCAGCGTGTCCGTGTCTGTGAACTTAGCTATCCGGTTGGCCGCCCCTCCGCCGTCCACCAAGGGCTGCGGGTTGGGCGCGTTGGACGTGGTGGCCGCAGTCCCCGTGTCTTTGCCGACGGTGCGCTCGTCTGTCACCAGGACCTGCTCGATGCGCTTGCGCTGTTTGCCGGCCTCTGTCGTGTAGCTGACGGTGACGGTGTAGGCTCCGGGCGCGACGCGCACGCCCGCCGAGTCTTTCATGTTCCAATCAATCTGCTCGCGGGCTCCTTGCGCCGACTCGAAGATGGTGTCGCCGGCCTCGTTGACGACTTCGATCTTCAAGTCCGAGACGGAGCCGACGAGGGCCACACGGACCTTGCCCGCCTCGGGCGTGACGTTGACGGTCGAGACCGCAGGGGTCTGAGCCAGCGCGGTGAGTTGGATGGTGATGGCGAAGGCCAAAGTAAGTGCGAAGCGTTTGCAGGTGGTCATAGCTAGTAACTCCTGGGCGAAAGGTCAAAAGGGGGCCGCGTTCCGGTGCGCGGCCGCAGAATAGTACAAAGCGGCTAGGCGAAAACCGGCTGGCTGGTCCCAGTTCGCGGCAGATGCTACTACCTGGGGGGCGAAAAAGTCTTGTAATTTGCCTCTAATTTTTCTCTATGAGGCGACTGCGGTACATTCAAAAGTGGGTTCAGGGGCGCGGGCGGTTGCGTTAACGCAGTGTGCTGGGTATACTCCCAATCAATCAGGGTGGTTGGTGAATCCTTCCGCCCTTAGCGGTTGACGGGGTGAGGACGTTGACCGCACACATAAACAGGCGCGACGGCCCCCAAGGCTGGCGCGCCTGTTTGCTTTTGCCCGTCGTACTGGCAGGGCGCGCGGCCCGCGTGGTAAAGTTGAACCCGGTCAGAAATTTTCCCGCGGAGTGTAAGAAGAACGTGAAATTCGGCGTCATCGTCTTCCCAGGCTCAAACTGCGATCACGACGCTTACCACGTGATCTCCAAGCACGTCGGCCAGCCCGTGGACTTCATCTGGCACCGCGACACGGACCTGAGCGCCTACGACGCGGTCATCATCCCCGGAGGCTTCTCCTACGGCGACTACCTGCGCGCAGGGGCCCTGGCGCGCTTCTCGCCCGTGATGACTTCGGTCAAGGCACTGGCCGCGCGCGGCCGGCTCGTCCTCGGCATCTGCAACGGCTTCCAGATTCTCTGCGAGGCAGGGCTCCTGCCGGGCGCGCTGATACGCAACCGCGACCTGCACTTCATCTGCGACCACGTCCGCATCCGCGTCGAGACGACCGAGACGCCTTTCACCAACCGGCTCAAGGCCGGTGGCGTGCTCAGCGTCCCCATCGCGCACGCCGAAGGTAACTACGTTTGCGACGACTCGACGCTCGAAGAGTTGCAGCGTGAGGACCGCGTCATCTTCCGCTACTGCGACGAGCGCGGCGAGGCGACCCCTGAAGCCAACCCGAACGGCTCGCGCGACAACATCGCGGGCATCTGCAACCGCGAGCGCAACGTGCTCGGCTTGATGCCGCACCCTGAGCGCGCCTGCGAAGACCTCCTCGGCTCAGCGGACGGCAGCGGCGTCTTCAGCTCGCTCGCCGCCACGCTGGCCGCCACGGCCGCCGCTTACTGATGGACGAGAGAAGAGAAGAGGAGCGCAAGACCGTCTCGCTCGATGTCCGCTGGGAGGGCGGCTCGGGCCGCCACAGCGCGCGCGTCAGCGACCTGAGCCTCGGCGGCTGTTACCTGGACACGCTCGGACAGGCGGAGGTCGGCGAAGTCGTCGGCCTGGAAATCAAGATGCCCTCGGGCGAGTGGCTCCCTTTGCGCGGCACGGTCGCCTTCCACCATCCCGGCCTGGGCTTCAGCGTCTGCTTCACGTTCATGACGGACGAGGAGCAGTACCAGCTCACGCAGTTAATCAACTCCCAATCCTGACCCCTCGATTGAAAGCAGCGGGACATGACAGGCGACACAGACGGCGCGCGGGCGCTTCCCCAGAGCCTGACTCTTCTTCCAGCCTGCCGCGCCCCGAATCGGAAGAGATTCTTTCTTGGGAAGAGGTGAGCCGCACGCACCCCGTCCGCAACGGCGTCTACCAGCGCGGGGGCCGCCTCGTCTCGCTCCTGACGGACTTCGGCCGCATCAACCCCTGTTACCCTGACCGCGTGGGCGACTCCGAAGATACTATCTACTACACGGGCAACGGCCGGCGCGGCGATCAGTATCTGAACCCAGGCAACCGCGCCCTGCTCGCTGCGGTCGAGAGCGGCCACAGTGTGCCACTTTTCAACAAGCTCGGCGTGGGCCGCTGGCAGCACATGGGCTTCTGGCGCGTCACGGCCGCCCGCCAGCTCTTCGACGAGCGCGAGAACCGCATGCTCTGGCAGTTCACCCTCGAAAGAGTTCGCAGGCGCAGAACTAAAACCTGATCTCCTTCGTTTTGATTTTAGACTCTGGACTCTGTTATCTTCCCGGTTCCAACCTGAAAGGAGTTTAAGAAGACATGAAGACTCGCAGTTTTGTCACGGTCGCGCTCGCGGCCGTCCTCGCGGCCTCCGCGTCCGCGCTCACCGTCGGAAAGCCCGGCGGCGTCAACATCGGCCATCCGGTCGCGGACTTCAAGCTCGCGGACGCCGAAGGCCGTGAGCACTCGCTCTCCACGCTCAAGGGCGAGAAGGGGACGGTCCTGATCTTCATCTCGACGCAGTGCCCTATGGTCAAGGCTTACGCCGAGCGCATAGAGAAGCTCGCGCAGGACTACCGCGCCAAGGGCGTCAACGTCGTCGGCATCAACTCCAACGTGGCCGAGACGGCCGACGACATCAAGGGCCAGATCAAGAACGAGAGCTTCTCTTTCGTCATCCTCAAGGACAAGAGCAACAAGGTCGCGGACCAGCTAGGGGCCGAGCGCACACCCGAGGCTTACTTCCTGGACGCCTCAAACCGCCTCGTCTATCACGGCCGCATCGACAACCACAAGAACGTCACCCTGGTGCAGTCGAACGACCTGCGCGACGCCATAGAGGAGACGCTCGCGGGCAAGGCGGTCACGAAAGCCGAGGCCGCGGCCTTCGGCTGCACGATCAAGCGCGGGTAGGACTAATGAAACGTCAAGTTCTCGCGGCGCTCGGCCTCGCGGCCCTCTTCGCCCTGCCGGCGCCAACGCCGTCGCAGAAAAGCGGGGAGCCCTCTGCCGCTTCATCGGCGGCGGAGGTCTCTGTGCGCGAGATTGACCTCGACGGCCTCAAGAAACTTATCGGGCGGGACGGCGGCGGCGACGACGGCGCGCGTCCCGCCCGCCCGCTCCTCGTCAACTTCTGGGCCACTTACTGCGAGCCCTGCCGCGACGAGTTCCCGGACCTCGTCGCCATTGACAAGGATTACAAAGCGCGCGGCCTGGAGTTCATCACCGTCTCGCTCGACGACGCGGCCGAGATTAAAACTTCTGTGCCAGAATTCCTGCGCCAGATGCGCGCTAGCATGCCCGCCTATCTCCTGAACGTCGCGGACCCTGAGCCGGCCATCAAGTGGATTGACCAATCCTGGGGCGGCGGCCTGCCCGCGACCTACCTCTACGACGCCTCGGGCCGCGTCCGTTTCAAGCACATGGGGCGCGTCAAGCCCGCGGACCTACGCGCCGCGCTCGACGCGGTGACCAAAGACGGTGGCAAGTGACAAGTCGCGGGTGACGGGTTAATATCTCCTGCTCGTCACTTTATAACTTTGTAGCTCGTCGTCGTTCTTATGATCACTCCCGAAGTAATCTCCGCACATAACCTGACCCAGGAAGAGTTCGCACGCATCGAGGAGCTGCTGGGCCGCGAGCCGACGTTCGCGGAACTCGGCATCTTCTCCGTCATGTGGTCCGAGCACTGCTCGTACAAATCTTCGCGCGCGCACCTCAAAAGGCTCCCGACCACGGGCGAGCGTGTCATCGTCCCGCCTGGCGAGAACGCGGGTGTGGTGGACGTGGGCGACGGCTGGTGCGCCGCCTTCAAGGTCGAGTCGCACAACCACCCCTCCTTCATAGAGCCTTTCCAGGGCGCGGCCACGGGCGTCGGCGGCATCCTGCGCGACATCTTTACGATGGGCGCAAGGCCGCTGGCCTCCATGAACTCTTTGCGCTTCGGCTCGCTCGAAGACGAAAAGAATGGAAGACGCAACCGCGCTCTTCTGGCCGGCGTGGTCGCAGGCATCGCGCACTACGGCAACGCGTTCGGCGTGGCGACTGTCGGCGGCGAGGTGGCGTTCGACGACGCTTACGCGCTGAACCCTCTGGTCAACGCGTTCGCCTTGGGCCTCGTGCGCCACGACCAAATCTTCTTCGGCAAGGCGACGGGCGTGGGCAATCCTGTCCTATACGTCGGCGCGAAGACCGGGCGCGATGGGATACACGGCGCGACGATGGCGTCCGCCGAGTTTGACGAGGAGGCCCTGGAGAAGCGGCCGACCGTGCAGGTGGGCGATCCCTTTCTCGAAAAGCTGCTGCTCGAAGCCTGCCTCGAAGCGATGCGGAGCGGCGCGGTCGCAGGCATACAGGACATGGGCGCGGCGGGGCTGACTTCGTCCTCGTGCGAGATGGCTGCACGCGCGGGCACAGGGATAGAGCTTGACCTGAGTTTAGTCCCGCAGCGTGAAGCCGGGATGACGGCGTACGAGATGTTGTTGTCGGAGTCGCAGGAGCGCATGTTGATCGTCGCGCACCGCGGGCGCGAGCGCGAGGTCGTGGACATCTTCCGCAAGTGGGACCTCGACGCCGTCGTCATCGGCCGCGTTCAGGAGGGCGGCCACATGCGCGTCATACACGACAATGAAGTGGTCGCGGACATCCCCGTCAACGCGCTCACAGACGAAGCGCCCAAGTACGAAAGACCTATGAGGGCGGCGGTCAGCAGTCAGGATGCGCCCGGCAATTCAGAGCAGCCAGCGGATGATGAGCAGAATTACAACGACGCTTTGCTGCGTCTGATCTCCGCGCCGAACGTCGCGTCGAAGGAGTGGGTCTACAGGCAGTACGACCACATGGTCAGGACGAACACGGCCGTGCTGCCTGGGGCGGACGCGGCGGTCGTGAGGATTAAGGAGACGCGCCGCGCGCTGGCGATGTGCCTGGACGGCAACGGTCGCTACTGCGCGGCCAACCCGCGCGAGGGCGCGAAGCTGATCGTGGCCGAGGCGGCGCGCAACGTCGTCTGCACGGGCGCGCGGCCCCTGGCGATTACCAACTGCCTGAACTTCGCTTCGCCCGAACGGCCCGAGGTGATGTGGTCTTTCTCGGAGGTGATTGACGGCATGGCCGAGGCGTGCCGCGCCTTCCAGACGCCGGTCGTCTCCGGCAACGTCTCCTTCTACAACGAGACAGAGGGGCGCGGCATCCTGCCCACGCCCGTCATCGGCATGGTCGGGTTGGTCAACGACGTGCGGCGCGTCGTCCAGCACGGCTTCAAGGCCGCGGGCGACCTCGTCGCGCTTATGGGCCAGACGCGCGACGACCTCTCCATCAGCGAATACGCCGCGACCATCCAGGGGCGCACGACCGCAGAGATGATCAGCACGGGGCGCGTGCCCTTCCTAGACCTTGAGCGCGAAAAGGCCGTGCAGGAGGCTTGTCTACAGGCGGCCGAAGCGGGCTTGCTCCGCTCGGCGCACGACTGCTCGGACGGCGGCCTCGCGGTCGCCGTCGCGGAGTGCTGCTTCTCGTCTCTCAACCGTGCGTCTGCCGGCGCGGAGATTGACCTGACGGGGACGCTGCCCACGGCACAGCGCCTCTTCAGCGAGTCGCCCTCGCGCATCATCCTGAGCTTCGAGGAGGCGGCGCTCGGACCCATCGAAGAGATCGCGGCGCGCGCCGGGTGTCCGCTGACCATCCTGGGGCGAACCGGCGGCGACCTCCTCATCATCAAAGCGGACGGCGAGGAAGTCGTCAACGTCGCGGTCAGTGAACTCGAAGCGGCCTGGCGCACGTCGCTC
The DNA here is from genome assembly GCA_963848875.1 of uncultured Acidobacteriota bacterium. Classification (GTDB taxonomy): domain Bacteria; phylum Acidobacteriota; class Blastocatellia; order Pyrinomonadales; family Pyrinomonadaceae; genus QHXM01. The sequence continues at coordinate 647,977 of CAWKFJ010000006.1, forward strand.
GCGTCGAAGCTGCGCGCGGAAGCGCTGGCGGCGGCCGCGGAATAAAGAGGGAGAGGAATCTGGGCCAAAAGATGAAGCGCGCGATATTCGTTCTCACAGTCCTTCTCGCGCTCGCGCAGACCGCGGCGGCGCAGATCGGGAGCGCGCCGAAGAAGACGCCGGCCGACCCGCGCGTCCGCGCGGCCCTGGAGCAGCTCGGCTACAAGTACGAGTTGACGGAGGACAACGAGTACAGGTTGTACCCCATAGAGACGGAGCCGGCCGGCACGGACGCCAACGGCAAGCCGACTTACAGGAGCCAGCTCGTCTACGTCAACTCTGCGACAGAGCCCTATGGCTCGCTGGAAATCCGCGAGGTCTGGTCGCCGGCCTTCTACTCCACAGGGCCGCTCTCGTCGGCGCTCGCCAACCGCCTGCTGCGCGAGAACAATTCCGTCAAGTTCGGCGCGTGGCGCGTGGAGGTGCAGCAGCCTTCGGGCAAGTACCTCGCGATGTTCGCCGCCCAGATCGCCGCCGACAGCGACACGGAGGCGCTCCGCCTCGCCATCAAAAGCGTCATGCTCATCGCCGACCGCATGGAGAAAGAGCTGACGGGGAAAGACGACTACTGAAAAGCAGGAGTCAGAAGTCAGAAGTCAGAAGTCAGAATAAAAGCACAAGCTTCTTCACGGGTTTTCTTTCCTCCTGACTCCTGACTTCTGTATTCTGTCTCCTGCTTTATGCATTCGCGCATCATTCACAACCACCGGCTGCTGGAAGCTGCGAAGGCGCGAGCGGCGCTGGTTACGCCCGCGACGCTCTACGGGCGCGGGGTTTTCACCACGCTCGCCGTGCATCACGGCAAGCCCTTTCTCTGGCCCGAACATTGGCTGCGTCTCAAAGAGCACGCCGCGCGCGCCGGCCTGGACACGAGCGAGTTGAACGCCGAGAACGTAGGCGACTCGCTCCGCCAGCTCATAGAGGCGAACCGCGTCCAAGAGGGGCGCGCGCGCGTCACGCTCCTGGCGACCAATGAACACGGCATCTGGAAGGTGAAAGGGCCTGAGGCCGAGCGCCAGACGGACCTGTTAATCATGACGGGCGACTTGCCTGAAGCTCCCGCGGACGGGCTCGCGCTCACGGTCTCGCCTTACCGCATCAGCACTATGGCGGCGCTCGCGGGCGTCAAGAGCGTCAACTACCTGGAGCACATACTGGCCTGGGAGGAGGCGCACGCGCGCGACTTCGACGAGGCCGTCACGCTCAACGAGCGCGGCGAACTGGTCTCGGCCACGCTCGCCAACATCTTCTGGGTCACTCACGGGACGATTCACACGCCCGCGCTCGCCACAGGCGCGCTCAGTGGTACGACGCGCGCGTGCATCATGGAACTGGCCGGCGAAATCTCCGCCCCGCTCGTCGAAGGTGTCTACGACCTCTCGGACCTAGGCGACGCCGACGAAGTCTTTATCACCTCTGCCGGCCACGGGCTGCGCGTCGTGACGACCTTCGACTTCCGTCGCTACACGGTCCCCGTCGGCTCCGTCGCGCTGCGGCTGCGCGAGGCGCTGCGCCAGTTGACGCTCGACACAGACTAGAGCGTGCCGTGCGGCTGAAGTCGCGGGCGGCGGCTGTGATATAATTCCCGGCCTGAATTAAAACCTGTTTCATTAGTAAGTAAATCACAAGGCTTTATTTCTGATTTCAGGAGGACTCGCCAGATGGTTACCGAACTCAAGCGCACGGGCACGTCGCTCGATAAGATAGAGGAACTGTTGGGAGAGGACGCGCGACAGATTCTAGACCACACGTCGCGCACCATTCCCAGGGAGCAGATTCAGGTGCCCGGCCCGGACTTCGTTGACCGCGTGTGGGCGCTCTCGGATCGCAACCCTTTGGTCCTGCGCTCGCTGCAAACCCTCTTCGACAACGGGCGGCTGCGCGGCACTGGCTACCTCTCGATCCTGCCCGTCGATCAGGGCATAGAGCACTCGGCCGGAGCCAGCTTCGCGCCGAACCCGCAATACTTCGACCCCGAAAACATCGTCCGCCTCGCCATCGAAGGTGGCTGCAACGCCGTCGCCTCGACCTTCGGCGTGCTGGGCTCGGTCGCGCGCAGGTTCGCGCACAAGATTCCCTTCATCGTCAAGATCAACCACAACGAACTGCTGACTTACCCCAATAAGTTCGACCAGATACTTTTTGGCACAGTGGATCAGGCGCGCGACATGGGCGCGGTGGCCGTCGGCGCGACCGTCTACTTCGGCTCCGACGAGTCCACGCGCCAGATCACAGAGATCAGCCAGGCGTTCGCCTACGCGCACGAACTAGGGATGGCGACCATCCTCTGGTGCTACCTGCGCAACCCCAAGTTCAAGACGAAAGAGGGCGACATGCACGCGTCCGCAGACTTGACGGGGCAGGCCAACCACCTCGGCGTGACCATCGAGGCCGACATCATCAAACAGAAGCTGCCCACCAATAACGGCGGCTACAACGCGCTCAACATCGAAAGCTCCTACGGCAAGACGAACAAGAAAATCTACGAGGAGCTGACGACCGAGAACCCCATCGACCTTGTGCGCTATCAGGTCGCCAACTGCTACATGGGCCGCTGCGGTCTGATTAACTCGGGCGGCGAGTCGAAGGGTTCGTCGGACCTGGCGGAGGCCGTGCGCACCGCCGTCATCAACAAGCGCGGCGGCGGCATGGGCCTCATCTCCGGGCGCAAAGCCTTCCAGCGCCCGATGGACGAAGGCGCGGCCCTGCTCAACGCCATCCAGGACGTGTACCTGGCCGAAGAGATCACGGTCGCCTAAAAAAAAAGAGTCCAAGGTCCAAAAGTCCAAAGTCAGGAAGACGGTTTCTGACTTTGGACTTTTTCGGGTCTAGGCAAGCGGGGCGCTCGTGTGCTATACATCTGCGGCACGCGATACCGAGGGCGCGAGTTTTCGAGCCTGGGTTTCTCGCTCTCGACAGCAACACTCATCCGGCACGATCCTCGGCCGAACTGGGAGCGGGATAAGTTTAATCAAGAAAATTAACAGAGACCCCTCTCCCTCGTGAGGTTGGTCCCCCGAAGGTTATGTCTGCATCACTGAAAGTCACCCCCGAATCTTTCGGTCAAAACGTAGGGCGCTGGCTCAATATTGTTAGAAGCAATGTTCTGTTCAGCTACTGGATCGGTTTCTTCACAGACCCGCTGACGATCCTCTTCCTGCTCGTCTGGGACATGGCCGTCCTCGGCAGCAACGCCCTGTTGCTCGCGGCCTCTTTTCTCGCGGGGTTGCTCGGCTGGACGCTGCTGGAGTATTGCTTTCATCGCTGGATTTATCACAGAGGCCGGACGCTGTTGCACGCCGGGCACACGCTGCATCACGAAGACCCGAAGATGCTGATCGGAATGCCCTGGTTTTTGAATACAAGTGTGTACATGGGCGTCTGGTACATCTTCACTTACTGGCTGGAGGCGCGCTACGTTTCCGGTTTCTCTTCGGGCGTGCTGGCCGGATTCATCTTCTACTACTGCTTTCACCATATACACCACCACTTCAACCCGAAGAACTCCTGGTACAGGAAGCTGCGCGCGCACCACAAGGTTCATCACCAGATGCCGGAAACGAACTTCGGCGTGACGAACCGCTTCTGGGACCGCGTCTTCGGGACGACCTACCGCAAGGCCGCAAAGCCGCACAAGGGTTGAGTCGGCGCGCTCGTTCTCTTCGTCTATACGGGGCGGCCCGTGTCTTGGTATGATGCCGGCGTCCTTTGAAGCTCAAGACGCTCTGGCTCTAATAAGTCTTGCACCCCGAACAGGCGACGACAGCAGATGTGGAAACCCTCCGGGCCATCGCGCGCGGAGACGAACAGGCATTGGCCGCGCTCTACGACCGCTACCGATTAATCCTTTTCGGCCTCATTCTCCGTATATTACATAGCCAGCCGGAGGCTGAAGACGTTTTACAGGAAGTTTTCCTCCAGGTTTGGCGCAAAGCCGCCGACTTTGACGAGACGCGCGGACGCCCCTTTACCTGGCTCGTGACCCTGGCGCGCAGCCGCGCCATAGACCGCTTGCGCTCGACGAGCGCGCGCGAGCGCACGGCCGGGGAGGCAGCGCGCGCCGTGCCCGAAAGCATCTCTGATGCGGCCGCCGACGCGGTCAAGTCGGAGCAGGGCGAGATTGTGCGGCGCGCGCTCGCGGAGCTGCCGGATGAGCAGCGCAGCCCGCTCCTGCTCGCTTATTTTGAGGGGCTCACGCAAACGGAGATCGCCGAGCGCACGGGCACGCCGCTCGGGACAGTCAAGACGCGCATGCGCTCCGGGATGATGAGGCTGCGCGAGCTGTTGGGCGGGCGCTCCAAGGAGTTGCTCTAGGCTTAGACAAAAGTAGAGGCGGGCGGGCGTCCACTGTCACCGGCGACTCGCTTTGCGACGAGAAGATTTTGAGGAGACACGAAGAGTACAAGGAGATGCTGGCGGCTCGTGCGCTCGACGCGCTCGAAGCGACGGAGGCGCGCGAGCTGACAGAGCACCTGGGCGCGTGCGACGAGTGCGGCTCGGAGTTGGCGACGTGGCGCGACACGGCCGCCGCGCTCGCCTACGCCGCGCCGGCCGCAGAGCCTTCGGCCGACTTGCGCTCGCGCATCCTCGCAGGCGTCCGCGCGGAATCAGCGAAACCGAAAGTCGTGCCGCTGGCTAAACGGGAGCGCCCCAGGTGGAGCGCGGCGATGAAGGTCGGCGCTTTGGCCGCCTCAATCGCGCTCGTGGCGATGGCCGCCGGGCTCGTCCTGCTCTGGAACCGCTACAACTCGCTGCGGCAGGAGTTCGTGCAGGTAACAGACCGTTGGGAACTGGCCCAGGGCGAACTCAGGCGCGAGCGCGAGGAGCTGGCGCGCCGGCAGGAGGCGATAGATTTGATGACCTCGCCCGGCGCGACAGTGACCGCGCTCGCCGGCACGGACATGGCGACGCGCGCGCACGGCAAGTTCGTCTACGACCGCGACACTGGGCGCGCTCTGCTGATGGCCTACGACCTGCCGCCCGCGCCCGACGGCAAGGCTTACCAGCTCTGGTTCATCGCCGAAGGCAAGCCGCCCATGCCCGGCCGCGTCTTCAACACGGACTCCGCTGGCCGCGCCGAGATGCGCGAGCAACTCCCCGTGGAGGCGCGCGCCGCGAGCGTCTTCGCCGTCACCCTGGAACCTTCAGGCGGCGTGCCTGCGCCGACCGGCGCGAAATACCTGCTCGGCTCCGCGTCGTAACCTCCGCGACAAACTCTACCTCCTATGACCGAAGGCAGAAGGAAAAAGTAAGCGGGCGGAGAGCCGCGCCTTTTGCCTTCCATGACCTCCGCTCGGAAACTTGCTACACTGTAGGCCGGCGGCGCAGGCTGATGCGCGGCTCGCAAGTTACCGAACGATGTGAGGAGAGAGAAGTGGCCGAGAAACCGAAAGTGACCAACGAGATTTCCGACGAGACGGGGCAGCACGACGCGCGCTTCCTGCTCTGGCGCAGGTTCTGCGCCGACAATGGCATCCCCGTCGAAACCATGCCCGGCGACCTCAGCGGCGAGGCGAAACAGAAGTGGGAGAAACTGAAGGCGAATCTCCTGCCGAAAAGCATGAACAAGTGATGAGCGATGAGCGATGAGTGGTAAGGCGCTTATCACTCATCACTGCTCTTAGGAACAACTTCGTCAGCCCCTCGTGTCCTGTGGCGCGACTTCGTTGACGAACGAACACACACGGCCCTCACCAGCCGCCGCCGAAGAATCTCGTCTTCAATATTGTGCCGGAAAATCCGATGCGGTATGATTCGCTCGAATCTGCCGAGAGTCGGCTCTTTTCATCCTCGCGCACCCTTTGCGCCCTGCGCCTCTCTTACTTTTCTTGCGACCTCCCTGGCGTCGAGTAAGGGCATTCTCAAATGGCTCACCAAGTGTTCATCAGCTACGCGACGGAAGACAAACAGATTGCGGACGCCGTCTGCGAGGCGCTCGAAAAGGAGGGCATCACCTGTTGGTACGCGCCGCGCAATATCCCTTACGGGCTCAAATACGAGGACGCCATCATCGATGCCATCCTCCCCTGCCGCCTCGTCGTCTTAATCTTCTCAAGCCACTCCAACGCCTCAGAGCACGTCGCGCGGGAGATTCATAACGCCTGCGGGGACGGGCTGAAAATCACCATTGTCCCGTTCCGCCTGGAGAACCTCGACTACAACAAGACCCTGCGCTATTACCTCAGCTCCCTGCAATGGTACGACGCCTCGACCCCGCCCGTTGAAAGCCACCTGCAACCTCTCGTCAAATATGTGAAGGAACGCCTTCCGCCCGACGACGACGGCGGCAAGGACGACGACAAGGACGGCGACAAGGACGACCACCCGGATGTCCGCCGTCTCCTGAAAGCAATCGTCACCACCTCGCTCGGAGCCACCCTCTTAATCTTCGTGGCCGCGTGGGTGGGGCTCTTCAACCTCTTCAATCTGGACGACTGGGTGGAGAGAAAATTCATCGCGTACATGGACGGCCGCGTCGAGAAGAGGTTCAGCGATAACGCCCTCCGGCTGGTCCTGGCCGAGGAGAGCCAGCAGGGCGAAGTACCTTCCGGCGATCCTGCGAAAATCCACCGCCGATACCACGCCGAACTGGTTGACGCGCTCGCAGGGGCTCACGCCAGGGTCGTGGCCTTCGACATAGATTTCGAGGGCGACACGGAATGGGATGAGCAGTTCGCCGAGGCCATCAGGAACGCCCAAGCTGGCGGGACGAGGGTCGTCGTCGGCGTCGGCGGCGTCGAGAGCGGGAAGCCGAAAGTTGACCTGCCGGAGAAGCTGAGAGACCCTCTGGCGAGTAGCTGGGGCAACACGGAGGCGGGCCTGAGGTCCGGGGCCGACGGCCCTGTGCTCAAGATGCAATTGGCACAAAAGAGCGCGGCCGCGGACGCCGCGGCCGCGGAGATACCCGTCACGCCATCGTTCGCCTTGCAGGTGGTCGGCCAGGCTCAAGACCAGCCGGCCGCGCCCTTCTTCAACCCGGACGAGGGCGCGATCAACCTACGGCTCGGCGGCGCTGGCGGGCAGCAGGTTAAATCAATCCCGGTGGACGACGACCTGAATATCACGCTCGACCTGGCCGACGACGCCTCGCTGAAAAACATCACCCGCTCTTATCAAAATGTCTACGCCAACCGCTCAAGCGACATGGGCGAGTTCAAGGACAAGATAGTTCTGGTCGGCTACCGGAAAGGCGACTTGCACAGCATCTCGGACACGGCCAAGAGGTACGGGGCGGAGATTCAGGCCAACGCCGTCTCGAATATTCTACAGGACGTTTACATACGCTACTTGAGCCCGGCCTACAATCTTCTGGTCATCTTGCTGATGGGCGCGGCGGGCGCTCTGGTGCAGACGCGGCTCGGGCGTCGGGTGCAGTACAAGCTCGTCATAGACCCGAAGATTATCAAGACCCAGATCGTCATCCCCGTCACGCTGCTCGTCATCAGCGCCCTATATTTCGTCATCGCCGTCTCGGTCTACAAGCACTCCAGGCTCGTGCTCGAAATGCCCTACCACGTCGCCGCCCTCTTCGCCTTCTACTGGGTCGTCGGGGCGGCGGTCAAGAAGGCGAGCCTGCCAGTGATCCGAAAGAAGGAGGTTGTCGCATGAGTTACCGACGCCGCAACGGGGCGCATCGCGCGGGAAGTCTGATCGCCGCCCTGATGATGCTCCTCCTCCTCCCGGCGACAGCCTGGGCCTCCCCGCCGCCTGCCGAAGAGCCGCTGGCCGTGATTAAGAACATCGTGGTGGGCGGCGAGGAAAGGATTGACGCCGACGACACACAGGTCAAAGTCGTCCGGGCCGCGACCGGCGCGGCCGAGCCCGTCGCAGTCGGAATGCGTTTGTACGCCAACGACGAGGTGACGACGACCAACCTCGACGTGCAGGTCACGATCCTCTTTCTGGACGGCGCTCCCGAGAAGGGCAATCAGGTCATCCTCAACTCGGACACCCGCGTCCAAATCTCCTCCATCTTCTCCTGGTGGGGCCGGTTCTTCGCCAGCGTCAAAGGCTACTTCGACGTTAAATCGAGGCCCGTCAACCTCGGCGTCAGGGGCACGGAGTTCGAGTTCAAATTGGCGAAGGATGAGAGCGAAGCCGTGCTCACCGTGCTGGAGGGGACAGTCCAGGTGGAGAGAGTCGAGACAGACGCTCGCGGGCCGGCCGTGACGCCCGCGCCCGAACTCAGAGCGGACGCCTCGTTGATGCTTTCCCCCGCGCCGCTCTTTCCGTCTTTCGCTCACATGGTCATGCAGGACGAAAACCAGTTGATCCTCGAAGGCGTCGCAGGAAGCACGACCACCGGTAAGCTTCGCGCCGCGCTCCGGCATCCTTGCCAACAGATGCACCGCTTTCGGATCAGCATGCCCCCGGAGATGCCTTGGCTCACCATCCTGGCCGGAGAAATAATCGAAGTGAAAAAGGGCGAGCTGAAAGACTTCGAGCTGGAGGTGAGAGTAAATGGCACGAACCTTCGCGCCGCCGTCTATGAAGGAATCGCCGCCGCCGAATGTGTTGATTGTCAGCAGGAGCCTGACTGCGTCCTCGGTTTCTACTCGTTGCCCATCGAGGTGCGGGTTAAGGCTGGCAGGGGAGAGCAGGGGCCTGCGACGGACACTGGCACGGGCCAGGTCTCACCGGTGCAGTGGTTGGAGGAGTTGACGCTGAAGCCGGGCAAGCCTGCCTCCAGGGAAAAGGTGACCGAGGCCGAGGTGCGCTCGGTGCTGGACTGGACGAACAGAGTTATTTTGACGAGCCAGCCCAGTTACTCCGCCGAGAATGTGCTCCCGCATTTCGCCTCGCCGAGCGAGCGTAGCCGTGAGTTCGCCGCCGCCAGGTTTAGGGCGATCTGGCTGCGCGAGCCCGGCGGCTACGAGACGCTGGGCGATGTCTACACCGATTGGGGCGAGGGCGCGAAGGCCGTGCAATCCTACGAGAAGGAGTTGATGGTCAACAAGGGTCGTGAGGACGCGCCCGATTTTCTGGCCGACCTGGGAGAAGCGTACCGGCTGACCGGGCGTTTCGACGAGGCCGAGGCCAGGCTGAAAAAGGCGCTCGCCGTCAACAAGGAGTCGGCCCCCGCTCTGAACGCCCTGGGGAATGTCTACCTGGACCGGGCCGCCGCTGCGCGTGATAAAAAAGATAACCGGCAGGCCAGGGCTTTGCTGGAAACCGCTGTGACTTACTACCAGGATTCTTCGGCGTCGCCGGCGGGGTTAGGCCATGATGCCGTGCAGAAGACCGTCTCGCAGGTCAACCGTGGCGAGGCCGTCACGGCGCTCGGAGATTTGGCACAGGATGAGGGACGGCTGGACGAAGCGAGAAGCGCATACGTGGAAGCAGAGCAGACGTTGAGGTCTGCCGACGAGGGCGGCGCTTCCGCCACCTATCCTTTCACCCTGATCGGCCTCGGCCGCGTCTACCGCCAACTGGGCGACGTCAGCCTGGCCCTGAACAGAACGGACGAAGCGTCCCGCGCCTACGAGCAGTCCGAGGCCCAATTCAACCGGGCGCTAGGCGAGCACGGCGACATGGCCGAGGCCCACGTCGGTCTCGGGTCCGTTTTTGAAAGGACCGGCCGGAAGGACGCCGCCGTCCAGAGCTACACGCGCGCGACGCGCCTGCGCCCGGAACAGCCGGAGCCCTACTACAACCTGAGCGTCCTGCTGAAAGACACGAACCCGCGGCTGGCCGCCGAGTACGCACGGACCTACTTGCGGCTCGAACGGCCCCCGCTCACGCAGGGCCAAAAAGGCGCGCAGGCGAGGACTCTTGCGGAGAACACGAACGACGGCACGACCGTCAAGGTCCCCAGCTTTAAAGGCGACAAGCAGGAGAAGGCCGTCAAGGAGATTACCGGGTTGAGGCTGAAAGCGGTGGTCAAAGAGCGGCCGGACTGTGCGACGCCCGGCAAGGTCTTAGACCAGGAGCCCAGGAAAGGCGAGCAGGTGTCGCCCGGCAGCGCCGTCACCATTTTCGTCGCTGCTCCGGGGGAGAATGCGCCGAGCGTGCCGCCGCTCAAAGGCCGCCAGCGCGCGGAGGCCCAAAAGGAATTGATTGACCTGGGATTCACGGTGAAGATTAGCCAGCGCGAGGACAGCTCACCCGAAGGAACTGTTCTGGGCCAGGAGCCTGAAGCCTCTACGCGCCTGAAGCTGGGCTGCACGGTAGAGTTGACGGTGGCCGTCCCCGTCCCGCCCGTGGTGGTCGAGGACTTCAGGGGGAAGACGCTGGAGTATGCGCGCCGGCGCTTGCCCGGTCATACGCTGGGCTCGATTTTCGGAGCGCCGCTGACCCTCGGGCGCATCACTTACGAACCCTCCCGCCTCGCGCCGGGGACGGTCATAAATCAAGACCCCCTGCCCGGAAAGGTTCCGCGCGGGACGCGAGTCAATCTAGTCGTCGCCGGTGGAGCCTTGGGCCAACCCGGAGGGAATCCCGGTCCCCAGCGTCGGGAGTAAGGCCCGGCGGGCCGGGTCCGTGCTTGCAGTAATCGCAGACTCGCGCCGCGTCGTCTGCGGCGGGCGGCGCGCGGCGCGGGCCTCCCGCATCCAAAGAGGGTATAATTCCCCCACCAAAAAAATCCTCCATCAGAAGAGGTTTTAAGGCGATGCCGATGAGCGAGCGCTCGGCCAGTCTGGCCGAGGTTTTGGACGAGATGACGGCCGAAGGCGCGGCCGAGTTGACTGAACATCTGCCCGACCATGCCTTGCGCTGCTACGCCTGCGGCCACCGCTGTTTAATCAACGAAGGCAAGCGCGGCATCTGCAAGGTGCGCTACAACGAGGGCGGCCGCCTGATGGTCCCCGCGGGCTACGTCGCCGCGCTCGCCTGCGACCCGACCGAGAAGAAACCCTTCTTCCACGCCCTCCCCGGCTCCGACACCCTCACCTTCGGCATGCTCGGCTGCGACCTGCACTGCGCCTACTGTTTCACCCCGGACACAATCGTCATCACCGGCCGCGGCCCCGCGACGTTTGACGAGTTGTTTAGTTCCGCACAGCGGCATGACGTTCACCCCGACGCGGAGATTGCCTATCACGAAGACCTTCATGCCGTCACTTCTTCGGGAACGCTCAGACGGGTGCGCGGTATCTTCAAGCACTCTTACCGCGGGCAGCTCGCCGTCATTCGTCCGTATTACCTGCCGGAACTTCGCTGTACGCCTGACCACCGTGTCTATGCGACGGCTGACGCCGCGACTCCGCCGACGCCCATGCAGGCACGGCAGCTAACGGATCAGCATTACCTCGCAATCCCTCGTCGCTACGCCTTCTCTTCCGCCCAGGTCGTTGACGTGGCGGGTGAACTGAGTGGGCATCAGGTGGCATATAGAGTTCCCTGGGGATTGGCGGCCGACACACGGCAGGGGATTGTCGAGGCGACCGCGCGCGGCGAAACCTCGCGGCAGATCGGCGAAAGACTCGGCAAGGACGCCTCCTATATCCGGCACGTACGGAGCAAGATGGCCCGCGGGCTGGCGCAGGAGGTCAGGTCGCGCGGGGCCATCGTCGAGGAGCAAAAGGTGCGCTTCCCGAATGAGCGCCGCCCTGGCATACCTTCGTCAATTCCTCTGGACGAGAACGTGGCCCGGCTGCTCGGCCTTTACTGCGCCGAGGGCTCCGTGTGCAGCGACAAAACCCGCCCGAATAGTCATGTTCTCAACTTTAGTTTCTCACACGCGGAGACGGACCTCGTCGAAGAGACTATCGAACTGCTTCGTGCGTGCGTCGGGGTCAAGGCCGCGCGTGTGCGGCGGGCGACGACGCTGGCCGTCGCCATCTACAAGTCATCCGCGGCCCTCTTGTTCAAGTCGCTGGCCGGCAAACGCTCCGGCGAGAAGCGCGTTCCTCAAATGTTCTTCGACGCGCACCGTCACATTGTCAGGGCGTTTCTTGATGCTTATGTCCAGGGGGACGGCCACCGTTACGAAAACGGTAAGGTCAGCGTCACGACCGTCTCACGCCAGATGGCTTACGGCATTGCCTGGCTGGCCTTGAAGTTGGGGCATTTGCCATCCGTTTACGACACGGCGATACCCGAGCAAGGGGTTATTCAGAACCGCACTGTCAAACGCTCGCCGCACCAATACACAGTGGTGTGGTACGAGAATGCGTCGCATTCGCGCCGGGCGATTGAGACGGAAGACTACTACCTTGTGCCGCTGCGCGGCATCTCCTTTGTTGAATACGACGGCGACGTATACAACATGGAAGTGGAGGAAGAGCATAACTACCTGGCCGGCTTCTTCCTGGTTTCAAACTGCCAGAACTTTTTAACGTCGCAAGCCCTGCGTGATGACGCGGCGGGCGTCATGCCGAACATTGTTTCCGCCGACAGGCTCGTCGCGATGGCGAAGGCTTGCGGGGCCAGGTTGGTGGGGACGAGTTATAACGAGCCGCTGATTACGGCGGAGTGGGCGGTGGAGGTGTTCAAGCGGGCGAAGCCCGAAGGGTTCAGGACGGCGTTTATCTCGAACGGCAACGCGACGCCGCAGGTCTTGGATTACATACGCCCTTGGACGGACTGTTACAAGATTGATTTGAAGTCGATGTCGGATCGCAACTACCGTCAGTTGGGCGGGGTCGTGGACAACATCCTGGAGACCGTCAGGATGGTTCACGAGCGCGGCTTCTGGGAGGAGATTGTGACGCTCGTCATTCCGGGCTTCAACGACTCGGAGGACGAGCTGAGGCGCGCGGCCGCCTTCGTCGCCGAGGTTTCGCCCGACATCCCCTGGCACGTGACGGCGTTCCACCAGGACTACAAGATGACGGAGAACGCCAACACGACCGCCGAGCAGTTGATTCGCGCCTGCGAGATCGGACGCGAGGCCGGCCTGCGCTACGTCTACGCCGGCAATCTTCCCGGCAGGGTCGGACGCTGGGAGAACACTTACTGCCCGACGTGCGACGAACTTCTGGTAGAACGCTACGGCTATCTCATCAAACAGATGAAGGTCACGCCCACCGGACAGTGCCCTCAGTGCAAGACCCACATTCCGGGCGTCTGGGCGTGAAGAACAGAAGGCGGAAAGAGCTGTTGTCTTCCGCCTTCCGTCTTCCACGTCCTATTTTTTGGCAGTCGCGGGCTTGACGGGCGTGCCGTGGTGGAGCACCGCGTACCATCTCTGACCCCGCTTAGACCAGACGGTGCTGTGACGTTCCTCTTCCTTGCCGTCGCTTGACTTGATGGTGTAGGTGACGACCGAGGCGTCTGCGTCAATCTTCAACTCTTTGAAGTTGCTGAGCGTGTATTTAGAGGCGTCGAACATTTTGACGCCGTTGACCGAGCCGGCCTTGTCGTAGACGCCGGTCGGCTCGACCTCTATCGCCTCTTCGGCCAGGTCGCTGGCGAAGGCGTCATAGTCTTTACGCTTCAACTCCTCCCAGACCTTCTTCTCTTTGCTGATGGGGTCGGGCGCTTCCGGAGCGGACGAGGGGTCGGCGCTGGGCGGCGCGGGGCCCATCGGTTTGCCGGTGTCCGCCGTCTGGCCGGCCGGGGCTTCCTTGACCGGCGTGTCCTGATGGAACACGCCCACCCACGTGCCGCCGCGGTTGACCCACACGGAGCTGGCGCGTGTGGGCGTCTCCGGCATAGGCTTCCCGCCGTTCGTGCCCTTCATGTTGACGGTGTAGGCGACGACGACAGCGTCCTTATCAACCGTCACCACTTTCCAGTCGGAGAAGGAAACATCTGTGGGGGCCATCTGCTTGATGCCGTCAACCGTGCCCGCCTTATCGAACACGCCGTCCTCCGTGACGTAGACGAAGTCGTTGGCCAGCATCGCGCCGAAGCCATCCGGGTTCTTGTCCTTGATCTTCCCCCAAATCTCTTTCTCCCTGGCAATGGCCGCGTCGTTGGCCGCCGGGCTCGCCTCGGCTTTCGGCGTGGCCGCGGGCGAGGCGCTGGCGTTCGCGCCTGTATTCGCGTTCGCGTTGCCTGGGGCCTCCGTCGTCGTCGCGCAGGACGAAGTCGCCAGCAGGAGCAGCGCAAGCAGTGTGATTCGCTTCATGGGTAGAAACTCCTTGATGGGAATCGAAAGACGACCGTGCTTCTATGCCAAACAGGGCGTGAAGTCAATAGCGGGAGTGAGGAGCGAAATACTTTTAGAAATTTGAGGAGCGGCGCTCGCCGCCGCCTGGGGCTCCGAAGGGGGGCGCGTATTCGCCCGTCAGCTCGGCAGCCTTGAGCGCGCGCTTGAGTTCGGCTATCTCGCGCGAGGCGGCCTCGAACTCGTCCGTGTCGAACTGCTCTGGCTCGCCCGTCAGCTTCAGCACGCGGTCCATGCGGGCGGACGCGCGGTCTAGGGCTTCGACTGCGAGCGCCCCGCTCTCGACGGCCTCTGCGACGCGGTCGCGCGCGGCGACGAAGTTGGCCTCCTGTTCGCAGATGAGGATCATGTCGGAGCCTGCCTCGACGGCGCGCAGCGCGGCTTCGGCCACCGAGAGCGTCTGCACGACCGCGCCCATCTCCATGTCGTCCGTGATGACCAGCCCGTCGAACTTCAAGACCATGCGCAGGAGCCGCATCACCACGTTGCCGCTGATGGTCGCGGGCAACTGGTGAAAACTTTCCAGCGCCGGCAGCTCGCCCGTGCGGCGGAACCAGGCTTGTAGAAACTCGGAGACTTCCGGGAACGCCGCGTGGCTCACCATCACGGAGTGCAGGCGCTCGCCGCGGCGGTGGAGCATCAAGTCCATGAAGGGGACCAGATCGCGCTCCAGGATTTCCTCCCAGGAGTGCTTCACGACGGGGAGGCGGCGGTGCGAGTCTATGTCTGAGCCGCCGAGCCCCGGAAAGTGTTTGCCGCAGCCGATGACGCGCCCCTTTTGCAGTCCGTCAAGGTACGCGCCCGCGAGCCTTGAAACTTCCGCGGGCGCGCGCCCGAAGGTGCGGCCGCGCAGGCCGTTCTCAAGGTTGTCGCCGGAGAGGTCCAGCACGGGCGCGAAGTTGATGTTGAAGCCCATGAGCCGCAGGGCGCGCGCCGAGAGTTGGCCGAATTTTTGTGCCAAATCGGAAGAGCCCGCGTCGCGCACGGCCTTGGCCGAAGGCATCGGCTCGCAGATCGTGCGGAAGCGGTCAACGAGGCCGCCCTCCTGGTCTACGCCGATGAGGACAGGGTGGTCTACCGAATCGCGTATCTGCGCGTTGAGGAGCGCGACCTGCTCGGGCGACTCGACGTTACGCCCGAAGAGGACGACGCCGCCCGGCTGCACCTCGCCCAGCAGCGCGCGCGTGCGCGCCGTCAGCCGCACGCCCGGCAGCCCCACGAAGAGGACGCGCCCGGCCTTGCGCCTGATTGACTCCTCGCCTTGTGTCCGCTCCGCCTCGTCCAAAATTTCCCCCGAGTCTGCTTTCTCATCCGACACTTCGACGCGCGGAAAAGCCCCTGCTCTTTCGGGGTGGGGACGCGCGCACGTTTGGGAGAGATTGCTACCCGGTGAGCTTAGCGAGTTGGAGTCGGCTTAGCAAGGCCGCGGGCAAAAAGGTAAAATCCGAGACGTGCAAAAGCAGGACTTTCACGCCGCGGCCGTTTCGCTGCGAATCAAGGAGCAGGCCCGACGCATCGGCTTTGATAAAGTCGGCGTCGTCCGCGCGGAGCCGCTTGATAGCGAGCGCGAGCGGTTGCGCGAGTGGCTCGCCCGCGGCTTCCACGGCGAGATGCGCTGGATGGCGCGCGACCCTGAGCAGCGCACGGACCCGCGCGCGCTGCTCGCGGACGCGCGCTCGGTCGTCGTCGTCGCCCTCAACTACTACACGCCGCACACCCACGCGGACGACGCCGCGACGGGCAAGATTTCGCGCTACAGTTGGGGCGACGACTATCACGACGTGCTCAAAGGCAAGCTGAACCAACTGCTCGACTGGGTCAAGGAAAATTGGCCCACGGCCCGTGGCAAGGTCTGCGTAGACATCCAGCCGATGATGGACAAGGCTTGGGCCGCGCGCGCCGGCCTGGGCTGGATAGGCAAGCACACGAACCTCATCACGCGCGAGTACGGCTCCTGGGTTTTCCTGGGCGAGCTGCTGCTCAACCTCGAATTGGAGTACGACGCGGGGCCCGCCGAAGACCACTGCGGGAGCTGCACGCTCTGTCTGGAAGCGTGCCCGACCCAGGCCATCACCGAGCCTTACGTCGTCGATTCCAACAAGTGCATCTCTTACGCGACGATTGAGCTGCGCGACGAGCAGCTTCCCGAAGAAGTGGCACAAAATCTGGACGGCTGGCTCTACGGCTGCGACATCTGCCAGGACGTCTGTCCCTGGAACCGCTTCGAGCAGCCCGCCGCCGAGCCGCGCTTCGAGCCGCGCGACGGTTTTGTCAACGCGCCGCTCTCCGACATCCTAGGGTTGACCCCCGAAGCTTACGCCGAGCGCTTCCGCAAGAGCGCCATCAAGCGCGCCAAGCTCTCCGGCCTCCAACGCAACGCCCGCGCGCTGCTCGCAGCCGCAGGCGAAGATTAAGGGAAAACGATTATGCGAATTCTAGTCATCGGCGGCACGGGCTTTATAGGGCCGCACGTCTTGAGGCGTCTCAGGGCGGCGGGCCACGAGGTGACCATCTTCCATCGCGGCGAGACGCGCGCGGAGCTGCCGGACGGCGTTCGTGAAATCCACGGCGACCACCGCGACCTTTCGTCTTTCGCCGCGGAGTTCCGGGCGGCAGCGCCGGACGTGGCGCTGCACATGATCGCTTACACTGAGACGGACGCCCGTGCTCTCGTCAGTGTCTTCCGGGGTGTCGCGCGCCGCGCCGTCGTCCTCAGCAGCGCGGACGTTTACGGAGCCTATGGCCGTCTGCTCGGCCTGGAGACGGGCGCGCCGGCCGCAGACCCGCTCGCGGAAGACGCGCCCGTGCGCGCGAATCTTTACCCATACCGCGCGCGGGCCGCCGGGCCGGACGATTTCAAGTATGACTACGAGAAGATTCTGGTCGAGCGCGTGGTGATGAGCGACGCGGGGCTCGCCGGCACGGTCCTGCGGCTCCCTGCGGTTTACGGCCCCGGCGACAGGCAGCACAGACTCTTCGGCTACCTGAAGAGGATGGACGATCACCGTCCTTTCATCATGCTCGGCGACGCGCAGGCGCGCTGGCGCTGGACGCGCGGCTACGTCGAGAACGTCGCGGACGCCATCGCGCTCGCCGTGACGAACGAGAGCGCGTCGGGCCGCATCTACAACGTGGGCGACGCCGACACCTTCACGGAAAGCCAGTGGGTTCGTGCCATCGGCAGCGCCGCAGGGTGGACGGGCGAGGTCATCACCGTGCCCGACGATTCCTTGCCAGCGCACATGGTCTCGCCCGTTGATTACGCCCATCACCTCGCCACTGACACGCGCCGGATTCGCGCCGAACTAGGCTACAGTGAGCGCGTCCCGCGCGAAGAAGCTCTGCGGCGGACAATCGAGTGGGAGCGAGCCAACCCGCCCGCGGAGACAAACTCGCTGGAGGCAGAGTACGCCGCCGAAGACGCGGCCCTGGCGACCGTTCAAAAATGAATGTAGCTCACCAGTTATTTAATTCGACAGGCGAGCCGGTGTACTACGGTAGCCGAATTCTTATTCCCGCACTGAGGAGAATAGTTTGATTAAGCTGTCTGATCGAATTTTATGTTACGATTCCACAATAAGAGGGCGTCTCAATGATTAAGTCTATACATTTCAAAAATTTTAAGGCGCTGCAAGACACTACACTTCAGTTAAGCCGCTTTACCTTGATTGTCGGGCCTAACGGAAGCGGCAAGAGTACCGCCATGCAAGCGCTTTTCTTAGCCTCTCATTCTGAAGACACTCGTTTTTTTCAGCTCGTGACTGCTGGCTTACCTCTCGCTGATAAGGAGTGCGTTGCCATCACAATAAACTGGGCATTAGATGAAAAAGCAGTTGATAGTTCAAGGAGGCAGCCTGACTCTACACGCGGGGTTATAGAAGCGCGCCCTTCCCAACGCACCGTTAAATTTATAACGAAGTGGGAGCATCGTAATAACCGTTCCATTCACGAGGGCCTGATTCTCGAAAGCAACAATTTATCCTTACCAGAAAATCTTCCTATCGAAATTGTTAATGCTATAAGAAGTTTTAGGATTTTTTCATTTGATGCTGAGCAAATGGCTGAACCAGTATTAATGCTTCCAAGCGTCCAGTTGGAAGAAAATGGTCGTGGTCTTGCGGGCGTCTTGGAGAATCTCAGAGACAGTGAGCCCGAGAGATTTGAGGCCTTAAATGAGGAATTAGGGCGCTGGCTACCAGAATTCGACCGCATAACATTTGAAACTCCAGCGCAGGGGCAAAAGGTATTTCAGCTGAGAACGCGGGTCGGCCACAATAAGATTAAGGCTATTGACCTTTCTCATGGAACTCTTTTCGCCCTAGCTTTTCTCACGCTGGCTTACATTCCACATCCCCCATCAATCATATGTTTCGAAGAGCCAGAGCGAGGGATTCATCCGAGACTTCTTCGCGAGATACGGGACGCCATGTACCGGTTATGTTACCCCGAAGAATTCGGTGATAAACGAAAGCCCGTGCAAGTTATAGCAACAACCCATTCGCCCTATTTCCTTGACCTTTACAAAGACTACCCGGAAGAAGTTGTTATCGCACATAAGGACGAGCATGGAGTTCACTTCGAGCGGTTATCAGAAAAGCCCAATATAACCGATTTTTTACAAGACGCTCCTTTAGGTGAAATATGGTATAGCGGAATTCTTGGCGGAGTTCCTATGAAGCCGTGAACGTAGCCATTCTCAGTGAGTCTCCAGCAGATGAGACCGCGATTAGAATTCTTCTTGAGGGTATTCTGGGTACTAAAACGCAGGAACCGCCGGCGCTTCATTTGCGCTCTCGGGGCTGGCCTCCAGTAATCCAAACCCTCCCGTCGGTCCTAAAATATCTACATTATCAAACAGAAGTCGAAGCACTGGTTGTGATCGTTGACTCTGATGACTCTCCCCTTCACCGAAGCGAGCATGAGGAAGCCGGCTGGGAGAATTTACAATGCCGACTTTGTCAACTCCGCAACCTAGTTTCCTCAGAAAAAGCAAAGCTCAGAACAGTTGTAGGTCGCGGTCAAATCAAAACTGCTCTCGGCTTGGCTGTTCCTTCTATTGAAGCTTGGTATTTATGCAGAGTTGACACTCACGTTAATGAAGCAGCGTGGCATCGAAAGTTGCAATCCGAGCAGATTACCTACACAAGGAGAACATTAAAGAAAGATGTCTATGGCACTGAGAAACCCTCGATGGCGATTAAGCTAACTCATGCCATCGCCGCCGCCAATCGATTAGCCTCCGATCTATCTTTGCTTGAGCATCTATTCCCGAGCGGGTTTGGGGCTTTCGCTCGCGACGTGCGTAGTTGGTAGCATGTTAATAGCCGCGTTATAGTAACTTGGTACGCTGGATTAGGCGGCGTATGATTATTGCCTGAGTTTTACGTTGTTAAGAAGTGACCACTTTGCTCAAAGATTCCTACGGCCGTCGGATACGCGACTTGCGCGTCTCGCTGACGGACCGCTGCAACTTCCGCTGCTTCTACTGCCTGCCGCACGGCGAGCCGCCAATTGCGCCGAAGTCCGAGATGTTGACTTACGAGGAGATCGAGTACGTCTCGGAAATCTTCGTCGCGCTCGGCATCGAAAAAATCCGACTGACGGGCGGCGAGCCGATGATGCGCCGCGATATAGAGAAAATTATCGGCAAGCTCTCAAGTCTCAAGCCGCGCCTGCATGATCTGGCGCTGACGACCAACGGCTACTTTCTGCCGGGCCGCGCCGCGGCCTTGAAGGAGGCGGGCTTAGACCGCGTCACCATCAGCCTCGACAGCCTCAAGCGCGATGTCTTCCGCCAGATGACGGGCGTGGACGTGCTCGACCGCGTGCTCGAAGGTATAGAGGCTGCGAGGCTCGCGGGCCTGACGCCCATCAAGGTCAACGCCGTCATCGTCCGCGGCCACAACGAAGCGGAGGTCGCGGACTTCGCCGCGTTCGCCCGCGAGCACGAGGTCAGCATGCGTTTTATAGAGTTCATGCCGCTCGACTCGGGCCACGAGTGGTCGCGCGCCGACGTGGTCTCTGGGCGCGAGATGCGCGAGCGAATCGAGGAACGTTTTCCGCTCGTGCAGTTGACAGTCGAGCGCGGCTCAGAGACCTCCGCGCGCTACCGCTTCGCGGACGGCGCGCCCGGCGAGGTCGGCATCATCGCGCCCGTCACAGAGCCCTTCTGCGGGGCCTGCTCGCGCATCCGCCTCACCGCCGACGGCCAGATCAGGACGTGCCTCTTCTCGACCGTCGAACACAGCCTGCGCGATGTCGTCCGCAGCGGTGCCTCCCGCGCCGAAATCGCGGACTACATCGAAGCGGTCGTGATGAAGAAAGAGCCGCGCCACTACATCAACGACCCAGGCTTCACCCAGCCTGCGCGGACGATGAGTTTTATTGGCGGGTGAGATTGACGAAGGAAGGTGGCGAGGATTCTTTATGCCCAAAATCGTCTGGGATATTCGCCGTAAAGGGCGCGCGTGGAAGCGCGAAGAGGTACGGCAGCGTTACTACTCAGCGCCCGAGAAAATTGAGCTGATCGAAGGCAAATTATTCTGGCGGGAAAAAGACAGAATAAGAATGCTCGGGTTGTTGCTGGAGAATGTGGGGGTTGATAAAGCTATCCGCTTAGGAGATGCGCGGGTCTGGCGCGAAGCGTTGTCGGAGCTTGACGACTCTGAGTAGAAATGACGGTAAAGTTATTGGAGTAAGGTTTACAATGGAAACGAATCATCAGCTTGAAACTGCGACGCTGGCTGGCGGGTGCTTCTGGTGTTTGGAGGCAGTGTTCGACGACTTGCGCGGCGTGGAGTCTGTGGAGTCGGGCTACGCTGGTGGCGACGTGCCGAATCCGACGTACAGGCAGGTGTGCTCTGGGACGACGGGGCACGCGGAGGTCGTACGCGTGACGTTCGACCCGCGGGTCGTCTCCTTCCGCGAGGTGCTGGAAGTCTTCTTCACCATCCACGACCCGACGACGCTGAACCAGCAGGGCGCGGACGTGGGCACGCAGTACCGCTCGGCCATCTTCTACCACTCGCCCGAGCAGCAGGAGACGGCCGAGCAGACGATTGCCGAGCTGAACGCGGAGCAAATCTGGGACGCGCCCATCGTGACGGAGGTCGTCCCCGCAGGCGAGTTCTACGTGGCGGAGGATTATCACCAGGAGTATTTTGCTCAAAACTCCTCACAGCCCTATTGCCGCGCCGTCGTCGCGCCCAAGGTCGCCAAGTTTCGCCAGAAATTTTTGGAGAAGCTCAAAAAGTAATTGCCGGAACTTTTCACCCGGACACACGTGATGAGTGTGTCAGACTCCGTTCTCTCATTAGGAGGAGCTTGGGATGAGACTTAAAGTTCCGTTCTCGATTCTCGCGCTCGCGTGCGTCCTGGCGCTGGCCGCGAGCCCCGCAGAGGCCCAGACCAACCCTTGCCAGCCGACGCAACCTTCAGCGCACAATTGGCGGCTGGCTTTCATGCGGTATCATCACTGGCGCGCGGGGTATGAATCTCTACCGTTAGAGATCGTGAACGTGTCTGGCGGAAAGCTAGGCCCCTGTGAGAAGTTCAAAATCCTGGTGACGACGCTTAACAACCGCTCGCCGAAGGCAGTCAAGGCGGTGAAGTTCAACTGGTATCTTTTCAACATCAACGACCTGGACAAGGTGGTGGCGACCGAGCAGACCGCCCCGGTGGAAATCAACCTCGCGCCACACGCGCGGCGCGCCTTCGACATCCTCATCGTCAACCTGGACGACATCCCCTTGCTGAGAGATGAAAACCCGAACGAAGAGTTTCGCCTTGAGGTCGCCGCGACCGAAATCCATTATGAGGACGGCTCGGTCTGGGAGGCGAAGAACCTGCCCGAGAGGATAGACCCTTCTAAAATCCGGCAGTAGGCCCCGAACGTAAGCTCTTCAAAAACCTTCACGGCTCACCTCGCAGGTCGCCCGACATCCTCCACACCGCTGCGCTCTGCCACAAGGTTGTAGTAAACTCTGACTCCAAAGAAAAGTTTTCGGGGGAGCCCGGATGAAGCGTCCGGGCTGAGAGTCACAAACGTTGTGAGACCCCTTGAACCTGATGCGGTTAGTACCGCCGAAGGGAGAAACACCAGGAAGACCGTTGCAGTCCCTTCATGTCGGCTGGAGCGGTCTTTCTTTTTAGGGCGTGAGAAGTCTCAGGCCAGAAAGTTTTGGTAAGTCATGAGCACAACGAACGAGAAGCGGAGCGACGAAGTCCGGCTGCCGAACTCGCGCAAGATTTACGTCGAGAGCCCGCGCGTGGCCTCTGTGCGCGTGCCGCTGCGCGAGGTCACACAGAACGCGACACGCGGGTTCGACGGACGCGTGGAAGAGAACCCGCCCGTGCGCGTCTACGACACGAGCGGGCCGTGGGGCGACGACGCCGCGCCGTGCGACGTGCGCGAGGGGCTGGCCGCTTTGCGCCGCGAGTGGATTGTCGGGCGCGGCGACGTTGAAGAGTACGAGGGGCGCACGGTCAAGCCGGAGGATAACGGCTACCTGACGGCGGGAGCCGAAGAGTACGCGCGCGGGCGCGACAAGGGGCGGCTCGAAGAGTTTCCGGGGCTGCGCCGCCAGCCCTTGCGCGCCAGCAGCGGCAGGCGCGTGACGCAGATGCATTACGCACGGCGCGGTATCATCACGCCCGAAATGGAGTTCATCAGTATCCGCGAGAACTTGGGGCGCGAGGCCGCGCTCGACACGCTCGGCGACCGTACACGCGATTCATTACTGCACCAGCACAGGGGCGAGAGCTTCGGGGCCTCTCTTCCGAAGTTCGTGACCGCGGAGTTCGTGCGCGACGAGGTGGCGCGCGGCCGCGCCATCATCCCCTCAAACGTCAACCACCCCGAATCTGAGCCGATGATCATCGGCCGCAACTTCCTCGTCAAGATCAACGCCAACATAGGCAACTCCGCGGTCGCCTCCTCCATCGAGGAGGAGGTTGAGAAGATGCGCTGGGCGACGCGCTGGGGCGCGGACACCGTGATGGACTTGTCCACGGGCCGCAACATACACGCGACGCGCGAGTGGATTCTCAGGAACTCGCCCGTGCCCATAGGGACTGTGCCAATTTACCAGGCGCTCGAAAAGGTCGGCGGCCGCGCCGAGGAGTTGACCTGGGAGATTTACCGCGACACGCTGATTGAACAGGCAGAGCAGGGCGTGGACTACTTCACGATTCACGCGGGCGTGCGCCTGCCTTACATCCCTTTGACGGCCAAGCGCACGACCGGGATCGTCTCGCGCGGCGGCTCGATCATGGCGAAGTGGTGCCTGGCGCACCACGAGGAGAGCTTCCTCTACACGCGCTTCCGCGAAATCTGCGAGATCATGGCGGCCTACGACGTGTCGTTTAGCTTGGGCGACGGACTCCGCCCCGGCTCGATTGCCGACGCCAACGACGAGGCGCAGTTCGCCGAACTCGAAACCCTGGGCGAACTGACCAAGATCGCCTGGGAGTACGACTGCCAGGTGATGATCGAGGGGCCGGGCCACGTCCCCATGCACCTCGTCAAGGAGAACGTGGACCGCCAGCTCGAAACCTGCGGCGAGGCCCCGTTCTACACCCTGGGGCCGCTGGTGACGGACATCGCGCCGGGCTACGACCACATCACATCGGCCATCGGCGCGGCGATGATCGGCTGGTTCGGCACGGCCATGCTCTGCTACGTCACGCCGAAGGAGCATCTAGGCTTGCCGAACAAGAAGGACGTTAAAGACGGCGTCATCACCTACAAGCTCGCGGCGCACGCCGCCGATTTGGCCAAGGGCCACCCCGGCGCGCAGCTCCACGACAACGCGCTCTCGAAGGCGCGCTTCGAGTTCCGTTGGGAGGATCAGTTCAACCTCGCCCTCGACCCGGAGGTCGCGCGCGAGTACCACGACGAGACGCTGCCGCAGGAGGGAGCCAAGCTCGCGCACTTCTGCTCGATGTGCGGCCCGCACTTCTGCTCTATGAAGATCACGCAGGACGTACGCGAGTACGCCGCCCGCAAGGAGCTGGACGAGACGGCGGCGCTTCACGAGGGCATGAAAGAGAAGGCCGCCGAGTTCGTCCGCGCAGGCGCAGAGCTTTATCAAGGCGAGCTGCCGCAGGGCGCGAGCCGCGAGCACTGATTTGATAAAGGCAAGACGTGGCCGTCATTGATATTATCCGCGAAAAGGTCCGCCGCCAGGAGTACGAGTTCGCTATTCCGCTTCATCACGACCTACGTTCTGGAGTGAGATGATGAAGAAAAAAACAGGTTACGACTACGGCAAATGCCACGTCTGTGGCGAGCGGATGCAGGAGCGGGAAATCAAGCAAGATTTCTGGGTCAAAGAAAAGTTAGTCGTGGTCGAGGACGTGCCGGCTGGAGTTTGCCCGCGCTGCGGCGAGAAGGTCGTCAGGGCCGAGGTCGGACAGCAACTCGCAACATTGCTGGGAGACTCCGCCCGGCTGCGCCAAACACAGACCATGCGTGTGCCAGTAATCCGCTTTGACAAGGCCGTCGCCTGAGCACGGAACTGTACTAGGGCGTGAGCCGCGAGCACTGAGTCAGCCAGTCAGGACTAAAGGGCAGAGTTTAACCCCTGCCCTCTCCTTTTGCTATTATAACTGCTAGGCTCCGGTAGTCACCGCGGATTTCGCCGACCTTGAAAGAGAACTCAAACGTGGCTGAACGTCCCGCGGTCAATGCCTCGCCGTTGACGGAAAGGAGTGTGATGGCCCGCCAACTAAACACCCCAGAGTATGACAAGGCTTTTTCGGGTAGTGAGAAGAAAGAAAAAGCACTTGAATACGCCCTCGAAACCCGGAAGTTTGAAATCGAGCTATACTGGAAACGTGCTACTTACTTCTGGACGTTTATAGCGGCGGCCTTGGCAGCGTATGGTGTCATTCAGGGCAGCAAGGATATAGCGCAGAAAGAGCATTTATCTGTCCTGGTAGGTGTGCTCGGACTTGTGTTTTCGTTTGCCTGGCAATCCGTTAATCGCGGCAGTAAGCTGTGGCAAGAGAATTGGGAAAACCATGTCGCCATGTTAGAGGACGATATTATCGGGCCACTATATAAAACTGTGGCCGGTCGTCCGCGAGTTGCTGCACAAAGATCGAGTATTAAGCAGTTTCTGACAGGCCCGAAATCTTACTCGGTCTCTAAGATCAACCAACTAGTCAGCATCTTTGTTACCGTTGTATGGGTATTGCTGATTTGGAAGGCGATTCCTCCCTTTAATTTAACGGCAAGCCTAGACTGTTTTCTGATTATCGTTATTGTTTTAGGCGCTTTGACTTGCTTCGCAATCTATAAGTATGGTCAAAGCGATCCTCACGACCACACGCTTGATGTCAAGCTGCACACGTGCAAGATCGCTGAGGGCGAAAATACGTCATCTGCTGCCAACGTACCGCCCAATTTGACCGGTCATAGTCTTGAAGTATGCGGCCCCCAGGCAAGGCAAAAGGTAAAGTAAAAAGGCGAAAGGGAAGATGAAAGCTTAGCTTTCATCTTCCCTTTCGCCTTTTACCTTTTTATTGCTGCTTGCTACTCCGGCCCGCGCAGGGTGGTTTCCTGCATCTGCGGCTCGCGCGGGTTGTAGGGGGTGGCGATGTACTTCTTGGCCGCGGCCTGCGCGCCGTCGTAGTTGATGCCGGTCTGGACGGCCTTGTTGTACTCGTTGACGGCCTGCGCGCGCATGCCGCGTGCGTCGTAGGCGTTGCCGCGCTTGATGCGCGCCCAGGCTTCTATCCAGGAGGGCCTGAGGTTGCCGTTCAGGGCCGAGTCGAAGGCGTCCAAAGCTAACTGCCAGTTGCGCTGCTCAAGGTAGAGCAGGCCGAGGTTGTAGTAGACCCAGGAGTTCGAGCGGTCGAGCTTGAGCGCGGCTTCGAGCTGCTGCTGCGCCTCCGCGTACTGCCCCTCGCGCATCTGCTCTATGCCGCGGCGCGCGACGACAGCCACGCGCAGGTCGTCTGACATGCGCAGGATGCGGTTGTTCGGATCGACGACGATTTCGACGGGCTGGCCCGCCGACTCGAAGTCGAAGTCCTCGCTCTTCTGCATCATGTCGAGCGTGATGGTGGGGTTGTCGCCGCCTTCGGAGCGGAGCATCAATTCGAGCGGCATCCGCAGATTCTCTATGTTCTGTTTGATGGTGCCGCGCGTGCGGAACTTGCCCGCGCGCGTGCGGATAATCTGGTAGTCGTAGGTGAACTCAGGCACGCCCGTCCCTTCGACCCACTGCGCGAAGAAGAAGCGCATGTTCTGCTCGGCGTGCTTCGTCGTCAGCTTCTCGAAGTCGTCAATCGAGGCGTTCTTGTCCCGGTACTGGACGAGGAAGTCGCGCAGCAAGTCCTTGAACTTCTCCTTGCCGAGCGCCTCGCGCAGCATGCGGAAGACCATCGCGCCCTTGTAGAAGACGATGGACTGGTAGGCGGCCGACTGGTCATCCAAAGCCGACGGCGCGCGCGCAATCGAGGCCGTTTGCTCGAAGGTGAGCGCGCGCTCCTGCATGTCGCGCTGGGCGTTGTCGAGCGCGCCGCCCTGAAGCGTTGACTCCCTGAGCGCGAACGCGCTCCACTCCGCGAGCCCCTGCGACAGCCAGGCGTCGTCAAAGGATTTCAAGCCGACGGTCTGGCCCCACCACTGGAAGGCGACCTCTCGCTGCAACCTCTCTTCGGGGACGGGCCGCGACGGGTCGAAGAGCTTGGAGGCCAGAAAGACCATGCCCAGGCCGGTGTAGGTGTCTATGCTCTCGTCGTCGATCTGCGCGACCACGAGGCGCGTGCCGAAGGCAGGCTGGCCGTACTCCTTCGTGTAGAACTGCAAGGCGGTTCCCATCATCTCGGCGTAACGCTCGATGCGGCTCTCGCTGCCGACCTTGGCGTAGAACTGTATGTCGTAGTTACCGAACTTGAGCGCCTTGGTGATGTACTGGCCGGCGACGAAGTTGCCGGGAAGCACCTGCTGCTTGTGGACGAAGCGGTAGCGCGTGTTGCCGTCCTTGCCGACGACGGGCGCGACCGGCTCGTCGGAGGTGCCCGCGACGTGCAGGCCCGTTGGCACAATAATCGTGATGTCGGAGGTGGCGCGGTCGGCGGCGTAGTCGTGGAAGGGGAACCAGCGCGCGGCGTACATCAGGTAGGAGCCTTCCGTGCCGACGTAGGCCAACCGCTTGGTCGCGAGCGGGCCGCCCTCAGGCGATTGCAGGCCGCCCGACCAGCGGAAGCGCAAAGTCACAGGCTGGTTCGCGGGGACGACCTGGCCGAGGTCTATGCGGACGTTCGGCCCGATGGTGGTGTCCGCCCCGGCGGCGTCCTGAACGAAGGTCACGGCCTTGCCGCCCAGTTCGACGGCCTCGACCTTGAGCGAGCCGTTGAGTTCAAAAATGACGGAGCGCGTGGCGTCCACGGGCGTGAAAGTCACGTCGGCCGCGGCGCGCAGGGTGTGCTGGTCGGGGATGAGCTGCGCCTCGATGCGGTAGTTGGTCACGTCGAAGCGGGCGCGGCCAGGGGCCTGCTGCGCCTGCGCTGGCAGGTAAGCCGCCAGGCAGAGGAGTGAGAGCGCCATCAGCGCGCGGAAGCTTATTTTCGTCATAACCTGGAATCCGTAGGAAACAAATTTTCGTGAAATTACGTTAATTATACACGCCGTTCGCCGGCGGGCCGAGAGAATTCGAGGGGAAGGACTCTCGTCCTCCGCAATCATCCCGAAAATCGCCAGCGCCGCCTGGTAACAGTGGTGAACAGTTGTGCGAGACCGAGCTAGAAGGATCGTCTTATCTTCCTGTGCGGTCGGGTTTTTGATGTCACAGGCGGCCCGGCGGTTGGCTGTTCCGCGCAGGTCGGGCCCCGGCCCGGCTTGACGACACCCGAGCGCGGCCCGTAGAGTCAGGCTTTCCGAAGCCCGGCCGGCCCGCCCCCGGCGAACCCGAGCAAAACTCCCCCTTAAACGGCCTAAACAAGGTTTCCCCGTCCCGCGCGTGCGCGGGTTGCGTTATGAAGCCCTGAATTTTATTTGACTCTTGTGACCTACAAGAAGGAGCTAGTTTTATGAGACCAAAGCAGCGGTTATTAATCGGCCTCCTGCTGGCGTGCGCGGTCCTCGCGCAGGCGGCCGGCCCGGCGGCGGCGCAAAGCGGCGCCAAGTCGCGGGGCGTCCAGGTAGTCTACAAAGAGACCAAGCTGAAGAACGGCCTGCGCGTCATCACGGTGGAAGACAGCACGGCCCCCGTCATCGCGCTCGCCATCACCTACAACGTCGGCTCGCGCGACGAGCGCAAGGGCCGCACAGGCTTCGCACACCTCTTCGAGCACATGATGTTCAAGGGGTCCGAGAACGTCGGCACGGGCGAGCACTTCTACCTCGTCTTCAACAACGGCGGGAACATGAACGGGACGACCAACGAGGACCGCACCAACTACTTCGAGGCGCTCCCGGCGAACCAGCTAGACCTGGCCATCTTCCTCGAAGCCGACCGCATGAAGAGCCTCGTCATCTCGAAAGAGAACCTCGACAACCAGCGCAACGCCGTGCAGGAGGAGCGCCGCCTCGGCGTAGACAACCAGCCCTACGGCAAGAGCGAAGAGGTCATGCAGGAGACCGTCTACGACAACTTCGCCTACAAGCACACGACCATCGGCTCTATGGAAGACCTCTCGGCCGCGACGGTCGAGGACGTGTCATCCTTCTTCAAGATGTACTACGCGCCGAACAATGCTGTGCTCACGCTCGTCGGCGACTTCAAGACCGAGGACGCGCTCAAGAAGATCAGGCAAGCTTTCGAGTCGATTCCGAGCCAGCCTAATCCGCCCGCCGTTGACATGACCGAGCCTGAGCAGAAGGCCGAGCGGCGCGCGACCGTCGATGACGCGCTGGCGCGGCTCCCGCAGGTGGACATCGCCTTCAAGGCCGTCCCCGGCAACACGGCCGAGTTCTACGCGCTGCAAGTTTTGTCCGCCTCTCTCCAGAGCGGCCAAAGTTCCCGCCTCTACCAGACGCTCGTCAAAGACAAGCAGCTTGCCACCAACGTCGGCGGCTTCATGGACGAGAAGCGCGGCACGGGCGCGCTCTACATCTCGGCCACGGTCAAGCAGGGCGTGAAGCCCGCGGACGTGGAAATGGTCGTCTACGAAGAGATCGAGCGGCTCAAGAAGGAGGGCATCGCCGATTGGGAGTTGCAGAAGGCGAAGAACAACACGCGCCGCAACTTCATCAACGGCATGCAGAGTTCGCTTTCGCGCGCCGTCCAGATGGGCATCTACACGGTCTACTACAACGACCCGAACTTGATTAACACGCGGCTCGACCGTGTCGAGGCCGTGACCAAGGCGGATGTCGGCCGCGCGGCGACCAAGTATCTGACGGCGGCGAACCGCACAGTCGTCATCACCATGCCCAAGAGTCAGGGCGCGGGCGGCCCGGCCGCCGGGCAGTAAAGGAGAGCTACACCGATGAGCAATTTTACGAAGTTGAAAACGAAGCTTGCGGCCGTGTCGCTCGCGGCCGTGGCGCTCGCCACAGCGCCGGCCGCGCAGGCGCAGCAGCCGCAAAGTGGCCCGGCGGGCCAAAGTGTCAAGGGCGCGGAGATTAAAGGCAAGGCCCCTGTCAGCAAGGAGATTCTCAAGGTCAACTTGCCGAAGGCGCAGGAGGCCACGCTCTCGAACGGCCTGCGCGTCGTGCTGCTTGAGAACCACAGGGTCCCGACCTTCACGATGCAGATGGTCTTTCAGAGCGGCGGGCTCTCGGACCCCGCGGACCATCACGGATTGGCACAATTCACGGCCGCCCTGCTGCGCGAAGGCACCGCGACGCGCACGAGCAAGGACCTCAGCGAGCAGATCGACACGCTCGGCGCGACCTTGAACGCCAGCGCCGGCCTGTCGTCTTTCACCACCAACGTCACCTCGGCGGGCCTCGTCGAGAACCTGGACGCGACGCTCGCCATCTTCGCGGACGTGATACGCAATCCGAAGTTCCCGGCCGAGGAGGTCGAGAAGTCCAAGGCGCGGCTGCTTCAGCAGCTACAGTTCCAGCGCTCCATCCCGCAGTTCCTCGCCGCCGAGCGCTTCCAGCGCGCCATCTACGGCGAGCAGCACCCCGCGGGGCTCATCGTGCCGCCGATGGAGGCCATCAAGCGCACGACCTCGGCCGACCTGGCAAAATTCCACGCGACCTACTACCGGCCGAACAATGCCATGCTCGCCATCGTCGGCGACGTGACGTTGAAGGAGATCATGCCGAAGCTCGAAAAGGCTTTCGGCGACTGGCAGAAGGGCGACGTGCCGCAGACCAAAATCCCGGCCGCGCCGGAGCAGGGCGCGATGAGGATTCAGTTGATTGACCGGCCCGGCTCCGTCCAGACCGTGCTGCAACTCGGCAACCTCGGCATCGAGCGCACGAACGAAGACTACTTCGCCGTGCTCGTCATGAACCAAATCTTAGGGGCCGGCCCCGCCTCGCGCCTCTTCCTGAACCTGCGCGAGGACAAGGGCTACACCTACGGCGCGTACAGCCAGTTCGGCGGCTCTAAGTTCCGCGGGACGGTCGTCTCAAGCTCCGAAGTCAGGACCGAGGTGACGGCGGGCGCGATGGAGCAGTTCATGTACGAACTGAAGCGACTGCGCGAGGAGAAGGTCTCTCCGGCGGAGCTGGAGAACGCCAAGCGCGCCATCGTCGGCGGCTTCGCCCTCTCGCTGGAGCAGCCGCAGGCGCTGCTACAGAATATCGTCACGCAGAAGCTGTACGACCTGCCGGCCAGCTACTGGGACACGTACCCGCAGATGGTCTCGAACATCACGGCGGACGACGTACAGCGTGCGGCGCAACGTTACGTCAACCTCTCGAACCTACAGATCGTCGCCGTCGGCGACGCCTCGAAGGCCCGCGAGGTCCTGGCGAAGTATGGCGTCGTCGAAGTCTTCGACGCCGAAGGCCAGCCCGTGACCAGCGTGCCCGGCGAGAAGAAGCCGACGCCGTAAGAAGGCAGAAGGAAAAGGTATAAGGGAAAAGCGGCGGCGGAGTGATTGAACTCCGCCGCCGCTCTTTTGATTATTCTCCGGGAGGCTTTTCTTCGGCGGGCTTTGGTTCCGTGCCCTCTGTCTTTGGCGGCTCGTTCGTGGGGGGCTTGGTCTCTTCCTGCGGCGGCGGATTGGTCGGCGGCGGTGTCGTGCCCGCGTTCGTGGAGAGGGACGGGGCCGGGCCGATTATCTTGTCGAGCCCTTCGAGCGAGCCGCGGACCTTGCGGTAGAGGGCCTCTATGATGGCGCGCTGCACGGGGCTCGGGGCCGCAGGGTTATAAGCCCTCATGTAGGCCGCGAGCGCCTCCTCGCGGCTGCCCGCGGCTTCGAGCGCCGCGCCCATGTGCCACTGCGCTGCGCGCCACCACGCGCTCTGTTCAGGTAGCACGCTCAGGGCGCGCTTGAGGTGGACGACTGCGTCCGCCGCCTTGTCCTGGTTGAACAAGGCCCAGCCCTTGAGGTCTTCTATCCGCCCGCGCAGGACGTTGGCGAGCACGCCGCGCGACACCACGCCGAGCGGGAGAATTGTGCCAGTGGCCGCGGCGCGCGCGTGCGCGTCGCGCAGCTCGTCGGCCATCGCCGCCACGTTCGCCACAGGCTCGTCCAACCCTGCATCGACGCCCGCGCCCGCCGCCTCGGCCAAATCAAACACGGTCTTCAACTCTATACCGCGCGCCAGCAGCTGGCTCGCCACGTAGAGCTGGCGGAAGACGCGCATCGCGTCCTCGCCCGCCAGAAAATCCGACTGCGCGGAGGCGAGCCCGGCCGCGTCGCCCGCGCCGAGCGCGTTGCTGAAGGCGAGCAGTCCTTTGAGCACGCGCGCGTTTGCGCCCGTGTCGGCCGCCGTCGCCTGGAAGATGCCCGCGCGGCGTTCGGGCGCGAGCAGCTCCAGAAAATCTGGCGCGTGCGCGGGGACGCGGCCTGCCAGGCGCGTCTCGATCTGCCCGTCCTTGATCGTGAAGGAGTGCGAGAGCGCTTCGGCCGCCTGCTCGTAGAGCCCTGAGGCCGCGAGCGCGGAGGCCAGTTCGTAGTCCAATGTCGGGAAACTGCCGAACTGGCGCGCGAACCTGAGGATGACTTCCGCTTCCTGCGAGCGCTTTTGTGCCAGAAGCGCGCGGGCGCGCGCGACGTGAGCCCAGACGTGGCGCGGCTCGACCTCTATGGCTTTGCGGGCCAGCTCGTCTGCGCGCTGCGGGTCGCCCTGCGCCGCGTGCCAGTAGCTCGCGCCGACCAGGAGCGCCATGTTGGCGGGGTCTTCCACGAGCGCCGCTTGCATCTCGCGCTCGGCCTCCTCCTTCCGGCTCAGGTCCAGAAGCGAGAGCACGACCCCGGCGCGCGCAGGCTTGTCCGCAGGGTCCGCCGCCAACTGCTCGCGGTAGAGGGCGAGGGCCTCTTCCGATTTGCCGTAGGCGCGGCGCAGGTCCGCGAGCGCGCGGCGCGCGGCCGCGAGCTTGGGGTCTAACTCGCGCGCGCGCGCGTACTCGGCCGCCGCTTCGTCCAGCCGCAAGCCCACGTGGCGCGCCGCGCCGAGCATCTGGTGCGCGTCGGCCATCTCAGGTGCGAGCGCGAGGGCAGCGTTACTCAGGCGCGCGGCCTCCTCCCCGTCCTCTATGCTGAGAAAGAAGCCCGCGAGCGTGACGAGGCGCTTCGGGTCGTCTTTGACTTTAGTCTCTATCTGGCGCGACGCGTCGCCCGCGGCCATCCGCTGGCCGCGCAGGTAGAGGTTGAGTGGCAGTTGCGAGACGACCTTGATGAAGAACGCGTCGGACATTTTTTCGGGGATGGCGTCGAGCGCCAACTGAAACTGCGCGACGCCGCCCACGGGGTCGCCCTCCTTCAGCTTCTCGTCGCCGACGGCGGCGTGCGCGCTGACGAGCAGTTCGGCTCCGAGAGTCTTGAGCGTGGGGCGCGACTGCTTCTCGATGAAGGCTTTCAGTTTTTCGATGCGCTCGGCGGGCGGGAGCGCCACGATGGCGTCCAACTCGGCGCGCTCCGGCGAGTTGCGCGGGATGGTGATGGCCGCTTTCGTCGCAGGCTCTTTCGTGAAAGCGTCTCTCAACGAGGACTGCTTCGCCGGCTGCGGTTGTGCAGCGGTAGTGGCGGCGGCGGCCTCGCTCGTCGCAGGCTCTTTACGCGCGGGCTCTTCCGCGGGGACGGTGTCGGTCGCGGGCTCTTTCGTCGCGGTGACTTCGACCGCGGGCGCTGTTGTCGCGGCTTCGGTTTGCGGCGTGGTCACCTGCCTGGGACGCCCCGCCTGCGCGGCGGGCGTCGGCTGGGGAGACTGCGCCGGGGCAGCAGCAGCAGTCTGCGACGCGTTCATGCCTTCGAGGCTGAAGCCGCGGCGCTCGGCCAGCTTCGTGATGAAAGTCTCGACGGCGGCGACGAGCCCTTCGCCGAAGCTGCGGCGGGCGAAGGGCTCCGTCATGCGGTTGCTCATCTCGCCGAGCAGGCCGTCGGGCAACTCATTCCTGGCGCGGCGGCTGACCTGCGTGATGAACTTCCCGTCTTCGGTCGAGACGACCAGCAGCAGGCTGCTCTCCTTGCTCTGCATAGAGCCCGTGTCCCACTTGCGCGCCAGCCGCTGCGAGTAGTCGAAAATCTTCTCGCCGCCGGTCGTCTTCACGGTCACGACCGCCAGCTCCAGCCCCGCGCGCTCCTTCAGCATGGCGAGCAGACTCTCCAGCCGCCGCGTCATGCCTGAGTCGAGCACGTTCGCCAGGTCCGTGACGCTGCCCTCGGATTCGGGCAGCTCCGCGCCTTCCTGCGCCCGCGCGCGGACGGGGGCCGCGAGCAGACAGGCCGCGACGACGATTGACAGGAGCGGGGAAAAGCTGTTGCTTCGTTTGAATAACTCGAACATAAAAACCTTCAGGTTGCGGCGTTAGTCTCAACGCCCAGCGCGGGCGGAAGTCATCGCTTCGATTAAGACCCGGCCGACCGCGTTGCTCGGAGCCTGCACGCCGAACGCCGCGGCGAGCGTCGGCGCGATGTCGGCGGGCGTAGCCTCCTGCATGTAGCGGCCGGGCGCGAAATTCTGGCCCATAATGATGAGCGGGACGTGCGTGTCGTAACTGTAGGGCGAGCCGTGCGTCGCCGGGATGAAGTCGCCCAGGTACTTGAACGGCTCGTAGACCACGACGACATCGCCGCTGCGGCGTGGGTAGAAGCCGTGCAGGACGCGACGCGCCACCGGGTCGGCGGGCGAGATCGAGCCCGACTGGAGCTGCGTGCGCGTGAAGCAGCGGCTAATGCCAGGGACCGTGAGCGCCGCCTCGCAGGCCGTGCGCTCAAGCTCCGATTGGTTGATGCCGTCGCGCTTGAGGGCGACCGGGTTGAAGTAGAGGTTGCCGTTGTAGAAGGCGTCGCGTCCGCCGAATTTTTGGACGTAGTCGGCGGTCGGGTCGGGCTGCGAGTTCTTCGGGTTGTAGTGCGCGCTGATGCCTAAGCGCATCGCGCGCAGCACGTCGTCGCCCTTGACGCGACCGCCGGGCAGGCCGAGGGCGTTCGCGTGTTCGGGCACGGGCGCGACGCCGTGGTCGGCCGTGAAGACGACGGTCGTGTTCTGCAAGCCCACTTTCGCGTTGACGAAATCCAGGAGCGCGGCGATGGAGCGGTCCACGCGCAGCGTGATGTCCATGGCCTCTTGGCTGTACGGCCCGAAGCGGTGGCCGACGTAGTCGTTGGCCGAAAAGCTCACGGAGAGGAGGTCCGTGTCCGCGTCCTCGCCGAGCCGCTCGTTCGTGATGGTCTGCTGCGCGAAGGCCAGGAGCATGTCGTTGGAGAACGGCGTGAAGTCGAGCGAGAGGTAGAAACTGGGATCGGGCGCGGCCGAGCCGCCCGTCGCGATGTGCGGGAAGGCGTTCGTGTCGCCTTTGACCTCGCCTATGTTCTCCCAGGGCGGCGAGTCCAGGCCGGCGCGCTTCAGGTATTCGGACTCCGGGAGCAGCCGCTCCCAGCGCGCGCCGAAGAGCTTGTCCGCGGGGCGCGTGTCGTTGTAAGCCTGGACCCACGCGGGCAGTTGGTTGAAATAGTAGTTGGAAGAGACCATGCGGCCGGTGCTCTGGTTGAACCAGTAGGCGGCCGAGGCGTGGCGGCCCGCGGGCAGGATGGCCGAGCGGGATTTGCTGGAGACGCCTATGACCTTCGAGCGGTCGTTGGTCTGAAGCCTCAACTCGTCGCCGAGGGTCGAGGCCATCAGGCGGCGCGGGCTGGCAATCTCGTCGCCCTCCACGCCGCCGAGCAGTGTGGCGGTCGTGTCCGTCACGCTCGACACGAAGCGGCCCGCGTCGCGGTCGGGCCAGTCGTTGGCGATGATCCCTGTCTCTGCGGGCCACGCGCCCGTCATCAACGTGGCGTGGCCGGGCGCGGTGTAGGTCGGCATGTGGTCGTAGTTGGCGTTGACCCAGTTCGCGCCGTCGCGCAGGAGCCGGCGGAGCCCGTTCGGGACAAACAGGTCCTCGAAGCGCTCGAAGTAGTCGTAGCGGAACTGGTCTACGACGATCAGGAGCACCAGGCGCGGGCGAGGAGCCCTCTGCGTCGCGGTCTGGTCCCGGCGCTGCGCGCTCGCGCTGGAGCCGAGGACGAGCAGACAGGAGAGCCAGAAGGCGGCTGCGCGCCGCGCGTGTCGTGTGTGTCTCATACGAAGCGGGATGACAGAACCTGTCAGATTCTTAAAGCGCCGGATTGAGTGGGCATGATAACATCATACCGAAGGCAAAAGGAAAAAGGGAGTCAGGAGTCAGGAGTCAGGAGTCAGAATGAAAAGCACTCGCCCGTTCTTTCTTTTATTCTGACTCCTGACTCCTGCATTCTGCTTTTATGAGTGAACTGGACGAGGACTGGACAGAGGTCTTGGCGGAGGCCGAGCGGCGGGCGCGCGCGCAGGGGCGCGGCGATCTGGTGGAGTACCTGCGGCTGCGCGCGTCGAACGACCAGGCGCGGATGACCGGCGTCGGGTGGCTGTTCGAGACTTTCACGCAGCTCGCGGGCGAGGCCAACCGGGCGGGCTCGGGCGTGCAGGTCAGCAGAGAGGCCGGCCACCGCTTCGCGGTCGGGAGCGCGACGATGGTCGGGACGCTCCTGACTTTGAAGTCGGGCGTGCGGCAGTTGCTGATAGAGGCTGGCTGGCCGCGCGCGCCGCGCGACGGCTTCGTCCCCGGCAACGGCCTGGCCTGCGGCCGCATCCGCCACTTCGGCATCACCTCCGCCAACGAGGAACTCCTGCTCGTCCGCTCACACGACGGCACCCCGCAGTGGCTCGCCACAGACAGGCGCGGCGCTCGCGCGCAGCTTCTGGAAGAGCGCGCCCGCCAGCACGTCAGGAAATTTCTTGGGTGACAGCGAAGAAGAGTCCCGCCAGCCCTCATTCGCCAAATTTTATTGCTTCACGAAATGCGATACGCCGCGCCCTCCCGCGCACGATATGGGTTGCGAGCGTTACCCCATCTCGGACGCCGTCCGTTTAAAGCCCGAACTTTTCTCAGCCTTTCACTCTTTTTATCCTCCCGGCACGACGGTTGCCGAGGCCGTGTGCAGAAAACGCTCTCCACTGACAGTATCCCCGGACGAAGCGTTTGACCGAAGGCAGACCGAATGGCTGACACCTGTAAAATGCTGCGAAGCGCGGTCGCCTCCACGAAAGAAATCTTGCGAGGAGATGAAAGAAAAAATGGCTAACAGACCGAGACTTATTCCGGGCGTCGTCGCCGCCGCGCTCCTGGCCCTGTGCCTGCCGCTCGTTGCCTCTGCGCAGGGCGGCTACGACCCCTGGGGCCGCAACCGCGACAGGGATTACCGCCGTAACAGGGACTACGGCGACAACGGCGGCTACGGCAACTACGGCAACCGCAACCTGCGCGACGTGGCCCGCCGTCTGGACGACCGCAGCGGCGATTTCCAGAGTCACCTGGACAGCGCGCTCGACCGCAGCCGCTACGACGACACGCGCCAGGAGGACAACATCAACGAGCTGGCCCGCCAGTTTCGCAACGCCGCGAGCCGCTTCCGCGACCGCGTTGACGACCGCGACGGCGGCTCGAACGAGGCACGCCAGTTAATCCAGATCGGCTCGCGCATGGACAACGTGATGTCGCGCCTGCGCCTCAACGCGCGCGCGCAGTCCGACTGGTCGCAGATTCGCCAGGACCTGCGCGTGGTCGGCAGCGCCTACGGCATAGGCTACAACGGCGGCTACGGCAATGGCGGCTACGGCAACGGTGGTTACGGCAACGACGACCGCTGGCGTCGTCGCCGCGACAATCGGACCAACAATAACGACTGGCGGAGGCGCTTGCCCTTCTAACCGTTAAGACAGTCTGACGCACGGCGCGCGGGACTTCAGTTCGGGCCTCGCGCTCTTGGAGGATGAAAGCCTCCGCACACCTTTCAAAGTGTGCGGGGGCTTTCGCCTTTTGCGCGTTTGGGGGCACAATAAAGAACATGGCAGGCACGCTCTATCTGGTGGCGACGCCCATCGGCAACCTCGAAGACATCACGCACAGGGCCGTGCGCGTGCTCGCGGAAGTTGACCTCGTCGCGTGCGAAGACACGCGGCGCACGCGGGTGCTGCTCGACCACTACAACATCAAGACGAAGACCGTCAGCTACCACGAGCACAACGAGCGCGAGCGCGCAGGCTTCCTGGGCGAGATGTTGGAGGCGGGCCGAAGCGTCGCCGTCGTCTCGGACGCCGGGACGCCTGGCATCTCGGACCCTGGTTTTCGTCTCGTCAACGACGCGGTCAGCCGCGGGGCGCGTGTCGTGCCCGTCCCCGGCCCCGCGGCCTTCGTCTCCGCGCTCGTCGCGTCGGGCTTGCCGACAGACGAATTCTTCTTCGGCGGCTTTCTACCGGCGCGCGCAGGCGAGCGGCGCTCGCGCCTGACTGAGGTGCGCGCGCTCAACTCCACGCTGGTCTTTTACGAGGCCCCGCACCGCATCGCCCAGACCCTCGCGGACGCGCGCGAAATCCTGGGCGAGCGCGCGGCCACGGTCGCCCGCGAGTTGACCAAGCTCCACGAAGAGATCGCGCGGGGGCTCCTGTCGGAGTTGGCCGAGCGCTTCGGCCGCGAGGGCGCGGCGCGCGGCGAGATGGTGCTGGTGATAGACCGCGAAGTGGTCGGCGGGGAAACGGCCGCGGAAACTTCCGCGCTGGGACTCTCCGAGCGCGTCGCCGCGCTCGAAGCGGAGGGCCTGGATAGCCGCGCCGCCCTCAAACGGGTCGCGCGCGAGCTGGGCCTCAGCCGCTCCGAGGCGTACCGCCGGCTGGTGCAAGAAAGAAAGTGACAGGATAGAACGCTCGTCTTGCTCGTCACTGCTCTTATGTTTTCTGAAGGCTCACAATGTCCCGTCTGCCGCGCTCCGGTCGAGCCGGGCTCCAGGTTCTGCGATATGTGCGGGACTAATTTCGCGCTGACGCCCGCGCGGGAGATTCTGAGCGTCAGTTACCTCCTGAACGAGCTGGCGCGCTGGGAGGAGCAGGGGATTGTCAGCCCCTCTCAGGCAAGTGAGCTGCGCTCAGATTACGAGCAGCGGCGCGAGGAGTTGCGCGAGCAGTTGGGCCAGAATGGCCGTCGCGCGCGGAAGACTTCCGCGCGGCCGCCGGAGGAGACTCGCGCGCGCGCGTGGCCGCCGCCCCCTCCGCCGACCACAGGCCACGGCGCGAATGATTACGCGGAACGATTCACGGCCGGCCCGCGCACGCCCTTCCCGCCGGCGATCGCCCCGCTGCCGACAGACTTCCCGCGCCGCGAGCGTAGTCCGCGCCGCCCGCTGCTCGAAACTCTGGCCGACCCGCAGACCATACGCATCCTGCTCTACACGGGCGCGGCCATGCTCGTCGTCGGCGTCGTCATCTGGCTGCGCGACGTGCTCTACCTCAAGCTGCAAGAGCCCATCGTCCAGGCGACTCTGCTGGCCGTTGGCACAATCGGCGTGACGGTCGCCGGGTGGTTCACCATCCTGCGGACGCGGCTGCGCTTCACGGGCAGGGCTCTGACGCTCGTGGGCTCGCTGCTCGTCCCCGTCAACTTCTGGTTCCTGGTGCGCTCCGGCCTGGTCCGCGACCAGGGGCGCGCGTGGCTCGTCTGCGCGCTCTGCGCGCTGCTCTACGCGCACACGGCCGCGATCCTGCGCGAGAAGCTCTACGTCTACCTGGCGAGCGTCGCGGCAATCGCCACGGCCTGGACGCTCGTCTACCGCACGGAGCCCGAAGCCTTCGGCCTCTACGCGCTCTCGCTGATGGCGCTCTCGCTCGCCTTCCTACACCTCTCGCGCCTCTTCCCCCTCAAAGAAGACCACGTAGACCGAGCCGCGGACGACCCTCATTCATCATTCCGCATTCCGCATTCCGCATTTGCTTACGAGTTGTGGGGGCCGCCGCTCGTGCAGGTGGCGCTCGCGGGCGCGGCGCTCAGCCTGCTCTTCTACATGCCGCTCAGGCTCGGCTCGTCGCCGTCGCTGGCCGACGGGATTTTCCGCCTGCGCTCAGACGAGTACGACTCTGGCATAGGGATGCTCCTTTCGGCGCTCGCCGCTTACGCCGCGTGGTTCACGGGCCGCTACGTTTACACGGACAGGCGCGCGCTGCTCTACACGACGAGCGCGCTCCTCCTCTTCTGGACCGAATTTCTGGCGTGGGACACGTTGGAACTCTCCGCCTCCGTCCGTCTCCTGCTCCTCGCGGCCTCGTCCGCGGGCGTCACTCTCGCGTCACGCGTGAGCCACACGGAGGCGCTGGCGCGCGCGCTCCACCGCGCCGGACTCGTGGCGTCGGTCGCCCTCAGCACGGCGGTTTTCGCCGTCCTCAATCTAGCGACGGAACTGACGCTCACGCATGGCGCAATTCTGGCCCTGCTCGCCGTGACCTACGCCGCTTCGTGCGCGCCTCGCTTCTCAGAGCCTGCCTTCGCCGTCGTGCTCGCCTACGCCTCGGCCCTCTTCGCCTCCGCGGCGTTTCTGGTCGCGCTCGTCAGCCTCGACCTCGAATCCAAAACTCTCTTCTACGCGGCCTGCGCGCTCTGGCCTTTCGCGCTCTACGGCGTCTCGGCGGCCACGCAAAGCCTGCGGCGCGAGACGCAACTCACGGGGCCTTTCCTCCGCGTCGCCGATGCGGAGTCCGCGCTGCTCCTCCTGTTCGCCGCGGGCGTCGCGTTCGTCTTGAACGACCCGCTGGGCTTGCGCTTCGACTCACAGGTGAGTTGGCGCGGCGCGATGTTCGCGGCGCTTGCGGGCATGGTCGTCTACGGCGCGCTGAGACTGCGGCGCGACCGCTCGCTCTACGGGGCGGCGCTCCTGGCGAGTGCCGCGCTCTTGCTGGTTGCTGCTGCCTGTGACGCGTTGAAGGCTGTGGGCGCGCTGCCCGCCGGGTGGCCCGTGGCGACGGCCGTCATCATCGCAGCCTTCCTGATGCGCGAGGCGGCCGACAGGTTATTGCCGGCGGCGGACGAAAAGCCCGCCACCGGAAGGCCGCAGGGCTTCGCCGCAGGTTGGACGCGCGCCGCCTTGATCAGTCTCGTCG
Source organism: uncultured Acidobacteriota bacterium (assembly GCA_963848875.1). GTDB lineage: Bacteria > Acidobacteriota > Blastocatellia > Pyrinomonadales > Pyrinomonadaceae > QHXM01. Next base: position 688,590 of record CAWKFJ010000006.1, read on the forward strand.
CAGACTGCGCGGCGCTCGCGTGCGCGGCGCTCTGGTTCGCCGTCCTGTTTTCAAATCTGGCAGCGGCCGGGACGAGCCCCGCGGCCGTCCTCTTTCTGGCCCTGCTCTACTGGGGCGAGCGCGCGGCGCGCGTCAAGCGCGAGTGGGCCGTCTACCTGGCGACGGCGCACGCGGGCGCGCTGTGCGTGGCGCTCGCCGCGACGCTGCGCCTGGACCTGGAGTGGTTTGCCCTGGCGTCTGCGCTCGCGCTCTTACCCGCATTCTTCGCAGCGGGCCGTGCGGCGCGTGTACGTGGGCTGGGCTGGCTGGGAGAGCCTCTGACAAACTCTGCCTGGGCGGCCGCTGTGCTCTGCGTGGTCGTTAGTTTCTCCCAGGCGATCGATAAGCTGCGCGTGGGCGAGCCGGGACTGCTGGCGCCCGCGGTGACGTTCGGGGCTCTCGCGCTGCTCGCTTTCGCCGCGAGCTTCTGGTCCGCAGGGCGCGAGCGCGCCATGTACTTCCGCGCGGGGCTGTTCACACTCGTCACGTCCTTCGCCCTCGCGTGCCTGCGCGCGGGCTTCGACCCAGGCGAAGACGTGGAGCTTTACACGACGCCCGTGGCCGTCCTGCTGCTCGCGGTGGCTTTCCTCGCCGCGCGCCGCGATTGGGAGGAGTACGCGGCAGATACGACGTTGCTGCTGTGGCTGGGGAGCGTGCTGCTCGCGGGGCCTTTGCTCTGGCGCGCTCTGGAATATCGTCTGATGCTCGGCGTGCCAGCGCCGTGGCGCGACCTCGGCGTGCTCTGCGCCGCGCTCGCGCTCCTCCTCTTCGGCGTCGTGGGCCGCCTGCGCGCGCCCTTGCTCGTAGGGGCCGCGGCGCTCGCGCTGGAACTCGCAGCGCTCGCCATGACGAGCGTCGAGTGGCTACAGATACCCTTGAAGGTTTACCTCATCGGCGTCGGGGCTCTCATCCTCTTCGTCTGGGGCCTCCTGGAATTTCGCCGCGAACAACTTCTGCAACTCCGCCAGCGCCTCAACGAGCGACGCGCCGCCGCGCGCGAACGCTTCGGCGAATGGAGATGATTCAAAATGCAAAATTCAAAATTAAAAATGCAAAATGGAAGACGAGAGCCGCGCTCTTTGCCTTCCATTTTGCATTTTTAATTTTGCATTTTTAATTCTTCAGTTGTTGTCCGTCACATCTTTCGACAAGGGCTTGTCAACGACGGGGCGGGTGGGGCGCTCGGCCAGTTCCCAGAGGGTGACGAAGACCGTGCGCGTGACCTTCTCCATCTTCGGGTAGTCGATCTTTTCGGGCTGGTCGCCGGGCCGGTGATAGTCCTCGTGCTCGCCGTCGAAGTAGAAGATGATCGGGATGCCGTTCTTCGCGTAGTTGAAGTGGTCCGAGCGATAGAAGAACTGGTTCGGGTCCTTCGGGTCATCGTACAGGTAGTTCAACTTCAGGTTCATGTACGCGTGGTTCGTGCTCTCGCTCAGCTCGCCCAACTGCGTGCTCATCATCTTCGAGCCGATGACGTAGATTTCGTTCGGCCCGGCGAGGCTCGCGTTCGCGGGGGTAGTGTCGCCCGCGGGCTTGCTGCGGCCGATCATATCTATGTTGATCTGCGTGACGATGCGGTCGAGCGGGATGGTCGGGTTCTCGACGAAGTATTGCGAGCCCCAGAGACCCTTCTCCTCGGCGCAGTGCCAGACGAAGAGGACGGAGCGCTTGGGCGGCGGGTTCTTACCCAAAGTTTCGGCAATCGCCAGCAGCGCGACCGTGCCAGAGCCATCGTCGTCCGCGCCGTTCCAGATGTTGTCTGAGGTGTCGCCCTTGAGCGAGGGCGCGCGGCCCGCGCCGCCGGGAGCGCCCGTGCCGACGTGGTCGTAGTGCGCGCCGAGCGCGACGTACTCGTTCTTCAAGACGGGGTCGCGCCCTTCGGCGACGGCCACGACGTTCTGCGTGAAGACCTGCTCGACCTTGGTGGCGACCGTGAGGCTCACCTTCTTATCCGGGTTGAAGTCGAAGGCTTTGATGGTTTCGGCCTGGTTGCGGTCCAGGAGCGCGGCGGCCGTCTGCTTCTCGCCCTGCATCAGGGCTGCGAGCGCCTTTTCCGAGACGGTGACGCGCGGAACCTTCCCGCCTTCCGGCTTGTTAAACTTCTCGACGGTGACGGTCCCGCCGGTCGTGAAGTTCTGGCGCAGCCGGTCCCAGTTGGCGAGAACCTGCGGGTTGGGAATGAAGATCAGGCCGCGCGCGCCGTGGGTCTCTGCGTAAACGTCCGGCGTGATCCAGTCCACGCCCTGCTTGCCGCTCGACAGGTCCGCGAAGGTGATGCCTTTGGGGATGCCGCCGCCGAGGACGACCACGATCTTGTCTTTGACATCAACGCCCTGGTAGGGGTCCATGTTCTTGGCCTTGACGACCCAGCCGTGGTTGACGAAGACGAGCGGTGCGCTCGTCGCAGTCCCCGCGACGGGCTGTGCCAAAAGCCCATCGCCGAAGGCGAACTTCTGGCCGCCCACTTCGAGGCTCGTGCCTGCGCCGTCAAGCTTCACGCGTTGGAGCGCGATGCGCTGAAAGTACGTGCCGTTATCGCCCGCGGGTTTCAGCCCCCAGCGCGAGAGGTTCATGGCGAGGAACTTGGCCGTCAAGTCCAGCCCGCGCGACGGCGTGTCGCGCCCCTCCATCTCGTCCGAGGCGACGAAGTACAAATAGTCCTTGAGCTGCGCCGCGGTGATCTGGTCCGCCAGCCGGCGGGAAACGGCCAGCGACGCGGGCTGCGTAGAGGCTGTGGCCGAGGCCGCGCCGTCCGTAATCTGGCGCTGCGCGTAGGCGGCCGGGAGCTGGCCGGCGAGCGTGGCCGTTAAGACAAAAACCAGGACGAATCTTCGAAGCATACTTCCTCCGCTTGAGTTTAATTCCGAAATTTTGGGAGCAGCCGCTGCCGTCGGGACAAGCTCAGATGTGAGCCGAGCCGTCACCCGTTGGCCGGCCGCAGGCAAGATAAAATTTTTAACCCGTGCGATTTTGCTAAAGAAAAGACGGACTTTCCCGCAAGAATGGCTATACGAAGGGGGAAGGTGAAATGTTTAGGCGGAATTCGGAAGATGGAATGCAAAATTCAAAATTAAAAATGCAAAATAGAAGCGGAGAACCACATTTGATTAAATTGGGTTTCCGCCTTCCTTTTGCATTTTTAATTTTGAATTTTGCATTCTTACGCATGTTGGACGGCCTGGACGAGTTTGGTCAGAGACTCTTTCGCGTCGCCGTAGAGCATGCCTGTGACGGGTTTGAAGAAGAGCGGGTTTTCGATGCCGGCGAAGCCCTTACCCTTGCCGCGCTTGAGGACGACGACCGAGCGTGCGCGGTCAACTTCGAGGATGGGCATGCCGGCAATGGGGCTCTGCGGGTTGTCGCGCGCGTCCGGGTTGACGACGTCGTTGGCTCCTATGACGACCGCCACGTCCGTCGAAGAGAACTCCGGGTTGATCTGCTCCAACTCGTAGAGCGACGAGTACGGCACGTTCGCTTCCGCCAGCAACACGTTCATGTGGCCCGGCATCCGCCCGGCCACAGGATGAATCGCGTACTTGACGCTGACGCCGCGCTTCTCAAGAATGTCGGCCAACTCACGCACGATGTGCTGCGCCTGCGCCGTCGCCATGCCGTAGCCTGGGACGAAGATGACTTGGTTGGCGTAAGCCAACTGCACGGCCACGTCGTCGAGGCCGACTTCGCGCATCGTGCCCTGCTCGCCGTCCGCGACTTGCACACTCGCCGCGCTCCCGAACGCGCCGAAGAGCACGTTCGTCATCGAGCGGTTCATCGCGCGGCACATCAGGATCGAGAGGATGAAGCCCGAGAAGCCGTCGAGCGTGCCCGCGATGATGAGCACGTTGTTCGAGAGCGCGAAGCCTGTGGCGGCGGCCGCGAGCCCCGCGTAAGAGTTCAGGAGCGACATCACCACAGGCATGTCCGCCGCCCCAATCGGCAACACCAGCAGCACGCCGAAGACGAAGGCCAGCCCCAGCATCGTGTAGAAGACGGGCGCGGAAGTCGGCACGATGAGAAGGTAGACGAAGCACCCTATGGTCGCCGCCAGCAGCGCCATGTTGAAGACGTTCTGCCCGCGGTAGGTCATCGGCGTGCCGCGCACCAAGCCTTGCAGCTTGGCGAAGGCGAGGAGACTGCCCGTCGTCGTCAGCGCGCCGAGCATCACCTCGAACCCTATGGCCGTCAGCTTGAATTGGCCCATGCCCGCGCCTTGCCGGTAGTACTCTGCGACGCCGACGAGCGCGGCGGCGAACGCGCCGAAGGCGTGCGAGAGCGCCGTCCGCTGCGGCATCGCCGTCATAGGCACCCAGATAGCCATCGCCGCCCCGACGGTCGAGCCGATGAGCAGGCCCGCGATGATCCACTCGTAGCTGACGATCTCGTGATGGAGTAATGTGCCGACGACGGCCATCAGCATGCCGAGTTCCGCCAGGTGCATGCCGCGCTTGGCCGTCTCCGGGTGGCTCAGGCCCCGCAGTCCGAGGATGAAGAGGATGGAGGCCGCCAGGTAGCTGAACTCTATGATGTACTTGGTCGCGTTCACGGCCTGTTCCCATCCCCGCCTCTCTTCTCGACGGCGGTCTCTTTGCGCTTGAACATCCTGAGCATGCGGTCTGTGATGCCGAAGCCGCCGACGACGTTGATGGTCGCGCAGGTAACGGCCGTGAAGCCCAGGATTTTACTGACGAGGTTGCCCTCGGAGCCCGCGATGACGATTGAGCCCACGAGCGAGATACCCGAGATGGCGTTGGTCGCCGACATCAAAGGCGTGTGCAGCAAGGGCGGCACACGCGAGATCACCTGATAACCCAGGAAGGCCGCCAGCGCGAAGACGTACAACGCCGCAATCAAAGTTTCCGAGGCCATAAAAGGATTCCTTTCATCTGCGCTGGGTCATGCGACAAGAGCTTCTACTTAACCACACGGGCGAACCGAACGCGCGACTCCGTGACGACGACAAAATTATCTGTCAGCCAGTCCGCGTAAGCTCCGAGCAACCTTCGCAGCGTCTCTATTTTATTGCCCGCCCGCTCGTCTTCAAGGCGCAGAAAAACGACGCCCCGGTGCGGGCGTCGCTCTTTGTAAATCTTCTCTCCGAAATCTTTGTCATTCGTAATCAGAACCCAGCCTTCGGCGGCAGCCTTTTGGATGATGAGATCGTCCTCCATTCCGCGGGCTTCGTCGTAGACGGAGAAGACTTCATGCCCCTGTTCGTTTAGCCAGCGTGCGACCTTTGGTCCGGTGCATTCGTCCACAATGAAACGCATCTATCTCGTCTCCGCTGCCAGCGGCATGAAGGCGGTATGTTCTAAAGAATTTTTAGCGAACAGCAGGCAGGCTCGAATATCTTCCTCGGCCAGCCCGTCGTATTCTTCGATAATTTCCGTCACGCTCGCACCGTGCGCCAACAGGTTGAGAATGAACTCCACCGTCAGGCGCGTCCCCTTAATGACCGGCTTCCCGACCATAACCTTAGGGTCTAGTATGATCCGCTCCAACAACTGTTGATCCGTCATGATCTGAAATCTCCCGCGTTTATCATACACCGGATTCTTGAATTCACCGGCTCGCTAGTTCAGCCAGTGCGGCCGCGACGCGCGGGTGGACGTACTCCTCGCCGCGGTGCGTGACGCAGGAGGGGCCGACCACGTCGTCCGTCATGTCTATGTTGAGCGCACCCTCTTTTATCAGGAGGCTCAGGAAGGCCGTGACGTTGCGCGAGTAGAGCTGGCTGGCGTGGACGGGGACGGTCGCGGCCAGGTTCAGCGGCGACATGATGACGACACCGTCGCGCTCAATCGTTTCGCCGGGGCGCGCGGCGGCGCAGTTGCCGCCCGTGGCTCCCGCGAGGTCTACGACGACCGATCCGCGCTTCATCCCGCCCACAGCCTCTTCGGTCAGGAGCAGCGGGGCTCGCTTGCCCGGAACCTGCGCAGTCGTGACGACGACGTCGGCCGCCTTCGCGCGCTCGGCGATGAGGTCGCGCCCGCGCTTCATGGCCTCTTCGGAAAGCTCGACGGCGTAGCCGCCAGCGTCTTCGGTCTGAATCCCGCCGAGGTCAACTTCGAGAAACTGCGCGCCCAAGGATCGCACCTGCTCGCCTGCGGCCTTGCGCACGTCGTAAGCCTCCACGACCGCGCCGAGCCGCCGCGCCGTCGCGATGGCCTGGAGCCCTGCGACGCCCGCGCCGAGCACGAGCACGCGCGCCGGCGGCACGGTCCCGGCCGCAGTCATCAACATGGGGAACATGCGCGGGATGTGGTCTGCGGCCATCAGCACGGCCTTGTAGCCGACGACCGTCGCCATCGAAGAGAGCGCGTCCATCGCCTGCGCGCGCGTGATGCGTGGCACGAGTTCCATCGCGAAAGCCGTCAGCCCGCGCGTGACCAGCGGGCCGAGGGCCGCGGGCTCGTCCAGCGGGCGCAGGAACCCTAGGACGACCGCGCCGTCTTTCAACTGGCCTATGTCCTCCGCCGAGGGACGGTTGACGGTGGCGAGCACGTCGGCCGAGGCGAGGACGCCCGCGCGGTCTACGGAGACTGTGGCGCCCGCGGCCTCGTAGTCCGCGTCCGCCGCGCCGGCCTGTAAGCCGGCCCCGCTCTCGACCGTCACCGCGGCCTTCTGCGCGACGAGCTTGCGGACGGATTCCGGCACGAGCGAGACGCGCGCCTCCCCCGGCTGGTTTTCTTTGAGCACAGCGACGTTCATCAAATTCTCCTTCGAGACAATCGCTTTGGTTGAGATTCCGGCAGGAGAAGCGAGTATATCACCACCCGCAGACGCGCCAAAAAATTTATTCAGGCGTTGATGCGGTACTTGCCAATCGTGTTTCTTGAGCTTATAATTCAACTCCCATCCGAAGCAAGCTCGTTCGTTTAGAAGTTAGAACGAGTGATTTTATGGGGCATTGGTGTAACTGGTTAACACGCCGCCCTCTCAAGGCGGAGAGTAGGAGTTCAAGTCTCCTATGCCCTATACCTCCCTTGTACAACTTAAATCACTCAAAGTATGAGGACTTGTTCTCGCTGTAAGTCTGTAGAAGCTCGTAGGGACGGCTTTTGCCAGGGCTGCCGGCGCGAATATGACCGAGAGCGATACGAGGCCGATAAGGGTATCGGGCGTTCCGGTTCAAGGTGGCGCTATCAGCAAAAGTGGAAGGTTGTATGTGAAGCAAAGAGCGTCCCGTGCAGCGATTGTGAGCAGCAATATCCGTGGTTCGTGATGGAGTTTGACCATGTAAGGGGGAAGAAGATTAAGAACGTGGCTCGTATTCTTGCGAGTGGCTCGATGCAATCCCTTTTAGATGAGATCACTAAATGCGAGGTCGTATGCGCAAACTGCCATAGACTGCGTACAGCGCAAAGAGCTGGTTGGCTTCAGTCCTCTCAAGGCTAAACGAGTTTAAGTCTTCTAGCACGATATCAGGGTTTAAATTCGAGTAAAAGGTGCTGGCCTATGAATGGGCGTGGCGCTCGCAAGAGCGCCTTTTTAGGTATGCCGCACGGCACGGCCGCCAACCGTCTGCGGAAGATGGTGCTGTTTTCTCTCCTGTCCTCTTCTGACTACTCCACAACGCTGACCGCTTGCCCCGGTTGGAGATTGCCGGGGTCCAGGATGACGGGGTCGCCGACGCCCAAGCCGGTGAGGATTTCGATCCATTCGGCGTCGCGGCGGCCTGTGGTGACGGGCCTCTCTGTCGCCTTGCCGTTCTCGACTGTGATCACTTTTTCGACGCCGGCGGAGTTGATAACGGCGCTGGCTGGGACGGCGACGGCCGCAGCGCCTTCGCCCGCTTCGATCTCGGCGCTGACGGCCGCGCCGGGGCGCAAGGTTCCGTCATTGGTGACCTCTGTCTCGACGACGATAACGCGGTTCTGGTCGGAGGTGGTCGGGCTCAGCCGCCTGACGCGCCCCTCGTAGTCGCGCGCGACGCCCTCCACGCGCACGATCACGCGGTCGCCGGGGCGCATGCTCTGGGCCTCGCGCTCCGGGACCTCTGCGCGCAGCCGGAGCGGGTTCATCTTGACGACGGTGACGAGGGCCGCGCCCGCCGCCAGGTCGTCGCCCACGGAAGCGCGCTTCTCATGAACAGTCCCTTCAAACGGCGCGCGGATGTCTGTGGCCGCGAGCTGCTGGCGCGCGAGCGCCAACTCCGAGCGGCGCTGTGCCAGAAGAGCCTGGTGCGTGCGCACCTCCTCGACCGCCGTGTGGAAACGCTCTAGCGCGGCCTTGAACGCCGCCTCGGCCGACTCTAACTCGGCCGCCGCGATGTTCCCCTCGGCCAGGAGCTTGGCGGCGCGGTCGCGCCTCGCCTGCGCCTCGTAGAGGGTGGCGCGCGCCTGGCGAACTGTGCCAATTAATTCCGCGTCCACGCGGTCGTCAGTGCCTTCGGGCGGGAGGCCCAGCCGGGCGCGCGCTTCGGCGAGCGCCGCCTCCGCCTGCGCGACTCGCAACTGATAGTCCTGCGCCTCAAGCTGCGCGACGACCTGCCCGCGGCGCACAAGGCTCCCCACCTCGACCGTGAGCGAGCGCACGCGACCCGGTACCTTCGCGCTCAAGGTGGCCTGGTCGAAAGCGGCCAGCGTGCCTGTCACTGTGACGTTGCTCCCCAATTGCCTCTCGGACACGCGCGCGGTGCGGACCTGACGCGGCGCGCCCTCCTCGCCGCCAGTCGGGGGCTGGCCCGCGGCCGCGGGGTGGTCGCTCTTGCAGGCGGGCGACGCGAGGGCAAAGAGGGCGAGCACGAGGAACGCGGGCGCGAGGGTCCTGCGCGCGAGCGCGCCGCCTGCGGTCGGTTTGGCCCGTGTCGAGAAGGGCACGCGTAAAGTTTCCTAGAGTGATAGTGACCGTCAGAACTCGAACGCTGATGATATAAACAATAAAGTCCAAAGTCCAAAGTCGGAAAACCGTCTCCCAGACTTTGGACTTTGGACTTTCGGACTTCGGACTTGCTCTTAGTTCCGGCTGACGCCGCCGCCGTCGAGCGCCGTGTAGACGTCCGGCGAGTAGAGGCCGAGCCACGGGTCCGTGCCCGGCGTCTTGAAGAGCTGCGCGTAGACCAGTTCGTTCAGAGTCTCGACGCCGCCCGCCGCCTCGCCCGTGGCGAACCAGGCGTGCAGCTTCGTCCGCATCAGGTAGTCGTTGCGCACGGTGTCGAGCGCCAGGTACTGCTCAAGGTTTTGGAGAGTGCGCGAGAGCAGCGCCTGGTCTGCGCCGAGCGCCTGGTTCTGGCGCGTGATGAAAGCGACGCTCGCCTTGTCGAGCCGAACGTCGGCCGAGTGAAGCGCGGCGATTTTGTTCCAGGAAGAGATGTCGGTCGCGGCTTCGAGCGCGGTGGCGTCGGCCGTGATCGACTTCAGGATGTCAACCTCCGTCGCCCTCTTCGAAATGGCGAGCGGGGCCACTTCGATGGCTCCAGGGTTCTGCTTGCGGCGCTCGATTCGCGCCACCACGTCCGAGGGCACGCGGCCGCCCGTCTTCGTCACGTCCGCCGCCCACTCGCGCGCAATCGCCTGAATCCGCGCGTTGTGGTAGAGACGCAGGGCCTGCCAGCGCGCGGCCGCAGTTTTTCCGTCGAGCTGAAGGGCTAACGCTTCGGACTGTGCCAGCGCGCGCATGAAGGCCGCGGGGCCATAGAGCCCCGGCAGCGCGTCCACAGGCTGTCCCGCTCGGTCGAGCACGTAGTGGACGCTGTTGCCCGTGACGGTGCGTTCGAGCTTGCGGCCGTCGCCGAAGTCAATCGTCACGCGCGGCGCGGGTCGCACAGACTTCCAGTGGAGGACGAAATGCTCGCGCAGGTACCGCGAGACCTCGGAGTTGGCGTAGAGCACGGCGCGGAAGAAGCGGCTGTTGGCGCAACTGAACTCCTCGTCAAGTTGGCCCAAAAGGCGCAGCGAGAGGATAGGCTTGCCGCTCGCCCTGGCCGCGGCCTGCGCTTCCTCAAAGTCCGTGTACCAGTAGAGCCCGGAGGCGTAGCTGTCGCGCTGGCGGCTGACGGCGTCGAGCGCGGCGGTCAGGCGCTGCCACACCTCGGCGTTGACGGCCTGGCCCAATTTCGCGCGTGTGATTTCGGCGGCGTGGGCGTCGAGCAAGACCTGCAAGCCGGCCGGCCCCATCGCGCGCAGCTCGCGGACGGCCGCGGCCGATTCCGTGGAGTTTTCAGAGAGGGCCTGACGCGCAAGGGCTTCGGGCCGCTCGCCGGCCACAGCGGCCGACGCGGTCAGGGCCAGACAAAGGAGCGCGAAGACGGTGACGAAAAGTTTGAGACGCATGGAAATCCTCCTCAAAAAGCGAAGGCATGACGCGGGGAGACCCACCTGACGATTTGGAATAGTTTTAGTCGGGGGCGCGTTGCATGCCTGAGGCGTTGGACGCGCCGGCCCAGGAGTTTTGCGATTGCGGATTAGAAAGACAGGCATCAACCAACTCTTAGCGCCTTTCTAATCCGCAATCGTTTTAGGCGGCATGTTTCGTGCGGACGACCCAGACGCTGCGGCGGTCGCCCGCTTTGCTGATGTAGCCGACGAAGAGTTGGTCGCCGCTGACGGCGGCCGAGGGCAGCTCGCCCGTGTTGGCGAGCGCGTTGGCCGAGACCTCGTCCGCGAGCGGCGCGGACATGACGCGCGGCGCGCCGGTAGCATTGCTCTCCCAGACGACGACCGCGTCCTTCACGCCGCTCACCAGGAGCAGCGGGTTGCCGCGCGCCTGGCCCCTGGCGAAAGGCTTGCTCTCGCCGAAGGTCTTGCCGCCGTCGCGCGATTCGGCCCAGTAGAGGCCGGGCTCTCCTCGGTCACCCTCCGTGTACCAGACGACGCGCACGCCGCCGCCAGCGCGCGCCAGCAGGGCTGGGCCAGAGACGGGGCACGAGGCCGTCATCCAGCGGTCGTCGCTAACGATGACGGGCTCGGCGAAAGTCTTGCCGCCGTCGGCCGAAGAGGCCAGCGCGATGTGACGGAACTCGCCCGGCAGCACCTGTCGCCAGCCCGCGTAAACACGATCATCCACCCCGACCGTGAGCGCCGTCTTGCAGCACGGGCAGGCTTCCTTCCCGACACGCATGTTCCGCGAGAACGTGCGCCCGCCGTCCGTCGAGGCCGCGAAGAAGACCTCGCGGTTGGCCTCCATGTGCTCCATCTTCTTCCCGTCTTTGCCGGGCTCAGGGAAGACGACGTTGCGCTCGTCTAGCCAGGCGACGTAGACGCGCGCGTCGCGGCCGACGGCGAGTGAGTGCATGGCGTGCGTGACGGGCTTGCCGTCGTCGTTGACTTTGATGGGCGGCTCAAAAGTCTTGCCTTCGTCGCGCGAGGCGGAGAGATAGAGGTCGTTGGCGTGCCCGCGCTCGCTCGCAACGCGCGCCGTCCAGCCGACGTAAACAGAGCCGTCCGCGCCGACGGCCACGGTCGGCGGGTCGCCGCGCCACGCCGTAGCCTCGCCGGCTTTCGGGTTGACGCGCACGGGCTGCCCGATGGTGCGCCCTTCGCGGTCGAGGTGCGCGAGCATCACGTCCGCATCTTTATTCGCACCGTGCTCGACCCAGGCGATGAAAGTCGTGCCGTCGAGGGCGGGCGCGATTGAAGGCTCGGCCGCGTCCGTGTTCTCGGAAGAGACGCGGACGGGTTTTTGTGAGTCGGGCGCGGCCGCCGAGCCGCCAGCCTCCTGCTCCTGCCCGACCTGCCGCGCGCAGCCCGCCAGAAAGAGCGCGAGCGCCGTTGTGATGATGAGTGCCGTCTTCTTCGCTAACATTTTCTTACAGATGATTCCTTTCAAAAACTGAAGCGCAGGCCGAGTTGAATCTGGCGCGGGTCGCCGGCGGCCGTGGGCCGGCCGAATGCCGGGAGCGGCTGCGCGCCCGTGCCGTAGACGTTGTTGGGGAGTTGCAGGTTCGCGCGGTTCAAAACATTAAAGCCCTCGGCGATGGCTTCGAGGCCCAGACGCTCAGTCAGCCGGAACTTGCGGGCCAGGCGCAAATCGAGCGAGGCCGAAGAGAAGCCGCGGCCCGTGTTGCGCCCGACGCTCGCGGGGCGGTCGTTGAAGTTCGTGTCGAAGTTGCGGTCGTTGCCCGTCAGGATGTTGAAGGGCAGCGCCGAGGCGTAGGTAAAGATGTAGCTCAGCTCGAAGCCTTCGAGTGCGCGCCGGAAGGCGGACGCATTTTCGGCGCGCGGCGCTTCGAGAGTGCCGCTCAAAGTGAAGCGGTGGCGCTGGTCGTTGTCGGACGGCCCGCGCTCGTCGCCGAGGTCGAAATTGTTCTGCGGCGAGCTGAAGAAAAAATTGCCCGCGTCGTCAATCGCCTTCGACAGGGTGTAGGAGACGCGCAGGCTCGTCCAGCGGGTCGCGCGGCGGTTGAAGGCGACGACCAGCGCGTCGTAGCGGCTCCGGCCTGAGCTTTCAAAGCGCGAGACGTTGCCGACCGTCGGGTCGGGCCGCCCCAGATTTGGCACACCGGCCGAAGCAGGGAAGCGCGGGACGTTGACGTTGCGCGAGAGGATCAGGTGCAGCCCCGTGAGATGTATGTAGCCGACGGAAACGGACGAGTCCCAGGGCAGCTCGCGCTCGATTTGCAGGTTGAACTGCTGGCTGTAACTGTTCTCAATTTCCGGGTCAATCCGCGTGACGTTCGGCTTCGTCTGTAAAATCGTCGGCTGCGCGGCCAGCACGTTCGGGAAGACGGGCGCGCCCGCTTGCGCAGGCGACAGTTGCACGACGACGTACTTCGTGCCGTCGCGTTGAAGCGCGTTCGAGGTCGCGCGCAAAGGGATGCGGTCGAAGTAGAGGCCGAAGCTCGCGCGCACCACTGTCTTCCGGTCGCCGGGCGAGTAGGCGAAGCCGAGGCGCGGCGCGAAGTTGTTCGTGTCCGTCTCAATCGGGTCCGGCAAAAATTGCGCGTCGTAGCGCAGGCCCGCGTTGAGGGTCAAGTCCTGACGCGGCCGCCACTCGTCCTGCACGAAGAGCCCGATGTTCGGGTTCGATTGCGACTGCGAGGGCGCGCCGAAAGCCTGCTGAAAGCTGCCGTAAGTCCCCGCCAGAAAATTGTTGAGCGACGTAAAGGTGTAGACGCCCTGGAGCGCGCCGGGGAAGTAGATGTCCACGCGGTTGTAGAGAAAGTCCGCGCCGGCCTTGAAGGAGTGCGCGCCGCGTTGGAGCGAGACGTTGTCCACAAACTCGTAGAGGTCTATGGCGCGGGCGAGCGGCGAGAAGGTGGCTGTGCCAAAACTGGCGACGCCCGCGATGTTGACCGCAGGCCCGACGGAGTCGTTGACGGGCGCACTGAGACGGCTGTGCGTGAACTGGAAGCGCGCCTCGTTGAGCGCGCGCGGCGAGAGCGTGGTCACGTTGCTGGCCGCGAAAGTCTGGTCGCGGTTGGCGAGACTCGTCCCGCGGCTGACACTGTTGAGACCGCCGACCGTGCGCGAGTTGAGGGCCGAGATGTCGTACAGGCTGTAGCGCGCCGAGAAGAGGTTGGCGGCGTTCCATCCGTGATCCACGCGCGTGAAGAAGTTGGTCGAATCGAGGCCGCCGGGGACGAGGCCCGTCTCGACGGGCGGCCCGTCGTAGCCGACCTGCCGCAGCCGATTATTGATGGCGACGACGGCCGCTGGCTGGATGGTGATGACGTTCGAGTCGTTGCGCCGCGTCTGCTCGAAGTTGGTGAAGAGGAACGTGCGGTCGCGCCTGAGCGGCCCGCCGATGGTCAGACCGTATTGCGTCTGCGTCAGCGGGTCTTTGCTCGCGGCGAGCGGGTTGCGCGCGTCTAGGCGCTGGTTGCGCAGGAAGGTGTAGAGGCGGCCGCGCCAGTGATTTGTGCCAGTTTGCGTGATGATGTTGACGACGCCTGCGGAGGCGCGCCCGAACTCTGCGACGCCGCCCGAGGTGACGACCTGAAACTCGCGTATCACCTCCTGGCTGTAGAACGTGGCGGCCAGGTCGGCCGCGTCGTCGTTGGCCGAGAGGCCGTCAACGACGAAGCCGTTGTTGAGATTGCGTTGGCCCGCGACCGAGAGGCCCGTGCCGGGCACGGCCGAAGTCTCCGCGAAGCGCTGGTTGCTCCCTGTGTTCGTGCGCGAGACGGCCGGGGCGAGCAGCGCGAGGTCCAGGTAGTTGCGGCCGTTCAAGGGGAGCGCGTCGATCTCGCGCGGGAGGATCGTCTCGGCCACCTGCGTGCGCGCGGCCTCTATCAGCGGCACGTCCGCGGTGATCTGGACGCTGCCGGTGACGCCCGCGACAGAGAGCCTCAGCGGCACGTCGAGCGCCTGGCCGAGCGTGAGCGTGAGCCGCTGGCGCAAAGTGTCGAAGCCCGCGCGCTCGGCCAGTAGCTCGTAAGGGCCGGCGGGCAGGTAGCCGAATCTGTAGCGGCCGTCGGCGTCGGTCGTGGCCGTCTGAGTCTGGTTCGTGTCCAGGTTGTTGATGGTCACGAGCGCGCCGGGCAGTCCCGCGCCGGCCGAGTCCTCGACGTGACCGCCGAGCGTGGCCGAAGTCACAGTCTGCTGTGCCAGAATCGAAGGCGCGCACAAGAGGCAGACGAGCGCGGCGAACAGCAGCGCCCTCAGTGGGGGAATAGTTCTCATCTTCAATACCCTTTCGACGGCCACGCAAGTGAATGCGCGCCGTCCTGGCGGGTGCGCGCGGATGCGCGGCAACCTGTCCGGGCGCGAGTGAAGTACACGGACGCCCGGAGCCTCTAATGTTTAGGCTGAAAGGTTGATGAGAGTGGTTGGCGGTGCGCGCGGCCGCGCCTGACGCGTGTGGTCAGCGGATTTAGGTGTGAGTGCGGCCGAGTGCGTGACGAAAGAACGAATCGTGTGCGGGCGGGGCTGCGCTTTGACGACGACTGATGCGGCGTGGCGCTGGCGGCGCAGTTGCGAAGAAGCGAAAGCCGCGGCGGCGCACTCTGGCGAGCAGGGCTTCGTTAAGGCCGCGGCGGTGACGCTCGCCGTCCGGCGCGACTCTTTAGTCGCCGGATGGCGCGCCTGAGAATGATGGTTCGGGCCGTGCGTCGCGTGGTTGTGCGCCGCGTGCCCGTCGCCCTCGTCATTGCCGAGAGAGGTGCTGCAAGAGCCCGCCGCGTGCGGCGACTTGCCGGCGCAGCAGGCCATCCCGCATTCGTGTGACGACGCGAAGGAGTCCGGCGGAACCGCGCCCGCCAGCACGACGACGAGCAGCGTGACCGCCAGAATGATTCGGGCGATTGGCGCGCGTGTCTTAATGCTTGTCGAACGCGAAACTAACAACGGGAAAGCTCCGTTCGGGCTGCGAGGCGGTTACCTGTGACGGGCGGATTCTGGCACAAGAGCGGAGGAAAATGCAAAATTAAAAATTAAAAATTAAAAATTCAGGCTGAAACCACATTTAATTAAAGAGTGGTTCTCCGCCTCCATTTTTAATTTTTAATTTTTAATTTTGCATTTCCTCACACCGCAGGCGCTTCGCTCGTCGTCGCAGTGGCTTCTATGTCGCCGGCGAGGACGACCGTCAGGTGGTCGGGGCGGAAATATTTGCGGATCGCGGCGTTGACTTCCTCGATGGTGACCGCCTGAATGATCTGCGGGTAGCGATCCATGTAGTCCAGGCCGAGCCTGTAGAACTCCGAGTTCCACATCGCGCCGGCCAGGCCCGCGTTCGTCGCCAGGCTCACCTTGAACGAACCGATGGCCGAAGACTTCTCGTCCGCCAACTCATCGGGTCGGATGCCGTTCTCGACGTAGTCGCGCAGGACGTTCAAGGCCGAGTTGATCGCCTTCTCGATGTTGTTCGGGTTGACCGAGACGCCCACGTACCAGGGGCCGGCGGCCAAAGACGGCGCGCGGAAGCGCGAGTTGATGCCGTAGGTCAAGCCCTCCTGGTCGCGCACGCGCAGGCCCAGGCGCGACGAGAGCGTGCTCTCGCCGAGCGCGCTGTTGGCGAGCCCGGCCGCGTAGTAGTCCTCCGAGTCCCTGCGCAAGGGCGCGGCCGAGCCGAGCAGGATGTCCACGCTGGCCTTGTCCTTCAGGAGCACGACCTCGCGGTGCGTCCCCGTGCGCGGCTCCGGGTCCACGACGTTGATGTCAACGCTCTCAGGCCCCTTGAAGCCGCCGAACGCGTCGGCGAATTGTTGTGCCACTTCCTCGGCCCGCACGTCGCCAGAGACGGAAAGGATGAGCGAGCGCCCGCCGTAGAATTTCGTGTAGAAGGCGCGCACGTCCTCGACCGTGATCGAGCGGACGCTCTCGATGAGCCGCTCGCCCGCCGGCATGTAGAAGGGGCTGGCCTCGTCGAAGATCAGTTGCGAGAAGCGCTCGCGCGCGCGGTAGCCGGTGTTGGACTGTTGTTCCTGGATGCCCGCGACGACCTGCTGCTTGAGCTTCTCCAGCTCTTCGGCGGGGAAGGCCGGCTCGCGCAGAGCCTCCGAGAGCGCCGTCATCACGAGCGGCACGTCTTTCGAGAGCGCGCGGGCGGCGACGTTGACGGCGAACGGGTCCGCCGAGAAGGCGAGCTGCGCGCCGACGCGTTCGAGGTCGCCGGCCAGTTCGAACTTGGTGCGCTTCTCCGTGCCGCGTTCGAGCATGTTGGCGGTGATCTGCGCCAGCCCAGGCTTGTCGTGCGGCTCGAAGTAGGAGCCGGCGCGGAAGGAGCCGCGCAAAGAGATGGTCGGGGTCGCGTTGTTTTCGATGACGAGCAGGACCGCGCCGGTCTCAAGCTCCGTGCGGCGGGCGCGGCGCGCGAAGTCCGAGCGCCCGGCAGTCGCCGGTGTGACTGGCTCGGCCGCGTCCGAAGACTTGTCGCCGCGCGGAGAGACCGACTGCTGCTCCTTTTCCTGCGGTGTGGTGGAGCCGCCGGCTGCGGGCGTCTCGGAGCCCGCCACGCTCCGCGCGACCGAAGAGACTTCGGCGGCGGCCGCCCCGTCGTCAGTCTCGCGGTAAAACTGCACGCCGCGGCGCGATAACTTTTTCACGGCCTGCGGCTGGTGGCCGTTGCCGTTTCCGGCTCCGCCGCCGCCCGTCTGCTTCGGGATGAAATGGCCGACGGTGCGGTTGTCTTCGGTGAAGTATTTTTGGGCCACGGCTCGGACGCGCTCGGGCGTGACGCGCTGGATATTTGTCTCGTAGTCTTTGTAGAAGCGCCAGTCGGCGACGGCCTCTGCCTCGGACATCTGCATGGCGATGTTGAAAGTGCCGTCGCGGCTGTAGGCCACCTGCGCCGCGATCTGCTGCTTGGCCTTCAAGACCTCGGCCTCGGTCAAGCCCTCCTCGGCCACCTTGCGCAGCTCTTCGAGAATCGTCTCCTCGACCTTCTGCACTTCCACGCCCGGATGCACGGTGGCGTAGACGTTGAAGAGCCCTGGGTCGCGGTGCTGGTCCGCGTTCGAGTGCGCGTCCACGGCCAGCTCTGTCTCGACGAGCGCCTGGTAGAGGCGGCTTGTGATGCCGTGCGACATGGCGACGGAGAGGACGACGAGCGGGTAGATGTCGTTATCCTCTGGCGGATTGGCGGCGCGCTCTGCCAGCTCCTCGTTCGAGAGCACGGTCATCTGCCCGAGTACGCCGGGCGTGTGAAAGGCCATCTGCACGAGCGCCAGCTCGCCGGCGCGGCGAATCACCAGGCGGCGCTCGCCCTGCTGCTCCGGCTCCGCAGTGTAGACCTGCGGGATAGTGTGCGCGGGCACGTCGTACGCGCCGAAATAACGGCTAACCAGCGAGAGCGCGTGCGCGCGGTCGAAGTCGCCGACGAGGATGACGCTCGTGTTGTTCGGGTGGTAGAAGGTGTCGTAGAACTCTTTGAGGCGCGCAGTCGGCACGCCCTCTACGTCGGCGCGCCAGCCGATGGTCGGATGATGATAGGGGTGCTCGCGGAAGGCGGCGGCGTAGACGGCCTCGTCCAAAACTTCCGACGGCTCGTTCTGGCCGCGCTCCAGTTCGTTGCGCACGACGGTCATCTCGGACTGGCGGTCTGCGTCCGCGATCAAAGAGTTGCGCATCCGGTCGGCTTCGAGCTTGATGGCGAGTTCGAGTTGGTCCGATGGCACAGTCTCGAAGTAGTTGGTGCGGTCGTACCATGTGGTGGCGTTGAAGGCCGCGCCGATTTTTTGCAAGGTCGCCGCGATCTGCGTGTTCTGTTCCTTGTTGAAGGTCGGCGTGCCCTTGAACATCATGTGCTCCAAGAGGTGCGTCGAGCCGGTGTAGCCGACGGCCTCGTTGCGCGAGCCGACCCTGTAGAGAACCATCACGGTCGCGACGGGCGCGACCCTGTTCTCCACGAGCAAGACTTTCATGCGGTTGTCTAACCTGTACTCCCGAATCCCATCCGACTCGGTCACGAACGTGAGGCCCGCGGGCACTTGCTCCTCAGTCATTTAACCATTCTTCTCCTTCTCTCTTCTTCCGCCAGCGGCAAGCACAGAACGAGAATATCCCACCACTTTTGCCGCGCTTTCGCTATAATCCGGGAAGAGGAGATTACCACAATGCAGCCGATTGCCATACGCTACTGCGTCATTTGAAACTACCGCCCGCGCGCCGCCCGTGTGGCGGACTTGCTCGAACGGGAGCTGAAAATCAGCGCGCAGCTCGTCGAGGGCGACCGCGGCGAGTTCACGGTCTGGGTGGGCGACCACGTAGTCTCCAAGAAGAACTGGCTCGGCTTCCCGGCCGACGAGAATGTCCTGGAGGCCGTCCGCTCGGCGCTCGCCGCGCAGCCGCCGGGCCAAAATTCTTAAGCTCTGCCTTGCGCCGAGTCCATCTCTATAAATCCGCATTCGCCTTGCGCTGCGCCAGCATGTTGCAGAAGAGCACGCCCTGTTCGAGCGCGTCGTCGAGGGCGAGGTGCGTGTGCGGGAGGTCGTCGAACCAGAAGCGGGGCATGACGGCCTTGGTCGTCTGGCGGAACTCCGTCTTGAGGAGCGCCATCGCGTAAGACTTGATGTCGAGCGCGAAGAAGGAGAAGGGGCTCCCGCCTGTGAACGTGTGCAGATACCATTGGACGAACATGTAGTCGAAGACAACGGGGTAGCCGACGAAGACAGGCTCGCCGGGGAGCGCGCCGAGCCAGGCGGCGTATTCGCTGAGCGCCTCGGCGGGCGGGCGCAAGTCTCTGCGGCACGCGGCCCAGGCTTCCGGCTGCGTCTCCCACCAGCGCATCGTGTCCGGGTGGCCGCTCGCGCCGGGCAGGGTCTCCAGGTTGGCTGAGAAAGTGGCGACGAGGGTCTTGTCGGCCAGGTACGCGGCCGAGGCGAAGCTCAACATAGAGTGCGGCCCAGGGACCGGCCCGTCCGTCTCGACATCCGTGCTCACGTAGATTTCCGGCATGTGGGAGAAGCTAGCATAATCGCTCGCATCTTTACACTCGCTGGCAAACCTTTCGCGGCCCGCGTATCATCGTACTCGACCGAAGGCCACATCCCCGTCCGACGTTTCCGTTTCAACGGAAAGGAGCAACCAAAAGTCATGCGCCCCTCCGTCAAAGCCGTCCTGGCTGCGCTCGCCCTCGTCCTGTCTCTCGCTGGCGTAGCCTTCGCACAGGCCGGGCGTCGCCCGCAGCAAATCCCGGAGGCGAAGAAGAAGACAGAGGCTCCGCCGCCGCAGGCCGCCACGCCGAAGGATGAGCCCGCGCCGCCGCAGGAGACCGAAGCGCCCCCCGCGGACCAGCAGGAGGTCGAGACGGTGCGTGTCGAGACGAACCTCGTGACGGTGCCCGTCATCGTCAGCGACCGCGGCGACATCTATCTGCCGGACCTGAAGCGCGAGGACTTCTCGATCTTCGAGGACGGGGTCAAGCAGGAACTCTCTTTCTTCGAGACCGTCACCGCGCCCTTCCACGTCGTCCTGATGATAGACACCAGCGCGAGCACACAGGACAAGCTGCGGATGATTCAGCAGGCGGCCATAGCCTTCACGGAGCAGTTGCAGGAGGCCGACCGCGTCAAGGTCATCTCGTTCGACGACCGCGTGCGCGACCTCTGCAACTTCACCTCCGATCGCGCAGTGCTCCAGTGGGCGATACGCGACACGCAGCCAGGGCGCGGGACGAAGCTCTACGACGCGGTGGCCGTCGGCCTCAAAGCCTTGCAGCGCATCAAGGGACGAAAAGCCGTCGTCCTCTTCACGGACGGCGTAGACTCTTACAGCGACCGCGAGAGTTACAGCAAGAACGTGCGGCTCCTCGAAGAGGCCGGCATCATCGTCTACCCGATTCGCTACGACACGCGCGCCGACGTGGAACAGCTCGTGCGCCAGCAGCAGCAACAGGGCCAGGTCATCGACCTCGCCACCATCCTCGGGGCCAAACTTCCGGGCAGCGGTGGCGGCGGCGGGACGGGCAAGACGACGCCGACGACTTTCCCAGGCGGCACGACCATCCCGAGCGGAGGCGGAGGCATCGGGACCACCTTCCCACGCCTGCCCGGCGGGGTCACTATCAAGAGGGAGAGGAGAGACACGCGCAACGACCGCTATCCGCCGGGCGACCCGCGCAACAACGACCCGACGACCACGGACCCTTCGGGCGGCACGCCGAACGACAACATCAGCGCAGAGCTGGACATGATGTACAAGACCGCGGACGCGTACCTGGCCGAGCTGGCGGATAAGTCCGGCGGGCGGCTCCACCGCGCCGACACGCTCGGCTCGCTGCCCACGGCTTTCAAGCAGATCGCCGCCGAATTGAGGACGCAATATTCGCTCGGCTACTACCCGCAGAAGACAGAGCACGACGGCAAGTATCGCAAGATTAAAGTCCAGACCACGCGCAAAGGGGCCGTCGTCCGCGCCCGCCCAGGCTACCGCGCCCCTGGGGCCGTCAAATAATTCCTTCCCCAAGCTCGACGGAGGAAGACAGACTCAACCCTTTGCGGCTTTGGTTTTTCTTTTGTTGCGCCTTTGCGAGAAACCGCAACGTCTCACGCAAAGGCGCAAAGAGAAAACTAAAGGCGCAAAGGGTTGAATTGTGAGTGCGGTTGGATTGTTCCTGCCCAGGCTATAAATGCTTGCCGGCGATGCGGAGCATGGCGTCCAGGCTGCGCTCGACGTCTGCGTCGGTCGTGGCCCAGGAGGAGACGCTGATGCGCATGGCCGTCTGCCCCTGCCAGACCGTGCCGCCACACCAGCAGGTTCCTTCCGCCTGTAGCTCCGCGATCACGCGGTTGGTCGTGTCTGCGTCACCGAACTTCACGAGCACCTGATTGAGCGCGACCTCGTTCAGCACTTCAAAGCCCGCGGCCCTGAGCCCTTCAGCGAAGCGACGGGCCTGGCGGCAGTTGCGCTCTATCAACTCGGCTACGCCGCGACGTCCGAGCGAGCGCAGCGCGGCCCACACCTCCACGCCGCGCGCGCGCCTGGACAATTCGGGCGTGAAGTCCGAAGGGTTGCGGTAAGGGCTCGTCGTCGGCAGATACTCGGCCGTAATCGCCATCGCGGCGCGCAGGGCTTCCGCGTCGCGCACGAGCGCCAGCCCGCTGTCGTAGGGCACGTTCAGCCACTTGTGAAAGTCCGTGGCCCAGGAGTCTGCGTCGGCCAAGCCTTCGGCCAGGCGCGCGGTGGACGGCGCGGCCGCGGCCCACATCCCGAAGGCCCCATCGACGTGTACCCACGCGCCGGAGGCGTGCGCCCGCCCGCAGATTTCCGTCAAGGGGTCGAAGGCCCCGGTGTTGACGTTGCCCGCCTGGACGCAGACGACCGTGGGGCCGTCAATCGTCGGAAGCTCGCCGGCGCGCATCCTCCCCTGCGAATCCACAGGGGCCTTGACGACTCGGTTCCGGCCGAGCCCAAGGAGCCCCAGCGACTTGAAGAGCGTCGGGTGCGCCTCGTCGCCTACGACGACAGTGATGGGGGGCGCGCCGAACAGTCCATCGGCCTCCACGTCCCAGCCCGCGCGCCGCAGGAGCGAGTGACGCGCCGCGGCCAGCGCGGAGAAGTTGGCGGTCGTCGCCCCGGTGACGAAAGCGCCGCCGCAAGTGGCCGGCAGGCCGAAGAGGTCTAAGAGCCAGCCGAGCGCGACCCGTTCGAGATGGGCCGTCGCGGGCGTGGCGTTGTGCAGGCCGGTGTTCTGGTCCCAGGCCCCGGCGAGCCAGTTGGCGGCCAGGCTGGCGGGGAGCGCGCCGCCGATGACGAAGCCGAAGTAACGGGGGCCGGCCATAGCCGTCGTGGCGGGCGAGCAGACCTCGTCCAGCGTCCGTATGACTTCCTCGGGCGCGGCCGATTCCGCTGGCAGCGGCACGTCGAGCGCCGCAAGCTTCTCTACTGCCTTGGGCGACGGGGCGACTCTGCGCTCGCTGAGTGTCTCAAGGTAAGCGATGGCGCGTTGGGCCGTCTCCTCCAAAAGCTCTCTCATCCGCTCCTCCACTGAAAAACTTTGCGCCTTTGCGTCTCCAGCGTGAAACTTTATCTCACGCAAAGCCGCAAAGGCGCAAAAGGGTTGAGGGTCTGTCCCGCGGGCCGTCTACCCCGACAGGAGCCGCGCGAGGTGGTCGTAGCGCCGCGGCAGGAAGCCTGCGCGCAGGAGCGCCTCGGCCTCGGGGCCGACGGCGAAGGCGTCCGTCAGGAGCGCCGCCAACGACTGACCCTTCATTTCCGGGAGAGCGAAGAACTGCGGCGGCCCGGCAACCGCGAGTTCGTCGCCGCCCTGTGTTTCAAGTGGCGTCACGGAGGAGGTCGTCGAACAACTGTAGGTCGTGATGATGAGCGAGAACGAGCGGACGCTGCCGGTGTCCGCCGGGCCGTGGTCGGAGACGTTCAGGGTCCATGTCCCGTTCGGGTTCAACCCGTCGAAGGCCGAGAGCGGGCTGGCCGGCTTGAACGACCCCGTGTAAGGATTCTCGGCCGGTGTGATGGTCTGGATTGACGCGCCGGTCGATTCGTCGTCGAGCGTCGTGTTGCAGAAGTTGATCCCGTCGTTGTTGACGCCGCCCGCCTGGTTGATGAGCGTGATGACCTTGCCCGATGGCGACTTCAACGTCACCACGAGGTCACCGACCCAGGAGTGGTTTAGCCCGACTGTGGTTGACGTCGGGTTCGTCGAGCACGTAGTCCCGCCGAACTTGAAGTTGATATCGGAGATGCTGGTCCCAAGCCCACTGACGGCGAGCGTGACGTTGACGCCCGTGGCGCTGTTATCGGGAATCGCCTTGGCAGCGCCCGTGTACGTCTTGGTGACGGCCGTGCCGGTCTTGCCGGTCGGGACCGTGAAGTTGAGCGTCACGGGGCTGCCGCCGCCCGTGAACGTCACCGTCAGGGTGAAAGTGATGGACTGGCCGCACGCTGCCGTGGACGCGAGGTCGAAGAGGAAAGACGTCGTGTTGTTCCCGGCCCCGGTCTTGGCCGCGAGGTTCGGGTAGGCGGACGTATTCTGCGTGATGGTCACGCCGGGGCTCGTGCTCGACAGCGTCGCGCTGACGGCCGTGGCCGCGCCCGAACCAGTGTTCTTCAGTTGGACGGTGAGCTTGTTGCCGTTCTCGCCGGGCTCGACGACGGTGTCCACGTCCGGGCTGGGCGTGGCGTCTGTCGCCGTCACCGTGCCGAGTTGAATCAGCGGCGTGGGCGTGATGGAGGCGATGCGGCCCCACCATGTTCCCCAGCGGCTGACGCCGCCTGAGACGGCCGCCGCGTGCTCCTGCACGGTCCACATGTCAAGGTCATTCAAGGGGTCAACGACCGTGTTGCTGTAATCGCCCCAGCGGTTGCGCGTGCCGCCGAAAGTCTTGAAGTAGACGCCGGCACCGGCCCTGAGCGTCGCCGGGTCGCGGAGCGTGTTGAGCGCGTCCGTGCCAGCGCGGAAAGAGTAGTTCGCGCTCGCGTACTGCTGCGACGAGAAGCGCGAGTAGCCTATGAGCACATCCTTGTTATTGTTGACGGCGATGGACGGGAACGCGTAGAACTTCGAGCCCGTCGGGTCGTCAACGCGCCCGCGCTGCTGTACGGCCCCGGCCGGCGTAATCTGCCACCACTGAATGGAGCTGCGCGTCGGCGCGGCCGTGTTGGGGAGGAAGATGGTGTGCGCGGCCCAGAGCGAGCCCAGGCGGTAGACGACCGACTGGATGCGCGAGTCGTTGGTCTGAATCTTGTTGGTCGAGCCGAGCTGCGGCGCGAAGTCGTTGCCGCCGGACGGGCCGAACGTCCAGGAGTTCGCCGCCGTGACGGCCGTCGTCAAAGGGTGCGACGTGCTGTAGACGGGCGCGGCGGCCGTCCCCGTGATGCTGCTGATACGCAGCTTCGTGTGGCTGTCCCAGTCCTCGACCATGTAGAGGGTGTTGAGCGTGTTGTCGTAGGTCAGGGCGGGCGTCTGCGTAAAGGCGCAGATGGTGGTTGAGGGGCCGCAAACGTCGTTGAATACCTTGAAGCCGGCTGTGGCGGCGAAGGCGTAGAGCGTGGCCTTGTTGAAGGCGTAGATTTGCGAGCGCTTGAAGCCGGACGCGGGCGAGACGGAGAACATGTTGACCGTGATGACGATCCAATTCTTGTTGAAGCCCATGCGCGGGTAGTCGGCCCAGGCCGCGCCGGTCGAGTCAACGTCCACCTTGTAAATCTTCCAGTTGCCGGTCGGGTCGCTCGTCTGCGAGACGGCGAGCAGGATGGCCGAGGTCGCCTCGTCGCCGTCAGCCGTCACGGCGAACATCCAGCGGCCGTTGAACGGGTCGTAGAAGACTTGCGGGTCGAACGTGTTGGGCGTGCCGAAGGCCCAGGGGCCGGGGACCGTCGAGAAGAAGCTGTCGAGCGTGGCCGTGCTGATGGCCGCGCCGGTCCTCGTCTGGATGCGGATCTGCGTATTGAGCACGACCATCAGGTGGTTGGGGCCGACCGCGCCGTGCGTGTCCGGCGGGATGCTGGTGTTGCTGTCTTCGAGCGCCTTGAAGCTGGAGGCCAGGGCGGGCGAGGCGATCTGCGGCGTGATGCCTGGGACGGCCGCGGACGGCTCCGGCTGGTCCTTGGCGGCCTCGACTTCGCCCTCGACCGGGACGGCCCTGTTGCGCGGCCGGCTGCCCGGCTCGCGTATCACCTTCGGCTCTTTGTAGACGGAGGGCGAGAGCGCTTCCTTGCTTGCGAGCTTGGAGAAATTGACGACGACGCCGGTGTCGGAGATGCCCGGCTCGCCCTGCTGGCCGAATTCTGTCCCGCGGGCGGCGCTCGTCGCCGGCTCCTGCGCGCCGACGGACCCGCGCTCGCCTTGCTCCTGGGCCAGCGCGAGGTAGCCGGCGGTAAAGAGGACGACCAGCACGGCAAGGTGTGGGAGGTATTTCTTCATAGCTTAATCCTTACTTACTTGAACGCGACGCGACGCCAGCACGGCGGTTGATTGACTAAGGAATCCTGGCAGTGCCCATCAGCTCGCGGGTGAGGATGATTGAGTCAAGCGCAGTGCGAATTCCAGGAGGCGCAACGCCCAAGGAGGCGGTGCGTGGGACGCTTGTCCGACCGCAGCCGAGTTTACTACTGCGCGAATGGCGGCTGCAAGCCGGATGACTGAGCGGTAGTGGTTCAGGTTGAATAAGAGTGTGTGCTCAGGCGGCGTTCACCGCAGAGACGCAGAGGACGCAGAGGGGGCGCAGAGAGTTGACTCAAGCCTCTGCGCAACCTCTAGGCTGGCACTGCGTCTCTGCGGTGAGTCCGACGCACAGCACACTCAACTCCAAACTGACCCCCTACCGACTGAGCAGGCGGACGCAAGTTTATTCGCCGCCGCCGTAGAGTTCTTCTATGAGCTGGCCGTATTTCTCGTCCACGACGCGGCGCTTGACCTTGAGCGTCGGCGTCATCTCGCCGCTGTCGATGGAGAACTCTTCCGGGAGTAAGGCGACGCGGCGGACGCGCTCGTAGTCGGCGAGGCTGCGCGTCAACTGTGCCACTTCCTGCTGGACGATCTTGATGGCGGCAGCGTGGCGGCTCCACTCGGCGCGCGTCGCGGGCTTCTGCTCTCCGGCGTCCGACATCGCGCCGGCCAGCGCCTCCCAGTCAGGGACGACCAGGGCGGCCGGCTGCTTGCGGCCCGCGCCGATGACGACCACTTGGTTGACAAGCTCGCTCTGCTTAATCAGGCTCTCGACAAGCTGCGGCGCGACGTACTTGCCGTTCGAGAGCTTGAACAAATCTTTCTTCCGGTCGGTGATGTGCAGATGCCCTTCGGCGTCCATGTGGCCGACGTCGCCCGTCATGAACCAACCGTCCTGGATGACCGCGTCGGTCGCCTCCGGGTGGTTGTAGTAGCCCTTCATCACGTTCGGCCCGCGCACCAGAATCTCGCCGTCCGGCGCGATTTGTACGTCTATGCCGGGGAAGACGAGGCCGACCGAGCCGGTCTTGTTGTTGTCGGGCCGGTTGGCCGAGACGATGCAGGTCTCCGTCATCCCGTAGCCTTGCAGGATGGGAATGTCCGCGGCCCAGAAGGCGTAAGAGAGCGTGGGCGAGAGCGGCGCGCCGCCTGAGACGAAGTAGCGCAGCCGTCCCCCGACGCCCTCGCGCCACTTCGAGAAGACGAGCCGGTTCGCCAAATCGCGCTTGAGATCGAGGAGCGGCGGGACGGGCTCGCGCCTGTCCTTCAACTCCGCCCAGCGCTGACCCACTTCGAGCGACCAACTGAAGAGCTTGCTCTTCCAGCCGCCGGCCGTCATCCCCTTCTTGACGATGCGCTGGTAGACCTTCTCGAAGAGTCTGGGCACGGCCGTCATGATCGTCGGCTGGACTTCGCGCAGGTGTTCGCCGACCACGTCGAACGAGGCGGCGTAGTAGACAGAGACGCCCGTGTAGCAGAAGACGTAGAAGCAGGTGCGCTCGAAGATGTGCGAGAGCGGGAGCACAGAGAGCGCCGTGTCCGTGTTGTAGATGGGGAGCGCCGAAGCAATCGAGAGAATGTTCGAGATGAAGTTGTCGTGCGTCAGCATGACGCCCTTCGGCTCGCCCGTCGTCCCCGAAGTGTAGATGACCGTCGCCAGGTCTGCGCCGCGGCCAGGGTCGGCGAGCGCGTCGAAAGCGCCCGCGTCGGCTTCGGCCCTTTCGCGCCCGCGCCGTTCCAACTCTTCGAGCGTCATCGCGCCCTCGACCTGCGCGCCCGCGTCCTCGTCGAAGAAGACCATGCCTTCGAGTGCCGCGACGCCTTCGATGCCGGGGCGGGCGTGTTTGAAGACCTTACGTCCAGAGACGAAGAGGAGGCGCGCGCCCGAATCTTCGAGGATGAAGCGAACCTGATCGACTGCCTGCGTCGTGTAGATGGGGACGTTGACGGCCCCCAGGCTCAGGATAGCCAGATCGACGATTGTCCACTCGGGGCGGTTCTCCGAAAGCAGCGCGACGCGGTCGCCGCGGCGCACGCCGATGTCGTCCAGGCCGAGGGCGACGTGGGCCACGCGCTCACTGAAAGTGTGGCCGGAGATATTGTGCCAGTCGCCGCCGCGCTTGGTGTTGAGGGCGTCCGGCTTGTCGTGCCTGCGGGCGGCGTCGAGGCAGAGTTGCGGGATGGTTTCGAGGTGTCGTGCTTCGCTGGTCGAGTCGGTCACGTGCGGGTCGCCGGACGCGCCGAGCGCGCCGGCCTCTCCTTTTTGTTCTGACTGAAACCGAAAGCGCGGGGGATCGGGGCGCTCACTCCGTAGATGATAATGCGCTGCCCGCTTTCAGCGCCAGCGTGCAGCGCGAGACGCAGACGAGGCGGTTGCGGTCGTCGCGGATTTCGATTGACCAGACGCAGAGCTGCCGCCCCTGGTAGACGGGCACGGCCTCGGCCGTGACTGTGCCGCGCGAGACAGAGCGGACGTGGTTGGCGTTGATCTCGACGCCGACGGGCGTGAAGCGCGTGAGGTCTGTGTTGAGCGCCGCGCCGATGGCGGCGGCCGTCTCGGCCAGCACGACCGAGACGCCACCGTGCAGCAGTCCCGTGTACTGGTGTACGCGCCCCGTCACCGGCATAGAGAGGCGGACGCGCTCTGGCACGGCCTCCTCGATCTTGATGCCGAGCGTGTCGAGGACGGTCTCCTTCGTCCAGTTCCGCATGTTCTCAAGCAGTGTCGTCATAATCTCTATCAAACCTCAGTGACCGTGCCTGGGCAGCGCCGCAGGCTCCGTGACGCCGGGGATGCCCGGCTGCCTGACGGAGCGGTGTCGCCGCCGCCTGCGCTTGTGCTGGCCGCCCTCTTCGACACGCCCGTCGATGGTGGCGAGCGCGGCCAGGACCAGGAACAACAGCGCGTTCGAGGTCGTGTGCAGCGTGAAGTCGAAGAAGCTGTGGACGAGGACGGCAAAGCAGCCGACGAGCGCGCCCGTGGCGACGCCCGCGCGGAACGCATCCTCTGTCTCGCGCCTCGCCAGGGCGTAGCGGAAAAGCACGACGACGAAGAAGAGGCCGAGGAGGAAGCCGACTACACCAGCGTCCGACGCGAGCTGCAAGTAGTCGTTGTGCGCCTGCTCCAAACGGTAGAGGCCGTTGCGCGTGTCGTACTGCGTGTAGGCCGCGCCGAAGGAGCCCAGGCCCGTGCCGACGAGCGGGTGGTCTTTGATGATGTTCAGCGTCACGCCCCAGAAGTGAGCGCGCCCCGTCGTCGGGTCGTCCAGGTTGACCGTGCCGACAACGCGGCTCAAAGCCTCTTCGCCGCCGAACAGGAGCGCGCCGCCGATGAGCGCCAAGACGAGCGCCAGCGCGAGCCCCGCGCGCACGGCCAGCGCCTTCAGCCGCCGCCCGCCGCTCTCTGTTCTCTCCTCGCCGCGCCTGAATCCCGTCAGCAGGAACAGGAACACGATCTCGGCCGCGAGCGCGACCAGGCCGCCGCGCGAGTTGGTCACGACGAGCGCGATACCCATGAAGGCGACGGCGAAGATGTAGAGCGCGCGCTTCTCGCGCTCGATGGCCCCGGAGAAGAGCAGGCCCAGCGGGAGCGCCATCGCCAGTTCCATGTAGCCCGCGAAGTGGTGCCGGTTGTAGAAGGGGCCGAAGGGCGTGCTCTGCGGCAGGTCCTTGAGGCCGTAAATCTTGTTCGGGCTGATGAAGTGTTGAAGCAGGCCGAAGAACGCGAGCCCGAAGCCGAAGATGGTGACGACGCGCACGATCAGGCGCAGCCGCTTGGGGCTGTCTATGAAAGCGAGCGCGGCCGCGAAGTAGACGAAGAGCGCGAGCGCCTGCACGAGCGCCAGCCGCGTCGAGTAGGGGTCGAGCGAGAGCGCACCGCCGCCCCTGAGCGGCAGGAGTTGAAAGAGTCCGAGCAGGAAAAATCCGATGAGCGGCAGTTGGAGCAGGCTGCGGCTGAAGCGCAGGCTGCGGCTGCGCCAGGCGTCCACGGCCCAGAGGACGACCAGCGCCGCCGCGCCGATCTCGAAGACGGCGAGTGACCAGTAGTGGACCGTGCCGTAGGCCAGCGCCGAGAGCACCACGGCCAGGCAGAGCACGATGACGACGAAGCGGCTCGCAATCGTCCTGACGGGCTCAACGCGCGGCGGGCGCGGGGTCGTTTCCTTTTGCGCCGGCGGCGCTTGCTCCGGTGCGTTGGAGATTGAAGTCGTCATACCAGACAAGACCGAAAATGGGGCAGACCGCATCGTCACACTTCTCGCGCCTGACGCGTATCAGGACCGCCTCGGACCCAGGCGGCGCTTTGAACTCCAGCGTCTGCGGCTGCCAATCCTGCGTGCCGTTTTCGAGCGCGGGCGTCGCGCCCAGGACGGTCTTGCCGTCCGCGCCGTCCAAGACCTCCACGAGCGGCGTCCCCCCGCTCTTCAAATCGTCCGTGCGGACGTAGAACTCCAGCCGATAAGTTTGGCCCGGCTCGACCACGACCGTCTGCGAGATGTTCGTGAAGACGAGCACCGAAGGCGACTTGAAGGCGACGCGCAGGCTGCGCGCGCCGCCGTGCTTGGCGCTCTGGTCGAACCCGATGGCGGCCTGCGGGACCGACTTGACTTTCCAGTCGAACGGGTTCGACGAGGCAGGGTCTATGTCCTCCTCGAAGCCTGGGTTCGAGACTTCGCCGACGTTGGCCTTGAGCGCGTCGCGCCCGCCCACGTCGCGCGCCAGTTCGAGCGCGGAGCGGTGGCGCTTGGCCGCGAGCAAGGCGTCAACCACAGACAGGCCGCTCGCGCGCTGCTCACGTTTCTCGTCCGGCGTCAGGCTGGCCCAGAGGCGCAGCGCGTCGTCGAAGCGCCCGCGCCCGGCGACGTAGACGGCCAGCTCCGCACGCGCCGCGGCCGAGCCGCCGGCCGCGCGGTTAATCGCGTCCACGTCCTCGCCAAAGACGACCCAGGCGGCGCTGAAAATCTGCGGCCGGAGCTTCGGGTCGGCCTCGGCCGCGCGCCGCAACTCGGTGAAAGCCTCGTCGCCGCGGCCGGCGCGCAGGAGCAGGTTGCCCAGGTGCCAGCGCGGGTCCGCGTAAGCGGGGGCGAGTTCGACGGCGCGTCGGAGCGCCTGCTCGCCGCCGGCCGAGTCGCCGGCCTGCGCGCGCGCGCGCCCCAAACTCACCCAGAAGCGGTAGTCGTTGGGCGCGAGGCGGGCCGCTTCCTCGAAATGCCTGAGCGAGTCTTCCAGCGCGTGCTGGTCGAGGCTGTTCTTCTTCAGCCCGGCGACGACCCAGTGCGTCCAGGGGTCGTCGGGCGCGAGCCGCATAGCCGTCTCCGCAGTCTGCAACTGCGCCGCCGCCAGCTCCTCTTCCGAGACGTTCTCGTCCCCGATCTGCGGCGCGTACTCCGCGACGAAGTTGCCGACGTACCAGCGCGTCGCGTACCAGGAGCCGACGAGCGCCAGCACGACGGGCACGACCAGCAGCACGCGCCCAAGCGGCGCGCGCCCCAAGTCCACAAACTTTAATTGATCGGGCGTTGATTCAGACACGATGAAAAGCAATGATGAATGAGGAGTGATGAATGATGAATTAAAGACATCTGCTTTTAATTCATCATTCATCACTCCTCATTCATCATTTCGTTATTCGTCACTGAGCGTTTCGATCTCAATCTTCATCCGCTTGAGCGCGACCTGGGCCTCCGCGCAGTCGTTGAGGATTTCGGCGACGCGCTCGGGCGTGAAGCGCGAGCTGGAGATGAGCACCTCGTCCACGCGCTGCTCGCGGCAGATGTCGCGGAGCTGGCCGTTGCCGCCGAAGACCTTCAGGCCGTGGATGACCTTGCCTTTCTTGTTTGGGTCGTCGTCCACAAACCCGACAGGCGCGTATTGCAGCTCGCGGTTGTTGAGGAGTTCTCTCAAGAGGAGTTCACCGCCATCGCCCGCGCCGTAAATCAGGACGCGGCAGCCGTCGCGCGCCGTCTGCGTCGGCAGAAGTTGGCGGAAGAGGCGGAAGGCCATGCGGCTCCCGGCCAGCAGCATGAACATCAAGATGGCGTCCACGATGAAGACCGTGCGCGAGACGCCCTCGAAGCGGAACGCGAAGAGGATGCCGAGCACGCTGGCGACCGCCCCGATGACGACGGCCTTGGCGTGAACCACCAGATCATCAACACTCGTGTAGCGCCAGATGCCGCGGTAGACGCCCATCACGAGGAACGCCGCCATCTTGAGGAAGACGACCACGGGGAGCGTCCTCAAGAAAATGCGCCACGCGCCGCTCTCCTCCAGCGGCCCGAACCTGAGAGCATAAGCGCCGTAGTAGGCCAGGATGATGAGCACCACGTCGAGCGAGACCTCGAAGATGCGCCGCTTGTAGGAGAGGTCTACGAGGAACGCAAACAGCGGCTTCTCGCGGGCCGCGCGGACCTCCTCCTCGTCGTAGACCTTGACGCCGGCCAGGTAGACCCCCAGGAGCGTCAGCAGGACCGTGAAGCCGCCGATGGCCGCGATGCTCAGGTCGATCTTCATCTCGCGCACGACCATCGCCACCAGCCCGGAGAGCCCCGCGAACCCATAGAGCATCCAGACCGCGCGCCGCTCCGAGAGCCCCAGCGCCACCAGGCGGTGCGAAGTGTGGTCGCGCCCGCCGACGCGCACGCTGCGCCCCGAGAGTTTCCGCAGCACCGTGACCAGCGTCGTGTCGAAGATGGGGATGAAGAGAATCAAAATTGGCACAGCCAGCACGGGCAGGAAGCTGCGCGAGCGCCCGCCCTGCGCCGCGCTCATCAGCGAGGTCGAGGCCAGGAAGAACCCTATGAACATCGAGCCGCAGTCGCCCATGAAGATCGAGGCCGGGTTCGAGTTGTAGACCAGAAAGCCTATCAACGCGCCGGCAAAGACGGCCAGCATCAGCGCCTCCGTCGGCTGCTGGCTCGCCAGAAAACTCATGGCCAGAAAGACGGAGGCGATGGCGGCGATGCCGGCCGCGAGCCCGTCCATGTTGTCGAGCAGGTTGACGGCGTTGGTGATGCCGACGAGCCAGAAGATCGTGATGACCTGATTGACGGGGGGCGAGCCCGTCCACGGGAGCCGAAGGCCGTAGTAGACGACGACGGCCGCGCCCATGATCTGCCCGATCAGCTTCTGGTAGGGCTTGGCGTGGAACAGGTCGTCGGCGAGCCCGACGGCGAAGAGGAAGGCGCTGGCGAAGAGCACGACCCAGATGTAGTCGCGGTCGTGGTTCAGAATCTCGTCCGGCCGGGCCGGCACGAAGAAGAGGTAGGCGACGACGACCAATGCGACCGAGAGAAAGAGGGCGACGCCGCCGAGCATCGCCGTCGGCTTTTTGTGCCAGCGGTCTGTCTTCGGCTTGGCGATGGCCCCCCAGCGCCGCGCGAGCGCGCGCACGATGGGTGTCAGGACGAGCGCCAGTACGAAGGAGGCGGCGACCGGAATGAGATAGACGGGCTTAAAGGGCATCACTCAAGCACAGCGGTTGTGATTTTCGAGTTTGTGAACCTGGAAACCCTAGTAGATTAACGGCGACAAATCAAGCGGCGGGTGTGAGAAACACACTGTCGAGTCACCGGAACTACCTGGCGGAGCCGAAGGCCGACTTGATGCCTTCCTTGAGCATCAAGCGGCGGCTGCTCAGCGTCGCCATGTGGAAGGGGACGACGCAGCCGCAGCGGTCGCAGTCCGCGTTGTCGCCCATCATGCACTTGCCTTTGGGCTCGCCCCCGGGGCCGAGCGCGAAAGCCTTGAGACGGAACTCGCAGTTGTCCGTCACGCGCTTCGCATTCTTCGAGCGCATCAGTTCGAGCGTCGAGTCGAGCATGTTGATTGTGCCAGGGTACTTCTTCTTTAAATCCAGAAGCTGGTCGATCAACTTGTCGCGCTTCTCCCAGTCGAGCCAGAGCGCCTCGTCCAGATTCGTGACCGGAGTGAAGAAGTCGAAGATGACGCCGCCGCGCGCAATCGGTCCCCACTCCTTGATTAAGTCCTCGATGCAGTCGGCCGTGATAGTCGTCAGCACGCACGAGATTTGAATCCTCAGCTCCGGGTGACTGATGACGTTCTGCTTGATCTTCTGGTAGATGCCGGGCGCGCGCATCCGGCTGAACGCCTCCTCGGTCCCGTCAATCGAGATGACCCACGTACAGTCCTCCCAGTCGGGCAGCTCCATCGTCCCGTTGGTCACGATGGTGTTGTTCTTGAAATATTTTCTCCCGACCTCGATCAATTGTTTACGCACCATCGGCTCGCCGCCGACCCACGTGCAGAGCAACATCGGGTGGCCGGCGGCCTTCATCTCTTCGAGCTTCTCAACCCACTTCTCGACCGACAACTCCTTCTCGCCCGCGTGGTCTTCGGCGAAGAAGTAGCAGTGCTCGCACCGCAGGTTGCAGCGGTTCGTCACGTCAATCGAGCCGACAGCATTCTTCGGCAGCCCGAAGACGAACAGCTTGGTCACATTGGCGAGCTTGCGGATTTTCTTAGTCAACTTCATACAAGCGGGCGGCGGAAAAGGGTGATTCGGTCGAAGCGCCCCGACACTGAGGTCGAGTACGCCGGTTCGCGGAACTGCCCATAATATACTATCGCGGCCCGTCAGGCATAATGGGGATACCTGACGGCCGCGAACTCAATTCGGCCTGGCCTTCTCGCAGCGGGGGAAGGGGAAGACGAGCCTGACGCCCTGCGCGTCGCTGTTGACTTCGATCTTGAGGTGGTTCGTCGTCACTTTCATGTTCCGGCCGAGGGCTCAGGGTGCGGAAACGGACTCGGACGACTACGCGAGTCCGATCTGCTGGTTGAGGCGCGCGAAGTCGAAGTTGTTCCAGGCTTCGACGATTTTGCCGTCGCGGACGCGGATGATGCAGAGGCCGTCGAACTCGACCGCGTTGTTGGTGGCCGCGACGCCGAGGGCGTCGCCGCCGTGAGTCCCGCGCACGGAGCAGCGGGCCGCCGCCTTGTCGCCCTCGCAGATGCAGTCTTCGACGGTGACCTGTATGTCCGGGAAGGCTTCGCGGAAGCGGCGGAAGAAGGGCTTGAAGCCTGCGGGGCCGCGCAGTTCCTCGCCGTTCTCGTCCACGAGGCCATGTGCGACGCCCTCGGCGGCGAACATCTCGTCAATCGCCTCTTCGCGCCCCTTGTTCCAGACCTCCTCGAACCAGCGGCGCATGACGCTGCCGCTCTCGCTCTCGCTTTTCATCACTTCACCTCCGGCCGCTGTGAAAATTGATGACGCTCTGAAGAATCCCGTCGAGCGACATCTCGGGACGAAAGCCGACGAGTGCGTTCACCTTCGTGATGTCCGGCACGCGGCGCGGCATGTCCTCGAAGCCCTCCTCGTAAGCCTCGTCGTAAGGCACGAACACGATCTCGGACTCAGAGCCTGTCAGTTCCTTGACGCGCTCGGCCAGCTCCAGGATCGTCACTTCCTCGCTCGACCCGATGTTGAAGACCTGGCCCACTGACTGCGGGTTGTCCATCAATTTGACGAGCGCGCCCACCACGTCGCCGACGTAGCCGAAGCAGCGCGTCTGCTGCCCGTCGCCGTAGACGGTGATGGGTCTTCCAGCCAGAGCCTGCTTGACGAAGGTCGGAATGACCATTCCGTACTGGCCCGTCTGGCGCGGCCCCACCGTGTTGAAGAGGCGGACGATGATGGTCGGCAGTTTCTTCTCGCGCCAGTAGGCGAGGGCCAGAAACTCGTCAATCGCCTTCGAGCAGGCGTAAGACCAGCGGCCCTTGGTCGTCGCGCCCATGACGAGATTGCCGTCCTCGCGGAAGGGGACCTGATTGCTCAAGCCGTAGACCTCCGAGGTCGAGGCGACGAGCACCTTCCTCTTCTTTTTGTTCGCTAGAGAGAGCACGACCTCTGTGCCGCGCACGTTCGTCTCGATGGTGCGGACAGGGCTCTCGACGATTAACTTCACGCCGACGGCCGCCGCGAGGTGGAAGATGACGTCGCACTGATCGACCAGCTCGGCGACGACCGGCTGGTTGTGTACGGAGTCAATCGTGTAGTGGAAGCGCTCGTGGGTCTTCAGGTGCTGGATGTTTTCGATGCTGCCGGTCGAGAGGTCGTCAATGGCGTAGACCTCGTCGCCGCGCTGCAAGTAGGCGTCTGCCAGGTGCGACCCTATGAACCCGGCCCCGCCCGTAATCAGGACTCGCAAAATTGTTCAATCCCCTTCATTAAATACTGTCCAGAGTCGAAGATTCGTTCTCGACCTTGGAGTTCGGATTTTGGACTTTGGACTCTGCCGCCTCTTCTGTCAACTCGCGGTAAAGGTTCGTCACGTCCGCGAGCAGGCGGTCTTTCGAGTAGTTCTGCTCGACGAAGAGCCGCCCGCGCGCGCCCAACTCATCGCGCAGCCGCGCGTCGTCTACCAAATGGAAGAGCGCCTCCGCGAAGGCCGCTGCGTCTTTCGACCGGACGCGCACGCCGCGCTCGCACACGGCCCACGCCTCGCCGCCGCCCGCGCGCTGCTCGCCGAGCAGGTCAACGACTCCGCCGACCTCCGTGGCGACGCAGGCGCGCGCGTTCGCCATCGCCTCGATCAAAGTCAGCGGCGTCCCCTCGTTGAGCGAAGTCAGCGCCACCACGTCGAGCGCCGGGTAGAAGTTTTCGGGGTCGCTGCGCGTCCCCAGAAAGAGCACGTCCGTGTGGAGACCAAGCGCGCGCGCCTGCTCTTCCAACTGGCCGCGCAACTGGCCGTCGCCGATGATAACAAAACGGACGCGCCGCGCGCCGAACTTCTCTTTAAAGAGAGCAGCGGCCTGAAGGAAGAGCGCGTGGTTCTTGACCTCCGTCAGCCGGCCCACGATGCCGACGAGCGCCTCGTCCTCGTCCACCTGCAACTCGTCGCGCAAGGCGCCCCTGCGCTCTTTCCAGTTGCTGAAGACAGACGTGTCGAGCCCGAGCGGGATGACGCGGAACTGGCGCGCTCGGCCCACGCCGAACTCCTCGTGAATTTCGTGAAACTGCTGCGGGCTGATGGCGACGATGCGATCCGACATGCGCGCCAGCGTCTTCTCTATGAGCAGGAAGAGGCGCGTCTTGGCGGGGCCGTAGTAGCTGTGAAAGATGTGCCCGTGGTACGTGTGAACGAAGCGGCAGCGGCGCGGCTGGCCCAGCAGAGTCCTGGGCGTGAGCCAGCGGTAGAGTAGGCCGGCGACGCGGCCCACCGTGCCGGCCTTCGCCGTGTGCGTGTGGACGATGTGTGGGCGCTCGCGCCGGAAGAGTTTGTAGAGCTTCCAGACCGTCACCACGTCCTGCGGCGAAATCTCGCGGCTCATCTCGGGGATGACGTGGGGCCGCACGTCGTTGGCCGCGGCGAAGTAGCCCATGTCATCCTCGCCTGCGGGGACGACGCCCGCGACGAGCGTCGTCTCGTAGCCCGCGTCGCGCAGGCCCTCAGTCAGCCACACGACGTGGCGCGCCGGCCCGCCGACGTTGAGGCGCGCAATGATTCTTACCACGCGAATTAGTCCATCTACGGAATCAGTCTCTGTCATCGCGGCGCACATTGTAAGTGATTTCTCAGGATGTCAACAGCCGCGGCCGCTGAGGGGCGTCAAAGCGAGGGCGAACAACAGGCGGCCTTAAATGTGCGGCCGGCGCGAGAGGGCAAGGTTCAGAGCCTCGTGCGCGCCGGCCCCTTTAATTTCCGTAGGTCCAGGCGGTCGCCGCCCGCCCTGCGCGCCAGGCTGGAAAATTGGCACAATAAATAATTGTTGACATCGGGGAATATTTGGCGTACAAGACTGGGCTGCTTCTAAAAGGATTGGCGCTTCCTTCTCGACAACAACGCCTCGCTCGCCTTTTGGATTTTCATCGGCCCAGACAAACTTGTTGGAATAATCCAGACAAATTGCCGTACTAATTTTAACAGGCGCTCCCCTGGGCGCCCCCCAATCAACAATCAGACCTGTAAGGAGAATTCCATGAAAAGCCTCTCAACCACCCTTAGAGTCTTAGCGTGCGCGATTTTCATCGCTGCCATTTCCTCCGCCGCCCAGGCGCAGGCAACCCGCACGTGGGTGTCCGGTGTTGGCGATGACGCCAACCCGTGCAGCCGCACCGCCCCCTGCAAGACTTTCGCGGGAGCCATCTCCAAGACCGCCGCAGGCGGAGAGATTGACGCCCTCGATCCAGGTGGTTTCGGCGCGGTGAACATCACCAAGGCCATGACCATTGACGGCGGCTACACTGGGATGGCCTCCATCCTTGCCAGCGGCACCACCGGCGTCATCGTCAACATCAGCGCGGCCGCCACCGACGGCAGAAGAGTGACGCTGCGCCGCCTCTCCATCAACGGCGGCACGAACGCCGCGCTCGGAGTCCACGGCGTCAGAGTCATCGCCGCCAGGGAAGTGAACATCGAGAACTGCTACATCGCGAACTTCTCGACGACCGGCGTCAAGGCCGACGAGTTGGCCGAGAGCGGCACGCTGTTGAGGGTCGTGGACACGAACATCAACAACACAGTCATCGGCATCTCGACGGCCACGACTACCACCTTCATGCTCGCCGTAGTTGACCGCGTGCATATCAGCAGGATGCAGGTCGGCATCAAGTCTGGCGACCGCTCCTTCACGACTGTAAAGCAAACGTTCATCTCGGACAGCAAACTCGGGGCCGCGCCGCTCCCGGCCGGCATCCAGGTCGTCGCGCCGTCCAACGTCAACAACCTGAACCTGGAGGGCGTCGTGCTGTTCTCCGTCGGCAAAGGAGTCATTGCGGGCGGGGCCGGGACGAAAGTTAGTCTTTCGAACAGCAGCTTCCTGCAAAACACGGACGCGTTCACGACCGCCGGCGGGCAGGTTAGCACCCACGGCAACAACCAGTTTGCCAACAACACAAATGCAATCCCGGCGCTGAATCCGCTCGGGCAGCAGTAGGTTTCGGTCGGCTCTCGCTTGCTTGTTCGCCTGCCCGCCTTTTCGTGGCGGGCAGGCGGGGTCTGACTTCCCCCGCGAGCCGCAGGGGGGCGCGTGCGCCCCTCCCCTTCGCGCGGGACCACCGGGTTGAATCCCTACGGATCGTCTACCTACCAGTCACACTCAACAGGCAAGCGCGGGCTCCTGGAATTTTGATGTTCGGGCGGGCTCGACCCCGCCCTGGATAAATTCCCGCACTGAGACTTACGCCGCAGTGCCCTAGTAAGGAGGACAGAAGATGTCTAACCCCCGCGTATCCCAAATACGCCAACGGGCGAAACTGACGCGGCGCTTGTTCGGCACGGTCAGTCGTCCCATCCCGTTCCTAAGCCTTTTATTTATCTTGCTCGCCACGGCCCTTTATGCCGGCTCCTCAGCTTCGTCATCCCGTCCGAAGTCAAGCGGCAGCCGCCCAGAGTCTGTCGCCGGAGGCAAGGATAAGTTTGTGAAGGGCGGCCACGCCTCTTCAAATAATGCCGGCGCGCTACTCGGACCCCGCGCCGCTGCTATACCTGAGCCGCCCGCCCCGGTCTTTCTGCTGCCGCAGGAAGTCGTCTACGATCCCGAAACAATCGCCACCTACGCCGCCGACTGCGTCACGCCGAAAAGCTCTTTCAACTTCGGCGACATCGTTTGCGCGAAGGTTGACGGGGGTTACCCCCTTGAGGTTTCTCCGCGGCGAGTCACCTGGGTCGGGCCGGACGACGTGCTCCGTGACCAGGACCAGTCTCCGGGCGCGCCGTTCACTTACTACGCGCCGGTTTCGACCATCGGCGAAACCTTCACGTTCACGCTCCCGGCGCGCGACCCAGGCGTTGACGAGCGCGGCGTCTGGAGAGTCACCAGCGTCACCTCGCGCTCTTCCGTGAGGGCCGCAGCGTATTTCACCGTCAGCGACCCGGCCGACAACGTCGTGGACCTAGTGGTCTATAACAACGTCAATACAGACACCAACAACGTCGCCTCCGGCACGAACGTCGAGTTCTCGGTGTGGATCATCAACCGCGGGCCTGACGCGGCCCAGAACGTCTCGCTGGCGAACGTTGTGCCGGCCGGGGCCACGTTCGTCAACCTGCAACAGGATGACGGCCCGACCTTCACGTGCCCGGCGTCTGAGGCTGGGCCGTGTACGATTGCGAGCCTGGCAGCCGGCCAGTCCGCGGCTTTCAGGTACGTCTATCAAACCGAGGGCACGGCCACCGTCGGCACGTCCATCGTCAACACGGCGACCATCTCCAGCACCACCACGGAACAGAACACCGACAGCAACACGGCGTCGGCCGCTGTCGCCATCACCTCGACGGGCGGGGCCAACGCTTGCGTCATCGCCTGTCCCGGCAACATCACCAAGGTGGCCGATTCCGTTCTCAACGGCACACCCGGCGCTGCCGTCACCTTTGCCGCCGAGACTTCCGGCGACTGCGGTGCGGTAACGGCCAACCCGGCCTCCGGCACCTTCTTCCCCGTCGGCACGACGACCGTCACGGTCAGCACGACCGCGGGAGAGTCGTGTACCTTTAACGTAGAGGTCACGGCCGCGGGCGCGGCTCCGACCATCTCCTGCCCGGCCCCGGTCACCGTGGCTGCCGGCAGCTCCTGCTCGGCCGAGAATGTCTCCCTGGGCGAGCCGACGACGAGCGGCGGCAGCGGCCAGTTGAGCGTCAGCGGCACGCGCAGCGACGGCCAAGACCTCGACGCGCCCTACCCGCTCGGCACGACCACGATCACCTGGACGGTGACTGATGAGGCCACCGCCCACTCAAGCTGTACGCAGACGGTGACGGTCAACGGCACCGACACCACCAAGCCGACCATCACGGCCCCGGCGAACATCTCCCTCGGGACCGGCGCGGACGCGGTCTCGTGCGGGGCCATCGTTGGCGAGACCGAGCTGGGCACGGCCGACGCGGCCGACGACTGCACAGGCGCCGTGACCATCCTCCGCACGGGCGTTCCCTCCGGGAACTTCTTCCCGCTGGGGACGACCACCATCACCTACAGGGCCAGGGACGCGGCGGGCAACCTGTCCGACCCTGCCACCCAGACGGTGACGATCACGGACACCACGCCGCCGCGGATCACCGCGCCGGCAGACCCGGCCACGGCCTACGTCTGCCCGAGCGATGTCCCGGCCGCCAACCCGGCGGACGCGACCTTGGGCGCCATTGACGAGAACAACAACGTCCTGCCGCCGGATAATTGCAGCACGCCGACCGTGGCGGTGACCGAGACGAGGAGCGGGGCCGGCTCGGCCAGCAGTCCGCTCATCATCACGCGCACCTTCACGGCGACCGATGCAGCCGTCAACACGGCGAGCGATGATCAGGTCATCACGGTCATCGACAACGTGGCCCCGACGCTCACGCTCAACGGTCCCAGCTCGGTGACGGTGGAATGCCACACGTCCTTCACCGATCAGGGCGCGACGACGAGCGACAACTGCGCGGACTCGGGCGCGGTGACGGTCACCGGCTCGGTGGACGTCAACACCCCGGGCACGTACACGCTGACCTACAACGTGTCTGACTGGGCCGGTAACGCCGCCCCGCCAGTCACGCGCACGGTCA
This sequence comes from uncultured Acidobacteriota bacterium, assembly GCA_963848875.1. Classification (GTDB taxonomy): domain Bacteria; phylum Acidobacteriota; class Blastocatellia; order Pyrinomonadales; family Pyrinomonadaceae; genus QHXM01. The sequence continues at coordinate 729,356 of CAWKFJ010000006.1, forward strand.
CGGTCGTGGACACGATCAAGCCGGTCATCACGCTCAACGGTTCGAGCACGATGACGGTCGAGTGCCACACCTCGTTCAGCGATCCGGGCGCGACCGCGTCCGACTCGTGTGATTCGAGCGTGCCGGTTGTGGCCACGGGTTCGGTGGACGTTGAAACGCCGGGCACGTACACGCTCACCTACAACGCGACTGATGACTCAGGTAATCAGGCCGTCACGGTGACGCGTACGGTCACAGTCGTGGACACGATTGCGCCGACCATCACGCTCAAGAACGTGAACATCAGCTTCTGGCCGCCCAACCACGACTTCCGCACTGTAACGGTCGCGGACCTCGTGGCGAGCGCCAGCGACGGATGCGACGAGACCATTGACGCCAACGACGTGTTCATCTCGCAGGTGAGCAGCGACGAAGCAGTCAACGGCAATGGCGACGGGAACACCAGTCCCGACATCGTCATCGCCGCCGCCTGCAAGTCTGTGAATCTGCGGGCTGAGCGCGCCGGCAACGGCAACGGGCGCGTCTACACCATCACGTTCAAGGTCAGGGATGCGTCCGGCAACGTCGGGACGAAGACGGCCAAGGTCAGCGTGCCGCACAGCAGTAACAGCACGGCCGTTGACAGCGGGGCCGCCTACTCCGTTTCGAGTAGCTGCCAGTAGCCGACGGCGAGTCGGAACAAGCCCGCCGGGCGCTCAGCCTGCGCGCCCGGCGGGACTCCCGACCGTTCCGACTCGCTTCGGTTACCTACGTTCTTATTTCGGCAGCGCGCGCTCTGGGGAACGCCGGATGCCACTCAAATGTGATCCCCGACGAAAGGAGTCTCATGAAAAACCTTTTCGCTATCACCACTCGCCCGAAGGCGGCCCTCCGCCTCGCGCTCCTCGCTGCGGCCCTCTGTGCGCTTCTGGCCTCGCCGCTGCTGTCGAGTGCGAAGTCGCCGCAGGCGGCCTCGGTGACGGTCGTCAACGAGTCATCGAACCAGATTGACAACGTCTTCTTCGCCACGAGTGCGGAAAACTGGGGGCCGGACCAGCTCAACAACGGCGCCATCGCCCCCGGCTCGTCCGCCTCGTTCGACGTCTCGTGCAGCGGCTCGATCACCGTCATCACCGAAGACGGCGACGGGTGTTTCGTCTACAGCCCCGCCTCCTGCTCCGGCGGGACCGTGACTGTCTCGAACAGCTCGGCGCGGGACTGCGGCAACTAACGCGCCTCTTCAGGGCGCGAGAACTGATTAAAACCCCTCGGCGGGGAGGCGTTGATTCGTCGTCAACGCCTCCCCGCCTTCTTCTTGACACGCCAGATACCCGAACTTATACTCCGAGCCTCAAGCCCATCGCGCTAAGTCCAAAACTTTCATCGCCAGACGCAACTAATTTTCAATGAGCAGACTTTTCATCACGGGCGGCGCGGGCTTCATCGGCTCCGCTTTCGTCAGGCTGATTCTCGCCGAGCGGGAGTCGTGCCAGATCACAAACTTCGACGCCCTCACTTACGCCGGCAACCCTGACAACCTCGAAGGGCTGGACAAGGAGCGCCACCATTTCGTCCGCGGCGACATCAGTGACCGCGAAGCTGTCTTTGCCGCCCTGGAGGAGGGGACCGACGCCCTCATCAACTTCGCCGCCGAGTCGCACGTAGACCGCAGCATCGCGTCGGCCGAAGAGTTCCTGCGCACCAACGTCCTCGGCACGCAGGCGCTGCTCGACGCGGCGCGCGCCAGGGGCGTCCGCCGCTTCGTGCAGATTTCGACCGATGAGGTGATGGGCAGCCTCCCCGACGACGAGACGACGTTTTTCAACGAAGCGAGCCCGCTCGCGCCGAAGAACCCCTACGCCGCCTCGAAGGCCGCGGCCGAGCACTTAGTCTCCGCGGCCCGCCACACGCACGGCCTCGACGCCGTCATCACGCGCTGCGGGAACAACTACGGCCCGCGCCAGTTCCCCGAAAAATTTCTCCCGCTCCTGCTCGCCAACGCGCTCGCCGACGAGACGATCCCGGTCTACGGCGACGGCCTCTACGTGCGCGACTGGATTTACGTCGAAGACCACTGCCGCGCCGTCCTCGCTGCGCTGGAGCGCGGGCGCGCGGGCGAGGTCTACAACGTCGGCGCGCGCAACGAGCGGCGGAACCTGGAAGTCGCGCGGGCCGTCCTCGACGCCCTCGGCAAGCCGCACTCGCTCATCCGCCACGTCAAGGACCGCCCAGGCCACGACCGTCGCTACGCCATAGACCCGTCGAAAGTGGAGACGGAGCTGGGCTGGCGGCCCGTCGAGACCTGGGAGAGCGGTCTACAGAAGACGATCCGCTGGTATCAGGAGAACACTGAATGGGTCGCGCGCGCGCGCAGCGGGGCCTACCGCGAATACTACGCGCGCCAGTACGCGGCGGAGGCGCCTGCGTCTTGAGAGTGCTGGTCACTGGGGCCGCGGGCATGGTCGGGCGCGCGGTCGTGGCTCACTGCCTGGCCTCCGGCGACGAAGTCGGCGCGCACGACCGCGCGCGTCTAGATATCGCGGACGCCGCCGCGGTCGTTGCGGCCTTCGAGCGCGAGCGCCCCGATGTCGTCATCAACTGCGCGGCCTGGACAGACGTTGACGGCTGCGAGGCAGACCCCGCGCGGGCTTTCAGTGTCAACGCCGAGGGGCCTGCGAACCTGGCGGCGGCCGCGCGCAGCGTCGGCGCTCAACTGGTGACCATCTCGACCGACTACGTTTTCGACGGCGCGAAGGAAGGCTTCTATACGCAGCGCGACGACCCCGCGCCGTCGAGCGTCTACGGCGCGGCCAAGCTCGAAGGCGAGCGGCGTGCGCAAAGCGCGTGCGCGCGCACCGTCGTCGTTCGCACGGGCTGGATTTTCGGGGCGGACGGGCGCAATTTCCTGAGCCGCGTTGTCGAGCTGAGCGGGCGCGGCCAGCGCCTCAAGGTCATTAGTGACGCCTGGGGCACGCCGACTTACGCCGTGCATCTGGCCCGCCGCCTACGCGAGCTGGCCGAACTCGATCTGCCGGGCGTCTACCACGTCGTCAACGCTGGCCCAGGGGCCAATTACGAGGAGTTCGCGCGCGAGGCGCTCTTCGCCGCCGGCCTGGGGAGCGAGAACCTGGAAGCCGTGACGACCGCTTCGCTCGACAGGAAGGCTCCACGCCCGCGCAACTGCCGCCTGCGCTGCCTGCTCTCGGAGGCCGTCGGCCTTGCGCCACTCCCCGACTGGCGGCTCGCGCTCAACGAGTTCGTGCGAAACGGCGGCCGGTAGATAAGCCCCGTAGGGGCGATTGGTAATAGCCCAGCACTTCAGTGCTGGGAAAGCGAATGGGAAAATATTCGAGTCCCGTAGGGACGGCAGAAGATTTCGGTCGTCCCTACGGGACTCGATAAAATTTCGCACGCGGTCCCCAGCACTCAAGTGCTGGGCTATTTTCAGTAGCCCCTGGCGGGGCTAAAAACTGGCGCCTCGCTTCACTGACCACTGCTTTTCCGCTTGGCAGTTAGCACACTTTTGATGTTATGCTTTAGCGCCTCTGCGTTGAAGCCGGAGATGAGCGGTTGTGGCGCTCGCGCCGCCCTCGTCGTCCGTGGTCTGTCGTCCGTCGTCTTTTTTTAAGGTGTAGAATTATGGTTTCACAAGATAAGCGTTTGCTTCCCCTGCCCGCCGTCGAGCGCGGCCTAGAGCGCCCGCTCGGAGATTACAGCCAGCTCAAGCCCTACGGGGCGGCGGCCAACGAGCCGACGCACCTGCGCGACTATCTCTTCGTCGTGCTCAAGCGCAAGTGGCTGATCCTGACGCTCGTCGTCGTCATCACTTCGCTGGTCACGATCCAGATGTACCGCCAGCCCTCCATCTACCAGGCGACGGCGATGATCCAGATCGCGCCAAAGGAGGACAGCATCCTGAAGGCCGGGCAGGGCGTGGTCATCAACACGGGCGGCGGCAAGGACCCGGCCTACTGGAACACGCAGCTCAAGCTCCTCGAAAACCCTGCGCTGGCGCGCCAGGTGACGCTGACGCTCGACCTGCACAAGAACACCGCGTTCTTCGGCTCGGCCGGTCAGACCAGCATCGGGACGGCGCTGCGCCGGCTCCTCTACGGCGAGACGATCCCGGCGGCGGCCCCGGCCCCAGAGGTCAACAAGATCGAGGTCGTTGACCCCGACGCCGTGTCGTCCAACACCCTCTCGCAGCAGGACCTGGCCCGCCTGGAGCCCTACGAGAACGCGCTGGCCGCGAACCTCTCGGTCGAGCCCGTCGCGGGCACCAACCTCGTCAACCTGCGCTACAGGCACTCCAACCCGGAACTGGCACAGAAGATCGTCAACACTTACGCCGACACCTTCGCCCACAACAACGCCCAGCGCCAGTCAACCGGCGTGGCGGGAGCGCTCCAAACCGTCGGCAAGAAGATCGCCGAGCTGCAACACGCCATCGAGGCCGACGAGCAGGCCAGGTTCCAGTACGTTGACGAACACGGCCTCCAACTGCCCGCCGATTCTACGAACCCAGGGGCGTCGGGGCCGAACATCCCGGCCGACAGGCTGGCGAAACTGAGCGCGCAGCTCCTGGACGCACAGAGCACGCGCAAGACCCTCCAGTCGCTCTACGAGACGGCGGTCAACGCGTCCGACCCGAACGACATCCCGCAGGTGGGCGAGAACAAGCGCATCCAGGAACTGCGCAGCAAGCTCGACGCGCTCAAGCAGAAGTACACCGAGCTGAGCATGATCTACCAGCCCGAGTGGCCGGAGATGAAGAAGGTCGACGCGCAGATCAAGATGATCGAAGAGGCTTTGGCCCAGGCCCCGAAGGAAGTCATCAACTCGATGAAGGCGAACCTGGACGCGGCGGCCGCCACGGAGCGGAGGCTGCAACAGTCCTACAACGAGCAGTCGGCGGACGTCAGCACGAAGAACCGCTACCAGCTCCAGTTGAGCGTCCTCAACCAGCGCATCGATACCAACAAACAGTACCTGAACACGCTGCTCCAGAAGCAGATGGAGTTGGAGAACAACGGCCAGGAGCAGGTCAAGACCAACAACGTGACCGTCCAGCAGTACAGCCGCTCAGGCACGGTCATCGGCCCGGCGCGCACGCGCAACATCCTGATCGCGCTCCTGCTCTCGCTCGGCGTCGGCATCGGCCTGGCCTTCCTGCTCGACTACCTCGACGACACGCTCAAGAGCATCGAGGACGTTGACCGCTACGTACACCTGCCGTCGCTGGCGCTGATCCCGTCGAACCGCGCCGAGCACCGCCCCCGCCTCAAAGGCAAGGGCCACGCCCCGGCCGAGGCCGGCGACGCCACCGCGCTCGCGCTCATAGAGGACGTGCGCTCGCCCATCGCGGAGGCTTACCGCCACCTGCGCACCTCGCTCCTGCTTTCCAGCGCCGGCCAGCCGCCGAAGACGATCCTCGTCACGTCGAGCCAGCCGTCGGAGGGCAAGACGACCACGGCCGTCAACACCGCCGTCATGCTCGCGCAGACGGGGGCCGACGTCCTGATCATCGACTGCGACTTGCGCCGCCCGCGCCTGCACTCGCACTTCAACGTGCCCAACGCAGAGGGCGTGACCACGTTCCTCTCTGGCAAGTCGGAGCTGGACGCGCTGCTCCAGCCTTACGACAAGCTGCCGAACCTGCAACTGCTGACTTCGGGGCCGGTCCCGCCGAACCCGGCCGAGCTGTTGGGCTCCGACGAGATGCGCAAGCTGCTCAGCCAGGCTTCCGAGCGCTTCACGCACGTCGTCGTAGACTCGCCGCCGGCCATCTCGTTCACGGACGCCTCCATCCTCTCGACGATGGTGGACGGCGTGGTGCTGGTCGTCCACGGCGGGCGCAGCTCGCGCGCGGTCGTCCGCCGCGCCAAGCAGCAACTCCTGGACGTAGGCGCGAACATCTTCGGCGTCGTTCTGAACAACGTGAGACTCGAAGCCACGAACTACTACTACTACGCCGGCTACTACTCGAACTACTACACGGCCGACGACGAGGCCGGCCCGGCCGACGCCTCCTCGGCCGGCGCTGGTGCGGGCGGGGCGGCCAACTGATGGCCGGACAGTTCTGCGTAATCGCGCCCGACGTTCGGCTCGGGCGCGATGTCTCCATTTACAACTTCGTTAACCTCTACGGCTGCGAGATCGGCGACCGGACCAAAATCGGCTCCTTCGTCGAGATTCAGAAAGGCGCGCGCGTCGGGAGCGACTGCAAAATCTCCAGCCACACCTTCATCTGCGAGGGCGTCCTCGTCGAGGACGAAGTCTTCATAGGCCACGGCGTCCAGTTCATTAACGACAAGTACCCGCGCGCAACGTCCGCCGACGGGCGGCTCCAGACCGACGAGGACTGGACCGTTGTGCCAACCTTCGTGCGCCGCGGCGCGAGCGTCGGGACGGGCGCTGTCATCCTCGGCGGCGTCGAGATCGGCGAGCGCGCCATCGTCGGGGCCGGCGCAGTCGTCACACGCGACGTACCCCCCGGCGCAATCGTCGCCGGCAACCCGGCGAGGGTAATGCGGAATGCGGAATGATGAATGATGAATTAGAAAACGATTGTCTTTAGATTCATCATTCATCATTCCGCATTCATCATTTATGTTAGTTCCATTTGTTGACTTACAGGCGCAGTACCGCACGATCAAAGAGGAGATTGACGCGGCGGTCGCGCGCGTTTTGGAGAGCGCCGCTTTCATCCTCGGGCGCGAGGTCGAGGCGTTCGAGGCGGCGTTCGCGGAGTACGTGGGCGCGCGCTTCTGCGTCGGTGTGAGCAACGGGACGGCCGCGATTCAACTCGCCCTGATGGCCTGCGGCGTGGGCGCGGGCGACGAAGTCATCGTCCCCGCCAACACCTTCTTCGCCTCGGCCGAGGCCGTCTCGACCGCGAACGCCACGCCCGTCTTCGTTGACGCCGACCCCGTCTCCTACAACATAGACGTTTCGAAAATCGAAGCGGCCATCACCGAGCGGACGCGCGCCATCCTGCCCGTACACCTCTACGGGCAGGCGGCCGACCTCGACCCCATTTTCGAGATCGCCGAGCGGCATAACCTGATCGTGATTGAAGACGCGGCGCAGGCGCACGGCGCGCGCTACAAGGGCCGGCGCGTCGGGGCGCTCGCGCGCGCAGGCTGCTTCAGCTTCTACCCCGGCAAGAACCTCGGCGCTTACGGCGAGGGCGGCGCGGTCGTCACAAACGACGCGGAGGTCGCGCGCACTCTGCGTCTCCTGCGCGACCACGGCTCCGAGCGCAAGTACCGCCACGAGATCGTCGGCTACAACTTCCGCCTCGAAGGGATTCAGGGCGCTGTGCTCAACGTGAAGCTCAGACACCTGGACAAGTGGAACTCACTGCGGCGCTCGGCGGCCGCGCGCTACGGCGAGCTGTTGGGCGTGAGCCGCCTCAGCCTGCCGCGCGAGCTGCCCGACCGCGAGCACGTCTACCACCTTTACGTCGTGCAGACTGACGAGCGCGACGCGCTGCAAAAAACTTTGTCCGAGGCGGGCGTGCAGACGGGCATACACTATCCTGTGCCAATTCACCTGCAACCGGCCTACGCTTTCCTGGGGCACGGGCCGGGCGACTTCCCGGAGGCCGAGCGCCAGGCGGCGCGCGTGCTCTCGCTCCCCATGTTCCCAGAATTGACGGAAAAGCAGATAATGCACGTCGCGGAAACGATTCGGGAGTTCACTCAATGAGTCCCATCACCATCGGCGTCATCGGCTGCGGCTACTGGGGGCCTAACCTGCTGCGCAACTTTGCGGAGAACGAGCGCGCCGCCCTGCGCTGGGCGTGCGACGTGGACGCCAAACGTCTGGAGTCCGTCGGGCGGCGCTACCCCGCAGCGCGCACGGCGACCGACCCGGCCCGCCTCTTCGCGGACCCGGAACTCTCGGCCGTCGTCATCGCCACGCCCGTCAGTACCCACTTCGACTTCGCCAAACAAGCCTTGCAGGCGGGCAAGCACGTTCTGGTCGAGAAGCCGTTCACGGCGAGCGTCCGCGAGGCCGAAGAGTTGATCGAGCTGGCCGAAGCCCGTGGCCTCGTCCTGATGGTGGATCACACGTTCATCTACACGGGCGCGATCCGCAAGATCAAAGAGATCGTCGCGGGGGGCGAGCTGGGCGAGCTGCTCTACTTCGACTCGACCCGCATCAACCTCGGCCTCTTCCAGCGCGACATCAACGTCGTCTGGGACCTCGCGCCGCACGACCTGGCGATCATGGACTACATCCTCGACCGCCGGCCGCTGAGCCTGACAGCCACCGGGAGCTGCCACGTCGAGCGCGGGATAGAGAACATCGCCTACGTCATGCTCCGCTTCCCCGAAGAGTTCATCGCGCACTTCCACTTCAACTGGCTCTCGCCGGTCAAGATTCGCCGCACGCTCATTGCCGGGTCCAGGAAGATGGTCGTCTACGACGACATCGAGCCGACCGAGAAGGTGCGCGTCTACGACAAGGGCGTGCTCATCACGCGCGCCGAAGAGGTCGCGGCCGACAAGGAGGCCGCGTACAAGACGCTGGTCAGCTACCGCACGGGCGACGTGTGGGTTCCGAAGCTCGACTCGACCGAGGCGCTGCATTACGTCTGCGACGAGTTCCTGAGCGCGATAACGGAGAAACGACGGCCGCTGACTGACGGCCGGTCGGGTTTGCGCGTCGTGCGCCTGCTCGAAGCGGCGCAACAGTCCATCAGCCAGGGCGGGCGCGTGATAGAGCTTTAATACTTCAACGAGGATTTTTGATGAGTGTGGTTGAGAAGCAGGCGGGACCGAAGATGAAAGTGCCGCTCCTTGACTTGCAGGCGCAGTACGCGCCGCTGAGGGATGAGCTGGATGTGGCCGTCCGGCGCGTGATGGACTCGCAGCAGTTCATCATGGGGCCGGACGTCGCGGCGCTCGAAAGTGAGATCGCGCGCTACACGGGCGCGCGTCACGCCATCGCCTGCGCCTCCGGGTCGGACGCGCTGCTCCTGGCGCTGATGGCGCTCGAAGTGGCTGACGGCGACGAGGTCATCACCACGCCCTACAGCTTCTTCGCCACCGCCGCGGCAATCGCACGCCTCGGCGCGCGCCCCGTCTTCGTAGACATAGAGCCCGCGACCTACAACATAGACGTTTCGAAAATCGAAGCGGCCGTCACCGAGCGGACGCGCGCCATCCTGCCCGTACACCTCTACGGCCAGTGCGCCGAGATGAATGCTCTCGCGGAGGTGTGCGCGCGCCATGAGCTTCCTGTGATAGAGGACGCGGCGCAGGCCATAGGGGCTGCGGACGAGGCGGGCCAGGCCGGCGCGGTGGGCCTCATGGGCTGCTTCAGTTTTTACCCGTCGAAGAACCTGGGCGCGGCGGGCGACGCAGGGATGATGACGACCAACGACGATCAGCTTGCCGCGCGGCTGCGATCCTTGCGCGTCCACGGCAGTTGCACGAAGTATTACCACGAGCTGCTGGGCGTCAACAGCCGACTCGACTCGATACAGGCGGCCGTGCTGCGCGTCAAGCTGCCGCACCTTGACCGTTGGTCCGACGCGCGGCGCGCGAACGCCGCACGCTACGACCGCTTGTTCGAGGACGCGGGCCTGACGGAAGAGATCGGCCTGCCCTGCGTGCGCGAGGGCGCGCGCCACATCTTCAACCAGTACGTCATACGCATCCACGGCGGCCGGCGCGACGCGCTCGCAGAACATCTCAAGCAGCGCGGCGTCGGCACGGACATCTACTATCCCGTGCCGCTCCACCTCCAAGCCTGCTTCGCCTACCTCGGCCACACGGAAGGAGACTTCCCCGAAGCCGAGCGAGCCGCGCGCGAGACGCTCGCCCTGCCCATCTACCCGGAGTTAACGGCCGAGCAGCAGAGCTACGTCGTCGAGATGATTCGGGAATTTTTCTGAGTGCGGATTTAAAAGGCGGGGAAACTGTCCGAGGCGTCCCGTCAGGGACGCCGTGAAAATAGCCCAGCACTTCAGTGCTGGGAACTGAGTGTTAATGAATATTGAGTCCCGTAGGGACGGCCGAAATCTTCTGTCGTCCCTACGGGACTCATCCGTTTTTATCGTTCCTTACCCAGCACTGAAGTGCTGGGCTATTTTCAATCGTCCCTGACGGGACTTAAGGCGCCGCAGACTTCATAGGGCTTCTTAAAATCCGCATTCCGCAATCATCAGACCGTGCCCCAGCGGATTTTGTTGGTGGCGGCGGAGCCGCGTGCGGCGTGGGCGGCCAGTTCCTGGCGGGCGAGTTCGAGGTCGTGCTCGACCATCAGGTGGACGAGCTGTTTGAAGTTGACTTCCGGCTCCCAGCCCAATTGCTCGCGCGCTTTCGTCGCGTCGCCGAGCAGGAGGTCAACTTCGGCCGGGCGGTAGTAGCGCGGGTCCTTCTCGACGTACTCATTCCAGTCCAAATCGAGCAGCCCGAAAGCCTCGTCCAGAAACTCCCTGACCGAGTGCGTCTCGCCCGTGGCGATGACGTAGTCGTCCGGCTCCTCCGCTTGCAGCATCAGCCACATCGCCCGCACGTAGTCCTTCGCGTAGCCCCAGTCGCGCCGCGCCTCCAGGTTGCCCAGGTAGAGCTTGTCCTGTAGCCCCAGCTTGATGCGCGTCGCTGCCCGCGTGATCTTGCGCGAGACGAAAGTCTCACCGCGCCTCTCTGATTCGTGATTGAACAGGATGCCGTTGCACGCGAAGAGGTCGTAGGACTCTCGATAGTTGACGGTGATGTAGTAGGCGTAAGCCTTGGCGCAGCCGTAGGGCGAGCGTGGGTAGAAGGGCGTCTTCTCCGTCTGCGGCGTCTCCAGGACTTTGCCGAAGAGTTCGGACGACGAAGCCTGGTAGAACTTCGGGCGGATGCCTGTCTCGCGGATGGCTTCGAGGATGCGGATGGTGCCGAGGCCGGTCACTTCGGCCGTGTACTCTGGCACGTCGAAGCTGACGCGGACGTGCGATTGCGCGCCGAGGTTGTAAATCTCCTCGGGTTGGACTTGCCGCAGGATGGTGTTGAGCGAGCTGGAGTCGTTCAGGTCGCCGTAGAACATGCGCAGGCGCGTGCCTGGCTCGTGCGGGTCCTGGTAGAGATGGTCTATGCGGTCCGTGTTGAAGGAGGACGAGCGGCGGATGATGCCGTAGACCTCGTAGCCCTTGTCGAGCAGCAGCTCCGTCAGAAAGGAGCCGTCTTGTCCTGTGATGCCTGTGATGAGCGCGCGTTTGGTCATATTGATTTTTAGATAGGGAACCTTTGGGAACTTGGTACGATAACTAATGAAGGGCGTTTCGGCAAGTAAGGGTAAATGCCTGGCCTTGAAAAAAGGATTTTCCGGGGCGTATATTGGTCATCAAGAAGGGAGGTAAGAAATGAGCGAAGACACAACGAAAGACATGCCGCAGAAGTACGATACCAAGCCGACCATCGAAACTGTCCTGGAGCGGATCGAGGCAATGCGCTCTGACATTATGGAGGCGGTACACTCTGAAATACAGGCAGTGCGCGTTGAGATGCAGGTCGGGTTTGATCGTATTGAAAGCATTGTCAGTGGTATGCGCTCGGAATTCATGGCTACGCGCTCGGAATTCCTGACGCTTCGCGCTGACTTCAGGGAACTGAAACACGCTCTCGTCGAGCACATACCAGCTTTGAAAACTTAACCAAGCTAGCGCGGTTTGATTATTCCCACCCTTTCCATCTCTCCACCCAGAGCCAAAGTGAAAGCGTCCGCGTCGCGGTAGTCCAGGTGTACACCGTCCGGGCAGGTGAAGCCGGACATCGCGGGCACGTCCTCGAAGTGTATCGCGGGGGCCTTGACCGCCTCGACGAAGACGTTCCAGAACTTTTCTCTCGGAAAATATTTATCTTCGAGCGTACGGAACTCGCCGCTAGTCGGGTAGCGCACGAAGACGACGGTGCCCCCGCGCGCCTGGATCACCTCGACCATCGCACGAATCTCGCGGATCGCGTCCGCCCACTGAGCTTCGGCCACGGGCGCCAGACTCCTGCCTTTCTCCTCCATCAGTCTGACCCTCAAAGCGTACTGCCGCTTCACGTCTATCCTGGTGTGGTCGGCCTTGATCGACCGGTCGGGGCGCGTGATGATGGCGCGCGGCTGAGCCAGCTTCCTGTTCAAGAGGTTGTAGAGAAGTCCCCGCACGCTGAAGTAGGGGTTGATGATGACGAAGCGGCTCTGTAGAAGAGTGTTCACGCGGCTCTTCAGCTTACTGACCGGCCCCCACTCCTGATGGTAATAGCGGATCCAGTCGTCCAAGTCCGCCCGGTGTTCCGCGAGCATCGTGACCTCGCTCACCTGGCAGACGACCACTCCTTTGAAGGTCGGGTCTTGCGCCAGGTCGCCCAGGACCGCCACCGGCCCCTTCCCGATGACCGCTAGGTCAACCACACGGTAGGCCGGGTACTTTTCGGTGAAGGCGCGCGGGTTGAAGCCCAAATTGGTCCGCGAGTCGCCGAGCAGGACGAGCGCGGCCGGCCCGGCTTCGGAGGCCGTTTCGCGCCAGTCGCTCCACAAGTCCTCGTTGTCCACCACGGACGGCTCGTGCTCGCGGCTGCGCCAGAAGAACTCCATAGAGATTAGGAGCAGCACCGCGAGCATGACGGCCAGCAGCCAGGCTTTCCCCAGGTGATCGGTCGGGACTTTTTCGTCAGAATTGGAAATAGATGAAGGCACGATCTTCTCCCTGCGTCAGGACAATCGAGACAAGCATGAGCGCCATCGCCACGGCCCTCAGCCACCAGGGCGTGCGGCGTGCGACTTGCTCTAGCGACGAGTTACGCATCAGCCAGTGCAGGACGAGCATAACGGCCACCCCGACGAGCACACTCAGGATGCGGACGGCGTAGACCACGCGCGCCCCGTGCCCCGCGCCGAACATGCTCCCCAGCATCTCCAGGGCGCGCCCCAGCTCGCGGGCGTTGAAAAAGACCCAGGTCAGGCTGACCATCAGGAACGTGCCCCCCGCGAGCGCGAACTGAATGACCGGCTTGCGCCAGACTTTTTTCCCTGGCACGCGCCTCTGTAGGACGCGCTCGCCGACGAGGAAGAGCCCGTGCAGGCCGCCCCAGACGACGAACGCCCAGGTCGGCCCGTGCCACAGGCCCGCCAGGAGCATCGTGATGAAAAGGTTGAGGTAGATTCTGCCGGCCCCCTTGCGGATGCCGCCGAGCGAGAAGAAGAGGTAGTCGCGCAGCCACGTCGAGAGCGTGATGTGCCACCTCCGCCAGAAGTCCGCGAAGCCGACGGCCGCGTAAGGGTAGTAGAAATTTTCGGGCAGCTTGAAGCCGAGGCAGAGCGCGACGCCTAACGCGCACGTCGAGTAGCCCGCGAAGTCGTAAAAGATTTGCCCGGCGACGGCCAGCGTCCCGCCCCAGGCGCTGACGAGGTCGGGCCGCGCCGCCGAGTCGTAGACGATGTTGGCGATGGGGGCGAACAGGTTGTCCGCGACGACAGTCTTCTCGAAGAGGCCGACGAGGACGAGGGTCAGGCCCCAGGACAACTCCGCGCGCGTGGCCTTCTGCGGCCGCTCGCACTGCGGCAGAAACTCTTTGGCGCGCACAATCGGCCCGGCGATGACTTTCGGGAAGAAGGCGACGTAGAGCCCGAAGTCGAGCAGAGACCGCGTCGGCTTGATGTACTTGTAATAAATGTCCAGCAGGTAGGAGAGGGTCTGGAACGTGTAGAAGGAGATGCCGAGCGGCAGCGCGATGCTGAAGGACGCGGGCCTGACGCCGAGGCCGAACGTGTTCGCTAGAAAAGTGAAGTTGGAGAGAAAGAAGTTGGTGTACTTGAAGAAGGCCAGCAGCCCCAGGTTGACGACGAGCGCCATGACGAGCCGGAGCTTTCGTGCGCGTCGTTCGTCGGCCGCGTCAATCGCCCTGCCCAGGTAGAAGTTGAAGAGCGTCGAGAAGAGCAGGAGCAGCAGGAAGGCTGGGCTCCAGGCAGCGTAGAAGATGTAGCTCGCGGCCAGCAGGTTGATCTTCTTGACCGTCCAGGGGAGCGGAAGGTGATGAACGACGAGGACGACGGCAAAGAAGAGAATGAAGCCAAGGGAGTTGAAGACCATGCTGAGCTGTTAACTTGCGCCGACAGGTGATCGAAGTGAAAGTGGCGCAGGATGGTGCCACATCCGCGCTATAATCGTCAAACACACGCCTTCGGCGTAATCCGACTTGCTTTGCCGTTTCGCAGAATCGGCCTAATTTTGATACCATGACCGTTCTTTAACCGGGCCGGGCAAATTGTCATGAGCACATCTGAGCAGAACTTCCCTTACAAGAAGATCGTGGTCACGGGCGGGGCGGGCTTTCTCGGCCGCTTCCTCGTGCAGCGGCTGAGAGACGCCGGGGCCGAAGTCTTCGTCCCGCGCAGCCGCGACTACAACTTGGTCGAGAACGCACACGTCATACGCCTCCTCGAAGATACGCGCCCCGAGATGGTCATACACCTCGCGGCCGTCGTCGGCGGCATCGGCCACAACAAGGAACATCCGGGCCAGTTCTTCTACGACAACCTGATGATGGGCGCGCAGCTCATAGAGCAGTCGCGCCTGCACGACGTCAAAAAATTCGTCGCCACTGGCACAGTTTGCGCCTACCCGAAATTCACGCCCGTGCCTTTCAAAGAGGACGACATCTGGGACGGCTACCCGGAGGAGACCAACGCGCCCTACGGGCTCGCCAAGAAGATGATGCTCGTGCAGTCGCAGAGCTACCGCGACCAGTACGACTTCAACTCCATCTTCCTGCTCCCCGCTAATCTCTTCGGCCCCTTCGATAATTTCAATCTGAAAACTTCGCACGTCATCCCCGCGCTGATACGCAAGTGCATCGAGGCGCGCCGCGCGGGCACGCCGTTCATTGAGGCGTGGGGCTCAGGCGACGTGTCGCGCGAGTTCCTGTACGTGGAGGACTGCGCCGAGGGCATCTTCCGCGCGGCGGCCGCGTACGACGAGAGCGCGCCGGTCAACCTGGGCAACGGGCGCGAGGTGATGATCCGCGAGCTGGTCGAGTTGATCGCCGAGATGACGGGCTTTCGCGGCGAAATCCGCTGGGAGCCGAGCCGGCCCAACGGGCAGCCGCGCCGCTGCCTCGACGTGACGCGCGCGTTCGAAAAATTCGGCTTCCGCGCCCAAACCTCACTCGAAGACGGACTGCAACGGACCATCAGTTGGTACGAAGAGCAGGAGTCAGGAGTCAGGAGTCAGGAGTCAGAATAAAAGAAAGGCCGACCGCAAGCTGTTATTCTGACTTCTGACTCCTGACTCCTGTATTCTGCTTTTATGAAATTCAGCGTCATCACACCCTCTTTCAACCAGGCGCAGTTTCTGGAGGAGACCATCCTCTCCGTGCTCGGCCAGGGCTACGAGCCCCTGGAATACCTCGTCGTGGACGGCGGGAGCATGGACGGGAGCGTGGATATCATCCGCCGCTACGAGGACCGGCTCACGTACTGGGTGAGCGAGAAGGACCGCGGGCAGACGGAGGCCATCAACAAGGGGCTCAAGCGCGCGACGGGCGAGGTCGTGACCTGGCTCAACAGCGACGACCTCTTCGCGCCGGGGGCCTTGCACGCCGCCGCAGACTATTTCAAAGAGCACGAGGACGTGGCGCTCGTCCACGGCAAGACCCTGCTCTTCGGCGAGGGCTTCAAAGAGCAGGTCAAGGGCGCTGAGCGGCGCGACCTGCGCGTGCGCTACCTCGCCGGCATCCCGTTTCCGCAGCCGTCGTCCTTCTTCCGCCGCAGAATTGTGGAAGAGCAGGGCTACCCGGAAGAGGCCATGCACTTCGGGATGGACTACGACCTCTTCGTCCGCGTCGCGCTCAACTACGACGTGCTGGCGGTCGAAGACCTGTTCTCGAAGTACAGGCTGCACAACGAGAGCAAGAGCGTGGCGCAGAGCCTGGGGTTCGCGCGCGACTGGGCGCGCGTCTTCAGCAAGGTCCTGCGGTCTTTCGAGTTCACAGAGGATTTAATCGAGGCGATGCGCGGCCTCGGCCTCTACGACGAGGGCGAAGACCGCTACCGCGTGACGCAGAGCTTCACGCGCGAGGAGCTGCGCCGCGCCTTCCTCTACTTCCTCGAAAGCCACGTCTCCTTCGACTACAACGGCCTCGACACGAAGACGGCGGGGCGGCTCGCCTCGTTCGTCAAAAGTTTCGACCCGGAGTTCTACCGCGCGGGCCAGTGGGCGAAGGTGCGCTGGCGGTCTAAGTTTCTGGGCGCGTCCGTAGTCAAACGTCTGAGGAGCCTCAGAGGGTAATGCCACTTTTCACCGTCGTCATCCCGACCTACAACCGCGCGGGCTTCATCGTCGAGGCGATCAACTCCGTGCTGGCGCAGGACGACACGGACTTCGAGGTCGTCGTCGTTGACGACGGAAGCACGGACGACACAGCCGACGTGGTCGCGCGCGCCTTCGGCCAGGTGGACAAGGTCAGGTACTTGCGCCAGGAGAACGCCGAGCGCAGCGCGGCGCGCAACCGCGGAATCAAAGAGGCGCGGGGCGAGTACGTCCTCTTTCTCGACTCGGACGATTTGATGCGCCCCAACCACCTGAGCGCCCTGCGCGAGGTCATAGAGGCGCGGCCGGGCGTGAACTACCTGGCGACCAAGTTTGAGTTCGTCCGCAACGGGCGCGTCTCTTCCGCCGGGCTCGAAAGCCTGCCCGAAGGCGAGTACGGCGCGGAGTTCTTCCTGAAGGGCGACCCCATCGGCTCGGTCTTCTGCGTCAGGAAGGGCAATCCGGGACTAAAGTTGTTCGAGGAGGATAGGCGCTACGCCACCTCTGAGGACTGGATGTTCCTCTTGCAGAATCTGGTCGAGGACAAGATTTTCATACGGGACAAGGCGACGATGCTCGTCAACGACCACGACCAGCGCTCCATGCGGAGCGACAACCAGCAGGTCATCGAAAGAAAGCTGCTCGCCAAAGACTGGATCATCCGCAACGTCCCGCTGACCGAGAGCCAGGTCAAGGTGCTGGAAGGGCACACCTACTATTTTTGTGCCATTCACAGCTACCTGGACGCGCGGCGGGCAGACGCCGTGCGCTACGTTTTCAGCTCGGCCAGGAAAAGCGGAGTGAACGCCGCGCTCGGCGTGATGCTGGTGAAGTCCCTGATTGGCCGCCGGCTCGTGCTGAAGCTCAAGAGGGGAAGCGGGGACGCCGAAGGCCGCTGAAGTCACACTGCTGATGAACGAACTGTCACAGACGCTGAAAGGGAAGAGCGCGCTCTTCATCTCGTACAACGGGATGCTAGACCCGCTCGGGCAGAGCCAGGTCATCCCGTACCTGTCTGCCCTGAGCGAGTCGGCCGGCGTGCGCTTCACGCTCTTGAGCTTCGAGCGCGCCCAGGCTTACACCCCGGAGGGCAAGGCGCGCGTCGGCGAGGTCGAGCGGGGCCTGGCCGCGAGCGGCATAGAGTGGCACCGCCTGCGTTATCACCAGCGGCCCTCGCTGCCCGCGACCTTCTACGACGTGGCGGCGGCCGTACGCTACGCGTCCAGGCTCGTCAAGCGCAACCGCATCGAAGTGGCGCACGGGCGCAACCCCATCATGGCGACCATCGCGCTGGCGCTCAAGCGGCGCTTCGGCGTCAAGATGATCTTCGACGTGCGCGGCCTGCTCGCCGACGAGTACGTGGACGCGGGCCACTGGCGCGCGGGGAGCGTCAATTACCGATTGACGAAGGCGATGGAGCGGCGCTGCCTCGCGGCCTCGGACGGCGTGGTCACGCTGACCGAGCGAATCTGGCCCATTCTCAAAGAGTGGGACGGACTGCGCGGCCGCAACGTGGCGCACGAGGTCATCCCGTGCTGCGTTGACCTTGAAAGGTTCCGCTACGACGCAGGCGCGCGCCAGGCGCGGCGGGCGGAGCTGGGGCTGGACGGGCGCTTCGTCGTCGTCTACAGCGGCTCGGTCGGCGGCTGGTACTTGACCGAAGAGATGGCCGACTTCTTCGCGGCGCTCTCGAAGGCGCGCGCCGACGCGCACTTCCTGTGGCTGACGCCGAGCGCGCACGAGGTCGTGAGAAATATTATGAGCGAGCGGGGAATCAGTGAAGAGAAGTACACGGTGCTCGCCTCGCGGCCCGCGGACGTGTCCTCGTACCTGTCGGCGGCGGACGCGGGGCTGGCCTTCATCAAGCCCTGCTTCTCGAAGCTCGCCTCGTCGCCGACGAAGAACGCGGAGTATCTGGCCTGCGGGCTGCCCGTCATCATCAACGCGGGCATAGGCGACTCGGACGCGCTCGTCAGCGAAGAAGGGGTCGGCGCGCTCGTCAACGAGTTCACGGCCGAAGAGTACGAGCGGGCGACGGCGGCCGTGACGCGGCTGCTTGAGGACGCCGAGGCCCAGCGCCGCCGCACGCGCGAGGTGGCGCAGAGGCTCTTCGACGTGCAAGGCGTCGGCCTCGAACGTTATACTCGCCTGTACGAAGAGGTCTGCCTGCGCGCGGGCGAGCGTTCGGACATCGCGGGCGCGCGCCTTTCATCGTTAAAGGGAGGAGACGTTTAAAGTGGACTACGAGGGGCAAACGCTTCACGCGCTCGGCGAGCGCAAGGCGGATTTGCGGCAGAGCTGGGCGTCCAAGAAGCCGTTCGGCTATCTGGTCATCGAAGACTTTCTGCCGGCGGAATTCGCCGAAGAGATACTGGCGGCCTACCCGCGGCCTGGGACGGACGAGTGGGACAGCACGACCTACATACACCAGCGCAACAAGCTGACGCAGACCCACGGCTTCGCCGAGCCCATCGCGCGTTTCTTCCAGCTCACGGCCGCGCCCGCGTTCCGCAACCTCTTCAGCGAGATTACAGGCATCCAGGACTTGATTGACGACCCGGAGCTGGTCGGCGGCGGCCTCCATCAAATCCTGCGCGGCGGCTTCCTGGACGTGCATGTGGATTACAACTTCCACCCGAAGACGAAGCTGCACCGCCGCCTGAATCTACTGCTTTACCTGAACAAGGAGTGGCGCGAGGAGTACGAGGGTTATCTTGAGCTGTGGGACCTGGGCGCGGACGCGCAGTTGGAGAAGATCGCGCCGCTCTTTAACCGCGCCGTCATCTTCGAGACCAACGAAGTCTCTTACCACGGACACCCGAAGCCTTTGGACGGCCCGCCGGAAGTGACGCGCAAGTCGCTCGCCATCTATTACTACACGAAGGAGCGCGACGAGGCGACGGTCGCGCCGGAACACAACACGCTCTACAAGCAGACGACGGGCATCAAGGGTTACGTCAAGACCGTCAAGTCCGCGACCGAGGCCGCAGCCGAGCGCATCGGCGGCCAGGGCGTCGGCCGGCTCAGCAAAGACCTGGCCCGCCGCCTCTCCCGCCGCCTCCGCGGCCTACCGCCGGAAAACAAATGATGAAAGCAGAAGTCAGGAGTCAGAAGTCAGAATGGAAGGCTGAAACCCTCTTTCTTTTATTCTGACTCCTGACTCCTGACTTCTGACTTCTGAATTTTATGCTTGTTCTCGCTTTAGCCTCATATCCGATTGAAGCCGCTGCGACGCGCTACCGTTTGGAGCAGTTCGTAGGGCCTTTGCGCGAGCGCGGCATCGAGTTGGACGTGCGCCCGTTTCTCAGCTCGCGCCAGTTCGGCTCGTTCTACCGGCGCGACCAGTTGCCGCGCACGGCCATCGGCGTTGTGGGCTCGGCGTTGCGCCGCTTGACGGACGTGGCGCGCGCGCGCCGCGCCGACGTGATCCTCGTCCAGCGCGAGGCGATGATGTTCGGGCCGCCCCTCTTCGAGTGGCTGACGAGCCGCGTGGGGCGTCGCCCGATGGTTCTGGACTTGGACGACGCGACTTACGTCTCCTATACTAGCCCCACGTACGGGCGGCTCGCCAGTTCCTTGAAATGGTTCCGCAAGACGGACGACATGATCCGCTGGGCGCGCGTCGTCACCTGCGGGAACCGCCACATCGCCGAGTACGTCGAGGGCAAAGGCGCGCGCGCGCGCGTCATCCCCACGGTCGTGGACACGGAGCGCTTTTGTCCCGCAGAGCGCGCGCGCGAAGGCCCGCCGGTGCTCGGCTGGATCGGCACGCACTCGACTTTTCAATACCTGAAAGCAATCTTCCCGGCGTTGCAGGAGCTGGCGCGCTCGCACAGCTTCCGGCTGAAGGTCGTCGGCGCAGGAGAGCGCGAGATAGACCTGCCGGGCGTCGAGGTCGAGAGCCTGGACTGGAGCCTTGAGCGCGAGATAGCCGACTTTCAGTCCTTCGACATCGGCCTCTACCCGGTCGTGGCCGACGAGTGGTCGCAGGGCAAATCCGGCTTCAAGGCCATACAGTACATGGCCGTCGGCCTCCCCTTCGTCGTCTCGCCCGTCGGCACATGCGCCGAACTCGGCGAGGCCGGGGTCACGCACCTCGCGGCGACGAGCCCGGAGGAGTGGACGGCGGCGCTCTCGCGGCTGCTGGAAGACGAGGAGGCGCGGCGGCGCATGGGCGAGGCCGGGCGGCGTCACGCCGTCGAGCGCTACACGGTGCCGATTCAGGCAGACAAACTGGCCCAGGCGCTGCGCGAGGCGGCCGGGGCGTCGTGAGAGAGATGGAAGAGCGACACGACGAGGTCAAGGCGTTCGCCGCTTCGGCGGCCGCGGCGCGGGCTGCGGCAGTCGCGGCGCGCGGGAGCCGCCGCGCAGGCGGGCTCAGGGGCAAGCTGCGGCTACTTGACCTGATGCTCATCGCGCTGCTCCCGTCGTTTCTCAAGCGCGCCTTCTACCGCCTCTTCTACGGCTACCAGATCGGCCGCCGCGTCCGCATCGGCCTGAGCGTCATCGACGCAGACGAGTGCGTCATCGCAGACGACGTGAGCATCGGCCACTTCAATCTGGTCGTCGGCGTCAAGCGCCTGACCATCGGCGACCACGCGCGCATCGGCCACCTGAACGTCCTGCGCGGCGGCGACGAGATACGGCTCGGACGCTACGTCGAGATCATACGGATGAACGAGATCAACTCTATCCCCGACCCGGACGTGGTCAACCCCGTCAGCCCGCGCTTCCTGCTCGGCGACGGGAGCGTGGTCACGACCGGGCACAAGATAGATTTTACGGACACGGTCGAGATCGGGCGGCGCTCTATCCTGGGCGGGCGCAACTCAAGCCTCTGGACGCACAACCGCCAGCGGACGCGCCCCATCAAGATCGGCTCCTTCGCCTACGTCGGCTCGGAGATTCGGATCGCGCCCGGTGGGGCCATCCCCTCGCGTTGCATCGTCGGCATAGGGTCCGTGATTACGAAGCCGCTGACCGCGGAGCTGCACCTGATCGCGGGCGTCCCGGCCGAGGCCGTCAAGCCCCTGAGCCCGGAAGACCAGTTCCTGATCGAGTACAAGACGCGGCCCGATCTACCTGACGACCTTTAGAGGATGTACAATGAGCGGCCGCCGGGTTAACGTGCGACGGCCTTTCCGAAATTTATGAATGCTCTACTGGCAATCCTTGCGCTGATTTTGAGCGCCGTGGTCGTGCAGGTTTCGCCGAGCGCAGCCTACGGCGCATCGGCCGTGATCCTGTGCGGCGTGCTGGCCGGCATCGCCGGGCTGGTCATTTCGCAGGCCAAGACCGACAAGACGTTTCTGCTCCGGCTCTTCGTCGGCGGACTGCTGCTCAGGATGGCGATAGGCATCCTCATCTTCTTCTTCCACCTCCAGGGCTTCTTCGGCGGCGACGCGCTGACTTACGACGCGCTGGGCACGATTCAGCTCGCGGCCCTCAACAGCGGCGGCAGCTACTACCAGGCCATCGTCAACAGGCTGATCGGCGACAGCGGCTGGGGGATGATCTACATGGTGACGGGCGTCTACAGCGTCGTCGGCCGCAACCTGCTCGCCATCCAGTTCATCAACGCGGTGGTGGGCGCGGCCACGGCCCCGATCATCTTCCTCTGCGCCAAGCACATCTTCGAGAACATGCGGGTCGCGCGCCTGGCCGGCATCTTCGCCGCCTTCTTCCCGTCGCTCGTCCTCTGGTCTTCGCAGGGCCTCAAGGACGGCCCGATCATCTTCCTGCTCTCGGTGGCGATGCTGATGACGCTCAAGCTCGGCGAGAAGTTCAACGTCAAGTACCTGCTCATCCTGGCCTGCGCGCTGTTCGGGCTGCTGAGCCTGCGGTTCTACGTCTTCTACATCGCGCTGGCGGCCATCGGCATCTCGTTCATCATCGGGATGCGCGCCGTCACGGCGCAGAGCATCGTGCGGCAGGTGATGGTCGTCGCCGCCTTGATGCTCGTCCTGACGGCCTTCGGCGTCAACCGCTTCGCCTCCTCGCAGCTCGGCAATTACACGGACCTCAGCCGCATCCAGCGCAGCCGCGCCGACGCCGCGACGACGGCCGAGACGGGCTTCGCCGCCGAGATTGATGTCTCGACGGCCGAGGGCGCTTTAAGCGCCATCCCCATCGGGACGGTCTACCTGCTGTTCGCGCCCTTCCCATGGCAGTTGGCCTCGCTGCGCCAGAGCATCACCATGCCGGAGATGGTCGTCTGGTGGGCCTCCTTCCCGGCGCTGGTGCTCGGCGTCTGGTTCTCCATCAAGCACCGCTTCCGCCAGGTGCTGCCCATTCTGGTCTTCACCTCGATGCTGACCATCGCCTACTCTGTCTTTCAGGGCAACGTCGGCACGGCCTACCGCCAGCGCGCCCAGCTTCTGGTCTTCTACTTCATCTTCATCGCCGTCGGCTACGTGCTCCTCAAGGAGCGCAGCGAGAACAGGAAGCTGATGCGGGAGAGCCGCCAGGTAATCAGGCGGCCGATGACGCCGCCCGCCCGGAGTATCTAACGTGTGTGGAATCGTAGGAATTGTGCGCCCCCGGAACGCGCCGCCCGTTGACCGCGAACTGGTCGGGCGGATGTGCGAGGCCATCCGGCACCGCGGCCCGGACGAGGACGGCTTCTACTTCAACGGCCCCGTCGGGCTGGCGATGCGGCGGCTCGCCATCATCGACTTGGCCTCCGGCCAGCAGCCGATCCCCAACCGCGACCGCACGGCCTGGATCGTCTTCAACGGCGAAATCTACAACTACAAAGAGGTGCGCGCCGAGCTCGAAAAATTGGGCCACGAGTTTCGCACCAACTCAGACACCGAGGCGGTCATCTACGCCTACGACCAGTACGGCGCGGACTGCCCCAAGTACCTGCGCGGGATGTTCGCCTTCGCCATCTGGGACGAGCGCACAGAGGAGCTGTTCCTCGCCCGCGACCGCGTCGGCAAGAAGCCGCTGCTCTACGCCGAAGTCAATGGTCAGCTCATCTTCGGCTCCGAGTTCCAGCCCCTCCTGCTCCACCCCGACATCGGCCGCGACATCGAGCCCGACGCGCTCCATTACTACCTCTCCTTCATGTGCGTGCCCGCGCCGCTGACGGCCTACCGCGCCATCAAAAAACTTGAGCCGGGCCACACGCTGCGCTGGAAGGCTGGCGAGGTCAGGACCGAGCGTTACTGGGAGCCTGACTTCAACAAGAAGCTGAAGGTGAGCGAGGAGGAGGCGGGCGAGCGCGCCGTCTCGATCTTGCGCGAGGCCGTGCGCGTGCGCCTGATGTCGGAAGTGCCTTTGGGCGCTTTCCTCTCCGGCGGCATAGACTCCTCGGCGGTCGTCGCCCTGATGAGCCAGGAGATGTCCGAGCCGGTCAAGACCTTCTCGATAGGCTTCGAGGAACAGGATTTTTCAGAATTGCACCACGCGCGCCGCGTGGCCGAACACGTCGGCGCTGACCACCACGAGTTCGTCGTGCGGCCCGACGCGCTCGAAGTCCTGCCGACACTGGTCGAGCACTACGGCGAGCCCTACGCAGACTCCTCCGCCATCCCGACTTACTACGTGGCGCGCGAGACGCGCAAACACGTCACGGTCGCTTTGAACGGCGACGGCGGCGACGAGTGCTTCGCGGGCTACGAGCGCTACGCCGCGATGCGGCTCGCAGAGCGTTATCACAAACTGCCCGGCCTCCTGCGCCGAGGGCTGGTCGAGCAGGCGGTCGAGCTGTTGCCCGGCTCCGAAAGAGAGCGCACGCGCCCCGCCCGCATCAAGCGCTTCATGCGCGCGGCCTCGCTACCGAAGGTCGAGCGCTACTTACACTGGGTCAGCACCTTCAACGAGACCTCCAAGCAGGAGCTGTACAGCGAGGCGTTCCGCCGCGAGACGCGGAACCTGAACGACGCAAGCATCCTCGCGCCGTGGTTCGCAAAGGCCAACGGCGCGGGCATCGTGGACGCGACGCTCTTGGCTGACACGATGACCTACCTGCCCAACGACCTGCTGGTCAAGGTTGACATCGCTTCGATGGCCGTCTCGTTGGAGGCGCGCTCGCCCTTCCTGGATCACCACGTCATAGAGTTCGCGGCGAGCCTGCCGGAGAAATATAAGCTGCGCGGCTTGACGACCAAGTACCTCTTGAAGCGCGTGCTCAAGCGGCTCTTGCCGTCCGAGAATTTGGACCGTCCGAAGATGGGCTTCGGCGTTCCCGTCGGCCACTGGTTCCGTCACCAGATGCAGGGCTTCCTGCGCGAAGTCCTGCTCTCGGAGGCGTCGCTCAAGCGCGGCCTTTTCAAGCCCGAAGCAGTCCGCCACATGGTCGATGAGCACACGAGCGGCCGGCAGGACTTCGCGCACCAACTGTGGACGCTCCTCATGCTGGAGCTGTGGTTCAAGCGGTTCATAGATTAGCGGCCGGCTTGACTTGCCGAAGCGCCATCTGCTAATGAAGTCCGACTTTTTGGCTCAATAATTTTTGGTACAAGAACCAGCGGTTATGGCGAAACGTACGCTCCCAAACTTCATCATCCCCGGCGCGCAGAAGGGGGGAACCACCTTCCTCTACAACGTGCTCAGGCAGCACCCGGAAGTCAGCCTCTCCACCGTCAAGGAAGTCCACTTCTTCGACATCGAAGAACAGTTCGCGCGTGGGCTGGATTACTACGCCACCTTCTTCGACAACCGCGACAACCGCCCGGCCGTCGGCGAAGCGACCCCCAATTATCTGATGTACCCGCACGTCGCAGGGCGCATCCGCGAGGCGCTCGGCCCGGACCTCAAGTTGATTTTCATCCTGCGCCACCCCGTAGACCGCGCCTTCTCCCAGTTCATCATGTCGCTCTCGGGCGAGTCCGTCCATGAAAACCTGACGGACGCCGATTTCCCGCGCGTCCTTGAATACACGTTCACGGGTGGCGCGGAGGTCGGCTACGGCCCCTCCGGACTCTACGCGGCGCAGATGAAGCGATACTTCGACCTGTTCCCGCGCGAGAACACGCTGACGCTCATCTTCGAGGAGGACGTGCGCGGCAGCGCGGACGCGGCCCTGGACAAAGTGTGCCAGTTTTTACAGATTCGGCCGCACCGCTTCGACACGGAGGTCGAGCGCAACCCGGCGGGCGCGCCGAAAATCAAGGCCATCAATCGAATCATTTTCGACGACGCCTCGCCGGTCAAGCGCGCCGCCAAAGCGCTGGTGCGCTCGACGGTCCTGCGCGACCGCCTGCGCCACAAGGTTCTGGAGATGAACAGGGCCCCACGCAAGTACAAGCTCGACCCCAATCTGCGGAAGGAATTTTTTGTCCGTTATTACAAGGACGACGTGGCCAGGCTCGAAGAGATTCTCGGCCGCGACCTGAGCTGCTGGCGCGACTGAAACTCTACTCGCAATCCTCTCGGGCACGCGCCGCTCCCCTGACAACTTAACTTGCTATTCACGAGCATAGATTTCGCGGTCTTCATGGTCGTCATCCTGGCGGGCCTATGCGTGCTTCGCAGAAACTCGCACAAGGTCTACTGGCTGCTGGCCGGCGGGGCCTTCTTTTACGGCTACTGGGACTGGCGCTTTCTCGGCCTCCTGCTCTTCATCTGCGTCTTCGACTTCTACATGGGCAGGCTGATCTACGAGGCCAAGGGGGCGCGTCGCAAACGCCTCTTCGTCCTCAACGTCGTCGTCAACCTCTCCATCCTGATCGTCTTCAAGTATCTCAATTTTTTCATCGCGAGTCTGGACGCGGCGCTCGCCCCGTTCGACGTTCATCTGGGGACGCTCAACATCATCCTCCCCATCGGCATTTCGTTCTTCGTCTTCGAGGTCATCAGCTACTGCGTGGACGTGTATCGCGGCGACCTCAAGCCTTACGAGAGCCTCAGGGACTTCGCGCTCTTCATCTTCTTCTTCCCGCGGATGATCGCCGGCCCCATCATCCGCGCCTCGCAGTTTCTGCCGCAACTGCAACGCGAAATCCGTGTCACGCTCCCGAACCTACAGCGCGGCGGGCAACTCTTCCTGCTCGGCCTGACCAAGAAGCTGGTCGTCGCCGACCGGCTGGCGGGTTTTGTGGACGCGGTCTTTGCGAACCCGGCGAGTTACTCGGCAGGCTCCGTGTGGCAGGCCGTCATCGCCTACTCGATTCAGATTTACTGCGACTTCTCCGGCTACTCGGACATGGCCATCGGGCTCGCGCGAATGATGGGGTTCGAGCTGCCAGAGAATTTCAACATGCCGTACGTGGCGACGAGCCTCGTAGACTTCTGGCGGCGCTGGCACATTTCGCTCTCGACGTGGCTGAGGGACTATCTTTATTTGTCAATCGGCGGCCTGCGTAAGCACTGGTTCAACAGGTATCGCAACGTCATCATCACGATGCTGCTCGGCGGCTTGTGGCACGGGGCCGGGTGGAACTTCGCGCTCTGGGGAGGGCTTCACGGCGTCGGCCTTGCCGTCAACCACTGGTGGGAGGGCTGGCGAAAAAGAAAGGGTCTGACGCAGGGTGGCTGGTGGGGCAAGGCGCTCGGCTGGGCCGCGACTTTCAGTTTCGTCACTCTCTGCTGGGTCTTCTTCCGCGCGCCGTCGTTCGGCCACGCGGCGACGGTTTTCGGGAAGATGTTCGGGGCCATCCCCGGCGGCATAAGGTGGATACACGAGCCGCTGCTGGTCATCGCCCCCCTGGTCGTTCTGGCGCACCTCGTCGGACTCTGGTCGAAGAACGAAGACCGTGCGCCAACGCTGGTCTCGCACAGATTCGGGCGCCTCGCGTTCCTTTTTTTCTGGGTTGTTGGTATTTTCTTTTTGGCGGAAGTCGAGTCCACGCCGTTCATCTATTTTCAGTTCTGAAGCATGCTGAAGCTGGCCGGAAAAGTCGTCGTCGCCCTCGTGGTGACCCTGGTCGTGTGGGAAATCCTGCTCAGGATTTTCGTCGTCGTGCCGATTCCTTATCACCACGACCCCGCGCTCGGCTGGATGCCTGAGCCGTACAGCAGCGGCCTCTACACGCTCGAAGGCAGGGGCGTTTGCAGCTACAACGAGTACGGGTTCCGCGGCGGCCCTGTAGGCTTAAAGAAGCCCGGCGAACTCCGAATCGTGGCCCTCGGCGACTCCTACACGGAGGCGCAGCAGATGGACATAGAGCAGACGTACCCGGCCCGCCTCGAACAACTGCTCGGCGCGAAGGCACAGGCCGGCTGGCAGAGCGTCAGGGTCTTGAACGGGGGCCGGAGCGCCAGCTCGCCCGCCTACTGCGTCCGCCTCGCAGAGGAGTACAAGAGAATATTTCAGCCCGACTGGGTCGTGCTGCTGACGAACGACGGCAACTGGGTCAACATCTTCGACCCAGGCAAGGAGATTTACTTAAAGCCCGCGGGCGACGCGCTCAAACTCGAAGTGCGCTGGAAGTGGGACACGATGTCGCCGCTCATGAAACGGCTGATGCGCTGGCGCGTGCGCGACCTGGCGACCTTCCAGTACGCCTACGCACGGTTCGGGACGATTCAGGCCGTGCGGGCCAGGGCGGCGAATAACGAAGCGGCAGGCGCGGGCGCGCAGGCTGAAGGGAGCGGGGCGAGCAAAGTTCCCGCGGCCCGTTTGGAGAAGGCCGTCGAGTGGACTGTGGAGCAGATGAGCAAGCTCTATCCTAAGCTCGTGGTCGTCCACATTCCGACCGGGGCCACCGTGAAGGGGCTCGGCCCGAAGCACCCGGTCGAGGATTTGCTGGTAAAATCGTGCGGGCGCTACGGTGTGCCATTAATCATGATGCGCGATAGAATCAATCAGGACTTCGCCGAGACCGACGAGCCGCCCTACGGCTTCTACAACACCCTGCCGTGGACGGGCCACCTGAACGCGCACGGCCACTCGCTCGTGGCCCAGGCGCTCTACGAGTTTTTCGACCGCGAGCTGGGCAAGACCGCCGATTGACTCGGGAAACTTTTTTGGCACAGCTTTAGAATCCGATGGCTGAGAGGTTTGGGATGAAAGGTGTCGTGTTGGCCGGGGGCTTGGGGACGCGGCTGCGGCCGCTGACGATTGTGACGAACAAGCACCTGTTGCCCGTCTACAACCAACCGATGATTTACTACCCGATCCAGGCGCTCGTCAACGCAGGGATCACGGACATCATGATCGTCACGGGCGGCAACTCTGCGGGCGACTTCCTGAAGCTGCTCGGCAACGGCAAGGCTTTCGGCCTCAAGCACCTCAACTACACCTACCAGGAGGGCGAGGGCGGCATTGCCGACGCGCTCTCGCTGGTCGAGCACTTCGTCGCGGGCGAACCCGTCTGCGTCGTCCTCGGCGACAACATCATAGAGGGCAACATCAGCGCGGCCGTGCGCGCCTACCGCCACCAGGGCGGCGGCGCGAAAATCCTGCTCAAGCGAGTCCCGGACCCGCAGCGCTTCGGCGTCCCCGAACTCGACGGCCCGCGCGTCCTGCGCATCGAGGAGAAGCCGAAGGAGCCCAAGTCCGAGTACGCCGTCATAGGCATCTACCTCTACGACGGGGGCGTCTTCGACATCATCCGCACGTTGAAACCTTCCGGGCGCGGCGAGCTGGAAATCACAGACGTGAACAACGCCTACATCGAGCGCAAAGGCCTGACCTGGGACGAGCTGGAAGGCTGGTGGACGGACGCCGGGACGTTCGAGAGCCTGCTACACGCGTCGAACCTCGTGGCCGAGACGGGCGCGAATAACCTGGAGCTGCGACATGTTGCCGAAGCCAACGCCGCAAGGTAGGCCCTTCGCCGAGGGCGAGATCGGCGGCGTCGTCGTGCGGGCGCTGCGCAAGTTCACGGATGGGCGCGGCTGGCTGACCGAAATCTTCCGGCACGACGAGCTGGACGCGGAGTTTTACCCCGCTATGGCTTACGTCTCCTCGACCGAGCCCGGCCACACGCGCGGGCCGCACGAGCACGTCGATCAGGCGGACCTCTTCGTCTTTCTCGGCCCCTCCACCTTCGAGTTGAGGCTGTGGGACAACCGCCCAGGCTCTGAGACCTACTGGAACATGATGATCATCCGCGCGGGCGACGGGGAGCCGAAGTCCGTCATCGTCCCGAAAGGCGTGGTTCACGCCTACCGCAACGTCGGCGAAGCGCCGGGCCTCGTCATCAACTGCCCCAACCGCCTCTACATGGGCGAGGGCCGCCGCGAGCCCGTGGACGAAATCAGGCACGAGGACGACCCCTTGACGGTTTTCAGATTTTAGGGCGGCGGGTCAATTCGTAGTTGAGTGGTCAGAGAGTTGGGCTCACCGCAGAGACGCAGAGGACGCAGAGGTTGCGCAGAGAGTTGAGTCAAGCCTCTGCGCCCCCTCTGCGTCCTCTGCGTCTCTGCGGTGAGTCTGACCTGCCTCACACTCAACTCCAACCTGACCCACTACCGCACTTTCGCGTTGCTTGACAGGGGTATGAGCCCCGACTAGACTTAATGACCCATTATCGCCTTGTAGCTTAATGCAGGAGATTGCTTCAAAGATCAGCGCACCGTGACAGCCTCGGCGGTCGGCGGCCGCCCACAGCCCTCAAATGACTTCCTTGCCAGACCGCCCTTTATTTGTCATCGAGCCGAGTAAGTCCTGGGCCCGACCGGATTTTAGTAGCCTCTGGCGCTACCGCGAACTCTTCTACTTCCTGACCTGGCGCGACATCAAAGTCCGCTACAAGCAGACGGCGCTCGGCGCGGCCTGGGCCATTATCCAGCCGCTCTTCGCCATGCTCATCTTCACCTTCTTCTTCGGGAAGCTCGCGGGCATAGGCCGCCAGACCGCCGTGCCCTATCCGATCTTCGCCTACGCCGGCCTGCTGCCCTGGACGTTCTTCTCGAACGCTGTCACGAACAGCGGCAACAGCCTCGTCACCAGCGCGCACCTCGTGACCAAGGTCTATTTCCCGCGGATGATTATCCCGACGGCGGTGGTGGCGGCCGGGCTCGTGGACTTCGCCATCGCGTTTCCGCTGCTCATCGCCATGATGATCTATTATGGCATCGCGCTGACGACGAACATCTTCGTCCTGCCGCTGCTCGTGCTCATGACGACCCTGCTGGCCGTCGGGATGGGGATGTACTTGTCGGCCATCAACGTCAAGTACAGGGACGTGCGTTTCGCGCTGCCCTTTCTCATCCAGTTGTGGATGTTCATCTCCCCGATTATTTACCCGACGACGTTCGTCCCGGAGCGTTTCAGGTGGCTGCTCAAGCTGAACCCCCTGACCGGGATTATCGAAGGCTACCGCGCGGCGCTGCTCGGCCAGCAGATGGACTGGACGGCCCTAGGCGTCTCGGCCGCCATCACCTTGGGCCTCCTCGTCTACGCCGCCTACTCGTTCCGGCGCATGGAGAAGAGTTTCGCAGACATCGTTTGAGTCGTTATGAAGCCGATCATCCGGGCGGAAAATCTGAAGAAGCAGTATCGCCTCGGCGTCGGGAAGGTGCGCTACGGCACGCTGCGCGAGGCGGTCACGGAGCGTCTGCGCTCCACGCTCGGCCGTCGGCGCGGCGCGGCCGATGACACGTTCTGGGCGCTCAAAGGCGTCGGTTTCGAGATCAATCCGGGCGAGGTGGTCGGCATCATCGGGCGCAACGGAGCGGGCAAGTCTACGCTGCTGAAAATCCTCTCGCGCATCACGGAGCCGACAGACGGCCGTGTCGAAGTCTACGGCCGCGTTGGCAGCCTGCTCGAAGTCGGCACAGGCTTTCACCAGGAGCTGACCGGCCGCGAGAACATCTACTTGAACGGCTCCATTTTGGGCATGAGCCGAAAAGAGATTGAGAGTAAATTCGACCAGATCGTGGACTTCTCGGAGATCGGTAAGTTTCTGGACACGCCGGTCAAGCGCTACTCGTCAGGGATGTACGTGCGCCTGGCCTTCGCCGTCGCCGCGCATCTGGAGCCGGAAATCCTGCTCGTGGACGAGGTGTTGGCCGTCGGCGACGCCAGCTTCCAGCGCAAGTGCCTCGACAAGATGAAGGACGTAGGGCAGCGCGGGCGCACCGTGCTTT
Source organism: uncultured Acidobacteriota bacterium (assembly GCA_963848875.1). Classification (GTDB taxonomy): domain Bacteria; phylum Acidobacteriota; class Blastocatellia; order Pyrinomonadales; family Pyrinomonadaceae; genus QHXM01. Next base: position 760,611 of record CAWKFJ010000006.1, read on the forward strand.
TCGTCTCGCACAACATGCCCGCCATCACGCGGCTGTGCGAACGCACTATCCTGCTCGACGAGGGAAGGATTCTGAAGGACGGCCCGTCGCATCAGGTGGTCGGAACTTACCTCAAGTCCGGCCTGGGCACGACGGCGCGGCGCGAGTGGGAAGACTTGTCGAAAGCGCCGGGCAACGAGGTGGTGCGCCTGTGCGGCGTGCGGGTTCTGGCCGAGGACGGCGAGACAATCGAGGCCGTGGACGTGCGCCGCGCGGTCGGGATAGAGATGGAGTACGAGGTGCTCGCGGCGGGCCACGTTCTTGTGCCAAATTACCATTTTTATAACGAGGAAGGCGTCTGCGTTTTCGTCGCCGCGGACGCGGACCCCGCGTGGCGGCGGCGCGCCAGGCCCGCCGGGCGCTTCACGAGCACGGCCTGGATTCCGGGCAACCTGCTCGCCGAGGGCACTTTGATTGTTGGAGCGGCAATTAGTACCATGGACCCAGTCAGGATTCACTTCCACGAGCGTGACGCGGTCGCCTTCCAGGTGATGGACAGCATGGAAGGGGATTCGGCGCGCGGCGACTTCGCCGGCCACATCCCAGGGGTGGTCAGGCCAATGCTGCGTTGGACGACCGCCCAGGGCCCGGCCGCCGGCCGCCGGCCTGAGATTACTGTGATCGAGGAGGTCGCCCCGTGAAAGTTGTCATTCTCGCAGGGGGCCTGGGAACGCGGCTCTCCGAGGAGACGGAACTCAAGCCGAAGCCGATGGTCGAGATCGGGGGCCGTCCCATCCTCTGGCACATCACGAAGCACTACGCCAGCTTCGGCCACAAAGAGTTCTGCATCGCGCTGGGCTACAAGGGCGAAATCATCAAGCGGTTCTTCCTGGACTACCAGAGCCTGAGCGGGAGCATGACGATTGACCTCGCGGACGGGCGCGTCGATGTACACAGCCGCGACTGCGAAGGCTGGACCGTCCACCTGATGGACACAGGCATGGAGACCAACACGGGCGGGCGCGTCAAGCGCCTTGAGCCTTGGCTCAGGGACGGGACTTTCATGCTCACCTACGGCGACGGCGTGTGCGACCTGAACGTTAACGACCTCTTGAAGTTTCACCGCTCACACGGCCGCGTGGCGACCATCACGGCCGTGCGTCCGCCGTCGCGCTTCGGCGGCCTCGTCTTCGACGGCGACCTCGTCAAGGAGTTCACAGAGAAGCCGCAGATCGGCGAGGGCTGGATCAACGGCGGCTTCATGGTCTTTGAGCCGGAGGTCTTCGACTACCTGAAGGGCGACGACGACAGCCTGGAGGCAGACGCCCTGGAGCAGTTGGCGCGCGTCGGGCAACTCGCGGCCTACCGCCACGAGCGCTTCTGGCAGTGCATGGACACGCTGCGCGACAAGCGCTTTCTGGAAAGTTTATGGCACGAGGGTCGTGCGCCCTGGAAGGTCTGGGACTGAAGGTCTTGGGCCAATTCGCATCTATCTTATGAGTAATTTTTGGCTAGACCGCCCCACGTTCATCACGGGCGGGACAGGGCTCGTCGGCGGGTGGGTCGTCCGGCGTCTGCTTGATGAGGGCGCGGACGTGGTCTGCCTGGTGCGCGACTGGGTGCCGCAGAGCGAATTGGTGCGCGGCGAGTTGATCGAGAGGGTCAAGGTCGTCCGCGGCGAGGTCTGCGACCAGGAGTTGATGGAGCGCGTGCTCGGCGAGTACGAAGTCAACACGGTCATCCACCTCGCGGCGCAGACCATCGTCGGCGTCGCCAACCGTAACCCCGTCTCCACCTTCGAGACCAACATCGCGGGCACTTGGGCGCTCCTTGAGGCGTGCCGCCGGAGCCCCACCATCAAGCAGGTCATCATGGCGTCGTCGGACAAAGCCTACGGCGACCAGGAGGTCTTGCCCTACGTCGAGGACGCGCCGCTCAAGGGCCGCCACCCCTACGACGTGAGCAAGTCCTGCTCGGACCTGATCGCGCAGTCTTACGCGCACACCTACGGCCTGCCGGTCGCCATCACGCGCTGCGGAAATTTTTACGGCGGCGGCGACCTGAACTGGAACCGAATTGTGCCAGGAACTATTCGCTCCATCCTGCGCGGCCAGCGCCCCGTGATTCGCTCCGACGGGCAGTACGTCCGCGACTATTTTTACGTCGAGGACGGCGCGGCCGCCTACACGCTCCTGGCCGAGAAGCTCGCCGCGGACCCGCAGCTCGCGGGCCGCGCTTTCAACTTCTCGAACGAGATACAGGTGACGGTCCTAGACCTGACGCGCAAGATTCTGGAGCTGATGGAGTCGGGCCTTGAGCCGGACGTGCGCAACGAGGCGACGAACGAAATCCGCCATCAGTACTTGAGCGCGGCGCAGGCGCGCTCTACGCTGGACTGGCGGCCGCTCTTCACGCTGGACGAGGGGTTGAGGCGGACGATCAACTGGTACAAGGAGTTCTTCCGTACATCTTCATGAACGAGCCACACACAAGCGTGAGCCAGGCCGTGGTGTGCCGGTCGTGCGGCGCGCAAGGGTTAACGCCGGTCCTCTCTCTGGGGAGCACGCCGCTCGCCAACTCGCTGCTGACGACCGAGCAGTTGGACGAGCCTGAGCCCGTCTACCCGCTCGACCTGGCCTTCTGCCGCGACTGCACGCTGGTGCAGATCACGGAGACCGTGCCGCCCGAAAAACTCTTCAGCCAATACCTCTACTTCTCGTCCTTCTCCGACACGATGCTCGCGCACGCGCGCCGTCTGGCCGAGCGCCTCATCGAGTCGCAAGGCTTGGGCGGGAGCCACCTCGTCGTCGAGGTCGCCAGCAACGACGGCTACTTGCTGCAAAACTACAAGCGCGCGGGCGTGCCCGTGCTCGGCATCGAGCCGGCGGCGAACATCGCGCGTGTCGCGCAGGACGAGCGCGGCGTGCCGACGCTCTGCGAGTTCTTCGGCGAGCCGCTCGCGCGCCGTCTACGCGAAGAAGGGCGGCGCGCGGATGTCATCCACGGCAACAACGTTCTGGCGCACGTCGCGGACCTCAACGGCTTCGTCCGCGGCCTCGCGCTCGTCCTACAGGACACGGGCCTCGCCGTCATCGAAGTCCCTTACGTCAAGGACATGATAGACCGCTGCGAGTTCGACACGATCTATCACGAGCACCTCTGTTATTTTTCGCTGACGGCGCTCTACCACCTCTTCCGCCGGCACGGGCTCTCAATCGTGGACGTGGAGCGGCTCCCGATTCACGGCGGCTCGCTCCGTGTCTTCGCGCGGAAGGAAGGGGCCGGGGTGTCGGATGACGTTCGCCGGCTCCTGGCCGAAGAGGAGGAGTGGCGCGTCGGGAGCGCCGCCTTTTACGAGACGTTCGGCGAGAAGGTCAAGCGCCTGCGACGCGACCTCTTGGGCGCGCTCTCGGAGCTGAAAGCTAAGGGTCAGCGCGTCGCCGCCTACGGCGCTTCGGCGAAGGGCAGTACGCTGCTCAACTACCTCGGCATCGGCCGAGAGATGCTCGACTTCGTCGTGGACCGCAGCACGGTCAAGCAGGGCTACTACACGCCTGGGACGCATCTCCCGATTTACGACCCCGAAAAGCTGCTCGAAGCGTTGCCCGACTACGTGCTCCTGCTGACGTGGAACTTCGAGGAAGAGATTCTGGAGCAGCAGACAGAATTCCGGCGGCGCGGCGGGCGCTTCATCGTGCCGATCCCCGAAGTGAGAGTCGTCTGAGTTGAAATTCGTCGAGACAAAATTGAAGGGCGCTTTTCTGGTCGAGCCGGAGCGCATGGAGGATGAGCGCGGCTTCTTCGCGCGCACTTGGTCGCAGCAGGAGTGGATGGAACAGGGGCTCGACGCGCGCCTGCTCGAATGCAACATCTCCTTTAATCACCGTGCGGGGACGCTGCGCGGGATGCATTACCAGACAGAACCTTTCGCGCAGGCCAAGCTGGTGCGCTGCACGGCGGGCGCGCTCTACGACGTGATCGTGGACTTGCGCCCGGACTCGCCGACGCACAAAGAATGGCTGGGTGTCGAGCTGAGCGCACGGACCCGCCGCTCGCTCTACATCCCCGAAGGCTTCGCGCACGGGTTCCAGACTCTAGAGGACGAGACGGAAGTTTTGTACCAGATGTCTGAGGTCTACGCGCCCGATCACGCGCGCGGCGTGCGCTGGAACGACCCTGCGTTCCGTATCGAGTGGCCGCGCGAGGTGACAGTCATCAACGAGCGGGACGCCGCCTACCCGGACTACTTGTCGTAAGGAAGCAACGCGTTTGTCTGAGACACTATTCAACACAGAGATCACCAGTGACCCGGCCGAGCTGGCGCGGGCGCTCACGCGCGCCGGGACGGACACGGCCCTGCGCGAAACGATTTTCGAGGCGTTGAGACGCGCCGAGACGGAAGCGGACGACCCCGCGGCGTTCCGCGAAGAGGTGCGCTGGCCGCTCGTCATGTCGCTCCTCGGCGAAAGGGGCACGCACCGCGTCCACATGAAGAACGGGCTCGTCTTCGAGGTCGGCGCGGACAGCCGCATCGAGCAGGCCCTGCTTTTGAGTCTTTCGGCCAAGCCAGACCACGTCTGGGAGCCGCAGACGACGAGGCTGCTCGTCGCGCTCTCCGCGGGCGCGGAGCACGTCATCGTCGGCGGGGCCTACATAGGCGACCACGTCCTCTTCATCGCGCGCGAGCTGGCGAAGCGGCAGCCCGCCGGAGTGGTTCACGCCTTCGAGCCGATGCCGCACACGTTCAACCGCCTCGTGCGTAACGTGGAACTTAACGGCGCGAGCAACGTGAGGCCGCAACGACTGGGGCTCTGGGACCGCCGCGCCTCGCTCAGCCTTTCGGGCGCGGCCGCCCTGGCTTCTTCGCTTGAAGGGGCGGACGGCGCGGGAGGCGACGCCATCGAGTCCGTCTCGATAGACGAGTACGTGAGCGCGAACGGGCTCGCGTCGGTCGGCCTCATCATGCTCGACACAGAAGGGGGCGAGGAGCGCGCCCTGCTCGGCGCGCGCGAGCTTTTGTCGCGGCCGGGCACGGCGGCCCCGCACGTCGTCTTCGAGGTACACCGCCATTTCGTGGACTGGTCGAATGGGCTCGAAAACACTTCCGTCGTGAGGCTGATGACCGAGAGCGGCTACGAGGTCTACGCCGTGCGCGACCTGCACGGCAACCGCTCGATGGAGGGGCAGCCCATCGAGGTCATCCCGGCTGACCGCGTCTACCTGGAAGGCCCGCCGCACGGCTTCAACATGCTGGCGAGCAAAGACCCTGAGATCGTCGGGCGGCTCGGCCTGCGCGTGGTCGAGAATGTTAGTCCCAAGCTGCTGCCGGAGAAGGACCCCGCGCTACACCACCCGCTCGGCGGCTTTACGCATGAGTAAGATTACAGTGTTAGGGTCGTCCGGCTTCATCGGATCGCACCTGGCTAAAAAAATCCGCGCGGCCGGCTCGGACTGTTTCCTACCGGGGCGCGACGAGGACCTGGCGGGCAGGGAACTGGGCCACGTCATCTACTGCATAGGGCTCACGGCAGACTTCCGCAGTAGACCCTTTGACACGGTGGAGGCGCACGTCTGCCGGCTCCTGGATGTCCTGCGGAGTTGCCGTTACAACTCCTTCCTCTACCTCTCCTCGACGCGCGTTTACAGTTCGGGCGAGGGTGAGGTGGCCTGGGAAGGCGCCGCGCTGCGCGTCAGGCCGACGGAGGCGGGCGACCTCTACAACATCTCGAAGGTCATGGGCGAATCCGCGACGCTCAACTGCGGCGGCCCAGGCGCGCGCGTCGCGCGGCTCTCGAACGTCTACGGCGGCGACTTCAACTCCGACAACTTTCTGTCGGAAGTCCTGCGCGACGCCATCACGAATGGTAAAGTCGTGCTTCGCACCTCGCCCGACTCGGCCAAGGATTACGTCTCGATTGACGACGTAGTGGAGGGGCTCGTCCACATCGCGCTCGGCGGGCGCGAGCGAATCTACAACGTGGCTGGCGGCGTGAACGTCTCGAACCGCGAGCTGCTGGCGAGCATCGGCGAATTGACGAAATGTCGCGTGGAGTTCGAGCCCGGCGCGCCAATGGTCGTCTTCCCGCGCATCAGCATCGAGAGGATGCGCGCCGACTTCGGCTTCGAGCCCAGGCCAGTGCTCGGCGAGATGGGGCGGCTAGTCAACTTGTATACGGAAGGCATGAAGGAAAGATGATTCACATTGATCTTGAGCAGGGGTTCGTCGAAGTCGAGGACGGCGCGACGAGAGAGCGGCACGGCCTGGACACGCCCGAAGCCTTCGAGTTGGTCTCAAAGGTCTGGCTCAGGGCAGGCTGGGACACGAAGTACGTCTACAGCTTCACCTGGCTCGGCCGCCCCGTCATCCAGTTGCCAGAGGACATGGTCCGCATCCAGGAGGTCATTTTCAACGTCCAGCCGGACGTTATCGTCGAGACGGGCGTGGCGCACGGCGGCTCGCTCATCTTCTACGCGAGCCTCTGCAAGGCGATGGAGAGGGGCCGCGTCGTCGGCGTGGACATAGAGATTCGGCCGCACAACCGCGCGGCCATAGAGGCGCACCCGCTCTTCCCCTTCATCACGCTCATAGAGGGCAGCTCCGTGGACGCCAGCACGGTCGAGCAGGTCAAGTCACAAATCCGCCCCGGCGAACGAGTGCTGGTGCTCCTGGATTCTTGTCACACCAAGGAGCACGTGCTCGCGGAATTGAATCTCTACTCGACGCTCGTCACGGAGGGCTCTTACATCGTGGCGATGGACGGCATCATGGAGCAGATGACGGGCGCGCCGCGCACGCAAGCAGACTGGACATGGAACAACCCGCGCCGTGCGGCGCTCGAATTCGTCGAGGGGCGCGACGACTTCGTGCTGGAAGAACCGCCTTTCCTCTTCAACGAGGGGGCAGTCAAGGAGCGCGTGACCTACTGGCCGGGCGGCTTCATCAAACGCAAATCTTAGCCGGGGGTAGTGGGACAGATTGAAGAAGAGTGTGTGCCAATACGGCGTTCACCGCAGAGACGCAGAGGACGCAGAGGTTGCGCAGAGAGTTGACTCAAGCCTCTGCGCCCCCTCTGCGCTCTCTGCGTCTCTGCGGTGAGTCTGACCTGCCAGACACTCAACCCCAAACTGTCCCACTACCTAGCCGGGCGTGCGGTTGAATTCGGTCTGAGAATGAGTTAAGTTCAGCGGTCGCCAATTACATGGGGAGGGGCAGAAGCTTTTATGGACAAGAGGCCGGCGGCGAGCGTCGGAGTGCCAGTCTACAATGGTGAGGAGTTTCTCGCGCCGGCGCTGGACGCGATTCTGGCCCAGGACTACGCTGACTTCGAGCTGATCATCTCGGACAACGCCTCGACCGACGGCACACAGGAGATAGCCCGCCAGTACGCGGCGCGCGACCCACGCGTCCGCTACTCACGCAACGAGACGAACATCGGCGCGGTCGGAAACTTCAACCGCGTCTTCGCCCTCTCAAACAGCAAGTATTTCATGTGGGCCGGCGCGCACGACCTGCGCGAGCCCTCCATGCTCTCGCGCTGCATCTCGGTCCTTGAAGAGGACGAGACGGTCGTGCTGGCCTATCCGAGGGTGGCCGGCATAGACCGCGAGGGCAAGCCGTGCGAGATGCACATGATCTACATAGACACGCGGGGCCTCGCGCCCGTCGAGCGCTACGCGGCCGTCATCACCAAAATCCGCTCGTGCCACATGATTCACGGCGTCTTCCGCTCGGACGCGCTGCGCAGCGCAGGCCCGATGCCGAACATCAGTTGGGGGCCGGACATCCTGCTGCTGGCGAAGCTCGCGCTCGCCGGGACGTTCGCGGTCGTGGACGAGACGCTCTACTACCCGCGCAGGGTCAGGCCCGACGAGGCGAAAAACTTTGAATCCTGGAAGAAGAGATACTTGGAGACGCTAGACCCCGCGACGGTCGCCGAGTCGCGCGCGGCGTCGGTCGAAGACCTCTGTCGTGTGAGCCGGGACGCGCACCTCCAAGTTATCAACGAGTCGGACCTGAGCTTCGCCGAAAAGACACGCGCGAGAATCAAGACGCTGCGCTGCTTCGAGTCGCGCTTCGGCGTGCGGCTGCCAGGCTTTTTCCTGAGGCGGCACTTGCCGTCTGCCATCACACGCAGGGTCCGCGGCGGCCGGGCCGCAAAGCCTCTCCCCTCGCGCTCCTGACCCTGGAGCTTCGCGCCCGGCGCTCATCAGTTTATGTCTATACTACCTACAACCCGAGGCGCGGTCCCGCTGCTGCGCCGCCTGCGCGAAAAGCGCGCGTCGCGCCGGACGCGGCGTCAGCTTCTTGCGGCCGTCAAGGAAAAGCTCGCGCGGCGCGAGGGGATCAAACTGGTCGTCGGCGCGGGGCCGAGCCCTGTGGTCGTCGGCGCGCCCGGCACGCCGTACGAAGGCTGGATTCTGACGGACATCAGCGAACTCAACGCCCTGGACGCGGCCGAGTGGCGCGGCCTCTTCCCCGAAGCGAGCATCGAACGCATCCTGGCCGAGCACGTCATAGAGCATTGGACGGAAGAGCAGTTGCGTCTCTTTTTGAAGACGGTGCGGCCCTTCCTCTCGGCGCGCGCCGTCGCCAGAATCGCCGTGCCCGACGGCTTTCACCCGGACCCGTCCTACATCGAAGCGGTCAAGCCCGGTGGCACAGGCCGCGGCTCCGACGACCACAAAATTCTCTACACCTACGAGCGTCTGGCGCACGTTCTGACGGAGGCCGGTTGGGAGTATGACCTCCTCGAATACTTCGACGAGGGCGGGCAGTTCCACATGAGGCCCTGGGAGGCGAGTGAGGGCTACGTCCGCCGCTCGGCCCTGAACGACCCGCGCAACCAGGAGCGCCCGCAGTCCTACACGAGCCTGATCGCGGACATCCGCCCGAAGGTCTGACATGCGCTTGCTGAGGCTCAACATCTATTACCCCTCTTACCTGCGCCAGTTCTACGGGGCCAGGCCAGAGCTGGCCGAACGGTCTTACGAGGAGCAGCGCGCGGCCCTGCTCGACGATTGTTACCTCTGGTCTGACTTCTGGTCTGTCGCTTTGGGTAAGCTGGGCTACGAGGCCGAAGAGATAATCGCCAACGTGGAGCCTTTGCAGAAGCGTTGGGCGGCGGAGAACGATGTCGCTTACAATGAGTCTGGCTGGCTCTTCGAGGTCGTCGCCGCGCAGGTCAAGGCTTTCAAGCCGGACGTGCTTTTCGTCACGGACTACGCGGTCTTTACGGCCGAGTTCGTACGCCAGCTCAAGGCCGAGTGCCCTTCGATTAAGCTGACGCTCGGCTGGTGCGGCGCGCCGTACAAGGACGGCTCGATCTTCCACGAGTACAACACGGTCCTCTCCTGCATCCCGGAGCTGGTCGAGCACTTCCGCGAAGAGGGCCACACCTGCTACCACGTCAACCACGCCTTCGAGCCGCGCGTGCTTGAGAAGATTGACACAGAGGCGAGCCCCTCGCTGGACTTCGCCTTCATCGGCTCCATCGTCAAGCGCACGCAGTTTCACGAGATGCGCGAGAAGCTGCTCGTCAAACTCGTCGCCGCGACCGACCTGAAGCTTGCGACCGACGTGCCCTTCCACTCGTTCTCGCGCAGGCTGCGGACGATGGCGAGCGCGCGCGCTTACGACGTGGTGCGTGCGGTCGAGCGCATCGGCGTCCCGCGCAAGGTGCTGGGGGCCGTGCCGGTCGCGGGCAAGGTCGCACGCTGGAGGGAGCGCCCCTCGCTGCCGAAGAACGTGAACCCGAAACTCGCTGCGCGCGCGCGGCCCCCGCTCTACGGCCTGGCCATGTTCCAGCAACTGCACGACACCAGAGTCGCCCTCAACACGCACATAGACATCTCGCCCGTGAGCGCCTCGAACCTCCGGCTCTTTGAGGCGACGGGCGTCGGAACCTGTCTCCTGACGGACTGGAAAGAGAACATCGGACAACTCTTCGAGCCCGACACGGAGGTGGTGACTTACCGCGACGCGGCCGAGTGCATAGAGAAGGTGCGCTACCTGCTCGCACACGACAGTGAGCGGCGCGCCATCGCCGCCGCCGGGCAACGGCGCACCCTGCGCGACCACACGTTCAAACAGCGGGCCGCGCAGTTGGATGAGATCGTCAAGGCGGCCTTGAGCGCCGGCGGCGCGGCGCGGGGCCAGAGCGCGACGGTCAGTAAGTGAATTGATTCTTTCGTCAGAGGAGACAATTTAAATGTTCCGCCAGGTGGCCCGTGTGCTTTTCGGGGGAGTCGCGCAACGTTGGCGCAGGGCGCATAACCCTTCGGCCGCCGAGTATCCCGGCGTGGAGTTCCGCGGGGGGGCCAGGGCTTACGACTGTCGCTTCGGCGAGGGCGTGGTCGTTGGCCCGGACACCTTGCTCAAGTCGTGCGATGTCGGGCGTTACACTTACTTCTCCGCACAGAGCCGCATCGTCAACTGCCGCATCGGGGCCTTCTGCTCCATCGGCCCGAACATCAAAGTCGGCTTCGGCCGCCACCCCACCAACTACGTCTCCACCTACCCATCCTTCTACCAGCCTCACGATTACAGCAAGGCCGACTTCGGGATGAACGTCGAGTTCGAGAGTCACCTTCCCGTGACCATCGGCAACGACGTGTGGGTCGGGGCACACTGTCTGATTCTGGATGGCGTTAAGATCGGCAATGGGGTTATAATCGGCGCGGGCGCGGTCCTGACCCGCGACATCCCTCCTTACACGCTGGCCGGCGGCGTTCCTGCGAAAGTGATTCGCCGGAGGTTCAGCGACGAGCAGGTGGCCTTTCTCGAAAACCTCAGGTGGTGGGACCGCGACCTGGATTGGCTGCGCGAGCACGCACCCCTGTTCGGCAATATAGAGAAGCTGATGGAGGCCGTCTTTAAGGGGACCGAGCCGGCTGACTCCTGACGTTTTAAGGACTTAGGAGGAACCGACACGGATGGGTGTGCCTGAACTCGCTAGGAAGATTATCAAAAAGCCCTTAAACGCACTCGGTCTCGACATCGTTCGCTACAACCCGCACACACAGGTGGGCAACTTCATCCCGCTCGCGGCCTACAACATCAACACCGTGATTGATGTCGGCGCGCACAAGGGCGAGTTCGCGCGCATGATGCGCAAGACGCTGCCCGCCGCGCAGATCATCTCGTTCGAGCCGCTCGCCGAGGCGTTCGAGGAACTAAAGTCTTTGATGAAAAGCGACTCGAACTTCAAGGCGTTCAACTTCGCGCTCGGCGAACAGGACGGCCGCTTGGAGATGCACAAGAACGAGTGGACGCAAAGCTCCTCGCTGCTCCCTATGGCCGAGCTGCACAAGCAGGTCTTCACGTACACGAAGAACGAGACCAGCGAGGAGATCGAGATCAGGCGGCTCAACGATGTCCTGCGCGGCGTGACGCTCAAGCCCGAAATCCTCGTCAAGCTGGACACGCAAGGGTACGAGGACAAGGTGATTCTCGGCGGCGGCGAGGTCATCTCGCAGGCCCGCCTGATGGTCGTCGAGACCAGCTTCCAGACGCTCTACGAAGGCCAGCCCCTCTTCGACGACATCTATCAACTGCTCCGCGTGCGCGGCTTCAGCTACGCGGGCAACTCGTACCAGTTGCTCAGCCCCGTTGACGGTACTATCATGCAGGTTGACGCCGTCTTCATCCGAAGGTAGGGCCAGTCACATGCTCATCTCCTACAGCCACCGCTTCATCTTCATCCACATCTACAAGGTCGCCGGCACCAGCATCAGGGACGCGCTCAAGCCCTACTCTTTCAACCCCAACGTCTTTCTCCCGACTCGGCTGCTCAGGACGTTGGGCGTACACAAGGTCGTGGGCCACCACCGGCTGCAAAAGTTGAGCGGCCACGCGCGAGCACACGAGGTCAGGGACGCCCTGCCCGCCAAAATTTTCAACGAGTTCTACAAGTTCGCCTTCGCGCGCAACCCCTGGGACTGGCAGGTCTCGCTCTACAACTTCGCGCTGAAAGACCCGACGCACCACCAGCACGAGCTGATGAAGTCCCTGGGCGGCTTCGATAAGTACCTCGACTGGCGCGTCAACGGAGAGCTGCGCCTCCAGAAAGAGTTCGTTGTGGACGAGCGCGGCGAACTGATCGTGGACTTCGTCGGCAGGTACGAGTCGCTGGAAAGAGATTTCAACGAAGTCTGCGCGCGGGTCGGGGTCAGCTCCCGGCTCCCGCACCTGAACAAGACGCCGCGCAAGAGCTACACGGACTATTACACGCCGGAGACGGCGGCCATCGTCGCAGAGGCTTACAAAGAGGACGTGGAGTTCTTCGGGTACGATTTCGAGGGCTCGGTGAGCCTGCCGCCGATATACGGCCCGGCCGGGCGCTCGCGGTCGGACGGCGGCGCGGCGGCGTCCGTCGCGCACGCGCCCGATTCCCGTCTGGATTGAAAAGGTCAAATGAGATAGAGTGCCGACCATGCGATCAGAGCAAGGCGCCTCGGACATACTGACGGGGACGGTCAAAGGCCCCGGCGAACTGCCGCACGAGTATCTCTTCATCACGGCCGACAACCGGCGCACGCGCATCGGCGAGTTCGTCTACTACGTGGCGCGCGACGGGGCCGAGGAGCGCAACATCATCGGCAACATCACGTCGCGCCGGCTGGTGCGCAACCTGCCGGATGTCTTCCTCTCCGACCCTGAGATTCCGCCCGCGGTCGTCTCGTCCTTGATCGGCCTCAGCTCCGACTGTGGCGAGTTGTATGAGATTACTGTCGAAACAGTCGGCTACTTCAGCAGCGCGCTCGGCGACTTCGTCAATCCGCGCATCCCGCCCAACCCCGGCGACCCTGTCTTCCTCGCTTCCTCGGAAACATTAGCGGGCGTGCTCTCGCCGCGACGCACCGGCGACCAGGGCTCGGCTCACGTCGGGAGCCTGCTGACCAGGAGCGCGGGCGAAGTCCCCGTCGTGCTCTCTATTAAAGATGTCGTCTCGACGCACCTGGCAATCCTCGCCTCGACCGGCGCGGGCAAGAGCTACACGGCGGGCGTGCTCGTCGAAGAGTTGATGCGCCCCTACAACCGCGCCGCCGTCCTCGTCGTAGACCCGCACGGCGAGTATGACACGCTGCGCTCGATTGAGGGCGACCGCAACTTCGGCAGCGCGGCGGACGGCTACCAGCCAGAGGTCAAAATCTTCACGCACGACCGCATCAAGGTCCGTGTTTCGACCTTGACCGAGGCCGACATCAAGTATCTCCTGCCCGAAGGCACGTCGGACAAGATGCTGCACTACTTGTCGCAGGCGTACCGCAAGCTGACGGCCGGCGTGCGCGGCGAGCGTGAGCAGTGGGGCTACCAGGATTTGCGCGACGCGGTGACGGCCGAGAAGTACGGCGAGGAGGACGGGCGCGGCTCTGGCGGCAACGTCTCTTCGATTGACGCGCTGCTCTGGCGGCTCGACAACCGCTTCGACCGTCCAGACTCGATCTTCTCCGACCACGAGCACATCCCGCTCGCCGAGCTGTTCAAGCCCGGCCGCTGCACCGTGCTCCAGCTCTCAGACATAGAGCAGCACGAGCAGCAGGTCGTCGTCGCCACGCTCCTGCGCCGCGTCAACAAGGCGCGCATGGCGACCGTGCGCGGCGAAGCCTTGCAGGGGACGGACAGTCATCTCTCTTATCCAGTCTTCACGCTGCTGGAAGAGGCGCACCGCTTCGCGCCCGCGGGGCAGACGGTCGTCTCGACGAACATCCTCAAACAGATTCTCTCCGAGGGGCGCAAGTTCGGCGTCGGCATAGGGCTCATCACGCAAAGGCCCGGCAAGCTCGACCAGGACGTGCTCTCACAGTGCATGACGCAGGTCATCATGCGCATCGTCAACCCGATTGACCAGGACACCGTGGCGAAGTCTGTCGAGGGCGCGGGCCGGCAGTTATTAGATGAACTCCCCGCGCTGACCAAGGGCCAGGCCGTCATCTCCGGCGTCGGCGTCAACACACCCGTCATGTGCCGCGTCCGCGAGCGCATCACACGCCACGGCGGCGAGACCTTCGACGCCCCACAAGAATGGGCCACCTGGCATTCGCAACGCGAGCGCGAGCACCGCGCCCAGGACAACGCCGTCCTCGTCAAGGCTGACACGGGGAAGAAGGCAGAGAAAATACGAGGGATACGAATTTAATATAGGTCCCGCGAACCGTCCGCAATCCTGAATCAACAATCCGTTAAGGCGTGCGCGGCGTGTTATACTTCGTCACACTTTCACGCGACTAATCTGGTGATGTATGAGCCAGCAAATTACTATCGAAGTTTCCGAACAGGTCGTGCGGCAGGCGACGCAGGTGGCGGCGCAGACCGAGCGCAGCGTCGAAGAGGTGTTGGCGTCCTGGCTGGAAGCGGCCGTCAACGAGCTGCCGGTCGAAGAGTTGTCTGACGAAGAAGTGCTCGGCTTGACCGAGTTGCGGCTTGCGGATGAACAGCAGGCGGCCTTGGACGACCTCCTGGCGCGGAATCGGGAAGGCGCTCTCGATGCGGAAGGGCAGAAGCAGTTGGATGAGTTAATGCGACTTTACGAACACGGCCTGCTGCGCAAGTCCCAGGCGCTGCGCGTGGCCGTGCAACGCGAACTCATCGAGCCGCTTCTGCAATGAAGCGTCCGCAGATTCCAGAAACAATTCGTCGGCGAGTGCGCGAAGCCGCGCAGGAGCGGTGCGGCTACTGCCTGAGCCCGCAGCGCTTCGTCATGGGCACGCTCGAAGTCGAGCACCTTGTCCCGCGCGCCCGAGGCGGGAGCGACGAGGAAGCGCTGAAGCTCAATAACGAGCTGGCGGTCGAAGTGAGACGAAATTGGGTGTTAGCCGGTTGGCATCCGCCAGGGGCTGAAGAATGAAGTGTTGAATTTAGAGCAAGAGAGTCTTGTCCGATTAAGGCTGAGGAGGGTTACTGCATTGCGGAAGGTATCGAAGGTTGTAATGTTCGCTCTCCTGTTGGGCTCGGTCGCGTTTTTCGCCCGCGGGGACGTGCGAGCGCAAGACATCGCGGGCGGGGCGCAGGACGGGAGCGAGGTGACGAAGGAGAACTGGCGGGAGCACCCGAAGATCGTCGAAGTCCGAAACATTTACCAGGCCGTCAACGGGGGCCGGAAGACGCTGCGGATGAAGAAGCGCACCTTCGAGTATTGCGAGCCGGGCGAGGACACTGTGCGACTCATCGGCGAGGACGCGCACGGGCGCGTGCGCCTCTACCAGACTGAGGGCGGCTCGGAAGACTCGGCGCTCAAGTTCGAGCACTACTACGACGAGGCCGGCCGCCTCCGCTTCGTCTACATCACGGGCGGCGCGGTCAACGGCTCAAAGGTGGAGCACAGGATCTACTTCGACGCTGCGGGGAAGAGAATCTGGGAGATTCGCAGTTTCACAGACCCAGGCTATACCTGGCCCGAAGTCTGGCCCGAGGAGGAGTTGCAAATCAGCGACCCGGCGGCGAAATTCGCTTCGGGGTCGCCCTGCCCGGAGGTTAAAGCTAAGGGTCGGAGGCGCGCTCGTAGTTAGTCGAGGAGGTTGGGGCAAGTCTTGAAGGTCGGGCGGCGGCGGCCGGGGGCCGCTCCCGCGTCAGGCGTCCGTCAGCGTCAGGCGCGCTTTTTCGTAGGCCGGCTCATCCAGGAATTCCAGGTTGAGCGGGACCGCGCCGAGGAGTTTTTCGGCCAGCCAGCGCAGGTTGGCGGGCATGGCCGTGACGGCGCACTCCTCCTGCTCCGGCGGCGTGTGGCTCGTCAACAGTTGCAGTTCCGCGCCGCAGAAGTCGCATTCGTCCAGGTGCGACGCCACCCAGACCATCCGCCCCGCCGCCAGATTCTGCGTGCGGTACATGAGTAGGGTCTCTGAGGAGGGGCAGGTAGCTCTCTTACAAAATGCGATTGCGCTGAGTATCATGATCTTTGAAAAACCCCCTTCGAAGTCCATAACCTTTCTGCCGAGTCGCCATCGCTCGTACGGACTTTTCAACAGGCCAGGCTCGAAGCGCCCACTCGTGAAGGTGGCAGAGGGGGCAAGATAAATAGTGTCGGACAACTGTTCGGCCCTGTCAGGGCACTTCGCTTGGTCAAGTTTAATAAAACGCTAATCCCCGCCCGCTTCCAAAGTTGCGGGCCTTGCCGGAAGCATTTTTATCTGCAATTTCAATGTTTTGGCCAGTTTGTAAAAAGATGTTGCTCATTTCTGAGATTGCTGATAACATCTTTTCTGTCGTCGGGGAGGTCACGTCAGTCCTCTCCGGCCCCATCCTGGATGGTCGCGCCACTTCCCCATTCGTGCGGTCATCGCGGCTCGGCCCGACAGGCGAAGTCAAAAAAAAACGATGAGGCAGAGCGACTCTTGAAGCGCCACCTTCCCCAGGTGAGAGTTTGACCCGAAAAGTCACCGCCAATAACACGCTTGTGGTTCCTCTTGAGTCCGTCGTCAAGACTCGTCCGATCCTTTCATCCCCAGCCACGGCGTGGCGTTAGGACGCCGGAAATAGATGATCGAGCTAAGGGAGCGATCTTACCTTTCGGTTTACGGGCCAGCGGGAAGCCTGACTTGACCGTCGGCCTATCCGAGAAAATCTCTCCAACCCGACATAACCAGCCACGGGCGAAACAGACAGCGACGATCAATCGGCGGCTCTTAAGACCGCGAACTTCCTTACAGGCGAGCCGGGGCATTGAGAAAAAGATTCGCTCGTGCCAAGCTACACTTTGCGCGACTGCCATAACCATACTGCCGTGAAATCAACCAGCGACAACCAGCCGAAAGGTTCTACGATGAGCGCCATCAGGGAACAGCCACCGCGCCCCTCGCGCGCCGGGGCCTCTGACCGGCATTCCAGGAGCGGGCCGTGGGTCGAGAGCCTGCGCTCGTCGGACGTCTCGCGCCTCTGGGCGGAACTGCACCGCATCGTCTGCCACCACCCGCTGGTGCGCGCCTCGCGCAGCGCCGGCCTGCTTGTCGAAGAGGGCTCGCACAACGCCTACACGGACCTGACGCAAGAGCTTTTCGTCCAGCTCCTCAGCAAGGGGCGCTTCCAGCACTACCTGGACACGGAGATGACGGACGCCGAAGTCGAGGGCGAAATCTCCCAGATCGAATTGACCAACCTTCTGACGGCCGAGCTGAGAAAGCGCCACCCGGAGTCCTATCGCCTGGCCCGCCGCATCTCCACCCTGATTCAGTCGAGCGCCAACTTCCGCCGCTTCGACACCTCTGGCATCGACGACGAGCCGCACCGCCGCCTCGCCGACCGCGTCTACGGATTGAGCGAGTGGCCTGCCGACAAGCCGCGGCGAGAGTCGCACCAGCTTGAGCAGCGCATACAGATGATCCCCGTGCGCCAGCGCGACACGCGCATGGTCGGCTGCACGGGCGACTCGCAGATCGTCATCGGCAACGCCGACCTCGAAGACCTCATCATCTCGGTCCTGGAAGCCGCGGACTCTCCGGCCGACGTGCGGACGCTGCGCAGCCTGGTCATGTCGCGCCTGCCCGTGATGGACATTTACCTTGTGCCTCTGGGCGGCGACGACCACGACGAGGGCGGCAACCACTTCGAGCCTGTGGACGGGTGCGAGAACCCTGAGCAGGGTCTCCTGCGCCGCGAGAGCGAGCGCGAGGCCGCGAATTTCGTTGACGGATTTTTGAAGAGCTTGCACGAGACTGTCCGCGGCAAGGTCAAGCAGTACAACCGCATGCTCGGCGTGCTCTGGCACTGCTACCTGAGCCCGGACCACGCGACCCAGCTCGAAGTCGCCGCCACGCTCGGCGTCTCCGACTCGCTGGTCTCTGACTACCGCCGCCGCATCGAGCAGGAACTGCGCGCCCTCTCCTTCTCGGAGATTGAGGAAGCGCGCCGGTTCGAGATGGCGCTCCGCGAGCGCGTCCGCGCCCTGGTGCTCATCGGCGACGAAGAAGGTGTGGTAGTGTAATTAGGGGCCGCGCGCCCCGACAGGCTTTAGACTTGCCGGATTCTTTTTCGTGCGCAGTTGCCCTGCGCCGCGAAGCCTTTTGTGTCCGCGCGTCGAAGCCGTAACGCCAGAGTGCCACACATGCCGAGGGGTCGTTTACAGACCGATGACGAGCCGCAGCTTCAGCGCGCGACGACGAGCGTGCGCCGCCCGCGCCTGTTCGAAAGTCGAGAGGCCGCGGCTGAAGACGTGTGGCCAACGAGGCGCGACGACGGCACAGTGAGCGACGGCGCGGACGACGGCGCGGACGACATCACGCCGCAGCCCCCTCCGGCCGTGGCCGCGAAGAAGACCGCCGCCACGCCTTTGAGGCGCGGGCACACTCTGACCTACGCCGCGCTCTTCGCCTTCACCATCATCCTGTACGCCAGGCCCGCCGAGTTCTACCCGTCGCCGCTGACGGCCTCCATCGCCTTCGTCGCCGGCGTCGCCGCGCTCCTCCTCTTCTTGCCGTCGCAACTCGCGCTCGAAGGCACGCTCACGGCGCGCCCGCGCGAAGTCAATCTCGTCCTGCTCTTCTGCCTGACGGGCGCGCTCTCGATCCCGCTCGCCATGAACCCGGCTCAAGCCTGGGCCACTTTCAGCGACACGTTCATCCGCTGCGTCCTGATCTTCGTCGTGATCGTCAACGCCGTCCGCACCGAGGCGCGACTGAGATGGATGCTCTTCCTGACTCTCGCGGTGAGCATCTGGCTGAGCGTCGGCGCGATTAACGATTACCGGCTGGGCTTGTTGACGGTCGAGGGCTACCGCGTCGGCGGGCGCGGCAGCGGCATCTTCGGCAACTCGAACGACATGGCGCTGCACATCGTGACCGTGCTGCCGGTGACCATCGCGCTGCTGCTCGGCTCGCGCCGCCTCGTCGGGAAAATCCTCTACGGCGCGTGCGCCGCGCTCCTGGTCGCGGCCATCGTGCTGACCTATTCGCGCGGGGGCTTCATAGGGCTGATGGTCGTCCTGCTCTTCCTGGCCTTCAAGCTCGGGCGGGGCCACAGGCTCGGCGTCCTCCTCCTGGCCTTCCTGGTCATCGGCGGGCTGCTCGTCCTCGCGCCGGGCAACTACGGCCGCCGCATTCTCTCTATCTTCGTTCCGAGCCTGGACCCCGTCGGCTCGTCGGACGCGCGGCGCGGCGAGTTAATGCGCTCGCTTCAGGTCGCCGCGCGCCACCCGCTGCTCGGCATAGGCATGGGCAACTACGCCACGGAGATGTCCTTCCGCGGGCTGGTCACGCACAACTCCTACACGCAGGTCGCCGCCGAGATGGGGCTGGCGGCGCTCGCGCTCTACACCATGTTCGTCATCACGCCGCTGCGCCGCCTGGGCCGCGTGGCGCGCGAGACTTTCGAGACGCGCAAGGGCTCGCGCTACTACTACCTGGCCGTGGGCCTACAAGCCTCGCTCCTGGCCTACCTCGTCACCAGCTTCTTCGCCTCCGTGGCCTACCTGTGGTACGTCTATTACTTGGTGGGCTACGCCGTCTGCCTGCGCCGGCTCTACGAGGCGGAGACGGGGCGGTTAGTCGTCTCCGAAAAGCAGGAGGCGAAGGAGCGTAAAAAATTGGGCCGGCGTCAGCCTGCCGCGTTGAAGGCCGAGGGCGCGGGCTCTCGTGTTTGAGGTCATGACGTTGAGATTGGCGGCGGAGATTCTTTTCTGGTCGAGCGCGGCGGCGCTCCTTTACACCTACGTCGGATACCCGCTCGTGCTCGCGCTCGTGAGTGTCCTGCGCCCGCGCGCCGTCCGCCGCGCCGAGTGCGCGCTCCCCGTGAGCGTCGTCATCACGGCCTACAACGAGGAGCGCGACCTGCGCGCGAAACTCGAAAACACGCTCGCGCTCGATTACCCGCCGGAGCTTTTGGAAGTCATCGTCGCCTCGGACTGCTCGACTGACCGCACGGATGAGATCGCCAGGGAGTTCGCCGCGCGCGGCGTGCGCCTGCACCGCCAGGTGGAGCGCCTGGGCAAGACGGCCGCGCAGAACGCCGCGGTCGAACTGGCCCGCGGCGATGTCATCCTCTTCTCCGACGCGACCACGCTTTACCAGAGGGACGTGCTGCGCGAGTTGATGCCGAGCTTCGCGGACCCTTTGGTCGGCTGCGTCGCGGGCCGCCTCATCTACGTTGACCCGGCCGCGACGAGCGTCGGGCGCGGGGCGCGCTCCTACTGGGGCTACGAGACTTTTCTCAAAAGGCACGAGAGCCGCGCCTGCTCGCTGATAGGTGTTTCGGGCTGCCTCTACGCCGTGCGCCGCGCGGCCTACGTCCCGCTCTACCACGAGGCGTGCAGCGATTTTCTGATCGCCACCAAGATGGTCGAGCAGGGGTTGCGCGCCGTCTACGAGCCCGCGGCCGTCTGCACCGAAGAGACCAACCGGCGCACGGACAAGGAAATGAAGATGCGCGTCCGCGTCATCGCGCAGACCTTCACGGACCTGTGGCGTCACCGCTCGATGCTCAACCCTTTCAAGAGCGGCTTCTACGCCATCCAGCTCCTCTCGCACAAGGTCATGCGCTACCTCGTGCCCTTCTTCCTCGTCCTGATTCTCGCGGCGTCCATCGTGCTCGCGCCCGTGTCTAACTTCTATCTCATCGCGCTCGCGGCGCAGCTCGGCTGCTACCTGGCCGCCTTCGCGTCGTGGGCGTTGGAGCGCGCGGGCGTACACAGCCGCCTGCTCTCTCTGCCGCAGTATTTCGTGCTGGCGAACGTGGCGGCCGTCGTCGCCTTCTACCAGTTCCTGCGCGGCGAACGCTACGCGCGCTGGGAGCCGATTCGGGAGCCCGCGGGCGCGGCCGCTGGTTTAAAGGAAAGATAAGAGAGATGTGTGGCATCGCGGGATTCATTTACGGGAGCGAAGCGGCCGGCGCGCTTGAGGACGACCGCGCCGTGCTCGACCGCATGTGCCGCGTGATCGAGCACCGCGGGCCTGACGACCAGGGGCTTTTCGCAGACGGCCGCGCTCACCTGGGGATGCGCCGCCTTTCCATCATAGACCTCGCGGGCGGACATCAGCCGATGTCCGGCTGCGACCCGCGCGTGACGATTGTCTTCAACGGCGAGATCTATAACTACCGCGAATTGCAGCGCGAGCTTGAGGCGCGCGGCCACCGCTTCAAGACGAGCTGCGACACCGAGACGGTTCTGCACGCCTACGAAGAGTACGGCGCGGCCTGCGTCGAGAATCTGCGCGGGATGTTCGCCTTCGCTATCTGGGACGACGCGCGGCGGCGGCTTTTCATCGCGCGCGACCGAACCGGGAAGAAGCCGCTCTACTACACGCTGACCGCGCGCGGCACGCTCATCTTCGGCTCGGAACTAAAATCCCTGCGCGAGCACCCGGAGTTCCGCGGCGAGCTGAACCCGGAGGCGCTCGACGCCTATCTAGCCTTCGGCTACGTGCCCGACCCGCTGACCATTTTCCGCGACGTACACAAGCTCCCGCCCGGCCACCACCTGACGTTTGCTAATGGGCGCGTCGAGGTGGAGCAGTACTGGGACTTCCCTTACATGGACGAGCAGGACGCGCCGTCCGAAAACGAAGAAGATTATTTGGAGGAACTGCGCGCGCTTCTTGATGAAGCCGTGCGCGTGCGGCTCGTGGCGGACGTGCCGCTCGGCGCGTTCCTTTCGGGCGGGGTCGATTCGAGCACGGTCGTCGGGCTGATGGCGCGCGCGACCTCGCGCCCCGTCAAGACCTTCTCGATAGGCTTTCACGAGGACAGCTACAACGAACTGCGCTACGCGCGTGTCGCGGCCGAAAAATTTGGCACAGAGCACCACGAGTTCATCGTCACGCCGGACATCTGCGACGTGGTGGACGAATTGGCCTGGCACTTCGACGAGCCGTTCGCGGACTCCTCGGCCATCCCGACCTACATGGTCTCGAAGCTCGCGCGCGAGTTCGTCACCGTGGTGCTTTCGGGCGACGGCGGCGACGAAGTGTTCGCGGGCTACACGCGCTACGCCATAGACCGCCGCCGGAGCGGCTTCGCCCGCCTGCCGCGCGCCCTGCGTTACGGCGTGATGCAGCCCCTGGGGCGCAAACTCCCGCACGGGGCCTGGGGCCGCAACTACGTCCACAAAGTCGCGCTCGACCCGCTCGACCGCTACATCGAAGACGTTTCGGTCTTCACGCGCCTCAACAAGCCCTCGCTCTACACGGCCGACTTCGCGCGCGAGCTTGACGGCACGGACGCCGCCGCCCTCTTCCGCGAGCACGCGAGCCGCGCGCGCGCTGGCGACGGGCTCGACCCGCTGCTTTATCTGGACAGCAAGACCTATCTGCCCGGCGACATCCTGACCAAAGTTGACCGCATGAGCATGGCCGCGTCGCTCGAAGCGCGCGTGCCGCTCTTAGACCACAAGCTGATCGAGTTCGTTTGCAAGCGCATTCCGGCCTCGCTCAAGATGCGCGGCCTCGAAACCAAGTACATCTTCAAGCGCGCGGTCGCGGGCCTCGTGCCGGCGGAAATTCTGAACCGGCCCAAGCAGGGCTTCGGCGTGCCGATTCAGCAGTGGATCAACGAGCAACTGCGCGACCGTGTGCGCGGCACGCTGATGGAGCCGCGCGCGCGACAGCGCGGTTACACGGAGCCGCGCTACGTCGAGCTGCTGCTCGACGAGCACGAGCGCGGGCGGCGCGATCACTCTATGGAGCTGTGGGCGCTCTTTATGTTGGAGCTGTGGCACCGCGCGTTCGTTGACGGCGACGGGGCGCGGCCAGTGAGGCGGGCGGAACACGTCGCTCCGGTCCCGGCCGGAGTCTAGACGATCACTCGACCCCTTTGCGCCTTACGTCTTAACTTTGCGCCTCCAGCGAGAAACAGCCGTTCACGCAAAGGCGCAACAAAAGAAAGACCAAAGGCGCAAAGGGTTGAGTCAATCTGTAACTTGGATTTTGAAAGAGCGAGGTCTGGCGAGAGCAGTGGCGCGAAGGAAAGTCTTACTTGTCGAAGTCAACGAGGTGACCTGGAACCTGATCGATCCTCTGATCGAGCAGGGGAAGTTGCCGACGTTCGCGCGGCTCAAGCGCGAGGGGGCCTGGGGCGCGCCCGCGAGTGTTGACCTGCCGCCGCAGTTAGACCCCTGGATTACGTGGACGACCCTCTACACGGGGCGGCCGCAGGCAGACCACAACGTCTTCTTCCTACAGCAACCGCCTGAGACCATCCGCGCCCGGCGCATCTGGGAGATTTGCCACGAGGCCGGCCTCGGCGTCGGCGTTTACGGCAGCCTCTGCTCGTGGCCGCCGCAAAAGGTCAAAGGCTTTTATATCCCCGACACGTTCGCGCCAGACACCGCGACGCACCCGGCCAGCCTGGAGCCGATTCAGAAACTGAACCTCACCTACACGCGCTCTGTCCGCCTGCCATCGGACCAGGACGGCGTGCTGTTCAAGCTGGGGCTCGGCGCGAAGCTGCTGGGCCTGGGGCTGAGCCCGAAGACGATGGGCCGCATCGCGCGCCAGCTCGCGGGCGAGCGCCGCCGCCCCGAAGCGCGCTGGCGGCGCGTCGCCTTGCAGCCCGCTGTCAACTTCAACTTCTTCCGCAAGCTCTACCGCCGCCACCGGCCTGAGTTCGCCTCCTTCCACACGAACCACGTCGCACACTACATGCACACCTACTGGAAGGCCATGCAGCCCGACCTCTTCCCGCAGGAGACGACCAGTGAGGAGCAGCAGAACTACGGGAGCGCAATCGAGCACGGCTACCGCTCTGCCGACGAACTGCTGAAAGGAATGATGAGCCTGCTTGACGAGCGGACGGTGCTGGTCGTCGCCTCCAGCATGGGGCAGCAGCCTTTCGTCAGCTCGCTCAAGAAGGGCAAGCGCATCGGACAACTCCGCTCGCTCGACCGCCTGGTCGATATTCTCGGCGCGCAGGGGCGTGTGCGCGCGCTGACGACCATGTCGGACCAGTTCAACCTCTACCCGGACACGGCCGCGATGAAAGACACTCTGGTCGGCAGCCTGAAGGCCGCTTACGTGGACTCGCCCGCGCGCCCCATGTTCAACGTCACCACGCTGGCTGACAGCATCACGGTGACGCTCAATCATTACGACGAGACTTCGGAAGAGTCGCGCTGCGTCTTCCCGCGCGGGGACGAGGAGGGCTCCTACCGCTTCGAGGATTTGGTCTACGGCACCGGGATGGTCAAGTCCGGCTGTCACCACCCGGTCGGCGTGATGATGCTCTACGGGGCCGGCGTCCCTCCCGGCGGGCATGTCGAGGAGTGTACGAACCTGGACATCGCGCCGACGCTGCTGACGCTGCTCGGCCTGCCCGTCCCCGAAGAGATGAAGGGCCGCGTGATGCGTGAAGCCTTTGACGAAAGTATGTGAGCGTTGAAGCCGAACGTCCTTCACATCATAGACAGCTTCGAGCAGGGCGGGACCGAGCGCCAGGCGATACAGCTCGTGCGGTTGCTACAGGCGAGCGGGCGCTATCGCGTACACCTCGCGTGCCTGCAAAACCGCGGCAGCCTGCGCGCCGAAGCCGACACGCTCGGCCTCGGTGAAATCACCGAATACCCGCTGACGAGTTTCTACGACCGCAACTTCGTGCGACAGTTTCGCCGCCTCAGTCGTCTCCTGAAGGAGCGCGAGATAGAGGTCGTCCACGCGCACGACTTTTACACAAACATCCTGGGGATGATGGCGGCCTCCGCGGCGCGCGTGCGCGGGCGCATAGCCTCCAAACGCGAGACTGAAGGCTTCCGCAGCCCGCTCCAGAAGCGCGCCGAGCGCGGAGCCTTTCGCCTGGCCCACGCGGTCGTGGCCAATTCCGACGCGGTGCGCCGGCAGCTCGTCAAAGAGGGCGTGTACTCCCATAAGATCGTGACGCTTTACAACGGCCTGGACACTGGGCGCGTGGCGGTCGCGCCGGGCTTGCGGCGCGAGGACACGCTCGCGGCGCTCGGTCTGCCGACGCAGGCCGGGCGGCGCTTCGTCACCATCGTCGCCAACGTGCAGCACAAGGTGAAAGACCACCCAACCTTTCTCAGGGCAGCGGCGCGCGTCCGCGCTGAGGTCCCCGACGCGGCGTTCGTCGTCGCCGGTGAGGGCGGGTTGATGGACGAGCTGCGCGGGCTCGCCGCGGGGCTCGGAATCGGGACGGACGTTCTCTTCACAGGCAGGTGCGAGCGGGTGGCCGAGTTGCTGTCCGTCTCGGACGTGTGCGTCCTCAGCTCGACGGCTGAAGGCTTCTCGAATTCGATTCTCGAATACATGGCCGCCGCGCGCCCGGTCGTGGTGACGGACGTGGGCGGCGCGCGCGAGGCCGTCGTCGAGGGCGAGACTGGATACATCGTCGCGCCGGGCGACGACGCTACGATGGCCGCGCGCATCGTCGAACTGTTGCGCGAGCCGGAGCGTGCGCGTTTGATGGGCGAGCGCGGGAGGACGGTCGTCGAAGAGAAGTTTTCGTGCGGGGCGCAGCTTGAGCGCGCAGCCGAGCTGTACGACAGGCTGCTGGCGCGGCTTGCCGTGCCGGCGCTCGCGGGCGAGGTCGAGCGCGCGAGCCGCGAAAGGGCTTGAGATGGCGCGCGAGGTTAAGCGGCTGCTCCGCGGGCTCGTCGCCCGCCGCCGGTGGCGCGTCGCTCTTGTGGCGCTCGCCGCGTGGCCGCTGCTGGCCTGGGTCGCGGCCGAGGCGCTGGTCGTCCGCTCAGAGCTTGAGCGGGCCGACGCGCTGGTCGTCCTCGCCGGTTCGTCAACCTACGCCGAGCGCACGCGCCGCGCGGCAGAGCTTTTCAACGAAGGGCGCGCGCCCGTCGTCATCCTGACGAACGACAACGTGCCGAGCGGTTGGTCGGCCGCAGAGGAGCGCAACCCGCTGTTCGTCGAGCGCGCGGCCGACGAATTAAAACGGCGGGGCGTGCCGGCCGAAAAGATCGAGATCGTGCCCGGCGCGGTCAGTAGCACTTACGACGAGGCTGTCAGTCTGCGCCAGTACGCGGGCGAGCGCGGCCTGAAATCGCTTCAGGTGGTGACCTCTGCCTACCAGTCCAGGCGCGCGCTGTGGACGCTGCGGCGCGTCTTCGACGGGAGCGGCGTTGCCGTTGGGATGGAGCCGGTCGCGCCCGGCGAGCAGGCCCCGCTCGCCGCGACGTGGTGGCTCTACCCGCTCGGCTGGCAGATGGTGCCCGGCGAGTACGTGAAGATGATCTATTACTGGCTGAAGTATTGAACGCCGAAGGAGCGACGGAGGATGAGTTCGCACGCCGTCGAAATAGCGCAGGGCGAAAGGTTCGAGTTCGGCGAGAACTGGGGCCGCTTTCTCGCCGTCCTGGACGACGCGCGGATTGAGCGCGCCGTGGAGTCGCTCAAGGCGATGCTCGAAGTCGAAGACCTTGCGGGCAAGAGCTTTCTGGACATAGGCTCTGGCAGCGGGCTCTTCAGCCTCGCGGCGCGCAGGCTCGGCGCGCGCGTCCACTCGTTCGACTACGACCCGCGGTCTGTCGCCTGCGCCACGGAGCTGCGCCGCCGCTACTTCGCTGGCGACGAACGCTGGACGATAGAGGAGGGCTCTGCGCTCGACGCCGATTACGTCAAGTCGCTCGGAACCTTCGACGTGGTCTACTCGTGGGGCGTGTTGCATCACACGGGCGAGATGTGGAAGGCGCTGGACAACGCGCGGCTGGCGGTCGCCGCCGGGGGCAAACTGTTCGTCGCCATCTACAACGACATGGGGAGCAAGAGCCGCCGTTGGCGGTGGATCAAGAAGACCTATTGCGGCCTCCCGCGCCTGCTCAAAGCGCCTTTCGCGGCGGCTGTCATCTCCCCGGAAGAGTTGAGGGCGTTCCTGGGCTCGATCGTGAGGCTCAAGCCTGGAGAGTACGTCCACTCGTGGACGCGTTACGACCAGAACCGCGGCATGAGCCGCTGGCGCGACATCGTTGACTGGGTCGGCGGCTACCCTTACGAAGTGGCGAAGCCCGAAGAGATTTTCGATTTTTACAGGGCGCGCGGCTTCCGGCTACTAAAGCTCAAGGCGGGCGGCGTCGGCCTCGGCTGCAACGAATTCGTCTTCCAGAGGGAAGAGGAGAGGGAGTGACCGCGCGAAACGTGTTCACCAAACTCACACCGCGAGCATTCGTTGCCACACTGCTTCTGGCGTTCTTCGTCTGCCTGCTGGGCGCGCGGTTGGAGAAGGCCGGCAGCGCCTCGGTCGAAGCGCCGCGCCGCACGCCCGGCAACTCTCTTAAACGGGACGGCCCGTGGTCCTACGTGCCCGCGCCTCTGCCTCTCTTCTTAGATGGCGGCGCGAGAATCAGAACTGACCGGGGCGTATACACGGAACCGGCCCTGCCGTCCAGGCCGCGCGCGGGCGGGAAGTTCACGGACCCCGTCTTCGGCTCAGAGATCATGCGCGCCACGGACGAGTCGGACGGCCCCGCGCCTGGGTTCGGCACTTACTATTCACACTGGCCGACCTTCAACTGCGACTCCACTCTCCTCCTGATTCGCAAGGGCGTCACGGGCGAGGCCATCCTCAAGGGATTCGACCCTGTGAACTTCCGGCTGACGCGAGCCTCCGAGCGGCTGCCAGACTCTTTGCCCGGCGGCGGCGGCCCGAACTGGGAGAGCGCCATGTGGTCTACGAAAGAGCCGCACATCATCTACACGTTCTCCGGCTACTTCTACGGCGGGATGAAGCTCTACACCTACAACGTGCGCTCCAAGACCTTCAAGCTGATTAAGGACCTGGGTTCTCTGGGCGGCGAGAAAGACTATCTGCGGCAGATGTACATGTCTGAGGACGAGGACACGTTCTGCTGGCTACAGCTCAGGGCCGGCGTTAATAACGGGGAGCCTGTGGCCTTCGTCGTCTACCGGCGCTCGGTCGATAAGGTGCTCGTTCACGAGGACGCGACCAAGTACCAGGGCGGGGTCAACGAGGTACACGTGGACAAGTCGGGCCGGTGGCTGCACGTCGTCATCCCCACCAAGCAGCCGGACGGCACGGGGACTCGCTTTCTCAATCTACAAACGGGGAAGTATCAAGCCCTGGTCAGGGAGGTGGATCACCCGCC
The DNA here is from genome assembly GCA_963848875.1 of uncultured Acidobacteriota bacterium. Lineage (GTDB taxonomy): Bacteria > Acidobacteriota > Blastocatellia > Pyrinomonadales > Pyrinomonadaceae > QHXM01. Next base: position 788,567 of record CAWKFJ010000006.1, read on the forward strand.
GGGTCACGGCGATTTGGGCACGGGCATTATCGTCGGATTCGACAACTACGAGGGCGGCATCAGCCTGCGCCGCCTGGATGACGCACGCCGTCACACGATGGCGCTGCGCTTTAAGGACGAGCGTGGGGTGACCGACTGGACGAACGACTTTCACGGGACGATGCTGGCTCTGGACGAGTCGTGGATCACCATCGGGACCTACGACGAGCCGGAAGCCAACGCCATGCCCGACACCCACATCTTCGAGGACGAGATCATCCAGGTCTCTCTGGATGGCAGCCAGAGGATCAGAAGGCTCTGCCACACGCGCTCCTTCGTCGATAACAAGACGGAGACGACAGGCTACTGGGCGATGCCGAAGCCGACGATCAGCCGCGACGGGCGCTACGTGGCCTTCACGTCGAACTGGGAGAACTCAGGCCGTTACGATCTCTTCATCCTCAAAGTCCAGCCCGACGCTGCACCTTCACCGGCCTCCGGCCCGCGCAGAATTAGCCCGCAGTAATCTTACTTAAAGTTAACTCGAAGATTGTGTGAAGACCGTCAGCAGGAGGCGGCCGCCTTGCGACGCTTCGCGCGCCGCCGGGCCGCGACGCCCGCGAGGCCCGTCCCCAGCAGGAGCATCGTGGCCGGCTCCGGGACCGCGACCGGCGCGAAATTGTAGGCCACACTATGCACGGTGTAGCCCTTGTTGAGCTGGTTGTAGACGAGGAGCATGTTGACGAAGCCGGAGCCGAACAACTCCGTGTCGTACTCGAACCCCGTCAAGCCCCCCTTATCCGGGTCGAACTCCTCGAACGTGATCATGCCGGTCATCGTAAAGTGCGCGGTCATCATCAACTCAGGCCCCGCGTCCAGCGGAATCGTGACGCTGTCCGTCTGAAAATTGAGTCCTTCCCCGCCATAGAAGCCGAAACGGCTCTGACCGTCAACTTCTAAGGAGGCGAAACGGCCCTGAAGGACAAGATGCTGGTGGACCTTGAGGCTGAAAGTCGAGCCGGCCTTGCAAGGAAACGGACAGTTCGTGCCCACCGGCCTGTTGTAGCTGTCTCCCTCACCGCCCCGCGCCACGAAGTTAGTACCCTGAAGGTTGAACGCGACACTAGCGTGGAGCGGGTCCGGGAAGAAACGCGGGGAACCCGTAATGTAGTAACCGCTCGTGATGGCAACCTGATCTGCGCGCGCTTCGGGCGCGGCCAGGAACATCGCCAAAAGAAGTGCGGCGACGGCGAGAGGTGCGAAGGAGGCTTTTCGTGAAAATGGCATATGCTTGTATTCGGGATGACTGCCGGGCCTGATGAGCCCGGCCGGATGGAACTCTGGGCCACTCTTTCCTCCTGGAATATACCACTAATCGCCCGCGATTTTCACACTTTTTGCGAAGGCGGCGCGCCCGCAATGACCTGACGGTAGATGCCCAGCAGCGAGCGGACGTAGGTTTCGGGTGAGTAGCGCGTGGCGACGAGCATTGAAGCGTTCGCCGCCAGCCCGCGCGCGAGCCCTCCGTCCGTCAGGACGCGCGCCAGCGCCGCAGCCATCGCGCGCGGGTCGCGCGCAGGGACCAGCAGCGCGCTCTCTTCGTCCGAGACCATCTCGGGCACGCCGCCGACCTCAGTCGCAACGACCGGGAGGCCGGCGGCCATCGCCTCCAGCAGCACGTACGGCGAGCCCTCCGTGTGCGACGGGAGCGCCAGCACGTCCGCCGCCGCGTAGTACGGCCTCACGTCGCCGACCTGACCGATGAAAAGAACGCTGTCGGATAGGCCGTGGGACTCCGCAGCCGCTTCCAGCCGCCCGCGTTCGGGGCCGTCGCCGACGATGACCAGTTTGACCTTCACTCCGGGGGCGGCCTCTGGCAAGAGCCGGAAGGCCGAAAGCAGGTCCGCGTGCGCCTTCTCGGCCGAGAGTCGGCCGACGGCGAGCACGACGCGCTCGCCCTGCGCGACGCCGAGCCGCGCCCTGAGCGTCTCGGCCTCTTCCGTGCCGGCAGTCTTTTCGGGGCGAATCGAATTGTGCTGGACGAGGATTCGCTCGGCCCGCACGCCCGCCTTCGTCAACTCCCCTGCGAACGCCTGGCAGACCGTGATGACGCGGTCGGCGTAAGGCAGCGAGAGGCGGTTCATGCGGTTGTAGACGCGCACCCTGGCCATCGTCCTGGTGTAGCCGTGGTGAAAGGCGACCCAGGGGTATTGCCGCCAGAGCCGCGAGAGTTTTAGTAGGAGGTGCGACTTGACCTGATGCGTGACGACGAGGTCTGGAGCGAGCCGCGCGGCTATCCGGCGCAGGGCCGTGACGACGCGCGGGTCGAAGCGGAACCGCTCCGGGATGACTTCGACCTCCATCCCCATCGCGCGTGCGGCCGCCACGAACTGGTTCGGCGATTTGGCCTGATCGTTCGTCCGGTCGAACGTCACCAGAGAAGTTTCGACCGCGCTCGGGCCGCCGTCCTTCTCCTTCAACTCAAGGGCGGAGCGGTGAAACTCCATCACGTTCTTGGCAATCGCGTTGACATCCGTGGCTTCGACGACGGCCAGAATCCTGATGGCCTGCGCGCGCGTTTGCATCTCGGTGGTCACTGCGTCTCTCACCTGCGACAATTTAACCTGCTCCCCCCTTGCCGGCCAGTGTGTTCACGCCCCGCCACATCTTCCCCAGCGCAGCCCCTGCCGGAGTGCTGCACACGACGGCGGGCGCGTAGTATGGGAGCCGCCAATCCTTACGGGTCGTGAACCTGCGCATGAGCGAGCGGGCCTCGCGCCAGCGGCCCCAGTAGCCAAGCATGCACGCGGTCTTGGCCGCGCGAATCGCCAGGACGCGGGCCAGCAGGTCTTGCAGGGGCTCCGGGCACGCGGCCCTGATCTCGCCTGGGTCCGTCAGGAACGGCTCGACCGGGCGCGGGCCGCGCAGATTCTGGCTCAGTCCCGAAGCCTCCGTGTGAATGGCGACGAGCGGCTTGAGGTTAAAGGCGACCGCTTCGTTGAGCAGCACTTTGAGCCAGAGAAAAGCGTCCTCGGCGAAGAGACATTTCTCGCGGCTGTAAAACCCCTTCCACCTGTGAATCACTTCGGCGCGCGCCACGGTCGTGCAGGGCGTCATGTAGGCTAGCTGGCTGACCACCAGCCACGGCGACGCTTCGGGGCGGACGCGGTAGACGCCTTCCGTCAGCCCGCGCCTGCGCCACATCGGCTCCGTCGAGAGACCCGAAGGGTGCAACAGGTAGCCGGACGAAATCGAGGCCACCTCGGGGCCGAACTCTTCCAGGCGGCCGACGCTCTCTTCCAGATAGGTGGGGAGCCACTCGTCGTCCGCGTCGAGCGACGCTATGAAACGCCCGCGCGCCTGTGCGATGCCTGTGTTGCGCGCCGCGCCAGGCCCTGCGTTGGGCTGTGTGACGAGCCGAAAGCGCGCGTCCACGTAGCCGGCGACGACCGAACCCCCGCCGTCCGTGGAGCCGTCGTCCACCACGACCACTTCAAAGTCCGCGAAGGTCTGCGCCGCGACAGAGTCCAGCGCCCGCCGCACGTAGGGCGCTTTGTTGTAGAGAGGGATAATGACTGATACTTTCAAACCGGACACTCTCTGATGTCGCAACAGGAGACGAGCGGGGTCGCGGAAGGCCGAATGAAGGGGCGTCGCGCCACGCTTGATAATAACGACAGCAACCGCGAAAATCCAGCTATTTCTAAAGTTGTGAGGGGATTAAGCTCCTTCTGTCCCTGGAAATTTAACCCCTTGACAGCTATTGGCAAATATTGTTTAATCCATTTGTACGTTATCGTCCTTGGCGGTAACGATGCTCTTTATCAAGCGATGATTGCACACGATAAAGGCAAACCTGCCGCGAGGTAGGGGCGCAAAGCCGTGAGTCTCCGCTCGGCGGAGATTGTCTGGTTGCCGAAGGCGATCCGAGAAAGCCATAACTTCCTTTGCAGGCGTGCCATCTCCGCACGACTCTGAGAGGCGAAGTCATGGCCTTTGGCCACCTGCGACAGCCCAGACTTGCATGCCGGTGGTTTCAGCCCGGCTCATCCCTTCCTTTCTCCATTCAACCACACAGCTACACGCCTCTCTTCGTCCGACAAGATTCGCCGGAAAGTCCGGTAGACGTGTAAGCCCACTCAACCGGGCTTAAATCCAGCGCGTGCGGTCGTCGCCGTTCTATTCAGCGAAGCACTCTCAATGCGCCCATTCGCAAGCGCAGCAATCACCGATTAAAGGCACCCCCGCAGCGATGCGGGTTCGCAAAGCCAGGAGTCTCCGGGACCGAGCCGTCCGAGGAGATCGTCCGGTTGCCGAAGTGAGGTCAACTATTAATGATTCCCGCACGCAGCTCTAAGCGGCACACTCCTCGTTCCTTCCTACACCTGCTGCTTTTCATCTCGGCCATTACCGCCAGCATCTTCGGGCTACAGGTAACGCACGGGCAATCGACGGGTCCGAGCGTCAAGACTGACCGCGGCGTGTACGCGGAACCTGCGCTGCCGACTTTGCCGGCCGCCGGTGGCAAGTTCACGGACCCCGTCTTCGGCTCAGAGATCATGCGCGCCACGGACGCGTCGGACGGCGCGGCCCCTGGGTTCGGCACTTTCTACTCACACTGGCCGACCTTCAACAGCGATTCGACCATGCTGCTCATCCGCAAGGGCGCGATGGGCGAGGCTGTGATCAAGGGGTTCGACCCCGTCAACTTTGAGCTGACGGGCTCGTCCGAGACGCTGCCCAACGCGCTGCCGGGAGGCGGCGGCCCGAACTGGGAGAGTTCCGTCTGGTCTACGAAAGACCCGCACGTGATCTACACGTTCTCCGGCTACTTCTACGGCGGGATGAAGCTCTACACCTACAACGTGCTGACTAAGACCTTCACGCTCATCAAGGATCTGGGGGCGCTCTCCGGCGGGCAGGACTACCTGCGGCAGATGTACATGTCTGAGGACGAGGACACGTTCTGCTGGCTGCACCTGCGGGCCGGGGAGAATAACGGCGAGCCCATCGCTTACATCGTCTACCGGCGCTCGGTCGATAAAGTGCTCGTCCACGAGAGCGCGACGCAGTTCGCAGGGGGCGTCAACGAAGTACACATCGATAAGTCAGGCCGCTGGCTGCACATCGTCATTCCTACCAAGCAGGCGGACGGCACGGGGACTCGCATCCTCGACGTGGAGACGGGGAAGTATCAAGCCTTCACCAAGGAAGTTGACCACACGCCAGGGCACGGGGACATGGGCACGGGCACCATCATCGGCTTCGACAACTACGAAGACGGCATTTCGTACAGGAGCCTGAACAACATCTACACGCACAACCAGGCGTTGAGCTTCAAGACCGCCGACGGAGTGGCGGACTGGACGAACGACTTTCACGGGACGATGCTGGCTGAGGATGAGTCGTGGATCACCATCGGGACCTACGACGAGCCGGAAGCCAACGCCATGCCCGACACCCACATCTTCGAGGACGAGATCATCCAGGTCTCTCTGGATGGCAGCCAGAGGATCAGAAGGCTCTGCCACACGCGCTCCTTCGTCGATAACAAGACGGAGACGACAGGCTACTGGGCGATGCCGAAGCCGACGATCAGCCGCGACGGGCGCTACGTGGCCTTCACGTCGAACTGGGAGAACTCAGGCCGTTACGACCTCTTCATCCTCAAAGTCCAGCCCGACGGCTCGACCACACCGACGCCTACGCCTACGCCCACGCCGACGCCGACCCCGACGCCGACTCCTGAGTTGGTCTCGCCTCCGCTTGTCGCCACGGCTCAGGCCGAGGCCACGACGCTGGCGGCCGCGGAAACCAGTTCGGCCGCGCAGATAGACCTGCTGGCGCAGAGCATCCAGCAGGCTTACATCACCTTCTACAACGAGTCGGCCCGCTTCGTCTCGTCCGACCAGATTGATAACGGCTTGCGCGCCGCGCTCTACTTCTCGCGCGCGGCGGCCGCGCTGACCAGGGCCAACGCGCCCGCGTCCGGGATCCAAAGCCGCCTGCAAATCGCGGCGGCGAAACTCGCCCAGGTGACAAACCTGATGCAGGGGGGAGGCGGCTCGGCGGCTGCCGTCTACGCCGCCCACGCGAGCACCGCGACCCCCGCCGTCATAGGGGTCGGGGACATACGCTCCAGCGCCAGCCTGGCCCCGGCCATCAGCCCCGGCAGCCTGGCGACCATCCTGGGCGACCCCGCCGTCAGCCCGCTGGCGGCAGAGGCAGCCAACGCCGCGCTGATGGCCGACGGCTCCTTGCCTTACGAATTAACGGGCATCAGTGTGACGGTCGCGGGCCGTGCCGCCCCTGTCATCGCCGTCTCGCCGTCGCGCGTCAGCTTCTACGTCCCTTCGGACGTCACCACCGGCGACATAGAGTTCCTGGTCACTTCACAGGACGGCCTCGTCTCGCGCGGGACGGCTCACGTCGAGCCCGCCACGGCCGTTCCAGCCATCTTCACTACGGACGGGAGCGGGGCCGGCGCGGGGCTCGTCCTCAACGCAGCCACCAACCAGCGCGGCAGTTTCGACGCCACCACAGAGGCCAACTTCGGGACGGATAAGCGCACGCGCCTGATGATTATGGCGACCGGTCTTAGCGCCGGGGCCGTCAACAGCAACGCGGCGAACGACGTTCACGTCGGCCCCGTCACGCTCGTCAACCTCGCAGAATCCGTCAAGGTCGAAGCGTACACGAGCGACGGGCGGACTTTGCGCCTGCCGGTCGAGTACGCCGGACTGGCCGGCTCGTTCCCCGGCCTCGAACAGGTCAACGTCGTGCTGCCCGCGGAGCTACAGGGGGCTGGCCAGGTTGACTTGACGATCATCGTGGGCTCCGTGCGGAGCAACGCCGCGAGCGTGTCCATCAGGTGACGTGTGCGCGTGAACTTCGGCTCGACGGCGGCGGTTGGTGCTAGAATGACTCCCGGCAATCCGCCGTGCTTAAATGGCGCGGCGCTGCCTAACAGACTCCAGGTGAGTTTGCCCCAAACGTGCGAGTCCAGACGATGCCCGAAACGCCGACACCCAGCCAGCACGAGTCTAGCCCGCTAGACCCAGACCGCCACTTCCGCACCGATCATCTGAAGGACGATCTAGGCAGGCGCTCGGCGCGCGGCGGGGCCGTCACAATGGGCTCGCAGGGCTTGAAGTTCATCATCAGCACGGGGGCGACAATCGTGCTGGCGCGGCTCCTGACCCCGCAGGACTTCGGCCTCATCGGCATGGTCGCCATCCTCGTCAACTTCGTCACCATGTTTCAGTACATGGGGCTCTCGACGGCCACCATTCGCTGGCCCGAGTTGACGCACCGGCAGGTCACAAATCTCTTCTGGGTCAACGCGGGGTTGAGCGCAGGCATCGCCCTCATCACCTCTGCGGGCGCGCCGCTGCTCGCGTGGTTTTATGGTGAGCAGCGCCTCGTAGGCATCACCATCGGCTACGCCCTCAGCATTCTCGTCGGGGGGCTGGCGATTCAGCACGAGGCGCTGCTGGGCCGGCAGATGCGCTTCGCGGCCCTCGCCGCGATAGACGCCTCCGCTCTGCTCCTCGGCCTCGCCGCGGCCGTCGTCGCCGCGTGGTACGGGGCGGGCTACTGGGCCATCGTGCTTAACCAACTGGTGACGGCCGCGGTGAGGGTCGTGGGCTCCTGGACGGCGTGCGGCTGGCGGCCCGGCCTGCCGTCGCGCGGCGCAGGCGTGCGCGCCATCCTCTCCTACGGCGGCAACGTCACAGGCTACAGCTTCATTAACTTCTTCTCGCGCAACCTGGACAACGCGCTGATAGGTAAATACTGGGGCTCTTACCAGCTCGGCCTCTACTCGAAGGCGTACCAGATGTTGCTGCTCCCTATGGAGCAGATCAACGCGCCCGTGGCGGCGGTCGCCGTGCCCGCGCTGAGCCGCCTGGTGGACGCGCCCGAAAGGTACAGAGGCGCGTACCTTCGCGTGCTCGAAAAGATAGCCATGATCACGATGCCGGGCATCGCGCTGATGATCGCCACGTCCGACTGGGTGACGCTCTTTCTTCTGGGCGAGCAGTGGCGCGAGAGCGGGCGCATCTTCATGCTGCTCGGCGTCGCGGCCATCATCCAGCCCGTGACGAGGACCGTTCTCTGGCTGTTCACGACGCAGAACCGCACGCGCGAGATTTTCAAGTGGGGCGCGATCAGCGGCGCGATAGCCGTCGTGGCCATCGTCGCGGGCCTGCCCTGGGGGGCGACGGGCGTGGCGGCCTCTTACGCCGCGACCGATCTGTTTCTGACGACGCCGCTCCTCTTCTGGTACGCGGGACGCAAGGGGCCTGTGCGTCCCCTCGACTTCTACAGGACAATCGCGCCCTCCGTGTGTGCGGCCGCGGCCACGCTGGTCGTCGTCTACCTCGCGCGCCCGCTCGTCGCGCCCTACGCTCTGCCCGTCCGGCTGCTGCTGTCGGGCGTCGCCGCCCTGCTGGTCGCGCTGCTGGTCTTTCTCATCCTGCCGGCCGGCCGACTCGCCATTCAAAACTTCAAAGAAACGTTGCTGCTCTTAAAAAGTAGAAGGAACGAATCGGCCGTATGATGGGAGCCCAGTCTAACGCGAGGCCCGCGCTGCTCGCCCGCCTGATGCGACTCTACCTCCGCAGCCGCCTGCGCGGCGGGACACGTTTGACCTACGCGCTCGCGCGGCGCGTGGAGTCGTTGCAGCGCGTCCCCGTCGAGATACCGGGATGGTCGCCCGTTTACGTGGACTTGCGGCTCGCGGGCGCGCACCCGATTTTGATGGAGTCGCCCTACACAGGGCTCTGGCGCGAGTTGGACGAGGTGAGCGTCATGCGGCGCTTCGTGCGCGACGGCTGGGTGGCCTACGACATCGGCGCGAACATCGGGCTCCATTCTATCTTGCTCTCGCATCTCGTCGGCGAGCGCGGACACCTTCACGCTTTCGAGCCGAACGAAGAGCTGCTGCCCGCGCTCAGGCGCACCATGGGGGGCCTGGGCAACGCGACCCTGCACGCGGTCGCGCTCTCGAACAAGGAGGCCAAGTCAACGCTGTTCGTCCCGCCCGACAATTCCGTGGCGAGCCTGAAGAACTGGACGGTCGATTCGCCTGTCTACAAGGAGGACGGCGGGGCGCACGCCGTCGCGTGCGAGGAGCGCCGGCTCGACAGGCTCATCGAAGAAGAGAAGTTGCCGCGGCCGGACTTCATCAAGTGCGACGTGGAGGGCGCGGAGATTTTAGTTTTCGAAGGTGCGCGCGAGACGCTGAACCGCGCTGACGCGCCCGTCGTTCTGTTCGAGGCCAACGAGTGCGCCTCGAACGCCTTCGGCGTCGGCGTCTCGGCGGCGAAAGACTTGCTGGCCGGCCTGGAGCGGCCGCGCTACAGCTTTTTCGAGGTGCAGCGCGGAGGCGGACTCACGCCCCTGCGGGGAATCGAGAAGAGCTTCCTGAATATCCTCGCGGTCCCGCTGTCGAAGTCCGACTTGCTGGGCACGGCCTGAACGAACCGTAAGAGATGCTGAAAAAATTCAAGCAGGTGACTCTCCAATCGCTCAAGTCGGGCGGCGTCTTCCGGCTCGTGAGCGACAGCGGCTGGCGCGGCCAGCGGCTCTTGATTCTCGCCTATCACGGCCTCTCGTTGGAGGACGAGCACCTCTGGGACGGCTCGCTCTACATGTCGCCGTCGCAGTTCCGCCGAAGGATGGAGCTGCTGAAAAAGTCTGACTGCGCCGTCCTGCCGCTCGGCGAGGCCATCGAGCGCATGTACGCCGGAGAGCTTCCAGAGAGGTGCGTGGCGCTGACCTTCGACGACGGCACCTACGACTTTTACAGGGAGGCGCGCCCCGTCCTCGGCGAGTTTAATTTCCCCGCCACCGTCTACCTGACGACCTTCTACTCGCACTACCCGCGCCCGGTGTTCGACGTTGCCTGCTCCTACCTGCTCTGGAAAGGGAGGGGCGCGAGCCTGGACCTCGGCGGTTTGACGGGGCGGGACGTGACGGCGGACCTCGCGGACGACGCGGGGCGGCGGCTGGCGGCGGCCGAGCTGCGCCGTTTCGCGGGCGAGAATAAATTGTCCGCCGAAGAGAAGGACGCGCTCGCAGGCCGCCTGGCCGAACGGCTCAAGCTGGACTACGAGGCCATCGCCGCCAAACGCCTGCTCAGCATTCTTTCGCCGGAGGAAGTCGGCACACTCGCCGCCGAGGGCTTCGACATACAACTGCACACGCACCGCCACCGCACGCCGGCCGACCGCGCGCTGTTCCTGCGCGAAGTGTCGGACAACCGCGAGAGCATCCGCGCGATGACGAGCACAGAGCCTACGCACTTCTGCTATCCGAGCGGGGTTTACGACCTGGCCTTCCTCCCTTGGCTCGAAGAGGCGGGCGTCGTCTCCGCGACCACGTGCGACATAGGCTTCGCCTCGCGCCAGTCACACCCCTTGCTGCTCCCCAGGCTGTTGGACACTTCCGCGTTCTCGGATGTCGAGTTCGAGGGGTGGCTCACGGGCGTCGCCGCCGCGCTGCCGCGCAGGCGTGAGCGGAAAATCGCCGCCGGCTGAACCGTTGCGGAAAGGGACTGGCCGGAGAACCTCAATGACCTTAATCGCAGGAATCGTCAGCCGTCACAAGGACCGCGCGGTCCACGCCTCGGCGCGCGACTCGCTGCGGCGTCTCATCTCGCGCGAGCCCTCAGACGAGGTCCGCGTCTTCGAGGACGAGCGGAGCTGTCTGCTCAAGGTGGACGTGGGCGCGTACGGCGAGCCGGGCGTCCAGGTTGACGCGGAGGGGGCCGTCACGCTGCTGGCCGGAGAGCCCTTGCTCGGCGCGCGGCCGGGCCGTGAAGGCGACTTGAGCTTGATACACGAGGCGTGTCTCGGCGGCGACCTGGGAGTTCTGGAAAAGGCGCGCGGGGTCTTCTGCGCCGCGCACTACCGGCCCGCGACCGGCGCGCTCATGCTCATCGCCGACAAGCTCTGCCTGCGGCCGCTCTACTACTACCTGGGCGAAGATTACGTCGTCTTCGCCAGCGCGATGCGCGTCATAGAGGGCTTCGGCGAAGTACCGAAGAGGATGGACGTTCGCGCCGTCACGGAGATCGTCGGCCTCGGCTACCCGCTCGCTTCGCGCACGCCCTACGCGGACATCTTCCTGCCGGAGGCGGCGGAAGTGGTCCGAATCGCGGGGCCGGAAGTCACACGGCAATGCTACTGGCGCTGGGACGCCATCGCGCCCTCAAACGAGCCGGAAGAGAAGATACTGCGCGGGCTGTACGACAGCTTCGCGGATGCGGTGGCCCGCCGGAACAGGAGCGACACGACGACGGTCGCCTACCTGAGCGGCGGCCTGGACTCCAGGTGCGTCGTCGCCGCCCTGCGCTCGCTCGACGTGCGCGTCCACACGTTCAACTTCGCGCGCCCGCATACGCAGGACCAAATCTTCGGCCTGGAGTACGCGCGCCGCGCGGGAGCCATCCACTCGGAGATACCGAAGGAGGCGGGCGACCACGTGCCCGACTATTCGTCGCTGATGGCGCGTGTCTGGGCCGAGTCGCCGCATCGCCAGGATTACCCTGCGGAGCGCCCCGCGATTGTTTGGAGCGGCGAGGGCGGGAGCGTCGCGCTCGGTCACGTTCACGTCGGCGAGAAGATTGTAGAGTTGATGCGCGCAGGAAGAATCGAGGCGGCCATCGAAGAGTACGTCCGGCGCGAGTACGTCTACGTCTCCCCGAACCTCTTCCGGCCGGAAGTGTTCGCGGACCTCGACCGCATCATCAACAGAGGCGTCCGCGAGGAGCTTGAGAAGCTGAGCGCGGCCGACCCTGCGCGCGGCTTTCACCTCTTCCTGCTCGTCAACGACCAGCGGCGCAAGCTCGCGCGCCACTTCGAGAACATAGACCTGCACCGGCTGGAATTTCAGCTCCCGTTCTTCGACAGCGAGTTCCTGGCGGCTATCGTCGCCGCCCCGCTCGACCTGTGCCTCCGTCACAAGCTCTACGTCAAGTGGCTGGCCCAGTTTCATTCGTCGGTCACAGCAGTCCCGTGGCAGTCCTATCCCGGCCACGAGCCGTGCCCGCTGCCGGCCCCGGAGGGGCTCGCCTACCAGTGGGCCGCAGACTACCAGGCGGCCGAGCGCGCGGCGCTGAGGAAGCGACTGCGAAAGCAGATGTCGGAGCTGTTGCGCGCGGCCGATTTCCCAGACCAACTCCTCAACAAAAGGAACCTCCGTCTCGCAGCCTGGATTCACTCCACGGGCCTGCGCGACTACGAGCACGTCATTGAGGCGGCGCGGACTTACCACACGTACTGGAAAAAATGTGAAGGCCAATACGCCCTGCCCGCAGAGTCGAATCATGTTTGAGCAGGAAGCCGTCGGCGCGGACTCGCCGGTCGTCAGCGTCATCATGCCCGCCTACAACGTCGCGCCGTTCATCGCGGAGACGCTCGACGCGGTCGCGGCGCAGACCTTCGAGGCTTACGAGGTGATCGTCGTCAACGACGGCTCGCCCGACACGGAAGCGTTGGAGCGGGCGCTCGCGCCCTACAGCGAGCGCCTCGTCTACATCCATCAGGAGAACAAGGGGGCCGGCGCGGCGCGCAACGCGGGCCTGCGCGCCGCGCGCGGCGAGTTCGTAGCCTTCCTGGACGCGGACGACCTGTGGCTGCCGGACTACCTGGGCGAGCAGCTCGGCTTCATCCGCGCGGGCGGCTACGATCTGGTCTACGCAGACGCCCTTCTCTTCGGGGATTCGCCACTGGCCGGACGCACCTTCATGGACATCGCGCCCTCCGAAGGCGAGGTCACGTTTGCGAGCTTAATCAGCGGCCGGTGCAACGTCATCACTTCGGGCGTGGTCGCGCGCCGCGGGCTCGTCCTCGAAGCCGGCCTCTTCGACGAGGGGCTCAGGAACTCGCAGGACTTCGAGCTGTGGGTGCGGCTCGTCCGGCGCGGCGCGCGCGTCGGCTACCAGCGCAAGGTGCTGCTGCGCTACCGTTATCACGAAGGCAGTTTGTCGGGCGACGCGCTGAACCAGATCAGGAGGGAGCTGCGCGTCCTCGGGAGAATCGAGAGCACGTATGACCTGAGCCCCGGCGAGCGCGAAGAGATTTCGCGGGCGATTGCCGCGACGGCCGCGAATCTGGAACTCGAAACCGGCAAGCTGCACCTGTCGAAGGGCGAGTACCGCGAGGCCCGCGAGGCGTTCCGCAGAGTCGAACCCGCACACCGCAATTTGAAACTAAAGGCCGCGCTCCTTCTGCTCAGAATCGCACCGGGGCTGCTGCGGAGGTTCTACGCCGGCCGGGCTGAAGGGGAGTAGAGGCTTGATGAGGAGAGCCCCGAAAGAAGAGGCGGAGGAGTTCGACCAGTACCTGCAAAGCTCCGGGCGGGGCCTGCTGGCCGCGATGAGCGAGCCGGCGCACTTTCAGTCTTACCTGGACGCGGTCGCCGGCTTGCGCGTCGAGCGCGTGCTCGACGTTGGCTGCGGCCTCGGCCAGGTGCTCTACCCATTCGTCGCCCTCAAGGGCGCGTCCGGGGTAGGGCTCGACCCGAGTGAGCGCGCCTGCCGCATGGGGCGCGACTTCTACGCCGAGCATGTGCCCGGCGCGCGCATCCGTTTCGTCTGCGGCGCGGCCGAAGAACTGCCTTTCCCATCGGCCGGCTTCGACGTGGTCAACTGCGGATTGGCCCTGCCTTACATGGACAACGCGCGCGCCCTGGGCGAGATCGCGCGCGTGCTTCGCCCAGGCGGAGTCCTCCTGCTGAAGATTCATCACGCGCGCTACTACCTGAGCGACCTCTGGCAGAGCATCGCCTCCCGCCGGCTGCTCCAGACCGTCCACGCCGGGCGCGTCCTGGCCGTCGGGGCCATCTACCACCTGACCGGGAGGCAGACGAAGACGCGTCTCTTCGGCCATGAGACGTTCCAGACCCGCTGGCTCCTGGGCCGCGAGCTGGCCCGCCGCGGCCTCAGCCTCAAGGGCGAGCGCTCCGACACGAACCGGCTGACGCCCGCTTTCATCATCTTTAAGGAGCAGTAACGCCCGAAATCCCTGGTTCGGCGGAAAAGGGGGCCGAATGAGCGTTTAGAAACTCTTGCCGCCCCGGCGAAACAAATAGATTGTTTCCGGGACGCTCTTTGAGGTAATCTCTAGGTTGCGCGCCGGTCCCGCTTAAGCGGCCGCGCGCGTCACCTACGCTGCCACGACCTGCTTTTGTCCTGGGGAATTGCCCTCCCCGGTTCTGAAAGCGATTCCCGCGGAAAGCTATTGCATGAGTGCCCCATTCCCCAGACATCTCTGGAAACCTGTCGCCGTGAGCCTGGCGCTCGCCTTCGTCTACTTCGGCGTGCTCCGTAAACTCGGCTATGACTGGTGGACCGACGAAAACTACTCGCACGGCCTGCTGATTCCGGTCGTCATCGCCTACATCATCTGGCTCGAACGCGACCGCCTGGGCCGCGCCGTCCAGAAGCCCGCGACCCTCTGGGGCGGGGCCCTGGTCGTCATGGCCATCCTCGGCCTCTGGGTCGGGACGGCCGGCGCGGAGCTTTACGTCCAGCGCATGTCGCTGCTCCTGATGCTCGCCGGCGTCACCATCTACTTCTGGGGCTGGCGGCTCCTGCGGCTCCTCGCGGTCCCGTTCGCGCTGCTCGTCCTGGCGATTCCGATTCCGGCCATCATCTTCAACAAGATTGCCTTCCCGCTCCAAATCTTCGCCTCGAAGTGCGCCGTCTGGGCCATGCGGCTCTTCGACATCCCCGTGCTCAGGCAGGGGAACGTCATCGAGCTGATGCCGAAGGGCGCGCGCGAGACCAAGAAGCTGGAGGTCGTAGAGGCTTGCAGCGGCATCCGCTCGCTGATGACGCTCCTGACGCTCGCGGTCGTCTTCGCCTACTTCACGCGCCCGAAGAGTAAGGACGGCGACGGCGGCGCAGGCGGCGGCCGCTGGCTGCCGAATCTCAAGAGCTACGGGTTCTGGCGCGCTGTCATCCTCGTCGGCTCGGCCGTGCCCATAGCCATCCTGACCAACGCCATGCGCGTCAGCGGTACGGGCGTGCTCTCGCACTACTACGGCACGGAGGTCGCCGACGGCTTCTTCCACACCTTCTCGGGCTGGGTCGTCTACATCGTGGCCTTCCTGCTCCTGTTCGCCGTCGGCTGGCTGCTTGACCGTATCGGCCGCCGCGGCAGCAACGACGGCGACAGCGGCAGCGGCCGAGCCAAAGCCACGACGGAGACTCCGAAGGTCGTCAAGCCGGACGCAAAGCCGGCGACGGCCGCGGGCGTGATGACAGCGGAAGGAGTTGAGTGAAGATGAAAACGAAGCTCAAAGACTCCGCGCGTTTCGGGCTACTGCTGGCGCTGCTCCTGGTGGGCGGCGGCGTCGTCAACTTCTGGGAGTGGGTCGGCGAGGCGAAAGTCCCCCGCCGCGCCCTCGCGGAGATGCCCGCGCAGGTCGGCTCCTGGAACCAGTCGGGCACGGACCAGCGCTTCGACGCGCAGACCGAAAGCGTCCTGCGCGCCGACGACTACCTGTCACGCACTTACAGGGGGGCGGACGGCCGCGCAGCCTCCTTCTACGTCGGTTACTACGCGTCGCAGCGCACGGGCGCGACCTATCACAGCCCGCTCAACTGCCTGCCCGGCTCCGGCTGGGAGATGAACGAGGCGGCGCGGGTCTGGATTCAGCCGGCCGACGGCTCGCCGGCCTTCGAAGCCAACCGCTACATCGTCGAGAACGGCCAGGACAGGCAACTGCTCGTCTACTGGTATCAGGGGCGCGGCCGGAAAGTGGCGAGCGAATACTGGGGCAAGTTCTACACGGTGGTTGACAGCATCCGGCTGCGCCGCTCCGACGGCGCGATGGTGCGCGTCATGATGCCCGTGGGCCGCGACGAGGAGGCGACGCTCAAGGCCGCCACGGACCTCGCCGCGCAAATCTCCCCGGCGCTCAGGGAGTTCGTCCCGGACTGAAATCCGGCCCGGATGAAGTTTTCATACTTTTCGGGAAGCCGGGGGCGATTGGTCGTTTTCTAAGACTGTTTTTAGCCAGAACCGAACAGCGCAACAGGTCTTTTGACAACTTTTCGCTCGGAAGCGCCCGGCAGGCGCGCGGCATTGCCCGCCGCGCACCTTCGTGCGAGGGCGTTTCGAGTTTTCAACAAAGTGCGCGCCCGCAGCCCACGCGAAAGCCGTTTGCCCCGGTTTTCGCAGGAATTGGGGAGGGCGCGCCAGGGAGTTTCCGTACAAATGAATCAACAAGAGTGTACCCGCCGAACCTTCGTCTTAGCCCGTTTCATCATCATCCTGGTCGCAGCGCTCGGACTCATCGGCTGCAAGAGCGCCGAAACGTCCAAGGCCGAGCACGTCGAGCGCGGCGAAGCCTTTCTCAAAGAGAAGAAGTATCAGGAAGCGACCATCGAGTTCCGCAACGCCGTCCAGATTGACGAGCGGCTGGCCCCGGCCCACTGGGGCCTGGCGCGCGCCTACGAGGGCTTGCAGCGCTACAGCGAGATGCTCGAAGAGCTGAAGGTAACGATTGAGCTTGACGGCAATAACCTGGACGCGCGCGTCAAGCTCGGCACCTACTACGTAGGGGCCAACGCCATCCGCAAGAGTCCCGAACTGGTGGCCGAGGCCGAGCGGCTCGTCCGAGAAGTGCTTCAGAAAGACCCGAACCACGTCGCCGGCCACGTCCTGTTGGCCGACGTGCTCTTCGCGCAGGACAAGCGCCAGGAGGCGCTGGCCGAGCTGAACCGCGCCATCGAGCTGGACCCGAAGCGCGTCGAATCGGTCATCGCGCTCGCCAAGTATTACATCCGCACGAACGACATCGCGAAGGCCGAGGAGATTTTCCGCCGCGCCATCTCGGTCAACGAGCAGAGCGCGCTCGGCCACATGGAGTACGCGAAGTTTCTCGTCCAGGCCGGCAAGCGTGACCAGGCCGAGGCCGAGTTCCGCCGCGCCGTCGAGGTCGAGCCGCAGAACCGCGACGCGCGCTTCGTCCTCGCCAGCTTCTACCTCGTCAACAAACAGCCGGAGAAGGCCGAGGAGGCTTACAAGGCGCTGGCCGAGCTGGACAAGGACAAGCCCGAGGGCCGCTACATCCTCGCAGACTTCTACTCTTCGGTCGGGCGCTACGACGAGGCCATCGCTCTCTACCGAGAGATCCTCGGCAAGAGCCCGGACTACACGCGCGGCCACTATCGCCTGACCGAGATCATGCTCCAGCGCGGCGACGCGCGCGGGGCCAGCGATCAGGTCGAGCAGGTTCTCAGGGCCAACCCGCGCGACATGCAGGCGCTCCTGCTCCGCTCGCGCATACACTTGCAGGGCAGCGACCCCGACGGCGCGAAGAAGGCCATCGAAGACCTACAGGAGGTCTTGAAGCAGGAGCCGAACTCGCGCTCCGGGCTCTACTTCATGGCCGAGGCCAATTTCCGTGCGGGGCGCGTTGACCAGGCCCGCGTTTTCGCTGGCGACCTCGTCAAGTATTACCCGGAATACCTGCCGGCCAAGCTGATGCAGGTGCAGATAAATTTGGCGACGAAGGACACGGTCGCGGCCGTGGTCGTCGCCAACGAGTTGCTGGAGAAGCTCGGCCAGGAAGGCCCCAGCGCAGACATGTCGCCGCAGATGCTCGCGGAGCTTCGGCAGAAGACCTTGACGGCCCGCGGCGTGGCTCAACTGCAACTGGGCAAGATCAACGAGGCGCGCGCAGACCTGACGGCCGCCCGCGATGTCGCGCCCAACGCGCCTTCGTCCTACAACAACCTCGCGCTCGTCGCCCTCTTCGAGAAGAAGCCGGACGAGGCCGCGGCCCTTTACGAGCGGGCGCTGGCGATTGACAACACGAACTTCGACGCGCTAAATGGTCTCATTAACAACGTCTACTCCAGGCAGCAGCGGCTGGATCAGGCGCACGCTCGCATCGACCAGGCGCTCGCGGCCAGCCCCAACAGCCCGGCGCTGCATTACCTGAAGGCGCACATTTACGGCTTCGAGCAGAACGCGCAGGGGGCCGAAAGCGAGTTGCGGCGCGCCCTGGAAATCGACCCGAATTATCTGGCGGCCTACTTCGACCTGGCGGCCCTCTTCGTCAACACGAAGCAGCAGGACCGCGCCATCGCCGAGTATCGCCAGGTCATCGCGCGCCGCCCGGACGACGCCGCGACCTACACGCTGATAGGGATGCTCGAAGACAGCCGCCAGAACACGGATGCGGCCGTCGAGAACTACCGCAAGGCGTTGGAGCTAGACCCGAACTCGGCGATTGCGGCCAACAACCTGGCCTGGGCCTACGCCGTACACGGCAAGGGCAACCTGGACGAGGCCGTGGCCCTGGCGCAGGGCGTCGTCCAGAGATACCCGGAGGTGCCCGGCTTCACGGACACGCTCGGCTGGGTCTATTACAAGAAGGGGCTGCACGGCCCCGCGGTCGAGCAGTTGCAGAAGGTGGTCGAGAAGGCCGGCGACACCGCGGGCTACCGCTTCCATCTGGGGATGGCGCTCGCGGGCAAAGGCGACAAGGCCGCCGCGCGCCGCGAGCTTGAGCAGGCCATCAAGCTGGGCGAGAAGCAGCCCAACTTCACGGACGCCGAAGAGGCGCGCCGGACCCTGGCGACGCTTTAAGCCGGGGAAGTCTTTGCTCGAAGCGTCCGTCTCCCGCCGTTGCCCGGCGGAAGGCGCTTGAGCGGAGTTTAGAGTCAGACAAGGAGTGCCGAACATGAGTGTCCAGTTCCGCCAGAGAACCGTTGGCGAGTACGCGCGCATCGTCTGGCGGCGCAAGTGGCTGATCCTCTTGCCCACCATCGCCATCGCGTCCGCCATCACCTGGGTCGTCCTGCGCCTGCCAGACGTCTACGAATCTTCCACGCTGATCGTCGTCAAGCCCTCGACCTTCCCGTCCGGGCTCGTGCCCGCCATGTCCGAGGACATGCTGACGCGCCAGTTGACCACCATCAGCCAGGTCGTGACCTCGCGCAGCTCCTTGCAGCCGCTCGTCGAAAAGTTTCGCCTCTACGAGGCCGAGCGCGCGGCGGGCGAGCCGATGGAGTCCGTCATCGACCGGATGCGCAGGGACATCAAGGTCGAGCTGAACACGACGCGCAACGACATCACCAACGGCTTCAACATCACCTACCGCGGGCGCGACCCGCGCACGACGCAGGTCGTGACGGGCGAGCTGGCCGGCAAGTACATCAACGCGCAGACCGAAGATAGGTCCAAGTCCGGCAAGCTGACGAAAGAGTTCTTCGAGCAGCAGATCGCCAAGGTCAAGCAGGAACTGGACGCCATCGCCCAGAAGCGCCTCGACTTCTTGCAGAGCAATCTCTCGACCCTGCCGATGGGCGGCGACGCGCTCGGCCGCCAACTGACCGGCCTCTACGAGCAGCAGAAGGCGCTCATCTCCGACATCGGGCGGCTGCGCGACCAGCAGAACCTGCTGAACCAGCGCCTCGGCGACCTGGAGAAGCAGCGGCAGCAGGAGATCGACAACATCATCGACGAGGGCAACGACCCGAAGAAGGCCCCAGAGTACACCAAGCTCGCCGACCGCGAATCGGCGCTCATCGCCGAGTATAACCAGATGAAGCCGGGGCTCACGTTAAAGAACCCCGACCTGATTAAGAAGCAGCAGGAGGTTGACGCCATCCGCGAGCAGATGCAGCGGGCCATCGAAGAAGGTAAAGTCCGCGCCGAGGAGAAGCGGAAACGCTACGAGGCGCAGATCGACCCGCGCATCAACTCCGTCAGGTACGACCTCGAATTCGCCAAGGGCGAGATCGGCCGCCAGCAGCGGATGCTCGACGACACGAACGGGCAGATCGGCGGGCTCCAGTCGCGCATCAACGCCATCCCCGGCGTCCAGGTCGGCCTCGAAACCCTCGACAGCGAATACAAGACCAAGCAGGAGAGCTACGACGCGCTGCTCGCGCAGCAGCAGAAGGCGACCACCATCTCCGACATCACGACGAGTCAGCAGGGCGAGTCCATCGCCGTGGTTGACGCGGCGAACTTGCCGGAGCGCCCGGTCGCGCCCAAGCGCCCGATGCTTATCATCATGGGCCTCATCCTCGGCCTCGGCGTCGGCTTTGCACTGGCCGCGGCCTTCGAGGTCCCGCGCCTCCTGACCATCCAGACGACGGACGACGCCGAGCACTACACAGGGCTCCCCGTGCTGGTCGCCGTCCCAGAGCTGATGACGCCGCAGGAGGCGAGCGCGCGCGGCACGCGCCGTCTGCTGCTCCTGGCCGCCGGCATCGTCGCGGCCATCATCAGCATCCCGGCGCTCGCCTACGCCCTCAAGCTGACGCGCATCTTTGATAAGCTCGTTTCGTAAAGAACAGTTGACCACTGCCCCCGGAGATTTCGCGTGTACAGAGAATTCTACGGCCTGAAAGAGCTGCCCTTCGCGCTGACGCCGGACCCGCGGTTCATCTACTTCACCCCGTCGCACACGGAGGTGATGGCGAACCTGCACTACGGCATCGAGAGCGGCAAGGGCCTGGTCGTCGTCACGGGCGAGGTCGGCACGGGCAAGACGACCATCCTGCGCTGGATGATGCAGCGGCTCGACCGCACGGTCCTCGTCGCCTACGTCTTCAACCCGCGCCTGACCGTGCCGGAGTTCTACCAGCACATCACCACCCTCTTCGACGTGAAGGACTGGGAGACGAAGAGCGAGCTTTTAATCGCGCTCGGCAAGACCCTGGAGTCGCGCCACGCGCGGGGGCTTCGCACCGTGCTCATCATCGACGAGGCGCAGGGGCTCTCGCCCTACGTGCTGGAAGAGATTCGGCTGCTCTCGAACTTCGAGTCGGACACGGCCAAGCAACTGCAAATCATCCTGACGGGCCAGCCCGAGTTGCGCGACGTGCTCAACAACCCGGACCTCCGCCAGTTGAAGCAGCGCGTGGCGCTGCGCTGCGAGATCAAGCCTCTGCCGAACGTGGAGGAGACGGAGCGTTACATCGCTTCGCGCCTGCTGGTCGCGGGCGCCGAGCGCACGGACATCTTCAGCCCCGGCGCGATTGATTACATCTTCCGCTGCTCGGAAGGCATCCCGCGCCAGATTAACAACCTCTGCGACAACTCGCTCCTGACCGGCTTCAGCGCGGGCGAGGAGGTCATCGGCCGCGCGATCATCGAAGAGGTCGCAGACCAGTTCGACATGCTGCCCAGAGGGGACCGCGGGCGGCAGATGGGCGAGGAGCGCGAGGCCCCTGCGCGGATTTTCAGCGCCGCGGGCCGCGCGGAGTTATGGGCCGCCGGCACGGGCGGCGGCGGCGGTCATTCACAAGGGGAAGGCTCGTCACCCTTAGCCATGAGAGAGGGGCGCGAGGGCCGCGATGCGGGCTCCGCGGGGACGGCCGAAGTTGACGAGGTCGGCGCGGCGTTCCGGCGTTCGGGCCTGATGGGAGAAAGATAATGGGCAGAGTTTACGACGCACTCAAACGTGCGAGCGACGCCAAGACTGGCGGAGCAAACCAGAAGAAGAACGAGAACCAGAAGCGCCGCAACGGGGCTGGCGCGGGCCGCGAAATTCCGGCCGCTCCCCCCGCGACGCAGGCGAACGGCGACGAGCACCCCTGGGACAGCTCGCCGCTCTTCACCCGCGCGGCGCACGATTCAGCGTCCACTGCGCACACCGAGGAACGCGCCGGGTCGGCACTCTCCGGCGTTACGGCTTCGCGTGCTGCTGGGGCAACTTTGGACGCTGCCGGGGCGACGCGCGGCGCGGAGTTCATGTCCTTGGACATCTCCGCGGCGCGCGTCGAACCTCATCTCATCGCCGTCACGCAACCGCGCTCGGCCTACTGCGAACAGTTTCGCTCTTTACGCACGCGCCTCCTGCAAGCCGGCGAGCGCAAGAAGATGCACGCCTTCGTCGTCACGAGCGCGGGCGTGGCCGAGGGCAAGACCTTAACGGCGCTCAACCTCTCCTGGCTGCTGGCGCAGACGGACGGGGTGCGCGCCATCGTCATCGACAGCGACCTGCGCCAGCCCTGCGCCGCAGAGTACCTCGGCGTGGACGCCCCCATCGGGCTCTCCGAAGTCCTGTCGGGCGAGGCGACGCTCGAAGAGGCCATCATCCGGCTGGAGCCCGCGGGGCTTTATCTCTTGCCGGGCGGCGCGGCGCGCGACGACGTGGCCGAACTGCTCTCTGGCCCGCGCTTCGGCCAAATCCTCGCCGCCCTGCGCCGCATGTTCGACTACATCATCATCGACGCGCCGCCGCTCGGCATCTTCACCGATGCGACCGTGCTGATTAACCGCGCGGACGCCGCGCTCCTCGTCGTCCGCTCTGGCAAGACGCGCTACGCGGCGCTCGACCGGCTGGTCGAGCAGCTCCCGCGCGAGCGCCTGCTCGGCGTCGTCTTGAACCGCACGGACGAGCAGTTGGACGAGAGTTCTTACTACTACCAGCGCCGCTACTACAGGCGCGAAGACAAGACGCCCGCGCCGCCGAAGGCGCAGGCCGCGATGAAGGAGGAAGGGGAGGCCGCCGCCGTTACTCCGTGAAGACGCGCCGCCACAACATGCGTACCGTGCTGCTGCTGCTCGCCGAAGCGTTCATGCTCTTCGGCGGGCTGGTGTTGGCCGTGTACCTGCGTTTTGGCACAGCCGACGCCGAGTACGAGTTGGTCGAACTCTACGGCTTATACAAGGCCGGGCTCATGGCCTTCTTCTGCCTCGGCGCGTTCTACCTTTACGACCTTTACGACTTCGCCCGGATGCTCGACCGGCGCGAGCTGGTCTTGCGGATGGTTCAGGCTTTGGGCCTGGCGTGGATCGCGCTGGCGCTCTGCTTCTACGTCTTCCCGCACCTGAAGATCGGGCGCAGCGTCAGTCTCATCGCGCTCCCGCTCGCGCTCTGCGTGATGGTCGCATGGCGGCTCTCCATCCACTGGCTCCTCGGCCACCCGCAGTTCGGCGAACGCATCCTGATCGTCGGCTCCGGCCCGCTCGCCGTCGAATTGGCGCGCGAGGCGCTGGAAAGGCCCGACGCAGGTTTCCGCATCGTCGGCTTCACGGACAACGACCCTGCGCTGTTGGGCAAGAGCCTGATTAACCCGCGCGTGGTGGGCTTGAGTTCCGAGCTTGAGCAGATCGTCCCGCGCGAGAACGTGGACCGCATCGTCGTGGCTATGGGCGAGCGGCGCGGGCAGTTTCCGACAGACCAACTGCTGCACCTGAGCCTTTCGGGCAACGTCTCCATCGAAGAGGGCGCGTCCTTCTACGAGCGGCTGACGGGCCGCGTCCACCTGGACATGATGCGCCCCTCGTGGCTCATCTTCTCTGGG
Source organism: uncultured Acidobacteriota bacterium (assembly GCA_963848875.1). GTDB lineage: Bacteria > Acidobacteriota > Blastocatellia > Pyrinomonadales > Pyrinomonadaceae > QHXM01. The sequence goes on from CAWKFJ010000006.1 coordinate 811,833, forward strand.
CGTGGCCGGCAGGCTCGTCTGAACGCCGCGGCGCGCATCCTGATGCACCGCGCGGCGGCGCTCGTCGGCGCAATCCTGTCGCTCCCCGTTGTCATCGTGACGGCGATTCTCATCAAGCTCGACTCGCGCGGCCCCATCCTCTACAGGCAGGAGCGCGTCGGGAAAAACGGCCGCCCCTTCATGGTGATGAAGTTTCGTTCGATGCGGACGGACGCGGAGAAGAATGGGCCGGTCTGGGCGCTCAAGGAGGACGACCGCGTGACGCGCGTCGGGCGCGTTATCCGCAAGATTCGCGTGGACGAGATTCCGCAGTTCTGGAACATCCTGAAAGGCGACATGAACTTCGTCGGCCCGCGCCCCGAGCGCCCGCACTTCGTCGCGCAGCTCGCGGAGGAGATTCCCTACTACGAGCAGCGCCACTTAATCGCGCCGGGCCTGACCGGCTGGGCGCAGATCAAGTACCCCTATGGCTCCTCGATTGAGGACGCGCGGCAGAAGCTGCAATACGACCTTTACTACATCAAGAACCAGAGCCTCACGCTCGACGCGGCCATCCTGTTCGAGACCGTCAAGACCATCTTGTTCGGCCGCGGCGCGCGTTGATTTACGGCAATCGTTTTCGGAGGTGTTAGAGAAATGAAGATGACGGCAACGCTCAAACGCACGGCGCTCGCGCTCGCGCTCGGTCTGACATTCATCGCCCCGGCCGTCGCACAGGACGAGCCGCAGCAGCAAGAGCCCAAACAGGAGCAGGAGGAGCAGCAGGCTCCGCCGACCCAGGAGGAGAAGGAGCCGAAGAAGCGCGACGGCATCCTCGGGGCCGTCTTCGGCCAGGACGCGAAGACGAACAACGGCGAGCAGGCTGAACAGGAGGGCTCGACGCCTCAGCAGACTTCCACACAGGGCGTTGACCGCCTTGAGCCGGACGACGTGCCGACGCTGCCGGAGGACGTGCCCGCAGAAGTGCAGGCGGGCCGCCGCGGCCAGCTCTCGGAGGAAGAGGCGGCCGTGCTGCCCTACTACAACAACTTCCTGACGACCTACAGGCTCGGCCCCGAAGACATCATCTCCGTCTCGATCTTCGGCCAGGAGCGTTACTCGCGGATGGGCATCACCGTCCCGCCACACGGGAGAATCAGCTACCCGCTGATCCCCGAAGGCATCATCGTCGCGGGCAAGACGACGGAGCAGGTGCAGGAGGAGATCAGGAAGCGGCTCGACGAGTACATCATCGAGCCGCAGGTGACTGTCTCGCTCGACAAGGCCGTCTCGGCCATCTACTCGGTGGTCGGCGACGTGGCGCAGCCCGGCGTGCGGACGATGACCCGGCGCTACAGCATCACGGAGGCGTTGGCGATGGCGGGCGGCGTCCTCGACACGGGCGACAAGTCCAAGGTCGTCATCCTGCGCCAGCAGGCGGACGGGCTGGTCAAGCCGATTTTCGTCAACGTCAAAGACATCGAGCGGGGCCGGGCCAGAGAGATGGCCTTCCTCGTGCCCGGCGACCAAGTCCTCGTCCCCGGCAACCGCCTGAAGACCTGGAAGCGCGTCATGGACCTGCTCCCTGTCCTCAGCTTCGCCCGCGTCTTCACCGGAGGATGGTAAAGAAAATGATGAATGCGGAACGATGAATGATGAATTAAAAAGCATTCGTCTTTAATTCATCATTCATCATTCATCATTCATCATTCCGCATTTCAGGAGTCTTCCCCATGAGTAGAAAACCTGTGCCGCCGGCGACGCCGCTGGCGCGGTTCATCACCGACCGCCTGCGGCAGCTTGGCCTCAAGCAAGTAGACTTCTGCCGGCAGACCGGCTTCGACCAGGGGCTGCTCTCGAAGCTCCAATCCTCCGTCATCACGACCGTCAATTTGGAGAGCGCGCTGCGGCTGGCCGACGGCCTGAAGGTCCTGCCCGGCGATGTCCTCTCGCTCTTAGGCAAGGACGACGCGCACCGGCTGCTCAAAAAACTCTACGGCAACAACGTCTGCGCCCAGTGCGCCAAGGAAGCGGTCGCGCCTGAGCCCATCGAGTCCATCACCATCGCCGCCCGTCAAGCCTTCACGATGGGCCGGGACATGACGCCCGTCCTCGTCATGCTCAAACACCTGGCGACCGAGCGCCGCCCCGCGGCCGACGCTGGGGCGGCCGAACGCGCAACTCGCGGCGGACACTCATGAGAAAAGTGGGCAGTGGGCAGTGGGCAGTGGGCAGTTTGAGACGCGCTGCGCGCGTCCGTAGTTTCGCGCGCGCCTTGTTCTGCTTCTCGTTTTTACTGCCCACTGCTCTCGCCTCTGGCGCGTGGACGCGGCAGCGTTCGGGGTCGCTGGCGTGGCTGCACGCGGTCTTCTTCCTGGACGAGCGGCGCGGGTGGGCGGCCGGCGGGAACGGCGTGCTGCTCCGAACCGATGACGGCGGCGCGACCTGGCGCGCGCGCACGCGCCCTTCGCCGGACACGCTGCACGACGTTTACTTCGCGGACGAGCAGAACGGCTGGCTCGTCTGCGAGCGGAGTATTTACGACCTCAAGGAATTGGACGAAGCGCGCACCTACCTGCTGCGCACGACGGACGGCGGCGCGACGTGGGACCGCGTCAACGTGCTCGGCAAGGACGAGGACGCGCGGCTGGTGCGCGCGCTCTTCACGCACAACGGTCGCGGCTGGGCCTTTGGCGAGGCGGGCGCGCTCTACACGACGCGCGACGGCGGCGCGACCTGGGAGCGGCAGCGCGTCCCTACGCGCCACCTGCTGCTCGGCGGTCTGTTCCTGGACGGCGAGCAGGGCTGGCTCGTCGGCGCGGGCTCGACCCTCTTGCAGACTACTGATGGCGGCGAGACGTGGAACGCGGGGATGCTGCTTGGGCTGGTTCCCCCCGCGGGAGGCGCGCCAGCGGCGCGGCGCGTGCGCTTCACGGCGACCTCGTTCGTAGACCCCAGCCGCGGGTGGGCGGTCGGGGCCGAGGGCCAGGTCTTCGTGACGCGCAACGGCGGGCGGACCTGGACGCCGCAGGCGTCGAACACGACGGCCGACCTCTTCGACGTGAAATTCCTGGACGCCTCCGAAGGCTGGGCCGCGGGCGCGAACGGCACGCTGCTGCACACGACCGACGGGGGCGCGCGCTGGGCCATTGTGCCAAGCGGCACGACCCACACGCTCGAACGCCTCTGCTTCGTCGGGCGCGCGCGCGGCTGGGCCGTCGGCTTCGGCGGAATCATCCTCAGCTACGCGCCGCAGCTTGCGCCGGCCAGGCGACCCGGACTCAAAAAAAGCGGTAAATAGTAAATGGTCAATGGTGAATAGGGAAAATCGTTCGTCCATCTACCATTTACTATTCACCATTCACCAGTTGTGGAGGAAGAGATGAGAGTTGAGACAGCCATGTTCAAGCGCCGCGGGACGAGCTTCGTGTTGAGCGCAGGTTTCATGCTCGTCTTCTGCCTCTCTACAGCGGCGGCGCTGGCGCAGACGGCGCCGGCGGAGAAGAGTGCGGCGACCGAGGCGACCTCCGGCGCGGGCGAGGCTGGGGAAGAGAAGCCGCAGGCGGAGGCGGCCGCCAAAGGGGGCGGCGACCGGCTGGGCTCGCTGCGCGCGCAGATCGCGGAGGCGAAGACGGACGCGGAACGTTGGCGGCTCCAGCGCACGCTCGTAGACTACCTCGTCGCACTCGGCCAGAAGCGCGAGGCCGTGGCCGAGCTGCGCGCGATGGCGCGCACCGAAAAGTTAGACCCCGTCTACTTCTACAACACTGGCAACGCGCTGGCGCGGCTCGGCGCGATTGACGACGCCGTGGAGGCGTACCGCAAGGCCATAGAGCAGCGCCACGGCAACTACGCGCGCGCGCTGAACAACCTGGGCGTGCTGTTGCTCAGGCAGGGCGAGTGGGACAAGGCGCAGGAGTCATTAGCGAACGCGCTGCGGCTGGAGAATTCCCGCTACGGCGAGGCGAGCTTCAACCTGGGGCGCGTCTACGCGGCGCGCGGCGAGGCCGACCAGGCGATTAAGGAGTGGAACCGCACGCTCGCCATCGCGCCCGACCACGTTGATGCGGCCGTCGCGCTCGCGCGCGCCTACGCCGAGGACGGTAGCCCCGAGCGCGGCATCAGTGTCCTCGAACGCTTCATCACGCGTAACGGCGCGAGCGACGAATTGGCACAGGTTCGGCGCGAAATCCTCTCCGAAGATTCACCCGCGATAGAGGTCGAACCCGCGCCCTCCGTCAACACGCCCGCGCACACCAGCGACGAAACGCCGAAACGCGAGGCGGCCGGCGCGAAAGCCGGAGCCACCCTCCGCACGCTGTCGGTTGACCGCGAGACTTACGACTTCTTGCAGCGTGCGCGCGCGGCGCGCGAAAAAGGGGACAACGAGGAGGCAATCAAGCTCTACCGCCGCGTGCTCATGCGTAGCGGCGGCTTCTTCCCGCCGGCGAATCTCGAACTCGCTTTTGCGCTGGGCTCGCTCAAGCGTTACGACGAGGCCGCGACGGCGCTCGCGCAGGTGGCGAACCGCGAGGGCGCGCGCTACCCGATTGCCTACTACCACCTCGGGCGGCAGTACGAGCAACTGGGCCAGTTCGACCAGGCGGCCAAAGCCTACGAGCAGGCGGTCGCCGCTTACGGCGACACGAACCCGCAATTCCTACTTGACCTCAGCCGCACGCGCGACAAGGCGGGCGACGCCGCGGGGGCCGTCGAGGCGATGGAGACCTTCATCCGCGTGACACGCAGCCAGGGCCGCCTCCCAGAGTGGTCGCAGGCGCGCCTCGCGGAACTGCGCGAGAAGGCGAAGAAATGAAAAATGCAAAATTAAAAATGCAAAAGTGAGGCGGAAACCAAATTTAATCAAATGTGGTTCTCCGCCTGAATTTTTCATTTTTAATTTTGCATTTTTCATTCTTCCTTCTCTTCCTTCGCGGCGTCTGGTTTCCTTTCGGGGCGCATGTGCGGGAAGAGAATCACGTCGCGGATCGAGTGGCGGTTCGTGAGGAGCATGACGAGGCGGTCAACGCCGATGCCTATGCCGGCCGCCGGCGGCATCCCGTAAGAGAGCGCGCGGATGTAGTCCTCGTCCAGGACCATCGCCTCCTCGTCGCCGCGCTCGCGCTGCTCGGCCTGCTCAAGGAACCGCTGGTACTGCTCCGCAGGATCGTTCAACTCCGAGAAGCCGTTCGCGCACTCCATCCCCGCGATGAACAACTCGAAGCGCTCGGCGACCGACGGGTTCGCGGGCGAAGCCTTCGAGAGCGGCGAGACCGGCTTCGGGAAGTCCGTGATGAAAGTCGGCCCGATAAGACCTGGCTCGACCAGCTCCTCGAAGACCTCCATCAAGTCGAGCGCCGTCTTCGTCTCCAAATCCTCAACCGAGTCCACGGCGCGCTCCGCCTCTTCCTCGGCTTGAGTCCACAGCTCCTGCATGTCCGCGGAGTCGTCCTCGAAGTCCGATTCTTCCTCAGCCGGGGCCGCCCCTTCGACCGCGCGGAGCCTGCGCACGAAGCCCGCGAGCGTCTGTATGTTGAAGGGCTCTTCCAGCCACTCCTCGTCAACGGTCAGGTCCAAAACCCCCGCGTACGCGGACTCCGCCCAGGTGCGCGCAATCGCCTGCTTGATGGTCAGGCGCTCGAAGTGGCGGAACTCAATCGGCATCCCGCCGTAGTTGTGAAAGACGTTACCCGTCGCGCTGAGCGCGACCGTGTGCAGCAGCTCCTCGCAGAAGTCCATCATGCCTTCGACATCCATGTAAGCGCAGTAGAACTCCAGCATCGTGAACTCTGGATTGTGGACGCGGTCGATGCCTTCGTTGCGGAAGTTGCGGTTGATCTCGTAGACCTTCTCGAAGCCGCCGACGACCAATCGCTTGAGATACAGTTCGGGCGCGATGCGCGCGTAGAGGTCTATGCCGAGCGCGTTGTGGTATGTCTTGAAGGGGCGCGCGGCCGCGCCCGTCGCCTTCGGCGTGAGCATGGGCGTCTCGACTTCGACGTAGCCGTGCTCGTCAAGAAAGCGTCGCATCTCGCGTATGATGGCTGAGCGGCGCTCGAAGACTTCGCGCGTGGTCAGCGCACCCGGCTCGTGCTCGACCTTCAAGCTCCCCGCGATCAGATCGGCGTAGCGCTGGCGCTGCCGTATCTCAGGGTCCGAGATGCCGTGCATCTTGTCCGGCATCGGAAGCCGTGCTTTCGAGAGAAACTGTAACTCGCGCACGTGGACGGACAGCTCGCCCGTCTTGGTGATGAAGAGGAAGCCTTCGACGCCTATGAAGTCGCCGTGGTCAAGTAGGTTGAAGAGTTCCCAGCCCTCTTCGACGAGCGCGCCGTCGTCGTTGTGGACGCCTTGAACGTCCGTCTTCTTGACGTAAATCTGTAGGCGCGAGACGCCGTCCGAAAGATGCACGAAGGCGGCTTTGCCCATCACGCGCGGCGGGCTGCTGATGCGGCCGCTGACGCGCACCGCCGTCTGGTTGAGTACGGCGTTGGCGCGCTCAATCTCTTCCGCGGACGGGCGCTCGCCCTCCGCGACCTGGGGCGCGTGCTTTTTGAAACTCTGGACGACGGCCGTGATCGTGTCCTCGTCGCCAGTCACGCGGCTGCGCTCGAACCTGTTCGGGTACGGGTTGCCGACCAGCCGTTGCAGCTCCTCCAGGTGTACGCGCCGCGCCTCTGTCTGGTCGTTCTCCTCTATGAAAGGGATGTCCATTCGGTGAATGGTAAATGGTAAACGGTAAATGGTAAAGCGAGGCTGCTTTCTCCCTGCGCGTTTACCGATGGCGGGCGGGCCGTGGTAGCATGGCGCATCAAAAAATGAGCGGGAAAGTGGTTTCGATTGCTGAGCTTCGGCGGGAGCGCGAGCGGTTGCGCGCTGAGGGCAGGAGGCTGGTCTTTACCAACGGCTGCTTCGATATCCTGCACGTCGGCCACGTCAGATATTTGGCACAGGCGCGCGCTCTCGGCGACGCGCTCGTCGTCGCCGTCAACAGCGATCGCTCGGTGCGCGAATTGAAGGGCGCGGGCCGCCCCGTGATGAATGAAGACGAGCGCGCGGAGCTGCTGGCCGCATTGGAGAGCGTGGACTACGTGACGGTCTTTGATGACGAGAGCCCGCGCCGGTTGATAGCCGAAGTGCTGCCGGACGTGCTCGTCAAAGGCGGCGACTACCAACTAGACGAAATCCACGGGCGCGAGGAGGTCGAACGGGCCGGCGGCCGCGTCCTCTCGCTCCCCTTCATCGAAGGCGCTTCGACCAGCTCGATTATCGAAAAGATAATGATGAACGCGGAATGATGAATGATGAATTAAAAGGCAAACGCCTTGTTATTCATCATTCCGCATTCCGCATTGAGTTTTATGAGTCGTACGGTTTCATCTACGAGCGCGTTGCAGAATATCTTGAGGCGCGTCACGGAGGGCGAGGAGTACGCCCGGCTGGCGGCGCTGGTGCGCGACGGGGCGCGTGTCGTCTCAATCAGCGGGCTGGCGGCGGGGCCGCAGGCTCGCGCGCTGGCCCTGGCCGCGTTGCAGCGCGAGGTCGGCCGCCGCTTCGCCGTGGTCCTTGAGGCCAACCGCGACCTGGAAGTGTGGGAGCGCGACATGCGCTTCTGGTATTGCGCACTGCGCGGCGCCGACGAGTGCGACGAGACGGTGCTGACGCTGCCCGCGTCGGAGACGGACCCTTACGCGGGCGCGTCGCCGCACGCGGAGACTTTGGAGCAGCGCGCGCTGACCTTGTGGCGGCTGGGGCACGGCGAGCAGGATTTCGTCCTGCTGACGGCGCGCTCGCTCGCCCGCCGCGTTCCGCCGCCGGAAGAGGTCGCGCGCGTAGGAGCGCGGCTCAGCCGCGACGAGGACTACGCGCCGGAAGAGTTGGTCGAAAAGCTGATGGCGTCAGGCTACGTGCGCGAAGACCCCGTGGGCGCGGTCGGCGAGTTCTCCATGCGCGGCGGCATTCTGGACGTGTGGTCGCCTGGGAGAACGAGGCCCGTCCGCGTCGAGTTCTTCGGCGACACGGTGGATTCGATACGCGAGTTCGACCCGGAGACGCAGCTCTCGACCGTGCAGGTCAAGGAGACGGAGCTAGCCCCGATGCGCGAGCTGGCTGTGACGGCTGAGGATTTCCGCCTGTGGTCGGAGAAGGCCAAGGAGCGTTGGAGTGATGAGCGGTATGCGCGTGCGCTGCGCGACCGGACGGTTTATGCGGACGAGGGCGAGACGTTCGCCGGCTGGGAGTGGCTCATCTCGCTCGTCGAGGAGCGGCAGTCGAGCGTCTTCGAGTACCTGCGCGACGCCGTGCTGGTGGTTGACGAACCCGCAGGCGTCGAGTCTTACCTGGGCGGCGTGTACGAGACGCTCGCGGCGCATTACGCGCAGACGGAGGAGGCAGACGAGCTGGGGCTGCGGCCCGAAGAGCTGTACCTGACGCCCGAAGAGCTGCGCGAGAAATTGGCACAGACGAAGCGCGTCGAGCTGCGCACGCTGGGGCGCGCGGCCGCCGCCGTTGACGAAACGGTCGCGCTCGACGCGGAGCATCCCGAAATTGTCTTGGGCCGCGCGCGCGGCGGAGGCCGGCCGCTCTTTCTTTTCCCGGCGGCGGAGGCTGCGGAGGAGGTTGAGTGGCGTGCGACGAGCGTGAGGCGCTATCACGGGCGGCTGCCGGAACTGGCCGACGAGTTGAAGCGGCGCGACGGCGACGTGCTCTTCGTGATGCACAGCCTGGGCGTGGCCGAGCGCGTGGCGGAGATTCTGGCCGAGTACAAGGTCGAGGCGCGCGTGGCCCTCGGCGGCGAGAGTTTGAGCGGGCCAACGTCTGCGGGCGGCGTCACGGTGACGGTGGGCCGTTTATCCGGCGGCTTCGAACTGCCGGGCGCAGGGTTAGTCGTCCACGTCGAGCAAGACCTGTTCGACGAGGCGAGCGACGCAGCGCTGCGCGCCGAAGGTAAAAAAGAGAAAGGTAGAAGTAAGAAGTCTAAGACGGCGGCGTTTCTGTCGGACTTCCGCGACCTGAAGGTCGGGGATTACGTCGTCCACGTCGATCACGGCATCGCGCGGTTCGGCGGATTGCAGACGTTGGAGCTGGGGCCGAACAGGCGCGGCGAGTTCATGCTGCTCTACTACGCGGACGACGCCAAGCTCTACGTGCCGGTCGAAAGGCTCGACCTCGTTCAAAGATATTCGAGCGCGGAGGGGCACCAGCCGACGCTCGACCGTTTGGGCGGCCTCGGCTGGCAGAAGACGAAGGCGAAGGCCAAGCGCGCGATGCGCGACATGGCGGACGAATTACTCCGCCTCTACGCCGAGCGGAAACTGGTCGGCGGCTTCGCCTACGCGAGCGACTCGCCCTGGCAGGGCGAGTTCGAGGAGGGCTTCGAGTACGTCCTCACACCCGACCAGGAGACGGCCATCGAGGACGTGAAGCGCGACATGCAGGAGCCTGTGCCAATGGACCGGCTGCTGTGCGGCGACGTGGGCTACGGCAAGACGGAAGTCGCCATGCGCGCGGCCTTCAAGGCCGTGATGGAAGGCAAGCAGGTGACCGTGTTGACGCCGACGACCGTGCTCGCCTACCAGCACTTCGAGACTTTCCGCACGCGCTTCGCCGCCTTCCCCGTCAAGATCGAACTGCTCTCGCGCTTCCGCTCGCCGAAGGAGCAGAAGGACGTGGTCCGCCGCGTCGAGTCGGGCGAGGTGGACATCGTCATCGGCACGCACCGCGTCCTCTCCAAAGACCTCACGTTCCGCGACCTGGGCCTCGTCGTCGTGGACGAGGAGCAGCGCTTCGGCGTGGCGCACAAGGAGCGGCTCAAGCAGTTGAAGAAGCGGGTTGACGTGCTGACGCTCTCGGCCACGCCCATCCCGCGCACGCTCAACATGTCTTTGATGGGCTTGCGCGACATGTCGCTGATCGAGACGCCGCCGCGCGACCGCCTGGCGATTCAGACGCAGGTGGTACAGTTTTCCGAGAGCGTCATCAAGTCCGCGATCGAGCTTGAACTGGGGCGTCGCGGGCAGGTCTTCTTCATACACAACCGGGTTGAATCCATAGACACCATCGCGGCGCTCGTCCAGAGACTCGTGCCGCAGGCGCGCCTCGGCGTCGCGCACGGGCAGATGAACGAGCGCGAGATGGAACAGGTGATGCTCGACTTCGTGGACTATAAGTATGACGTTCTCGTGGCGACGACCATCATCGAGAACGGGATAGACATCCCGCGCGCCAATACCATCATCATAAACCGCGCCGACGCTTACGGACTTTCGCAGCTCTACCAGTTGCGCGGGCGCGTCGGGCGCTCGAACCGCCGCGCTTACGCTTACCTTTTGATTCCGTCCGAGCAGGGGCTCTCCCCGATTGCGCGCCGCCGCCTGGCCGCCATCCGCGAGTTCTCCGATTTGGGAGCGGGCTTCCGCATCGCGGCGTTAGACCTGGAATTGCGCGGGGCCGGAAACCTCCTCGGCGGTCAACAGTCGGGCCACATGGACGCGCTCGGCTTCGATCTTTACACGCAGATGCTTGAGCGCACGGTCGCGGAACTGCGCGGCGAGGCGATCGAGGACGAGACGAGCGTCTCCATCAACCTCGGCGTGGACGTGGCCATCCCCGAAGACTACATCTCGGACATGGGGCAGCGGCTCAGGACCTACAAGCGCGTCTCGTCCGCGCGCGACGAGGCGACGCTCAGGGCCATCCTGGCCGAGACGCAGGACCGCTACGGGCGGCTGCCTGAGCCGGTCGAGAGGCTCTTCGATTACGCGCGGCTCAGACGGCTGGCCGAAGAGGTGGGCGTCATCTCGATTGACCGCACGCCGGCGGGTGTGGCCATCAAGCTGAGCGAGCGTGCGCGCGTCGCGCCAGACAAATTGATGGCTCTGGTCGGACGCCGCGCGGGCGCGGGCTTCACGCCGAGCGGCGTTTTGCGCATAGACCTGGACGAAAAAGAGGTGGACAACGTCCTCGAAACCGCCCGCGGCGTGTTGCTGGAAATCAGGGCAGAAGATTAGAATCGCAGTAGTCAGTGGTCGGTGGTCAGTGGTCAGTTAAGAACAAAAGCGTTTTTCTTTTAACTGACCACTGACCACCGACCACTGACCACTGATTATAAGGAGTAATAAAACTGTGAAATCGAAATTATTGACGCTCATCTGGGCGGCGCTGGGCTTCGTCGCGCTCGTCGCGGCTTCCGGCCCGGTGGCCGTAGCGCAAGAGGGCGAGCCGGTCGTGATCGACTCTGTCATCGCGCAGGTCAACGGCGACGTGGTCATGCTCTCGACGCTCAAGCGCGAGGTCAAAGAGGCCATCGACGCTTTCAAGCAGCAGGGCATGGACGAGGCGAAGGCGACCGAAGAGGTGAACCGCCGCCGGCCCGAATTGATCGCCAGCCTGATTCACGAGCTGTTACTCGTCCAGAAGGGCAAGGAGCTGAACCTCACCGAAGAGGTCGAGACGGAAGTCAACCGCGAGATGGCGCGCGTGATGAAGGAGCAGGGCTTCCCGACCGTCGTCGCGATGGAAGAGGCCATGCGCCGCGAGGGCCTCGACCCGGCTTCGATCCGCAACACGATTCGCACGCAGTACATGAAGAACGCCGTGCTGAGCCGCGAAGTGGACATGAAGATTTACTTCCGGCCCAACATGGACGAGCTGAAGAAGTATTACGACCAGAACCGCAACAAATTCCGCCAGCCCGAAACCATCACGCTCTCGGAAATCTTCCTCAGCCTCGCCGGCAAGTCGGAGGTTGACGTGCGCGCCAAGGGGCAGGAGATTCTGAGGCAGCTGAGGGCGGGCGCGGACTTCAAGACGCTCGCGGCCGCCAACTCCGAGCGGATGGATCAGCAGGGCAACCGCATGGCCGTCCAGACGGGTGGCAAGGTCGGCACGTTCAAGACCACGGACCTCAAGGCCGATCTCGCCGCCGCGCTCAAGAACGTGCAGGCGGGCAGCGCTACGGACCTGATTCGCTCGGACGAGGGCTTCCAAATCCTGCGCGTGGACGAGCGCAGCGCGGCCACCGACCCCAAAGCCTTCGACGAGGAGCAGGTGCGGCAAGCCTACACCATCGAGCGCCGCGATAAAGAGCGCGTGGAGTACATGAGTACCCTGCGCAAGGAGGCTTACATCAAGGTGGCGGACGAGTACAAGGCCATCGTCGAACCCCTGCTCAAGACCGGCGCGGCCTCCACCAGTTCGACCACCCCCAAGCCGGAAAGCGGAAAGCAATGATGAATGCGGAATGCGGAATGATGAATTAAAGACAACCTGCTTTCAATTCATCATTCATCATTCATCGTTCATCATTATTTTTTCACGTGCGTTTAGACCTTTTCCTGAAGGCGAGTCGTCTCGTCCCACGCCGCTCGGTGGCGCAGGCGCTGTGCGACGCGGGGCAGGTTTCCGTGGGCGGCGCGACGGCCAAGTCCGCCAGGGCCGTGCGCGTCGGGGACGAGATCGAGCTGCGCCGCCGCCAAAAAATTCTCCTCATACGCGTCCTGTCGCTGCCCGCCACGCGCCAGGTCGCGCGCAGCGAAGCCTCTGGCCTCTACGAAATCCTGAGCGACGCGACCGCGCCCGAAGAGTTGTTCGATTCGTAGACCCTCAAAACCCCTTCGGCCTCGGCGTCCGCTTTTAGACCGCGGGGCACGCGCGCGCCGGGGCCGGCTGTCTTAGAAGCGGACTCAGCCCAAAAAAATTCCCGCCTAACCGACGCGCCGTTGCTGGCATACGAGTTGCTCCCGTGCCGTGCGCAGGCACTCTCCCAGATGCAGGCGTTTTCCGCGGGGGGCAATAAAAACTCATGGGCATTCTCAGTAGTTTCTTCGCCGACGATCTGGCCATAGACCTCGGGACGGTGAACACGCTCGTTTACGCGCCGAACCGGGGTGTTGTTTTGTGCGAGCCGTCGGCGGTCGCCATTCACAAGTACACGAACGAAGTGTTCGCGGTCGGCGCGGAAGCTTTCAAGCTGTTGGGGCGCGAGCCGCGCGACACGGAAGTCTACAGGCCGATTCGCAACGGCACGATTGAGAATTTCGAGGTGGCCGAGAAGATGCTCAAGGCGTTCGTCAGCCGCGTCTACGGCGGCCACCAGAAGCGCAGCCATCTGGTCATAGGCGTCCCCGGCTCCTCGACCGAACTCGAACAGCGTTCGGTGCGCGACGCGGCGCGCACGGCGAAGGCGACGCGCGTGGACCTCGTAGACGAGGGGCTGGCCGCGGCGCTCGGCGCTGGGCTGGACTTCGACGACGAGCGCGCGCACCTCGTCGTGGACATCGGCGGCGGCACGACCAACGTAGCGGTCGTGGCCTCTTCGGCCGTCATCTCTTCCAACAGCCTGCGCTCGGCCGGCAACACGATGGACGCGGCCGTCCACGACTACGTCCGCGCGAAGCACTCGCTGCTGGTCGGCGAGCGCACGAGCGAAGAGATCAAGAAGGAGTTGGGCACGGCGCGCGCGCCCGAAGAGGGCGGCGGCGCGGGGCGGCGCATGGAGGTCGTCGGCAAGGATTTGGTTGACGGCTCGGCCAGAGCCATCGAGTTAAGCGCGGACGAGGTGCGCGAGTCCATAGAGCCCGTGCTCGCAGAGATCATCTCCGGCGTGAGGCGCGCGGTGGAGGACGCCGCGCCGGACGTGACGGCGGACATCTATCGCACGGGTGTCATCCTGACGGGCGGCGGCGCGCTCATGGACGGCATGGCCGAGCGCCTTCAGAAGGAGTTGCGCCTGCACGTCGTCACGGCCGACGAGCCGCTGGCGGCCGTCGCCACGGGCGCGGGCCGGCTGCTGGCCGAGCCCGAACGGTTGCAGCGCGCCGCGATCCCCTCGGACGTGCCGGCCTGGCAGATGTCCGAAGAGTTGATCGTCAACTGGTAACAGTTCACTCACCCCACGCCGCCTAGATGGGTAGCGCGAGAAGGCCGCACGAACTTCACCCTCGTGCGGCCTTCTCTTTCTGACCTCTGCGGGGTCAAGACTTTTGCCTGATTTGCGTCTCTTCGGTTGGGCGGTCTGGGACTAGCTCGCCTGTGACTTCGACGGTGTCGAAGCTGCGTTGGGGCGTGCCGGGTTCGAGCATCGCGCCGGCCTTGGGGCCGGCGATGGCCTCGCGCACGGCCATCTGTTCGAGCGGCGGGAGCGTCCTGTAGGAGCGTACAAGAGCGAGCGCGTCCTCTTCCGGCTCGGGCCGCGGCGTCAGCAGCACGAGGCCGAGGACGTAGAGCGCGAGCGTGAAGAAGGCTATGTAGCCCGTGGCGGGCGCGAACGTCTCAGAGTCAATCGTCCCCAACGTGCCCACCTCTATGAAGAAGCCCGCGATTCTTTTGGCCCAGCCACCGCCGGGCGCAAACAGGCTCGCCAGGAACATGTGCTTGAGGAAGAAGGCCGTGCCGAAGAGCACGGCGAGGCTCCGCAGCAAGCGGCGCGCGTCGAAGTTCGAGAACTGATTGTTCCAGAGCGTCCAGAGGAAGAAGAAAGAGAAGAGCCAGTTGAGCAAGCCACGCTCTGGCAGCACCGCGTTGAACGCCTGCGCCGAGGCGAAGTAGAGCGTGAGCAAGGTGAGCGCGTGCGAGACGTTGGTCAGCGCCGGCTGGTCGCTCTTGAGCCACTCGCGAATCTCTACGGCGTGGCCGCGCACGAAGAGAATCATCAGCATGACGGAGAGGATGAGCGTGATGAGCGGCGGCGGGTAGAAGAGGAACGCCTTGGTTTCGACATCTATGCGCAGGCCGCCCAGGAGCGCCACCATCAGGAAGATCATGGGCAGCAGGATGTAGCGCAGCAGGGCGCGGTTTCTTGAGCGGTCGCGATTGGTCATTTGCGTGTGCGGAAGACCTTGAACGGGTTCAGGTCGCCGATGCTGCGCTCCAGGCCCTGCTCCAACTCCGCCTTCAGCTCGGCGGCCGTGTGCATCTGCAAGCCAGGGTCATCGACGACGAGCGTGTTGTCGGGCGACAATTCGATGGCGACCTTGACGGCTTCGAGGCCCTGCTCGAAGAGCGCGTTGTCGTGGTAGAGCCGGCCCCAGCCCTCTCGGTAGAAGGCGTAGGCGATATAGAACTGCGTGCGCGCGTCGCGCCGTCCGGGGTCTGCGCGCCCCCACTCGTCGCGCGCGGCGCGAAACTGCTCTTTATTGAAGAGGTCGAGCGCGGCGTTGTAGCGCGCGTGGTCTATGTCGTAGGCGCCTGCGGCGGCCTGCGCGCCGGCCGTGACCTCCTTGAGGTTGCGCGGCTCTGTGGCGTAAATCCAGATGATGAACGCGGCGAAGAGTATCGTCCACGCGATGCCGACCGATTGGATGAGCCTGTGTTGCATTGCTATAATCTCGAAGGTCTCTCTCGGGAGAAGCTAGAGGAACTTTCCGCCCCCTGTCAATGGACGGCGGGCGCGCGCCCGAGTTGCGCCGCAGGCGTTAACACTTTTCTTTGCGCCCGGATTTTTATGGACGAAGACTTGTTAGAGCAGATCGACACTTACCGCGCCAGCGCGCAGTCGTTCGGCGACGCGGCGCTCGACGCCATGACGCGCGGCGACATCGGGTTGGCGCGCACGGCTTCGCGCCAGGCGGCGCAGTACGCGCGCATCGTGCAGCAACTCGAAAGCGGCGAGAAACAGATCGCGCCCCACGACGAGCCAGAGGGCGCGCAAGCTTGAGGAGGCGAGTGATGACGACCGTGATTCTTCCGTTTCTTTTCATCCTGACGAGCGCGCTCGCGCCGCCTGCGGTTCCAGCAAAGGACGCCGCGCTTAACCAGGAGTTCGACATACGCGTCGGGCAGTGGGTGACAATCGAAGGCGAGCGCCTGCGCGTCACCTTCGACCGCGTGTCCGAGGACTCGCGCTGCCCCGAAGGCGTCCAGTGCGTCTGGGCCGGCAACGCCAAGGTCGTGCTGAGATTGAGCAAGAGCCGCAAGCGCTCCTCCACGATGACCCTCAACACGGGCACGGACCCCAAGCAGGCGGCTTACCGCGGCTACGAGGTCAGGCTCGTGAAGCTGGACCCCTATCCGAGCGAGAAGCGCCGCATCAGGAAAAGAGACTACGTGGCGACGGTGGTCGTCTCGCGCGGTAGCGGCGGTAGCGGTGAAGGAGTGATAAATTAACAGGCGACCGCCTTTGATTCGTCGCCCATAATTAGTCTATGACTACGCCTTTCAAGATTCGTGACGTGGAGATCAGCCCGCCGCTCGTGCTGTCGCCGATGGCGGGCGTGACGGACATCTCTTTCCGCCGGCTGCTCAAGCGGCGCGGCGGCATCGGCCTGACCGTCTCAGAGTTCATCTCGGTCGAGGGCCTGACACGCGACAACCCGAAATCGAAACGACAGATGCGCTTCTTCGAGGAGGAACGCCCGTTCGCCGTGCAGATTTTCGGCGGGCAGCCAGAGCGCATGAGGATGGCCGCGGAGATGGCCGAGGAGGTCGGCGCTGATATTCTGGACATCAACTGCGGCTGCCCCGCGCCGAAGGTCGTCAAGCACGGCGGGGGTTCCGGCCTCTTGCGCGACTACACGCGCCTCGAAACGATTCTCAAAGAGATCAAGAAGGCGATCAAGATTCCGCTGACCATCAAAATCCGCGCGGGCTTTTACGACCACGCGATCAACGCGGTCGAGACGGCCCGGCTGGCCGAGGCTTGCGGCGTAGAGCACATCGCGCTGCACGGGCGGACGAAGGAGCAGGGCTACAAGGGGCGCGCCGATTGGGATTTGGTCCGGCAGATTAAAGAGACGGTAAGTGTGCCAGTTTCCGGCAGCGGCGATGTCGTCACGGTCGAGGACGCGCTGGCGCGTTGGCGCGAGACTAAGTGTGATGGAATTCTGATTGGGCGGGGCGCGATGGCGAACCCCTGGATTTTTCGGCAGGTCGAGGACGCGCTTAAGGGGCGCGAAATCTACCAGCCGACGCTCGAAGACAAGCGGGCCGCGCTGCTGGAATACTTCGAGATGCTGCGCGAGGACATGCCGGAGATTCCGGCCATCGGCAAGATGAAGCAGCTCGCGGGCCAGTTCACGCGCGGCCTGCACGGCGGCGCGCTCTTCCGCACCACCATCTACCACTCGCACTCGGTCGCGGAGATTCTGGACCGCATCACCGAATACTTCGAGGCCATGCAGTCTGGCCGCCCCTACTACGGCGAGGCCGGCGCGCCCACGCCCGAAGAAGAAGAAGCGCCCGTCCTGGACTCCTGCGAAGCCGCGACCGCGTCATTCGCGGATTAAAAATCTGACTCAACACTTTTGCGCCTTTGCGTGAGGAATTAAGTGTCACGCAAAGGCGCAAAAGTGTTGCTTGCCGCGGTTCTTCTCTTACTCTTCAACCTCGTAATCGTTAACCCACGTCACCGTCTGTTCGGCGACCCCGGCTATCCTGGATGACGCGGGAGCGGTCTTCTCACCCGTATCGAAAATCTCAACGGCCTCCTGCCGCGCGAAGCTGTGGCTCAGCCCGGCCGCGCCCCAGGCGAGCAGCAGGACGATGAAAAGAGTTTTGCAGAGCCTTCGCATGATGAGTCAGCTTACGACTTCTTCCCCTTCGTTGCCCCCGCGCCCTTCGTCGCGCCGGAGCCCGTGTCCAGGCTGGTAGCCGCCGGGTAGCCTTTGCCCTTGAGCGCGGCGATCTCTACGACCACCTCTTTCCTGCCTTTGACGGCGCGCGTCACTTTGGCGTCCGATTTCTTGTTATCGTTCCCGCTCGACGTGTTGGAATTGGCCCCGGCCTTCGCGTCGTCGCTGCGGCCCGCCGCGTCGCGCGACATCTCTTTGAGCGCCTTCGTCACGGCGGCGCGCTCCTGCTCGCTCAACTGTTCGAGCGTCACGCCGTAAGTGGCGAGCACGGCGCGCAGGTTCTCTTCTGTGTTGGTGTCGCGGTCATAAACGTCGCGGTAGATATACAGCTTGCCGTCCTCTACGACGATGGTCTCGTAGCGCAGCTCGACCGTGACGGGCCGGCTGAGCTTGACCTCTTTCGTCTCCTTAGGGTTCTTGGCGTAAGCGGTGATCTGCTCATCGGTCAGCTCGGTCCCACTCAGGCGCGCGAGCATGCGCGTGAAGTCCTGGACCTGCGGCGTCGTCAGCCCGACGCAGCCGTGCGAGGCGAACGTGCCGAGCTTGGCGGGCGACTTGCCGCCATGAATCAGCGACGGCAGGCCGATGGGAATCTTGATCGGGCCGAGCGGGTTGAGCTTGTCCCCGGCCTTTATCGTCTCGCCCGGCTTGGCCTTCGTCGAAGCCTCGACCCAGGGCTCGTCGGGCGGCGTCCACGTCGGGTTGAAAATGATGTTGCTGGCCTTGCGGTTGCCCGTCGGCAGCGGGAACTCAGGGTAGCCTATGCCGACCTTGTAAGACTTCACCAACTGGCCGTTCTCGAACACGTCCATGCGGTAGGCGGGCGCGTTGACGACGACGCGCGTGTCCGTCGGCACGGCGTTGAACTTTGCGGGCGCGCCGTGTGCGGCCGTCTTGTCCTGCTCACCATTGCCCTCGCCGTTCGCGTCGCTCCAACGCTCGCGCAGGAAGGAGCCGAGTTGTTGCGTCTTCTCTTTGCCGATGACGGATGCGATGCGGTCTGAGGCGAGCGTGCGCGCTGCGCTGGTCGTCCCCTCGTAGTCGTCCGCGTCCGTCTCGCGCAGCTTCGCCGTCTCCTCGCGCGCAAGCCGACGCAGCCGCTCGACCTGCTCATCCGTCAACTGTAGCTTCGCCTTCAGCGCGGGCGCGAACGCCTCGTCCGCGAAGAACGCGTCGAGCACAGGGAGCGTGACGGGCAACCCTGGGTCGTCCGTCTCGGCGCTGACCTTCACGGTCTGCGTCTGCGGCGTGGGCGCCGTGTTGCTCGTCGAATTGCTGCTGGTGGTGTTTGACGACTGCGGGACGCAGCCCGTCAGAACGAATATCAGGGAGAGGCTCGCGACGACTACTCTTAAGAAAGACCTCATGCCGGGTTATAACTCCTCTTCGACTTCTCAGGTTCGCGCACGCGCGGGCGCTCATGACCCGCGGTTGCAACAGGCGTTCCCCTTATTTTTAAAGGGAAATTGCGGGGAATTTACCGAAAAGCTGAATCATTAACGGACGGGCCGGAGACGCGAAACGTCCACAAGGAATGCAAAATTAAAAATGAAAAATGCAAAAGTGAGAACGAAGAGCGCGCTTCTCGTCTTCCATTTTGCATTTTGCATTTTTAATTTTGCATTCTCTTTAGCAGCGGGTAGGGGTTGACGTTCGTGCCGTCCCAGTAGCGTTTGGGGTCTGCGACGATGAGGACGGAGAAGTGCAGGTGGTAGTTGCCAGCGCCGGCGTTGCCCGTGTCGCCGACGTAGGCGATGACTTCGCCGCGACGGGCGAAGTAGCCCTCGACGAGTCCGTCCGCGTAGCGGTCCAGGTGCGCGTAGTAGTAGACGGTGCGGTCGTCCGGGTCTAGCTGGTAAAGGGTCGTGCCCCCTGGTTCGCTCTGCCAGAGCTTGACGATGCGCCCGTCGGCTGCGGCCAGGACGGGCGTGCCGCGTGGGGCCGGGATGTCAATCGCGTCGTGCGTGCGCCCTTCCGCGCGCGCGGCCTCGAAGGTGTCGCGCAACTCATCGGGCCTCACGCCCGCGACCGGAATCAGGAGCGCGCCTGCCGGCTGCGGCGTGCTCTCTGTTTGGGGCGGCGTCGGCGTGGGCGCGATGGTTGATTCGACGCTCGGGAGCGGGGAGGGGACCGCCAGCGTCGGCTCCGCGACCGGAGGCACGGCCGCAGAGTTTGATGAAGCGGGCGGCGTGACGACTGCGACCTGCACCGTCTGCGACCTCTTGCTCATGGCCCAGACGAACCCGCCCACCGCGCCGACGACCGCGACGATGGCGACGAGTAGTCTGACGCGCGCGCGATTAGCCATCAGCTAACTCACCGGCTGTAGCCGAGCGGCTTCAAGGGGCGCGGGTCCGTGCCCTCGAAGAACCAACTCGCGCCGACCTTGAGGCGGTGGTGCCAGGTCGGGAGCCGCGCCGTGTAGAGCGTGAAGCGCGCCTGCCGTGCCAGCGCGCCGCCGAAGGCTTTGCCGCCCGCCAGCACTGCGGCGTTCTCAGTGCCGAGGCTCATCGCCTCGCCCAGCTCGACGAAGTGGCGCGCGTGCAGCCTGCGCCCGTCCAGCAGCGCCTTGATGTTACTGGCACACAAACTGGCCTGCTGTTGCGCGAGTTGCGCCGTGCCGGCGAGCGTCGGCGTCGCGTCCTTGTAGAAGGCTATGTCGCCGAGCGCCAGCACGTTCTTGTGGCCGCGCACCTGTAGCGTCGGCTCGACCAGTATCAGGCCGCGCTCTGTCTTTTCCACGTCGAGGCTCTCTATGATCGGGTTGACGCGGACGCCCGCCGTCCAGACCACGGCGGCCGCCTCCACGTCCGTCTGTTGGCCCTCGTGCTCGATGATGAAGCCGTCTTCGGTCACGCGGCGGACGCGCGTCTCCGTGTGCGCCTCAACGCCGGACGCTTTGAGCGCGTGCTGGACGATGCCGCGAATCTCGTCGCCCATGCCTGGGACGATCTCTTTGCCCATCTCGACGACCATTACGCGCGGCTCGCCCGGCAGCGCGCGGCGCGCGAAGGCGTCGCGCAGCAAGTCGCCCATCTTGGTCGCCAGCTCCACGCCGCTCGCGCCCGCGCCGACGACGGCGAAGGTGGCGGCGCGGCGCGCGTCTTCGGGGGCCGCGTCGGGCGGGATGCGGTCGAGCGCCACGCTCATGCGTCGCCGGAGCGCGTCCGCGTGTGCCAATTTGCGGAAGGGTAGCGTGTGCTCTTCGGCTCCCTCCACGTCCCAGTAGTGTGTGACGCCGCCGACCGCCAGCACGAGCACGTCGTAAGGCAGACGCGCGGCGCGGCCGCTCACGCCGACCGTGCGCGCATTTAAATCAATGTCAGTGACATCGCCGCGGACGACGCGCACGCTCTCGTTCAGCAGCTCCTTGTAGCGCGGCGCGATGTGCCACGCCTCGACCTCGCCGCTCAGGTATTCGTAGAGCATAGGCGTGAAGAGGAAATGGTCTTCCGTGCTGACGAGTGTGACTTCGCCCGCGCCCGTCACGTCGAGCGCCGTGAACAGACCGCCGAAGCCGCCGCCGATAATCAAGATGCGAGCCTGTCTGTGAGCCATGTGCCTCCTACTTGTTGGGGGAGATTCCTTCAGGGCAGATACTATCAGACAAGAGGCGGGGCGCGCACGGGCTGCGCCCCGCGGCATTGACACGCTCGCCGGTTAGTTGATATCGTCCGGCCGTTCGGTCGGCCCTCAGAGCCGTCCACGCGCAGTTCCTTCCCGACACGGGACGTCACCTGTCAGTTTTCGAGGAGTCTAAAACCGTGAAAAGAGTATCCCCCCACACGCTCCCTTTGTCGGCAGCCGTGTGTCTCATCCTGCTCGCGTTCGTTCTTCCTGTTTCCGCGCTGGCACAAAATAAGTCTGCCCAGAATGACAAGAAGAACCCGCAGGCGGACAAAACGCTTTCGAGCACGGCCGCCGCGCCGCCCGTGACGGTCGCCCCGAATAGCGCGCGCGGCCCGGCCTACGCCCTGCTCTCGCCGGCAGAGGTGGAAATTATCGACGAGATGAACCTGGCTCGGACAGAGCCGCAGAAGTACGTCGCGTTCCTGGAGGAGTACAAGAAGTATTACAAGGGGAACGTGTTCGCGCCCCCCTGGAATCAGCGTGGCCTGATGACGGTCGAGGGCGTTGCGGCCGTGGACGAGGCCGTCAACTTCCTGCGCGCAGCGAAGCCGCTGCCGGCGCTCGACATCGCGCGCGGCCTCTGCCTGGCGGCGAAAGACCACGCGCTAGACCTCGCCGTCAAAGGAACGACCGGGCACAAAGGGAGCGACGGCAGCATGCCGAACACGCGCATGGACCGCTACGGCCGTTGGGATAGCGTCAACAGCGAGTCCATCGTCTACGAGGTCACCACGGCCCGGCAGATCGTCATCGGGATGATCATAGACGACGGCGTGGCCAACCGCGGCCACCGCCGCAACCTCTTCGACTCCAACCACCGCGTCGCCGGCATCAACATCAACACTTCGCCCCCCCACGGCGCGAAGTGCGTCATCACCTACGCCGGCGGCTTCACGGACAAGTCGGCCGCCTCCCCCTCCGCGCCGGCCCCCAGGAAATACTAGAAATGCGGAATTAGGAATGATGAATGATGAATTAAAGACAAATCGCTTTTAATTCATCATTCATCACTCCGCATTCCGCATTGCTTTCGCTTGCTGGACATCGCCGTAAACGGCGTGTTAAATTGCCCCGTCTTTAAATCTTAGCGGTTCCCGCGCCTTATGTGGGGGCGGAGGTACTGCGGTCTGGGAGGACCATCAAGAGCAGTGGCATTAGCAAAAGAAGCGAAAGAGAAGATTGTGACGGATTTCCGCACGCACGAGGCGGACACGGGTTCGCCGCAGGTGCAGGTTGCGCTGCTCAGCCAGCGCATTAACGAGCTGACCGAGCATTTCAAGACGCACAAGAAAGACAACCATTCGCGGCGCGGCCTGCTCAAGATGGTCTCGCAGCGCAGGAGTCTTCTCGATTACCTCAAGCGCACTGACATCGAGCGCTACCACGAGGTCGTTAGCCGCCTCGGCCTGCGTCGTTAAGGGCCGGGGTGGGATCGGGAAATAATTGACGAACGAGAATTCTTCGAGTCTCAAAAATACAAAGCCCGCGTCAATCGAAGAGCTTACCGGAAGCGCCGAACGTGACGGTGCGTCGAACGGGATTCAAGCGGACGCGAGTAGCCCTGAGCATATACAGCAAAAGGCGGCGACGGTCTCACGCGATAGGAGAGACTCTCGCCGCCTTTCGATATTGAAAGAGCCATGACGGGAACAAAAGCCGTAAATCGTAAATCGTGAATCGTAAATAGAAACTGCTTTTTCTATTCACGATTCACGATTTACGATTCACGATTTACGGCTCAACCCGCCCCGGCCTTAGGAGACGAACAAACATGCCAGTCAGGAAATATCTCAACGAATCAATCAAACTGGGCGACCAGGAGTTGACGGTCGAGGCCGGAAGAGTCGCTAAGCAGGCGGACGGCTCGGTTGTCGTCCGCTACGGCGACACGATGGTCCTGGTCGCGGCAGTCGCCGCCAACAGCACGCGCGAAGGCATAGACTTTTTCCCGCTCACGGTCGAGTACCGCGAGTCCAACTACGCCGCCGGGCGCATCCCCGGCAACTACTTCCGGCGCGAGGGGCGTCCCAACGAGAAGGAGACTTTAACCTCTCGCCTCATTGACCGCCCCTGCCGCCCGCTCTTCACCGAAGGTTTTAGGAACGAAACTCAAGTCATCGCCACCGTCATCTCAGCCGACCCCGACAACGACCCGGACGTCATCGCCATCACGGGCGCGAGTTGCGCGCTCTACCTCTCAGACATCCCTTTCCCGACCCCGATTGCGGGCGTCCGCATAGGGCTCATAGAGGGGCGCTACGTCATTAACCCGACCTACGACGAGCGGCGCGAGTCGCGCCTGAACCTGATCGTGGCGGGCACGGAAGAGGCCATCGTGATGGTCGAGGCCGGGGCCGAAGAGGTCTCCGAGGAGATCATGGTCGAGGCGCTGATGCTCGCCCATAAGGAGATCAACCGCCTCTGCCGCTGGCAGAAGGAGCTTTACAAGGCGCTCGACATTCAGAAGCGCCCGGTCGAGGCTCCCGTCTTGGACGAAGAGATGACGGGCGAGATCGAGAGGAACTACGCCGAAAGGCTGCGCGCGGCGCTCGACACGTCGAGCCAGGACAAGCGCAGTTCCTACGCCGGGGTGGACGCCTTGAAGAAAGAGGTCGTCGAGTCTTATCCAGAGGATTTGCCCGAAAAACGCCAGATGGCGAAGAAGATTTTCGACCACCTGAAAGAGAACATCTTCCGCGACGACATCTTGAACAAGCGCCGCCGGCCCGATGGCCGCCGCTTCTCCGAGATTCGCCCCATCACGTGCGAGGTCGGCTGGCTGCCGCGCGCCCACGGTTCCGCCTTGTTCACGCGCGGCGAGACGCAGGCGCTCGTCACCACGACCTTGGGCACTAAAGACGACGAGCAGTTCATGGATGATCTGGAGAAGGGCGAGATCAAGCGCCGCTTCCTCCTGCACTACAACTTCCCGCACTACTCGGTCGGCGAAGTCGGGCGCTTCGGCTCCTCCTCGCGCCGCGAGATAGGGCACGGCGCTCTCGCGCGCCGCTCCATCGAGCCGATGCTGCCCGAAGAGTCGGACTTCCCTTACACCATCCGCATCGTCTCGGACATTACGGAGTCAAACGGCTCAAGCTCTATGGCGTCGGTCTGCGGCGGCACGCTCTCGTTGATGGACGCGGGCGTGCCCTTGAAAGCGCCCGTCGCGGGCGTGGCGATGGGCCTCGTCATGGAGGGCAACAAGTACGCGATTCTCTCGGACATCGCGGGCGCGGAAGACCACTACGGCGACATGGACTTCAAGGTCGCCGGCACGCGCGCCGGGATAACGTCGCTTCAGATGGACATTAAGACCACAGGCATCAACGCCCAGATCATGGTCGAAGCTCTTGAGCAGGCCAAGAAGGGGCGCCTGCACATCCTGGACGTGATGGAGAAGACGATAGCCGAGCCGCGCGAGGACATAGCGCCTTACGCCCCTAGAATCGTCCAGATCAAGATCAACCCGGACAAAATCCGCGACGTCATCGGACCCGGCGGCAAGATGATTCGCTCCATCGTCGAGGAGACGGGCGCGAAGATTGACGTCGAGGACGACGGCACGGTCTCCATCGCTTCGGCGGACGGCGCGGCAGCACAGGCAGCGATTGACAAGATTCGCGGCCTGACGGCCGAGGCCGAAATCGGCCAGACCTACCTCGGCACCGTCTCCCGCATCGTGGACTTCGGCGCGTTTGTGGAAATCTTCCCCGGCACGGACGGCCTGCTCCACATCTCGGAGATAGCCGACCGCAGGGTCAAGGATGTCCGCGACGAACTGAAAGAAGGCCAGCAGATCATGGTCAAGTGCATCGGCAAGGAGGGCAATAAGATTAAGCTCTCCCGCAAGGCCGTCCTGCGCGACGAAAAACAGCGCGCAGAGGCCGCAGGGGCCGGCGAAGGCGACTGAAAACAAAGGAAATAAGGCGAAAGTAAAAAGTCAAAAGGGAGGGTAAACCGTGTTGGCCCCTCCCTTTTGACTTTTGCCCATTTCCTTGCGCCTTTTTTCCTTGACAGGCGGCCAAAAGGCGGGTTTAATCGCAACCGCAAAACTGGAAGACCCACAGCATTAAGCTTCTTTCTCTAGACAAATAAGGAAAGTCCGCACAGCGGTTTCCATATTGAAACTAGTTATTTTGAAAGGCGAGCTTGCGACGCGGCCCCGTCGAGGGCAATTCCTGACCCGGCCGGCCCTGTTTTCGCAATCGCATCGCCGTCTTTAATCCAAGTTTTCGCACGCTTGAGTCGCCCTGCGGTTTGGGCGCCGACAGGGAGCCGCCCCGCTCCCGCACGGCCGCCCCGACCGGAAAGAGCCTAGAAGGGAATTCCCTACGATGAGGAATCGAGCCGTCAGCCCCGTCGCCACGATACTCAGCCTCCTACTGCTGGCAGTCGCCGCCGCGTCGCCCGCCCAGGCCGGCCCCGTTGCCTATTCCGATGTCGTTCACGTCATGAGCAACTTGCAGTCAGGTGGCCAGAGCCAGGAATTGCGCTTGCGCAGCGTCACGCAGGAGGGCAGCACGCCCGTCAGCGGCGGCCTCGTCGCTTCGACCGGCAAGACCTCTGGTGAAGAGAACGGCGCGGCCGGTTCGTCGTCCGGCTCTCTCATCTCGACCGCAGCCGGCCCGCAGGACGGGCAGCAGGGCAACGTCGAAGTCATCGAAGAGGGCGACGTGACCGGCACGGTCTGCGACTGCGGCGAAATCTTCATCCCCGGCGGCTGGCCGAAATGGCCGCTCGCTTTCATCCCCGCAGCCATCTGTCTCGTCCCGGACCTTTGCACCAAGGAAGACAAAAAGTGCGTAGGGCCGGACTGCAACCCGTGCGTTGACTGCACGACCGTGCCTGAGCCCGCTACGATCTTCCTGCTAGGGTCTGGACTCTCGGCGCTCGGCGCGGCCGCGCGGCGGCGCTACAAGCTGCGCGGGTCGGAGCGGGACATACAGGAAACCACTGAGGTCTAATCATGGCGAAAAGTCTGCAAACTCGTTCAACCGCCCCAGCGAAGTTCGCCTTTGTCGCTCTGGTCGCGCTCTCGCTCTTCTTCGTCCAGGCGTTGCAGTCCGAGGCTCACGCCTCGCCCGACAAGAAGAGGCCCAACTACGGCCGCGTCAAGCTCTCGACCAACCCGGCCGGCTTCCCCATCCTGATTGACG
Source organism: uncultured Acidobacteriota bacterium (assembly GCA_963848875.1). Taxonomy (GTDB): domain Bacteria; phylum Acidobacteriota; class Blastocatellia; order Pyrinomonadales; family Pyrinomonadaceae; genus QHXM01. Next base: position 838,165 of record CAWKFJ010000006.1, read on the forward strand.
GGCAGCCCGCCGGCTCGACGACCGAGAGCGAGCGCCTGATCGACCTCGCGCCGGGACCGCACACCATCGAAATCCTCTTCCCGCAGGAGCGCTGGACGCGCGAGTTCGTCGTCTCGGCCGGGCGCATCTACTGCATCGGGCTCGCCTACGCGCCGCGCTCGATTCCGCTGCCGGCCGCGCTGCCCTGCCCGTACCCGGTCAACGTCTCCGCGCCCGCACAGGTCGCAGACGGAGAGGTCATCACCTTCGCGTCGAACGTCTCCTACAGTGGCTCGTCCGCGCTCAACTACACCTGGACGATCAGCCCGGCCGGCGCGCGCATCCTGAGCGGCGCGGGCACGCCGACCATCATGGTTGACTCCACGGGGGTCGGTAACCAGCCCGTCACGGCCATCCTGGTCGTTGACGACGGCTCTGGCGAGCGCTCCTGCCGCCAGACGGCGCAGGCCATCACGAACGTCACGTCCATCCCGCTCACGCCGCCCAAATCGCGCCTCTACGACCAGTTCGAGCCGCCCGCCTTCGACGACGTTAAGGCGCGCCTCGACAACCTGGCCATAGAGTTGCAGAACGCGCCTGGCTCGCAGGGCTACGTCATCGTCTACGGCGGTCGCCGCAGCCGAGCCGGCACGGCCGACAAATTAGCCGAGCGCGCGCGCCAGTACCTTACTACCGAGCGCGGCATCGACAGCAGCCGGCTGGTCTTTATGAACGGCGGCTACCGCGAGACTGACTACTTCGAGCTGTGGATCGTGCCGCAGGGCGCAGAGGCTCCGACGGCCACGCCGAGCGTCTCGGCCGGCGACGCCCAGCCGGGGCCGGCCGCGCCGCGCCGCCGCCGCACGCGCCGCGAGTAAGAGAACGGCAAGTCGAGTAACGAATGACGGGCGGCGAGCGAAAGGAATTTTCTCGCCGCCCGTCACTTTTTACTTGTCACCCGTGCGGAGCCTGTGGAACAATCCCCTGCAAGATTCCCCTTAAATTTTTCTATCCCCCGAAAGCGTTTGGACTGTGGAATTTTGAAGGAGGACTGTTTTTATGGCTGAAGGTGATGGCGGCGGCAACGCGGGCGTGGTCGCCGTGCTCGTGATCTTCGTGATCGTGGTGCTGATCGCGCTCTATTTCTTCGGGGTATTCGGGGGCCGCGGAGGGGGCTCGCCCGCGCCGGACAAGGTTGATGTCAACATCCAGACCAAATAGGATTCGATAAATTAGAACAATCCTGTCCGAAGAAGAGAGGGGTCCGTGAGAGTCCCTCTCTTCTTTTCATTTCCCGCGCGAGGCTGCTAGACTCGTGATTCGTAAATCTACGAGTCACGAGTCACGATTCAAGAGGCAAACGTGTCAGCACCGAACATCGAAACCATCGTAAGCTTAGCCAAGCGGCGCGGCTTCGTCTTCCCCTCGTCGGAGATTTACGGCGGATTGGGGAGCGCCTGGGACTACGGCCCGCTCGGCGTCGAACTCTGCAACAACGTCAAGCAGGCCTGGTGGCGCTGGATGGTTCACGAGCGCGACGACATGGAGGGCATAGACTCCTCCATCGTCCTCAACCGCCTCGTCTGGAAATACTCCGGCCACGAGGACACGTTCAGCGACCCGCTCGTGGACTGCCGCGAGTGCAAGACGCGCCTGCGCGCCGACAAACTCGAACCTCGCGCGGACAAGAACGGCGAGCTGCGGCCCGCGTGCCCCAACTGCGGCTCGTTCGACCTGACCGAGCCGAGGCCCTTCAACCTGATGTTCCGCACGACCATCGGCGCGGCGGCCGTGGAGGACGACCCGACCGCGCTCGCCTACCTGCGGCCCGAAACCGCGCAGGGCATCTTCATCAACTTCCTGAACGTGCAGACGACGATGCGCCGGAAGATTCCGTTCGGCATCGCGCAGATCGGGAAATCGTTCCGCAACGAGGTCACGCCCGGCAACTTCATCTTCCGCACGCGCGAGTTCGAGCAGATGGAGATGGAATACTTCGTCCGCCCAGGCGAGGACGAGCGCGTCCACCAGGAGTGGATCGACTACTGCTACGAGTGGTTCAAGACCCTCGGCATCTCGGCCGACAACCTGCAACTCTACGAGCAGCCCAAAGAGGAATTGGCACACTACGCCAAGCGCACCGTGGACATACACTACCGCTTCTTCCCGGAGCGCGAGGAGGAGGCGCGGCAGTGGGACGAGTTGATGGGTATCGCCAACCGCACGGACTTCGACCTCAAGGCGCACTCGAAAAAGCCTGAGGACGCCGACGGCAAGCGCCTCAACCCGGACTCGACCGAAGACCTCTCCTACTTCGACGAGGCGACGAAGGAGCGCTTCTATCCTTACGTCATAGAGCCCGCGGCCGGCGTCAACCGCACGGTGCTCGCCGTCCTGATGGACGCCTACTCGGAGAAGGTCAACGACAAGAATGAAAAGCGCGTCATCCTGAAGCTGCACCCGCAGCTCGCGCCGATTAAAGCGGCCATCCTCCCGCTTGCGAAAAACAAGCCGGAGATCGTCGGGATGGCGAAGGCCGTCAAGCGGAGCTTGCAGCCCGTGATGCGCGCCGTCTACGACGACACGGGCGGCATCGGCAAGCTCTACGCGCGGCAGGACGAAATTGGCACACCCTTCTGCGTGACGGTTGACCACCAGTCGCTCGAAGACGAGGCGGTCACCGTGCGCGACCGCGACACCTGGGAGCAGGAGCGCGTCAAGGTCGCGGACCTGCGCGAGCACCTTGAGCGCCGCCTGCAACCGCCCGTGGCCTGAGACATCTTGACTATGGCTGTCAACAAGAGCCTGTACAAATTCCTGGGCGTCTCGTCATTCGTCGTGTGCGCCATGTTCGTCGTCTTCTCGTTCGTCCTTTACCGCGCGGGCGGCAACTACCTGGCGGCCGTCGTCGTCTCCGCCATCGAAGCCACCGCCGGCCTCTACCTCTTGCAGAAGAGCAACGAGTGATATGCCAGTCGTAAAGAAGAGAAACCAGCAGACCGAGTCGCGGCTCCTGCTCGAAGGGGAAGAGCCCATTGAGCTGCCGCCCGCAGAGATTGACGCGGCGGCGGTGATCGCGCAATTCGACAGCTTCAAGCCGCACATCCCGGAGCTGCTCGAAACCTTGCGCGCTGGCACAGTGGCCGAGCCCGTCGCGGTGATGAACGACGGCTCGACCTTCAGCGTGCATGGCGAGACGCGCACCTTCTGGGTCAAGCTCTGGCACGCGGCCGGCTCCGACCTGGCGCGCATAGAGCGCGTCCAAGTCATCAGTTGCCTGCCCTCCACGCGCGGCGTCCAGGTCGTCATAGGTGACACCGAAGAAGACGACGACTACGCCGACGAAGATTTTGAAGATGACGACGACGAGGGTGATGACGAGTTAGAGACGACGCGAGATGTCTGAGAGAGTCTTCGCCCCCCGCCGCAGCCGATGAGTTCTTCACGCCCGCCCGAAAAAGTTCTGAAGCTGGCGCGGGCCGTGCGCGCCGAGGGCGGGCGCGCACTGCTCGTGGGCGGCTGTGTGCGCGACGCGCTGATGGGCGGGCGGCCGAAGGACTGGGACGTGGAGGTCTACAATATTGAGCCCACGCGCCTGCGCGCGCTCCTCGAAGAGTTCGGGCGCGTTGACGCCGTCGGCGAGGCGTTCACGGTTTACAAAATTGGCCCAGATTTAGATGTCTCGTTGCCGCGGCGCGAGCGCAAGTCCGGCCGCGGCCACCGCGCCTTCGTCGTCGAGGGCGACCCCTCCATGAGCGTCGAGGAGGCCGCGCGGCGGCGCGACTTCACCGTCAACGCGATTCTCGAAGACCCGCTCTCCGGCGAAATCCTTGACCCCTGCAACGGCCGCGAAGATTTACAAAACAGAATCCTGCGCGCCGTCTCGCGCGAGACGTTCAGCGAAGACAGCCTGCGCGTGCTCCGCGCCGCGCAGTTCGCCGCGCGCTTCGAGTTCGAGATTGAGGAGAGCACGGTCGAACTCTGCCGCTCGATTGACCTCACGGACCTCCCGCGCGAGCGCGTCTGGGGCGAGATGGAAAAGCTCCTCCTCCGCGCGCGCCACCCCTCAATCGGCTTCCAGTGGCTGCACAAACTTGGCACATTTGACCAACTCTTCCCCGAGCTGAAAGTCCTCGTCGGCGTCCCACAAGAATTAGAATGGCATCCAGAGGGAAATTTAGAGATACATACCTGGCTCGTCGTTGACCGCGCGCGCGAGTTGATTGACGATCTGCCTTACGCGAAGCAGGTGACGGTCATGCTCGCGGCGCTGTGCCACGATTTCGGGAAGCCTGCGACGACGAAGTTTGAGGAGGGGAGGTGGCGCTCGCGCGGGCACGATGAGGCGGGCGTTCAGCCGACGGAGAGTTTTCTGGACCGGCTGAACATACACACGCTCGACGGCTACGACGTGCGCTCGCAGGTCGTGGCGCTGGTGCGCGACCATTTGAAGCCGGGCGAGTTCTACAAGAAGCGCGACGAGGTCGGAGACGGCGCATTCCGCAGGCTGGCGCGCCGCTGCGAACTGGAACTGCTCTACCGCGTGGCGCGTGCGGACTCCTTGGGCCGCAACGCCGACTGGATACCGCGCGAGCGTTGGTTCACGGCCGAGGCGCAGGAGTGGTTCATTGCGCGGGCGCGCGAGTTGGAAGTTGACGCGCGCGCGCCCGCGCCCATCCTGATGGGCCGCCACCTGCTCGAAATGGGGCTTCAGCCTGGGCCGCGCGTCGGCCACATCACGCGCGCCGTTTACGAGATGCAGCTCGACGGGCGCGTGACGACCCTGGACGAAGCGAAGCAGGCGGCGCAGGAATTGATCGCCGCCGGGGCGTAAGAAAATTTATTGCTCGCCGAGGTCGTTCGACGGCGGCCCGTTGCCCCCGGTGTTGCCGGCGATCCGGCAGTTGCCGAAAGTATCAATCGTGCCGCCGGCGGTTGTAATCCCGCTGCCGTTCCGCGTAATCAGGGTTTCAGACATGCGTACGACCGCCGCGCTCGGCCCGGAGTAGACGCCGTGATTGGTGTTGCCTGCGAGGACCGTCCGCTCTATGGACACGTCGGCGTTCCCGCCGTTGGCATGAACTCCCGCGTTGCCGTTCCCAGAGACGTTGGAGTTCATGATGATGACCTTCGCATTGGCTAAGATGCCGGAGTTTCCGTTGCCGTAGACGCGGACGTTGTCCAGGACGGCGGTCAGCGCCGGCGTGCCGCTCGACGGGGCGATGGCGATTCCGTTCACCCTGTTGTTTCTGACGGTCGTGTTGGTCACGAACAACTGGTTGGCCGCGGTGCGCTCGTCGCTGATGCCGCGGCCGTTAGGCGCAGCGCCGGCGCCCTCGAAGCCCTCGATCAGGCAGTCCTCGATGTAGACCTTGCTGGCGGCGAGAATTCTGATGCCGATTATGCCGGGGCCGGCTGTCGCGCCCCCTGAGCCCTGAAGGTTGAGGTTGCGCAGGCGCACGGTCTTCTTCGTATCCGCCGGGTCCGTGAGGTTGATGATGATGCCGGTTGTGCCTGTGCCGAGGATCGAGGCGAAGTTGTCGTGGCCGTCAATAGTGATGGACTTGTTGATACTCACCGTGCTGTAAGCGCCGGAGTCCTTGACGCTGATCTCGCCGTTCATGCTCGTCTTCAGGAGCGCCCCGGCGAAGGTCTTGCACGGCGCGGTGAAGCTGCACGGGTCGGCGTCGTTGCCGGTCCCGGAGACCCACGTGCGGGTCTGCGCCTGCGCGGCCGAGGAAGCGGCGAGAGTGAGAATGACGAGGGCCAAAAGATTCTGGGCGAAACGAAACCTATTCATTGTGAATCTCCTTTTTTGAGTTGACGAGTTGAAGCAGGTCAGCAGCTCTCCTGCCAAAAAGTTAAACGAGATGGCCGTAACTTTGTGCGAAAGACGCGCACGGTGTAAGATGTGATTTAACTTTCATCCCCTTGTCGGGACATGACGCCGGATGTTTTTTGCCGCCTCGCGCAAGTATTTCTATGCCAACCTGAATCTTTAAGGAAGACCGAAAATGATTGAGTTTGAATTGACCGAAGACCACAAGGCCATACGCCAGACCGTGCGCGATTTCGCCACGAAGGAAGTCGCCCCCCGCATCAAGGAGCTGGACGAGAAGCAGCAGTTTGATCGTTCTATCTTGGACAAGATGGCCGAACTGAACCTGCTCGGCGTTTGCATCCCGGAAGAGTACGGCGGCGCGGGCTTCGACTATATCTCTCTAGGGTTAGTCTGCGAGGAACTCGAAGCCGTAGACACTTTCATGCGCGTCATCATGTCTGTTCACACCGGCCTCAACAGTTTAACGCTCTACGCGTGGGGAACGGAAGAGCAGAAGCAGAAGTATCTCGTGCCGCAGGCGAAGGGCGAGAAGATATCCACCTACGGGCTGACCGAGCCGGGCGCTGGCTCTGACGTGGTCGGCTCGCGCTCGACCGCCAGGCGCGAGGGTGACGAGTGGGTCTTGAACGGCGAGAAGATGTGGATTTCCCTGGGCGACATGGCCAACAACTTCCTCTTCTTCTGCTGGACGGACGAGGAGAAGCGCCGCCAGCGTGACCACTCAGGGATGTCCTGCTTCATCGTCGAGCGCGGGATGAAAGGATTTTCTTCTGGCACAATTCACGGCAAGATGGGCATTCGCGCGGGCAACACAGGCTACTTCTCCTTGCAGGACGTGCGCGTGCCCCAGGAGAACATGGTGGGCGAGGAGGGCGAGGGCTTCAAGATCGCCATGTTCGCGCTGGAGCAGGGGCGCTACACGGTGGCGTCGGGCGCGACCGGCATCATCCGCGCGTCGCGCGACGCTTCGGTGGCTTACGCCCTGGAGCGCGAGACCTTCGGCACGAAGATAGCGAACCACCAGCTCGTCAAGCAGAAGATCGCGCTGATGGAGGCCGACTATCAGATATGTCATCTGCTCTGGCTGCGCGCGGGGTGGTTGAAGAACGAAGGGATGATGAACGCGCGCGAGACTTCCCTGGCGAAGTGGCAGGCGACCATTTTGAGCGAGAAGGCGGCCTCGATGGCGATTGAGGTACACGGCGCGAACGGCTACTCGAACGACTACCCCGTCGAGCGTTACCTACGCAACTGCAAGGCGGCCGTCATCTACGAGGGCACGCGCGACATACACACCTTGATGCAGGCCGACTGGGCCCTGGGGTTGAAGAAGGAGAAGCCCGCGCGCCGGACGCTCCCGCCGTGGCGGCCCGCGGAGACGCGCGAAGGCGTGGCGGCCGGTTAGAAGTATTAACAAAACGCCCGCGATGCTGGCTACGGCTCGCGGGCGTTCCTTTGTTCAGACGACGGCGGCGAGGAGACTTGTCTGAGGATTCATAGCCGCACTCCTTTAGTCAACGCGGGTGGGAATGGGTGTAGGCGAAACAAGTGGCTTGTACGCCGGCCGCGCTCGGCGAGTCAAGAAGTTTGGATTAAGATAAACGTAACAATTTCGGCCCCCGGAGCGTATAGACATTCGCCCACTCGGCAATTCCGTTCAGCTTGGAGAATCCGTCAATGAAGTCAAATCCTTTCGCAAACCCGGCGGGGCGCAAATTGTCCGCGCTCCTGCTCGCGCTCCTGTTAAGCGCGCCGTCAGCGTTCGGACAGGCGACGGCCGTCGCCGCGAAGCCCGCCGCCGCCGCGCTCACGCCCGCCGAGCAGAAGGCCGCTGCGCTCGTCAAAGTTGAGACCATACGCGAAGTGACGACCGCACTCTCGGCCAAAGAGATGGAGGGGCGCGGCACGGCGCAGCCCGGCGGCGAGCGCGCGGCCAAGTACATCGCCGACCGCTTCGCTAAGCTCGGCCTCAAGCCTTTGGGCGACACGGGCTCGTACCTGCAAGCCATCCAGTTCAAAAGCTCGCAGCCGCTCTCCGAGTCCGTCGTCAAGGCTGGCGACGCCGCGCTCGCCTTCGGGACGGAGTTCGTCCCGGCCCCGCCCTACCTGTCCGAGTTGTCGGAGGCCACGGGCGGGCTGGTCTTCGTGGGCTACGGCGTGGCCTCGCCAGAACTGAAGCGCGACGACTTCGCGGGTCTGGACGTGAAAGGCAAAGTCGTCGTCGTCGTCGCAGGCCGGCCGAAGAACGTGGACGAGGCCGCGTGGAAGCAGACCGGCGGCACGCAGGGGGCCATCATGGGCCTGCTGGGCAAAGGCGCGGCCGCCGTCATCGTCGGCAACTTCGGGACGAAGCAGCAGCCGTTCGCGTTGTTGGGGACTTACCTGACGCGCCGCCGCGCCGCGCTCGCAGACACGCCCGATCCGCCCTTCAAGCTGCCGCCCATCATCCTCGCCGGCGACAGCGGGATGGAAAAGATATTCGCCGGAACAGGCGCGACCTACGCCGAGACGCTGGCTAAAGCAGAGGGCGGCGAGGCCGTCTCAAAGGACTTGAACAAGCCGGCCGCTATCTCCATCCGCGCCAAGAGGGAGACGGGCACGGGCAGCAACGTCGTCGGCCTGCTCGAAGGCTCGGACCCGAAGCTGAAGGATCAGGCCGTGGTCTACACGGCGCACTACGACGCTTACGGGATAGACTCGCAGGGGCGCATCTTCCCCGGCGCGGCCGACAACGCGCTCGGCGTCGCGGAGATCATCTCGATTGCCGAGGCGTTCACGAAGTCTACGACGAAGCCCAAGCGCTCGCTCATCTTCCTCGCCGTCACTGGCGAGGAGCACGGCCTGCTCGGCGCGGAACACTGGGTCGCGCATCCCACCTGGCCGCTGGAGAAGGTGGCGGCCGACCTGAACTTCGACGGCATTGGCACAGAGGTCTACGGGCCGGTCAAGCGCGTGGTCGGCTTCGGCGCGGAGCATTCGGACTTGGGGCCTGTGCTTGAAGCGGTCGTCGCGGCCAACGGCGGCCAGATCGCGCCCGACCCGCTGCCCGAGGAGAAGGTCTTTTACCGCTCGGACCACTACGCCTTCGTCAAGAAGGGCGTGCCCGCGGTGATGCTGCTCGGCGGCCCCGAAGGCGAGGTCGCGCCGTGGCTGGCCCGCGCGCGCAAGTGGATGGAGACGGACTACCACCAGCCGACTGACATCATAGGCCCAGACTGGCACTGGGACGGCGCGCGCACCGTCGCCGTCATCGGCCTCGTCATGGGCATGCGCGTGTCAGACACGGAGGCGATGCCCGTCTGGTTGCAGACCTCGCCCTTCAACAAGCCGCGCGGCGGCGCGAAGGCCGCGACGGCCATGCCGGGACACAACTGATTGGTGAAGAGTCAGAGCCGCGTATTGAGAGTAGCCTGAAGAAAACAGCTCACGCTGGAGACGCGAAAGGCAATGCGGAATGCGGAATGATGAATAGAAAGCGATTTTCTTTAATTCATCATTCATCGTTCATCATTCATCATTTCTTTTGCGCTTCCAGCGTGAAATCTCTTTAACTCACTGCTGGCAGCGGGGCACGTCCTTGTAAAAGTCTGGCTCGACGACGTAGCGCCACCAATTATTAAGCCGCCCATCCGGGTTGCACCCGTCCGCCCTGGGCAAGCGCGTAAGCCACCACTTCAGGAAGCCCAGTTGCGTGCCGCCCCAGGCGCTGGCGGTTATCACCTTTTTGACCCCCTTGAAGTTAGGGTAGTTCAACCAGTCGTCACACGTGCTCCTCACCCTGATCATGACCCCCCAGTCCGGGTTCTGAAAGTACTCTTGCAGGTTGGTGGCGTTGGGGGTGAAGTGGACGGAGCCGCACGCTGCGTCTTGCCCGACGGGCAGCACCCCCTTGAAGGCGCTGAACCTGTCCCAGTTCGTGTTGATGGGGAGCGGCTCGGGTTTGTCCTTCCCATATGGGTCATTGTTCCAACCGCCGTAGATGTGGGTCAAGGTTTTCTCAGTCCGGTGCCCGTAGTCATGCACCATCTCGGCCACCTCGCGCTGGTAGTTGAACCCCATGACCACGAACGCGCGGCCGGAATTTATCTCGGGCCACGGGGTGCCGTTCACGTCGAAGGCCCCAGGCCCCATCATGGCCGCCTCCCACATGCTTTTCAGCGGACCCTCGAAGGTGAAGACCTCGTCAACGAGGCCGTCGCTGACGTATTGGGCGATGGAGCGGTCCGCGCCTGGGAACACCTGCTGCTCTAAGATGTACTTGTAATCGGTCCTGTCACTGAAGTTCAGTTGGAGGCTCATGTCCAGCTCTTGGTGCCGCGTGATGTGGCTCTCGGACACTTGGAACAGTTCGGCTTCCGGATCGGTGTACTTGGGCTGGCCCAACGGCGACGTGAGGGTGCGGACGACGCCGAGCTTGTAGTAGTTATTCGGGTCGGGCGCTGCGGGAGAGTTGCCATCGCCGACCTGCACCGTTAAATAGTAGGGGACTTTGTCGGCCAGGGGCAGCTCGAATGCCTCGCCTTGGATTTCAACGTCGGCCGGGGTGGCCGGGGCCTCCTCCGGCTTGATCGTCGCGCCGCACCAGCCCTGTCCCCCTTCTCCAGTACACAGGTCGGGGGTGTTGAGTTCCGTGCGCACCGAAACCCTGACCGGCTGTTGGGGGGAGCCAACCTTGCCGAGCTTGAGCTTTATCCCCTTGAGACCGGCCCCCCAGACTTTGAACCTCTGCGCGTACCTCATCCGTTCGGGGTCGTCGCCGAGGGAGACCTCCTCGCTGGTTGACTGCCCGGGCTTGAACCCCGCGAGGTTCGCCCACCCGCCGTTGGACAGCCGGTTGTAATACTCCTCGTCGGTCAGGACGTGCCCGTTGACCTGCTTGGGAAACCCGTCGTACACGAAAGATAGGACCACTTTGTAGTCTGCGAACCCGCCGCTCGCCTGGCGCAAGGCATCAATGTAGCCATCCGTCAGCGGCAAGGGGTCGTTGTAATTGAAGTGTACACGGAAGAGCACATTGGAAGGTGTGTCGCCCGGGTTTTCGAAAAACGGGTCGAAGATCAGCCTCAGTACCTTGACGGTCGGTCCGACGAAAACAGGCGTCTCCGGGGACGGACATGAATGCCCCTCCGCATCGTAAGCTTTGACCTGAATCTTATGGTCGCCGATCATCTGACTGCAATCGAATTTGAAGTCCGTGGGATGGCCCTCAGGCTTGAGCTTGACCACTCCGTCCACCAGGACTTCGATGCGCTGTATGTCCGCATCACGGGGCACGAACTCTAACTTGATAGGGATTTCGCGGTCGTAGCGCCCGTTGGGGGTCGGCTCGATAAGTTTGACGGCGCACCGCGTCGGGCAGGTTGGGCCGGCCTGCTGCCGAGTGCTCGGCGGCTGGAGAATCACGCCGCAGCCTGGGTTGTAGCGCCCGCCCGTCTCACTGGCCGAGTAGACGGACAGGTTGCCCATGCCGCCCCAGACAATCATCTCAGTCCCGGTCCAGACGGCGGTGTGGCCGATTCTCGCGTCGGGAGCGTTCTCCAGCGGTAGTGGGAGCCACTGGTCTGTCTCGGGCTCATAGCGGCCGCCGGTATTCGTGAACTTACCGTTGCCGCCGTTCATGCCGCTCCAGACTATCATTTCGCTACCTGTCCAGACGGCGGTATGACCTCCGCGGCCCGGCGGCGCGCCCTTCAGGGTCATCGGCCTCCACTCGTCCGCCGCCAGGTCGTAGCGATAGCCGTCCCGGTGAAAATTTAGTCCGCCCCACACCAGCAACTCCTTGCCGGTCCACACGCCCGTGCAGTCCACGCGCGCCGGAGCGCCCTCCACCTTCATCGGCGTCCAGGAGTTGGAGTCCGGGTTATAACGTGCGCCGCTTTTGAGGACGGCGGTCGTTCGTTTGCCGCCCCAGACGAGCATCTCGGTCCCGGTCCACACGGCGATATGATTCCTGCGGCCCGGAAGGAAAGCACCCGGTGGCGCCATCGGGCTCCACTGGCGCGTCGTGGGGTCGTACCGCGCGCCGTCGTTGCGCATACAGGTGCCAGTGCAGAAGCCGCCCCAGATAATCATCTCCTTGCCCGTCCAGACGGCAGAATGATTAATGCGAAAGCTCGGCATGTTCGGCTGCGGGTTATTTTTATCTTTAATTATCGGTGTCCACGTATCACTCGCCGGGTCGTAAATGCCTCCGACGACCGTGCTCTTGGTTGCGCCGCCCCAGACAATCATCTTGTTAAGCGGCTGGCCGGTCCAGATGGCCGTATGCCCGACGCGTCCCGGAGGAGCGCCCGCCGTAGTCACAGGCGTCCAACTGTTGGTCACGGGATCATAACGGCCCCCGGTATTGCGTGCATTCGTCCCCCATGTCCCGCCCCAGACAATCATCTCGGAGCCGGTCCAGACTGCGGTATGCGCCGTCCTAATCCAGGAGTAATGATTGCCCGGAGGAATCGCCGTATCAGTCCAGCCTTGGCCGTTCGCGGCGGTCGGGCCGAACAACATCAAGCTCAAGGCGAGCGAGTACAGAAAAGACGCGCGCCCGCTCACGCCGTAGATTTCAAACTCCCGTCGGCGCATCCTTTGAGGTCTGGAAGTTTCACCGACTTGGTTGCAGCTGTAGGCTTGCTGGTTCATCACGGGCGACCTCCCACATCAAAGGTGAACCCTGTCATGTTTAACCGTTGCTATTGTCCGACCAAGCTCAACTGATCGGGCGCAGCGAACTCGCGCTTGAGCGCTTGCAACAACCGTTCGTCAGAGACCTTGATGGTTACTGCGCGCGCTTGTTGCAGGAACCACTGCGTGAAATCCGGCTTCGCCGCCGCGGCCACCTCACACAGCGCAGCATCGTGATTCTCGCGCCTGATCAGGCGCAGCAGTTGGAATTCTTCATCGGTCTCAAGAATCTCAGCCACCACGTCTCCATCATTCAATCCACTCAGCACTTCGTCCAGGATATGCGCCGCCAGATCGGGGGCGGGTATTATCTTCAGCACCTGATAGTGTGCAGAAGCAGCTTGTACCCTTCGAGCAGCCGTATTGCGTCCGTGTGATTTGGGCTTGCTGACGGGCGCTATTGTTTCTGCCGGCGCTTCACTTTCGATGGCTTCGATACTGCCATTGCGTGTGATCTTGATGCGCGTCGTTCTCATTTCTCGCCCGGCCAGAATTCGGTCCCAGGGCTCGACGCCGGAGAACCAACTCGCCAACGCGTCTTGAGCGCGGTGCAGTGCGGCTTGATGAAGTTGCAGGTCCGCGCGAAAGTCCATCCAGAGCCTGGCCTTGGCTGCGCTAGGCAGGACAAAGACTTTTAAGTAGCGCCGGCGGTCGTTTCCGAAGAGTTCTTTGATGCGATTGAGCATGTCGGGATTCCGCGTTTCGCGATCTATCCGGTGAGCTTCGGCTTCAAGCCACTCATCGTTGATGACCGTGCCGCGCCGCTTGAGCAGCTCCGCCGCTAGGAGGGCCTCTACGAACTGACTGAGCGTGGTGGTCTCGTCGGCCGCGCCCGGATAATAAAGCGCCAGGATTTGCTGCCTCAGTTTCAAGTCAACGCTATCAATCGTCCAGGCGCCAACCTGAGCCAGCGTAGGCATCGGCTCCGAAGCGTTGCTAGACTGCGCCTGACTCTTCGGGTCTTTGTAATAATTGACCAGTAGCGCGTAGACAATAATCGCGCTGACGCTCAGGGGTAAGCTCCATCTTGTAACTTTCATGGCGCTCAACGGTCAGGGTCGGTTTGCGGCAGAATGTCAGGAAACTGAAATGTGCGAGGCGGTCGAGGCTGCTTATATCACACCTTCGCGGAGAGTGTTACTGCTATTTTACGCTTCTAAAAATTCCTCGTCTCGCCCGGCTTCATGAACTGTACGCGGCGGTCCTTGCCGATGGCGGCGCGCACCTCCGTCTCGGTGGACATGGTGGGCATGGAGGCGTAGTGCATGGGGATGATGACTTGCGGCCGGAAGAACCTGTTGACCGCGAGCAGCGCGACCTCTGGACTCTGCCCGTAGGCTTTGCCGCCCGTGTTCATCAGGATGATGTTCGGGTGATAGAACTCCTGTATCAGCGCCATGTCGTTGAAAATCCAGGTGTCGCCCTGGTGGTAGACCGCGCGCCCGTCCGGGAAGTCTATGACGTAGCCGAGGGGGCGGCCGCTCGGCTCGCTGCCGTGCATGGCGGGGACGGCGTGGACCGTCACGTCGCCTAGCGTTACTGTGCCACCGACGTTGACCAGGACAATCAACTCCTCCGGCAACTGTTCTTTCTGGAAGAGGGCGGGGAAGTTCAACGTGACGAGCTTGGCGCGGCTGGCCTTGGCTATCTCTATGGCGTCGCCCATGTGGTCGCCGTGCGAGTGCGTCACCAGGATGTAATTCGGCTTGTAGCGCGCGAGGTCTTTGAACTCGGCCGGCGTCGCAGGGTTCTCCTTGAGGAAAGGGTCAATCAGAATCCTCGTCCCGCCCGCCGAGACTAACTCGAAAGCCGCGTGACCGAGCCACGTGATCTGTATCTCTTTCTTTGCGGGCCGCTGCCGCCGCTGGGCGCTCGACAGAGGGATTATCGAGAGCAGAAGGGCGAGCGTCAGGGCAGACGTTTTCAAGCGGTTCATCGATGCCTCCGAAAGATTGCGTGTGGCGAGAGTTTATAACACAGAGACGCCGCTCGCAGTCCTACAAATTCGGCGTGCGCTCTGTTACTATACGCCTCGAAATTTTACATCTCGCAAAAGGAGTTGTGGCGCGACGAACACGCGGGCGGCCAGACTTCACCTTCAGGAGAATTGAGGCACGATGGGACACGAGTTGAGAATGGAGCGCGAGTTGTCGCTGGACTTCCTGCGCGTCTGCGAGGCGGCGGCGATTGCGGCGGCGCGGACGATGGGGCAGGGCGACCGCAAATATTCGGATCAGGTGGCCGTCGAGGCGATGCGCGAGGTGATGGACACCGTGCCTATGCGCGGGCGCATCGTCATCGGCGAGGGCGAGCGCGACGAGGCCCCCATGCTCTACATCGGCGAGGAACTCGGCGACCGCGCCGTGAGCGAGGAGGTGCGCCAGAGCTTCCCCGAAGTTGACATCGCCGTGGACCCGCTCGAAGGGACTAACCTCTGCGCGCTCGGAGCCAACAACGCCATCGCCGTCTTAGCGGCGAGCGAGCGCGGCGGACTCCTCAACGCGCCCGACATCTACATGGACAAGATCGTCGTCGGCCCTTCGTGCCGCGGCTCCGTGGACATAGACGCGCCCGTCAAGGACAACCTCAAGAACATCGCGCGCCGCCTGGGGCGCGACATAGATGACCTGACCGTCATCGTGCTCGACCGCTCGCGCCACAAGAAGCTGATTAACGACGTGCGCGAGGCGGGCGCGCGCATCCGACTCATCTCGGACGGCGACCTGTCGGCGGGCATCTCGGCGGCGGTGGCCGGCACGAACATACACGCGCTGCTGGGCATCGGCGGCGCGCCCGAAGGCGTTTTGACGGCCGCCGCGATGAAGTGTCTGAACGGCGAGATACAGGCCCGGCTGGTCTTCGACCACGACCGCCTCGGCGTGGATAAGAGCAAAGTGCCGGAGCGCGACGAGGTGCTGGCGCGGCTCAAGGAGATGGGCATCTCGGACCCGGACAAGGTCTACGACACGGACGACCTGGCCCCCGGCAAGCGCATCATCTTCGCCGCGACGGGCGTCACAGACGGCGCGCTCCTGCGCGGCGTGCGCTTCTTCGGCGCGGGCAAGCGCACGCACTCGCTCGTCATGACCACCGAGTCCAAACACATACGCTTCGTTGACACCGTCCACGTCGAAGGCGGCCCCGACGCGGTCATCAGGTTCTAAGGATGAGGGATGAGGGATGAGGGATGAAATTAAGGGGAAGGCCGGAGGCGTAGAACAGTCGCGCGACCTCTGCCTTCCGCCTCCCGCTTTCTCTTCTTTCATCCCTCATCCCTCATCCCTCATCCCTTACCTCGTCTGGGCGGCCGCCACGGCGCTCGTGCTTGGCTTCGTGAGCCTGGTCTTAGTCGCGCCCGCGGCGCGCGCGGGCGGCCACACTCTGTCTTCGTTCTTCCTGTACGAGATGTTCGGCCGCGTGTGCCACCAGATTCCAGAGCGCGCGTTCTACCTGGCGGGCCACCCCCTCGCCGTCTGCGCGCGCTGCACCGGAATCTACTTCGGGTTCGCGGCGGGCGTGCTTCTTTACCCGCTCGTACGCTCGCTCAACCGGACGGACCTGCCCGCGCGCAAGTGGCTGCTCCTGGCCGCCGCGCCGGCCGCGCTCGACTTCGCGCTCGGCCTCGCGGGCGTCTGGGAGAACACACACCTCTCGCGCGCTTTGACGGGCGCGCTTCTGGGCGTAGCCGCCTCCTTTTACGTCGTGCCGGGGCTGTTGGATTTGGGCCAAATGCTCCGCGAGCGGCGGCCGAACACGGCTTCTCAAGGGGGTGTGTTGAGATGAACAGCAAGCTGCGCGCAGGGCTCCTGGGCGGGCTCGTGATGGGCGTGCTCTCGGCCGTGACGGTCGTGCCGCAAGTCCCCTTCGTCAGGTTCATCTGCTGCATCTGGGCGATGCTGGGCGGCGTCGTCGCGGCCTACTTTTACGCCAAGCGTTCGCCCACGCCTGCGCGCATCGGCGACGGGGTGGCCGTCGGCGTCATCGCCGGGGCGGTCGGCGCAGCCATCTCGCTGGTGGCCTTCGCGCTCGTCAGCTTTTACGTCACAGACAGGACACTGGCCGAAGAGCAACTCGCGCGCGCGGGGCTCAACATCACTTACTCCTCCGTGATCTGGCTGATCGCCGCCCTCGCCTTCATCTTGCAGGTCATACAGGCGCTCGTCGGCGGCATCATCGGCGTCGCCCTCTTCGAGCGCCGCGCCGAGGAGGGCTCAGGCCCCCCGCCCCCGCCGCCCTATTACGGTGGCACACCCGCCCCCACCTACGCGCCGCCACCTGACGATCCAGGGCAAACAAGTCAATGAAGCCGGCGCGTGTCTTGAAGTTTAGAACGGTCTTTGACTAACATAAGCCATGAGTAAACATCTCATCACATCCTCTCCTGACGTAATGGGCGGTACTCCGGTCTTCGCCGGAACGAGAGTCCCCGTCCAGACGCTTCTGGATTACCTTAAGGCCGGCGAATCAATTGACGATTTTCTGGAGGGATTCCCGACCGTCACCAAGGCGCAAGTCATCGCTTTTCTCGAAGAGGCCGAAGAGCAGATAGTGAAAATGGTGGCGTGAGGTGAGGCTACTTCTGGACGAGTGTATAGACCGCCGGTTCTCCAGAGAATTAGAGGCCGATCATTTTGTCAAAACCGTGCCGCAGATGGGATGGGCGACCAAAAAGAACGGCGAACTCCTGAGCCTTGCGGAAGCCGAGTTCGACGTCTTTATTACGGTGGATCGTAATTTATCCTTCCAACAAAATCTACCTGATTTTAATATCGCCGTTCTGATCCTGCGCGCCCCGTCGAACCGGCTCTCGGATTTGAAACCTCTCGCGGGTAAAGTCCTCGCTAGCTTGCCTGCCCTTGTCAAAGGTAAAGCCGAAAATATAAGAAGTTGAGCCCATCTTAAAGCCTTTCCCTCAGACATCTGTTGAGTTACAATTAGCGTCTTATGTGGCTGGCAGCGCCGGATGCCGTGGGCAGATGCGCTGCTAGTTTTATGTGCGGCGACGGAAACCCTTTGGCGCTCGCCCCGCCTGTCAGTTGAAGTCTTTGGAATTAGAGATGCCTTTGTATTCACTTGCCCTGTTGGCCTCGCCGGACGATTTGTGCCAGAAGTTTCCGAACTTCTGCGAGATCGTCGATAAGACCGCCGGCAACATCAGCCCGCTCTACCGCCTCGACACGTTCGACTGGACGGTGCTGATTCTTTACTTCTCGATCCTGACCATCCTCGCCATCTACGGCGCTTACCGCATCAAGCAGGTCGTGGACTTCTGGCGCTATCGCAAGCTCGCGCCGCAGCCGGCCGCGCGCTTCGGCGAGGAAGAGTTGCCGCGCATCACCGTGCAGCTCCCGCTCTTTAACGAGATGTACGTCGTCGAGCGACTGCTCAAGGCCGTCACGGAGATCGACTACCCGCGCGAGTTGCTGGAGATTCAGGTTCTGGACGACTCGACCGACGAGACCGTCAAGCTCGCCTCGGCTACGGTCGAGAGCTACCGCCAGGCCGGCTTCGACGTACACTACATACATCGCACGGACCGCACGGGCTACAAGGCTGGCGCGCTTGAGAACGGCCTCAAGACGGCGAAGGGCGAGTTGGTCGCCATCTTCGACGCGGACTTCGTCCCCCGCCCCGACTGCCTGCGCAAGCTCGTAGATTTCTTCACGGACCCGCTGGTGGGCTGCGCGCAGATGCGCTGGTCGCACATCAACGGCGACTACAACCTGCTGACGCGCATCCAGACCATCATGCTCGACGGCCACTTCGTCGTCGAGCAGACGGTTCGCAACCGCACGGGCGGCTTCTTCAACTTCAACGGCACGGCCGGCATCTGGCGGCGCAAGGCCATAGAGATGAGCGGCGGCTGGCAGCACGACACGCTGACCGAAGACACGGACCTTAGTTTCCGCGCACAGCTCATGGGCTGGCGCTTCGTCTACCTTCTGGACGACGATGCGCCCTCGGAGATTCCCGTCGAGATTAATGCGTTCAAAGCGCAGCAGCGCCGCTGGGCGAAGGGCGTGATGCAGGTCGGCTTGAAACTCTTCCGCCGCATCTGGGCCGCTAAACTCCCCTTCCGCGTCAAGCTCGAAATGTTCTTCCGGCTGACGGGCAACATCAGTTACCCATTAATGATCTTCGTCAGCCTGCTGCAATTCCCCTTGCTGCTCGTGCGCTACAACCAGGGCTTCTATCACCTGATGATGTTCGACGTGCCGCTGCTGTTCTTCTCGACGCTCTCGGTCGTGCTCTTCTACGGCACGGGCGTCTGGTATCTGGACAAGCGGCGCGCGCCGCGGCTCCTACACCTGCCGCTCGTCATGGGCTTAGGCATCGGGCTCGCGTTCTCGAACGCGCGCGCGGTCGTGGAGGCGTTGATCGGCTACCGCACGGAGTTCGTGCGCACGCCTAAGTACCGCGTCGAGGAGCAGAAGGACGAGACGTGGAAGAGGAAGAAGTACAAGCGCAAGCGCGGCTGGCTGCCGCTGCTGGAACTGGGCTTCTCGGCCTACTTCCTGCTCGCCATCCTCTACGCCGTGCAGATGCAGCTCTGGGGCACGATCCCTTTCCTGTCCCTCTTCTTCTTCGGCTACGGCTACATGGGCGTGATGAGCCTCTTGCAGTCGGGGGCCGGCAGCCGCCTACAGGCGCTGTGGAGGCCGCTGGTCGGACGGTCGTGAGCCGTTGCCGCCACGCTTGAAACAAAAGCGCGCCCTCAGTCGTTCTTGGATTAACGACTGAGGGCGCGCTTCTTTCTCCCGAACAACCTTGAGACATAGATTATGAAAAAACTGACCCACGCGCTGCTCGCGCTGCTCCTGCTCTCGACGCTTCTCCCTTTAACTTCCTCGGCCGCATCATCGGACTTTTACGACGAGCCCGGCGTGCGTCTCTTGAACCAGCCCGTCTCGGAGTACCGTGCGCGGCGTCAAAGATTGCTCAACGAGATTAAGGACGGCGTCGTCCTCATCCTCGGCAACGTCGAGGAGGACATGGGCGTGGAGATGCGCTACCGGCAGAACAACTGGTTCGCGTACCTGACGGGCGTGCGCACGCCGGATGCAGCCGTGCTCCTCGTGACGCAGGGGCTCCCCTCTGCGAATGGAGCGCGAGAGATCGTCTTCATCCCGCCGCGCAACCTTGAGATGGAGCGCTGGACGGGCGTGCAACTCGCCCCCGGCCCTGAGACCGCTAAAGTCTTCGGCGCGGAAACTGTGCTGCCGAACAATGAATTGTGGGCCAAATTGAAGGAGGCCGCGGCGCTCCCCGTCTTCAAAGGGGCCATGAAGCTCTACACCCTCGCGCCGCGCGCAGTCAGCAACGGCCGCGTGCGCGAGTACCAGTTCGCAGAGCGCGCGCGCGCCGAGCTGCCCGGCGTCCAGATTGCCTCCGCCGCGGACCTCGTTGGCGACATGCGCCGCATCAAGTCCACGTCGGAGGTCGCGCTCCTCCAGAAGGCGATTGACATCACGGGCGAGGCGCACAGGGACATCACGCTCAACTTGCGGCCCGGCCTGTACGAGTACGAAGTCCAGGCGCTGCTCGAAGCCGCGTTCACGCGCAACGGCTCGGAGCGGCCGGGCTTCCCCTCAATCGTCGGCAGCGGCATCTACTCGACCATCCTCCATTACAGCGAGAACCGGAAGCGGATTGACGACGGCGACCTTGTGGTCTGCGACATCGGCGCGGAGTATTCGCTCTACACGGCCGACATCACGCGCACTTACCCGGCCACCGGAAAGTTCACAGAACGCCAGCGCGCCATCTACCAGCTCGTGCTCGACACGCAATCGGCCGCGGCCGCGCACTTCAAGCCGGGGATGACGAACGGCGACCTGCACGTCTTCGCCGCCCGGTTCCTGCGCGCGAGCCCGCTGCGCGCCAAAGACACGGACGGGCGCGAGTACACTATGGATCACTTCTTCATACACGGCCTGGGCCACGCGCTCGGCATGGACGTACACGACGTGGCCGACGACCTGCACCAACTCCAACCCGGCGAAGTCTTCACCATAGAGCCCGGCGTCTACATCCAGACGGAGAAACTCGGCGTGCGCATCGAAGACGACTACCTCGTCACGCCCGAAGGCACGCTCCGCAAACTCTCCGGCAAGATTCCCTCGGAGCCTGACGACATCGAAAAGATAATGGCAGGGGCGAAAAGCAGGCCGGGCAAAGGTTAAAATCGCAGATGTCCCGCCAGGGACATTTGAAAATAGCCCAGCACTTCAGGAAATAGTGCCAAAAATATTTGAGTCCCGTAGGGACGGCCGAAGGTTCTGTCGTCCCTACGGGACTCAAAATTTATTATCGCGCTCTACCCAGCACTGAAGTGCTGGGCTATTTTCAGTCGCCCCTGACGGGGCTTTTATCGAAGTCTGACGTGATAGATGGTGAAGGGGCCGACGCGCTCGCCGGCGTCGCGCTCGTACCAGCGGTCCAGGTTCGAGAGGTCCGGGGGCGCGTCGGTCACGACGACGAGGTGAGAGAGCCCTGGGCGTGAGGCGCGGTCGCGGCTGAACGTCGCCGCGTAATCCCTGTAACCGGCGAGCGCCGCACGGGCGTCCTCCGCAGTCAGCGGCTTCCAGTTGACCGACCACGCCGGGTCGTTGTGCCCCCACTCCATCAGCGAGCGGACCAGAAATTTCTTCCTGTAATCGAGCGCGTCCAACTGCCCGCCTTCGGCCGCGCTCAGGTCTTCGTTGACGTAGTAGAGATACTGGTAGAGGCGCTCGCGGTTCTCTTCGAGCGTCACGCCGGAGAAGGCCGGAACGTGCGGCGACCAGAGGACGGGCTGCGGCGCGACGACCGGGGAGAAGTCCGCGTGATCCAGGTTGGCGTAGAGCACGACCGCCTGACTACCTGACGTGGCGGACTCCGCCAAACGTCTTGCCACGGGCAGCGCTTGGTCGCGGTCAATACTCGCCCATGCGTGCCTCTTCGTCTCGACAGTCGTCTCGAACAACGCCCAGCCCAGCGCCACGAGCGCGACGCACGCGAGCGCGGGCGCACGGAAGGGCCGCCACACGCCCGCTCGCCCTCGGCTGATGAGCGCGGCCGCGAGGACGAGCGCCAGGAGCGATAGGTATTTGGCGATGTAAAGCTCGTAGTGGAGCGGTTGCAGTGAGCGACCGGTCAGAACCTGCTGGTTGAAAACGACGAGCGGCGTGAGCGCCAAAGAGGCCGCGAGCAGCGCCGCGCGGTCGCGCCATTCTATGCGGCCGCGCCACACGGCCAGGCCGAGAGCCACGCAGACGATGAGGCCGAGCTTGATTGACGAGCGGGAAAAGTCAGGCGCGTGCGACGCGGCCAGAAGCTGGACCGTGTCCATCGACGGCGCGCGCCGCGAGAGCAGCAACGCGTAGGGCGCGAGCGCCGCGACCGCCAGCAGAGCAACGGGCGCCAGCGGCGCGAGAGTTCTCCGCCAGCCTTCGCGGCTCGCGGCCAGCAAGAGCAGGGCGAAGCACAGGGCCCACGCGGCCGCGGCCGTCCACAGGTAAAAATAGGAGAAGACGAGCAGCGCGAAAGTCGCGCCGGCCAGGACGCCCGCCACGCGCGCCGCACGTTTCTGCGACGCGGACACGGCGCGCCAGACCAGCGCGCAGAAGAGGAAGAAGAGGGGGAAGGGCAGCGCCGGGACGTAACGCCGCAGGAATGGAAAATACTCGTAGGTGTAGGTCGTGTCCAAACCCGCGAGCGTGCGCAGTGGCGCGTAGAGGACGGCGTAAGTGCCCAGGCAGACGACGACGAGCGCGCCGGCGGCCGCGAGTCTCTCGTCCTTCGTCACCAGAAGTATGAGCCAGAAGAGGACGAGCGTGGAGAAGAAGGCGACCGCCGCGGTCAGAATAATGAAGGCGGTCTGGGCGGAGAGGCCGAGGGCGCGAGCCGGCAGCGCTATCGTGTAAGGCGGGACGAATTGAATCGAGAAGAGGGATTCGTGTTGCGGAGCTTCAAGAGAGTCGTCGCGCCCCGTGTAGGGGTCGTTGCGGCGCGGGCGGCCCGCGATGAGGGCGTTGACGTAGGCGCTGTAGGCGACCTCGTCCTGCGAGAAGAGGGCGTAAGCGCCGTTCCAGTCCTTCCCGCGCTCGTGGACGAGCACGAACTGCGGGTAGAGTGCCAGCAGCGTGACAGCGAGCGCGGCGAAGACGCCGAGCCGAAAGCTGTGCCGCCGCTCTGTCTCGTGCAAGCTCTCGTTTCTCCTCGGCCGAATTGACGAAAGACGCGCGATGATAGCTCATTCCTCACGAATTGGGAAAACACGACGGAGGTTTTGCTATACTCGCGGGAAAGGAGAGAGCTGATGGCGGAAAAGAGTGTGAGCCGTTGCGAGCGATGTGACCAGGAGACGGAGCGACTGATCAAGTTCGTCGGGCCTGACAACTCGCCGCACTACGTCTGCTGGTCGTGCCTGGCGCGCGAAGAGAAGAAGGTTAACCTCAAGGAGAGCTGGAAGCGCGGGCGGCGCGCGAGTTAACCGTCTTTGTCAACGACTGGCTGGCGCAGCGAAAGCCGACGTGGTCGCCAGCGCCCTCCGGCGGGTGGCTGTCACGGTAGGCGACGCGAAGATTGACGGGAGCGCCGCCCCAACTTCCTCCACGTATGACGCGCCGCGTCGTGACCTGAGAGAGAGACCCATCAAGGTAGAGGCTTCCGCCGGCCACGGGATTGCTTTGAGGGTTTGCGGCGTAGGGCTGCCACTCGTCGGCCAAATATTCCCACACGTTCCCGGCCATGTCGTAAAGACCGTACCCGTTGGCCGGATAACGTCCGACGGCGGTCGCCGCGCCGATGCCGCTCTCGCCATAGTTCGCTCTCGTCTTGTCCGGGAACTCGTCACCCCACGGGAAAGCTTTGCCCGTCAAGCGGCCGCGCGCTGCGTATTCCCACTCGGCTTCAGTCGGGAGGCGTTTGCCCTCCCACTGACAGTAGGCGACGGCCGCGTACCAGCTGACGTTAACGACCGCATGATCGGCCTTCCCCCTGGGAAAGGAGTTCCCGTTCCAGTGTTTCAGATAATTCCCGTTATGGTAGCGGGCCGGAATGCGGTCTCGACGCCAGGCCGGATTCTTGTCGAGGAACCGCTTGAACCGGGCGTTGGTGACTTCGTACTTGTCTAAATAGAAGGAGTCAATCGTGACCGCGTGCCGCGGGACTTCGGCCGAGAAGAGGTCCGCTCGCCTGACTCCAAAAAGCTGCTGTAGCTTCGGGATTTCGTCCGCGCCTGTGCCAATCTCGAAAGTGGCGCCGGGGATCAGCGCCATCGAGGTTGACGGCGGCCTCCTTCTTGTTTGGGACTCTGCCTGCCACGGCGCGGCTGAAATGATAACAGCCAGAACGGAAGAAAAAATCTTTACGCTCAGCGAAGCACGATGCGATGCCATCGCCAGTCCTCTCCTGGGCTAACGTTTACGGCCTCTCAGATAGAACACCGCGGGCGCGAATTTTCTGGCGGATAAAAGTTGAGGAGACGAACGCCGGCAATTCAGTTATGTTTCGCCCGCCGGCCGCAGGAGAAAGCTCAGGGAATCCGCAGGCTGATATTCCCTGGCGTCTACGCCGCTCAGAAAGACGCGAGCGGATTTCTCTCCGAGCAGCTTGATCTCGTCGCCTTCAATCCTCAGGATGCTTCCTTCCCTCAGACCGACGACGGTTGCGCCCGGATTCGCCTTGAGAAACTCCGCGAGGCGCTGCTCGCGCGTCTCGCCAGCATGATTCGCCAGCACGTCGTCCGTGTAATGAGGGTTGATCTGGAACGGGACGAGATTGAGCGCGGCGAAGCTGGGCGGCTCGACAACCGGCATGTCGTTCGTGGTCTTAATCGTCGGGCACGCGACGTTCGAGCCCGCGCTCCAGCCTATGTAAGGTGTGCCAATTCCGACGCGCGCCCTGATGGCCTCGACCAGGCCGGCCTCGTACATCCCGCGCAGCAAGTGAAAAGTGTTCCCGCCGCCGACGGCAATCGCCTCCGCGCTCTCGACCGCTTCAACCGGATTGGCCGCCTCGTGGACAGAATCGAGCTGGTATCCCAGCTCAATGAACCGCGCGCGCACGACCGCGGCGTACTCCTCGTAAGAACGCGTGACGCCGGCGAACGGCACGAACAGGACTCGCCGGACGGACGCGCCCAGGAAATCGCGTATGTCCGCTGCGGCGTGTGCCAGAAACTTCCCGTCGTAGTTGGTCGAATTGCTGAGCAGCAGTAATCTTGTGCGTGACATGTTGTGCCAGAATCTGTTGAAATTAATTCGCCAGTAATAATCAGCCAGCGCTCGCTTCAATGCAAGGAGAAAAGAGATTATGAGTCAAGACCAGTCCCTTCGTGAACACCTGCTCTACCTGCTCGGCAGCGGGGGGGCGCACGTGGATTTCGAGTCGGCGGTCGCGGACTTCCCCGCCGACAAGGCGCACACAAAACTTGAGCGTTTGCCCTACACCGCCTGGGATGTCCTGGAGCACATGCGTATCGCGCGGCGGGACATTCTGGAGTTCAGCCGGAACGCTGATTACGTTTCGCCGAAGTGGCCCGAAGGGTACTGGCCGGCGAAAGATGTCGAGCCGGGCGAGGGCGCGTGGGGCGAGAGCGTGGAGAAATTCCGCGCCGACCTGGAAGAGCTGAAGGCCCTGCTTTGCACGGCGCAGACGGACCTCTTTGCGCGCATCCCGCACGGCGACGGGCAGACGATTCTGCGCGAGGCGCTGCTGGTCGCCGACCACAACGCTTATCACCTGGGCGTGCTTGTCACGATGAAGAGGCTGTTAGAAGAGCCAGCGGATTAAGTAGTAGAGACCGACGAGCGAGCCGCCGAGGACGAGCAGGAGCAGGGCGAGACAGCCGAAGAGCACCAGTTTCGTCTTCTTGGCGCGGCCCTCGTCCGGCGGCGAAAGCTGGTTCTGCGGGAAGTACGGTGGGGGAGTCTGTGTCGGCATCTGGGTTCTCCTTATGTCGGTTCGTGATTGAGTGTAGCCTAAAGAAAACGTCACACGCAAAGACGCCAAGGCGCAAAGAAAAGAGTTTCGATCTCTTCGCGCCTTTGCGTCTCCAGCGTGAAATCTCCTCTGGGCCGCACTCAGAAGAGCAGTTTGACGCCGAGCTGAATGTTGCGGGGTAGGTTGGCCTGGCTCGTGACCTTGCCGAAGTTGGAGCTGGTCGGGTCGAGGACGGGGTTGTTGAATTGCGGGTGGTTGAAGGCGTTCAGGAACTCGCCGCGCAGTTGCAGGCGCGTCCTCTCGGTGAAGAGAAAATTCTTGGTGACCGCGAGGTCCCACAGGTTCAGAGGCTGGCTGCGCAAGCCGGGCAGCCGCGACGGAAGCCGCCGGACGTTGAAGAGGAGACGGATGCGCGGGTCGTTGCGCTGCCTGGCCGGATCGACGACCCCGTTCGTCCGCACCGCCGCGTCATCGAAGTAGAAGCCGCTCGTGTCGAAGACGGCGTTGGCGTGCGCGCCGTCGATTGTCGTCCTCAACTCCGAAGGATCGCCGTTAAAGTACAGGTTGCCGATGTCGAGGGGTCGCCCGCTCTGTGCCTGCCAGATGCCCTGCACCTGCCAGCCGCCGAGGAGCGCTTCGCGGACGCCGCCCCAGCTCGCGCCCCACCTGCGCCCTCGCCCGAAAGGAAGTTCCCAGATGCCGCTCAAGACCGCGCGGTGCGGCGCGTCGTTCACGGAGACGCGCTTCTCGTATTCCGTGTCGGTCGGGTTGAGCAGCGAGACTTCTTCGAGCAGCTTCGACCAAGTGTAGCTGGCGAGCAAGGTGTAGCCGCGGGCGAAGCGTTTCTCGACGCGCAGTTGGCCGGCGTGATAGATGGAGGAGCCGTCGTGGCGGCGCGTGCGAAGATTTCCGAACTGCGGGAAGGGGCGGAGCAGTTGCTGGCGCTGGACGGTCTGGCCGTCGAGGCTCGTCCCAGGCGCGAGGCCGCGGAACGGGTTCAGGACAGAGGCCGTCAGAAAATCGATCCGGGGCTGGTCGCGCGCCGCCGCGGTCGAAAGGTAGCCGCGCGGCAGAGCGTTGAGCGCGTCCGTCTCGGTCGTGAGGTCGTAGCCGCGGGCGCCTATGTACGCGATCTCCAAGAGCCACGAGCCCTTGAACTCGTGCTCCACGCTCAACTGCCAACGCTGCGCCTGCGCGTTGCTCCTCTCGACGGGGACGAAGTCCAGGTCGCGCCCGACGAAGGTGGCTAACCCCTGGCTCGCGCCGGTCGCCTCCGGCAGTCCTTCGGGGAATGGGTCGAAGAGATTGGCACGGAAAGTCAGGCCGGAGTCTACCGTCGGGACGAGGTTCGTGGACCGGGAGAAGCCAGCCTGCTGCACGCCGTCGACGATGAAGGGCACGGTGTAAATGGCCCAGCCCCCGCGCGCTACTGTGCGCGCGCCGACGCGGTAGGCGAACCCTATGCGCGGCTGAACGTTGTTCTTGTCCGCCTCCCAGAAGCCGCGACCGTCCTCTCCGGCAAAGAGCAGCCCCCCGCGCACGCGGAAATCCTCTGGCACAATTTCGGGAATGGGATGCGCGGCGTAGGCCGCGCGCGCCGCCGCCTCAATCGGGTTCGTACTAACGGGGTCGAAGCCGCGCACGTTGCGGTTGAAGCGCTCAGTCGTAGGCCCTTCGTATTCGTAGCGGAGCCCCAGGTTCAAGGTGAGGCGCGAGCCGATTTTCCAGTCGTCCTGGAAGAAGAGGCCGTGGTAAAGCGTCTGATTCGCGCGGGACGTGTTGCGCTCCAGGAGTCCGCCCGTCGGCTGCCCGAGCAGCAACGCGGCGAGGTCCTGGCCGATGGCCGCGGCGGGCGAGTTGTCGAACGGCCCGCGCGTAAAGTCCGTGCGGAAGTCGTAGCGCCCCGCGGCGTGGCCCAAGCCGGAGGCGTTCTCGCGGTAGACGCGGAAGTCGTAGCCGG
Organism: uncultured Acidobacteriota bacterium; assembly: GCA_963848875.1. Taxonomy (GTDB): domain Bacteria; phylum Acidobacteriota; class Blastocatellia; order Pyrinomonadales; family Pyrinomonadaceae; genus QHXM01. The sequence goes on from CAWKFJ010000006.1 coordinate 865,551, forward strand.
CGCGCAAGGTGTGGCGGCCGGAGAGGCGCGTGACGGTCGGCTGTAGGGAGTAGATGCTGTGCGTGAAGCCCACGCCGAGCGCGTCGCCGAGCGGCGAGAACTCGCCCGTCTCGAAGCGCGGGAAGTAGGAAAGGCCGGCGAAGAGCGCGGCTGCCTGCGGCGAGAAGCCGAGCGAGGCCGGCGAGAAGAAGCCTTCGCTCGGACGCAACGTGGGCGAGTCGAAATGCGTGAAGCCGGCGCGCAGGTTGACGACCGCTTTGGCCGACGCCGTGTAGACGTGGTCGTAGGTCGCAGCGTTGTTGTTCCTGTAGAGCAGCGTGCCGGTCGGGCGAATGCCGCCCACCACTCCCGTCCAGTTACCGCGCTCCTCCAGGCGGTTGTTGCGCGTGTAGCGGAAAAACGAGGTGTGGCGCGGGGCGAAGTTGAAGTCGAGCCTGAGCGTCTCGGAGTTGAAAGTGTCCGAGCGGAGGTTGGCGCTGATAAAGTTGTTGCGCCCCTGCGCGTCGCCCGGTTGGTTCGGGAGCGGATAGAACTGTAGGTAGGCGCGCGCCACGGCGCTGATGCGCTCCTCCGGGATGACGTTCCCTGGGAAGGGCGTGCGCAAGACGCGCGACCCGACCTGGACGCCCGTTTGCGGATCGTAAATTCGTATGCCGAGCGGCAGCAGCGCGGAGAAGTCGCCGCGTCTCTCGCTGAGCGTCGGGACGGTGAACTGGCCCGGCTCTGGGAAGACATCTTTCAGGCCCTCGTAGGCGAAGAAGAAGAAGATGCGGCCGCGCCCGTCCCAAATTCTTGGGCCATTTTCTCCGAAGCGCGGCAACTGGACGGGGCCGCCGAGTGTGCCGCCGTAGCGGTTGTAGCGGAGCGCGTCGCGCGGCCGGCCTGCGCGGTTCAGAAAAAAGTCGTTGGCCGAGAGCACGTCGTTGCGGACGAACTCGTAGAGCGTGCCGTGAAAGTCGTTCGTCCCGGAGCGCAGGGTCACCTCGACGTTCGCGCCAGCGGTGTGGCCCTGCTGCGCGTCGAAGCTGGTGGTCACGACCTTGAACTCCTGCACGGCGTCGGCAGGGGGAACAAAGGCGACGCGCGAGTCGCGGTTGGCCGTGTTCGGCGAGCCGTCGAGCGTAAACTCGTTGCCGCCGGGCGCGCCGTTCGAGACGATTGCAGAGGCGCCGAGGTTGTCGAAGGGGCGCGAGAATTTGAGGTCGCCCGTGTAGATGACGCCAGGCGCGAGGCGCGAGAGCACGAACGGGTTGCCGTCCGAGAGCGGCAGCTCGGCGATGCGCTTGCGGTCAATCACCTGGCCGGCCGACGCAGTCGCTGCTTCAAGCAGCGGCGTCTCCGTCACCACGTTCACAGTCTCCACGACCTCGCCCACTTCGAGCGCGAGGTCCAAGGTCAGCTTGTCGCCGACGCGCACCTCCACGTCAGGCCGCAGGATTTTCTTGAAGCCTGGGGCCTCGGCCGCCAGACTGTAGCGGCCCGGAGTCAGGAAGAGAATGGTGTAGTCGCCCGTCTCGTCGGTCGTGGCCCAGACCACGTTGTTCGTCGCCGCGTTGGTGGCGGAGACCTGCGCGTTTGGCACGGCCGCGCCCGACGCGTCCGTCACGCGCCCAGTGATCGAGCCGCGGAACTCCTGCGCCGCCGCCGCCGAGCCGGTAACGAGCAGAAGACAGAGGGCGGCAAGAAAAGAGCAGGCAATGCGCCGCCGGTTCTGCTGCTTGCGAGGCCAGATCATTCATCACTCCTAGGGCTTCAAATCTATCCGGAACGAGTCAAGGCAGTTTGTCAAACGTTAGAGTGCTTTCATCATCTGCCGCATCCTTCTCAAGACTCAAGAGAAAACTTTCGACGGGCAACCCGTATTGCCGTTCAATGATGGTGCGAAGCACTGCGACCTTTGCGTTGTGGGCATCCCGCTCCTGGTCGTCTGTGTAGGGTGGAACCAGCACGCCGAATTTCTCATACGCCTTGCATAACCTGTGTTCCAGCACAATCACTCTCGTGATCGTCGGGTCAAGTCCTCTGGCGAGCTTCAGGTGGTCAAAAAACGTCTCATGCCAGGCTGGCTTCCCATCCACGACCGCGCCGAGGGCCGCGCCCGCAAGAATCAAGTGGTAATACTTACCAGTGAGCCCTTCCTTTTCCATGTGCTCTGTGACCAGCCCAAAAAAACGGAAGTCCATGCAAGTTAGCAACACGACTTCGGGTTTGGTCGGATCGTCGCTCACCGCCAAGCCTTTAAGGTACTCGGAGAAATCGCTTAAATGTGTGCCCTTGGTCGTCATCGAATCTTCCTCCTTTGTTGTAAGAGAGGCCAGCGAGGACCGCGAGGCGAAGCGAGCGGCTATCCCGAATTGTAGTAAAAAGAGAGGGCGAACGGAACCACGAGCCTTCATTTCATCTGAATTTGAAGACTACTTTATCACGCGGGCCGTTCAGGGGGCGAGCTTTATCAGGCGGAGCATCTCGTCGAAGCGCGGGTCGGCGCGGAGCTGATCCAGGCGCGGGTCAACTTTGAGGTGGATGAAGGATTCGTCACGCTCGCGGTAGGCGCGGTCCAGCCAATCGAAGGCCGGCCCCTCCTCATTGAGCGCGACGTGGATGAGGGCTATCGAGTAGGGCGAGACGTAGCTCTGACGGCTGACCAACTCCTTGAGCTGTTCGATGATCCTGAGCGCCTCGTCGCGGCGGCCCGCGGCGGCGTAGGCGTGGCCGAGAGCGGCGATCATCTCGGGTTTCCCTTCGGGGAACTCTGCGGTCTTCGACAGACTGATGGCGCGCTGGTAGGCCGCGACCGCCTCGTCGTACATGCGCTTCTGCTCGTAGGCCAGCCCGAAGCTCCAGTGCGTGTCGGCGTACTTCGGGTCGCGCTCCAGAGATGTCTGCAAGTGCGCAAGCGACTCGTCGTAGCGCCTGGCCCAGAAATAGGCGCGGCCCACGCCCGTGCTGATCGAGAGCGAGAGCGGGTCGAGTTCGAGCGCGCGCTTCCTCTGTTCGAGCGACTCGTCGTGCCGCCCCATCTCCGAAAGATAGACGCCGTACCACTGGTGCGCCGTCGCGTAGCCGGGCTTCAGCTCAAGCGCGCGGCGGAACTCGCTCTCTGCGCCGGCCCAGTCCCACTCGTAGGAGAGCTTGATCTTGGCGAGCGAGGTGTGCGCCTCGGCCAGCTCCGGGTCGATCTGGAGCGCGCGGTTCGTCTTCTCAATGGCGACGGGCATGGCCTCCTTCGGCGAGAGCTGTAGGAGGTTGCCGAGGACGTAGCAGTCCGCGAGCCCCGTGTAAGCGAGCGCGTAGGCGGGGTCCAGTTCAATCGCCTGCTGGAAGTAGCGAATCGCCTCGCGTATGTCTTCGGGCCGGCGCTTGTTCCAGTAGTAGCGGCCCTTCCAGTAGAGCTGGTAAGCCTCGGAGTTCTCCGTGTAGCGCTTGGCCAGTTGCTTGCGCTCCTCGCCGGAGAGTTTGAGGCGCAGCTTCTCGGAAATCTCGCGCGAGATGTCGTCCTGAAGCGCGATGATGTCCGAGAGCTTGCGGCTATACCTTTCGCCCCAGAGCCGCGTCTGCGTGTCCACGTCCACCAGCTCAGTCTCTATCACGAGGTCGTCGTTCACTCGCACGACGCGGCCCGTCAGGACGGCGTGGACGCCCAGCTCGCGCCCGACCGTCTGCGGGTCAACCTCTTTGCCCTTGTAGCGAAAGACGGAGCTGCGCGCGATGACCTTCAGGTTCGGCAGCTCCGAGAGGCTGTTGATGAGGCTCTCGGTCAGTCCGTCGGAAAGGTACTCGGTGTTGGCGTCGCCGCCGACGTTGACGAAGGGGAGCACGGCGACGGAGTCGATGGCGCGGGTCGGGCGCGAGAAGTACCAGTAGGAGAGGAACGCGCCGGCGACGGCGAGCGCAATCAGGCCGAAGAGCCAAAGGCTCCCGCGACGCTTGTGTTCCGCAGAGTGCAGGATGCCGCTCATCGTCGCGCGCGCCAGGGGCTCGCGTGCGGTCTGCACACTGAACTGGTCCGTGCCCGTCAGGCGCGCGGCCGCGTCCGAGGAGGGGCCCTGCCCGCTCCCGGCGGCGCGCGCCAGCTTCAGCTCAAACTCCAAATCCTGTTTGAACGTCCTCAAGTCTTCGAGCAGCTCGCGCGCCGTCTGGTAGCGCTCGTCGCGCTCTTTCCTGAGCGCGCGGCTGACGATCTCCTGGAGTCTGACGGGGACGCCGGCGACGTAGTCTGCGAGCGGCGGCGGCTCCTCTTTCAGAATCCCGGCGACGACCTCGTGGTTGGTCGCGCCCTCGAACGGCGAGCGCCCGGCCAGCATCTCGTAGAACACTATGCCGAGCGAGAAGATGTCCGTGCGGCCGTCAACCTCTAAGCCTCGTGCCTGCTCGGGCGACATGTAGCGCGCCGTACCGATGACGGCTCCGACATCGGTGTGGACCTGCGTCACGGCCTCGGGCGTGGTCGAGCGGTTCTCGGCCAGCTTGGCGAGGCCGAAGTCCAGGACTTTGACGTAGCCATCCTCGCGGAGCATGATGTTTTCGGGCTTGATGTCGCGGTGGACTATATCTTTGGCGTGGGCGGCGGCGAGAGCGGACGCCGTCTGAATCGCCACGTCGAGCGCCTCTTCTATCGGCAGGGGCCCGGTGGCCATGCGCTCGCGTAAGGTGACGCCCTCTATGAACTCCGTGGCGATGAAGGTGACCGCGCCCTCCTGCTCGATCTCGTGGATGGTGATGATGTTCGGGTGGTTGAGCGACGAGGCCGCGTGCGCCTCGCGCGTGAAGCGCTGCATGCGCTTCTGGTCGGAGGCCACCTCGGCGGGGAGGAACTTGAGGGCGACGGTGCGGCCGAGCTTGGTGTCCGCGGCCAGGTAAACTTCGCCCATCCCGCCCCCGCCGATGCGGGAGCGGATTTCGTAGCGTCCGAAGCGTGTGCCTGGGGGGAAGGCTCCTGACATCTGGGCGCAGCCGGAAGGCTGCCAAAAAGGGCCAAAACGTAAGCTAACGCGACGCGCAAGATTCTAGCCGAGTTCCGCCGAGCATGCCAGAGCTTAGGAGGACGGGTGGTGGGACAGTTTGAGATTGAGTGCTGAGAAAGCCGGGCTCACCGCAGAGACGCAGAGAGCGCAGAGGGGGCGCAGAGAGTTGACTCAAGCCTCTGCGCAACCTCTGTGTCCTCTGCGTCTCTGCGGTGAACGCCGCTTGAGCACACACTCTTCTTCAACCTGACCCACTACCCCCGAACGCTGGAACCTGACTAAGGGTTGAGCGTATGATTCCCGATGTGGTTTGTGGCCGTGACATGCTGAAGAACATTCTAATCATTATCACCCTAACGTTGGCCGCCCTCATTCACTGGCCAGCGGACGCGTCTGCGCAACAACCGCAGGGTGAGTGTACTCGAATTAAATACTCACAGCCTGACGCCAGCCTGCAAAGTTATCGGCTGGATCGGGTCGAAGGGCAGGCCGTCTTCGCGGCGCCTTCACAGAAGTGGGAGGTGGGTTCTGTGAATGGGTTGTGCGTGGCTCTTTTCAACAGAAAGAATGGCGAGCTCGTCGCCGGCGTAAAAACCGACGACAGAGGTCAGTTCGAGTTTATCAACATCGCACGCGGAGAGTATGTGCTGATCGCTTTCGCGGGCGATTCGCTGAGAGTCAGTATCCCTGTACGGCTCACTCCGGCCGGTAAAGCCGACAAGCCGCGGCGGCTGCTCCTGCACCTGCGAGAAAAAGAGGACGAGAGGAAGAGTTATGTCACGTTAGTCACCAACCTAGCGCTGAGGAAAGAATTGCTCTCAAGGGTCGAGCAGGATCAAAACGTGCGGAACGAAATGATCAAGGGCGACGCGATTCATCCTGACAAAGCGATCGTGGCGCGCATGGACGAGATTGACGCGCGAAATACCGCGCGGATGAAGAGCATCATCAAAGAGTACGGATGGCCTGGGCCCGGACTCGTCGGGTGGGACGGCGCGGAAGCGGCGTTCATCCTCGTCCAGCACGCGGACCATGCCTCTCACAAAGAGTTGTTGCCGCTTATGCAGAAAGAGTTCGAGGCGGGCAATCTCTCCGGCCCGAATTACGCGCTCTTTATAGACCGTGCGCGGGTGGATGACGGAAGGCCGCAGGTATACGGGTCGAGGGCAAAGCCTTTCGACCAGTGGGAAGCGGGTGAGCCGGCGCTCTACCCGATAGAGGATGAAGCCAACGTGGACAAGCGCCGGGCGGAAGTCGGTCTCTCCTCACTGGCCGAGTACCGCGAGTTCATCAAGCGCCTGTACCATCCGCAGAGTAAGTAGCTTATTTCGGGAGGCCCTTGCGCGCGATAGTCTCCATCGCGTCGCAGAAGCGGTCCAGTTCTGCGAGGGTGGTGTAGACGTTGGGCGTGATGCGCAGGCCGCGGAACTCGTCGTGGAGGATGGGCGTGGTGAAAATCCTGTGCGCGGCCATCAGGTGGTTGGCCACGTCCGCGGGGTTCGTGCCCTCTATCTGCACGTTGGCGATGGCGCACGACTGCTCGTCCGCGAACGAGGTGTTGAACTGGACGCGCGGCAGGTTCTTGAGGCGGTTCATCCAGTGGCGCGCGAGGTAACGCAGGCGCGCCTCCTTGCGCCGCGGCCCCAGTTGGTTGTGGAAGCGCAGCGCCTCGTCGATAGCCAGGCGCTGCGCCGCGGAGTGTGTGCCGACCTCCTCGAACTTGCGTATGTCTGCGGCCTGCCGCTCCTCTGCGGCGAAGAGCGGCCAGACTTTTTCGATCTTGTCCCGGCGGACGTAGAGCATCCCAGACCCCTTCGGCGCGTAGAGCCACTTGTGAAGCGAGGTCCCGAAGTAGTCGCATTCGAGGTCCGATTGCTTGAAGTCTAACTGCGCGAACGAGTGCGCGCCGTCAACGACCGTCTCGATGCCGCGCTCGCGCGCCATCCGGCAGACCTCGCGCACGGGCGTGATCTGCCCCGTGATGTTGACCATGTGCGAGATGAGTAGCAGCCGCGTGCGAGGCGTGACGCCCTGCTCGAAGGCGTCTGTAATCTCGCGGAGGCTCCTGGGCGCAATCGGAATCTTGACGAGCTTCAAGACCACGCCTTCGCGCCGCTCACGCTGGCGGAGTGTGGTCAACATGCGCGGGTAGTCCTGCGTCGTCGTCAGGATTTCGTCGCCGGGCTTGAGGTCGATTCCCAGGAGCAAGGCTTCGAGCGACTCGGAGGCGTTGCGCGTAATCGCCACCTCCTCGCGGTCGCAGCCGAAAAGCTCGGCCAGCCCCGTGCGAACCTCCTCCGACTGCGGCTCCAGGATGTGCCACATGATATAGGCCGTGGCGTCCTCCTGCTGCCAGGTGTAACGCACGAGCGCTTCCGTGACGACGCGCGGGCTCGGGCTGACGCCGCCGTTGTTGAGGTTGACGAGGTCGCGCGTGACCGAGAAAGAGTCCTGAATAGTGGCCCAGAAATCCTCGTCCGCGGCCGCTTCTTCGGAGGAGGGCGCGGCGAGGGCGACGCCCCTGCCGGCCGACGAAAGGATGTCGCGGCCGGCGCGGTCGTTCGGGTAAGTGTCCGAGTTGCTCATGACTGCTTCGAGGTCTACAGGCGCGGCGGCTCGGCGATGTAGCCGGAACGCGTGGTCACTTTCCTTCCGCTTGCTGGTCTGAGGTTGCTCTCACTGCCCGCGCTCGTAGACCACCTGGCCGCCGAGGACGGTCATGACGACTTCGGTCTGCAAAATCTCCCGCGGCGGGATGGTCAGCAGGTCGCGCGAGTGGACGACGAGGTCCGCGAGCATGCCGGGCGCGAGCTGTCCCTTCTCTTTCTCCTCGAACGAGGCGTAAGCGCTCTCGGCCGTGTAGCAGCGGATGGCGTCTTCGATTGTCAGGCGCTGCTGCGGCCACCAGCCGCCCGCGGGGTCGCCCTCCGTGCTCTGGCGCGTGACGGCGGCGTAGAGGCCGAGGTAAGGGTTGATCGGCTCGACGGGCCAGTCCGTGCCGAAGGGGACGTGTACCCGGAAGGACTGCATCATGTGCCAGGCATACGCGCCCTGCACGCGGTACTCGCCGAGGCGGTCCTGCGCCCAACGCTTGTCCGAGATGGCGTGCGACGGCTGCATGGAGGCGATGACGCCGAGGTCGCGGAAGCGCGCGAAGTCTGTGGGCGCGACGACCTGCGCGTGCTCGACGCGGTGACGTCGCTGCCTGTTCTCTTCCTCTATCTTGCGCTTCATCTCCTCAACTTCCTTCCGGGTGAAGGACGCGTCGGCCTGTAAGGCGACTCCGATGTCGTGCGGGTTTTTGGAGGCCGCGAGGAATCCGTTCGAGCGCCATCCGGTTCGCGCGGTCGCCGATGGCGTGAAGCGCGATTTGAAATCCTGCCGCGTCGCGCTCGACGATCATCTTCGTGAGTTCTTCGGGCGGGCGGCGCGGGATGCCGCTGTTCGAGGGGTCGTCGGCGAACGGCGCGAGCATCGCGGCCGTGCGAGAGCCGAGCGTCCCGTCAACGTAGCCTTTGAGGGCCGTGAGGCGTAAACGCAGCGGGTCGTCTTTGAAGGTGTCGAACTCGGCGCGCTGTCGATTCAGCTCTTCGACGGAATCCTCAAAGTCCTGCCACTCGGCGACGCGCACCGTGAGCTTGCCCTGCTTCAAAAGCTCGCGGTAGAGCAGCGTCGTGCGGTAGCCGGAGTTGTCCTGAATCGAAGTCAGCCCGTAGCGGCGTGCCTCTTCGAGCGCACGCTCAAGCGCCTGCAACAGCTCTGCGGGCGTCGGCTGTGGGACGACGCGGGCGACGAGTTGGGCCGCGGTCTCTTTGAGAATCCCCGTCGGCTCGCCGCGCTCGTCGTGCAGAATCTCGCCGCCCTCTGGCGCGCGCGTCTCGCGCGTCACGCCCGCCTTTTCGAGCGCCAGCGAATTAGTCCAACTGACGTGCCCGTCAACGCGCTGGACGATGACCGGGTTGTTCGGCGCGACCTCGTCCAAATCCTTGCGCGTAGGCCACTGGCCGCCCCACAGCGTATGGTCCCAGCCGCGCCCCGTAATCCAGGAGCCCGGCGGCAGCTCCTTCACCTTGGCCGCGATGCGCCGCTTGGCCTCTTCGAGCGTCTTCGAGCCGATGAGGTCAACGCGCAGCAGCGAGAGCCCGCCGCCCAGGAAATGTATGTGCGCGTCGTTGAAGCCCGGCGTGACGAGCCTGCCCTTCAGGTCGATGGTGCGCGCGCCGCTGTAGCGCGGCTTGATCTCCGCGTCCGTGCCGACGGCCACGATGTGGTCGCCGTCGATGGCGACGGCCTGGGCAATCGTCCCGCGCGCATCGGCCGTGAAGACCTTGCCATTCGTGAGCACGAGCGAGACCTTGCGCTTTCCTTGCGCGCCCGAAGGCGTCGCGCTGAAGAGAAGCAAGAGAATGATGAGCGAGATTGAAACAGTCGGTCGCATCTTTGGTGTATTGGCAGACGAGATAGGTTAGCGCGCAAAGTTATATCACCTATTCCAAGAAAGTTCACGCAAAGGCGCGAAAAGCAATGATGAGCGATGAACGATGAATGATGAATGAAAGACGACCGGTTTCTAATTCATCATTCATCATTCATCATTCCGCATTGCTCTTCAAATCGCTATAATCGTCCCGCAAAAATCTTCCCCACAAAGGAACCGGCCGAAGATGAAGACAGAAACGCTCGATCTCCAGACCCCGAACGGCGCGACGACCGCGCACGTCGCGCTTCCAGACACAGAGAGCCGCGCCGTCGTCATTCTCATACAGGAATGGTGGGGCATCAACGACCACATACGCGACCTCTGCTCACGCTACGCCGCGGAAGGCTACACGGCCGTCGCGCCGGACCTCTACCGCGGCAAAATCACCACAGACCCGGAGGAAGCCTCGCGCCTGATGCACGCCCTCCCGATTGAAGACGGCATGGCGACCATCAGCGCCGCGCTCTCTGAAGTGCGCGGCCGCTACAACGCCGAAAGAGTCGGCATCACGGGCTACTGCATGGGCGGGATCTTCGCCCTGCGCGCCGCCTGCGAGCTGCACGAGCTGGCGGCCTCGGCCCCCTTCTACGGCGACATCCCCGAAGACAAAATTCTGGCACAGTTGACCGTCCCGACGCTCTTCTTCGCCGGCGCGCGCGACAACTGGATCACACCCGAAAAGGTCAACGAACTGAAGGAGGCCGCGCACAGGCACAACCTGCCCGTGGAGGTCGTCAGCTACGACGCAGACCACGCCTTCTTCAACGACACGCGCCCCGATGTCTACAACCCTGAGGCCGCGGCCGACGCCTGGCGGCGCGTCCTCGATTTCTTCGACGGCCTGCTGAGAAAGTGAGGCGGCAAAGATGACGACAAGAAAGCTCAGTCCCGTGTGTACTGCGGCGCTCCTCCTTGTCCTGCTGGTCGGAGGCGTTCCGGCCCAGCGCCCCGGAAAGAACACGCGGCGCATACAGTTCCCGCCGGGGCAGACGCGCGTCTCGCTCAAGGGCGTGCTGAAGGGAACGCAGGACGCGATTTATCTCCTACGCGGCAGCCGCGGGCAGGTGCTGACGGCGCACATCACGGTCGAGAACGACTGCTGCGCCTCGATTCTCATCAAAGGGCCTGACGGGAATAACGTGAAGAACGATGCGGACGATGCGGACGCGGGGGATAATTTTTCGGTCGCACTGAGGCTGACGGGCGAGTACAGAATCGTGGTCTTCGCGCCGGACACCACCGAAGAGACGGACGTGGCGCGTTACACGCTCGACGTGGGCCTCAACTGAAGAGGTTCGAGATGAAACTGGCACATTTTATTTCGGCGCTCGCCGCCGCGCTGCTCGTCTGTGCTTCCGGCGCGCTCGCCCAAACTGGCACAATGGCCCAGGCCGACGGCACGCTCATCGAAAGCGAGCCCTACCAGCTCCCAGCCTACGAGCAACTGGCGGACGGCTTCAAGGCGGCCTACCCGAAGGAGGCCGTCGAGCGGATGCGCAATTCGGCGGAGCTTGAGCTGCTGAAGATCAAGTACCTGAGCGACGGCCTCAAGATCGTGGGCTTCATCTACAAGCCGAAGCGGGCGGAAGGACAGAAGCTCCCCGTCATCATCTTCAACCGCGGCGGGCTGGCCGACGGGGCCATCGGCCCACAAAATTTCAACTACCTTTACGAGATGCACCGCTACGCCTCCGAGGGCTTCGTCGTCATCGCCTCGCAGTATCGCGGCGCCGATGGCAGCGAGGGCAAGGACGAAGCGGCGGGCGCGGACACAGACGACGTGATGAGCCTCATCCCGCTGGCCCGCGCGCTCCCTTACGTGGACATGAGCAGGCTGTTCATGTGGGGCTATTCGCGCGGGGCGATGATGACCTTGCAGGCGCTCAAGCGCGGCGCGCCCGTCAAGGCCGTGGCCGTCGTCGGCGCGCCCACTGACTTGATGGCGAACGTCAATAACCCCGGCTTTATACAGTTCGCGCGCAGTGTTTACCCGGACTTCGACGCGCGCCGTGACGAGCACCTCAAGAGCCGCTCGGCCATCCTCTGGGTTGATAAAATCGAGGTTCCACTGCTCATCATGCACGGTGGCGCGGACCCCGGCACGTCGCCCACGAACGCGATCAATCTGGCACAGAAGCTGGAAGAGCAGGGCAAGACTTACGAGCTGGTCGTCTACGCCAAGGACAACCACGGCGTCTTCCGCAACGCCGAAGACAGGCTCAGGAGGACCGTTGATTGGTTCAAGAATGTACGCACCATGTCCATCGCCCAAGTCATCGGGCGCGTCGTCAGGGAGCAGGGCGCGGAAGCAGCCGTCAAGCAGTACCAAGAGCTGAAGAGAACCAGACCAGAGGTGTACGACTTCGGCGAGCCAGAGCTGAACACGCTCGGCTACCTGCTTCTGAGGGAGCAGCGCGTCAAGGAGGCTATAGAGATGTTCAAGCTGAACGTCGCCGTCTACCCGGAAGCCTTCAACACCTACGACAGCCTCGGCGAAGCCTACCTGGCGAACGGCGAGCGCGAGCTGGCGATTAAGAACTACAAAAAATCACTGGAGCTGAACCCGCAGAACACGAACGCCACGGACGCGCTGAAAAGAATCGAGGGGCAGCAGTAGGATTGCGCTCAGCCGAGCGTGGCCGGGTTGCTGTCTAGAAATTCAGCCAACTCCGCCGCGGTCGGCAGGGCCGTGCGCGCGCCGAGCGCGCGGCACTTGAGGGCGGCCGTCGCGTTGGCGAACCGTAGGCAGGCTTCTATCTCGGCCCCGCGCAGCATGCCGTAGATGAAGCCCGTGTGGAAGGCGTCGCCCGCGCCGGTCGTGTCGCGGCAGCCGCCCGGCACGGCGTAGGCCGGCGATTCCAGAAAGACGCCTTCGTGATAGAGGAGCGCGCCGCGGGCGCCCAACGTCATCCCCACCAGCGCGCAGCCGTAACGCGCCTTGACCTCGACCAGCGACGCCCTCTCGTCCGCGATGCCGGTCAGGCGGTGCGGAAACTCCTTCGAGGAGATGAGCACGTCTATCCACGGCAGAAGCTCTGGCAGGCCCCCATAGATATTGTCTATGTCCGCGGAGACGATTGCGCCACCCGCCCGCGCGGCCTGTGCCAATGGCACACACGCGGGCGGGTCGTGCGCGTCCAGGTGCAGCACGCGCCCGCGCGCGGCTAGCTCGACCGGGGCTTCTTCGGGCTTATAAGCCAGCCTTTCGTCGCGGTCCCAGATGATCGTGCGCTCGCCGCTATGCCCCTCGATGATGATGAAGGCAATCTGGTTGCGCGCCCCCTCCACGACCTCCGCGAAGTCCGTGTTCACTCCTTCGTTGACCAACTCCGCCAGGCCGAAGCGCCCCGCGTCGTCCGAGCCGAAGCGCCCCGCATAGGCCGTCTTCATTCCCAATCTTCTGAGCCCGGCCATCGTCGTCGCCGTCTGCCCCCCGGCCGCGCGCACGTGCTCGCGCAGCCGCACTTTAGTGTCAAAGTCCGGGTACACCGGCACGACGATGAGATGGTCTACAGCGTTGAGGCCGAAGCCCACGGCGTCGAACTCTGTTTGACGAGCTAAATCGAAAGTGAAGCGCATCTAATCCTCGGCGGCGTTATCGCTCCGCGGGTTTCTGGGCTATCATAAACAGTAATCAGATTGTGCCAGTTAAAAATCGATGAGCGCGGTGTTGGACGAAAAACTGAAGAACCTTCCCGTCTCGCCGGGAGTCTACCTGCACAAGGACGAGGCGGGCAAGATTCTGTACGTCGGCAAGGCGAAGAATTTGCGCAACCGCGTCCGCTCCTACTTCCAGTCGGGGCGCGGGCACGACCGCAAGACGCGGGAGTTGGTGCGGCGTATATACGACCTGGAGTTCATCGTCACGGACAACGAGGTCGAGGCGCTCGTCCTCGAATCAAACCTCATCAAGCAGCACAAGCCGCGTTACAACATCCTGCTCAAGGACGATAAGCAGTACCCGCACCTGAAGCTGACGGTCAACGAGCCTTTCCCGCGCGTCATGATTACGCGCCGGATTCAGCGCGATGGCGCGCTCTACTTTGGGCCATTTCTGCCCGCGAGCCTCGCGCGCCGCACCATAGACCTCATCAACCGCACGTTCCAACTCCGCACCTGCGACATAGAGATTGACGGAAGGCTGCCGCGCCCCTGCCTTGAATATCACATCAAGCGCTGCCTGGGGCCGTGCGTCAAGGGCCTCTGCACGCCGGACGAGTACACGGAGGCCGTACGTGACGTGCGGCTGCTCCTGGAAGGGAAGAACAGGGAACTGGCCGACACGCTCGAAGCGCGCATGACGCAGGCGTCCGAGGAGATGCGCTACGAGATGGCGGCGAAGTACCGCGACCTGCGCAAGACCGTGATGGCGATTGCCGAGCAGCAGAAGATGGCGACCTCGCCGGAGCGCGACGTAGACATCTTCGGCTTCTACCGCGAGGGCGCGCGCCTCGCGCTCCAACTCTTCACGATGCGCGAAGGCAAGATCGTCGGCCGCCGCGAGTTTTACTGGGAGGACTTGGCCTCGGACGACTTCGACGCGTCCGCGTTCTTGAGCGACGTGATGACGCAGTATTACTCGACCAACTACGTCCCGCGCGAGATTCACGTCCCCGTCGATTTCGAGGACCGCGAGCTGTTGGAGAAGGCTTTGACCGAGAGGCGCGGGCGGCGCGTACGCATCCTCGACCCCAAGCGCGGCGAGAAGCGCGACCTGATTGATCTGGTCGAACGCAACGCCAAGCTCGCCTTCGAGCAGCGCTTCCGCGTGCTCAAGCCGGACATGGAGCGCGTGCTCGAAGAGTTGCAGGAGGTGCTGGAGCTGCCGCGCTTCCCCGCGCGGATAGAGTCTTTCGACATCTCGCACATACAGGGCGCGGAGAACGTGGGCAGCCTCGTCGTCTGCGAGAACGGCAAGATGAACCGTGCGGAGTATCGCAAGTTCAAGATCAAAAGCGTAGAGGGCGCGAACGACCCCGCCTCTATGCACGAGGTGGTTTTCAGGCGCTACCGCCGCCAGTTGGACGAAGGAAACCCGCTGCCCGATCTGGTGATGATTGATGGGGGCAAGGCCCAGTTGAACGCCGCCGCGGCTGCCTTGCGCGAGCTGGATTTGGAGGCGCTGCCCGCGGTCGGCGTCGTCAAGCCGCCGCGTCGTCACAACGAGGTGTCGCACCTGCTGATCAAGGGGCGCGAGCACGAGCCCGTCTTTCTTGACTCGCACTCGCCGGTGCTGCGGCTGATTCAGATGATCCGCGACGAGACGCACCGCACGGCCGTACAGTACCACCGCAAGCGCAGGGAGCTGCGCGACTTCACCTCAGAGCTGACGGCGATTCCGGGCGTCGGCGAGAAGCGCAAGACGCGGCTGCTCAGGAACCTGGGCTCGATTCAGCGCGTCGCCTCCGCATCCGTGGACGAACTCTCGCCCTTCGTCGGGCGCAAGACCGCCGAAGAGATCGTCGAGCACTTCGCTCGCCAACGCGCACTGGCCGGCGGTGGGCAGGAGACTCAAGACGCTGCGCGTCCAGGCATCTCGGCCGAGGTGATCGCTTCCATCGTCGAGACAGAGAACATAGAGACGCGCCTGGACGACCCTGAGGGCGACGCCGCGGACTTGCAGCCCATTCGCTCCGTCGATCAAACGGGCCGCGTGCTCGCGCGCCGCAAGTCCACGCGCAAGCGCGGCGAGCGCTCCTCCAACCCTCACGGCGTCCGGCGCGAGAAGATACCCGCCGAGCAAGAGGACACGGAAAAAGAAGATTTGAAATCTCAGATTTGAAACCTCAGCTTCCGCACTTCAAACTTCGCGTGTGCCAATTCAAAAAGTGTCACACCGCACTGTGCGCCGGCGCACACTACGCCTCTATCATCCTTCCCTAATGTTCGGTGGCGGACATCAAAGTCCCGAATCAGACGTATGAACAGAATCGATTCAAGGACAACTCCAAGGAGACGCGCTTCAAGCCCTACGCGCACGTTCTCGCGGGCGTTGCCCGCCAGTCGGTCGAGTTCAGCTCGCCCGACTTTGTGGACACGTTCGACGTTAACGACACCAACTTCGCCATGAAGTTCGGCGGCGGCATAGACGTTCGCGTCCACCCGCGCGTAGACCTGCGCGTGGTCGAGTTCAACTACAACCCGATCTTCCGCGGCGACATCACGCTCGACGACGAAATCTTCCAGGGTAGGACCCAGCACAACTTCACCGTCGGCTTCGGCGTCGCCATCCACTAATTCCAGCGAGCCCGAAAGGCTCAACGGACAAACAACGAAGGCGCAGAGGGAATCAATTCCCTCTGCGCCTTCGTTCCTTTAACGGTCTATTATTGCGCGACGCCGCCGGGCGCTCCGCCACGCGCGCCCGCGAAGTCGTAGGTGACGTGCATGATGAGCTTGCCATCCGTGACCTCCGCGCGCACGTCTTTGACCTGCGCCTTGAGCGTCCCGTTGGCGGACTGCACGGGAATGGCGACGGCGAGTTGCTGGGCGCGCAGGATTTCGAGCGGGTTGATGCGCTGGTTGATCGAACGTTGGACGAGCAGTGTGGCGATGCCGCCGACGGCCGCCGGCGCGCCTTCCAGGTTGACGCCCTCGACGTTGATCTGACCGTAGACGGTCTGCCTCTCCTGGTCGAAGCGCAAATCTATGCTCGCCTGCGCCCAGCCCTGGAAGCGCACGCACGCGCCGAAAATGTTCTTACTGCCATCAAAGGCGAGCGGGGCCATGATCTTCCCATCCGCAAAGCGCACGCCCGTTTTGACGTTGCTCCCTTCGGTCTTGATGATGACCGTGTCGGGGCAATCAGTCTGAAACGCCGCCGGGATCGTCGTCAAGGTCGAGTCGTCGAAGGGGCCGCGCTCAATCATCGCCAGCTCCAACGGGAAGGAGGGCGGCCCCAGGTCGCGGAAGAGTGTGCCTAAGAGCGGGTCGAAGAATTTCTCGTCGAGTGTGACGACGGCCGTGCCGGGCGGGTCGCCGCTTGGGTCGGGAGCCCGCACGGTTTGGCCCGGCAGCGCCTTGGGCTTCGCCGCGCCGACGAGGAAGAGGACGAGGAGCGCGCCGAGGGCCAGGCCGACGACGCCCGTGATGACGGCTAGAAGGTATTTCATCGCGTGTCCCTTCAGTGCGTGGGCGATGCCGTGGGCGATGCCATGGGCGACGAGGCCGGGGCCGGCGGGGCGCTCGACGCCTGCATCATGGTCTGCGCGAAGACGAGCGCGGCCCGGACGACCGCCTCGACTTGCGAACGCACCTGCGCCGGGTCAACCTTGCTCATCCCCGTGGGTTCGTCGAACGTCGTGGGCGCCACGGTCGTCTGAATGTTGCTCAGCTCCGTGACGATCTTGGCCCCGCTCGCGCCCTTGACGGGGGCCTGCAAGCTGACGAGCGTCTCGGAGCGCAGCGGCAGCCCCGTATCCTTGTCCACGTAGATGAACGACTCCGCCTTCACGTCGCCGGCCTGTGTGCCAGTTTTGGCTGCGCCCGCGCAGCGGTATTTGACGGCGCTCCGGCCGCCGAACGGCTCGTCGCCCGCCTTCTCGCAGCCGCTCACGCCCTTCACCTGATTGATGATCTGCCCCGGCGTCATCAGGGTCGGCACGTTGAAGCCCGTCGATTGCGCGTCAACCTCTGCGTACTGCTTCCGGTTCGGGAGGATGACGTAGTGCTTGTCGGCGCGGTCCAGGTAGACGACCTCGTCGCCGGCCACCTTGAAAGAGATGCGGCGATCATTGCCGTTGCGCGCGAAGTTGGCCGTGAGTGGCGGCGTCGAGATGCTCTGCGCGCCCGTGACCTCTATCTTCATGGTGATGGTCGCGCTGTACTGCTCCGGCTCGCGCGCCTCTATGTCGTTCATGGACGGCGTGGCCGTGGTCGTCGTGGTGTTCGCGTTCGACGTGTTCGAGGCGTTGGCGCTGGTCGTCGTGTTCGTGGTCGTCGTGTTAGCGCTGTTGGCAGCCTGCTGCTGGCACGCGCCGCCGATGAGCGCGAGCGCGAGCGCGGCGGCGGCCGTCAAAAATTTAGCGGACGGCTTCAAGGCAAAAATACGCATGAGAAGGCTCTCCTCAAAATAGAGCGGCGCGCGAAAAGGGTCCGCGTCCGCCGGGTTAGTAAAGCTGT
This sequence comes from uncultured Acidobacteriota bacterium, assembly GCA_963848875.1. Taxonomy (GTDB): domain Bacteria; phylum Acidobacteriota; class Blastocatellia; order Pyrinomonadales; family Pyrinomonadaceae; genus QHXM01. Next base: position 883,116 of record CAWKFJ010000006.1, read on the forward strand.
CTAGAAGGGGCTAGTGGGCTAAGAATAGCACGCGCCCCGCGGCCCGCGGAAGCAGTGGTCAGTGGTCGGTGGTCAGTGGTCAGTGTTTGAGTGCCGATAGTCTTGAGTCCTTAATGGTAAAGAAGCAAGCTGCGGCATTCGCGTTTTCACTGACCACTGACCACCGACCACTGACCACTGCTCTTGACTCGCCGCGTGATTTCGCGTAGAAGCGGCTTGCTTTTCCAGTTCCCCTAGCGAGTGAGTTAAATGATGAAACGAATTTTTTTGGTCATCGGGCTGGCCCTCTTGCTGGCCTCGTGCAGCAAGGTCGGAAAGAAGTTCGACCAGCGGAACACGGGCTCGCCGGGCGCGGCCCAGACGGGCGGCGACACGACCTCTTCAGGCGGCGCCGGCGCGTCCAGCGCAGGCTCTACGAGTTCCGCGGACGCCAGCGGCGGCCAGACGGTCGAGCGCCCGCAGCCGACCGCGGCGCAACTGGCCGCCATAGAGGGCGGGCAGGAGGCCAAGTGGGACCAGCAGGGAATCACGTGGACTGTGCCAAAAGGCTGGGTCAAGGACAGGGCCGAGACTTCGATGTTCAACTGGCGCTCGCCGGGCGGCGGCGACTTCGGCTTCCTCATCGCCAACATCTCGCCGATGGGCGAGAGCTTCCCGACGGACATCTCGCTCAAGGCGATGTACGACCAGACGGTCGAGCGGAAGAAGAACGGCCAGGTGGAGGACGTGCGCTGGCTCGAACTGGACGGGGTCAAGGGTGTGACGCTGCGCGAGGCCCCGCCCGAAAACAAGGAGGACCCGCGCCGCATACAGTGGATCACCTATCGCAAGTACGCGGGCCAGACGCAGATGCTTATCCTCACGCTCTCCTCGACCGGCCGCAGCTTCGACAAGTGGCAGGACGCGCTCTACGGCATTCTTTATTCGACGAAGCTAGTCCACTGAAAAGCTAATGCGGAATGCGGAATGCGGAATGATGAATGAAAGACAATTGCTTTTCATTCATCATTCCGCATTCCGCATTCATCATTGTTTCTTCACGTAGCTCCTGTGGAGGGTGGCGTCCTGCTTCGCGTCGCGGGTCTCGAAGAGGAGGTTCTCGTCTGTCTCGCGCGTGACGCGGCGGACGCGGTCTGAGACTTCGTCCTCGGCGGCCTTGCCGTCTTCGGCCGCGGCGAAGAAGCCCTCGACGTGCTCGGACTGCACGGTCTCGAACTTCGCGCCCTTTTGCAGCTCGGCGACGGCCTCGACCGCGCTCGCCTTGAGGAGCTTAGGCCAGAGCTTATGGAAGAGCGCGCTGGAGCCGTAGACATCCGCGTTGTTCATCTTGCCGTTGACGGCGACGGCGTAGCCTATCACGTCCGACTTGCCGCTGACGATGTTCGACAGCTTCTTGATGTAGTCGTCCGTCACCTCCTGCACCTTCTTGTTCTCCAGGCTCAACTGAAGACTCGACTCCGAAACGGTCGAGTTGACACTGCTGCCGACGTTCTCGCTCAGCTTCGCCTGCGCCTCTGAGACCTTTGCCCAGACCTCGCCTTGCGATTTAGTCTTATTCACGGCGATGCGCTGAGCGTTGGTCGCGACGACATCGGTCGAAGCCTCGAATTTGCCGGCCTCCTCCTGCCCGCGCTGCCGCCAGCGCCCCTGCTCGACGCAGAAGGCCGCAATCGGAATCCGCCCCGAGCGCGGCGGGACGATCAGGTCAACGGCCAGCACGCGGTCTTGCTGTCCGCCCTTGACGATGTCGCCGGACTGAACGTAGACCTCTTTATCTTTTGAGACGTTCTCGATGGCCAGCTCGTTGACATCCTTCGTCTCGTGGACGACGACGACTTTGCTCGCCAAGGCTTCCTGGAGCGTCAGAAAATTTTTGCCGGGCAGTGTGTCTTTGCCGTGAACCAGGAAGATGGAGAGGTTCTCGTAGGTGTAAGGCCCGGAGATTTTGTAGCCGTTGGACTGTTGCGGCTCGGATTTTTGAGCGGGGAGCATCTTCGCAGTCACGAACATCGCCAGCGGGAGGGCGACGACCACCAGGAGCACTGCGATCCCGGCGGCGAGCAGGCGGAACTTCATACTCTACCTCCTTAGAGAAGCGAGAAAAATTGGCAAGGGCCGTGGCGCTTCACCCACAGAACGGGAGACGGAGGTCTTCTTGCGCGAAGCGGCGAGGGAAGATTTCCTGCTTGGTTGCAAACTTCGGGCGGGAGAGTTGCCGGGGAATGTAAAATTCAAAATTAAAAATGAAAAATTGAGGCGGAGAACCACATTTCATTATGCGTGGCTCTCCGCCTTCCTTTTGCATTTTTAATTTTGAATTTTACATTTTTTAGTCGGCTGCTTCGGTCACGTACGAAGTCGGCGCGTCGGCGTGCGGGACGAAGCAGCGGCGGCAGCGCGCCTCGTACATGCCGCCCGCGCCGACGGCAACGCGCTCCTCGGAGTCGAAGGTGCGCTGCGAGTAGTTGGCCGGCTGGCCGCAGCGGACGCAGATGGCGTGCGTCTTGGTGATGTACTCCGCGACGGCCAGAAGCTGCGGCATCGGCTCGAACGGCTTTCCCGTGTAGTCCTGATCGAGCCCGGCGATGATGACGCGCACGCCGCGCCGCGCCAGTTCGTTCGCCACAGCGACCAGCTCGTTGTCGAAGAACTGCCCCTCGTCAATGCCGACGACCTCCGTGCCGCGCTCGACGCGCGCCAGAATCTCCGCGGCCGTGCCGACGGTCGAGGACTCGTGGCGCATCTCCGAGTGCGAGACGATGTGGTCGCGCGAGTAGCGGTCGTCAATCAGCGGCTTGAAGACCTGCACCTTCTGGCGCGCGATGCGCGCGCGGCGCAAGCGGCGGATGAGTTCTTCGGACTTGCCGGAGAACATGGAGCCGGCGATGACTTCGATCCAGCCGGGCGCGGTCCTGAGGTGTATGAGGTGTTCGTCGTTGCCTTGCGCTGTCAGTTCTTCCATCTTAATGAGTGCCTCTCGCCTCTCTATTTTACCTGTAAAGTTTGGGGTTATAAAACGGCGCGAAGGCCGCAAGGAGCGCCGCCTCGAAGCTCATCGCGCGCGTCAGCAGGTCGCGCGAGAGCACGCCCCACGCGCCCTGCCGGCTGCGCACGTCGCGCTCGCCGGCCACCTCGTCGATCACCACGCCCAACTCGCGCTTGCCGTCAATCACCATGTCTGCGATGAGGTGCGGGACCGACACCGATGGCCCCGCGCCGAAGTAGCCGTACGTGCCGTCCGTGGCGTAAGCCCAGCCGCGCAGGAAAGTGTGCCACTCGTTGTCAACCGAGAGCGAATGAAAACCACCTTCGAGGCCGACGTACAGAGAGGCGGCCACGCCCTCCTTCTCAAGTTCCGCGCGGACGGCCTGGGCCCTGGCGCGTGCGCCGTGCATCAGTTGCCAGTCGGTCAGGGGCATCGCCGGGGCGTCCGTCTCGACGGCGCGGGCCGTCACGACCGTATCGGCCCAGCGCGCGTCAACCGCGCTGATGCGCGCGGCGGCGGCGCGGACGGCCATGATCTTGGCGGCGCGGTCAGAGCCGAGTGCGATAATCATAAAGCAGTGACGTTGTGACAAGCGGACGAGCGACGAGCCGTAGATATTAACTCGTCACCCGTCACTTGTCACATTCTCTAGCGGGGCGGATTCGGGCGCGGGCGGCGCGAGTTGGGCGGGGTGATGCCGATGGTCTTGACTTCGCCGTCGGGGTTCTTCTCGGCGCGCTCTTCGACGAGCTTCTGAGCCGCGGCGTCGGCGATAGTGACGTTGGGCGAGACACCGAACGAGTAGGCGAGCGTGGCGCTGAAGCCCGTGCAGTCAACCTTGTATCTTTCGCCGCCGCGGTCGCGCGACGTGTCCGTGGTTGACGGCTCAGGGATGCCTAGTTTCTCTGAGTTCTGTTTGAAGAAATCTTTCGCGCCGAACCAGACGCCGCTGTGGTAGGCCACGCGGATGACGGCCAGCTGTTTGTCCACGAAAGTCAGGTTCACGTCGTCCACGCCCTCCGCGAACTCGTCCTTCAACTCCGCGCCCGAAAGGCGCACGGCCTGCGCGCCGATCTTGTTCGAAGAGATTTTGGCCTCGAACATCGAAGTGTCCGCGAGCATCCCTTTCACGTCGGCGAGCGTCATGCCCAACTGGAACCCTTTGAACTCCGGGGCCTGCTTGAGCGGGCATGCGGGCTGCTGCGACTGCTTCTTTTGTGCGAACGAGGGCGCGGCGCAACCCGCCAGGACGATTGCCACCAGTGCGAGCGAACGTAAAAGCTTCATGAGTTCTCCTCTGCTTCTATCTTTTATCTCGGAATCGACGGAACCGCAATCCTCAAATCCGGCTCGTCGTGTATGAACGTGATCTCAAGCGTGCCTGTGACCTCTGATGCTCACTCCTCCGCCGACAGTTGTTCCGCCCGCTCACTTCCTTCCGCCAGCCGCGCCCTGGAAGGGGCTTGCTTGACATTCACCCGCGCTGCTTGCTGTAATCCAATCTCTTCCCGCATTGTGAGAGAAATTCGTGAAGGCGTGAGAGGTGTCTGAAGGTGCCTGCCGAGGAACTGGTTTACGATTGGAACAAGGTCGAGCCGGCGACGAAAGCGCCGGGGCGCAAGCTCAGCTTCGACGACGAGACGCTGCGCGACGGGCTGCAATCGCCCTCGGTCTGCGAGCCGACGGTCGAGAAGAAGATCGAGCTGATACACCTGATGGAGGCGCTCGGCATCGACACGGCCGACATAGGCTTGCCCGGCGCGGGCGGCGCACACGCCGCGAGCGTCGAACGCCTGGCGCGCGAGATTGCCGACAAGAAACTGAAACTCCGGCCCAACTGCGCTGCGCGCACGCACGCCGCGGACATCAAGCCCATCGCCGAAATCTCGCAGCGCGCCGGCATCCCCATCGAAGCCTGCACCTTCATAGGCTCCTCGCCCGTCCGCTTCTACGCCGAAGACTGGACGCTCGACAAGCTGCTGCGGCTGACGGAAGAGGCCGTCACCTTCGCCGTCAAAGAGGGCCTGCCCGTGATGTACGTGACGGAGGACACGACGCGCGCTGCGCCAGAGACCCTCCGCGCGCTCTACACGACGGCCATCCGCGCGGGCGCGCGAGCAGTCTGCGTCTGCGACACCGTGGGCCATTCGACGCCCGACGGCGCGCGCTCGGTCGTGCGCTTCGTCAAAAGCATCATCGAAGAGCAGGGCGAGCGCGTGCGTCTAGACTGGCACGGGCATCAGGACCGCGGCCTCGGCGTCATCAACTCCATCGCCGCCATAGAGGGCGGGGCCGATCAGGTACACGGCTCGGCGCTGGGCGTCGGCGAGCGCGTCGGAAACACGCCGCTGGATCAACTGCTCGTCAACCTCAAGTTGATGAATTGGATTGATAACGATTTGTCGCGGCTGCGCGATTATTGCGAGAAGGCCGCCGAGTCGTGCGGCTGGACGATTCCCTATAACTATCCCGTCTTCGGGCGCGACGCTTTCCGCACGGCGACAGGTGTACACGCCGCGGCCGTCATCAAGAGCTACCGGAAGAACGACCCGGAACTGGCCGACCTCGTTTACTCCGGCGTGCCGGCGCGACTCTTCGGCCTCAAGCAGAAGATCGAGATCGGCCCGATGAGCGGTAAGTCGAACGTCATCTTCTGGCTCGAAACGCGCGGTCTCGAAGCCACCGAAGAACGCGTCTCACGCATCTACGATCACGCCAAGCAGTCCTCGGCCGTCCTCGAAGAAGACGAGGTCATGCAACTGGTTTAGAACGGCACTCGCCACTTGTCTTATGCTTTCTTCCACCGCGCCCGCGCCGGAACAAATCCTGAAAGAGGTGCTCGACTCGCAGAGGGCGCGGGCGGCGCTTTCGTTTTTTGAGACGAGGGCCGCGGAGATTACGGAGGAGCACGTCCACATTTGTTCCATCCCGTCGCCGCCGTTCGGCGAGGCGGAGCGCGCCGCGTATCTGTGCCAGAAATTCCGCGCGCTCGGGTTGAATGAAGCGCAGGTGGACGCGGAGGGCAACTGCGTGGCGCTGCGCCGCGGGCGCTCTCTCTCTCCGCTGCTGGTCGTCAGCGCGCACCTCGACACAGTCTTCCCGCCGGGCACGGACTTCACTGTCCGGCGTGAGCAAAGCCGCCTGCTCGCGCCCGGCATCGCGGACGACGGCTGCGGGCTGGTCGCGCTCGTCGCGCTCCTCGGCGCGCTCGAAGAGAATGGAGTCGAGACAGAGGGCTCGCTCTTATTCGTCGGCACAGTGGGCGAAGAGGGCGAGGGGAATTTGCGCGGCGTGCGTTACCTTCTGACCGCGGGCGAGTGGGCCGGGCGCGTGGACGCCTTCATCAGCTTCGACGGCCCCGGCGTGGAGCGCATCACGCACGCAGCTTTGGGCTCGCGCCGTTACCGCGTCCGGCTGACAGGCCGCGGCGGCCACTCGTGGGGCGACTTCGGCGCGGCTAATCCTGTTCACGCGATTGGGCGCGCCATCGCCAGGCTCAGCAGTTATCCTGCGCCAGCGGAGCCGCGCACGACCTTCAACGTCGGGCGCATAGAGGGCGGCGCGAGCGTCAACGTCATCCCGCGCGAGGCGTCGATGGACGTTGACCTGCGCTCGGAGTCGGCCGAAGAGCTGCAACGCCTGGACGCCTTCTTCCGCCGCGCCGTGCGCGAGGCGGCCGACGACGAGAACGCGGCTCGCAGGGCGGGCGCGCCGCCGCTCGAACTCGATCTGAAACTCATAGGCGACCGCCCGAGCGGCGAGACCCCGAAGGAAGCTCTGCTCGTTCGCGTCTCGGAGGAGGCGACGCGCTACCTGGGAGGCCGCACGCGGCTCGACCGCTCCTCGACCGACTCGAACATAGCCATCTCGCTCGGCATCCCCGCCGTCACGCTCGGGGCCGGCGGGACGAGCGGCAACTCGCACACCCTGGACGAGTGGTACGACCCGCGCGGCCGCGACACCGGCCTCAAACGCGCGCTCCTCGTCATGCTCGGGATGGTCAAGCTGAATTAAAAATTCAAAATTAAAAATGCAAAATGGAAGGCAAAGAGCGCGGCTCTCGTCTTCCATTTTGCATTTTTAATTTTGAATTTTTAATTGATCGGGATGGTGACGGTCGTCGAGCCGGCCTTGCCGGCGGGGAACCGTTTTTGGCGGGCGATGCGCTGGGCCGTGCCGTCGCCGCCGGAGGTCTGTGTGACGCGGCCGGCTTCGTCGTAGGTCACCTGGACGGAGACCATGCGCGGGCCGGGCTTGGTGGCTTCTGGCTTCTTCGGGGCTGCGCTCGCTTGGTCGGTCGCGGGCTGCTTGGCCGCGGCCGCCGCTTCCATCTGCCTGGCGCGCTCTCTGGCTTCGCGCGCACGCTTGGCGGCGAGCGCGCCCATGTCCGTAGAGGACGCGGCGGGCTCCGCCGACGTGCTCTGTTGCTCGGCCTCATTCGCGGCCTCCGCGTTTTCGGCGGGCGGCTGCGTCTCGGCCGTGGCGGGGGCTTCGGCCGCGGGCTCGGCGGGGGCCGCCGCGGCGGGCTTGCTCTTGGAGTACCACCCGGCGGGGATGCCTGCGACGGCGATGAGCGCCACGACGGCCAGGGCCACCACCGCGTAAACGAGCTTACTCTTGCCGCCGCCAGCCGTGCTGTCAACCATCATCGAGAGGGGCGTGCCCGTCTCGCTATCGTACTCAACCGTTTCAGCGCCCTTCATGGGCTCGTCTGGGTCCACGTCCTTGACGACGCCGGCCACGGGCGTGGGGGCTTTCGGCTTGATGCCTTCGTCGAGCCTGCGCAAGCCTTCGAGCGTCACCTGCGTCCAGGGCTGGTGAATCGAGCGGCGCGTGGCCTCGAACGACGGGCTGAACTTGAAGGAGGCGTTCGCTAAGGTCAGCGCATAATAGATGGCCTCGACGCCGTTCAGTGAACCGACGCGCGCATCCACGAGGTCGCCGCGGTCGAAATAAAAGTAGCCGGGGTTAACTTCGTAGGCGACCTTCAGCCGGCCGGTCTTGCGCTGGTTGCAGAAGAACTCTATCAACTCCGCCAGCGAGAGGTCGCTCAGTTGTCCGCTCAGTGCCATGTCTATCCTCTATCCGAAAAATTTAGGAGCCGCGGCTTACTGGCCGACGGCGAAGTTGTAGTTAATCTCGCCGGTGACCTTGACGGGCTGGCCTGAGAGCAGCGTCGGCGAGAAGCGAGCGCCGCGCGCGGCCTGCTCCGCCGCCTGCCTGAGCAGCGTGTTGCCGCTCGTGGCCTTGGCCGAGATGACCTTGCCCTTCTCGTCAATCACGACTTCCACGACCACGACGCCAAAAGCGCGGGCGCTTTTGGCCTGCGACGGGTAGCTCGGTTTAGGTAAGTCCAGGGCCTTGCCGTTGAGCACGCCGCCCGAGACGGGCTTCAGCAGCGGGCGCGGCGCGCGAGGCGTGGCGGCCGGGGGCGGCTCGCCGTCAATCTTCACAGCCGAAGTGGTCTGGACGCCGCCCACCTGGCGGAGCGCTGCCGCAGTCGCGTCGGCCGCGCCAGCCATGTTCGTCTTCACGAGCGAGGCCCCGCTCGGCAGCGGGGTTCCGGGCTTGGCAGCCGCGTTCGTCTGCACGGGCTTGGGCGCGACTTGCGCGCCGGCCGGATTCTGCTGGGCGGCGGGCACGGACGTGGCAGGCGTGGCCGCAGGGGTCGCGGCCGCCGGCTGGCTCATCCTGGCGAGCGTCGCTTCGTCCAGATAGTAGCTGATCATGCGGTAGGTGACTTCCGTCGGCTCGTAAGAGAGCTTGCCGCCTTCGACGACCGCCACAGAGGTCGTCATCTTCGTCCAGTTGCCGAACTGGTCGAACTCGTAGGTGTAGACCTCTTTGCTCAGGAGCGAGCCGTCCTCGTTGAGCAGCGTCATCTCCACGATGTTGCCCTTATCGTCGTACTTGTAGACTTCCTTGCCGGTCAGGGCCGCGCCGGGAACGGGGAAGTACGCGTTCTCGGTCTTGTTGCCCTTGATGTCGTAGGCGACAGACTCCAGGACGGCGCGCTGCCCCTCGACGGCCTTGCCGCCCTTGTTCGCCAGCTTGACCGTCTCCGTGCGGACGCGGCGCACCGGACCCACGAGCCCGTCGCGGTCCCTGTCCGTATCCGTCAAGGCGCGCGCGCCGGCCCTGTACACGGCCTCCGGTGAAGGATTCATTAGCGCGGGGGCCGCTTGGGTTCCGGCCGCAGAGGCCAACAACAAGGCCAGCGGCAACGTCAAGCCAGTTCGTCTGTTCATAGACTTAGCTCCGGGAATCATATTTGTGAGTGCTCCAAGAATCGCGGGAATGCAGGCAAAACTCTAAGGAAAGGAATGTGACCACAGATGCCGCCCTCGCGAGACCCTCAGGCAGCGCTAACATATTAACTTGATTAACAAAGTTTGTCTATAGGCAACACGGCAAAAAGTGAGGAGGAAATAGGCGAAATCAGGCCGGTTTTCGTGGGGTGGCCGGCGGGAGGGGAAAACCTGTGGGGGGAAGTCAGTTGGAGAAGAGGGTTTCGACGCGGCCGGCGGCCAGGAGTTCGCGGGCGGCTTCGTAGACCTCGTCGGTCGTCATTTCCGAGATGCGGCGGCTGTAGATGACCTTGTGGCGCTCCTCGACGGGGATGAAGCTGTTGGGCGTGGGGCGGTCTAAGAGGGCTACGACCGCTGTGCCGACGGCCGTGGCGATGTGCATGGGGCCCGTGTCGTTGGAGACGAAGACGGAGAGGCGCGCGAGGGCGGCGGCCAGTTGCGGGATCGTGAGCCGGTCGAAGATGACGGTCGAGCGCGGGAAGCTGGCGCGCATCTGCTTGACCATCTCGCGCTCCTCCGGCCCGGCGAAGAGGACTATCCGCACGGAGTCGTTGCGCGCGAGCCGTTCGGCCAACTCCGCGAAGCGTTCAAGCGGCCAGCGCCGGCCGGGGTGGCCCGCGCCTGGGAAGAGGCCGACGAGCGGAGCCCCGGCCGCGGCCTTCTCCTTCTTCAACATCTGCTCGACGGCCGCGTCGTCCTCGGGCCGCGTCCTCAGGCGCGGGACGCGCGGCGCGTCGCGCACGCCGAGCGGGACGAGCACGTCCAGGTAACGGTCGATGGCGTGCTTCTCAGGACGATTGTCCTCGACGGGCGGCCGCGGGTGAAAGTTGGACAGAAAGTCCAGCGAGCGGCCAGGGCGGCGCGCGTAGAGTCTGGTGCGCGCGCCAGAGAGAAAGCCGAGCAGGTTGGTCTCCGAGAGGCTGTGCAGGTCTATGACGAAATCGAAGCGCTCGCGGCGGACCTGTTTGACGATGCGGCTGATGCGGAAGAGCGCCAGGAGTTTCGAGCCGTCGCGGAGCTGAACGCGGTCAACGGTGATGGCCGCGTCGGCGTAGCCGGACAACTCGACGACGGGCGCGCCGGGTTTGCCGACGGCGACGGTGATGCGCGCGTGCGGGAACCTCTCGCGGACGGCGCGCAGCGCCGGCAGGCTCAAGACCACGTCGCCCAGTTGGCCGAAGTCTATGACGAGAATATTTTGCGGGTCGAAACTCACTTCAGCGCGCCCCAGTCGTCAATCCAGGCAGACAGTTTAACCGCAACGCCGCGGGGTTGTCAGCCCGCACGGATTTACGGCCGGGGCGGCGCTATTGTTTCGCCGGATTCGCTTTCAACAGGAGCGGGACGACCTGATTGCCCTCGCCGCGGAAGGCGACCGCCAGCGCCGTCTTCCCCTCCGCGTTCTTGAAATTCACGTCCGCGCCCGCTTCGAGCAGGACGCGGACGGTGTTCGCCTGGCCCGACTGCGCGGCGAGCATCAAAGGAGTCCAGCCGTTGTCCGTCTGCACGTTCACGTCGGCCCCGCCGTCGAGCAGCATTCGCATGATGTGCGCGTTGACCATGCTCGACGCGTTGACGAGCGCCGTCTTCCCTTCAAAATCTCTGGCGTTGACGGCAGCGCCCGCGGCGAGCAGCATGCAGATCACGTCGGCGTGACCGGGCCAGGGGCCTGACGCAGCCATCAGGGCCGTCTGGCCGCTCCCGTCTCTCGCGTCCACGTTCATGCCGGCGGCCAGGAACAGGCGGACGACGTGCGCGTTCCCGCGGCGCGCTCGCTCGATGAACTCTTCGGCGGTGAAGGCGACGCCGCGCTTCTCAAGCTCGCGCAGGGTCTCTTGCTGCGCCGCGGCCTCTGGGCGAGCTTCCGCGCTCGTCTTGCAATCGCTCCCTGAGAGCTTCACCTGGGCAAGCAGGATTTTGGGAGATTCGGGTGAAATCACGAGCGGACTGTCCAAAGGCGACCAGCTGTAAGAGTCGCCGAAGACGGTGGCGGCAAGCTCCCAGGTACCCTCTGGCAGGGCGACGACGACTGACGACTTGTCTTTGCGCTTCGCGGCCTCGACCACGCTGCCCTCCCGGATGACATCGCCGCGCGCGTCCCGCACGCGGAGCATAATGTTGCGCCAGGCGTCCGCGTCCGGCGCGAACCGCTCGCCCTTCGAGTCCAGCAGCTCAATCACCACAGGGTGGTACTGCGCCTGGACGCGAACGTCGCCCACATCAACCTCCTGCTTGCCGTCGAAGCTGACTGTCTGCCCGGCGAACGAAGCGCCCAGGTAACTGAGGTTGCCGTACATGAAGTCGATGGGGACATGCGCCTCCGCGGGCGGCGCGCTGACCCAGAAGGTCGCCTTGTCCGTGGGGCGGCGGGCCGAGTCTAAGGCGGCAAAACGCCCTGTTTTGTCTGTGAGGGCGTTGTAAAAAGCGTCCGGCGACTGCGGGTCCGGGACGCGCAGGCCGACCAGCGCCCCTTTGACGGGCCGGCCCTTCTCGTCTACGACGCGGCCCATGATCTTGTAGGTCACGGACGTGTCCTGCGCCGCGGACTGCGCGCAGAGCGCCAGCAGCAGGAGTGCGGCGCACGTTAACAGGCGGGCCAGCCTGTAGGTCATCACTCGAAGACTCCTCTCGCGGGGATGGGACCTGTTTTCCACAGGTGGATAACTAATGAGCGTCAGTTCGCCAGCGCGACTTCGGCGTGGGCGAGGAACCTTTGCAGCCTCAGCTTACGCTTGTGCGCGCTGTTGCCGGTCAGGGATTCCTCGAAGAGTTTCTCCACGGGGTCTTCCTCCTCCTTGGCCTTCTCTTTTGCGGAAGCCTCTTCGCTTGAGATATCAACCTCCGTCGCCGCCTCCGCGGTCGCCTCCGCGTCCTCGTCGTAGTACATGTTCTTCTCGGAGTATTTCGCGGCGAGCTTCATCAGCTCATCGTTGCCCAGGCTTTCGGCCAGGGCCGTCATCCAGGTCTCGGCCATGTACGGCGGCTCGTCGCCGAAACTGCGTAGCTGCGCCAGGGCGAAGGGGGCAAAGCGCGGGTCGCGCCACTCTTTGACCAGCTCGATCAGCGTCACCTCGTCTGGGGTCACCGGCTTGTTGTTGAAGAGCACGTCGGCCAGCCGCTTCTTCTGCTCGGCCGTCAGGAGCCCCACGAGTTCTGGGTCGGGCGCGTAGTAAGTTTCGGGCCTGTCTATCATTTTGGCGAGCCCAGGCGAGGGCGACGCCGCGAACTTAGACCCGCTACTGGTCTCGGAATCGCTCGCGCCTTCCGCCTCTGCCGTCTCGCCGTGATTCAAGCTGGCGTGGTCGGCCTCGGCCTCACCCTCGGCCGCCTCGCCGCCCTCTTCGCCGTCCTCCTTTTCAGCGGCCGCCTCGTTTTTTTCAGCCTCCTTCGCGTCCGTCGCGTACTTGCTCATCGTCAGCTCGTACAGCCCCTCCCAGCGCGTCGCGGGCTCTTCGGCGCAGCGGACGAGCCACTCCACGATCCGCGCAGGGTCAGGCTTCTCCTGCTGCATGATGAGCGTCAGCTCGTCCATGCGCTCGACGTAGACTCGCAGGTCCGCGTCCGTCAGCTTCTTCACCCCGTAGGAGACGTCTGCTTCCTCGTAGCCTTCTTCGTTCGCACGCCGCTTGAGAAAGAACAGCAGCTTCTCGCCGTCGTCGTAATCGTCGTAGGCGGTGGGCGCCTGGTCGTCGTTCTGCCCACGCCACCTCACCGAGTAGAGGGAGATGACCCCGTGATTGCCCTGGCCTTTCACGGTGGAGTTGACGTGCAGGCTGGTCTTTAACAGATAGGCTTTGGCTTTATCCTCGAAGGAGGCCACCTCGACCGGCACGGTCTGTCCGACGCGTGCGACGACGACGAGGTCGCTCTCTGTGTAGAGCGCGCGCAAGGGTTTCGGCGGCGGCCCGCCGCAGGCTGAGCCGGTTTCGGTGGCGACGAGCGAGACCACCAGGGCGGCGAGTGAAATTGTCAGGGCGAGCAGGATGATGCGGCGTGACGCCGTTCGTGAAAACAGACGCGTGGAAGGCATGGGCGAGCTCCTTTTAGTCAACAAAAGTCTCTCGCTGCCAGGCAAGCAGGGGAGTGTCGCCGGCGCGGCGTCCGTGGTTCCTTGGCGCGTGCGCCGACGCGTGCCTGTCGCAGTTTGGTCTATAGAGGTTGAAAGCCGCGCCGGGGTTGCCGCGGTCTTTCGGGGAAAATCCGCGCGCCACCATCGACGATCCCACTAAAGTTCAGTCGCCTGATTAGACGCCGCCCGCCGCGCGAAGTTCCGGGAATGCGCGAACTCACGTTTTCTGAGATCAAAGCTCACGCAAGTCGCGCCCGGTCATCTCGGCCGATTTCTCCAGGCTGAGCAGGCCGAGCAGCGTCGGCGCGATGTCTTCGAGGGCTGCGCCGTCGCGCAGTTTCAGGCCGACGCTCGCCTCGTCTATCAGGTGAAAGGGGACCAGATTGGTCGTGTGCGCCGTGTGCGGCTGGCCGGTCCGTAGGTCGATCATCTGCTCGGCGTTGCCGTGGTCGGCGGTAATCAATGTGAGCCCTCGCCGCTGGCGGATGGCCTTCGTGATCCAGCCGAGGCAGGTGTCTACGTACTGGCAAGCCTCTATGGTCTTGTCGAGCTTGCCCGTGTGCCCGACCATGTCAGGGTTGGCGAAGTTGATGATGAAGACGTCCGTCTCGGCCTCGTCAATCGCCCGCAAGACTTTGTCGGTGACCTTGAACGCAGACATCTCCGGTTCCAGGTCGTAGGTCGTAACCTTCGGGCTGGGAACCAGCAGGCGGCGCTCGCAGGGATACTCCTGCTCCACGCCGCCGTTGAAGAAGTAGGTGACGTGCGCGTACTTCTCCGTCTCCGCGAGGTGGAAGTTACGCACGCCGAGTTGGCCGAAGACTTCGGCCAGCACGTTGCGGTGCGACTGCGGGCCGAAGGCCACGGGCAGCTCGAAGGTGGCGTCGTACCGCGTGAAGCAGACGAAGTGGGTCGCGGGCCGCTGCGGCGTGGGGAAGGCCCCGAAGCCGGGCTCGGTCAGGGCGCGCGTGATCTGGCGCGCGCGGTCGGGGCGGAAGTTGAAGAAGATGACGGAGTCGCCCTCCTCTATGACGGCCACGGGCTCGCCCGTCTCGCGCTCCATGACAATCGGCTCGACGAACTCGTCTGTCACGCCACGCTCGTAGGAGCGCCTGATGGCCTCGACGGGGTCGATGGCGCGCTCGCCCTCTGCGTGGACGAGCAGTTTGTAGGCGCGCTCTGTGCGCTCCCCGCGCTTGTCGCGGTCCATTGCGTAGAAGCGGCCGATGAGGGAGGCGATGCGCCCGGCCCCTATCTCGCCGCACTTGACGTGAAGCGCCTCGACGTAGCCGTAGGCGGAGGCGGGCGGCGTGTCGCGCCCGTCGAGAAAGCAATGGACGTAGACGCGCTGTAGGCCGCGCTCCTTCGCCATGCGCAGGAGCGCGTAGAGGTGCTCCTGCGAGGAGTGAACCTGGCCGTCGGAGATGAGGCCCATCAGGTGGAGCGCCTTGCCCGAAGACTGCGCCGAGGCAATCGCGCCCGTGAGCGCAGGGTTGCCGAAGAACTCGCCGGTCTCGATGGCGTGGTCTATGCGCGAGACATCCATGCGGATGACGCGGCCGGAGCCGATGTTGAGGTGGCCGACCTCGGAGTTGCCCATCACGCCCGCGGGCAAACCGACGCGCGAGCCGGAGGCTTCCAGCAGCGTGTGCGGGTATTTCTCAAGCAGCTCGTCGTAGAAAGGCTTGGCGGCGAGCGCGATGGCGTTGCCCTCACGCTCGGCCCTGTAGCCCCAGCCGTCGATGATGATGAGCGCGAGCGGCCCTCGTTTCACAGTCACGATTCAACCCCCTGAAACAATTATTTCAAAAACCTAAGCTCAACTCTTTGCGCCTTTGGTCTTTTTTTCCTTGCGCCTTTGCGCGAACTGCTTTTTTCTCGCAAAGGCGCAAAGGTAAAACTTAAGGCGCAAAGGGGTGAGTTATGAGTCCTGCTGGTAGCGCGTCTTGCAGTTCGGACACTCCAAGAGTTTTTGGACGCCGCTGACGGGGAAGACGGGGATGACGAAGAAGATGGTGACGAAGCGCATCCCCTTCTTCATGGTGAAGTGCGCGATGGTGCCACAGTTCGTACACTGCATCGCCTGGGGCGCGGTCTCGCTGCCCCACGTCAGAAAATCCACGCCGATGATGATGAAAGCCAGGCCCATCGAAATCCCTCGCCCGCCGCGGCTTTACTTCTTCGCCGCGCGCGCTCTCTTCTGGCGGCCGCCGGCCGCGTCGTTGGTGGTCTGCTCGATCTGGTAGAACGCGCTGCGGCCGGGGTAGCGCGCAGTCCCTCGCAAGTCCTCTTCGATGCGCAGCAACTGGTTGTACTTCGCCGTGCGGTCGGAACGCGAGGCCGAGCCGGTCTTAATCTGCCCGGCGTTGGTGGCGACCGCGAGGTCCGCGATGAAGGAGTCTTCCGTCTCGCCCGAGCGGTGCGAGATGATGGCTGTGCGCCCGTGCGTCTTCGCCAACTCGATGCAGTCCAGCGTCTCCGTCAGTGTGCCAATCTGGTTGACCTTAATCAGAATCGAGTTGGCCACGCCGCGCTCAATCCCTTTACGCAGGAACTCCGTGTTGGTGACGAAGAGGTCGTCGCCGACGAGCTGGACGCTGCGGCCGATCTCGTCTGTCAGAGTCTTCCACCCATCCCAGTCGTTCTCGGCCATGCCGTCCTCAATCGAGATGATGGGATAACTTTCGGCCCAATTCTTCCAGTAGGCCACCATCTCATCGGAAGAGAGCTTGCGCTTGTCAGACTTCTTGAAGACGTAGGAGCCAGCGTCGTAGAACTCGCTGGCCGCGGGGTCGAGCGCGAGCATCACGTCGCGGCCGGCCTTGTAGCCCGCCTGGTTGATGGCTTCGAGGATAGTCTCGACGGCCTCCTCGTTGGATTTGAGGTTCGGGGCGAAGCCGCCCTCGTCGCCGACGCCGGTTGCGTAGCCGCGTTTTTTGAGGACACCTTTGAGCGTGTGGAAAATCTCCGCGCCCATCCTGAGCGCCTCGTGAAACTCCGTGGCCCCGACGGGCGCGACCATGAACTCCTGGAAGTCCACATTGTTGTCCGCGTGCGCGCCGCCGTTGAGAATGTTCATCAAAGGGACGGGCAGCACTCGCGCGGCCGGGCCGCCCAGATACCTGTAGAGCGGAATTTCCAGATAAGTGGCGGCGGCGCGCGCCGTGGCGAGCGAGACGGCGAGCAGGGCGTTCGCGCCGAGCTTGGCCTTGGTCGGAGTGCCGTCGAGCGCGATGAGCGCCTCGTCAACTTCGACCTGATCGAGCGCGTCGAAGCCTTCGAGTTCGCGCGCGATGACGTCGTTGATGTTCTGGACGGCCTTGAGCACGCCTTTGCCTTGATAACGTTTCTTATCGCCGTCACGCAGCTCGACGGCCTCGTGTTCGCCGGTGCTCGCGCCGCTCGGCACGGCCGCGCGGCCCGTCTCGCTGCCGATGAGAGTCACTTCGGCTTCGACCGTAGGGTTGCCGCGCGAGTCCAGAATCTCGCGCGCGCTGATCTGCTCAATCAAGCTCATGAGTCAAAACGCTCCTGGCAGCTTTATGATTTTGAAATTTCTAAGGGGTAACTTTAGCAGGCGGAAGCGCGGTTCGTAAATCGTTAATGGCGAATGGTGACTGGACGGGCGGCCCTCCTCCATTCACCACTTACTATTTACCGTCGGCGGCTTTCGCTTCCGCGCCTTCGGCGGGCTCTTGGGTCGCCTCCTCTGTCTTTTCGAGGCGGACGCGCATGACGCGGCGGCGCTCGACGCGCTCTATGTGGAAGAGGTGGCCGTTGTGTTTGACGACCTCGCCGGGTTGCAGGACGTGGCCGGCCTCGGTCATCAGGAAGCCGGCGATGGTCGTGTAGGCTTCCGACTCTGGAAGCTGGAGCTTCAAACGGCGGTTGAGGTCGCGCACCGCCAGCCCGCCGTCGAGGACGTAGGTGCCGTCCTTCTCCTCGCTGATCTGTTCGTTGACTTCCTCGTCGTGCTCGTCCGAGATTTCGCCGACGATCTCTTCCAGGAGGTCTTCGAGCGTGATGATGCCCTCGACGCCGCCGTGCTCGTCGATGACGAAGCCGAAGTGTGATTTGGCCTTCTGCATCTGCTTGAGCACGTCTTCGAGCCGCGCCGTGTCCACGACGTAGAGCGGCGACTGCAAGACGTGTTCGAGCCGAAAACTTTCGGGGCGGAGCAGGTAGGGCATCACGTCCTTGCTGTGTATGAAGCCGATCATGTCGTCCAGCGATTCGCGGTAGACGGGCAGGCGCGAGTAGCCGTGCTTGCTGAACGCCTTGGCGATCTCTTCGAGCGAGCAGTCGCTGGAGAGGGCCGCCATCGCCGTGCGCGGGACCATCGCCTCGCGCACCAGTGTGTCCGAGAACTCGAAGACGCGGTGAATCAGGCGCTGCTCGGCGGCGCGCAGGTGGCCGCTCGCGCGCGAGACGTCTATCAACTGCCGCAGCTCGGCCTCCGTATAGATGGAGGCGTGCTCGGAGGTCGCGTGGATGCCGAAGGGGCGGACGATGCGTGCGCTCGCCCAATCCAGTGCGCGAATGGGCCAACGGAAGGTTTTGTAGAACAACTCCATCGGCCAAGCGGTCGCCAGCGCCACCTTCTCGGCGCTCGCCAGGCCGAAGAGCTTCGGGGCCTGCTCGCCGATGACGATGTGCAAGGATGTGATGACCGAGAAGGCTATGCCGAAGGCGATGGCGTGCCGCCACGCGTCCGAGAGGTTCGCGAGCGGGCCTTCAAGGAGCTGAGCAATCGCGGGCTCGCCGAGCCAGCCGAGGCCGAGCGAAGCGAGCGTGATGCCGAGCTGCGAGGCCGAGAGATAAGCGTTGAGATTGTGGAGCAGACCAAGCAGGCGTTTCGCGCGTTTGTTGCCGCTCGTCGCCAGAGCTTCTATGCGCGAGCGACGCACGCCGACGAGCGCGAACTCGGCGGCCACGAAGAACCCGTTCGCCAGGACGAGCACGACCACGGCCGAGAGCTTGATGACGGCCCCGGTGAGAGAAGCAGGCCCGTGCGGCAACGCCGCCTCGCCCTGAATGAGCGTCAGTAAGTAACTCGGAGGTTCGTCCATCTCAGTCCAAATGGGTGGGGGAACCGGCGCGTTTGAAGTTTGAAATTTGAGCGCGGGAAATTATAGCACGCCGCGAGGCAGACGCAGCAAGAGACTGGGCGCACGGACGCGTGCGGCCCCGCTCGCGCGGGCAGACGGGAGCCTCCCCGGTGGGGGCCGGGCGAAGTCAGGGATTTATTGTTGTACCTCTTAGTGGCCGACGGCGGCGCCCGCGGCGCGAGAGCGTGCGGGGCGGCGTTCGTGCTTGGCGCAGGCGCGGGCGAGCGCCTGCTCGACGCGCGGCTCGACGTTGCACTCGGGCTGACGGCAGACGGCCGCCAGTTCGGAGATGACCAGATAACGTGCGCGCTCCAACATCCGCTGCTCGCGGAAACTGAGCGGCTTGAGGTGGCTCAAAAACGTCAGGTTCTTGAGCACGTCGGCGACCTCGAAAATGTCGCCGGTGCGCATCTTCTCGGAGAAGTCTTTGAAGCGGTCTTTCCAATCGTGGGCGGGGGACGAGAAGTCGTCTGAGAGATTCTTCAAAAGCATCTCGCATTCGCCGGATGAGATTGGGGGGCGGAGGCCAACTTCCGTAGCGTTGGCGACGGGGACGAGAACCAGGGAGTTGGTGGCAGCGAGGCGAAGCGTGTAGAAGGGAAGTGAGTTAGGGCCTATTTGCTTCTGCTCAATCTGCTCGATGGTCCCGATTCCGTGATTGGGGTAAACGACTTTCTGGCCGACTTTAAAGCCCACCATAGCACCTCCATCGAATTACAAAAAATCGGACTGCGCCGCATGCGCGGGGTTCTGCTCGCCTGACCGGGCGAGGGCGACGCAGGCGGTAGCGTCGGGTTACGCTTAATTCTCACGAAAGTGTAACAAGGCGTCTTGTGGGGCGTCAAGGAGTATGAAGCAATACGGAATGCGGAATGATGAATGATGAATTTTTAAGATGAAAACTTCTTTAATTCATCATTCATCATTCCGCATTCCGCATTTTTTGGAGGCAGTAACCGACGCAGACTTTGGTCTCGATGTGGAGGCCGTAAGGGGCCAGGCGCTGGCGCAGTCGGTAGATGTGTACGTGCAGGCTCTGCGCGTTGAAGGGCGCGGCGGGGCCCCAGGCCGAGCGCCAGATCTCTTCCGAGAGGACCAGGCGCCCAATATTGCGCGCGAGGCGCGAGACGATGAGAAACTCTTTGAGCGGGAGGTTGAGCGAGCGGCCGCCGCACGCCACGTAATAGTTGTCGTGCTCGACGCGCAGAAACCCGTCGTCGTAAACGTCCTCCTGCTCGCCGGCCCGTTGGATTTTAGGTTGTGCCAGAAACATAAAGAACAGTGACGAGTGACGAGTGACAGGCGACGAGTTAGAGCTGCGTGCTCATCACTCGTCGCCTGTCACTCGTCACTGCTCTTAAAAGTTGAGCCGCAGGGCGAATTGAATCTGGCGGTTCGTGCCGAGGCCGACGGTGCGCTCGACGGTTTGGCGGAGCAGGCCGAAGGTCTGGCCGGCGGCCGATTGCGTGAAGGGCTGACCCGGCTGGCGGCCAGAGCCGACCGTGTAGAAGCCCGTCGTCGAGTTAAAGCTGATGCTCGGCAGAGCGTTGTTCAGCGTCGAGGAGGGGTTCGCGAAGTTCGCCGTGTTGAGGATGTTGAAGACCTCCGTGCGGAACTCGACGTTGACCGTCTCCGTCAGGCGAAAGCGCTTGTTCAGAATCAAATCGAACTGCTTGAAGTCAGGACCGCGAAGGGCGTTGCGCTGTAGGTCACCGAACGCGCCGGCTTCGGGGGTGGCGAACGCGGCCGGGTTGAGGATGTTGCGGTCGGCGTCCAGATACGGGTTGACGCCGGGAATCAAATTGGGCCGGCGGACGTTGCGCGAGGCCCCGCCGCCGGGCGTGTTGACGACGGCGACGAAGCCCTGCGGGAGCGGGTTGGCCGCGTTAATTGTGCCAGGAAGCGCGGCCACGAATCCGTTTGGAAGCGTCGCATTTGCGCCAGCGCCGGTCGGGACGACGCAGCCGCTCGTGTTGACACACTGAATGACCACGTCGGGCCGCGTGACGAGGACTTCGATGGGGAGGCCGGAGCGCGCGTTGACGATGCCGCCGATCTCCCAGTTGCCAAGGATGGCGTTGCCGACCGAGCCCAAATCGTAGCGCCGACCCGAGCCGAACGGGAGGTTGTAGATGGCGCTCAGGTTGAAGGTGTGGCGCACGTCGAAGTTGTTGTAGCCGCGGTCGTCCTCGAAGTTGAAGTTGGTCGCCAGCGTCCGTGCCTCGTTCGACCCGGCCGTGTTGCCGTAGGAGCGCGCGAAGGTGTACTGCGCGTTGAGCGTCATCCCAGTGTTGAAGCGGCGCGAGAGCGTCGCCTGAAGCGCGTTGTAGCTGTCAGAGCCACCCGTTGTCTTGTAGTCAACTTCAGCGAAAGGGTTCTGCACGCTCGCGCCGTTCACAAGCGAAAACTCGCGCACGGTCGTCACGCCTATGACGCGGCCCGTCGCGTCGGTGCGGTTGACGACGCCGACGCCAGCGGGGATGTTCGTCCCATTGACGATTGAAGTCTGCCCCGGAAGGATTTTGTTGGCGACGCTTCTGAGGAAAAGGTCGCGGCCCTGGCTGCCGACGTAGGCGATGGTGCCGACCGTGTTGTAGAACAGCTCCTGCTGCAATGAGACGCTGTACTGGTAGACCTTCTCAGGTATCTCGTACTCGCGTGCGTAGGCGCGCGGCTGGTAGGAGCGCGTGTTCGGGTTGGCGTTGAAGAAGGCGACGGCCGCCGCGGTGTCTAAGGGGAAGACATTGAGCGGGCCGCTCGTGAAGGTCGAGCTGATGCGGTCAGACTCGATGGGCTGAATCTGGTCTTCGGTCTGGCCAGGCCCGTAGTAGATGCCGAAGCCGCCGCGCAAGGTGGTGCGCCCGCCGCTGAAGAATCCTGTGCCATTTTGGTTAGGCGACCACGTCAGCGCGACGCGCGGGCCGAAGTTGCTCTTCTTCGATTTGAAGGCGTCCTCGCTTGAGGGCCTGAGCGTGCCAGTCTCGATGTCGAAGAGCACTTGCAGGTTCCTCGCCTCGCGCAACGGCGTGTAGTACTCGTAGCGCAGCCCGTAGTTCAAGGTCAGGTTCGGGCGAATCTTCCACTCGTCCTGCGCGTAGCCGATGTAATACTCCTGCTTGGCCAGGCGCTGCCCCGTCGCGCCGTCGTTGAAGGGGCTCGGCGCGCTCACGTCGCCTAGGAATTGGACCGATTGCGGCGTGTTCGCCAGGAAGCTAGTGATGTTCGAGTAGGTGTAGGTCGTGCCGCCGAGGCGATCAGTGTAGAGACGAATCGCGCGGACCTCGCCGCCGAACTTGTAGTTGTGGTTCCCGCGCGTCCAGTTCAGATTGTCGACGAAGGAGAGCGAGTAGGGCGTGTAAGGCTGGCCGCGCCCGTTCGTGGCCGAGTTGGCGCGGACGAGTCCACCAGGCACGGCCGTGCCGGCCGATGCGCCCTGTCCGGCGATGCCGAAGTTGGCCGTGTTGCCGGAGATGTTGATGGCGATGGCCGAGAGGTCTATGCCGTTGACGGTCGGCGCGGAGCCGTTGATGCGCGTGTAGGCCCCGTTGAAGCCGAACTTGAATTCGTTAAGGAGCGTCGGCCTCAAGATGGATTGCAAGGCGACGACGCCGTTCTGCGGGTTGGCCTTAATCAGCACGCGGCGGCCCGTCACGCCCTCGGGTTGGTCGTTGGTTCCCTGGTCGCGGAAGTAGCGCAGGTAGACGGAGTGGCGCGCGTTGATCTTGTAGTCGAAGCGCGCGGCGATGGCGTTCTCGTCAACGATGGAGTTGGCCTGAAGCTGGGCCACGTCGAAGAGGTTGGAGCCCGTGCCCTGCTGAATGATCGCAGCAAGGGGCGAGCGGAACGCGGGGAGCAGCGGCACGATGGCCGCGTTGCAGTTGACTGTGCCAGTTCCGAAAGGCGCGGCGCAGAGGCGCGCGGCCGTGCCCGGCACGGCTTCGATGGAGTTGACGCCGGCGCGCAGGCGGTAGCCTTCGTACGAAGCGAAGAAGAAGAGCTTGTCTTTGATGATGGGGCCGCCGACGGAGCCGCCGAACTGGTTCAAGCGGAGCGGGCTCTTCTTGCCGATGACGTTGTCGAAGAAGTTGGCGGCGTCGAGCGCGTCGTTGCGCAGGAACTCGAAGACGGAGCCGTGAAACTGGTTGCCGCCGGATTTGGTGACGACGTTAATCTGCCCGCCAGTGCCCGTGCCGTACTCGGCCGGGAAGTTGTTCGAGTCAACGCGAAACTCCTGCACGTTCTCCAAGCTTGATTGCAGGCGGAAGGGCGAGGGGACTTCGCCGTTCAGATTGCCGGGGCTCGCGTCGATGATGGCGGAGCCTTCGATGCCGTCGAAGCGGATGATGTTCTGCTGGACGGCGCGGCCAGAGAAGCGTATGTCGCCGAAGGTGCCGGACCCACTGTTGACCGAGCCGGGCGCTTGCAAGTAGAGCTGCGAGAGCTGGCGGCCGTTAATCGGTAGGCCCTCGACCTCGCGCTGGTTGACGGTCACGCTCATGCTCGCAGAGCTGGTGTCGGTCGCGGCCTCCGTACCACCGACCACATCAACCGAGGCCGTCAATTCGGTCGTCGTGAGCGTGATGTCTAAGCTTCGCTCCTGCCCGACGGCCACCTGAACGCCTGTGACCTTCGCGGGGGCGAAGTTCGGCGCGGTCGCCGTCACGACGTAACTTGACGCCTTGAGCGCGGGGACGGTGAACGCCCCGTCGTCGTTCGTGGTCGCCGTGCGCTCCTCGCCGGTCTTCTCGTTTCTGACTACGACGGTCGCGCCCGGCACAATCGCGCCGTTGGCGTCCGTCACGGAGCCGACGAGGCGGCCCTGGTCTGTCTGCGCGAAGGCGGCCGCCTGAGTTAAAAGCAGCGCCGCGAGCGCGAGGACGGCGGGCCATAAAAGTCGGGGGAGCCGCCTGGATTGCAGGTGAGTCATAAAGCCTCCTGTGGAATTTGTGTAAAGTTGAAATGTTCGCGCGGACACGAGAGAGCGCGCCCGCCGAAAAATTGGATTGACAAAATTGCTTGTCGCGGAGCGATTCAGGGTCTTCACAAGTGCGTGTGGAGTGTGTTGAAACAAAGCCGGAATCTAACGGCCGGAGATTACACGCGCGTGAATGACGCCTTAATTGTTTGTAAACTTAGCCTGAGGCGTGATGGATAAAGACAAAGCCCCGGAGGCGTGACTGAGTGTGTCGCTCCTCCGGGGCTGACCAGATTTAGTTAAGGAATTATTTTCGGGCGGCCATCTGTTTCTGCTCGTCCAGGCCGCCGACGAGCGTCGCGTCCCAGATGAGCC
The DNA here is from genome assembly GCA_963848875.1 of uncultured Acidobacteriota bacterium. Taxonomy (GTDB): domain Bacteria; phylum Acidobacteriota; class Blastocatellia; order Pyrinomonadales; family Pyrinomonadaceae; genus QHXM01. The sequence continues at coordinate 906,877 of CAWKFJ010000006.1, forward strand.
AGTAGCGCTTCTTCTTATTCGTCGCGGGCTCTATGCGGTCAAAGGCGATGCGTACGTGCCGGGTCATAAAATCGCCGGCGGTCGCGCCCGGCAGGTAGGTGAAGAAATATTCGGTGCGCTCGGCCAGCCCACACTCGCGGCGCATGCGGTTGATGGCCTCCTCGCACTCGCCCGCCACGCCCGCCTCTTCCGGGTCTACGGAATCGTTGACGACGTGATCCACTTCGTGGAGGACGCCCCAGCCTACGTCGAAGGCCGCGAGCGCGTCGCGGTCGCCCGTCAGGCGCGAGAAGTCCGCGAAGTCTATGAGGATGACGAAGACTGGCGGCTTACCCTCAGCGCCTTTCGTCCAACGACCCTCGACGACGCGGCAGAAGACCACGTCTGCGCGGCCGCTCGCGTCTTCGAGCACCATCACTTTTTCGCCAGAGACGGCGGCCCCCAACAGTCGCCGCGCACTTTCGGAGCCGCCGGAGTTTGACCCCTGGCCCAAACGCAGAGCCCCGTTCTCGTCAAAATCCAGAGTGTGCCAGCCCGTGATGGCGCGTAATTTATTCGTCAGGTCATCGCGCCGCGCGGCCGGCGTGTCCTGTCGTAAGAGGATGTTCGAGGCGGAAGACTCGGCGCGTGATTCGAGGCAGATGAAGACAGACAGGGAGAGCAGGCCGGCAGCCTTGATAAGAGCGTAGAAGGTTCTACATCGAAGTCTGTACGCCACGTCAAAATCCCTTTCTTGACGGCTACGGACCAAGGCTCAAGGCGAGCACTGCTCGTTAAGGGGCGACCACGTCTGAGGGGGCGACGCGGCACGGGGCATGTTACCAGAGCGTTAACGGGATGTATACAGAATGTTAAGTGGAGGGAAGGGCGGAAGGCACGGAAAGCAGAAGGCCAGAAAGTCCGCCGCCGGTTTCCGCCTGATTGCTTGGCTTCAAATTTCTGCGGTGTCGGTTTTGTGCTGCCTGACGGGACCGTCGCCAGCGTTTCAGCCGGCCGGAAGTTTGGCGCAAATCATGCGAGCAAAAATCCGCGCCGGAGATGGTCTGGTCATTATCACTCGGTTGTCGTGCCGGGAATCCTCGACCTTGTAACATCCCGGTAACATCAGACGAATATGCTGCGCCTCTTCCGTGTGGCGTTTCGAGCTAAGGAGTCCGAAGGTTATGGGCATCGCTAATGAACTGAGCAGCGAGGTGGCTGCGGCCGTCTTCACGCGCAAGTCCGACACCGCGCGCGCCGAGACGAAAGAGTTGGTCGAGATTGTCCGCGACTTTCATTCGGAGATGCGCGATCTGGTGTCAGAGGAACGCCGCCGCCGCGTCTTGCAGTTGCCTGGGGCGGAGTCTGCGCCGCAGGCCAGCGGCCAGGCCGCGTCCGGCAGCCACTGAACGCCTTGCGCCCGTCTTCGCCGCAGAACGCCTCAGTCCTCGGCCAGCTCCTTCGGCTTGACGAGCCAATCGAGTCGTCCGCCGCGCGAGCCCGCTTCATTCCACTTTTCAGCGCCTAGAAGAATCCCCACCAGCGCGGCCGTCGGCACGCGGCGGCTCTCGCCCGTCAGGTGTGCGATTAGATTCTCGAAGCCTGGGTTGTGGCCGACGAGCATGACTTCCTGCTTGTCGTCTGCGACGCCTTCGATGACTTCGACGAGACGCCCGGCCGTCGCCTCGTAGATGCGCTCGTCATAGCGCAGCTCCGTCTCAAATCCAGAGGCTTCGAGGACGAGCGCGATTGTCTCCCTGGCCCTTTTGGCCGGCGAGGAGATGATGAGGTCGGGCCGGAGGCCCCGCTCGCGCATGAGATTCCCCATGAGCGGAGCGGCCTTGCGCCCGCGCCCGTTCAGCGGGCGGTCGAAGTCTGCGAGCCCGTCGTCGTCCCAGCTCGACTTGGCGTGTCTGAGGAGCAGCAGCTTTTTCATGCCGAGGGGAAATATCTTTCAGATGAGCGCGGCCGAGAGCGCGCCCTCGTCGCCCTCGTCGGCCTTGCGGTGCTCGGAGAGGGCCTTGAGCGTTTCCATCGCGTCGCGGTGCGAGATGTGCTTCTTGCTCTTGCCGCGGCCCGAGTGGAGCACCACGTCGTTGACGGAGAGGATGCCGCGCAACGTGCCGTCGGCGTCCACCACCGGCAGGCGGCGCAGTTGCGAACTCTGCATCGTCTCCATCGCGTCGTGGATGTTGTCGTCCGGCGCGCAGGCGTAGACCTTCCCGGAGATGACTTCCGAGACCTTCATCTCTTTCGCCAATTTGTTCCGGGTGCAGACTGCCATGCAGATGTCGCGGTCGGTAATCATGCCGACGATGCGGCGGCCGGCGTCCACGACGGGGACCGAGCCGCAGTCCCGCTTCCACATAATCGCTGCGGCCTCGGCCAGGTCACTTTCGGGGCCGCAAGCCTCCACGTCGGCGGTCATAATATCCTGCACTTTCATCACAGAGTCTCCTTAAATTTCCCGCCGCGCCTCCAAAGGCGCAAAGGGTCGGGCGTTTGCTTCATGCGTCTTAAAAACTTCGCAAGTGTTTTAGCACAACTGGGCCGCCTCGGCCAAAAACTTCCGGGCGGGCGCTCGGTTGCCCGCGCCCGTTTTTCGTGTTGTAATCGCGCCAGCTAAATCAGGGGTTCAAGGGTGTCAAAGCTCAAGAAAATCGGCGCGCACGTGCTCGTCTGCAAGCATAAGACCTGCCTGCGCCAGGGCGGCAAAGCTTCAGCCCGCGCGCTCAAGCGTGTACTCAAGGAGCAAGACCTTTCGGGGCGCGTGATGGTCACGAAAGTGAATTGTCTGGATCAGTGCGGGCGCGGCCCCGTGATGGTCGTCTACCCGGACGGCGTCTGGTACGGCCGCGTGGACGAAGAGGCCGCGCGCCGCATCGCGGCCGAGCACCTGGGGGAAGGGCGCGCCGTCGAAGAGAAGGTGCTGCGCGACATGCGAGGCGACGGGGAGGGCAAGCCGTGAGCGGGCGCACCATCGTCGTCGGCGACATACACGGCTGCTACGACGAACTGCGCGACCTGCTGGACAAGGCCGCGCTCGGACGGGACGACCGCGTCGTCTCCGTGGGCGACCTCGTCGTCAAGGGCTGGAAGAACCGCGAGGTGCTGGACCTCTTCATGGAGGACGCGAGGTTCTCGGCCGTGCTCGGCAACCACGACCGCGCGCTGCGTCGCTACTGGCGCGGCGAAGGCGTCGCTTTGAAAGAGTCGCAGGAGCGCGCGTTGAAGGAGTTGGCCGCGGCAGACGAGGCGCGCTACTCCGCCTACATCCAGTCGCTGCCGCTGACGCTCGACCTCGGCTCGCACCTCGTCGTCCACGCGGGCCTCAGGCCCGGCGTGGCGCTCGCGGCGCAAGTGGTCGAGGACTTGACGGAGCTGCGCACACTCGGCGGCGACCGCACGAGCCGCGAGGGGCTCCCCTGGTACGAGGCTTATCGCGGCTCGCGCATAGTCCTCTTCGGCCACTGGCCCGCGCCCGAACCGCGCCGCGGCCCCTGTGCCATCGGCCTGGACACCGGCTGCGTCTACGGCTTTCAACTGACGGCCTACGTCATCGAGACGGGCGAGTTTCTGAGCGTCCAGGCCCGCCGCGCCTACGAGGAGCCCAAGCGGCGCGTGGCCTGAAGAGATTAAGAAAAAATCCTTTCCTCTCTCCGTCTCTCTGTGGTTTATTGATCGTCACATCGGCGTAACACGAAGGGGCTAGAGTCGGCGATTCATGATTACTTACGGACACCACCATTTCCCCGGCAAGCTCTTCGTCGTGGAGGGCACGGACGGGAGCGGGAAATCGACGCAGCTGGCGCTCCTCTACCAGTGGCTCAAGGCCGAGGGCTACCCTGTCTTCTTCTCCGAGTGGAACTCCTCGCCGCTCGTCAAGGACACGACCAGGCGCGCCAAGAAGCGCAGGCTCTTTACGCCCGCCACCTTCTCCCTGCTTCACGCCACGGACTTCGCAGACCGCACCGAGCACGACATCTTCCCGCCGCTGAAGGCGGGCGCGATAGTTCTCGCAGACCGCTACATCTACACGGCGTTCGCGCGCGACGTGGCCCGCGGGTGCGACCGCGCGTGGGTGCGCCAGATTTACAGCTTCGCCGTCAAGCCGACGGCCGCCTTCTTCTTCCGCGCCCCTCTGGACGTGGCCGTCGAGCGCATCGTCTCGGCGCGCCCGCAGCTCAAGTATTACGAGGCGGGGATGGACATGGAGTGGGCCGACGACGAGGAGGAGAGTTTCAAACTTTTCCAGGGCCGGATACTGGAGGAGTACGACCGGATGGTGGACGAGTTTGGGCTGACGGTGATTGACGCGACGCGCTCGATTGAGAAGCAGCAGCGCGAGATGCGCGCCATCGTCAACACGTATCTCGGCAAAGAAGAGGCCAGGGCGGCGAAATGAGAGAGATGAGATTTTACGGGACGCCGCTGCCGGGCGTGGAGCTTGAGCCATACCCCGGCAAGCTCGTCGTCATAGAGGGCGCGGACGGCGTCGGCCGCTCGACGCACATCGATCTCTTGCGCACCTGGCTCGAATCGCGCGGCCACGCCGTGCTCGACACGGGCATGACGCGCTCCGTGCTGGCGGGTCGCGGCATCAAGGAGGCGAAGAAGGGGCCGACGCTCGGGCGCATCACCATGCAGCTCTTTTACGCGACGGACTTCGCCGACCGCCTTGAGAGCCAGATGCTGCCGGCCCTGCGCGCGGGCTTCATCGTCCTCACAGACCGTTACATCTACTCGGCCATCGCGCGCGCCGTGGTGCGCGGGGCGGACCCCGAATGGATGCGCGCCGTCTACGGCATCGCGCTCGTGCCCGACGCGATCTTTTATCTCAACATCCATTCGGCCGAAGAATTGGTCGAGCGCATCCTGGCTTCGGGCCGGGGTTTCGACTACTGGGAATCCGGGATGGACATGTACCTGGGCGAAGATTTTTACGACAGCTTCGTCGCCTACCAGACGCGCATGCTGCGCGAGTTCGAGCGGATGAAGGGCGAGTACGGCTTCCGCGTGCTAGACGCCTCGCGCTCGATCAACCGCGTGGCCGCGGACCTGCGCCGCGTGGTCGCGCGCGTGATTGACGAGGGCAAGATTCTGGACACCTCGGACTCGGTCAAGAGCTTCCATGCGGGCGCCAAACGTCAGGCCGCCAAGTCTAAAAAAAGTGAGGCGGAGGCCCGCAACGCCGAGAGGCTGGAAGGGACTGGGAGGCGTTGAAACTCGCGGCCATAGACATCGGCTCGAACTCGATCAAGCTGGCGGTGGTCGAGGCTGCCTCCTCGGATTCCTTCGCCGTCATCGCGCGCGAGAAGGAGGTCGTACGCCTCGGCCACGACACGCTGCGCGAAGGCCGCCTCGCGCCAGAGGCCATCGAGCGCGCCGCCGCCTGCATCGGCCGCTTCCGCTCCATCGCGGAGGCGCGGGGCACGAACCACCTCGTCACCATCGCCACGGCCTCCGTCCGCGAGGCCGACAACGCCTCAGAGTTCATAGAGGAAGTTCAGAAGCGCACGGGCGTGCGCGTCGCCGTCCTCTCAGGGCTGGAGGAGGCGAGGCTCATAGGCTTGGCCGCCGCGCAAGGCTGCGCCTCCGGCAGCGCGAGCCTGCTTAACATAGACATCGGCGGCGGCTCCACAGAGTTTTCGCTCGTCGTGGACGGCACGCCCGCCGAGCTTTACTCGGTCAAGCTCGGAGCGGTGGGCTTGACCGAGCGCTTCATCTCGGCAGACCCGGTCAAGCCGAAGGAGTTGCGCGCGCTCGTCGAGGAGATACGCTCGGCCTTGGAGCGCCCCTCGCGCGAGCTGCGCGGCAGGTTCTGGCAGACGGCGACCGGCACCTCTGGGACGATTATCGCCATCGGCGAGGCTTTACGCTTGCGCCGCCTCAAACGCGACCCGGCGGCCGAGGAGCAGGGAGCGCAGCCGGCCGGGGCCGAAATCACGCTTGAAGAATTGGTCCGCTTCAACGAACGCATGGCCGGGATGGACTTCGAGAGGCGGCGCAACGTTCCGGGCGTCAGCGCGCAGCGCGCCGAAATCATTATCGCCGGCGGGCAGATTCTCGAAGGCTCCATGCGCGCCATGAAAATCGACTCGCTGCGCTCCTGCGACTGGGCGTTGCGCGAGGGCGTGATTATAGACCGCTTGCGCGAGCTTGAGGCGGAGGCCCGCCCGCCCGTGCCGGACACAGAAGACCCGCTGCTGCGCGGCGTGCGCGCCGTGGGCCGCCGCTTCGGCTACGAGGAGGCGCACGCGCATCAGGTCGCAGCCTTCGCCGAAAAAATCTTCGACTACATGGCCGACCAGCACAAACTCGGCCGCCACCACCGGACCCTACTCTCGGCCGCGGCGCTCCTGCACGACATCGGCTACCACATCGCGCACGAGTCGCACCACAAGCACACGCTCTATCTCATCAAGCACTCCGAGCTGACTGGCTTCTCCGAGGCCGAGCGCGAGGTCATCGCCAACGTGGCCCGCTATCACCGCGGCGCGCTCCCGAAGGAGCGGCACGACGATTACGCTGCGCTCTCCGAGCAGGACCGCCAGACCGTCTGGCAGCTCGGCGGCATCCTGCGCGTGGCGGACGCGCTCCACTGCGGCTACGACGGCAACGTCGGCGGCTTCGACATCGAACGCACGGGCCGCGAAGTCCGCATCCGGCTCACGAGCGCCAGCGCCTGCGACAAGGAAGTCTGGGCCGCAGAGAAAAAGCGCGACATGTTCGAGCAAGCCTTCGACTGCAAGCTGACCTTCTCTTATGGCTAAAGCGGAAGAGATTGAAGGGCTGGATTGCGGGACAGAAGTGGGCGCAGGGCTCCGGCTGGTGCTGCGGACGCGCGTGTCGGAGATGTGCGGCTGGCGCGCGGCGGCGCTAGACTGGAGCGACCCCGAAGGCGTCCACGACATGCGCGTCGCCTCGCGTCGCCTGCGCAGCGCCGTCCGCGACTTCTCGCCCTACCTGCGCCGGCGCCAGTTCCGCAGCGCCAGGGAAGCCCTGAAAAGCCTGGCCACCTCGCTCGGCCTCGTCCGCGACGAGGACGTGGCGCTCATGGCGCTGGAAAAGCTTGCGGCCGGAGCGCCGTCGGAAGTCGCGGCGGGCGTGGGCCAATTCGTGGCCGAGCGCCAGCGAAGGCGCGACCGCGCGCGCGCCCGCCTCGAAAGGGCCCTGACGGAAGAGGCGCTCCGTGAGTTGCGGGAAGATTTCGACGACGCGCTCGCGGATGGGGTGAAATCCGCACGGAAGCCGGAAGTGAGCGGCGGGGATGTCGTGAGCTTCCGCCGAGCCGGGCGCAAGATTATCGGCGCGGGCGTCGCGGAGCTGAGCGAGCTGAGCGACAGTCTTTACAGCCCCTTGAAGTCTGAGCCGCTGCACCGCCTGCGCATCGCGGCCAAGCGGCTGCGCTATGGCGTGGAGCTTTTCGCGGCGTGCTGGGGCGAGGGCGCGCTCGCGCCTTTCGCCAAGGAGATTGCCAAACTTCAGTCCTCGCTCGGCGAGCTTCACGACTGCGACGTGTGGATTGAAGAACTGGGCGGGCGTCTCAGCCGAACGGAGCGGGAGGACGCCGCCGAGATGCGGAACGCGGCCTTCTGGCTGCTCGATTACTTCGTCCGCGAGCGCACGCGCCACTTCCAGGACGCCCTCGCCCGCTGGCGCGAGTGGGAGGCCGGCGACTTCCTTTCGCGCCTCTCCGATAGCCTGACCGCCGACTGAAAAGTGTGTTTCAGCTTCCTTCCAGGCGAAATTCCATTTGGGGAATAGTGTTTGCTAAACTACAATGTGTCTTGAAGAAAAACTCTCTCTAGTAAACTTAATACCAAAGGTTCTCTTCGCAACTGAATGACTATAGGCGAGAGCAAGCAATCTCTGACAGACGAGCGGCGCGGCGACGAAGCCCCGCAGACCGAACTGCCGCCGAAGCTGTCTGGGCCGGAATTTCTTTTCAACCGCGAGCTGAGTTTGCTCGAATTCCATCGCCGCGTACTCGAAGAGGCGCTCGACACGAGCCAGCCGCTGCTCGAACGGCTCAAATTCCTCTCCATCTTCTCGACCAACCTGGACGAGCTGTTCATGATCCGCGTTTCGGGGCTCAAGGAGGCGCTCGAAGAGGAGGTCACCGAACTCTCGCCCGACGGCATGACCATCACGGAGCAGTTGCGCGCGATTAAGGAGCGGCTGCTGCCGATGCTCGACCAGCAGATGCGCTGCCTGCGCGAGGAAATCTTGCCGCAGCTCAAGGCCGAGGGCATAGAGGTCGTGCCCTACGACTCGCTCTCGGAAGCCGAGCGCGCGCGCGCCGAAGATTATTTCACCGACGACGTTTTCCCAGTGTTGACGCCGCAGGCCGTGGACTCCGCGCACCCTTTTCCATACATCTCCGGCCTCAGCCTCAACCTCTGCTTGATGGTCGAGCCCGTGCCAGAGCACGGCATCACGCGCTCGCTGACGGGCGGCGTGGAGGCGCGTTTCGCGCGCATCAAGGTTCCGCCGCTCATGCCGCGCCTGGTCAAGGTGGGAGATTCGGGCAAGCGCTTCGTCCTCCTGGAAGAACTGATCGCGGCCAACGCTTACAAGCTCTTTCCCCGTATGCAGGTCAGCCAGAGCCACGTCTTCCGCGTGACGCGCGACGCCGACATAGAGGTCCGCGAGGACAAGGCCGCAGACCTTTTGAAGGCCATTGAGCAGACGCTGCGCAAGCGGCGCTTCGGCTCGGCCGTGCGCCTGGAAGTCTCCAAGGGGATGCCGGACTTCATGATCCGCTCGCTGACGAAGGAGCTGGAGCTGACGGACGACGACGTTTACGTCATGGACGGGCCGATGCGCGTCGATGACCTGATGAAGCTCTACGGCCAGGACCGGCCGGACCTGAAAGACAAGCCGGTCAAGATAACTGTGCCAGATTTCATCAAGAACGAAGGGTCCATCTTCGACGTCGTCAGGCGGCGCGACGTGCTGCTCCACCACCCGTACACGTCCTACTCGACGGTCGTCAAATTCATAGACGCCGCCGCCCACGACCCCGAAGTGCTCGCCATCAAGATGTGCCTCTATCGCACTGGCGCGAACTCGCCCATCCCGCAGTCGTTGATAGAGGCCGCCGAGCAGGGCAAGCAGGTGACGGCCATCGTCGAGATCAAGGCGCGCTTCGACGAGGAGCACAACATCGAATGGGCCAAAAGGCTCGAAGAGGCCGGCGTCCACGTCGTCTATGGCGTCGTCGGCCTCAAAGTCCACTCCAAGGTCGCGCTCGTCATTCGCCGCGAGGAGGACGACCTGCGCCGCTACGTCCACATCGCCACGGGCAACTACAACCCCGTGACCGCCAACTTCTACACCGACCTCGGAGTCCTGACGGCCAACGAGGAGATCGGCGCGGACGCCTCGGACCTCTTCAACTTCCTGACGGGCTACTCGCGGCAGAAGCAGTACCGCCAGCTCCTCGTCGCGCCCGTCAATTTGCGCGAGCGCATGATCGCGCTGATTAAGCGCGAGACGGAGCACGCGCGCGCCGGGCGGCCCGCCCACATCAAGGTCAAGATTAACCGCCTGGCAGACGAGGCGGCCGTGCGGGCTCTTTACGAGGCGTCGCAGGCCGGCGTGCCCATAGACCTCATCGTGCGCGGCGTCTGCATCCTGAGGCCCGGAGTGCCCGGCCTCTCCGAGACCATCACAGTCCGCAGCATCGTCGGGCGCTTGCTTGAGCACAGCCGCGTCTACTACTTCAAGAACGGCGGCGACGAGGAACTGTACACGGGCAGCTCCGACTGGATGTCGCGCAACTTCGACCGCCGCGTCGAGGTCATCGCGCCCGTCTACGACCCCGGCCTGAAGAAGTATATGAAGGACGTGGTGCTGGTCGCCTACCAGAAGGACAACGTCAAGGCGCGCAGGCTCCTGCCGGACGGCCGCTACGAGCGCGTGCGCCCGGCGCCCGGCGAAGAGAGTTTCGACAGCCAGATGCATTTCCAGGAGAGCATCGGCACGGGCTTTTAAGATAATTTCATGGAGGAAAAATCAGGACCGTGTTCAGACAGATAAGAGCCTTTAAGTTTGCGGCTTTGACAGTCGCCCTCCTCCTGACTCTACAGGCGGCCGCCTTCGGCCAGGACAAGGAGAAAAAGAAGAAGAAGGAAGCGCCGCAGGGAACTCCCGTCCTCTGGAAAGACCCCGGCGACATCGCGGCGCGCGACCTGTTCCTCGGCGCGGGCGGCGAGGCGATGAAGCCCGACATCAGCACCGTCACCTTCCTTAAGGACGAGGTCGGCGGCTACTCGGCGGGTTTCCGCGTGCGCGACGCCAAGGGCGCCACCTGGGTCGCCAAGCTCGGCAAAGAGGCGCAGCCCGAGACGGCCGCCTCGCGCCTCGTCTGGGCCGTCGGCTACGTCACGGAGATTCACTACCTCTTCCCCTGCGTCCACATCCAGGGCGCGCCCGACAAGAACGTGGAGCGGTGCGAGGGCAAGGGCTTCGCCAACGTCCGCTTCGAGGCCCGGCCGAAGGCTTACAAGCGGCAGGGCACAATCTGGAGCTGGACGAACAATCCTTTCGTCGGGACGAGGGAGTTGAAGGGCCTCATCGTCATGATGGGCTTCCTCAACAACTGGGACTTGAAGGACGACAACAACAAGTTGGTCTACGTGCCAGGGCCGGAGGGCGCGCAGGGGGAGATTCACTACATCCTGAGCGACCTCGGCGCGACCTTTGGCAAGACAGGCGGCTTTCTTTCGCGCAGCCGCAACGACGTTGAGGACTACGTCAAGAGTAAGTTTGTCGAGGGCGTCGAGGGCGGGCGCGTGAAGTTCGCCTACAGCGGGAAGAATTCCGCGCTCTTCAAGGACATCACGGTCGAGGACGCGCGCTGGGTGGGCTCCCTGCTCTCGAAGCTGACGGACCAGCAACTGACGGACGCCTTCCGCGCGGCCAACTTCACCCCGGAGCAGGTTCAGATGCTGGTCGGCGCGGCCCGCGCACGCACCAACCAACTCGTCAACCTGCCCGGCGGCGCGATGGCGGGCGCTCAGGGTTCGAGCCGATGAAGAGCAAAGATTGGAACACGATTCTGGTGGTCGGCCTGCTGGCCGGCCTCTTCGGGTTCGCGCTGGTCACCTACTTTCTGGCCGACAGGCGGCCGGTTGAGACCGCGCAGCGGATTCAGACCACGGCCCAGACCGCGAACCCGAACGCCAGTCCGCAGGCGTCGCCCGCGGGCGGCGACCAGAAGCAGCCCACCGTCATGGAAATCTTCGGCGCGCAGGAGGACATCCCAGGCGAGCCGAGGGTCGAGCGGTGGACGACCATCATCCCGCGCATCATCGTCAGGCTGGCGCTCGCGGCGTTTCTGGCGGCGCTTTTGGCCTTCCGCCCGCGTAAGGATTTGCCGCTCAGGCAGCGCAACCTCTACGTGGCGCAGACGCAAATCCTGCTGGCGGTCGTCGCCAGCGCCCTGATGATGATCGTCGGCGACAACGCCGCGCGCGCCTTCGGCATCTTCGCCGCCGTCTCGCTCGTCCGCTTCCGCACCAACATCAAAGACCCCAAGGAGATTACGGTCCTCCTGCTCAGCCTCTCGCTGGGGCTGGCGACGGGCGTCGGCCGCTGGGATTTGGCGCTCGTCCTGTGCCTGTTCGTCCTGCCGCTGCTCTGGCTCCTCGAATCCAGGGAGGAAGCGGAGCTGTACCGTGCGATGGAGTTGACGGTCAAGACCAAGGACACGGAGAAGATGCAGGAAATCCTCAAGGGCGTCTTCGCGCGGCACAAGCTCGAAACCGAGCTGAGGCAGATCGACTCGCCGGACGAGGACGACCCCTTAGGGTGCATCATGTATTACGTCAGCATGCCCCCGACTGCGAGCACAGACCGGATCAGCGAGGAGATACGCACACTCGACTCGCAGAACGTTGACGCCATCGAGTGGGCGCAGAAGAAGGACTCCTCGTACTATTAATAAGTGGGCGATTAGCGACGGCCCTGGAAACAAGAAGGCCGCTCTCATTTGAGAGCGGCCTCTATTATTTTCGGTGTTGCCTGGGTTAGCGGCCGTTAGCCGAACCGGCCTTGGCGTTGGCCGCCTGCGTCCTGGCCCAGTAGTCCTGGACGAACGTCTTGAAGTCGCCATGGCCCCAGGAAGTGTAGAAGTCGAACTTCTTCATCTCGGCGTAGACTTGGTCGAAGTTCCAGTTGTACTTGGTGAAGCGGTAGACCGCGCCCATCGCGCCCGTGCGGTGGCGGCCGCCGGCGCAGTGAACGTAGAACTTGCCGGTCTCGGGGTCGTCAACGAGCTTGAGGAACGCCTGGACGGCCTCCTCGGTCGGGTACTTCTTGCCGACCATAGGGATGTTGACGTAGCGCATGCCGAGCGATTCGACCATCCGCTTCTCGTACTCTTTCGGCTCGTCTTGCAGGTCAACGACCGTGTGGATGCCGAGGGCCTTGAGCGACTCGTAATCCTTCTCCTTGGGCTGCGCGCCGCGGTAGAACCGCTCGTCCATCTGCCCGAAATTTTTGATTTTGACGTTAGAAACATCGGCCTGCGGCGCGGAGGATTGCGCGGCGGCCATGACGGCGAAAATAAGGAGTGAGGCGAAGGCTCCAAGCACTTGACGGAAGACGTTCCGATTCATTCCAATAACCTCCAGAGTCAGCACACAAAGGGAATCCGCCCAGGGGATTCGATTAAATTTTAGGGAAAGCTTTGGGGGTAAAACCGCACTCTCAACCCGAGATGCCAGATACGTTAGATAAACTCAGAAAGTTTATCCGCGAGGGGCTCTAATCTTAATGAATTTTCGCCCACTCTGGCAAGCATTCGGATTGTCAAAGTGACTGTACCGCGTCAGTCCACGCGCTCGCCGATTCAACTGTCTCGTTTGAGCGCCTCAACGGACGCAGAATTAAGATTCCTAAACAAGCGCCGCGGTTGCAATGCCCTCCTCTGCGGGGAGGAGTGAAAATGACCGTTCGCTTAACGTACTAAAGGGGGCGAATTACGACCCTGCCCAGAGTCGTTTGGGGCGACGGCGCGCGCGCCGGATTTTTGCTGAAGATTTTCGAGGTTGCGGCAAAAAAAATGTGCCCCGGCAGGTCCGCAATCTGCCGGGGCATCGCTTCAGAGCCGTGGCGGGGTTTGGAGCAGCCGCGGCGCGTCGCTCGCGCCGGGTATTGGTGGGGGGCAGCTTTAAAATAGAGCCCGGCTGCTAAGAAAGGGTTAAGGGCGAATTAAATCTTAGTGAAGTTGCGCCGGGTTAATCGTTCGGGTCTTCGCCGCCCACGACGACGCCTCCGCCCTCCTGTTCGAGCAGTTCCTTGGCCTGGAGCAGATTCTGCCGGTGCTCGTCGCTGACGGTCGGGTAGCTCAGGTTCATGGACTCCAGCTTGTTGATAATCACGTCGGCCACGGCCGCGCGCATGAACCACTTGTGGTCGGCAGGGATGATGTGCCAGGGAGCCCATTCCGTGCTCGTGTGGTTGAAGGTGTCCTCGTAGGCTGCCATGTAGTCGTCCCAGAAGCTGCGCTCCTTAACGTCGTTCAAGGAAAACTTCCAGTTCTTCTCGGGCGTGTTGATGCGCTTGAGGAACCGCTCGCGCTGCTCCTCCTTCGAGACATTGAGGAAGAATTTGAGGACCGAGATGCCGTTGCGGGTCAGATAGCGCTCGAAGTCGTTAATCTCCTCGAAGCGACGCTGCCAGATGTCCGGCCCCTTCGATTCGGGCGGGAGCTGCTGCGCGCGCAGGATTTCCGGGTGGACGCGCACGACCAGCACCTCCTCGTAGTAGGAGCGGTTGAAGATGCCTATGCGCCCGCGCTCCGGCAGCGCCTTCATGCTGCGCCAGAGGTAGTCGTGATCCAGCTCCTCGGCCGACGGCGACTTGAAGGTGAAGACCTGACACCCTTGCGGGTCTACGCCCGACATGACGTGCTTGATCGTGCTGTCCTTGCCAGAGGCGTCCATCGCCTGGAAGATGATCAGCAGCGCGTAAGTGTTCTGCGCGTAGAGCACGTCCTGGAATTGTGCCAGGCGGCCCACGTCGCCGAAGAGCTTCGCCTCGGCCTGCTGCTTGTTCTCAAACTGGCCCGTGTGGCCTGGGTCGTAATCTTTGAGCCGGATTTTCTTCCCCGGCGGGACCAGAAAATAGTCGCGGTTTATCACTCGGCATGCCCCCAAGGCTCATGAGGTCTCGAAAAACTCCTTAGGAGAATGCCAGTTATACGCCAGTTGTCAAGCCCTTCGGCCGGGCGTCGAGCTAGGAGGGCTTAGCGGACCGCTCACGTTCGATCAGAGCGCGCTTTCTGGCGAGCCCCCACCTGTATCCTCCCAACTCCCCGTTCCCGCGCACCACGCGGTGACAAGGGATGACGACGGCGACCGCGTTCGTGGCGCACGCGCGCGCCACGGCCCTGGACGCGGTGGGCTGGCCTATCCGGGCGGCCACTTCGCCGTAAGACTGAAGCTCGCCGTAAGGGATGGACTGCAAATAGCTCCACACCCTCCGCTGAAAGGCCGTCGCCCGCACGTCCAGCGGGAGGTCGAGTCTGGACGGCTCCCCCGCCAGGTGTCGCAGGATGACTTCAAGATATCCGCCGAGTGCGCCGGACGACTCTTTGCTAATCTCCGCCAACGGGAACTCTTCGTGGAGCGTGCCTTCGAGTTCAGTTTCAGATTCGCCGAGGCGCACGGCGCACAATCCCCGCCCGGTGGCCGCCACGAGCATGAGGCCCAGTTCACATTCCGTGACCGTGTAAGCGATCCGCGCACCCGCGCCGCCGCGCGCGTAAGAGGCCGGCGTCATGCCGAGTTCGGCGTCCGCCTTCTCATAGAGCCGGCTGCTCGAACCGTAGCCGGCGTCGTACATCGCGCCCGCCACCGTCTCTCCCTCCCTCAGCCGCGCCTTGAACTGGTTGACCCTGTGCGCCAATGCATACTGGCGCGGCGTCAAGCCGACGACCTTTTTGAATGTGCGCTGAAGGTGATACTGACTGACGCCCAACTCGGCCCCGAGCTGCGCGAGCCGAGGCGCGTCCGCCCCTGCGGCCTCGATCAGACGGCAAGCTCGCTCGATTATTTCAAGATTCGGGTCGCGCCCGAGCGCCGCGCGCGGGCGGCAGCGGCGGCAGGGGCGAAACCCCGCCGACTCGGCCTCATCCTGAGTACCGTAGAAGGTGACCTGTGCGCGGCGCGGCCGGCGCGACGCGCACGACGGCTTGCAATAGACGCCGGTCGAGCGCACGCCGTAGAAGATCACGCCGTCGAAGCCCGCGTCCCGGCCCTCGACCGCCCGCCAGCAAGTCTCCTCGTCCATTGCCCGCAATTCGTCAAGCAGCGCCTCACCCTGTTCCATCACAATCACCTCCACCTGCACGCATTCTACCCGCGCCCGGTGAACTTCATCTATCCGAATCTTGCGGCCAAACTGGAAATAATTCGGCCGCAAGATTCGGCATTCACCCGCCACAGATTAGAAGCGGAAGGACGTGTCGAACTGCAAGCGCGTCGTCGGTCGGTTCAAAGACCCCTCGGGCGTCGGCGCGAACGGGCCGAGCAACCCGTTCGGGCGCTCGTTGATAATCCCTATGATCGAGAAAACGACGTGCGGGTCCGCCATGTAGTTGAGGCTCAGGCGTTGGACGCGCGTGTCGGACTGCTGCGTGAAGTCTGAGAAGTTGAAAGGCGTCAGCACGGCGTCCTTCTCCAACCGAACGAACGCGTACTCAAATTGCAAGTCGCCGCGCGCTTTACTCCTCCCGACCTGAATCGCGCCCAGGTAACCGTTGTTCTCGTTGTTCGGCAGAAAGATGGTCGCGCCGCCGGGGCCTGCCGCCGACACGTCATGCGCCTGCGTGTTGGTGACGAAGTTGAAGAGCAGCGAGACGGGCCAACGCTCGTTGTGTGTCAGGTCCAGGCGGCCGATAACGTCGACGAGGTTGAAGCCGGAGGCGAGGCGGCCATCGCGGCCTATGGCGTTGTTCGTGGCCGTCGAGATGCCCAGGTTGCCCGCGCCCGCGACGAGCAGGTCGCGCGGGATTAGGGCCTGCGTCGTGATGGTCTGCGCCGGAGTTGTGGCGGTCGCCGGGATGGTGAAGGTCACAGGCAGTTGCAGGATGGCTCCGAAGAACTGGATGGGCGAGATGAACTGCGTGCCCGAGAAATAGAGGTCTGAGACGGCGAGCGTGAGCGCGACTTTCTTGGTCGGCTCAAGGCGCGTGCGGATTTGCGCGCCGTAGAGTGCTAGGTCGCGCCCGCCGCGATTCGTCTCCGCGAGGCTGATAGTGCCGTTGGCGTTGCGCACGAAGGCAGAGTTGCGTTCGAGCATGGGAAGCTCCCACGCGACCAGGGTCAGATTCTTGAGCGCTGAATCTTTGAAGTTGCGCGAGTAAGACTGGCTGAAGCCTTCGACTTGCAGGTCGTTGTCAATCGTCATCTCCGTGCGCAGCCAGGGGACCTCGAACTTGCCGCCCTGGAGCCTGAGGCCGGGGACGCGCTGCGGCGTCCACGCGATGTAAGCCTGGTCGAGTCCGAAAGCCTTGCGGTTGTAAAAGTCCGTGAGCGTCTGGTTGGTCGAGATGGCGTCAGCGAAGCTGCCGGTCGCGAGCCTGAGGCCCCAGTCGAACTCCTTGCCGAACTGCCCGCGCAAGGCAAGGCGCGCGCGGACGCGGAAGCGTTGGCGCGTGCTCAGCTCGTTGCCGAGGATGGCCGGGTTCTCCGCGTTCGGGAGGGCGTTCAGTTGGCCGTAGAAGGACTCGTAGCGCAGCCGTATGTCGCCGCTGAAAGTAATCGAGCCGAGTTGCTTCGAGAGAGTCTCGCTCGTCTTCTTTGCCTGCTCTTCGACGCGGCCGAGCCGCGCGTTCGTGTCGTCCTGCGGCGGGGGAGTTTGCGGCGGCGCGGTGTCGCTGACGGGGATGGCGGCGGTGTTGACGGCCGTCGCCTGCCGCGCCGTCTCATCAACGCGCTGCCGAAGCTCGCCTATCATCTGCGACTGCTCGTCGATGACGGCGCGCATGCGCTTCATCTCCTCCTGCTGCTCTAGGAGCGCGCGCCGCACCTCTTCCAGGTCCGGGTTGCCGGGCGTGGCGGCTGCGGCCGGGGCGGGCGTGACGCCGGCTGGGCTCGTCAGGCTTGATTGCGCTTGGGCCGCACAGCCCAGGCTGATGCAGAAGGCGCAGGCCACGAGCGCGCGCCAGATTGTGAGTCGTGACATAAGGGAATCCCTCTCCGTGAAAATTTTTTGACCAATTCGAGAATCGCGACCGAGCGCGGATGGGTGTGCGCTGTTGTAAGGCTGAAGATTCTATGAACCCTGTATTACGTCGGTGTTACGGAAAGGGCAGGCGTTGACAAAACTTTACTCGGCCTCTATCAATGAGCAGGCTTTAGTTTGCAATTGAGTGCTGGGAGAGAGTCGAGGCTCACCGCAGAGACGCAGAGAGCGCAGAGGGGGCGCAGAGAGTTGAACGGCACTCAAGCCTCTGCGCTTCCTCCGCGTCCTCTGCGTCTCTGCGGTGAGTCTGACGTGCCGGACACTCAACTACAAGCTGACCCGCCACCTTCCTGCCTTCAGCCTTTCTTAATCCCCGGTTTGCCTGTAAAATTGTGCCCCACTCCGCCCAGAGAAGGCGCTTTACGGGTAACCTTTATGGCTTTGCTGAAAATTACAGACGCGAGCGGCCGCCAGTGGCAATACACCCTGCTTCCGCAAACCCCGTGTACGGTCGGGCGCGCGCCGGACAACTGCATCGTTCTGGACGACCCGCGCGCCTCGCGCCACCACGCGCACATACGCTTCGACGACCCAGGCTACACCATCGTTGACGGCGTCGTGATGAACGGCCAGGTGAAGCGCAGCGCCAACAAGGTCTTCGTCAACGGCGAGGCCACCTACGAGCACCCGCTCAAGGACGGCGACCGCGTCACCATCGGCGCGAGCACCATCCGCTTCGAGCAACAGAAAGAGGAGCGCACGACCGACGTGCGCTACGACGACAAGCCGCTCGGCCACACGCAGCTCCTCATCTCGGCCAACGACGTGATGACGACTGTGCTGAGGACGAGCAATCCGCCGGTCTCGGCCGCGCCCGCGACGGCTGCCGGCCCTTCGGCGCGCGAGAAAGAGATAGAGGCTTTGCAGCGCAAGGCCAACATCCTCGCCGAGATGTACGAGATGAGCAAGACGCTCGGCTCCGTCTTCGATCTCAACGCCATCTTCGCCAAAGCCACGGACATCATCTTCCGCTCCACGCCGGCCGACCGCGTCGTCGCGCTTCTGGCCGAAGGCACGAATGACGACGGCGACGTAGAGCTTGTGCCCGTCGCCACGCGCGCGCGCGACGAGAAGCTTGAGGCGCACGCCAAGAAGCTGACCATCGGCCGCACCATTACGCGCAAGGTGATGAAGGACCGCGTCGCGCTGCTCTCGCAGGACGCGGCGGCTGAGGCCATGTTCGCAGGCGTCGAGTCCATCGTCTCGCAGGGCGTGCGCTCGACCATCTGCGCCCCGCTCGTCGCGGAATCGGGCGTCCACGGCGCGCTCTACGCAGACCGCCTGGACCCCTTCGCCGCCTTCAAGCCGGACGACCTGGAGTTGATCACTGCCGTCGCCGCGCAGACGGCCGTCGCGGTCGAGAACGCGCGCGCGCACGAACGGCTCGCGCGCGAGGAGGTCGCCCGCGCCAACTACGGCCGCTTCCTCCCCGAGTACGTCGTCAAGCAGATGCTCGAAAACCCAGAGAGCTTCAAGCTCGGCGGCGTCAACCAGACCATCACGGTCCTCTTCGCGGACATACGCGGCTTCACACGCCTCAGTGAGCACGCCAACCCGGAGAAGGTCGTGCAGCTTTTGAACATGTATTTCTCGGCGATGACGGACATCATCTTCGCGCACGGCGGCACGCTCGACAAGTACCTCGGCGACGGCTTGATGGCGCTCTTCGGCGCGCCGACGGCGACGCCGCAGGACGCGACCAACGCGCTCAACGCGGCCGTCGCCATGCAGCGGCGCGTGATGAGCATCAACCAGGAGCTGCGCGCCGAGGGGCTCAACGAGATAGGTGTCGGCATCGGCCTGCACACGGGCGAGGCGGTGGTCGGCTACATCGGCTCCGAGCGGCGCTCGGAGTACACGGCCATCGGCGACACGGTCAACACGGCCTCGCGGCTGGAGTCGAACTCGAAGGGCGGGCAGATTCTCCTCAGCGACGCGACGGAGCGGGCCGCCACGAGCCGCTACCCCCTCAAACAGCGCGATCCCATTTACGTCAAGAACCGCGCGCAACCCGTCCCCCTCTTCGAGGTCGAGTGGGAGTCCGGCAAATCGCAAGGCGACCCCCTCATCGCCTCCTTCAACAACCAGGCGTAAACGCAATGCGGAATGCGGAACGATGAATGATGAATTAAAAGCATTTTGTCTTTAATTCATCATTCCGCATTCCGCATTCATCATTATTTTTTTCAATGTCTTCTTTCATGAACATGGGCTGGGACGCCCTCAGGAATCTTGTCTCCGACTCGATGGCGATAGACATGGGGTCCGCCGGGACGATCATCAGCGTGCGCGGGCGCGGCATCGTCGTCGATGAGCCCTCGGTCGTCGCCGTCAACAAGGTGACGGGCGAGGTCGTGGCCGTTGGACGCGAGGCCCGCCAGATGCAGGGGCGTGAGGCGCGCGATGTCGCCGTCATCGCGCCGCTCGTTGACGGCGTCGTGGCCGACTTCGAGCGCACGCAGGCGATGCTTGACCGCTTCGTCCGCAAGGCCCGCAGCGGCATCTCGCACTTCAGCCGCCGCGCCGTGATGGGCGTGCTCTCCGGCGTCACGCAGGTCGAGCAGCGCGCGCTCCTCTCCGCGGCCGAGCACGCGCACATCCGCCGCGTCTTCATGGTCGAAGAGGGCCTGGCCGCCGCCATCGGCGCGGGCGTCTCCGTCACGGACGAGCGCGCCTCGGCCGTCGTCGATGTCGGCGGCAGCACGACGAACGTGGCCGTCGTCGCCAACGGCAGCATCGTCCACGCCAACGCCGAACGCATCGGCAGCTCAGACATAGAGGCTGCGATTACGGATCGCTTGCGGCGCTACCGCGGCCTCTCGGTCGGCGTCCCTACGGCCGAGCGCCTGAAGATGGAGCTTGCCTCGGCCACGGAGCCCGCAGACCCCGCGCAGAGCATCACGGTCAAGGGGCGCGACGTGCAGACGGGCAGCCCCGGCGCGATAGAGGTGACGGCCGAAGAGGTCTACGGCGTGACGCAGAGCGTCCTGCGCAAAATCGCCGACGCCGTGCGCGAGACGCTCGCGGACCTCCCGGCCGAAGTGGCTGCGGACCTACACGACCGCGGCCTCATCCTGACCGGCGGCGGCTCGCTGCTCAAAGGGTTCGACGAATACCTGGGGATAGAAACAAAGCTCCCCGTGCGCGTCGCGGACGAGCCGCGCTTCAGTACCGTCCACGGCCTGATGCGCCTCTTCGACGAGCCGCTGCTCCTGCGCCGCGTCACGCGCAACGAGCCGCCGCTTTTAATAGACAGCGAGGCCGGCGCGTTTGAAAGTTAAAGCATCAAACAGCGCGGCAGGCGATTTATGAACATCGGCAAACTCATTCACCGGCAGATTTCCGTGGCGAAGGTCTACGGCATCCCCGTGCGGATAGACTATCGCTGGTTCCTGGTCTTCGGCGTTAGTGTCTGGCTGGTCTCACTGAATTTGCAGCGCGGCATACGGGGCTTGCCGCCGGTCGAGCCGTTGGTGGCGTGGCTGCTCGGCGTCATCACGACGCTCGCGCTGTTCCTCTCGGTCTTCGGCCACGAGTTGTCGCACGCGATTGTCGGGAGGATGGAGGGCATAGAGATTGAAGAGATTGTGCTCCACCCGTTCGGCGGGCTGGCGCGTCTCAAGCGGCAGCCGGACACGCCGGGCGCTGAGTTACGCATCGCCGTCGCAGGCCCCGCCGCCAGCTTCCTCTTCGCCGTCCTGACCTTCGGGGCCTATCAGGTCGCGCTCGTCGGGGGCTACCGCACGGCCGCCGCCATCCTCTTCTTCATCGGCGCGGGCAACCTGCTGCTCGCCGTCTTCAATCTTTTTCCGGGTTACCCCTTGGACGGCGGGCGCGTGCTTCGCGCGCTGCTCTGGCGCAGGCGCGGCAACATCACGGAGGCCACGCGCATCGCCGGCCTCTGCGGCGTCCTGATCGCCGTCACGCTCATCATCACGGGGCTCTACATGGCGTTCTCGCCGAAGTGGCAGGGGACGCTCTCCGGGCTCTGGTCTGTGCTCGTCGGACTCTTCCTCTTCGACGCGGCGGCGAGCGTCGTGCGCCACGCGCGCAACATGAAGCAGGCGACCGTGGGCGACGCGATGAGCGCGCCCGTGGCGATTGAGCCCGACGTGACGATCTCGCACTTCGTAGACTCTGTGCTCCCGCTGCACCGCCGGACCAGTTTCCCCGTGGCGCGGCTGGGCAAGCTGCACGGCATCCTCGCGCTCGAAGACTTGAAGCAGCTCCCGCGCGAGCGCTGGCGCGAGACGCGCGCGCGCGACGTGATGCGACCCGTGGACGCCACGCTCTTCGTCCAGGCGGGCGCGACGATGGCCCGCGCAAACGAGCTGATGCAACTGAACGGCCTCGGCGCGCTCGCCGTCATAGACCACGCCGGTAGCCTCGTCGGCTACCTCCAACAGGGCCGTCTCAGGAAGGTAAAGTCAAAAATTAAAAATTAGGGCAATAATATACTTGGCTCACCACAGGGAAGGAGTGAAGGCGGGTTAAATAACTACGTTGTCACTTCTGATTAAGCCGACGTGTTCCTGTAGCTTTCTGAGCGATATGTCGCCCGTGACCGAACCAAGATTGACAAACCCATCACCGCCGATTGCGTAGAGTATCGCCCCGCCAACTTTCTTGGTCGCCGTATTCGTTGTGAAAACTATTTTGATTACTCGGTCTAAATCCACGTACTCCGTCGCACCCGATTGATTATCAACGCGCATCCACATTGCCACGCTACCTCCACGTAATAGTGATAGAACGTATTTAGGCAACCTATCTCTTTGGTTTATTCTTCACCCGCTTCGCTTCCTGTTCGTCCACTTCCTTCTTCGGGACTGAGAAGAGAGCTTTTGCGAGCCGCGCGAAGTTATCAAACTCCTTGCTCTTAATTTCTAGCGCCGAATCATTTGATGATTTAGTCTTAGTTTTTTTCATTTGTACCTCAAAGAGAAAAGTCGAGCTTATCTAACATATCATAGGTACCGATACATTTTACGCCCAACTCGCGGCAAACGGTAGGCACCTTAATCCTACCTTTCTTGCTTCGCGGCGATTCTTGGGCGACGACTATGCCTTCCGTCGCCATCGCATGTGCAATAACCCAACCATCACCCCCTTTTAAAAACTCATTCGCTAGATGTTGAGGGTGTTTGGTGTGTACGTGATTTGCTATTTTTTTAAAGCACTCCTGAGCGGTTTTATCGGCATTTACGGATATCCCCCGATGGCGCATCCGCCGACACCAGCTTGCGAGTATGTCGGTGTAATCAGTCAACTCGTCATATACTTTTTTCGGAGATTTGATATTCCCTTCATCAAACTGCTTCGCCATAAAGTCCCAGAAGCCCGGAACGCGCTCGAATTTGTACGGCCCATTTTTGGCCTGAATGTAAACGTCCGCGTCTAGCCAATAGACTGGCAAGTTACTTTACTTTCTCTATCAGGTTCACAAGCGTAGGCACTTTCATGTCCACTAGCCTTGCGGCGTCTCGGAAGACGGTTCCGCCTTGACGCACGTCGCTGATAAGTGCCTCAATGAACCTGGAACTGTGCCGCGACCATAAGGTTCGATAATAGTCGCCGCCACTTGATGACTGACTCGCTGTTTGCTCATTCTTCTCTTGCTTGAGCAAAACGAAGAATTGGTTGCGGCTAACCTTATCTAGTTCGTATGCACGCCGGAGGATGACAAGCGTACTCACCCGAAACCGCCTTGCTAATTTCTTTAATGGCACCGGGTCTTGCTGGGCCTGCCACGCTTGCAGGAAATCGGCTTTAGGGACAAGCACCTCAGCGGCTACTGCATTACAGAACAACTCAACCGCGCCTTCCTCGACTCTGGTTGTTCTCTCCGCAACGTCAGTTTCGTCTGGTTTAGATATTCCGCTTCTTCCTATCCATATGTGGGCGAGTTCATGCGCGAACGTGAAAATCTGAGCGGTCCGAAAGTCTCGCGCGTTAATGAAGATGAGAGGGGCAATCTCATCTGTAATTGCGAACCCTTGAAACTCATTTACTGAAACAGGGCGCGTGTTATCGTTGCCAACAACCCCGCTACGCATCACAAGGATGCCAACGGATTCCGCCTGTGCGCTTAACAGAGCGAGATAGTCACTTAACGAAACTGCCCTTTCAGGCAAGCTGTTATCAATTCCGAGCGTTTGTCTGATAGCGCTCGCTACGCGGCTCGGGCTGTCCTGCATAGTGAAGCTGGAAACAAATGGGAGTTTCACCGCCCCATGATCTTCCTCGTATTCTCGATACCATTCCTGCTTGGCAAGGACGGAGTACAGCAGTTCTAAAAATTCGGGGCTAGGCTCGCGCGACTCTACGTTAAGACGTGTTCGGAAATCGGGGAGAGGGACAGTAATAGTAGGAGGACTATCAAGAAAGAAGTAGCCGAAAGGTACATGCAACACTTCCGCAAGGTGTATCGCCTTTGCGAAGGTCGGGCGCGCTTCGCCTTCACTCCAAGCCCTAACTTGGTCTTGGCCGACATTAAGAGAAGCGCCTATATTTGCGTAGGTAAGCCCGCTTCTGCTTATAGCCCAACTTACAACTTCCGGGGTGACGTAGGCTAGTTCGGTATTACTCATGTGTGCCTCCGTGTGGTAAACTTATTGTTGGCACACTTCGCCTGTTCTGTCCGGGGCGCTGGACAGTCGCTGAGGCTCCCGAAGATGAGAAGGCCCGTTCGGCAGCGGGCCTTTTTCTTTGCCAAGAAGATTTCTCGGTTCTATCTCATCTTTCGCTTACTACGTCCACGTCGCGGCGCGCGACTAGCATGAGGGCGCACCTATTAACTCCTTATACTCTAGTCGCTTTCCCTGTATCAAGGAAATTACTTCAAGAAACCGCTGGCCGTCCGTGTTCTTCCGCTTGTTGAAACGGAAGGCTTGTTCGTCTAAATATCGGAACAGGTGAAACGGCTCTACGCTCACATATGTTCCCTTGATATTACCAAAATTAGAAATGCAAAATTGACGGCGAGCGGCGAGTAGTTCGTCATCCATTTTGCATTTCTAATTTTTAATTTTGCCTTCTCTTTAATTTTCCCCCATAATCCAGACGGAGTCCCCGTTCCCAGACAGGAGGAAAGTTTATTTACGTGGGCGGTGCTCGGAGCACTCGTGGCTAATGGTCTAACTGCCGTGCTCCTTTCTGACCTTAAGTTGGACGAGAATGCTGTTACTGCTGCTGCCAGCGAGCGAATACCTTGGGAGGCTGCGCGAGCCGCGCAACATCGCGGACATCGTGCTGGTCTTTCTCATCGTGTACGCCGTTTTGAAGCTGGTCAGGGGCACGCGCGCGACGCCGATGGCGGCAGGGCTAGTCATCATCCTCCTGCTCTACGGGCTGGCCGTCAGCCGGGATTTAGCGACGCTCGAATTCATCCTCCGCGGCGGGCTCATCTACATCGGCGTCGCCATCATCGTGCTCTTCCAGTCTGAAATCCGTCAGGCGCTCATCTCCTTCGGCAACAGCGTGCGGATGCCGTTTACGCGCCGCCACCGCGGTCAATTCGGCGAGGGCGTCTACGACGAGATCGTGCTGGCCGCGACGACGCTCGCCTCAACGAAGACGGGCGCGCTCATCGTCATCGAGCGCAACGTCGGTTTGAAGAACGTCACGGATGGCGGCGTCAAGCTCGAAGCCGAACTCTCTTACGACCTGCTGGTTACCATCTTCAACCCGACGACGCCGCTGCACGACGGCGCAGTGGTGGTGCGCCGCCACCGCATCGCGGCCGCGGCCTGCTTCCTGCCGCTCACGCTGAACCCGCGCCTCTCGAAAGACCTCGGCACACGCCACCGCGCGGCCATCGGCATCACGGAGGATTCGGATGCCGTGGCGGTCGTCATCTCCGAGGAGACCGGGCTCATCTCTTTCGTCGAGGGCGGGCAGATCAAGCGCGGGCTCGACGCGACCAAACTGCGCGCCGCCATCTTCCACGCCCTCGAAGCGCCCGCCGCCAGGTCCGCGCGCGAAAAAGGCGGCAAGCCTGCGGAGACGGAAGCCGAGGAAGCGATAACGACGTAAAAGAAGTGGTCAGTGGTCGGTGGTCAGTGGTCAGTTAAAAAACTGATGTCTTCAACTGACCACTGACCACCGACCACTGACCACTGAGTATGTCTTTCCGCGAGATAAACGAGGACGCGAAACGCCACCCGCAGAGGCCGCACTGGGCGCGGCGCTGGCTGCGCGTCGTCTTCGTGGAGGACTGGGGTTTGAAGCTGCTGGCGTTCGCCATCGCGCTCGGGCTCTGGTACGGCGTGACTGGGCAGCGCAAGCCGACCACCGTGCGCGTCTCGCGCGTCCCTCTTAACTTCCGCCTGCCGGGCGACACCGAAATCAGCAACGAGCCGCGCACCGACGTGGAGCTTACACTGACGGGCAGCAAGCGCGCGCTCGACGAGATCAACGTGCGCGATCTGATCGCTAACGTGGACGTGAGCGACCTGAAGCCCGGCGAGCACAACGTGCCCCTGACGCCAGAGCGCGTCACGATGGGCCTGCCCGAAGGCGTCCGCTTCGGCGACATACAGCCGAGCAGCCTGACGCTCAGGATGGAGCCGCGCGTCGAGCGCGAACTGGAGGTGGAGGTCAAGTACACGGGCTCGCCCGCCGAAGGCTACGAACTGCTGCGCGCCACGGCCACGCCGGATAAAGTCAAAGTACGCGGGCCGGCCAGCCACGTTAATACCATGCAGAAAGCGCCGACCGAGCCCGTCCTGCTCGACGGGCACAAGGAGACGTTCACGCTGCCGCAGGCGGACCTACAGATTCCCGACCGCCACGTTGACCTCATGGACGGGGACGTGAGCGTCACCTTCGAGATCGGCGAGCAGCGCGTGGAAAAAACTTTCGGCGGCGTTGTGGTCGTCACGAGCGATGGCGCGCTGGTTCGCCCAGAGGCAGCCAGCGTTACGGTTTACGGCCCGCGCTCGGCCGTTAACCAACTCGGCGCTGACAAGATGAGACTCGTGCTGGACGTGGCGGGGGACGGCTCGTACAGGCCGCGGCTTGAGCTGCCCACAGACTTGCAGGGCCGCGTCGAGTTGCGCGCGACCAGCCCGGCCGTCTTCACCAAGAGATCGTTCTTCTAATCCGTATTCGGGGAAACAGTTTTTAGATGACCAGACTTTTCGGCACGGACGGGATGCGCGGGGAGGCCGGGCGCTTCCCGCTCGACGCGGCGACCGTAAGCGCCGCCGGCCGCTCTTTGGCCCAACACCTGGCAGAGCGCTCGGACGGAGGCCAGCAACCACGCATCGTGACGGGGCGCGACACGCGCGAGTCCGGCGTCTGGATCGAGGAGGCTTTCCTGGCGGGGGCGACTGCCGCGGGGGCGCAGGTCGAGTCGGCGGGCGTCATCACGACGCCGGGCGTAGCGTACCTGGCGCGCACGCAGCCAGCGGACGCTGGCGTCGTCATCAGCGCCTCGCACAATCCGTATCAGGACAACGGCATCAAGATTTTCGCTCCCTCGGGCCGCAAGATGGACGACGCGACCGAGCGGCTCATAGAGGCCGACATAGAGGCTTGGAAGGGAAGCATTGAAGGGGATGCGGACTCGCCCGCTTACAGCGTGGACGAGGCGCGCGCCGCCGGCTTGAAGGCTCGCTACCTGGCTTTCCTGGCCGGCGAGATCGGGCGCGGCCTCTCGCTCGCGGGCCTGCGCCTCGTCATCGACTGTGCCAACGGCGCGGCCTCGGCCCTTGCGCCCGCGCTCTTCAATCGCCTGGGGGCGCGCGTGACGAGCATCAACGACGAACCCGACGGGCGCAACATCAACCGCGACTGCGGCTCGTTGCACATAGACGGCCTGCGGCAAAAAGTCTTAAGCGAAGGCGCGGACCTCGGCGTCGCTTTCGACGGCGACGCCGACCGCGCCCTCTTCGTTGACGCGCGCGGCCAGTTCGTCGATGGCGACGCGACGCTCTGGGCGATGGCGCAGTACCTGGACGCGCGGGGCCAACTCGACGGCCGCATGGTCGTCGCCACCGTCATGAGCAACATCGGCTTGGAAAGGGCCTTGCGCTCGAAGGGCATCACGCTCCTGCGCGCGGACGTGGGCGACAAGTACGTGCTCGAAGAATTATTGCGCACCGATGGCGCGCTCGGCGGCGAGCAGTCCGGCCACATCATCTTCCCGCGGCTGAGCCTGGCGGGAGACGGGATGATGACGACGCTCTGCCTGCTGCGCGCCATGACGGAAGACGGGGCGCGGCTCGACCAACTGACGGCCGGCTTCACGCGCTATCCGCAGGTGCTGGTCAACGTGCGCGTGCGCGAGAAGCGCCCGTTCGACGAGGTTCCAGAAGTCGCGCGCGCGGCCCGCGAGTTGGGCGAGCGGATGGGCGAGACGGGGCGGCTGCTCCTCAGATATTCTGGCACAGAATCCCTGGCGCGCGTCATGATCGAGGGCGAGCGGCAGGAGGTCATCGAACGAGAGGCCGAGCGTCTGGCCGCGGTCATCAAAACGGCCCTCGGCTAGGAAAATTCTACGCGACTGCCGGTGTAAGTCTTACACTCTCGGCCCCGATTTACACCTGGATTGAGGGCGTCGGCGCCCTCCGCTCGGGCAAAAGCTCAGCAAAATAAACGCGGGGAAATATCTACTTGCATGGCACGCTCGTTGCGGTGTATATTGCGGGGCAAGAGAGACGGTTGGTGGATCCTCCGTCTCAAGTGGTTGCTGGGGTGAGGACAGTAACCACGAATATGAACGGGCGCGGCACACTCCCACGTTGCCGCGCCCGTTCGCTTTATTGGCCCATTCCCAATCAAAAGTTCTCCGCCGCGCCCGCATCATCGTGCTACAATCCGCCCCGGCTGGTTAATTCTCGCATTACTTTCGATTCGGACCCCGACAGACGAAAGTTGAGCCGTGCCTCACAATGGATATTAGCGATTACCGACGCGACTTCGCCGCGTACAGCTCGGCCGTCGAATTGGCACACTATCAATACCGCGCCGGATTCCAACGAGAACTCCACCTCGAACCCATTTACGAACGCTACGGCGACCTCTTCACGCGCGACGCGATAGATTCTCTCGGCCGCGCGCTAGAGGAGACGCCCGCGCACCTGGAGACGGAGCGCGCCGGGCTCACCCTGCTGCTGGGCTCTGCGCGCGCGGGCTTTTTGGAGGCGCGGGGCCGTGAATTGACGGACGAAATCTCGCGTTGCGAGGGCGCGGCCGGCGTCGAGTGGGAGGACGAGCGCGTGCCCCTCAACAACGTCCCCAAGCTCATCGCCAACGAGCGCCTGGCCGCGCGCCGCCGCGAATTGGCCGCGCGCTGGGTTGACGCCCAGCGCTCCTGCAACGACCTGCGCGCGGCGCTCATGGAGTCTTATCACGAGTCCGCGCTCGCCCTCGGCTTCGACTCTTACCGCGCCCTCTTCAGCAACATCATGGCGACGGAATTCGAGCGCCTGGCCGCCGAGGCCAACCGGTTCCTGGAAAGGACCGAAGCGGCCTACACGTACGCGCTCCGCAGGGCGGTGGCGCGCGACCTGCCGGGCGTCGCCTTCGAAGACCTACAGCACGCCGACCAGCTCTACTTCCAGCGAGCGCCGCGCCTGGACCCCTTCTTCCCCGCCGGAGAGTTGATGGCGACCTACGCCGAGGGGATCAGCGGACTGGGCATTCGCGTCGGGCGGCAGGGGAACATACACATTGACGCCGAGCCGCGCCCCTTCAAGAACCCGCGCGCGGCCTGCTTCCGCATCAACCCGCCGGACGATGTGCGCCTGCTCATCGCGCCCGTCGGCGGCGCTTACGACTACACGGTGCTGTTCCACGAGGCCGGGCACGCGCAGCACTTCGGCTGGTCGTCGCGCGACCTCGTCGCCCGCCACCCGGAGTTCCTCTACGCGCCGGACCACGCGACCTCCGAGGGCTATGCCTTCCTCTTCAGCCTCCTCTTCCAGGACGAAGGGTGGCTCGTCGAGCACCGGCGCGTGAGCCCCGCGCAGGCGCGCGAGATCGTGCGCGACCTCTCCTTGCAGACCTGCGCCAACGTCCGCCGCCGCTGCGCCTCGCTCGCCTACGAGATAGAGCTGCACGGGGGCGCGGGCGTGCGCCGCGAGCAATTGGCACAGAATTATTCTGACAAATTGACCGAGGCCACGGGCTTCCGCCGGAGCCCCGCGCTCTACCTGGCGGACGTGGACGACGGCTTCTACTCCGCGGCCTACCTGCGCGCCTGGGCCTTCGAGGTCTCTTTGCGCGAGCACCTGCGCGTGCGCCACGGCCGCCGCTGGTGGGCGTCGCGCGCGGCCGGCGACGAATTGATTGACCTCTGGAACACCTCCTCGCGCTATACTGTCGAAGAACTCGCCCGCCACGTGGGCTTCGGCGAGATCAGCTTCGAGCTGCTGGCCGAAGGGCTCATCGCGGCGATGAAAGAGGACTGAAGACAAAGTGCGGCGCGTGCGCGTGCGCCTGCGGGCGCGGCGGGAGGAGTACGATATCCGAATCGGGCGGGGGACGCTCGCGCTCCTGGGCGAGGTCGCACGCTCTGCCCTCGGCCCGCAGGCGCGCCGCGCGTTTCTCGTCTCCAACCCAACAGTCTTCGACCTCTACGGCCGTCCCGCCGCTGAGAGTCTGCGCGCGGCCGGCTTCAAGGCGGACCTGTTGCTCATCGGCGACGGCGAGCGCCACAAATCTCTCGCCACGCTCCAGCGCGCACTCGCTGCTTTCCACGACGCCGGCCTTGAGCGTGGCGACGCCGTCGTGGCGCTGGGCGGCGGTGTGGTCGGCGACCTCGCGGGCTTCGCAGCGGCCATCTACCTGCGCGGCGTCGCGTTCCTGCAAGTCCCCACCACATTATTGGCACAGGTTGACGCCTCGGTCGGCGGCAAGGTGGCCGTCAACACAGCCGCGGGCAAGAACCTCGTCGGGGCCTTCCACCACCCGCGCGCCGTCCTGGTGGACACGGCGACGCTTCAGACCCTGCCCCGGCGCGAGCTGACGGCCGGCTGGTGCGAGAGCGTCAAGCAGGGCGCGGCCGGCGACCGCGCGCTCTTCGACCAAACCTGCGCGTTCCTGCGCTCTGGGGCGGACACGCGCTCGGAAAAACTGGCACAACTCATCGCGGCGCAGGTTGCCTTCAAGGCGCGGGTCGTCGCCGGGGACGAGCGCGAGGACATCTCACGTACAGACGGCCTCTCGCGCCGCATCCTCAACTTCGGCCACACGACGGCCCACGCGCTCGAAGCCGTGACGCGTTACTGGCGCTTCCGCCACGGCGAGGCGGTGGGCCACGGGATGCTGGTCGCCGGGGAGATTTCCAAAAGGCTAGGCTTGCTCGACGCTTCGGAGTTAGAATTACTGCGCAACGCCGTCCGCCTCTGCGGGCGGCTCCCGCCGGCGGGCGACTTGGACGAGTCGGAAATCATCGGCCGCCTCTCCCACGATAAGAAGGTGGTCGGCGGCCGAGTCAAGTGGGTGCTGCTCGAACGCCTCGGGCGGGCGCGCGTGGTTGACGGCGGCGAAGTCACACACGGAGTCCTGCGCGCCTCGCTCCGCGCCGGCCTCCGAGGGAGTTTCAGCGAACAGAGAGTGAGGGTGAAGCAGTGATGAAGAGATCACTTGGCCGAACACCCGCGGCGGGACGCGGCGAGCGCGGGTCGGCGCGCCTGAAATTCATCATCGTCCTGGCCGTCGTCGCGGTCGCAGTCTACATGGCCGTCCAGTACGTGCCCTTGGCTTTAAACTATTCCCGCTACAAGACGCACATGCAGGAGACTGTTGACAAAGCAGCCGCGACCGGCCAAGGGGCTGAGTGGGCGCGGGGCCAGCTTGCGGCTAGCGCCAAAGATTACGACATCCCGCAGGACGCCAAGGTCGCGACCGGCGTCGCGGGGAAGCAGATAACGGCGACTGTGAATTTCAAGCGCCCGGTCAACCTCCTGCCCTTCTGGACTTACGACTACTCCTTTGACTACACAGTCAAGAGCACGGAGTTTCTAGACATAAAGTGAAGCCCTCTTCCGAAGAGGTTCGGAAGAGGGCTTCAGTCCTTTTGATACTGATTCTATCTCAGCCTGCGGCGGCCAGTACGCGCTGAACCGTGGCGCTCTGCAACTGCACGAGGCCGGCGGGAGCAGATGCGAGCCACGTCGTCGGGCAGACGCCGCAGCGCGTACATTGGTCAACGGACGGGCACGGGGCCGTCGAGCGCGCAACGTGTGCGCGTTCGTGTTCCTGCTGCAAGAACTCGCGCCCGAGCCCGGCGTCCACGATCTCCCAGGGCAGCCGCTCGTCGTAGCCGCGGTCGCGGCTCGTGTGAAACGCAGGGTCAACTCCCGTCTCGCGCAGCGCCGCCCGTAGATCACCACCCAGCCGCGCGGCCGCCTCTATCACGCGCCCGACCTTGCGGTCGCCGGAGGAGAAGAGCGCTTGCTCGTGCGCGATGCGCGCGGACATCGTCCGCACCTCGACGTTCGGAATCCGGGCCAAATTCTTGGCGACCCACTTCAGACGCCGCTTCAGTTCCTTCTCGCCGCAGATGGCGTCCCACTGCAAAGGGGTGTTCGGCTTTGGCACAAAACCGTTGAGCGAGGGGATGATTTTCCCGGCGCGGCCGAACCGACGTCCCGCTTCGAGCATGCGGTCCTTGATGCGCTCGACGAGGACGAGCATCTCTTCCAGGTCTTCGTCCGTCTCGGTCGGCAGCCCGACCATCAGGTAGAGCTTAACCGTCAGCATCCCGCGGTCGAAGACCGCGCCGCAGATGTCCACGATCTCGTCGTTGGTCAGGTTCTTATTGATGACTTTGCGCAGGCGGTCGGAGCCCGTCTCGGGCGCGACCGCGATCTGCTGGTCGCGCGACTCGACGAGCGCGTCGAGCAGCTCGTCGGAGATTTGATCGAGCCTGAGCGACGAGACGGAGATTTTGTAATCCATCGCGCGCAGGCCCTGTAGGATTTCGCTGATTTCGGGGTGGTCGCAGACGGCCGTCGAAACCAAGCCGATCTTGTCCGTCCGCTCGCGCCACTCGCGCGCCTTCAGTAGGATGTCACGCGCGGGCACGACGCGCGGCGGCCAGTAGTTGAAGCCGGCCCAGCAGAAGCGGCACCCTTGTGAGCAGCCGCGCGAAATCTCCACCAGAAAACGCTCGCCCATCTCGGCCGCGGGCGCGTAGATGACGGTCGAGGGGGCGAACACCTCCGACCCACGCAATTGCTCCGCGACTTCCGACTCGCCGCGCCGCATCGCACGCCGGAGGCTCCCTTCTTTCGGGTTCTCCGCGGCGACGGCGCGGCCGACGCGCGCTGGCACGCCCTCCGCGCGCGGCCTGTAGTCACGAACGGTCCCGTCCGCGTGGTAAGTCACCTCGTAGAGCGACGGGACGTAAAAGCCGCGCCCCGTGCGCGCCAGCGCGAGCAGGATGTCGTCCTTGGTCTCGTGCTCGAAGATGGCGTCAACGAGTTGGTGGCCCAGAACCTCGCCCTCGCCGACGCCGATGACGTCAGTGAAATCCGCAATCGGCTCAGGGTTGAGGAACGACGCCGCGCCGCCCATCACGACGAGCGGGTCGTGGCGCGTCCTGTCCTTAGACCAGACGGGCACGCCCGAGAGGCGCAGCATCCTCGCCATGTTCAGGTAGTCCGTCTCGAACGAGATGGAGAACGCCACCACGTCGAAGTTGCGCACTGGCGTCTGCGATTCCAGCGAGAGCAGCGGCTGGCGCGACCTCTCATACTCGCGCGCCTCGCGCTCGTCCGGGAGGAACACGCGCTCGCAGGAGACTTCTGGGATGCGGTTGAACAACTCGTACATCGCCTGGAACCCAAGGTTCGCCATCCCTATCTCGTAGACGTTCGGGTAGCACAGGGCGATGCGCAGCCGCACGCCGCGCTTCAAGACCCACCCCTCTTCGGCGGCCAGTTTTTGTTTGTAAATCTCAGTAATTTTCATAAAACCATGGGCGACCGGGTTAGATGCCGTATGACCCGCATTAGTCGCCTCAAACCTTACGGCCGCGTGCTGATGTACTGCTTGAATCTTTCGTTCAGACTGGCCTGAGAATTCTCAAGCCGCGTCAGGGCCTTCTGCATTTCCGCCTGACCGCGCCCCAGTTCTTCTACGATTGAATTAAGGACGGCCAGGTGCGCTTCGTTCTGCTTCTGTGCTTCACGCAGCTCCTTCTGAGCCTCGGCCCCTTCCTTTAGTATTTGACGTGTTTCTTCCAGCAAACGCTCGCATTCTTTAATGCGCACATTCTGCGCGCCGGCCAGGTCTATTAACAACTCAGTTCGGCGCTCAGAGTTGTCCATGCGCGCGCTTTGCGCCCTGGTTAATTCTGCCAAGCCGTCGGTGCTCTCCTTCTGTAGCCTCGCCAACTCGGCCAGCGTGGAGAACGCGTTCTCTAAGCGTAATAGTCTTTCTTCTGGGGTCATCGCCTTACAGCCTCTCTCTGTTCATGGATTACTGACGAGATTGGGCGTCAGGGGTGGCGATTAAGTGTAGCGCAGACGAGGGCCGCGCGCCAGTTGGAAGCGCGCGGCCGAGGTGACTTAGCGTTGCGTGCTCTCTAAAAACGCTTTCAGCTTACGCGAGCGCGAGGGGTGGCGGAGTTTTCGGAGGGCCTTGGCCTCGATCTGGCGGATGCGCTCGCGTGTGACGGCGAAGTGCTGGCCGACCTCTTCGAGCGTGTGCTCGGAGCCGGAGGTGCCGAGGCCGAAGCGCATCTTGATGACCTTCTCCTCGCGCGGCGTCAGGGTCGCCAGCACCTCGTCCGTAATCTCCCTCAGATTCGAGGCGACGACCGCGTCCGCCGGGTTCAAGATGGACTTGTCTTCGATGAAGTCGCCGAGGTGCGAGTCCTCCTCTTCGCCAATCGGCGTCTCCAAAGAGATGGGCTCCTGTGCGATCTTCAGAACCTTGCGGACCTTCGAGACGGGGATGTCCATCTTGCGCGCGATCTCTTCGCTCGTCGGCTCGCGCCCCAGTTCCTGCACGAGCGAGCGCGAAGTCCTGATGAGCTTGTTGATGGTCTCGATCATGTGGACGGGGATGCGGATGGTTCTCGCCTGGTCGGCAATCGCGCGTGTAATCGCCTGGCGAATCCACCACGTCGCATAGGTCGAGAACTTGTAGCCCCTGCGCCACTCGAACTTGTCCACGGCCTTCATCAACCCGATGTTGCCCTCTTGAATGAGGTCTAAAAACTGTAGGCCGCGGTTGGTGTACTTCTTGGCGATGGAGACGACGAGGCGCAGGTTGGCCTCGACCAGCTCGCGCTTGGCCTGGCCCGTCTGGTGCTCGCCCGTGATGATTGATTGGTAGGCGCGCTTGATCTCGACGGGCGAGACGTTGTAACGGGCCTCGATCTGCTGGAGCTGCTTACGGGCTGCGCTCAGGCGGCGCTTGTACTCTTTTTCGTCCTCGGCCTTGATGCGGCGCTTCGAGAGCTTCTCCGTGAAGCTGTCCACCTCGCGCTCCGACGCGCGAATCTCTTTGTGGACGGCGCGGATCGAGTTGATGAGACGCTGGCGCGCGCGCTCCGTCAGGTTGAGCCGACCGATCTCCTGCGCGACTTCGAGGCGCATGCGCGCCACCTTGCGCCTGAAGCGGAGGAGTTTCTTAGACTTCTTGCCGCGCGTCAGCTTCTGCTCGGCGCGCAGCCGCTCCCACTCCTTGAGCCCAGCCTTGTAGAGCTTGCGTATGTTCTGGATGCCCTCGACGGTCCACTTGAGGTACTCGTCGGCCTTGTCCTCGTCGCCCGTCAGCTCGGCCTGCTCGGAGAAGGTGACGATGTCGCGGATGTTGGTCGCGTCCCGTTCCAGCTCGTCACCGATTCTCAGCAACTCTTCGACGGCGATGGGCGAGCGGGCGATGGCCTTTTGCGTCTTGAGCTGACCGCGCTCGATGCGCTTGGCGATGGCGACCTCGCCCTCGCGCGTCAGCAGCGGGACGACGCCCATCTCGCGCAGGTAGAGGCGCACGGGGTCGTTGGTCTTTTCGAGCGCGCCGGCCGAGAGGTCTAACTCTATGTCTTCGTCAACCCCCTCCTCGTCCTCGTCCGTGACGAGGGCCGCCGCCTGCTCTATGAGGCGCTCGTCGGAGTCCGCGACGGGGATGTTCGAGCCTTCGAGCTTTTGCAGCACGTCTTCTATGTCGTCGGGGGAGACGACGTTGTCCGGCAGCTCGCGGTTGAGGTCGTCGAACGTGAGGTACTTCTTGTCGCCGCCCAGCTCCAGCAGGCGCTGCATCACGTCGTCGCGGTCTTTCTCTTCCATGCTCATGGTGATTTTGATTTGCAATTGGCAGGCCGCCGACCGGCCGCCAATCAAAAATCCAGAATTCTCAAGCGCCACTAGCGCGTGGGAGAAGGGCGCTTCGTCGCCTGGCCAATTCCAGATGCTCCACGGCCAGCTTGTCTCGTCGCTCCGTGTCGCCGGCCCGCTCGGCGGTCGCGATCTCCAGGCTGAGTTCGTTAATCCGGCGGTCGGCGGCCATCAGCCTGAGGGTGTCCAGGCAGCTCAGCGCGCTCGTGAGCAGGTCGTCCATCGCCTCGCCCTCCTCGCGCTGCGGCTCACTCATCAGGAGCAGCGGCACGAGGTCGGCCGCCAGCGGGTCGTCCGCTGTCTTCGCGCCGAGCGTGTCGAAGTCTACGACTGCCCCCTCCTCTTCGATCTCGACCAGCGCGCGGAAGACTGAGGCGGTCGGGAGTTCCTCGTAGTCGCTTGCTTCGAGCCGCGGCAAGATATCGCGGCGCAGCTCCGGGTCGTGGACGAGCAGTTCAAGCAGCTTTTGTTCAGCGACGGTCGGCTGCGCCCCGGCAGCGCGGACGATCTTCTGCCGCACGTCTTGCGCGGGCGCGTTCGCCCTGACCGTCTGCCATAGCTCCTTGCGCAGCGCCGGCTCCTCGACGCGCAGGGCGTCCATCGCCATGTCAAAGTATTCGCGCTTCTGAATCGGGTTGCGGACGGCGCGGACAAACGGGAGAGCCTCTTCGACGGCCGCGGCCTTGTCGGCCGGGCGCAGGAGATTGCGATCCCGGACCGCCTGGTCGAGCACGAATTGGATGTGTGGGAGCGCCTTGCCCCGCCGCTCGTGGTACGCCTCTGCGCCGTGGGTCCTGATGAACTCGTCGGGGTCAGCGCCGTCGGGCAGAACCAATACTTTAATCTCGAAATCTTCCGCCAGCAGCGTCTCGATGGCGCGCTTGGCCGCCTTCACGCCCGCACTGTCACCATCATAGTTGACAACCACCTTGCGCGCAAACCGCACCAGGAGCTTCGCCTGCTCCGGCGTCAGAGCTGTGCCAAGAGAGGCCACACAGTTGCGCACGCCCGCCTGAAACGGGATGATTAAGTCCAGATAACCTTCGACCAGGATGGCGAACTTGCGCCGCCGGATTTCGTCGCGCGTGACGTTGAGGCCGAAGAGGTGGCGGCCCTTCGTGTAGGCCGAAGTCTCCGGCGAGTTCAAATATTTCGGCTCACCATGGGCTTCGAGCGTGCGGCCGCCGAAAGCGACTGCGCGCCCCTGCGCGTCCATCACGGGGAAGATCAGGCGTCCGCGGAAGCGGTCGTAGAACCCGCCCGCGTCCTTCTTGACGACGAGGCCGCTCTTCTCTATCTGCGCAAGGGTCGCCCCACGCTGCTTCAGGTGCGACGAGAGCGCGTCCCAACTGTCCGGCGCGTAGCCCAGGCGGAACGCCTTGCGCGTCTCGTCCGTGATCCCGCGCCCCTCCAGATACTCTTGCGGCCGCGCGCGCCTCCTTGTTGTTCTCTCCGAGCTGCGCCTCCCACCAAGCGAGCGCCCACGAGTTCAACTCTATGACCTCGTCCGACTCCTTCTTGCGCTCCTCGAACTTCTTGTCCTCCACCATCGCCGGCAGCGGCACGTTCGCTTTTTCAGCGACGATGCGCACGGCCTCCGGGAACGAGACGCGCTCAATCTCCATCACGAAGTTGAAGACACTCCCTCCCTTCGCGCAGCCGAAGCAATAGTAAATATCCTTCGACGGGTTGACCGAGAACGACGGCGTCTTCTCCTGATGAAACGGGCAGCACGCCATCCAGTTCGCGCCCTTCTTCTTCAAGCTGACGTAGTCCTGTATCACGCGCACGATGTCCGCCTGCCGCCGGAGGTCGTCAATGAATGTCTGGGGAAAGCGCATCGTTTATTCTTGAGGCGGCGTCAGCCTATTGAGAAAATCCGCCGGTGAGAAGACGGGCAACGTCGCGTTACCGTAATCCTTCAGGTTGCGCGTGACAATGGCGTCAAGCTCAATAGCGGTCGCTGTGGCGTGTTGCACCGCATCTTCATAGTCCGTGAAAGAGAGTTTCTGAGCATCCTCAAAAATAGCTTGGTGCATCGGGCACACGCTCAACGTTGCCAAGAGTTCTTCGACCGCCTGTCGCGCGCTAGCGAGTCCTTTAGCCTTGCGAGTCACGTAGAATACGTTGACCAGAGTGATGCCGGAAATATATCCGTCTATGCGTTTCCTTTCGTGCAGGTCGAAAATGGCCGCGGCGGCATCCGCAAATGGTTCACGGTCGAGCACCAGGTCGAGAACCAAGTCCGTGTCGAAGAGGACACGCATCAAGAATATTTCTCCATCAGATAGCGCGTGTAATCCTCTTTAATTTCTTCGTCAGTCGGAGCGGGGCCATCAAACTTAGCAATACCCCGCAGGCGGCGAACTGCTGCCATCCTCCGCTCCTGCGGGCGTGTCTCTTCAGTCACACTGCGCGAAATCTCCGTCAACAACTTTATCCTTTGTTCGAGGGGAAGCTGCATGATCTCTTTGATTAGTTCTTCATGTGTCATAGGCCGTCCTCCCTGTCTTATTCTACTCGATTCGACGGCGAGGCAAAGGCGCGAAGAAATGGCTCGTGCCCGCTTACTGCTTCAACTCGACGACGGTCGCGCCGGCGCCGCCCTGGTCGTGTGGGGCGGGGCCATAGCGGGCGACGTGGGGGTGGCCTTTGAGGAAGTCGGCGATGGCGCGGCGGAGCGCGCCTGTGCCGTGGCCGTGGATGATGCGGACTGTGTACAGGCCGTTCAGAAACGCCTCGTCGAGATACTTGTCGGCCTCGTCAACGGCCTCGTCGGTCGTGCGGCCGATGAGGTTCAACTCGGCGCGCGCGCCTTCCTCGGCGGCGCGCAGTTTGACCTCGGGCGCGCGCGCCTGCATCGCGCGCAAGACGCCCGCGCGGCTCGTCTCGGCTTTCGGCTTGACCGCCTCGACCAGTTCAAGGTTGGCGAGCTTTTCGCGGAAGCGCAGGGCCTTGACGCGCACCTCGGCCTCGTCGCCGCTCAGCTTGTCCACGATGCCGACTGAGCCGAACGAGCGCAGGCGAACGCGGTCGCCAACATTGATGGCGCGCGCCGCCGCAGGCGCTCTGTACTCTTCCTCCGCGGCCGTTGCGGCGCTGGGCTCGGCGTCGTTCAGAACTTTACCGTCGCGGACGACGCGGATGGGACGCGCGGCCTGCGGCGCGCCCTCCGGCGCAGCCGTCGCTGCGCGCGCCTCGCGCTTGAACTCCGCGGCGCGCTTCTGCGCCTCGCGCTCGACGCGTGCGCGCTCGGCGCGGTCCTCTATCTTGGAGACCAACTCGCGCGAGCGGCGCTCGAAATCGGTGACGGCTTTCTGAAACTCGCGCTCGAAGGCCGCCTGGCGCTCGCGCTCGCGGCGGCTCGCCTCCGCGTCGAGCGAGGAATATTTCTCGGCCACGGCTGCGCGCTCTTCTTCGAGTGCGCGGCGCAAGCTCTCGGCCTCTTCGGCCTCGCGCTTGATGCGGCGCAGGTAGTCTGCGGCGTCGCGCGCCGACTCCCCGACGTGTCCCGAAGCCGCGCGCACGATCTCTTCGGGGAAGCCGAAGCGGCGCGCGATCTCTATGCCGGAGGACGCGCCTGCCACCCCTACGAGCAGCCTGTAAGTCGGCCGCAAGGTCTTCTCGTCGAACTCGACGCTCGCGTTGATGACGGCCTCCTCGTTGGCCGCGTACATCTTGAGGCCGCTGTAGTGCGTCGTCGCCAGGACGTGCGCCCCGCAGCGGCGGCGGAAGTGATCCACGACCGCAACGCCGAGCGCCGAGCCCTCTTCCGGGTCCGTGCCCGTGCCGACTTCATCGAGCAGCACGAGCGCGGGAGATTGGCACAGTTTGATCATGCGGCTGATGTTGGCGACGTGCGAGGTGAAGGTCGAGAGGTTGGCGGCGAGCGACTGGTGGTCGCCAATGTCCGCGAGCACGGAGGCGTAGAAGGGGACGCGCGCGCGCCGCGCGGGCACGGGCAGCCCCGACAAAGCCATCAGCGCGAGCAGGCCCGCCGTCTTCAACACGACCGTCTTACCGCCCGCGTTCGCGCCCGAAATCACCATCACGGGATGCTCGCGGTCGAGCGAGAAGGAAACTGGCACAACAGAGCCGCCCGACGCGCGCAGGTTCTCTTCGAGCAACGGGTGGCGCGCGGCTTCGAGCACGAGAGCCTCGCTCTCATCAATCTCCGGGACGGCGCAGTCGAACCTCTCGAAGAGGACTCGCTTGGCGTTGACGAAGTCCAACTCGGCCACAGCGGCGGCGGCGCGCTCGATGGCGGGCAGTTCACTGCGCAGCTCCTCTGTCAGCGTCGAGAGGATTCTGAAGATCTCACGCTCCTCCGTCTCGCGCAGCGCCTGCAACTCGTTGTTCGCCTCAATCGTCTCCAGGGGCTCGACGAAGACGGTCGCGCCGGAGGAGGAGAAGCCGTGCGCGACGCCCTGGACGCGGCCGCGGTGGTCGGACTTGACGGGGATCACGAAGCGGTCGTTGCGCACCGTCACCAGCTCGTCCTGAATCGCGGCCTCCGTGCGCCGCATCAAGCCTTCGAGCGAGCGCGTGATGCGCGAGCGCAGGGAAGTGATCTCGTGACGGATCCGCGCCAGCTCCGGGCTCGCGCGGTCGTCCAGCTCGCCCGATGGGAGGATTTTGTTTGCGACGCGCGCGGCCAGACTGTGCAGCTCGCGCGGCAGGCCCTCGACCGCTTCCCACAGGACGGGCGCGGCCTCGCGCTCGGCCAGCAGGACGGCGCGCGCCGCCAGAGCCTGCTCGCACAATCGGGCCAATTCTAAAATCTTCAAGGGCTCAAGCGTTGCGCCCTCTATCCTGAGACGCGCGACAGCTTCTTTGGGGTCGGCCATCTCCGTGAACGACCAGGAAACGCCGCGCCGCCTGAGTTCGACGCACTCCGCGAGCGCCTGGAGTTCACGCCGCAGTAATGCCAGGTCGTCAATCGGCGAGAGCGCCTCGACGCGCGCGCGGCCCATGGGCGTCTGCGCCCCGCGCCGAAGAAGCGTGAGCGCGCGGCCGTATTCGAGTGTGGCGAATGCCTGGTCGATCATCTCTAAGAAGACAGAATACAGAAGTCAGGAGTCAGAAGAAAACAGAGGCAGAAGAAGAACGGTCAAAGGCTTTTCATTCTGACTTCTGACTTCTGTCTCCTGACTCCTGACTTTCACGTCCGTTGCCGACGGCGTTCCTCGCCGCGCGTGGCGGCGGCGAAGAGTTCGCGCGAGTCCAGGACGACTGTGTGCCGGTGCTCGTCGCGGAAGACGCCGCAGACGATTGCCGCGGACTCGTCGTCCGCGGGCGGCGCGATCTCGTCCGGGTAAACTTCTATCGTGCGGTCCACGTGGTTGACGGCGAGCGCCAGTTGCTCGTCGCCGCGCAGGACGATGATGGAGCTGGCCGAGCGGAACGCGCGGCCGGCGCGTTCCGTGCCGAGCAGGGTCGCGGGGTCGAGCACGGTCAACATGCGGCCGCGCACGCTGACGACGCCGAGCACGGCCGGCGGCGCGTGCGGCAGCGGCACGGGCGCGCGCCACGAATGGACGCGCTCGATCTCGTCTGCGAAGACGCCTATGTTCCACACGCCGACCTGTGCCAAAACCAGCTCGCGGCCCGGCGCGCGCTCTGCTTCCTCTTGCTCCTCCTCCTCCGCGCCTGTCTCATCTGCGGGGACGAGCGTCTTCTCTAACTCTTCGGGCGCGGGCGCCTGTTGGCCGTTTTCGGGGACGGCGGGGAGCGGCTGGGCGACGGGCTGCTGGACGACGGGCGGCGTCGGCGTGGTGCGCACATGCTCGATGGCTTGTTGCGCCTCTTCGGCGGCCCAGTTTCTGATGATCGGGTCCGTCTCTTCGGTCGTTTGGAGCCGGGCTATCTCATCGGGGCTCGGCTTCACGTCCTCTTCGGGCTTCTTCTCCGCTTCCAAACTCTCGTCGTAAGCGCGGCGCAGCTCGGCGGCGAACTCGGCGGCCGTGGCAGGCCGGAAGTCTCTGTCCTTTTCGAGCGCGCGCATGATGACGCGGCCTATTCCGCCGGGGACGCGTGGGTCAATCTCTTCAATCGGGCGCGGCGGCTCGTTCAGGTGCTTGTCGCGCAGCTCGTCTTTCGTCTTCGCCAAAAACGGCGGATAGCCTGTCAGCGCTTCGTAGAGAGTGCAGCCCAGGGCGTAGATGTCCGTGCGCCCGTCGAGCGCGGTGAAGCCTCCGGGTCCGTCGCCGAACCACTGCTCGGGCGACATGTAGAAGGGGGTGCCGATGGGCGCGCCCTGCTTCGTCAACTGCATAGAGGCTTCTTCGCCGCCCTGCTGCGTGCCGCGCACCTTGGCGATGCCGAAGTCCACGATCTTGATGACGCGCGTCACGTCGCCGTCCGCGGCGCGGTCCTCTGCGAGCAGGATGTTGTCGGGCTTCAGGTCGCGGTGGATGATGCCGTGCTCGTGCCCCGCTTCGAGCGCGTCGCAGACGGCCTCGGCCAGCTCGATCATCTCGGCCATCGTGAGCGGCCCGCGCCTTTTTATCTCGTCGCGCAAGGAGTGGCCCTCGACCATCTCCATCACCATGTAAGTCAGGCCAGCGGGCGAGCGTTCGAGGTCGTAGACGAGGACGGCGTGCGGGTGGCGCAGCTTACGGAGCGCGCGCGCCTCGCGCAGAAAGCGCTGCGAGAGCTTCTGGTTGTCGGGAGGACCGAGCATGACCTTGATGGCCACGTCGTCGAGCGCGTGGTGCTGCGCGCGGTAGACAGCCCCCATGGAGCCCTTGCCGATGAGGCGCGTGAGGGTGTACTTCGCGGCGAGCGACTCTTGCAGCGCCGTGGCGAGCGGGTCCGGGTCGAGCGGCTCGCCGTCGTGGGCGCAGTAGTTCGGCTCGTCGCCCGTGATACTGTAACACTTCTGGCAGAGCTTCATGGCGCTTCAGGGGGCAAGAGCGGTTCTAACACGCGGCCGGGGGCGTGTCAACGCAGCGTTCAAAGGTATATGAAAACTTTCCACAATCCGTTTCGCCCTCGCGCGCGTAACTGGTTTACAATGTCGCTCAAAGGATTATTCGAGATGAGCTGTAAACGGCGCGGCGGCGCGCGGACCATTATTCTTCTGAGCCTGGCGCTCATCCTTAACGCACAGCTACCGCCCCATTCGGTTTCCGCGAAAGGCGCTCTCAAAGTCATGGCACTCCCGCAGCAGGGGCGCGTGCGCGCGCCGGAACTGACGGGCGCGCGCGGCTGGCTCAACACGGACAGGCCGCTCTCGCTCGCCGCGCTCAAGGGCAAAGTTGTCTTGCTGGACTTCTGGACTTACGGCTGCATCAACTGCGTCCACATCATCCCGGACCTGAAGAAGCTCGAAGCGAAGTACGCCAACCAGCTCGTCGTCATCGGCGTCCACTCCGCCAAGTTCGAGAACGAGAAGGAGACGGAGAACATACGCCGCATCATCCTCCGCTACGAGATAGAGCACCCGGTCGCCAACGACGCCGAGTTCGACATCTGGACGCGCTACGGCGTGCGCGCCTGGCCCACGCAGGTGCTGATCGACCCTGCGGGCTACGTCGTCGGCTCCGTCTCAGGCGAGGGCCATTACAAAACGCTCGACAGCGCAATCACGAGCGTGATCGAAGAGGCGCGCAAGCGCGGCGAGTTGAACGAGCAGCCCCTGAGCCTCGTCCTCGAACGCGCGAAGACGGCAGACCTGCCGCTCGCCTTCCCCGGCAAAGTCCTGGCCGACGAGCGGACGGGCCGCCTCTTTATCGCCGACTCGAACCACAACCGCGTCGTCGTCGCCAGGCTCGACGGCACGGTCGTCGAAACAATTGGCACAGGCGAGCGCGGGGCCGCGGACGGCGCGTTCGAGACGAGCAGCTTTTACCGCCCGCAGGGCCTCGCGCTCGACAATGATTCGCTCTACGTGGCCGACACGGAGAACCACCTCGTCCGCCGCGTGGACTTGAAGGCGCGCAAAGTGGAAACGGTCGCGGGCACGGGCCGCCAGATGGAGGAGTACGGCTTGTCCGGCCCGGCGCGCACCATCCCCCTGAACTCGCCCTGGGACTTGCAGCTCATCGGGCGC
Organism: uncultured Acidobacteriota bacterium; assembly: GCA_963848875.1. GTDB lineage: Bacteria > Acidobacteriota > Blastocatellia > Pyrinomonadales > Pyrinomonadaceae > QHXM01. The sequence continues at coordinate 950,464 of CAWKFJ010000006.1, forward strand.
ACGCTCTACATAGCGATGGCCGGGCCGCACCAAATCTGGAAACTCGATTTGGACAAACAGGAAGTCCAGACCTTCGCAGGCTCCGGGCGCGAGGCGCGCATCGACGGCGAGTTGGCGAAGGCCGGGTTCGCGCAGCCTTCGGGGCTGGCGTGGAGCGGCAAGACGCTTTTCGTCGCAGACAGCGAAGCGAACATCGTCCGCGCCATTGACACGGGCACGGCGGCCCCGTCCGTCCGCACACTCGCCGGCGGCGACCTCTTCGAGTTCGGAGACGAGGACGGGGCGGGCGATGACGTGCGCTTGCAGCACCCGCTCGGCCTGGCCGCGCTCGACGGAAAAATTCTGATCGCCGACACCTACAACCACAAGATCAAACAACTAGACCCGCGCGACCGACAAGTCAAGACTCTCTTCGGCACGGGCAAGCCCGGTCAGGCGGACGGCGCAGAGCCTTCCTTTTATGAACCGGGCGGCCTCAGCGTCGCGGGCGGGAAACTCTACGTCGCGGACACGAACAACCACGCCGTGCGCGTCGTCGATTTAAAGACGAAGCAGACGGCGACGCTCATGCTCAAAGGCTTGCAGCCGCCGGCCGCGGAAGTCGTCACAACGTCCGACTCCGCGCCGAACAGCGATGAGATCAAGCTCGCGCCGCAGCGTCTGCGGGCGCAGTCAGAGAGCGAACTCGTCATAGATGTCGCGCTGCCGTCCGGGTATCACCTCAACGCCAGCGCGCCGCAGCGTTATCAAATCTCAATCGAAGGCGACGCGACGCATCTAGCGCTATCCAGCGACCCGAAAAGTCCGGCTTCGCGCGTCGCCAAAGACCTCCAGCTTCCGCTCCGTTTTCCTTTGCGCGCGCTCAGCGCAGGCGCGGGAGCCCTCCGCGTCCAGTTGACGCTCTACTACTGCCGCGAAGACAACACCGGCACTTGCCAGATCAAGACGCTCGTCTGGCGCGCGCCCGTCGAAGTCACAGCCGACCCCGCAGCGCCCCACGAAATCAAGGCTCAAGGTAAAATAGAGTAGTCAGTAACTCAATGCGCGGGTTTTCAGCCCCGTAGGGGCTGTTGATAATAGCCCAGCACTTCAGTGCTGGGAACAGGTTCGGAAAATATATCGAGTCCCGTAGGGACGACCGAAATCTTCTGTCGTCCCTACGGGACTCGATAATTTTTTGGCTCAATTCCCAGCACTGAAGTGCTGGGCTATTTTCATGCGCCCCTGACGGGGCTTTTACTGACCACTGACTACTGCTCTTTAGTGTGCGAGTTCGGATTGGAGCGGCGTGTTTGCTATTTCGGGCTGTGCTTTGACGAGGAGCGGTTGGGCTGGCGTGGTCGCGTCGTCGGCAGTTGGCGTGAGCGCTTCGGCGATGAGCGACACAGCTTCTTCCAGCAGCCGGCGGTGGTCCGCATTGTATTCGTCGAGCGTTGACGAATAGAGCGTGAGCGCGCCATACAGCTCTGCGCCTTTGAGAAGCGGAAAGACTGCGAGCGTGCGGTAGCCTGCGAAATGTTCGGCCATTTGCGGCGGGAGGTCTAGCTTAGGGTCTGTGTTGCAGAAGGGTTGACGGTTTGCCAGCGTCCATCCGGTGACGCCTTCGCCCACCGCAATGCGGCGGCCCCTTAACAGGTCGGCATGGTGTCCGGCGGCGTGCGCAACTACGTATTGGCCTCCGTCCGGCGCGGGCAGCGTCAACGCGCATGAATCGTAGGGAACGATGGCCTGGAGTTTCTCGACAAAAGCCGTGATCGCGGCGTCGCGCCCGCGCGCGGCATTGAGGGCCTGGGCCAGACTGTAAAGTCCCCGTAACTCTTTCAGAGAAAATTGCGCCTCGGCTGCCTTTTCCGCGGCGGGGGGCTCGGCGAGTCCCGCCGCCGGAGCGACCTGGCGCGCGGCCTCCGAAAGCTCTTCGGCGGGAGCAATGCCGTAGGTCGGAGCGGGCGTGTTGCGCTGCGCGAGGATTTCGGCTTCAAACTCAGGCAGGTGCGTGATGAACATGCCCACCACGCGCGGATCGTACATCGTGCCACTCCCGCCCATGATAAACGCGAGCGCTTCTTCGCGCGTCATCGCCTTGCGATACTGGCGGTCTTCGCGCACGGCGTCGAAGCAATCTACGACCGAGAGGATCCGCGCCGTCAGTGGAATCTCTTCGCCCTTGAGCGCATCGGGATAACCGCAGCCGTCCCAACGCTCGTGATGATGGCGCACGACGGGAACGACCGGGTAGGGAAACTCGACGCGCCCCAGAATCTGCGCGCCGATCACCGTGTGCAACTTCATCTTCTCGAACTCGGCGGCCGTCAGCTTGCCCGGCTTGTTCAAAATGTAATCGGGCACGGCGATCTTGCCGATGTCGTGCAGGAGCGCCCCGGCGCGCAGCGCCTCGACCTCCGCCTCGCTGCATCCGAGGAGGCGCGCGACTCCGGCGGCGTAAATCTGCACGCGCAGAACATGCTCGTGCGTCACTTCGTCCTTGGCGTTAATCGCCACGGCGAGCGCCTCGATGGTTTCGCGGTGGGATTTCTCGATAATACTGATGCGCTCCCGCACGCTATTGCGGTACTGCCTGTGCCCGAAATAGAGCGCGACGAGCACGGGCATGCCGATGACGAGCATCACCAGGGCATCGTATTGCAGCGTGATGTACATCACGCTCGCCACTGCGCTCGTCGGAAGAAAAATCGGAACTGCCCACAGGAAATTCTGTCGCCAGGTGCGCCAGACGGGAGTGCCCTCGCGCGACGCGAATAACTTGGAGAAGAGCCACGAGTTGACGATGACGTGAATGAAGCTCGCGACGAGGAGGGCGACGGCGACTGCCGGAAAACTGTGCGTATACGCGGCGGCGGCCGGGGCGGCCACGCTCAAACCAGAACCCAGTACGGCGGCAAGAGAGACGGAGCTGGCGGCGGCGGCCAGCGCCATCATGGCAAACGAGAAGAGATTGCTGGAGAGCCTGTGTACCGTCCGGCGCGACGCCGTGAAGCCTTCGATGCCGGCGACAAAGATGGCAGGCGCGATTCCGTACCGGCAGGCGACGAGGAGCACGAGCGCGTCGGTGAGAGTGAAGCTGACCTTCTCCGGCGAGAACTTCAGCGCCGACGGCACGGGAAAGGTATTCGGAAACATGCCGGTGGCGACGACCAGCGGCACGAGCGTCAGCATGATTAATTGGTCGCGCCACGCATACTCCAATGCGAAAAGCGCGGCGGCCGCGAGCCAGACAGCAGAGCCCGCGACGATAACCGTCGCCTGGTAGGCGTAACCCTTTCGTGCCGCACGTGCTTGAGCCATAAGAGAACCTCTGACGAAAGAGTCTCTGGCGGGAGCGAGCCGTCAAACGTTCCCGCCAGAGAGGTCGAATCAAACCCCGGTTAGCGACGAGGAAAGAGTGGGCTGGCGCTGGATAAACGCCGGACGTTGATGGGTATGGCCTCTTCACCCTGAATCATCACCTGCTCTTCGTTGACGTTCGCCGAAGTCGGATCAATCAGGTTCGATGCCCAGGTTGATAGGTTAGCGAAGCTCCAGCCGTAAGTGGCGCCCGACGAGAGCCTGCCATCGGCGCTGCCCAAGCCGCTGCTGATGACGAACCCGCTACTGATGACAAACCCACTGCTAATCACGAACCCGCTGCTGATGACAAACCCACTGCTGATGACAAAACCGCTGCTGATGACGAACCCGCTGCTGATGACAAAACCGTTGGGCAGCACGTAGCTCCCGTCCGGGCTCATGTAGCCGTTGGCGACCACGAAGCCGCTGTCGAGCACTTGACCGTCACCCAACTGGAAGCCATTGGTCACGAGCAGACGATCCGTGCAGGCGATGCCGTCAATCCAGACGAGGCCGTTGTTAAGCGGCATGGTTTCGCCCGCGATTGGCGCAGTCAGGCCGAGCGTCTTGTAGGTGACATCTCTCTGGGTCAGCAGGTTCTCGCCGGCCTGCGCGCGGTTCGCGTCTTTCCGAACCGCTTCGGCAAGTTTGACGGCGGCGCTCGTGTTGAGTTCCCCCGCGCCTTCGGTGACGGTGCGCTCGAAAGGCGACATCTGCCCGGACTGCGCCATCTGTTCGTAAACGGGCAGGCGCTGCGCCGTCCGCATCAGAAGCGCCTTGACGATGCGGGGCGTGAGCGACGGATTCGCTTCGAGCATGAGCGCGACCGTGCCGGACACCACCGGCGCGGCGAACGATGTGCCGCTCAGAATCTGATAGGTGCCGGTCGCTTGCGGCGTGTTGGTGCTGGTGCTGCCGACGAGCAGCCCGCCGAGTAAACCGCCGCCGCCTGTTGTCGTGTAAGAGTAACTGGTCGATGGTGAAGAGACGGCTGTCTCGGCTGCGCCGGTTCGATTACCGGGCGCGACCAGATCGGGTTTGACTATGCCGTCAACGAGCGTCGGCCCGCGCGATGAATAGGTCGTCACCGCATCATCCGAACGCGCGTTGGTCTGTTGCGTGTTGACCGCGCCGACGGTGATTACTTTGGGAGAGTTGGCGGGAGACAGGATGCCGCCGTAGACCGTCTGCCCATAGGTGTCTTTGCCCCAGTTGCCGGCTGCGACGACGACGACGATTCCGGCGTCCACCGCGCGCCCGACCGCCAGGCAGAGCGGGTCGGTTTTGTAGCTCTGCGTGATGGGCGTGCCGAGCGAGAGATTCATCACGCGAATGTTGTATGCGCTCTTGTTCTGAATGACCCAGTTGATGCCCGCGATGACGTTTGAGACTGTGCCAGTTCCCTGAGAGTTGAGGACGCGCACGTCAACGAGGTTTGCGCCCGTTGCGATGCCGCCGTAAGTCGGAGCGCCGGAATGCTGTTTGGCGTAGTCTTCACTAGACTGCCCCGTCCCGGCTGCGACGCCCGCCGTGTGTGTGCCGTGGCCGTAGGAGTCCTGCGATTTGCTCTCGCCCGTGAAGTCCACGCGCTTGGCGATGCGGTTGTACGACTGGACGTAGGTTTGTGAGGTGATGCCCAGACCGAGCAATCCGCCGCTCGTCTGTTTCTGGTAGCCGACAAACTCCGCCGCGTCCGCGGGGCTGATGCCGCTGTCAACGATGGCGATACCGACCTTATTACCGCCCCCCCCTTCGGCCATCTTGGTGTTATCGAGCGGCAGAATTGTGCTTGCGCCGGTCGTAATCTCTATGTGGCTCGTGTTGTTTGTCGAAACGGCGAGCGAGCGCACGGGCTGGTCAGCCGACATCCAGGAGATGTCATCGCGCAGCGACAGTTCTTCCAACTTCTCGACGGGTACGTCCGCGACCATGACGCCGAGCGCGTCCAATTGCCCGCGGACGTGCGCGCCGCTGCTTTCGAGCGCAAGCCGCGCACGATCTTTCGCCGCCCCGTCGGATAAATTGAGAATGACGCGCGTGCGCTCAGAGCTTCCGGGCCGCGAGGCGCGCGCCCGCGTCCGCAGTTCGTCGGTCAGTTTATTGACGCCGCGCTGCCGCGAGGCGCTCGCCCGCGTCTGGCCGTGTGCGACGGGAGGCAACGCGGTTGCCAGCGGCGCTAACAGCGAGACGGCTAAAAAGAGAATGAGAAAGGGGGATTTACGATTCAAAATTAATTCCTCGGGGCTTCGATTATCTGCCGGCAAATCTGTGTGCCGAGAGTTGCGGGGTCACGCGGCGCAACTTTTTGATAAACAAGGCGCGTGCCGCATAATTGGTCGGGCCAAAACATCGAAAATATTGTGAAGTGGAAGCGACTGCGGGTAAGCATTCGCTCAGGTTGACCGGAATGCTGTCAGTCTCTTTGGTCAAAGAGATGGAGTGTAGGTCTGGGCACGCTGCATTCTGTTTTTCCACCGCTTCAGTGTAAAATCCCTGGCGAGCCACATTCATAGATGAGAAGTTTTTGTTTGAAGGTCAATTGAATAAGGTGAACTACGCAGGGCGCCCGACCATGTGCCGCAACTGCGGCGCGCTCGTCGGGGCCGACGAACTCAGTTGCTCCGCGTGCGGCGCGCCGAAGGTCTCGGCCGCAGCCCCCTCGCCGCAGTCGCAGGCGCCCTACCCCGCGCCCGTACACGACCGCGAGACCATCAGGTTCGCGCGCGCCATCCTGAGCCGCCCATACATCTTCACCATCATCTTCCTCGCCGCCAACATCTTCGTCTTCTTCCTGACCTCGCAGGCCGGGGCCAACGAGAACCCGGCCGTGCTGATGAGGTTCGGCGCGAAAGTCAACTTCCTGATAGACAGGTGGGGCGAGTGGTGGCGCTTCGTCACGCCCATCTTCCTGCACGGCAACGTCGCGCACCTCGTGATGAACATGTACGGCCTCTGGGTCATCGGCCCCTACGTGGAAAGACTCTACGGCTCGGCCAAGTTCGTCTTCTTCTGGGTGGCGACGGGCGTGGCGGGCGTGGTCGCCAGCTACCTTAGCGTCCAGCCTTCCTTGCATGCGAGCTTCCCCATCGGGCGCTTCATTTTCAAGGCGGGCGACGCGATCTCGGTCGGCGCGTCGGGCGCGCTCTTCGGCCTCATCGGCGTGCTCTTCGTCTTCGGCATCAAGTTCCGCCACGAGCTGCCCGACGGCTTCAAGCGCGCCTTCGGCACGGGGATGCTGCCGACCATCCTGCTCAACATCGCCATCGGCTTTATCATCCCCGTGATTGACAACGCGGCGCACCTCGGCGGACTCATCGCCGGCGCGCTGCTCGCGCTCGTCGTCGGCTACAAGCGTCCGGGCGAGCGCGCGGGCATCGCAGTCTTCTGGCACATTTTGCAGGTGGCGGCGCTCGCGCTCGTCGCCGTCAGCTTCGTGATGGTCTCGCGCAACTTCAACAGGTCGTATGAGAATTTGGCCGGACTGATTCCGCCTGTGGTGAACGCGGAGGTGGTGGGGGAGTTCAACAACGCGATTAACCGGGGCAGTGAAGCATTCCTCGCGGCGGTCAATAAGGGGGACGCGCGCGGCGTTGACGAAGCCGTCAAGGCGCTGGAGAAGGCCCCGGCGCTCGACCAGAGGTCGGGCGAGCTGAGGGACGAATTGAAGACCCTGCTCGCGCGCGCCAAAGAGTACGCCGCGATGCCGGCGGCCACCCGCGCCGAGCAGCAGCGGCGAGCCAGGGCGCAGAGCGAGCTAGCGGCAGAGTCCGATGCGTGGATTGAGAGGCGCGACCGTTGGGTCAGGAGCGAGGGCGGCATGTACGGCGTTTACGTTTCGCCCCCGCCGCGCGACCCGCCGCCTGGGAAATAATTTAAAAGCCGCACAACTTACATAAATAACAGTTAGAGGAGAGAAGAGATGGAAATCAAAAAAGTCGGCGTGCTCGGCTGCGGCCTGATGGGCTCAGGCATCGCGCAGACGGCGGCCACGGCCGGGTTCGAGACGGTTGTCCGCGAGGTCTCGGACGAATTGTGCCAGCGGGGCTTCGGCGGCATCGAGAAGTCGCTCGGCAAGTTCGCGGAGAAGGGGACGATCACGGCCGACCAGCAGCAGGAGATTCGCGGCCGGCTCAAGGCCACGACCTCGCTCGAAGACCTGGCCGACTGCGACGTTATCGTCGAGGCCATCATCGAGAATCTGGAGACGAAACGCGACACCTACAGGCAGCTCGATTCGATCTGCAAGCCCGAGACGATCTTCGCCTCGAACACTTCCAGCATCTCGATCACGGAGATGATGACGGCGACTTCACCTGAGCGCCAGCGCCGCTTCATCGGCCTGCACTTCTTCAACCCGGTGCCGCTCATGAAGCTCGTCGAGGTCGTCCGCACGGTCCTGACAGACGAGGAGGTCTACGAGCAGGCGATAGAGTTCGGCAGGCAATTGGGCAAGGTGACCGTGCGCGCGACGGATCGCTCGGGCTTCATCGTCAACCGCCTGCTCGTCCCCTACATGCTCGACGCCATCCGCGCGCTCGAAGAGGGCGTCGGCTCCATCGTTGACATAGACAACGCGATGAAGCTGGGGCTCAACTATCCCATGGGGCCGTTCACGCTCGGCGACTTCGTCGGCCTGGACACGACCTACTACATCGCGGAGATCATGTTCAACGAGTACCGCGAGAAGCGCTTCGCCCCGCCGCCCCTCTTGAAGCGCATGGTGCTCGCCGGCCTCTACGGCCGCAAGTCGGGCCGCGGCTTCTACGACTACACCAAGGACCCCAGGAACCCGACGCCGATGAACCTCGTATGATCTCGTTCGAGCTGCGCGAGACTGTTGCCGTCGTCCGTCTCGACCGGCCTGAGAAGCTGAACGCTTTGACGCGTGAGATGCTCTCTCGGCTGGGCGAGACGTTCGAGCGCCTGGGGCGCGACGAGAGTGTGCGCGCAGTTATTCTCACGGGGGCGGGCGAGCGCGCGTTCAGCGCGGGCACAGACATCGCGGAATTGTCGGCGATGTCTGTGGAGGAAGCGCGGCGAGCCTCTGAGCGCGGGCAGAAAGTTTGCGAGCTGATAGAGAATTGTCCTGTGCCAGTTATCGCGGCGGTGGGCGGCGTGGCCGCGGGCGGCGGCTGCGAGTTGGCGCTGGCGTGTCACCTGCGCGTCGCCTCGACCGCCGCGCGGTTCAGTCTGCCGGAATTAAAGCTCGGCGTCATTCCTGGCTACGGCGGGACGCAGCGGCTCGCTCGCGCGACGGGCACGAACCGCGCTTTTGAGATGATGTTGACCGGCGCTGAGGTTTCGGCGGAGGAAGCCCTGCGCGTCGGCCTCGTCAACCGCGTCGTCGCGCCCGCAGAGCTGTTGTCGGAAGCGGAAGCGCTGGCACAAAAAATCGCGGCCCACGCGCCGCTCGCCGTGCGCGCCTGCCTCGCAGCCGTCACGCGCGGCCTGACCCTCCCGCTCGCAGAGGGTTTGAAGCTGGAGCGGGAACTCTTCAGCCGCCTCTTCGCCACCGAAGACGTGCGCGAGGGCACGCGCGCGTTCCTCGAAAAACGCGCGCCCGCGTTCAAGGGCAAATGATTGCTTAGCCTCCTCTCGCGGGTATAAAATCCGCATCAAGGAGGTAATCACTATGAACGAAGACATCACAAGGCGGTTGCCTAACCAGCCGAGCAGCTTGGAAGAGATTATTCGGTTGATTCAGACCTTCCGCACGGAATTAACAGAACTGAAGCAGACCGTCGAGGCACGCCTGCACGACACGCGCCCGATTTGGGAGAAAGTACAGGCCAACATCGCTCAGCTTCAGGAAGGACAGCAACGCTTAGAAGTCGGACAGAAGAGGTTGGAAGAAAAGCTCGAAGCGTTGCGGGACGATACGCGTACGGGGCTGCGCAATCTCAAGAGGGACTTCGGAATCCTGAGCGAGATGTTCGTGGAGGTGCGCGGCGAATACAGGGACTTGGACAGGCGCGTCTACCGCCTGGAAGAGCCTCAGCCGTAAACGTCAACAGGCGGCCCACCCATCCACCCAACCCGCCTGCTTAACTGGAACAATTCCACACCCGTCAGACGTTTCACCTAAAGTATTCGACTCCACCGAGCGGAGATACTTCCGATGCACGAACGTGTGCGCTTCTACCATTTTTTCGGACGGCGTGTGATGACGACCGCGCTCGGCCTGTGCCTTTGCGCGCTGGCGGGCTTGACCGTCGCCCAGGAGCAACAGCCGAAGGACGGCCGGTATTACGAGGCGCAGGCCAGGAAGGCTTATCAGGAAAAAGATTACGCCTCTTTTTTGGAGAACATGAAAGCGGCGGCAGAGTTACGGCCCAACCACCCGCGTCTGATGTTCAATCTGGCCGCGGCCTACTCGCTGAACAATCAGGCGGGCGAGGCGTTAAAGTGGCTCGCGCGCTTGGCCGGCATGGGGCTCGTCTTTCCGGCCGCTGCCGATGACGCTTTCGTCTCGATCAAGAGTTCCGACGAATTCAAGACGATTCTTAAAAGGGTCGAGCGCAACAAGGAGCGCGTGGGCACGGGCGCGCCGGCCTTCACCCTGCGCGAGAAGGGGTTCATCCCGGAAGGCATCGCTTACGACCCCTTGACGCGGACGTTCTACCTGGGCAGCGTCTACAGGCGAAAAATCGTGAGCGTCGGCCCCGAAGGCGAGGTTAAAGATTTCGCCACCGAACGTGACGGGCTGTGGAGCGTATTCGGGATGAGGGTGGACGCCGCGCGCCGCCTCCTCTGGGTGACGACGGCTGCGCACCGTCAGATGTCGAACTTTAAGGAAGAAGAGAACGGCGTCTCCGGTCTTTTCAAGTTCGACTTGCGGACAGGCAAGCTCCTCAAGAAATATCTGCTGCCCAATAAGCCTCGGCGGCGCCTCTTGGGCGACCTGATCATCAACTCCCGCGGCGACGTGTTCACGAGCGACACCGTCACGCCGGCCGTTTACGTCGTCACGCGCAGCCGGGACGAACTTGTGCCACTTTTGGAAGGCGAGCCCTTCGTCAGTCCGCAGGGCCTCGCCCTGACGCGCGATGAAAAACATCTCTTCGTGGCCGATTACTCGAAGGGCCTTTTCGTCATCGACCTGCGGACGAAGAAGCTGACGAGCCTCGCGCCCGCGCCGGACGTGACGCTGCTCGGCATGGACGGCATCTATTCGTACAAGGGCAGCCTGCTCGCCGTGCAGAACGGGGTCAACCCGGCGCGGCTCGTCCGCCTCTTCCCGAGCAGTGACTTGAGCAGAGTAGAGCGCCTTGAGGTCGTCGAGGCGAACAACCCCTTGTTCGACGAGCCGACGCTGGGCGTGCTGGTCGGGGACAACTTTTACTTGATAGCCAACAGCCAGTGGGGCGCGATTGACGAGCAGGGTCAGTTGGCCCCGCCCGAAAAATTGAAGGAGCACGTCGTCTTGAAAATCAATTTGAGCGGCCCGCGCCGCGCTTCACTTGTCACCCATCGGCGCCTTCTTTATACTGCCAGTGCTTTCATTCATTAAGCGGACGGGAGCGCGCTAAGCGCGAAACCACTCTTGCAGCCGAAGACTCATCAGGGACGACTCAACGCCGAGGGCTTTCGCTTCGCCGTCGTCGCCAGCCGCTGGAACGATTTCCTGACCTCGCGGCTGGTCGAGGGCGCGCTCGACGCGTTGGAGCGCCTCGGCGCGGACGAGAAGAGCGTCGAGGTGTTCCGCGTCCCAGGCTCGTTCGAGATTCCGCTGCTGGCGAGAAGGCTCGCCGGCTCCGGCAAGTGGGACGCAGTCGTCTGCGTCGGCACAGTCATTCGCGGGCAGACGCCGCACTTCGAGTACATCGCCGCCGAGGTGACCAAGGGCATCGCACAGGCGGCGATGGAGACGAACGTGCCCGTCGTCTACGGCATCGTCACCGCCGACACGCTGGAGCAGGCCATCGACCGCGCCGGCGTGAAGGCGGGCAACAAGGGGTTCGAGGCCGCCATGTCGGCCGTCGAGTTAGTCAATCTTTATAAAGAAGTGGCCGGCGGCAAGTAGTCAGCCGCCCCACCGAGCGTTGAAGTAATCATGGGTTCAAGGCGTAAGGCGCGTGAATGCGCCTTGCAAATGCTCTTTGCGGCAGATGTTTCAAAGACGCGTGCCGACGAGTTGGTGCGTACCTACTGGGCCGAGCTGGGCGACGCGGACGTCGAGCCGCCGGCGCGCGAGTTCGCAACCCGGCTCGTCTCGGGCACGCTCGCGCGCTTGCAGGAGCTGGACGAGCGCATCCGCTCGCGCGCCGAGCACTGGCGCATCTCGCGCATGGCGGTAGTGGACCGCAACATCCTGCGGCTGGCCGTCTACGAGTTCCTGTTTGAACCGACGCCGCGCACCGTCGCCATCAACGAGGCGTTGGAGATCGCCCGCCGCTTCTCGACCTACGAGGCCACACAGTTCATCAACGGCATCCTCGACGCCATCAAGCGCGACCTGGACGAGCAGCACCCCCAGGAACACACCACGACCGAGGACGCCGAGCAGGAAGGCGACGACAATTCAGTCAGTGAATAGTAGATGGTAAATGGGGAATGGACGACCGCGTCTTTCCCCATTTACCATTTACCATTTACCATTTACCATTCCTTCCATGAGCGATCAGATTCTGAGCGAATTTCTGGCCGAGACCGAAGATTTGCTCGAAGTCCTGTTCGGCGACCTTCAGGCGCTGCGCGTCCGGCGCTCCGAAGGGCGCGCCCGCCGCGAGCTGGTCGGGCGCATCTTCCGCCACGTCCACACCATCAAGGGCTCCTCCGCCACGGTCGAACTGAACTCGATGACGAGAATCGCGCACGAGTTCGAGAGCCTGCTCGACGGCGTGCGCCTGGGGCGCGTCCCCGTGGAGGACGCCGTGCTCGACGCTCTGGACGACGCGGCCGCCGCGCTCTCGCAGAGCCTGGAGCGCGCCGCGCGCGGCGAGGCGGAGGCGCAGGACCAGACGCTCGTCGAGCGGCTGCGCGCGCTGGCGAAGACTGACGCAGGCGAGCGCCGCAGCCCCGCCGTCCGGCGCGCGCTCGCGGCGCTCCCCGAAGAGATCGCCCGCTCGCTCAACGAGCACGAGGCCCACCGCCTGCAAGAGTCCATCGAGGAGGGCGCGCGCGCCTTCGTCGTCACAGTCCACTTCGAGCTGGCCACTTTCGACGAGCGCTTTCGCAACCTGAGCGACGCATTGGCCGAGGACGGCGAGATCATCTCGACGCTGCCGGGGCTCGAAGGCGCGTCGCCCGACCAGATCAGCTTCCGCATCGTCTACGCGGCCGAGGCCAGCCGCGAGGAGTTGGCCTCGCGCGTTGGGGCCTTCGGCCAGATCATACTCACGGAACTTGCCACGCCGAGGGCCGAAGAGGGCGCGGCCCCCGAAGAGGGCGCGGCGGCTGAGACGGAGGCGCGCGCGCCCGGACCCGCCGCGCCGTTCTCGACGCGCGTTCGCATCGAGCTGGGCGAGCTGGACGAGGTCATCTCGGCGGCGCACGAAGCGCTGGCGAGGACGACCGTCGTGCTTGGGTTGGCCGGCCTCGCCAGCCAGCGGGGGACAATCGGCTCGGACCTGGCCGAGGGAATGGCCGACGTGCGCCACCGCCTGGCCGAACTCGAAGAGAGGTTGATCGGCCTGCGCATGGTGCCCGTGGCGCAGATGTTGGAGCGGGCGGCGCGCGCCGGGCGCATCGCGGCGCGGCTGACGGGTAAGCAGATAGACTTCGAGGTGCGCGGCGGCGACGTGCGGCTGGACAAGTCGCTGGCCGACGCGATGGCCGACCCATTGCTCCACATCCTGCGCAACGCCGTAGACCACGGCGTCGAGACGCCGGTCGAGCGCCGCGCCGCGGGCAAGAGCGAGTGCGCGAGCGTCCGCCTGGAGGCGGCGGCCGAAGGGAGCCGTGTCGTCATGAAGGTCGCGGACGACGGGCGCGGTCTGGACCCCCTGCGCGTGACGCGCGCGGCCGCTGAGCGCGGCATCATAGAGACAGGGGCCGTGCTAACAAAAGAGCAGGCGATGCGTCTTATCTTCAGGCCGGGCTTTTCGACGGCGGCAAGCGTCTCCAGCGTCTCCGGGCGCGGCGTCGGCCTAGACGTGGTCGAGCGGGCCGTCGAGCTGGCCGGCGGCGAGCTGCGCGTCGCAAGCGAAGAGGGCGCGGGCATGACCTTCGTCGTGAGTCTGCCGACAACCTTAGCGCTCACGCCCGCGCTCGTCATCACCTCGGCAGGCCAGCGCTACTGCGTAGACGAACGGCACATCAGCGAGACGGGCTTCGTCACAGCCGCCGACATCAGCAGCAGCGGCGGCATCGAATGGTTGCACTGGCGCGGGGCTATGATGCCGCTCGTGCGCGCGCGCCAACTGCTCGCGCAGCCGCCCAGCCCGTTGGCGAACGGCCAGAGCCTCGCTGTCATCATCGCTCGCGCCGGCAGCCTGGATGAGGCCGGCGACGTGAGGCACGCGGCGCTGGCCGTGGACGCCTTCGGCGAGCGCACGGAGGCGCTGGTGCGCGGCCTGGGGCGTCACGCGGCTCGCTGGCGCGGCATCAGCGGCGCGACAGAGCTGCCGGACGGCACGGTCGCCCTCGTCCTGGACCTCCCGCGCCTTCTGGCCGCGGGCGGTTGATTGTCGAAAGTAAGGCAAACAATGCGGAGGCGCGCCGTCAAGCCACGGGTTTGGAGGGGACTGGCAAAATGATCGGAAGCAGAAGGACGAGAGGGGAGAAAAGGCGCAGGAGGCCGGCGGGCGCGCTCGCCTTGTGCGCGGCGCTCGTCATCTCGTCGCTGGCCTTCGCGCAGCAGCCCGCGGCCGGCTCGTCTCACGCGCGCAATTACCCGAAAGAGATTCGCGGCTACAAGGTCGAGCGCGCGGAGGTCGAGCTGAAGAGGCCGCGCGCCGAAGAGGAAGACAGGGCCAATGGCACAGCGCCGGGGCCGACGCTCATCACGCTCGGCGAGCCGAAGGTGACGAGCATCTCGCCCCTCGGCGTGTACTTGGAAGTGCCCGTCACGGTGGCCGCGGTCAAGCAGGGCGGCCGCGTAGACTTCCTCACTTTCGAGGACATGATAGTCAACGGCACGTCCGTCACCGTTGACGAGTACCAGCACTCGTTCGAGTTGCCGAACGACCACGCGGTGACCCTGCCAGACCCTGTGACTCTCTACATCAGCACGCCGCGGGCGCTCTTCGGCGCGCTCGGCGAGTGGAGCAAACCAAAGGACCTCTGGCCCGTCACGGGCCGCGTCTACGTCTTCGGCCGCTTCAAAAAATTCTTCTTCACGTTCAAGCGCGTCGTCCCCGTCGAACTCGCCCTCGCGTTCCGCAACCCGCTGCGCGGTAAAAGCTGAGGACTTACTTTTCGTAAATCATTACCGGCTTGCTGCGGCGCAGGCCCAGAAGCGCGCCGACGCCAGCGCCGATTCCGGCCCCGGCGATGCCGGCCGCAGGGATCACGCTCCTGGTGAAGTCGCCCTGGCCGAAGACCGCGAGGCCGATGCCGATGCCGCCTCCGCCGCCGATGGCCGCGCCTATGAGCGTAGTTCGTTTAACCGAACGCTTGCCCTCTGCGTAAACCCGTTGGACGCGGTCGCGGGGAACTTCGACTCTTCGCCCGTCCTGCAAGAGCGCGAGCGTCGCGTCCGTCGCCTCGATCATCTTCCCTTTGATGGTCTCCCCGCTCGTCAACTTCACTTCCAGCTTCGTGTCCGTGTAGACGGCCTTGACGGCGTCCCAGGAGCCCGCGCGGGATTGTGCCAATACGTTGTGGGAGGCCGAAGCCGTGAGCAGAATAAGAGCGAATGTCAGTGCCTTTTTAATCATCATCTCTCCTCAGAAATTTTATCCGGGCCGGTCGCCGAACTAGTTGCCGGCCCGCGCGCCCTGAAGCAAAGCTGGCGCCGCAGGATGATGAAGGAAAAATCGTGCGCGCGAGCGCGGAAGGCCGAGCGACGGCGCAGGAACAATCCGGCAGGTGGAGGATTATCGCTTTAGAGGTTGGGGCGACGTTTGTGCCAGTCGGTCGCTTGCTGATACCTGTTGGCGAGGTCTATCAGGGCGTGCTCGCTCCAGGCGGGGCCGACGAATTGAATCCCTGTCGGCAGGTTTTCCGGGCCGAAGCCGTTGGGGACGGAGACGGCCGGGACGCCCACGAGGTTGCTCGCGGCGATGGGGGACGAAGTAGAGATGTCCGGGTAGGCTTTATCAAAAGTCTTGTCGAGCGGGTAAGAGACCGTGGCGCGCGACGGCGCGACGAGGACGCCGTGTGTGGCAAACATCTCTCTCCACGCGCGACGCATGGGCGCGCGCAGGCGCATCGCGTGTAGGTAATCCACGGCCGTCACGAGCGAGGCGGAGTAGCCGCCGGCGCGCCCCGTCGGCGACGCCAGCTCCGCGACGCGGCCAGATTCTATCAGCTCGCGGAACGCGCTCGCGCCCTCCGCGTCCACAATCGTCCCGACCGCCGGCCCATATGGAAAGTCCGGCAGCTTCACGTCCATCTCGACGGCGGCGAACTTTTTTATCACGTCGAGCGCGCGCAGAAAATTCTCCCTCACCGGCGCTTGCGCCTTCTCGTAAGAATCCTTCATCACGGCGACCTTCAGCGTGACGGTGCGCCGCGCAGTCGGTCGCGTGGGCAGGGTGTTGAACCGGGAATCTTTGGTCGTCGGATCGAGCGGGTCGGCCCCCGCGATGGCCGAGAGGACGAGACGGCAGTCCTCCGCCGACCGGCACATTGGGCCAAGTTTGTCGAGCGTCCAGCAGAGCGCCATCGCGCCGTGGCGCGAGACAGCGCCGTAGGTCGGCCGCAAGCCGGAGACGCCGCAGAAGGCTGACGGCGTGATGATCGAGCCGGAAGTCTCCGAGCCGATTGCGAACGCGACGGCCCCGGCGGCCACGGCCGCGCCCGGCCCCGAAGAAGAGCCACCGCTCCAGTAGTTCTCGTTCCAGGGCGTCTTGCACGCGCCCGTTAGGGACGCGTGCGCCTCGTTGTAGCCCATCCCGCCCGCCAGCTCTATCATCGCCAGCTTGGCGACGAGAATCGCCCCGGCCGCGCGCAGCTTCTTGACGACCGTGGCGTCCGTATCAAACTGCTGCTCCCTGTACGGCGTCGCGCCCCAGGTCGTCTTCGCGTCGCGCGTGGCGAGCAGGTCTTTCGCGCCGTAGGGGATGCCGTGCAGCGGCCCCTTGTAGCGGCCGCGCCGAATCTCGCGCTCGGCCTCTCGCGCCTCCCTGAGCGCCGACTCTCTCATCAAACTCGCCACGGCCCCGAGCCTGCGGCCCACCGTCTCCAGCCGCGCCAGATAACTCTCCGTCAACTCGACCGGCGAGACGCGCCGCGCGCGGATGAGCGCGCCAAGCTCCGTGATGGAAGAGTAGAGAATGTCGTCAGGCAACATGATTCAAGAGCTGTGAATGGTGAATGGGCGGAAGCAGTTTCTATTGATCGTCAGCGCTGAAGACGAAATCGGGTTCGTCGCCGTTCTGTAGTTTGACGGCGCGCAGGCGCTCCGAGTTGCGGACGTAGCCGTCCAACTCCTTCCTGAGTTGTTCGAGCTGTTCGGGCGAGAGCTTGTCGCCGAAGCGTGCGCGCGCCACCTCCAGGTAGGCCGCGGCCACGGGCGAAGACTCCTGCGCCGCCGTCTCTTTCGTCTTGGCGGGCGTCTGCGCCTGCGCGAGCGTCGCGGCGGCGAGTGTGGCCCCGACCGCCTTGGCGAACTGCCGGCGCGAAGGCCGCTCGGAACCGGGCGAGACGGGTTTCGTTTTCATCGTCATCAAATCTCCGGCAGCGTGTACTTGCGCCCGGCGTTGACCTTCTTCAAATAACTCATCAGCGGCTCGAAGTAACGGAGCATCGCCTTCGCGCTCAGGTCTTCGCCGGTCGTCTCCTTGAGGACGGCGCGCCAGTCGCGCGAGGAGCCCGGCGACATGATTTTACGCAGGAAGTCGCCGACCGCGCGGCTGCCGTAATAGTTGGTCGCGTGCGGGTCCTGCTTCAGGATTTTGCGCGCGATGTGGTCGTGCAGTTGAAACAAGAGGACGTTGGCGATGGCGTAGTCGTAATACTGCGCCGCGTCGTCGTTGATGTGTGTCTTCGTGCAGGCGTCGCAATACTCTTCGCCGCGCGGGGCCGGCGGGACGACGCCCTGATACTTCAGGGCCAATTCCCACCAGCGCTTGTTGTACTGATCCTTCGGCAGGTTGTTCTCGTAAAGGTCGTACTCGAAGCGCGTCATCGTGCCCGTGGCGAAGGGCATGTACGCGACGTAGTTGAGCGCCTCACGCAGGAGCGCTTGCGTCTCGTCCACCTTCGCCCCCTTGGGCGCGAGGCCGCGCCCTTCCAGAAACGGCCGCTGCGTGGCGGCGAGCCCGATCAAAGTCCCTATGGCTTCGTGGTAGGCGCGGTTCGCGCCCTCGCGCAGGAGCGGCGGCACCTGCGGCGTCGTGTAGCTAACGTAGTAATAGATGTGGCCCAATTCGTGGTGCGCCGTTTCGTACCACTCGGCGTTCGGCTCGACGCTCATCAGCGAGCGTATGTCGGATTGGCGGTCGAGGTGCCACGCGCTGGCATGCGTGTTCTTCTTGTAGGCGGCCCCGGCGGGCAGCGGGTAGAGCGAAGACTTCTCGTAAAAACTTTTCGGGAGCGGCGGGAAGCCCAGCGAGATGTAGAACTGTTCGGCCTGCTCGACGACCCACTGGGGCGTCTTCGGCTTGAGCGCGTCGTCAACGCTCATCCCCTCGACCTGTACAAGCGCGCTCCAGTCCTGCGCCCAGCGGTTCGGGAGCCAGTCGGCCGGGAGCTGGTCCGGCACGGGCTGGTTGTAGCGCCGGGCCAACTCGTAGCGCGCGTAAGTGTGCAACTCGCGGTAGAGCGGGCGCAGCTCGCGGTTGATTCTGTCCAGCAGCTCCAGCATCTCCGGGCCGGACAAGCCGTAGTCGGAGATTTGGTAGTTGACGTAAGAGCTGTAGCCCAGCGGCCTGACGGTCGCGTTGCGCAGGCGTTGCAAGTTACTGAGCCCGTCTTTTAAGACCTTGCCGACTTCTTTCGATGCCTCCCACGCCTTGCGCCTTTCGGCGGGGTCGGTGGAGGTGCGCAGGATGTCGTCAATCTGGTTCGGCGTGACGCTCTTGCCGTCGATCTTGAAGTCGAAGCCGTAGAGCTTTTCGGTCTGCGCGGTCTCGGCCGCGATGCGCTCCTTGACCATGTCGCGGGCGATCTCCGGATACTCGGCGGCCATGTAGAGGATGCCCTTGAGCTGCCTGACCTGGAGCGGCGTGAGCTTGTCCTGCTGCTTCAGCAGGGCGGTCGCGCTCTCTATGTTTGCTTTGCCCCCGGTGAAGGCGGTCAGCTTTTCGCTCGCGGCGTTCTGGGCCTTCGCGTTCGTCTCGTCGCCTTCGACAATCTTCGTGTTGGAATTCCAGGAGGCCAGGTTGTCGTCGTAGAGCAGCCGCAGCCATTCGGCCGTGAACTCGTCTATAAATTTCTGCGCTTCGGCCTGCGGGTCCGAGGCGCTGACTGTGCGCTGGGCGTTGGGGACGAATGCCAGGAGAAGAAAAAGAACGAGCAGGAAACCCGCGACCTGCGAGAGAAGTGGCCTGTGTCTCATCTTCAATAACTTCCTTTTTCGGCGTCTTTAGCCGGCAGTATATCACTTCACCCAGGCGCTCTCAGAAATCTTTCAAAACAATCTCAGCGGTTCTTCAAGACTCGCGCGGCCCCCCGCGCTTATCATCCAGGCCACATTGAGCCGAGGCCGGCCGTGTAACTTCTGAAGTCACTTGAAAGGAGGACGAACTGGGTCCTTATGAAATCCAGTGGTGAGGGAGTCGAGACTCTCACCACAGAAGCAACAGAGAGGGCGCAGAGGTTGCGCAGAGAGTTGAATGTCCTCCAACTCCTCCGCGCTTCCCTTGCGCCCTCTGTGTCTGCGGCGGTAAGTCTCACGCCGGATGCAATCAAATGCGGAAGGTGATAGTCTATTAGTTCAAGCCTTAATGCAAAAAGTGCGCTGAGAGCCGCGGCCGGGCGCTTCCCGCCGCAGCGCTCGGCCGGAGGTGGTGAGACCTTGAGCCAACAGCAGAATCAGACGGACCTGTCGCGCTTCATCGCGGAGAATTTCGGGGCCAACGCCACTTACGTGGAGAGCCTCTTGAGCCGTTACCGCAACGACCCTGCGCTCGTGGACGAGTCGTGGCGCGCGTACTTCGGCGAACTGCTCGGCAGCGCTGCCGTCACGCCGACGCAGACGCAGGAGAACGGTCGCGCGGCGGCACAGACTCAGCCCGGCGATGGCGGAGGCGGCGCGGCGACTGCGACCGCGAGCGCTCCGACCGCTGCGACTAACGCACCCACGGCCACGGCCCAGCCTCGTCCCGCGCCGGCCGAAGCTTCGGCGGCGACGGTCGAGAACGCCTCCCCGATTCGCGGCGGCGCGCTCAAGATCGTCGAGAACATGGAGGCGAGCCTCGGCGTTCCGACCGCGACCTCGAACCGGCGCATCCCCGTCAAGGTCCTGGACGAGAACCGCCGCGTCATCAACAAGCACTTGCAGACGGGCGGGCGCGGCAAAGCCTCTTACACGCACCTCGTCGCCTGGGCCATTATCCGCGCGCTCAAAGATTTTCCGCAGCTCAACGACGGCTTCGAGGTCATTAACGGGACGCCATCACGCCTGCGCCGCGAGGCCGCCAACCTAGGCGTCGCCGTAGACCTCGCAAAGAAGGACGGCTCGCGCACGCTGCTCGTGCCGAACATCAAGAAAGCAGGGCGTATGACCTTCTCGCAATTCCTCGCGGCCTACGACGATGTCATCAAGCGCGCCCGCGAGGGCAAGCTGCAAATCTCTGACTTCCAGGGCACGACCATCTCGCTGACCAATCCGGGCACGCTCGGCACCGTCGCCTCCACGCCGCGGCTGATGGCGGGCCAGTCCGTCATCATCGCCACGGGCGCGATTGAATACCCCGCGGAGTTTCAGGCAATGACGCCGGAGGCGCTCTCGCAGCTCGGCATCAGCAAGGCGATGACCATCTCCTCGACCTACGACCACCGCATCATACAGGGCGCGGAGTCGGGGGCCTTCCTCGCGCGCGTCCACGAACTGCTCGTCGGCGAGCACGATTTTTATGACGAAGTTTTCCGTGACCTCGACATCGCTTATCCGCCTGTGCGCTGGGCCGTGGACCGCAACCCTGCGCTCCTGGGCGGCGACCAGACGCGCGCGCAGACCATCAAGCAGGCGCGCGTCCTCGAACTCATCAACGCCTACCGCGTGCGCGGCCACCTCATCGCGGACATAGACCCGCTGCACGCGATGCCGCTCCACCACCACCCGGAACTGGACATAGAGACCTACGGCCTGACGATCTGGGACCTCGACCGCGAGTTCATCACGGGCGGCCTGGCGGGGCGCGAGAGCGCGTCCTTGAGAGACATTCTGGAAATCCTGCGCCGCGCCTACTGCGGCAAGGTCGGCATCGAGTATCGCCACATACAGAGCAAGGAGCAGAAGGTCTGGCTGCGCGAGCAAATCCTTGTCCACTTCGTCAACCCGCAGCCGGTCGCGCCCGAGCTTAAGAAGAAGCTGCTGGAAAAACTGGTCGCCGCGGAGCAATTCGAGCGCTTCCTGCACACGAAGTACCTGGGCCAGAAAAGATTCTCGCTCGAAGGCTGCGAGACGATCATCCCGCTTCTAGACCAACTGCTCGAAGGCGCAGCCCGCCGCGGCGTCGAGGACATCACGCTCGGCATGGCGCACCGCGGACGCTTGAACGTGCTCGCCAACGTCATCGGCAACTTCTCCGAACGAATTTTCACGGCCTTCGAGGGGAGCGTCCACCCGAACTTCCCTGCGGACGAGGGCGACGTCAAGTACCACCAGGGCGCGGCCGGAGAGCGCGAGACGGCGGACGGGAAGAGGTTGAAACTCACTCTGTCGCCCAACCCTAGCCACCTGGAGTTCGTGGACCCCGTGGTCGAGGGCATGGTGCGCGCCAAGCAGGACGCGATGGACTCGACGCGTGAAGAAGCGTTCGACCGCGCGCTGCCCGTCCTGCTCCACGGCGACGCGGCCTTCGCAGGGCAGGGCATCGTGATGGAGACCTTGAACCTCGCGGAGCTGCGCGGCTACCGCACGGGCGGCACCATTCACATCATCATCAACAACCAGATCGGCTTCACGACCTCGCCCGAAGCTGGACGCTCGACTATCTACTCGACGGACGTGGCGCGGATGACGCAACTGCCCATCTTCCACATCAACGGCGACGACCCCGAGGCGGCCTGGCGCGTCCTTCAAATCGCTTTAGATTTTCGCCAGGAGTTCAATAAGGATGTGGTGCTCGACGTTGTCGGATTCCGCCGGCTGGGCCATAACGAGTCGGACGAGCCGAGCTACACGCAGCCGTTGATGTACCAGCGCGTCAAGGCGCACCCCGGCGTGCGCTCCGTCTACGCGCAGCGGCTCATACGCGAGGGCGTGATTGACGAGGCGGGCGTGGAAGAGATGATCAAGGAGCGCGTCGCGCACTACGAGGCGGACCTGGCGCGCGCCAAGGAGATCGTTGCGAACAAGCCCGCGGTCGCGGAACTGGCGCCGCCCCCGCAGGAGGAGGATGGGTCAACTGTCGAAGAGACAGGTGTCGCGCGCGAGCTTGTCCGCGAGGTCACGCGGAAAATCTCCATCGTGCCTGAAGGCTTCAACGTCAACCCGAAGATGGTCGGGCAGCTCGCGCGCCGCGCCAAGATGGGCGAGGGCGAAGCGCCTATGGACTGGGCCTTCGCGGAGGCGATGGCCTTCGGCTCGCTCGTCGTAGAAGGCACGCGCGTGCGCCTGAGCGGCCAGGACTCCGGGCGCGGCACGTTCAGCCAGCGCCACGCCGTCATGTACGACACGCAGACCGGCAAGCCGTGGGCCCCGCTCGCGGAGCTGCGAAGCGAAAAGAATCAGAAGGCGGAGTTCGACGTTTACGACAGCTCGCTCTCGGAACAGGGCGTGCTCGGCTTTGACTACGGCTACTCGGTCGTGGCCCGCGATGCGCTCGTTTTGTGGGAGGCGCAGTTCGGCGACTTCGGCAACGGCGCGCAGGTCGTCATAGACCAGTACATCGCCGCCTCCGAGGACAAGTGGCAACAGCGCTCGCGCCTCGGTCTGCTCTTGCCGCACGGCTACGAGGGGCAGGGGCCGGAGCATTCCAGCGCGCGCCTCGAACGCTACCTGCAACTCTGCGCCGAGAACAATCTGCAAGTCTGCTACCCGACCACGCCGGCGCAATATTTCCATCTGCTTCGCCGCCAGGTCAGGCAGCAGACGGCGCGCCCGCTCGTCGTCATCACGCCGAAGAGTCTGCTGCGCCTGCCGGCTGCGACTTCCGTCGTGGACGAGCTGACGACCGGAGGGTTCCTGCCCGTGATTGACGACGCGGAGGTCAAGGACCGCGCGAAGGTGCGTCGCGTCGTCCTGTGCAGCGGCAAGGTCTTTTACGATCTGAGCGCCGCGCGCAGGAAGTCCGGCGACGAGAAGGTGGCGATCATCAGGCTTGAGCAGTTCTACCCGTTCCCGGAAAAGCGGCTGCGCGAAATCTTCGAGAGCTACGGAGGCGCGACGCAGTTGGTCTGGGCGCAGGAGGAGCCGAAGAACATGGGCGGGTGGACTTTCGTCGAGCCGCGGCTGATGAATATGCTGCCCGCGTGCCAGCGCGCGTACTACGTCGGGCGCGCTGCTTCGGCCAGCCCCGCGACCGGCTCCTACACGATTCACGAGCTGGAACAGCGCCGGCTGGTTGACCAGGCGCTCACGGAAGATGCAGAATTCATCTCCGGCGCGAGCACAGACCGCTACGCCGGGCAGGCGGATTCCTAAAAGCAGGAGTCAGAAGCCAGAAGTCAGGAGTCAGAATAAAAGAAAGACGGGTTTCAGCTTTTCATTCTGGATTCTGGATTCTGGCACCTGAATTCTCCCTCCTGACTTCTGACTTCTGACTTCTGACTTCTGACTTCTGATTTCTCCATTATGTTCCCTCAAAAATTTTTGTTCCCCCTCTTCGTCGTCGTCCTTGTGGCCGGGGGCTGCGCCAGCGGTAAGGGCGCGGCCGAGCGCACGGAGTCTGCGACTACAGCGCCGGTGGTTCAGGTTTCGCCGACGCCGTCGGAGTCGATCTCGATTGCGGCGGTCGGCGACACCATGCTGGGCTCGGCCGCGCAGGGGCGCGGGCTTCCCGCGAACGACGGCGCGCAGATGATTTCGGGGCTGACGCCGATCATCTCCGGGGCCGACATAGGCTTCGCCAACCTCGAAGGCGCGATGATTGACGGAGGCACCCAGACCAAGTGCGGGCCGAACTCGAAGTTCTGTTACACGTTCGGCATGCCGACGCGCTACGGCAAGCACCTCAAGGATGCTGGCTTCGACATAGTGAGTCTGGCGAACAACCACTCGTCGGACTTCGGCGCGGAGGGGCGCGCGAGCACGCGCAAGGCGATGGACTCCTTAGGCATCATCCACGCCGGCGCGGACACGCAGGACATCCCTATCATGAACGTCAAAGGGAGGCGGATAGCCTTCGTGGCGTTCGCGACCAACCCCGTCTCGCTGAATTTGATTGACGTTGAGAACTCGCGGCGCGTGGTCGCGGACGTGGCGCGCAGGGCGGACATCGTCGTCGTCTCGTTCCACGGCGGGGCCGAAGGCTCCTCGGCGCAGCGCGTGCCCTATGGGTCGGAGACTTATCTGGGAGGCGCGCGCGGCGATTTGCGTAAGTTCACGCGCGCGGTCGTTGACGCGGGCGCGGATTTAGTTTTGGGCCACGGGCCGCACGTCGTCCGCGGGATGGAAGTCTACAAGGACCGCCTGATCGTTTACTCGCTCGGCAACTTCGCCTTCTACCGCTTCCCGTTCGCCGGGCCGACCGCGCTCTCGCTCGTCCTTGAGACGAACATCGGCCCCGACGGCGCATTCTTGAGCGGGAAGATTCACCCGCTCATCCAGCAAGGGCAGGACGGCCCCCGGCCCGACAAGAACAACACCGTCATCAACGTCGTCCGCCAGCTCTCGAAAGACGACTTCGGCCCGACCGCAGTCAACGTCGCGGCCGACGGCACGATCTCAGCTCCTTGAGACGGTCGGCGCGGCGTTGGCGCTCCTTCACCGGCGGTTTTCGACAATCAGACCAGCGCGTCAATAGACGATGACCGTGAACTGTGCAATCGCGGGGTCGCCGCCGTCTGCGACGAACGTGAAAACGGAGACTTCGTTTGAGTTGGAAGAAGGGTATCGAAGACTGGCCCCTGCACGGGCCGTCCCTGATAGTCCCGGCGTGACGCTCACGAAACGATCCGAGACGAGGAACCCGAAGTTGACGAAGTATTGAGCCGCAGCCGTCGGCGCTGTGGTCGTGAACCCGCACCCTGTAGTGCCTGACGGGGGCTGGGAGGCCCCGCCGTCGGGCATCTGCGAGTTGAAGCAGCGGAAGATCGTCCCGTCCCCGTTGACGATGACCATGGCCTTGACCCACCCGCCGGCGGCGCGCGCCTGCCCGGCGTGGCTGCCGGCGTACATGGCCCACCCGCCCGCGTTGTTGTGGCCGACCACGCCTGCGCCAGCGGTCGTGGTGGCGTTGCTCTTGCCATAGACGCCAGGGCCGGCGTTGCTCTCGCCGAGCACGCCCGTGCCCGCGTTGGGAAAGGAGACGCCGTGGACCCCTGTCGCCCCGGAGCCTTTGACCCCGGTGGTCGCGCCGTTGGTCGAGTAGCCGTAGACGCCTGCGACCACGCAACACGCCGCCGAGGTCGCGCCGACGACGCCGACGTTCGCGGTGCTGACGCCCTGGATGCCGATGCCGTTCCCGCTCTCGCCGTAGACGCCGTAGCTGGAGCCAGTGCTCTTGCCCCAGACGCCGCGGTTCGGGCTCTCGCCGTAGATGGCTGGGAGGTTAGCCGCGCCGCGGGCGTCCACCCTGCCGAGGGTCGGGAGAAGGATGCCGATGCCGACCTTGCCCGTCGTGTCTATGACTATCCCGCTGTTGGCCGGCACGCCCGCCCCTGTGCCTGCCGCCAGCGTCAGCCTCGTGCCGTTGAACCTGATGTCGGCGCGGCTCGTCGTGCCTTTACTCCACGTCAGCCCCGTCTCAGTGTTCGGCGTGCCGAATTGCATGTAGCCGCCGGAGCCTCCCGGCGTCAGCCGCGTCAGGCCATTGACTTCGAGGCGCGGGCCAGAGACTGCCGCGGCTCCGATGCCGACGCCGATTCTCCCGGCGGCGTCCGTGATGACGGAACTGGTCAGGGTGTCGCCGTCGGTAAACTTCGGGATGCGGTTGGCCGCGCCGCCGCCGTCCACCAGCGGCTGCGGGTTGGGGGCCGAGGCGGAAGCCTTCTGCTCGCCGCCCTTGACCTCTTCTGTCACTAAGACCTGCTCGATGCGCTTGCGGGCCTTGCCGGCTCCGGTCGTGTAGCTGACGGTGACTGTGTAAACGCCTGGACGAACTCTTTCCCCGCGCGCGTCCGTCATGGGCCAGTCGAGCGCCGTGTCCGAGGCTTGTGTGCCCTCGAAGACTGTGTCGCCGGCCTCGTCCACGACTTCGATTCTCAGGTCGAAGACGTTGCCCACGGGCGCGACGCGGACGCGGCGCTCGTCGGGCGTGACGTTGACGGTCGAGACGGATGGCTTCTGCGCGCGGGCGACGGCGAGCGGCAGGAGGATGACGAAGGCCAGCGAGATGGCAAAGCGGCTGCGCGAAATCATGACGAGAACTCCTTTGTTAATATCTGGGCTAGACGCTGCGAAGGTCGGACGGCGCGGCCTCGCGTCTTCATTCATCTGCGGCCGCGCACGCGGGTCTGCTGCCTCTTCTTCGCAGACCGCTCAAGCTGCGTGACGCGTGCCTGTAGCTGCTCAATCTGCGCCTGCTGCTCCTGGATGGCCTTGACGGCTACGGGCAGCAGCGCCATGTAGTTCAGGCCCAGCGGCTTCGTCGAGTCCGCGTCTTTGAGGACTAATTCCGGCATGACCTTCTCGACCTCTTGCGCGACGAGCCCCATCTGCGGCTTGCCTTCGGGCTCACTCTTCCAGCGCCAGGAGACGGGGCGCAGCCGCAGCAGTTGGTCGAGGCCGTATTTGAGATTAGCCACATCTCGCTTGAGGCGGGCGTCCGAAGTGCAGGGGATGTTGGCGGCGCAGACGTTGCCTGTGGCGGAGAACGCGCCGTCGACCTGCACCTTCCCATTGAAGTAACCGGCGTAGCCGTTCGTCGTTACGCCCCGGACGCCGATGCCGCTGTAACTTATGCCGAAGACGCCGACCCCGTTATTTGGTGAGCTGCCGGCCACACCTATGTTAGGGCTGAAGGCGTAAATCGCCGCTTGGCTGTAGCCAGTGTTATACGGAGAGTTATTTGAGGCCATGATGCCGCCTTTTACAGTTAGCATCACTCCTGGAGTCGTCGTCCCGATGCCGACCCTGCCGCTCGTGTCGATGACTATCCCGCTGTTGGTCGGGACGCTCGCCCCTGTGCCGGCAGCCAGCGTCAGCCTCGTGCCGTTAAACCTGATGTCGGCGCGGCTCGTCGTGCCCTTGCTCCAGGTCAGCCCCGTCTCGGTGTTCGGCGTGCCGAACTGCATGTAGCCGCCGGAGCCTCCCGGCGTCATCCGCGTGATGCCGTTGACTTCGAGGCGCAACGGTGCGGTCGGGGCCGCAGCCGTCCCGATACCGACTCTCCCAGAAACATCCATTATAACGGAACTGGTCAAGGTGTCGGCGTCCGTGAACTTCGGGATGCGGTTGGCCGCGCCGCCGCCGTCCACCAGGGGCTGTGGGTTGGGCGCGTTGGATGTGGCGGCCGCAGTCTCGGCGGCGCTGCCGCTGACCGTCCGCTCGTCTGTCAACAGGACTTGCTCAATGCGCTTGCGCTGTTTGCCGGCCTGTGTGGTGTAGCTGACGGTGACGGTGTAAGCGCCCGGCGGGACGCGCACACCTGCCGAATCTTTCATGTTCCAATCAATCTGCTCACGGGCTCCTTGCGCCGCCTCGAAGATGGTGTCGCCCGACTCGTTGACGACTTCGATCTTCAAGTCTGAGACGGGACCGACGGGCGCGATGCGGACGCGGCCCGCTTCGGGCGTGACGTTGACGGTCGAGACAGAGGGCGTCTGCGCCTGCTGCGCGCTGGCGAGCAGCGCCGAGATGAGCGTGTAGATAATTATCTGGGCGGTACGTTTGAGCTTCGACATGAGTCATACTCCTTCGGGAATCAAGAGTCGCGTGGCCTGGCCCGCCTGCGGCGCGAGCGTCGCCGGGCAGACGAAGAGGCGGCCGTCTGCCGTCTCAAGGAAGTGAACGCTTCCGGCCTCGATTGAGCGGTAGATCGCCCGCTGGCTGAGGCCGGACAACTGCGCCGCCTCCTCTGGCGTGAGCATCTCCGGGCGGGCCGCGCAGTCCGGGCACCAGACAGGCGGCTGGCCCGCCGGTTTCCTGATAACCCAGACCTCATGCGTCTCGATAATCGTCTCTGTCCTCTTCATAGATTCCGGGGAGCGCCTTTCTGGATAAGGGTTGTCTGGGCCGCCGCAAGGGGTCTACAATGGGCGCGGTCTTCTTCTTCAGCCCAGAACGCGAACGGCAGTCTCCCCGACGGCTCCGCCGACGCTACAGCGTTGGCGGCCCAAAAGTCCTGTACAGGCTCTCTATAATTTCTCTATTCACCCAACGGCGCGGTTATGAGCGAGCAGCCACATCGCTTATTCGAGTTCGGCCCCTTCGTCCTGGATGCGGCCGAGCGCCGGCTCCTGCGCGACGGCGAGCCCGTGCCGCTCTCGCCCAAAGCTTTCGAGACGCTGCTCGTGCTGGTCGAGCGCGGCGGCCGGCTGGTCGGGAAAGAGGAGTTGATGCGCGCTCTCTGGCCAGACCATTTCGTAGAGGACGCCAACCTGAATCACCACGTCTGGGCGCTGAGAAAGGCGCTCGGCGAAGGCGCGGGCGGCGCGCGCTACATAGAGACGGTCCCCAGGCACGGCTACCGCTTCGCCGCAGGCGTCAGGGAATTGACGGACGCGGGCGACCAACTGGTCGTGGAAAAGCACAGCCTCACGCGCGTCGTTACGTTGGAGGAGGACGTGCCCGGCCCTGCCCTGCTCGCGGCGAAGAACAAAGTGCGCGCCGGGTGGAGGTGGCCGGTCGCGGTTGGACTTTTGGCCATCCTGGGCGCTGGCCTTTTTTTTGTCCTGTATTACAGGCCGTGGGGGAGGGCGAAGGAGGGGGCTGCGGGCGTCGCCGCGAGCAGCGCCGCGCCGAAGTCAATCGCGGTGCTGCCGTTCAAGACCATCGGCGCGGAGGGCACAGACGGTGACTACCTGGGCCTCGGCTTGAGCGACGCCCTGATCGCCAGGCTGGGCGCCACGCAGCGGATTATCGTCCGCCCGACGAGCGCCGTCCGCAAGTACACGGACCCTGGCCTTGACCCCCTGGTGGCGGGGCGCGAGCAGGGCGTGGACGCCGTGCTCGACGGGACCGTGCAGCAGAACGGGGACCGGATTCGCGTCATCGTGCGGCTGCTGCGCGTGAGCGACGGGGCGTCGCTCTGGTCGGGCCAGTTCGACGAGCGGCTGACGGACATCTTCGCCGTCCAGGACTCCATCTCGCGCCAGGCGGCCGAGGGGCTGTCGCTCACGCTCAGCGACGAGGAGAGCGAGCGGCTGCGCAGGCGCGAGAACCCGAACGTGGCGGCTTACCACGCCTACATGAAGGGCCGCTACTTCTGGAACAAGCGAACCCAGGAAGGATTCAAGAAGGCCCTCGAATACTTTCAGCGGGCGATTGAGATAGACCCGGCCTACGCGCGCGCCTACGCGGGGCTCGGAGACGCCTACGGGTTCCTGGCCGGCAGCGACCCGGAGGCCACCTCCAAACAGAAGGCGGCGACGAAACGCGCCCTTGAGCTGGACGAGACGCTCAGCGAGGCGCACGCCTCGCTCGGCCTGATCAGCATGAACATCGACTGGGATTGGGTCGAGGCCGAAAAGGAGTTCAAGCGGGCCATCGAGCTGAACCCGAACTACGCCACCGCGCACCAGTGGTACGGCGAGTTCCTGGCCTACATGGGCCGCTTCGACGAGGGCGTGGCGGAGATCAAACGCGCACAGGAGCTGGACCCGCTCTCGCTCATCATCAACACGGACGTGGCGAAGGTTTACACGTTCGCGCGCCGCTACGACGAGGCGATAGCGCAGTACCGTAGGGCGCTGGAGATGGACGCGGAGTTCACGGAGGCGCACGCCCTGTTGGGGATGACCTATTCCATGGCGGGAAAGCACGGGGAGGCCGAGCGCGAGCTGCGCCAGATCAGAGGTCTGGAGGAGCATCACGGGTACCTGTCGTGGCTGGTCTACGTCTACGGGGCGGCCGGTAAGAAGGAAGAGGCGCGGCGGGCGCTCGGCCAGCTCAAGGAACTCTCGAAGCGGGCCTACGTCTCGCCCTTCTGGATGGCGACCGCCTACACGGGGCTGGGCGAGAAGGAGCAGACGTTCAAATATTTCGAGAAGGCTTTCGAGGAGCACGCCATGAGCGCGGCCGTCACGCTCAAAGTGAACCCCATCTTCGACAGCCTGCGCTCCGACCCGCGTTTCGACGACTTGCTCCGCCGCGCGAAGCTCAAGCCCTGACACGACCGCGCCCGAAAACCTCAAGCCTCTCTCGTCTCTGCTTTACCAAATAAAGCACTTGACAAATTAGTCGTTCGGCGTATCATCAACCGCATGGCCGTGATTCGCCAGTTCCCGTCGCGCGTCGCAGAAGAGGAGGAGGAGCCCAAGCCCCCTCCTGCGCTGCACGACCGCGCGATGGACAATCTCAGGTTCATACGCGAGACGATGGAGCGCGCCTCGTCGTTCACGGCCGTCCCCGGCTGGGGCGGGGCGCTGATGGGCGCGACCGCGATGGCCGCGGCGGCCGTCGCCGCTGTGCAGCCGACGTGGAGCAGGTGGCTGGCGACGTGGGTCGGGGAAGCGCTGCTCGCGCTCGTCATCGGCGGCTTTGCGCTCGTGCGCAAGGCGCGCCGCGCCGGGACGCCAGTGCTTTCGGGGCCTGGGCGCAAGTTCGCGCTCGCTTACGCGCCGCCCATCCTGGCCGGCGTGCTGCTGACCGTGGTGCTCTTGCGCAGCGGCATGGTGAGCGCGCTGCCGGGCGCCTGGCTGCTGCTCTACGGCACGGCGGTCGTGGCCGGCGGGGCCTTCTCCGTCAAGATCGTTCCCGTGATGGGAATGTGTTTCATGTTGCTTGGGGCCCTCGCGCTCTTCGCGCCGGCGGCGTGGGGCGATTACCTGATGGCGGCGGGCTTCGGGGGCCTGCACGTCATCTTCGGCGTCATCATCGCCAGGAGACACGGTGGCTAGACAGAACGCTTTAAAAAAAGAACCGCAGCGCAGGGGCCGCGCCGCCGAAGGCAAGCTCAAGAGCGTGCGCGGAGACGCAGACGAGAGCCCTACGCACCAGAAGTTCGAGCGCCTCATTCACGAGCGCTCGCGCTTAGGGATCATCAGCGCCCTGGCCGTCAACAACCGGCTGACCTTCAACGACCTCAAGCGCCTGATCAAGACGACCGACGGCAACCTGAGCGTCCACGCGCGCAAACTGGAAGACGCGGGCTACATCAGTTGCACGAAGTCATTCGAGGGCCGCACGCCGAAGACCGAGTACCAGTTGACCAAACAGGGGCGCAGCGCGCTCGAACAATATCTCAACCACATGGAGGCCCTGATCAAGACCATGCGCCCGTCGCCCTGAAAAGGCGGCGGCGCTTTTTTTTGTCCTGGTGCTTTATAGTGCAAAGCTCTTTAATCGGCTCGGAAAGGCGAAAGAAGATGAGTGAGAAGACGAGGCGTGGGATTAAGACGTTGGAGGTGGCGCTGCTGCTGGGCGTGTTGGGTGATGGGCTGTTGCGCGCGACGCCCTGGGGCCTGAACGTGTTGCTATGGATGGGGGCTCTCTCCGCGGCGCTCCTGTTGTCGCTGGCGCGCTGGCGGCGGCGCGCGCTCGCAGGGGGCGGCCACTGGCTACTGCTCGCGGCCCTGCTGTGCGCGGCGGCCTTCGCGTGGCGCGACTCGCGGACGCTCAATGTTCTGGCCGGGTCTGGGATGCTGACGGCGCTCGCGCTGCTGGTCTGGCGCGCGCACGGCGGCCGGCTCTGGGTCGCGGGCGTCACAGATTACCTGCGGGGAATTCTGGCGGCCGGCCTGGGCTCCCTCGGCTACGGCTTACCCTTGCTGCTGTTCGGCGACGTGAACTGGAAGGAGGTGTCTGCCGGCGGGTGGTCGCGCTACTGGAAGCCCGTCGCGCGCGGGCTGCTCATAGCGTTCCCGCTGCTCCTGATGTTCTTCATCCTCTTCGTGGCGGCCGACGCGGGCTTCGCGCAGATGTTCACGGACCTCTTCCTGATCAAGCACGACCCGCTGGGCCACATCGTGCTGGCCTTCGTCCTGGCGTGGGTGAGCGGCGGACTCCTGCGCGGGGCGCTGTTCGGCGGCGAGGCGAAGCCGCAGGCGGGCGCGCCTCTCGCGGACCAGCCCCAGGCCGTGAACGCCGTCGCCGGCGCATGGCCTGTGAAGCAGGCCGAGCCCGTTTCGCTCGGCATCATAGAGGTCGGCGTGACGCTCGGCCTGCTGAATCTGCTCTTCCTGGCCTTCGTCGTGACCCAGCTACGTTACCTCTTCGGCGGCGCGGCGGTCGTGCAGGGCGCGGGCGAGTGGACTTACGCGCAGTACTACCGGCGCGGCTTCTTCGAATTGGTCTGGGTGGCCGTGCTCGTCCTGCCCATCCTGCTCTCGGCGCACAAACTGCTCCGCAAAGAGAACGCGGCGCACGAGCGCGTCTTCCGCGCGCTGGCCGGCTCGCTGGTCGCCCTGCTGTTCGTCATTATGGCCTCGGCCGTGCGGCGCATGCTGCTCTACCAGAGCGAGTACGGCTTGACGGAGTTAAGGCTCTACACGACGGCCTTCATCGCGTGGCTCGGGCTGGTCTTCGTCTGGTTCATCCTGACGGTGCTGCGCGGCCGGCGCGTCCATTTCGCCTTCGGCTCACTCGTTGCCAGCTTCCTCGTCATCGCCGCGCTCCACGTCGTCAACCCGGACGCGCTGATCGTTCGCACGAACGTCGCGCACGCGCGCGCGGGTCGCGGCTTCGACGCGGCCTACGCGCTTTCCCTGAGCGCCGACGCGCTCCCCGCGCTCGTCGAATCTCTGCCGCAACTGCCGGACGTGACCGACCGGCGCTACATCGCCGTCGAAGTCCTGGAGGCGTGGTCGGCCGAAGCCGCGGACGCGGACTGGCGCACCTGGAACTGGTCGCGCGCGCAGCGCCGCCGGGCCGTGCGCGACAGGTGGGGCGAACTCAACACGCTCGATACGGAGTGGCGCTTTGAGCAGAGGCTCGCGTCGCCCGTCGAAGTCACCCCGCCGAGCGGCGCGGGCGGCGGCGACGCCTCGGCGTTGAATAAGCCCTCGGCGGTCGAAACACAGAAGCCCGCACCGGGACGCAAAGGCGCAAAGTTGCGCCCGCGCGTCGCGCGCCGCCGCAGATAAGATTACCTGATGTGTCACGCCTCACGCGGGTAGTCAATTATGACTTCGGCAGTCTTCATCCTCACACCCTCCCTCTTAGCTTGCGCCGCGGGGCGCGTGCGTAGAGAATGTGCGCGCGGTATCTCGGAAGACTTCGTCGTCGTCGTGCGGGAAATCACGGAGTCCACTACATCCGCCGTCGTCGCCGCCCTCGTATCTCTTCTGTTCTTCTACGGGCTCTGGTTCGGCTTGACCATCTACCGCCGGGGCCGGCAGTTCGCTCCTAGATTCAGAAAGGAGAAGTTATGAGAAAGAGCTTCCATCGTTCACTGGGTCTGGTCGTTTTGCTGCTTCTCGTGGGATGTAGTTTCGAGGCGCGCGCGCAGGATACTACGATGCCCACGCAGGGTGGCGCGCAGAGTCTTTACAAGCGGGTCGGCGGCTACGATGCGCTGGCGGCCGTGACGGACGATTTCATAGGGCGGCTGGTGTCGGACAAGTCGCTCGGTCGCTTTTTCGGCGGCGCGAGCGACGACTCCAAGAAGCGCATCCGCCAACTCGTCGTGGACCAATTGTGCGCGGCCACCGGCGGCCCCTGTCTCTACATAGGCCGCAGCATGAAGACCGTCCACACGGGCTTAGGTATCACCGAAGAGGACTGGACCGCCTCGGTCAAGCACCTCACAGACACCCTCAACAAGTTCAAAGTCCCGAAGCCGGAGCAGGACGAACTCCTCAAAATCGTCGGCACGCTCAAGCCCGACATCGTCGAGAAAAAGTAAAGCAGGAGACAGGAGTCAGAAGTCAGAAGTCAGAATGAAAAGCTGTTTTTCTTTTATTCTGGCTTCTGACTTCTGACTCCTGTATTCTGCCTTTGGTATGTCACGCGATCTGGTGCGAGAGTATCTCACCTACATGCAGGTGGAGAAGGGGCTCTCGCGCAACTCCCTGGAAAGTTACGGGCGCGACCTGGCGCGGCTGAAGGCTTGGGCCGAAGCGCGTGGCCGCAGGGTCGAGGAGTTGGAGCGCGCGGACCTGCGGAGCTGGATCGCGGACCTCTCGCGCGAGGGGCTGGCCCCGGCTTCCGTCTCGCGCGCCGTCAGCGCCGCCCGCGGCCTCTTCCGTTTCCTGATGCTCGACGGCCACATCAAGAAGCACCCGGCCGAAGACCTGAACACGCCGCAACTCAACGCGCACCTGCCCCGTTTCCTCAGCGAGGCGGAGATGGAGCGGCTGCTCGCCGTGCCTGACATTTCGACAGACGAAGGCGTGCGCGACCGCGCCATGCTCGAACTGCTCTACGCCGCGGGCCTGCGCGTCTCCGAGTTGGTCGGCTTGAAGCGCGCGGACCTGAACCTGGACGCCGGCCTCGTCGTCTGCCACGGCAAGGGCAGCAAGGAGCGGCGCGTGCCCATCGGCAAGAGCGCCACACACTGGTTGCAGCGATATACGCCGGTTCGCGCCCGCTCGGACAAAGCCCACAGCCAGTACCTCTTCGTCAACAGCCTCGGCGCTGGCCTCTCACGCAACACTGTCTGGGCGATGATCAAGCGTTACGCCGCGCAGGCAGGGCTCGCCCGCGTCTCGCCGCACACGCTGCGCCACAGCTTCGCCACGCACCTCCTACAGCGCGGGGCCGACTCGCGCTCTGTCCAGGCGCTTTTGGGCCACAGCGACATCTCGACCACGCAAATCTACACGCACATCACAGACCGTCACATGCGCGCCACCTACGACCGCCACCACCCGCGCGCACGCGCGACCGATGACCTGCCACGCAGCGAAGAAGAATAAGCAGACTGAAAAATTTGTAGGCGGCCTCGCGCTCAAGCGCGCCTCTCGCTTCGGCGACCGAGGTGGCGGCCGTCACCTCTGCCCCCTTACTGGTTCGCGTACTTTGTAATCTTGAAAGATTCTAAGAACCTGCCGATCTCTGGGTCGTCGGGGATTTCGCTCATCACGCCGACGCCGACCACCGTCAGCCTCTTGCCTTCAATCTTGTAGTAGTGGCGGATGCCCCCCTTGAAGTAGCAGTCGCGCACCTTGTACAGCCGCCCGACGTAGCCGTTCATGGAAGGGGTCTTCAACTGGTAGAACTCGCACGGGAGAGATTCGGCCGCCGCCGCCTCGTTGAGCGCCTCGGTCAGCCTGTCAAAGAGGGTCGGAATGGTCTCGGGGCAGTAAGGGCCGCTCGCCCACACGGTCACGTAAGCGATCTTCAGGTGCCTGACCCAGTAAAAGTCCGCGTTGATCGGCAGCCCGTCGGGCACCTGTATCTCCGTCGTGTACCTGAAGCCGCCTTCGGGTATGCGAACCGAAAACGGCGCGCCCGTCGGCGAAAAAATGGGCCACTTCGTGTCCCCGGTCTTGCCGCGGGGAGACGCGGAACCTGCGTGCGTTGACGCGCCCGCGCCAGCCGAAAAGTCGCCGGCCGGCTGATGGGCTACCGAAGCCGGCAGTCTACGGCGGCGGTTCATCTTTGACGCACGCGCCTGCCTCCATTCCCAAGGCGGCACGGGCGCGGCGTCCTGCCAGAGCCCGCGGCGCTCGCTGCGCGCCGCTCGTTCCGACTCCGCGTAAGAGCTACTCTCCAGCGCGCCCAAGTTCGCCTCGTAGCTCCTGTCGAACCAGGCCGCGCCGTCGCGAATCATTTGCAGCCCGACATCTCTGTCATCACAAAAGAGCCTGCCGATGAGGATCGCCTGGGGGCCGAGCCCGGTGTATTCGATGCTGACGTAGCGTTTGAGCACGAGCGCCGCGAGGTGCTGGCGCGCGGCCTCGCCGTAGGGTTGATCCCTTTCGGGCGCGTCGGCGGCCTTCAGCGCGACCTTGATTCGCCGGCCCGTATTTTCCACCGTCACCGTCCGGCCGTCGTGAACCTCTACGACCTGCCCCTCCAGGACAGAAGCCTTGACAGACACGACGCCGCAAACGAGCGTCAGGAGAAAGAGAGCGAGCGTGCGTTTCATGATGAATCCTTGAGAATAATTGTTGAAAGATGAAAGGAAATCCCGCCCGCGCACGGCTTCCGCGCGCAGACAAAATAAGGTCTTCTTCACTTCAGCTACTCTTTGATTAAGACTGGGGAAGGAACTGCGGCGGGATTTACTTGAGCCGCCGAGTGAGGCGACATGATTAACTATAAAATTCGTTCGGCCTTCAGGTCAAGAGCGCGATTCCTGTAGGGCTTGGCCGCATTAAAAAAGAGGCTGCGTTACAGCCTCTTCCTGAAAACTGATGGTGCGCCCGGCACGACTCGAACGTGCGACCTTTTGGTTCGTAGCCAAACGCTCTATCCAACTGAGCTACGGGCGCGCTCGCTTAAAGCGGAAAAAAGAATATACGGGCGCGCTTCTTGAGTGTCAAGCGGGCTCGTTTTGATTAAGCGGGGCGCGTGTGTCGTCGTCAAATTAACGCCCAAAGTAGCCGGGCTTGGTGCGTGCGATCAGTTCTTGGCGGGAGACTTCGATGCGGATGGCGCGCCAGCGGCCGGCGGGCGCGTTCGTGTTCGTTGGGCGGTAGACGACCGTGTAGAGGGTGCGCAGGTCGGCGGCGACCTCGGCGTAGATGCGGCCCATGTCTTCGAGGCGGCGGATTTCGTTGAGGCGGCCGCCCGTGCGGTCGGCCAGCGCCTGTATGCGCGCGCGCGCGGCCGTGTAGATGGCGATCTGCGCAGGCACGGGGAAGGCCAAGCGTTTGGGGTCGCCGGAGGGCAGGGCGAGCGGGTAGATGGTCGCGCCCTGGCGATCCGCGGCCGCGAGCACGGCCCTGAGCGGCCCGCTCTCGTCAGGCTTGACGGAGGCCGTCGCCTCTTCGTTCGTGCGCGCGTTCGCCGCGGAGTTCCTGTCCTGCACCCTCAACTGCGTGTCCACGCCGTCGGTCAAGACCACTATCGCCTTGCGGCGGCTCCCCTCCTGGGCCAGCATCTCCAGCGCGTAGTCGAGCGCCTTGTAGAGGTGCGTCTCGCCCTTGCCCTCCGCGTACTCTATGGCCTTGGCGGCCTTCTGGAAATCGGTCGTGAATTTGACGCGCGTATCGACCTTCTCGTTGAAGGTGACGACCGCGACGCGGTCGTTGGGCGAGAGCGCGTCCAGGAAGCGGTAGGCGGACATCTTGAGCGTCGGGCGGAAACTCTGCGTCGAGCCGGACATGTCCAGCAGCAGCACGAGGCTGAAGGGCGCGGCGCTGGGCTCGAAGTCCGTGATCGGCTGGAGCACGCCGTCTTCGTAGACAGAGAAGTCACCGCGCGCGAGATTCGTGATGGCGCGCCCCTGACGGTCCACGACGCCGACGTTGAGCTGCACCAGAGAGGTGTTGACCTTCAACACCTCGCCAGGGTCATCCTGGGCCGAGGCCGGAGCGGGCGTCAAAAGGACGCAAGCCAGGGCGATGACGAAAATGGCACAGAAGGATTTCAGGGCGTGCGGGGCGCAACACGGGCGAAAGTTAGTCATTGCTCGAAACGACCGTCGCGATAAACAGAGATGGCGTGAGTATGCCCGGCGCGCGCTCGGTTTGGCAAGCACCCGCCGGGCAGCACAACACACGCCACTCTCCGACGCTTTTCGCCCGCCGAGAGTTGCTCCGTGAAGCAGTGGTCAGTGGTCAGTTAAAAGAAAAACGCTTCTGTTTTTAACTGACCACCGACCACCGACCACTGACCACTGCTACCGGCCTGCTGTTTTACGCCGGCGCGTGGGGAGGGGTGTGACTGCTTCCGCGGGCGCGACGGCGCTGAGGGGGGCGGGCTGCGGCTCGACCGCGGGGACGGGGCGCGGGCCGCGGCGGCTGCGGGCGGCGGCGCGCTCGGCCTCTGCCGCGACGGCGCGCTTGGCTTTCTCGATCCGCTTGCGCGGCACGAGCTGGTAGCGCAGCTCCATCTCCTGTGCCACTTTGTAAATGTTCTTGGCCTTGGCCCCGCGCTCGGCGCGGCGGATGATCTCGTCCAGCTCAAGCAGCTCTGCCTGGTCGTCTTTCCCGATCCAGATGTATACGGCTTCCTGCATCTCTCTCTTCACCTCTAAACGGATAAGCTCGCGCAGGCCGACTGCGGCGCTGAGCCGCGGCGCGGGCCTGCGCTGCTGCTGCGCGTTTGTGTGCGCAGCGAAGTAGTCCTCGACGAGCGCGTCCACGCCCGCGCGGTTCTCGTCATAAAAGATTGCGAAGTCCTGGCAGCGCGTGCGGTAGGGACAACTGACCGAGCACACGATGGCGTCTTTGAAATGCGCGTAGCGGTTGCAATAAAGTTTCAGGCGCATCGGGACAAAGTCAGACTTTCGCCACTTTAAATTTCGGGAGGCTTGGAACTATAGCACGCTTGTCTCACGGCTGCAACTCACGCCCGCGCGCGCAACACAAGGCGGGGACTGTGCCGCCGGCCGCAACGGGCGTATAATTCCGCCACGCTAACCGGGCGTCTTCACACCACCCTTGAAGAGTCCTCGCCGGGCGCGCTTCTCTTTCTAGAGACGCGCTTCACTCTCGAAGGAGGTTCCCGCCGTGTACAAACCAAATTTCTGTGCCGATTGCGGCTCAAAAATCGAGCGCCCACGCTGGCGCGTCTGGACAAGCCGCCGCTTCTGCGCGGAGTGCGCGCCCCGTTTTCGCAAAGCACAAATCCTGCCGCGAGCGGCCGCGGGCGCGGCCCTCTTCCTCGTCGGCCTCTTCCTCGGGCGCGCTGCCAGACCCGCGCCGCCCCCTTTAATCGTCGAGCGCGCGCAACTCGCGGAACTCACGGCCCCGCCCGCGGACGACGACGAGCGAGCCGCTGGCGCGTCGAAGAACGCAGAGCCGCACTACGGCCCGGACGGGACAGCTACGGAGCGCCCGACCGAACCCGGCGAGGTCGTCTCCGTCTGCGGCGCGCGCACACAGAAAGGAACCCCCTGCCAGCGCCGCGTCCGCGGCACGGGCCGCTGCTGGCAGCACAGAGGGATGCCGGCCATTATCTCGCCGGAAAAGAGAGTGGTCAGGGGAGATTGAGAAGAAGGCGCGTGTGACTGTGAGGTCGCGCCTTTTTCCAGCGTGTAGATGGTAAGCACGAGCGGCCGCTCACTCGATCTTCAATGTGGACTCGGGGGGCTTGACCTTCATGCTGATCTTCAGGGACTCGCGCCGGTTGGCGCGGGCGCGGAAGGAGGCTAGCTCGACTTTCTGGAAGCCCTGAGCCTCGACCGTAATCCTGTAGGCTCCCGCGGGCAGCTCGACCTCGAAAGAGCCTTCGTCGCTCGTGTACGCCTCGCGCTTCGCGCCCGCGTTTTCGATTCTGACGGTGGCGTTCGCTATCCGCGCGCCGACGGGGTCGAGGACGACGCCGACGATCCGACTCTTCCGCTCGCCGCGCGCAGGCCCATGCGCGCGCCCGGCGGGCAGCACGGACAAGGTTGAGGCGAGCGCCAGCAGCGTGACGAAAATAGTTCTTGCCGTTTTCATCTCTTAAATCCTTTCCCTGGTGGGCTCGGCCTCAGCGCCTGTCCTTGAACTGGTCGTACAGTTCCGTGTGGCGGCTGGTGAGCGGGAGCCTGCGGCCCGCTATGAAAAGATGGCGGACGTGCGTGCGCGCGTCCAGGAGGTCGCCGTCTGTGACGATTAAGTTGGCGGCCTTGCCCGGCGCGATGGAGCCCAAGCGGTCGGCGACGCCCATGATCTCCGCCGGGTAGAGCGTGACGGCCTTGACGGCCTCGGCGCGGGGCAAATCGAACGCGGCGGCCATGCCCGCGTAGAGCGGGAGGTTGCGCACGAACTGGCCTGCGCTGCCCGACGAGATGCAGAAGCGCACGCCGGCCTGTTGCAGCTTGGCGGCCGCGGCGTAGTTCGTGTCGTAGGGGTCGTCCTCGCGCGGCGGCAGGTCTAAGATGTTGGTCAAAATTACTGGCACATTTTTCTCGCGCAGGAAGGCCGTGACCTTCCACGCCTCGCCGCCGCCGAGGATGACCGGCTTGAGGCGCAGCTCTTCGGCGAAGCGCACGGCCCCGCGTATCTCCGTCTCGCGGTTGGCGCGGAAGAAGACAGGGCGCTCGCCCCGCACGTAAGGGACGAGCGAGGCGAGGACGACGTCGCGATCCGGGCGCGGGAGCCGCGCGTCGCGCGCGTAGGCGTCCTGCGCGCGCCCGTAGGCTTCGGCGTCGCGCAGGACTTTGCGCAGTTGTTCGAGCTGGCGGTCGCGCGTCGTGACCGCCTCGTTGAGGTTGCCCTCCTGCGGGTTGAAGAGGGCGTCGAAGCTCGTCGTGCTGACGCGCGGGTAGTTGATGACGAGCGCGGCCGAGGGGACGACGGCCATCTCGGCGGCGGTCGTGCCGTCCAGGTTGATAAAGGCGGCCTGACCCGCGATGAGGCCGCCGAGCGGGAGCGTGGCTACGCTTGTGACGCCCTCGACGCGCGCGACGTTGACGTAGGCGCTGTGCGGGTTGACGGCCGTGATGGCCTGCGCGTTCGGATTGATGTCGCCGACCTCGCTCGCGTCCACGCCGCCGGGCCCGCCGCTGCTGATCTCGACCAGGCCAATCGAAGTCCCCAGGTCGATCATGCCGGGGTAGACCGTGAGGCCCTGCGCGTTAATCTCCTCCGCGCCGGCGGGGGCTGCGACGTTCGTCCCGACGGCCTCTATCTTCCCGCCACGGATGACGACCGTCCCGTTCTCAATGTCGGGGCCGCTCGCGGTCACGACGCGCGCGCCACGGATGACGTAAGTTCCCTGAGGCGCGAGCACGCCCTGTTGCGCCGTGGCGCTCGTCTGGGCACGGACGCGGACGAGTGACGGAAGAAGCAGGCAGGCGAGCGCCGTCAAAGCGATGACGAGAGCGAGGCTCTTCGGCGTGCGTTTGTCAGCGCGTGTACTCATCGCCGGTGAGCGCCTCCGTCGCGGTCGTCTTCATTTTGTGCCGGTTTGCGCGGCGTGGCGCTCGGCGCAGCCTGGGAGGGGGCGCGGTTGGCTTCGGCCTGTTCGAGCTGCTTGCGCTCGGCTTCGAGCTGCGGGCGGCGCGCGAGGTCTTGCTGACGGTCGAAGAAAATCTCGCCGTCCACGAAAGTCGTCTCGACGCGCGAGAGCGTGCTCAAAGGGTGACCGTTCCAGATGACTACGTCCGCGTCCTTGCCTACGTCAATGGAGCCGACGCGCGAATCTATGCCGAGCTGGCGCGCAGGGTTGAGCGTGATCATCTTGAGGGCTTCGTCCTCAGGCACGTCGCCGTACTTCATAGCCTTCGCGGCTTCTATGTTGAGGCGGCGGGCCAATTCGTCGGAGTCTGAGTTGAGCGAGACGAGGACGCCGGCGCGGTACATGACGGCGGCGTTGTAGGGGATGGCGTCGTAGGCTTCGATCTTGTAGCCCCACCAGTCGGAGAAGGTCGAAGCGCCTGCGCCGTGGCGCGCGATCTCGCGCGCGACCTTGTAGCCTTCCAGGACGTGTTGAAACGTGCGGACCTTGAAGCCGAACTCGTCTGCTATGTTGATGAGCGTCACGATCTCGTCGGCGCGGTAGCAGTGCGCGTGGACGAAGCGCTTGCCTTCGAGGACTTCGACGAGCGGTTCGAGTTGCAGGTCGCGGCGCGGCGGAATCAGGTTCTTCTCGCCGCGCTTCTGGGCCGCGCGGTACTCGTCCCAGGCGGCCT
This sequence comes from uncultured Acidobacteriota bacterium, assembly GCA_963848875.1. Taxonomy (GTDB): domain Bacteria; phylum Acidobacteriota; class Blastocatellia; order Pyrinomonadales; family Pyrinomonadaceae; genus QHXM01. Next base: position 991,956 of record CAWKFJ010000006.1, read on the forward strand.
TGTAATCGCGCGCGCGCGTGAACGCCTCGCGGATGATCTCGGCGACGCCCATGCGCGTGGCGGGGTAGCGGCGCGGCTGCGTCGGGATGACGAAGTTGCTGCGCTTGGGGTTCTCGCCGAGAGCGAACTTGATGCCGGGCGGAGCGCCCTCGAAGACGAACTCCTCGGCAGGCCGCCCGTACTTGTTCTTGACGACAGTGTTCAGCCCGCCGATGGCGTTGCCTGAGCCGTGCAGCAGGTTCATCGTCGTTACGCCGCCGGCCAGCTCGCGGTAGAGATTCTGGTCCGTAGGGTTGAGCACGTCGCGCGTGCGGACCATAGAGGTGACCGAGAGCGTCAGCTCGTTGATGGCATCGAGCATGGAGTGCGAGTGGCAGTCGATGATGCCCGGCATGACGAACTTGCCGGTTGCGTCAATCACGCGCGCGTTTGCTGCTGCCTTCAGGTTCTGCCCGACGGCGGCGATCTTCCCGCCGCGCAGCAGCACGTCCGCGTTATGAAGCGTCCCGTGCGACACGGTCAGGACCGTCGCGTTGCGAATCAAAGTCTCCTGCGGACTGGCCTCGCGCCGCTGCGCGGGAGTCTGCGCCGCCAGCACGAGCAAGAGAACGAAGGTCAGCAAAGTTTTCATCATCACTGCTCTTGTGGTCTGGTTCCAGTGAACGTCGTGGCCCCGATTTCGGAAGTCACCGTGCCGTCGAGCTGATTCCCGGCGACGGTCCCGGCGACGTTTATCTCCACCGTGCGCCCCTCTACGACCGCCGACGCCGTGAAGCGGAAGCCTTCGGCGCTCGTGGAGCCGTCCGTCAATTCGGTCTTGCCGAAGGCGCTCTCCAGAGTGCCCGAAAGACGCGTGCCCTCCTGCCTGAGCGTGAGCGTCCCCGGAATGGTACTCCCGCCGGCGGCGACCGCGAGCGTCCAGGTGCCCGAAAGATTTGTGCCAATTGCGGGCGGCGTGCGCGCGGGCGCAGGCGAAGGCGCAGGTGAAGGCGCAGAGGTCGCGCCGGGGCGTGTGCCGGTGAACGTGCCGGGCGATTGGCCGACGGCCTGGACTGTGCCGCGCATCTCGTTGCCGGTAATTGTGCCAGTAAAAGTCGCCTCGGTCGTTTGGCCGCCGACGGTGACGCGGACTGTGAAACGTATCTCGCCGGAGGGGCCGACGGACGCGTTGGCGATCTGGGCCGAGCCGAGCGCGCCCTGAATCGAGCCGCGCAAGTTCTCGCCCTCCTGTTGCAGGACGAGCGTCACGGACTGCTCGCCCTCGCCCAGTTGGACGTTGAGCGTCCAGGTCCCGTTGGCGAGCGCGGGCGCGCCCGAGGGCGTGACGGGTTTCAAATCGACCGGGCGGCCGTCAATGAAGACGTGTGCGACGCGCACGCCCTTGTCGAAGAGCTGGCCGCGCGTGACGGTCAGGTTCGCGATCTTGCCGACCTCTATCGTGCCCAGGCGGTCGGCCACGTTGAAGATTTCCGCCGCGTTGATGGTCAGGGCGCGCAGCGCCTCGTCGCGCGACAGTCCGTTCTCAACCGCCTTCGCCGCGTTCATGAGATAGTCAGAGATGTTCTCCATCGCGCCGGACTGAAAGGCGAAGCGGACGCGCGCGGCAGCAAGACGGCCCGCAGTCTTGGGCGCATCCACGCGCTCGCGCAGGACTCGCAAGGGGTCCGGGTCCGCGTCCGGCGACTGCGTCGTCGTGCGTTTGGGGAAGTTGAGCGAGAGCAGGACGGGCACGTCCTTCAAACGGTCCAAGACCTTCCAGCTCTCCGCGCCGCCGCTGATGATGACGCGCAGGTTGAATTCCTGTGCCAAATCGAGCGCGCGGCGAATCTCGCGCTCCGTGTTGGCGTGCATGACGACGGGCGTCTCGCGCGCGAGCACGGGCTGTAGGGCGAGGAGCGAGCGGTCCTGCTCGGGGCGGCGCAGGCCGCGGGGCGAGCGCGCGTAAATCTGGTTGGCCTCGCGCAGGCGCGAGGCGTCGAGCAGCATCTGCCGGACGGCCGAGAAGACGCCCATCAGGCTGGCCGGGTAGACCCCGCTGCGCAGCGGGGTGAACCCGAGGTGCAGGGCGACGGGCGAGTACACGAGCATCTGCCTGGGAGTCTCGCCCGCGAGGTTGACGAAGGCGGACTGGCCCATCAGCACGCCCTCGCGCGGCACGACGAGCGCGGAGGTGAGCCCGGCATTGCGGGCCGCCTCGATCTGCGCGCCGCCAGGCTGTATGAGGTCCGCGGCCAGCGTCTCTGGCCGTAAGCCTGGGGGGCGGGCCGAAGCTGTGTCGAACGCCGCAGGGGCCAGCGACGGCGCGGGCGTCGCAGGGGCGGAGGCGTTGCTTCCGCCCGCAGAGGACGTGGGTTGCGGGAGGCCGAGCGTCGTGCTGGCGTCGATCAAGCCTGGGTAAACGTTCAGGCCCGTACCGTCAATGACGCGCGCGTCGGCCGGCGCGCTCACGTCCGCGCCGACCGCCGCGATGAGCCCGTCGCGGATGACGACTGTGCCGCGCTCTATGACCGGGCCGGAGACGGGGAAGATGCGCGCGTTGGTGATGGCGTAAGTTTCCAGGGCGCGCTGCCGCGAAGGGGCGGGCTGAGCAACGAGGGCGAAGAGTAAGATGAGCGCGCAGGCGACTCGCGCGTGGGCTTTGGGCATAACGGTTTCAGAATTCAAGAGGCTCAAACGGCATGACCCTTTTGCGCCTCCAGCGTGAGAAAAGCTGTTTCACGCTGGAGACGCAAAGGCGTTAAGAAGGGCCCCGGATGTTGTTGGCTTACTTCTTCGCCGGGGCGGTGCGGTTGGCGTTGGCGTCGCCGCCGCCGACTTTGATCTGGTTCTGGACGCCCTTGCTGCCGCCGACGCTTTTGGCCGCCGCGTCTGCCTTCTTCACCTGATCGCTGTTGGGGACGGTCCCGCGCAGTGTGATGACGCCGTTGTTGACGTCAACGTTGATGCCGGACTCTTCGAGGTCGTCCGCCGCCAGCAGCGCGCCGCGCGCCTTCACCCAGAGCCAGCCGTCCGACAGGCCCGCGCCGATCTTGTCGCCCGCGTCCTTGGCCTTCTGGGCGAAAGTCTCTTTATCTTTGTTGTAGTCCGACTCGCTGATGTTGGCGTTGTAAGCGCCGCGGTTGGCGGTGACGGTGGTGTTCGTCGTCGTGGTCGTGGTGCTGTTGCCGTTCGACGCGTTGGTGGTCATCGTCGTGTTTGTGGTCCGGTTTTCGGTGGTGGTTTCGCCGCCGCAGGCCGCGCCGAGCGCGGCGAGCGCCAGGGCGGCGAGCAGAATGCTGAATCTCTTCATCTTAATCTCTCCTCCGTGCGTTTACGTGATGCCATTGAGCCGAGCTTGACTGCATGACGGATGAACAGCGGCGCACGCTGCGAGCGCGGCTGCGAGCGGGCCGTCTCGGCGGGCGACGCGAATTTTATAAGGGGAACGAAAGCGCAGGTATCTTAAATCAGGAGTTCGGCGGGGCGCAAGAAAGACGGGCGACTCTAGCGCGCGCTAGAGTCGCCCGTCCATACTTAAGTTCAGGAATTATGTCCGAAGGGCCGCGGCCTTTACGACTTCTTGGTGGCCGTCGCGGCCGGCTTGGCTTCGGGGTTGCAGGAGCCTTCGCCAGCGGCCATCTTGCCGGCGGCCGAGCAGCATGCCCCGCCTTCGCCGCCCTTGCCAGAGCAGCAGGAAGCCTTGCCCTCGACCATCGTCGAGCAGGCCCCGTCCTTCGCGCCGCAGCAGCCCTTCTCGCCCGGCTCGGTCGAGCACTTCATCCCGGCTGCGGAGCACTTGCAGCCTTCCTTCGTGCCGCCCGTCTCGTCGGACGCGTTCGCGTTGGCCTTGACCATGTTCGGGTCAGGCGTCGCGGTCGTGGAGGAGGTAGAGTTGCCAGTCCGGTTGGTCGCGTTCGCGTTGGTTGAGTTAGTCGTGCCGGTGTTGCTGGCCCCACCGCAGCCCGCGAGCGCGAGTATGGTCGTCGCAAGAAACGCCGCCAGTTTCATCTTCATCGGATTGTTCTCCTGTTGTCTTGAGCCGTACAAATTTTTTAGAACCTCACCGCCCGTCCGGCCAGCAGCGGGCGGCGGCGGTTTGCCCTGAGTCCATAATGGCGTCACAGATTCAGCCCGGCGGTAATGATAAAGAAACGACCTTGAACTTTCGCGCCTTTCAGGAAAGTTGTGAAAGACGCAGGCGCCGGACTGGCAATCCCTTAGGATTGCGGATGATACATCGGAACGCGCCGGGCGCGCAAGCACTAAAAAATGCAAAATTGAAAATTAAAAATGCAAAAAGGGAAGGCCGGGAGCAATTCTTTCGTCCTTACTTTTGCATTTTTAATTTTTAATTTTGCATTTTCCTTTACCACTTGATGCTGCCCTCTTTGGACGTGTCTATCTGGGCGAGGTCGCTGGAGCCGTAGAAGAAGGCTTTCATGTTGTCGAAGAGGAAGCCGTGCGTGTCCGGGTTGGAGAGGTCTAGGCCGTAGTGGTTGATGATCTGCGACTGCTTCTGGAGCCACTCGGCCCAGCAGGGCTGGCAGATTTCCACCCCGATTTTCTGGCCCAGTTCCGTCGGGACGGGCGCGTAGCCGAGCGCGGGCCGCTTCTGCCCGCAGCGCGCGCACTTGATCTTGTCTGACATAGAAAATTCCTCCTGACTTAGGAAAACTAAAGCGCCGCGCCAGAGCCCTGCGCCGGCTGGTCGGACTGCGCGGTGCGGATCGCCTCCAGCACCTGATCATCTTTCGGGCGGAAGAGCGAGAGCGGCTGCACCTGGCGGTGGCGCACGACGCCGCCCGCGTCGATCACGACCACGGCGCGCGCCGAGCGACCGGGCAGCCAAGAGCGCACGCCGTAGAGGCTCGTCACCTTGCTCTCCGGGTCCGCGAGCAGGCGGAAGGGCAGCGCGTGGTGCTCGCTGAACTTGCGGTGCGACTCGACGGTGTCTGTCGAGACGCCGACGACCTCCGCCCCTGTCGCCAGATAATCGGCCCAGTGGTCGCGCACCGAGCACATCTGTTTGGTGCAGACGGGCGTCTCGTCGCCTGGGTAAAAGAGCAGGACGACCACACGGCCGCGCTTCTCGGAAAGCCGCCAGTCTTCGCCGCGCTCGTCCTTCAGCGCGAAGTCCGGGGCCTGTTGATCCACCTGTATGCCTACGGGCCAGCTCATCTTCGTTCGAAACTTTCTTTTCCAGCGTAAGTTCTATATAACATCGCGGCGGCTCTTTTTCCAATCAGGCCCGGCGGGGAAGCGAAGAATGAGACAGTACCTGGATTACCTCAACCACATTTTGCAGCACGGCGTCCGCAAAGAGGACCGGACGGGGACGGGCACGCTCAGCGTCTTCGGCTACCAGATGCGCTTCAATCTCGCGGAAGGCTTCCCCGTCGTCACCACCAAGAAGCTGCACCTGCGCTCGATCATACACGAGCTGCTCTGGTTCATACGCGGCGAGACGAACATAGAGTATTTGAAAAAAAACGGCGTCAGCATCTGGAATGAATGGGCCGATGCGGACGGCGAGCTGGGGCCCATTTACGGCAAGCAGTGGCGGCGGTGGGAGACGGCCGACGGGCGCGTGATAGACCAGTTGAGCAACGTCATGGAGCAGATACGAACGAACCCGGACTCGCGCCGCCTGATCGTCTCGGCCTGGAACGTCGGGGAACTAGAACAGATGGCGCTTGCCCCCTGCCACCTGCTCTTTCAGTTCTACGTAGCGCGCGGGCGTTTGTCGTGCCAACTGTACCAGCGCTCGGCGGACAGCTTCCTCGGCGTGCCTTACAACATCACGAGCTACTCGTTGCTGACGACGATGATCGCAGAGCAATGCGGGCTCACACCGGGCGAGTTCGTCTGGACGGGCGGCGACTGCCACATCTACTCGAACCACGTCGAGCAGGTCCGCACGCAGCTCACGCGCGAGCCCTACCCGCCGCCGCGTCTCGTCATCAAGCGCAAACCCGATTCGATTTTCGATTACAAGTTCGAGGACTTCGAGCTAATGGACTACCAGTCGCACCCGCACATCAGCGCGCCCGTCGCGGTTTGATTTTGGACTAAGAAAAAAAGCTCAACCCTTTGCGCCTTACGTTTTAACTTTGCGCCTTTGCGAGAACCCGCAACGTTTCACGCAAAGGCGCAAAGAGAAAACTTAAGGCGCAAAGGGTTGAGTCGTTCCAGCCTTCTGACTTCTTACTTTAAACCCGCGGCCCGGCGCTGCTCGTAGAAGGCGTAGACGAAGTTTTTCTGGGCCGGGGGGCCGCCGAAGAAGCTGTCGTTGAAGTCGTACTTCTTCATCTCGTCCCACGCCTGGTCGGCAGTCCAGCCGTCGTGGGTGATTCTGTAGACGGCGGTGAGCGCGCCTGTGCGGTGGCGGCCGCCTTTGCAGTGGACGTAGACGGGCCAGTTCGCGGGGTCGTTGACCAGTTTGAGGAACGAGTCCACCTGCTCGGGCGTGGCCGGGCGGCTCGCCTTCATGGGGATGTTGAAATATTGCATCCCCTGCGCGCGCGCCTGCTCGGGCGCGGCCGCAACGCTGTCCTTGCGCAGGTCAATCACGGTCTTGACGCCGAGCTGCTTGAGACGCGCGAAGCCCTCCGCGTCGGGCTGGCCGCCGCGGTAGTAGTGGTCATTCACCTTACCGAAGTTCTCGGCAGGAGCCCCGGCCGCCTTCTTGTTGCTGTCGCGGGAGCCCGAAGCGGCCGCGCCCGCGACGAGCGCGAGCGTGGCGGCCAGGGCGAGCGAAAGCAGGCGGCTGTAGAAACGAACCGGGCTGCTCTTCTTCATCGGTTACTTCCTTTTAACGGTTCTGTCCGGTGGCGACCGGCGTGACGGCCGGCAGGCGCGTCAGCTCGTTGATGCGGGCGCGCAGCACTGAGACGTATCCTTCCATCGTCGCGTTGTCGTAGTGGGCCGCGCGGAAGGCGTCGCGCAGTTGCTCATCCGAGAGCATGGCGAGCCGCTCCCCGATCCAGCGGGCGCTGTCAACGGGGATGGTCTTCATGGCCTTCTCCTTGTTGGCCTGGCGCTTGGCGTAGCCACCGCCGAAGACCGAGGCGAAAGCGCCGCCCGCGCCCTTCGGCTTCGTGTTGTAGTCGAAGTTGACCATGCCGTTCGAGACGCTCTCAACGAACTTGCTGGAACGAAAATCGGGCAGCGAGTTCTTGGAGCGTCCGCCGCCCATGCCGCCGACCTTGCCCAGGGTCGCGCCGATGTCGGCCACGACGTAGCGAGCTTCGAGTTCGCCCGTCTCAGGGTTCTTGACCGTGTAAATCTGGTTGTTGTCGAGGCGCGTGTCGTAGTTGGCGACGAGCACCATCAGGACTTTGAGGCCGTCGAACTCGCGCTGGCCGACGAACGGGTTTTGCAGCCAGTCCCAGATCGCGCCGCGCTTGATCTCGGCGCGCCGCGGCTCCAGGCGCACGTCGCGCACCGTGCGGCCCGACTGGAACTCAGCGCCGCGCGCCAGGCGCGGCAGGTTCTGGACTTCGATCTGGTCGTAGTGATAAGCCTCGTCGGCGAAGTAGCCCATCGCCCAGATCAGGCGCGTGGCGACCGTTTCGGCCTTCGCCTCTGGTCCCATCTTGACAGACCAGACGACGCCCTTGGCGTCTCTGACCTTGAACTTGGGCGAAGCGCCGATCTTGCTCTCCGAGATGTAGGTGAAAGGGGCCTGCGGGGCCATCTCTGGGGAACCTGGGCCGTGAATCAAATTGAGTGAAGAGATGTCGCCGGGGTCGCGCCAGGCGACGGGCTTGCCGGTCTGCTGCGGCGCGCCCTTCGACTTCTGCGCGTAGGCGAGTGAAGAGAAGCCGGCCGCTAAAACGATTGAGAGAACGAACGCTGTGCGGAATCTGGTTGGCGAGAACATGGGGGTTGAATCCTCCTTCAAAAGGTTGCGTCCCGTTTGCTTGTGTGCCGCGCGATGAAGAAACTTTTCTGTCCTGTGATGAGCGCCGCCATTAGGTAACGCGTGAGTCGCGAGGTAAAAGGATCGAGCCGCGCGGGAAACTTTGCCTGCCGGGGCCTCTATTTTATGGCTGGCGGCCCGATTCTTCAAGGCCGAAGCGGAGAATCCGTGAGTTTCAGTTGAAGCGCTCGATGACGAGGGCGTTGTTGTAATTCTCGTTGGCGTTGTTGGGGCAGGCGACGCTGCGTGCGCGGCCCGTGACGGCGTGGGTGCCTGGGTAGGGGGAGTCTTCGCAGATGACTTCCCTGGCGGCCGGCCGCTTGATAACGAGGGTGTTGTCCCTTTCGGGCAAATCGACGAACTTGCGGCACTGCTCAGTCGTGACCCGCCCGATGACGACGTAGCCGTACGGGATGTTCGACCCGGCGCAAACCTGGGCCGGTTTACCTTCCGACTGCGCGATCACAATTGGGGCCGAAATCACCGTCACGAGCGCCACCACAATCCTTCTCAGCACGAATACCTTCTCCCGCCTACACACGAATGAAATGAGCCGAACTCCCAGTCATCAAACAAAACAAGCCAAATTAGCATGAGGGTCAAGGAGAGAGGAAATAAAAAATTATGAGCCGCGGATTAAAAGATTTGATGGCTCACGAACAGTGAACTCTCGGAGAATTGATTTGCCGGAGGTCGGACTCGAACCGACATGAGGAGTGAACCTCGCTAGATTTTGAGTCTAGTGCGTATACCAATTTCGCCACTCCGGCGCGGTGAGGGAAATAATACGAATTGACCGTTAAAGCGTCAACCGCGCCGCCCTCAGGCCGATTCTCCGTCAAAACTTAATTATTGACGCAGAGTGAGCGGTTCGGGCATATTTATTGAGGCAACCTTCAGGCCCGTGCTGAAGTCTAATGCTGGTCGCGCGTGGTACATGCGCGGTCCGTTTTGCCCCCCGTACAATAAGCACATGCTGAGCGCTCAGCGCTGGCACGATTCGCCGAACAGAGTCCTCACTTTCGTCCGAACATCCAGTCGCCCGTGACAGGTGAAACCTTGCTCGCGCGCGCGCTTTAGGAACTACGCTGAGACATGAAAAGATTAATCGCCTTTGTCCTCGTCGCCGCCCTCTACACGGTCGCCATCCCCCACGTCTTCGTCAGGGCGCAGCTCCGTGGCACGCGCCCGGCCACCCCTGAACTCCCGCAGAGTGCGGACCTGGACCGTCTCGTGCGCCATTACGAGCGCGTGAACCTGGACAGGACCGAGGCTGCGCGCCGCGTACGCGCCGACGGCAAGCTGTCCTTCCAGACTTCCGCAGGGGCCTACGAGTTGGAGCTTGAGCCGAACGACATGCGGGCCGACAACTACTACGCCGTCGAGATCGGCGCGGACGGCGTCGAGCGCCAGGTGGCGGACTACTACGCGCCTGTGCGCACCTTCAAGGGGACCGTGCGCGGGATGCCCGGCGCGGACGCGCGCTTCACCGTGGACGACAACACGCTCGAAGGCGTCATCGTCACCCCCGCCGAGCGCTACTTCATAGAGCCTAAGAGCAAATACTCGGCCGAGGCTGGCGCGTCGGAGTTCGTCTTCTACAAGTCTTCGGACGTTAACGCGGAGGAGGCCGGCGTCGGCTCGACACTCGACCGCGAACTGAGACACCAGACCGAGGCCATCTCCTCAAAAGTCGAAAAACTCAGGACCGCGAGCCTCAGCGTCCTGCCCGCGACCACCATCCGCGACGTGCAGTTGGCGACCGACGCCGACGCAGAGTTCGTCACGGCGCTCGGCGGCTCGGCCGCGGCGAACGCGGAAATCCAGAGCGTCATGAATCAGGTCGAGGCCGTCTACCAGACGGAATTGGGCCTGTCGTTCACCATCGTCCACCAGAACACCTGGACGAACGCCGCGACAGACCCCTACACGACCAACGAGCCGGGCGGCTGTTACACGAGGGCCATGTGCGGCCTCGGCATCGGGGACGAACTCGACAAGAAGGGGCTGATTAACGAGCTGGGCGAGTGGTGGAACGCCAACAAGTCGGGCGTCGAGCGCGACCTGACGCACCTGTGGACGGGCAAGGACGTTGTCGGCAGCACGGTCGGCCTCGCCTGGATCGGCGTCACCTGCCAAAACAAGAGCTTCTCTTACGGCTTCTCGCAGCGCCTCGCGTCGCTCCCCGCCAGGTACATCGTGACGGCGCACGAGATCGGCCACAACTTCGGCGCGGACCATTCCGACGGGAAGACGGGTTGCAGCAACACCATCATGGGCTCGTTCGTCGGCACGGGCTTCACCTTCTGCGACTTCTCCATCGGCCAGATTACTGACCACGTCGCCGATTTCAACTCGTGCCTCTCTTCCTCCTGCTCCATCTCGGCGTCGCCGGCCACCAAAACGGTCGCGGCGACCGCAGGGCAGTACAACTTCGCCCTGACTGCCGGCTGCGCCTGGACGGCCACGAGCAACCAGTCGTGGCTCACGCTTGCTCAGGGCAGCACGAGCGGGACGACGAGCCAGACCATCGTCTACAACGTCACGGCCAACACGGGCACGGCCAGCCGCACGGCCGTCATCACCGTCAACGGCGAGACGCACACCGTCACGCAGTCCGGCAGCGCGCCGACAACGCCCTCCATCAAGGGCAAGGTCACTCTGGGTGTGGCCAACCTCGCGGGGGTGACGATGAAGCTCACGGGGTCCAAGACCGCGAGCGTGACGACCAACAGCCTGGGCGAGTACACGTTCACGGGGCTCACGGCGGGCGGAACCTACACGATCACGCCGTGGAAGCTCGGCTATGCCTTCACGAACGCGAGCGCCACTTTCACGAACCTGACTTCGAGCCAGACGGGCGTCAACTTCGCCGCGCGCACGGCGAGCTACACGCTCAGCGGGAGGGTCGTCAAAACGGGAACGACGACGGGCGTCGCCGGCGTCACGGTCGGCCTGACGGGGACGCGCGCCTTGAGCGTGCTGACGGACGCGAACGGTAACTTCAGCTTCGCAGGGCTGCCCGCGAGCGGCAACTACACGGTCAAGCCCGCGACGAGCATCCTCTGGAGCTTCTCGCCCGCCTCGAAGATTTACACGAACCTGACGGCGAACCAGTCGCAGAACTTCAACGCGACCGCGAAGACCTACAGCGTGGTCGGGAAGATCACCTTGGCGGGGACGACGACCGGCATCTATCAGGTCGCCGTCACCATCACCAGCCCGACCGCGGGCTTCACGGCGCGCACCGTCAACACCTCCAGCACGGGCGACTACAGGATCACAGGGCTGCCCGCGGGCCGCAGCTACGTCATCACGCCGCGCAAGACGGGCTACACCTTCACCCCGACGACGCGCAGCATCACGAACCTGAGCGCCAACAAGGCCGCCAGCTCTCTGACCAACTTCACGGGCACGAACTGAAGTTTAAGAAAAGCAGTTCGCAAACAGACGACGACGGCGAGCAGGGTTAACCCGCTCGCCGTCGTCGTCTGTTGACGGAAGGGATTATCTCTTCACGGCGCGCCTGCGCCTGAGCGTGCGCGTCACGCGGTTCAGTTGAGCTTCCAGCCGCTCGACTTTCCGGGCCAGTTCCTGATTCTGCTGGTACAGCGCCTGGATTGCCGCCATCGTCACGCCGGCCGCGTCCACGGTCGAGATGTGTTTGTCGTCCGCGCCCAGGTCGAAAGCCGCCTTGAAGTCCTGCGCCACCGGCCCCATGTGCCTGACTGTTTCGCCCTCGCTCTTGTAATGCCAGGTCTGGACGGGGAGCGCGGCCAGCTTGTCCAGCACCGCGCGCGGGCTGACGGCCGCGAAGTTCGCCTTGGCGTTGCGGTCGCTCGTCGAGTTGAAGCTGGTGGCTGTCAGGTTCCCCGCCGAATCGAGCTTCATCAGCCGTGTCCCGCCCGTGCCAGGGCTGAAGGCCGTGTTGACGTGCGTGCCGTCCTTGTACCAGGCGAAGCCGCTGTTGGTGCGGAAGTAGTGCGTGGAGGGCTGTACGCCGATGCCGTAGCCGGCGGTGTGGAGGATGATCATCTGCCGCGTGGTCGAGCCGAACTCCACCGTGCCCGTGACGCCGACCACGCCCTCGAAGTAGCCGGCGTAGCCGCTGGTGCTTCTACCGAGCACGCCCTTGCCGGTGGTGCTAATGCCTTCGACGCCTACAAGCTTGCCTGTGCCGACTACGCCCTCGCCATCGGGGCCTTCGCCTCTGATGCCTACGCCGGTGTCGCTCTTGCCAAATACGCCGTAGCCGCTGGAGCTTTCACCACTCACGCCGCGCCCGCTCCCGGTGCTTTCGCCAACCACGCCAAAGCCGAAGCCGGAAGCTTTGCCCCACACGCCATAACCTAAACTGCCGGGTTCGCCATACACGCCCGCGAAGCTACTAGCGCCGACGCCGTAGACTCCGTGTCCTTTACTACTCTTGCCGTATACGGCGACGCTGCCCACGGTGCCGGAAGTATTCTCGACCGAGACCAGATGAGGAACCCCGGCCCCTTTGACCGTGAGCCGCGCCGTCGGCTTCCCCGTCCCAAGGCCGATGCCGACGTTGCCTCCGAGCGGCGCGAGCAGCACGTTGCCGGGCGCGCCGCCCGTGCCGCCCGTGCCCTTCAAGCCGCCTTGCAGGGTGATGGAGCCGCCGCCGCCATTCGTGCTGTCCGGGTGTGCGTTGCCGCCCGCCCCCGCCTGCAAGTGAATACTAGCCCCGAGCCCCGCAATCTCCCCGGCCGTGGTCGTGTCGCCGCCTTTGCCGCCGCTGGTCTTCAGCAGGGGCGTCGCGTCTGTGCCGGTCGCAGGCTCTGGAGCCGGCTGCGGGCCTTTGATCTCCAGAATCGCGGTGGGCGCGGCCGTCGTGGCGACGCCGACCTTGCCCGCGCTCTCGGCGATGACGGAGTTGCCGAGCGTATGCTGGCCCGTGAACTTTGCGATCTTGCCGCTCGTGCCCTCGCCCGTGAGAGTGGCGGGGGCCGCGGGCACGGGGTTGGGGGCGTTCGCGCTGTCGCCCTCGACGGCGACTTCCACCTGGGTCGTCTGCGCCCGCGCGCCCGCTAGGAGCGCGAAGAGAAAGACTACGAGAATTGAGACGAGGCGTTTGGCTGTAGACATAGAGGACGCTCCTTTATCTGCGGGTTCTGAGACTAAGCGGCGCGCGCGTGCGCGGCTCGGACACTGTGACGCTGGGCCGAAAAGACTATGGTCGGGATTTGGTGCCGGTTAATGAACTTGGGCCAAGACAATACGCCAGACGGCGCGGCGGGTCAACATTTGCCGGCGCCTTAAATTGTTGATTGCCAGCCGGGTCGCGATGATTATAAAATGTCTGTGCCCCACGGTGGGCGCGCCCTCATTCGGGCGCCGCCGCCACAAAAAATTCTCCATAACACAGGTGGATGAAACTTATGCTTGAAGAAAGCAGCGCCCGCGCGCGTGTGCTCGTGGTCGATGACGAGCCGGATATCAGGGAAATGCTCTGCGACCTGCTCGGCTTCGATTACGAGTGCGCGGCCGTCGCCTCGGCCGAGGAGGCGCTCGCACACCTCCGCGCGGAAAAACGCGACCTAGTCATCAGCGACATCACGATGGGCGGCATCAGCGGACTCGAAATGATCCCGCACGTCCTGGCGCTCTCCCCGAGACGATTGTCGTCATGATCAGCGGGATGCAGACCATCGAGAGCGCCATCGAGGCGCTCCGCCTCGGCGCGTTCGATTACATCATGAAGCCCTTCGATCTGCGTCAGGTCGAGGCGGCAGTCCGCCGCGCCCTCGAACACCAGGAACTGCGCGAGGCCAAGCGCCGCTACGAGAATCACCTCGAAGAGTTGGTCGAGCAGCGCACGATGGAGCTAGACCGCGCCCTCTCGTCGCTCGAAGACGCCTACCGCTCGACGCTCAAGGCGCTGACGGCCGCGCTCGAAACACGCGACGCGGAGACGCACGGCCACTCGGAGCGCGTCGTCACCTTCAGCCTGCGCCTGGGGCGCGAGCTGGGCCTGACGAAGACGGAGATGACGGCGCTGGAGTTCGGCTCACTGCTCCACGACATAGGGAAGATCGGCGTGCCGGACGCGATTTTGAGAAAGCCTGCGAAGCTGGACGAGGCCGAGTGGGAGAAGATGCGCGAGCACCCCTCACACGGGCAAAGCATCCTGCGCGGGATAGAGTTTCTAGAAGGCGCGGCGCGCGTCGTCGCACAGCACCACGAGAAGTGGGACGGTTCAGGTTATCCGCTCGGCCTCAAGGCGCACGAGATCGATTTGAACGCGCGCATCTTCGCCGTCGCGGACGCCTTCGACGCCATCACCTCTGACCGCGTCTACCGCCGCGCGCGCTCTTACGAAGCGGCCGCCGCCGAGCTGGACGAGTGGGCCGGCCGCCAGTTCGACCCGCACGTCGTCGAAGCCTTCCATCGCGTCCCGCCCGAAGACTGGGAAGAGTTGCGCCGCCTCTCCGTCATGAAGAAACAGGAGAAGCTCACGCTCAGGCAAGTGCTCCCCACCGTGCCCGACTATGACATGACCGCAGTCGGAATGCAGAATTAAAAATTAAAAATTAAAAATGGAAAACCCGCGTCCGACGGTTCATCTGCCGCCCTTAGCTGAAACGATTATTGCGCCGAGCACTCGCATCAGTTCTTCGGCTTCTGTTTGAAGATCAGATAATCGTTCAGGCGGGAGTATTTTCGAGGCAGCCAGTAGGCGAAGCCAGTACTGGGTTTCACGAGCTTCTTTTAGTGCGATTGCGATTTTGCTAACGAAGTCGGCCCTGCTCTGACCGGCCTGCGCCTCCTCTACGTTGGTTCCGATGGACGTTCCTGCACGAAGTAATTGTCTTCCAAGCGTTCGCCCGACTCCTGGCTTTTCATCAAGGCGCCGACATAGATTAACAACGCGTAGAGCAAATTCAAACGTCCGATTCTGAATCTCTTTTTGCATTATTAATTTTTAATTTTGCATTTTCGCAATGTAGCCGCGGCGGGTGCGCAAGCGTACGCCTGTGCGGCGCGGGGCGACTTCGATGCGGCGGTACTCGCCGGGGGCGGCCTGCGCGAGCGGGCGCTTAGGCGTGTAGGTGACGACGTACTGCGCGCCGATGTCACGCGCCACCACGTCCGCCTGCGCCAGCAGTTCGTCCGCAGACCGGGGCAGCAGGAGTTGTCCGCCCGTCTCTTCGGCAAGCTGTGTCAGCCGGCGCTCGTTGTCCTTCGTGGCCTCTGCGTACTTCTTATACCAGCGGCGCATCGCGCGGTCTGTGTCAATCGTCATGACGCGGAAGCTAGGGGTGCGGTTGATGCTCCCGTCGGGCATCGTGGGGTCGGGCGCGCCGATGCGCTGGTCGCGCTGCTGGCCGTCGCCGCCCGTGACCGGACCCTTCTTGTAGCGCTCGGCGATGGCGTCGCGGACCAGTTCTGTGTAGCTGATGACGTGGACTGTGGCCTGCGCCGCGATCAACTGCTTGACCGCGTCGGCGTAAGGCAACTTGCCGCCGGGCGTCTCTATCCCGTCTGTGATGAGAACGACGTGGCGGTTGCCCGCGGGCTTGTCCTTGAGCATGCGCGCGGCAGCCGAGACAGCCTCCGACAGCCGACCGCGTTTGCCCGGCGCGAGCTTGGTCTCGACGACACGGCGGACGGGACCGACGGCGGTCGTCCAGTCCTGCATGACCTCGACGCCGTTGCCGAACTGTAGGATGGCGACCTCGTCGCCTTCGCGCACGCGCGAGAGCAGGCGCTTGGCGATGGCCTTCGTCGCCCCTGTCTTCTTGCCGACAGTGATCTGCGCGTCAACGTCCAGGACGAGAAGAATGCTTGCTGGCGTGTGCCGCACGCTGCGGACCTGTTGCTGGACGCCGTCCTCTATGACGAGCACGTCGTCCAGCCCCAGCGTCGGGTCGAAGTAGCCGTAGTCGTCGAAAGCCACGAGCGGCAGCCGCACCTCTTCGGTGAAGACTTTGACGGGGTCCTGGTCGTCGGCGGGTTTTTGCGGAGGCGTCGGAGTCGGCCGGCCCGACTGTGCCAGAACACGCGGCGCGCCAGGCGCGCACAGAACTACAAAAGCGATGAAAAGCAAAAAGAGACGGCGCGGAGCCATACTGCTAACCTCCAATTAAAAGGGGGCGGAATTACTTGTGGCTCACGTTTGATGCCGCCTGAACGTGCCGCGAGTTGCCCAGCGGGAAAAACAATGATGAATGCGGAATGATGAATTAAAAAGCGGTTGTCTTTTAATTCATCATTCATCATTCATCATTCCGCATTGCTTTTCCTCGCTTGCGCTTGGACGGCGGTGATGGCGATGGCGTCAACGATGTCTTCGGCGCTGCACCCGCGGGAGAGGTCGTTGGCGGGCTTGTCCAGACCTTGCAGAATTGGGCCGATGGCGGTCGCCCCGGCGAGGCGCTCGGTCAGCTTGTAGGCGATGTTGCCGGCTTGCAGGTCCGGGAAGATAAGGACGTTGGCGCGGCCCGCGACCTCAGAGCCTGGGGCCTTGGACTGCGCGACCGCCGGAATCAGCGCGGCGTCAACCTGCAACTCGCCGTCGATCTCAAGCTTTGGGGCGCGCGCGCGAACGGTCTTCGTCGCCTCGACGACCTTGTCCACGAGCTTGTGCTTGGCGCTGCCCTTGGTCGAGAAAGAGAGCATGGCGACGCGCGGCGTCGTGCCCAGCAGCGCGCGGCAGGACTCTGCGGAGGCGATGGCGATCTCGGCCAGTTCCGTCGCCGAAGGCTCTATGACGACGCCGCAGTCTGCGTAGATGAGCGCGCCCTCGTGGCCGAACTGCGCGTCGCGCAGCGCCATCACGAAGAAGCTGGAGACGAGCTTGAAGCCCTGGCGCACGCCTATGCAGTGGAGCGCGGCGCGAACCGTGTGCGCGGTCGTGTTGGTCGCGCCGGCAACGGAGCCGTCGGCGCGACCTGAGCGCACCATCAGGTTGCCGTAGTAGAGCGGGTCCGCGAGGCTCATGCGCGCCTCGTCGGGCATCATGCCTTTGGCGCGGCGCAGCTCGTAATAAAGGTCCGCCATCTTCTGGAAGTCCGAGGCCCTGCGGTGGTCAATCACTTCGACGCCGCCGAGGTTCGCGCCGGCCGCGCGAATCTTCTCTTCGTTGCCGAGCAGCGTGATGCGCGCGATGCGCTGCTGCGCGCAGATGGCGGCCGCCGCGACCGTGCGCGGGTCGTCGCCTTCGGGCAGGACGATGTGTTGCGGGTCGGCCGCAGCGCGCTGGCGCAGTTGTTCAAGTATGCTCATAAAGACAAATGATGAATGCGGAATGATGAATGATGAATTAAAGGCCAAACGTTTTCTAATTCATCATTCATCATTCCGCATTCCGCGTTGCTTTTCGTTGACGAGGTTGCGCAGCTCAAGTTCGATGCGCTCGATTTCGGTGAGCTTCTGGCGGACGATGTCGAAGAGTTTGGTCTCGGCGCGGATGCCGCGCTCGATCAGGTAGGCCGCCGCCTCGGCCTTGCTCGCAAAGACGCCGGCGTTGACGAGCGTCGTCAGCTTGTCCTGCGCCTCGTCGGAGACTTTGACGTGGTTCAGCCGCCCGTTGTAAAGCGGGAGCGCGCCCTTGAACTTCTGCCCGATGGCGCGGAGCGGGTGGCTTTTGTGCCATTTCTGAGCGGGAGCTTCGCGGCGCTCGCCGTTCGGCTCTGGCGCGTCGCCGGAGAAGGCCGTGAAGGCGGACGCCACGTCCATCTCTCTGCGTGGGGCCGCGACCTGCTCTGGCGCGTGCCGGGGCGTGCCGCAGGTCGAGCAGAACTTGAAGGAATCCTCGTTCTCGTCTTCTCCGCAATTCGCACACTTCCACATAAGGAGACTCCCGTCAAAAATTCCATCGGTGTGGGAACGATATGACAGTTGGGATGAGAGGTCAATGGCGTGCGGGTTTGTTAACATCCCGCAAAACGGTTATCTTATAAAACCAAACTCAAGCTGCAACGGAGAGTGAAAAGAATGGCGCGCGTCGAGCTGAAACGCCGGATGAAGAATCTGTTGATGTTCCTGCCGAACATGATCGCGCTCTGCGGGCGGCTGTTGACGGACAGGCGCGTGCCCACGGCCGACAAGCTGCTGTTCGCGGGGGCCGTGCTGTACGCGGTGATGCCGCTCGATTTCGTCCCGGACCTGATTCCGTTCGTGGGGCAGATTGACGACGCTTACTTGATCTCGCTGACGCTTCTGCGACTCATCAAGCGGACGAACGCAGACGTGGTGCGCGAACACTGGCGCGGCGGCGGCGACGTGGTGCAATTGGCCGAAGCGGTCGCGGGGCTCGCGCCGCGCCTGCTGCCGAAACGCGTGCAGCGCGCGCTCTCGTCCAGGGTCGAAACTGTGCCAGGGGGCCTGGACGGACTGGTCAAGGCGGCGCGTCGGCGTGAGCCGCTCGTCATCGCGTCGCCGGAAAAAGATTAAGCCAGGGGGGAGCAGAACGGTCTTGAGTGTGGTAGAGATTGAAAAACCCGAGTCGAGCGATTACGAGCTGGCGCAGCAGGCTGCGGGCGGCGATTTGGCCGCGTTCGAGGAACTCTACCGCCGCCACTTCCGCCGCGTCTACGCGCTCGCCCTGCGCATGACGGCCAACCCTGAAGAGGCCGAAGACCTGGCGCAGGAGACCTTCATCCAGCTCTTCAAAAAGATCGGCAGCTTCCGCGGCGACTCGGCCTTCACGACCTGGCTCCACCGCATGACGGTCAATCAGGTCTTGATGCACTTCCGCCGCCGCAAGAGCCGGCCCGAGTTCACCTCAGCAGAGGATGAGACCCCAGACCAGATAGTGAAGGGCACGGAGAACCAGGCCCGCATGCCGGTCGTGGACCGCATCGCGCTCGAAGACGCCATCGCCCAGCTCCCGCCTGGCTACCGCAACGTCTTCGTCCTGCACGATGTCGAAGGCTACGAGCACAACGAGGTCGCGGAGATGCTGGGCATCTCTGAGGGGACCTCGAAATCGCAATTGCACAAGGCGCGGCTCAAACTTAGGAACCTCATCAGGCAACAGGCCGCGACAAATTAGCACCAAAGGGAGTTCTCATCTTCCGCCCGGAGGAAATCAAACGATGGATTGTACGGAAAGCCTGAATTTACTGAGCGACTTGCACGACCACCTGCTGGAAGACCCCTTGGAGCGCCAGGTCAAATCACACCTGGACGGCTGCCCACCCTGCTTGAACGTCTTCAGCGAGCTGAGCGAGATCGTCAACGTCTCGGTCAGGCTCAACCAGAACCCCTCGATTGAGTTCCCGGACGAGGACGACATCTGGCGGCGCATGAGGCTTGCCGACCCGAAAATCCACTGAGCCGCAATCTGTGGTAAAGTGTCCCCCACACGCGTTTCGGACTGCGCAGAGAGTTTTACCAAACTTTATGAAGCGGAAAGGGGAGCCGTATGGCTGAGAAACGTAAACGGGGGGGCGGGGGCGTGACGCGCGTCGCCGGCGAAGCGATTGACCAGGCGACTTCGGTCACGGGCGAGGTCATCAACCAGGCGACGGGCGTGGCCGGGGCCGCGATGGACACGGCGGCCAACATGGCAGGCGAGATGGTTTCGGCCGTCGCGGGGATGACGAAGTCGGACGGCCGCAGCACAGCGCAGCGCGCGAGCGGGGCCGTCAACCGCGTGGCTTCGAGCGCCGCACGCGAGAACAAGAAACTGGTCAACAAGCAGGCCAAGGCCGCGCGCAAGGTGACGAGCCGCGCCGCAGGGGCCGCCAAGCGGGCGACGAAAGCCGCCGCGAGCGGGGCGCGAAAAGCGGCCGGCGTTAAAAAGGGAGCCGCCAAGAAAAGCGCCGCCAAGAAAGGTTCCTCCAAGAAAGGGGCCGCGAAAAAAGGGGCCGCCAAGAAGGGCGGCGGACGTAAAGGCGGAAGTAAAAGCGGCAGGCGGTAAGGCTCAGGGCCGGGCCGCAAAGTCTCTAACATCTCAATAGCCCTTTCGGGCGCGAGCCGATGGCCGCGGGACAGATGCGTCCCGCGGCCATTTCATTCTAGCTTATTGCAGTTGCGTACAGACAAACAGCGCCCGTTGGTGTAATGTCAGACTGCGCGTCGGCCTCACACCTTGACAAAAAACTGAACCCAACTCTTTGCGCCTCCGGCGTGAGAAACTAAATCTCTCACGCCGGAGGCGCAAAGGGTTTGAGTGGACATTTCTGAAAAATCCTCTCGTGCGGCTCGCCCTAATCGAAAACCTTCTTTAGTATTTCGCTACGTGAGGAGGGTTTTAGATGGGTGTAGACGTAATCATCTCGCTGCTCGGTTTCGGCGGGACACTGCTGCTGGTCACGGTTGGCCTGCTCAACTTCTCTATCTTTCGCAAGCAACTGCGGCTCGCCCGCGAGCAGATCGAGACGGCCCTGACGCAGCTCGAAATCTCGCGCAAGCAGCCGGAGATTCAGTTAATCCAGCGCGCGATTACGGAGACGACAGACCACGTCCGTGTGTTGGTCGAGAAGCCTTACCTGCGCCCCTACTTTTACGAGGACAAGAGCTGGCGCGAGGGCGACCCCGTGAGCGGCGACGAGGTCAAGGCGATGGCCGAGCTGCTGCTCACCAACTTCGCCTCGGCGCTGATGCACGCGGCCGCGTTCCCGCAGTACCCCGTGAACGGCATCGACCGCATCATCATGTTCCACCTGCGCCAGAGCCCTGCGCTGCGCTCCTTCCTGTTTGAAAGCTTCGACCGCTACCCGCTGACGGGGCTGACGCTCCTGATGCTCAAGAACGACGAGCGCGCGGGAGTCGAGGACGACTTGCGCCAGCTCGTCGCGGCGGCCGGCGACGACGAGCACGAGCGGCGGCGACGCGAGGGCCTGCTCCGACTCTTCAAGACCAAAGAGCACACCGGCGCGATTCGCTTCACAAAACTCTCTATGGAGAAAGGACACTGAGGAAATGATGAACTTTGCGGGATGAATGATGAATTAAAGACCAGTTGTTTTTAATTCATCATTCCGCATTCCGCATTGCTTTTCTAGGTTGCCGAGAAATCGTTCAAATAAGCCTGAACGTCTTGCGGGAGGTCTGTGTTGGAGCCTTTCGAGGCGAACCAGCGTACGTCATCGCCTTCCTTCATCCTGACGTAGACGACGCCCGTCCGCAGGTCTATGGCAAAGCCCGCGTTGGATGTGCCGCAGTCGTGCTGCATGCAGACTTTGACGGCCAGGTAGTCGCCCAGCTCCTTGATCGGGGTCTCTACTTTGTAGACGCGCGTCAGCAGGTTGAAGTCCTTCCGGCTCAGCGTCCTCGCCAGGGGGGCTTGCACCGGCGCGAGCCGGAAGAAGCTTTTGGTAACGCGTCCCGTCCTATCCGTGGGGTACTTGCCCGCCCAGCTCCGCAAACTGTCGAGCCGCTGCGCCGCGACGGTCGCGCCTCCACCGACGATGATGAGCAGCGCGAGCGCGGCCAGGCTTGTTCGTCTCATTGAAATTTCCCTCCCTTTCGGGCGTTAAGCTACAAACGTTTCAGGCTCTCCTTGATCCTCTCGGCGCTGCGTTCGCCGACGCCGTCAACCATTTCGAGCCCGCCGCCCGCGACGAACTTTTTGAGGTCGTCGAGCGAACTGATCTTGAACTGCTGGTGCAAGGTGGCGGCCGTCTTGAGGCCGATGCCGCCCACCTTCAGTAGGTCTAGCGTCGTCTCAGGCGTCTCGGCCGTCAGCTTCTCCCACGCGTCGAAGGTACCCTTCTCCAGCAGCTCTACGATCTTGCCGCTGATGGCACGGCCTACGCCGGGCAGCGCTTGCAGGCCCTTGACGCCGTCTTCGGCGGCGATTTGCCTGAGCGGCGTTGGCCAGGTCTCTATCACCTCGGCCGCGTTGCGGTACGAGCGGACGCGGAACTGGTCGTCGCCGCGAATCTCCATCAAGTTCGCCAGCCGCGCAAACCGCCCGGCAATCGTTTCGTTATCCATCAGGAAACTGCTCCGCCAACTTTTTAACCCCAACGGAAAATTCGCGCAAGTATTCCGGCGAGTGTGCGCCCGCGGCAGATTCAATAATTCATGCGCGCCGGGGCGCAAAGGTTTTCTCGCGCTCGGAAATATTTCTTAACCCGGTGATCCTTATCCTCAAAAAAACCGCGTTAGCTAAGTGGAGGGGAAAACTCCTGATTGAAACAAGTGACCGGGGCCAGAGGGGAACCGGGCCAAATTTGAAGTTAGGGAGTTTATGAAAACCATGTTCCAGAAGTCGTTCAGAATCCTAATCACCTCGCTCTCATTGATGCTTTTCACCGGCGCGGCGCTGGCACAAAACGAAAAGCCGGTCGAGAACAAGCCGGCGGCTTCGACCGAGGCCGTGACCGCTTCGACCGAGGGGACGAAAGTCCGCTTCGCGTCCGCGGGGCAAGTCCTGCAAACGCGGCTCGAAATCTACAGCGCGGCGGGCGAGCTGATGTTTGATTCCGGCCTGCGCGCGGGCAGCGTCATAGACTGGAACGCGGCCGACTCCAAGAAGCCTGTGACGGACGGGACGTACCTGGCCGTCGTGACGGTCAGAGATTTTAATAACAAGTTCGGCCAGCGGCTCGGCGCGCTCGTCTCGACGGCGGGCCAGTTGACGCTGAAGGCTGAGGCGCAGCCGGAGTTGACAAGCGCGCAGTCGCAGGCGATCAACACGCGCCGCAAGGCCCTGAAGATCGAGCCGGTGGGCGCCGAAGCGCTCGTCACGGTCCTGCGCGCGGGCAAAGAGCGCTCGGCCGTGGTGGCCGGGCACGACGGCCAGAACGGCGAGCTGACCAGCACGTCCGGCGCGCTCACACTGCGCACGGGCGACTTCTTCGCCGGCACGGAAAAAGAGCAGATGCGCGTCACCAATGACGGGCGCGTCGGCATCGGCACGACCAACCCGCAGGCGACGCTCGACGTGGCCGGCACGATTGCGGCCCGCGACGGCATACGCTTCGGCGATGGCACGGTCCTGACGAGCGCGAACGCGCTTAAGGGGACGACAACCAACGTGGGCGTCGTCGCCGCGGCAGGGGCCAACGCGGGCGGCAGCACGGTTAACGCCGTCGGCTCCGGCACGACCGGCAAGCTCTCCAAGTGGACCGACGACCTCGGCACGCTCGGCGACTCCGTCATCACGGAGCAGACAGGCAACGTCGGCGTCGGCACGGCCACGCCCAAGTCGAAGCTGCACGTCGTCGGGGCCATAGAGATCGGCAACGCGACGCCGACCGGCATCAACCCGACCATCTCGAACCCGAGCCTGACGGTTAGCCAGTCGCAGTTCCAGCTCTACCCCGGCGGCACGGGCGCGAACGCGAGCATGGCCGTCAACATCGTCCCGCGCGGCACAGGCCAGTTCAACAACCGCGCAAGCATTAACCTCTACGGCACGGACTTCTCGGCCAACCAGACAGACTACGAGTTCCTGGGCATCAGGGCGCGCAACGCCGACTTCGTCTTCTCGACGGGCAGCGCGGGCACGGGCACTATCCGCCCGCTGATGTTCGCGGCGGGCTTCCTGAACGACGGCCAGACCAACAAGGGCCAGCTCTACCTGGCGGCCAACGGCAAGGTCGGCATCAACACGCAGACGCCTTCGCACCAGCTCGAAGTGACGGGCAACGTCAAGATCGGCGGCGCGGGCAGCATGCTTATCTTCCCGGACGGGACGAGCATGACGACGGCCTCGACCGGGAGCGCGATGACCGGCAACCAGATCGTCAGCGCCGTCAACAGCGCGGCGACGACCACCATTAACGACAACCGCATCTCGCCGAACATCGCGCGCCTCGGCGCCCAGAACAACTGGACGGGCCAGAACACTTTCAACGGCCTCTCGATGAACGGCACGAACATCGTCAACCTCGCCAACCCCGTCAGCGCGACGGACGCCACCACCAAGATGTACGTGGACGCCAACTTCATCCAGTTCGTTCCCGGCGCGGAGCAACTCTCTGTGGGCGACGCCAACGGCACGGCCCCTATGATTAACCTGCGCGGCGGCTCGACCTGCTGCTCCGGCCCCGGCGGCCACACGCCTGCCTGGTTCAAGGTCTTCCAGAACGGCAGCTTCGTCGCCACCGGCAACCTGGGCATCGGCGTCTCGCCCATGCAGGGCAAGGGCTACCGCACCTCTTGGGATTCGTACAAGGGCGCGTTCCGCTCCGGCTACGCGGACAACGAGTGGGACGACGCCAACGTCGGCTTCTTCTCGTGGGCGGGCGGCTCCAACTCGACGGCCATCGGCCTCTACGCGCTCGCCTTCGGCGACACGAACTCGGCCGAGAGCACTTCGTCCATCGTCTTCGGCAGCGGCAATCAGGTGAAGGGCGCGGCGGGCTTCTCGGCGGGCGCGGGCAACCGCGTGTGCGACACCTACGGCGTCGCGCTGGGCAACAACGCCAAGTCGGGTGGGCCGCTGATTAACGGCAAGTGCGACCCCGACACCTTCAACCTCCGCGGCCTGGCGGCGGTCGCCATCGGCTACAACGTGACGGCCGACCAGGACCACACCACCGCGATGGGCAAATTCGCCTCGAACAACGGCTTCCAGGGCACGTTCATCTGGTCGGACGGCTCGGCCACGGCTTCGGCCGACACGTTCCGCAACACGGCGAACAACGAGTTCGCGTTGCGCGCCACCGGCGGCTTCCGCTTCCGCACGAACCTGGGCGGCACGACGGGCTGCAACCTGCCGGCGGGCTCCGGCGTCTTCAACTGCACGTCGAGCCGCACGACGAAAGAGAACTTCCTGGCGGTCAGCGGCCTGGACGTGCTCTCCCGCTTGCGCGCGATTCCGGTCAGCACCTGGAACTACATCTCCGAAGGCCAGAACGTGCGCCACATGGGACCGATGGCCGAGGACTTCTACCAGCAGTTCAAGCTCGGCACGGGCAACACCTCCATCGGCGTGCAGGACCTCGCGGGCGTCAGCATCGCGGCCGTCAAGGCGCTCGACGAGCGGACGCTTGAGCTTGAGAAGAAGACGGCCGAGGTCGAGAAGCTCCGCACGGAAGTTGATGAGCTGCGCGCCATGAACGCGGCCTTCGCCGCCCGCCTGGCAGCCCTCGAACAGAACGCGAAGACGCAGAGCAAAGAGGAAGGCGGCCGCGACTAACCAGCAGCCGGACGATCAACCGAACGGCGGAACCGCCCGGAAGTCAGGAGAGACTTCCGGGCGGTTCCGCCGTTACGGCTTGACATGACACGTCGCTGGCGGTTATCAATTCAGGCATCCCTTAGCGATGACCCGGATTCTAAACAGGCGCTTGGACTTCTCCTCCGCTCAACCAGACTTTTTTTAAGAGGACTTCTATGAGACTGAGAAAATTTTTGTGCGCGCTGCTGGCGGCGCTCTTCATCGGCCAGACGCTTCCGCTGACGGCCTTCGCGGACGAGGGCATGTGGCCGATTAACAACGTGCCGAAGGCCGAGATCAAACGCAAGTACAAGTTCGAGGTCACGGACGCGTGGCTCAAGAAAGTTCAGATGGCGGCCGTCCGCTTCCCCAACGGCTCCGGCTCCTTCGTCTCGCCGGACGGGCTGGTGCTGACCAACTACCACATCGTCGAGGACTTCGTCGGCGAACTCTCCACGGCGCAGAAGGACTACGCCAAGGACGGCTTCGTCGCGCACACGCGCGCAGAGGAACTGAAGATTCCGAGCCTCGAACTGAACATGCTCGTGGGCATCGAGGACGTGACCGACAAGATCAACGGCGCGGTCAAGGCTGACATGTCAGCGGCCGACGCCTTCGCTGCGCGTCGCGCCGCCATCAGCCAGATAGAGGCCGACTCGCTCAAGGCGACGAGCCTGCGCTCCGATGTCGTCACGCTCTACCAGGGCGGCCAGTACAATCTCTACCGCTACAAAAAGTACACGGACGTGCGGCTCGTCTGGGCTCCAGAGTTCCAGGCGGCCTTCTTCGGCGGCGACCCGGACAACTTTAATTACCCGCGCTTCAACATCGACGCGGCCCTGGTGCGCGCCTACGAGAACGACAAGCCCGTGCGCGTCGAGAACTATTTGAAGTGGTCTGAGAAAGGCCCGAAGGAAGGCGAGTTGGTTTTCGTCGTCGGCCATCCGGGGACGACGCAGCGCCTCAACACGGTCGCGCACCTCGAACAGTTGCGCGACGTGAGCATCCCGCTCGTCATACGGATGTTGGAAGGGCGCGAGGCGATGTTGAAGAAGTACATGGCGATGGGCGAGGAGCAGACGCGCCAGGCGCAGAACGAGCTGAACAGCGTGCAGAACAGTCTGAAAGTTTACCGCGGCCAGCTCGCGGGCTTGCAGGACAAGAACCTGATCGCGCAGAAGCTGCGGTCGGAGGAGGCGCTGCGTAAGGCCATAGGGGCGGACGCGCGGCGGCAGAAGGAGTACGGCGACGCGTGGGAAGCGATTGCGGCGGCGCACAAGGGGTTCGCCTCCTACGCGCGCGAGCGCAGGGTTCTGGATCAGGCTTCGGCCTTCAACACCACACTCTTCGGCTTCGCACGCGCGCTCGTGCGGCTCGCCGCCGAGAACGAGAAGCCGAACGCCGAGCGCCTGCCCGAGTTCACGGACGCGCGCCGCGCCTCGCTTGAGAACGCGCTCTACGCTCCCGCGCCGATCTACACAGACTTCGAGAAAATGAAGCTCGCGGACTCGCTCGCCTTCATGGCCGAGGTCATGGGCGCTGACAACGCGCTCGTTAAGCGCATCCTGGCGGGCAAGACGCCCGAGGCGCGCGCCGCCGAGTTGATTGACGGGACGAAACTCAAGGACGTGGAGTTCCGCAAGCAGCTCGCGGCCGGCGGGGCGAAAGCGATTGAAGAGTCCACGGACCCGCTGATCGTGCTGGCCCGCGACATCGACAAGGAGTCGCGCGAGGTGCGCAAGCGTTACGAGAACGAGGTGGTCGGCGTCGAGCGCACGGGCTACGGCAAGATCGCCCGCGCGCTCTTCGAGACCGAAGGGACGAAGCTCTACCCGGACGCGACCTTCACGCTCCGACTCTCCTACGGCTCGGTCAAGGGTTACTCGGAGAACGGCCAGAAGCTCGAACCGTTCACGACCATCGGCGGATTGTACGACCGCTCGATGAAGTTCCAACAAAAATTCCCGTACAACCTGCCGCCGCGCTGGACCGAGAGGAAGTCCAAGGTCGATCTGAAGACGCCCTACAACTTCGTCTCGACCAACGACATCATCGGCGGCAACTCCGGCTCGCCCACCATCAACAAGAACGGCGAACTGGTCGGCCTGATCTTCGACGGCAACATCCAGTCGCTCGTCGGCAACTTCTACTACGACGAAGCGGTCAACCGCTCCATCTCCGTAGACTCCCGCGGCATCCTCGAAGTCCTCCGCAAGGTCTTCGACGCCAAAGAAATCGCCGACGAGCTGACCAAAGGGTAGGCAAGGGTAAAAGCCCCGTTCAAACGAGCGGGGCTTTTACTATACAGAAAGCAAGGCCGCCACGCGCTCTGTAAGAAGCGGCTCGCGCGGCGGCCTCTCCGCACAGTCTGCTTTCACCCTGCAAGCGGACGCGCGGCCAAGGGGGGCGCACAGCCTGCCCTAGACGTGCGCTCCCAGAGTCAACTGCGCTTACTCTTAGTTTTTCCTGATTTCTTCCTTGAGCGTGACAGGCGCACAACGACCTTGCCCGAATCATCCAGACGAAAGATGAGGTAGTCGCCGGGCCGTGCCCTGATGTTATTTAAGAGCGGGCAAGGGACGCGACCGCGAGTGAGGCCGCTGTCGTTTGTAATTTTGGCCCGATATTCTTCTCTTCTTTTCATTCGTGAGCTTCCTTTGATGTGAAGACGCGTGCATGTTTGGTAAGATGCGAGTGGTCTGGTTGAAAATCTGGCAACGGCAACCATGCGTCGTCTCAAGCCTCAACCTCAAAAGCTGAGTGATGAGCGCCGCCGTTGAGAAAAGGCTTCTTCTCACGGCGATAAAATTGAGCAGACGTATTTTAGGGACGTACGTCCCTAAAAGCAAGGCGCGGGCGTTTGCCTCTGTATCAGGAGGGCATCCCTCTTGATACAGTCTAGGCGGCAGCCTAAGCCGAAAAGAAAGAAGCCCGAGCGATTAGCCGCGAAGCTGTTGGAGATACGCACGCGGCTTGAATTGTCGCAAGGCGGGATGCTCAAGCGTTTGGGAGTAGAGGATGAGCTAGAGCGTGATTACATCTCAAAGTATGAGCGGGGAGTGCTTGAGCCGCCCCTGCATATATTGTTGGCCTACGCGCGCTCGTTCGGGAGTTCGACAGACGTTTTGATTGATGATGAGTTAGATTTGCCGGAGAAGCACCCGGCGAAGAAGAAATAAGCCTTCTATTCATTCTTCCACCTGTGCGACCAACCTGTGCCCGCACACATAGGACACGCATCAGATAGCCTGTTATGCTCGCCCGTTTTAGAGCCGGAACCTTGACAGTGAGGGCATAATAAACCTGGGGCAAGCACGGCAACACTACCTTGCCCTTTGCATGGCGCGCAGTATGTTTGACCGCTCGTGCCTTGCATCATCCCCGAACCTTCACACCATCCACAAACGCGTGGCTCATAATTGCCCGGCGGGTTAGCCATGATAGTATTCCTCCTAGTTTGAGGAATACTATCATGGCTCAGGTGGGTTTGTTGAATACACAATTCCCTTTACTTTTGCCTTACTGCGTCAGGTTGCGGTTGATGTCGAGGTTGCGGATGGCGGTGTCGAGTTCGGATTGGAGGCGGGCTCGTTCTTCCGCGGCGGCTTTGCGGTCTTTGGTGAGTTGTTCGAGGCGCGACTCCTGTTCGTCGGCTTTGGCGACGTAGCGGGTGATTAGTTGTTTGGCCTCGGCGGTGGCGGTCAGGGCCTTGATGTTCTCGCGCAGCCGCGCCTGATCCTTTGAAATCTCTTCGGCCTCGGCGTTGATGGCGCTGAGGTGGGCGTCAACGGAGGCGATGCGGGTCTTGATCTCGATCAGACGTTCGAGGGCGGCGCGGGTCTGCGCGTCCACGTAGTTGCGCGTGATGAACAGCTCAAGGTCTGCGCGGGTGAAGTTCATGAGGACGTAGGAGTCCATCAGGGCCTGGCGCTCGGCGACGGGGAATTCGACAGTCTGGCGCGCGTCCAGAGGGACGCGGAAGCGATAGAAGCGCGCCGTCTTGCCGTCGGGCTTGCGGGTCTGGTCGGTTAGCTCCCAACCCTGGTTGACGGGGTGCTCGACGTAGACGACGCGCGGGCGGTCGGTCTGGTTGGTGAGCCTGTAGACTTTCTCCGTCGTGCGGTAGTAGTGGGCCTGGAAGACGCCGCCCACGACCTTGATGAGAAACGTAGGCGCGCGGTTCTCCTTGACGCGCACCGTGGCGAGCGTGCCGAGGTCGAGCGCGAACGAGATCAAACGCTTCTCGCCCGGCTTCAACCTTTCCATCAAAGCCTCGCCCGCGTAGGCGTCGCCGTCGAGGACGGTCAGCGAGCCGTCTTCGAGCGTGAGCGCCGAAGTGTTCTCCAAAAGCATCCCGCCCAAAGGTCTATCCGTGCGCACGCTCTCGTTGAAGATCGAGACGCGCTCGCCCGACATCTTCGTTTGCAGGATGGGAATCAGCGCCGAGCGGTCGCGCCTGACCGTCACGGGCTGGTCTATGCGGTACTCGAAGAGGTCGCCCACTTCGCTGCCCGTGGCCGCGGCCTGGACCCCAGAGTTCTGGCTGGTGATGGCGTCGCTCAGCGAGGTGGTCTCGGCCGAGCCGTCGCGCAGGCCCGAGCGGGCGACGCCCGGAGAGACGCTGTAGAGCGACTGCACAGAGCGCTGCGTCGGGAAGTTTGAGTACTGCTCGGACGAGGTGACATTGACGGTGGCGGTGGTGGCTCCTGTGCCCGCGCCGCTATTGACGTCAGCCCCGCTTGTACTGACACCTTCGGGGTCGTAGACCTGCGGATTTAACTTCAAATCGTCAGGGACTGGGACGACGGGGCGGTAGCGGTAGAAAGGTTTCTGAATCGGCTGGATGAAGGAGACGGGCTTGCCCGAAACGAGCGAGAGCGAGACTTCCTCCCAGTCCTCCTCGCTGACGTTGTCCACAATGGCCCAGCCCTGGAAGAAGGGCTGGCCGGCCGCGTCCATCACGACGCGGTAGGTCGTCTTCCAGATCGGCGCGGCGATGGTGTAGCTGACGACCATCTCGCGCGCGCCCGCGCCGTCGGAAGTGACGGTGATGGTCTTGGCGTCGCGCCGTCGCGCCGAGGCGGTCGCGTGTGCGAACTCCGTCACGTCGCGCCGCGCGCCCTCGTCAACGAGTTTGACGGAACGCACCTCCGCGAGATCGAAGCTCGCCAACTCGCCCCCCTCCGAGGCGATGACGAGCGCGTGTGTGGTGACAGGGGGCTTCGTGGCGTCAATCTGCGACGTGCGCTCCTCGACCGTCAGGATCGAGCCGGTCGCGGTGCGGTTCGCGGTCTGGACGACGACGCGCGCGCCCTGCAACTGGCTGAGCACGCCTGCGAGGCCGCCCTGTAGATTGTTCCCGGACTCGGCGGCGATGGAGAAGGGGATGTCCGCCATGCGCGCGGAGGGCGGGGCCGACGAGTTGTAGCTGACCGCGCCGATGCGCCCCTCGCCGAGGTCAAGGACGACCATCGACTTCAGTACGTCGTCCACCTGCGACTGCTTGAACGAGAAGTCTATCTCGGTGCGGCCCGTGACGACCCCGCGCCGTTCTATGTAGGCCACACCGTTGCTGTAGAGAATCACGCGGCGGATGGGGAGCGAAGAAACGCGCGACGGGGCGGAAAGGGGCGCGCTCGCCTGCGGCCGCCTGGCATGGCGCTGAAGCTGCGCTTGCACGGTCGCGCCGCTGAGTGAGAAGAGAAGAATCGTGGTCGTCAACCACACTTTGGGTTTCATAGGTAGCCTCCAGAGAAGGAAGAGGAAGATGGGGGGCGGGGAGCCTCCTGACTGTATAGCCTGGCGGAAAGCTTTTGTGCCGGCTGTTGGAGTCTCCCACTTGATGCCGGCTGGAGTGTTATGGTTGACCGTCGAAAAAGAGCGGTTCACGCAAAGGCGCAAAGTAAAAACTTAAGGCGCAAAGGGCAAATGCCATTCAACCCTTTGCGCCTTCGGTCTTATCTTTGCGCCTTTGCGTGAACGCTCTTTGACTATTTGTACCGATTTACGTCGAGCGTGAAGCAGACGACTTTGTTCTGGCTGCCTTCGAGGAGGGCCGCGCCGAAGAGGAGGGTGACGGACGTGCCGTCCTTGCGTATGAACTCGCGTAGGAAGGGCGAGCACGCGCCGGTGGCGCGCATCTCCGTGAAGGCGTTCTCGTCGAGGGTCAATTTCTCGGGCCGCGTGATCTGGTCCCATTCCAGTTGGCCGAGGCGTAAGTCATCCTGGTTGTAGCCGAGCGTCTCCAGAAAGGCGTCGTTGGCGGCCGTGATCGCGCCCTTCATGTCCCAGAACATAATGCCGATCATGTTCGACTCGAACAGGCGGCGGAAGCGCGACTCGCTCTCGCGCAGCTCCTTCTCTATGCGCTCGCGCTCGGCCAGCTCCTTCTTGAGCCGCCGGTTCGTCTCAGTCAACTCGGCCGTGCGCTCGCGCACGCGCGCTTCCAGGACGCCCTGCTCTTCG
Organism: uncultured Acidobacteriota bacterium; assembly: GCA_963848875.1. Taxonomy (GTDB): domain Bacteria; phylum Acidobacteriota; class Blastocatellia; order Pyrinomonadales; family Pyrinomonadaceae; genus QHXM01. The sequence goes on from CAWKFJ010000006.1 coordinate 1,023,407, forward strand.
TAGAGCGTTTCCTCTTCGCGCTCCAGGTCGGCCACCTGTAGGCGCAGGGTGTTCGCCTTCTGCTGCATGCGCTGGCGCGCGGCGGCGTCGGCCGTCGCGTCCAGCAACAAAACCCACGTCCCCTCCTTGCGCTGGAAGAGGTAGACGTCTGCGTAGAGGCCCTCGTGCGTCTGGACGTTGGGCAGGAAGACGTTGGGCGTCTCAAGCGGGAGCATGCCGTGTAGAAAGGTGATGTGTTCCGAAACGTCCATCCTCTCGTCGAGGCCCGTCACGTCGTGCGCGCTCCAGTCGCCGCCCCAGGCGATCAGGCCGTTGTCTGTCCCGACCAGCATGTAGGCGGGCGAGCGCGTGTCCTCGGTCAATTCCAGGATGAAGTCGCGCACGGGCGCGGGCAGGTCACTCATCTCTCGGTCTCCATCATTTTCCGGGCCAGTGTCGTGAAAGCCTCTTCGACGCCCGCGCCCGTCTTGGCGCTGGTCTTAATCACGTGCCACCCTTTTTGTACCAGCGCCTCAAGCTCGCGCTCCTCCACCTCCCACTCGTCAATCAAGTCCGCTTTGTTGACGAGAAAGACACGCGGCGCCTCGCCTATGGCCTCCTCTGCGCGGGCCTGAATCTCCAGGGCCAGGTAGAGCGAGTCGCGGCGCGTGCCGTCGGCCACGAGCAGGTAGCCGGCCGCGCCGCGCAGGTAGGACTTGCGTAAGTCGTGCGCCTGCTCCGCGCCCTCTATGTCCCAGAGCATCATCATCATCTTCCGGCCGCCGTCCATGTCCAGGACCTTCTTGTCGATCTTGACGCCGACGGTCGTGTGATACTTGTCCGAGTAGATGCTCTGGACGAAGCGCTGCACGAGGCTCGTCTTGCCGACGGCGAAAGTCCCCAGCATGCAGATCTTTTTCTGTACGATGTTGCGCTCGGCCATCATGGCGAATAAACAGACCTCTCTATTGGGCGGAACTCAAGATAATCTTAAAAGTGACGCAGCGGTTGGCGGCGCGGTCAGACTCCGTGACCTCGTCGCGCAGCCTCTCTTTAGACCCGGCCGCCACGACCGTCAGGTTGGGTTGCGGCGGCAGCCTCTTGTTTAACTCCGCGACAATCGCTTCGGCGCGCCCGCGGCGTAACTCTTCGTTGCGCTCTTCGGTCCCGCTCCCGTCTGCGTGCCCGGTGATTTCCAGCCGCACGTTCTTCTTGAGCGCCACGGCCAGCGACTGCAAACGCTCTATGTCCGTCATCAACTGCTGAAGCTGCTCCTCCTGGCCGGGCACAAGCGTCGTCTCGTCCACGACGAAGAGGAGCGACGGTTTCAGAATGCGATCCACGTCGAGCAAGCGGTCGTCCTTGAGCCGGCTGACGCCGGGGATGAAGCGCGCGGCCCTGCGCGTCTCCTCAATCCATGCGCGCGTGGCGAAGCCCTCGGCTTCGAGCACGCCGTCGTTCAGCTTGAGGCTCACGGTGTCGGGCGGCTCTATCAACCTGGCGGCGCGCGCCAGCACGAACTCAGGGCTCATGGCCTGGAACGGCTCCCAGCGGCTCGCTACGTCGTCGGCCGCGACGCCGGCCTCTGGCAGAAAGACAGCGGGGTCGCGCGCGAGCGGGTCGCGCAGGCCCACTATGAAAAACTTTCCGCCGCGGCTGCCCGTCTCCGTGACGACCACGCCCGGCTCGCTCCTGACCCGCTCGACGTAGTTGTTCCAACGCTCGCGCGCACGCAGCGCGAAGAAGCCCCAGACCAACAGAGCTATGACGGCGAGGCTTCCGATGACAATCATGGGAACCGGGAGGCCGCGCGCGGCTTTCTTCTCCTGGTCAACCTGCGATTGCAGGCAGTCTTCCAGCAGCGGGCGCGCGGCGTCGAGCTCTGACGCGTCACCTGAAAAATTGACCAGCCGGTCGTGGAACTCAAGGTGAATCCGCTCCAAAGTCCCCTGAAAAATGGGCCGCAACTCCTGCGGGGCCGTGCCGCGTATGACGCCTGCCAGCAGGGCCAGCGGCCCCTGCTCGACCCAGACCGTGAGGTCGCCGACCTCCATCGTCTCCAACTGCTCGCCCTCCGGCGATTGGAAAGAGTCGTGTACGAAGTCCTGTATGGCCGTCAGCATCCCAGAGACCATGTCTGCGTCCTGCACGGCCGCGTTACCCGCGACGACGTGTTGCAAGAGGAGGCCGGTCTCTTTGTGTATGAGAAAGACTTGCTCGACCCTGTAGAGGAGCGTGTGCAGGAGGACGACTTCGGCGAAGGGCTTGCCGGTGCGCCAGGCTTCGACGCGCCACTTGAGGCCGCGCGCCGAGAAGCTGTGCGCCATCGTCTGGTTGAGCGACTGAATCATGCCGCTCAGTGCGACCGCGATGGCCTTGCGGATGGCGGGTCCGATGACTGGGAAGATGGCGTCCACGAGGGGCTGCGGGTTCTTGCGGACGGAACGCTCTATGGCCTTGGTGACGGTCGGCCCAAGGGCTTCGCCCAACGCTCCGTCCTGACGCGTGCGGGCCGAGACGGCCGCGGGCAGCACGTGGCTGACTTCTTCAAGTTGACGGCGCGGGTCTTTGAGCCGCTCGTGAATCTCCGCGATCTGCTGCTCGGCGGGGCCTAAGAGCAGGCTGCGCAGCTCGCGCATCTCCACGTCGTCGGCCGGCGCGTCCTTGCGCGGGGCTTCGGTGAGCACGTCGTGTGATTGAGGCTCGATCATCCTGGACTCACGCCCGCCCCTCTTCGCGCTCAGTCGTTGCCGGGGATTCTGAACTCGTTGTTGAGCCGGAGCGCGACCTCCGAGAAGAGGGCTGACAGAGCAGCGCGGTCCGTCTTGGCATTGCCGAGTTCGGCCACCTGGCGGTCGAGCAGCGCGGAGAGGTCGTCGGCCTTCTGCCGTATCTCGTCTGACAGATTCTTCGACTGGTCTAGAATCTGCTGGCGCAGCTCGCGCTGTGCGCGCGTGGTCTGCTCGTCGGCCTGCGCGAGCTTGCGCTCCAGGTTCTTGCCTGTGTCTTGCAGGTCGCGCGACAGGTTCTGCACGGACTCGTCGCGGTTGCGCTGCTCTGCGGAGAGGCGCTCCGAGAGGGCCTCGAACTCGCTGCGGACGAACGCCTCCAGCGCCTCGAAGCGCTTGCGCGTGTCGTCGCGCAGGTCCGAGGACTCTTTGAGGAGGCGCTCTTCGAGGCGCGAGAACCGCTTCTCGTAGTCGCGCATCTGCACGCCGAAGAGAATCTCCCTGATCTTGTCTATGTTGTTCGTTTCGGTCAGGGCTGCGCCGTCCGCGTCCATTGAGTTCCCTGACATTTCCGACGCCGACTGTTGGGTTTCTGTTGCGCTCATGGGTTCACACCTTGGTTTCCGATGGTCTATCGTCGCGCGGGGCTTCTAAGAGCGAGAGTGTTTGTACGGTTTCTGTTTGTACGGCAAAAGCTAACATAGGCTCAGGAGAGCGTCAATGCAAAGCGGTTCACGTGTCAACGCAAAGTAGAGATGTCCCCTGAGTATGACAGCTCAGCAACTCCGCCTTAGCTCTTTCAGCTTCGTTCAAGTGAGCGCGGCCCGCCTCGATCCCGTCTTTAATCAAGTCGCTCAGCGGGGCGGATTCCATCTGCTCGCGCATCTTGTCGAAGTGACGCCGAGGATGACTATCCGCTTTGTAGTCAGCTTATGTAGAAGGAGGGTGAGCTTCATCTGGCTGAGGGTGTTTGAGAAGGACTTTTTTTCTTTGCCCGTAACCGATAATCCTATTTAAATCTTCCCAGGTTTGACACTCACTGCTCATATCGTCGGGCAGTTGGACGTGAAGGGCTTTCAGGAGGTCTAGCCTGTAAATGTCAACCGAGGTCCGCAGAGTGTCGGCAAAGGCGAGGTAGTTCTGCAAGGCGAGCTTGTAAAACAGTACGCAGAGCAAGGGGCCTGCGAGAGCAACGACGAGAAAAGCCAGGACGGAGGCTCCGGCGAAGAGCAGGATGAAAAACCAAGTGGCGGTAAAAGCCGCCGTCATCCAGAAGAGTGCAATCAGGAAGTCCAGTTGCGTTTTGGCGTCCAGCAGCGTGGCGTAAAATTTATCGTCGCCCTGGATGACCTTCTGCAATCTAGACCAGAAGGCTTCGAGATTAATGCTGTAGCGCGTGAGGGCGTAGCTGTTGATTGATTCGGCAATATTGCCCAGGGCAGTCGGCGCGACTTTGTAGCGTGAGAAATTGAATTCGCGCTCGTTATACAGGTCTAAGTATCTGTTGTTTACTTTGCCCAGAGCGTAATCAACCAGGGCGAGCAGATCGTTCTGATCCTTATTGAGCAAGTCCCTGTTGCGGGCGTCCGCGCTACGAGGATTATCGTTGTCAACTTGGCAACTCGCCAATTCCCGTCCCAAACTATCGGCGGCCGCTTCCAGTTCCTGAAATTCGATCCACTCGTGCTGACTCCTGCGCAGCCTTAGTTCTTCTATGATCACCGCCGCAACACTGGCGGCGGTATACCCACAGGGAGCGCCCGCCTCATACCCCTTCCTGCGTTCTTCCTTGAGCCGCGCCTGCCAGACGGGCTGGTTGACGCGCAGGTCGAATCTCTTTCGCCCGTACTCGTCGAGCAGTTCTTGCAGCTTCATCAGCCTGGCTCGCTGTGAGGCTATCATCCGCCTGGAGAGACGTTCGGGCAGGTAGTCGCCTTCAAGCAGTTGCCGCAAGTAGAGACTGAAGGTGGAGAAGATGTATGCCAGGACGGCGACGCCGATGAGGATGGGAACGCCGTACAGAGCTTGCTTGCTGGTATCTAATCGCCCGTACTCGTCAAACCAGCGGCGACAAGCGGCGCTCGTCACGTAGCACAGGAGGGCGTTGAGAAAGGCGAAGATGAGCACCGGAAAGAAGCTTGAGATAATAAAATTCTTCGGGAGCAGGGTCCCTAATTTTTCTAAGAGTGTCCCAAGCACGGCGACGGCCCCTCTCAGTCAGGCTCACAATGAAGTGTCTTCGGGCAACTCGGACAGGGGTCGCCGGTCTGGCCGTCCGGCGGCGGCTCGTAAGCGTGACGATAAGGGCCTACGCAATAACATTGTTGCGGCCCCTTCTGTATGTTGTCCGCCAAAATGCCACTCTCCTGGCGGCTGACGATCTTCACCATGCCGCCGGCCCTGTCCACCAGGGCGTAGAGGAAGCCCACGTCGTCGAGCAGTGTTTCATAGCCGAACTGCGTCTTAAAAGGGTCTGAAACGTTTAGCTGGCGGTTCCGGATTTCCTGCACGGAAAGCCTGTAGACGGGGATGGTCTTGAGCTCTAAGAGTTTCGACTTCTGGTGAGACAGCCCCCAGAAGATTTCACCCGCCTTGATTAGCGAAGGACGCGGGTTCGGACTCAGGACATTGGCTCTGGGCTCGATTATCACAGCGGCCCGTTGCATCCATCTCATAGCCTTGAGACCTTCTCTGGGTGAGGCGGCAGGCAGTAAGAGCGGCAAGGTGACGGATTCCAAGGTGGGACTCCTTTCCGGTCTAGAGTTGGCGTGTAAACTTGAGCGCCGAGCGGTTCTGCGCCGGTATCCATCGGTTCTACGCTGTCGCAGCGTGTCAAAGCAGGGGTGCTATGTTGGATGACCGATTGAATTAACCTGGGACCGTGAGGCTAGCGACAAGCAAGCCTGTCGTTAGCAGGAATGTAAGCTGGAAATTCAACAAACGCCGCCAGGCAGAACGCCGGGAGATTACATCTAAGTGCGAAGCCTGTCAACAGAATTGACCTCGTGCTTTCTGCTTCAGGCGGGCTCTGCTACAATCGGCCGCCCATGACGAAGTGCCCGCATTGCCTCAGGGAGATTCCCAAAGACAGAAGTTCATGCCCATTCTGCGGCACCGCCTTCGGCGACGAGGCGGAACCGACACAACTGTTCCCGGAAGAGAGGAGCAGTGGCCGTAGCAAAACGGCCGCGGCGCGGCCCAAAGCCCGCGCCGTCGTCTCACAATCTTCCGTCTCGTTCGACTCGATAGACGACGCGCGCTTCACGCCGGGCACGACGCTCGCCGGCCGCTATCGCATCGTCAGCCTGCTGGGCCGCGGCGGCATGGGCGAAGTCTACCGCGCAGACGACCTCAAACTGGGCCAGCCGGTCGCGCTCAAGTTTTTGCCCGAAACGCTCTCGGCCGACGGCGCGGCGCTCGCACGCTTCCACCGCGAGGTGAGGGTCGCGCGCCAGGTCTCGCACCGCAACGTCTGCCGCGTTTACGACATTGGCGAGGTGGACGGCCAGCACTTCCTCTCGATGGAGTTCATCAAGGGCGAGGAGCTGGCCTCGCTCATCCGTCGCATCGGGCGGCTGCCCGTGGACAAGGCCGTCGAGATCGCGCGCCAGCTCTGCGCAGGGCTGGCGGCCGCGCACGATAACCGCGTCCTGCACCGCGACCTCAAGCCCGCCAACGTGATGATCGACGCGGACGGCAACGTCCGCATCACGGACTTCGGCCTCGCCGGCCTGGCCGAAGAGATTCACCGCGACGAGGTGCGCGCCGGCACGCCCGCCTACATGGCCCCCGAACAGCTCGAAGGCTCCGAGGTCAGCATCAAGAGCGACATCTACTCGCTCGGCCTCGTGCTCTACGAAGTCTTCACCGGCAAACGCGCCTTCGAGGCCGGCACGCTCGACGAATACTTACGCCTGCGCCGCAGCGACGCCACGCCCGCCACACCGTCGTCACTCGTCAAAGAGATTGACCCCCTGGTCGAGCGCGTCATCCTGCGCTGCCTGGAAAAAGAGCCCAGGAACCGCCCGGCCTCCGCGCTCCAGGTGGCGGCCGCGCTTCCAGGCGGCGACCCGCTTCAGGCCGCGCTCGCCGCGGGCGAGACGCCCTCGCCAGAGATGGTCGCGGCCGCGCCGAAGGAGGGCGTGCTGCGGCCCGCCGTGGCGCTCGCGCTCCTGGCCTCCGTGCTGGTTGGCCTCGTCGCCTTCGCGCTGCTGTCAAAGAAGGCGTTCCTGCATGGCCACGTCCCGCTTGAGAAGTCGCCGGAAGTGCTCAGAGAGCGCGCCGCAGAGATAACGAGGCGGCTCGGCTACGCCGCCCCGGCCGACACGGAGCACAGTTTCTTCTACGACGCGGACTATCTGATCTACGTCCGCGATCACGACCGTTCGCTGAACCGCTGGGACAAGTTGGCGGCCGCACAGCCGCCGGCGATTCGTTTCTGGCACAGGCAGAGCCCGACGCTGCTTGAGCCATATAACGGCGCGGACGTTTGGGCCAACGACCCGCCGAACAACGCCCCAGGCATGGTCTTTCTAACGCTCGACACGCGTGGGAACCTGACCTACTTCGAGGGCGTCCCGCCCCAGTCGGACGACGGCCAGCGCGCCGGTGAGTCGCCGGACTGGGCGGCGCTCTTCCGCGAAGCCGGGCTCGACCAGGCTTTATTCAGGCAGGCTGACTCGAAGTGGACCCCGCCGCACGCCTACGACACGCGCGCCGCGTGGGAAGGCGCATACCCAGGCGCGCCGGACGTGCCGCTCAGAGTCGAGGCGGCCAGCTACCGCGGCCGGCCCATCTATTTCGAGCTGGTCAACCCTTGGAAGAAGTTGGCCGAGCAGGCCGCGGGCTCCATAGAGGTCGGTGAGAGGATAGGCTTCGGTCTGGTGGCCGCCCTGTTTTTCGTCGCGCTCTTCGTCGCGGCCTACCTGGCGTGGAGGAACCTGCGCCTCGGGCGGGGCGACCGGCGCGGCGCGTTCCGCCTCGCGCTCTTTCTCTTCATCACGCGGATGGTCTCCTGGGTCGTCACCACGCACCACGTCCCGGCGGTCAGCGAGGCCACGAGCCTGCTCGCCACGGGGCTTATGTCGGCGATCTTCTGGTCCGTCTTCATGGGGCTGATGTACCTCGCGCTCGAACCCTTCCTGCGGCGGCGCTGGCCGGAGCGCGTCATCTCGTGGAGCCGATTGCTGGCCGGGAACTGGCGCGACGCCCTGGTCGGGCGGGACATACTGATCGGGGCGGCCTTCGGCGTCGGGGTCATGACGGCCTGGTACCTGGGCGAGCTGGTTCCCGGCTGGGTCGGGCTCCTCCCGAACATCCCGGACCCCATCGCGTCGGCGGGCTACGAGGCGCGCTTTTTCCTCCCGCTGCTGATGAGCCAGATCGGCGCGTCGCTGGCCTTCACCTTCGTCATCGCCTTCGTCCTACTCTTCCTCTCGATGCTGCTGCGCCGCGAGTGGCTCGGCATCGGCGCGGGCTGGCTCGTGATCAGCGTGGTGGCGGTCCTGGTGGTCTCGTGGAAGTCGCCCGTGACGTGGGCGTTTCACGTCGTCATGTTCTCGCTGCTCGTCGTCGCCGTCACGCGCTTCAGCCTGATAGTCTCGCTCGTCGCGCTGACCTTCCAGCACCTGCTCATCTTCTTCCCCATCACCACGGACCTCTCCGCCTGGTACGCGACCGGCTACATCCTGGACCTCGTCGTCCTCGTGGCGCTGACCCTCTTCGGCTTCTACACCTCACTTGGCGGCCAGCCGCTCGTCCGTGGCAAAGTGTTGGGCGATTAATTTGGAGCTTTCAGGCTTTCTCTAACCCCGCGTACTTCTCGATCAACTTCTTCTGGCCGAAGCCGGGAAAACTGACGGTGAGTTTGGCGGAGTCGCCCGTACCCTCGCGGCGGAGCACTAGGCCGCGGCCGTATTTGGGATGGCGGACGTGCGAGCCTGGGACGAAGTCGCCGCCGGAGGATGAGGTCGAAGAGGAGCCGGCCCCGGCGCTGGCGGCACGGCGCTTGATGGTCGGTTCGGGTTGAGCTTTCGCGGGCGTGGAGCCGCCGAGCTGCTGGCCGCGCTTGCGGAAGAATTCGGCGATGGAGTCCGCCGAGTCGTAGGTCTTGCCGGCGTACTTGGTGCGCTCGCGCGCGTCGCCGCGCAAGGCGCTCGCGGCGCGCTTGTTTTCGAGTGTCGAGGAGGAGCGCGCGAACGAGAGCCAGGAAGCTCCGCGCGAGAGGTCTTCCATCAAATCGAGCGGCATCTCGTTCAGAAACTGCGAGGGCTCGGAGGCCAGCTCCTCGCCGTAGACGCGCCGCTTCATGGCGTGAGTGACGTAGAGAAACCTTTCGGCGCGCGTGATGGCGACGTAGCAGAGGCGGCGCTCCTCTTCCAACTCGGCCGGGTCCGTCGCCGAGCGCGAGTGCGGGAACAGGCCGTCTTCGAGGCCGACGATGAAGACGAGGGGAAACTCAAGGCCCTTGGCCGCGTGCATCGTCATCAAGGTGACGGGCGCGTCGCGCTTGTACTGGTCCGTGTCGGAGACGAGCGCGGCGTGGTCTATGAAATCACGCAGCCCCTCGCCCTCCTGCTTGTCATAATCCACAGCGGCGTTGACCAACTCCTGCAAGTTCTCCAGCCGCGCCTCGGCCTCGTCCGAGTTCTCCGCCTTAAGCGCGTTGGCGTAGCCCGTGTCCAGAATCGCCGCCTTGACCACGTCCGAGACGGGCGACTCGGTTGCCCCAGCGTTGGTGGCCGCCGTGACGAGGCCCGTGATGATCTCCTTGAAATTCCTGAGCGCGCTGAGTGCGCGCGGGTTCAGGCCCTTCGCCTCCTGCTCGGTGAGGATGCTGATGGTCTCCCAGTGTGAGACGCCGTAGTCCTTGGCGCGGCGCTCTATCTCGTCGAGCGTCTGCTTGCCGAGGCCGCGCGCGGGGCTGTTGATGACGCGCATCAGGGCCACGGAATCGTGGGGGTTGAGCGCGAGCTTGAGGTAGCTGATGATGTCGCGCACCTCCATCCGCTCGTAAAAGGAGAAGCCGCCGACGATGTTGTAGTTGACGCCGACCCTTCTTAAAGCCTCTTCAAAGACGCGCGACTGCGCGTTGGTGCGGTAGAGCACGGCGGCGCGTATGTCCGGCTCCGCGCGGCGGTGGTCTTCGATCTTGGCGGCGACGAAGCGGGCTTCGGCGTCCGAGTCGAAAGCCTGGTAGTAGCGTATGCGCTCGCCCGAAGGGTTGGCCGTCCAGAGCGTCTTGCCCTTGCGCTCGGTGTTGTTTTTGACGACCGCGCCGGCCACGTCGAGGATCGTCTGCGTCGAGCGATAGTTCTGCTCAAGACGTATGACCTTCGCGTCCGGGTAGTGCTGCTCGAAGTTCAGAATGTTACTGATATCCGCGCCTCGCCATTTGTACACAGACTGATCGTCGTCGCCGACGACGCAGATGTTCTGGCGCTGCTCGGTGAGGAAGCGAATCAGGGCGAACTGGAGCATGTTCGTGTCCTGATACTCGTCAACGAGGATGTAGCGGAAACGGTTGTTGTAGTGCTCGCGCACTTCGGGGACGCGGCGCAGGAGTTGGACGGTCTTAATCAGCAGGTCGTCGAAGTCGAGCGCGTTGTTGTTGACGAGGCGCTCCTCGTAGAGCTTGAAGACGCTGGCGATGGCCGTGCGCTTCTCGTCGTTGTATTCGACGCGCGCAGCGTAAGATTCGGCGTCGTCGCCGTGGCGGTTCTTCGCGCCAGAGATCGCGCCTTGCGTGGCGCGCGGCGCGAGTTGTTTGTCGTCGTAGCCGCGGTCGCGGATGCAAGCCTTGACGAGGCGGACGGAGTCGTCCTGGTCGTAGATGGTGAACGAGCGCGTGTAGCCCGCGCCGAGTGCCTCTATGTGCTGGCGCAGGATGCGGACGCAGAGGCTGTGGAAGGTCGAGATGAGTGGGGCGCTCGTCAGGGGCTGGTCGGCGAGGAGCCTGCGGACGCGCTCGCGCATCTCCTCGGCCGCCTTGTTGGTGAACGTGACGGCGAGGATGTTGTGCGGTGGCACATTGCGCTCCGCGATCAGGTACGCGATGCGGTACGTGATGGCGCGCGTCTTGCCGGAGCCCGCGCCCGCCAGGATGAGCAGCGGCCCGTCGGTTTCGGTGACCGCGACGCGCTGCTGCGCGTTGAGTGATGAAAGGAAATCCATAAAAGCAGGAGTCAGGAGTCAGAATACAGGAGTCAGGAGAAAAGAGAATCTGTGAAAGCGGCTCTCCGCCTTTTCCCTTCTGACTCCTGACTTCTGACTTCTGTATTCTTCATTTGATTAATTTTTGAATCGCCTTGAACTGGTCGTGCCTGGCGTCGCGCATTAATTCAAAGAGCGCCATCTCGGTGGAAGAGGGAATCGCGCCGCTCTGCTGCATCTTGGCGAGCGCCACCTGCTTGTTCTGCGGGGTGCGCGCGGTGATGCAGTCGATCAGGAGGTGCGCCTGATAGCCGCGCGCCAGCAGATCGTGCGTCGTCTGGTTGACGCAGATGTGCGCCTCTATGCCGCAGACGAGGACGTGGACGGCGCGCGCGCTTTCCAGCTCGGCCTCGAACGCCTGCGCGCCGCAGGAGCTGAACGCGGTCTTTTCGATAACGCGCGTGCCGGGCGGCAGCACGGCTTGAATCTCACTCGCCGTGTGGCCGAGCCCTTTCGGGTATTGTTCCGTGACGATGACGGGGATGTTCAGGAGTTGCGCCGCGTGCGCGACGAGCGCGATGCGCGCCGCCGTCTCGGCGAAGTCCGAGATGTGCGGGCGAAAGCTCTCCTGCATGTCTATGATGGCGAGCGCCGTGTGCGCCGGGTCGAGCGTGTGTTTGTGCCGCATGGGAATTTTTACTCCTGCGACATTTAAGCACAGGCCGCGCGCGGCGTCGAATCAGGCGGCTCAGTGGAGTCAGGCCGGGGCGGGGTATTATTTTGCCGCCGCGTAACTCAGGACGTAATCGTTGACGCGCTGGCACGGTTTGAGTTCGAGGATGGTCGCGGCCTCCGCGTCGCGGCGTAGACGGGCGCGCCCCTGCGCGTCCCAGGCCAAGGGGCGCGCTCTCGCCGTCTCGTCCTCCGAGACGGCGCGCGGCAGGAGCTTGTAGCGTCCAGGGGCCAGGTTCGTCAGGCTGAACGCGCCGTCGTCGCCGGGCGAGACTTCCGCGTAGCGCAACGCGTCTTCGGCGCGCTCGCGCTCCGTGGGGACTAGATAAACTTTCAGGTTGGCGGGCAGCGCGACCCCTTCCGCAGCGGCGCGGACGCGCCCGCTGACGCTTCCGCCGTCCTGCGCTATCTGGACGGCCACGCCCGCGAGAGTTTGGCCCATTTTGAGCGTGACGCTGCCGCTCGCCGTGGCGGCCGCCGGCTTCGGAGTAGTCGCGCCCGGTTGGGGCTGCGCCGCGCCGGGCAGGACGAGCGAGCGCGTGTACCACCAGTCCGCGGGCAGCCTGACGGTCAGGCGGTAACTCCCTTCGAGCAGGTTGCGGATGGAGAACTCGCCGCGCTCGTTCGGCGTCGCGCCCGACGCAAAGGAGAAAGGTAGAGAGGGAGGCTCTTTGGCCCCTGGCTTCTCGTCGCGGGGGGCTTTGATGGCGGTTTCCAGCACGGTCACGCCGCGCGCAGGCTTCGCGCACGGCGTGGGCGGCGCGGGGTCCAGTTGGACGCGCCCGTCGATTGAGGCGAGCGGGGCGAGCGTGAGCGTGAGGCCCGTTATGTCCGCGCCCCTGACCGTGACGCGCCGCGGGATCGACGAGAGGCTCGTGCGCTCGCCGCCGCCCCACTGCTGCGCCGTCAGCTCGTACTCGCCGTCGGCCACGCCCTCGAAGGAGAAGGACTGCTTGAGTTCCTGATTCGGGAACGCCGCCCACTCCGTTTCACTGCTCCCGATCCGCTTGAGCACGACCGAGACGCCGAAGCGATTCGTGTCGGCCATCGAGCCCGCGACGATTCCGCTGACGGCGTGGCCGCGCTCGTCGCGGAAGCGTATGTCCACGCCGGAGACTTCCTCGCCGCCGCGGACGTTGATTTCGCTCGCCGTGTCGCGCGTAGAGGAAGGGAAGTAGGTGGGCACGGCTCCGAGGTAAGCGTTGAACGCGCCGAAGAGTCTCTGGCCCCCGCCGGCGGTGACGATGTAAGTCCCAGGCGGCAGGCCGTAGATGCGGTATACGCCGCGGTCGTCCGTCAGCCTTTCGGGCACGAAGCCCTGGAAGCGGGTGGTGGCGACCGAGGCGCGGCCAGCCTCGTCGCGCACGCGGACGGCGCGCACGGAGATGGCGACGATGGGCTCGCCGCCCTGGTCGCGCACGGTCCCGGTAATCACGCCCCCTTTGGCGAGCGTGACGCTCACGTTGTCGCCGGGCCTGTAGTACCTGGCCTCGTCGCCCGCGCCCGCTTGCGCCTCCTGCGAATTGACGAAGCCGGGCAGCATGACCATCACGGTGTAGAGGCCAGGCTCAAGGTCCGACACGCGGAACTTGCCGTCGCCGTCCGTGTTCGTCGCCAGCGGCGGCCCAGGCACGCGCGCGTACGCCTTGAAGACCTGGACGACGGCTTCCGCCAGCGGCCGCCCGTCCTCGCCGGCCACGCGCCCCGTAATCGCGCCCCTGGACGAGCCCACACGCCGCTTGTCCGCCCCGGCCGCCTGCCCGCGCGCCGCGCACGGCGTCAGAAGAAGCGAGACGAGAAAGAGCAGCGCCGTCAATTGCGGATTGCGGACTGCGGACTGCGGATTTAAGAATGCGGGCGATTGTCTTTCCAATCCGCAATAGTTTCGGTTCTCACTCATGGCTGCCCCCGTCGGGCTTGGCGTTGAGGTCCAGGGTGACGTTGACGTCGGAGGTGACGCCGTTGACGACCGTGGCCGTCTGTATGGCGACGGGGAACTGGCGCGGCTGCGGGCCATTGAAATAAACCTGGACGGAGAGGTCGTACTCGCCTGGGGGCAGTCCTTCGATGACGAACCGCCCGCGCGCGTCTACCTCCACCCCCTGGCCCAGGTACTCTGTGCCGCCGGAGGAGTCGCCGCGGCGGCGCGACGCGACGCTCAGCCGCGCGCCGTCGGGCAGCGGGCCGTTGACGATTGTGACCAGCCCGTTGATGCGCCCGCTGCCGTATTCGAAGACGACGCGCAGGCCGGAGACGTGCGCGCCCGCCGCGATCTCTATTTCCCGCTGCGGCACGCCGTCGCGCTCGACGCGCGACAGCGTCAGGTTCGGCGGCGGCGGGTAGGCGGCCGAGTACACGCGCGCCTTGCCGGGTCTAAGGCCCGTCGCGCGGAACGTCCCGTCGGGCGCGATCTTGACGGTCCCGTAGTTGGGGGCCGCGAGGCCGCGCGCCTCTACGCCGACGGCAATTGAGAGTTGCGAGACCCTGGCGAGGACGGCAGGGTCGCTCGTCCCCTCTATGACTACCACGCCGCTCATGCTCGCGCCGCGGCGGAACGTCAGCTCCAGCCCGGAGATGTCACCGTCCGTGACCTCGAACTTGACGGCGTCGCTGTAGCCTTCGGCGTTGCCATCTGTCCAGACGAAGGCCGCGTAACGCCCTGGCAGCAGCCCGTCCATGCGGAAGCGCCCCTCCGAGTCGGAGAGCGAGTCCCATCCCATCCCGCCCATGTCATTGCCCTCGTTGACGAGCGCGCCGTGGCCCACCTCCTTGCCCGCCACAGGCTTGCCCGACTCGTCCACGACCCGGCCCGTCACCACGTACGAGCGAGCCTTGCGTCCGACGGTGATGTCCGCGTTCGTGACCTCCGTGCCTTCGCCGATTTCGATGACGGTGGCCTTGGCCGGGTCGGTCGTGTCCGGGTGGAACGTGCGTTGGTAATAGCCGCGGCCGCCGAAGCCGAACCTGACGCTGCCCTCGCCTACGGCTTCGCCGACGCTGACGGTGTACTTGCCGGGCGCGATGCCGTAGAGGCGATAGACGCCGCGGTCGTCCGTCTCGTACATGAAGGGGTTGTTGGTGTAGAAGCCGCGCGATTCGCTCTGCACGCCGGCGGGGTTGAGTTGGACGCGCTCGGCGACGGCCGGCGAGCCGTCGTCCTGGCGGACCCGGCCGGTGATGACGCCGCCGCGCCGGAGCTTGAAGTCTAGCTTCTCAATGGTCTCGCCCTCGGTCACGGAGACGATCTTGCTCGGGCCGCCGAATATGCCCTCGCTCTCCCCGACGTACGCGGGCGCCAGGACCACCATGTTGTAGCGGCCGGCCGGCAAGCTCGTCAGCCTGTAGTTGCCTTCGCCGTCGGTCGTGGCCCGCGAGGAAGGGGCGCGCGTGAAGGGGTTCTCCAGACGGTAGAGCGCCACGGAGACGCCCTGCGCGGGCTTGCCTCCAATGGTGACGCTGCCCGTAATCACGGCCGAGCCCTGGCCCTTGGGCGCTTCCTGCGCCGTTGCTTGGAGCACGACTACGGCCGCCAACAAGACCTGTAGGGAAGCTGCGCGCGCGAGAGAACGCATGCGGGGACTCCTTTTTCATGGCAGCGGAAAAAGCCGGCGATGGGAGACACGCGCGAGATTATAGCCGGTTTCATTTTAAATGATGAATGCGGAATGATGAATGATGAATGAAAGACATCGGTAGTGGGACAGTTTGGAGTTGAGTGTCTGGCAGGTCAGACTCACCGCAGAGACGCAGTGCCAGCCTAGAGGAAGCGCAGAGAGTTGACTCAAGCCTCTGCGCCCCCTCTAGGCTGGCACTGCGTCTCTGCGGTGAACGCCGCCTGAGCACACACTCTTCTTCAAACTGACCCACTACTAAAACATCTGTCTTTAATTCATCATTCCGCATTCCGCATTCATCATTGCTTCATGATGATTCTCTCGCGTAGCCGTTGGGCGACGAAGAGCAGCGCGGCGCTCGTCAGGCCGATGAGGGCGACGCCGGGCCAGTAGCTGAAGTTCAGGTAGTTGATCTCGTAGAAGATCTTCACCCACCTCAGGAGGATGAAGTCGCTCCGGCTGGCGGCCAGGACGAAGTAGAAGGCGAGGATGCCGACGCCGTAGAGCACGTAGACGCGGACGTTCTTCTCGCCCTTGTGGAGCGCGACGGCGAAGAAGTTGGCGACCGAGGTGATGACCATGATGCTGAGCATCACCATTTGCAAGTCTTCACCTTCGATCCCGTAGTAGCGCCTGGTGACGTACTCGCCCAGGTACGCGGCCCCGGTCATGAAGAGCGCCGAGAGGACGACGAACGAGTAGAGGTCGCGCGTAAAATGCTGGTGCTTGCTCGCGTTGTTGTTCCTGAGCGCGATGAAGAAGGCCGGGAGCACTATCGTGAAGATGTTAATCAGCGAGACGCGGCGCGGCGTCAGCGGGAAGTCGAAGAGGAAGAAGATGTGGAGCAGCGCCAGGTAGATGACCAGAAAATTTTTGGTCAGAAAGAGCTTAGCCGTGGAGCTGACCGTGTTGACGATCTTATTGCCTTCGTCGAAGATCGTGGGCAACAGCGAGAAGCGGTTCTTCAAGAGGACGATGTCCGCGACCTCTTTCGTAATCTTGCTCCCCTCCTCCATCGCGATGCCCATGTCTGCGGCCTTGATGGCGGGCAGGTCGTTGACGCCGTCGCCGATCATCGCCGTGTAAATCTTCTCCTTCTTGAGCGCCTCTATGATGCGCAGCTTGTGGTCGGGCCGGAGGCGCGCGAAGATGACGTGCTCGCGGATGACGTTGAGAAACTCCGCGTCAGCGATGGCGTCTAGCTCTTGTCCCGCGATGAGCTGGTCGTCGGGAATCTCCCAGCCTATCTCGCGCACGACGGCCTGAATCGCGTCGGGCGCGTCGCCCGAGAGAATCTTGAGGTCGATGTCGTGCGACTGGAAGAGGCTTATGGCATCCATCACGTCGTCGCGGATTTGGTCCGTGATGGAGACGATGCAGATCGGCTCGATGAGAAGTTTGTTCGCGTCCTCGCGCGCGTCCGCCAGGGAGACGCCGGGCGCGAGCCGGCCGAAGAGCACGTTGCGGTAGACGCCCAGGCGTTGCTCTGCAAACAGAGCTTCGGCGCGCTCGCGCGCTCCGGAGGCGACGCGCGGCAGCAGCAAATCGAACGCGCCGAAGATGAAGCTGCTCTCCATGCCGTTCGAGCGGGCGCGAATCACGCTCATCTTCTTCTCGGAACTGAAGGGGATTTCGTCCAGAAGCTGCGTCGCGTCGTCGGCGGGGAAGGGCGCGAGCGTCCGCAACGTCGCGTTCTTGTCCGAGGAGAGTTTCCCGTAAGTCCCCAGCAGATTCTCGGCCTGCGCGCGGTCGAACTGGTCCGTCAGCAGCGTGATGCGATTGACCGAGAGCTTGTTCTGCGTGAGCGTCCCGGTCTTGTCCATGCAGACGATCTGGACGTTCGAGAAGGACTCAATCGCGTTGAGGCGCTCGATGATCGCGCCGAGCTTGCTGATGCGATAGACGCCGAGCGCGAACGTGATGGAGGCCATCAGGACGAGCCCCTGCGGGATGAGCGAGATGACGATGGTCGAGAGCCTGCGGATGAAGTCCAGGTTGTCTATGTTCGCGTGCGGGTCGAAGAGGATTTCCAGGGCGACGAGGCCGACCGAGACGAGCAACAAGGTCTCGACGATGTGGTCCAGCTTCTTCTGGAGCGGCGTCAGCGTGTGCTTAAGCTTCTTGGCGATGTCCGTGACCTTGTTGGCGTAGCAGGCGTCGCCGACCTTCTCCGCGACGTAGGCCCCGTTGCCAGAGACGCAGAAGCTGCCCGACAAAATCTCGTCGCCGGGGTTCTTGAAAACTGGCACAGACTCGCCGGTCAGTAAAGACTCGTCAATCTCCAGGTGGTTGGAGCTATGCACGCGCCCGTCAACGACGACCTGATCGCCGCGGCCGAGCACGACGAGGTCGTCCGTGACTATCTCCTGCTGGTCAATCGAGACCTCGGCGCGGTCGCGCACGACCGTGACCTTGCGCTCCAAAAGGAGGTTGACCTTGTCGAGCGCGCGCTTGGCCTTGATCTCCTGCGAGATGGCGAGCACGGTGTTGATCAGGGCGACGGCCCCGACGCCGATGGAGTCGAGGATGAGCGTCGAGTGGCCGGTCCTGAAGTAGAAGAAGAGCAGGAAGCAGACGACGACGAGGACGACGAAGTTGAAGACCGAGAAGAGATTCTCGAAGATGATCTGCTGCGTCCGCTTCGTGCGCGTCTCGGAAGCGACGTTGCACAGGCCGCGCGCCACCCGGTCCCTGACTTGCTCGGAGGTTAAGCCCGTGAGTTCCAAATTTACCAACCCTGAATCCGAAGGTGTTAAAGAACGTGACGGCGCGTCGCCTCGCTAGCGGCGCAACTTGTTCGCCGCGTAGCGGCGAGGTGAATTTAGCCCGGCCTTTCAAGGCCGGGAAGCACGAGATTGATCTGCCGCGTCGCGTCAGCGACGCTTGAATCAACCCCAGACGTATCGCTCATCATACTCAACCCCGTGCTTCTGTAAAAATTCCCGGTACTCATCCTGGAAGGTCCTCTTCCGATGATGCTCGCGCTGCTGCTGAATGTAGCGTATTACTTCCGGCAAATTCGATCTGCTGACGGTGAAAGCCCCGTAGCCATCTTGCCACGCGAAATTTCGCAGGGTGGGGAACTCTTCGTGAATCCACTTAGAGCTATCACCTTTCAGGAACTGGGCAACCTGGCTCGGAGACAACGTCGGCGGAGTGAGGACTAGAGCGTGAACATGATCCTCTAAGCCGCCGACCTGTAATGCGCACATCCCGTGCTTTCGCGCGACGCCTCCAAGATACGCCCAGACGCGCTGCTCGATTTCCGCATTGATGCACCGGACGCGGTTTTTAGTGCTGAAGATGACGTGATAATGAAGCGAGGTGTAAGTATTCGCCATCGCCACGCTCTCTTTTAATTCACGCGTCGCTGACGCGACGCTCACCCATCAAATCACATCTATCCCGGCCTTGAAAGGCCGTGCTAAATTCATTCCGCCGCTACGCGGCGAGGCCGTGCCTGCCTTGCTCAGTAATAAGCTGACTTTAAGTTCCCACCTTTTATTTATTCAACACGTACTTGAGAACTTGCGTGCGGCCGGCGACCAGTAATTCGTTCTTGTCGTTGAAGGCCAGGCCGTCGGCCATGCTGCCGTCAACCTTGAAGGTGTCTAGGTAGCGGCCCTCCGGGTCGAAGACCTGCACGCCTTTGATGTCGCTGACGAAGATGCGGCCCTTCCCGTCCACGGCGATGGCGTCGGCGGCCCGGAACTGCCCCGACTCCTCGCCGGAGCTACCGAACCTGTTGACGAAGCGGCCGTCCGAAGAGAACTTGAAGACAGCCCCGCGGTGCGTGGAGAGCGCGTAGATGTTGCCCAGCCCGTCCACGGCCACGCTCTCCACTCTTTCAGGGTCGCCCGTCTGCGTCTGTAACGCCTTGGTGATGGTTCGCGTGACTCGCCCGCTCGCGTTGAAGCGCACGATGTCGTCGTCGTTGACGACGGCGACGAGGCCGCCGTCGGGCGTGGCGCGCACTTGGTCGAAATAGGCGCGGCCGTGGTCTGTCGCGCTGCTGTACTCGATCTTGCCGAGCGGGGCGCCGGTCGCGCCTTCGAAGCGCAGGATTTCGCCGCGCTGGACGACGTAGACAGTCCCCTTGCGGTCGGCCGTCATTTGCCTCATGGGCATCTTCGGGTCAACCGTCCACTGCGTGATGAATTTCCCGTTGGCGTCGAAAGCCTGTATGCGCCCGCCGTTCAAATACTCGCCGACGTAGATTCGCCCTTCGCCGTCCACGCCGACGTGGCGCGCGTCCTTGAACATCCCTGGGCCAATTCCCTCGCTCCCGAACTTGAGCCCGACGGAGGCGAAGCCGGGAGCGGCCGTGCCGTCGGCCGTGTCGAAGGGGACGGACCTGGAGGGCGACGAAGTCGAGCCGTGCGAGCCGACGCCTGCGGCGTGTTTGAGGCCGGCGACGAGACCCCAGATTCCGGCTCCGACGCCCGCGAAGATGATGATGACTATGGAGAGCACTATCCAGGAGGCTGTGCGCTTCGCCTTGTGCGTCATCCGCTGCACGGCTGGGTGCGCCTGCACGTCTTGCATCGAGACAGAGACGTGGCCCGGTTGCTCGCCGGCCGCCATGCGCTCGACGGCGAGCTTAGCTTCTGCAAGCCCGACGCCGAAGATTTCGCGGTAGAGCTTGATGGCCTCTATCTTATTGCCGGCGCGGGCGAGGCGCGCGATCTCCTGCAAGTTGGCCGCGCGCTCTTGCAGCCTGAAGAGGCCGTCGAAGAATCCGCCGCCAGAGGGGTGGGCCACAGGGCGTGGCCGCAACTCTTCCGGGATGATGATGGAGTTTCCGCAGAAGGGGCAGCGGACTGTGAGCGCGCCGCCCTCCTCGTATTCGAGCGGCCCGCCGCACGACGTGCATTTGAAAGGTATGCTCATGAATGGAAAGTTTTGGGCGGAAGGCCCCTGCTTACTCTTCCGCCTGAGTGGATTGCCTGTGCCGGATCAGGTCGGCCAAGCCTTCGAGCGCGCGGCGGCCCATCCCCGTGGGGTCCTTCTTCGTCCCCAAAAAATCCTGCGCGTCAGTGATAATCGCCAGCAGCTCGTTCTGCACCACCAGCCTGATCTGCTTCTCGTCCGCTTCGGTCATCAGCTTTGTTCTCCCGCTTGAAATCGTCTTCGGATGGAAAGTCAGGGCAGTATAAAGCCTGTCGGGGGGCTGCAACAAATTTCGACCCGTCGGCCGTGTGATTTTTGCGTTGTGGCGGGGCCGTGGCCTGAATTATATTTTGGCCGCAACGGAGGAGGAGACCATGAAGAGATTCCGCATCACACTTGAAAAGCACGAGCACAGCGAAGCCGCGATGATGACCATCCCCTTTGACGTAGAGAAAGTCTTCGGAACGCGGGCCCGCGTCCCCGTGCGCGGGACGATTAACGGCTTCGCTTTCCGCAGCTCCATCTTCCCCAAGGGCGACGGCCGCCACTACATGGTCGTAAACCGTGAGGTCCGCGCCGGCTCAGGCGTCAAAGGCGGCGACACCGTCACCGTCTACATGGAGCGCGACGACGAGCCCCGCACCATCAACCCGCCCGCAGACCTGGCCCGCGCCCTCAAAGCCAACAAAGCCGCACGGGCCGCCTGGGAAAAGCTCAGCTACACGCGCCAGAAGGAGTACGCCCTCGCCGTCGAAGATGCCAAACGGCCCGAAACCCGCGCCCGCCGCATAGAAAAGGCCATCACCGAACTGACCGCCGGGAAAAAGCCCCGGTGAGGGGCTTGACGAGGAGCGTCAAGCAACTCCCAAAATTCCTCACATTTTAAGGTTTTCGGCCTCATTTGCAGCCCCGGCAGCCTTGACCCACGGGGGCAACTGGCTATATATTTAAGGCATCTTAAATTTTCGAAAATGTTAAGTAGTGGAGGGGCCTGATGTCTGGGTCGTCGCCGGCAAGAGAGGTGGAGGAAGTGTTGAGCAGTTTTACGGAGATCATGTCCGGGCTGATGATTGACCAGTACCAGAAGCAGTTGACTGAGCTGGAGCTGACTTTGCCCCAGGCGCAGGTCTTGAGGGTGCTCAGGCGCGGCCCTTTGCAAACGGGCCAGTTGGCGGCCGAAATGAGGATTTCGGCCCCGGCTGTTACGCAACTAACGGACAGGCTGATCCGTAAAGGACTAATCGAGCGGCACGCGGCCGCGGACGACCGCCGGTGCGTTATCGTCGCCCTCTCCGAAGAGGGGCGGCAACTTGTGGACAGGTTCCGCGAGCGACGCCGCGAAGTCTTCGACGAGGCGCTCGCGGAGTTGACGGAGGCCGAGCGCAGGCAGGCGTTCGAGGTGCTTGAAAAAGTGGTCAGGGCGCTCGAAAACTACGATTCGGGCGCAAGTTTCGGCCACGGAAACGATTCAACGGGAAAGAAACAGAAGGTTTCGTAAAACAAGGGGAAGAGAGAAATGAGAAAATTTAAGAAATTCGTACTCGCGGTCGCCGCTATGCTGACTTTGGCGGCCGGGGCTGGCGTCACGAGCCCCGTCACGGCCAACGCGCAGGGGCTGGACGAGCAGCAGGTTATGAAAAAAGTCCGTAAAGAGCTGGTCAGTTTGCCCTATTACGGCGTGTTTGACAATCTGGCTTATCAAGTGGAGGGCGGGACCGTGACCCTTCAAGGGCAAGTCGTTCAGCCGTCTACGCGGTCGGACGCGGAGCGTCGCGTGGCGAAAATCAAAGGCGTGGAGCGCGTCGTTAACCAGATAGAGGTGCTGCCGCTCTCGTCTTTCGACAATTCGACTCGCGTGCGGACGTACCGCGCGCTGACTCGCACGGCAGGGCTTTACCGTTACCTGATGGGGGCAAATCCCTCGCTGCACATCGTCGTCAACCGCGGCCATGTGACGCTGGAGGGGGTCGTCGCCAACGAGGGCGACCGCCGGCTGGCTTACATCACGGCGAACGGCATCCCAGGAGTCTTCTCCGTGACGAACAACTTGCGCACGGATAGGGAGGCCAGGGCTTACTAATGGTTGAGCCTGATTGAGTAAAGACGGAAACGGGCGGCCCGACGGTCCTCGCCTCGGCCTTGGCCGCCCGTTTTCGACAAACTTTTTTTATGAAGATAACAGGCTCTTGAAATCAAACTAATTGTCTGGCGGGTGCATCATTGGTTATTTGCTTTCGAGGCTGCCGTCGGGAGAGGGATTATGGGGACTCGCGCGAGAGGTGAAATTGTGGGCATGCTTGAGAAAAATGTGAACAAGGAAGGGTTCCGTTCACTTGTGCTGGGCGACGAGCGGTACAGACCGTTCGACGGCCTCAATCAGGAACAAGAGGGCGAGACGGTCGCCACGGACAAGCTCGAAGACGTCCTGCAAAAGCTGGACGAGGCGAGTTTGGCCGAGGCCGACCCGGCGGCGCTGCTCCTCGAAGACGTCTCTTCGGGCGCAACCGAGGAGAGCGGCGAGGCTTTTGACGACGACGAACTGGACTTGTCCGCAGGCGAGGAGGACAAGGCGACGGACCCTGTCCGTATGTACCTGCGCCAGATGGGGCGCGTGCCGCTCTTGACGCGCGAGCAGGAAGTCTCCATCGCCAAAAGGATCGAGAACGGGCAGATCAGGGCGAACCGCGTTATCTCGCGCTCGCCCATCGCCATCAACGAGCTGATTAAAATCGGCGACGAGCTGGAAGCCGGCGCGCTCAGCATCCGCGATGTCGTGGCGTTCTCCGAGCAGGCGGACATAGACGAGCAGGAAGACCGCGGCGACGAGTACCTGCGCCTGACCCTGGAAGGCGTCGAGCGCATCCGCGCGCTCTCACGCCAGGGGCAGAAGGAGTGGGACAAGCTGCGCGCCGAATGGAAGGTGACGCGCGGCAAGAAGTCCAAAAAACTCCTGCGCATCAAGCGCAAGGCCGTGCGCGCGCGCCTGGACATCGCGCGGGCCATCAAGGAATTGAACCTTAAAGAGGACACGCGCCAGCGCCTGATCGCTTCAATCGCCGCCGTACACAAAGAGGTTCGCCTCGCCGAGCGCGAGATAGACAAGCTGACGGAGAAGCTGAACCGCAAGCGCATCAAGCCCGAGGACGAGAGGGAGTATAAGCGGCTCATCACGGTCGCCAAGCGCCGCCTCAAGCAGGTCGAGGCGGACACCTTCCTCTCGCCCGTAGAGGTCAAGCGCTCGCACCAGGCGATTGCCGTCAGCGAGGCGCAGACCACAGAAGCCAAGCGCGAGATGACGGAGGCCAACCTGCGCCTCGTCGTCTCCATCGCCAAGAAGTACGTCAACCGCGGCCTGCAATTCCTGGACTTGATTCAGGAGGGCAACATCGGGTTGATGAAGGCGGTGGACAAGTTCGAGTGGCGGCGCGGGTATAAATTCTCAACCTACGCGACGTGGTGGATTCGCCAGGCGATTACACGCGCGATTGCCGACCAGGCGAGAACCATCCGCATCCCCGTCCACATGATCGAGACCATCAACAAGCTGGTCAAGACTTCGCGGGCGCTGGTGCAGGAGCTGGGGCGCGAGCCGACGAACGAAGAGATCGCCGAGCGCGTTGACATGTCCGTGGCGAAGGTGCGCGCCGTCTTCAAAATGGCACAGCAGCCTGTTTCTTTGGAGACGCCGATTGGTGAAGAGGAGGACTCGCACCTCGGCGACTTCATAGAGGACAAGTCCGGGAGCAACCCTGCCGAGTCTGTCGTCGCCTCGAACCTGCGGGAGATTACGGACGAGGTGCTGGCGACCTTGAGCCCGCGCGAGGAGAAGGTCATCAAGATGCGCTTCGGCCTCGGGCTGCACGGCGAGGAGCACACGCTCGAAGAGGTCGGCGAAGACTTCTCCGTCACACGCGAGCGCATCCGCCAGATCGAAGCCAAGGCCCTGAGAAAGCTGCGCCACCCCTCGCGCGCACGCCTGCTCAAGCCCTTCATCGAAGACCAGCAGTAAAGCAGTAGGCAGTTAAGAGCAAGACAAGAAGGCAGCCGAGTTGAATATGCTCGGCTGCCTCTTCCTTTTGTCATTGAAGCTCTAGCGCAAGTTGCTCTTTGGGAAGAGGACGCGGTCGGGCTCTGCGTTCAATCTTTCGAGCATCTTTTTGATGAGGATGGTCTTGACGCGCCCCGCGCGTTTCGGCTCGACCAGATAGCGGACAGACGCCTCGATCCAGGTGCTCTGGCTGATGCGGAAGAAGACGGCCGGGTGCTCCCTGACTTCCAACTGGTCTACGGGCGTGTGCGCGAGCAGCTCGCGGAACGTCCTGACGCGCTCGATCATCGCCTGCCCCAACTCCTCCTCGGCCATCTCCTGCATGATCTTCGCCACGAATTCCAGGTCGCTCTGGTACGCGACCTGGAAGCTGATCTCGTTCCAGATGTACGGAAAGAGCGGCCAGGAGTAGTTGTAGACGGCCGTGCCGAGGACGCTTGAGTTGGGGAACTTGATGATGCGGCCGCTCGGGTGGTCCGTGGAGAGGTACTGCCCGCCGAACTCCCAGAGCGTGGTGTCCAGGTAGCTGACATCTATCACGTCGCCCGTCGCGTCGCCTATCTTGATGCGGTCGCCGACGCGGTAAGGCGCGCGGACAAGAATGTAAATCCAGCCTATGAAGCTGGTGATGGGCGTCTGGAGCGCGAACCCTAAGATGAGCGAGATGAGGCCGAGCGAGACGACCGTCGTGTACCAGTTGGCGAAGATGAGGGAGATGACGATGAGCACGAGCACCAGGCCGACGAGCAGGCGCAGGATGCGGCGCAGGTTGTAGCGCGTGGCGGCGTCGTAGAGCCGGCCCAGGACGTAGAGGTCTATGGTCTTCGCCACCAGCAGGGTGAGCGCGACGGCCATCGCGCCGAGCGTGAGCCGCTGCGTGAGCGCTACGTACTCGCCAGCGAAATCGAAGGCCCCGAGGCGGAGCAGGTAGTAGATGCCGCCGAACCCGAGCAGCAGGAGCGTGCAGATCAGGAGCCAGACCTTGCCGCGGGTTTCGACCACGGGCTTGACTTCAGGCTTCGCGGTCGCGGTTTGCTGAAGCGCCTGGCGGACTTCCTTGCGCTCCTTCAGTCGCTCGGCCTTGGCCTTCTCTTCGGCAGTCGTCGTCATCTCTCTCCTCCCCAACACCCCAGCGGCGGCGCACGTATTCTAACTCAAGAACCGCGTCCGCGACCGTCTTGAGCCTCACTGCCCTGCGTGCTATCCTGTTTTCACACCCGATTACCTGACTCTCCTTGAGCGAAACCCCTTCCGCGTATAGAAGGCAGGACTCTGAGGCACTATGGAAGTAGCGAACAATGAGAGGGCGCTCGTCCGCGCAGTCAGGGAAGTCGCAAAGGAGTTGAATGTCAGACTCGATTCTTTCTCCCAGGACTGGGTCATCAGGATGGAGAAGGGGAATCAAACAAGGCACATCTTCGGCTATAACTTTGACCTCAACGGGGCCTCCGGCCATTTAATCGCGAATGATAAGTGCGCCGCCGCCGAGCTTCTGCGTCACAACAACATCCCCGCCGTAGAGCACCGCCTGTTCCTCCGCCCCAACCTCGCCGGTTACGTCGCCGGCTCTGGGAACTGGCGGGAGATGTTGTCGTACTTCGAGCGCAACAGATCCGATGTGGTGTGCAAATCAAACACGGGCACGGGCGGCCATCAAGTGTACCGCGCCCGGACCCCGCTCGAATTAGAAATCTCGACCCACAAGCTGTTCTCCTCGAACAGGGGCATCGCGCTTTCGCCGTTCAGCAACTTCGACTCCGAATACCGGCTGATTATGCTCGGCGCGGCCTGTGAGCTGGCCTATGAAAAAGTAAGGCCGGGAGTCTTAGGCGACGGTCGTTCGACGCTCTCGGAATTAATCTTGAGGGATTACCATGCGGCCGGCCTGGTGGGCAGCCTGGTGGCCGGCCTCTCCCAGGAGGACGAAGGGCTATTATCCAGTGTCCCGCAACAGAATGAGTGGGTGGCGCTGTCCTGGAAACACAATCTAGGGCAGGGGGCGAGGGCCGTCGAACTCGGCGAGGGGGCGTTGAAGAGTTCCCTCAAGGAGATTGCGGTCTCCTGCATGGGCGCGCTCAACCTAGGCTTCGCGTCGGTCGACATCGTTCGGAGAGGTGACGAGTTATCCGTCCTGGAAATTAACTGCGGCGTGATGATGGAATCATACTCAAGGCAGGGGGCGAGCGAGTACGAAAAGACGAAAGACATCTACAGGAAAGCCATCCTGAAAATGCTGCCCTGACCCGCCGAGGTGAAGCCGTGCTTCCCAGCAAGAACCTCCAACTGTTTTTACGCTTCCTGGCGGAGTTCGGTTATTCGGTCACAGCCCTCGACGACGTGGGCGTGATGTACGAGGTCCGCAAGGGCTCCTTCCTCAAATTTCTTTGCAACACTGATTTTAACAGCTCCGAGTGCTCAAGGTTATTGAAAGACAAGACGCTCACTTACCGCGTCCTGAAGCATCTGGGGATAGATATCCCACGAGGGACGCATTTCGTGATCGGTCAGGCTCAGGGTTCGTGTTCAGTCGAGGACGTGGTGCGCTCTCTCGCCGCGGCCGAGTACCCCTTAGTCCTCAAGCCTAACGACAGTTTACTGGGGAAAGGCGTGACGATTTTAAGAGAGTACGACGAGGCGCGGGCGCGAGGGGCCGTCCTGAGGGCGAAAAAACAGTCCCCAACTCTCCTGGCGCAGGAGTACCTGTCGGGCCAGGAGTTTAGAATCATAGCCGTCGAAGGCGAAATACTGATCGCCGTGAAAAAATTCAGAAGACCCAGGCCGCCGGAGAGAGCCTCGGAGCCGGAGTGGGCGGGCTTCCGAGACCTCGTCGCGCGCTCGATGAAAGCCGTGGGCGCGTTGGTGTGCGGCTACGACATCATCGCCGGCGGCGGCTACGTTAAGGTGTTAGAGATGAACAGCAACCCGACCGTCTGCCCCATCGAGGAGTATCTCCCGGAAGAAACGGTGCGAGGGTATTTTCGCAGGCTCGAAGCTCTACTCAGGCGAAACTGCGGGGGCTAAAAGAAAAAAATCCCACCCGAACCGAGACTCGGCTCGCCGAGCCTCAACTCACGGAAGAATGTCCTACAGGGCGGGAACGCTCGCGCTAGTGAACCCTTTGTGTCCTTACTGCTGCCCCCGGCCGCCAATCTTCTCGTCGTTCTCCGGGGTGTTCTCCGTGTCGAGACCCCAGACGTGCCCGTGCTTCCCGCCCTGCGAGTCCCGTTCTGTGCCATAAATTAAATCTGACACGGCCCCCGTGCTGTCTGACTTAACGTTGGCTTTGCTGGTCTCCCCGGTTTCGGGATTTTTGGTGTCGAAGGACTCACTCCATTTAGTACCCATAGCTGCCACCTTCTTTCATCGTCTTAACTATTCAACCGTCACCGACTTCGCCAGGTTCCTCGGCTGATCCACGTCGCAGCCGCGGCGCACCGCGATGTGGTAGGCGAGGAGTTGGAGCGGGATGACGGCCAGGATGGGCGAGAGCAGGTCTGACGCCTGCGGAATCTCTATGACGTGGTCGGAGACGACCGAGGACATGGTGTCGTCCTCGTTGAGAATCGAAAGCACGACGCCCTCGCGTGCTTTGACTTCCACGATGTTCGAGTGGGTCTTCTCGTAGCGGACCTCGGAGGCGCGGTTGCCCTCCTCGCGCGTGTTGATGAAGACGACGGGCAGGCGCTCGTCAATCAGCGCGTTCGGCCCGTGCTTCATCTCGCCCGCCGGATAGCCCTCGGCGTGGATGTAGGAAATCTCCTTCAGCTTGAGCGCGCCTTCGAGCGCGACGGGGAAGTTAATGCCGCGCCCTAGGTAGAGAAAATCGGTCGAGCGGAAGAACTCCCTGGACAACTCCTCTATCTCGTCCGACTCGTTTAAGAGATGCTCGATCTTGACGGGCAGCTCCGCGAGCTGCTGCGCGTGCTGGCGCGCTTCGTCCGGCGAGAGCGCGCCGCGCAGTTGCCCCAGGTAGAGGCCGAAGAGGTAGAGCGCGATCATCTGCGAGGTGAAAGCCTTCGTGGAGGCGACGCCGATTTCGGGGCCGGCGTGCGTCAGAATTGTGCCATCGGCCTCGCGCATGATCATCGAGCCCTGGACGTTGCAGATGGCGAGCACTTTCGAGCCGCGTTCCTTGGCCTCGCGCAGCGCGGCGATGGTGTCGGCCGTCTCGCCCGACTGCGAGATGACGAGCAACAGCGTGTCCTCGCTCATCACGGGGTCGCGGTAGCGAAACTCGGAGGCGTAGTCTACGTCCACGGTGACGCGCGCCAGTTGCTCGATCATGTACTTGCCGGCGAGGCCCGCGTGCCAGGAGGTTCCGCAGGCGGCGATCTTGATGGAGGTGAAGCGCTTGAAATCGCTCTCGGCGATGTTCTTCATCTCGTCCAGAAAAACCTTGCCCGTGTCGAGCGATACGCGGCCCTGCACGGTGTCGCGCACCGCGCGCGGCTGCTCGTAAATTTCCTTGAGCATGAAGTGCTTGAAGCCGCCCTTCTCCGCCATGATCGGGTCCCAGGTGATGCGCTGCTGCACGGGCTCGACCGAGTTGCCCTCAAAATCCGTGACGCGCACGGCGTCTTTGGTCAGCACCGCGATCTCGCCGTCGCCGAGGAAGAAGATGTCGCGCGTGTGCTGGAGGATGGGCGGGATGTCGGAGGCGACGAAGTATTCGCCGTCGCCGAGGCCGATGACGACGGGCGGCCCCTGGCGCACGGCGATGATCGTGTCCGGCTCGTCGGCGTTGATGATGGAGAGCGCGAAGATGCCGTGCAGCTCCGCGACCGAGCGGCGCACGGCCTGCTCGAAGGAGTCGCCCGCCTTCAAATATTCTTCAATCAGGTGCGCGACGATCTCGGTGTCGGTCTCGGTGACGAAGCGGTGATCCGACTTGCGTAGACGGTCTTTGAGCTTGAGGTAGTTTTCGATGATGCCGTTGTGGACGACGACGACGCGGCCCGTGCAGTCGCGGTGCGGGTGCGCGTTCTCTTCGGTGGGGCGGCCGTGCGTGGCCCAGCGCGTGTGGCCTATGCCATAGGTGCCGTCGAGCGGTTGCAGCCGGATGGCCTCTTCGAGGTTGCGGAGCTTGCCCTCGGCGCGCCGAATCTCAAGGTCGTGCTTCTCGTCCACGACGGCGATGCCGGCCGAGTCGTAGCCGCGGTACTCCAGTTTCCTCAGCCCGTCGATGATGACGGGCACGACCTGCTTGTTGCCGACGTATCCAACGATGCCGCACATGATAAAGCAGGGATGAGGGCGGCAGTGTGAGGGATGAAAAGGTGATTACTCTGGTTGAGTCACTAAATTTTCATCCCTCACACTGCCGCCCTCATCCCCTTCCTCCTTAGTCTCTATGAAACGTTTTTTGATTGTGGCCGGGACGCCCGCGACGAGCGCGTCGGGCGGAACGTCCTTGGTGACGACCGCGCCCGCGCCCGTGACGGAGTTGCGCCCCACACGGACGGGCGCGACGAGCATCGTGTCGGAGCCGATCTTGACCTCGTCCTCGATGACCGTCTCGTGCTTGTTCTTGCCGTCGTAGTTGCACGTGATTGTGCCAGCGCCGATGTTCGTGCGCTCGCCGATGGTCGCGTCGCCGAGGTAGGTCAAATGCATCGCCTTCGACTTGCGGCCCAAACGCGACTTCTTCATCTCGACGAAGTTGCCGACCGCCGCGCCCTCCTCCAGCTTCGCGTTCATGCGCAGGTGCGCGGACGGGCCGACGGAACACCCGTTGGCGATTTCGCTATCGACGATGACGCAGTGATCCAGGATGCGGACGCCGTTGCCGATGCGCGAGTTGGTGATGCGCGTCCCAGACCGAATCTCGCAGTCGTCGCCGATGACGGTGGCTCCTTCGATATGCACGTCCGGGTAGACGACGCAGTCGCGGCCGAGCTGCGCTTCGGCGCTGACGTAGGTGTGCGCGGGGTCTATGAAGGTGACGCCGCTGTCGAGCATCAGCCGGCGGAGTGTGCGCTGGCGCAGGATGCGCTCGAACTCGGACAGCTCGACGCGCGTGTTGATGCCGGAGACTTCGCGCGCGTCCGCGTGCAGAAAGATGGACACGTCCTCGCCGTCTGCGCGCAGGATGCCGGGCACGTCCGTCAGGTAATACTCGCCCTGCACGTTGGCGGGCCGGACGCGTTCGAGAGCGTTGAAGAGCGCGCGCGTCTCGAAACAGTAGATGCCTGCGTTAATCTCTTTAATCTGCCGCTCCTCGGGCGTCGCGTCCTTCTGTTCCACGATCTTCAGAAAACGCCCTTCCTCGTCGCGCACGATGCGTCCGTAGCCCGTAGGGTCTTCGAGCCTGACTGTCAACATCGTGCAGGAGGCTCCGCGGCCGCGGTGCGTGCGGTGCTGCTGGATGAGCGCGCCCAGGGTTTCGGCGCGGACGAGCGGCACGTCGCCGGAGAGGACTAAAAGGGTCGAACTCGAATCACTGAACGCCTCACGCGCGGCCATGACGGCGTCGCCTGTGCCGCGCTGCTCGGCCTGCACGACGAAGGCCGCGCCGTGCTCGCCCAACTCTTCGCGTACAGCCTTTTCCACTAAGTCCGCCTGGTGGCCGACGACGACGTGTACGGGGCGCGAGGTCAGGGCGGCGGCCGCGCGCGCGACGTGCGCGATCAGTGGATGCCCGCCCAGCTCGTGCAGCACTTTCGCCGTGCGCGAGCGCATCCGCGTGCCGAGCCCCGCGGCGAGGATCAGCACGTCGAGCGGCCCCGGCTGGGCGGCGTCCTGCATGACAAACTGCGTTTGCTTCTCCATAAAGAATTTCAGAATCCCAGGACGCGCTCGCGGCCGCGGCGCGCCTGCTCGCAGCAGGCCACCACGACGCGCGCCAGCTTATGCGGATTGTGCCGGACTTTCTCGCCGTCGTCCAGAAGGTCTGTGCGCACCACCTCCGTCTCCGCGCCGAAGCGCTTCTCGAAAAGGTGATCCTGCATCCCTATCTGGTGAGCGCCGTCAGCCGCGTAGAGCGCCGCCTGCTCATCCGAGATGCGCCGGTCGTTGAGGATGACGTAGTCGAAATTGATCTGGGGCGCGTACTTTTTGACAGCCTCCAGGTGCTGGCGGGCCGTGTAGCCGTCGGTCTCGCCGGGCTGTGTCATCAGGTTGCAGATGAAAATTTTCGTGGCGCGCGCGCCGCCGATGGCATCCGCCACGCGCGCGACCAAAAGGTTCGGCAGGATGCTCGTGTAGAGCGAGCCGGGGCCAACTGTGATCACGTCCGCCGTGCGAATGGCGGCGAGCGCTTCGGGCAGGGGAAGACACTGCTCGGGCTCAAGCCGCAGGCGGCGGATGGGCGCGCGCGACGCCGTAATCTGCGTCTCGCCGCGCACCTCCTCGCCGTTCTCAAGCTCTGCCACCAGGCGCACGTCGTTGATCGTCGCCGGGTAGATGCGCCCCTTGCTCGCCAGGACTTCGGACGAGAGGCGGACGGCCTCGACGAAGTCGCCGGTCACTTCCGTGAGCGCGGCCAGAAAGAGGTTGCCGAAGCTGTGGCCGCCGAGTCCGCCGGAGCCGCGGAAGCGGTGGCGGAAGAGGCGCGACAGGAGCGTGGAGTCCTCCGAGAGCGCGACCATGCAGTTGCGTATGTCGCCCGGCGGGAGCATCTGCAACTCTTCGCGCAGCCGGCCAGAGCTGCCGCCGTCGTCAGAGACTGTGACGATGGCCGAGAGCGATTCGAGCCAGACGCCTTGGTCGCCGTCGCTCGCGCCGACGAGCTGCTTGAGCCCAGCCAGCAGCGTCGAGAGCCCCGTCCCGCCGCCGGTGGCGACGAGCTTGAGGCCGTGATTCAAATCCGCGACTGGCAACCTTTGATTCCTCCAAGAGAGGGCGACCAGGCGCCCCTTCATTTCTTATGAAATCATATCCTGAAAGGCAGAGGCTTGCATAGATGCGTTATTGAGGAGAGCTGTGCAGATTGACAGGGGACTTCAGAAACGGGAGGCGAAGACCAGGCGCTCGAACTCCGGGTCGTTCCTGAGCAGGACTAAGTCCTGGTCATGCTGAGCGCGCAGCCGCAGTTTCGGCTGAAGCTCTAATGCCTTCTGTAAGGCTTGCAGGGCGGTTTCGACCGAGCCCAGGCGCGAGCGCGTCGCGGCCAGCCCGTAGAAAATGTGCGCGGCCTCGGGCTCGCGCTTGAGCGCACGCTCGAACATCTCCTGCGCGGCCACGTAGTCGCCGCGGTTAAGCTCTATCACGCCGCGGTCGTAAAGCGAGTCGGCGTCGCGCGGCAGCGAGATTTCCGTCCGCAGCCGCGACTCGGCGATGTTCAGGTAGGTGCGCGCGCGGGCCGTCACCTCAGACACGCTGGAGTATTTCTCAATCAGGGAGCGGAACTGGGCGCGGGCCTCGCCGAAGCGGCCGCGTACGAACTCCTTGTGCGCGCGCTCGAAGGCGCGCAGGGCGGCGGCTTCGTCGGCGGTCGGCTGGCGCGGAGGCGGGGGCGGAGGCGCGGGCCTGCGTACAGGCGGCGCGACACCCTTCTTCGGCGCTGAAGCGGTTTTGCGCGCGGGCGCGGCGGCCTTGGCCGCTTTGACCGGCGCGGCCTTCTTTTTGGCTGGCGGCGCGGGTTTGCTGCGCACGGGCGCTTTGGATTTGGTGGCGGCGGCAGCCTTTTTCGCCGGCGGAGCCTTGCGCGCGGGCGCGGCCTTGGCCGCTTTACCTTTCGCGCCAGCGCTTGAGCCTGCTTTGGCGTTGGACTTGGGGGCTTTACGGGCCGGGGCTTTTTCGGACGACGAGCGTTTGACTATCGGTTTCGGGCGTGCGCTTTTCCCCGCCAGCGTGCGATTCTTGGCAGAAGACGACGGGGAATTTTGACGCGAGGCAGGGCGCGAAGGGGACCGTTTCACTCCCTTGACGATAGGATCGCTCATGCGAAGCACCTGATTTCCAAAGGGCCGCCCGGAGGAGCCCGGCGCGGCCGCAAAAACTGTAACGCAGCTTAACACAGCTTGCACGCTAAATCAACGATAGAGCAAGGTTTAGCGGAAACCACCGGCAAGCGGCGTTAAATTGTGCGGGCTGAATGGCTAACATAGAAAAACACTTGATGACATTTACGCACCATGTTAGAGTGCTTGGTGGGGTCGCTCTCGCTCGTGCCCACGACGGAAGGCGGCCGCTGCGGCGTGTGTGCGGGCACGCGAAAACCTTCTAACAGTTTGGTTTAAGTTCCAGACGCCGACGACTTCGGGCAGCCCCGCGACGCGGGCCTCCCGCCTTGCCCGCCTCCATTAATATAGAAAGCTGTACTGATGGCAGACACTCCCATAGTAATGCGTGAGCAGCAGTACCACCAGATCAAGGCTGTGCTGGCCAAATTGCGTCTGGACTCCTCGGCGCGCGTGGCTTTTCTGGTGGACAAGGACGGCCAGCAGATAGCCGTGCATGGCGACGTGGGCAATCTTGACACAACGAGCCTGGCGTCGCTGGCGGCCGGCAACGTGGCGGCCACGACCGGGATGGCGCACCTGATAGGCGAGAAAGAGTTCCCGACGCTCTCGCACGAGGGCGAGCGCGAGAGCATCTACATCTCTGTCATCGGAAGAATATTGCTGGTCGTCGTCTTCGACGAGCGTTCGAGCCTCGGGCTGGTGAAGCTGCGCGTCAGGCAGGCGTCGGCCGAGATGGCGGCGATTTTCGAGGAGATCGTCCGCGAATCCAAGAAAGAGACCGGCGAGACCTCGATCTTCGCAGAGATCACGGACGAGGACATAGACAGTCTATTTAGTTAGTAATATGACGTTCATTAACTACGCTTCACGCGAGATCAATTGCAAGATCGTCTATTACGGGCCGGGACTGTGCGGCAAGACGACGAACCTGCAATACATCTTCGATTCGACGGCCCCGCAGTCCAAGGGCAAGCTGATCAGCCTGGCGACCGAGACGGACCGCACGCTCTTCTTCGACTTCATGCCGCTGGAGCTGGGCACGGTGCGCGGCTTCAAGACGCGCTTCCACCTCTACACGGTCCCCGGCCAGGTCTTCTACGACGCCTCGCGCAAGCTGATTCTGAAGGGTGTTGACGGCGTCGTCTTCGTCGCAGACTCGCAGGAAGAGCGCATGGACGCCAACATCGAGTCGCTCTCCAACCTGGAAGAGAATCTACAGTCGCAGGGCTACGACCTGATGAACCTGCCCTACGTCCTACAGCTCAACAAGCGCGACCTCCCCAACGTCGTCCCCGTCCCGGACATCAAGGTGGAGCTTCAGCGCAAGGACGAGCCCGTCATAGAGGCCGTCGCCGCGACAGGCGTCGGCGTCTTCGACACGCTCAAGGCTGTCGCCAAGCAAGTCCTGACGGAGCTGCGCAAGAGCTAAGAAAGTCTAAAGTCTACACGGGGCAGCCCGCCGCGCCATTCTGCGGCGGGCTTTCTCATTTGTCCTGTTAACCCGACTTTCACATCTGTGCGACGACGCCCCGCACGCGGTCTACTGCGGTGATGATGGCTTCCTCGGAGACGTTGCTGAAGATGAACCTGACATACCCTTCGCCGTGAGCTTGTCCCCAGTCCCGCATGGGCGTGGTGGCGACTGCTCCCCGGCGGAGCAGCAATTCCGAAAAGGCGTAAGACTCCAGGCCGAGTCTCTTGACGTTGGCGATTAAAAACCACCCACCGCGCGGCTTCATCACGCTCAAGCCCTCTATGCCGTTGAGCCCTTCGGCTAAAATCTCCGCCCTCCGCTCGTACGTCCTGACGAACTCCCCGACGCAAGCCTGCGGGCCGCGGAGCGCCGCGACGGCTCCGGCCTGAGCGATGCCGGACGGGGCGACGGCGTTGTAGATGTGCGCCTTCGCCGCGGCCTCGATAATCCTCTTGTCGGCGGCAAGCCAGCCGACACGCCAGCCGATCATGTTGTAATTTTTGGAGACGGAGCCGACCACGATAGTCCGCTCCTTCATTCCGGGCAGCGCGGCCACGTTCAAGTTTTCCGCCCCGCCGAAGACGATCTTATCCAGCGCGGCGTTATAGAGAAACAGTAGATTATGCTTCGCTGCCAGTTCGGCCAGGGCGCGCAGCTCAGTCTCCGTGTAGATGGCCCCGGTCGGCATGTTCGGGGACATGATGAAGATTAACTTCGTCCTGGCGCTGATGACTTCGTGCAGCCTTTCAACCGCCAGCCGCCAGCCGTCTTCTTCCACGAACGGCATGAAGACGGGCACGCCGCCCGCCAGCCTCACGCGATAGATCATGCCTGCGTACGTCGGGTCGGCCAGCAACACTTCGTCGCCCGGATTGATGAGCGCCAGGAGGGCGTCCGTCATGGCTTCGGTCGCGCCGCAGGTAATCAGGATTTCGGAGCGTGGGTCGTAGTCCAGGCGCTCGTCGGCTCGATACCTGTCGGCGACGGCCTCTTTGAGTTCGCTCAAGCCTGTGAACGGGAGGTAGCTGTTATAACGGTCCTGTGTGAGCGCCTCGCTCGTGGCGGCGATGACGTGGGCGGGGGGAGAGAGGTTCGTGTCGGCGTTCTCCATCCGAATCACGTCGCCGAGTTGTTCGGCGAGGTCAGCCATCCGGTCGATGCCGAACCCCGGTATCGCTTTTAGTCGCTCGGCGAAGAATTCATCCATGCGGCGACTCTCTCGGCTGTGGACTCTGGCTTAGAGAGACTTGACCATCAGGAGGCCATCGCCGCCGTTGGAGTAGTAGCGGGGCAGGCGCTGCGTGACGATGTAGCCCAGGTTGCTGTAGAGCTGCTGCGCGCCCGTGTTGACGGAGCGGACTTCGAGGCGCACCATCCGCACGTCGCGGCGGCGGAAGCCGTCCTCGACTTTCTCCATCAGGCGGTAGGCCAGCCCGCGGCGGCGGTGCTCTGGCGCGACGCCGACGGTCGTGACGTGTCCCGTGTGGTCCGGCTCCACGAGGCCGATGATGAAGCCGACCATCGCGCCGCCCTGCGTGACGGCGCGGTAGGAGACGGACTCCGGCGCGGTCAGTAGATACTCGAAGGTGTCGCGGCTGTAGGCTTCGCCGTCAACGAAGCAGCGCTGATCCAGTCGCCAGCACTCGTCCAACTGCGTGACGGTCAGCGGCCGCACGTCGTAGCGCACCTCTAAGACGCGCTGCGCGGCCGCGTCGAGCCCGGCCAGGGGCTCCGCCGCCTCAGTGTCCTCCTGCGGCCACCACCGCGAACGAATTTTCTTGAGTACAGCCATAAAACAAGTGGTCAGTAGTCAGTAGTCAGTGGTCAGTGAAATCGGCTTTTAACTGACCACCGACCACTGACCACTGACCACTTAAATAATTAACATGCAATCGCCGTAGCTGTAAAAGCGATATTGCGCTTCGACCGCGTGGCGGTAGGCGGCGAGCGTCAGCTCGCGCCCGGCGAAGGCGGCGACCAGCACAAGGAGCGAGGAGCGCGGCAGGTGGAAGTTAGTCAGCAGGGCGTCTACGGCGCGAAACCTGTAGCCCGGCGTGATCGTCAATTGAGCCAGCCGCGCGCCGGCCGTGACCCGGCCCCCCTCGTCCGCTGAAGATTCTAAAGCGCGCGTCGTCGTTGTGCCAATAGCTATTACGCGCGCGCCCCGTTCGCGCGCCGCGTTGACTACGCTGGCCGCCTCCGCGCTGATCTCGCAGCGCTCGGGCGCGACCGCGTGCCGGCTCAAGTCCTCCACGCGCACGGGCTCGAACGTGCCGTAGCCGACGTGGAGCGTGATTTCCACGAGGTCTGCCCCGCGCGCGCGCAACTCCTCGATGACGCGCGGCGTGAAGTGCAGGCCGGCGGTCGGCGCGGCAATCGCGCCGCGCTCGCGCGCGTACACGGTCTGGTAACGCTCGCGGTCCTCGTCCCGCGCATCCTCGCCGCGCTTGATGTACGGCGGCAAGGGCGTGCGCCCCAGCTCTTCGATTGCCTCTTCGAGCGTACACGCGCACTCGAAGCGCACCACGCGCCGGCCCTCTTCGAGCAGCCCCGTGACTTCCGCCGTGAGACGGCCGTCGCCGAACGAGACGCGCGCGCCCTCGTGCAGCCTGCGCGCGGGCCTCGCCAGCGCCTCCCACGTGAGCGGCTCAAGCTCGCGCACCAGAAACAGCTCGACGCGCCCGCCCGAAGGCTCGCGCCGCCCGACGAGCCGCGCCGGGAAGACGCGCGTGTTGTTGATGACGACGGCGTCGCCGGCGCGAACGTACGACGGCAACTCCGCGAACCGGCTGTCGTGCCAACGCTCTCGCGCACGGTCAACCACCAGCATCCGCGCCGCGTCGCGCTCGGCGAGCGGCTCCTGTGCGATCAGCTCATCCGGCAGTTCGTAATCAAAATCCGAGAGGAACATAAAGCAGAATACAGAATACAGAAGTCAGGAGTCAGAATGAATAAGGCCGAGAGCCGCATTAACAGATTTTCATTTCTTCTGACTCCTGACTTCTGACTTCTGACTTCTGCTTTTCAGGGCATGGGCGCGATGGCGGCGTCGGCGGCCGAGGGCTTGGGCGGCTCCGCCGGGTGCTCGCGGTGGAAGACGGCCGTCAGTTGCGCGCCGTAGAGCAGGATCAAACTCGACACGTAGCCCCAGGTCAGGACGGCGACGACCGCGCCGACAGAGCCGTAGAGCTGGTCGTAGTGGAAGTAGTGCAGGCTCCAGGCGAAGATGTACTTGGCGGCCTCCCACAAGACGCCCGCGATGACCGCGCCAGGGATGGTGTCGCGCACGCTGACGCGCGCGTTCGGCATGAAGCGGTAGACGATGACGAAGAGGGTGACGGTGACGAGGATGCTGACGAGCAGGAAGACGACCTGCCAGAAGACGCCGCCTAAGCTAGCGACCCATGTCCAGCGTTCGAGCTGGCGCGGCGAGAGCCGCCCGGCGAGCTGCTGGACGGCGACGAGCAGCGACGTGACCAGCACGGAGACCGTCAGCAGCAGGCCGACGAAGCCAACCATGCCGAGTGTGAGCGCGCGCCCGCGCAGGAACGCGCGCGAGGTCGTGTGCCAGATGCGGTTGAGCGCGCGCTCGACGACGGCGAAGACCCACGAGCCGGCCCAGAGCACGACGACGACGCAGGAGATGATGACGCCCGTGCCCAGGTCCGAGAGCGAGCGGATCGTCGTGTCCAGAAAATCGCCGGAGCCTGGGTAAGCCTGCGCGATGCGCCGCAGCATCTCGTTGAGCACGTCCGTGCCCGCGGCCAGGCGCTTGCCGAGCGAGAGCAGCAGGATCAGCGCGGGGAAGAGCGTCAGCAGGCCGAAGTAGCTCATCGCCGCGGCCGACGTGAAGAGGTCGTTGTCGTGGAACTGGTGGAAGGAATGCGACAGCATCGTGCGCCACGGTGCCGTGTTGCGCACGAAGAAGGACTCACGCGAGAAGGAGGGTTGGCGACGCATAGGGAAAAGTAGGAGTCAGGAGTCAGAAGGAATAAGGCTGCGACCACCATCACGGATTTTCATTTATTCTGACTCCTGACTCCTGACTCCTGACTCCTGCTCTTCGCCACCGCAATCGTGGCGAAAGCTTGAGGCTCGCCGCCTTCGAGGGCGCGGGCCTCGGCCAGGGCCTTGTCAAAATCCAGGTGGGCC
The DNA here is from genome assembly GCA_963848875.1 of uncultured Acidobacteriota bacterium. Taxonomy (GTDB): domain Bacteria; phylum Acidobacteriota; class Blastocatellia; order Pyrinomonadales; family Pyrinomonadaceae; genus QHXM01. The sequence goes on from CAWKFJ010000006.1 coordinate 1,062,079, forward strand.
ATTGTCGCAAAAATTTGGTCAAGACGGAATACTTCCGCTTCGACGTTGAACTGTGGGACGGCCCCGGCGTCCGCGTCTCCGCCCAGGTCGAAAGACGACTCGTCGCCCGCGAAGTCTTCGACAGAGTTTGCGGCCTTGACCGTCTCCCGCAGCAGGCCCCAGGCGCGCCCCGCGTCCGCGCGCGCGGCCGCCATCGTCACGACGCCGTAGGCTGCGACGCGCTCGCGCGTCCCTTGCTCCACGCGCGAGGCAAAGCCTTCGGCCTCGTTAATCAACTCCGCGATGGCCGCCTGCCTGGCCTCTGCGCCCAGCCCCTTCTTGCGCGCGGCGATGACGGTCGCCTGTGCCAATCCCCAGGCTTTGGCGAAGGGCGGCGCGTCCGATCCGCGACTGAAACGGGCGACGCCCTCGAAGTCGTCCTCCTGGTCCGCCTCGTAGGCGCGCGTGATGTCTTTGATCTGGTGTACCTGTATGAAAGAGAGGACGCGGGCGCGCACCGTTTCGTCCTCAATCTCGGCGGCGGCGCGCCGCGCGCGGTCCCAGTAGCGGTAGCGCACGGCCGTCGTGACCATCGCGAGCGCGGCCTCCGCGCGCTCCTGCGGGTCCGTCGCGTGCGCCAACTCGTCGGCCCGCGCGCGCAGCGGGTCAACATAGCCGGTGGGCATGACGCGACTCAGGCCGAATTGCGAAGAGACCTGCTCGCGGCGGCCCGCCTCGATCTCGTTGAAGAGTTCGCTGTGGCGCGCGCGCAACGTGGGGGCGTAAGCGGCGTATGGCGCTGAAGTGTTCTCGAAAAAGGGGAGCAGCCGGCCTGTGGCGTAGAAGCGCCCCATCAACTCCTGCATCGTCAACGCGCCGCCGTCAGAGCTGACGGGGCGCGAGAGGACGGACGCGGCGAGATTATAGAAAGCCGTCCACGCTTTGTGAGTAACCGTCTGCATCGTGGCCGCGTTCGCGGTGGCGGGCGGCAGCGCGCGGAATTGCGGCGAGCCGAACTCGTCAACGACGACCAGCAATTCCGGCGAGACGACGGGCGACGAAAGCAGCAACACCGCGTTGACATCTGTCCGAGAGTCGGCTGCGGCGCGCTCGACCAGGCGTAGGTAGAGCGTGTCCGCCTCCGTCATGCTGCGGTCACGCAGGCGCAGGATGAACGCAATCAAGTTCGCGCTCACGCCTTCGTTGACGAGGGGCGAAGCGACTTGAGCGGCACGCTGTGTCTGACCGGCCTCCAACAACTCGTAAGCGAGCGCGAGGCGGCGCGCGCCGGCCGGGCTCAGCTCGCCCCAGGCCGTCCGGCGCGGCGGCTCAGTCCCAGGAGCCGCGCTTTCATCTTTCTCGCTTGTCAGGTCGCGCAGGAACAGTTCGGCCAGGCGCGAGTCGCGGGCCGCGGCTTTGCGCAGAACTTCGTCGCGCGCGTCCGTCACCTTCGGCGTCTGGCCGGGGAGCGCGCCCATCTCGCTCGCAGCCTCTTCACGGTCGGCCTTGTCGGAGGCTTCGGCAGCCTCCCACGCGCGGCGGAAGATGGCGCGGGCCTGGCGCTCGTCCACGGGCCAGAGAGCGTCCGCGGCGAGCGCCTGAACGCGCGCGCGGTAGAAGAGGTCGTCAAAGGAGCGCGCCTTGTCCGCCGTCTCGACGAGCAGCGCCACAGCCTCCGCACGTTTCGCGCGCTCGGCCGTCTTGCCCTGCGCGACGGGCGCGCGCCCGCGCCGCTGCTGTGCCAAAACGAGCGACGGCAGAAGCGCCAGCGCGAGCGCGACTGAAACAAGTAAGCGAAGCGGAAAGACTGTGCCGGGTCTTAATTTCATGGCTTGATGAAAACCTAAGACTACTGCTCGTTGTCGAAGAGGCTGGGGCCGTTCGTCCTGCGCGGCGGGTTGAGGCCGAAGTGCTCGTAGGCGCGTCGCGTCGCCATGCGCCCGCGCGGCGTGCGGTTGAGGAAACCTATCTGAATCAGGTACGGCTCGATGATCTCTTCGATGGAATCCTTCTCCTCGTTAATCGAGGCCGAGATGGTGCCCAGGCCGACCGGCCCGCCGCCGAACTTTTCGATGATCGTCAAGAGCAGCTTGCGGTCAATCTCGTCGAGGCCGTACGTGTCCACCTCCATCCGGTTGAGCGCGTCCGACGCGACTTCCTGCGTGATGCGCCCGTCATGCTCGACCTCTGCGTAGTCGCGCACGCGCCTCAAGAGCCGGTTGACGATGCGCGGCGTGCCGCGAGCGCGCCGCGCGATCTCGCGCGCCCCGCCGTCGTCCACCGCCACGCCCAGGATGTCGGCCGAGCGTTTGACGATCACTTCGAGGTCGTCGTGGTTGTAGAAGTCCAGGTGAAAGACTATGCCGAAGCGGCCGCGAAGGGGGGCCGTGATGAGTCCCTGGCGGGTCGTCGCGCCGACGAGCGTGAACTTCGGCAGTTCAAGTTTGATGGAGCGCGCGGCCGTGCCCTGGCCGATCATGAGGTCTAACTGGTAGTCCTCCATCGCCGGGTACAAGACCTCCTCGATGGCCGGGTTGAGGCGGTGAATCTCGTCTATGAAGAGGACGTCGCTCTCCTGCAAGTTGGTGAGCAGCGCCGCGAGGTCGCCACTCTTTTCGATGACGGGGCCGGCCGTCGAGCGCAGCTCGGCCTTCATCTCGTTGGCGATGATGTTGGCGAGCGTGGTCTTCCCCAAACCCGGCGGCCCGGTCAAGAGAACGTGGTCGAGCGCCTCGCGCCTCTGCTGCGCGGCCTTGATGAAGATGCGCAGGTTCGTCGTCGCGTGGCGCTGGCCTATGTACTCCGCGAGGCGCGTGGGCCTGAGCGACAGCTCGAACTGCCGCTCGTCGTCCTGCGGCTTCCCGTCGCGCGGGTCGAACGGTTCCAGGTCATCAGTCATACTTAGAGAATACAGGAGTCAGGAGTCAGAAGTCAGGAGAAAAGAAGATCAGAAGAAAAGAGGTTTCCGCCTTATCCATTCTGACTTCTGTCTCCTGACTCCTGACTCCTGCTGTTAGCCTTTAGCCAGGAGGCGCAGCGCGCGTCTGAGAATCACTTCGACGGAGATGTCGCCGCCCTCTTGAATCGCCGCGGTGATTGCCTTCTCGGCGGCCGCCTTCGGGTATTCCAGATTCAGAAGGGCGGAGAGCGCGTCGTCGCGGACGGCGTCCTGCGCGCTCGGCGTGGCCCCGCCGGTCTTCGCGCCGAACTCCTCTTCGAGAGCAGGCGAGGAGAGCGCGGCGATCTTGTCGCGCAGCTCTATGACGAGCCGCTCGGCCGTCTTGCGCCCGACGCCCGGAATCGAAGTCAGCCGGGCCAAATTGTTCGTCCTGATGGAAGCGATAATCTCGTCGGCGCTCATGCCGGAGAGCATCGATATAGCGAGCTTGGGGCCGATGCCGCTCACGCTGATAAGGCGCTGGAACAGTTCGCGCTCGCGCGCGGTTTTGAAGCCGAAAAGTTGCAGGGCTTCCTCGCGCACGTGCGTGTAGATGCGTAGCTGAATGTCCGTGCCCGTGTCTTCAAGGTCGTAAAAGGTCGAGAGCGGAATCGTCACTTCGTAGCCGACGCCGCCGACATCGACGATCACGTTATTCGCCTGTTTGCTGAGTAGGGTGCCTGATAAATGTGCGATCATTAGCCTTTGAAATAGAGTTGTCCGAAGCAGGAATTTCGGGAGCGTCTTCGTCTTCTTTCACCTCGGATTGTAGTTGATGAGCACAGCTTCGGCAACAAGAGCGCGAAAGAAATGATGAACGATGAATGATGAATGATGAATTAAAAATAAAAGCCTTTTCATTCCGCATTCATCATTCATCATTCCGCATTGTCTTTGCTATACTGGGCGGCAGGGAAAAGGCTTTACAGGATGAAATCGGAGAAAATCTCAGAACTGACGACCAACCGCCTGAGCGTTTATCTGCGATGCCTGAACACGCTGGCGGCGGCCGGGATCAAGACGGTTTCTTCGCAGGCGCTCGCGGATCAATTCAATCTCAACTCGGCGCAGATCAGGAAAGACCTGGCCTACTTCGGCGAGTTCGGCGTGCGCGGCGTCGGCTACTTCGTGGAGGAGCTGCGCCGGCACCTGACGAACATCCTGGGCCTGAATACGCCGCGCCGCGTAGGCATCGTCGGGGCCGGTAATCTGGGCACGGCGCTCGCCAACTACAACGGCTTCCGCGAGTCGAACTTCGAGGTCGTCGCCCTCTTCGACAACGACCGGGAGAAGATCGGGCGGCGCGTCGGCGACGCTGGCGTTGTGGTACACGATGTCAGACGGGTCGAGCGCGTCGTGCGCGAAGAGGGAATTGACGTGGGCGTCATCGCCGTCCCGGCGCGCGAGGCGCAGAAGGTTCTTAATCAATTGACGGCCGCGGGCGTCAAGGCCGTCCTCAACTTCGCCCCGGCGCGCCTGCGTGTGCGCCTCGGCGTGAAACTGAAAACCGTTGACCTGACAATCTCGCTCGAATCGCTCTCCTACTTCCTCGCGCGCCCGCAATCCGCGGCCGTGACGAAGACGAGCAGCGCCCACCCTTTCGACGAACCTAGAGAGGTTAAAACTGAGCCTGACAAGGCCAGACGAAAGGAGACCCCATGAGCGAAGACACTACCAGAAATCTACCCTCTTCATTTGAAGAGCGGGTTTTAAGCGAGCTTGCGGCTCTCAATGCCCGTATGGGTTCAATGGAGGCCCGGCTTACTTCGTTGGAAGAGAAAGTTGACGCGCGGTTGCGCGAGACGCGGCCGATTTGGGAGAGCGTGCAAGCCCAGTTGAAGGTGATTGACAACCGGCTCGACATCCTCAGCCGCCAGTTCAAGACATTTCTTCAAGATTTATCCGAACTGCGCGCGCGCGTCGAAAGGTTGGAAGACAGCCAGCCGATAGATTGAGCTGTAATTCGGATCGTCAAAATTTAAATGGATGAGCAGACCGCCAGGCGCGAGATAGTGCGCGTCGGCCAGTTGATGTACGAGCGCAGTTACGTCGTCTCCTCGGACGGCAACGTCAGCGTGCGCCTGGATGACGGGCGTATTGTTGCGACGCCGACGATGACCTCCAAGGGGAGGATGACGGAAGACTCGCTCGCCGTCACGGACCTGGAGGGCAAGCCGCTCAACGACCGCAAGGCTTCGTCTGAACTGGCGATGCACCTGCTCATCTACCAGGAGCGCTCGGACGTTAAAGCGGTCTGCCACGCGCACCCGCCGCACGGCACAGCCTTCGCCGTCGCCGGCCTGGCCATCGACCAGCCGATTCTCTCCGAGGTCATCTTAACGCTGGGCTGCGTGCCGCTCGCGGAGTACGGCACGCCCTCGACCTCCGAGCTGACCGAAGCGATGCGCCCGCTCGTCCGTCATCACAATGCGCTCCTGATGGCGAACCACGGCGCGGTCGCCTACGGCGCTGACCTCTGGCAGGCTTTCGACCGCCTCGAAACTCTGGAGCACACGGCGAAGATTGCCATCCTCTCGCGCCTGCTCGGCGGCTCGCGCAACCTGCCGGCCGACGCTATAGAGAAGTTGATTAACGTGCGCGAGGCCGCTGGCTACCTGGGCGAGAGCGCGCGCTGCCAGGCGTGCGGCTATCTGCACGAGACGAAGTTGACGTGCCCGACGGGCGAGCGTACCGTGGTTAACAATCACGCGAAAGCATCGGCTAATGGCGCGGGCAAAATTAGCCTGACGCGCGAGGAGCTGGTCGAGCTGCTCTGCGAGGCGGCGCGAGCCGGCGATTAAAAATCATGGGCCTCTGGCTGAAAATTCTGTACCTCTTAAAGCTCAGAAGGAGAGAGCTGGTCAAGCGCCCGATTAATGAGGACGAGGTGGCCCTGGCCCGTCAGGTCTTTGAAGACCAGTTGCCTTACGACAAAATCTACATCGCCAACTTTTACCTGCCGGGGAACGAAGACACGGCGGTGACGGTCGCCTCCGGGACGGAGTTGATCCCGATCAAGGCGCTGACCGAGTACACGATCTACTTCGGCCCGGTCGTCTTCCGCGACGGCGCGCTCACCCCGCAGAAGACCAGGAACACTTTCATACACGAGTTGACGCACGTCTGGCAGGGCTATCACAGCACCTTCTCCTGGGTCTACATGGTCAATTCGATGCTCTCGCAGGGGCGCGCGCTCATCGTCCACCGCGACCGCGGCAGGGCCTACGACTTCGAGCCCGGCGGGCGGTGGGACAGTTACAACGTCGAGCAGCAGGCCAACATCGTGGAGACGTGGTTTGAAGAAGGCATGAGGCCGGAGCACGAACTTTACACGTACATCACCATGAATATACGCGGTGGCCGCTGCGTTTGATTTCCTTCTCGATTTCAAGTACGTAGGGTACAGTAACTAATCTTTAGCACAAGCGACTGAAACGGAGATTAACGATGCCTCAAGAAGCACTGGGAATGGTTGAGACGAAAGGTTTGGTGGCGATGATCGAGGCGGCGGACGCGATGGTCAAGGCCGCCAACGTCACGCTCATCGGCTACGAGAAGATCGGGGCCGGGTTCGTGACGGCGATTGTGCGCGGCGACGTGGCGGCGGTGAAGGCCGCGACCGACGCCGGAGCGGCTGCGGCGCGCCGCGTCGGCGAACTCGTCAGCGTCCACGTCATCCCGCGCCCGCACGGCAGCGTTGACGAAGCACTGCCAATCGGAAACGGATAAATGATTATCGCGCGCATCCTCGGGACGGTCGTCTCGACGCAGAAGGACGAGCGGTTGGTGGGGAAGAAGCTGCTCATCGTGCGCCCGGTCAACGTGGACGGGACGGACACGAGCGGCTATGTCGTCGCCGTGGACACGGTCGGCGCGGGCTTCCACGAGCGCGTGCTCGTCGTCGCAGGCTCCAGCGCGCGCCTCGCGCAAGGCATGAAGGACACGCCCGTGGACGCGGCCATCGTCGGCGTCATAGACGCTGTGGACGTGGTCAGCGATTAGTTAGTGATATGCAACTGGCTCGCGTCATAGGGACGGTCGTCGCGACTGTCAAGAACGATTCGCTGGAGGGGCGGAAGCTGCTCGTCGTGCAGTCGCTCGACGCGAACCTGCAACCGCAGGGCAAGCCTCTGGTGGCGCTCGACGCCATCGGAGCGGGCACGGGCGAGCTGGTCTTCTGGTGCAGGGGCAAGGAGGCGAGCTTCCCTTTCAAGCGCGAAGACACGCCGACCGACTGCACCATCGTCGGCATCGTTGACTCGGAAGAGCACGTGACGAACGGGAAGGGCAGAGGATGATCCTCGCGCGCGTCGTGGGCAACATCGTGGCGACGCAGAAGAACCCGCGCTACGCGGGCGCGCGCGTCATGCTGTGCCAGCAGATCACGCCTGAGGGCGCGGAGACAGGCATGACCTTGCTCGCCCTGGACTCCGTGGACGCGGGCGAGGGCGACGTGGTGCTGATAGTCCAGGAGGGCTGGGGCGCCTCCACGGCGGCGACGAAGGAGGCGGGCGCGGCCATAGACTCCGCGATTGTCGGCGTGGTTGATCGGATTGATTTGCTCGGCGACGAGCCGGAAGGAAGGGCGCGATGAGCGATGAGTCGGAGCAGGCGCGGTTACTGGCCGAACGCATCGCGCGCCGCATGTCCTTAGGCGACGGCGGCGACGCACGCACGACTCCGCGCGCCGAAGGCAGGGCAGAGGTGGGCGAGGAGCTGGCCGTGATGCGCGCCAGCCTCGCGGAGCTACAGCAGCGGCTCGCGCGCATAGAGTCGCACGTCACGCGCGAGGACGACGGAGCTTCTCAAAGGAGCGCGCGCCCGCAGCCGCAACCGCCCGCGACGCGCTCGCCGTGGCTGAGCGGGATGTACGTCCCTGCGACGGCGCATCCGAGCCAGGAGAGGTTCGGCGTCGAAGAGGCCGCGGTCTCGGAACTGGTTGATTTCTTCGAGGGCGAGAAGAAGTGCGAAATAGAGCCGGGCGGCAAGCCCTGCGACCACTGCGCCATGTGCAGCACGCGCGGATTTTGAGCTTCGCGGGCGAGATTACGTCATGATCACGGCTGATTATAACGTAATCAGGCGAGCGTATAACGTAAGCGGGCGAGATTAGATGATAACCTCGCCCGCTTACGTTATACGCTCGCCGTCTTATAACGTAATCACGCCTAATTACGTCGTAATCACGCGCGCTTCCTTTATCGTCTCGCCTGCTTACAGGCTTATTTGCCCTTGTCCCTCCTAAGGTCGTTGGCGTCACCGACGCTGGGCGCTTGCGTCGCAGCCGGGTCGGCCTTGAAGTAGGGCTCCTCCTTGAAACCGTAAATCTTCGCGCCGATGACCGTGGGAAAACTCCCGCGCGTCGTGTTGTAGTCCTGGACGGCCGAGTTGTAGTCGGTGCGTGCCGTCGCGATGCGGTTCTCGGTCCCCGCCAACTCGTCCTGCACCTTCATGAAGTTCTGGTTCGACTTGAGTTCCGGGTAAGCCTCGGACAAGGACAGCAGCCGGCCGATGGTCCCGCCGAAGCTGTTGTTGGCGTCTATGACGGCCTGCTTTTGCTCTGGCGTCTTGTCGCCGCCCGACCCTTGCGGCGGCTGCTGGACAGCGTTCAGCAGCTTTGAGCGCGCCTCTGCGATCTGGCCGAAGACCTCCTGCTCCTGGACGGCCGCCATCTTCGCGGTCTCGACCAAGTTCCCTATGAGGTCCGCGCGGCGCTGGAGCTGGCTCTCGACGTTGGCCCATTTGCCCCTGACATTCTGCTGCTTGGCGTTCAGCGTGTTGTAGCCGCATCCGGCCCCGGCGACACTCGCCAGCACGACGAGCGCCACGAGCAACATCCTTTTTCTATTCATCTCAACTCTCCTTCGATTCGGTTAATCCCGAACTTCGTCCCGAAAAATCCACTCTTAATCCGACTGCCTCTTCTCCAAACTATCCACAGCCTGAATCACGCGCTCGATCTGCGCCATGTAAGAGGCGAACAGGTCGTTCGCCTCGACCTCCGTGAGGAGCACGTCCTCGCTCGCGCGCAGGGCAAAAATCTGCTCGAAGGGCTCTGCGTCCAGGCCCAAAAGCTTGACGGTCGCGCGCACGCACGCGGGCTTGGCGATGGGCGGCTCCGCGCCGTGCAGCATCAGCACGGGCCGGAAGAGCGCCGCGAAGCTCGCCAGACTGTCGCCCAGCAGCGCCGCCAGTCTATCGACCGAGACGGAGGCCGGGATGTACAGACGGCGAAGCTGAATCAGGCGGCTGCGCAATTCGTACTCGGTCTGGTGACGCAGGTTCGCGTCCGAAAAGCGAATCTCCTCGAAAGGGTCGCGGCCGTAGAGCACGACGCGCGCCTTCTCCATCTGGTGAAACTCTATCGGGAACACGTCGGCCGCGTCCGAAAGCTCGCCGGCCGTGAAGTAGACGGGCAGCGGGTGGCCCAGGCGCTGCCAGTTGCGCATGGGGGCCTGCGCGAGCCGCAAGTCGGCGGGCGTAATCCTGTGGAGCGCGATGAGCAAGTTGTAGTCCGAGCGCAGCTCTACCGAGTCGCCGGCCGCGGCCGAGCCGTAGAGCACGACCGACGCCAGGTTGTCGCCGTGCGTCGAGCGCAGGTCTTCGACCAAGTTGTCGAGCGAACTCTGGACGATTTTGTCAGCCATCTGTTTTCACCAATTCTAATTCAACGCGTGCGCGGACGCCTAACTCTACCAATCGCTGCCCGCGCCGCCGCCGCCAGCGTCGCCGCCACCGCCGCTGAAGCCGCCCCAATCGCTGCCGCCACCGCCGCCGCCACCGCCCCAGCCTCCGCCGCCGCCGAAGCCGCCGCCGCCCCAGCCGCTCGAACCCCATCCGCCTCTGCCGCTGTTGAACAGAGAGTTTAGCAGAAGTAAGTTCAGGCATCCGCCGCCGCCGCACCCGCCGCGTCCGCCCCCGCCCCCGCGGCTCGAAAGGATCAGGAAAAGCACGACGACGGCGATGATGATGAGCGTGCTGCCGGAGAAGAGGCCGCGCGACGTGCGCCCGCCGCCCTGCTGTGGAGCCTGTTCGCGGTACGCGTTCCTCTGGTCAATGCCTTCGAGGCTGAAGCCGCGTTTCTCGGCGAGCGTGGCGAGGAGCCCATCGACTGTGTCACTGATGCCTTTGCTGTAGTTGCCCTTTTTGAACTCGGGCACGAGGCGCTCGCGCTGAATCTGGCCCACAACGCCGTCCGGCAAGTCGCCCTCCAGGTGACGGCTCACCTGCACGAAAGCCTTGCGGTCGTCAACGGCGACGAGCAGCAGCAATCCGCCCTTGACCTTGGAGCCTATCTCTTCGCCGGAGCCGATGCCCCAGCCGCGCATGATCGCCAGCGAGTAGTCGAAGATGTCCTGGCCGCCGGTCGTCTTGACGGTGACGACGGCCATCTCCGTGTTGGCCTGCGCGTTCTCGCTCAGGTTCTTCAGGATGTTGTTGAGCCGCTGCTCGGTCGCGGCGTCAATCACGTCGGCGTTGTCCACGACCGGCGTGGGCGGGTTGGGCTGCGGAATTGGCGCTTGCGTTTGCTGCGCGCGCAGGGACACGCCGCCCATGAGCAGGCAGACGAGGAGCACAAGCGCGGGCCGAAGCAATCTGTTGTTACGGTTTCCCAATGACGCAATCATACCAACTAGCGCGCGCGAGTCAAAACGCCAGCGGCTCAGAGGTCAATCAGGCGGTGCAGTAGGTAAAAGAGGGCGACGCCGACGAAGACGACGACGGAGACAAGGGGGTTCTTCTCCTCCTTGTGGTTGACTTCGGGGATTAAGTCGCTGGCCGCGACGTACAAAGTCACGCCGGCCGAAAAGGGGAGCGCGTACTTGACGGCCGAAGTCATGCTGGTGCGGAGCAGGGCGACGGCGATGACGCCGGCAATCGTCGCGGCCCCGATGGCCAGCGAGGCGATGCGGGCCTTGCGGGCCGAGCGCCCCGAAGCCAGCATGATAGAGGCGACGGTGAAGCCTTCCGGCAGCTTGTGTAAAAGGATGGCGATGAAGACCAGGAGACCCACTTTGCGGCTGACGAGAAACGCCGTGGCGATGGAGACGCCGTCGAAGAAAGTGTGTATCAGGAGGCCGCCGAGCGCCGTGTAGGCCGCCGAAGGGCGTATGACGTGCTCTGGGTGCGTCTCGGCCCCGAAGTGGAAGTGGGGCGCAATCGTGTGCTCGAAAAGCTGTAGCAGGAGGTAACCCGCCAAAAGCAGGGTCATCGCGCCGAGGATCGCTTCGGCCGCCAGCTCGCCCGTCAGCCCCTCCGTCCAGATGGCGACCGTTTCGGGGACGATCTCTATAAAAATCGCCGCGAGCATGAAGCCCGCGCCGAGCGCGATGAGGTGCTGTAGCAGGCGCTCGTTGAGGCGCAGCGCCCCGGACGAGGCCAGCATCAATCCGCCGATCAGGTTGCCGAGCGCCGCCAGTATTCCGAAAACCAGAAGTCCCCAAAAGCTAATCAAGATCGGTCTGCCTGTCGTCTGGAGTAGTGTGGCTTTGTGCTCGGCACTATACATGATGAAGCGGTGCTTGGCTACGACGCTCTGGGCCGGGAGCGCCTCTGCTTAAGCGGCGCAAGTTCGGGAGCCGGAGGGGGAAGAGCGGGGTTAAATACACCATATCGTGCTTAAAAATCTCTGACAAACAGGATTTTTTATTCTTGACAGCCTGCGCTTAAGGGGCGTACTATGCGCCGCGGGTGGAGAAAAGTGGTCAGAAGTGGGCTTTTCTGAGCAGCTTGTGCCAGATGATTAAAGTTTTACTTAAGGGTTTAAGCACCTCCTGCCCGGCCCCGTCCGCCGAAACCTTATGCTGCGAGGAAATTACACGGCGCGGATTGATTCCAAGGGGCGGTTGAAAATACCGACTCCGTTCCGCCGGCTGATTGAAGAGAAGCACGGCGCGAGCGAAGTCTACGTCACGAGCCTGACGGGCGAGAGCGTACGCATCTACCCGCTCCCCGAATGGGAGGCCATAGAGCAGCGGCTGGCGCTTCTGCCCTCGATGGACCCGGCGAGGCGCAAGTTCCTTGATAGAACCAACTATTACGGCCAGCAGGCGGCCGTAGACGCGCAGGGCCGCGTGCTGATTCACCCGCTCCTGCGCAAGAGCGCAGGCGTCATCGGCGACGTGGCGGTCCTGGGCTACCTGACGTACCTGGAAGTCTGGGAACTGGAGAGATTCCAACAGCGGCTGCTCTCGGACCCCTACACGGAGGAAGACGAGGCCGCGATTGCGCGTCTGGGGATTTGAAAAAAAGCGGTGATAAGTGACTCGTCACTTGAAACAGTTCTTTGAGATCACGGGGCGGTGGTGATGGCTGCGCTTGTGGGGGGCACCGGCGCGCCCCATCGCCCCGTGCTGCTCCGGGAGACAATCGAGTTGCTCGACGCTGCTGGCGGCGGGCTCTTCGTTGACGGCACGCTGGGCCTCGGCGGGCACAGCGAGGCGATTCTCGAAGCGTCCCCGGAGACGCGCGTGGTGGGCATCGACCGCGACACCGAGGCGCTCGGGTTAGCCAGCGAGAGGCTCGCGCGGTTTGGCGCACGGTTTCGGGCCTTTCACGCGGACTTCCGTGGTATCACACGCGTGGTCGCGGAGGCAGGCGCGTCAGAAGTGCGCGGAGTCCTGGTTGACCTGGGCGTTTCGTCGCTCCAGTTCGACACGGCGAGCAGGGGCTTCAGCTTCCGGCAGGACGCGCCGCTCGACATGCGTATGGATGGCGCGGGCGACGAGGAGACGGCAGCGGAGTTGCTGGCCCGCCTCCCTGAGGAAGAGATCGCCCGCATCATTTTCGAGTACGGGGAGGAGCGGCGGTCGCGCCGCATCGCCCGTTGGATCGTTGAAAGGCGCGAGCGCGGCGAGCCAATAGAGACGACCAGGGAGCTGGCGGATTTGGTCGCGCGCGCCGTGGGCCACCGCAGGGCGGACAAGATTCACCCCGCGACGCGCACCTTCCAGGCCCTGCGCATCGCGGTCAACCGCGAACTTGAAGGGCTCGCCGAATTCGTCGGCGAGGCCGTTGATCTTTTAGTACCGGGCGGGCGTTTCGCGGCCATCAGCTTCCACTCGCTCGAAGACCGTGTCATGAAGCAGACGCTCAGGCGTCTCTCGGGGCGTTGCGAGTGCGACCCACGCGCGCCCGCTTGCTCGTGCGGCGCGCGCCGCACGGTTGAAGTCCTGACGCGCCGCGCCGTCGTGGCCGGCGAGGATGAAGTAATGGAAAACCCGCGCGCCCGTAGCGCCAAACTGCGGGCCTGCCGCAAGCTCTGAAAGCCCACGGCCCCGACAGCCGCGGTCGATTAAAACTTGAGTACCCTTTTAAATCCGACTGTTTCGACTGCGAGAGGCTTTGGACCCGCGATGAGAAGATTACCCTCGAACCGAAAGAACTTCACGGTGCGGCGCGAGCGCGACGTGCGCGCGCTCACGCGCCTGGCGCTGCTGCTCGGTTGCGGGCTCGTCCTCGCGGGCGGCTTCGTCTTCGCCGCCGGCCAGCACTTCGCGGCCGTCCAGTACGGCTACCGGAGCGAGACGCTGCGCCACAAGCAGGCGGAGTTGTTGGAGGAGCAGCGCCGTCTCTTGCTGGAGCGCGAGCGGGCCACGGCCCCGGAGCACCTGGGCGCGGCGGCGCGCGAAATCGGGATGCAGCCCGTCCGGCCCGTGCAGATAACTCCGGCCAGGGGCGTGGACGCCTCGCGGGCGCGCACGGCCCCGGCCTTCGTCAGCCCGTCCGCGTCGTTCGGCCGTTGAGACAAGAGACAGCGGGCCTGCTCGCGCACCCTTCCCCCACGCGGCGGCCGGCGGAAATTTTTGGGGACAGCACTCTCTCGCAAGCAAGCGCGCCGGGGTTGAAAGCCGGGCCGCGGCGGCGCACCAATCAGAAAGAAGATAAGCCGTAGATATGCGCGGACGTCTCGCCGCTTCAACGAAAGCACGCCCCGACAGCTCACGCAGGCGGGCCGTCGGCGTAGCCTGCTTTCTGGGCGTCTGGATGCTCGTCATCGGCGCGCGGCTCATCTACCTGCAAACCGCCCAGCACGAGTGGCTCACCACCCGCGCGCGCACGCAGCAGCAAGAGGCCATCGAGACCAGCCCCGTCCGCGGGCTCGTCCTGGACCGCCACGGCAACGAGCTGGCCCGCAGCATCAGCACGGAATCTTTCTGGGCCGTCCCCCGCGAGATCAAGAACGTCGATGAGGCCGCGGCCCAGCTCTCGCCGCTCGTCGGCGCGGACGCGGCCACGCTCGCCACGAAGTTGAAAGAGGCGCAGACGGCCGGCCGCAAGTTCGCCTGGATCGCGCGCAAGCTCGACGAGGAGCGCGCCTCTCGCGTCCGCGCGCTCAATGTCGCGGGCGTTTACTCGCTCAAGGAGCCGAAGCGGCAGTACCCGAACAATCAACTGGCCGCGCACATCCTGGGCTTCGTCGGCCTGGACGAGACGGGGCTGGCCGGCATCGAGCAGGCTTACGATAAAGAGATTCGCGGCGAGGCTGGCCGCGTCACAGTCGAGACGGACGCGCACGGCCGCGCCTACGGCAGCTTCGAGGCAGAGGCGCGCCGCGGTGAGACGGTCGTGCTGACCATTGACCGGCTCGTTCAGTACAAGACGGAAGAGGCGCTCGCGGCCGCCGTCGAGCGCAACCACGCCAAGTCCGGCTCGGCCATCGTGCTCGACCCGCGCACGGGCGAGATACTGGCGCTCGCCAACGCGCCGACCTTCAACCCGAACGACGCGCGCGCCGCGGACGAGCAGTCCCGCGCCAACTGGGCGCTGCAAAACATCTACGAGCCGGGCTCGACTTTCAAGATCGTGGCCTTCTCGGCCGCGTTAGAGCGGGGGTTGATTAAGCCCGACGACCGGATTGATTGCCAGATGGGCTCAATCACAGTCGCGGGCCGCGTCGTTCACGACCACAAACCGTTCGGCTCGCTGACGGTGACGGAGGCGCTCGCCAAATCAAGCAACGTGGCGGCCATCAAGCTCGGCCTGCGCGTCGGCAACGACTCGATGTACGACTTCATGACGCGCTTCGGCTTCGGCGCGAAGACGGGCGTCGAGCTGCCGGGCGAGACCGAAGGCTTGCTCAGGAAAGTCAGCCGGTGGCAGCCCTCTTCGATGGGCTCGCTCGCTATGGGGCAGGAGATCGGCGTGACGCCCTTGCAGATGGCCGCGGCCTTCGGGACGCTCGCCAACGACGGCCTGCGCGTCAGCCCGCACCTCGTCCGCGAAGTCCGCGCGGCGGACGGCAGCACGCTCTACAGCGCCGCGCCCGAAGAGCGCCGCGTCGTCAGCGCACAGACGGCGCAGACCCTGCGCGGAATGCTCGAACAGGTGACTTTGAACGGCACGGCGAAATTGGCACAGCTCGACGGCTACACGGCGGCCGGCAAGACCGGCACGGCGCAGAAGATTGACCCGAAGACGCGCGCCTACTCGAAGACGAAGCACATCGCCTCGTTCGTGGGCTTCGCGCCCGCAGAGAACCCCGCGGTCGTCATCATCGTGGTGATTGACGAGCCCGCAGGGGCTTACCACGGCGGCGACGTGGCCGCGCCCGTCTTCCGCGAGATCGCAGAGCAGGTCCTGCCCGCCCTGAGCATCGCGCCCGATACGGAGCCGAAGCCTTCGGCCGAGCCGGGCTTGCTCGCGCGCCTCTCGCTGAGCGAGGAGGAATTGGCACACCTGCGCGGGGCGCAGGAGCGCGAGAGGGCCGTGCGCGACGCGACGCTGCCGCGGGTCGAAGTAGAGAACGGGAGCGTCGGCGCGACCAGGGTCGTCTACGCCGCGGCGACCAGGCGCGGGGCCTTGATGCCGGACTTACGCGGCCGGAGCGTGCGCGACGCCGCGCGCGTCTGCGAACAATTGGGCCTGCAACTGGAGGCCCGCGGCGAGGGGCGCGCGCTCAGCCAGAGTCCTGCGGCGGGCGAAGAGGTGGAGGCCGGGCAGACAGTCCGGGTTGACTTCGGGAGAAGCAAATGAGCCGGGGGTGAAGGATGACGGACCATTCTCCTCATCGTTCATCCGACGAACTTATGACAGGGCAACGGGGCAGCAACCCAGGGCACGGGGCCGGCGGAACCAGGCAGAGAATCAGCGCCTGCCGCAAGCGCCTTCGCCGGGCGCGCGCCATGCGCCGGGCGCAAGACCTGGAGCGGGACGAAGCGGTCGTGGCCGCGCACGAGTTGCTGGCGCTCGGCCCCGAAAGCGATTTTGAAGGGGCGGGCGCGCCCAAATTGGCGAGTGCGACCAGCCCGTTTGCGCCTGAGGTTGACCGCCGCCCGAGACTCCGCGCAAGATGATATCTAAACCAGAATTCTTGCGAACAGAGGTCTCGGAGGCGGCGTGAAGATACGGACGGCGGCGGATTTGATGGGCGCTCAGGGTAGTGAATTGAGCGCCGAGTTGTTTGACAAAGAAATAGTCGGATTCTCGATTGACTCGCGGACGACCGGCGCGGGCGAACTCTTCTTCGCGCTGTCGCAAGCGGATTACGCCCGCGCCGGTTTTAACGGCACGTTTGCCGATGCACATCGTTTTATCCCCAAAGCCCTCGAAAGCGGCGCGCTGGCGGCCGTCGCTCGACGCGACCACGTCCGTCAGGACGCAGAGCTACAGGCGATTCGCGACCGCCTGCTGCTCGTCGAAGACGCCATCGCCGCGCTTCAGACGCTGGCCCATAAAGTCTACGCGGCCTGGGGCCGACCCGTCATCGCCATCACGGGCAGCGCCGGCAAGACGACGGCCAAGGAGTTGACGGCGCACCTGCTCGCCTCCACGGGCCGGCGCGTCCTCAAGAGCGAGAGGAACTACAACAACGGGCTCGGCCTCCCGCTCGCCGTCTTGCAGATGGTGTCCGAGGGGCGCTCGCCCACTGATTTCGACTTGGCGGTCTTGGAGATGGGCATGTCTTCGCCGACGCACGAGATCGAGCGCCTGTGCAAGATTACGCCGCCTGACATCGGCGTCGAGCTGCTGGTCGCGCCCGTACATCTCGAACACCTGGGCACGATTGAGAACATCGCGGCGGCCAAGGCCGAATTGATCGAAGGGCTCAAGCCCGGCGGCACAGCCGTCTTGAACGCAGACGACGAGCGCGTCATCGCCATGCGGAGTCTGCACGACGGGCCGGTCGTGACCTTCGGCATAGAAACGGCCGCGGACGTAACGGCCGCGGAGATTGACACGAGCCGCTTCGGCCGGAGCCGCTTCCAGTTGCGGACGCCGCTGGGCGAAGCCGAGGCCGTGTTGCCGATGCCCGGCCGGCACAATTTGATGAACGCGCTCGCGGCCGCCGCGGTCGCCACCTGTTTAGAGATTGTGCCAGAAGAGATCGCGCGGGCTTTCAAGAGCGTCGCCCCAGCAAAGATGCGCGGCGAGGTGATCGACTTCGCCGCGGGGTTCACGGTCGTGGACGACTCGTACAACTCCAACCCGCGCTCGCTGCTGAGCATCGTGCAAACGATCACGGAGGCCAGCGCGAAGGGCACGCGCCGGCGCATCGTCGTCGCGGGCGAGATGTTGGAACTGGGGCCGGAGGGCGAGCGGATGCACCGCGAGGCGGGCGCCGAGATCGCGCGTTCGGGCGTTGACCTCTTGTGGGGCGTGCGCGGTTTGGCCCAGGCAATAGTCGAAGGGGCGCGGGCCGAGGGGATGAGCAATGATTCGGCGCGCTACTTCGACTCTTCGGAGGAGGCCGCGGTCACCATCTGCGACGAGGTGCGCGAGGGCGACCTCGTCCTGGTCAAAGGCTCGCGCGGCGTGGAGACGGACAAGGTCGTGAAGGCGCTGCGCCAGCGCTTCCCGGCGCTCGGCGGAGACGAGGAAAAACAGTAGGCAGCAGGCAGTGGGCAGAAGGCAGAGAAAAGCGGACAGCCTTTCCTTCTGACTTCTGACTCCTGACTCCTGAATTCTGCTTCTATGATTCATTGGATTTTTTACGAGTGGCTGTACAACTCCTACGAGGGCGGGGGCTCCTACCTCGTCAAGGCGCTGAACGTCTTTCAGTACGTCACGTTCCGCACGGCCTACGCCTCCGTGACGGCGCTCCTGATCTCGCTCGTCTTCGGCCGCCGCGTCATACAGGCGCTCAAGAACTGGAACGTCGGCCAGCAGATCCGCGAAGAGGGGCCGCAGGCGCACATGGCCAAGCGCGGCACGCCGACGATGGGCGGCGTGCTCATCATCGCCTCGGTGCTCATCTCGACGCTGCTCTGGGCCAAGCTCTCCAGCCTCTACGTCTGGATAGTGATGCTCGCCTTCCTCCTCTTCGGCTTAATCGGCTTTCTGGACGACTACCAGAAGATGGCCAAGCGCCGGAGCCTCGGCCTGACCGGCAAACAGAAACTGCTCGGCCAGCTCATCATCGCCATAGGCGTCTGGGCCGCGCTCTACTTCTCTTCGGTTTCGGTCGGCGGCCCGCCCGTGCTTCGCGCCTCAGATATCAGAGACCCCGGCGGCCTGGCCCTCAAGCTGCGCGAGGCGCACGACCCGCTTTCGATCTACCTCTGGTCGCAACTGCTACCAGAGACGCAGGAGATGTTGAAGTCTTACGACGCGACCGCGGGGCGCATGTCGGAGGACAGCCAGCGGAAACTCTCTGACGCGCTCAACGCGCTGATGACCGGCCACTCGCTCTTCGACGAGCAGCGCTTCAGCCAGGTCAAGCTGGCCGACGAGACGCGCAAGCTGCTCGCGCTCAACCCGCAGGGCGAGAACATCATTCGCCTCAACCGCGAGCTGTTGGAAGAGGCGTACCCGGCCGAGATCGTCAAGAGCACGAAGTATTCCTGGAACGTCAACGTCCCCTTCTTCAAGGCGACCGAGGACCGAAACCCGTTGACGAGCGTCTCGTACGTCGGCCCGTGGATTTACCTGGCCTTCATCATCATCGTGCTCCTGGGTTCCTCGAACGCGGTGAACTTGACGGACGGGCTCGACGGTTTAGCCATTGGCGTGACCTTCATCGCGATGGCGGCGATGACGGCCTTCGTTTACATCACGAGCGACTTCAGGTTTGCGAGTTACCTGGGGCTGATGCATAGGCCGGAGGCGGCCGAGTTGACGGTCTTCTGCGGCGCGATGGCCGGGGCGAGCCTGGGGTTCCTGTGGTACAACGCGCCGCCCGCAGAGGTCTTCATGGGCGACGTGGGCAGCCTCGCCATCGGCGGCGCGATTGGCACAATCGCGGTGCTGACCAAGCAGGAGTTCATGCTCCTGATGGTCGGCGGCGTCTTCGTCCTGGAGATTCTTTCGGTGATGCTCCAGGTCGCCTCGTTCAAGATGACGAAGCGGCGCATCTTCAAGATGTCGCCGCTGCACCATCACTTCGAGTTGCAGTGGGAGCGGCGCTTCGGCCAGCGCACGGTCGAGACGAAAGTCGTCTTTCGCTTTTTGATTCTGGCAATCCTCTTCGCGCTCCTGAGCCTCTCGACGCTGAAGCTGCGCTAAGAACGGTCTTTGAGAAACGAATGAGTCTGGAAGTAGTGGGCAAGAAAGTTTTGATTATGGGCGCGGCCCGCAGCGGGATTGCGTGCGCGAGGTTCCTGGCGAAGCGCGGCGCAGTCGTGGCGCTCAACGACCGCAAACCGATTGAGGAGTGGTCGCCCGCTGCGGTCGCGCTCAAGGACGAGGGCGTGGGGCTCGTGCCGGGTGAAGTGCCGATGTGGCTGCTCGACCAGATCGAGCTGGTCGTGATGAGTCCAGGCGTGCCGAGCAAAGTCATCCCGGCGCGCTACGCCGAGCGGGCCGGCGCGGAGGTCATCGGCGAGGTCGAGCTGGCTTCGAGATACTTGCGCGGCCGCGTGGTGGCGATTACTGGGAGCAACGGCAAGACGACGACGACGACGCTCGTCGGAGAGATTCTGAAGGACGCGGGGCTCGCGGTTCAGGTCGGAGGCAACATCGGCACGGCGCTCATCTCTATGGTGGAGACTTCGCGCGACGACGGCTGGACGGTGGTGGAGGTTTCGAGTTTTCAGCTCGAAACGATTAAGGACTTTCACCCGGCGGTGGCGCTTGTTTTGAACGTGACGCCGAACCACATGGACCGCTACGAGACGCTGAACGACTACGCGGCGGCCAAGCACCGCATCTTCCGCAACCAGACGCCGGAGGACGTGGCGGTCCTGAACGCCGACGATGAGATTGTTTCCTCGTGGGCGCGAGGCTTGCGAGCGCACGTCGTCCCCTTCAGCGTGCGGCGCGAGTTGGAAGAGGGGCTCTTTCTGAGGAACGGGCGCGAGATAGTTTCGCGCACCACGGAGGCAGAGCGGGTGCTGATGACGCGCGACGAGATGCAGCTCAGGGGATTGCACAACGTCGAGAA
The DNA here is from genome assembly GCA_963848875.1 of uncultured Acidobacteriota bacterium. Lineage (GTDB taxonomy): Bacteria > Acidobacteriota > Blastocatellia > Pyrinomonadales > Pyrinomonadaceae > QHXM01. The sequence continues at coordinate 1,082,316 of CAWKFJ010000006.1, forward strand.
CGTGCTCGCGGCGCTGGCAGCGGGGCTGGCCTGCGGCGCTTCACCAGATTCGATGCGCGAGACTGTCGGGCGGTTCAAGCCTGTCGAGCACCGTCTGGAGTTCGTCGCGGAGATTGGTGGGGTGAAGTTCTATAACGACTCGAAGGCGACGAGCGTTGACGCGACCTTGAAGGCGCTCGAAGCGTTCGCGGACGAAGAGGGCAAGGTGGTCTTAATCCTCGGCGGCCTGGGCAAGCAAGCGCCTTACGCGCCGCTCAGCCCGCTCATCCGAGAGCGTGCGCGCAAGCTCGTCCTCATAGGCGAGGACGCGCCCGTGATTGAAAAGGAGCTGGCAGGCGACGCCGAGATGTTGCGCTCCGACTCGATGGCGGACGCCGTCCGCAAGGGTTTTGAAGCGGCACAGCCGGGCGACATCGTTCTGCTCGCGCCCGCCTGTGCCAGTTTCGACATGTTCAAGAGCTTCGAGCACAGGGGCGAGGTGTTCAAGGAAGAAGTGAAAGGAATGAAGAACTCAGAATCCAGAAGCCAGAATTCAGCATGAAAGGCCAGCGGCTTTTCTTCTGACTCCTGACTCCTGACTTCTGACTCCTGTTTTATGGCAAGGAAGTTACAGGCCGACAAGTGGTTGTTCGCGGCGACGGCGGGGCTGGCTCTGTTCGGCATCGTCATGGTCTACAGCGCGTCGGCCGTGATGTCGCTGGAGGAGAACGGCAACCAGTATTACTACGTCATCAAGCAGGGCGTGTGGACGGCCATAGGGTTCGGCGCGATGCTGTTGATGATGCAGTTCGACTACCAGCGGCTGCGCGACCGCCGGATAGTGTACGCGATGCTCGGCGTGACGGTCTTGCTGCTCCTCGCCGTCTTCGCCTTCCCGCGCATCAACGGCGCGCACCGCTGGATCAGGTTCGCCGGTTTCTCCATGCAGCCGTCGGAGTTGTCGAAGCTGACGCTCGCCATCTTCCTGGCCCACTTTCTGGAAAAGCGCGCGGGCGAGGAAGGCTCGCTCTGGCGGACCTTCGTGCCGTGCGTGGCCGTGACGGGCGCGTTCGCCGCGCTCATCCTGAAAGAGCCTGACCTGGGGACGGCGATGATGCTTGCGGTCATCTGCGTCGTGATGTGTTTTACGGCAGGCGCTCGCCTCCTGCATCTGGGGATGGCCGCCGCGCCTGGGCTGGTCATAGGCGTGTGGATGCTGCTGTTTGTGCCGTGGCGCTTTCAGAGGTTGGTGACTTTCACGAACCCCTGGGCCGACCCGCAGAACTCAGGGTTTCAGGTCGTGCAATCTCTAATCGCCATCGGCTCAGGCGGGACAAGCGGCCTGGGGTTCGCGCAAGGGAAGCAGAAGATGTTCTTCCTGCCCTTCGCTCACTCGGATTTCATCTTCGCAGTGGTCGGCGAAGAGTTGGGGCTGTTCGGGGCGCTGATGGTCTTGGCGGTGTTCGCTATCTTGCTGTGGCGCGGGGTGCGCGTGGCGTTGCGCGCGCCAGACCGCTTCGGGATGCTGCTCGGTTTGGGTCTCGTCGCGGGCGTGGTCGTGCAAGCGCTCTTCAACATCAGCGTGGTGCTGTCGCTCGTGCCGACGAAGGGAATCCCGCTGCCGTTCATCTCGTACGGCGGCTCGTCGCTGGTGCCGACGCTCGTGGGGATGGGGATTCTTTTGAACATCTCGCAGCACTCGGCTGTAGAGGGCGGCGCGAAGGTGTTCGACTTAGGGGTGACGCCGGAGCCAGAGACGGTCAGGCGCGCGGCCCCCGCGCCGGGGCTTTCGCCGCGCTCGCCCGTGACGGTCTCCACGCGCAGGGGATGAGTGTTTATGCGCGTGCTGATTGCGGCAGGGGGGACGGGCGGGCACATTTATCCGGGCATCGCCGTGGCGAAAGAGGTGATGCGCCGCTGGCCCGATTCCGAGGTCAGGTTCGTCGGGACGGCGCGGGGGCTGGAAACGAAGCTTGTGCCAAAAGCGGGCTTCGAGTTGTCGCTCATTGAAAGCGCGGGGCTGAAGAACGTCGGCCTGGGGGCGCGCGTGCGCGGGATGATGTTATTGCCGAAAAGCTTCTTCGCGGCGCGGCGTCTGATTCGTGAGTTTCGGCCGGACGTGGTCGTCGGCGCGGGCGGCTACGTTTCTGGGCCAGTTCTTTTGACGGCCGCGCTGCTGCGCGTGCCGACGCTCGTGATGGAGTCGAACGCGCTGCCGGGGTTTACGAACCGGAGGCTCGCGCGCTTCGTGGACCGTGCGGCGGTGACGTTCGAGGCGGCGCTGCCTTACTTCCGTGGCAAAGGGGTCGTCACAGGCAACCCCGTCCGGCGCGAGTTCTTTGACATTCCGCCGAAGGCACGCGATGCTAGCCGCTTTTCCGTGCTCGTCTTCGGCGGCTCGCAGGGCGCGCGCGCCATCAACGAGGCGTTGGTCGCGGCGCTCCCGCACCTCGAAGCCCGGCGCGATCTGCTCCGCATCACGCACCAGACGGGCGAGGCGGATTTTGAGAAGGTGAGCGCCGGCTACACGGACGCGGGCTGGGGCGAGCAGGCGGACGTGCGGCGCTACATTGACGACATGGTCCGCGAGTTCGCCGCCGCCGATTTAATCGTCTGCCGCGCGGGGGCGACGACGAGCGCGGAGCTGGTCGCGGCGGGCAAGGCCGCCGTCATGGTCCCTTTCCCGCAAGCGGCGGACGACCACCAGCGCAAGAACGCAGAGGCGCTGGAGGTGGCCGGCGCGGCTCGCATGATCTTGCAGCACGAGTTGACGGGCGAGAGATTGGCACAGGAAATCGGCGCGCTCGTGGACGCGCCCGAAGAGATAACGGAGATGGAAGAGGCGAGCCGCAAACTCGCGCGCGGCGACGCGGCCGCGGCGGCGGTGGATTTGATGGAAGAACTGGTCGGTAGGAGTCAGGAGTCAGAATGAATAAGGCGGAGAGCCACTTCAACAGATTTTCTTTTCTTCTGACTTCTGACTCCTGACTTCTGACTCCTGTAGTTGAATATGTTCCGTACCATTCAGCACATTCATTTCGTGGGCATCGGCGGCGTCGGCATGTCCGGCATCGCCGAGGTCTTGATTAACACCGGCTTTAAAGTTTCGGGGTCGGATTTGAAAGGCTCAGAGGTGACGAAGCGCCTCGAATCCCTCGGCGTGGATTTCAAAGAAGGGCACCTCGCGGAGAACGTCGGCGAGGCGGACGTGGTAGTTCGCTCGACCGCCGTGCGCGAGGACAACCCGGAAATCGTCGAGGCCAAGCGGCGCTCCGTGCCGGTCATCCCGCGCGCGGAGATGCTCGCGGAGTTGATGCGCTTGAAGCCCTACTCGGTGGCCGTCGCCGGCTCGCACGGCAAGACGACGACGACTTCGATGGTCGCAACCGTCCTCGGCCACGCGCAGCTAGACCCGACGGTCGTCGTCGGCGGCGTGGTCAAGTCGTTCGGCTCGACGGCGCGCATCGGCCAGAGTGATTTGATGGTCGTCGAGGCGGACGAGAGCGACCGCTCGTTCCTGATGCTGACGCCGACCATTGCGATTGTGACCAACATAGACCGCGAGCACATGGACTACTACGACGACATGGACGACGTGCGCGACTGCTTCGTCAAATTCGTCAACAAGGTTCCGTTCTACGGCACCGCGGTCCTGTGTCTGGACGACCCGCACGTGCAGGCCGTCATCCCGCACATCAAGCGCCGCCGAATCACTTACGGGCTGAGCGCGCAGGCGGACGTTTCGGCGCACGGGATTCGCTTCAACCAGGGCTACGGCTCAAGCTTCACGGTCTGGCGCGGGACCGAGGCGGTCGGCGATGTGGTCTTGCGCGCGC
>CAWKFJ010000007.1:0-2500 GCA_963848875.1 uncultured Acidobacteriota bacterium
CCGCCGGAGAGGTCAGACTCAGGCGGCCGTTTCCGCCGGGAGGCCCTGAGGGCGAGGACACGCTCGTCTTCATTTCGTCTGAAATGAGCTTCGACAGCAAGATCGTGAAGGGCGCGCCCTACTCCGCGCAGGCGGTGACGGAGAGCACGCGGACGCTGGCCGACGGCAACCGCATCAGACGCGAAACCAGCGCCGCCGTCTACCGCGATAGCGAAGGGCGCACGCGCCGCGACCAGGAACTGGGAGCCATCGGCCCCTTCGCCGTCGCGGGCGAGCCGCGCAAGACCGTGTTCATCAACGACCCAGTGGCCGGAACTCATTACGTGCTGGACCCGCGCACGCGCACCGCGCGCAAAATGCCGCCGCTGCGTGTGATGGTCTCGCCGGATGCGCCGCTCGCGCCTGTCGCGCCGGGCGCTACCGCGCCGAAGATTCAGGTCAGGGTTCAGGAAGACGTGTTCACGGCAGCCGTGCCAGCGCCCCACGGGCCAATCGGAGGCCCAGCGATGCACGACTTCCAGGTCATGGCCGCGCCGGACAAGGGCGCGACGGAATCCCTTGGCAAGCAGACCATCGAAGGCGTCGTGGCCGAGGGCACGCGCCAGACCATGACGATTCCTGCGGGGAAAATCGGCAACGAGCAGCCCATACAGATCGTCTGGGAGAAGTGGTACTCGCCGGAGTTGCAGACGGTCGTCCTCTCGAAGCACAGCGACCCGCTCGTCGGCGAGACGACTTACAAGCTGACGAACATCGTGCGCGGCGAGCCGGCGCGCACGCTCTTTGAAGTGCCGTCGGATTACACGGTCAAGGAAGGCCCCGGCCCCGTGCGTGTGATCAGGCGGAAGAAAGCGGGCGACGAGAAGTAAGCTCGTCCGCATGGGGAAATCGGTTAAGGGGCAGCCGCGAATCGGTCGCGCTGCCCCTTTAGATTTTGGGCGTCATCCAGTCCGTGCGCGTTTGCACTTCGTCTGCGCGCGGGATGTCTTCGGCCTCGAATGTCGAGAGAACTTCCTCGTTGATTTCGGGGAGCGAGACGATGCGGTTGGCCTGGCGGCTGATCGTCGCCTCGAACAGATTCCGCGCGAGCCGCGCGTTGCCGAACGATTCGTCGCGGTGGGCGCACAGGGCTTTGAAAACTTCCATCAACTTCTCTTCCGCAGCCAGGGTCAACTTGAAGTCGGCCTTCTTGCCGAAGGAGACGAAAATCTGTTTGAGCTGCTCGGCCGTGTAGTCCTCGAAGTGTACGAACTTATTGAAGCGCGAGCGCAAGCCAGGGTTCGAGGAGAGGAACTCGTCCATCTTCATCGTGTAGCCTGCGACGACCACGACCAACTCGTGCCGGTGATCCTCCATCATCTTCAGCAACGTCTCAATCGCCTCGCGCCCGAAATCCTCCCCGTCACCTGAACTCAACGAATACGCCTCGTCAATGAAGAGTATCCCGCCGAGGGCTTTGCTCACGACCTCCTTGACCTTGATGGCTGTCTGCCCGACGTAGCCTGCAACGAGGCCCGCTCGGTCAGTCTCGGTCAGGTGGCCCGTGCTCAGGATTTCCAGCGCCCTGTAGAGTTGTGCCAGCAGGCGTGCGACCGTCGTCTTACCCGTGCCTGGGTTCCCGTAAAAAACTACGTGGCGCGAGACCGGCAGCGTGGACATCCCTTTCTCCTGTCTCATCCGCTGGACTTTGAGGAAATTAACGAGTTCTTTGATCTCTCCTTTGACGCGCTCAAGACCGACGAGCCCATTCAGTTCCGCGAGCAGTTCGTCCAGACTGCGGGGCGGCTCTTCTTCGACGCTTTCTACAGGCTCCTGGTGCGTGCCCTTGCTCACCTCAATCTGCATCGGGGCGGTGGAGCCGGGCGGGTAGAGCGTCTCCTTGAATCTTAACAGCGCGGCCTCCTCGGCTTTCGTCACCTTGCCGTCGGATTTGATGATGAGGTTGGCGAATTGAAAAAGGGCGTTGCGCGCTTTGTCTGTGTGGTTAGTTCCGTGCCTTGAGTCGTACTCCTCAAGGTACGAGACCGTGGCCGGGGTGCGGTTAACTTTCTGCAAAATATTACGGTCGAAATAGCCCTGGTCGGGGACGGGAAAAGTAATGCCTTCGCAGCTCAGGCTGAAGCGCCGGCAAATTTCAGCGAAGTAGCGCTGCCTCTCTGCGTCTGAGCACTCCCTGATGTTCACGAAGCGCTGGGCGGTCAGAATTAGTTGGTTGTGCAGAATAGTCTTCCCGTCGGGCGGGCTCTCTTTGCCGCGCCAGATCGCACGGATGCTTGAGGTGAGCGGCTCGCAGAGTTCAGCGAAAGTTTTGACCAGAACGGAAACGAGATGCGTGTTGCCGGGACCTAGAGACAAGTCGTCATGCTCCTGGAGATTACTGTTTTCGCAGGCTCGGAGTATAACACCGCCGCCCCGTTTCCCGTCCGCGTCGAAAACTTTTTCGCGGGCGGCCAGGTTGCGCTTGACAAAACTTCGGCCATGCCTATAATGCCTCTTTGCC
>CAWKFJ010000007.1:7500-483451 GCA_963848875.1 uncultured Acidobacteriota bacterium
AGACGGAAAGACCCCGTGCACCTTTACTACAACTTGATAGTGGATGCGGGCAAACGATGCGCAGGATAGGTGGGAGGCTTTGAACTCGGCCCTTCGGGGTCGGGGGAGCCAACGGTGAGATACCACCCTTCGTTTGTCTGCGTTCTAACCTACCACCGTTATCCGGTGGAGGGACATTATCAGGCGGGTAGTTTGACTGGGGCGGTCGCCTCCTAAAGAGTAACGGAGGCGCTCGAAGGTTGGCTCAGGCTGTTTGGAAATCAGCCGTAGAGTGTAAACGCATAAGCCAGCTTGACTGTGAGACGTACAGGTCGAACAGGTACGAAAGTAGGAGTTAGTGATCCGGCGGTTCTGTATGGAAGGGCCGTCGCTCAACGGATAAAAGGTACGCCGGGGATAACAGGCTGATCCTGCCCAAGAGTTCACATCGACGGCAGGGTTTGGCACCTCGATGTCGGCTCATCGCATCCTGGGGCTGAAGAAGGTCCCAAGGGTCTGGCTGTTCGCCAGTTAAAGCGGTACGTGAGCTGGGTTTAGAACGTCGCGAGACAGTTCGGTCCCTATCTGGTGTGGGCGTAGCAGAATTGATGGAATCTGACCTTAGTACGAGAGGACCGGGTTGGATCCACCTCTAGTGTACGAGTTATGGCGCCAGCCGTAGCGCTCGGTAGCTATGTGGAGCATGGATAAACGCTGAATGCATCTAAGCGTGAAGCCAGACCAGAGATTAGTTCTGCCAGTGAGGCTCGTCGTAGACCACGACGTTGATAGGGTGGGTATGCAAGCGTTGAAAGGCGCTCAGTTGACCACTACTAATTAGCCCCTAGGCTTGACCGTAAAATTTACTCTCAAGCAACAAGCACGCTTGGCACAGGCCGCGTGTGCGGTCACTATTCGATTCTCAAAGCCCTTGCTTACAGCAGGGCCGAGAGCGCTCGCCGCGTTTTATATTCGATTCATACGGCGCGAGCGCACAGTTCTTTTCAGTTTTCCGGTGGTTTTGTCGAGAGGGTCACACCCGTTCCCATCCCGAACACGGAAGTTAAGCCTCTTGGAGCCGATGGTACTGCGCGGGAGACTGCGTGGGAGAGTAGGAAGCCGCCGGGATTATTTCAGAGAAAAGCCCGCCAGAGTGTCAAGCTCTGGCGGGCTTTTCTCTTGATCGTCAAACAGGCGTGCTTACTGCTCCTTGTACACTCCATCAAACCAAACCTGCGATGGCGGCGTTTGCCCGTTGCACGGGGTCAGGTTACTGGTGATGTGGAAACGTCCGTGGCCCGTCGCCCCCGCGCGCCCTCCCGTGCCACCAGTGATACGGAAAGGTACGCCGTGAGCGTTCGAAGCGGCGCAGATGGCAGGGTTAGGCGCCAGCACGAACGGGTCACCTTCGATAAAGACCTGATCGCCGGTTTGCACGTACGTGTCAATCGCTTTCAGGTCGAAGACGAGATTGGTTGTGGTGTCGGTACACGCAGAGAAAACGGCGGTATTATAGCCGCCTTCCGTGTCAATTCCCGAACCCTGGAAACTCAGCTCGATGTTTTGCGGAAACGCTCCGCACCGTGCGACATTTGGTCCGGCGCTTACCAAATTAAAGCTTGAGCCGCCTTTGTAATTGGGATTGACGTATTTATCTCCCGGGGCTGCCGAACTTACTCCGCGAACCTGGCCGGCGAGTATCAGCCCGGTGAGCGCTAAAAGCATTACTGTGAGTTTGGTCTTCATTCGTTTAGATCTCCTTTAGGGGTGAGCAATTTCTGTTTATTCTCAGCCGAAGCCGAATTACTCTTACAACCCCTAAGGCGTAAATCTCGCGCGAAAACTATCATCCGGGGTTATTTCAGAGAAAGCCCGCCAGAATGTTAAGCTCTGTCGGGCTTTTCTCTTGCCGGCGAACAAAATTCCAGGGTTCGGAGTCTAAGGTCTGTAGATGCGGTTCAGCACTTTCTTCAGAGTCTCTTCCTACGCGATGGTGGCCTGCGGCGCGCTCGCCCTGGCCGTCTCCGATGGGTTGAGCGCGGCTCTGGCGGCGCTGTTCGCCGTCGTGCTCGTCGTCGCCTGGAATCTTGAAGGCACGCGCTGGCAACTGCCCGAGCGCGTCGGCTTAGTCGTTGTCCTGCTCTCGCTCCCGCTCTTTTACCTGGACTGGCAGTTCCTTTCGGGCGGAACCTCCAGCGAGAGGGTGGGCGTCTCGGCGCTCGGTCACCTGATACTCTTCCTCTCGGCCGTCAAGCTCCTACAGGTCAAGGCTGACCGCGATTGGGTCTTTCTCTACCTCATCTCCTTCTTCGAGGTGCTGCTCGCCGCGGGCCTGAGCGTCAGCCCGCTCTTCCTGCTCTCGCTCGTCCTTTACGGACTGTTCGCGCTCTCCACCGTTTTAGCTTTCGAGATCAGGAAGGCGCGGCGCAGCGTGAAGATTACGGAGACGCGCCTGCTGGTCGCGCCAGACTCGACCCTCTTCCGCCGCCTGACGCGCCGCAAGGCGGATGCCGCACGCCACAACGGCGAAGCGCGCCGCCTCCCGCTCGTCTCGCTGCTCCTGATGCTGCTCATCTTCGGGCTGGCGCTTCCGCTCTTTCTGGTCGTCCCGCGCACGGGTGCGAGCGCGTTGACACGAACCGGCGGCGGCGCGCGCGGCTTCGTAGGCTTCTCCGAGAGCGTCACCCTGGGCGACGTGGGCCGCCTACAGGAGAGCGACCAGCTCGTGATGCGCGTCCGCGTCGAAGAAGCGCCGGAGGGCGCGGCGGCCGGGAGACTGCGCTGGCGCGGCGTCGCGCTCGATTTTTACAACGGGCGCGGCTGGGAACGCACAGGCGACCGCTACACCTTCGAGAAGGCCAACAACGAGCGCGGCTTCTTCCAGCTCGGCACGACCGAGAACTTGCAGCGCCTGACGACGCAGACCTTTTATGTGGAGGCGCTGGACACGCCCATCCTCTTCGCGGCCCCGCGCGTCGTCGCCGTCCAGGGCGCGATCCCGTACCTGCGCAGCGACGCAGAGGGCGCGCTCTCCACGCGACCGCATTATCAGGAGCGCCTCTCCTACAAGGTCTACTCGGACACGAATGAGCCCGACGAGGAGACTTTACGCAAGACAATGGTCGGCGACGTGCAGTTCTACCCGGCCTGGGTCGCGCGCTACCTGCAACTGCCGAACGAGATTGACCCGCGCATCTCGCGCCTCGCGCGCGAATGGATTGCCGCGGCAGCGGCGACGAACCAGTACGACGCGGCGCGCGCCATAGAAGCGCGGCTTCAGCAGGACTTCGGCTATACGCTCGACATGAAGGCGGGCGGGCCGGACCCGCTGGCCGATTTCCTCTTCAACGTGCGCGCGGGCCATTGCGAATATTTTTCGACGGCGATGGCCGTCATGCTCCGCACGCAGGGCATCCCGGCGCGCGTCGTCAACGGCTTCCAGCGCGGCGAGTTCAACGACGCCGCGGGCGTCTACACCGTCACGCAGCGCGAGGCGCACTCCTGGGTCGAAGTCTATTTTCCGGGCACGAGCGCCTGGGTCACCTTCGACCCGACGCCGCAGGCAGGCCGCCCCGCGTTCCAGCGCACGGGAATCCAGGGCTGGTTCGGCAAGTACGCAGAGGCCCTGGAGATGCTCTGGATACAGTACGTCGTCGGCTACGACAGCCAGGAGCAGCGCTCCCTGGCGAACACGGTCGGCAACCGCTTCTACGATTTTCGGAACTGGAGCGGCGATAGGCTCAGCAGTGTCAAGGAGACTCTCGCGGGCTGGTTCAGTTGGCTCAAAATCGAGAACGAAGACGGCTCGGTCTCCTACACGCGCCTCGCGCTCGCGGTCCTGGTTGCGATTCTCGCGGTCGTCGGCCTCGTGCTGCTCGTCAGGAGAATCAGGCGGCTCGGCTTCTGGCGTCTCTTCAGCCGCGTCCGCGAGGAAGACGCGCGCGGCTCGGTCATAGAATTCTACGAGCGCATGACGGAGGCGCTTAATGCGCGCGGCCTCAAACGCGCCCCCGGCGAAACGCCGCTTGAGTTCGCGTCGGCCACGGGGATGCCGGAGGCGCTGAATATCACGCGCGCCTACAACCGCGTGCGCTTCGGTGACGTGAAGTTGTCTGCGGCCGAGCGCGCGCAGATCGAAGAATGGTTGAGCAGGATGGAAGGAAAGCAGTTTTGAGTTTTGAGTTTTCAGTTTTGAGCAAAGAGAATTTGCTTTTACTGAAAACTGAAAACTGAAAACCGAAAACTAATGAAGAAGATCGGATTTATCAGTCTGGGTTGCCCGAAGAATCTGGTGGACAGCGAAGTGATGATGGGGAAGCTGCGCCAGTCTGGCTACGAGATTACGACGGACGCCAGTGAGGCAGACACGCTCGTCGTCAACACGTGCGGCTTCATAGAGTCCGCGAAGCAGGAGTCCATCGAGGCCATCCTCGAAGCCGCGCGCCTGAAGACGGAGGGGAAGGCGCAGCGGCTCGTCGTCGCCGGCTGCCTGGTCGAGCGCTACCGCGATCAATTGCGCGACGAGCTGCCCGAAGTGGACGCCTTCATCGGGACGAACCAGATCGGCGAGATTACGGAAGTCTGCAACGAGCGGAAGGACACGCGCTCGCTCCCCGTCCTGCAAGTCCCCATCGGCAACCAGAGCGCGACCTATCTTTACGACGAATCAACGCCGCGCGTTCTGGCGACGCCCGGCTACACCGCTTTCATCAAGATCGCCGAAGGGTGCGACCGCCCTTGCGCCTTCTGTTTCATTCCGCAGATGCGCGGCCACTTCCGCAGCCGCCGCTTCGGGTCCGTGATGAAGGAGGCAGAGGATTTGGCACAGAAAGGCGTCAAGGAGTTGGTGCTCGTCGCGCAGGACTCCTCGCGCTACGGCGAAGACCTGGGCGAGCGCGACGCGCTGGCACAATTACTGCGCGAGCTGTCGCACCTCGAAGGCGTCGAGTGGGTGCGCGTGATGTACACCTACCCGACGCACATCTCGGACGCCTTTCTGGACGTGCTGGCCGAGGAGCCGAAGGCCGTCAAGTACCTGGACATGCCTTTGCAGCACGCGTCGCAGAACGTCTTGAAATTGATGAAGCGCGGCGGCAACCGGCAGAGCCTCGAACGCTTGATTGAGCGCGTGCGCAAGCGCGTCCCAGGGATAGCGATTCGCACGACTTTCATCACGGGCTTTCCCGGCGAGACTGAGGAAGATTTCGAGGAGCTGTTGACCTTCGTCCGCAACGTGGAGTTCGACCGCGTCGGCGTCTTCACCTACTCGGATGAAGAGGGCACGCCCGCTTTTGAGTTGCCGGACAAGGTTGACGCGCGGACTGCAAAGCGCAGGCGCACGCAGTTGATGAAAGAGCAGGCGCGCATCTCGCGCAGGCGCAACCGCGCGCGCGTCGGCGCGGTCGAGCGCGTGCTCTTTGAGGGCGCGGCCAAAGAGACGGAGCTGCTCTGGCAGGGGCGCCTTGAGACGCAGGCCGCGGACATAGACGGCTGCGTCCTCATCAACGACGCGCCCGAAGGCTTCGAGCCCGTGCCCGGCCAGTTCGTCAACGTCCTGATCACGGAAGCGCACGAGCACGACCTCGTCGGACAAATCGTTTGAAGGCCGTCAAAGAATCGAGCGACGAGCTGGGTCAACAGGTCGCGCGCGCGCCGCGTGCGCGCAACGCGTCCGACTACCTGGCGCTCGCGCTCGCAACGTGGGGCGTCGGCTTCATCCCCGGCGCGCCCGGCACGTACGGCTCTGCGGTCGGCGTCGGCCTCTACCTGCTAGTCGAATCGGCGCTCGCGCGGGCCTCGGCGCTCGCCCCGGCGCGCGTGACGTTCCTGCTGCTGCTCATCGCGGCCATAACTTTCGCGGGCGTCTGGGCCGCCACGCGAGTCGAGAAACTGTTAGGACGAAAAGACCCAGGCGTCGTGGTCGCGGACGAAGTCGCGGGGCAGTTGATAGCTTTTCTGTTTGTGCCAATTAATGCCGGCTGGTGGGCCGTCGTCGCGGGCTTCGTCCTCTTCCGCCTGTTCGACATCTGGAAGCCGTACCCGATTCGTCGTCTGGAAACGCTCGAATCGGGCCTCGGCGTCATGGCCGACGACGTGTTGGCGGGAGTTTACGCGGCGATGGTGCTGTCGCTGCTGGTATCAATTCACTCGTTATTGTAAAGAAGGAGATCAAGCATGGAGACCAAAGACCCTAAGGCAACCGAGACGGCCGGCGGCGGCGCTGTCGAAAGCAAAGACCCTAAAGCCGACGCCACGAGCAGCGACACGCTGAGCGACGTGGAAGAGACGGAGAAAGTCTCCGAGACGGGCGGAGACACCGCCGATAGCAGCGAGCCATCTCCCGTCCCGTCTCCCGACGGCGCTTTCGACGAAGGAAGAAAAGGCGGCGGCCTGGAAGACGCCGGCCCGATGTAACTCAGTGGTCAGTGGTCAGTGGTCAGATAAAAGAAAAGCCGTTTGAGCTTTCCATTCCGACTCCTGTATCCTGCCTCCTGTTTTCATTCTGACTCCTGACTTCTGACTCCTGACTCCTGCTTTATGAAAATTTTTGTTGCTGACGATGTGAGTGAGAGCGGGCTTGAGCCGCTCAGGGCCGCGGGCTTCGCTGTCGAAAAAAGGACCGGCCTCAAGGGGGACGAGCTACGCGCGGCGGTCGCGGACGTGGACGGGCTCGTGGTTCGCAGCGAGACGAAGGTGACGCCCGACGTGATGGACGCCGCCACGCGTCTGCGCGTCATAGGGCGCGCGGGCGTCGGCGTGGACAACATAGACGTGCCGGCGGCGACCGCGCGCGGCATCGTCGTGATGAACGCGCCGGACGGGAACACGATCACGACCGCCGAGCATACCATCGCGCTTCTCGTCTCGCTCGCGCGGCGCGTGCCGCAGGCCGCAAGCGCCCTTCGCGACGGGCGCTGGGAGCGCAAGCGCTTCGTCGGCGTGGAGCTTCAAGGCAAGACGCTCGGCATCGTCGGCCTCGGCCGCATCGGGCGCACGGTCGCGGCCCGCGCACGCGCCTTCGGCATGACCATCGTCGCTTACGACCCCTTCGTGGCGCCCGATCAGGCGCGTGACCTCGAACTGGAAATCCTGCCGCTCGACGAGGTCTTCAGGCGCGCGGATTTTCTCACCGTCCACACGCCCCTGACCACAGAGACGCGCGGCATCATCGGCCCGCAGGCGTTCTCGAAGATGAAGCGCGGCGTGCGCGTAATTAACTGCGCGCGCGGCGGCCTCGTGGACGAGCGCGCGCTGCTCACGGCCATCAAAGAGGGGACAGTCGCGGGCGCGGCGCTCGACGTGTTCGAGCAGGAGCCGCCGCCGGCAGACCATCCCTTACTCGCGCTCGAAGAGGTCATCGCCACGCCGCACCTCGGCGCTTCGACGAAAGAGGCGCAGGAGGGCGTCGCTGTGACTGTGGCCGAGCAGATGCGCGACTACCTTTCGACGGGCGCGCTGCGCGGCGCGGTCAACGTCCCAGCGGTCGGCGCGCAGGAGTTGAGCGCGCTTCAGCCTTATCTCTCGCTGGCCGAAAGCCTGGGCCGCTTCCAGGCGCAGCTCGTGGACGAGGCCGTGCGCGAGGTCCGGCTCGAATACGCGGGCGAGGTCGTGGACCTGGACGCCGCGCCCGTGACGCGCGCCTTCCTGGCGGGCCTGCTCAGAGACATGAGCGCGCGCGTCAACGTCGTCAACGCCTTCCTCATCGCGGAGGAGCGCGGCATCACCGTGACTGCTTCTTACACGCGCGCGGGCGCGGATTCGGCCCCGGCCATACGGACGACGGTCGTGACGACCACGGGCGAGCAGCGCGTGGCCGGCACACTCTTCAGCGGCGCGGGACAGACCAGCGGCGGGCGCGTCACAGAGATCAACGGCTTCCGCATAGAGGCCATCCCTCACGGCCACATGCTCGTCACGCGCAACCACGACGTGCCCGGCGTCATCGGCCGAATTGGCACACTCCTGGGCGAACACAACGTCAACATCAGCCGCTTCCACCTCGGCCGGCGCGAGCGCGGCGGCGAAGCGATGGCCGTCATCGAAACCGACATGCCCCTCGACGCCGACACGCTCCGCGAGCTGCAAGCCTTCGAGCCCGTCATCTCCGCCCGCCAGATAGAACTCTGAGCTGGACTTTATCCATTTACGCTGCATAACACAGCGTCTCTGTCAGGCGCTCTAGTAACGAGCGCGGGACTTTTATCATGTCGCCGGTTATCTGCGACATCTGAAAATGCTGATGATCCCACAAGCAGCGGCGAATAAACGCAATCGTGTCGGAAAAGGTCGCGCCTTGTTTGGCATACCACGCCGCGCCTCGTGCTGGCAGTTTGCGCTGCTTGAGCAGCCGAGCAGCCAGCAAGCTAATCAACGAATGCAGCCCCAGCAAACACGGGGTGGTGCGCGCAATCGCTTTCTCCGACCATTGGCGTTGGGTCTCCACTCCCAGATGTGCACGGACTTCTTCAAAGGTCACTTCCATCTGCCACCTGCGGACGAACCATTCCAGTATCTCGCAAGGCTCAGCCTCGAGCTTGGTCGAGAGCAGTGCCTGGGTCGAGAACTTCTTTTGCGGGTCGCGCACCAACACCCAGCGAATGGGAACAGGCGGCAAGCCTCTGTGATACCAGACGCAGGTCGAGGAGACGACTTCGACCATTCGTTCACCTTCGCCATACCAGTTCTTGACCTTCAACTTCTGCCAGCGCGTCTCGCGCCGAGCCGCCACACCTTGAAGTGTCGGCAACCTACGGCCTGTCTTGCGTGGTCGCCCGACCTGTCCAGCCCTGCGCGCCGCGACTGGTTCATACAGGGCCGCATCCAGGCGCAGCCGTGTCACCACTGTGACGGACGAGCGCACGGCCGCCAACAACTCGAGGGCCGCGAAACTACTGTCGGCCGTGATGACCACCTCACGCTGTGGCAGCCAGCGCGCCGCCAGAAGAAGCATCTGGCGCGCACGCTCGGTCAACTTGCGGTGGGCGCGCCCGCGCTCACGACAGTATCGCTCCGAAGGGCACAGCGCGGTCATAAATGGCAAGGCCCAGACTCGCCCGGCCCACGGAATCTCACAGAGCAGCATCAGGGAGAGCCAGCGCAAGCCGCTCGCCTTGACGAAATGCGAATGAGAAGAGCGTACCGGGTCACGGTAGATGCCGAGGGCTTTGATCTTCTCGCCGCGGCGTCGTTCGATGGTGTCATCGAGCCCCATCACGATGGTTCCCGTCGGCGAGAATGTGCTGACCAGCAACGAAAGCAAGAGATGACTAGCAGCCAGACTCGACCAGATGGCGCGGCTCAAGACGCGATGATAGTTCTGAAAATGCTCGTCCTGACTCTTGCCCATGACGCGCAAGGCCGAGGTCACGGTGCGCTTGCCGGGCGCGAGAATCGCACCCATGAGCAGGACTTGAGCGTGTCGGAAAACAGGCTTGGAGAAGAGCGGCGCGAATGCTACTATCAGATTCATTAACTCGCAGGGCATGGTGAGCCTCCACTGACTTTTTCTTGGCGGAAACGGTCAGCAGCTTACCGGCCCTGCGTTTTCTTTTCAAAGATCAAAAATGGATAAAGTCCAGCTGAGAGCCTGTTTGAAAACTATCGGCTGTTTCGCGTCCCGTCAGGGACGATTGATAATAGCCCAGCGATTTATCGCTGGGGATGGAGTGCCAATGATTTTTGAGTCCCGTAGGGACGATTGAAGGTTTCAGTCGTCCCTACGGGACTAGGATAAAATTACCGTCCGATACCCAGCACTGATGGTCTTTGACAATTCAAACCGGCAATAGCCCGACATAGCGCAAGAGCTGTGCAGACCCACGGGCGAAGCCGTCCAAGAAAGTGGCGACTCGGTGCTTGAGCGTCTCCCACTCGCTGCTCAGGCGGTGCAGATGTAAGACCTCCTGCTTGAGCTTGCGCCACAGCTTCTCGACGGGGTTGAGCCACGGCGCGTAGGTCGGCAGGCGCAGCAACGTGATGCCTGCCTCGTGCGCCGCCTCGACGACTCGCCCCTCGAAGTGAATCGGCCAGTTGTCCTGGATGGCGTAGATCGTGTGGGCCCGCGGGTAAGCCGCGCGCAGGTGCGCGTAGAAGCCGCGCAACTCTCGCACGCCAATGTGCGCCGCCTGGTGGTAACTGACCTCTCCGCTCAAGGCGTTGAGCGCGCCCACCACCCGACTCCTCCGGTTGGCCGCGTAGGAGTAACGGGCCAGTGGCTGGTGGCGGCTCCCGACTCTCGCCCAGTCCGGACCCACACTCGGCTGGCGGTAATAGGTCAACTCATCCAGGTAGAGCGCAATGACGCGACCGGGCGCGGCTGCCGCCTCCTCCAAAGCCACAGTGATCCGCTGGCACTTGTTGTCATACTCCGGGTCGGGGCTGTGGACGTAAGAGCGCCCCCGCTTGTAGCGCAGCCCCCAAGCTCGCAACAGACGCCAGACTCCGGAGAGGCTGTACCGACTCAAGGCCGTCATGACTCGCCGGGCGTGTGCCAATGACCAACGCGCGGGCGCGCCCGACGCTGCGTCGGCGGCCGGCGGCCTCTTGCAGAACTGCGCGCAGATGGCGCGCACTTGTTCAGGGGGAAAAAGACCGCTTGCGGCGGGCTGGTTGGCGTAACCAGGCGATGCCTTTCTGCTCGTAGTTGGTGAGCCACGAGTAGAGGGTCTCCGGGTGATGCGGCTTCAAGACGCCTGTGACGGCAACCCGGTAAGCGGCTTCCCCATTGGCGATCCGGAGCAGGGCTGCCGCCCGCTCGCGGACATAAGGCAGCCGGTGATGGTCACGCGCTTGTTCGAGCGTCAGGCGCTCGGCCTCGCTTAACTCCAAGACACGTTTACGGCGCGACATGGCTTTATCCCTCCACTGTCAGATCAGTGGATATTAGCGGATTGAATTGTCAAAGACCATAAGTGCTGGGCTATTGTCACGTCGTCCCTGACGGGACTTTTCAAACAACTTCTTAGCTGGACTTTATCCATCTACGCTGCATAGCAGAGCGTTTCTGTGAGCCGCTCCACTAATGAGCGCGGGACTTTTATCATGTCAGAGTCCGTTTTCGACATCTGAAAATGTTGATGCGACCACAACCATCGCCGTACCCAGGCAATCGTGTCCGAGAAAGTCGCACTCTGTTTGCCATACCATGCCGCGCGCCGGACTGGGACTGCTCGCTGCTTGAGCAGGCTGGCCGCCAGCAACGCCGTCAACGAGTACAAGCCCAACAAGCAGGGTGTCGTGCGCGCAATCGCTTTCTCAGACCACTGACGTTGCGTCTCGACTCCCAGATGCGCGCGCACCTCCTCGAAGGTGACCTCTACCGTCCAACGCAAGACGAACCATTCAAGTATCTGTTGCGGCTCAGCCTCCAGTTTCGTCGAGAGCAGAGCTTGCGTCTCGAACTTACCCACAGGGTCACGCACCAGCACCCAGCGGATTGGAACGGCGGGCATGCCAGCGTGATACCAGACGCATGTCCCAGAGACGACTTCCACTTGGCGCTCGCCTGCACCATACCACGCGCGGACTCTCAGTTGTTGCCAGCGAGTCTTTGGGGCAGCGGCTACTTGCTTCAAAGTCGGCAGACGCCTGCCTTTCTTGCGCGGTCGCCCCATCTGAGTTCGCTTTCTCTCAGACGCCGGTTCATAAAGCGCGGCATCGAGCCGCAAGCGGGTGATGAGACAGACCTGCTGGCGCACGGCCTCCAACAACTCAAGAGCAGCAAAACTGCTGTCGGCGACGACTACCACTTCGCGCTCGGGCAACCATCGCTTGACCAACAGCAGCATCTGGCGAGCGCGCTCGGTCAACTTCTGATGCCTGCGTCCGCGCTCTTTGTGGTAACGCTCAGATGGGCACAGCGCGGTCAGAAAGGGGAGCGCCCAAACACGACCAGCCCACGGAATCTCGACCAGGAGCATCAAGGAGAGCCAACGCAAACCGCTCGCCTTGACGAAATGCGAATGACTGGAGCGCACCGGGTCACGGTAAATGCCTTTGGCCTTGATCTGGTCGCCGCGCCGTCTTTCAATAGTGTCGTCGAGTCCCAGCACCAGCACTCCAGCGGGCGCAAATGCCGTCAGCAGCAGCCAAAGCAAGAGGCGACTGGCAGACAGCGTAGACCAGACAGCGCGACTCAGGACGCGATGATAGTTCTGAAAGTGCTTCTCCTGACTTTTGCCCATGACGCGCAGGACGGAAGTGACGGTGCGCTTTCGCGGAGCAAGGATCGCGCCCATGAGCAAGAGCTGAGCGTGCTGGAAAACAGGCTTGGAGAAGAGGGGCGCGAATGCTACCATCAGGGCCATAAACTCGCAGGGCATGGTGAGCCTCCACTGACTTTTTCTTGGTCGAAACGGTCAGCAGCTTACGCGCCCTGCGTTTTCTTTTCAAAGATCAAAAATGGATAAAGTCCAGCTGAGCACACAGAGCGTTTGTCCGAACGAAGGGCCTCTTCGCCGCGACCGGCGACCTCTCCGTCGGGCTTTGCACATTTATTCAGGAGGGCTGAATAAATGCTCAGGAATTATGCAACCCACCTGAATATTTGTGCAAAGACCTTTGCAGTCAGCCTTATTTCCAATAGTCACCTGTCAAAAGTGACAGTTACCAACCAGCTTGCACGCCTATACACTCCACGCCTCATTATCCCGACCTCGGCGGAAGGTAGCGTAGCCACTCCTCGATGGCGCTGTGGCCTTCAACAATCCACTAACCAAAATCTCAGGCCAGGCTCACAGTCTGGCCTCGCAGCCCACAGGAGAATGTAACGATGACGAACCTTACGCAGAAGTTTTCGCAGTCAGTTTTTGGCGCAGCGATGCGAGTAGTCACGCTGGCGCTGTTGCTCGTAGTCTTCGGAGTCAGCGCCGCGCCCGCCACCCCCGACGATCAGGTGCCGTTCACCGCCACCGGCACGGCAGTGATCACGAGCGTGACGCACCTGCCGGGTGGGCTGACCCAGATAAACACCAGCACTTCGGGCACGGCGACGCATCTGGGGAACTTCACGGGGCCGTTGACGCGCATCCAGGATCATCAGGGGAACTTTGGCAGCACCGCGGTCATCGTCTCGGCCAACGGGAACGACAGTGTGTTCTTAACCGTCAATGGGCACTTTACGAGTGCGCAAGGCAAGTGTGGGGTGGTCACTTCCACGGGCACTTACACCGTGACCGGCGGCACGGGCGCGTTCGCCAACGCCACGGGGAGCGGGACAATCAACACGCAGATCGACCTGTGCGCCGGTACTGCCACAGGGACGTATACGGGGACGATCTCCAGGCCGAACTCGAACTAAGAGGAACTTGACTAAGGGCAAGAGTAAGGACAAATGATTAATGGCAGCCGCTCGGCTATCATTAATCATTTGTCCTTACTCTTGCGTTGCGGTTGTTTACTCGATATCAAAAGTAGTCTGCTGCGTGGCGCTGGTCTTGGCGGCGCGGTCGTTGACGGTGACCTGTAGGACGTAGCGGCCGGCGGGCAGGTTATTGAGCGCGATGTCCGCGCCGTAGGGGACGCGGGCGAGGTCCGTGCCCTGCGGTGTGCCAATTTTTCGCGCAGGCGTGTTGACGATTGACTGCCCGTCGCGCGAAATCTTGATCTGGGCTTCGAGGTCGGGCGGAGCGCCCGCGGCGTTGTAGACAATGGTCAGGAAGTTGAGGTGCGAGCCCTTCTTGAAGCGGTGGTCAACGCTGAACTGCACCTGCTCGCCACCCTCTTTCTCTTTGGAGCCGACGAGCTGGCCGTTGAGCATCAGGTTGCTCAAGGTCAGTCGCTTCGCGGCGAGGTCTGGAATCTCTATCCAGCGGGAGGCGCTGCCGACGCGGCCCGACTTGTCGTCGCGCGCGGCGACGCGCACCTGATAGAGGCCGGGCTTGAGCGGGACTTTGTTAGTGTAGATGACGCCAGGGTGCTCGACCGTGACCTTCTCGGAGAGCGGGTTGACGGTCAGGCGCGTCTTGAAGCTGCCGGCCGGCTTGCCCTGTTCGTTGAGGACGACGCCCGCCATGTCTACGGCCGCCTGCTGCTTGCCGTCGTCGCCGTAGCCCAGCACGTCCGTCGCCACCTGCATAGAGGCCGTCAGCACAGGGCCAGTCCCCGGCACGTCCACAAAGCCCAGCGAGAGCTGCGTGGGCAAGCCCTTCACGGGGGCCGCGGCGAGCATCGCCGACTTGAGTTCGACTTCCGGCCCTTTGGCGGCGGCCGCGGGGGCGTTCGTGTTAGGCGCGGGCGTCTTATCCTTGGCGGCCTTCTCTGCGTCCGCGGCGGGGCGGCCCGCGAGGAAGCCCTTGGGCAGTCGCACGGTCAAGTCTGGGCGGCCAGGGATGCTGATCTCCATGCGCTTGAACTTCGCGCCCTTCTGCTCCTCGGTCGGGGGACGCCACGCCAGCAGGTAATAGTTAGAGGTTTCGTCGAGCATCCGCGCGACCCAGTCGTCAAAGTAGTTCTGGTTACGCAGGAAGCGGCCGCCCGTGTCGCCGGCCAGCGCGTTCAAGCCCTCTTGCGAGAGTGTGGCCTCGCCGACGTTCGAGCGGTCGAGCCGGCCTTTCGGGTCGGTCGGACGGTCACCGGTCGCGTCCGCTATCGGCGCGAAGAGGCCGCGCGCGTCAATCGTGTAGATGACGCTCCCGGTGCGCGTCGCCGTGTCCGTCACGCGCTGCAACTGCGCGTTGGCCGCGCCGATGGCTTTCCTGCTGTCCAGGTAGAAGCCTTCGGAGATGAAGAAGACGAGCTTGCGGCCGGGGACCGGGCTGATGTTCTGGACCCAACTGTCCAGGGACGCGAGCGTCGCCTCTGTGACGGCCTCGACGCCGAAGACGATGTTGTTGGCGCGCGTCTTGACCATTTCGTTGACGGCGTTGCGATTCATGGCCCGGGTCGACAGCTTCTTAGTGGCGAACCCCTCGATAATTTTATCGATGTAGAAGTCGGCCGCGTCGCGGTCGCCGTTCATGATGCGGACGGCGGTGAACTCGGTCATCGGCGGCTGGTCCGTGTCGCGCGTGTTCATGGGGATGGGCTTGAGGCGGCCGAGCGCCGCGCGCAGCACGCTCTTGTTGTCCGTGAGCTGTTGCAGGAAGCCCATCTGCCCGGTCGCGGAGACGAAGGCGACCTGATCGCTCGGCGTCATCTGCTCGTCTATGAAGTGCTTGAGCGTGGCGCGCGTGCGGCCGATGCCGTCGAGCGAGAGGTGCAGGTCGTCTATGAAGAAGATGATCGTGCGGCCGCGGTAAGTGGCCCCGGCCGCGGCGGCGGGCTTCGCGGCGGCGAGCGCCGCCTCCACCTGCTTCTCCTCGCGCGCCGTGCCGGCCGTGACGCGCTCGAAGAACGAGGGCGTCACGGGCTGGCCGTCAACCTTCAAGACGAACTGGTCCGCCTTCAGGCCGTCAACGAAGCGGCCCTGCTTATCCACGACGGTCACGCCCGTCTGCACCAGCTCGGTGCTGATGCGGACAACGTCGTCCGTCTTGCCCTGAGGGGGCGGCTGTTGCTGAGCGTGGGCGGACAGTCCGGCGAGCGCCGCCAGAAAGAGAAGCACGGCCAGAGCGGGCCGCGGCGCGCGTGGGCGTGGCTTCATGTTATTCATTCGACCTCCAGGAAGACGTGTTGCGCGGCGCTCGTCCGAGCGACGCGGTCGTTAATTGTCACTTGAAGCAGGTAGCGTCCGGGCGGCAACGATTTCAGTCCGATGTCGGCCCCGTAAGGGATGCGCGCGAGGTCCGCGCCCGGCCCGATTGTCAGTTTGCGCGGCGGGCTGGTGACGATTGCTTGGTTGTCGCGCGAGATGCGTATCTGCGCTTCCAACTCCGGAGCGCCGTCGCTGCTCGCGCGCGCGGCGTTGTAAATCATCGTGATGAAGTTGAGGTGCGAGCCGGACTTGAAGCGGCGGTCAACGCTGAACTGCACGGGGACCGCCTCGCCCGCGGCGTCCGGCTGCTTTTGGCCAGAGCCGACGAACTGCCCGCCCACCATCAGGCTGCTCATCGTCAGACGTTTCGCCCCGAGGTCCGGGATTTCGACCCAGCGGGCGTCACTCCCGACGCGGCCCGTTTGACTGTCGCACGCCGCCACCCTGACTTGATAAACGCCCGGCTTGAGCGGCATCTTGTTGTTATAAATCACGCCAGCGTGCTCGCCGCCGCCACCGAGCGGGTTGACGTTGAGGCGCGTCTTGAAGCCGCCCGCCTGCTTGCCCTGGTCGTTCAAGACCACGCCGGCGAGGTCTACGGCCGCCGCCTGCTTGCCGTCGGCCCCGTAGCCCAACACGTCCGTCGGCACCTGCACGGAGGCCGTCAGAACTGGCCCAGTTCCCGGCACGTCCAGGTAGCTGACAGAGAGTTGTGTGGGCAGTCCTTTCCTGGGGCCAGGGGCCGCGAGCGCCGCGCGGATATCCGCCTCGGGGCCTGCGGCGGCCGTGGCCACAGCCGCCTGCGGTTTGGCTTCTGCGGGCTTGGTCTTCGCCCCTCCCGCGAGGAAGCCGCGAGGCAGGCGCACGGTCAGGTCCGGCCGCCCCACGACGCTCACTTCGACGCGCTTGAAATTCCCGCCCTTCTGCTCTTCGGCGACGGGACGCCACGCGAGCAGGTAATAGTTGGAGGTCTCTTTGAGGGCGTCTGTGACGGCCGTGCTGAGCGCGCCGGAGTTGAGCAGGGAGCGGCCGCCCGTGTCGGCCGCGAGCGCCGTCAGCGGGTCTTGCGAGGCCGCCAGCTCGCCCACGTTCGAGCGCGAGAGGCGGCCGTCAGGGTCTGCGCGGTTGCTGCTCGCGTCGGTCTGGCTGACCAGGCCCCGCGCGTCCATCGAGTAGATGACGACGCCTGCGCGCGCGGCCGCGTCCGTGATCTGCTTGAGCTTGTCGCCGAAGCCCGTGTTGCGGTCGTTCAGGTAGAAGCCGTCCGAGATGAAGAAGACGAGCTTGCGGCCCGGCAGCATGGAGGAGGAGCGCATCAGGCTTTCGAGCGTGGTGAGCGTGTTGAGCGAGACGGCCGCGGCCTGCTTGAGAAGCACCTGCGCCCGCTCTTTGACGACGCGCTCCGCCTGCTCGCGCGTCATCCCGCCAGTCTCGCCCCTGGTGGTTTTACCGCCGTAAGGGCTGGCGGGCTTTCCGCCGTTCGTACTCCCGCCGCTGTAGTTGGTCGCCTTCAGCAACTCTGTCACGTAATGGTCGCTCGCGTCCCTGTCCCCCTGATCTATCCTGAGCGCGGTGTACTCCGTCATCGTGATGTTCTCGGCGTCGCGCACGGTGTAGGGGATGTGGTTGAGGCGACCGACGGCCGCGCGCAGGACCGCCTTGAGGTCAGTGAACTTCTGTAGGAACCCAATCTGGTTGGACGCCGACGCGACGGCGACCTGATCGTAGGGGCTCATCTGGTTCTCTACGAACTCCAGAATAGTCTTGCGCGTGCGGTCCACGCTCGCGGGGGAGAGGTGCAGGTCGTCTATGAAGAAGACGATGACGCGCCCGCGTACCGACGCCCCCGCAGAGGGCACGGCCTGGGGCGTCGCGCCGAGAGGCACGGCCGTCACCAGCTTCTCCTCGCGTTCGGTCCCTGCGGCCACGCGGTCGAAGAAAGAGAGCTGCACCGGCTTGCCATCAACCTTCAGCTCGAACTGCTCGGGCTTCAGTCCCTCTACGAAGCGCCCCTGCTTGTCGAAGACCATCACGCCCGTCTGCACCAGCTCGGCGTTGATGCGTAGGACATCCTCCGCCTGGTCGTTCTGCGGCGGGGGCTGTTGTTGAGCGCGTGCGGTTAATCCGGCGAGCGACAGGGCGGCGGCGAGAGCGCAGGCGTAGAGCTGCTTGGGGGTTTTCATGGGTTTTGGTTTCGGCAGAAGAACTGGCGTCTGGGGGACGGCCCCGGAGTATATCACAACTAGCAAGAGGGCAGTCGAGGCTCACCACAGAGAAACCTTCACGCACCCTCTGTGGTGAGTTCTGCTTGCCGCTTTCGTCACTCCACGTCGAAGCCAGCGGTCTGCGAGACGCTGGTCTTACCGATGCGGTCGATGGCCGTCACTTGCAGCACGTAGCGTCCTGGGATGAGCGCCGCCAGTGGAACCTCTGCCGCGTAAGGGATGGCCGCGGGGTTGCCCCCTGGGATGGGCTCGATTTTATGAAAGGGGTTCGTCAGCACCGTCTGCTCGTTGCGCAGGATTTCCACCTGGAGCGTAACGTCCGGGGGCGTGGCCCCGTTCGCCCCGCGCGCGGCGTTGTAGACGTAGGTCAGCAGGCGCAGCCGCGACGAACGCGGGAAGCGCCGGTCTACGCTCACCACCGCCGAGGGCGCTGACGACTCCGCGACCTCGCGCGGCGTCTCACCCAGAATCAGGCTGCCCAGCGAGAGCTTGCTCTTCGAGAGGTCTGGAATCTCTATCCACTCGATGGCGCTGCCTGTGCGGCCCGTCTTGCCGTCGCGCGCGGCGACACGCACCTGATAGAGGCCGGGCGCGAGCGGCGACTGGAAGTTGTAGACGAGGTCGCGCCGCGGCTGCCCGACGTACTGCGGGAACCAAACGGCCACCTCCAGCCGGTCTTTGAAACTTGCCACGGGCTTGCCCTGGTCGTTGAGGACGACGCCCGACAAATCGAGCACGGCCGCCTGCTTGTCGTCCGAACGGTTGAAGGTCATGTACTGCCTGGCGACCTGGACCGAGGCCGTCATCACAGGCCCCTTGTCCTGCGTGTGCATGAAGACGAGGCCGAGCTGGGTCGGGAGCGCGTTGGTCGTGTAGGGCGAGCTGATGGCCTGGCGCAAGTCTTCGGCCGGCGTCTTCTTCGCCGCAGTGTTGTCGCCGCTCTTCTGCGCGCCCTTCGCAACCGGCTGCGGAGCTACGTCGTAAAAGCCGCGCCGCACCTGCACGTTCAAGTCGGGCCGGCCTGTCACCCTCACTTCAAGCTCCCGGAACTTGTCTTTTCCCGAAGACCCGTCGGGGGGCCGCCACGCGAGCAGGTAGTAGCGCGAGGTTTCGCGGATGGCCCGCGTGAACCCCGATCTGAGCGAGTTGGAGTTGAGCAGGGCGCGCCCGCCCGTGTTGGCAGCGATCAGGCGGAGCGGCTCCTGGTCGGCCGAGACTTCGCGCATCGCGTAGTGCGCGACCACAGCGGTAGACTCTCCGCGCGGGTCCGCGGCCAGCACCTCGTTGTTGTCGGCCACGCCGAAGCCGCCGACGGGGAGGCCGCGCGCGTCCAGCGTGTAGATGACGACGCCATTCTGGGCCGACGCGTTCGTGATGTTGCGCATGCGGGCCTGAATGTCCGACTCTGTCAGGTTCAGCTTGAAGCCGTCGGAGATGAAAAAGACCAGCTTGCGTCCCGGCAGTTGCCCGCTCGTCCGCGTCAGGCTCTCCAGCGTCGTCAGCGCGAACCTCGTTAACTGGTACGACTCGTGTAGCACGCGATTGGCGCGGGCCCTGACCATGGTCTCGGCCGCATGCTGGAATATGCCTTTCGAGAGCAGCGGATCGACGAAGTACCTAAGTGCGTTCGCGTCGTTGTAGACCTCTATCGCCTGGGCCATCATCTCGGTCATCGGCGGCGACTCCTGGTCGCGCATCTGCTGCGCGGAGCTTTTGAGCCGCTCGACGGCCGCGCGCAGGACCGCTTTGTTGTCTGTCAACTGCTGTAGGAACCCGACCTGGCCGTTGGCCGACGTGATCGCCACCTGATCGTTCGGACCCATGTCCCGCTCGACGAACTGGCTCAGCGTCTTGCGGACGCGAATCAGGCTGCCGGGCGACATGTGCATGTCGTCAACGTAGAAGTAGATGACGCGGCCGCGGGCCTGCGACATGATGACGGGCGTCCCCTTCCGGGTGTTCGAGCCACGCGCGGCCGCCGTCAGCGCCTCCTCGTTCGTGCTCCCGGCCTGCACCAGCTCGAAGAAAGTGACCGGCTGGGGGTGTCCGTCCACGAGCAGCTCGAACTGCTCGCGCCGCAGGTCGTCCACAAAGCGCCCCTGCTTGTCGAGCACGGTGACGTCCGTCTGCACCAGCTCGGTGCTGATTGTGACCACGTCGTCCTGCGCCGCCGCAGGGGCCGGGCGCTGCTGCTGTGCGGCGGCCGTCGAGCAGAGCGCGAAGAGACAGAGCAGTGCCGCGCCGCAGGCGACACGTGTGCGAGAGAGATGATGATTCAGCATGGCGATTAAACGGAGACGACACGGGGCCGGGAGACCGCCGCAGATAATATCACGGGCCGGGTGACAGCCGTTAGGGGCTGCGTATAAACTTTCGCGCTGTGTTCTCCGTATACTTGCCGGAACTGCCGGGAGCAAACACCTATGAGCGAAGACAAAAGCACTTTAGTGCTGACAGGCGTGACCAAGCGCTACGACGAGTTCACGGCCGTAGACGACCTGAGTTTGCGCGTGCGGCCGGGGAGGATTTTCGGCCTCATCGGCCCGAACGGGGCGGGGAAGACCACCACCATCCGCATGATCGTCAACATCACGGCCCCGGACGAAGGCGAGATAGAACTCTTCGGCCAGCGGATGACGCCCGAGCTGCAAGACCGCATCGGCTACCTGCCCGAAGAGCGCGGCCTCTACAAAAAGATGAAGGTCATAGACCAGTTGCGCTTCTTCGGCGAGTTGAAGAACGTCAAGGGCAAGCGCGCCGACGAAGCGATTGACCGCTGGTTGGAGCGGGTCAAGCTGACGGAGTGGAAGACGAAGAAGGCGACTGAGCTTTCCAAGGGGATGCAGCAGAAGATACAGTTCATCGCCGCCGTCCTCCACGACCCGGACCTGATGATTCTGGACGAGCCCTTCTCTGGCCTGGACCCCGTCGCGCAGGAACTCCTCAAGGAGGTCGTGCTCGAACTCAAGGCCGAGGGCAAGACCATCATCTTCTCGACGCACCAGATGGAGATGGCCGAGCGGATTTGCGACGACATCTGCATGATTAACAAGTCGCGTAAAGTCCTAGACGGCAGCCTCAGGCAGATCAAGAGCAGCTTCGGCCGCAACGCGGTCGCACTCCGCGCCGAAGGTAGCGACGCCGTGCTCAATGACAAGAGCCTCGTCGCCAACGTCGAGCGCCACAGCGACGAAGTGGAGGCGCTTTTGGCACAGGGCGCGGACGCGCAGACTCTGTTGAAGCGTCTGCTCGAAGCGGGCGCTAAGGTCAGCAAGTTCGAGTTGGTCGAGCCCAGCCTGAACGACATCTTCATCGCCAAAGTGGAGGAGGGCGAATGACAAAGTTTCTGGCCGTCGTCAAGCGCGAATACATGACGCGCGTCCGTACCAAGATGTTCATCGTCTTCACCATCCTTGGGCCGCTGATGGTGCTCCTCTTTACGGTCGTACCCGCTCTCATCGCGGGCATCAAGGTGAGCGCCACGCGCATCGCCGTCATAGACCAGACGGAGGGCGGGAGGATGTACGAGCGCGTGCGCGACTCCATCCTGCGAGAGAAGGATGACGAGGGCGGGAGAGCCGCGGGGGCCGGTCAGGGGAACGCGAACGGGGCTCCGGCCGCGCCGGGCGCCGAGCGCGTGCCGCCCGGCGCGGCCGGCGCGAACTTCGTCGTCGAGCGCACTCTGCTCGACGGGCGCTCCGTCGAGGAGGTCAGCCGGGACCTGGGCGAGAGGGTGCGCCGCGACGAGTTGGACGGCTACTTGATTCTGCCGCCGGACATCTTGCAGGACGGCGAGGTGCAGTATTTCGCGCGCAACGTGGGTGACGAGTTCACGCGCGAGCAACTCCGTAACCGCATCAGCCGCGCGGTGCGCGACCAGCGGATGGATGACGAGAAGATTTCCCCCCAACTGATTGACAGGATCAACAAGCCCGTCAACATGATGGCCCGCAACAGCGAGAGCGGCAAGCAGGAGTCTGGCGGCGGCTTCTTCTTCGTCTTCATCATAGGCTTTCTGATCTACATTATGATCATCATGTACGGCCAGGTGATTCTCGCCGCCGTGGTCGAGGAGAAGGAGACGCGCATCGCCGAGATGCTCTTCTCTTCGGTTCGCTCTTTCCCGCTGCTGCTGGGCAAGCTGGTCGGCGTCTCGCTGGTCGCGCTGACGCAGTTCGTCATCTGGGCGCTGGCCTTCGGGGCCTTCGCCCTCTACGGCGTCGGGCTGCTCTCGGCGCGCGGCGTCAGCATCGGGGCTCCGTCGGTTCCGCCCGTCTTCTTCCTCTACTTCTTCCTCTTCTTCCTCCTCGGCTACTTCGTCTACGCGACGCTCTACGCGCTCGTGGGTTCGGTGGTGACGACGACGCAGGAGGGCGGGCAACTCGCCATGCCCATCCTGTTCCTGCTGATCATAGGCTTCTACTTCACCTTCCCGGTCATCCGCAGCCCGAACTCCGGGCTGGCCTTCTGGGTCTCCGTGTTCCCCTTCTTCTCGCCGATCACGATGATCGTGCGCATTGTCACGCAGACGCCGCCACTCTGGCAGATACTGCTCTCGCTCGCCGTAGGTTATGGCACAGTTGTCCTCCTGATGTGGCTCGCCGCGCGCATCTACCGCACGGGTATGCTGATGTACGGCAAGCGCGCGACGATCCCCGAAATCCTGCGCTGGATCAGACAGGCGTGAAGGCGGATGACGAAGTTCCTGGCAGTCCTGAAACGTGAATACCTGAAGCGCGTGCGGGCCAAGGCGTTCATCGTGGCGACGATCCTTGGGCCTGTGCTGATGATCGCCTTCATGGCCCTGCCCATCCTGATCGCGCTGCTCGGCGCGGGCGAGCCCATCCGCCTCGCCGTCGTAGACCAGACGGGCCGCATGTACGAGCGCGTGCGCCAGTCCCTCACGCCAGAGCCAGGAGCCGGAAATAATTCCGCGCGCGGCCCCGCGCCGTCAGGCATCGGCGGTAGCCCGCAGGAGCGCGCGCGCGAGATGGCCGTGGCGCTGCCGGGCGCGTTCCGGGTCGAGGAGGCGCGCGCGGACGGCCGCTCCGTCGAAGAGGTCAAGCGGGAGTTGAGCGGGCGCGTGCTGAGGGGGGAGCTGGACGGCTATCTGGTCATCCCCGCGGACATCCTGGGCGCGCGCCGCGCAGAGTATTACGGGCGCAACGTCGGCGACTTGTTCACGCGCGCGCAGTTGGAAGAGAAACTGGCCCGCTCCGTCAACGAGCAGCGGCTGACGGAGGCGGGCGTCGCGCAGGAGTTGCTGCAAGAGGTTTCAGGTCGGCTCACGCTGAACACGATCAAGGTGAGCGAGCGCGGGGAAGAGAAGGAGTCGGAGGCAGCCTTCTTCTTCGTCCTCGGCGTGGGCTTTCTCATCTTCATCATGGTCCTGATGTACGGCGGGACTATCCTCTCGGCGGTCGTCGAGGAGAAGGAGACGCGCGTGGCCGAGATGCTCTTCTCTTCTGTGCGCGCGTTCCCGCTGATGCTGGGCAAGCTCATAGGGGTCTCGCTCGTGGCGCTGACGCAGTTCGCCGTCTGGGGCATACTCATCGGCGCTTTCCTCCTGTTCGGCGTCTCGGCCCTCGCGGGGTCTGGGGCCGAAGTGGAGTTGCCGAAAATCGGCGCGGTCGCGGTCGTCTATTTCGTTCTCTTTTTCCTGCTCGGCTACTTCGTCTACGCGACCGTCTACGCCCTCATAGGCTCTATCGTGACGACGCAGGAAGAGAGCCAGCCCTTCGTGCTGCTCGCCGTCTTCCCGCTGCTCGTGGCCTTTTACCTTGTGTTCCCTGTGCTGCGCGCGCCCGACTCAGCGCTGGCCTTCTGGGCGTCAATGATTCCTCTGACCTCGCCCGTGGTCATGCTCGTCCGCATCGTCGCGCGCACCCCGCCGCTCTGGCAAATCATCCTCTCGCTCGTGATAGGTTTTGGCACAGTCGTCCTCCTCGTCTGGGTCGCGGCGCGCATCTACCGCGTCGGCATGTTAATGTACGGCAAGCGGGCCACGGTCCCGGAGATTCTGCGCTGGCTGAAACAAGCCTGATCGTTTATGGGAATTGAGGTCGAGAAAAAATATCGCCTGACGGGCGAGAGTCGCGCGTCTCTGATCGAGCGCCTCAGGGAGAGCGGCGCGACGCCCGAGGGCGAAGAGTTAGAGGAGAACACGCTCTACGCGGGCGGGCAGTTGGACGTGAGCCGTCAGGTGCTGCGCTTGCGCCGCGTGGGCGCGCGCGCCGTCCTGACTTTCAAGGAGCGCGGCGATTCCAGCGCGGCGCTCAAGCGCTACCGCGAGGACGAGACCAGCGTCGGGGACGCCGCCGCGATGGCCGACATCCTGGACGCGCTCGGCTACCGCCCCGCCCTCGTTTACGAAAAACGCCGCGCGACCTGGCAATGGCGGGGCGCGGAGATAGTCGTTGACGAGCTGCCCTTCGGGCTCTTCGTCGAGATAGAGGGCGAAGAGAGCGTCATCACGGAGGTGGAAGGACTTTTAGGTCTCACTGAAGACGATGCCGAGTCGTCTACTTACCCCGAGCTGGCGCGGCGATATGGACAGAAGCGCGGCGACCTGATCGAAGTGCGCTTCAAATAGCAAGAAAGCGGCTTCGCTCAGTACGAGCGAAGCCGCTTTCTCGTTTGACTCCGACGTGGGCCGAATTACATGCCCATGCCGCCGCCCATGCCGCCCATGCCAGGCATGGCCGGGGCCTTGTCGTCTTCGGGAAGCTCGGAGACCATCGCTTCCGTCGTCAGCATCAGGCCGGCGATGGACGCAGCGTTCTGCAACGCCGTGCGCGTCACCTTGGCCGGGTCGATGACGCCAGCCTTGACGAGGTCTTCGAGTTCCTCTGTCTGCGCGTTGTAGCCGAAGCTCTCGTTCTTCTGCTCGCGGACGCGCTCGACGATGACCGCGCCTTCCTTGCCAGCGTTCTGCACGATCTGGCGCAGGGGCTCTTCGAGCGCGCGCTTGACGATCTGGACGCCGATCTGCTCGTCCGCGTCGCCCTCGCCGTCCTTGTTGGCCTGGAACTTCTCCAGCGCCTTGCCCGCGCGCACGAGCGTCACGCCGCCGCCGGGAACAATCCCTTCCTCGACGGCCGCGCGGGTCGCGTGCATAGCGTCCTCGACGCGCGCCTTCTTCTCCTTCATCTCGGTCTCGGTCGCCGCGCCGACTTTGATGACCGCCACGCCGCCGACGAGCTTCGCCAGCCGCTCCTGCAACTTCTCGCGGTCGTAGTCGGACGAAGTCTCTTCGATCTGCGCGCGCAGGGTCTTGACGCGGCCTTCGATGTCGCTCGCCTTGCCGTTGCCCTCGACGAGGGTCGTGTTGTCCTTGTCAATCGTCACCTTCTTGGCGCGGCCCAGGTCTTCGAGCTTGACGTTCTCAAGCTTGATGCCGAGGTCTTCCGAGATGACCTTGCCGCCCGTCAGGATGGCTATGTCTTCGAGCATCGCCTTGCGGCGGTCGCCGAAGCCGGGAGCCTTGACGGCCGCGATGTTGAGCGTGCCGCGCAGCTTGTTGACGACGAGCGTAGCGAGCGCCTCGCCCTCCACGTCCTCCGCGATAATCAGCATCGGCTTGCCCATCTTCGCCACCTGCTCAAGCAAGGGCAGGAGGTCTTTCATCGAGCTGATCTTCTTCTCGTGAATCAGAATCAGCGGATTGTCGAGCACCGCTTCCATCCGCTCGGGGTCCGTCACGAAGTAGGGCGACAGGTAACCGCGGTCGAACTGCATACCCTCCACGACTTCGAGCAGCGTCTCCATCGTCTTGGACTCTTCGACGGTGATGACGCCGTCCTTGCCGACCTTGTTCATGGCCTCGGCGATGATGCCGCCGATGGTCGTGTCGCCGTTGGCCGAAACTGTGCCAACCTGCGCGATGGCGTCGCCCTTGACGGGCTTCGACAGGCGCTTGATCTCTGCAACAGCCTTCTCAACGGCCTTGTCAATGCCGCGCTTCAAGGCCATCGGGTTCGCGCCCGCGGCCACAGTCTTGACGCCCTCGCGGAAAATCGCCTGGGCCAGAACGGTCGCGGTCGTCGTGCCGTCGCCGGCCACGTCCGAAGTCTTCGAGGCCACTTCGCGCACCATCTGCGCGCCCATGTTCTCCAAAGAATCCTTCAGCTCGATCTCTTTCGCCACCGTGACGCCGTCCTTGGTGATGGTGGGGCTGCCGAATTTTTTGTCGATGACGACGTTGCGCCCCTTGGGGCCGAGCGTGATCTTGACGGCGTCGGCGAGCTGGTTGACGCCGCGCAGGATGGCTGCGCGCGACTCCTCGCCGTGAATAACTTGCTTTGCCATTTTCTCTATCCTCTCCTACTCAATCTTTGTGTGGTGAATTGCGGTCCAGTGAAAAAAGCGGCCGAGTCTTTAAGTGACTACTTGCCGCCTTTTTTGCCGCCCGAAGCTGCGCCAGCACGCTCGATGATGCCCAGAATCTCGTCCTCGCGCATGATGAGCAGCTCCTCGCCGTCAATCTTGATCTCGGAGCCGCTGTACTTGCCGAACAGCACGCGGTCGCCAGGCTTAACGTCGAGCGTCTGGCGCGAGCCGTCGTCACGAATCTTGCCCTCGCCGGCGGCGATCACCTCGCCCTCCTGCGGCTTCTCTTTGGCCGTGTCCGGGATGATGATCCCGCCGCGCACCTGCTCGCCCTCTTCCAGCCGACGCACAATCACGCGGTCGTGCAGGGGTCTAATGTTGGTTGCCATACTGCTTTCACTACTCCTTTCAGGGTTTACCGGAAAATTACGGTATTGTTCAATAAAACAGCTTCTCACCAGTCAGCCTTTAGCACTCATTCTCGGTGAGTGCTAAAAATAAATCAGGGCGCGATTCTTGTCAATATGTGAGAGCAGTAGGAATTTATTGACTTGGGGCGTTGGAAGGGTATATCGTGCCCGTGTTTTCGCTCTAACCTCGCAGAAACGCTTCGGTTGCGCCACACCGCCCGGCCGGAGTTCCTCAAACCCCACGGAGGCTCACAAAATGCAGGACAATAGAATCAGCGCGACCTTGTCCGACGCAGATCGGCAGGCCGTCATGACCGCCATCGAAACAATCCGCCAAAAACTCCCTTTTCTGACAGACCTGACGCCGGAGGACCGCCGCGCGCTTCCCAAAATGGGCGACCGCAGCCGGGTCTTCGTCTCACAGGCGCTCGAACTAGCCACGCAGAACCCCAACATTCTTCCAGGCGGCTTCGACACAGCCGAGATGCGCAAGGACGTTGAGCTAGTTGACTCCCTCGCGCCTATCATGACTGCGCTCATGCAGTTAGGGGAACTAGCCGAGGACACCTACATGGCCGTCGGCAGCGAAGCCTACACCTCGGCCCTCCTCGTCTACCAATACGCCCGCGCCGCCGGCCGCGGCGCGGCCCTCGACGGCGCGCTCGACGGCCTAGCCCAACGCTTCGCCCGCAAAACCGCCAAAACCACGCCCAAACCGACCACTCCGTAGCAGTTCTGAGGTCGGCTCCTGAGGCTCAGACCTCGAATTTTGAGGCTCGGAGCACGAATTTCCGTGTTCCGAGCCTCAAAATTCGAGAAAGAGGCACGAACGTCGGAGAATAATTCTCCGACGTTCGTGCTCAGAACTTCAAAATTCGAGTAAAAAACAGAAAGGTTCTGGAAAATGTCCTCAACCTTCGAGTCCCGCGCCACAGCCTCGGACTTCCGAGCATGAACAGTGGGGCTCTTTACTCTAAACTTCGACTTTTGGAGCCTACTGTTCGTGAAATCAGCATGAAAACCGCACCCTGGTCTTACATACGCGCGGTAATTAGTGCTAATTTAACTTCTTAGACCACCACTGGCGGCAATTGTCGTCCTTTTCGGGCGTTAGGCCGCCAATGGCGGTAAAAAGTTCACCTGTCATCTAAAATCACCGCCATTGGCGGCCTAATAAGCGTTAGGTTTCTGTTGAATGGTGAGGCTCAAAGAACTGAATCAGTCTACTTGAACTTTGCCGAAGCAGAGGATCGGTTGAATGCTCATGTGGCTTGGATGCTGTGAGCCTCGTGCAGACATCTAAAGTTGATGCTTCACCCAGTTGAATCGCCGTGCGGCGTCGGGCGAGTCCAATGATAGAATCAATGCTGCATGATCGGGCGAGGCAGAATGGCTGAGCTGGACGAAACCTAACAAGTCATTCGACCGGAGCGCGAAGAGCGCGGCTTTCATTCGACAACTCGAATGCTTGATGAGTTGTTTCCGCGCCCGGTCAATTCCAGCGTTCGGCGGCTTCGCCCACAAACGGAGGTGACGTTGAATGAGAGGTGAGAGCATACGCAATAATCAACGTTGAATGCTCACGTCAAATGCGCCGCCGAACAACTCATTCGACCCGACCGGAATGAGCGTCCCTTTCATCGTCAACTTGTCGCACGATGCAGTTGTCTCCCGGCGGGTCAATTCGAGCGATATGCCGCTTCGCTAAAACAAAGGCAATGGCGTTGACGCGAGTCGCAGATCAAAAGCAAAGACAAGCGGCCCGTCTCGGCATTGCGCGGCATATCAACTCATTCGACCGGAGCGCGAAGAGCCTGGCTTTCATCCGCGAGACTTGAATGCCTGGTCGGTTGTCTCCGCGCCCGGTCAATTCGAGCGTTATGCCGCTCCGCTCAAATGTAAGGCAGTGACGTTGACGCAAGTCGAAGGTCAAATGGAAAATACAAGCGGCTCGTTTCAATGATGGGCGGCATAACAAGTCATTCGACCGGAGCGGCAATAGCGTGCCTTTCATCCGCAAGATTGAAGGCTTGATACAATATTTTCCGCCCGGTCAATTCCAGCGTTAGGTTTCTGTTGAATGCTGAGGCTCAAGAACTGACTCAGCAATCTTGAATCTTCACTAGGCAAGAGATTAACGTTGAATGCTGATGCTGCTTGAATGCTCTGAGCCCCGCGCGAGCACTAAGCGTTGATTCTCTGGTCAGATGGATCGCCATGCGGCGGTGATGCGGTGGATAGTAGAATCGAAGGTTGAGAGGTTAGGAAACGAAGAATGGCTGCGCTGGACGAAACCTAACAAGCGATTCGACCGGAGCGGAATGAGCCTGGATGTCATCGTCAACTTGGATGCTATTCGCAGATACTTCCCGCCCGGTCAATCGCGGCGTTAGGTTTCTGTTGAATGGTGTGGCTCAATCCCAAGAGAAGCGATCTTGAATCTTCATCAGGTGAGAAGATTAATGTTGAATGCTGATGCGGCTTGAAGGCTGTGAGCCTCGCGCATAAATCGAACATTGATGATTAGGTGAGATGAATCGCCAGGCGGCGCTTGGAATCTTGAATGATAGAATCCAGATTGAAGGCTCAAGAAAGGCGGAATAGTAACGTCGGACGAAACCTAACAACTCATTGAACCGGAGCGCGAATAGCCTTGCTTTCATCCGCGAGACTTTGTTGTTATTGCGATTCGTCGCGCCCGGTTAATTCGGGCGTTCGGCGGCTTCGCCTACAAACGGAGGTGACGTTGAATGAGAGGTGCGATCAAAAGCATAGTCAGCCGTGAATAGTCACGTCGCAAGGGCCGCCGAACAACTCATTCGACCCGACCGGAATGAGCGAGCCTGTCATCGAGAACTCGGATGCTGCTCGTAGATTATTCCCGGCGGGTCAATTCGAGCGTTCGGTGGCTTCGCCCACAAGCGGAGGTGATGGTGAATGAGAGGTGCGATTCAAAAGCATAGTCAGCCGTGAATAGTCACGTCGCAGGGGCCGCCGAACAACTCATTCGACCCGACCGGAATGAGCGTACCTCTCATCGTGAACTTGCCGCACGATGCAGTTGATTCCCGGCGGGTCAATTCGGGCGATATGCCGCTTCGCTCAAACAAAGGCAGTGGCGTTGACGCGAGTCGCAGATCAAAAGCAAAGACAAGCGGCCCGTCTCGGCATTGCGCGGCATATCAACTCATTCGACCGGAGCGCGAAGAGCCTGGCTTTCATCCGCGAGACTTGAATGCCTGGTCGGTTGTCTCCGCGCCCGGTCAATTCGAGCGTTATGCGGCTTCGCTCGCGAATGGAAAAATAAATGTCAACTTTGCTTACACTTCTTGGGATTGCGGTCGGAGCTATCCTGAGCTACCTGTTCACACGTTCTCACGAACAGGAAAAACATTTCCGATTGCTCCAGACTGGCGCATACGCCGACTATCTTCGGGGTGTGGCTGAAGCTGCTCATTTGAGCCTTCGGTCAGATGAGGCCGAACTGTTTGCTCGTATAGCAGATGCGAAAACACGCATTTGCTTGTATGGTTCTCAGGAAGTGATTGCTTTACTTGCAGCCTTTGAAAGGGAGGGTGGCATTATTGGCAATGCACAGCAACGAAAAGCTTTCGTTCATCTTGTCCAAGCTATGCGTATCAACTCAAAGGCTCAAATCTCAGACATTGAGGTTATCTTGTTTCGCGAAAATGGGTAGCGCCGCATAACAACTCATTCAACCGGAGCGCGAATAGCATTGCTTTCATGCGCGAGACTTGGCCTTATCGGCGGTTCGTCGCGCCCGGTTAATTCGAGCGTTCGGCGGCCTCGCCTTCAAATGGAGGTGACGTTGAATGACAGACGAGAGTAAAAACATAATCAGCGGTGAATGGTCACGTAGCGGGGGCCGCCGAACAACTCATTGGACCCGACCGGAATGAGCGGACCTGTCATCGAGAACTTGAATGGCTGCATGGATTCTTCCCGGCGGGTCAATTCGGGCGTTAGACGGCGCGAACACACTTCCTTCACTCGGCGTGATGGCAAACTATGGAAACCAACTATCATAAATTTGTGGCCGGGCAAAAATTGGGCAAATCGTTTGTAATTGCCGGACATCTTTGGCTAGAGCACTTAATGGTGCGCAGCCTTTTTGCAGTTCTTCCAAATCCAGACGCGCTTTTCCGGGAGAGATCTGTCAGTTTCTACCTGCTCGTGTCCTTGTGTGAGGCGCATGGGATCATTAATGCACCACTTGCTGGTGCATTGCGTCGTGTTAATTCTCTTCGTAATAAATGCGCTCATCAAGCTAACTACAATCCAAGTGATTCTGAGATGGAGGTGTTGCGTTTATCCCTCCGCGAAATCTATCGTGATGGAGATATTCCAGAAGCCACAGATTGGGATGGCCCACTTGAAGCCATAGCTGTCGAGTTAGAGAACCGCGCGAGAGCCGTGGGAGCCACAGATCTCAATGCGGCGTTACCCACTGATTAGCTTGCCTGGCAAATGGTTGTACATTGTGTCATTCATGCGCCGTCTAACAACCCATCTGAGGTGGACGAGTCAAGCAGAACATAACCTTCAGGCCGGATTATTGGCCGCATAGTTGAGTAAGGGTGAGCCTTTCTTTCTCAAGCTCTCAAGATACTTCACCTCGTCGTAGGCAGTCCTCGTCATCCAACAGCGGTAGATGATCCTGACCCACTTGAAAGCTAAGGCTCGCACCGCCGCCTGATGACTCTTCCCCCTCGCCCGTTGCTGCTCATAGTAGGCCCGCGCCCAGAACGAATGCCTGACACTTTCGCTGGCGTACTCGTGGAAAGTCTGGCGCAGGAACTTCGGGCAGAAGTAACGCCACCTGACCCGACAACTCTTCCCGCTGCGCTCAATGACGGGTGCGATGCCAGAGAGACAAGCCAACTCGTCGGCCGACTGCCACCGCTCTCGGTCTGTGCCCAGGGCGACGGTCAACCGTGAGGCATAGTTCGGACCAGCTCCCGGCAAGCTCCGCATCAGCGCGAAGTCTTGATTGACCGCACACAACGCTGCGATCTCCGAGTCGAACTGCTGGATGGCTTCGAGTGTGGTCTTCATCTGAGCAGCGAGCGCCCTAGTCATCAGCGTTGATGAGGCGATCACGGCCCGGTCTGTCACCAGCGGCACGGCCTCTTTGATCGCCTTCACTCGCTTCTCGATGGCCTCCCTTCTGACCGAGTTGTGAGAGCGGAAGAACTTTGAGAGCGTCTCACGTCTGACCCGGCGCAGCCGCTCCAGCGAAGGCCAGCGACAGAGGAACTCACAGACCACACTGGTGCGGATTGAGGGGAACCAGTCCAGAACCTGTGGGAAATAGCACTTCAAGAGCGAGGTCATGCGATTGCTGATGCGTGTCCGGTCACCAACCAGGCGGCGGCGATGCTCGACCAAGTAGCGAAGGGTGCGTGTCCGCTCCGAGTCGGGCTGCCAGGCGCGCAGGTGGTCGCGGTGGTGCGCCAGCAGTTCGGCCAGGTAAGCGGCGTCCGTCTTGTCGTCCTTGTGGCGTGAAGGCGAGAAGGCTTGGCGGTAACGCGAAAGCGTCGAAGGGTTGACAGGGTAAAGTGTGATGAAGTCGTACTTCAAAAGCGCGTAGATCAGAGGGCCGCGCGACTGCTCTAAGCAGACGGCCACTTTCTGCCCGCCAAAGCGCGCCCGCAGAGCATTCGCCCATTCGTCAATACTCTTGGCCGAATGGCGTAAGACAGAAGCCTCACGCCGACCCGTTGCCGGGTCAATGAGACAGATGTCATGCTTGGCATCAGCCCAGTCAATGCCAATCAAAGCAGCGTATTCACTCATGGCAGTCCTCCGCGAACAGGAGTTGAAGGCCCCAAGAACATGCTGGCATTAGCCCTGCGAGATAGTTATAGTAGAGTCGGCCGAGGCCGACATCATCTGAGTAGTCGTTGTCGAGCTAAGGCAACGGGCGGGTGTGCGAAGAGGTTGTTAGAGGCGTCAGCAAGCGCCTTTCATTCAAGATTCGTCACGCCCGCTCGGCATGTTCTCTCCTCTTGCATACTCTAAAATGCGAAGCAAGAGAAATGAACCTCGTCAACCTATAACTCATTCAACCGGAGCGCGAATTGGCTTGTCTTTCATCGTCAACTTGGCCGTATCGGCGGTTCGTCGCGCCCGGTCAATTCCAGCGATATGCCGCTTCGCTCAAACAAAGGCAGTGGCGTTGATGCCAGTCGCGGGTCAAAAACAAAATGCGGGCGGCTCGCTTCAGCAGTAGGCGGCATATCAACTCATTCAACCGGAGCGGAGATAGCTTACCTTTCATGCGCAAGATTGAATGCCTGGTTAGATTCTTCCCGCCCGGTTAGATACTGTGTTCTGTGTCAAGCTATTTTAGCCCACTGTGGGTCGAACGGCTTCTCTGACTTCAGCACGCCGTAAGCGAGATGAACGAGTTTACGCATCACGGCGCAGATGACGCTCATCTTGCTCTTGCCTCGCTCCTGTAGGCCCTTCGCCCAGGCTTGAAAGAACGGGCTGCACCGCAGCGCCGTGATGGCCGGGAAGTACAGAGCCCGCCGGAGCCGCGCATTCCCGATCTTTGAGAGTCTCGTGCGCCCTCGCACACTCGTCCCCGATTGTCTTTCACGCGGCACCAGCCCGGCGTAGGCCGCCACCTGTCGCGCACTCCGATATTGTTTGATGTCCGTGATCTCGGAGAGCAAGAGCGCGGCGGTCGCCTCTCCGATGCCCGGAATGGAGTCGAGTAGTTCACTCCGCTGCTTCAGTGTCGGATGATTGTTGATGTGCCGGCGGATCAACTCCTCTGTGCGCTTGATCTGTTCGTTAAGATAAGTGAGATGTTCTTCGACGCTCCGGCGCACCGTCTCAACCGTGATGCCCGCGGAGAGGCGGTTCTCTTCCATCACGCGCATCTCGACGAGCGAGTCCAGGCGGCGGACAAGCGCCTGTAGCTCGCGCACTTCCACAGAGGGTGGCATCCATGCCGGCGGCTCTTGCGCCTGGCAGAAGCGTGCGATCAGCTCGGCATCCACGCGGTCGTTCTTGGTGCGTGAAAGGCGGCTCGCGGCGAAGGCTTTGGTCGCCGCCGGGTTGACGAGGCTGACGATGTGGCCTGACTCTGCGAGGAAGAGGGCCAGTGGTTCTGAGTAAGTGCCGGTGGCTTCCAGGCAGGCGCGGACTCGCTCGACGCCGTGCTTTGCGAGCCACTGGCGGAGTTGTTCAAAGCCG
The DNA here is from genome assembly GCA_963848875.1 of uncultured Acidobacteriota bacterium. Taxonomy (GTDB): domain Bacteria; phylum Acidobacteriota; class Blastocatellia; order Pyrinomonadales; family Pyrinomonadaceae; genus QHXM01. The sequence goes on from CAWKFJ010000007.1 coordinate 41,301, forward strand.
GCTTCATTATTGGGGAATACTTTGTGGCGAAGCTTGCCGCTCATGTTGACGAGGCAGACGTTGAACTTTAGTTTCGCGATGTCAATGCCGAGCGCTGGTTCCGTCATGGGTGAACTCCTCCCGAAGAGTTTGCGGCGCGGGTCAAACTTGCGGATACAAGCTCTGCTCAAAGGTGTGAGCGGCTTCGGATACTGTCCGACCTCTGGTGCGCTGCATGAATGGATGCCGGGAGCTTCTCTAACCGACTGACTCATGAAGGTCATAATTCGGGCACGGCTTCTCCGGCATCCTCGGTCGGCTCAAGCTTGCGGCTTGTGCCGACTTCAGTCAACATACAAATTCGGGCGTTATGCCGCTCCGCTCAAATGTAAGGCAGTGACGTTGACGCAAGTCGAAGGTCAAATGGAAAATACAAGCGGCTCGTTTCAATGATGGGCGGCATAACAAGTCATTCGACCGGAGCGGCAATAGCGTGCCTTTCATCCGCAAGATTGAAGGCTTGATACAATATTTTCCGCCCGGTCAATTCCAGCGTTCGGCGGCTGCGCCTTCAAACAGAGGTGACGGTGAATGACAGTTGAGGAAAAAGTCATGATCAGCGTTGAAGGCTCACGTCGTCAGTGCCGCCGAACAACTCATTCGACCCGACCGGATTGAGCTTGCTTCTCATCGAGAACTTGGATGGTTTCGGTGTTGTGCTCCGGCGGGTCAATTCGAGCGTTCGGCGGCTGCGCCTTCAAACGGAAGTGACGTTGAGTCAAAGGTGAGAGCAAAAACAGAATCAACGGTGAATGCTCACGTCGTAAGCGCCGCCGAACAACTCATTGGACCCGACCGGCATGAGCGTACCTTTCATCGTCATCTTGTCGCCGGCGCAGGTGCTTCCCGGCGGGTCAATTCGAGCGTTCGGCGGCTGCGCCTTCAAACGGAAGTGACGTTGAGTCAAAGGTGAGAGCAAAAACAGAATCAACGGTGAATGCTCACGTCGTAAGCGCCGCCGAACAACTCATTGGACCCGACCGGCATGAGCGTACCTTTCATCGTCATCTTGTCGCCGGCGCAGGTGCTTCCCGGCGGGTCAATTCGAGCGTTCGGCGGCTGCGCCTTCAAACAGAGGTGACGGTGAATGACAGTTGAGGAAAAAGTCATGATCAGCGTTGAAGGCTCACGTCGTCAGTGCCGCCGAACAACTCATTCGACCCGACCGGATTGAGCTTGCTTCTCATCGAGAACTTGGATGGTTTCGGTGTTGTGCTCCGGCGGGTCAATTCGAGCGTTCGGCGGCTGCGCCTTCAAACGGAAGTGACGTTGAGTCAAAGGTGAGAGCAAAAACAGAATCAACGGTGAATGCTCACGTCGTAAGCGCCGCCGAACAACTCATTGGACCCGACCGGCATGAGCGTACCTTTCATCGTCATCTTGTCGCCGGCGCAGGTGCTTCCCGGCGGGTCAATTCGAGCGTTCGGCGGCTGCGCCTTCAAACGGAAGTGACGTTGAGTCAAAGGTGAGAGCAAAAACAGAATCAACGGTGAATGCTCACGTCGTAAGCGCCGCCGAACAACTCATTGGACCCGACCGGCATGAGCGTACCTTTCATCGTCATCTTGTCGCCGGCGCAGGTGCTTCCCGGCGGGTCAATTCGAGCGTTCGGCGGCTGCGCCTTCAAACAGAGGTAGCGTTGAGCTGACAGCCAGAGCAGAAGAAAATCAGCGGTGAATGGTTACGTCGAAAGCGCCGCCGAACAACTCATTCGACCCGACCGGAATGAGCGTGTCTTTCATCGTCAACTTGTCGCACGATGCAGTTGTCTCCCGGCGGGTCAATTCGAGCGTTATGCCGCTCCGCTCAAATGTAAGGCAGTGACGTTGACGCAAGTCGAAGGTCAAATGGAAAATACAAGCGGCTCGTTTCAATGATGGGCGGCATAACAAGTCATTCGACCGGAGCGGCAATAGCGTGCCTTTCATCCGCAAGATTGAAGGCTTGATACAATATTTTCCGCCCGGTCAATTCCAGCGTTCGGCGTTTCGTGTTTTCACGCGCCAGTCACAAACTTAGGAGGAAATCTAAAAATGAGAGGCAGGCTGATGGCAAAATTCTCAAATCGTTTTTTGGTTCCGATTGTTGGCTTCTTGATGTTTTTCAGCCCGCTCGTTGGCAAGGCGCAAAATAACTCTGCGTTCAATCTGGCAGGGACTGAGTGGAATACAGGTGAATACGAAATACCAACCTCTAATGATGATGACTCTATTACGACGCTTACTCACTATCTTATTTTCTATAAGCAGGGCAAAGTAAAAGATATTGTCATACGAGAGAAGTCTGTCGGCAGAAGATATACCTCCGACTACGAATATGTGTATGACTACGTAATCAATCCAATTACAGGTCAACAGGAATACAAACAGGTCTATAAAAAAGTCCCCAAAACTGTAACGACTATGCCCAGTTTTATTCAACGAGATTATGAAGGCACATATGAAATGAGGGGGAAATCAGTCTTTATGAACTTCCCTTCTTTCACTATCAGCGCAACTGTTTACAGCAGCTCAATAAAGGGCGTTATAACTCATAAAGCTAAGTACAGGACAAAAGTTTAGTAACCTGTCGAAAAGCAACCTGTTGAGCGGTGCTCTCCAAGTTGCATAATATGCGCCGCAAGTGATCGAACCCATGTCGAAAGATGCTGCGAGCAAGGCGTCCATGCTTTTTTATCTTCAAGGGCTGAAGGCGTGTCAACCATTCACCGATGATGTGTGCCCAGCAGAAGGCGAAGGCCAACAGCGCGATCAACTTCTTGAGCCGCTCAGGATGCGTCAGATGAGTCTCTTCAAGGCGAAAGCCTCGACTCTTCAGGCACGAGAAGAGCGTCTCGATTTCCCAGCGGCGGGCGTAGTCCGAAAGCGCCGTCTCTGTAAAGCGTGGCGCAACCACGATCACGTATTCACCCGAAGAGAGGCGCACTCCGCTGACAAACAAAGGCAGCCCCCAGATTGCTCGCACACGTTCAAGCACCAGCGGCTCGCCAGTGCGCCGCGAGCGCAACAAGCGCCAGATCGGAACCAACTGTCCGCGCCCGTTGATGGTCTTCGTGTTTTCACGCACCCGGATGCGGAAGTCCACTTCTTGCGAGCGCAGCCAAGCAAACCAATCTGTGCCGATAAACTCCCGATCCGCACAGAGATATTTGATGGCCGAGTAGCCGAAGACCCGCCCGAACTCTTCGATAAGAGCAATCCGCTCCTGTGTATCAGAGCAGCCTTTCTTCTCAAGGATAGTCCACAGCACGGGGAAGGCCACGCCACGGTAAGCGATGCCGATCACCATGATATTCAAGGGCGTCTCTCCCAAGTACCAGTCGGTACGGTCGAGGGTCACGACCCACGGCGCGGGCACTCGCAGGAGGCGGACGACGAAGCGAGCCACCTGTGCATAAGGCAACTCGAAGAACCGAAGAAAGCGCTGCGCCCGCTTGTAGTGCGACTCTCGCTTAGCGCGCCCCATGAAGACGGCAGCCACTTCCGAGAGGTTGACCGTTCTGACTTCTATAAGAGCGAGGATAAAGCGCGCCAGAAAGTTGATACGTGCTTTGTTCCACGCTACATTCTCAGCAAGCGTTCGCTCCAAAGAGCGAATGTTGGCCATTGTGTTCTAGTCCTTTCAAGAAATGTTTGGCGACAAATCTTGTTAAGGATAGCGGCACAGTGGCCTTTTATGCAGTTTCAAAGATCATTTTTTGTCCTGTACTAAGCTGGACTTTATCCATTTACGCTGCATAACACAGCGTCTCTGTCAGGCGCTCTAGTAACGAGCGCGGGACTTTTATCATGTCGCCGGTTATCTGCGACATCTGAAAATGCTGATGATCCCACAAGCAGCGGCGAATAAACGCAATCGTGTCGGAAAAGGTCGCGCCTTGTTTGGCATACCACGCCGCGCCTCGTGCTGGCAGTTTGCGCTGCTTGAGCAGCCGAGCAGCCAGCAAGCTAATCAACGAATGCAGCCCCAGCAAACACGGGGTGGTGCGCGCAATCGCTTTCTCCGACCATTGGCGTTGGGTCTCCACTCCCAGATGTGCACGGACTTCTTCAAAGGTCACTTCCATCTGCCACCTGCGGACGAACCATTCCAGTATCTCGCAAGGCTCAGCCTCGAGCTTGGTCGAGAGCAGTGCCTGGGTCGAGAACTTCTTTTGCGGGTCGCGCACCAACACCCAGCGAATGGGAACAGGCGGCAAGCCTCTGTGATACCAGACGCAGGTCGAGGAGACGACTTCGACCATTCGTTCACCTTCGCCATACCAGTTCTTGACCTTCAACTTCTGCCAGCGCGTCTCGCGCCGAGCCGCCACACCTTGAAGTGTCGGCAACCTACGGCCTGTCTTGCGTGGTCGCCCGACCTGTCCAGCCCTGCGCGCCGCGACTGGTTCATACAGGGCCGCATCCAGGCGCAGCCGTGTCACCACTGTGACGGACGAGCGCACGGCCGCCAACAACTCGAGGGCCGCGAAACTACTGTCGGCCGTGATGACCACCTCACGCTGTGGCAGCCAGCGCGCCGCCAGAAGAAGCATCTGGCGCGCACGCTCGGTCAACTTGCGGTGGGCGCGCCCGCGCTCACGACAGTATCGCTCCGAAGGGCACAGCGCGGTCATAAATGGCAAGGCCCAGACTCGCCCGGCCCACGGAATCTCACAGAGCAGCATCAGGGAGAGCCAGCGCAAGCCGCTCGCCTTGACGAAATGCGAATGAGAAGAGCGTACCGGGTCACGGTAGATGCCGAGGGCTTTGATCTTCTCGCCGCGGCGTCGTTCGATGGTGTCATCGAGCCCCATCACGATGGTTCCCGTCGGCGAGAATGTGCTGACCAGCAACGAAAGCAAGAGATGACTAGCAGCCAGACTCGACCAGATGGCGCGGCTCAAGACGCGATGATAGTTCTGAAAATGCTCGTCCTGACTCTTGCCCATGACGCGCAAGGCCGAGGTCACGGTGCGCTTGCCGGGCGCGAGAATCGCACCCATGAGCAGGACTTGAGCGTGTCGGAAAACAGGCTTGGAGAAGAGCGGCGCGAATGCTACTATCAGATTCATTAACTCGCAGGGCATGGTGAGCCTCCACTGACTTTTTCTTGGCGGAAACGGTCAGCAGCTTACCGGCCCTGCGTTTTCTTTTCAAAGATCAAAAATGGATAAAGTCCAGCTTAGCTGGACTTTATCCATCTACGCTGCATAGCAGAGCGTTTCTGTGAGCCGCTCCACTAATGAGCGCGGGACTTTTATCATGTCAGAGTCCGTTTTCGACATCTGAAAATGTTGATGCGACCACAACCATCGCCGTACCCAGGCAATCGTGTCCGAGAAAGTCGCACTCTGTTTGCCATACCATGCCGCGCGCCGGACTGGGACTGCTCGCTGCTTGAGCAGGCTGGCCGCCAGCAACGCCGTCAACGAGTACAAGCCCAACAAGCAGGGTGTCGTGCGCGCAATCGCTTTCTCAGACCACTGACGTTGCGTCTCGACTCCCAGATGCGCGCGCACCTCCTCGAAGGTGACCTCTACCGTCCAACGCAAGACGAACCATTCAAGTATCTGTTGCGGCTCAGCCTCCAGTTTCGTCGAGAGCAGAGCTTGCGTCTCGAACTTACCCACAGGGTCACGCACCAGCACCCAGCGGATTGGAACGGCGGGCATGCCAGCGTGATACCAGACGCATGTCCCAGAGACGACTTCCACTTGGCGCTCGCCTGCACCATACCACGCGCGGACTCTCAGTTGTTGCCAGCGAGTCTTTGGGGCAGCGGCTACTTGCTTCAAAGTCGGCAGACGCCTGCCTTTCTTGCGCGGTCGCCCCATCTGAGTTCGCTTTCTCTCAGACGCCGGTTCATAAAGCGCGGCATCGAGCCGCAAGCGGGTGATGAGACAGACCTGCTGGCGCACGGCCTCCAACAACTCAAGAGCAGCAAAACTGCTGTCGGCGACGACTACCACTTCGCGCTCGGGCAACCATCGCTTGACCAACAGCAGCATCTGGCGAGCGCGCTCGGTCAACTTCTGATGCCTGCGTCCGCGCTCTTTGTGGTAACGCTCAGATGGGCACAGCGCGGTCAGAAAGGGGAGCGCCCAAACACGACCAGCCCACGGAATCTCGACCAGGAGCATCAAGGAGAGCCAACGCAAACCGCTCGCCTTGACGAAATGCGAATGACTGGAGCGCACCGGGTCACGGTAAATGCCTTTGGCCTTGATCTGGTCGCCGCGCCGTCTTTCAATAGTGTCGTCGAGTCCCAGCACCAGCACTCCAGCGGGCGCAAATGCCGTCAGCAGCAGCCAAAGCAAGAGGCGACTGGCAGACAGCGTAGACCAGACAGCGCGACTCAGGACGCGATGATAGTTCTGAAAGTGCTTCTCCTGACTTTTGCCCATGACGCGCAGGACGGAAGTGACGGTGCGCTTTCGCGGAGCAAGGATCGCGCCCATGAGCAAGAGCTGAGCGTGCTGGAAAACAGGCTTGGAGAAGAGGGGCGCGAATGCTACCATCAGGGCCATAAACTCGCAGGGCATGGTGAGCCTCCACTGACTTTTTCTTGGTCGAAACGGTCAGCAGCTTACGCGCCCTGCGTTTTCTTTTCAAAGATCAAAAATGGATAAAGTCCAGCTAAGCTCATAAAGATACCAATGAAAAAGAGGAACGAGTATTTACGAGGACAATAAACCCGAATAGCCCATCTTCTGGCGCAAGGAGTTCGTCAAATTCTAGCAATTCGTCTGGGGTAAATAAGACAGCGTCTCCGTCTGCGACAGACTGCTATATTTTTCAATTTCCCGAATGCAAACCTTTCCCGCATGCAGGAACTTATAGTGGTGATTGGTCTGTTTCAGATGTACTCTTAGAGCACACGGGAAGCTGGAGTTTTTCTATTGATATTAAAGGTATAATTAAAGGCACAACTCACGACAACGTAAGCGGAAGGAACGCTGAAATCAGCGGTTTTATAGATGAGAATGGATACCTAGAAGTATCTTGCAAGTATCCTAATACAGTAATAACCACAATCAAGGGAACTCTGTCCAAAAAAGGAATTCGTTTAACGGGAACATTGAAGCAATATTCCGGCAATACAGTTATCGCAACTCTTTCTACTGAGTTGTCTAAGCGTTAATCATTTCCGGAAAATGAATGAAGACATTGTGCTTTCTCTTCACGGCACGCCGAACAACGGCATGCACCCGACCGCCCTCAGCGTGCCTTTCATCAACCTTGCGTCCTGCGCTGTGAGTTGTGTGTTATCGTCGGGCGGCGGGTGATGCCGGGCGTTAGGCTGTTACAAATTATAGTTATGTGAAACCTTTGCCCCTATGAATAAGATACTCCCTAAGGAGTTTTTATATGGGACTCGGTGATTTAATAGCGGTCTATGGAGCTATATCCGCCACAGTAGCCCTCCTTCTTCAGCTCCGGCAGCACCTGAACAGTCGGGGGTTGCTAAGGATAGATGCAAATATTAATCGGATTCGTGACACTGAGAATGACCCTTGGGATACAAATATAGTGTTAGTTGTTACTAACGTGGGCCAAGTGCCTGTTCTCGTCAGGCAAGTTGGTTTGGAGATAAGTGACTATGCTTCCTATCTACGAATAGATGAGATATTAGAGCCAAGCCAGTTCTTTCGTTGTGGTCTTAGCTTAGACGATCAAGGGCAGCCGCCTCTGCTCAAGCGGAAGGTTTGGGTTGAGGACGGTCGGCGAAAAAAATGGCGCGTTAGGAATTGGCGGCTTCTTTGGAGAAGACGAAAGGAAAGTACCATCAGCTTAGATTATCCAGAGGAGGAAGAGTATCCTTCACCGCCCAACATATGGGTAGACAAGGCAGGTATTGGAAAGGGATTTGAGGGGTAATAGGGTATAGTCTGGGGACATAGGTAACAAAAGTGTTGGGAGACATGGGTAACACTTTGAGGGCAAGATTTACCTCCTTAAGGAGGCGATCATCATGCCCTGGAAAGAACTGTTACCGATGGATCAAAAAACACACTTTGTCTCCGAATATCTCCGAGACTCCCTCTCGTTTTCCGACCTCTGCCAACGCTACCACATCTCGCGCAAGACCGGCTATAAATGGATCGCTCGCTACGAAGCGGACGGCCCTTCAGGCTTGGTAGATCGCTCTCGTCGCCCTCATTGTTCTCCAGAGAAGACGCCCGAGGCTCTGCGCCGGGCGATCATCCAGGCACGGCGGCGTCATCCCTCCTGGGGCGCAAAGAAACTGCTCAAGCTGCTGGCCCGAAAAGAGCCTCAAGCAGCTTGGCCTTCGCGCTGGACAGTATGTCAGATTCTCAAACGAGAAGGGCTTGTCAGACAGCGAACTCAAAGGCGCAAGCCAGGACATTCCGGCAAACCTACTTCCATTATCACAGCTCCCAATGAACTCTGGTGCGTCGATTTCAAAGGGCAGTTCAAGACTCGCGACGGGCGCTACTGCTATCCTTTGACCGTGACTGATCGCTACTCGCGCTATCTGCTCGGTTGCCAAAGCCTGCCTTCAATCCACACCTTTGGAGCCAAAGAGGTTTTCAGTCATTTGTTTCAGAAGTATGGTCTGCCTGATGCGATCCGCTCTGACAACGGGACGCCGTTTGCCTCGTCGGCGTTGGGCAGGCTCTCAGAACTCTCAGTCTGGTGGATCCAACTGGGCATCAGACCAGAGTTGATACAACCAGGCAAGCCGCAGCAGAACGGGCAGCACGAACGGATGCATCGGACACTGAAAGCTGAGACGACTCGTCCACCGGCAGCCAACCTCAACCAGCAACAGCGACTGTTTAATAGTTTCAGGCGCGAGTACAACCAGGTCCGGCCGCACGAAGGAATAGAGTTGCAGACACCAGCATCTTTGTACGAGACTTCAAGACGGCTGATGCCCAAAGCGTTACCGCCGCTGATCTATCCGGCGCACTTCGAGACGAGGTTGGTCAGTAAGAACAGTGGGATCCGGTGGAATCATCGGTGGGTCGCAGTCAGTCATACATGTGCGGGACTGCACATCGGGCTAGAGCAAATCGATCACGGGTTATGGGATGTATACCTGGGACCAGTAAAACTGGGCCGGCTACTTGAAGCAAGCTTCCGAATCGAAGATCATCTCGGGAGGCTGAAAAGGAGAAATGTGTAACCCATGTCTGCCCACTGATTTGTTACCCATGTCCATGGTCTTTCATAGACCGCAGCCTAACAAGCGCATGCACGCGACCCGCGAACAGAGGGGCCTTCATCAGCAATCTTGCGGGCGGGCGCGTGATGCGCGGCGTTCGGCAACTTCTTCGCACGATTAGGACTTGTAAGTAAACCTGACAGACCGGAGGAAGCTCATGAACAGATCACTTTCCTTAACTGCGGTGGTTGTACTGGCGCTCGCAAGTTGGACTGCTGTCGCCGCAACGACCACCCGCACCGTCGATGACAAAGAAAAACTGGGCAAGCTCGTCATAAAAACGGCACCCGTGCCGGAAGGCGGTTTCGCTGACCCCAAGTTGGAAGATACAGTCAAGGACTTGAAAAAGAACAAACGCAAATTCATCATCGTTGATGATGAAGCCGAGGCGGACTTTCTCATCATTGTGGTGGAACGCACAAACCAACTCAGAAGTCCCGCGGGGACAGTGGTTAACAACAAAACAGTCCGTGCGACACTTAGCATCAAAGAAGATGGTAAGTGGAAACCGGCAATAAAGTTGGAACACGGCGGGGGGAATTTCTGGGAACTTGCTGCCTCCAGAGTGATGGAAGACGCCGAGAAGTGGATTAAGAAAAACGTCAAGAACCAACCATAATTTCACAGCGCTGCCGAACAACTCATTCAACCGACCGCCCGCCGCGCGCCTCTCATCAATCTCGCGTCCTATGATGCTGGTTGTCGCTCGCGGCGGGCGGCGGGTTAATTCAAGCGTTAGGATACCGTCCGGCCTCGACGTTGAGTGTGGGCACAGGATGTGTTGCATGCGCGCTCTAGTTAACATACAAGGTGGCACACCACGCTGGGTGTATAATTAGTCAGGAGGCAGGAAGCATATGGCAGACGAGCACATCGCAATTTATCTGAATGACCATCTGGCAGGCTCTGTGGCTGCGCTCGAACTACTGGAACAGCTTGAGGAGGGACACACAGGCACGCCGCTGGAAGGGTTCCTCGCGGAGTTGCGAGCCGACATCGCAGCTGACCGCCAGGAGCTTGAGTCCCTGATGGGTCGGCTCGACGTTGCGGAGAGCCGCACGCGAAAGGTTTCGGCCTGGTTTGCAGAGAAGTTCACCGAACTCAAACTGCGATTAGATGATAAGGCGGGCGGAGACTTGCGCCTGTTTGAATCGCTAGAGGCGCTGTCGCTGGGAATCGAAGGGAAGCGTGGGCTCTGGTTGGCCCTGGCTGTCGTGGCGGAGGGCGCGCCAGCGCTCCGGCTGCTCGATTATGAGCGTATGGCGCGGCGTGCCGAGGAGCAACGCAGCCGAGTGGAGGAGATGAGGCTGGAGGCTGCCAGGAGGGCGCTAATCCCAGGATGTAGCTAGCGGTGCTCCGAGCGTTACCTCATCACTCATTCGACTGGCGAGCATTCAACGTCAAAGATAATAGGCAAGCTGTGGCGAGTCCGTTTACTCCGGGCTTGATGTGGCTTTCTTTTGATTCCGGCTCTAACATGAAAACAATTTTCACTGCCATTGTCCTAGTCGTATCCTTTAGCACTACTGCCCTCGGCACAGACTCGCAAGCAAGTTTTGTTTGCCTCCCCAGCTTCGCCGCAAGCAAACAGGTAAACCTGGCGGAAGAGCTTCTTCAAGCGATACAGCAAAAGAACCTCGCGGCCGTCAAATCACTTCTTGCTAAAGGGGCGGACCCGAATGCCAGGGGTGAGAGTGGGCTGCCCCTGGTATGGGCGGCACGACTTAACCTGACAGAGATTGTGAAACTTCTACTGGCAAGTGGGGCCGACGTTAATGCACGGGACGGCGACGGGCGGAGCGTTTTGATGTCGGCAGCGGAGTGGGCCTTCGCCGAATCGAGTAGTAGTTATGCGCCCACAATAAGAGTGCTGCTTGACGCCGGAGCCGATGTCTCAGCCCGTGATAGATTCAATATGACTGCCTTACTCTACGCGGCTATCTACCGCGACGCAGAGGTGGTCAGGCTGCTGCTCGACCGTAAATCTGATGTCAACGCTATGGCGAACGGCGGTGTGACAGCCCTGATGCGCGCGATAGATGTCGGGAAGAAAGAGGTCGTGGCTCTGCTCCTCGACGCGGGCGCCGACGTTAGTGCGAGAGACGACAACGGTTCGACACCACTGATCTATGCCGCAGGCCGGGGCGACGCGGACATGGTGCAAATGCTGCTGAGTAAGGGGACTGATGCGGAGAATAAAGAAATAGTCGGCAGGGCTTTGGTCGCGGCAGCTTCCCAGGGCCAGATCACCAGCGTGAGACTATTTCTGGACAAGGGCGCTGACGCCAGGAGTATAGACACCGCGTTGCTGGAATCTATTTCGGGCCTCAACCGAAGAGGGTACACGTACGCAACCGCGAAACTTCTACTCGACAAGGGCGCGAACCCGAACGTGAAGGAAGACAACGGCACGACCGTCCTGATGAACGCGGCCAACGGAAACTACTGTAACGGCGGGACCGCCGCGGTCGTGGAGTTGCTGATAGACGCGGGGGCTGACATCAACGCCAAAGATAGAGACGGCGTAACCGCCCTGATACGCGCCGCAGGTTGCCCCGACGATGAAACGGTGCGGTTGCTTCTGGGCCGGGGCGCCGAGGTGAACGCAACAACCGAAGAGGGCGAAACGGCGCTGATGGCGGCGGCCGGAGGAAACAGTACCGCTACCATCGTGAAGCTGCTGCTCGCGCGAGGCGCGGATGCCAGTGTGGTTGATAAGTACGGAATGACCGCCCTCAAACTGGCACAGCGAAATGGTAGCTCGGACCTGATTAAGTTGTTGCGGGAAGCCGGCGCGAAGTAAAGGCGGGTTGAGCGGTCTGCCTCCTCATATTTTTAATCTTGCCTTACCGTGAAAGTTGTGGCACCCTCCGCGGCCAAGCTTATTCAAGGCGGAAACCACCTTGCCAAATTCGAGAGGACAACATGGACGCAAATCTGCATCGCTTTCAGACGGTTACGCGGGGCTTTTGGAGCTGCATTTGTATTCTGGTACTGGTATCGGCTATGGGCGCTCTCCAACAGGCGAGGGCTGATGTGGGTGATCGGATACGGTTGGGCCAGGCGGGCGAGTGGAGGGATACGATTGCCGGGGCCACCCTGAATAATCGTCTCTATACTGTCGAGAAGAGCGGGACTCTTTATGTGACTGATTTATCTACCGGCAGATGGAGCCAGGTCGGGAAGGCTGAGTTTGGAAATACCAGGATGATGTTTGCTGTCGGTCCGAGTCTTTATACGATTGAGACGGACGGCAGCCTCTATCAGGTCAGCCCGTCGAACGGCGCGTGGGCGCGCGTTGGCAAGGCCGGTGAATGGAAGGAGACGATTACGGGCGTCGGCATGAGCGGGCGACTGTACACAGTGGAAGCAAGCGGCGGCTTGTATGAGACGAACCCGGCGACAGGCGTCTGGAAGCAGATTGGCAAAGCAGAGTTTGGCAACACACGACGTATGATTGGCGCAAACGGCGCTCTCTACACGCTTGAGGCGGACGGAAGTCTCTACCGTGTCAACCCTGCGAACGGCTCGTGGAGCCAGGTGGGCAAGGCCGGCGACTGGAAGGGCACGATTGCCGGGGCCGCCTTAAACGGGCGACTGTACACAGTCGAAACGGGTGGAACCTTGTATGAGAGCCAGTTGGAGGACGGGCATTGGATCACAGTGGGCAAACCAGTCTTCGGCAAGACTGTTTACATGTTTGAGAGCGGGTCCAACCTCTACACGCTCGACGCCGACGGGAGTTTGTACAGGGTCGAGATGCCGCCTTTAGCGGGATAACAGTCTTGCCAGTTCCAGACGAAGGGTACGAAAGTCGGGTCCGCGCCAGTTTCGCGCGCCAGCGAGTCATGCAGCTAATGGACGCGCGCCTGACGCACATCGGGCCGGGGGAGGTTTCCATCACCCTCCCCTACCGCGAAGACCTGACGCAACAAAATGGGTACGTACATGCCGGCATCATTACCGCGATAGCCGACAGCGCGTGCGGGTACGCCGCTTACACGCTCATGCCCGAGGGCTCGGAAGTTTTGAGCGTGGAGTTCAAGGTGAACCTCCTGCGGCCGGCCGCAGGCGAAGAGTTCGTGGCCGAGGCGCAAGTCCTCAAAGCAGGGAAGACGTTGACGGTCACGCGATGTGACGTGTACTCACACGCCGCAGGCGAGGCGAGGATGGTGGCAACGATGCTGGCGACGATGATTCGCCGGTGAAGAGGTCAGTTCTACAGGTCAGCCAGACGGCAGATGAAGCCCCAGCCGCCGCCGAGTTCGCTGAGGGCGAGCATCAGTTCGTTGCGGCCCTTCTTTAATGGAAGGTAGACGGCATCGTTTTCGGGGTTGATGATGCCTAGGAAGCCTGGGTCGCGGAAGTTCTGTGCGCTGCGGCCGCGGAAGAGAATCTTGCCGTTGAGGAAGACGCTAACGTCGTCGCTGTAGCCGAGGTAGAGCTTCTTCACTTGGTCGCGGTCGGACTCGATGGTGGTCCGCGCGTACACGAGCTTCGTTCCGGGCTGCGGTTCCAGGCGCTTGGAAAAGTCGTTCGCAAACGTGACCCTGAGGTGCGGGGCCTCGCGGTAACGATAGATGACCACAAAGCCGGGCGGCTCCGCCTCCACCTCCTGCCAGCGTATCGCCTCAGTCTCCGAAGGCGGCAGCTCAAGATTACGTGAGAGCGCGTCGTAGGACGGCGACAAAGACCACTTGGTCAAGGCTCCGGGCGGTGTGGGCGGCAGATGTCGCTCCCATGGCGCATCGGGCGTGGTCCTTATTTCAAAATTCGAGAAGTAGGTCGCGCCGGTCAGGACGGCCAGAGCCACCTGGCCTTTCTGGACACCGCTTTTTAGATCGCTCATCACGAGCGCGGGCTTGTCCATGTCTTTGACGTACAACTTCGCCTGAGCGCCAGACACCTCCAGGCGCAGGTGGAACCAGACGTCCTTCGGGATATCAACCGCGCCGGTGAATCCTGGCCCATTATAGATTTGCCAGTTGAGGCCGGTGCTGAGGACCGGCGTGTACTGCATGGCGTCCGGCTGGCCGGACTTGTGCTGGCGCAGGTAAACCCACTCGGCGTTGGCCCCGTCGCCCGCAATGCGAAACTGTATGCCGAAGAAACCGCGGCTCGCAGGGGTTGCGACATCCACGTCCACAATGGCGTCGCGCATCTCAAAGTCCTTCAAGGTCGCCGCGCCGCCGTCCAGGAAGAGGCACTTGCGGCCCTGGTATTCGGCCGGCTTGGCCTGTCCCTGCAACTCCCAGCGCGGGGAGTCGGCGGGGACGGAGAGCGTCTGCTGCGTCTGGGATTGGGCCGCCGAGGCTGTTAGCGCAACGGAAAAAATAAGGCCGAGCAGCACGGAGCCCGAAAGGCGAACTACTGGTCTTCGCGTCGTCATTTCAAAATAATGTCCTTCGGCTGAGAATTGAGAGAGCGCGAGGCGACGAGACTATATGAGTTTCTTTCCGCGAAGGCCCCGCTTTGTGATTAAGCGGCCGGAAGCGGTGACGAAGCGGAAGCAAGCTTGTCGGTAGGGCGGGCCGATTGATGCCCCCACGGGATAGTCTAACGCTTGCGCGCGGCGCTCTTAACAGGGCGCGCGGGCGGGTCCTGTTTGCGGTAGGTGGAGACGCGCTTGGAGAGCGTGTTGCGGTGGATGCCGAGGATGTTGGCGGTGCGCGAGAGGTGCTCCTTGTGGCGCGAGAGGGCCTTCTGGATATAGAGCTTCTCGAACTCTGCGAGGGCCTCGTCGAGCATGATCTGGCCGTCGAGCATTTCGTCTATCAGGGCCTCTAGGCGGGCGCGCATCTGCATTGGTTTTCTCCGAAGCGGCGGATTATCTCCAAAGCGGGCTAGTTCAATTGTCACCGACCAAGTCCGTATAGCCTTCGTAAAAGCGTGCGCGCACCTCCTGCGAGGTGAACACGCCCAGCAGCTTGACGCCCTGGGCCAAAAGTGGTGCGGTGCTCGCCTCTGCGACCGAGCTGAGGCGGACGGGGAAGGCGGTCAGGGCGAGGTAGAGAATCGAGCAGACGAGCCACCCGCGCAGCAGACCGAACGCGCCGCCCAGCAAGCGGTCGAACCACTGTAGGCGGACCTGACGCAAACCGCCTGTGACCAGCCTGCCGGCGAAGAAACCGCCGGCCAGGGCGACGATGATGATTAACAGGAAGCCGCCGGCGTGGGCCGCTGCGTCCGTCTCGACCAGGCCCAGCCCGCGCAGGACTGCGCCGGCCGCAACATAGCCGCGGGCGGCGATGACCAGCCCGACAATCAGCGCCGCCACCGTCAGGAGCGAGCGCACGATCCCGCGCAGTGCGCCCGCGACGACAGACGAAGCCACGAGCGTGAGCACAATAAAGTCAAAGAAGGTCATCCGTAGAGGTCTGGACTCTAGGCTGCGGAGTCCAGACCCTTTCCCGCGAGCAGACGGTAAGCTTCCAGGTAGCGCTCTGTGGTGGCCTCCGCGATCTCCGGGGGCAGCGGGGGCGCGGGTGGCTGCTTGTCCCAGTCGAGCGTCTCCAGATAGTCGCGGACGAACTGCTTATCGAAAGAGGGCTGCGAGCGGCCGGGCTCGTACTCGTCCGCGGGCCAGAAGCGAGAGGAGTCGGGCGTCAGCGCCTCGTCTATGAGAATGATCTGTCCATTCACGTCACGGCCGAACTCGAATTTCGTGTCGGCGATGATGATGCCGCGCGTGCGCGCGTACTCGCTCGCCTCCTGGTAGAGTTTGAGCGAGATGTCACGGAGCGTGGCCGTCACGTCGGGGCCTACGATTTCAGCCATCTGCGCCTCGCTGATGTTCTCGTCGTGCCCCTCTTCGGCCTTGGTCGCGGGCGTGAAGATGGGCTCGGGCAGTTGCTCCGACTCGCGTAACCCTACGGGCAGCTTGTGGCCGCAGACTTCGCCCGTGCGCTTGTAGTCCTTCCAGCCGGAGCCCGTGATGTAGCCGCGCACGACGCACTCGACTGGGAAGACCTCCGTCCGGCGGACGAGCATGGAGCGACCGCGCAGTCCCTCGTCGGCGTGGCGGCTGACGGCCTCCGGCATCTGCTCGACTTCAGTCGTCACGAGATGATTGGGGACTATTCGGTCGAGCCGCTCGAACCAGAAGCGCGAGAGCTGTGTCAGGACTTCGCCCTTGCGCGCAATCGGCGTGGGCAGAATGCAGTCGAAGGCCGAGATGCGGTCGGTCGCCACGATCAGGAGGTGGCCGTCGTCAACGCCGTAAACGTCGCGCACCTTGCCACGGCGGAGCAGTTGTAAGTCGGAGAAGGAGGTCTGGAGTACGGGCGCGGCGCTGGTCATAATGATGATTCCGGTTCTAAGCAAAAGAGATTCAGAAGAGCGTTAGCCGTCGCGGGCGAGTCGAGATAATGCTCGCGGCCCGCGGCTTTTGTCAAGAAGTAAGTGGCTAGCGATGAGTGAAACGATGTGAAGCCGTTCAGCCCCGTAGGGGCGGCGTGAAAATAGCCCAGCACTTCAGCTGGGGAACGGATGGAAATAAGGATTGAGTCCCGTAGGGACGGCCGAAGATTTCGGCCGTCCCTACGGGACTCAACAAAATTTGCGCCGTGATTCCCAGCACTGAAGTGCTGGGCTATTTTCAACAGCCCCTGACGGGGCTCAAATCTTACTGCTCGCTGATTATTTCTTTCAATCTGCGAATCTGCGCGGCGTGGTTGTGCGTGTGGGCGGCGTAAATCCTGAGCCAATCTTCGGCGGTGTAGCGGCCGCTCTCTGTGTGCGTGCCGGCGCGCAGCCAGTCTTCGTCGGTCATCCGGTTGAGCACTTGGGTCGTGGTCGCACGAGCGCCGCGCAGGGCGTCGAGCGCGGGGGCGAAGTCGCGCTCGTTGTAGTTGAAGCGGGTGGCGTAGTCGTCCTGGTCGTAGCCGAGGATGACCGGGTTGTCTTCGGCCAGCAGCCGGCGGATGCGTATGGCGGAACTCATCTCGCTATCGGCCAGGTGCTGTACGATCTCGCAGGCGCTCCACTTGCCCGGCAGCGGGTGGTCGGTCAGGCGGTCGGCCGGGAAGCCTTCGAGGCTCTTGACGACTTCGTCGTAGCCCGCCTCGTAGGTCGCAATCAGCTCGCGTCTCTCTTCGGATGTCATCCAGGGGGTTCTCCTTTCGGGTCGGGGAACAATGTGCAACAATGACGGCTCATCAAACGTAAATATTCGGCGGCCTGTTTCAGTATCTTTATACCTTTTGGAGAACGCCATGCAAACCCTACGCTCAAACCGCCTCACTCTTCGTGTCTTCTGTCTACTGCTCGTCTTCATGCTCGGCGGCTCTCAATTGACGACAGCGAGGCCCGCGCCGCGTGTCCGGCGGCAACAGGAGCAGCAGCAGCGGATTCCGCCCAGGCAGTACATACGCGAGCGGACTTACGACACGCGCCACATCAAGCTCGACCTGCGCTTCGATTGGGAGCGCGAGCAGGCGCTCGGCACGGCCACGATCAGTTTCGCGCCGCTCAACGCGAACACCAAAACCGTGGAGTTCGACGCGGCGAACATGAGCTTCAAGTCGGTCACGCTCTCAACGGGCGCTCCGCTCAAGTACGAGGCCGACGCCGCGCATGAGAAGCTGCGCATCACGCTTGACCGCGCCTACCAGCCCGCGGACGTGCTCACGGTCGTCATCAGCTACAACACGAACGCCGTCCTTCAGGGCGGCGGGCTCACGGGCCGCGGCCTGACTTTCATCAAGCCGAACGCCGACGACCCCAAGAGGCCGAAGCAAATCTGGTCGCAGGGCGAGACCGAATACAATCACTACTGGTTCCCGTGCTTCGACCATCCGAACGACTTCGCCACCACTGAAATGGTCGCCACGGTCGAGAAGCCTTTAATGGTCGTCTCCAACGGCAAGCTCCTTGAGACGAAGAACAACCCGGACGGGACGCGGACCTTCCACTGGAAGATGGACGAGCCGCACGCGAGCTATCTAACCTCCATCGTCGTCGGCGAGTACGTGGCCGTCGAGGGCAGCTACGCGGGTGTGCCAATTTACACCTATGTCTACCCGAACGAAGTCGAGGAGGGCAAGGTCACGGCCGCGCGGCTGCCCGAGATGGTCAAGTTCTTCTCGGAGAAGACGGGCGTGAAATATCCATACGCGAAGTACGCGCAGACGATGACGCGCGACTTCGGCGGCGGCATGGAGAACATCACGGCCACGACGCAGACAGACCAGATGATTCACGACCGGCGCACGACGCTCGACCGCGACTGGGACGGCTTGCAGGCGCACGAATTGGCACACCAGTGGTTCGGCGACTACGTCACCGCCCGCACCTGGGCGGACATCTGGCTCAACGAAAGCTTCGCTACCTACTTCCAGGCCATGTGGGACGAGCACCGCCTGGGCCGCGCCGCTTTTCTTTACCTGGACGTGAAGGGTAACCAGGACGCGTACATGGGGAGCTGGCGGCAGAACTACCGCCGCCCCATCGTGACCAGCAACTACACGAACAAAGACACCATCTTCGACAACTACGCGTACCCGCGCGGCGGCGCGGTCCTGCACATGCTGCGCAAGACGCTCGGCGAGGAGGACTGGTGGCGTTCGATCAATCACTACCTGACGAAGTACGCGCACCAGCCCGTGCAGACTGAGCAGTTCCGCATCGCCATTGAAGAAGCGACGGGCAAGCCTATGGATTGGTTCTTCGACCAGTGGCTCTACAAAATGGGCCACCCCGTCTTCAAAGTGACGCGGAGCTACGACGCGCAGACGAAACAGCTCACGCTCAAGGTCCGCCAGGAGCAGAAGCCAGACCCGAACACAGACTACCCGCAGGTCACCTTCTTCCGCGCGCCGCTCGACGTGGAGATAGAGGCCGGGGGCAAGCGGCGCGTCGAGAGCGTCTGGGTCGAGCCGAAGGAGGAACAGACTTTCACCTTCGCCGTTGACGCGGAGCCGCAGCTCGTACACTTCGACTACGGCAGCACGATCATCAAAGAAGTCGTCTTCGAGAAACCGACCGACGAGCTGGCCTACCAGTTGTCGCGTGACGAGGACGTGACGGGGCGCGTCTGGGCGCTCAACCAGTTGACGACGCGCCTGAACGCCAAGGAGACAGCGGAGGCCGACAAGCAGAAGATCGTGGCTGCAATCGCCGGGGCGCTGGGCGGTGAGAAGTTCTGGGGCGCGCGCTCGGAGCTGGCGGCGGCGCTCGGCGAGCAGCACGCGGCCGAAGCTCGCAACGCTCTGCTCGCCGCGACCAAAGACGCGGACGCGCGTGTGCGCGCGTCAGCCATCGGGGCGCTGGCCAAGAGCAAAGACCCTGAGCTGGCGAGCGTCTACCTCCCGCTCCTGAACGACCAAAGCTACGGCGTCATCCGCGCCGCCGCGCTCGCGCTCGGCGACAGCAAGTCTCCCGCGGCTTACGATGCGTTGGCGAAATTGCTGGACACGCCGTCATGGCGTGATCAGGTGAGGGCCAGCGCGCTGACGGGGCTGGCTAACCTGGGCGACAAGCGGGCGCTCGACTTGGCGCTCCGCTACGCCGCGGCCGGCAACGAGCCGCAGGTGCGCGGGGCAGGCATCACGCTGCTCGCGGCCGTGGGCCGGGACGACCCGCGCACTTTCCCACTCATCTCCCAGGCGCTGCTCTGGAGCGTGGACACGCTCAACTTCGCGGTCGGCTCCGCCGCCGGCGAGGCGCTCGTCAAGCTTGGCGACCCGCGCGGGATAGAGGTCATCGAGCAGGCCATCAAAAAGGTCAACAGCCCGCAGATTCAAGGCTTTATCAGGCAATACCAGCAGCGACTTCAACAGGCCCTCAAGCCGGAGGCGCAGAAACCTGCCGGGCAGTGAGCAGGACTGGAGCAGGCGGGGACGCGGCCGAGCAAAGCAAACGCCTTGCTCGGCCGCATCCCATTTCTGGAAGTTAATGCTTGAGTTTAGACGCATTTACCTGCTATATTCACAAGGACTGAGGCGCGCCACGCCACCGGCGCCCGCTGCTCCAACGTCTGGAATCGCCATTCTTTGACGAAATCACCGATGCCGACAACCGCCGACAAAGGGAAACCGGAGAACAGGGAAGATAGTGCTTCGCCCGCCGCTAGCGAGCGCAAGCCGACTCTGCTGGTCGTCGAAGACGACGAGAACATCTCGACCGCTATCGGCGAGTATTTCTCGCGCGCAGGCTACAGCGTCAAGACGGCCGCCGACGGATTGGCCGGCGTGCAGACGGCGTTACAGGATCACCCGGACGCCGTCGTCTTAGACCTGATGCTGCCGAAGATGGACGGCCTGGCCGTCTGCCGCGAGCTGCGGGAGAAGGTTCCTTACGTCCCCATCCTGATGCTGACGGCCAAGGACGACGTGGTTGACAAAGTGCTCGGTCTCGAAATGGGCGCGGACGATTACATCACCAAGCCCTTCTCGTTGCGCGAGCTTGAGGCCCGCATCAAGTCTGTCCTGCGCCGCGTGCGTACGGGCCCAGGCCGTGACGGCGCGAGCGAGGAAGCGCCGATCACACGCGGCAAACTTCGCATTGACCCCACCAAGCGCGAAGTGATGGTCGGAGAACGTCAGGTGGAACTGACGCCCAAGGAGTTCGACCTCCTCAGGCTGTTCGCCTCCAATCCTGGCCGCGTCTTTCCCAGGAAGTACCTGCTGGAAAAAATCTGGGACTACTCTTACGAGGGCTACGACCGGACGATTGATTCGCACATCAACCGCCTGCGTGCCAAGATCGAAGACAACCCGGAGAACCCGCAGATGGTCTTGACCGTCTGGGGCATCGGCTACAAGTTCTGCGACGAGTAGCCAGAACAAGGAAGGGTCACCCTCCTCAACGCGGGACCAGCGCCCGAACCAGGCGCGCCCGTTGACACCAAGGTTAATCACACCGACGCGGGTCGTCATGCGCCAAACATTCCCAGGCGCGCCCCGCTTCCCCTTCGCGGGCAATCAAAGTGCCTGCTCCTGAAAGTATGACCATGAAGAAAGCTTTGTCTGCAAACAATCCGAAGAACGGCGCGCACGGCCTGGCGCGTACGCTCTCCGTGGGCCTCCTGCTCGCCGGTGTCGCCCTCGTGCCGACTCTTTCGCCGTTCGCGCAGAAGCGCAAGGACGCGCCCTACACGGTCACGGGCGTCAGCTCCAGCCAGTCGGGCGGCGCGACGGTCGTGTCTGTTTCGGCCGACGCGCCGCTGACGCGCACGCAGACGTGGCAGGACGAAGAGGGCTTTCACATGAGCCTGCCGGGCGCCAGCCCAGGCGCGCTCAAGGGACTGCCGAAAGGCGTGACCGTGCGCAACCTGGGCAAGTCGCTCGAAGTCGTCGTGGCCGTCAAGGCGGGCGCGGGCGTCACGGTTGACCCGCAGTCCAACAGTCTCAATCTGGTCATACGGGGCGGCATCGACACCTCCAAGGGCGGGGCGCAACTCAGTGCGCCAGAGACTTACTCACGCGCCGAGGAGAGACCAGAGGCCCCCGCAGACTACGAACCGCCCGCGCACCCGCGCCGCCAACTGGCCGAAGCGCCGCCGGTTCATTCCTCCCCGCAGCAGGGACAGAACTTCAGTCAAACTCCTGGCACAATGGGCCAGAATGTTAACGGACTCTCGAACGGACCCGCGCCGGCCGCTTCGCCCTTCGCCTCGCCGCTCGCCGCGGCTTCCCCTGCGGCGACGCCTGTGCAACTCGTGCCGCCGACAGACCCAGGAATTACGCCTCCCGGCTCGCAGCCAGCGCAGCAGCAGACGGCGGCCCCTGCCGTGCTTACAGTCTCGAACGAGGACTCGGGCGGGTTCCTCTCCTACATCTTCTCGCTGCCGGGCGTCATCATCCTCCTGCTCGTCGGCGGCTTGTCGCTCGTGCTCGCGCGTAAGCACCAGAACAGAGATGAAGTGGCCGGGGAGAAGGAAGAGAAGAATGAAGCGGAAGCCGTCGAGATGACTGCGGCCGAAGAGTTGGCCGCCATCGAGGAGCGCCCGAAGAAGGAGCGCCGCAGGCGCTCGCGCCGTCAGAACGATCATGCCCTGACGCGCCGGAGCGGCGACACCGCCGCAGCGTCGTCCGACTCGGAGCATCACGCCGAAGATGGTCTGGAGAGGCGCCCCGTTGGCGCGCCCGTCACGCCCGCGCTCTATGGCGCGTACCGCGTGGATCAGGAAGTCGGCAAGCTGGTTTTGGGCCAGGCTCACCGCCTCGACGTGCTCTCGTCGCGCGCGCCGG
Organism: uncultured Acidobacteriota bacterium; assembly: GCA_963848875.1. Lineage (GTDB taxonomy): Bacteria > Acidobacteriota > Blastocatellia > Pyrinomonadales > Pyrinomonadaceae > QHXM01. The sequence goes on from CAWKFJ010000007.1 coordinate 63,701, forward strand.
ACGACCGCCGCGCGCTTGAGACCTCGTTGATTAAAGCCATGAACTCGGACGAGTCGGGCGAGGACGGCCGCCGCCGCGCGCGCCAGGCGCTCGAAGAGTACGGGTTCGTCGCGCGCCAGTGCGCCTCGCTGCTCTTGTCGCACAATGCTTACGACCGCGCCTCGTCGGCGCGCGTGCTCGGCGAGATCGGCGCGCAGTCCTCCTTGCCGTTCCTCTTGGAAGCCCTTTACGACACCGAAGCGATAGTGCGCAGCGAGGCCGTCACGAGCCTCGGCGCATTGAAGATGCCTTCGGCCATCGGCGCGCTGCTGGACATGGCACGCCGCCACCCGGAGATGCCCTCACAGCTCGTGAGCAAGGCGCTCAGCGCCTGCACGATAGAGTGTTTCGATTTCCTGGACGCGTCCTTCCCGAGCGTCCCGCTGCTAGACGTGGGCGACCTGGACGACTTCGCCGTCTCGGGCGAGATCACGCGCCTGGACGCTCCGGCCGCGGTCGAGGCGCTGCCCGAATGGTTCGAGGACGAGGAGTTGTCGGAGGCCCTGTCGCGCCTGGGCGAGGCGGACGTAGAGGCGCGTGCGGCAGCCGCGCGGCGGCTCGCGCAATTTCAGGTACAGCGCTCCGTCGAGGCTCTGACGGCGATGGCCGCGAACGACCCGGAGGCCGTGGTCCGCTCAGCGGCCGTCACGAGCCTGGGCGAAATCGAGCACAACTCCGTCTTCGCCCCGATATTGATGGCGTTCGCAGACGAGGCGCGCGAGGTGCGCGCCGCGGCCGCGCGCTCGCTCTCGCGGATGAGCTTCGACCGCGCCGAAGGGTACGTCCGGCTGATTGAGACTGCGGATGAAGAGACCTTGCGGCGCGTGGCCGTGGCCTGCATCAAGGCGGGCATGGTGGCGCAGGCGATTGACCGCATGATCAGCGAGGACAGACGCCTGGCTTACGAGGCGTTCTCGCTGCTCTCGCTGCTGGCGAAGGCTGGCGAGATAGAGCCGTTGTTGGGGGCGGTCGCGGACCACGGCGAGTTGAACGTGCGTCTGGCGCTGATACGCCTGCTGGGCGCGACGAACCAGCCGGAAATCGCGGAAGAGTTGCGCCGCCTGGCGGTGCGCGACGGGATGCCCGAGAAAGTGCGCTCGGCCCTGATGGAGGTGCTTTACAAGATGGATCAGGCGCAGCCGGTGTGAAACAGTGGTCAGTGGTCAGTGGTCAGTGGTCAGTGGTCAGTTAAATACAAAAGCGTTCTTCTTTTAACTGACCACTGACCACCGACCACTGACCACTGAATTCTCTGGACTAAGACGCTTTGGCGTTGCATAATGCGGCACGTCAAGACCCGCTCTTTTTGATTGGAAATCTGCCGATGTACAAGATGCCCCTCTTGCCCCTCCGAGCTAAAAAATTCAGCGCCTTCGCCTTCGCGGTCCTAGTGCTCGCGTTCCTGGCGTGCGCGGGCGACGCCAGCGCGCAGCGCCGCAGACGCCCTGCGACGCCGCCGCAGTCGTCCGCCAACGCCAACACGCAGGCCACGCAAGCCGCGACGCGGAAGAAGAACATCACGCCGCTCAAGAGCGGTGACACGGCCGACGGCTCGCGTATCACGATCACTTCGGACGAGCCGCTCAACGATTACTCAGCCTACCGCAGCGGCGACCGCTACTACGTCGTCATCCCAGAGGCGAACGCCCCGCGCGCTGCCGGCGGGCTCAAGGGTAAAGGCTTCGAGGACGTGCAGGTGCAGAAGCGCGGCAACGACGCCGTGCTCTCCTTCAAGCTCCAGCCCGGAACGAACGCGCGCGTCCAGCAGAGGTTCAACCGGCTCGACGTTGAATTGACCACGCCGAGCGGCGGCCGCACGCCCACGGCCTCGCAGACCCCCGAGACGACGCCGAGCCCCGCGCCGCAGGCCACGCAGCGCCCGACGCCGGAAGTCGCGTCGGCCGGAAACGCGAACACGGCAACCGCCGGCGGGACGCAACCCATCAATTCTGGCACAGCCAACGCTGTCCCCGGCCCGACTGTCATCTACACTCCGACGCCGGAAGTGTCCACGTCGCCAACCCCCGGCCCGGAAGTCAGCCCTTCGGCGACGCCGGCCGCCGAGCAGGTCGCGCAGGTTCAACAGCCCGCCGTGACGGGCGATTCATCAACGACCACCACGACGACGACGAGTTCCACGACGCTCGGCACTGTGCTCAGACAGAACTGGCTCGTCATCTTAATCGCCGCGCTGGTGCTGCTCAGTCTGGTGATGATCGTCGCCGCTCGCTCGCGCGCGCAACGCGGCGGGACGGATGTGGTGGCCGCGCCTGAGAAGCGTAGGCCGAGTCTGAAGGAGCGTCGCGCGACGCGCAAAGCGAAGGCCGAGTTGGACGAGGCAGACGGCGCGGCGGCCGTCTCTGTCGCGGACTCCCTGTACCACGATTCCAAAGCGCCCAAGGCCAAGCCGCTGGCGACCGCCACGCAGGCCGTAGTCGTCGAGAGCGCGGCCGAGGCCGTCAAAGAGGAAGAGAAGCTCGCGCCGTCCGTCAGCGTTTCGTCGGCCGATGTCGAGCGCACGGACACGGAAGTCAAGAACGTGCTCGCGGGCGAGAGCTACGACCACGAGGTCGTGGGCTCCACGGACCCCGGCACGCGCCAGTTGGTCGCGGCCGGACTGCTCGCGGCCCTGGCCTCGCGCAACGCAGAGCAGCGCACGCGCGCGCGCACGGCCTTCATCAAGCACGACTATCTGATCGAGACGACGCGCGCCCTGCGCACGGCCGAAGCGCCCGCGGAGCGCTCTGCCGCCGCGCGCTCCCTGGGTTACATACAGGACAAGTCTGTCACCCCGCACCTCGTCGCGGCGCTTGACGACGACTCGCCAGAGGTGCGCCGCGCCGCCGTCGAATCCCTCGCCGAGATCAAAGACCCCGAAGCCATCGAGCCGCTCCGGCAAATGCTCAAGCGCGAGCGCGACCGCAAAGTGCCCGGCACTCTCATCGAGCGCGCCATAGAGGCCAGCGCCGTCGTCGCCGTCGAAGAGCCGCCCGCCGTCTCAGAAGTCGCGGAGCCTGTGACGGTCGAAGAGGAGACGCCGACGCTCGAAACTGAAACGCCCACGCTCGAAGCCGAAGCGCCCGCACCCGTTCGGCCCGCCGCGGCTCTCTACGATGTCGCCGCGACCGAGGCAGCCCAGGAAGTCGTCATCGCGCCCGTCGTTGAAGAGGTTGACACGGAGGCCGAAGAGGCCGCGCGCAGGGAAGCCGAGGAAGAGGCGCAGCGCAAGGCCGAAGAAGAGCGACTCGCCGCCGAGGCGGAGGCCAAACGGCAGGCAGAGGAAGAAGAAGCCGCGCGCCTTCGCGCCGAAGAGGAAGAGAGAGTCCGCGCAGAGGAAGAGGCTCGCCTCGCCGCAGAGGCTGAAGCTAGCCGTCTGGCGGAGGAAGAGGCCGCGCGTGTTCGTGCCGAAGAGGAAGCACTCCTGCGCGCCGAGGAAGAAGAAAGGGTGCGGGCCGCTGAGGCTGCGCGCCTCGCAGAAGAAGAGGCCGCCCGTCTGAGGGCCGAAGAAGAAGCCAGACTCAAGGCCGAAGAGGAAGCGGCGCGCCTTGCCGCCGAAGCCGAAGCGCAACGCCAGGCAGAAGAGGAAGCCCGCCTCGCCGAAGAGGCGCGTCGCAAGGCCGAGGAAGAGGCCGCACGGCTGCGCGCAGAGGAAGAAGCCCGTCTTCAAGCCGAAGAGGAAGCGCGTCTGGCGGAAGCAGAGCGGCTTCGCCTGGAAGAAGAGGAGCGCCAGCGCGTCGCCGCCGAAGCCGCTCGCCTGCGTGCCGAAGAGGAAGCGCGGCAGCTTGCTTTGGAAGAGGAGCATCGCCGTCAGGAGGAAGAGCGTCTTCGCGCCGAAGAAGCGCGTCTCCGTGCGGAGGAAGAGGAAAGGCTGCGCGCGGAGGAGGAGGCGCGGCTCGCCGCCGAAGAGGAAGCGAGGCTCGCGGCCGAGGAAGAGGCCCGGCGCGAGGCCGAAGAGGAAGCCGAGCGTCTGCGTGCCGAAGAGGCTGCCAGGCTTGAGGCGGAAGAAGAGGCGCGGCGTCTGGCTGCCGAAGAGGCTGCCGCGGCGCTCAACGCCGAAGCCGTCTCGCCCGTCGAGGCGGAATACGCCGAAGAACTCAGTCCCGCCGCCGGCTGGGTTGACGTTGACGTGCGCGAGACTTTGACCGCGCCCGAAGAGGCCGTCCCTGTAGAGCCCGTACACGCGGCCGCCGTCGAAGAGCACCAGCCGCTGAGCAAAGAGCTTGACCGCGCGGTGACCGAGAAAGGCATCGCAGAGTTTGACGAGTTCTCGTCCGTGCCAGGGGCCATCCTCAAACGCTTGAGTTCTGAAGAGGCGCAAGAGCGCGCAGCGGCCGTCACGGACCTCGCGCGCGTCGGCGGCGACGACTCGTTCCGCGAGATCAACGCGGCCTTCGACGACCCTGCGGTCGAAGTCCGAAACGCCGCGGCCCGCTCGCTCTTCAGCTTCAACTCGGACCGCGCCGCGACCTTCACGCGCGCGCTGCGCGAGTCGCCGCCCGAGCGACGCCGCAAGATCGGCGCTGCTCTCGCTTCGTCTGGCCTCGCCAGCGAAGCCATAGGCCAACTGATGGGCGAGAGCCGCGAGCGCACCTACGACGCCTTCTCGCTCCTCTTCCTGATGTCCAAGGCGGGCGAAGTCCAGCCGCTCATGCGCGCCATCGAGGAGCACCCGAACAACGAAGTCAGGCTCGCGGTCGTCAAGCTCCTGGCCCTCAGCGGCCAGCAGGAAATCCTCCCAGCCTTCCGCCGCCTCGCGGTTCGCGGCTCGCTCCCGACCGAAGTCCGCTCGGCCGTCATGGAAGCGATCTACCAGATCAGCAGCCAGTCGCCGACCGCCGCTTAAAAGTTTCGGCTACACCCGTTCTTTGCTCCTTAAGGCGCAAAGGGGTTGAATCAATCGGCGATGACAGAAGCAGGCGCGGAGCTTTGTCCTCATCTACGCCCTTTCCTGCGGCAGCTCACAGAGCAAGGCTCAACCGTCACCCGCACGGACAAGGACGCCTGGTCGAACTGCGCCCTCAACGTCGTCCTCGACCAGGGGCCGACCCTCGCGCAGGCCGTCGAAATCTTCAACCTCCCCGCCGGCCTCAAACTCTGGCACAATACGGACCCGCACTACGACCTCGAAAACGGCCTCGCCTGCGAGACCTGCAAACACAGCCTCTCCTGGCCGAGACTCGCGAGCGAGCGCTCCGTTGGCTGAGCCTTAGTCTGAAACAAGCGGCAAGTGACAAGTGGCCGGTGAAAAGTTAGAATCTAGGCTCTAACTTTCATCGGCCAGTTGCTCATTATGGGATTCAATTTACGTTCAGAATACACGCCGCAGGGGGACCAGCAGCAGGCGATTGACGCGCTGGTGCGGGGTCTAGATGAAGGCGTCAAGGATCAGGTGCTGCTGGGGATTACGGGGTCTGGGAAGACTTTCTCCATCGCTCAGGTCATTCAGCGGACCCAGCGGCCGACGTTGGTTTTGGCACACAATAAGACGTTGGCGGCGCAGCTTTATCAGGAGTTCAAGACGTTCTTCCCGGAGAACTCGGTGGAGTATTTCGTCTCTTATTACGATTACTACCAACCGGAGGCTTACGTGCCGGCGTCGGACACGTACATCGAGAAGGAGGCGACGATCAACGACGAGATCGACCGGCTGCGGATGTCTGCGACGCGCGCGCTGTTCGAGCGTAGGGACGTGATCGTCGTCGCCTCCGTCTCCTGCATCTACGGCCTGGGCGACCCGGACGCCTATTACGGGATGCTGCTGTTCGTCGAGCCGGGGATGAAGATGGCGCGCGAGGCGCTGCTCCAAAAACTTGTCGAGTTGCAGTACGAGCGCTCGGACATTGAGTTCGACCGCGGCAGTTTCCGCGTGCGCGGCGACGTGGTGGAGATTTACCCTAGCTACCAGGATCAGGCTTACAGGATAGAACTCTGGGGCGACGAGGTGGACTCCGTCTCGACCATAGACCCGCTGCTCGGCGAAGTCCTGCACCAGCACACTACCAGGCTCCCCATCTACCCGAAGTCTCACTACGTGATGTCCAAGCCGACCATCAAGCGTGCCATCAAGACCATCCGCGAGGAGCTGGACTGGTGGGAGCCGAAGCTCATACAGGAGGGCAAGCTCGTCGAGGCGCAGCGCCTGCACCAGCGCACGATGTACGACCTGGAGATGATCAAGGAGATGGGCTTCTGCCGCGGCATCGAGAACTATTCGCGCCACCTGACGGGCAAGGAGCAGGGCCAGCCGCCGCCGACCCTGCTCGACTACCTGCCGCGCGACACCATCATGGTCATAGACGAGTCGCACCAGACCGTCCCGCAGATCGGCGGCATGTTCAAGGGCGACCAGTCACGCAAGCGCACGCTCGTCGAGTACGGCTTTCGTCTCCCTTCGGCGATGGACAACCGCCCGCTCAACTTCGAGGAGTTCGAGGGGCGCATCGGCCAGACCATCTACGTCTCCGCCACGCCCGGCCCCTACGAGTTGACGAAGTCTGGCGGCGAAGTCGTCGAGCAGATCATACGGCCGACGGGCCTGATGGACCCTGAGGTCGAGGTGCGACCCGTCAAGGGACAGATTGACGACCTCTTGGAAGAGTGCCGCGTGCGCGCCGAAAGAAACGAGCGCGTGCTGGTGACGACGCTGACGAAGAAGATGGCCGAGGACTTGACGGAATACTTCGCAGAGGTCGGCGTGAAAGTGCGCTACCTGCACTCGGACATAGAGACGCTCGAACGCATCAAAATTCTACGCGACCTGCGCCGCGGCGAGTTCGACGTGTTAGTCGGTATCAACCTCCTGCGCGAGGGGCTCGACCTGCCCGAAGTCTCGCTCGTCGCCATCCTCGACGCCGACAAGGAAGGGTTCCTCCGTTCGGACCGTTCCTTGATTCAGACCATGGGGCGCGCGGCCCGCAACGCCGCCGGCAAGGCGATGCTCTACGCCGACAAAATCACAGACTCCATGCGCCGCGCCATCGACGAGACGACGCGCCGCCGCACCATTCAGGAGGCTTACAACCAGGAGCACGGCATCACCCCGAAGACCATCATCAAGCCCGTCGAGGCCACGCTCGTCACGGCCTACGAGGCGGACTACTTCAAAGTGCCGCTCAACCTGGACGAGTACGAGGAGTACACGCGCGAGAACATAGACGCGACCATCCTGCGGATGGAGGCCGAGATGCGCGAGGCCGCCAAGCGCTTCGAGTTCGAGCGCGCCGCCGAGCTGCGCGACCGCATCAAGTACCTGCGCGAGCGCGAGCTGCAAATGACCTGAGTTCCCATCAAGCCGGGCATCACTCATCCGCGGTCGTTCTCAAATCGGAAGGAGGAGCGGTATGAAGTCGAGTGCTAACAGGGCGAAGTTCTTTTGTTTGCTTCTGCTGACTCTGGCGCTGGCCGCGTGCAAGCCGGGCGCGAACGCCGGCAAGGGCCAGGCTTCAACGGGAGGAGCGGCGGGCGGCGGCGAGGTCAACGCGGAACTGTGCCGGAAATACGATTCCTGCGGTTGCGAGTCTTACGAAGACTGCATGAAGAACGCGGCGCGAGCGCCGGACCTGGATAAGCCGGGCGTCCGCGAGTGCATGCTGAGGTCGAGTTGCGAAAGCCTGTGCCTGGGGTTCCCGGACGGCTGCGTCAAAGAGGGCGGCGGCGGGCAGCCCGGCGCGGGAGGCGCAGGGGGCGGACAGCCGCGCTCCAACTGCTCGGCCATCCGGTGCAGCAAGAATTCCGACTGCCCCTCAGACTGCTACGGCGGCTGCGACGGGGTCATCTGCTACTCGTTCTGAAAACTGACCCCTCCTCGCACCCTTTTATGCTGATTAAGACGAGCGCCGACGAGATTCAGTCTTACCTCGCGGACTCCAGCAACATGCGCGGCGGCCACGCGACGCGCGTCGTCTTCCCCGAAAGCGCGTCGGAGGTCGCTGAAGTTTTGGCACAGGCGACGCGCGAAGAGACGCCCGTGACGGTCGCGGGCGCGGGCACAGGCATCGTCGGCGGGCGCGTGCCGTTCGGCGGAATCGTGCTGGCGACCGACCGCCTGAATCGGATTAAAGAGATCACGCGCGAAGGCGACGGCGGGCGAGCGGTCGTGGAGGCTGGCGTCGTGCTCGCGGATTTCCAGCGCGCCGTCGCCGCGCGCGGCCTCACGTACCCGCCAGACCCGACCGAATGGAGTTGCTTTCTGGGCGGGACGGTAGCGACCAACGCTTCGGGCGCGCGCACCTTCAAGTACGGGCCGACGCGAAATTTCATTCGCCGCCTCGAAGTCGTCCTGCCGACCGGCGACATCGTTGACCTCGTACGCGGGCGCGTCCGCGCAGACGACAACCGCGTCCTGCGGCTCCCGCTCCCCGGCGGCGGAAACATCGAAGCGCGCCTGCCGTCTTACACGATGCCACAGACGCGCAAGCACGCGTCCGCCTACTTTGTCGTCCCTCGCGTGGACGCCGTGGACCTCTTCATAGGGAGCGAAGGCACGCTCGGCGTCGTCACCGAAATCGAAGTGAAGCTTCTGAACGCGCCCGAGGGCGTGCTGAGCGGCGTTGTCTTCTTCGCAACGGAAGAAGATTTACTGGCCTTCGTCGCGGCAGCGCGCGCCGCCTCCCTACGCACGCGCGAGGAGGGAAAGGCCGACGGCCTCGACGCGTTGTCGCTGGAATTCTTCGACGCCGAATCGCTGGCCTTCCTGCGCGGGCGCTACAAGCGCATCCCCGTCGAAGCCGCGGGCGCAATCTTCTTCGAGCAGGAGACGAGCGAGCAGACGGAAGAGAAGTTGCTGGCCGCCTGGCTCGCGCTAGTCGAACGCCACCGCGCGCTTCAGGAAGATTCGTGGTTCGCGCTGAACGAGCATGACCGGCGCGAGCTGCGCGAGTTTCGTCATCAACTGCCGGTCCTCGTCAACGAATGGCTGGCGCGCCACGGCCAGCGCAAGGTCTCCACGGACATGGCCGTCCCGGACGCGGAGTTCGCCGCCATCCTCAAGTTCTACCAGGACACCTTGCGCGCGAGCCGCTTGCAATACGTCATCTTCGGTCACATCGGCGACAACCACGTCCACGTCAACATCCTGCCGCGCGACGAGGCAGAGGCCGTGCGTGCGCGCGACGTTTACGGAAGGTTCGTCCGCCGCGCCGTCGCCGCAGGTGGCACAATTTCGGCGGAGCACGGCGTCGGCAAGCTCAAGCGCGACTACCTGCGCCTGCTGTATGATGAAAAGCATCTGCGCGAGATGGCCGCGCTCAAGCGCGCCTTCGACCCTGGGCGAGTCCTCGGACGCGGAAACATTTTTGACGAGGAATACCTTTGATGAGCGTTCGCGCCGCGCGCCGCGCACTGCTTCTACTCTGTTTGTGGCTGGCGGCCGCCTGCGGCGCGGCCTACGCCCAGCAGGGCAAGGCTGTCAGCTACACCTTCGTCAGCCCGAACACGCGCGAAGAATTGACGCTCGGCGAGGCTGTGCGGCTGCTCAGTTCGCGCGAAGAGCTGCTGTTGATAAATCACATCCGCACTCTCTCGCGCTGTCTGCGTTTGAAGCCTCTCGCGGTGCGTAGGACAATCGGGAGCTGGGCCGACGGGGCCGAGCACGCCGCGCTCTTCCGCGTTGACGCTGACGAGCCGACGCTGCGCTACGCGGACGCGCGGCTCGGCAAGCAAGCGCGGCAGAAGGCTGTGCTCTACTTCAGGCGTGATGAAAACGGCGCGGACAGGATGTACGTGCTGCGCCTGCGGCGCGGCCGACGCAGCCTTGCTTCTATCTCAAAGACGCTGGACGCGAGCGGCGTGGCCTTTCGCACGCTGGCCCCCGCTGACGCCGGGCGCTTACTCATTTACGTCGTTGACCTGGACGACGCGCTGCGAGAAAGGGTCGCCCGCGCGGCCCGCCGGCTCCGCGCCGCCGTGAACACGATCAAGGGCGAGGGCGAATTCATAGGCGACGACGCTGACCGCGACAAGGCGCAACAGGTGTTCGCGTCCGAAATCAAAAAGTACGAGGACGAAAACCCTGACGTAGCGCGCAGGTGCTCTCGGTAATGAGTCTGATTTTCACGACGGGTTGAGACAAAAATGCTTCGCTTCACGACCGCAGGAGAATCGCACGGGCGTGCGCTGGTCGCCGTCCTCGAAGGCTTGCCCGCGGGCCTGCCCGTCAACGTCGAGCTAATCAACCGCGAGCTTGAGCGGCGGCAGTGGGGCTACGGGCGCGGCGGGCGCATGAAGATCGAGCGCGACCGAGCCGAAGTTCTCAGCGGCGTGCGCCACGGGCTGACGCTGGGCTCGCCGCTCGCGCTCATCATCGAAAACAAGGACTGGGCAAACTGGACCGAAATCATGTCGGCGGAGCCCGCGGATGTGCCGCCTGAGAAGTCGCGCCGCGTCAAGCGCCCGCGCCCAGGGCACGCAGACCTCGCGGGCGGGCAGAAGTACGGCGCGCGCGATTTGAGGAACATCCTGGAGCGCGCCTCCGCGCGCGAGACGGCCGCGCGCGTCGCCTGCGGCGCGCTGGCGAGACAACTGCTCACGGCCTTCGACGTAGAGGTTCTGAGCCACGTCATACAGCTTGGCGGCGTCCCCGAAAAACCTCTGGAACTTGGCTGGGCGGCAATCGCGGCGATTCCTGACGACGCGCCGCTGCGCTGCGCTGACGCGTTGGCGCAGGCGCGCATGGTCGAGTTGATTGACGAGACGCGGCACGCTGGCGACACGCTCGGCGGAATCTTCGAGGTCGTTGCGCGCGGCCTCGTCCCCGGCCTCGGCTCGCACACGGCCTGGGACCAGAAGCTCGACGGGAAATTGGCACAGGCCGTGATGTCCATCCCGGCCGTTAAGGCGGTCGCCATCGGCGCGGGCGCAGAGGCTTCCGGCCTGCCCGGCTCGGAAGTCCACGACGAGATCGCTTACGACGAGGCGAGCAAGACTTTCATACGCCAGACCAACCGCGCAGGCGGCCTCGAAGGCGGCATCACCAACGGCGAGGAGCTGCGCGTGCGCGGCCACCTCAAACCCATCTCGACGCTGCGCCGCGCGCTGCGCTCCGTTGACATAGACACGAAGCAGGAGGAGGCGGCCTCGTTCGAGCGGTCGGACATCACAGCCGTCCCCGCCGCAGGCGTCATCGGCGAGGCGATGGTCGCGCTCGTCCTGGCCTCGGCCATGCGCGAGAAGTTCGGCGGCGATTCCCTGGGCGAGATGCGGCGCAACTTCGACGGCTACCGCGAACAGTTGCGCGGGTATTGAGAAAAGCGAAGGAGGCTTCCCCCTTGATGAGCCTGGCCATCAAAATCAGCCTGCTGGCTTCGGGGCTGTTCCTGCTGACGGGGATGCTCGTCGGCGTGCTCAAGTACCAGCGGATCATGACGAGCCCGGAGCACCGCGCGCCCGTCTACGTGGACATCGCGCACCGCGCCTCGTTCCTCTACAGCTTCGCCATGCTCGTCATCTCGAAGCTGCTCGAATACAACCCCTACGCGCCGCGCGTGCAGGTCGCGGCGGTGGCGAGCGTGCTCCTCTTCTTCGCGCTGACGGTCTTCGGCTACCTGATGGAAGGCGTGCGGGACCGGACGGACAATCTCTTCCGCGAACGGAACTTCACGACGACTTGGTACATGTACCTGCTCATCGTCGGCGAGATCGGCGGCCTCTCCGTCATCCTCTGGGGCTTTATCGAAACGCAGATGATGTGATTGCGGATTGAAAGAAAGCATTCAAGCCTTTGCGCCTTACGTTTTAGCTTTGCGCCTTTGCGAGAAACAGCAACGTCTCACGCAAAGGCGCTAAGTAAAAACTTAAGGCGCAAAGGCTTGAATCTGTCTCCCTATGCGCAATCCGCAATCGTCAGATTTTGCGGTAGCGGGATTCGACGAGCATGTAGAAGCCGTAGAAGATGAGGCCGACGGCGACGGCGAGGAGCGCCCAGGCCCCGTAGTAGTTTTGTGCCAGTGTGGCGAGCGCCTCGTCGAGTCCCTTGGCCTCGTCCGGGTTGAAGTGGAGCGCGGCCTGGATGGCGAAGAAGCCTATGATGCAGAAGACCAGCCCGCGCGCGGTGTAGCCCATGCGGCCGCTCCACGTCGCCAGCCTAATCTTGCCCTCGCTCATCTCCGCGAGCTTGAGCCGCTTGCGGAACTTGGCCTTGAAGCCCTTGAAGATTTGGTAGAGGCCGAAGCCTATGGTCGCGCAGCCGGCGAGGATGATGAGCGCGCGACCCGCGGGCATCCCCAGCACGCGCCCGATCCAGTCCTCCTGTACTCGGCTGCTGCTGTCCGGTTCGTCTACGTCAATCAGGACCTTCGCCGCGGTCAGCGCCAGCCCCGCGTAAACCACCCCGCTGAAAAAATAGCCTATGCGGACGAGGATGCCTTTCAGCTTCGTTCCCTTGTGGTCAGTGTCCGCGAGCGCCTGGACCCAGCGCCAGAGGACGTAGCCCACCAAGCCAAAGGCCACGGTCGCCAGCGCGACTGTGCCAAAAGGCTTGTCTTCAATCTCCTGTAGCGCGCCGCGCACGTCCGTCGTCTCGCCGCGCAGGCCGAGCGCGGCGAGCGCGGACACGCCGCCGACCACGACGTAGACGATGCCCTTCGTCGCGTAGCCGAAGCGCGCGAGCATCTCCATCCACGGGCTCGCGGCGACATCGTCTATGACCTCTTCGGCGCGCTCGCCGACCTTCTTGACTGGTGTGTTGACTTCTTCCATATGCTTCGCCGCCATCATAACGGACGCCCGGCAATAATTAATCACCGCGGTGTCACGTTTTCGCTCCAACCGTCGTCGCGCGCGTGCGGCAGCGGTTTTATGACAGGCGGAAGACTCCGCCTTCACGTGGCGCGCGAGCCTGCCTCTCAAATTCGGGCTCTCTCCCACGGGCCTCAGTAAATCCGCGGATGAATCAAACGGAACGCCTCTTGCTGAACGTGCCGCCGCAGGCGCAAAGGAGGCCACGGGCGATGGCGTTTGAAGCAAGGCTGTTCAGCAGGACACGGTTCGGAAAATATAGACACTGTCTCGAATTGATAGAGGCTTACGCGCGACTGGCCCCGCTGTGGGAGCGCCTTTGCCTCACACTGTTCGCGGGCGCGGGGCCTGCGCTCGCCAGACTCTTCGGCGTGGACACCAGGGAAAATTGGGCCAGGGCCGACCGCATCATCGCAGACGTTCTCGCCGTCACGGAGGCCCCGGCGGAAGAGATCGCGCGGGGCCTACGCCGTTACGCCAGGCTGAAGAGGGAAGGCGGCGACGCTTTGCCGCCGGATGAGGCCCGCGCAGCCATCTACGACCAGCCCTTCTACGCGGTCGTCACGCACATCACCTACGCGCTCCAGCCGTCGGCGACGGCGCGGCTCAACTTCGTGCGCGAGGTCGTGCGCGACGCGTGTACGCGCAGGGGCCGCGTGGCTGACCTCGGCTGCGGGTCTGGTGTCATCCTGAGCGAGGTGCTGTTGATGAAGCCGGAGTGGACCGGGCACGGCCTGGACATCAGTCCAACGGCGGTCGCATACGCGCGCCGCCTCGCCGCGCACAATGGCGTCGGGGACCGCGCGAGCTTCGAGACGGGCTGCGTCACGCGGCTGCCGTACGCGGACGAGTCTCTTAATCTGGTCGTCGCCTCCGAAGTGGTCGAGCACCTGCCGGAGCCCGAAGCGGTCGCGCGCGAGATCGCCCGCGTGCTCAAGCCGGGCGGGCAACTCATCCTGACGATGCCGGTCGAGAGTCGCACGCCCGCGCACGCTCACACGCTGCAAGGCGCGGGCGAGTTGCGCGCGCTCCTGCGGGGCGCGGGCCTCAGCGTGCGACGGCTTGAGCCGCGCTGGCACCTCGGCTTCGGCGACGACCGCCGTCACGTCTTCGCACTTGCCGAAGCGCCCGGCCGTCACGACTACGTCGAGCCGGACGCTCTGCGCAACTTCCCGAACGCTTTCCCGGAGCCGGAAGCCGTCTGACGGGCAACGCGCTTTCGGCTGCGCGCACCCAATGCTGTCCCGCTGGCGCGCCCGCCCTATTTGTCGTAAAATCGGGGTGCGCGTGCTGCTAGTATTCGCCGCGCGTCTGGAAGGAAAACGAGATGGCATTACTGGAAATTGTTCACTACCCGGACCCCGTGCTCTTGAAGCCGGGCGACGCTGTGACCGAGTTTGACGAGAACCTGAAGAAGCTCGTCTCGGACATGTTCGAGACGATGTACTCCGCGCCGGGCGTCGGGCTGGCCGCGCCGCAGGTCGGCGTCTCCAAGCGCCTCTTCGTCATGGACTGCTCCGGCGGCAAAGACCCTGCGCAGCGCATCGCCATGATTAACCCGGAGGTGATACGCGTCGAGGGCGAGCAGAACGGCGAGGAGGGCTGCCTGTCGTTCCCCGGCATCTTCTTCCCGGTCAAGCGCGAGTTCCGCGCGGTCGTCCGCGCGCACGACGTCAACGGCGACCTCTTCGAGGTTGACGGCATGGAGCTGACGGCCCGCTGCATGCTGCACGAGACGGACCATTGCGACGGTATCGTCTTCATAGACCACACCACGCCGCTCAAGCGCGAGATGGTCAAGCGCAAGATCAAGAAGCTACAGAAGGCCGGCCAGTGGTGACCGAGCCGTAGAATTTAACCCCGAATGCGGTCGTTCGCTTTACGCGGCGGCCGCGTTTTTGCGCCCGGTTTGTGGTAACATTCAAGCCATCCCAAAAGTTTTAGACAACCTGTGCGGGCGTGCGACGGAGGAAACCTGATGAGACGAACTGTGGTGAGTCCGCACCACGCCGTGACATTTTTCATCCCAGTTAAGGAGTAGACATGCAGACCGAATTTCGTAACGAGCCGTTTACAGATTTCAGCAAGGAAGAGAACGCGCAGGCCATGCGCGCGGCCATCGAGAAGGTCAAGGGGGAGCTGGGGCGCGAGTACCCGCTCGTCATAGGCGGCGAGCGCATCAAGACCGATGCCAAGTTCGAGAGCCTCAACCCCGCCAACAAGTCTGAGGTCGTCGGCCGCTTCCAGAAGGCCACGCCGGAATTGGCCCGGCGCGCGGTCGAGACAGCGCACGAGACATTCAAGACCTGGCGCAACACGCCGGCCACGGAGCGCGCCGAAATCCTGTTCCGCGCCGCCGCCACTTTGCGCGAGCGCAAGCACGAGATGTCCGCGTGGATGATTCACGAAGTCGGCAAGTCATGGGCGGAGGCCGACGGCGACACGGCCGAGGCGATAGACTTCTGCGAGTTCTACGCGCGCGAGATGCTGCGCTACGCGAGCGACCAGCCGCTCGTCAAGCTGGAGGGCGAGGACAACCGTCTCGAATACATTCCGCTCGGCGTCGGCTGCGTCATCCCGCCGTGGAATTTCCCGCTCGCCATCATGGCCGGGATGACTGCGGCGGCCGCGGTCACGGGCAACACGGTCGTCCTCAAACCCTCGTCGGACGCGCCGACCATCTCTTTCAAGTTCTTCGAGATTCTGGAAGAGGCAGGAATGCCTGCGGGCGTGGTCAACTTCATGACGGGCTCAGGCGCGGAGGTTGGCGACGTGGTGGTTGACCACCCCCTGACGCGCTTCGTGGCCTTCACGGGCTCCAAAGAGATCGGCCTGCGGATTAACGAGCGCGCGGCGAAAGTCCAGGAGGGGCAGCTCTGGATCAAGCGCGTCGTGGCCGAGATGGGCGGCAAGGACGCCATCATCGTTGACGCCGACGCGGACCTCGAAGACGCCGCGACCGGCGTCGTCCAGGCCGCCTTCGGCTTCCAGGGCCAGAAGTGCTCCGCCTGCTCGCGCGCCATCATCCACGCGGACGTGTATGACACGATGCTCGACAAGATCGTCGAGCGCACGGCGAAGATTAAGGTCGGCGACCCCGTGGATGCCGCGACGACGATGTCGGCGGTCATCAACCAGAAAGCCTTTAAGACGATCAACGAGTACATCGAGAAGGGTCAGGCCGAGGGCGGCCGTCTCCTGGCGGGCGGCGGCGCGGACGGCGAGCAGGGCTTCTTCATCGAGCCCACGGTCATCGCTGACGTGAAGCCCGGCGCGACCATCGAGCAGGAGGAAATCTTTGGGCCAGTTCTGGCGGTCATCAAGGCGCAGGATTTTGACGACGCGCTGCGCATCGCCAACGATACGCAATTCGGTTTGACGGGGGCCGTCTATACGCGCGACGAGGCGAAGCTCGAACGCGCCACTCGCGAGTTCCATGTCGGCAACCTGTACCTCAATCGCAAATGCACTGGCGCGCTGGTCGGCGTACACCCGTTCGGCGGCTTCAACATGTCCGGCACGGACTCGAAGGCCGGCGGGCGCGACTACCTCGCGCTCTTCCTACAGGCCAAAGTCGTCTCCGAAAAGGTCGGCGCGCGCCAGAACCCGGTCGCCGAAAAGCGCGCCGCCATTTAGTCACTGAGAGGATACCCTGATGCATTCCCGACGCCCCTACGTCGCAGCAACTCTGGCCGCCGTTCTCCTGCTGGCTTCCTTGTCCGTCGGGAGTACCGCGGAGAGGAAGGCGCTTCGGCAAAGCGGTCCCGCGACCCTCTTCGTCGTCTACGGCCCGCAGCCGCCGAACGCTTACATGGTGCCTTTCGTCATCATCGAAGGTGGGCAGTTCAAGCAGCCCATCGCAGGTGACTCGGACGCCGACGAACTCTTGCGGTTCACAAACGCCTACTACTCCAGGGGCAAAAAGTATCGCGTTCTTTTCGGCGGCGGCGAGGCCGGCTCGCTGACCGTTAAAAAGTCTAACAAGGACGAAGAGTGTAGCCGGTCGAGCGCGGACGTAGCTCTCAAGAGCACGGCCAGGCTCAACCGTAACGTGATGGCGCTGGCGACCGATTCCTCGTCGCTCGGCGGGGGCAAGAACACGCGCCGGAGTCCGACGCCGGCCGAGCGCGCCGCGCTGATGCCGCTGGTCCGCGCGGCCTACAAGGAGAAAGGTGTGCCGGCGGCTTTGCTTCCGAGCTTGACGACCGTGAATCTGACGGCGCTCGACCTGGATGGCGACGGCAAGGCTGAACTCGTCGGCAGCTTCGTCGCCAAAAAGGCGGGGCGCGGCGCCGCGCGTTACGCGCTCTTTCTGTTCGCGGAGCCGCAAGGGAACAGTTACCGTACGAACGTCTTGCAGTTCGACAAATTCACGGACGCGGACCTGATGTCCGGCGCTGATTTGACCGCCATCGAAAACGGCGTCTACATCGAACGGCTCGTAGACGCGCTCGACCTGGACGGGGACGGCGCGCTGGAAGTCGTCACGGAAAGGGACGGTCTAGAGGGCGACAGCTACTTCATCTACAAAAAACAGGGCGGCAAGTGGACACAGGTTTACGAATTCTCCAACTACAGGTGCGCCTTCTAACAGGAGTCAGGAGTCAGGAGTCAGAAGTCAGAATAAAAACCTGATTACCTTCTGACTCCTGACTCCTGACTCCTGAATTCTGCTTTTTATGCGTTTAGTTTTCATGGGCACGCCGCAGGCCGCCGTGCCGACCCTGCGGCGGTGCCTCGAAGACGGGCACAAGGTTGTGGCCGTGTGGACGCAGCCGGATCGGCCCGCGGGGCGCGGCAAGAAACTCGCCGCTCCTCCCGTCAAGGAGTTCGCCCTACAGCACGGCCTCACCGTACACCAGCCTGCGAAGATTAAGAACAAGAAAGCTCTACAACTGTTCGCCTCCCACGGCGCTCACGCGGCGGTCGTCGTCGCCTACGGCCGCATCCTGCCCGCCGGTTTTCTGACCGCGCCGCGGCTCGGCTGCGTCAACGTACACTTCTCGCTGCTGCCTAAGTACAGGGGGGCCGCGCCCGTGAATTGGGCCATTGTGCGCGGCGAAACGGAGACGGGCGTGACGACGATGCGGATCGTGCAGGAGCTGGACGCGGGCGCGATTCTCTTGCAGAGCGCGACCGCGATAGGCGACCGCGAGACCGCGCCGGAGTTGATAGAGAGGCTCTCTGTGACTGGGGCCGAACTGTTGAGTGAGACTCTAAAACGATTCGACGAAATCGAGCCGCGCGAGCAGGAGGAGGAGAAGGCGACTTTCGCCCCCGTGCTTGAGCGCGAGGACGGACTCGTAGAGTGGGCGCTCGACGCGGCGCAGATAGAGCGGCGCGTGCGCGGCTTCCAGCCGTGGCCGAACGCGCACACGACGTACAACTCGCAGCGGCTCGTCATCTGGCGCGCGGAGGTCGCGGAGGGCGGCGGGTCGCCGGGCGGCGCGGGTGAAATCCTGCGCGCTCACGGCGACGAGCTGCTGGTCTCGTGCGGTGAAGGGACGAGCCTGCTCCTGCGCGAAGTCCAGCCGGAAGGGAAGCGGCGGATGTCTGCGCGCGATTTCCTGAACGGGGCGCGCGTGCGCGCGGGCGAGCGGCTCGGATGAAGGCCGGGAAAGCAGAGAGGGGCGGGAGTGCGCGCGTGGTCTCGCCAGCGCGACGTGCGGCCTTCAACATCCTGCGGCGCGTCGAAGAGGAGGGCGCGTTCTCGACCGTCCTGCTGGCGTCCGCGGACGACGAGATGCGCGCGGAGGACCGCGCGCTCGCGTACGAACTGGTGCTCGGCGCGCTGCGCTGGCAGCTATACCTGGACGCTTTGATAGAGCATTACTCGTCGCGGCGCGCGGAGAGTCTGGACGCGCCCGTGCGCAGGTCGCTGCGGCTGGGGCTTTACCAGTTGCGGTTCCTCTCGCGCATCCCGCAGTCCGCGGTCGTCAACGAGTCTGTGAATTTGGCACACCTCTCGCGGCTGCGCTCGGCCGCGACGTTCATCAACGCCGTCCTGCGGCGCGCGACGCGCGAGCCCGATTACGACCCGGCCGCGAGCGCCGCGACGCCTCTTGAAAGACTGGCGATAGAAACGTCGCACCCGCACTGGCTCCTGTCGCGTTGGGTCGAAGCCTTCGGGATGGATGAGGCGGCCGCGTTCGCGCGGTCCAACAACGAAGCGCCGCCGACCGCGTTCCGCGTGATAGCCGGAGAGCGAGAAGTCTTGGAAGAGTTGCGCGCGGCCGGCGGCGTTCTACATCAGTCGCGTGTCGCGCCCGGCGCGTGGCGCATCGAGGGCGCTGGCGCGAGCTTGCGCGAGCTGGCGCGCGCCGGGAAAATTTATCTTCAGGATGAGGCTTCTCAGTTGGTCGCGCACGTCCTGGACGCGCGCGCGGGCGAGCGCGTGCTGGACGTTTGCGCCGCGCCGGGCAGCAAGACGACGCACATCGCCACAAAGACCCGCGACCTTTCCTTGATCGTCGCGGGCGACCTCTACGGCCATCGCCTGCGGACCGTCCGCGAATCGGCCTTAAAACAGGGCGTCGAAAACCTGGGCCTCGTCGTCCACGACGCGGAAGGGCCTTTGCCTTTCCCGGACAACTTCTTCGACCGCGTGCTGGTGGACGCGCCGTGCAGTGGGACGGGCACGCTCAGGCGCAACCCCGAAATCCGCTGGCGCATCACAGCCCGTGACGTGTCAATCCTGTCCTCGCGGCAGGGGCGCATCCTGGGCCGCGCGGCCCGCGTCGTCAAGCCCGGCGGGCGGCTGGTCTACTCCACCTGCTCCGTCGAGCCTGAAGAGAACGAAGAGGTGACGGCGCGCTTCCTCGCGCGCGAGCAAGATTTCAAGCTGCTGCCTTTGACGGAGCCCGTGAATCTGCAAAGCGCGGGCGGCCACTTGCGCGCCTGGCCGCACAGGGAAGGCGCGGACGGCTTCTTCATCGCGGCCTTCGAGCGTGAGCGTTAAGTGGCCGGGCAGCTTGCCGCGCCCTTCGCGCGGGTGTTAGACTTCGCGGTCGGTTTTGCGACCTGGGGCGTGTGAACTAAGGAGAGGCGGTTAAAGAGGCTGTGGGTTTCGGAAGGCTTGCGCTGTCGGCGGCTGCAAAAATCGGTATCGTCCTGGCCGTCATCGCCGCCTTTATTTTCGGAATGCTCGCCACCGTCTACCTGAGCCTGCGCACGGCCGAAGTGAAAGTGCCGGACGTGCTCGGCAAGGATCGCCTGACGGCCGAGAACCTGCTGGACGAAGCCGGACTCAAGATTCGCGTGCGCGGGGCGCGCCCCTCGGCCGAGCGGCCCGACACGATTTTGAGCCAATTGCCGGAGGCCGGGCAGGTCGTCAAGGTGGGCATCCCCGTCGCCGTCGAGATCAGCCGCGCGCCGAAGGAAGGCGAGAGCGTCCCCGTCAAAGAGGAGTTCAAGGAGGAGCCGGAGAAGCCGGCCGAGAACGCAAACGCGAACCAGTCCACGGCGACGAACCAGAACCAGAACCAGAACCAGAACCGTTCGCAGAGGAACAAGAACAAGAACGCGAACAACGCGAACAGCAAGAACGCCAACAACAGTAACAACGCGAACAGCGCGAACGCCAACCGCGGCGCGAACGGGAACCGCAACGCCAACAACGCGAACGCGCCGCGCAACACGAACGGCGGCAACCGCAACGCGAACACGGCGGCCCCCAACGTGAATCGAACACCGAGCAACCAGAACGCCAACAGGCGCGCGCCGGCCGCCACGCCGCCGCCCGCACGGCCCGCCGCCACTGGGACGCCCTGACCGAGGGTAAGTCGGTCGCACCGAAATGGTCGAGATAGCCCCTTCAATCCTCTCCGCGGATTTCGCGCGGCTGGGCGAGGAGATCGCCACAGTCGAGCGCGGGGGCGCGGGCGTTATCCACGTAGACGTGATGGACGGCCATTTCGTCCCGAACATCACGGTCGGGCTGCCCATCGTAAAAGCGGTCAGGCGGGCAACCACGTTGCCCGTGGACGCGCATCTGATGATTACGGAGCCGGGGCTTTACGCAGAGCAGTTTGTGGACGCGGGCGCTTCGATGGTTTCGGTTCACGTCGAGGCCGACCCCCACCTCCACCGCACGCTCGACGCCATCAGGCGCAAAGGCGCTATGGCCGGCGTGGCGATCAACCCGGCGACGCCCCTGGGCGCGCTCGAAGAGGCGCTCTCGTTCTGCGACTACGTGCTGCTGATGTCTGTTAATCCTGGCTTCGGCGGCCAAAAATTCATCCCGACATCGCTCGACAAGCTGCGCCGCCTCAGGCGCATAATGACGGAGCGCGGCCTGGGCGCGCGCATTGAAATAGACGGCGGCATAGACCGCCGCAACATCGCCGAGATAGCCGCTGCCGGGGCCGAGATCATCGTCGCCGGCTCGGCAGTTTTTAACGAACCAGACCCCGCAGAGGCCGTCCGCAGCTTGCGCGAGGCGACCATGCAGTGGGCATAAAAACAGTGACAAGTTAAAAGCTTTTACTCGTCACTTGTGACTGTCTTTGGAGGTAATAGATGTATCGCAATTTTGCAGCTCTCGTGTTGGGTGCGGTCCTCGTCCTCGGGTGCGGCGCGTCCGCGGCCCTGGCGCAGGGAGGCGGCGAGGGGACGACTGTGCAGCGCCTGGAGGTGATGCGGTCGAAGTTGGACACGATGCGCCGCTCGCTCGGTAACGCCGCCTCGTCGATTAAGAGCGAGGGGAAGAAGGACGACAAGGCGAAGGCCGACGACCCGGCCGTGCGGCTGCGCGGATTGGAGAAGGAAGCCGGCTCCATCCTCTCCGAAGTCAACGACCTGCGTACCAAGTCCGACCGCGCCGAGCGCGTCGAGGTGAAGGACATCGAAAGGCTCGAAACGGCGGTCGCCGAGCTGAACACGCGAGCCGAGGCGGCGCTGCGCGAGACGGCCGGCGCGCGCGGGGCGACGGCCTCCACCGAAAAGAAGAAGAAGAAAGGGAAATTCCTGGGCATCTTCGGCGGCGGCGGCGACGACGACAAGTACGCCGAACTGACCGGCGAGGCCATGGCCGGACGCGACCGCGAGCTGTTTGAGGTCGCGGCCAAGGAGGTGCGCAAAGGCAACTACGACACGGGGCGGCTACTTTTCAACACGATCATCACGACCTACCCGGACTCGCCGTTCCTCTCTCTGTCCAAGCTTGCCATCGCGGACACGTTCTACCTCGAAGGCACGACCTCCATGCTGATTCAGGCGTCGCAGGCTTACCAGGACTGGCTGACGTTCTTCCCGACAGACCCGCTCTCGGACCGCGTGATGCTCAAGATGGCCGAGTCGGAGATGCGGCAGATGGGGCTCGCCAACCGCGACGTAACGCGCGCGCGCAAGGCCGAGCAGCGGCTCAAGGCCGTCTTGCAGCAGTACCCGAACTCGCCGCTCCGCAACGACGTTATCCAGCGCCTCAACGAGGTCCAGGAAAACCTAGGCATGCACAGCCTGCAAATCGCGCGCTTCTACCGCGACCGTTTCTACCGCGGCGTCGGCGGCCTCAAGGGCGCGCAGTCTCGCGCCAAGGAGATCGTCGAGAAGTACCCGAACTTCTCCTACATGGATGAAGTGCTCTACATGCTCGGCGACCTCTACGTGCAGGAGGAGGAGCCGGACGAGGCTGCGAAGTATTACCAGATGATCGCGCGCGACTACCCGAACAGCGAGTACGCCGAAAAGGCGCGGGAGGAGTTGAACAAGATCGGCGCTCCCATCCCCGACCCGGACCCTGTCAAGATCGGGATGCCTGAGCCTGTGCGTCCCGGCATGATGGCTAAGCTCCTGACGGAAGTGTCCGGCGCGGCCGGCGTCACCGTGGACAAGAACGGCGTGCTCATCAGCAAGGACAGCAAGGCCGGCAGCGACCTGATTGACGAGGCCATCACCAATCAGGGTCAGTTGCGCTCGGTCGCGCCCGTGCCGGTCGAGCAGCGCCGCCAGCCCGCGCGCCAGTTCCCGCAAGGAACGACGCCGACCCCCAGCCGCGGCCCGTCACAGCCGAGCCCGGCTCCGACCAACCCCGCGGCCACGACCACGACCCCTTCGGCGCCCGCGACGACGACGACAGGGACTCAGCCCTGACCGCCCGCCGGACGGACGATTGACCTGAACTGCGCCCCGTGCTTCCCATTGCCGGACACGGGGCGCAGCCGCAAGAAGCGCCGGCCGGAACCGTTCGTTTGCTAGCTATGAAAGCCGGGTGTTAGAATTTCGTGCAGCGAACAGAAAGCACCCACTGACCGAACATGACGCCAACGTCGCAGAGCAGCAACGACGAGTTAATCCGCCGCCACCGCGCGGCGGCGATGGTCGTCGGCGCGTTCGTCGGGTTGACGGTCGCGCTCGTCCTGATCATTTTCTTCGCCGGCGAGTCCTTGTACAGGCCGGGCGACCCCTCGCTTTCGATGGCGCTCTTCATAGCCATTCTGATTTTCGCCCTGGGCTCGTTCGTCCTGCGCCGGACTAGATTCCAGACCGCGCGTTTGCAGGACATAGCGGCCTTGCGCGGCGTCTCGGGCGTGCTGGAGACGCTGCAAAAGACGACCGTTCAGGTGGCTTTCATCGGCGGCGCAATAGCGCTGATGGGTTTCGTCGTAGCGATGATGACGCCTAACGACGGAAAGTATCACATGCTGCGGGCCGGGGCCGTCGCCCTCATCGTGCTCATCTCCGCTTACCCGCAGCGCCGGGCCTGGCAGCGTCTCCTACAGTCAATCGAACAGTCTGGCGGCGGGACGGGCGAAGACGACGGGTCCGCGAAAGGAATCGTGACGTGAAGTTTTTCGTCCCGCGAACCCTCGGTCCTCTGCTCCTCGCCGCGGCGTTTTTCACCGCCGAACCGCGTGCGCTCGCCCAGACCCCTTCGCCCACACCTACGGATAAAGAGAAAACGGCGCAACCGCCCGCCGCTCAGCGGCAGCAGGGCGACACGCCGCGCGAGCGCCGCGCGCAGGCTTACGCGAAGCTGCTCGAAGGGCAGCGGCGCCTCTCGGAACTGCGACGCGACGGCTCGACGGCGACGCTGCGCCTGGCGCGCGAGGCGTTCCAACAAGCAGCCGTGCTCGACCCGACGCTCGGCGAGGCGCACACCGCGCTGGCCGAGATAGCCTTCTATTACCCGCCGCAGGATTTCGAGGCGGCTGCCCGCGAGGGCACGGCCGCCACGCGCGTTGACCCCGACAACTTCGGAGCGCGCCGCATCCTCTCGCGCCTCTACACGCTCAGGAGCAGCCTGCACGAGGGAGAATTCAACCGCGCGTTCGCGGAGCTGGCCATCAAGGAATTGAAGGAGGTCGTGCGGCTCGACAAGAACGACGCGGAGGCGTGGGCGCTGCTCGGCGAGTTCCACCACAAGATGGGACGGGCTCAAGAGGCTTTGGATGCTTGGACACACTGGGCCGCAGCCCCGCCCACGTCCGACACGCGCTTCTTCCAGTACGTCACCAGCCGCGAGCTGACGCCCGACTCTGCATACGCCAGGCTCGGCGAGGCGCTGCTCAAGGCCGGCCGCACCAATGAGGCGCTGGCTGCCATCCGCCGCGCCATCAGTATCAACCCAGAGAACGGCGAGTACGCAGAGCTTTTGGCACAGATGGTCGAGGCGGGCGGCATGGACGACCAGACCGCCATCAATGAATTGCAGCGTATGGTCGCCGCTGACCCTGCGAATGTTGCGACCGCCGAGCTACTGGCGCGCGTGCAGGCCCGCGCCGGCCGCGTGGACGACGCCGCGGCCACCCTGCGCGCGGCCATCGCCCGCCAGCCCAAGGGCGAACGCGAACAGCAGATGCTCCGCACGGCGCTGGCACAGCTTTACAGCGACGCCATGCGCACGGCCGACGCCATCGCCGTCTACGAAGAACAGCTCAAGGACCGCGGCGTCGCAGAGGGGCCGCTGGAGACTGACGAGGAGAAGCTGGTCGCGGGCCGCATCCTGCAAAGGATGATCGAAGTCTACAAGCGCGCCGGGCGCACCGCGGACGTGGCGGCCACGATTGAGCGCATGCGCCAACTGCTCGGCAAAGACGACCCGACGCCCGACGCGCAGCACATACTGTTACTGCGCGAGCAGGGGAAGCGCCCCGAGGCGCTTGAGGCCGCGCGCGACGCCCGCAAGCGATTCCCGGAACAGTCCGGCTTCCTGCGCATGGAGGCGCAGACGCTCGCAGACCTCGGCCGCGTTGACGAAGGCGTCGCCCTGCTGCGTACGCAGCTCACGGGCTCTGCCGGCGACTTCAACGAGTACCTTGTGATTTCGGGCCTCTACCTTCAGTCTGGCCGCCCGGCCGAGGCCGTGACCGCGGCGCGCAAGGCGTTAGAACTCGCGCCGGCCGAGAGGCCGGACATGGTCGAGGCCGCGCTCATCACGCTCTCGTCGGCGCAGGAGCGCGCGGGCGACCCGCGCGGCTCGGAGGAGTCGCTGCGCCGTATCCTCTCGCGCGACCCCGAAAACGCAACGGCGCTTAACAACCTGGGCTACTTCCTCATCGAGCGCAACGAGCGGCTCGCCGAAGCCCTCGAAATGATTCAGCGCGCCGTCCGCGCCAACCCAACCAACTCCTCGTTCCTGGATAGCCTGGGCTGGGCCTATTTCAAACTCGGCAAGCTCGACGAGGCCGAACGCCACCTGATGGACGCCGCCCGCCGCAACAACCAGTCGGCCACGATTCATGAGCACCTGGGCGACCTTTACCAGAAGCGCGGCAAGACCGTACTGGCGCGCGAATCCTGGCAGAAAGCCCTCTCCCTGGCCGCCTCCGGCGAAATTAGCGCCAGAATCCGCGCCAAACTAGACGGCAAAGCGCCGAAATAACACTCTCACGCCCCTTCGCCAAAATTAATTCTCGACGCACGCGCCCGAAGTGTGCCAAGATGCAACTCCGCCGTAATCGAAATGAAATAAAAATGCGGTTGTCAGGTTTAAACTTCGTTTGCTATTATTCTGATTGACAGTTGAGGACCGCCGGCCCCAAACGCGGTCAGGTTTAAGTTGCTTTCTCACGGCCTGACGTGGAGCGCCGAACCGGCGGCTCCAGAGAAAGTTCCCCTTCAATGAATCGTAAAAATCGGGTTCCCCCAATTGCTGTGAGCAAGACCTCCGGCTTGCTCTTCCTCTGTACGCTCTCCTTCGTCTTTTTAGCCTCGACCACGGTCGAGAGTTTCGCTCAATCATCCGGGAACCGCCCCGTGGCCCGCCTTGTGACGGCCGCGAGCCCCGCGGGCGAGCAGCAACAGATGCAGCACCGCGCCTACGCGCGGACGGCGGCCGTCGCCGCCTCGGCCGGCCCTGCGGTCGCGGCCAACAGCTTCGAGCGCCAGGCTTTCAATCTAATCAACGCCGAGCGGGCCAAGTACCGCCTGCCGGCGCTCGCGTGGGACGGGCAGTTGTGCCGCGTGGCGCGCGGGCACTCTGAGAACATGGGGCGGCGGAACTTCTTCGACCACGAGGCCCCGGACGGCTCGAACCTCTTGGACCGCGTCGTCGCGAGCGGCGTCGAATGGAGGTCGCTCGGCGAGAACATCGCGTATAATCAGGGGCAGGTTGACCCCGTCCGCGTGGCCGTAGATCAGTGGTTGCAGTCGCCCAAGCACCGCGCCAACATCCTGCGCGCTAAGTACACGCACACGGCCGTGGGCGTCACGCGCACGGCAGACGGTCGGGTCTACCTGACGCAGATTTTCTTGATGCGCTGAGCGCGTCCGCAAGTACGGGTTGGGCATCCGGGCGGCTGGCGCTTCAAGACAGGAGAGGTCAGCCGCCCCGTTGTGTCTGTGGACTCCTTTACGCTCCCCTCGTTCGCCAAGATCAACTGGCGGCTACGTGTGCTCGGCCGCCGCGTGGACGGCTACCACGAGCTACGCACCATCTTCCAGACCGTCACGCTCCACGACCGGCTGACCTTCGCTGCCCGCGACGACGACCACTTACGTCTCACTTCCGACTCGCACGAGATTCCCCTAGACGACAGCAATCTTATCTGGCGCGCCGCCGCGGCCCTCAGAAGCGCGCGCGGAATCAGGCGCGGGGCCTCGATTCACCTGGAAAAAGTCATCCCCGTGGAGGCGGGCCTGGGCGGCGGTTCGTCCAACGCGGCCGTCACCCTAATGGGTCTCGCGCGCCTCTGGGAGGTCGCGGCGGACGCGGAAGAACTCGCGGCGATTGGCACAAAACTCGGGGCCGACGTGCCCTTCTTTCTGACAGGCGGGACGGCGCTGGGGACTGGGCTGGGAACAGAGATTACGCCGCTCGACGATGTTGCCGCCGAGCACCTTTTAATCGTCAAGCCGGAGGCGAAAGTCTCGACCGCGGATGCCTACAGGGCGCTCAACTCCCCGGCCTTGACAAAGGCTGAGGGCGACATTATTCTCTCTATTTCTCGTGCAGACGAGCAATTTACGGATTCTCATCCTATTGCGCTGCACAACGACTTCGAGCCGGTCGTCTTTCACCTGAAACCGGAAATCGAGCGGGCGAGGGACGCCCTCCTGGGTGTGGGCGCGCGCGTCGCCCTGCTCGCGGGGAGCGGTTCGAGCGTCTTCGGAGTCTTTGACAAGGGGGAAACGCAGGAGCGCGCCGCCGTTGCGCTCAAGGGGGAAGGCCGCTGGCACATTTTCCCTTGCGCTGCGCTCGGGCGCGCCCGATATCTGTCGGCGCTCGGCGCGTCTGCGCCGCGGCCGCGGGATTGAGCTTGGGGCGTAGCCAAGTGGTAAGGCACCGGTCTTTGGAACCGGCATTCGTAGGTTCGAATCCTTCCGCCCCAGAAAAAAGCAGATGTCAGTGGTCAGTGGTCAGTGGTCAGTTAAAGAACAATGCTTCTGTTTTTGACTGACCACTGACCACTGACCACTGACCACTGAGTTTATGGGAACGACTGGCGGCATCAAAGTTTTCTCCGGCAACGCGAACCGCGCGCTGGCCGAGGAGATTTGCCATTACCTGAGTTGCGACCCCGGACGCGCCATCGCGGAGCGCTTTTCCGACGGCGAGTTCAATTTCCAGATTGACGAGAACGTGCGCGGCGGAGATGTCTTCATCGTCCAGCCGACGTGCCCGCCGACGGACGCGCACCTGATGGAGCTGCTCGTCATGCTCGACGCCTTCCGCCGCTCGTCGGCCGAACGCGTCACGGCCGTCATCCCGTACTACGGCTACGCGCGCTCGGACAAGAAGGACCGCCCGCGCGTGCCGATTGCGGCCAAGCTCGTGGCTAACCTGATCGTGACGGCCGGCGCGCAGCGCGTCCTGACGATGGACTTGCACGCGGCCCAGATTCAGGGCTTCTTTGACATCCCCGTGGATCACCTTTACGCCGCGCCTGTCATGATCGGCCATTATCAGGACAACCCTTTGCCGAACCTGACGGTGGTCGCGCCAGACACGGGCGGCGCGGAACGCGCGCGCGCCTACGCCAAGCGTTTGAACGCGGAATTGGCTCTGTGCGACAAGCGGCGCGAGAAGGCGAACGTCGCGGAGGTGATGAACGTGGTCGGCGACGTGCGTGGGCGGTCGTGCCTGATAGTTGACGACATGTGCGACACGGGCGGCTCTCTGACGAAGGTGGCGAAGGCGCTTAAGGAGAATGGGGCCGAGCGCATCCACGCCTGCTTCACGCACCCCGTTCTTTCGGGCCGGGCCTGCGAGAAGTTGGCGGCGTCGGACATAGAGCAGATGGCCGTCACCAACACGATTCCGCTCCACGACGGGGCGTGCGAGTTGGAGAACATAGAGGTTTTGAGTATCGCACCGCTGCTGGCGAAAGCGATCAAGTCGATCCACGAGGAGACCAGCGTCTCCTCGCTCTTCGTCTGAAGGGCAAACACTTATTAGGGAGTAATCATGGCAGAGAGAGAAGAGATAACGGTGCGCGCGACCCGCAGAGACGGGCGCGGCAAGAACGACGCGCGGCGCGCGCGGCGCGACGGTCTGGTCCCCGTCACGGTTTACGGCGGCGAGGGCGAGCCGGTCGCGGCCGTCGCGCCCTTACGCGAACTGGCGGCGATTCTACGGTCGGACGCCGGCCACAACTCCATCTTCACGATTGACGTCGAAGGCGTCGGCGCGAGCGAGGTGATGTTCCACGCCCGGCAGATTGACCCCGTGCGCGGACGGCTGGTTCACGCCGACCTGAAGCGGCTGGTCAAGGGACAGAAGATCGAAGTCACAGTGCCTGTGCATCTGGTCGGCGAGCCTGAGGGCGTCCGCGAGGAGCAGGGCGTCCTTGAGCAGATCGTGCGCGAGATCGAAATCCGCTGCGACCCGCGCAACATTCCAGACTCGATTGACCTGGACGTGTCGAACCTGGGAGTCCACGACTTGCTGCACGTTTCGGACATCCCGGCCGACGAGAACATAGAGATTCTCAATGACCCCGAGACGGTCATCGCCACGGTCAGCGTCATCCGCGAGGAGCCTGTCGAGACT
This sequence comes from uncultured Acidobacteriota bacterium, assembly GCA_963848875.1. Taxonomy (GTDB): domain Bacteria; phylum Acidobacteriota; class Blastocatellia; order Pyrinomonadales; family Pyrinomonadaceae; genus QHXM01. Next base: position 92,901 of record CAWKFJ010000007.1, read on the forward strand.
CCTGAGGTGGCCGAAGAGCAGGCCGAGCCCGAAGTCATCGGCAAGGGCAAGAAGGAAGACGAAGGGGAAGGCGAGTAGCAGTAAAAAGGAGAAAGGCTAGAGGGAAGATGGAAGCGAAGCTCTTGGCCTTTACTTTTACCTCTTACCTTTTGCCTTATGTTGATCGTCGGCCTCGGCAACCCTGGCGCGGAGTACGAGCGAACGCGCCACAACGTCGGCTTCATGGTGGTTGACCTGCTCGCGCGCGAGGCGCAGGCGCAGGTCAAGCGCAAGGAGTGTCGGGCGCTCGTCGGGCGCGCGGAGCTTGAGGGCCGGCGCGTCGAACTCGTCAAGCCGCAGACCTACATGAACCTGAGCGGCGAGGCCGTTGCTTGCCTGCTTGCTAAGCAGGAGTCGAAGGATGCGGCCGCGCGCCAGATGCTCGTCATCAGCGACGACTTGGCGTTGCCCTTCGGGACGATACGTTTGAGAAGGCGCGGCTCGGCCGGCGGGCACAACGGGCTGAAGTCGATCATCGCGGCCGTCAAGACCGACGAGTTCATGCGGCTGCGCATAGGCATCTGGCCCGACCACCCCGTCGGCGACACAAAGGGTTTCGTCCTGGACGAATTCTCCAGGGACGAGCGCGCCGCGCTCGAAGAGATTTTAGAACGGAGCGCAGCGGCGCTCCGCGCCGTCCTCCGCGACGGCATTGACAAGGCAATGGCACTTTACAACAGTGGTCAGTAGTCGGTGGTCAGTGGTCAGTTCAAAAAACTGATTTCCAACTGGCCACTGACCACCGACTACTGACCACTGTTCCTTCTTGCTTCACTCATTGAAGTGAGGCTAGACATCCAAGAGGAGGATGAATTTTGGCTACGCAAAGAACCTACGAAGTGATGTTCATCGTGGACACGTCCGCGACTGAAGAGGACATCACACGCCTGAACGAAACTCTACAACAGATCATCACAGACCAGGGCGGCACCGTCACCAAGCAGGAGAACATGGGACGCCGCCAACTGGCCTACTCCATCGGACACCGCACCGAGGGCCACTACGTGCTCTTCGAGGTTGACGGCTCAGGCCGCGAGATCGCCGAGCTGGAACGCCGCATGCGCGTCAACGATCAGGTCATACGTTACATCACCGTCCGCGTTGACGAGGACCGGCGACGCGCCGAGAAGTTCAAGGCCAAGCGCGCGCGGCGCGCCAGCAAGCGGGGCGGCTTCTCAGGCTCCGGCGCGGGGCGCGGCTCAGGCGCTGCCAGCGAGGCCGGCGCGCGTGGCGAGGGCCAGGAATCATAAACAGTATCCAGTTATCAGTGGTCAGCCGTCAGCGGGCGCGAGCACAGACGAAACGCGCCGACGGCTCATGACCGACTGCTTTGACGAGAGGAAAGATTATGTCTAGTAATTATGAAGAGCGCGAGCGCGGGTTCGACCGCGGCGGCGACGACGACGATGGCGGAGGCCGTGGGCGCTCCGGCGGCCAGGGCGGGGGGCGCGGCGGCGGCCGTCGCATGCACCGCCGCAAAATCTGCCGCTTCTGCATCGAGAAGGTTGACTTGATCGACTTCAAAGACGTGAAGCTCTTGCAGAGCTATATCCCTGAGCGCGGAAAGATTCTGCCGCGCAGGATTTCGGGCGCGTGCGCCACGCACCAGCGCATGCTCTCTGAGGCGATCAAGCGGGCGCGCAACATCGCGCTCTTGCCCTACGCCACCGACTAAACGAAGGAGGAGAATAAAAAATGGCACACACGAACGTCCTCCTGCGCGAAGACATAGACGAGCTGGGAGCGCGCGGCGAGATTGTCAGGGTCAAGGCGGGCTACGCACGCAACTACCTGCTCCCGCGCAAGCTCGCGGTCCAGGCGACGGCCAGCAACGTCCGCCAGATCGAGCAGGAGCGCGCCGCGCTCTTGAAGAAGGCGGCCAAGGAGAAGGACACGGCCGAGGGCCAGGCCGATCAGCTGAGGGCAGTCCGCCTGAGCTTCACGCGCAAGGTCGGCGAGCACGGCATCCTGTACGGCTCCGTGACCTCTATGGACATCGCCGAGGCTCTGAAGGAGCGCGGCTACGAGATAGACCGCCGCCGCATCAGCTTGCGCGATGCGATTAAGGAGACGGGTGAGTTCACAGTGCCCGTGCGCCTGCACCGCGAGGTGACGGTCGAGCTGCCCGTGGAAGTCACGGCCGAGGGCGGCGCGAAGCCCGAGGCCGCGGCAGCAGCGCCGGCGGCAGCAGCGCCGGCGGCGGCAGAGCCGGCTGCGGCAGCGCCGGAGGGAGACGCGGCCGCGGAGGAAACGACGACGGAAGCGACCACCGAAGAGGCAGGAACCGAAGTCGGCAACGGCTAATGACGGGCGCGTGGGCGCGATGGCAGCGTAAGCATTGTCGCGCCCACGGCCCTGTAGTATAGTGCGCTGCAAGCGCGGCGCGTTGAAAGGCACACGCCGCGCTTGCAGCCTTTTTGTCTTTAACCCGCGGGTTCCGCTTCAAATTTTAGTTTTCATACGTAAGTCTCCCGATGGCAAACTTCGCCGCCGACACGTCGCGCGATCAGATGCTCGAAAGGCCCCTGCCGAACAGCGCAGAGGCCGAGCGCGCCATCCTCGGCGCAATCATCCTCGACAACGCCCTCGTCAGCCAGGCTATAGAGCTTTTAAAACCCGAAGACTTCTACGTGCCGTCGCACCGCCGCATCTTCCTGGCGATGATCGCGCTCTTCGAGCACGGCTCCGAGATCAACCCGATTCTCATCGCGGAGGAGTTGAAGCGCGACGGCGCGGTCGAGTCTGTGGGGGGGATGACCTTCATCACCAACCTGACCTACGGGCTCCCGCACTTCGCCAACGTCGCGGCCTACGCCAAGATCGTCCGCGACAAGTCGATGCTCCGCCAGTTGGTCAAGGCTTGCAACAAGGTGATCTCCGAGGCGCTCGAAGAGGAGGACGAGGCTGAGCTTATCCTGGATCATGCAGAGCAGGCCATCTTCGCGCTCGCCGACGAGCGCACCCGGCAGGGCTTCGCGCATGTCAAGCCCATCGCCGACGCCATGCTCGAACACGTCCAGGAGATGGCCGGGCGCTCCGCCATGCTGACGGGCCTGACGACCGGCTTCAACGACCTGGACTCCATGACCTCCGGCCTCCAATCCTCCGACCTCATCGTCGTCGCCGCGCGCCCGTCAATGGGGAAGACGAGCCTCTGTTTGACTCTGGCACAAAACGCGGCGATTCAGGCGCAGGCGGTGGTGGGTGTCTTCTCGCTGGAGATGTCTAAGGAGTCGCTGGTGATGCGCATGCTCTCTTCGGAGGCGCGGGTGGACGCGCACCGCTTCCGCAGCGGCTTCCTCTCGCGCGACGAGTGGGCGCGACTCGCGGGCGCGCTGGGGACGCTGGCCGAGACCAGGATATTCATTGACGACACGCCGGGTATCTCCGTTTTGGAGATGCGAGCCAAGGCGCGCCGGCTCGCCGCCGAGCAGAAGAAGCTGGACCTCATCATCGTTGACTACCTGCAACTGATGTCCGGCTCCTCGCGCCGCGCGGAGTCGCGCCAGCAGGAGGTCTCGCAAATCTCGCGCGAGCTGAAAGCGCTCGCCAAGGAACTGAACGTCCCGCTCATCGCGCTCTCCCAGCTCTCCCGCGCCCCCGAGAACCGCACGGACCACCGCCCGCAGCTCGCCGACTTGCGCGAGTCCGGGGCCATAGAGCAAGACGCCGACGTGGTGGCTTTCATCTACCGTGAGGAGCAGTACAACCGTACGGAAGAGAACGCGGGGCTGGCGGAGATCATCATCGCCAAGCAGCGCAACGGGCCGACGGGCACGACCCGGCTGGCGTTCCTGAAGGAATTTACTCGGTTTGAAAATATGTGGCGCGAGTGAGGCGGGCAGGTTGAGTTCAGAGGCGACGCCGGATATTGGCACAGTGGCCAGCGTTGAGACGGACGGGCGGCGGCCGACGTGGGCGCTGATAGACCTGGACGCGTTGGCGTCGAACTTTCAGTGGGTGCGCGGGCGCGTTGCGCAGGGCGTGCGCGTGATGGCGGTCATCAAGGCCAACGCCTACGGGCACGGGGCCGTGCGCTGCGCGCGCAGGCTCGCGGCCGAGGGCGCAGACTGGTTCGGCGTGGCGCTGCCCGAAGAGGCGCTGGAGCTGAGGCGCGCGGGCGTCACACAGCCCGTGCTGTCGCTCGGCGGCTTCTGGGAGGGGCAGGAGCGTTTATGTCTCGAAGAGCGCATCGTGCCGGCCGTCTACAGGCTCGACATGATCGCGGCCCTTGACCGCGCGGCGCGCGAGCGGGGCGCGGTGGCGGACGTTCACCTCAAGATCGACACGGGGATGGGGCGGCTGGGCGTTCGTTATGAGCAGCTCGGCGAGTTCGCTGACGCGCTCGGCTCTTTCAAGCACATTCGCGTGGACGGTGTGATGACGCACTTCGCCGCCGCGGACGATCCCAAATTGGACCGATTCACGGACGAGCAGGTGGCGCGCTTCCGCCGCGCCGTCGAGCTGTTGCGCGAGCGCGGGCACAGGCCCCGCTTTGAAGACCTGGCAAATTCGGCCGGGACGTTCGCGCACCCAAACGGGTGGGGCAACATGGTCCGGCCGGGCGGCGTGCTCTATGGGCTGTGGCGCGACATCCTGCCGCCTGCGCCTGAGCCTCCGGCGCTGCTGCCGGTCATGTCCCTGCGCACGCGGGTCACGCTCGTCAAGCGCGTCCACGCGGGCGAAACGCTCGGCTACGGCTGCACGTTCGAGGCCGCGCGCGAGACAGTGGTGGCGACGCTGCCCATAGGCTACAACGATGGCTACGTGAGGGCCTTGTCGAACCGCGGGCGCGCGATTGTGCGCGGGCAGTATGCGCCGGTGGTGGGGCGCGTCTCGATGGATTTGACGCTGCTGGACGTGACGGACGTGCCCGGCGTCCAGAGCGGCGACACCGTGACGCTCATCGGAACTGCCGGCCCGCTCTCAATCACGGCCGAAGACATTGCCGGCACGGCCGGCACCCTCTCCTACGAAATCACCTGCGGCGTCAGCCCGCGCGTCCCAAGAATTTATAGTGAATAGTAAATGGTGAATGGTGAATAGGAGAGAACACGTTCTCCTATTCACCATTTACCATTTACCATTTACCGAACGAAGTTATAGGTGATGACGCCGGAGACTTTGACCGGCTGGTTGGAGAGCAGGGTCGGAGTGAAGCGCGCCAGGTAGGCCGCCTGGACCGCCTCACGCTGCAAGAGCGGGTGTCCGCTCAGGACTCGCGCCGAGACCACCTTGCCATGTTCGTCAATCAGGACCTGCACGGTGACGACGCCAGCGGCGTGCCCAGCCTTGGCGATGGCCGAATAGACAGGCTTCGGCAGGTAGGTCGCCATGCCGTTGACGACGCCCATGCTCTTCGTGGCGGGCGTCTTGGCCACCTTCTTTTCGACCACAGGCGGAGGCGGCGTCCCCACCATCGCTTCCAACTCTTCTCCGCCGGGGCCTCCGCCGCCCCTGCGGCCCGAAGGGTCATTCCCGGTTTTATTGCCGGTCCCGCCGAAGATGTTGTCGCCCTCGACAGGTGTGCCAATTTTGTGCGCCGTCCCCGGAGGCAGTTCGGTGACCGGCGGCGCGACCATCGCCTTGCCCTCCACGCGTGTCGGGTCCATCACGGCCGTGACGGGCGTCTCCCTAACTACCGCAACGTTGGGCTGGCTGCTCCCGCCCCCGGCGGCGGGCTTCGGACTAGACGGCTTCGGGACCGGCTGGACTTCTGCGGGCGCTTCGACGGGCGCCACCATTGAGATCAACTCTAAGTTCTGCGCCTCGACGTGCGTATTGTAGGCGTAGATGCTCCCGACGCCGACGGCCAGGAAGGCGATGGCGTAGACCCCTAGCGTGCCCAGGAAGAACCAGCTCTTGCGCGCGTTGTCGCCTTTGTGAGAGCTCGATTCGACAAGATTTCCAAACATCATTTGCTTCCTCCCATGCCGGTGCCATGCGGGTCCAGGGAGCCTCTGCTCAACATCCTTAGACCCCAACACGCGCAACCTTGTTCCATAAAAACAGTGGTCAGTGGTCAGTGGTCGGTGGTCAGTTAAGAGAAAGCAAAAGGCAGCCGGGTTAGTTCCACTCGGCTGCCTTCTTCTTTTGTCTTTAACTGACCACTGACCACTGACTACTGACCACTTTTTCTGCTAGGATGGCGGCGTTTGTCCGAGCCGAGGGGGTTGTCTCCCTGCCTTTGATTTCAACATTCTGATTTTCAGAGGAGCGTCTTATGGTCGAGCAGCGGGCGGCGATGGAAGTGGAAGAACTCAACCCTTTCAAGATCGCCAAGCAGCAGTTTGACCGCGCCGCGGATTATCTGGAACTGGATGACTCCATGCGGCGCGTCCTGAAGAACGCCAAGAGGCAGTTGGTCGTCTCGATTCCCGTCAAGATGGACAACGGCGAGGTGCAGGTCTTCGAGGGCTACCGTGTCCAGCACAACATCGCGCGCGGCCCCGCCAAGGGCGGCATACGCTACCACCCGAACGTGACAATTGACGAGGTCAAGGCCCTGGCCTCGTGGATGACCTGGAAATGCGCGACGGTCGGTATCCCTTACGGCGGCGGCAAAGGCGGCGTCGTCTGTGATCCCAAGTCGCTCTCGCGCGGCGAGCTTGAGCGCCTGACGCGGCGCTACGCTTTCGAGATCGCCCCCATTATTGGCCCAGACAGCGACATCCCCGCGCCGGACGTTTACACCGACGAGCAGACGATGGCCTGGATCATGGACACCATCTCGATGGTGCGCGGGCACACGGAGCTGGGCGTCGTCACCGGCAAGCCCATCTCGCTCGGCGGCTCGCACGGGCGTGGCGAGGCCACTGCTCGCGGCTGTCTCTACGCGCTGCGCGAAGCCTGCCGCGTTCAGGGGATGGAGCTGAAGGGCGCGCGCGTGGCGGTACACGGCTTCGGCAACGCGGGCGCGAACATCGCGCGGCTCGTCGCGGGCGACGGCGCGCTGGTCGTCGCCGTCTCAGACTCGCGCGGCGGAGTCTACAACGAGGGCGGGATGGATGTGGACGCCGCGCTCCGGCACAAGAAGAAGACGGAGATACTGCACGGGCTCAAGGACACGAAGGAGATCGCAGCGGACGACGTGTTGGAGGTTGAATGCGACATCCTCCTGCCATCGTCGCTTGAAAACGTCATCACGCTGGCGACGGTCGGGAAGGTCAAGGCCAGGATCATCGCGGAGCTGGCCAACGGCCCGACTACGCCGGGCGCGGATCGCGTGCTCGCGGACCAGGGCGTCTTCCTCGTCCCGGACATTCTGGCGAACGCGGGCGGCGTCACCGTCAGCTACTACGAGTGGGTGCAAGACCTCTACTCCTATTTCTGGTCCGAGAACGAGATCAACAGCCGTCTGGAACAGACCATGCGCGCGGCGTTCCAGGCCGTCCACGAGAAGGCGCAGCAGTTCGATACCGACATGCGCACGGGCGCATACATCCTCGCCGTTGACCGCGTGGCCGAGGCCACACGGGTGCGCGGCATCTTCCCGTAGAAATTTTTCGGAGAGACGATGGCAGACAAAATCACCGTTTACGAGAAGCCGACTTGAACGAAGTGCCGCGAGGTTGACAAGCTGCTCCGTGAGAGCGGCGTCCCCTTCGAGAAAGTGAACTACTACACCGACCCGCTCGACGAGCGGAAGCTGCGCGGGCTGCTCCGCAAGATGAAGCTCGCGCCGCGCGACCTGCTGCGGACGGGCGAGGCGGTCTACCGCGAGCTGGGCCTTGGCAAAGGCGAGTTCTCCGACGACGAAATCATAGAGCTGATGCTCAAGCACCCGGACCTCATTCAACGCCCCATCGTCGAGCGCGGCCCGCGCGCCGTCCTCGGCCGTCCGGTCGAGAACATACGGGAACTGCTTACGGCTGAGAATTGAACCCGACACTCTTCGCCCCGCCAGGGGCGGTTGAAAATAGCCCAGCACTTCAGGAATTGAGCCAAAAAATTATTGAGTCCCGTAGGGACGACCGAAATGTTCTGTCGTCCCTACGGGACTCAATTTATTTTCCGCAACCTTTCCCAGCACTGAAGTGCTGGGCTATTTTCGGTTATCCCTACGGGACAATTTATTGTTGCCGGGCCTCCTTCAGTCTTTGGGCCACTTCGTAAATTTTCGGATTCAGTTCGAGCGCCCGCTCGAAATTCTTGACCGCCTCCGCTTTGTCGCCGGCTCTGAAGTGCGCTTCGCCCACGGCGAAGTAGCCGCGGAAGGAGTGCGGGTACTCCTCTACCACCAGCCTGAAGAGTTGGAGCGCCTGTCCAGGCTTATTCTCGTTCAGCAGCCGCTGGCCCGCGACGAGGAGCGGCTCTTCTGTAGCCGCGTAGAGGTTGACCGGGTCGAGCTTGAACTCGCGGTACTTCTTCAGGGCCAGTTCGGCCCCGCCTTCCGTCAGCGCATCGTTCAGCACGTCGGCGAGCGGCTTACGCGGCGAGTAATCGAGCGCGGCCCTCAGCGCGGGGTCCCTGTTCGCACGGTAATCCTCCGAGGTCATCTCGGCCGTCACGTCCGGGGCCGTCCACAGCCGCGTCTCCCAGGGGTCCCAATCCTGCCAGTAGTAGACCGAGACGCGCACGGTCACCTGGCTGTTCGGCAGCGTTATCCTGCGCGAGTCCCCATAGATGTTACCCTTCGAGCCTGAAGGCTCGCCGACGAAGATCGTGTTCGTGTACTTCTCCAGGTAGTTCAGCAGGAACTGCGAGGCGGACCATGTGCTGCGCCCCATGAGAGTGAACAACCGGCCGCGCGCGTCAAGCTTCGACTTGATAAGGCCGATTTCGAGCGGGCGCAGCAGGCTGCCGTTGCCGCCGCGGTTGAGACGCAAGTCGAGAATCAATTTTTCGACGGCGTTCGCCTCGACGAAGGCGAGCAGTCGCTTGCTGAAGTCGGCCAGCGTCTCCGCCTCCTTGTCGCCCACCTGATTTATCTGGACGTAGAGAGCGCGCGAGTCTTTCAGGTGCTCGAACCAGAACTTATTCGCAGGGTCTCTGAGCCAGATCGGCGCGGGAGCAGTCGCGGAATCTCGCATGTCCACCCACCCGGCCTTCGGCATCCAGGTCGTGTCCGTGTCGGGCGGGATGAGGTCCGCGGGTCCGGCGGCGCGCAGGATGACCTCGCGCCGCTTGCCACTTTGCTCGACGGTCATGTGCGCCGATTCAGGGTCATCGCTGAGGCCGAGGGCGTGCAGGACTTCGGGCATGACGAGCAGGTGCGGGGCGAAGAACTTGATGTCCATCTGGTTGTCGTGCCCTATGATTTCACCGGCGCGGGCCACGGCCTCGTCCGCGTTGGCTGTGCCAATTTTGACGACGCGCGCGCCGACCAGTTCGGAGTGCGAACGCTCGGCGGCGCGGACGAAGAGGCCGTCTTTGAAGAGGTAGAGCTTGACGGGAAGTTGTCGGAAGCCGATTTTGGGATCGCGCGTCGGCGCGACGTTGGTGTGGCCGTCGCCGACCAGCGCCGCGATGCGCGCCATCTCGACAATAATCTGGTGACGCGCGAGCTGCGGGATGCGCTCGTCTAGTTTGCGGACGGCCGTATCGAATTGCTGGCGCGTCATCGTGTGGAAAAGGTTGGCGTGCCTGAGCGGCATCTGCTCGGCCATGTAGCGCAAGTCCTCGCGCCAACGCTCGGCTTCGGCCTTGTCAACGACGGCCGTCTTGACGCCTTGCGAGTAGGCTGGCGGGAAGAGGACGACGAGAGACAGCAGCGCCCCGAGCAGGGGGACGAAAATTCTGGGCATTAAAGGTTCACCTCGGGCGGCGTAAGATAGCTCACTTCTAATCTTCAAAACACCGCCCGAAGCATTTGTGTGGCAAAAATCTATTTCGGAACGCGAGAGTGCGAGAAGGCCGCAAAGTTGGTAAAATGGGCGTCAACTCCCGGATAATTTAGCCCGTAGCGGAAGCTTCGCTCATGAGGCTCGGCGGGGCGAGGAGTGTGGAGAAGAAGAGAGTGGCGAAAGAACCAGCGAAAATTTACGAGTGCCAGAAGTGCGGACACCAGGAGCGCAAGTGGCTTGGCAAGTGCCCGGACTGCGGCGAGTGGAACTCGTTCGTGGAGGAGCGCGCGCGCCCCGTGGCGAAGAAAGTGGGCGCGGCCGCGCGCGGCGGCTTCAAACTGCGCGAGGTCAAGCCCATCGCCTACCGCGAGATCGAATCGCAGGACGACGTGCGCATCCCTTCCGGCATTGAAGAGTTCGACCGCGTCCTCGGCGGCGGCGTCGTGCCCGGAAGTTTAGTCCTCATCGGCGGCGACCCAGGCATCGGCAAGTCCACACTTTTGGCACAGGCAGCCGACAAGCTGAGCGGGCAGGGCATGACCGTCCTCTACGTCTCCGGCGAAGAATCCGAACGGCAAATCAAGATGCGCGGCGAGCGCTTGGGGCTAACGGCGGAAAACCTCTTCCTGCTGCCTGAGACGAACCTCGAAAGCATCTTCGGCGAAATCGAGCGTATGAAACCCGGCGTGGTGATCGTCGATTCGGTTCAGACGGTTTCCTCGTCGGACATCGAATCGGCCCCCGGCTCCGTCTCGCAGGTTCGTGAAGTCGCATATCAGTTCCAACTGCTCGCCAAGAACCACACCATCCCTGTCTTTCTCATCGGTCACGTCACGAAGGAAGGCTCCATCGCCGGCCCGAAAGCTTTAGAGCACATCGTTGACACGGTGCTCTACTTCGAGGGCGAGCGCCACCACAACCATCGCATCGTGCGCGCCACCAAGAACCGCTTCGGCGCGGCCAACGAGGTCGGCGTCTTCGAGATGACCGGCACAGGGTTAGTCGCCGTGGCGAACCCGTCGGAGATGTTTTTGAAGGAGCGTCCAAAAGGCGTCGCCGGCTCTGTGGTGACGGCTTGCATGGAGGGAACGCGGCCCGTCCTCTTAGAGATTCAGGCCCTCGTCTCAGACTCGAAATACAATTACCCGCTCCGCATGGCGCAAGGTTTCAATACTAACCGGATGTCACTCTTGATAGCCGTGTTGGAAAAGCGTGTGGAAGCCTCTTTGCTGGGCAAAGACGTATTCGTCAACATCGCCGGCGGCATGGAGGTTGATGAGCCGGCGGCCGACCTCGGCGTGATAGCTTCGCTCGCCTCTAGCTTCCGCAACCAGCCGATCGCGCAGGACACAGCAGTTTTCGGCGAAGTGGGTTTGACGGGCGAAGTGCGTGGCGCGATGCAGGCGCAGGTGCGTGCGCGCGAGGCGCAGACGCTCGGCTTCAAGAGAATCATCATGCCGGCCTCGAATACGCGCGGACTCGAACGCCTGCTCGGCCTGCGGGTCGTCGGCGTCCAGTCAGTCAGGGAGGCGCTGGACGAGTTGTTCTGAAAAACAGGAGTCAGGAGTCAGAAGTCAGGAGTCAGAATAAAAACAGAAGCGGCCTGCGGCCTTCGTCCCAGGTCCCGGCCCCGGATTCTGTTCTTCTTTCTCCTGCCTCCTGACTTCTGTGTTCTGACTCCTGTTTTCTAGATTCCGACCCCTGAATTCTTTTTTCGTGCCTCATTACCGGGAGCGTGCTAAAATGCGCCATTATGCGGACGAACGTCATTCTCATTAGACTCGTTTTCACCGCCATCCTGGTCACTTCCGGCTACGTCTTGCACCCGATTTCGGGCCGGTGGCTCTCGTCCACAGGTCTTGCCTCGGAACCTTTAGCCTCGAAAATCGTCTCCGCCGCGCTCGCCGCCTTCATCGCCGTGACCATCATCTTCTTCGAGGTCCGCATCCGGCGCGCCTCTTTGAAGACGCTGATCGGCGCGGCCGTCGGCTCGATTCTGGGCATCGTCGGGGCATACCTGATCGGGTCGCTCATCAGCAGCCAGGAGTCGCTGGCGGTCGCGCCAGAGATGAAGACTTTCCTGACGCTCTCGCTGACCTTCTTCATGGCTTACGTCGGGCTGATGGTCGGCGCGGCCAAGGGCGACTATCTGGACCTGTCTGCGCTCGGAGGGATTTTCAGCGACAAGACGACGCGGCGCGACTACAAGATTCTGGACACGTCCGTCATCATCGACGGGCGCATCGCGGACGTGGCCGAGACGGGCTTCCTCGGCGGCACCATCGTCATCCCGCAGTTCATCCTGCGCGAGCTGCAACAGGTGGCCGACTCGCCTGACTCCTCCAAGCGCCAGCGCGGCCGCCGCGGCCTCGACATGCTCAACCGCCTTCAGAACAACAACGCCCTCGACATACAGATCGTCGAGACGGACTTCCCCGCCGTGCGCGAAGTTGACTTGAAGTTGATAGAACTGGGCAAGCAGCTCGACGCCGTCATCGTGACCAACGATTTCAACCTCAACAAAGTGGCACAGCTCAGGGGCGTCAACGTGCTCAACATCAACGAGCTGGCGAACGCCCTGAAGCCCGTCGTGCTGCCGGGCGAGGCCATGCGCGTCTTCATCCTGAAGGAAGGCAAGGAGTACAACCAGGGCGTCGCTTACCTGGACGACGGGACGATGGTTGTGGTGGACAATGCGCGCAAGCTCATCGGCCGCAACGCCGACATCGCCGTCACGAGCGTGCTTCAAACGACGGCCGGCAAGATGATCTTCGGCCGCCTCTGGGAGGAATCGGGCGAGAACGGCAGCGCCGAGCAGCGCATGAACGGCACAGGCCGCCGCCCCGTGCGCGACATCCGCCCCGCGCCCCAACGCGTCGCCGACGAAGGATAAGAGCAGTGGTCAGTGGTCAGTGGTCAGTGGTCAGTTAAGAGCAAAATTCACTGACCACTGACCACTGACCACTGACCACTGTTTTATGAACGTTGCCATCATCGCCGCGGCCGGGCGTGGGACGCGGCTCGGCGGGGAGCGCGCCAAGCAGTTCCTGGAACTGGCCGGCAAGCCCGTCATCATCCACACGCTCGAAAAGTTCGAGCGTTGCGCCGAGATTCAGAAAGTGATCGTGGTCTTGCCCGCGGGCGACGCCGCCGAATTTTTGGCACAGGCGGGCAGGTACGGCTTGCGCAAGCTGGCGCGGGTCGTCGCGGGAGGCGCGACGCGAGCCGAAAGTGTCCGGTGCGGCCTCCAGGCGGTGCGCGCCGCCACGGCCCGCATCGTCGCAGTGCATGACGGCGTGCGCCCCTTCGTCACCCCGGACGAGATCGGCCGGACGGTGCGCGCGGCCGAAGAAACGGGCGCGGCCATTCTAGCCGCGCCGGCCGTAGATACCATCAAAGAAGTCGAAGACAACGGGGTCGTCCGCACCCTTGAGCGCGCGCGGCTGCGCCGTGCGCTCACGCCGCAGTGCTTTCGCTACGAGTTGCTGCGCCGCGCATACGAGCAGGCGCAGGAGCTGGTCGCCGCTGCAACCGACGACAGCTCGCTCGTCGAGGCGCTCGGCGCGCCCGTCCGCGTCGTCGAGGGCGACGCGCGCAACATCAAGATTACGCGCCCCGAAGACATCGCGCTGGCTGAAATTCTGTTGAGAGAATTTGAGGATTAGGGTTGTTCCGCATCGGCATAGGCCACGACACGCACCGGCTGGCGGAGGGGCGACCGCTCATCCTGGGCGGCGTGCTCGTCGAGGCTTCGCGCGGGGCCTTGGGCCATTCGGACGCGGACGCGCTTTCGCACGCCGCGGCGGACGCCATCCTAGGGGCCTTGTGCGAGGGCGACCTCGGCGCGCATTTCCCGGACAGCGACCCTCAGTGGAAGGATGCGAACAGTCTGGATTTGCTGGCGCGCGTCGTGTCGCTGGCGAAGAGGCGCGGCTGGCGCGTCGTCAATCTGGACGCGAACATTTTGCTGGAAAGGCCGCGCCTCAGGCCGCACGTACAGGAGATGCGCGAGCGGCTGGCGCGGACCCTGAATGTTGAGCCCTCGTGCGTCAGCGTGAAGGCGAAGACGGGCGAGGGGTTGGACGCGGTGGGGCGCGGCGAGGCCGTGACGGTGCAGGCCGTAATTCTAATGATGAACTTTGCGGGATGAATGATGAATTAAAAAGAGATTGTCTTTAATTCATCATTCCGCATTCCGCACTCCGCATTGCTTTTCTCGGGGGATTGGATTGAGACCGCAGGACGTGATACGCAGAAAGCGCGACGGGCATGGCCTGACGCGCGAGGAGATAGGATTCTTCGTCGAGGGCGTGACGCGCGGCGGCTTGGCCGACTACCAGGCCGCCGCCTTGTTGATGGCCGTCTTCCTCAACGGCATGAGCGCAGACGAGACCGCCTGGCTGACGGAGGCGATGCTGCGCTCGGGCGTGACGCTGGACTTCTCGGACGTTGAGAAGCCGAAAGTGGACAAGCACTCGACGGGCGGCGTCGGCGACAAGACCTCGCTGATTCTGGCCCCGATTGTCGCGTGCTGCGGCGTGGCGGTCCCCATGATTTCGGGGCGCGGCCTGGGGCACACGGGCGGCACGCTCGACAAGCTCGAATCAATCCCAGGCTACCGCGTACACCTCGCGCTCGATGAGTTCCGCTCGATTCTCGGCGAGGTCGGCTTCGCGATGATGGGCCAGACCGCGGAGATCGCGCCCGCGGACAAAAAGCTCTACGCGCTCCGCGACGCGACCGCCACGGTCGAGGCCATCCCGCTGATCGTCGCCTCCATCATGTCCAAGAAGATGGCGGCCGGACTAGACGCCCTCGTCCTGGACGTTAAAACTGGCACAGGCGCTTTCATGTCCAAAGAGGAGGACGCGCGCACGCTCGCCCGCGCGCTGGTCGCGACCGGAAACTCTTTCGGCGTCCGCACGGAGGCGCTGTTGACGGACATGAGCCAGCCGCTCGGTCGCGGCGTCGGCCACGCCATAGAGGTGCGTGAGTGCATCGAAATCTTGAGGAACGAATCCAGCGCTGCTGCTTCGGCCGCCCGCGAGCTTTCGCTCGAACTGGCGGCGCGCATGATTGCGCTCTCTGGCCTTGAGGGGTCGCTCGACGAGGCGCGCGAGCGCGCGGGGCGCTCGCTCGAATCCGGCTCGGCGCTCGAATGCTTCCGCCAGAACGTCTTGGCCCAGGGCGGCGACCCCGAAGTCTGTGACGAGCCTGCGCGACTTCTTCCTTTGACAGCGCACGAGGTTAGGGTAGAATCCCCGCGCACCGGGTTTGTTACCAATATTGACACGGCCGAGATAGGGCACGCCGTCGCTGCACTGGGCGGCGGGCGCACGCGCATCGAGGACGCCATTGACCACGCGGTCGGCTACGCGGCCGAGGCGAAGATCGGCGACCGCGTCGGCGAGGGTGAAGTCCTGGGCCTGCTCTACTGCCGCGACTCGTCGGAAGCGCAGGAGTCCATGGAGCGCATCCGCGCCGCGTACAGGCTCTCAGACGAGCCGGTGTCCGCGCCTCCACTGATCAAGGAAGTAATCACAGCATGAAGTCGTCCCGTCAACGGAGAACTCCGGCCATCCTCTGCGCGCTCGCGCTCGTCGCGCTGCTCGCGGCCGGGACGGCCTGCGACATGGGACAGCGGAGCGAGGCGGACAAGGACAAGGTTCACGTCGGCATCGTCTTCGACATCGGCGGCAAGGACGACCGCTCGTTCAACGCCTCGGCCTGGGAAGGCGTCAAGCGCGCGCGGGCCGAGTTCCCCATCATCCTGCGCGACGTGGAGCCGGGCGACCCGACCTCGGTCGAACCCGCCATCCGCGCCTTTGCCGAGCGCCACTACGATCTCGTCATCGGCGTCGGCTTCGAACAGCAGCCGGTCGTCGAGCGCGTCGCGCGCGACTACCCGAACGTCAACTTCGTCATCATCGACGGCCTGATTAATCTGCCCAACGTGACCTCGCTGCTGTTCAGGGAGCACGAGGGCTCTTACCTCGTCGGGATGATCGCCGGGATGACCTCGAAAACTGGCACAGTCGGCTTCATCGGCGGCATGGACATCCCCCTGATTCACAGGTTCGAGACGGGCTACACGGAGGGCGCGCGCGCGGCCAACCCGAACATCAACGTCATCGCCCAATACGTTGGCGTGACGCCGGCCGCGTGGAACAATCCGGGGCAGGGCAAGGAACTCGCCGTCGCCCAGATAGGCAAGGGCGCGGACGTCATCTTCACGGCCGCGGGCAACTCCGGCCTCGGCGCGTTCGACGCCGTCGAGCAGCAGAAAAAGTTCGTCATCGGCGTGGACTCGAACCAGAACTGGGTCAAGCCCGGCTACGTCCTGACCAGCATGATTAAGCGGATTGACAACGCCGTCTACCAGATCGTCAAGGACCGCGTCAACGGCCAGTTCAAGCCGGGCGTACACGTCTACGGCCTCGACAACGAAGGCGTCGGCTACGCGCTCGACCAGTACAACGAGAAGCTGATCCCGCCCGACGTAATCAAAAAAGTCGAGGAAGCCAAGCAGAAGATCATCAAGGGCGAGATTAAAGTGACCGACGCGATGGCGAAATAGTGGTCAGTGGTCGGTGGTCAGTGGTCAGTTAAAGACACTGGCACTAAAACTGACCACTGACCACCGACCACTGACCACTAATGTTGGAACTCAGGAACATCACGAAACGCTTCGGCGAGGTGTTGGCTAACGACCGCGTGAGCATCAAGGTGCGGCCGGGGACGATTCACGCCATCGTGGGCGAGAACGGCGCGGGCAAGTCCACGGCGATGCGCATCGCCTACGGGTTCTACAAGGCCGACGACGGCGAGATCGTGATTGACGGCGCGGCGCGGCGGATTGAGACGCCGCACGACGCCATCGCCTTGGGCGTCGGGATGGTTCACCAGCACTTCATGCTCGTCGAGCCGATGACCGTCGCGGAGAACATCGTGCTCGGCGCGGAGCCCGGCTCCCAGACCTCGCTCGACCTCCGGCGCGCCGCGCGCGAAATCCGCTCGCTCTCCGAAGAGTTCAAGCTCGCCATCAACCCGAACGCCACCGTCGAGAGCCTCTCGGTCGGGCAGCAGCAGCGCGTCGAGCTGTTGAAGGCGCTCTACCGCAAAGCGCAAATCTTAATCCTGGACGAGCCGACCGCCGTGCTGACGCCGCAGGAGGTCGAAGAGTTCTTCTCCATCCTCCGTGGGATGCGCGAGCAGGGGAAGACGGTCGTCATCATCACGCACAAGCTCTCGGAAGTTTTGGCCATCTCGGACGACGTGACGGTGATGCGCGACGGGCGCGTGGTCGGCGAGAGAAAGACCGCCGAGACCAGCGCGGCCGAGCTGGCGCGCTTGATGGTCGGGCGCGACGTGCTGCTCAGAATCGAGAAGCCCGCGGCCTCGCCCGGCGAGACGGTCCTCGGCGTGAGCGAACTCAACATGACGGCTGAGGACGGGACGCGGCGGCTCGACGGAGTCTCGCTGGACGTGCGCGCCGGCGAGATCGTCGGGATAGCGGGCGTCGAGGGCAACGGCCAGACAGAGTTGATAGAGGCGCTCGCGGGGCTCATCGTGCCGCCCGCGGTTTCTGGCACAGTCAAATTCATGGGGCGCGACATCACACGCGCGGGGCCGCGCGCGCGCAAGGAGCTGGGCATCGCGCACATCCCAGAGGACCGCCACCGGCGTGGGCTCCTACTGGACTTCGACCTGGCCGAAAACTCTATCCTCGGCGTTCACTATCGCCGCCCCATTGTCTCGGCCGGCGGCGTCTTCCTGAACGACGACGCGATTACCACGCGCGCCAAACAGATCATCAAGGATTTCGACGTACGCCCGCCGAACCATGAGCTGCCGGCGCGCGCTCTCTCAGGCGGCAACCAGCAGAAACTGATCATCGGGCGCGAGTTCGATTTGCGCCCGAAGCTGATTCTCGTCTCGCAGCCGACGCGCGGCGTGGACATCGGCGCGATAGAGTTCATACACCGCAAGCTGGTCGCGCTCCGAGACGAGGGCTGCGCCGTGCTCCTGGTCTCCGCGGAGCTGGAAGAGGTGACCGCGCTCGCAGACCGCCTGCTCGTCATACACGACGGGCGCATCGTCGGCGAGGTTGACCCGCAGACAGCGACGCCCGAAGAGATCGGCCTGCTGATGACGGGAGGACACGAAAGGCAGGAGTCAGAAGTCAGGAGTCAGAAGTCAGAATAAGCGGACGAAACCGTGTCTTTCTGATTTTCTTTCCTCCTGACTCCTGTATTCTGACTCCTGACTCCTGATTTTATGAAGCTTCTACGCGAACTTCTGTTTCCGCTCATCGCCGTCGTGGCGGCTTTCGTCGTCGGCGGGATCGTGGTGCTGCTCATCGGCGACAACCCGATTGAGACTTATAAGCTCTTAATCGGGAGCGCGCTCTCGTGGCCGGACGGCATCGGCTACACGCTCTTTTACGCGACGCCGCTCGTCTTCACGGGGCTGGCGGTGGCGGTCGCCTTCCGCTGCGGGCTGCTCAACATAGGGGCCGAGGGCCAACTCTACATCGCCGCGTTCGTGACCGCGTGGGTCGGGATTGCTGGGGCCAACCTCTCAGGGTGGCTGCTCATCCCGCTCGCGTGCCTGGCGGCGATTTTGAGCGGCGCGGCGTGGGGCGCGATTCCGGGCGTGCTCAAGGCGCGCTTCGGCTCGCACGAAGTCATCAACACGATCATGTTGAACTTCATTGCCTTCGCGCTGACGAGCTATCTGGTGCAGTACCACTTCAAAGCGCCGGGCGATCCCATCATGCAGACCGGCTTCATCGGGCGGCAGGACGTGCCGGAAGGGATGGAAGCCCTGAAGGGCCTCAACGCTCACATCCCGCGCCTCGGCGCATTCCTCCCCGGCTTCCCCGAACGCATCCCCTTGAGCGTCGCTTTCATCCTCGCTATCTTGGCGTGCGTTGCCGTCTACTTCTTCCTGTGGCGGACGAAGTGGGGCTACGAGATTCGCGCGACGGGGGCAAACCCATCGGCGGCCGCGTACGGCGGGATTTCGGTCAAGAAACAGATCGTGCTGGCGATGGCCGTCTCTGGCGGTCTGGCAGGGATGGTGGCGATTAACGAGGTTCTCGGCTATCGCTACCGCTTCTACGAGGGCTTCTCGGCCAACTACGGTTTCACGGGAATCGCCGTGGCGCTGCTCGGTCGCAACCACCCTGTCGGCGTCCTGCTCTCGGCCATCTTCTTCGGCGCGCTGATTCGCGGCGGCCTCTTCGTGGACATCTTTACCGACCACGTCTCGAAAGATTTGGTCATGGTGATTCAGGCCGTCGTCATCCTCTTCGTCGCCGCCGAAGCGCTGTTCCGCGGCCCATTCTCCAGGTGGGGGCTTTTGAAACGGTCAAAAGTTTAGGAGTAATCAGTAGCCCCGTGAGGGGCGGAGTGATAATAGCCCAGCACTTCAGTGCTGGGTAACGGACAGCAGATGTGATGGAGTCCCGTAGGGACGACTGAAGGGGGCCGGTTCATGTTCAGTCGTCCCTACGGGACTCAGTAAAAATTTCGCAATTTCACCCAGCACTTATGGTCTTTGACAATTCAATCCGCTAATATCCACTGATCTGACAGTGGAGGGATAAAGCCATGTCGCGCCGTAAACGTGTCTTGGAGTTAAGCGAGGCCGAGCGCCTGACGCTCGAACAAGCGCGTGACCATCACCGGCTGCCTTATGTCCGCGAGCGGGCGGCAGCCCTGCTCCGGATCGCCAATGGGGAAGCCGCTTACCGGGTTGCCGTCACAGGCGTCTTGAAGCCGCATCACCCGGAGACCCTCTACTCGTGGCTCACCAACTACGAGCAGAAAGGCATCGCCTGGTTACGCCAACCAGCCCGCCGCAAGCGGTCTTTTTCCCCCTGAACAAGTGCGCGCCATCTGCGCGCAGTTCTGCAAGAGGCCGCCGGCCGCCGACGCAGCGTCGGGCGCGCCCGCGCGTTGGTCATTGGCACACGCCCGGCGAGTCATGACGGCCTTGAGTCGGTACAGCCTCTCCGGAGTCTGGCGTCTGTTGCGAGCTTGGGGGCTGCGCTACAAGCGGGGGCGCTCTTACGTCCACAGCCCCGACCCGGAGTATGACAACAAGTGCCAGCGGATCACTGTGGCTTTGGAGGAGGCGGCAGCCGCGCCCGGTCGCGTCATTGCGCTCTACCTGGATGAGTTGACCTATTACCGCCAGCCGAGTGTGGGTCCGGACTGGGCGAGAGTCGGGAGCCGCCACCAGCCACTGGCCCGTTACTCCTACGCGGCCAACCGGAGGAGTCGGGTGGTGGGCGCGCTCAACGCCTTGAGCGGAGAGGTCAGTTACCACCAGGCGGCGCACATTGGCGTGCGAGAGTTGCGCGGCTTCTACGCGCACCTGCGCGCGGCTTACCCGCGGGCCCACACGATCTACGCCATCCAGGACAACTGGCCGATTCACTTCGAGGGGCGAGTCGTCGAGGCGGCGCACGAGGCAGGCATCACGTTGCTGCGCCTGCCGACCTACGCGCCGTGGCTCAACCCCGTCGAGAAGCTGTGGCGCAAGCTCAAGCAGGAGGTCTTACATCTGCACCGCCTGAGCAGCGAGTGGGAGACGCTCAAGCACCGAGTCGCCACTTTCTTGGACGGCTTCGCCCGTGGGTCTGCACAGCTCTTGCGCTATGTCGGGCTATTGCCGGTTTGAATTGTCAAAGACCATCAGTGCTGGGCTATTATCAACAGCCCCTCACGGGGCTGAAGACCTGCGCGGCACGTCACTGACCACTGACCACTGACCACTGGCTATGAGAAACATTTTCACGTTCGCGCTCATCCTGTCGGCCATCCGGCTGACGACGCCGTTGTTGCTGGCAGCGTTGGGCGGGCTGTTCTCAGAGCGCGCGGGCATCATCAACATCGCGCTCGAAGGCTTGATGCTGGCCGGAGCGTTCACGGCCGCGACCGTGACGCATTACGCGACCGTTAAGGGATACCCGGCCGCGCCGTGGCTCGGGCTGGTGGCGGCCATCGTGGCGGGCATCATCGTGGCGAGCATTCACGCGGTGGCGTGCATCAGGTACAAGGCCGACCAGGTGGTGACGGGGACGGCGATCAACGTGCTGTTTCTGGGCGTGCCCGCGCTGATCGGCGGCGCGCTCTTCGACGCGACGGGCGCAACGCCGCAGATTCCGCTTTACAATCTACTTCAGAACGCCCCCATCATCATCGCCTTCGCGCTCGTGCCTGTGACGTGGTACGTGCTCAACCGCACGCCGTTCGGCTTGCGGCTGCGTGCTGTGGGCGAGAACCCGGAGGCCGCGGATACGGCGGGCGTCAGCGTGGTGCGCGTGCGCTACACGGGTGTGCTGCTGTCGGGCGCGCTCGCGGCCGTCGGCGGGGCGTACTTGGCCATCGGTCAGTCGTCGCTCTTTACGCGCAACATGACCGCGGGCCGCGGCTTCATCGCGCTCGCCGCGCTCATCTTCGGCAAGTGGCGGCCCGTGCAGACGATGCTCGCGTGCCTGCTCTTCGGCTTCGCGGAGGCCGTGGCGATTCAGATGCAGGGGGCCGTGAACATTCCCGTGCAGTTCATACAGATTATCCCTTACGTGTTGACGATGGTCGTGCTCGCTGGCTTCATAGGGCACTCGCGCGCCCCGCGCGCCCTCGGCATCCCCTACCAGAAGGAAAGATAAATTTTCGTCATGCCCGAAGATTCGACCCTGCCTCCACTTTACGAGCGCGCAGAGCACGCGGCGCGCACCATCCGCGCCCGCTTCGACGAGGACGTGCGCGTGGCGCTCGTGCTCGGCAGCGGCCTCGGAGCTTTCGCGGACGATCTGGATGACGCCGTCGCTATCCCCTACGAGGAGGTTCCGGGCTTCGCGCGTCCGACCGTCGAGGGCCACGCCGGGCGTCTCGTGCTGGGACGCGTCGGCGGCGTACACATCGCGGCGATGCAGGGCCGCTTCCACTACTACGAGGGCTATGCGTTCGACGAGGTGCTGTTCCCCGTGCGGACGCTCGGCCTCTTTGGCGTGAGGTCGCTGATCTTGACGAACGCGGCCGGCGGCATCAACATCGAATTGGCACAGGGCGCGCTGATGGTCATCTCGGACCATTTGAATCTGATGGGTGTCAACCCTTTGCGCGGCGCGCACGACCCGCGCTTCGGCGAGAGGTTCCCGGACCTGACGGAGACTTACGCGCGCGACTACCAGGAACTGGCCGTCGAGGAAGCGCACGCGATGGGGCTCGATTTGAGGCGCGGCGTTTACGCGGCGCTGTCGGGGCCGACCTACGAGACGCCCGCCGAGATTCGTATGCTCCGCACGCTCGGCGCGGACGCCGTCGGGATGAGCACCGTGCCCGAGGCGGTCGCCGCACGCCAGATGGGGATGAAGGTGCTTGGCGTCTCGTGCATCACGAACATGGCCGCGGGCGTCGTCGGCGAGCCCATCGTCCACCAGGAAGTAATCGAAACCGGCGAGCGCGTCCGCGACACCTTCAGGGAACTGCTCCGGCGCATCATCCCCAGACTAGTGGTCAGTGGTCAGTAGTCAGTGGTCAGTAAAAAAACTGATTTCTCACTGACCACTGACCACTGACTACTGACCACTGACCACTGACCACTGATTATGATTATAGGCATCTGCGGCGGCACGGGGTCTGGGAAGACGACGGTCGCCAACCGCATCTTGGAGTCCGTCAGCGCGAGCGAGGTCGCGTTCATCCAGCAGGACTCTTACTACCGCAATCTGAAAGACCTCCCGCTCGACTACCGCAACGCCGTAAACTTTGACCACCCGGACGCGCTGGACAACGACCTCCTCGTCCACCATATTAGGAAATTAAAAGCGGGCGGCTCGGTGGAACTCCCCATCTACGACTTCAAGACGCACACGCGGCTGAACGATACGGTCTTGATCGAGCCGAAGCCGATTGTCATCATCGAGGGGATTCTGATTTTCACGGACGCGCGGCTGCTGGAACAGATGGACATCAAGGTCTTCGTGGACACGCCCGACGACATACGCTTTATCCGTCGGCTCAGGCGCGACATCGCCGAACGCGGCCGGACACTGGACTCGGTCATCGAGCAGTACCTCAACACGGTGCGCCCGATGCACATCCAGTTCGTCGAGCCGTCGAAGCGTTACGCGGACGTGATTATCCCAGAGGGCGGGCACAACCTCGTCAGCGTAGACCTCATCAGCGGAAAGATTCGTGAGCGCCTCGCGGGCGCACTGACGACGAGCGGAGGGCAGGTTTGAGCACGGAAGAGATTGAGAAGTTGATTGGCGCGGCCCGCGCCGCGCGCGATTGTTCGCTGTCGCCTTTTTCCAGTTTCTGCGTCGGCGCGGCAATCGAGACGGAAGACGGGAAAATTTACACCGGCTGCAACATCGAGAGCGCGAGCTTTGGGCTCACCGTTTGCGCCGAGCGCGTCGCCATCTGGAAGGCGCTCTCGGAGGGCGAGCGGCGCTTTCGTCGGCTGGCGGTCGTCGTGGACACGGACCCTCTGACGCCGCCGTGCGGAACGTGCCGGCAGATCATTTGGGAGTTCTGCCGCGACGTGACGGTCATCCTGGCGAACCTGCACGGCAAGGTGGAGACGGCTCAGATGAAGGAGTTACTTCCACGCGCCTTCGACGCCAGATTTCTGAAAGAGCCCGGCGCTCAAAAGTGAGTTCGAGGCGATGGCTAAAGACGAGACGAGCAAAGAAGTCGGCGTCGGCGAAGGGACCGCGGTCGAGCGCATCCTGAATAAGTACGCCGGCAACGTCATACACCTTTTCCTCTCGCTGCTCGCGCTCATCATCCTCGCCGCCGCGGCGGTCGCCGCCTACGAAACGCTCGTGCGGGAGTTCCCGAAACTCTGGCAGCCGACCGACGAGTACAAGGCTCTACAGCAGGTGATAGCGAACATCCTGCTGGTCGCCATCGCCGCCGAGCTTTCGCTGCTGCTCCTTTTTCACCGCACGAGTTCCGCGGTCGAGGTGATTATCTTCGTCATCGCGCGCAAGATCGTCACTCCGGACATCACGGCCGTCGAGTTGGTACTGAGCATCGCCGCGCTCGCCGGCCTGCTCATCGTGCGTTATCACTACTTACCCGGGAAGCCGAAATAGATTTGGGACCGTGGAAAAAATGAAGCTGACGCGATTCGTCATCACACTTTTCATTATGGCTTCAGTCGTGACGCCGTCTGTCTTCGCGCAGCGGAGGGGGCGCGCGGCGCGCGGCGGGGGAGGCAACGCCGTGGACATTATTGTGAGCGGAGGGACGGTCGTCACGATGGACGGGGCGCGGCGCGTCATCGAGGACGGCTCCGTTGCTGTCAAAGGTGGGCGCATCGTGGCCGTGGGGCCGCGCGCAGAGGTCGAGGCCAAATACGCTTCGGCGCGCGAGCGCCTGGACGCGCGCGGCAAGGTGGTCATCCCCGGCCTCATCAACGGGCACACGCACGTGCCCATGACGCTCTTCCGCGGGCTGGCCGACGACCTCGACCTGAACGAGTGGTTGACGAAGTACATCTTCCCGGCAGAGGCCAAGAACGTCAACGAGGAGTTCGTGCGCGTTGGCACGCGCCTCGGCCTGGCCGAGATGATTCGCGGCGGGACGACGACCTACTGCGACATGTACTACTTCGAGGACGCCATCGCGGACGAGACGGCGAAGGCCGGCGTGCGCGGCGTGCTTGGCGAGACCGTCATAGATTTCCCCGTCGCGGACAACAAGACCTGGGCCGAGGCGATGGCCTACACAGACAAGTTCCTCACGAAATGGAAAGGCCACGCGCTCGTCACCCCGGCCGTCGCGCCGCACGCGCCCTACACGGTCTCTGAAGAACATCTCAAAGAAGTTCGCGCGCTCTCCGACAAGCACAACTCGCCCATCGTCACGCACGTTTCAGAGACGCGCAAAGAGGTCGAAGACCTGACGAAAGCCAAGGGCGCGTCGCCGGTCGATTACCTGGCGCGGATAGGATTTTTGAACGACCGCGTCGTCGCCGCGCACGTGGTTCACCCGAGCGACGAGGAGATAGGTGTCCTCAAAAGGCTCGGCGTCGGCGTCGTCCACAACCCGCAGTCGAACATGAAGCTCGCGTCGGGCGTTATGCCCGTGCCGCGCATGCTGGCCGACGACCTCAACCTTGGGTTAGGCACGGACGGCGCGGCCTCCAACAACGACCTCAACATGTGGGAGGAGATCGACACGACGGCCAAGCTGCACAAGGTCTTCACGATGGACCCGAAGGTCGTCACCGCGCAGCAGGCTTTCGAGATGGCGACGATCCGCGGCGCGCGGGCGCTACACATGGAGCGCGAAATTGGCTCAATTGAGGAAGGCAAACGCGCGGACCTCGTCATCGTTGACTTGGACGACCTCAACCAGACGCCGATTTACAACGTCTATTCGCATCTGGTCTACGCGACGAAGGCCGACGACGTGCGCACAGTCGTCGTCGAGGGGCGCGTGATTATGCGCAACAAGAGGTTGCTAACTTTGGACGAAAAGGATATAAAGGCACGCGCACGAATCTTTCGCGAGCGGATTTTACAGAGTCTCGCCCCTTCAAATTCGCCAACGGGAACAAATTAAACCGGCGTGCCTTGCCCTAAGCGCGTCGCAGAGGCCATAATGAGCAACATCAAATAAAGATTTGGTGTTGCCCGCAGGCGAGCCTCATCAGCTCGCTTAAGTTTTTTTTAGGGAGCCGAAAAGTGAAGGAAAAACGAGTTAACTATGTCATCACTTTGATCGTCGGAATCGTCGTGTCCCTCGTCATGACAACAGCGCTGCGCGCACAGTCGCCTGAGCCTGACGCCGGGCAGAAGCGTCTGAAACGCGCGCGCGCCCTGATCGCCGCGCACAAGCTGGGGACGGCCGCCGCAGAGCTGGACGCGCTGCGCAACTCTACGGCCGACAACGCCGTCCGCGACGTAGCGCGCATCATGCTCATGAGCATCTACGTGGAGGAGGGCGACTACGTCCGCGCGCAGACCCTTCTCGAAGAGACCTACAAGCAGCGCACGGCCGGGGGCGAGAATTCCACACGCACCTACTTCGCGCTCGCAGGCCAGGCCGTCAACGGCGCGCGCGAGCACCTCTCGCGCTACCGCTCCTACGGCATCAACATCAACGACAAAGAGCTTCCGCACGAGGCCCTCGGCGACCTGGATCACATGCGTACGCTGCTGGAGCGCGTCGCGGACCAGGCCCGTGAGATTTGTGGGCAGAGCGCGAAGCACTTCGACGCCCTCGGCCTCCTGGAAGAGGTGGCGAACGTGCGCGCCACGCTGTCGCGCACCAAGCAGGAGCGCTTGCAGTGGCAGCGCGAGTTGGCGGACACGCGGCGCAAGCTGGCCGCCTCCGACATGAGAATCGCTTCCACGGGCAACCCGCCCGTCAATGTCAACATGACTTCGGCGCAGCCCGCCGGCCAGACCCCTGAAGTCTCAGACACAGCGGCCTCGCCCAACCACGCCACAGGCACCAGCACGCTCGACGCCGAATCGGCGGGCGAGCCCGTGCGCGTCGCCGCAGCGCAGCCCCAGCCGGCCCCGTCGAACGCGACACCAGCGGCCGCCGCCACTTCCAATAAGCCCGTAGATATCGGCTCTCTGATAGAGAAGGCGACGAAGAAGGTCAACCCCTCTTACCCGCAGACCGCCAAAGCAGCCCGCATCGCGGGCGTCGTCAAAGTCTATCTTGAGATAGACGAGAACGGGGAGGTCAAGACAGTGCAGCGCGCCGACGGCCCGGAGATTCTCAGGCGGGCCGCGATGGACGCCGCGAAGCGTTGGAAGTTCAGCCCTATGGTCATCAACGGCCAGCCCGCCCGAGTCCAGGGCTTCATCAACTTCAAATTCGCCCTCTGAACACGGGCGACCAGCACGCCCTTTGAAACCCCTGAAAGAGGCCCTGCGCGGCCTCTTTTATTTTGTTTACAGCCGCTTAGCTAATCTTGACTTAAAAGTAAGGTATGCTAAAATGGCTTCGAATCCTGAATGTTTAAAGGGATGTCGGAGGGGTTTTCGGGATGAAAGTCTCGGCTCAGGAAGAATATGGGCTGCGTTGTCTGGTGCAGCTAGCGCACTTGCGGGGCGGCGAATCCTTGACGCTTTCGCAGATCGCCAAGGGCGAGGGGATTTCGGTGGCGAACGCCGGCAAGCTGCTCTGGATTCTGAGCAAGGCCGGGCTGGTGCAGTCCACGCGGGGCACGAAGGGCGGCTACCAGTTGGCGCGCCCCGCCCACGAGATTCGCTTGAGCGAAGTTATCAAGGTTCTTGACGCAGACGAGGTGGCGGGTCACTGCAAGAGCTACACGGGCGTCCTTGATGTCTGCGTCCACACGAGCGACTGCGGCATACGCCCTGTGATTCTGGGCCTGCACGAGATCGTCCAGAACGCGCTCTCGGAGGTCACGCTCGCGCAGTTGGTCGGCCCCGAGGCCAACGTGGACGCCACGCTCCACCAGATTCAGAAGTTGCAGTCGCGCACCTTGCCGACACACTGAAGGGTTAAGGGAAAAATTTAGCATGAGCACAATCGAGGTACTCGCCAACAAGGAATACAAGTACGGGTTCGTCACGGACATAGAGTCCGACATGATCCCGCGCGGGCTGAACGAAGAGACCGTCCGGCTCATCTCGGCCAAGAAGAGCGAGCCGGAGTGGATGCTGGAGTTCAGGCTCAAAGCCTACCGTCACTGGCTGACGATGGAGGAGCCGCGCCACTGGCCCAATCTCTCGTACCCGGAAGTCGATTACCAGGACATCATCTACTACAGCGCGCCGAAGCAGAAGGCGACGAAGGCGAGCCTGGACGAAGTTGACCCGGAACTGCTGCGCACCTTCGAGAAGCTGGGCATCCCCTTACAGGAGCAGAAGCAACTCGCGGGCGTGGCCGTGGACGCCGTCTTCGACTCGGTCTCTGTGGCGACGACCTACAAGGAGAAGCTCAAGAAGGTGGGCGTCATCTTCTGCTCGTTCTCGGAGGCCGTGCAGGAGTACCCGGAACTGGTGCGCGAGTACATAGGCTCCGTCGTGCCGACGGGCGACAACTACTTTGCGGCGCTCAACAGCGCCGTCTTCACGGACGGCTCGTTCGTCTTCATCCCGAAGGGCGTCCGCTGCCCGATGGATCTCTCGACCTACTTCCGCATCAACAACTCGGAATCGGGCCAATTCGAGCGGACCCTGGTCGTCGCAGAAGAGGGCGCGTACGTCTCGTATCTAGAAGGCTGCACCGCGCCGAAGTTCGACAAGAACCAGCTGCACGCGGCCGTCGTCGAGCTGGTCGCGCTCGACGACGCGGAGATTAAATACTCGACCGTGCAGAACTGGTACGCGGGCGACGAGGAAGGCAAGGGCGGCATCTACAACTTCGTCACCAAGCGCGGCAAGTGCGCGGGGCGCAACTCGAAGATTTCGTGGACGCAGGTCGAGACCGGCTCGGCGATTACGTGGAAGTACCCGTCGTGCATCCTTCAGGGCGACAACTCCATCGGCGAGTTCTACTCCGTGGCGCTGACGAACCACGCGCAGCAGGCCGACACGGGCACGAAGATGATACACCTCGGCAAGAACACCCGCTCGACCATCATCTCGAAGGGCATCTCGGCCGGGCGCTCGAACAACAGCTACCGTGGCCTGGTCAAAGTGATGCCGAAGGCGGAGGGGGCGCGCAACTACACGCAGTGCGACTCGATGCTCATCGGCTCGCGGTGCGGCGCGAACACGTTCCCCTACATAGAGGTGATGAACAACACGTCGCGCGTCGAGCACGAGGCTTCGACCTCGAAGATCAGCGAGGAGCAGCTCTTCTACTTGCAGCAGCGCGGCATCTCGCAGGAGGACGCCGTCTCTTTAATCATCAACGGCTTCTGCAAGGATGTGTTCTTGCAACTCCCGATGGAGTTCGCCGTCGAGGCGACGCGCCT
Organism: uncultured Acidobacteriota bacterium; assembly: GCA_963848875.1. Classification (GTDB taxonomy): domain Bacteria; phylum Acidobacteriota; class Blastocatellia; order Pyrinomonadales; family Pyrinomonadaceae; genus QHXM01. Next base: position 121,658 of record CAWKFJ010000007.1, read on the forward strand.
GCTCGGCCTGAAGCTGGAGGGGAGCGTAGGATAAGGAGAGCGCACGCGCGATGGAAATGCGGCTGACCATCATTTACGAACGCGCCGGAGACATGGTGCAGGCTTCCGTAGTGGAGTTGCCGGGCGCCATCTCCCTCGGCAAGACGCGTGAGGAGGCGCGGGCTAACCTGTCGGAGGCGATTGAGATGGTGCTGGAAGGGAATCGTCTTCTGGCGGCAGATGCGGTCGGCGAGCGCGAGGAAATCGAATTCCACACGCAATGAAGCGGCGCGACCTCATCCGACATCTAGAGGGGCACGGATGCGAGTTTGTGCGCGAGGGTAAGGAGCACACGCTTTACATCAACCGGGAAACTAAGAGGGCGGCCGCCATACCTCGTCACCGTGAGATACCACCGGGGACGGCGCGCGCAATCTGCCGCGCGCTCGGCATTCCAGACCCTTCATAAAAACTTTACTTTAAGGAGTGGTAACAAGTGTTAGAAATTCGTGATTTGCACGCGACCGTTGACGGCAACGAGATTCTGAAGGGGATCAACCTGACGATCAAGCCGGGCGAGGTACACGCCATCATGGGGCCGAACGGGTCCGGGAAGTCCACGCTCGCCAAAGTGCTCGCAGGCCACCCGGCCTACGAGGTGACGAAGGGCGAGGTGCTCTTCGAGGGAAGAAACCTGCTTGAGTTAGCGCCGGACGAGCGGGCGCGCGAGGGGGTCTTTCTGGCGTTCCAGTACCCGATTGAGATTCCGGGCGTGTCGAACGCGCAGTTCCTGCGCCTAGCCTACAACGAGAAGCGCAAGCACCTCGGCGAGGAGGAACTCGACCCGCTTGAGTTCAAGGACTTGCTGAAGGAGCGCGCGGCGATAGTCGAGATGGACGCGAGCTTAATGTCGCGCGCCGTCAACGAGGGGTTCTCCGGCGGCGAGAAGAAGCGCAACGAGATTTTGCAGATGGCCGTGCTGGAGCCGAAGCTCGCCGTGCTCGACGAGACCGATTCGGGCCTCGACATTGACGCCCTGCGCGTCGTCGCCGGGGGCGTCAACAAGCTCAGGAACTCAGATAACGCTATCATCCTCGTCACACACTACCAGCGCCTCTTGAACTACATCGTGCCGGATTACGTACACGTGCTCTCCGGCGGGCGCATCGTCCGCGAGGGCGGCAAGGAGTTGGCGCTCGAACTCGAAGAGAAGGGTTACGACTGGATCAAGACGCAGGCGGCGGGCGGCGGCAGCAAAGGGGCGGCGGTCTCGCCGCAAGTCGGTTAATGAAGATGGCAACACAGGTCGCACAAGAACAGAACACTTTCGGCGCGGCGTTCCTCGCCCTGCAAGAAGCCGAGAGGATTCCACAACTCAAGTGGCTACGCGAGCACGCGATGAAGCGTTTCGAGCAGTCCGGCTTCCCGACGGTCAAGGACGAGGAGTGGAAGTATACGAACGTCGCTCCCATCGCCAGGGCTGGATTCGAGCCGGCGCAGGCGGATGGCCTCCGCCTAGACGCGAGCGAGGCTGAACCGTTCATGTATGGCGAGGCCAGTCGCAGCCAGTTGGTTTTCGTCAACGGGATTTTCAGGCCGGACTCTTCATCGCTCGATGCGCTCCCGCAGGGCGTCATAGCGATGAACCTGGCGGACTCCGTGAGAGACGAGCGTTGGTCGGAGACGGTGCTCCAACACCTGTCGCAGGTTGTGGAAGAGAACGAAAACTCGCTGGCGATTCTCAACCGGGCGTTGATTTCGGACGGCGCGTTCCTCTACATCCCGCGCGGCGTGCGTGTTGAGTCGCCCATTCACCTGCTCTTTCTGTCCGAGCCGCAGAAGGCCGCGGCCGCCTCGTTCCCGCGTGTGCTGATAGTCGCAGAGCAGGGCAGTGAATCCACCGTCATCGAAAGCTACGCGGGGCTGGGCGACGGTCCATACTGGACGAACGCGGTCACGGAGATTTACGTCAAGGAAAACGCGCAACTCAACCTCTACAAAGTTCAGCGTGAGAGTACACAAAGTTTTCATACGGCGACGACGAGTGCGCGCGTCGAGCGCGCAGGCAGCTTTAATTCGACTGCCGTCACACTCGGCGCGGCTCTTTCGCGTCACGACATTAACGTCGCCTTCACCGGAGACGGGGGCGAGTGTTGGGTGGACGGCCTTTACCTCGTCGGCGACGGACAACATACGGATACGCATTCGCAGATTGACCACCGCGAGCCACACTGCACGAGCCACCAACTCTACAAGGGCATCCTCGACGGCAAGTCGCGCGCCGTCTTTAATGGCAAGGTCTTCGTCCGCCAGGGCGCGCAGCAGACGGACGCGCACCAGACGAACAGGAACCTGCTCTTGTCGAACGAGGCGCGCGTGGACACTAAGCCGCAGCTTGAGATTTTCGCGGACGACGTCAAGTGCGCGCACGGCGCGACCGTCGGGCAGTTGGAAGAAGAGGAGCTGTTCTACCTTGAGAGTCGCGGCTTGCACGCGGACCTCGCGCGGAATCTTCTGACCTACGGGTTCGCAGAAGAGGTGATTGATAAGATCAAGATCCAATCCATCAGGGGACAGTTGGATGAAGCGGTCTTGAACCGGCTGCGCTGGCGGCTGGAGACTTAAAAGTTTGTTTGCGAGAGGAGTCTGAGGGAGATGAAAAAACTTTGGCTGTTCGCTCTGCTTCTGACTTTAACGTCTGTCGGCCCGGCCCGCGCGCAGAACTCCGGGTTACCCGAAGTCACGCTCTTTTCTCAGAACAAGCACGGGTACTACGTCGAGAAGGCGCTGTTCAACTTCGAGACCGCGAGTTTTGTGCCTCACGGCGCTCGCTTTGATCTGGTCTATGGCGCGCTTTACGCCGGAGAGGAGCACGATTGGTTCCAGGTCTCTACGAACCGAGGGACCCGGAGCGCCTTCAGGGATTTGGGCGCGCACACTTGGTCTGAATATTTCGAGGTCCCGGCCGTCGAGCCCTTCCCCAAGCTGAAAGAGGGAGAGGAGCGCAGGATCACCGTTGACACGAGCGGCGCGGACGGCGCGGACGGTAAACCGGGCGCTCCGGCAACCGACGGGGTAGGAGCAATAGCATTGCACCCGCAGCAGAGCATGACTCAAACGCCTCCCCCTGTGGAGCAACCTTGGCTGTCGCGGGCTAAGACCGCGCCTCCTCCGCCCGCGTCGCGCCCGAAGAGGGACGGAGTTCCGAAGATTGATCCGGTCTTTGTGAAAGCGGTCGTAGGCCACATCTACGTCATTCACGTCGTGGACGGCGACGCAGACTATTACGCCCTGTTCCGCGTCGAGTCGCTGGTCAGGGGCGACCGCTGCACGATCACGTGGAAGAAGATTCCGACGCCCGTAGACAGCGCCAGCAATCAAGAGAAATGAGAGCTACTGGAATGGCTTTAGTCGAAAATCAGGTGCGCGCCGGGGACGAGCGCGAGCGGCAAGGGGCCTGGGACGTCGAGCGCATCCGCGAAGACTTCCCGGTCCTGCGGCAGACGGTCAACGGCAAGCCGCTCGTCTACCTGGACAACGCCGCGTCCTCGCAAGTCCCGCAACTCGTCATAGACCGCGGCAGCGTCTACCTGGAGCAGGAACATTCGAACATACACCGCGGCGTACACTATCTGAGCCAGAAGGCGACGACCGCCTACGAGGGCGCGCGCGAGAAGGTCAAGCGCTTCATCAACGCGCGCGAATCAAAGGAGTGCATCTTCGTGCGCGGCGCGACCGAGGGCATCAACCTCGTGATGCACGGCTACGGGCGCAAGTTCGTCCGCGAGGGTGACGAAGTCATCATCTCCGCGATGGAGCACCACGCCAACATAGTCCCCTGGCAGATGCTCTGCGAAGAGAAGGGCGCGCGCCTGCGCGTCATCCCGATGAACGACGCGGGCGAGTTGGTCATGGACGAGTACGACGCGCTCTTGAACGAGCGGACGCGCATCGTCGCCGTCACGCACATCTCGAACGCGCTCGGCACCGTCAACCCCGTCAAGGAGATTATTGTGCGCGCGCACAAGTACGGCGTGCCCGTGCTGATTGACGGCGCGCAGGGCATCGTCCATCTGCCCATAAACGTGCAGGAGCTGGACTGTGACTTCTACGTCTTCTCGGGCCACAAGATGTTCGCGCCAACTGGCAGCGGCGTCGTCTACGGCAAGGCCGAGTGGCTCGAACAGATGAACCCGTTCCAGGGCGGCGGCGACATGATTCGCACCGTCACTTTCGAGAAGACCACGTACGCGGGGCTGCCGAACAAGTTCGAGGCGGGGACGCCGGCCATCGCCTCGCAGATAGGGCTCGGCGCGGCGATAGATTATCTGAACGCCATCGGGCGTGAGCAAGCGGTGGCCTACGAGCAGGAGCTTCTGGCCTACGCGACCGCGAAGCTCAGCGCCATCGAAGGCGTGCGCATCATCGGGACGGCTGCCGAGAAGGCGAGCGTCCTCTCCTTCGTCGTGGACGACGTACACCCGCACGACATTGGCACAATTCTAGACCAGGAGGGCATCGCCGTCCGCGCCGGCCACCACTGCGCCCAGCCCGTGATGCAGCGCTTCAACGTGCCGGCGACGGCCCGCGCCTCATTCGCCTTCTACAACACCAGGCAGGAAGTGGACACGCTCGTCCGCGCGGTCGAAAAAGTGATAGAGGTATTTTCGTAATGCGGAATGCGGAATGATGAATGATGAATTAATGACAAGCTGTTTTTAATTCATCATTGCTCTTATTGTTATGTCAGAACTGAGTGAGCTTTACCAGCAGGTAATCCTAGACCACAACAAGAAGCCGCGGAACTTTCGGCGGCTGGAAGACGCTAACCGCCACGCCGAGGGGTACAATCCGCTGTGCGGCGACCAGTTGACGGTCTACATGCAGCTCGAAGACGAGGTGGTCAAGGACGTGAGCTTCGAGGGCTCTGGCTGTGCCATTTCTAAGGCGGCGGCGAGCATGATGACGCAGAGCGTCAAGGGCAAGACCAAGCAGGAGGCCGAGACGCTCTTCGGCGAGTTCCACAGGATGGTGACGGGCGAGCTGGACGAGGCGGCGGAGACGCATCACCTGGGACGCCTGACCATCTTCGCGGGCGTGCGCGATTTCCCGGCGCGCGTCAAGTGCGCGAGCTTGCCGTGGCACACTATGCACGCCGCGCTCAACGACCAGGGCGAGACCTCGACCGAAGGCGCGCACGACCCCGCGGCCGTGCCGGAGGGCAGTCTTTAATCCGGCGCGCGTCCCCTTTCTACTTTACAAAGAGGCGGTCCCCAAGGGGGCCGCTTTTCTTTTTCCCGTTACTGGCAAAGACGAGTAGGGCAGGGCATAATGCTGTGCATCTTGGAGTAAACTTTGTGATCATCAACCGGATTGAGCTGCGCGAGATTCGTCTGCCGCTCGTGCGCTTCTTCGAGACGAGCTTCGGGCGCACGACCGAGCGGCGCATCGTGCTCGTGCGCGTTGTGGACGCGGACGGCGCGGAGGGCTGGGGCGAATGCACAGCGGGCGAGGGGCCTTTCTACTGCGAGGAGTGGACTGAGTCTGCCTGGGCCACGCTCAGAGATTACCTGGGGCCGATGGTCGTCGGGCGCGAAGTCGAAACGGCCGCCGGGGTCTTCTCACTGATGGGGGCCGTGCGCGGCAACCGCATGGCGAAGGCAGCAATCGAGACGGCCTGCTGGGACCTGGAGACGCGGCGCGCGGGCGTGCCCCTTTGGCGGCGCCTGGGCGGCGTGCGCCGCGAGATTCCGTGCGGCGTCTCGATAGGGATTCAGGACACGGTCGAGGCGCTGCTCGAAACTATAGGGCGCGAGCTGGACGCTGGCTACCAGCGCATCAAGATCAAGATTAAGCCTGGCTGGGACGTAGGGGTGCTGGAAAAAGTGCGCGCGCGTTTCCCGGACATTCAGTTGATGGCGGACGCGAATTCGGCTTACACGCTCACCGACACGCCCACTTTGCGCGCGATGGACGAGTTCGGCCTGACGATGATTGAGCAGCCGCTCGCGTTCGACGACATGCTCGACCACGCTGAGTTGCAGAAGCAGCTTCGCACGCCCGTCTGCCTGGACGAGTCGATCCGCACGCCTGAGGACGCGCGCAAGGCGATTGAACTGGGGGCGTGCCGCGTCGTCAACGTCAAGCTCGGTCGCGTCGGGGGCCACGCGGAGGCTGCGCGCGTCGAGCGCGTCTGCCGCGAGCGGGACGTACACGTCTGGTGCGGCGGGATGCTCGAATCTGGCGTCGGCCGCGCGCACAACATCGCGCTCGCCACCCTCGCGGGCTTCACGCTCCCCGGCGACGTGTCGGCGAGCGCTCGCTATTGGGCCGAGGACATCATCGAGCCGCCCGTGACCGTCACGCCGCAAGGCACGATCATCGCGCCCGACTCACCCGGTATCGGGTTCGAGGTCAAGCGCGAACGAATCGAGAAGCTGACGGTCAGAAAAGAAGAGGTGAGGTCATAAGGCAGATTCATGGCGCGTGAGTTTACAAAGTCTATGGCCGGCGAGGCGCTGGCGTTGCTGGAATCGAGGCGCGGCGAGACGCTGGCGCTCGTGCGGGCGCTGGTCGAGGCCGAGTCGCCTTCGGGCGACGTGGAGGGCAGCCGCGCTGTCGTCCGCCTGTTGGCGGAGGCGGCCCGCTCGATTGAGGGCGTCACTTCAATCGAGCGCATAGAGAGCCCGGACTACGGCGAGCACCTGCGCGTCAGCGCCTTCGCTGACGACGCGCGCGAAGAGTCGCCATCCATCCTGCTCGTCGGCCACACGGACACGGTTCACCCGCGAGGCACGATCAACGAGCGGCCCTGGCGCGAGGAGGGCGGGCGCATTTATGGGCCAGGAATTTTCGACATGAAGGCCAACTGCGCGCTTGCGCTCGATGCGCTGCGCGTCTGCGCCCGGCCAGACCTCGCGCCGCGCCGCGCGGTCGTGCTCCTGCTGACGTGCGACGAGGAGGTGGGGAGCTTCACGGGCCGCGCCCTCGTCGAAGAAGAGACGCGGAAGGCGCACACCGTCCTCGTGCTCGAACCCTCCGCGAGCGGCGGCCGCGTCAAGACGGCGCGCAAGGGGACCGGGATGTTCACGATGACCGCGCACGGCGTGGCCGCGCACGCGGGCCTTGAGCCGGAGAAGGGCGCGAGCGCGATTCTGGAATTGGCCCGGCAGACGCAGCGCCTGCACTCTCTGAGCGACCCTGCGCGCGGCGTCAGTGTCAACGTCGGCGTCTTTCAAGGCGGCACGCGCTCGAACGTCGTCGCGGCCGAAGCGCGCGCCGAGATTGACCTGCGCTTCGGTTCGGCCGAAGACGCGCGGCGGCTCGAAGAGACGATCCTGAGCGCCCGCCCTTTCGACGAGCGCGTGCGGCTCACGGTCGAGGGCGGCATCAACCGTCCGCCGCTCGAAAGGACCGCAGAGGTCGCTGCCCTCTTTGAACTCGCGCGCGGCGTGGCGGCCCATCTGGATTTCGAGCTGGGCGAGGCTTCGGTCGGCGGAGCTTCGGACGGAAACTTCTCCGCGGCGCTTGGTGTGCCCGTCCTCGACGGCCTCGGCGTTGACGGCGACGGCGCGCACGCCGTACACGAACACATTGAGTCTGCGGCCCTCGTGCGGCGCGCCGCCTTAATCGCGGGCCTGATCGCATCGTTATGAAACTCGCAACCTGGAACGTCAACTCGATAACGGCGCGGCTGCCCGTCGTGACGAAGTGGCTCGAAAGTGAGCGCCCCGACGTGCTCTGCTTGCAGGAACTCAAGTGCATGGACGAGAAGTTCCCGACAGAGGCTTTCGCGGAGCTGGGCTATCAGTCTGCGGTCTTCGGCCAGCGGACTTACAACGGCGTGGCGATTGTGTCGCGCGAGGCGTGTGAGGACGTGCGACGCGGCTTCCCGGACGACGAGGAGGGGGCGCACGCTCGCCTGATAGCAGGGACGGTGGGCGGCGTGCGCGTCGTCAACGTCTACGTCCCGAACGGGCAGTTCGTCGGCTCCGACAAGTACCGCTTCAAGCTCGAATGGATGCAGCGACTGCGCCTCTTCTTCGACGAGCATTACGACACGAATGAGCGAGTCCTGCTCTGCGGCGACTTCAACGTCGCGCCTGAGGAGCGCGACGTGTACGACCCTGCGGCGTGGGAGGGGCAAGTCCTCTTCAGCCGCCGAGAGCGCGCCGCGCTGGAGCACGTCCGCGAGTGGGGCTTCGCCGACGCCTTCCGCCTGCACACGGAGGAGGGCGGGCATTACTCCTGGTGGGACTATCGCCAGGGCGCATTCCGCCGCGACGCTGGACTCCGCATAGACCACATCTGGGTTTCTGAGCCATTGGCCCAAAGCTCGAAGGAGACCTGGATAGACAAGGAGCCGCGCTCCTGGGAGCGCCCCTCAGACCACACGCCGGTCGTGGCGATGTTCGGATAAATTAAGGAAGGGCGATGAAGAAAAAACAGAAGGACAGGTTGTTGCTCGGGCTGGCCGGGGCTGGGGCGCTGCTGGCTGGGCGTGCGCTCGTACGCCGGTTGACGGGGTACGATTTCAGGGACAAGACGGTGCTGATTACGGGCGGCTCGCGCGGGCTAGGGTTGTTGCTGGCGCGCGAGTTCGCGCGCCAGGGGGCGCGCGTTGCCATCTGCGCGCGCGACCCGGAGGAACTCGAACGCGCGCGCATGGATTTAGTCAGGCGCGGCGCGAGGGTCCTGGCCTTGAAGTGCGATGTCACCGACAGGTCGCAGGTGGAAGAGACCGTCAACCGCGTCCGCGAGCATTTCGGGCGCGTTGACGTGTTGGTCAACAACGCGGGCGTCATAGAGGTCGGCCCCCTGGAGGTGATGACGCTCGAAGATTACGAGGAGGCCATGAAGACGCACTTCTGGGGGCCGCTCTACATGACGCTCGCCGTGCTGCCGGAGATGCGTGGCCGGCGCGACGGCCGTGTCGTCAACATCGCCTCCATCGGCGGCAAGATCAGCGTCCCGCACCTGCTGCCGTATAGCGCGAGCAAGTTCGCGCTGGTCGGCCTCTCAGAGGGCTTGCGGGCCGAGCTGAAAAAAGACGGCGTCGTCGTGACGACTGTCTGCCCTGGGCTGATGCGCACGGGCAGCCCGCGCAACGCAATGTTCAAAGGCCAGCACCGCGCCGAGTACGCCTGGTTCAGCATCAGCGACTCGCTCCCCATCTCTTCGATGAGCGCGGAGCGCGCGGCGCGGCAGGTGGTCGCGGCTTGCAGGCGCGGCGACGCCGAAGTGGTGCTCTCGATTCAGGCGCAGCTCGCCGTTCTCTTCCACGGCCTCTTCCCAGGGGCGACCGCTGACCTGCTCGGCCTCGTCAACAGGCTCTTGCCGGCCCCCGGCGGAATTGGCACAGAACGCGCCAGGGGGAAGGAGAGCCAGTCCGACATTTCGCCCTCCTGGTTGACGGCTCTCAGCGAGCGCGCGGCCGCGAGAAACAACGAGCTTGGCTAAAAAGGGAAGCGCTAAAACCGGGGCGGGCAGGAGCGCGGCGCGGGATTCTGTGAGCCCGGCTGTCATCATCACGCCCGCGCTCCTGCGCGCGTGGGGACTGCCGCAGCCGGACGAGGATGGCGACGTGTCGGCTACCTCGCACGCGAGCTTGCCGCCGAAGCGCCGCGACTGCTCGCGGAACTCTCCGGCCGGGGGCGCGGGTGAGGGAAGAGGCGGCTTCCGAAAATTTGCAAACCGTCCAGTTTCATTTGACAGCTTCGCTTATTTAGAATAAGCTTCGCCCCTCTTCAATAGGTTAGGTCTGGCGTTTCACCGAAGCTTTCCAGCCTGAGGTAAAAAGCCTGGAACAATTCAAGTGGTCTCAGTCGCCCTTGTCTTGCATTGCTACCGTCCGAAGAGAATTCCGGCAAGTATAATCGTGCGGGCCAAAATCGGTTAGTTTCAATCTCGCAACGCGGATACCCGTGCGGTCTGCAAGTGGCCGGTCTTTATCTCTCGGCGTAGATTTAGCGGCTTTAGTTTTTGTCGTGGGTTAGTCAACCGCCCGACCGTACGTTTATCGCCGCCCGCGCGCGGCAAGAGTCCCGTCCTACATAAGGTAACATTAGCAATTCCTTGTCTTCAGGCAAATGGTCTCTAGAGTTGCTGTGACACTCTCCTGCACCCCTGCTGACCATGCCTTCCGGTAAACGAAACCCCCGCGTTGCGGCCGTGTTCGCAACGCTTTGCTCGAAGGAGAACTAAATGCGCAAATTAAGTTTTCTGGTAATCGGCCTGACCCTGATTTTTGCTCTGGTCACTGTACAGGTCACACCGCTCGTGCCGGTTTCACAGGCGCAGGGAAATAGCGACAACGGTAAGAAGAAGTCAGATTCGTCCGTCCGCAAGCGCGGCAACGGTAAGAAAAAGACCCTTGACCCTGCTGGCATTCAGCGTCTCAAGGACAGCACGGGCGGGAATGCCAAGGTCAGCGTCAGCGACGCGACCGGTGCGGCGCGCTTCGTGCGACTCGGTCGCGGCCAGGGAAGCCTGGCAAGGGCTGGTGGGGCAGCGTCGGCAAAAGACAAATCGGCCGCCTTCCTTCGGGAAAACGGCAGCATCTTCGGTTTGACCAACCCCGACGCCGAGCTGAAGGTCGCTCAGGAAACGACCGACCGCCAGGGCGGCAAGCATGTGACCTACAAACAGGTGTACAAGGGCGTGCCCGTCTTCGCCGGCACACTCAAGACGCACTTCGATGCCAACTCAGATTTAAAGGCGGTCAACGGCGCGACCATCCCTGAAATCAACGTGAACCCGAACCCGTCACGCAGCCAGCAAGATGCTGCCGCTGCCGCGCTCGCCGCGGTGGCCGGCGACCAGGGGTCTTCCGAGGGGCTGAGCGCCGCGAGCATCAAACTCTACATTTACCGGACGGGCCTCGCCGAGGGCCTCGACGGCCAGAATCACCTGGCCTATGAAGTGGAAGTCGGCAACGGCGCGGACGTGCGTGAGTTCGTCTACGTGGACGCGCACTCGGGCAAGGTGGTGGATCAACTGCCGGGCATTATTGACGCCATGTATCGTCGCGCGTATGACGGTATGAACCTGCCCACAGTTCCTCCGACCTATCCGGCGTCTCCGTACTGGAAGGAAGGCGACCCGTTCCCGACCGCTTCGACCGAAGCCAACAACATGATCATCTCCTCGAAGGAGACTTACGACTTCTACTTCCTCGCTTTCGGGCGCGACTCGTTCGACGGTGCGGGCGCGATCATGGACGCGATTTTCAATCGCGGCTATAGCTGCCCGAACGCCTCCTGGAACGGAGTCTTCATCTCGTTCTGTCCTGGCATGACCTCCGACGACGTGACGGGCCACGAATGGACACACGCCTATACGCAGTACACACATGGGCTGATCTACGCGTGGCAACCCGGCGCTCTGAACGAATCCTACTCGGACATCTACGGTGAAACGATTGACCTGATTAACGGCAGAGGAACAGACTCGCCGGGCGGTCTCCGAAGCGCTGCCGCTTGCAGCACATTCACACAGTTGCCGCCGACGGTCACGGTCAACTCGCCGCCCGCCATCGCTGGCGTCAAGCCCGCAGGCACCGCGGCCTTCGGTCCCCAGATCTTCACCGTCACCAACGATGTGGTGCTCGCCAACGATGGCTACGCCGTCGGTGGCACCCTTTCCGACGGATGTTGCGCCGCCCCGAGCTTCAACTGCGCGGCAAACTCCTGGCCGAACGCAGCGGCGATTGCCGGCAAGTTTGCCCTGGTCGATCGCGGCGTTTGCGGCTTTGAAATAAAGGTAAGAAATGCGCAAGCAAATGGTGCGGTTGGCGTAATTGTGGCGAACAATACTGCGGGTATCATCAACATGGCTGGCGACGCGCTGCCTGATCCTACAATCCCAGCCCTGTCGATTCTCCAGAGTGACGGCACAGCGATCAAGACCCAACTCCTAACGACTACTGTCAACACCACCCTGAGCCGCGGCGCCACCGGCACAGACAACTCTGTCCGCTGGCTCGTGGGCGAGGACGACACCGCCCCTGGCCTCACTGGCGCGCTACGCGACATGTGGACGCCCAACTGCTACGGCAACCCCGGCAAGGTGAGCGATACGCAGTATGGCTGCGGCGCAGGCGACAACGGCGGTGTGCATAACAACTCCGGCGTTCCCAATCACGCTTATGCTCTGATTGTGGATGGCGGCACCTACAACAGCCAGACCATCAGCGGTATCGGTCTGACAAAGGCCGCGCACATTTACTTCCGTGCCATGGATGTCTATCAGCACCCGGCCAGCGACTTCCCTGACCATGCTGATGCTATCGAACAGTCGGCCACGGATTTGATCGGTGTTAATCTTCTCGATCTTAATACGGGCTTGCCCTCCGGCCAGAGCATCACGTTAAGTGATGTCGATCAGGTTAAGAAGGCCATGCTGGCTGTGGAGATGCGTAATCCGCCGACGCAGTGCGCCTTCCAACCGCTTCTGGGGCAGAATCCGCCACCAGACCCGGCTTGTGGCCCTGGCACAGCCGCGCACACGGTGTTTGCTGATGACTTTGAAGGCAGCACCGCAGGCTGGGCAATCACCAGCACACCCGTGGGAGTTGGCTACAGCGAGCCCGACTGGACAGTGAGCAGTACGCTGCCGGACGGTCGCGCGGGTAAGGCTTTCTTCGCTGAAGACCCCGCCCTTGGCAACTGCACTACGGATAACGAATCCGGCGTGCGTCATCTGACCAGTCCGGTCTTCACCATGCCGGCTGGAATGACATCGCCGACGCTAACCTTCGAGCATTGGGTTGCGACGGAAGCTACCTTCGATGGCGGACAGTTGATGATTAGCGTCAACAATGGGCCTTTCACGCTCGTACCGCAGGCTAACTTCATCTACAACGGCTACAACTCGACGTTACAGCCTGATAATCCGCGCGCCGGTCAGCGTGCCTGGTCTGGCACAGACGCCGGCTCGGTAGATGGCTCGTGGGGTAAGTCGATCGTTAATCTTACCGGCCTTGTTGCCCCTGGCAACAACATCCAACTTCGTTGGGACATGAGCACAGACGGATGTGGCGGCACAACGTTTGGCTGGTACGTAGACAATGTCAGGGTGTATGACTGCGAAATCGACACCGATGGTGATGGCGTGGCAGATCCTTATGACAATTGTCCGACGATACCAAACCCGTCGCAGGGCGACTGGGACAACGACGGCATCGGGGATGCCTGCGACCCGCCGTCCAGTAAGGAGCAGTGCAAGAACGGCGGCTGGGCGAACTTCATCGTCCCGAGGACGTTCAAGAACCAGGGCGACTGCATCCAGTGGTTCAACACAGGCAAGTAGCCGGCGGCGGTCAAACGCCACAGGCTACATAACAAAAAGGGCCGGCGCTGATTCAGCGCCGGCCCTTTTCTTCTACTCCGCGATTCGGTGTTAGTACCTGTCTCGGAGACTTGTCAGACTGTTGTGTGTCACCATCCAGACGCTGAAGATCAGGAGCGTCCAGACGACGGCCGAGGCAAAGACTGGAAAGAGATAGCCGCCGAGCGCGTTGACCATGGAGTTCGGCAGCGAATCGCCGAGCCAGAAGCCCGGCGCGAAAAAGTAGATCATCAGCGTGTACGGGAAGATGAAACACAATCCGACCAGAAGCACACTGGCGATGGTGGAGAGGGCGAGGCGGGACAAGTTAGACATTTGGGGGCAACACCTCCTAACGATTATTAAGCGCGACGACGAAAATTCGCCGCGCCGGTTGATGAGGCCGGTACGTCGCCTGATGAAATTTGGATTGAGAGGATAATCCGCCCGGAGGCTTCCGTCCCAAATCGGAAGCCTCTATGATTTATGAACGATTCGCGTGCGGGCGCAGTATTAAAACTTGGCTAGTTGGATGTCAGTTCAGCGGTCTTTTCGGTGATGCTCTTTTCCGCCCAGTCGTTGTCGCGGCTGGATTCACCCGCCCGGTGGCGCTTGGCCTGTCTCATCTTCTCGACGAGGTTCATGTGTGTCGAGAAGTACGGGATGCTCTTGCCGACGATCTCCTGGACGGTCTCGAACTGTTTAGCGGCCATGAATTTTGCCAGACCTTCTTGCAATTCGTCAATGATTTTTACGCCGTGCAGCATCACGCCCGTGCAGAGCTGGACGGTCGAAGACCCCAGCAGCATGAACTCCAGCGCGTCGCGCGAATTCTCGATGCCGCCGATGCCGCTGATGGAAACGCCTTCGGGCAGCGCCTGCGCCAACTGGCTGACCATGCGGAGCGCAATCGGGCGCACGGCCTGCGACGAGTAGCCGCCCGGCACGGTGTAGCCCTCGACGGTCGGCATCGGCCGCAGGGTTTCGAGGTCAACGCCGATGACCGAGAGAATCGTGTTGATGGCCGAGATGCCGTTGGCCCCGCCGCGCACGGCGGCCAGGCTGGGCTCCTTGATGTTCGTGATGTTCGGCGTCATCTTGGCCCAGACGGGAATCCGTGCCACCTCCATCACCCAGCGCGTGACTTCTTCGGTCAAGTCCGGGTGCTCGCCCATCTCGGAGCCCATACGCCGCTCGGTCATCCCGTGCGGGCAGGAGAAGTTCAGTTCCAGCGCGTCCACGCCCGTCTCCTGCACCATGCGCGTCAGCTCCTGCCAGCGCGACTTCTCGTACTCCTCCATAATCGACGCGATGAGGACGTGCTCCGGGTACTCCTTCTTGATCTCGCGGAACTCCTGGAGCCAGACCTCTATCGGGCGGTCCGAGATCAATTCTATGTTCTCGAAGCCTATGATCTCGCCCGTCTCGCGCGAGCGCAGCCGCCCGTAGCGCGGGACGACGTTGACGACCTTCGCGCTTTCGAGGCTAACGGTCTTCGCCACCACGCCGCCCCACCCGGCGTCGAATGACTTGGCGATCACGCGCGCGTTCGTCCCCGGAGGCCCTGAGCCGAGCAGGAACGGGTTGGGAAACTTGATGCCGTTGACGGTGATTGAGAGATTCATGGCTCATCCTCCAGGAGTCAGAATACAGAAGTCAGGAGACAGAAGAAAAGAAAATCTGTCGAAGCGGTTCTCCTCCTTATCCATTCTGACTTCTGTGTTCTGACTCCTGACTTCTGTTTTTCTATTAGGTGACCAGCGGCTCGTAGCTCTCAGGCCGGCGGTCGCGGAAGAACTGCCAGGTGTTACGCACTTGCCGAATCATATCCAGGTCCAGATCGGCGACGACGAGCGCGTCTTCGTCACGCGGGGCCTGAGCGATGACTTGGCCGCGCGGGTCGCAGAAGTAGCTCTGGCCGTAGAACTCGCCTATGTCCCAGGGCTGCTCGTGGCCGACGCGGTTGATGGCCCCTACGAAGTAGCCGTTGGCGACGGCGTGCGCGGGCTGTTCCAACTTCCAGAGGTATTCGGAAAGGCCGGCGACCGTGGCCGACGGGTTGAAGACGATCTCGGCGCCGTTCAATCCTAGAATGCGCGCGCCCTCTGGGAAGTGGCGGTCGTAGCAGATGTAGACGCCGACGCGCGCGTAGGCCGTGTCGAACGCAGGATAGCCGAGGTTGCCCGGCTTGAAGTAGAACTTCTCCCAGAAGCCGGGCGCGACGTGCGGGATATGGTTCTTGCGGTACTTGCCGAGGTAGGTCCCGTCGGCGTCGATCACGGCCGCCGTGTTGTAGTAGATGCCCGTGATCTCCTCCTCGTAAATCGGCACGATGATGACCATGCCGTGCTGCTTGGCCACGTCCTGCATCAATTTGACGGTCGGGCCGTCCGGCACTTTCTCGACCGCCTCGTACCAGCGCGTCTCCTGCTCGGCGCAGAAGTATGGCGTGTTGAAGACCTCCTGCATGCAGAGAATCTGCACGCCCTGGCGCGCGGCGTCCTCGATCATCCCCAGGTGCTTGTCGATGTTGGCGCGCTTGATCTCCTCAATCGGCGCGTCCGTGGGCGCGGCGTTCGCGGCCTGAATCAATCCGCATTTGACGGTGCGTGGCATCTGCTTAAACTCCTTAATCTGTCTGCCGGGTTTTCCCGACTTCTGACCTCATCAGAACATAGTAGATGACGAAACCCAGCGCGAAGGTGACGAACCAGGCATAAGTATACAGCGTGTCGAAGAAGTTAGGGTTATCCAGTTTGCCCTGAAAGTTGGGCGTCGTCGCGGCGTGGAGGAAGCCTGGGACGACGGGCGCGATTGCCGCGACGAGCGCCAGCAGCGCCCGCCAGTTGAAACCGCTGCCGTACGAGTAGCGCCCCTTCGGCTCGAAGAGCGCGGCCAAATCGAGCCGCTGGCGGCGCAGGACCCAGTAGTCGCAGATCAGGATGCCGGCAATCGCCCCCATCAGCCCGGAGTAGCCGATCAGCCACGTGAAGATATACGCGCCCATGGAGGCCATCAGCTTCCAGGGCATCATCAAGATGCCTATCAGCGCCGTGATCAGCCCGCCCGTGACGTACGAGATGCGCTTCGGGTTGAGGTTGGAGAAATCGTTCGAGGGCGAGACGACGTTGGCCGCCATGTTGGTCGTCAACTGCGCCGCGAAGATGACGATGGTGGCGAAGATGACGACCGCCACGCTGCCGAACTGCGTCATCAACTCGACCGGGTCCGGGATGGGTCGGCCGTAAATCAAGACCGTCGCGCTCGTCACCGCGACGCCGATGAACGCGAACGCCGTCATCGTCAGCGGGAGCCCGATCGCCTGCCCCAGCATCTGCGACTTTTGCGACTTGGCGTAGCGCGTGAAGTCCGGGATGTTCAGGCTGAGCGTGGCCCAGTAGCCGACCGAGGCCGTCAGCGCGCCAGGGAAAATGGCCCAGAAATCGTTCTGCTCCTTCTGCAAACGGCTAGACTCCGTCAGCACGCGCCCCAAACCGCCAGCGCGCCACGAGGCCCAGGCCAGGAGCGCCGCGCCGCCCAGCAGCAGGAGCGGGGCCGACCACGTCTCAAGGTGCTTGATGCCCTCTATGCCTTTGAGGATGATGAGGACTTGAATGCCCCAGAAGAGGAGGAAGGCGAGCCAGGTGTGGAGCGGGACTTCGAGGAAGCTCGCGCCGCCGAAAAGATTGTTCCAGCCGCCCCACATGATGCCGAACAGCGCGTCGAGCGCCTTGCCGCCGATCCAGGTCTGTATGCCGAACCAGCCGCACGCGACGATGGCGCGCAGGACGGCGGGGACATTCGCGCCGATTGTGCCAAAAGAGGCGCGGCACAGCACAGGGAAGGAGACACCGTACTTGGTGCCGGCGTGTGCGTTGAGCATCATAGGGATGAGCACGATGGTGTTGCCGAGCAGGATGGTCAACATCGCCTGCCACCAGTTCATCCCCGACTCTATGAAGCCGCCGGCGAGCGTGTAGGTCGTAATCACCACGCTCATCCCGATCCAGAGCGCGGCGATGTTCCACGTAGACCAAGTGCGCTCCTTGATGGTCGTCGGCGCGAGGTCTTCGTTCCAGAGCGGGCTCGCGGAAACGTCCCGGCGCAGCTCCTCGAAGTCGCGCTGCGTGACGGCGATGTCCGTCCTGTTGACTGAGTCCGTTGCCAAGAGCTGTCTCCTTATTCGAGCCTGAAGCTGACGAGGACGCGCGCCTTCACCGTAATCATGCCCGGCGCGATTGTCGATTCGTCCTCGGAAGAGCCCCCCTCCGTGACGCTGGCTACGTTGGAGTATGTGTTGGCCGGCATGTAGCTGTTGTCGGGCACCTCGCTGATCGAATAGGCTTTGCCGATGGTCTGGCCGATTTCGCGCGTGAGCGCGACGGCCTTCTCGCGCGCCGCCTTGATCGCCAGCGCCCGCGCCTCGTCCTTGTGCTTGCGTATCTGGGAGGTGCGGAAGTCCACGTCGCGCACGTTGTTGACGCCGGCCTTCAACAGGTCCGTGAACAGTCCCTCGAAGCGCGAGATGTTTTTGAGCCTGACGAGCACGGTCTTGGTGACGGCGTAGCCGAGGAACTCTCGCTTCGGCAGGGGCCGCCTGTACTCATCCACTTCGGTGTAGCGCGGCTGGACGGTGATGTAGCTCGTCTGGACATCCTGCGGCTCGATGCCGTACTGGCCGACGAGCGCGAGCACCTGCCTGACCGTCTCGTCGTTCTTGCTCTTGGCGGCGAGCAAGTCCTTGTCAAGATTTTCGACCACGAGCGTGAAGTCCACCTCGTCGGGAGCCACCCTCACCTCCGACTGCCCCGTGACCGTGATTAAAGGCGGCACGGGCGCCTGCTGCGCCCGCGCGCAGAGCGCCGCGGACAGAAGAATCGCCGCGCAGTTGAGAACTCTCAAAGCCAGTTTCATCGTTGACTCCTACGGAGGTCACATCGCCGCGCACGTTCCGCGCTTCAAAAACTGCCCGTCTCCGGCCTTGCCTTTGAATTCGCCGTTCTCTATCACGACGCGCCCGCGCGAAAGCACAGTCTCGACGACGCCGCGAATCTTCCGGCCCTCGTAAGCAGAGTAATCCACGTTCATGTGGTGTGTCTCGACCGAGATGGTCTGCTCACGGTCGGGGTCGAAGATGACGATGTCTGCGTCTGAGCCGACGGCGATAGTACCCTTCTTCGGGAAGAGGCCGAACATCTTGGCGGCGGCCGTCGAGGTCAGCTCGACGAAGCGGTTGAGCGAGATGCGGTTCTCGACGACGCCCGTGTAGATGAGCGGCACGCGATGCTCGACGCCGGGCGCGCCGTTCGGGATTTTGGTGAAATCGTCCCGGCCCAATTCCTTCTGCTCCTTCATGCAGAAAGGGCAGTGATCCGTCGAGATGACTTGCAGGTCGTCCGTCTTCAGACCCTTCCACAACTCCGCCTGATTCCACTTCTCCCTGAGCGGCGGCGTCATCACGTACTTCGCGCCCTCGAAGCCGGGCTCGTCGTAGTCGTCTATGGAGAGGAACAGGTACTGCGGGCAGGTCTCTGCGAAGGCGGGCAGGCCGCGGTCGCGCGCCTCGCGCACCTGATTGAGAGCGTCGGCGCAGGAGAGGTGTACGATGTAGACGGGCGACTCGGCCATCTCCGCGATGGCGATAGCACGGTGGACGCCCTCTGCCTCGGCGCGCGTGGGGCGCGTCAAGGCGTGATACTTCGGCGCGGTGCGGCCCTGCGCCAACGCACGCTTGATGATCTCGTTGATGACGATGCCGTTCTCGGCGTGCATGCAGATGAGGCCGCCGCGCTCGCCCGCGGCAGACATCGCGCGGAAGATGGTCGCGTCGTCCGCCAGGAAGACGCCGGGGTAGGCCATGAAGAGCTTGAAACTCGTGATGCCCTCGTCCATCAACGTGTATAGCTCTTCGATCTGGTTGTCCTCCAACTCGGTCGTGATGAGGTGGAAGCCGTAGTCAATCGCCGTCTTGCCCTCCGCCTTTTTGTGCCAATTATCCACGGACTCGATTAAAGCCTGACCCTTGAACTGCACCGCGAAGTCGATGATCGTCGTCGTCCCCCCATGCGCCGCCGCGATTGTGCCAGTTCGAAAATCGTCCGACGACTCCGTCCCCCCGAACGGCAACTCCATGTGCGTGTGCGGGTCGATCCCGCCCGGAATGACCAGCTTCCCCGCGGCGTCAATCACACGGTCCGCCTCCATCTCCAACTTCGCGCCGATGACCGACACGGTCTCACCCTCAATCAGCACGTCCGCCTTGTAATCATCAACGGCCGTGACGACGCGCCCGCTACGAATCAGAGTTTTCATCAGTTGTTTCCATTGAAAGAAGTAGATAACATGCGTTCGCGGCTCTGCCGCTCCGATGTGCGGAAAGGCTTTGCCTTTCCGTTAAGTCTCCCTATTTTACTGAGGCTACGCCTCTGCCCCACGCGATCTTTTCAACGTCAACTATCAGTGGCTCATCCTCAAGCACACCCCTACTCCAACACCGTGCGCTCGACCAGCGATAATCTACTGCTCGCTCAGACATCCCCGCACGCACGGGATTCTGATGAATGTAATTCACTTTTTGCATGAATATGCTCTCGCTCGTCAGGAGCAGCACGTTGCTGTGATGATTCCAAAGTGAATATCTATAGCCGCGCTTCTTATCTTCCTGTCTTAACTTTCTGAGCGAGGTCTGGTGGTCATGTTCTTTCAAATAATCAATGACGCGACGGCTGATGATGCCATTCAGAAAACGCAGCGCCTCGGACGGGCGGCGTTCCGCGCCCGTCACGAGGTGCAAGTGGTCAGGCATGATAACGTAGGCGTAGAGCGCGAATCCGCCGGACTTACGCGCCTCGTCAAGGGCGGCGCACGTTATAGCCTTAACCGCGTCGGTGCGAAAGACAGGCAGGCGGTCTTTCGCCACGGTTGTCAAGAATAAGCCAGGCGTGTCTCTTGAGATTGTTGCCATGAGGCGTAGCCTCAAAATATTGGAGAAAGCTTCTGACGGAAAGGCGGAGCCTTTCCGCACATCGGGGCGGCAGAGCCGCGACCCGGCATCGGGCTTGCTCAAGTCTTGGTTGAGCGTTTAAAAGGCCCCTGTTCTTTGATCTTCAGGGTGTCCTTGTTTTTGTAGAGGACGATTTCGAGCTTTTCGCTCCCCGTGCCGAAGTTGCCTTGCTGGTCGTAGAGTTCGAGCGTCAGCTTGGAGCCTTGCTGTTTGAGGATGCGGTACTTGCCCTCCTGGTGGAGCGGGGGGTAGCCGTCGAGGGTGAATTTGCCGTGGTCGAATGTCCATTCGAGGAACCAGCCGTGCGTCGCGTCGTTCATGCCGGACAGACGCCACGTGCCCTGCATGAACTGCTCGGCGGAGTCGCTCGCGGTGGCGCGGTGGCTGGCGGCCAGCGCGGAGCAGGCCAGCAGGATGAGCAGCATTGTCTTCACAGTTCTCATGTCATCTCCCCTTCAGTCTAAGCCGGCGAAGGCCGCGTCGAGGGCTCCGATGAGTTCGTCCACAGTGTCTTTCGTGGAGTTGAGCATCAGGCCCGTGCGGATGACGTTGGCGTAGAGGCCGCCCTTGCCTATGAGCACGCCGCGCCGCCTCGTCTCCTCGAAGACTTTCACGACCGACTGCGGGTCCGGTTCCTTCGTCTCGCGGTCTTTGACTAATTCGAGCGCCTGCATCAGGCCCAGGCCGCGCACGTCGCCGATGACGGTGTACTTCTCCTTCAGCCCTTCAAGACGCTCGCGGAAGTAACTGCCGACCTCCGCGGCGTTGCGCTTGAGGTCTTCGTCCTCTATGACCTTGATGACGGCGAGCGCGGCCGCCATCGAGACGGGGTTGCCGCCGAAGGTCGAGAAGGTTAGTCCCGGAAAGGCGTCGGCGACCTCTGGCGTGGCGGTCGTCATCCCTATGGGGACGCCGTTGCCCATGCCCTTGGCCGAAGTGATGATGTCCGGCTCGACATCCCAATGCTCTATGCCGAACCACTTGTCGCCCGTGCGTCCCCAGGCGGTCTGCACCTCGTCGGCGATGAAGAGCCCGCCGTGCTTGCGCGTGATCTCGACGGCGCGCTCGAAGTAGCCGGGCGGCGGGACGATGAAGCCGCCGACGCCGAGAATCGGCTCGGCCATGAAGGCCGCGATCTCGCCCGTGGTCGTCGTCATAATCAAGTCTTCGATGTCGTTGGCGCAGGCCAGGCCGCACTCCGGGTAAGTGAGCTTGAAGGGGCAGCGGTAACAGTAGGGCGCGCGTGCGTGAACAATGCCTGCGACCTGCGGCGGGAGCGGCCGCCAGGTCGAGTGGCCGACGGCCGAGAGCGCAGTGGCCGAGCGACCGGAGTAGCTGTGCCGGAGCACGACGATCTCGTGGCGGCCCGTGGCGGTTTTGGCGGTGTGAATGGCCGTGTCGTCGGCTTCGGTGCCGCTGTTGGTGAAGAAGGATTTTTTAAGACGACCTGGAGTTATCTGCGCCAGCTTTTCCGCCAAATCGCCCTGCGGCTTGTTGGCGTAGAGTGTGGAAGTGTGCGAGATGGTCTTGACCTGCTCGATGATGGCCGCGTTGACCTGCGGGTTGGCGTGGCCGACGCTGACGGTCAGCACGCCGCCGAAGCAGTCGAGATAACGATTGCCCGCGTCGTCCCAGACGTACATCCCCTCGCCGCGCACGAGCGCGAGCGGCTCCTGGTAATAGGTGGCGACCGCCGGGAAGAGAAATTCCTTGTGCTTGCGCGCGATCTCGGATTGCGCCGGCTTGGTTTCGGCTGTGCTCATGTTTGTTCCTCTGGAATGCAGGTCTATTGGTTTGTCTCGGGGCCGTACGGTTCGTAACAAGGCTTGTCGGCGGAGTTGTCCGCCAACTGCCGCGCCTCTACGTTAGCATTGCGGCCTGCGGGCTGCGGTTCCAGCAGGCAAATCTTTTGCGGCGTGATCTTGGTGACCGTGAGATACGGGATGTCTTTCTGTGCGCCATCCGGCGGCTGCATCTGAGTGACGCTGAAGCGCATGATGAGGGCGATTGGGACGAGCTTGCCTTTCACTCGCTTGACGCGCCACTCGGCCTTGTCTCCGAGGAATGAGAACGCGCCGCCGCCTATGTATCCGAGGGTCAGCTCGTGTTTTTTGCCGTCGGGGCTGATGACCGCCACCCCCTGCCGCAAGTCTTGCGAATCCACCTCAAGTTTATAGCCCGCCACGCCCGGACAACGCTGCAACATGTAGCCCGCTGCCTCTTCGTCCTCTTCGATTGTTTTGCAAGCCTTCCCGTTCAAGGTCGTGTAGACGCTCTGGATGGACTGGGCCGAAGCCACGACGCAGGAGGCCAGGAGGGTGAGAATCAAAAGCAGTGAGTGTTTCGCGCGCATCGCGGTCGTCCTCCTTTGACTGATTAAGTTAATAGAGGTTCCCCTCGCGTTTGCGACCCGTGTAGTCCACGTAGACGACTTTCAGCTCCGTGTAGAAGTCGAGCGCGGTCGAGCCCTGTTCGCGGTCGCCGATGCCGGTTGACTTGATGCCGCCGAAGGGGATGTGCGCCTCGCCTCCGGTCGTCGGCGAGTTGACGTGCGTCATACCGGTCTCGATCTCGTCTACGAAGCGGAAGATGCGCGCGGCGTCGTTGGAGAAGATGGAGGACGAGAGGCCGTACTCCGAATCGTTGGCGACACGCATCGCCTCGTCGAAATCCTTGACGCGCAGCACGGACAAAACTGGGCCGAAAATCTCCTCGCGCGCGATGCGCATGTCCGGCGTTACGCGGTCGAAGACCGTCGGCCGGACGAAGTAGCCTTTGTCGAGCCCGTCGCCTTCGGCGCGCGAGCCGCCGCACTTTAACTCAGCCCCGTCCTCGCGCCCGATCTCTATATAGCCCAGCACGGTCTTCCACTGGCTCTCGTCAACGCTCGGCCCCATCTCTGTCTGCGGGTCCGAGCCAGGCCCGATCCGCATCCCTTCGGCGCGCTGCACAAGCCTTGAGACGAACTCGTCCGCGACCTCGTCCACGACGACGGCGCGGCTCGTCGCCGTGCAGCGCTGGCCCGATGAGCCGAACGCGCCCTGCGCCGTAGACTCGACCGCCAATCCCAGGTCCGCGTCCTCCAGCACGACGACAGGATTCTTGCCGCCCATCTCGCACTGCACCTTCGCCCCGCGCCGCGACACCTGCTCGTAGAGCCGTATGCCCACGTTGTTCGAGCCGGTGAAGGAGACGGCACGCACCGCCGGGTGATTGATGATCTCGTCGCCCGCGTCCGAGCCGGAGCCGAGGACGAGGTTGAGCACGCCTTTCGGAATCCCAGCTTCTTCAAAAATCTCGACGATGCGGACGGCCGTGGCGGGCGTCAGGCTGGCCGGCTTGAAGACGACCGTGTTGCCCGCGACGAGCGCGGGCGCAATCTTCCAGACGGGGATGGCGACCGGAAAGTTCCACGGTGTCACGCAGGCGACGACGCCCAGCGGCTGCTTGATGGTGTAGGCGAAGTTCGACGGCAACTCCGACTGTATGGTCTCGCCGTTCATGCGGCGCGACTCGCCGGCGCAGAAGTCCGCCACGTTGATGGAGCGTTGCAGCTCGCCGCGCGACTCGCCTATGGTCTTGCCCTCTTCGCGCGTCAGGAGCTGTGCCAATTCTTCCTTGTGGTCTTCCATCAGGCGGGCGGCCAACTGAATGATGCGCCCGCGCGCTGGGGCGGGTGTCGCGCGCCAGTCGCGGAACGCCTCGCTCGCGGCCTCGACCGCGCGTCGCGCCTCCTCGCGCGTCGCCTGCCTGAAAGTTCCCAGTACGTCGCCCGTGTCGGCCGGGTTGACGTTCTCGGCCGTCCGGGACGATTCAGACTCGACCCACTCGCCGTTGATGAAATTGCGGTAGCTGCTCATAAAAAATGATGTGCTTGCGGGATGAATTAATGACTAGGTTGTTTTTCTTGGGTGCCCTTAACGCCGGATAATATATCATTAAAAGCGTCAATCCTGCCCAAACTTTTGCTTTGAGCGGCCGGGCCAGCCGCCGGCTAAAAGTCTTGACAGCGACGCGGCCGGGGAATAGAGTCGGCGGCGTCCTTCACGCCATTTTGCATTTCCCAACTTTTAATTTGGACTCAGGAGAGACGATGGCCAATTCAAACCCCCAGTTGAATCGCATCAACCACGTCGTGGTCTTGATGATGGAGAACAGGTCTTTCGACAACGTGCTGGGCTGGCTTTACGAGCCCGACACGG
The DNA here is from genome assembly GCA_963848875.1 of uncultured Acidobacteriota bacterium. GTDB lineage: Bacteria > Acidobacteriota > Blastocatellia > Pyrinomonadales > Pyrinomonadaceae > QHXM01. The sequence goes on from CAWKFJ010000007.1 coordinate 146,168, forward strand.
TCCCGCGCGGCCAGACGTTCGAGGGCGTCGCGGGGAAGGAGTTGTCCAACCCCGCGCCGGGCGGTGGCACAGTTTCGGTCGGCAAGGGGACCGTGATGACGGACCCGTTCCCGGACCCGAACGAGCCCTACGACCAAGTCTACGCGCAGATGTTCAACCAGAACCCGCCGCCCACCCCCATCCCCAACCCGACCGAGCCACCCAACATGCAGGGCTTCGTCATCAACTACGCAGACGCCATCAACCTCGCCTACACCGCCAAGGTCGGCATCCAGCCGCCCCCCGCCCCAGGCATCATCATGAACTGCTTTACGCCTGAGACGCTGCCCGTCGTCAACGGGCTGGCCCAGGCTTACGCCGTCTGCGACCACTGGTTCAGCTCCGTGCCGACGCAGACGTTCCCCAACCGCTCGTTCGTCCACGCCGCCACCTCGTCCGGCTACGTCTACAACTTCTGGAAGACCGGCGAGCACCTCTGGGACGTGGGGGTCCTGATTAACAAGACGCCGACCATCTACAACCTGCTCGAAGAGGCTGGGGTGAGTTGGAAGATTTACCACGGCGGCCCATTCCTGCTCTGCAACGCGCTGCTCATAGAGGATGAGCTGTGGAAGTACAGCCTCTTCGGCCACCGCTTCGGCCCAATGGCACAGTTTCTGGAGGACGCCGCGAGGCCCAACGGCCTGCCCGCCTACTCCTTCATCGAGCCCAACATGATGTGCAGCAAAAAGTACGGCCCGGAAAACGACATGCACCCGGCCTACGCCATCACGGACACGGGCGCGCCGACCAACGCCCTCTACGGCGAGCTGCTCATCCACACGGTCTACCAGGCGCTCCGCGCGAGTCCTGACTGGGAGAGCACGCTTTTCGTCATCACGTTCGACGAGCACGGCGGCACTTACGACCACGTTGCGCCGGGCGCGGCCATCCCGCCCGACGACAGAATCATCCCGCCAGACCAGCCCGGCGGCAGCGGCTTTCTCTTCAACCGCTACGGCGTGCGCGTCCCGGCCGTGCTCGTCTCGCCTTTAATCGAAGCGGGCACGGTCTGCAACACCATCTTCGACCACACCTCAATCATCAAGACGATCTCGAACCGCTGGCTCGGCGGCCAGAATCTGACAATGCGCGACTTGAACGCGTGCGACGTGAGCGAGGTCCTCACGCTTTCGGAGCCCAGGACGGACACGGCCGATATCACGCCGCGCCCCATCACGTTCGAGGGCTGCGGCGAGCAGCCGCTCTCGACGATGCACAGGCACCTGCTCGCGGCCGCCGCGCGCCGCGTCGCACAAGCCGCGGGCGAGTTGATGGACTTGAATCACATCCAGACGACCGAGCAGGCCGTCGCCGCCCTGGACGAAAGGGAGGCGCGAGTGCGGGCGGGAGGCTGACGAAAAAGCTCAACCCTTTGCGCCTTACGTCTTTCTTTAGTTGCGCCTTTGCGTGAACCGTCGTTTCTCGCAAAGGCGCAAAGTTAAAACTTAAGGCGCAAAGGGTTGAGTCTTCCCGTCCGTGATTATTTCCCTTTGGTCGAAGTCCTCTCGGAGAGAATCCAGCGGGCCGGGTCGAGTTCGATTTTCCGCGGCCGAGAGGGGAGCTTGATGCTGAAGGGCGTCTTCGGCCCGTAGGCGTGGACGGTCCCGCTGGCCCATTGTTTCTCGCCGAAGGTGAAGACGAGTGGCAGCGGCATGAACCACTTCTCGGGCACGTCCTCCTGCGTGACCGTCCCCGACACGACCACCCCGCCGCCCGGCTGATCCTCTATCTGGTACTCCAACTCATACGAAGGCAGCCCCGTCTGGTAAACCCACTGGACGAAGAACCAGTCCAGGTTCGTCAGATTGTACTTGCGCGCAATCGGCGTCCTGGCGAAGTGCTCGTTCGCCACCTGGCGGAAGTCGTCCGTCGAGGCGAAGTCGTCGTGGTAACGCTGGACGAAGTCCGACATCATCTTGAAGAAGGCCGTGCCGTCGCCACTCGCCGGGTCGCTGAACAGGAAGTGCAGCATCCGCAGCACCAGCGCCCCCTTGTTGTAGATCAGCGTCTGGTACGCGCCGAGCGTCTTGCTCGTGCTCAGCCTGTGGCCCAAAATGAGCGGCCCCACGTCCGCGAGCCTTCCTTTCCCGATGCGGGCGGGGCCGAGCATCTGGGGCGGGTCTTTGAGCGACCGCCGCATCTCGTTGACGAGGTCTTTCTGCGCGTCCGCGCTCGACCGCAGCCCCGTGTAGAGGATGCCAGAGTATTCCGCGAACCCCTCGCTCAGCCACTGGTCGCGGTAGGAACGCCAGGCGACTATGTCGCCCCACCATTGGTGCGCCGTCTCGTGGGCGATGAAGGAGTAGGTGCGCTTGTCGGCGCTGTCGGCCGGCGGAATCATCAGCAGGCCCGGCAGTCCCTGGCCGAAGCCGAACGGGTGAAACGCCGCGCTGAAGACCGGATAGGGATATTTGCCGAACAGCATGCTGAAGTAGCGTAGCGAGTTGTTCAGCTCCGCGAGGATGAAATCCTCCTTGACGGCCATGTAGTCGCCTGGCACAGAATTGAACTCGATGGGCGTCGGCTCGCCGCCCTTCTCCCACTTGACCGTGTCCACGTGGCGCTCGAACGGGCCGACGGCGAAGGTCGCTATCGGCACGGGGCTCTGCATTCTGTACTTTGTGACGAGCGCTTCCTTGTCCTCTGGCGACGGCTCCTCGGACAGGCGCTGGCCTATGCTGGCGATGCGACGGTTCTTGCGGTGCAGGAACGTCAGATCGAAAGTCGAGCGGTCAAGATAGCCGTGGCGCGGATACCACGTGACGTTCGAGGCGGGGTAGAAGCAGTCCTTGATGTATTCCGAGTCGCGCATGAAGTCGCCTTCGAGCGCGAGTTCGAGTTCCAGCTTCTGTCCGGTCTGAAGGGCGCGCGGCAGGAAGACGGTCAGGCCGCCCTCCCAGTCCTCCTGAACGGCGGCCAACTCCGCCCCTTCCAGCTTGGCGGACTTGAGGCGCATCTGCTTTTTCAGCCTCGTGCTCTCCTCCTCGCCGAGCGATTCTCCGACCACGAAAGAGAGCGCGCGTAGATTGGGGAAGCGCGTCTGCGCCGTGAGCCGCGTTGTCAGCTTCATGCGGCTTCCGGGGTCGCGCACGTCCACGAACATCTGCTGGTGCGCGACGTCAATCAGGTCGTTGACGTCCGAATACTCGACCTGATTTCGCTGGTAATCTTCGAGCGAATAAAAAGCCATCCAGATGTCGTTGTTGTAGTACGAATCCCTGTAGGTGAAGATCATCCCCTTTTCGCCGGCGTTGAGGCTGAAGTTGGCGACGGGGATGCGGTTCTGGTGATCGAGCAGGAGGCTGAAGCGGCCGCGCCCCCCGCCGTCGAAGTTGGCAAAGAAGAGGCCGGGCTTCTCGTCGTTGAGGAGCGAGAGGGCGACGCGGGCCGCCAGATTCGCCCCGGTCTCTTTCAGGATGCGCGGGTTCAGCTCGGAGGCGAGCTTCTGCGCGCGCTCGCCCGCCTGGCCCCCTTCCTGACCTTTCAGGCCGAGGCGTTCGACCGTGTCGTCTGTGAACCTGAGCACAGCGGTCCTGAAGTCTGAATCGATCACGTCGGTCCCCAGCAGACGCTTGACGTTATCTTTCTCAAAGTCGCTCGGCGGGACTTCGGCGCGGAAGGTCCCGTCGCCGATGAAGACCGCGCCGGTGATGCGGCCCTCGACCGGCGCGGCGAAATAGAACGTGCCGTTGAAAGTCATGACGCCGCGGTCGCGCTTGAGCGTCACGCCGCGCGCCTCTGCCGCGCCCGTGAGCTGAAACGCCTTGAGCTGGTCGTAGACCTCTTTGCCTTTAGTGGAAAGATTCTCCTGGGCGTGGACGGCCGGTTGGGACAGCAGCAGGGCAAACGCCGCCAGCAGCAAGAGTCCAACGCGACGGGCGATAATTTTTACGAGGTGAAATGTCATGGGAGTTCTTCTTTCTGTGCCTGTGCGGTGTGGGAAGGCGCGACAAGGGTATAGATTCGACCCCCGCCAGTCAAGTATCATAAGGCCCACGATGGAAGAACAAATTAACGAGGCAAGGAATGTGCGAGAGCTGCTGGAGGGCCGCGCCCGCGAGACACCCGATAAGCCTTTTCTCTTTTCGGAGGCGGACGGCCGCGCCTACAGCTACGCGCAGTTCGACGCGGCCGCCAACCGCGCGGCGCTGATGCTCGCGGCGCGCGGCATCAAGAAGGGCGACGCCGTCAGCCTCCTGATGCCGAACTCCGCGGAGTACGTCGTCGCCTACTTCGCCTGCTTCAAGCTCGGCGCGCTCGCGGGCCCCGTCAACTCGCTGCTCAAGACGGAAGAGATCAGCTACGTCGTCAACAACTCGGAGGCGCGCGCCCTGCTCGTCCATGCGGAGTTCCTGCCGAAAATCGAAAGCATCCGCGGCGACCTCCACGGCCTCGAACACGTCATCGTCTTCGACGACGAAGCGCAGGCGACCGCCGAGTTTGTGGGCCAAATTCCGCCTGAGGCTCAAATCGGTGCAGACGACGAGGCGATCATCATCTACACGTCTGGCACGACGGGGAAGCCCAAGGGTTGCCTGCTGACGCACGGGAACCTCATCGCCAACGCGCGGCAGATAGCCGGCTGGCTCAAGTTCACGGAACGCGACCGTCTGCTGACGGTGATGCCGCTCTTTCACATGAACGCCGTCTCCGTGACGACGATGACGCCGCTCTACGCCGGCGGCTCGTCAGTCGTCAGCCCCAAGTTCTCGGCCTCGCGTTTCTGGCGCATCATCTCGGATTACGAAGTGACTTCCTTCGGCTCGGTCGCCACGATGCTCTCTATGTTGCTGGCGACTTACCCGCCGGGCGTGCCGGCCGGCCTCAAGACGGATCAGTTGCGCTTCGCCATGTGCGGGAGCGCGCCCGTGCCCGCCGAAGTCCTGAGAAAGTTTGAGGAGACGTTTGGCTGCCTCGTCATAGAGGGCTACGGCCTGTCGGAGTCCACCTGCCGCTCGACCTTCAATCCGCCGGACGAGCGCCGCCGCCCCGGCTCCTGCGGGATGGCGATAGGCAACGAGATGCGCGTGGTGGACGAGGAGGACCGCGACGTGGCGGCGGGCGAGCTTGGAGAGCTAGTCCTGCGTGGGCCAAATATTCTCAAAGGCTATTACAAGAACCCTGAGGCGACGGCGCGCGCATTCCGTCACGGCTGGTTCCACACTGGCGATGTCGGATACCGCGACCGGGAAGGCTTCTTCTACATCGTTGACCGCAAGTCGGACATGATTATCCGCGGCGGCGAGAACATCTACCCGCGCGAGATAGACGAGGTGCTCTACCGCCACCCAGCGGTCGCCGCGGCCGCCGTCATAGGCGTCCCCGACCCGCTCTACGGCGAGGAGGTGGCGGCCTTCGTCGTCCTGAAAGAGGGCGCGAGCGCGAGCGCCGAAGAGTTGATCGATTTCTGCCGCGAGCATTTGGCCGACTACAAGTGCCCTAAGTCCGTGCGCGTCGTCGCGGACATCCCGAAGGGGCCGACGGGCAAGCTCCTCAAGCGCGAGCTGGCGCGCCTCTTCGCGGCCGGGAAGTGAACATACAACTTCGAGCCCTACAAGGTCGCGACGACCGCGGCCCAGTGCAAGAACGGCGGCTACAGCTCCGTCAAGCGCGCCGACGGTTCCTCATTCAAGAACCAGGGCGACTGCATCCAGTACGTCAACACCGGGAAGTAAGAGTCGGTTCATCATCGGGAGAGGAAAGCCTCCGAGCAATCGGGGGCTTTTCTTTTCGGTCGCTTCCCGCGCGGGACAGGCTATCTTACTTCGCGCCGCTAGGCTAAAATACACGCGCCCCGACAGACTGGCGGCGAAATTGGCCCTTGCGACAATCGAAGACTCATGTTCAAGATTCGAGAGACGGAAGGATTCAAGCGGGAATGGACGTTGCCCGAGGGTGGGCAATTGACCATCGGCCGCGCCTACGACAACGACATACGCGTGGACGACCTGCGCGTCTCGCGTCACCACGCCGTCTTGCGCGCCAGCGCGGGCGGCGTGGCCTTCGTCCGCAACGTCAGCAGCGGTAACTTGGTGCTCGTCAACGGGCAGAACGTCGCGAACAACGCCGGCGAAAGGGAAGTGCGCGGCGGCGACGAGTTGAAAGTCGTTCCCGTCACCTTCGCCCTGGCGTGGGAGGAGGCGGGCGTCCTCGGCTACACGGACGAGCCGCTCTCCCAGAGCACCACTTTTGTGCCAGCCACCAGCGGGTTCACCTCGCTCATCAGCACGACCTTCGCCGGGCGGCTGTCGAAGGATAAGGAGCTGGAAGAGCTGCGGCGCAAGGCCGAGCTGCTCGCGCACCTTTGCGACATGAGCGCCGCGCTCGCCACCGTCTTCGATACCAAGTCCATTCTGGAGTACGCGACCGACGTGGTGATGCGCATGATCCAGGCCGACTGCTGCGCGGCGCTCCTGGTCGAGCAGGGCGGCGACCCGCAGCCAGCCTCCTTGCGCTTCCGCGACGAGGGCGCGGGCGGCAGTTCACAACACCTCATCAGCCGCACGGCCGTGCGCACCGCCATCGAGAAGAGCGTCATGCTCTCCTCGCAGGACGTGTCCGTGGACATGAACCTGCCGGTCAGCCGCGCGACCATCTCGCAGGGCATACGCGCGCTCGCCTGCGCTCCGCTCGTCGGGCGCGAAGGCGTCTACGGCGCGCTCTACGTGGACCGCCGCGGCGCGCCCGAGCCGTTCAGGGAGCTGGACATGCAATTGCTGGCGGCCGTGGCGGCGCAGGCTGCGACGGCCGTCGAGGCTGCGCGCGCGCACGAGCGCGTCCAGCGCGAGACACTGGCGCGGGCGGCCTTCGCGCGCTTCATGCCAGAGCACATCATCCGCGAGCTGGTCGAGAGCCCGGAAAAATTTCACCTCGGCGGGACGAACACGCGCATCACGGTGCTCTTCTGCGACGTGCGCGGGTTCACGCGCCTGGCGCACCGCGCGCCGCCCGAGATGATCGTAGACCTCCTGAACATCCTCTTCACAGAGATGGCGGCCGAAATTTTCGCGCACCAGGGGACGCTCAACAAGTACCTGGGCGACGGGCTAATGGCGCTCTTCGGCGCGCCCGTGGGCGGCGACCACGACGCGGCCGCCGCCGTCTCCGCAGCCATAGGGATGCAACGCCGCATCAAGGAAGTCAACTTGCAGCTTTCGGCCCGAGGGTTGCCCAAGGTCCAGCTCGGCATAGGCATCAACACGGGCGAGGCGACCGTTGGCTGCATCGGGGCCGAGCAGCGCTCCGAGTACACGGCCATCGGCGACACCGTCAACATCGCCTCGCGCATAGAGGGCGTCGCACACCCCGGCCAGGTGCTCGTCACGGACGAGACGGCGCAGGAATTGGGTGGCCAGTTCGAGCTAAGCGACCCCTGGAGCGTCGAGGTCAAACACATAGACGAGCCCGTCAAGATTTACAGCGTCAAGTACGAGACGGCGGAAACGGCAGCGTAAAGCGAGATGAAAAAAGGGCGGCTCGAAGCGTTCAGCGACGGCGTGATAGCGATCATCATCACCATCATGGTGTTGGAGCTGAAGATTCCGCACGGAGCCGACTGGGAGGCATTGCGCCCGATTGTCCCGGTCTTCCTCACTTACGTGATGAGCTTCGTCTACCTTGGAATCTACTGGAACAACCACCACCACATGCTCTACGTCACGAAGCACATCAACGGCAAGATTCTCTGGGCCAACATGCACCTGCTGTTCTGGCTCTCGCTGGTTCCTTTCGTCACAGGCTGGATGGGAGAGAACCACTTCGCCCCGCTGCCCACGGCCGTCTACGGCGGCGTGCTCCTCGCGGCCGCCATCGCCTACTACATCCTCCAACAGCTCATCATCGTGCAGGAGGGTCCGCACTCCAGACTCAAGGCCGCCGTCGGCAAAGACATCAAGGGCAAGCTTTCGCCGCTCCTTTATGTCTTAGCCATAGCCCTGGCCTTCGTGAATCAGTGGTTCTCTGACGCGATCTACGTCCTGGTCGCGCTAATGTGGCTCATCCCGGACAGAAGGATTGAGGCGACTCTGGACAAACCTGTGGCGGATTAAAATTAGTTTCCCGCCTTCCTACCTCTTACTTTTTTATCCGGCTGATTTCGACGAAGACTGTTCGCTGCGCCGGCGCGGCTTTCGGCTTCTGTTCGCTGCCGCAACTGCCGCAGCCTGTCTCGCAGGGAGTTGCTCCCGCTTTCGACGCGCGGAAGGCGCGCAGGCGCGACCAGGCCCGCCGCCCCGTGTAAAAGAGTGCGGCGAGAACGATGAGAATTGCCGCGATTGTCTGCCAGTCGAAGGTCATGTCTTAAGTGAAGCCCAAGAGCCGCCCGCCCTGGTACGTGATGAACGAGGCGAGGTAGGCGAGCACGGTCATGTAAGCGATCATAAAGAGCGGCCAGCGCCACGAGTTAGTCTCGCGCCGGACGATGGCGACCGTGGACATGCACTGTATCGCCAGCACGAAGAAGACCATCATCGAGAGCGCGACCAACGGCGTCCACGCGGGGCTCCCGTCCGGCCTCTTCGCCTCGCGCACGGCGTTGACCACGGAGTCGGAGCCCTCGTCCTTTGCGTCGCCCGCGTTGTAGATGATGCTCAAGGTCGAGACCAGAGTCTCGCGCGCGGCGAACGACGAGATGAGCGCGACACCCATCTTCCAGTCGAACCCGAGCGGCTTGATGACGGGCTCTATCGCGTGGCCTGCGCGCCCCGCGAAACTCTGCCGCAACTGCTCGCCGTGAAAATCGACTTCGTTCCCAACCTTTTCCATCCGCGGGAAAGTCGCCAGCGCCCAGAGGATGATCGAGATGGCGAGGATGACCGTGCCGGCGCGCTTCAGAAAGAGCCAGGCGCGCGAGAGCATCATCTGCAAGATGGTCAGCGGGTTCGGCACGCGGTAGGGCGGCAACTCCAGGACGAGCGGGGGCGTCGGCGCTTTGAGAATCGTCCGCTTCAGGACCCACGCGACGCCGATGGCGACGGCGATGCCCAGCAGGTACATCGCCATGATCATGAGCGCGCCGACAGAGACGAAGCCGAAGAGTTTCTGCGTCGAGAAGAAGGCCGCGATCATCAGCGTGTAGACCGGCAGCCGCGCCGAGCAGCTCATGAACGGCGCGATCATGATCGTCGCCACGCGGTCCTTCGGGTTCTCTATGGTCCGCGTCGCCATGATGCCGGGAATCGCGCAGGCGAACGAGCTGAGAAGCGGCATGAAAGCCTTTCCGTGCAGCCCTACGCCGCGCATCAGCCTGTCCATCAGAAAGGCCGCGCGCGCCATGTAGCCCGTGTCTTCGAGCACGGCGATGAAGAAGAAGAGCAGCAGAATTTGCGGCAGGAAAACTACGACACCGCCGACGCCCGCGATGACGCCGTCCACGAGCAGGTCTCTCAGTAAGCCTTCCGGCAGAAGATTCCCGACCGCTTCGCCCAGGCGGCCGAACCCGCTGTCGATCAAATCCATAGGCAGCGCCGCCCACGAAAAGATCGTCTGGAAGACGACGAGCATGACGCTGATTAGAATAATTGGGCCGAAAAATTTGTGCGTCAGCACGCGGTCAATCCGCTCGGCGGCGGTCGGCGCGTGCGTCGCCGCCTCGCCCCTGCCGTCGCGCACTGCGCGCCCAGCGATCCCCTCTATCCAGTCGTAACGCGCGAGCAGAGGCTCCTGCCACCACGTCGGGTTCGACTCGGAGAGCCGCGCGCGCGCCTCGCGCACCAGCAGACTGCGCGACTCGTCCTCGGGCAGCTCCTCCGCGTACAGGTCGCGCAGCGCCGTGTGCCTGTCTACGGAGTTCCCGTTCGTCCCCGCGAGGGCGGCCAGCTCGCGCTCGGCCTCGTCGGAGAGTCGCCAGCCCGCGCCGGCCCCCGCCTTCGCGGACGCCTTGACGACAGCCTCGCCGAGCGCCGCGAGGCCCAAGCGCTGCGTCACCACGACTGGCACAATTTCTACGCCGAGGGCGGACGAGAGCTGCCGCGTGTCGATTTCGAGTTTGCGCTTCTGTGCCAGGTCGAACATCGTCAGCGCGACCACCAGCGGCCGGCCGTACTCCAGGAGCTGCGTGACGAGGTACAGGTTCCTCTCAAGATTGGTGGCGTCTACGACGCAGACGATCACGTCCGGCGCGGGCAGGCGCTGGACGCGGCCCGTAATCACGTCGCGCGCAATCTGCTCGTCAATCGAGGCGGCGTCGAGGCTGTAGAGTCCCGGCAGGTCGATCAACCGCGCAGGCGGCGCGCCGGGGGCGAGCGCCCACACGCCCTCCTTGCGCTCGACCGTCACGCCAGGGTAGTTGGCCACCTTCTGCCGCAACCCCGTCAGCGCGTTAAAGAGCGTGGTCTTGCCAGCGTTCGGATTGCCGGCGAGCACGACCGTCAGCGGGCGCGGAGGAGCCGACAGCGAGCGCACGCCTTCGCCGGACTCCGCGGCTGGGGAAGGGGATTCGAGAATGGAACTCATAAGAACGGTGATGAGTGACGATTAATGAGTAAAGTTATATCACTCATCACTCACCACTACCGTGATGGTTTGCGCCTCGGCGCGTCTGAGGGCCAGGTGATAACCGCGGACGCGGACTTCAATGGGGTCGCCAAGCGGCGCGGCCTTGATGACGCGCACGTGCGCGCCAGGGACGACGCCCATCTCCATCAGACGCCGCGCCACCGCGCCGGAGCCTTTGACGGCTAGCACGCGCGCACGCGCGCCGACCCCAAGGGTCGCCAGCGAAAGCTCGCCCATCATCCCCGCCTGCGAATCGGTTGTGCGCATCGAGAGCATTAACTCACCCGCCGTCAAAACCCAGGAGATAAATTTCCCCCGGCCACGTACGCAGTATAGGTTAATTGAAAATAGATTTCAATTTCAGCTTGTCGGGGGCGGCCCGTGCCGGCGGGATTCGGAGTGGCTACTGGCGTGTGACGGGGACGATGGCGAGGTCTGCGCGGACCTGACCGAGTTGGGTGTTCGCCGTCACGCGCAGGGGAAGCCGCCGGCGGTCCTCGCTGACCCAGAGGCGCAGGGCGAACTTGTCGGGCTGCTGGTCGTCAGTCGTGAGCGAGAGCTGGACGGCGGGGATTTGCTGGGCTCCGAGTTGGATGGTCTCGCGCTTGAGCGAGGTGATGAAGAGCGTGCGCGGGCGGTCGTTGATCAGGATGCTGACGGCGTTGCGCTTCGGCGGGGCCAGGTTGAACGAGCGCATCGCGTAGAGGACGGAGACGAGGTCGTGTGTGCCGACGGGGATCTCCAGCGCCGCGCCGCCGAGCCCTGTGACGCTGCCGCGATCCTGGTCAATGGTTAAAGTCCGACTGGTGCGGCTTTTGCCCTCGACCAGATTCAGCTCTGTGCGGAAGGGGAGCAGGGTGTTCGGATCCACGTAGGAGTTGATCTGGTCGTTGGCGAAAAAGATGCGCGAGGCCGAGGGCGAGGTCTGCGCCTTGACAGTCAGCAGGAGCCCATCGCGGTTGAAGTAGGTAGCGCGGGGGCGGACCTGGAAGGACGCGGTGCCGACGGCCTGCGGCGAATTGCCCAGGTAGACAGTGAAGTTGAGCTGCTCGCCAGCCTTGAACGGAAGTTCCACAGGGAGCGGCCGCCCGGCCCCATCCCCCGCATTGGGCACGTTCACGGGAGGCGTGTTGACAGGCGGGGGGGGGGTGGTGGCAGGGCCGGCGGGCGTGATGAATTCCGACCCGACCAACTCGGCGCGAATCTCGCCAGACTCGAGGCGCGCGGTCAGCAGCACGGGCACGTGCCGCTCGTCCTCGCTGAAATAGACGCGCAGCTTGTAGTCGTTAACTTCGGAGTTGCGCGGCACGCGCACCTGCGTGACGATGGTGTTGAAAGACCCGACGTTGGTCTTAATCAACTGCCGATCCATCACCTTCAGCTCGGCGTTGTACTGGTCGAGGTCGTTCTGCACGGTGAAATAGTAGGTCGAGCCGTAAGCGAGCGGCAGGGCGCGCGCGCGGTAGACGATCGATAGGAAATCGTAGGTGCCGGGTATCTCGCCTGCGCGGAGCCTCCCAGGGATGGCCGTCGTGCCGACGGGCTGGTTGTAGTCGCTCGAAATGTCCGAGGTCTTCCCGCCCTCGCGTATGACCTGCTGCGTGCGGTAGGGAAGCCCGGAGACTGGGTCCAGGTATGACGTATAGTCGTTGTTGATGGAGAGGAGCGCGGCGTTGACGACCCCCGTGGTCTCTATGTGCGCGCGCAGTTGCAGGCCATCGCGGCCGAAGAAGTTCCCGCGCTCGGCAACGAGTATCTCGATGTGCGCCGCGTCCACGAAATTCGAGTAGCTGACGTTGTAGGTCAGGAGTTCGCCCACCTGATAGGGAGACGTGGAGAGCTGAACGCCGGCCGGCAGCGATGTCCCTTGGCCCAGAATCTGCGGGGCGAGCGTGAGCATCAGCAGGAAACCGGCGGCCGTTGTCAGATAGCGTTTCAAATGTGGAATCCCCTCCTGGCACAAAATTGGTGAAAACCGGGGAAAGCTGTCGCCTTGACGTGCGCGCCCGCCGCCAAGTCTTACACGCTCTCGCACGCGCGCGGTTCCTGGCTCAAAAGTCGTCGAACTCCGAAAGCCACTCGCGCACGCGGACGCGTTCCGAAAGCAGGGCCATGTGCCCTGTGCCTTCGAGCAGCTTGAGGCGCGACCGCGCCAGCCCTGACGCCATGACGCGCGCCGCGCCGACGGCGTCGAGCAAATGGTCCTCCGTGCCGGCGACGACGAGCGCAGGCACTTTAATCTGTGCCAGGCTCGGACGCAAATCCGTGCGCCTGATGATGCGCAGGCGCGCAAGATACCCCTCAGGCCGGACTTCCCGCGTGTGCTCGCGGAAGGCGCGGCGGTCTTCCTCACGCACGTCGTCGCTAAACAGCGTGCGCGGGGCCGTTTTCGTGCGATAAGCCTTGAGTAAAGAATACGGTAAAACGGTGTAGAGCGCGACCCCCAGATTGATTGTAGCGCGGTGCGGGAACGAGGCGAAGGAGTTGACGAGAATCATCCGCTCGAAATGAGCAGGGGCGGCGAGCACGGCCGCCAGCGCGAGCAGCCCGCCGAAGGACTCGCCCAGGATCGTGACGCGCTCCAGACCAGCGTCGCGAACCACAGCGACGAGGTCCTCGACCAACTCGCTCATCCCGTAGCGCCCGGTCGGGCGCAAGGGGAAGGTGACGACCGTGTGGTCGCGCGCGAGGTCTTCGGCCTGCCTGTAAAAATTCTTGCCCGTCCCCTCAATCCCCGAGACGTACAGAAACGCCGGGCCGCTCCCCTGTAGGTGATATTCAGTCATTAACTTTCGTCGCCGTCTCCATCTCGTCAATGATTTCCTGCGCGGCGCGGGCCGGGTCGGGGGCGCTGAGGATGGGGCGGCCGATGACGAGGTAGTCCGCGCCGGCGCGCACGGCCTCTGCGGGCGTCATCACGCGCCTCTGGTCGCCGCGCTCCGAGCCGGCGGGACGAACGCCCGGCGTGACGACGACGAAATTGCGCCGGCCCACCGTCTCTCTGATGAGCTTAACTTCAAGTGGCGAGGCGACGACGCCGTCCATGCCAGAGCCTTCAGCGAGTCGCGCCAGGCGGCCGACCTGTTCGGCCGCGCCCGATGAAAAGCCTACTTCCGAGAGCGCGCGGTCGTCCGCGCTCGTCAGCACCGTGACGGCGATGACGACGGGGCGCACGAACCCTTCGCGCTCGGCGGCCTCCGAGACGGCCTCTGCCGTACGGCGCATCATCTCGCCGCCGCCGCAGGCGTGAACGTTGAAGATGGAGACGCCTAGCCGCGCGGCCTCAGCGCCAGCCGCCGCGACCGTGTTCGGGATGTCGTGGAATTTCAGGTCCAAAAAGACGCGCCCTCCCGCTGCCACTATCTCGCGCACGACCTCCGGCCCCGCGGCGGTGAAAAGCTGCGAGCCCACCTTGAACATGCCCGCGACGCCTTTCAGGGCGTGGAAGACTTCGAGGGCGCGGCGCGCCGTCTCGACGTCGAGCGCGATGATTAACCCGTCCTTTGCCGAATGCTCCATGAAAAGTGTCGTCCCGTTCGGTGATTCAAAAAACATCTCAGGCGGCGACCAGCTCCGCGGCGCGCGAGCCGACCGCTTCGTCCAGCGTGCGAAAACCTCTCTCGCATAAAATCTCCGCCAGACCTTCGTTGATGTCGCGCGCCACGCCCGCGCCCTGGTAGATGAAGCCCGTGTAAAGCTGCACGAGGCTCGCGCCGGCCGTGATCTTCTCCCATGCGTCCTCAGCCGTGAAGACGCCGCCGACGCCTATGATCGTCATGCGGCCGCGTGTGAGCCTGTAGAGCGCAGCGATGACTTCGGTCGAGCGCGACCGCAGAGGGGCTCCGCTCAAGCCCCCATCGCCGCAGGCCGCGACCCGTTCGGGCGGAGTCTTGAGCCCCGTGCGCGCAGTCGTCGTGTTCGTGGCGATGATGCCCGCGAGCCCCGCGCCCTCAGCTACCTCGACGATGGTTTCCAGGTCTCTGTCTGTCACGTCGGGCGCGATCTTCACGAGCAGGGGGACGGGCTCGCGGCGCGCGCCTTCCTGTGCCAATTCCTGATTGCGCTTCTGGAGCGCGCCCAGGAGGGCTGCGAGCGCCTCGGGCCGCTGAAGCTCGCGCAGGTTGGGCGTGTTGGGCGAGCTGACGTTGACGACTAGGTAGTCCGCGACCGCGTGCGCCAGCTCGAAGCTCGCCAGGTAATCTGCGGTCGCGTCTTCCAACTCGACGACGCGGCTCTTGCCGATATTGACGCCGAGCACGCAGTCTGGCCTGTGCGACGACAAATGCTCAACCACCTTCGCCGTCCCGTCATTATTGAAGCCCAGGCGATTAATCAGGGCGCGGTCCTGCGGGAGGCGGAAAAGCCGCGGGCGCGGATTGCCCGGCTGCGCCTTGTGCGTAACTGTGCCAACTTCTATGAAGCCGAAGCCGAGCGCCGCCAGGTACTCGGCCGCCGTCCCGTTCTTATCAAAACCGGCTGCGAGCCCGACCGGGTTAGAAAAGCTGAGCCCGAAGCGACGCAACTCGCCGAAGGGCGCGCGCCCGAACCGCCGCCGCGCCGCGCCCCGCGCCCACCGCGTCCCAAGCCCATAGGCGAGCGCCTTCAACGCCACCTCGTGCGCCCGCTCGGGCGGCAGGCGGAACAACAACGGGCGCAGGACAGAGCGATAAAACATCAGTGACGAGTGACGAGTGACAGGTAACGAGCAAGACGGATTCTATCTCGTCATCTGCGACTTGTCACTCGCCACTGTTCTTGTTAGTATCCAACGCCAATGGATTTCGTCGAGAAAGCACGCATCATGGATGGGGCGCGGATTAATCGCGCGCTCTCCAGATTGGCCTCCGAGATTGTGGAGGAGAACCACGGCGCGGACGACCTTTATTTGGTCGGCATACGGCGTCGTGGTGTGCCGCTGGCCGAGCGGATGGCGGATAAGATTGCCGACCTGGAAGGGGCGCGACCGCCCGTCGGCATCCTGGACATTACGCTCTACCGCGACGACCTCTCGACGGTCGGGGCCAACCCCGTGGTCAACCGCACGGAGCTGCACGGCGATATTGATAACCGGAACATCGTGCTGATCGACGACGTGCTCTACACGGGGCGCACCATCCGCGCCGCGCTCGACCAATTGATAGACTTCGGGCGGCCGCGCCGCGTACAACTCGCCGTCCTTGTTGATCGGGGCAAGGAGCACAGGGAGTTGCCGATTCAGGCGGACTACATCGGCAAAGTTGTGCCAACGAAAAAGAGCGAGATCATCAAGGTGATGCTCACGGACTTCGATGAGGAGGAGGGCGTCGCCATCGTCGAGCGACCGGCGACTGAGGTTTCTTAAAGGCGGCCAGCGATGGCCGCTTTTTTATTGAGTAAGACTGATGAGCGCACCCTTCAAGCGTAAAGACCTGCTCGGCATACGCGAACTCTCCACGGAGGAGATTACGCACATCCTGGACACGGCCGAGTCCTTCCGCGACATCTCGCGCCGCGAGATTAAGAAAGTGCCGACCTTGCGCGGGCGCACCGTCATCAACCTCTTCTTCGAGCCCTCTACGCGGACGCGCACCTCCTTCGAGATCGCCGCCAAGCGCCTCTCGGCCGACGCCATCAACATCAGCGCCCAGACCTCCAGCGTCACCAAGGGCGAAACGCTCCTCGACACCGCGCGTAACCTGGAGGCGATGGCCCCGGACTGCATCGTCATACGTCACTCTTCGGCTGGCGCGCCGCACCAACTAGCGCGCGTCTGCCGCGCAGGCATCGTCAACGCCGGAGACGGCGCGCACGAGCACCCGACGCAGGCGCTCCTCGACGCGCTGACCATACGCGAGCGCAAAGGGCGCATCAGTGGCTTAAGGGTCGCCATCGTCGGCGACATACTGCACTCGCGCGTGGCCCGCTCGAACATACATCTGCTGACGAAGCTCGGCGCGACTGTCAGCATAGCTGGGCCGGGCACGCTCGTGCCGCAGGAGTTCGGCCAGTTGGTCGAAGAGGGCGTCGTCGTCGAGAGCCGCGTCGAAGAAGCGATTGACGGGGCGGACGTGGTCATGATCCTGCGCATACAGCGCGAGCGCCAGGACGCGGCCTTCTTCCCCTCCATGCGCGAGTACGCCGTGCATTACGGCCTCAACCTCAAACGGCTCGAACGCGCTGCCGCCGACGCCATCGTGATGCACCCCGGCCCTATGAACCGCGGGATAGAGATTGCTTCTGACGTGGCCGAC
Source organism: uncultured Acidobacteriota bacterium (assembly GCA_963848875.1). GTDB lineage: Bacteria > Acidobacteriota > Blastocatellia > Pyrinomonadales > Pyrinomonadaceae > QHXM01. Next base: position 162,934 of record CAWKFJ010000007.1, read on the forward strand.
GGGACGCGCTCGCTGATTCTGGATCAGGTCTCGAATGGCCTGGCCGTACGTATGGCCGTGCTCTACCTGCTGGCGGGCGGCGCGCACGCGGCAGAGGCGAACTGAGAACTTAAGGATAACTGCTGACGAAATGAGACTGCTGATTGCTAACGGCTACTTGGTTGACCCGTCGCAGGGGATGAACGCGGGCAAGAACCTGCTCGTCGAAGACGGGCGCGTCGCGGGGCTGCTCGACCGCAGTGAAACTGTGCCAGAAGGCGCGGAGGTCCTGGACGCGACCGGGTTCGTCGTCGCGCCCGGCTTCATAGACATGCACGTTCACCTGCGCGAGCCTGGGCAGGAGTACAAAGAGACGATTGCGACTGGCGCGGCCTCGGCTGTCGCGGGCGGCTGGACGAGCGTTTGCGCGATGCCTAACACGGACCCGATCAACGACAGTCCGGCCGTCACACGCTTCATCATCGAACAGGCAGCGCGCGCCCAGTTGGCAAACGTCTTCCCCATCGGCTCGATCACGAAGGGGTCAAAGGGGACCGAGCTGTCAGAGATGGGTGAGATGAAGGAGGCGGGCATCGTCGCCATCTCGGACGACGGGAGGCCAGTCCCTTCGGCAGGGATGATGCGCCGCGCGATGGAGTATGCGCGCGGCTTCGGCCTGACCGTGGTTGACCACTGCGAGGACAAGACGCTGGCGGCCGGCGGCTCAATGCACGAAGGGCACTGGTCGCTGCTCCTGGGCCTGCGCGGCATCCCCGCGGCGGCCGAAGAGATGGACGCCGTGCGCGACTGCGCGCTCGCAGAGTTGACCGGAGCGCGCGTCCACCTGGCGCACGTCTCCACGCGCGGCGCGCTCGAAGCCGTCCGCAGGGCGAAGGACGCAGGGCTGAGCGTGACGTGCGAGGTCGCGCCGCACCACTGGGCGCTGACGGACGAAGCGGTCGAGGGATACGACACCAACACGAAGATGAACCCGCCGCTCAGGAGCCAAGACCACGTCCTGGCGATTCTGGAAGGTTTGAGAGACGGCACGATTGACGCCATCGCCACAGACCACGCGCCGCACCACGCGGACGAGAAGGCGCTCGAATACGACCAGGCCCCGTTCGGCATCACCGGCCTGGAAACGGGCGTCGGCCTCGCGCTCGACCGCCTGGTTCACGAAGGCACGATCAACCTCGAAAGGCTCGTAGAGCTGTGCTCCATCAACCCCGCGCGCATCTTCAACCTTGCGGAGCGCGGGACGCTGCGCAAAGGCGCACGCGGCGACGTGACGATTCTAGACCCTGACCTGACCTGGACGTTCGACGCCGCGCGCTCGAAATCCAAGAGCCGCAACACCCCCTTCGGCGGCTGGACTATGCGCGGCGCGGCCGTCGCCACCGTCGTCGCCGGGCGCATCGTCTATCGCCACCCGGAATTTGACCGCATCAGGGCACAGAAACAGGGCGAAGCGGTCACAAAATGAGTGCGAGGCAGAGAGAAAGCCCGCATCCGAACGTGCCTACCTACCTTCCGCTAGGCAAAGCCGCGGGAATGTCTACAAAAACAGCGTGTGCCGCAGAATGCTGCGGCGAAATACAAAGAGAAACCCGTTGCGCTCTCCCCTTCGCAACGGGTCTCTCTTTGACGGTCGCTCGCTTACGTAGTGACAGGGGCGACCGATTCCGTAGATTTTTTGTTAGGAGCCTGCCCGCGCTCTCCCCTTCGCGAGCAGGCTCCCTCCGCACCGACAACCCGCTTGAGTTGCCGATACCTTTCGAGGCTTATCGAACGTTCGCTGCGGGCAGCGACACGCTCTGATTGAGAATGACGCCGAACTCCGTGCCCGATTTCACCTCGGCCTCCTGTTCCTTCTCGTAAACCCTCGCGCCCGTTCCGAGGCCGCCCCCTAGGATGGCCCCTATGGCCGCGCCCTTGCCGCCCCCCGCAATCGCGCCGATGATCGCGCCCGTCGCCGCGCCGCCGCCGATGAAGACCGCGTTGCGCTTGCGGTTGCTTTTGCCTTTGACGGTGCCCTCGTTGTCGGCGTTCACGTCGTCGGCCTGAAGGCTCGTCAGCGAGCCATTAATCGAGCGGCTCATGCCGTTGGGTAGTTCCACCTGATAAAAATTGACGTTGATGTTGCCCGGCGTGCGCCGCCCCGCCTTCCGCACCGAAGTCACGCGCCCCCAAACCCTGCTGCCGACGGGGACCACTTCGACGCCCCTAGCGTAGACCGGCTCGGTCACGGTCGTCGAAAAACGGTCGCCGACACGCGCGTCGCGGGAACTAAGCTTTTCATTCATGCGGACGCGGAGCACCGTGTTGGCCGCGACCGTCAGGTAGTTCGGCTGCGCCTTCGTTTGGCGCGAGTACTTGCTGAGCCGCACATTGCGGCGAGTTCTGCGGCGCTGGGCGGAGGCCGGGATGACGCTGCCGGCCACCAGGGCAATCAGGACTAAAAATCCAAGTGCGCGCCGCGCCGTGCTACGATTAACATGAGCCATGATTTCAACTCCTCCGAGTCTAAGCTCGCCGGCGTCGTCTCCTAGCCCTATAACAGAGCCGCCTGGCGAGGCGTTGATACATTGAGCAATGAGCGTGCCACTTCGGCAGCCCGCGAGGTTGAGGGGCCAAAACGAGGGATTTTCTAAAATATAGGCTGGAACCGTGAGAGGAATGTAGTCCGCGGGCGCGCTTCTTGTAAACCATGTGCGCGAGCATGTACACGCTTTGCACGATATGGGGTGGACTCCGCCAGACATAAAAAAGCGAGAGAGAAACAGATGGCGCGTTTCGTCTCTCGCTCCACTAAAAAGAGTTTCCTGGTGCCGAGGGCGGGACTCGAACCCGCACGCCCTTGCGGACAACGGATTTTCTTACCACTTCGGCTTTCGCCGCCTGATTATTTCAGTTTGTGGTCTGGACGATGCCTTCTCCGTGCATCACGAGCGATGTTTAGGAGGGAGCCGTCTCGTCTCTACACTTTGCTGGCTTACAGTTTCCCGCCAGCCTTAGCTCGGCGTTGCCATCATCGACTTCTGTCGAAGTCCTGCTAAGGTTTCGCCGACTTTGACTCCATTCACGCAGGCGTTTCCTTCCGGCGTGCTCAAAGAATATAAGTCCGTAGCGTCTGCCATTCCGCCACCCCGGCATCGGGGCGGAAAGATAACACGCGCCGGACAGTCTTTCCAACTTCTTCACAGTCCGGCCCGCGCGATGTTAGAATGAGTATGAACCGAAGCCTCGAAGGATTTTACGCATCGAGCGGGATTCTATGACTGAAGAGCAAGAAGTTTTTCTCAAGCACATACAGAAGGCTGGGCTGAAGCGCACGGCCCAGCGCGACCTGATTCTGGACATCTTCCTGCGTACCGAGAAGCACCTGTCGAGCGAGGACCTCTACAGGCTCGTGCAGCAGGAAGACCCGAGTATCGGCCAGACGACTGTCTACCGCACTCTCAAGCTCCTGACAGAGGCGGGGCTGGCGCGCGAGGTCCGCTTCGGCGACGGCCGCACGCACTACGAGCACAACTACAAGCACCAGCACCACGACCACATGATCTGCTTGGAGTGCGGCGAGATCATAGAGTTCTTCTCGGCCGAACTCGAAGCCATACAGGATGCCGTGGCCGCCAAGCATCGCTTCGAGATCAAGCAGCACCTGCTGCGCATTCTGGGCGTTTGTGCCAAATGCCGGAGCGCTGCCCGCGAGCGTAAAAAGCAGGAGGCCGCCTCCCAACAGCACGCCCGCGCCGCGACGGTCGCTGAATAAGGAAAAGCCGGTCAATAGTAGATGGTCAATGGCGAATGGAAGCAGGCAGTCTCCATTTGCCATTGACCATTTACTATTTACCAGCTAATTTTCTTTCTGTCTTCCCTGAACAGAATTGCCGACGCCGCCTCAGACCTGAAGGGGCGGCATGGGACTTGTAAATGAGTGTAGAAATTAAGTTCGAACCGGATGGGCTGAGCGGCCTCGTGGCGGAGGGCTCGTACCTCTGGGACGCGGCGAAGCGGTTGGGCGTGCGGCTGCCGGCGGAGTGCCAGGGGCGCGGCGAGTGCGACACCTGCGCCGTCAGCGTGGAGCAGGGGATGGAGCTTCTTTCGTCGCTGACGGACGCAGAGCGCGAGCGCCTGAGCCCTGAGCGTCTGGCTGCCGGGGAGCGTTTGGCCTGCCAGACTAAGGTCGAGCGTGGCGGGGAACTCGTCCTCAGAGTCGTGCCGGCCACGGAGCGCGCGCCCACGTCGGACGAGACGGTGAAAGATTTGCGCAAGGAGTTTAATGACCTGCCGCTCGGGCGCAAACTCACGACGCTGGTCGAGTTCGAGGCGGCCACGATGTTCCAGACCCTGAGCGCCATCATAGATGTCCCGTTCATGCTCGGCGGGAAGGTGATGGATTTGATGGCCTGGCGCGGGCGGGCTCTTAACGAGCGCGATCGCGCCGCGCGCCGCCCGGTCGAACATACGCAGCAACCCGAAGCCGACGGCGGCGCGGAGACGCCGGAAACTTGATGAAAAGGTTCCACCATAAAGAAAGCGAGGGGGCAGGCGCGAAGGGCATGCGCGCGGTCCTGTTGCTCTTGCTCGCCCTGGCGCTCCCGCTCGGCTTCACGGGTTGCCCCGGCAGCAATCCGCAACCGGGCAGCAACACGAACACCGCGCCGACGCCGACCTCTTCGCCAGCGCGCGCCAGGCTAACGGTTGACGCCGACCGCGCCTTCGCGCACGTTCGCAAGCAGGTCGAATTTGGCCCACGCCCTGCCGGCTCGGCCGAACTCGCCAGGACGCGCGAGTATATCGTCTCGGAACTGAGGTCGTACGGCCTGGACGTGAAGCTTGACGAGTGGCAGGCGGCAACGCCCGTTGGTCCGCGCGGCATGGCGAACGTCGTGGCAGAGCTGCCGGGCGAGTCAACAGACGTCGTGATTCTGTCGAGCCACTACGACACGAAGCTCTTCAAGCAGTTCAGCTTCGTCGGAGCCAACGACGGCGCTTCTTCCACGGGCGCGCTCATCGAAATGGCGCGCGTGATGAAGGCCGCATCGGAGAAACCGCGGGTCACCTACCGTTTCGTCTTCTTCGACGGCGAAGAGGCTTTCTGCGAGAACTGGGACGATTGCAAGACGCCAGAGGGGCCGGACAACACCTACGGCAGTCGCCACTACGTCAAGCAGCTCAAGGCCAGTGGGGAGTTGAAGCGTGTGCGCGCGGTGATTCTCCTGGACATGATCGGCTACAAAGAGCTTGAGCTGGGGCGCAACGAGATGCTGAGCACGCGCTGGCTGATTGACGCCGTCTGGGACACGGCGCGCGAATTGGGCCACAACAGGTATTTCGTGGATGAGGAGGAGGGCTGCGACGGCGATGACCACGTACCCTTCTTGCAGGAGGGCGTCCAGGCGCTCGACATCATACAACTCGGCACCTACCCCTACTGGCACGACGCCGGAGACACGCTCGACAAAATCTCGCCGCAGAGTTTAAAGATCGTCGCCGACGTCGTCCTCGCCAGCCTCCCGCGGATAGAAGATCGCCTGCTCAGGCAGCAGCCCGCGCCGTAAGGAGGACATAATCCATGCTCCAAGCGCCAGACATGTTGGTCCCCGTGGACTTCTCCGAGTGTTCCGTCAACGCCGTGCGCGTGGCGGTCGGCATCGCCGCGCCGGACGGCGATTTGACGCTGCTGCACGTGATTGACGAGGACTTCATCAACGACGGCGTGGCCGCGGGCCTCGGCTCCTCCGACGAAATCACTTCGCGGATGCGCGAGCGCGCCGAAGCGGACTTCGCCCGCATGATGGAAGGCTTAGAGACGGGCGAGGTGAGCGTCGAGCGGATGGTCGTCATCGGCGTCCCCTTCGTCGAGATTCTGAAGATCACGCGCGACCTTGACTTGCCTATGATCGTGATGGGCACGCGCGGGCGCTCGGTCCCGCCCGAAGAAGTCCTCTTCGGCTCGACGGCCGAAAAAGTCCTGCGCGGCGCGCGCGTCCCGGTCCTCTGCGTACCTCTGTAATGACTCAAACGAAGAAGAGAATCGCCGTTGTCGCGGGCGACGGAATCGGCCCAGAAGTGATACGCGAGGCCGTGCGCGTGCTCGACCGTGTGAGCGAGACGCACGGCGTCGGGCTTGAGCTACATCATTTCGATTGGGGCGCGGAGAAGTTCTTGAGCGATGGCGTCAGCTTGCCGGAAGGGGCGCTCGACATGCTTTCGCGCGAGTTCGACGCTATCTTCGCCGGGGCGTTTGGTGACCCGCGCGTGGCTTCTAACAAGCACGCCGAAGATATTTTGCTGGGGATGCGGCGCGGCTTAGACCTCTACATCAATCAGCGCCCGGTGCGCCTGCTCGACGCTCGCCTGACGCCTTTAAGCGGACGCGCGCCCGCGGACGTTGACTTCGTCGTCTTCCGCGAGAACACGGAGGGCGCTTACTGCGGCGCGGGCGGCTTTCTCAAGAAGGGGTCTATTGACGAGATAGCCACGCAGGAGGAGTTGAACACGCGGCGCGGCGTTGAGCGAATCATCCGCGCCGCCTTCGACTACGCGCGCAAACACAACCGGCGGCGCGTGACGATGGCCGACAAGTCCAACGTTCAGCGCTTCGGCGGCGACCTCTGGCAGCGAGTCTTCAGGGAGGTGGCGACCGAATACGAAGGCATAGAGGCCAACCACCAGTACGTTGATGCGATGGCGATGTTCATGGTCCTGGACCCCGCGCAGTACGAGGTGATCGTGACGAACAACTTGTTCGGCGACATCCTGACGGACCTCGGCGCGGCGCTTCAGGGCGGCCTCGGCGTCGCGGCCTCCGGCAATATTCATCCGGGGCGCGTCTCACTCTTCGAGCCAGTACACGGCAGCGCGCCGCCGCTCGCCGGAAAAAACGTGGCGAATCCGGTTGGCTCTATTCTCACCGCGGCGATGATGCTAGAATACCTCGGGTTCGATGAAGCGAGCAGCGCGGTGGAGAAGGCAGTGGCCGACGCGGTCAAGCACGGGGAGACGACGCGCGACCTCGGCGGCGCGCTCTCGACCGAAGAGGCCGGCGCGGCCATCCGACGAAGAATTTGAAAACCAGAATACAGAAGTCAGAAGTCAGGAGTCAGAAGGGGTACGGATTTTCTTTTCTTCTGACTCCTGACTCCTGTATTCTGACTCCTGTTTTATGAACAACAAGGGTAAAGAAGCGGCGCAGCGGCTCCTCGCCGTCATCGTCATCATGGCGATGCTCGGGGTTATGGGCATACCTTTCTCGGTCATCATCTTTTTCGCCACCGTCACTTTCTTCATCTGGCGGGCTGTGCAGCACACGGAGCACCAGGAGACGGGCCGCATCTTCGAGTTTTACATCGCCGCCAACGACGTGCTGCGCGACGAGGAGCGCCACTGGTTCGGCTTCGAGATCAGTGAGGTCATAGAGCGCGGCGAGCACATTCTGCGCTCGATGTCGGACCCGCCGCCGCTCGTCTACTTCTCGCTCGGCGCGCTCTACCACAAGGCCGGCGACCACGAGGCCGCCACCGAGCACCTCTCCTACATCGTTGAGAACGACCTGTCTGACGAGCGCCACAGGCTCGCGCCTTCGGCCGAGCTGCGCCGCTACGTTCACATCCTGAGGAAGCTGGAGCGCGAGCCGGCGGTCGCGCCGCAGACGATGGCGGCCATTCGCAGCCTCGACCGCGCGCGCCACAACCGCGCCGCCTTCATGCTGGCCGAGAGCCGTGAGCGGCTCAATCTGGTCACCGCGCTCAACCCGGCGGCCGACGCCTCCGCCCCGTCCCGCCAGTCGCCGGCCGCCGCCGCGACGCAGGCCGACAGCCAGCGCCGCCAGACCCCGCCGCCCATCGCAGAGGTCTTGCGCGACCTCTACGAGGAAGAGAAGAAAACTGCTTGAGAATGCAAAATTAAAAATGAAAAATGCAAAGGGAGGCTGAAACCAAGTTAATTAAAAGTGGTTCTCCGCCTCAATTTTTCATTTTTCATTTTTAATTTTGCCTTCCGTTAAGTCTGTGGCGACGGACACCATCATCGGGAATTACCGTGTAGAGGAACGCATCGGGCGCGGCGGGATGGGCGTCGTCTACAGGGGCCACCACCTGAAGCTGCCGCGCGAGGTCGCCATCAAGTCCATCAGCGCAGCCAGCCAGCGCGACCTGCGCCGCCTGCGCTCCCGCTTCGAGAAGGAAGCCTTCATCCAGTCGCAGCTAGACCACCCAGGCATCGTCAAAATCTACGACTACATCGTCGCCGCCGACACCTACTACATCGTCATGGAGTTCGTTGAGGGGCGCAGTTTGGCACAACTTCTTGAGCGCGATGTCTGCCCGCTCCCCCTGGGCCGCGCCCTGGATCTCTTCGAGCAGGTGCTCGAAGCGATGGCCTACGCGCAGCAGTTCGTCTACCAGGATCAGGACGGCTCGTCTCACAGGGGGCTGATTCACCGCGACCTCAAGCCGGCCAACATGCTGATCACGTCCGACGACCGCGTCAAGATTACTGACTTCGGCATCGTCAAGCTCGCCGGGACGGAGAAGACCAACACTGGGGCCAACTACGGCTCGCCCGAATACGTCTCGCCAGAGCAGGCCGAGGGCGCGCACGTCGATCCGCGCTCTGACATCTATAGCCTCGGCGTCATCCTCTACGAGATGCTTACCGGCGCGCCGCCCTTCCACGACCAGGGCGGCCGCCTCTCGCAGCTCGACATCGTCCGCGCGCATATACACCAGCCGCCCCGCCCGCCTTCCGAGCTGAACCAGCAGGTGACGCCGGAACTCGAAACCGTCATCCTCCGCGCCTTAGAGAAGAGGCGCGAGAATCGCTTCGCGTCGGCGGCGGAGTTTTTAGCGGCGGTGAGGCGCGCGCGCGGGCGCGAGGCCGCCGGGCCGGTCGAAGGCGACGCCGACGCGCGGACGGCGCGTCCTTCGACAGGCACGCAGGAAGTCGTCGCGCCGACTGTGCCGGAGGTCGTGCGCGAAAGTTATTCGACGCAGCCGGTCAAAGCTCTCGCCTGCCCCGCGTGCGGCCACGCGGCCGAAGCGACCGACACGCGCTGCCGGCGCTGCGGCCACGACCTCGGCGGCGCTTCGGCGACCGTCAACCTCACTCGCGTCGAAGCGCGCGAGTGGCGCAGGAGTCGCTCCTTCGGCGCGATACTCGGCGGGGCGGCGGCCCTGGTCGCGCTGGTCGGGATTATCATTTACGTCGCCAGCCGCGGCGGCGAGTCCGTGGAAAAGCCCGAGGCGCAGCCTGCCGCGACGCCGACGCCCGTGCCCCTCTCTGCGCTGGTCGAGGTGAAGGCGGCGCGGGTCGCGGTGGATTCCAGCTACGACGGGTACAATCCTGGGCCGCTGACCGACGGCGAGCTGGACGTGCGGCGCATCGGCGCGATGAAGTACAACGAAGGCAACTGGGCTTCGGACGAAACGCCCGTGGAGCACTGGGTCGAACTCAACTTCGAGGAGCCCGTCCACCTGGGCTCCGTCTACGTCTACTGGGGCTTCGACCGCGCCCGGTTCAAGCCCTCGCGCCGTGTGGATTTGCAGATCGAGGAGAATGGCGGGTGGCGCACCATCTCGACGATGGAGCCGGTCAAGGACTACGACCGGACGGCCTTCGAGTTCGCGCCTGTCCGCGCCGCGCGCGCGCGAATCCTTCAGCCCGCGCGGCAGGGGCCGCCGGGCCGCCCTTTCATCATGTGGCTGCGTGAGGTTAAAGTGTTCGGCGTTGCGGAAGAAAATTTGAAGTGACTTGTCAAACCGACCAATGCTGACTGCGGAAATCATCGCCATCGGGTCCGAGCTGCTGACCTCGGAGCGCACGGACACGAACAGCCTCTGGCTGACGGAGAAGCTCAACTCCGTCGGCATAGAGGTCAAGCTCAAGACCATCGTCGGCGACGACGACGCGCGTTTGGAGGAGACGATCCGCGACGCGATGAAGCGCTCGCGCGTCGTCGTGATGACGGGGGGCCTGGGGCCGACCGAAGACGACATCACGCGCAAGATCGCGGCGCGCGCGATGAACCGCCGGCTGCTGCTGAATGAAATAGTCCTCGAATCCATCCGCGCGAAGTTTTTCGGCATGGGCCGGCAGATGCCTGAAATCAACTCGCGGCAGGCGATGGTCATAGAGGGCGCGGAAGTCCTCGACAACCCGAACGGCACGGCGCCCGGCCTCTACATCGAGCACGAGGGCCGGAGCGTCGTCCTGCTGCCCGGCCCGCCGCGCGAGATACGCCCGATGTTCGAGAACCTCGTCCTGCCGAAGCTCTCGGCCAAGGCTGGCGACGTGCGTGTCGTGCGCCGCGTCCTGCGCGTCGCGGGGCTGGGCGAGTCGGCCGTTGACGAAAAGATCGCGCCCGTCTACATGCAGTACAAGAACCCGCAGACGACGATTCTCTTCAACCGGAGCGAGATCGAGATACACCTGACGGCGCAGGCCAAGACCGAACAGGACGCGGAGCTGTTGCTCGACGGCCTGGCCGGGCAGATAGAGGAGCAGCTGGGCCATTCCATCTTCGCCTTCCGCGGCGAGACGATGGAGGAGGTCGTCGGCCTGCGCCTCGCCGTCACGGGCTTCACGCTCGCCGTCGCCGAGAGTTGCACGGGCGGCCTCATCAGCCAGCGCCTGACCGAAGTGCCCGGCGCGTCCGTCTACTTCATGGAGGGCGTCGTCGCCTATTCCAACGACACGAAGGTGCGCGCGCTCGGCGTAGACCCGGAGTTGATAGAGAGGCACGGGGCCGTCAGCGCCGAAGTCGCGGAGGCGATGGCCGAGGGCGTGCGCCGCCGCGCCGACACAGACTTCGGCCTCTCCGTCACGGGCATCGCCGGGCCAACCGGCGGCAGCGACGACAAACCCGTCGGCCTCGTCTACATCGCCCTCTCCGACGACGCCCACACAGAGCACCGCAAGCTGATCGTCCCCGGCGACCGCTATCTCATCCGTTGGCGCTCCTCGCAGGCAGCCTTAGACCTTCTCAGGCGTAGATTGATTTGAAGCAGGGTGGGTAGGTAGTTTACTAAAAGGGTGGACTACACGGGCTTCGACTCAAGCTTATCCATCCGGCCATCCAGGCGTCTCTGGTCGCCGCGAAGCTGAATCATGTCGAGTGTCACGATTTCAAATTTCCGCTCCAAATTACTGACCTTCTCTTTAACCTCATGGACTTCCTCCTTAACTTCACGGACTTCCGCTTTAACCTCACGGACTTCCTCTCTAACCTCACCAATTTCGGCCAGCGCGCGCTCCCAGATAGGTTTCGTGTCCATCGCTCTGCGCTCAGACTGCTCCTCTAAAATTCTCAGTCTGGTGTTCATGGAATCGAGCAGGGCTAGGACTCGCTCTTCGAAAGGACGCGGGTCGGAGATGTTTTGTGTGATTTCTTCACTCATGCCTGGAGATTATGAGACTTAATTCGCCTGAGTTCAAGAGCGATTAAGCGGGCGGCCTTTCCTTGTCTCGCGCTTCGGTTGCTTGCTATAGTCTCGGTTCGCCCTGATGCCAGGATTTCCCCATAGGGCGCGGAGTGCTCACTGATGCGACCCGTGCTGGTTCTCATCGCGGCTTATCTGCTCGGTTCGATCCCCTTCGGTTATTTGATTGTGCGCGCCAAGGAGGGCGCGGACGTGCGCGAGTCTGGGTCGGGCGGGACGGGCGCGACGAACGTCTCGCGGCGGGCGGGGAAGCTGGCGGGCGTCGGAACGCTTCTGCTCGACGCGCTGAAGGGGGCGCTCGCGGTCCTCGTCGCGCGCTGGCTGTTGACGGACGACTTCGGGGTTAACTGGTGGGTGGCGGCGGCCGCCGTCCTCGCCGTTGTCGGCCACTGTTTCCCTGTGTGGCTGGGGTTCCGCGGGGGCAAGGGGGTGGCGACGGGCGTCGGCGTCTTCCTGAGCCTCTATCCTTTGGCGGTGGCGTGCGCGGCGGTGGTTTTTGTGCTGGCCTTCGCCCTCACGCGCTACGTCTCGCTCGGCTCGATACTGGGGAGCGCCGCGCTGCCGCTGTCAACCTGGCTGCTTGCCGTCTACGTCTGGCCCGTCGCGCAGCCTGGGCCAATTCTGACGGCGGCCTTCGCCGCGGGCGCTCTCATCATCCTGATGCACCACGCCAACATCAGGCGACTGCTGCGTGGCGCCGAGAGCAAGTTTAAGTAAAACGCGGAATGAGGAATGAGGAATGATGAATTAAAAGCTGTTGGTTTCTAATTCCGCATTCATCGTTCCGCAATCATCATTTCTTTTATGTCTCTCATCGCCATCATCGGCGCGGGCAGTTGGGGGACGGCGCTCGGCATCATTGCAGGGCGCGCGGGCCATCACGTGCGTCTCTGGTCGCGCAACGCAGAGGTGGTCGCAGGGATTAACGAGCGTCGCGTCAACAGTGTCTATCTGGGTTCGTACGAGATACCGCAGGGCGTCGAGGCGACAAGGGAGATAACAGAAGCCCTGGACGGCGCAGCACTCGTGTTGCTCGCCGCACCATCGCACGTGACGCGCGGGCTGTTGAAGCAGATGCTCCCTGTGCTCGGCGGCGAGATGGTCTTTGTCAGCGCCACGAAGGGGATTGAGATCGAGACGGGCAGGCGCATCTCGGAGGTCGTGCGAGACGTGGTAGGGGAACGTTTCGCGCCACGCTTCGTATGCCTCTCGGGTCCGTCGTTCGCGCAGGAAGTCGCCGCGGGCCACCCGACGGCGGTCGTCGCGGCGAGCGCCAGCCTCGAAGACGCGCGGCTCGTGCAGGAGACGTTGAGCTTTCAGAACCTGCGCGTTTACACGAACTCGGACGTCGTGGGCACGGAGATAGGCGGCTCCGTCAAGAACGTGATGGCCCTGGCGGCCGGAATGGTCGCGGGTCTTGGTTTCGGGACCAACAGCGTCGCGGCGCTCGTCACGCGCGGTCTGGCCGAGATGGCGCGCTTCGCGCTCGCACAAGGCGCGCGGATGGAGACGATGATGGGGCTCGCGGGCCTGGGCGACCTCGTGTTGACCTGCACGGGCGGGCTCTCGCGCAACCGCCGCGTCGGCCAGGAATTGGGCCGCGGCCGAGCTTTAGAGGAGATAGTCGGCGAGATGCACGAGGTCGCCGAAGGCGTGAAGACGACGCGCGCCGTGCAACATTTGGCACAGAAGCTAAATGTCGAGATGCCGATCACGGGCGAAGTCCACGCCGTGCTCTACGAAGGCAAGAAGCCGGCGGACGCGGTTGGCGGATTGATGGTCAGACCCTTGCGCGGGGAGACGGATACTTTCGATTAATCATGGCTGGCGAAGAGAAGAATCTGGTGACGAACCGTGCGGCTTTCCACGAGTATCACATCTCGGACAAGTACGAGGCGGGGATCGCGCTGACGGGGACCGAGGTCAAGAGCGTGCTCGAAGGGCGCGTCCAGTTGAAGGAATCCTACGTCGCCGTGCGCGACGGCGAGGCGTGGCTCTTCAACGCGCACATCTCGCCCTACTCGCACGGCAACCGCGCCAACCACGATCCAGTACGGACTCGCAAGCTCCTGCTCCACCGCAAGGAGATTGACCGCCTTGAGCAGGCGGCGACCGTCCAGGGGATGACGCTCGTGGTGACGCGCGTCTACGTCAAGAACGGGCGCGCGAAATTCGAGATCGGCGTCGCGCGCGGCAAGAAGCTGTACGATAAGCGCGAGACGGAGATGCGCCGGACCGTGGAGCGCGAGACGCGCGCCCAATTGAAAGAGCGCACCAATCGCCAGTAAGATGTAGAGAACAGATTGAGAGAGGAAGAGAGTTTATGGAAGTGCAAACGAGCGCCGGGCGCTATCAGGAGTTAGACGTGCAGGCCCTGGCCGTCGCCGTCTTCAAGGACGAGAAGGCCGACGAGGGAATCCTCAAAGAACTCGACGAAGCCTCCGGCGGAGTCGTCCACTCGGTCATAGAGTCCGAGGAGCTGAAAGGCAAAGAGGGCGAGACGGTCTACGTGCATTTGGCACAAGGCGGTAAGCTCAAAGCCCGTCGCCTCCTGCTCATCGGCGTCGGCGAGCGCGGCGATTACAAGTCGGCCCACATCTCCCAACTGGCAGGCACGGCCGCGCGCTTCCTGCGCGGCAAGAACGTCAAGTCCATCGGTCTCATCCCGCGCGCGGAGGGCGACGCGGCGAGCGCAGCGGCCTCCGCCGCTGAGGGCGCGATCATAGGGCTCTTCGAGCCGGACAAGTATCGCACCGTTGACAAGGAGGAGCGCACCGTCGAGCGGCTCGTCGTCGTCGCGGAAGGCGCGGAGGAAGAAACACTGAAGCGGGGCGCGGAGCGCGGGCGCATCGTCGGCGAGTCGGTCAACTTCACACGCGACATGGCGAACGAGCCGGGCGCGTCGCTGACGCCGACGATGATGGCCGAGCGCGCGCGTGAGGTTGCGGAGGAGTTCGGCCTGAGCATAGACGTGCTCGACGAGGCGCGCATGGAGCAGGAGGGCATGGGCGCTCTCCTCAGCGTCTCGCGCGGCTCGGACGAGGAGGCGAAGCTGATCATCCTGAAGTACACGCCGAAGGAGACGCAGGGCGCGGGCGGCGACGACCTCCTCTCGTTTGTCGGCAAGGGTATCACCTTCGACTCGGGCGGCATCTCGCTCAAGCCGGGCGAGAACATGGAGTTGATGAAGTACGACATGACGGGCGGCGCGACCGTCATCGGCGCGATGCGCGCCATCGCGCAGCTCAAGCCGCCGATTCCCGTGCTCGGCGTCGTGCCCGCCTCAGAGAATCTGCCGTCGGGCAAGGCGACCAAGCCCGGCGACGTGGTGCGCGCCATGTCCGGCAAGACGATTGAAATCATCAACACGGACGCCGAAGGGCGCCTGATTCTCTCCGACGCCATCTGCTACGCAAAGAAACTGGGCGCGAAAAGAATCCTAGACATGGCGACGCTCACCGGCGCTGTCTCCATCGCGCTCGGCGATGTCAACACGGCCATCCTCGGCACGGACCAGGCGCTGATTGACGAAGTCATCGCCGCGGGCAGGGAAGTCGGTGAGAAGTTCTGGCAACTGCCGCTCGACAAGGAGTACACGCGCCAGATCAAATCCGACATCGCCGACATCAAGAACGTAGGCGGGCGCAAGGCCGGGACGATCACGGCCGCCGCCTTCCTCAAGGAGTTCGCCGACGGCGTCTCCTGGGCGCACCTGGACATCGCCGGCACAGCCTGGGGCGACGAGGCCAAGCCGTACCGCTCGAAGGGGCCGACAGGCGTGGCCGTCCGCACGCTCGTCCAGATGGTCGAGCGCGCCTCCAAAGAAAAGCAGACGCCGGTCGTGAACCCCAGCTAAATTGGCACAGAAGAGGGGGCGCAATCTAACAGCCCTTGCGCCCCCTCTCTCGCCCTCTCCGCCTCGGCGCTCATCTCCAAAAAGCTAAATCTCGTCTACAGCAGTGGACACCTGTGTCCACTGCTGTAGACACAATTTTGGCCCGGCGCTGGGCCAAAATTATATTTCGGTAATGTTTTCGTGGTCGTGGCCGGCGGCACGTTCATTGCAAAGCAATCTCGCTGAAGCTAGGGAGAGGGATCACCACTTAATGTCCTCGCCCCGCTCGGTTCGCCCCGGGTCGCAAGTATCGCTCCCCTGGTTTCATGAAAGACGGGGCCTCACCCCACCCCGTTGGCCTCGTCGCCTGACCCATTGGCACAATCGGTTTAGTTCGGTTCGCGCCGCCGGAAGTTGGAGCTTAAACTTCGGGCGGTGCGAATTCGTCTGCGCCGTGTTATAGTAGCGCCGTCAAGGGCGACCCTCCCGGCCCTGACAATCAGACATTGTCGGGCGTCCATCGCCGTTCTTTAGTAGAGTTTTCGGGAAAGCGCGGTGGTAGATTACTATAAAATTTTAGGAGTCGAGCGTGGCGCGGGCGCTGCCGAAATCAAGTCGGCCTACCGCCGTCTGGCCCGCGAGCGCCACCCGGATGTCAACGGCGGGTCCGAGCACGCGGCGCGCAAGTTCGCCCTGCTCGCGCTGGCCTACCGCACCTTGAGCGACCCGCAGGAGCGTGCCGCTTACGACGCCAAGTGCGAGAAGGAGCGCCAGCAGCGCGCGAGCGGCTTCGTCATGCACTCGGACAACGTACACGCCCGCCGGATGCGAATGGTCACGGCGCAGGCGCGCTACGACCGCGTGGTGGACATCCTGCTCGAAGCTGACCGCCGGGCCGCCTCCGAGCGTGCGCAAGCCGTCTTCACCACCGTCACGCTCTTCTTCTCAACCTTCATCGTCGCCATGCTGAAGCCGAAGTTCTGGCAGATCGGCGTCATCGGCCGCACGGTCGTCGTCGCGCTCTTCGTCGTCGGCATCTGGCACCTGGCCGCGCGTCTGAAAGAATACTTCGAGCGGTACACGTACAAGCCTAAGCAGCAAATTCACGTCTCGCTGATGAGCGAGGAGGAGCGACCCGAAAAGCCTTTCAACCGCCGCTCGGCCTACGTCTTCCTGGTGGTAGGCTACGTCGTCAGCATCGCCGCGGGCCTCTTCGCCGCCGACCAACTCCAGTACGTGATGAACGACCTGACCTTCATCTTCGACCAGCGCGTCCGCCCGGACCTCGTCTTCTACCCGCCCATCGCCGTCCTCCTCGTGGACACGATGCACACCTTCGCCTCCAAAATCGACTCGTGATGGGGGCCGCTTCTTCCGCGCTCGTAGGCGTCATCTCGGACACGCACGGCAGGCTGGACGAAAAGGTCTGCGACCTGTTCGCGGGCGTCAGCCACATCATCCACGCGGGCGACATCGGCGACGAGGAGTTAATCTGGCGTCTGGAAAAGGTCGCGCCCGTCATCGCCGTGCGCGGCAACAACGACTCGGCCACGATGTGCTTTCCGAATGAGCGGCGGGCCGTCATCCAGGGGCGGACCTTTTACGTGCGCCACCAGTTCGCGACCGCGGAAAAACTGAACGCGGCCCAGCAGCGGCTCATCGAACAGCGTATGCCGGACGTGGTCATCTTCGGCCACAGTCACCAGGCTTACTCGGGCCAGTGGCGCGGAACCTTGCTCTTCAACCCCGGCAGCGCAGGCCCCAAACGCTTCAGCCTCCCGCGCTCGGTCGGCCTCCTCGAACTCACGGAGGAAGATGTCGCCTCGCGCATCATCACGCTCGACGACGACAAGTAGCTGTCAACTTTTCCTTGCCCGGCCAACGCCTCTCGTGTATATTGCGGGCGAATTCCCCTGTCAGCCGAAATGGTTTTCGAGTGTGGCTGTCGAATAGCGTTCAGAGATAAAACGGAGAATCACCCTACGCCAGTGACGAATAAAACGAGGCGTCCCACACGCCCGCACGTAATCCGCCGACGGCCTTCCGAACGTCGCCGCCCCGCTTTCCTGCGGAGCTGAACACGCCCGGCCGTCGCCTTTGCCGAAGTAAGGAGCAAAGAGATGGCCAAGCGATTAACCGAACGCCAGCGCCTCGCCCTCAAACTCGACTCGCTCAACGACTCTGAAGTCGTGGAAGTTTTGGACTACATCTCGATCATGGAGTCCATGCGGCGCGCCAGCGCGCTGCCAGGGGTCTGGGAGGACGATTTGATCACGGTCCTGGCCGACGCGCAGGAGAACAAGCGCGCGCGCCAGGCTTTCGAATGGGAGGCCGTGCGCCGTCGCGCCGAGCGCCGCGCTGCCGCGCTGCCCGCCCGCGCCTGAACTTGATGCGAGCACTTCAACCCCGGCCAGCGATCGCCGCCTTCGGATGGGCGGCCGGCCCTTCTCTTTGCGCGCTGGCGGTCGTCCTTCTCATCGGCTGCGCGCCTTCAACCCTGCGCGCGCAGGAGCGGGACACAGACCCTTCCGGCCTGACTCCGCTTCAACTCGAAATCCACAAACAACGCCGCCGCCTAAACTCATCTGAGGCCGAGGAGCGCCGCGACGCCGTTATGCGCCTGGGCTGGCTGAAGCACCCCGAAGGCTCGCGCGCAGCGGCCGGCGCGCTCGACGACTCCGCGGCCATCGTGCGTGCGACCGCCGCGCGCAGCGTCCTCGCACTTCCGGCCGAAGAGGCGGCCGCGCTTCTCCTGTCGCGGCTTCAGGACAAAGACGCCTTCGTCCGCCAGGAGACCGCTTACGCGCTCGGCGAGACCCGTAGCCGGCAGGCCGTACAGGCGCTCGTAGCATTGCTCCAGTCGAAGGAGAAGGAGGACGGAGTGCGCGGGGCGGCCGTGGTCGCCCTGGGCCAAATCGGCGACGAGGCGGCAGTGATTCCTTTGGCGGAACTGCTCGGACGGCGCGTACCGGCCGGCGGAATCATCGCCCGCGTGCGTCGCAGCAAGAAGGATGAGAACGAGTTTGTCCGGCGCGCCGCAGCCCACTCGCTCGGCCAGATAAGGAGCCGTGCGGCCGTGCCGGCCCTCGTCGCCGTCCTCGAAGACGCGCGCGCGCCCGACGACGTGCGGCGCGAGGCCGTCGTCTCACTCGGCCTGATTGGCGACGCCTCCGCCGCCCCAGCCCTGCGCGCCGTCCTGGACGCCCGCGACCCTTACCTGTCACGCGCGGCCTACGAAGCTCTCAATAAACTGGCCCAGAACTAAAGCCAGGAGGCTCCCAGAAAAAAGCGCCGGACTCATTAAAAGTCCGGCGCTTTTCATTCGTGGAAGATTTAAGTGAAGCGGCTTCAGTTCTCGGTCTTGTCGCCGCGGCCCTGGCCTTTGCGTGCGGCCTTGGTCTGCGGGATGGGCATCCCGACGCCGCCCGACTTCGTGGCGATATCTTCCGGCTCGTCCGACGCTTCCGGCATGTCCTGTATGATCAAGCCGCCAGAGCGCTTCGAGAAGACGAGCTTCGTCCCGGCGTCGTTCAAGTCCACGTTGACTATGTCGCCCAGGCCCACCTGATTGGTCGCAACCAGATTCGACAGCGGGTAGACCAGAAACCGCTCGATGGCGCGCTTCAGGTGGCGTGCGCCGTACTTGAAGTCAATGCCCTCCTTGAGGAGCATGTCTTTGGCCGCGTCCGAGCACTGGAAGACGAACTTCGCGCCCGCGCTGCGCGTGATGCGGTCCTGTACGGCCTGCAACTCAAGGTCTAGAATCTTCCGCAGGTGGTGCTCCTTCAGCGAGCGGAAGACGACCACCTTGTCGATGCGGTTCATGAACTCGGGCGAAAACTTGCGCCGGGCAGCCTCAACCGCCGTGCGGTAAATCTTCTGATCGACTTCCGTGTCCGAAGGGTCTTTCGTGCCCTTGCCGGGGGCGAAGCCGATGCCGCCGGAAATCAGCTCACTCATCTCGCGCGCGCCCAGGTTCGAGGTCATGATGACCATCGTCTTGGAAAAATCGACGCGCCGGTTGTCGCCCAAGGTCAGCGTCGCCTTGTCGAGGATGCCGAGCAGGAGCTGCCACAGGGAGTCGGAAGCCTTCTCGATCTCGTCGAAGAGGACGAGCGAGAGCTTGGTCTCCTCCGTGTGCATGCGGTCCAGGTTTTCCTGCGTCAGCATCGGGGAGGTTTCGCGGTGGCCGAGGTAGCCCGGAGGGCTGCCGATGAGCTTGGCGATCTCGTGCGAGTGCTGGAACTCGGCGCAGTCGATCTTGACGACCGCGTTGGGGTCGCCGAAGAGGACTTCCGCCGCGGCCTCTATGACGCGGGTCTTGCCCGATCCGGTGGGGCCGAGGAAAAGCATCGTGCCGACGGGGCGGTTCGGCGGGTTCATCCCCGCGAGAAAAATCTGGTACAGGCCGCTCATGCGGCGCACCGCGCGCTCCTGGCCGACGATGCGGGCCGACAGTTTCTCTTCAAATTCCTGCGCGCGCGGACTCTTTTGATCCGGGTCGAGGAAGACCGTTTCCATTATTTGGTTACCCTTTTCCATTTCCATTGTTGCTAGCATGGTCGTCCTCCGTTGCCTGAGCGATCCTGTTAATTGGGGCGGCCTCCAAACGAGAAGGTCTTGGGGTTGCCGACCGCAAGTGGTTCGGCCCCGGCCCCTCGTGGCCGCGCCCACCCTCGCTCATGCAAAGAACGAACCGCTGTCGTCTTGGATGCGTTCGCGCGGGCCTCTGTTTGCTAATGGCCCACCACGCGAGCGCCCGGCGAATTTTCACCAGACGCTATATATACGACTCCGCCCCGATTGTCACCACAAAATATTCTGAGAAATTAAAGAATGAGGCCCGATGGGGCTCCGGCCGCGTGCGAACGGCATTGACAAATCGCGGCAGCGACCGCGTGACAATATCTGTCCGGCAACAAGTTTTGTCACCCGCGGGGGCTATGACTTATGCACCTAAACGTCGCCAGTTTTGACCAAAAGGGTGAAACGCCGAGGGGGCGCGTGGATGCCCACGCGCCCCCTTGCGGCTAATTTGAAGCCGTCGCCTAGTCGTAATACTCAAGACCCAGGTGCGTGATTAAGTCCTCACCACGCAGGTGGCGCAGCGTGTTTTTGAGCTTCATGAGCTGGATGAAGATGTCGTGTTCGGGATAGAGCCCAGGCGCGGTCTGGGGCGACTTGAAGTAGAAGGAGAGCCACTCCTGGACGCCCTTCATCTCGACGCGTTGTGCCAAATCCAGGAAGAGCGCGAGGTCTAAGACAATCGGCGCGGCCAGGATCGAGTCGCGGCAGAGGAAATCTATCTTGATCTGCATCGGGTAGCCGAGCCAGCCGAAGATGTCTATGCTGTCCCAGCCCTCCTTGTTATCGCCGCGCGGCGGGTAGTAATTGATGCGGACGACGTGCGAGAAGTCCTTGTAGAGCTGCGGGTAGACTTCCGGCTGGAGGATGTACTCCAGCACGGAGAGCTTCGACTCCTCTTTCGTCTTGAAGGACTCGGGGTCGTCCAGCACCTCGCCATCGCGGTTGCCGAGGATGTTGGTCGAGTACCATCCATGAAGCCCGAGCATACGCGATTTCAGGCCGGGCGCGATGATCGTCTTCATCAATGTCTGCCCGGTCTTGAAATCTTTGCCGCAGACCGGCACGCGCATCTCGTCAGCGAGTTGCATGAGTGCCGGAAGGTCAACCGTCAAATTAGGCGCGCCGTTGGCGAAGGGGACGCCGGATTTGAGCGCCGCGTAGGCGTAAACCATCGAAGGCGCGATGGCCTTGTGGTTGTCGCGCATCGCCTGCTCGAAGGAGTTGATGTTCTTGTGGACGGCGTGCGGCTTGAGGAAGATTTCCGTCGAGGCCGCCCAGATCATCACGAGCCGCGAGCACTTGTTCTTGCGCTTGAACTCGGCTATCTCCGCGATGAGCTGCTCGGCCAGCTCCAGCTTGTTCGCGCCCTCCTTGACGTTCGTCCCCGCCAGCCGCTTGACGTAAGTCTGGTCGAAGACGGCGCGCATCGGCTTGATCTTCTGCAAGGGGCCTTTGATCTGTGCCAAAAGCTCCTTCTCCAGCACGCCCGCGTGCATCGCCGCGTCGTAAGCCGAGTCGTGGAAAATGTCCCACGCGCCGAAGACCAAGTCTTTGAGGTCCGCGAGGGGAACGAAATCCTTAAGCAGCGGCACGCGGTTTTCGGTGCGCTTGCCGAGTCGAATTGCGCCCATCTGCGTCAGGCTGCCGATGGGCTCCGCGATGCCCTTTTTAATCGCCTCGACGCCCGCGATGAAAGTGGTGCTCACCGCGCCGAGGCCGACGAGCAGCACGCCCAGTTTCCCTTTGGCCGGAGCGATCTCCGCGCCCTTTTCGATTGCCATGAATAGACTCCTCCGGTGAATTTACACGGAGGATGATACAGCAGGGCGGCTCGCCGGTCGCGGCTTATCTTGCTGAATACTGTCGGCGGCTTGCGATTTAAGATTCGCGGGGTCTGTTTGAAGGGGCGCTGTCAGTTCAACCGTAAAGTGATGGGAGCTATCTCCTCAATAATTCGTTAAGCTTTGTTATCGTCGCCACTCCGGTAATCCCATCGGCTTGCAGACCGTTACGGTGTTGGAATCTTTTCACCGCCTCTCTGGTTCTGGGATCGTAGACGCCATTAACCTCCAAACCTGCCCCGTCGAGGGTGTTCAGGGACGTTTTAATCCACCTGATATAATTTACCCACTGCTCCACGGTGATGGGAGATTGATTATACGCCTGAACGTTCTGAGGAATTAGAGCTTCTAATGCGGTGGCTCTGGCTCTCCAAGCGTCTCTATCATTCGTGATGGTGGTCAATTGCTGTTTGATTAGATCTGCCTGCTTCTTCGCGTCCTGTGCCTCGTGCTGCGCCTGCTCGGCGGTCGTTCTCGCCTCTGCCGCCTCCTGCGCTGCCAGCTCCGCCCTCTGATTAGCTTCTCGCACCATGTCGGTCTGCAAGACCTTCTCGGTTCGGGTTTGGACCTCGACTTCGGCGGCTCTCTTGGCCGTCAGGGCGAGTTTAAGTTCAGCGTTTAATGAGTACAGATACCAAACCAAAAGGCCCATCACCAGGGCGCTAATGATGCTGATATAGGCGATCCGTATGGCAGTGGTCTTCTTCCTCTTTTGGCGCTCGATGTCCTCGCGCTGGCGACTCTCTTCCAGAAGTTTCTGTTGCCGGACTCGCTCCTCGTGTACCACTTTCTGGCGGACTATCCAGGGCACTAAGAACTCACTGATAAGCTCGTAGAAAGGCGTATTGTTACGCCTCTCCCGGCGGACAATTTTGGTGTCGGTGACGAGCGCGTCTAAAGCTTTACTCAGCAGCTCGTCCTCAATACTCTCTTCGTCCCGCACTTGTTCGAGGAGAGTGAATTCGGAAATGACGTTCCGGGTGGTGGGCGGAATCACCATTTGGCTGAGCAGGGCCCTCGCCGGATCGCGCAGGTCTTCTTCAAGCTGGCCGAGCGCGTTCGTCAGGTATTCTTCGAGCAGGGCTCCGACGCCTTTCTCTCGGAAAATAGCAACGGACTCCTTTTCCGTCCACAGGCTCTGGCAGGCGATCTGCACTTCGGACAAATTGATTGCTATGCTTCCGCTAAATTGTTTGATGGCTTCGATCAGCTCCGCCGCGAGCTTCTCAGAAATTTCGTTGCCGCCCTGTCTGAAGACATTGACAGACTCCTGCGCCTTGACTTCGGCCAGGTCGCCGAAGTCCCCCTTTAGTTTGAGCGCCAGCTTCTGAGGGTCGAAGGGGCCGCGGATGATGTCGTGCAACGCGTCCGCGTGCAGCGAGGTCATGCGTATGCTCTGGTGTTGTAAGCCTGGGCAGCGGGCGAACAACTTGGAAAACTTTGCCAGGTAATCTTCCCGGAAGGCCAGCAGGACCTTGACGGACATAAACGGGTCGCAGATCAGTTGGACGAGAGCATCCAGGATTGCTTCCTGCGATTTGCCTGCCTGCTCTTTCGCTTCGTCACGGGGGGCCTCCTCAAAGAGGGTGATGAATTCCTCGAACTGGTCGAAGATCAGCAAGGGGCAAGAGTTTGGTAAGCCGACACTGCCCTGCTTTTTAAAGGCCGCGAGCTTTTGTAAGAATTGTTCGACGGATAAAATTACGCGCGGCGAATCGTCTTGATTCTGGGCGAAGATAGAGTCGAGGAAAGGCGCTCCACCTTCGGAAGTCATGGAAATGCGCTCGATGATGATCTCTTCGCCGCTGCGGGGTTGAATCCTCAGTCTTTCAGGCGCGAAACCGTTGTTCAGGGCTGCCCGAATCAGCCCCGCATTGATTAAGGAAGACTTGCCCGTCCCTGAGTCTCCGTAAAGCAGTAGGGCGCGATAGATAGTAATGAAACGCAAGAGCCGTTGCGTCTCCTTTTCCCTGGCGAAGAAGATCGGGTAGTCAATGTAGCGGAAGGCTTCAATCCCACGGTATGGGGCATGCGGGAGCGCCACTGGGATCCGCCGGGTGGTTGTAGAAATCATAGCGGCATCTCCTCGCCGTTATTGAGTTCGCGGTACAACTCGGCGACAAACGCCCAGACGTCAACCACTATGTACCGCAGTAAATTCTTCTGGTCGGAATAAACTTTGCGGATTAATCCGTCGGGGAAGAGGTCTATGGAATATGAAGGCGGGATGTTCGCGGGGTCGCCGCTCCAGCGCAAGGTCTTGAACAGAAGCCGCAGGTTATAATCTATCAGGCTATATCCAATAAATAGTGTGGGGAATTTTCTAAAGTGGTATTGGATGGTGGAGGGGACCGGGTTCCAAAGACTCACGTCATTCATCCGCATGATGAAGTCAATATAATCCTCATCCGTAATCACAATTGATTCGGGCTGCGCGATGTCGCCGTGGATTTTGAAGAGAAACGGTTGCTGCGGATTTACGTCCGCCTGCGGGTAATCAGTCGCGGGCTTTCGTTCCTTACTATAGACGCTCACGACTGGGTCTTTATCGGCGGCGTAGAAAGCCTTCTCCAGTAGCTGATCATAATTCGTCGTGCAGATAATCGGGAAATTCAGCTTAGCCAGGGCCCGCAGCACGGGGGACGGTTTTTTATTTGACTTAACCTCCTGGCTCAATTTATTAACGAGAAAATTTCGGGAGCGAGAAATTTCGTAATGCCAGGCAATCCTCTGGAGGTCGCCGGAGTCGGCGTCAGGGTATTCTTTATGGTAATCACTCTCCCCCGCTAATTCTTTAGCGAGTTTACTGCCGAGAGGTGGACGTTCATCCTCAGGATATTGATACGGCGTACCCTTGTAAGTGTAAGGCAGGTTGTCCGGGGGCGGGCTATGCACCCCGGCTCCCAGAAAGAGAATGCACCTACCGTCAGCAACAAACTCCGCGATTTCATGGATGGTCGCCTGATCTACGATGGGGCTTCCTGTCTTTTCCTGGTAGTTGTTTTGTGCCATGCCTTTGGTCCCGGCTAAATTTGAAAGATGTACCCTTGGTCGGAGACGCGGGGTAAGATAATTAGTGTCTCGGTCTATGTGAGAGCGGAAGTGGTAAACGCAGCCAGAATAACTACCAATCGCGCTTGTGCGGTTCTATATAACAAAATACTAATCATTTCAAGCTTTTTATGAACACTTTTCCGGCGCGCGATGGCAGAACTCACCCCCGCCCGATGGCCGGAGGCACAATCCGTTGAAATCGTCTGACGGCCTGGATCAGGTTTTGGGGAACTTTCTTCTGCTCAGATTTCCGTTCGGGACGTGCCCGGAAGAAAATGACGATTGGGCTGTGAGGTGACTGTTCGGGCCGGGAATCAGTTTAGCGGCGGGCGAGTTCGGGGCCGGTGGTCATGCGCTTGAGCTTGATGTCGAGGGCGCCCATTTCGTTGTTGATTTTGGCGCGGACGGGGACGCGGCGCGAGTCGGCCGTGAACCAGATGACGAGCTTGCCCTTGCCGCGAAGCAGTCGCCCCTCGCCGAAGACTTCGGGCTCGACTTTCAGCGTCTCGACGTTGCCGAGCACGGTCTTCATCTTCTTCTTCTCGGAGACGACGACGGGCACGCTGTAGACGCGGCCAGAGTCGCTGACGAGCACCTCAAAACTCTTGCCGGGTTCGAGCGGCTGTGTGCGTAGATAGTAGAAGACGGAGGCTATGTCCTGGACGGGGCCGGTCATGTCGGAGGTGACGACGCGCGGCTCGCGGTTGGGGTCGTTCGGGTCGCGCTCGGTCCAGACGACCTTGCCCGCGCCGCGGTCGAAGACGGCCTCGCTCGTGCGCTTGCGCTTGCCCTGCTCGTCGAGCTTCGTCGTTTGGAGGACGGCGAAGGAGGTCGGCTCGACCGTGGATTCGATGTGCTGGCGGAAGTTCAGGCCGAAGAGTTTGCGGAGCAGTCCCTTCGAGAAGGCTTCGATAGTGAAGCGCAGAGAGGCTGTGCCATTTTTCGGCTGCGCCTTCGGGGCTTCCTCACGGCTCGCCGTGAAATGAAGCTCTGCGATGTTGAGACCGCGGAGCAGAAAATTGCGGGAGAACTCGCCTTCGTAGATCAACTCTTCGGCAGGCTCGAAGGGCAGCTTGCGCTTCTCGTCCTTGCGCTTAGAGTCCGGGGCGGGTTGGCTGGCCGCGGCGGCGAGCGAGACGCAGAGGGTGAGGGCGAGGGCCGCGAATAGCGAGCGAGGATTTTTCAAAGCAAACTTCATTTGACTAAAACGGCCTTCAGGGCCAGCAACCCCAGGGCGGCCAGGAGCCCGAGCGCCGCCTGGTATTCACGGTAACGCAAGTAAAGGCTCGCGTCGAACTTCAGCCCGCGCGTCTTCTCGTCTCTGTAGGGCGAAAGCCTTGGGAAGAAGAGCGGCACGGCGCGGGCGTAACTCTCATAATCCTCGCCGAAAAGCCGCGCGAGGTCGGCTGCTTCGACGCGCATAACGGGAAAATAGATGCCCAGGAAGAGCGCCGCGAAGGGAAGGGCGAGCCAGGGCTGCCCTGAAGCGATGGTGAAGCCGACGCCCAGCAGAAAGCTCCCAAGGTAGAGCGGGTTTCGCGTGTAGGCGTAGGGGCCGGATGTAGCAAGCTCGGCGTTCTTGCGTATGTGCCCGGCAGACCAGGCGCGCAGAGCCAGGCCCAGGAGCGCGACCGCGCCGCCCGCGCAGAGCGTGCGCCAACTCGGCCGCGCGAACCACAGAAAGAGCGCGCCGCACAGAAAACCGAGCGGCACGCGCCAGCGCTGCATCCACGTCCCGCCTCTACGCAACCGTCTTGCTCTCCGTTCTCTCGACGGCCCCGGCGCGCCGGAGCCTTTCGCCTGCGAAGTGCAGCACCTGCTCGACCGAAATGTCCATGCAGATCCACTGCGAGCAGGCGCGGCGGTGGCAGTCCACGCGGCAGGAGATGTCCGTGCGCTCGATGCAAATGTCTTCCGAGCGGGGCGAGCCGTTGCGCCACCACTCGGTCGGGCCGAAGAGGCCGGCGACGGGCGCGCCCGCGGCCACGGCCAGGTGCGTAGGCCCAGTGTCGCCGCCGACGTACAGGCTCGCCCGCCGGGCCAGCGCGTAAAAACCTCTCAGGGACGGGCTGACGGCCCGCGCCTTCCCAGACCGGCTCGACCGGAGGACAGTCTCGGCCAACTCAAACTCTCCCGGCCCGTAAGTGACCAGCGACTGTAGGCCGTGGTGAGTCCACAACTCGTCGGCCAGTGTGCCAAAACGCCCGGCGTCCCAGAGCTTCGTAGGCCAGCCGCCGCCTGGGTTGAGGATGGCGAAGCCGCGGCCAGTCCCTTCGGCGGCCTTGTCGGCCTCCAAAAGGTGCGCGGGGCCGACGCCGATAGGGAACTCAAAAGCGGCCGGGTCGGAGGGCACGGGCAAGCCGAGCGCGCCTGCGACCAGGGCCAGGTTCTTGACGATGACGTGCGAGCGGAGCGGGACTTTGACGGTCTTCGTGAGCAAAAAGCGGCTGGGCGGCTCGCGCAGCGCCTCGCGGGCAAAGCCGTAGCTGCGCTTCGCCTTCGAGAGGCGGGCGATTGCTGCTGATTTGAGTAACCCTTGGAAGTCTAACGCGGAATCGAAGGATGAGGCGCGTAACCGACGTAACTGCTGACGCGGTGCCAGCAGCGTCTCCCCAGACATCGGCCAGCGCCTCAGAGCCTTCGTGTCGACTTCGATGAGGCGATCCAACATCGGGTTGTCTCTTAAAATTTCGGCAGCGCGCCGCTCGACCACCCAGGAGATTTCCGCCCCCGGCCGCGCTCGCCGGATCGCCGCCAGGCTGGGCAACGTGTGTACGATGTCGCCGATGCTGCCGAGTTTGACGATCAGGATTCTCATTAGTCAATGGTCAATGGTCAATGGTGGTTGGACAAAAGCGGTCGTCCATTTACCATTTACTATTCACTATTTACCCGCTTAACCATTTCCGTCGTCGAGTGGTCTTTCGTGTCGCCGACGATGGCGACACGGCCGCCGTAGGATCGTACCACATCGCGTTCGGGGACCGTCTCGGCGGTGTAGTCTGTGCCCTTGGCGTGTATGTCCGGGCGGATGGCGAGCAGGAGCTGCTCGACGGTCGGCTCCTGAAAAATGGTCACGAAATCCACGGCGCGCACGGCCGCGATGACCTCCGCCCGCTCGCGCTCTGGGACGAAAGGGCGGCCCTCGCCCTTCTGGGCGCGCACCTGGGCGTCCGAGTTGACGGCGACGACCAGCAGGTCTCCGAGCGCCTTGGCCCCTTCGAGGTAGCGCACGTGGCCGACGTGCAGGATGTCGAAGCAGCCGTTGGCGAGCACGATGCGCGCGCCGTTCTTGCGGGCAATCGCGACGCGCGCGATCAGGCGGTTGCGCTCCAGGATGCGCGCTGCGGCGCTCGATTTCTGTTGTTCGTCGGATACAAAAGACATTTGAAAATTAAAGTGGCCTTAAGTTTCCACCCAGCGCAGGACGGACGAGAGCAGCTCCTGGCGGTTGACCGTGGCCGTGCCGCGCTTCATAACGACGAGGCCGCCCGCGTGGTTCGCCAAGCGCGCGGCGTCCGGGTGGCCCGCCCCCGCGGCGAGGCCGAGCGCGTAAGTGGCGATGACCGTGTCGCCCGCGCCGGTCACGTCCACGGCCTCGCGCGAGCCTATGGCCTCCAGGTGCAGCGGCTCCGCGCCCTCTTCGAGCAGGAGCATCCCGCGGCTGCCGCGCGTGACGAGCAGCGCCTGGTAGCCCATCTCGTCGCGCATCTTGCGGCCGGCCTGCTCCAACTCGGCGTCGTCCGTGAACTTGTGCCTTAGCAAATGCTCCACCTCGTCCTCGTTCGGCGTCGCAGAGGTGAAGCCCTTGAACTGCGTCAGGCCGAAGCGCGAGTCCACGAGGACGGGGACATTGCGCTCGCGCGCCGCCTCACGCACGGCCTCGACCATCTCGGCGTCCGCCAGCCCGTAGTTGTAGTCCGAGATGATGACGGCGTCGGCGTCGCGCGCCTCCTCGCGCAGCCGGTGGCGCAACTGTTCGCGCAGCTCGGAGTCTGCGAGCGGCTGGCCCTCGTAGTCTATGCGTATGACTTGCTGGCGCGTCGAGTGAATCTGGCCGGCCAGGACGCGCACTTTCGTCGTCGTACGCACCTTCGGGGAAGAGACCAGATTGGCACAATCAACTTTGGAGGCGCGCAGCTTTTCGACGAGAGCCGCGCCGGCATCGTCCTCGCCGACGACGCCGATGATGACGGCGCGCGCGTCCATGACGGCCAGGTTGCAGGCGCAGTTGGCAGCCCCGCCCGGCGTCGTCTCCATACGCTCGAAGCGCAGGATGAGCACCGGGGCCTCGCGCGAGACGCGGCTGATCTCGCCGTACAGGAACTGGTCCGCCACAAGATCGCCGACTACCACGACCTTGCTCTGCGGGAACCGCCGCACAATCGCCGTCAGACGCTCCTGCTCCGGCGTACGCTCAAGACTCAATTCAAACCCTCCGAACCGGAAACTATCTTTGTCACCGCTTGAAGCAGATCTTCCGCGACCACATCGGGCTGGTGTCTCCAGATGGCGCTCTGGTACTCCCATTCGCCGCGGCCGTAGCCGCTCAAGACGAAGGCCGAGCGCGTGCCCGCGTTGTGTGCCAATTCCACGTCGCTGTGGCGGTCGCCGACCATCCAGCTCTGCGCGAGGTCTATGTCGAAGTCGCGCGCGGCCCGCTCGATGAGGCCGGGCCTAGGCTTGCGGCAGTCGCAGTCGAGACGGTACGGCGGCTCGCCGACCGTCGGGTGGTGCGCGCAGTAATAGACCGCGTCCAGGCGCGCGCCGTCGCGCTCAAGCTCTCTTTCGAGAACTCTGTGGACGGCCTTGATGACATCCTCCGTGAAGTAGCCGCGCGCCACGCCGGCCTGATTCGTCACGAGGATGGCGAGCCAGCCCGCCTCGTTCAAGAGCCGCACGGCCTCGGCCGAGTAGGAGTAGACCTTGTAGCGCGAAGGGTGGTTGACGTAGCCCACCTCCTCTGAGATCGTCCCGTCCCTGTCCATGAAGACCGCTCTACGGCTCACAGGTAAACCCCCGTCGTGTTTCTCCTCATCATCGCCGCAGCCCGCTCGAAAACCTCGTCGGGCGAGATGGCCGTCATGCAGCGATGGTCGATCGGGCAGTCGCGCAACATGCAGGGCGCGCAGTCGGGCGGCCGGCGCAATATTTCGGCCGAGGCCGCGAACGGGCGCGTCGTGCGCGGGTCCGTCGGGCCGAAGATGACGAGCGTCGGGCGGCCCAGCGCCGAAGCGATGTGCGCCGGGCCGGTGTCGTTCGTCACCAGCATGTCAACGAGGCTCAGCACCGCGACGGCCTGTGCCAGATTCGTGCGGCCCGTCAGAACGTGAGCGGGCTCCTTCATGCGCGCCTCAACCTCGCGCGAGACCTCCAACTCGTCGGCCGAGCCGACGAGCAAGACCTCAGCGCCCGCCTCGCGTGCGAAGCGGTCGCCGAGCGCCGCGTACCTTTCAGTGGGCCAACGCTTGGCGCGGCTGTTGGTCGAGCCTGGGCAGAGCGCGACGAGCGGGCGTACGAGGCGGACCCCTTCGGCCGCGAGCGTGGCGCGCGCCTCGGCCTTCCTGGCCTCCGAAACGTCCAGATCGAATCGAGGCTCGCGCTCTTCGACGGAAGACGCGCCGTAAAGCGCGCGTTCGAGTTCGGCGACGAGGTTGAGGTAGTAAAAGACTTCGTGCCGCTCGGAGCGCCAGCGTGGGACGGGAAGCGGGTGCGACAGCAGGGCGCTCCGTCCGTCGGTCGCGTAGCCCACGCGGACTGGCACGCGCGCGGCGCGCGCGATGAGCGCCGCCTCGAAGGCGTTTTGAAAGAGCAGCGCGAGGTCGAAGCGACGCGCGCGCCACTCGCGCACCTGGCGGGCCACGTCCCCCAGCTTGCGCGGGCGGCGCTCGTAGACGAGCAGGTCGTCCAGAAAATCCGCGTCGGCGAAGAGGCCCACGGCCCAAGGGCGCGTGGCGAGCGTGATGTGCGCCTCCGGCAGCACGCGCCGCAGCTCGCGCAGCGCGGGCACGGTCATCACGGCGTCGCCGACCCAGTTCACGCCGCGCACGACCAC
Organism: uncultured Acidobacteriota bacterium; assembly: GCA_963848875.1. Lineage (GTDB taxonomy): Bacteria > Acidobacteriota > Blastocatellia > Pyrinomonadales > Pyrinomonadaceae > QHXM01. Next base: position 193,732 of record CAWKFJ010000007.1, read on the forward strand.
GCGCTCTATGCGCCCGGACTGAATGCTTCCAACGCTCACAGTAAACTTCTGAGCCCCACCTCGACGCCGATCTCCGGCTGCCAGTCGAGCTGCTCCTTCGCGCGCGAGATGTCCGAGACGTAGTTGACCGGCACGGGCGCTGGCGCGCGCGTCTCTTCGTCCAGCACGGGCTCAAGCTCTATCATGCGCCCGACCCGTTCGACAATCTCGCGCAAGCTGACGGCGTTCGCGCGCCCGCCGCCCAGATTATACAGCCCCGTCGGAACGGACGAGTCGATGAAGGCACGGCAGGCGCGCGAGAAGTCTTCGACGTGCAGGATGTCGCGCACGGGGCTTCCGTCGAGCGGGAGCCGTATCGGCTGACGACGTTTGACGGACTCGACGTAGTGCGTCACAAAGCCTGGCTCGTTGCCCTCGGACGGGCGCGCGTAGACGGTCGAGAGGCGGAAGATGCAGGAGCGCAGGTTGCGCTCGGCGGCGTAATACTCGACGAACTTTTCGCCCATCAGCTTAGACCATTCGAGCGCCGTCTGGCCGCAGTAAGCGGTCGGGCAGGTTTCGGGCACGTCCCCGTACTCATCCGCCCATGCGCCGTAAACGTCCTTGGTCGAGGCGTAGATGAAGACGGAGTAGGGCCGCATGTGGCGCAGGAGGTTGGCCGTCCCTTCGGCGTTCGTCCGAAAGCAGTCTTCGGCGGCCGCCGGGTCTTTGTCCAGATGCGCCGCCAGGTGAATCACCGCGTCGTAGTCCGCGGCGCGCGCCGCGTCGTGCAGGCTCAGGACGTTCAGGTTCGAGCGGCGCGAAAAATCGTCGGCCCCGAAGAAGCGGCGGACGTGCAGGCCCAGATAGCCGCTCCCGCCCGTGACAAGTATTCTCAAGGTTCTCCGTAAATGATGAATGATGAATGATGAATTAAAAAGCAATCGTCTTTAATTCATCATTCATCATTCATCATTCCGCATTCCTTTCAGGTTTGTCCTTAGCGCCGCCTGCGAGCGCGCTCATGCGCATCAGCGACTCGGCCCGGCCGATGGCGATCAGGATGTCTCCGGCGTCTATGATGGCGTCGCCCGACGGGTTGAAAGTCATGTGACCCTTATGGCGGCGGATGGCGACGATGACGACGTTCAGCTCCGAAAGGATGTTTGTGTAGCGCAGCCTTTTGCCGGCGTAGGCAGAGCCGTGCGCGACCTCTATCTGCTCGAAGCTCAAGTCCAGGTTCTCGGCCGTGATCGAGTCCATGAAGTCTGCGACCGCGGGCCGCATCAGCGCCTGCGCCATGCGGTGGCTCCCCGTGATGGTCGGGGCGACGACGCGGTTCGCGCCCGCCTTAATAAGCTTCGGCTCAGCCTGCTCCTCTACGGCGCGGGCGACGATGTGCAAGTTGTGGTTCAGGTCGCGCGCCGTGAGCACGGCGTAGACGTTGTCGGCGTCGTCGGGCAGGCAGGCGGCCAGGCCCTTGGCGCGCTCCACGCCCGCTTCGCGCAAAGTCTCTTCGAGCGTCGCGTCGCCGACGATGATGGGCGCGCCCTGCTCGACGAGGTGCGCGACCTTGCCCTCGTCCTTTTCGACGGCGACGAAGGACACGCCCGATCGTTGCATCTCGCGTATCAGGCGAGAGCCGACGCGGCCCGCGCCGCAGATGATGAAATGGTCTTTGAGCTTCTGCATCTCACGGTGTCGCCGGCGCTCGCCGAAGGTCGCGATCATCTCCGACTGGACGATTGTTTGCACTGTACTCGACAGGATGTAGAGCACCGCCCCGACGCCGACGAACATGTAGAGGCTGGCGAAGGCGCGGCCGGCGGCCGTCTGCGGCGTAATGTCCCCGAAGCCGACGGTCGTCACGGTCTGAATCGTCGTGTACAGGCTGTCGGCCCACGACCAGCCTTCGAGCAGGCGGAAGCCGAGCGTGCCCAGGGCTACGGCCACCAGCACCGCGTAGAGCGCGTACCGCAGGCGCAGGGGCGTCGCCAGCCGGGAGCGCAAGCTTCTTGACGTCCTCGAACTCATTTGCCGGTAACCGCATCAAAACGTCGGAAGCACGGTAGCTTAAAGCAGTGACGAGTGACAAGTGACGAGTGACGAGCAGGAAGCTCTAACCGTCACGGCTTTTAATAGTGGACATGCGGAGGTGAACGGTTTACTCTTTGTGGGGCAAGTGAAGGGGGATTGAGCAAGTTTTTGCTCGTCGCTCGTCACTTGTCGCTCGTCACTGTTCTTATGATTCGTCACCCGCCAGAGGATCGCGTCCCGCCCGTCGCCAGGAAGAGTGGCGGCAAATCGCGCCGCTCTAAAATAGTCAAGTACCAGCAGCCGCCCATGGGCTTCTTCCGCCGCTGGACGAAGCGCATCTTCCGCCCGCCCGTCGTCATCGCGCTCGTCTTCATCACCACGGTCACCATCGGCGTTCTGGGCTACTACTGGTACGTCTTCTCCCACCGCATCGACCAACTGCTGAACGGCGAAATCTTCACGCGCTCGGCCGGCATCTACGCCGCGCCCAAGCAACTGTTCGTCGGCGAGAGCCTGACGGTTGACGACCTCGTGGCCTACTTGAAGCGCGCCGGCTACGTCGAGAAGGCGCAGCAGGCAGATTCAGCGCGCGGGCGCTACGCGGTGAAAGGCGAGACGGTCGAGGTCGAGCCGAGCGCGGAGATGATGGTTGACGGGCAGCGCACCTTCCCGCGCCTGCGCGTCCAGTTCGGCGGCGGGGGGAAAGAGATTGCGGGCCTGACGAACTTGCAGGCCGGCTCGCCGCTTGAGCGCGCTCAACTGGAACCCGAACTCATCAGCTCTGTGACCGGGACGGAGCGCGCCAAGCGCAAGGTCGTCGGCTTCAAAGACCTGCCCAAGCATCTCGTAGACGCGGTGATTACGACCGAGGACCGCGCCTTCTTCCAGCACTACGGCGTCAACTTTCGCGGCATCCTCCGCGCGCTGCTGCGCCGCACCAGCTCGGATGCGAACTCGCCCGTCGCCCAGCAGGGCGGCTCCGGCATCACGCAGCAGCTCGTCAAAAACCTGCTCCTCTCGCCGGAGCGCACGCTCCGCCGCAAGCTCTCGGAAGCCTACATGTCCATCATCCTCGAAACGAGGCTGACGAAGGAGCAGATTTTCGAGCTGTATTGTAACCAGATTTATTTGGGCCAGCAGTCTGGCTTCTCGATTAACGGCATGGGCGAGGCGGCCAGCGCCTACTTCAACAAGGACGTGACGACGCTCACGCTCCCCGAAGCCGCCTTCCTCGCGGGGCTGATACGCAGCCCGAACCGCTACAACCCGTACAAGGATGTAGACACGGCCACCGCGCGCCGCAATCAGGTTCTGGATTCGATGGTCGAGACGGGCGCGGTCACGAAGGAGCAGGCCGAGGCTGCGAAGGCCGAGCCGCTCAAGGTCGCTCCGACCAAAGGCAGGGTTGACGCGGCCGACGCTCCCTACTTCGCCGACTACGTCCAGACGCAGCTCGGCGATGTCATAGGCGAGCAGGGCACGCGCCAACACCTGCGCATCTACACGACCGTTGACATGGACTTGCAGCGCGCGGCCTACACGGCCGTCACCAAGCAACTCGCCGCGCTCGACAAGCTCTACGCGAAGAAAGTTCCTGCGGGGACCTTGCAGGCGGCGCTCGTGGCGATGAACCCGGAGACGGGCGCGGTCGTGGCGATGGTCGGCGGGCGCGACTACTCCAAGAGCCAGTTGAACCGCGTCACGGAGGCGCGTCGCCAGCCCGGCTCTGTCTTCAAGCCTTTCGTCTACGCCACGGCGCTTAACACGGCCTACGACCCCGTCCCGCGCGTCATCACGCCCGCCACCGTCTACAAGGACGAGCCCAAGACTTTCACCGTCGGCGACCAGGAATACTCGCCCGGCAACTTCGGCGACAGGTATTCCAACGCGCCTGTGACTCTGCGCGACGCGCTGGTCAAGAGCCTCAACGTCGTCACGGTCGAGGTCGCGCAGGAGGTGACCATCGGGCGCGTGATGAATCTGGCGGCCAAGGCCGGGATGCCCAAGCCGCCCAAGCCGTATCTGGCGATGGCGCTCGGCACGAACGAGGCGACGCCGCTCCAGGTGGCCTCGGCCTACACGGCCTTCGCCGCCAATGGTTCGCGCACCACGCCCGTCGCCATCAGCCGCGTCACAACCGGCTCGGGCACGACCGTGGCCCAGTTGACGGGAACCAGGAACGAAGTGGTGCGGCCGCAGGTGGCTTACGTCCTGACAGACATGCTGAAGGACGTGGTCAACCGCGGGACGGCTGCCAAGCTCAACACGCGCGGCCTCAAGAACGTTCCAGGCAAGTTCGGCATCGCCGGCAAGACGGGCACGTCGCGCGACGGATGGTTCGCAGGCTACACGCCCCACCTCGTCTGCGTCGTCTGGGTCGGCTTCGACGACAACTCGCAGTTGGGCCTGACGGGCGCGGACGCGGCGCTCCCCATCTTCGCGGACTTCATGAACGCCGCGCTCGCCAGCCACCCTGAGTGGGCAGGCGATTGGGAGCGGCCCGCCGGCCTCGAAGAGGCAGAGATTGACCCGCGCACGGGCGAGCTGGCGGCGGCGGACGCGACCGCCAAGCGCACGGAGTTTTTCATCAACGGGACCGCGCCGGGCGAAGAGACGGGCGAGGAGGTGGCCGAGGAAGAGACTGCGCCGGAGGGCGTGGCTGACAAAGGCGGCGAATTCGATTACGAGCCAGCGCCGCCGCCAGTCGTTCTGCCGGAGGCCGCGCCGCGCAAGCCCGAAGGCAAGGGCGGCGGCAAAGAGGGCCGAGACGCCGTGCTCGATGGGACGATCACGCTCGACATAGACCCGACAACGGGCCTCATCGCGGACCCGTCAGTGTGTCCCGTCATACGCTCGAAGACCTACGTCATAGGACAGGAGCCGCGCAAGTATTGCGGCCCGGAGTATCACAACGGCAAGACCATTCAGCCGTCCGAGACGCGGCCGAGAAAGTAAGATGAACTCACACGACGAATCGCCCGCGGACGGGTCTGCCGCCCACGGCAGCAAGGTCACGCGCGATCTCTCGACCAGCCGGCTCGACGAGCGCCCGGAGCACACGGACCAGCTTTCGCTCAGGGACTTCCTCGTCCTCGTCGTAGACGACGTGATCGACAACGTCACGGTCATCAGCCTCAACTTGCAGCAGCAGGGATATCGTGTCGTCACGGCCGCGGACGGCGAGCAGGCCGTCAGGGTCGCGGCGCAGACCAACCCGGACATCATCCTGATGGACATAGGCATGCCGGAGATGGACGGGCTCACGGCCGCGCGCCGCATACGCGAGAACGAATCCTTCAAGAGCGTCCCCATCGTCGCCGTCACGGCCTTCGCCACGGCCGGCTTCCAGCGCGCCGCCTACGACGTAGGCTTCGACGCCTACCTGACAAAGCCCATCGACTTCGATCGCCTGCATGACCTCGTGCGCAGCCTCCTGCCCGTTAAATAGAGGATTTGGCTTGAAGGAGTCCCATAGGGACTCTTGAAAATAGCCCAGCACTTCAGGGTAACGATGCCAAAAATATTTGAGTCCCGTAGGGACGACAGAACGTTCGGTCGTCCCTACGGGACTCGGTAAAATTTTCGCTCCTATTCCCAGCACTGAAGTGCTGGGCTATTTTCAGTCGCCCCTGACGGGGCTCAAAACTTACACGTCCCTTTATTCCTTCTTGATTACCGTCTCGCGCTCGACGTGCGTGGCGACGCGGTCGCGGCCGCGCCCGCGCGAGGCCAGGACGACGATAAGGATGATGGCGAGCAGCGCGATGCCGCCGAGGATGAGCCAGAACGGGTCCACCCAGGTCGTCCGCGTGGTTTGCGAAGGCTGGGATGTCGTTGTGGTCGTCGTGGTCGTCCGCGTTGACTCGGTGCTGGCGCCGCCCCCTTGCGTGGGGGCGGTGTTCTGTGCCAGCGCGGCCGCGGGCAAGAGCGCCACAGTGATGACGAGCAGCAAGGTCCTCATAAGCGAGGACGGGTCGAAGCGTTTCATGGGCAACATTCTCCTCTCATTGTCAGCCCGGTCGGAAAGACCGATAGGTCTTCAAAACTTCTTTGAGGGGGATGCGGGAGTAGTTTAGTACGAACGCGCCCGACTGTGCAAAATTTTCTATCCGCCGCGCTCGTAAAAAAGTTAAGATAGGGAACCCATAGAGTTTCAGGAGAAGAGTGATGAAGCGCTGCCCTATTTGTAGCCGGACGTACCCAGATGACCAGAACTTCTGCTTCGACGACGGCTCGACGCTGGAGGCAGCGCCGCCCGCAGGCTCTTTCAACCAGTCTGAGGCCCCGACGGCCAACTACCCTTATCGTGGCGGCGCGGCCCCGACCGACATGATGCACGGCGCGCCGACCGCCGGAGTTCGCCCGCCGGGAACTGTTCCGCCGCCGCCCCCGCCGCCGTACATGATGACGCCCTATCCTGCGAAGCGCAGCCCTCTGCCGTGGGTTCTGGGCGGCGTCGCGGCCCTGGCCCTCGCCGTCGGCGTCATCATCTTTCTGGCCAGCCGCGACTCCGGGCAGACGGGCATCAGCAATGGGCCTACGCCTGGCACGACGCCGGGCGCGACGCCGCGGACCACGCCCTCGTCCTCGCCCTCGTCAACACCCTCGTCCACGCCCGCGGGTAACTGGCAGACCGTCGATGGCGAAGGCTTTACGATCTCCATGCCGGGAACTCCAGATCACGACGAAGACACGGTGGCGAGCGCGGCCGGCCCACTCCCCATACACCTCTTCACGCTGAGCGAGGGCTATGAAGGCTTCATCACGGGCTACACCGAATACCCCGTGTACATTTTCGACGCCTCCAAGCCGGAGGACCTGATGGACGCCGCGCAGACGGGGGCCATCACGAACGTGCAGGGTGAGGTGACGAGCCAGCGATCAATTACTCTCGACGGCAACCCCGGCCGCGAGATCGTGGGCTCCTCGCCCTCGAAGAACATAGGCTTCACAGTTCGCATCTACCTCGTCAAGCCGCGCATGTACATGATGCTCTACACGCAGTACGGCAAGGACAATCCAATCACCGAATCCGGGAAGAGGTTCCTGGATTCTCTACAGCTCAAGACGAACTAGACTGGGCCGCGAGCGCCGCCCGCAGAGTCTCCACGGCGAGCGCCGCCGCGTGTCCCTTGCGCGCGGGCAGGCCGCCGGCAGCGTGCGCGACCTCCTGCCTCGTCAAGCGTGCCGCGTCCTCAACCGTCATCCCTTCGAGCATAGAGGCGAGCGCCGAGCCGCACGCGAGCGTCGGCGCGCACCCGTATGCCAGAAACCGCGCGGCCTCTATGCGCCCATCACGAATCCGCAGGCCGAGACGCAGACGGTCGCCGCAAACAGGGTTCGTCTCCTCTGCTGTCGCCGTCGCGGCTGACAGTTCACCCGCGTTTCGTGGATTGGCTAAATGGTCTTTGAAAGTGTCGGAGTAGGGCAAGATTGCAACTTAAATTCTGACGGTTTCGCACGCGCGCTCGGCCAGGGCCTTCTGGTAGAGCGGCGAGAGGCGGCGCAGGTTTTCGACGGCGCGGGGGAGGACTTCGAGGACGTAGTCAACGTCCTCCGTGGTGTTGTCCTTGCCGAAGCTGAAGCGGATTGAGCCGCGGGCCAGTTCGTCGTCGCGGCCGAGGGCGCGTATGACGGGCGAGGGTTCGAGCGAGCCGGAGGAGCAGGCCGAGCCTGTCGAGACGGCCACGCCCTGCAAGTCCAGGTTGATGAGCAGCCCCTCGCCTTCGATGAAGCGGAAGGAGATGTTCGAGAGGTGCGGGAGCCGCCGCTCGCGATGGCCGTTGAAAATTATGTCGCTGACGCGCTCCTCTATGCCAGCCTCGAAACGGTCGCGCAGGGTGCGCAGGTGCGACGTGCGTTCGTCCAGCTCTTCGCGTGCGAGGCGCGCGGCCTCGCCGAAGGCGACGATGCCGAAGACGGATTCCGTGCCGGCGCGACGCTCGCGCTCCTGGTGGCCGCCGACGTTCTGCGTGACGAGGCGCACGCCGCGGCGGACGAAGAGCGCGCCCGTGCCCTTCGGCGCGTAGAGCTTGTGCGCAGACATCGAGAGAAGATCACAGCCGAGTGCTTCGACATCAACAGGCATTCTTCCCACCGCCTGCACGGCGTCGGTGTGCAGCCACAGGTGGCGATTTCCTTGGGCGCGCTCCTCGCGGACGAGCGCGCCGATTTCGGCTAGAGGTTGAATTGTGCCAATCTCATTGTTGGCGAGCATCACCGTGATGAGCACGGTGTCGGGCCTGAGCGCGGCGCGCACGTCTTCGATTCGGACGACGCCGTCTTCGTAAGCCGGGAGGCGCGTGACCTCCCATCCCTTCTTTTCGAGCGCATCGCTGATGCCGCGCACGGAGGAATGCTCTATCTCGGAGGTGATGAGGTGGCGGCCCTTGTGCTCGAAGGCTTCGGCGACGCCGCGAATCGCCAGGTTGTTGGCCTCTGTCCCGCCTGAGAGGAAGACCACTTCGTTGGGGCGCGCGCCGACGAGCGCCGCCACCTCGCGCCGCGCGCGGTCCACGGCCGCACGCGCCTCCTGGCCGAAGTGGTGAACGCTCGACGCGTTGCCGTACTTCTCCGTTAGATAGGGCAGCATCGCCTCGACCACGCGGGGGTCAACCGGGGTCGTCGCGCTATTATCCAGATAAACTCTGCGAATCATAGTTTCCAGTCCCGCCAACCTGCGGCGGCCCGTCGCGCATCTGACGTGGTTGGCGTCGGGTGCGATTCGAGTCTAGGTCGCACGCGCCGCGAGCGTCAAGGCGGCGCAAAGTTTGTTGCGGCAAGTCGTTGAGTGATACCATCTGCCGCAGTTCAGTTCTTCAGAAAGGGACTAAGAATGAGAAATCCGAAACGCACCCTGCTCGCCCTGCTGGTCTTCGCGCTCGCGGCTGTGCCCGCACTGGCCGCCGCGCAATCGGTCGGGGCCCTGGAGCGCGGCTACCGCACGGGCTATTCGGACGGCTACCAGGCCGGATACCGGGACAACGCCGCGAATGCCGGGCGCGACTACAGGGACGAGGACGAGTACAGGCGCGCCGACCGCGCTTACGCCTCCTCTTACGGCGCGCTCGAAGATTACAGGGACGGCTACCAGCAAGGGTTCGAGGTGGGCTACGACGCGGGCTACGACCGGCGCGGCTTCGACTCGACCATCCCGGCGAACATCTCGCGGCGCGGCGTCGTAGACCCGCAGGCTCCCGCTCCGAGCACTACCGATACGGACGACCCGACGCTCTCATCTTCGAGCAGCACGACGAGCGGCCCCATGAACGGGCCTGTCAACACGTCGAACATCTCTTTCATCCCGGCCGGCACGGAACTGCGCGTTGAGCTGCTGACGAATCTTTCGACCGACGCGACGCAGCAGGGCGACCGCTTCGAGGCGCGCGTCGTCGGCCCGCCCGAATACCAGGGCGCGATGCTCGAAGGCCACGTGACGCGCGTCAAGCGCGCGGGCAAGGTCAAGGGCAATTCCGAGTTGCAGCTCGCCTTCGACAAGATCAGCTCGAACGGCCGCTGGACGGAGTTCCGCGCGCAGGTCGTGGAGATCGAAGACAACGGCACGAGCGAGGGCGTCGGCGAGGTTGACGAAGAGGGCGGCGTCCGCGGCAAAGATAAGACGAAGGACGACGTGGCGAAGGTCGGGGCCAGCGCGGGCGTCGGCGCGATCATAGGGGCCATCTTCGGCGGCGGCAAGGGCGCGGCCATCGGCGCGGCCATCGGCGGCGCGGTCGGCACCGGCGGCGTCCTCACCTCGCGCGGCAAAGACATACGCCTCGATCACGGCCAGTACCTCAGAATCCGCACGGCCAACGAGACGCGGTTCTGAAAAGCAATGATGAATGCGGAATGATGAATGATGAATGAAAAGGCAAAGGTCTTTAATTCATCATTCATCATTCCGCATTCATCATTTCGTTTATGCTCATCACTCTCCTGACAGACTTCGGGACGGCGGACTATTTCGTCGGGGCGATGAAGGGCGTCCTCCTCTCGATTAACCCGGCGGCGGTCGTCGTTGACCTGACGCACGAGGTTCCACCACAGGACGTGAGGGCGGGCGCGTTCACGCTCGCGGCCGCCTGCGCGAGCTTTCCGGCGGGGACCATTCACGTCGCCGTTGTTGACCCCGGCGTCGGCTCCGCGCGGCGCGGGATTCTGGTCAGCGCCGGCGGCCAATACTTCGTCGGCCCGGACAACGGCCTCTTCGGTTTCATCTACGAGCGCGACAAGCAGGCGCGTGTCTTTCACCTGACGAACGAAAAATATTTTGGCACAAAGGTCAGCGCGACTTTCCGCGGCCGCGACGTCTTCACCCCCGTGGCCGCCGCGCTCTCAAGGGGAGTCGCGCCCGGCGAGTTCGGTGAAGAGATCACGGACTTCGTGCGGCTGCCGGACCTCAAGCCGAGACGCGCGCCCGGCGGCGCAATCGAGGCGGCCATCATCCACATAGACCGCTTCGGCAACTGCGTGACGAACCTTACGCCGGCTGACCTTGGCGAAGAGTTCGCGGCCGGCGGCGCGCGGCTCATTATCAACGGGCGGGAGATCACCTCCTTCCGCCGCTTCTTCGCGGAGGGGAGCGACGACCCCTCCGAACTCTTCGCCATCTGGGGCAGCGCGGGCTATCTCGAAATCGCCGCCAACCGCGCCTCCGCCGCCAGCCTGCTCGGAGCGGAGCGCGGGCAGGTAGTTCGAGTCCAAAGTCTGGAACCGTCTTCCTGACCCTGGTCATTGGACTTTGGACTATCTACTTTGTTATCTTCGCGGCATCCCAAAATTTAAGGATTCTACTCATGGACAAAGCGAAAGAGGCAAGTGCGAGTGCGAGCGCTGCGACCGCCGGACTGCGCGGCGTCGTCGCCGCGAGTTCTTCCATCGGGGACGTGAACGGTGAGAAGGGCGAACTCATCTACCAGGGCCTCAACATACACGACCTCGCCAACAACTCGACCTTCGAGGAGGTCGTCTTCCTGCTCTGGAATGGGCGGTTGCCGAAGCGCGACGAGCTGGACGAACTCAGAAGCAACATCGCCGGCAACTACGAGCTTCACCCGGCGGTGCTCGACTTGATGCGCCGGTTCCCGAAGGGCGCGGAGCCTATGGACTCGCTCCGCACGGCCGTCTCCGCTCTCACTTTCTACGACAAGAACGCCAAGGACACGTCGCGCGAGGCCAGCGTCAGGACGGCCACCCGTTTGACCGCGCAGTTCCCGGTCATCGTCGCCGCCATCGAACGCCTGCGCAACGGCCAGGAGCCTGTCCAGGCCAAACCCGATCTGAACATCGCGACCAACTTCCTCTACATGCTCAAGGGCGAGATGCCTTCACCGGAGGACGCGCACGTCCTGGACGTGGCGCTCATCCTACAGGCCGACCACGAGCTGAACGCTTCGACGTTTACGGCGCGCGTCGTCGCCGGCACGCTCGCGGACATGTACGCGGCGGTGACGGCGGCCATCGGCGCGCTCTCCGGCCCTCTGCACGGCGGCGCGAACACGAACGTGATGAAGATGCTGCTTGAGATCGGCGACGTGGAGAACACGGAACAATACGTCAAGGACGCGCTCGCGGCGAAGCGTAAGCTGATGGGCTTCGGCCACGCCGTCTACAAGACGGAAGACCCGCGCGCCACCAACTTCCGCCGCTTCTCCAAAGAGCTGGCCGAGCGTTCGGGGAACCCCAAGTGGTACGAGATGTCGCTCAAGGTCGAGGAGACGATCAAGCGCGAGAAGGGTCTCTTCCCGAATGTGGACTTCTTCTCGGCCTCGACCTTCTACATGATGGGCATCCCGCTAGACCTCTACACGCCCATCTTCGCCGTCAGCCGCATCAGCGGGTGGACGGGCCACATCCTCGAACAGTACGCCAACAACAAACTGATTCGCCCTCGCGCCGAATACGTAGGCCCGCGCGACGTGCCCTACGTCCCGATAGACGAAAGATAACCCAAGGGTTTCAGTGTAACGCAGGTCAGCGCCGTCCACGCTAGCGGGCGGCGCTGACGCGCGCGCTTCATTCCTCGCGCATTCTTGTTTTAGCAAACAACGAAAGGCGGTGTGATTATGAAGTCGGTTCCGTTGGGGATAATTCTTGTCGCCGTCTGCCTGCTCTTCTGCGCGTGCGGCAAGGGCATGAGCGACGCGGAGCGCTCTTACGCTGACGCCTGCGTCAAGATGCGTGGCGGCGCCGCGGTCTACAAGGAGCGGTGCGAATGCGAGGCGGCCGTCGTCGCGTCGAAGTTGACGCCGGGTGAGCTGAAGGCTTACGTGGCGACGCAGGACATGCAGGGCAAGCCGCTGACGCGCGAGTCGGCCGCCGCGCTCGGCTTCACGTTCGAGGAGTTTTCGAGCCTCGGCACGAAGCTGCAAGCGGCGCAGGGCGATATCAGCAAGAACTGCGCCGGGAAGTAGCCTACCTGTTAATCGAGATTCCGAGAATCTTCGGGTCCTGCAAAAACTCTGCGAGGCGTCTGGGGCTGAGCTTGACGCGGGCGACAACGGCGTCCGTCTGGTCTATGTTGACGACCATCAGCTTGATGTTCTCGCCGGCCTCGCGCGCGTAGACGTAGAGCTGCTCGCCGTCGCGCGAGCGGACGCGCACCAGCGGCTGCCACTCCGGGCTCAGCGCGCTACGCATGAGCGCCGCGACCCCGGCGGTCGTGCTCTGGCCCGGCGCGAAACTCAGGTCCTCGAAGATGGCGACCTTGAAGCTCTTGACGCCGGCGGGGCGGACGACACGGACGAAGAAGTTGGCGATTCCGAGGAAGGGGATGCTGACCCGGCGGGCGTTGAAAGCGGATTTGAGGTGACTGGTAATCGCGTCGAATTCGGGGTCGTCTGCGCGCGCGGCCGGCGCCGCGACAGAGATCAACGCCGCCGTCACGAAAAGGGCGGCGAGCGAGCGCGTGTAAAGCCTCCTGTGCGTTGTCCTCATAGGCTCACTCCTTCGGCTCCTTGCCGGCCTCTTTGGAGATGTTGATGCGTGGGATGCCGAGCTTGCCGCTGAGCTTGATGAGCTTTTCGAGGTCAATCGTGCCGAGGATTTGGATGACGGCCAGCTCCTTGTCCTCTGTCGTCAGGACGGTCAGCCCGCCTATCTGGCCGCCCGTCGCCATCAGCATGTAGACCTCCAGGCTCTCGCCCTCCTTCTTGCTTTTGACGCCGTACATCCGCGACCAGGCGGGCGCGCGCAGTTGCGAGCGAACGGGGTCCAGGTCGGCCGCGGAGTATGCGCCTACCTTGTCGAACTCGTAGACCTTGACGTAGATGCCTTTGAGCCCCATGACCAGCTCTTTGACGGCGCGCTCTTCAGGGTCCGAGTCTTTGAGGAAGCCTAGGGCGAGGCGCAGGATCGAGCCGTCGAGCGTCACGTCTATGGTATCGCTGGCCCTGGCTTCGAGCTTGTCCAGGCTGTCGAGTTGCAGCCTGGTGTCCTGTGCCTGCGCGGGCAGGGCGAGGAGGACGAGGACGAGGAGGCTGGCCAGCCTCAGCGATTTAATAATGACTGATTTCATTGACTGCTCCATTCGTTAATACTTCACGAAGTCGGCCCCTGTTCCTGGCCGCCCCGAATCTTCTTCTGCACCTCGTTGAGCTTGTCGCTGGCGATGTGCAGGGCCTTGATGAGTTGCGCCTTGGCCTCTTCGCCCCGCCGGGCCAATTCTTCACGGCGCGGCGACGCCTGGCGGCGAACCATTAACTGCCGCGAGCCGGAAGAACGCCCGTGCGTTCGTGGCCGCGGGAGGGGCTTCGGCAGTACGGCCTGCTGCTCCTTCGGCGCTTGCGCCTCAAAGACGTTGGGCGCGGGCTGCGGGTCTGTGGGCTGGATTGGGCCTGACTCGACTTGCCCGGCCTGCTGCTTTCCGGCCGCTCCGCTCGCAATCGCTTTCTGGTCCGCTGCGTCGCCACGCTGGCGCAGGCCGAGCCACAGGCCGCCGGCCAACAGTAGAATCACGATGGCAGCCGCGGCGGCGAGCGCGGGCCGCTGTAGGCTGAGCCGGAAGAAGTAGCGTGGCGGCGTCGCCTCTGGCAGCGGCAGGGGCTCGGCCGGGCGCTTGAAGCGCAGGGAAGAGAGCTGCTGCTCAAGCCTTTCGATCTCCGGGTCCGCCTCGCCCGTCTTGTCCCACAAGTAATCTTCGTTCATGGCTTTTTCTCCATCCCGAGCTTTTCGCGCAGCAGCTTCATGCCGCGGTGCAGGTTGACGCGCACGCTCGCCGGCGTCAGCCCCGTCCGCTCGGCTATCTCAGGCCCGGTCATGCCCTCGACCAGGCGCAGAACGAGCGTCTCCCTGTAAGCCTCCGGCAGCGCGCGAATCAGTCCGAGCGCCTCGGCCGCCTCAGGGTCAACGGAACTTCTCTGTGCCAAATCTTCGGGCAGCTCTTCTGTCTCGCGGCGGCGGCGGTGAAAGTCCACGGCGCGGTTGCGCGCGATCATCGCCAGCCAGCCGCCGAACGCCCCTGCCTCGCGCAGCGTGTGAATCCTCTTGAAGGCGACGAGGAAAACGTCCTGCACCAGATCGTCCACCTCGCCCCAGGGCACGCGCGCCAGCAGGATGCCGTGTACCATCGGGGCGTAAAGATCGTAGAGCCGGCCGAAGGACTCGCGGTCGCCGTGGCGGACTGCCTCCACGAGCGCCGCGTCCGGCGAAGGCGCGTGCGCTGGGGCCGCAGCGGCGGACGCCGCGGGCGTCCCCGCCATCAAGAGCAGGTTGGGGGCGGTCGCGGTCTCGCTCATGCGAGCACCCCGCGGGCCATCCGTTTTGTAAGCTTAGGGCCGTGCATTTCCGTTCGGGCCGGGAAGAGTCAGTTTTTTCCCGCTCCAGCCGTAAGACGCCGGGGATGGGGAAATGTTAACAGTTGTTGAGCCAGGCGGCCAGATGTGATAGTTTCCGCGCCCTAAGTTCCAACCCAGCACAATCCCCGAAGGAGCATGATGAAAATTAGACCCCCCTACCTGCTGCTCGCCTCGCTTCTGCTCGCAGCGGCCACCGCCTGCGGGAACAAGGACGCGGGCGAGGCTAATGGCAACAGCGCCGCGGGCAACGCCAACCAGCCCGCCACGGCCAACGCCGCGACCACGCCGGCCGCCGCTGATGTCTCCAAGTCCACACTTAAACCCGGCGAGATTCCTTTCGCGGGGTTCCCCACAGTCACGACGACGGCCAGGGCCGACGAAGTCGTGCTCGCCCCCTCGTACAACTGGATTCAGGACGCGGCGACGAAGGGGCCGGACAAGGTGACTTTCATCTGGTACAGCCAGAAGATGATCACGCCGGGCGAGGTCGAGTCCGAGGTCGAGTTCCTTTCGCCTGGCAAGGCGAAGATTCCGAACGCCTACATCATCCCCATCCCGGCCGCGCAGATGGCGAAGGTGGGCGACATCGTGTTGACGTGGTGGCAGTCCGGCTCAGGCATGAACCGCGCCATCGTGGTCGAGGCCGCAGACCCGACGCAGCCGACGGTGCGCTATCTAGACATCGATTACGACAACCCCGCCAAGAGCCGCGACGGCAAGACGACGATAGGCCAGATGGACGAGAAGCTGAAGCCCAACAGCTTCGTCCGGCTGACGAGCCCGTGGGAGCCCGGCACGACCCTCGCGGTCAACGACGGCGCGACCCGCAAGCCCGTGCAGATCATCCGCGTGGCCGGCGAAAAAATCCTGGCGATAGGCTTCGCCGGCTCGCTCAAAGTCTACGACAAGGCGAACGCCACGCCCGTCCCGATCAGGCCCAACGTCAAGGCTGGCGACAAAGTTCAGGCCCCGAAATACGGAACCTACGCCGAGGCCACCGTCTCCAAAGTTGACGCCCGCAACGGCCGCGTCTTCGTCAAATTTGGCACAGACCCCGCGGAGAAGGCCATCGCCTTCGGAGACGTGATGCAATAAGGAAATGATGAACTTTGCGGGATGAATGATGAATTAAAAAACAAAAGTCTTTCATTCATCATTCATAATTCATCATTCCGCGTTGCTTTTCCTCGTTCGTCAGGCGCAGCATCTCTGCGGTGGGAGAGACGAGGCGTGTGCGCCAGATAAAGAGCATCGAGAGGAGGAGGGCGAGGGTGCAGGCTGCGCCGCCTTCTATGCCGTAGGCCCCGCCGGTCAGCCAGGCGGGGCCGAGGTCTGTCGCGCGCAGGAGAGGCGCGGGCGTCAAACGCTCTATGCCGCTGACGGGCAGCCCCAGCACCGCGCCCATCGTCCAGTTCCAGGCCCAGTGGATGCCTAGAGGGAACCAGAGGCTGCGCGTCTTCAGGTACGCGACCGCCAGCCACACGCCGGCAATCGCCGTGTTCGCAAAGGTGAAGCCCGGAACCACGTTCGGATTGCCCAGGTGCCCGTAAGAGAAGATGACGGAGGTCAGGACGATGGCGACCCAGGCCAGGCGCGCTCGCGCCATCGTCTGAAGCGGGTAGCCGCGGAAGATGGCTTCCTCGGCGGCCGCGGCGATGACGAAGATGGGCAGGGAAGTCAGCAGCGTCCGCCCCACCGTCTCGAACACCACGGGTCCGTTGAGCGCGAACTTCAACCCGCCGCGCGCGGCGGCCAGCGCCGTCGCCAGGAGCAGGGAGAGCGCGCCGACGAGCGAGCCCAGAAGTAAGTCCCTGAGCCAACCTCTGTGGAACGCCCAGCCGAGCGCACGCGGCGGGAGGTCTTCCAGGAGCTTGCCGCAGGCCCAGCCGATGACGGTCGCGGGGATTAACAGGACTAGGCCCTGCAAGACGAATCCCCAACTGCTACTCAGCACGTCGTCGGCCCCCGAGCCGAAAATGGCCCTCACGATTTCGACGGTCAGCGTGAAGCTAATCAGGATGACGAGATAGACGAGCACCGCGAAGACGGCGACGCGCCAGCCGCTGCGCGGGCGTCCCGCGCGGTTGAGAAAGATGTCCTGGATTTCCATCAGCGGGCATTCTAGCCGATGCAGTCGAAGCGCGCACTCCTTATGGTAAACTGGCCGCCAGACGCCTATGAGCAGCGAGCCTAGACAGGATGAGAAGGTAGCGGAGAGCGCGCCGCGCAGGCGGACGGCCCCGTGGCTGTTGGGCGGGCTGGTGCTGCTCCTGCTGTTCACACTCGTCGCGCTGCAAGCCTTCGGGCTGTGGACGGTCGTGCCGCCCGACACGGCCTCCGACACGCTGCTCATCTACGCGCTCTCGTCGCTCAACTTCGCGGCCTTCGTCGTCTTCTCCTTCATCTTCATACGCAATCTCGTGAAGCTCAGGCGCGAGCGCAAGGAGCGTCAGCTCGGCTCGAAGATCAAGACGCGGCTCCTCGTCTCTTTCATCTCGCTCAGCCTGCTGCCCATCACGGCGATGGCGCTCTTCTCGTACCTCTTCTTCAACCGGACGCTGGAAAAATGGTTCTCCAGTCTGCCCGAAGAGATCATCCGGCAGGCGAGCGAGGTCGAGCGCCGCGCCGTTCTTGACCAGTCGCGTTTCCTGCGCGAGACGGCCGCGATGCTCGCCGTCGCGCTCGACGAAGAGGAAGACTACGGGCGCGTCCTGGACCGGCTCGTCTCCGGCGGGAGCCTCGCCGCCATCGAAATCCTGGGCCCCGGCGGCGAGACGCTGGCTCGCGCACAGGCAGAACTTCCAGACGGCTTGCGCGCCGAGCTTGACGAGACGCTCAGGCTGGCGCGCGCCGCGACACCCGGCGACGAAGACCCCAGGCTCATGGACGGCAAAGGCTTCGACGTGGCCGCGGCCCCTTTGAGCGGCGGGCGGCGGCTGCTCGTCGCTCCGCCGCGCCTCGCGGGCTCTACGCTCGGCGACACGATCACAGACTCGCGCAGCGAGTACAGCAAGCTGGTCGCCAAGCAGCGCAAGGTGCGCCTGCTCGGACTCTCCACGCTTGGGCTGATGACCTTGTTGCTCCTCTTCGCCGCGACGTGGATAGCGATTCACCTGGCGCGCGGCATCGCCAAGCCCATCCGTTCGCTGGCCGAGGCGTCGAACGAGGTGGCGCGCGGCAACCTCTCGCACCGCGTGACGGCCATCGCCGACGACGAGCTGGCGCTGTTGGCCGACTCGTTCAACCAGATGACGGCGCAGCTCGAAGAGAACCGGCGCAAGATCGAGGCGGGCGCGGCCGAGCTGCGCGACAAGAATCTGGCGCTCGGAGAGCGGCGCAACTACATCGAGACTGTTCTAGAGTCGCTCTCCACAGGCGTCATCTCGTTGGACGAGACAGACCGCGTGACGACCATTAACGCCGCCGCCGCGGGGATGCTCAAGCTCGACGCGGCCCCGACGGCGTACACACCGCTGACAGAGATCGTCACGGCCGAAGACCACGCCGTGCTCGAACGCCTGCTCCGGCGCGCGCGCCGCGCGGGCCGCGCCGCGGAGCAGACGGAACTTGGGCGCGCTTCGGCGCACGAAGGCGCGTCCATCCCTGTCGCTCTGACGGCTACCGCTTTGCGCTCGTCTTCCGAAGGCGGGCGCGGCGTCGTCCTGGTGATAGAGGATTTGTCCGAGCTGTTGGCCGCGCAGCGCGCCGCCGCCTGGAGCGAGGTCGCGCGCCGCATGGCCCACGAAATCAAGAACCCGCTGACACCAATACAGCTTTCGGCCGAGCGCATCGCCAGGAACTTCAGCCGCGCGACGAACGGCGGCGGCGCGAACGGCGGAGGCGGCGACGGCGCGCGCCGCGAGCGCGAGCGCGTCGAGAAGCTGGTTGACGAATGCACGGCGACGATTGCGCGCGAGGTGGCGGGCCTCAAAGCGATGGTTGACGAGTTCTCGCGCTTCGCGCGTCTGCCGCACGCGCGACTTGAGTCCGCTGACTTGAACGAAGTCGTGTTGCAGGCCGTCACGCTCTACGAGGACCGGCTCGAAGACGTGCGCCTGGACGTGCGGCTCGGGCAGCGGCTGCCGGGCGTGATGCTCGACGGCGAGCAGATGCGCCGCGTCTTCGTCAACCTGATTGACAACGCGTTGGAGGCGCTGGCCGGCCTCGAAGGCGAGCGCCGCATCACCGTCGCCACGGCCTACGACACGTCGCGCGGCGTCGTCCTGGCCGAAGTGACGGACACGGGCCACGGCATCCCGCGCGCAGACTTCGGCCGCCTCTTCCAGCCCAACTTTTCGACGCGCGAGCGCGGCACGGGTCTCGGCCTCGCCATCGTCCAGCGCATCATCACGGACCACAGCGGCCGCATACGCATCGCCGCCAACCACCCGCGCGGCGCAAAATTCACCATCGAACTGCCTGCGGCGAACGCATGAAAGAGAGTGGTCAGTTGATTCCCAATGGAAGCGATTCTCATAGTTGACGACGAGCGGGGCATCCGCGAGACGCTGCGCGCGGTGCTGGAGGACGAGGGGCTGGCGGCGGACACCGTGGCCTCCGGCGAGGAGTGCCTGAAGGCTTTCGAGCGCCGCGCCTACGGGTGCGTGCTCCTGGACGTGTGGCTGCCGGGGATTGATGGGATGGAGACTTTGGCCCAGTTGCGCGAGCGCGGCGTGGACGCGGCCGTCGTGATGATTTCGGGCCACGGCAGCATCGAGACGGCCGTGCGCGCGACCAAGCTCGGCGCGTTCGACTTCATAGAGAAACCGCTTTCAATAGAAAAGACCGTGCTGACCGTGCGCAACGCCCTGCGCCAGCGCGAGCTTGAGCGCGTCAACGCGCAGCTCCTCTCGGAATTGAACGAGGAGCACGCGATGGTTGGCGAGTCTGTCGCCATGCGAGCGCTCCGCAAGCAGATCGCGGTCGTCGCTCCGACCGACGGGCGCGTCCTCATCTACGGCGAATCCGGCACGGGCAAAGAGCTGGTCGCGCGCGCCCTTCACTCCCAATCGCGTCGCGCCAGCGCCCCATTCATAGAGGTCAACTCGGCCGCGATACCCGAAGAGTTAATCGAGTCGGAGCTGTTCGGCCACGTCAAGGGCGCGTTCACGGGCGCGACCGCCGCGAAGAAAGGGAAGTTTGAGTTGGCCGACGGCGCGACACTTTTCCTGGACGAGGTCGCGGACATGAGCGCGAAAGTGCAGGCGAAGGTCTTGCGCGTCCTTGAGGAACAGCGGTTCGAGCCCGTAGGAAGTGGGACGAGCGTGCGCGTTGACGTGCGCGTGCTGGCCGCGACCAACAAGCGCCTGGACGTGGAGATCGAGCAGGGGAACTTCCGCGCAGACCTCTTCTACCGCCTCA
The DNA here is from genome assembly GCA_963848875.1 of uncultured Acidobacteriota bacterium. Lineage (GTDB taxonomy): Bacteria > Acidobacteriota > Blastocatellia > Pyrinomonadales > Pyrinomonadaceae > QHXM01. The sequence continues at coordinate 213,903 of CAWKFJ010000007.1, forward strand.
ACGTCATCCCCTTCGAGCTGCCCCCCTTGCGCGAGCGGCTCGAAGATGTGCCGCTCCTGGTCGAGCACTTCAACCACAAATTCTCGACCGCCTACGGGAAGAAGCCCAAGCGCTTCGACCCCGAAGCGATGGAGGCTTTGCAGAACTATTCCTGGCCCGGCAACGTGCGCGAGCTGAAGAACACGGTCGAGCGCGTCGTTATCATGAACTCGAAGATAAAAGTGGGCGTCGCGGACCTCCCGCCCGTCGGCGGTGAGGAACCCCCGGCGGCCTCCTTCCGCTTTCCTTCATTCAAAGAAGCGACCGACGCCTATCACCGCGAGTTCATCCAACGCAAACTGGCCGAAGCCGAAGGCAACGTCAGCCGCGCCGCCGAGCTGATGGGCGTAGACCGCAGCCACCTCTACCGCCGCATGCGCGCCCTCGGCATCCAAGGCCGCGGCGAGCGCGGGCTTGCTTCTTAGCATCAAAGTAGAGGTGTGTAGGTCAACACAAACTCCCCTTAAATTTGACAAGGCCCGTTAAATGCCGTATCTGTTAAGTTTGGTTTTCGTGACCTGTTTGGCACCGTGCGGCTGTACTATAGAGAGCAAGAATGGATTACACGACGAAAGAGCTTTTGAAACGTTATGCGCGGCTCGCCTTCGGGCAGCCGTTCGCGCCTGTGTTGCTGAATATTTTGGTGACTTCGGTCTGCGACATGCGATGCACGCACTGCTTCTTCACGGACGAGTTGGACGACCGGCCGCGTAAGAAGTTGCAGATGAAGACCGAGGAGATCGAGCGGATTTCGGAGACGCTGGGCGGGAATTTGGGCGTCCTGATTCTCGCCGGTGGCGAGCCGTTCACGCGTAAAGACCTGCCGGAAATCGCTCGCGCTTTCTATCAGAACAACAAGCTCGAATCCATCTACCTGATGTCGAACGGGCAGATTCAGAAGCGCATCCTGCCGGACGTGACGCGCATCCTCGAAGAGTGCCCGAACCTGAACGTCACGGTCGCGCTCGGCATAGACGGCTTGAAAGAGCAGCACGAGAAGATTCGCCAGAAGACGGGCTCGTGGGACATCGCCATCGACACGGCGCACCAGCTACAGCAGATCAAGAAAGATTACCCGCGGCTCGACGTGCAGACCTGTACCTGCTTCATGAACTCGAACCAGGATACGATCTTCGAATGGTACGATTTCCTCAAGTACGAACTCCGGCCGGACAAGGTCAACTTCAACTACATACGTCCGCCGTCAGCCGACCCGAAAGAACTGGAGATTGACCACGAGCGTTACGCTCGACTGGCGCGGATGATTGACGACGACTCGCGCCACGCCGCCATCAAGAACAACTACGGCGGCGACGCAGGCTTCTTCAAGGCGGCGATTGACATCTACATGCACGGCCTGATTGCCAAGACGCAGGAGGAGCAGAAGGCGCAGATGACCTGTTACGCCGGGACGGCCGGCGGCGTCATCTACGACGAGGGCACCGTCTCATCCTGCGAGAACCTTGAGCCTGTCGGGAACCTGCGCGACTACGACTGGAATTTCCAGAAGCTCTGGCTCTCCCCTGCGATGAAAGCTCGCCGCCGCAAGGCCGCCGACGGCTGCTTCTGCACGCACGAGTCGAACAGCTATTACCCGAGCTTGCCTTTCAACCCGAAGCACTTGATTCAGATTAAGAAACTTGAGCGCGAGATGAAGAAGGCTCGGCTCGGCGCTGGCGAGCCGCAGGCAGGCGGCGTTACCGTCAAGGCGTAACAGGTCCGGCGCTAGGAAGCGCGCGGGAGGGGAATGTTTAGGGAGAGGGTTCCGAAAATCCTGATCGTCTCGTCCGACACGGGCGGCGGCCACCGTTCTGCGGCCGCGGCCATCGTCGCCGGGGTGCAGAAGTTTTTCCAGGGAGACTCTTACGCCGTCCGCGTCGTGCGCGCCATCGAAGAGTCGCACGAGGTGACGAAGAAACTGGTCCGCCTCTACAACTGGGTGCTCCGCAACAAGCAACACTGGATGAAATACCTCTACTGGGCCGTCAACCGATTCCGCCCAGAGACGAGGGAGTTCTTCTACAAAAAGACCGTCGGCTACGTGCGCGACCTCTTCGAGCGCTGGTGCCCGCACGTCGTCGTCAGCGTCCACCCGCTAACGCAGCATGCCATCGCGCGCGTCCTCAAAGAACTGGGCCTCGCCGACAGGATTCCGCTGATTACGGTCGTCACGGACCCGTGCTACGGCTTCTGGAAGGGCTGGGCGTGCGACGACGTGCGGCTCTACCTTGTGGCGAGTGAGGGGGCGCGCCAGCAGCTCATTGACTACGGCGTCGCGCCAGAGCGGATCAAGATTTCGGGGATGCCGGTACATCCCAAGTTCCACCTCTCGGACGAGGCGGCGGCGCGCGCCGCGCGCTCTGCGCTCGACCTTGACCCGCACAAGTTCACGGTCTTCGTCAACGCGGGCTGGGCCGGCGGCGGGAACATCCCGCGCATCTACAAGGAGCTGGCGCGCGGCGATTTGGACGTGCAAGCGATATTCTTGGCCGGGGGCAACGAGGAACTGCGCGTGGAGGCCGAGTCGGTCGCGGCCAAGGCGAAGTTCCCGATCAAGGTCATAGGCTACTCGGAGAACATAGAGCAGTTGATGACGGCCGCGCACGTCATGGTCTCGAAGCTCGGCGGCCTAACCACCTTCGAGGCTTTCGCCTGTCGCGTGCCGATCATCGCCGACGCGACGACGGACCCGATGCCGCAGGAGGCAGGGGCTGCCAGCCTGATAGAGAAGCGCGGCGCGGGCGTGCTCCTGAGCCGCGCGGCCGACATCGTCCCCGTCGTCCGCCGCATGCTCGAAGACTCCAAGCACTACGCGGCGATGCGCGCCGCCACTCTGGGGCTCGCGCTCCCGAACGCCACGCGGCAGATAGTTGAAGAGATCACCTCGCTCATCCCCCTGCCGGTCATGGCCCGCGAGGAGCCCGTGCTGGTCGAGGGGCCGACGCTCTGACGCCCGCCTTCGGTTTGACGTTCACGCCTGATTCGGGTTTAATCTAACTCACTAGCAATAAAGCCAAAGACTTTTTATCACGACCCGCTGTCGAAGCGGGTTTTTTTGGAGACTTCCAAGTGAGCCTTTTGCTCGAAGGAAAGCGGGCCTTTATCACGGGCGGCACGCGGGGCATAGGAGCCGCCATCTGCGACGTGTTCGCGCGCGAAGGCGCGGACGTGGCCTTCAACTACAACTCGCGCGACGACCTGGCCGAGACGACCGCCGGCAAAATCACCGCGCACGGCCGCCGCGCCCTCTCTTACAAAATCTCCGTCACTGACCGCGTCGCTCTGAAGAAGATGACGCGCGAATTGGTCGAGACCTGGGGCGGAATCGACATCCTGGTCAACAACGCGGCCATCAACCGCGGCGACAACTTCGCCACCACGACCGACCGCGCCTGGGACGAGGTCATAGACACGAACGTCAACGGGCTCTTCGCCGTGACCAAGCCCATCTACAAGCAGATGATTCGCCAGCAGAAGGGCACGATTCTCAACATCACCTCCATCGGGGCCATCCGCGCGCTCCCAACCGCCGTCCACTACGCCACCTCGAAGGCCGCCATGATCGGCTTCACCAAATGCCTGTCGCGTGAGGCGAGCAACTTCGGCATCTCTGTCAACGCCATCGCCGCAGGCATCTTCGACACGGATTTGGCCAACACCCTGCCGCAACGCCTGCTGGACATGCACGACTCTTGGGTGCCGCAAGGCCGCCTCGGCCGCCCCGAAGAGTTGGCCGAATTCGCGGCCTTCATGGTCTCGGAGCGCAACAGCTACATGAACGGCGAAGTCGTCATCGTTGACGGCGGCGCGGTCACTTAACTGAAATCGAATTTCAAAGTTAATTGTTGAAATATTTAGTGTTGACGGCGGGGGCGCGCGGGCGTAATATCCGCCCATCGGCGTCTGGGGCAAACCGCAGTTTCACTGGAGGTGACGATGGCGAGTCAGGAGTTGGTTGACAATTTGAATCGCGCTTTGGCGGCGGAGCTGGCGGCCGTCATACAGTACATGCAGCACAGCTTTCTGGTGACGGGCGCGGAGCGTGAAGTTTACCGCTCGTACTTCCGCGACCAGAGCGAGGAGTCGCACGACCACGCCAAAACCCTTGGCGACAAGATCGTGGCGCTCGGCGGCCTGCCGACGGTCGAGCCCAGCATGATCCGGCAGTCCACGAACCTGGCCGAGATGCTGCGGCAGAACCTGGCCCTGGAGCGCGAGGCGATGGAGGCTTACATGGCCGCCTGGGATTCGTGCAAGGACACGGAACGCCCGACGCGCTTCATGCTCGAAGAGCGCATCGCCCGCGAGCAGATTCACATCGAAGAATTAGAGAAGCTGACATCGGAGCGTAAGGCCAACGTGACGAAAGAGAAGATTACGCTCCGGCAGGTGGGCTGAAAAGCGGCTGGCACAAATTAGAAGGCAGCGGGGAACTGAGTCTCCCGCTGCCTTTTTGCTTTCTGGTTCTCTGTTTTACGCGACGACTGGCATTTGAATGACTTTGGCCATCTCCGCCGGCCGACCAGCTTCCGCTTTGCGGCGGTTGATGCGGTGGCGCGCGACCGTCAGCGCGCGGTGCAGCTCGTCCAAATGCCCGTCATCCAGGCGAATGGTCTTCTGGCCGCACCAGCCCAGTCCCTCAGTCCAGGTCAAATAACGCAGGACGACCTGCTCGCCATCAGCGCCCGCTTCAATCGAGACTTCGACCTTCCGCTCTTCGCAGGGGGACTGTGAAAGTTGAGATGCTGCGTTATGAGTGCTGAACACCACTAGACTCCTCAGAGGAACTTTGCCGAACTGGCTCTCGTTTCGCTAGGGGCGAAATTGAAAACCAATTTCAATTAGGATTATGCCTGCAAGGGGGCTGCGGTGTCAAGAGGTTTCTTGGTTTTCGGCGAGAAATTTTTCGAGGGTGGCGAGGCGTGTTTCGAGGCCCCGGACGGTGCGCTGCATCTCGCCGAGGCGGCGGAAGGCGGCGGTTGAGCGTAGCCATTCGCGGTTGTCGAAGGCCGGGATGCCGGAGATCATTTTACCGGGCTCGACGTTGTGGCTGGTGGCGCTCTTGGCCGTGAGCACGGCGTCGTCGCCGACGGTCAGGTGGCCAGCGACGCCGACCTGGCCGGCGAGGATGACGCGCCGCCCAATGTGTGAGCTGCCGGCGAGGCCGACCTGCGCGCAGACGAGCGCGTCTTCGCCGACGGTGCAGGAGTGGCCGATCTGGACGAGGTTGTCGATTTTGGCCCCGCGGCGGATGCGCGTTTCGCCCACAGAGGCGCGGTCGATGGTCGTGCCAGCCCCAATCTCCACGTCGTCTTCTATGACGACCGTGCCCGTCTGCGGAATCTTCAGCCAGTGTTGTTCCTCGTCCTTAGCGTAGCCGAAGCCGTCGGAGCCTATGACCGAGTTGTTGTGGACGACGACGCGCTCGCCGAGGCGCGAGCCCTCGCGGATGCTGACATTGGAGTGGATGACGGAGCCCGCGCCGATGACGACATCTTCGTAGACGGTCGCGTTCGGGTGTAAGCGGACGCGTGGGCCAATTTCCGCGTTGCGGCCGACGACCGCGTTCGCGCCGACCCAGACGCCGTCGCCGAGCCGCGCCGTGTCATCGATCACGGCCGCGGGGTGTATGAACGACTCGAATGGTGGCTCGGGATGAAAGAGGCGGAGTGCGCGGGTGTAGGCCAGATAAGGGTCTTTGGCGCGCAGGACGGCGATGTCGCGTCCGACTTCGACATCGGGGCCGACGAAGATGGCTGTGGCGCGCGTCGTCTGGACGCGCGGCGTGTAGCGTGGGTTCGAGAGGAAAGTCACCTGTCCCGCGGCGGCTTCGTCCAGCCCGGCCGCGCCTGTGATCTCCGCATCGGGTTGCGCGGCTTCGAGCTGCGCGCCGGTCTGTGCTGCGAGTTCCGTTAATTTCATGCGCCGGAGTTTAGCGCAACCGGGCGAAGGTTCGCACGCGAGGGGCGCATTACATCAAGTTAACAGGGTCGATTTCGAGGTTGACCGAGCGCAGGTCTGAGCCGCGCTCTTGCGCGTCTGCAAAAGCGATGTCTATCACTTCGCGCAGGCGTGGGCGGCTGCGGGATTTGATGAGGAGTTGTATGCGGTGCTCGCCGCGCAGGCGTGCGAGGGGGGCGGGCGCTGGGCCGAGAATGCGGCAGGCGCGGTCTGTGTTCGCCTCCTCCAGAGCGCGCTTCAGCTCGGCTGCCGTGGCCTGCGCCCGCGTCAGGTCTTCGCCGTGAACGAGCAGGGAGGCGAGTGCGACGAACGGCGGGTAGTTGAGGTTCCTGCGGTAGCGAATCTCCTCGTCGTAAAAGCCTGCGTAGTCCTGCGCGCAGGCGTGCTTCAAAGCGTAATGATTAGGGTGGTAGGTCTGTATGAGCACACGCCCGGCGCGGTCTCCGCGGCCGGCGCGGCCGGCCACCTGCGTGATGAGTTGGAACGTCCTTTCGGCCGAGCGGAAGTCGGGCAGGGCCAGGCCGGCATCCACGGAGACGACGCCGACGAGCGTCACGTTCGGGAAGTCGTGGCCCTTGGCGAGCATCTGCGTACCGACGAGCATGTCCAGCTCGCCCGCGCCGAACTCAAGAATGGCGCGCTCGAAGAGTTTTCGGCGCGAGGTGGTGTCGCGGTCCAGGCGCGCGATGCGTAAGTGTGGAAATCGCTTCTGCAACATCTCTTCGAGCTGCTCCGTGCCCTCGCCGACGTAGTAAATGTATTTGCCCTGGCAGGAAGGGCAGCGCGTCGGCGCGGGCCGGCGGTGGTTGCAGTAGTGACAGATGATGCTCATCTCGCTACGGTGGTAGGTGAGCGTCACGTCGCAGTTCGGGCAGTGGATTGACTCGCCGCACGAGCGGCACAAGACGAAGCTCGAATAGCCACGGCGGTTGAGCAGGATGATGGATTGCTCGCCGCGCGCGTGCGTCTCTTCAATCGCGGTCAGGAGTTCTTCGGAGAAGATTTCGGGGCGTCCTTTGCTGGCGAAGACCCGGCGCATGTCTATGATCTCGGCGCGGGCCATCGCGCGGTTGGCGATGCGCTGTGCCAATTGCAGGTAGCGGTATTTCCCGCCGCGCGCGTTGTGGAAGGCTTCGAGCGAGGGCGTGGCGGAGCCGAGGACGACGACCGCGCCCTCCTTGTTGGCGCGCACCACCGCCACGTCGCGCCCGTTGTAGTAGGGCGACTCTTGTTGGCGGTAAGACGTTTCGTGCTCCTCGTCTATCACCACCAGGCCGAGGTCCGAGACGGGGGCAAAGACGGCCGAGCGCGTGCCGATGACGACGCGCGCCTCGCCGCGCTTCAGGCGGCTCCACTCATCGAAGCGCTCGCCGGTCGTCAGCGAAGAGTGGAAGATGGCGACGCGGTCGCCGAAGTGCGCGCGCAGGCGGCGCGAGAAGACGGGCGTCAGGGCGATTTCCGGTACGAGCATCATGGCCGTGCGCCCCTGTTGGAGCGCGGCGCGCATGGCGCGAATGTAGATTTCGGTCTTGCCGCTGCCGGTGACGCCGTGCAGCAGAAACGCGCTGTAGCGGCCCTCGGCCAGAGGCTTTTCAATCTCGCTGAGCGCCGAAGCCTGCGCCTCCGTGAGCTTGATCTCTTCGATCTCGGGAAGCTGTGCCGTGGCCAGCGGGTCGCGTCGCACGTTGCGGACGAAGACCTCCACGACGCGCCGCTTCTCAAGCGTCTGAATCGTAGAGGCGGAGGCGTCCGCGGCTTCGAGCAGATCGGCGAAGCCCATCTCGCCGCCCTCGTCAATCAACGTCTCGATGATTCGCTGCTGAGCCTTCGAGAGGGCGCGCGCGGAGTCACCCGCTGCGTTATTCTCGGCTGGCAGCAGGCGCACGGCCTTGCGCCGCTTCGCCTTGGCCAGGACCGAGCGCGCGCGGTGCGTGAGCTTAATCCACCCGGCGCGCTCAAGGTCGCGGGCGACGGCAGACGAGCGGGCCTCGCCGACGTGCCGGGCCAGAATCCTGAGCGGCATCTCTTCGTGCTCGGCGATGAGGCGCAGGGCGCGGGCGCGAGCAGTCGCCGTGCGGTGCAAGGGCAAACGGGCCAATTCGTCGCGGCCCTCGGACGTGATGGAGAGAATCTGCTCGACGGTCGCGTTCAGGCCCGCGGGCAGCGCCGCCTTCAGGACTTCGCCCCACGGCGCGGCGTAATAGTCCGCGACCCAGCGCGTAATCTCCAAGACCTCCGGCGTCAGCAAGGGCTCTGCGTCAAGGAGTTCTTCGGCGTCCTTAATCTCCGCGTCGCTCAGGTCGGCCGCGGGGTCTAATGCTTCGAGCAGCGCGACGATGTAGCCCGTCAGGCGCTTGCGGCCGAAGGGGACTAGGAGGCGCGAGCCGAGCCGAGCGTCCTCTCTGAGCGCGAGCGGCAGGCGGTAAGTGAAGGTCTGCGTCACGTGCAAAGGCACGGCGACCTCCGCGTACTGCGGCGGCGGCGATGGAGAGTCCTGTGCTTGTCGGCTGCTGACGCCGTGAGAGCCTGCCTGCGCGACCGAACGTTGCATAGAATCTTAAATTAGCCTGAAGCGTGACAAAGGTGAAGCGGCCGTGAAGAAAATCGGCCCCGCCTCCCTTGAAGATGGAGGCAGGGCCGGGTCGAGTTGAAGCCGAAGCTAGGCGTTGACCACGCGCGGCTGAATGACGACGTCGCTATTGTCGGGCAGCGTCCCGGAGAGGTAGCTCGTCATGTTGCTCTTGAAGGCGGCGTTCTTCGTCAGGACAATCAACTCCAGCAGGGCGGCCGGGTCGTTGCCGGGCGTCGCCGCGAGCGCGGGGTTCAGGGCTTTGGCCGCCTCTATGAAAAGCAGCGTCCCGATGGGCCGCGACTTGTCGCCGCCGTGCAGCTTGCTGAGAGACCCGTTGAAAGTCTTGGTCACCGCGGCCCCGAAGTTGGCCAGGGCCTCTATGGCCTCGGCAGGCTTGTCCGGCGACTTCTCCTTGAACTTGGCGATGGCCCTTCCGGCATCCACCGCGCCGTTGATGGCCTGAGACTCGAACCTGAGCAACGCATTCAGGTTGCTTTTCCCGGCAATGGTGTTGCGGGCGTTGCCCAGGAAGTTCCCGAACCTGTTGGGCGCATAGTTGTCCGCCAGACCTTTGTATTGCGGCGTGTTGTTGAGCCGCGTTTGAATGCGCAGCAGAATGTTAGCCATCTCCTGCACGGTCTCAGGGCGACTGAGCATGCCGTTGTAGAAGGAGGGATTGAGGTAATCCCAGTAGATGCCTTTCGTCGCGTCGTAACTGATGTCCGGGCTAATTCCGGAGACCTTCGTCGTCGGCGGAAGCGCGGCGTAGGCCAGCACCCCGGACACGGTCGGCTCATCCTTGAACTTACTGGGGTCCTGTAGGTAGAGGTAGGGCACGAGGAATTTGAGTTTCTTCTGTAGCAGGAGTGACATGTCTGTGTAGCGGTCATCATCCTCGTCTTCCGGCGCGTCCATCCACGCCTCAAGGAAGACGGCCGGGACGCTCAGTTGCAGCGAGAGGAGCGTGTCGCCGAATTGGTCCGGCCCGTTATTCAGAGCGGGCTCGACCGTGGCGTCAAGGTAGCTCAGCCAATTGCCGAGCGAGGCGCTCGTCGCCCCTGCGTTCTGGGTGCTGAAGGCGTTCTTGAAGTAGGCGTCAACGTAGGGCTGGAGCTGATACTCCAGGTCGGCGCGCTCCATCCCCTGCTTGACCTGCCGGAACGAGTAGGCGTAGCTCAGGCCGCTCTTGGAGTAGACGCGGACCCCGTTACTCTCGCTGAACGTCCAGGAGCCGCCGACCGCGAGTTGGCTTATGAGCCTGTTCTTGACCGTGATGACATCCTCTGCGTTGAGGCTGTAGGTCATCAAGAGCTGTCCGTCCGCTTCGGTGGGCGTGTAGTCGGCGAAAGACTTGTTACTGTGCTGCGTGTTCTTACTGAAGAAGGGCGTGGAGATGTCCACGCTGCTGTTGCGCTCGATCTGGTGCGTGAGGTGCGCCTCCCTGAGCGTCACGCCGGGGTTCTGCTTGACGAGCAGTTGGTTGAACTGGCCGTCAACGGCGTCGGGCAACCAGGCCGGGTCCGCCTGCTTAAGGTCGAAGACGACATCGAGCAGCGCGGTGCTGCTGGTTGACGACTGGTAGGTGTAGGCGAAGCTGAAGTTGTACTGCTTGGTCAGCGCGTCCAGGCCCTTCGTGTACAAGCTCTGGCTCATCGTGCGTATCTTCTGGAGGGATTGGCGGATGCTCTCAAGCTTGTTCAGGTCAAGGGCGCTGCCGAGGAAGTCCGTCAGCCGGGCGTCGAGCCACTTGTTGAGCGCGTTGAAATCGGCCTGGCTGATCTTCGTCTGAATCAACTCGATCTTCTTCAACTGGTCGCCGAGGTTCTGTTCGATGAAGCCCTGTAGTTTATTGAGCATGTCCTCGATGGGGCCGCCGTCCAGAACGCGCAGGGTGGCCCCTGCGGCCTGCTGCAAGTCTTTGAGCGCGTCGTTGTCGTTCAGCACGCGCAGGATGCCCCCGCCGGCCAGCGACTCCAGCCACTCCCCGACAGGGGTCTTGAAGAACTCTATGTCGGTGATGCGGTCTTTGAGCAGCGCAACGACCTTGTCTCCGTTGAGGCTCTGAATCTCGCCGGCGAGTTCTTTGATGTCGTTCAGCGCCCCTGTCAGCTTCGTCTTGTCTTCAATCTCGTCCAGGAATTTCCAGATGAGCGTCGAGGCGCGATGGTTGAGGTTGTCCAGGTTCGTCCACTCGTTGAGGAAGTCGAGCACCTGCGCTTTAGCGTCGTTGAACTCGGTGGCAGGGTCTTTGCCCGTCAGCGCCTTCAACATGTCCTGGGCGTACTGAAGGCCCGCGCCGGAGAGGATTTCCGGGAGCGACTCCTGCGTGTTAGTCCACTTGTCGAAAGTCTCAAGCCCCTTGACGATCTGCGCGCCCTGGACTCCGAAGACGGCCTTGATGAGGTCGTCGTAGTTGTCCGGGAGGAAACTGGCCACGGCCTGTGCCTGCGCGCCCGCGCTGAGGGCGAAGTTCCAGCCCTTCTGCCGCTGCTTGAAGATGCGTAGGCGGACCTCCTGATCGTTCGGGTCGAGCGATTCGCGGCCGAGGACGACGGCGTACTTGCCGCTCGCGTTGAAGCCTAGACTGGCCTGGAGGCCGAGTTGCAGCCGCAGCCCGATGTCGCCCGTCAGTCCACCCTGGTCTAGTTCGCGTATCCAGTTAAAGTTCAGGCCGTATTGAATCCCTATGCTGGCGGCGACCGAGCCGTTGACCTCGGCGATCAGCCACGTTCCAGGCTCCAGGTCGGCGATGGTCTTAACGTGCGTCGGGAGTATCCAGCTATTGGCGAGCGCCGTGACGGCTGTGTAGGCTTTGGTCTTCTGCGGGAAGCGACGGATGACGGCGTAGGCGGCGTCGGCCGCGGCCTCTGCTCCGAAGGTCAACTGGCCGGCGGCCCCGAGCGCGACGGAGCCCTGTGCCTCGGCGCTCGCGCCATAGCCCCAGCGGAGCGCGAGCAGGTATTCGTTGAGCCCGTCGCCCAGGTCGAGCCCCGCCTCTATGTTGTCATCCAGTTGGAGGTCGTTGATTAAATTCTGTGCCGAGAGATAGACCCCCAGCCCGGCGAAGACGTTGCCGCCGGCCTTGAAGGAGACGGTACCTTTCTTGCCGTCGAAGGCGATGTCGCGGCCCGCCTGGCCCGTGATTTTGATGTCAACCAGCTTGGCCTCTTTCGGGAACGGCTCGTTCTTGATGAGGGCCTCGCGGGTCGCAGGGTCTGTGATCGAGACGAAGTCTATGCCGGCCGCCAGGTTCGTGCCCTTGACCAGGAAATCTTTGTTCTTCGTCAGGTTGATAGTGTTGGGCAGAGGGGAACTCATTCAACTTTTCTCCTTCGGTTTGTAGGTTAAAGGTAATGATAGGAGCTATGCCGAGGCTAGGAGGGAGCGCACCTTCTTCATGTCTTCCCAGACTTCGCGCTTCTTCGACGGGTCGCGCAGGAGGTAGGCGGGGTTGAAGGTCGGCATCAGTTTACTCTCCCGATAGTCGTGGAACTCGCCCCGCATTTGCGAGATGGGCTTCTTGGTCTTGAGCAGGGCGCGCGTCGGCGTGTTACCGAAACTGATGACGACCTTTGGGTGGACGACGCGCAGCTCGCGGTGCAGGTAAGGCGTGAAGAACGAGAGCACGTCGGGCGTCAGCTCGTCACCCGACGAAATCATTTTCACAGTGTTCGTCAGGTAGCAGTCTTCGCGCTTCAGGCCGATGGCTTCGAGGATGCGGTTGAGCATCTGCCCGGCCGGCCCCATGAACGGCCTGCCAGAGTCTATGTCGGGCGCTCCGGGGGATTCGCCGACCACGGCGACGCGCGCGCCTAAAGGCCCCTCGCCGAAGATGAAGATGCGGTCGGCAAACTCCGGCCGCGCCTTCGCCTTCCGCAAAAGCTCCTCGTTAATCTCGGAGAGCGTCTCGCCCGCCGGGGCCTCGTCGAAAAGTGAAGACTGCATCACTTTTCACTCGCCACTTTGTTTAAGTAGTCCCGCACAGTCTTCATGTCCTCCCACGCCTCGCGCTTCTTGGAAGGGTCGCGCAGGAGGTATGCGGGGTGGAAGGTGGGCATGACCTTGATGCCTCTGTAGTCCTGAAACTTGCCGCGTAGTTTCGTGATGCCCTCTTTGGTATCCAACAGGTTTTTCATCGCCGTGTTGCCGAGGACGACGATCACGTCGGGGCGGACGACGGCGATTTCGCGTAAGAGGAAAGGCTTGCAGGTCTTGGCCTCTTCGAGCGTCGGCGTGCGGTTCTGCGGCGGGCGGCAGCGGTTGACGTTGCCGATCATCACGTCCTCGCGGCGCAGCCCGATGGCCTCTATGATTTTGTTGAGGAGCTGGCCGGCGCGCCCGACGAAGGGGCGAGCCGACGCGTCCTCGTCCGCGCCGGGGGCCTCGCCGACGAACATCAAACGCGCCTGGCGATTGCCCTCGCTGTTGACGATGTGCGTGCGGCCGGCCGCCAAGGGGCAGCGCGTACACTCGCCTATGTCGTTCCAGATGTCTTCGAGCGTCTCGTTCACCTGCGGCAGGCTTGCCTCGTCCTTCGGCGTGATCTCGCCGAACAGAGTGTCCTGCGGCGGCGGTGGTTCCAACTCCGGCGTCCTCTTCGTCGTTCGTTTAGCCATGTCCATTTGCCCTGGTGTGGATTGTGCGATGCGCGCCGGGGGCACAGGCGTAGGCGCGCTCATCGGGGGCGACTCTAATTTTACGGCCGCCTGCGCGTTTCGCTGTAGCGCAGGGCTCGCCGCAACTTTGACCGTCTCCGCACGCGGCTTCTCTGCGCTAGCAGCGACAGGTAAAAGGGCTGAAGAATCCTCAACCCCGCTGACGCCAAGTTCGCGCAAGTAAGAGACGTACTCGGCCGCGTCTTTCGTTAATTCGATTAACTCGTCTTTCACTTCGGTTCGGCTCCGGCCAGCATTATCGCACGCTTTTTTCTGCGCCAGAATCTCAGCGCGCCGATGACGAAGCCGACGACGAAGCCGAAGAGCCCCAGCACAATCCAGTTCGCAGACCTCGCCCAAAGCATCTCTACGAAATAGCGAATGTCTGCCATCGAAAAGCGGAGGCTGACCATTAGTTCGTAATACGCGATCATCACAAGGAGGGCGACCGCCGCCCCGTGGGAAAGATAGGCCGGAAGCCGACGGGCCGGAAGGTTCGGCCATCGCAGGCAGCAGACGGCTGCCCCCGCTGCCGCACCGAGCATCATGTTGGGGAGGTAAAGATAGGTGAACGGGCCGCGAAGATGGAAGCCCACACCGGGCCAGAAGAAGTTGGGCAGAAGAAAACTTAGTAACAGGGAAGCGATTGCGCCGACGAGCGCGTAGCGCACGAGCCGCCTCGGCCTGATTATTGACGAAAGAACGACGCCGAGAAACAGACCGAAAAGAGTCGTCGCCAGCGCCCCGAACTTGTAAGACAGGGGCAAGTAGTAGCCGAGCGCCTCTTCAATTCTCCCTTGGACGTAGAGGCCCAAAAGCAGACCGACCATGCCGCCGGATGCAGCCCAGATAAGCATCTTCCCAGGCTTGCGTTCAGCCACGGGGGTGGGCCGTGATGAAGGCTCTGGCCCAGTCCAGCCACCGACCATCGGGGGCGTCTGCCCCGCGCCCCTTTCGTGGGTCGGTTCGGAAAGAAGCGCGTGGCCCGGCCCGGTGATGCCCACGCCAGGTTGCGGTTCGACGGCCGGCGGGGAGATGGCTGTCGGTCTGAGCGACGACGGTAAAACCTCTGTCACTTCCTCCTGCGTGCGGGCTGAAGGACCGGCCGGCTGAAAAGCTTTTCGGGTGAGCGCGGCGGCGAATTCCGAATGAAGTTCCTGGGCAGACTGCTGGCGTGCTTCCGGGAGCTTGCCGAGCGCGCGCTGGATGACGTGCGAGAGTTCAGCCGGGAGGTCGGGCCGCGCTTCCGCGAGCGACGGCGGGATCGCGGCGATGTGTTGCTGAATGATGTGCCCGTGCGAGTCGCCCTTGAAGGGCAGCTCTCCCGTCAGCATCTGGTAGAGGACGATGCCCAGGGAGTAGATGTCCGTCCGACGGTCTATGCGGCTGCCCGTAATCTGCTCTGGCGACATGTAGGAAACTGTGCCAGCGATGCGGCTGGCGGCGACGGCCGTAGACGAGGTGACGACCTTGGCGATGCCGAAGTCCAGGACCTTGACGAACGGGCGTTCGCGCCGCCCCAGGTGAATATTGGACGGCTTGATGTCGCGATGAATGATACCCGCGTTGTGGGCGGCGGAGAGCGCATCCGTGATGGGCGCGAGAAGCGCTGAGGTCTCTTCCGGTGAAAAAGGGACGCGGGCGCGCAATTCGTCTTCGAGCGTCGAGCCTTCGAGCCATTCCATCACGAGGTAAGCGAAGCCGGCGTCTTCGCCCACATCCGTGACGGCGACGATGTGCGGATGCATGAGTCGCCCGGCCGTCAGCGCCTCGCGCTGGAACAACTCGCGCGCGTCGTCCATCTCGTCGTCGCCGAGGTCCGGCTTGAGAATTTTTACGGCGACTGTGCGGCCCACGCGCGCGTCCGTCGCGCGGTAGACCGCGCCGAAACTACCCATGCCCGCGAATTCTTCGAGACGGTAGCGCCCGCCGAACACTTCGCCGGTCAAGCGGTACGGGTCGCGGCGCGGTGACTTGCCCGCAGGGGATTTTTTATTGTCGGTCATGGTCGGGGCTGTCGTCGGCGAAGACTCAGGGTTAAGCCATTAACCATTTCTGCGAAGGCGCACGATCTCGTCCAGAATGCGATGCGAGGCTTCCAGCTTTGACATGAGTGGCAGCTCCGTCGGCGTGCCGCTTGCGCGCGTAATGATGCTGATGACGTTGGTCGCGGCGTCAAAGCCTGCGCCGTCGCGCGTGATGTCGTTGGCGACGATGGCGTCCAGGTTCTTGCGCTCAAGCTTCGCGCGGGCGTGGCCCAAAACGTCGTCCGTCTCGGCCGCGAAGCCAACGACGACGAGGCCGTTGCGCCTGTTGGCTGAAACTTCGGCCAGGATGTCAGGCGTCGGCTCAAGCTCCAGCGTCAGGCGCTCGCCAGACTTCTTAATCTTGCTCTCGGCGCGCTGCGCCGGGCGGTAGTCCGCGACCGCCGCCGCGCCGATGAAGATGGAAGCGTCCGCGACCTCTTTCATTACGGCCGCGCGCATCTCTTCGGCCGAGAGCGCGCGCACGAGCCGGACGCCAGTGGGCGGCTCGGCGCTGGTCGAGCCTGCGACGACCGTGACCTCCGCGCCGCGCGCGCGCGCCGCTTCGGCCAGCGCGAAACCCATCCGGCCAGAGGAACGGTTCGAGAGGAAGCGCACAGGGTCCAACTCTTCGCGCGTCGCCCCGGCGGTAATCAAAACTTTCTCGCCTGCCAAATCCTGGGCCTGACGCGCCGCCGTCTCGCGCAGCATTTCGAGCGCGGCGGCGACGATCCGTTCGGGCTCGCTCAGGCGGCCCGGCCCGAAAGTGCCGCAGGCCATCTCGCCCGCGTCCGGCTCGACAACGCGCACGCCGTCGGCGCGCAGTTGCCGCAAGTTTCGCCGCGTCGCCGGGTGGTTCCACATCGTCGTGTTCATCGCCGGCGCAATAAGTACGGGCGCGTTCGAGGCCAGGTAGGTCGAGGTCAGGAAATCGTCCGCGACGCCGTTAGCGAACTTGGCGATGATGTTGGCGGTCGCAGGGGCTACGACGAGCAGGTCAACCGACTGGGAGAAGGTAATGTGGGCTATCGGGTCCGGGTTGTCCGGGGCGTAGTCGTCAACGATGACGTGTGAGCCGGAGAGCGCGCGGAAGGTCAGGGGCGTGATGAACTCGCAGGCGCGCCGCGTCATCGCCACGCGCACCGCACAGCCCGCGCGTTGCAGCCCGCGCAGGATTTCGGCGGCCTTGTAAGCGGCGATGCCGCCCGAGACGCCGAGCGCGACCCGCTTGCCCGTTAACTCTGAAGAATCACCGGCCATCTTCGTTCTCGTCTGTGTCCTCGCCGTAGTGAAAATGTAACACTGCCGATGCCACCGCGCAACGCACTTGCGGGGCCGTTTGTGATAAACTCCCGCGCGAGAAGCAAAACCCCCAGTCTGAAATTTACGGCAAAGAAGTCTCGGAATCATTAAAGGCGATGAGAAGCAAAAGGTTTGGTCTGGTCTGGCTGCTGGCGCTGGTCTTCGTGGCGGGGGCTGTGGACGCGACGGCGCAGCGGCGGCGGCAGAGCGAGGCGTCGGAGTTCGGCCCCATCGTGCGCGCCTACCTGAGTTACCTGGAGAACGAGCAGGAGGTGGTGGACGACCGCGCGAGCCGGCGCGAGATCAACCGGGCTTACTACATCAAGAACTCGAACCGCATCAAGGCGCTCAGGCAGATGGCCTTGCGGATCGCGCGCGAAACCGATAACGACTACCTGCCGGAATTTGAAGCAGCGGCGGCCGACGAGCTTGGAATCCTTTTCGAGAACCCGCCGAGCGTCGATGAGCTGCGCGTGGGCCAGGTCTACAACAACACTTTCCGCTTTCTGGGGCCCGTGCGCTCCGGCGACGTGTACTACATCTTCGCGCGCCTGGACCCTTACGAGCAGGCGGAGCTGATGGGAAAAGAGGGGCAGGCGAAGCCGGCCGCGGAAGCGCCGGCCGAGGTCGCCCCCACCCCGGATCAGGCGACGAGCCGGCCGCGGCGCGCCGGCACGCCCTGACCACACTCGGACTCCTTGTGAAATAGATGCGCCAGCCCACACTATTCGAGAAGCGGAGCGGGGAGGGAGCAGTTGACGCCTCGCGCGTCGTGCTCTACGCGCTCGGAGATTTTCAGGCGCGAGGACTTGTGCTGGCCGGGCGCGACCTGCCGCTGGACCGGCTGCGCGGCGCGCTCCGCCGCTCGACCGAAGCGCACGGCGTCGAGGAGCTTTCCGACGAGGAAGCGGTCGCGGCTTTCCGCGCACTCGGGGCCGAAGTCAGACAGGTCCCGCCCTTCGTCGCCAAGCACCCCTTCCGCGTCATCGTCCCCGCGGAACTGGCCGAGCGCGCCAGTCACGCTTACGAAGAAATCCTGGCCTCCTTGAAACAGGTCTGAACCCGTATGAAACATGATGAGAGTCGCCGCCGGTTCCTTCGTGACGCGGCCAGAGGTCTGGGCGCAGTCGCCATCAGCGCGCAACTCGGCCCCTTCGCGCGGGCGAGCGGCCTGACGGCGCAGTCGAAACTCAGGTTCGTGATTCACGGCGGCGCTGGCACAATTCTCAAGAGCGAGATGAGCGCCGAGCGTGAGCGGGAGTACCATGCGAAGCTGACGGAGGCTCTGACCATCGGCTACGACATCCTGAAGAAGGGCGGGCCGGGCCTGGACGCGGTCGAGGCCGCCATCAGGTTCATGGAGGACTCGCCGCTCTTCAACGCGGGCAAGGGCGCGGTCTTTACCAGCGCCGGCACCAACGAGCTGGACGCCTCCATCATGGACGGCCGGACGCTCAAGGCGGGCGCGGTCGCCTCGCTCAAGCACATCAAGAACCCCATCAGCCTGGCGCGCCTCGTGATGGAAAAGTCCAAGCACGTGATGATGGTCGGCGAGGGGGCCGAGGCGTTCGCCAGAGAGCAGGGAATCCAGATGGTCCCGCAGAGCTATTTCTACACGGAATCGCGCTGGAAGGATTTACAGAAGCTCAAGGCGACCGAGAAGGAACAGAACAAAGCCCCCAAAAAACAGGAGCGGCAGCACGCAGACGCGCCGGCGCACGCCTACGGCACGGTCGGGGCCGTCGCCCTCGATTCGGGCGGAAACCTGGCCGCAGGGACTTCCACGGGCGGGATGACGAACAAGAAGTGGGGGCGGGTCGGCGATTCGCCTATCATCGGCGCGGGAACCTACGCCAATAACGCCACCTGCGGGGTCTCGGCCACGGGCGACGGCGAATATTTCATACGCCTCGGTGTGGCCCGCGACCTCTCGGCGCTGATGGAATATAAGGGGTTATCCTTGCAGGAGGCGGCCGACGCGGTCATCGAAAAGGTGGGCAAATTGGGGGGCGGCGGCGGCCTCGTCGCCCTCGACAAGGACGGCCAGATCGCCATGGCTTTCAATACGGCCGGGATGTACCGCGGGCGCATAGGTGCGGACGGCCAGCCGGTCGTCCAGATTTACAAGGATTAGCAAGGGGGCCGGAAGAGGTTGCGGGCGGGAGGCCGTCGTACCCGTAAAATTATCTGGCAAAAGCCTCTAAAGTGTGTTAAGTTTCTGCTCCCATTACGCAAATGAGTGTTGACAGAGGCTCAGGAGTAGTGTAAAAAGGCGGAGATATTGAAGCCCTCAGTGGCTCTCATGCCTGCTTTTTTAGGAACGTTCGCGCGGTCGGCTTTGAAATGTCGAGATGGGGTCCAGCGAGAAGGGCCGCAAAAAAAACCATCTCCCGCGAATCTCAAGGGGTACGCGGCGCGCTCTCAAAACTTTTTTCACTTTACGGGAGGAGAATTAATGATCAGCAGAACTTGGAGCCGCAAGTCCATCGCGTTCTGCCTGGCAGTAGCCGTCTTGAGCGTGTACTCGATGGTTGTGCTAGCGACGCCGGGACAGTTGGGCCAAACGGGAGCGTCAGGCGAGTTGTCGGTTTCCGGGCAGGTCACAGTCAACGGCCAGAGCGCGATTTCCGGTGCGACCGTTTTCACGGACAGCACCATCCAGACGGCACAGAACAGTGTTGCCACCATCAGCCTTGGCAAGCTCGGCCGCGTCGAGCTTCTGCCGGGCACGACCATGAAGGTCAGCTTTAACGAGACTGGCATCACCGCCATGCTCGAAAACGGACGCACGCGCGTCTCGGTCCCGGCCGGTATCTCCGCCGTCGTCAACACCAAAGACGGCTCGGTTATCGCCGACAACAGCCAGGCCGACGCCTTCACGGTTGACACCGAGTGCGGCAACACGATTGTCGCCACCCAGGTCGGTAAAGTTGAACTGCGCGCCGGCAGCAAAGTTTCCCAGGTTGCCGCTGGTTCACAGGACACGGCCGGTCAGGCCATGCCGGGCACACGCTGCACGCGCCTGCGCACTGAGGGCATGAAGGGCATCGGCGGCGGCGCTCTCGCGGCCCTGTTGCTCGCGGCCGGCGGCGCCATCGCGGCGGCCATCATCGCTGGCAAGAGCGAGAACAACGACCTCAACTTCGGCGGCGACGTTACTGTCATCAGCCCGACCAAGTAACCGAAGCGTCAACCAACCCCGCGCGCGGCTCCTAACGCTCCGTGCGGCCAGAACGAAGTCAACCTTGCGGGTCACGCGACAACCAAAGCTGCGCGTGACCCGCAAGGTTTTGCATGTCAGAAGGGCAGTGAATAGTAAATAGTCAATGGTGAATAGGAGAACGACTTTTCTCTCTTCACCATTTACCATTTACCATTTACCATTTACTAGAAATGCACATCGCAGTTATCGGCTCGGGGTACGTCGGTCTGGTGACCGGCGCGTGCTTTGCGGAATTCGGCGTTGACGTGACCTGCGTCGATATTGACCGAGAAAAGATCGCGCGTCTCTCCGAGGGCATTATCCCCATTTACGAGCCCGGCCTCGAACAGCTTGTTGTTAAGAACGCGCAGGCCGGCCGCCTCAAGTTCACGACCGACTTGAAGGCCGCGGTCGAACATACTCTCGTCATCTTCCTCGCCGTCGGCACGCCGCCCCGCGAGGACGGCTCGGCCGACTTGAGCTACGTTGAATCGGCCGCGCGCTCCATCGCCGAGTGCATGAACGGCTACAAGGTGATCGTCACCAAGTCCACGGTCCCCGTCGGCACGGGCGCGCACCTGCGCAACCTGATTCGCGAGCACCAGCGCGAGCGGACCAATTTCGCCATCGTCTCCAACCCCGAGTTCCTGCGCGAGGGCGCGGCCATAGACGACTTTATGCGGCCCGACCGCGTCGTCATAGGCAGCAGCGACGAAGAGGCCATCGCCATCCTGAAAGACCTCTACCGCCCGCTCTACCTGATCGAGACGCCTTTCGTCATCACCACGGTCGAGGCCGCCGAGTTGACCAAGTACGCCTCAAACGCCTTCCTCGCCACCAAGATTTCCTTCATCAACGAGATCGCCAATCTGTGCGACCTCATAGGTTGCGACGTACACGACGTGGCGCGGGCGATGGGGATGGACGGCCGCATCGGGCGCAAGTTCCTGCACCCAGGCCCTGGCTTCGGCGGCTCTTGTTTCCCGAAAGACACGCGCGCCCTCTCTGCGGTCGCGCACAAGTACGGCGGCGAGAGCCTGATCGTGGACGCCGTGATAGAGGTCAACCGCCGCCAGCGCGCCGCGATGGTCCCGAAGATCGAAAAACTGGCCGAGGGCCTTGAGGGCAAGACGGTCGCGGTGCTCGGCCTCTCGTTCAAGCCCGAGACGGACGACATGCGCGAGGCCCCGTCCGTGGACATCATCCGCGGCCTCCTGGAGCGCGGCGCGAAGGTCAAGGCTTACGACCCCGCGGCGATGGAGGAGGCGCGCAAGGTGCTCCCCGAAATCGCTTACGCCGAGGACGAGTACGACGCGGTCGAGGGCGCAGACGCGCTCGTCCTGATGACCGAGTGGAATCAGTTCCGCGCGCTCGACCTTGAACGCATACGCACGCTGCTGCGCGCGCCCAGGGTCGCGGACCTGCGCAACATCTACGAACCCGAAGCCATGCGCGAGCTGGGCTTCGACTACATCGGAGTAGGAAGGTGAAACAGTGGTCGGTGGTCGGTGGTCAGTGGTCAGTTGAAAAACTGATTTCAAACTGACCACTGACCACCGACCACCGACCACTGCTTATGTCTCTCTCAGGAATCGTACTGGTCACGGGCGGCGCGGGCTTCATCGGGTCGCACATAGCGCAGGGGATGCTGGATCGCGGGGCGCGCGTCCGCGTGATTGACGACCTCTCGACGGGCCACAGGGAGAATCTGGATGAGATCGGCGGCGACCTTGATTTCCGCGAGGCGAACCTCGCGGACGAGAAGGCGCTGTTGAGCGCGCTCGAAGGCGTCGAGTTGGTCTATCACGAGGCGGCGATCCCTTCGGTCCCGCGCTCCGTGCAGAACCCTGTTGAGACTCACGTCGCGTGCGTTGACGCCACGTTCTCGCTCCTGAACGCCGCGCGCTCCTCGGGTGTGCGCCGCGTCGTCTACGCCGCCTCCAGCTCTGCCTACGGCGACCAGCCTACGCTGCCGAAGGTCGAGGACATGCGCCCTGAGCCGCTCAGCCCTTACGCCGCGGCCAAGCTCGTCGGCGAGTACTACTGCCAGGTCTTCACGCGCGTCTACAATCTTGAGACCGTCTGCCTACGCTACTTCAACGTCTTCGGGCCGCGCCAGGACCCCAGCTCCGAATACTCCGGCGTCGTCTCGCGCTTCATCAGCGCGCTCCTGAGCAACGAGCGGCCCGTCATCTACGGCGACGGCGAGCAGTCGCGCGACTTCACCTACATCGGAGACGTGGTCGAGGCCAACGCGCGGGCAGCGGAGACCACAGCGGGCGTCGGCCGGGTCATCAACTTCGCGCGCGGCGAGCGCACCACGCTCAACCAGCTCCTTGAGGCCGTCAAGGTCATCACGGGCCGCACGGATGTCGAGGCCGAATACAGGGAGCCGCGCAAGGGCGACGTGCGCCACAGCCTCGCAGATATCACACGCGCACGCGAGCTCTTGGGCTACACGCCGCAGGTCAGCCTCGAAGAGGGCCTGCGCCACACCATCGAATGGTGGAAGCAGAGCCGCTTCGCCGCTTGATTAATCACCGGTCGTTTCAAATCAAAAACTCAACCCTTTGCGCCTTAAGTTTTTCTTTAGTTGCGCCTTTGCGAGAACGGCTGTTTCCCGCAAAGGCGCAAAGAGAAAACCAAAGGCGCAAAGGCTTGAGTTTTTGATTTGAAATTGCTCTTAGCTATCCATCATCTTCCTTAAACTTTCAGTGTAAGGCGGCCGCGCCACGCCCTTGTCGGTGATGATGGCGGTGATCAATTCGTGTGGGGTGACGTCGAAGGCAGGGTTGTGGACTTCGATGCCTTCGGGCGCGAGGCGCTGGTCGCGGACGTGCGTGACTTCGCGCGGGTCGCGCTCCTCAATCGGAATCTCTTCGCCGGAAGCGAGCGTCAGGTCGAGCGTGGAGACGGGCGCGGCAACGTAGAAGGGGATGTCGTGCTGGTGTGCGAGGACGGCGACCATGTATGTGCCAATTTTGTTGGCGGTGTCGCCGTTGGCGGCGACGCGATCTGCGCCGACGACGACGGCGTCAACCTTGCCCTGCTTCATCACGTGCCCGGCCATGTTGTCCGTAATCAGCGTGACCGGAATCCCGTCCTTCGCCAGCTCCCAGGCGGTGAGGCGCGCGCCCTGTAAGAAGGGGCGCGTCTCGTCAGCGATGACGGCGATGCGCTTGCCCGCGTCGCGCGCGCCCCGCACCACGCCGAGCGCCGTGCCGTAGTCGCCCGCCGTCGCGAGCGCCCCCGCGTTGCAGTGTGTCAGCACGGTCGCATCGTCCGGTAGCAGCTCGCCGCCGAAGCTGCCCAGCCTGCGGTTGGCCACCACGTCATCATCGAAAATCGCTCGCGCTTCGGCGACGAGCTGAAGCTTAATCTCCTCGACATCTTCGGTCTCGGCCTTCGCCCGCCGGAAGCGGTCGCGCATGCGCTCTATGGCCCAGAAGAGGTTGACGGCCGTCGGGCGCGTCGCCCCCATCACTTCGCACATGTAGTCGAAGTCGTATTCGAGGTCGGCGACCGAAGTCCCGACCGACTGCTTCGCCCCGAGCGCGAGGCCGAAGGCTGCGGACACGCCTATCGCGGGCGCCCCGCGCACGACCATCTGCTTGATGGCGTCTGCGACCTCATCGTAGGAACGCAGCATCAGGTAGTTCTCTTCGGTCGGCAGGGCGCGCTGGTCTAACATTCGCACGCCCTCGTCAGTCCACTCCACGGTCTTAATCATCTACAGGGTTGCTCCTCGGGGCCGTTAATTTAGAACGGGCATCTTACCCGACGCGCCGAGCGGAAGGCAAAAGCGCTTGCGCGCCGCCTCCACAAGTTTCATAATCCAGACCATCGTTATCCAAGAACCCTGGGCTGGTTGTCCTCGTATTCATTCAGGAACTTTCTGACGGGAGCTGCTTATGTACTGTCCGCAATGCGGCGCGAATCAGAGCGACGAGATGAAGTTCTGCAACCTGTGCGGAGCCAATTTGTACGCCGTGCGCAAGGTGGTCGCCACGCGCGAGACCGACGAGAAGTTCGACTGGGGCAAGACCTGGGTCGCGGAGATGTTCATCTCCGAGGACGAGCGCAAGAGGCGCAAGTACGAGATCCAGCGGAGTATGGACCCGGAGGTCAGGCGCGCCAACGAAGTCAAGGGCGGCGTCATCACGAGTTGCGTCGGCGTCGCGCTCATGATTTTTCTCAGATTCTTCATGGAGGGCGTGATTCGGGCCGGCCGCGTCCCGCCGGAGGCCGCGGAGATTCTCAGCCGCGTCTGGCTCGCCGGCATCATCCCTTTTTGCGTCGGGGTGGGCTTGCTGATTAACGGCCTCGTCGTCAGCAAAAAACTGGGCAAGTACGGCGCGAAAGAGTTGCCGGCGAAGGCGGACGCCCTGGAGGCCGGCCCGGAGCCGCGGTCGCTGCGCTCGGCCGACACGAATGAATTCATCACCCCTGGCTTCAGCGTCACAGAGGGGACCACAAAACACCTAAGCACGCCGGGCCGCAAGCAGTAGACGGCCGGCTGCCTTTTGACTTTTCCCGCGCGGGCGTGATAACGTCCGCGCCGCAATCGAAAAAGGGTTGCAGCTTTTCTTCGTTCTTTTCAGAAAGAAACGTCCGGGTGCCCCGTGTTAACAGAGCGGGGAGAATAGGGAAGCGGGTGTGAATCCCGCGCGGTCGCGCCACTGTGAAGAAATGCAAAATTAAAAATGAAAAATGAAAAATTCAGGCTGAAACCACTCTTTAATTAAATGTGGCTCTCCGCCTCCACTTTGCATTTTTCATTTTTAATTTTGCATTTCTAAGCCAGGAGACCTGCCCGTTGACGTTGCTTATGCAGCCTTTTGAGCGCCTCGCGTCAAGGTGTTCAGGCCGCACGCCGGGTACACGCCGCGCTCCTTCTCCTGTGAGAGTGAAAGTCCCGTCGCCAGCCTGCCAAGCCTTCCGCCGAAGGCGCAGGAAAGCGGCGGGACTTTTTGTCTAAACAAAATCGAAACAGAATAATCTTCGCGCTCGCGTTCGTCGTCCTCGCGCTTCTCCCTGCCTGCTCGCCGCGCCGCGAAGGCGCGCAGCCGGCCGCGCCGGCCGAGACGCGCGAGGTGGCGGACGAATCAGGGCGGCGCGTGCGTGTGCCAATTCGCCTGACGCGCGTCGTGACGCTCGCGCCGAATTTGACTGAGATCGTTTACGCCGTCGGGGCCGGCGACCTCCTCGTCGGCAACACAACCTTCTGCGATTATCCGGCCGAGGCCAAACAGGTCACCAAAGTCGGCGACACGCTCCAGCCGAACATCGAGCGCATCATCGCGCTCCGGCCCGAAGTCATCTTCGTCTCCACGGCCTCGCAGCTCGAAACCTTCACCAGGCAACTGGACGAGCGCGGCATCAGCGTCTTCGTCACGGACCCGCACGACCTCGAAGGAGTGTTCAAGTCAATCAGGACGCTCGGTGGACTTTTGGGCCACGAGGACGAGGCCACGACGCTCGTCAACAAGCTGCGCGCGCGCGCCGCGGCCGTCGAAGAGCGCGTCCTCCTGCGCCCCGAAGTCAAGGTCTTTTATCAGGTCTCGCCGCAGCCGCTGTGGACCGCTGGACAAAAGTCCTGGATTACGGATTTGATTCGGCGCGCGGGCGGGAAGTCTGTGACGGCGGAGATCGAGGGCGAGTGGATACGCTACAGCGACGAGTCGGCGCTCGCCTCGCGCCCCGAGGCGATTGTCATGGCGACGGGCGGCGAGAAGATGGAGGTGGCCCCGGCTTTGCAGAAGTCGCCTGCGGTCAAGGCGGGGCGCGTCTACGGAATCAACGGCGATTTCCTTTCGCGTCCCGGCCCGCGACTCGTGGACGGCCTGGAGCAGATGGCGCGCGCCCTGCACCCGGAAGCTTTCTGAAGAGTGGTGACAACTTGAAGACGATGACGGTTGATGAAAAGACGGCTCTGGGGCTGGGCGCGCGCTCGACGCTGCGCCGCACCGTGCTCGTCTGCCTGGCGCTCACGGCCGCGCTTCTGCTCGTCATCGTCGCCGCCTCGGCCGTAGGGGCTGAGCGCCTGCCAATCGCTTCGTCGCTCTGCGCGCTCTTCACGGGCGGGTCGTGCGGCCTGACGCCGGAGCAGAGCGCCATCCTCTTTGACATACGCCTGCCGCGCATCCTGCTCGCAGCGAGCGTGGGCGCGTCGCTGGCGTGCGCGGGCGCGGGTTACCAGGCGCTCTTGAGAAACCCGCTCGCGGAGCCTTACCTGCTGGGCATCTCGAACGGCGCGGCGGTCGGCACGATGATCGCGCTCGTCTTCTTCGGGGCGGGGGAGGAGGGGAGCGAGTGGGTGCGCCCGCTGATGGCTTTCGCGGGTGCGCTCGGCTCGACTTTCCTGGTCTACAGGCTGGCGCGCGGTCGCGCGGGCGCGTCGCCCGAAAAGCTGATTCTGGCGGGCGTCATCGTAACGACGTTTCTCTCGTCGGCCATCGTCTTCATCACGACGCTGATGGACGCGACGCGCATCCGCGCCTTCACCTTCTGGCTGCTTGGCGACCTTTCGGGCGCAAGCTCTAAGCTGCTCGTGGTGGCAATCGTCGCCGCTGTAATTGGCACAATCGTGCTGACGCTCAACGCGCGCTCCCTGAACCTGCTGATGCTCGGCGAGCGCGACGCCTTCGACCTCGGTGTAGAGGTCGAGCGCGTGAGGCTGACGGTTTTTCTGGCGGCGAGTTTGCTGGTCGGCTCAAGTGTCGCGGCCGCGGGCTCCGTCGGTTACGTGGGGCTGGTCGTCCCGCATCTCGTGCGGCTCTCTTTAGGTGGCGACAACCGCACGGCCGTTCCCGCGGCGGCGCTCGCGGGCGCGCTTTTCGTCGTCGCGGCGGACACGCTCGCCCGCACCGTCATCGCCCCGCGCGAGTTGCCCGTCGGCGCGATCACGGCGTTGATCGGCGCGCCGCTTTTCGTCTTCTTGCTGCGAAGAGGCTGAGGATGCTCGAAGCACTGGACATCAGCGTGAAGTATGACGAGCGCGTGGCGGTCGCGGGCGTCAGCTTGTGCGCCGCGCCGGGCGTGTTGACGGCCGTCATAGGGCCGAACGGGGCGGGGAAATCGACTCTGATGAGGGCGCTCAACGGCGCGCTTCCGCCCACGGCCGGGGAGATTTTGCTGGACGGGAAGCCGCTCCGCAATTTCGCGCGGCGCGTCGTGGGCCGGCGCATCGCCGTCGTGGCGCAGGAGGCCGAGCTAAGGTTCCCTGTGACGGTGACGGAGTTCGTGCTCGGCGGGCGTTACGCATGGTCTAGCGTGGGCGCGTGGGGCTGGGAGACGGAGCGCGACGTGGCTGTGGCGCGCGAAGTCCTGCGCGAGACTGAGCTGGAAGAGTTCGGCTCGCGGCTGATGAGCGAGCTTTCGGGCGGCGAGCGTCAACGCGCCGTGCTCGCGCGCGCGCTGGCGACAGAGGCCGGCATCCTGCTTCTGGACGAGCCGACGGCGAACCTGGATTTGGCGCACCAGGCGACGCTCTTGCAACTGGTCCGCGCGCGGTGCGACCACAAAAGCGCGGCGGCCGTCGTCGTCACACACGACATCAACCTGGCGGCCGAGTTCGCGGATCGCGTCATGCTGCTCGACGGCGGCCGGGCTGTCGCCGTGGGCGAGCCGCGAGAGGTCTTGACGCCTGGACTTTTGGGCCAGGTTTTCGGGATACGAGTTTTGGTGGACGCGCACCCACTGACGGGCGCGCCACGCGTCACGCCGGTGCATGAAGCGCGCCGGCAGTTCTAAACCAGACGGGCGGCCGGATAAGGGAAGGCGGTGCAAAGCCGCCACTGCCCGCGCAACTGTAAGCGGTGACTGCGCTCCAAAATCAAGCCACTGTTTTTAATGAAACGGGAAGGCGTGGAGTGCAGGCAGTCCGCCGGTGGTCTTTGACAACTCGATTCGGCAGTCAGGGTTTTATCCCCGCAAGGGGATGAGAACTGAATACCGAATCCAGTTGTTGACGACTATCGGCGAACCGTAACCGCGAGTCAGGAGACCTGTCCGGCGCTCACTTGCAAGCTCGTACTGCGACGGGCAGGAGAAGCTAGACATGACACACGACAAGACCCTCAGGTCTCTTTCAAGAACCGGACTGGCAGGGGCCTTCGCCCTGCTCCTTCTCTTTTCATCTTTCACTGTCGCCTTCGCACAGAGCGGCGGCGCGACTATTACGGGTCGCGTGACGGACGAGCGCGGCGCGGGGTTGGCGCGCGCGCGGGTTACTTTGCGCTCGCGCGAGGGCTTGCGGCTCGCCGCGCAAACGAGCGAGGAGGGCGTTTACAGTTTCGACCGCGTGGCGGCGGGCGATTACATACTGGAAGTCTCGGCCGAGGGGTTTGCCGCGGCAACCTCGGACGAGGTAAGCGTCCGCGCGGGTGAGAAGGTCGAACAGAATTTCGCGCTCCCCGTGGCGGCCGTCAGCGAGAACGTGGTCGTCGTCGCCACGGGCACCGCGCAACGCGCCGACGAAGTCTCCAAGGCCGTCACGCTCGTCGGGGAAGAGCAGATTGAGACGAAACGCGAGCTGACTCTCCCGGAAGCCTTGCGCGGCACGCCGGGGCTGCGCGTGCAGCAGCAGGGCTCCTACGGCGCGCTGACCAGCCTCAGGCTGCGCGGGCAGCGGAATTTCGACACGGCGATTCTGCTGGACGGGCTGCGGGTGCGCGACGCCGCGGACATCAACGGCTCGGCGCTGCCTTTCATCACGGACATCCTGCCGGCGGACCTCGACCGCGTCGAAATCCTGCGCGGCTCCGGCTCATCCATTTACGGTACGAACGCCATCGGCGGCGTCATCAACCTCGTGCCGAAGACGGGCGCGGGCGAGCCGCGCTATCAGGTGAGCGCGGAGGGCGGGAGCCTCGGCCTCGCGCGTGAACGCGTGCAAGGCTCCGGCGGAATCGGCCGCCGCGCGGGCTACAGCTTCGGGCTGACGCGGCTCGACGTGCGGCGCGGCGTGGACGGCGACGACCAGTACGGCAACACGGCCGGCGGCGCTCGCCTCCATTTCGACGCGACGCCTTCCGTCCAGGTCAGCGCCAATTTCTTTGGCACAATTTCCAATGCCCGAACCAACAGCGACCCCGTCGCCCTCGCGCCGGCCTTCTCGTCTAGTGAGCTGTACCCGCGCGCCGTCGAGGGCGTCACCTTCCAGCCGGACATGAATAACCCGGACCAGGGGCGTCGCAATCGCCTGCTGGTCGGGAGCGTGCGGCTCTCGCAGCGCGTCAACGAAATCTTCTCCTACACGGTCGCCTACCAGCACGTCTCGTCGCGCCGCCGCAATTACAACGGCGCGCTGGTTGACCCACGTTACGCCGCCTTCTTCCCGTTCGGCGACTTTGAGTTCAGCAGCACGAACAACGGCTCGACCCACACGCTCGACGCGCGTGCCAATTTCCGGCTGGGCCGCGCGAACCTGCTGACGGCCGGGATGGAGTACGAGCGCGAGACGTTCTTCCAACAATCCATCCCTTCCTTCTCGCTCCTGAACAGCACGACCGACCGCCAGCGCACCTTCGCCGTCTTCGGCCAGGATCAAATCTTCCTGCTCGGCGACCGCCTGCAAATCTCGCTTGGGCTTCGCGGGCAGTTTTACAGGATCGACGCGGCGGCGCGGCCTGGGGCGCTGGCAGGCATAGAGACGGAAAGCTCCGTCACGGGCGACGGCGCTATCGCCTACTTCATACGCTCGACGGGCACGAAGCTGCGGGCTCACGCCGGCAACGGCTTTCGCGCGCCTTCGCTCTTCGAGCGTTTCGGAGAGGCCGTCATCGTCGGCGTGCCGCAGCGCATCGGCGACCCTACACTGCGCGCAGAGCAGTCCGTGGGCGTGGACGGCGGCTTCGACCAACTGCTCTTTCGTGACCGGCTGCGCTTCGGCGCGACCTACTTCTACACGCGGCTCCAGCGCGCCATCGTCTCGGCCCCGACCGACCCGCTGGGCCTGGGCCGCTTCATCGTTTACGAAAACCGTCCGGGTGGCCTGGCGCGCGGCGTCGAAACCTATCTCGAAGCCGCGCCGTTCAGGGGGACGGACCTGCGCGCGTCCTACACGTTCACGAACAGCGACCGTTTTGTGCCAGGGGCGGGGCTGCTCAGGGAGTACGTCATCCCGCGCCACCTTTTCGGGCTGACGCTCAACCAGCGTTACAGGGCTTTCCTGGTGAGCTTCGACCTCAACCACACGGGCGCGTACATCGCTCCCGTCTTCGACGTTTCGTTCCGGCAGGCGATCCTCACCTTCGGCGGCTACACGAAGGCCGACGCGCACGTCAGTTACGAGCGCGCGCTGTCAGAAGGCGTCCGGCTGATTCTCTTCGGGGGCGCGGATAATATTTTCGACGTGGAGTATTTCGAGAACGGCTTCCGCGCGCCCGGCGTGGTGGGCAGGGGCGGCGCAAGCATTAGATTTTAGAATGCGGATTTCGGATTGCGGATTTAAAAGCAGCCAAGCTGTTCTTTAAATCCGCAATCCGCAATCGGCAATCCGCAATCGGCTTAGTCCACAGCGCGCTTGACGTCTGCTTTGGTCAGCAGCGCGCCCGCGAGGAAGACTATGCCGAGCAGGATGTGTACGGCGTGGTCGGCCGTCCCCAGTTCCAGTGTCCCCGGCAGCACTTTCCACAGCCGCCCATCTTCCATCGTCATGCCAGCGATGGTGGACGAGCCGGGGCTCCCCATGATGAAGCCGACGATGCCGAGTAGCAGGTAGACGGCCCCGAAGGCCAGGGCAAAGCCGCGCGCCGCGCTGAGCGAGGCCGCGAAGCCGAAATACAGAGCGATGAGACCTGAGATGATATGCACAAGGTTGTGCGCCATGCTCAGGTGAGTGCCTAGAAGGTTGGGGGCAACAAACCCGGCGATACCGACAATCACGAACACCACGCCGAGAAGTTTGCAGATAGTTTTAGCCATGATTTTCTCTTGTCTCTCCTTCTTGAGAAAAGGTTGTTACAACCGGGAGCGGTCGCATCGTCATTTTTCTCAAAGGACGCTGCCGCGTGTTGTCAAAGTGCGAGATAAGGCTGGGATGCGCGGATTGTACACTAAACGCGCCATTTGTCAGCAAGAATTTCGCCAGCCCCCGCCCCTGTTTGGGCGCCAAATTCGGCGAGTGATATACTCCGGCACGAATCCCCGCGATTTACCAGGGAGCTTGAAAGATGAAGTACCTTTCACTCAGAAGATATTTACGCGGCTTCGGCCCGAATGGATTTACGCGATTGGTTGCGGCCGCGGCGCTGGCCCTGCTGCTGCCCGTCATGGCCGCGGCCTACACGGTCGTCCTGCGCGGCGGGCGGCGCGTAGAGATTCCAGAGACTTTTACCGTCACGAAATTGACGCTGACCTACGAGGCTGCGCCCGGCATCAACGTCACGCTCCAGATGTCCACGATTGACATCGCGGCCACAGAGCGCGCCAATAACGAACCGCCGGGCGCGCTTCTCAGGCGCGCAGACAGGCCCGCTGTGACGACGACGACCGGCGCGGTGTCATCAGCCCGGCCAAAGCCTGCGCGGCGCGAGTTGACGAGACAGAACATCGAAAACGCACGCGCGGCGCGCGCTAAAAGCGAGCAGGATTACGAGCGCCGGAGAATCGAGCTGGGCCTCCCGTCCCTGGAAGAGACGCGCCGCCGGACGGAGGAGGAGACGCGCCGCCTGGCCGAGTTTTCGCGGCAGGCCACGGCCGAGGAAGCACAGGCCGAGAGCTACTGGCGCGCGCGTTCCAGTGAGTTGAGAACAGATATGGCCGCGCTCGACGCGCAGATCAATTACGTCCGCGCGCGGCTGGCCGAGATGCCCGAATACCCTGCGTCGCTAGGGGCCTACGCCTTCGTCACGACCGGCGCACCGTTCCCGCACTCTCGTTTTCCGACGACCAGATTTCCCGTCGTCACTGGAAATCCCGGCTTTATGCGCGGGGTCGATTCGGGTGTGCCGCAGGCGGGCTTTCTGGCCTTCGGCGGCATCGCCGCGCAGGGTCATGTTCCGATTAACCCCGGCTTGCTGCACAGAGGTTTCGGGCGGCGCGGCTTTCCGCGACACGGAGGAGTCGCGCCGGGCGCGGCCCTCGTCGGCGTGCCTTACGGCGGCTACGATTACTACGGCGACCGCGCCAACCTGATCTCGCGCCTGCATGAAATGGAAGCGGCACGCGCCGCACTCCAGGCGCGCTGGCGCTTGCTCGAAGAGGACGCCCGCCGCGCAGGCGCGCCGCCGGGCTGGCTGCGACAATGAGAACAGTGGTCAGTGGTCAGTGGTCGGTGGTCAGTTAAAAAACTGATTCCTACTGACCACTGACCACTGACCACTGGCCACTGATTATTATGAAGAACGGTTGGGAAACAATCATCGGTATGGAGATTCATGCTCAACTGAGCACCGAGTCGAAAATCTTCTGCGGGTGTTCGACGCGGTTCGGGGACGAGCCGAATGCGAACACGTGTCCCGTCTGCCTGGGGCTGCCGGGGGCGCTGCCCGTCTTGAACCGCCGCGCCGTCGAGCTGGGCGCGCGCGCCGCGCTCGCGCTCACCTTGCGGGTCAACGAGCGCTCGATCTTCGCGCGCAAGAACTACTTTTACCCGGACCTGCCCAAGGGTTATCAAATCTCGCAGTACGACCAGCCCTTCTCCGAGCTGGGCGAGTTGGAGATCATGACGGCCGAGCGCGACGAGGGCGGGCACGCGCGCGAGTGGCGGCCGATGAAAGTCCGCATCACGCGGCTGCACCTTGAAGAGGACGCCGGCAAGAACGTACACGAGGGGCTGCCAGACGTTGACCGCTACTCCTACATAGACCTCAACCGCGCCGGGACGCCGCTCGCAGAGATAGTCACGGAGCCAGACTTCCGCTCGTCGTGGGAGGCTTACGACTACGTGAACCACGTGCGCCAGGCATTGCAGTGGGTCGGGGCGTCGGACGCGGACATGGAGAAGGGGAATCTGCGCTGTGAGGCGAACGTCTCTGTCCGGCGCATCGGCGACGAGAAGTTTGGCACAAAAGTCGAGTTGAAGAACCTCAACTCCGTACGCTTCATGCAGCGCGCCATCGAGTACGAAATCGAGAGGCAGATTAATCTAATCGAATCGGGCGGGCGCGTCGCGCAGGAGACGCGCCTCTGGGACGAGCGCGCGGGCCAGACGCGCGTCATGCGCTCGAAGGAGGAGGCGCACGATTACCGCTACTTCCCGGAGCCTGACTTGCCGCCGCTCGTCGTCTCGCAGGAGTTCATAGAGCGCGTGCGCGAGTCGCTCCCGGAACTGCCGGACGCGCGGCGCAACCGCTTCATGCGCGAGTACGATCTGTCTTTTAACGACGCGTCGCAACTCGTCTCCAACCGCGCGCTGGCGGATTACTACGAGCAGGCGGCGAAGGCGTCCGGCAACCCGCGCGGGGCGGCCAACTGGATCAGGAGTGAGCTGGTGCGCGAGCTTGAAGCGGCTGGCTTGACGGCCGACCGCGGCCCGGTCGCGCCCGAAGAGTTGGCCGCGCTCCTGCGCCTGATTGACGAGGGCAAGATCAGCGGCAAGCAGGGCAAGGACGTGCTCGTCGAGATGTTCGCTTCCGGCAAATCGGCCGCGGCCATCGTGGAGGAGCGCGGCCTCGTGCAGGTGAGCGACACGGCTGAGATAGACGCAATCGTCGAAGGCGTCATCGCCGCCAGCCCGCAGCAATTGGCACAATACCGCGCCGGCAAAGAGACCCTCTTCGGCTTCTTCGTCGGCCAGGTGATGAAAGCTTCCAAGGGCAAGGCGAACCCGAAGGTCGTCAACGAGAGGCTGAAGGAAAAACTGAATGAATCTTAACGGCAAGACGGCTGTGGTCACGGGGAGCACCAAGGGCATCGGGCGCGCGATTGCGGAGGCGCTCTTGCGCGAGGGCGTGAACGTGTGCGTGAGCGCGCGTCACGAGGATGAGGTTGAGCGCGCGGTAAGCGAGATGGCCGACGCGGGCGAGGGGCGTGTCGCGGGCGCTGTGTGCGACGTGCGGGATTACGAGGAGGTGAAGGCGCTCTTCGAGCACGCGGCCGCGGAGTTCGGCGGGGTGGACGTGCTGGTCAATAACGCGGGCGTCGGGCTCTTCGGCCGTGTGGACGAGATGTCACCGGAGGACTTCCGCGCGGTCCTCGAAACCAACCTCTTCGGCGTCTTCTACTGCTGCCGCGAGGCCATCCCGCGCATGAAAGAGCGCGGCGGCGGCTACATCATCAACATCTCCTCGCTCGCCGGGACGAACGCGCACCCGCAGATGGCGGCCTACAACGCCTCCAAGTTCGGCCTCAACGGCTTCAGCGAGGCGCTGATGCAAGAGGTGCGGCACGACCGCATCCGCGTCAGCTACGTCATGCCCGGCTCAGTCAACACCTACTTCGGCGACGACGAGCCGGACGAGAGCCAGAGCTGGCAATTGCAGCCCGAGGACATCGCGCGCGTTGTCATAGACCTGCTTAATACGCATGACCGTGGCCTGGCGAGTCGCGTCGAAATCCGGCCGAGCCGCCCGCCGAAAAAGGCGTAGAGATGCTCAACGGCTGCTTCACATTTTTCATGCTGCCGTTCTGAAGTGTGCCAAAATCTTTGCAGGGGCGCGCGAGGTTCGTGCTATTATCCAGGGCGCGCTGTCAGTAGTCTTACCCGGCATTCCTCAAGGAGTCGTTCGGCAATCGTCCTCGTTTTCAGCGGCCATTTTTTAATCGCCCGCATAGTCCCAACATTTCATTAACACACCCTAAACTGGAGGCATCAATGGCTAAAGTAGCTCAGCCGAATTGGACGGAATTCAGGGCCAAACACATCAAGGCGGGGAAGCGGAAGGTGGTGGGCATAGTCCTACACGACACGGCCGGCACGGGCACACACAACGACACGAAGTACCTGGCTAACCCCGGCGACGGCCGCAAGGTCAGCGTGGATTTCACGGTCGAGCGCGACGGCTCGATCTGGAAATTGAACCCGGACCTGGATAATTTCTACACGATGCACGCGGGCCGCGCCACGGCCTTCAAGGGCCTGCGGAACGGCCTGGTGACGCGCGGGACCGTCGGCATAGAGATTTGCCAGAAGGTTGACCTGTCACTCTCGCCGACCTACACGGACGCGCAGGTTCACTCGGTCGCCGACCTGTGCGCGTGGCTGGTGGACAAGTACAACTTGGTGCCCTCCGATATCACGACGCACCGCAACGTCATCACGGATGGCTCGCGCTCGGACCCGCGCAAGTTCCCCTTCGAGGGCGCGAATGGTTTCTGGGCCTTTTACTGGAAGGCGTTCGACAAGCAGGACGAGCACCTGGCTTCTCAGACCGTGTCCCTGACCCCAGACGCGACCTCGGAGAATCGAACTTACAAGGTGCTGCCCGGCGAGGGGCTGATGGCGATTGCCAAGAAAGTTTACGGCAAGGCGGAGCTGTTCACGCTGATCGTCAAGGCCAACAACATCAAGAACAACCTGATCCTGCCGGGGCAGGTGCTAACCATCCCGGACCCGCCAAAGTAGGCGCGCTATCAGAAGTCAGGATGCGAGCCGTGCTTCAGCGCGTCACGCGCGCGTCAGTCAGGGTCTTGGGCGAGACGGTCGGCGAGATCGGCCCCGGCCTCGTCGTCCTGCTCGGCATCGCGCGTGACGACGCCGAGCAGGACATCAACTACCTCGTCGAAAAAATTGCGGCCCTTCGTGTTTTTGATGACACGGAGGGCCGCATGAATCTGTCTGTCGCGGAGGTGAATGGCGCGCTGCTGGTCGTCTCGCAGTTCACGCTCTACGGCGACGTGCGCAAGGGGCGGCGGCCGTCCTGGATCGAGGCCGCGCCGCCAGAGACGGCCGAGCCGCTTTACGAGGCTTTCGTCGCCGCGTCGCGCCTGCGCGTGAGCCGCGTTGAGACGGGAAGTTTCCGCGCCATGATGCAGGTCGAGCTGGTCAACGACGGCCCCGTCACCATCTTGCTCGACAGCCGCAGGCAATTCTGAAGAGCAGGAGTCAGAAGTCAGGAGTCAGAAGTCAGAATAGAAAGACGGTCGAGAGCCTTTCATTCTGTCTTCTGACTCCTGACTCCTGCTTTATTCTGACTCCTGACTTCTGTATTCTGACTTCTGCTTTTTTATTTCCGTCGGAGGCTTAATTGATGTTGGACAGCGGACAATTCAAGCGGTGGTGCGCGGGCGTTTTGGTGTTGGCTCTGATGGCTGGGTGCGGGGGCGCGCCGGGGTCGAACAACTCCAACGCCGGCGCGAACGCGAACCCGAACGTCAAGCGCGGGGTCAAGCCAGAGCCGGACCCGGAGGTGGCTGTCATAGAGATGGAGAACCCGGCATACGGCAGGATTGTGATAGAACTCTACTCGAACGTCGCGCCGAAGATGGTCGAGCGCTTCAAGCGGCTCGTCAGCGAAGGCTTCTACAACGGGACGACGTTCCACCGCATAGACCCGCAGCTCGGCATCATACAGGGCGGCGACCCGCTCTCGAAGGACGACAACCCGAACAACGATGGGGCGGGGGATTCGCAGTACCCGAACGTGCCAGGCGAATTCAGCGACGTGCCCTACGAGCGCGGCATCGTCGGCGCGGCGCGCAAAGGCGCGAGGCCCGATTTAGGCATCACCGAGGAGCAGGCGCGCGACACCGGCAACTGTCAGTTCTACATCACGCTCAAGCGCGTCCCACCCTTCGACAGCAACTACACAGTTTTCGGGCGAGTGATCGAGGGGATGAACAACGCGGACATCATCGCGGGCGCGCCCGTTGACCGGCCCTCCCGGCCCTCCGAGAAAATCGTCATCAAGAGCATCACGCTACAGCCGCGCAAATAAAGTGGTCAGTGGTCAGTGGTCGGTGGTCAGTTAAAAGAAAAACGCTTTTGCTCCTAACTGACCACCGACCACTGACCACTGACCACTGCTTCAAATCGTGTCGTCGTCTGTCTTCGAGCGCTCGTCTAGCTCGTAGCGGTCGCGGTCGCGGCGCTCTATCTTGTCCAGGAGGTCTAGCTCCTCGTTGTCTTCGTAGGTGACGCCGACGGCGAAGGCGTTCTCCTCGACGATGGACTGGTCGGGCGTGGGGTTGTCGCCGGAGACGGTTTCCGTGCCGCTGTCGTTGACATCTTCCCAGGCGGCGTCCAAATCGCCGCCCGCGTCTCTGGGCGAGGCGGCCGTGTTGTTCCGTATCCGCTGTGCCAAAAGGTCAGGGTCTTTCGGCGCGCGCGAAATCTCCTCTTCCATGAACTTCTCTATGTCCGGGTCGGGCACGAAATCCGGGTTGTTGCTCAGATACTCGAAATCCTCCGGCTTCTTCTTGGGCATCTTCCTTGTCTCCTTGGTGAACGTCTCTCGGAATCAGCCGCCAGCCGGGAAAAAGAGTTTCGAGCAAAGGGGCACAGAGCCCGCTTCGGAGAGTGGCCGCTTAGCTGAGTGCTGATCGCCCGCACTATAACAAATGCGCGCGAAGCCGGGCAATCGGAGGCCCGCCCGCGCCGACCGCTTCACCGCCCGAAATGCTCCGCTTGACGACACCGCCCGCGCGTCTTACACTGAAGTTTGCTCGAAAATATCGCTATTTCAACCCGCACCGACGTAGCGCCGCCCGCCGCGACGCGCGCCCGGCGCTTTGCCTAAACGTCTGGACTCTTATGCCGCATAACCTCTTCAATACGCTTCAGAGTTTCACGCCCGCCGCAGGGCTCCAGGGCCAGTTCTACTCGCTGCCGCAGCTTGAACGCGAAGGCGTCGGGCCAATTTCGCGCCTGCCCGTCAGCATCCGCATCGTGCTCGAATCCGTCCTGCGCAACTTCGACGGGAAGAAGATACGGGAGCAGGACGTGCGCACGCTGGCCAACTGGAAGGCGAATGCCGAGCGGACGGAGGAGATTCCGTTCGTCGTCGCGCGCGTGCTCTTGCAGGACTTCACGGGCGTGCCGCTCCTGGTTGACCTGGCGGCGATGCGCTCGGCCGTCGAGCGCATGGGCAAAGAGACGGGCATCATCGAGCCGCTCGTCCCCGTGGACCTCGTGATTGACCACTCCGTCCAGGTGGACTTCTCCTCCACGCCCGACGCGCTCCAGAAGAACATGGAGATGGAGTTCAAGCGCAACAACTCGCGCTACCAGTTCCTGAAGTGGGGGATGCAGGCGTTCGACGGCTTCCGCGTCGTGCCCCCCGGCATCGGCATCGTGCATCAGGTCAACCTCGAATACCTGGCGCGCGGCGTCTGGGAAAAAGAGGGCGTCTACTACCCGGACACGCTCGTCGGCACGGACTCGCACACGACGATGATTAACGGGCTCGGCATCGTCGCCTGGGGCGTCGGCGGCATAGAGGCCGAGGCGGGGATGCTGGGCCAGCCGGTCTACTTCCTGACGCCGGATGTCGTCGGCGTCAACATGAGCGGGAGCCTGACCGAGGGCGTGACGGCCACAGACCTCGTGCTGCGCGTGACGGAGCTGCTCCGGCAGGCGAAGGTCGTCGGCAAGTTCGTGGAGTTCCACGGCGAGGGCGCGGCGAGCTTGCCCGCGACCGACCGCGCGACCATCGCCAACATGGCGCCTGAGTACGGCGCGACGATGGGCTTCTTCCCCGTGGACGAGGAGACCTTGAAGTACCTGCAAGCGACGGGGCGCGCGCCGGAGCAGATCGAGGCCGTCAGAAACTATTTCCAGGCGCAGGGCCTGTTCGGCGTCCCGCGCGCAGGCGAGTGCGACTACAGCTCCGTCCTGGACTTAGACCTCTCGGAGATCAAGCCGAGCGTCGCCGGGCCGAAGCGCCCGCAGGACCGCATAGAGCTTCCGGACCTGAAGGACACGTTCATCAACCTCTTTCAGAACCCTGTCACGGAGAACGGCTACGGGAAATCGAAAAAGGATTTGCAGAAGCGCTTCAACGTCAGCGTCGGGCGCGGCGCTTTTGCGAGGTCGGCGGCCGCTGTGACCGGCGGCGGCGGCCAGGCGACGGAGACCACCCCGGAAGTCGTGGACATCCACACGAGCCAGATCGACACGAGCCCGCTGACCGAAGTCGAGATGATGAACAACCGCCCGACGCCCGACCGCCTGGAAGAGATTCCGCCGGGCGAGTTCCCGGAGCGCTTCGACGATTTGGGCCACGGCGACGTGGTCATCGCCGCCATCACCTCCTGCACCAACACCTCCAACCCGAGCGTCATGATCGCCGCCGGGCTGCTGGCGAAGAAGGCTGTCGAGCGCGGCCTCCAGGTTGACCCGTCGGTCAAGACTTCGCTCGCGCCGGGCTCGCGCGTCGTCACGGAGTACCTGGAAAAGACAGGGCTCCAGCCTTACCTCAACGAGCTGGGCTTCAACCTTGTCGGCTACGGCTGCACGACCTGCATTTCGGCGGGGACGCCCGTCCTCCTAGCTAACGGCACTTCTCGATGCATCGAAGAGATGCCAAGTGCGGGCGGGGCGATGGTCTTTGGCCCTACTGCCGAGGGCAAACTCGGCCTGGCGGCGCAGAGCGAACTGATGCTCCAGGGTTTGCGCGATTGCATCTCCCTTGTTCTGCAAGACGGGCGCACGCTGGTCTGCACGCCGGATCACAAGATTCTGTGTGCGGACGGGCGCTGGGTTCGCGCGGACGAATTGGAGTTGGGCCATGACCGCGTGGTGGTCGGCCTCGAAGCGCCGCTGGACGAACTTGGTGAAGATGAGGCCGGGTACGTGCTGCGCGCGGGCGACCTACAGCTAACAATGGAGCCGCCCGCCGAGCGCCCGCGTGCGCTTGCCTTCGCGCGGCTGCTCGGCCATCTGCTCAGCGACGGCTCGATCAGCGCCGCGGGGCAGGGGCGTATGACCGTCGGCCAGGCGTTGGATCGCGAGGCGATTCTCAACGACATCGAGTTACTCACGGGTAAGCGCCCCACCGCAGCACGTTACGACGAGCGTAAGTGGACAATCGTGTTGCCTCAGGAACTGACGGCGGCTGTCAGCGCGTTGCCGGGCGTGCGCGTCGGTCGGCGAATCGTTCAGCCCGCGACTCTGCCGGGCTTCGTGCTGGACGAGCGTTGTCCCATAGCGTTAGTGCGCGAGTTCCTCGGTGGCCTCTTCGGGGCCGACGGGTGGGCGCCCGTGCTGCACCGCCTGGGCGCGCGTGAGGAGAAAGCAGTCCTTGAGCCTCCCGCGTTTTCACAAAGCGCCAGGCCCGAACACGTCGGCCAACTCCGCGAGATGATGGGCGACGTTGTCCGCCTCCTCGACCGCTGCGGGGTGAAGATCGGCGGCGCTAAAGTATATGAGTATCCCACGCGGCGCGCCGCGACCTCTTACCCGGCCGCGCTCGACGGCGTGCCCCGCGTGGAAGTGCGCCTGAACCTGCCGGACGGCCTCTCGTTCGTGGAGCGTGTCGGGTTCCGCTACTGCGTTGACAAGGCGCTACGGGCCAGCGCGGCGGCGGTCTACTGGCGCACGGTGGAAAAGATTAACGGCCAGCGCCTGTGGATGTCCGAGCGGCTTGAGGCGCGGCACTCCGAAAACCCCGCGTTGTCCTTCGCCCTGGCACGGGCATCAGTGGCGGCGGAGCTTGTGGGACACGAGATGGCGATCTTTCCGCATTACTCGTTGCTTGAGGGGCACGACCGCTTCAGCCGGCTGCCCCGGCCGACCGCGCGCAAGTTCCAGCCTCTGCACAGGGACTCCTGCGGCTTCTCGTCGCCCGTCGAACTGTTCCGCCAAATCGGGGCGCGCGAGTGGTTCGCGCCGCTGGACGCACGCGGCGAGACGGACACCTCTAAGCGCTATTGCACAGAGAAGGAATCGTTGACGCTGCCGACACTCGCGCTACAGGTGTTGGATCGCCGCGAGGCGGGCAAGCGCTTGGTGTTCGACCTGGCGGTGAACGATCTTCACGCCTTCGTGGCAGGCACGGTTGCCGTCCACAACTGCATTGGCAACAGCGGGCCGCTCGACCCGCGCATAGAGGATGTCATCACGAAGAACGACCTCGTGGCGGCGAGCGTGCTTTCGGGGAATCGCAACTTCGAGGCGCGCGTCCACCAGAGCGTCAAGGCCAACTTCCTGATGTCGCCGCCGCTCGTCGTCGCCTTCGCGCTCGCGGGCCGCGTCAACATAGATTTGAGCCAGGAGCCGCTCGGCAAGGACCGGCAAGGGCGCAACGTTTTCCTGCGCGACATTTGGCCCACGCTCGAAGAGGTCAGCGGGATGATGAGCGCGGCGCTGGACCCAGAAACCTACCGCCGTCTCTACAGCGACTTCGCCGAACAGAACCCGCTCTGGAACGAAATCCCCAGCAGCGCGGGCGACGTTTACAACTGGGACGAGCAGTCAACCTACATCCAGGAGCCGCCTTACTTCGAGAAGTTCGGGATGCTGCCCGGCGTCTTCTGCGACATACGCAACGCGCGCCCGCTCGCCATCTTCGGCGACTCCGTGACGACCGATCACATCTCGCCGGCCGGGGCCATCAAGGCCAGCTCGCCCGCCGGGCGCTACCTGCAACTGCGCGGCGTTCGCGTCGAGGACTTCAACTCTTACGGCTCGCGGCGCGGCAACCATCAGGTGATGGTGCGCGGCACGTTCGCCAACGTCCGCATCAAGAACCTGATGGCCCCCGGCACGGAAGGCGGCGTCACCGTCCTCCAACCCGTCGGCGAGCAGATGTCCATTTACGACGCTTCGGTTCACTACCAGGCCGCGGGCATCCCGCTCGTCGTCGTCGCGGGCCAGGAGTACGGCACGGGCAGCTCGCGCGACTGGGCCGCGAAGGGCACGCGGCTCCTCGGCGTCCGCGCCGTCGTCGCACAGAGCTTCGAGCGCATACACCGCAGCAACCTCGTCGGGATGGGCGTCCTGCCCTTGCAGTTCAAGGAGGGCACGAACGCCGCCACGCTCCGCCTGGACGGCACGGATGTCTACGACATCACGGGCCTCGAAAGTGGCACAATTCGCCCGCAGCAGGACGTGACGCTCGTCATCCGCAGGGCCAACGGCGAGACCGAAGAGACGCCGGTCACCCTCAGGATCGACACCCCCATCGAGGTTGACTACTACCAGCACGGCGGCATCCTGCCCTACGTGCTGCGCCAGCTAATGAAAGAACAGTGAAAAGCAGGAGTCAGGAGTCAGGAGTCAGGAGTCAGAAGGAAAGCGTTCGGTTTTTATTCTGACTCCTGACTCCTGAGTTCTGTATTCTGCTTTTATGCTTACTGCTTTCTTCACAGTTCTTGGGCTAAGCTTGCTGGCGCTGGTCGTGTATGACGTGTACGCGACCATCCTGCACGCGCGGGGGCGGTCTGGGCCGATAGGCGAGACGCTGAACCGCTCTGTCTGGCGTGCGGCGCGCTTCGTCGCCTTCAGGTTCTCGCGCCCGCGCCGCCACAGGCTGCTCAACGTCGTCGGGCCGACGCTCCTGCCGCTCCTCATCATCCTCTTCATAGCTCT
The DNA here is from genome assembly GCA_963848875.1 of uncultured Acidobacteriota bacterium. Taxonomy (GTDB): domain Bacteria; phylum Acidobacteriota; class Blastocatellia; order Pyrinomonadales; family Pyrinomonadaceae; genus QHXM01. The sequence goes on from CAWKFJ010000007.1 coordinate 256,069, forward strand.
GTTGGTCGTGAGCTTCGCGCTCATCTACTACCCGCGCATGCCGGCGAACTTTAACTTACAGCCGGGAACGCAAGGGGCCGACACGCCGTGGATGACCTCGCTCTACTTCAGCGGCGTGACGCTGACGACCGTCGGCTACGGCGACATCGCGCCGCGCACGATGGGGATGCGGCTGACGGCCCTGTTCGAGTCGGCGTCCGGCTTCGCGCTGATCTCGCTCGCCATCACTTACCTGATCACCGTCTACCGCGCTCTGGAGCGTAAGCGCGCCGTGGCGCTCTCCTTCTACCATCAGGCCGAGGAGGGCGCGAACGTCGCGGCCTTCATCGTGCATCACTTCGTCGCGGGCCAGTTCTACGGCCTGACGACGACGCTGCGCATGGCGACGCGCGACATACAGGGGCTCCTTGAGTCGCACGTCGAGCACCCCGTCATTCACTACTTTCACCCGCTGGAAGTCTACAAGAGTCTGCCGCGGATGCTGTTCCTCTCGCTCGAAGTCTGCGCGGTGATTCGCTCGTGCCTAGACCACACGGAATACGCCGAGACGGTCAACCACCCGGAGGTGCGGACGCTCGAAGCCAGCTCGCGCCACGTCCTGCGCGCGCTCCTGGTGTCGCTGGAATTGGAGCGGCGCTCGCGCCGGCGCAAGAAGGAGGAGACGCCCTTCGAGGAGTCGCGCCGCTGGCGGGAGAGGTTCGAGCAGACTCTCACGCAGTTGAAAGACGCTGGCATGAAGACGCGCGCGGACGAGGAGGCGGCGTGGGAGTTCTACCGCGCGCGGCGCGAGGAGTGGGAGGCGCAGTTACACCGCTTCAGCAGCCACCTCGGCTACGACTGGGACGAGATCACAGGCGACCGCGACCTGCGCTACGCGGCGGACGAAAAGATGGAGGAGCCGGGGAATGGAAGTGGGCGAGGCTAAGAATCGATGGCCTCAAATCTCGTTTCGCCACGCCGTCTCCAGCCCGCGCGCCCCGTTGACGTCTACCGCCTTGCCGTGCGTCTCTTCTTGAGGGCGCGCGTCACGCGGTCGAGCTGCGCCTGTTGCTCTTCCACTTTGCGTGTGAGCGCTTCAAGCTGACGATCCTTCTCCTTCAACATCTGGTAGAGCGCCTGAATCGAGGCCAGCGCCACGCCGTCTGCGTCCACGGTCGAAATGGTCTTGTCGTCAACGCCGAGGTCGAAGGCCGCCCGGAAGTCCTGCGCGACGGGGCCGAGGTGGCGAACCGACGCGGGCTCGCTCCGGTAGTGCCAGCTCTGGATGGGTACTGACGCCAGCCTGTCCAGGACGGCGCGCGGGTTGACGGCGTTGAAGCCGGCTTTGAGGCTGCGGTCAGAAGGCGGGTTGATCGCGCCCGCCGTGAAAAGGTTCCCGGCCGAGTCGAGCCTCATCAGGCGCGTGCCGCCCGAGCCGGGACTGTTCGCCGTGTTGTTGTGGACCCCGCCTCGGAACCAGGAGAAGCCGCCGTTAGTGCGGAAGTACTGCGTGCCGGATTGCACGCCTATGCCGTAGGTGGTATCGAAGAGGTTAATCATCTGTCGCGCGGTGCTGCCGAACAAGAGCGCGTCTTCAAGGATGCTGGCGTCGCCCCTGATGTCAACCTTACCGCCGAAGGAGCCGGCGTAGCCGCTCGTGCTGACGCCGACCACGCCGTCGCCGCTGGTGCTGAAGCCGAAGACGCCAGTGCCGCCGACACTTTTACCGAAGATGGCTACGCCAGCATGGCTGCTGGTACTGTTCTCGACCCGTAGAAGTGTGTCCCCTGTCGAAGAGCCCAGGATCGTTACCCTCGATTCAGGGGTCAACGTGCCGACGCCGATGTTGCCCCCGAACGGCGCGAACAGCAATTTACCTTCTTTGCCGCCGCCCGCGTTTCCTCCTGTGCCCCCGAACCCCGGTTGGAGTGTGATTGACCCGCCATCGCCGTTCATCGAGCCCGCGACCGCGTCGCCTCCGTAGCCGGCCAGCAACTGAATGCTCGCGCCCGTGCCGCCCTTTTTACCGCTCGCGGTCGTGTCGCCGCCCTTGCCGCCGGTCGTCCGCAACAGCGGCGTGGCGTGCGTCCCGTTATTGGCGACGGCCGCCGGCTGTGCCCCGTTAATCTGCAAGATGGCATTTGGCACAGTTGTCGTCCCGACGCCCACCCTGCCGGTGCTCTCCGTGACGACGGAGTTAGCGATCTGGTTCGCGCCCGTGAACTTCGCCAGCTTGCCCGCCGTCCCCTGGCCTGTGATGGTCCCGATGGCTGTCGGCTCAGGCGTGTCGCCCGCGGCGAACGACTCCTTCGACGTTTCGCTGCTCACAACGAGCTGCTCAATTCTCGTGCGTCGTTTGCCGGCCGCGTCCGTGAAACTAATTCTGGCGAGGTAGACACCGTCCGGCGCACGTTCGCCCTTGCTGTCGAACCCCTGCCAGTTGATAGCTCGGCCGGCCGGCTCCTGCGCCTCAAAGACCAACTCGCCGGAAGGGGAGAAGACTTCGACGTGAACGCGGCCGACCGCCGACTTGGCGCCCTCCCGCTCGGCCGAGACTTCGGCCGGAGGCGTCTGCGCATGTGAGTTAAAAGTCAGGGCGAAGAACAGAGCGGCGATTGCGAAAGCAAAGCGTTTGGCGGTTATCACTGGCGTGAACTCCTTTGTCAGAAGAACAGGAAAGGATGCCTGGCCCGGCGACGGGGCGGCCGATTGAAGTCGTGTGTCGGGATAGCGGGGCTCAGCTTGTGCCTTGAACAATAAGACAGGCGCGGCCGCAGGGTCAACGGAAAATCGCGCCTCCGCGTGTTTGGACTTTCGCGCCGCACGGGTGATAGAGTAGTCCTTGAATCCGTTGCCCCTTAAACTTATCGCTAATCAAACTACAGAGGAGTAAGCTCAATGTCTTCCGTACAACCAGCGGCCTCAGATCAGCCGCGCAAGTACCAACTTTTCATAGACGGTCAATGGGTGGACGCCGAATCCGGGAAAACCTTTACGACGCCGAACCCGGCCACGGGCCAGACGCTCGCCGAAGTCGCAGAGGCCGACAAGGCGGACATAGACAAGGCCGTCCAGGCCGCCCGGCGCGCTTACGAGGGCAAATGGTCGAAGATGAGCGCGCGCGACCGCGGGCGGCTGCTCTACAAATTGGCACAGCTCATCGAAGAGAACTCGAAGGAGCTGGCCGCGCTGGAGACGGCCGACAACGGCAAGCCCATCCGCGAGTCGCAGTACGTAGACCTGCCGCAGGTCGTAGAGAACTTCGAATACTTCGCCGGCTACGCCACGAAGATCGAGGGCGAGACTATCCCCGTGCCCGGCCAGATGTTCAACTACACGCTGCGCGAGCCGATAGGCGTCTGCGGCCAGATCATCCCCTGGAACTTCCCGTTGTTGATGGCCGCCTGGAAGCTCGCGCCCGCGCTCGCCGCGGGCAACACCGTCGTCCTCAAGCCGGCCGAGCAGACGCCCGTCAACGCGATGGAACTCGGCAAGTTGATTCAGGAGGCAGGGTTCCCGGACGGCGTCGTCAACATCCTCCCCGGCTACGGCGAGACGGCCGGCGCTGCGCTCGCCGCGCACCCCGGCATCGACAAGGTAGCCTTCACGGGCTCGACCGAAGTCGGCAAGCTCGTCGCGCACGCCGCGGCCGAGAACCTGACGAAAGTCTCTCTGGAACTCGGCGGCAAGGCCCCGAACATAGTCTTCGCCGACGCGGACATGGAGCAGGCCGTCAACGGCGCGATGATGGGCATCTTCTTCAACCAGGGCCAGGTCTGCTGCGCCGGCTCGCGCATCTTCCTCGCGGAAGAGATCAAGGACGAGTTCATTGACCGCTTCAAGGAGAAGGCGCAGAAGATCAGGGTCGGCGACCCTATGGACGCCACAACGCACATGGGGCCGCAGGTCTCCGAGGTGCAGCTCAACCGCATCAAGGGCTACGTAGACCTCGCGCGCGAAGAGGGCGCGCAGGTCTTGACGGGCGGCTGCCCGCCCGAACTCGAAGGCGACTTCCAGCAGGGCTACTTCTTCCAGCCGACCATCTTCGGCGACGTTAAGAACCAGATGCGCGTCGCGCAGGAAGAGATTTTTGGCCCGGTCACTGCCGTCATCACCTTCTCGAACGAAGATGACTTGATCAAACAGGCGAACGAGACCATCTACGGCCTGTCGGCAGGCATCTGGACGCGCGACATCGTCCGCGCCCACCGCTTCGCCAAAGAGATTCACGCCGGCACCATCTGGATCAACACCTTCAACATGTTCAACGCCGCCTCGCCCTTCGGCGGCTTCAAGCAGTCCGGCTACGGCCGCGAGATGGGCAAGCACGCGCTCGAACTCTACACGCAGGTCAAGAGCGTGTGGGTTGACCTCTCAGGCAAGCCGATTGGCTGGTACGGGAAGTAATTCAAAATTCAAAATGTAAAATGCAAAATGGAGGAGAGGAGCGAGTCTCCTGTCTTCCATTTTGCATTTTTAATTTCTAATTTTGAATTGTATGATTGCTTCGCTCTCCCGTAAAAGAGAATTAAGAACTCAAAGGAGACGCGATGCGAGTTAGCCGAGTCAGTCTGTCTTTACTTCTCCTCACGGGAACATTGCTTTTCACGGCCTGCCCGGAGCGCCAGTCGATCAACAAAATCTTGTCCGATCCTGACAAGTATCACAACAAAGAGGTCGGCGTCGCGGGGACCGTGACGGACTCATACGGCGCGCTCGGCACGGGCGCTTACGAGGTAGACGACGGGACGGGCAAAATCTGGGTCGTCACGCGGCGCGGCGTCCCCTCGCGCGGCGCACGAATCGGGGCCAAGGGCCACGTCTACACCGGCTTCAACCTCAGCGGCAAAAATTTCGGCACAGTTCTGGAAGAGACCGGCCGGAGCGCCAAGGATTAAGGCACGGAACGATTTCGGCCCACTTTTGATGAACAAGTTGATAGAGGCTCTGGACGACGAGTTCGCGCGGCTGCACGCGCGTTCGCGCGCGCTCGTCGAGGCCGTCCCCCCCGAAAAACTTTACTGGCAGCCGCGCCAATCCAGTGGGGTCTTCCCCATCTACTCCTGCGGCGAACACGTCCTCAGAAGCGCCGCGCGTGTCGAGCAGACCTTCGGCGGCATCACTGTGAACTTGTGGGACGACCCGTTCGAGTGGACGCTGCCCGAGTCGCTCCAGACGCCCGCGCGCGTTCTTGAATATCTTGACGAGGTGGAGGCCACGCGGCGGCGCGGCTTCGCGCTCTTCAGCGATGACGCGGACCTCCTGAAAGAGTTCAACGACCCGTCGGGCAGGATGCGAACCCTCGCCGCGCTGCTCTTTGAGACGCTTGAGCGCGCGGCGCACCACCAGGGCCGCGCCTACGCCATCTTCCGCCTCTTCTCTGACGCCCGCCTGGGCGCGAAAGTATGAAGCCGGGCGCTGTGCCATTGTGCCAACGGTTGCGCGAGCGCGTCCGTGCCGACGGCGCGCTCAGCTTCCGCGATTGGATGGAGGCCGCGCTCTACGATCCCGACGGGGGCTACTACTCGCGCGCTGACCTCGCGCGCTGGGGCCGCGCTGGCGATTACCGCACCACGCCTGAGCGCAGCCCGCTTTTCGCTGCGACTTTCGCAGACTATTTCGCACGACTCCACGCGGAACTAGGCTCGCCGACCACCTGGACGATCTTTGAGGCGGGCGCGGGCGCGGGCCATTTCGCGGAGGGCGTCCTGCGAACTCTGCGCGACGACCACCCGCAAATCTTTTCGGCCACCCGCTACGCGATTGACGAGCGGAGCGCTGACGCACGCTCGCGCGCCAGCGAGCGCCTGCGCGACTTCGGCGACCGCGTGCGTTTCCGGGAGCTTTCTCATGTGGGCGGCGCTGGGGTCGTCGTGGCGAACGAGCTGCTCGATGCCTTCCCGGTTCACAGGGTGATCGTGCGGGGCGGCGAGTTGCGCGAGTTGTACGTCGCGTGGGACGACGCGGAGGGTAAGTTCAGTTGGCGGGAAGGGGAGCCGAGCACTCCGCGGCTGGCCGAGCAGCTTGCGCGTTCGGGCGTGACGCTTTCGGAAGGACATGTGGCTGAAGTCAATCTGGACGCAGAAGAGTGGCTGAGGAGCGCGGCCGTCGTCTTCGAGAGCGGCCGTCTCGTCCTCGTCGATTACGGCGCGGAGGCTGAAGACCTTTACGCGTCCCATCACAGGCGCGAAGGAACCTTGCGGGCTTTCCATCGCCACCGCTTCGCGGACGACGTGCTCGCGCGCCCCGGCGAGCAGGACTTGACGACGACAGTTGATTGGACGCAGGCGCGCAGAGTCTGCGAAGCCTTGGGCCTGAGTACCGTGAGCTTCGAGCGGCAGGACGAGTTCCTGCTTCGCGCGGGCCTGCTCGACCGCCTTGAGCGCATGGCGGCGGAAGCGCATTCCGTGGCCGACACCATCGTTCTGCGCACAGGCGCGCGCGAGTTGATTCTCCCAGGCGGGATGAGCGAGAGCTTTCAAGTTCTTGTCATGAAGAAATGATGTGTGTTGACAGGACCTGTGGTTGGGCAATATAGTTCGCGCCCCAAAGCTCTAAGACATCCCCCGTCATGGAGACATGCCATGAGAAAGCTTAGTTGTCTAGTCTTCGCCGCCGTACTCCTAGCCGCCCTCGCGGGTTGTAAGAAAGCCGGTGACCAGACTTCCGGCGGAGCCGCCGCCGGGCCGACGAAGGAAGCGGCCGTCCAACTCCTGCGCAACTTCCTGGCCGCGGTCGAGGCCAAGGATTACGACAAGGCCGCGGCCATGATTCAGATTTCGGAGCAGGTGTCGCGCGACGAGATCAGCAGGGCGCTCGGACGCCTGCTAGACCAGAACGAACTCTCAGCGCGCGGCATAGACATCCTCGCCGAGCGAGGCAAGTGGGGCAAGCTCGTGGAGGTCTACGGGGCAGAGAGGGCGAGCCGCCTGATCGCGCGCGCAGGAGTCTCAGTAGACGACTGCTACGGCCTCAACCTGGATGCGGCCGAGGCAGGCTTTTACTGGGACGGCAAGCAGTTCAAGCTCGTCCGCATAGATGACATAGGCAAGCTCAGGTAAGTTCACGCGCTCGAAAACCTCGCGGACGGCGAAAACGTCGAGCCCACGTGCTCACGGCGCGCGTCCCGCGAGAGGGTTAAACTGGCCGGGCTATTCTTCTTCTTCTTCGCTTGTCTCGTCCCGCTCGCGCAGAGCCCGATCAAACGTCCCCAGCAACTTGCCGTCACCGCGGTCTGCATACTTGACGACGGCGATGGCGTACACGCCGAGCTTATCATCGAGGGAAGAGTCTTTCGCAGTCTCTACAGCGGAGCGGAAGTGACCGAGCCGCGCCTGAACTCTGGCCAGGCGTGAAAGGACTAAAGGCTTCCTGTCTGGATCACTGGGAACAGCCCTTTCGCCCTCTGACGTAGCCCAGAACGCTGCTTCGGTGAGTGCGAGCTGAGCCTCCTCCTCCTTCCCGGCGACGGCTAGCGACTCGGCCAGCGCCGATAACATCAAAGGCCGGACGGCATAAACCTTGCCCGGCTCGAAACCCTCGAACCCATCGCGCGCCGCGCGCAGGAATTCGTCTGCGGCCCCCGCCTCGACGTACAGGTCCGCGGCCCTCCTCAGGTGTGAACTCAACTCCTCCACCGTAGACTCAGGGGGGATGGCGGTGATGACGTTGCGCCCGACCTTCAACGCTTCGGGGAGGCGGCGCTCGCCGAGCAACATCCTCGCCAAAAGAATGTAGCTGCCCGGCTGAGGGTCCAGTTGTTGAATAAGGAGAATGGCTCTGTCCAGACCATCCAACTCTAGCACGATTTTCAGAAAGGAGAGGAGGGTTTGGGGTTGGGGAGTAGTGAGGTGAATAAATTCCCGTTGCGCCAGAGCATCCACGACGACCCGTCTTGCTTCATCGTGTCTTCCTGTCTTCTCCAGAGCTTCGACCACCAAAAAGTATGCGGTGAAATTAGGATAGGTTCCCAGCGCAGAGCTTTCACGTATCGCCGCGAGCGCTTCGTCGGGCAATCCGGTTTTGGCTAAAGCTACGGCGGCGGCCCGAAGAAATGCGCGCTCCGCACGAGACGAACTGTGGCCTTTCGCGGCGCTATAAGCCTTCTGCGCCGCCTGGCGGGCGCGGGCCTGATCATCAATTTCGATGAATACTTCTGAGGCGCCGGCTAGGGTAAGGACTCGCATCTCGGCAGGAGCTGCCTCCGCGAAGCGGTAAGACTCGTCGGCTATCCTTGTCGCCTCCTCACCCCTGTTGGATCGCTTCAACTCCCTCGCCAGAGACGCCAGGACACGGAGCTTCAACGTCTCGTGCGTGATTGAGTCGGAGAGTGTTTTAGCCTCGTCGAGCATCTTCAGCTCGATCAACTCAAGACAGGCCGACGAGTACAGTGACTGGTCTTTTACCTCGTCCATAATCGCACGCGCGTCATCAATGCGGCCGGCCCTGAGTAGAACTCTGATCACGTCTGTAAGATCATAATCTCTAGAGAAGAGAGAGCCTTCCACATTTCTGCGGTTGGGATTGTTGTCGAAGTTATCGCCTCCGCCACCTTCTCGCGTTGACCCTTCATCCAGGGCCTGTTTGAAAGCCTTCAGCCCCTCGATGGCGAACTGCCCGGCCCGCTCCTTGTCACCCAGTTCAAGCAGCAGCTCGGCGACCGATGTGTAGGCGCTGAAGCGTGCTTTAGGATCGTTCTCCTCCTCTACACGCCTGACGGCCTTCAAAGCCAGCTCGGCCATGTGTCGAGCCGCTTCAATCTCGCCCGCCTTGTGCAGCGCCGTGGCGACCCCAGCCAACGCCTGGGAGCGTGGCTCGGGAACATGCATAACGGCATCACGCAGCCGGTCGCCGTCGCCCGACAGGGCCAGGGCTACCAGCCATTCCTTCAGCGCCTCTGGCCTTCGTGCCAAACGCAGGCGCGCCGCGGCGGCGTCCTTTATGAGTCTAATCTGATTGGAGTCGCTCGCCTCCCAGGCGCGCCACCCGACGTAGCCGAGAGCCGCGAGCAGGAGCGAGGCGGCGGCTATCTTGGCCCAGAAATTCAGCCGGCTGCCGGCGCGCTCGGCCTGCTCGCGTTCGCGCTGGGCGCGGTCGCTCGCGGCTATGTACTCGCGCTCGTCCGCGTGTAGGTCTTCACTGCGCTCGTGCAAAAACTTCCTGGCTTCGGTCAACAGCGCCCCGCTTAGCAGCGCCCCGGCGTCGCGGTCCGTCCTCTCGTACTCGTCGAGCCGCAGCCGCAGCCGCTGTCGCCAGAGGAGGAACGCGCGGTCCTTATCCAGCAGTTGCCGCAGCCGCCCCCACTTGCGTATCAGCGCCTCGTGCGCGACCTCAACCGTCTCCTCGTCTGTGCGCTCCTGTCGCCCTTTGACCAGGAGGCGGGCGCGCACGAACGACTCGACGGCGGCGGCAGTCGTTTCGTCAACCCCCTTCAGGCTCACGCGCTGGCGTGTGTCCGTGCCCTCTTCGTCGGCGGCCGAGACACGCACGAGCCGGGTCAGGAAGCGCAGCAAGACTTCGCCCTCGGCTGCCGGCAGCCGCTCGAACTGCGCGTCGGCGCTCTTGCTGATGGCCCCCTCGACGCCGCCGATCTCGTCGTAGTGCTGGTTCATCATCATCCCGCCCTGACGCTTCAGCCACAATTCGGTCAGGGCGAATTCGAGCAGCGGCAGGCTGCCGGGTTGCTCGACCACGTGGTCGAGCAGCCGCTTGACCAGGCCGGCCTCGAACCCCAGGCCGACGTGGCGCGCGGGCTCCTCTATGACGAGCTGCAATTCCTCCCGCTTCATCGGCCCCAGGTTGACGAGGCCGCGCTGCATCAGGTCGCTCAGCTGGCGGCTGAAGCCGACAGCCTGCCCGTAGAAGTCCGCGCGGAGGGTGAGCAGGAGTGTGACTTCCCCGAGCGCAGACGCGTCGAGCAGCGCGTCCAGGAATGGACGGCGTAAGCCCTCGGGCGTGAGCGTGAACAGCTCCTCGAATTGGTCCGCGATGATGAGCAGCTTGTCCGTCGTCCCGCGCGAGGCGTCGAGCGCATCCTTGACAGCCACGACCAGCGGCGTCCCGCCCGCCCACTGGTCGCCCAAACGTCCCGCGTTGATGACGAGGTCGGTCCGATTCTCCCCCTTATCCAGGAGGGAGACGAACGGCAGCGCCAAATTGTGAAAGGGGTTCACGCCGGGCGTAAAGGTGATGGCATCCCACCCAGAGAAGGGAGGCGGCTGACGCCGCAGCAGCGGCAGCAGGCCCGCCTGCACGACCGACGACTTGCCGCTGCCGGAAGGGCCGACGACCGCGACCAGATCGCACGCCTTCGTTTTCTCAAGCAGTTCGCGGGCGAAGACCTCACGCCCGAAGAAGAGGGGCGCGTCCTCTTCGCGGAAGGAACGCAGGTCGCGGTAAGGCGGCAGGGGCGGGGTGGAAGACGCGGGCCTAGGCATCGCGTCGGCCCCGAGCAACGCCTGCGCCAGCGCGTCGAGCGCCGCAGGCTCGTCGAGCCGCCCGCGCAGATCGAGCCAGGTGTTCAGCAGCAGCAAGCCTGGGGCCTGCCCTATGTCCGACCGCGGCAGCAGGACCGGGATGACTGGAAAAGAGTGGCCGTCCCGGTCCGCACTCGCCTGCCGGTCTATCGCCAACGCCATCTCGCGCTTCTGCCATGTGCCTAGGCCGGCCGGCCCTATAAAGACAGCCACGGCGCGCGACTCCCTGATGGCGCTCTGGAGGTCGTCAAACCACATAGAGCCGAGCATCAGGTCGTGGCGGTCGAAAAAGGCGCTGACGTTTCTCTCCAGAAGGAGCCGCCTGACGGCCTCAACCTCCGCCCGGTCGCGGCTGTTGTAGCTGAGGAAGAGGTCGTAGCCGGGCTGTCCAGCGGCCGCGACCGGCGGGGCGGCCAGAGGCGTTTCGTCACGCATAATCGTCGAGAGTACGGACGAGCGCTAAGGGCCACCGAGGTCAGGCGCAACGTGAGAGCCGCCTTGCCCGAAAAGACTTAAAGCACTCGTCGGAAATCAAATCCTTCCTTGGAGCGACATTCTGCCACACGCCGGGAACAGGAGCGAACAATAAAGTTCTGCCCCGGACATTTTATGGTGGATGATGGAACCACAACCGGACGTGGAAGAAGAGTCGCTGGCGCCACAACTCATCAAGGGCAATCAGGGAGAGCAGGACCCTTTGCTGAGTTTCCGGCCGGTGGCCTGGACTCGACTGACGATTACGCGCTCAGGCGATGATGCGGGTCAGATTATCAGTGGCCGCCTCCGGCTTTCTTTTTCGAATGGCCGCCCCCGGCTTTCTTGCCGCCGTGCCCCTTGCCGGCTTTCTTTTTCGAGTGCCCGCCACCGGGCTTCTTGCCGCTCTTTTTTGTCGCCATGTCATTTTCCTTTCGTCAGATAGTGCTCGACCTTCACAGCCCGATCAGGGTGGGTTATTTCGGCGTTGCCTCCACGGCTTCGCTTTCAATGACTTCAAAGCCCGTCACTTCCAGCCCTTGAATATTGATGGTCTGCTTTTTCACGCTCGGCTTAACGCTCCCCGTCCCGAAGAACTGTTCGTTGCGCGGGATGTAGATGTACTTGTCCAGAGAGCCCCCGGCCGCCGGGATGACCTCCACGTTCTGCCAGCTCAGTGCCGTCAGGTTCTGTAGTTGTTGCCCGCTGAGGTCGCCGAACCCCAGACGCAGCCCAGGGATGACTCCGCCGTTGAAGATGAGTTGCGAGGTTTTGAAGCCTGGGCCGACGAACGGGGTGATGGAAGTCCCCAGGATGGACACGCCCTCCAGAATGCGGAACAGAAGGGCCTTCTTCCCCTTCACCTTGTTATAGGCGTCGAAGAAGCCGGACACGCCGGCCAGCGGGACTGGCGGGAGGGTGGGCGGCCCTTCTAAATATTCAAACTCTTCCGTTAATCTCCCGGAGAACCATTCGACTTCTGCCTGGATGGCGGCCAGGGGAATCGCCATCTTCTTCGGCCCTCTGTTCACGACTGACAACTGGACTACATAGAAGGTCTCGGAGACGCCCCTGCCGAACAGGCTGTTGGCCTGATCCTTATCCATAACGGTGAAATGGTATTCCAGATTCGGGTCGCGCCTGGGGCCAATCTCCTTGCTGGCCAGGAAAGTATCAGGCCCCGCGAGGGTCGCCGTGACGCCGGCATCGTTAATGGTTTGGAGAGTCTTCGCGCCGGGCTTTCTGAGCGTCAGGCTGGCGCTGGCGAGGCGGAAAGGTTGGCTGTAACCGCTGACCAGAGTGAATTCAAAATAAACGTCAATGAGCTTGTCATCAATGTATGTGATCTGGCTCCTCGTAACCTGCAAACCTGTGTTGCGAGGAACGAGGTCAAGTTTCACTTTCTCGCTGACATCGTTGACGAAGACAGTCCCCATGCAGGGAGTGGGGATTGGAGTGGAGGTTGGAGTGGGCCTGGGCGTCTCCTCGGAATCCTCCTCGGAAGTGTCTTCAGCGACGGGGCCCGGCTGCGTCGAGATAAATTCCTCGCTGGAGCAATCGGGTCGGCCGTAGTTGCCGAAACCGCTCCCTTCGATCTTCAGCCTGCCGGCTCCCCTGTTTCTTTGAAGGTAGAGCACGTCAACGTTGGAGATCGTGGGCTGGTTCGGGTTCGCGGGAGACTGCTTTTCTTTAAAAGGAATGGCAATCGCGGTCGGGTTGCGCGCGTCCAGGTCGGAGCTGTCGTAGACCGTAACGATGACGTCCTTAACCTCGAAGTCGCTGGGGGCCATAAATTCAACGACCATCTGGAACGGATTGATGCCCGGCCTGATCGTCACATTGGAGGCTCCCGCCGGGATGATCTCGACGCTCAGGCGATTCGGGTTGCTCGCAAACATGCCATCGTCGTTGGTGACGAGAAGGGAATAAAGGTTTGGAAACTGCGAACTCTTGCGCGTGACGTGCTTGATCTCGAACGGCGTGACCTTCTGTTTGGCCGGGGCCTTGAGTGTTAATTTGAAATCGGACGTTTCGACCGTGGTGGCTTGGAGGGTCAATTTGATGCCGGTGATGACAGTCCCCAGGGGAACAACGACAGTCGCCACGATCTTGTTGTCGCTCGAAACCTCCAGATTGCTACCCTGGGCTTTGGCGACGGACGCGCCGGTCGCGTCCGTGAAGTCAACCGACACGCCCGCCGTAGATGTGCCAAATCCTTCGCCCGCTATCTCCACGCTGAAAGTGACCTTGTCCCCCGCGACCGAGACCTTACGATATTGCACGCCGGTTATCTTCGGCTTCGGACTTTGAGCTAAAGCGTCCTGCCACCCCGTGAAAGCAAAGCATAGTAGGCCGACGACAATGAAGAGCTTCCATCTGAGTAGAATGTTGCTAAAGCGATTCATGTTTCTGTCCTTCCGATATCGAGTCCGGCAGCGCATGCTGAACGGGCGGGCATTCCGCCGTGAGTTGGTTGTCCTATATAAACGGAACAAAACAGCATTCCCGCTGATAAGAAGGTAGCAAGAGTTATCGAGCGCGCTCACGAAGCTAGTGTGACGTGCTAAAACACTAGGAACAGGGGGGGCGAATTTTTAGCGCAAGCATGCGAGTTGATCCTCCGATCTCAAAACTCATCCGCTGAGTGTCTTCCATTGAATCCCTTCACACTAGAATGTGCGGAATGTAAAATTCATTTCTAAAGTTTTTGAAGTTTTTTAGAGCGCAGAAGAGATGTTCACTATGGCATGAAGGAGCATAGATGTGTCTAGAGCTGGCAAGATCGCCCAATCAGCAGCTTGGGCTTACAAATTTTACCTGAAACAGTTTCACTGGTTTGAGCATGAGAAAGCAGAGGGATGGTCATGGAATGTTCAGTTAGGTGGTGGCCATGTTTGGTAAGATGATGACGGGAATGTGACTGAATCGAGGGCAGCTTCTTTCTGACTGGACTAGGATTACTGATTTTATATAACTATAGCGAGGTCGCCAACAGCTATTCCGCTTAATTCGGACACCCTGACTTGGAGAAACAATCATGTCATACGAAACCCTCGGCGATTTCTTAAAGGTCGCTCAAACAAGCAACGCATTTCACCTCTATAGTGAGAGGCCAACTATCAGAATCCTCTTCTACACTGATTACCCAAGCATGAGTATTAATAACGAGAATGACGAGTGGGGACTCCTCCACTTGAAAAATCTCGTCGAGAGTCATAGCCCAGCGTTTGCCAAATTCTCGGTAGATTACCAGAACAGAATTCCTGACCATATTAATAATCCGAACAACATTAATAAGCTCGATGTCTTACTAGATACGGGAAATTATGATGAGGTTTGGTTCTTTGGCAAATACCAGACGAGAATGGAAAAGTACGGGCCTATACACGGAGGGCCGAACAACGAACTAGACGAGAACGAAGTGGCTGCTCTAGAGCGCTGGATGACAGTAAATCCTAATAGTGAGCGGTCTGTCGGAGTATTGATGACGGGGGATCATGCCGAGCGTGATCCGAGCAAGCCTCTTAATGACCCCTCAGCGGACCCTCTCAGTACATTCTTAAATCTAGGACGCACTCTGGGACTTAAAGTGCCGAGGGCGGGTAAACTGCGTAGGTGGGAAGGGCCTCCGGTCAGAGATCCTTTTGATAACTACAACACACAGGAACTGGCGGCCGGGACTGATTTCGAGGCGCCGGAGTTACAAGAGGACGCCACCCCGCAGGTGATCGAGTTAGAGCCTGATGGCCCGGACGGTCTCCCTCATCCGCTTTTTCGCGGGAGGGCCGGGGCTATCACAATCTTTCCAGACCACATGCATGAAGGGGAAATTATCATCCCGGACCTGACAAATCTTGATGAAAAGCAGACAAAGGAGTGGCCGGAAAAGAACGGGTTCAGACCTGCGCCGCATGTGGTTGCATCTGGAAAAGACAAACGGCCTTTCCCTGACAGCAGACGATATGCTCTCGTGGCTGTATACGATGGTGATCTGGTCGAAAGGGGGCGCATTGTTGCCGACTCTACGTGGCATCATTACGTCAACGTCAATCTCAGAACATTTGTCAAGGATTCGAGTCTGGGCTCAACTTTAGACCTGTTCGGCCAGTATTATGGTAATCTGGCTCTTTGGTTAGCGCCTCTACACCAGCGTCAAGCAATGAAGCGCGCGATGTTCTGGTGGCTCTCCAATCATCCCGCAATAGTTGAAGAAATCAGTGCTGATGCTGCCAGATTAGGCCAGATCGCTAGTCATTTACTTTCGAGAGAGGCCACACCCTGCGAGATTCACGAGTTGTTGGGAGTAGCTCAGATTCGGAGCGCGAATGGGCAAGCTAAGGCGGAAAGTTTTCCGCCTCTGAAATCCGGCTTCAGTGAAATTCCCTCTATGGAGTTAGCTCTCGGTTCTATCGTGAAAGAGTATCACCAGGAGCTTTCACCAATCGCTCCCATCGGGACAACCAAAGATCTATCAGCTCAATCAGCTGAATCTATAATAGAGCAGGGTATCTCCCGCGCGCATGACCTTCATGCCCAGAACCTGGGACAACCTCTGACACCGACACGAAACAACTTCCAAGCCTTAGTGGCGGAAAATATCAATGATACGACAGGAGGAGAAACAATGAGTCTCATAGACGAATTTAACGGTACTTGGAATGACTTTTTTAGGACCTCTGACATGGCTGACAGTGACACAAAAGTAGTTGTCGGGAAGTTGGAGATTGACACTGGAAGCACCAGAGGCCGTCATAGAAAACTCAACAACTCGACTGTGGAAATCAGCGGTTTGACCTGTAAGTCAATCGGCGGGGAAATTGTGGTTTCATTTTATATCAATGATACCACCGAGAAGCTCACTTACTATTACAGGGGGGTCGTAAGTGGCACACTGCCTCCGCGTAAGGTCGTAGGCATGTACGTTGCCCTCAAGAACGATGAGCTGTTGGCGGGCATGCCAGCCAAATTGTTAGCGGGAGACCCCGGCGATACGGGAGGTTGGGGTGGCAATCAAGGGGGCGCATAGAGGCGTGAGCATAATTTTGGTGTCGTGTAGTCTTGATCTCGCCGACGCTTAAAAGGATAAATCAAACCTGCGCGTAGGCGGCTGTTGATATGGTATCGGTTGCGTCAGCAGCCGCCTACGTTTTTCTTGTAGAGCGGAAGACGGATCGACATGATTGATTAACCTTAGTTTAAGCGTCGTTGAGGGGAAATCTATGATATAAGGAAGATGAAGATCTGTGCCAGAAAGTTTTCTTAGTTGGCACGTTCTTTCAGCCCTACTCCTACAGCCGTGATCATATTATGCTGTCCTCTCTATCTAGTGCCGCCCTCCAATATCGGCTTCTTCGAGCAGCAATCCTTTGCCTATTGATTCTCAGTGCCTCGATTCCTCAAAGCAGCTTAGCGGTCCCTATTTCGACACCTGATTATCAACATCCGGCAGCGCCTTTCTATATACAGGAAGGGGAGTCCGACAGCATCCAGGAAGACGTTCGGTCGCTCAGTCCGGGTGAGGCCGTCGAGCGGGAAATGATGGGGGGGGAAGTTCACGCCTACAAAGTTACTCTCGCACAGGGTCAATACCTACGTGTCATAGTCGAGCAGAAAAGTATTGATGCGGGCATCAGAATATCGAGTCCAGAGAGCCAGTTGTTGATCGAGATGGACAGCCCGCAACGCTTTCAGGGGCCGGAGTCTGTCTCCGTGTTGGCACAGGCGGCGGGCGATTACAAGATCGAGGTGATCTCCGGGAAGATATCGCCGAGGGGCAGCTACGAGATAAAAATCGAGGCGTTGCGCGAGCCGACGCCGGCGGACTTGAAGCGGTTGGCCGCGGAGCGGGCGCTCGTCGAAGGGCAGCGGTTGCGTTTTCAGGAGACGGCGGAATCCCGGAAGGCGGCCGTCGAGAAGTACAAGGAGGCGCTCGCCCTGTGGCAGGCGCTGGGTGACGTTCGCTGGCAGGCTTACACGCTCTGTAACATGGGCCGCGCCCTCAAGGCTTCGGGCAGTCTGCCGGATTCGCTTGAGTACTTCAATCAGGCGATGGCCTTGTTGCGGGGCGCTGAGGACATCGCGGGCCAGGCTTTCGTGCTGAATGAAATCAGCGCGGCTTACAGGGATTTGGGCCAGCCGCCGAAGGCGCTGGAGGTTTACGATCAGGCGCTCGCCCTGAGACGTAAGGCCGGGGATCGGTGGGGCGAGGCGCAGATACTCAACAACATCGGCATCATCTATACAGGGACGGGCTACCAGCATAAGGCACAGGAAAAATATCAAGAGGCGCTGCTCCTCTGGCGGAGCGTGGGCGACCGCTACAATGAAACGAACACGCTCAATGGTCTCGCCGGGTCGTATGACGAGTTGGGCGAGTTGTCGCAGGCCCTAGGATACCTGGAGCAGGTCTTGAAGTTCTGCGAGGACGTGAAGTTCTGTCACGAGGTGGGAAATCGTGACCTGGAAATTCTGGCCCATAACAACATGGGCAAGATTTACGACGCCTGGGGCGACCCGCAGCACGCGCTCGATCACTACGAGATGGCCCTGGACATCTCCCGCAAACTGAATAACCGCCGCCGGGAGGCTCTCGTTCTCAACAACCTGGGCATGGTGCATGCGGGGCTGGGTGATTTTCAGAAGGGGCTGGAATACCTGACCGACTCGCTGAAGATTCGTCAGGAATTGAAACTGCTCGGGGACGAATCCATCGCCCTCACGAATATCGGTTACGTTTACGCGCTCGCGGGCGATCACCGGGAGGCTCTCCGGTACGTCGAACTCGCCATGCCTCTGAGCGAACGGGCAGGGAACAAGCTGTTCGTCGCTTATGCTCTGACCAGCATGGGGATGGCTCACGTCTCTCTGAACGAGCCGCGCAAGGCGCTCGACTATTACGGACAGGCTTTAAAAATTCAGCAGGAGGTGGGAGACCGCCGGGGCCAGGCCGTCAGTCTGGACAAAATCGGGCAGGCTTACACGCTGCTAGGCGAATTGCCGCTGGCCTTGAACAGCTACGGCCAGGCGCTTCAGCATTGGATCACCATCGGCGACAAACAGGGGCAGGCGCTGACCCTCTACGGAATCGCGAGCCTTGAGCGCGACAGGAATAATCTCGTCGAGGCGCGCCAGAGAATTGAGGAGGCCATCGGCATTGTCGAGTCCCTGCGCACGCGATTGACGAGCCAGCAGCTACGCCTGACTTACTTCTCGAACAGGCAGAACTATTACGAGCTGGCTATCGACGTCCATATGCTCCTGTACGAGCGAGACCGCAAGGAGGAGGACAGGTCCGCGGCTTTAGCCATCAGCGAGCGCGCGCGCGCCCGCAACCTCCTGGACATGTTGTTCGAAGCTCGCACGCATATCCGGCAGGGAGTCGATCTCAACCTTGTCGAGCGGCTCCGCGAATTAGAGCTAGAGCTTAATAGCGGCGCCGCGAGCCTGTTGCGCTTGCGCAGTCTTAAGCGGGACGAGGACGCCGCCGCCGTGGAGAAACGGCTCGCCCTTCTGACGAGAGAATACAATCAGCTCCAGGCGCAAGTGCGAGACAACAGCAGGTTGTACGCCGAGTTGAAACAACCGCAGTCCTACACACTGAAGGAAATCCAACAGCGATTATTGGACGACGACACCATCCTGCTTGAGTACGCGCTCGGTGAAAAAAGAAGCTATCTCTGGGCCGTGACCCGCTCGTCTATTAGTAGCTACGTCCTACGTGGGCGGGACGAGATCGAAAAGGCGGCCGGCAACCTCAGGGAGTCCATGACTGCGTACGAGCCGCCCTTGAGGGGGGAGAGCTCTCTGGATTACCTGAACCGTTTGAGACAGTCCGCCGAGAAATACCGGCAGCAGGCGACCGATTTAAGCGGGTTAGTGTTAGCGCCGGTCGCCCCGCTACTCAAAGCGAAACGGCTGGCTATCGTCGCGGACGGCGCGCTGCGATTTATCCCTTTCGAGGCCCTGCCCACGCCGGATGGCACGCCGCCAAATGGCAGCCCCGCGCCGCCTCAGTCTCTGGCCCATAACAACACCCCGGCTCCTTTAATCCTCAAGTATGAAATTATCTACGAGCCTTCGATCTCAGCCCTGTTCCTTCTACGAGCGGCCCCGCGTGAATACTCGTCCAAGTCCGTCGCAGTATTGGCCGACCCCGTCTTCAGTAGCGACGACAAACGAGTTCTGGCGGCGCGTCAGAAACCGGCCCCTGACGCGGCGGCCCGGTTGAGTGCTAAAGAATTAAGTCGGGCCTTAAGGGATGTCGGTGTAGAGGGCGACGGGGCCGAGTTGGAAAGATTGGATTACACGTTGAAAGAAGCGGAGAGAGTGATAGCGACCGCGCCAGCCGGGACGGGGATGAAAGCGGTCAGCTTCAGCGCCAATAGACAGACGGCGATGAGCCCGGAACTGGGGCGGTATCGCTTCGTGCATTTAGCGACTCACGCGATACTTGACGATAAGAGCCCGGAACTATCCGGTATCGTCTTGTCGTTAGTAAATGAGCAGGGGCAACCACAGAACGGCTACCTGCGGCTGTCTGACATCTATAATTTGAAACTGCCGGTTGATTTCGTAGTCTTGAGCGCGTGCCGCACGGGAATCGGCAAAGAGGTCAAAGGCGAGGGCTTGATCGGACTAACCCGCGGTTTCATGTACGCCGGCGCGGCCAGGGTTTTGGCGACCCTGTGGAAGGTGAGGGACGACGCCACGGCGGAACTCATGAGCCGTTTCTACTGGCACCTGATGAAGGGGCGACTGCCGGCGGCGTCCGCTTTGAGAAGGGCGCAGATCGATCTGATGCAGATGAGTGACGAGTGGCGCAAGCCATTCTTTTGGGCCGGTTTTGTGTTGCAGGGTGACTGGAAATAGCCGCACGGTGACAATCGACTTCGCCTGATAGGAGCCGCAAAATATTGGACAGCGTGTCTACGCGGAGAAAGGAATTAAGCCTGACGCAGGAAGCCTTCGACAGGCTTCTGGGCTGGCTTCATAAAGACCGCGAGCAGGCGGGGAGGCTATACGAGCAGATTCGAGTTAAACTCATCAAAGGCTTCAAATCTCACGATTGCCCGGTGGCCGAAGAGCTTGCCGACGAGACGATCAATCGGGTCGCGAAGAGACTGCCGGAAATCATAGACACCTACGTCGGAGACCCCGCACGCTATTTCTTCGGCGTGGCCTACAAGGTTTTGCTGGAATATGTCAGGGGCGGCCCCGCGCTCGTGGAGTTGCCGCCTGACAACCTTCTCGTCGAAGAGCAGCCGGAGGACACAGAGACCATATACGATTGCCTGGAGAAGTGTCTGCAACATCTGCCGACGCACAACCGCGATCTTATCCTTCAATTTTATCAAGGCGAAAAAAGCGTCAAGATAGAGTTGCGGAAAGAATTGGCCCGGCGCATGGGCACCAAGCTCGCCAACTTAAGATTGCAGGCCCATCGCATCAGAGCGGCTCTGAAGAAGTGCATCCAGAACTGCATGGAGCAGCGGGCCGTCGGATGAAATGTATTAAAATGCCGGGGCCTGTTCACGTGAAGGCGCGTCAGGTGAGGAATCGAAGGTCTGCGGGAAAGCGGCGGGCGGCATTTAATGAGGCAGGATATCGAAGAGGATGTGTTGATCAAAAAATACCTGCTGGGATTCCTCCCGCAGGAAGAGCAGTTACAGGTAGAGGAGCGCCTCTTTTTCGACCGTAAGTTTTTGCAGATGTCACGAGTCGTCGAGGACGACTTGATAGACGAATATCTTTACGAAGAGCTCTCACAGGGCGAGCGCGAGAACTTCGAAAGACATTTCCTGTCCACGCCGGAGCGACGCGAAGCCCTCAGGATTGCCAAGGCGCTTAAGAGTTACATCTCAGCCAACCCCGTTCTCGCGCCGCCCGTCGCAGCTAATCAGGCTCAGCGCGCCCACTCGGCGAAACCATCGCTCCTCTCGACCCTTCGATTCCAAAATCTGTCGTGGAAGCTGCCCTTAGCGTTCGCCGCGCTGCTCGCGATAGCCTGTCTTTTATGGCTACTCATCATAGTCCTGCGAACGCCGGATCGAACTCGCCCGGTACAGGAGGCGCAACAAACACCTCCGCCCGGCCGGAACCAGAACTCCCCCCCACAAGAGGAGGAACGGCGGACGGGCAACGCTAACCCGGACGTGGAGACGCAGAACAGACAGGGCCAGTATGCCGAGCAGAAAAAGCGCGAGCCTTCCGGCCGAGAGGTGGCGCGAAGAGGGAAAGGGCCCGTCAGACGGAGGGGGCCCGACGAACAGGTTTACCCTACCGACCCTCAACCCCAAGGGTCTGCGGAGCCCACCCACGTAGCGCTGCTGACTCCTAGCGGGCCTACCAGGGGAGGCGGAAGCATCAACGAAGTGAACGCCCCCGTTGACGTTAAGACGATAACCCTCCAGTTACCACTGGTGGAGGACGCCGGCTATGAAAGCTACCAGGCAATTCTCACCTCGGATGACAGTCGTGTCCGGCGAAGCTGGAAGGGGCGAAGCATAACTGACCCGAAAGCCAGGCAAATTGTTTCAATAACTATGCCCGCTCAGTTCTTACGCCAACAAAATTACCGCATCAAGCTCGTAGGGCTTTCACCGAGCCGGGGCCCCAGGGAGATTCAAACTTTCTACTTCCGTGTGCCCGAAAGATAAAAGTCTCCCTCATCTTCTCTTCGTCAACTCCGTTTCGAGGTCAGGATGTTTGCGAACAAAATACAGGGAGAAGTTCGGGGAAGATATCTATCATGGCAAAGCAAGTGAGAAATGGTGAAGAGGCGCGCGCGGCCATCCTGCGCGGTGTCAACCAGCTCGCCGACGCAGTGAAAATCACACTCGGCCCCAAGGGGCGCAACGTCGTCATCGGTAAACTGTCCGGTTCCCCAACCATCACCAAGGATGGAGTGACGGTCGCCAAAGAGATCGAGTTGAAAGACTCTCTTGAGAATATGGGCGCGCGGATGGTTAGAGAAGTTGCCAGCAAGACTTCAGGCGTTGCAGGTGACGGTACAACCACTGCTACTGTTCTGGCGCAGGCGATATTCCGCGAAGGCGTGAAGACTGTTGCCGCCGGAGCTAATCCTATGGCTCTTAAGCGCGGCATTGATAAGGCCGTCGTGTGTATTGTCGAAGAGCTTCATCGTTTGTCGAAGCCCGTCAAGGGCGACATGATTGCGCAGGTTGGAACCATCTCGGCTAACGGCGACGCCACCATCGGCGGCATCATCGCAGAGGCCATGCACAAGGTCGGCAAAGACGGCGTCATCACAGTCGAGGATTCCAGGACGACGGAAACGTTTCTTGAAGTGGTCGAAGGAATGCAGTTTGACCGAGGGTATCTCTCCCCTTACTTCATCACTGATCCAGGGCGCATGGAGGCTTCGCTCGAAAACCCTCTGATTCTTATCCACGAGAGGAAGATCAGCTCCATGAAAGACCTCCTGCCCATCCTGGAGCAGGTGGCCGAGATGGGCAAGCCTATGCTCATCATTGCTGAGGACATTGAGGGCGAAGCGCTCGCCACGCTCGTCATCAACAAGCTGCGCGGCACATTGAATGTCGTGGCCGTTAAGGCCCCTAGCATGGGTAACCGCCGCAAGGCGATGCTCGCAGACATAGCTCTCCTGACGGGCGGCAAGGTCATCAGCGAAGAGCTGGGCATCAGGCTGGAGAACGTCAAGGTCGAAAACCTGGGAAGCGCCAGGAAGGTGACGATTGACAAGGACAACACGACCATCGTCGAGGGCAACGGCAAGGCGAGCGACATCGAAGGCCGCGTCAAGACCCTGCGCGCGCAGATCGAACAGACCTCTTCGGATTACGACCGCGAGTCATTGTACGAGCGTCTGGCAAAGTTGGCCGGCGGCGTGGCGGTCATCAAAGTCGGCGCAGCCACGGAACTTGAGCTTAAAGAGAAGAAGGCGCGCGTCGAAGACGCCATGCACGCGACGCGCGCGGCGGTGGAAGAAGGCATCGTGCCGGGCAGTGGCGTGGCGCTGTTACGCGCGAGACACGCGCTCAATTACCTCACGCTGGAGCCGGGTGATGAGGTGCTTGGGGCCCAAATAGTGGGGATGGCATTGGAAGCCCCCCTCTGGCAGATAGCCCACAACGCGGGCCATGAAGGTACATTAGTCTTACAAGAAGTTTTACAAGGGAAAAATCCGAGCTGGGGATTTAATGCTGCGACAGAGCGCTTCGGTGACCTTGTCAAAGCAGGAATTGTAGACCCGGCAAAGGTCACACGCACGGCTCTACAGAACGCGGCTTCAATCGCGGGCTTGCTGCTCACGACCGAGGCGACGGTCTCGGAGATGCCCGCAGAAGACCAGCCGCCCGCCATGCCTGGACAGAAAAGCCGAGCCGTAAAAATTCATAGTAGAACTGATCATCAGAGTCAATTCCGGCTTTTTACAAGTTCCAGCCCCGCCCGTCATGCGGAACATGTGCGGACGACATCTGCCGAAGCCTATGCGGTCGCGCGGATTAGGGATCATGAGTACGGCAAAGAGTTCTATATCGATGATACGTATGTGGTCGAGGCGGGTCTCCAAAGCCACAAACCGGAGGGCTTTGAAGTAGCTCCCGTCCAATTACCCACTGATGAAGTAGAGATTGCATTTGACATCGTGGTTCATGCTGAAGACATGGAGATTGAGCCGGGTTGGGAGCAGACCTTCATCTTCAACCGAAAAATTGAGTCTCCACCTCTTGAGTTCCGGCTCAAGCCGACCGCAGCGGGGCCTAAAATCATTCGCGTAGAATTCTTATATCACCAACATTGGCTGGCGACGATTCGCTTTGAGGTAAATGTATCCACCAAACCTCAGCCTGCTTTAACCTCAGCCACCAAGTAGGAGCGCCAGGAATGAAAAAGATAATGCAACATGCGGCTCGCGTCAGATTTGCAGATTACCTAGAGCATGAGATGGAAATTAACCTGCGTATTTATAGCAGTGGAAAGCGCTGGGATATGGACATCAAAGCTCGCGGGGAGGCGCGGAAGAGGATTCCGATCGCGATAACATCTGATTACCTGAAACAACTTAATACTCGGCTCAAGTCTCCCATGGGTAAAGTTATGCACCACGCGGCAATCGGCGGTGCGCTCGCTGAAGAAGAATTGAACAAGGCAGACCTCGCCGCGCTCGCCAAGGCGGGGCATTCCGTCTTCATGGAAATCTTCGGCCAACGCGAAGCGTGGAAGACGATGCAAAAACATTTCGCCGCGGCGCACCAGATTACCATAGAGGTTGATTCGGAAGACTTCTTTATCCCGTGGGAACTGCTTTATTCGGATAGCCTGAGTGAGCCGCTGGCTTTTGAAAAATTCTGGGGAATGAAGCACATCATCCATCATCTGATTATTCAGGATGACAGACCGGGCGATGCCGAGACTAAGACCATTCACTACGATTCAAGACCCAGATTGGGATTATTCGCCTTCGAGGACGCAAGTTTGCCGAGCATAAAAAATAAGGAGATTCCATTCTTCAACAAACTAAAGAAAGACGGCAAAATCACCCTTCAAAAGTTGCCCTATCTCGATCCGACTGTAAGCAAGAAGGAAGCGGAATTAGTTAGATTCAAGAAGTTCTTGAACAAACCTCTGCACGTCGCTCACTTCGCCTGCCATGCCCTGTATGATGAAAAGGATCAAGTCAACTCTTTTATCCAACTATCCAATGGCATTCGCATCTCGCTCGATGATCTGGCGCAAGAGCCGAAGACGGTCATCAGGGACTTCCCTCTAGTCGTTCTCAATGCCTGCAAGACGGGGCAGGTCAACCCTATGGATGTGCGCTACTTTGCCGGGGACTTTATCAAATACGGCGCGCTCGGCGTGGTCGCCACCGAAGCCGCTGTGCCGGACGGACTGGCGGCGGATTTTACATGTCATCTGTATAGACATTTGCTGAAGGGGACATATTTGGGAGAGAGCGTCCTGCGGACGCGGCAGGAATTGATGAGGCGTGGCAATCCTGCGGGTCTGTTGTACGCGCTCTACGCCACGCCTATTATTAAGCTTCAACTGGGGGCAGGGAATTAGGTCAAGCGCCTCGGCCCCGGCCGGTGGCCAACACATTACAAACGCGCGCGCTTCCATCCATGAAGATTTCCAAGAGAGGAAAAACAGCCATGTCCCTATCGGAAACGTATCGGGCTACACGTTCGCTCGAAGCAATGGAGAACTACGGAAAAGCAGCGATGCCTCGTATAACAAGTAGAGGGATGATCGCGCCGTTAAATAAAAAGAGGTACGTCAGCGACGAAAGATTCTGGCGGTCTGTCATAAAACCGCAGAGTGTCTGGGGCATGACCGTCCGACTTGAAAATTTCGCGCTGTCGGAATGGGTGGCGCGCGTCCCAGGACTCTTCCATTCAAAGGGCGCACTGGCTATGCGGGCACTCGCGGACGATGAGGTGGATTATACTAGCAATGAGTGGCGTGTCCTGAATCCTTTAGGCAAGTCAATGGAGGTCATGGGTGGCAAAGGCTCGCTGAGGCTGCCTCCTGACGAGCGTGACTACCGCTTGGTGAGTTTAAGCTCTTTGTGGAATGCGTCGTCCGGCGTCCCGGCTTTAATCTCGCCGGAGGTCTGGGAATACCATGCTCTTCAGGAAGGAAGCCTCATCAAGTCTGTGGAGGGGAAGTGGCAGAGCATGTTTGGTAACAGATGGGCTGAGCGCTTCCCTTCCGTGAGGGGCATTCCCAAGGGATACCTCATCGTGGATCAGCCAGAAAAGCTGAAGCGAGATGAACTCAAAAGGGTGGTCCCGACGCAGTTCCACCCGTTCACGGTAATGGAGTATGCCAGCGGCAGCGCCAAGCTTTACGATTTCGTTTACGCTACCGCCGACACGGGCGTGCCCCGGTATCGCTCGAAGCTCATGAATTTCTTCAAGGAGTACAAGCAAAAAAAGGAGCGCTATGGTCGCTATTTATTATCCGCCGATGTGAGCGACCCATTATGGGAGTCGGAATTTGAAAGACCGGAAGACCTGATGCGCGCACAGCCTTCTTCCAGGTCGCAACTGGAATTACTCCAGGCGCGCGTCCGCGCCGACTGCTTCAAGGGGAAGAATCTAGACGCCATCGTGCAGATGCTCGCGGAGAAATATGATGGCACAGGTCTGCAACGCGTCTCCAGAATGATAAACGTCCCGCCGGCACAGTGGTACACGGAACGGGCGGCAGCAGACCTGGCCGCAGACTTGCTGGCGCTATGTCTCCAGCGCGGCAAAGTGGAAGAGTTGCTGGATGTGGTCGCAGCAGAGTATCCGTACGATTTCGTCTGAGGAGGCAAAGCCTGGTGTCCTGGAACGACAACCTGACGGCCCTGAATTATGTCCTGGCCGGCTTGTACCCGAGCTTAGAGGATTCCTATCGCATCGTAGACGAGGCGGGTATACCCCGCCCCTTCGTCGCTTTTCGGGCGCGGGCGATAGACAACTGGCACGAAATCCTGGTTGAAGCCGATAAGAGAGAGAAGGTAATCGACGTCATTCGTGCGGCGCTGAGGCAGTACCCGGATAATCCCGTCCTCGTCAAGGCGGAGAAAGGCGAAGCAGTCAGGCCCAGAGAGCCTGTGTTGGGTAGTGACAGGTGGAAAGACACGCTGTCCACCGCTACCGCAGAGAAGATAATGGGTGAGCGGAGCACGTTTTTGCCCATCAGTTTTTTAGAGGTCGGATTGGAGCGCTCACGCTCTGTGGCGCGAGTCGTACTGGAGGACGGCACAGGCTCGGGCTTTCTGACGGAAGATAATATTTTCGTAACCAATCATCACGTCATCAGTAATGAGAAGGAGGCCCGCGCGGCCATCATCCAATTCAATTACCAGCAGAACGCAAGAGGTCTTGATCTGAAGCCGGTCAACTTTCGTCTGGATCCAGGGACCGGATTTGAAACTTCGTCGGATGATGATTGGACTATCGTTAAAGTCAAAGAGGACGCTGCGGCCTGGGGCGCCATAGAGCTTAAGCCTGTTAAGATCAAGAATCTGGATGTTGTGAATATCATTCAACATCCGGGCGGCGGCCCGAAGCGGCTCGCGCTCTACCACAACCTTGTGACTTATCACGACGATGACCGCATACAGTACCTGACAGACACGCTGCCCGGTTCGTCCGGCTCTCCTGTCTTCGACAGCAATTGGAACGTTGTCGCTCTGCATCACGAAGGCGGCTGGCTTCTTGAGCCGGGGACAAAAAATCAGGTCTACCGCAACGAGGGCGTTAATATTAATCTGGTGAGAGAGGGGTTGGTAAAAAGCGGGATGATGAAAAAACGCTCGACTACCAAAACCAAGACCGCTAGGAAAGCCGCAAAGAAGGGAGCGGCGCGCGGCCGCGTATGAGTCGCTTTACCTTCCATACATACCCTTCCATGCGAGTCATTCGGAAGATTTTACTCGTTTGATTTTCTTTACCTGTGTCGGCTTAATCTCAACCGCCTCCTCTTCCGCAACGTTCGGAGCATGTCTGCTCATCTCTATCTCGCGGATGGATTTCGCACGCGACAGTTTCCGGCTCGCCGGGAGAGTCCCCAGCCTCTCATCATAAAGCTCAAACCAGGGGAAGCCGTATTCCGTATAGGTCTTGGCGCTGACGGGCGAGTGGGGCGGCTTGTGTCCGGTCAACTCACGGTACTGCTCGCTGTTGACGATATGAACGAAGACCGAGCCGGAGTTCTCCTGATCCCACGTATCTAGTCCATACTCGTCCGGGTAAATCTTTTGCTCCATCCTTCCGCCCGCGCCGAGTCCCATCATTCCTCCGGCCATCGGGGCTGCCATTGGCATCATCATCATCGGAGAGATAAACTCCGGCGAGCGGCGTGGCGGACGGTCGGGAAAGCGACCCGGCTTCGGGTCATAGGCGCGTATCTGTATACCGCCTACCTCTTCCTTCCCGGTTAATTGCGCCTCAACCGTGTAGCCCATTCCCAGCGGCATCGCAACAAACTGGCGAATTACGCCATCCCCTGCGTTGATGCCGTCGAGCCACATTTGGTCCGGGGCGACCAGATAATTTTGCGGGGCTGCCGAGAGTCGTGCTTCGTCCTGTTCACCTGAAACGGCGTTAATGCCTCCGATAGCTACCTGAAGGGCTGTGGGCCTCCACTCCGGCGCATCAAAGGCCAGCCACAGCGCCTCCCTCTGATACATAGGAAGAAAGAGGTCGCCACGTTTTTTCCACTCGGCAGGGACGCGCTCCGCATAGTCTTTGGCGCGGCTGACGGGGAACCGCCCGAGCGTCGGCGGTAGAGGGTAGGTCTTGCCATCATCCGGGATACGTAAAGTCCGCTGAAATGAGACGGAGAAATGCTTGCCGATTCGAACTGCATCCTCTTTGGTCGTGACTTTCAGCATGACTCCGGCTACACCCCGCTCTTGACACATCTTACACCGCCCAACCACCCGGCGGCCCGGCGGAGTCGTTGACGCTGCGTGCCAGGAAATGCAGATGACCCGGCGCGCAGCGTCAACACAAAGCTTAAAACGGGTATTGCATTCCTATGAACTGCTTGTCCGTCTCAGACAGTTTGGTGTTGTTGTTTGTCGCTTTCCCGTCGAGAAACAATGAGCCGGAGAACATATAGAGCATGATTGATTTCGGGTCAAAGAGGGTATTCGCCAAACCCTGTGGGGAATACCGGTTGAGAATGTTGAAATCAATCTCCTGTTTAGTCCAGAAGTTGGGCGAGCCAGAGAAGACGCGGTAGACCTCCGGCTTGTTCCATTTCAGCTTCGCCGTCGGATTCTGATGCTCGTGAATCAATCCGAGCGCATGACCGAACTCGTGTACGACCACACGCTCATACTCTTTGTCATTTGTATCGGCTTTGAGCCACCCGAAGTTCATCGTCGGCTGGTACTTGGGGAAATACTTCTCTACCAGGGCGTCCGTGCCGAGCGCCGACCACGAACCGGCGTCAGCGCTGAAAGAGATGCGAATCTCTGCGTCACCGCTAGCAACAAACTTGAATTTGATATTAGCGTGCTGTTCCCAGAGATGCGCCTTGGCTTCGACTCTCTTGCGCTGCGTAGCGTCGCCGTCTAAAAAACGGCAGTTAATAGTCTGATGGTCTTCCGGCCACTTCTTGATAGTGATTATCGCCGCACGGGATACCGGAATCACCTGTCCGCCGGAAGCATCTATCATACCGGAGGAGTTCATTGAGCGCAGAACGGCTTTCTCGGCTGAAGATCGGGCGGGTTGATAGTCGTCTGGAATGACGCGATCAATGCAAATCTTCAAGGCTGAAGAACTTGTCCCCGAACTTGGTTTCTTCTTTGCGCTTTTCTTAGCTGGCATCACGGATTCTCCTTGGATGAGAGTAAGTTGGGAGCGATCAACAGCAAAGATGAAATCTGTTTGCTCTTGACCGAGTTTGCAAGAATCCCAGGCCTGGTGGTCAGGGCTTGTGAAGACAACGCAGCTCGGGAACATTGTATCGTATCTGCACTCCGATACAAGAAGAATTGTTGCTGCTCAGTAGTGGGTCAATTTCAGACCAGGCAGCGCCTTCTCTTGACCTCCTTCGACCTCATGCTGCTATTCATTATGATGTTTTGCGGTCAAATATTTCAGAGGTCGCGTCTCAACAGCGGGAGAACGCGAGTGTGGATTGAAACTGACCCACTACTTGCTGCTCCGGTGGGCGGCTGGCCCCAGCGCCTCCATCTCACAGGTCCGGCATGGCTCGCGCGCCCTCTGATCTTAGCTGACGATTTTCATGTGCGGATGACCGTAAACAACATAGGCCAGCCACGTCGCGTCACCCGCCGCGCGCGCTTTCTCTCTGGCCTTAACGCTCGCTTGCGCCAGATTCGAGCCCCTCAATAGCTGTGTGTAGAGAGTCTCGATGAAAACACGGGCGGGGTTGTCGCCGATGTTCCATAAAGTGCCTATGAAAGCGCCAGCCCCATTTTCGATGAAGGCGCGCGCGAACCCACCTAGACCCGTCATCCGATAATCCGCGCGCTCGGAGAGTATTTTCCGCTTAACTTTCTTCGTGCCCGGCTCTTGAACGTGGCCGACACGCCCCGTCTGACAGGCATTCAAGACGATCATCGGGCGGTTCTCGTCCGTGGCAAGGTTGGCATACTGTTGGGCGACTTCCCATCTCAAGTTCTCTGTCACGTATCGCCCCCGAACGAAATTACGCTGCAAGATCAGCTGCGCGTTGGAGAGATTATCCATGCGGGCGTAACCGTGGCAGGCCAGATGCAGCAAATCGAATGCGCCGGGCTTAGAGATTAACCTGCGAATACTGTTCTCAACCGGGGGGACGGGTGTGGCCGAGAACTTCTCTTTGACGAAGTCAATCTCGGATTCGGCCTGTGGGAGCTTCAGGCTCTCGGCGATGTACTTCGGAAGCACGTAGCGGGCGCGCCCCTTCCCGATTCGCAAGCGCTGTGGCGGCGAGCCCCCGCTCGGCAGCAGCCAGCGAACAGCGCCCATTTGTCCCAGAAACTTAGTCTCGCGCGGCATCTGTGTTTGTCCAGGCTTCTTCCTGCTGGGGCTTTTCAGATGCACAATCTCCCACGGGATGAAAGGCTCATTCGAAGTGATGTGAATGCTTTTTATGTCGTTGCGATGTTTCCAGAGGATGGACTGCAACTCCTTCGGTATCAGCTCGTCGAACAACTGCCCCCCGTAAGCGCGCAGTGCTGCGGCGAAGCGATCTACGTCGGACTCGCTGTCGCCCCACTGATCCTCTATGTTTCGGTAGATGTTTTCGACGTACTGACGACGGGTGTCAATCTGAATCTCAGTCTCCCAGTCCTGTTTAATACTCAGGGCGGGAGAGTTCATGTAGAAGAGGTAACGGATCATTCCGGGCATGGGATTCAGTTCCCGGATATAGAGCTCGTGTAGCGGCCTGTTTAAGCTGTCGGCCTCTGGGGCGGGGCGGCTGTTGACGGCCCTGCGTGAACTGCTCTTGCTCAGCGTTTTGACGACACGGGGGCGGAGGATGAGGTTAACCAGGATGGACTGTCTCTGGTACACCAGCACCATGACTTCGCCCTCGCCTAGATGCGTCGCCTTGAGGCCGAAGTTGAGATGCTGCGGCTCCCCCTCTGGTGGGGGATCGATTGGTATGCGAAAGTCTCCGACCGACTCGAAATTCGATATCGGGGCCACCTCGACCTCCATTTTCTCTCTTGGAGAAGCGGTGCGCTGCCCGCTCTTGGATGCTGCGCCGCGGGCCCGCTCGATCTCTTCACGCGAGATGATTATTTCGACGTTTGTAAATTGATCGATGACGACCTGCTCGTTCATCTCCGCGTGAAAGTTGAATTTTACCTTCTCCACGTCGTCGCGGCCGCGCGATGATCCAGGTCTTATGTCCGCTCCCCGGTCACTAAAAGACCGGTCGTGTCCTCTGTCCCCTTTCAGATGCTTGGATGCCCGCTCACTCGTAGTCTCCTTCCTTTTGAGCCCTCTCTTGGACGCTACCTTGCCGCCGCGTTTCCTCCCGGTTCCTACCGCTCTTGCTCCCCCGACCTTTGGTTTGTGGTCCTTGAGGGTGGCGAGGACCATCTTGATTGTCTGATCGTCCATTTTAAGGCGCTGGAAAGCATGCTTGCGGGGAAGTTCTTTAAAGGTGTGTCTCCGCGACCAAGCAAGGCGCAAGTCCTTCTTGTCAATCAGCGCAATCCTCAGGTCTGGACCTATATAAGGAGGCGCCGCGGGCCTAGCAGAAGCTCTCCTTCCAACCTTGCCAAACTTTGGAGCGACCTTGTCCTTCATCCCTTTACCCACATGGAACTTCAAGGTGTGTTTTGCCGGTATCCGGATCGTCTCGCCCGACAGAGGATTGCGTCCTTCACGCGCTTTGCGCTCCGAGAGCACAAGTTTGCCGAAGCCCGGCAGCGTAAACTCTCCGTGACGACGGACATTTTCTTGTGCCAGCGACGCTAGTTCTTTAAAAATGGCTTCGACGGAGTTGCGCTTAATGCCAAGAGTTGCGGCGAGGCGATTTACAATCTGGGACTTGGTAGCAGGTTTCCTGTGAACAGGGCCGGCTTTACTCCGAAGTTTCTTGGTACCTGTTTTTTCGGTTCCACGGACGGGGGGACGTTGCCGCTTCTTGCCCGTAATGGTCTTAACCGCGCTCGAAGAGAGGGACACAGACTCCGAAGAGGAGATGGGCTTTGATTCCAAGAGCGCAGAGGCGAGGCGTTGTAGAGTCCACCGACTACTAAGCCCTCGAAGACGCGAGGGTGCGAGGCTGATTTGACTATTCGTGAGGAGGAGCAGCTTTAGCTGTTGAAGTTGTTCGGGTGTTTTCAAGTTGAAGAAATAAAGCGGGGCATCAGGGCTGATAGGTTGGGTGCTGCCCGTCACATGGAGGATACAGCGATGAGCCGTTCTCAACGCTTCGGCAAACGAATAACCATGTCTTAACATAGCTCTACCCTTCCGTATAGATTCGTAAATCGCGTGCTTCTCTCTCGCCAGTCTCGAGTTGCGCTTGGCAATCTGTAAAGTGACAATCGACCTCAGCAGCCCTGTTAGTTAAACAAAGAAAAGACGACCGATTTATAGAAGGGGAGTAAAGAAGCCTTTAGCTCCAGTTGCGCCACACATATTTAATTCTAGCTTGACCGTCTCCTCTTAAGTGGATTCCGGAACCTTTCGAGCAATTATGTGAGATTAAAGGAAGAGGGTCTTGTCAGTTAAAAGCTAAACATAAGGCAAAAGAAAGATATTGACATTGAAACTTTAGGTCAACAGATTTCCATGCAAAATTGGACTGAGTCTGAGAAGCGGCATTATGACAATGCACGTTTCTATGAGGCCGCTCGCACCATTTGAACCTGTGATAATCTCGACCGAAGCATGTTCATAGCTTCCTCAATCGCGCATTTTACTGCTGAAGTATCTTTAAGGCTATACACATTTGCTCTCATCACGAGTTGCCATTCTCGTGGTAGTACATATGCTTGGCAATAAAAGTTGGCAGCCCACCAGACGCGGCGCACAGCATATTTCTCGCGAGTCTCTACCACGCTAGCCAAGACTTGTGCAGTCAGCGGCATCTTACCAAGCTTTTGCTGCAAGAGGGTGGTTGCGCCAATGGCTTGGCCAATAGAAGTCTTCGTTATCTGAATTGGACGATGCGCGCTCGGGACAGGTGTTCCCGAATAATAAAGTTCTTACCCAGAGAGGGCGTAAGTCCTTTATTCTCGACTACCCTGTACAGCCTGTTTGGAAATAAAGTTCTTCCCTAAAGCCTGATTAGATATCAGTGTGGTGGCTTGATTGAACAATAAAGTTCTTCCCGGGATTGGGGGGCGGCACGCGGCACCCGACTTCAGCCTCGACTATATCTCGCAGATGACGCGCACACCGAGCGCCGACGCCTCTTGCTACCCGGCCATACGCACATAATTCGCTAACGCGCCTTCCAGGCCGCGCCCGACCTCCTGCTAAAGTGTATAATTTAAACGCGTGGCCGCCGCCCTCCGCGGTTATACTATACGACGTTCTGTGTGACACGGCCGCCTCACGCCTTTACCACCTGGTAGCCGGGCGAAGTGAGGGACGTATGAATCGAAGAGAGAAGCTCCTTCAGAAAACCGCGCGGCTCGGGCTGCGCGACCTCCCCATCGGCGCTTACGTGACCGACCCCGACGGCAGGATGATCGAGGCGAACCGCTACGCGCGCGAACTCTTTCAACTGCCGCTCGAAGGTGAGTTGGAGGTGTCCGTCGGGGATTTTTATCCGGCCCCGGCGGTGAGGGAGAAGCTGTCTCAGGCCGCAAAGAGCGAAGAGGGGCGCACCGTCCACTCGTCGCCGACTATCAGCATCAGCGTCGCCGGGCGCGAGGTTCACCTGCGCGACTACTCCCGCCCCATACGCGACGAGGAGACGGGCGAGGTTATCGGCTTCCTAAGCTGCGTCGAGGACGTGACGCGCGAGTATTCCCTACAGAGCAAGGTCGAAGAACTCACCAACGACATCGGCCAGGTGCTACACACATACTCGTCCACACTCGTGATGATCGAGCGCGCGGCCGACAGTATCCTACGCGGCCTCAAGCCCGACCCGTTCGAGGGCAAGAGCTTCGTATCGGCGGAGGAGGCCGTCGCTGCGCTCGCCGCCCCGGCCCGCGCGTGCGCCTCCGCGCTGGGCGAACTGCTGGAACTCGCGGGCGACGGGCGGGCCGGCGCGCAGGCGCTACCCGAAGAGCGGCTCGAAGCTTTGAGGCGCATAGCGGAGTTGCTGAACGACTACGAGAGCGCCATCCCTTACCCTAACTTCGTCCCTCCGGCCTTGCAGGCGGCGGCGGTCGAGCTACTCGAAATCTTTAGCGAGGTTCGACCCGGCTTCCTCCCGAGGGAGTTGATCAGGAGCGCCGAGGCTAAGGCGCGCGAACTCATACGCATACATGGCCTGATCGCGTTGCGCGAGGTGGTGGAGGCGGCCGTCGAGATGGAGCAGACGGCGCGCACCCTGCGCGAGTTCGTCATCACGGGCCGCCGGCACGAGCCGCCGAGATTGGTGCGGGGCGCGTCGGCCCTTGTGGCGCGTGCCGTCAACAACGTCAAGGACTTCGCGCGCGCCAGGGGCGTGCAACTCAGGAAGAGGAAAGATGGCGGGGGCGCATCCGTCGAGGTCAACGAGCGAGACGTGGTACGCGCGCTCGTCAACATACTCCTCAACGCGATCAAGTACAGTTGGTCGCGCGCGGGCGGCGGCGACTCGTGGGTGCTGATTGATACATACGTCGAAGGCGGGCGGCTCTGCTTCCGCGTCGAGAACTACGGCGTCCCCATCCCGAAGGAAGAGATAGAACAGGGCCTCATCTTCGAGCTAGGCTTCCGCGGGAGGCTGGCTAGCGACAGGGGGCGCGTCGGGTCTGGGATCGGGCTCGCGGACGCCCTGCGCGTGGCCCGCGAGCACGGCGGTGACCTCAGGGTCGAGAGCCATCCCGCGATGGCCGCAAGGCGGGAGGACGATTACACGCAGCCCTTCGTCACCTCCGTGACGTTCTCGCTGCCGATTCGAGGGGAGTGAAGGAGATGAAGCGTAAAGTCTTGTGGGTCGAAGACGGCGCGTTCTCAGACCTGACAGCGCTGGCCGGGGCGCTCTACATGACCGGGGACTACAACCTCGTCGTCGCCGCCAACGCCAGCGACGGCTTCCGCTATCTCTTGGAGAAGGAGTTTGACGCGGTCATCATGGACATCCGCCTGCCGCCCGGCAACGACCCTTACTTCGAGCGCATATACAACAGCAGCCAGGGGTCCAGGACTTCGGCGAGGCTCGGCATCGCCGTCCTCAAACGCGCCCTGAAGCCCTCGGCTGAGAACGCGCGCGCGTGGATCAGGCCCGAGCGTTTCGGCGTCTTCACGGTGGAGAACAGGATAGAGGTGGCGGGAGAACTCGACGCGCTCGGCGTCAAGGTTTACTACCAGAAGACTACGAGGATGCCCAAAGACGTTCTGGTCGAGATAGTCGAGGAGATAATGAAGGCATCGCGGCAGAAGAGAGGTGCGAGGTGATGCAGCAGGCGCTCACCGAGACGTGGGCGACGGCCTATCTCCAAATCCTCGTCGTCTTCTTCGTCTTCGCGCTGAGCATCCACGGCCTTGAGTTCTGGCTCAACGTGCCCGACGAGATACGGCGCGTGACCTACCGGCGCATGGGAATCTCGGGTTGGGCGCTGCCGGCCGCGCTCTTCTATCTCGCCTACGCGCTCTTCGCGTGGAGCCTTCAGCCGTGGGGTGTGGGCGGCCGGCGCGTCGGCGCGCTCACGGCTAACTACATCGTCACGCTCCTGCCTCTGGCCGCGGTAGGCTTCTGGGCCTACCAGCTTCACAAGTACAGGAGGGAGACGGTCATCCGCGGCATCAGGAGCGACCTGCTCAAAAGCTTCCGCAAGAGCGGAGCCCTCGAAGGCGCGCCGCTCAGTGACCTGACGCAACTGGGCACCTATGGCAAGTCGGGGCACGAGAAGGGGCTGGTGCTGGAGGCTTTCAGGGAGGTCGCCGCCGAGGTGCAGAGCTCTGACAAGTACAGGGGCGGCGAGCTCGAAGGGCTAATCCGTGGCCTCGGGGTCGTCCTGGACAACAAGGAGAAGCCCGGCGAGGACGGGGACTACCTCACGGCGGTTCCCATACTCAGGGAGATAAGGCAGAACTTCACGGCGAACGAGCGCGTCTCGATCTACCTCGACGCGGACGTGACGGCCTCAACGATCAAGCGCCTCGGCCTCAACGCGGTGAATCACCGCTCCGACGAGGTCGCGAGGGCCTTCCTGCAACTCGCCTCTGAGACCAACAGCGACATAGTCTTCAGCATCGGGATGGCCGCGCTCGGCACAAGGCAGTTCGAGCTTGCGACGGCGGCACTGAACCAGCTCGAATCGCTGGCCGAGGAACAGCAGCAGCTCGCGCACAGCGACGAGACTGCGAACTTCCTTGGCCTGCTCGCGCAGTTCGACGGCCGCGGCAGGACGACGCGCAAGCGCGCGCGCCTGTATCTAGCGAAAGTCGAGCACGCGTTCATCCCTTCGCTCGAAGAGTGTCTGAACCGCGCGGCCCAGTACCACTTCATCGGCAACAACTACGACACGTGCGACAGGATCGAAGACCTGCTAGCCGGACTTTGCGAGACAGGATAAAGCACCCAGGGCTGAGAGGGTGTCTGCATTCTGTTCAGAATGCTTAAGCAACAACTTTCCCTTATGGTTCGCAAACACTACCTCGTAAAAGTAAGTCTATTCATAAGCAACCACACTGATGTTCTTTTCGTCAGTCGGGGGAACAACTTAATTTCTTCAGGGAACAACTTAAATATCCGGGGACAGGGACGTTATATCAAAACAGTTCGAACTTGACGGTCAGGTATTTCTTCGGGTTCTGGCGAAAGTCGTAGATGAGTTTGACGGCTTCGGATGAGAGTTGGTTGACGTTGTTGTAGAGCTGTTCGTCGGTCAGGAGTTTGCCGACGGTGCCCTCGCCGCGCTGGGCCGCGGAGACGACGGAGTCCACGCGCTCGGCTGTGGAGTTGAAGCGGGCGATGGCTGTGCGTGCGTCTACATAGATGGCCTCGTCTGTGAGGAGCTTGCCGAGTGTGCCGCGCCCGGAGCGCACGTCTGCGATGAGTCCGTTGATGTCGTTGACGGAGGCGTCCACGCGGTTGGCGATGCTGTTGATGCGGTTGTAGAGCGCCTCATCTGTGAGGAGCTTGCCGGCGGTCCCGCGCCCGGCGCGTAAGCCTTCGGCGATGTCGTTGAGGCGGACCGCGAGGTCGTTGACGTTGTTGTAGACGGCCGGATCATTGATGAACTTGCCGGCCGAGCCCTGGCCTGCCCTGATCTGGCGGATCACGGCCTGGGTGTCGATGATGGCCTCGTTCAGGCTGTTGTAGAGCGCCTCGTCGTTGACGATGCGGCCCAGGGTTCCGTTGCCCTCGTTGATCTTGCGCGTGATCTCGTTCAGGTTTTTGGTGATGCCCGTGAACTGGTCCGCTACGTCCGGGCCGACCAGATTCGAGAGCGTGCTCTGGTTGATCTGGGCGGACGGCAACTCGTAGTTCTCCGAGACGGGCGCGCCGGCGGCCGTGCCGGCAGAGATGTTGATGATCTTGTCGTTGCCGAGCAGGCTCGGCGAGCCGAGCGCGACGGTCGAGTCCGTGCGGATGCGCTGGTTGGCCGGCTGTCCGTCAATCGTGTTGTCAATCGAAAGCGTGGCCTCCACCTTGTTGCCCTCCGGCTTGTCCGACGGCGGCAGCAGCTTGATCTCGTCCACCTTGCCGACGCGCACGCCGGCGAGCCTGACCTCGGAGCCGGGGCGGAGCCCGTCGGCGTTGGCGAAGCGCGCGCGCAGGTGCAGCTTGCGCGCGAACGGGTTGATGTCGCCCGACGCGTTGAGGATCAGGAAGATCAGGATGACGATGCCGATGACCAGGAACACGCCGACGCGCAGCTCGCTCAGGCCGATGGTTCTTTTCGATGGAGGCATAGTAGTTAAATGATGAATGCGGAATGCGGAATGCGGAATGAAAGACGACTGGTTTTTAATTCATCATTCATCATTCCTCATTCATCATTTCCTTTCAGTGTCCGCGCAGGAATTTCTGGATGTAGCGGTCGTCGGCCTTCTTCAGGGCCTCGTCCGTGCCGCTGAAGATGGGCTTACCGTCGCGCATCATCATCACCTTGGTGTTGATCAGGCAGAGACGCTCGCCTTCCTTTTCGTAGATGACCTCGCCCTCGTCGTTGACGACGGCGTACTCCGACGATAGGTATTCGAGGTTATTCATCTCGTGCGTGACGAAGATGGAGGAGACGTCCTCCAGGTCGCGCAGCTTGATGGCCAGCTCGCAGATGGTGCGCGCCGTCGGCGGGTCCAGGCCCGCGGTCGGCTCGTCGAACATCACGATCTTGGGGTCGCCGACGAGCGCGCGCGCGATGCCGACGCGGCGGCGCATACCGCCCGACAGTTCAATCGGCATCTTGTCAATCGCGTCTTCGAGGTTGACGAACCGCAGCATGCGCCGCACCTCTGGCTCGACCTCCTCTTCGGGGACGCCCTGCTCGTGGAGCCGGAAGGCGACGTTGTCGTAGACCGAGAGCGAGTCGAAGAGCGCGCCCTCCTGGAAGACCATCCCGATCTTTTTGCGGACCCGCATCATCTCAAGCTCTGTGAAGTCCGTGATGTCCTCGCCGTCAACGAGAATGCGGCCCGCGTCGGGCTTCAGGAGCCCGAGCACGAGCTTGATGGTCGTAGACTTGCCGCAGCCCGAGCCGCCGAGGATGATCTTGGTCTCGCCCTTCATCACCTTGAAGGTGAGGCCGTCGAGAACCTTGCGCTCGTCGAAGGCGAGGTGTACGTCGCGGAACTCAATCGCCGGAATGGCGCGGTCGCGGTCGTCCTCCGCGGCGAAGGTAGACTCGGCCGCCTCTTCGCTCACCTGGCCGTCATAGGGCAGCGGCGTCACGGGCTCGTGAATCTCTGTGTTGGTCGAAGACATAAACTCTCTGAACCTCTATTTCGGCATGTCCAGAATATACTGCAAGCCGCGGGCTAAGAAGAAGTCCGTGATGATGACGACGATGGATGCTGAGACGACCGCACGCGTCGTCGAGCGCCCCACCCCGACCGTCCCGCCCTCGGTCGAGAGCCCCTTGTGGCAGGCAATCGAAGCGATAATCAGGCCGAAGACTAGCGGCTTGATGATGCCGCCGAGGATGTCGTCCGCCGTGATGCCGTCCCAGACCGAGTTGAAAAACATCGCCGTGTCCATGCCGTAAAGGCCCGTAGCGACGGTCCAGCCGCCGATGATGCCAATCACGTCAGCGATCACCGTCAACAGCGGCAGCGTGATGAGCAGGGCCAGCAAGCGCGGCGCGACCAGCTTGCGAACCGGGTCCGTGCCGAGCGCGCGCATCGCGTCAATCTGCTGCGAGACGGTCATCGAGCCGAGTTCGGCCGCGATGGCTGAGCCGACGCGGCCCGTTACCATCAGCGCCGTCAGCACGGGGCCAAGCTCGCGGACCAGCGAGAGGGCTATCAGGTAGCCCGTCGTGCTTTGCGCCCCGTAGTATTTGAGCGTCGGAAAAGTTTGCAGCGTCAGCACGCCGCCCGTAAAGAAGCCCGTCAGGATGATGATTGTCAAAGACCCAACGCCGATTGCGTCCATCTGAGCCACGGTTTCGGGAATGTAGCGTGGACGCTTGAACAGCCCGCGAGCGGCGCGCGCCGCCAGCAATGTCGTCTCTTGCAGTTCGAGCAGGGCGCGCGTGGCGAAGTTCATTCGAGAGTAGGTTGAAAACGCGGCTCGGCCAGCCGGAACGGCCGCGTTTATTTCAACAGCCTGGCCCTTGCTTTCCGCCGCCGAAGGGGGAAAGCCGAGGCCGGAAGACGCGGGTGCGCAGAAAAACGTCTGAGAAAACTTGGGGTGCGACCGCGTGGTGATGAACGAGCGGCCTATGATGCGCAAAATTAGCTTGACGCGTCAAGCTTTAATCGAAGCGACGGGCGTTGACGATGATTTGAATGGGGCGTGCGGCGTTGACTACGGCTGGATTCCGCGTGGGAGAAGAGCAGGGCGCTGGCGCGGATTGAGCAAGGGGCGGCGACGCGCGCCCCCAGGCTCCCGTTCGGTCGCGCCCGCACGCCGCCTCTCTGCGGCCGCCCGGAGGCGTTGTTCGCGGATCGCGCGAAAAGCGTTGAGCTGCTCGGGGGTCAAAACGCGGCGGATGCTCAGCTCCGTCAGAGCCCGCAGGCGGACCTCGGTGGCCTGCGCGTCCGCCACTTCGCGCGCGCGCTGCTCGACAGCGGCCTCGCTCGCGTCGTCGGAATAGATGGCCTGGTCGAGCGCGAGCCGGGTTTCGCGTAGGCGCTGGCGGGCGGCCTGCCATTCGACTCTGTTCGCCCTGCGGATGGCGCGAATCTGCCGAACCTGCTCGGGCGTGAGGTTGAGTCTGGTTATCCAGTTTGATTCCTGCTCAACCTGTGGCGTTTCGTCAGGCGTCTGCGCGGACGCAGAGTGTGCTGCCGAAAGTGCGAGCAGGAGGAGCGTTAACACGGTCGCCGCTTGTCTGGTCAAAAATCTCTTCATCTGAGTCCTCATTCCTGGTTGGCGTCGTCCACAAGGTCTGTGAGCGTGGGCGCCTCCTCGTCCTCCTGGCCCGCCGTGAACGGGAGAAATTCCGTCGAGGCTAGTTCGGTTGACGGCTCTGCGGACGGGCGCGGCTGAGCGCCGCGACGTTCTCGTCTACTTCGAGACGCCACCTCGGGCCGTGCGCCAATTGTCTGTCCAATTTTTACGGGCGTGGGGCGTTCCTGCTCGCGCGACTTCCGCTGCTGCTGCATCGCCTCGGCCACGATGGCGTCTACTTCTTCCCGTGAGTAGCCGGACTTAATCTGCTCTTTGACTACGACGGTTTGGGGCTGCTCGACGAAATGGGCGACGGCGATGGCGACGAGAGCGCAGAAGGCGACTGCGACCGCGACCGTGGCAGCGCGCACCCAGACGTTCGAGAGCGCGAAGAACTCGCGCAGCGCAGCGAGCGCGGAGGCGTGCCTGCGTTGAGGAGTCTCCGCAGCGTTGAAGGGCAGGGAAGCGTCTGGCTCGGCGGCCGTGTGTGCCAATGGGCCAAGAACCTGGAGCCGCCAGTCGCCGATTGCTTCGCGCACGCCGCCGAAGTCAGCCAACTCCGTCCGGCACGCGGCGCACTGCCGCAGGTGGCCCTCGAAGTCCCTGGCTTCGTCGGCGGTCGCCTCGCCGTAAAGATATGTGACGAGCGCCTCGGCGCGGCCGCATGAATTGCTGGTATCTCTCATCGTTAAAGTCTCTTTTCCCTCTCAGGCGTTGCCTGCGCCTATGTTCTTGAGCCTTAGCTGTAGCTGGCGGAGCGCCGTGTAGAGGCGGCTCTTGACGGTGCTCTGCGGCAGGCCGAGCGCGTCGGCTATCTCCTGAAAAGTTAGCTCCTCGAACTCTTTCATCAAGACCACCTGCCGTAACTCTGCCGGGAGCGCCTGAACGGCGCGGCGCACTAGCTCCCGCCGCTGGCGATTCTCCGCGGCGCGAGCGGGCGAGGTGGCTGCGGGCGTCGGGTAAGAATCGCCGCTGGCTCCGGCCTCGTCTTCCAGCGCGGACTCTTTACGCACCTTCGCGCGGCGCTGCCGCGTGATGCACTGGTTGACGGCGATCCTGTGCAGCCACGACGAGACTTTGGCTTCGCCGCGAAAGCCGCGCAGGTTGCGGAAGGCTGACAGGAAAGTCTCCTGCGTGGCGTCGCGGGCGTCCTCGGAACTGTCTAGCATCCCGCAGGCGAGCGCGAAGATGCGGCGCTCCCAGCGGCGCACAATCTCGCCGAAAGCCTCCGCCTCGCCCGAGAGAGCGCGCTCCACGATCTGCTCGTCGCTCGTAACCGTCTCCATCCCGAATCGCTTACCGTCCGCTCCTAAAAGTGTTTAGACGCAGCCGCGCGCCCTTAAGTCTGTAAAATTTAGCAGAACTTGCCGCCCGGAGTTATGTCAGATTGACGGCCAGAAAAGCGTTTTCCTTGTTTAAAACTCCGGCTTAGAACCTTAGTTTCAGCCAATTAAAAGATGTAAAACCCGTTGACAGGCTTGTCCGGGATGCGTACTATTTCAGATTGGGGGGTATCCGGTTTATTCCCCGTCTGACCATATCCAGCCGGGCCTGCCGCTGGCGTCAATTTCGGCTAAAAATCGAACTTTTGAGCCGCTTTTCTAATCCCTGATGCTCAACCGTATAGGCCGCATACGTCTGCTCTACATTGTACTGGGGATGCTGCTGGTGGTGGGCGTTCTGCCCCTGGCGCTGGCCGGCTGGCTTCTGTCCGACCGCAGCGCCGTCGAGCTGGGGCTGGTCGAAAGGCGCTACCAGGCGCAGCTCGTGCAGGACAAGGCACGCCAGATAGAGCTTTACGGGCAGCGTTACCGCGACGTGGTGACGGGGCTGGCGCAGGCGTTCGAGCTGGCGGGCGGCGTGCGCGCGCTCAACGAGGCTGGCTCAGACGCACGGCTCAGAAAGGCGCTCTCCGGCGACACGAACCTGATTGCGCTCTTCATCAAGCCGGTGCAGGGCGCGCCGCACGGGGCCTTCCAGCCGAACATCATCAAGCCGGAGGAGGTGGAGGAGCGCGTCGGCGAGGTCCTGGCGCAGATGAGCGGCGACCGCCTGGTCTTGAGCCGGCCAAAAATTATCCGCTCCGGGCAGGAGATGGCGCTGACGATTGCCGCGCCCGTGATGGGCGGCACGGACGGCAACGAGGTCGTCGCGGCCGTCGTCGCTATCGTCTCCTTCCGCGAAGTCTTCCAGGCCGTACAGCAGCAGTCGTCCAAGAGCGAGGCGGAATTGTTGGACGCAGGGCTGCCCGTCGTCTTCGTCGTGGACAACGAGGGGCGGGCTGTCGCGCACCCGGACGAGCGCGTCGCGTTCTCGGAAAAGCCGATGACCGACCTCAAGGTCGTGCAGGACTGGCAGGAGACCGGCTCACAGGTGCAGTCGGCTCTAGCCCCCTTCACGGTCGAGCGCGACGGCCGCGTGATAGAGATGCTCGGCTCCTACGCGACCGCGGAGTTGGACGCCAACTCGCGCCTCGGCGTCATCGCCATTCAGGACGAACGCGCGGCGCTCGCTTCGGTCGCGGACATGCGCCGCCAGGTCTTCGTCATCAGCTTGGCGGCGGCCACCTTCGCCCTGCTGATAGGATTCTTCTTCGCTAAAAAACTGACGCTGCCCGTGCAGGAGTTGGCGGCCGGCGCGCACCGCATCGCCGGCGGCGACTTCTCGCGGCGCATAGAGGTGAGCAGCCGCACGGAGCTGGGCGAACTGGGCGACTCCTTCAACCTGATGACTGATCAGGTCGAGCGCTTCATAGGCGACTTGCAGCGCGCGGCCGACGAAAATCGCCAGCTCTTCCTGGGCACGGTCAAGGCGCTCGCCGCCGCCATC
Source organism: uncultured Acidobacteriota bacterium (assembly GCA_963848875.1). Lineage (GTDB taxonomy): Bacteria > Acidobacteriota > Blastocatellia > Pyrinomonadales > Pyrinomonadaceae > QHXM01. Next base: position 299,454 of record CAWKFJ010000007.1, read on the forward strand.
GACGGCAAAGACCCGTACACGCGCGGCCACTCCGAGCGCGTCGCGCGCTTCTCGGTCGCCATCGCGCAGGGGCTCGATCTACCCGACGACGAGATCGAGAAGATCAGGATCAGCGCGCTGCTGCACGACGTCGGCAAGATAGGGATTGACGACAACATCTTGAAGAAGCCCGCCGCTCTGACCGACGAAGAGTTCGTCATCATGAAGCAGCACCCGCAGAAGGGCTACAAGATCATGTCGCAGATTCCGGCGATGAAAGAGTTTCTGCCGGGTATGTACATGCATCACGAGATGATTGACGGCAACGGCTACCCGCAGGGCCTCAAGGGCGACGAGATTCCCATGCAGGCCCGCATCGTCTCCGTGGCCGACACCTTTGACGCGATGACTACTGACCGCCCCTACCAGCGCGCCATGAAGTTCGACGAAGCCCTCGACAAGATCAAGAACTTCATCGGCACCCGCTACGACGAGCGCGTGGTCGCCTCCCTCGTGGCCGCCTGCGAGTCGGGCCAGGTCCGCCCCGGCCAGGTCCGCCTGAAGCGCCCCCCGAAGGAGAAGACGACAACGCCGCCACCCACCAACACGCAGCCCACCGCGCCTCTCGTCGCGGCCCCGGTTGCTTAACTCGAAGGAGAATTTCCCCCATGAACAGCTTCCGATGCAGCAACTGCTCGCTGCTCAACTTCGACACGGCAGGCGCCTGCAAGCGTTGCGGCCTGCCCTTCGATTCCGAGGCGGAGCCAGCCAATGGGCCGCAGCATTACGAGCCCTCGCAGCCCTCCCCTCAGGACTACCCGCAGCCGGCCGAAGGCAACTCCTACTTCTGGGACCAGCCCCAATACCAGCCGAGCTACATCCCGCCGCGGCCTGCGCCGGCGCCCTCGGGCGGCGGGGGGAAGATCGTCGGCGTGATCGTCCTCGTGGCGGTCGTCGGCCTGGTCGCCTTCCTCGCCATCCCCAAGCTCCTGAAGCCCAGGACGGCGAATCTTGCGAACCTCACGTGGAGCGAGTACAAGGCGCGGGACGGTTCGTTCAAGGTCTCCCTGCCGGCCGCGCCCAAGGAGTCGCAGATGAATCAGGCGACGCCGTTGGGAAGTATTCCGGTGAAAGTAGTGCTGGCCGAGATAGACAAGCAATCCGCCTGCATGGTGATGTACGCCGATTACCCCCAGGCCGCTAAGATTTCCGAGGAGATGTTATACGAGCAGACGCTAAAGAGTATGGAGAGCGCCAAAGCCAGCCATCTGGCTCCGGGCGCACGGAAATTCATCAACCATGACGGCCACCGCGGAATCGAGGCTGAGTTCAAACCGGAAGCCATGAAAGAATTGGACGGGAAGGCCCGCGCGCGCATCTTCTGGGTTCAGCCCAGGCTCTACGTCGTGATGGCGGCCGGGCCGGAGACGCCGGAGTTCGACGGCGTCGGCGCGAGGTGTCTGGACTCTTTCAAGTTTAACTACGGGCAGTGATCTCAAGGCGGCCCGGCCTCAATTCAAGGAGAAGGCCATGAGCAGTAACAGGTGCGCCGCGTGCGGGTTCCTCAACTTCGCCGCGGACTCCGTCTGCAAACGCTGCCGGGCGGCGCTTCAGCCCCCGAGCGATAACCCTTACTTCAACAGCTACGTGACTGGTTATTACGGAGGCTATCAGCCCGCGCCGGCCTACGGCCAGCCGCCCTACGCGACGCCGTATTACCCTGTGGCCCCGCTCCCGAGCGTCTCCAAGAACGCGAGCGTGAACATTGCGCTGCTGGCGCTGCTCGGTCTGGCGCTGGCATTCGCCGCGGGGATTTGGGTCTTCTGGAAAGTCGGCAATGGTGGCTCGGCCAATTTCGCGTGGCAGGAGTACAACTCGGAGGACGGCTCCTACGCGATAATGATGCCGGCCAAGCCCGCGAACATGACGCAGACGCAGCAGTCTATGGTCGGCGAACTGGATGTACACATGATGGTGGCCGACATGCAGGACCACGGGGCCTTCATGGTCGGGCACGCCGATTACCCGGAAGATTTCTCCGGCGTGTCGGCCGACGAGTTGCTGGACATGGCAGCGCAGGGGGCCGTCAATTCGTCGGAGGCCAAGCTGCTGAGCAAGAAACGCATCTCGCTCGAAGGCCACCCCGGTCTGGAGCTTGAGCTGTCGCTGAAGAAGCTTAAAGGCCGCACCGTCACGCGCGTCTACTGGGTGGCTCCGCGTAGAATCTACATCATGTTCGCCAGCGCCCCATCCTCGCCCGAAACCGACGCGCGCCTCTCTACATTTCTCAACTCGCTCAGGCTCCGCCGGAAGTAGTTTAAAAATAGGTCATCCCTTCTTTGCGCCTTTGCGGCTCCAGCGTGAGATTAAGTTTCACGCAGAGCCGCAAAGGCGCAATCTGTTGACGCCCATCATCGCTTTTGTCGAGACGCTCAGTTGCGTCTATAATCGCTCGCTTACTTCCTAATCTCGATTCGCAAAGGTTTTCATCTGATTCATGGCTTTCTGGAAACGCAAGAACAAGGACCGCTACATCACACTCGGCCTGAACGAGCCGGCCGCGCCGGCCGCGGCCCCGCCGCAGCCTTTGGAGCCGCCCGCGGCCGCGCCGTCCGAAAGGGAAGCCGCGCCGCCCGCGGCTGCTCCGCTGCCAGTGCTCGAACCAGTCGTCATGGGCGACCAGCCCACGCCGCCGCCCGCGCTTGAGACGCACGCCGTCACGGAGACGGCGCGCCCGCCCGCGCCGACGCCACCTGCGCCGACGCCGCGCGAGCCCGTCAAGCCTGCTTCACAGCATAGACCAGCCCCGTCGCGTTCGCCTTTCCAGACCTCTGTGCTCGGCCTGGATTTGTCGATAGAAGAGTTGCAGGCGCAGGAGGCCGCGCTCGAACAGGAGTTCAGCACGCGCTTCCGCCGCGCCATCTCAGCCACGCGCGAGTCGCTCTCCGAGACGATTGACTCCGTCTTCCAGAGCCGCAAGAAGATTGACGCCGAGTTGCTGGACGAACTGGAAGAGGCGCTCATCGCCGCGGACATAGGTGTGCCGACGACGCTGCACATTCTTGAGACGGTGCGCCGCGGAATCGCACGCAACCAGATTAACGACATCGCGGCCCTCAAGCTGGCCATCAAGACGGAACTGCTGAGCATCCTTCAGGCTTCCGCGGACGGCGGCATTGCCTCGGAGACGGGCGTGCCGGAGAACGTCTCGCCCTACGTCATGATGATCGTCGGCGTCAACGGCGTCGGCAAGACGACCACCATCGGCAAATTGGCACAGCGCATCAAGGCCGAGGGCAACGACGTGCTGATCTGCGCCGCCGACACGTTCCGCGCCGCGGCCTCAGACCAGCTCGCCATCTGGGCCGAGCGCACGGGCGTGCCCCTCATTCAGCAGAAGCAGGGAACGGACCCGGCCGCCGTCCTCTTCGACTCGCTCAAGGCTGCGAAGGCGCGCAACTCAGACGTGCTCATAGTGGACACGGCCGGGCGGCTGCACAACAAATCGAACTTGATGGCCGAACTCGAAAAGATGAAGCGCGTCGCCGGGCGCGAGGTCGAGGGCGCGCCGCACGAGACGCTGCTCGTCGTGGACGCCGTCACGGGCCAGAACGGCTTGGAGCAGGCGCGGCAGTTTCTGAAGGTCGCGGGCGTGACCGGCATCGTCCTGACCAAGCTCGACGGCACGGCCAAGGGCGGCATCGCCGTCGCCATCGCCAAGGAACTGAACCTCCCGATACGCTACGCAGGCATCGGCGAAAAGGTTGACGACCTCGTCGTCTTCGACCCAGAGCAGTATGTCAACGGACTCTTCGAGTAAAACTTGGAACCTGAACCTCTAGCCCCCGGCTTTGACGAACAGATGATGCGGCGCGCTCTCGAACTCGCGGCCCGCGGCGCGGGGCAGGTGAGTCCGGGGCCGCTCGTCGGCTGCGTCCTCGTCTCGCGCGAAGGCGAGATCGTCGGCGAAGGGTTTTACGTTTACGCACAGCTCAAGCACGCGGAGACCGTCGCGCTCGAACAGGCCGGCGAGAAGGCGCGCGGCGCGACAGCTTACGTCTCATTGGAGCCGCACGCGCACCACGGGCGCACGCCGCCCTGCACGGAGGCCCTCATCCGCGCGGGCGTCGCGCGCGTCGTCGCCCCCGTCGAAGACCCTAACCCGCTTGTCTCGGGACGCGGCTTCGCGGCTCTGCGCGCGGCGGGCCTTGAAGTCGAGACGGGACTGCTCGCGCGCGAGGCCGCTCGTCTCAACGAAGTCTACGAGCACTCGATTCGCACCGCGCGCCCCTTCGTCCATCTCAAGCTGGCCTCGTCGCTCGACGGCAAGATTGCGACGCGCACGAACGATTCGCGTTGGATTACTGGCCCGGAATCTCGCGCGCGCGTCCAAGAGCTGCGCCACCAGGCGGACGCGATTCTCGTCGGCGCTGGCACAGTCACGGCGGACGACCCGCTCTTGACCGACAGGTCTAACCGCGCGCGCCGCAAGCCACTCGTGCGCGTCGTGCTCGACGAAAAACTCTGCCTCACGCCCGGCTCACAATTGGCACAGACTGCCCGCGAGTTCCCCGTGCTCGACTTCACTGCCGAGAATGCGGACGACGGCGCGGCCGCTTCTCTCGCGGCGCGCGGCGTGGAAGTCGTCAGGGACGCGAGCGGCGGGCGCGACCTCAGCGGCGTGCTGCGACAACTCTACGAGCGCGAGGTCCGCAGCGTACTAGTGGAGGGCGGGGCGCAGGTAGCAGGCGCGTTTCTGGACGCGGGCCTGGTGGATAAGGTGAGCTTCTTCGTCGCGCCGCTCGTCATCGGCGGGCGCGACGCCCCGACCGCGGTTGGCGGGACCGGGGCGGAGAAGCTCGCCGACGCCGTTCATCTCAAGGACGTTGAAGTCATCAGCCGCGGCCGCGACATAGAAGTGACGGGCTACCCTTTAAGGGATGAGGGATGAGGGATGAGGGATGAAGAAAGGCGGAAGGCAAGAGGCGGAAAGCGGAAAGCGGAGAACGGTCAAGTGAGTTCTGACTCCACCCCTCTCATCCCTCATCCCTCATCCCTCATCCCTCCTAAGAAGCGTTTCGGACAAAATTTCCTGGCGGATGAGCGCGTGGTCGAGAGGATTGTCCGTGAGGTCGGCCCGCGAGGCGACGAGACGATTGTCGAAATTGGGCCAGGGCATGGCGCGCTGACAGCGCGGCTTTTGGAGAGCGCCGGGCGGCTCGTCGCCGTCGAGTTCGACCGCGACCTCGTCCCCCTGCTCGACGAAAAGTTCGGCCCGCGCGGGAATTTTGAATTAGTCAACGCCGACGCGCTGGCCGTTGATTTTTGTGCCAGCATCAAACCCGCCGCCAGCGCGCGCGTCGTCGCCAACCTGCCTTACTACATCTCCACGGCAATCCTCCAAAAACTGATAGAGCAGCGCGCGTGCCTGACCGAGATGGTCTTGATGTTGCAGCGCGAGGTGGTCGAGCGCATCACGGCCCCGCCCGGCTCCGGCGAGCGCGGTTACCTCTCCGTGCTGGTCGAGGCTTACTGCGAGGCCGAGGCGCTCTTCGACGTGCCGCCGTCGGCCTTCCGCCCCGTCCCAAAAGTGTGGAGTACGGTTGTGAGGCTACGCACGCGCGAGCGGGATGCGGTCGGTTTGGCTGACGAGCAATTCATGTGGCGCGTCGTCAGCGCCGGCTTCGCCCAGCGGCGCAAGACCATCTTCAACAACCTGCGCCACGCGCCCGACTACCTGCGCTCGCAAATCGAAACGGCCGGCGGGGCGGGCGGCGTCCTCGAAAGCGCCGGCGTAGACCCCGCGCGTCGCGCCGAAACGCTCACGCTCGAAGAATGGGGAAAGCTCGCGTACACGCTCGAACGGCCTTAGTCTGCGTCGAGCACGGGCGGCAGCTCTTCGCCTTCGGGAATGAATCTAACTGAGAGGGAGTTGACGCAGTGGCGCGTGTCTTTATCGGTGAAGCCTTCGCCCTCGAAAACGTGTCCTAAGTGGCCATGACAACGGGCGCAAAGAATCTCCGTGCGCCGCCCGTCGGCGTCCACATGGCGCTCAACGCTTCCAGGGTAGTCATCATCGAAGCTCGGCCAGCCGCAGCCGGAATGGAATTTGGCCTCCGCCGAGTAGAGCGGGTTGTTGCAGCGCCGGCAGATAAATGTGCCGGGGGAGAAAAGGTTCTCGTACTCATTCGTAAAGGGCCTCTCCGTGCCCTTGTGGACGATGACGCGTTCTTCCTCGGCGGATAAGTGATTGTATGACATAAATATTTTCAGCTACTGTAGCAAATCTTCTCCACCCGTAAAAGTTAGAATCATCAAGCAGAAATACTCCATGCCGAGGTCCGGGCCCGGTTGAGATGTTGTCTGCCGGTTAAGCGTGGGATTATACTGGCCTCGCTCTCGACAGAATAAGGAGGCTGGTCATGAGAACCCACCGAGGGCCTTCGCCCGTAGTTGCGTTCGGCTTCATGGTTGCCGTCTGTCTGTTCACGCTCGCGATTAACTCGGCTCAAGCGCAGCAGACCGGCCCGCCGCCTGTCGGGAACCGCGACCCGTTCGGAGAAGTGCGTGAGCGGCAGCAGCGCGAGGCGCAACTGCGTAGCGCGGAGATACTGGGAGGGGCGAAGAAGCTGGATAAGCGGAGCGCCGAGGCCGCCGCCGAGCAGATGAGGGAAGACTTCAAAGTTCTCCAACTCCGGCGTAACAACCTCGTCCGCCACCTCTTGTCCGAAAAGCCCTTCGACTACAAGTTCATCGCTGCTGAAACCGAAGAGATCAACAAGCGCGCCAGCCGGTTGAAGACGCATCTGTTGCGCGAAATCCCTGAAGGCGAGAAAAAAGAGGAGAAGAAAGAGGTCGAGATCGCCGAAACTCAAATGAAGGACGCTCTGTTGACCTTGGTCAAGCGGGTTGACAGCTTCACAGAGAATCCTGTTTTCAAAGTGCCGGACGTGGTGGACATACAGCAGACGGCGAAGGCCGACCGCGACCTGCGGCACGTCATCCTGCTCAGCGAGGGCATCAGGAAGACGGCCGGAAGGCTCAGCAAGACGCACGATAAGTAGGCGGCGCGGCCGATTAGATAAAATGTTAAGGCGAGGCTGAAACCACTAAGAGTGATTCTCGGCCCGCCTTTTAACTTTTAGTTATGATCCCTGCACAGGTAGAGCGCGTAGGGAGAGGAGCGTGATCTTGGTCGGCGTGCCGTTCTCGACTTCGACCTTGAGGAGCGCCTGGTAATACTTGGGGGGCGGGTTTGGCCCGCCGAGCTGACGCAGTCTCTGCCCGAGGACGGTGAGGTGGTTGCGCGTCGTAATAAACTCGGCGGCCCCTTCCGTCCCCTCGCTGAAGATGCCCGCGAGCGTCATCACCGCGTGCTCGCCCGAGACGTTCGCCTTGACGGTGATGAGCGCATAATCAACCTCCAACTCACCCGTCTGCGCGTTGAACTGCGCCCTGTAGACGCGCTCTTCGCCGGGGAGCGGGTCGCGGTTCTCCAGTGTGGCGTCGAAGGTGTAGTTGAAGTTCTCGACTGAGGGGAGCTTGCGCGTCCACTCGTTGACGTAGATGCTGCCGAGCAAGATGATGTTGCGGTACTTCAGCTCGGAGGCGTTCAAATGTCTGCTCTGCCTGAGCTGGATGGACTTGTTCGAGGCGCGCAAAAGGTCCGTGACGCGGTACACTCCGATCGCCTCGCCCATGCCCGTGTACATGCCCAGCGACGGAATGAGTTGCGGCGTCTCGCCGCCGGCCCACTGTCCCTTGAACTCCGGCGCGTCAGCCAGCGCGCGCATCTGCTCTGGGGTCATCGGGACGGCGCGGCGCGCCAGAGGCTCCGGGTCCGCGGCGTTCAGGAAGCGGTAGACAGTCGGGTTGCTGAGCACGAGCAGCGGGGGCTCAGGGTCATCTATAAACGGCCCCCAGACGGCCTTGAAGTCTTCGCTGCTCAGCAAAGGGTCTGCGCCCGGCGCGCTCGCCTGCCGCCGCAGTTCCCGGTTCGAGAGGTAGAGCGCCAGTACGGCGACGCCGAGCAGGACGACGAGTACACACAACAGCAGGATAACGGTCCTGCCCCCGCCCTTACCAGCCTTGACCTGTAAATGCGTGTGACCGTCGGCGGCCGCGGCCGCGGGGCGCCCGTTCGAGTCCGCTCCTTTCGCCGTGTCAGACGCGGGCGAAGCGACTTCGGGCGCGGACGCCGGATGAAGACAGGTGAAGACTGGGTGGTAGTGGCCCTTCGGGAGATCAATAACAATCTGGTCGCCCTTCCCCTCCGTGGTGTAGTACTCGTGCAGTTTCGTCCGCAGCCTTCCGGCCTGCACACGCACGACAGAGTCTATACGCGGGTCGTAGTCGTCGTTGCGTCCGAAGACCTCTGTGGCGATGGTGTATTCTTTGAGGAGCACACCCTCGTCGTCCAGGGTCTTCTCCACGACGAAGCGTAGGAACGCCTTGAGACTCTCCGAGTGCTGGAGCGTGCGACTCTGAAGAACCTTCTCCAACTGCTCAATCTTCTGTTCCTTGCCCAGTTCCATATTATCGACTGCGAATCAAAAAGCCTCTGAGGATTTACGCGGCGCGGGGCCGTCCGGGGACACGTGCGAGGTAACTTTGATTGTTCAGTGTCCCAACAAAGGCTGGAAATTCAAAGGCAACTGCGCACGGATTATATGCCCTCTAGCCGGCTTTCAACAACCTGAAGGGCGCGGACGCTGTAACAAGGTTACATCCGTCGAGTAACGCCGGGCAGTCCAAAGGGAATATGTGGCCTGAACTGCCGCCTATCACCGTATTTTACTGACAGTAACTTTTGGATGGTCAAGTTCAGGCATAGAGTACATTCAAGTCCTGGTCTACCCGGTGTCAAACTTGAAGTCGAACGCTTATCAGTTTTGAGCTACGCGCCCGCTGGTGGGAAGGAGCAGGCCAGCCCTAACCCGCCCGGCTTGAAAATTGTGCGGCTTTTCGGAACCCCTCGCACCGCCGCCCGCCGGTCAGACCAGATTTAAGATTGCTGAGCCTTGCCTTATTAAGTCGTCTTTTCTTTGCAGCTTGAGAGACAACTACGAGGTCCCAATCAGGGGGTTCGTCTTGAGTCTCATTCCGTTGGGTTGGCCGTCACAAGGTCGTTCGGATCGTTGGACGAGTCAACGTACTGCGCCGAGAGGATTCAAACTATGAAAAAGAAGTTAGGTCTTTACGCCTTGACGATCCTGCTGGGAATCGGTTTGCTGAACGGCGTTCACGCCCAGACGAGCACCGTCGGCGGTATCAGCGGCACAGTGCGCGACCCGCAGGGCGCCGCCATTCCTGATGCCGAGGTCACCATCGAAGAGGAGACAACGGGGCAATCGCGCACCGTCAGAACCGACGACGACGGCGACTACTCGGCCCAGAGTCTTCCGGTGGGGCGCTACAGCGTGAGCGTCGCCCCGCCGGGGTTCAAGAAGACACTGGCCACAGGGGTGGAAGTCCACGTTGCCGACCGGGTGGTCGTAGACCTCAACGTCGAGGTCGGGCAAGTCACCGAGACGGTGACGGTCAGCGACGCGGCCCAACTTGTCGAGACGGAGAGCGGTAAAGTGAGCAGCCTCGTCTCCGAGAAGCAGGTGACCGAGCTTCCGCTGAACGGGCGCAACTACGCCGCGCTGGTGACGCTGGTGCCTGGACTCTCCGCGCCGAACGAGGGCGGGGCCTTCGGCACGCGCGGCACGGGGCTCGACTCCCACGTTGACGTGTCGGTCAACGGCAACCAGTCGAACGCGAACCTGTGGACGGTGGACGGCGTCAATAACATGGACGTGGGCTCGAACGCCACGCTGCTGGTCTTCCCCTCCATCGACTCCATCGCCGAGTTCCGCGTCGAGCGCAACAGCTTCAGCGCGGAGTACGGCCAGGCGCAAGGCGCCGTCATCAACCTCGTCACGAAGGGCGGCTCCAACGATTTCCACGGCAGCCTGTTTGAGTTCCTCCGCCACGACTCGTTGAACGCCAACGACTGGTTCTCCAACCGCGCAGGCATCCCCCGCCCGCCGCTCAGCTACCACAACTTCGGCGGCAACTTCAACGGCCCGATCGTCAAGGACAGAATCTTCTTCTTCTGGTCGGAGGAGTGGCGGCGCGAGCGGCGCGGCACCGGGCCGCTGACGGCACGCGTCCCCACCGAGCAGGAGAGAATGGGCGACTTCAGCGGGCCTATCCACACCGGCCCCATTCCGCGGGATCCCTACACCTGCCAGAGGAATCCCCTCACAGGGCTTCTCGTGAGGGACGGCAACGGGAACCCCATCGGCTGTCAGCCGTTCCCCGGCAACCGCATCCCGCAGAACCGGCTGAGCCCTGGCGGCCTCGCGCTGATGGGCATTTTCCCTCTCCCCAACAATCCGGCCGACCCGGCCGGCACCAACTGGATTTCGACGCCGTTGCAGCCGGTTGACACGCGCCAGGACCTGATCCGCGGCGACATCACGATCACCGACAAGATGAACCTGATGGTCCGCTACATTAACGAGACGTGGACGCACGGTGAGGCCGCGGGCAACTTCTGGGGCGACACGCCGTTCCCGACGCTCTCCTCCGACTGGGAACAGCCCAGCCGTAGCTTCGCGGTCAAGCTGACGAACACGCTCTCCTCTACCGCCGTCAACGAGTTCCAATTCTCGCGGGCGGGTAACGACATCTTCGTGTCGACAAACCCGTCGGGCGATGCGCTCAACCAGCAGGTCGCCTCTGTGTTTCCCACGGTCTTCCCGCGCGTGGAGGGCACCGGCTTTCCCACCGTCGGGTGGGGAGATGGCGGCTACGGCAACCTGTGGCACCAGGCTCCGTGGTCAAATCACCAGGACCTCTTCATCTGGAAGGACGACTTCTCCAAGGTGTTCGGCTCGCACAACACCAAATTCGGCGTGCTCTTCAGCCACAACATCAAGGACGAGCAGCCGAACGGCGGCAGCGGCATCTACACTATCCAATCGACCGGCGGCCGCACGGGCAACGCCATCGCCGAGCTGCTGCTCCTCGATCTGCCGCTCCTCGAATACACGGAGTTCGAGCGCCAGGATATGACGCTGGGCCGCTGGCGCGACACAGAGTTTTACGGGACCGACACCTGGAAGATTCGGTCCAACCTGAGCTTCACGTTCGGGCTGCGGTATTCGATCTTCGCGCCGCCCTACGCGGCCGACGACCGCATCACCAACTGGATTCCAGAGCGGTACGACGGCGTCAACCTCCGCAGCGGATTCGTCCAGGCCGACCAGCCCGGCGACCTGCCCCGCGCTCTGGTGAACACCTATAAGGGTGGCTTCCAGCCTCGCCTGGGCCTGGCCTGGGACATCAACGGCGACGGCAAGACTGCCCTGCGTTTAGGATTCGGGCGCTACCTCGGTCGCTCGAACGTCATCGCGGCGCTGCTCAGAATGTCTAACAACCCGCCGTGGAATACGGTGGTTGATTCCGGCTGGAACCCCGACGCGCTGAGCCTGACCGACTGCCCGACCTGCCGCACGAATGACGACATCGGCCCCGCTTTGGCGAATGCCGCGGCGGGCCTCGGCGGCGTCAATTCGGTTGACCCCAACTTCAAGCCTCCTGAGAGCTGGCAATGGAACGTGACCGTCTCCCGCGAGATCATGAAGAACACCGTGGCCGAAGTCTCCTACGTCGGTAACCACGGCTTGCACCTCTGGCGGCTCATCAACGGCAACTACAATCAGGTGCTGCCGCAATTCCGCTCGCAAGTCGCCGCCGGGACGCGGTCGCCGGACATCTCGCGCAGGTTCAATTTCACGAACGCCGTGACGAGGGACGAGTCAACGGGCGATTCCAACTATCACGCGCTCCAAATCTGGATTGACCGCCGGTTCACCGATCACTTCGCTTTCCAGACCGCTTACACCTGGGGGCGAACCATCAGCAACGTCCCGACACAGTCGTTCATCAGCCAGACGACCGACGTTTTCAACTACGACCTCGACAAGGGCTACTCCGACCTGGACCGCCGTCACTCCCTCGTTTTCAACGCGGTGTACGTCCTGCCGCAGTTCAAAAACCTGGGTACTGTCGGGAGCGCCGTGCTCGGAGACTGGCAGCTCAACACCATCGCCTCTTTCTACAGCGGCACGCCGCTCAACATCTTTCTCGGCGTGGACGCCGCGGGACTTGGGGGGGCCAGCAGCCAGCGGCCCGACCTCGTTGCGGGTGTGCCAATTTACGCCGACGGCAATGACCCGCTACAGATCATCAACCCGGCGGCGTTCCGTCGTCCGGCTCAAGGAACATTCGGCAACCTGGAGCGCGGCGCCGTTCGCGGGCCGGGCATCAAGAACATAGACTTTTCCGTGGCGAAAAACTGGAAGATGCGCGAGAGGTTCAACCTCCAGTTCCGCGCGGAGATGTTCAATGTCTTCAACACCGTCAACTTCAGAGCACACAACCTCAGCGTCGCCGGCGGCGGCATTGAGAACAACTTCAGCAACGGAGGTTTCGGCCGGGCCAACTCCACGCGCGGCCCGCGTGAAATTCAGTTCGGCCTGAAATTCAACTTCTGATATAGTACGACCAGGCTGAGCCGAGGACGGAGGGGTGAATGATTTAACTCAGCCCTCCGTTTTCTTTTCTGCCGAGTCCAACGCGCACGGATTAAGCTAGCGATGTATTCCCGTTTAGCCTTCCTCCCGCTGCTCGTCCTGCTCATCCACTTCCAGGTTGCCGGCGATCTATTCCGGAAACATTACGAGGCGGCGGAGGCGCATCGGCGCGCCGGTAATCTGGTCGCGGCCGAGGCCGAGTACGCGGAAATCCTCGCCCTGGCCTATCCCACGCTCGGGAGAATTTATCTCGCGCAAGCGAATTACCGCGGGGCGGTCGCGGCCCTGGAGGCGGCCGCCGCAGAGCGCACGGACTCGCCCGAACTGCTCGTCGAGCTGGCCATCGCATACTTTTACACGGGGCAATATCAGAAGGCCGTCGCGCCCTTAGGCCGCGCCCTCGCCCTCGACCCGAAGAGCGCGCCCGCTCATCACATGCTCGGCAAGACCCACTTCATGACGGGCGAGTTTGAAAAGGCGGCGCGCGAACTCGAAGCCGCGGCCGAACTAACGCCGGACGATTACGATGTCGCGTACACGCTCGGACTGGCGTACCTCAAGCAGCGTCAGCTCCCACAGGCCAGGCGCATCTACGAGCGCATGGCTGCAAAGCTGGGCGACCGGCCGCAGTTTCGCGTGCTGACGGGTCGTGCCTACAGGGAGACGGGTTTTCTGTCCGAGGCCATCGAGGAATTTAAAAGGGCCGCCGCCCTAGACCCACGGCTGCCGCGCGTCCACTACCATCTCGGCCTGACCTACCTGCTCAAAGACGGGGCGGGCCGGCTCAATGATGCGATGAAGGAATTGCAGTTGGAGTTGGAGCATCACCCGGACGACTTCTTCGCCAACTACTACCTGGGCGTCATCTACCTCAGCGACGGGCGTTGGGAGCCGGCCCTCGCCCCCCTGGAGAAAGCCTCTCGCCTCCAGTCGAAGAACCCGGACCCCTACTTTTTCCTGGGCCAGGCATATCAGAGTTTAGGAAAGTACGAGCAGGCAATCGCGGCGCTCAGGCAGACAATCGTCCTCAACCCGAGCCTCAGTCACAACGACTATCAGGTGACGAACGCTCACTACCGTTTAGGGCAATCATTGCTGAAGGCGGGCCGCACAGAGGAGGGCGAGCGTGAGTTGCAGCTCGCGGCCGAGCTGAAGTCGAAAGCGTTCAAGCGGGACGAGGCGAAGTTGGACGCCTTTCTCAACGCCGCTGGCGGGGAAGAGCAAAGCAAGTTCCCCGAACTGACCTCGGCGCAGGGAGTGGTTGTCGAGTCGAACGCGCCGGACGCGAAGGCGCATGAAGCTCTCGCAAAGGACGCGGCCTTTCACGAGAAGGTCATCGCCGCGGCGCATAATAATATCGGCCTGCTGCGTGCCGAGCGCGCGGACTTCCGCGCGGCCGTAGACCACTTCAGCTCGGCCGCGAAATGGAACCCGCGCCACGAGGGGCTCGATTACAACCTGGGCCTGGCCTACTTCAAGATTGAATCCTACAGGGAAGCAATCGCGCCCCTCGAACGCGAGGCGCAGGCTCGTCCCGTCAACCTACAGGCCAAACAGTTGTTGGGCCTGAGCTATTTCATGACGGAAGATTACGCCAAGGCCGCCACGCTGTTGACCGAAGTTGTGGGCGCGAAACCGAACGAGGCGAGCCTCTATTTCCCACTCGCCATCTCTCTAGACAAGGCCGGACAGAGCGAGGCGGCCGCTCGGATTACCAGGCAGATGGTGGCGATGGGCGGCAATAACCCGCAGGTCCACATCCTGCTCGGCCGCGCCTATTACCAGCAGAACGACACGGCCAAGGCGCTCGAAGAGTTGCGCACGGCAATCTCGCTCGACGCCAAGGTGCGCCTGGCACATTTCTACGCCGGCTTGATTTACGTCAAGACCGGGAAGCTGGACGAGGCCGCCGCCGAGTTCGAGGCCGAGGTGGCGTTGAACCCGTCGGACATCGAGGCCAGGTATCATCTGGGCTACGTCGCGCTGGCGCGGCAGGAGACCGAGCGTGGCATACGCCTGATGCGCGAGGTCATTCGCGACCGGCCCGAATTCGCCAACGCGCACTTCGAGTTGGGCAACGCGCTCTTGAAGCAGGGCGACGCGCGTGGCGCAGTCGAGAGCCTCGAAGCGGCCGCGAAGCTCGCGCCGGGTCAGGCGCACATCCATTATCAACTGGGACGCGCTTACCTCGCCGCGGGGCGTCAGGCCGAAGGCGAAAGCCAACTCGAAATCTCCCGGCAACTGAAGGACAAGGCGCTGCGCGAGGCCAATCAATAAAAGGCAGTTTTAAAACCAGCACTCAACCCTTTGCGCCTTAAGTTTTATCTTTGCGCCTTTGCGAGGAAAGGCCGTTCTCGCAAAGGCGCAACAAAAGAAAAACCAAAGGCGCAAAGGGTTGAGTCAATACGCTGCTTGAGTTTTGAAATGCACTCTAAACTCCCACCGAGGTCATGCCACGTTTGCCATTAAGGACGACAATTCTACTCGCGGCATTAATACTCTCGCTCGTTTGCCTGCCGCGCTCGGCCGGCAGTCAGGCCGCCGCCGTGCGCTTCACGGACGTTACTGCGCAGGCCGGCGTCACCTTCCAGCACGTCTCCACGCCTGAGAAGCGTTACATCGTAGAGTCTATGAGCGGCGGCGTGGCGCTGATCGATTACGACTCGGACGGCCACCCGGACATCTACTTCGTCAACGCCCTGACCGTGGACCTCGTGAAGTCCAAGGGGAAGACCAGGAGCGCGCTCTATCGCAACCGCGGCGACGGCACATTCACGGACGTGACCGAGAAGGCTGGCGCTGTGGGCGACATCGGCTGGGGGATGGGGGCGGCGGTCGCGGACTACAACAACGACGGCTTCGACGACATCTACGTCACCTGCGTCGGCCCCAACCACCTTCTCAAAAACAACGGCGACGGCACGTTCACGGACGTGACCGAGAAGGCGGGCGTCGGCGACCCGCGCTGGTCCGCGGGCGCGTCCTTCGTAGACTACGACGCGGACGGCTGGGTTGACCTCTTCGTCGCCAACTACGTCTCCTTCGACTTCAACAACCTGCCAGAGTTCGGCAAGGACAAGACCTGCCAGTTCAAGGGCGTCGCCGTGCAGTGCGGCCCGCGCGGGATGCCCGGCGACGGCGACACGCTCTACCGCAACAACGGCGACGGGACTTTCACAGACGTGACGAAGAAGGCGGGGGTCGCGGACCCGAACGGCTACTACGGGATGGGCGTTATCAGCAGCGACTTTGACGAGGACGGGCTCGTTGACATCTTCGTCGCCAACGACTCGACGCCAAACTTCCTCTACCGCAACAACGGCGACGGCACGTTCAAAGAGATAGGCTTCATCTCAGGGACCGCGCTCAACGAGAACGGCGCTTCGCAGGGGTGCATGGGCGTGACGGTGGCCGACTACAACCACGACGGGAAATTAGACCTCTTCGTCACCAACTTCGACGACGACTACAACACGCTCTACCGCAACGACGGGCGCAACACCTTCACGGACGCCTCCTACGCGGCCAAGGTCGCCGCCGTCAGTCTGCCTTACGTCGGCTGGGGGACGAAGTTCTTCGACTACGACGCGGACGGCTGGGTTGACCTCTTCGTCGCCAACGGCCACGTCTACCCGCAGATCAAAAACTTTCACCAGCGCAACTTCGTACACCGCAACCTGCGCGACGGGACGTTTACAGAGATAGCCGAACAACTGGGGTCGCCCTTCGCGGAGAAGCGCGCGGCGCGCGGCGTCGCCTTCGGCGACCTGGACTCGGACGGCGACGTTGACATCGTCATCAACAACCTGGACGGCGCGGCGCAACTCCTCCGCAACGACGGCGGAAACCTTAACAACTCCGTGCTGATTAAAACAATCGGCGTGCGCTCGAACCGCGACGGCATAGGGGCGCGGGTCAAAGTCGTCTCCGGCGACCTGGCGCAGAAGGACGAGGTCCGCAGCGGCGACAGCTACATCTCGCAGAGCGATCTGCGGCTCCACTTCGGCCTTGAGAAGCGGACGAAGATTGATTTGATAGAGGTGAGGTGGCCGAGCGGCGCGGTTGACAAGGTGACGGACGCGAAGCCGAACCGCGTGCTCACGATCAAAGAGGGCCAGGGCGTCGTCGCGCAGAAAGAATATCAGATCGCCCCACGCCGCTAAACGAGAAGCTTGTGATATTAGCTCAGGCCAAAGCTGTTTGCCCGACTGTCCGCCGTCCGGCGATTATTCTCGCGCTGCTCTGCGCTCTTCTCGCCCCGGCGGGCGCGTGGGCGCAGGAGGGGCAGCGCCGCGCCAAACAGTTGGAGCGCGCGGCGGCGCTGATCGGCGCCGACCAACCGGAGGAGGCCGAGCGGCTGTTGAATCAAGTTTTGAAAGTCGCGCCGGACGAGGCCGCGGCGCTCAACCTGATGGGGGTGCTCCGCGCCAAGCAGGGCAGACTGGGCGAAGCCGAAACGCTCTTCACGCGCGCCGTCCGCAGTGACGCCTCGCTGGCGGGAGCGCACATGAATCTGGCCCGCCTTTATCTGTTCAAGGGGGCGCCCGATAAGACCGCCAGCGAGTTGAGGGAAGTGCTGCGCCTGGAGCCCGGCAACGCGGAAGCAGGTTACAGGCTCGCGTGGCTGTTACTCTCGCAGGGCCGCGTCGACGAGTGCCTCGCTCTCGTCGAAGAGCTGAAAGGGTCGCTGGCAGTTTCGGCCCCCCTGCTCGGCGTGGCCGCCAGCGCCTACCTGAAGAGAGGGAACAGGGACGAGGCGTTGTCGGCCCTGAAGAGGGCCATCGAATTGAGCCCCGACGAGCCGGCCTACCACTTCACCTCAGGCGTCGCGTGGCTCAAGTACCCTGCCGATCTGGTCGGGGCCGAACTCTCTTTCCGCCAGTTCCTCAAGCTCCGGCCCGACGACGCGCAGGGGCAGTTGTACCTCGGCTACGTCCTGCTCAAACATAAGCAGTACGACGAGGCACGCGTCCTGCTCGAAAAGAGTGTTCAGAAAGACAAAGCCACGCCGGAAGCCTTCTACTACCTGGGCCTCATCGCACAGGGGCAGGACGAAGACCAGCGGGCGATAGAATTCTTCGAGAAGTCCATCCGGCTTGAGCCGTCGTTCGCCCACGCGCACGTCGGCCTCGGCGCGACCTACCTGAAGCTAAAGGATTACGAACGCGCCCGGCAGGCGCTCGAAACGGGAGTGAAGCTGAGCCCGAAAGATTCCAAAGCGCACTACAACCTCGCCATGCTTTACGCCCGGCTTAAAAACCCAGAGCGCGCGCAGGAAGAGATGCGGATTGTCGAAAGGCTGAAGAAGGAAGAGGGCAAAGCGCGAGAGGGCGAGGGCGACATCGTAGCGCCCCAACAACCGCGGGAAAGGCAATGATGAATGCGGAGTGATGAATGATGAATTAAAAACAGACCGTCTTTAATTCATCATTCATCACTCCGCATTCATCATTGCTTTTCATTCGCCTGACGGTCTTGCCTTCGCGGTCGATAGAGTCCTGACCTGCGCCCTCCAGTCGGCGGGCGTCATCTGTCCGAGCCGCGGCAACTCGGAGGCCGCGATGACGAGCTGCCGCAGGCTGGGGATGACGGCGAACTCGACCGCCGCCTTGGGCTTCGCGGCATTCTCGATAACAGCCAGCCTCGCGTCGCGCCATTCGGTCGGCGGGGCCACACCGCGCGAGAGGTAGGACAGCGCTTCCAGTCCTATCGTCCCCAGGTCGGATAAATCTTTGGCGAGCGGCCTGGCCTCGTGCAGGGCCGGAGACTTATCTATCAAGACCTCCAACTCCGGGCCGGCGTTGCGCCAACGAGTCAGTTGGTCGCGGGCCGACTCGGCGCGCGACTCGAAGCGCGGGGCGTCGGAAAGAAGAGCGTCAACGGTCGCGGCCAGGTGGCGGGCCGCCTCGCTGTCGGGCCGGGCCGCGTCAATCAGGCCGGTCAAAGGGCTCAGCATCGTCTGCGGGCGCTGCTGGTAGCGCCTGTACTCCTTGACGGGTTCGAGCACGGAGACGAGTGTCTGAAGTGGCCCGGTGTCTCGCCCTCCCGTCAGCCGCCTGAGCGCGACCCCCTGATTCCTCTCGTGCGTCAGGCCCAACTCTTCGAGCCTGACACTCGTGACCGCGAGGCGACGGTACATGTCTTCGACATCTTTAACCTCGCGCGGCGACCAGAGTCTTTCGGCGATGGCGGCCGTCCGCGGCCAGATGCGCGAGTCTATCGTCTCCGGGCTCACCCACTCGCTCCACATCGTCGCCTCGCCGCCGAGCACGTTGGCGGCCTCCGCTTCGGTCAAGGCGCTGCCGGCAGGGACGGGGTCGTTCGCGTAGTGCTGCGAGGTGGGGAAGGCGAGGTCTATGTAGTAGCCGTTCGAGAGCACGCCTTTATAGCCCTTGCGCGCGGCATCCGCCAGCGCCTCTGTGCCCCGCCACGAGTGGATGACCACCTCTTTGGGCAGCTCGGGCTGGAAAATTTCGTCCCAGCCCATCATGATCTTCCCGTGCTTTTTAAGAATCTGAAGCACCCGCTTATTGAAGTAAGTCTGTAAGCCGTGGTTGTCCTTGATGCCTTTCTCCTTCATGAAGGCTTGAATCTTCGGATTCCTGTCCCACTGCTTGCCTTCGTTCTCGTCGCCACCGATGTGCAGGTAGGCGTCCGGGAAGAGCGCGGCCATCTCGCCGAGGAAGGCGTCGAGAAATTTGTAGACCTCCTCGCGCGTCGGGTCGAGCGTCGGCTCGAAGATGCCGGGCCTGCGCTCTATGGAGTAAGGCCCAGGCTGACTGCCCAGCTCTGGGTAGCCCACCAACCAGCTCGTCGCGTGCCCCGGCATGTCGAACTCCGGCACGACGCGTATGCCGCGCAGGCGCGCGTATTCTATGATTTCCCGCGCCTGCTCCTGCGTGTAGAAGAGTCCGTCGGAGCCCATCTGATGAAGCTTCGGGAATCTTTTGCTCTCGATGCGGAAGCCCTGGTCTTCCGTGAGGTGCCAGTGTAGGACGTTGAGCTTGACGGCGGCCATCGCGTCCAGGTTGCGCTTCAAGACTTCGATTGGCTGAAAGTGTCGCGCGACGTCAATCAGCAGGCCGCGCCAGCGGAAGCGCGGCTTGTCTTGAATACTGACGCGCGGGATAAAGTAGCCGTCGCGGTCGCTGTCCAGGAGTTGCAGAAAGGTCTCCAGGCCGCGCAGGACGCCGACCACCGTCTGGGCCTTGAGCGCCGCCTGCCGGTCTGAGACTTCGAGCGTGTAGGACTCATCTTCTTCGACGGAGGACACGGCCGCGCCCGCCCCCACCGCTTCCACGACCAGGGTCGCTTTGGTCGCGTCGTTAGCCGCCCCACGCGGCAACTCCAGCACGGTTCGCCCTTCGATGCGCCGCAAGAGCCTGTCTATTCCGGCCCGGAGGCGCTCGTCCACGTGGCCCCTGGCGCCTACGGTGAACGAGTTGTTGACGGGGAGCCTGCCGGAGTTAAACTGTACGGAGGCGGGCACGGGCATCAGGTTATGCTGTGGGCCGGCGCTGCCTGCGGTCTGGGCAGAGACGCTGATAGCGCAAATCAGGCACAGGATAAGCGGAAGATATGTTCTTGTTCTCATTGGTTCCTCGAAGAAGGGGCAAGCCGTTTCGGGTTTGCATAGACCTTTAGAAAGGTTGAGAGTTTCGCCCATGAACCCGCACACGCGGCGTAACTTACGGTGTCATACTTGAGGTTACTGAAACGACGCCTGTAAAAGCTAATCAATATGTTGGGACCGCTGTACGTGAAAAAACAGGTGTGAACTCGCTCAAAATCGGCATCAGCGGAGTGCGCGGCGTCGTCGGCGAAACTTTCACGCCGGAGTTGGCGGTGGCGCTCGCGCAGGCGTTCGGGACCTACCTGGACTCGGGGCGCATTCTCGTCTGCCGCGACACGCGTTCTTCGGGGCCGATGGTCCGCGCGGCCGTGCTCTCGGGGCTGCTCGCCGCCGGCTGCGAGGTCTTTGACCTTGGCGTGTGCCCGACGCCGAGCCTTCAGCTCGCGGTCCCCTGGCTGCGGGCGGAAGGCGGTCTTTCCATCACTGCCGGGCACAACCCGGAGCCGTGGAACGCGCTGAAGTTCGTTCGCGGCGACGGCCTCTACCTGAACTCCATGCAGGCCGACGAGCTGCTGGACATTTTCCACCAGGGCGAGTTCGCCAAGGCCGGTTGGGAGCGCATCCGCACGCAGGTCGAGCACGCGGACGCCGTTTCGCACCACCTCGAAATTCTTTCCGGCGCTTTCGACGTTGAATCAATCAGGACGCGCCGGTTGAGAGTCGCCGTAGATTGCTGCAACAGCTCCTGCTCGCTGCTCTCCCCGCGCTGGCTCGAAGCGCTCGGCTGCGACGTGCTGGCCGTCAACGACGACCCCACGGCCCCTTTCCCGCACGCGCCGGAGCCCGGCCCGCAGACGATGTCGCAACTGCGCGCCGTGGTACACGCCGGACGCGCCGACGTAGGCTTCGCGCACGACGCCGACGGCGAGCGGCTCGGGCTCGTCACGGAAACCGGCGAGATGCTGTCGGAGGAGGCGACGCTCGCCATTGCGGCGGAGATTCAGTTAAGGCGTGAGGTCGGCGCGGTCGTGACGAACATCTCGACCAGCCGCAGCGTGGACCGCGTGGCCGCGAAGTACGGCGCGCCCGTCATCCGCACGCCCGTCGGGCAGGCGTTCATCTCCGAGGCGATGGTCGAGGCCGGGGGCGTCATCGGCGGCGAGGGAAGCGGGGGCGTCATCGTCCCGCGCGTGCAGTGGACGCACGACAGCGCGGCGGCCATAGGGCTGATCCTCGAACACCTGGCGCGGACGGGAGAGCCCCTGTCGGAGTTGGCCGCCGCCCTCCCGCGCTTCACCATCCTCAAGCACAACATGGCGGTCGAGCCAGACCGAATCTACACGCTCTTGCAAAGGATGCGCGACGAGTTGGAGGCGGAAAAGCTGGAGTACGACGAGACGGACGGGATTAAAGTTTCGTTGCCGGACGGCTGGGCGCACGTGCGCGTCTCGAACACGGAATCCATGATCCGCATCATCGCGGAGGCCGAGACCGCGGCGCGCGCGCACGAGCTGCTCGACTGGGCGCGCGACCGTCTGGTGAAGTGAGATGAGGGCGATACCGACTCTTAAAATCAGCATCTCGGGCGTGCGCGGCGTCGTCGGCGAGTCTCTGACGCCGACGCTTCTGGTACGCTTCGCGCAGGCGTTCGGGACTTACACGGGGCCGGGCGTCATCGTCGTCGGGCGCGACACGCGCACGTCCGGCGAGATGGTGCGGCAAGCGGTCGTGGCCGGCCTGCTCTCAAGTGGATGCCGCGTCCTGGACCTGGACATCTGCCCCGTGCCGACGGTTCAACTACTGGTGCGCGAGCGCCGCGCGCGGGGCGGCATCTGCATCACGGCCAGCCACAACCCCGCCGAGTGGAACGCGCTGAAATTCATCAACTCCGCCGGACTCTTCCTGGCCGAGGCACAGGCCCGGCAGCTCCTGGACATTTACCACCAGGGCGAATACAGGAAGGTCGCGGGCGCGGAGATGCGCAACGTAGAGCCGTCGGCCGGGGCGATTGACCTGCACATCAAGACCGTACTGGACGCGCTCGGCCCGTTGCAGGGCGCGCGCAAGCTCCGCGTGGCGATTGATTCGTGCAACGGCGCAGGCTCAACGGTCGCGCCGCGTCTGCTCGAAGCGCTTGGCGTCGAGGTCATCCCGCTGAACGTCACCCCAGACGGCCTCTTCCCGCGTGGAGCGGAGCCGGTTGAGGAGAATCTAGGCGCTCTGTCGGCGGCCGTGCGCGAGCATGGGTGCGACGTAGGCTTCGCGCAGGATATGGACGCGGACAGACTGGCAATCGTCTCGGAGCATGGGCGCGCGATTGGTGAAGAGTACACGCTGGTGCTCGCAACGCAGTACGTGTTGAGTCGTGAGCGCGGTCCCGTAGTCGCGAACCTTTCGACGACGAGCGTGCTTGACGCGGTGGCCTCGCGCTTCGACTGTCCCATCTACCGCTCGAAGATTGGTGAAGCCAACGTGGCCGGCGAGATGCTGCGGCGGGGCGCGGTCATCGGCGGCGAGGGCAATGGCGGCGTCATCTATCCGCGCATCAACTTCGCGCGGGACAGCCTGGTCGGCATGGCGCTCGTCCTGCACCTGCTCGACAGGACTGGGCGGACGGTCTCGGAGCTGATCGCCGAGCTGCCGCGCTCCTACATGATTAAAGAGAAGCTGGCCTGCCGCTCGGATAAAATTCGCGCCGTGTTGGAAACTGTCAGGGACGCGTACGCGCGTTGGCCTATGGACTTGCGCGACGGCGTCCATGTGACGACGCCGGACGGCTGGTTACTCGTCCGCGGCTCGAACACAGAGCCCATCATCCGCATCGTCGTGGAGGCCGCAGACCAGGAGACGGCGTCCAACATGATCGCTGACGTGAGGGGCCGCGTCAGCGCCTGCCTAGACACTTAAAGTCTGTAACCAGGGAGGGGCGGACTAAAAAGCTCCGCCCCTCTCCGCCTCTCTTATGGCCCAGGAGGCGGAGGCGGGTTATCGAAGTCGAAGTCATCGACATCCACGATCGTATTGTATCGACGTAAATACTCGTCCGAGACGAGAAACGCCCTGACCATGTTGAAGTACGGCGCGTCACTCGGGTCATTGAGCTGGCTATCGAGCACACCGAGCCAGAAGTTGAAGCCATCTGGATCGTCGAACTCCACGTCCGTGGAGAAGTGGTTCTTGGGGAACTGGTCCCTCAGCAGGAACCCGTTGTAACAAGCCTTCAGAAAAGCCTTGTTGTAGGCGCTCGTGTGTCTGGGACCGCCGAGCGCGGGCAGGTCGTTCTGATGCATGTTGATGAAGTCGCCTGAGAAGATGAAGGCCAGACCGACGTTGACGCGGTTGGCGTCGATAAGCTCCAGGTTGAAGGCGTTCTCGGTGATGGTGCTGGCCCAGTACAGGCGCCCCCGCCAGTCCTCGTCGTTCGTCTGGAAGGAGTCACGTTTGAGGAAATCCTTGTACAGCTCGTTGACGTAAAGGTGCTGGCTGTCGATGAGTCTGTGGCTCGTCGGCAGGGGGCCGGCGCCCGGACACGGTCCCCACGTGAGCGCGGTGTTGACTCCCGCAGGCTGCGTGACCGAGACCGTCGGGTCCCGCGGGATGGTTCCTGGGGTGCTCGTGGAAGACTGAAGCTTGTAAAGGGCCGCAGACGGCGGAGGGATGATCCTGGATTCCGTCGTGTCGAACGCCAGGACCCCGCCCCATTTCCACGTCGCGCTCCCCAGGCGGAGGCGCAAATTATTGGCCGAATAGATGACATACGTCTGGTACCGGTCATCCATCTTGGCCGCGTCGAGGAAGGCGAACTTGAGCCCCGCGATGTGCTCGCGGAGCGTGACGCCGAGACTCAGACCATTCGTCGTCGCGGTCGCGTGCGAGAAGTCGTTGAGCGCCCCTGGATACTGGTCGAGCGGCGTGCTGCGCTGTTCAAACTGCCACCCGCCGTTCACATCTTCTTCGGCTTCGGACCCGCGCGAAGTCTTACAGGTCGTCTTCCCGAACTCTGTGCGTATCTTGCGGAACGTGCTGATGGCCTGCTCGAAGGTGATGGTGCTCTCGGCCAGGTTCGTCAGGTAGGCGCCCGGAGGGATCAGGGCCTTGGCGTTGAAGACCATCCCGACCACCGGATGGTCCGGGTGCGCGCTCCCGAGCTTCCATAACACCTTCCCCGTGACCGGGTCGTTTTCGACAAGGACCGGGGTCTGGTTGCCGGAGAACTCAGGCAGCGAGGGCACTATCGCGTTGATGGTCACGGTCGCGGAGGCCGCCACCTTCTGGCTGTTGGTGAAGGTCACTTTGGCCGTGACCGGGTAGGAACTCTTCAGCGGGAGGAGCCCGTCGTCTCTCGTCCTGAAGACGACCGTGTCGTCGGCGGTTGTCCCCTGGATATCGACCGGGCCGGTGAAGGTCCAGGCGTAAGTCCCGCCCGATGAGTTGCCTTCGGCGTGGAGAACCACGTTGGCCCCGATCAGCGCATTCTTCGTGGTCTTGTCCAGGTTCCCGCCGACCCGCTCGCTGGTGATAGTCACCGTCGGGGCAGGCGGAGGATGAGGCACATGGACGACCGCCAGGACGAGATAAAGAACGTCAACGGTCGCTATGTCAGACGGACCCATCGCGATGGAGAGATTGTTGGTACCTTGGTGGACGAGGTTCGTGACATCGAAGTTGATAATGTCCCACATCCCGGTCGGCTCGCGGGGGCCTGGGACAAATGGAACCGTATTGCCCGAAAAGATGAAGGGAATGAAGGGGGGCGGCGGAATCTGATTGCACAGTGGGGCGTTACAGATAACCATCCGCGGGTCCTGGATGGGTTGACCTTCGGAGACATGGAGCTGGACGGTCGCGCCGCCCGAGCCCGAGTAGTTGATTCCGGGAAGCTTGGCGTCCCATCCCGGAGGATCATTGGTAAAAACGGGACTGAACGGAAAATCGCCGACGTTACCATCATTTCCGCTAAAGAGCGTAACGTCCCGATTATTATCCGGGTTTCCGTCGTCAAAGAAGACGATCAGGGAAGCGCCGGAGTAGCTGAAGTTGTTGGTGTTGATGACGTAGTCGGTATTACCTCTGGCGGCGACCAGTGAGGTGACATCGGCGCGGTAGCTTCGGTTGTCAAATAAACCGGGCACGCCCGTCGTGCTGACGCCGAGGAGGGCGCCCCGCAACGGCACCCCCGCGAACGCCACGACACCGTTATCCTCGATGATACTTCTTGAGCCGTTCCAGTAGAGGTAAGCCCTGTTGATTCTGCCGCTGACGTTCCTCAGCGGGAGGACGCCACCACTTCTATCATACAACCCCCCGACGCCCGCGGAGATAAAGTCGGTGTTGAATATCTGCTCCGGCCCCCCGAGAGCATTGTCCGCGGTCACCTTGTTAGAGTCGAACGAGAAGGTAAACTGGTTGAAGCAGACATCGCCGCCCGCGCCGGGGTCGTCAATCATTAAGCGCATGATGTGACGTCCGACCGGGAGTCGAGCCGACGTTGTAATCGTTTGCCAGGTCTCCCGCGACCCCGTACTGGGGACCGCGACGGGACCCGTCACATCGATCCCTTCGACTTCCAGGTGGAACTTCGCGCCCGCGCCCGGCGAGGCGACTCGCGCGGAGACCACGTATGGTCCTTTGTTAGCCACATCAATCGAATACTCAACCCACTCGCCATTCTGAGCCCACCCCAAGGCAGCCCCTTCGCTGCTCGTCCAGAGATCGACATCCGTACTCCGATAAGCTCCTCCCTGGTTGCCCGGAGTCTTATCCAGATAAGCAGTCCCCTGCTCGCCGTTATCAAAATCTTCGGCCTGAATCGTACCGGGCACAGCCTTGGCGGTCCCGCTAAAAGGCGCCTGCGTGGCGATGAATCTGAAATAATCGAAGCGGCCGACGAAGCCCGTTGCCCCTCCGTTATCCATGACGAGCCGCATCAGGTGCGGGCCGGCGTTCAATCTGACGCCGGACTTGCCGATTGTCTGCCAACCACTCCCAGGAGCTGGCATGGACATCGGCCCTGTCCGATCAATCCCGTCAATCTCCAGGTGAAACGTCCCGCCGCTTGAGCCGTCGAGTGGCGCCGCCACCTGCGCCTCTATCCTGTAGTTGTCCGTGTCGCCGACTCGGACGAGGTACTCCAGCCATTCGCCGGGGCGCGTCCAACCGACAGCATAACCGGCGTTGCTGGCGGTATTGTTTTCAATGTCTACATCATCGTCGGGGCGATAGGTAGTGGAGCCGCCCTGATTGCCCGGCGAATCATCGTGATAAGCCACTTCCTTTCCACCTTTATCGAAATCTTCGGCCTGGATGACGCCGGGCGCCCTGGAGTTGATGTTCTGCTTGGATAGGGCTTGACTGTGGTCGAGAATGATGACGGCCGTGGTGTCGGTCGCCTGCGCTCCACTATTGTCTGTGACGGTCAAGCTCGGGGTGTATTTCCCAGGGGTCGCATAGGCATGAACGGGGTTCACATCCGTAGCGGTCTGGCCGTCGCCGAAGTTCCAGGAGTAGCTGGCTATCGTCCCATCCGGGTCGGATGAGCCGTCGCCGCTGAACTGGATGGGGTTGCCGACCAAGCCGAGTTGCGACCCCCCGGCGTTGGGCTTCGGCAACTGGTTGGGCGCAATGACCGTCACGACGACATTGGACGTCTGAGCGCCGAACCATTCCACAGTATCCTGCACCATCTTCCATTGAAAGTTGTAGGCGCCGGGCGCGGCCGGGGCCGTCACGTTGAAGTTAAAGGTGACGTTGGAGTTTGGCGTTACCGGCGCCATGAGAGCGACTCGCGGACTGCGCCAGGTGGCATTATCCTGCGGATTCTGTGAGCCGAGGTTGTAGTAGCCAGCCGGAGCCCAGGTATTAGCGCCGGTGTTCTTCATGGTCACGGACACGCCGTAGGTCTGACCCGCGACCATCTGGTTCGGAACCGATTGGGAGACGAAGGTTGCGTCGTTCGGCCTTAAAGGCGCGCTTGGGTCGAGGGCTATGACGAGCGCCAGGCCCGTGCTGTCGGAGTTGTAATTCCCGTTACTGCCCCAGCCGACGACGAAGTCCAGCGTGTCGCCGGCCGCCACAGTCTTCCTGATGGAGAAGGGCGCAACGCTGCCCTGGACGTTAATGGCCCCGTCGAAGAGAGCGGCCGAGGAGTTATGTACGACGTGTACATCGGTCGTCGCGCTGTTCATGTTCTCGAAGCGCCCGCTGATATTGACAGTAGTCGCGGTGGGGGCCGTCCACCTCATGATGGTCGCCTGACCCTGCGGGCCAGGGTGCATGTGAATCAGGGGGCTGCCCGCGCTGTGCGAGACCTGCGGCGTATGCCAGGTGTCCGGGATAGTGGCGTCATACCATGTGCCGACGTTGCCGGACGTTTGGTCATGAGTCGGGTAGAGTTTGAAGGCCGCGCCCGCCGTCGCACGATAGCCGTAGCTCCACACGCCGTTCGGGTTCTGGGCGACGGAGAAATCGGAGGTGGCGTCGCCGCCGTCGGGGGTCGCAAGCGACGAGACCTCCGCGGAGTTGAGCGCGCGGCTGTAGATGCGTAGATCGTCCATCTGGCCGTCGTAGTAGCCGTAGACCATGCCGCCGATGTCGGGCGGCTGGACGTACACGTTTGCCCGCGGACTACGCAGACCTGTCCTCACAAGCCCGCCGTTGATGTAGAGCCGCGGCTGCTTGTTCTCGTAGACCACGGCGACGTGCGTCCACCCGCTCAAGGTCGCCGGGTAGACCAGCGTCGCAGGCATGTAGCCCGGCGCGTGCTCGTAGACGCTAACGCCGTTCGAGGCGATAGAGACGCCAGCGCCCGCGTCCGGGTCAGGCTTATTGAGCGGCTCGAAAGCCCAACGCTGGCCGCCGACTCCGGCCACCCCCGTCACGCTCTCCGGGTCAATTTGGTGCGTCGAGCGCGGGTTGACCCAGAAGGCAATCGTGAAGTTGTTGGTGATGCTTGCGAGACTTGCGCTTGAGGCGATGCTGACTCGGTCGTCAACGCCGTCGAAGCTGAGCGCGCCCGTCCCTACACGGCCCGTAACCCGCGTCGGGCCGGAAAGCGTGCCCGCGTTGCTCCCTGCCGAATCGCTCAACACAGTCCCGCTTGCCTCGTCCATCTTCCAGTAGGCCACGAGGTCTGTGGTGGAGGTTGGCACAAAGAATTTGACGCTGTCGAAGTTAGCCACAAAGCCGTTGGAACCGCCGGTGTCCATCACGATACGCATGACGTGCTGGCCCGCGCTCAGGTTGATGCCGCTCTTCGAGACATTCTGGTACGCCCCCCAACTTCCCGTGTTCGGTACCACCAGCGGGCCTGTCACGTCCAGGCCGTCAAACTCTATGTGGAATGTCCCGCCGGACACCGCCGCCGCCACGCTGACGTCGGCTCTGTAAGCGCCCGCAGCGGCGACGTTCACCGTGTACTCAAGCCACTCACCGGCCTGCACGTTGCCTATGCCCCCGTCCCAAGCGTCCACGTCCGTCGGATAGCGGTACGAATTGCTCGCGTCGTTGCCGGGCGTCAGGTCGTGATAGGCCGTGCCGTCGCCGCCCTCGTCGAAGAGTTCGACCTGAACCGTGCCGGGGATGGCGGCCGGCGTGTTGTCGCGCGGGTATTGAACGAAGGAAGGCGTCGTCGTCGCCCAGCGCACCGCGGCGTCGAAGAGCGCCCCGCCGGTCTCCGTCAAACTGTTGAACGCATCGTTGCCATGAATGAGGCCGACCCGGCGCGCGGGGGCCTGCATTCCGTTCATCATCGCCCCGCTCTCGTAGGCGAAGATGGCCTTTTTCGTGCCGTCGTAACTCAGCGAGGCCACCTGCGTCGCACTCACTGCGGGCCTGCCCCACGCCGCTCCGCTCGCGAGCGTGGAGATGGACACAGTCCCCGTACAACCGGCGGCCAGTGGGTGAGATGGAACCAGGATGGTGGCTTGCGTCTGCCCCGATGCGTACCCGTAATCAGTTTCGAGCGTGGGGCCTGTCATCATCAGGTCGTCGAAGATTTGCGGCTCGGCAGAAATGACGGGCACGGCCACGTCGCGGAACTTCGTGTTGACGCTGGCGGAGGCCACGGTCTCGGAGATGAAGACTAAGCTCTTATTGGCCGCGTCGGAGGCGGCGGCGTTGACGGCGTCTTTGACCGTGACGGTGAAGCCTAGATTCTCCAGGCGGGCCTTGATGACGGCGTCACTACTGGGCAGAGTGACGGCGTCGGCGACCACCAGCAGCGCCGCGACGGAGGTCGCATTGCTGACGGCGATGTAGGAAGCGTTGGAGGTCGTCATGGCCCCGCTCACGTCCGTCGCCCTGGCGGTGATGAAGTAGTTGCCGGGCTTAACATTGCCCCACGGTATGGAGTAGGGCGCGGTGAAATCCTCGCCCAGTTTGTTCGGGCCTTCAAAGAACTCGACGCGCTGGATACCGCCGTCGGCGTCTGCGGCGGTGGCGGCCAGTGTGACGGTGGAGCCGCGCCCGAAGGTCGCGTTGTGCGCCGGTTTAGTAAGCGTGACCGTCGGGGGCTGGTTGGTGGAATTAGACTTGATGGTGAAGTTGTCGAAGATGGCCGCGCCGGGAGCGCCGTTGCCTGTCCCCCAGGCGCCCGCCATCAGCACGGCATACATAGAATCGAGCTGGAAGCCTGTGACCACAATCTTCTGCGTCGTCCACGCCGTGCCGTTGGCGCTCGTCTCGAAGTTCATGGTGTTCGACGCCACGTCGTGGCGAAAACGCCAGAAGCGCTGATTGACGGGGTCGAAGGAGAGCACGGTGCGGTCACGAACGCCGTTTGTCCAGGCGTCGAGGACGAAGGAGCCGGCTCCGACGCTCATGTGGTAGTAGTTGCTCTCGTCCCGCTTGATCTGGAAGTAGGTCTCAGCCCACCCGCCCTGACTCGTCGCCTGAAGAAGATCAACGCTGACGGTCTTCTCCCTCAGGTCGTGAGTCCCCAGCGTTTGAATGCCATAGTAGCCGGTGGCGTTGGGTCGCAGCGGTATCTCCAGGCGTTGATTCTGTTCGAGAATGATGGAGGCGGAGGAGGCATTGCTGTAGCGCCACTTGGTGGTGTCCACCCTGTTATCGTTGAAGTCATCGCTCAGCACGGATGTTTCTACCGGGAGCGGGCTGATTGCCGCTGCGGCAGAGGGGAGCAGGCGCAGGGGTGAGAGTAGAAACAGAGCGCAGACGGCTAAAGAGACGACTGTCAGCGTGAGAAGGGACGGACGGTTGGCTAGCATGATGGGGGTTGACCTCCTGTTATTCAATCCCTGTAGGTTACTGGTCTATGGCATATCCCCGGCTGGCAGAGAGGCAGGGCGGTCTTCCAGCTTACGGGAACAGAATCCGGCGAAGTCCCGGTTGTTGCTGCGGACAAAGGCTTGCTGTCTTGTTTCAGCCCCTTAAACAATTGTTTGAAGAAGCTGCCTGATAAACAGCATCCGAACTGAATCGTGATAGAGCCCGATGAAGCCAAGCAGGTACAGCATGGGGAGTACTGACCTCACCTCGGGAAGAGAGAGACAGAGGAGCAACAGGGCGTGCGCCGTTATTACCCAGGCGGGCGCGCGCCACAGGTCCATCCATTTCTTAATCGTCTATAGACGCGAAAGGAATTTATTTATTCCTGTGAGCCTGAGAAAAAATTGAAGGCTGTCGAGGTTGAGGGCTCAAGAACACGACAGGTCTTGCCACTCGATCACGGAGGGGAAGGTTCAAATCGGAGTCCTGTGTTATACTGTCCGGCTAAATTTCACCCGGCCATATCTGTCTCAGCAACCTGTGGCGTGGGTGCTCAAGGAGAGTAGAGAAAAGTACAAAGTGGGTAATGTGTTAGAGATCATCCCGCTCGGCGGAGTCGGCGAGTTCGGGATGAATTGTATGGCTGTGCGCTACGACGACGAGATGATCGTCATCGACGCCGGCATGGGTTTTCCTGAGGAGAGCGTTTACGGAGTTGACGTGTCTGTCCCGGACTTCGATTTTCTCGAAGAGTACCGGGACAACATCACCGCCATCGTCCTGACGCACGGGCACGAGGATCACATAGGGGCGCTGCCCTACATCCTCAAAAAATTCAACGTCCCCGTCTACGCCTCACACTTCACAGCAGGGTTGATCGACCGCAAGTTGGAAGAGCACGACCTGTTGGATGACACGCTGATTCACCGCGTCGAGCCGCGCCAGGTGGTCGAGCTGGGCCCCTTCACGATTGAGTTCATACGCGCCTCGCACTCGCTCGTAGACTGTTTCTCGCTCGCCATCCGCACGCCCGTTGGCACAATTGTCCACACGGGCGATTACAAGGTGGACGAGACGCCGGTCATCGGCGAGCCGATTGACCTGCGCACGCTCCGCAGCTACGGACAAGAGGGCGTGCTGGCGCTCCTGTCAGATTCGACCAACGCGACCGTGCCGGGCCGCACGCCCTCGGAGCGCGCCGTCATCCCGGCGTTTGAGGAAATCTTCGCCGAAGCCACGGGGCGCATCGTCGTCGCCGCCTTCGCCTCTTCGATTCACCGCCTGCAAATCGTCCTCGACGTGGCGCAGCAGTTCAACCGCAAGGTCTGCGTCCTCGGCCGCTCGATGCAGAAGAACGTCGAGATCGCGGACGAGCTGGGCTACCTGGACATCCCGGACGGCCTGCTCGTCAGCCTGAACGAGACGAAGAAGATGGACGACGACGAGATAGTGTTTCTCGTGACCGGCTCGCAGGGTGAACCGCGCGCGGCGCTCTCGCAGATGGCGACGCAGAGCTACAAGGGGCTGACCATCGAGGAGGGCGATACGGTCGTGCTCTCGGCGCGCATCATCCCCGGCAACGAGCGCGCCATCTCGCGCCTCATCGGCAACATCTACAAGCGCGGCGCGAACATCATCGAGGAGAAGCGCCGTCTGATTCACGTCAGCGGCCACGCCTCGCAGGAGGACATCAAGATTCTGACCGAGGCCGTCCGGCCCAAATTCGTTGTGCCAATTCACGGCGAATACAGAATGCTCTTCCGCCACAAGGAGTTCATCAAGAACCACCTCAACTACGACGAGGAGAACATCATCCTCATCGAGAACGGCGACGTGTTGGAGCTGGACGGCGAGCGCGCGACGATCGTGGACAAGCGCGAGGTCGGCCGCACCTTCATAGACGAGACGGGCTTCGAGGAGATTGACGCAGGCACCGTGCGCCAGCGCCGCCAGCTCGCCTACGACGGCGTCGTCTCGCTCGTCGTCACCATCAACGAGGAGACGGGAGAGTTGGAAGCGCCGCCGGAGATTATCACGCGCGGCCTCCTGGGCGACGACGGCTCGAACGGCTTCCTCAAGGACGCGCAGCGCGTCGTCACCAGGGCCATAGAGAACGCGCCCGCGGCCGAGCGCCGCGACACGTCGCTCT
This sequence comes from uncultured Acidobacteriota bacterium, assembly GCA_963848875.1. Taxonomy (GTDB): domain Bacteria; phylum Acidobacteriota; class Blastocatellia; order Pyrinomonadales; family Pyrinomonadaceae; genus QHXM01. The sequence goes on from CAWKFJ010000007.1 coordinate 331,966, forward strand.
TGAAGGAGCACGTGCGCGTCGAGCTGAAGCGCTTCATACAGAAGCAGACCGGGGCCAAGCCCGTCATCCTGCCCGTCGTGGTTCAAGTTTGAAGACCGAAGAGCGCCAGGCGAGCGTCGAAGAATTGTTGCGGCGGGCCAGGGTGTTGGTCGCGCCGGCGACCTTCCGCCTCGTCGGCCTGCGGCACGAAGATTGGGCGCGGCTGCTGGAAAACCCTGAACTCAGCCCGCGCGCCAACTCGTCCTTCATGCTCCTGAAAGACGAGCACGAAGTCACGCTGCTGCTGGACGAAGATGACTGGCGCACGATGCGCCATGCCGTGCGCGACGCGCGCGTGGAAGGCGACTTCCGGCTGCTGACCTTAGACCTTGTACTCGACTGGAAGGTGGTCGGCTTCCTGGCCCACGTCACGCGTATTCTGGCCGACGCAGGCGTCAGTTGCGGCGCGCTCTCTGCCTTCTCGCGCGACCACCTGCTCGTCAAGCAGGACGACTTACCGAAAGCCCTGCTCACGCTCGGCCCGCACGTCGCCGAGTTGTGTTAACTCGAATAAATGTCTTTCGACTGGTCACAAAAGACTGTCTTCATCACGGGCGCGTCGAGCGGCATCGGGCGCGCGCTCGCCGTGGAACTCGGGCGCAAGGGGGCCGCGGTCGGGCTGCTCGCGCGCCGGGCGGAGACTCTGCGCGAGATCGCCGCTGAAGTTGAGAAGGCGGGCGGGCGCGCCCTCGCGCTGCCGGCCGACGTGAGGGACGCGGACGCCGTGCGCCGCGCGGCGGACGAACTGCGCGCGCGCTTTGGTCGCGTGGACGTGTTGGTCGCCAACGCAGGCATCGTGCCGACGACGCACGTGCTCGACTTGCGCCCGGCCGACCTGGCCGACGTGATGAGCGTCAACGTCGTCGGGGCCGTCAACAGCGTGTCAGCCGTGCTGCCGGAGATGGTCGAGCAGGGAAGCGGCCAGCTCGTCGCCATCTCCAGCCTCGCGGCCTACCGCGGCCTGCCGAAGTCCGGCGCGTACTGCGCCAGCAAGGCCGCGCTCTCGGCCTTCTTCGAGAGCCTGCGCCTAGACCTGCGCGGGACCGGCGTGGACGTAACGATCATTCACCCTGGCTTCATCAAGACGCCCGTCACCGAAGGGCGCGCCGCGAAGATGCCTTACCTGATGGAACTCGACGACGCCATCAGGAAGATCATCCGCGCCATCGAGTCGCGCAAGAAGTCCTACGCCTTCCCCTGGCAACTGGCTACACTCGTCCGCGCCGCCATGCTCTTTCCCGTCCCGCTCTACGACCGCATCGTCTCCAAGCGCTCGTACCGCGAGTAGCACGGGCGGGCAGCGTTGACACGTCGGGGGGCGCATCTTAGAGTTGAGCGGTAAGCCAGAACCGAACGGGATAATTTATGACCACCGCGACGGAACATATTTACGTCGTCACAGACGAGCAGATTCTGAGTGGCGAGCCGATCATCAAGGGGACGCGCACGCCCGTGCGCGCCATCGTCGAACTCTGGCGGCAGGGCATCGCGCCGGAGGCAATCCCGAATCATCTCCCGCACCTTACGCTCGCCCAAGTCTTCGACGCCTTGAGCTATTACAGCGACCACCAGGCAGAGATCAATGACCAGATCGAGCGCAACCGCATTCCAGACGATCTGATAGACTCATTAGTCAAAGTTCAGTGATATCTAATTCGGACTGTCAATCGGGTTAAAGACCAGTCACATTTATGTCCATCATTCAAGCCATCGTCCTCGGCATCGTTCAAGGTCTCACGGAGTTCATCCCTATCAGCTCGACGGCGCACCTGATCTTCGCCAGCCGCGCCGTGGGGCTTTACGGCGGCGAGTTGGACGCGGCGTTGCGTGCGCAGCAGACGACTGCGACGATTGCCGTCATCCAGTTGGGGACGCTGCTCGCCGTGCTCATCTATTTCGCGGGCGACATCTGGAAAATCTCGCGCGCGTTCGTCGTGGATCACCTCGCGCTGTTGACCGGCAAGCGAAGCGCGGAGGCTCGCGAGAGTGGCTCGCGCCTCTCGAAGGAAGCGTGGCTCGGCTGGCTGGTGATTATCGGGTCGTTGCCCATCGGCATCGTCGGCCTCGTCTTCAAGAAGCAGATCGAGGGGACGTTCACGAAGAACTTGTGGGTGATTGCGACGATGATGATCGTGGTCGCCATCTTCCTGCTCATCGCAGAAGCGGTCGGGCGGCGCGAGCGCAAGATGGAGGACCTGGGCGTGCGCGACGCGTTGATGGTCGGCGGCGCGCAGGTGCTCTCGCTGATTCCGGGCGCGAGCCGCTCGGGCTCGACCATCATGGGCGGCCTCTTCGCGGGCGAGACGCGCGAGACGGCCGCGCGCTTCTCCTTCCTGCTCTCCATCCCGGCCATCGCCGCCAGCGGCCTGCTCGAACTGAAGGAAGCCTTCGAGCACCTGCCGCACGAGAGCTACCATTCGCTCGCCGTCGCCACCATCGTCGCGGGCGTGGTCGGCTACCTCTCTATCTGGTTCCTGCTGCGCTATCTGCGCAACCACTCGACCGCCATCTTCATAGGCTACCGCCTTCTGGTCGGCGCAATCATCCTCGGCCTCCTTTTCACCAACACGATCAGTAGTCAGTAGTCAGTAGTCAGTGGTCAGTGGTCAGTTAAAGAAAAGCAGCCGGCGGGAGTTGCGCGGCTGCTTTCTGTCTTTCTGTTAACTGAATACTGACCACTGACCGCTGACCACTGTTTCTGGTAAACTGTTCCTTGCCCCTCCTCATTGAGATAAGAATTCGTCTGAATGACGAGGATCGAGGAAGACTAGGCAGATGAGTGAAGAATTAAAGCGCGAGGCCGGCGCGCCTTCGCAGCGCCCGCGCAGCCCGCGTGTCCCCGTAGAGTTTCCCGTCGCGCTGGAGGGGCTCACGCCCGGCGGCGACCCGTTCCACGCGGACGCCGTGGCCGTCAAAGTCAGCCGCGGCGGCGCGACGCTCCTGACGGACGCGGCGGTCGCCATCGGGGCCAGAGTACGCCTCACGCCTCCCTACGGCCGCACAGTCGAGGCCGAAGTCAATGGCGTCTGGACGGACCCGTCGGACGGCAAACAGCGCATCGGCGTCAAACTACTGGACGACAACGGCTGGTTCGCGGACTGAAAGCAGGAGTCAGAATATAGAAGTCAGAAGTCAGAAGGGCGGCGGCTCTGCTCTTCGGTTCTCTCCTTTCTCCCGACTCCTGACTTCTGTATTCTGCCTTTATGGAAAAACGCTGGATCGTGCGTGAGGGGGGGACCGAAGGCGCAGCCAGGCTGGCGCGTCTCCTCGGCGTCTCCGAAATCCTGGCCCGGCTGCTCATCGCGCGCGGCTACGGCGAGGAGGAGACGGCCCGTAAGTTCCTGCGCCCCTCGCCCGACCAACTGCACAACCCCTCCCTGATGCTCGGCATGGCGGACGCCGTCGGGCGTATCCTCAAGGCCATCGACTCTGGCGAGAAGATTCTGGTCTACGGCGACTATGACGTAGACGGCACGACCGGCACGGTCGTTCTGCGCCGCGCCCTTAATCTCCTCGGCGCGCGCACAGGCTTTCACGTCCCACACCGCTTCACTGAAGGCTACGGCATACAGCAGGCGGCGCTCGAACAGGCGCTCGCGGACGGCTACTCGCTCGTCATCAGCGTCGATTGCGGCATCCGCGCGCACGAGCCGCTCATCTGGGCGCGCGAGAACGGCCTCGACGTTATCGTCACAGACCACCACCTGCCGGACGAGAACGAAGGCGCGCCGCCCGCCTTCTGCGTGCTGAACCCGAACCAGCGCGGGTGCGATTACCCGGACAAGAATCTGGCTGGCGTGGGCGTCGCCTTCAAATTGGCACACGCTCTCTTCCGCGAGCGCGGGCGCGAGGCTCAGGTCGCGGGCTTCCTCAAGGTCGTCGCTATTGGCACAGTCGCGGATGTCGCGCCGCTCGTCGGCGAGAACCGCTCGATAGTCGCGCTCGGCCTGCGTGACTTGCCGAAGGCCACGAATCCGGGGCTGCGCGCCCTGATGGAAGTCGCGGGTTGCGCCGATGCGGCGCGCGGCCTCTCGGCTTACGACGTGGGCTTTCGGCTGGGGCCGCGCATCAACGCCGCAGGCCGCATGGACGCGGCGCGCGCCGTCGTAGAGCTTTTCGAGACGAGCGACCGCGCGGAGGCGCGCAAGCTCGCAGAGCACCTGGACGCGCGTAACCGCGAGCGCCAGACAGTCCAGCAGGAGATCGTCCGCCGCGCGCTCGCAGAGCTTGAGACTTCGGACGTTTCGGCCTCGACGCACGTCGCCGTCATCGCCGGCGACAATTGGCACAGGGGCGTCATAGGCATCGCCGCTTCCAAGATTGCGGAAAAAATCAACCGCCCGTGCGTCGTCATCTCGCTCGACGGCGACGACGGGCACGGCTCGGCCCGCAGCATAGAGGCTTATCATCTCCTGAACGGCCTGACAGAGTGCGCCGACCTCTTCGTCAAATTCGGCGGCCACTCGCACGCCGCGGGCCTGAGCATCACGCGCGAGCGCATCCCGGAGCTGCGCCGCCGGCTGAACGAGCACGCCGCTTCTAACTTAACCGAGACGGACCTCGTGCCCGCCGTCCAAGTTGACATGGAGCTGCCGGCCGAGGCGGCCACACTGGGCCTGGCCGAAGAGCTGCGGCTGCTTGAACCGTTCGGCGCGGCCAACCCGCGGCCGGTCTTCATGACGCGGGGCCTGCGCGTCCTGAACGAGCCGCGCGTGATGAAAGAGAAGCACTTGAAATTTCGCGTCGCGGGCCAACATTCGCGCCCCGTCGAGGTCGTCTGGTGGAGCGGCGTCGAAGAACTCGCCGGGCGAACTTTAAGTCCGGGAACCCGCATCGAACTCGCCTACACGCTTGAGCCAAATTTCTGGCAGGGCGAGACGCGCTTGCAGTTGTGCGTGAAAGACGTGAGGATTAGTGAACAGTAGATGGTAAATGGTGAATAGGCGCAAAGACCGTTAGTCTATTCACCATTTACCATCTACTATTTACTGTTAGAGATGCAGGAAGTCAGGCGGAAAAAAGCGATAGATGTCAGGTGGCGTGCGCGGCTCCCGGTGGTGGCGCGCGTGCTGGCGCTCGTGGCGCTGGTCGCGGGGCTGGTCTACGTCGGCATCTCTTATTATCGCAACCGGAACAACGAGCCGTTCCGCATGCGCGGCGAAGCGCCCGAGTTGTCGAAGCAGGTGACGAGCGTCATAGAGGGCTACGAGCGGCGCGTGATGGATGGCGAGAAGTTGAAGCTTCTGGTGACGGCCGCGCGCGACATCACCTTCTCGGACAACCATCACGAACTCGAAGAGGTTCACCTGGAGGTCTACCCGGAGACGGGCGACAAGCCTGACAAGATTACGGCGCACCGCGCCATCTACATGCCGGACGAACAGAGTTCAAACAAGGCGCGCGTCTGGTTCTCAGGCGACGTGCGCATGGAGACGCGCGACGCCCTGAAGGCCGTGACCGAGAAGATAGCCTTCGACCAGGGGACTGAGGTGGCCGAAACGGACGCGCCCATCACGTTCGAGCGCGAGAACGTGAGCGGCAGCGCGATCGGCGCGGTCCTCGACGCCAGGCACAAGAAACTAGACCTGCACAAGGACGTGGTGATTACGGTCACGCCGGACGAGCGTCTGGCGCACAACGCGAAGTCTGCGGCACGCTCGCGGCCCGTGACGATTCGCGCGGCGCGCGCGGCGTTCGACCAGCTGCGCAATCACTTGAGCTTTACGGGCGGCGCGACGGCCGAGCAGGAGCGCGACGTGATGAGCGGCGAGCAGCTCTCTGCCACGCTCAACAACCGGCAGCGCGTCGAAAAGTTGGAGGCCCGTGGTAACTCTTACCTGCGCTCGATGAACGAGGGGAGCGGCGGGGCCGAACTCCACGCCGCCGACATGGACTTCTTCTTCGACGCCGACCAGCGGCTGCAAAAGGCCGCCGCCTCGCGCGACGTGCGCGCGCGCAGCCTCGACTCGGACTCGCAGATGGAATTGACGGGCGCGACCTCGCTCGAAGTCGATTTCGCGTCGCAGAACGAGCGCAGCGTCCTCAAAGAGATGCGCGCCGCCGGTCGCTCCGTGCTCACGCTCTCCGCTCCACAGTCTCGCGCCGGCGACCCCAAAGCCGCCGGCAAGCGTTTGACCGCCGACTCCGTCAAACTCGTCTGGCGCGCCACGGGGAAAGACCTTGAACGGGCCGAGGCGGCCGGAAACGCGGAGCTGGTCGTCGAGCCCGTGCAGAAGAGTGCGACCGCGGATCGCAAGACCCTGACCGCGCCGCAGTTCGTCTGCGACTTCTACGAAACTGGAAATTTGGCCCACGAGTTCGTGGCCTCCGGCGGCGAGGCGAAGGCCGTCATAGACCCTTTGCAGCCGACCGAGGAGCGCGCCCAGCGCACGCTCACGGCGCAGAAGATGACGGCCACCTTCGTCCGCGAGACGCAGGACGTCGAGCGCTTCCTGGCCGAGGGCGACGCCAGGTTCAACGAGCGCGACCGCAACGGGACCGCGCAGACTGCCGCCTACACCACCGCGGACGAGACCGTGCGCCTGCGCGGCGGCGAGCCGACCGTCTGGGACTCGCGCGCGCGTACCAAGGCAGCCGAGATCGACTCGGACACGCGCAGCGACACCTCTTTCGGCCGCGGCAAGACCTCGACCACCTACTACAGCCAGGAGCAGACGAATGGCGCGACGCCTTTCCAGAAGGTCAAGAGTCCCGTCTACATCGTCTCCGACCGCGCAGAGTTTCGTCACAAGACCGGCGTCGCCGTCTACACCGGCGCCGCGCGCGCTTGGCAGGACGACAACTTCGTGCGCGCCGACACGCTCACGCTCTATCGCGACACGAAGCGCATGGAGGGCGAGGGGCGCGTCCAGAGCGCGCTCTACCAGGCGCGGCGCCAGGAAACGGGCGGCGCGAGCACGGTCGTCCCGGCCTTCGCCACCGCTGACGCGATCTCCTACTCGGACGACGAGCGCATCATACGCTACAGCGGCAACGTGGACATCAAGCAGGACACGGACAGGATTCGCAGCGAGGTCGCCAGCATCTACCTGCTCAGGGAGAACAACGAGGTCGAGAAGACCATCGCCGAGCGCAGCGTCGTCGTCACGCAGCCTGGGAGACAGGGCACAGGGACTTGGGCGCAGTACACCGCGGCCGACGAGACAGTCGTCCTCAAGGGCAGCCCCGCGCGGGTTGAGGACGCAGACCAGGGGAGCACGGAGGGGGGCCGTTTGACTGTCTATTTGCGCGAGAGTAGAGTTGTCGCCGACGACGCCCGCGGCACGCAAGCAGGCGGGCGCGTGCGCTCTACGCACAAGGTTAGAAAACAGTGACGAGTGAGACGCAGGTGGACGAGGCGGTCATCTTGGAGCGCGAGGACGCGCCCGGCCGAGAGGCCAGGGCCGAGCGTCCAGCCGCGGAGAAGACCCCTTCGGCGTCGGCGCTCGCCACCTCGAAGTTGCATAAAACTTACGGCCGCCGCCGCGTGGTTGACGACGTGACGCTGCACGTCGAGCAGGGCGAAGTCGTCGGCCTGCTCGGCGCGAACGGCGCGGGCAAGACCACGACCTTCTACATGATCGTCGGGCTTGAGCGCCCTGACCGCGGGACCGTCCGCCTCGGCGAGCGCGACATCACGAAGCTTCCGATGTACCTGCGCGCCCGGCTCGGGCTGGGCTACCTGCCGCAGGAACCCTCCGTCTTCCGCAAGATGACCGCCGCGCATAATATCCTCGCCGTGCTAGAGACGATGGGCTTGCGCCGGCGCGAGCGCTTCAAACGTCTCGAAGAGCTGCTCGAAGAGTTCGGCATCGCGCACGTGCGCAACACGCGCGGCGACTCGCTCTCTGGCGGCGAGCGCCGCCGCACGGAGATCGCCCGCGCGCTCGCCACGGAGCCGCAATACATCCTGCTCGACGAACCTTTCGCCGGCATCGACCCGAAGGCGATTGACGACATCCAGAGCGTCATCCTCTACCTGCGCGACCGCGGCATAGGCATCCTGATTACGGACCACAACGTCCGCGAGACGCTCGGCGTCACAGACCGCGCCTACATCATGTCCGAGGGCCGCATCTTCCGCTCTGGCCGCCCCCGCGACCTCGTCGAGGACGAGGAAGTCCGCCGCCACTACCTCGGCGAGAGGTTCAGCATGTGAGGAAAAGTGGTCAGTGGTCAGTGGTCAGTGGTCAGTTAAAAGCGTTGGCGTAAGTCGCCCTATCCAGATAAAACGCGCCTCCTTCCAAAAAATTTTCTCCAACTGACCACTGGCCACTGACTACTGACCACTTTTTCAGTTATAATCTCTCCCGCGCTCGACTAAGCGTAACCGTTAAAATTTTCCGTGAGGTTTTGAAGGCAATTATTCAGTAAGGGTATGTCCGTTAAGCTCACGACCAACCTTTCGCAGCGCCTCGTCCTGACGCCACAGTTGCGCCAGCGCATCGAGATGCTGCAAATGACTTCGCTCGAACTGACCAACCTGATCCAGCAGCAGCTCCTGGAAAACCCCGTCCTCGAAGAAGTCCCCTCGCAGGAGGAGACGCGCGAGCTGGCCGAAAAGATTCTTGACCAGTTGGAGAGCGCCGACTCCGGCAGCAGTTTCGATCTCCCTGCGCCCGGAGCCGCTGCGGAAGCCCCGTTCAACGGCGCGTCCGACAACGGCGCGGGCGAAGTCGAGGCTGAGGCCGTCAACTTGTACGCCGAGCCCGAAGGCGGAGTGGCGACGGCCGAAGAGGCCGGCGGCGAGCCGGGCGAAGAGTTCGGCGCGGACGAAGCCGCGCGCGACTCGTTCGAGGAGATTGATTTCGGGCGCGAGTTTCAAGATTACCTGGACCCCGGCTACAAGACGCAGGAGTTTGAGTACAAGGAGGACGCGCCGACCTTCGAGCAGTTTCTGACACGCCCGCCGTCGCTCTCCGAGCACCTCGAATGGCAGCTCCACCTGAACCCCGTCCGCGATGAGGTCTGCGACGTGGCGCTCTGCGTCATCGGCAACCTGGACGAGGACGGCCGTCTCACCGCGACCAACGAAGAGGTCGCCGCGATGGGAGCATGGTCCGAGGAGCTGGTCGAGGAGGCGCGTCGCGTCGTGATGCACTTCGACCCAGTGGGTTGCGGCGCGCGCGACGCGCGCGAGTGCCTGCTCATCCAGCTCGTAGCCCGCGGCGAGGGCGACCGGCTCGCGGCGCGGCTCATCTCGGAGCATCTGCTCGAACTGCAACAACACAAGCTCCCGAACCTCTCGAAGCAGACGGGGATTGATGTCGAGACCTTGCTCTCCGAGGTGCAGTTCATACGCACGCTCGACCCGTACCCTGGGCGGCGCTACTCGTCGGACGAGCCCGTCCTCATCTCGCCGGAAATCTACATCGAGAAATTGGACGAGGAGGCCGACGAGACGGACGAGCTGGGCGGCTACGTCATCTACTTCGCCGACGACGGCAGCCCGCGCCTGCGCATCAGCCAGAACTACCAGCAGATGCTCGGCCAGCAGACGACCACCAAGGAGACGCGCGACTTCATCCGCGACAAGATGCGCTCGGCCGTAGACCTCCTGCGCAACATAGAGCACCGGCGGCAGACCATCTACAAAGTGGTCGAGTCAATCGTCAAGCGCCAGAAGGAATTTCTTGATAAGGGCGTGCAGTACATCAAGCCGATGATGCTCAAAGACATCGCCGAGGACATCGGGATGCACCTCTCCACGGTCTCGCGCGTCGTCAACCGCAAGTACGCGCACACGCCGCAGGGCGTCATCGAGTTGCGCCGCTTCTTCACGGAGGGGATGATGAACGAGGAGGGCGAGGAGGTCTCGACCCGCATCATCAAACTGAAGATCAAGAAGCTGATCGAGGAGGAGGACTCGCACAACCCCATCACCGACGACCAGATCGTCAAGATTCTGATTAAGGACGGCATCAAGCTCTCGCGCCGCACGGTCGCCAAGTACCGCGACCAGATGCAGATTCCCGGCTCGCGCGAGCGCAAAGCGCCCGTTTAAAAGCAATGCGGAATGATGAATGATGAATGATGAATTAAAAGCAGTTTGTCTTTAATTCCGCATTCATCATTCCGCATTCATCATTTTTTCCTGGAGGGATTGTCAATGGAGTTCGAGTACACGGGCCGTCACGTCGAGGTGACGCCGGCGCTGCGCACCCACGTCGAGGACCATTTCCAGAAGTTGGAGCACATCTTTAACGACACGACGGCGCGCGCCCACGTCATCATGGAAGTCGAGAAGAACCGCCAGATCGGCGAGGTCTTAGTCCACTGGCGCGAGCACACTCTGACGGCGACAGACACCAACGCGGACATGTACCTGGCGCTGACGCGCGCCATCGCCAAGATCGAGAAGCAGGCGCTCAAGCTCAAGAAGAAGATCATCGACCGTAAGCAGAACGCGAAGCGCGCCTCGGCGGTCGCCCCGGAGCCAGACGGGCGGCCACCCGTCGAGGCCAGCCCTAGCTCGCCGCGCATCGTCAACGCGCGGCGCTACGCCGTCAAGCCGATGACGGCCGAGGAGGCCGCGCTCCGGCTCTCTGAAGAAGACGACCAGTTCCTGGTCTTCCGCGACGCGGACACCAATCGCGTCGGCGTCCTCTACAAGCGCAAGGACGGCAACTACGGCCTCATCGAGCCGTAAAAGGCAGAAGTCAGAAGTCAGGAGTCAGAAGTCAGAAGAGAGGCTTTCAACGGTTTTTCTTTTCTCCTGACTCCTGACTTCTGTATTCTGACTCCTGTTGATGACCGACCCACCGTCAATCACCGTCGCCGAGTTTCTGGCACAGTCCCCGCCGCAGCTTGAGCTGCGGGTCGTCGCGGGCGCAGCAGGGACAGGCGCGCGCCGGCTGACGGTCCCGCGCATTCAGAAGCTGGGGCTCGCGCTCGCGGGCTTCACACAGTACGTCCACGAAGGCCGCTTGCAGATCATCGGGCAGGCGGAAATCTGGTTTCTGGACCGCATGGACGAGGCCCGTCGTCTCGACGCCATCCACAACCTCGGCCTCGAAAAAATCTCCTGCATCCTCGTCACGAAGGGGCTGACGCCGCCGCCCGAATTGGTCGCGGCCGCCGAGGAGGCGAATCTGCCGCTGCTCTCCACGGGCGTCGTCAGCTCCGTCGCCATCAGCACCGTCACGGACTACCTGCACGAGATGCTGGCCCCGCTCGTCGTCCGCCATGGTGTGCTCCTGGACATCTACGGCCTGGGCGTCCTGATCGAGGGCGCGTCGGGCATCGGCAAGTCTGAATGCGCGCTCGACCTCGTGGCGCGCGGGCACAGGCTCGTCTCGGACGACGTGGTGGAGGTGCGGCGCATAGGGGCCGAGCGGCTGGTGGGGTGCGCGCCGGAACTCTTGCGCGAGCACCTGGAGATACGCGGCCTCGGCATCATCAACATCCGCGACCTCTTCGGCGTCTCGGCCATCAGCCCGTCGAAGAACATAGACCTCTCGATCAGGCTCGAACGCTGGGAGGCGGCGAGCGGCGTTGACCGCCTCGGCATCGACGCGCAGGCCGTGGAGATTCTCGGCGTCGCCGTCCCGCAGACCCTGATCCCCGTCAGCCCCGGCCGCAACCTCTCGACGCTCGTGGAGACGGCCGTCCGCGTCCAACTCCTGCGCGACCGCGGCTACGACGCCGCGCGAACCTTCGTCGAGCGCCACTCGAAACTGCTGGAAGAGAAGTGAGTCGGCAGTTACAAGCGGTTTGATGAGTCCCGCCAGGGACGATTGAAAATAGCCCAGCACTTCAGGGAACAGTGCGGAAAATAAATCGAGTCCCGTAGGGACGGCCGAAATCTTCTGTCGTCCCTACGGGACTCGAATATTTTTTGGCCCGATTCCCAGCACTGAAGTGCTGGGCTATTACCACTCGTCCCTGGCGGGACGAAATCTGCCTTTGACTGACTACTGAATACTGATTACTGTTTACCGTATGGTAGCCAGAGAACAAGCGGTCGAGGCCGAGGGACCGCCGGACATCGTGATCATCACGGGGCTTTCGGGCTCAGGGATGTCGTCGGCGGCGAATGCGTTCGAGGACTTGGGTTACTTCTGCGTTGACAATCTGCCGCTGACTTTGCTGCCGACCTTCGCGCGGCTGGTGCAGCCCGCCGAGGACGGCGAGGCGCGCATTGAGCGGGCGGCGCTGGCCGTGGACATCCGCGAGGGCCGCTTCCTCTCAGAGTTCGAGCGCGCGCTCTCGGTCCTGCGCGAGCAGGGCCTGCGCGTCTTCGTCCTCTTCTTCGAAGCCTCTGACGAGGTCTTGCAGCGCCGTTTCAGCGAGACGCGGCGGCCGCACCCGGCCGACACGGGCGGCGGCCTCCTCGAAGCCATCCGCGACGAGCGCGAGGCGATGGCGCTGATCCGCTCGCTCGCAGACCACATCACGGACACCTCCGAGCACACCGTCCACACCTTGCGCCGCCTCCTGGTCGAGCGCTTCAGCCTGAACGCACAGGGCGCGCCGATGCGCGTGCAGGTCCTGAGCTTCGGCCACAAGTACGGCAGCCCGCCAGAGATGGAGTTGCTCTTCGACGTGCGCCACCTGCCGAACCCTTACTTCGTCGCGGGGCTGCGTGAGCTGTCGGGCCACGACCGCCGCGTGGTCGAGTATCTGAAGTCGCAGCCGGAGGTCGCGGAGACTTTGCGCCGCTTCAGCGATCTCCTGGACTACCTGTTGCCGCTTTACAAACGCGAAGGAAAGTCTTATGTGACTGTCGGGATAGGTTGCACGGGTGGTCGCCACCGCTCTGTGATGGTCGCCAACGCGCTCGCCCGCCGGCTGCGCCGCACAGGCTTCCAGGCGCAGGCCATCCACCGCGACGTGAAGAAGGCGCGACGGCGCAGGAGCAGATGAGAAGCGTATGACAGAAAACCCACAGCAAGCGGAAACAGGGCCGGGCAAGGTCGGGGGCGTGATCGTGACACACGGCCAGTTGGCGAGCGAGTTCCTGGCCGCCGCCGAAATGATCGTCGGCCAGGTCAAGCACATCACGGCCGTCTCCATCGGCTGGCACGACGACGTTGAGGCGGCGCGCGACGAGATTGAGCGCGCCATCAATCGCGTCTCCGAGGGGAGCGGCGTCCTGATCCTGACGGACATGTTCGGAGGCACGCCCACCAACATCACTTCCATGTTCCTCACAGAGGGGGAAGTCGAGGTGGTGACGGGCGTCAACCTGCCGATGGTCATTAAGCTGGCGAGCCAGACGGAGTCAGACTCGCTGGCGGAGGTCGCGCGCCGTGTGCGCGACCAGGGCCGCGAGGGCATCTACCTCGCGGGCGAGTTGCTCGCGCCGCAGAAGAAGAGTTAGATGGTCGAACGCTGGGTCATCATCACGAACCGCCTGGGCCTGCACGCGCGCGCCGCGGCGCTCCTGGTCCGCACGGCGAGCGCCTACCAGAGCGCGCTCAGGCTTGAGCGCGAGGACCGCACGGCCTCGGCCGACGCCAAGTCCATCCTGAGCGTGCTGATGCTGGCCGCTTCGCGCGGTACGCGGCTGCTGGCGACCGCGGAGGGCGCGGACGAGGCCGAGGCGATGACCGCGCTGTGCGGCCTCTTCGCAGACGGCTTCGGGGAGAAAGAGAATTGAGCAGGCGGCGAAACACACAGGGGCGCGAGGAGCGCTGGCGCGGCCGCGGCGTCTCGGATGGCGTCGTCGTCGGACGCGTCCTGCGCGTCTTCAACGGCGCGCGCCAGGTCTACCGCGCCGCGCTCGACGAGGCTGAAGTCGAGCGCGAGACGCATCGCCTGCGCGCCGCCATCCGACTGGCGCGGATGCAACTGCTGGCCGTCAAGGGAAGGGCCGAACAGAAGCTGGGGGCCGAGCACGCCTACATCTTCGACGCGCACCTCCTGATGCTCGAAGACCGCAAGCTTTTGGGCGACGTGGAAGGCTTCATACGCGAGGAGCGCTGCAACGCCGAGTGGGCCGTCAAGGTCGTGGCCGACCGCCTGCTCGCCGTCTACGAAGAGATCAAAGACGAATACCTGCGCGAGCGCGGCTCCGACATAGAGGACGTGACGCAACGCATCCTGGTCGCCCTCGGCGGCGGGCGCCCGAACCTGCGGCAACTGACGGAGGACGCCGTCATCGTCGCGGAGGACTTGCTGCCGTCGGCCGTGGCTGAACTGGATTTGGAGCACGCGCGCGCCATCGCCACGGACGCCGGCGGCTGGACTTCGCACACGGCGATCATCGCGCGCGGCCTCGGCCTCCCGGCCGTCGTCGGCTTGCGCGACCTTCACCGCCGTGCGCGCACGGGCGACTGCATCGTCGTTGACGCCCAACAAGGCGTCGTCGTCCTGCACCCTTCGCAGGAGACCGTCGAGCAGTACAAATCGATCACAAGGAGCAGCGAGGCCGTGACCGCGCCGCTCGGCGTCAGCGAGGGCGGCCGCGTGGGGCCTTCGCGCACCCTCGACGGCAAAGAGATAACGCTGCGGGCCAACGTCGAGCTGCCCGCCGAGTACGAGGACGTGCGCCGCTTCGGCGCGCAGGGCATAGGGCTCTACCGCTCCGAGTTCCTGCTCTCGCACAAGGGGGTGATGCCGTCGGAGGAGGAGCAGTTGAGGGCCTACGAGGAGGTGGCGGCGCTGGCGGGCGAGGAGGGGGCCAGCATTCGCCTCTTCGACCTGGGCGGCGAGAAGCTGGGCGGCGTGGCCGGCGACGCCGAGCGCAACCCCGCGCTCGGCCTGCGCGCCATACGCTTCAGCCTGCGGCAGGAGGATGTCCTGCGCACACAGGCTCGCGCCATCCTGCGAGCGGCAGCGAAAGGGCGGCTCGACATCGTGCTCCCTATGATCTCTGACCTGACGGACGTGCGCCGCGCGCGCCGCATCATCAACGAAGAGAAGGCGCGGCTGGTAGAAGAAGGGAAGGAGACTGGCTCCGTCGGCATCGGCGCGATGATCGAAGTGCCTTCGGCCGTCATGACGGCCGACAAGGTGGCGCGCGAAGTTGACTTCTTCAGCCTGGGGACGAACGACCTCGTCCAATACCTCCTGGCCGTGGACCGCGCCAACGAGGACGTGGCCGACTGGTTCCGCTCGCTCCACCCGGCCGTGCTGCAAAGCATCGAGCGCACGCTGGACGCCGCGCGCAGGGCCTTCATCCCGGCGGTCGTCTGCGGCGAGATGGCCGGCACGCCCGCCTACGCCGTCATCCTCGTCGGCCTCGGCGCGACGCAGTTGAGCATGGCTGCCTCCTCGATTCCGCGCGTGCGCCGCACCATCGAAGGCATCAGGTTCGCGGAGGCGCAGCAGATCGCGCACGAGTGTCTGGATTGCGAGGCGGCCGACGACGTGGAAGAGCTGGTGCGCGTGCGTTTCGCGGCGAACTGGCCGCATCTTTTTCCGCCAAAATCCTTGCCAGCGCCCAGAGTTGGGGAGTAATATTCTGGGTGCATATTGGGCGGCTTGTGCCCCGTAGGCTCTTGCCGTAGCGAGCCGCCGCCCAAGCAGAAAATCGGACTCCAAGCACACGGCGCGCGAGGGCTTGCGCGCCGCCTGGCAAACAGAGGTTTCTCAAACATCCGGTGAAAAGATGAGGCGAGACCGCTTACCTCAAAAGAGCGTGAGCCGGAAGGGTCGGCGCAGGGCGGCGAGATTCGCCGTTTCGCTGTTCGCCCTCCTGTCTATCCCGCTGGCCGGCTTCGTGCTGCCGTCCAATTTTTCGGGCACGGCAGCCGCCGGCCCGATGCACCTCGTGCGGCTCAACGTCGTCAGCGAGGCGGGCTTTGTCAGGATAGAGATTACGGCCGACGGCTCGTTCGAGGACGCGCCCGTAGAGCATTACTCGCGCGGCCGCCAGACGGTCATCCGCATTCGCGGCGCGCGTTCGCTCCTGAGGCAGAGCTACGCGGTTAACGACGCGCTGGCGAGCGAGGTCCGCACGGTCGCGGGCGAGCGCGACGGCGAGCCCTACGTGGACGTGCTCATCACGCTCGGCGACGGCGCGACCGTGGCCCAGAAGAAGAACTTCAACCGCCTGGTCATCGGCGTCGCGTCAGACTTCGCGCGGCTGCGACGGCGCGCCCCTGCGGCGACCACGGAGGTCGCTAAAGCACGGCCCTCGCCGACGGAGAAGGGGGTCGTCCAGACGACCGGCCTGCCTGTGACGGACGAGTTGAACGTGACGGCTCGGACGCCGGCGGACGCTGCCCCGCAGCGCGCCGCTGTTAACTACATCCCGACTCCCGCGCCCGCCGCGCAATTAAATGACAGAGCAGCGCCGGCGCTCGCCTCTTCGGTGACGCCGACGATTTTCCGCGGGCGGACGATTTGGGCAGGGCTGCCGCTTTCGTCCTTCCGCTTCGCGGCAGGCACGGCCGCGGGCTTCGCGCCCACGTCCTTTCTGCCGAGCGCCGCCGCGGCGAGCGCGCTCCCAGGCTTCTTCAACTTCATCCCGATGACGCTCTTGCCGCCCGGCGCGACGCCCGGCGTCTGGGTTCCCGGCACGACCGCCGCGGAGCGAGACGAGGTCGGGGGCCGTCCTTTCGGACCCGGCTACCTGCGCCCCTCGTTCCAGTTCGGCGCGACTTACGACGACAACTTCTTCTACCGCTCGGCCGACGGGCGACACATGACGGTCTTCACGTTCGCCCCGCGGCTCGAATACGAGATACCGGGCGTGGAGCGCGCCATGCGCATCGCCTACGAGGCGCGCGTGCGCCGCCTGAGCAAGGGCCAATGGCTCAACGGCCACACGCTCGACTTCGACGCGCGTTTCGAGGTGACACCGTCGCTGCGAATGGCCGTGCGCAACCACTTCGTGCGCTCCGCCGCGGACCCGCGCGAGTTCGACCCGGCCGGTGAAGTCTACATCGTCGGCGACACCTTCAACCGCAACGACGCCGGGTTGCGTGCCGAGTTCATCCTGAACCCGCGCAGCCGCCTGGCCTTCGACGGCGGCTACAACCTCGTGCGCTGGAGCAAAGACCACATCGCCGGCGCGCCGCTCTTCGTGGACTACGGGGAGTTCAAGACAGGAGTCTCCTTCGAGCGCGACATCTCTGAGGAGACGACCGGCTTTGCGTCCTTCACCTACGGCAACACGGTTTCCGACGTGCCCTTCCGTCCGCAGTTCGACGCGCTGGGCCATTTCCAGCGCTACCAGTTTGAACTCGGCGCACGCACGCAGGTCACCGAGACGAGCGGCATGGCCTTCAAGTTCGGCTACGAGCGCGACGTTTTCAAGTACGCGCCGGAGGTCAACGACTTCAGCAGCCTGATTTTCGACATGCGTTTCCGCCGTACTTTCCGCGGAAACACGATTCTTGAGCTGGCGGGTCTGCGAAAAACGCAGCTTTCGACGTTTAATCTAGAAGGGGGCAACGCGCGCCTGCTCTCGACGGGCGGCGCGGCGCGCCTCGAAACTTCGCCAAGCGGGAATCTCAAGTTGGGTGTAGGCATTAACTATCATCAGTTGAACTTCCCCGTTCGCATCGTTCCCGGCACGACGGCGAGCGGCGGCGTCTTTGTCGGTCAGTTCGCAGGCTTCAAGCGCAACGACCACCTCTACGGCTTTTCGCTCGAAGCGGGCTACCGCTTCAGCGACCTGCTCAAAACCCGCCTGGTCTATAGTTTCCAGCGCAGGGACTCGACCATCCCCGTCTTTACCTTCAACCGCAACCGTCTTTCGCTGATTTTTGAACTCGGCCGGCGCAACGAAGCGCGTGGCCGCCCGTTCTAAGACCGGCTTTAACCAACGCGAAGGGCTTCGAGCCATTGCCCGGCCCCCGCCCGTCGCCCCTAAACAACAGGGCTAGGAATTTGAGTGCATTATGAAGAGAGTTTTATTCGTGCTTGCCTGCGCGCTCGTCTTCTGCGCGACCGTGCCGGCGGCGCTGGCGCAGTCGAACAACATCGCGCCCGCCGGGACCGAATTGAAAAACGATAAGACGGCCGAGCAGGGAAAGCCCGCCACTCCACCCGTGACGGCCATCGCCACGCCGCTCGACCACGCGGCCGCGGGCGACGCGACGAGCGACGCCCCTGCCAAAACCATCACGACCGTGCCGGGCGACTCGTCCACCCCGAGCGAAGACCCCAAAGCCACAGCCGCGCAGCCCAAGTCCAACCCCGCGCCGATTGACCCGTCCACCATCTACCGCGTCGGCCCCGGCGACGTGCTCGACATACGCCTGCTCAACGCGGGTGGGCGCGAATCCACGCTCTTCATGGTGATGGCCGGCGGCCTGCTCGAATACCCACTGGCCGGCGAGCCGCTTCAGGTCGCAGGGCTCACGACCGAGGAGATTGACAAGCAGTTGACCGCGGCCGTCAAGGTCTACGAGAACCCTGAGATCGTCGTCAGCGTGCGCGAGTACGCGAGCCACACCGTCATCGTCACGGGCCTTGTCAACGACCCCGGCACGAAGGTGCTGCGGCGCGAGGCCGTGCCGCTGTACGTCGTCCTGGCCGAGGCTCAGCCCAGGCCGGAAGCCGGGCGCGCGACCGTCATGCGTCAGGGTGGCCAGAGCTTCGAGGCGAAGCTCGCGGACGCCAAGGCGATGGCGACGCTCGTCATGCCGGGCGATGTCGTGACGCTCGCGGCGCTGCCGCCCGCCCCGCCGCAGTTCTTCTACGTCGGCGGCGCGGTCAACTCGCCGGGCCAGAAAGATTTTCACCAGGGCCTGACGCTGACTCAGGCCGTGCTCGCCTCCGGCGGCGCGACGCGCTTCGCCGGCAGCAAGGTCAAAGTCTCGCGCCAGGGCGCTGACGGCCGGCTCGTGACCACCGAATACAACCTGAAACAGATCGAGGCCGGGAAAATCCCCGACCCCGTCCTCGAAGCCGGCGACCGCCTGGAAGTCGGCCGCGGCGGCTGGTGAGAAAGTTGGTCAATCGAAAATGGTAGATGGTGAATGGAGAGAGGCGCTTTCTATTTACCATTTACCATTCACCATTTACCGTTGTATCATCCCAAAAGTTTGCCGCCTGCGCGGCCCCTTGCGAGTGCTTACAACTCTTAATCGGACATTATCAGCAAATGATCCCCTACCTGCCGGAGGTCTACTAACTTGATAAAGAGATATGAAACTGGCGCGGCGGCTCTGCTCGTCGCGGCCCTGCTGCTGTCGCCTTTTGCGACCGCCACGGCGTCCGCGGCCCGTGCCGCCTCGCGCGCGACCGGCGCGCAGCAGGAGCCGGACATCCCTAGCGACGCCGAGCAGGCCATGTTCACGAAGGGACAGAACCTGTACAACCAGGGCCGCTTCGACCAGGCGGCCGTCGTCCTCCAGGACTTTCTCAAGACCTACCCGCGCAGCATCATCACTGACCTGACGCTGCTCTGGCTCGGCCGCTCCTACATGCAGCTCGGCAAGCTACAGGAGGCCGAGCAGGTCGGCGCGCAGTTGAAGACCATCAAGGACACGCCGTTCGCGGACATTTACGAGGGCGAGCTGGCGACGGCCCGCGCCGAAATCGGTTCGCGCCCGCAGACGGCCCGGACGGCTCCGACGCCGAAGCAAATCGCTGCCGCCAGCCCGACGCCGACGCCCGCGTCGCGCACCGCCAGAAACGTCACTGGCACACAGACCGGCAAACAGCCGTCGCAGACGGCCGCCAATTCGACCACAGGCGTAGGCGGGGTGAAGCCCCCGCAGCAGGAGCAGGCGCGCCGCGTCACCACGCAGCCCACCGTGACTGCGTCCCCGACGCCTTCGCCGACGCCTGTGGAGATCGCGCGCAACGACTCGGCCTCCAACACCTCGCGCCGCGGGACCAACCGCACGCGCCGCGTCCAGCCGCGCCCGACGCCTACGCAGCCCGAGAGCACTTCGACGCAAACCGGGGCGGCCTCCACCCCCTTCAACAACACCACCGCCAACACGGCTCGCACTCAAACACGGACCCTGACGCCGAACAACAACACTTCGCGCACCGTGACGCCGCCCGTCACGCGCCCGACGCCCACGCCGACGCCCGTAGCCGTCAGCCAGCCGGTCGAAGTGGCGCGCAACACGTCGCCCACTGTCTCGCAGCCAGAAGACACGACGCCGCTGCCGCAGAGCGGGGGCTTTAGCGTGACGGTCAAACAGGTGCCGAACCTCGCGCTCGCTCTGCGCAGCAACTCTGAGTTCGCGCAGCCGGGCCAGAGCATACAGATTCCGTTGACGGTGAGGAACACGGGCAACAAGGCAGACCAGTTCAGGCTTGAGACGGACCTGCCGGCCGAGTTCCAGCCGACATTCAATCTGGCACAGAGCGGCGGCGGCGCGGAGCTTCCGGTTTTAGTCACGCCGCAGCTCTCGCCCGGATCAAGCGCCGACGTGACGCTGAACCTGCGCGTGCCTGAGACCGCGAACGACGGGCAGACGCTCAAGTTCTACGTGCGCGCCGCGTCGCAGGCGGACTATCAGGTGCTGAAGGTGGCGGACGGCTCGATCAACGTCGTCGCGGCCTCGCTGACGGGGAACTCGAACGTCTCGGAGACTTCGGTCATGCCGGGCGACACCTTCACGCAGACAATCTCGATTCGCAACGCGGGCAGCAGTCCTGCGCGCGCCACCCGCGCCGACTTCGTCCTGAACCCGAACTTCGAGCTGGTGAGCGCCAGTCCCGCGCCCATCAACTACGACCGCGCCTCGCGCACGGCGATCTGGAGTTTGGGCGATCTGGGCGCGCGCAGCACGCGCGACATCAGTGTGACGCTCAGGGCCGTGCCCGACGCTCTGGCGAACACCAGCACGCTCGGCCGCGGCGCTTTACGCACGCAGTCCTTGCCCTTCGGCTCGAACTTCGACAGCCCTTCAATCACGGTCGGCAAAGTTCCGAAGGCGCGCATCGATGCCGTCTCCGTGGGCCTGACGACGACGCCGGGCGACACGATCTTCGTCCCCTTCGTCGTCCGCAACCCCGGCAACGCGCCGGACTCCTACGACCTGAGGATCACGGCCCCCGGCGCGCCGCAGGCCGGCCTCTACGCTGACACCAACGGCGACGGGCAGCACCAGGAGAGTGAACCCGCCGTGACGCAGACCGCGCAGATAGACCCGCGCGGCGGGCAGTTCCCCTTGCTCCTGCGCGTGCAGATTCCGGCCTCGACGCCGGACCGCCAGCAGTTCTCCTACAACGTCGTGGCGCGCTCGCTCTCAAGCGGCCGCGAAGCAAGTGAGGCCAACACGGTGCTAACGGTCGCCACGCCGCGCGTCCGCGTCCGCACAGAGCAGGCGAGCGACACCACGGCCCCCGGCGATTCGATCTTCTACCGCTTGGTCCTCGTCAACGAGGGGAGCGGCCTGGCGAAGAATCTGACGGTGGTCGAGACGTTGCCGGACGCGCTGGAGTTCGTCAACTCGGACCCCAGCTTGAACCCGCAAGATGCGCCGGGCTCAAGCCAGCGCTTCACGTGGCGCGTGGCGGAACTCGCGCCCGGCGACACGGCCGTTTTGAGGGTCGCAGTCCGCCTTCGCGCGAATCTCCCGGCCGACGCGACGCTGACGACGCGCCACACGCTCAACTACCAGGACACGAACAGCAACAGCTACTCGGGCCAGTAAAGTTGCTCGGCCTGCATTGACGACCACGACGAAGGGGCGGCGACTTTTGGAGGCGCCGCCCCTTCTTTTTTCAGAGTGCGAGTATGGAGAGATCGGCCGCGTTGAAGCCAGGGGGGCGTGCGCGCCTGACCCATTTTCTGATCGGCAAGTCCCTCGTCGAGACGCTCCTCGTCGGGGCGCTCGCCGTGGGCTTTTTCCTGACGGCCTTCAACCCCTACTTCCGCGGCTCGCTCGACGTGGCCAACTCGCGCCAAATCGCCGGCTGGGCCGTCAATCACAACGACCCGCAGGCGCGCGTAGAGGTTCAGCTCTACATTGATGGCCTTTTCGTGGCCCACCGCTTCGCGGACGCTACGCGCCCGGATGTGCTGGCCGCCGGTCGTGCCGCCGACGAGCGTCACGGCTTCGTCTTCAAAACCCCGCCGCTTCCCGCGGGCCAGCACGAGGCGCGCGTCTACGTCGTCCACGCGAGCGGCGAAGGACAGCGCCGCACGTTACAACTCGTAGACAAACCGCTGACCTTTACCGTCGTGCCCGATGAGGGTGGAGAATAAGATGACGGCTGAATCGGACGACAAGACTGTCGCCGCGGGCGAGCGTGCGCTGGCGCTGTGGGAGGTCGCGTCCGTGACGGCGTCGTTCCTGATAGCCGAGTGGGTGGTCTTACCATTCGCGGGCAACAGCAAACTGGTCGCGGCCGTCCCCTTGGGCCTGGCCCTCGCCCTCATGCTCTTCTCGCACCGCGAGCGCGGCGAGACGGCGCGCGCCGTCGGCTGGCGGCTGGACAATTTCTGGCGTGCGGCGCGGTTGCTTGCCTGGCCCATGCTCGCCGCGGCCGCAGTCATCGTCGGCGCTGGATGGCTCTTGAAAAGCCTGCGCTTCGACGGCCGCCAACTGATGGAGTGGGCCGTGTGGCTGCCGCTCTGGGGCCTGACGCAGCAGTACGTCCTGCAAGGCTTCATCAACCGCCGCGCACAACTCGCTCTCGGAACTGGCTGGCGCAGCGTCCTGCTCGTCGCCCTCGTCTTCGCCTTGCTACACCTGCCGAACCCCTGGCTCACGTTTGCGACTTTCGCCGGCGGCCTCGTCTGGGCTCACGTCTACCAGCGCGCCCCGAACCTGCCGGCCCTCGCCCTCTCTCACGCACTGATGTCCCTGCTCCTGGCCGTCTCGCTGCCGCCCGCGCTCCTCAGGAGTCTACGCGTCGGGATCAGATATTTCGGCTAACCCCCATGTAAGTATACTGTTAACTTTTGTGCTGGAAGTGTTGAACACTGGTTTGCTATAATGGCCGGGCCTTGCAAGAGAGCAGGTCGGGCGGTTGCTGCCTCGCCTTAGGGCGGGGGAGAGGAAAGTCCGAACACTACAGGGCAGCGAGCCAGCTAACGGCTGGGCGTCTGGCGCAGGGCGCGTGCGGATTCCGCACGAGTCCCCACCGGGCGACGACAAGTGCAACAGAGAACAGACCAGCCAGCGGGCCTCTTTGAGGCAGCGGGTAATGGGTGAAACGGTGCGGTAAGAGCGCACCAGCGCGGGTGGTAACACTCCGCGGCTAGGCAAACTCCTCGCAGTGCAAGACCAAATAGGGAGGCGTCAAACAGGGCTGCCCGCCCAAAGCCGCGCCGCGAGGCGCGCTACGACCTCCGGGTAGGTCGCTCGATCCAACCGGCGACGGTTGGGCTAGATGAATGATCGCCGCCCAGGGCTAACCCCCTGGGAACAGAATTCGGCTTATAGACCTGCTCTCAAATTGCACGGCGCAATTTTCTGAACTCACGTTACCGGACCAAAAGCTTTCCGACCGAATCCTAACCGAAAGGCGCACGACGGAGATGGCGAACCGCAAAGGGGTTTTCATAGGGGCCTACGTGCCTAACCAACTCAAAGAGGCTTTGCAGCAGCGCGCCCGTGCCGAGCATCGCACGCTCTCGCAGGAGATCACGCGCATCCTGGAAGAGGCCATCAAGGGTAAGCGCCTGCCGCCCGGAATGATTGACCGCCGCGCGGAAGGCTCCGGCCCGCGCCGCCGCGATAACGACCCGTTGCCGCGCCGGCGCAAGGATGACCTGCCGGCCCCATCCGCGGAGAATAACAACTCCGGCGGCGAATAGATTTTCGCCAGGACACGAAGCCGCGCGACGCGCGTCACCTCCCATTTAACGGAGGCGGCGCGCGTCGCCTTTTATAATTCGATTTGGTACACTCGGCTCCAACACAGAGATTTCAGGAGAGAGTTTGAAGCTACTAATCGTCCTAGGCATCATCGGCGTTATCTTTCTTCTCATCTACCTGCGCCTGCGCCCTTACATCAGGATGGCGCGACAGATGTTCGGCGTCGCGCGCGAAGTCGGCCGCGCCGCGGGGCAGACCAGCGCCCCTGCTCCCGCCGTCCGAAGCGCCGGCGACCGCTTGGTGCGCTGCGCCGCCTGCGAGACCTGGGTTCCAGCCTCACGCGCGCTCCAACTGCGCTCGTCCAACGCCACCTACTGTTCCACGGCCTGTCTTGAAAGCAAGGCCGAGGTCAACAGGCGGAAAGTGGCGAGCTAACCTGCGGCGCTCTTCCCAACCTCTTCCGGCAACGCGTTCCCGGCTTCGTGGACAGCCCTGTCCGTGTCCGTGAAAAACAGAATCACCATCCCGGCGACGAAGAAGAAGATGAGCGAGAGGACCGCCTGGCGATAAGAGTTGGTGCGTGCGACGACGAGGCTGAAGACCAGCGGCCCGATCCACGAGGTGCCGCGCTCGGAGACTTCGTAAAGACCGAAGAAGGAGTTCTCACGCCCTTTCGGAATCATCCGCGAGAAGAGCGAGCGCGAGAGCGCCTGCGAGCCGCCGAGCACAATCGCAATCATCCCCGCCATCACCCACGCCTGCGAAATCGTTTGCAGAAACCCGTAAGCGTAGATCACTATCCCGGCCCAGATGACGAGCGAGACGAGAATCGCTTTCTTCGTCCCGACCCACCTCGCAATGCGCTCGAAGAGGAGTGACCCGCCGATGGCCAGGAACTGGACTAGCAGGTAGATGCCGAGCAGGAACGACTCTGGGGCCGCCTGCCCGCGCGATATGAAAAGTTCCTGTGCCAGAAAAATCGACGCCTGGCCGATGACCGTCTGGATGCCGTCGTTATAGAGCAGGTAGCTGATTAAATATCTGAGCGTGTGGCGCAGACGTTTAAGTTCGCGGAACGTCCTGGCGAGCTGGGAGAATCCGACGGTCAGGAAGCTCTTGTCCGCAGGGAGTCTCCTGGGCGCGGCGCGCGTCTTGAGGCGGCGGAACGTGATGATGCTGAAGCCGCCCCACCACACGCCGGCCGATAGCAGCGAGATGCGCACGGCCATGCCCTTGGAAATCCCAAGGCTCTCCGCGAAGCTCACCAGGGCCAGATTCAAAGCCAGCAGCAATCCGCCGCCCAGGTAGCCGAGCGCGTACCCGCGACTCGAAACCTTGTCGCGCCGGTCTTCCGTCGTAATCTCCGGCAGGTAGGCGTTGTAAAAGACTATGGCGGCCCCGTAGCAGAGGTTAGAGATGATGAACAGCAGGCTCCCCAGCAGGTACAGGTTGCCCGTCACGAAGAACATCAGGCAGTTGGCGGCGACGGCGAGGTAGCAGAAGACCGCCATCAGGGGTTTTTTCAGATTCGTGTAATCGGCAATCGCCCCCAGGATAGGCAGCAGGAAAAACTGCAAGAAGACCGCGACCGCGACCGTCAGGCCGTGAAGCGATTTGGCTGTCACGGGGCCTAGAAAGCCAAGGTCGAAAATGGTCCCGTTCTCGCCGACGGAAGCCTGCGCGAGCGCCGTCAGGTAGGGGCCGAAGAGCGCGCCGACGACCGTCGTGTAGAAGGCGGAGTTCGCCCAGTCATACATCAGCCAGCCGAAAATCTCACGCTTGTCGTTGACGTCAGGAGGCGCCGGCTTTCCCATCAGGCTGTGCTCGCTTTCCCCGTGAGGATTCCGACGATTGAAGGCGTGATGTCTGCGAGGCTGCGTACACGCGCCGCGACACGGTCTTGGTGCTCGCCCCAGACGAGGGTGGGCACGTCGTTGAGCGTGTGGTTGCGCGACGAGAGGTCTTCGATGTTGCCGTGGTCGCTGGTCAGGATGACGGTCGTGCGCGCGAGGTCTAGACGCGAGAGAAGGTGACGCACGAAGCGCGCGAGGCCCGTGAGCACGAGGCGTGCGGCCTCCATGTCCTGCGCGTGGCCAGTCTTGTCCGTGATGAAGTATTCGTAGAGCGTGAAGCGGTGCTCGGTCGTGAGCTGTGCCAGAATTTCCGCGGCCTCTTCGGGCGTGCGCGGGCTTGTGGGGAAGCCGCGCTCGATTAACATCTGGTTCGTGTAGTCCTGAAAGACCGCGCGCCCGCGTTGCATGTCTTCCAGGTCGCGGAAGCGCATCTCCGCGGCCTCGACGGCGACGGTCGTCGCGGAGACCCAGCGCGGGCGCGCGTCGAAGAAGAGGGGCGTGTAGGCGTTGGCGAAAGTGTTCGGGCCGACGCCGGCCTGGTTGAGCTGTAGAAAGATGGAGGCGCCCTTGATGATCTCGCGTAGGGCTTCGTTGGGAAAGCCCTGCTTGTGGTAGCCGAGCGCGGCCGGCGCGTTGACGCCCGTCAGAATCGTCGTCTGCCCGGACGCGCTCTGCGGGCGGCCCTCGACGCCCAGACGCGGGTCCGTCCTGACCAGCCGCCCGTCGAAAATCGGCTCAGGCTCCTCGCCCTCGAAGACGGCGAGCGGCGCGGCCTCCGCCAACCCGTCGAGCGGATTCTGCGCTCCACGTGTGCCAATTCCTAAACCATCGACGAAGAAGAGAAGAACGGACATGTGCCGGGATGAATAACATTAAAGAGTGACGAGTGACAAGTGATGAGCAAGAAGCTTTAACTCGTCATCCATCACTCGTCACTGCTTTCAGCCGGATGTTGAAGGTCGTGCCCTCGCCGGGTTGGGAGTCGAAGGTGATCCGGCCGTCGTGGAGCTGTACAGCGCGGAAGGCTTGGGCCAGGCCGATGCCGTTGCCGCCGGGTTTGGTCGTGTAATAAAGATGAAAGATGCGCTCGCGGGCCTCGGGCTTGATGCCGGGGCCGTGGTCCTTGATGGTGACGAGGACGTGGGCCGCGCCGTCGTGTGCGGTCTGAACCAGGAGCCGCCCGCCGTCCTCCATCGCCTGAAAGCCGTTGATGACGATGTTGAGGAAAGCCTGCTTGAGGAGGTCCGCGTCGCCTGCGACCGGCGGGAGGCCCGGCTCGAACGAACGCCAGACGGTCGAACCGCGCGTCTCGGCCTCGGGCGCGGCGAGCGCGAGCGTCTCTTCTAGAATCTGGTTCACGTCGAGCGGGCGCAGGTTGACGCGCGGCGGCCGCGTGAAGTCTAGAAAAGTCTGGACGACGCGGTCGAGTCGCTGAATCTCGGAGGTCAGGATGTCTAGCTGCGGGCGCGCGTCGTCGGCCGCGGGGCTGATTCTTTGCAGCTTCGAGCGCAGCAGCTCAAGGTGTATGACCATCGCGTTCAGAGGGTTCTTGACTTCGTGAGCGATGCCGGAAGTGATGCGCGCGAAGTCCGCCAGCCGCTCGGAATAGTCTAACTGCGATTCGAGCTTGGCGACCGTCTCGCGGTCGTGCAGAGAGACGAGCGCGCCGACGATCTCGCCGCGGTCCTTGATGGGCTGGACGGAGGCGACCGTCGCGCGCGCCGCTTCACCGTTCGACGCGGGAAGCGTGACGCGCGCGGCCGCCGAGCGCGACGCGAGCGCGTTTTCGGTGAGCGAGACGAGCGGGTGTTCTGGGCCAACAATCTCTGAGAGCTTGCGCCCCTCCATAGGCTGCTCGGAATTGAGGAGCGCGCCCGCGCCGGGGCTGGCGAGCATCACGCGGCCGTCGGCGCTGACGAGGAGCAAACGTTCCTGCAAGTTCTGAAGAATCTGCTGTAGGCCGCCGCGCGCCTCGCGCAGTTGCGAACGGTCGCCGGCGATCTGGCGGCTCAACTGCTCTATACGGTCGGCCACCGCTTCAATGTCAGTGCTCCTGATTTTGTTGTCCACGCGTTCTATTGATCCGCCGCCGCGGCCCTCTTCGAGCTGGGCGATGGACGTGGAGATGGCGCGCAGCGGAGCCGTAATCAATTTGTTCGAGCTGATGGCGACGAAGGTCGCGGCGGCGATGGCCGCCAACGCGAGCAGCAGGTTCGTGAGCAGATTCGTCCAGACTTCGCGTCTGACGGACGCGAGCGAGACGGTCAGACGCACGCGGCCAAACTCTTCCCCGCGATAACGCAGGGCGCGTGAGTATTCGTACTCAACGGGGCTGCTGGAGAGAATCTGCCGCAGGCGCGAGAAGACGGAGGCGTTCGCCAGGACTTCGAGCGGCGTTGTCGTCCGCGTTGCCTGGTTCTGTGGCGCTTGCAGGATCACGCGCCCTTCGCGGTCCAAGATGACGAGCGAGGTGATGGGAGCGCCGCGTTTGACGACGGCCTCTGCGAACTCGCGCGCCGCCTGCGACTCGCCCACGGCGCGGTTGGGCGGTTCGTCGGGCGCGGCGACGACCGCGGCCTCTACGGCCGTCGCCGCCTGGAGGGTGACGCGCTCGGCCTGGTCGCGCAAGCTAGAGACGAGCGAGCGTGTGAGCTGCGCGATGTTGGCCGCGATGAGGACGAGGGAGACGGACGCGACCAGAAGCGTGATGAGCGTGATCTGGCGACGCAGAAGGGCGCTGCCGCCTCTCATGATTCGTCGCCCGTCCTTCGCAGAAACTCGCCGTCGGGGGTATTGGCGGGATGCGCCGCAGGCAGTTGGCCGCGCTCGCGGTAGAGTCTGAGCTTGTTGTGCAAGGTCTTCAGGCTGATGCCCAAAAGCTCGGCGGCGCGTGTCTTATTGTTGTCCGTCTTCTGGAGCGTGCGCAAGATCATCTGCCGCTCGACCTCTTCGATGGGCGTGCCGACGGGGAGCGTCAGCGTGTCCTCGCTGCGGACGCGCGCGCGTTGGTCAACAGGGTAAGGCGCGAGGTGGTGCCGCTCGATCTCTTCGCCAGAGCAGATGATGACGGCGCGCTCGATGGCGTTGCGGAGTTCGCGGACGTTGCCGGGCCAGGTGTGCGACTGTAAAACTTGCAACGCGGGCTGCGAGAGCGAGCAGGCCGGGCGGTTGTGCTTCTGTGCCAATTGTGTGACGAGGTGCTGTGCCAGCAGCGGGAGGTCTTCCTTGCGGTCGCGCAGCGGGGGCATCTCGATGGTGATGACGTTGAGGCGGTAGAGCAAATCCTCGCGCAACGTCCCGTTGTGGACGGCGTCGAGCGGGTTCTTGTTCGTGGCTGCGAGCAGCCGTACGTCCACGGGAATCTCCTGCGTGCTGCCGAGCCGCCGCATCGAGCGTTCTTCGAGCACGCGAAGGAGTTTCGCCTGAAGGAGCGTGGGCATCTCTGCGATTTCGTCGAGCAGCAGCGTGCCGCCGTTGGCCAGCTCGAAGCAGCCCTGGCGGCGCGAGGCCGCGCCCGTGAACGCGCCCTTCTCGTGGCCGAAGAGTTCACTCTCCATCAGCGTCTCTGGAATCGCGGAGCAGTTGATGGCGACGAACTGCTCGTCCGCGCGCGGGCTCAAGTTATGAATCGTGCGCGCGACGATCTCTTTGCCTGTGCCGGACTCTCCCGTGATGAGGACTGAGGCTGAAGAAGGGGCGACCTGCTCGATCAGGTGGTAAATCTGGCGCATCGGCTCGGACTTGCCGACCAGCTCGCCGAAGGCCCCGCGATCCCTGAGCTGGCGGCGCAGCGCCTCGTTCTCGCGCCGCGCTTCCGCGTATTCGACCGCGCGCTCCACGACGAGGCGCAGCTTCTTCATGTCAATCGGCTTCTCGAAGTAATGGTACGCGCCCTCTTCCTGTATGGCGCGCAAGGCCATCTCGACGGAGCCCTGGCCCGTCAGGAGGATGACGGCCGTCTCCGGATAGCGTGAGCGAATCTCCCGCAGGAGGGCGAAGCCGTCCATGCGCGGCATCAGCACGTCCGTGATGACGACAGAGGGCAGGAACTCTTCGACGCGGCTCAAGCCCGCGACCCCGTCGCCTTCCGCCAACGTCTCGTAACCTTCCGCGGCCAGCAGATCGCGCAAGCCTTCGCCCGCAGCCTTCTCGTCGTCCACAATCAGAACGCGCGCCTTCGCCATGCGCGGAAGTTTAGCACAGACGGCGACAGGCATCAGATTCGGCAGGGAAGTTTCACGCAAAGGCGCAAAGGGAAGGCAGAAGGCGCAAAGGGTTGAATGGCATTCGCACTTTGCGCCTTAAGTTTTTACTTTGCGCCTTTGCGTGAAATTCTTATTAAAGCTTCGAGTAATGATCGGCGATGGCGCGGGTCAGGGCGGGGACTGTGAACTCGCCGGGCAGGATGTGTGTGCGCAGATTGTATTCGGCGGCGGTGGCGGCCGTGATATCGCCGATGCAGGCGACCGTCACGCCCTGGAGCAGCGCGCTCAGGTCGGTCGTGTCGAAGAGGGCGGCGAAGTTTTTGACCGTGGAGGAACTGGTGAAGGTGATGCAGTCAACAGCGCCGCCCGCGAGCAGCGCCTCGACGCGCCCGCGCTCAGAGGTCTGCGGCCGCACAGTGCGGTAGGCGGGGATGACATCCACGCGCGCCCCGGCGTCTTCCAGCGCGTCCGGCAAGTAGTCGCGCGCGACCGCGGCGCGCGGGATGAGGAAGTTGAGGCGATTAAGGCGCTCGCGCCCGCCGACGTAAGCCTCTATCGCGCTGAAAGCGCCCTCGGCCTTGAACTGTTCCGGGACGACATCGACGTGGACTTCCGCTTCGCGCAGGCGCAGGGCCGTGGCCTCGCCGATGGCGCAGACGCGCAGCTCGTCCAGCTCGCTCAGCTCATGGCCCAATTTTTCGAGCCGCCGGAGGAAATGGTCTACGCCGTTCACGCTCGTGAGGATGAGCCAGTCGTAGCCGTAGAGGTTTTCGATGGCCTCGTCCAGCGGGGCGAAGCTTTCGGGCTCCACAATCTCAATGGTTGGGCAGCCGACGACGCGCGCGCCCAGGCGTTCCAGTTCCGCGACGAACTCCGCGCTCTGCGCCCGCGCGCGCGTGATGACGACGGTGCGGCCCGCGAGCGGCCGGTCTGTTTTCTCTCCTTTGGCGGGAGAACTGCTGCTCGCCATGCGACTCGGTTACTGCTCTCCTTCTTCGAGGCCGAAAATGTCGCGCCAGGCTTGGACTTCAGCGGACTCGCCCGTGTCGTAGTAGCTTTTCAGGCGGTAGATGATGGGGTGAGAAATCTTGTTGACGGTCGCCATCAGGATGCCCTCGATGGCGCGCTCCTGTTCGGGCGTCAGCTCGCCGAGGCGCTGCCGCTGACGCTCCATCTCCGTACGCGCAATCTCCTGTAGCTTTTCGCGGAGCGCGCCGAGCGTCGGGCCTATGTCGAGCGTGCGGAGCGATTGTTGGAACTGCATCACCTCAGACTCGACAATCAGCTCGGCGCGCTCGGCCTCGCGCTCGCGCTCGCGGATGTTGGAGGCGATGACCGATTCGAGGTCGTCTATGTCGAAGATGAAGAGGTTGGGGATGCGGCCCACCTCCGGGTCTATGTTGCGCGGGACGGAGATGTCTATGAAGAAGGCGGGGCGGTTGCGCCTGATTTCCAGAGCTTCGCGCGCGATCTTCGGGGTGATGATGTACTCGCCCGCGCCCGTAGAGCAGATGACTATGTCCGCCTCGGCCAGGCTGGCGGCGAGGCGCGAGAAGGGGATGGCCTCGCCCCCGAACTCAGCGGCGAGCTG
This sequence comes from uncultured Acidobacteriota bacterium, assembly GCA_963848875.1. Taxonomy (GTDB): domain Bacteria; phylum Acidobacteriota; class Blastocatellia; order Pyrinomonadales; family Pyrinomonadaceae; genus QHXM01. The sequence goes on from CAWKFJ010000007.1 coordinate 363,281, forward strand.
CCGCGCGGTCTCTTCCGTCCGGTTGGTCACGAGAACGCGCGAGACGCCTGCGCTGACGAGGTGTTTGGCGGAAAGCTCGGCCATCTCGCCCGCGCCGACGACGAGGACTGTGCGGCCCTTGAGGCTCCCGAAAACCTTCCGGCCAAGTTCGACCGCGGTATAGCTGATGGAGACGGCCGAGGCGGCGATGCCTGTCTCGGTGCGGACGCGCTTGGCGACACGGAACGCCTGGTGGACGAGGCGGTTGAGGACGCGCCCGGCCGTGCCGGCCTCGACCGCGACGGAGTAGGCGCGGCGCACCTGGCCCAAAACCTGCGGCTCGCCGACGACCATCGAGTCGAGCGAGGAGGCGACGCGGAAGACGTGGCGGACGGCCGCGTCGTCCTCGTGGCTATAGAAGTGTGTGCCGAAGTCCTCGCGCGAGAAGGAGCGCGAGCGGCTGAGAAACTCCTTGATGCGCTCCTTGCCTTCGACGAGGCGCTCCTCGGCCGTGGCCGCCAGCACCTCGACGCGGTTGCAGGTCGAGACGATGAGTCCCTCGCTCACCACCTGGCCATCAACGAGCGCACGCAAGCCATCGGCGCACGCCTCATCCGTGAAGGCCAGACGCTCGCGCACCTCCACGGGGGCCGTCTTGTGGTTGAGTCCGACGAGTACGATGGACATAAGCGCAGGGGTCGGGAGTCAGAGTACGAACACTTAAACAGTCGCAGATATGACTCAAAAAATACGCTTGGAGCGTGGCTTTATCTTACCCGAAAACGTGATAGCCGCCCAGGAGCCGCGCCCCGAAGAAGGTGCAGAGCACGAGCGCGAAGCCGGCCACGCCCATCCACGCCGCGCGGCGGCCGCGCCAGCCGGCGGTCGCGCGGTAGAGCACCAGCGCGAGGTAGAGCAGCCACGTCAGCGCCGCGAAAATCTCCTTCGGGTCGTTGTGCCAGAGGCGGTTATCGCGCGAGCGCGACCAGACCATGCCGGTCAGGATGCCGAGCGTCAGGAGCGTCCACCCCAGCCCGGCCGCCGAAGTGGCGATGTTGTTGACGGTCGTCAAGGACGGCAGCCGGTGGAAGATGGCGCTGAAAGTCTTCAGCTTCAACTCGCGCTCCTGCAAGAGGTACATGACGCTCGCGAGGAAGACGACGAAGAACGAGGCGTAGGCGAAGATCAGGAGCGTCGTGTGGACCGGGAAGAGCCACGCGGCGTTCATGTCGGAAACGGTCGTGGACGCGGCGGCGGCCGTGGCGTCGCGCGCGACCGACGCGATAAAAGTCAGGACGGCCACGAGCGGGAGCGTGACAACCCCCAGCGACTGCGTGCGGTAGCGGTAGACGATGAGCCCGTAGGCGGCCACCAGCGTCCAGGCCAGAAACGAGAGCGTCTCGCGCAGGCCGAAGAGCGGATAGTGGCCGTCCTCGGTCCAGTCCGTGATGAGCGAGACGGTGTGCAGGACGAAGCCGAAGGCGAGCGAGCCCAGCGTGATGCGCTCCAGGGTGCGCCGCTTGTTGACGAACGCCAGGACCGAGTGTACCGCCGCGACCACGTAGGCCGCGAGCACCGTTAACAGCAGAGGCTTCATTGCGCAGGCGAGTGTACGTTTGACTCAGCGCGCATTGTAAAGGAGAAGGGAAACGGGCGACAAGCGACAGACGAGAGCCGCCCGCGCCCCATTGCCGTCGGGTCGCGGGCGGCTCTTCACCTGAACTCAGGCGCACGCGGGTCGCGTGCTCCTGAAACGAGTCTTAATCGGGTTTAAATCCCAGGTCTCTAGCCTCTTTCTTGGTGGCCAGGGGCTGACGGTTTTCGACCGTCAGTTTCAAAGCCTCCGATGACCCGGCGGCGAAGACCTTGAGTGTCTCCCTGTCGCCGACGAGCTTAGGCGTCTCGACCTTCAACTTCCGGCCAGAGACCTCTATGCCGACCTTGAGAGTCTCACCCGGCTTGACGGAAACTTTGTCGCCTGTCTCGGCGTCCAGGGTGATGTCGGTCCCTTGCAGGGATTGGCCCTCCGGGGTGAGTTTGAGCCCCTTTCCGGAGACTGTGCCTTCAAGTTGGTGCTCGCCCGTCAGCGACGGCAAGACATTGACACGGACGGGCAGGCCGTTGACCGTGAGGGTCGGGGTGGAGGCCGGCGTCGGTAAGGCGACGTTTCCTTGCGCGTCGCGGAGTGCGACGCTGACGACGAACTTGTTGGGGGCCAGCCAGTGCAGCGCCGGGCGGCTCTGTTTTTCGTCCGGCTTAATCCCCAGCGCGATCTCTGTGTGCAGTGACCTCGTGTACCGCTGAGGCCCGTGCCCGCAACACTCCTCGATCTCTTTCAGCAAGCTCTTGTCTTTCTCTCCCTCGTGCTCTTCCTCCTCCCTGTGCGTGTAGGTCCCTTCGACGTAGACGCCGAAGCGGTAGACGCCCGGAAACGCGTTGCCTTTGACGCGGGCGGTCCAGGTGTTGGCGTCCTTTTGTTTGAACACAATCTCTTCGTCCCGGATGGCGAACGCGCCGGGCTTGGCCTCCTCGTACGCGGCCAGGTACTGGAGGAGGTTGAAGGGCTCTTCCGTGTTCCCACGGTTGAGGTACTGCCGTCTGTTCTTGACGGGGATGGTCTGAAGGTCCGCGAGCGCATTCCCTAAGGCGTGGTTGGGGGCCACCATCCGCGCCGCGATGATGCTGAGGTCATACGTGCCGCCGGCCATGTCGGAGAGCTTTAGTGTGAGGGTGATGTCCTCGCCCGCGAAGGGCTCCTTGGCCGTGGCCGTCAGGCTCGCCTGGTTGCTCGTCCGGTTGAAGATGTTAATCGAGACCGCGCACGGCGCATCCGGCGAGGTCGTGCTGACGCCGTTAAGGCCCGTCGCCAGTTGATGCGCGGGGCTGCCGGCGACGGCGCGAACGGGCAGACGCTCCGCGGGCTTGAGGGCGAACCGAGAGTAGAGCGGCCCACGCACGGGCGGCGCGCCAGTGGGCAGGGTGAAGTCAGCGAGACTGGGCATGACCATCAAGGGCTCGTCCGGGTCCGCCTTGTAGTAGGCCATGAAGTGCCAGCGCCCGGCCCAGACGTGCCCGTCGGCTCCGTTCCGGTTGAGGAAGATGGTGCAACGTCCCCGCCGCTGCTTCATGGTGACGAGGAAGGGCGCGAGGACTTCGGTGCTGCCGCCGTGGCTGTGGCCGCGGCCGCCGTGGCCGCTGGTGGCGGGCGAAGGCCCGTGTGCCCCGACGCGTGTGTCCGCGCAGTGCATCCCGTTCGGGGCCATCAGGCAGAAATCCCAGTTCCCGTCGTTAAAGTCGAACCCCTGGGCCGTAATCATGTAGCCCTGGTCGGCCTCGGTCACGTCGAAGCGGAGATGCACATGCTCGCCTGGGTAGAGGTCGAAAATCGGGTCAACAGAGGGCGTGTAGCCGATGGAGGCCGCGACTGAGTTCGTGTAGAACTTGTCTATGACGCCAGCGTTTTCGCCGTGGAAGACCTGATTGACTCCTGCCGGGGCCGTCTTGCCCTTCGTCGTCATGTCCGCGATGGTCGTGTAATCCACGCCGTCCCAGCCGCCGCCGATCCCGAAGCCCATCGCGAAGATGATTGTGTCGGGGAAGGCGGGCGTGCCCAGACTTGAGAGCGGGGGCGGGGCGGTCGCCATCCCGTCGGTTAAGATGGAGAGATAACGCTGGTCACCGGCCGGCTGATTCGTGAAGGGCGCGCGGACCAGATTGGTGTCCGTGTCGGTCAGGGCTCCGGCCAGCGGGGTGCCGCCGTTGGGCGACTGCGCCGCGATGTTGGCTTCAAAGTTGAGCTGGCTGACGGCCCCGCCGTTTTTGACCACGCCGAAGTGTGCGCCGGGGAAGATTTGTGTGAAAGTATTTCCGGCCCCGGTTGACCTGAAAGTTTCGACGCCGGCCACGACGTAAGCCTCGGCGGCCGTGTAAGCAGCCTCGCAGTCGTGGAGCAGCGCCGAGACGCCCTGCTTGGCGGCCTCCCACTTGGAGATGTTGGGGGCCATGCCCGTCAGGGGGTCCGGGGTCAGCCCGGTCATGCTCCCGGTCTGGTCGAGGGCGACGCCCAGCACCACCTCTGTGTCATAGGCGAAGCCCAGAGCGCGGTGGTCTAACAGGTCCGCGGGGTGTTGGATGGGTTCGCCCGTGAAGTCTGGGATGACGATGTTCAACTGAGAGTTGTTGGAAGAGTATCCGGCGAGGCCGCCCACCCAGGGCCACATCGGGTCGTTCAAATTGTGGCCCTGCGGCCTGCCGACCGCGGGATAGAAGGCCGCGCCCTGGTGGCCGTCAATCTGCCACATGGCCCACAGGCGGTCTATGTTGCAGTGGTGCATGTAGAAGATCAGGTCGTTGGGGGAGGAATTGGGGTCGCCCATGTTTCCGCCGACCCAGCCGTGCATCCCGTTGTGCATCTGGAGGGGGCCGCCGCCCTCCAGAAAGGGCCTGAAGCCGCCCGGGTTCTCGTAATTCAGTTTCGCGAGGCAGGTCTGCACGTCGGCCTGCGTCTCCAACTGACCGAAAGGGCTGAACGAGCGCTGCAAAGTGCTCCCCCACCCCTGCTGCAACTGTGACTTGACGCGCCAGCCGGGGAGGCCGCCCGCCCCGCCGGGCCACCACGCCGGCAGCGGCGTTGGATTAGCGCCCGCGCCCGGCCTGTCGAAAGCGAAATAGCCGGAGCGGACGGTGCCGCCGCCGACTCCGCCGGCCCCGCCGTTCGGCCCCAGGAAGTCGTCCTGAAAAATAATGTTCTGCGACGCCGCGTGATCCGTCCAGTCCCAATAGGGGAGGGTGACGGTCGGGTCCACGGCCTGAAGCGCCTGCTCGAATCTGAGCAGGTAGTAGCGGTGCCAGGGACAGAACGCGGAGTTCTGGTGCCCCATGTTGAAGGCTCCGCCGCCGGGCACGTTGATGGACAGAGTGTAGAGATGTATCGCCACGAATTGATCGAAGATACTGATCTGTTGATTGGCCGGCGCGCCCGGGTTGGCGATGGTATGTTTTAGTGTCAGGGCCGCCCGCAGAAAGTTGTCCCTCTCGGTGGGGGACAGGCGAGCCGCATTTTTTCTGATGCCCATACTTTCTTCTCCTATCTGGTGGGAAGTCGAGGGTGGGTTAACAAGCGAAGGGTTTTCTACGGAAGGTCGATGGGCAACCGCCGTACCACAAGGGCGGACGAGAGGCGACGTGTGCCAGGCGGTGAGAAATCGGTGAATACGGCTGTGCCAAAACCGCGGGCTGTGACCATCTGAGGACAGCCGTCTACATTCGTAGACAAACCGCGAGGCCCGGCAGCGGGCGTTAACGCTTGCCGAGGAACTCAAGTACGGCCCGGTTGAACTCCTTCGGCTTGTCCATGTGCATCAGGTGGGTCGCACCGGGAATCTCTACATTTCTTGCCCCCTTGATGCCCGCCGCCAGCTTGTCGGTTATCTCCTTGTAGGCCGGGTGGTCGTTCTCGGCCGCGAGGATGAGCGCGGGCGAGCGAATCTCGGAGAGCCGCGCGCCGGCCGCAGGCTCTGTTGGCTGCCAGAGCGTGATGAGGGGGAAGCCGTTGTCGAAGAGGTCGCGGTTGTCCAGGTAGATGCGCCGAATTTTTTCACGCGCCGTCTGGTTATCCTGGGAGATGAAGAAGGGAAGGCCCGCGATGACTTGAGCGGTCTGCTCAAGGCCGGCTTTCTTTACCATCGCGGTCAGCGCGGCAAGACCCTCGACGTTCGCTTGCGCCTTGGCGTCGCTGCTCGTCCCCGTCGCGGCCAGCATGAGGTGGTCAACCATCTCCGGGTGTTCGAGCGCGAAATCAATCGCTATCGCGCCGGAGAAGGAGAGTCCGACGACGTGCGCCTTCTTGACCTTGAGAAATTTTAGCAGCGCGTAGAGGTCGCGGCTGTGAGAGAAGGCCGCACGCGGGCGCGCCGATTTCCCTATGCCGCGGATGTCGTAGCGGATGACCTTGTAGCTCCTGGCGAACGCCTCGAACTGGTTGTCCCACGCCCGCCTGTCCAGCGTCCCGCCGCCGCTGATGAGCACGAGCGGAAAACCTTCGCCCACCACCTCGTAGTAGAGCTTCGTCCCGTTGACCTCGGCCGTCCCTTCCTTCATAGGCTCCGCGATAAGAAGAGAGTTGCTTTAATGCACCTTGCCCATCAGCTTCTTGATCTTCGGCGTCAGCAGCGCCAGCACAGCGGCCGAGACGAAGAGACCGACGGCGATGCCGCCGTAGAGCTTGACGAGCGTGTTGGAGTTGTTCGGGTCGAAGAAGCCCGCGAAGAAGCCCGCGAGCTTGTTGCCGAGCGCGGCGGCCAGGAACCAGACGCCCATCATGATGCCCAGGAGCTTCGCCGGCGCGAGCTTCGTCACCGTGCTCAGCCCCACCGGGCTCAGACACATCTCGCCGACCACTTCGAGGAAGTAGAGGCCGACCAGCCAGAACGGGCTGATTTTGCCGTTGGCCGTGAGCCAGGAGGCGGGAACCATCAGCAGGTAGCCGAGGCCGATGAAGAGCAGGCCGAAAGTGAATTTGATGGGGCTCGAAGGCTGGCGCTTGCCCATCCGAATCCAGAGCCACGCGAACAGGGGGGCGAGCATGAGGACGAAAGTCGCCGTCAGAGACTGCATGTAGCTCGCCTCGAATGACCAGCCGAACACCCTTCTATCAACCAGCTTCTCGGCGAAAAGGTTCAGACTTGAGCCCTTCTGCTCATAGGCCGCCCAGAAAAGTATGGTGAAGAGGAAGAAGACGAAAACCGCCCCGATGCGCTTCCACTCGTCGCGCGTTAGCGGTTGCCTGGGCACGGTGGTCAACTCATCCAGCCGTTTGTTAGCCCGCACGCCGACGTGGGCGAGTCGTTTCTGATGTGACAGGTAAACAATGAGCCCCACTGTCATGCCTACGCCTGCGGCGGCGAAGCCCCAGTGCCAGCTTGTGTTGGGGTCCATGCCCATGTTCGAAAGAAAGTTCTTGAAGGTCTGGCGCTGTGCCAGAAAGCCGCAGACCAGCGGCGCGAGCACCGCACCGAGGTTGATGCCGAAGTAGAAGATGGAGAACCCGCTCTCGCGGCGCGGGTCGTCCTCGCCGTAGAGGCTCCCGACCATCGTGCTGATGTTCGGCTTGAGCAGGCCCGTGCCGATGGCGATGAGCGCCAGGCCCGCGTAAAAGAAGGGCAGCGACGCGAAGATCATCGAAAAGTGGCCGCACGCGATAATGATGCCGCCGACGAGGACGGCGAGGCGCGCGCCCAGAAGTTTGTCGGCAATCAGGCCGCCCGGCAGGTTCGTCAGGTAGACGGACATCGTGTATGTCCCGTAAATCGACGCCGCCTCGGGAATCCCGAAGCCCAGTCCGCCCCTGTCCGGCGGGGTAGTCATGTACAGCATCAGGATGGCGCGCATGCCGTAGTAGCTGAAGCGCTCCCAGAGTTCGGTGAAAAAGAGCGTCGTCAGCCCTTTCGGGTGGCCTAAGATGCCGGAGGTGTCCTGCTGCCCCGCGGGCGGCACGGGTTCTGGAGTGGCAAGCTCTTGCATAGAATCCTTCGGTTAAAGTTCAGCTATTGGGGAAGAGAATTGTTAAGGCCCCGCAATCTTAATTAAAAAAGCAGTAAATGGTAAATGGTAAATGGGGAATGGACGAACTCGACTGACGATTTAGTATTTACCATTTATGATTCACTGTTCTTTTCCACACTTGTCCGCGTCACTCTCCCGTGATAGTTTCGCACTTAAAAAAAGGAGCGAGCGTGTAGTGGATTTCGAGCTGACGGAAGAGCAAAGGATGGTGCAGGCTTCGGTGCGCGAGTTCGTCGCGGCCGAAATCGCGCCGCGCGCGCACGAGTACGACGAGCAGGCGCGCTTTCCCAGAGAGCAGTTGAAGGGGCTGGCGGAACTCGGCCTGATGGGCATGATCATCCCCGAAGAGTGGGGCGGCGCGGGCTTCGACGCGGTCGCCTACGCCCTCGCCCTCGAAGAGATCGCGCGCGCCGACGCCTCCGTCTGCGTGATCGTCGGCGTGACCAATTCCGTCTGCTGCTACCCGATTCTCAGTTTTGGCACAGAGGAGCAGAAGCACAAGTATCTCGTGCCGCTGGCGCGCGGCGAGACGCTCGGAGCCTTCTGCCTTTCGGAGCCGCAGGCCGGGTCGGACGCTACGAATCTGAGGACGCGAGCCGTGCGCGACGGCGACGCTTACGTCATCAACGGCACGAAATCCTGGGTGTCGAGCGGCGGCGAGGCGCAGACCTACATCGTGATGGCCGTCACCTCGCGCGAGGACAACAAGAGCAAGGTCACGGCTTTCATCGTCGAGGGTGACACGCCGGGGCTGACCGTCTCTTCCATCGAGCACAAAATGGGCCAACGCGCCTCGCAGACGGCCGAGATGAGTTTCGCGGACGTGCGCGTCCCCGTGGCGAACGTCCTCGGCGGCGAGGGCAACGGCCTCAAGGTCGCCTTCAATAGCCTGGACAACGGGCGCATAGGCATCGGCGCGCTCTCCACAGGCATCGCGCAGGGCGCTTTGGACGAGGCGACCAAGTACGCCAAGGAGCGACACGCCTTCGGCCAGCCCATCGCGGAGTTTCAGGCCATACAGTTCAAGCTCGCCAACATGGCGACCGAGACGGACGCCGCGCGCCTCCTGACCTTGCGCGCCGCCGCGATGAAGGACGCGGGCGACCGCCGCGCAGGCTACTACGCCGCGATGGCCAAGCTCTACGCCTCGGAGACGGCCAACCGCGTCTGCGCCGACGCCGTCCAGATTCACGGCGGCAACGGCTACTCGCGCGACTACCCCGTCGAGCGCATGTACCGCGACGCGCGCGTCACGACCATCTACGAAGGGACGAGCGAGATTCAACGCATCGTCATCTCCAGGGAAATACTGAAACAGTAGTCAACTGCTCTTATGCCTAATAGACAGGACGCCTGGGAGTTGCTGTGCGAGTATACGAAGGGGGACAGCCTGCGTAAGCACGCGTTGGCGGTCGAGGCGGCGATGCGCGCGTGCGCGCCGCGCTACGGCGGACCCGAAGCCGACGTGGACGAGTGGGGCATCACTGGAATGCTCCACGACTTCGACTACGAAATGTTCCCCACGGCCGACGAGCACCCTTACAAGGGCGCGACGATCATGTGCGGGCGCGGCTACCCCGACCGCATCATCCGGGCGATTATGGGCCACGCGACCTACACGGGCGTGCCGCGCGACACAGAGATGGCGCGGGCGCTCTTCGCCACTGACGAGCTATGCGGCTTCCTGGTCGCGTGTACGCTCGTGCGCCCCTCTCGCAGCCTGGACGACATGGAAGTCTCAAGCGTCAAGAAGAAGTTGAAGGACAAGGCGTTCGCACGCACGGTCAACCGCGACGACATACGCCAGGGCGTCGCTGAGCTGGGCGTCGAGTTGGACGAGCACATACGCTTCGTCATAGACGCCCTGCGCCCCATCCAGGAAGAGATCGGCCTCAACCGAATCGGGCAGTGACAGCGCTTGCGCGCGCGCCGAACTTTCCCTTATGCTGGCGGCTATCACGACAGACAATCCATGAAAGGGAAGCGATGCGGATGTGAAAGGTAGTAAGTGCCTTTCACTCATCACTCCGATATGGTCACGAGAAGCGCGCTGCTCTATTTAGCTCGGCACGAGGGCCTGAAGAATTTCGCAACGCGGTTCAGCCCTTTCAAGAAGATGACGACCCGCTTCGTCGCGGGCGAAGATATCGAAGAAGCCGTCGCCGCCATCCGCGAGATCAACGCCAAGGGCTGCACGGCCTCCTTCGACCATCTCAACGAATCCGTCGCCAGCGCCGCCGAAACCGAAGGCGAGGTGCGCGAGTACCTGAACATCCTCGCGCGCATAGACGAGACGGGCATCCGCTCGAACGTCTCCATCAAGCTGACGCAGTTCGGCCTGGAGATTGACCCGGAGCTGGCCTACAGGAACGCGCGCCAAGTCGTCGAGGACGCCGCGCGCCGCGGCAACTTCGTCCGCATCGACATGGAGTCGTCCGCCGTCACGCAGGTGACGATAGATATCTTCAAGCGCCTCCGCGCCGAGTTCGGCCTCAACGACGTAGGGATAGTGTTGCAGTCGTACCTGCGCCGCACCTACGACGACGTTCAGGACATCCTGAAAATCCCCGCGCGCATACGCATCTGCAAGGGCGCTTACAACGAGACGCCCGAGGTCGCCTTCCCGGACAAGAAGGACACGGATGAAAACTACGTCCGCATCATGAAGGTGCTGCTCTCGTCGGGCATCTATCACGGCATCGCCACGCACGACCCGAAGATGATCGAGGCGACGACCAAGTACGCCAAGCAGGAGGGCATCGGGAAAGAGACTTTCGAGTTCCAGATGCTTTACGGAGTCCGGCGAGACTTACAGGTGAAGCTTGCCCAGGCCGGCTATAACATGCGCGTCTATGTGCCGTACGGCAAACACTGGTATCCTTACTTCATGCGCCGGCTGGCGGAGCGCCCGGCGAACGTCTGGTTCGTCCTGAAAAATATGTTTAAGGGATAATGGACGCGTCCTGGACATGGGTTGTGTGGACGGTGCTCGGCGTGCTGCTGATCGTGGCGGAGGTCTTCACGCCGGGCTTCGTGCTGCTCTGGTTCGGGGTGGGCGCGCTGGCGGCGGCGCTCGCCGGGCTCGTCGGCATCACGAGTCTGCCGTTGCAATTCCTCATCTTCGCCTTCGTCTCGGTCGCGCTGACGGCGGCCTCGCGCACGATCTTCGTCAACTACTTCTCGCAAGAGAAGTCTGGGAGCGACCTCAAGACGGGCGTGGACGCGCTGCCCGGAAAAGTCGGCACCGTCGTCTCGTCCAGCCAGGGCGCGCTCCACGAGGGGGCCGTCAAAGTCTTCGGCTCGACCTGGACGGCCTACCCGGCAGAGGGTGAGGAGCCGCTCGAAGCCGGCGAGCGCGTAGAGGTCGAGCGCGTGCAGGGCGCGAGCATCTACGTCCGCCGCATCCGCGAGAGCCGCGACTGGCGACAACTTCAAGAATGAAAAATTAAAAATGTAAAATGCAAAAAGGAAGACAGGGAGCCTCCTCCTCGTCTTCCTTTTTGCATTTTTAATTTCTAATTTTTCATTCCTACGGCGTTGCCGTCATCGTGAAACGGGCGGCGGGCACAACCGTTTGGAGATCGTAATTGGCAATCGTCAGGTCTGCGAGACGCTGGCCGCGCAGCTTCGTGACGATGCGGAAGGGGAGCGTCATGCAGCTCACCTTGCGGTAGTCCGAGCGCTCCTCCTCGATCATCACGGTGCTACGGTTGCGGGTGACGATCTTGTTAATCAGGAACGTTTGCTTGTCAATCCAGTAGCGAACCGTGTCGTCGTCGTTGAACCTGACCTCGACGACGTAGTTGCCGGGCTGGTCGGGCTGGCGCGCGACCTGGAGTTGGCGCGCGATGGCTAGGTTGATGGTGTTAAAGCCCATCATCGCCCAGTGGCGCGAGGCCGTCACTTCGGAGACGCGAATCTCACTGCCCAAAAGCATCCCGCCGCCCTGCGAGCCCGTGTAGACCAGGAAGGTCGGGCCGGCGTTCATCTGGGCGAGCGCGCCGAGCGGAGCGATGTCCAGGCGGCGGCGCATGTCGCGGTCCTGGTAATCCGTGATGCCGACCTTGATCTCGACGGCCCCGGCCAGGGAGGTCGCGCCGACCGCGGCGAAAGCCTGGGCGTTGACGAAGCCCTCGGCGCGCGCCGTCACGTATTGCAAGCCGGCGTATTCGGCCCCGCCGTGGGCGACGCGCGTCACGGCCAACAACTCGCGGCCCGACAGGTCGTCGGCCTTCGTGGTATGCGTACTGACGGGGATGGCGAGCGCGGCGACGGCCAGGCAGCCTGCCGCCAGCAGAAGCGTTCTTCTCTTCAGGAAATGTCGCAGCATGTGTGTGGTCTCTCCTCGTAGAATCTCCGCGCGCGTGCGGACTCGAAAAGTCTGGACGGTAGTCCCGCGCCGGGGGTTATGGGTTTCCGGTCAACAACTCGTTAAAAAAATTGCGAAAGCTTTGAGACAGCCGGGGACGAATTTCGTCCCACATCTCTAACGCGTAATTTCGTGCGCCGCCGGTTAACCTCAAACAGACGCCCGCGAAAATAAATTTTGCCCTGACTGAATCACGCGACGGCGCAGGCGCTCTGGACAAGCAAAAAGGCCGGAAAGATTATTTGAACAGACATTCAAAAATTTAGAGACGGGCGGATGTTACTGTCGGCGGGCACGGTTGTCAATTGTTAGGGACCGGGCTCGGTGGGCGGCTCCGTGTCGCCGAGGGTGCTGTCCTCTTCCATGGGGGGCAGCTCGATGGTGATTCTTTCGGAGGCGGGCTCCTGAAGGTCGTTGCCGGAGAAGCGCGCCAGGACGACTGTGATGTTGTCCTCGCCGCCGCGCTCGTTCGCCTCGTCCACGAGTGCGGCACAGGCCGCGTGCAGGTCGTCGCCCGCCTCTTCGATGATCCGCCGCATGTCGTCTGCGCGCAGCTTGCCCGACAGGCCGTCGCTGCACAGGAGCAAGGTGTCGCCGCGGCGTATGCGGAGGCGGCCCGTGACGGGCGTCAGCTCGCTTTGCGCGCCGAGGGCTTGCAGGATGACGTTGCGGAACATGTGCGTCTCGGCCTCGGCCTCGCTGATCTGGCCTACGTCCACGAGTTGCTGCACTAAGGATTGGTCTTTGGTGGCGAGTTTGACCTGCTGGCCGCGGATCATGTAGGCGCGGCTGTCGCCGACCTGGACGAGGTCTAACATGTCTCCCTTGATGGCCGCGCCGGTGAAGGTCGCGCCCATGCCGGCGCAGCGCGTGTCCTCCTGGCTGCGGTGGTGAATCGCCAGGTTGGCGTAGACGGTGGCGTGACGCAGGTAGTCCACGAGCGCCTTCTCGCCGTCAACGCCGGTGGCGTGAGTCTCCTCTTCGCCCTCGCTGCCGACGAGCATCTCGCGGACGGTCTCGACGGCCATGCGGCTCGCCACGTCGCCGGCGAGCGCGCCGCCCATCCCGTCGGAGACGACCAGCACGAGGCCCTTGTCGCCGAGGTCAACGCGGCGCATATCCTCGGGCGGCTCCGAGCCGTCCGAGCCGGTCCATGCCCGCCCAGAGGTCAGGTCGAGGATGAGGAAGTTGTCTTCGTTCCCACGCCGTACACGACCAACGTCGGATTTTGCGTGAAGCTCTACGATCATAAGTGGGTAAATAGTAAATGGTGAATGGTGAACGGTGTCAAGACAAAGCGACTCGCCCGTTTCCCACCCGCCACTTACTACACTTTCCTCAACGCTTGATCCAAATCCTCAATGATGTCGTCCGTGTCTTCGATGCCGACCGAGATGCGGACGAGCCCGTCTGTGATGCCGAGGCGGTCGCGCGTCTCCGGCAGGACCGAAGCGTGCGTCATCGTCGCCGGGTGCGAGATCAGAGTTTCCACGCCGCCGAGGCTTTCCGCAAGCGTGCAGAGCTTAACGGATTCCAGCACGGTGCGCGCAGCTTCTAATGAGCCGACGTCGAAAGCCACCATCCCACCGAAGCCCTTCTGCTGACGCTTGGCCAATTCGTGCTGCCTGTGCGAGAGCGAGCCGGGGTAGTAAATCTTCCGCACCTTCGGGTGCTCTTCAAGGAACGCCGCCACGGCGCGGCCAGAGCGGTCGTGCTGCTCCATCCTGAGCGCCAGAGTCTTCGTCCCGCGCAAGACCAGCCACGAATCGAAGGGCGACAAGATAGCGCCGACGCCATTTTGCACGAAACCGAGCCAGTTGGCATCCTCTTCGTTGTCCAGGACGACGGCGCCGCCCACGCCGTCCGAATGGCCGTTGAGGTATTTAGTCGTAGAATGCACCACGATGTCAACACCGAATTCCATAGGGCGCTGTAGGTAGGGCGACATGAAAGTGTTGTCGCAGACGACGCGCGCGCCCCGCGCGTGGGCCAAATCCGAGACGGCCTGGAGGTCCGTGATGATCATCACGGGGTTGGTCGGCGTCTCCAAAAAGACCATCTTCGTGTTCTCTTTGAACGCCTCCTCGACCTTCGTGATCTCGGACGTATCCACGTAGTCGAACTCAATTCCGTAGTTCGAGAGTATCTTGCTGAAGAGCCTGAACGTCCCGCCGTAGGTGTTGTCGGAGACGATGACGTGGTCGCCAGACTTGACGAGGCGGAGCGTGGCGTCGATGGCGGCCATCCCCGAAGCGAAGGCGAAGCCGAAGCGCGCGCCTTCGAGCGCCGCGATGTTGCGTTCGAGCGCAGCGCGCGTCGGGTTCTGTGTGCGCGCGTACTCGTAGCCTTTGTGACGCCCCAAGCCCTCCTGCTGGTACGTCGAGGTCTGGTAAATTGGCACAGTGACCGAGCCAGTGGCCTCGTCGGCCTCCTGCCCCGCGTGAATGGCTATCGTTGCGAATCCCATAATAATTCAGTGGTCAGTGGTCGGTGGTCAGTGGCCAGTTGGAAATCAGTTGTTTTAACTGACCACTGACCACCGGCCACTGACCACTATTCAAAGATTCCCTGGCTCATGTAGCGTTCGGCCCCGTCGGGGAAGAGCGTGACGACGCGCTTGCCCGGCCCCATGCGTTCGGCGACGCGGTAAGCGGCTGCGGCGGCCGCGCCGCTTGAGCCCCCGCCCAGAACGCCCTCTGTTTCGGCTAGACGGCGCGCTGTGGCGAAAGCCTCGTCGTCGTAAATCATCATGATCTCGTCGGCCAATTCCAGCTCGCAGTTCTTCGGGATGAACTGCGCCTGCCCGATGCCTTCGACCTTATGGCAGCCGGGCGGGCCGCCTCCCAGGATTGAGCCTTCGGGCTCGACGAGCACGCAGAAGGCTTCCGGGTAATGCTTCTTGACGACGCGGCTTACGCCAGTGAACGTGCCGGCCGTGCCGGCCCCTATGACGACGGCGTCGATGGGGGCTCCCATCTGCGCGAGGATTTCGCGCGCGGTCGTCCTTTCGTGAAAGCACGGGTTCGCGGGGTTCTCGAACTGCTGCGGGATGAAGCTGTCCTTGATGTCCGCGGCCAACTCCCGCGCGAGGTCGATGGCCCCCTGCATCCCGGCCTCCTCCGTCACGTACCGAACCTCACCGCCGAGCGCCTCCATGAGCGTCATCTTCTCGCGCGAGTAGCCCTCGGGCACGCAGAGGATGACGCGGTAGCCGCGGGCGACGCCGACCAGGGCCAACCCTATGCCGGTGTTCCCGGCGGTCGGCTCGATGATGGTCGAGCCGGGTTTCAAGAGACCGCGCTCCTCGGCGTCGAGGATCATGCCGAGCGCGGCGCGGTCCTTCACACTGCCGCCCGGATTCATGTATTCAAGTTTGGCGTAAATGTCCGCCAGCGGCGGGCGGGCGAAACGCGCGAGGTGTAGCAGCGGAGTGTTACCAACAAGCTCAATAATGTTCTCAGTCGTACCCGTCGGCATTAAGTTTTATAACCAGCAAGAACTACGAATATAAAGAGCTTCATAGCTTGGGAATCAGGGTGCAGGCATGGTAGCCCGCGCGAGGAACGAAAGTCAAAAGTAAAAAGGTGAAAGGTGACGGGAGGCGTAAGGCCCGACCGGCCCGCCCTGGAGTGCGAAACGAACTGGCGGGGTCGTGAGGGGCTTCGGCCCGGCGGGGCCGCTTTCGGGTGAATGGCCGGGCACGGGGTGGCGGTGTGTTAGCTCTGTCAGGAGTTGACTGCTTTGTCAGATGGTCGCCTGCCACCACAGGACGATATCGGAGAGCTTCACGGTGCTAAAATCGCCGGATACACTCTCAAAGCTGAACACATTCTTGCCAGCTTTGATTAAGTTAGGAGCGATCACCTCCTGAAAGAATTGGGGCTGCCGGGAAAGGTTGCCAGGATATGTCCAGTTCCATACAGGCATGCCATTCAGTCGGAGAATCAGGATCAAGGATTCAAAGTTATCTACATCGACCATGAACCCCAGGATCGAAGGCGACCCCGTGTCAATGTTGGGTGGCACATCAAAGTTGAGAGTGCTTAGATTGACTTCGATAACCCAATCATCCGCGATAATCGAATAGTCCGCTACTTTAGCCATACTGGTCTCCTCCTTTCGAGACGGGCGCACGATATTCCCGGCGGAAGGTAATGTCAATAGTCGCCCCTTCCTGTGATCTGTGCTGTCTTCAGGTTACTTCCGGGCTCAGTGTTTCGCTTTCATCGCTTTTTCTTTTGACTTTGTTCCGGCGCGCGGGGTATCGTGTTGTCCCGTGAATCACACGGTTCCATCCTCTCAACCACGTGCCGTCGCAGTCATCCCAGCACGCTACGCTTCGACCCGATTGCCGGGTAAACCTCTGCTCGAAATCGCGGGGCGGCCGATGATTCTGCACGTCGTCGAGCGGGCGCTCGCGGCGCGCGGCGTCGGGCGCGCGGTCGTCGCAACAGACGACCGCAGAATCCTCGACGCCGTTTTGTCGGCGGGCTTTGAGGCCGTGATGACGCGCGCGGACCACGCGAGCGGCAGCGACCGCCTGGCCGAGGTCGCCGCGGGGTTGGACGACGCCGACCTGATAATCAACCTGCAAGGCGACGAGCCGCTCGTCTCGCCGCGGACGATTGAGCGCGCGGCCGAAGAATTGGCACACGACGACGAGGCGCAAATCGTCACCACCTCCGAGGCGATCACGGACGCCGCCGACGTGTTGAGCTCCGATGTCGTCAAGGTGGTGACGGACGCGAAGGGCCGCGCCCTCTACTTCTCGCGCTCGCCCGTGCCCTTTCCGCGCGACGCCGTGCGGCGTCACGGCACGCTCGCGGCCGCGCTCGACGCAGAGCCCGCGTTGCTTCAGACGTTCCGCAAGCACACGGGGCTCTATGTTTACCGGCGCCCCTTTTTGTTAGAATACGCTCGCTGGCCGCAATCGACTCTGGAACGCGCCGAATCCCTCGAACAACTGCGCGCCCTTGAGCGGGGCGCGGTCATCAAAGTCGTCGAAGCCGACTCCCCCTCAATTGGCGTTGACACAGAGCAAGACCTTGAGCGAGTGAGAAAGATTTTTAGAGATGCCAGGTGACATCTCACATCTATTTTTATGAGAGACTGGATCGGCCTGGCCTTCATTCTGCTCGTCGTCGTGGGCGGGCTCTACCTGCTGACGCGGCCCGCCAAGCCGCTGACGGCCGAAGAGTTTGAAAAGCGCGCGGCCGAAAATCCCAGTCTCCTCAGCGCCGGCGCGCTCGGGTTGCAAAAGATTCTAGACCCTGCGGCGGCCAAGGCTGCCGAGGTGCAGGAAGACTTCCGCCAGGGCTACCTGGACGGCGAACAGGAATCAGGCGACGACAAGGACAATGCAAAATTAAAAATGAAAAATGAAAAGTGAAGGCGGAAAATTTAACTTTACTTTTGCATTTTTAATTTTGAATTTTTAATTCTCATGAGGTGAGTGATGCCAAAATATATCTTCGTGACGGGCGGCGTGGTTTCGAGTCTTGGCAAGGGGCTGGCTGCGTCCTCCATCGGCTGCCTGCTCGAAGCCAGGGGCCTGCGGGTCGCGCTCATCAAGCTAGACCCCTACATCAACGTGGACCCCGGCACGATGTCGCCGTTCCAGCACGGCGAGGTCTTCGTCACAGACGACGGCGCGGAGACCGACCTCGATTTGGGCCATTACGAGCGCTTCACGCACGCGCATCTCTCGCAGGCTAACAACTGGACGAGCGGGCGCATCTACCTCTCCGTCATCGAGAAGGAGCGCCGCGGCGACTACCTCGGCAAGACCATCCAGGTCATCCCGCACATCACGAACGAAATCAAAGCGGCCGTGCGCGCCGTCGCCGACAAGGACAAGCCGGACGTGGTCATCGTCGAGATCGGCGGCACCGTCGGCGACATCGAATCGCTCCCGTTCCTTGAAGCCATACGCCAGATGGGCAACGAGGAGGGCAAAGAGAACGCCATCTTCGTACACGTCACGCTCGTACCCTACATCGCCGCTGCCGGTGAACTGAAGACCAAGCCGACGCAGCACTCCGTCCGCGACCTGATGCAGATAGGAATTGCGCCTGACATCCTCCTCTGCCGCTCAGACCGCCAGCTCTCGCGCGACCTGCGCTCGAAGATTGCGCTCTTCTGCAACGTTAAGGAGTCGGCGGTCATCACGGCGATGGACGTGGACACCATCTACGAAGTCCCGCTCGCCTTCCACGAACAGGAACTGGACGATCTGATCGTCACGTCGCTCGCTTTGACTGAGCGCGCCCCGCACGCCGACCTGGCCGAGTGGCGCGAGTTGGTCAACACCATCCGCGAGCCCCTGGCGGGCGAGACTTCCATCGCCATCGTCGGCAAGTACGTCGAGCTGGAAGATTCGTATAAATCTCTGCGCGAGGCGCTGACGCACGGCGGCGTGGCGAACAATCTGCGCGTGGACGTGCGCTGGATAGAGTCCGAAGAGTTGATGGAGGACGATTACGAGGACCGCCTGCGCGACTTCGACGCCATCCTCGTGCCCGGCGGCTTCGGCAAGCGCGGCGTGGCCGGGATGATTAAGGCCATCGCCTACGCGCGCAAGTCCCGCACGCCATACTTCGGCATCTGTCTGGGGATGCAGACGGCCTGCATAGAGTACGCGCGCAACGTCTGCGGCCTGAAGGACGCAGACTCGACCGAGTTCGACCTGAACACGCCCTACCCTGTCATCTTCAAGCTGCGCGACCTGGTGGACGTTGAAGAGTTGGGCGGGACGATGCGGCTCGGCGCGTGGCCCTGCCAGTTGGCCGAAGGCTCGCTGGCGCGCGAGGTCTACGGGGGCGCGGCAGAGATCGGCGAGCGCCATCGCCACCGCTACGAGTTCAACCCGGAGTTCCGCGAAACCTTGCAGCGCGCGGGCCTGCGCATCAGCGGCGAGTCGCCCGACGGCAAGTTCGTCGAGATCGCCGAGCTGCCGCGCGAAGTCCATCCCTGGTTCCTCGGCTGCCAGTTCCATCCCGAATACAAATCCAAGCCTTTGCAGGCTCACCCCCTGTTCGCCTCCTTCGTCCGCGCCGCTCACGAAAACCGTCTGCGCAACGAGACCACTGTCGAGCAGCCCGAAACTCCTGAGCCGCTCGTGCAGGAGCGCGCCGGCGTGGCCGGGGACGACTGAAGAAAATTATGAATGCGGAATGATGAATGATGAATGAAAACAACGGAACATGTGTTTGCTCATTCATCGTTCATCATTCATAATTCGTAATTGTTCTTATGTTGCACTGTCCCACATGCGGTCAGGATTTCGCCGAGGAGGTCAGGGTGTGCCCGGAGGACGGCGCGGCCTTGATGGCGGACGCGACCGTGGCGATTGAGGGGCCGGCGGACGACCCGCTCGTCGGGATGACGCTCGACGAGAAGTACCGGCTCGACTCGCGCATAGGGGCCGGCGGCATGGGGACCGTCTACCGCGCGACGCATCTTTTGATTGATAGGCCCGTGGCCGTCAAAGTCCTCAACCCGCGCTATGTCGAGGACGAGGCGGCACAGACGCGCTTCCGGCGCGAGGCGCGCGCCGCCGGCCGCCTACAGCACGCCAACGCCGTCACCGTCACAGACTTCGGCAGCACACAGGATGGCCTGGTCTACATCGTGATGGAGCTTTTGGAGGGCAAGACCCTGCGCGAGGTATTGGCCCACGACGCGCCGTTGGACGTGGCGCGCGCCGTCTCCATCATGTTGCAAATCTCCGCGGCCGTCGAGGCGGCGCACCACGCCGGCATCATCCATCGCGACCTCAAGCCCGCGAACATCTTCATCGTCCAGCGCAAGGACGCGCCGCCCTTCATCAAGGTGTTGGACTTCGGCATCGCCAAGCTTGCCGCCGAAGCTCTTGAGGACGACGACGACCCGCAGACGCTGACGCAGGTCGGGGCCATGATCGGGACGCCGCGCTACATGTCGCCGGAGCAGTGTGAGGGCGCGCACCTGACTCCCGCCGCGGACGTTTACAGCTTAGGGATCATCCTCTACGAGATGCTGACCGGCACGACGCCCTTCAACGGCACGACGCCCATCGCCATTGCCATCAAGCATTCGTCGGAGCCTCCGCGCAGCCCGCGCGAGTTCGTCGCCGCCATCCCGCGCGAACTCGAAGCGGTCGTGCTGCACGCCTTGGAGAAGAGGCCGGAGAACAGGCCCGATGACGCCGGCGCGTTTCAACGCGAGCTGTTCGCGGTCGCAGAGCATTTGGGCCTGGAGCACGCCGGGAGCTTGAGCGCGCCGACCATAGAGACACTGCGCAGCGCCGGCACAGAGACGCCTTCGGGCCGCCTCGTCATAGACATCGAGCGTCTGCGCCAGAGTCGCGCCGCGGCCTCGCGCGTCACCCAGCCCGACGGGCCGCGTCCCGCTGGCGGCGAGACTTCGTCAGGCGCGGCAGTCACAGCCACGGAGCCTAAGGCTGCCGAGACCGGCACGATCAAACCTCCGACCCCCATCTCGCGGATGAGAATTTTCTTCGGCCGGAAGTCTGCGGGGGCTGAGCCGGCGCGGTCCCGCACGGGCTGGCTCTTGGCGGGCGCAGGCGTCGCGCTCCTGCTCGTCGTCGTCGTCGTCGCGCTGACGACTTCGTGGTTCTCCGGGCGCGGCGAGACGGCGAACAAGATCAGTGAGACGACTGGGAGCGTCGCCGCCGCCCCGCCGCCTGTCGTGGCAAGTCCGGTCGAATCTCCATCGCCCGCCGCGAACGGCGATGACGGAACTGGCACAGAAAAACAGGCCGGCCGCGCGGGGGGCAAAGACCCGCGCCGGACTCGCGCCGGGCAGAAACCGAAGCGGGCTTCGGCGATCAAACGGGCCTGGGAGAAGTTCAAAAGAAAGCTTCCTTTTTAACTTGGGAAAGATAAAAGTGCAGAGAGAATCATTCAGCGTCGGCAACGCCACGTTCGGCGACGGGCGGCTGACGGTCATCGCCGGGCCGTGCGTCGTCGAATCCTACGAGCACGCCCTGATGATGGCGCGCGAGTGCAAGCGGCGTGCTGAGGACGCGGGCCTGGACTTCGTCTACAAGTCTTCGTTCGACAAGGCCAACCGCTCGTCCGTCAAGAGCTTTCGCGGCCACGGAATGGAGGCCGGCCTGGACGTGCTCCGCCGTGTCAAGGAAGAGGTGGGCGTCGCGGTCGTGACAGACATACACGACGTGTCGCAGGTCGAGCCCGCGGCCGAGGTCGCGGACATCCTGCAAATCCCCGCGTTCCTGTGCCGGCAGACGGACCTCATCACGGCGGCCGTGCAGACGGGCCGCGCCGTCAACGTCAAGAAGGGGCAGTTTCTGGCCCCGTTGGACGCGCGCAATATCGTCGAGAAGGCGCGTGAGGCGGGCGGGCGCAAACTGCTGCTGACCGAGCGTGGCACGAGTTTCGGGTACAACAATCTGGTGGTGGACATGCGCTCCTTCCCGATCATGGGCGAGTTCGGTGTGCCAATTGTTTTCGACGTGACGCATTCCTTGCAGCTCCCCGGCGGGCTCGGCAGTGCAACGGGCGGGCTTTCGCAGTACATCGAACCGCTGGCTCGCGCAGGGGTCGCCTGCGGCGTGGACGCGGTCTTCATGGAGGTTCACGACCGGCCAGAGGTTGCGCCGTCCGACGGCCCGAACATGCTCCCGCTCGAACGCCTGGGGGCGCTGCTGCACATGCTCCGCGAGTTACACGAGCTGATAAAGCAATGATGAACGAGGAATGATGAATGATGAATGAAAAACCGGTCGTCTTTAATTCATCGTTCATCATTCATCATTCCGCATTGCTTTTCACGCTTTGCGTGAAACTGCCTCCGTCGCGTAATCTCTTATGCCTATGAAGATCGTTCGTGCTTTTCTAACTCTACTTTTTATCTCCCTGATTTACACACTACCTGCCGCGGCCCAGGACGAGCCGGTCGCCGCCTGGCAGGTCAATAACTTCGACATCACGGCGACGCTGCCCGGTTCGGGCGCGCGTACACTGACGGCCCGCGCGCTCGTGACTGTGCGCAACGTCGGGCGCGCGGCCGGCACGAGCGTCACACTGCGTATCAGCCCGAAGGCGGAGGTCAAGGCCGTGCGCGTCGGCGAATCGGTCGCGACATTCCGCGCCGGCGACATCCGAAACGATTTGCAGTTGGTCAGGGTCACGCTGCCGACCTCGGTCGCGCCGGGCGCGAACGCTACGGTCGCGGTCGAGTACAGCCTGCCGGTGGCCGGAAACTCAGGCTTCGCGGCGCTCTCGCCCGCGGGCAGCCAGTTCCTGCCGCAGCCGAGCCAACCGCTCTCCCTCTGGTATCCGGTCCACAACACGGCCGCGAGCCCGCGCGGCGCGGACGCCGTGCCCTTCCGCCTGACGGTCAACGGCGCGGCCAATGAGACGGTCGTCTCCGCCGGCAAACAAAATGGGCCAGGCTTCGAGCAGACGCTCAACGCTCAACCTTTCTTCCTGACAGGGAACTGGGACGCGGCCGAAGGGACGGGCGAGGCCAGAGGTGTCACGGCCTTCGTCCCGAAGGGCGCGGGCGAGGAGGCGCGCAGGCGTGCGGACGAGTTGCTGGCGCTCGCGGCCGCGGCGCGCTCCTTCTACGCGGGCCTGCTCGGCACGAACAGCGACGTGCCCCTCCGTCTCGTCGCGGTGCGACGCGGCGCGGGCTTCAGCGAAGGCGGAACCCTGCTGCTCGACGCGGCGGCCTTTCGCCGGTCGAAGCTGGACGCCTTGAGCGCGCTGTCGGTCGCCGAAGCGGTGGTCCGCCTGTGGGTCGGAGGCCAGGCGGCGGTCAGGGGCGACGGCGGCGGCGTGCTGCGCGAAGGGCTGACGCGTTTTCTGGCGACGCTCTTTCTGGAGAAACAGTTCGGGCGCGAGGCGGCCGAAGCCGAGAGGGCGCGCGAGCGCACGGCCTACGCGACAATCGCCAGGCGCGACGCGCCGCTGGCGCGCACCTCGCCGCTCGACCCGACCTACTACAACTCCGCCGCCAACAAAGGAGCCATGTTCTGGCGCCTGGTTGACCGCGCCCTCGGCCACGAAGCCTTGATGAGTTTGCTGACGGCAGCGATTCAAAAGGGAGCGAGCGCGCCCGAAGGTTTGACGCTCGCCTCTCTGCGCGCGGCGCTCGAAGAGCGGGGCGGGGCTCCCTTGAAAAATTTGATGGAGCAGGCGCTCGACCAGCCTACGGACACGGACCTGATGGTCGGTCTGCCGCAGCAGCGTGGGGCGCAATGGGCCGTCGCGCTGCGCAACTCGGGCTCTCTGGACGCCAGCGTCACGGTCGCGGCCACGACTGCGACCGGCGAGCGCCTGACGGCGCAGGCGCTCGTTCCCGCACGCAGCTTCGGCGAGGCGATCTTCAACACGTCCGCGCGCCTGACGCGCACAGAGGTTGACCCGGACAAGCTTTACCCGCAGGTGGACTACTCCAACGACGTCGCGCCGCGCAGCGCGCAGGTGGAAGACCCGCTGATCGAAGCGACCGCGCGCTTCGTCCGGCAGGATTACGCCGGGGCCGAAACGGCCGCGCGCGAGATGCTCGCCGTCTCGCCGCGGATGCAGGAGGCGCGCATCGTGCTAGCGCGCTCGCTTTTGGCACAGAACAAGATGGACGAGGCTGAGAAGGAGTTCCGCGCGCTCGTGGACGAGAAACTGCCTCTCCCGCTCGCGCTCGCGTGGGGCAACATTGGGCTGGCCGAGATCGCGCTGCGCAAGGGGCAGGGGGCAGAGGCTGCGCGCCGCTTCACCGACGCCGTGCTGACCGACGCAGAGTACGGCGCGACGCTCGCCGCGCGCCTGGGCCGCATCCGCTCAGAGGCCGGGTCAACAGCCGCCCCGGCCGTAGACGATTCGGCCAAGACCTTCATCGCGCAGCTCGACACGGCCATCAAGAGCGGGCGCAAGGTCGAGCTTGAAGCTCTCATCATGCCGGGCGAGCTGACGGACTTCGTCACGGGCATCGTCGGCAGCCAGCCCGAAATCTGGCAGACGCGCGTGGTCCGCACGGAGCAGTTGGACGCGAACCGCCTGGCGGCCGACGTGCAGCTCACCACCAGGCAACTCGGGCAGGACGCTTCGGGGACGGCCGTGCTGATTCTGGCGCGCCAGGGCTCCGGCTGGAAGCTCGAAAGCATAGGCTTCTTCGAGGTGCGTTAGGGGACCGAGATGAACGAGCTGGTGGAGATAGAGCGGCGAGCGGCCCGCGTCAAGCTGCTCCTGATGGACTGCGACGGCGTGCTGACGGACGGGCGCATCACGCTCTTAGAGAACGGCGACGAGCAGAAGAGCTTTCACACGCGCGACGGCCACGGGATCGTGCTGCTCCACCGCGCGGGGCTCAATTCGGGAATCATCTCCGGGCGCACGTCTAGCCTGGTCGAGCGGCGCGCGCGCGAGCTGGGGATGCGCTACGTCCGCCAGGGAACCTGGGACAAGGTTAAGGACTTTGACGAGCTGCTCGCGGAGGCGGGTGTGACGGACCACGAAGTCGCGTTCGTCGGCGACGACGTGACCGACATCCCCTTGATGCAGCGCTCGGCGCTGGCGGTCGCCGTGGCCGACGCCGCGCCGGAAACACTCGCCGCCGCGCACTACGTCACACGACTGCCTGGCGGCCACGGAGCCGTGCGCGAAGTCACGGAGTTGATCCTCAAGTCGCAGGGGCGTTGGTCGGAGTTAATGAAACGGTATATGATGTAAATGATGAACGCGGAATGATGAATGATGAATTAAAAAGTCTTTCATTCATCATTCATCCCGCAAAGTTCATCATTTCTTTTACGGGGGGTTGAAAGATGGCAGATGAGACGCGTCAGGTGCTTTTCGTCGAGGACACTGCGGACACGCGCGACCTTGTAGAGTTCAGCTTGCAGAGCGAAGGGTTCGGCGTCGTGACCGCGCAGACGGCCGACGAGGGGCTGACGCTGGCGCGCACCAAACCGTTCGCGCTGATCATTCTGGACATAGGGCTGCCGGACAAGGACGGCCTGCAACTGTGCCGCGAGATTCGTCACTTCGACAAGCAGACCCCGATCATCTTCTACACGGCCTTCGCCGAACTGCTGGATCAGACGGAGGCGGACAAGGCCGGCGCGCAGGGCACCCTCCGCAAGCCCGAGGACACGGCCCGCCTCGGCGAAGTCGCGCGCGACCTGATCGGCAAGGGCGTGGTGAGTTGATCGGACGAGACGGGCCGGGCGACTCCGGTTGACACCCGGCCGCCCGTTTGATTATCTTTCCCGTGCTGTTTCGAAGCGGCGTGCGCCGGGATAAGGGTTTTGTAATCCCGCCCACGCCCCCTTCTTTTACTCCTTGAGCGGGAGTAGCTCAGTGGTAGAGCATCTGGTTCCCAACCAGAGGGTCGCGAGTTCGATCCTCGTCTCCCGCTCCAATTCCTTCCAAAATTCCTTCGTATCGTAAAGAAACGCAGACCCTGACAAGCGTACGCATTTAGCGCGCTTTTCGAGGCTTTTTCCGCCAAAAACTGGGCTTTTGGCCCACCTCATGCTGGCACATCGGTTGCCGACAATTTGATGGTCAATCATATATGAGCAGGAGGATAAAGAACGTGCGTATTAAGCTGATGATTGGGGCGAGCGCGCTGGCGGTGGCTTTGATGGCGGGCTGCGGGGGCGACGCCACCAACAGCAATGCCAACTCTTCGAATGCGACGAACAGTAATACCCGTACGAGCATGGAGACGACCGTGCCGACGATTCCGGGCATGGATTTCGAGACGACCACGACCACAGAGGGCGGCGTGACGACCGAGACGCGGGTCTACAAAAACAACCCGCGCATCTCCAGAGTCGTCATCACGACGCGCGACGGCAAGCGCACCGCGCGAGTCACTTCCGTCTCCGGCGAGGAGAAGGACCTGAAGGTCGAGAACATTGACGACGTGCTCGCCAAGGGCGGCGAGGAGATCGCCAAGGCCGCGGGCTTCGTCGGCGACAAGGCTGAGGACGTGGGCGGCAAGGCCGTGGACGTTGGGAAGCAGGCCGCCGAGAAGGGCAAGGATGTTGGCGCTGAAGTCGCTGACAAAGGCGAGGACATAGTCGAAGGGACCGGCAACCGCGCCAAGAAGGCGGGCGAAAAGACCGTCGAGGGCGCCAAGAAGGTCGGCAACAAGGCAGTCGAGGGCGCTAAGAAAGTCGGCGGCGCTGTCAAAGACGCCGTCACGCCCTGACCGGAAAATTTAGTTGAAAGATTCAAGCAGGCAGCCGCTCGAAAGGGCGGCTGCTTTTTTCTGCCTATCAACTTCCGGTGTTATACTTGCGCCAGGGTTAGAAAGCCGAGGTTCCCTCGAAGATAGGAGTTGCTGCAACAATGGAAAGGTTCACACTGATCTGCCCCTGCTGCGAAGCGACGCTGACGATTGACGCGCAGACGGGCGCGCTCATCTCCCACGAAGAGAAGGCCAAGCCCGTGGCCTCGTTCGACGAAATGCTCAAGGGCCTGGACAAGCAGAAGCAGCAGCGCGACCAGCTCTTCCAGCAGGAGTTGGGCTCGCTCAAGGACCGCGAGCGGCTGCTCGAAGAAAAGTTCCGCGAGGCCATGAAGCGCGCTGAGAAGGACAAGGACAAGCCCTTCATCAACCCGCTCGACGTGGACTGAGCAACTAAATTCTCTTCAAGACATTCAAAGCGCCCAGCTCTCCCGCCGTTTTGTCATCCGAAATGATGGGGTGTTGAATGATGAAATCTACGTTAAGGCTAATCTGTCTCTGCCTGTTGCTGCTGGCCGCCTCGGGCGTCGTCCACGCCCAGACGGACGCGGAAGACGCTGACGGGACGGGCGTGAGCGCGGCGGCCGTCAAGCAACTCGGCGACCGTGACCCCGTGCTGCGCCAGCGCGCCGCAGAGGAACTGGCCGCAATCGGGGCCACGAACCAGCGCCGGATGCTCGAAGGCTACAGGCTACAGGAGAAGAACGCGCGCGTGCGTCTCGCCCTTGACTGGGCGCTCTACCGCGTCGGCAAGAGCGCCGCACTCTTCGAACTCGTCCGAGCCCTGGACTCATCGCGCGCGGCGCAGGCCCGCGCCTACCTCTCCACACTCGAATCGCCCGAACCGCTCTATCTCTTCCTCGAACGCGCCAACGGCCTGACGCAGGCCGAACTCCTACGCGTCCTGGCGAAAGTCGGCGACGCCGGCACGCTCGACCGCCTCAAGTCCTACACCGAATCCTACGACCCCAAGATCGCAGAGGCCGCGCGCCTCGCCGCCGACGAGATACAGCAGCGCCTCAACCAGCCGCAGCCGGCGGACACGGCCACGCGTCCCAGGCAAGTCGGGACGGGAGAAGACACACCGCCGAATTAGCGAGGGGCGTCGGCTGGAGCGCCTGGTTGGGTGTCACTATTTCTGCCTCCTAAGCAGAGTTGTCTCCAACCTGGCTACACACCCTTCTGTGGACAGTTAGGCTTCATTAAATAGCTATTGGATTCAAGGACGCCAAACTTCACCAATTGCCTTCTGCGATTTTGTCGCGACGTTTGATCTCGGCCGCGCTGGGATTTGTGGTGTGGGGACTGTCAGGCTTCACTTCGCCATTGGGTTCGTAAGTGGCGATGACATTTCCCGCGGAGGTGATCTGATGCTCACTCATGCGCATCGCTTGAGCCGGTGTCCCATCACCAAATAGTCGTTTTCCGGACCCCAGGATAACGGGGAAGGTCATGAGCACCAGCTCGTCTAGCAGGCGCCTGTCTAGCAATTGCGGATAAAGTGTCCCGCTTCCTTGAATGATCAGGTCCGGACCGGAGCCGTGTTTCACCTCGGCGAGGTCATCAAGAGTAGCCAGGCGATGGCTATTCTCCCAGTCGAGCGGCTCATCGTCGTGCGTAAGCACGTACTTTGCCGCACGATCAAACTTCTCACCGAGCGCTTTCCCTTTGCCTTCCACAAAGGGCCAATAGGCCGCGAAGATGTCGTAAGTGCGACGCCCAAGCAGCAGATCGAATTCTCGGTCGAAGAGCGCGTCCACACGTTTTCCGATGGCTTCATCGCCAAATTGCCATAGCCAACCACCGAGCTTGAAGTCACCGGTGGGATCTTCATGGGGACCGCCGGGGGCCTGCATTACCCCGTCTAAGGAAACAAACGCGGCGCCAATTATTTTTCGCATGATCATCTCCTCTGATCGGCAAACGGATTGAAGTCGCTATTTGCCCTCTGGAAGGAAGCCGGGCGGTGTGATTTGCTTGCTGTCATCGAGGAATGGAATAGCGACTTGCGCTATCAAATCCGCGTTCGCCATGATGCCAATATGCGACGTCCCTGGCAGGATGGCGAGGCGAGCGCGAGGCGCTTCGGTCATGAAACCTTGCACGGCGACCTTCTTGTCACCACCGCCACGAAGTTTGAACAACTTGATGGCATGTTCCAACTCGACTGCGTCGGCGTCGCCGACGACGATCATCGTTTTGTCATCGATCCGGCGAACTGCGTCTTCTGGGCTATCGTAATTGGTTGCGGCGAGGGCGCGAAGTTTGCTCACGAGCACAGGAAACGCATCTGGCGTCGGCGACATCCGCTTGTACTCAGCTTGCAGGGGCGATCCGGCGAATGCTTCCGGCGTTGCTTGCACTAAAGCGTCATTGACTTCCGGATACCATCCGTCACGCGAACGCTCGAATTGACCCGCCGGGAAGCACCTGCGCTAGCGGCAAGTTGACGATGACAGGTACGCTCATTCCGGTCGGGTCAAATGAGTTGTTCGGCGGCGCATTTGACGTGAGCATTCAACGTTGATTATTGCGTATGCTCTCACCTCTCATTCAACGTCACCTCCGTTTGTGGGCGAAGCCGCCGAACGCGTAATCGGGCGACAATTACCGCTTATTGGCAGTCTAACACCCGCTAAGGCGTAAAATACCGCTACTAGCGCTCTAAATCACACCCACAGCCGACTTTTACCGCCATTCACCACAAACTTCAACACATATTTGAGACGCAGGCTATTCCACAAAAGCTTCTTTTGTGGAATTACAAGTTTCTTCATAGCACATGAGAAAATTGAACTAAACTTCTTAGGCTTCTACCTTGACAAGCCGTGCGGCCGGACAATCCTGTATTGACGGTTAGATAAAACTGATGCTGACTTGGCTTATTTTTCAGCCAATAACAAATGATAGGTGAGCCAACTATATTATTACCCAAATTTGAAATTTGAGATTGTTCTTCGGCTATACTGTCGCCTCACATGCACCCGAACCTGCGCTCATTCCTGGACCTGCTCGAACGCGAAAACGATCTCGTCCACGTCGAAACGGAAGTTGACCCTTACCTGGAGCTGGCGGAAGTCCACCGTCGCGTCATAGAGCGCGGCGGCCCGGCCATCTTTTTCGAGAAGGTCAAGGGCAGCCGCTACCCCGTGGTGACGAACCTCTTCGGCACGGAGCGGCGCATCGAGCGCGCCTTCGGGCCGAAGCCGGAGGCCCTCGTGCGCGAGGTGGTGGAAGTCGCGGAGGCGCTGTTGCCGCCGAGGCCCGCACGACTCTGGCAGCACCGTGCGCTCGCGCTCGAAGCGCTCAAGCTCGGCACGCGTAACACGGCCCGCGCCCCCGTCACGCAGGTCGTGGACCGCCCGGCGCGCCTGACGGAGCTGCCCGTCCTGACGACCTGGCAGGAGGACGGCGGCCCCTTCTTCACGCTGCCGCTCGTCTACACGGAGCACCCGCGCACAGGCAAGCACAACCTAGGCATGTACCGTATGCAGCGCTACGACGCGCGCACCACGGGCCTCCACTGGCAGATACACAAGGGCGGCGGTTTTCATTACGACGAAGCCGAGCGCGCGGGCGAGCCCTTGCCCGTGACGGTCTTTCTCGGCGGCCCGCCCGCGCTGATTCTCGCCGCGATTGCGCCGCTGCCGGAAGACGTGCCCGAACTCGTCCTCGCTTCTGTGCTCGCGGGCCAGAAGGTCCGTCTGACGAAGAACCCGCTGGACAAATGGCACAGGCTCGTGGCCGAGGCCGAGTTCGCTCTGGTCGGGCAAGTCCCGCCGCGCGAGCGCAGGCCCGAAGGCCCCTTCGGCGACCATTACGGCTACTACTCTTTGCAGCACGACTACCCTGTCTTCCACGTCGAGGCAGTCTTTCACCGCCGCGACGCCATCTACCCTGCGACCGTCGTGGGCAAGCCGCGGCAGGAAGATTTCTTCATCGGCGATTATTTACAGAAACTCCTCTCGCCGCTCTTTCCGCTCGTCATGCCGAGCGTGCTGGACCTCTGGTCTTACGGCGAGACGGGCTTCCACTCGCTGGCCGCGGCCGTCGTGCGTGAGCGCTACAAACGCGAGGCGCTCGTCTCCGGCTTCCGCATCCTCGGCGAGGGGCAGCTCTCGCTAACGAAATTCCTGATCCTGACGGACACGCCGCAGGACTTGCGGGACTTCCCGAAACTCCTGGAACACGTCCTCGCGCGCACGCGTTTTGAAAGCGACCTTTTCGTCTTTTCGAATATCTCTATGGACACGCTCGACTATACGAGCGGGAAGGTGAACGAGGGGAGCAAGGCGATTTTGCTCGGCCTGGGCGAAGCCGTGCGCGAATTACCGCGCGAGTTCAAGGGCGAGGCGCCGCGCGGCGTCAAGCGGGCCGAGGTCTTCTGCGGCGGCTGTCTGGTCGTGGAGGGCTCGCCCTACGCGGAGGATTCGGAACAGGCGGCGCGGCTTGCGCGTGAAAGCGTTTTCGCTGAGTGGCCGCTCGTCGTCCTGCACGACGACGCGCGTGTGGCGCGCAGGGCGTCCGATTTTCTCTGGGCGACGTGGACTAGGTTCGAGCCGGCGGCGGACATTTACGCGGCGGAGGCGCGCACCGTCCGTCACCACCTTGCATACACGCCGCCCGTCGTGATAGACGCACGCACCAAGCCAGGCTTCCCGGCCGAGCTGATCGTCCGCCCGGACATCGCCGAGCTGGTTGACAGGCGTTGGCGCGAGTATTTCCCCGACGGGCAGAGCTGGGAAGACTAAAAAAGGATGACAGACACAAAGACCCGAAGGAAGCGCATTGTTAAGATCACGGCCGCCGCGCTGGCGCTCTTGCTCGTCCTACTCGCTGCCTGGGCTTTCCTTATCGAGCCGAACCGACTGGTCTTCAGGGAAGAGGTGATACAGTTGCCGAACTGGCCCGCCGGTTTCGAGAACCTGAAAATCGCCGTCCTCTCGGACCTGCACGTCGGCTCGCCCTACATCGACGCGGCTAAGCTCAATTACATCGTCATGCAGGTCAACGCGGCGCAACCCGATCTGGTCGTACTCCTCGGCGACTACGTGATTCAGGAGGTCGTCGGCGGCAAGTTCGTAGAGCCGGAGGTCTTCGCCCAAAACCTCAAGAACCTGCGCGCACGCCACGGCGTCTACGCCGTGCTCGGCAATCACGATTGGTGGTACGACGGCGCACGCGTCCGGCGCGCACTCGAAGACGTGGGCATCCGCGTGCTCGACGACGAGGTGGCGCGCGTCGAGCGCAACGGCAAACCGATCTGGCTGGCGGGCTTGGCCGACGCCTGGACGAACCAGACGAACATCAAAGGGACGCTCGCACAGGTGACGGACGAGAGCCCGGTCATCGCGCTCACGCACAACCCGGACCTCTTCGTCAGACTCCCGCCGCGGATCGCCCTCACGCTGGCGGGGCACACGCACGGCGGCCAGGTCAAACTGCCTTTCGTCGGGCGGCTCAAGGTGCCCTCGGAGTTCGGGCAGCGCTACGCCGCGGGCCACGTCGTCGAAGGCGGTCGTCACCTCTTCGTCACCACAGGAATCGGCACGAGCATCATCCCCGTGCGCTTCGGCGTTCCGCCGGAGGTGGTTTTCCTGACCCTGAAAACTGTGCCAACGCACACGGAAAGGTGAGGCCGTTTATGAAGACCGAAGATGAAGAGCTGGCGGTCGTCGAAACGCGTGAGACGAGTTGTTGCATCGTCGGCGGAGGGCCGGGCGGCGCGGTGCTGGCGCTGCTCCTGGCGCGTCGTCAGGTTCCGGTCGTGCTCCTCGAAGCGCACGACGACTTCGACCGCGACTTTCGCGGCGACACGGTTCACCCGTCCGTGTTGGAGGTGATGGACGACCTGGGCCTGGCCGAGCGACTGCTGGAACTGCGCCACTCCAAAATCCGCTCCTTCAGTTTTACGACCCCAGACGGCCCCGTCACTATCGCGGACCTCGGCCGGCTGCGGACCAAATTCCCCTTCATCGCCATGATTCCGCAGGCGCAGTTTCTCGAATTCATCACCGAAGAGGCGAAGAAGTACACGCACTTTCAACTGACGATGGGCGCGCGCGTCGAGGAGTTGATCGTAGAGGACGGCGTGGTGCGCGGCGTGCGCTACCGAGAGAGAGACGGCTGGCATGAGGTACGCGCGCCGCTGACCGTCGGCGCGGACGGGCGCGGCTCGCGGATTCGTCACCTGACGGGCATGGAGCCCGTCAAGACCTCGCCGCCGATGGACGTGCTCTGGTTCCGCCTGCCGCGCCTGCCCACGGACATGGAGGGCGGGGTGGGGCGCTTCAGCCGCGGCCGCCTGGTCGTCATGCTCGACCGCCTGGACGAGTGGCAGATGGGCTACGTCATCTTCAAGGGCAGTTACAAGGAGCTGCGCGCCAAAGGCATCGAAGCGTTCCGCGCGGCGCTGGCCGAGGCCGTGCCGGAGCTTGGGGACCGCGTCGAGTTGCTGACAGATTGGAAGCAGACCGCGATCCTCTCTGTCGAATCCTCACGCATGGAGCGCTGGCACATTCCTGGGCTGCTGCTCATAGGCGACGCCGCGCACGTCATGTCGCCGGTCGGTGGCGTCGGCATCAACTACGCGATTCAGGACGCGGTCGTCGCCCACAACGTGCTCGCCGCCCCCCTGCTTGCGAATACCGTCGAGGAGCGCGACCTCGCGGAAGTGCAGCGACGGCGCGAGTGGCCGACGCGAGTCATCCAGCGATTTCAAACCATCATCCAAAAGCGCGTCATCGCCGCCGCCCTGCGCGCCGGTCAGAACTTCAGGCTGCCGCTCGCGCTGCGCCTCCTCCTCAAGATTCCCGGCCTGCGCGACATTCCGGCCCGGCTCATAGCCTTCGGCCTCAGGAAAGTGCGCGTCGAGGAGTAGGTCAACTGTGCCGGTCCCCGTGTCCCTTAGGGACAACCGAAAATAGCCCAGCACTTCAGTGCTGGGAATTGAGCCAATAAATATTCGAGTCCCGTAGGGACGACCGAAGGAAGGTTAACTCGTTCGGTCGTCCCTACGGGACTCAATCAACTTTTCGCATTCTTACCCAGCACTGAAGTGCTGGGCTATTCTCAATCGCCCCTGACGGGGCTCAGGAAAGTTTGTGGCTTTAAGCTTGCTCACTATATCGGCAATTTCATCGTCAAAACCGCACCGCCAGCGGGCGCGTTGCTGGCCGCGAGCGTGCCGCCGTGGTCTGTGATGACGCGATGAGCGAGGGCCAGGCCGACGCCGTGGCCTTTCGACTTGGTGGTGAAGAAGGGGATGAAGATGCGGTGCAGGTCTTCGGGGCGAATCCCCGCACCCGTGTCTTGAATCTCAACGGTGGCCCAGAATTTTCCAGAGGCGTCCTCCTGGCGCGAGCCGCGCACGTAAACGCGTCGAGCCCCGCTTTCATCATCCAGCGCCTCGGCTGCGTTGCGCATCAGGTTGAGCAGGGCCTGGCGCAACATGCGCTCGTCGCCGCGGACTTCTGCGAACTCTCCTTCGACGATCAGCTCGACGCGCCGCTCGTCGAAGAGCGGGCGCAACTCCTGTGCGCCGGCGTCAACCAATTCACTGAGCGACACGTCTGCCAGGTCGAGCGGCTGCGGCCGCGCGAAGTTGAGAAAGGCCGTCACCATCTCGGACAGTTGTCGAACCTCCTGCAAGAGCGCGCCCGACGCCGCGCGCCCCTTCTCGTCCAGGTTGAGGTTCTGCATCAACTGAGCGTAGCCGTGCAGCGTCGCCAGCGCGTTCTTGAACTCGTGCGCGAGCCCGGCGGACATCTCGCCCAGGCTCTCCAGGTTCTTCTTGAGCGCCACCTGCTCGCGCAGTTGCAGGACTTCCGTCAAGTCCGTCAGCAGGCATAAAGCCCCGCGCCCTTCGGCCAGGTCAATGGGCGCCACGGTCACGCCGAGGCGTCGCGCACGCGCGCCCGCCAGTACCTCCTCGCGCCTGTAGACCTCGCCCGTGTCCAGGCACCGCTCGACCATCTCGGCTAGGTCGGGCGCGCTCCGCAGCAGTTCGCGCACGCTCTGACCTTCAGCCTCGCCGTCCGCTTCGATGAGCGCGCGCGCGGGGCCGTTGACGACCGTC
Organism: uncultured Acidobacteriota bacterium; assembly: GCA_963848875.1. Taxonomy (GTDB): domain Bacteria; phylum Acidobacteriota; class Blastocatellia; order Pyrinomonadales; family Pyrinomonadaceae; genus QHXM01. Next base: position 397,489 of record CAWKFJ010000007.1, read on the forward strand.
GCCCGCCCTCTTGCGTCGAAGGCGACGAGGCCCGAAGGGACGCTCATGACGATGCGCTCGCTGAACTGCTCGGCCGAGGCGGCGCGTGCGCGGTCGCGCGCGCTCAAAGCCTCAAGCTCACGCTGCTGCTCCTGCAACTGCGCGACGACCGTCTGGAAAGTTTCGAGGACGAACTGTCCTTCGTCGCGCGGCTTCGAGGAGCGCGCGGCGATCGGCGCTCGCTCGGCCACGCCGACCAGTTGCCTGTAAGGACGCAGGAGCCAGCGCAGGAGCAGGACGACGGCGAGCAGGCTGAAGACGAGGACAGCCGTGAAGACGGCGAGCAGACGCGGCCCGCGTGCGGCGGCCTGGTCGGGCGCGAGGAAACTGAGCGCCAGAGCGAACAGGCCCGCGAGCCCGATCACCCCAGCCGCCATCAAGAGCACCAGCCGCGCACGACTTCGCATAAGGCAGGAGTCAGAAAAGCAGAATACAGAATATAGAAGTCAGGAGTCAGGAGGGAAAAGGCCGAGAATCGCTTCAACAGATTTTCTTTTCTTCTGACTTCTGACTCCTGACTTCTGACTTCTGCTTTTAGAATTGTGACGCGTACCAGGCGACGATGCGCGGGCCGACGAGGAGCGCGAAGATCGAGCCAAGGCCGAGGAAGATGCCGAAGGGGAGCTGCATCTGCATGTCGCGCTCGCCGCGCCGCGCCATCAGGCCGACGCCGATAATCGAGCCCGACAGTACGCCCAGGAAAATCGCCAGAATCGTCAGCCGCCAGCCCAGGTACGCGCCGACCATGAACATCATCTTAACGTCGCCGAGGCCCATCGCCTCCACCCCGCGCAGGCGCTCCCACAGCCACCCCATCAGCCACAGGCTCCCGCCGCCCGCCAGCGCGCCCAGGACGGCCCCCGCGAGTGACGCAGCCCACACGGGCCACGTCGAAAATGGCCCATTTATCAACGAAGGCAAGTCCTCGAAGGCGTGCGGCCCCATGAGGTAGGGAAGCGCCAGGCGCGCGGCGACGGCGAAGACCATGCCGGGGTACGTGATCGCGTTCGGCAAGAGCATGTGCTCCGCGTCTATGAAGATGAGCGCGACCAGGGCCGTGACGAAAATCAGGTCGAAGGCGATGACGAGGGAGAGTCCGCCGCGCCAGTAGAAGTCTGCCAGAAAGACCGCCGCCCAGAGCAGCCCCGTCAGCGCCTCGACCGCAGGGTAGCGCGGCGAGATGCGCACCTGACAGGCGCGGCACCGCCCCCTGAGAATCAGGTAGCTGATGATGGGCAGATTGTCGTAGGCGCGAATCTGCGCCTGACACGACGGACAGCGCGAGTTCGGGAAGACGATTGACTCTTCGCGCGGGAGGCGGTGGATGACGACGTTGAGGAAGCTGCCGATGATCGCGCCGAGGATGGCGACGAAGACGCAGGTCAGCCAGACGGGCAGCCCTAGCAAGCCGTCTGTGAGCAGGAAGCCTGGAAAATAGTTCATACTGGAAAAAGTGTCTCGGCCGGCGCGCTCCTTCTTAGCAGAGAACTTGACGCGCGCGACGGGCTTTGAGCATGATACGGCTTAGCCTCAGTTTGCGAAAGACGAAAATTCGTGCGGAGGGAAATGTTGAACCGTCGCGGGCCAATTCTCTGGATGATCGCCGTCGGGCTGGCCGTCGTCGCGGTCCTCACTTACATCCCACACCACATCCGCGCGCGCTCGGCTGTCACGAGCGCGGTCGCGCTCATCTCCGAGTCCAATCAACAAGACCCGGCCGCGCAGCGAGCGGCGGACGCGCGACCCGCCTTCGACGCCGCCGCCTGGTACGTGGCCCACGAGGAAGCGCCTGAGACGCACGGCGTCCTGATCGAGACGCTGGAGGGCTCGCGCACCCTCGCCTCGCTCAACGCGGACGTGACGTTCAACCCCGCGTCGCTCGTCAAACTCTCCACCTCGCTCGTCGCGCTCAAGAAACTCGGCGCGGGCTTTCGTTTCCAGACGCGCGTCTTCATAGACGGCACGGTTGACTCGAAGGGGACGCTTGAAGGCAGGCTCTACGTACACGGCGACGACCCGACGTTCGGCGACGCCGCGGCGAATCTCATCTCGAAGGAGTTGGACGCGCGCGGCGTCAAGCGCCTGAACGAAGTTGTCGTCTCGCCCGAATTCAACTTCAACTTCAGCAACTCGGCGGAGGAATCGGCCACGCGGCTGGTCAAGATTCTCAAGCTCGGTAACCCGAAAACCATCGTCGCGGACGAAACGGCCGGGCGGCTCCTGATGGTCGTCAACTCGAACCCCTTGAGCGACGTGCTGCTCTACATGAACGCGCGGTCGAGCAATTACATGGCCGACAAGATAGGCGCGCTCATCGGCGGCGCGGAGGGCGTCAGGCGGTTCCTGATTGACGAGTTGAAGCTGTCCGCGGACTACCTGACGCTGGCGACCGTCTCCGGGCGCGAGCACAACCAGATGACGGCGCGCGACGTGCTGGCGGTGATTCGCGCGCTCATCGCGGAGGCGGGGCGGCAGGGCCTGGAGCCCGCGGACATCATGCCCGTGGCGAGCGACGACGCCGGCACGCTGCGCCGCAGGCTCGCGGGCACGGGGCTCGAAGGCGCGGTCGTCGCCAAGACGGGCACGCTCACGGCCGAAGTTGACGGCGGGATGACGAGCCTCGCCGGCATCGTCTACACGGAGGATCAGGGCCCTATCCTCTTCGCCATCCTGGCACAGGGCAACCGCATCTGGGACAACCGCCAGATGGAGGACGCGCTCCTGGCCGAAATCATCACGTCGAACGCACACCCGCGCGTCGTCGCAGGCCCCACGCCCCGCCGCCTGCTCCCTGCTGCCAACGTCGTCACCAGCGCCGAGTGAGAGTCAGTAAACTCCTACCCAACCCGAGGGCACAAAGATGACTGAAGACAACCTGGACAGCGAGACGCCGGTCCAGACCCCCGCCGATATTCCGGCCGCCGTCACGACCCCCGCGTCCGCCGCCGCGGTTGACCCGGCGAAGTTGCACGAACAGCCTTTCGACGAGTTGGCGCTGACGCTCTCGGGCGGCGGCTATCGCGCGGCCGCATTCCACCTGGGCGTGATGGACATGCTCCAGCGCCTCGGGCTGCTCGAATCCGTCCGCGTCCTCTCGACCGTTTCGGGCGGGACGTTCACAGGGATGAAGTACGCGCTCTCGCTCGTCGAGGGCGTTCCCTTTGAAAAGTTCTACGCGGACTTCCGGGATTTTCTCGTCAACAACAACGTCATAGGCGACGCGCTCGGCGGGCTTCAGGATCGTCCGGGCACGCCCTTCGCGGGACAGATGCCCAGCCTCATACGCGGCGCGGCCAGGGTCTTTGCGGCGCCAGAGATGTTCGGCGACACGCGGCTCGAAACGCTGCTCGACAACGAGACTTCGCACCTCAAGGAAATCTCCTTCAACGCGACCGAGTTCAGCACAGGGAACTACTTCCGCGTCCTGCGAACGGAGAGCGCAGCGGCCGACATAGGCAACGAGAACTTCGCGGTCAAGCGTGACGTGGCGCGCATGATGCGGCTCGCGGACATCGCGGCCGCGTCCTCCTGCTTTCCTGGGGCCTTCGAGCCGCTTCGCTTCCCGGACGATTTCCTGTGGCCGCAAAAGCTGGAGGAAGTGCGCAGCGCGCTTGGGCCAGATTTCCAGAACTGCCTGGCGCTGATGGACGGCGGCATCTACGACAACCAGGGCGTGGACAGCGTCGTCCGCACTTACAAGCGCAAGGGGAACCGCGTCGGCCTCGTCATCATCTCCGACACCAACCAGCGCAGCCCCGTCTCCGACACGCCGCCGCCCGAAGGGGACACAGATACGCGCAAGCCGCGGCGCGACCCGCTCTTCGATTTCAAGCCCGAGAAGCGGCGCGGCCACATCAAGCTCGGCACAGTCGTCTTGCTGCTGTGGGTCGCCTTCGTCCTCTCCGTGCTGTCGTCCGCGGCGCTGGTGGCCGCGTGGGTGCGCTTCGACTCGGGCAGCCTCCTGCTAGACATCCTGCTCTACGGCTTCCCGCTCCTGCTCTCGGCCGGGGTGGCCGTCGGACTCTTCTGGCTTCGCCGTCGCTGGCAGGAAGCGCAAAAGAGTGTCGCGGATTTGACGACCATAGAGCTGTGGCCCTACCTGAAGACGATGACTGTGCCAGAACTGATTTACCTCATCGGCGGGCGCGCCAAGGCGGCCCTCGCGTTGACCTCGTCCATCTTCATGAAACGCGTCCGCGATCTGATCTACAAGGACATCAAAATCTACCCGAAGTATGAGGGGCGCGAATTTTCTAACCTGATTTACGACCTGGACGACACGGGCAAGTTCAGGAAGGACGTGGTCGAGAAGATCGAGCCGCCCGAGGCGTTGCGCGCGCTGTCGCGCGAGGCCGAAGGCGTGGCGACAGCCCTCTGGATCAAAGGCCCTGAAGACCTCAAGAACCTGATCGCCTGTGGGCAGGCGACCACTTGCTTCAACCTCATGCGCTACATCCTTGAGAGTCGCTCGCGTCAGCTAGACCTAGGCTCCACGCGCGAGGCAGAGATTTTCGTCGCGGCCGACAAGCTCTGGCAGCAATTGAAGGACAACCGCTACGCGCTCCTTCGCTAGCAGCGGAAGCGCGAAAGGGTGAACTGTTTCGGTTGGTTAATGGCTCGCCGGCGAGGCCGTGAGCGTGAGTTCCAGGGTGGCGTTCTGGCCGGGTTGGACTTCGAGGAGCAGTGACACTTCAAGTGCGTTGGTGGGCGAGTCGTGCGTTCCGGCGAGGGAGATTCGTGGGACGCTGAGGAGTTTTTGCGCGGCTGTAGAGTGTGCCGCCTGGGGCTCGTCGTTCGCGGCCGCGAGCGCGGCGCTGAGCGCCTCTGGGGCGACGAAGCTTCCGGTGGCTCGCGCGCCCGTTACAGTGAGGGTGAGTAACTCTGCGCCGCCGTGTGGGGTTGATATTGAAAGCTCAGAAGCGGCGTTGGAGCGAAGCTGCAAGGGGATGCTGACGCGGCTCGCCTCGCCGCTCGTGATTGAGATTGCGAAACGGATGGTTCGCGCGTCCTGCTGCGTGGAAGTGACTTGAAGGTTGTCCGCGGAAAGCTGTGCGCCGGGCGCGACGTTGAGAAAGACGGACGGGCTCACGTGGCCGCTGACCGCGACAGAGGCCGAGGTGGTCTGGCCCGCCGCATCTTGCGCGAGAAGAAATGGCACAGCCAGGGCAAATGAGAGGGCTAAGAGAGAGCGCATGATCGCCATACCCGAATTCTCGATTACATCCCTAGAAAAGACGAATCGCCGGCCGTTTCCTCACGGGGGCTGACAAAAAGTCAGGCGGCTGACAAAACGTCGGGCCGCTGTGTCCACCTGCCCGTCCAGGCCCCTCCGACGCGCCCACCAAACCTTTATATTTCCGCGGTTAAATAAAGACCCCTTGCGGCGCGCGCGCGGCACGCGGGTTGTTAGCTCATTTACGGCAGAATCCTCTTCGGAGGCCGTAGCTTCCGACATCCTTACCGAGCGCCTTCCACATTGGAGATTCCTAAAACATTTAGAGCCGTAATCGCCGCGTGTCTCGCCTGCGTCATGATGTTCACCGCGGGCGCGGGGCTCGTCGTGCGTGCAAGCGCGGGCGAAGGTGAAGGCGGTGGAGGAACTTCAAACACGGCCGCGCCGGGACAGCCGCAGCAGACCAGCATTATTGTTGACGGGCGGACGCTGACCGGGCCGCAGAGCTTTCCGCAGCGGCGCGGCGGCCGCCTCTTTCTTCCCTTGACGAGCATCGCGCGCGCCCTCGGCGACGTGGCGCAAGTTGACGCGGCCTTGCGGACGGTCGTCGTGCGTCGCCAGACCGGGGCGATTGCCGAATTCAACGCGCAGCTCAACCAAGTCACCGAAAACGGCGCGTTAATCCTCTCGGCGTCGAGCACGGCCGACCTCGTCTTTCCGCCGAACGCGGACGAGCTGCTGCTCCCGGCCGAGATCGTCGCGGCCCTGCTGGAGGTCTCCGTCAGCCTGGACGACGCGTCGCGCGCCGTCCGCATCACGCGCGGTCGGGCGCGGGCCGAGACTGTCAGGGCAGGCGCGCGCCGCTCCGCCTTCGAGCTTTACCAGGCCGACTACGATTACAACTTCAACCGTTACGCGACCTCCTCATACCAGAGCCTGACGCTCAGCGCGGACGGCCGCCTGTACGACGGCCGTTTCCGCCTACAGACAAACTCCACCGTCGGCGCGGGCCGCCCGTTCAGCCTGCTGCGCAACTTCACGCTCACTTACGACAGGCCCAACGGCCAGCGCTTCGTCGGCGGAGATTTTGGCACAGGCACGGACCTGCTGTTCATGTCTTCGACCGTGCGCGGCGCGTCGGCGCAAGTTCCTGTACGCAACTTCCGACTGACAGCTTTCGCCGGGCGCGCGGCCTCAGGCGTCCCGCAGTCGCGGCCGCTGTTCCCGCTCATCCCTGACGAGGAGCAGCAGGAGTTGATTCGGCCCAGCAAACTCAGGTACGACACCAACGTCTTTGGGGCGTACGCGACTTTCGGGGATTCGGAGCGTGCGGGGCGCGTGCCGGGCCGTTTTGTCTTCTCGACGGGGGCGATCAGCTTTGGCGGGCCGGAGCGCGGCGGCCAGATGTTCACGAGCAGCGCGCGTTACGCCTCAAACAGAGCGCGCGTGCAGGGAGACTTCGGCGTGGGGCGCTTCCGCGGGCGACAATCGGACGGCTCAAGCGTGGACGGGACGGCGCTGGCCGCGGACCTCTCAGCCTCCTACGACCTGAACGACGAGTTGACCGTACAGGGGCGCTACACACACGTCGGCGCAAACTTTCTTGGCCCACAATTGGGGTTGCACGAGCCGGGCACGACCACTACGGCGGGCGTGACGTGGCGTCCCGCGCAGTGGCTCACGGCTTCGGCGACGGCCAGCCACACGGCGCGACCGGACGCTCTCAGGCAGCGCGAGCGCTTCATCAGTACGGCGGTCAACATCACTCCGCGTGGCGGATGGCCGACCATCTTTTTCTCGCATACGCAGAGCGCGACGACCATTGGCGGCACGGGCGCGTACACGCTGGTCACGGCCGCGAAAGAGTTTTCGCGGTGGCGTCTGTTCCTGAACGCAACGAGGATCAAGACCCGTGGCTCTGCTTTCATCAACGCCCAGGCCGGCGCGGGCTTGCGCGTGGGCGAATATGGCACAGTTCAGTTGAGCCAGTCCTTCGGCAGCCACGGCGCGCTCGCAGGTGGCGTGGACTGGTACGGACAATCTTTTCTCGACCAGCGGCTCACGCTGGGGGCCGGCTTCAGCTACAGCCGCGCCGCTGGCGCGTCCTTCACGACCGCCGAGCGTTTGTCCGCCTCGGCACGGCTGCCGCGCGAGAGCACGCTTCAGTTGACCTACTTGCAAGGGAACACAGGCCCGCAGCTTCTGCTCAGCTTGCGCGGCCCGCTCCTGCGCGCGCGGCGCGCGGAATTGGCCGCCTCCGCGCCGATAGGCGAACTCAACTCGTACGGCACGTTCCGCGGCCGTGTTTACCAGGACGTGAATCTGGACGGGCGTTTCGAGAGCGGGGTGGACAAGCCGCAGGCGAACGTGAAAGTGCGCGTGGACGGCAGCCGCTACGTCGTCTCGGACGAGGAGGGGCGTTTCACGATTGAGAACGTCCACGTCGGCGAGCACCAAATTCATCTAGACCTGTTGTCCGTGCGTGCGGACCTGACGCTGTTGGACGACGCCGAGCAGGCGGCGACGCTGGAGCGGGGCCGCGACTCGATTGTGGACTTTCGCTTGGTTCGCACGGGGCGCATCACGGGTGTGGTCTGGGTGGACACGAACGGCAACAACCTGCTGGACGAAGGCGAGCAGCCGCTCGCGGACGTGCGCGTCGTGACCGGGAGCGGCCGCGACACTCTGACGGACGAGAACGGTGTCTTCATGATAGGCGACCTGCCGCCGGGCGAGCACGCCGTCCTGGTTGACGAAAAGACGCTGCCGGACAAGACCGTCTCGGCCGCGGGCACGCTCTCCGTACACGTCCTCGCCGGGAGCGAGACCGCCAACGTCAACTTCTACATCACCCCCGCCCCGCCCGAAATCAAGAGGTTTACCTCAAAAGGGAACTAAGATTGGTGTGCGGCTTTCTATTGACTCTCATCCCGATTTTAAAATATCGTTCACGCGCGTAGATAACGGCTGAATCCTCCTAGCCCATATCCGCCTCGCCAATAATCTGTTCAGCCTTCTGATTATCCACCCAGGTTGACTGCCCGTCGCCGCGACAATGGGGAGAGGTCAACTGCTTCCAGAAGGAGACTCAGATGAAGCGACTATTCTCTTCTTTATGCCTCCTCGCACTATTGCTCTGTGCCGGCGTTGCTCACGCGCAGAGCTACCAGATTATCAGCACGGAAAGCTCAAGCGTGGCGAACAATTTGACTAAGACCGTGACGACCGTGCAGTTCGGGAGCAACCCCCTGAACCGCTTTCTGATGACGCGGGTTCGCAAGAACATCCCGGACCACGCCATGAAAGGCACGATTTTACTGCTGCCGCCGCTCGGAAGCGGCTTCCAGAATTATGAAGTCGGGGACAACGGCAACTATGAATTGTCGTTCGCGGGATTCTTCGCCCGCCGCAATTACGATGTCTGGGGCTACTCACAACGCGTGCAGGGACTCGCGGCCGGGACGTGTGAGAGTAATGCCGTGGACTGCTCTGTCATGGCCGGCTGGGGGATACAGACGATCCTCGACGATGTCTCTTTCATCCGGCAGCAAATCGAGACCACACATCCGGGCCAGAAGCCTGTGGTCGGCGGACTCTCGCTCGGCAGCATCGCCGGGGTTGCGATCATCGACGCTCACCCGAATGAGTACGCGGGCGCAATCCTGATAGAAGGCACGCTCTACGACGAGAACGCGGACGTCCGCGCCATCAACGCCGGTTTCTGCGCTGTCTTCGAGAACCTTTTAGCCAACGGCGTCTATTATGACGGTCAGGGGCTGCCAGGGTTCAAGCTGATTAGCCAACTGGCCGACGTAGACCCGTCTGGCCTCTCGCCGATTCCGGGCTTTCCTCCCGGCTTCACCAATCATCGGGCGTTCGTTGCCGCGATGTCAGCCTCGCCACTCTCGCCGACGACGCCTCGCCCCGGCTACTTCTTTCTGGCTGGCAGTGTTGCCGAAGACAGGTTCTTTTTTGTGAATGAACCACTGATTCACGCAAACATTGCGACATTCGTTGACTATGTCGCCAATCGGACTGTCCGCGACGTGAACTGCGGCCTGGCGGGCGAGAGAACCTTCACGGACAACCTGGACAGCTTCGAGGGGTCGGTCATCGTTTTCGCCGGAGGGCACGGTTTTGGCACAGGCATGACGGACACGGCGAATCTCATGACTTCCGCCACCATCACGCTCAACTACAACGAAGACTACGGCCACGTAGACCACGTGTTCTCGAATGACCATTTGCACGAGGTAGAGCACGCCGTCTTAAAGTGGCTTAAGGGCGTGGGGAACTGATTCCGTCCCGCCACGGAGACAAAGAAAATAGCCCAGCGCTTCAAGGCTGGGCTATTTTCATCACTGCGTCCGTGGCAGAACTTTTCACTCTGTGCCCGCGACATTCTCTTTGACGGTCAGGTCCGTGACGCCTTCGGTGACTTTGCCGCCGTCCTGGAAGTCCACTCTGTATTTGACGGTGTAGGCTCCGGGGGCGAGCGCCTTCTCGATGACGAGGGGCAGGCTCAGGGTCGAGCCGGCTAGCACGGGGAGCGATTCGCCTTCGGGCAGCTCTGCGACCGTGTACCCGGCGGCGTCCATGACTTTGAGGGAAGAGAGAGGACGGACGACGCTGTTGCCTTCGTTCTTGAGGGTTGGTGTGACGACGATCTGGCGCGCGTCCGCCGATGCCTGTAGATCCGTGAGCGTGCCGCGGCGCGTGGCGCGCGGGACGGTGATGTAGAACATGGAGGCCATGCGGAAGCGCATCACCATCTGGCGCACGTTGCGGTTGAGCTTGATGGTGTCGGGCCTCTGCTCCACAACGAGCGCCGCGAGGTGATCGCCGGGCGTGGCGTCTTTTGGCACAGTTATGGTGACGCGGATGGCGTGCGTCTGGCCGGGCTGGACGGCGACCTCGCCGGGGCTGAAGATGATCCAGGGCGCGGCGGAATTGGGCCGCGCGCCGGCTTTATAAAATCCCAACTCGCCTCGCTCGTTGATGTCCCAGTCGTTGAGGCTCGCCACCAGGCGGTACGCCTGCGCGTCAGCGCGCGAAGTGTGGTAGTCGAGATTGACCACCACGGTCGTCTCCGAGCCTGGAGCCATCTCCAGCTCGAAGCGCGCGGGGGCTAGCGAGACGCCGTCGTCCGTTTGCGCCAGCGCCTGGGGCGCGCAGAGGGCCAGGAGGAACAGGGGGAAGAGGAGCGTGGAAAGCTTTTTGAGCATGGTTGTGATGTTCTGAGTTAGCAAGGGACGTTCGGCCCAGCCGAGATGGTAAAGATGATGGTGGCGCTGAAGGAGCCGTTGGCGTAGAACTGCGGCTTGATGGTGAAGATGGCGTCGAAGATGTAGCCGTTATCGTTTTCGTGCTTGGTGATGCTCCCCTTGGTCAGCTTCGGCCCGCTGAGGATGACGGCGGACGCGCCGACGGTCTGGAGTGACGAGGTGTAAGCGACGCGCCCGCTGGAGTCGAGTGTGATGGTTGAAGACGGGTCGTTGTTGAATGGGGAGCGGAAGAGGTGTTGGCTGTCGTTGCAGTCCTGCGACTTGTTCCCCATCTGGCGGATGTTTTGGACGCCGAAGCCCAGGTCCGAGCGCTGGACGGCTTGCGTGTTCGAGTTGAATGTGCCCGCGACCGCGACGGTGACCTGATAGGGGTGCGTGCTGCGGATGGCGATGGGTACGACGACCTTGACGAGGTTGTTGGTGTTGGCCGGGGAGACTTCGCCGAAGTTGATGGTGACGGCGAGGTCCTGCGTCGTGCTGGAAGACCCCGTGACGGAGCCGCCGAGCGCGCCGGTGATGGTCGGCTGGCCGCCGCCGCTCAGGTCGAAGGTCTGCGCAGACGCGGGGGCGTAAGCTGCCGCGGCCAGCAGGCAGGCGTAGATCGCGATTCTGAAAGCGCGTCGCATCATATCGGGCTTGGCCCAGAACGTCTGTAGTTGAATAAGACTCAAGCGCCGTCACACACGCGCTCGCGGCGACGACGCTTGATTCGGTTGAAACATCCGCCGGCGACTGTTACGGGGCGGCGATGGTGAAGGTCGCGGTCGCGGTCGTCGTGCCGTTCTCATAGAACTGCGGCTTGACGGAGAAGATCGCGGGGACCGTCAACCCGTTGGTGTTGCTGCGGGGGACGGCGTTCAAAATCCGCGCGCCGCTCAGCACAGACGAGGACGCGGAGAAGGCTCCGAGGTTCGTCTTGCCGGCGACGTACTCGAAGCGGCCGGAGGTGGCGTTGATGCTGCCGTTGGCGGCCTGCGTCGGGTCGCCGGACGTGGCGTTGGTGTCCGTGCCCGTGGTGTGTACGCCGACGGCGCTCGAACGTGTGAACGAGCCGATGCCGAAGCCGATGTCGGCGGCCGTGATCCTGTCGGAGGTCGAGCCGGTGCTCGACACGGTCGCGCTCATCGAGAGGACGTAGTTGGCGTTGCTGCGCATCTTGAGCGGCACGGAGGCCGTCACGAAGCTGTTGGTGTTGGCCGGGCCGAGTTCGCCCAGGTTGAGGACGACCGCGAGCGCGCTGTCGGCCACGCCGTCCGTGGTGACGCCGCCGCCGGAGTTGCCGGAGAGTGTGACGGCCCCGCCCGAGTTAAGCTCGACGAACTTTGAAACGGTGCCGCTCATCGTGACCGTGCCGCTGGTGTTGACCTGCGCGGAGGCGACCGCGGCGGTCATCGCGAACAGGGCGGCGACGAGGGAAAACTTGAAGAGACGCTTGACTGAATTGAACATGACTTCTGACGATTCTCCTTAGGGGATTCGCATCGGGCCTCTCAAGGGGCCTTGCGTTGGGGTTTAAAGTGAAGACTGAGGGAAGGCTCTATCTCAGGCAGAGAGACCCGACCAGTTGCTTCCACTAACAATCCCCGTGCCGCACACGGGCGCGCGCGCAGGATAAGATGTAAGTGAGGAAATAGTAGTCTTTGGCCTCGGTCACGCCCGAAGGTAAGTCTTGAGCGGCGCGGGGCCTAGATGACAGTTGAGACTGAAGTTTTGTCAGCGGGCCTGACACTTTGTCAGCGCGGACCAAACCCCCGGACACATTTCGTTGACACTGCTACAGGGTCGGGAATATTATGCCCGCGCCGTAGCGTCCTTAGTTTCTCTGTCCTTGAGGATTCCCGACCCTCGTCGGAGCCCAGCATTACAACCTTTCGCCGTCCTCAGCAGACTTACATGAGAATCAAAATACATCCCTCCATAGGCATCGCGCGCCTGGGCAATAGCCCGGACGAGTTCTTCATCGGCCCGGAGAAGCCGGGCGAAACCTTCAGCTCAGAGCAGCCGGGCGGCGACGACCCGTTGAAGTTTCGCTACAAGGACTCGCAGGGGCGCATCAAGCGGCAGGCCGCGCGTTTCCGCCTGTTCCTCTACGACGACAGCGGCAAGCCCGTTAAAGAACTCAAGCCTGGCGCGGACGATGTCGCGTCCGTCGAGTGGACTGTCCACTTGAGAAACTCCAAGGGGGCGGGGCTGAGGTTCTATGACGCGGAGGCGGACAAGAATAAAGTACCCCACAAAGAGAGGAACGAGGGCGTACCTCGCGCCGACCTGACGATCGACCCGGGACCGCAATCCATCACGGGCAAGGGGCAAGGCCCGGTCGTCCTACAGGGGAAGTTTCTGGGCGAGACGATCGTCATCGGCCACCTGCGCAGCGACGCAGAGGGCAGGCTGCTCGTCCTCGGCGGCTACGGCAAAGCGCGGTCGCCCGTGGGCAAGGCGCTCAGTTCGGACGGCGAGAACTTCGCAGACCACGACGGATGGTACGACGACGTGGCGGACGGCAGCGTGAAGGCGACCGTCACGTTCAAGAACGGGGAAGTGATGGATGCCATCCCCTCGTGGGTCGTCGTCGGGCCGCCGGACTTCGCCCCGCCGCTCAGCCTGATTACGACGCTTTACGACACCCTCTTCCAGTTGGCGGTTGGCAAGCTGGCCTACCTCGATACGAACAAGCCCCTCACCGCGCCCGAGAAACCGTCCTTCAAAAAAGATATCGCGCCCATCCTGCGTCGCGCCGTAGACATACGCTGGGTCATCAACGACTTCGACCTCAAAAGCACCGCGCCGCCGCACCACACGCTCGAAGACTTCTTGCCGCCGGGGCCTACGGGCTCGTCTTTCATCGTCGGGTTCCTGCGCAACCCGCACACGATTGATCCCGACAGCGCGGTGGACGTGACGCCCGGCGCGGACATGCCGCGGCTCTGGGGGGACAAGCACACAACCGGGCCGAAATTAACCGTCACGAAAACGCAGTACGACAACATGCAGAAGTGGGCCGCCGGGAACTGGATCAACGATTGGGACGAGCCCGACCCGCCCGCGCAGATCACGGCCGGGGGGCTCGACCGTGCGGCGCTCGAATCATGCATCGGTGGCGCTTTTTACCCCGGCCTGGAGACGGGCAGGTTCATCCGTGACGGGGCCGCATACATGGAGCCCTTCCGCCTGCACAAAGACACTGTGCCGGGCTCGATCACGCAGGGGCTGGCGCTGCCCTGGAAGTACGACTTCGAAGAGTGCCACGTCGAGACGTACGCGGACCAGAACAAGATGAATCACAAGATCTACTGGTGGCCCGCGCAGCGGCCCGACTACGTCGTCTTCGAGGAGCAGGGCGCGCTCAAGCAGGACCTCTGGACGCGCAAGTACGTCACAAATCAGGAGGAGATGGTCAGTCGCTGGCATCATCTGGGCTTCGTCGTGAAGAAGGGCGACAAGTATCTTGAGACGGAGCGCAACGCCGAGCCTGTGATTGCTTGGCCCGCCGCGCCTGTGAAATTCCTGCCGGTGGAGAAGGACTTCCTCACGGCCGCCCCGCTCGACATAGAGGTCACGAGCGGGATGTCCATTACTTTCCGCATCACAGGACTCTCGCCGGGCTTCACGTCCGCCATCGCCGAGGACGTGGTCCCGGCCAGCGACCCGCCCGAGAAGAAAGGGGCGCGCCTGTGGGTTCAGTTCAAGGGCGCGGCCGTCAACGGGACGACCGAAGGGCAGGTCAGCATCAGGGCCTTCCAGACGGACCACGAGGAGAGCTATTCCGTTGACGTGACCCTCCCCCTTTCCGCCGAGACCAAGCCGCGGCCGTCCTGCGCGACCGTGCTCGTGCTGGACCGCTCGGGCAGCATGAGCGAGCAGGTGACGACGGACAAAAAGAAGGTGGACAAGCTGCGCGAGGCCGCCACGATCTTCGTCCAGGGGTTGCGCGACGGCGACGGCGTAGGGCTCGTGCAGTACAACCACCAGTCCGTGAAGGAGAGCGACCTGCTCAAAGAGGTCGTCAAGATAAACCAACAGTCCGCCCAAACGGTCGCGGACATTATCAACTCTCAAGACAACCTGACCCCCGCGGGCGAGACTTCAATCGGCGCTGGCGTCCTGCTCGGCGTCTCCACGCTCAAGGCGGCCGTGGGCGATTACCCGCGCCGCGCGCTCCTGGTCTTGACCGACGGGGAAGAGAATTTCCCGCCGACGATTGCGGCGGCCAAGCAGCAGCTACAAAGTCAGGGCACGCCCCCGGACATTTACGCCGTCGGCATCGGGCAGCCCGCGGACATCAGCTACGCCGCGCTCGACGACCTGACGACTCCCCCGGAGCCGACCGCGGAGGAGGAGGCCGCCGAAGGCTACCTCCTTGTGACGGGAGATTTGAGCGACGACAAATTCAGGTTGCAGAAATATTTTTTACAGATTTTGGCGAACGTCAACGCCGCGGAGGTCGTTCTTGACCCCGCGGGCGAGTTGGCCTTCGGCGCGGAGCAGCGCGTCCCCTTTAACATGACCGAGGCGGACTTGGGCATGGACGTTATCCTGCTCAGCCCCAGCCCGCGCGGGCTGGATTTTCGGCTCGAAACCCCCGGCGGAAAAATCATAGGCCCCCAGGAAGCCTTCGAAGTCCCCGCGTCGAAATTCTTCCTGGGGGAGGGCTTTAGTTTCTACCGTCTCTTCTTCACGGACGAAAAATTGGCACAGGAACGCGCGGGCCGCTGGCACGCCGTGTTGCGGGCCAACCTGTTGGACGACAAGAGCAACTCGCCCGTGGCCGGCGTGTCATCAATTCCCTACAGTTTGGTCGTCCACGGCTACTCGAATTTACGTTTCAGAGCGTCTGCGCGGCGCGAAGGTTACGCGCCCGGAAGGGGTATGCTGCTGCGAGCCTCGCTGACCGAATACGGGATACCGCTGGCGCACGCCGCGCGGGTCTGGGCCGAAGTCACTGACCCCAGGGGTAAGCTGTCCGAAGTCGCGCTCAAAGAGATCGCGCCGGGCCAGTTCGAGGCGGCGGTGTCGCCGCAGAAGGAAGGCTTGTACGTGGTGCGCGTGCGCGCCGTCGGCACGACATCCGGGGCCAGCCTATTCAACAGGGAACAGACGTTGACGGCCGGCGTCGGGCACACTCTAGACAGGGGCTGTCTGCCCGCGCGTAGGGGCTGTCTGCCTGGACTGCTCAGGCATCTTCTGTGGCCGCATTGAGTTTTGTGTGGGGAGGTAGCGTTGAGGGACTTTGACGTTGTCGTCGTCGGCGGCGGACCCGCGGGGGCTGCGACCGCGCTCGCCCTCACGCGCGCCGGCATCTCAACCCTGGTCGTAGAGCGTTCGACTTACGACAACGCGCGGCCCGGCGAAACCCTCCCGCCCTCCATCGAAGAGCCGCTCGCGCGGCTCGGCGTCTGGGAGCAGTTCAAAGGCGAAGGCCACCTCCCCTCTTACGGAACTTCGTCCGCCTGGGGCGCGGGCCATTTGCGCGACCACGACTTCATCTTCGACCCGCGCGGCTACGGCTGGCACGTGGACCGCGGACGTTTCGACGCGATGCTGGCGAGCGCGGCCGAGGCCGCGGGCGCTCGCGTCCACAGGGGAGCGCGCCTGGCGTCTTGCGCGCGCGAGCCTGCGGGCGAATGGGGCGTGAAGTTTGCAAGTCGGGGCGAGTCGTTTGACGTGCGCGCACGACTCGTCGTAGACGCGACCGGGCGCGCGGCCTCCATCGCGCGGCGGCAGGGCGCGAAGAGAGTCTCCCACGATCAGCTCGTAGGGGTCGTGCGATTTTTATCGCCCGCCGCGAGCGGGCCGCAGGCGAGCCAGACGACGCTGGTCGAAGCGGTCCCGGTCGGCTGGTGGTACTCCGCGCCGCTGCCGGATGGGAGACTCTCGATCGCCCTGATGACGGACGCGGATTTATACGCCGCGGGCGAGCGCGGCTCCGACGACTTCTGGCGGCGACAACTCCTGGACGCGGCGCACACGCGCTCGCGCGCGGGCTCTTACGAGTGGGACGCGCCGCGTCTCGTCTTCACGGCCGACAGCGCCATGCTGGACAGGGCTGCGGGCGAGTCGTGGCTGGCGGTGGGCGACGCGGCCTCGACCATAGACCCGCTCTCGTCGCAGGGAATCTACCAGGCGCTGTGGTCCGGCCTCGGCGCGGCGAAGGCGATAGCGGATTATCTGGGCGGCTCCGAGCGGGCGCTCAGTGTTTACGCAGACCGCGTCGGGAAGAGTTTCGAGAGTTACCTGAAAGCGCGGCGCCAATTTTATTTGATGGAGGGGCGCTGGCCCGACTCGATGTTCTGGCGTCGCCGGCAGGCCGAAGGCCAGTAAAACCCCAATCTTTTCAGGGCCAATTCTCGTCCGAATTTTGAACCTGTTCAGCCGCCGCGGGGCGTGCTACAATCCGTTTCATGCAGGACATTCTGAGGCATCAGCGCTTTACCCGAGAGTTGGGGCGGTTCTCCGACAGGCTCGACGACCTGATGTTGGAACTGCGCCGCTTCGAGCCGGGCCAACTCCCGGCCGAGCTGCTCGACGAGATGGCGAGCACGTTGGGCGAGCTGATGCTCGTGCTCATAGAGCATAAGGACGGCGCCGGCGCGACGAACTCCACGGGGCGCGCCGCCTCAGACGCACGCCACCTGCGCGAGGCCGTGCGATTGGGCCAAATCCAACCCAAGCAGATCACCGAAGCCCTCGGCACCCTCCGCCAGGAACTCGGCGTCGTCATCTACGAAGACAAACAAGCAGCGTAAGAGCAGTGATGAGTTAAGAGCTTATCACTCGCCACTATTTTTTATTCCCGCCCAGCCCGCACGATTGAGATTCCAGAACATGAGAGCGCCGCTCGTGATGGCGATGAGTCAGTTCTTATTCTGCATTTCCCAGAGCAGGAGGTGTTTGAGGAAGGCGTGGTGGGCGGCGAATCGGGCGATACTGTAGCCGGCGAGGCCGTCGCGGAAGCCGCCCTTGAGAAGATAGCTGCGGATGAAGGCCGCGGGCCCGGCCGTCATGATGCGCAGCCGCGAGGTGCGACGGCCCTGCTCGAACATCTGGCGAGCGGCGAGCGGGGCGTAGCGCTCGCCGATCATGCGGTGGTGGTGCGCCGCATCGCGCACGCTGTAGTGCAGCAGATCGCCAGGGAGCGTCTCGGTGCGCGCGCCCTCGTCCATCTTCACGGACTCGTGGACGTGCGCCCCGCGCCAGCGCCCGCGCCCCCTGTGGTAAAGGCGCAGTTGATAGTCTGGATACCACCCGCCACCGCGAATCCAGCGGCTCATGTAGAACGAGCGGCGCGCGACGCGGTAACCGTCCGCGAGCTTCCCCTCGTCCGTGTAAAGCAGGTCCTCTATCGTGTGGCGCAACTCGTCGGAGACGCGCTCGTCCGCGTCTAGGCTGAAAATCCAGTCGTGAGTGGCTTGCTCGGCGGCGAACTGTTTCTGCGCGGCGAAGCCGGGCCAGGGGCGCGAGATGACGCGCGCGCCGCACTCTGCGGCCAGCTCCGGCGTCCCGTCCGTCGATTCGGAGTCCACCACCAGCACCTCGTTGGCCCACGAGACGGACTCGACGGCGGCGCGTATGTTCTCCGCCTCGTTGAAGGTGATGATGGTCGCGGTGATCTTCACAGAAGTCAGAATACAGGAGTCAGAAGTCAGGAGAAAAGAGAAGCCGCCCGTGCTTTTCCCTTCTGACTTCTGACTCCTGACTCCTGACTTCTAAGGGGCTGTCAGTGTCTCGACGACGATGTTGTTGGCGCGCAGCGTGGTCGAGGTGGCGCGTTGCAGGTCGGCGAGCGCCTTGTTGTAGTCGGTCTCGGCGCGCAGCTCCAGGTTACGCGCGTTGGCCAGTTGGTTCTCGCGCTGGAAGAGCAGGAACGTGGTGGAGCGTCCGACCTGATAGAGGCGCTGCTCGCCTGCAAGCTGCAACTCCGCATTCTCGCGGGCCGAGCGCGCGGCCAGCACGCGGCGGCGAGATGTCTCGACAGCCTGCGCCGCGTTGCGCACCTCGACCTCTATCGTCTGCTCCTGTATGCGCGTCGTCGCTTCGAGTTGGTTGCGCTGGATGCGTGTACCGGCGAGGTTCGCCTCGGCCGTGCGGTTGCGTAGCGGAATCTGGATTGACACGCCGGCGACGAGGTTGCGCGTGTCGAAGCCGAAGAGGTTGCGGAGAGTGCGCCCGTAGCCGCCGACGAGATTCGTGGGGACGCCGCTGTCGGCCGTGATGGTCGGCACGGTCGCCGGGTCGAGCCCCTGGCCCGCGCGCAGGATGTTGATCTGGCTGAGAAGGAACGCATCGACGCTCGCCTCGGCCGGGCCGGAGATGAGCGGGAACTCGCCGCCGGTCGAGACGGGCGTGCCGGCGAGCCCTGTCGTCGCAACCGTGGCCTGTAGGTCTATGCGCGGGCGCGTCTGGTTTTTGAAGTATTGCAAGTCGATGGAGTTGATCTCGCGGCTCAGGTTCAAGCGGCGCAGCTCCGGGCGGTTGGCGCGCGCTTCATTGAGCGCGTCCATCAAGTTGACGGGCGTCGTGTCGAAGGTGGGCGCGTCGGTCGGCGTCAACTGCGCGGACCACTCTGGGGCCGTCGGGTCGCGCAGGATGAGTTGCTTGAGATTGTTCTCGGCGATGGTCACGCTCTGCGTGGCGACCAGGACTTCCGACTCGCGGCTGGAGAGTTCCGTCTGGACTTCGGCGCGCTCCAGGGGGGCGATGGAGCCGGCTGTGATCTGCGCCTCGACGCGCCGCAAACTCTCGCGCGTCAAATTAAGGTTGGCGATCTGGTTCTGCTGGTTGCGCAAGGCGAAGACCAACTCCCAGTAGGCGCGCTGCACCTGCGCGATAACGTCGATGGTGCGGCGGCGGAAGTCGGCGTCAGACTGCTCAAGGCGCTTGCGCTGGATGCGAATCTGGCGGCGGTTGTTGTCAATCGAGCGGTCGCGCCAGAGCGGCTGCGTGAAGGTCACGCCGGCGCTCGAAGAGTAGACAGGGTTGAGAACGTTGAAGCTCGAATTGGTCGTCCGGCGGTTGTTGTTGAAGAAGAAGCGGTAGTTCCCGCCGCCGAAGCCAAAGTATTTGGTGACGCTGTTGTCGAAACGGAAATCGGTGGTCGTCACGGTGCCGCTCTGGTCCGAGCTGCCGCCGAGCGTGCTCTGCTGTGATTGTACGAGGTTGCTGATCTCCGGGTTGAATTCGAGCACGGGGTCGTAGACGCCCTGGAAGGCGCGCAGCGTGGTCTCGGCCAGCCGCACGTCGTCGCGCGCGACCTCTATGTCGTTGTTGTTTTCGAGCGCCTTGCGAACCGCGTCGTTGAGTGAGAGCGGCACAAGTTGGTCGCTCTGCACGCCGAGCCTGGTGAGCACGGGCGGCGGGGGCAGCGGGTTCGGCTGTGACGAAGGGAAGTTCGGCTCGCGCGGCTCCTGCGTGGGGTCGGCTGCGGGCGTGGCATCCGTGGGCGTCTCGCCCGGCGCGGGCTGCGACTGGTCCGACGGCAAGGGCACGGTCGTCGCGTCGGGCGTGCGCGGCGTGCCGGACTGCGGCGTGACGCTCGTGCCCGGAGGCGCGTCGGGCGCGGGGCGCTGTGTGCCAGGGGGGGCCGTAGGGTCTTGCGTGACGGGCCGCGCCTGTTCCGGGATGGGCTGATTGCGCTCTGTGCCGGGCGGGCGCGTCGCATCCTGTTGCGTCGGGCTGGTTGGCGATGGCGGCGACGGCGTCGGCGTCTGCGCGCGGGCCGTGCCACAGACCAGTAGCGCGAGCGTCAGCAAAGTGAGAGTGCGGGGAACAATCTTCGTTGACATCTAACTGAAAACTCCTTGGCTCAGACCAGTGAACAGTGAACGAAGAGCGTATAACCGAATCAATGTAAAGACAAGACGCCCCGAATCACAAGGCTACTACGTGAGGCGCGCACAGGCGGTTTCAAAAAGCAGCTGTGTTAAGATTGCCCACCTCGCGGCTGACGTTTATGCTTGCTCCTGGCACAGTTCTACAGAACCGTTACCGCATCATCCGCCGGCTGGGGCAGGGCGGGATGGGGACCGTTTACGAGGCCGAGGACGAGCGCGTCAGCGCCGCCGTCGTCGTCAAGGAGGCGAACGAGGCGACGGACGAGACTCAGCGCCACGAGTTTGAGCGCGAGGCTCGGCTGCTGGCTAATCTTCAACACAAGACGCTGCCGAAGGTGATGGACTATTTCATAGAGGGCGGCTTCGAGTACCTCGTGATGGAGTTCGTGCCGGGCTATGATCTGGGGGAGTTGCTCCGACGCCGCGGCTCGCCGTTTCACCTCAAAGCTGTACTGCGTTGGGCCGACGAGTTGCTCGGCGTCCTCGAATATCTGCACGGCCTGAACCCGCCCATCCTGCACCGTGACATCAAGCCGTCGAACCTGAAGCTCACGCAGCGCGAAGACATCTACCTGTTAGACTTCGGGCTGGCGAAGGGCGCGACCGGCAAGATGCCTATGACGCAGGCGAGCCGCAGCATACGCGGTTACACGCCCATCTACTCGCCGCTCGAACAGATCGCAGGACAGGGGACGGACGCCAGGAGCGACATCTATGCCCTGGGGGCGACGCTCTATCACCTGCTGACGAACGCCCCGCCCGTGGACGCGCCGACGCGCGACGAGCAGTTGGAGTACGAAAAGCCAGACCCGCTGCCGCCCTTACGCCAGCTCAACCCGAAGGTCCCGGAGGCTGTGGCCGAGGTCATTCACCGCGCGCTGTCGCTCAAACGAAAGGAACGTTTCGAGAACGCCGCGGAGATGCGCGAGGCGCTGCGCCGCGCGGAAGAGGAGATGAAGGCCGCGCCTGAGCTGGCGAACGGCGTCGCACGACAGACCGCCTACGGGCTGGCGAGAGGGACCGAGGAACTGGAAACAGCGCGGATGCCCGCGGCCGCCCAGAGGGGATTGGCGACCGGCCCGCTCGCAGTCGATGCGGGCCGCCCGTCGCAGCCCAGAAACCCCTTCCGCCTCGTCGCTCTTGTCTTAGCCGTGCTCGTCGTCGGCGCGCTCCTGTTCGGTTTCAGGAGCAGGATACGCCGCAGGCTCTTCGGCGCGGGCCAGCCGCGCGCCACCGCCACACCTGTGGCCCAAAAGTCCACGCAGTCGTTCACGGAGAATGTCAACGGCGTGAGCTTGGAGATGATCGCCGTGCCCGCGGGCACGTTTGTCATGGGCACGTCCGACAGGGAAGCCGGCCGGCATGGCAAGAATGAAGAGCCTGCTCACGGCGTCACGGTCGGCGAGTTCTACCTGGGCAAGTACGAGGTGACGCAGGCGCAGTGGCGCGCGGTGATGGGAACCGACCCCGCTTTCTTTAAGGGCGACGACCTTCCGGTCGAGCATGTCTCGTGGAAGGACGCGCAGGAGTTTTGTCGCAAGTTGTCGGAGCTGACGGGGCGGCAATACCGCCTGCCGACTGAAGCCGAGTGGGAGTACGCGTGCCGCGCCGGGACCGTCGGTCCCTTCTACGCCGAGCTGGACGCAATCGGCTGGTACGGCGACAACTCTGGCGCTGAGAGGGTGGACGCGACGGAGCTGTACCGGAAAAGCGGCGAGGACTTCGTACGGCTGCTCGTGGAAAAGTACGGGCACAAGACGCACCCTGTTGGACAGAAGCAGCCGAACGGTTTCGGCTTCTACGACATGAACGGAAACGTCTCCGAGTGGTGCGAGGACGCTTTCCACGACAACTACGAAGGGGCTCCGGCCGACGGGTCTGCGTGGGTGAGCGGCGGCGACCCTGGCTTTCGCGCGCGGCGCGGCGGCTCGTTCCTGGCGACGGCGCTGGCGTCGCGCGCGGCCTTCCGCCCCAAGACGAATCTAGACCAACGCCACGTCACGTTCGGCCTCCGCGTGGCCGCCACGGTGGGGAAATAATCGCAGGCTTATGCTTTCTCCTGGCACAGTTCTACAGAGCCGCTATCGCATCGTCCGCCAGTTGGGACAGGGCGGGATGGGAACGGTCTACGAAGCGGTGGACGAGCGCGTCAGCGCCATCGTCGTCGTCAAAGAGGCCAACGAGGCCGGCAGCGAGACTCAGCGCCACGAGTTTGAGCGCGAGGCTCGGCTGCTGGCTAACCTCCAACACAAGACACTGCCCAAGGTGATGGACTACTTCGTGGAGGGCGGCTTCGAGTATTTAGTCATGGAGTACGTCCCAGGCTATGACCTCGCCGAACTGCTCAGGCGGCGGGGGGCGCCCTTTCACCTCAAGGCCGTGCTTCGCTGGGCCGACGAGTTGCTCGGCGTGCTCGAATATTTGCACGGGCTGCGCCCGCCTATCCTGCACCGCGACATCAAGCCTTCCAATCTCAAGCTCACGCAGAGCGAGGAGATTTACTTGCTCGACTTCGGCCTTGCCAAAGGCGCGGCGGGCAGCATGACCATGACGCACGCGAGC
Organism: uncultured Acidobacteriota bacterium; assembly: GCA_963848875.1. Lineage (GTDB taxonomy): Bacteria > Acidobacteriota > Blastocatellia > Pyrinomonadales > Pyrinomonadaceae > QHXM01. The sequence goes on from CAWKFJ010000007.1 coordinate 420,378, forward strand.
CGGAGCGTACACGGCTTCACGCCCTCTTACGCGCCGCTCGAACAGATTGCGGGGCAGGGGACGGACCCGCGCAGCGACTTGTACGCTCTGGGCGCGACCCTCTATCACCTTCTGACATACGCCACGCCTGTGAACGCGTCCTTGCGCGATGAGCAGTTGGAGTATGAGAGGCCAGACCCGCTGGCGCCGATAGGCCAGCTCAACCCGAAGGTGCCGCCCGTCGTCGCAGAGGTGATACACAGGGCGCTGGCCATCAAGCGAAAGAATCGTTTCGCGAGCGCCGCCGAGATGCGCCGCGCGCTCGCGGACGCCGCGGGCGAAGCGTTGCGCGACGACGGCGGCCAGGCCCAGCGGGAGGCGGAGTCGCCCGGTGAACCCGACTCCATGAATTACGCCCCGCCGACTGTCGCCCCGGTTTACGGCTTACAGACCAACCCGACCGACGGGCGTGACGCCTGGGAGCCACGACAGCCGGTGTTGCAGCAGAGCGCCGGGCCAGTTCGCCGGAAGAGTCCTCTCCTGTTCGTCCTCATTGGAGTAGGCGCGCTGGCGGTTATCGTCGCCGCCCTTTTCATGGCGCGGAACATCAGCCGGGATCAGAGGGCCGCCGGAACGAGTAGCCCTGCGGCGACGCCGCCCTCTGGCTCTGCCCCGACTACGCGACTGGGCGCGCCGTCCTACAGCGAAAATCTCAAAGGCGTGCCGCTCGACATGTTGCTGATTCTGGGCGGGAATTTTGAGATGGGGACGAATACCGACGAAGGACAATACGAGCGCCCGCAACATAGTGTGACTGTGCCAAATTTCTATATAGGCAAGTACGAGGTGACGCAGGCGCAGTGGCGCGCGGTGATGGGCACAGAGCCGTTCGGCTTCAAGGGCGACGACCTGCCCGCCGAGAGCATCAGTTGGGACGACGCAGTGACATTCTGCCGGCGGCTCTCTGAAATGACGGGCCTCGAATACCGCCTGCCGAGCGAGGCCGAGTGGGAGTACGCGTGCCGCGCCCACAAGAATACGCCGTTCGACTTTGGCAACTCGATAGGATCGAACCAAGCCAACTTTAACGGGGGCTATCCGTACGGCATGGCTCCGCCGTCCGATTACTTACAGCGGACGACGCCGGTCGGATTTTACACTGCGAACGGGTTCGGCCTGTTCGACATGCACGGCAACGTCGAGGAGTGGGTTGCGGACACCTTCCACGTGGACTACGAGGGAGCGCCGGCGGACGGCTCGGCCTGGGTTGGAGGAGGCGACGAAAAATACCGTATGCAGCGCGGCGGCTCGTGGAAGAGCGCCGGAGAACGGCTGCGCTGCGGCGCACGCGAGTTTGCCACGCCGGAGACGAGCACCGACAGCGCCGGCTTTCGCGTCGTCCTGGTCTTGAGGTAGCGCGCCCGATTCACACCTGTCTGCGGGTAGTGGGTCAGTTTGAGATTGAGTGCAGAGCGAGTTGCGGCTCACCGCAGAGACGCAGAGGACACAGAGGTTGCGCAGAGGCTTGAGTCAACTCTCTGCGCAACCTCTGCGCTCTCTGCGTCTCTGCGGTGAGTCCGACGCACAGCACACTCAACTCCAACCTGACCCACTACCTGTCTGCGCCTCTGCTTGACAGTGAAAGCTGGCCCGCATAATCTTCCTTTTTCTTAACGAAATGCGTAACGGGTTCGCGCCTGCCCGGTGGGTCTGCGCCGGGCTATCGTGCGACACGTGTGAATCAGAAGGAGGGCTGGAAGAATGGCTGTCAAGGTCGGCATCAACGGATTCGGGCGCATCGGGCGCAACGTCCTGCGCGCGAGCTTAGGGGACCCGGACATTGATTTCGTCGCCGTCAACGATTTGACGGACACGAAGACGCTCGCGCACCTGCTCAAGTACGACTCGGTGCTCGGCAACCTCGATCACGAAATCTCCGCGACCGAGAACGGGATCAAGGTCGAGCAGGACGAGTTCCGCGTCTTCTCGGAAAAAGACCCGGCGCTGATCGATTGGGAGTCGGTCGGGGCGGAGATCGTTATCGAATCCACGGGCCACTTCACCAAGGCCGAGGACGCGCGCAAGCACCTGCGCGGGACGGTCAAGAAAGTCATCATCTCGGCCCCGGCCAAGAACGAGGACATCACTATCGTCCTCGGCGTCAACGACAACGCTTACAATCCGGCCGAGCACCATATCATCTCCAACGCCTCCTGCACGACCAACTGCCTCGCGCCCGTGGCGAAGGTGATTCACGAAAAGTTCGGCATCCGCACGGCGCAGATGACGACCATCCACTCCTACACGAACGACCAGCAGTTGCTAGACCTCCCGCACAAAGACATGCGGCGTGCGCGCGCGGCCGCGCTCTCTATGATTCCGACCTCGACGGGGGCGGCCAAGGCCGTCGCGCTCGTCCTGCCGGAGCTGAAGGGCAAGTTCGACGGCATCAGCGTGCGCGTCCCGACGCCGAACGTCTCGCTCGTCGACGTGGTGATGGAGGTCGAGAAGGAGACGACGACCGAGGATGTCAACAAGGCGCTCAAGGACGCCGCCAACGAAGAGCTGCGCGGCATCCTCGCCTTCTCCGAAGAGCCGCTCGTCTCCGTGGACTTCCGCAAAAACCCGAACTCTTCAATCGTTGACGCCGAGTACACCAAGGTCATCGGCGGCAAGCTCATCAAGGTGCTCTCCTGGTACGACAACGAGTGGGGCTACTCCTGCCGCGTCCGCGACCTTGTGAAATTCATGGCGCAGAAGGGGCTCTGACATTACGGGCCATGAACAAGCTATCCATCAAAGACCTGGAACTCAGGGGCAAGCGCGTCTTCGTGCGCGTCGATTTCAACGTGCCGATCAAGGACGGGAAGGTCGAGGACGACACGCGCGTGCGCGGGGCGCTGCCGACGATTCAGTATGCGACTGAGCAAGGCGCGCGCGTGATTCTGGCCTCGCACCTGGGGCGGCCGAAGGGCGAGCGCGTGGAGAAGTACAGCCTGCGCCCCGTGGCTGAACATTTATCTTCATTGCTCGGCCGTCCGGTGGAGTTCGCGGACGATTGCGTCGGCGAGCAGGCCAGAACGAAAGTTGACGCGCTCGCGGACGGCGAGGTGTTGCTGCTCGAAAACCTGCGCTTTCACGCGGAGGAGGAGAAGAACGACGACGGCTTCGCCAAGCAGTTGGCTGAGCTGTGCGACGGCCTCTACGTCAACGACGCCTTCGGCGCGGCGCATCGCGCGCACGCCTCTACAGCGGGCATCACGAAGCACATCGAGCGGGCCGCCGCAGGGCTCTTGATGGAGAAGGAGCTTGACTACCTGGGCCGCGTCATTAGCGACCCGGAGCACCCGTTCGTCGCCATCCTCGGCGGGGCGAAAGTCTCCGACAAGATTCCTGTCATCAAGGCGCTCATCGACCGTCGCGTGGACAAGCTGCTGATAGGCGGCGCGATGGCCTACACGTTTTTCAAGGCAGAGGGTTTTACAATCGGAAAGTCGCTGGTCGAGGACGACATGATGGAGACGGCGCGCGAGGTCAGAAAGCAGGCCGAGGAGGCCGGCGTCGAGCTGCTCCTGCCCACGGACCATCAGGTCGTTGACAGCTACGACCCGCTCAACAGCCGCAAGACCATCCCGATTGAGTTCACGAACGCGGGGCTGGTCGGCCTGGACATTGGCACAGAAACGGTCGCGCACTTCGGCGAGGCGCTCAAGGGCGCGAAGACGATCATCTGGAATGGCCCGATGGGCGTCTTCGAGGAGAAGCCTTTCGACGAGGGGACGATTGGAGTCGCGCGCGCCGTGGCGGACGCGGCGGACGCGGGCGCGACCGTCATCGTCGGCGGCGGCGACTCCGTCTCGGCCGTCACGCAGGCCGGCGTCGCAGACCGCATCACGCACATCTCCACGGGCGGCGGCGCGACCCTCGAATTTTTAGCCGGAGACGAACTGCCGGGCGTCTCAGCACTCAACGATAAAGAATAGTAGTCAGTGGTCGGTGGTCAGTGGTCAGTTAAAACCACTATTCTTCACTGACCACTGACCACCGACCACTGACCACTGCTTATGCGTAAACCTGTCATCGCTGGAAATTGGAAGATGTATAAGACGATCTCGGAGTCTGTCGAGACCGCTTTGGCTTTGAAGCCGCTGGTGGCGAACGCGAACCACTGCGAGGTGGTGATCGCGCCGGTCTTCACGGCTTTGAAGACGGTGGCCGACCGGCTCGAAGGCTCGAACATACACGTGGCGGGCCAGGACTGCTCGCCTGAGGTCGAGCACGGCGCGCACACGGGCGAGGTCGCCGCGGACATGCTCAAGGACGCGGGCGCGAGTCACGTTATCGTCGGCCACTCGGAGCGCCGCCAGCTCTACGGCGAGACCGACACGTTCGTCCGCAAGAAGGCGCAGGCGGCCGTCGCCGCGGGGCTCGTGGCGATTGTGTGCGTCGGCGAGACGCACGTGCAGCGCGATCAGGGGAACGCGGAAGCGGTCGTGCGTGGGCAGTTGGAGGGCGGCCTCAGCGGGTTGACAGCCTCAGACCTCGACCGTATCATCATAGCTTACGAGCCTGTCTGGGCTATCGGCACTGGACGCACAGCGACGCCGGAACAAGCGCAGGAAATGCACGCTTTCATCCGGCGCGTTTTCGCGCAAAGGCATTCGCAAGGGGCCGCGGAAAACGTACGCATCCTGTACGGCGGCTCGGTCAAGCCGGACAACGTCGCGGGCCTCATGGCGCAAGAAGACATAGACGGAGCGCTCGTCGGCGGCGCGAGCCTCAAGGCCGACAGCTTCGCGCAGATAGTTAATTACAACCGTTAGAGTTTGAGGACAGTTAATTGACCACCGTTCTGTACATACTTTTTATTCTGTCGTGCATCGTGCTGATTGTCGCCGTGCTCTTGCAGCCGGGCAAGGCCGATGCGGGCGCGCTCTTTTCGAGCAGCATTTCGAGTACGGCTTTCGGGCCGCGCGGGACGCAGACCCTGTTGGCGAAGATCACCATCGGCGCGGCCGCGGCCTTCATGCTCATCGCCATAGCGCTCTCGCTGCCGGCCATCACGGGCCAGCGTTCCGTCTTGCAGACCGTCGGCGAAGAGGAGCCGGCCGCCACGCCGACGCCGCAGGCTTCGCCGGGCGCGTCGCCGGCTGCATCGCCCGCCGCGAGTCCCGCGCCGGAAGGGGCCGCTCCGGCAGCTTCGCCAGCGGCGAGCCCCGCGACCGAAGCGTCGCCCGCGCCGAGCAAGTAGCTGTTTGATTCACAAAGCCGAAGTGGCGGAACTGGTAGACGCGCACGTTTGAGGGGCGTGTGAGGAAACTCGTGGGGGTTCGAGTCCCCCCTTCGGCACCAGATTATTTCCCAGAGAAGACCGCGCGCCGCCGCGGTCTTCTTTTTTTTCAGAATCTGAAAAACGGCCTCTTCTCATTCTTCAAGCTCTGCCAGCGCTTCTTCAGCTCGCTACTTAATTCGCTCGGCAGCGTCTCGACGGTGACGCCGTTCGCGGCGCAGAACATGCGCCAGAGGACGAAGCGCGGGTCGAGCCTTCCTGTGTCGGGTGAGATGGCGGTCTGCTTCACTTCCTGCTCTTCGCCGGAAGTCCCGCGCAGGAGTTTGTCCACGAAGGCGTGGAGCCTGGGGAAGTCAATCGGCTTGGTGAAGTAGCCGTCGGCGCCTGCGTCGTTGGCCTCGCGCCTGAACTGGTCGTCGTCGTGCGCGGTCAGGATGACAATTGGCACATCTTTAATCTTCACCTCGCCGCGGATGACACGCGTGGCCTCTATGCCGTCGAGCTTCGGCATGCTGATGTCCATCAGGATGAGTTGCGGCTCGACCAGCAGCGCCACGCCGACGGCTTCTCGTCCGTCGACGGCCGTCGTGACGCGGTAGCCCCTCTCCTGCAACGCCATGCTGATGAGGGTCAGATTGTCGCTCTGGTCGTCCACGACCAGGACTTTTGGCACAACTGTCTCTCCTGCGCTCATACGTTGTCCTAGAATACACGCTCGCTGCCCGCCGCCGCTAACTTTTCGGTTCTGGCTCCGAATCTGATACTCTTAGGGCCGTCATCCGAACTGCGACGGCCGAGCCAAGCGCCGGGAAGTCTCGCCGCGCGTGTACCCGAAAAATTTCTGTTTCGTCTGTAAGGAGCATTGATGGAGACGCCCTACGCTCCTCCCGAACTTCATCACAAGTTGGTCCGCCTGCTCTGCGGGATGCTACTGCTCGTCGCCGCGGCTCAGGGCGCGAGGGCGCAGTCCACCGACATAGGCTTCCCGACGCCCGTTCGCGCGGACGAGATTTCGGGGACCATCGCGCCCAGAGATTTGGGCGACCCGCGGCTGACCAGATACTTCTACTCGTTCACGGGCACACCCGGCGACCTCGTCGTCACGGTCGAGGGGCGCAACCTGGAAGGCGACATAGATGTCTTCACGACAGGGGCCTTGCGCCCGCTCGCCAAGATCAGCCTGTACGCCGGCTCTTCGTCCTCCGGCGGGTCGCAGACCATCTACCTGCGGACACGCCAGTCGCTCATCCTGCGCGTCGAGGCGCGCACGCCGAACGACGCGGAGGGCAGCTTCCGCGTCAAGTTCGGCGGGGCGTTCGAGCCGCTCGGCCCGGAAGTGCCGGACCCGGAACCCGTCACCCCGACCGTTACGTCCGAGAGCAAAGGAAGACGCGTCACGGCCACAGGGGCCAGGATAGAGGAGCCCCCGCCGCCCGTGACTGAGACGGCGACGACTCAGCCCGAGCCGAGCGCGCCAGAGCCAGAGGCGACGCCGCAGCCAAACGCGCCAACGGAAACTCCCGCGGCGACGACCGCCGAAGCTGAAAGACCCGCGGCGACCACGCGCAGAACTCCGCGGACCAGGCGCACCCGGACCCCGCGCCGCAGCACACGCAACCGGCCTGCTCCTTCCACGGCGAGGACGACGCCGACGACCCCTGCGGAGCAGCCTCCCGCCGCGACGCCGGAGCCCGCGGCGGGGCCGCGCCTGATCATCGAGACGCGCGACGGGATGAAGGTCGAGCGCTACATGACGACCGTGCGCCGCGTCACGGTCGAGCGTGGACAGATCGTCGTTGTCACCACAGACGGCAAGGTCGAGCGCCAACCGATGACCAACGTCCTGCGCATGTCAATCGAGCCTTGAGAAACCGTAAAAAAAATCGGCCGCCGGTCTACCCCTTCACGTCAATCGTCGGGCAGGAGGAGATGAAGCTCGCGCTCCTCTTGAACGTGGTTGACGCGACAATCGGCGGCGTGCTGATTATGGGCCACCGCGGGACGGGCAAGTCCACGGCGGTGCGCGCGCTCGCGGACCTCCTGCCAAAGATTGAGCGCGTGCGCGGCTGCTTCTACAACTGCGACCCGGCCGACGAGCCGAACCTCTGCGACGACTGCGACGCGCTGCTGGCTTCAGGAAAGAAGCTGCCGCGCGAGCGCGTGGACGTGCCTGTCGCGGAGCTTCCGCTGGGTGCCACCGAAGACCGCGTCTGCGGCTCCGTCAACATAGAGCGCGCGCTCAGCGCAGGCGTCAAGACTTTCGAGCCGGGGTTGCTGGCGCGCGCCAACCGCGGCTTCCTCTACATAGACGAAGTGAATCTGCTCGACGACCACCTGATAGACCTGCTGCTGGACGTTTCGGTCACGGGCCGCAACCTCGTCGAGCGCGAGGGCGTCTCCGCGGAACACGCCGCGCGCTTCGTCCTCGTCGGCTCCGGCAATCCAGAAGAGGGAGAGCTGCGCCCGCAGCTTCTGGACCGCTTCGGCCTGAACGTCGAAGTCAGGACGACGAACGACGCGGAGGAGCGCGTCCGCGTGGTCGAGCGGCGCGACGAGTTCGACCGCGACCCGGAAGCCTTCCGCGCGCGCGCCGCGGGCGAGCAGGAAAGCTTGAGACGAAGAATCACACGCGCGCGCACGAGGCTTCATCAAGTAGAGCTGCCGCGCGAGCTGCTCAAGCGCATCGCGGAGCTTTGCGTCCAACTCGACGTTGACGGACACAGGGGCGAGTTGACCATCGCGCGCGCCGCGCGTGTACTGGCCGCGCTGGAGGGGCGCAAGGCCGTCTCCGCCGAGGACGTGCGCCGCGTGGCGGCGCTGGCGCTCAGCCACCGCCTGCGCCGAGACCCGCTCGAACAGACGGGCAGCGGCGCGGCCATGCAGCAACAGCTGGACAATCTGTTCCCGCAGGCCGGCGCGGACGACCCGGAGCCTTCCGACGGGGGAAGCAGGCGCACGTCCGCGCGCGAAGATTCTCCAAGAGGCGACGGGCAGACGCGCGACATCCCGCCCACGGCGGACGCGCGCCCGCCTGAAATCTCTCTCAGCCCGACACAGCGCAGGGAGCGCGGGCCTGCCGCTCACACCTCCTCGTCGCGGCGGCGCGAGCAGATGCGCCGCAGCATTGATGACGCGCGGCGCGGGCGCTACGTCCGTGCCGTCCAGACAAAAACGCCCGGAGCGAAGATCGCCCTAGACGCCAGCTTGCGCGCGACGTTGACGGCCGGGGCCGGTTTGAATCTCCGCTACAAGCGATTCAATCGAAAGGCGGGCACGCTCTTTATCTTCGCGGTGGACGCTTCGGGGAGCATGGCGCACAACAGAATCGCGCAGGCGAAAGGGGCGCTTGTCGAATTACTACGGCAGTCGTATGTCAAGCGTGACCGCGTGGCGGTCGTCCAATTCCGCGGTCGCGGCGCGGAGGTGTTGCTCAGGCCGAGCGGGAGCGCGGCGCGCGCGCGCGGCGTGCTCGACGGTCTAGGCGTTGGGGGCGCGACGCCGCTCGCGGCCGGGCTGGCGTGCTCGCTTGAACTCGCGCGACGCGAGCGGCGGCGTAAAGGCGCGTCCCGCGTCGTCCTCCTTCTTTTCACGGACGGGCGCGCTAACGTCTCCGTCAGGCAGGGCGAGAGCGCTGACCGCGTTACGCGCCGGCGTGCGATTGAAGATGAGCTGGCGGGCGCGGGCTCTCAGCTGCTGAGCGCGGGCGTCACGACCGTGGTGGTTGACACGCAGAACCGTTTCACGTCGGGTGGCGAGGCGGAGAAACTGGCACAGTTAATCGGCGGGCGCTACGTTTACCTGCCGCCCATGAGCACGACCAGGGATTTAACCTTTTGACGAAAATAATGGCGGGTGTGGAACAGAGCGCGGTGAGAGACTTGTCGGCCGAGGAGCGCGACCGGCGCGTGCTTGAGCTTTACGAGCAGGTGTTGGAGATCGAGCAGCGTCTGATCCCGACGGGGCTGCACGTGCTGGGCCGAGCGCCTGAAGCGGGCGCGCGCCTGGACATGCTGCGGATGGTGGCCTCGTTCGACAGGCCGGAATCCGGCGCGCGCGCCCTGACGGACCTCGTGGCCGAAGGCTGCGGCTTCGGTCCTTACCTGACGCTGCTCGAAGCCGGCAAGCGGCAGGAAGCGCGCCTGCGCGAAAGAGAGCGCGTGGACGAGATAGTCCGCGCGTCCCTGGAGCTTTTCGAGGCGGCCGGTGTGGACGCGGCCCTCGTCTGGCTCGAAGAGACGGCGCGCGTGGACAGGGAAGAGTCGCGGAAAATCTTCTCGCTGCTCGCCAGCATCTGCGAGCAGCTTTCAACCAACGGCGAACTCGAAAGTCTGTTGCGCGCGCTGCGCGGTGAATACATAGAGCCCGGCCCCGGCGCGGACATCGTCCAGAACCCCGACATCCTGCCGACCGGGCGCAACACGCACGCCGTCAACCCCTACAGCGTCCCTTCGGAATTGGCCTACATGCGCGCGCGCGAAACGGTCGAGCGCCTTCTGGAGCGCCACGTCTCTGAGCACGGACGCTACCCGCGCGCGATGGCGCTCGTGCTCTGGGGGCTGGACAACATCAAGACGCAGGGCGAGGGCGTGGCCCAGGCGCTGTGGCTGTTGGGCGTCAGGCCCGTGCGCGACTCGGTCAACCGCGCGACCGAAGTCGAAGTCATCCCGCTTGAAACCCTGGGCCGGCCGCGCGTAGACGTTGTGATGACCGTCTCAGGAATCTTCCGCGACCTCTTCGGCGCGACGATGAATCTGCTCGACAGGGCTGTGCGCGCGGTGGCCGCGCTCGACGAACCCTTTGAGATGAACTTCGTGCGTCAGAGCGTCGTCGAGCAGATGCGCGCGGACGCGCAGTCGTTCGACGAGGCGGCGCTGCGCGTCTTCTCGAATGCGCCCGGCAACTACGGGACGAACGTCAACTTCATGGTGATGGATTCGCAGTGGGAGCAGGACGACACGCTCGGCGACCTCTTCGTCACGCGCAAGTGTTTCGCCTACGGGCGCGACGCCACGGGCCGCGCCGTCGAGGGGCGCGAGGCGCGGCGCGCGATGGACAGGGCGCTGGCGCGCGTCGAGGCCGCGTACCAGAACATAGACACCTTTGAGATTGGCGTCACGGACGTTGACCACTACTTCGAATACCTGGGTGGTGTGACGAAGGCCGTCGAGAAGCGCGCGGCCCGAAGGCCGGCCGTCTACCTCTCGGACGCCCTCTCGCGCGACCTGAAAATCCGCTCCGTCGAAGAGACTATCCGGCTGGAGACGCGCGCCAAGACGCTTAACCCGAAGTGGTACGAGGGCATGCTCAAGCACGGCTTCCGCGGCGTGGCCGAGATAGAGAGCCACGTCAGCAACACCTTCGGCTGGTCCGCCACCGCAGACGCCGTGGACGATTGGGTCTACACGGAGGTCGCCAACACCTTCGTCCTGGACGAGGAGATGCTCGGACGCCTGCGCCAGCTCAACCCGCATTCGGCGCGCGCGCTCGTCGGGAGACTTCTGGAGGCGCACGGCCGCGGCTTCTGGGCGGCGGACGAGAAGGTGCTGGAAGAGTTGAGGGAGATTTTCGCCGGGTTGGAAGACCAGCTTGAAGGAGTCGCATGATTAAAAAAACTGCCTCGCCCGCGACGACGAGCAAGGCCGTTGCGCTGGCCCTGTTCGCGTTCGCGCTCTTTTGCGGCCTCGGCTCAAGCGCCGCCGCGCAGGATTCGAGCACCGAGCGGCAGAAGAACATTCGCCGCCTGCTGGAGATCACCAAGGCCGTCGAGTTGAGCAACCAGGCCGGCGAGCAGGCCATCGCTCAACTCAAAGGCAGTCTGGCCCAACTCCCTGCGAGCACGGGCGGGCAACTCTCGACCGAGTTGCTGGATAGAATCACGAGCGTCTTCGAGGAAGAGATACGGAAAGAGTTTGCCGCCGAGAAGGTGATCAGCAGTATCATTCCCATCTACGAAAAATATCTGAGCGACGATGACGTCAAAGCCCTGATCGTGTTTTACGAATCGCCCCTCGGGCAGAAGGTCATCAACGTCTTGCCGCAGATCATGCGCGAGGCGTTCGAGAACGGGGCCATCCGCGGACAGGATGCCGCGCTGCGAGCCATCGAACGGCTGCGTACAGAGGGGCTTCTGCCGTCACCCACGCAGGCGGAACAGCCCGCGGCGAAACCGCCGACCAAGAGCCGCACGCGGCGCGGGCGGCGGACAAACTGAGATGAGAATTACTGTTTGCTACGTCGGCTCAAGTCTTCTCGCGCCGCTCAGGCAGGCGGAGCGGGAGATTAATCGCGTGTACGGGCTGGGGCTGCGCGTGGCTGCGTACAACTTCGGCGCGAGTCTGGCGGACGACGAGTGGGAGGAGGTCGAGCGCGACCTGGGCGCGGCCGATGTCGTCTTCGTGATTCACGTCATGGACGGCGAGAACGCCTCGCGCCTGCTCGGCTCGCTTGAGAGGCACAGGGCCCGCCACCGCGCCGTCGTCGTCATCAACTGCATGCCGGACCTGATGCGCCGGACGCGCATGGGCAAGCTGGATTTCGGGCGCATGTTTCGCGGCGCGAACGCGCAGGGGGAAGGGGAGGCAGACGAGCGGCGCGCGGGGAAACTGCTGGGGCGCGTCGGCGCGTGGATGGGCGAGCAGGCGCGCGCGCACAGGGCGAAGAAGCGGCGCAGTCATACACAGTACCTGAAACTCGTGGACCGCCTGCCGGGTCTCCTGCGTTTTGTGCCAGGCGCTGGGCGGCTGCGCGACGCCAAGCACTACCTACACCTGTTCTGCTACTTCTTGCAGCCGACGCCGGCCAACATACGCTCGATGCTGCTCTACAGCATCAAGCATTACGTACACGTTGCGGACGCGGCGGAGATCAAAGTGCCGCCGCCGGAGCGCGTGCCGGCCGTCGCCGTCTACCACCCGGACGCGCCCGCGCTCTTCGAGTCGTTCGCGGCCTACAGAAAATGGTACGAGCGTCGGCAGGGAAGAACACGGCTCGACGCGTCCATGACAATCGGCCTGCTCCTGATGCGCCCGCAGATCGTGAGCCAGACGCGCAAGGCTTACGACGGGCTGATTCGCGCGATAGAAGCCGAAGGGCTAATGGTCTTGCCCGTCATCTCGACGCTGATGGATAACCGCGAGGCGTGCGAAAAATTTTTCGTCGAGGAGGCCAGAGGTAAAACAGAGAGCGTTGAAATTGTGCCACGCGTCAGTCAGGTCGTGTCGCTGACGGGCTTCAGCTTCGTTGGCGGGCCGGCGATGAACGACAGCCCTGCGGCCGTCAAGTTCCTGAAAGAGTTCAACCGCCCATTCCGTTCGGCCGTCAGCCTGGACACACAGACCGTTGAAGCTTGGCGGGACTCTCAGACCGGCCTCAACCCTGTGCAGGCGGGGATGCAGATTGCCATCCCGGAATTGGACGGCGCGACGGAGCCTTTCGTGTACGGGGGCGTGCCCGCGGGCGGGTGCGAGCCAGTTCCTTTGGAGGAGCGTTGCGCGCGTCTGGCGCGGCGGCTGGGGCGCTGGAACCGTTTGCAGACTGCGGAGCGCGCGAGCCTCAAGTTGGCGACGCTCATTTTTTGCTTCCCGCCGAACAAAGGGAACGTCGGCACGGCCGCGGACCTGGACGTCTTTCCGAGCGTGTGGGAGATGCTGCGTGCGTTGAAGGATGACGGCTACGCGGTTGATGTTCCAGCGAGCGCGGACGAGCTGCGCGAGCTGGTGCTTGAAGGCAACTCGGAAAGATTCGGCACGGCGCTGAACGTGGCGCACCGTATGAGCGTTGACGAGTACATGCGTCTTTGTCCTCACGTCGCGGAGGTTGAGGCAGAGTGGGGCGCGGCCCCTGGGGCCATCAACTCTTTGCGCGGCGAGCTGTTGATTCACGGCGTCACACTCGGCAATCTCTTTCTGGGCGTGCAGCCGACCTTCGGCTACGAGGGCGACCCGATGCGCCTGCTGATGGCGCAGAGCGGCGCGCCGCACCACGGCTTCATGGCGCTCTATACTTACGTCGAGCAGATTTTCCGCGCGGACGCAGTCGTTCACGTCGGCACGCACGGGGCGCTTGAGTTCATGCCGGGCAAGCAGGTCGGGTTGTCCGGCGACTGCTGGCCCGACCGCCTGATAGGCGAGCTGCCGCACGTCTATGTCTACAGCGTCAACAACCCCTCCGAGGGCTCCATCGCCAAGCGCCGCTCCTACGCCGAACTCATCTCCTACTTAACGCCGCCCGTCGAAAACGCGGGCCTCTACAAAGACCTCGCCGTCCTCAAAGAGGCTTTGACCGCCTACAGGCAGTCGGCCGACGAGCGCGAGCGCGCGCAGCTCTACGCGACGATTGAAGAGACGGCGCGCGCTCTCAATTTTTAATCGCGGCGAGCCCGCTCCGATAACTCTGGCAATTGCCGGGAAACTTTTCTAGAATAGCCTGCGTCCAAGAACCCCCACAGTCTCTCTAGCCCAGATACGAGCGATTGAAAAATTTCTGTCCTGAAGACAGGGCTGGTGTGTGTTTCCGCAAAGGGGGTTATCGTCATGAAGTCTGTCGGCCGTTGGCTCCGCGTTTGTTACATTTCCGCGTTAGTGTTCTCATTCATAACTTCCGCGCGCGCGGCGACGCTCCCGACGGGCTTCGCCGAAACAGTAATCACGTCCGACCTACAGAGCCCGACGGCGATGGCGTTCGCGCCGGACGGGAGGCTCTTCGTGTGCGAGCAGGGCGGGCAGTTGCGCGTCATCAAGAATGGCACACTTTTGGCGACGCCCTTCCTGACCGTCAGCACGGACTCCACGGGCGAGCGTGGCCTGCTCGGCGTCGCCTTCGACCCGGACTTCAGCACGAACCATTTTGTCTACATCTACTACACGGTCCTCGTCTCGCCCATCCACAACCGTGTGAGTCGCTTTACTGCGAACGGCGACATGGCGGTGGCCGGGAGCGAAGTCCCCATCCTCGACCTGGACAGCCTGTCGGGCGCGACGAACCACAACGGCGGCGCGCTCCACTTCGGCCCGGACGGCAAGCTCTACGTCGCCGTCGGCGATAACGCCAAGTCGTCGAACTCGCAGACGCTCGCGAACCTGCTCGGCAAAATCCTCCGCATCAACCCGGACGGTACCATCCCTTCGGACAACCCCTTCTTCAACACGGCCTCCGGGAATAACCGCGCCATCTGGGCGCTCGGCCTACGTAACCCCTACACGTTCGCCTTCCAGTCCGGCACCGGCCGGATGTTCATCAACGACGTGGGCCAAAATACCTGGGAGGAGATTAACGACGGCATCGCCGGCTCGAATTACGGCTGGCCTACCACGGAGGGGCCGACGAGCGACCCCAACTTCCGCGGCCCGATCTTCGCCTACCAGCACGGCTCCGGGCCGTTGACCGGGTGCGCCATCACGGGCGGGACGTTTTACAACCCCCCGACCAACCAGTTCCCGGCCTCCTACGTCGGCAAATACTTCTTCGCGGATTTCTGTAACGGCTGGATACGTCTGCTGAACCCCGCGAACAACACCGCCACCGCCTTCGCCACGGGCATCGCCTCGCCCGTTGACTTGCAGGTCGCGTCAGACGGCAGCCTCTATTATCTAGCCAGGGGCGACGGCTCCGTGCGCCGAGTCCGCTACACGGCGAGCCAGGCCCCGTCCATCTCCCAGAACCCCGCGAGCAAGACCGTCTCCGTGGGTCAGTCCGCGACCTTCACGGTACAGGCTTCGGGCACGGCCCCGCTCAGCTACCAGTGGCAGCGCAACGGCGTCAACATCGGCGGGGCCACTTCCGCGAGCTACACGCTCAGCAACGCGCAGCTCTCCGACAGCGGCGCGAAGTTCCGCGCCGTCGTGACCAACTCCTTCGGCACGGCGACGAGCACACAGGCGACGCTGACCGTGACCAGCAACCAGCCGCCGACGGGCAGCATCACTGCGCCCGTGGCGGGCACGCTCTACAATGCCGGCGACACGATCAACTATGCGGGCACGGGCACGGACCCGGAGGACGGGACGCTCCCCGCGAGCGCTTTTACCTGGCGCGTGGACTTTCACCACGACACGCACGTCCACCCCTTCAAGCGGCCGACGACCGGCGCGAAGAGCGGCTCCTTCACCATCCCGACCGTCGGCGAGACTTCGGCCAACGTCTTCTACCGCATCACGCTGACGGTCAAGGACTCGGAAGGGCTCGCGCACACCTCGACGCGCGACGTGCGCCCGCGCAAAGTGACGCTCACGCTGGTGAGCAACCCGACGGGCCTTCAACTCAAGCTGGACGGCCAGCCCTTCACGGCCCCGCAGAGCGTCGTCAGCGTCGTCGGCATGAGGCGGAGCATCGGCGCCGTCACGCCCCAGGCCGCCGGCGACGTGTATTACCAGTTCGCCTCCTGGTCAGACGGCGGCGCGGCCACGCACTACATCTACACGCCCGCGACCAACACGACCTACACGGCGAATCTCAACCTCATGTCTCAGCGGCTGAGCTTTACCGCTTCCGCCTACAGCGTTGACGAGGGTGCAGGGAAAGTCCAAATAGTCATCAAGCGCGCCTTCGGCACGCGCGGCGAAGTGCTGGTGGACTACGCCACGGTAAGCGGCGGGACCGCGACGGAGGGCAGCGACTACACCAAGCTGGCCGGCACGATCCGCTTCGTGGACGGGCAAACAACCAGGACCGTGACGCTGCTCATCAACAACGACACGCTCGACGAGCCGGACGAGACCGTCAGGCTCGTGCTCCGCAACCCTAGCGGAGCAGTCCTCGTCAGCCCGCGCGTGACCACCGTGACCATCCAGGACAACGACGGCCCTTAATCCCGGCCGCGAACATTCTGTGAGGAGTCCCGTTAGGGACGATTGAAAATAGCCCAGCACTTCAGCTGGGAAAGGTTCGTAAAATAGATCGAGTCCCGTAGGGACGACTGAACCTTCTTCGGTCGTCCCTACGGGACTCAACTTTTTCGACATCGTTTCCCAGCACTGAACTGCTGGGCTATTGTCACGCCGTCCCTGACGGGACGGGGGATGGCGTGACCTTTCAACCGGATTCTGAGGACTGCGCCGCGCGTCTTACCTTCCTCTTAAACTCGTCGGCGGTGAGGCGGTACTTGAACGCCTTGACGTTGTTGATGAGGACGACGGGGATTTCCCAGCCGTAGCGCTCCTTGAGGGCCGGGTCCTCGTCTATGTTGACCTCTTCGAGCGTGTACTCGCCGGCGCAGCCTGCGGCCAGCATCTCGCGCTTCGCCTCCTCGCACAGGTGACAGCCCGGCCGTGTGTAGAGAATCACGTGCGCTTTCATCATCAGGAGTCAGAATACAGAAGTCAGGAGTCAGGAGAAAAGCAGAATCCAGAATTCAGAATGAAAGGCTGAACTCCGAGTTTTCTTTTCTTCTGACTTCTGGCTTCTGACTCCTGACTCCTGCTTTTGGCACTTGAAACAGTATTGTGAAAATAGTATAAAGGGCTCACCGAGCCACTATATATCATCGGCGCGGCGCTCTTCATGATAACGCTTAGCTTCCCGAGTCCGGTCGCAGGCAGTTAATCTCCGGTCAAGGCGCTCGTATAATCTGCGTCCGAACTTCACGGTAGCAGTCTATCATCTGGCACAAAACGCCAGAGGGTCTGACTGGCGGCCTGTATGGCAGATGGAGGTCTGCGGCGTGGAAAGCACACCCAACCAGAACCCTTCCGGGGGCGCGACAGACGCACCCGAAGAAAGAGAAGTCCCCTCGGGCACAACGCCCGCCGCGCGCGTCAGTGAGGGCGCGGCGAAAGCGTCTTCGACACCCACGGCGACCGTCGCCAAAGGCGTCGCCCGCTCGGCCGCCCGTCCGGTCGGGGCCATCCTCGAAAGCAAGCCAGACCCGCCCGTCAACAAGATGCGCCGCCGCATCGTCTGGGCCGCGGTCGCGGGCTTTTTGACGACCTGCTTCCTGATGTTCGTGCGCTTCTTCCTGCCGCGCAGCATCTTCGAGCCGGCCACGCGCTTCCGCATAGGCTTCCCGGACGACTACGCCATCGGCGTTGACGACAAGTGGCAGCAGCAGTACCGCATCTGGGTGGACAAGACGCCCGACCGCCTCTTTGTCATCTACGCCCGCTGCACGCACCTCGGCTGCACGCCCGACTGGAAGGCTTCTGAAAACAAGTTCAAGTGTCCGTGCCACGGCAGCGGCTACGACAGCGAGGGGGTCAACTTCGAGGGGCCGGCCCCGCGACCGATGGACCGCGCCTATATCGAGAAGGACGCCGAAGGGCAGATCGTCGTAGACACTGGCAAGCTCTACCGTTGGCCGAAGGGCGAGAGAAACGAGTTCAACGACGACGGTTCGTATCTGCCGCTCTAGTGGATTGCGTTAACGCGAAGGGGTTGTGATGGAGCCTGAAAAACCGAACCCGCAGGAGACCAAGCAACTCGCCACGGTCGAGGAGAAGAAGCCTGGGCTGAGGGAGAAGGTGCGCGAGGTCAAGGAGCAGGCCGTCGAGGAGGCCAAGGCGCTTAAGGACCCGCAGCAGACGCAGCTCTGGAAGTCCATCTTCCGCGTCAGTCACGACCGCAGTGATCCGCGCAACCGCTCGCTCGCTATCCTCTCGAACGTCTTTCTGCACCTGCACCCTGCGAAGGTCAACCGCGACGCGACGCGCTACGGCTACACCTGGGGCATGGGCGGCATCACCTTCTATCTTTTCATCGTCCTGACGTTCACGGGCGTGCTCCTGATGTTCTACTACCACCCGACCAAGGGGCAGGCTTTCCAGGACATCCTTTACCTGGAGCACGACGTTCCGTTCGGCAAGCTCTTACGCAACATGCACCGCTGGGCGGCGCACTTGATGATCATTACGACGTGGCTCCACATGTTCCGCGTCGTGCTGACGGGCTCCTACAAGCGCCCGCGCGAGTTCAACTGGTGCGTCGGCGTCGTCCTGCTCGTCCTGACGTTGTTGCTTTCCTTCACTGGCTACCTGCTGCCCGACGACCAGCTAGGCTTCTGGGCCGTCACGGTTGGCACGAACATGGCGCGGGCGACACCTGTGCTGGGGAGCGAGGGGCCGTTCGGCCCGCAACTTGGGATGACTCCGTTCAACGACGTGCGCTTCGGGCTGCTGGGCGGCTCGATTGTGGATGCGAACGCGCTGCTGAGGTCGTACATCTGGCACTGCATAGGCATCCCGCTCGTCGCCTCGATTTTCATGGCCGTCCACTTCTGGCGCATACGCAAGGACGGCGGGATATCGGGCCCCGCGCCCGTGATGCTCGAATCCGAGATGAAAGCGGTGAAGAAGAAGTAGAGAACAGGCGGGTGTGTTGTAACCTTCGGGGCGCTTCCTTTTCGGGAGACTGAGACGACATGGCAAGCTCGGCTGAAACACTGAAGTTGGGGAAGGGCGGTTTCTTCAAGCTCACGACCGGCAAGATAGTGCTGCTGGCGCTCGTCCTGCTGACCATCCTCTACGTGCTCTTCGTCGTTGACGACTGGCACCAGCTCTGGATCATCGCCTCCGCGCCGGACAACGTGCCCATCGTGGCGATGATCCCGCTGGTCGCGTTCTTCACCTGGCTCGGCGTCAAGCAGGCGCGCGACCACGACGATTTAATCGAGCGGCTGGAAAAAGACCCGGCGCTGGCGAAGTCGCACCACCGCAAGGCGCTCCCGTGGCGGCCAGGCTGGGCGCGCGAGATTCACGTCTGGCCTTACCTCGTGCGCGTCGAGTTTCTCGCCGCACTCATCGTCACCATCATCCTCTTCGTCTGGTCGATCACGCTTAACGCCCCCCTGGAAGAACCCGCCAACCCGAACCTGACGATGAACCCGTCGAAGGCCCCCTGGTACTTCCTCGGTCTTCAGGAGATGCTCGTCTACTTCGACCCGTGGATCGCGGGCGTGCTGATGCCGGGCCTCCTGATCGTCGGGTTGATGGTCTTCCCGTACGTGGACTCGAACCCTTTGGGCAACGGCTACTACACCTGGAAGCAGCGGCGCTTCGCCATCGGGATGTTCTACTGGGGCTTCTTCATGTGGATCGTGCTCATCATCATCGGCACGTTCATTCGCGGCCCCGGCTGGATTTGGTTCTGGCCCGGCCAGTCCTGGGACCACAACGCCGTCGTCTACGACCGCAACGTTGACCTGCACGAATACTTCGGCATCACGAATACCTGGATCAAGGCCATCTTCGGCGCGCTGGTGGTCGGGGCCTTCTACGTCCTGGGCGGGCTCTTCTTCCACTGGCTGATGACGCGCACCGAGCTTGACCGGAAGATTCTGGCGCGGACGAGTTTGCTCCAGTACCTGACTTTCCAGTTCTTCGCCATCACTGTGCTGCTGGCGCTGCCCGTGAAGTTGATCCTGCGCCTGCTGCCGATTCACATCAAGTACGTGTGGGTGACTCCCTGGTTTAACGTCTGAAGCGCGGACTGAGAAGCGGAGGAAGAAATCAAGGTGGCTGACACGCCTGAATCCGGTGCGATAGTCAAACGCGAGGACGAGACGCCCGAGCGCGACCCCATCGTGAGCCGCTCGACGAGCAGTTGGATGCTCATCTCGACGCTCCTCCTCATCGGCACGCTGGCCTGGGCGCTCTACGACGAGGCTTACGGCCAGCGCCCCTGGAAGCGCGCCCAGCAGGAGTTCACGGCGCGCTACACGCGCTACCTGAAGAGCATCAGGAACCAGGCCGGCCAGACCGAAGCCGAGGTCAAGGAGAGCGCCGAGTACCAGACGCTGGCCGAGGAGGCGAAGGCGGCCGAAGACAGCGCCGCCGACGAACTGAAAGAGAACACGCGGAAAATCAGGATCATCGACGACAAGCTGGCCGCCGTCACGGACCCGTTCCAGAACGCCCGCGGCCAGATCACGGTCGTCAACTACCAGATCGAAACCGCCAAGGATTCGAAGAAAGAGAGCCTGCGGCAGAAGGTCGCCCGGATGAAGGAGGAGAAGAGCACCATCTACCTCCCCGCGGACGACGGCTCTGGCAAGACCACGAAGGTCGAGAAGAGTTACGCAGACCTTGAAAAGCTCTACAACGACCTGAAGACCGAGAAGGCCAGCCTGCTCGACCAGAACGGCAAGCTGCTGAAAGAGCCGACCGAGCTGCGGAAGAAGCGCGACGAGTACCTCAAAGACCACATGATCGGGCTCACGCCCGCGCAGATTGGAAGCCTCGTCAAGAAGTACGAGGAGGGCTTCGACTACAGCATCAAGCAGGTCAACGCAGAGGGCGGCGCGGTCGTTGACCGTTGCGAGACCTGCCACGTCGGGATGCGCGAGCCGCTCACGCTGAAGGCTTCGGACCTCGCGCCCGACGGCCCCGGCAAGAAGCCGGACGAGTGGGCGCGCGCCTTCGTCAGCCACCCGAGCAAAGAGTTGCTGACGATTCACAACCCCGACCGCTTCGGCTGCGCCGGCTGCCACGGCGGCAACGGGCGCGCGACCACGAGCGTCACCAAGGGGCACGGCCGCCACCGCTTCTGGCTCCACCCGCTCTACGAGCGCGAGAACATGGAAGCCGGCTGCCAGCAGTGTCACACGCAGGACCGCGTGCTCCAGGGCGCGACGACTCTGAACCTCGGCAAAGACCTTTTCCAAAACCGCGGCTGCGTCGGCTGCCACCGCTCCGAGGGCTTCGACCGCGAGTCGGACGCGCTCGGCCAGACGCGCCAGCAGATCATCCAGCTCGAAGAGACCATCCGCAATAACGACCGCGAGTCGCGCCAGGCCAAGCAGTCAATCGACAACGCGGCGGACGACGCAGAGGCCGCGCGCCTCGCCGCCCGCGCCGAATCGCTGACGGTCGCCAACAGTCTCGTCGCCGCAGAGATTGACCAACTGAACATACAGGCGCGCTACCTGATGCAGGATCAGAAGAAGGTCGGCCCGAATTTGAAGGACGTGCGCCTCAAGCTGGTCAAGGAGTGGATTCCAGAGTGGCTCAAAGACCCGCAGGGGTTCCGTCCAGGGACGAAGATGCCGGCCTTCTGGCGTTTGAACGCCGAGAAGGCGCACGACTCGAAGGCCGACGACGACCGCAAGGCCATCGCCGCTTACCTGTGGCAGGAGGGCTTCGACGGCAAGATGCCGGAGCAGGACCGCGCGAAAGGCGACGCCGCGAAAGGTAAACAGCTCTTCGAGACCGTCGGCTGTATGGCCTGCCACTCGATAGGCGACGGCGAGTCGCCGACGGGCGGAACCTTCGCCGCCAACTTGCAGCGTGTCGGCGAGAAGGCCAACTTCGACTACATCGTGCGCTGGATTTACAACCCGCGCATCCGCTGGGCTCCTTACTGCCCGAAGGAGAAACGCGACATCACGCGCGATGAGTACAGGGCCAAAAACCTGGCCTACATCTTCGACACAGAGCAGTTCTCCACCTGCCCGAACGACGGCGCGGAGCTACAGGTGCAGAACATGACGGTGATGCCCAACTTCCGCCTGACGATTGACGAGGCGCGCGACATCGCCAGCTATCTCTTCTCGCTCTCGCAAGGGAACTCGTTCCGCGACGCCGCGGCCACGTCCTACATGGACGACGCCAGTCTGAAGGACCGCGGCAAGTACCTGATCAAGCAGTACGGCTGCGCCGGCTGCCACGAAATCCGCGGCTTCGAGGACGAGCAGCGCATCGGCAAGGAGTTAACGACCGAGGGCTCCACGCCCATCGAGCGCCTGGACTTCGCGCTGATGACGCAGAAGGCGGAGAAAGGCATCGACCCGGAGACGAACAAAGAGGGCGAGGAGTGGTACAACCACAAGGGCTTCTTCGAACATAAACTGGAGTCGCCGTGGATTTACGACACGGGCAAGGAGAAGGAGCCGCAGGACCGCTTGCGCATGCCTGAGCCGTACCTGACGCCCGAATGGAAGACGGCGCTGACGACCTTCCTGCTGGGCAGCGTCGGCACAGAGGGCTCGAACGTCCCTGTGTCGCTCTACTACAGGCCGGAAGATCAGCGCAAGGCGGTGCAGGACGGCTGGTGGGTCGTCAAGAAATACAACTGCATGGGCTGTCACAGCATTCAGGTCGGCCAGCGGTCGGTCCTGATGGACTTGCCGCTCTACCAGAACCCGGACTGGAAGGAGCAACTGCCGCCGAACCTGACGAGCGAGGGCGCGCGCGTAGACCCGAACTGGCTGCTGCGCTTCCTGCACGACCCGTCGCTCTCTGACCAGACGGGCGCGGCCGAGCCGGGCCGCAGCGACCGCACCGTCGGCACGCCCGCGGCGTCCGGCGGGGCCAACAACACGCAGGCGGCCAGGCCCGCGGCGTCGCCCCCGGCGAACAACACACAGGGCGGCGGTCAGCCGGCGGGAGGCGGAGGCGGGGCTCCGTCCGCGAGTGACGCGAGCCTGACGGCCGAGCAGTTCAGGCGGCAGCCGGGCGCGGATCGCAACGGCGTGAGGGTTTACCTGCGCGCGCGTATGCCTACGTTCAACTTCTCGCCGAACGAACTGCGCCTCCTTGTGCGCTTCTTCATGGCCGTCTCGTCGCAGCAGGAGCCGTACATCCGCGAACCGCTCGAACCTCTGAAGGAGGAAGAGAAGATGCTGGCCCGCGCTCTCTTCACGTCCGAGGGCGCGCCCTGCCTGAAGTGCCACATCACTGGCGACCCTGGTCACGACAAGACCGCGTCGGCCCCGAACTTCCTGCTGGCGAGCGAGCGTCTGAAGCCTAAGTGGACTTACCGCTGGCTGCTAGACCCGCAGCAGATCAGCCCCGGCACGGCGATGCCTTCGGGCCTCTTCAAGAAGGAGGGCGCGCGGATGGTCTTCAACGGCCCGACGCCGGACGCCTTCACCAACTATCACCGCGACCATGCGGAGCTGCTCGTGCGCTACATGTTCCAGTTGACGCCCGACGAGCAGCGGCGTCTCTCTTCGGGGTCGCCAGCGGCCACGGGCGGCACGTCGCCCGCGCCGACCGCGCAGCCCCCGCCTACGACCGCTCACGCGCGCCGGGCTCGCGCGCCGAGCCGTCGCAGGCCATGAGTTTTTAATCAAGTCTCCCTGTTGGTACGCAAGTAATCTGGAATTCATCTTACGTTGGAGGAAGAAAGTATGTTGAAGCAACGCGCACGCCTCTGGCTTGCGATTTCTGTAATGGCCTCGCTCGTGGCGCTCGGAGCCTGCGGCGGCAAAGGCGGCGACGAGGCGGGCGGGGGCAACACTGACACCACGACCGGTGGTAACAAGTACGCCGCGACCGGCAACGAGGGCTCCGTCACTGGCAAGGTCAGCCTGAGCGGCGAGGCCCCGGCCCCGCAGCCGATTGACATGGGGCAGGACGCCAACTGCGCGAAGAACAACCCGGACCCGAAGACCGAGACGGTCGTCGCCAAGGATGGCAAGCTGGCGAACGTCTTCGTCTACATCAAAGAGGGCACGACCGCCGACGGCAAGAAGATTGCCGACTACACCTTCGACACCCCGACGAGCGAAGTCGTCCTCGACCAGAAGGGCTGCCACTACATCCCGCACGTCATTGGGATGCAGCCCAACCAGAAGCTGAAGGTCACCAACTCTGACCCGACGGGCCACAACATCCACGCGCTGCCGAAGGCCGGCGGCGGCAACGAGGAGTGGAACGAGTCGCAGCCGAGCGGGGCGGGGCCGATCAACAAGACCTTCAAGCGCTCGGAGATTCTGGTCCCCGTCAAGTGCAACCAGCACCCCTGGATGAAGGCGTACATCGGCGTCATCAAGCACCCGTTCTACGCCGTCTCGAAGGAGGACGGTTCCTACGAAATCAAGGGCGTGCCGGCGGGGACTTACACGGTTGTCGCCTGGCACGAGAAGGGCGGCGAGAAGACGGCGCAGGTCACGGTCCCGGCCAAGGGGCCTGTCACGTCCGACTTCACGTTCGACGGGGGCGCGATGGCCTACGGCTCCGGCGGCAGTTCGCTTGAGATGATGCCCGCCGTCGAGTTCCCGATGTTGGGGAGGCACTAAAGAGGCGGTGACGGGTGATTGTGTGTAGGTGACAAGATGAAACACATGCTTTATCCTGTCACCAGTCACTTGGCTCCTGTCACAAATTTATGAACAAGGGTTTGCATCGCTTCACGGTCTTCGTGACGGGCGCGACGCTGTTTCTGATCGTCGCGGGCGCGCTCGTCACGAGCCACGACGCGGGTCTGGCCGTGCCGGACTGGCCGCTCTCCTTCGGCAAACTGATGCCCAAGATGGTGGGCAACGTTTTCTGGGAGCACGGCCACCGGATGATCGCCACCTCCGTCGGGATTCTGGTCATCATTCTGAACATCTGGCTCTGGCGGCGCGAGCGGCGCGAGTGGGTCCGCCGCCTCGGCGTGGTCGCGCTCGCGGCGGTCATCGCGCAGGGGCTTTTGGGCGGGTTGACGGTGATGCTGATGCTGCCGCTCGCCGTCTCTTCGGCCCACGCGACGCTGGCGCAACTCTTCTTCTGCACGATGGTGAGCCTGTCGGTCTTCACCGCGCCGGGGTGGAGTGAGCCGCGCCAGACCCTGTGGGAGAAGAAAGGACGGCTTCCGCTTCGCCACCTGTGCGTCGCGGCCGCCGCGGCCATCCTGATTCAGCTCGTGCTCGGCGCGACCCTGCGCCACTCGGCGACGTGGGATCAGCACCTGCCCTTGAGCCTTCTGCTGACGCACCTGGCCGGCGCGCTCACGGTCACGCTGCTCCTCGGCGCGACCGTTTTGACGACGCTCCACCGCTACCGCGACGAGACTTACCTGACGCGGCCGGCGCAACTGGCGGCCGCGCTCCTCCTCGTTCAGTTGTCGTTGGGGCTCGCGGCCTACATGACGCGGCTCGGGTCGCCTTCCGCGCCGCAGCCGCGCAACCCTATGGTCGGCATCACGGTCGCGCACGTCGCCTGCGGCGCGCTCGTCTTCGCCGCGACCATCGTGCTCGCGCTCCGCGCCTTCCGCGTCCTGCGCGCCGAGCGCGAGGTGGCACGCGAGTACGCGCCGATGAGCGCCGGGTTGAAATCTGAAGTTTAGGAATCGAATCTCAAGGGTCTGGAATCTTCAAAGGTGAAATCGGAAGTTTTAATCAAAAGCGTGGCGATTGAGTTGAACCCGGCCGAGCGTGCCGAGCGCTCGCTGTCCTGGCGTGAGCGGGCGGCGGCGTACGTCGATCTGACGAAGCCGCGCATCACTTTCCTGATCGTGCTGACGGCGGCCGCGGGCTTCAGCCTGGGCGCGCGTGAGGGCGTGGACTACGTTCGCTTCACGCACGCCATGCTCGGCATCGCGCTGCTCTCTTCAGGCATCGCCACGCTCAACCAGTACATGGAGCGCGACCTGGACGCGCTGATGCGGCGGACGATGACGAGGCCGCTGCCCTCCGGCAAGCTCTCGGCGTTTGAGGCGTTAGTTTTCGGCGCGGGGCTGACCGTGCTCGCGGAAGTTTACCTGGCGTTGCTGGTCAACCCGCTGACGGCTCTCCTGGGCCTCGCGGTCATTGCGGGTTATCTCTTCATGTACACGCCGCTCAAGACGCGCACGACGCTCTCGACTGTGGTCGGCGCTTTCCCCGGCGCGATGCCGCCGCTGATGGGGTGGACGGCCGCGGCGAATGAGGTGACTGCGGGCGCGTGGGTGCTCTTCAGCATTCTGTTTCTCTGGCAGTTCCCGCACTTCCTGGCCATCGCGTGGATGTACAGGGAGGACTACGGCCGCGCGGGTATTCGGATGCTCCCCGTGGTCGAGCCAGAGGGGCGCGTCACGGGGCAGCAGATCGTGGCCTACACGCTGATGCTCATCCCCGTCAGCCTGCTCCCGACGGCGCTGGGGATTTCGGGCCGCATCTATTTGCTGGGGGCGGCGGTGCTCGGCCTGCTGTTTCTGGCGAGCAGCGTCGCGGCCGCCCTCTCGAAATCGAGGCAGCAGGCGCGGCGACTCCTCCTCGCCTCCGTGCTCTATCTGCCGCTGCTGTTTGGGCTCATGGTTTTGAACCAGTGATAAGTGATAAGTGATGAGTGATAAGTTAAATGCTTTTGCTCATCGCTTATCACTTATCGCTTATCACCTGAAGGAGGTCCGATGGGTCGCGCTCTAGGTGTTGTCATCTGGCTTTTGACGCTCGCCTCGGTGGTGCTGTTCTTCAGCGGCTGGTGGTTCCCGACGGGCATCACGGAGCACGCGCCGGACATTGACCGGCAGTTCATGATTACCATCGTCGTCGTCGGCATCGCGTTCGTCGCCGCCCAGGTCGGCCTCGGCTACGCCGTCTGGCGCTTCGGGGCCAATCGCGGCGCCAAGGAGGAGCGCGCCGTCTACACGCACGGCAACAACCGCTTGGAGATGCTCTGGACTGTCATCACGGCGGTCATCTTCATCGGCCTGGCCGTGATGGGGCAGAAGGTCTGGGCTCAGCTCCATTTCAACGAGGCCCCGGCCGGCTCCTTCCCTGTCACGGTCGTGGCGCAGCAGTTCGCCTGGAACATGCAATACGCCGGCCCCGACGGCCAGTTCGGCCGCACGGATCCCTCACTCATCCGCGACGAGGAGGGGAACTTCATAGGGCTCGACATGCGCGACCCCGCCGCGAAGGACGACCTGACCACGACGACGCTCGTCCTCCCGGTCAACCGCCCCGCCGAGCTGATTCTCCGCTCGAAGGACGTGACGCACAGCTTCTGGGTTCCGCAGCTCCGCTTCAAGCAGGACCTCGTCCCCGGCATGGCCATCCGGGTTCACTTCACGCCGACGCGCTCCGGCCAGTTCCAGCTCGCCTGCGCCGAGCTGTGCGGGATGAACCATTTCAGCATGAAGGGGACGCTGCTCGTGCTGCCCCAGGCGCAGCACACGGAGTTGATGGCGACGCCGAAGGCGCAGTTCCAGTCGAAGCTCAACGAGCTGATAGGGAAATACGAGGTCGGGATGGTTTACGACGAGAACGGGACGATGATCGGCAAGTCATACTAGTTCACTCTTTTCATTCAGCCTGAGGAGACGACTGATGGCAGACGAAACGACGGTCCACGAAGCCCACGGGGCGGAAGCTCCGCACCGCCACGAGCCGCCGAAAAGTTTTATCCGCAAATACGTCTTCAGCCTCGACCACAAGGTGATCGGCGTCCAGTACCTGTCGCTCGCGCTGGTCGCGGTCTTCGTCGGGATGACGCTCTCCGTCCTGATGCGGTTCAGCCTAACGTGGCCCGACATGGACTGGCCGCTCATCGGGACCATCAAGCCCGACCAGTACCTCGCGCTGCTGACCATCCACGGGACGATGATGGTCTTCTTCGTGCTGACGACGGCCCCGCAGGGTGGCTTTGGCAACTACTTTCTCCCGATTCAAATCGGGGCCGATGACATGGCCTTCCCAGTGCTGAACATGCTCTCGTTCTGGGTCACGCTCGTCGGCTTCGTCGTCCTGGTCGCGTCCTTCTTTGTCTACGAGGGAGCGCCCATCGGCGGCTGGACGGCCTACCCACCCTTGAGCGCCATTCCGAGCGCGGGGCCTGGGCAGGCTACGGGGATGAACCTCTGGATCATCAGCATCGCCATCTTCTGCGTCGGCTCGCTCCTGGGGGCCTTGAACTTTATCACGACGCTCATCAACATGCGCACGCGCGGCATGTCCCTGATGCGTATGCCGCTGACGTGCTGGTCTTGGTTCACGACGGCCGTGCTCGCGCTCCTGGCTTTCCCGGTGCTGCTCGCGGCGGGCGTGCTGCTCTACTTGGACCGCAACGCGGGAACGAGCTTCTTCGTGCCGGCCGGCCTCTTCATCAAGGACATCGTGCAGCCGCACTCTGGCGGCTCGCCAATCCTGTGGCAGCACCTCTTCTGGTTCTTCGGCCACCCGGAGGTCTACATCGCCATCCTGCCGGGCATGGGCGCGACTTCGCACATCCTTTCGACCTTTGCCCGGAAACCCATCTTCGGCTACCGCGCGATGGTCTTCGCCATCTTCGCCATCGGCCTCTTAGGCTTCTTCGTCTGGGGCCACCACATGTTCATCAGCGGCATGAGCCCCTACTCGGCGATGGCGTTCTCCATCCTGACGCTCTCTATCGGCGTGCCCTCGGCCGTCAAGACTTTTAACTGGTTGGGGACGCTCTGGGGCGCGAAGATTCGCTTCACGACGCCGATGCTCTTTGCGCTGGGCTTCGTCTCGCTCTTCGTCGCGGGCGGCATCACAGGGTTAGTGCTCGGCCAGACCTCGCTCGACTTCCCGATGCACGACACCTACTTCGTGCTGGGCCATTTCCATCTGGTGATGGGTGTGGCGGCGATCTTCGGGATGTTCGCCGGAATCTACTTCTGGTTCCCGAAGATGTTCGGCAAGATGATGAGCGAGCGTTTGGGGCGCATTCACTTCTGGATTACGTTCGTCGGCGTCTACGCCATCTTCATCCCGATGCACATCATGGGCATCGTCGGGATGCCGCGCCGCTACTCGCGCTTCGCCGAGAACGGGCAGCAGATTTACGGCTTCCTCGAAAGCCTGCACCCGCTCGTGCTCTTTGTCACGGTCGCGGTCATCATCACGTTCCTGACGCAGTTCCTCTTCCTCTTCAACCTCGTCTGGAGTTTGATTAAAGGGAAGAAGGCCGGCGACAATCCGTGGGAGGCGACCACGCTCGAATGGAACACGACGTCGCCGCCGCCGCACGACAACTTCGCGGGCGTGCCTCCCGTAGTCTACCGCGGCCCCTACGAGTTCGCGGTGCCGGGCGCGCCCAACGACTACGTCATGCAGAGCGAGCCGGACCCGGCCGATAGCGATTCAGAGGTCAGAAGTGGTAATGGTCACGACCGTCACTAGCACTGAGCGCGTCAAGCAGAAGACCAGGGTCGGGGTCGGAGGCGCACCGCCGGGGAAGAATGGGCACAACGGCAAAGGCCCAGGCGGTGGCGGGGGTGGTGGGAAAAAGAAGGACGAGGCGCAGGGCTTCTCGCCTAAGCCGTACCGCCTCTCGGTCTGGATTTTAATTGCGGCCATCTTCATGATGTTCGCGGCGCTGATCGCCGCGTACATCATTCTCTCGACCGGCGAGAAGTGGCCGCCAGTGGTGATGCCGCGCTTGCTCTGGCTGAGCACGGGGCTGATTCTTGCGAGCAGTCTGACGCTTGAGGCGGCGCGGAGGTCTTTGAAGGCGGGAAGTGATCGCGTGTACGTCGGCTGGCTCTTCGTGACGCTCAGTTTGGGCCTCGGCTTTCTCGCGTCACAAATCTTCGCCTGGCGGCGGCTGGTCGCGCAGGGGCTTTACCTGGCGACCAACAATCACAGCTCTTTCTTTTACCTGTTGACGGGCGCGCACGCCGCGCACCTGCTGGGCGGGATTCTCGGCCTGAGTTACCTGCTGCTGCGGACGAGGCGCAGGCGTTCGGACGCGAGCGCGGAGACGAAGCGGCGGGCGGCCGCCGGCGTCGTCTCCGCCTACTGGCATTTCATGGACGGGCTCTGGATTCTCCTGTTCCTGCTGCTGCTCGTCCGCGGGTAGTGTGTGAAGGGGTAAACGCTTTGGGCATGAGTACAACTTTACCGAATGGCTCGCAGGCTGAGCGGCTCGACCGTTACCGCACGGGCATGTTGGTCGCGCTCGCCGCCGTGTTGATGATGTTCACGGCGTTCACGAGCGCCTACATCGTTCGCGCCGGCACGTGGAACGACTGGCGGCCCGGCCCCGTGCCGCGCCTGCTCTGGGTGAGCACCGGCGTGATCTTCCTTAGCAGCCTCGCCTTCGAGGTCGCGCGCCGCACGCTGAAGGCTGGCCGGACGAATATTTTCCGGCGCTGGCTGCTCTTGACGGTGATGTTGGGCCTCGGCTTTCTGGCGACGCAGTTGATGGCGTGGCGCGAGCTGTCGGCCGCGGGCGTTTATCTCTCGACGAACCCGCACAGCGCATTCTTTTACGTGATGACGGCCGCGCACGGCCTGCACCTGCTGGGCGGGATTTTGGCCCTGGACTATTTGCTCCTGCGCTCGTGGCGCACGCGCGGCGGGGAAGCGAACGGCGCGCGCAAACGGCTGGCGGTCGTCAACGCCGCCGCGCTCTACTGGCATTTCATGTTCGGAGTCTGGATTTACCTGTTCTTACTCCTTTTCCTTTGGAGGTGAAAGTTGAGTACGGAAGCAGCAAGGGCGGACCAGATTACAACAGCGACCGATTGGGGCGGGGGCAAGCTCCCCTACCGCGTCGGCCACCGCAAGCTGGGCATGTGGCTGTTCATCGTCTCAGACGCGCTGACCTTCTCGGCGCTCCTGGTCGGCTACAGCTACGTGCGCGCGACCTCGGCCGAGTGGGCGACGCCATTCCCGTTCTACCCGTCAATCGTCTTCTCGTCGGTGATGACGCTCTGCCTGTTGTCGTCGAGTCTGACGATGGTGATGGGAGTGTCGGCCTCGGCGCGGGGCGACTACAAGGCTGTCAGGAAGTGGATCGGGCTGACGATTCTTTTCGGCGCGGCCTTCATCGTGCTCCACTTGATTGAGTGGAAGCACCTGCTGGACGACGGGCTGAGGCCCTTCAGCCTGCCTGCCGAATGGGTCGAGCGTTGGCCGCAGGCGTCGCCGCTCTTCGGCGCGTCGTTCTTCGCCATCACGGGCCTGCACATGTTCCACGTCCTGACGGGGCTTATCTACCTGGGGGTCGTCGCCGCGCGCGTCCGCAAACTGAAGCACGAGGACGTGGAGATCAGCGGTCTCTACTGGCACTTCGTAGACCTCGTCTGGATGTTCGTCTTCCCGATGATCTATTTACTGTCTGTGGACTTCACGCCGCCCGTCCACTGAGTCTCGAACGGAAGGAGTCACGAGAGAGATGGCAACGCACGCCGAGGGCGAACATTTCGCGGGCACCAACAAGCTCTTCATCTCCGTCTGGGTCTGGCTGCTGCTCCTGACGGGGCTCGAAGTCTTTCTGGGCTACATACACATCAGGTTCGAGCTGATGCTGACGATCCTGATCGGCCTCTCTGTCATCAAGGCCGCGCTCATCGTCGCCTACTTCATGCACCTGAGGTTCGAGCGCCTGAGCCTTGTCCTGACGCTCGTGCCGATGCTGATCGTCTGCATCTGCCTCCTGCTGGTCTTCTTCCCGGACAGCTTCAGGAATCGCCAGCAGCGGTACAAGTTCGACACGGACAAGCCGCTCGTGACGACCTCCGGGGACGATGAGGAATGATGAAAGCGCGGCGTTACCTCTGGCTTATCGTCGCGGCGTGCGCCGCGGTCGTCGTCGTACACGCGGCGGGCCAGATTGTGTCGGCGCAGTGCTCTTTGTGTAAGTCGGCGCTTGCGGGCGCGCCAGAGGCCGCCAAGCTTTCCGCGCGGCTCAACCTGGCTGTCCTGGTGCTTTTGATTCCGCCCGTCGCAATCTTCTGCGGAATCTTCTATGCTGTGTTCAGAGGGGGGCACAGCGCAAAACCCAGACTCAACCCTTTGCGCCTTACGTTTTCCCTTTGCGCCTTTGCGAGAAACAGCCTTTCACGCAAAGGCGCAGGAAAAGAAAGACCAAAGGCGCAAAGGGTTGAATCTATCTCTTAAAGGGTATGTCTGAGAAGGAAGAACTAATTCTTGAAGTTGACCGGGTGAGCTTTCGCGGGCGTGCGTGCCCGGCCTGCGGCGGCAAGATCATCCCGTCGAACCGCGCCGTCTACGAGAGCAAGACCAACCCGGACGATGTCTTCCCGCTCTGGCAGTGTGAGCGGTGTGGCTACGAGCAGATGTCCGAGAAGCCCAAGCCCGCGCCCAAGGGCAAACACAAGTGAGCGAAGCCAAAGGAGTGTGAACTCGAAACGCGATGACCGACACACTGGAGAGGGAGGGCAGTCTGATGAAGAGTGAGAGTTTTCTCTTGAACGTCGTCTGCGTCGTGATGGCCCTGGGCTTCCTGGGGCTGGCGGGCCTCAGCTACACGTCTTCGGGCAACTTCATCAGCACAGACAACCTCTTCTTCTCGTCCGTGGCAGGGATGATGGCGCTCATCTTCCTGCTCATCCCCGCCTTCACCTTCCTGTCCGCGCGCAAGGCGAAGAAGGCCCCGGCGGCTGAAGCGAAGGCTGCCGGCGAGTGGGGCGCGGTTACGGCCGGCTCGCGGGCAACGGCTGGCGCGCTGCCCCGCGCGCGCGTGCGCTTCGCCGACACGGTGGACGCGCGAGGCCGCCCGATTCCGCCCGACGTGGCGCGGATGGTCGAGACGATGAAGGACAAAGAGCCCACGGCTTAGAGTAATTCTGATGGACGAGATTAAGAGGCGCGTGCTGGGGATGTTCGAGCAGATGGGGAAAGAGGCGCTCGACCTGCACGAGCTGTTCGAGGCGGGCGGCAACGACGCGGACGCGCGCCGCGAAGTCCTCTACGTGGTCGAGGGTCTGGTCGCAGAGGGCCTCCTCGAAGAGCGCGGCAATGATTTCTACGCCCTGACGGCGGAAGGGAAGAGGGTCGCGCCGGAGGCGAAGCCAGGCGCGTGAAGTCCCCGTCTCTCCGCATGAAGAATTTCATCTTCACCCTCCCGCACGTCAACGCCTTCTTGAACACTGCGAGCGCCAGCCTGCTGATCGTTGGCTACGTGCTCGTCCGCCGCCGCCGCATAGAGGCGCACCGCCGAGCCATGCTCGCGGCCTTCTTCGTCTCGGCGGCCTTCTTAGTATCTTACGTCCTCTATCACACGCTCCTGGCCTACTACCTGGGCCAGGGGCCGACGCGTTTCAGGGGCGAGGGCTTCGTCAGGCCCGTCTATTTCACGGTCCTGCTGACTCATACGGTGCTGGCCGTGGCGGTCGTCCCCTTCATCCTGGTGACGCTCCGGCGTGGCCTGCGGCGACAGGACGAGCGCCACCGCCGACTCGCGCGCTGGACACTGCCCCTCTGGCTCTACGTTTCGGTCACGGGCGTCGTCGTGTACCTGATACTGTATTGGCTGTACCCGGCGCGCTGAGATTCAACGCTCATGTCTGAGACAGGATCAAACGGCTCATCCTCCGACGGTCAAAAGGTCTTGGACGCGCTGCCGAAGCGCCGCCGCAGACCCTCCTGGCCGCTCATCGTGCTGGCCGTCCTGTTCGTCGTCGTGCCGTTCCTGACCTGGTACTTGACTTGGTTCGGCCGCCCGCTTTCGGACGACGACATCACAAAATACTTGAGCGACCGGCAGAACGTGCGACACGTGCAGCAGGCGCTGACGCAGGTCGAGGAGCGAATCGAGAAAGGGGACCAGAGCGCCAGGCGCTGGTATCCGCAAATCGTCGGGCTGGCCGAGAGCCCCGTCGCGGAGGTCCGTAAGACTGTGGCCTGGGTGATGGGGCAGGACAATAGCTCGGAAGAGTTTCACGCGGGGCTCCGCAAGCTGGTCGCGGACCCGCACGCCGCTGTCAGGCGTAACGCCGCCGTCCAGTTAGTTCGCTTCAAAGACACGGCGGGCCTCGGTGAGTTGCGCGCCATGCTCGTCCCCTTCGACGTTCCGGCCCCGGTCGAGGGCACAGTCGGCAGCGTCCTCGGCGCGGGCGGGGAAGTCAGGGAGAACGCGCTCGTCGCGCGCATCACGGACGCGCGGAATCAGGAACAGGAGGTGCGCTCGCCACTGCACGGAAAGATCGTCGAGGTGAAGACGAGCGTGGGCGCGCGCGTCTCTTCCGGCGACGCGCTGTTGACGATTGGGCCGGATGCGGAGTTCGTCTACGAAGCTTTGCGTGCTCTCTTTCTAGTAGGCGAGAGCGAAGATTTGAAGGAAGTGGAGCGGTACGCGCAGGGCGTGGAAGGGATGCCGTCGCGCGTCAAAGAACAAGCGGCGCAGACGGCCAAAGCCATCCGCGGCCGCTCTGAGAGTAAGGAATCTTTTAGGCAGTAGCGACGGGCGCGTCCGTCAGCTCGACGCCGTGGGCGGCCTCCCAGTCTTCCGTGGGGACCATCTCGATGGCGTCCCAGGGGCAGCCGTCGAGGAACGCGCCATCCGGCCCCTTGCTTATGCACTTCTGGCAGCCGATGCAGAGGTTCGGATCGACCTCTATGCGCCCGAACGGCGGGTGGTCTTCGTCAGGGACCCAGAACATGCAGGCTTCGATGGGGCAATATTCGATGCAGGCCGGCGAGCCCGCGCAACCCGTGCAGCAATCGGTGGTAACGGCCAGGATTTTCGGCTTCTTCTTGCGCGTGGCCTTGCCGTCGCCCTCAGACATCGGGAAGTATTTTTCGATAACAGCAATCATCCGCCGGCTCCGTCAGTAGATTTCGGAAGAACTGCTTCACTTTAGCACGGCCGGGCCGGTCGGCTCAATCTTCTTGCTTGAAAGAGTGGCCCGAAAAGGATAAAACTAATCAAACTCTAAACAGGAGGCGCTAATGAGTACCGTTGCCGGGATTTTCCAGTCGCGCGCCGACGCCGAGCGAGCCGCAGAGAATTTGCGCGCCGCAGGCATCAGCGATGACCGCATCAACCTTCTGACGCCGGGCACGACCCAGGACGAAGTGGAGGCGGCCGTGCCGACGACCGAGACAGAGCAGCCGGGCATGGGAGGCGCGCTCGGCGGGACCGTCGGGGCCGCCCTCGGAGCCGCGGGCGGCATGCACATAGGCGCGGCGCTCGCCAGTCTCCTGGTCCCAGGCGTCGGCCCTGTGCTGGCGGCCGGAGTCATAGGGGCCGCGCTGCTCGGCGCGGGAGGCGCTGTGGCGGGCGCGTCGGCCGGCAGCGCCCTCGAAGAAAATATAGAGGGGCTGCCCGTTGACGAGTTGTACGTTTACGAGGACGCGCTCCGCAAGGGTCATTCGGTCGTCATCGCCGTGGCGGAAGGGGACGAGCAGGCCGAGGGGGCGCGCAACGTTTTGGCACAGGCGGGCGCCGAGAGCGTTGACGCCGCGCGTGAAGACTGGTGGGTCGGCCTGCGCGACGCCGAGGAGGCCGAGTACGCAGAAGGAGATTTCAATGCGGACGAGCAAGTCTACCGCCGAGGCTTCGAGGCTGCACAGCATCCGCGCCTGCGCGGCCACGCCTACGACGAAGTGGAGGAGCGCCTGCGCGAGCTTCACGCTGACACCTTCGAGGCCGCGCCGTTCCGCAAGGGGTACGAGCGCGGGCAGCGCTACCACAGCGCGCTCAGGGAGAAGCACAAAGGTTGAGGGACGCGCTGCTGAGCGTCGCCGTCCTCGGCGGCATCCTCGTCGTGAGCGCCTTCATCACCAACTGGTTCGCGCGCACGATGTATAACCGCTGCTCAGAGTGCGGCACGCTCAACGCCAAACGGCGCACGCACTGCCGCGCCTGCAACACGGCAATACAATAACGGCGGCTCATGCCCTGGAACCCGGAACAGTATCACCGATTTCAGGCCGACAGGTTCGCGCCGTTCGAGGACCTGCTCGGTCTTGTAAAAGTCCGCGCCGGGATGAGTATCGTTGATCTGGGGTGCGGGACGGGCGAGCTGACGCGCAGGCTGGCGGAGGAATTGCCGGGAAGTGAGGTCACGGGCGTTGACTCCTCGCCGGAAATGTTGGAACGCGCTCGCAGTCAGGCGGGAGAGCGCGTGCGGTTCGAGTTAGGGACAATCGAAGCCGCCGAGGGTCAGTGGGATCTGGTCTTCTCGCACGCGGCGATTCACTGGGTTGACGATCACCGCTCCCTCGTCCCGCGCCTGCTCTCGCTCGTGCGCCCCGGCGGACAACTCGCCGTCCAACTGCCATCGAATCACACGCACCCGACGCACACCTTGATTACGGAGGTCGCCGCCGAAGAGCCTTACCATTCGGCGCTCGGCGGCTGGAACCGCCAAACGCCCGTGCTCTCCATCAACGAGTACGCGGAGCTGCTCTACGAAAGCGGCGGGAGCGAGATAACTGTTTTCGAGAAGGTTTATCCGAGCTTGCTGGATGACGCTGACGCCCTGGCCGAGTGGACGCGGGGCACGACGCTCGTACCCTACCTCGAACGTCTGCCCGAACAATTGAACGAGCCTTTCATGGAGAGGTACAAGGAGAGACTCCGCGCCCTGCACCCTCCCGGCCCCGTCTTCTACCCCTTCCGGCGCACACTCTTCGCCGCTAC
This sequence comes from uncultured Acidobacteriota bacterium, assembly GCA_963848875.1. GTDB lineage: Bacteria > Acidobacteriota > Blastocatellia > Pyrinomonadales > Pyrinomonadaceae > QHXM01. The sequence continues at coordinate 456,615 of CAWKFJ010000007.1, forward strand.
CCATTGATATTTATTCCCGGCCAACGAATTAAATTCTCAATTCAAGGTAGGGGAGAAATCTTTCACCACCCGAAGGTTGTTTCTAGAAATTAATGTTAAGATACAAAAGCTATCATTTATGACAAAAGATGTATCCAAGACTCAAATAGATCGATTAGGTGAGCGGTTAAGAAAAGGCGATATCAGCGAAGTCGATTTACGACTCCTTGATACGTATCGCCGTTCATTTACGGAAGCATACGAGGCTGTCGTCGGAACCATCCGAAAGGAATTATCGCTTGAGCCAACGGGCAGACCGGCAAAATCAACCACATCTATATCGGAGAAGTTGCGTAGGGAAAGCATTAGGCTAACACAAATTCAAGACATCGCTGGTTGCAGGCTGATTGTGGCAGATATCGCTGCTCAAGAGAATGCTATTGAAGCTCTAACAAGTCTCTTTGAGCACACAAATATCATAGACCGTCGACAACGGCCGAGCCACGGATATAGAGCTGTTCACGTAGTAGTAAACCATCATGGTAAATTAATAGAGATTCAAGTCAGAACCGCCATTCAGCATTTGTGGGCGGAATTATCAGAAAAAATTTCTGACTTCCTGGGGATAGCGGTTAAATATGGCGGCGGGGATGCAAAGACTACGAAGCTTCTTATGACGACATCCCTGGCTATTACAAAAGAGGAAGACCTAGAAGCCGAGCTGTCGCATTTACTCTCCCAGAATGAACTCACAGACACTAAGAAGAAGGCTCTGGCCGAGGTTCGGGACGAGTTGGGTACAGTTAGACGTGATTTTTTTAAGGCTGTTAGAAATTCAATTCAGCATCTAGAAGAAACGAAAGGTGATGAAGGAAAATGATTTTTCTGATTGAATACGACCGTGATCAGGGTCGCATAGTTACGTTTAAGTCCTTTGATGGCTCAGAGCGGCAAGATGCTGAAAATTCCCGCCTTGAAATGGAACTCAGTCTTAATCATCGTGGTATAGAGCGGGAGGTCGTCTTACTGGAAGCTGATACCGAACAGGCTATGCGGCTTACACATCGTCGCTACTTCGAGGATTTAGCGGCGCTCGTGGATTCACCTGTGGGGAAGTAAGGTTTACCTAATCATCTTAGATAGTTTCTGACCTGCCCTCTTCTATATTTCGCATTCGCCATCGCCTCTTCATCTAATCTTCATGGTTGATGTTCTGCCGTGTGGCTGCTGTTAATGCCAGCTCTCGGAAGCACGCTTGTGCTCCCGCTGGGTAATAGCAGGGCCGTCTCCGCAACCTGTCTGGTCTGCTCTTCCGTGGGGAGGCGACGGTTCAGGCGGGCCAGGGCTTCGGCGGCTTCGAGGCGGCCGATGACGTCCGCGCTGTGCGTGAGCTGGTACTTGAGCCTGGAAGCGGGCTGCGGGAAATTAATCATCTTCAAAAGGCGCGCGCCCTTGTCAAAGCGAATCATCAGGGGCTTGCCGTCGAGTTGGAAGGTGAAGCGCTGCGTGCGCTCTGTGACCTCGACGCGTTCGGTGCGCGCGCCCGACTGTGTCGCCAGCTCGATGTCGAGCGGCAGGCGGAAGACCAGTGGCGTCATCGCCTCCTGCCCCTGAGTCTGCGTGACCTCCAGTGTGAGCTTGCGCGTCAGCGCGCTGTAGAAGGAGCGCACGCGCAGCTCCGGGAAGCCTGCCTTGTAGACCCACTGGTCGAAAAACCAGTCGAGCCGCTGGCCCGTCGTCTCCTCGAAGGCGCGCTTGAGGTCCTCTGTGGTGACGGGCTTGAGTTTGTTCTCCGACAGATAGCGGTTGAGCGCCTTCCAGAACAGCTCGTCGCCGACCGTCTCGCGCAGCATGTGCAGGACGAGCGCGCCCTTCTTGTAGACGGTCGTGTCGAAGAGGTCTAAGGGCGAGCGGTAGCGGTCGAAGACGAGGGGGCGCCGGTGCCTGGCCAAATCCTCCAGAAAATAGAGCGACGTGTTCGAGCGCATCTCAATCAGGTAGGCGTCGCGCCCCGCGTCCTGCTCGCGGAAGACCGCCTCCATGAAGGTAGCGAAGCCCTCGTTGAGCCACAGCTCCGACCAGTCGCGGCAGGTCACCAGATTGCCGAACCAGGAGTGTGCCAATTCGTGTGAGATTAAGTTCTCGGTCGAGACCTGCGTCTCGCGCGAGGAGCTGTAGAGGATTTCCGAGTCGGCGTGAGTCGTCGCCGTCACGTTCTCCATGCCGCCGAAGATGAAGCTTGCGACGACCGTCTGTGCGTAGCGGTTGTAAGGGTACTCGTGTCCGAGCTTGTCCGAGAAGAGGCGCATCATGTCGGGCGTCTTCGCAAAGGCCCTGCGCGCCGTCTCCTCCGTCCCGCGGTAGGTGTAGTATTCGAGCGGGACATTCTTGTAAGCGCCGTCGAGCTTTGCATAGTCGCCGACGACGAGCGAGGCCAGATAGGTCGCGTGCGGCTCGTCCATCTTCCAGTGGAAGGTCCGCGTCCCGTCGGCGTTCTGAATCGTCTCGACGAGCGCGCCGTTCGAGATGGCGATCTCGTCCCCGCGGGTCGTGATGTACTGCTCGCTGGTCGCGTGGTCATCCGGGTAGTCGTAAGCAGGGAACCAGTAATGATTCTCCTCGGGCTCGCCCTGCGTCCAGATTTGCGCGGGCGTCGCCCACGCGCCGGCCCCGCCCTGGCGTTCAGCCACGAAGTAGAGGCCGCGCTCGGGTTGGGCGCGATAGCGTATGCGGACGCCGATTGTCTCGGCGGGCTCGTAGGCGCGGTCGAGCTTGATGCTGAGCTTGTCCGGCGGCTGCGTCCACTTGAGCGGCGCGTCCGTGTCGCCGAGCGTGACCGATTCGATCTTCATGCCCGTGGCGTCTAATTCAAAAGAGCTGAAGCCGGAGGCCAGGGGCTTGAGCACGACTGTCGTGTCGCCGATGACGGTCTTGTTCGGCGCGTCGAAGCTCGTGCGGATGACGTAGTGCTGTACGTCGTAGGTGCGCGCGGGCCGCACGCGCTTCGTCCCCGGCGGGAGGTTGCGCGGAAACCTCGATTCGGAAGAGACGGCGGCGCGCGCCCTGGTTCGCCTCCGCTGCGCCAGTGTGGCCGGCGCGAAGGTTGAAAGGACGAAGGCAAGCGCGATGACGGAGGTGAGCAGGCGGCGTGGCTGGGTGCGAGCGATCATTAAACCTTCCTTGATACTGACGACGGGTCCGGTCCTCTTGGGAGAGCTTAAACGTGCCCCGTGCCGGGTGTAAAGCCGGACGGCCGGGGCCCGGAAAATTGCGCTGTGAGATGATTTGAATTCGCGGCAAAGCGTCGTATATTCGTCGCGAAAGAAAGCAGTCGAGAAAGATTGGAGAAACAGGATGCTCCGCCGCGCGGCCTCTTTGATCTGTTTATTCTTAGTCGCTTCCACCTTCCATCAGAAAATTATGGCACAGAGCACACAGCCTACGGCCCCGCCCGAGTGGCAGACGCACGCCGAGAAGACCAACTACCGCGAGACGCCGCGCTACGACGAGACCGTGGCCTTCGCCCGCAAACTGGACGAAGCTTCGCCACTGATTCGCTACGCGAGCTTCGGTCGGAGCGGGGAAGGGCGCGAGCTTCCGCTCCTCGTCGCGGCGACCGGCAACGATTTCACCCCGCAGGCGGCGCGCAAGGCTGGCAAGGCCATCGTGATGATTCAGGCGTGCATACACGCGGGCGAATCCGACGGCAAAGACGCCGGCTTCGCCTTGCTGCGCGACATCGCTATCACAAAGACGCGCGCAGGGCTCTTAGACCGCGCCGTCGTCCTCTTCATCCCGATCTATAACACGGACGGCCACGAGCGCTTCGGCCCCTTCAACCGTATCAACCAGGACGGCCCCGCTGAGATGGGCTGGCGCGCCACGTCCGCCAACCTCAACCTCAACCGCGACTACATGAAGGCCGACGCGCCGGAGACGCGCGCCTGGCTCAAGCTCTGGACGGAGTGGAACCCGGACCTTTTGATTGACTGCCACGTCACGGACGGCGCGGACTTTCGTTACAACATCACCTACATCTATGAGCACCAGCAGCACGCGCCTGTGCCAGTTCTGAACTGGATGCGCGATGCGTTCGATGGCCGGATTTTTCCTGCGACCGAAGGGGAGGGGAATTTATTGGCACAGTACATGACCTTCCGCGACAACAGGGATTTGGCGAAGGGGATTGACGGCTTCGTCATGCCGCCGCGCTTTTCCACAGGCTACACGACTGTGCGCAACCGGCCCGGAATGACGATTGAGACGCACATGCTGAAGGATTACCGCTCGCGCGTGCGCGGCACGTACGACCTGCTGAGGTTCACGCTCGAAGAGGTCAACCGGAACACGGAAAAGCTCTTGAGCGCCGTGCGCGAGGCTGACGCGTTGACGGTGAAGGCCGGCCAGAGTTACGACCCGGCTCGCCAGTATCCTCTGCAAATCGAGATGACCGACAAGCCCAGGCAGCTCCTGTTCAAAGGCGTCGAGTCGCGCACGGAGATGAGTGACGTTTCGGGCCAGATGCGCGTCGTCTTTGGGACAAAGCCAGTGGACGTGACGCTGCCTTTTTACGACGAGGGGCGCGTCGCCGCCGCGGTCGCGCCCCCGCTCTACTACATCGTCCCGCCACAGTGGAAGGAGGCCATACAGGTCATCGCCGCGCACGGGCTGCGCCTGCAAAGGCTCACGGCCCCGGCGACCGTGGAAGTCGAGAGCTACCGCTTCACGGACGTGAAGTTTGCCGCCGCGCCCTTCGAGGGGCGAGTCCTGCCGAGCTACAAGTCGAACCTTGTGCGCGAGCGCAGGACTTTCCCAGAGGGCTCGGTCGTTGTGCCAGTGGCACAGCCGGCGGGCTTCGTCGCAGTCCACCTGCTCGAACCCCTTGGGCCGGACTCGCTCGTCGCCTGGGGATTCTTTAACGCCGTCTTTGAACAGAAAGAGTACGGGGAGGATTACGTGCTGGAAAAACTGGCGCGTGAGATGCTGGCGAAGGACGAGAATCTGCGCCGCGAGTTCGAGCAGAAGTTGAAAAGCGACCCGAAGTTCGCCGCAGACCCGGCCGCGCGTCTCAACTTCTTCTACGAGCGCTCGCCCTACTGGGACCGCCAGATGAATCTGTACCCGGTCGGGCGCGTCGTCGCGCCGCTCAACTTACAGCTCGCGGATTTCAAATAAAAAGAGAAGCGGGCGCAGAGGGTGTTAAAAACCCACGCGCCCGTTTCCCGATTCAGTTGTTGCCCTGAAGGCTAAACCGTGCGACGACCAGTCAGCAGGTTGATGACCAGAACAACCAGGGCCACCACGAGCAGCAGGTGAATCAAACCGCCGCCGATACCGCCAATCGCGCCGATTAACCATAAGACCAGAAGCACTACCAAGATTGTCCACAACATATCGCCTTCTCCTTTGTTTGAGCCTCTGTTTGAGACTCTCTAAACCCGATTCGCTTGACCCCTAAATCTACTTCCGTAAGCCTGACCTTGATACCGCTACGAGGCGGTCAGACTAGACCGTGCGACGGCCCGTGAGTAGATTGATAACGAAGATGATGAGTGCCACTACGAGCAGCAGGTGAATCAAGCCACCGCCGATTCCGCCGATAGCACCGATCAACCATAAAACCAGAAGCACTACCAGAATCGTCCACAACATTGTCGCCTTCTCCTTTTGTTTGAGCGTCGCTAATTTAATTTGGTTCTACTGAACCCACCCGCCGCGGAGAAAGAGCAACGGCCGTGCCATCTGCTGGTTGACTGGTGAGCTGCCTGGATAAACTCAGAAATATAAGAGCTTTCGGCCCTGAGACCGGGCGTAACCCCCTCTGGGCGCTCACCGGAAGTTCACCTGTTTGCATCGAAATACAACACAGCCGGCTGAGGTCAGGTGTTCTAAATCAAGGCGTGTAGAATATTGTCCGGCACATGGGCGACATAAACGGCAACCGCAGCCGTGCTTCAGTCATCGGAGCTTGCGTGCAGGCGAGCGCTCTTTTCCAGTTCTCAACCTGCTTTTCCATTATCCGGGTGAAGTATTTAACTAAGACTGGACTTAAACGGGCAGGGGCTGGTAAAGTACAGATGCCGTTCGCGGCCGACCCCGGCCCGGACGAGCCCACAAAGGGTTTCTCCGCACTTTCCGCGCGAGTTGCTCCTTCCGTTAACCGGACGATTTTAGACCCCGATTCTTTCTCATTTAAGTTTATCTGAAAGAGCTTACCCGTTAGGGCCTTCCCCTTTTTAACGGCCCTTGCGGTGGACGCTCAGGAGGAGTGTTATGCCGTCCCCTTTGCCCCGTTTGATCCCCCGTTCGCAGAAATCCACCATCGCCATCGCACTCGGCTTTCTACTGCTGCTCCTGGCGGCGGGCGTCTTCCTCTTTTACCAGCGGAGCCACACGGTCGTGCGCGAAATCAACTCGACCGAGTTGCGTGCGCTCGGCGAAACGGGCGCGGCCGCTTCGCTCAAGGTTGACGACGAGACTCTGATCGTCACCGGCCGCGACGGCGTCGTCTCGCAGGCCATCGTCACCAACGCCACGACTCAGAACGAAATTATCAACGTCTTCGTCAAGAACAACCTGCCCGTAGACTTCCGCTCGCTCAAGCCGAGCGCGTTCTCGACCGCCATGACCTACATGATTCCGTTCTTCGTGGCTGCGGTCCTGGCCTTCGTCGTCTGGCGCGTCTACGCGCACATGGGCGGCCGCGGCGGCGACTTCAACCTACAGGACGCGGGCGGCAAGCAGAACGTCAACTTCTCCTCGGTCGCTGGCGTTGACGAGGCGAAGCAGGAGCTTTCCGAGACGATTGAGTTCCTGCGCGACCCGCAAAAGTTCGGTCGCCTAGGCGGTCGCGCGCCGCGCGGCATACTGCTCTCAGGCCCTCCGGGGACGGGCAAGACTCTGCTCGCGCGCGCGGCGGCCAACGAGGCCGGCGCTCCCTTCCTTTCGGTCTCTGGCTCCAGCTTCCAGGAGAAGTTCGCCGGTATGGGCGCGGCCCGCGTGCGCCGTCTCTTCGCGGAGGCGCGCAAGCTCTCGCCTTGCGTCATCTTCATAGACGAGATTGACGCCCTCGGCCGCCAGCGCGGTCGCAGCAACGACTCGGCTTCCGCCGACCAGGACCAGACGCTCAACCAACTACTCGTCGAGATGGACGGCTTCGACCAGTTGGCCGGCGTCGTCGTCGTCGCCTCCACGAACCGCCCGGACATTCTGGACAGCGCCTTGACCAGGCCGGGTCGCTTCGACCGCGAGATCGCCGTCAACCTGGCCGACGCGCGCGGCCGTGAAGCGATTCTGAAAGTTCACGCGCAAGGGTTGAAGCTCGAAGAAGGTTTAGACCTGCGCTGGATCGCGCGCGGCACGCCCGGCTTCTCGGGCGCGGATTTGGCGAACCTCTTGAACGAGGCCGCGATTGCCGCCACGCGCGACAACTCTGAGGCCATCGGGCGGCCGCACGTCGAATACGCGCGCGACAAGATTCTGATGGGGGCCGAGCGCCAGGGCTTCATGATGGACGACGAGGAGCGTTACGCGACGGCCGTCCACGAGGCGGGCCACGTAGCCGTCGGCCTCGGCGTCAAGGACGCGGACCCGATTCACAAGGTCTCCATCCTGCCGCGCGGCCGCGCTCTCGGCGTCACGCAGTCGCTGCCTGAGCGCGACCGTCTGATGAAGAAGCGTGGGTACCTCGAAGACCAGATCGCCATGCTGCTGGGCGGCCGCGCCGCCGAGCAGTTGCTGCTCGACACGATGACGGCCGGGGCATCGAACGACATCGAGCGCGCCGTCGAGATCGCCAGAAAGATGGTCTCGGAGTTCGGCATGAGCCCGCTCGGGCCGATTCACCTGGGCAAGCCGGAAGACCCGCACAGCCAGGCGCTGTTGGACCGCGTCGAGCACGCCACCTCCGACATCATCAACGTGCAGATGAAGCGCGCCTGCGAGATCGTGGACCGCGAGCGCGCGGCAATCGCCCGCCTCGTCAATGGCCTGATGGACCGCGACACCCTCGACGCCGACGAAATCCACGAGTGCTTCGGCATCAAGACGGCCCAGGCTGCGTAGATAACAGTAGTCAGTGGTCAGTGGTCGGTGGTCAGTTTAAAACAAAAGAAAGAGGCAGCCGGGTTAATTTCACTCGGCTGCCTTTTGCTTTCTCTTAACTGACCACCGGCCACTGACCACTGACTACTGCCTTTTGCCTTCTGCTTACCGTTTTGATAAGTTTGTGCCAGAAAGTTGCGAACGTCTTCTCGACTTTCTGGCTTCTCCATTTTGAGCGCTGGCCCTCAACTACCGCGATGGCATATCCGGGCGTCGCACGCATCGAACTGCCTATCTTGCAGGAACTCGTCGCCACGGGCGGTGTCGAGGAAATCCGTTTCCTCTACAACCGCCTGGCGGGCTATTTCCCGCAGCTTGACGAGTCGGACGTGCGCGCGCTCACGAATGGGCACCGCGCGCAGTGGCGAAGATTGGTGCAGCGGGCGGGGCGTGCGCTCGCCGACAGCCGGCAGATCGAACGCAGGCGCGGACGCTGGACGATCACGGCCGCGGGGCGCAAGCGCGTCGCCGACGAGGGGCAGAGCTTTTCGCTCGCGGACGCGCAGACGGAGACGCGCGCGGACCAGTTGACGCACGGCGACGTGCAGCGGATGCTCCTCGACATAGGGCGCGTGCTCGGCTACCACGCGCAGAGCGAGTTCGACTACTACGACGTGGTCTGGCGCGAGAGCGAGACGAGCCAGCGCCTCAGCCACGTCTTCGAGGTGCAGCACAAGGGCAACATTGACGCCGCGCTCGCCAAGCTCAAACGCGCCTATGAGGCGCAGCGCTCCAAGCCTTTCCTCATCGTCGCCAGCGAGCGCGATACGAACCGGGCCAACAGGAATTTGAGTCAGGCGCGCACAGGGGCCTTCCACGAGATCGGGCGCGCGACCACCCTCTTGAGCTTCGAGCAACTGAACCGGCTTCACCGCGCCCTCACTTCGGTCGAAGACCTCTTGCGAGAATTCTTCGAGCGATGACAGCCACCACGCCGCTACACAAGCAGTACCAGGAGATCAAGGAGCGTTACCGCGACGCCATCCTGCTCTTCCGCATCGGCGACTTCTACGAGACCTTCGACGACGACGCGCGCCTGGTCTCGCGCGAGCTGGGCATCGTCCTGACCTCCAAGCCGATGGGCAAGAACGTGCGCGTCCCCCTGGCCGGCGTCCCGCACCACAGCCTCGAACGCCACTTGAAAAGACTCATCGCGCGCGGCCACCGCGTAGCTATCTGCGAGCAGCTGACGGACGCCCCCGTCAAAGGTGAAAAGGGCGGCAACCTCATCGAGCGCGATGTCGTCAGAATCGTCACGCCTGGCACAATACTTGAGCCCGGCCTGCTTCAGCACAAGGTCAACAACTACCTGGCCTCTTACATCTCGGACGGGAAGCGCGCCGGCCTGGCTTACGCCGACGTGACGACGGGCGAGTTCGCCGCCACGGAGTTGGACGCGGACGCGGCCATCCCGGAGCTTCAGCGCGTCGCGCCGTCGGAGATTCTCCTGCCGCGCGACAGCCCGGAAGCCGAGAGTGACGCGCTGCCCGGTTTTACCACGCCCTTCCGCGCTGAGGCTTTCGCTTTCGAGAACGCGCGCCGCACGCTCCTCGAACACTTCAACGCGCGCACACTCGCCCCGCTCGGCCTGAAGAGTTGGCCGCTCGCCGCGTCGGCCGCCGGCGCGCTCGTCTCCTACCTGCGCGACACGCAATCGAACGTCGCGGAACAACTGACGCGCCTGTCGAGTTATCACACGGACAATTTCATGATGCTCGACGCGCAGGCGGTGCGCAGCCTCGAAATTTTCGAGAACAACTCCGGCGCGCCCTCGCTCCTGTCCGCGCTCGACCGCACGCGCACGGCGATGGGAGGAAGGCTCTTGAGGCGCTGGCTGCGCCAGCCGCTCCTGGACGCGGCCGAGATCGTGCGCCGGCAGGAGCACGTCGCCTGGTTCCTCGCGCACGGCAAGGACCGCGCCGAATTGTTCGCAGCCTTCGAGACTGTCCACGACCTCGAACGCCTTTCTGCTCGCGCCCGCGCCGGACTCGCGTCTGCTCAGGAGATGCTCGCGCTGGGGCAGGGGCTTGAAACGATTCCGCGCGTGCGCGCCGTCTTGCAGCGGGACACGAAGCGCTTCGGCGCGCTCCTGGCCGCGCTGCCTTCGTGCGAGGCGGCGGCCGCGCTCATACGCAAGGCCATCCCGGACGAGCTGGCGCGCCGCGCGACGACCGGCATCATCCGCGAGGGCTTTTCCGAAGAGTTGGATCAACTGCGCACGATGCTGCGTGACGGCCGCGCCTTCCTCGCCGAGATGGAGCAGCGCGAGCGCGCGCGCACGGGCATCAAGAGCCTGCGCGTCGGCTACAACAAAGTCTTCGGCCACTTCATAGAGGTGACGCGCCCGAACTTGCATCTGGTTCCTTCCGACTACACGCGCAAGCAGACGCTCGCAGCCTCCGAGCGCTTCGTCACGCTCGAACTCAAAGAGTTCGAGTCGCTCGTCGTCAACGCGCAGGAGCGCATCGCGGAATTGGAGACAAGCCTCTTTCGCCGCGTCTGCATGGACGTGGGGAAGAACAGGGACGAGATTCTGAGCGCCGCAGGGACCATCGCGCACGCAGACGCCGTCGCGTCGCTCGCGGAGGTTGCCGAAGCCTTCAACTACGTGCGGCCGTCAATCGTCGATTCGCCCGAGCTGAAAATCGAGATGGGCCGCCACCCCGTGCTCGAAAGGCTGGCGACCGCCGAGTCTTTCGTCGCCAACGACGTGGAACTCGGCGGCGAGAGGGACGCGCAGATAGCCTTAATCACAGGCCCGAACATGTCCGGCAAGTCAACATATCTCAGGCAGGCGGCGTTGATCGTGCTGATGGCGCAGGTGGGCAGCTTCGTCCCCGCAGAGTCCGCGACCGTCGGACTCTGCGACCGCATCTTCACGCGCATAGGTCTCTACGACCGGCTGGGGAGCGGCGAATCGACTTTCATGACGGAGATGGTCGAGACGGCCAGGATTCTGCACCACGCGAGCCCACGCTCGCTCATCCTGCTGGACGAGTTGGGTCGCGGCACCTCGACCTACGACGGACTGGCAGTGGCGCGCGCCGTCCTCGAATTCATACACAACCACCCGCACATCCGCTCGAAGACGCTCTTCGCCACGCACTACCACGAGCTGACCGCGCTCTCGGACATCCTGCCGCGTCTGAAGAATCTGTACGTGGAGATAGACGAGGAGGGGAGCGAGTTGGTCTTCCTCTACAAAGTCAGCCCCGGCAGCGCGCAGAAGAGTTACGGCGTTTACGCCGCCAAGCTCGCAGGCCTGCCGCGCCCCGTCGTCCGCCGCGCCGAAGAATTATTGGCACACTACGAATCGCACGACCACCAGGCCGCGGGCGCGGCCGAGAATCCGCCCAGCGAGCGCGCCGCGCCGAACAACACTCACACACGCGCCTCAGAAATGGCACAAGCCCTGCTCGCCCTGGACTTGGACACGCTCACTCCCGTCGAGGCCCTGACGAAGCTCTACGAGCTGCGCCGCCTCGCCGAGTCCGAGAAGCCGCAGGGCATCCGAGCCATCAAGACGGCGTGAGGCCGAAGCCCGTCCGCAGTGTCAATCGCCATTAAGGGTATTTCGATTTGGGCAGCTCGAAGTGAGGGCCGTCGATGAAGACTTTTTTGACGCCCTTCTTGCGGCGACGGGCAACGTACTCGGCGGTCATGTCTTCGGGACTACCCGTTGACTCTGTGAAGTCTACGTCCCAAGCCCCGCCCCAGCGGATAGGGACGTTAAGCTCCTTGGCCGCCTGCCGCACGGCTTCCGCGATCTTGTAGATGGGCTCCCATTCCCAGCGGAGCTTCCCGTTGATGTAAGGCACGAGGTCAACAGCGTGGCCGTTGAGGTGCCTGGAGTCGAGCGTCTGGCTGGTTCCCGTGGCGAGGTACTTCTTCTGCTCTGCGAGCGTCCGGTTGCCGTCGTGGACGGAGAAGTCCTGAACCGTCAGCTCGATGGCGCGCTTAACAACGGCCACAAGGTCTTTGTGAACGCCCTTCAGTTCCTTCAAAGAAGCGGCGCCGAGTTTGAAATCGCTCATTGCTCTCTCTCTCCCTTACTGAGCCTCAAAAGAACCGCAGGATAGTACCACCAAATTCCGTAGAGTCCAGTAAATTTGAGGGCCAAAACGGCAGGAAGCGGCGGCGAGCCCCGTCGCTCATTGTTCACCGCGCGGCTTCCAGTCGTCGCGCTTCACGTTCTTAGGTACAGGCTGCTCGAAAATTTTTTCGTCGAATGAGACATTGAATTTGTACCGCGCGTTCTCGATATCGTGGCTGAACACTTCGACGGTAGACTCTATGACGGTCGGTTGGCGTGTGACAAGGCGGGGCATCTGAACACCGTCAACCAGCGTGTAATTTTCGAGGTACACGGTGAGCCCCATTTTGTCTGTCATCTGCGGGACGCCGTGAAACTTGTCGGTCACGAGTTTGTACGGCAGTCGCGTCTTGCTGTGCAAATAGAAGTCCACGCGGAGCTGGCCGACCATTGTTTCGACTACGTCTATTGGCTTGCCGCTTTTCATTTCGGTGCGGGCGCGGACGGGAACGGGCCTCACCTGTCGGGTCTCCATCAGGTAGATGACAGGGTCCTGGACGAGATACTCAAGCGGTGTGGTCGGCGTGCAGAGCGAAAGCCCCGGCACGCTTCCGCTTCTGCCTACAGGGTTCATCGTCACCGTGCAGAGGTTGCGGGCGGAGTTGATGACGGTCGCCTCTACGGAGACGTCGTAGTCCGGGGTGTGCTTGAAAATCCAGGCCCTGCCGGGCATGTCGTAAAGCCGCTCGGCTTCCGTGACGGCGCTCCCTCTCTGTGTACGCCCGTCTACGGTTGACGAGATGAGGAGATTCTCAACCGCATGCAGGCGCTCGCGCCCGCCCTTGGCTCGGATGGCCTCCTCCCAGAGCGCCTCGGCGCGCGCTCTCTCTGCGTCAGCCCTCGGCGCTGGACTCTGTGCGGACGCGCCGGCGGCCAAAATAACTGTCGCTGCGAGCCAGGCAATGCTCTTTGTAATTTTATCAAGCCCCATAACGGCGATTCCCGGAGCAAGGGGCGTGCCCACAGGTTCCGGCAGGGTTTCACGCGCGGGGGAGGGAAGCGGTGTCCGCCTCGTCCGACACCTGTCGGAATAATTGTGCCATTTGACTGGCGCTAAGGCTTGACGTGCTTTACCACCCGGCCGTCTTTCATGACGAAGGACACTTTCTTGAGGGTCTGAATATTGTCCAGGGGATTTTCCGGCGTGGCGATGATGTCCGCGGCCAGGTTCTCCTTAATCGCGCCGCGCTCCTTCTCCATGCCGAGCAGCCGCGCCGAGTTGGTCGTCATCATGCGCAGAATCTCGCCCGCTGGCATCCCGACTTTGACGTAGTCCTCCAGGAAGTCCAGGGCGTAGGCCCCGCGCGACTTGTCGGGTTTGTTCAGCAGCACGTCTGTGCCGAAGGCCATCGTCACGCCGATCTTGTGCGCGCGCCGCAGGCGATCCAGAAACGTCGGGGCCAGTTGGGGGCCGTAGCCCTGCTCCTTGGCTATCCCTTCGGGAAAGTCCGTGCCGACGAGCACTGTGCCAGTTTTCTTCATCAGCTCCAGCGTCTCGTCCGACATCCGCTGCCCGTGCTCGACCGAGGCGACGCCGCCGAGGATGGCGTTGCGCGCGCCCTCGTCCGTGGCGCAGTGAGCGGCCACCTTGAGCCCGGACTTAGCGGCCTCGTCCACGATGAACTTCACGTCCTCGGCTGTATATTTGTAGCCCTGGTCGTCCACCACGATCTTGATGACGCGCGCGCCGTAGTGAATGTTCCTGCGGATGGCCTTGAGCATATCGTCGCGCGTGTCCGCAAAGATGTACTCGTTGTCGTTTACGTCGGGCCGCCCCGGCCAGAGCCTACCCTGGCCGCCGAAGGGCGTGATGATTTGGCCCGCGTTGATGACGGTCGGCCCCGGAATGTGGCCCAGGTTGATGGCGAGGCGCAGCGACGTGTCCGCGTAGTCCGGGGCGTTGCCCACGTCCCTGACGGTCGTGAATCCGGACTCCAGATACCCGCGCGCGTTGACCACGCCCTGAAGTGTGCGGACGCTCGTCGGCAAGAGCGCCTCATCGTTCGGCCCCAGCCGCGCCGCCGGCATCCAGTTCATCAGCAGATGCGTGTGGCAGTCGAAGAGCCCCGGCAGGACCGTCATGTTCGAAAGGTCGATCACGGTCGCGCCCGCGGGGATCTTGAGCCCTGGGCCGACGGCCTTAATCATTCTCCCCTCGACGATGACGATTTGGTTGACAGAGACGGTCCCCGTCTCAGGGTCAACCAGCTTGCCGGCCTTAATGGCGGTCACCTGCGCGCGCGCGGCGACGGGCAAGAGGATGAGGAGGAGCAGAATAATTCTGATCGCGGAAAACCGGCCGAGTGATGTCTTCATTGTGTTCTCCTGAAAGATTGGTCTTTTAACCCGCCGGGTCCGTGTGAATCTGGACGCGTGTGCGCGGTATCTCGGCTTCGATGGCGCGCAGCACGCGCACCGTTACGTCGTGCGCCTCCTGTAGGCGCATGTCGCGTTCGACTTCGAGGTGTAGGTCTATGAATTTCTGCGAGCCGGAGCGGCGCGTCCGCAGGTCGTGGAAGCCGAGCACGCCCTGGTCGCGGTAGCGGCCGACCACCTCCGCCACCTGCTCGTCCACCTGCAAGGGGAGCCGGCGGTCCATCAGCACGTCAATCGAATCGCGCCCCACCGAGACCGCCGACCAGAGAATGTATAAGGCGATGCCGAGCGAGATGATGGGGTCCGCTATCTGGTAGGGCGTCAGCCCGACGATGACCAGCGCGAGGAGCGCGCTCGCGTTCGAGTAGATGTCCGTCACGTAGTGCGTGGCGTCTGCGTGGAGCGCGGGCGAGTCCGTCTCGCGCGCGACGCGGCGGAGGCGCGCGACCAGCGCGACGCTGACGAGGACGGCGACGATCATCGTCAGGATTCCGACCCACTCCGACTGGGTCGGGTTCGGATTGATAATCCTGCGGATGGATTCGTAGATGAGGATCATGCCGGAGGCCGCGATGACGAGCGACTGGAAGAGCCCGGCGAGCGATTCGGCCTTGCCGTGCCCATAAGAATGGTCTTCGTCGGCCGGGCGCGAAGCGGCGCGCACGGCGAAGTAGTTGATGGCCGACGCGAAGATGTCCATCGTCGAGTCGAGGAGCGACGCCCACACGCTGATCGAGCCCGTGATGACGCCCGTCGCCGTCTTGATCGCGATCAAGAATCCCGCGGCCAGCATGGAGAGCCGCGCCGCGGAACTCTTCGCCTCCGCGTCCGATGTGATTGTGACCCTGCCTGCTGCCGTCGCCATCTCGAATAAATATACAACGGGGGAATGATGAATGCGGAATGATGAATGATGAATTCAAAAGCAATCGTCTTTAATTCATCATTCCGCATTCCTCATTCATCATTCCCTCGTCAGTGGCCTAAGGCTTCGGGGCGCTCCGAGACTTCCTCGACGGGGTGGCTGCGCGTGCGCCAGGTGACCACGGCGACGCCAGCGAAGATGAGCGCGGAGGCCAGCCACGTGCGCGGGTTCCACCGCTCGCCCAGAATCAGTGGGGCGAGCGCGAACGCGATGAGCGGCTGAAGATAGATGTAGACGGCGACGGTGCTCGGCTCGACGCGCTGAAGCGCCCAGGCGTTGAGGTAGTAAGCGCCGACCGTCGGCACGATGATGATGTAGAGGACGGCGAGCCAGACGCCGAGGCTGACCTCGCCGAGCGGCACGCCAGAGAGCGCGTAGCCGCCCAGCGGGAGCGTCATCAAACTCCCGAAGACGAAGACCCAGGTGATGACCGTCAGCGCGCCGTATCGCTTGAGCACGTCTTTCGAGATGGCCAGGTACGCGCCGTAGGAGACGGAGTTCAGGACTATCAGAAGATTGCCGAAGGCCGAGTCGCTGGAGAAATTCCGCTCGGGGTAGAGCAGGTAGACGACGCCAGCGGCAGCGAGCAGGATGCCGAGCGCCTTGCGCAGCGTCAGGCGGTCGAAGCCGAGCGTGAGGCTGACGACCAGCGTGAAGATGGGGATGGTCGTGCCGAGCAGCGTGGCGTTGATGACGGTCGTCAAAGAGAGTCCCTTGACGAAAAGCAGTTGGTTGAGGACGACGCCGAGCAGGGCGTAGAGGGCGAAGCGCGCATAGTCGCCCCTGCTAATCTTCTGCGAGCGGCCGATGGTGCGCTGCAAGCCGAGGAAGGCGAGCGCCGCGCCGGCCACGCGAAGGACGACGAGCGCCGTGCTCGGCAGCGCGGTCAGCGCAATCTTGCCGACGATGGGCCAAGTGCCGAACATCAGTTGGACGGCCACGAGCGCGAGATGCGGCCCGGCCCCGCCGGCCTCTCTGGTTGTCGCCATTCGTTCCACCTGTGAAGCCCTAAAGCGAATGGAGCGGGAATCTTTCAATCCCCGCTCCACCATTGTTGCTTGCTAGTTTGGAGAAGTAATCAATATTGGCTGCCGGGACGGCGCGCGCTCAGGAATATTCGCCAGCGCGTGCGCCCGTGCCTTCGCCGGGCTCTACTTCGGGACGCGTGACATCTTCGGTCTGGTTGTCTGTCAACTCCGGCTGCTGCTCGGTGGGGCGATCCGTCCCACGCTCGTCGGATTCGCCGTCGCCGGGGACGGCGAGCCCGGCCTCGTTCTTCTCGGTCATGGTTTCCCCTCCAACGCCGCGTCCTAGACGATCATCAGGAGCGGGTTCTCTAAAAGTCGTTTGAAAGTTTGCAGGAAGCGCGCGCCCGTCGCGCCGTCGATGACGCGGTGGTCGCAGGACATCGTCACGCGCATCATCTGGCGCACTACCACCTGATTGTCGCGCACGACCGGCTTCGGCGTGACCGCGCCGACGGCCAGGATCGCCGCCTCCGGCGGGTTGATGACGGCTGTGAACTCGTCTATCCCGAGCATGCCGAGGTTGCTGATGGAGAAGGTCGCGCCCGTGTACTCTTCGGGCATGAGCTTGCGCGAGCGCGCACGGCCCGCCAGCTCTTTCACTTCCGCCGCAATCTGGCTGAGAGATTTTTGGTCCGCCGCGCGCACGATGGGCGTAATCAGACCGTCCTCGATGGCGACAGCGACGCCTATGTCCGCGTGCTCGTAGTAACGAATATTCCTGTCCTGGAACGAGGCGTTGACTTGCGGGTGCTGAATGAGCGCGGCGGCGGCGACCTTGACGATCACGTCGTTGATACTGAACTTCAGCTCGGGGTCCAGGTCTTTGACCGAGTTGCGCATCTCGACGACGCGGTCCATCTCGATCTCGGTCGTCAGGAAGAAGTGCGGCACGGGGCCGATGGAGGTGACCAGCCGGCGCGCGATGGTCTGACGCATGACGGAAGTCGGCTCGTCGCGGTAAGCCGATGCGCCCTCAACGGCCGGAGCCTGTGTGGGCTGCGTGCCGGGCTGGACGGCGCGCAGGTGGCGTTGCGGAGCTTGCGCGGTCTCCTCCGAAGCCTTGCCGGCGCTCATCGCGGCCTCTATGTCGCGCTTGATGATTCGCCCGCCGGGGCCGCTCCCAGTCAACGAGCGCAAATTGATGCCGGCCTCGGCGGCCATACGCGCCGCGAGCGGCGAGACGACGAGGCGTCCCGTCGCCTTTCCGTCGCCTTTGGCGGCCTGCGCCCCGTTGCCGGACGGGGCCGGCTGCTGGGAAGCGGCGGCGTCCGCCGCCGGCTTCTGCGCGGGCACGGCTTCAGCCTTCGCCTCGTCGCCGCCCGCCTGCGGCTGCGGCGCTGGCTGAGTCTCCTTCGCGCCCGAACCGGCCTGGTTGAGCAGCGCCGAGATGTCCTCGTCGGGCTCGCCAATGACGGCGATTAATTGGCCCAGCGGCGCGCTCTCGCCCGCCTGAATGATAATCTTGCGCAGCACGCCGTTGCCGAGCGCCTGCATCTCCATCGTCGCCTTGTCGGTGTCAATCTCCGCCAGCGGCTCGCCCATCGAGACCTTATCGCCCTCGTTCTTGAGCCACCGCGAAATCTGCCCCTCCTCCATCGTCGGAGAGAGCTTCGGCATTACGACCTGTGTAGCCATATTATTCCTCAGTGGTCAGTGGTCGGTGGTCAGTGGTCTGTGAAAAGAAAAAGCTTTTGTTCTTAACTGACCACTGACCACCGACCACTGACCACTTTTAATCTAGGTACGCCACTGCGCGCACGGCCTTGACGATCTGCTCGACGTCGGGGATTGCCAGTTTCTCTAAATTCTTGGCGTAGGGCATGGGCACGTCCGCGCCGGAGACGCGGTGGATGGGCGCGTCCAGATAATCAAACGCGCGCACCTGTATCTCGGCGCTGATCTCGGCACCGACGCCGCAGAAGTGGTGCGACTCCTCCGCGATGACGACGCGGTTGGTCTTCTTGACGGAGTTGACGATGGTTTCAATGTCGAGCGGCCGGATTGTGCGCGGGTCAATGACCTCACACGAGACGCCCTGCTTCTCCAACTCCTCGGCAGCCTTCAAGGCGACAGGGACCATCAGCGAGCGCGCGACGATGGTCGCGTCCGTGCCCTCGCGCTTGACGTCGGCCACGCCGAGCGGGATTGTGAAGTCTTCGTCGTCGGGCACCTCGCCCTTGTTGCCGTACATCCTCTCCTGCTCAAGAAAGATCACCGGGTCGTCGTCGCGGATGGCGCTCTTGAGCAGCCCCTTGGCGTCGGCCGGCGTGGAGGGCATGACGACCTTGACGCCTGGGAAGTAGGCGAACCAGGACTCCATCGCCTGCGAGTGCTGCGACGAGACCTGGAAGGCCGAGCCGTTCGGGCCGCGGAAGACGATGGGGATTTTGTACTGGCCGCCGGACATGTAGAGCATCTTGGCGGCGGAGTTGATGATCTGGTCCGTGGCGAGGATGGAGAAGTTGAAGGTCATGAACTCGATGATGGGGCGGAGTCCCACCATCGCCGCGCCGACGCCGAGCCCGGCGAAGCCCAGCTCTGTGATCGGCGTGTCTATCACGCGTTTTGGGCCAAACTCCTGAAGCAAGTTCCTGGTGACTTTGTACGCGCCCTGGTACTCGGCGACCTCCTCACCCATCAGGAAGACGTTCTCGTCGCGTTGCAGTTCCTCACGCAAAGCCTGGTTGAGCGCGTCGCGCATCGTCATTACGGCCATCTGTTTTCCTCTATAAGTATTGAATGGTGCTTACTGCTTACCATCCAACGGATTCGCGTACACGTCTGTGTAAAGTTCTTCGGGGGCGGGCTCCGGGCTCTCGTCAGCGAAGCGGGCGGCGCGCTCGACCTCTTCACGGACCTCGCCCTCTATCAGAGCCAGGCGCTCGTCCGTCAGCACCTTCTGCTCCTTGAGGCTCTCCGTGAAGAGCTTGATTGGGTCGCGCTCCTGGTACTTCTCGATTTCGCTACGCGTGCGGTAGTTGCCGGGGTCCGACATAGAGTGGCCCATGAAGCGGTAGGTGCGAACTTCGATGAGCGTCGGCGAGTAGTCGCGCCGCGCGCGCTCGACGCCGCGCGCCACCGCTTCGCGCACGGCGAGTACGTCCATCCCGTCCACGAACTCCGCGGCCATCTCGTAGGCGCACGCCTTGGCGGAAACGTCGTGCAGCGACATCGCGCGCTGGAGCGACGTGCCCATCCCGTACTGATTGTTCTCGCAGATGTAGATGCAGGGCAGCTTCCAGAGCTGTGCCATATTCAAGGACTCGTGGAACGCGCCCTGGTTGACCGCGGCCTCGCCGAAGAAGCAGAGCGTGACCTGATCCGTGCCCTTGTACTTGGAGCCGAAAGCGATGCCTGTGCCGAGCGGGATTTGGCCGCCGACGATGCCGTGGCCGCCCAGGAAGTTCACCCCGGCGTCGAAGAGGTGCATCGAGCCGCCCTTGCCCTTGGAGCAGCCGGAGGCTTTGCCGTAAAGCTCGGCCATGATCTCGTCGGCCGGCGTGCCCTTGGCGAGGGCGTGGCCGTGGTCGCGGTAGCTGGTCAGGACGTAATCGTCCGGCCTGAGCGCCGAGAGCGCGCCGACGGCGACCGCTTCCTGTCCGATGTAGAGGTGGCAGAAGCCGCCGATCTTGCCCAGGCTGTAAGCTTCGGCGCACTTCTCCTCCAGCCGCCGGATGAGAATCATCTGGTGCAGGAGCCGCAGGAGCGTCTCGTGGTCAAGCTCCTCTATGCGGTGCTTCTGTTCCTCTTTGCGCGTGACGTTGTCTTCGCGCATGACGGCCGCAGCGTCCTCGCCGGCTTCCTTCTCGGCCACGCCTGCGGAGCTGCTTTCCTCCGCGCCTGCGCGCGCCTCGGTGGGTCTCGCTTGTTTAGTCATGAATTCAATGTCTCTCGCCTAAGAGGACGCCGCGCCGGAGACACTCCGACGCGCGTGTTCTCGTGCGTGCTGTAAATTTAAAGCCAGACTGCGTTGCGGGGATTATACGCGAGACGGGGGAGCGCGCGCAAAAGCAGGCGCAAAGAAAGACGCGCGCCCCTTTTCAGGGAGGCGCGCGTCCGGGTCGGGTACACCGCTGCGGGCTATTAACGGAAGTTGTCTATGGCCGCCGCGTTGAGCGATTCGGAGAGCGTGGGCACGAGCTTGCGCGCGTGCTTGTCCTGCTGCATGTTGCGGGCCGCGGCCGTCAGCAACTGCTCGGTCGTCTCGCCGTCGTTCGGGAAACAGGAGATCCCTAAGCTGACGCCGACTTCGACCACTTTGCCTGTGCGTACCTGGAACTTCTGCGCCTCGACGGCCGACCGTATGCGCTCGGCCACCATGCTCGCCATCATGGCCGAAGCCATGGGCATGATGGCGACGAACTCGTCGCCGGCGTAGCGCGCCAGGATGTCCATCTGGCGCATCTCCTTCTTGATGACCTTGGCGATGCTTGCCAGGACGCGGTCGCCGATGGCGTGGCCGTAGGCGTCGTTGATCTTCTTGAAGTCGTCAACGTCGAGCGAGATGACCGCGAGCGACTCCTTGTTGAGCCGCTGCCCCTCGGCGATGCGCTGCTCCAACATCATGTAGAAGGCGCGCGAGTTCGGCAGATCGGTCAGCGGGTCCGTGAGCGCGCTCTCGCGTGTCTTCTCGAACGTCAAAGCGTTGTTGAGCGCCGAGGAGGCGTGCTGCGAGACGGACTCAAGCAGACGAACGTGCTCGGTCGTGTAGGAGATGCGGCTCTTGGAGTAGAGCGTGATGGCCCCGAAGGCTCCGTCCTCGCGCACCAGCGGCGAGACGAGCACGCCGCGGATGCTCTTGGTGACCTCTTCGGGGACGCCGACCAGATCAAGCTCGGGCGACGCGTTGCACATAGAGCGCGCGTTGGCGATGACCCAGCCCGTGATGCCGTCGCCGACGTTGACGCGGCGCTTGGCGAAGATTTCGGGATTCTCGCCGGCGCAGTGCGCGGGGAGCGCCTTGCCGGTCTTCTCGTCCACCAGATAGATGATGCAGGTGTCAAAGGGAACGATTGCGCGCAGCTTGCTGGAGACGAGCGAGACTGTGTCTTGCAGATTGAGCGAGGAGCCGATGGTCTGCGCGATCTCGTGCAGGGCAAAGACCTCGCGCTGCGCTTCGGTGATGGAGCGGAAGCCCAGTGTGTTGTCGGGCGCGCCCATGATGTCAGAGGCGAGGCCAGCGTCTGGCTTCGCGCCCGTCTGGTCTTCGGGCATCTCGGAGGCGACCTGTTCCTGTATGTCGTGCTCCGCGATCAGCTCGTCAAACTTCTCGACGTTGGCGATGAAGACATCGACAACTTTCGGGTCGAAGGAGGAGCTGGCCATCTTTCTTAACAGCGCCAGTGAGTCCTCGCGCGTCATGCCCTTGCGGTAGGGGCGGTCGCAGCGCGTCGCGTCGTAAAAGTCTACGACCGAGATGATGCGCGCGACGAGCGGGATGGCCTGGCCCTTAAGCCCTCTCGGATAGCCGGAGCCGTCCCACTTCTCGTGGTGGAAGCGGACGATGTCCTCGACCGGGTAGGGGAAGCCGACGCGCTTGAGGATGTCGCCGCCCACGGTCGTGTGAATCTTCATCTTGGCGAACTCTGACTCGGTGAGCTTGCCTGGCTTGTTCAGGATGTACTCGGGAACGGCAAGCTTGCCAATGTCGTGTAGGAGCGCGCCGGCGACGAGCGCCTGAAGCTCAGACTCGCTGACCCTGAGGAGCTTGCCCATCTCTGTGGCGTAAATCTGCGTGCGGCGGACGTGGCCGTGCGTGGTCTGATCCTTCGCGTCAATCGCGATAGCGAGCGACTCGATGGTGTTCATGTGCAGGTCGGCCATCTCCTGTATGTGGCGCGCCTTCGCCTCCTCGCTCCGCTTGACCTCGGAGATGCGTTGCTCGTCGAAGCGGTAGAGCAGGTGGACGAGCCCTATGATGAGCAGGCCGACGAAGACGAAAGGAATGCTGCCGCTGTGCAGCGCAGAGTAGAAGAGCGCGGCCGAGGCAGCGCTCCCGACTTCGGTCATCGAAGTCCAGACCAGGCTCTCGCGCGAAAGCGTCAGGCGCGTCTTGCCTGAATCGAATGCGATGAAAGCGGAGGTGGCCAGCGTGCTTAGCGAGTATTGGACGAGCGCGAGCGCGCACAGGGGGAGCAGCAGGAGGTCTAGCTGAATGCCCTGAGCGGCGGGGTCAGCGCCCTTGAAAAAGGCGCGCACCAGCAATCCATAGAGCGAGGCGGCGGCGTATGTGGAAATAATAGACGCGCCCGTGGCGAAGACTGTGATGCGCCGGTCGGAAGATTTCCAGGACGAGATGAAGCCGACCGTGGCGGCCAGCAGGACGGCCGGACCGACCGTGCCGTCAGGCCCCACCGTGTACATCATCGCCGCCAGGAAGATGAAAGCGTCTGCGACGGACTTTTCGCTCTGGCTGACGCCGTCGGCGCTCGTCACGGAGACCGTGAAGCGGCTGGCGGCCAGAGTCAACACGAAGAGGCCGGCCAGCGGCGCGAGCCCAGTCCAGCCGGTCACAGGCAATTGGACGATTTGTAGCAGGGAAAGAATCAACAGCACCGAGGCCAGCGCCGCGACGCAGCCCAGAAGTGCGAGAGTTTTCCAGTTTCCTTGCGGCATGGTGATAATTGATCCCTCTCGGAAAGCGAAACCTTGGTGGAAGATTGTTGGGGCCTGTGCGGCCGGGGACTTTAAGACCCAAAGCTGGGGTGGCCGCCAGTTCGGGCTAGAGGAACTTATAAATAACTGCAATATGCCAAACATGTTGGCATGTGATTAACAATACTTAATTTGGGGCTGTCAGTCAAGGGGTTTCTAGGGTTTGGAGGGTACATTATGTGGGAAAAATTTCAAAAAAATCGTTTATTTCCAGCCGTTCAAGTGCTACACTGCGCGCGCCGTAAATACGGAAGCGCCCTTCAAAGTGGAAAGAGCAATCGAGCCGGCCGGCGTCGTCAGCAGACGCCCGGCCTAACTTTGCACGCGAGCGAGCCAGGTCAAGGTAGGGATTAACAAGCCGGCATGATTCAACTGCCCCGTAAATCCGCTCTCCCGCGCCCGTTTTCGGTCGGGTGGGGGCGATTTCTCGCGGGTCAAACCATTGGCGGAGTTGAAGCCAACAGCGTTCCAGCGGAGATGGAAAGACGCTTCGGCAAAGGCTCCTTAACAATCTGACCCGGCGGGTCAGCAGGAGACAATTCGATGCGTAGAACCTTAGCTCTTCTCACCTTGCTCGCAGTCATCGCCCTGGGCATCGGCTGCGCCAGCGAAAACACGAACACGGGTAACACCAGCACGACCAACTCGACCACCAACTCGACCACCAACTCGACCTCGACGCCGATGTCCACGCCGACCCCGGCGATGAACACGAACACGGGCAACGGCGGCGGTGGCATGCCGTCCAACAACGCCAACGCGAACCGCAACGGCAACGGCAACGGCAACATGGGCGGCATGAACATGAACAACAGCAACAAGCCCGGCAACAAGAACATGTAGTCTGCGCTCCAACAGGCCGTGTGCAATAGGCGCGTTGAGACATCAGCGCGCCTTGCTTTTTAACGGGCCGTGCGAGCAAAAGGGTTTACCACACACATGCCAGACGTTGCCGATTCGTCAGATTTGACAAAAGCGCCCTTCCGTCTCATCACGGACGCGGACGAGGCCCGCGCCGCCCTCCAGGGGCTTCAACAGGAGGCGATTGTCGGCGTAGACACGGAGACTTACTGGGAACCGTCTGCGAACCACTCGCGTGTCTCGCTGGTGCAGATTGCGGCGCGGGCGGGTGAAGCGCTGGTCTTCGACCTCTTCGCCGTGGACGTGGAACTCCTGCGGCCCTTGGTCGAATCCCCTACGATCACGATGACGGCGCACAACGCGCGCTTCGACGAGGCGATGCTCGCGGGTGAGGGCCTGCGACCGGCGGGCTTCGTAGACACGTTGAGGCTGGCGCGCTCGGCCTTGCGCCTGCCTTCCTACAGCCTGGCCGGCGTCTCTGCGCACCTCTTCGGCATAGAGCTGGACAAGAGTTATCAGAAGTCTAACTGGAAGCGACGCCCACTCTCGCGCAACCAGCTACAGTACGCTGCGGCGGACGCGATCATCACGCTGCGCGTCTACGAGGAGCTTGAGCGCATCCTGACAGAGCAGGGAAGGTTCGAGGCGGCGCTCCGCTCGGCCACGCTCCAGCCGTCGAGCGGCGAGGCGCGAGAGCCGCGCAGACGGCGCGCGCCACAGCCGCCGCCGCGCCCGCTGACCCCGGAGGAGAAGCGCGCCGTCATGTTTTTGAAGAAGTGGAGGCTCGAAAAATCTTTCGCCGAGCACGTCCCGGCCTACATGATCTGCGCCGACCGCACGCTCGAACATCTGGTTCTGGACCGCCCCGCGACGCTCGAAGCCTTGAACTCCATCCACGGCCTGGGCGCGTCGAAAATCTCACGCTTCGGAACAGAACTGCTGGAAGAACTCAGTCGCGCCTTCGGCGAAGAGGCCCCGCACACTCAGGCCCCGCCGGAGGCGTCCATCCGAGAGGCTGGGGAGAGCTGAACTCCTAACTCCGCCGGCGAAGTCACGGGTTGTTGACAAGCGTAGTGCTCGCAGACGTAGGCCGTGGCGCGGCCTCCGATGGCGTTGCGGTCGCGCAGGAGCGGGACGATCTCGCTTGCACGCGCGTCTCCCTCCGCGGCCTGCGCGACGATCTTGTTCGGCAGGTATCGCGCCCACACCTCGCGGAGCAGGGCGCGCGTCTCGTCGCTCCCGGCCTCGCCGACGACGGCGATCTCCTTCGGCGTCGATAGGTGAAAGTCCAGCGCGCAGAGCAGCCGCCCGAACGCGGAGCCGTGACGCTTCAGGTTGTCGCGCATGAGCCGGAAGAGCGCGACCGCCTTTCTCGCGTAGCTCTCGTCGCCGGTCAGCGCCGCCAGTTGCAGCAACACCTCCGCGGCCACAGAGTTTCCCGAAGGCGTCGCGTTGTCGAAGTAGTCTTTCGAGCGCACGATCAACTCCTCGTGGCTCTTGCCCGTGTAGAAAAAGCCGCCCTCCTCCTCGTCCCAGAACTCTTCGAGCATCTTGGCCGCCAGTCCCTTCGCCTCTTCGAGCCAGCGCAGCGTGCCCGTCGCCTGGTAGAGCGCGAGGAGCCCGTCGGCGAAGAAGGCGTAATCTTCGAGATAACCGTTGAGTTTGGACTGCCCATCCTTGTGCGTGCGGAGCAGCAGCCCATCGCGCCGCAAGGTTTGAAGGACGAACTCCGCGTTCCTTTCCGCGATCTCCCTGTAGTCGCTCCGCTCGAAAATGGCACAAGCCTCGGCGAAACTCGCCAGCATCAGCCCGTTCCACGCTGTCAGGATTTTTTCATCACGGCCGGGCTTGACTCTCTGCTCGCGCGCCTCGAAGAGCGCCCGCCGCCCGCGTTCCAGCGCGTCGCTCAATCGCTCGGCCGTCACGGACAACTCCTTCGCGGCCTCTTCGACCGTGCGCGTGACGTGCAGGATGTTCTTGCCCTCGAAGTTCCCGGTGCCCGTCACGTCGTAGTAGGCGTTGAAAAGCGCCGCGTCTTCCTGGCCCAAAATCTCTTTGACCTCGGCAACCGTCCAGACGAAGAACTTGCCCTCGTGCCCTTCGGAGTCCGCGTCCTGCGTCGAGTAGAACCCGCCGCTCGGGTCCGTCATCTCGCGCGACACGTAGTCTAGCGTCTCCTCGGCGATGCGCCTGTAAAAGTCGTTCTTCGTCTGCTGGTAGACGTGCAGGTAGAGGCGCGAGAGCAGCGCGTTGTCGTAAAGCATCTTCTCGAAGTGCGGGACGAGCCATTGTGCGTCGGTCGAGTAGCGGTGAAAGCCTCCGCCGAGCTGGTCGTACATCCCGCCCATCGCCATCTTGCGGCAAGTGTTTTCAACCATCTCCAGCGTCTCGCCTTGATTCGTGCGGTGGTGTTGCCGCAGCAAAAACTCCAGGTTCATCGCGGCCGGGAATTTAGGCGCGCCGCCGAACCCGCCGTGGCGCGCGTCGTAGCTGCGCGCGATGCCGCGCTCGGCCGCGTCCAGCAGCTCAAAGTCCAGCTCCCCGCCAGACTCGCGCGCCTGCCCCATGCGCTTCAGTTGCGCGAGCACGGAGACGGCCGTCTCCGTCACGTCGTCCGGCCGCGCGCGGTAGGCTTCCGATACGCCCTGAAGGACGCGCGGAAACCCAGGCATGTTGTGACGGTCCTCGGGCGGGAAATATGTGCCAGCATAAAATGGCACACCCTCCGGCGTCAGGAACACAGTCATCGGCCACCCGCCGTGCCCCGTCATCATCTGCACCGCGTTCATGTAAATCTGATCCAGGTCGGGCCGCTCCT